>CAWFDP010000004.1:0-952180 GCA_963814635.1 uncultured Acidobacteriota bacterium | reverse complement strand
CATCAAATGAGTAGTTCGCGGATTGTTGGCCATCCGCCCGATTCGATTTCAGAGCGCGGCCGTCAGGACTCTGAGCGACCGCTCTCGGACTCTGTCAACTTTCTGCGTCTACGGCTTCTTGCGCATCAAGAACCACGCAATGAGGATGACCGTAAGCAGCGCCAACAACAGCCACCACCACTTTTCGAGGATGCCGCTACCACCACCGGCAATCGTCCCCACGGCCACGGGTGTGATCGCGTCGACGAACACTTTGGCCGCGGCGTCCTGACCAATTACCGATACGTCGAGGGTGCAGGCCTCAAGCAGCGGTCCCGGTTTCACTCCCGCCGCCGCGCAGGCTCCCTGCGCCTTCTCGCGGATGCCCGGCTCGAGGTCCTTGGCATAGAAAGGCCGCTTGGGAATGCCGACCTCGATAACCTTCTCGGTGTTGCAGGCCGACAGCATCGAAGCATCACCGGAGACCCGCCAGCTGTCGGCAAATTGGTGATAGAGGTCATCGAAGCTGAACGGGTTCGTCAGCACGACGCCATCGCGCGTCTCGATCTGGTTGACGTTTCCATTGGGGTTGGCGATGAGGCCGTGCACCGAAGAAGGCCACCGGCCTAAGCCGATGGCCACATCGATCCAGGTGGTATTGTTGTCGGAATTGACCGTGGCCCGCACCGAATCACCGCCCTCGCCCGTGAGCTGATAGACATTGCCCTGCCGGCGGATGGCCGCGCCCTCCGGCAGCTCAAGCGTCTTGCCGTCCTCGATGGGCGTGAGCTTCCCGTCGACGTGGATCCCCACCGCCTCGTCTCTTCCCGGCGGTGCCAGACAGACCGCGACCTTGGTCTTGCCGAAGCGAGCGGCGACGGCCTTGTTCACCGTCGCATTGGGCCAGGTCGGCGCACCCGACACCTGCCGCGTTTGAACCGTGAAGCCGGGAGCGATCTCCGCCAGAGTGAAGTCGCCCGCTGCCTGGAAATCGTAGAGCAGGCCGCCAAAGGTGGTGAGGTGGGTGTCGCCGATTCCCGCCGCTGTCGCACACGCCGGCGCGCCGCCAGGTTTGTTGCTCTCCGTGAACTCGATGGCTGGCGAAGGCTGAGTGCCGAAAACTGGGGCACCTACCAGGCTCAGATTGTTAGTCTCTGCTGTGTAGCTTATCATTGCGCAACCTGGCGCAGCCGTTCCGCCATAGTGAATGGTTGTATTCACGGTGATCGTCGAATTCGTGTTGAAGATTGCCGTTGAACTACAGCAGGCGCCAAAGACGTTGAACTCCGCGGCAACCCAGCCCGACGCGAGGTTCAACATGCTGTCCGCGTTCACCGCGGCCATCATGCCTCCCATCCCCACGAACGCCGTGTCGTTGCCGCCCGCGGTTGCGGTTCCCGTCAGGATCATGGATTGGAGATTAGTGATCGGCTGGGATCCGATGTGTACGGCGGGCGAGAATATGGTGCAACTGAGGTAGCCACCACTCGAACCGGCCGAGGTCCACGCTGACGGGCACGAGGTGGCGCCGGGTATACTTAGAAAGTACTCCATGAATACGTTACCGTTTGTGTTTTCGAAGATGAATTGCTGAAAGCCTTTGCACTGCGGGTTGGCGGTAGGACAAACGGGATCGACGGAAGTCGTAGTAAAGAAATTGTTCGTGTTGAGCTGGAGAGTGTAGGCGTCAGCAACCCCGCTCAGGCTGTCGCTCTCGGTGTGCACGCCGGTCACGGTCGGGAATGAACCGGTCGCCGAGCTGACGAGGTTCGTCAACGGCAGCGCCCTTACCGCCGCGTAGTCGCCACTGGTAGAGCCCACGTTAAAGCGTACGTTCGGCGGCGGCGGCGCGACGCACGCAACCTCCCGCCACTGCAAGCTCGGATAGGTGGCCGTGAAGCACCCCTTCTTCGGCACCGCCATCTTGTGCATGGACAGGGCCCAGTCCTTGCGTTTGTTCGCTTCCTCGGGCGAGAGCTGCTCGTTCGCGGCCTGCGCCGGCTTCGGTGGCGTTTTGGGCGGCTTCTTTTGTGCAGCGGACGCTGCGTGGGTGTATAACAGCCCGATCAGCAACATAGCCGTGACTCCAGAACGAAGCATGTTCATGACCCCCCCCTACAATCGTTGCGCGATCGTTGCAAGGCTCGACGGTTCCGGCAGGATCCTAGGTTGTCCCGGGATCCGATTGGTCTAGCATATAGTGCTAAACGATGCCCTTTCGTGTCATGGAACTCCGCGGAATTCTAAGCTCCTGCAAGGGGTCCGTCCGAGCTCATATTCGGAGCTTCCCGTCTCCAGGACCCTTTCTCGACATTCAGCAGGGATCGGCCGTTCGGAAACTATTCAGAAACGGGTTTCGAGGAGACGAGTGGGGCAAGATCTGGTGTCACTTCTGGGGTCACTTGGATTGGCGAATCTGGGCGGAATCAGGCTCGGCGAGTCGTTCCGAATTCTCCGCATCTAGCTGAAATTGCACATGTTGGCATGCGGCGGCATTTTGGGGCGGATACCTCAAAATGGCTTAAAAGGCCGCTGCTCTACCACTGAGCTACGCCCCTATGGCGTGAATTCTCAAGTGTAGCTTGGACAATCGGAGCTTCGGTGATTGCGCGGGATGCGGCGGGCGCGGCAATCAGATTGTTCCTAGGTTGTGGCGCGTTCGTTCATTGATTTATCGATTAGCGAAGACTTTCCGCGGTCGGCACACTTCCAGACGGCTCAGGAAAGAACTTCTGCGGGAGTGGGCGGGCGCGGGCGTTTGCGTTTCCACTCGTAGTCTTTGCGGAGCAGCGATTTGTGTTTCTTTACTTGCGATTCGATTTCGCTGAAGGCTTTTTTGCAGCACGCAGCCAGATGTTCGTTGCTGGCGGTGGCGTGCAGCGAGCCGGTGGGGAGAGTCAGATTCAGCGCGAGCGCGTGTTCGTCTTTGCGGGAAACTTTGGAAAAAACGGCGTGCAGTTGAACGAGATCTGGCTCGTAGGATTTCAAGAGCCTATTCAGTTTAGCGACGGCGCGTTGCATCTCCCTCTCGACGGATTTGTGATGATCGAGATCCTTGAAACTGACGGAAAGTTTCATAAGCGCACCTGTAGATTGGATGGGGGAGGAGCGAAAGACGCGGGTTGAGTCTTGAAGCCGCATCGAGTGCAGCATAGCAAGCGGCGGCGCGGGGAGCAAACGGAAGAGGCAAAGGCGTTCAAGGGTACAAAAGTACAAGCGTACAAGGGGTGGAAAATGTTGCGAGTGTCGGTGAGTCTGAGCGAAAGCGGCGGCAAGCCGCCGCACTCCAAAAGTGGCCGCGACCTTGTCGGTACCACTACAGAGACGAATCGTTGACAGTGTGTGGCGCGAGAAACTAGGCTGCGAAGGATGGCGAAGAAAATTGCGAAAATACGCGTTGGGCCGGCGGGATGGTCGTATCCGGATTGGAGTGGATACGCGTATCCGGCGCGGAAGCCGAAGGGATTCAGCGCAGCCACTTACCTGGCGGATTTTTTCGACACGATCGAGATCAATTCGAGTTTTTACAATCCGGTGCGTGTGGAGCACGCGAAATTGTGGGTGGACGGGATTGCAGCGAATCCGAACTTTCTGTTCACCACAAAACTTTGGCAGCGGTTCACGCATGATCCGAATCCGAGCGTTGAGGATGAAAAACTGGTGCGCGCGGGATTCGACGTGTTGCGCGGCGCGGGGAAGCTGGGCGCGCTGCTGGTGCAGTTTCCTTTCTCGTTTCACCGCACGAAAGAGACTTTGCCTTATTTGGATGGAGTGCTGAAGAGGTTTGCGGATTATCCGCTTGTGGTGGAAGTACGGCACGCGACGTGGAATGTGCCGGAAGTTTTTGAATTGTTGCGCGAGCGTGGTGCGGGATTCTGCAACATTGACCAGCCGGTGATTGGAAGATCGCTGGAGCCTTCGGCGCTGGCGACCGGGCCCGTGGGATATGTGCGGCTGCACGGGCGGCGGTACGACACGTGGTTCAGCAATGATCCCGCGATTCCGGGGCATGAGCGGTACAACTATTTGTACTCGGAGGAGGAGTTGCGGCCGTGGGTGGCGCGTGTGGAGAAAGTGGCGGACGCGACGCGGGACGTTTATGTGATAACGAATAATCATTATCAGGGCAAAGGGGCGGTGAACGCGCTGCAGCTGATCAGCATGTTGACCAAGGAGAAGGTGAGGGTGCCGGAGCCGCTGCGGGAGAAGTATCCGGAGCTGGAAAAGATTGCGAGCGAGGCTGCCAGGGAGCCGAGGCTGTTTTGATAGAAAGAAGGGTTCACCACAGAGGCACAGAGCTCGGAAATGCATTGCCCAAACATTGGCGGAGGGGGGCACCTCGGGGTACTTTTGCTAAAAGTGGCACCTACTGAGTTTAACAGTGAGAAAGAGCGACGAAGAGTGCAGCGGGCGTGCTGAAAAGAATGGAGTTAGCGGTTCGCGCTTTTGCGATTTCTGCGACCGAAGAGCGAAAGAGTGGAGCGAAGAAAAATGCATATCATCACAGAGTGCACGGAGGGAAGAGGCACACCGACCGGGTCGGGGCGGGGATGACAGAGAAGTACAGGCCGGTCGTTTTGGTTAACGGACTCCAAGTGGAGCCGGCGCCCGTACGCAGTTGGCATTGGCATTCGCGAACGCAAGAAAAAGCGGGGCCGCTCCGGCCGGGATGACAGAAAAAGTACAGCCGGGTCGTTTTGCTTGGCGGCTCCAAGTGAGCCGGAACCAGGCCACGGCGCAAGTAACGGCGAGAGAAACCCAAGACCCACTCTTGCATGAACCAGGTGCGCAAGCATGGGGCACCCGCAGAGCAAGAAGCAGAGAGAACAAAATCGGAGGGTTTGCGAGAGCGGGAGCTGGGCTCCCGCTCCCATAAAAACGGCCGCGTGATTGCGGCTACCCGCACTCCATAAAAGACACCGCGGGGCGGGGCGCGCTTATGATGCTTGGACTTCGGAGGATGATTGTTCGAGGCCGAATTGGCGGCGGTAGGCGCTTGGGGAGACGCCGGTGTGGCGGTGGAAGAGTTGGCGGAAAAAGGCGGCGTCCTGATAGCCGACGGCATCACCGATTTCCTGCATGGTGCGGTGATCGCCTTCGAGCAGGCGTTTGGCGGCGGCGATGCGGAGCTTTTGTAGATAAATTAAGGGGCTGTCGCCAGTGGCTTGTTTAAAGCGGCGAACGAAATTGCGCAGGCTCATGCCGACGTGGCGAGCGGGAGCTTCGAGCGGAAAGTCGCGGCGGAAATTCTGGTGCAGCCACTCCTGGGCGTTGGAGATGGCGCGGTCAGAGTGCTCGGTGCGCAGGGGAACGATGGCGAAGCCGGCTTGCCAGGCGCGAGGCGTCTCGATGAGCAGGGCCTTGGCGCTCTGCATGGCGACTTCGTGGCCGCAGTAACTCTCGACCAAAAATAGGCTGAGATCGAGCGAGGCGTTGACGCCACCGCCGCAGTAAAAGCCGGCATCTTCAGTGACCATCAATTCGGGCATCCAACGAACCTTGGGATATTTGCGGCGAAAGTCGGCAGCGAGTCCCCAGTGGGTGGTGGCGCGCTTGCCGTCGAGCAGGCCGGCGGCTGCGACCAGGCCGACGCCCGAACAAACACTGGCGATCGCGGCGCCGCGCTGGTGCCAACGGTGCAGCCAGGGGACCACGGCGGCATTGCGCTCGACGACGTCATCAATACTGGGGCCGGTGGAAGGGACAAAAATGATGTCGGCCTTGCGGATCGCGGAAAGCCTGGTGGACGGCAGAATGCGGATCGGTCCATCGCAACGGACCGCGCGGCCGTCAGTGGAGGCGGTGGTCACGCGAAAGCGAGGAAGCGGCGGTTTTCCGGCAAAAAAATTCCAGAGCGAGCCGGCGTGGAGAAAGACTTCCATGGGGCCGATGGCGGTGGAGGAGAAGGTTCCGTCCAGCAGCAGAACGGCAACGTCGATCATGGGCAGATCCTTGGACATGGCTTAAAGACCACTGTAGGATGGCATATCTGCCATCTTGGAAGCAAAGGGCATGTGCATCTAGACTGTTGGCGATGGAAGTCAATCTGGAACGACGGAGTTTACGGTGAAGAAATACATCATCGAACGAGAGATACCGAAGATCGGGACTTTTAACGCGGAGCAATTGAGCGGAGCGGCGGCGAAGTCAAACGAAGTGCTATGCAAGCTGGGGGCGGACGTGCAATGGATAGAATCGTACGTGGCGGCTGACAAGACGTTCTGCGTGTACCTGGCGAAAGATGAGGAGATCATCCGGAAGCACGCGGAATTGAGCGGATTCCCGGCTACGAAGATCACGGAGATTGGGAAGATGATTGATCCGACTACGGCCGCGAAGGCGTAGTGCCGCACGGCCGGGAGACCGGCCGCGAATACGCCTACCACGAGGATTGGAGCTGGGAGCGCACGCCAGCCGTGGGATTCATGCCGCGTAACCCGCAGTATGGCGAGGAGCAGGCGTTCCCAGGGAGTGCGGCGAGATGCAGGGAATCGCGGGTATAATCGCGCGCATGACTATGGGTCCTGGTTGGCGGGTTCGGGTGTTGGGTTTGTTGTTTTTCTTGACGGTTCTTAGTTCCCTTTTCAATTTATTCGCGGTGGGCGCTTGCGGGCAGAGTACCGGCGCGCAGGATACTGGTGCGCAGTCCGGTGGCGCTGCGCAGAGTAATCCCACGCAGACGCCCGGCCAAGCGGGTACGCAGACTGGTACTCAAGCGCCCAATCAGGCGAGTGGCGGGCAGACGCTTTCGAGTACTGAGGTTTCAAGTTTGCCGCTGAATACGCGGGACTTCAGCAAATTGCTGCTGCTGGCCGCTGGGACGATGACTGACACCAATGGCGCGGCGAATTTTACGCAACAGTTTGCAGTGAATGGGCAGCGTGGATCGGCGACGGTGTTTGCGGTGGATGGCGCGGACACCACCGACCCGGAGTTGGGAGGCGCGACGTTTTCGAATTTCAATGTGGATGCGATTCAGGAGGTGCAATCGAGTTCGGGAGTGATGCCGTCGGACATCGGACACGGCGCTGCGGGTTTTACAAATGTGGTCACGAAATCGGGAAGCGATGCGGTACACGGGAGTGCGTTTGAATTTGTGCGGAACGCGGCGTTCGATGCGCGGAATTTTTTTGACCATAGCGATGCGCTGGACCCGCGAAGGATTCCTCCGTTTGCGCGAAATGAATTTGGAGTGACGAATGGCGGGCCGGTGGTGATTCCGGGTGTTTACGATGGGCGCGGGAAGACATTTTATTTTGGCGAGTATCAGGGATTCAGGCAGGTGTTGGGAACGACGCAGGTGCTGGCGGTGCCGACGGCGGCAGAGCGCGCGGGGATTGATACGACGACGTTTCCCGGGGATACGCTGACGGTACCAGTGAACGCGGTGATGGCGGGGATTCTGGCGCGATACCCGATGCCGAATCTGCCTTCGGGAGCATTTGGCGCGCGGACATATGCGACTTCGTCGAAAGTGGTGACGAACACCGACCAGTTTTCGATTCGAGTCGATCACCAGATCTCGGACAAGACTACGCTGATGGGGCGGTTCAGCCTGAACCAGGTGAATGGGCCGACGACGAATCCGGACCAGACGGCGATCGATCCGGATTTTGGCGTGAAGTTTTTCGACCACCAGCGGAATGCAACGATGCGGCTGTCGCATACTTTTTCGCCGCGGCTTAGCGCGACAACTTCGTTTGGATACATTCGCAGCACGCCGTTTTTTCCAGCGACAAATCACACGCAGCCGGCGATCACGTTTAATGACGGGCTGTACACGAATTTTAACAATGCAGACGGAACGATTACCGGGTCGTTCGGCAATTTGTACCAGATCAAGGAGGAGGTGAGTTACACGCGCGGAGCGCACAGCCTGAAATGGGGTTTTGAGGCGCGGATCAACAAGGATGCGACGATTTTTGCGACGAATCCGAATGGGCTGTATGCGTTTGGCGGAGGGACGGCGTATTCGCCGGTGTTTATTCCGTCGGCGAGCGGGCTGCACAATATTCTGCCGGGCGATCCGCTGCCGGATGCGTTGACAGGGCTGCTGACGGCGACGCCTTTTTCTTACACGATCAGCGCGCTGGCGAGCGTGACGCCGGGCGGAGATAAATTCGATGAAGCGGCGGTGCGGCGCGAGGCGTACGGATTCTATTTCTTGGATGCCTGGAAGGTGAACGCGAAGCTAAGCGTAAATGCGGGGCTGCGGTATGAAATCAACAGCCAGATCAAGGAGGCGAAAGGACGCACGTCGGTGGCTGAAGCGGTGGATGCGAGCGGGCATGAGACGTCATTCCTAACACCCGGAGCGCAGGAAATCTTTTTGTACAATCCGCAACCAATTTATCCGTTGGACAAGAATGGATGGGGGCCGCGGGTCTCGGTGGACTATGCATTGACGAAGCACACCACCTTGCACGCGGGCGGCGCGATTACGACCATGTTGACGAATTTGTGGCTGGACAATTTTGTGACCGGCGGATTTCCGCTGGTGTTTCAACCGATTGTGACGGCGCTGCCAGGAGTGCCGGTGCCATTCAACGCGAATGTTGTGCAACCAACGCTGCCGGATCCGTACACGGTGCAGGGGCAATTGCTGTTTCCGAATGGGGACAGTTCGCACCTGGCGGCGAATTCGCAAATTGATTTGCAGCGATATCAGAATGATTTGGCGGCCATAACGCCGGGACATGAAGTGCAACTATTTTCGCCGGGAATTATTTCGCGGCATTTTAGAAACGGATACATCGCGACGTACACGGCGGGAATCGATCAGGATTTGGGAACTGCGAAATTGAGCGTGGGATACGTGGGAACGGCGGGAGTGCGTCTGGCGAGCGTGTTTTTTCCAAACGGATATACGGGAGCGAGCCCGGTGTTTGCGCCATTCACGCAATACGACGCTGCGGGGCATGTGGCGGGAGGATTCGGGCCGGAATCGCTGATGAACAACGGGTCGCACTCGATTTACCACGCGTTGCAGAGCAGCGTGACGCAGACGCACTCGAAGATCGGGTTGAGTTTTCAGGCGAGCTACACGTTTTCGAAATCGATTGATGATACGAGCGCCGTGCTGGGACTGCCGAGCGCGAATACCGGAACGATTTTGCAGGCGCCGCCGCAGAATCCGCTGGATCCGGGAGCGGACCGCGGGCCGTCGACGTTTGATGTGACGCATGTGTTTACGCTGAGCGCGATTCAGGAGTTGCGGTTCGAACGAGTGCGATTCTTGCAGGGGTTGAACAAGAAATTGACGGCAGGATGGCAACTGCTGAACATTACGACGGTGACGAGTGGGTTGCCGTTCAGCGTGTACTCCGGCGCGCAACAAACGGGAGTGGGAGCTGGCGGCGCGGACCGGCCGGATTTGGTGAGCATGCCACATTTTTCGACCAGCCGGGCGATACGCGAGGATTATTTCGGGTTGGGACAAAACAACTGTTCTTTCTTTCTAATAACGACCAGTTCCGCTGTCTGTGAGCTCGGATCAAATCCTGGCCGATTCGGTTCATTGGGGAGAGATACGTTTCGCGGGCCGGGTTATAAGGATTTTGATTTCAGCTTGATTAAGGATACTTCGTTCGGTCGGCGCGGGAAAAATGAGCTGGGGATTGTGGAGTTTCGCGCGGAGTTTTTTAACGTTTTCAATATTGTGAATTTTGGATTGCCGTCGAACGTGGTGCGCGGGAGCGGGTTCGGAGTGATCAATAAGACGGCGGGAACTTCGCGGCAGATACAGTTTTCGTTGAAGCTGATTTACTAAGAGCAGAAGAACGAAACGCAGAGAACAAATTCGGAAAGAAGTATGAAGTGGCGGAAGAAATGGTTAAGGAAGCGGACGGAAATTGAGAATTGCGCGGGAGATGTAAAGTGCGCGTCCTTCATCTCCGCGCCATTGTGGAACCAGGGGATAAAGCCGTGAGCGCAAAAAATCTTGCGAGTATCTTGATTCTTGCTGCAACTGCGATCGTTTGTGCCGGGTGTATGAAGGGGCAGAGTACCGCGGTGAAGGCGGAGTGGCCGGCAAAGGAGTGGACGAAGAGCGAACTGCAGAAGGTCGGGCTTGATGAAGCGGCACTGGTGGCGTTGGATGCGGATTTGCGGAGCGGAAAATATCCGTTGGTGGACAGTTTTGCGGTGTTCCGTTGCGGAAAGGAAGTGTTTGCGCGGGAATACGAGCACGATTACGGGAAGGTTTATGGGAAAGAAGCGGTGACGCGAGGTCCACTGAATGCGCGCTTAACGGGGCCGTACAACTACTTCGATCCGGCGTGGCACCCGTATTATCACGGGACGAGGCTGCATAGCATGCAGTCGGTCAGCAAAACGGTGAGCTCGATAATCATCGGGATCGCGATGACGCGAGGTGATTTTAAGGCGGGGCTGGATACGCCGGTGCTGAAGTATTTTGACGCGGCACACGTGAAAAATGTGGATGAGCGCAAGCGCAGGATGACGCTGCGGCACGTGTTGACGATGACTTCTGGGCTGGCGTGGACGGAGGATGTGCCATACGACGACCCGCGAAGCGATTCGAGTTTGATGGAGGCGACCGACGATTGGGTGCAATACGTGATCGACAAACCGATGGCGGCGGAGCCAGGGAAAGTTTTCGTTTACAGCAGCGGCGTTTCTGAATTGCTGGCACATATATTTTTGAAAGAGACCGGTCAGGATATTGACAGTTACGGCGAGAAATATTTATTTCAGCCGTTGGGGATCGAGCACTTCTGGAAGAAAACGCCGATGGGAGTCGTGGATACAGAGGGTGGGCTATATTTGCGAGGCGAGGATTTAGCAAAGATCGGGTACTTGTACTTGCATGACGGGAACTGGAACGGGAAACAAGTTGTAGCAAAGGAATGGGCGAAAGAATCGGTGGCGCCGTTTATTCAGGCGGAGGAAGACTACAAATACGGATTCAAGTGGTGGCTGATGCCGCGCAAGGATTCGACGGATTATGTGTGGATGGCGAGAGGGTTCGGCGGGCAGGAGTTGATGGTGTTCCCTAAAGAGGAGTTGATCGCGGTGTTCACGGGCTGGGACATATTGGGTACGACGGATTCGGAACATGAGTTTGTGAAGCGGTTGCTGGCGACGGTGAAGACGAAGGACTGCGGCGGTAATGGAAAACAGTAGCCTCTAGCGCGACTGGCGACTCCGCCGCAAATCGCGAAAAGTTCAAAATATATTTGTGTTCAGGAACTCGTTGCGGAATTTGCCCTGCGGGTCGAACTTCTTGGCCAGGCGGATGAAGTCCGGCAATTTCTCATATTTGGATTTGAGGTTTTCGGGGGACATGGTGAAAAGCTTTCCCCAATGCGGGCGGGCGTTGAAAGGCGCCAGTTCCCTTTCGATGGTTGGCAGCAGCGCGCGAACGGCGGGCCAGTCCTGCTTCCAAGTGAAGTGAATTGCGACCGAAGGCTGATTGCGGCAGGGGCTCATCCAGAAATCGTCGGCGGCGATCGTTCGAATTTCCGTAATCATCAACAGCGGAGTGATCTGATCGCGCAGGCGTTCGACGGCGAGGATAGCTTCGACCGCGTGGTTGCGCGGAACGAAGAACTCGGATTGCAATTCCTTGCCAGCGCTGGGAGTGAAACCCATTTTGAAATGCGGAAGGCGTTCGAACCACGGGCCGGGGACACCCATCTGCTCGGTGCAATTTTCGGCGGAAAGTTCGGCGATGGGATGAAGATTTTTGGTAGCGAGCGTGGCGCCGAAGAATTCGGGCTGCGCACTGAAGGCGTTTTCGGGCTCAATGCGACTTTTTAGCCAGACTTCGTTGATACGCTGTTTCTGCCAGTCGGTGAAAAGGCTGACGCTGTAGGCGCTGGCTTGGATTGCATCGAAATGATCCTGCATTTGGCGTAGCGGAAGATTTTCGTAGACGTACTGGCGCACCAAGAAAGTTGGCTGGAGTTTAAGAGTGACGCTGGTGATCACGCCGAGAGCGCCGAGGCCGACAACCGAGCCGAGAAAGAATTCGCCGTCCTTCTCGCGGGAGAGTCTTACGACTTCGCCGCCGGCGGTGACGATTTCAAGAGCGGCGACGGCGGTTGACAGGTTGCCATTTTTTTCCCCGGAACCGTGGGTCGCGGTGGTGCAGGCTCCAGCGACGGAAATATGCGGAAGCGAGGCAAGGTTGTGCAGAGCGAAGCCTTTTTCGTGCAGGTAGGGTGCGAGCTTTCCGTAGGTGATGCCTGCTCCGACGGTGACAGTACGCGCTTTTGGATCGAGCGAGATCACCTCATCCATGGACTTGAGCGAGAGGAAATAATCCAAGCTGTCGGCTATTTTATTGAAGCAGTGGCGGGTGCCGAGGGCTTTTAACTTGGGGTGCTGGGTGACGAACGAGCGGACTTGCTCGATGGAACTTGCGGAGTATAAATTCTCGGTGCTGTAGTCGATATTGCCGGCCCAATTTTTCAATTTATCGCCTGCGGCCCACGCGAGCATGGGTGAAATTACCGGAGTTGCAGTGAGTGCCGAAATAACTTTAATGAAAGTGCGTTTGTCCATTTTTGGCATGTGCGAGTTGAAACGTTGAATTACGTAAGATGCGGCGAAGATCATACATGCATTTCGGCGCTTCGAAACATGGGAAAGAATCCTGGGGAAAAGATAACGCAGAGACGCAGAGGAAGCGCTAAGAAGAAAAGAGCGGCGGCATCCCGACTCATCGGGATAGATGCCACCGCCGCGACACAAATAAAGAGAGCGGGATAAAGACTAGCGACGCTTCAGTTTGCCGGCGGCGCGCTTGACGGATTTCTTCGCCTTGGCAACGGCCTTTTTCGCTGACTTCACGGCTTTTTTCGCGGACTTGACCGCCTTCTTGGCTTTCTTTTCCGTTTTCTTGATAGCGGTGCGAGCCTGCGAACGGACCTTGGTGGCGACGCGGGCGAGTTGAGCTCTTTCTGGCTCGAGCGACTCGGCCGTGCGCTTGGCCCCAGCAACGATTTTGCCTGCGGCGGAGCCGATGTTTTCGCCAACAGTGGCGAGCAAGTCTTCTTCTTGCGCTGGTTCTTGTGGCGTGGGGTCAGTCATAAAAATCTCCATTCGGTCGAAGTGCGAGCCGGGAAATCATACGCTGCCCGGTGGCAGAAAAATAGAGGTAAAAACCCTTATCCCGGCTATTCGGGGCAGGCTGCGCCGCCTTCGATCCAGAGCTTCATTTGGGCGACGGTCTCGGCTCGGCTGAGCGGCGGAAGTGCCCGGCCCTCACCGGGACTCCAGCCCCAACCCACCAGGTCGTCAGTGGAGACGTGTTCGAGAAGCTGCGCTAGGGAGCGGCCACCGGTCTGTTTCGGGTCTTTGAGCTGGCGGCAGAGTTCAGCTGGGGTGCGGCCGACGAAGACCATTTTGTGTTCGGGCGAAGGCAATGACCACTTGGCATTGCCTGGGGGCATATGTTCGCCAGTCAAGTTGGAGGTCTGGTGGCAGGTATCACAGCGCATGCCGTAGACCCCGTGGCCATCCTTGCCGCGCTTAACGTTTTGCAGATGTGGGTGGCTATCGTCACCCTGCAACGGCGAGTCGCCGGACGGGTGGCAATTCTGGCAACGTGGCGAAGTGAAAACTTTGTAGACCTGCAAGAATGCTCCGCGGGAGGATCCGGCGTCGGGAGTGCGGCGGGCGGGCGCGGCATGCGAATTGGCGACGGCTAAGATGATGAGCACGACGGCCAGGATTGCAAGGGTCAGAATCCGAATCAACGCGAGGTTTTTGCGGGCGGCTTGCAGCTTCAAGATTTGGCCTCGCTTTCCGCGAGCGCTGCGGTTCGAATGGGCAAGGTACGGACTCGCTTTCCGGTGACGGCGAAGATTGCGTTGACTAGTGCCGGCGCGACCGGAGGAACGCTGGGTTCGCCAACCCCAGTGGGACTGGCTTCGCTCGGCACGATGTGAACTTCAATCGCGGGCGATTCGAACATGCGGAGCATCTGGTAATCGTGGAAATTCTTCTGCTGGATCCGACCGTTCTCCAGGGTGATTTCGGTTTTCAGCGCTGCGGTGAGGCCGAAGATTATGCCACCTTCCATTTGCGCTTTGACGATATCGGGATTGACGGCGCGGCCGCAATCGACGGCGCAGATTACGCGATGAACTTTGACTTCGCCATTCTTGGCGACCGAAGCTTCGACGACTTGTGCGACGTAGCTGTCGAATGAAAAATGGGTGGCGATGCCACGGCCGACTCCTTTGGGGAGCGGCTTGCCCCAACCTGCTTTTTCGGCGACCAGATTGAGGAGCGCGAGCATGCGGGGTTCTCTTGCGAGCAGCGTGCGGCGAAGTTCGTAGGGATCCTTATTGCCGAGGTGGGCGACCTCGTCGAGGAAAGCTTCGACGGAAAAGCCGGTATGCGAATGGCCGACCGAGCGCCACCACTGCACCGGAACGCCAATCTTCGGCGAGTGCAGATCGACCTGTAAATTGGGGATGCCGTAGAGAAGATCGGCAGCGCCTTCGACGGAAGTGCTATCGACACCGTCCTTGATGGCGAAGTTTTCAAATGCGGTTCCGGCCATGATGGATTGGCCGACGATAGTGTGAGTCCATGCAACTGGATTGCCGTCACCGTCGACGCCCGCAGTGAAGCGGTCGTGCCACTTGGGGCGATACCAGCCGCCAGCAAGATCGTCTTCGCGGGTCCAGACAACTTTTACAGGAGCCTTGGCGACTTTCGCGACGTAAACGGCTTCTACCACGAAATCAGACAGAGGATTTGCGCGACGACCAAAGCCGCCGCCGAGAAGTGTAGTGTTCACTTTCACTTTTTCCGGTGGAAGGCCGGCAACTTTGGCGGCGTTGAGGCGGTCGACGGTTTCGAATTGAGTGCCGGTCCAGAGTTCGCAGGAATCGGCGCGAAGATCGACGACGCAGTTGAGCGGCTCCATCATGGCGTGGGCGAGATAAGGGACGTCGTATTCGGCGGTGATGGTTTTTGCGGCGCCGGCGAGGGCAGCGGCGGGATCGCCAACTTTTTTGGCGATTTTGCCGGGAGTTGAAGAAAGTTTAGAAAATTCCTCGGTCATTTTGGAAGTGGAAAGAACAGCGTTTTCACCGTCGTCCCAGGTGATTTTCAATTTGTCGCGGCCAAGCTTGGCGGACCAGTAGCGGTCCGCGACGATCGCGACGCCTGAGGGAATTTGTTCGACGGCGCGCACGCCGGGGATCTTGAGCGCATCGGCGGAGTCGACGTTGGAGACTTTGCCGCCGAAAACGGGCGGGCGAGCAACGACGGCATAGACCATGCCGGGAAGTCTGACGTCGAGGCCGAATTGAGCGGTGCCGTTGACTTTGGAAGGCGTGTCGAGGCGCTTAGGCGATTTTCCAATGAGCGTGAATTGTTTCGGGTCCTTGAGCGGAATATTTGCAGGCGGCTTGAGCTGGGAGGCGGCTTCTGCGAGTGATCCATAAGTTGCTTTTTTGCCGGAAGCGGCGTGAACTACGACGCCTTTTTCGACGTGGCAACTATCGGCAGCAACGTTCCATTTTTGTGCGGCGGCCTCGATGAGCATAAGGCGCGCCATGGCACCCATTTTGCGGAAGCGCTCCCATTCAGAGGGGGTGGTGGTGCTGCCGCCGGTCATTTGTACGCCGAAAACGGTGTGGTTGTAAGCGGGATCAACAGGAGCGGCTTCGACTTTGATTTTCGACCAGTCGGCTTCGAGCTCTTCATTGAGCAACATCGGCAGACTGGTGTAAATGCCCTGACCCATTTCGGAGTGATTGGCGATGACCGTGACCGTTTCATCCGGTGCGATGCGAACGAAAGCGTTGGGAGCGAATACGCCGGAACCAGCGGCCGCGAGTTCGCGAGCGCCGGCGCCGAGTTCGGGGACGTAGGCGGCGATGCACAAGCCGGTGCTGATGGTGGCGGACGTTTTCAAAAATTCGCGGCGGCCAAAGGATTTCTTCGGCGAAGGTATAGTGGAACTCATCATGCGCCCTTCCCTGCTGCGAGCTCCGCAGCGCGATGGATGGCCCGTCTTATGCGCGGGTAAGTACCGCAGCGGCAGATATTGCCGGACATCGCTTCGTCAATATCAGTGTCGGTGGGCTTGGGATTTTCTTTCAGCAGGACTGCAGCGCTCATGATTTGGCCGGACTGGCAGTAGCCGCATTGCGGTACATCGATTTCAATCCAGGCGCGCTGCGCGGGGTGGGAGTTGTCGGAGGAGAGGCCTTCGACGGTTGTGACATGCTTACCTTCGACCCGGGAAAGTGGCGAGACGCAGGAGCGAATGGCGTGGCCGTCGAGATGGACGGTGCAGGCTCCGCAGAGTGCCATACCGCAGCCGAATTTGGTCCCAGTTAAACCGAGCGAATCGCGAATGACCCACAGCAGCGGCGTGGCGGGATCGTCATCCACGGAAACTGGTTTTCCATTTAAGGTGAAGGAAGTCATATAGCGCCTCCGGGGAAAAAGTCGATAAACGAGTGGGCTTAACGGAGTTGGGCCGGCGAAGGCCACTCGGGATTGTTATTGGAGCGCGGTAACCGACGGAAGGATACATCAGAAACCAAAAATAATGGACGAAAAATCGGCGATATTCGAACGAAAGCGGCCGAACTACTTCTTAAAAAGATTTTCGAAGGCTTGGCGCGCGTCGGGAGAACGACCGGGCGTTGGCTCGGGTAACGCGGCGGCAATCTGCGCGGGCTGCTGATAGGACGTGGGAGCGGTGTCCTTTTCGATGGTCATGCGAAATTCGTAGAATTTGCAGGTGTTCTTGCCGTCCTTGGGAGTGATGCGCTCGGGAACGGGCTGCGTACATTCAAATTGTGCGCCAGAATCGAAGAAGCGGCACTGCTTGCAGCAGTGGAGTTCGGCGTTGCACTTGGGGCAGGTGCTGGAGGCGTCGAAGCCGGCAACCAGTACCGCGCCGCAATTGGCGCAGCGGGCGCGGGTGACGGTGCCGACCATGCGCGGAGTGCGCGGGCCGAGATGATCGTTTTGACCGCGGGGACCGCCCTGCGGGGGCTTGCGTTCGGGGCGGGACTTCTTTTCTTTTTCGGCATCGCGATAGCCGCGATGGCTGTACTTACGATCCACAGATTCCTCCGGGCACGGGCCGAACAGCGAGGCGAGCGAACTGGACTCGCGTCACGGCTGACCTACACTTCTGGACATGGAAACGGGCGGTTTACGCACTGCACGCGAATGTGACCAATATTGGTTGTATCCAATCGGATTGCTACACTTGGCGCGGCACGCGATACTTTCCTGAATATTTCTGGTTCAGAAGGAACTGCCAGCTACCAAGAGCAGGAGATGGGACAACATTGTTTGTAACTCTATGGGAATTCGAAGTCAAGCCGGGAAGCGAAAAATTGTTTGAACAGGCATATGGGCCAGAAGGGGAGTGGGCGCAGCTGTTTGGGAGGGATGCGCGGTATCGCGGGACGCGGCTGCTGCGGGATGTGGGTGCTGAGCGTGTCTATGTCACGATGGATAGTTGGGAGTCGAAGACGGCTTACGAGGAGTTTCGCGAGAAGTTTGCTGCGGAGTATGAGACGTTGGATAGAAAGTGCGCGGGGATGACGGTGAGAGAAAAGCACTTGGGTGAGTGTGAGCATTAAGCTAGGGCTTGGGACTGATTCCGGTGTAGGTTTTGAGCCAAGCAAGTTGTTCTTTCGTTTCAGGAACCGTCAAACCGCGGGCGCGCGAAACGGCGGCGAGGGCATCTTCGATACTTTGACCCATGCGAGCTAAGAGAGTAACGGCGATGAGACCTGAACGGCCAATTCCTTGCCGACAATGAATCAGGACGGTTTCCCCGCCTGCAACGAATTGGCGAGTTTCTGTGCAAACACTATCGCTCCGTCCGCCGATTTCGGAACGCCGCGATCCTCGATGGGAAAGGATCGGAACTCCATTCCAGAGGATTTGCAGAATTCGGCTTCGCTTTCGATGTTAAGATCCGGGACCTCGTCGGACCTCAGCAGAGAAACCACAACGTCAACACCTCCAGCGCGCCACGCTTTCATTTCGTCTTCAAGCCAATCGCCTCCACGCGGACGCGCTGAAACACCGAGCCGACCAGTGCCATGCCATTCGATCCAGTAAGGTTCCGTGAACATCGATTTACCTCAATTGTGAACTGGCGCGAGTTGATGATCGCACCGCGAAAATCTACGCCTTACAACGCGAAGAGGCGGGAGAGACCAGTGACGGGAAGATCGGGCTGAAGGAATTTTTGCGGGGAGTTGGCGGAGCGTAAGACTGCTTCAGCGGCGAGGTAGCCGCTGCGGACGGCGCCTTCCATGGTGGCAGGCCAGCCAGTGGCGGTCCAATCGCCTCCGAGAAACAGGCCGGGAGTTTTGGTTTCTTGCGCTGGGCGCCATTGATCGACGCCGGGCTCCGGTGAAAACGTAGCGGCGGCATCCTTGATGACGGTGGCTTTGACCAGTTGTGCTTCGCGGGCAGCGGGCAGCGCCTGGCGGATTTCTTTCAGACACAAATCAATAATTTCTTCGCGGGATTTTTTCAGCAGACCGTAGGACGCGCTGATGACCAGCTGTAGGTATTGGCCGGATTTTTCAGCCTTCCTCGTTGGATCGGCGGACGCAGCCCCGACCGGTCCGGGGTAAACATGCCGTGCCCCTGCGGGAAGAGAAGAACCGGCATCGCTGCCATAGAGCGCGCTCTTGTTGAAGATCCACTGCGTTTGCGTGTCCAGGAGGGTAATAAACGGTTCCTTGGTGACTTCACGGTCGAACCACAAGTGCACGCCGGTGATTGGCGAGACCTTGAATTTCTCGAGATGATCCAACGCGGGATTGCTGAGCCGAATTTCACGGGGAAGTAACTCGGCGAGCTTGTCGTGAGGAATGGCTAGGACAAACGCGTCGGCCGTCTCTTCCCGGCCGCCGTCGAACATTGCCGCTTTCAGAGAGTCGTTCTCGAAGCGCAGGCTTCTTGCCGGCGAGCGCAGGTTGACTTCCCCACCTTTTTTTTCGATAGCGGTTCGGCAGCCGTCGTAGAGATCGGCGAGCGGGACGGTTGGCACGCCCATTTGGTAGCCGGTGCGATTGGCCAGGAAAGCTTTCCAGAAGACGTCGATGCCGAAGCGGGCGTCGGTGCGGTCGAGTTCTTCGTCGAGGGCGCTGACCAAAACCACGCGCCAGAAGCGCTCGACTGCGGCCGGGGTCTGCTTGCGGCGGCGCAACCATTCCAGCATGGAAATCGGTTCTGAGCCGAAGGCGTCTTTGGGCTTTCCGCCTGCGAACAAGATCGAAGCTAGGGCGCGGGCGATGGAAAGTTTGTCCGGATAGGCCAGCGGTGCAAAAAAGAGAAACGAACCGGTCATGTGGATAGGAGCCGGCAGAAAATCAGCTTGCATGATGCCGGTCATGCCTTGCGGATCGAGAAAAACGAGACGATCGAAGAACTTGATTTTATCGGCGGAGCCGACGCGCTGGTAAAAATCCGCAAGGTTGGTGCAGCAGCCAAGCGTGACGTGCTGGCAATTGTCCACGCGCTCGCCATTCGGCAAGACATAGGAAGTCGCACGGCCCCCGAGGTAGGGCCGCTGTTCGAACAGCCGTACGCGACAGCCTGCGTCAGCCAGCGCGACGCCGGCCGCCAGCCCCGCCAGCCCGCCGCCAATCACCATCACGTTTTTCGAGGACATTATCCCGAGTGTGCCGCCCGAATTTTGCCCGGGCGATGAAGATCATTTTCTCCGCCTTGCTGAGGCGGACGCGTTCGCCAAACACCGCGAAATCGAGCGCTTCGATGCGTGCGAGCAACGCGTTATAAGTATGCACCAGAAGCCACAGTGTGCCGCGGCTATCGGCGTCGATTAGATCGAGCAGCTCCGAGCCTTCTTCGTAGAGTTGGCAGGCGCGGTCGGCTTCGAAGCGCAGCAGTTCGCGAACGCCGAGAGTGGCTTCATTTTTTGCGAAGTCCCGCGGCGAAACGTTGTAGCGTGCCAGGTCTTCGTCGGGGATGTAGACGCGGCCGAGCGCGGCGTCTTCGCGCACGTCTCGGATTATGTTCGTGAGTTGGAATGCCAGGCCAAGTTTTTCCGCGAGATCGAGCGCGCGAGGATCGCTGAAGCCGAAAACGTGAGTGCAGGTGAGGCCGACAGTGCCGGCTACGCGGTAGCAATACTCTTTTAGGCGGTCGAAGGTCGGATACGTCTTCACCGTAAGGTCCATCTCCGCGCCGGAGATCAGGTCATGCAGGTAGCGCGCTGGCATGTCGAAGCGGCGCATGGTATCGACGAGGGCGGGCAACACTTCGGACGCCCCATGAGGCGCGGAGTGAAGTGAAAAAGCAGAGCTCCCGTCAACAAAGGCTCCATAGCCACCGACAGCTTCATCAAGCGCGGCCCGCCATTTGGCGAGGCCGCGTTGTCTTGCCGAGAGGTCATCTCCCTCGTCGGCGACGTCATCGACCAGGCGCATGAACGCATAGAGCGCAGCGAGACCGTCACGCTTGGGCTTAGGCAGAAGGTAAAAGGCGTAATAGAAGTTGCTGCGCGCTGCGCGGGCGACCTCGTGGCAAGCAGCATAAGATTGCGAAACTTCCAGACGAACGACTGTTTCTATATCAGGAGGCGCAATACTGCTAGTGACGGGGTGAGTCAGATCGGTGCCTTCGCCTCGATTGATTTGAGTGGCAATCTTTGATACGAACATCTGGCGGGCCAATATGCGGCCTAGCAGCGTGGCTTGCTTGACTTTGCTGATCGAAGGGCGACGATTCAGCGTGTCGTATCCTTGGGCCTCGACGGCCTCGAGGACTGCAAGTCCGCCGCGGCTGAACATTTCGAGGTCGATGCGGAGCTTGCCTTCGACCTGCTGCGCGAGTGGCAGGCCTTGGTCGAAGAGAATGCGAGTTCGGGCGATCAGGTCTTTCATAAGCGCGACGTAATTTTCTGAAAAGTGTCGGGAAACGATGTCGTCTTCACTGACCCCGTGTTGCACGCCGATGTCGAGAGGAATGTAGACGCGGCCTTTTTCCAAGTCGCGCCCAACGTCCTGCCAGAAATTTGCGAGTTGCAGCGCGGTGCAGGTGGCATCAGAAAGTTTCTGGCGCGGTTCATCGCGATAGCCGCAGAGATAAAGCACCAGACGGCCAACGGGGTTCGCGGAATAGACGCAGTAGTCAAGAACGGACTCCCAGGTGGGATAGCGTTTGACGGTCTGGTCCTGGCGAAAGGCTTTCAATAAATCGGCAAACGGCTGCTTGGGAATATTTTTCGCGATGATGGTTTCGCGCAGCGCGACAAAGACGGCGTGCGATGGCCGGCCTTCATAGCAAGCATCGAGCTCCTGCTCCCACCAGTCGAGAAGTTCGACTGCACGGTGCGTGTCAGGGACTTCGTCGCCGAGATCGTCGGCCCAGCGGCAGTAGGCGTAGAGATTGTAGAAATGTTGGTGAAGCTCTTTTGGGAGCAGCCAACTGGCGACGTTGAAATTTTCGTAGTGGTGGGTGGCCAGCCAACGCGTGTACTGCTGCGCGGACTCCGGCGAGCAGCCCGGTGGCGGGGCGTTTCCTGCAATTTCGAGTTCACCGGGGCGCAACATCAGAAAAGCAGATTCCTCACTTCGCTCGGAATGACAAGTTTAAGAAATTGGACTGGGCAAAAACTCACGGCCGGACGGCTAGTTTGATTTCGCCGCTGCGCGATTTCATCCGTTCGAAGGCCTGCGGCAGGTCGGTCAGGCGAATTTCCTCGGTGACAAAATCTTGCGCGGAAATGTCGCCGCGGCGGACCGCTTCCAACGCCTCACGAATGAAGCGGGGCGTGTGGTGGAACGTGGAAATAATCTTGATCTCAGAGTAGTGAATGGTGGCGGGCTCGATTTCAACATTGGTGCCGGAAGGCAAGCCACTGAAAAAATTGACAACGCCGCCACGGCGAACCAGGCTCAATGCCGTCTGCCAGGCAGCGGGATTTCCGGAAGCCTCGACTACCGCGTCGGGTCCGCGCTGATCTTCGGTAAGCCCTCGGACCGCGGCAATCACGTCAGGCGTTGCATTAACATTGATGGTGGCGACGGCGCCGAGGCGTCTCGCGACATCGAGCGGCGCGTCGCGACGAGCCAGTGCAATCACACGAACTCCACGGCGCGACAGCATGCGCACGAATTTCAATCCAATCGGTCCGCAACCGATCACCACGGCAGTGTCGCCAGTGCGCACTTCCATTTCATGGATGCCGCGCAGCACACACGCCAGCGGCTCGACCAGCGCGGCGCTCTGATCGTCCACTGAGTGCGGCACTTCCAGCATATTTTCAGTGACAATGCGGCCGGGGATGCGCATGTATTCGGCGTAGGCGCCGTTATTGAACAAAAGATCTTCGCAAAGATTTTCCTGGCCGCGGCGGCAGTGATAGCAGCGGAAACACGGCGCAGAGTTTGCCGCAACCACGCGAACTCCCATGCGCCATCGCGCATCAACTCGCTTGCCAACGGCAACCACTTCGCCGACCACTTCATGCCCGAAGACCGCGGGCGGGCGAATCATCTTGGCGTGATAACCGCGCTTCCACACTTTCAAATCGGTGCCATCGGTCAGCGCCAGCCGAACCCGCAACAAAACTTCGTCGGCAGCCAGCGACGGTACGTCAATTTCTTCGATGCGCAGGTCCTCGCTGCCATACAGCACGGCGGCGATCATTTTAGGGGGAACAACTCGGCGCGCCAGCGCTACAACTTCGTCGATCGCGGCTTCGATAGTCTTTTTCGCGGAGGTTTTCATTGGTGCGTGATCAAAACCTTTAACGACTCGGCGGTCGGATTTGCGGCCAGCTCCAGACCTTCTTGGATTCTAGCCAAAGGAAAGCGGTGCGTGACGATTTCCATCACCGGCAGTTTCTTCTGCAGCACCAGCCCGGCCGCCTCTTCTTGGATGTCCACCGCGGCGCTGTAGCTGCCTAAGATTTCCTTTTCGTCGATCCCCACAGCCGAGGCAGGAAAACCAATACGAGTGACAGGGTCATTCGCGGCAAACAGAAGGACACGTCCACCCGGACGCGCCGCAGCAAGTGCTTCTTCCACCACCGCCGGATGCGCTACCGCAACCAAAACCGCATCCGCACCCCGCCCCTCAGTTCGGGTCTTGACCTCTTCCACAAGCTTACCATTTGTGGGGTCAAAAGACTCGACTGCCCCAAGCATGAGGCTCTTGGCACGGCGTTCGGGAATAGGGTCGCTGGAATAGATGCGGGCGCCGGTTAATTTGGTGACCATCAAGAGCTGCAGGCCAATGGGGCCGCAGCCGGCGACCAGGACGGTTTCTCCGTTCGCGACGCGGGCCTTTTGCACGGCCTTCAAGATGGTATTGATAGGCTCGAGGAAAGTGGCTTCTTCGAACGAGACGTTGTCGGGTAGCGGGATTATTCCCTGTTCAGCGACCCAGGGCATGGCTTTGACGTATTCCGCAAAGCCGCCGCCATTGGGCGTGAATCCCGCGGTCAGGCCGGTGGTCTTGTATTGTTTGCACTGCGAGAACAAGCGGTGCTCACAGTAGAAACACGTTCCACAGGGGATGTGATGAAAGCTCATTACCCGGTCGCCGGGAGCGAACTTGGTTACGCCGGGGCCAATGGCGACGACCGTTCCGGCCAGTTCGTGCCCGAGGATTTGCGGTGGCTCGACGTAACGTTGGAAGATTTTCTTGATGTCGGTACCGCAGATGCCGCATGCTGCGACTTTGATCAGGACTTCGTGGGGGCCAAGTTCCGGGACCGGCACTCCCTCAACGCGAACGACGCCTTTATCACGGTAGACGCCCGCACGCATGGTTTTGGGGATCGGGCCGAGAGTGCGCATAGATTCGTCGAGGGTCTTCGTCGCGCTCATCGTACCGCCGCCCCGCAGGTGGCTTTGCTCAGCGTCTCCACAAATCTATTCATGAATTGAGCGAGATTTTGCGCCGCTTGAGAGCTCTGTCGGCCAAATCGAACTAGATTGCGAAGATTGCCCGGTCTTCGGACAATTTGGTTAATCAGATTCATCGGCTTTATATCGCCTTGCGGAGTCAAGCAACGGTCAAAATCCAAAGGCAAATCCTCGTTTGCGGAATCGCTGATTCCGCGCAGCGCAAGAACCGGGACACCCAGACGTGCGAAATGACTCAGAATAACCGCGCTTTCCATTTCCACAACTTCTCCCGAGTACGCGAGTCGCGACTTTTCTGCGGCAGTCGAAACGATTCGATCTGTGGTAATCAGAGTATCGATGGGAATCGCACCGGAATTCTTGGCAAGCCGCAGATAAGAAAGATCGGAATCAACATTCGATTCGTTATTCAGTGTTCTGGTTGTTCGCGCAACCACCAGATCGCCAGGCTTAAAATTCTGCCTCAGCGCTCCGGCAAGACCGGAAGAGATTACGATGTCCGGGCGATCTCCTGGTGCAATCTGGTGATTCGCAAAAATTCGTTCACACGACTCACGGCCGATGCCAGTGAGAAGAATTTCAATCCGGTCATGGGCAGCCTTTGCTGCATACGCAGCTGTAGCGCCGGCATAGCTGGAGGCTAGTTCGTGTGACTTCGCAAATTCCCGTAGCCTTCGCCAGGGGGCGAATTCGGCTTCGACGGCAAATGTGACCAGGATACGCATCGAAATTTTCAAGAGTCGGATACCGGACTAAACTCCGGCGCCACAAAAACAATTATCTAAGCTACTTTCGGTCCAACAATTTTTTTCGCGCGGCTCGGCGTGATGTATCCGCTCGCCTGGTACCAGCGCACCGCGCGTTCGAACGCTGCAGTTGCCGAGCCGGACTGAAAGCCGAGTTCGCGCGGCGCGCGCGAGCTATCCACAAACATCATGTGCTGCGCAATTTTCACACCCTCGACGGGGATCTGCGGCTCGCGGCCAATCAAGCGCGAAAACGCGGTCTCGGCATAGGCTACACCCAGCGCCATGCGATGCGAAATTTTCCAGGTCGGCGCGGGCAAACCGGTAATCTGCGACAAAACGTCCAGTACCGCCTTCAAGGTCAGATTCTCCGAGCCCAGTAAATATCGTTCGCCGACGATTCCCTTTTCCGAAATCAGAATATGGCCGGCGGCACATTCTTCGACGCCTACAAAATTCAAGCCAGTCTCGACGTAACCGGGCATCTTACCGTTCAGAAAATCCAGAATGATTTTTCCGGTTGGCGTTGGCTTCCAGTCCCACGGTCCGACTGGAGTCGTAGGCATCGCAACGATTGCAGGAAAGCCGGCCTTGGCGGCGTCCAGCACTTCTTTCTCGGCGAGCCACTTCGATCGCTTGTAATGCCCAACCATCTCCTCAAGCTTGGCGTCGGTAAATTCATTCGGCGGTTCGGGACGATCGACGGCAATCGTGGCCACGGTGCTGGTGTAAATGAACTGTTCCACGCCGGCGCGCTTTGCCGCCTCCAACAAATTCTTGGTGCCGCCCACGTTCGAATCATAGATGTCCTTCGAGCGTTTGGCCCACAGCCGGTAATCGGCGGCCACGTGAAAAACTTTCTGCACACCAGCGACCGCCCGGTCAAGCGACGCGGAATCGCGCAAATCGCCGGTGACATATTCGAGCGGAAGATCGGCAATGGCGCGATTGCTGCTCGATGGACGCAGCAACACGCGGACATCGGCGCCGCGCGCCGCAAGCTGCCGGGTGACGTGGCTGCCCAGAAAACCGGCCGCTCCCGTGACCAGAGTCTTTGCGCCGCTCACGCGCTCTCCTCGCAGGCATTCGAGTCGCCACCGGCGACCGGCACCGCAATTTTTCCCTCGCGTGGCTCAAGATAGGAGGACTCAAGCAGCGCCGAGAATTCCTCCCACCGGCTGCACCGTACCAGCGCGCGAATTTCTTCCAACTTTTCCCGCAGATCCGAAAGCGACGACGTTTCCGTGCGGCCTCCCGAACTGACAACGTAGCCGTCCACATCATATCGGTCCAAGAATTCGAATAGCTCGCCGGTCGCGCAAACGTCGGTTTGCGAATTTACGGAAACATGGGTGCAGACGTGAAATCCGGAAAGTTTCGCCGCACGAATGCCCTCGATCACCCGGCGAAACGCTCCCGGCTGTCCGACTTCTAGGTCGTGCAGCTCTTCGCGACCCGCAAGTTCGAGCGTCAAAAACAGCCGCGGGTCCGGATGGAATTCGTGAATGCGCTGGCGCAGCCTGGCCCCGTCGGTATGCAGAAAAACATTGCGTCCGGCTTGGTTGAGCGCCGCAGCGATGCGCCCGATGACCGGATGCTGCAATGGCTCGTCACCACCTACCCACAATACCGGAGCGGTCGTTTGCGCCACTATGCTTGCTGGAATTTTCATGACCGCCGCTTCGGGATCCGATTCGGCATCAATTTCTTTCTGGTCGGAAGCAAACGCGGTCGGAGAAAGATGCCGGATCATCGAGGCATCGCGGCCATTGGCAAACGCTCGAGACACTTTGCCGCGAAGCAGGTCGAGGCTCAGCCGAAGAGGAAATTTCATTCGCGCCCTAGAAACCGCTGCGCAGGCGGAACTCTTCCGGGCGGAATTTGATGGCGCAGAATTCTTCCGCCTGGCTAGACTGGTCGGCCGCTTCGCGGTCACGCACTCCGTTGTAGAAGCGCGCCAGGGCATAGACCGGGAACGAGTTGCGGTAAAGGTGGTACTTCAAATAGAAAACGCAGGGAAATCCGGTGCCGGTAAAATCGTTTTCCTCCCATGAGCCGTCTTCATTTTGCTGCTGCACCAGATATTCCGCAGCTTTGGAAATCGCCGGATCTCCGGGATCAGCGGATGCCAGCAGACCGATCAGCCCCCAAGCCGTTTGTGAAGGCGTGCTGTTGCCCTGCCCCTTAGAAGACTCCACATGATAGCTGCGCAGCGATTCGCCAAAACTGCCATCCGGCTTTTGCACCGACTTGAGCCAGCTCACCGCGCGTTTGCAATATTCCTCGGTGTTCAGAGCAACGGTTTCGAGCGCGCGCAACACGCCGCTGGTGCCATACACATAGTTAACGCCCCAGCGGCCGAACCACGAGCCGTCGTCGCACTGGTCCTGCAAAATAAATTTCATCGCGCGTTGCACCGCAGGGTGTTCGGCAGTCCAGCCGTAGCGGCCCAGACATTCCAGAACACGCGCGGTCACGTCCGCCGTTGACGGATCGATCATCGCATTGTGATCGGCGAACGGAATGTTGCACAAAATTTTACGATCGTTGTCGCGGTCGAACGCGCCCCAACCACCGTCACGATTCTGCATGCTCAGCAGCCACTGAATGCCTCGGCGAACCGCACATTCCATGCGCTTTTCATCCGGAAATTTGACGCGCTGCAGCGCCATCAGCACAAACGCGGTGTCATCAACATCCGGGTAGTAGTCGTTACGGAATTCAAACGCCCAGCCGCCAGGCTCGGCGTCCTTGTTTTTCACTTGCCAGTCGCCCGGCCCAAGAATTTGCTTCGACAAAATCCAGTCGGCGGCTTTCACCAACTCCGGATGATCGGGAGCCACGCCTGCCTCTTCCAGCGAAACCATCGCGATGCAGGTATCCCACACCGGCGAAACGCACGGCTGCAAGCGAATGGTGTCCGCTTCCTCGATTTCGAAGCGCGAAAATTCGATGATCTCTCGGCGGGTCAGCGGATCGTCCGGTCCACGGCCCAGCGCGATCAGCGCAAAAATCGAATTCATCATCGCCGGATAAATTGCCGCGAGCCCTTCGGTACGTTCGATGTGCGCCAGCATCCACTGCTTTGCTTGGTTCAGTGCGCGCTGCCGCAGTGGCTTCCAGGGAAACTTCTCGTAAACTTTCAGCGCGCGATCCATAACCAAAAAGAAATTTTTCCAGGAGACAACTTGCTTGCTCCAATCGAACGCCGCCGCTTTGCGTGCCGGGTCCTTGAAAAGTTCGTTGACATGGGCGCTTTCCGGCACCCGCCAGTCCGGCCGCAACGTACAGAGAATTGTCATCGGGATGACGATGCCGCGCGTCCACGACGACATTTCGTAAATGTTCAGCACAAACCAGTTCGGCAGGAGCATCAGCTCTGGCGGAATCGCCGGTACCAGCTCCCAGCCCACCGCTCCAACCAGCGCGAGGTAAAAGCGAACGTAGGAGTTGGTGTGCTCGAGGCCGCCAAGGCGATGAATGGTGTCGCGCGCAGCCGTCAAATGAGGAGAATTCGGATCATCGCCCGCGAGTTTTAACGCGAAATATGCTTTGCAGGTCGCGTTCAGCTCCGACGGGCCGCCAGGATACAGGTTCCAGCCACCGTCGCCGAGCTGCTTGCTACGAACGTATCTGGCAAGCTTCGCGACCCGCGTCGGCTCAGCCTTGCCCAGCACAAAAAGATAGTAAATGTAGTCCGATTCGAGCGTGGAATCGGCTTCGAGCTCGCCCTGCCAGTAGCCGTCCTTGGCCTGTAGCGAAAGCAGATGCTCCGCGCCGCGCTCAATTGTTTCTGGAAGTTTTTGCGCCCAGTTTTGCTGGCGCCAGGATGCTGGCGCAGCAGTAGACGAATAATCTTCTTCTACTCGAACAAATGACGCCATCGATGCTCCCCCAGAGCAGTCAAACCGCTCGCGTCACGAACGCGAACCCAATGCGCCTCGGGCCGCCGGTAACTCCTTATTTTACTTATGGTTCCAGAGTTATCGCGGATCGCTTGCAGGCCTTCCCCCAGTTGCTTCATTAAGTATCGCCTCATTTGCCGGGACGGTCAACGCCCAAGATGTCCCGTTTTTTGGATTCGTTATCACACAAAAACACTGGCTGGCGACTCCAAAATTCGCTTTACCAATTGGAACAGCGGTTCGGGTAACGGCTCGCCTTCGCGCTGCAAGAGAGATGGTTTTTGCTTTAACAGCTGAGCCGGCAACTGCATCCAGGGAGATTTTGTAACGCTGGTGTCCTGCAGGCCGCGCCGAAAAACAAATACATCCGCACGATCAAGCATTTGCCGGGCGGAATCCTTGAAATCGTCACGCGCGGCGTCGAAAACCGTCACGTAAAGCGACGGCTTCGCGAATTGCAGCAGTGAATTGCTCTCGACAATCACATTCAGACCGTCTTCCGTGTCGGAATTTCCGGCGCTAACCAGAGCTTCGCGCAATGGCGGCATACCTTCCGCCAAATAGCCTTGCTTGGTTCGCAGCCAGAACGCTCGTGCCGCGCCGGCTTGCAGAAAACGCGCGCTGTCGGTACGGCTTGCGCCGTTCGATTCCCAGTCCAGCGCCACGATATGTTCCGTCGGCGCGCAGTCGCAGTCGTGTCCATTCGTAGCACAGACCCCGTGCCCATACTGCGTGATTTTCCCGGCGATCCATTTCGCATTCGGCAAAGCGGCAATCAGATCGCACACCAGTTGGGTCTTGCCAATGCTCCGCGTGTGCCCGCCAACCACAATCAGCCGGCACGGCGCCGATTTTCGCGCTGCCTCAGGACTTGCCAAGTTTGGCCTCTAACGCCACTTCCAACTTTTTGATGCGCGCACCCAGCTCCGGGAGACGTGAAAACCACGCATTCAACTCCTTAAATTTATCGAGCGGCCGCACCGGAGTACCCCAGACAATTTGTCCGCTACGCACAATTTTGCCCGGCAAAACGCCAGCCTGGGAGCCAATCACCGCGTGGTCTTCCACCTTGCAGTGATCGCCAAAGCCAACCTGCCCGCCGATGATCGCGTGGTGCCCGAATACGCAGGAGCCCGACACTCCGGTCTGCGCCGCAATCACGGTATGCGCGCCAATCTGTACGTTGTGGCCGATGTGAACCAGATTATCCAGCTTCACGCCCTCGGCGATACGCGTGTCATCTAGCGAGCCGCGATCGATGGTGGTGTTCGCGCCGATCTCCACGTCGTCGCCAATCTCAACAATGCCCGCCTGCGGAAATTTCCAGTGCCGGCCTTCGCCGTACGCGTAGCCGAAGCCGTCCGCGCCAATCACCGCGCCGGAGTGAATCTCCACGCGATTCCCGATTCGAACGCTGTTGTAAAGCGTCAC
This sequence comes from uncultured Acidobacteriota bacterium, assembly GCA_963814635.1. Taxonomy (GTDB): domain Bacteria; phylum Acidobacteriota; class Terriglobia; order Acidiferrales; family UBA7541; genus Acidiferrum. The sequence goes on along the minus strand of CAWFDP010000004.1, from coordinate 922,246 downwards.
GCGCGGGTGGATGCGGCAGTTTTCGCCGATCCAGCAGCCCGCTCCAATCACGCAGTGCGCGCCAATTTGCGTGTTCGCGCCGATGTGCGTATCTTCGCCGATTACCGCAAAAGGACCAATACTCGCGCCGGGCGCGATTTTCGCCAACGGCGCAATCACCGCTGAAAGATGCACTCCGTTGGCAATTACCGAAGCGTCGCGCAGTAGCGCCGCAGCCTTCGCAAATGCAAGCTTCGCGTCTTTCGCGCGCAGCACAGTCTTGCCCGCCACCGTCAGCCCCGCCGGCAAAACCACGCATTTGCCAGCGGACGCTTCCGCGCCCGCCGCGTATTTTACCGAATTCACAAAAATCAAATCGCTCGATGAAGCGCGCTCTGGCGCGGCGGCCCCCATAAGCTCAACCGAGCCGTCGCCTTCCAGCACCGCTCCAATCGCTTCGGCCAAATTCTGTGCCGTGTATTTCATCGCGCCTCCCGGGCCAACGCTTCGCAATCATTCCCCAAAACATTCCTCACAAGAAATCGTAGAGCGGCGCCTCGCCCTTCGGCCGCGTTTTCCAGCGCGCGTGCACCCACACCCACTGTTCCGGATATTTTCGAATAATCTCTTCGGTCACTTTAGCGAAAAGCTGGGTATTTTCTAGAATGTCTCGCTCGGCATCGCCGGTTCGAATCAACTCCAGCGGCGGTTCGAATCGCAGCCGGTATTTTTTCCGCGCTTCGTCCCAAACTGCGTAGCCCGGCACCACTGCCGCTTCCGTGTGCAACGCAACCCGCGCAATTCCAGTAGTGGTGCACGCAGGGGTGCCAAAAAAGTCTACGAACACTCCCTCTTCCGGCAATGTATTCTGATCCGCGAGAATCCCAACCGTGCCCGCTTCCCGCAAAGTCCTGAGCAGCGCCCGCGCGGACTCATTCTTATAAATCGGCGCGTTGCCCGAGAGCCCGCGATAACGATTCACCAGCCCATCCAGCCGCGCATTGTCCAATGGCCGCGCCATGTAGTGCAGCGGATAGCCGTAGAGCGCATGCGCGTAGGAAGAAAGCTCCCACGCACCGATGTGCGCCGTCAAAAACAACACGCCTTTGCCGCACCGCTGCCCCTCCAAAAAATTCTCGTTGCCGTCAAGCACGATAATCTCTTCAATATTTTCCCGCGTGTAGCCCGGCATACGCGCAAACTCCGCCGCCATCCAGCCCAGACTGCGCACCATTCCGCGCAGCGTGGCATCCCGCTGCCCATCAGTCCACTCCGGAAACGCCAGCCGTAAATTAAAAGCGGCAATTTTGCGAAGCTTTGGCACCAGCGCAAACAGCATCCGCGCAATGCCCGCCCCCATTGCTCGTGCCAATGGACGCGGCAACGCGCCGGCAAACTTCAACACACTCCACACCACCGCGTAGGAGAGCCATTCCTTCATCGCAGGACATTGTATGTCAGGGTTTGCAAGTACCAACCCTGAAACCCGATGCTAGAGTTCCGTGGCAGTAGCGTCTGTGCGAAACTGCATGGCAGGAGATTCAACTGTCACTTACCCAACAACCTCCAATCGAAACCGCTGCGTCAACCGTGCGGCGTATCGGCTGGGGCATCCTGATTCTCATCACACTCTATGTCTGTTATTTCAGCCATCTCGGCGTGATCGGTTTCGTCGGCCCCGATGAGCCGCGCTACGCCTGGATCGCCCGCGACATGGCCGAATCCGGTGATTGGGTTACCCCTCGCCTTTACGGCAAGCCGTGGTTCGAAAAGCCGCCGCTGCTCTATTGGGGCGGCGCAGTCTTCTTCAAACTTTTCGGTGACCGCGCACCCGAGACCGCCGCGCGGCTGCCGAGCGCGATCTCTGCGTTGTTCGCAACGCTTGCACTCGGGTGGCTCGCCTGGCGCACCTACGGCGAAGAATGCGCCCGTTGGTTGCTGTTACTCTTGCCAACAAGCGTCGGCATGATCGGCTTTTCCCACGCCGCCGCCACCGACATGCCCTTCGCGGGCATGTTGACGATCGCCATGGTCTGTGCCGCAGTCGTGCTCGGGCTAACTGAAAGCGAAAACACGCCAGTTTTGCCGCACACTCCGTGGCTCGCCTTACTACTCTTCGGCTTTTTCCTCGGGCTCGCAGTATTAGCAAAAGGTCCCGCCGCCATCATCCTCTCTGGCGGCGCGGTCTTCTTCTGGGCGATCTTCACCAAACGCAGGCGCGCCGCATTCCGCCTGCTCCATCCCGCCGCAATCGCCGCGTTCTGCGCGACGGCCCTGCCCTGGTACATCCTCTGCGCCCGCCGCAATCCCGACTTCTTCCGAGTCTTCATCATCGAACACAATTTCAAGCGCTACCTCACACCAGAATTTCAGCACATTCAGCCTTTCTGGTATTACGTCCCTGTCGTTCTTGTCGGGCTGGTTCCTTGGGTTACAACGCTCGGTCCTGTTCTGAGGGATCTCGCGACGATTCGGGCTAGGACCGAGCGGGAACAAGCGATTCTAGCCTTCGTTAGTTCATGGATAGCTTTTCCGTTTTTATTCTTCGCTCTTTCCAAGTCTAAACTTCCTGGCTACGTTCTACCCATATTCCCGCCGCTTTCTTTCCTGATGTCTCTTACATTTCGGTCGCACCAGTCGCGTGCAGCATCGCGGTGGTCGCTCCTCAGTTCCGGATTGATATTGATGGCACTCGGAATTTGTGCCCACTTTGCAATTAGAACGCTGGACCCGGAAAATTCTTATTCGTTCGAGCCGCAGGTCAATCTCGTAATTGCATTCGCGATTTTCGCTGGATTTGCCGCGCCCCTGCCAGCATTGCTTCGCAGGGCCGAAATAAGCGCGCTGATACTTCAAGTCGCACTGCTAATCTGCATCCTGGCCGGTATTCCAGCCAGTCTCGGAGGGATCCTGGACGCGCGTTTCTCAACTCGCTTAGCGATCGAACAGTATCAGCATTCGAGCCTCGCTAAGACCGCAAATAGCGAATCGACAGGACTATTTACTTACAATTTGCGTCGGGACTACCAGTACAGTCTGAATTTTTATTTTCACCGAGAGCTACCGACTTGGTCCGGAGGGACGCCTGGCGAGGCTTTGGTTTTTATACCCGTAAACACGATTCGTTTGGTCCCGCCCTTTGCTCGTTGTTCGCGCTGGGAGCGGATCTTTGCGGTCAGACCATGTCTAGCAGGGGACTTACTTGACCGGCCGAGCGGAGGGCGGCAGCCGCAGCAAAAAGAATGACACCACGCGGTTCTCGTACATGCGCTTCTCGTCTTCCCCGAGCCCAACATAATTTGCGTGCGGCAACGCCGCCAATTCCTTCGGCTCCGGCGCCTTGGTAAACAGCTGCCGAGTGCTGTTTCCCAATTCAGGGTCATCCGCCGGCTGCAAAAACAGTTTTGGAACGCCTGCCAAATTGATCAAACGCGAGGAAAGCGCGGGGTCCTGCCGGTGCTCATAGTTCAGCCAATCAAAGCTGAACTCCGCCGCTCGCACCATGAACGGAAATCCGCCCAGCCCGGTCTTGCCCACTTCCACTTTCACCATCTGTTTCGGCTCGTCGTACACCGAATCCAGAATCAGCGCTCGCACCCGCTTGTCGCTTTCACCTTCGCGCAACGCAACATACGCGCCGAGGTTGTAACCCCACACGCCAAAACTGGTGGGATCCACATCAGTGCGCTTGGCGATAGCATCCATCGCCGCCTTCAGCTCCGGAGTCTCGCGATAGCCAAACGAAGTCGTGCCGGCATTCGCGCCGTGTCCGGCAAAATCAAATAAAAACACGTTGTACTGGTGATCCTGCAGCGCCGAAACCAGTGTCAGCAGCTCGCCTTTGCTCGATTCATACCCGTGGCAAAGGATAATCGTCGGCGCGCCGCGAAATCCCGGAAAAAACAGCCCTTTGCGGCTCCCTTGCGGCCCCGGAACATCGAACTCCACTTCTTCCGGACGCCCCGGAAAGCTCGCCAGATTGATCTCCGAACTGACGCGCTGCGGCTTCACAATGCGGTAAACCAGGAATCCGGCTATGGCCAACGTGGCCAGTCCGGCGAAAAAAATCACCGCGACGACCGCCGTAAATAGCTTCGTGTACCACTTGGTGGGATAGCGGAGCTCGAAGAGAATTGACATACGTGGCTTGCGCGACTCAGCATACGACGCGCGCCGTTACCTTTAACCTCGCTTTAGATTCGCAACTATTTTGACTCTAGCACAGCTCTTCCGGCGCAAAACTCGCATCCGCGTACAGGTGTGTCGCATTTATATCGGGCAAGTATTCCGTCCGCCCTGCTTTTTACGATGCGGCTAGGTATGATAGAAAAGCCGCAGGAGAACGCGCGCATACTTTAGCTTTCATGAATATTATCGATCTGCGCCAAACCACCGTCCGTCAGATTGAGCCGTTGCTGGAGGAAGAGTCCCTGCACTGGCGCGACGAGCTCCATTGGGACTATCGCGGCGCCCTCGAACTGATCAAGCGCTTTCTCGAAGCCCATGCCCTCTCTGGCTGCGTGGCCTACGAAAACGGTACCGCCGCTGGCTACACCTTTTATGTGATGGAAGAGCAGAAAGGCCTGATCGGCGGCCTGTATGTTTCCCCGCAATTCGATCAGACCGCCATCGCCAAGCGCCTGCTGGAGGAAATGCTCTACGGCATGCGCACGCTGCCGAATCTCTCTCGCATTGAAGCGCAACTGATGCCTTTTGGCGGGCCGGTCGATCACCCACTCCGCGAACTCGGCTTTACGCTCTATACCCGCCAATTTATGCTGCTGGATTTGAACAAGGAGTTGGAGACGCCATCCGGCACCACAACCGGACTTCGGCTTTCCCGCTGGAATGACCGGTATTTCGATCCTTGCGCCAAGCTGATCTATCTGGCCTACGCAAACCACATCGACGGCGACATCAACGATCAATATCGCAGCAAGTCCGGCGCGCTGCGCTTCCTCAAAAATATTATCTTACTGCCCGGCTGCGGCCAGTTTGTACCCGGCGCCTCGTTTGTCCTGCATATGCCCGGCAGCGATGAATTATTGGGAGCAGTTCTAACCAGCGAAGTCTCTCCGGGCGTAGGCCACACCACGCAACTCTGCGTCCTGCCCGGCCACCAGGGCCACGGCCTGGGCCGCGCATTGATGATTACTGCTGTGGATGCTCTCCGCGGTCTGAAATTCCACGAACTAACGTTGACCGTCACGTCGATCAACCACGGAGCCGTCCAGCTCTACGAAAAATTGGGTTTTCGTACGTTAAAGTCATTCACGGCCGGAGTATGGCCCCGGTAGTCTCGGTGTAGTCTGTGCTCCGAACTCTGCGAACTCTGTGTAACGTTTTCTGTTTATTTTTTGACTCGATCTTTCAATAAATTCTTGAGCTCCGCCATGAATTCCTGCACATCCTTAAAATCCATGTAAACGCTAGCGAAACGCACATACGCGACCTTGTCCAGTTTCTTAAGGCCGCGCATGATCATCTCGCCGATTTCGGTTGTGGTGAGTTCACGCTCGGTCGCCTCATGCACTACGCCTTCAATCTCATCCACAATCGCTTCCAGCTTCGGCGTAGCCACCGGCCGCTTCTCGCACGCCTTCAACAATCCTTGCAAAATTTTCTGCCGTTCGAACCGCTCGCGCCGCCCATCCTTCTTGATCACCATGTACGGAATCTCATCGATCCGCTCGTACGTGGTGAACCGCCGCTCGCACTTCAAACACTCGCGCCGCCGACGAATGGTGTCTCCCACCCGCCCTTCGCGCGAATCAATTACTTTGTCGTCCAGATGCCCGCAGAAAGGACACTTCACTCCGGCTACTCTCCTTTGCCGCCCTCTTCAACGCCCGATCCCGCACTTCCGTGCGCGGCAATTTCCTTGAGCTCTTCTTTTTCGTGCTCCGCCAGTTCCCGCAACTGCCCTAGTGAAACTCCCTCGCGAATCAGCAGCGGAATTCCCGCGACCGCGCATCCGGCAAACGTCACCAGCCACAGCACAATCGCAGCAGCCACGGCGGTCTCGCTCTCGACGCCAAACACTTTGGTGTACGCAAAAATCGCCAGCGCCTGCGAACCACCGCCCACCGCCGGCAGTTGCACCGCCGAACCCACCAGCGTAAACGCCAGCACCAGCGTGTTGTCGCCCAGGCTCAGTTCCGCCAGCCGCCCGCCAAAACTCTGCGCGATACAGTAATACACCACCAGCACCAGCGCCCAGTGAACCGCGGAATATAACACGGCGGCGATTAAATCACCCGCCGACCGCACCGTTTGAATCCCGCGGATAAATCCCAAGATAATTTTTGCGACGCTGGCCCGCCAGCCCGGCGCGAGAACCCAGCGTTCCAGCCGCTTTTCCAGCAGCGCGGTACCATGCAGCCGCAAATAAATCAGAAGCGCAATCGCTCCGCCAATTCCTACCGCCAGAAAAGTCCCTGCGGTACTCGCCGCTTTCGCAATCGTGACCGCCGCATCTCCCGAATGCGCACCGCCCTTAAACACCAGCAGCGCAACCGCGGCGATCACCGCCATACTCGCGACGTCAAACAATCGCTCCAACACCCAAATCCCAAAAATATCCGCCACCGGATGCTTCGCGCGCCGCGCCAACAGCAACGGACGAATTGGCTCCCCCGCCCGGCCCAGCAAAAATACCGCCGCAAATCCCGCCAGCGTCGTCGGATAAATCTCCCAGAATTTCGCGTGGCCAAGATTTCGCTGGAACACTTCCCAACGCAACGACCTCAGCGCATAACAGCCATAAATCAGAACGACGCCAGCTACCAGCCACACCAGGTTCGTACTCTTAATCGCCACCCACAGCTTCGCTCCGCTGAACCCCGCCAACCCCAGCGACCCGCTCGACCGGTACACCAGGTACCCGAGCACCGCCACCACTGCCGCTAACAGCAGCCACTTTTTCGACCTGGATTGCATGAAGGATTGAGCCTACTGGCCGCCAGCCTCCCGCGTCAAGCCAACCGCTCACAAATCATTGGGATTGCTGGCTTTGCGCCCGCCCCCAGGCGCTAGCCCATCGGCCTTGTATCGCGGACTGGGGCCGGGTAAGATGCCCGCAATGACCGCCGTCGGGTCATCCTTAATATCGGCTCGTCGGTGCCCATCTATGTCGAGGGAACAATTCGGGAGCATTTTACGTTCCATACTGTGGCAGGCCGAACTAGGTATTCTAGGGGCCGCTCGCAGGGCGCAAAACACCGGATTTTCCAAGGCTTTACGGAACCGGCAGCAACAACGGGTTTCGTGCCCAGAGCAGCTCTTATGGATTCGAGGCTGATTTTACGTTGGAGCAGGAAGCCCAACTGGTCCAGCAATGCCTCCAGGGAGATGGCTCTGCCTGGGAGGAGCTTGTACGTCAACACTCGCGCCGGGTCTTCAATATCTGCTACCGGTTCACCGGCAATCGAACCGAAGCCGAAGATCTTGCGCAAGATGTGTTCCTCCGCATTTACAAAACCCTGGGCAGTTATCGTTCGGCGTACGGCGGCTTCGCCACTTGGATGACTAGCGTGACTCGCAACCTCTTAATCGACCATTACCGGCGCACCAAGCGCGACCGCATCACCGACTCGCTCGATGACGCCATGCCGGTTGTCGAAAACAAGGCCTCCTCCGCACGTCGCCCCGATGAGCAAGCGCTTCTCGGCGAGCTCAGCTCTCAGGTACAATCCGCGCTAACGCGACTCTCCCCGGAGCTGCGCGAGGCGGTCATCCTGCGCGACTTGCAACAACTTGACTACAGCGAAATTCAAACCGTGCTCGCCGTCCCAGAAGGCACGGTAAAATCAAGAATCAACCGCGGGCGCATTGAGCTCGCGCGCATCCTGCAACAAATGGGGGTTCGCCCATCATGACCTGGACTTGCGAACAAACTGAACTTCTTCTCACTGACTATCTCGACGGTCTGCTGCAACCCGAGCAACAGCACGCCTTCGATCTGCACGTCAATTCCTGCGAACGCTGCACGCCGCTCGTCGCTAGCGTCTCCCACGCCATCGCCCATTTGCGCGCACTGCCTGAACTCGAAACTCCGCCGCGCCTTGTCTATAACATTCTCGACGCCACGCTCGGCCCGCGCGAAACAATTACCGGTTGGGCTGCGGTCCGCGCATGGCTTCGCCATCTCGCCTCGCCTCGCTTTGCCTACGCCTCAGCCTCCATCGCCGCCACTTTCCTGATGCTGGTCACCGCATCTGGCAGCATCAATTGGAAAAAGCCCAAACTCGCCGATCTTTCTCCGGTCAACGTTGCCCGCAACACCAATCGCCAGGCCCACCTCGCCTACGCGCGCGGCACTAAGTACGTCAGCGACCTCCGCGTCGTTTACGAAATTCAATCGCGCCTGCGCCAGGACAACGAACTTCCAACCACCAATGAAGGCGCCGTGCCGGAATCCACTCCTCAAAAAGAGCCCGGCCGCACTGACGGCACAAATCCTGCCACACCGCGCCAGCAGAATCGGGCGAACGACGTTTCTTCGCACTTGCAAGTGCTCGCAGAGGAACTTCCCTTCCTCAGCGGCAAACTCAGCCTTGTCCTGATCGAAGGGAGAACTCGATGAAGTGTGCTGTCCATAGTGAGGTGGACGCCACCGGTTACTGTCGCAATTGCGGCAAAGCAATGTGCCCGCAATGTGCGCGCCCGGTTAGAGATGTTCTTTATTGCGAGGATTGCCTGGCCACCGTAATGGGCCATGCCGCACCCGCAACGGCCCCACCACCTTACGCTCCGCCTCCGCCCTCGTATGCGCCACCGCCAGCTTCTCCCTATGCGGCGGCCCCACCGCCGGGTCAACCTTATAATACAGGCTATCCGGCGCAGCCCGCTCAGGTTCCCGCTCAACCCAGATCCAGTCCCGCAGCCGCTTTCATTTTGGCTTTCGTTTTTCCCGGTCTGGGTGCCATCTACAATCGCCAGTACAACAAGGGCCTCATTTACATCGCCATTTTCGCTTCCGCCATCATGGGCTTCATGAGCGATATCGATGGCGGCCTCAAGGCCATCATTGGCATTCTTCTCGGCGGTTTCTTTTTCTACACCGCTTTCGAGGCCATGCAAACCGCCCAGGCCATGAATCGCGGAGAAGCCCCTGCCGATCCATTGGAGTCCTGGAGCAAGGACCGTCCGATTGGTCCGATTATTCTTATCGGTCTCGGTGTCCTATTCCTTCTGGACAATTTTCATATCTTCGACTTCATCCGCATCGGGCGATTCTGGCCGTTAATTCTGATCGCCGCTGGCCTGTACTTGTTCAGAAACAAACTTGGCGGCGGGCGGCCATGACCCCTGCGAAGAGCCTCGCACAATGAGCACCCAGCCTCGCTGCACCTGTACTCGCTGCACCATCCGCGGCTTGATGGGCCCGGCCGTCATTACCACCCTTGGCGTTCTTTTTCTTTTCAGTGAACTGTTTCACGGTGAGTTCTCCTTCCTGCGCACCTTTCCTGTCCTTTTCATCGTAATTGGCGGGATTCTACTGGGTTCCGCCCTAGCTCCCATGGACGGCCATATCACCCCTCCCGCCTTTCCCGTGGCGCCGGCTTCCCCCGCACCTCCGCCCTCTTACACCAATCCGACTCCCGGGCAGGGACAATAACCTTCCATGGCTGACGGTACCCCAACCTTAGCCCGCCCGCGCACCAGCGGCGTCTTCAGTGGCCTGCTGCTCATCATCTTTGGTTTCCTGCTGCTGCTCCACAATTATGGCCACCTCCAGCTCGGCGAATTCTTCCGCCACTGGTGGCCTCTGATCTTTATCTTCTGGGGCGCAACAAAAATTTACGAGCGCACCCTCGCCCAGCGCCAGGGCCGCAGCGCTGGCTGGATCACTCCGGGTGAAGTCTTTCTTGTCATCGGGCTGCTCGCCGTTGTCGGCGTCGTGATTCTCTCCACCCACCTTCCGCGCGAATTTCGCGACCTGAATATTGAAATGGGCGATTCCTATCCCTTCGACATCGACCTCGCCCCACAGCCCGTTGCGGCCAACGCGCACATCAACGTCCGCACCGGCCACGGCAAAATCACCGTTCGCTCTTCCGACGATCCTTCCCTTCACGTTACGGGACAAAAATCCATCCGCTCCATGAGCGAGACCGACGCCGAAAAGCGCTCCCACTCCATCGACGTCGCGATCGTAAAAACCGGCGACTCCTTCGAAATCCATCCAGCCGGTTTCGATCTCGGTGACTCTCGAGTCGGTGTGGATCTGGAAATCGTCGTGCCCAAAAAAGCTCTGGTCACCGCCAAGAACGAGCAGGGCGATATCACCATCTCGGACATGGCGTCCGACGTCTCTGCTTCCACCAAAAAGGGCGATATCGAAATCAACGACACCACCGGCAACGTGGACATCAGCATTCAGAATGGCGACATCAAAGTCAGCGACACCAAAGGCGACGTCAAGATCGCCGGCCACGGCGGCGAAATCGAAGTCGTGGACTCCACCGGCAGCCTCACCGTTGATGGCGAATTTTACAGTTCGATCCGCGCCGATAAAATCGCCAAGGGCGTTCGCTTCATCTCCCAGCGCACCGATCTCACCCTCACCCAGCTCGGTGGCCATTTTGAAAAAAGTTCCGGCAACATGGAAATCGCCGATGCTCCCGGAAATCTCACCTCGCGCACCAAAAATGTCTCTGTGAATTTGGAAAACGTAACCGGCAAGATCGTGCTGGACAACACCAACGGTTCCGTCGAACTCCGCTACTCGAGCAATCCAAAAGAAGATATTTCCGTCAACAACATGCGCTCCTCGATTACCCTGAGCATTCCGTCGTCATCCAGCTTCGAAATTCAAGCCGATTGCAGCTCCTGCGATATCGATTCGGAATTTACCGGCGGCTCGCTCAAGGCCACCCGCACCGAAAAGGGCGACTCTCACCTGGAAGGAAAATACGGCGCGGCCCGCGGCCCCAAAATCGTTCTCAAGACCAGCTACGACTCCATCCAAATCCGCAAAACCAACTGAATCTAGTCCTTGCGGCGGCTTGCCGCCGCTTTTCTTCCGCGCGAACCGAATTGTGCAGGGCACGGCGTCAGTTCACCCTGAGTTTCAAAGGGCCGTGCAGAAATTTGTGCGGCAGATCAGGGTTTTAACCCCAATTCGGGCCTCTCCGATTTCTTATGCGACAGCGTCTACGCTCCCGCCGCCTTAGCCAGCGCTCCGCCCTCTTCCACCAAGTCCACCTTCACCGAAACTCCCGCCGGTGCCCTCTCCACAAACTCATCCTTACTCCGCCATTCCGCCATCGGACGCACTTCTTTCCCATCCCATCCTGACAGCCGAATACGCTTTTCTTCCGCTAATTTCGTCAACTCACTCCGTACATTGACTTCCGTAACGTTATAAAAAGCCGAAAGCCTTTTTACACTTATAAACGCTGAGCGTCGGCTGGTGCCGGCCAATCGCAGAATCTCCCGCCTCATCATCTCTATGGAATTCATGGCGCATCCTCAAGAGTCTTTGTCGATATAAGAGCGAAAAAACAGCGGAACCGCCGGGGCCAGCACGGGGGGACTTCGCCGACGCCGCGAGTACACTCCCCTACCCCGAACCTCACCACCAACCCGGTTCGGTCGGGTAATGCTCTAATTTTGAGATTTGCAGCATCACCGGCCCGGTCGGCAATCTGCAACTTCGCACAACCGATATTCGTCAACCAGCGTAAAATCATTGCATCAACACATGCGCCAATCCGGCTTACCGTGCGGCACTCTTGCTGTCTTGCCTGGCTATCACATTCTTTTCCCGCGCTTCACCGCAACAGGACCAGCAACTTCCAACTCCCAACACCGCCGCCAAAATCCAGGTCACCGTCAACGCGGTCCTCGTCCCTGTAGTTGTCCGCGATTCCCACGGCCGGGCCATCGCCAATCTGACCAAAGACGATTTCAAGATTTTTGAAGGAAAGAACCCCCAAGTTATTTCCGGATTCAGCATCCAGCAGCGCGCTCCGTCTGAAAACGAGTCGGCCCCGGTTTCGCCTTCCGCAACTGCTCCTGGTAACGCTGCGCCTCCGCTCACGAACACTAAGCCGCCGCAGCGGTATGTCGTTCTTCTCTTCGACGACTTGCACTTCGAAGCCGGTGACTTGGCGCGCATTCAAGAAATTGCCAAGAAAGCCGTAGCACAGTCCCTCTCTGAATCCGATATGGCCGCGGTCGTCTCTTTTTCAGGTACCTACAGTGGAATGACTCGCGATCGCGGCAAGCTCCAGCAGGCAATCTCAGAATTGAAAATGCATGGCCTCCACCGCCATGTCGCTCACGAGTGTCCCGATATTGACTACTACCAGGGCGATTTGATCGTAAATAAAAACAGCAGCCAGGCCCTTGACGCGGCAGTCGAAGAAACTCTCACCTGCGGGCACACCAATCTGCGCAGCGCTGCCGAGGCATTTGCGGAGTCGGCTGCGCGACGCGCCGTCAACATAGGCGATCAGGATGTGCGCGTCACGCTGGATTTTGTCGCGAATCTGGTGCGCAGAATGGGCACTCTTTCCGGACAGCGCGAACTCATTTTCATCTCGCCCGGCTTTTTGACCATCACGCCCGAAGCAATGTCCGAGAAATCCCAGGTCTTGGACCTTGCCGCTCAGTCCAACGTGATCATCAGCGCTCTCGATGCTCGTGGCCTGTACACCACGAATCTCGACGCCAGCCAGCACGGCCCGAGTTCCCCGCTCGCGCTTGCCACCAGCAATCAGTCCGACTATCGCAGCAGTGCCATGAATCTTTCCGAAGATGTCATGGCCGAATTCGCCGAAGGCACCGGCGGCACCTTTTTTCACAACAGCAACGATCTCGCCGGCGGGCTCCAGCGCCTTACCGCCCTCCCTGAATTTGTCTACATCCTCGAACTTTCTCTCGCCAACATAAAACCCGACGGCGCCTACCACTCGCTAAAAGTCAAAGTCGCTCGCGACGGCGTCAGCATTCAAGCCCGCCGTGGTTACTTCGCACCGAAACCGTCAAAAAAATAAGAATTGCCAGACTTTCTGGCTAGTGGCGCGCTCTGGGCATCCTAGAGTTCCGTCATACGACTGGTTGGTGGGAGACGTGCCGTAAAGGTAGGTTCCTCAAGCGCCCAGACAAACTTGTCATTCCGAGCGGAGCAGGCCGACGCTTTTTCTTCCGCGTTCGCTCCTGCGAACGCGTCAGCCTGCGCAGTCGCGGAATCTCTCTTCGCTGTCTCTCTCAAAGCGTCGCAGGCGCGACATAATGCATAACGGCTTATGGGAAACTCCCCTCAATGCCTCATCATTTTCAACAACACCGGCGCAATTCCATCTTGAAATGCGTGCGCGATCATTCCCGGCCGTACACTTCCCCGCCACTCTGCCATCATGCCGAACAAAAGCGCCGACCCGGCGATCACCAGCGCCCTCGGCAACCCCTGATACACATGCGCTGCCCCGAACGCCGCGCTGGAAAGCACAATTCCTAGCGGCACGCTCCGCGTTAGCGCGCTGAATTGCCGCTGCAGGTATCCGCGAAACACCGCTTCCTCGCATATCCCGGCAATCACCGAAAGGCCGATCCAAAGAAAAAATTCCTGCGAACTTCGCGGCAACAAATAGCCAATCGATTGATTCGAACCACGATCGTGGCCGCCAAGACTCCCAAGAATCGACACCACAATCAACCCCACCAGCCACAAACCCATTCCCAGTCCGAGATCCGCCAGCACCTGGCTGGCTCTTCGCCACCGTGCTCCGAAAATCGTTTGCAATGAAGCTCCGCGTCGCCACACTCCGAACGCCACAATCCCCAGCATCACTACTTCCACCAGCATCGTCCGCAAATACATCTGGGTTCGATCCGGCACAAATCCAGCGCGCACCCGCGCCGCGAACATCGCTCCTCGACACCCATTCAATGCCACCACCGCCAGCACCAGTGCCGTGTGCCGCGGACTTGCGATCGGCGACTTCACACTCGCTTCGCCTGAAGCCAAACTTTGTTCAGTCATGTACCCGTCTTTCGCGTTCGTTTGAATGAAATCGTGAGACTCATCGCTTTGACGCATAGTCCACACGTTTGTATGGCGAACGCTCAAGCGGTTCTCCCCTTTTTCATCCCGCTCCTGCCTCAATTACCCCGTCAGCCTAAATTAAAGATTACGCCAACATACTTTCGGCCAGTTCCCTCCTCTTCGTTCGTTTTTTCCTTTTTCCTCTTCTCCCGGGTGCCCCAGACGCCGTTTTTGCGTCTGGGGATTTTTCCACACTCGGCTCGAACTGATACTCATTCAGTTATTTTTATGTTGTTGTACTATCACCTGTTCGTAAGAAAATGAACTGCGATCGCAGTAATGGCCAGCGTGACTGGCTTCTCTTGCTCTTTGAGAATTGAAATCCTAGGTCATAGGCGTGGGCATTTGCGTTCCGGAGACACCATCTAACTCATGTCTTTTGTTAGACATGCGCACTCTTGGAGCCGCACAAAAAGCTAACCACTTTTTTTCCAGCAGGTTACGCACTTTTGAAGTCAAAACACCGGGGTGGGTACGGGTGACAAAGGCAACGGTCCTCATCGCGCGTCTGTTGTGATGAATCCTGCCTGCAATCAACCTCCGGTGCAGCCGCGAAAAATCGTGTCGCTAAGTCTTTTATCATCTGCATTTACGAAAAAAGGGTGGGGGTGGGGCGGACCGAAATCTACTTCAGCTTCGCGTACTCGGCTTTCGCCGTCGCCAGCAGTGGCAGATCGGCGTCCGCATCTTTCCACAAAGCGAAGAAATCTTGATACGCCATACGTGCCTCACCGGAGTTGCCTTCGGCTCCGTAGGTTCGCGCCAGATCAAGTTGTGCCAGCCAGGTGTTCGGATCCTGGACGCCGTCCGACTTCAACTTCATGGCGGCCTGTAATTCCGCTTCGGCTTCCTTGAACTGATGGTTCAGCAGAAACGCTCTGCCACGCAAGCGAAGAACGGTCGCATTGGCCTTGTCATACGGTTGCGCGGACTTCAGCAGTTCCACTGCGTTGCCCGCGTTGCCGTGGTTAAGCTCGACTTGTGCCCGAATCGCAGGAATGAACATGGCGCGAAACCAGGTGTCCTGCGCGCGCTCTTTAGCAAGTTCGTCCGCCAGGCGTGCGGCTTCGGAGTCTCGTCCAGCCAGCGCCAGAGTAAACGCTACGCAAGACTTCACGTCGGGCGAATTGGAAAGCGCGAGGATCGATGACGGGTCGAATTTCTGTTTGTTCTTGCCCGTCAGCATTGCTTCCACCAGGTTTTTCTGACAAATCGCACCCGCCGCAAGCTCTGTCGCGCTTATCCCTCGCGCAACCTCTTCCCACTTCTCCAGGAACTCTTGCGCTTTTTTTAACTGGCCATGGCCGGCGGCGCGGCCGGCCTGCGCGGGTAAGATGAAACGAATCAAGTCGCCAGAATCTCGGTTCGCGAGAGCTAGCTCCCTTTGCTCGGATGCCGCATCGCCCTGCGCGATCGCGGTGCTCACTAGCATGGTATGCGCGATTGGCGTGTCGCCCACTTTTTTAATACTTTCGTCGGCGATGGCCTTAGCTTCTTCGAAGCGGCCCAGGGCATCGTACGCCCACGCCGCATTCAGATAGCCGTAGTTGGAATCGGGGGCTAGCTGGATGCCGCGCAGGGAAAACTTCAAACCGGTCTCGTATTCGCCGAGACGAGCGTAAAGTACCGCCAGATTGGAAGTGGGAATTTCATCATTCGGATAGGTCTGCACGTACAGCTGCCAGGTCTGCATCTGCTGGTCAATGTCACCGATGGAGTCGTAGTAATGTCCGGCAATGTAAAGACGCTCGCGTTCGCTGGAGCGGTCCTTCAGATCGAAGGCTTGCTTCAAATATTTTTCGTAAAGACTGGACTGACCCAAGTTGCCGTAAGTGGCGCCGAGAATCGCGTGAGCGGAGGCGAAGTTCGGATCGAGATCGATCGCGTGCTTAAGCAACGGAATTGCGCCAGCTTCGTTACCCTTGTTACGCAGCGCAGAGCCCTCGCTGTACGCTTTCAGCGCCTCCAACGAAGACGTGGTCGCTTCTTCCAGCGGCTTGTCGAATTTTTTTATCGAGGCCAGCGACTCGCCGAGTTTTCCGCGCAGACTGGTAACACCGCCGCCTAGCGTGCTCAGCACGTCGTCTTTTTTCGAAGCTTGCACTTGTTCCTGCGCCAACGTATCGCCGGTCGAAGCATTCACCGCGGTCAGCGTGATCAGATATTGGTTGCCAACGGATGCGATCGAGCCGTTCAGCATCGCCTTGATCGCGTTGCGCGAACAGATTTGCCGGCCAATTTCCGGAGTGATTCGCGCATCCGGCTGCTGGCCCATCAGTTTCAGCGTCTGCTGAATCTTTTGATCGGAGACCACATTCAGAAACGGTGACTGGCCAAGGCCAACCGCGGTCGCGCTTTTCAGCGTTCCGTCAAACACCGCATCGCCGGTGGTATTGGTGAAGTCGGTAACCAGAATCAAATCTTTATCGGTGAGCGCGTGTGCGGTGCGATGCGAGGCAAAGAAAATTCCGGCTACGACAACAACGATTGTCACGACGATCGCGCCCCAGGTTTTCTTGCTGGTGGTCCATGCCGGAACGGTGATGGTGGTGCTTCCGGATTTTGCCGCCGCAACTCCGCCCGAAGCAGACGGCGTTGCAGGCGCGGAGACCTTTCCGGAACTGCCGGCAACCGCGCTCGCTGCTCCGGAAGGCGATGGAGCAACCGGCGCAGCGGAATCGTGCGCGGCGGCGGGAACACTGCGCGAGGTGGTATCGCGCTTCAGACGCGCGAGATCCGCGTGCATTTCCGCGGCGCTCTGGTAACGAAGCGTGCGATCTTTTTCCAGCGCCTTGGTGATGATGTCTTCGAGCTTGGGCGGGAGATCCGGATTCAATCGCAAAGGCGGCGTGGGATCTTTATCAAGGATGGCGTTGAAAACCAGAGCGGAGGTATCACCGCGAAACGGAAGAGACCCGGTCGCCATTTCGTACAGCACGGTGCCGAAGGAAAACAGATCGGTGCGCGCGTCGAGTTCTTTGCCTTTGGTCTGTTCCGGAGACATGTACGCCACGGTGCCCAGCGCCGTTCCCGGGCTGGTGAGATGTTCCCCGTCAAGAGTTTCGGCGGCGGTTGCTCCGGCTTTGCTTGCCGAACTGGCGGGCGCCGCCATTTTTGCCAGACCGAAATCCAGAATTTTTGCGTGACCGCGAGTGGTGACAAAAATGTTGGCGGGTTTGATGTCGCGATGGACGATGCCTTTGGCGTGCGCCGCTTCCAGCGCTTCGGAGATTTCAATCGCCAGCGAAAGCAGCGTGTCCGTTTCCATCGGGCGATTGGACATGGCGTGCTTGAGCGTGACGCCTTCCAGAAATTCCATGGCGATAAACGCACGGCCGTCCTGTTTGCCGATGTCGTAAATAGTGCAAATGTTCGAATGATTCAGAGCGGATGCGGCTTTCGCTTCGCGCTTGAAACGCTCCAGCGAATGCGGGTCCTGTGCTAAATCTTCCGGAAGGAATTTCAGAGCAACGGCACGGTCGAGGCGGGTGTCTTCCGCTTTGTAAACGACGCCCATTCCACCGCCGCCGAGTTTCTCGAGGATGCGGTAATG
Source organism: uncultured Acidobacteriota bacterium (assembly GCA_963814635.1). Taxonomy (GTDB): domain Bacteria; phylum Acidobacteriota; class Terriglobia; order Acidiferrales; family UBA7541; genus Acidiferrum. Next base: position 904,658 of record CAWFDP010000004.1, on the reverse strand, counting down.
CGAAACGGTTTGCCCAATCAGCGAAGAGGAGTCCGCCATTTAGCCGCTCATCTTAGTTTCTGTGTCGCAGCAAGTCAACGCGTTGACCGCGTTGATGTCAAGCCTCGTTAGAAATGTCCCCCTCTTTACCTCATTAGAAGTGTCCCCTTTTTGCTTTGTTGTTGTCGTTGGGGCCTCCGCCGGAGCGCGTTGACCGCGTTGACACGCACTGACACGCACTGACACGAAGGGCGTTAAGAAAAAGAAAAACCGCCGGGCTAAAGCCCGGCACTATGCAAAGACAGAACCAAAAGAACTGGTCGTGGCCTGATCATTGACCTAGATGAACGTTTACGTGGCAGACCCCTCGGAAAGCGGTCCCTCCAAAAGATAAAAATCCCGACAAGAGAAGGAAGAGCTGCTGGCACTCGCGCTTCAAACAAAAACGTGGCATATTTTGTCTGGGAATGAGGGGCGATGATCGAGAAACTCGGGACGCAGGACCAGAAGACACAAGACCAGGCGACGCAGAATAAGTGGACGGCGGTGGATCGCTACTTTAGCGAGCAGTTGTCGCTGTCGGATGGGGTGTTGGACGCGGCGCTTGCGGCGAACAAGGTCGCGGAGCTTCCGGCGATTGATGTTGCACCGAATCAGGGAAAACTGCTGCAGCTGTTTGCGCGGATGATAGGCGCGCGCAGAATTTTGGAAATTGGGACGTTGGGCGGGTACAGCACGATCTGGATGGCGCGGGCGCTGCCGGAAGGCGGGCGGTTGATCACGCTGGAATTTAGCGCGAAACACGCGGAAATTGCCCGCCAGAACATTGCGCGGGCAGGGCTTTTGGAGATCGTTGAGATACGAGTGGGTGCGGCGCTGGAGACGCTGCCGAGACTTCAGGCGGAGATGAAAGAGCCGTTCGATTTGATTTTTATCGATGCGGACAAGGTGAATAATGCGGAGTATCTGCGGTGGGCGATCAAGCTTTCACGGCCGGGAACAATGATTATTGTGGATAACGTGGTGCGCGACGGCGCGGTCATCGATGCGGCGAGCACGGATCAGGATGTGCAAGGGGCTCGGCGGCTGTTCGAAGTGATGGGGGCGGAACCTCGCCTTAGTTCGACTGCTTTGCAAACCGTTGGGAGCAAAGGCTACGACGGATTCGCGATGGCGATCGTGAACGGCGGGCGGTAGACCCTGATCAGCCCATTCTAAAAGGAAAGCTTAGACACAAATTCCGGGGCGCGTGCGTCTAATAGATTGGGAGATCTTCGTTTGAATGAGAACGATCCCGCCCAACTTGCGAAATTCTGATTTTCGAGGTGTTCTGTACACGGCAGTAATATTCATCCTGTATTTCGCGCTCTCGGGAAATTCGCTGCAGACAGTTTCGCAGCCGGATCGCCAACTCTCGTCGGTACAACAACGATTCATGGAACGATTTGTGGCTGCGGCCGTAGAGCGGACTCACCACATCGTTCGTTACGATCCAGCGTATGTTCGCATTCCTTACCCGGGAGGAGATGTGCCAGCGTCCACGGGCGTGTGCACCGACGAAGTGATTCGCGCGTATCGCGCGGTGGGCATTGATCTGCAAAAAGAAGTGCATGAGGACATGGCGAGTCATCTCAATTCTTATCCGCGAAAGTGGGCGAGCGATGCGCGCAAAGCGAGTACGTTCACCGATTCGAACATCGATCATCGGCGCGTGCCGCATCTGATGGTGTTTTTTGCACGGCGCGGACAGGCGCTTCCGCTTTCGAGGAATGCGCGCGATTATTCTCCGGGCGATCTGGTGACATGGAATTTAGGCGGAGAAATAACGCATATCGGAATCGTTGTGGACCAGAAATCTCCGCAGAGCGGACGATACCTGATCGTGCACAACATCGGCCAGGGCCCGCAGATGGAAGACGTCTTATTTAATTGGAAGATTATCGGGCACTACCGGTATTTCGGATAGCGCCCGGCGGAATAAATTGGTTCGGACCGAAACGCCAAGCGATCATGCTTGGGTGACGCGGGCGAGATCGTCGTAGAAAGTTGGATAGGAGACGCCGGCACATTCGGCGTCGCGGATGGTGGTTGGACTTTCGGCGCCGAGCGCGGCAACCGCGAAAGCCATGGCGATGCGATGGTCGCCGTGCGGCTCGATTTCCGCTCCGTGCAATTTCCCGGCGCTGCGGCCTGCGACTCTTAAACCGTCAGGGCGCTCTTCCACCTGCGCACCCATGCGGCGCAGATTTTCGGCGAGTGCGGCGATGCGATCGCTTTCTTTTACGCGGAGTTCCGCGGCGTCGCGAATTTCAATTCCCTCTTCCGTAAACGGACCGAGAGCGGCGAGCATTGGCAGCTCGTCAATCAGCAACGGAATTTCGGCGCCTTCGATCACGCCACCTTTCAAGTGCGCGCCCTTCACGGCGATGTCACCGATGATTTCACCTTGGGTGCTTCGCAACGAAAGCAGTTGGATGGAAGCGCCCATGCGGGCGAAGACATCGAGGATCGCGGTGCGGGTGGGATTCAAGCCGACGGCTTGGATGTGCAGGCTGGATTCGGGAAACAGCGAAGCGGCGGCGATGAAAAATACGGCGGAGGAAATGTCGCCGGGAATCTCGAGTTTGCGACCGGTGAGTTTTCGTTCGCCGTTGGCATGAATGCGGATGGTGCGGCCTTCGCGTTCGAGAGGAACGCCAAATTCTCCAAGAGCGAGTTCGGTGTGATCGCGGGTGCGGGCCGGTTCGGTGACACTGGTTTCACCTTCAGCGAAAAGCCCGGCGAGCAGGACCGCGGATTTTACCTGCGCGCTGGCCATGGGCATTTGGTACTGAATGCCGTGCAATTTGCCGCCGCGAATTTCAAGTGGGGCAAAATTTTCGTCGCGCGCGCTGATCTGCGCGCCCATCTCGCGCAGCGGAGTAAGGATGCGCTTCATGGGGCGCTTGTTGAGAGAGTCATCGCCCGCGATTTTGCTGGTGAAGTTTTGCCCGGCAAGGATTCCGGAGAGCAGGCGGATGGTGGTGCCGGAATTTCCGGCGTCGAGACTGCGCCAACTGCTTTTTAGACCGCGCAAGCCGTGACCGGTGACGCGAACGAGATTTTTTTCAACTTTCACTTCGGCGCCGAGAGATTTCATGCAGCCGAGGGTACTGTGACAGTCGGCGGCGAGCGCGAAGTTGGTCATTTCGGTGGCGCCTTCAGCGATGCCCGCGAGCATGGCGTAGCGGTGGGAAATGGATTTGTCGCCGGGGGGCGCTACGCCGCCTGCGACAACTTTGGCTGGATGAATTGTTTTTTTGCTCAAGGCTGCTCGCTTCGAACCATTTTTCTGTCGGCAATAATGCGACTGTACGTGGAAGCTATCGGGTATCTAAGTGACGCAGCTGCGCATCGAATACAAGGCACTAGAACTGTGCAGCTTTGCAGTGCCTTCGACGCGGACCAAGCCGTGCCTTCCCTAGAGACGCCGACCAGTTCACTTCGAGAGAAATTTTAGCATGCGGAGCGCGGAGTTTCCTTGTGGCAACTGTCCCAGAGGACAGTTTATTGCGGTGCACTGCCTGTCCTTCGATGCGAAATATTTGCGGCGGCGGATTCGTATCATAGATAGAGGAAATACACAGTAGAAACGAGCGCTCCGAGGGAACGCTACGAATGATTTTCGGGAAGAATATAAAGGGAGAAAGACAGATGTCAGCGCGGAGTTCTTTAGTTCGATTAGTGGTCCACGCCGGAATGGTGGTGGGAGCGATCTTTGCCGTAACGATTTTGCTGGCTGCAATGCCGGGGCACAATGCGCCGTCGGTAGAGGCGGTGAGCGAGGCGCAACAACAGAGCGCGGCGGCACAGCCGACGCCGAGCATGCCGCATGGTTCGATGAAGATGGACGCGGTTGATGAAAAGGCCAATGAAACCGCGGCGGTCAGCGACATGGGTCAGATGATGAGCGCCAGCAGCGAACATCTGCACATGACCGAGATGCGGGCGCAGACGCCGGCGGATGTGGCGCGGGCGAACGAGATTGTGAAAGAGCTACGCGCGGGAATTGAAAAATACCGCGATTATCACGTTGCACTGAATGACGGTTACAAGATTTTTCTGCTGAATTTGCCGCAGCCGGAATATCACTTCACGAAATACGGAAGCGGATTCATGGAAGCGTTACGCTTTGATCCTTCACAGCCGACTTCCCTGCTCTATCGGAAGACCGCGGATGGATTCGAACTGGTGGGCGCGATGTACACCATGCCGAAGAGCGCTACGGAAGAGCAACTCAACGAGCGAGTGCCGCTGAGTGTGGCTATGTGGCACTTGCACACGAACCTGTGCATGCCTGCGCGACGCGAGATGAAGACGGCGGACTGGAGCAAGTTTGGATTGAAGGGGTCGATTGCGACGCAAAATGCTTGTGACGCGGCGGGCGGAAATTTTCATCCGTCGATTTTTGGGTGGATGGTGCATGTGTATCCGTATGAGGATTCGCTGGATAGGATTTTTGCGATGCATCATCACGATTAAGCGGGACGTTTGGCCGGAAGCATAGACGACGCAAAAGCGGCGGCAAGCCGCCGCACTCCATAAAAAAACAGAGCCGCGGGATAAACCCGCGGTCACACAAACCAAGAACCGGTCTGAAGACCGGCCACTACAACTGCAAGAAGATTATCTTGAGGTGTCGCGGAGGAGGATGACGTCGGATTCGGTGTGGCCGCGGCCGACCATGAGTTTCTTGCCGTCCGGGGACCAGTCAAAGCCGGGGATTTGATCGGATTGAAATTGCGTAATTTGGCGACCGGGTTTGCCGTCAAGAGGCTGGACCCAGATGTTGTCCACGTTGTTCTCGCTGCGAATGACATATGCCAGAGACTTGCCGTCAGGTGTGAATCGCATGCCGCCATTGAGCGCGGTAACGCGTGGATCGGCGGTGAGAACGAAGGCCGGCGCGCTCAATGAATTGGTGTTAACGATGGCAAACTTATTTGCATAGGTGTTGGTGGCTTTGTTGACCACTGTTCCATACACCGCCAGCATCTTGTCGTCGCGCGAAACAGCGCCGTACCCGAAAGAGTTCGAGTCTGGTACATGGGCTGGCGGCAGGGTTTCCGGTGGTCCGCCGTCCAGTGCTACCCGCATCGAGCGGACGTTGTTACTGTCGAAGTAGTATACCCATTTGCCATCCTGAGCGCAAAGTGGGCCCACGTCGTTTTCGCCGTTGGTGAGGCGGGTCAGATTTGAGCCGTCAGGATCCATCCGCCAGATGCGTCCGCTGTCGTTTCCCTCATGGCCGCGCATGCGGAACACGATCGAGCGACCGCCCTTACAAACGATAACGTTGCCGAAGCTAGCCGAGCTGTCGCTAAACAGTTCGGATTGTTTTGCGCCATCGGAACTGACACCCAAGATTCGGTCCGGCAAAACCAGCAGAAATTCGGAGTCGGTCAGCCAGGCCGCAGACCGAGTTTGTTGGAGTTGCTTGGCAATACCGGGAATTGGCGGACTGGCAGCGCCGCCTGCCGCCGCAAGCACGTACAATTCGCCGACCGGTTGAGACTGAATGGTGGTCAGCGTTTTTCCGTCGCCGGAAAGGCTTATTGTCGTGTAATTGTTGGTGTCGTTGGTGACCGGCTCGAACTTGCCGTCCGGGTAAGAAACGTAACCGATCTGGCCGCGCTGGAAGCTGGTGCTCTTGTTTAGGTAGAGAATCACCATGCCCCGGCCGTCGGGCAGCCATTTGACATCGGTGATGCGCTTGTCTGGGAAAGTAATTACGGGCGTTTCCTGATTCTTGGCGACGTCAAAGGTGGAAAGAGTCTGGGTTTGTTGAGGGCTCCCAAAGGCCACGGAAAAGGCAAGCCGCTTTCCGTCAGGGGACCAGCTCAGCTGTTGCGGCATACCGTCGGCGGCGCCCGTCACAAGGAGCAGTTGTTCGCCGGAACCGTCGGAGTTGGCGGAAAGCCAGCGGCACTTGTCGGGATCAGGATTGCTGCAGCGGATGTAGATCATGCGCTGCCCGTCGGCGGAAATGACCGGGTGAGCGTCGATGTCGCGCACTAGCATTTTCGGAGTGCCGCCGAGAACGGGCGCGCGGAACAAAAGATCGTAAAGGCCAGTTTTGTCGCCGGCCTGACGGAAGTAGAGATAGTTGCCGTCGGGCGAGAACGACAAAGTAGCGAACGGATTTGCAGATGGCGCGACGACTTGGGTGTCGCTGGAAGTCGGAACATTGCGTAGCCACAGGCTTTCGAGGCCGTTTTCGCGTTTGGTGAAGAGTAGATATTTGCCGTCAGGCGAAATGGCGGTGAGCGTTGCGGTGCCGGAATCGGTGGCTTGTGTGATGGAGAATTGCGCGAAGGGGCGAGGGGCGGTTCGAACGAATAAACTGCGCAGGCCGAAACCGGTGCCGACGATGAGAACGAGAACGATCGCGGCGATGGCGGCTGCGCCTAACTTATGTGCTTTGGCGACCGTGGCGATGGCCGAGCTGCCGGAAGAGTGTTGCGGGACGGTTGCTGAAACGTTTGCAGACAAGCCGATCGGAGTGGCTCCGGTCGCGCCACCTGGGGCGACGTTGGAGGCGGAAGCTGTCGGGGTTTCGCGGTCGGAGGTGCGATGTTTGCCGGAGCTGGTGTCGCGCTTCAAGCGTTTCAAGTCGGCGCGCATTTCCGCGGCGCTCTGGTAGCGAAGGTCGCGGTCTTTCTCCATGGCTTTGTTGATGAGTTGCTCGAGTTCGGGAGGAGTGCTCGAATTGAGGCGGACGACTGCGACTGGAGCCTTATTGAGGATCTCGTTGAAAATTGCGCCAGAGCTTTCGCCCTTAAAGGGGAGAAATCCGGTGGCCATTTCATAAAGCAGGACGCCGAAGGAGAAGAGATCGGTGCGGGCGTCGAGCTGCTTGCCGAGGACTTGCTCGGGCGACATGTAAGAAACGGTGCCGAGTGCGCTGCCGGGGCTGGTGAGTTGTTCGGAATCGGAGCCGACAGTGGCTTGGCCGGTTTCGCCGCCGGCGGATACTTTCATGCCGGAAACTTTTGCCAAGCCGAAATCGAGAATTTTGGCGTGGCCGCGTTTGGTGATGAAAATATTCGCGGGCTTGATGTCGCGATGGACGATGCCTTGGGCGTGAGCGGCGTCGAGAGCGTCGGCGACGTCGATGGAAATATCGAGCAGGCGATCGAGTTCAAGCGATTGACCGCTGATGAAATGCTTGAGGGTCTGGCCATCGAGAAATTCCATGGCGATGAAGGCATTGCCGTCCTGCTCGCCGATGTCGTGAATGGTACAGATGTTGGGATGGTTGAGGGCGGAGGCGGCCTGGGCTTCGCGCTGGAAACGTGCGAGGGCTTGCGGGTCTTTGGCGACGTCGTCAGGGAGAAATTTGAGCGCGACAAAACGGTGCAGCCGAATGTCTTCGGCTTTGTAAACGACGCCCATACCACCACCGCCCAATTTTTCGGTGATGCGGTAGTGGGAAATGGTTTGCCCGAGTAGCGAAGTGGAATCTGCCATTTGGGTTGGGTCGTGGGCTCTCACGTGGCCAACTGGCGGACATATTAGGTTGCGCGCCGAGACAAGTCAACGAAGACGGAAATGCGCGGAGGGGGCGCAGTTTTTCGATGGTCCGAGTAATCAGTAGTTGAGATTCTTAAGCGCATTAGCCGTTTACCTTTTCCGCAATCGACCAAAGAGCTTCAGAGGAAGCACTGAGGCAAGTTCTAGGACGTCTAGGGCGAGTGGGCTACTGTTTTGGGCGCTTTGGGTTGGATTGCGCCGCGGTACCCTGGCAGGTATCATCAGTTTTCATGCTCCTGGCCAATTGTTCGCTCCGTTCATCCGTTCGAATCAACCGAATCCCGCCGCTCGCGATCTTGCTGGCGATCTTAAGTTTCCTGGCTGGCGGCTCCTGCCTGGCGCAGGCACAAGCTCAATCGCCACAAACCCAATCGAATGAGACGCTTCCGCTGGACCAAGTGCGGCCGGGGATGCAGGGCTACGCGTACACCATTTTTGTCGGCGACCAGGTGGAGAAATTCGACCTGGAAGTGATCGGCGTGATGCCGAATTTCCTGGGGCCGAAGCAATCGATCATTCTGGTGCAGCTCAAAGGACCGAAGGTGGAGCATACCGGCGTGGTGGCGGGAATGAGCGGCAGCCCGGTGTATCTGGAAGGAAAACTGGCGGGCGCGCTTTCGCTGAAGTTGGGGATTTTTACGAAAGAGCCGATTGCGGGAGTGACGCCGATTGCGGATGTTCTGGCGGGCGGCGGAATTTCGGAGGCGAATTCGGGCGCGTCGGTGCAAGGTCCGGTTTCGAACGAGCTGGCTAGTCAATTCTCACAAAGGGCTGGCTTACAAGGCGGAGCGGAGTTGCGATCGATTGAGACGCCGCTGGTTTTTTCCGGATTTCAATCGTCGGCCATCCAGAAATTTTCGAGCCAACTGGATGGATATGGAGTGGTTGCGACGCAGGGCGGCACTACCGCGGCGCGGCCGGACGACGGAAAACTGGCGCCGGGCGACATGGCGGGAATGGTGCTGGTGCAGGGCGACGTTTCGATCAACTCGGCGTGCACAGTTACGGCGATTCGCGGCGACCGGGTGTTTTTGTGCGGGCATCCATTCTTAAATTTGGGCGACGTGCAATTGCCGATGGCGCGGAGCCGGGTGCTGACGACGCTTTCGTCGGATCTGGCTTCGACCAAAATTGTGAATGTGGGCGGGCCAATCGGTACGATTACCGGCGATCACTTGACGGCGGTAACCGGAAAACTGGGCGCAGCACCGGCAATGATTCCGATGGAGCTGACGACGAAATCCGCACTGGGCGAAAAAATTGTTCGCGCCGAGATTGTGAACCACCCGAAACTGACGCCACTGCTGGTGGCGATGACCGCGTTCAACGGGCTGACGCAGAACATCATCTATGGCGAAGGCAACACGCTGAAGATGAATGCGGAGATCCGGCTGAAGGGACATGCGCCGGTCGAAATTGAAAATACGTTTGCGCCGGGAGATACCCTGAATCCGGACGGGATGCCGGTGGCGCTGAGCATCATGAGTGTGTTCACGCGGCTGTTCACGAATCAATTCGAAGCGGTGCAGGTGGAAAAGATTTCGATTCATGTGGAGAGCGTCGCGGGGAGGCAATCGTATTCGATTGAAAGCGCGTGGCTGGAAAAAGGCGAAGCGGCGCCGGGCGAGACGCTGCGACTGCGCGTGCTGGTACGGCCGTACCGTGGAACGGCGCGGATTGAAGAAACGACAATCAAGGTGCCGGATCAGGTGGCGCGCGGAACGACGCTGCGGGTGATGGTCGGCGACGCGGACTGGATGAACCGGGCATCACGAGGATTTTCCGGAGGAATGGGTCAAGGAAGTCTGGAGGGATTGGACCCGCTGATTGCGCTGATTAATCGCGAGCGGCGAAACGATCGCGTGTATGTGGGATTGTTCGTGCCGTCACCGACGATGTTGTGGGATGACAAGGAATTGCCGAATGTGCCGCTGTCGCAAATCAATGCGATTGACGGGCGGCCAGCGCCGGGGACGGTGCAGATTTTGCGGGAATCGCTGGCGAGCGAAGGATCGATCGGAATGTCGGGGCCGGTGAGCGGAATTATTTCTTTGAATCTGCCGGTGAGGTAGTGACTGGTTGTTGGTGATTCGTGACTGGTGAGGGATTCGAGTGAAGGCAAGAATCAGGAATGTATTTTTCGCCGCGGCGGGAATTTTTGCCGTGTGCGCGGGGATGACCACGGCGGAGCATACGCGGCGGTGGCGGCAATCGACGTATGACGAGTTTTTGAAGGGGACGACGCACGGCATTGCGGTTCGCAGCGATGGACGGCTGGAGCTGGCGCCAAAATTTACGCAGCTGGCGGATGCGGATGCGTCTTATTTGTGGTCGTTGAAGCTGGATGCAAAAGGGACGCCGTACACCGCGGGCGGATCGCCGGCGAAGGTATTTAGGCTCGAGTCGAATGGCAAAGCGGCGACCGTGTTCGAATCGAATGAACTTTCGGCCCAGGCGATTGCGTTCGATTCGAAAGGTACGCTGTACGTGGGGACTTCTCCGGACGGCAAGGTTTATAAAGTGTCGGCGGCCGGCGAAAAGAACGTGTTCTTCGATCCGAAGACCAAATATATCTGGGACATCGCGTTTGGGCCGGACGGCGTGTTGTACGTGGCGACGGGCGACAAGGGGCAAGTGTATTCGGTTAAGCCGGATGGCAAGGGCGAACTGTTTTACGCGAGTGACGAAGCGCACATTCGAGTGCTGGCGTTCGATGGCAAGGGAAATCTGATTGCCGGCACGGAGCCGAGCGGACGGGTGTTGCGTTTGACAAAAACAAAGAATGCGGCGAGCGCGGAAGGGTTTGTGCTGTACGAAACGCCGAAGCGCGAAGTGACGGCGCTGGCGGTCGGGCAGGACGGATCGATCTACGCGGCGGCGATTGGCGATCGGCAACACAACGCGGCGGTCAGCAGCAGCAACGTGCCGACTACAACCACCACGACGGTCACCGCGGGAGGAAGCGTGACGGTGATTGCTCCGGCGCAAGGAACCGGGCAGCCGCAGACGCCTTTCGTGGCGTTCCCTGCCCTGATTTCGAGCGGGATTTACAAGATTGCAGCGGACGGCGCGCCGGAGGAACTGTGGACTTCGCGCGATGACGTGGTTTATTCGCTGGGAATCGGCGGCGATGGGCGATTGCTGGCTGGACTTGGAAATACCGGAGCGCTGCTGGCGATTGATGGACGCGGCGTATTTGCGCAACTTGCTAAAGCGGGTTCGGCGCAGATCACCGGTATCGTTCGCAATTCGGCAGGCAAAATCTTTTTGTGTACGGCGAATCCGGGCAAATTGATTGCGCTGGGGCCGGAGTACGAGCCGGAAGGAACGTACGAGTCGCGCTCGTTTGACGCGCAGCTTTTTTCCCAGTGGGGGCGGGTGGAGTGGTGGAGTCCGCCATCGAGTTCCGGAAACAATGCGAAGAGCAAGGAGCCGCGGCTGGAATTTTATGTGCGCAGCGGAAACACCGAAGATCCCGGAAAAGAATGGTCGAAGTGGTATGGACCATACTCGACTAGCAGCGCGCAGACCGAAGCGCCCGCGGCGCGTTTCGTACAGTGGAGAGCGGTGATTCACGACGGGCGGCCCGGGGATGGCATTGAATGGGTCAGCGTGGCGTACCAGCCGAAAAATGTTGCGCCGGTAATTGACGGCATCGCGCTGCAGGATCCGGGAGTGCGCGCGCAGGGGCAACCGAATCTGGCGATTGGCGCCGCGACCACCGTGACGTTGAAATATCCTCCCGCGCCGAATCCTACAGGCTCGGTAATCATGAGCCAGAATCAGGGCGGCAGCGTGAAGTTCGACATGCCACCGCAAGGAATCGTTCAGAAGGGCTATCAATCGGTGCTTTGGACGGTGCACGACGACAACGAGGATGATTTGCGGTTTGCGGTTTATTTCCGCGGCGAAGACGAAAAAGAGTGGAAGCTGTTCAAGGAAAATCTTGACCAGCGATTCTATTCGTTCGATACCACAACCCTTGCGGACGGCGCGTATTACCTGAAGATTGTGGCGAGCGACGCGGCCTCAAATCCCCCGGATAAGGCGTTGAAGAGCGAACGCGAGAGCGAGCGCTTTGAGGTGGATAACACGCCGCCAACGATTGTTAACACGAAGGCGGTGGCTTTCGCGACGCGCACTGGATCGCAACCCGCAACGCCGGGAATAACAGTGCAATTTACAGCGACGGATTCCGGATCGAACATCGAAAGGGCGCAATACAGCGTGGATGGCGGCGAGTGGCTCTTATTGGCGCCGAAGAGCGGAATTAGCGATGGTAAGCGGGAAGACTACGAGTTCTCGGTCAATGGTCTAAAGCCGGGCGAACACTCGATTGCAGTACGGGTGTACGACCGGTTTGAAAACGTGGGAAGCGCCAAGGCAGTCGTCAACGTCCAGTAGGCAAACTAAACTGCCCAAATCTGCGGGCTACCAGCGTTCAGTGCGTGGGATCGCAAGAAACGATTCGATCTCGGCGCCGAAGCCAATGCGGCCGTCGCCGTATGGCTCATTGCGAACGTGCACGACGCGCGCGCGGCAATGCGTTTCCTTCGGATTGTTTCCAGTGATTTCGGCAGGCATGCGCAAAGTGGCTTCGATCGGCATGCCGATCTGCAGCGGAGCCGACGTGGCAAAATAAAATCCACCCTGGGAAACATTCAGCGCTTCGGTGAAGTGTTCGCTCTTGTCCGCGGCAAGCCCCATGGCTTTGAAGCGGATGGGAGTCCGCATGGCGTAGCGGGTCAGATTGCGGCGTTCGGAACTGTCCATATAAGTCTCCTTCGACGCCGGGGAGCGACTGCGGCTCGCTGGACGTTCGGGAGGGTTAAGCGGAGCTTAGCAGACGTACAAGCGTGGTCAAACTGAAATTGCGTGAAGTCCTGGACGCAAACGGTAACAGGACGACAGTACGTCTTCTCCTGCTGTTCGCTGGCGAACAGGCGACGAAGATATGATGAATTTCACTCGCCCTTCAGAGTTTCCGTTGAATGAGGCTTGGCTTACACTGGAGTATCCTGCCGAAGTTATGGCGAACAGGGTAAGCGATTCGAGGGTCTGTAGAACAAGGCGAACAAAGGCATGTCCACAAGACCAAGTTCCGTTGTTCAATCGCCGACGTGGGAGACGATTCAAGCCGCGCATGAGCGAATTGCGCCGAGGATTCATCGCACGCCGGTGCTGACATCCGCGACGATTGATGCCTGGTGCGGCGGCAACATTTTCTTCAAGTGCGAAAATCTGCAGAAGACCGGATCGTTCAAGATTCGCGGCGCGACCAACGCGATATTTTCGTTGACCGACGAAGAGGCAGCGCGCGGAATTATCACGCCGTCGAGTGGAAATCACGGAGCGGCAGTGGCGTGCGCGGCGGCGTGGCGCGGCGTTCCTGCATGGATTGTAATGCCGAAAAATGCGCCTGCGGTGAAATGTAGAGCAGTGCAAGCGTATGGCGGAAAGATCACGTTTTGTGAACCGCGAATGTCGTCGCGGAACGAAACGACCGCGCGGATTCAGGCCGAAACCGGGGCGGTGCTCGTTCATCCTTATGATGACGACCGTATTATCGCGGGGCAGGCTACCGCCGCGAAAGAATTGTTGGAAGAAGTTGGTGAGTTGGATGCGGTGCTTTCACCGGTGAGCGGAGGCGGGTTGTTGAGCGGAACGGTGCTGAGTGCGAAACATCTGCAGCCGACGATTCAAGTGTTCGGCTGCGAACCGGCGCAGGCGGATGATGCCTACCGGTCATTGCAAAGCGGCACGCTGCAATCACAGGATTCGAGCGACACGATTGCGGATGGATTGAGGGCTTCGCTGGCGGAGCGAACATTTGCGATTTTGCGCGCGCAACTCTCGGGGATTTTTCTGGTGACCGAGGAAGAGATCGTTAACGCGATGATACTGATCTGGGAGCGCTTGAAAGTGATTACCGAACCGTCTTCGGCGATCGCGCTGGCGCCGCTGTTGAAGCCAGCAACGCTGGCCAGCATCAAGGTTGCCGATGCGTTTGCGCGTAAACCCCGAATCGGGATCATACTATCGGGCGGCAACGTAGATCTGCGATCATTACCATTTCGATAAAATACTTCGTCGGACCCGTCAATTTATGATAGCCTTTGCGCGCTCGGGCGCGAACAAACGGGATCCTTCCATGAATTTATCCAAACGGTTGCTCCATTTCGGATGCGCGGCAGCGTTAGCGTGTCTCTTCACCGCTTGCAACGTCGCCGGACAGAGCACCGAACTGAATGTGAACCGCATAACTCAAGTTCCAGATGACAACGCAAGGGCAACTTTACGCGGCAACGTGCACCCGCTCGCCAGGGAGGAATTCAGCCGTGGCGCGGTTGCAGATTCAGTGCCGATGGAACGCATTTTGCTCCTGCTCAAGCGCAGCGATGCGCAGGAGGCCGCGCTGCGATCATTGATGGAAGCGCAGCAGGACAAGTCTTCACCCAGCTATCACCAGTGGCTGACGCCGGAGGAATTTGGAAAACGGTTTGGCGTGTCCGATGCGGATCTTCAAGCGGTGTCCAGCTGGCTGAGCGGGCAAGGATTTCGGAGCGTGCGCGTGGCGGCAGGACGAACGGTGATTGAATTCAGCGGAAGTGCAGGCCAGGTGCGGCAGGCTTTTGGGACGCAGATTCAGAAGTATTCGGTGAACGGTTCGCTATACATAGCCAACGCAACTGATCCGCAAATTCCGGCGGCGCTGGCACCGGTGGTGGCCGGCGTGGTGTCGCTGCACAACTTCCCGAGAAAATCACACTCCAAATTCCGGGGCGACGTGCAGCGGACGCCAGGTCAGGGAGCACTGCAGCCGCTGTTTACATTCCCCAACCCATTTGGGGGCAGCGGCAATTTATATGGCGTCGGTCCAGGTGATTTCGCGACCATCTACAACTCCAAGACTCTAATCAGCGGCGGGAATGACGGCACGGGCCAAACGATTGCCATAGTGGGGGAAACGCAGATCGATCCAACCGACGTGAGCGACTTCCGCGCCATGTTCGGGCTGACCGGCAACTTCACGGCCACGAACGTCATTCTCAACGGAATGGATCCGGGCATTACGTCGACCGATGAGGAGTCCGAAGCCGATCTTGACGTGCAGTGGTCAGGTGCGGTCGCGCCAGGGGCTACCGTAAAGTTCGTGGTGTCGGCGTCCACGCCAGCGAGTTCCGGAATCGATCTATCCGCGCTCTACATCGTCGAACACAACCTCGCCGATGTGGTGAGCGAAAGCTACGGTGATTGCGAATCCGCTTTGGGCAGCGCCGGCAACGCGTTCTATAACGGACTGTGGGAGCAGGCCGCCGCGCAGGGCATTACCGTGGTGGTGTCCTCCGGGGACGGCGGCTCCGCAGGATGTGATGATTTCAATGCGAATCCGCCAGTACCCGCGAAACATGGCCTTGCCGTCAGCGGTCTTGCGGGCACTCCCTTCAATGTTTCCGTAGGGGGCACAGACTTCAACCAGATCAACACCTGGTCAACCTATTGGAGCGACGCAAACGATGCAGCCACTGGAACGTCCGCGAAATCCTACATTCCAGAGATACCCTGGAATCAGAACTGCGCTCAATTGGGATTGACCGGCTGCGGCTCAACTGCTCCGCAAGGTTCAGTGAATATCGTCGCCGGCAGCGGTGGCCCCAGTTCGGTTTACCCAAAGCCGAAATGGCAGATGGGAGTCGCGGGCGTTCCCAATGACAATCACCGGGACCAACCGGACATTTCGCTATTTGCCAGCGCTGGATTCACGGGCAGCGGGTATCTGGTTTGCCAGAAGGATTTGACTGGCGTCCAGTCCTGCAATCTGAATAGTGCCACTTATACCTTTCACATCATTGGAGGCACGTCGGCATCCGCGCCCGCATTTGCGGGCGTCATGGCGTTGGTGAATCAGTATGCAGCGGCGCACGGCGGGAGTTCTCGGCAGGGCAACGCCAACGTGACCCTTTATGCGCTTGCGAAAAAATCCGGCACGTCCTGCGCATCTAGTACGAGCGAAGCAGCGGGCTGCATTTTCAACGACGTGGCTACCGGCAACAGTTACTTGGCGACGAAATATGGCAAGTCGGTTGGAACCAACAGCGTGCCCTGCGCGGGAGGCACACCGAATTGCAGTTCTACGGTTTCGTCCACCACCGGGGTTCTGGTCGATCCTAGTAAGACAACAACGGAGGCGTGGACTGCCGGAGCTGGTTACGACCTGGCGACGGGGTTAGGCTCGCTCAACATCAGCAATCTCGCGACAAGCTGGAGCAGCGCCTCGACGATTGGAACGGCGACTACGCTTTCGCTCTCCCCGACCACCGGCATCACTCACGGCCAAACTGAAAACGTGGGAGTAACGGTCAGCGTAAAAGCCAACACCGGAACTGGAATTCCTGCTGGAGACGTGGCGCTGATTGCGACATACGCAGATGGCTCAACGCATGGACTGGACCAATTCACGTTGACAAACGGCGCAGTAGCTTCCGTGAAAACGCAAGATTTGCCGGGCGGAACATACACGGTATACGCGCATTACGCCGGCGATGGGACCAACGCGCCGAGCGATTCTGCGCCGGTTCAGGTGACGGTGGGCAAGGAATCCAGCCAGACATTCATTGTTGTGCCGACGTTTGATTCGCAAGGCAAACAGACCAGCGGCAACGCCGCCAGCGTGGTCTACGGTTCGAATTACATCATCCGAATGTACGTGACGAATGGTTCGGCAACAGCCGGCGCGGCGGGCCCGCCTTCGCCGGCATGCTTCACCGTTAATGAGTTTACGTGTCCGACTGGCAGCGTAACGCTCAGCGCGAACGGGTCGCCGGTAGACGGTGGAAATTACGCTCTGAATAACCAGGGCTACTCGCGAGATATCGCGCCAACACTAACGGGAGGAACCTATCCACTGGTCGCGAATTATTCTGGCGACAGTAGTTACACAGCGAGCACGTCGGGCACCGACACATTCACGGTTACACCAGCCGCGATGCACTTGTCTCTTACCTTGCCGAACAGCGTCTTAAATAGCATACCTTTTGTCATCTATATGTCAGGTACGACCAGCGTAGTCGGTGCTGCTCCAACGGGTACACTCACTGTGTATGATGGCTCGAACTCAGTATTAACCGTGCCCCTAGGGGTCGGCGCGGGTTACGGCGGAAACGGTTCAGGCTCTGGACCAACCGCCTACGCCGGATTTGCACTAGACACCGGGATTACGCTCTCTACATTCGGACCTCACTCGCTTACGATGGCATACACAGGAGACCCAAATTACTCCACGGCAACCACTACGCCTCAGATCGTCTATGTGGTCCATCCCACCACCATGACGCTACAGCCCAGCGCCACCGCAGTTACTTACGGCAGCACTGTTACGCTCACTGCGACGGTAACTACCCTACAAAACAGTCCACCGGTCACCGGTCAGATCACATTCGGGTCTTTGACCGGTCAAACAACCGTCGTGACTGGTCCAACAACCCAAACCATGATCAATGGCTTTGTTGCGTTGCAAGCGACGGCGACCGCGGTGATGAAGGTAGGTGACCTATTTGAGACAAACTACAGCGGCGACAACAGTTATGAGTCGGCTTCGGCCGATACAACACTCATCAACGTGAACAATCCTGATTTCAACATTGTCACGTCACAGCCCAGCTTAACGATCACCGCCGGCCAGTCTGCGAGTCTCACCATTACTCTGACTCCCGCTAACCCCATTACCGCCTCAGTCCAGCTTCAGTTAAGTCCACCCTCGCCAGCGGTAAATTGCAATGTTAGCCCGACGCAACTTCAGCTCGTCGGCGCAAACAGTGTGACCGCCTTGCTTACTTGCAGTGTACCGGCGCCTTCTTCCGCTAGCTCCACCGCGCAAGTCTTTCCACTCGCATCGCCAAAGCTGGACCCAGGAACTGGTTGGTGGAAATTGAGCGGTTTACTCGCCGCAATTGCACTCGCCATTTCGCTATGGCCGGCAACATGGCGCGTTCGGCCCCAACCACGACTTGCTCACATTTTCCTGATCCTCGGCATCTTCAGTTTTTCGCTAGGTTGCGGTGGGGGCGGCGGCTCGGAAATTGTCGGTGGCGGTGGTGGTGGTGGTGGCACCGCCCCAACCAATGTGACCCTGACTGTGGCCAGCACCAAAGTCCAGCCGGGCTCCAATCTCGTCGCGAAAGTGGGGGTGAGCGGTGCAAATTCACCGACGGGCTCGGTAAGCTTGGGCGTGGTTGGAGAATCGTGGAGCCTTAACACGGCGACTCTCCTAAACGGAAGCGCGCAATTTTCTTACTACCTGGGCTCTCCCGGCGGATACGCGATGACTGCCCAATATAAAGGCGATTCGCGGAATCTGCCTTCCACGATAGAAAACCCCCTAATCGTTGTGCAGACGGGTGCGGCTGGCAATCTCACGGTGGATGCAATCATCGGTCCGACCAGAAAGGAAATCAGCGCAGCTGTAACCGTCCAGTAGGCGATGTGGATAGGTTGGCTGTGCCTTGCGCTCACTTGCGCACGGACTCAGGTGCTGCTGAGCCCACTCTGCAACGGATACCTCTTCCGGAACTTAGCGGGAACCTTCTTAGAGTCCGTCTGGGAATTGTAATAATATCGTTTCCTGATCATCGTGAGCTGTCTTGGGGAGCAACCAAAGACACTAATTTGTGTTCGAATAGGGGCAGCGGCTGAGTCTGGCGGACGCCGGCGCTTAACCAAAACAACCTAGGGCGGATGGTGCAAAGATGAATTCTTTCCGGCGTAGCCGTATCTGTGCGGGGACGGTGGTTCTGGCGTGCGTGAGCCTGTGGGTTGGCGGAATCGCGTCAGCGCAGACGGCGGAACCGCGAGCGCGCATTGTGGCGGCGGTGCGCAACGACCAGTTGGTGACTTTGCGCGGCAACGTGCACCCGATGGCGCGTCCGGCGAATGACCGCGGCGCTCTGCCCGACCAACGCCCGGTTACCCAGATGCGAATGCTGCTGCGGCGGAGCGCCGCGCAGGAAGCGGCCCTGCAACAGTTGATGGCCCAGCAACTGGATCCGAAGTCGCCCAAGTACCACGCGTGGCTTACCCCGCAGGAATTCGGCCAGCAATTTGGCCCAGCGGATTCCGATGTCGAAGCGGTAAGGTCCTGGCTTTCGTCGCAGGGCTTCACCGGCTTGAAGGTCAACCACGGAAAAACGCTGATCGAATTCAACGGCACGGCCGGAGCGATTCGCAACGCGTTTCACAGCGAGATGCACCAGCTGTCGGTTCGAGGCGAACAGTATTTCGCCAATATGCAGGAACCGAAGATTCCAGCGGCGCTGGGGCCGGTGGTGGCAGGAGTGGCTGGACTACACAACTTCCATCCCAAGCCGCTGCTTCACCGGCTGGGAAAATTTCAGCGCGACATGACTACCGGGCATATCACGCCGCTCTTCACATATAACGACATCAACGGCACGTTTTTTGGAGTTGGGCCCGCGGACTTTGCGACGATCTACAACGTTCCGAATGGCCTCACTGCGGTCGCACCGGCAACGAAGTACGACGGAACCGGACAGAGCATCGCCCTTGTCGGACAATCCAATATCAACCCGCAGGATGTAAATGACTATCGCGCGATCTTCGGATTGCCTCCCTATAGCTCGAATTGTTCGACGTTGCCGTGCCTTAGCGTGATTCTGAATGGCAATGATCCCGGACTGGTTTCCGGCGACGAAGGTGAGTCGGATCTGGACGTTGAGTTGTCCGGCGCCGTTGCGCCAAAAGCAAAGATCATTCTTGTCACGACCGGGTTTACAGACACTGATGGCCTGGGTGGCGTGGATTTGTCCGCGGAATACATCGTGGACAACAATGTGGCGCCGGTGCTGAGCGAAAGTTATGGAGCATGCGAATCTGGTCTAGGCACCGCGGGAAATCAGTTTTATGCATCGCTGTGGCAGCAGGCCGCTGCGGAAGGAATTACGGTGGTAGTCTCGGCCGGAGACAACGGACCTGCCGCTTGCGACGATCCGAATTCCGAATCAGACGTTCCGTCAGACGGAACCTCGCACCTGGGGATTAGCGGTATCGCTTCGACTCCGTACAACGTCGCCATGGGCGGCACGGACTTTGACCAGGTTGGGGATCAGACAACATTTTGGAATACCTGCACAGGAACCAATTGCACATCCGCTCCACTCTCTGCCAAGAGCTACATTCCGGAAATTCCGTGGAATGATTCTTGCGCATATACCGGCCTGACTGGCTGCGCCAACGTGACCTCGACCAGCTTGCTGCTGACTATCGTCGCCGGGAGCGGCGGGCCGAGCACTGTATACGCAAAACCATCGTGGCAATCGAACGCCATCACGGGCGTGCTGACCGACGGTTTTCGCGACATTCCCGATGTTTCGTTATTTGCGAGCGATGGCGGACCCGTTGACTCCTCCGGAAAAACCATCAACCGCAGCTTCTACATTGTTTGTCAGTCGGATCAGGACATCGCTGGCGATACGGGCTGCAATCTGAACATTTCCAATGTCTCGCCATTCCACGATTTTCAAGCGACTGGCGGAACATCTGCTGCGGCTCCGACGTTCGCTGCAATCGTGGCGTTGGTCAACCAGAAGACCGGGCAGCGGCAAGGAAACGCAAACGTAACCTTGTATTCGCTGGCAAAAAGCGAGGCGTTCGCGGCTTGTGACTCGTTGACGGGACCTGCCAACACCTGCGTGTTCAACGACATAACCAAAGGCAACATTGCAGTACCTTGCGCAGGCGGAGCGGTAGGCTGCAGCTCGGCGACTGCAGGAGGCTTCGGCGTGCTGGAGGCGAGCGGAAATCTGGCTTATTCGACGGCTTTGGGCTACGACCTCGCGACTGGGCTTGGCTCCGTTAACGTGACGAACCTGATCGGCAAATGGTCGACGCCGGCGATCACAAGCACTAGCGTCACGCTTGCTTCCTCGCCTTCACCCATCACCGGTACCGTGGGAACGGCATTCACACTGAGCGGCACCGTTTCCAAATCGTCTGGAACCGCAACACCAACCGGTGATGTGATATTCGAGAACGCGGCAACGAATGTGCCTGCGGACTCGATTACGCTTACTTCCGCTTCCTACAGCCTGCAAACTCAATTTCTGCCCGCTGGCAGCTATAACTTGAAGGCGCACTACGGCGGCGACACCACTTATGCGCCGAGCGATTCGGCTTCGATTAGCGTCATTCTGGCAAAACAGGCAAGCAAGGTGCTGGTCAGTTTTGTTGGCTTCGACTCGAACAATAATCCTGTGTTCAGTACGAATGCGCAGACCGTCCAGTACGGCTCGAACTATATCTTGAGGGTGGACGTGCAGAACGCGTCTGGAGTGGCCTGCCAGGACGTCAGCACCGGTAACATTGCGTTCATCTGCCCGACCGGCACAGTGAGCCTGTTGGACGGTGGCGCCGCCCTGAAGGATTTTCCCAACGCCAGCAATACAGCCAACCTCAATGATCGCGGATTTATCGAAGATCAGCCAATTCAACTGCCTGTGGGCACGCACGTCATCACCGCGACCTATTCGCCGAACACTGGAAGCAGCTACAACGCTCCAGTCCCGAACGCGAGCAACGCGCTGTCCGTCACCATCACCCAGGCCACGACCACCACCGCGGTAACGCCGAACGTGTTTAGCGTGCCTGCCGGCGGCGGTTCCGTGACGCTGACCGCCACGGTGAGTTCGAGTAGCAATTCATCTGCGGGTCCATCGGGAACGGTGCAGTTCCTTAGCGGTGGTTCGAACCTGGGTGCGGCCGCAACGTGTACTCCGGCTGGGGCAACGAGCGGTGCTGGGGCTTCCTGCACCGCAACACTCACTACAACGATTTCCTCGCTGCCGCCCGGATTTGATTTCCGTCCCGGTCCGCGTAGCACACCGTTTGTTGTACTGGCGTGGCTCGCGGTAACGCTGGCAATGCTGAGTTTCGTACGCTCGCTTAAGGCTGCGGCTCGCAGACGACAGTACGCATACGCGGGAATTGTATTTGTTCTAATCGCTGCGACGGCGATCGCCGGATGCGGAGGAGGAAGTTCGGGAGGAGGCGGCGGCTCTCCGCGCAGCCTCACGGCCAAGTATAGCGGCGATACCAATTACGCGACGTCCACCTCGCCGGCGGTAACAATCACCGTGCAGTAGGTTTGTACAGCGAGACACTGGCAAAAAAAGAAGGGCACCGCGGCGTTGTGCCCCTACGGGGAAAATTACGGCAAGACAACTGAGGACGGGCGTTCAAGCGCTAGTTGATAATCGGCGGAAAGAAGACGCTCCAGAAGGTAACTGCCGGACCGTTGAATTCGATCGGCACCAGCGCGCCTTCGGGGCTGAACTGTGGTGGACGCGGAACGTGAGCCTCTATTGTTTTTTGGGTAGTGACATTTTCTATGGTCAGCTTGGTGCCCTGTGCGAGCGCCTCACTCAACTGAATCAACGCGCCAGTGGCGCTGACGGTGTGCGTGGCGCCTTCGATCGCCTGGGTTTTTCCGGCAAGGGTAAGGCGCACCGGAACCCGTAACAAAACGCGTTGGGCGCGGCGGCGCTCCTCTGAAGTCATCGGGCGAGTCAGCCCCGGTTTCGGCATATGATGCGTGGTGCGCACTGGATTCGGTGGTTTCACAGTTCCAATCCCCAAAAGTCCATGTCCGGAGCCACAAGTTCGATTCCGTACTCCCAGCCTTCAGGACGTGGATTCCCTTTCCAAACGATGACTGAAGCATTGCTTGAGCCAGTCGCGAGATTTGTAAGCGACATCCGCTGATTAAGCTCCAGCGAAGGTTTCAAAATGACCATGCAGCCGTACGGATTTACTACCCGGGTGAACGCCTCGGCACTGCCGCGCTGACCATCGTTTTCCCACTCCACGCGAACACGAACCCGTGAATTCATCCGCGCACCACGGCGTTTCTCGCCGTAGCGATCGCCAACTTCTCTAAGTCCGGTGCGTTTTTGATCCGGTGTTTTGACCTGCATTCTTCGTCCTTGTCAGTTCAGGGTTTGTAAAATACAACTTCTTAACTCCGGGTCCGCAGATGCACGACGTCAAAACCTGAAACGCAGACTACCGGCTTCTAGCCAACAGCCTGAAGCCTCGCTCTTTGTCATGCTAGAGTTGGGTGGAAACGCGGTCAATGGTACGGAAGAGTGCGAGGTTGCAAAGACATAGCTGTACCGAAGGACAGGTTTCGGGGGTTCAATGAAGAATTTAATCGTCAATGCGGATGACTTGGGTTGGACGGCGGGGGTGAACCGCGGGATCGTGGAAGCGCACCGCAGCGGTATTGTGACCAGCACGTCGCTGCTGGCCAACGGCGGCGCGTTTGCTGATGGAGTGAAAGCGGCGAGCGAACTGCCTGGGCTGGGCGTCGGCGTTCACCTGAATTTGAGCGACGGCAAACCGATCGCGCCAGCGGAACGGGTGAAAAGCTTGTTGAATGAGAGCGGAGATTTCTCCGGCGGGCCGGAGACGCTGCTGCTTCAGCTGACCACAAAAAACCTCAAGCTGAATGAAGTGCAAACCGAGTGGAGCGCGCAAATCGAAAAAGTGCGCTCTGCAGGAATTCGGCCGACCCATCTCGATGGGCACAAGCATGTGCAGATGTTGCCGGGACTGTTTGGCATTGCGCTGCGGCTGGCGAAAAAGCATGGGATAGCTGCGGTGCGGGTCTCGCATGAAGCGTCGACGTTGCGCGCCGCGCTCACCGGAGGAGAAGAGTCCTCGAGCGTGATTTTAAAACAGGGTGTGCAGGCGCGTGGATTGAAATTATTGGCGCGCGACGCCCACGAAATGGCGGAGCGCGCCGGAATCGCCAGTACCGATTTTTTCTGCGGCATCGCGCAGACCGGAGTGCTCAGCAAGAAAGGCGTATTGCAACTGTTGGCTAGCTTGCCGGACGGCACCACCGAATTGATGTGCCACCCGGGCTATGCCGACGCCGATCTGCAGAAGAGCGCTACCCGGCTGCAGGAATCGCGGCAAATCGAACTCGAGATACTCACTGACCAAGAGATCAGAAAAAAAATCGCTGAGCTGGGGATTCGCCTGATAAACTATGAAGAGATTGGCGTATCAGGAACATGAGCAACGATCCCGAAATCCGATATTCGATTGTCGTTCCGTTCTTTAACGAGCAGGAGAATATCCCTGCTTTGTATATGAAGCTGACGGAAGTGATGGACTCCATCGGCGAGCCCTACGAACTGGTGTTCGTGGATGATGGCAGTCGCGACAATTCCTTTCGCGTGCTTTCGGAAATATATGAGCATGACCGCCGCGTTAATTTGATCCGTCTGCGCAGGAATTTCGGCCAGACCGCCGCGCTCAAGGCCGGCTTCGATTTTGCCCGCGGCGGGATCATCATTTCGATGGACGGCGACCTGCAGCATGATCCGGAAGAGATTCCGCGTTTCCTGGAAAAAATGGAAGAAGGCTTCGACCTGGTCAGTGGCTGGCGCTACGCGCGGCGCGATCACTGGCTGATGCGGCAGATTCCCAGCCGCGCCGCGAACTGGATGATGGCCAAACTTTCCGGAGTGGAACTGCACGACTTCGGCACCACCTTTAAAGCTTACCGGCGCGAAATTATTCAGGAGATTCAGTTGTACGGCGAGCTGCACCGCTTTATTCCGGCGCTGGCCAGCACCACTGGCGCGAAAATCGCGGAAGTACCGATTGAAAATCTGGAGCGCAAGAGCGGCAAATCGAACTACGGAATCGGCCGGACCATTCGGGTTTTTCTGGACCTGGTAATGGTGAAGTTTCTGCTGGATTATTCCACCCGACCGCTGCAGTTTTTCGGTTTACTGGGACTGGTGGGCGCGGGAACCGGCTCGTTGATTGGCGCCTATGTTGTGTTCAAGAAACTTTTCTATCACATTTCGGTGATGCAGGAGCACGGGCCGCTACTGCTGCTGTCCATCGCGTTGCTGGTCAGCGGAATACAGTTCATCTCCATGGGACTGCTTGGCGAAATCATGGCCCGCACTTACTACGAATCGCAGAATAAGCCGATCTACACGCTGCGCGAAGTGAAGAGCCACCGCAAAGAGATGGGCGACTCCGCCGAGCCCGCGCGGCCATCGGGAAATTCCGAACGTTGAAGTTGCGCAGCGATACGCGACCCGCAGTGTTTTCCTTTCCGATTTCCAAATTCAATCGAACCCGAAGTAAATAGCAGGTTGGAGGACGACTGTGAACCGAGAGCAGTTTTACGCGATCATGAATGGCGATGGCACGCTGGACTACGAAGTTTATCTACAGACCAAGGCGTTGCTGAGTTGTCAGACCGACTACGCGGAGCTCTGCAACAAAGACGAATTGCAATTTCAACTGGTACATCAGGTGGAAGAGCTTTGGATGAAACTGATCGCCTACACTCTGCTGGACATCGACGAATACTTGCAGCAGGAAAATACCAATCGGGTACTGACACTTTTCCGGCGCATTCACGCCATTCAAAGCATGATGATCGAGCAAATCGGACTACTCGAAACGATGTCGCCAAAGGAGTATCAGGCTATCCGGCAGCGGCTGGGGAACGGCAGCGGCCAGGAGTCGCCGGGCTTTCGCACGCTGCTGAAAATGTACCAGCCAATATGGACTTCGTTCGAAGAGTTTTATCTAACCAGGCACGGACTGAGCGTCGAGAAAATCTACGATTCGCAGTACGACCACGGCGACGCTTACGTTGTCGCCGAGGCGCTGGCGGAGTTTGACGAGCTGTTCCAGAAGTTCCGGTTCGAACACATGCAGCTGATTCACCGCACGATCGGATTTGGATCGAAATCCCTAAAAGGCCGCCCGGTGGAAATTCTCGAGGACGGCATGCGTCACAAATTTTTCCCGGAGCTTTGGCAGATCCGCAACGAGATGACCGATCGATGGGGCGTGGAATACGGTATTAAACGAGACCCGATCAGCGGACATCACTAACGCTTAAACGCGAGGCTCAAGAATTAAGGCGCCGGTACTGCCCGCGGAAGAAGAGCAACGGCTGGCCGGGAAAAAGTGACGCGGATAGCACTTCCCCCACCACGATGGTGTGATCGCCCGCGATGTGCGCGTCGTGCAGGCGGCATGCGACCTGACAAAGAACATTGTCCAACAACGGAATATTCTCCGCCGTCCAATGAAAATGCACGCTGAGCTGGGTCTCGTCCTTTTGCGGCTGGTCGGGACGCGCAAAGAATTCCGAAAGTATCTGCTGATCTTCCTTCAACACGCTGATTCCGAACACCTGCTTTTCTTTCAACATCGGCAGCAAATGAGCGCGATGGTCCACACAAACGGAAACCAGCGGCGGATTTAGCGAGACTGAAGTAAAGGAATTCGCGGTCATGCCGTGCACGCGCCGCGGCCCGCTCTCCACGGTCACTACCGTCACCCCGGTCGCGAATTGGGCAAGAGCTCGCCGGAAGTCCAAAGAAGTGAGTGGAGCGGAGGACATTGGATTTTCAGAAGATATCACAGGTGTGGAAGCTACGCGAAAAGACGATCCGAACAATCTTCGATGAATAGAGTGAAAAAGAGCGGCCGCGAATGACCGCTCCCTCTCACTCCCAGATTCAAACTGCCCGCCGTCAGCGTGACGGTGGCTTCTTGTCCTTGTTGTCCTTGTTGTCCTTGTTATCCTTGTTGTCTTTATTGTCCTTTTTTGCAGGCGGCGCCTTTTGCTGCTTCTGCGCCTCCTTCTGTTGCTGTTGCTGCTGCTGTGGTTGTTTCTGAACTTCCTGCTGTTTCGGCTGATCAGTCTTTTGTTGTTCGAGTTTTTGCTGCTGTTGCGCGCGTTGCTGATCGACCCTCTGGCGTTCCTGTTGTTGTTGCTGGCGGAGTTGATCCGCTTGTTGTTGCTGCCGCTGCTGTGTTTGCGGCTCGACAGCCGGCGGGTTTGCATTCGGGTTGGTTGTCGAATTGGCGCCCGGCGGACGATTCGCGTTCGGCTGATTTGGATTTACCCGGTCCCGGTTGTCCTGAGTCGGATTGTTGGGATTCGCATTCGCCGGACGATTCGCGTTCGGCTGATTTGGATTTACCCGGTCCCGGTTGTCCTGAGTCGGATTGTTGGGATTCGCATTCGCCGGACGATTCGCGTTCGGCTGATTTGGATTTACCCGGTCCCGGCTGTCCTGAGTCGGATTGTTGGGATTCGCATTCGCCGGACGATTCGCGTTCGGCTGATTTGGATTTACCCGGTCCCGGCTGTCCTGAGTCGGATTGTTGGGATTCGCATTCGCCGGACGATTCGCGTTCGGCTGATTTGGATTCTCATTCGCAGGGCGATTGGCGGGCTGCGCGGCCGTTGGTTGATTCGGCTGATTTGCCTGAGCGGGCTGTCCGTTGTTTCGGTTTCGAGCAGACGGCTGCGCCGGTTCTCCTGGACGGCCCTGCTGGGGCTGGCCCGCCGGCGGGAGGACTGCTGCTTTCGCGGGAGCAGCAACTTTCACATTTGCACGGGCAGGTTCAGGTTGATTGGCACGGATCTGTGTCACCGCCACCGGTCGACCGCCATTTGCCTGGACTGCTTGCACTTGTTGCGCTACCGGAACAGGAGCAGGCGGTGGGGCCGTCTTGGCCACCACGTTTCGGTTGACGACGTTGGCCGGAGGACGGGCCCTGGCAGCCGTTCCTGCCCCTGCGAAGCTGCGCTGTTGTGGAGCGACCATGGTCATCGGAGCGACCGGTGCAGAGGCGACTTCACGTGCGTCCACGCGAACCTGATTGCGGCCGACGGGTTGCGCAGTTGTGAATGACGCCTGCGACGTGGCAGTGACAGCGTTATTCGCGCGCTGATTCTGATAGGTCACATTGGTTACGTTCACGGTCTTGTTCACGTAGACGTTGTTGTAGACATTTGTGACTTGGGTGCGATTCACGATCACGGTGTTCGACACGTTCACGCGTTCAACGTAGCGCTCACTCACGTGATACGAAGGGGTGTAAACGTCACGCGGGCCGAGCGGGAACCACGCCACTCCAGACGGCGCGCCGCCAACAGCGACGCCTACTCCGAAATGTGAACCGCCAACCCACGCGACTAGCGCTGGGGCATACACAGGGCGCACGTATTCTCTGGTTTCGATCCTCGGACGTGGGGGAGAAGGTACCCAACCCCATCTGCCACCAGCAACAACCCAACGGCCATAGTGGAACGGAGCAAAGCCCCAGGGCGCGTCGTCTACCCAAGTCCATCCCCACGGCGAAACCCATACCCAATGACCGTACCGATACGGAGCCCAGTCTTGCGCAACATCGCGCGGGAACCAGATTGTTCCGTATTCAGGAACGGATCTCCATTCGCCGGACTCGTCCAGATCCTCGTATCCGACAGCGTCATCAGAAACGTAGCGAGCTGAGTCCGAGTGTTCCCAGCGCCGGTCGCGGGTGTTACTCCATTGATCAAAATCATCATCTTCGGCAATTCCTTGGACGTCGGCATACAGTTCGTCCGTTCCGCTGAAGTTCGCCGATTGACCAGCGCGGATTGGATAAGCGGAACCGCCGCCGGTGACTTCGCCCTGGCCCGTGCGCACGGTGACCAATGTGGCGTCTCCGTTCTCGTTTACGTCGATGCGATAAGAACCCGGGCGCAAAACGTTGAATGCCAGATTTGGCGTATCTATTTCCAGCGTTTGATTGTCATCAAGACGGCGTACCCGCACATTTAGGGAGCCTTCAGTCAGTCGAACCTGGACAACGCTGTCATCGAGGTTGAGAAAGGAAAACCCTGTCTGCGGGCCCAGTCGAACGGCGTAGGAGTCGATGCGAATCTCGGCGCGGCCATCGCGATCGGTCCAGAGCTTGTCGCCAGAAGTCATTGGGCGATTCACGACAGCGTCTACCCAATCGTCGGTGCCAGCCGGCTCAAAGGAAACCGCGCCTTGCGCGTAACTCAATCGCGCAGCGCGCGCGGGAGGATCATCATCTTGTGCTGCAGCGGGTAGTGGGTTAGCCAGAAAAATGAATGCGAACGTGGCGGCAAACGAGCTCAACCACTTTACGGCGATATTTCTCATTTTGGTTCTCTCCTGAAACACCTTACTGACCTGGTCGATTTTCGCGGACTGGTTGGGTAGGGTTCCGCGAGTTACCTTCACAATACCACCAGGATTCGTCTCGACTGCCATCGGTAGATTCATTTAGTTTCCAGTTTGGAATCACCCGATGGAGCACAACGTCAACTAGATCTTTTAACCCAAGAATGCGCCGGGAGTTGCGGCCACGCGCACTCGGCGGGCCCGTAAAAAAAGGGCCTGCCCTTTCGAGCAAGCCCTTGGTTCACGTCTCAGGAAAACCAATACTAGTGGCCGTGCGGAGAACCGCCGCCGTGAGTGGTGCCCCCACCGCCACCATGCGATCCGCCGCCGGAGCTATGGCTCGGCGCGGGTGCGCTGTGACTTGGCGCGGAACGCGCTGGCGGCGAGGAGCTCCTCGGCTGTGAATAGTGTGGCGCAGAGGACGAGCGCGGGGGCGTGTAGCCGCGATTCGAATTCGACCCAGGGTTGTAGGCCGGCCGATTTTGCGAGTAGCCAGAGCCCCGCGGCGGCGGCGAATACATGCGCGCATTACCCGTACCCGCGTTGCGCGAAATGGACGACGAGGGCGGACGATCGGAACGCGTCGAATTCGAACCGAACCCAGCCGGTGCGCGCCCGCGATCGGTCGAGTTTCCCTGTGCCGCCCAGTTGCGGTTGTTGTTCGAGCCTCCTGGCCGCGAATTGCCAGAGCTGTTCGATGAAAACGGCGGACGATTTGAGTTTACTGCTGCAGCGTTTCCAGCGCTCCTGCCTATCGCCGGATTGCGAACTCCATTGGCCGCAGATGCACGCGAACTAAACGCACGATTCTGTACCGCGGCAGGCGGCCGTGCGACGTTCCCCCGAACACCCGCGGCACCGACGTAGCTCTGCCGCGTCGGCGTAAAATTCGCGCGATTGGTCACCTGCGCACCGCGCAGCGAAGACTCAGTTACGTGGTAGGCCCCGCGGTTCACTGCCTGGCCGTTCACGAAGTTGTTGCGCGAAGCCACGGTAACTGCGCGAGTGTTATGTGCGTAGCCGTAATTGAAATTCCGGTTGTTGATAATCGTGCTGTTTCTGAAACGCGTGTTGTTGAAATTAACGTTGCGATAGTACGCGCCGCTGGTGTGATACCACGGATGAAACGGTTCGCGTGGCCCGAGTGGGAACCACCCGATCCCTCCGCCAAATCCGAAACCAAGGCCGACACCCCATCCCCCTCCGCCCAGAAAGCCGACGAACGCCGGCCCATAAATTGGCCGCGCATAATAAGGACCCGGGCACCAGCCCCAACGGCTGCCGATAAATGCCCAGCGCCCATAGTGGTAAGGGGCAAATCCCCACGGCTCATAACCTACCCAGGTCCAGCCCCACGGACCCACATAGTTCCAGGAACCATAGCTATAGGGCGCCCAACCCACGTCGACCGCAGACGGATACCACACCGGACCGTATTCCGGCTCTTCATTCCAAGTGCCATTTTCATCCAGGTCGCTGTAACCGGGAACTTCGCGCGAAACGTAGCGCGCAGAGACCGAATTGTCGTCGCGCAGGTCGCGGTCGTTGGACCAGCGATCGAAATCGTCCGGCGCAGGCGCGGCCGCAATGAGGTAGGTCACCTCGTCCGTGCCGTTGAATTCACCGCGCTCCCCGGCGCGAACCGTATAAGTTTGCCCAGCTGCCGTGACTTGCCCTTCGCCGCGAATCGCGGTGATTCGCGTGGCGTCACCGTTTTCATTGACCTCAATCCGAAATGCACCGGCTTGCGTCACGTTGAACGCAAGGTTCGGAGTGTCCACTTCATAGACATCTCCCTGCCGCAATTCGCGAACCCGAAAATTAATGGTTCCTTCCGCCAGCCGCATCTGCGTGGTCTGGTCGTCCAGGCTCAGAAGCGAAAACGCGGTCATGCCGCCGAGATGAATGGAAGCATAGCCAGCCTGGATTTCCGCGCGCGCGTCCTGATCCACCCATAGCTTGTCCCCGATGGTTACCGGCCGGTTGCGGTTAGCCGTGCCCCAGTCACCTTGTCCAACGGGCTGGTAGGAAACCGCTCCTTCGAGATCGCTCAACCTCGCCACACGCGTCGGAGGATCCTGACCGTTATCCGCTCCATTCGGAATGTCGTAATCCCCATTGTCTTGCGGGGCGGCCTGACTGTCAGTCTGATCCATCGGTTGCGGGGGAGCATCCTGCGCGCGAACTGGAGCGCCCGCTAACACAAGAACAGCCGTCAGCGCCAAAAGCAGTTGCCTCGATTGAATAAGTAGCCGCTTTGTAGTCATAAGCATAATTTTCTGCCCTGGGACCGCTCGTTCAAGTCTACAGGAGAAAAACGACCCTCTCGCAGGATAGAACCCTGGAAGGGAAAGAAAGTTGCACAGGAATGGATGCATAGGCACGCCATCAGATTTAGTACTAGAACTATAAATATCTGCCCTAAATCAGCCCTTTCGGACAGGCGCGCCGCTCCTGCGTTTACCTTACACTCCTGCCTTGTGGGCGCCTCTGCGCTCTGGGAGAATCAACGCGTATGAACGTTAAATGGGTGTGTGCTTTGGCGCTGGGCCTGGCAGCGGCGGTAGCAGCTCCCGCGCAACAGTGGCGGCAAGTCGGTCCTGCCGGTGGAACGGTCATATCTCTGGAAGCAGATCCGCACGACGCGAATAAGATCTATCTCGGCACTTCCGACGGCCACGTTTTCTTTTCGGGTGATGAGGGCCAGCACTGGAATCTATTGAGCCGCATCGGCTCCGGGCAGGACGACGTCGTCACCCACCTTATTGTTGACCCGCGCGATTCGAAACGTCTTTACGCCAGCACCTGGACTCTTTATTCCGGCGGCGGCGGAGTTTTTCGCAGCGATGACTCCGGCCGTTCCTGGCGCCTGATTGGCCTGCAAAAAGAGACGGTCCGGGCACTTGCGCAATCCCCGACGAATCCCAAAGAATTTGTAGCCGGTTCACTGACCGGCGTTTATCGCTCTTTCGATGATGGCAATTCCTGGGAGCGCATCACGCCCGCGAATCACGATGACCTGCGAAATTTTGATTCAGTAGCTTTCGACCCGCACGATGCAAACATCATCTACGCCGGAACTTATCACCTGCCCTGGAAAACCATAGACGGCGGCAAGAATTGGACTTCGATCAAGCAAGGTATGATTGACGACTCCGACGTGATGACCGTCATTGTCGATCCCGCGAATCCGACGAACGTACACGCCACAGCGTGCTCCGGCATTTATCACAGCGTTGATTCCGGCAGCACCTGGAAGCGCTACGCTGGCATTCCATTTATCTACCGCCGGACCCAACTGATTCGCCAGGATCCGCAGCATCCCGACACACTTTTCGCCGGAACCACTAGCGGTCTCTGGAAGACCACTAACGAAGGCGTTGACCAGTGGAAGCGCCTGACGCCTTTGGATTGGGTCGTGAATGCAATTTTGATCGATCCGCGCAATCCGCAGCGTCTGATTATCGGCACCGAACGCGAAGGCGTGCAGATCAGCGATAACGGCGGCGCAACCTTCGCTGCTGCCAATACCGGATTCCATCACCAGCACGTTATGGACGTCGCGATTGACCGCGAGCATCCCGAACGCGCACTGGTTGAGCTCACCTTCGACACCAACGCTTTCCTGGTCACCAAGGACGGCGGCGCAAGCTGGACCACTCTTGGGCCAGGACTGAAGCGCTCCGATGTGCATCACGTTTACGCTATGCCGACTGGCTGGTGGGCTTCGCTCAACAATGGCGGGCTGATGAAATATGAAGAAACGTCTGGCAAATGGGTGAAGGCCGGACTTTTTGCTCCGGATGCCGTTGCCTCTGCCGCTGCTCCGACAACCTCCAAAACTGCGAAGGGCAAAGCCGCTGCCGCCGCTGCGAAAAAGCCGGTGGC
Organism: uncultured Acidobacteriota bacterium; assembly: GCA_963814635.1. Taxonomy (GTDB): domain Bacteria; phylum Acidobacteriota; class Terriglobia; order Acidiferrales; family UBA7541; genus Acidiferrum. The sequence continues at coordinate 872,175 of CAWFDP010000004.1, read as the reverse complement.
AAAGAAAGCTATGCCGCAGGTTCTCGCGTTTCAGGTGAATGAACTCACGTTCGGCGGAAATGAATGGTTCGCGGCAACCACTGGCGGCGTGCTCGTTTCTAAGGACAAAGGCGCGACGTGGAAATCCGCGGCGACCGATGCGCTGGCGAAACAGCCCGCGCAATCGCTTGAAGTTTCAAACGACGGCTCGCAGCTTTGGGTCGTCTCACAAAAGAATCTGCTCTACTCGTCCGATGGTGGCGCGCATTGGGATGCCAAGGAGTTGTCGTTTGCATCCGCGGGAAATCTCCACATGCGCCGCATGGATGATGAAAATCTCTTCATCACTTCCAACATGGGCCTTTACACCTCGCACGACGCGGGACGCAACTGGAACCGCGCCGACATCCGCGAGTTGCAATTCCAGGACGCCGCAGGCGCCGGTAACGCTCGCCTGGCTGCACTGCAAAAGCACGGCCTTGTGGCCTCGTTTGACAGCGGCAAGACGTGGCAGAAACTGAACGATCCACTCGCCGAGGGCTTCTTCCCGTTGGTGCGCGCGGAACGCAGCGGTTCGCTGATCGCGGTTTCCGCAACCGAAGGCGTTTTCACCCTCGAGAGCGGCGCGCGGAGCGCCAGCGAAGCGATGGGCACCTCATCGTTGCTGCCAGACACGAAGGGCATGCAGAAGCCACAATAATCTCAGCAATATCAAGGACGAAGCGCCCCGGAATTTCGGGGCGCCTTTGTTTTGCGCCGGACACACAATCAGCCATCAAAAAGTTCGTACTGTTTGCTCGTAACAGATTTACGACGCGAAACCGTTCGCGCCAATCTGGTAGCCGGTGCCGCGGATCGTTCGAATCAATGGCCGCTCGTAGCCTGAATCCACTTTACGGCGAAGATAGTTCACGTACACGTCGACCACATTGGTCATCGTTTCGACGTTCAACCGCCACACCTGCTCCACGATTGTCGAACGGCTGACTGGGTGCCCGGCATGCCGCAACAAGAACTCGAGCAACGAGAATTCTTTCGGGCTGAGATCGATCGCATGACCACCACGACTTACGCTGTGGCTCAGGCGGTCCATCACCAGGTCTTCGACCTGCAATTGCGGCCGCGTCGCGTGGCTGCCGCGTCGCAGCACGGCACGAATTCGCGCCGCCAAGTCGGCAAACGCGAACGGCTTGGGCACCAGATCGTCCGCGCCGGCGTCCAGGCAACGCGCCCGTTCGTCAACACTCTGCAGCGAAGTTAAAAAAACCACGGGCAGGTCCGGCTTTTTCGACCGGATGTGCCGCAGGGTCTCGATCCCCGCTTCATAGGGTAACGCGAGATCCAGCAGCGCCAGATCGCATGGACGTTCAGCGACCAGATGCTCTGCCTCCCGCGTTCCTGGAATCAACTCCACGGAAAACTGCTCCGCTTGTAATTTCTGGCAGAGAAAATCTGCCAGAGGTACGTCATTCTCAGCGACAAGGATGCGCATTGGCTCACACTCACGATTAGATTTGAAAGGGGTGAGCGAAGTATGTGTTTTTCTTTATAACGTGTCAATAGCTAGACTGAGAAGATTGTAAAAAAGTTCGCGTCGTGATGTTTCAATTCTGAAAAATGGTTCAGTTTGGTTCACGGCGACGAGTTCGCGTCCCCATTTGTTACTGGAAAACGCGGCGGATTCAAAACGACGGTGTCCACACGCCGATTCGCGCTCGCCCTTCCGGCGAATCATTCCTGGCCACCGGGTGGAATTCTGCGTACCCTGCCGCCAAAAGCCGCGCCGGGTCCATGTGGTACCACTCGACGAACGCTCGAATCAATTCGGACGCGCGTGAAGTTGACAGTTCCAATTCGAAGCGAATCGTGCGTTGTGAATTGGAATGTTGTCGGTGTGGCCTTCGATTCGTAGACTCTCCAACCGCTTCTCCAAAATCGCCGCCAAACGATCCAGCGCGTCACGCGACGAAGCGCGTAGGGTCGCCGATCCGTTTTCATAAAATCCAATTTCACGCAGGCTGATGACCAGCCCTTCCCTGCACGCTTTCGCTCCACTACCCGGAGCTGAATTTCCGGCGCCACAGCTTTCTCCAATTCCGCCTGAATGTCTTTCAGCGGTGCATTCGAAGATGGCACCAGCATTCCGTTCATTGGCTGAACAAAACGCTCCATGTCCATGGTGCGCTCGGAATTTTCCACCACCTGCACCTTTGAAAACGGCACCGCCTCCGAATCGCTAAGCAGAATCTGCTTGTTTGAAGTGCCGAATACGCCCATCTGCTGACATGGGACCTGAATTGCCAGCTCCAGGCCGCCTCCCAATTCGTCGATACTCTCGCTTCCACTCGCGAGCTGCGAAATACCTGCGGAAATATTCCGCCTCCAGAAAACAATTTGGTTCTCCGGACGCCGTCCCTGGTGTATAAATATGAGCAACCAGGCGGCCAACACCAAAACTTCCGGCTATCTCAAACTTGGATGCTTACGGGCTTCACTTCGCGAATCTCTCGCGGTTCGCAAAGCCGGATGAAATTCACGGCAGGTCCTGACGGAGAACTACATGAAAAAGCGGACATTTTTCTTTTGTCTTTGCGCGTTCCTTGCAGTCACCCTTTCATATCCAGCCCTCGCCTCCGCGCAACGTGACCACGGCCGCGACAATCGTGACAATGATGTCCTCCCCGGCCCGGGCTGGCAGGTTATGCGCGCCGAGTGGGGCGCCGGCGACCGCCGGGTTGATGTGACCGAACGGGTTCGCGCATTGCTCTCCGGCAACGGCCAGGTCAAAGTCAACAACACCAATCTGGGCGGCGACCCTGCCGAAGGCGCCAAAAAGGTGCTGCGCATCCGCGCCCGCAATTCCCGTGGCGATTCCCGCAAATTTGAATTCAACGAAGGCGACTACATCGACGCCGGCCAGTTTTACAACTACGGCGGCGGCGTCACTGACGAAAGCGGTGCAGGATGGCGGGTAATGCGGGCGGAATGGGGTGCGGGGAATCGCGGCGTTGACGTCACCGAAAGGGTTCGCGCCCTGCTTTCCGGCGAAGGCTCAGTCAAGGTAAACAACACCAATTTGGGCGGCGATCCCGCCGAGGGCGCCAAGAAAGTACTTCGCATTTCTGCCCGGGATGGGCACGGAACAGTGCGCCAGTTCTCTTTCGCCGAAGGCGAATACATTGACGCCAGTCAGTTTTACAACTATCGCCGTTATTCCGGCAACCCGCGCTAGCTAAAATCAGGAATCTGCTTCTGCGTTGCCGATGCCGGCTCTCTTTCTGTCGGTCGCGGCACTCACAATTTCTCAAATACTTTCATTTGCCTGATCCGTGCGTCTAACCTCTGATTGGCAACTCTGGATTACCGATGTCTGGCGCTCTGGGGCGATCCTTCATGAAATGGATTTGCGCACTCCTGACAGCTCTGCTCTTTCTTACCTCCGCCGTCCCATGTTCGCGCGCGGTCTCTCCGCAATCTTCACCGACCCACGACCGCCAATTCTGGCGCGACATCGCCAAAAATAAATACGCCGTCCCTCAAAACCAATCCGCCTTCGCTCTGGCCCAGGAACTCAGCGCCTATTTCGCGTCTCCCGACCCGGCACTCCGCGACGACCTCGCCTACTCCATTCTCGATGTCTGGATCGTCTACCGAAATTATTTTTCCACGCCGGAATTGTTCTCGCTGCTTGATCAATGGCAATCCAATCTCCGCTCCGGCATCGGCGAAACTTCCACCGACTCCATCCTGAAGCGCTCCTTCTCCGCTCTCTGTCTCGCTGCTCTCGCCGAACGCGATCTCAAATCTCCATTCCTTGGCGAAGTTCGCTTCGGCACCTTGCTCGACCAGACGCTCTCTTACTTGAAAGACGAGCGCGATCTCCGCGGCTTCGATCCCGTAAAAGGCTGGATTCACGCCACCGCGCATACCGCCGACCTGCTCGCTTTCCTCGCCGCCAATCCGCTCCTCAAAGCGGAAGACCAATCGCACATCCTGCGTGCCGTCGCCGATCGCCTCTCCTCCGCTCAGCAAATTTTTTCTTACGGCGAACAAGACCGCCTCGCCAACGTCGTCTCCACCATCATCGCTCGCAAGGATTTCGACGCACCAGCCTTCCACCAATGGCTGACCAGCCTCAACGAACTCGATCGCAGAGTCTGGAACGACACTCCGCCCAACGATAATTTGTTGAAGACCTACCAGAACAACAGTTATCTGCTGCAATCCCTCGCCTCGCGCCTCTATGCTCAACCCAAGTCTCCGCAAATCACTAGCGCCCTCGATGAAGTCACCCAAATCCTCCGCAAACGCTAGTCCTTCACTGGCGACCCTCATTTGCGCACTCTGCATCCCGGACACCCGACAGGACCGCTCGGCGCGACCAAGCCTCCCCTGGGAACGCCGATCTCCAGATCGGCGTTTTTGAGAGTGGATATTAAAATTCCCCTTCACAGCAACCGGCCGCCGCACCTTCCCGTAGACTCAAACAACGACAGCACATTGGTCATACTGAATAAATCCGTGATCTGTTTGCCGGCGTTCACCACTTCCAGCTTGCAGCCTCGCGTTCGCGCCGAAACGTGCAACGTCACCACCGCACCCAGCCCCGAACTATCCATCATCGGAACTTCTTTTAAGTCCAGCACCACACGTTTTTTTTTCTCCCACGCGCCGCGCATCGTCTCCTTCAACAGCGGCACATTCTCGCTGGTCAGCTTCCCGAAACACTCCACCACTGTGCAATCCTCGGATTCCGTCCGCTGCACCCGAAATCCCCTCGCCGTACTCGCTGCATCATTTACCGCCATTCCGCCTCCCCGTCACTCGAATCGCCTCAACACACTCATCACCACACGCATTGCGTTGTATCTCATTTCCGCCCTTTTGCCCAGTGCCCTCCGGCTATTTTCGTCGTAGCCGTTTCCCAGGGCGGCTTCGACTCTCTTAGATGTCCAACACCACTGGACCTTAGTCGTCCTCTCACATTCCACTTTGGAACTTTGTGCTTCTTTTCAGCTCTGCACTCTTCAGACCAACAGCATTTTCAGGCACAATACTAGTCAACTCCCCAGCTCCAACTTCAGGAGGTGTTCTTTGCGCCGTTCTAGATTTCTATCGGTGTCTCTATCATTGGGTTTGTTGCTAGTGCTTTCTGGCTGCCAAAAAACTGCCGATCAATCCGCTTCGACTGACTCCGGAAACAGCGATTCAGGCTCTTCCAGCAAATCAAGCCTGCGCGCTGCGTTCTCGCCAAAACCCATCACGGTCCCGGTCGACACTACAATTTCAGTGGTGCTCGACGAACCGATCGGCTCCAAGACTTCTTCCAGTGGCCAGAATTTCTCGGCCACCATCGCTGCTCCAGTCGAGCTCAACGGCCGAGTCGTAATTCCCAAAGGAGCTCGAGCCACGGGAATTGTCCGTGACGCAAAATCGGCTGGCCGATTCAAAGGCGGCGCCGTTCTTTCGGTTTCACTGGCGAGCGTCACGGTGAACGATTCGAACTACGAAGTTCAAACTTCGGATTTTACACAAACCAGCAAAGGCAAAGGGAAACGCTCCGCTGCAATGATTGGCGGCGGTGGTGCGGCCGGCGCCTTAATCGGTGGTCTCGCGGGAGGCGGCAAGGGCGCCGCAATCGGAGCTGCAGTCGGCGCGGGGGGCGGCACAGCGGGCGCAGGCCTGACCGGCAATCGCGAAATCGCGTGGCCGGCGGAGACTCCACTTACGTTTAAACTTCTACAGCCACTCGAGATCAAATCCAAGTAATCGTTCGACGAAATCGGGCGAGGCCATAAGTTGCCTCGCCGCAACTTTCTTATTCAAATCGCGCTTTTACTTCTTCTGGAATTGGCTCACTTCGAATTCCATTCGGCGCCTGAGTGTCTCTGACGGTCCACACGCGCTTCTCACTTCCCTCGGCCGCCAGGATGTCCCCTTTATATAATTTGTGTTCCACCTGGAAACTGCTCCGTCCCCACTGAATGATTCCGGTGTCAACCACCACGACTTCTCCGAAGGATGCCGGCGCGTAGAATTGCGCGCGGGTGTCAATCATTGGAATACCCAACAGACCGTAATGCCTGAGCATTTCGGCTTTGTGGAATCCCGCCTTTTCGAATAGCGCGTTCGTGCAGGCGTCAAAATATTCAAAAAATCGCGGGAAATACACAATCCCCGCGGGATCGCAATCGCCCCACTCCACGTGAATCTCTCTTCGGTTACTCAACATTTATAAGGTCCCCCAGCAATTCTGTGGAGTCTACTGTATCGCGCCGAGTTCGCGGAATCTCTTTTTCCATACTGCATTTCCCATTTACACTCTAGGCATGCAACTTCTGGACGGTTTCTTCCGATCCCCATCCGTCGAACCGATTTTCAGCGATGCCGCTTCGGTTCAGTCCATTCTTGATTTCGAAGCCGCGCTCGCCCGCGCTCAGGCTCGCGCCGGAATTATTTCAGTGCCCGCCGCATCAGCAATCACTTCAGCTTGTCGCGTAGAACTTTTTGATTTGCAGTCCCTGGCGCACGCAATGCCATCCGCCGGAAATCTGGCGATTCCCCTGTTGAAACAACTTAACGCCATCGTTGCCCGCACTTCGCCCGACGCGTTGCGCCATGTTCATTACGGAGCTACCAGCCAGGACGCGCTCGACACCGGCCTGATCCTTCAGTTGCGTTCTGCGGTGCGCGCAATCGAAAAAGATCTGGACTCCGTTGCTCACTCGCTGATCGATCTCACCGGCACCCATCGCAAGACCCTGGTTGTCGCCCGTACCTGGCTCCAACACGCCTTGCCAACAACTTTCGGATACATTACCGCCGGCTGGCTTAACGGCTTCATTCGCCACCGCGAACGTCTCGATTCTTTGCTCAAGGATGCTCTGGTCCTTCAATTCGGAGGGGCCGCCGGAACACTCGCGGCGCTAGGCGACCGCGGCCCTCAAGTCGCCAGCTTTCTCGCCGAAGAACTCGAACTGCCGCTCCCTCGCATTCCGTGGCATGCTCAGCGCGAACGTATTGCGGAAACTGCCGCCACCTTTGGTGTGCTCTCCGGTACTTTGGCCAAAATTGCCCGCGATCTTTCTCTCTATATGCAAACTGAAGTCGCAGAACTTTCCGAACCACCCTCCGCTGGTCGTGGAGGTTCATCCACCATGCCGCACAAACAAAATCCGGTAGCCTCCGCCGCGATCATCGCTTCGACCAGCCGCGTGCCGGCTCTTGTCAGCACAGTTTTGTCGGGAATTTCCGGGGAATACCAGCGCAGTCTTGGCGCTTGGCAATCCGAATGGGAAGTGGTTCCCGAAATTGTTCGGTTAACCGCGGGTGGTTCACATCAGCTTGCGTCGTTGTTGCCGCGACTTGTAATGAATGTCGAAAAAATGCGCGCAAACCTCGATTTGACCCACGGTCTGATTTACGCCGAAGCTGTTTCACTCGCGCTCAGTGAAAAACTCAACCGCGCTTCCGCCCACAAGCTCGTCGAATCGGCCTGCCGTCGCGCACAATCGGAACAGCGAAACCTGCACGCGGTCTTGTCCGAGGTTGCCGACGTAACCGCCATCTTGAGTCCGGAAAGCCTGGCCAGCTTGTTCGAACCGGCCAACTATCTTGGGTCTGCGGAAGCCTTCATCGACGCGGTACTCACTGCAGCCCAGCCAAGTAATTCCCAATCTTCCACGGCAAAAGGATAATCGCATGCCATTCGCTGATCTGCCGCACGTTCGGATTCATTACGAAGTCTCAGGTGACCCGTCTCATCCTGCACTGGTTCTGTCAAATTCGCTTGGCGCGAATCTTTCCATGTGGGATGCCCAAGTTCCAGCCTTCGAGAGACACTTTCGCTTGCTTCGCTACGATATGCGTGGCCACCGCCAATCATCCAGCCCGCCGCCGCCGTACTCTGTCCCCGAGCTCGCCGGCGACCTTCTGTCTCTAGCCGATTTTCTTGGTATCAACCGTTTTCATCTCTGCGGCCTTTCGGTTGGCGGCATGATTGGCATGACGCTTGCCCTACAAAGTCCTGCTCGGCTGCAGAAACTCATACTGTGCAACACCGCTACAAAAATCGGCACGCACGAATCCTGGAACTCGCGAATTGAAACTGTTCGAACCAAGGGAATGAAGGAAGTCGCTCGGACAACTCCCGCGAGGTGGTTCACGCCGGCATTTCAGTCGAGTTCGCCAGCGGTAGTGGCCGCAACCATGCAAATACTGCAATCGCACGATCCTGAAGGTTACGTCGGCGGATGTTGCGCCGTTCGCGATTTCGACGCCCGGGAAGATGTCGCGCAAATTCGCGTTCCGACCCTGGTGATCTCTGGCGCTTACGACCCCGCCGCCACTCCAGCCGACGGCCGTTTTCTCGCCGATCGCATTCCCGGCGCACGCTATGTCGAACTGAACACGGCCCACATTTCGAGTATCGAGGCCGCGGATCCCCTGACTGCGGCCGTCATTTCATTTCTATCGGCCTGAAATTCTCGCAACACCGGAGGAGCGCCATGGACGATCGCAAACGTTACGACGAAGGAATGAAAATCCGCCGCGCGGTTCTGGGCGATGCGCATGTCGACCGCTCTCTGAAGAATCGCAACAAATTCAATGAACCTTTCCAGGATCTGATTACCCGTTACGCCTGGGGCGAAATCTGGAGCCGTCCTGGGCTGCCACGAAAAACACGCAGCTTACTCACCATCTCTATGCTCGTAGCACTCAATCGCAACGAAGAATTCCGCATGCACCTGAAAGCCGCACTCTCGATCGGTGTCACCCGCGAGGAAATTCAGGAAATGCTGTTGCAAGCGGCCGTTTACTGCGGCGTTCCGGCGGCCAACGCTGCGTTCCACGCCGCGGAAGAAGTGTTCGAACGCCTCGACCAGAAGAAGAGCAAGTCTTAAGGCGTGATCGGGTGTTCCCTTTTCAGAACGCCTTGCATTAAGCTATATAGCACGGCAGTTTGCCAAAGTTCGGCGCGATTTCTGCTGAGCCGCTTTTGATACTCTCTTCACGGGATTGAGGTCACCCGCATGCCCGCCAAAGCCCGCTCCGCGATTCCCGCCTACCAGCGCATCCAATCCACGATTCAAAAGCGCATCGACGCCGGCCAGCTTCGTCCAGGCGATCCTGTAAGTTCCGAACGGGATCTCGCCAAAATTCACAGTGTCAGCTTGATGACCGCGCGCCACGCGCTTGCCTCGTTGGAACGCGACGGCGCCGTCGAACGGCGGCGCGGCGTTGGGACCTTTGTCGCGACCCCGAAAATTCATTTCAACAAGCTGATGAGTTACACCGAACAGATGGCTGCGCGCAGCCTGGTTGCCGCTTCCAAAATTCTCTTCGCCAAGTTCATCAATAACGAGCCTGATGTTGCCGCGCGCCTTTCCTTGCCGGCAACCGGTCAAATGATCAGGATCGAGCGCTTGCGCCACGCCTCCGACGAACCCTTCGCTCTCGAGACCTGCTACCTTTCGGCCGTGGAGTTTCCCGACTTGCTCTCGGCACCTTTACAGCGCGACTCGCTGTTCGGAATCCTTGAACGAAATTATGACGTCAAACTCGGCTACGCCGACGAAGAAATCGATGCCACTCCAGCCGATCCTCGCGCCGCCGAACTGCTCAAAGTGCCTCGCCGTGAGCCGCTGCTCCGAATTCGTCAGATCATTTACTCGACGAAGGGCAAAGTCATCATGTACGTTCTTGGAATCTACCGCTCCGATCGCCACAATCTGGTGATTCGGCGCTTCCGTTGACTTCATTGAATAGAAATAATTCCCTGCGAAGGAAGGCATTTCGATGTTGGTCGTCCTGAAAACAAATTACGAAGAAGTCAGCCGTGAAGCCGCGCGCATTGTCGCCGCCGCCGTTCGTTCGAACCCTGCAATCGTGCTTGGACTTGCCACCGGCAATACTCCGCTAGGTCTTTACACTGAATTGATCGAACTTTACCGCGCTGGCACGCTCGACTTCTCGCGCGCCACCACTTTCAACCTCGATGAATATCTCGGCTTGCCTCACTCTCACCCGCAGAGCTATCACACTTTCATGGACCAACACTTTTTTTCGCACGTGAATTTTTCTCAGCAAAACACCCATATTCCCGACGGCAGTATAAGTCGTGACTACGAGTCCTACTGCGCATCGTATGAAGCCTCAATCAAGTCTGCCGGCGGCATCGACCTGCAGATTCTCGGCATCGGACGCAACGGTCACATTGGCTTCAACGAGCCCACCTCCAGCCTCGCTTCTCGCACCCGCCTGAAAGCGCTCAGCCGCGAAACCATTGAAGACAGCCGCCATCTTTTCAGCAACGAATCGGAAATGCCGAAATGCGCCATCACCATGGGCATTGGCACCATTCTCGATTCGCGCCGCATCCTGCTGCTTGCGTCCGGCCGTTCCAAAGCCGCTGCCGTCGCCAAAGCCATTGAGGGTCCTATCACCTCATCGGTCAGCGCTTCCGCTCTGCAAATGCATCCCGATGTCACATTTATTATCGACGAGGAAGCAGCCTATTCTTTGACCCAGCGTGATTACTATCGCCACGTTCTCGAAATGACGAACATTTTCACTCCGGAACGCCTTTCTTAAAGGATACGTCTAAGCTCTATGCTCATCGCGGGAGACATCGGCGGCACCAAGTCTAATCTCGTCGCTTACGATGAGAGCGGCGCAAAGCTTGCAATCGTCGCTCGAAAACGTTTCGTGACCCGCGATTTTTCCAGTTTCGAAAAATTGGTTGAAGAATTTTCGGGCCACGCTCTCGGAACCTCCGCCAAACATTCCGTGACTGCGGCAGGCTTCGGTGTTCCTGGCACTGTCGTTGACGGCAGGCTTCACGCTGCTCACGTCCCTTGGGTGCTCGACTCTGCCTCGCTCGCCGCAAGCCTCGGTCTGCCCCGTGAGCGTGTAGTTCTAATGAATGATCTGGTTGCAACCGCGCGCGGCCTGCAAAAACTCGAACCGCAGGATCTGCTTTATCTCAATCGGGGCATCGATCACCCTGAAGAAAATATCGCAATCATCGCGGCGGGCACTGGTTTGGGAGAAGCAGTGCTCTATTGGGACGGCCGTGGCCACCGCGCCGCCCCCTCCGAAGGCGGCTCCGCTGATTTTGCGCCGCGATCTGATCGCGAAATTGCCTTTCTAACATTTCTGAAGAAGCGCTTGTCACGCGTCTCTTGCGAAGAACTATTTTCCGGCCGCGGCTTCCGCCCGATTCACGAATTCCTGGCGCCTGATATTTCTCACGAATCTTTTGCCAAGCCCGCTGCGGATTCCGCGCAGGAAATTACCCACAACGCTCTCACCGGCTCCTGTCCCGCATGCGTCGAGACTCTCGATTTTTGGACTGACGCATTTGGCGCAGAGTCTGGCAACCTCGCACTGCGGGTTCTCGCTTACGGCGGAGTCTATCTCGCCGGCGGTATCGCCGTAAAAATCCTTCCGTTGCTGCAAAAAAGTACGTTCTGTCAGGCCTTTGCTGACAAGGGCCAGCTGGCTCCACTGCTAGCCAACATCCCCATCGCCGTGGTTCTCAACGAAGACGCTCCGTTGCTCGGCGCCGCTCACTCCGCGCTGACCATCCTTCGTGGCGGCAAACTCACCTGACGATTTGACAAGGATTGTCATTCCGAGCAAAGCGAGGAATCTCTCTTGCCGTTCATGAGTTCGCCGATACTTAGTCCGTATTCTCTTTCAGCGTCAGCTGCTTCACCCGCCGCAACTGCGGAAACATCCACGCCCAAAGTCCGGTGACCGCCATCGCGCCAATTCCGCCGAAAATCACGGCGCGCACCGCGCCAAACCATTGCGCCGTAATTCCCGATTCGAATTGCCCAAGTTCGTTCGAAGCTCCGATGAAAACCATGTCCACCGCATTCACTCGCCCGCGCATCTCGTCCGGCGTCGCCACCTGAATCAGCGTTGCGCGCACAATCACGCTTACCATGTCCGTCGCGCCCACCAAAAACAGCGCCAGCAGTGAAACCGCGAAACTTCGCGACACACCAAATATCACGGTGCTCAATCCGAATCCCGCTACGCACCACAACATGGTCATGCCTGCCCGTTTCTTCAACGGCCAGTGCGCGATGGTAATCGCCATCACCCCCGCGCCAACTCCCGGCGCGCTTCGCAGCATTCCCAGCGCCCACGGCCCGGCATTCAAAATCTCCCGCGCGTAAACCGGCAGCAGCGCTACCGCTCCGCCCAGCAACACCGCAAATAAATCCAATGAGATCGCACCAAGTATTAATTTTTCCCGCCAGATGTAATGAAAGCCATCAAACACCGTCGCCAGGCTCGCCACCGGCCTGGCTCGCGGCTTTTCTTGCGCGGGGAGTTTCAACGTCAACACAATCGCTGTTGCCGCCGCCAAAAATGAGCCAACGTACACTGCGATCGGCCCTCGCGCAAACGCATAAATCAATCCGCCGAGAATCGGTCCGAGTATTGTCGCTGCCTGAAAAATACTCGAGGCCCACGCAACCGATCCCGCGAAGTGCTCCGCTGGAACCAGGTGCGGCAACATCGCCCGGCTCACTGGTCCATTAAACGACCGTACGACACCGAGCAGCACCAGCACGGCAAATACCGAAACGATGGACACCGCTCCGCGCAAAGTGATTGTCAGTAGCAGCGCAAAACACGCCGCAAATCCAAGGTCGCAGAGTATCAGCAGATTTCGCCGATTGAACCGGTCCGCCACATGTCCGGAAACAAGAAACAGCAAAATGCCAGGCAGGAATTGCGCCAATCCCACAAATCCAAGGTCCAATGGCCGCTTGGTGATTTCGTACACTTGCCAGCCGACCGCGACGGCCTGCATCTCGGTCGCAACCACGATGCAGAATCGTGCCGACTGAAAACGCAGAAACGCGGGATACCGAAATGCCGCACGTGCTTCTGTCTTTGTTTCGGCTTGTCCGTCTGGCCCGCTGTTCAACGGTCGCTACTCATAGCACGGTCACTCGCCGTACGGCACCCAAATATTTTTTACCTGATACGCGTGCTGCAGGTACGCGCGCCCTTCACCTTGTTCCACGCTAAACAAATCAATCGCGCGCCCTTCGTTCGTCCACACTTGCTTCAGATTTCCCGCCGATAGCGCCTTTGCCGACGCGCACGTCGCTTCATCGCCGTAGCACCACAACGCATCGACATCATCGTGCTCAGCCAGCACCTTCAACAATTCGCTGGTTCTTCCTGTCACTAAATTCACCACTCCGCCCGGCAAATCGCTGGTTTCGAATACTTGATACAAGTCGCCCGCAATGAGTGGATATTTTTCCGAAGGGATCGCAACCACCGTATTCCCCGCCGAAATCAACGGCAACACCAGTGAGAAAAATCCCAGCAGTGGCGTATCAGTCGGGCAAACCACACCAACTGTCCCAATTGGTTCGTTCATCGCAATCGAAATATTGCGGAACGGCGGATTATGTACCGCTCCATCAAACTTGTCCGCCCACGCCGCATACGAAAAGAGTCTCTCGATACTCTGGCGTACTTCTGCCGCCGCTTGCGTCTCTCCTACCGCCGCGGCCAGGCGCTTCTGAATTTCGTCGCTGCGCTGGGAAAGATTCTCCGCGATGTAGAACAACACTTGCGCGCGGTTATGCGCCGTCGTTTTTCCCCAACTCTCCGCCTTGCGCGCGGCTTCCACCGCATTGCGAATGTCTTTGCGGTTTCCCAGCGGCGCTTCTCCCAACAACTCGCCGCGCAGCCCGCGTACCGGAATGCTGTATCCCGAATCCGGCCGCGCCTGTTTTCCTGCAATGTACAGCTTCACCGTTCGATCAATTTCGCTCGCGGGATTCGCCACGTCCGCCGCTTCGTTCGTGGCACCCGCCGCGCTGATCGCAGGCGCCTTTTTAAACCACGCAGGCTCCAGATATTCCAGCAATCCTTCCCTGCCGCCCTCGCGTCCAAATCCACTCTCCCGATAACCGCCAAATCCGCACGCGGCGTCAAAGAGATTCGTGCTGTTCACCCAAACAACCCCGGCTTTTATCTGCGCCGCCGCCTGCAGCGCCACGTTCACACTCTCGCTCCACACGCTGGCCGCCAGCCCGTACACCGTGTTGTTCGCCAGCTCCACCGCTTCGCGCGGCGTTCGAAACGTCATTGACGCCAGCACCGGCCCGAAAATCTCCTGCTGCGCCACAATCGACGTCGGATGCACATTGCTCAACAGCGTTGGCTTGTAAAATAATCCCCGCGTCGGCAGCATAATTTCCGGCTGCCAGCACGTCGCCCCTTCCGCGATTCCCTGTTTCACCAGGCCCTCAATTCGTTCCAGCTGTACCCGCGCGATAATTGCACCGATATCAATCGCTTTGTCCAGCGGCGCGCCAACCCGCAGCGTGCTCATCCGTGCCCGCAATTTCTTCGTCAACTTTTCCGCGACGCTCTCCTGCACCAGCAATCGCGACCCCGCGCAACACACTTGTCCCTGGTTGAACCAGATCCCGTCCACCAATCCTTCCACTGCGGAATCCAGATCCGCATCATCAAATACGATGAACGGTGACTTCCCTCCCAATTCCAGCGAAAGTTTCTTGTGCGATTGCGCCGTTGCTCGCCGGATCGCCCGTCCTACTTCCGTTGATCCCGTGAACGCAATCTTGTCCACACCTCCGTGCTTTACCAGCGCTTCGCCCGTCGCTCCGTCACCCGTAATAATGTTCACCACGCCCGCCGGCAATCCAACTTCGTTGCACAATTCCGCGAACGCCAGCGCCGTCAGCGGCGTATACTCTGCCGGCTTCAGCACCACGGTATTTCCCGTCGCCAGCGCCGGCGCAATCTTCCACGCCAGCATCAGCAGCGGAAAATTCCACGGAATAATCTGCCCGATGACTCCGCAAGCCCTATAACCCGGGAATTCCTGCTCCAGCAGTTGTGCCCAACCGGCATGATGATAAAAATGCCGCGCCACCAGCGGTATATCAATGTCCCGGCTCTCGCGGATCGGCTTCCCGTTGTCCAGCGTCTCCAGAACCGCCAGCCGCCGCGAATGTTTCTGCACCTGCCGCGCTAGCGCGTACAAATATTTCGCCCGCGCATGGCAAGAAAGTTTTTGCCACTCAGGCAACGCCGCACCTGCAGCTTTCACTGCCGCATCGACATCCGCCGCACTTCCCTGCCCCACATCCGCAAGTTTCTCGCCGGTAGAAGGGTCCGTTGTCTCGAAATATTTCTCTTCCGCCGGAGCCCGCCATTCGCCGTCAATAAAATGACCAAATCGCCGTTTCCGCACGTCCAGCCACACCTGTGATTCCTTCGCGTCCTCCGGTGCCGGCCCATATTCCATCGTCCCGAATTTTTCAATAACGCTCATTTTCCTCGTCTCATCCGCCGCGAACCCAAACTCGCCTTCAGCAACGAAGCTCCCAAGTTAAACCCAATTGATACTCTTTTGCTTTTGAACTCTTAAACTCTTGTACGCCTCTTCCCTCACGCCATCGGATGCCGATGTTCCGCCGAATATCTTCCCGTCACATGAAATTCCAGTTGTCGCTCAATATCCGCCAGCATCCCGCTCGCGCCAAACCGGAAAAGATGCGGCACCAGCCACGCATCTCCCAATTCTTCTTTCATCAGCGCCAGCCATTCCAGCGACTGCTTCGCCGTGCGAATTCCTCCCGCCGGCTTGAATCCCACCGCCATTCCCGTTTCTTCCGCGTACTCGCGAATCGCACGCGTCATCACCAGTCCAACAGGCAGCGTCGCATTCACCGCTTCTTTTCCCGTCGAAGTCTTGATGAAGTCCGCACCGGCCATCATCGCCACCATGCTGGCTTTCGCCACATTCCGCAGTGTCAACAAATCACCCGTCCCCAAAATCACTTTCAAGTGCGCCGGTCCGCTCGCATCCTTGAACGCCACGATCTCGTCGTACAATTTCTGCCACTCTCCGCCAAAAACGTGCCCCCGCGTAATCACTACATCAATTTCCTGCGCTCCTGCTTCGACCGACCGCCGAATCTCTGCAATCCTCTCTTCCAGCGGTGAAAGCCCAGCCGGAAATCCTGTGGATACCGCCGCCACCGGAATTCCGCTTCCTTCCAGTGCCCGCACCGCCGTCTCCACAAACAAATGATAGACACACACCGCGCCCACCCGAATTTTCAACCCGCCTATTCCCAATTTCTCGACCAGCTCATTCTGCAAGGGCTGCCGCGCCTTCGCGCAGAGCCGCCTCACACGTTCATCCGTGTCGTCTCCCGATAGCGTCGTCAAATCCATACAGCTAATCGCACGCAGCAGCCACGCCATCTGCCACTCTTTCTTCACCGTGCGCCGCGTCACCAGCGTTGCCGCCCGCCGCTCCACCGCGCTGGTATTCACCCGCACCTGTTCCACCCAATCCAGGTTCAGCGAAGTTCCTCTGTTCGCGCGCAGCGCCCTCCCAGCCAACGAAGCAATCGTGCCTGCGTCTCCCGCACCATCCGCAGGCGCCAGCGCCTTGCCATGCAGATCCACCAGTTCAATTTTCAATGGTTTTTCTTGCGACACACTGATCTCCGCCACAATCGCTCACCGCACACCGAACAAAAAGAATAGCACCGCCAATCGCCCCATGCGAGACCAGCAAAGGGATAAACGACGCGAACGCGAAGGGTCCGCTCCGTGCTGTAGAGTGCGCAGCTCTCTGCTACCGCTTTTGCAACCTCACCGCAACCCAGTCCCATCCAGCGGGAGCGCTGCTCTCCGCCGCCTCGAAGCAATACGTGCTGGGCAATCTTCAGCGAAATCGACGCTTCATCTACACCCGTAGTCAAGCAAGGTGCCGCAAGCGGCTCGATGCTCACTACTTTTTCCTTCGTACCTTGTACTTCCTCTCCGGCACCTCACGAACCCGCATAGATGAGAAACGGCGCCCAATAGAACGGCTTGCGGTAGTTCCCCGTCGAGTGCAACAACGTCAACTTTGCCTTCCGCAACGCCGTCGCCGGATCCTCTCCCTCATGGATCCCTTTATATAATTGGTCCATCAATTGCGGCGTTGAAGCGTTGCTTACTTCCCACAATCCCGCGATCACGTTGTGCGCCCCTGCTCTCAAAAAAGCCCACGACAGACCCACCAGTCCCTCTCCCGCATACGTCTTAGTACCCGCTCCATTGCAAGCCGAAATCGTCACCAGGTATGCCGACAGCGGATGCTGCACCACGTCCCGCGCATAAAGCTTGTAGGAATCCTTGTCCGGCGAAAGAATCACTGCCGATTCCAGCGGCCGCAATTGGCTCGCGGTTCCATGCGTCGCAAAATGCAAATAGGAAAATTTCTCCGGCTGGCTCGCAAGGAACGCCGTCGCCGTCGCATTTTTTCCCGTCAGCTCCAGCCGCCGCGATTCCCCAAAATATTTTTCCAGCAAGCCAACCTCTTTGCCTGCTTCCGGAAGCGGCGGAAAGTCCGGGCTGGCGGCGAGTGCGTCTCCCATCACCAGAATGTTTCCCGCGCCTGGCGGCACAGCAGGCGAACTCCGCGCCAGCCGCGACAGTGAATTGGCTGTCAGCACCGTCGCATCTTCGATCCAGTAATGCGCCTGCTCTCGAGCTTGCGGACGGGTGTTAGGTTTTGCATTTACAAACCCTAATGAATTATTAGTCTCGGGGTTTGTACTTACAAACCCCGAGCCTTGATTGGGCACGATCAGCGTCTCAAAATTCAGCGAATTCAGCGCGCCATCCGGCAAAATGACCACCCGCGAATTTTTCCCAATCAGTTTTTCCGTTGGCTGAACCAGCGTCGAATAAAGTTTCTTTCCGTCAGCATTCCCCGCCTCCAGCGGATCTCGCGGATCAGTAAAGCTCTCGCGATACGAATTCACCAACCCCGCTAGTTCGCTGTTCGCAGCAGCCAGCGGAACCAGCGACGTTTTCCCCGGCGTAATCACCCACAGCCAAGACTTCTGCTGTCCTAGCCAGTAAAAAAGGAGCGTCGCATTCAACCGGCGCGCCGTCTCCTGCGGATTTTGCGCATTCACCGTTTTTGTAGCTGCCGTGCTGTTTGCCGGCGAAAGACTCTGCTCGAGCACTTGCGCCCGGCTCAAGTCCGCAATCTTCAGCGCGTTCATAGGCCGCTTCTGCTCAATCAGGAAGTTTACGTAGTCGTCGTAGAAATCGATCGCGCTGGACAAGAACGATACCCGGTATTCATTGCTCGTAATGGAGGCGCGGGCGTTCTGGACGGTGCGAATGGCCACGCTGAACTCGTGCTCGGCTCTCGATGGTTGCCGCTGTGCGGCGTACATTTCCGCCAACCTGGCGTGCGCTTCCCACTTGAGTGGCGTTTCGGCCTTGGGGTCGGCAAGTACTTTGCGGAAAGCGGCCAGCGCCACGGGAAAATCTCGCCGGGCGACTGCGATTCGTCCGGCCACAATTCGTGAGCTGTCGACGCCGGATTGGTCAAGTCCGGCGCTTTCAATTTTCGTGGCGTCACGATTAAATAATTCTGCGTCAGCGAGATTCCCAGTCGCCAGCGCCACTCGCGACAAAACGTTCAGGCAGCTGCTCAGCGTGTTCTTATCTTCGTGATGCTCCGCGAACTCCAGCGCCTTTCTGCCATTCGCATCCGCTTCCTTCCAGCGGTGCTGCAGCGCATAGACGTCGGCCAGCGAAACCAGCCAGTAGGTCTCATCCTCAACCAGGCCAAGCTGAGCGGCCTTTTTTTGTGCGGCAATGAGCTGCACCTCCGCGTTTTCGAAGTCCCCGATTACCCAGTAGCTCCAACCGAGGTTGCCAAGTGTTTTGGCTTCGATATCGGCGGCGCCGATGGCCCGCGATTTCTCCAGTGCCTGACGAAAGCGGTCCACCGCTTCATCGTAATGTTCCAGGCGCATGGCCAGCAGTCCCAGGCTGGCGAATGCCCCGAGTTCGACCCGTGGCAGATTGTGCTTCCGGCCAGCCTCAGCGGCGTTCCGGAACGCGCTCCCCGCACGAGTCAAGTCATTACGGTCCAGCTCCAGATTGCCCCGTGTTTGTTCCACCGCGCCGAGCAGCGAAGAATGGATCGCAATCGCCAGTTCTTCCGCCTCGGAAATAGTTCGGTCCGCGTCGTCCATTTGCTGCAGATAGTCGTACGAAAGCCCCTGCACCATTTTCTGTTCGACTTCAGTATCGCTGCGGACAAGAGAGCCGGGTAGCGGCTGGTTCGCGAGGCGCAGCGAATCCGTGTAGGCGCCTTTCATCATCAGGATCCGTGCCTCGACAACCCTGAATCGTGCGGCCCACTCGGGATTCTTGGACCGATACGCTGCGGCGCCGTTGTCCGCCTCGCGCAACGCCGCGTCCAATTCCCCTCGCTGCATCTCCTCACGGACATGCTTCAGGCCTGCTTCGGGCGACGCGGCGCGATGGCAACCGCTACTTGCTAATGAACCGTAGAAGAAGGCGAGCAGGGTGAAACGCCAAGCGAGGGTTAGCCGGGCGGATACTTCTTTCCGTTGGTGCTTCCGGTGCCGCCGGAACCGCTGCCGCCTGTGGACGAGCCGAGCTCGAACCGCAGCATGGTCAGGGTGCGCTGGCCATGGGTCATAAACACTTCGGCGAAATAGACGGTGCCAAAGCCCGGAACATAGATGGAGTGTCGGGAACATTGCGCACCCGGCACGTCCACCTTGACGCCACCTGTGGCCAAGGAACAAAGAAAGACTCCGTCATCGCCCTGCTGCGGTAACGGCGTGCCTGTTTGAAATGGATCCGAAGCGGCCGCGTAAAACGGAGACGTCTCGTCGGCGTAAGCGTCCTGCGCCTGCTGAAACGTCTGGATCGTTTCAAAGAGAGCGAAGTCGAGGTTCATAGTAACAGGCTTGCCGCAAATCTTCAGGTTTTCGAAATTGCTGCCGTGCATGGTCACCGAGCCTTCCGCCGCATCTTTGGAGTGCTTGGTATAGAGCCGGCACACGATCCGGTCGGCCGTCAGCACATCCATCATATTCAGGCTCTCAAGAGTGGAGGTGACCAGAGTGTTGTTACTCTTGTCATCTTCCTGAAAGCCGCCGGAGACGTGCGTATAACCGGCCTTGATCGAGATGAATTGCTGAAACTGGAAATTATCGACGCGCGCGCAACCGTGGCCGCCCGTCACGGGTAGCGCCGATGCGGCCAAGGCATCGATCTGATGTTCAAACGGGCGCGTAAAGTGTGCGCTGAATGCGTGCGCGTTTGCGTGGAAATGAAAAAGCGGATTGGATTTCGAAGGAACAGTGGCTGGGGCCATGGGGCTATCCTCCTGGTGAAGTTAATTTCGTTTGCGAGGTGCCTAATAGTGCCGAAACTACTTCGTGAGTTCAACGGTAAATTGCAATCTGGCAAGTTCCTTTGCAGTAGACGCATCCGCGCCCGGAGACGTTAGCCCGGAAACCACAATGGCGTATTTCCCGGACTTCCCGCCAGGATCGATGGCCACTACTTGAGTCTTCTGCGCCTCCTGCGCGGTCAGCGACCGCAACAATCTCGAGGCACCGGTCGGATCTTCCAGCCTTAACAGATAGTTCAAGTAGGCAGAGTCAGCAGGCACATCCACATACACCCCAAACGGCTCGTTCGGAGCTAGCGAAAAAACCAACCCGCCGTCACCTCGCGTATTCGCTGAGATTAGCGAAAACATACGCAACACTTGCGGCCCACCGGCCCGTCGCATATTGGGAATAGTTACGAAGTTCTGGTAGCCGATCACCAACAAGAGCAACGCAAACGCGGGAACCAGGAAACCGGGCTTGAGCCAGCCAAACCATCCAGATGGGGCCCCGATCGGTTGCGGCCTCGCGGTGTTTAGCGGACCTTCTGCCAGGATTGCCGGGCTTGCGCCCACCAGCTCCGCCACAGATTGCAATTGCGCCGCACACTCCGCGCACGAGAAGTAGTGCTCTTCGTAAGCATCGCGCAGCTCTGGCGAAAGCTCGCCCAGCAAATACTTTTCGCAGGCCTGCGAGTTAACTGCCAGTTCGTGGTCCATCGAGTGTCGTTCCATATCGCTAAGTAGTGTCAGTTTCCCCGATTTCGTTTCCCGTTCTCCAAAGATCTTGTATCCCTTGTGTTTTTAATACCTTACGAACTCATTGCAACGCGAAATTTCCCCTTCGCGCGGTGCAACAGCACTCGAAGATAGTCTCTGCCAACTCCAAATTTCTGGCAGATCTCGTCCTTCGGCGTCTCCTCCAGAAACAACGCCTTGAGGATTGCCTGGTCGCGTTCCGGCAGTTGCGCCAGCACCTTTCGCACCGTCTGGCGGGTTTCCCCTGAAATCGCCAAACTCTCCAAATTCAATGCTTTGTCTGGAACCTCCAGGTGCGCCGGTTCCAGCGCAACATTCTTTACGCCTGACCGGAAGTGCTCCATCAGCACATTGTTGCAGACCGAATTAACAAATGGACCCAGCCGCTCGGCCTGCCGAATGCCCCCATCCGCTCGCAACGACCTGATTACCCGCGTGAAGGTTTCCTGCTTCAGGTCGTCAACCACTTCTGGCGGCAAAAACCGCGCTCGCAGCTTGATCTGGATCAATTTTGAAAAATAGGCAACGAAGTGGCTCTCCGTCGAAGGATCACCCTCTCGGAGCCGACTTACGTAGGCTTCGTCAAATGCGAATAGTTCCAATCCTCCCCCCGAAGTGTGGGAAGTATAGCCGTGACCTGCCGGGGTAGCAATCCATCCGCAGAGCCGATTCGTCCGGCGTATACCCGGTCGAATTCTTTTCCCGAAATGAAACGATTCCACGTCTCGCCGCACTACTGGCTATAGGAATCCTGCAAGTCCGGGAGACCTACACGCTGGGACAACAAACGTCCCCTGGCGTGCCCCTGAAGAAGCGCCCGGCGCTGAATTTCAGTTGCTCACCGCCGGGCGCCGAATTACCGGACCCTCGGGCCAAGGATGGTGAAGTGTTGCGTATGAATTCCCAATCGCGCCGGAGACCTTCCGGCGTTGCAAGAACTCAGCCAGACACAAAATTTGATTCAGCAGCGGAGCAGGTCATCGCGCTGCGCATCGATTTTGTGGCCAAACCTTGTCATAAGACCGATCTAGCATCCGAAGTGGGGAGGCTTTTCGCTGAAGCAGGCCTTCACGGAGAGGGCTTGCAGGCCAGCATGTTATTGGTCTCCGACCGTGAGGTGCGGGTGGTAACGCTGCTGACTTTGTGGGATGGCGAACGCTTTAATCCTGAACGCGAGAAGCTGACCGCGTGGACGCTAAAGCTCATTTCTAACTTTACGGACGGCTCGGTTCGCGCCTTCACGAATGTGGCCCACTTTCTGCTTCCACAGGCCTCGACCAAGCTCACCCTTTCCGATCTTCGACCCGCCGAAATCGCCGAACTGGTTGCAATCGTTGCCGCGGGTTGACCGAATTTAACCGCACTCGGCAAAGGAAACTCCCCGGGTCAAAAGGAAAATACTACAATGCACGCTCTTGATTCGTGTTCTTATTCCCGATGCACGCGGCCGATATCAACCATTTTTCGGCATGAGCCGCTCTGCCTGGAGCATTTCTGCAGAAAGTCCTACGAATTTCTGGACTCGGTCGATCAGCATCTTCAATCGAATTCTTCGTCGCACGCGTATACGCCGGAGCAACTCCATATTGCGGACGAATGCGCGCGAAAAACGCTGGACATCTGCCTGAGCAAAATGATTCTTAACAATCTGGATCGTGCCCGTTTGCTGGACATTTTGTTGTGGTCGGGTGACATCGTAAGTTGCTCCCGCAGCGCAAGCACCGCAGCTGCGAATGACAACGCAAGAACAAGATATGAAAGCCCGCAATTCCGGACGCTGGGTACTGGCGGCGCCCGGCCGAACTAGACCGTCGCGCCCCGCAGGACGCGGCAATCCTTTCGTTACACCTTCGCCCGCGGCCCGAGACGGCAAGAGTTACAAGGTGAGCGAAGAAACGACAGCCTGTGCAGAATTAGAATTTGCCCAAGCACAAGAAAACAGGCCACTTAGCAATCAGCCTGCCTTGGTACTACGGATGCACATATAAAGGTTGTCGTTGGGGGATGCTTTTGCTAGCGACCGGCAGCAGCGCGCGACGCCGTCCCATCAGGTCTTCGCCCGGGAATCTTGAAGCAAGGCGAACGAAGCAGAGAGAGAGCGGATTCTCTGCGGCTTACTGAGGGTGTAGCGAGGTGCTGCAAAGGAACAACGCACCGTGGAATCATTGATAGCCAATCCAGTGCCCCGTTGGAAAGATCGCCTCGCCGCGCTTCGCAATACCCTGCCAATATTCCGCATGGTCTGGGAAGCTTCTCCAGCCATCGTCATCGCCAATATCGGCGTGCGCCTTGTCGTTTCCCTGCTTCCGCTGGCAATGCTGGCGGTCACCAAAGTCATCATCGATTCGATTTATCGCCACACCGCGTATCACACCACTTTGCCAACGTATTTCTGGTGGCTGGTCGGCCTGGAATTTGCGCTGGCCTGCGTTTCCACGATTCTGGTTCGCATTACCGATTACTGCGACACCGTTTTGGCTGACAAGTATGCCAAGCACGTCAGCGTGCGAATTATGGAGCATGCTTCGCGGCTGGACCTGACTTCCTACGAAGATCCGACATTTCAAGACAAACTGGAACGCGCGCGTGTGCAGGGAACCGATCGCGTGCTGATGATTCAAGCGGCAGGCCGGTTGGTGCAACAGATTGTAACGACGGCCAGCCTGGCGTTCAGCATCTGCTTATTTGCGCCGTGGCTGCTGGTTGCGCTGATCGTGTGCGTTGTGCCAGCGTTCCTCGGTGAAACCCACTTTGCATTTCTTGGCTACTCGTTAAGCTTTGCGCAAACTCCCGCGCGACGCGAGATGGAATACCTGCGGGTACTTGGCGGGAGCAAGGAAAGCGCCAAGGAGCTGAAACTTTTTGGACTCGGCCCGTACCTCGTCGCTCGCTTTACAAATCTAGCGATGCGTTTGCATAAAGAGACGGCGCGGCTCGCCCGCAAACGTCTACTTATTGGCTCGTTGCTGACGCTGCTTGGCACCCTCGGCTACTACGGCACTTACGCATACGTGATCTATCAGACTGTGGCTGGGGTATTGACCATCGGCATGCTGACTTTTCTTGCCGGCGCCATCGCTGGAGCCAGCTCCAACATCCAGATGGTTTTTTCCACGTTTTCAACGATTGCCGACCAGGCACTTTTCGTTGGCGACCTTTTGGATTTTTTTGCGGTGAAACCGAAGGTCTCTTCCAAGCCCGGCGCGATTTCCGTGCCGCGTCCGATTCGCCGGGGATTCGAGTTTCGCAATGTTTCGTTCGCGTATCCCAATGGGCGAGAAGTGTTGAGCTGCGTGAGTTTCAAGCAGTCGCCGGGTGAGCGCATCGCACTGGTTGGTGAAAATGGCCAGGGCAAAACCACCATCGTTAAACTACTGACGCGTCTTTACGATCCGACGGCGGGCCAGATTCTGCTGGATGGCGTGGACTTGCGCGAATACGACCAGGAAGATCTGTGGCGCGAAATTGGCGTCATTTTTCAAGACTTCATGCGCTACGACCTGACTGCCACGGAAAATATCGCGGTAGGCCGCATCGAGGAAAAAGACAACATTTTCCGAATTCGCTCCGCGGCACAGAAAAGTTTGGCCGAAGACGTTATCCGCAAATTGCCGAAAGGATATGAGCAGCAACTCGGCTGCCGTTTCGACGGAGGAACCGATCTTTCCGGCGGCGAATGGCAGAAACTTGCCCTGGCTCGCGCCTATCTACGCGAAGCGCAAGTTTTGATTCTCGATGAACCGACCGCGTCACTCGACGCCAAGTCCGAGCACGAAGTGTTCGAGCGTTTCGCGGAGCTCACTCGCGGAAAGATGGCGATGCTGATTTCGCACCGCTTCTCCACAGTGCGCATGGCCGACAGAATTCTGGTTTTGCAAGGCGGCAGAATCGTCGAAGAGGGTCCGCACGACCAGTTGATGCAGAGCGGCGGGCGGTACGCGGAGATGTTCGAGCTGCAAGCGGCAAGCTACCGGTAGTCTGGGGGAAAGTTAGGCATGGCAACAAGTATCGACATGGTTCTGAACCTGCGCAGCGCGCGGGAGTGGAACAGTGGCTTCGAAGACGCGGACGCTACGGCGCATTGGAAGAGCCTTGCCGGTGCGGAGGAATGTGACCGGCGTATCGAGCGTATCGTTGCGGCCGCGCGGCGAGAAGGTCTTCGTTCGAAAACGAAGCCAGACCGCGGAATCGCATCGCCGCTGCTTGAAGATTTGGCGATGCAGGAGGCGCAAATCGGCCGGGCAGTGCGGTTCCTGCACCGGCGGCAAATGGAAGGAGCGTTTCTTGAGCCCGAGTGGCGAGCGCTAACCTCCAGCACAAAAATCATTGAACAAGGCTTGGAAGAGAGCCGCGCGGCGATTGGAATGGCCAAGGATTTGCCGTTACTTGGCAACCGAGTCGGCGAAGGCCAGGTACGCATCCGTGCAGTCGCGGTCCGCTATTTGGAATCCGCGAATTTTCTATTTGACCGGAGCGAGCTCGTTGCGTTTCTGGCTGCGTTGCAAGAAGAAGCCGAACTCAACAACGCGGAAATTTCTGGGCTGAAAGGTTTCTTAAGCCAAGTTTTGCTTGAGCAGATCGCCAAACACGCGCGAAAGCTGGCCATGCCCGGCCGCATTTCAACGTCGGCGAAAACAGATTCGATGCCCGGTTTGCGCGCTGCGCTTGCCGGTCTGCGTACTTTGGATTTGACGGATTGGGATGAATTATTAGTCGAAGCGAGCCTGAGCGAGCAAACGCTGGCACAGGATCCCGCCGGCGCGTTCAGCAAAATGGAGAAGGCAGCAAAGGCGGAATATCGCGGCGCGGTTGCCGAGCTGTCGAAAACATCTGGTGAAACGGAGGCGGAAGTCGCGCGGCGCGCCATTAAATTGACGAAGCAGGCGCGGCACGGAACCAACGCACGCGCCAATGAACGCCGGTCGCACGTGGGTTTCTACCTGATCGGTGAAGGCCGCGAAAAATTAGAGCAAGCGCTGGGAATCAAGGACTCCCTGTTTACCGCGGCAAAAAAACTTGTGAAGCGCTGGCCTGATGGGTTGTACCTGCTCGGCATTGAGTTGGTTATGGTCGGACTTCTGACCGCGGTGGTGATCGGCGCGGAAGTACGCGTGCCGACATTTCTGGTGGTTGCACTGTTCCTGCTGCCCGCGGCAGAGAGTGCGGTGGCCATTGCCAATCAGTTGGCGGTGATGTTTGTAAAGCCTCGCGCGCTGCCGAAAATGGACTATCTGCACGGCATTCCGGGGCACAGCAAGACGCTGGTCGCGGTTCCGACGTTACTGACCAGCCGCGAGCAGATGGAGCGCGCGGTACACGACCTGGAAATTCGTTTTCTCGGAAATCGCGACGGCAACCTGCATTTCTGCCTGCTCACCGATCCGCCAGACGCGGCCACTCAATTTGATAAACGCGATCAGCTTGCCGCGGAGTGTGCGCAATTGATTGCGCAACTCAACCAGCGCTACGCGCGCGAGGGCAAAGGCACATTTTTCCTGTTTCACCGGAATCGTACTTTCAATTCCGTGGAAAAGGTTTGGATGGGTTGGGAGCGCAAGCGCGGCAAGCTGCTGGATTTGAATAATTTGCTGCTGGGAAAGTCCAACAACTTTTCGACGATTGCCGGTGACCAGGAGCAACTGCGCGGCGTGAAGTACGTGATCACGCTGGACGCCGACACACAGTTGCCGCGCGACGCTGCTCGCAAACTGGTTGGGACCATCGCGCATCCATTGCAGCGAGCGGTGATTCATCCGGTTTCAAATGTGGTGGTTGAAGGCTACGGAATTTTACAGCCGCGGGTAGGCGTCAGCATTCATTCCGCCAACCGATCGCGTCTTGCCGCGCTTTTTTCCGGCGATTCGACATTCGACGTTTACACCCGAGCAGTCTCCGACGTTTATCAGGATTTGTTTGCGGAAGGCAGCTTCACCGGCAAGGGTATTTACGAGATTGAAGTGTTCCAGCACGTGGTCGAGCACCGCTTCCCGTGCAACGCGATTTTAAGCCACGACATGATTGAAGGTGCTTATGCGCGCGCCGGACTGGTTTCCGACGTCGAAGTCATCGACGACTACCCTTCGCGAATCGCGGCCTACAGCAAGCGCAAACACCGCTGGGTGCGCGGCGACTGGCAGATTCTATTCTGGCTTTTCCCGCGGGTGCCGGATTATTTTGGCAACGTGGTGCGCAATCCGATCAACCTGATATCGCGGTGGAAGATTCTCGACAATCTGCGCCGCAGCCTCACGGAAATTTCGATGCTGGCAATCCTGCTATGCGGCTGGTTGTTTCTTCCCGGGACTGCGCTTTACTGGACGCTGGCAACGCTGGCGGTTTTTGCGCTGCCAAATTGTCTGCAGTCCATGCTGAGTATTTTGCGGAGCGGCAACGCCAAATTCACGGCCCGTTTCTGGAGAGAATGGTTTTCCGATTTCGCCGCATCGAATGCACACCTGCTGTTGCGTCTGGTGTGCCTGCCGCAACAGAGTCTGGTGACGCTGGACGCCATCGTACGCGCCGCCATCCGCATGGCGGTCACCCGCCGCAAGCTTCTGGAGTGGGAAACCGCGGCGGAAGCAGAAGTCAGCGGCAAAAAGATGAGCCCAGTGGATATCTATTTAAAGGCGACGCCGTGGCTCACGCTGGTCGGCGGAGTTTTCCTCGCGGTGGATCGCCCAGAGACTTTTTCGGTGGCTTGGCCTGTGCTGCTGTTGTGGGGTGGTTCGGAAGCGTTCTGCAACTGGCTTGATAAGCCGCTGCCGGCAGACGGGCTGCGCATTCGTCCGCGCGACGAAGCGCTGTTGCGCAACTCCGCTCTGCGCACCTGGCGATTTTTCCGGGAGTTCAGCAACGAACGGGAAAATTTTCTGATTCCCGATATATTTAAGGAAGACGGCGCAATCGTTGCGCATCGGATTTCGACCACCAACCTGGGCTTGCTGTTGAACGCGCGCATCGCAGCGCTCGACCTCGGCCACCTCACAACGCAAGAATTCATCGCAGGTACACAAGCCACGATGTCGACGGTGCGTCGTCTGCCAAAATTGCATGGGCATCTTTACAATTGGTATGACACTCGTACACTGCAGCCGGTCGGCGATCCATTCCTTTCCACCGTGGACAACGGCAATC
Organism: uncultured Acidobacteriota bacterium; assembly: GCA_963814635.1. Lineage (GTDB taxonomy): Bacteria > Acidobacteriota > Terriglobia > Acidiferrales > UBA7541 > Acidiferrum. The sequence goes on along the minus strand of CAWFDP010000004.1, from coordinate 844,055 downwards.
TGGTTTGTTGTCTGTGGACTCTTAAGCAAGCTTGCCTTGAAGAATTGAAGCGGCCGATCTTTCGCATGGAATTGTGGACCGGCATTCGCGATCATGCGCGGCTGATTCATCAGCTGGCCGGGGCGAAAAAACAGGTGCGCAAAAAGCTGCGCGCGCTGGAAGACTGCATCGCAAATATGGGCGCGACGCCGTTCGAATGGCTGAATGCAATGCCAGCGCTGGAGCAATCGATCGGCCTGCTGCTTGAATCCGCCCGCGAGGCCGCGCCGGACTGCGAAGAATTGCAGTGGTGGCTTTCCGAGCTGAAGGTGCGATTCTCGGAACTCGAACAATTGGCAGTGCACTTTGCTCCGTGGGTTTCCACAAAATTCCGCACCCTGCGGGCAGACCATGAACGGCAGGGAAAATGGATTGCCGAGTTGAGCCTTGCGACTGCGGGGCGCACCTACTCGGAAATTGCGGAATCGTTGAATAGCGAGTGCCGTACTTTTCCGCAAGAAGGGGCGGCCGAAATTGTTTCTCGAGAGCTGCTGTGTGAGGCGCTGACTGCTAGCCGCGAGAACGCCCAGCAAGCCGACAATGCGTTGAACGAAATCGCTACATATTCCGACGAGCTGGCTACCGGCATGGATTTTTCGCGGGTATTCGACGATTCGCGCAAGCTGCTGACGATCGGCTACGATGCGGCAAAAGGCGCAGCCAGCGAACATCACTACGATTTGCTCGCTTCCGAAGCGCGCGCGGCCGTTTTCGCCGGCGTCGCCAAAGGTGAAATTCCGCAGGACGCCTGGTTCCGTCTGGATCGCTCGCACGTTTCCTTCAAGGGCGAACGAGTCCTACAATCCTGGACCGGCACCATGTTCGAATACCTGATGCCATCGTTGTGGATGAAATCGTCCGCGGGAACACTTTTGGAAAGCAATATGTGCAGCGCAGTTCGCGCGCAACAGAAACACGCGCGGCGCTATTCGATTCCGTGGGGCATCTCGGAATCGGGCTGCAGTCTTATGAGCGGAGATGGCCACTACCACTATTTCGCGTTCGGAATTCCAGCGCTGGCGCTGCATCATCCGGACGAAGAGCGCGTGGTGATTTCACCGTATTCGACGTTTATGAGCCTGATGACCGGCTCGTATGATGCGCTGAAAAATCTGCAGCGGCTTAAGAAACTTGGCGCGGTTGGTGCTTACGGTTTCTACGAAGCGCTGGACTACGGCCCGAAAGTGACGATTAACCGCAAGCGCTTCACACTGGTACGTTCGTGGATGGCGCATCACCAGGGCATGTGCCTGCTGTCAGTGGCCAATGTGCTGTGCGATTCCTCGATTCAGCGGCGTTTTCATGCGGAGCCGCAAGTGGCGGCGACGGAACGCTTGCTTCACGAAAAGGCGATCGCCGAAGCCGGCGATGCGGCCAAAGCGAAACGTGAAAGCAATGTGGAAGCGCTGCTTGCCGAAGGGCAAAGCGTCTTAAGTCCGAGCTACTGGGGCGCGAAGGACCAAGCCAAGACCGCCGCATAGTTTTTACGGCATTTCAATCGCGCAAACTTTTCCAACTTCGCTTTCCCCTTGCTGAATCTTTTTGCCTGGCAGCATTTGACAAACGCGTTGTGCCGCGCGAAAATCCTTGTGGCGAACAAAAAGCGAACACATACCATGCTTCTCCCTCGCCTTTTACGCCATGCTCTCCAAATCCAACGCCCTGCGCCTGCACGTCGAGTCCGCTCTTGCCGGGCGCGTCTGCTCACCTTTTCGTTTTCAGCAGCCGCAGCCGGTCACCGCTTCCGCGGGAATCGCCGCGCTGGACAATCTCGCTGGCGGCCTGCCGCGCGGCTGCCTTACCGAAGTTTTCGGGTCGCCGTCTTCGGGAATTACTTCCCTGTTGCACTCGGCGCTGGCTGCGCGCACGGCGAACGCGGAAGTCTGTGCGCTGGTGGATGCGCAAGATTCGTTTGATCCCGCTGGCGCGCAATCCGCCGGCGTCGCGTTGCGTCAACTGCTTTGGGTGCGCTGCCGCAATCTGGATCAGGCGCTGCGTTCGGTGGATTTGCTGCTGTACGGCGGCGGATTCAGCCTGGTGGCGATGGATCTGAGCGGCGCGCCGGTTCGTCTGGTTCGCCAGATTCCCTTGAACTTCTGGTTTCGTTTGCGGCGCACCGTGGAAAATACTTCCACCATCCTGCTGGTGCTTTCCCGCGAATCGAATGCAAAAACCTGTGCTTCGCTGGTGCTGCGCATGGAGCGGGAAGCCGTGTGCTGGTCGCTGAGGGATCGCCAGTATCCATCACGAGATTTTCATACTCCGGCGTCTCTGCTGGATGGTTGGACGACCACAGCGGAGATGATTCGCTCCAGTCCCAGCGCCAGGCGGAACAATATTTCATTCATCGATCGAGCGAAGAATGTGGGCAACGCAAATACAGACGCGGATGCCGTGCGCTTCAGCCTCCATTCGAACCATTTTCTTTCCGTGAACTCTGCACAAAACGAAAGGACCCAGAACTTTGGCTGAGCCTTCCCAGCTCGCCGTGTTCATCGCAATCCGCCATGTCGCTCGCTGCTTTATTCGGTGCCGTATACGTTCCCAATTTTATTTTGCAGGCAGTCGGGCGCTGCGAGCCCGAACTACGCACCCAGCCACTAGTCATCATCGAAGGGCCTCCGCCTACTTATCAGGTAGTTGCGTTCAACCGGCTCGCGGAACTTCTCGGCGTTGCGCGCGGCATGACCAAGGCGGCCGCCAGCCAGTTTGCACAAGTCACCATCCGATCACGCTGCAGGATTCGCGAAGAGGCAGCACATGCGGCGCTGCTCGATGTGGCGTGGTCGGTGACTCCGCGCGTGGAAGACGCCGCACCGGATACGCTGCTGCTTGATATTTCCGGACTTACATCACTTTTTGGCGATGAACAAAACATTGCGGGGCAAATCGCCGCTCGCGCTTCTGCATTTGGAATGAGTGTTCACGTGGCAATTTCCACGAATGTGGAAACCGCGCGCATCGTGGCGCGAGCTTTGCCCGGACCTACCATCGTTCCGGAAGGCGAAGAACGCCGCTTTTTGGAAACGCTGCCGGTCAGTATGTTGTCGCCGAGCCCGGAACTTGCCGGCGTTTTCAATCGCTGGGGCGTGGCCACTTGTAAAGCGCTGGCGTCTCTGCCAGTGCTTTCACTTTCCGAATGTGTCGGGCAGGAAGGAGTTCGCCTGCAGACAATCGCCAGCGGCAGAGGGATGCGGCCGCTGCTGCTTGCCGAGCCGGCGCAGCATTTCGAGGAATGGTTCGAACTGGATGAGGCCGTGGACGATCTTGAATCTCTCTCGTTTCTACTGGGCCGGCTTCTCGATCAATTGTGCGCGCGGCTTTCCGCTCGTGCGCTTTCTGTCGCAGCGATTCTCGCAAATTTCGAATTACAGCCAGCTTTTGACAATGCTTTCGACACTTCACGCGACCTGCTGCGAATGAAGCCGCTTCCACGCACATTTTCATGCCATCTCGAACTTCCGGTGCCCACGCGCGACAGCAAACTTTTGCTGAAGCTGCTGCGCCTTCGGCTGCAATCGCATCCTCCCAGCGCGCCAGTCCAGAAAATCCAGATGAGCGCGCAGTCTTCGCTGGCGCGGGTGACGCAAGGGTCCCTCTTTATTCCCACCGCGCCCGATCCGGATAAGCTCGGACTCACCATCGCGCGCATCGCCGCGGTGGTCGGCGAAGGAAACGTCGGCACGCCGCAATTAGTCGATTCTCACCGGCCCGATGCATTTCATGTGCGGGCTTTTTCCGTCGTCACGGCGGCTTCCCTCGGTTCGAACAGTTTTTCGCAAAACAAACTGAAAGCTGATCCGCAGCATTCCGCTGCCCCTACTATTGCACTCCACGCATTTCGCCCGCCCGTCCCGGCGCGCATCCAGTTGCAAGGATGCAAGCCCGTCTCTGTTTTCTTTCAGGGCCGCTTAGGAAAAGTCATCCAAGCGTCCGGGCCATGGCGCACTTCGGGCGACTGGTGGGAAGCACAACCCTGGCAGGAAGACGCGTGGGATCTGGAAATTGTTTTTTCTAGTGAAAGTTCGCCGGCGCGAAGCTTCTATCGTTTTTCTTACGATGGGCTGCTGGACAAATGGTTTGTGCGAGGCGTGTACGACTGATGTACATCGAACTGCACGCCCGCTCCGCATTTAGTTTTCTGGAAGGCGCTTCTTCGCCGGAAGAACTGGCACGTGCCTGTGCCACGCTCGGCATGCCCTCGATGGCGCTGCTCGATCGCGACGGGCTGTATGGCGCGCCACAATTTTATCTGATGGCAAACAAAATTGGGGTTTGCGCGCACATCGGCGCGGAAGTTACTTGCGTGGGCGGATGGCGCTATTCGCTGCTGGTCACTTCGTCCGAAGGGTACAAAAACCTTTGCCGCCTGATCACCCGGATGAAGCTCCGTGCTGCAAAAGGAGAAGGTGCTATTGAAACAGCGGAGCTGGAACATCCGAACAAAGGATTGATCTGCCTCACTGGCGGCGATGAAGGCCCGCTGGCACAGGTGCTCCGCTACGGCGGAAAGGAAGCCGCTCGCAAAACAATCGAACAACTCTGCGCGATTTTTGGCCGCGACAATATTTACGTTGAGCTGCAGCGGCATTTTTCAATCGAACAAGAACGCCGCAACCAGGTTGCTGTCGAACTTGCGCGCAGCATGCATCTCCCGCTGCTCGCGACCAACGGCGTTTCTCACGCATCGCCCGCGCAACGCGAAATCATGGATGTATTCACCTGCCTGCGCCACCATCGCGTGCTCGCGAATGCCGGGCGGCTGCTTTCCAGCAACAGCGAGCGTTATCTGAAATCTCCTTTACAGATGGCCGCGCTTTTTGTGGATTTGCCGGAAGCCATCGCTAACACAGTCGAGCTGGCTTCGCGATTGCAATTCACACTCAAGGATCTCGGCTACAAATTCCCCATTTATCCGACACCAAACGGCGAATCTCAGATGGAATATCTGCGTCAGCGCGCGCTGGACGGCATGGTCTATCGCTACGGCACGCAGAACGAACGCGCGCAACTGCAAATTCAGCGCGAACTTTCAGTCATCGAGAAACTCGATCTACCCGGGTATTTCCTGATTGTATGGGACATCATTCGCTTTTGCCGTGAACAAAACATTCTCGTTCAAGGCCGCGGCTCCGCTGCCAACAGCGCGGTTTGCTACTCGCTTGGCATTACCGCTGTCGATCCGGTCGGAATGAATCTGCTGTTCGAACGCTTTCTTTCTGAGGAACGCGGCGAATGGCCGGACATCGATCTCGATCTGCCCAGCGGTGACCAGCGCGAGCGCGCCATTCAATACGTTTACGAACGCTACGGAAAACTTGGCGCGGCCATGACCGCGAACGTGATTACCTATCGCGGAAAATCGGCCGCGCGCGAAATCGGCAAAGTTCTTTCCTTCGATCCGGAAACTCTGAATCGTTTGGCCAGCCTGGTCAGCGCATGGGAGTACACCGATTCGAACGACACGTTAACGCGTCAATTCAAGGATGCTGGCCTCGACCTCTCCAATCACCGCATTCACAAATTTTTCGAGCTTTGCCAAAAGGTGCAAGATCTGCCGCGTCACCTTGGCCAGCATTCGGGAGGAATGGTGGTCTGCCAGGGACAGCTCGATTCCGTAGTGCCGCTTGAGCCAGCCACCATGCCCGGCCGCGTCGTCGTTCAGTGGGACAAAGAAGACTGCGCGGATATGGGCATCATCAAGATCGATCTGCTAGGCCTCGGTATGATGGCGGTGCTCGAAGATTCCATCCAACTGATTCGCACGCATCACAAAGAAGAAATTGACCTCGGCCATCTGCCGCTGGATGATCCGGCCGTTTATTCCGCTTTGCAGCGCGCCGACACCATCGGCTTGTTTCAAGTGGAAAGCCGCGCGCAGATGTCCTGCCTGCCACGGCTCAAGCCAAAATGTTTTTACGATATCGTGGTGCAGGTGGCCATCATCCGCCCCGGGCCGATTGTGGGCAAAATGGTTCATCCTTATTTGAACCGCCGCCAGGGACGCGAACCTGCCGAAAGCCTGCATCCATCGCTCGAATCCACGCTCTCGCGCACGCTTGGTGTCCCTCTTTTTCAGGAACAACTTCTCCGCATTGCCATGATTGCCGCGGCATTTTCCGGCGGCGAAGCCGAAGAGTTGCGCCGCGCTTTCGGATTCAAGCGCTCTGAGGCGCGTATGAAGGACATCGAAATCAAGTTGCGCCGCGGCATGGAATCGAAAGGCATCACCGGTGAAACACAGAATAAAATCATTCAGGCCATCACTTCGTTCGCGCTCTACGGATTTCCAGAATCGCACGCGGCAAGTTTTGCGCTGATTGCTTACGCCAGCGCATTTTTAAAATGCCACTACCTTGCGGCGTTCACTACCGCGATGCTCAACAATCAGCCCATGGGCTTTTACCAGCCGGCGACCTTGATTAAGGACGCCCAGCGCCACGGCCTGAAATTCAAACCGATCGACATCACTTGCTCGCAGTGGGAATGCACTATCGGCGAACCTTCCGAAAACTTCCCGCTTCGAATCGGCCTTCGTTACGTGAAAGGACTGCGCAAGGAAACCGCGCTGCAAATTCTGGCGCAGCGCACACTTCAATCGTTCGCTTCGATCGAGGATTTAAAGCAGCGCGTGCCGCAACTTCAGAAAGACGAGCTGCGCGTTCTCGCTAGCATTGGCGCGCTGAATTTTATTTCCAACAAAACCCGAATCCATCGTCGCAGTGCGCTTTGGCAAGTGGAACGCGCCGGACGCCCCGCAGGCGAACTTTTTGAAACGCATGTCAGAATAGAAAACTCCGATCCTGCTTCCTTTTTCTCGCCGCTCGATCCAATGAATAGCGAAGAGCGGCTGGTCGCCGACTTTCACGGAACCGGCCTCACCACCGGTCACCATCCAATGGCCCATCACCGGGAGCAACTGAATCGCCGGAAAGTTGTGACTGCATCACGCCTCGCCGCACTTCGCGATGGCGCATTGGTTCGCGTGGCCGGAGCGGTAATCGTTCGCCAACGGCCGGGAACCGCAAAAGGATTTGTCTTTCTAAGTCTCGAAGATGAAACCGGCATCGCCAACATCATCATCGAGCCCCAGTTGTTCGAAAAAGATCACACCACCGTCGTGCACAACTCATTTCTGATCATCGAAGGAACGCTGCAAAACCAGGATGGCGTCATTTCCGTCAAGGCCGGGATCATCAAGCCGCTACACCTTTCACGCGCCGCGGCTCCTGCCCACGACTTCTATTAATCTATGACTCTTAAGAATCAGGTTCCTGTAGCGTGGGCACTATCTTCGAATCAACACAATGTCATCTAATTTAAAGGTTCAGCTTCGCGAAGATCGGCTCAGGGATCAATCGAATGATCACCATAATCCATCTCCAGTACCACGGCAGGTACACCACAGCCCCCGATGTGCTCATTGCGTTGTAAACTCCGCGGCCCACTTCTTCGGCGGTCGCGAAGAGAAAGTTTTGCTTCAAATGGGAGGTCATCGGGGTGCTGACCCAGCCTGGCTTTATTAATAAAACGCGAACGTCCGCCGCAGCCAAACGCACTCGCAACCCGGCAACCAGAGTCGCCACTCCGGCTTTGGCGCTGCCGTATAGGTAATTACTGCGGCGTCCGCGGTCCCCCGCAACAGAGCCGATCACACAAAGAACTCCGGCGCGCTGCTGTTCGAACACTTTCGACAGTTGCATCAGCAAGGATACTACGCTCACGTAGTTCGTCTCGATTTCCTGACGCACCAAACTGGGATCAATTTCGGCAGCAAGCTGGTCCGGCAACGTTCCGTGGGCAATCAATGCGGCATCTAGTCCAGCCCAGATGCCGAACGCATCGCCAACAATTCGTGCGTGGGCGGACGCGTCGACCAAGTCCGCTTGCATCGTAGCGACCGATTCCGCCCCACGAATTTTCAGGTCTTCCGCTAATGCCGCAAGTTTGCGAGGATCTCGCGCTACCAGTAATAACTTGGCATGCTCAGCTGAAAAGCGCCGCGCGGTCTCCTGAGCGATGCCGGAGGTAGCTCCAAGAATCAGGACGCGGCGGCTCATCCGCTCACCGCTTCAACGGAGGTGACTCGCCGCCAAAAGTCGGAGGAGAATTTCGGGTCGATAAAACTGGAAAACTCGCGCCAGCGCGGAAAATAATCCTTGTAACTCTCGGGCGACATCCGCGCATCCTTCGCCGGATATACCGCACCGCCGCTCCTCCGGACTACTTCGTCAAATCGTTCGCAGAGTTCCAACGTCGGCGCACCTCGGAACGGAAAGTCGAACGCCAGCGTTACGCCCGGTCTCGGAAACGACATCATTCCGGGTGACGGCAGCGAGCCAAAAATCTTCAACACCGAGAGCGCACAAGGCGCCTTGAACTCTGAAATCAACCCAAGTAGTTCGCGAACTGCGTCCTTGCTTTCCTCCGGCACAACAAATTGGTATTGCAGGAATCCACCCCGCCCGTGCAGCACGTTCCAGTTATTCAGCCGATCCAGCGGATAGAAGAATTTATCGAATGGCATCACGCTGTGAACGATCTTCCGCCATCGGCGATGAAGATACATCCAATTGAACGCACGAATAGTTGGTCGGCTGATCATAAATTCCGGTACGGGCAGCCCCGGAATGGATACTCCCCTTCGGCCCATTGCGATCTCAGTAGTGCGCGCTTCGGAATGATTCCCGCGCATGAAAACTCCCCGGCCCAGATTCTCTCCGCTGGAAAGGCAATCCAGCCACGCCACGGTGTATTCGTGAGTCTCATCGGATTGCGCGCTCAATTCAAAAAACTCTTCCAATCTCTCAAAGCGAATCTCTTGGCAATCGATCCACGGACCCGGCACGCGCTTCAACTGGATTTCCGCCCACAAAATCAATCCGGTCAACCCCAGCCCGCCGATTGTCGCTGCGAACAAATCGGCATTCTGTTCGCGAGAGCAGATCACGCTGCCCGCATCCGAGCGCATCAGTTCGAACCCACGAACGTGGCAGCCAAATGTTCCTGCACAGTGATGATTCTTTCCGTGAACATCATTTGCGATTGCCCCGCCGACCGTCGCGTATTGCGTGCCAGGAGTAACCGGTAAGAACCATTTCTCCGGCAAAATCACTCGCAAGATCGCCTCGAGGGTGACTCCCGCCTCGCAGCGCAAAATTCCGTTGGCCGCATCGAATTGAATGAATTTGTCCAGTCCTCTGGTGTCAAGCAGCGTCCCGCCGTCATTCAGGCAGCAATCGCCGTAGCTTCTTCCCTTGCCATACGCCAGCAGCGGCCGAGCGGACTGATTGAGATTGGGAATCTCTGAAATCCAGTACAGCGGGACAACTTGAGCGGGAGTCGATCGCGGATACCGCCCCCATGATTCGTATGCGGTCATAGTGGACTACGCTGCCGCGAAAAGAATGAGAAGCAACAGACCTCCAAGAGCATAGCTGACCGGATCCATCGCGGCAAAGACCACTGGATCTTCGTGCAGCTTGCCGCGATTTGCAAGAAACCACAGTCGCGAAATCCAAAATAAAAGCATCGGGCAGGCCAGCCAGATCCATTGCGGATGGCGATAGAGCGCGGTAACTTCTCGGCCGTTGACATAAAGCGCCAGCACCAGCACCGACAGGTAACCGCTGGTCACGCCAAATTGCTGCACTAATCCTCGGTCGCCTACTTGATAGTCGCGTTTGGAGACGAACAGCGGGTCGCCTCCGTTCATTTCCTGATTGTTCAGTTCCGCATGGCGCTTGGTGAACGCCAGGCTCATCAGGAAGAACATCGAAAACGCCAGCAACCACGGCGATACCGGAACTTCGGCCGCCACGCCGCCTCCCAGAATTCTCAGTAAGTACAGCGCGGTCAGAAGCAATACATCGACAACCGGCACTTGCTTTCCATAAACCGAGTAGAAAGTGGTTGCCGCGGCATAGATAACAATGATTTGCACAAATCGCACGGAACAAAATTCCGCGCCGATTACGAATCCGGACAGGAACAGGAACGGCGCTACGATCAATCCCGTCAACACCGGCGCGTCACCCGACGCAAAAGGGCGTGATTTTTTTTCCGGGTGCAAGCGGTCCGCTTCGAGGTCAAAAAGATCGTTCAATATATAGACGCCGGATGCGCACACCGAAAAACTCGCAAACGCCGCAAGCGCGTGCCACAGCTTTGGCAATTGATTGATGTTGTGCGCCATCACGATCGGCACGAACACCAGCAGATTCTTCACCCAATGATGAGGCCGCAGCGATTTCCAGAGCGGAGCGCGCTTCTCCCTGGGGCGCTCCAACACCTGGCAATGCGGCCGGATCTTTTTCATCGACTGCGAAAGGCTTTCAGTCGGATCAACGAGAATCGCCAGGTTTGCGGCCTTCCACACCGGGACGTCCTTCCAGTTGTCGCCAACGTAATCGAACCCCCGTCCGCTGGTGTAGTTCTGGATCGCTTCCCGTTTTTTGTCGCCAGTAAGATTGGCCGCGCCATCGCTGGCCAGGACGTGATCAAAGAAACCCAGATGGTCAGCGACAGAGTGGGCGATTGTGCTGTCAGCTCCCGTCGCAAGAATTATTTTTCGCCCCTTGGATTTTTCCTGGCGCAGCAAGCTGATCAATTCCGCCCGGTATGGCAGGTGTGCGGCGTTTACTTGCGCGCGTCGCGCGATTTCATGTTTAAGCGCGGCCTTGCCTCGCAAGGCCCAAAACGGAATGAGGAAAATGTACCAGAAATGTTTCCCGACCAACGCCAGTAGTGACTCCCAGAATGAGTCTACGAGAAGAATTGATCCGTCCAAATCGGCGCAGAGGAACTCGGAGGTAGTCGCCGCATCGCGGGCCGCTGCGTTGGCATCACTAGTCGATACGTCCCAGTCCAATGACTTCCCTCGCCGAACCACACCCTGCAGACTGCCTACTGTGAACCGCGCGCGTCCCGTCCGTAGCGAATGCCGGGAGTACGTTCTTGGAGCTGCGTTTATTCTACCTATCCGAGTCCTTGAACCGAAACGATCAAGATGAAGGTTATCGATGCAGCTCGGTTCGTGCGATTTTCAGTATTTCGGAGTAATTCAGGCGTAGCGCGCAGTCTCGCAAGATATCCTGTTCCCAGGCCGGACGCTGCGGGTTTTTCGGATGAGTCAAACTCGACGGTACCCGCCCCGTCATTTGCAGAAATACCGCGGCGGAATGCTTGTAAGCCGGAACGGGCGCGCGAAAAGCCACATTTCCGAGATGTTGCAGAGCGTCGGAGAGCGCATAATAACCCAGGTCTCCCTGTTCCCAGAGTCGGTCCCTTTCCGCGAATTTTTCCGGAGCAAAGGCCGCCAGCCCGAGCAAATAGTCCGAGCCATACTCGATCATGTTGATGCCGAGGTCGTTGCCCGTATAGATGCGAAAATCCGGGCGGTGCTTGTCACGCAGAGCAAGGCGTCCAAGCTCGACCACCCGATCCAATGAAGAGTGCTTCAGTCCCTGGATCTCTGGAATCTCAAGCAAACCTACAAAAGTCTCTTCGTCAAAAATTTCGCCGTTCGGGGCGAACATGCTACCCAATTCGAATGCCAGCACGTTCGGATAACCGCGCGCGACCTCTTGGTACACAGCAACTTTTTCGCGTGGCGTTTTGCCGTGCAGCCGGCTGGTCTGAAAAAGAATTGGCGTCGCGCCACAACTCACGATCGTGTCCATCTGCCGTCGGTACAGCGATACGATGTCTCCGCTCTGCTGCTCGATATACGCGCCCGCAACGAACGGTGCATTTTCCCCCAGTGCTTCTCTCGTCCATCGCAATACGTTTTGCTTTTCAGCGTCGCCGAGATAGTTTACGTAGCCGGTATCCATGTTTACCGCGTTCATCAAACCCGCTCGATGAGTTTCGGACAGGTTTCGCTGAAATGCTTCGACCGCGACCTTGCCGTCCCGTTCGAAGGGCAGCAGCGCCGCCGCTATACCTTGAACTTTGCGGCAAAGAATTTGCCGTTCTATTAGCGATTTAATCTTCATAAAACGACCTGGGTTCCTGGCAGCGATTGCGCAAGCTTCATCCTTTTGCTTTTACTGCCTTCAATTTTGCCGCGTCGGCTGAATTCTTGTAATAGCTGTCCAGCGGGTAGCACCCGGACGGCAATCCCTTCCGCGGCGCGGTGGTGCAATCGCTAAAAGTTCTGCAGACCCGCTTGTGCTGCACGCCGTTGCCCGCTGCCGAGTCCCATAACAGCTCGGGATAGGACAACGCCATTCGCCCTAGCCCAATCAAATCTACCCAACCCTCTCTCAGCGCGGCTTGCGCCACATGCGGCAAATAGTCCTGCAAATAAGTGTAAGCGGTGCCCACAAAAATCAAATTAGGAAATTGTTGCTTTAGTTTTCGTGTTGCCTCCATTTGTCGGGCCACTCCAATTAACGGATCTTCCGGCGGCTGGTATCCGTCCGACGGCGGATAAAGCGCGGGCCGCTGAATGTGCGGGTTGTAGTAAGGGCTTCCCGCAGTCACGTTCACTAAGTGAATTTGCAGTCTCTCGAGTATCGACAGGAACTGTTCCGCTTCAGCGAGGTTTGGCTCTGTAGGATTGTGGGAATTCGCACCGAATCCCCAGCGGTATGGGATTAAGTCATCATGTTTTTCCGGAATTCCCGGCCCGAGCTTTCCCGGGGAAGATCGCGCCGGGTCCGGGAAATATGGAACGCTATCAAAGACTGACACCCGCACACCTATTTGCAGTCCCGGCGCCTCTGATCGTATGCCTTCCACCACGTCCCGCAAAAACCGCGTCCGATTTTCCAGGCTTCCGCCATACTTCCCTTCACGGATGTAGGCGCTCAGAAATTCGTGTCCCAGATATCCGTGGCAATGTTTGATATCGACAAAATCAAAACCGGTTTCTTTCGCGGCACGCGCCGCGCGAATAAAATCTTCGATAATCCCGGCAATCTCTTCATCCGTGAGCAGTGGATATTCGGGCCCAAGGCCGAGCCTTCTATCCAATATCGGGTGATGATACAGAATCCGCGGCTCCGGTTTCCGATGTTCGTTTGGCCGACAATACCGCCCCGAGTGCGTCAGCTGCAGGCCGATCAGCAAGCCATCACTTGAGCCGGTCGTTTCCCGATGTCCCTCGATTAAGCTCGCGCGCAACTGTTCCAAACCTTTTAGAGTATGCGGAGCGACCACCAGTTGATTCGGATTCGCACGGCCAGCATGCGAAACGGCCGCCGCTTCTCCGCCCCAAATTAGCTTTGCGCCGCTGCTGCCAAATCGCTGCCACCGGCGCAACATGCTCTCGGTCACGTTGCCGTCCGGGGTGGCGTCCCACCCTTCCATCGGATGAGTCGCAATCCGGTTCGCGAGGTTAATTCCCCCGCGAGAAAGCGGCTGCCGAAGCGGAGATTCCGCACCTGAAATCACCTCCGCATCGCATGGAATTTTCAATCCGAGCGAACCCAGATGCTCCTGGAAGCGCGCCACGTCCTTGACCGTTCCCAACCGCAAAATCGGTAAACTCATCGTGTTTTTTCCGGCACCGACTCTATCACTTTATGAAAAGTGCTTGGACAAAGCTCTGAGTATCGCATATGTTCTCATGGCCAGCGGGAGGCCAGCAGCGCTTGGTGTCCACGATTCCATCAAACCGACTCTTCTATGGCTGGTGGATTGTCGTTGCCGCGTTTCTCAACCTATTTTTCGCGGTTGGAATTATCTTCTACGGGTTTCCCGTTTTTTATCCCGCTCTCGCCGAATCCCTTGGATTCACCCGCGCTCAGCTTACTCAGGGCTTTCTGCTGGGATTTCTGGTCGCCGGACTTCCTTTCGGCCTGGTCGCCGGCACAGTTATCGACCGCATTGGCGCTCGCTGGGTCATTTTCACCGGAGTTGGACTCATTGGCATGTCCCTGATGCTCATGGGCTCCATGACCAAGCTCTGGCATTACGAACTACTCTGCATCGTCGAAGTGCTCGGCTACGTGCTGGCCGGACCGATCGGCAATCAAGTCTTGGTAGCCCGATGGTTTCAGGCACGGCGCGGTCGCGCTATGGGTTACGTCTATTTAGGCCTGGGCCTCGGCGGCGTTGTTTCTCCGCTCTTGTGCAATTCTCTGATTCGAAATTTCGGCTGGCGCCACGCCCTTGAATTGATCGGCTTACTTGTAGTGGCCGTGCTTATCCCAGTCGGCATTTTCGTTACCCGCTCATCCCCAGCCGATCTCGGCCTCGCACCCGACGGCGCCGCCTCCGGAGCCGCCGCCTCTTCGATCGCCCGGCAAACTAATCCCGCCTTGCAGTCAATCGACATTCGCTCTGCTGCACGCACCAAGAACTTCTGGCTGATCCTGGCCGGATCAACCGTGGTGATTGGCGCGGTCGGCGCGGTGATCCAACATTTCATCTTGTTCTTGAAAGATGCCGGCTATTCGGCAAGCATTGCCTCGAGATTCTTTACGGCCTTGTTGGTCGCCAGCCTCGGCGGCCGCGTACTGGTTGGCTACGTCGCGGATCGCTTTCGAAAAAAAGATGTCATGGCGTTGTTCTACGCCGTTCTGAGCGCCTCGGTCCTCTTGCTCAATTTCGTCCACTCTCCCGCTGCGGTCTGGGCCTTCGTGCTGGTTTTTGGTTTTTCGATGGGAGCCGACTACATGTTGATTCCGCTGGTCACCGCGGAATGTTTTGGCACGGCCTCGCTCGGCAAGCTGCTTGCCATTATTATTATGGGATACTCGCTTGGACAGTGGGGAGCGCCCTGGATCGCTGGAAGAATCTTCGACGCCCACCACAGTTACGAGTTGGCATGGAACATCTTCGCCATTGCCGGATTGCTGGGTGGCGCCGCCATATTTGCGATCTCGCCAAAACTGGATAGATCCTCGGCGTAGCTCATCCTTTGCCGTTGATAATTTACCGATGAACTTGGCTACCTAATGCAGATGACCCAAGGAAATCTCCGCCTCTTGCAAGCCGCAGATCTGCAAAATTCCATCGAACTCTCTCGTATCGCTGGCTGGAATCAGACCATTGATGACTGGCAAGCTGTTTTGCGCCTCGACCCGCAGAGTTGTTTCTGCATTGATCTCGATGATCGCATCGTGGCGACTACAACATTGTTGTGTTACGGCAGCCGGCTGGCGTGGATTGGCATGGTACTGACCCTGCCAGAATACCGGCGCAGGGGCTTTGCACAGCGTCTGGTGAAAGCCGCCCTCGAACGTGCAGCCGTTCTGCAGATTGAGAGCATAAAGCTGGATGCCACTGCGGATGGGCAACCGCTCTACGAAAAATTGGGATTCAAGACTGAGCAAGTCATTGAGCGCTGGTTCCGAGCTGCCCGGCAGGATTGTACGCCCGGCAAAATAACTCCGTCATCCGGTCACTATTCACTTGAGCTTGATCTTGAAGCATTCGGCGCGGATCGCGTATCGCTCCTGCAGGAGCTTGCCTCGCGAAATCCTCCAATCGCCGTCGACGGCGGGTATTGTTTTTTCCGGAAGGGCGTGCGCGCCAACTATCTGGGCCCATGTGTCGCTCAGAATCAGCAAGCTGCTCGTCTTGTGATAGAACAATGTTTGCAAGCATCGCCGGAATCAAACTGGTATTGGGATTTGTTGAGCACTAAGAAAGATGCGCTGGAACTCGCGACTGAATTCGGGTTTGTCCCGCAGCGGCGTTTGCAGCGTATGGTTCTAGGAAATAGCATTAAAAAGAACGACGAACTGGTTTATGCCATCGCGGGATTCGAATTAGGTTAAACATGCAAATTACAACTGAAGCCGAACTGGAGGAGTTTCTTTCCCGCCCATCCGACGCCGACGCCGCATCGATCGCGCAACTCGAAGGCGACCTGCTCATTCTCGGCGTGGGCGGAAAAATGGGACCAAGTTTGGCGCGCCGCGCCCGCCGCGCCGCCGCAAAAGCGAATGTTCGGAAGCGCATCGTGGCGGTCGCGCGATTTTCCGACAACACTCTACGCGATAGCCTGGAATCCGACGGCATCGAAACACTGGCCTGCGATCTTCTTCGGCTCGGCGCTCTCGCAAAACTGCCCGACATTCCAAATGTTATTTTCATGGCCGCGCGAAAATTCGGCACCACCGGCTCTGAGGATTTGACTTGGGCCATGAATACGCATTTACCGGGACTCGTCGCGGAGCGCTACCACGAGTCGCGCATCGTTACTTTTTCTACTGGAAATGTTTATCCCTTGTGCGATGTCACACTCGGCGGAGCCGTCGAATCCACTCCGCTGGCCCCGGCAAGTGAATACGCCCAGTCTGCTTTGGGCAGAGAACGAATGTTCGAATACGGTTCCCGCCAGTGGGGCACTCCCGTCGTCATCCTTCGGTTAAACTACGCGATCGACTTGCGCTACGGCGTTTTGCTCGACATCGGCACGGCTGTGTACGAAAGGCGCCCGATCGATCTTCGCATGGCCTTCGTCAACGTGATCTGGCAGGGCGACGCGAATTCTGTCTGCCTGCGCTCCTTTTCTCATTGCCAGTCGCCGCCGTTGGTGTTGAATCTCACCGGTCCGGAAACTCTAAGTGTCCGCCACATCGCCGAAGAGTTCGGCCGCCGATTTTGTGTGCAGCCGGAATTCATCGCAGAGGAAATGCCCACAGCTTTGCTGAGCAACGCGGCAAAGGCTCATCAAATGTTCGGCTACCCCGCCGTATCCGTCCCGAAAATGATTGACTGGACCGCCGCCTGGATTTTATCGGGAGGCCCGTGCCTCAATAAACCAACCCACTTTCAGGTTCGTGACGGAAAATTCTGATGACCCTGCGCTCCCAGCTTTTTTCCGGCTTGGTCATTCCGGCACATCCGCTTGCTCTGAATCGCGAACGCGAATTCGACGAACGTCGGCAGCGGGCTTTGACTCGTTATTATCTGGCGGCTGGCGCGGGTGGAATCGCCGTCGGAGTTCACACCACGCAGTTTGCCATTCGCAATCCGGCTATCGGCCTGTTCGAGCCGGTCCTGAAAATCGCGATGGAGGAGATGCGTGCGCATCCGATCGTAAAGATCGCCGGCGTTTGCGGACAATTGCCACAGGCCACTTCCGAAGCTGAACTCGCCGCGCGCCTCGGCTATGACGCTGTGCTGTTGAGTCTTGGCGCTCTTCCCGACGCTTCCATCCCGCAGCTGATCGAACATTCCCGTGCGGTCGCTTCAATCATCCCAATCATCGGATTTTATTTGCAACCTAGCGCGGGCGGTCGGCGTCTGCCCTACGCTTTTTGGCGCGAGTTCTGCCAAACTGAAAATGTCGTCGCCATCAAAATTGCGCCCTTCAATCGCTATCAAACGCTCGACGTCATCCGCGCCGCCGCCGAATCCGGCCGCGCTCGCGAAATCGCCCTTTACACCGGGAACGATGACAATATTTTGCTGGACTTGCTCACCACTTACGAGTTCGCGGGCCAGCAACTTCGATTTGCGGGCGGTTTGCTAGGTCATTGGGCGGTTTGGACAAAAAATGCGGTCGCGCAACTTGCCACCGCGAAACAGCATTCGAACCAAGATATTTCAGCGAACTTGCTCACACTCGCCCAGCAAATCACCGATTCGAACGCCGCGCTCTTCGATCCTTCTCATCACTTTCACGGATGCATTCCCGGAATTCACGAAATCCTGCGAAGACAAGGCTTGCTCGAAGGTCGCTGGTGCCTGGACCCGCACGAAGATCTATCGCCCGGCCAAGCCGAAGAAATCGATCGCGTCTGCAAACTCTATCCCCACTTGCAGGACGACGAATTCGTCCGCGCAAATCTTGACGACTGGTTGCGCTAGCGCATTCGGTCCCAAGATTGGGCGGTAAGGACTCGCAATCAATACCTATTGAGAGTTGGCGGGCCTTAGGCAAAGTTCAGATGACGAAACGACCAGGAGGATCCAAAAAACGTCTGCCACCAGAAGGTGTGCCATTTGCAGCCAGATCGGAGCCAGTAGAAAAATGTTGAGCACGCCGAGACCAATTTGCAGCGCCAGGGTGGTGCCAATAGCGGACAGCGTCCACTCCGAGAGCTCCCGTTTTTTCCAAAACTTCGCGAGTACCCACAATACATAGGTTGCGCCAATCACGGCTGCGATTGGATGCAGAAGCCTCAATCGCAATAAGAAGTGACTCGTCGGGGAAAAATCTTGCAGCATCGATGACCGCAGAGATTCGACAGGAAAGATCGTGTCCGCCAGCGCCGCCAAAGAGCCAGTCATTCCAATCGCCATGACCCCGGCCAATCCAATTCCGATCACTATCAATTCGGATCGCTTCGCAACCCACGCGAGCCGTTCCCCGTCCGAAAGCCATTTTGCGGTGAGCGCCAGCGCGGCCAGCAGCAGCAGCGTGTTGCCAAAATGCAAGCAGAGAAAAGCGGCGTGGCCTGCGGATTTGTCCACGCCCACGTATTCGAGCAATACCAGCAAGGCCCCAAGCAGTGCCTCGTTAAGGAGAAGGATTCCGCTACAAACGACTGCGTAGCGGATCCGATCGCCCTTCGAAGTCTCGCGCCAGCACCAAACAACCAGAACAAATACAAGCACCAGCGCCAGCGCGCTGGTTATGCGGTGTGCAAATTCGATCAACGTTTGCGACTGGGCCGCGCTCGGCACGAGCTGCCCGTTGCACAGAGGCCACCGGTTGCCACAACCAGCACCGGACCCCGTTGCACGCACATATGCGCCCCAAAGCGTAACCGCAACGTTGTACGCGACAACCAGCCAGGCAAAACGCGCCAGGGGCCGCGCTCTGCCTGCAGCCGCCGGTGAAGATGTTTCTGCCTCGGGCTGCTGCTCTCTCATAATGGATTCCGCGCGCGTCAATCGATTCACCGGAGCGCTTATGCCTGCATTAGAAGGTAAAGCCAGGGCAAACCAATAGCAAACCGGTGCCCGTCCACCACCAATAATCGTAGTTTTTTAGGAAAGTGGTGCACCCCTAGGGACGATCTTAGAATTTTTCTCGGTCATTTCCTAACGGCAGCAAAAGAATTCGAATTTTGTGCAGACTCGCCCCTCTAGATAACCTGCTGCCTTTTTCCCCTGGTACCTCTACCGTTTCCCTGGAAGACCCCCAAGCTGGCACGTCACGAATTGGATCAGCTATCATCAGATAGTTAGTGTGATGCTATTTGTTTATTCTTGACATCGGCATTCCATTATTGCATCATTTCTCTCATGAGGACAACACTTTCACTGGACGATGATGTCTTTCGGGAAGTAAAGGTCTATGCGGAAAGCCGGGATGTGGCTATTGGCAAAGCGGTATCGGAATTGGTGCGGCGAGGGCTGCACGCACCCCTGCAGACTACGGTGGTAAACGGATTCCACGTTGTCGACTTGCCTTCGGGATCGCCGGCCGTTACGACCGAGGATGTCAAAAAACTTCAGGATGAGTTGGAGTGAAAGCCGGTTTTTTGTTGGACGTTAACGTCCTTATCGCGATGGCTTGGCCCACCCATCGGGATCACCAGAGGGTGCACGAATGGCTCGCGCGTCACGCGCGCGGCGGATGGGCAACTTGCCCATTGACCCAGACCAGCTTTGTGCGCATTCTCTCGAACCCGGCTTTTTCAGCAAACGCACTCACGCCGACGGATGCGCTCACGCTGCTACAAGCCAACCTCGCACATCCAGCGCACGGGTTCTGGGCCGATGAAGTCAGCATGATAGATTCCTTGAAGCCCTTCGCACAAAAACTAGTAGGTCATCAACAAGTAACCGATGCGTATTTGTTGGGGCTCGCGATCCACAAGAGGGGAAAATTGGTGACGATGGACCGAGCGGTCCGGCCGCTGTTACCCGACAGGAGCCCGGAGCGAGACTTCGTGGTCCTGCTCTAACTTCGGTTGCGATACATTGAGAATAAAGGACGCAAAAGAAGTGGTGCGCCCGGAGGGACTCGAACTCTCGACCTTCTGGTTCGTAGCCGTGGAGGCGGGAAATCTAAGTGCTTTACGTGGTGTTGCATACGGGCGTTTATTGCTCTTTCTCCTGCTCCTCAATTGTCCGTAAGTTGTACGCAAATTGAGAAGCTATCGGTCACATCGGATTTGACCGCATTCTTTCATTGGAGCAGTTCGGGTCTGCTCGATCCTTTGAGCGTGTCCCTGTTTTTCCCGATGATGCGGACTTCCTTTCCTTGGAGTCCCGCGAACTTTATCGCCTTGCCCAGAAGCGCATACTGGTGGTCTTGATAGTCTGCGGCAAAAGCGTCCTGGTGAATGACCACCATGTCAGCCTTGTCACGGCAGGAATTTACGAAGTCGGGCAATAATCGCTCGATCTCCGCCGCAAGAGCCGCTTCTTTTTTCATGAGTTCTTCTTCTGGCTTGTTCTGCATATATCGTCACCTTTAGGCTTCGCTGCCTTCCCGCGCAGAATTACAAAACGCGGCCGCCGACAAACATTAGATGAAGCAGAGGGCCAAGAAGTTGAGGGAACACAGAAGTTCCTCCGGATACCCGTCGTCATAGCCTGGCGTATGCCGCCGATTAGCCCTGCCCGAGAGCTACTGGTCCAATGAACTCAGAGGTGAGGCTTGCCCGGTACCGCTTAGTTACAAACGGAAGCTGGAAGCTAGACGCGGTGTGAGTTAAGCCGTACAGTTTGCCTTGCATGGAAATCCTATTGTGTCCAAAGAGGCTGCTACGCAAGATTGATCCGCGCCTAGAAATGCAGCATTAACTAGACCTAACCGTTTCAGCATTTATCGTTCTTCTCGCCTTCCCTCTGTTCAATAGAATTCCACATTTTTGCTTGATGCAACTGCTTCTCACCCTTCCTTGCCCCGGTTGCGGAATTCTTCATTCCCTCGAGGCGGCTTTCAAACTGAAGTTGGCGCTGGCGTGGAGCGCAAATCCTGCTGGACTGGGTGTAGCAGTCATTGTGCCGTGGCAACTCGGCACAGGTTTTTTAGGAGTTTGCGCACCTTCCCTGCGGAAGGATGCCCTCCGAAACCTGAGATATGGCACAAAAGCGACTTTGATCGCTTTATTCGTGGTTTGGGTTTTGCGGTTGTTCACTTACTTTAGGGCGTTTCACTGATGGCAGTCGTCTCGTGTCCGAAGTGCAACAAGATAGTGATGAGTGCTGGATTTCCCACATGGGCCATCATCGTCTCTATTTGTTTCTTCCCTTTTGGCCTGCTGGCTCTTCTCGCCGGACGCGAGCCAACCCGATGCCCGTTCTGCGGCATGATTTGGCGCAACTGATCGTCGGAACTGCTGGGCAAGCCCGCGTTCGATTTCTAGGCGACGGATCGCCGCCCCAAGGTACTGCCCAGAGAACCCGATTCCACAGCGATTTCGCTGCCCGTGGGGGGTTGGGGACGACTGGGGCGTTTCCGCTCCTTTTTTCAGACCATTGAATAACCGGCCGCCTTCCACGCTTCGACACCGCCCTGTAGCACCCTGACGTTCGCAAAGCCCTGCGCCTGATATTTGGCTGCCTGACCGACAGCGCTCGCTTCGGCGGGTCAACCTCAATAGAAAATGATTTCCTGTGTCTTCGGCAACGACGACGCCCGGGCCTGCAAGCTGGTGAAGGATATGGACCCGTCCAGATTTAGCATCCGGCATTTCGCCTCGTCCTCATAGGCGCAGACTAGCAGGGCTTGGTTTGCCTTTGACTTTGCGTACGCTTGTTGAACACTGATTCGCTTGATGTCCTCCATCTGTCCTCCTTGTGCCATGCGATTGTAACGCTGCGCGAATCCACGCGAAAGCCATCGGCTCGACGAACTTGGATTTTCGCTCTGGAGGCTCGATTGCGTGGCGAATTCGAGGAAGGCGAGCACTTCGTCGGGCAGTTCATAGAGGCGCCTCCCGACAGTGAGCGAGTCTCCACGATGAACGAAAACATGCTAAGAAAGGCTCTGCTTCCGACAGTCATAACAGAAAAAGGGAATCTTCTATTAGAAGCTTGAAAGGTATCGTGCTCTGCTAGGTTTTTCCTTTCTTGTTCTTCTCAGCTCTGAATTTTGCCCACCGCGCCTTTGTTGCCTTTCCAATCCTCGCCCTTGCAGCCGCCGACATCACGTGCTTTTTGACCTGAGCGATTTCTTGGCTCGCCTTGCTGCCGAGTGCCTTTGCTGCGCCGCGAACACCGTTCAATTTATGCTGCAACGTATTCAATTCTCTTTCGAGCTTACGTTCTTCACGCTTGATTGCCGCTAGTAGGTCCATGAATCCTCCGCATGGAATCTATCTCAGTCGGAGTTGGCGCGCCAGACGTGCTCTGAAAGGAAAGTGGCTTGGGATAGACAGGGTCTCATTGCATAAATGCTCCCGCTGCGCGGATGGGCCGAGCCGTCCTATATAGTTTCGCCACGCAGTGGGGATTCCGATGAAGCCGATCGGCATTCCGAACTGATCGCGATCACTGTTCCGGGGTGGATCCGATCAGTGGTCGGAGCGAAGCGACGCTGGCAGATGGATTTTCCAGAAAGTGATCGGGATCGTCAAGCTTGTTGTTGTTGAAGCTGTGGGAAAGTGGGAATCGCGAAGCGATTTCCAAGGGCGTTGTTTGCCCGTCTTTTCCACAGCTTTTGGCCCGCCGATCGGTGTTCACTTTTCTCCTTTCTCGCCGCGTTGCTTGCGCATTGATTCGCCGCGCATCTCGATGCGATGAGCGTTGTGCACCAACCGGTCGAGGATGCTGTCGGCCAGCGTGGGATCTCCGATCTGCTCATGCCAGCGGGACACCGGCAGTTGCGAGGTCAGAATCATTGAGCGCGTCTGATAGCGATCTTCGGCGATCTCCCAGAAGTCTCTGCGTTCCGGTTCCGACATCGGAGCCATCGCCCAGTCATCGATCACCAGAACATCGATGCGGTTGAGACGCTTCAGCAGTTGTCGAAGACTCCCGTCCGCCCGTGCCAGGTTCAGATCCCGGAACAGCGCCGCAGTTCGCGTGTAGTAGACCGCGTAGCCATCCCGGCAGGCTTTCTGTGCCAGTGCCGAAGCGACATAGCTTTTGCCCACTCCCGTTGGACCGAGAATGAAAATGTGTTCGTGGTTTTTCACCCAGGCAGAGTCCTGGGCCAGCGCACGGATCACACTCTTGCTGAGTCCTCGTTCGGCACGGTAGTCGATATTTTCCACACAAGCGGCTCCCTTCAGACGGGAGGCGCGAACGCGCCGCGCCAGAGCCTGGTTCTGTCGCCAGTTCCACTGCTGATCGACCAGCAGTGCCAAGCGATCCAGAAAGCTCAGTTCTCGCGCGGCCTCGTCTTGTTCCTGTCGCTCCAGGGCTTCGAGCAACCCTTGCAGCTTGAGAGCGTGGAGTTTTTCCATCATCGGTTGTTGCAGCATGGTTTTCTCTCCTCCTTACTCGAAATACTCAGCGCCACGAATGTTGTCGTGCGCTGGTGGAGGAGGAAGTGAAGGCGCTGCGCTGAGTGGTTGTTGGTCCAGGGAGTTTTTCAGAATCGATTTCACGCTCTGGTAGCGGCACGCTCCGGTCAGCAGTGCGCGATCGGCAGCCGCTTCCATCCTGGCCGCCGAATACTCTTCGGCGAGTCGAATGATGCCCAGACACGATCGATAACCCATCTCCGGATGCGGCTTTTCTGCCAGGATCCTCTCGAATAGTTGCGCGGTGTTCGGTCCGATCTGCTCGGCCCAGTGCACCATGCGCGAAGGTGTCCACTCCAGATGCGCTTGATGGCTTTTCGGCCGATGCTCTTTCTCGGTGAGCACCTGACCTCGTCCACGACCGCGGAGATGCGAAGCCACACGTTGTCCCCGGTGAAAGATCTCCACAGTGGTCGGTGTGGCTCGCACTTCCATCAACTCCTGCACCAACGTGTAGGGCACGCTGTAGAAGTTGGCGTCGAAGGCGATGTGGTAATCGATGTTCACGCGTGCGCGGGACCACTGGCTCATGTCGAACCGTTCGGCCGGCAACGAGCGCAGCGCACTTCGTTCGAGGGATGCAAACACACTGGAGCGCGATCCATCGCGCTTCCGGAACGGTCGCTGGTTCAACCGTTCGAGCAGTTCCCGAATCGCGCGGTTCACCTCTTCCAGCCGGAAGAACTTGTGATGACGTAGGGCGGCAATAATCCAGCGCTCAACGATCTGCACACCGACTTCCACCTTGGCCTTGTCGCGTGGTCGATAGGGACGTGCCGGCACCACGCCCACGCCGTAGTGCATCGCGAACTCTTGGTAGGTGGGGTTGAGATCCGGATCGTAGCGGCACGCACGACTCACTCCGGTACGAGGGTTATCTGGAACCAGTAGCCTCGGCACTCCTCCGAAATATTCAAAGGAGTGCATGTGTGCACTGAGCCAGGCGGTCAGTTGCTGATCTCTGGTGGCTTCGGCGTAGGTGTAGGAACTCGCACCGAGCACCATCACGAACAGCGGGGCTTGCCGGATCTCTCCGCTGACTGGATCGTGCACCGGGATCGTGGCTCCGGCCCAGTCGACGAAACCCTTCTCCCCGGGCTGGTGTTCCTGGCGAAGAACCACATCCTGTTTTCTGCGCCACCGCCCGTAGAGCTCGCAGAAACGACTGTAGCCGTATCCTTCCGGATGCACTTGTCGGTATTCTTCCCAAGCCAACTGCAGCGTCAGATGGCGATGCTGTTGTAACTGCGCATGCAAAGCAGGAAAGTCAGGACGGACACGTTCGGGAAACTGCTCGGTGAATCGCTGCTCTCCAAAGAGTGCTTTTTCAACTCGCTCTTGGTCCCAACCTTCGGGCAGCGGCCAAGGGACCTTGGCCACCTCGCTTCTTTTTAGATATTCATGAACGGTGCTCTGGCTGATGGAACAAGCACGGGCAATGGCCCGCTGCCCCAACCCTAGCTCGAAGCGAAGGCGGAGCACTTCTTTGATCTTGCGCATGGACAATCTCCTGGTCGGCACTCGGTCTCCCCGTAAATCAAATGGAGAAACAGCTTGCCTTCTGTGATGTCCAGCGTCACTTCGCCCTGTGGAAAACGTTCCGGGGGATCGCGATCACCCTTCCGGGCATCGCGATCACTCTTCCGACGATCCTGATCAAACTGATCGGGATCACCCCGGAATGAGTGATCGGCATCCCCCGGAATCACTGATCGACATCGCCCGGAATGAGTGATCGGCATGAGCCCGGAACGCTGATCGGCATCGTCCGGAATCCGCAACGCAGTCCACTTGTACGAGTACGGCGTTAACCAGGACTTGACCAGCATCGTCAACGTCTATCCGACGCAATCGGCTTTTTTCATTGAAACAGCCAATATACAACAATGAATATAGACAGCAGCCCCGCGAGGTTTACGAGAAGGTCCGTCATCGTTATTTCGGAAAAAGACCCATCGAGTTCATCTCGAATCATGCGCCGAAATGATTTTGACTCGTGCAATCTGCCAAGCGTCCAAAGCACAGCCGTCCCTGTGACGTACATTGCGATGTCGATGCGCCAATCGGCAGGGCGCCGTAGACTGCCGACCATTCGAGACGCTAGAAACGCGACGACGCCAATTACTAGGGCCAATCGCCTCCTAGCTATCAGCAAAATAATCGCGGCTAGAGCGGCACATTTTGCACCTTTGACCCTGTCATCAGGTTGCTGAGAAAAGAGTAGTCCCCCCGCCATAAACGAAGAGACCAAAAGTGGCCACATCAAAAACAGGTCCCAGTAATAGCTAAAGATCTCCGACTTTTTTCGCTCATTATTCATTTGGTTACGCAGAATATCACTCTTGCGGAGGTTTACGGTAAGGGCCGACGATGACGTGTATTCGGAATTCTCGTAAGTGCCTGAGTAGTCGGATTACCGGAGAAGTCAAACCACTTGTACGATTTCGGCGTTAATCAGCCACTGGGATTTTACGGTCGCGCTCCAGCGGCCAGGAGGATCTTTGCTGCGGCATCGTTTCTATTCTCGGTGGCAATGCTTAAAGCCGTATCGCCTCTAGCCCGAATTATTCAGGTATTTAAAGACGCGAAAAGCCTCTTCGTGATAAAAAACTGTTGTTCACGCAGTTTTTGCATCACAAGAGAGGCCTTCGCTTGAGCGAACATACCACAACAGACTGTCTTCTTTTTTCAGATATTTTTGATCGACCGGTGGTTGCGAAGTTTGATCAACGGCTGGGCAGTTCCGATGGCGGAGCGATTCTGCTCAAGGCCGCCCAGCTGCGGTTAGGCCTGACATCGGCATTGGCGGCTGGTCTGCGAGATGACCGGCAAGCGGGTAAGGTGCAGCATGAGTTGCGTGAATTGATTACTCAGCGGGTCATGGCCCTCGCCTTGGGATATGAAGACGCCAACGATGCGGCACGGCTGGCATCGGATCCGATCCACAAGTTGCTGGTCGGTCGGGATCCTGTTGACGGCGAGGATCTGGCTTCGCAACCTACCCTCTCGCGCTTTGAAAATGCTCCGGATCGTAAGGAACTGTTGCGCATGACGGAAGCGTTGGCGGACTGCGTCATTGAACGCCATCGTAAGCGTCTGCATGGTCGGGCCCGTCGCATCACCATCGATCTGGATCCCACCGACGACCCCACGCACGGCCAGCAACAGTTCACCTTTTTCAATCGCCACTACGATAGCTACTGTTACTTGCCGATGGTTTGTTTTCTCACCTTTAATGAGGAAGCGGAGCAGTACTTGGTGGCGGCGGTGTTGCGGCGTGGGAACGCGACTGGCTCGCTGGGTGCGCTGGGGATTCTGCGCCGTTTGATTGCACGGGTGAGCAATGCCTTTCCCAAGGCGAGACTTCGGGTGCGACTCGACGGTGGCTTCGCGTCTCCGGAAGTTCTGGATTTTTTGGATTGTGAACCGAAAGTGGAATACCTCGTGAACCTGGCCGCCAATGCGGTGTTGAAGCGTAAAGTGAAATCCGCAATGAAGCGGTCTCGTCGTGCGTCGGAGATCTCCGGGCAAACCGAGCATGTCTATGGCGAGTGCCGGTACGCTACCAAAAAGACTTGGCCGTGGAAACGACGGGTCATCTACAAAGCCGAGGTGGTGCGCGCCGCGAACAAGGAAGCGAAGGACAACCCGCGCTTCGTAGTCACCAACCTGAAACAGAGTCCGCAGTGGATTTACGAGAAAACTTACTGTCATCGAGGCGACGTGGAAAACAGGATTAAAGAATTGCACGACGGAATGCAGATCGGTCGGACCAGTTGCTCGAACTTTTTGGCGAACACGTTCCGAGTGCTGCTGACAGCGGCGGCGTATGTGCTGATGCAAGAGATGCGTCTTCACCTGGCACCGACGCGCCACGCCCGGGCGCAAGTCTCGACCTTGCGCGAACATTTCTTGAAGCTGGGCGCTCAGCTGGTGGTCTCGGTGCGGCGAATCGTGCTGCACTTGCCTCAAGCGTTTCCCTACCGCGACAGCTTTCATCGTCTGGCCTTGAGCTTGGGCGCTCAAAGCGTGTAAGCCCCTCTCATTTCTTCAATCGAAATTTACCTTTGTCACGCTCTTACTCGTGGTGTCTCGTTACGCATCAAAATCAGACTGTGAACCCCGCTAAGAGCTTTAGAATCAGCCGCCCGGTCTAACAAAATTCCGCCCGTCGTCGCATCTTTGTCCCGTTCTCAAAAAAAACTGTTTGGCGTTCCACTTTCGCGAATAATGCAGGCTAGAGTCCTTTGCATTCACATCTGCGCCTTGTTTGACCAACAACTCCAATACCGGCGCGGGTTGGGCACGGCTTGCACGCATGAGGGCTGTCAGCCCATAGATGTTGGCCGCATTCACGTCAACGCCACTCTCCAAAAGCGGACCGACAATTTGAGTCTGGTCTTGCGAACTGTTGAGAAGAGTCGTCAATTCGGTTTCCCCGTACTTATCCCGCGCGCCTGCCCTTGCGCCCGCCTTTACAAGCGCCTCAACGGCCTCTTTGTTGTGCCAACGGACGGCAACCAAAAGAGTGGTTATTTGCTCATTGTCGTGTTCTTCGACCGCGTTGACGTTCGCTCCTGACTTCAAAAGTATCTGCAAAAGCTGCTGCCTGTCTGTCGCGCAACCCCAGTGCAAACCTTCGGCCAGTTCTTTCGTCCCAATTTTTCCCGTAGCCAACATGCGGAGAACAGCTGCCAAATCGTTCGAGAAAAGTGCTTGTTGCCATGGGGTGCGACTGGGATCGTCCCGCCAGTACATTCCAGGATTACTAGCGCGAGAGGCGTCATCAAACACGCTCACGGATGCGCCTGCTGGAAATGGTGGCCTCTCTGGGAGGTCCAACCATGCTCCGCCTTTGACATGAGCGAGCCCTTCCGCTTTCAGCTGATCCTCAAGGCCGCTTTCTTTTATCTCTGCCAATGTCTTCGGATCTGTGATTTGGGGCGAGTCAAGGCCGTAGTTGGTGAAGTATATTTGCCTAACGGGTTTTGGGAATGTCGGCCAAAGCACCCAGGTAAAATGCAATTCCACGTCGGCCTGTCTAATACCAAACTCCTTCATCTTGACACGGAAGTCTTTACCGCTTCGAGCATCGGACGTTTGGGCCCTATTCGAGCAGCCAGCGATGATGAACAGCCCTAAGACACACGCGCTCAATTTGAACGTCATCACTGTTACTTTCTTGTCTGTGAATTGCAAATCCAGGATATCACTATGTGAGACCCAACGATTTACATAGCCGTAGCACATCTCAGTGCCGGATAAGTCGCCTTACCGGTAAGGTTCCGTTGCGCCAAAATGAACTTCGGAGGTTACGGCGTTAATCAGGAACCTGGCGACCGGTCCTTCCATTTTTCACTATCTAGAAATCGGAGTACCTCTTGAACTGACTGAGTACGACTCGTCGGCCCGGAGGCAGCTGAGAGTCCTCCATCGCAAACACAATTCCCTGAGTAGATGCCCACAGTATGATTTGCCGTGGACCAGACTTGGCAATTAGAGCCAAAGCATATTTTTCAGTGTCGAAGGTGTATTCGCCGATGGAAAGCTTCTCGTGTCCTTGGCTCTGGAGTTGTCCGGGCACTTCCGTGATTTGAAGTCTATTCTTTACCTGTTCCAACATCGCCAGCTTTACAGGAATAGACTGATTCGGGGCGGGCTTCAATTGCTTCAATATGGGTGTGAATAATAGAGGGAACGGATAGGAATAGATAAGCTGGTCTTGACCTGAATTTCTCAAATGCGCTTTACCCTGCCATCCTTTGCACGAAATCTCATTCTCTTTTACCAAGCAATTTGCCACTTGGACTTGCCTTATTTCGCTGAGCTTCTTGCCGTTCAATAGCAATCCTCGGGTTGCCCCATTTTTAGCAAGTTGCAAGTGAATGTCTGTCGTTGTAGATGAGTTTTGGTACTCCTCTTGAAGTTCACGTGACATGTGTCTCTCGGAAGCAGCTCCGAATACAGCGAAGAGCGCGGCCGCTTTGTCCGGCGGCAAGTTATCTTCCACTTCATAGCCATTTTGAGTTCGCCAGATTGTCCAGGTTTGCGAAGTATCCTTGAGCGCATGACCATCTTGCCATTCCCAATATTCTCCCTCCGCAACTTTTTCCACTTGGGTTGAATTTTGCGGGCACGTAACAGATGGCGTGGTAACCAAAAAACTAATCAGAATTGCGATAGGAGAAAGCCTTCTCATGCGGGGAATCCTAGCAAATCGCTGGCCAACATGACAGAAAGCTGGGTCACTGGACGATAAGTTAATCAGGACCTTGCCGCATAGTCGGCGCTACAAATCGTCATGGTCTGCGTCGATCCGAGGCAAATCCTCGTTACCAAATGTGCTTTGGGCGTCCTTTGCGGAGTACGTTTGCAAAATCTTTCCTGTGGTCACTTCGATTCGATAGACGACGAAATCTCCCATGTACTTGCATCCGCTATCCGGACCCGCCAGCGCTGCTACCAGAATCTCGCCCGAACCGTTCAACCACTGCGACCCAACAATGTCATCACCACAATAATCTAGACTGGTCCACATCGCTCGGCCTTCCGGGGTAGCAACCCACTTCGGGAGTGGCGCACTTTTCATTCTACGTATTAAGTCGGCTCTCACATGACGCGTCACACCCGATATTTCTACGAGTCCGGCCTCCGTCACATCGTAGACTTCCGTGTGCCACGGGCCAAGCTCGCCCGACTCGCTCCAAGTTACAAAAAGACGGGTCGAGTCGGGCGCCCATCCCACTTCCGCGTCATGCATATTCCCAAATGGCGTCCAGTATCGTTTCCCGTTTACATCCAGCCGAACGTGAAATCCACTTACCTGAATGATCTTCTTGCCATCAGGGGAGGGGAGGTCAAGCCGTCTTCCCGGATTCATATCAGGTGCCATCCAGGTGTTGAACAGCGCAACGGTTTTTCCTGACCATGCACCGTGACACACCGCGTATCTGCGATCAGCGCTTTTACCGCAATCCGTCCCGTGCTCATTCTGCGTGACGCGATTAACTTCCTGAGAGAACGCCGTGGGAACGAAAAGAACTAAGCACAGCCATATCGGTCCAAGTCTCCATCGGCTGGTCATCGCCGACTCTCCTGTGAGGACGCTCCGCCGCGAGCCTTGAAGAATCATACACCGTGAATCTCTGACTAAATAAGCCTGGAAGTACACCACGTGCTCGGTAAGTCGGATTACCGGACATGTCCGACAGGCGTGTTACGCCGTCACCTTGAAAGTCTTCGATATTTCCACAGGAATCCGGCACTGAAAATAGCGATTGCCGGCAGCCAAAAGAAGGGAGACCCAAGGTGCCAACGGACCATATCTATTCCAAGTCCAAAGAGCGAAAGTGCCACGAGAACAATTATGGCCATGAGAGCCATGAGCGCGGCGACCAACAGCAGGGCTAAGAGCCCAGCGATGATGCTCTTGATGTAGACCATGCTTGCTGCATGTTTTATCACAATCGCCCCAACTCCTGGGAAGTCGGATTACCGGTAAAGTGGTTTCGCGATCCGCGTCGTAACGTCGAGCAACTGTTACAGAATACGATGTTCTATATCACCGCATAAACATTGGTGATTTCGCATATTCGACCTTGACAAACGACTGAAATTGTAGTAGACTTCTTATTGTTCAATCGGCAGGAAACAGCCGCCAAAAGAGCCCAGCGACCAGCAGTTCTGAGCGTCATCCAGAAGTCGCCCCCTAGATGACAAACGTTCTTCGGTGTTCCTGTCAGGTACACCTCAAAGGGAACGGCAAGCGTCAACGTCGCCGGTATGGCATCCGGTAATCTCCCCTAAACCAATAGGGCGGAACCCGACAAATCCAATGTCGAGGTTTTGCCATGTTCAAAAAGCAATCGCACGTAGACCCGTACTGTGCCGGAGGTACTTCTCCGCCTGCACCAGCCAATGATACTGTTTCGTCAGCGACACCAGACAAGCGGAAAGGGCCAAGCATGGCTCGACGCGGTCAGGTGGGAAGAATCGAAGTTAGCGGTAAGTGGTACGTCGTTCGTTTCTGGAAGTATCCGAAGGGTCAGGAGAGGATTCACGCCAGTGAAAAGCTCTGTTTGACTGACCCGAAATCGGAAGGCTTTCTTTCGCGAGGCGAACGGCGACGTAAAGCAAATCAAATAGTAGAAGCCAGCGGCGTGAACGATGAGCAGCAGTTTGTCGATTCGCACTTAGGCGTGACGTTCCGAGAACAGGCCAAACGATTCATGAGTCACTCGATGATGCGTAAGCGCAACCCGGTCAAGACGGCTACGATTACGACTTGGGACTGCAGCATTGAAAAGTGGCTCAACCCGCATCTCGGCGACATGCCACTCTCGACGGTTGGCAATGCAGCGGCAAAGACCATCGTCGCTAAGATGCACGGCGCAGGTCTCTCTGCAAAAACGATTGCGAATTACTTCGGGCTGGTAAAGCGTGAGCGCTACGTGAACCGCATCTTGCGGAAGATGTTCGTCGCATAGCACAGTTGCGCCATGACGCAACGAAAACGAAACAGAAATGCATGGACGAAGTGGCGCAGGCTGATTTCCGAACAGATGCGGAGCGGGAAGAGTGTGGCGGCGTTCTGCCGAGAGCAGAAGTTGCGCGCGTCGCATTTCTACTGGTGGAAGAAACGGCTGCGGGAAAACACTGCGGCGAGATTTGTGGAAGTGCAAGTGGCGGAGTCCCCGGCCAACGTAGCGGGCGACGCGCGGATCGAAGTGCGGTTGCAGAATGGCCGGAGCCTGATGGTAGGGCGAGAATTTGATCCGGAACATGTGCGGGGATTGCTGGCGGTGGTGGAGGCAGCAGGGTGATCGGGCTGCCGAGCTTACAAGCGATGGACCGTTCGCAGGGGGCGCGGATCTGGATGGCCAATGAAGCAACGGACATGCGCTGCGGATTTGATCGGCTGGCAGAACGGGTGAACGCGGTCGTTGGAGAGAACCCGCAAAGTGGCCATCTGTTCGTGTTCCGCTCACGACGTGGTGATCGGCTGAAGATTTTGGTATGGGACCGGGATGGATTCGTGTTGTGGTACAAGCGATTGGAAGCCGGAGTTTTCAAAATGCCGCGGGTGGAAAATGGGGCGCGTGCGGTGGAATTGCGTGCCAGCGAGCTGGCGATGATTCTGGATGGAATCGATGTTTCGAAGTTGAAGCGCGTGGCGCGCTACGAACGCGCAGTGGGCAGCAGTAAATAAAAAGTTCGCGAACAAAACAAAGAAAACAACGCATAAAATAATCACCGCGTGAGCAACCAAGTTTCTGCTGTTACGTCTAAGCAGATGTGCCCACCGTCGAGAACTTCTTGACCAGCTTGCCTGAAGATAAAGAAGCACTGAAAGCTATGCTGCGCGCACTGTGGCAGGAGCGCGATGACCAAAGACAGCGTGCCGAAGCGCAGACCAAGCGAGCCGAAGAGCATCGTAAGCGGGCCGACGAACTGTATCTGGAAAATCTGCAGCTGCAGAAAGAGCTGTGGCGTTACAAGAAGGCGACCTACGGGCCGCGAGCGGATCGTTTGAGCGAGAACGAACTAGCGCAGGCGCTGCTGGAGTTTGCCGAAGAATTAGAACAAAAAACGTTACCTGCCGAGAGCCTTCCGCAAGGAGAAGCCCAGCCGGAACTGCGACGCATAAAGCGGCGCAAAGGACCGCGGGCCTTAGCGAACTTCGAACATCTTCCAGTCAGCACACACGTCTATGAGCTCCCTCCAGAACAACGAAGCTGCTCGTGCTGCGGCGAGCAGCGACAAGAAATCGGCAGCGAAGAGAGCTGGCAGATCGAATACATTCCCGGCCATTTCGAGCGCTTGCAGCATGTGCGCAAAAAGTATGCCTGCGCCAAGTGTGAGCTGGCGGGAGAAAATCCGCAGATCGCGACAGCGGCGAAAGCGGAGACAGCGATCGAAAAAGGCTTTGCGGGTCCGGGGCTGCTAGCCTACATCGTTACCAGCAAGTTCGCTGATTACCTTCCACTTTACCGGCTGGAAGATATCTTCGAGCGGCAAGGCTTTGAGATCTCCCGAGCGACGCAGTCGGTGTGGTGCGGAGATGTCGCGGATGTGGTCGAACCGTTGTACCGGCGGATGGCGGAACGGGTAAGGCAGTCCCATGTGGTGGCCACCGACGACACCATCTTTCCGATGCTGGGGCCGGGACAAACGCAATCGGCGCGCATGTGGGTGTATGTAGGGGACCAGGAAAATCCGTACAACGTCTTCGACTTCACGTTGAATCGCGGACGAGAGGGGCCGAAAGAGTTTCTGAAAGACTACACCGAAGTCCTGCTGGCGGATGCCTATGGAGGCTACAACGGAGTGGTGGCCGGCAACGCCATCACGCGTGCCGGATGTTGGTCGCACGCGCGGCGGAAGTTCGTGGAGGCGGAAAAAACAGCGCCGGAAATCGCTCGCGAGGCCGTGGATTTGATCGGCCGGGTGTTTGCGGTGGAAAAACAGGCCAAGGATATGTCTGTAGCCGAAAGACTGGCATTGCGGCAGATGCAGTCGGTGCCGGTGCTGGTGGAACTGCGAGAGAAGTTGCTGCTCTGGAAAGAACGACTGTTGCCGAAGCATCCCATGGCCGAAGCGGTGAACTACACGCTCGGCCAATGGGAGGAGCTGACGGTGTTCACCAGGGATGGCGCGGTGCCCATCGATAATAATGTGAGTGAACGAGAGATGAAGCGTGTGGTTCTGAACCGCAAGAACTCGCTCTTCGTAGGTAACCCGCGGGGCGGACGGACGGCAGCGATTCTGGCCAGCTTGACCAGCAGCTGCCGCCGCCACGAGATGGATCCGCAACTCTACTTCATGCAACTGCTGATGAATCTTCCCTCGTGGCCGGCAAATGACATTGACGCATGGCTTCCCGATCGCTGGAAGCAAGCTCATGAAGCTCGGTGCGTAGCTTTGGGAATACCGCCGCTCGATTCCTGATATTGTGTTTCGGTATTGCCTACGAAGCGCTCGATCGTTTAAGAGGAAACGTAAAGTAGCTTCTGGAGCGTTTTTCTTCTGGCGGAAGGCTTAACGCTGGCCACATAGCCTCTGAGTTCATAAGGGTTGAAAATCTCCCACACCGCGGCTTGGAAGCGCGGGAGCTCGGCAGCAAACTCAGAGTCTTGGTCTGCGGCCTTGGCAAAACTCAATAGCTTCTCGCCGACGAGATAATCCAGCGCACTCTTGACACCGAATCGCTCGCGAATCGTGGGCGTGACCTCACACTGTTCGCGCCAGATCTTGTGGAAGTCCATGTGAATCTCCAGGCCGCCACTATATCGCCGTCCCCTCGGCACAGGCAACTCGGACAAAAAGCTGTTAATCAGCTCGGGCGGATACACTTGCTCGCCCAAACGCTTCTCGCAAGATGCGGTTCACGTAGCGCTCACAATTCGATGAACTCCCGAAAGATAAACTTGAAAAAGTCGTTCTGTCACCTCGTGCCATCCATCGTGAGGTCACGGCAGCATTGTTGTTTCGTTTGGGGCAAATACCTAAGCAGTTGGCCACAATGAGAGAAGGAAGATTAAGGCCAGTGGTGAGTTTTCAACCATATTCCGAGGAAGAACTTGTGGACGCATCACGTCAGACGGAGATCTTTCCGCCTGGAATCTGTGAAAGGATTGAAGCTACGATCGTACATCGGCTCATTTTAGATAGCGAGATCTCGAAGATTCGACAGCTTGGCAGTAATGGCGCTCTCATCGCATCGGTTCTTGCGTTTATTCAGGGAAGAGTAGCAAACGTTCATTCCATCACTCTGGTGCTTCCGATTCTCTCTTTGGCGAGAAGACCTCATCAGCATGGCTGTATCGACCGTCTGCTGAATGTCTGCAAGGTCAGTCAATTTGAGTGTTCAAAAACCGATCCAGCAACGAGGCTAGCACTGACCAGTGCCATAAAGGATGCATTCGCGAAAGAAGGTGAGATTGCGGAGGCAGCTATGCTGCTCCTCGATTTGCGTGGTTATTTGACAGGCGAGGAATCACAGAGATTCTTCGACTACGTGGTCCAGTATCCCTATATGTCGGACGTCGAAATTTTGAACGCGATTGCACGCTGGCTAGTCTCAATTAAGAATCAACATCCTGAGCACTTAGCTGAGACCGTAAGAGCGATCCAGAATTCCT
The DNA here is from genome assembly GCA_963814635.1 of uncultured Acidobacteriota bacterium. Taxonomy (GTDB): domain Bacteria; phylum Acidobacteriota; class Terriglobia; order Acidiferrales; family UBA7541; genus Acidiferrum. Next base: position 808,543 of record CAWFDP010000004.1, on the reverse strand, counting down.
TGGCTACAGTCGCCGAGAAAAAGCCTGATAAATTTGGACCTCGCTTCGAAGAAGCGACGATATGGATAATGCTGGCTTTGGGATTTTGGCTGTTATCTGAGGAGCAACATACGGCAGCAACTACGGTATTTTGGAGGGGATGGAAGAGACTTGTCCAGGTAGGTGGCTCTGACAGTATTAGACCTTTGGCGGAGGCTTTTGAAATTCTAGAGCCGCTATTGAGCAACGTCGACGCGGGCTTGCTTACCGCTGCTGTTCAATCTGGCCAAACCGATTCCGACCCCTTCGTGAGAGCTTCATTCGTAATTTTGAACGCTTTCGCTGGTGAAAAAAGGAATTGAGTGAAATAAGGCCAGCATTTTATTTGTTGTACGCCCTCGTGACGACAATAAGCTCTGGGGTAGAAGTTGTGATGTGCGAATCGAGGGATATTGGGGTTTTCGGATATCCGCCCGCCAGTCCCTTTCGACGGCGAAGCCACATGAAGAATCCACAGATGGCTCCGGCAGGAACAGCGAGCCCGAGAAACCATCGGGCTTCCGGTAATCCTACAAAGCCCATAAAAAGCACACCAACTACAATCACTAATCCAATCGGATGGCCGGTCCAAAGCCCCGCTCCATAGATGCCGAACGGAACAACCTTCGTGGGATGAGGCAGGTCGTGCGAAGTCGGTTGAATAACGCGATGGCGAATATTCATGGCTGTTGCACCCGAAACAACGTATACGCCTCGGACGCGTCTCGGGCAAGCGACCGAAAACCACGTGTCCGGTAACCGACTCTCCAGAAACTTCTTTCGATCATTCAAGCGGGGATGATTTGTAGGCCGAGTCGAGCGGCTTTCTTCCTGAGAAACTCGACTTGCTGTTGGCGGTTCCTTCGTTCGTAGTATTCCGCACCTTTGTTGACGTACTGCTGACCGTACTTGAGCATTCGATAGACCAATCGGGCTAGGCGGTGAGCCATGGCGGTGATGGCTTTGGGAGCGCCGAGTTTGCTGCGTAAGCGTCGGTACTGTGCACCGAGGTAGGTTTGGCTTTTTAGCAGCGTTGAGGCTCCCAGGCGCAGGGCGGTAGCAGCGCGGTTGAGCACGTGGCGAGTTCCTCGAGCAAGCACTTTGTCCCCGCTGATGCGGTTGTCCGGGCAGAGCCCCAACCAGGAAGCGAAGTGCGCCTCGGTTTTCCAGCGGCCCATGTCCAGTCCGACTTCACTGATGACCGTTTGTGCGACGAACACATCTACACCGTCGATGCGCGTTAGATCCACGCCGCTGATACGCTGCAGTTCGTCGGCAAGATGGAAGTGTGGATTGTTCTTGTTTTGTTTCTTCTTCTTTTTCGGAGGTAGTTCTTCCTTCACCGGAGGAGTGACGGTATCGGCAAAAGCAGCCAGGTGTTTCTGTAATTGCTGGTCGCACTCGGCAATTCGTCGCTGGTAGGTGTCATACATCTCGAGTTCCTGCTGCAGCACAAAGATGAGCTCTGAGCGCCAGGTGCCTTCGAGGCTTTTGGCAATCTCTGCGCGGCTGGCTTGAATCCGCGGGTGACTGAGTTCCGCCAGTCTCCAGGAATCGCGCTCCCCGGAAATAATAGCTCGCATGATCAGCTGTCCGGTCACCCCGCTCAGATCGCTGATCACATTCGCAAGCTGTATGTTCATCTGGGTTAGTGCCTTCTGCATGCGTTGCACACAGGTCGCCGCTCCCGTGACGTGTTGCAAGCGCTGCCGCCAGTAGGTGCGTAGAGTCCGGATCTTTGAGGGTGGTTGGAACGAATTATTTAGCAGTCCATAGGTGTGTAATTTCAGAAGCCATTGGCTTTCCTGGACATCACTCTTTCGTCCAGGCAGATTTTTGGTGTGCTGGGCGTTGACGAGATAAACCTCGAACCCACGTTCTTCCAAAATGTCGTACAAGGGAATCCAATACACGCCCGTGGACTGCAAAGCCACGGTCTTCACGCCACAGCTCTGCAACCAGTCAGCCAAGCGATGCAGATCCGCGGTGAAGCACTCGAATCGGCGCACGGGTTGAGAATCACGATCCGGTCGTACGGCCACGTAATGCGCACTGTTGCCCACATCAATTCCCGCGGCGTGCGGGTGTACCACTTCCAAACCTGGGTTTTCCGACTGCAGCCGCCGCGCGAGTTCCTTCCTGGCCTTTCGGTTTCGCCACAGCTTTTTATCTGTCCTCATCTCTGTTCTCCTCGGTGGGAAATGAGGATTCGGTTCGGCCCGGTGACGAACGGTTTAAGAAACTCTCCAACGGGGTCGAAGGACTCTTTACAACGAGGTCCTTGCCACCAGACTAGTGATCGCCAGTACCGGAGCCATGCTTACCGTCGGGCACGAAGCGCCATGTCGTATATCGGCCTTAGCTTGCCGAATCGAATCCAGAAACACACTGGCAAAGACGGGAGCTCTAGACAAGTTTCTGGCACTAGCGACGCGTCGAAGACGCAGTTAAGGCTTACTAGGAGTTGGCCCGGCTATTGTTCCGTACTATGCTTTTGAAGTCTGGATTCCATCAAGTTTTCTTTTGTAGGCCGCCGGAGCCATTTTGAGGACTCGTTCTGTTTGCGCATTGACGGCAATTTTCTGCATCTCTTGGGCTGTATTGGGACCGTGTGTTTTCGCGCAGGACCTTCAAGTTACTGATTTCACCTTCGTGGATGATTCCCACGGTTGGGTACTGGTTGCCGAACCCATGCCTGCCATCTTCCGAACTGCCGATGGTGGGCATACCTGGAATAAAATTCCGATCCCGTTCAAGAATAGTTTCTATCGATTGCATTTCCTCAATGTGAACACGGGCATTGCAATTCAATTTGAATCCGAGAATATGACGGCTATATATCGCACCGTCGATGCAGGACAGACTTGGGCCAAAGTAAAATCGATTGAGTCGCGGTACGGCGAACATATTCTCGATTTGACACACACGAGTCGGGGAGAAGCTTTTTTGGTAGGCGAGGGGATCGGTGGACGAGGATACGTGGCCCAACTCGGGAAGGGTGGGGCATTGTTTCGCGTCCGCGAGGATTTGCCGGTGGATTTTACGGAGCAGTCTAACACCTTGGGAGTATTCGGTGACGGAACCGGACACCTATGGATTGTAGGCAAGGAACTTATTTTGCATTCCGCCGATAACGGTGAGACCTGGGAGAATCAATACGCCAACTCTGCTCCGCGGATTGATTTAGGGATGGCAGGCAGCGCTTTGCCCGGAGGTCACGCATGGATTGCGGTCGCAAACTTCGAGATTTACGCAACCGGCGATTATGGGAAGCACTGGAAAAGAGTGCTTAGTACAGAAGCTGAGGGCAGCATCAACTTCCAGAGTGTTTCGTTTTCAGATGTTCGTACGGGCTGCGCGGTCGGAAACTCATCATACATCTATTGCACCAACGATGGCGGTGTGACTTGGTTGAGGAAGAAGGTATTTCATCATTTTCCGAACGGTTCCCCATACTCTTCGAAGCTTCAACTCTCGAATACGCTTCATGGCTGGGCGACTGTCAACGGCGCTTTTTTCAAAACTGAGGATGGGGGACAAAGTTTTACAGAAGTGCTGACATCCTCGGAGCCTACAAAATCTGGCGTGAACGGAGAGTTCGAGGCACTAAGAACCAGTATTAACGGACCAACCGAACTTGCCTATGACAATGACGGATTCTTGTACATTGTTGAGTCCGTGCAAGGGCAACTTCTTCGCTTGGACGTGGAACGCAGTTCAATAAAAGTGGTCGTGGCTGAGCCCGAGGACGGAATTTATAAGAAATTTGACCAGCCTAACTCTATTGCCGCTGACCAGCACGGACACTTATTCATTGCTGACTTTAATGGAAGGCTAAGGAAACTGGACTCTCACGTTGGAAACCTCACTGTGCTATTGCCAGCGTCCGAAGATGTTTCTGACAGAATTTTCGAAGATCCCGCAGCTATGGCAATTGACCAGCACGGAAATCCGCTCATCGTTGACCGACATCATCGGTTGTTTAGGTGGAATCTGGAGTCTGCGAAAGCGGAGGTCGTAGCGGGGTCGGGAGCAGGCGGATTTGGAGGCGACGGAGCATTGGCAACGAGCGCTCTACTGCACTTTCCGGAAGGTGTCGCCATTGACAGCAGCGGGGACATCTTCATTGCGGATTATCAGAACTGTCGGGTCCGGAAGATTCAGCACCAGACGCATGTAATCACTACGGTTGCGGGTACAGGGGAGTGTGTGGCCAAAGGAGACGGGGGCCTAGCGACCGATGCCGCGCTCTCGTATCCGTCTTCCGTATCGGTAGACAGAAATGGGAACGTATTTGTCATTGATGGTAATCGAGTGCGACGAATCGACACACGAGGTGTTATCGACGCTTACGCCGGAACAGGCCAAGCGGGTTTTAGTGGCGATGGTGGACCAGCTGACCGGGCGATGTTGAACAATCCCTCTGGTCTAGCCGTGGACGTGGGGGGCAATCTCTATATTTCCGAGTATGTGAACAACCGCATTCGCTTTGTGGACGCTGCTACTCACTTCATCAGAACAGTTGCAGGGAACGGAGAGCCTCACAGAATCGATGTCTTAATGTGACTTTATCTCTACGCACTGACGGTGTGCAAATTTCTGTCTTCTATAATCGAAAAGGGGCTTTCCTCTATGTCCAGTCAAGGCCGAAGGCGCGTGACAAAATTTCTCATCGCGATGGGATTTGCTTTGACTTGTCTTCCAGGTCGCATCTCGGCTCAACAGGCCGGTGGCGTTACACCGGGCGGTTCCCAGGTTCGTCTCGTTCGCGCAGTCGTTGGCGCAAAAGGTGAAGAACGCAACGGCTCATACGTCATGACAGAACCGCGTACCGTCTTTTACGTCCCAGAAGATCGCGAGATCATCGTGTATTTCGAATGGGAAGGTGCAAAGGGCACACATCATTGTGAAGGCAGTGTGCGAGGCCCCGGTGGCCAATTCGCCACGATGTCCAGCTTTGATTACGTCGCCACGCAACCTCGATTTGCGGGCTACTGGAAAGTTCCCCTCTCAGAGAGTTCTCCATCTGGAAACTGGATCTTCGAAAGCAGGGTAGACGGCGAGGTCGCCGGCCAAGTGAGCTTTCAAGTTGTCGCTTTCGCCAAACCTGCGGATCTGGTTAAGCAACGCTCGGTTCCAAGTGCAGCAGATATCTACAAACAAGCGACCTCTGCTTCTGTGCTAATCGAAAAATTGGACGATAAGGGTCGCCCACTTCGTCACGGCTCCGGTTTTCTCATCACGGATGGCACTGTTGTCACCTCCTTTCGCACGATCGAAGGAGCAACTTCTCTTCGTCTACGTCTCGATGATGGCAAGGAGACTATCTCGCCGCTCGTAGCTGCCTGGAACCGGCGGCAGGACTGGGCCATCCTTGTGACCGATTCCAAGAGCAATGCAGCCTTGAAAATGTCCGAAGGAAAGACCTGGAACATCGGGGATCACTGCTATTGGCTTGACATAAAAGCTGACGGAAGTCGCATTCTTTCGGAGGGCCAAATCGTGGGCCAGCAATCCCCTCAGGGCTGGGGTGATCGGATTTCTGTTTCTGGGGTTTACGGCAGTGGCGCCGCAGGTGGTGCTCTCCTCAACGATTACGGCGAAGTGATTGGAATCCTTGGAGGCGTTCTCCCCGAATCTCTCTTGAGCGGTTTCTCGTTGCAGTCCGACTCCGAACTTGTTTACGCAACCACTGGAGGGACTTCTGTTGCTGCCAGCCTGCTACCGAAAACCGTTCCCGCATCGCGATCGACCCTGCAGGATTTGTGGAGTAAAGGCCAGATGATGCCTCCCATCACAAATTCCAGGTTCATTCTTTTCGGCATGCTAAGCCATGGCGAGAAAACCAAAGGCAAGAAATTCCAGCCCGGTGAGCGCGAACAAAAGGTCACCTTCCAGCGCAGCGATGCTTCCGCGAGTGCCCTACTGCACTTTGCTAACTCGGAGAACTTCAAATCCACTACCGTCATAAAGCTCTACGATCTCGACAACCGTCCCTTGGCAACCGGCAAGACCGAAAAACTGAATGTTAGCCGTGGCGAACTCGCAGAGCGGATGTGGCAACTCCCATTGTCCAATCTTTCCCCAGGCATATATCGCTTGGACGTAGAAGTGGGGGATGGCGTGGCGTGGCGTCAATTCTTCAAGTTGACGGACTGAACGTGCCCCCGTTTTTTTCTCGCACGACTCGCATATTGGCCTAGTGAAACGCGCCCAGGCGAACGCACCGCCGCTATTCGCCGTTCCAAGTGCTTGACATCAATCCAACGGCAGCGATACTAATGGATTGAACCAACAGTTCAGGCGGCACTCCGCCAGCAATACGGCCGGGTACGATGGCTGGGCTCCAACGCTCAGATCGCCCCGGCAGCCGACGCTTCGAAAGTAGGGCTACCACGTTCGGTAGATATTTTCGAAGCCCCCGCAACCGGCTGCCGGAGCGGGTGTGTCTTCCGAAGAAAACAACCATTTAAACTGCCAAGCTTCTGAAGTTGACTCTAAACGCGCGAATGCTGACGGTGAAGCAAAACACATGCTTGATCGCACGGAAATCGAAGCCCTGCGTAATTTGTTCCTACTTCTTGACCAATGGGATCGCGGGGAGGCCAGCCGTGAAGACTAGGCAGATTGTGACTAACATTAACGTAACGTTGGGCGCCTCCAGTAGTGAGCACGGCGGGCTTGAAGGGAAAGAGTTCCCCTGTCCGTTGTGTGCAGCGGGGCTTCCGATCTGCAATTCCAAGCGAAAGAAACCGTATTGCATTTGCAATTCGTGCGGCGTGCAAATCTTTGTACGCGGAAAGGCAGGGATTGCACGGCTGAAACAAATGGCAAGCGCTGGGATTCTCATTTCGGTGAAAACGGACGGCGCTTCTTATGCAATCAATCTGCTTAAGCACTTGGAACAATTGAAGTTACAGAAGCGTGATCTGGAAGCAAAAGTGGGAATTATCTTTACTGATGAGAATGTGGAAAACGTAATTCGCATTGTTGACGCAGAAATAGAAAAAGTACAAGGTGAACTCGCCAGAGTCGCCATGAAAACGGGGAGCCAGCCATGAAAATGAGAAAAACCGTCATTTACGCGAGAGTTTCCAGCAAGGATCAAGAACGTGAGGGCTTCTCCATTCCCGCACAATCGAAACTCCTGCGAGAGTACGCTCGAAAAACCGATTTTGAGATTCTTAAAGAATTTATCGACGTGGAAACGGCAAAGACTGCCGGTGAGAAAGCAGTTTGGGGAAATGCTCAAGTTTCTCCAGCAAGACCAAAGTTGCCGAGTGGTGATCGCAGAGAAGACGGATCGGCTTTACCGCAATTTCAGAGATTACGTGGCGCTTGAAGATGCAAACATCGAAATCCATTTGCCTAAAGAAGGCCAGATCATAAGCAAGGATGCAAAATCCCAGACTAAGTTCATGCATGGCATTCACGTGGTGATGGCCCGGAATTACATCGAAAATCTATGCGAAGAGGTGAAGAAAGGCATGCGGGAAAAGGCGGAACAAGGGATTTACCCGAGCCGTCCTCCCCTGGGATATCGAAACAACAAGCTCGAACGCACAATTGAAATAGATCCGGGAAAGGCACCGATTGCCAAAGCGATGTTCGAAAGGTATGGATCTGGCAAGGCTTCCCTTTCTGGCTTACGCGCGGAGTTGAAAGCAGAGTTCAGAGTCAATTTGGCAAAAAGCTACTTGGACCGTCTGCTAAAAAATCCGTTTTACATTGGTCAGTTTTATTGGGAGGGCAAACTCTATCGGGGAACTCACGCTGCACTCGTTTCTCCCGCTTTGTTCGAACAGGTCCAAAGGGTGTTTGGAGGCCGGAATAAGCCGAGATATCGAACTCGCGAATTCGCGTATCGAGGCCTTTTAACCTGCGCTTATGACCATTGCAAGGTGACAGCGGAACTCAAGAAAGGCAAGTACACTTATTACCGATGCACGCAGTTTCGAGGAAAGTGTGATCTCCCGTACTTTCGAGAAGAGGAATTGGGAGAGCGGCTGGGAAAGATCTTGTTGGACATCCACATACCGGATGCAGTGTTGGTAACGCTCCAGCAGGCGCTACTGAGCAATAATGGTCGCGATGAAGAGATCCGAGAGCAGCAACACTGCCTTTTGATACAACGCCGGTCCCAAGTGCATCGCCGCTTAGACCTAGCGTACCAGGATAAGATAGACGGCAAGATCACCGAAGAATTCTGGGAAAGAAAGTCCGCCGAGTGGCAAACGGAAGAACAGCAACTATCGACGCAAATTCAGTCCACCAAGGCTATAAATCCAGAACGGATGCTAAACGCAGCTAGGATTTTAGAACTCGCGAATAAGGCCTATTCGCTGTACGAAAAGCAATCTCCGGCTGAAAAGGCCAAACTGCTCAAAATCGTGCTTTCGAACTGCGCTATAGACGCCGTAAGTCTTTATCCTACTTACAGAAAGCCGTTCGATTTGATCTTCCAAATGGGAAAAACAAAGGGATGGTGCGCCCGGAGGGACTCGAACTCTCGACCTTCTGGTTCGTAGCTAGATCCTGATTTGCTATCTCGTTGATTCGTCTTGGCTCTGCGTTCCTCTTGCACCACCGTATTATATGGTATTCGGACGTTAATGGACCCAAGTTGGACCCAAGTTTTGGGGTGCTGGCCGGCTATGGAATTCGGGCCTCCGTCAGCCTGGCCAGACCAGAATTAATCCAACAATGATCGCAAGATCGTTCGCGGGCGATGCCCGCCGTCCTCGACTACAGACACCATAGGGAATCTGTAGAACAACGCTTTGAGCGTCCCTACCGTGGAATCGGCTTCATGTACTCACGGATGATGTTGTAGTCCGCGCTTCGCCAATCGCTGAAATCGGCTCCCACGACGAACATGTCGCAGCCGTAGCGGAGACAAAAGCTCGTCTTGTCCGTGAAGCGGACGGTGAAATACAGCGTTCCGTCATCGATGGTGTGAGTGATGAAATCCACGACCTTGCCGTGAACTTCGGGATATCGCTCGCGTAGCTTGTCTTGACGCTGCTTCGTCCGCTTGGCGCTCTCTCTGCGTTCCTTAACCGCATTGAAGTCTCCTCTCTCCAAGGAGCTCTCCGAGGTTGTCGCGGGAAGTATGCCGCGCGACGGCGGCCTCTTGATACTTTCTGAAACTGAGAAAGACGAATTGCTTACCGAGTACGTCTACGATCCGAAGGCCGCGCGTTTGGTAAAGGCGGCCTCGTAAGGATGTCATTTTCAAATAACGTGGAAGGGTCAGATCCGTTTTGACAGACCTAACTAGTAGGAGAACCCGGGATAGATGAATGCGCCCCGGATCGTTTCTGCGTCCTTCTCTGACACCCCGCAGGCCCGAACCGTGTCGTACCAATGGCTCACCTGTGCTTTCGTATCTGTGATGATTTTGTTGGCCTCATCTTTCTGCAATAAAAAGCGGGCGTGTTGCGAAAGAATGTTTTTCGCGTTCGCGAACCGACCTTGATCTCCACACACCAGCGCCAGATCGCGGCGGTCGAGGCTTACGACGGGCGACGGCGTGAGGTCATACGCCGGCGACAGCGCCCAGTCAACGTTTCTGGCCAAGAGGGCATGGTTCCGCGGATGGTCGTCAAGGTTGGAAATCAGGGCATTGAAACAAATGCGGCGGAAGAGTTCGCGGGCATCTTTGTCCGCCTCTGCGACGATGCGGCGCATTTCCTCAACAAGGAGGATATACGACCATCTCTCTCGTGCGTCGCTGGTTTCGTCAGAGCGCAGCACGGTGAGTCCACTCATCATGCGCGCGCGTGTGTAGCCCTCCGGCGTCTTTTCCCGGTCAAACCGTTTGACGAGCAAGACGTCTTTGCCGCCGACGGCTTCGATTCGACTTTCGGGTACGTTGATTCCGCATTGCCGGGCGAGGTGGAGCATTGCATATTCAACGCGAGCATAGTTCCATCGGTCATCCGCTCGGTTGAATTTGGCCATCCAAAGCCCGTCGTCATCCTGCACGACTACCTTCGGACGAGCGCCGCCCATCGACGTGCCGAGCAGCAGCAATTCTTGAACCTGAGGAGAAGCCGGGTCCGAAGAAATTTCGTTCCTAATCACGGCGTCGGCAAGATCCTGCAGTTTGGCGAGGTCGAGGGTCTTGTTGAACTTTTTCTGAGGGGCTGGAGGCACATTGCCAAGCCCGAAGCCGAGCGCTCCTGCTCGATCATCGGGAGATTCGAGGAGGTAGTCCATTTCTCCCAGATTGGTTTTTCCGGCGTGCTTTTCGATGACACGGCGTCCCCAATAGTCAGGGCCGGCGTCACGCAGTGCACTGAACACGCCTTTCAGAAACACGGTGCTGTAGGTTTCGTTGGACAGCTTCAATTCCACAGGATCGATTGGCACTGCGTTAGCATTCTTAAGATAGCTTTGCCCGTACACAAAGCGTCCGAGTGGTGTGCCCGATTCTGTCTGGTCCAGTACAAATTTTCCCGCTGTGATCGCTGAAGTCCTGCCCGGAAGTGTGATGTAGACGAAACATTCCTGCGCTGAATTAGAACTCATTGTCGAGCTCTCCACTTTTGCGGGCGCGCTTGCCGTCCTTGGCAGACGCTAGTGCAAGGCCTTCCTTGTCAGATAGAGGATCCGCCAGCCTTTCGAGCGGACTCAGCAAGTCATACGCCCAGAGCAGCGCCGCGTAGACGGCCATGCCCGTCGATGGTTTGCCGCTCTCGGCATCCCGAATGGCGCGCGACCCAGTACCAATTCTTTTAGCAACTTTTTCGATGGTTTGCTGTCGCCGCAGCCTTGCCAGACGTAAGTTGCGGCCGACCTTTTTCAAGGTCTGTTCAACCGCGTAAGGTGGGGCCTCCAACAGCTTGTTATGAGCAACCATTGTCTCCTCAAGGGCACGTAAAGTCCTTTAATGTGCCCTTAAGAGCATATCCGACATTTCGCCGGACAGCAACGAAAATGCCCTTGAGGGCAGATTAAACCGGATAATGTGCTCTTAAGAGCACTGGTGGAACGGTGACCCCGGCGGATGAGGAAAAAAGAGGAGATAGAAGATCAAGGCGCGAAGAGCCGTTGCTAACTTTATTGAACGGGAGAACGGGCACACGGTTCCAGTCTGTCGAGACTCTAGAGAAATTTGCACGTGCGCTCGAACTGCCGCTCTACCATTTGATGACTGGCGCTACGGCTCAGCACTCAACGTCCCTCGGAAATCTCACCCACTGTGCTCTCGCAATGCAACAACTGGGTGTCTTTCCGTCTCACTTCTGAAAGCGATCTGGCAACTATTCAAACCGCAAGCGAATGGGCAGATAAGCGAGAGGTTAGGAGAATCGCCGGTCTTGCTCGACAGAACGCGATTATATTTGGAGGAAGTATTTCTATGCCGACGTTGATCCGTGCGCCTCATGTTGGTCCGAAGCCGCGTTCAGAAGACGCGGCATTTAACAAATGGGCGCTCGCTGCCGAGGCTGCACAGGCTTAGTCTTCCCGGCGTTGCAGCATGACAGTTTCGATATAAGCCTTCGGTTTCAATGTCGGGCGCCCTGCAGTCACGTGCGGTCAAGAACGTGGAATCTGTACACTCCACCTTAAGGCCCGCACCGACATTCCCGCGACACAAAGTCCGTTTCAAACGCTGAATTGATAGATAGAGGGAGGGAGGAATGTCTGGTGATGCCAATATCGTTTTGGGTGAACGGGCCGCAAAATACCTCGTTCACCGTTGCGTTCACCTCGCCGTTCACCTCAGAGGTCAACGTAACTTCTACAAAAAGAGACGGATGCTCAAGACGCGACGAGTCACTTTGTACGTGCCCAAACCATTGAACTGGGCTGGAGCGACCCCACTTTGTTGCCACGGAAACCGTGGCGGTCGCTCCAGCCCAGTTTGGTAAGACGCGACGAAAGATGCGTCGCGACGCTTCACCGACTGAGCAAGACTTAGTACTAGTGGCACAAAGGCAGAACCGCGACGACTCTGGCAACGGCAATATTCAAATTATTTTCGATTTCCAGCGACACAAATTTCTCTTCCAACACTGAATTGGTAACTAGAGGAAGAAATCCTGCCTCAATTCTTCCTTCGCGGGAGGCACAACGCAACACCCGCAGTAGCCCACCAACCGAGCCCCAGCGGTCACCTGCCGGCCGGGGTGGAGTCTGATGGACTCACCCCTGTCCATCAGTACGGCAGCTCCACTTCCGGCCTTCCTACTTTCGTGTTGGGCCGGATCGTTGGGATCGGAGTGTTGGGACATGTGGCGTAAGTACTGATGCCAGGCAGGCTTCCTCGCTGCCTGCCGAAAGGAAAGGAGACACGACGTGGCAATTCTGAAATCTCCGCCAAGACCACCTAAGAATGAAACGCTTCAAATCCGTGTTGAGGAGGAAATTAGAGCCAGGCTCCATAAGTACGCTGAATTCATCAATTCGTCCGAGTCATACGTCGTCAGCGAAGCCTTGAAGCTGCTGTTTCGCAAAGACGACGAGTTCAAAATTTGGCTTGAGGAACGACCCCAAAATGGCGATCAACCGCAAAACGGAGGTGGTTCTCTTTTCGAGAAGGTCAAGAAGCCATGACAGTTACCAACATTCAATTCGACATTGCCGCAAGAAATGCGGCCACAGTGGGGGAGAAAGTTAAAGATGAACTCCTGACGGTACGGGACGTAGCAAATCTACTTCGCGTACCGACTTCATGGGTTTATGAACGCACACGAAGGCGTGGCAACGATCAACTACCGCACGTGAAGCTTGGAAAGTATCTCCGGTTCGAAGAGGCGGCTGTGATCGATTTCATTCGACGACAGCGTTGTGCTTGATTCCGCAAGGTGAGTGCGTATGATGTCGGTAGGTATCGCAGAGCCAAGGCGAACTTCGGGGGAAAGGAATACTCCGATGATTCGTCGCCGATACCAAACCGGCAGTGTAGTAGTTCGAGGAAAGCGAAACAAAGTCTGGGTCGCTCGTTGGAGGGAAGCGGTGCTCGCACCTGATGGGACTCTGAAAAGCATTAGACGTTCAGAGGTCATTGGCACGTTGGCAGACTTCCCCACTAGACGGCAGGCCCGCGCTCTGCTCGAATCCCGCCTTTATGATGTCAACCAAACGCTACAAAAACCGCAGTCTTCGATGCAGTTCCGCGATTTCGTCTGCTCGCAGTGGGAGCCCGCTATTCTGCCCACGCTGAAGTTTGCTACGCAACGCAACTACCAGCACCTAATACGACGCCACTTGTTCCCCGTCTTTGGTGATCAATCCTTGTGTGACATCAAGAGGCAACACATCCAAAGGTTTGTCATGGAAAAGATGGTTCACCAGAGGTATTCCTGGAAAACGTCGCTTCATCTCCGCAACCTAGTGAGCAAAATATTTGCTACGGCTGTGGATTGGGATTACGTTCCAGCGAATCCAGCAAGTGGCGTAAAACTTCCTTCAAGGCCACTTCGCCAGCCACTCCGGTTCCTCACAATTGGCGAAGTAACGCGCTTGTTGGAGGCGCTTAAGGAGCCGGAACGGACGCTGGTGTTAGCGGCGGTCCTGACAGGAATGCGGATTGGAGAGCTACTCGCATTGCGCTGGAGAAATGTGGACTTCGAACGCCGCGTTATCCGCGTTCGTGAAGCAGTTTACGAAGGGCACAACTCGACTCCAAAAACGCAAGGCGGCATCCGGGACATTCCTGTGGGGCCGGCGCTCGAACAAGCGCTTCGTCGCCATTGTACGCGTAGCCGAACCTCAGAACATTCACTCGTCTTCCCCAGTCGCAACGGAACTCATCTGCGACCCGGAAATCTGCACAAGCGCTACTTGCATCCGGCATGCGCGAAGGCGGAGCTCCGACGTTTCAGTTGGCATGACTTCCGGCGAACGCACGCGACGTTGCTCAGCGACATGGGCGAACCATTGAAAACGGCGCAGGCTCAACTTGGACACGCAAGCCTCAGTACGACAGCGGAGATCTATGTGCAGGCAGTACCAGCATCACAGAGAGCCGCTATTGAGAGACTTGAAAGGACAGTGGGCTTGTTAGTGGACCCAAGTGGACCCAAAATCGAGGGAACCGTTCAACCGGGAAGTTTGCTAATTCAATGAAGGCAAACTATTTAGGTGGTGCGCCCGGAGGGACTCGAACTCTCGACCTTCTGGTTCGTAGCCAGACGCTCTATCCAACTGAGCTACGGGCGCACTATGCTTAAATTCTACCATAAAAATTAAATGTGGCAGCTGGCCATGCCGCGCTTTTCGAGGTAGCGCTGGTGATATTCCTCGGCGGCGTAAAACTTGCCGGCCGGAGTGATTTCCGTGGCGATCGGCCGGTTGAATTTCTTGCTGGCCTCGAGCTCGGCCTTGGAATTTTTCGCGATGATTTCCTGCTCCGGCGAATGCGTGAAAATCGCGGATCGATATTGCTTGCCAAAGTCTGGTCCCTGGCGATTCAGCTGCGTGGGATCGTGCAGGTGCCAGAAGGCTTCGACCAGCGTCTGGTAGCCGACTTTTTGCGGATCGAATTCGACTTGCACCACTTCGGCGTGGCCGGTCTGGTCGGTGCAAACGTCTTTGTATGTCGGGTTTTCGGTGTGGCCGTTGCTGTAGCCGACCAGCGCGTCCACCACTCCGGGAATCATGCGGAATTTCACTTCGACTCCCCAAAAGCATCCTGCGGCAAAAGTAGCGAGTTCAGTCATGTTGAGGTTCCCTTCCTATTCGATTCTCTGCCCTTTGATTCCTTGATTGTAGCCCAATTAGTCTCTGAAAATCAGATGCGCGGAAGGCGGCAAGGTTTCAAGCGCAGAAGCGGCACGGCAACTGCCGAATAGGACTTGCCGAAGAACCCTCGTCTATCCTCACATTCAAAATGGTATCTTCGGGTGGGATTGCAGCATCGATTGGAGTTAGTGCTGACGGGAGGCGGGCATGTCGATACGACCGGTGAAGCGGCTGATCAAGGCCAAGCCAACAATGGAAGGCGCGGGAGTGCATCTGCGGCGGGCGTTTGGATTTGGCAATACCATGGAGTTTGACCCGTTTTTGCTGCTGGACGATTTTCGCAACGATGTGCCGGAAGATTATCTGGCGGGATTTCCGTGGCACCCGCATCGCGGGATCGAGACGATTACCTACGTGCTGGCGGGAACGGTGGAGCACGGCGACAGTCTCGGCAATAAGGGCGCGATTTCGCCGGGCGATATCCAGTGGATGACCGCGGGAAGCGGAATTATTCATCAGGAGATGCCGAAGGGCGATGCGGCGGGACGGATGCACGGATTTCAGTTGTGGGCGAATTTGCCGTCGGCGCTGAAGATGACGTCGCCACGCTATCAGGAAGTGAAGTCGCCGGACATTCCGGTGATTACCGATGATGACAGGACGCATGTGCGGGTGATTTGCGGGCATTTCTGGGGCAAGAGCGGGCCGGTGGATGGGATTGCCGCTGATCCAACTTATTTGGATATTTCAATTGCGCCGGGCCGGCGGAAAGCGTTGCCTGTTGGAACGACACGGCACGCGTTCGCTTATGTGTTCGCTGGCAGCGGAAAATTTTGCAATGCGTCGGATCCGCTGGCAGTGCCGACCGAACCGGTCGGCTGGGCGGATACCGCGCCCCCGCTGGCGGCGGACAATCGCTCGCTGGTGCTGTTCGACCGCGGCGATGAAGTGGTGGTGCAGGCGGGCGATGAGGGTATTCGGTTTCTTCTCGTCTCTGGCAAACCGCTGGAAGAGCCTGTCGCGTGGTACGGGCCGATTGTGATGAATACGCAGGAACAGTTACAGCAGGCGTTTCGGGAATTGGACAAGGGCACGTTCTTGAAGAGCGGGAAGTAAAACCAATCTCGCTGGTCATCCTGGCTTAGCGATCGAGACAAGGTTATGTAGTTGCCGGTCTTTAGACCGGTTCTTTTCTCGCTCCTAAAGCTTGAGTGAGCGCAATCGCAGGGCGTTGGCGATGACCGAGACGGAGCTGAAGCTCATGGCGGCGCTGGCGATCATTGGGCTGAGCAGCAGCCCGAAGAATGGGTACAGGAAGCCGGCGGCGATGGGAATTCCTAGCGCGTTGTAAAGAAACGCGAACAACAAATTTTGTTTGATGTTGCGGATGGTGGCGCGGCTGAGTTTGCGGGCGCGCAAGATTCCGCGCAGATCGCCTTTGAGCAAGGTGATGCCTGCGCTCTCGATGGCCACGTCGGTGCCCGTGCCCATGGCAATGCCGACATCGGCGGCAGTGAGAGCGGGAGCGTCGTTGACGCCGTCGCCGGCCATGGCGACGATGCGGCCTTCCCTTTTGAGATCGGCGACGATCCTCGCTTTCTGCTCGGCAGAAACCTGCGAGCGAACATCGTCGATCTGAAGTTTTTGCGCGATTAACATAGCTGATTCCTTGCGGTCACCGGTCAGCATAACGAACCGAATTCCTTCTTTGCGTAACTCGGAAACAGTTTGCGGCGTTGTTGCTTTTAGCAGGTCTGCCAGCAAGATCGCACCGACGAGAGTTTCATTGACCGCGACAAATACCGCAGTCGTGGATCCGCCGGTGCTTAGACCGACAGCCATACTGAGGCGTTTGGACTCCGGCAGTGGCGTCTGAACGACACCGTTTTTCTTTAGGAATTCTGGAGTACCGACCAGGATGCGATCGCCGGAGACTCTGCCTTTAACACCTCCGCCGAATGTTGCGCGGAATTCGGCGACTTCCGATAGCGGCAGTTGGCGTTCTTCTGCAGCACGAACAACGGCACGAGCGAGTGGATGTTCGCCCAGTCGTTCCACGCTTGCAGCTAGTGAGAGCAAGCCGTCCTCGCTAAATCCACTTCCTTCCAAAACGGCGACTTCGGCAACGACAGGCCTGCCCTCGGTAAGGGTGCCAGTTTTGTCCACGACGAGAGTATCGACGGCGGCGAGTTTTTCGAGGGCTTCGGCGTTGCGGATCAGCACGCCGACACCGGCGCCTTTGCCGACCGCAACCATAATGGACATTGGTGTAGCGAGGCCGAGCGCGCAAGGGCAAGCGATGATGAGGACGGCGACGGTGTTAACGAGCGCGTGAGCGAGCCGCGGTTGCGGGCCGATAAAAGCCCACACCATGAATGTGATGATCGCGGCCGCGACGACGGCGGGAACAAAAATGGCCGCGACTTTGTCCGCGAGGCGCTGCATCGGCGCACGGCTGCGTTGGGCTTCGCTGACCAGTTTCACGATTTGCGCCAGCGTGGTTTCGCTGCCGACCCGTTCGGCGCGCATCACGAAGCTGCCGCTGGTGTTAAGCGTGCCGCCGGTGATTTTGTCGTTCGCCGATTTTTCGACCGGCATTGGCTCGCCGGTGACCATCGATTCGTCTACGGCGCTGGCGCCTTCCAGCAGCACGCCATCCACTGGGATGCGCTCGCCGGGACGTACGCGAAGGCGGTCGCCGGCCACAACCTGATCAAGCGCGACGTCTGATTCGTTGGCGCTATCGTCAAGGCGATGCGCGATTTGCGGAGCGAGCTTTACCAGTGCGCGAATCGCGGACGAAGTCTTGGCCCGCGCGCGAAGTTCGAGCACCTGGCCGAGTAGGACGAGCGTCGTGATAACGGCAGCGGCTTCGAAGTAGACCGGGACCGAGCCATCCATTTCGCGAAACGATGACGGAAACAACTGCGGGAAAATCGTCGCGACCACGCTATCGAGAAACGCGGCGCCGGTGCCGAGCCCGATGAGCGTAAACATATTCGGGTTGCGATTGACTAATGAAGACCAGAAACGCTCGAAGAATGGCCAGCCTCCCCAGAGCACCACTGGCGCACAAAGAAGAAATTCGGTCCAGTGGAGCGCGAAGCCTGACGAATGTCCGGCTATTTTTTCGCCGAACATTCCAAGCGCCAGAACTGGCGCGGAGAGACTCAGGCTGATCCAAAAACGTTTGTTCATCGAAGCGCATTCAGGATCAACGGTTTCTTCGGCGACGATGTCCATTGGTTCCAGCGCCATGCCGCATTTGGGACAAGTGCCCGGACCGATTTGCACGATTTCGGGATCCATCGGGCAGGTGTAGCGGATCTGCTTTGCGGCTCCGGACGCCGTCGAAGTCTTCGGTGCGTGTGTGTCCGCGGCGTGAGAAGCGTGCTCCATGCCCGCAGTGCCGGGGGATGCGAGGAATCGCTGTGGTTCCTTTTCAAAGCGCTCCGCGCAGCGCGTGGAGCAGAAAAAGTATTTTTCCCCCGAGTATTCGCGGGTAGCAGCGGCTTTGGCCGGATCGACGCTCATTCCGCAGACCGTATCTTTCGCCAGGGGTTTATTGTTGAGAATGGGGAGCGATTGCATGAGTCCTCGATATTCTTACAAGCCAGCGCGCAGCTCAACGCAAATGCGTGTAGATCAGGCCAAGCAGTTCGTCGTACATGCCGTCGGCTTCTTCTTTTTTCGTGGAGCGTAGCGCTTTGGCGGCGCAATGGTGCAGATGATTTTTCATCAGATTGCGGGCAACGCCGCGGAGCGCCTCCTGCACTGAAGCGATTTGCACGATGATGTCGGCGCAATAGCGGTCTTCGCCGACCATTTTTTGCAAGCCGCGGATCTGGCCTTCAATGCGGCGCAGGCGCTTTTGGTTGCTCTGCTTGAGTTCGGGGTCAACCGCAAGAGCCTTGTGGCCAGGGCCGACCTCGCAAGCACATTCGGCGGAGCGGGCATGGGATCGGGTAATTTTCCGGGAAGCCATCAGCAGATACCCTCCAGGGGTATTTATACCCCTACCCCCTACTTGAGGTCAAGCCGGCATTCTGATGGATGATTGCCGCCGCGAGCAACGCGGCGCGGGAGGCGATGCTATACTACCGCCATGACGCTACTCGAGATTAGATACGCTTTGACTTCCCCGCTGACCAACGACCAACTGCGGCTGCTTGGCGAATTTGCAAACACCTACGGCTTGCGGAAATTTCAACTGAATGATGCCAAGACTGAATTGTCATTCGAATACGACGCGTCGCGGCTGCACGAGACGCAGGTGGCGCATGTGCTTGGCCAGGCGAAGATCGCGGTATCGAAGCGCTTGAACTAGGCGCGGGCAAAAAAAAGGGCCCCCGCTTGGGACCGGGAGCCCTAGGAAGGCACATTTCAAGTCCAGTGTCGTTTTCACACCGGACGCGTGGGGTCATCCATCCTAGCTTCCCTCTCAGAGGCAGGTCGGAACGGTCCTCGAAAATCGCCAAGCAAGCCCCTTCCCCCTCACTTGGCAACCTTTTTGAACCGTGATCTGAAATGTGCCCACGCTGTTACTTATGCAAGGTAGTTACCACGTCTGGGCGAGCGCGAGCCTTTGCTAACTCGCTGAATTTACTATAGTTACTATCAGCCGGTTTGGAACCACCCTGTCCCGTTTCTGCTCTCGAACCCACTTTGGAACGGACTCAACCCCGTTTTGGAAAACTGCCTCTTCCCACACCTAGTCCTAGCACTCTGGTAACAGATTTATTTAGCTTCCAGGACCATCGGTTTTTTTTGCCGTCAGGCGGAATATTCCACTATGGGCGCTGTTGCTACAACCTCTCGCGCGCTTCCCTTCTCACGCCGTGCTGCCATTGCGTTTGGATTGGCGCTGATTGGCGCGACGAGCCTTCTTGCGGACACGCCGGGGCTGTTGCGCCGCGCGACTCCGGCCTCCTGCTATTGCGGCTGCAGCCACGCGCAAGCGCACGCCGCTTGCATCAAGATGTGCGAGAGCCCCAAGCGGGCGGCGCGCTGGGGCGCTGCGAGTTGCGCCAAACCCAGAATTAAGCCACACGGCGACAGCCCCGGAGCCGGCCCGCGCTTTCCACGTTCGGATCGCGCCGAACGCGCCAGCCGGTAGAAATTCCCTATCTAATTCGACGCCTTGGTAGAAACCGGCAGTTCACCCTGTGATGGCTTTTGTTCATTCAACAAACTTGAGAGGAATTCTGGAATTTCAAAAACCGCGCGGTTGTGAAGAGAACGAACATTGCGCTGAAGTTCCGGAAGCTTGCCCGGTTCCAGCAGCGTTTGCACCGCCGGAACGACTCCGGAAAAATTCCTAACCACCATTCCTACGTTCTTTTCCTTAACCCATTCGGTATTGAAGCGTTCTTGCGGAAGCGTGCTGGAATTGCATTCCACCAGCACTGGCAGGCCGGAAATCATGGCCTCGGCAATGCTCCCCGGACCTGGTTTGCCGATCAGAAAATCGGCGGCACGCATCAGCCGATTCACTTCGCGGGTAAATCCAACAATATGCAACGGCAGGTTCCACTTTTTCGCGCGAAGACGCTCGGCGAGTTTTTCATTTTTTCCGCACACCAGAATCATCTGCAGTGGCAAGCGCGCTTCGTCAATTTTCTGCACGATGTCGTAGATCACGTTCGAGCCGTAGCCGCCAAAAAGTACGATCGCGGTCGGCAAAGCGGCGTCGAGTCCGAGCTCTGCGCGAACGGCCAGCGATGTTTCGGTTTGTTCGGCGTAAAACTCCGGGCGAAGAATCATGCCGGAAGCGCAAAAAAGATTATTCCCGGTCTTGCCGAAATCGCGGGCTTGCTGCCCGGCTCGTTCGGAACCCGCAACGATAATCTGTTCAGCAATTGGTTCGATCCAGAAGCGGGGAGGAAAGTCGGCCAAGTCGGTAATGATGGTGACAAAGGGTCGACCGGGGTAGACCGAGGTCCAGCTTTCAGCGATTTCGCGATTGAAGTGCGGAATGACGGAAATGAGCAGGTCAGCCGGATTCTTACGCCAGTGGTTGGCAAGAAGCTTGACCAGAGGCCGGTGAAAGATCCGAATGGTCAGTTGTAGTACTCGCAGCAGGTATTCGCTACCCCAGGTCCAGCCGTTGCGCAGCAATATATTGTATTGCTCCTGGATGCGGATGCCCGTGAGGCGGCGAAGCACATCGAGGTGGTCGGTGAGGTCCTGGAATTGGACAAGATTGATCTCCCAGGGGCGGGATTGCTGTTCGCAGACGGCTTTCAGGGCGACGGCGGCGTTGCGGTGGCCCCCGCCGGCGTCGTGGAATAGGACATGAATTTTCTTGTGGGCGGACATGACAGGAGTGTTACACAAAAATTGCGACGATTTGAAGAGCACGGAACATGCCATGTGGATAAGTCAGGAAGTCATTTGTGCTCAATGGTTTCCAAGGAAGCATTCACCTAGATTTCTTTGCGTCTTCATAGACTGTTCATATCTTTGTTTTAGAAATGTAGCATGCGATGCGACCTTCACATCCACTCGACCGCCTCGGGGATGTGCACTACCCCGGGGTTGGACCGCCTTTGTAAAGAGTCGTACAACCAGCCGGACGAGGTCTATGCGCGCTGCAAGAAACTGGGTATGTCCATCGTCACCCTGACTGACCATGATTCCATTGACGCGGCGGAGAGTCTGCGGCAACACCCGGACTTCTTCGTCAGCGAAGAGGCGACTTGCCGGATGCCGAGCGGGACGGAAGTTCATATTGGGGTTTACAACCTGACGGAGCGGGATCATGTGGAGATCCAGCGGCGGCGTAAGGATTTTGTTTCGCTGGTGATGTACCTGACTGAGCAAAAGCTCTTCTTCAGCGTGAATCACGTTTTCTCTGGTCTGACCGGGCGGCGCGAAGTGGATGATTTTCATTGGTTTGCGTCGTATGTGCCGGCGTTCGAGATCCGCAACGGGCAGATGTGCGCGGGAGCCAACCTGCAGGCCCAGGCGTTGGCCAGAAAACTGGGCAAGATCGCGATCGGCGGCAGCGATTCCCACACCATGAGGGGAGTGGGGCTCACCTACACCGAAGTCGGTGGGACGCAAACCGTCACGGAATTTTTCGCCGGTCTACGCGCGAGGCGCGGGCGGGTTCGTGGCGACCACGGGAGCTGCGCGGGCCTGACTGCGGACGTTTATCGAATCATCCAATCACTGCTGCATGAGAAGCCGGCAACTCTGGCGCTGTTGCCGCTGGCTGCGTTGGTGCCGGTGATTACCGCCGGGCACTGGATGAACGAAATGTGGTTTTGCCGCAAGTGGGCGGCGCACTTTGCCGATGGCGCAAAGTCTCCCCGGATGCTGTGGGACTTGAACCCTGGGGTTGAGCGGCTTTGAAGTTGGTGCAGGGCGGGAGATAAGACCATGACCGTCGCACGCCAGGTATGGGGCCAAGTTTGGAGACAGATCGAACGGCGCGACCACCGCGTAATGCGGCGATTGAACCGGTGGCGCGCACCGCGTTGGATTCGCTATTGGATGATTGCGGCCACCCGACTGGGCGATGGTTGGTTGTGGTATTCGCTGGCGCTGATACTGCTGATGTACGGCGGGCCGCAACGATTTGCGGCAGTCAGCGCGTCAGCCTGCGCGGCGTTAGCGGGCGTTGGCGTATTCAAGTTTCTGAAGCGTCTGAGCCAGCGGAAACGACCATGCCAGCTTGAACCGCACTGTTGGTCGACGGTTCTGCCTCCTGACAAGTTTTCGTTTCCTTCCGGCCATACCATGACGGCGTTTTCAATTGCGCTGGTGCTTTGCTATTTTTACCGCGGCGCGGAAGTACCGGTCTTATTCTTTGCGTGCAGCATTGCAGTATCGCGTATCGTGCTGGGCATGCACTTTCTGAGCGACGTGCTGGCCGGTATGGTGCTCGGAGTCGGTCTTGGCTGCGGTGCGTTGACCGCGTTTGCCGCGATGGGATTGCTTTAACGGCTTGCAAAGCGACTGCAAGGCGCACAACGCCTAATGCGTTTTAAGTTGAGTTCCTTGGCCCGCCTACGGCGGACTCAGGATGACAATCGCCGAACAGTGAGCCTCCAGTTAAAGAGGATTGCAGATCTCTTTTAGCCCTCTAAAGCGCCTCTAAAACAGCTTGCATTTAATGCTCTATAGCACTATCCTCGCGCATCCGAATTAGCTCGGACGAGGGTGCTCGTCCAGTTCCTATCGATTCAACGAGAGGTTTATGGCGCTAACCACAACCGATTGGGTGGTCATCGTTGGATACCTGCTGGTCAATCTTCTGATTGGGGTCTATTACCGGCGGCGCGCCAGTGGAAATACCGCGGAATTTTTTATTTCCGGGCGCGATGTTTCGTGGTGGCTGGCGGGAACCAGCATGGTGGCGACGACGTTTGCCGCCGACACACCACTGCTGGTGACCGGACTGGTAGCCACACAAGGAATCGCCGGCAACTGGTTGTGGTGGAACCAGTGCCTGACCGGAATGCTGACGGTGTTTTTCTTCGCGCGCTACTGGCGGCGGGCAGAAATCATGACCGACGTTGAATTGACGGAGTTGCGGTACTCGGGAAAGCCTGCCGCGTTTCTGCGCGGATTGAAATCCATTTATCTCGGCCTGTTGATGAACTGCTTCATCCTGGGCTGGGTGACGCGGGCGATGGTGGACATCATCGCAGTGCTACTGGGGCCAGCGATTGCCGCTGGAAAAGTGTGGCAACTTTCGCTAGGAAATCACGTGCTAGTGCACTACACGCTTGGGGAGCCGCGGCATACGGCACTGATGATTTGCGTGTTTGGGCTGATTCCCTTCACGGGGCTTTATACGTTTATCGGCGGGCTGTGGGGAGTGCTTGTAACCGACCTGTTCCAGTTCATTTTGAAGATGAGCATGGTGACGGTGCTGGCGTGGGAAGCGGTGACGAAAATCGGAGGGATCAACGCGCTGACGCTGCGATTGCAGATTGTCAGCACGGAGGTGGCGAAGACCGGCGTGCAGACAGCGAACCCGCTGAAATTTTTCCCGGATTTCGGGTTGGGCATGACCACCAACGCCATGTGGACGATTCCGCTGGTTTCGTTTGTGCTGTTCCTCGGAGTGCAATGGTGGAGTTCGTGGTATCCGGGAGCGGAGCCGGGCGGCGGGGGGTATGTGGCGCAGCGGATGTTTAGCGCGAAGGACGAGAAGAATTCGCTCGCCGCGACGCTGTGGTTCAATCTGGCGAACTACGCGCTGCGGCCGTGGCCGTGGATCTTGACTGGACTGGTGGCGCTGGCGCTTTATTCACCGCACGGCGGGCTGACACCGAGCGCGGATTTTGCGGCGAGCCCGCAGCAAGGGTACGTGATGGTGCTGCGGGATTTTCTGCCGCCGGCGTTACGCGGGGTGATGGTCGCGGCATTTCTGGCGGCGTTCATGTCCACCATCGGGACGCAATTGAATTGGGGAACCTCATACCTGGTGAATGATTTTTACAGGCGATTTCTGGTGCGTGAAGCGAGCGAACGGCACTACGTAAACATCGGAAAAGTGTTTACGGTGGTGCTGGTGCTGGCGGGCGGATATGTGGCGAGCCAGCTTGCATCGATTTCCGAAGGCTGGCAGATCGTGCTGGGAATCGGGGCGGGAACGGGAGCGGTGTTGATTTTGCGGTGGTATTGGTGGCGAATTAATGCCTGGAGCGAAATCACCGCGACGGTGACGGCGGCGGTGCTGACGTTCACCCTGACAAAGGTAAAATTTGCCGGCGGCGACGCGGTGGTGACCGCAAAAACAACTTTGATTACCGCAGGCGTGACTTCCATCGCGTGGATTATCGGAACTTTTGTTACAAAGCCGGAGCCGACGGAAAAACTGGTTTCCTTTTACCGGCGGGTACACCCAAGTATTTATGGATGGCAGCCGATCGCGAAACTCTGTCCGGAGCTTTCGCAGGTGCGGGACTTTGCGGCAAACGCCGCGAATTGGGTAGCAGGCTGCGTGCTGGTGTATGCGGCGATGTTTGGCATCGGCATGATCGTGTTCAAGCACTGGTTCAGCGGATTGTCGCTGCTGATGCTAAGCGGCGCGGCGGGGTGGATGATTTTCTGGAATTTATCGCGGCAAGGGTGGGGGACCCTTTCCGGAGCGCTGGAGGCGACCAAGGAGTAGCGGCATTTCCCCATGACGAACTATCCATTATTGGAAATCTGCGTGGAAACACTGGAAGCGGCGCTGGCCGCGGAATTGGGCGGGGCCGACCGTATTGAGCTGTGCCAGGACTTGAGCGTCGGCGGAACTACGCCGAGCGCGGAACTGATGCGCGAAGTGCGTGCCAGCGTTGATGTGCCAGTGTTTGCGATGATCCGGCCACGGTGCGGAGATTTTTGTTACACCGCAGAAGAATTTGAGCAGATGGTCCGGGATCTCGCAACCGCGAAAGAATGTAGAATGAACGGCGCGGTGCTGGGGATTCTGCTCGAGGACCGGCGAGTGGATATCGAGCGCACACGGGCATTGGTGGAATTGGCGCATCCGTTGCCAGTGACCTTCCATCGCGCGTTTGACGAGACTCCGGACTTACGCGAAGCGCTGAACGGAGTAATCGCAACCGGGGCGGCGCGGGTGCTGACATCGGGCGGAAAACCTAGCGCCGAGTTAGGGGCAGCCGAGATTGCCGCATTGGTCGAAGCGGGGAGCGGCAAAATTGGCGTGGTTTGCGGCGGGGGGATCAACTCCAACAATCTTGAGCGTGTGGTGGAACGGACACACGCGCAGGAGTTTCACACCGGGTTGAGCTCGGTGCTGCCCTATCCGCAGTCGAATCACGAAGCATTTGAAGAGGAAGTACGCAAGTTGGCCGAAGTCCTAAAGAGTCCGGCAAAAACAGCAAACTCTGCCAGTAAGTAAGTAAGTAAGTAAGTAAGTAAGTAAGTAAGTAAGTAAGTAAGTATTGATGCGACAGCCGTTGGCTGCGCCCCCCCTTCCCCCGCGCTTCTGTCCATAAGAGTATGAAAACAAAGGACGGCTAAAATACGGAAAATGAAGAGCATCAAAACAAACGGGATACGAAGGCGAAATCTGCAAGAGTATCAAAACACTGAGCTTATTGGATCATGGCGGAAAAGCCGAATGGCAGACGCATCTTTCTACAAGAAGCACTTTACTACAATATAGCGAGGAATGTCGAGGGGAAAATGCGGGTCACGAAATTTTCTTGGCGAAGGGTTCAACGGCGAAAGGACACCGACTTTAAGTCTGTGCCATGGGCGGCGGACCCTTAAAATGGATGCAGGTTGAATTGGAAGGCGGAAAAGCGGCGGTTGGGCTGCCGCACTCCATAATGGGTTGGGGTTCGGCTTACGGCAGCGGCGTCCCGATATATCGGGATAAATCCCGCCGCTGTTACACGAAGGCGAAGGGCACAGCAGTGCTGCGCCGCTACCGAAGAAACGGAGAAGGCTTTACGCCTTTTGGGCTTGGCGGCGGAGAAAAGTTGGGACGTCGAGATCATCGGCGGGGACGTCTTTTGGGGCGTCGCGGACGCTTTTCGAGTCGGAGTTTGTGAGCGCAAAGCCCGAATCCCGTTGCTGGCCTTGATGGACAGTGGACGGCTCGGGTGCGGCGGACGAACTGGCGCTGGCGCCTGCGGCGGCCGCGGCGGCCACAGGGATATCCCTGCCGGCTTTCCAGGTCTTGGGCAGGAATTCGGGGCGGCGGTTGACGTTTTTCTTGTTGGCTTCCTTGAAGCCGGCGGCAATGACCGTGATTTTTACGGAGTCCTTCATGGTTTCGTCCTGCACCGCTCCGAAGATGATGTTGGCATTTTCGTGGGCGGCCTTCTGGATGATGGACGAGGCTTCGTGAACTTCGTGAAGGGTCAGGCTGGGGCTGCCGCAGATGTTGATGAGGATACCCTGTGCGCCTTGGATGGAATTGTCTTCGAGCAAGGGGCTGGCGATAGCGCGGTTGGCGGCGTCCACGGCGCGGTTGGAGCCGGTGGCGACGGCGGTGCCCATGACGGCGTAACCCTGGCCAGACATGATGGCTTTGACGTCGGCAAAGTCGCGATTGATGATGCCCGGCACGGTGATGATGTCGGAGATGCCCTGCACGGCCTGGCGAAGGATGTCGTCAGCGATGCGGAAGGCGTCGAAGAAGCTGGTGCCACGCTCGACGGTTTCCATCAAACGCTCGTTGGGGATGACAATGACGGTGTCCACGGCGCCGATCAAATCCTGAAGAGCTTGTTCGGCTTGCAACATGCGGCGCTTGCCTTCGAAGGCGAAGGGCTTGGTAACCACAGCGACGGTGAGAGCGCCGAGTTCACTGGCGAGAGAGGCGACGACCGGAGCGGCGCCAGAGCCAGTTCCGCCGCCGAGGCCGGAGGTGATGAAGATCATGTCCGAGCCTTCGAGGGCTTCGATAATTTTGTCGGTGTCTTCGAGAGCGGCTTTGCGGCCGACTTCAGGATTGGCGCCAGCGCCGAGACCTTTGGTGAGTTTGGCGCCGAGCTGTAGCTTGATTGGCGCCTGGCAGAGCTTGAGCGCCTGGAGATCGGTGTTGGCGGCGATGAATTCGATGCCTTCGACCTTGGCGCGGATCATGCGGTTGACCGCGTTGCAGCCGCCGCCTCCGACGCCGATGACCTTAATCTTTGCGGGCGACAGTTCCTCGCTGAAGCTCATGCGGATTGCGTTGTCCTTTGCCGTCATTTGTTTCCCCCGTTCTCCTATCGAATCGGCTGGTAAGCCTGTTTTTGCTTTGCGAAGCTGGGCTTCGCGGAAAATTTTTTGCCAAGACGCGACGGTCGAGATCCTTCGTCCGCCCGCGGCGGACTCAGGATGACAACCGTTTTTACTGGGCGACACCTGAGCCCAGCGATGAGCAGCGCCGGGCTAAAGCCCGGCACTACGAAAGCAAGAACGGCGGCGTAAAGTCGCCGCTAGATTACTAAGCTCCGGCGAACATGGCCTTGAGCTTGGCAACGAAAGTCGTGGACCGGTGGGACTGGGTGCGGCGCGCTCTTGCTGCATATAAGACCAGGCCGACGACGGTGGCGTACTCGGGCTGCTGAACTTGTTCGGGCATGTCGACGAGGCCGCGCGGTTCGGCGACGCGTACCGGCAGGTGGAAGGCGTGCTCCATCATTTCGACCAGGCCGTTGAGACGCGCGCCGCCGCCCGCGAGAACGTAGCCCGCAGGAATTTGCGAGTCCAGACCAGCGCGGCGCATTTCGTCTCGGATTAAGGAGAGAAATTCCTGGGCGCGCGGCTCGATGATGTCGGTCAACATACGCGCGAAGATGGTGCGTGGCGGGCGATCGCCGACGCTGGCTATTTCGATGGCGGTGTCTTCCAGCAGCAAGGCGGAAGCGGCGCAACCGTGATGGCGCTTGATGCGTTCGGCTTCAGGGATCGGAGTACGCAAGCCGACGGCAAGATCGTTGGTGAAATGATCGCCGCCGACGGGAACGGCTCCGGTGTGGCGAACGACTCCGCCGCCGTAGACCACAAGCTCGGTGGTGCCGCCGCCAATGTCGAGCAGGCAGGTGCCAAGGTCGCGCTCATCCTGAGTGAGGCAGGCTTCAGCGGAAGCGAGTGGCTCGACCACAGTGTCGCTGATCAGAATTCCGGCGCGATTGGCTGCGGTGACCAGATTTTGCGTAGCGATAACCGAGGAGGTAACCACGTGAACGTTGACTTCGAGGCGCTGGCCGACCATGCCGATGGCGTCACGAATTCCGTCGTGAGCGTCCACGGAAAATTCGTGCGGGAGGACATGGAGGACTTCGCGGTCGTCGGGAAGAGAGATGTTGCGAGCGGCGTCGATGGCGCGGCGAACGTCCTCGCGTTCAATATCGCGCGCGCGGCTGCCGAGAGTGACACCGCCACGGCAATTCAGTCCGCGAACGTGGCTGCCGGCGACTCCGATTAATGCGGATTCGACGGGAACACCGGAAACGCCTTCGGCTTCTTCAACGGCGCGGCGAATGGAGCTGATGGCGGCGTCGAGATTGACGATGGAGCCTTTGCGCAAGCCTTTGGATTCAGCCGCGCCCAGCGCGAGGAATTTTACCTGTTCTTCGGCAAGCTCCGCGATGAGCACGCAGGTCTTGGTGCTGCCGATATCCAGCCCGACCAGATATTTATCCTTTTTCGACAATCGCCGCTCCTGCCTATCTACTTATTTTTCTTCACGGTCATTTGCTCGCCGCACCCGCTGGAATCGGGATTCAAAACGACCTGGCGCGCGTATTGCAAATCCACCGACTGCACACAGCCGGCGTTGGATTGCCACTGCGCAAAGTTTTCGACCAGCATGCGGTATTTTGCAGTGAACTCACCGGAGCCGAAATGAATGGTGACGGCTTGAGAAGCGTTGGCGCCGGGAAAACCGGCCATGACCACGCGTAGATCGCGGGGATTGCCGAGATCGAGTTCGCTGACGTGATCGGATGAGCCGGAACGCACGAGATCGGCGTCCTTCATAAATTCCTGGAAGGTTTGCATGCGCTTCTGGCGCTCGGCGCGCGGCATGGAATCGGAAAGGCCAGTGACGATCGGGAAATGGAGGTCTTCACCGCGCGGGCGATCGAGGATGACGCCGAATTCGTCGATGAGAGCTAGTTCACTGCCGTTGCGAACGAAAGCGATGGGAGTGCGCTCGGAGATATCGATGCGGACGTGATTGGGCAGAATGCGCTGCACGCTGGCGGACTGCACCCAGGAAATTTGTTCGACTTCGCTGCGGCGAGTGTCGAGCGGAATGCGGATTACGCTGCGGCCGCGGTCCTTGTAAAAAGGAGCGAGAATGGCTTCGCGGGAGACGATGTGGTTGCCGGCAACTTCGACCTGCTCGGGCTTGAGCAAAAGAAGTTTGGGAGAATGGAGCAGGAAATCTCCAGCGACGTAGGCGACGACGCCAAAACACGCGGCGATGATGGTCCACACAAAAATATTGCGGAAGAGGGAAAGATTTTTGCCAGCGAATTTCTTGCGGCGGATTTCGACCGGTTTTTGGCGACGCAGGTAGCGCGGCTCGTCGTTTTCAACGAGCTCCGGCCGGCAAGATTCGGCGTCGGCAACGGCGGCGTTTTTTCGAATGGCCTTCACGCGTTCCACACCACAACCTCGTTTTCGAGTTGAACCCCGTAAGCTTTTTCAACGCGGCCGCGAACGTCGGCGATCAAAGAGAACATGTCCTGAGCTGAGGCCTGGCCAGCATTGACGAAGAAATTGGCGTGGCGGTCGCTGACCCGGGCGTCGCCGACGCTGAAACCTTTGAGGCCGAGTTCATCAATCATGCGGCCAGCGGAAGCACCCGGAGGGTTTTTGAAGATACACCCGGCAGATTTTTGGCCGAGCGGCTGGCTGGAACGCCGCTTCTCATTGCAGATACGAATCCCTTGCAGAATTTCTTTGAACGGTTTGGAGGGAAGTTCCAGGGTCACTGCGAGCATCATATCATCAGGCGCAAACGAAGTGTGACGGTATTCAAAGGAAATTTGCGTGCCCCTGAGGATTTCTACGCGTTGTTCCGCCGCGCGATAGAGTTTGACTTCGCGAACGTAGCTGCCGATCTGCATGCCATAAGCGCCGGCATTCATGCGGAGAGCGCCTCCGACGGTGCCGGGAACGCCGATGAGGCCCTCCATGCCGCCGAGGTCGTGCTTGGCGCAGAAGGTGACGGTGCGGCCGAGGTCGGCGGCGGCGTCAACGTGAGCCAAGACGCCTTCGACAACGATTTCGGGTTCGGGCTTGGCAAGCTGGAGGATCACCCAAGGGAGTTCGCCATCTCCTACCAGGAGATTGGAACCTCCGCCAAGAAATTTGAAGGGGATGTGGTTGCGTTCGAGCAAATCGATGAGAGCGGGGATCGAATCGTGCTTGGTGATGCGAAGGAGATCGGTGGTGCCGCCAATGCCGAGAGAAGTGAGTTCGGCCAAAGAGGTAGAGGGGCGGATTTCGATTCCGAGCGCGGAGAGATCGGCGATGAGTTTGGGATCGTCAACGCGCATGGTGGGGGGGGTGCTCGGTGCCGAGAAGGACCACTAGTTCGTTGCTGGCTCGGCTGACATTGCCGGCACCGACGGTGAGGATGGCGTCACCGGGCTTGGCGTTTTTCAAGAGAAATTCGATGGAGTCATGCATGGAGCGGATGTAGTGGACGTTCTTGTGGCCGGCTTCGCGAATGGCGGCGGCAAGAGCATCGCTGGTGATGCCGGGGATGGGGGATTCGCTGGCAGCGTAGATGTCGGCGAGGACGAGGAGGTCGGCCTGATTGAAGGCGCGGCGGAATTCGTCCCAGAGATGCTGGGTGCGGGAAAAGCGATGCGGCTGGAAGAGAACGAGAAGACGATTGAACTTGCAGCCGCGAGCGGCTTCGAGCGTGGCGCGAATTTCGGCGGGGTGGTGGCCGTAGTCGTCGATGACGGTGATGTCGTTGACGGTACCCTTGATGTCGAAGCGGCGGCCAACGCCACCGAATTTGGCTAGGCCTTCGCGGATGAGTTCGGCAGGAACGTTGAGATAGAGAGCGACGGCGGCGGCCGCGGCGGCGTTGCGGACGTTGTGGATGCCGGGGGGATGCGGGAGGCGGAAGATGCCGAGGTCGTCGCCTTTGTAGGTGAGACGGAATTCGCTGGTCAGGCCTTCGAGTTTGACGTCGGAGACGACGAGGTCGGCCTGGCTGGAGGTGCCGTAGGTGAGGATAGGGCGTTTGACGTTGGGAATGATGGCTTGCACGTTGGGTTCATCGAGACAAATAATTGCGGCGCCGTAAAAAGGAACACGATTCACGAACTGGACGAAAGCGTCCTGAATGTCTTCGAGTGAAGTGTACTGATCGAGGTGTTCGCGGTCGATGGTAGTGACAACGGCGACGACCGGAGCGAAGAGCAGGAAGCTGCGATCGCTTTCATCGGCTTCAACGACGAAATATTCGCCTTTGCCGAGGCGGGCGGTGGTGCCAGCTTGATTGACTTTTCCGCCGATGACGAAAGTGGGATCCAGGTGCGCGGCGGTTAGGATGGAAGCGACCATCGAGGTGGTGGTGGTCTTGCCGTGAGCGCCGCCGACGGCGATGCCGTATTTGAGGCGCATCAGTTCGGCAAGCATTTCCGCGCGAGGGATGACGGGAATTTTGCGTTTGTGGGCCTCGACGACTTCGGGATTGTCGGATTTGACGGCGGAGGAGACGACGACCACGTGAGCGCCCTCAACGTTGCCAGCCTTGTGGCCTTCGTGAATTACCGCGCCGAGATTTTGCAGGCGTTCGGTGATGGTGGAAGGCTTGGTGTCCGAGCCGGAAACAGAGTACCCGAGGGTGAGCAGTACTTCGGCGATGCCGCTCATGCCGATGCCGCCGATGCCTACGAGATGTATACGCTGAAAATTCCTGAACGAGACCATCATGATGATTCTCCCTGACGCTTTGGGAGCACGCCAGCAGCCGTTTCGATTAGGTCAACTATATCGCGGGCGGCGTTGGGCTTGCCGAGAACTCGGGCTCGCGCGGCGAGCTGCTCGATCTGCTCGGGATGATCAAGCAGCGAAAAAATATCGTTGGCGAGGCGCTCGGCGGTGAGCTCCGGCTCGGCGATAAGTTTGCCGGCGTTGGCCTTGACCATTGCCTCAGCGTTGCGAAGCTGGTGGCTGTCGGTTGCGCGGCCGAATGGAATGAAGATGGCGGCGCGGCCGGAAGCGGCAATTTCCGAGGCGGTGATGGCGCCGGCGCGGCAGACGATGAGGTCGGCCCAGGCGAAGCGTTCGGCCATGTTGGTGAGGAACGGGAGAACTTCGGCGGAGTGAAATTCGCGGCGGGCGTACGCGGTTCGAACGGCGTTGTAGTCGCGTTCACCGGTCTGGTGTACGACGCTGAGTGCGTCCTTGCGTGCGGCGAGCAAGTCCATCGCATCGACAAAGGCGCGATTGATGGGAAGGGCGCCCTGGCTGCCTCCGGTGATTAGGAGGCGATAAGGCTTGGCGGGCTTGCGCGGCTCGATGGCGAAGAATTCGGCGCGGACGGGATTGCCGGTTACCGTCGCTTTCTTGCCCAGCGCGGTTGCGGTGATGTCGTATCCGGTGGCGATACGTTTCGATAATTTCACCAGGACTTTGTTGGTGAAGCCGGGTTCGGCGTTCGGCTCAAAAATTATGTTGGGGACACCGCGCAGCCAGGTGGCGAGAAGCATAGGTCCGGCAGCGTAACCGCCGACGCCGAACGCCGCGACGGGCCTGTGCTTGCGCAGAATCGCGAAGGCGTCGAGCACTCCGGGGACAAGCATCGAAAGATTTTTCACCAGCTTGAGGCCGCCTTTGCCTTTTAAACCCGCGGCACGCAGGGTTTCCAGCGGCAGCCCGGCCTGCGGCACTAGCTTCATTTCGATTCCACGTTGTGTTCCTACCAACACCACTTCCCTTTCGTTTCCGCGCGAGAGCCATTCCCTGGCGATGGCGATTGCCGGAAAGACGTGGCCGCCAGTGCCGCCGCCCGCTATGAGCAGCTTCATTGTGCGAGTCCGAAGTTTGAGGGCGGTTTCATCGTGAGGTTGATTGCTGCGAAATGTTGAGCAGCACTCCCGTCGCCAGCAGCATCACCAGCAGACTCGAACCGCCATAACTGATGAACGGCAGCGGGATGCCTTTGGTCGGCACCATGCCGAGGACTACCGCGAAATTAATCAGCGCCTGAAAAATGACCATCGCGGTGATGCCGAGCGCGAGGAGGCGCCCGAAATTATCCGGCGCGGCAAATGCTGCGCGCATCCCGCGCCATCCATACACGGCAAAAAGGGCGATCACGATCATCGCGCCGATGAAGCCCAGCTCCTCGCAGATGACTGCGTAAATAAAATCGGTATGCGCTTCCGGCAAATAGAATAACTTTTGCTTGCTCTCCATCAAACCGACGCCGGTGAAGCCGCCGGAACCGACTGCGATGAGTGATTGCAATAATTGAAAGCCAGCGCCCTGCGGATCAGCATCCGGATTGAGGAACGCCATCAACCGGGCCTGGCGATAAGCGACGTGAGTGATGAGCAGGTAGAGCGCAGGAATTGCGGCAACCGCGCCCGCGGCAATCCATTTCCAGGACATGCCAGCGACATAAAGAACCGCGGCGGCGATCAGCACGATGTCCACAGATGTGCCGAGATCGGGTTGGGCCAGAATAAGAGCGACGCAGACCAGGATTGGACCGATGGCGGGAAGAATATTGTTCACAAAATCGTCTTTGCGGAATTCCATGGCGGCGGCGTTGCGGCGCTTTAAATCCAAGAACCATGCGAGATAGAGAATGACCGCAAGCTTGGCGATTTCAGACGGTTGGATGCCGACAGGGCCGAAGCGAATCCAGCGATGGGTGGCATGAGACTTATCCAGAAAGAACGCGCCTACCAGCATCAATCCCACCACACAGAGGACCGAATAGACGACGGCCGGTTCGCGCAGGCGGCGATAGTCGGTGCGCATCAGCACAAACATTCCGGCCAGACCGATAAACAGCCACGCGGACTGGCGCAGCAGGAAATAGTAGGAGTGGTGGAAGTCATTCTCGGCTGTGACGGCGGAGGCGCTGAAAATCATCACGGCACCCAGCAGGCACAGCCCCAGCGTCACACCGAACAGCCACTTGTCATTTTCCAAACGTCTCGGCATTGCGCCTCTCCGTGTGCGATGGATTTTCGGTGCTGCGCTGCAATTGGTGGACAAGGTCCTTGAAGACGCGTCCACGATGTTCGTAATTCTGAAACTGGTCGAAGCTGGCGCAGGCCGGGGCGAGGAGCACGATGTCGCCGGCATGAGAGGCTTGTGCCGCGGATTCGACGGCGCGTTCGATGGTTCCCGCGCGGTTGATGGCGACGCTGCCGTCGATCTGATGCTCGATTTTGTCGGAGGCCGAACCGATCAGCAGGGCGAGAATCGCTCTTTCTTGCAGTGTAGAGCGCAGCTGGGTGTAGTCGCTGTCTTTGTCTTTGCCGCCGAGGATAACGATGATGCGTCCCGGAAACGCTTCGAGCGCTTTGAGAGTGGCGTCAACGTTGGTCGCTTTTGAATCGTTGTAGTAACGGACACCGTTAATCTCGGCGACGAATTCGATGCGGTGTTCGACGCCGGAGAACGACTTTATGCTTGCTTCAATTTGCGCCGGACGAACTCCTGCAAGCCTGGTTGCAACGACGGCGGCCAACACATTTTCGAGATTGTGTGCGCCCGGCAGCGGGATCTGGTTCACCGCCAGGACTAATTCATCTTCGCCATGATGCGAGAAAACAATCCGACCATCGCGAACATAAGCTCCCGGCACAACCGTTTTCTTGCGGCTGAACCAGAGCACACGCGGGCGCGAGGGCGCCAAGGCAGCGCTGGCGGAATCGTCGGCATTCAGGACCGCGAAGTCATCCTTGGTCTGGTTCGCAAAAATTCGCGCTTTCGCGGCGGCATAGGCCGCGAGAGTCTTATGACGGTCGAGATGGTCGGGCGTGAGGTTCAGTAAAACAGAGATATCTGGACGAAATGTTTCAATCAGCTCGAGCTGAAAGCTGCTGAGTTCGGCGACGGTGATGGTGCTGCCGGTGGTGTCGCCGACTTGCGCGATGAGTGGAGTCCCGATATTCCCGGCGAGCTTGGTCGGGGAGCCGGCGTGGCGCAGAATGTGATCGACCAGCGTGGTGGTGGTGGTCTTGCCATTCGAACCAGTGATGCCGATCAACTTGCCGTTTAGGAAGCGATAAGCCAGCTCGATTTCGCTCCACACGGGAATTTTCAGTTCCCGGGCGCGCAGCAAAAGCGGCGCATCGGCTGGCACGCCGGGACTTGGAATGATCAATTGCTGGCCGCGCAAGATCTCGTCGGAATATCCACCGAGTTCGAGTCGAATTCCGGCGTTGCGCAATTTCGCGATGGAATCGCCAAGTTCACTTGCAGTGCGCGAGTCGGCAGCAGTCACCGTCGCTCCGAGCTCCGAGCAGAAAAGGCACGTAGCTATGCCGGTGCGCGCCAGTCCAATGACCAGCACGTTCATGCCATTCAGGTTGACCTTCTCGGGCACTAGATCTCGGTCCTTTTTCTTAGCGCAACTTCAGCGTGGTGAGCGCAAACAGCGCAAACACCAGCGCCAAAATCCAGAATCTCACGATGACTTTTGATTCGCTCCAGCCCAGCAATTCGAAATGATGATGAATGGGAGCCATACGGAAAATCCGCTTGCCGCGCAGCTTGAACGAGCCGACCTGCAAAATGACAGAGAGCGCTTCGACCACGAAGACACCGCCAATGAAAAACAAGAGGATCTCCTGCTTGATAATGACGGCGATGACGCCAAGGGTTCCGCCGAGCGACAATGAGCCGACATCGCCCATAAAGACTTCGGCCGGATGCGCGTTGTACCAAAGAAAACCGAGCGAGGCGCCGACTAGCGCTCCGCAAAAAACCGTCAGCTCTCCTACGCGCGGAATGTATTGAATATCGAGATAAGTGGACCAGCGAGCGTTGCTGCTGACGTAAGTGAGAACGGTCAGCGCGCCAGCGGCAATTACCGTGCAGCCAATGGCCAAGCCGTCGAGGCCGTCCGTCAAATTCACGGCGTTCGACGAGCCGGTGATAACGATGGTGACAAACAGCAGAAACGGAATGAATGCCAGCGTCCCAAGATGCCCGCTGGGACTCAGCGAATGGATTACCAAATCAGGATGAAATTTCTTCAAGAACGGAACGATCAACTGGGTGGAATAAGCGCTGTGGGCGGAAAGCTCGAGCAGCCCAACTCCAACCACCATGCTGACCAGCACCTGCAAAAGAAATTTGCGTTTGCTGGTCAGGCCGAGGTTCTGTTTTTTTGCAACCTTGGCGTAATCATCGATGAATCCAATCACCGAAAATCCGATCAGAGCGAAAAGCGCCATCAAGACGAATGCGTTGGTCAGATCGGCCCAAAGCAACACCGGAACGGCGGTGGAGAGCACGATCAAGACGCCGCCCATGGTTGGTGTGCCGGCTTTTTTCTTGTGTTCTTGCGGGCCTTCTTCGCGGATGTACTGGCCGATTTGCAGTTCGCGTAAGCGGCGGATGAGCCATGGGCCGAAGACCAATGCCAGAAACATTGCGGTCAGACTGGCGTAAACGGTACGCACCGTGATGTAGCGAAAGACATTCAACGGGCTGAAGTATTTCTGCAGAACGTGGTACAGGAGGTAGTACAGCATTTAGTGGCTGACCTCCAGCTTGGCGCCCGCCGCGCCGTGTTGCGTCAGCAGCGCTTCGACTATGCGTTCCATTTTCACGCCGCGCGAACCTTTGACCAAAAGCAGATCACCTGGTTGAAGAAGTGTTTGCAAGAAACTAGCGGCATCTCCAGAGGAAGAAAAGAACTTCAAGCGATCGCGGGGAATTCCAGCGGTTGCCGCGCCTTCGACCAGCTGTGCAGCGTCACCTTCGACGCCGATGATCCAGTCGATGGACCCAGTCTTCGCGGCGAATGAACCGGCGTCTTGATGAAGTTGCCCTGAGGTCGGGCCTAATTCGCGCATTTCTCCCGCGGCGAGAATGCGACGGCGAAAACCCGGGGTGGCGGCCAGCAGCGAAGTCATGGCCTGTAGTGCCGCGGGACTGGAGTTGTAGCTATCGTTGATGAGCGCAGCTCCATTAGAAAACTGCAAAATTTCGCCCCGCATCGCAGGCGGCCGCAATCTCGGCAACACTGCGCTGGCTTCCGCGATTCCGAT
This sequence comes from uncultured Acidobacteriota bacterium, assembly GCA_963814635.1. Taxonomy (GTDB): domain Bacteria; phylum Acidobacteriota; class Terriglobia; order Acidiferrales; family UBA7541; genus Acidiferrum. Next base: position 771,149 of record CAWFDP010000004.1, on the reverse strand, counting down.
TCCCCAAACGCTGGCGGCCGCCAACGACGCCAGCGCATTGGCAATGACATGGCGCCCGGGCAAAGGCAGTTCGAACCGAGCGCGGCCTTCCGGGCTGACGTAATCAAACGTGGTGCCCAGCGCGCCGCGATCTTGAATATTTTCGGCGCTAAAAAAAGCCGGCTGTTCGATTCCGTAAGTCAGAACTCGACCGGGCGCGAATGGAGCAAACGCCGCAACGCGCAGGTCGTCAGCATTCAGCACCGCCGTCGAATCTTTGCCGTTCAAACCTTCAATCAGTTCACGTTTGGCCAACGCAATTTCATCCACTGAAGAGAAAAATTCCAGGTGCGCCGGAGCGACGCGAGTCACTACGCCAACGTCGGGCCTCGCAATTTCCGCCAATCGCGATAGCTCGCCGCGCCGCGACATACCCATCTCCAGCACCGCCGCTTCGTGCGTTTCGTCGAGCTTGAAAAGTGTCAGAGGCAGCCCGTACTCGTTATTGAAATTCCCTTCCGACTTCAGAACGCTGAACCGCGCGCCAAGCAGTGCCGCCAGGATCTCTTTGGTCGTGGTTTTTCCCACTGAGCCCGTGACCCCGGCAATTTTGCCGCCCCAGGTTTCGCGTACGGCGCGGGCAAATTGCTTGAGCGCGACGAAGGTGTCGTCCACGACGATGCACTTCGAGCGAATCGGGTCCGGAAACTGGTCCACTTTCGCCGCGGCCACCACGGCTGCGAGGGCGCCACGCTCCAGCGCGCCGGCAACATGATCGTGTCCATCGTGACGCGGTCCGTGGATGGCGATAAACAGCTCGCCGGAATGTACCGTGCGAGAATCAATTGAGACGCCGGCCAGCCGGGCCAAGGGCTCAAGACCCGCTCCCGCCCGCGCCACCAGAACGCCAGCCACTTGTGCAATCGTCCACCGCATAAGTACCTCAGAGGGTTCGCCTTACGAGCATAACCCCAGGTTTGCTTTGTGCTCACCGGTTCGCTGGGTTCCTCCTTTTTGGCGAGTGGACCAAAACGGTCAACCCGTCAGCCTGCTTTGGCGTGTTCCAGTCAAACCAGAACTCCAGCGCCCGAACCACACTAGCTAGATTGCGCGCTAGGTGCCAAACCCGTTGCCGGTTTTTTCCCCGGTGTTACCGGCAGCATCAAACCCGCGTTGGCGCAGCGCCTGCTGCGCGAACTTCCTGTCGTCCCAGGGCAGAGTTTTGTCCGCCAGAATCTGGTAGTCCTCATGACCTTTGCCTGCGAGGAGCACGATGTCGCCGGCGCGAGCTTCATCGAAGGCCAGACCGATGGCTTTTTCGCGGTCCGGTTCGATCAGATATTTTCCGTTGCTTTTTTGCAAGCCAACCACAACGTCGCTGATGATTTTCAGCGGATCTTCCTGGCGTGGGTTGTCGTTGGTCAGAATCGTGAGGTCGGAGAGGCGGCCGCTGGCTTCACCCATGATTGGGCGTTTGGTGCGGTCTTTACCGCCGCCGCAGCCGAAGAGCGTGATGATGCGGCCTCTGGGATTGAGTTCGCGCGCGGTCTTGATGAGATTTTCGAGCGCATCGTCGGTGTGGGCGAAGTCAACGATGGCCAGGAACGGCTGGCCCATATCCAAGCGTTGAAATCTGCCGGGCACGTTTTGCAATGCGCGGATTCCTGCTTCAATGGTGTCGTTGGAAATGCCGGCCGCTTGCGCGGCGCCAATGGCGGCCAGAATATTGTAGACGTTGATGCGGCCGACGAGCGGCGACGTGATTTGAAGTTTTCCATTGGGAGTGTGCGCCGTAAATGCGAGGCCAGTGAAGGCCAGCTGGAATTTTTTTGCGGCGATGTCAGCGGAAATGTCGATGCCGTAGGTGACGGTCTTTTTTGTCAGGCCAACCAAGCGTTTGCTGTAAGGATCATCGGCGTTCAGCACTGCGGTTTCTGGAACTCCCGCGCCGGTGCCTTCAAACAAACGGCGTTTGGCTGCGAAGTAATCTTCGAAGTTTTTGTGGAAGTCCAGGTGGTCGCGGGTGAGGTTGGTGAAGATGGCGGATTGAAAGTGGCAGCCCCAGAGGCGATCCATCACCAGCGCGTGCGAGCTGGCTTCTGTCACGGCATACGTTCCGCCGGCATCACGGATTTCGGCGAAGAATCCTTGCAGGTCGAGCGATTCGGGAGTGGTATTGGGCGCGGGATATTCGCCGAGCGGAGTGTGGTAGGCAATGGTTCCAAACAATCCGGTTTTCGCGCCAGAAGTGCGCAGCACCGAATCGATCAACGAAGTCGTGGTGGTTTTTCCGTTGGTTCCAGTGACCGCGATCAACTGCAACGCGGCTGCGGGATGCCCGAAGAAATTTGCGGCGGCGACCGCCAGGCTCTTGCGGCTCTCCGGAACGCGAACCCAAGCAACGTTCGCGGAAAGTTCGGCGGGCGGTGCGCCTTCGCTGGCAACCGCAATCGCGCCGTGTGAAATAGCGTCAGCGATAAATTTGTTGCCGTCGTGTTGCACGCCTTGCAGTGCGAAAAAGAGATAGCCCTGCGCAACCTTGCGAGAATCGCAAACAATTCCTCGTATCGTCAACTGCCCTGCCGCGGGCGGCAGGACGGCACCGGTCTTCGCGAAGACCTCCGCCAAATCGAGGACGCGGCTCTTGCCAGGCTGAGTATTTGCTTTGGGCTGGTCCGCCACTTTTCCGTTCTCCATCGCTGCGTCGTGTTCCTGCAATTCCGTGGTCATCTAATGCCTGGTTTTCCGATTCAATTTTATGGACTTGGCCGCTTCTTCCGGCGTGCCAAAGCGCACCGTAATTTTTGCGCCGCGGCGAACCCTTGCGCCGTCGGCGGGTGACTCATCCAATGCAAGTCCGCTGCCAACCAGCACCGGTTCGAGTCCCAGCCGCAAACACATCTCGGTGACGTCACGCATGGTTTTGCCGCGAAAATCGGGTACCGCGATGTCGCCACCTTCATCGAGCGCCACCGTTATAGAAGGCTGGGCGCTCTCGGCCGCAACTGTTTTCTCCGGCGCTGGCGGTTGGTCGGGCTGCGCGGTGAAATCCACCGGTGTGAAGTCTTCCAGTGACGTAGTTTCGTCCAGTTCGGAATTCTTGTAGGACGCCTGAATGAGCTTCGGACTGAGCGGCACATCCCGCGGCACGTTCAGGTATGACAAGACTTGTTCGGCGACGCGCTTGAAGACCGGAGCGGCAACCTGTCCACCCTCGTGCAGGCCGACGGGCGAATCGAGTGAAACCAGAATGGTCACCGTCGGATCGTTGATTGGCGCAAATCCGGTGAACGAGGCAATCAACTGTGTCCGCGAGTAGCGGCCAGTTGCCGGATCAATTTTTTGCGCGGAGCCGGTTTTCCCAGCGGCCGTCCAGCCGTCGAGCCGTGCTAACGGACCGGTACCATTTAAGATTACGCCTTCCATCAGGCGGCGGAGAGTCGCAGCCGTTTCAGGCCGTATTACCTCTTTTGGCTCGTCCGGAGCGAGTGAGCCATTCAATGCCAAGAGCTGGTCGCCTCGCCGCAATTCCGCCACGACGTGCGGCTTATAGAGCGAGCCGCCGTTGGCGATAGCCGACACTGCGGTCACCAACTGCATCGGAGTTACGCCGACTTCCTGTCCCATGGAAATCGAGCCGATTGAGACGCCGCTCCAGTTTTCGACCTTCTTCAGAATACCTCTGCTCTCGCCGGGAAGCTCGACGCCTGTTTGCTGGCCAAAACCGAAGGCGCGGATATATTCATAGAATTTCGGCGCACCAAGACGAATCGCAATTTTGATGGCGCCAACGTCGCTGGATTTCGCGAGGATCTCGGAAACCGTCAGCAGTTTGAATGGCTTGTGGTCGTGAATGCGGTGGCCGGCCACAATCACCGAGCCATTTTCGCAATCGAAGACTTCGTCGGGATTGGTCAGTTTCTGGTCAAAAGCGGCAGCCAGGGTGATTAATTTAAAAGTTGAGCCCGGCTCGTAGATGGCGCTAACTGCGCGATCCATGCGCGATTCCGCTTTCGAATCGTTTGGCGAGTTGGGATTGAACTTGGGCCAGTTGGCCAGCGCCAGAATCGCGCCGTTATTTGGATTCTGAACGATCACCGTGCCAGCCAGTGCGTGAGTTGTTGCAATCGCCGCAGCCAGTTCGCGTTCTGCGATGTATTGAATCTTTTCGTCGATGGTCAGGACAACATTCGCGCCCTGATCCTTCTGCGCCGCGCCGCCATCGAACCAGCGCTGCTTGGCGTCGGCCATCACCACAATTTTTTCGCTCTTACCGCGAATGACGTTGTCGAGTGCGTACTCGATCCCGCCCAGCCCTTTTTCATCCAGATCTACAAAGCCCAGAACGTGGGAAGCCAGCTCGCGCTTGGGGTAATAACGCTGATTTTCCGCCTGGAGGTAAACGCCCTTCAGATTCAGGGCGCGCACCGCTTCGGCCTTGTCCGGCGGAAGTTTGCGCAATACCCAAACAAACGAGCCTCCCGATTCAAACCGGGTCATCAGCACGTCGCGCGGAATTCCCAGCACGCCGGAGAGCAGATGCGCGGCCATCGATTTGTTGTCGCCAATTTCAGAAGGCACCGCAAACGCCGACTCCACCGGCACACTCATCGCCAGCGGATGCATATTACGGTCATAGATTGCGCCGCGTTTTGGGGTGATTTCGATGGTGCGTTGCTGTTGGCGCTGAGCGCGAGTGAAATACTCGCTATGCCGGACCAGCTGCAGATAGCCGAGCCGCCCGAATATCGCGGTCATCCATAACAGAGCCACGCCGGCGACGATCAACAAACGGACGTGGACTTTTTCTTCTTGCATGGCCCGCTGCGTTCGGGAATTTCTCCACGTGAAAGTAAAAAACAACTTCTGAATTTCGTTTCATCTGGCTGGCCGCCGTTACTGGCCGCGGTTATGCCGTGCGTAACGCACCGACGCCACCTGCATGCCACTGGGTGCATCGTATTCGCGCACCCGGTCGGGCAGCGGCTGGGTCAGACCCAATTGCTTGCGCGCGATCACGTCAATGCGCATCGGGTCGCGCAGATTGGCGATTTCCAGCTTCAATTCCGAATTCAGCGCCGCCGCTTTAGCTTGTTGGGCTCTCAAATCCTCCAGCTGAAAGCTGAGGTCGATGCACTTAAAGTGTTGAAAAATATAAAAAAGGAAGAACAGCGCGACAACTGCGCTGAGTCCGGCGGTCTTGTACAAACTCTGCTGTTTGGCAGGCTCAACGTGGCGCACCAGCCGCGAATTATCGATCCGCTTGACGGTCCGGAACTCCCGCATCGGCACTGATCTTTTTTTCCTCATACTTAGACTCTTTCCGCACACCGCAGTTTCGCGCTTCGCGACCGCGGATTCATTCGCTCTTCTTCTTTACTGGGCCGCACCACATGTTTGGTCAGAATCTTCAGCGTCCCTTGCCGATCTGCTTCGCGAAACGCTTCTTTCACCAGCCGGTCTTCACCGGAGTGGTACGTCAAAATCACGCACCTCGCTCCAGAATTCATTGTGGCGGGGACCCGAGAAAGAAACTGCCCGAGTTCCTCCATCTCTCGATTCACCGCTATCCGCAGCGCCAGAAACGTTTTTGTCGCGGGATGCAGTCTCTGCCTTCCCCATTGCTTTCGGGACCCTGCCACAACCGTTGCCAGGTGCGCGGTATCTCTGAGCGGCCGCGCTCTTACAATCGCCCTGGCGATTCTTCTGGAATCGTGCTCGTCCGCTTCGCGGTACAGCAGGTCGGCAATCTCATGTTCCGACCATCGATTCACAATTTCGTCTGCAGTCAGCTCATCGCTCTCCGTGCTGACGCCCATACGCATGCTCAGCGGACCAGCTTCGCGGAACGAAAATCCCCGCTCGGCGTAGTCAAGCTGCATGCTCGAAACCCCCAAGTCGGCCAAGACCCCGTCCACCATCGGAATCCCCAACTCGTGTACGGCCTCCGCAATCCCTGAGAACGGCGACAAAACGCAATTCACTCTCGATCCGAACGTCTTCAAACGCTCTTGCGCGATCTGCAGCGCCTGTGCGTCCCGGTCCAGGCTGATCAACCGGCCCGAGCTTATTTTTTCGACTATGGCTTCCGAATGCCCGCCGGCTCCCAATGTTGCGTCGACGTATACTCCGTCCGGTCTTATTCGTAGCCATTCCAGCACCTCTTGCAACATCACTGGCGTGTGCGGCGCTTTGTTCTTTTCCCGCCACTCGCCACTATCCACTTGTCACTTCCTGCTTAAATGCCCAAGTCTTCCAGAGCCTTATAGTCTTCAGTGGTGATCGGATCCTTCTCGATCTTCTCCGCCACGTGCGCCTGACTCATCACTTCCAGGTAATTCAGCTTCCCGAACACCGAAACTTCTCCGACGGTTCTCGCCGAATCGCGCAAGACTGTCGGCAACAGCAATCTTCCCTGCCCATCCATCTCCACCACTTGGCCGAAATAGCTGGTCCGCATCAAAAACTTGCTGATAGCCTGGTTCTGACTCGATCCCTTCGCCAGTCTTTCTTCAATCCCGACCCAGACCTGCATCGGATAAATCAGCGCCGAATCACCCTTAAAACTGGTGATGTAAAACTGCGGGCCAAACTGGCGCAGTCCATCCAGATACTCTGCAGGTATCTTGAGACGACCCTTCTCGTCCACCTTTGCTCGATGGCTTCCCCGGAAGTTCATTTGTCTGTAGCCGCACCTGACTTGAAGGTTCTGCGAAACGACGGAATCTGTTGCCCCAGATCGCCACGTTTCCCACCGTTGCCGAACTTTGCTGCTTATCTCTACTTGATGCTACTGGACCCTACTTTGCTCTACTATTTTCCACTTCGTACCACTTCTCGCCACATCTTAAGCGGCCTGCAAATCTTGTCAAGAGAAATCGTGCGTTTTCGCAAAAATTTTTTCGGAATGCATCAAGATTGGTGTTTTCTATTTCTGCGCTGCGAGTGGTGCGCGATTTTGTTGTAGGACACGACACTTTGTCGCGGTGCTTTCGCTTCTTCTTCGTAGCTGGATTTATCCTCGCTACGAGTTTTTCCAGCGTACGGTTTTGATATTTGCTTCCAGCTCTCGAAAGTCCGTGCTATTCTCTTGCCGTTCGACCAATGCCCCGGGGGTTCGGGGTTTGGATTAAAACATCCCGACGGGGAAACGGAGTCATACCCATGGAATGGACCACACCACAGCACGAAGAAATCGATCTGAACTGCGAAATCAGTTCGTACGCCAACGCCGAACTATAAACCGCTGCTCCCAGCAGGCATTCGAATCGAATCACCAGAAATTTCGTAGAGGCCGGGCTTCAGCCCGGCCTTTGTCTTAGGTCGACTGCTCCACCAAAACGGTTCCCCGCCCAACAAGAGTCGCGACGTGCCAATGAAAGCCGTTCATGCAAATTAAGATTCTCGGATCTGCCGCAGGTGGCGGATTCCCGCAATGGAACTGCGGCTGTAGAAACTGCATGTGTTTGCGGGCAGGATCTCTCAAGGCGACTGCGCGCACCCAGACCCAACTGGCTTTTTCTCCCGATGGACAGGTTTGGTTTCTGCTAGGAGCTTCTCCTGATCTGCGTGCCCAAATCCTTGCGACGCCAGAATTGGCGCCGGCTCCGGGAGAATCCTCCAGTTCACCGATCGGCGGTATTTTTCTGGCTTCCGCTGACGTCGATTCCGTAATGGGCTTGCTGCACCTCCGCGAGTTTCAGACGTTTTTTATTTTTGCCACGCCGGCCATCCAGCGGGTACTCAAGTCCGAAAATCGCATCTTTGACGTTCTGCACCGGGCCGATCCACCGGTGCAATGGCAAAATCTGTCCCCAGGCGCACGTCTGGCCTGCCGCTTCGGCGAGGACCCTTCCGCTCCACCGACATTTATTTGCGCGCCGGTCGCGCTCGGTGGGGATTATCCTGATTTCATCAGCGCGGAGCTCCGCCGGAGTCTCCCTTCGCAGGAGGCGGTGGTGGCGTTGCGATTCGAACAGCCGGGCAAGTCATTTTGTTTTGCACCTTCGTTTGTTGACGGTTCGGTCGAAGGCCTGAAAGCTGCGGCGACCAGCAACATCGCATTTTTGGACGGCACCTTCTGGTCCGACGATGAGCTCATACAGGCCGGGCGCGGTCACAAAACCGCACGCGAGATGGGACATCTTCCGCTCTCCGGGCGCGACGGCTTGCTCGCCCAGTTTCCGAAAGATTCCGGGTGCCGCAAGATTCTGATTCACATTAACAACACCAATCCCGTCCTCGATGAAAACAGTGACGAACATCGAGTCACGCTCGACGCAGGTTTTGAGATAGCCTATGACGGGATGGAGCTCATACTTTGAACCATCAGAACGAAAAGCCCTTTCTTTCTGAATCGGACTTTATCGCCGGATTTCATGCCATCGGTGAAGAGCGCTATCACCACAAGCATCCTTTCCACAAATTAATGCACGAGGGAGCGCTCAGCCGCGGGCAGATGCAGGCATGGGCGTTGAACCGCTACTACTACCAGAGCCACATTCCGAGAAAAGACTCCGCACTGCTGGCACGTTCGGACGATCAGGGTTTTCGCGTCGCGTGGCGCAAACGCCTCGAGGATCACGACGGGGATGGCAGCGCGCCCGGTGGCGTCGAAAAATGGCTCAAGTTAGTGGAAGCCACCGGGCTGCCCCGCATTCATGCTGTGCGTGGCGACGGGATCCTCCCGGCCACACGCTTTGCCGTGGATGCTTACGTCACTTTCGCCTCGACTCATTCACACCTAGAAGCGGTCGCCTCTTCCCTTACCGAACTTTTCTCGCGGCGATTGATCTCATTGCGTATGGACAAGCTCCGTGAGTTTTATCCGTGGATGTCCTCCGGCCTCGATTACTTCACCGGCCGGCTCACGCAAGCTCCGGAAGATGCCGAATTTGCGCTGGCCTGGGTCGTCAAGCACGCCCGCACGCGGGAAGAGCAGGACGCCGCGCATGCCGCGTTGCGCGCCAAGTGCGATATTCTGTGGGCTATGCTTGACGCGCTCTATTTCGCCTACGTCCAACCGGGTTGGCCGCCGCCCGGCGCGTTTCACCCTGACAAAACCGACCTATGAGCCTCGACCCCCATTCGCGTCCGCAGCTCGCGCCAGGTTGCCGGCTTGGCGAAAACCAAGGATTGAAGGTGCTATTGATGCCAGAGCGCGCGCTGCGGCTTAGCGGGCCGAGTCTTGAAATTGTCACCCGCTGTGATGGCAAGCGTTCCATCGCTGAAATCGTTTCGGAATTACAGAAGATGTATTCCAAAGCGCAGCCCAAAAAAGTTGAGGACGACATACTGGGTTACCTGCAACTTTTGCACGATCAACGCGCGTTAGATTTTGCGTCATGAATTTAAAACCCTGCGCAATGACCAAAACCCGTCATTCCGAGCGGAGCGAGAAATCTCGCTCCGCTTGCCGCAATACCTCACGTAAAACGGTGGGGCAATGACCGGTCACTCCCCAAATCCCCTTGCCCTAATCGCCGAACTCACCCACCGCTGCCCGCTACACTGCGTTTATTGCTCCAATCCCGCCGAACTTACCGCCCGCGCAGATGAACTCTGCACCGAAACCTGGTTCCGGGTGTTCCGCGAAGCCGCCGCCCTCGGCGTAATGCAACTCGACTTGACGGGCGGCGAACCGCTCACTCGAACCGATCTCTCCGCACTTATTGAAACCGCAAGGGCAGCAAATCTCTACGTCAACCTGATCACTTCCGGCCTTCCGCTCGACGAGAAGCGGCTCGATGAATTGCTGGCCGCCGGGCTCGATCATTTTCAGCTCAGCTTTCAAAGCGCGCGCGAAGAATCCGCCAACGAAATCTGCAGCACCAAAGCCCACGCGCAGAAACTTCGCGTGCTCGAGTGGCTCAAGTCCCGCCGCGTCGGCGTCACGCTGAATTTCGTGCTGCATCGCAAGAATCTCGATCAGCTCGACGAAATGCTGGCGATCGCGGAAAACTCTTCCGCCTCGCGCGTCGAATTCGCTCACGTGCAGTATTACGGCTGGGCGTTCGCAAATCGCGAACAGCTTCTTCCAACTCGCGGCCAGCTCATGCATTCCATCGATTTTTTCAAGAGCGCGCAAGAACGCCTGCGCGGCGAACTACGCATCGAATACGTGGTTCCCGACTATTACGCGAAATTCCCCAAACCCTGCATGGGCGGCTGGGCGCGGAAGGCGATGTTGATCACGCCCGGTGGCGAGGCGATGCCCTGCCACGCGGCCGCAGTCATTCCTGGATTGCGCTTCGAGAATGTGAAGGAAAGATCGTTGCGCGAAATTTGGGAATCGAGCGCAGCGTTTCAAAAATTCCGTGGCGAAGACTGGATGCCGGAGCCCTGCAAATCTTGCGACCGGCGTGCGCAAGATTTTGGCGGGTGCCGCTGCCAGGCATTTTTGTTGGCGGGAGATGCCGCGGCTACCGATCCGGTCTGCTCGCTGTCACCAAACCGTTCGAACGTTGACGCCATCCTCGAGGCCGTTTCTTCGCCAGCCCAATTCGAGGAGCCGGCGACCGCGCGCTGGCTCTACCGCACCAACCCTGCTTGAACCTGCGCTGCTTCTTGCGCCGCACGCAGTCGCATTACCACCCAGGCGGCAAATAACAAACTTCCGGCGAGACAAAAAGTTCCGAACATTGCCAGTGTTGAAGGTGCGCCATAACGCTTCGCGATTCCGCCGGCGAGCAGCGCTCCGATCGGCTGCACACCCATAAACATGGTTGCGTAGACCGCCATCACCCGGCCACGCAGTTCGTCCGGCACGCGATTTTGCACGGTAGTATTGGTTGCGGCCATCTGAGAAGTGGCCGCAAATCCCACGACAAATAAGACCGCGACGGAAATCCAGAAAACATGCGACTGCGAAAATCCAATCAAGCCAAGCGCGCAGATCACCGACATCGCCGCGATCCATTTTGCCAGGCCCTTGTAACTAGTACGCGCCGCGAATTGCAGCGCACCGAGTACCGCTCCCACTCCCGCTGCGCTCATCAGCAACCCCAAGCCACGTGCGCCTACATGTAAAATGTCGTTCGCAAAGATCGGCATGAACACCGAATACTGCAAGCCCAACAAGCTCAGCATGCTCAGCAGCAGCAAGGCGGATCGGGTCGGCCGGTCGCTCATAGCGTATCGAAATCCTTCGAACAAACTTTGCAGAGGAGACTCGGTGTTCGGCTTCCTCTCGAGCGGCTGAATTTTCATCGCCACCAGCGCGAGAATCACCGCAAGAAAGCTCACACCATTCAAAACGAAACACCAGCCTTCGCCAATCCAAGCAATCGCAAATCCAGCAATCGCCGGACCGACCACCCGCGCGCCATTAAAAATGGATGAGTTCAGCGCGATCGCGTTTGGCAGATCTTCCTTCCCTACCATCTCCACGAAAAATGCTTGCCGGATTGGCACATCAAACGCGTTCACAATTCCCACCAGAAAAGTGATGGCGATTAAGGACCACTCTTGGATGTGGTGGCTCAGCGTCAGTCCCGCCAACACAAACGCCAGGATCATCGAAATGGTCTGCGTTGCGATCACTCCGCGATGCCGGCTGTAGCGGTCGCCCACGTATCCGCCCACCGAAGCCAGCACCAGCATCGGAATTTGGTTGGCGAATCCAAAAATTCCAAGTAGCGCCGCCGAATGCGTTAGATCGTAGACCAGCCACAACTGCGCGGTGGTCTGCATCCACGTTCCAATCAAGGAAACGAGCTGGCCCACGATGAATAATTGGAAATTGCGATGCTTGAGTGCGCGAAAGCGCGTGGTCACGGCAGAACTCTTCTTCTCCACCTATTCGATGCTATGAATCCCAACAAGTCACGATGCCGGGACAATTCCACATTGTCAACGTCACAGGCAGACTTTCAACGCAACTAAATTGAGCTTGGTTTCTAACGCCTTACTGCTCATTGCCGGGCGGGTCCGGCGCGCCACCCACATGCAGGTGGCTCAAATCGTGAAGCGTGGCTTTGTCTTCCTCGCTCATGCCGCGGGTAAAATTCGGATCGCTCAGTCGCTGGTTGCGCGCGGACTCCGGCATATTTTGCAACACGCCCAGCTTCTGCTGAATCACCTGCTGGCGTTCCCACGGCATCTGCCGCCACTTCGGCAGCACATCGCTCTTGATGTGATCGCGCTGTTCCGGCGTCATCTTGCGCCAGGTATCTTCTTTCGCGCGTAAATCCGCCCGCTGCACTGGCGTCATCTTGTCCCATTGATTGAACTGCTGCTTGATTCGGCCCTGCTGCTCGGGTGAAAGATTTTGAAATGATCGGGTGCTTTGCAAAACGCGGTCGCGCTGTTGCGGCGTCAAATCCCGCATGCGATCCACAAACGGCCGCGGCGCGCCGACTCCAACCTGCTGCCGCGGACTCATTCTCGCTCCCGGCACATTTTGGTTTGGCCGATAGTTGAAATTATTGGTACGCGTCGGGCCCGTCGTCGTCGCGGGCGGCCGATTTTCATGTTGATTGAGCGGACGATTCGCTTGATTGACCGGCGGCCGATTCGCATTCGACGGATTCGAGTGCGCATTCGTCGCTGGCCTCGGAGCAGTCGCCGGCGCCGTTTGCCTCTGTGGCGGCCGATCCGGATGGTTCTGCGCCCGCGCCGATGCGGCACCAAACCCGCCCGTCACAGCAAGGCCTGCCGCCATCACCATCGTCCATCCGAATTTGATTCTCTGCGTCATTATTCCTTTGCGTCGGCCCCGATTACATCTGGTGATCGGGATCGTCAAAATCCGTATCGACCGGCGCCGGCAACGCCTTCAACGGCTCAAAGTTCGCCAGCGTGTCGTGATCTTCCATCACCGAAATATCCTGCATCATCGACACATCCGCTTCTTCCGGGGGGATTACTGGAGCAATAGGTTGTGACCGGTAGCCCACCCAGATCATCGCCAGCAGCAACATCGAAGCCGCAAACGCGATCCGCGGCGATGGCCACATCCAAGCCCACCAATTCTGCTTCACCGGCTCTGCGGCCACACGCGCGCGCACCCGCACATCAAACGCAGGCGAAGGCTCAATCATCGGCAGCTCACCGAGAAGATCATTCACCGAGCGAAATTCATTCGCACGCACCCGGCACGCATGGCACGCCGCGAGATGTTTCTCGACATCCGCGCGCTCGCTTTCTTTCAGCCGCCCATCCGCGTACGCCAGAATCCGGCTTTCCATTTTTGTGCAACTCATCATGCCCATCCTCTCACTGCTCACTACCAAACTTGTTCTGCGACTTGCCTTACTCCATTACTTCCTTGTTTCGCGCTACTTCGTTCCTTGCCTTACCAGCGGCGCCAGTTCAACTCGCAACACCTCGTAGGCTCTAAACAAGAGCGACTTCAGTGCGCTCTCTGAACAACTCAAAATCTTGGCGATCTCCGCATAATCCAGCTCTTGATACTTGTGCAGCAGCACTGCCGCTCGCTGCTTTTCCGGCAATTTTTCAATCGCGTGCCGGATCATTTTTTTTCGTTCCTGCTCGACCAAATCTTGTTCGATAGTCGCGTGCTTGTCGGCCACTTCAAACGGCCTTTCATCTCCGTCCTCCGCGTCGGCGGCCAGCGGCGCGTCGATCGACATCTCCATCTTTTGGTAACGATGATCGCGCAGCGAGTTCAGCGCCAGATTCGTCGCAATCCGGAAAAGCCAGGTGGTGAACTTCGCGCTCGGCACGTACTCTTCCCGCGCGCGATACACTCGAATAAAAACTTCCTGGGCCAGGTCTTCCGCCTGTTCCCGGTTCCGAACCATCCGGTACAGGAAATTGACCAGCGGACTCCGATAGCGCTGCAACAGAAGTTCGAACGACTGTTCGTCGCCCGCCTTCACGTCCAGCATCAGTTGGACGTCCGACCTGGTCATCGCGACCACACTCCATCTAACACAAGCAGTCTCATAAAGTTGCAGCCCAATTTATCCGGCGTTTAAGCTATCCCCCTACCCTAGGCTACCCATTATCTTGCCCTTAGGCCTTTGCAGGCGCCGGTCTCAGGTGCGAGCTCTAGTTGGAGCACGCGCTAGGTAACGACCGGTGCTTTTTTCGCCACACTCTTCCGGTCTATCCTCCTAGGCTATTTGCCCCACCCTAAACGCCAGCCAACCTCTGCAATATCAACAAGATAGTTACCCCCGCAAACACCAGCAGCGCCATCCGCCAGTTCGGCTCCCTATTTACCTCGGGCAAGAGGTCCGTCGCAGCCACATACAGCGTAACCCCACCCGCAAGCGGCAAAGCATACTGCAACTGCCCCTGAAACACGCTAGTCAGCGCTACACCCAACAGCGTCGATCCACCCAGCGTCGCCGCAGCCCGAATCGCGCTCTGCCTACCCTGCCCGCTCGCCAGCACCATCGACGCCACCGTAAACCCCTCCGGCAGCTTATGTAGAAACACCGCCACAAAGATTACGACGCCCAGCCAGGTCGAAATCAGGAACCCCGCTGCAATCGCCACTCCATCAAAAAACGCGTGAATTCCAAGTCCCAGCAGCACGGTGCGCCGCGCATTTCCGTGCGAGAACTCTTCCTTGTGGGTTTCCTCCCCAAAGTGAAAATGCGGCGCTATGGTGTGTTCGAATAAATGGATCAGGAAGAATCCCGCCAGCACAAAAAGAAACGCTCGCTGCCCCGCAAGCTTCACAGACTCCGGAATAATGTCGATCAGCGCGACCGCCAGCATGTATCCGGCGCCTAGCGCCAGAAAATATTGCAAATACTTCCGCGGCCAATCGCGCCGCACCACAAAATACCCGCCCAACAGATTTCCGCCCGCGGCCACCAGCCCCAGCCCCGCCGCCAGCCCGATCCTCACCGCTTCGCTATTTTCCATCCGCCTGCAGTCTCTTCTCTGTGTAACTCTGGGTCCGGCCTCTGTACCCTCTGGGTACTCTTAAGCTTTTTCTTTCTTCCCTCTGCGAGTCTCAGCGCACTCTGCTTCTCAGCATTATCTTTTTTCTTCTTAACTCTTGGTCGCGTTCCGGTCTCGGTGTCTCTGTGACGCTGTGGTGAATCCGCTCTTTCCTTGTTTACCCGCTGTGTCGGAACAAAATCACATCGCCTTCCTGCACGATGTACTCTTTCCCCTCCAGCCGCACCTGGGCCTTTTCCCGCGCCGCCCCAAGACTCCCCGCCACCAGCAGATCATTCCAACGCACCACTTCCGCGCGGATAAATCCCTTTTCAATGTCGCTATGAATCGCTCCCGCCGCTTTCACCGCATTGGTATTCTTGTGAATCGTCCAGGCACGCACTTCCGGCTCGCCTGCCGTAAAAAACGACGTCAGCCCCATCAAATCGTATGTCGCGCGAATCAACCGGTTCAGTCCCGGTTCTTTCAATCCATAAGAAGCCAGCAACTCCGCCGCTTCCTTCTCGTCCATCTCCGCCAGCTCCGCTTCCAACCGTCCGCACACCGCCACCACTGCCGTATTCGTCCGCCCCTGCAAAGCGCCCAGCTTGTGCCGCTCCACAGCCGTCTCCAACTCACCCGCTTCGTCATCTCCCAAATTCAACACGAATAGCATCGGCCTTTGCGACAAAAACAAAAATCCGCCAATCGGCTTACGCTCTTCCGGAGTCAGCTCCAACTCTCGCAGCGGTTTTTCCGCTTCCAGATGCGCTTTGCACTTCTTCAGAACCGTTTGCTCCAGCTCAAATCCCTTGTCGGCTTTCTTCTTTAAATCTTTTTCGAGGCGCTCCAGTCGCTTGTCGATCTGCTCCAGGTCAGAAAAGATCAGTTCCAGCTCCAGATTCGTCGCATCGCGCAACGGATCAATCGTCCCCTCCGCATGCGGCACGCTCGGATCGTCAAACACCCGAATCACATGCGCAATCGCGTCCACCTCGCGCAGCGAAGCCAGCGATTCCCGCATCCGCTCCTTCTGCATCCCGCCCAAATCGACGTACTGCACAGTCGCATAGGTAATTTTCTTGGGGTTATACAGTTTCGCCAGCTCCGCCAGCCGCGGCTCCGGTACCTTCGCCACGCCAACTCGCGTCTCCTGCCCGCTCTTCGCCGGATCCACATGCGCCTTGGTCAATATCCGGAACAGCGTCGTCTTCCCAACCTGTGGTAGTCCAATAATTCCTGTTTGCATAAGCGAAAAAGTTTAGCACGATCGACGTCCGCATCGTGCTTTTGCCGGGTGAAGACATTCTCTTCACTGTCTGTTCAAGCGACGATATGATTGGGCCGCCCTGACAGCGTTATGAGGAGCCGTGCATGAGACTGCTGTAGCGAAATGCGCTATGCTCTCGCGTTATGTCCACGGTGTTCCCATTCGATCTCGCCGCCGCCGTAGCCCATCTCTCCAGCTGCGATCCCTGCATCGCTCGCCTAGTTAACGAAGCCCGTCCGTTCGAACCGCAAATAGACCACTCGCAATCCCCCTACGAAGCACTGCTCGAAGCCATCGCCTACCAATCCATCTCCGGCAAAGCTGCCGCCACGATCTACGCTCGCGTCAAAGCACTCAGCGCCGCCGGCGGCCCGCCAACTCCGAAAGAAATGCTCAAACTCAAAAAGCCCGCGCTGAGAAAAGCCGGCCTCTCCGGCGCAAAGATTCTGGCCATGAAAGACCTCGCGCAAAAAACCATTGAGGGCATCGTCCCCACCCACGAGGAAGCCCTCAAACTTTCCGACGAGGAACTCGTCAAACGCCTGGTTTCCGTTCGCGGCATCGGCGCCTGGACCGTCGAAATGTTCCTGATCTTTCGCCTCGGCCGCCCCGACGTCCTCCCCATCCACGACCTCGGCGTGCAAAAAGGCTGGTCCGTCGCCTACGGCAAGAAACACAAGCCTCGCCCCAAGGAACTCCTGGCCTTCGGCGAGCGCTGGCGCCCCTACCGCACCGTCGCTTCCTGGTACATGTGGCGCGCCTTCGAAAAAGCCGGCTACGCCACCACCAACAAAATCAAGCCGCCGAGACCGAAACGGGCCAGGCGAAAACGCAAGATGCGGGTAAAAGTTTTGCTGACCAAGCGTGTGAGGATCGTTCGGAAAAAGCCGGTCAGCGAGGCAGCGAGCCACTAGCCAACTTTCCAGCGGCGTTCCAAAATGGAACTGAGCCGCCCAACCCAATCCCGCCAAACCCACCGTTATTTTTTATGATATTTTTCTTGACATTCTGTGCACATATGATATACTTATCTTGTAAGGTATTATGCCCCGCAGAGAATCGCTTCCAGCGCGATTCATAATCCAAACATAGCCCTCAATTCGGCGTAACTTCTTTCTTTTGAAAATCTTATCGTGTTACAAAACAAAGACCTTGCCGGTTGAGGGCTCACGCGAGGCGCGCCGCGAGCTCCCGAACACTCGATACTATTGCTGCGATTCCCGCCAGCAACACACCACTCTCCAAGCCAACCGAAACCATGTGCAGCCGCCCGAACTCCGCCAGCAACGGATTCCCGGCCGCCGTAGCCTCGATCGACCCCATCCGCACCCGCAACACCGCCATCTTCGGACCGACCGCCACTTGCGAAACCACCGTAAGCAAAATCATCACCATCACACACAAAGCCGCGGGCTCCACCAAACTACCCAAACTCCGAATCCGCACCATCCGTACCAGCAAGATCACTACGCCACAAGCAATTCCCATCCAATGCATCCGCGTCAGCGAATAACCAACAATCGCGCCAGCCTGATCCCGGCTGGCCAGCACCGAAAACGCCCCCGGCGCCACCACAAAACTCAAAAACACATCGCTCCCTAGCCAGATTCCCAAGCCCAGGAATTCGACCGCCCGCAAAAACACGCTCATGGCACGCTCCGATACCGCGACTCCGCCAGATAGTTTACTCCGCAGAACGCCGGCTACCCCGATAACGAACTATGCTAAGCTTTGTTATCTTTGAATCCGGAGGTTATTCACGATGAATGTGTCCCTCACTCCCGAACTGGAAAACTGGGTCGACGAGAAGGTCCGCACCGGCCGGTATGCATCCGCATCCGAAGTCATCCGCGAAGCCTTGCGCCTGCTGGAAGAGCAGGAACTCGCGAAGCAGCATGACCGGACCGCAGTTCGCCAAAAAATTGACCGAGGCCTCGAACAGTTGAGCAAAGGTAGAGGAATCCGTCCAACTGACGCACGCGCTGCACTCCGCGCCGCCCGCAAGCAATAGACTAGAAGCGGCTCGCAATGGATTCCTACGAACTCTCGCCGAAGCCCTCGAAGACCTTCTTGGCATTCAGAAGTACATTTCACTCGACAGTCCAGTCGCTGCCGATCGCTTGATCGATCAATTCTTCCGGGCTTTTGAACCCGTGGCAAAATGGCCGGCGTCCGGCCATTCCCGTGCCGATCTCACATCGAAGCGCGTCCTCTTCTGGCCTCTGGATTCGTACTGATCGTCTATCACTCCCGCGAGGCGGACAGCTTGGTGCAAATCGTAGCAGTGCTGCATTCCGCGCGAGACTTACCAACGATTCTAGGAAATCGCTAGAGTTGACTAGCTCAAAAAAATGTCGCTCCCCAGCCAGATGCTCAAACCTAGAAACTCGATCGCACGAAGTACGGTTGACATGATTTTGTTTAGCTAGAATAGCAAAGTACGGAAAAGTGGTGGGCGATAAAGGATTTGAACCTTTGACCTCTCGCGTGTGAGGCGAGCGCTCTAACCGCTGAGCTAATCGCCCGTCTGGAACGGGTGGATTCTTTCAACTCAGGGTTTGCAAGTACAACCCTGAAACTCGCCGCGATTCGTTCTATGGCATCCAACCGAATCGCAGCACAGTCTTTCTTTTGTAACAGGATTATCCGGGGTTTTCAACCAATGCCGGCCGCTACCTCTCAAGTCGTGTCGCAGTTGCAGCGCTCCATCGCGCGCGCCATTTTTGGCAAAGAAGAGGCCATCCAGCTCGCGCTGATCACGCTTTTCGCGCGTGGGCACCTGTTGATCGAAGATGTTCCCGGCGTGGGCAAGACCACTCTGGCCCAGGCACTCGCCAAGTCTTTTCATTGCAGCTTTCAGCGCGTGCAATTCACTTCCGATCTTTTGCCGAGCGATGTTCTCGGCGTCAGCGTCTATCAACCTGACTCCCGCGAATTTGAATTCCGCCCCGGCCCGCTGTTCGCCAACATCGTCCTTGCCGACGAAATCAATCGCACCACGCCGCGCACTCAATCTGCTTTGCTCGAAGCCATGAACGAAGCGCAAATCACCGTGGACGGCAAGACTCATCCGCTGCCGCAGCCTTTTCTGGTAATCGCCACGCAAAATCCTGTCGAACATCACGGCACTTATCCGCTGCCCGAGTCGCAACTCGATCGCTTCCTGATGCGCATCAAGATGGGTTATCCCTCGCAGGAAACCGAACGCGAAATCCTGCGCCGCCGCGCTTTCGACAATCCCATCGAAACGCTCGAGCCGGTCGCCGATGTCAGTGAAGTGCTCGCCATGCAGGATGCCGTCACTCACGTAAAAGTGGACGCCAGCCTGCACGATTACGCGCTCGAAATCGTGAATCGTACTCGCAACTCGGACCAGCTGGCGCTCGGCGTCAGCCCGCGCGGAACTTTAATGCTGCAACGCGCCGCGCAAGCCCGCGCTTTCCTTGAAGGCCGCGATTACTGCGTGCCCGACGATTTCAAGCAATTGGCGGTTTCGGTTTTCGCGCACCGCGTGGTCGCCAGCGCGCGCCACGCTTCGTTGCAAAAGAAATCCGAAACCACCGAAGCCGCCCTTCGCGAAATCGTCGATTCCGTCCGCGTCCCGCTCTAGCAGCGGCGCCGTCGCTTGGCGACGTTGTAACGGGCGTTAACGTCGGTCGAATTTTGTTGTAGCGCCGGCATCTTGCCGGCTCTTGTCCAAGGATATTGCTTTGCACTGCGCCGCTCGATTTTTGGTTTTGCTGGTCGCTGATCTCTGATCTGCCGCCATGCCATCTGCCACCTCCACCCTCGCGCAACTCTGGGCCAAGGCCGACCGACCCGCCGTCCGCGCATTTTTTCTTTCCATCGCCGCGCTCGGCGTTGCACTGCTGCTCGCCGTCTATTCCGGTGCCGCCGCCGAACTCGGCAATGTCGGCGTCGCCGCCAGCTCCGCGCTCTTCGCACTGGCGATCGCCGGTTGGGTCGGCGTCACGCTGGTCCCCACCCTCGCCAAACGAACCCCGCTGCGCTGGATCGGCTACAAGATCGAATACAAAATCACCCGCGCCGGCTGGCTCTACATCGGCGCTACGATGCTGGTTTCGCTCGCCGCACTAAACACCGGCAACAATCTTCTTTTCCTGATTCTCGCCTGCCTGGTTTCCGTCATCCTGATGTCCGGGATACTCTCTTCAATTTCGCTGGCCGGCATTGATCTGAAAATCGATCTTCCCGAACATATCTTTGCCGGACAAACCGTGCGTGCGGCCGTCGAATTGAACAACCAGAAATTGACGCTGCCCTCTTTCGCGCTCCGCGTTGAAGCGGTCACACCCAAGAACATGCCCGCCGCGGCACTGCTCGAGACTCCGGTGTTTTTTCCGTACCTGCCGCGCCAGCAGCGTTCCAAACAAAGTGTGCCGGTCACATTTCTACGCCGCGGGTTGCACGTGCAAGACACCTTCCGCATCGTCACGCGGTTTCCCTTCGGCTTCCTGCAGAAAGCGCGCCGCCTCACGCTCGTTTCCGAAGCCCTCGTCTATCCGTCGGTTGAGTCGAATTCCGAACTCAGCGAAATTTTCCCGGGCATTGAAGGCAGCATCGAGAGTTATCGCAAGGGCCGCGGCCAGGATCTGCACGCGATTCGCGAATACGTTCCGACTGACAGCGCCAGCCACGTGCATTGGAAAGCCTCCGCGCGCGCCGGCTCATTGATGGTTCGCGAATTCGCCCGCGAGGACGATTGCCGCATTCTGTTGGTCCTCGATCCGCACCCAGGCGACGGTGCCGTGAAAGCCGGCGCGGCGCTGAACGAGCGGTTCGAGCGTGCCGTGACCTTGTGTGCCGGCATCGCCTGGCACTTCTACGAGCGCAACGCGTTCCTGCAATTCCGCAGCGTCGGAATCGAAACCGCGCTTGCTCCCGCGGAAGACACTATCTTCGCGATCTTGCGGCATCTGGCGCTGGCCCAGCCGCAATCCATCGAGGCACAAGACGCGCTGCTGCAAGACCTGGCCGCTTCTCCCGAACTCTTCAAAGTGATCGTCACCAGCCGTCCCCGCGGCACCATTCCCGCCGAACTGTGGCACTCTTCCTATGTAATTTTTCTCGAATCACTCGAAGAACTTCGCCAACAGCGTTAGCATTCTTCGGGCTGGTGCAAATTTGCAAAACGTTAGTCTGCAAGAATTTCGAAAAGCGCTTCTCAACTGGTTCCATACATATCAACGTAATTTGCCGTGGCGTAAGGATCGCGATCCTTACCGCATCTGGGTTTCCGAAATCATGCTGCAACAAACTCGCGTCGCAGCAGTCATTCCCTATTATGAAAAATTTCTGGCGCGCTTTCCGGACGTAAAATCGCTCGCCGCGGCGCCTCAAGAAGAAGTCTTGCGCCTGTGGTCCGGCCTCGGCTACTACCGCCGCCCTCGCAATTTACAGAAAGCGGCGCAACAGATCGTTGTAACATATGGCGGCGAATTTCCGCGTCACC
This sequence comes from uncultured Acidobacteriota bacterium, assembly GCA_963814635.1. GTDB lineage: Bacteria > Acidobacteriota > Terriglobia > Acidiferrales > UBA7541 > Acidiferrum. The sequence goes on along the minus strand of CAWFDP010000004.1, from coordinate 749,568 downwards.
GCGAAGAAGTGTTGTCTCTCGCGGGCATTGGCGAATATACGGCGGCGGCGATTCTTAGCATCGCTTTCGACGAGAAGCACGCGGTGCTCGACGGCAATGTTGCTCGTGTGCTTTCGCGCCTAGAAGCCATCCGCGGCGATCTGCGCAAACCGAATCGCTGGCGCAACTTGCAAATGACCGCCAGCCAGCTACTCGCCAGCGAATTTCCCGGTGATTGGAATCAAGCAATGATGGAGTTGGGCGCCACTGTCTGCACGCCCCGCGCGCCGCAATGTCTTCTATGTCCCGTTGCGCAATTTTGCGAAGCCAGAAAACTCGGCGTTGCCGAATCGCTCCCGGAAAGACGCAAAAAACGCGCCACGGTAGCGGTTCAGTTGGTCAGCGTCGTGTTGCTCGACGCAAAAGCCAATACGCTGCTCTTACCGCCGCCTGCAGCCCTTTCTAAAAGCGCCGCTGACGACCACATTCCGTCTCTCGTCGCAAAGCTTTGGCATTTTCCGACGGTTTCGGCTCCCAAGTCTGCGATCGAAACGCTGAACACTCTCCTGCACCGAGATTTGCGAATAAAGAAATCACAATCCATTCGCCCGGAGCTTCTGGACAAAGTTCGCCACACCGTGACCTATCGCGCCATATCCGTCGCCGCATATCTGGTTCGTTTGAAGCTACTCCCCAAGATTTCCGGCGCCAAACGCGTGCCCATCCAGGATTTCCAGTCGGTACCCGTCTCCAACCTCACCCGCAAGATCGCGCGCTGTGCAATCAAGCATCTTTCTCACGAAAAACTGCAAATGAGCAGTTATTGATTGGACCGCTGCAGCTCAAGGCTCGCACTCCGGATGTTACGATTGAAGTTCCGCCATGGCTGCCAGCACGTCACTCCCGCTCGCGAAACCGCTTCCCGCGGAACGCTTCTTCCGCATTTCACTTTTTCTTTTGCTATTCACCTCCGTCTTGACGCTCATCGGCACCGGTAAAATTGATCTGTTCACCTCGATCGTCGCCATCGTCGGTCTTCTGTATCGCGCGCGACGGTGGTGGTACGGCCACGAAGTCGAGCTGTCCACCCGAATCGCTACATTTATGGTTCTCTGCTACATCTTGTTTTTCCCGGTGGACATGTTTTTTCTCTCCCGCATTCTCGCGGCGAATTCACCGAATCCGCCTCTTTACGCTGCGCTGATTAGCTCCGTACATTTCTTGATTTTTGTTCTGCTGGTGCGCCTCTATAGCGCTCGCACCGATCGCGACGCGCATTTCCTGATCATGCTGGCGTTTGCCGCGGTACTCGCTTCTGCGGTGCTTACCGTGGACACCACCTTCCTCTTTTTATTTTTTCTCTTTCTGCTCTTCGCAGTCGCCACCTACACCGGGCTCGAATTGCGCCGCGGTGCGGCTGGCGCTCTCATCCCCACCGATGCGTCGCTGCCGGATTCCGAGAAAAAGCTCGCACGTGCGCTCGCTCTCGCCGCCATCAGCGTTTCTGTCGGCGCGATTCTTTGCGGCACGATTTTGTTCTTTCTTCTGCCTCGCGTAAGTGCGGGCTATCTCGGCAAAACCAGTTTTAATCCGACTCTCCTCAGCGGATTTTCCGATCAGGTCGAGCTTGGGCAAATCGGCGAAATTAAAAAAAGTACAGCAGTGGTGCTTCGCGTCGAGACTGGCTCGCCAATCAACTATCGCGCGCTGCGCTGGCGCGGCAACGCTCTCGCTAATTTCGACGGCAGGCGCTGGACCGCCGGCGAACGCACTCCGGAAACGCTGCTTGCCAATACCGATGGCTGGATCGCGCTTCACGATCGCCCAAAACCCGGCGAGCCTCGCGGCGCCATTCTGCAATTCACGGTGTTGCAAGAGCCGTTGGCATCCGACGCGCTCTTCGTAACCGGCACCATGATGGCCATCCGCGGCAATTTCACCGGTGAAGCCGGCACGACACACCGGCGAACTTATGTTTATCGCGATGCTGCCGGATCGTTGATGAATCCATTTCACAATTTTGTCTCGGTCCGTTACACCGGCATCGCGCAACTTCCGGTCCTCGACCGTGCGCGTCTCCAGGCCGCCGGCACCGATTACCCGGCTGACATCTCCGCAACCTATCTGCAGCTGCCCGAAGTCGATCCACGCATTCCCACGCTGGCCCAGACTGCCACCCAACGCGCGTCCAATCCGTATGAAAAAGCGGCCACGCTGGAAGCTTTCCTGAAAACAAAATATGCCTACACGCTGAATCTCACCGGAAGTCCCGGCAAAGATCCGCTTGCTCATTTTCTTTTCGAAACGCGCGCCGGCCATTGTGAATATTTCGCCTCTTCGATGACCGTCATGCTGCGCACCCTCGGCATTCCCGCCCGCGAAGTAAATGGCTTCCTGCCCGGCGAATTCAACGAACTTGGCGGCGATTACATTGTGCGCGCCAGCGACGCACACAGCTGGGTAGAAGCGTACTTTCCCGGCACTGGCTGGGTGGTTTTTGATCCAACGCCGGACGCGCCGGCCGTCTCCACAAGCCTATTTTCACGCCTCTCGCAAATCGCCGACTGGGCCGAATTAACCTGGAACGACTGGGTGATCAGCTACGACTTCGCGCACCAAACCGCGCTTGCGCAAAGCTTTCAAGTCAAATCGCGCAACTGGCGCGATTTGGGAACGCTGTGGTTCGCGGAAAAGCAGCGCCATCTCAAAGACCGGCTGAGCATGTGGCAAATCCACCACGGACTTTTTTCTTACCTGCTGCCATTATTTCTGGCGGCGTTGCTCATCGCCGCGCGCTACGGGTGGATAGGCACGCTGCTTCGTCAGTTGAAAATGGCGTTGGTCTTGCGCGGCAAAAATACCGGAGTCGCCAGTTCGCAAATCGCCTCGCGAATGTACTCGGAAATGCTGCACCTGATGGGGCGGCACGGCTATGCGCGCAGCGAGACTCAGACGCCATTTGAGTTCGCGGCAGCCGTAAAAACGCCGTCGTTGAGCTCACCGATCAACGAATTCACGCACCTCTATGCCGCCTCCCGGTTTGGCGGCGAAGCTTGCGACGTTTCGCGCCTGCAACAGCTCCTGGGAACGATCCGCGCTGAACTCCGCACTCGCTAACCTTTGTCAAAATCACCCGTTTCGCCGCCACCTAGCCGACCGAGATCCGCACAACTCGCGTGCTACAATAGAGAATTGCGATAAGGCGCAATTTCTTCCATGCCGAAGGTTGGATTCATCAGTCTGGGTTGCCCCAAAAACCTCGTTGATAGCGAGGTGATGATGGGTCTACTCGCGCGCGATGGCTATGAACTGACGGCGCGCGCCGACGAAGCCGAAATCCTGGTCGTCAACACCTGCAGCTTCATCGAATCCGCGCAAAAAGAGTCCATCGACACCATTCTCGAAATGGCCGAGCACAAAAAATTTGGCGCGGCGAGAAAACTGATCGTCGCCGGATGCCTGGTGGAACGCTATCGCGACCAGATTCTCGAGCAAGTCCCGGAAGTGGATGCCGTTGTCGGCACCGGCGAAGTCGAGCGGATCCTCGAAGCCGTCCATGGCGACTTGCGGGTACTCCCTGCCGAGCCGCCGGCCTTTCTTTATCACGATCTGACTCCGCGTATCCTGACCACGCCGAAGCACGCGGCCTACATCAAGATTGCCGAAGGCTGCGATCATCCCTGCACTTTCTGCATCATTCCGCAGTTGCGCGGAAAGTTCCGCAGCCGCCGCTTTGAATCGGTGGTCCGCGAAGTGGAAAATCTGGCTGCCTCCGGCGCTCGCGAAATCACCTTGATCGGCCAGGACACCACGTCCTACGGCGAAGATCTCGGCCTGCGCGACGGTCTGGCACAACTTCTCGCAGCCCTGGCGAACGTTGAGGAACTTCTCTGGGTGCGTTTTCTTTATGCCTATCCGAACCGCGTCACACAAAATTTGCTTGATACCGTAGCCGCCCACCCGCGCCTGGCGAAATATATGGACATGCCGCTGCAGCACGCCAGCCGCAACGTGCTGGCCCGCATGAAGCGCGGCTCGCACGGCGACGCATTTCTCAAGCTGCTGGAGCGCATTCGCGCCACAATTCCCGACGTTTCGCTGCGCACCTCGTTCATCGTCGGATTTCCCGGCGAAACGGAGACCGACTTCGAAGAACTTTGCGATTTCGTTCGCGCCGGGCAATTCGACTGGATGGGCGTTTTCGAATATTCCGATGTGGACAACGCCAAGAGCTTCGCAATCGATGGAAAAGTCGAAGCCGAGGTGATTACCGACCGCCGCAACCGCCTGATGGCCATCCAGAAGAAAATCTCGCGCGAAAAACTGAAGAACTGGAAAGGCCGCAGCGAGATTGCGCTCATCGAGGGCCCATCCAAGGACAATCCGCTGGTATGGGAAGCCCGCCTGCAAGGCATGGCGCCGGACATCGACGGCAAACTCTATCTAACCGACATCGAACTCCCTGACGGCCGCTTCGCCGATACCGGTGACGCAGCCCGCGTGGAAATCGCCAAGACCGACGCTTACGATTTGATCGGCCGCGTCGTCGAAATCCTGCCGCAGGCTGAAAAACGCCGAGCACACAGCGAGCCTCCCGCCCACGAAAAGCTGCATCGCATCACCACTGGCGCGCCGCTGCGCGTTTTGGGGTAAGCTTTCGCCATGAAGCATCCCTGCCCCATCTGCAAGAAGGCGACCGACTCGGACTTCGATAAGGACTTCCCTTTTTGCAGTGAACGCTGCCGGCTCACCGATCTCGGCGCATGGGCCAGCGAAAAGTACATGGTTTCCGACCCGGTGTTCGACGAATCGGAACTCGACGAACTCGAAGCCGAGGCCAATGCGCGACGAAAGCCCGATGACACCATCCACTGATTCATCCAAGGAAAAACCCAGTCTCGCGCTCGCTATTGCCACTGCTCTCGGTGTTGGCTACGCGCCGAAAGCTCCCGGCACCTTCGGTTCCCTGGTCGGCATCGTCACCGCCATGCTGACCGCGCTTTTTTTCCTGCGCCCTAGCAGCGTCCGCGACCTGTTTTCCCAACAACGTTTGATGGAATCGACGCTGATGGACCACCACTTCCTTGTCCCCGGCGAAGACATCCACAATGCCACGCTGATCGGGCCGGTAACCTGCGCGATTCTCCTGGTTCTCTTGCTCTCCTTTATCGGTGTCTGGAGCGCCGGAAAAGCGGCGACTTTTGCCGGACTGAAAGATCCGCAGTTCGTAGTGATTGACGAAGTTGCCGGCCAGCACATCACTTTAATTCTTCCGCTGATACCCATTGCGCTGCCGAACCTCGCTGCGCACATGGATTTCTCCGACTACGCGATCTTCGCCGCGCTCAGCCTGCTCAATTGGAAATATCTCATCGCCGGCTTTCTGCTCTTCCGGCTCTTCGATATCTGGAAACCGTTTCCCATTCGCAATCTCGAAAAACTCCCGGGCGGCTGGGGCATAATGGCTGACGACTGGCTTGCTGGAGTCTACGCTGCCATTCTGCTGAAGGTCGCGTTACACTTTAGCGTGTTATGAAATTTGGCCTGGGCGCTTCCACGGAAAAGAACGGCATCCCCCGCATTGAGAGTGTCATGCCCGCCGCGGCAATTCCCGGCGGCGAAGTGGAAATTCGCGGCAGCGGATTTGCCACCCGCACCAACTTGCGCCCGGTAGTTCGCTTTGGCGACGCGCACGCTATCTTGGCGCTGGCCAGTCCGCGGCGCATCGTCGCGCGTGTCCCGGATGGCGCAAATGACGGAGTCGTCCGCGTTGCAACCGCTGAACATGAAAGCCCGCCGTTCTCCGTCTCCGTAGGCATGCAGATTGCCGACAATCTGCATCCCGTGGCTAGCCCGGCGGTGGATGCGGAGGGCAACATCTTTGTGACTTTCAGCGGCGAACGCGGCCAGCGTGTTCCCGTCTCGCTTTACAAAATCACTTCGAACTTCAACGTCAAGCCCTTCGTCACTTCACTGACGAATCCCAGCGGCCTAGCTCTCGACCGCAGCGGCAATCTGTTCGTCTCCTGCCGCCATGACGGCACCATCCATCGCGTTTCGCCCGACGGACGCTCCGAGCAATGGATTGAGGGCATGGGAGTTGCCACAGGCCTGGCGTTCGATCGCGATCACAATCTCTATGTCGGCGACCGCAGCGGCACCATCTTCAAAATCAGCCCCGGCCGCGAAATTTTTGTGTTTGCAACGCTCGAACCTTCTGTCGCCGCGTACCACCTGGCGTTTCATCCCAGCGGCGAACTCTACGCCACCGGGCCGAGCACTTCGAGTTTTGACCGCGTTTATCGCATCTCTCAGGGCGGCGACGTCACCACTTTTTTCCGCGGACTCGGACGTCCGCAAGGTCTGGCTTTCGATCGCGAGGGAAATTTATTTGTCGCCGCATGCTATGGCGGACGGCGCGGCATAGTGCGCGTCACACCGCAAGGCCGCGCCGAGTTAGCGCTTAGCGGCAGTGGCATTGTCGGCATGGCGCTACTGCCATCGGGCCGCGCGATTGTCGCTACCTCGAACGCTCTGTTCACTCTCGATTGGGACGTTCGCGGCCTGCCACTCCTCGGCTGAAGCTCTTTCCTCGGTAGCGCAGCCAATCTAATCCTGGCTACGCCCGGTGTAAACCGTGCCACCGGGCAAACCGCGTTGGCGCGATTGCTTCAATGACCCGCCGCTAGTTCTGGTGCGCCCCCCGACTTGCACCCAACGAACCGCTAAAGGTTAAAATGATTCACGATGAAAGCGGAAATCATTGCGGTCGGCTCAGAACTCCTCACCCCCGACAGAATCGACACCAATTCGCTTTTCCTGACCGAAGAGCTCAACAAGCTCGGTATCGAAATTGTTCGTAAGACGGTAGTCGGCGACGATCGCGCCCTTCTTCTCGAAGCCTTCCGCGACGCCGTAAATCGCGTCCCACTCACCATCGCCTCCGGCGGCCTCGGCCCAACTGAAGACGATCTAACCCGGGAAACCGTCGCTGAGCTTCTCGGCCGCAAGCTTGTCCGCAACGACGCCATCGTCCGCCACATCGAAGCCCGCTTCCGCTCCTTCGGCCGTCCCATGCCGGACAGCAATCTGCGCCAGGCCATGGTCCCGGAAGGCGCCGAACCTCTCGACAATCCGCGCGGAACGGCGCCGGGTTTGTGGATCGAAGATCGCGACCGCATGATCGTCCTGCTCCCAGGCCCACCGCGCGAACTGAAACCTCTCTTTCGCGAACAAATCTTGCCGCGCTTGCTCCGTCGCGTCTCGAACGTGCGCATGTTCCATCGCGAATTGCGCGTCACCGGCTTGGGCGAGTCTCACGTCGATAGCCTCGCGGGCCCGGTTTACACCCGCTATCCCGAAGTGCAAACCACGGTCCTGGCCTCGCCCGGCGAAGTACAAATTCACCTTCGCATGTGGACCGAAGACGCCGTACACGCCGAATCCACCTTCGCCGATATCGAACGCGGCCTCGACCTCGCTCTCACCGACCGTATCTTTTCCCGTGACGGCTCGGCGCTCGAAGTCGTTGTCGCTCACGAATTGCTCAAACAAAACTCCACCATCGCCGCCGCCGAAAGCTGCACCGGCGGACTCTTTGCCGAGCGCCTCACCACCATCGCCGGCAGCTCCGCCTATTTTCTGGGTGGCGTGGTCTGTTACAGCAACGAAATGAAAACAGCTTGGGCCGATGTGCCGCCGGAATTGATCGCAACGAAAGGCGCGGTAAGCGCCGAGGTCGCCATCGCGCTCGCCGAAGGCATCCGGCGCCGCGTTGGTAGCACTCTCGGAGTCGGCATCACCGGAATTGCCGGACCCGGGGGCGGCAGCGAAGAAAAACCCGTTGGCACGGTTCATGTCGGACTCGCCAGCGCAGCTGGCGTCCGCGAACGCGCGCTTCGTTTGCCCGGTGATCGCGAAATGGTTCGCATGCAGGCTTCTCAAGCGGCGCTCGACATGGTCCGCGTGCATTTCCTCTACAACGGCCAGGCGCCTCCCAAGCGGGCTTAAGCGATGCGACTCTTCGTGGCGCTCTCGATTCCGCCGGAGATCCGCGAAAATATCGCGTTGCTCATCGGGAGTCTTCGTCACACCGACGCCAAGCCGCGCTGGGTCAATCCGCAAAATCTCCACATCACGCTGAAATTCATAGGCGAAATCGAATCAGAAAAAGTTCCGGCAATTTGGGTTGCACTCGCAACCATCCGCACGGCGCAGCCGCTGACCCTCGAATTTCGCAACGTCGGTTTCTTTCCGAATTCCTGCCGCCCCAGCGTTGCCTGGATCGGAATCGAAGCTCCGCCAGCTCTCGCGTTTCTCGCTACCGAAGTGAATCGCGTACTCGCTTCGATGGGTATCCCTCGCGAAGAAAAACCGTTCGTTCCGCATCTGACCATCGCTCGCTTCAAGGAAACCGGCCTTTCCCCAGCGCTGCAAGCCGAAATCGAAAAATGCAAAGACCACAACTTCGGTCCCTACACCGCCAGTGAAATTCACCTCATCGAAAGCAGACTAAAATCGTCAGGAGCGGAGTACACTACGCTGCGTTCGTTTTGGTTCGGACCAAAGGAATCTCAGGGCTAAGACCGTGTTGCTCCCTATCAAAACACTGTTGCTGTTTCCCCTAGCGTATCTGCTTGGCTCCATCCCGTTCGGATTGATCCTCGGCAAACTCTTTGCCGCCGCGGATGTCCGCACAGCAGGCAGCGGCAATATCGGCGCAACCAATGTTGCTCGCGTCGCTGGCCCATTGCCTGGCATTCTTACGTTGCTGCTGGACGCCGCCAAAGGCTGGCTCGCAGTCTGGCTGGCCAGCCGCATCACTCAGGCCGATGCAGCGGTCATGGTCTTCTGTGGACTCCTGGCGCTGATTGGCCATTGCTTCCCCATTTGGCTGCGCTTTCGTGGCGGCAAAGGCGTCGCCACCGCTGCCGGAATTTTCGCCGCGCTGTGCCCTGAAGCGTTGCTGCCAGCGTTGATTCTCTTTGCCGTGGTCGTCCGGTTCTGGCGATTCGTTTCGCTCGGTTCACTGGCAGCAGCCGCAAGCATTCCCTTGCTTGTGTATTTGCTCTGGGCACCGCATTTTGCCCCGCCGCCAATCTTGGATATCGGCACCATCGCCATCGCGGCCCTGGTGATTTACCAGCATCGCGGAAATATCGGCAGGCTGGCACGCGGCGAAGAGCCAAAATTCTCACTCGGTAAAAAACAGGATCAGGCGTGAAAAAAATCGCGATTCTCGGCGCAGGCGGCTGGGGCTCCGCACTCGCCATGGTCCTCACCCACAGCCGCCAGCCTCACAACATCTCTCTTTGGGCGCACGATCCCGAATTGGCGGAATCGCTCTGCCGCGAACGCGAAAATCTCACCTACCTCCCCGGCCACAAATTCCCAGAGCAAATTGAAGTGACCAACGACTTGTCCGCAGCGATGGATTCGGCGCAAATTGTCGTTGGTGCAGTTCCCTCCGCATACGCGCGAAAGGTTTACGGAGTCGCAAGATCGTTCTGGAGTCGCGAAATGATCGTTGTCAGTGCGACCAAAGGCCTTGAGCCCATCACTCACGCCCGCATGAGCGAAGTCATCCTCGACGTTCTGGGTGAAGCCGCCGCCGCTCGCGTTGCGGTCTTGTCCGGCCCATCGTTTGCCGCCGAAGTCGCCGGCGGCGAACCCACCGCTGTCGTGGTTGCCGGCCGACCGGTGCTCGAACTCACTCGCGTCGCCGGCCGCCATTACACCGACCCAGCCGGTGAAGTCCAAGCCGAATTCTCCGGCCCCACGTTTCGGCTCTACACCAACCACGACGTGCTGGGCGTCGAGCTTGCTGGCGCCATGAAGAACGTCATCGCCATCGCCGCCGGAGTCTGCAATGGCCTCGGTCTCGGTGCAAATTCCCTCGCCGCTCTAATCACCCGCGGCCTTGCGGAAATGACTCGCCTCGCCGCAAAACTTGGCGCCAAGCCGCAAACCATGAGCGGCCTCGCGGGACTCGGAGACCTGGTTCTCACCTGTAACGGCGCGCTTAGCCGCAATCGCCACATTGGCGTCGAACTCGGCAAAGGCCGCGCTCTCCAGGAAATTCTCACCGAAATGAAAATGGTTGCCGAAGGAGTCGGCACCACCGCCGCACTCCTCGATCTCGCCACCGAAGCCGGAGTCGAACTGCCCATCACCGAACAAGTAAACGCCATCCTCAATGAAGGCAAGCCGCCCGCCGCCGCAATTCGCGACATCATGGAACGCCCATCCAAACGCGAATAGACCTGTACCACCGGACAGGCGCGTAAAGGTCAATGTCCATTCCGCACTTTCGTTCTCAGGGACAGGCCAATCCGCTGCAGCAATCGCTAGAATTACGCTTGGAATATGACCGAGACCTTCAGCTCGCTCCTCGACAGGTTGCGCTCCGGACGCGTGCGCATCCTCTGGCTGGTATTGGGCGCGATGCTGCTGGTCAGCGCGCTGCCGCTGATTCTTTATCACCGCCAGGTTTTGAAGTTGAGCCAGGACAAGCTCGTGGACACCGAACGCGTCCAGCAAACCGAACTCACTCGTTCCCTGGCGCAGGAACTCCAGCAATACGAATCCAACGTCACTCAGCAGTTGATGAGCGAGCGCCAGATTCTCGTTCTCACCGGAGCCATCCAGGACGTCGAAGATCCAGCATCCGAACCGAAGGTCACCCGCCTTCTGGAAAATTCCGTCGAAAGCAATCCTTCCACATTTCTGTATTTGACCGCCGTCGGCAAATCCGGTAAGGGCACCAGCGCCTCGCAGGGAAATTTCCGCGCGGAAAAAGATCCCTTCGTCAGCAAAGCCCTGCAGCGTGCGTTCATCACTTGCGTGCAGTCGCCGCAGCTCGGCTCAGTTAAATTTCGCAGCGATCCTCTGGCCCTCGAACCCGATAACCAGCCGGCCTTCGTCATTGCCATTCCGTTGAACGTCGATCAGCAGTTCACTGGAATGATCGCGGCGGTCGTCTCGCTCAATCCGATTCTTCACCGTCTGAAGGACGCCAGCGTCCGTGGCCGCAGCGTTTTCGTGGTCGATCATCAGGGCCACATCGTCGCCCATCACGACACCGGCAAATTCACGCCCGGCGAAGACGTCAGCGCTAACTCCCCGGTGGTGGCGCGCGTACGTTCGCTTCCCCAGGAATTGCGCAGCACTGAAACCATGCATTTCGTCGAAACCGAAAACAATCGCCATACCGAAATGATCGGGACCTACAGCACCTTTCCCGAAGTCAATTGGGCGGTGATCGCGCAGCGCAGTCTCTCCGAAGCTCGCGCCGATGCCGGCGTCACCGAATTGAATCGTCAGGCTTTGACTTTCGTCAGCATGGTCGTGCTCATCGCCATCGTCGTTGGATACCTGTTCGCCGTCGCCATCAGCCAACCCATTCGCGGACTCGCTGCCTCCACTCGCGCCATCAGCCGTGGTGAGTTTCATCAACGTACCAGGGTTCGCGGCGCCTCCGAAATCAGCGAACTCGCCGAAAATTTCAACAAGATGGCCGGCGACATCGAAGAGTACATCGAAAAACTCAAGGAAGCCGCCGAAGCCAATCGCGAACTTTTCCTTGGCTCCATCCGCATGCTCGCGGCCGCAATCGACGAAAAGGATCCGTACACCCGAGGCCATTCCGGCCGCGTCGCGAAATATTCCACGCTCATCGGCCGCGAACTCGGCCTCTCTGACGAGGATCTCGACAAGCTTAAAATTGCCGCGCTCTTGCACGACGTCGGAAAAATTGGCGTGGACGATCGCGTCCTCAAAAAGCCCGGCGCTCTTACTCCCGAAGAATTCGAATTGATGAAGCAGCACACCGTCAAAGGCGCCAATATCATGCGTCCGGTTTCTCAGCTGAAGGAAATGCTCCCAGGCATCGAACTGCACCACGAGCATATGGACGGCCGCGGCTATCCTTACGGCCTCACCGCTCCAAAAATTCCGATGATGGCCCGCATCATCGCCGTCGCGGACACTCTCGACGCCATGACCACTCATCGTCCTTATCAAACGGCAATGGAACTTGAATTCGCGTTACAGCGCATCAAATCGCTGGCAGGCGCCAAGTTTGACACCGTCGTTGTCACCGCTCTCGACGCCTCCGTTACCAGCGGCAAACTCCGCACGTCCGCCGTCGAAGTTCAGGTCTGATCGAGCTTCTCTCCTGTTTGCCCACAATTGCGCTCGGACACGCGTCGAAAATCGCCGTGCCGCACGCATCTGTTACACTTTTGATTGCGTATGATTTCACTGTTTGGCAAACCCGAAAAAGCGGAGAAAGCCGAGCCATCGCTCCTCGAGCGCCTCAAAGCCTCCGTCACCAAGACCAAGGCCGCACTCGCCGAAACCGTTGACAATATTTTTCTCGGCGAAAAGCAGATTGATCCTGCGGCACTCAAGCATCTCGAAACCGCCTTGCTTTCCGCTGATCTCGGCGTCAAAACTACTCGCGAAATTCTGGACTCGGTCAAAGAACAACTCGATCGCAACGCGCTCTCCGATACCGCTCAGCTCAAGCGTGAAATCAAATCGCACGTTACCCGCATTCTGCAATCTCCGAACGGCACCCAAAAAGTTCTCGGCGCCGCCAATACCAATGGCGATAACGAACCGCGCGTCATTTTCATCGTCGGCGTCAACGGAGCCGGAAAAACCACCAGCATCGGCAAGCTCGCCAACCGCCTCCGCCAGCAAAATCTGAATGTCGTCTTGTGCGCCGCTGACACTTTCCGCGCCGCCGCCATCGAGCAACTCGAAATCTGGGCCCATCGCAACGGCATCGAAGTCATCAAACAAAAATCCGGTTCCGATCCCGCCGCTGTCGTGTTCGACGCCATGGCCGCGGCTAAAGCTCGCAACGCCGACGTGGTTCTCGTCGACACCGCAGGCCGCCTTCACACCAAATCCAATCTGATGGCCGAACTCGAAAAAATGAAGCGCACTGCCGCCAAGGTTATTCCCGGCGCTCCGCACGATGTGCTGCTCGTCATGGACGCTACCACTGGGCAAAACGGCCTATCGCAGGCACGCGAATTCACCGGCGCAGTTGGCGTCACCGGAATCATTCTTACCAAACTCGATGGCACCGCGAAGGGCGGCATCGTCGTCGCCATCTGCCGCGAACTCGGCCTGCCCATTCGATTCGTCGGCACCGGCGAACAAATCAACGACATGGTTCCCTTCGACGCCGAGACCTACGCTTCTTCCCTCTTCGACTAGTCATGGAACTCGTCCTATATGGAGTGCGGCGGCCCAGCTGCCGCTTTTCCGTACTGGCATACACCATAATTTTAATCGCGGGAGCTCTGCTCTCGCCGCCGCTGCCCCGTCCCCACCCGCCACACAATTTGTTTTCCTCCGTCGCCTTCATTACGCTATTCAATCTCATCCGATGAACGAACACGACATTCGCTTCATGCAGCGCGCGCTCGAACTAGCGCGCAACGGTGTTGGCCTCGCCAGTCCCAATCCCACCGTCGGCTGCGTCATCGTTCACGACGGACAAATTGTCGGCGAAGGTTTCCATCAATACGATTGGCGGGACCACGCCGAAATTATCGCGCTGAAAACCGCTGGAGAAAAATCTCGCGCCGCCACCGCCTACGTCACTCTCGAACCGTGCAATTTCATTGGGCGCACCGGCCCGTGTACTCAAGCATTGCTGAATGCAGGAATCACTCGCGTCGTCGCCGCCACCAACGATCCCAATCCCAAAGTCGCCGGCCGCGGCTTCGAAGCGTTGCGGGCCGCAAACGTCACCATCGATACCGGAGTCTGCGAATCCGAAGCGCGCCAACTCAACCACGGCTTCGCCTGCTGGATCCGCACTGGCCGCCCGTTCGTCACGCTCAAGTCCGCCTTAACTCTCGACGGCCAGCTCTCTCTCGCCAATCAAGGAAAATCCAAACATCGCGAATGGATTACTTCTGAAGAATCCCGCGCCGAAGTCCACAAGCTTCGTCACGCGTCCGACGCACTACTCACCGGCATCGGCACCATCCTCACCGACGATCCACTACTCAGCGATCGCAGCAGCTTGCCGCGCCGTCGACGCCTTCTTCGCGTGATTCTCGATTCGAACCTGCGCCTTTCGACAAAATCCCGCTTAGTAAAATCCGCCGACGAAGATGTTCTCGTCTTCACCACCGCGCCGTTGAACTCGCCGAAAGCGAAGCGCCTACAGAACTCCCGCGTCGAACTCATCCGAGTCCCGTCGAAACGCGGCCAGCTCGACCTGAAATCTGTCCTGCAGGAACTCGGCCACCGTCTAATCTTAAATGTCCTTCTGGAAGCCGGACCTCGCTTGAACGGCGCTGCACTCACCGCCAATCTCGTGGATCGCATCTTTCTCTTTTACGCGCCCAAACTAGCCGGTCACACAAAGACCCCCTTCGCCGCCGGCATTACCGCGTCTACGCTCCACCTGCGAGAACGCGTGTTTCACGAACTCGGCCTGGACTTCGCCGTCGATGCCTTGCTTCGCGATCATTTCGACTCTTAATTCACATATGCGCGGCGGTTAGGTTGTCATTCCGAGCGGAGCGAGGAATCTGCTTTCTTCCACAATGGGCATGGTCTCGGACGGTACAGCTGCTACTCGCTCTTTCAGGCGCGACGGAACTGCGCTAAACTTTGCTGGAAATAGATAATCTCTCTGTCCCTTTCAACTCTTCACGACCGCCGAGGTACTTCGCATGTGCGCCACCGCAATCTCCGACGTCCGCATCCCCCACTTCATCGCCGGTGAGTGGGTCAATTCCAAAACCACTGAATGGCAGGAACTGATCAACCCCGCCACTCACGCTTCTCTCGGAAAAGTCCCCCTCGCCGACGTTGCCGAAGTCAACGCCGCGGTCGAAGCCGCCGCAGCCGCATTCCCCGCTTGGCGCCGCACTCCGCCCGAAGACCGCATTCAGCCGCTCTTCAAATTGAAAATGCTGCTCGAAGAACACATTGACGAACTCAGCCGTCTGATCACCATCGAAAATGGCAAAACGTTCACTGAAGCCAAAGCCGAATTCCGCCGCGCCATCGAAAACGTCGAAGTCGCCTGCGGCATTCCGATGATGATGCAGGGATACAATCTGGAAGACGTCGCGCGCGGCATCGATGAAATGATGATTCGCCAGCCGATGGGTGTCGTCGCCGCTATCACGCCGTTCAATTTCCCCGGCATGATTCCATTCTGGTTTCTGCCCTACGCCATCGCCACCGGCAACACGTTCATCCTGAAGCAAAGCGAGCGCGTTCCTCTCACCATGCAGCGCGTTTACGAATTGCTGCAAAAAACCGGCCTTCCCAAAGGCGTCGTAAATCTGGTCCACGGCGGAAAAACTGCGGTGGACACGCTACTCGATCACCCGAAAATTCGCGCGATCAGTTTTGTCGGCTCCACGCCAGTCGCGAAATATATCTACGCTCGCGCCGCGGCCAGCGGCAAACGTGCACAATGCCAGGGCGGCGCAAAGAATCCGGTCATTGTACTTCCTGACGCCGATATGCCCATGGCCACGCAAATCATCAGCGATAGCGCGTTCGGCTGCGCCGGCCAGCGTTGCCTCGCGGTTAGCGTCGCCGTCGCCATCGGTGACGCGCAAAAAACCTTCCGCGATTCTATCGCCGACGCCGCTTCCAAACTTCGCGTCGGCTTCGGCCTTGATGAAGGCGTGCAGATGGGCCCAGTCATCACGCCGCAAAGCAAGACCCGCATTGAATCGCTCATCGGCGAAGGTGAAAAAGCCGGCGCAAAAGTTCTCGTTGATGGCCGCTACGCCAAAGTTCCCAGCTACGAGTCCGGCAACTTCGTAAAGCCCACCATTCTCGACGGTGTTCCCGCCGACAGCGAACTCGCCCACACCGAAATTTTCGGCCCGGTGCTCAGCTTGGTTCACGCCAAGGACTTGGATGAAGCGATGAATTTTCTAGAGAAAAATCCGTTCGGCAATCAAGCCTCACTCTTCACTTCCAGCGGCTCCGCCGCGCGCCGTTTCCGTTACGAAGCCCCCGCCGGAAACATTGGCATCAACATCGGCGTCGCCGCGCCCATGGCCTACTTCCCCTTCAGCGGTTGGAAAGACAGCTTCTTCGGCGATATGCACGGCCAGGGTCGCGACGCCATCGAGTTCTACACCGACAAAAAAGTTGTCGTCGAACGCTGGGCCAAAGACCACTCTCGCAAATTCTGACGAACATCGCACCCTGCGACTAAGCGACAGAACTTGTAATTAGCCCAGTTTATCCGTGAGCAGAATCGTTGTTAGTTAACAATGAACTGGATACAGCGTCGAGCCGTGCTTGAGGCGCACAAGTTGCTATCAAGCGAATTACCCGATCGAGTTCAACGCGATCAGAGTTAACGGTGGGAAATTGCATTCGTCGCCTAGACTCACGCTTGGAAATTACGAGCAACTGTGTGGAAGCTCCCTTGAATGATCGCATTTCCCTGTCGACGTTTGCGATCATTCCATAGCTAATCCGCGTTCGAAACGGCGAAAATCCTTGTGTTATTCCAGTGTCGAGGCAAATAGTCTGTTTTTTGATGTACAGGAGCACCAGAAATCCACCACCCAGGGGCAGTAGGAGCTCTGCTAAGGATGTTTCCATGCCTCGAAGCGACCCGACAATCCAGAACAGGGAAAGTGCCGCTATTAGGCCAGGGGCGATAACACAGGCGCGCCAGGTTGGTGTCACGATCATCGGCAAATCGTCGCTCATACCGGTCAAGGACCACCTCGGCCTAACTAACTAGGTCAAGAAACTTGTACCACATCCCCGCAAACGGCAAAAACCACGGCTTCCCGTTGTACATCCCCAGCGGCGCGCCCGGAAACGGAATCCCCGCAAACGGATTCTCATCCCGCCCGGTCAAAATCGCCGCGGCAATTTTCTGGCCTAGCAGCGTCGCCATCGCCACTCCATGCCCCGCATATCCCACCGAAAAATACATTCCATCCATTTTTCCCGCGTGTGGCATGATGTCGAACGCAAAATCCAGCGTCCCACCCCAAACGTATTCCACATTTGTTTCGCGTAACTGCGGATAAACGTCAATCATTCCTTCACGAAGAATCCGCGCGCTCTCCCGCACCGTATTTTCATTCTCCGGGAAAAACGCTGCGCGCCCGCCAAACAACATTCTGCGGTCCGGCGTCAGCCGGTAATAATACAAAAAGTTTTTCGAATCATAGATCATCCGGTTGCGCGGACTCACTTCGCGCGCAATCGCTTTTGGCAGCACTTCAGTCACAATGATGAACGATCCAATCGGAATCAGCTTCTTCTGCAGCGACCGCGTAATTCCGCTGGTGTAGCCGCTGGTTGCGATCAGTACATCGCGTGCCTGCAGCGTCCCGCGCGATGTAGTCACCTTCCATCCAGCACTGCCGTTCTGCGTCCCGCGTTCCAGCGCCAGGACTCGCGTCTTCTCATGAATTTCTGCCCCTGCTCCCGCTGCCGCGCCGCCCAACCCCGCTACGTATCGTGCCGGATTCACTCCCGCACTCACTTCATCCACCATCCCGCCATGGTAAATCGGCGAACCAATCTCGCTGGGCAAGTCCGCTTTTTGAACAATTCGCAGCTTGTGCCCAAACTCACGTTCAATCGTTTCCGCGCCGCGCCGGAAATCCTCAAAGTGTTTCGCCTTGCAAGCAACTTCCAGGTGCCCGCCTCGCGAAAAATCGCATTCAATATTTTCTTCGCGCACTAGCGCTTCCACGCAATCAATTGATTCCAGCGAAGCTGCATACATCCGTTTGGTCGGTTCGCGCCCGTACATCGCAACCAGCTTCGTCGTCCCCAGTTTCAGCCCGCTCAACACCATTCCGCCGTTGCGGCAGCTCGCGCCCCAGCCGACATTTTCCGCTTCGAGCACAGCAACCCGCGCGCCGCCCTTCGCCAGCGTTCGCGCCGCCGACAATCCGGTAAATCCGCCGCCGATCACCGCCACGTCCACCGACGCCGGCAAATCCCGCGCCGGAATCTGCGGAACCTCCACCGTCGTCAACCAAAAATTCTTCTCAGCAATCGTCATCTCGTCCCCGCCTGACCTCCGACTTTTCTTCTCTGCGACCCCTGTGCACTGTGTGTTTAAAAACTACCTTTTTGAGCAGCGGCAATTTCTGCCGTTTGCGGATCCTGCGACTGTCAACTCTTCATTCCTGGCAGTTCACCCACCGCCCGCCACGCCTCGTCAATCGCCGCATCCGTGTAAGCCCGCGCCGCCGAATCAGAATTCGCAATCGTGATATTTCCAAAAGGCTTCCGCCCAATCACATTCGGCCGCGGCCCTGGCGGCAGGTCGCGATCCGAATACCAGTCGTATTCATACGCATACCCGTGCGCCCAGCGATTTACGGTAATCGCTTCAATATCGCGCGCCGCGGCGAATCCAGCCTCGCCCAGCATCCGCTGCAACTGCTCGCGAATGTTACGCTCAATTGTTTCGAACTTCGTACTCAATAATTCATATCGCCCCGCGCGATATTGATCGCGCCGCGGCGCTCCTGGACTACACGGCGTCCGCAACATGAACAGCACCGCCGGCTCTTCCGGCTTGCTTGGGAATTTGTATTCACCGACGCTCACCGGAAAATCCAGCGCCGTGTACAGGTGATATGCTCCCGGCGCCATGACCTGGTGAATTCTCAATTTCTGAAAGGCTTCCCAGTTTCGAATCGCTACATGCGTATAAATAAATGGCGCCTTCACGCAGTAATGCAGCGCTCTCTTCTGCGCTTCCGGAAGCTCCGGACACAAATACGGCACCATCGCGTTGTAGCAAGCTAGTACGCAATGCTTTGCCTTTACCCGCATTAGCTTTCCATCCCTCACATACGCAACATTCACTTCGCCCGCACCTTGTGTCCCAGGCGTCTGCTTCGTGTTCACCACCGTCGCGCCCAGTCGGATTCGCACCGCATTCCCTTCCACATCCAGCTTGGAATAATCCGCTTTCGCCGCAACCACATCCTCCATCGTGCTGCCCGGCACGCTTCCCGGAATCAGTTCGCGCACCATCAGCCGCGCCACCGTCGCATTTCCGTCTGGAAAATGAAAAATGTACGGCTCTTCTTTTTCCAGTGGATCTAACCCCAATCCGTCGAATCCCGGATACGAAAACGAACCGTAGTCATCCGAATTCAGGTGGCACCCAAGCGCCGAAATCGCTTCCGTCCCTACTGCAAAAAGATCGTGCGACCACTTCTCAAAAAACGGCAGCGACTCCGGCAACGCCCCGCAATGCTTCGTCAGATATTCCGAGTAGCTGATCGATTTCAGCACTGCGATTTTCTGCGTTTTGCTTTTTCCCGCGAGATAATCCTTTTTCTCCGTGTACAGCCGCGCGATGTCTTTCTGCACCGCGGGAGTCAGCGGAGTCTTCGCCAGAAATTCCGCCCACGGCGCCACTCCCATTCCGCTTACCAGTTTGTCCGTGCCAAAAGTCTCCTTATCGAAAAAACAGCCCGTGCCAAGATTCGCGTAAAGCTTTTGATCGTAGTCTTTGTAAAATTTCTGAACGTCGATTCCCAAATCCTTCAGGACGCCCTTGGCAACTTTGCTGTACTCTCCAGGACTTTCGATCGATTGCGTTCCGCCATTCGCCAGCAGCAATCTTCCGCTCACTTCAAATTCGTTACGTCGCGCGTGCCCACCAAAATCGTCATGGTTATCGAGAATCAGGATTCGTGCGCGATCGCCTGCTTGCTTGAGATAGAAATAAGCCGCCGCCAGTCCGCTGATTCCCGCGCCTACCACAATCAGTTCATACGATTCGTGCTCTTCCTCGACCGCACCAAATGATTCCCACGACTTTCCGTCGCGCAACTTGTGCGCGTATTCGAAAACCTTATCCTGATCCCCGCGCAACCCAATCAGCGCCGGAGGATAACTCGGCAAGCCCGGCGATCCTTCCTGATGTAGCAGCGGGTTTATCCCGCTGCTCTGTGCGGAAGCAGCCGCAGCTCCCGCCACTCCCAACGACCCGGCCACCGCCGCCCCGCCAACGGCCATCGCCGCGCCATCCAAAAAATCCCGGCGCGTAATCTTGCGGTGCATTCCCAACTCCCGGTCCCGTTCGTGGCTCATCCCATCCACTCGTTTTTTCTCAGAGCACAACCTATCGAGCCCAGCCGTCTCCGCGTCCTCTGTGCTGCAAACTCAGTGTTCTCGGTGTAACGCTTTTTCCGTTCTTGTTAGGCCGTCGCCGCAATCTTACTAAATCTTAGTAAGCTTCGGCACGCAGCGGAAGCCGCTGCGACAGTCTGACGACTCACTACTCCCTATTCCCTTTTTCCGCAAATCCGCTATCTTTGAATACACCCGCCATGTTTACCGGCATCATCGAACATCTCGGCAGCATCTCCCGCCTCGAGGTAACTTCCGCCGGCGGCAAGGTCACCGTGCACGCTCCGACGCTCGCGCCGCATCTCGCCGTCTCCGCCAGCGTCGCCGTCAACGGTTGCTGCCTCACGGTCGTTCATCGCGAAGGCAATCATTTCTTTGCCGACCTTTCCGTTGAAACCCTTGCGAAGACTTCGCTCGGCTCCCTCAAAACCGGCACGCGCGTAAATCTCGAGCAACCACTTACGGCCGGCGGAGAGTTCGGCGGGCATTTTGTTCTTGGTCACGTTGACCGCACCGGCCGCGTCGCTCATCTCAAACCCGAAGGCGACGGTTGGATTTATGGTCTGGAAGTGCCGCAAGATCTCGCGCGCTATGTCGTTTCGAAAGGCTCGATCACCATTGACGGCATCAGCCTAACCGTCGCGCGCTGGCACCATCGCATCGCCGAAATCGCGGTCATTCCCTACACCTACGAACACACCAACATCCGTGATCGCGTTGCCGGTGATTCGGTAAATCTCGAGACCGACATTCTCGGAAAATACATCGAGCGATACGTGGGTCAGCGCGCTGCGGGCAAGATTAGGTTATCGTTCACGATTGATGAGTTGGTGCGCCAGGGTTTCTAGACGCCGCAAAATAATTATTCGTCCAATACCTACAGTAAGAAAACTCAATCTCCGGCTTGCCTGCGCTTTTCCAAATGGCCGCGATAATACAAAATCAAGCCAACCGCCACCGCTGCCACGGTGGTGCCAACCACCTTGATTACGAACAACAAGCGATTCGAAGAATCACCCGGTGGAAACACCGACACAATGATCGAAAGAAGCGTTACCGCGGAAGCCAAACCCGAAGCGATCCACACTCCCGCTTTGCCGCCAGGAACCAGCACCGCGTGCGGATTGGTGGCGCGGTCCGGGCGTGAGGAGAGTTTGATGGCCGCTGCAAACATGTACAAAAATGGAATGAAATACAAAATAATGGTGATATCAATCACCACCTGGTATGCGCCGCGCGTGGTTTCATTGATTTGGCTCAGCAGCAGCACCAACGCTGAAAGCACCGCCTGTATCAAAATCGAAACGTAGGGAGTGCGCCATTTCGGATGGATTTTGCCGAATGCTTTGGGAAGATATCGGTCAATGCCGACGACGAATGGAACGCGCGCGATGCCAGCAACTGTGCTGCCGACGCCGCCGGCGTTGCCAACCGTGACCAGCAGTGCGGCCAGTACCCCGACGAACCCGATCTTCAGCGCGTTTGATCCGAGAGCGATGGCGTGAAACACGCCGCTCTTCGGATCCACATCGTTCGCCGGCACAATCGCCAGCAGCGAGAAAGTTCCGATGATGTACATCAGCGCGATCAACGCCGCCGCGGCAATCAGGGCGCGCGGCAATGTTTTGCGCGGCTCGCGAATTTCACCGCTCATGGCGGACACCAATTCCAGTCCGGTGAACGCAAATGCGATTTGCGACCAGAAATTCACGGTGTCCCAATTCCAATCGGGCCTGATGTTGGACCAGGTATAGGTGGTGACCGAACCGTGTTTCAGCCACATCACGCTGCCGACCACCACCAGAATCGACAGCGGCAAATAAGTCGCGACACCGCCGGCGTTCTGCAGCCACTTGCCGATATTGAGGCCGATGATATTCAAGAGCACTGCAACCGCAAGCAGCGCCATCGAGCCGACCAAAAGAAATGTGCGGCTCTGCGCGAGAGCGGCGCCCTTACCGCCCAGAACGTACGCGCTCATCGCGGCGCTGGCCAGCAACAATCCGGGGAAATAAAAAATGGTGTAAATCCAGTAGGTCCATCCGGCAACGAAACCGTGAAAATCGCCGAACGCTTCCTTGGACCACACGTACAATCCGCCTTCTTCGGGAAAGCGCGAAGACAATTCATTGATGACCATGGCCATGGGCACGAAGAAAAGCACCGCGGCCAGAACCCACAGGCTGATCGAGGAAGTGCCGTTGTGCGCCGCTGCGGCGATCCAGCGAGGACCGAGGACGGTGGCAATGTTGAAAAGCAGGACGTCCCAAAAACCCATTTCACGGCAAAGTTGACTGCGCGGATCCGCAGCAGCTGCGGGCTGGGTCAAAGGATCACGTCCATGGCCGGAATCAATTTATCCTGCATGACGAAATTGTGGAAGAAGCGATCCGGGGAATGTTCAAATTCGTCCCAGGAGGGAAATACGGTGGCTTGGCCTTCCTGCAGAAACACTAAAGTGTCGGCCAGCCTTCGCGCGAGGTGAGTGTCGTGTGTCACGACGATGGACGTTTTGTGGAATTTTTCTTTCAAGCGCAGAATCAGATCGCCCATGTGTCCGGCCATGATGGGGTCAACCATGGTGGTCGGCTCGTCATACAAAATTGCTTCGGGATTTTGCGCCAGGGCACGCGCGATGGCCACGGCCCGTTTCATTCCAGTGGAAAGTTCGCTGGGCACTTTGTCCAGAACATCTTCAACTTCCAATTCTTTTGCCAGTTTGTCGGTGTAGGCGTCGACGTCTTCGGGGGTGACGCCGGGCACGTCCGTTAGCGGGAAAGCGATGTTGTCGCGCACGGTGAGCGAATCAAAAAGCGCACCAGATTGAAAGACCATGGTGACTTTGCGGCGAACTTCATAAAATTGCTGCTCGGTATAATTGGTCACGTCCTGGCCGCCCACGAACACCCGGCCGGAATCGGCGCGCAGGAATCCCATAATGTGCTTCAACGAAACAGATTTGCCCACGCCGCTGCGACCCATGATCACGCAGGTTTCGCCGCGCTTCACCGTGAAGCTGACCCGGTTCAGCACCGGGCGGTCGTCGAAGGCTTTGCAAACCTCGCGAAATTCAAAATAGTTGACGGAAGATTTGCCGGTGTCGCTGTTTGCGTTCGCCGCGTTCGATGTTCCAGGTTTATTGGCTTCGTTCACGTTCGCTCGTTTCCCATATTTGCAAAACGGCCTGGCAATCTTCCGGCGTATTCATATTCCAGAAAAGCCGCCCCGCGCTATCAAACCGTTTCCAGTGCGTCTCGTCAAGGATTTCCATGCGCAGGCGTTTCATGGCGTCGGTCACTTTGCGTACGCCCTCGTCGAAGACGGCATGCAGCTTGGTGGCGGCGGAAGTTCGCCAGCAAGTACAAAGCGGCTCCAATCCATACGTTGAGCGCGGAACCACGACTTCAGCGTCAGTGGCGGCGGCGCTGGCGATTAAATATTCCAGCCAATCGCGAGTAAGAAACGGCATGTCGCAGCTCACCATTAGATTCCATTCTTCGCCGCCAGAGTCCTTCGTCGCGCGAAGTGCGGTGATGATTCCGCCGAGCGGGCCCTCGTCGGGCCAACGATCTTCGATCAGCGAGAGTCCGTGCTTGAGATAGCGTCCTGATGGAGCGACGACATGCACCGAGCCGGTGGTCGCCGCAACAAGCTCGCACATGCGCGACAACAACGTACGCCCGGCAAATTCCACGAGCGCTTTGTCAGCGCCAAATCTGCGACTGGCGCCGCCGGCAAGGACGTAGCCGCGCACTTCCGTGGTGCTTTTTCCTTCACGATTCACGAGTCACCAGTCACAAGTCACTATCTTCGTCCGATTCCCTGCCTGGGCGGCGGATGCCGAGTTCGCGCAGTTTTTCTTGCAGACTCTGGCGATGTAGGCCGATGGTTGCGGCAGTGCGGGAAACGTTCCAGCGGTGCGAAGCCAGTTCTTTGCTGATCCAGGCAATTTCAAATTTACGTTTGGCTTCGCGAAAGTCGCGGTCGCCCATCCCGGCATCGGCGCCACCGGTGTTCTCTTTGGCCGTGAGCGATTGTCTGCTGGCGACTTCGCTGGGCAAATCACTCACCAGTATTTCCTCGCCGCGGGACATGACTACACTGCGTTCCAGCGCGTTTTTCAATTCGCGGACGTTGCCCGGCCAATCGTGGGCTTCGAGCGCGGCCAACGCTTCCTTGTTCAAGCGAGTGGAGCGATTCAATCTTGCGCCATGCATTTTCAGGAATGCGTCCGCTAGCAAACCGATATCACCTTTGTGCGAACGAAGCGGCGGCAGATCGATCGTGACGACGCGCAGCCGATAGAAGAGATCTTCGCGAAATTTGCCGGTGCGAATTTCCGCCGGTAGATCGCGATGGGTCGCGCTGATGACACGTACCTCCACAGGAATGGTTTGCGACCCGCCGAGCCTTTCGATGGTGCGATTTTCCAGCGCGCGCAAAACCTTGGCTTGAGTGATCGGATTCATGTCGCCGATTTCATCGAGGAAAAGCGTGCCACCATGGGCTTGCTCGAATTTTCCGCGACGCTGCTGGGCGGCTCCGGTGAAGGCGCCACGCTCGTAGCCGAAGAGTTCGGACTCGATGAGCGTTTCCGGAAGCGCCGCACAATTAACCGCGACGAATGATTTTCCGGCGCGCGGCGAACGCGCGTGAATTTCCTGCGCGAGCAAGTCTTTGCCAGTGCCGCTTTCGCCCAGAATCAAAACTGTTGAATCGGTCGGAGCGACGCGGTCGGCAAGTTCAAAGGCGCGGCGCATTTCGTCCGACCGCCCGATCATTGCGCCGAATTGGCCTTCGGTAGCAAGTTGGCGGCGGAGTGAGTCGTTTTCCTGCTCGAGCGAGGCCAGCTTCAGGAGATTGGCGACGCGTTGGCGCAGCTCGTCGAGCTCAAAACCTTTGACGAGGTAGTCGGCGGCGCCGAGGCGCAGCGCTTCTACCGCAGTCTTGGCGACGTCTAGAGCGGAGACCATCAGGACCGGGACGATGCTGCCCTGGTCGCGGAGCGTTTTGAGGAAGGAAAGGCCGTCCATGCCGGGCAGGACTACGTCGAGCAGGACCAGATCGGGCTTTTCGGTGAGGAGGGAGTCGCGAGCGGCTTCGGCGGAATCGGCCTCGGCGATGCGGTACTTGGATTCGAGGGCACGGCGCAAGCCGTAGCGTGCGGCGGGTTCGTCGTCGACGATGAGGATGGTTTTCATGCGGCCACCAGGTTAACCGTAACAGGGGTACCGCTATTAATTTGAGGATTGTGCGGCAAGGAATGGACTTTAACTCTAAGCCCGTTGTTTTTGTAAGTATGGCAAGCAAAGGAGTTACGGGCGAAATTCCTGGATGTAGGGCAATGATTGGACTTACGGGATTTTTTTGCGGAAGCGGGAGTGTGGCTGGTTGCCGGGAGGGCGGTTGAGCGGACCCACGTTCTAACCACAAAAACAGTGTAACGCATTGTTAACTCCTTTTTCAAGATCCAAACGGAACCCGGTGTCGGTCGTCGGGTGCGACGGTGGTACGGATTACACCGTGCACAGCCAAGAGTGCGCTGTGCTACAGAAACCAAGAAGTCGCTTCGATGCTCCGTTCCTGGTGCTGCTGCGACCGCGCACAGGCAGGATTGTTTGTGCTACCAACCCCTTTAAACAGCCGAGTCTCACGACTCATCGCCCGTGCTGCTACAACCGTACACAGACTAAGTCTGTGCCACTAAGAGCAAACCAATCCGCGCAGCCAAGAGTGGCTAGGCTACCCGAAACCCAAGAGCAGCGGGATCCCGACCAAGGTCGGGACAGGTGCCCCCGCTGCTACCTAAAACCTATGGCGACGGGAGACGGATTTGGAAACGGGTGCCCCGGCCGTTGGCCACGGGGCTCTGGAAATCCAAGTGGCCTTTGGCTTCGGCTATGCGGCGGGCGACGATGGCCAGGCCCAGGCCGGTGCCTTGGGATTTGGTAGTGAAAAAGGGTTGCAGGATTTTTTCCTGCAGGTCCGGCGGAATGCCGGGGCCGTCGTCTTCGACGGTGAGGGTACAGACGCCGTCGGACTGAGATGCGCCGACGCGAATGTGGCCTGCGGGAGAAACGGCGTCAAGTGCGTTGACCAAAAGATTGGTGAGGATGTCGTTGAGCGATTCCTTGCCGATTGCAGCAGGTAACAGCTCGGCGGTCGCGTGACGATCGAGCGAAACGCCGCGGCGGTCGGCTTCCGGGCGAAGAACTCCGGTGACTTCGCGGAGAACTTCGCCGGCGTCACAACGAGCTTCGACCGATTGCCCGAGAATAGCGGGGCGGCTGAATTGCAACAACTGATTTAGTTTTGAGGAAAGACGATTCACCTCCTCCAATACCATTTGTGATTCATTGCGAAAATTTTCCGGAAGGTCACGGCTCTCGATTTGCACCTGCAGAATGGTTTTGATGGAGCCGAGCGGATTTTTCAGGTTGTGGGAAATGCTGGCGGCCATCTGACCGAGAGCGGCCATGCGTTCGCGTTCGGCTAGTTCGCGTTCGAGGCGGAGCTTCTCTTCGATCAAGCGGCAAAGATCGAAGGCAGCGGCCAACTGCTCGCAGAGAAGTTCGAGCGCCGCCCGAGTTTCTCCAGAAATCATCGCGCCGTGAGGTCGAACAAAAAGAGTTGCGTCAAGCCATCCGGGCTGATGGATCGGGAGTCCTTCGGCGCCTGCTCTTCGAGAATTATCGCGGGCGGTTTCCTTGAGGATCGGCTCAAGAACTTCCAGCCAAGCTTCGTCGAATTCGAATTGTTGCTTGACGCGATCACCTACAAACTGAATGAAACCCCGCAAATCTCCTTCGCGGGCTTTCTCCCTGATTTTGAAAATCAGCCGCCGAACATCATCCATTTCGTGCTGAGCGGTCTCGTGAAGGCGCCTCCCAAGGAGCCTTTGAATAGGTTCTACAAAGACGACTAAAACGAAGAGAAGGATCGAAGCTGTCGCTTCGGGAGGCAGAATGGGTTCGAGCAATCCGCTCACCCGGCGAACCAGTCCCAGATACAACAGAGCCAAGAAGGTCACCGAGATGGCGTACATAAGATTGGTCTGGCGGCCGATCTGAAGAAAGTTGTGTTTCTGCACGGCGTAGATGAGGACGGCAAAAAGCGGGATGGGAAGAAATTCGAGCGAGGACGTTCCGACTCCGAGGATCAGTGGTGTGAGGTGAAGATTGAGAATATGGAGAGCTAGAACGAGCAGCACGGACAGGCTCAAGCCGAGACCGGCGAGAAGATGAAAGTGCTTTTCCTCTTTGTGGGTCGTGGCCTTAGCGAAGCGGAATTGCCATCCGGCGCTTGCTACGAGCAAGGCCCCAAGAAACATCCCAAACAAACGGCCCAGACTGCCGGCGGGTTGAAGAAAATCGAAACCTTGGCCAGAAACGAGCGTCGCATAAGCCCGTATCGCAGACAAAAGTACACCCGCGTAGACAAAGGCAAGCATTACTCGCTTCCACTGATCCGGGTCTCCTTTCGGAATGACAATCAGACCGCGCGTAGACGCATACTCCAGATGAAGATGAACGAGGAACGCAGGGGCTAAGCAGAGACCCACACTCAGTACGGTCCAGGCGAAAGTAGTGAGCAAGGGCGGTGGTTGCGGATAATAAATTTGCGCGTTGAGTGCGAGGAGCGAGCCGCCGTAGAAAAGGAAGAGAGCTAAGCACAAGAAGAAAAATACCCGTTCGAAATTGCGCTGGCGGCGGTAGCCGAGGATGACCACCATCCAGAAGAGCATGAGTAACGTACCGGCGGTGAAGCCGATCAGTCGAATGTAGAGGAGAGTTCCCACTCAGAGCCTCGCGCGAATTCTACGCTGGGAGGGAGAGCACGGCAACGGCCAAGTGCAAGATTTTTCTTGCAGCATCTAAGATGATGTAAATAATAGGCTTAATTAAAATCCACAGGAATGTTAAATTTTAGTGAGAAGCACTCAGGTTGTCGCCCAAACCCTTGACATGGCGGAGTGATCTGCTATATTGGCAGTCGACTGTGAGGAGTGCTAACACCCTCCTTCTTGGCTCAACGTCCTGATTGGAAGCCCGTAGCAACGATTCACAGTTCACCTGCAATTACCGGGGCTTTAAAACACAAGCCCCAAGTTCACTAACGGAGGTTTTCCGAAGATGGCAGTCAATCTCACACCGCTGCACGACCGTGTGATCGTGAAGCGCATTGAAGACAAAGAAACGGTACGAGGCGGCATCATTATCCCGGATTCGGCGAAAGAAAAGCCGATGGAAGGCGAAGTGATTGCGGTCGGATCTGGACGGCGCGAGAAGGGCGAACTGATCCCGCTGGACGTCAAGCCTGGCGATCGCGTTTTGTTCGGGAAATATGGCGGGACGGAAATCAAGATCGAAGGCGAGGAGTTCCTGATTCTGCGTGAAGAGGAAATCCTGGCCAAGTTGAGCGGAGCAGCGAAGGCTGCGAAGAAGTAAGTCGTGACTGGTGACTAGTGACTAGTGGCCAGACGGGCAATTTTTAGAATTTGGTTTTGTAGTGGCCGGTCTTTAGACCGGTGCTTTTGGGCAAGGAATTAAAGCAGTAGGCAGCAAGCAAATTAGGAGGAAATTCGAAATGGCGAAGCAGATTGTAACGGGCGAAGCATCCCGCCAGGCGATTTTGCGCGGCGTGAATGCTCTTGCCGATGCAGTGAAGATTACGCTCGGCCCCAAGGGCCGCAATGCGGTAATCGAAAAGAAGTTCGGCGCGCCGATCATCACCAAAGACGGCGTGACGGTCGCAAAGGAAATCGAACTGCGCGATCCGCTCGAGAATATGGGCGCGCAGATGGTGCGTGAAGTCGCTTCCAAGACTTCCGATGTGGCCGGAGACGGCACCACCACGGCGACCGTGCTGGCGCAGGCGATCTTCCGCGAAGGCGTGAAGACGGTTGCGGCAGGCTCGAGCCCGACGGCACTCAAGCGCGGCATCGATCGCGCGGTTGAAGTGGCGGTGGAAGAAATCAAGAAGCTGCACAAGGACGTGAAGGGCGACATGATCGCCCAGGTTGGCACCATTTCCGCCAACAACGATAAGCAAATCGGCGGAATCATCGCCGAAGCGATGAAGAAGGTTGGCAAGGATGGGGTCATCACCGTCGAAGAATCCAAGACGATGGAGACCACACTAGAAGTCGTGGAAGGTATGCAGTTTGACCGCGGCTACCTCTCGCCCTATTTCATCACCGATCCGGAGCGCATGGAATGCGTTCTGGAGAACGCGATCATCCTCAACCACGAAAAGAAAATCAGCTCGATGAAGGACCTGTTGCCATTGCTCGAGCAGATTGCCAAGCTTGGCAAGCCGCTCTTGATCATCGCGGAAGACGTCGAAGGCGAAGCGCTGGCGACGTTGGTGGTGAACAAGCTGCGCGGCACACTGCAGTGCGCCGCAGTAAAGGCTCCTGGCTTCGGAGATCGCCGTAAAGCGATGCTCGAAGACATCGCGGTGCTGACCGGTGGCAAGTCGATCACGGAAGACTTGGGCATCAAGCTCGAGAACGTGAAGATCGAAGACCTGGGACGCGCCAAGAAAATTACCATCGACAAGGACAACACCACGATTATCGAAGGCGGCGGCAAGGCCGGCGAAATCGAAGGCCGGGTCAAGCAGATCCGTTCGCAGGTGGAAAACACCACGTCGGACTACGACCGCGAGAAGCTGCAAGAGCGGCTGGCCAAGCTGGTCGGCGGCGTTGCGGTGATCAAGGTGGGCGCGGCAACCGAAACCGAGCTGAAGGAAAAGAAGGCTCGTGTTGAGGACGCCATGCACGCCACTCGCGCGGCAGTCGAAGAAGGCATCGTTGCCGGCGGCGGCACGGCGCTGCTTCGCTGCATCGCGGCCATCGAGAAGCTCAAACTGCATGATGACGAAGCGGTTGGCGTCGGCATCGTGAAGCGGGCGCTCGAAGAGCCGGCTCGGCAGATCGCGCTCAACGCCGGACACGAAGGCGCTGTGGTGATCGGCAAGATCCGCGAGTCCAAGGACGAAAACTTCGGCTTCAACGCCGACACAGGCGAGTACGGCGACATGGTGAAGGCTGGCGTCATTGACCCGGCCAAGGTCACCCGTCTGGCTCTGCAGAACGCTGCGTCTATTGCCGGCCTGATGCTCACCACCGAAGCTCTGGTGGCCGAGTTGAAGGAAGACACTAAGACTGCAGCAGCCGCAGGCGGTGGCCCAGGTGGCCCCGGCGGCATGGGCGGCATGTACTAAGAAATTTCCAGCTAGCCCAAATACTCAATCCAACAGAGGGCGGTCTGATTCCTGGGCCGCCCTTTTCATTTTCCAGCCTTGCGGACTTTTTCGGCGCAGCTTCGCCGCACGGAAGGGCCCTGCCGGCCTTTTTCGTGGCGTTTGTGGCGACTATGGCAGCGATGCGCGTCCTGTGATTGCGTGGTTTTATGAACGCAAGCAAAGCTTCGCGCTAGCTCGAGCTCATTCACATCAGCTCGACCGGCGCGCTGGCGGTTTCCAGCCCGCCCGCGGTGAACCCGGCTCAGGAAGCGCACTGGCGCGCTATCTGTGCGGCAGCCTACTGGCTCCTCGCGATTGTTCTGGCGAGTCTTCGTCGGGAGCCTTGAATGTGGCTCTGGATTGGCGCTCAAGCTCCGGCGTGCGACGCTTGTTTCCAGCTCTTCGCTGCAATGATTTCGATCTCGTGGATTTTGGGGTCAGCGGCCAGTAACTCGCTCGCCTTGGACTTCAATGCTTTAGCAATCTCGCCGTTCAAATGCGCTTTCCGCCCAGCATCATCGGCAAACGTGTCAAAAATTCCAAAGTTTGCCGGCCCCATCTTCACCGCATACCAGCTGACGGTATCTTTCTCCCGTTCTGCCAGCGGCTGCGCCGAAGTCAGGAAATCCTGCAGCTCCTTCTCCTTACCCGGCTTTGCATTCAACTCCACCCAAAGTGCAGCCCTTACCATAAAACACCTCCAACTTCTGGATTTGCTGGGCCAACGTTAAGTCTGGCTAACTGCGATATTGATTGCAAGACGCTTCTCTTCGCGCCTCGAAGGCTCCCGGGGCGCCAATCCACCGATCGAATACAACTTTCATCAAGGTTCACCAAGGAAGATGGACGTACCACCGGATATAGGTTGCCAGGCCCAGCAGGAACACCAGCCACCAGAGAACAAGACCGCTCCGCATCCACGCCTTGAAGTTTGTGATCAGCAAGCGCTTGGGCAGAATTTTGGTGCCCGCGCCGAGCAGGATATAAAGTCCGGCGGCTTCCGCCAGAGTTCCCAGGGCCACATGCGCCGCGGCCAACGCATAAAACGATCGGCCCAGTTTCCGCGGTAGCTTTGGCTGAACATGCTGGTGAAAGGAAGGGATCATGGCCATCACGATCAAGACTACATTAAGAAGCACTATCGAGGACTGACACCAAGCGTGCTCGCGATAGCGTTTCCGGCGCGCCAGTGCCGCGCCGAGCGCCAAGCCAATTGCCATGGCGCCCTCCAGCACCAGAATCAAATCGGCAGACGCGGGCGCTGCCGTTCCCGGAAATCCTGCGCTCATGGCATGTCCCTTCGACCATGGAGACTCCTTGGAACGACAAAATATTCCGGCCACCGCGAGGCAATCAGCCTTCACTAGGAGAAAAACGGTCGGCCCATTTAGCCGAAACCGTCCGGGTATGGCCAACGAGCTGAGTCTCTCCGATGGCTTGGTGTGCTTTACTGCATTTGCTTCCTATCGTTGCCAGACTCGCGTTATGATTTTTGATGGACTTCAGGGACTAATCCAATGACTGACACTCCCAACACGCCGTTCTGCTCTGTCGAGGACGCGGTCGACGAGATTCGCAATGGGCGGATGATCGTGCTGGTGGACGACGAAGACCGCGAGAACGAAGGCGACCTGACCATGGCCGCCGAAAAAATCACGCCGGAAGCGATCAACTTTATGGCGAAGTACGGCCGCGGATTGATATGCCTGCCGCTGACCGAAGAGCGATGCGACGAGCTGCACCTGCCGCTGATGTCGCCGATCAATACGTCGGTTCACGGAACCGCGTTTACCGAAGCGGTGGACGCACGGGTGGGAGTCACGACGGGTATCAGCGCATCGGATCGCGCGGTCACGATTCTGACCGCGGTTGATGCGAAGACCAGGCCGCAGGACCTGGCGCGGCCCGGGCACATTTTCCCGCTGCGTGCGCGCAACGGCGGAGTATTGGTTCGCGCCGGACAGACAGAAGCGAGCGTGGATCTGGCGCGCATTGCGGGGCTAACTCCCGCGGGCGTGATCTGCGAAATCATGGGCGAAGACGGTACGATGTCCCGCGTGCCGCAGCTGATCGAATTCTGCCGCGAGCACAACTTAAAAATGCTAACAGTGGCGGAGCTGATTCGTTATCGCATGCAGCACGAGCGTTATGTGCGGCGCTTCGCGGAGACTGTGCTGCCCACGCGATACGGCGATTTTCGCATGATCGCGTATTCCAGCGATGTGGACCACGATCAGCACGTTGCGCTGGTTCGTGGCGAACTGGAAGGCCCGGAGCCGGCGCTGGTGCGGGTACATTCGCATTGCTTGACCGGAGATGTTTTTGCATCAGCGGCATGCGATTGCCACGAACTGGTGGCGCACTCGCTGGAAGCAATTGCCAAGGAGGACCGCGGGGTATTTCTCTACTTGCATCACACCGGACGAGGATTCGGGATTGAAGCTACCGCAGAGCCCGGAGAGTTGCCGCAGATTCACGTGCACGCGCGCGGACAACTTGATCGCTCTCCGGCTCGGCAGCGGCTGGTGCAGCATGAAAGCGGAATCGGCGCGCAAATCCTGATCGATCTCGGACTGAAAGATATTCGTGTGCTCACCAACCACCCGAAAAAAGTTGTGGCGCTGGAAGGATACGGAATCACCATCGCCGACCAGGTTCCGCTGCGTGTCGAGCAGCCGAAGGAAACTCACCAAGTTTTGTAAGAACTTTTAGGCACTTGCCTTCTAAGGCAAAGGATGCGGAGCGGGACTCGCCGAGGCGGAGTGTGAACCGGGGTTCGCGGATTTTTGGCTTTGGACAGTTTTTCCTGACGGTGAGGTACTTACGCATTTTTTCCAGGGGCTTTGCGCCGATGCCTTTGATTGCGCGCAAATCGTCCACAGCTTTGAACGGACCATACGACTTGCGCATCTTTAGGGTTTTGTTGGCGGTCGCGGGCCGATTCCCGGCACCTACTGAGCAGTCGCGGTATTTAGATTGACGGGATGCAGCGGAGGTTTCTTGGTGGCGAACGTGGCAACCGCAAACATCAGCGCCAGGGCGAGAAACGTGAGAGCATTGCGGAATGAACGGCGCGCTGACATTGCCCATTGATAATGCAAGATGTACGTACCTTATGCTGCGATAAAGCGAATGATTTCGTGACGCCGCCGGCGAAACCACAATCTGCGACCCTTTCGACCTCTGCGCTGCGCAATGTTGTCTGTTGTTTGCTGCTAATCCTCGCCACCTTCGCGGTGTACTACCCTTCGCTGCACAACGGTTTTGTAAACTACGACGATCCTCGCTACGTGGTTCACAATCCGAATATTCAATCCGGCCTGACATGGCAATCGATTCGCTGGGCTGTGACCGCTTTTTACGAGAGCAATTGGCATCCGCTGAGCTGGATTTCTCACGCGCTCGATATTTCGCTGTTTCATCTGAACCCCGCGGGACATCATGCCGTAAACATTTTTCTGCACGCATTGAATGCGTTGCTGTTGTTCTTTGTTTTACGGGACACGACTAAGCGCGATTGGGAAAGTTTTGTCGTCGCGGCGCTATTTGCAGTGCATCCGGTGAATGTCGAGTCGGTGACGTGGGCATCTGAACGCAAGAATGTGCTCAGCATGTTTTTTCTTTTGCTTGCGTTGTATGCCTATGGAAAATATGCGCGGCGGCCATCGATTTCTCGCTACTCGCTTGTTGCGGGTGCGTTCGCACTGGGTTTAGCGGCCAAGCCGCAAATCGTTACTCTGCCATTTTTGCTTTTGCTGTGGGATTTCTGGCCGCTGCAACGGTGGAATCCGTCCTGGACCGGCAGCGAAGTCACCTCCTCAAACCCGAACTCGACATTCTGGAGGCTTTGCAATGAGAAGATTCCACTGCTGCTGTTATCGGCGGCTAGCGCGGTGATCACTATAAAGGCGCAAACGGCCGGCGGTGCGGCGCAGACTGCAAATGCTGTAGGTCACACGGTAGCGGCCTATTCACTTTCAGTTCGCATCGAAAACGCAGTTGTCTCGTACGCGCGCTATATCGAGATGATGTTCTGGCCAGCGCGGCTCGCTCCGATGTACCCGCATCCGGGAGTCGCGATTAGCATCGGCAGCGTCGGGTTCTCTGGGCTTCTCCTTGGTGCAATTACGACGATCGCAGTCCTGGGCTGGCGTCGGCGTTATCTTCCCGTGGGATGGTTCTGGTTTCTTGGCTCGCTGGTGCCGATGATCGGAATTGTGCAGGTGGGATCGCAAGCGATGGCGGATCGCTATGCGTACCTTCCGTATGTTGGACTTTTTTGCATGGTGGTATGGGGACTTTCCGGTGTAGTAAGCGAACGGCCCGAAATCGCGAAGCTGGTGACCGCCAGCGCGGTGGCGGTGCTGGTGGCGTTTGCAGCGCTGGCACAACGGCAAGTTGGATTTTGGAAGAACTCTGAAGTCTTGTGGAACCATACGCTGCAGGTTACAGAAGCGAATTTTGTGGCGCACGATTCACTGGCCGAGGTTTTTCTGCAGCAAGATCGATTTTCCGAAGCCTGCTCCCATTTTCAATCGTCGGTCGGGATTTTTCCGGATGACATGCCCGCACAGGAAGGTCTGGCAATCTGTGCACAGGCCCGTGGCGATTCGAAGCAAGCAATTACGCGTTACCAGAACGTGTTACGGCTGGCGGCCGAGCCGAACATTCGAGCGACCGCATTCGCAAATCTTGGTTCGATCTGTCGTGGGCTTCATGATTACGGGGCGTCCATGGACAACTACGAATCAGCGTTGAAACTAAGTCCGGATTTGCCGATCGCTCTGGTTGGAACCGGGCTACTGGCACAAAAGCGCTGGGATTATTCGCGGGCAGCGGAGCAATATGCGCATGCGATGCGCGTTCAACCTACCAGCGTTGGCTATTTGCTGCTGGCAAGGGCGCTGGAGCAAAGCGCCCACTCTGCCGAAGCCAGGGAAGCGCTCGAACATGCCCGACAGCTTTCCAGCAATCTGACGAATGATCAGAAAATTGCCGACGCTCTGCTGGCTGAGTAAGAGGCGTCTACTGTGCGCGATCGCCGGACGCAGCGAAACATTCCAATTCGCCGAATAGCGCGGCTTGCGATTCAATCTGTTTGCGGTCACCGACCACGACGATCTGCATATTGGCCGAGTCGAAATAAGTTCTCGCAGCGGACAAAACATCCTCGGGTTTAAGGGCGCGCACTTTTTCGCGATAAGTTTCAAGGTACTCGTCAGGCAAATCATTCAGCGCCAGCGTCGAGATTTGCGAGAGCAGGCCGCTCTGCGTGGCGAGACCCATGGAGAACACACCAGTCAGATAATTCTGCGCGTCGAGTAGCTCGGTTTCCGGAACCGGCAGCGCTCGCAGCCTATCAATTTCATAAAAGATTTCGGTGAGCGAAGCGGCGACCACGTCGTTGCGAACCGCGGCGGAAACGGAAAAGTATCCATGCTGCCGCAAAGGATTGACGCCGCTGCGCGGGCTGTAGGTATAACCCTTGTCCTCGCGGATGTTCATGACCAGGCGCGAATTGAACGCTCCGCCGTAAAGGCTGTTGGTGAGCCCAAGTTTGATCCAGTCGGGATGTTTGCGATTGATCGAATGGCAGCCGCAGAGAATTTGGGTCTGCACCGAGCCGGGCAAATCGACGAGATACACTCGGCGATTTTGCGGGACCGGGGGCTTTGGGCTTTCCTCAGCGGAAGGCTTTTTGCCGCTCCAGCCGCCGAAAACTCTTTCGGCAGTTTTCAAAGCGACGGCCGGATCGAAATCCCCGACTAAAACGAGAATGGCGTTTTCCGGCGTGAAGAAGTTACGATAGACGATCTGCAACTGTTCGCGCGTATAGGCCGCGACCTGTTGTTCAGTGGGCGAAACTTGTGCATACGGGTGAGTGCCGAATAAAACTCTGCGCAGGCGCTCGCCCGCAAGGAAGCCGGGCTGGGTGCGTTCAAGCTTTATTTCTTCCAACTTTTGACGGCGCTCGCGTTCGAACTCCGCGGCGGGGAAAGTAGCTTCCCGCGCCAACTCATTAACCACTTGCAACAGCGGTTCGGCATGATCGCTCAGGCCAGCGAACGAAATGGCGCTGGTGTCCTGGCCGGCGCTAACGGAGAGATCGGCGCCGAGGCCGCGCAGAAGTTCTTCGATCTCACGGCTGGAATGTTTGGCAGTGCCGGTACGCACCATGGTCGCACTCATTTCCGCAAGCGCGATGCCGCGCGATGCGGCCGCAGCGTTTCCAGAGCGGAAATACAATTCACCGTGAAATCTCGGAATGGTATGCGACTCAAGCAGAATAATTTCCAGCCCGTTGGCGAGCCTGGTCTTAGTGCGTTTTGGCCAGCGAACTTCGCGCTCCGGCGCGAGATCGGGCACGACGTTTGCGGGACGCTGCGCCTGGGTCGCCATTATGCCGCCTCCCGGGCCGATTTCGCTGCCGGCGTTCGAAAAACGATGGCGCGATTCTGCGGCTGCAGAAATTTGCGAGCCGCGTCGAGCAATTGTTCTTTGCCGACCGCCAGAAATCCGTCAAGGATGGTGTTGACCAGTTTCGGATCGCCATCCAGCAAGGTGAAGCCGGCTAGCAGGTGCATCAACCCGAATTTCGGCATGGATCCGCCGCGGCCACTTTCAAGGGTGGCGAAATAATCGGAACGGAATTTCACTTTCAATTGATCGAGTTCGGAATCGCTGATTCCTTTTTCCTGAACTTCACGAATGATTGCATCAAAAGCAGCGAGAGTTTCTTTGCTGGAAAGTTCCGGCTTGTAAAAAATGCGGGTGGTCATCTGGGTGGGACCGTCATAAACAAAGACGTCGTCGATGCCGCCATCGGCGTCGACCGCTAATTGTTTTTCGAGGACCAGCTCGCGATAGACGCGGCCGGCGCGCCCGCCATGCAGAGCCTGATCCAGCAAAGCCATCGCGCACCACTCGGGAGTGCGCCGGGGCGGCATGACGTAACCGACAGCCATGGCCGGTAGAGTGCCGAATTTCTCGACGACGTCACCGCGGCGTTCTTCGGTCTGCTTTGGTTCGGCAGGATCGGCAAATTTGGGAGGTGCGCCGGCGGGAATATTGCCGAAATATTTTTCCGCGAGCGCAAATCCGTCGGCGAAATCCACATCGCCGAGAATCAGCAGGACTGCGTTGTTGGGAATGTAGTAGGCGTGGAAGAAAGTTTGTACATCGACGAGGCTGGCAGCGTCGAGATCGGCGAAGTCACCGTAAAAATTGTGCGCGTTGGCCCAGTTGCGAAAGGCTACCGGCGGCATATCCAGCCAGGGAAAGCCGCCGTAAGGCTGGTTCATCACGTTGACGCGGACTTCTTCCTTCACCACGTCGCGCTGGTTGCGAAGATTTTCGTCGTCAACCTTAAGCGCGCGCATGCGATCCGCTTCCAGCCACAGCACGCGTTCCAGCGCGTTCGAAGGAACCGCTTCGAAATAGTTGGTGACGTCGTACATGGTCGAGCCGTTGAGCACGCCGCCGCTCGAATTGACCAACTTGATGTGCTGCATTTTTGGCGCGTTCTCCGAACCCTGAAACATCATGTGCTCGAAGAGATGCGCGAATCCGCTGCGGCCCTGGGGTTCCAGACGAAATCCGATTTTGTAATAGACGCCGACGGTGACAACCGGAGCGGTAGAATCCGGCGCCACAACCACGCGCAATCCGTTGCCGAGAGTCTTGTGTTCGATGGGAATCTGCAAAGGCTTCACGCGCCGACCTCGGTCAAATGGGATTTTGTTGCAGACTTCGATGATATTCCTGCCAGCTTGCGCTCGGCGCAGCCGGCGTCGCGCGAGAGAACGCGCGCGGCAAGGCGATTGACCGCGCGATAAGCGTCCAAATATTCTACCGGAAGCGCCTGCATCGCGTCTTCATGCATGGCGATCACCGAATAGTCGCCACGAGCAAGTGGTCCGGTCCATGCGGCACGCGGCCCGACGCGCTCCAGATTTTCCAGGACCTGGCGAGTGAGCGGCAGCAGCGCTTTTAGCGCCTCCCGGCGCTTCATGCCCAGCGAGACGAAGATGCGAATTGCGGACTCTTCCAAGGCCAGCACCTGGCCCGCGGAAATTACCGCAGCGGCGTGATACAGAGACTTATTCGAAGCAGCGAGCTGAACCTGGTGGCCACCGAGAGTTCGGGTCATCTGGCGCGCAACACGGATCGCGCCCCGATCTCCTTCGATGACAAACATGATCCCGTCCAGCGCAGGAATTCCGATACCGCTGAACGTCTGGAGAGGATGAATCGAGCCGACTGCGGCGCCCAAAGCGCGCAGGCGCACGAGAGCTTCAGAGCTCAGCGCACCGCTGGTGTGCAGCACCGTTTTGCCCTGCAGATTATCCGAACCGAACGCTATCAGTTGATCGACAACGCCGGCGAGTGCGGAGTCGGGCACCGCTACAAGCAGCACGGGCGCCGAAAGAACGCTTGCAGAAATTCCCCCTTGGCCGTGGCCGCCGCCGATGGAGCGCACAGCGCGACGCGCGGTCCCGGCGCTTTGCGTAACAACCGAGTGAATCTTCCAGCCCCGCTCATGCAGGCGGCGGCCTAGCGATCGCCCGAGCCGTCCCGCACCGATAATGGAAATCCCATATTTCATCTCCATGCTAGGATACCGTGTTGCCCGCTTCGAACACCAACCGATGGACTATTTAGGACTCACCGTTTTTTCGCTGATCGTGCTTTTTTGGTTTGGGCAGTGCGTAAATGCCGCGCTGAGCTCACGGGAGTTGCCGCGTTTGAAGGATTTCAAGCCAGCTGCGAATATCGACTGCCAGAGCGTTTCGATTCTTTTTGCGGCGCGCGACGAAGCGGAGAAGCTGCCGCTGGCGCTGGAAACGTTGCGGAAGATCGACTACCCACTGCTGGAGATCGTGGCGGCGAATGACCGGTCAGGCGATGGGACCGCTCAAATTCTAAACGACGCAGCGAAAGTGGACCCACGATTATCAGTGGTGAACATTGAGGCATTGCCGCAAGGCTGGTTGGGCAAACCCCATGCGTTGCAGCGGGCGTTCGAAGCATCGAAGAGTGAGTGGTTGCTGTTTACTGACGCGGATGTCCGTTTTCAGCCCGACGCGGTTCGCCGAGCAATTACGCTGGCGAAGGAAAAACAACTGGATCATCTGACGCTGCTGTGCGAACTGGAAATGCGCGGGTTCTGGGAGAAGACCGCGCTGACATTTTTCGGATTGAGCTTCAATATGGCCACCAATCCGCGAGCCGTTTCGAACCCTGCGTCGGGCGCTTACATGGGGATCGGCGCTTTTCAGATGGTGAAGCGAGATGCTTATGAAAAAAGCGGAATGCATCAGCGGCTGGCGATGGAAGTTCTGGACGACATGAAGCTGGGAAAAATCGTAAAGCTGGCAGGATTCCGTTCCGGAGTTGGGGTAGCGCAGGACCATATCGTGGTGCGATGGCACGCTGGATTCGGAAATGTGGTTCGCGGAGTGACAAAGAATTTTTTTGCGGTGGCGGAATACAAATTGTGGATGGTAGCAATTCAATTGGCTGGTTTATTTCTGGTGAACATTTTGCCGTTTGTGGCGCTTCTTTTTTTGCGTGGATGGACGTGGTGGCTGGCGTTGTTCGGTGCGGTCCTGGCGCTGGCTTATCATGCGGCTGCGGCGCATGTGATGAAGGCTTCTCCGCTATATGGATTGACACACCCATTGGGCGCGATGATTTTTGCATACATGCTGGCGCGTTCGACGGCAGTGACGTTGAAGCAGGGAGGAATTATTTGGCGGGACACGTTTTATCCACTGGACCAACTTCGGCGGGGAATTGTGTGAATGGAAATATCCGCCGCCTAAAACTGCTGCTACATTGGCAGCGGGAATCGAAACCAAGGCTCGATTTCGATGCTTAGTCGGCAGGGGTTTGCTGAGGCGCCTGGTCCCGGCCGAAAATGCCGGCCAAGTCTTGGTTCTTAATTGAGCGAATACGGTCACGAAGCTGCGCGGCTTTTTCGAATTCGAATTTCTTGGCAGCTTCACGCATCTGCGCTTCGAGTTTGTTGAGCAATTCCGCGACTTCCGATTCGGTGCGCGCAGTAGCAACAGCGGCATCGAGTTCGCCGGCATCGAGCGGAATCGAGACATAGTCGGCTTCCACGATCTTAGCCAGCTCCATGTCCACACCCTTGATAATCGATTGCGGCGTAATTCCATTTTCCTTGTTGTAAGCCTCTTGCTTTTCGCGGCGCCGGTTGGTCTCGGCAATTGCTTCGTTCATGGAGCGCGTCCGCGTATCAGCGTAAAGAATGGCCCGGCCTTCGATGTGCCGAGCGCAGCGGCCCATGCTCTGAATCAGCGAAGTGGTGCTGCGAAGAAACCCTTCCTTATCGGCGTCGAGAATGGCCACCAGCGAAACTTCCGGCAGGTCGAGGCCTTCGCGCAACAGATTGATGCCAATCAAAACGTCGTATTCGCCGCGGCGCAGGTCGCGCAGAATTTTGATGCGGTCGAGTGTTTCGATCTCGGAATGCAGATAGCGGCAGCGCACCCCGATTTCAGTGAAGTATTCGCTGAGGTCCTCGGCCATGCGTTTGGTCAACGTTGTGACCAATACGCGTTCGTTTTTCTCAGCGCGCACACGAATTTGTTCCAGCAGGTCGTCGACCTGGCCCTTCACTGGACGAATCTCGACCTGCGGATCGACCAAGCCGGTTGGGCGAATTACCTGCTCGACGAATACGCCGCCGGATTTGGTGAGTTCGTACGGTCCGGGAGTGGCCGAGACATAAACAACCTGATTGGTGCGATTCTCAAATTCTTCGAATGTGAGCGGACGATTATCGAGCGCCGACGGCATCCGAAAACCATAGTTGACAAGCGTTTCCTTGCGCGCGCGGTCGCCCTGAAACATGCCGCGGACCTGGGGGACGGTCTGGTGTGATTCGTCAATGAAGAGCAAATAATCCTGCGGAACGTAGTCGAGCAGTGTCGGAGGCGCTTCTCCCGGCAGCCGGCCGCTTAGATGCCGCGAATAATTTTCGATGCCGTGGCAGTAGCCGATCGTGCGCATCATTTCGATGTCAAAGAGCGTGCGCTGCTGCAGTCGCTGCGCTTCCACAAATTTGCCCTGCTTTTCGAGTTCTTTTTTCCACCAGCCGAGTTCTTCCTGAATCGTGACAATCGCGCGCTCGCGCTGATCCTGCGGCATCACGTAATGGGTTTTCGGATAAATAGGCACGCGCGAAAGATCTTGCTGGCCGGGGCGAACTTCGCCGGTCAGTGGATCAATCTGGCGCAAGATATCGATCTGGTCGCCAAACATTTCGATGCGATAGGCGTTGTCTTCATAGGTCGGATATATCTCGAGGATGTCGCCACGCACACGGAAAGTACCGCGCCGCAAATCCTCGCTACGTTCGTACTGAATATCAACGAAGCGGCGGAGCAGCGCTTCACGCGAGGTGTGAAGTCCTTTTTCCATCATGACCAGCATGCCGTAGTAGGCATCGGGCGAGCCGAGGCCGTAGATGCAACTGACCGAGGAAACAATGATGACGTCACGGCGTTCGAACAGCGAACGAGTCGCGCTCATGCGCAGCTTGTCCAGTTCGTCGTTGATCGTGGATTCTTTTTCGATATACACATCGGCGGCGGGAACGTAGGCTTCCGGCTGGTAAAAATCGTAATAGCTGACGAAATATTCGACGGCATTTTCCGGGAAAAAAGACTTGAACTCGTGAAACAGCTGAGCGGCGAGCGTTTTGTTGTGTGCCAGCACCAGTGCGGGGCGGTCGCAAGCCTCGATGATCTTGGCCATAGTGAAGGTTTTGCCGGAACCGGTGACGCCGAGGAGCACTTGATGTCTATCGCCGGCTTCGATGCCGCGCAGCAGCTGGCTGATCGCGGCTGGCTGGTCGCCGCGAGGCTGATAGGAGCTCTTGAGTTTGAAAGTCACGGAGGGCTTCTCCTGCCGGTCTGGCGAGGTTTGAGACAAACGTTCATTATAGCGCGAGTAGCAAGTAGACGGATTGCGCAACGATGAGCTCAAGGGGGCTCAGCGACCAGCGCGAATTTAGTGAACAGCTTGCGAAGCATCGGGGAGCAGCAGAATCTCCGAGCGGCTTTTTGCGTCCAGCGTGTTGTGAACCCGATTCGAACCGTCGCTGAGCTCGATCAGAACGTCCATGGACTGCTGCGCGTCTTCAGTGGCGCGAACCAGAAGCCCAGAGTCACGCAAAATATAAAGGATGGACTCGTTTTGTCCAGAAGCGGTGCCATGTGTTCTTAAATTTCGGAGCTTGTAGTCTTCTGGTGTGGAATTCTTCGGCGAGGATTTTTGCCGAAGCGTAGCGCGAATAAGAACCACTGCGCAGCCATCGGAAGGCGCTGAGAAAATATGTGAACCTGGTTTCGCTGGCTCGACCGCGGCATGGCATCGTTCATCCCGAACATACTCAGATTTTTTCGACCATACGAGTCCGGCGATCGGAGAAGCCGCGGTTTCCGGCTCGGACGATTGCCACTTCTGCCCGAGGTGAAGGCCGGCCTTCGCATAACCCATCGAAGACGTGAATTGTTCGAGCCAGTCGCTCCACACAAATTGTTGCGCGGAAGAAAGTTGATCGAAGCCCTTGATTTGCGATGCGATGCCGTTCGCGGAAATAGTGACTTCGACCACTTTGTCCGCGGCGGATGTTTCCCCGGAATCTGCCCCTGCCGCGCTCACGCCGGAACCAGCGCGATCTCGTTCCGAATAGTAGGTTTTTAAGCGAAAGCGCGTGGCGGTAGCCTCGATCACTTCTACTTGCAGCAGCGCGGAAACATTGAGGCTTTCCGCGGAAGGAACCGGCGAAGTGGTGACTCGGCTTTCTGTTTGCAACTTTCGCGAGCTGCTGAAGTCGATGCGATAAAAGAGGATCTGGCCGGAGTGGAGTTGCGGAGCGAGCCGCACGCGGTCCGAAAACGAACTGCGCGGAGAGAAGGCCAGAAATATCAGGAGCAACACCAGCTTCAGATCGCAACGGTAGCGCCCGCCTGCGCTGGATGACGACTTCAAGCACAGCGTCCTTCGCAGCGCGGCGTTCACTCTCATTTCGAAAAAAAGGCCACGGCTTACTGTCCCGCCGGGGCGGCCAGCGTGCGGTCAAAGAAATCGCTGGCTGCGTGATAGGCCTTGAGCCACGAGTGGTGCAACAGGAAATCG
The DNA here is from genome assembly GCA_963814635.1 of uncultured Acidobacteriota bacterium. Classification (GTDB taxonomy): domain Bacteria; phylum Acidobacteriota; class Terriglobia; order Acidiferrales; family UBA7541; genus Acidiferrum. The sequence goes on along the minus strand of CAWFDP010000004.1, from coordinate 706,035 downwards.
TGGATCTCGTCCGGAAAAATCAGCTGCTCGCTGTGGACGTTGCGCTCGCGAAGACGCGCGATAAGATCGACGGTTTGCGCGAAATAGACATTTCGATCGTCGTCGCCGTGAATAAACAGCACCGGAGACTTCCATTTATCGACAGATGTGACTGGCGACGAATCGTGCGCGAGTTTTGTCAACTCCGGCGCAATATTTTTGCCGTCCCAGTTGTCAGTGGGCCAGTCGTGTACCCCGTGCAGGTCAACGCCTGCTGCAAATAAATCCGAGTTGCGGGCGAGGCCGAGCGCGGTGAGGTACCCGCCGTAGCTGCCACCCCATAGGCCGATGCGCGCGGGGTTCACGTCGGCGCGCGATTGCAGATATTTTCCGGCGGCAACGACGTCCTGATACTCGCTGGCGCCACGTCCCGCGCGGCCCGGAGCTTCGCGGAACGCACGGCCGTACCCGATGCCGCTGCGATAGTTCACAGCCAGCACCACGTATCCGCGGCTGGCGAGATATTGATTCATGCCGTAGCAATTCGAGTAGTAATACATGTAGTGCCAGCCCAGCAACATTTGTCGCATCGAGCCGCCGTGGAAAAAGAGCACGCCGGGCCGTTTTTCACCGGGGCGCACATTTTTTGGTAGGAACAGCTGTCCGTGAATGTCGAAGCCGTCGGCGGACTTGAAAACAACTTGTTGCGGGACGACCAGTTTTTCCGCCGGAAATTCCGCGGGCGATGTTGCGGACCCGAGCGACTGGGGTGCGGCCTTCGAATCAGCAATGCGCCGAACAAAAGGCCGAGCGGTGTGCAGTGCATCGGACGCAACGTAGACAATCGAATCGGTGCCCGGAATCGCGACCGGGCTCCACTCGATTCCCTGCCCGCTAGTTAACTCACGCGGAGCTTCCTCCGCCACGCTGACGCTCCACAGATGGCGGCGGTCAATGTCACTGCAATTCGAATTAAAGAACACCGTCCTCTCATCAGCGCTAAACGACCATTGTTCGACCTCGCAATTTCCTGGCGTAAGAAGTTTCGGCGTTCCGCCCGCGGCCGGCACCGCGTAAAGATGCTGCCAGCCATCCTGCTCACTGGCGAATACGACGCGATTCTCCGCAGCCCAATGAATCACCCCGCCGCCGGTATCGTCCGCCATGTAGGGGAAGGAATCCTGCAACTCTGTGCCGCTGTGCCAAACTTCTTTTGCGCTCAAGGTTTCCGCGTCGGCGACGAAGATCGCCCACGGATGCGGGCGATCCGGCTCGATGAAATATCCTTCTGGAGTGTCGCGTGTAACCGCCGGCTGCCGAACGAACGCCAATTGTTTCCCATCTGAAGACCACTCTGGATTGGAATCGCTATCCACAGTGGGTGAGATGAAGCGCACTTTCTTCGCAGCTACTTCATAAACGCCGATGAAGCTGTGATCGCCGCGAGCCGAAACGAACGCTAGCTTGCTGCCATCCGCAGACCAGGTCTGGGCAAAATTCGTTCCGCGCACGACCAGCTGCACGGATTTGTCTTTGCCATCCAGCGGAGCCAGCCATAGCTGGCCATCGCGCGCATAAGCGTAAATTCCCTTGCTGGAAACACTGCCGGAGTGACCAGCATCGATTTTTAGTGGATCGCCGCCCTGCCAGGAAATTTGGAAGACCGCCTGTTCCGCTCCAGCAGGATTGCTGGTAGGATTCGGCGATTGTCCGGCGTGATTCTTGCCGCCGCCACGGGTATACACAATGGTGTTGCCATCGGCTGAAAACTGCAGCGCCGACAGCTCCTGCCCATCTTCTTCCGAATACGAAGTCAGGCGCCGCGCCTTGAAGTCCGGCGCTTCGGCGACATAAATATTGCGCTTGCCCTGTTCATCCAGCACCCAAGCGATGCGAGGGGCGTTCTTGGCAGCGATCAAGTCGCTCGGAAACGGAGCGCTCAAGACCTGTTCCAGCGTGAACGCCTGCTGGGCTCGCGCGGTTCCGGCACACACTAGAAAAACTGTCAACGTCCCGCAGATCAAAAACGCCGCCACTGACTTGTTTCGAACCTGAGTGTGCATCGCGCTCCTTCAATCCCCCGGTTGTTGTGCCGTTGCTTTTTCCAGGGAAACTTTTGGTCCGGAGAGTGGTCCGGAAATCTGCAGGAATCGTACCGTACTTTGCGGAATTGCCTTACGCCCGATGGCGTGGCTCTCGGCGGTCATGTCCGCATCTTCAGAAAAACTGACGCTGCCTTTCAACAAAAACTCGCCGGAAACAGACGCGAGACGCAAACTATTCAAATCAAATCCGCCATCACTCACATGAAACGTGCCGGCTCCCGAAATCCAGCGGGAGTTTCCGGTTTGCCATTCGCCGAGCGCCATCGTTGCCGGAAGATCCCAGCCCCGCAACTCGACGTTGCTCAGACGCAGTTCTCCTTTGCCCGTGAGGCTCTGGATCAAGGCAGCCCGACCGATGCCTTCGGCATGAATTTGCGCCGAACCGGATGCGGTGCCCGCAAGCCGATCGGAAACTTTCGCCAGCCACGGCGTTTGCGCAATCGAGATTTTCTGCAAACCGGCGTTGATTTCATATTTCGGTTTTGCGGAAAAGTCGGCCTCCGCGTTGGCGGAAACTTCGCCGCCTGCCCACTGCGCATTCACCTGGTGCAAGCTCAACTTCAGTTCGGCGAGCGTAGCATGCGCCGTGAATTGCTTGAGTCTTAATTTCTCGATGGTCAGTTCGTCGGCGCGCAGATCTCCCTCGGCTTTGATCCGCTGGAGCAAGACGCTTGGGGGAGCCGGCGCTGCTGCTCCACCAAGTCCGGCTGGCAGCAGGCGCTGCAGCCAACTGGGGCGCGCTCGCGGGCCAATCCAGCGGTCCAGCTCTGTGGCGTCCAGATGATCCGCATGCAGCTGAAAAGTCCACGCTGGGTTTTCTGTTTCTCCAAAATCCGACGGAACACTTTCTAGCTGTTCGATGGTTCCAGTCCAAGTCGCGCCGAATGCGCCGACTTGAGCCAAAGTGAACTTGCGATGAGCGTTCTTCCATTCCTCGCGGATATTTTCCAGCTCAACCGGCTGATTCAGCCCCGCAACTTGCAATTTTCCCTGGCTGAGATCCGCGCGTCCATTCCATGTGGGCGCGAAGTCGGGGTTCCAATCCCAGCGCAAATCAGCGCTTACTTTGCCCTTCAACTCCCAGCCGTTCTGTAACTGCCGGCCGAATGCATTCGCAATGCTGATGACATCCTCAATTCGCGCCGCCCGAGAAGTAATCCGGATGCCGCCATCTCGCAAATCAAGATCGTGTAGCAGCGAGAAGTCAACGCTCGCAACCGTGCCGGCAGTTCCAGGCTCCTTGCCTGCGGCGCCGGCCATTTTGATCGCCGCTGGTATGGTCACCGAAAATTGCTCGATGATCACCCTCCGTTTCTGAGTTCCACCGCGAATGGCTCGCACTTCAAACGGCGCGGCAAATCCTGGCACTGTCCACCGCCCGCCGGGGCTTGAGAACGCTACTTCGTTGATCACCAGCGGCCAGCCGGTGAAAATTGCACCACCCGTGAAATATTGATTCGCCCGAATGCCTTCGGCCACTCCTGGCCGGAATCCTCGATACCAGTCCATTAGATCGGCCGCCTGAACACCCGCCGAATCAACTCGCACCGCAAAACTCGATCCGGCAATACTCTTCAACGTGATAACTCCGCGCAGGTTCGAGCGCGGCGTTTCTATTACGAAATCGTCCGCCTGAACCGTGCCCGCACCTGGATTCCAGCGCCCGCTCAGTCGAGCACCGGCGCGCGGATTATCGTCTCGCTCGGTCAAGTCCCAGCGATGAATTCCCGACGAGCGGACCTGTACAGAAAATAGCCAATCGCCCGCCGCAGCGTTGTTTGCTCCGGGCGTGGAAGCCGCTCCGCTCTCCGCTGTCGCTTCTCCCGCAAACGTTCCGCGCACACCGAAATCGCTGCCGGCAATCAGCCGAAACACATCAGCCAGCGAACTTCTCTCCCAACTCACCTGAAATTTCGCCGGCTGCAAGCGCGTGGAAGTTCCAGCGACGTCGCCGTGAACCCTCACCGTGCCGGCAAGTTGCAACGCCACGCCACTGCGCCATGGCTGTGCTTTCAGGTCCATCCGCCAGCGACCCGGAGCAGTCTGCTCGACGCTTCCCTGCACCTGTATAAACGCAAACGAGGTCTTGTCATCACCAACCTTGAAGTTGACGCGGCCGTCGTTGATATCGATTTTCTGCAACTGGTGCGCGGGTGTTGGCGCGACGACCGGGATTGCGGTCGAGACCCCAGATTGCTGCGACGGAGTTGCCGCTGGCAGCCAGCGTTCCAGATTCCAGCGCCCTTCTTGGTCGCGGGAAAAAATCAGGCTTGGGCGTTCCAGCTCCAGCGTGCCCAATTCGAATCGGCCGCGCAGCAGTCCCGTCCAGCGCAATCCGGCGGAGAGCCGGTCCGCGCGCAGAAAATATTCGTGCCCGAAACTCGGATCCTCGTAAACCGTAACCCCATCGGCATCCAGTTGTGGGCTGGGAAAGAGGCTCGCCGAAAATCCGCGGACGTCCACACTGCGCCCAAACGAGATCTCCAATTGATGTGTCAGAAAAAACTTCGCCCGCGCGGTTCGAACCAGCAAAGAGGCTCCCGCCTGCAGGGCGATGATCGCCAGCAGAACTACCAGCCCGGGTTTCCTCCATTTTCGCAGTCTGTTCACAGGAATCGTACCGAAGCGACGCGCAGCCAACCTGCGCCGCAGAATTTTCGCAGACTCAGCAACAAATTGGTAGCGATTGCGCGGTTCACAAGGTCCTGCCCGAGCCGCTTTTTTCGCTAGTGAACAGTATGGAGCATGCGGCTCCAGCGGGTGCGCGCAGGCAGATGCGCCAGCGTATCGAACACGCTGCGCAACCGCTGTGCAAATGTAGATTGCCCGTAGTCGGCAGACGTTGCATTCACCGACCAATAAATCAAAAACGGACGGCCCATGATGGCGCCGCGATCGACAAATCCCCAATAGCGGCTGTCCAGGCTGTGATCGCGGTTGTCGCCCATCGCAAAAAAACGGTTTGGCGGCACTACCAACTCGTCTCCTTGCACATATTTTCGAATGTCGCGCGCCCATTCCGGCTCAACCGGCGAGCTGTACAATGGATTTCCGACCGGCGGAAACGCATAGTTGAGCGGATCGTAGCCGGCGTTCGGATCATGGACCACATAGGGCTCGTTCAGCGGCTTGCCGTTGATGTACACCTGCTGATCCACCAGTTTCAGGCGGTCGCCGGGTAGTCCAATCACCCGCTTCACAAAATGCTGATGGTCGGCATAAGGAAACTTGAAAACGATGATGTCGCCGCGTTCCAGCGAGCGATACGGCAGAAGCTTCTCGTACCACGCGCCGGTCCCTCCAAAAACAAATTTGTTGACCAGCAGGTGATCGCCAACCATGAGCGTCTTTTCCATTGACGGCGACGGAATCTTGAACGCCTGCACCACAAAGCTGGTGCCGAACAGCGCAAGAATCACTGTAACCAGCAGAGATTCCAGATACTCCGGAATAGTGGTGGCAGTTTGGTGTGTCTCTGCAAGGTGCGTCGGATCTTGCGCGGCGTGTTCACTCATCCGGGATTAATCTCGCGTCTCCGCATGCTCTAGTCGTTCCAACGCGGTACGTGCAGCTCGCTGTTCTGCTTCTTTTTTTGTGGTTCCGTCGCCGCTGGCCAGGCACTCGCCCAACGACCATACCTCAACATGAAAAAGCTTCTGGTGATCCGGCCCTTCTTCCCTCGCCAAACGATAGTCCGCCGGGGGCATCCCGCGGCTTTGCAACAATTCCTGCAATGCCGACTTGCGATCCGAATCCGCGATGTGTGTTCCGCCGCCTTCCATCGCAAACTCAAATAACACGCGCCGTAGCAACTGCCGCGCCGAGTCCAACCCCGTATCCAGAAAAACTGCGCCGACGATCGCTTCCAGCGCATCTGCGATGATAGCCGCCTTTTCGCGTCCGCCGGTTTTCTCTTCTCCGCGTCCCAGCCGCAAGAATTCGCCGATGCCCAACCGCCGCGCCGCTTCTTCCAGCGCTCCCGCGTTCACCAGACGCGACCGGCTTCGCGATAGCTGGCCCTCACTCCACTCCGGAAATTTTTCTACCAAATACTCGCTGGCCAGCAAGTCCAGTACTGCATCGCCCAGAAATTCCAGACGCTCATTGTCCTGAATCGCCGCTGAATTCACGCCAGCCGTCTCGGCCGCCGTGCGTAGTTCTGGAACCACTGAGCTATGCGTCAATGCGGTTGTCAGCAATGTGGAGTCGCGAAAGCGGTAGCCCAATCGCTCCTGCAGCTCTTCGTCGTGGTTAAGCGTCATGCCTTCCTGCGTCGAATCGATAGTGCCAAGCGTCACTTCGGAGTGCTGAGCTGGGTTGAACTCTGCTTCTTCGCTTCATCCGCCGCATTCTTGCATGGGGTTTGCAATTGGCCGGACATCGCGGCGCACTTGTTGAATACCATCGCCGCTTCATCAAAGTGCGAAGCCTTTTGATTGGCTAGGCCCAACAAATACAAATTCGTCGGTTCCGGCGTAGGATTCGGATCGATCTTCACGGATTGCTCGAGCTCCGGAATCGCATCGTTAAACTTCCCTTCGCGGAGGTACGTCAGTCCCAGTCCGCTATGGGCCATCGCCAGCGTTTCATTTTTCGCGAACATGAAGCTCTGGTCAGCCATGCCTTCGGGTTTGGGAATGGTCGGTGTCAATTCAATAGCTTTTTTAGCGTATGTTTCGGCTTTGGCCAGTTGTTTGGCGGGCTCCGGCGTGCCGGCATTTATTGCTCGGCTGATCGTCTGGCTGAGAATCGCCAATATCTGCACATCGTCGGGCTTTAACGCGACTTCCTTGTCGCCCATTTCGAAACCTTTTGCCAGGTTGTTGGATTGCAGGTAAGCCATCGTCAGCGCCGAATACACCACGGAGCGATACCTGCTCTCCGGATACTTCGTCAAAAAATCTTCACCTGCAGTGATCTTCTTGGGAAGATCGCTGTTCGGCATAGCTTGAAAAGCCTTGGCCGCGGCGTCTTCCTCAGCGCTCACCGGCGGCTGCGCCGTCGGAATCGAAAGTGAACTGCCATTATCGGCAGGTTTCTGATCTTTGTTCGCCGCTGCCGGTTGCTGTCCGGATTGGCCTTGGCTTCCCTGCCCGCTTTGGCTGGACTGCACGAATGCTGATGCTCCCTGCACCATCAAACAACCAGCCAATAAACCTGCTACCACCGCCATTCTGTTGCTACTGCTCATTGCAATTCTCCCTCTTGGGTCGGATATTTGCGGCTGGTCTGCAACTCTAATAATACACATTTCGTCCGCGCGGTTGCAGCTCCGCGCACCGTTTACGGGCGCTCCGGACTCTTTGCGCCGCTCACGGCGCTCAGTGCCTTGGTCGCCGCTTGCCGCGCCTTTTCAGGAGCCCCTTCAACCGCCAGCGCCGCTTCATACTCCACCTTGGCGCGGTCCGGATGGCCTTCGATGTCATAGATCGTTCCCAGATGCACGTGCGACCACGCCAGCACCAAAGGATCCTGCGTTGCCGCATGGTCGCCGCTGGTCAAGCGCCCGAAAACCTCTTTTGCTCGGGCGCCGTCCTGCTCCAGCATCGCTACCACACCCAATCCGTACCACGCCCTCGGCTGATCAGGATATTTCACCAGCACCTTTTTAAACGACACTTCCGCAGCGCGCGGATTTTTCTCCGCGATCCGCTGTTCGCCCTCGGTCAGAGCCGCGATCGCTTCCGCGTCATTCGGGACAGTCGTTGGCGCAGCCTGTCTCCGTCGTACCACCGCTTCGGCTTGCGTCGGATCCCGTTTCACGTCGGCGCGCAGAAACTTGATTGTGGCAACTCGTTTCTGTTCTGTAGCCACATCAATCGAACGCACCAGATCCGGAAAATACAATTTCATTCCCGGCTCGGACTGCTCGAATTTCGTAAGCGCCGTATAGAGCGGGCGCACCAGCACGTATCCGTCGGCGTCGTCTATTTCCAAAGCCGACTCGCGCTCGCCCGGTGAAGCCTTTTTCAACTTAAGCTCCACCGCCCGCACTGTGCACTCCGCGAAGTACGACGGATAGTCGTCCTTCAAATCCGGATCCAGCCTCGGCGCACCGGCCGCCGCCAGAAATAACGGCAGCTTTACCGCGATGACGTGCGAGTACTGCAGCGGCAGCGGATCCAGCAAAAAGTGCAGAAAAGCGTGCCTTACATTGTCCAGAGGTACGTCCGCCGCCCCGCTCACCACCAGCGCGTAGTGATCGCCGAAATTCCGCACGTTGGTGATGCGGCCTACCAGCGGCTCCACGATGATCGTGAACGATCGCGGGCTTGAGGGATCAAGTATTTCGCGCAAGTACCCGGTCTCCAGAAACACCACCTGCGCCACCGAATCGTGAATCTGCTCGATTTCGTGGTTGTAAACCGGCTGCACCTGCCGCCACAGCTGGCCGATTTTCTGTTCCTTGTAATAGTTGGAAAGAATTTCCTGGAAGCCTTCGAGCGCGATCACTTCCGGCGGCAATTCGTCGCGGTGCAATATCGGCTCGAACTTTGGCGCTGGCCCGCTTACCAGCCCAAACCACAAATACCGCGAAAGCATCTGCCCCGCGTCGGCCAGTTCATGTTGCTTATAAAACGCCCGCAGTGCATCCACCGCCGGGCCCTGCTGGTGTTGCATTCGATCGCGCAGTTGTGCGCGCATCGGCGACCAATTCTCGGCGCTGACATCTGCTTCAAACCCCGACGCCAACAACGCGCACATGGTCGTGAACATGGCCTCGCTGCCGTCCACCGTCACCGTCGTTACCGGTGCTCGTTGCATTTGCGGAGGAGGCAGCGGCTGCTGGCTTCGTGCCGCAACCGGAGAAACAAGTCCTGCACACAGGAATAAAGCTGTAATCGGGAACGTTTTACTCATTCGGTTGGTCTTGAAGTTCGCCCTGTCCTCGTCTGATTTGCCCGCAAAGGCTGTGCGAAAGCTGCGTTTCAATCTACTAGCGCGTTACTTTCGAGTCAAGAATTCGGCCCACTTTACCCCGCCGGCAACTCTTGCCTTCCGCCATCGCATCTGCTTAAAGTGAAGATGCATCACTACTCCGGCAGGATGGCTCGACCGATGCGAATCGCTGTCTTGAAATTCCCTTCCGCAGTCATTTTTTGCGGGCTTTCCCTGGTTTTCTCGCCCCAACTCGTGCGGTCTCAATCCGCAACTGACAATCCGCCGCCCCAGCAAACTGACCTCTCGCCAGGCTCGTCGACTGCGCCATCCACAGCCAAAAAGCGGCTCTCCAAGGATTTCACTCTAAAAGGCGATTCCAGGTGGACCGACACCGGCATCGATCTGCAGCCCGGCGAGAAAATTGTGGTCACTGCTTCCGGAACCATGCGCTATGCCGACGCCAAATCCGATAACGGTCCGGATGGGCTCACCCGCGGCTTCAAGGATCTGCTGCGGATTTTGCCATTCAACGATTCCGGACGCGGCTCTTTAATTGCCCGCATCGGCGACGTCGACATTGCGCAACCCTTTTTAATCGGCGCATCCAAGGATGCCGTCTCGATCGTCACCGGCCGCTTGAGCCTCGGCATCAATCAAGGCAAGAACGACACTGCCGACGGTTCCTACAAAGTTCACGTGGATGTTTACCGTGCCGATGCCTCGTCCAACGGAAACCTCATCATCGCAAAATCGGTGACTTCGCTTCCAGGCATCGATGACTCGCTCTTCGCAAAAATTCCTCGCCGCATCTCGGACAAAATCGGCGATCCCGGCGACATGGTCAATTTCTTAATTCTTGGTTCCGAAGCCGCCATTCAAAAAGTTTTCACTACGGCCGGTTGGGTCAAAGTCGATTCCGACGTCAGGGACGCTGTGTTCCACGGCCTGCTCAACAGTCTTTCTAAAGAGTCCTATCTCACCATGCCCATGAGCCAGCTCTATCTCTTCGGCCGTCCGCAAGACTACGGCTGGGCGCACGCCGAGCCCATCAACGTCGTAGAAACCCGTAATCACCTTCGTATTTGGAAGGCTCCATTCACTGTCAACGGGGAAATGCTTTGGGTCGGCGCCGCAACCCACGACATCGGATTCGAACGCGACGAGCGCAACAACGGCCTCACTCACAAAATCGATCCGGACATCGATCTCGAACGCGACTACGTCGAAAAAACACTCTCCAGAACCGGCCTGGTGGCAGAAGTCTCGCACTTTCTTCCTGACAATCCCATGCAGGAAGCGAGAACCGCCACCGGCGGCTCGTTCCATTCGAACGGCCAGGTCCTGATCCTCAAGCTCGCCGATTCGGCGGCCAAGGATCTCACCACATCTTCCAACCGATAAATCTGTATTGGGAATCAAATTCCCCGGCAAGGGCGCTCCTCAACCCTGCATCCTCACTGGGGAAAAATGACCGCGCAATATTTGTGAGCCAGCGTATCGGTGTGGCGGTGCGAATCGATCAACGAGCCGTAGGCCGCCAAACCAGCCGGATTGTTCTTCTGCATGTCTCTGACTGCCGCGTTGAATTTGTCCAGACCCACTGCCCCCTTGGCTACCCTGTCAACGCCAACACACTCACCAACACAAAACTACCTGCCAGCAACCATTGCTTGCGCGTGCACACTCTTTAAGTTTTAATTTTTGCCGTCTTTGAAGCTTGTCCGGACTATGTGGAAAGGGACTTTCGGGGCAAACCGCAACGCGAGAGTACGGCCCAGCTATGCGGTTATCAAGCGAGCGCGCGTTCGTCAATTGTCGCGATGGCACGCTTCAAGACATTCGTTGCAATGTTGGCGCCTGTAACCAACAGCACCACGTTGCGGTTTTCGCCCTCGTTGAATTTCAAAAACGCAGCCGTCGCGGCTGCTCCGGCAGGCTCCGCAACCACATGCTCTCCGATCAACAGTCGGCCGATCGCCTGGAGCATCTTCTCTTCGCTCACCAGCACTACTTCATCCACTGACTCGCGAATCGCCTCAACATTCGCCACTACCGGCGTTCGTGTTGCCAATCCATCCGCGATGGTGTCGCAGGTTTCCGTCTCAATCGCCCGCCCTTCTTTCCAAGAAAGAAAATACGATGGCGCGCGTTCGCTCTGCACTCCGATAATCTTGACGTTTGCCGAAATTTGCTTTGCCGCTTCGGCGACTCCTCGAATCAGCGCGGTATCTCCCATCGGCACATAAATCACATCGGTCTCAGGAAGTTGCTCGAGAATCTCACAGGCAATCGTCCCCGGTCCTGCCGGCAGTTCCGGGTCAGTCGCATCATTTAAGAAAAATGCGCCGTGTTCCTTTGCATATTCATCCGCCGCTTCAAACGCCTCAGCCAGATCCACACTTCCTTTCTCAACGATCTCCGCGCCCAGCCGCGGCCACCGCCGCACCATGATTCCCGGTACTTGACGCCACCACTTCGCGAACGTTCGTTCGCGCCATCTGTACCGTCAGCGCGCACAACGCTCCACGCACTTTAAACGAGCCAGTCGGCAGCTCATTTTCCAGCTTCAGATTAATTTCTCGATTGGAATTTGTTTCCAGTGATCTTGCCCGAACCAGTCGCGTCTTCGACAAGTACCGCGCTAGGATCTCTCGCGCTTCGCTGAATCTGCCCGACTCCATTTTCAGCTCGCTCGCGATGCGGATCCGCCCGCAGGCTTTTCCGGATACAACCTGTTGAATTCCGGATCGCCATGTACCAGCGCCAGGTCCGGATCTCTTCGCGCCCACGTCGCGTCCTTGAAGCCCGCTTCCCACGCCTTCTGCAGCGCTTCAATCGCCTTATCCCTCATATTCAGCTGACAATAGGTGCATGCCGCATTATATAAAATTGAAGCTTCGTTCGTGCGCAGCGTGATTGCCAGATTGGTTTCGCGGATCGCGTCTTCCACCCTGCCAAATTCCGCGTAGTCCCCGCCCAGCAGCACTCTCGCCCGCGGATCCTCCGGCACCTGTTTCAAATGATTTTCCAGCGCTGCAATCCGACGCAACGTCAGATTTTGCTGCGCTTCTTTTTTCCCAAGCGCTCCAAGCGAATTCACGATCGGCACGTAAGCGTTATAATCTTCGCCGCTCGCTTCCAGCGCAGCTTCCATCACGTTGACCACTTCCTGATAGCGCCCAGCCGAAAACAACGCTCGGCACAAAAGATAATAAGCGCCCTCGCAATCCCGTTTGCGTTCAATCGCCTTCTGCACCATTCGAACCGCTTCATCGTGAAGCTCCGTGGCATACAACACCCACGCTTGGCTCACCTGCACTTCCGGCAGATCCCAGCGCAGCCCCAACGCTTTTCCCGAGGCTTCCCTCGCACGCTCCACCCACACCGGCTCCCGGCTGAAATTGCAGTAGAACATCGCGCACGCATTAGCGCACGCCGCGTACGCCAGCGCAAAACTCGGGTCCATCGCCACCGCGTTTTCAAACATTTGCAGCGCGAACTCCAGATCCTGCCGCGTCTGTCGCCGCGCATACCGCTTCCCGCGCAAATACAAATCGTACGCCTGCAAATTTTCCGTCGGCTTCACGGCCAGCGCTTCCAACTCTTGTGGCGATAGCGTCACTCGCAGCGCTTCCGCAATCTTCCGCGCGATCTCGTCCTGTACTTCAAAAACGTCCTTCATCTCGCGGTCGTAGCGTTCGCTCCACAGCGGAAAATCCGTGCTGGTATCCACCAATTGGGTGGTAATCCGTAGCCGGCTGCCCGACCGCCGCAGCGATCCCGTCAGCACGTACGCCGCCTTCAACTGCTGTCCGATCTGCAGCGGCGTCACCGATTTGTCGCGAAACGCCAGCACCGTGGGCCGCGAAAATGTATTCAGCCCGCGAATTTTCGATAGCTCGGTAATAATATCTTCAGTAATTCCATCGCGTAGGTATTCGTCTTCTTTCACTCCGCTCAAATTTTCAAAATAAAGCACCGCCACCGACTTCGATCCGCTTCGCGCCGCTCCCGCTTTCGAATCGGTAGACAGCGCGGCCGCCACTTTCCTGCCCGATTCCAGATCCCTTTTAAGCCGAATCAAATCCGTCTTCAATTCCGTCGCCGACTGGCACCGCAGATTTCTGTCTTTCTCCAGCGCCTTCTCGATAATTCTTCCGAAATCCCGCGGAAGTCCCGATTTCACCGTATCCACCGGCAAAGGATCGCGATTCAATATCGCATCGAAGATCACCGCCGAGGTGTCGCCCGAAAACGGCAAGCTCCCGGTCGCCATCTGGTACAGCACCGTCCCCAGCGAAAATAAATCCGTCCGCGAATCCACCAATCCGCCGCGCGCTTGTTCCGGTGACATATACATAATCGTGCCGATCGCCGACCCCGGCGAAGTCAGCGCACCGGTTTCCCCCATCGTGTCCTCTGCCGCGAACGATGTACTTTCCGCCGCGACGCTCAACTTCTCCACTTTCGCCAGTCCAAAATCCAGTATCTTCACCTGCCCGCGCTCGCTCAAAAAAATATTTGCCGGCTTGATGTCGCGGTGCACAATTCCCTTCGCGTGCGCCGATTCCAGCGCATCGGCAATCTGAATCGCCATCGGCAGCAGCTTCTCCAGCTCCATCGGCTGACCGTTCATCCGCTGCCCCAGCGTCTGCCCTTCCAGCAACTCCATCACAATAAAATGTTGTCGCTCGTGCTGTTCAATCGCGTGGACCGTGCAGATGTTCGGATGATTCAGCGCCGAAGCCGCGCGCGCCTCCCGCTGAAATCTTTCCAGCAGCTGAGAATCTTTCGCCATCTCCGCCGGCAAAAATTTCAGCGCCACTCGCCGCCCAAGCTTCGAGTCTTCCGCCTCATACACCACACCCATGCCGCCGCTTCCAATCCTGCGGATCACGTTGTAGTGGGAAATCGTTTGTCCGACTGGAGAAATCGCCTCGCTCATCGCCCGCAAATTCTAGCCGCCCCGCCCGACTCGGTCAACACGGCTCCTTGATCCTCACTCCGAATCCGCAGTTCTTACTCTTGTAGTGGCCGGCCGGAATTATCCCGAGAGCGTCGGGAGGCCGGTTCTTTTTCATCAATTCTGTGTTCAATTCTGTGTTCATTGACATCGCACCCTCGCCCGAATACGCTTTCATCATTCGGGAGCGTTCAATGAAACTCTGTCGGACATTTCTTTTGGTCGCCGCACTTGCTTTCTCTGCATCTTCCTTCGCACAAAACGCCCCGCACCACCACGACCCATCCGAAAAACTCGGCACCGTCTCCTTCGCCATCTCCTGCGCTCCCGCCACTCAATCCCAATTCGAACGCGGCGTCGCTCTCCTTTACTCTTTCGAATACGAAACCGCCGCCAACCAATTCAACGAAATCGCCACGAAAGACTCCACCTGCGCCATGGTCTATTGGGGCCAGGCCATGAGCCTCTATCACCAACTCTGGGCCCGTCCTTCCAAATCCGATCTCAAACGCGGCGCCGAACTCCTCGCCAAGGCCCAAGCCCTCAAGCCTCCCACCGCGCGCGAACGTGACTACATCAGCGCACTCACCGTCTTCTACTCCAACACCGACAAGCTCGACCACAACAAGCGCGCCGACGCCTACGCCAAAGCCATGTCCGGCGTCCACAAACGCAACCCAACCGATCGCGAAGCCGCCGTCTTTTACGCGCTCTCGCTTCTCGGCTCAGGACCCGATCACGACGCCAATCACACCAGCGCTAAATTGGCCGTCGCAATCCTCACCAAACTTTTTGACGAGCAGCCCGACCATCCCGGCATCGCTCACTACATCATTCATGCCTGCGACAATCCGCAAATGGCCAGCCTCGCTCTTCCTGCCGCTCGCAAATACGCCAGCATCGCTCCCGCTTCCGCTCATGCCGTTCACATGCCTTCGCACATTTTCGCCCGCCTCGGGCTCTGGCAGGACGACATCAATTCGAACCTCGCCGCCATCGCCGCCGCCGACAAAATGGCCTCCATGCACCTTCACGTCCTACATCACAAAGTGCATTCCATGGACTTTCTCGAATACGCCTATCTGCAAATCGGCGATAACGCCAACGCCAAAGCGCAAGTCCACGCGCTGACCGCAGTGGAGGCCGACGACGGCGATCCCGAATACAAGGATTACTTGGAGCAACATCAGGCGCTCGCGCCCGTGATGTACGCCATTGAGGACCGTCAATGGAAAACAGCGTTAAATCTACTGCCGCTGATCGACGTTCCACCCTACGTGCAACTCGTCACCTCCTGGGGGCGCGCCATTGCTGCCGGCCATTTGCGCGACTCCGCCGCCGCGCAAGAAGCCATGAAGCACGCCGACGAATTAATCGAAGCCACTCGCAAATCCGACAAACCCTATTTCGCCGCCGATCTAGAAGAAGTTCGCGACGTGATGCAGGCTTGGACCGCTTTCGCCTCCGGCAAAAACGATGAAGCCCTGCGCCTGCTCCGCTCAGTAGCCGACAAACAAGACCAAGTCGGCAAAGGCGAAACCGATCTGCCCGCCCGCGAAATGCTCGCCGACATGCTCCTGGAAATGAATCGCCCCCAGGAAGCTCTCGCCGAATACGAAATTTCCCTGCGCACCGACCCCAACCGCTTCAACGGCCTCTATGGCGCCGCCCAAGCCGCCGCGTTAACGCAACAAAAAGAAAAAGCCGCCGGCTATTACGCCCAACTCCTAAAAAACTGCGACGGCATCCACTCCGACCGCCCCGAACTAACCCAAGCCAAAACCCTCCTCGCCGCCAAATAGCCGATCGCGAGCTTCACCGTTTTCTGTAGCGGCGGCTTTATGCCTACGTTCGTTCCTTTGTACTGGCCAATCGGAATCATCTCGGCCGCGCTCGAAGCGCGCCAGACTCTGCTTACCATACAACTCCCTATTGTTTCTTCAGCACTATCGCCGTGCCGTTGTCGTTGAGGACGGCCTCTATGACCTTACCGCTTGCATCCTGTTTGAACTCGATGCTGACACCACTCTGATCTTTAAATTCAAAGGTTGTGCCGCGCCTTGGAAGCAACTCGAGATCCGGTGCGCCAGGAGAGCTCAGCACCAACGTATGGTCACCTCGTAGCGAAATCGTCAGCGGTGTTGGGCTTCCCGGAATCTGATACTGGCCGGTGAAGGCTTCGATAAAGCTTTTCTCCGTAAGCCGCTTGTCGGGCAGCCGCGTGAACACGATGTCCTTTACGTTAGTCTCCAGCGGCAACGACAAAGTCGAGATGTCGCCGTTCGTGTCAGAGAAAAAGGAGACTTTCAGTTTGGCAAATGGATCGAAGGGAGCATCGGGCACCTGGAAAACGTCGTAATGCAGGTGTGCGACCGACGCTGTAATCTTGTTAATCTTCAGCTTGAAGCCGGAACCATCGGCCACCACCGAAACCACGCCATATCCCGGATGCCCGTAGTCGCCGACATAATCCTTTAGGTCGTGTGAAGGATGGGTGTCCGCCTTGTGAGGCACGTAGCCTTTGTTCTTGGCCTCCTGCTCGGATTCCCTCCCTTTGATTTCCTGCTGCAAATAACGCTGGCTCCAAGGCACTTGGTCGAGACCGAGCAGGCGGTCGAACACATTGTAGGCAATGGCGTTGGGCAGGCCGGTGCCATCGAGGTTGGTTAGCACAATCACACCGATACCGTCGTTCGGCAGGAAAGCCAGTTCAGCGCTGAATCCATCCAGGTTGCCGCCATGATCCACGCGTTTGTGTCCGCGGTACTGCGAGACGAAAAAGCCCATTCCGTAGCTGGTTTCGCTCTCTTCCCTGTAATCGGGCGCGCCCTGAATCGCCATTTGTGGCGTTTGCATCTGGATGGCGTTGTTCTCCGACAACAGCGTTTTCCCTTCCAGTTTGCCTTTATTAATATGGAACAACACATAGCGGCTCATGTCCGCGGCGCTGCTATTGATTTCGCCCGCTGGCCCCACGGCGCACCGATCAGGACACTGCTCATCGAAGGGCATCCGCTTCACTTCGGACTTTACGTCGTTGCCTTTGCGATAAGGCTGCGCAAAATCCGGCCCGTTCTGCGAATCTTTCAGCGAGAAATTCGTGCCGTTCATTCCCAATGGAGCAAAAATCCGCTCCTTGATCGTATCTTCCCAGCTCTTCCCGTTCAGCGAGCCCGCAATGTATCCCGCAGTCATAAACATCAAATTGTTGTACTGAAAGGTGCTGCGCAGCGGTTTGTTGGGTTCCAGATACTGCAGCCGGTGAATGATGTCTTCTCGCGAGAAATCTGAGCTGTACCAGACCATATCGTGACGTGGTAGTCCGGAGCGATGCGTGATCAGGTCGCGGATCGTCATCTGTTCGGTAAGCACTGGATCGTACATCTTAAACGTCGGCAGATAGTCGCGGACCGGCTTGTCCCAATCCACTTTGCCTTCATCCATCTCCATGCCAAGTGTTGACACCGTGAACGATTTCGTAATCGAGCCGATCCCAAACAGCGTGTTGGGTGTAACTGGCAGCTGCTTCTCAAGGTCGCGATAGCCGTAACCCTTCAGGAGTATGACCTTATCTCCGTGCACCACCGCCACCGCGACGCCCGGCACTTTCCATTCCTTGAGCGCCTGATTCACAAAGTCATCGAAGTCGCCAAGTCCCGGTTTGCTTGCCGCGGATGGCGCGGCTTTCTTAGGCTTCTCTTGCGCCACCGACGGAATATTTGCAACCAACGCTGAAACGAGCATCATGACGACTAGCAAAGCTGTTGAGCGACGTTGCATCGGGAGTTCCCTTTCGCGTACCAAGAAATAATCAGAAGAATTTCTAACTGGCAAGCAACGTAGTTCAGCAATGCCAAGAAGTCAACGCGAGTTCCCGGGTTCAGGGAGGGCACGGCTTTAGCCGTGCCGAAAGGAACGGGGAACAGGGGGTCTGGATCCCTGCAGTCAGCTCTGCTTCTTTCTTTCGTAGTGGCCGGTCGGCATTTATCCCGACCCTGGCGGGAGACCGGTTCTTCGTCCTTCTTCTTTTACCTCTATCCGTTCATTTCGAAAAGGAAAACGACCAGCTCTTGCCTCCCGTCGCCCAATTCCCGTATATAGACAATGCCGCAAGATGCGTTTCTTCTTCATAGGAGAAATCAATGCAGCGAAAAATATTTACTGTCATCGCATTAACCAACATCGCGCTGGCGGTCATGCTCTGCGCCACGTCGCAAGCGCAGGTCCAGGACGCCAAATCACCGTATCCAACCATGGCCCCTCTCGACCAATACCTAATTCCCGATCGCAATGCCGAGATCGCCCTGGCACGCACCGCCGCCCCGGATTCCATCTCACGCGATGCCGAGGTCATGGTCCTCGGACGCCGCGGTTACGAATCCGCCGTCAAAGGCAAAAACGGTTTCGTGTGCCTGGTCTGGCGCTCATGGGCGGAGCAGGCCGACGTTTTTCTCCCGCGTTGGTTCCCGCGAACGCGTCGGCCTGCGCAGTCGAGGAATCTCTCTTCGATTCCTCTGATTTCTGGCTGCGCATCGCAGGTTTTGCCGCTCTGCCCACACTCGGTCTCCTCGCAACACAGTTCCCTGTAATTTAGCAGCTTTCTCTTTTCATGGCTTCAGCCAGCTCTTGACGCGCTGACGAAAGGCTGAGCATCAAATTAGCGCACAGCAACCGCCGCGACATCTTTCTTCCGTAATTCCTTCCACAACTCGATATATGGCTTCAACTCTTCCATCATTTTGCTGAACTGCGCCAAGTCCAGCGATTGCGCGCCATCGCTGATCGCCTTTTCCGGAGCAGGGTGTACCTCCACAATCAACGCGTCGGCGCCGATGGCCACTCCCGCGCGGGCCAGTGCCGGAACCAGACTGCGCTTCCCTGTCGCGTGGCTCGGATCGAGCACCACCGGCAGGTGCGTCAATTCATTCAACGCCGGAATCGACGTAATGTCGCAGGTATTGCGCGTCACCGTTTCGAACGTGCGAATTCCCCGCTCGCACAGCATCACGTCCGGATTTCCGTGCGCCACAATATACTCCGCGCTCATCAACAATTCTTTCACCGTCGAACTCAGCCCGCGCTTCAGCAGAATCGGCCGCCCGCATTTTCCTAGTGCCTTCAGCAGCATGAAGTTCTGCATGTTGCGCGCGCCGATTTGCATCACGTCCGCGTAGTGCGCCACCAGGTCCACGTCGCGGTCGCTCATCACTTCGGTCACAATCCCGAGGCCCGTCGCCTTTTTCGCCTTCTGTAGCAGCTTCAACCCTTCTTCTTCCATGCCCTGAAAATCATATGGAGAAGTCCGCGGCTTGAACGCGCCCCCGCGCAACAATTTCGCGCCGGCCTTCGCCACGCCGTCCGCCGAACGCAGGATCTGATCCTCCGATTCCACCGAACACGGCCCCGCCATCACCACAAATTCGTCGCCGCCAATCACCGTTCCGTTCACGCGAATCTGCGTCTTCTCCTTGCGGAACTCCTTGCTCACAAATTTGTACGGCGCGGAAATCCGCATCACGTTTTCGACCTGCGGCATCGCCTCAATCGATTCCAGGCAAGCCGTCACGTCGCCGACACCGACCACGCCGATCACCACGCGCTCTTCGCCTTCAATCGAGTGCACCTTGTATCCGAAGTGATTCACCTGAGCTGTCACCGCATCAATCTCCTCGCGCGTTGCATGCCTCTTCATCGAAATGATCATCGCCATTCCCTTTCGCGGGCCGCAGCCCAATAACATTTGCAATAAAATCGCTTCACAAACTTCTCCGCCGGTCTTCCTTATGTAGCAGCGCTTACGCCGCTGCCCTTTTGCCTTGGTAGTGGCCGGCCTTTAGGCCGGTTCTTTCCCGTACTTTTTCTTTTCCTTTTTGCTTCTTTCTTCACGTACTTCCAAAAAATCCAACGCCCGAAAATAAAAAAGGCCCACTCGCTGCGAGTGGGCCGAATCTTTTCGATTCTTCTTGCGCTTACAGAGACGCCCCCCGCCACACGTATGAGTGGTCCGTAAATCGCCAATAGCAATAAGGCGTCTGAATCATGGAAGAGAGTGTACGCACAACCGCGCGCAAAATCAACTTCGAGTTGCAAGCGAGCGCCGTCGGTGAATTTTAGCGGAAATTTTACTGGTAAAAGAGAACGGTCAAGCGGAACCGCGCAAACGGCGAAGCGGTGTTCAGCTCGCAAGCACCGACCGTGGCGTGGTGGAACCGCCCGCTGGTAATCATCCGCGTCAAATCCGGAGGCAGATGATTCAAATCTGAAGTTTCAAATCGCGCAATCGCCGCCGGCTGCGCATTGAACGCGGTGCTATTCTGATCGCAACTGCGCCGCGCGTCTTCCACGTTATTCAACAGATTGACTCCACTGGCGTGTAAGAGGTTTGCGACTTGCTGTTCCTGCTCTTCGCGCGTCATCGGCGAAACCGCGGCAGCAAAATCCTGCGTGGCGTAAAACTCATCGCCGCGTCGCTCGATCGCAATTCCGATGGAGTCCACTTGCGGATCCAGAATATTCGCGCGGTGCGGGGCGGAATTCATCCACGCAATATGCAACGTGGAAACGTCGGGAGCCTGGGCCACGTTTTCTGCGACCAAGCGAAAACTCGCGCCAGCCGTGCGCAAGCGCGTTTGCAAATCGGCTTCGCCATCGAAGCGATGCGAAAGCGAATCATGATCGGCGAGCAGAGTGGTGTGCAGGCGGGCGGCGTTGGCGAGCGCGGTATCCCACTGCAATTGCCGCAAACCTAATCTCGAGCGTTCATTGTTTACTGCGTCGTAGAGCATCTGTTCGGCGGAGTTGGAAGGACGCGCGGCGGGCGCGGCGAAAGAAGTGGAAACAAAACACAACACGAGGATGGCCGCGAGCGCGAGGCTCACGAGAACGTGAAGAACGGTATGGCGAAGGGTTCCGCTCACAACATCAATTAGAGCCGGGCGAAACGTTCATGAAAATGGAACGGTGGAACAGGTACGAAAAAACCTTCGTACTGTCCAAACGTACAGGCTGGGGGCCAAGAGATTCGCCAACGCTGCGGGAACAGACGCGCTAGCAGAGCAATCCTATCACAATTAGCCGCGGACGCGGACCGCGCTGAAGCTCAAAATAACGTGGCCTCCGGAAATCTTCCGGCCAAAGCTCTTCATCGGCTCGAAGCGCGAGAACAGCAGCATTTGATTGAGCTGATGCTGCATTTCGCGGGTATTCGGTCCGGAGAGAATCTGATAGTCCGCCATTTGGCCGCGCGCATCAACAGTAACGTCGAGCAGCAAACCGTGCGGGAGCGCGAGTTCCGTATCGTGCGACTCTGGCGCCCAGTTGCCGGGGGAATCCGAGAGCGCGATTAATTCAGCAGGCTGCATGATGTTCAATGGAACATCGTTGGGAATGGCTTGCACGGTGATGCCGGGCGCCATCAACTGCAGAATGAAAGCAAAAACCACTATCGCGGAGATAAAGCCGCCGGTTGCAGGAAGAGTCAGCGGACGGAAAACATGGTCGAGCAGAATTTCCGCGCGATCGCGGAAACGCTGCCACTGGCTGCGCCAATCCTTCGTCTGCTGAGCCTGGGCGGCGGCTACTTTGATGCGAATTGCGAGATCGGACGGTGGAAGAATGCGAGGAGCGCGGGAAAGCAGTACGGCGAGCTTGCGATAGCGCTGCAATTCTTCGCGGCAGTAGGCGCAGGAATCGAGATGAGCGCGCATTTCGCCGCGTTCATTGGTGCGGGACGAACTCTCGACGACGTCGTCGAGATAGCCGGCAAGTTTGGAGCGAACCGTGGTGCACTTCATAGAGTGTCCTTCTCTTGTGGTCCTAAACAAAAAACGTGTTGCGTCGGATGCGTGACAGCATGATGAAGCGCGTGGTGCTCGACGAGAAGCGGGTCGAGTAAATCTTTTAGTGCGCGGCGGCCGCGCAGAATGCGCGACTTTACGGTGCCAACGCTGCATTCGAGCACTTCGGCAACTTCTTCGTAGCTCAAACCTTCGAGGTCGCGCAAGATGACCGCGCTGCGAAACACGTCGGGAATCTGGCTGAGCGCGCCCTGCACCACCGCTTGAATTTCGCGGGAGGCGAGTTGGTCGAAGGGAGTCGCGTGCATATCTTCAATTTCGAGTTTGGACTGGCCTTCTTCAGGTTCGGCGTCAATGGAGACGTTCTTCTGAAGGTGGCGCTTGAACCAGCGGCGGTGATTGAGGGCTTCGCGAATGGCGATGCGATAGAGCCAGGTTTTTAGCGAGCTGCCTTGGCGGAAACTGCGAATGCCCTTGAAAGCCTTGAGAAAAACTTCCTGCGTGCCGTCGGCAGCGTCGAAGGGATCGCCCAACATGCCCAGAATCAGATTGAAGACCGGGGCATGGTAATGGGTGACAAGGAAACCGAAGGCAGTCTCCGAGCCCGCCTGCAGCTCTGTGACTAATTCGGACTCGTCACGGCCCCATGCTAGGGCGCTGGCCCAATCAGACACGCGGTGCCTTTCTGGCGTGAAACCGAAATTCAGTGACTAGTGACTGGTGACTCGTGACTGGTGACTGGTGACTGGTGACTAGTGACTGCAGACCGGATTATCGCCTTCCGTCCGCTCATTAGATTAGACACCGAACGAGTCGGAGATGTTTCCGTACTCTCTATCAGTACGGCGTTGCGAGTAAATCTTGCGCCAGTGCGGCTTGGAACGCAATGGGACGGCTGGAATGGGTAGTGAATCGCGGGTCGGGAGTAGGAACCGCGGAGGGGGTACCCCCACCCTTTTTTTTCGCAACCGCAGATGATAAAGGACTTACGGGCGCCGATTTTCTTGACTGCAGATTCTAAAGGGGTTAGGTGGCTCATTGAAAGGAAAGTACTTAGCGGCAAACACTTTTTGCAAGAAAGCACGAAGGTCTGAAGAAAGGGTTGGCCTTCTATTACGGGTATTACGGGCGCCTCGACGAACTCGGCGCAAGCAGGACTGATTTTTCTAGGAGTGAGAAAAAGTGGGGAAGAGGGTTCTTTGCCTGCTGCGCCCCTACGGCTGACGGCAGAAGCGCCGATCGGGGGATCGGCGTTCCCAGGAGGACGACGCTGACCTTGGGCACGCGGTGGTGTTCTGATGACCAGAGTCCTATTTGCCGGCTGGTTTTTGCCTTACGAGTTCGCCGCGGAAGTCCTGGAACCATCGAGCGTCGAAAACATTGTATCGCGGTGCGGGGAGGCGTAACATCCGCAAGCTGGAGGCACCGCCCAGTGAATAATTACCTTTTAATTAATAAACAGATACGTCTCCTCATAAAGACTGCTCTTTTGAGCATTCTAGTGTCGTGCCTGGGGCTGTCGCTCGGCGTGCGCTCGCAGGAAAAGCCGGTGCACATAGGATTGCTACTGGATACTCTGAAACTCGAGCGCTGGCAACGCGACTCGAAATTGCTGCAGGCGAGGGCCAAGGATGTAGACGCGAAGATTACCGTGAAAGACGCGGAAGGCAGTGACGAGTTGCAATTGCAGCAAGCGAATGAGCTGCTGGATGCCGGAGTGAACGTGCTGATCGTGGTGCCACACGACGCGGAAAAGGCCGCTGCAATCGTGCAGGCGGCGCAGAAAAAGGGAGTGCCGGTTGTAAGCTACGACCGGCTGATCAAGAACAGCCCGGCTTCGCTATACATTTCGTTCGACAACGTGCAAGTGGGGAAACTGCAGGCTTCGATGGTGCTGGCTGCCGCACCCGAAGGCAATTATTTCCTGCTGGAAGGAGCGCCGTCGGACAACAACGCGCACCAATTCGAAAAGGGACAAAAACTGGCGTTGCAGCAGGCCGAAAGCGCCGGACGGGTGACCGTTGCGGGTGAGAGCTGGTGCCGACAGTGGAGCCGTACGGAAGGTTACGAGGCTACGGCCGCCGCGCTGAAGAAAGCGGACGGCAAAATCTCCGCGGTGGTTGCCGCCAATGATGAAATTGCCGGCGGAGCGATTCAGGCGCTGAGCGAACGCAAGTTGGCCGGGAGCGTTCCGGTCTCCGGGCAGGATGCCGACCTGGCCGCGGTGGTGCGGGTGATTCGCGGTACCCAGACCATGACCGTCTACAAACCTCTGGGCCCGCTTGCGAAGCGCGCGGTGGACGCGGCAGTGGCGCTGGCTCGCGGGAGCAAACCCACCACCAGCGAGACCATTACGAACGGAACTTATTCCGTGCCGGCCATCCTGCTACAGCCGATCGCCGTGGATCAGAGAAATCTGGGCGGGACGGTGATCAGCGACGGATTTCATAGCGCCGAGGAGATCAAGAAACTGCTGGCTCCCGGCGAATGGGATAAGTTCACCGCGCGGAAGCGCTAGAGTTACGGCGGAGCCGGAGGCTGCGGCCAGAGCAGAGCCGCCAAAGCGGGATAGCGTGGCGCGAAAAAATAAATGGAGTAAGCCGGGAAAAACACGATTACCGGAACGGAGATCATCGAGCCCACAAACATAAGTACCGCGAGAATGCTGCAGCCAGCGATTACGGCGAGAGCGATGGTATAAAAAGTCCAGGTCAATCCCGCGGCTTTGCCGGCGAGCACAGCGAGGACTCCTGCGCCGCCGATGGGAATGAGCAGCGCCAGGAAGATAATCAATACAGCGACGCCGAATACGATGCCGGCGCCGATGGCCAAGACAATTTTCATGCCGATGTAGCCGGCGTAGCTGCCCTTTTCCCTTTTTAGCCACGCCCATAGGCTGCGCCAGCCTTCCATTGCGGTGATGTCCTCCAACGCCATGAGCGGCACGACAAAATCCTTGGTCATGACGTGAACCACGGAGAAGACCACGATCAGGATCAGCAGGAGAAAAAAAGCGAGGCAGACGGCGAGCACGAGCTGCAGGACATTTTCGCCAGGATTTTGGAACCAGCCCATGCGCCAAGCAATGAACGAGGCGATGCCAGCAAACGCGGAGATGGCTAAAAAAAATGCCAGAGCATACAGGATCTGCCACACAAAGAGCCGGAAGCCGCGGCCGCGATTGCGGGCCCATCCCTGGCGGACGTGACATTCCCTGGCGACGATGCTATCGAACAAGATGAAGCGCATCACACTGTTGATGTAGGTGAAGAGCACGAACAAGCCGAGTGCAGAGACGATCAGCAGGACGATCAGGCCGACAAACTTTTCCGGGTGATGCACGAATTGCGCTGGCCAAGATGAGCCCATGAATTGATCAGAACCGCGCGGATGCTGCGATGAGGAGCCTCCGTAATTGAAATTGCATCCGCCGCCCGAACCGGCCTCCCCGGCAAGAAGTCCTACGAATGCCAGACGAATCCATTGGCCAAAGCGGAAAGGACGCAGAAGTTGCTGTTTGGCGTGCTGAAACGCAGGACTGATGACATCGACGGCTGAGACGGACAAGCGGTCACCTCGGAGTTGCGAATTGCTTGATGTAAGGAAAGTACTCCGAAGAACGTCAGACATCAATTTGCAATGAAGCACCAATGACACAGCGGGCGATGCCGCTGCAGCTTTGGACCGGAGCGCCGATCTGGAGATCGGCGTTCCCAGGGGCGCTAACGATGAGACGTGCGGAGCGTCTGAGGTTGTGGGCCTTTGCGATTGATGCGGTTAGATGCGATAGGCGTTGGCGGTGAAGGCCCGCGGAGCGTTTCCATGAACTTGATAAAGCGTCCATTAATTTATGCGGCGGCAATATTATTTGCGGCGGGTGGCGGGTTGGCGGAGACGCCGGGACCGACACAAACTTTTCCGTTACGCGATGCTACCGGATTGGTCGGGGCCAGGGCGAAAGCCGAGGCGGTGAAATATCTGGGGCGGGAATGCGTGCGGGTGACCATTGACGGCGATGACCGCGACGGGTTGGCGCTGCTGCCAGGAACCGACTTTCAGGATGGCGTGATTGAGGCGGATATCGCGCTGAAGGTGACCACTCCAGCGGGAGTGAGGCACCCAGGATTTTTCGGGATCGCGTTCCGGGTGCGGCCGGACGCATCGCATTACGAGCTATTTTATTTGCGGCCTGGAAATTCGGATGCGCCGGATCAGACCATGCGAAACCACACGGTGCAGTACGCATCGGAGCCGGATTTCGGCTGGTACAAGCTGCGGCGGGAGTGGCCGTCAGTGTATGAGTCGCACGCGGAAACTGCGATGGAGACCTGGACAAAGGTGCGAATCGAGGTGGCCGGGCGCAGCGCGAAACTTTATTTGAATGGATCAGCCAAACCTAGTCTGGTGGTGGATGGATTGAAAGGCGAGGATTTGCACGGCGCAGTGGGCTTGTGGGGATTCACGAACGAACAGGCGTATTTTTGCAACGTGAAAATCACGCCGGCGGCGGCGCAGAGTGTGAAGAACGGATCGGATGCGGCCGGTGCATGGGAGATGCGTTATTCAAGTGACGCGGGCGGAATGGTGGGGGAGATGGAATTGCACCGCGAAGGCAGCAAGTTGAGCGGGACATGGTCCGGGCCTTTGGGCGAAAGCACAGCGATTACCGGCATTTGGCGGAATGGCTATGTGGAATTGTCATTTGCGGCTGAGTGGCCGAAAGACAGCCGACAGGGAGCGCCGGGCGCGGTGAATGCATTCCTGACAGGATGGATTGACGGCGACGCCGCGCGAGGGCGGATGCGAGTGGAAGGGCGCTCGGATGGCGCGTGGGTGGGAGCGAGGCGGAAACCGTAGGTCGCAGCGCTACGAACGGGCTAAGATTTCTTGAGTTGTCTGAGTTGCGCGTAAGCTTCTGAATATTGGCCGGAGAATCGGCTGCGGCCTTGCTGGACGAGATGGCGGTGAGCAGAGCGAGCTTCATGCGGCCTTCGTAGCCAAATTCCTTGCGATTTTTTCATAGATTTCCAACAGTCGAGCACCCATAGATTTATCATCCCCCTTTATGATTTGGTCGTGTTTTGCACGGACACGATACGAAGCGGTTCCTCAATGGCAGCGTGAACGCCTTTCATGCTGGAGCCGAAAGCGGCGATTTCGTCGCGGCCGGAGACGTCAATATCCAGGCCGGAAATATCGCCGAGAGCCAGGCGATCGGAAACGGCTTTGAGGCGAACGAGACGGCCGAGGATGTCGCGCACCAAGAGTAGACCGACGACACCAAGCAGCACCAGCATGCCCCCGCGGTAGCCAGTGTGAAATTGTGCGCGTGGGTGGCGGCTTGCGTTTGCGCAGCAACGGAATCCCTGACGCGAGTGTCGAAATGCGCCAGGAGTTGGTCGAAAAGGTCGCCGAATGCAAAGGAAAAACGAAAAATACAAGATGAGTGTCGGAGGGAATTGGTACAGGTAATGGATCGGAAATAGGAGCGAAAAACGAGCAGCGGGCGGCGAGAGGATTCCTTCATAATTCTTAGAGTTACCGCGAGTACTGTCCTAAAGCGGTTAATCCGGAAATTGAACGGTTTGGAGCGATCCGGCAGAAAAATGAGCGGTCCTTGTCCCGGACGGTGGGAAGTCCTTGGGCCAAAATGAAGCGGCGACATCAGGGAATTGCGGAGAAGAATGTTCGCGCGCCAGGCGGAGAAGATCGAAATGAAATTGAGTACCAAGTGGCGAAGCCGGCTGGGACGGCTGCTGATAGGGGTTGGAGTGGCGAGCACGCTGGTGGCGGTTGGCGGAGTGATCGCTGGAAACGAGCCGGTACACCTGACGACGGACTGGAGCGACCGGCATGTGCGGTTTTCGGCGCCCAAGACGCTGCTGCAATCGTTACAAATTGCGCGGGACCCGCGTTACGTGCGGGATTGGGCGCGGAGATATGCGGAGCGGAAGATCGATTGGAGAGACTGGCGGGGCCACAATAAGCCGGAAGAGCTGATGCACGGCGACTGGAACGTTTACCTGGGCAACGGCGGGACTGTCGGCGCGGGAAATTATCCGGCGAAGTTTTCGTTCAATGTGGGGTCGGCGAACTGCGCGAACGCTACGCAGCCGGACTTTATGGTGTACAACACCAGCTTGAGTGGGTCGAGCACGGCGGTTGCGGCGTACACCATCGGAACGTTTTCCGGCACACCAGGGAATGGATTGACGCTGGTGATCACCAACGGCGCGAATTCGGTTACGCTGACTTCGAGCGGGACGACAAACACCGGACTGAACTGGCAAACCAGCGCGACGGCGGCAACCGACGCCACCAACCTGGCTGCTGCAATCAATCGGAACAATTTAACGGTTGCGGTAACGGCGACAGCAAACTCGCCAGCGAGCGGTCAGTTGACGATTACTGCCAAAACCGCCGGTACGGCAGGCAACAGTATCACTGTGACCGACAACGTAACGAATTTTGCGTTTCCGTTCGCGGGGACCACGAGCAATCTGGTAAATGGCGCGAGCGGAGTTGCTACCATCGTGGCATTCGATAATCTTTATACCGGCTGCACGGGAACGGTGCCTTCGCCATATTGGGCGTACAACACCGGCACGACCGGAGCGGTGGTGACATCGCCGACGTTGTCCTTTGACGGCAAGCAGGTAGCGTTTATCCAGAGCACCGCCGGAGCGGCAAATTTGGTGCTGCTGAAGTGGGCGGCAAACTCTGGCACGCCAGATGCGCCGGTGACGCCGACCACGGTGACCAACGCGAACTATCGCACGTGCACAACACCGTGTATGACGACCATTGCGTTCAGCGGTGGGGCGACGCATACCGACACCAACTCGTCTCCTTATTATGATTTCTCGGGCGCCGACAATATGTACGTGGGAGACAGCACTGGAGTGCTGCATCAATTTACCGGCGTGTTCAACGGGACGCCGGCGGAAAATACGACGGCGCCGTGGCCGGTGACTGCAGCGGCAGCTCCGCTGAGCAGTCCAGTGTACGATGCGACCTCGGGAAAAGTTTTCATAACCACTTCGTATCAGGCGTCGAACTCGAGCGGAAGCCGGATTCAAGCGGTTTGCGTTACGGCGACCTGCGGGACGATTGGCAGCACGATTTCAACGGGAATTATGGGGCCATCAACATCCACATCGGCGTGCCACAATCCCTCGACGTCGGGTGACACCGTGAATTTGCATCTGGATCCGCCGATTCTCGATCCAGTGAATGGCACGTTATACGCGTTTGTGGGGAATGACGGGTCCGGCACCGCCGCTGTCTATGAGTTTCCGACCAGCTACGCTCTGCATTCCTGCGGGGTCGAAGTGACGCTGGGCACGGGTTCAACAACCAGCGTGCCAGTGTATGCGGGAGATTTTGATAACGCTTACTATGCCGGCGGCGCGGGGCATATGTATGTGTGTGGGAATCCCGGTGGCAATGCGACGCTTTACCAAATTTCGGTGCCGGCCAATGGAGTGCTGACCGCGGGAGCAGCTACCGCGGGACCAGTGCTGACCAATGCAACGGTGACTTGCGGGCCGGTGGTTGAGATCGATAACCCGCATACCGGTGCCCTGGGTAATACAAATAAGGATTGGATATTCACGAATGTGCAGGCCAGCGCGCAGACCAATGCGACGATCGGTTGTCCTACAAATACCGGATGCATCATGTCGTTTGACGTGACCAGCGGAGCGGCGATTACCAGCAGCACAGCAACCGTGGGGCATACCGCGGTAGCCGGCGGCGCGAGCGGAATTGTGGTGGATAACACAGTGGGATCTGGAACGTTGGCCGGAGCGTCGCAAGTCTATTTCACGCCGTTAGCCAACGGAACGTGCACTTCAGCCGCGGGACAAGGATTTGGCGGGTGTGCGATACAAGCTTCACAATCGGCGCTGAACTAGACCTTCCTCAAAACCTGCTTTGGAAATTCCAATGAATGCTCGCTGGGCTCAAAACCCCCGGATCGAGAGCTCTTGACAACTGAGGCCGGAAGCGGGCTCGGCACGACAAGCTGCGACAAGATGCAACATCACTTGCGAAGACGCGCCTTGTCGCTCGACGGCTGGAGAAGCTTTCCGTAGGCTCCCCGCAGATCACTTTTCCTAAAAAGTGAAATCTGCGAGGTGAGCTCCAATGAAAACAAACGAGTTCGGATACAAGTTTTGGTCAAAGGCATGGAAGGGAATTTTGGCTTTCGGCCTATGTGGCGGGTTGGCAGCTGCCGGCGGTCAAGCGGGCGCCACTAAAGTGCGGCAAACCAGCACCGCGGAAGATTTTCTGCGGGTACCGGTAAGGCCAGTGGCCATCGGACATCACGGAGTCGGGCCAAATCTTGGCGGAGACCCGACGATCCCGTTCGAGAACACGGTTGATTCGGTGCGGCTGGCTTATAGCCTGGGCGCGCGCGTGGTCGAAGTGGATGTACAACTTACCGGGGACGGCAAACTTGCGGTATTCCACAATGACTACCTGGACGACTTTACCTGCATTGACTCGCTAACGATGGACCAACTACAGGCGCGGCTGCCATACGTGCCAGAGTTGCATCAAGTGATGGACGTGGCGCGGCAATTCAACAATAAAGCGGGCGCTGCGTTGGGTGGAATCCTGATCATTGAGCTAAAAGCTTTGTCGCCACATTGCGATCCGAACGATGATCTCGAGCAAACCATCGTGTCCACGGTGGTGGCCGAAGTGCACCAATCCAAATTGGATGATCAGGTGATGTTCGATTCGTTTTCTCCAGCGCTGCTGCTGTTGGCATCGCAAACCGCAGCGGCGATTCCGCGCGAGCTGGATATTTCCGGACTGCAATTGCTGACGCCGGCGCAGATCGAAGGCCTCACTGGCCTGCCGGTAACGATTATGACCAACAAGAAAAATTCGCTAGGGCTGACGTGGGCGGAGATCGGGCCGGTATACCGGTTACCGGGATATTCTTCGCCAGTGCAATTCCTGGAGACAGGGCTTGCCACCAGCGTTCGCGTTGTCGGCGGTGAGATGGACTTCTTCGGGCCGGCGGAGCAACTGCAACCTGGGAGCGGTTCGCAATTTGTGGCTGGAGCACATTCGTTCGGATTCCGGGTGTTCGCAGATCCAGCGCAAACCGCGGCGGATTGGAACTTCTTCGCCGGGCTGGGAGTTGACGCCATTTACAGCAATATTCCGCTGGGAGTGGAGTTGCAGCCAGTGATTCCCAATCCGGTTCATTGAGGAAGCAAGAAAGAGGGCGCAGCGATGCTGCGCCCTTACACGGAGAAGAATAAGTCTTAAGACTTTAGCGGGCGGCGGCTGGACGGGCTTTGTTGGCTGCAGCGGCGGTTGATGGAGAAGTGGCGCCGTTCGCAGGGGATTTGGCTTCGGAATGCGGATCGCCATTGGTGCCGTTGGGGAGTCCAGCGGAACCATTGGGGCCTGGGATTTCCATTTTTTTGCGAAGCGCGGATTCGAGTTTGACGCAGACATCTTTGTGTTCCTTGAGGAAGACCCGGGCGTTTTCGCGGCCCTGGCCCATGCGTTCGCCGGCGTAGCTGATCCAGGTGCCGGACTTTTCGAGGACGCCTTTATCCACGCCGAGATCAATGAGGTCGCCTTCGCGGGAGATGCCTTCGCCGTAGAGAATGTCGAATTCGGCTTCGCGGAATGGCGCAGCGACTTTATTCTTTACGATTTTGGCGCGAGTGCGTGAACCGACCACGCGATCGCCATCCTTGATGGCCTGAATGCGGCGAATGTCAACGCGCATGGAAGCGTAGAACTTGAGCGCGCGGCCGCCGGTGGTGGTTTCCGGATTGCCGAACATCACGCCGATTTTTTCGCGGATCTGGTTGATGAAGATGAGGCAGGTCTTGGACTTGGAGACGATGGCGGTGAGTTTGCGCAGCGCCTGCGACATCAGGCGGGCTTGCAGACCCATCGAGGGATCGCCCATGTCGCCTTCGAGTTCGGCCTTGGGGACGAGCGCGGCGACGGAGTCAATGACGATGATGTCCACGGCGTTGGAGCGGATCAATTCCTGGGCGATTTCGAGAGCCTGTTCACCGTGATCGGGCTGCGAGACAAGGAGATTGTCGACGTCCACGCCGAGTTTGCGGGCGTAGCTGGGATCGAGCGCGTGTTCGGCGTCGATGAAAGCGGCCTGGCCGCCGAGCTTTTGTGCTTCGGCGATGATTTGCAGCGTGAGCGTGGTCTTGCCGCCGGATTCCGGACCGTAGATTTCAATCACGCGGCCGCGCGGGAAACCGCCGACTCCGAGAGCGGCGTCAATCGAGAGGCAGCCGCTGGGAATGACGTTGACCGGCACAAGAATATCCTTGCTGCCGAGCCGCATGATGGAGCCCTTGCCGTAAGACTTCTCGATCACCGAGATTGCGGTTTCGAGATTTTTCATTTTTTCGTCGGACATTGCGCACCTCAATAGAGGAAATTTTTGCTGCTGGATCCTTTAACTGTGCGGCCGGGGCGCTGGGAGAGCGCGGGGGTCGCGTTTGCTGCTCGATGCCTACCGTAGCGGATGGTGTACATTACCACTTATGCTATCCGACCGCTATGGAAAATCTTTAGCGTTCGCAACCGTGGGCTGCGGTGTGTTCCTTCAGGCGGGCGATGGCCATTGCCACTTGGTCCGCCAGGCGCCGTTCCTCTTGGCGCGTCAGCGTGCGTAGCCGAATTAGGTTGCGCATGCGATCGCGGGCCGCGAGGTACTCGTCTTCGAGCCTAGCATGCTCTGGACAGCAAATCGCGTAGGTCGAAGTGGAGCACATGAAGCACCTGTTGAAAACGCCGAGGAAGAAAGTAGCAGAAGGGCGAACAAAAGGCAAACATTATTTTCGCCTATTGTTCGCTATTGGTCCGTGCTACCCTCACCGCGTCTGCTAGGGACTTCCGGAAGGCCATTCTATGGACAAACAGCGGCTCTACCAATTCTTGGATGGTTGCAAACTTGGCGTGTTGTCGAGCATTGGGCCCGAGGGCGCGCCGCAATCGGCGCTGGTGGGGATTGCGGTGACGCCAGAATTGCAGATTATTTTTGATACGGTTGCGAAGTCACGCAAGGTTAGGAACATCCCGCGCGATCCGCGCGTTGCGTTCGTCATTGGCTGGCAAGGCGACGTCACGGTGCAGTATGAAGGCGTCGCGCGGCGGATTTCTTCGACGGAATTGGGTCCGTACCACGATATTTACTTCAGGAAATTTCCAGATGGTCCAGCCCGGCTGAAATGGGAAGGCATCACGTATTACTTGGTCACGCCGAAATGGATTCGATACAGCGATTACAGCCAGCCGCCGGCGGAAATTGTGGAGTTCTCGTTTGGGTAGTCTTCATGCGTTGCAACCGAAAAGTCCGCGGGGCTTGCGGACGCGCCTTGCGCTACAGGTGGATCAAGAATAAGTAAAGAAGCCACGGGAGGATTTGCGGCCCAGCCAGCCGGCGGCTACATATTTTTTGAGGAGGGGGCAGGCTCGGTACTTGGGATCGCCGAGACCATCGTGGAGGACGTGGAGGATGTCGACGCAGACGTCGAGGCCGATGAAGTCGGCTAATTCGAGTGGGCCCATGGGATGGTTCATGCCGAGTTTCATGACGGCGTCCACCGCCTCAGGAGATGCCACGCCTTCCATGACGCAGTAGGCGGCTTCGTTGATGAGTGGCATGAGGACGCGGTTGGAGACGAAGCCGGGAGCGTCGTTGACGGCGACGGGAGTTTTGCCGAGTTTTTTGGTGAGCTCCATGGTGAGACGGAACGCGGCGTCCGAAGTTTGCAGTGCGCGGATGACCTCGACGAGGGCCATGACTGGGACCGGATTCATGAAGTGCATGCCGACGAAGCGATCCGGACGCGAGGTCAGCGCGGCCAGCGCTGTGATTGAAATTGATGAGGTGTTGCTGGCGAGGATGACTTCGGGACGGAGAATTTTGTCGGCTTCGGTGAGGACGGCGCGTTTGATTTCGAGTTTTTCGGGGACCGCTTCGACAGCGAAGTCAGCGGTGGCGATGGCGGCCATGTCGGTCACCGGTTTTAGTCTTGCGAGCACGGCGGGCTTTTCGGATTCGGAGAGCTTCCCTTTTTTGATTTCGCGGTCGAGGTTTTTGGAGATGGTGTCGAGGGCGCGGTCGAGATAGCGCTGGTCGACGTCGCGGAGGATGACGTTGAAGGCGCGAGCGAAAACTTGGGCGATACCATTACCCATAGTGCCTGCGCCGAGGACGGCGACGGTCTTGATCGAATCGAGCGACATTGTTCCCTCCGCAAGAAGCCTAATAAGAAAACCATTCTGCGTGGCGTGTGAATTAACGCGTGAATCGAAAACTTTCCCGCAATCTAAATTTTCAAGCCGTTTGATTCTGAAGTCGAGGCCGCCGAGTCAGTGAACTTTACAACGGCAGCTTGATAGGTTTGTGGCCCTCAAGCTTGGATTTGTCCAATAAGAATTTGCATAACGCGAGAAAGGCAGCTAGCTTGCGCTTTTCGGGATCATAGGAATCCGCGCACCATCCTGCGATGACATGGTATTTTCCTTGAGAAACGCCCTCAATAATCCACTCGTCGCCATCGAGCCCTGTTACGCCATCTTCCGTTGGCAATTGAAAAAAATTGAGATTCTGAATTAGCGTCGCAGGAGACTTTGAATCCTTGGCGCCCAGCTCAATATCCCTCGCCTTAATCAATTTCCCGGGGTCATATCCCCCCTGTCCATCTAACCGACGAGCCGACAGGCTATAGAGGTCACCATGTCTTTGGACCCTCACTACAGTTGGATTTCCCCACGTAGGCAGAATCATGACCCGATGGACCTCAGCGTTAACATCCTTGCTGAGTCCAGGTAACCGAGGTTCCTTCATTGGTTCTAAAGACCTGCCATACCACTTGGATTCAAATGCAGTTACGCCCTCATCGCCTGCCTTTGTCCTGGTTGGAAAATACGAATCGTCGGCAAATGCCAAGGCCATTGCGCAGCTAAGGGCTGAAACGACGATGAGCACTTTCACCGGATTCGTCCATTCCGACATCGCCCCAAATTTACTTCGGAAACTGAGGATGCCCAGCGGAATCTACCATAATTCTATATGGCCGGCTGATAGGTTGCGTAATCGAGGACTGATCGGCCGCAAAATTAGCGGTTTGCCGCGAGGGCGAGCCAGGCGGCTAGGGTGGCGAATTTTTCGTCTTGGGTCCAGGGGGAGCCTAAGGGTTTGCCGAGATCGTGGATGAAGCGGGTGAGGGCGGCGGGGTTGCGACGGAGCGATTTGGATGCGGTGGCGAGGAGTTCGCGGTCTTTGACTTTGGTGACGGGGAGATTGGCGCGGGTGCAGGCGTGAAGCAGGGCTTCGCGGAAGAATTCGCCGTCGGCGGTGTGGATGGTGGAGTGGGAGGCCAAGATTTTGGGGAGCTCGGGGAGCGGGCGGCCGGAGGCCAGGAGCAGCGCGGCGCGGGTGAGCTTGTAACCCTGCTGGGCGGCTTCGGTTTCCGCGGAGCGCAGTGCGGAGAGAGCGAGCACTCTGGCTTCGTCGCGTTGTTGATCGAGAAAGGTTGTGGCCTCGGCGAGAGTCATTTTTTCGGCGGTGTGATAGGGCTGGCGAAAGGTGTAGCTGAAGGTGGCGACCAGATGAGGGCGCTGGCGAACTAGGATGATCGGCTGATTTTTTTCTAGCGCGAGGGCGATCAGAGCGGTCCAGCCGGAGTGAACGCGAAAGCCTAGGGCGGCGGGTTTCATGGGACCTCCATACGGGAAGGAAGTAGATGAAGTAGAGGAGTGCCCCTCGCAGCTCGGGGTGAACGGAAGTAGAGGATGCACCGGCGGCGTGTTGCGGGTCAAGTAGTGCTTGAAGCTAACTGTTTTTTTAAACGCAGAGGACACAGCGGTCACAGAGCAACGGAAAGAGATATAATCTGCGCGCTGCTGATGGAGGATGCTTTGCCGGTTGGGACACCATTTCATGAACGGACGCTGGCGCTGTGCGAGAGCCTGAACTACCGGGAGTGGTCGGGCTACTACACGGTGAGCGTGTACGAGATGCACCACGAACACGAGTACAACGCGATCCGGAATTCGGCGGCGCTGATTGATATTTCGCCGCTCTTCAAATACCGGGTGACCGGACGCGATGCGACGCGGCTGGTGAACCGGGTGATCTGCCGCGACATTAATAAGGTTGCGGTGGACCAGGTGATTTATTGCTGCTGGTGCGATAGCGAAGGCAAAGTGGTGGACGACGGCACGATTACCCGGCTTGGCGAAAATGACTACCGGTGGACGGCGGCCGATCCGAGTTTGCGGTGGTTCCAGCAGAATGCGCTCGGCCTCGATGTGAAGATCAAAGATATTTCGGAGAAGGTGGCGGCGCTGGCGCTGCAGGGGCCGACTTCCGGAAAATTGTTGAAGGCGGCGGCGGATGCAAATATCGCGAACCTGAAATATTTTCGAGTGACGCATGGAAAAATTGCGGGAGTGCCGGTGGATATTTCACGGACCGGGTATACGGGAGACTTGGGGTACGAGATTTGGGTGCCGTGGAACGACGCGTTGAAGGTTTGGGACGAGCTGGTGAAAAAGGGCAAGCAGTTTGATATTCATCCGGCGGGAATGATTGCGCTGGACATCTCGCGGATTGAAGCGGGACTGATCTTGATTGAAGTGGATTACACCTCGAGCAAGAAAGCGCTGATTGCTTCGCAGAAATATTCTCCGGCGGAGATTGGGTTGGCGAAGCTGGTGGACTTGAAGAAAGAAAACTTTGTGGGGCGCGAGGCGCTGGCGGCGGAAACGAAACGAGGCGGAGCGGCGCGGGCGCTGGTGGGAATCGAGATTGACTGGGACGAAGTGGAGGCGCTGTACGAAAAGATTGGCATGGCGCCGCAAGTGCCGAGCATGGCTTCGCGCACGGCGGTTCCGGTGTATCGAGGCGGTCGGCACGTGGGGAAAGCGACTTCGACCACGTGGTCGCCGACGTTGAAGAAGATGATTGCGCTGGCGACGGTGGGGCGCGAGCATTCGACGGTGGGAACGCTGTTGCACATGGAGATGACGGTGGAAGCGGTGCGGCATACCGTGGCGGCGAAAGTGGTGCCGCTGCCGTTTTTTAATCCGGCGCGGAAGACGGCTACGCCCGCGGCCTAGGCGGAAAAACCGTACAAAGTTAAAGAGTTCAACGGTGCCAGCGCGGCGCCGTTTTGGATTGACCGTGCAGGAGCCGGCAGGACGCCGGCGCTACTGAAGAGGCCGGGCTAAAGCTCGGCACTACGTTCGGAGAAGAGAAACGCAACACCCGGAAGGGGGAACCAGAGGAAAAGTCAAACCGTTTAATGGGCGGCGGCGAAAGAGCGGACGGAGTCGAGGAGTTGATCGAGGGTGGGGCGGTCGAGGAGTTTGCCGCGGAGGATGACGGCGCGGATTTTGTGGGTGTTGCGGATGTTTTCCAGCGGGTTGGCGTCGAGGAGGACGAGGTTGGCGAACTTCCCTTTTTCGATGGTGCCGGAGTCTTTTTCGGTGTGAAGGAATTCCGTCGGGCTTCTTGTGGCGGCTTCGAGCGCTTCGAATGGAGTGAGGCCGGCTTCGACCAGTAGTTGCAGTTCGTCGTGCAGGCTGGAGCCCGGAAAAACGTATGGGGCGGGAGAATCGGTGCCGGCGAGAATTTTAACGCCGGCTTTTTGCATTTGAGAAACGAGGTCCATGGATTTTCGCAGGAGTTTTGCGTGGAGTTCAGAATCCTGCGCAGAGACAGTCTTCATTTGATCGGTGCGGGATTTTTTCCAGGTGTCCAGCGTGCGGGATGGAATAAATTCCGTGCGCTGGTCTGATACCGCGGAGTTTTCCAAGGTCGGGAAAGCATCATTTTTCAGCAGGACAAGAGTGGGAGTTTGCCAAACGTCTTTTTCATTGAATTTTGCAATAAGGGCAGTGGCGGCTTCCGGCGAATATTCATTCAGGAGGCGGTTCAGCCAACGGGATTCGCGTGCGCGGGACTGACCCGGCGATTGCTGCTTTGCGGTGATGAAAAACTGTTCGCGCATGAGTTTTGGTTCGTCGCGCGAGCAGCCGCGCAGAACGTTGGTGAGATGTTCGATGCTGTGCTGGCCCGCATCGGAGGCTTCGGCGGCGGTGACGCGATCGGGGACGTGGCCGACGAAGACGATGTGTTCGCGCTGCGCGGCCTGGGCGATGGCGAAGTAAGCGTCGTGGCTGAGGATGGATTGGACTTTGATGAAGTCGACGCCGCGCGCGACGAGTTGATGGACATCTTCGTCGGCCTGTTGGCGATTGGTGACGACCAGAGCGGGCTGAAACGACGGTGGCGAACCGTCGAGGTATGGCCCGGGCGTGATGATGGTTGGGCCGAGGCGTTTCCCTTCCACGATTTCTTTTCGAAGCGGAAGGATGGAATCGAGGTAGCTGCCCATGTCGCGGACGCTGGTGATGCCGTTGGCGAGCAACAAAGGGACGATGAAATTGCGGCTGCCGTCGGGTTCGCCGGCGGAGGTGAGGTGGATGTGCATGTCAGTGAGGCCGGGGATCAGGAATTTGCCGCGGGCGTCGAGAATTTGTGCGGCGCGCGGGGTGGCCAAGGCGTTCGAAGGGCCGAGATTTGAGATGCGTTGTTTTTCGATGATGACGGTTTGATCGGCGAGTGCTGGCGCGCCGGTCATGTCAATAACGGTTACGTGGGTGATTGCGAGGATCGGCTGGCTCGGGCGCGAGCAAGAAAACAGAAGCGGACTGAATAGAAGTATTGAGACTGCGAACCGGCCGAGACGAGCGGGAGAAGTCCGGGCGGAGGGCTGCCTGACATGCCCAATTGGACGTGACGACCGTCCGAAAAGCGGCGGCAAGCCGCCGCACTCCAAGAACACCCGCCGCTCGGTGAAGAGCGGGGCGAGCGGGGCGCGGCGAAGAAAGGGCACGATATATGGTGCCCCTACGGAAGACGCAGGTCGATGACGATTTTTATTCAATGAGGCGGTTGTATTTTTTGAGGACCGCGCGCAGTTGGTCGTGGGGAAGCGCGATGACTTTGTGATTTTCGATGCCGGTCATAGTGTCGGCGGCGACCATGGCGTTGAGGACGGCTTCTTCGGTGGCCTGGACGGTGGCGGCGAAGATCGGATCGATGGCGTCGTTGGGAAGCAATTTCACTGTGACCTCTTTTTTGCCAACCTCGGAGTGCGGATTGGCAGTGGAGAAGGCGATGAAGATGTCGCCGGAACCGTTGCCGGAGATGCTGCCATCGCGGCCGAGTCCGAGGGAAACGCGGCGGGCGAGGCGCTTCAATTGATGGGGAAGAAGAGGAGCATCGGTGGCGACTACGACGATGATGGAGCCGCGGTCGAGTTCGTCGAAATTCGCGGCGGAATAAGCGGCGTCGTTCGGAATTTCCTTGCCGACGGGAACTCCGGCGATGCGGAGATTGGGGCGCAGGCCGTAATTGCACTGAACGAGAACGCCGACGGTGTAGCCGCCGAATTTCGCATCGAGTTTACGAGAGGAAGTGCCAATGCCACCCTTGAACTCGTTGCAGATCATTCCAGTACCGCCGCCGACCGAGCCTTCCTCGACCGAACCCGCGTGAGCGGTATCGATGGCTTGAAAAGCGTGCGCGGGCTTAACGTGAAAGCCGTTGATATCGTTGAGCCAGCCGTCCCAGGTCTCGGCGACGACAGGGAGCGACCACCAGTAACCGGTGGGATCAGGCTGGCCGTGAGCGACGCGCCATTGGATGACGGCGTCGCGTACCACGCCGACGCTATGGGTGTTGGTGATCATTACCGGGCCTTCAAGAAAGCCAGACTCTTCGACCCAGGTGGTGCCGGTCATTTCGCCGTTGCCGTTTTGCGAAAACCATCCGGCGAAGACGGCGTCGTTCATGGAATCCTTCCCGCGCGGGAGAACGGCGGTGACGCCGGTTCGGACCGGACCTTTGCCGACGACCAGCTTCCCTTCTCCGGTGATTAGGGTGGTGTGGCCGACCAAAACTCCGCTGACGTCGGTGATGGCGTTGAATTTGCCGGGGGTGCCGTCAAAAGGAATGCCGAGGTCACGGGCGCGCGGTTTTTTAGTTGTTTCTTGCTGGGCGAACAAAGCGAAAGGGATCAGAAGAAAGGCAAACAAAAGAGATAGATGATGACGACGCTGCATTCCGATTTTTTCTCCGAATAAGAAATTAGAAACAAAAGCGAGTAAGAATGGATAGAGTGTAGCAATAAGGGAATGTAAAGCGCAGCGGAGTCCATTTAAATCGATGCAAGCGATGACGGCGCGCGGGGAGGGGGTCGGGCCGTTATAGTATGGATGCGCGATTTACGGCAGTTTGCGCAACTTTTCGGAGGACAATTCATGCGGAAGTTGAGGCTCGGAGCGGGAATTTTAGGTGCGGCACTCATTTTTTTGAGTGGATCGGCGGCACGAGCACAGGAAAAATCCGCGGTTAAGCTGGAAGTGGATTTGCGAGAAGCGGCGAAGCGCGTGTACCACTCGAAAATGGAATTTCCGGTGACGCCGGGGCCGTTGACGCTGGTGTACCCGAAATGGATTCCGGGGGAGCATTCTCCGACGGCGGCGATTGTGGACGCGACCGGGCTGCATTTTCGCGGGAACGGAGAGGAGCTTCGTTGGCGGCGCGATGACGTGGACTTATTCGCGTTTCATTGCGAAATTCCGGCGGGAGTGACAAAGCTGGAGGTCATGCTGGACTATTTGTTGCCGATGGCGGACGGAACGGCAGGGGCTCCGTCGGCCAGCGCAAAGGTTGCGGTGCTTCCATGGAATTTGGTGGTGCTTTACCCGCAGGGAGCAAAGTCGGATGACGTGAAATTTTCCGCGAGCGTGCGAGTGCCGGATGGCTGGAAATTCGCGACGGCGTTGCAA
This sequence comes from uncultured Acidobacteriota bacterium, assembly GCA_963814635.1. Lineage (GTDB taxonomy): Bacteria > Acidobacteriota > Terriglobia > Acidiferrales > UBA7541 > Acidiferrum. The sequence continues at coordinate 665,434 of CAWFDP010000004.1, read as the reverse complement.
GCTTTAACGGGTGGCGAGGCGGCAAGCGGCAAAGTGGAATTCGAAGTAGTCTCGCTGACCACGCTGGTCGATTCGCCGCTGCTGACTGGGGCATTTTTCAAATCGTATGACCTTTCGCCCGGACAAAAGCCGGAGCACCGACTGAATATTGCGGCGGATAGCGCGCTTGCTACAACTGTGACTGCGGAAGAACTTAGGCATCTGCGTCAACTGGTGGCGGAAACCGGAGCACTTTTCGGGGCACGCCATTACCGACACTACGATTTTCTGTTGGCGTTATCCGACCATCTGGAGGTAAACGGGCTGGAGCATCACGAATCGAGCGATAACCGCGGTCCGGAAAAAATGTTGCTGGACCCGGACGAGCTCGAAGTGTTGACGGACCTGCTTCCGCACGAATTTTTTCACTCGTGGAACGGGAAATACCGGCGGCCGGCAGGGTTAGCGACGGCAAATTATCAGGAACCGATGAAGGGCGACCTGCTGTGGGTGTATGAGGGGTTGACACAGTATTACGGGGTGATGCTGGCCGCGCGCAGCGGATTCTGGACCTCGGCGCAATTGCGGGAGTATCTGGCGGCGACAGCGGCGTATTTGAACGAGCGACCTGGGCGCACATGGAGGGACCTGGAAGACACGGCGATTTCTGTGCAGATTTTGTTCGGCGCTCGGGCGGCAGGAGCGGCATGGCGGAGGTCGGCGGATTATTACGACGAGAGTACGTTGATCTGGCTGGAGGCGGACACCATTATTAGGCGGGAGACGAAGGGACAGAGATCGCTGGACGATTTCTGCAAGAGATTCCACGGAACAGAGAACGGCGCGATCAAGGTGGTGCCGTACACGCTGGACGACGTTGTAGCGACGATGAATTCAGTTGCTGCTTACGACTGGAAGAAATTTTTTGAAGAGCGAATTCATTCGCACCGACCGGGAGCGCCGTTAGGCGGCCTGGAGAATAGCGGATGGAGACTGGCATACGAAGAAACGGTGAACGAGCACCAGCGGTCGGACGAGGATTCAGAGCATAAGGTGGATGTGTCGTACTCGCTGGGATTCAGCGCGCATGCGCCGGGAGGGGATGAAGGCAGCAGCATCATTGACGTGACCCCCGGATCGCCGGCGGCGAATGCCGGAATCGCTCCCGGGATGAGATTGGTGGCGGTGAACGGGCGGAAGTGGTCGCCGGATGGATTGCGGGAAGCAATTCACGCGGCAAAAAGTGGGAAGGAGCCGATCGAGTTGTTGATCGAAAACGACGGTTATTTCACGAGCTACGCGGTAGATTATCACGGTGGAGAAAGATATCCGCACCTGGTGGCAGCCAGCGGGGCAGACGTGTTGAGCGAAATCGCCAAGAGACATGCGGCGGAAGTGGCGAAGTGAATTGCCCGGCAATTTCGAGCGCCGGACAGTCGCTGTTCGTAATATTGGAAATGAGTGTGAAACGGCTTAGTATTTAACGGCTTCGAGAGAGAACTCCATAAAAACTCTTCCAAGGGAACTGGAGAAAGCATGAGAACGAGTGCGCGGAAACGAATTGTGTTTTGCGGGCTGTGGATGAGTCTTGCGCTGGTGGGGAGCGCGGGAGCGGCCATCGCGCAGGAGACTACGAAGCACGCGATTACGTTTGACGATTTGATCGCCATGCACCGCCTGGCAGAGGCGGAACTTTCGCCGGATGGAAAGTGGGTGGCGTACACGGTGGCGACTCCGGACATGGAGGCGAACCGGAACGCGACGAATTTGTGGATGTCGCCGGTGGCGGGCGGCGAGGCGATGCAATTGACGCGAACGGGAAAGGATAGTTCGCCGAAGTGGTCGCCGGATGGAAAGACGATTGCGTTTTTGTCATCGCGGAGCGGCGATTCGCAAGTGTACCTGCTGCCGATGGATGGAGGCGAGGCTCATCCGCTGACGAAACTCTCGACGGGTGCGGACATTGTGAAATGGTCGCCGGATGGGAAGACGATTGCGTTCACGTCGACGGTATATCCAGAGTGTAAGGACGACGACTGCAACAAAAAGCGGAATGACGAAAAAGAGAAAAGCAAGGTGAAGGCGCACGTTGCGGAGCATTTGCTGTACCGCCATTGGACACACTGGAACGAAAGCGGCCGCACGCATTTATTCGTAATGCCATCCGTTGGGAGCGGCGAAGCTAAGGATTTGACGTCGGGAGCGGACTACGACGTGCCACCGGATTTTCGCGGAGAGGAAAGCGACATTAATTTTTCTCCAGATTCAAAAGAGATTTGTTTCACTGCGGTGACGGATAAGGTTGAGGCGACGAGTACCAACGCGGATTTGTTTATCGTGCCGGTGGGAGGCGGCGCGGAACCGAAGCGAATCACTACGCAGCTGGGCTATGACGGGAATCCGGTGTACTCGCCGGATGGAAAATACATTGCGTATCACGCGCAATTGACGGCGGGCTACGAGGCGGACCGATGGCGAGTTATGTTGTATGACCGGGCGGCGGGAAAAATCGAAAATCTGACGGAAAATTCTTTTGACCGGAGCGCGGCGAATCTGGCGTGGTCGCCGGACAGTAAGACGATTTATTTCCTAGCGGAAAATGAAACGCAGATGCCGGTTTACGCGATGGCGGCGAAGGCCGGAGCGGTTCCGAAGAAAGTGGTAGATGGATTCAACGCGGGAATGGTAGTGAGCGAGGATGGGAAAACGCTGCTGCTGACGCGGAGTAGTCTGACGATGCCTGCGGAGATTTTCGTTACGGCGAGCGATGGAACGGGACTACGGCAGATCACTCAGGCGAATGAGGCTTTACTGGCGAAACTGGAGATGAATGCGCCGGAGACGTACTGGTTCGAAGGAGCCGAGGGGACGAAGATTCAGGCGATGCTGATTCGGCCGCCGCAATTCGACGCGAAGAAGAAATATCCGTTGCTGGTGCTGCTGCACGGCGGGCCGCAGACGATGTGGGGGAATTCCTGGGGTTACCGCTGGAACGCACAAGTATTTTCCGGCGCGGGCTACGTGACTTTGATGATCAACCGGCGCGGCTCGACGGGCTTTTCGCAAAAGTTTGTGGATGAGATTACGAATGATTGGGGCGGAAAACCATACGTGGACGTGATGAAGGGCGTGGATGCGGCGCTCGGGAAATTTCCGTTTATTGACGGAGCGAAAATGGCGGCGGCGGGAGGATCGTACGGCGGGTACATGGCGAATTGGATCGCGACGCACACTGACCGGTTCAAGGCGTTGGTGAGCCATGCGGGAATTTATGATAAGCCCGCGATGTATGCGACCGAGGAGTTGTGGTTCGAAGAGCACGACATGCAAGGGACGCCGTGGAGCAATCCTGAGAGCTACCGCAAGTGGGGGCCGTCGACCTACGCGAGCGCGCTGGGAAAATTTAAGACGCCGACGCTGGTGGTCGCTGGCGAAAAGGACTACCGCGTGCCGTACACGCAATCGCTGGAATTTTTCAGCGCGCTGCAGCGGCAGGGGGTGCCTTCGAAGCTGGTGGTGTTTCCGGACGAAGGACACTGGGTGCTGAAGCCGCTGAACAGCCAGTTTTGGTACAAAACGTTTATCGAGTGGGTGGACAAATACACGAAGTGAACGCCGATCAATGGTGTGGATGATCAGAGCGTTTTCAGAGCGGTTCGCAAAAAACGGAATAAATAGTAGAGCAGGAACGCGCAGAGGATGAGCAACGCCGAGACAATGGCGATGGTGGCAATGGGATGAGCGGTGGTAAACCACGTCAGCCAGACGGCGAGCAGGTCTTCGCCGATACTCAAAGCCCAATTGCTGAAGGGTTCGGGAACGGTGTTGACGGCGGCGCGGGTGGACGCTTTGGTGCTGTGCGAAGTAAGCGCGACGCCGCCAGCGAGAAGTGCCGCGGCCCAGCGCCATTCGGTTGGAGCAGCAGCGGCGGCGCCGTAGGCGAGGATGGCCGCAGCCGGTGGACGGATGAAAGTGTGGACGGCGTCCCAGACGGTATCGAGAATCGGAACTTTGTCGGCGAGAAATTCGAGGATGTAGAGCGCGATGGCGATGCCGAGAACGATGGGATGGGCGACGATCGCGAGGGCTGGCGGCAAGTGAATCACGCCGAAGCGTTGCAAGAGACCGAGAGTGGCGACGGTGGCGTAGAGGTTGAGGCCGGAGGAGAAACCTGCGCCCAAGGCGAGACCGAGGATTTGCAACGGGTTCACAATTTTTGATGATAGCAGGGAGCCGCGCTGCAACTTCCACAGAATTGTTTAGCCGGCCACCTTGCTCGGTTTGTATTGCAGGCCTGCCAGTCGTGTAATACACTTAGTTCATGAAGACCCTGACAGTACGACTGCCCGAGCCGCTGGTGGCGGACATTGAGGCGGAATCAAGAGGACGGAAGCTTTCGAAGTCGGATGTGGTTCGCGAGCGGCTAGAGCGCGCTCCCCGGCAACGCCGCCGCGCCGCCGCGCTAGACACCATCGCCGATCTCGTGGGGTCGGTAAAGGGCTTGCCGAGCGACCTGAGCGCCGACAAGAAGAAATATTTAAACGCGACCGGTTATGGCAAGAAACGTCCTCGTTGATGCCGGTTTTCTGGTGGCGCTGCTGAGCAGTCGTGACATGCACCACCAATGGGCCGTGACCCAGGCTTCCGAGTTACCTCCACCCTGGTCCAGCTGCGAAGCCGTTTTGTCCGAGGCTTTTCACCTTCTCGGCGAGCGCGGTATCCCCAGCCTTGGTGCACTACTTCGCCGACGTGCTGTGCTGGTGTCCTTCGCGCTCGTCGAGAACTTAGAGTCGGTCGTGAAATTGATCGAGAAGTATTCAAACGTTCCGATGGGCCTCGCCGATGCCTGCCTTGTTCGGATGACCGAGACGCTTGCGGATCCCATCATCCTGACGACTGACCATGATTTTCGAGTTTACCGTCGTCATAGCCGGCAGGTCGTTCCCTGTGTAGCCCCGTGAATGATGGTAAACCGGAAAAACTTATCGGAGGGCGGAGCGCCTAAAATCGTGGACATCGGCGCGGTTTAACATGAACAAGATGGCGACCCCGGTCGGATTCGAACCGACAACATCCAGCTTAGAAGGCTGGCGCTCTATCCGGTTGAGCTACGGGGTCGTAAATCGATTTTATCAAATTTGCCGCGGCGGCTAACCGAGAATTTGGCGATTGCGCCTCTAAGCAGAGCGTCGCGCGTTCGAGTCACGCCAGGCGCGCCATTCATATTATTCCCAGCGAAAAACTTTTGCGGAGAGCGCGGTGCAGACCGCAAAGACCACGACCAGCGCGGCGATGTCGCCTATATGGGCGGACCAGGCGTCGCCGTTCCAGATGCCCTGGAGCAGCGCCACCGCGTAGGAGAGCGGCAAAATTCGCGCCACGATGTGCATCGCGGGCGGCAGCGCTTCGAGCGGCACGAACAGCCCGGAGAAACCAATCATCGGGTACATGATGACGGCGCCGATGGGCTGGGCGAAACGCGCGGTGGGCACGACGCTGGCGATCACGAAGCCGATCGAGAGGATGCTCCAGGTGCTGATCAGCAGCGCAATCGTAAACGAGAACAACGGAGCGTGCACGCCGACCGGGTAGTAGCGCTTCCCTGCCAGCACCATCAATGCCAGAGTGGCCACGGTGAGAATCAGCTTGACGATGACGTGCGCAGTGAGGATGGTCTGCGGGCGCAGCGGAGTGGCGCGCAGCCGCTTGAGGATGCCGCCTTCGCGGTAGATCGAAATAATCGTCACCAGCGAAAGCACCGCGCTGATGACAATCAAGATGGCCGTGAGGACCGGCAGACCTACTTTTATGAAATTGTTTGCGGCGAGCGCAGGAGGAGCGATTCTGCCGCCGATGATTCGGCCCACGACAAGAAAAACCAGAACCGGGACGACGATGGTGCCGATAGCGCCAAGCGGTTCGCGCAAGAAGATCTTGATCTCGATCCAGGTCAGTTTCCATAGTCCACGCAGCATCATGATCGTTCCTTATTCGCGAATCGAGTGGCCGGTCAGTTTCAGAAAAACGTCTTCGAGGTTCGGCAAAACGGTGCGGAAATCGGTGACCCTGATGCGATTCTCGGACAAACAGCGAATCACTTCGGTAACCAAGTCGTCGCCGCTGCCGCGAATGGTGAAACGGGAGTCAGCGCGGGTTACAGATTCGACGCCAGCGACGGCTTGAAAGCGCTGTTCAGCGCCCGGGTCTTCGGTCGCGAGAACTACGGTGCGCTCCGGGCAGTGGCGAATGACGAGCCGCTCGGGTGTGTCGATATCAATGATTCGGCCGTGCTCGATGATGGCCACGCGGTCGCAAAGGCGCTCGGCTTCTTCCATGAGGTGAGTGGTCAGGAAAACGGTTTTGCCGCGCTCGCGGATGCCGCGCACCAGATCCCAGATGGCGCGGCGTGCTTGCGGGTCGAGGCCGGTGGTCAGTTCATCGAGGAAAACGACTTCGGGATCGTTGATTAGCGCCAGCGCGATGAAGAGGCGTTGTTTCTGGCCGCCGGAAAGGTTCATGAACCAGGCCTGGCGCTTGTCGGTGAGGCCGAGCTGTTCAAGGAGGCGTTCGCCATCGACGGATTTTTTTTTGTAGAGGGAGGCCCAGAGGCCAATCGCTTCCCAGACTTTGATGCGCTTCTGCAGTTGCGCCTGCTGGAGTTGAACGCCAATTCGTTCCTGGAGTTTGTAGACATCACCGAAAGGATCCAGGCCCAGAACCGAAATCGATCCCAAGTCGGGTCTGCGAATACCTTCAATGCACTCCATGGTGGTGGTTTTGCCGGCGCCGTTGGGCCCGATTAGACCAAAAATTTCGCCCTCGTTCACTTCGAACGACACTTCGTCTACGGCCAAGGTGCGGCCGTAGGACTTGCGGACTCCGTAGACTTGTATGACGGAACGCATGAGTGGGCAGGCTGCCTAGTTCTACGAATGGCGATGAAGGTTTATATCACGGACTTGGTTAAGTCCTGAAGAGTGGAGGAATGCTTTTCAAGTTCGCTGCGTGTTGACTGACTAAAAAGCGCGGCCTAAGATTACCACTCGGGTGCACGAACCAGATCGCGGCGCAGGGTGCTGAAATGGAAACCTATAACGCCGAGTTAGGCGCCTCCTCCATGACGATGAGTCTTGGAGGCAAACCCAGATTCCTGTTCCTGTTTCAGTGGTTCGCAGTGCTGATGGGTTTGGCTAGCATAGTGGCCGCTTTGCCGGTAGCGGTCCTTTCCTTCGGATGTTACGGCGCGGCCCTAGTCCTCGCCCGGGTTGGCCCGTTACGCGACGCTTATGAATTTCTCTCCCGCGGGTATGACCGGGTCCTCGACAGACTGGGCCAGGAAATCTTGCGGGACTGGCGAGACACGCCCGCGTTACGACTGATGGTTTCGCTTAGCCTTACCGCCATACCAATATTTGTAATCCAACTGGTTTTAGGGAAACCCCGGCTGCTATTGGTGATCGTTTTCTATCTTTCGCTTTACGGTCTGAAGTTCCAGCGGTTTGTGAGGATGTTCAGTGCCAGCCACCTGGAGGCGCACCGGCGGCACGGCTACTTTGCGGGGAAATACGATAAAGTTTTTGGCCGCTACCTCGAATTTTTTCTGGGGTACTTGTACGGGAACATTCCGGAACTGGGCCGGACAGCCCATGTGTGTCTGCACCACAGAGAGAACAGCGGATTCGACGACACTCGCAGCACGATGCGCTACGACCGAACCAGCCGGCTCGATTTCCTGTGGTATCTCTCGGACAACATTTGGACAGTGTTGGGGCTCGCTCCCTACGCCTACTTCAGGGCCAAGGGCGATGAGAAGAACCGAAGACGCATGTTATGGGGAATGGCGCGCTACTATGCGTACTTCGCAGGTGTTTTCATTTACGACTGGAGAATTGGGATGGTGTTCGTGCTGGTGCCGATTCTCTCAATGAATTTCATCAACGCAATCACCGCATGGGTCCAGCACGCTTTTTGTGACCCGGAACATCCTGAAGATTATTTCGCGAATTCGGTAACCGTGGTGGATGAGGTGAACTTCATGAACGAGGGCTACCACCTCTGCCATCACCACCGCGCCGGCCTTCACTGGACCGAGATGCCAGCCCACTTCGAACGGATTCGCGACAGGATGAGGGAAGCTGGCTCGCTGGTCTTCCGAGACCTGGATTTTATGGGACTTTTCTTCGAGTTGACCGTCCTTCGCAGATTGGATGTGCTGGCCGAGAGACTGGTCCCGTGGGAACCCATGAATCACGAGCAGAAATTGGCTTTGTTGGCCAATAGGACCAGCCGTAAGACTCCTTGACGCGTACTTGTCCGAGGGGAGCTTCGCGGTCACTTCAAGGTTTATACGCGGCCGCGCTTAAGTGCTTGTACGTGGGGTTCGTCCCGCGAGAAATGCCGCCATTCCGACGACTGCAGCGACCAGAACGGACAGCACCATCGGAGGCAAGCCAAAATAGAGGAAACTCAACACCGCGCCTGCCAACTGGGCCGTAAAGAAGGCCCATCCTAATGCGCCAATCGAGCTGGGAGCGGAGCGCGCCAATTTCCCGAGGTGCCAGGACAGAAATGCCGACAAGACCATCGAAACCGTGCACGATAAACCGAATCCACGATAGAAATTGCCATAACTGAAGCTCCTGCCGCCAACCTCAAAATGCACGGTGTTCATCGAGTCGAACACCGCGCGCGCTTCCGGCGACGGCGCACGCAAACTTAAGAAGCCAAAGGTGTGCCCCAAGGCAAAGAGAACAAAGACAAATGCGGCAATGCGGTATAGCAATGTTGCGCTCATAGCCAATTCCTTCCAGTGATATTTTAACGGCACGAAGAGAACTGCGGCCAAATTTCAAGCGGTTACGATAGCATACGAGGGCTAACTCTCCAGAACGGCGTTTAGGATTGCGTCGCGCCGAGATCGCATTCACTCCAGATAAAAGACCTCCTGCATCATGGCGAATTTTTCGCCGGGTTTGAGTCCGAGGACCGGTTCGAACAGGGCGGACATTTCCTGCTGCCATTTCAGGTTGGTTGAATCCTGATCGAGAGCGCGCCATGCGGCTTCAAAATCATCGACCTGCATGACCAGAAATAAATCCTGGTCACGCCTGAAAATCGAATAGTTTGAGATGCCAACCTCTTTCAATTTGGCCAGTAGCGCGGGCCAGACGTTGCGATGCGCGATATCGTACTCCTGCTCCTTGCCCGGTTTGATGCGCAGGCGAAACGCGGTTCTGGGCATTTGGCTCTCCTGAAATTGCTCGAGGCATTCACGCGGATTCGAATGGCAGTAAGATACTGCTCGAATGCGAAGCATGCAACTCGCAGCCGACAAATCGCATTTCTCGTTCGTTGACACATACGGCAAATTGCCGCTACAGTGCGCGACGCCAGTATTTGCATAAAAACGCACGAGTGTCAGCAAGCACCGCACGCGAGACAACCGAGCTCCGGAGGATTTGAGATGACAATTTTCAGGATTGGCAGGAAGCTTCCGTGGCTGTTCGAAATGGTTGCGGTCTGCGGACTGCTGTTCGCACCGGCGGCTTCGGCGCAATCTTCGAAGCCAGTGAAGCTCGAATGTGAGTCGCTGACCACACCGTTAGGCATGGATGCCGAGAAACCTCTGCTGTCCTGGAAAATCGAAGATTCCCGCCACGGCGCGCGGCAGACGGCGTATCAAATTCAAGTGGCCTCGAGCGAAGAAACTCTGGCCAGCGGTAAGGCTGACGTGTGGGACAGCGGCCGAATCGCATCGGAAAATTCCATAGGTGTCGCCTACGCGGGCCCTGGGCTCGAACCGAGCAGGCGCTACTACTGGCGCGTTGTGACCTGGGACCAAGACCGCCAACCGTCCGCTGCGAGCGCACCCAGTTGGTGGGAGACCGGGCTGCTCAAACAGGAGAACTGGAAAGCGAAGTGGATCGGCTACGAAGAACCCGAACTGCGCAAAGTGAGAGAGGCAGGCGCGGTGTGGATCAGCAACTCTGAAACGAAGGCGCCCGAGGGGGCCAAGCAAACCAGCCACGACTTTCGATTCCATTTCGAAGTGGCGAAGCCGGTGCGGCGCGGCACGTTGTATGTGACCGGCGAAGAATCCGCCGCCGCGTGGGTCAATGGCACACAGGTGTTGAAGGCGGACCCGCTACCGCCGTGGGGCCAGATGCCGTGGAAAACTTATTCTGTGCGTGATGTTTCGAAGGAAGTGCGCACGGGACAAAACGTACTGGCGGTCGAAGTGCTGCGCTATTCGCCGGATGCCCGCCGGCGGGAACGGAGTGTGAGTCAAACCCCGATGAACGCCACTTTGTACCTTGAAATGGAAGACGGGTCTGTGCAAACGCTAACGAGCAGCACCAAGGGTTGGCTGGCCAAGCTCGACGCCAGAGGAAGTTGGCAAGCTCCTGATTTCGCTGATCGTTCATGGCAGAACGCCATCCGTTATGATCGGCCTGCCTCCAATTTCGGTTCCGACAAACCCGGAGATGCCGGACCGACGGGAGCGGTGAAGTTGCTTCGGCGGACATTTGAGATCAGCAAGCCAGTGGCTTCTGCGCGCATCTATGCAACCGCGTTGGGAGCTTACAAGCTCGCGCTGAACGGGCAGCGCGTGGGCGACCAGATTCTGTCACCGGGCTGGACCGATTTCCGAGAACGCGTTGTTTACCAAGCGTATGACGTCACATCAGAAGTGAAAACAGGCAAGAATGCGATCGCTGCGCTGCTGGCCCCGGGCTGGTATTCGACGCCGTTGCAGTGGTATCGCCAGGGCCACAACTACGGTGACACGCCGCCGGCGCTGCGCGCGCAGCTCCGGATCCAATACGAGGATGGGTCAGTCGACTGGATCCTGACCGACGAAGAGTGGAAGTCCGATAATTCGCCGACTCTGTTCGCCGAGATTTACGATGGCGAGACCTACGACGCGCGAAAACTACAGCCGCACTGGGACACAACGGCATTCGACGACAGCCAGTGGAAGCCAGCGGAAATTGTCGAGCCAAAGGAATCGCAAATTATTTGGCAATATTTTCAGCCGATTCGCGTGGAAAAGACTCTTGAAGCGAAGAAGGTAACCAATCCTTCGCCGGGCGTTTACATTATCGATTTCGAGCAGAATCTTTCGGGTGTGGTGTGGATTCGCGCGGAAGGCCCGGCGGGCACTGACGTCAAACTGCGGTTTGCCGAGATATTGAATCCGGACGGTTCGCTTTACACGGAAAACTTGCGGACCGCCAAGGCCACCGACCACTTCATTCTTGCAGGCCATGGGGTGGAAGAGTTTCAACCCAACTTTACGTTTCACGGTTTCCGTTATGTAGAAGTGTCCGGCTTACCGGCGGCGCCGAAACTCGAAGACGTAAAAGCAGTTGTGTTTCACACCGATGCGCCGTTTACCGCGAAGCTCGAAACCGGCAGCACCATACTTAACAAATTGTGGAGCAATATTCTTTGGGGACAGCGTTCGAACTTTGTCGGAGTTCCGACCGATTGCCCGCAGCGCGATGAACGCCTGGGATGGAGCGCCGACGCCCAAGTTTTCTGGCGCACCGCGACCTACAATATGGATTTGATCGCGTTCTCCAGAAAATTCAGCGCGGATTTGCGAGGCACGCAGGTCGGCTCTGATATGTATGGGATTTTTGCGCCGGGAACTTCCGACCCGAATCCCGGCTACGGAACGGGCTGGAGCGATGCGGGTGTGGTGATTCCGTGGACCTCGTGGATTCAAACTGGCGACAAACAGATCATCGAACAAAACTGGCAGGGCATGGAAAAGTATCTCGCAGCGATTCAAGCGGCAAACCCTGATTATCTCTGGAAGAAAAATTATGGCATACCGTTTGCCGACTGGCTCGCACCAGAGGGTGTCACCCCGGTGGATTTGATCGCGACCGCCTATTGGGCATACGACGTGACGCTGATGAGCGAAATGGCTCACGCCGCTGAAAAAACGGAGGATGAACGCAAGTACCGCGAACTTTTTGAAAAAATTAAAGCGGCGTTCGACAAAGCTTACGTTCGGCCGGATGGATTTGTCGGAGGAGTACCGCCGCCCCCGGTGTTTGCGTCCGGGACCGACAAGCCTCTCGGCAAAGAACCGGTGGAGACGCAGACGGGCTATGTCCTCGCGTTGCACATGAATCTGTTGCCGGACCCGCTTCGAACTGCTGCGGCAAAACGCCTGGTGCACCGGCTAGAAGCGAACCACTGGCGGCTTGGCACGGGATTTCTCGGCACGCCCTATTTGCTCGGAGCGTTGACTGACACTGGCCACGCCGATGTCGCGTATCGATTGCTTCTCAACACTGAATATCCGTCATGGGGCTACCTCGTGGAGCACGGAGCGACCACCATGTGGGAGCGCTGGAACGGCGACCAGATGCGTAACGACCCCAGTATGAATTCCTACAATCACTACGCCTATGGCGCCGTCGCAGACTGGATCTACCGTTATGCAGCGGGAATCGACACAGTTCCAACCGAGCCGGGCTTTCACGTCATCCAGCTACATCCGAATTTTGGCAAAACTCTGGGAAGCCTCGACTTTTCCTACGATTCTTCTTACGGAACGATTCACTCTGCCTGGAAGGTCTCTGGAAACAGTGCGACTTGGAACCTAACGATTCCGGCAAATGCCACCGGTCATCTGCCGCTTGACGAAGCGCAAGCGCAGTCCTATACGCTCGACGCTCAGCCGTTGGCAAAGAACGACAAGATTCGCGCGCTGCCTCGCGACGGCAACAAAGTCGAATACGAAATCCCAGCGGGAAGCTACTCATTCGAAATTAAATTGCAATAGTTATGCTGGCGCAGGTCAGCGCAAAATCCTAGATGCGCTTCAACGTTTCAACTGGAATCGATTGCGGTACCTTTGTTTGGGCAGCGTCGGGTTTCTTCGCCGGCGCTGTCGCCCCGAGGTAATTCCCGTAGCCAACGACAACCGTTGACGCGACCAGAACGAGCAGGCTGAGTCCGACCAGGCACTTCGTTCGCAGGCCAGTTCCCTTCCATTCTTTCAACGCAATGCCCCACAGGGTGCTGAAAATCATGATGCTGGCCATATGTAGCGTCCAACTGGAGAATTTGTAACGGCCCATTTGGGTTTCGCCCATGGTGTAAAAGAAAAACTGGAAATACCAGGTGGTCCCGGCCAACGCCGAGTAAAAATAGTTCGAAAGCATTGGTGCGCTTGCAGCCGCCGGCTTGGCGCGTCTTGCGAGCTCCGCCATTTCCTCAGCCGGAGCGTCGCTAACATTTTCGAGGATTGGTTCTTCAGTTCGTAGCGGAACGGGGCCGTTCGCGCGAGATGAAAAGTACTGGCGGCCGGTACGATTCCGAATATTCAGAATCACGCACCAGATAAAGTTGGTGGTAAATCCTCCGAACAACAGCACCACCAGCACCGGAAGCCCTTGCCACAAGACAGGCGTTCCGTGTTGCAGCGTGATTTCCTTGATCGGCTGGCCGGCTGCCAAGCCATACGCGAAGCACGCGCTCATTACACCGGAAAAGGTCGCCACCAACAGGCCTTTTTTCAGTTCGAACTCTTTGATCACCGAGCGCTTCTGCTCCTCGGACATCTCTTTTTCCTTGCAGGTGCCGGCCGCACCGGCAACCACGATGCCCAGCAGGCAAATTCCCACTCCAGCCAGGATGATCAGTCCAGAACGCGTCCCGAGAACTTCGCTGACGAACTGTCCGCTGAAAATCGGCGGCATCAAAGTTCCAAAAGCTGCCGTGTAGCCAAGCGCGACCGCCATGCCCAGCGACATTCCGAGATAGCGCATCGTCAATCCAAACGTCAGGCCGCCCAGGCCCCAGAGCACACCGAAGGCGTACGTCCAGAACATGCTGCGGACTGGCGCTTCGTGCAACACGCGCATCAGGTCACTGGTCATCCCCGATGCCAGAATCCACGGAGCAATAATCCAACTGAAAAATCCGCCAACCAGCCAGTACGTCTCCCAGGCCCAGCTCCTCACCTTGCGAAACGGAACGTAAAAGCTGCCGGACGCCAGTCCGCCGAGCCAATGAAAAACGACTCCAATGATTGGATTTGCGACCACTGTGCTCCCTCGTTTCCGTTAAGCAACCTGAAGGCAAACCAGATTGCGGCATGGCCGGAACTCAGCCGCCTCGCAACTGGTGCAGGGCGGACTGTATCGGCAGAACCGCCCGGCCGTCAACCTCGTTTGTGTTTCATCCGCAATATAAGCGCTTATTACAAAGGACTAGCATATGCGATATACTTTCGGGCGGCTTCACGTGATTCCTAAGATGGATGGCGGTTTACCCTGATGAGTTCCGTGGACACGCTGCACTTTCTCGAAGATCGTTGGGACCAACGGGTTGCGGCAACCTTCGATGCGCCGGACCTGCTGCGCTATCGCTCCAATTTATTGGGTTCCGATCTACGCATTACCAACTTTGGCGGCGGCAATACCAGCTCCAAAATTCTGGACTCCGATCCTCTTGATGGCTCGCAAAAGAAAGTCTTGTGGATCAAGGGAAGCGGCGGAGACATCGGCAGCATTCAAAGAAAAGGATTTGCGACTCTGTATCTGGACAAAGTCCACTCGCTTGCCGGACGTTACCGGGGCGTGGAGTTCGAGGACCAAATGGTCGGGATGTACCCACTCTGCGGGTTTGGCGATAATTCGGTGGCAGCTTCCATAGACACTCCGTTACATGCCTTTCTTCCTTTCGAACACGTTGACCATCTGCATCCGGATTGGGGCATCTCGCTAGCGGCGTCCGCCAATGGCCGCGAAAAAATGGAGGAGTTTAACCGTAAGTACGGCCACCAATTGATCTGGTTGCCGTGGCAGCGGCCGGGTTTTGAGCTGGCCATGATGCTCCGCGACGCCGTCAAGCAAACGCCGGATTGCGACGGAATCGTTCTCGGCGGCCACGGCCTTTTCACTTGGGGAGACACTCAGCGCGAGTGCTACGTAAATACGATCGCCATCATCGATCAGCTGGGACAATTCGTCTCCGAACATTTGCTGCGGCTCGGAGCCAAATTGTTTGGCGGCAGCTGGGTCTCCGTACTGGACAATCATCGTTCCTTGGCGAAAGAGATTTTCCCACTGGTGCGCGGTCGCGTTTCATCCAAGCAGCGCCTGATTGGCAATTTCAACGATCTACCCGAAGTGCTGCGCTTCGTGAACTCCGCCGAAGCCGAGCGGCTCGCTCATCTCGGAACCAGCTGCCCGGATCATTTCATTCGCACCAAAATCCGCCCGCTCTATGTTTCGTGGAGCCCGCAAGCGAACCTTTCAGGGCTGCGGGAAGCGATCGATCGCGCTCTTGAAAAATATCGCGACGAGTACGCGGCGTACTATTCCTCTTTCGCGTTGCCCGATTCCCCAAAGATCCGCGACGCCAATCCCACCGTCGTGTTGATTCCGGGTATCGGCATGTTCAGCTTCGGCAAAAACAAAACCGAGGCACGCATCACCGGCGAATTTTATACCAACGCAATTCATGTCATGGAAGGAGCCACGGCGCTAAGCTCGGAAGCCGCGCCCGCCGTGTTGCCACAAGCTGGACCGGCGGCGCAGACGGAAGCGTTCAGTGTTCATTCGAACTACGTCGCGCTGCCTCCTTCGGAAGCCTTTCGAATTGAGTATTGGCAGTTGGAAGAAGCAAAGATTCGCCGCCAGCCTCCGGAAAAGGAACTTAGCCGTCAGGTTTGCCTGGTGGTCGGAGGTGGAAACGGCGTTGGCCGCGAAACCGCTCTGCTTGCGGCGCAGCGCGGTGCGCACGTCGTGGTCGCGGACAAAGATCTCAAAGCCGCCGAAGCTGTCGCCGCGGAAATACAAGAACTCGCTGGCAAAGAAACGGCCATTGCAGCAGCCATCGACATTCGCGATCGCGAATCCATCAGGCAGGCGCTGCGCGAAACCATCGCAGCGTTTGGCGGGCTCGACATCGTCGTAAACACCGCGGCGATTTTCCCTTCTTCGCCGGACGGCCAAATCAGCGATGGCCAATGGGGCTTGACGCTGGACATCAATGTAACCGCCAACCATCGCCTGGTCGAGGAAGCCGCAAAAATTCTCGCGCTGCAAGATCTCGCAACCAGTGTCGTTCTGGTGAGTTCCGCCAACGCTGTCGTGCCTAAACGCGGCAGCGAGGCCTACGACGTCAGCAAAGCCGCTGTGAATCATCTGGTGCGAGAATTCGCGATTTCACTCGCGCCAAAGATTCGCGTCAACGGAATCAGCCCAGCGACGGTGGTAAAAGGTTCGACCATGTTTCCGCGCGACCGCGTGATCGCATCGCTTACCAAATATTCCATCCCGTTCGATCAAGCAGCCACCGATGAACAGCTCCGCACGTTGCTCGCCGAATTTTATGCAAAGCGTACTTTGACCCATCAACCGATCGATCCTCTGGACTGCGCTGCAGCCATCCTTTTTCTCGCCGGTCCGCAATCTCGTTGCACTACCGGCCACCTGATTCCCGTCGACGGTGGGTTGACCGAGGCATTTCTCCGCTAGCAAGATTCAGATTCGATATTTGGTAACCGCAACCTATGACACCGGTAGAAAATCGAAAAGCGATTGTCGCAATCGATCTAGGCGCGCAGAGTTGCCGCGTCTCACTTCTCCGGTGGAATCACGGCGAACCGCAGATCACGGTGGCGCATCGCTTTTCGAATGCGCCACTCTCGACGAGTGACGGCCTCCGTTGGGCTGTTGAAGCGATATTTGATGGAATCGTGGCTGGTCTGGGTGTCTGTGCCGCTCTCACGCCAGAAGGCATCGCTTCGATCGGCATCGACGGTTGGGCTGTCGATTATGTTCGCTTGACTGACACCGGCAATCCTGTTGCAGCTCCATTTTGCTACCGCGATTCCCGCACCGAGGAAGCGGAAATCGCGGTGCACTCGGTATTGTCCCCGGCGCGGCTCTATTCACTGACTGGAATCCAGATCCTTCGCATCAACACACTGTATCAGCTCTACGCCGACAAACTTGCTCGGTGCGACATGGGCTCAAAGTGGGTGAATCTGCCGGAGTTCATGACTTACCGACTTTGCGGTAAACGCTTTAGCGAATATACGAATGCAACGCACACTGGGCTTGTACAGCTCGGGACTCACTCCTGGTGCGAAGAAATTTTTAGCGAGCTTGGATTGGAAATTGCTTCTGCGCCAGAAATTGTGCCGTGCGGTACGGTGCTCGGGCCAATCAAGGGCGATCTGGCTCAACTATCTGCGTTCCGCGACACCCAAGTCATCGCTCCTGCCTGCCATGATACGGCCTCGGCCGTTGCCGCTATTCCCGCAACCGGGGACGACTGGGCGTTCATCAGTTCCGGAACGTGGTCGCTGGTCGGAACGCTACTTGATTCGCCATATGTTACGGCCCAGTCGCAAGAGCTGAATTTCACGAACCTCGGCGGCGCTGGCGGCAAGATTTGTTTTCTGAAAAACGTGAACGGCATGTGGCTGCTACGGCAGTGCATGGATGAATGGCTGCAACGCGGGCATCATTGGACGGTCGGGGAACTCCTCGCGCGCTGCGCTGCTCTGCCTGCGCCTGGCGCTCTGATCGATGTCGATGATCCACAGCTGATGCTTCCAGGGGATACTCTCGACAAAATCAATGCGCAGCTCGCAGGCTTGGGCCAGCCCAGTTTCACAGTCGACGGTTCAGGCATTCCGGCGCTGGCCAACACAATTTTTCATAGCTTGGCGGCGCGTTACGCTGAAGTTCTGTCATCGATCGCCAGAATCACGGAAAAAAAACTGAAGCGCCTGTTTATCGTGGGCGGTGGAAGTCAAAACACTTTTCTAAATCAGCTCACCGCGCAGCGTGCAGGTCTTGAAGTGATACTCGGATCGGTCGAAAGCACCACCATCGGAAATTTTGCAATTCAGCTGGCGGCTCTCGAGAATGATCGGAAATCCACCAATGGAGTTCCGGCGGATTCGGTCGCAAAATGGGCGGCGCGCCTGTCGGTCGCCACCTTGGTGACATCCGATGTTCGCGAAACAAACTAGCTTGAATCTCGCTTTTGCAAGTCCAAAACTGTAATGGAGATGTCGCGATGAATGATAAGGCCGTCGAAAAGATATGCAGCGCTCTTGACAAGTTCAAAATTGAGCTGCCGTCGTGGGGCTTCGCCAATACCGGTACACGCTTCGGGAAGTTCATTCAAGCCGCCGCCGCAAACACCATCGAAGAAAAATTCAGCGATGCGGCCCAGGTTCACGCCTTCACTGGAGCTTGTCCGACTCTCGCCCTTCACGTTCAGTGGGATTTGCCGCACGGAATGCAGGATGTTCCCGAAGTTGACAAACTGGCCAAGCGTTACGCGATTCGTTCCGGCTCGATCAATCCGAATATTTTTCAAAATCAGGAATACAAGTACGGTTCGTTAGGAAATCCGGATCCCGCGATTCGCCGCATGGCGTCTCGGCACATTCTGGAATGTGTTGCTATCTCTGACGCACTGGACTCGCGCGACGTTTCGCCGTGGTTTGCCGATGGCTCCAATTATCCCGGCACCCAGAACATTCGAACCCGCATCCGCTATTTCGAAGAAGGGCTCGCAGAAATCCACGCCGCGCTAAAGCCCGGCCAGCGCTTGTTGATCGAATACAAGCCGTTCGAACCAGCCTTCTATCACACCGATATTGCTGATTGGGGAATGGCGCTTCTCCTTGCAAAAAAAGCCGGGCCACAATCCTACGTTCTAGTCGACACCGGACATCACTATCAAGCGCAAAACATCGAGCAAATCGTAGCTTGGCTCCTGCACCAGAACATGATGGGCGGATTTCATTTCAACGATCGCCGTTACGCCGATGACGATCTGACGCTGGGCTCCATCGATCCGTACCAGGTTTTCCGCATCTTTCACGAAATCAGATTATTTGAGTGGGAAACGCAAAGCACCGCGGACATCGCCTACATGGTGGACCAGAGCCACAATTTGAAGGGAAAAATCGAGGCGATGATTCAAACTGCCTGCACCGCGCAGGAACTCTATGCCAGGGCTGTGCTCGTTGATCACGAACGCCTGGTAAAGCTGCAGCAATCTTGCTCGCTGGTCGATGCCGAGGAAACCTTGCGCGGGGCGTTCTGGGAAGACGTCCGGCCCGCGATTCGCGAATGGAGAAAAACTCGCGGCCTGCCCGAAGACCCGATGCCGGCGTTTCGGTCCAGCGGCTATCTTGAACGAATCACCAAGGAGCGAAAAGACAAGAATTCCGGCGCTTCCGGCGCCTACGCCTGAGACTAGTGACAGGCACCAATCTCTGTCTCCAGCAATTGTCATCCTTCGGCGTATTGTGTGGCTAAGCGCGTCCGAGGACTAACTTGTCCACGCGGCGGCTAACATCCCGCAAGTAGGCCTCGTCACCTTTTTCCAGTTCTACAATCGCGCTGCCGGTGTAACCGATCTCAGCAAACGCCGCGCGCACCGCCGGCCAATCAACATCACCGTCGCCAAGATTCACCCACTCGTATCCGCTCTCCTTGCGCTTGAAGTCTTTGAGATGCACCTTATAGATGCTCTTACCAAGCGTTCGAATCCAATCCTGCGGGTAGCCGTAAAACATCACGTTTCCCACGTCGAACCACGCTTTGATCCACGGGCTGTGAAATTCCTCGATGTACCGCGCCATCTCCAGCGGGCTCAACAGAAATTTGTTCCACACTTCTTCGAGGGCGATTACCACCTTTAATTCTTCGGCCATTGGCAGCAGCGTTCGAATCTGCTTTTGCGAACGCGTCCACGCATCACGGTACGAGGTCTTCGGATCCACCACCGCCGGTACCAGCAACACCGCATCGCATCCCCAGAGCTTCGCGTTGCGCATCGAAGTCCGCAATCCGGCAAGGCTTTTCTCAACGACTGCAGGTTCAGCCGACGACAGCGGATATTTCCAGTGATCCATATTCATCACCGAATCGATTCGAATCTTCGCGTCATCCGCCGCTTTCTTGATCTCTTCGGCCTTGCGGTCATCCGGCTCGGTCGGCGCCTGAATCACCTCGAATCCCACGTCGCGCGCCATCTTAAATCGCTCCGCGAAGCTCAGCGACGCCGGCAGCATCTCCATCCAGACTCCCTTTTCAATCGGGAGCGGCGAATCTGCCGGCAATTTGCCGGGCGCCGTAGCGACCGCGGCCGCCGGCAACGCGTGCACAATTCCCGCATCCACAACACTGGCCGCGCCTACCGCCGCAGCCGAACTCTTCAGAAATTCTCGTCGCGATGAACGTCGCATATGCGCTCCTCAACCCAGCTTTTTCAAGTCGATCCGCGAATCCCAGACCTCGGTTGATTTCAGCGTCTCGTCCCATGAGACTTCGCGTCCGGTGTACGCCGCGGTCCGCGCCATTATGCAGGAAAGCGCGGATTCCGCGCCCTTTGCTGCCTGATTGTGAAACTTCCCGCTGGCGATGCTTTCGATGAACGCCTTCTTCTTTTCCGCGTCCGCGTATTCCAGATTCGAATGAAAGGTTCCCGTTGTCGAAAACGCCTGCGGCTGCGCCGAAGTTTGCGCCGGATCGGCATACTGCCACGGTTGTTCACCCCAGATGCCCAGTGGCCCGCTATAAGGCGATTGTGATGTTCCTTTGGTGCCAAAAAATCTCTCCGTAACGTCCCACCAGCCTTTGGCAAACTGCGTCGAGCTGAACGTAACGTTCACGTCGTCGGGATAACGAAACACCACGTTGTAATTTCCGTAGGCGTCGCCGTCCGCCGGGCGCCCGAGTCGTCCGCCAGTCGCGGTGGCCTTCAACGGATGGCCCTTCAAAATCCAGTTACAAATATCAATCACGTGAATGTTCTGCTCGACGATGATGTCCCCCGAAAGCACGCGGTCATACACCCAATTGCGTAAACGCTTCTCGTTCGGGCTCGCGTTCGGCCACGCCGGCCGGTCGATGTAGCCGGTAAGATAGTGCGCCTCTCCGCAGACAATCTTTCCCAGCGCTCCGTTATGAATACGTTGCACCAGTTCAACGAACGGCGGACAATCGCGAATCTGGAAGCCAACATCCAAGCTCAGCTTCCCTTCCGCGCGTTTGCCAATTTCGATTACCTTCATCGCGCCGGGCACATCTACCGCCACCGGTTTCTCCAGGTATACGTGCTTTCCTCCGGATGCAATCGCCTCGAGATGCTGCGGGTGATAGTAAGGCGGCGTGGCAATCACCACCGCATCCACTTCTTTCGACGCGGCCATCTGCTGGTAAGCGTTCGGGCCAACAAACAGTTGCGCCTTGTCCAGAGCGGCAAATCCTTTGACCAGCTGGATCTTGTCGAAGTTCGCCTGCGCGGCGTCGAGTTGGTCCTGGAATAAATCCGCCAGCGCCACGACTCGAGCTCCAGCATCAATCAAGTTCGTCGCATCTTCAGTGCCCCGCCCTCCGCATCCAAGCAATCCGACACGAATCGCCGAATTCGCCGCCGTGCCACGTATCAACGCCGGATCGATGATCATTGCCCCGGCCGTCGCTGCGGCCACCCCGATGAATTTTCGGCGATCAACTTTGCTCGTAAAGCCCTCACCGTTCGAATCGTTCGGCATCTTTCCTCCCGCCATATCACCCAATCAGTTTTTCCAAATAGCTCTTCGCTTCCCGTACATCTCGTATTTGGTCCGCCCCGGAAATCTCGCGTTCGATCGTCACCGCGCCGCGATAATTAATTTTCTTCAGCTGCGCAATGATCCGTGGAAAATCCACTCGACCCTTGCCAATCGGAACTTCCTGCCCAAGCTCCCGCGGATTCGTCGGCCACATTCCATCCTTGGCGTGAATTCCCTGCACATATGGCCCGAGAATCTCCATCGCATCCACAGGATTTGCCTTGCCATACAAAATCAAGTTCGCCAGGTCGAAATTCACACCCTGATTCTCAAGCCCCGCATCGCGCATGGCGCGAACCAGAGTGATCGGCGTCTCCTGCCCGGTTTCGTATCTAAAATTCTGCCCGTTTCCTTTGCAATACCCTACCACCTCGCGCATCGCTGCAACCGTTTCGTTGTACAGCGGATCATTCGGGTTTTCCGGGATGAACCCGCAATGTGTCTGCACCGCAGCGATGCCGCACAATTTGGCAAAATCCGACGCTTTCTTGATGTGCGCGATTCGGGCCGCACGGGTCTCACGCGGCACCAACCCAATCGTCAGTGGCCCGCGATAAAAATCCCACTCCTCTTTTCCGGGTCCACCAACCACCAGCGACGTCGCTTCAATTTGGTATTTGTCCAGCGCCCGCCGCAACCGCTCCGCCAATCCTGCTTCGAATTCCTCCAGGTAAGCCTGGCACGTTGGCAGCGCCAATTCATGAACCTTTGCCATCGCCGCATCGGGATCCTTGCCAATCCCAATAATTAATCCCAGCCGAAGCGGCGCCTTCCCTTCGTTCTCCGGCAATATTTTCGTAATTTGCGCAGACTCCAGCCTGCTCCCGGCTTCAGTCGCATCCGCGCCGTCACTCAGCACGTTCGAAAAAGGGCTCAAACCCGCCGCCAGCGCAATCGGCGAGGCTTGAAGAAATTCTCTACGGCTCTGTATGTTCATGCAGTTCTCTCGCAATATCCGAAGCCGGCTTTCTCGAAATGCACCGGTCATTTCTCAGCAACAAAAATATCTTTCCAGCGCATCTTCACTCCGCCACCCGTATGAATCTGCAAACCGATGACGCCTTCCGTGAATCGCGGCTTGGGATCGATAAAATCGACAATGGTCACGCCATTCAACTTGGTGACAATGTGCGGACCGTCGGCCAGCACATAGAGGTCATTCCATTCGCCCGCCTTCAGCGCCTTTTCGCCGTCCGTAGTAGGTTGCTTCACCCAACCTCGCCCGCCGCTTTCATAGAGTCCGCCAGTGTGATTGCCGATGCTGGGATCCACCTCCACCTGCATCCCTTCAATGTCCGGACCGTGCTCCGGATCGATTCCCGTAATTTTCGATCGCACGAAAACGCCACTGTTGCCAAGCGCTTCACTCTTGAACTTCAGCCGCAACTCAAAATTGCGATAAGTCTTATCGGTGGTCAGATATCCGTACTTGTTGGCAGTGCTCTCGCACAAAATCGTTCCGTTTTCGACGACCCACTTCTCGTCGCCGTTGTTGTGCCAGCCCGACAAATCCTTGCCATTAAATAGCCCTACCTCTTTACCGGGCGCCGGCGCATTCATCGGCGCTCCAGCCAAGACGATCCAAGTTGCAGCCAGCAGCACTCCAACAACTTTCATGGCAACACCTCACGATGTTTTGGACTCGATCCGAAGAATGAGTACAGTGCAATACACACGTAAGCCACCAGTGGCACCGAATAGCTTAGCGCCAGACTGTGCACTTTTTCCGAAACCAGACCCATGATTGGCGTCAGCACGGCTCCGCCAACAATCGCCATTACCAGCAGCGAGCCTCCAATCTTGGTATTCGGCCCCAGCTCCTTCAATCCCAGCGCAAAAATCGTCGGAAACATCACCGACATAAAAAGGCTGGTCAGAAATACGCACCACATCCCCGCCGGGCCGGGATGCATGATCGCGACCGACAATAAAAGCATGTTGATCACGCCATAGACGCCCATCAGCTTTGCAGGAGAAAAGTAGCCCATAGCATACGCGGAGGCAAAGCGGCCGATGCCAAACATTGCAAAGTTCCCGGTCAGCAGTAGTCCCGCTTGTTTCTCGGCCAAATGCCCATATTCCTGGGAATAAGAAATCAGATAGCTCCACGAACAGACTTGTGCGCCTACATAGAAGAACTGCGCGATCACCGCCAGCACAAAGTGACGCTCGCGCAGCAATTCGGAAAACTTGCCGTGTTCGCCGCCAACCTCGGCCTCGCTCTTAATCTGCGGAAACTTGGTGCGCCAGATCAGAATTGCCCACACAAACGCGACTGCCGCGATCACCAGATAGGGCCGGATCACCCGCAAAGTTTCGAATTTCAAGTACGCCTGGTAGGTATGATTAACAATCCGCGCGTCGATGTCCGCCTTCGAAAGCTCCACTCCGGACAATATAAACGCCGTTCCCACCAGCGCCGCCGTGATATTGCCGATCGGATTGAAGGCCTGCGAAAAATTCAAGCGGCGCTCCGAGCTTGCTGGGTCGCCCAACTGTGCGATAAAAGGATTCGAAGCAGTCTCCAGAAACGACAGCCCGCTGGCCATCACAAACAGTGCAATCAGGAAAAATCCGAAACGTCCGGCTATCGCCGCGGGCCAGAACAGAAACGCGCCACTCGACAGCAACAGCAACCCAGTGATGAATCCCGCCTTGTATCCCAACCGCTTCATCAACAACGCTGCTGGTATCGCCAGCGTGAAATATCCCATGTAAAAAGCGCTCTGCACCAAGCCGGCCTGAAGCCGCGAAAGTTCAAATGACTTCATGAACTGGCGAATCAGCACGTCGTTCATGCTGTTCGGGATTCCCCACAGAAAGAAAAGAAACGTCACAAGAATGAACGGCACCAACTGCCCGGCCGGAAACAGCGCATGTGTCGATATATTTGTCGCGCGTACTTTAGCGGCTGGCGCCGGTTGAAGTGCCATTCATCATCCTCTTCGATCCATGAATTCTAAAAAGTCTTCCGTGTCTTCAATCAACCTGCACCATGATCTTCGCAAATTTCGACGGATTTTCGTTCCACGCCTTCAATGCTTGCGGCGTCTCTTCCAGCGGAATGGTCATGCTCACCGCACCTTCAACCGGAAATCTCTTCGCCTCCAGCATCTCGATGACCCGCCGAAAATCTTCCGGCAGCGCATTGCGTGAGCCGAGAATATCCAGCTCCTTCTGCACAAACATCCGCGTCTCGTATTCCACCGGCTGTTTCGCGTAGCCAATGTAAACGACGCGCCCGGTAAACGCCACTTCCTCCACCGCCGCGCGAAACGTCGCCGGGTTTCCCACCGCCTCTATCGCCACGTCCGGGCCTCTTCCCGCAGTAAGTTCCAGCAGCCGCTCGTGCAATGGGGTTTTGGCGGTGTTGATGGTGTGACTCGCTCCAGCTTTTTTTGCCAGCACCAACTTTTCATCGTCGAGGTCCACGGCGATCGTCACTGCTCCCGCAAAGTGTGACGCCGCAATCGCGCCAAGCCCCACTCCGCCACACCCAAAGATCGCCACGTTGTCTGACGCCGTCACTTGGCCGCGAGCAACTGCGTGAAAACCAACGGTCAGCGGCTCCACTAGGCAAAGTTCCTTCAGCGAAAGTTTCGCGGGATAGAGCTTCGCAGCCGGCATGTAAATGTATTCTGTCAGCGCTCCGTCTCGGTGTACGCCCAGCGTCTCGTTTCCCGCGCATGCATTTGGCCGTTTCCGCAAGCACGACGCGCATCTTCCGCAATTCGCATACGGCGACATCGTCACATCCACCCCGCTCGCCAGCGCCGGATTGGTCCGGCTGCTTTCCACAATCGTCGCCGCCACTTCATGTCCCGGAGTGATCGGATACTTCACCAAAGGATTCTTGCCGCGAAACGAATTCAGGTCGCTGCCGCAGAGTCCGACTCGTCGCACTCGCAACAATATTTTCTCGTCGTCGCGCGCCGGTTCCGGCACGTTCGCAACCACCGCATCGCCCGGGCCTCTGAGAATAATCGCCTTCATCGCCTCGTCTGATCCCTCTGCCGCAGGGAGTAAACCTTCGTCGCAACCCCGCCGAACACCAAATCTCGTTCTGCGCCGGATAGCTCTCCAAGAAAATCGCCCAGCAATTCAAACCATTTTCGGTACGGACACGCCAGCAAACACACCGGCCAATCCGAACCCGCCAACAACCGGCTCGGACCAAACGCTTCCAGCGCGCCATCAATATACGGCTGCAAATCCGCCTTTGACCAGTTGGTCCAATCCGCTTCAGTCACCATTCCCGACAATTTGCAGTAGACGTTGCCGCGTCGCGCCAGCTCAAACATATTTTTTCGCCACGGTTCAATCACCCGGCCCTTGATCCGCGGCTTCGCGATGTGATCGAGCACAAAAATCTGATTCGGATGCCTGTCCACAAACTCGGCCGCCACAGGCAGATGCCGCTCATAAATCAGAATGTCGTAGACCAGATTGCTTCCAGCCAGCGCCGCGATTCCCGCATTGAAATCTGCGCGATTGATAAAATAGTCGTCGGATTCGTCTTGAACGATGTGCCGCAGTCCTTTCAAAAGCGTGTTTCCCCGCCACCGTTCGAGCGCACCAGGAAATTCCGCGCTCGCAATCGGCGCCCAGCCCACCACGCCACGAATGAACCTCGCTTCCGATGCCAACCCCAGCAACCAGTCCGTCTCTTCCACCGTCTGGCTCGCTTGTACCGCTACGCTTCCGTCAATCCCACAAGCGCGCATCTCCGTTTCCAAATCTTTCGGAAGAAAATCCCGCGCCAGAGCCCCCATACCCGGCCCAATCCATCCATAGTCTTCCTTGTGATAGCGCCACAGATGATGATGCGCGTCGATTCGCTCAGTCATGATGTTGTGAACTATTCCGCGCCCGTGAGCCGGTACAGTACGCAGGCGTGCGGCAAGAGCTTTGCGCTGAATGATTTCGCCTTTCCCTCGTCCTTACGTTCCCACAAATCGCGCATTGCGTATTCGCCACCGCTCAAGCCCAATTCCCTCCAGGAGTATTGCAAGTCCGCAGTGGTGTCTCCGCGATTGAACGCGGCTGCGTAAAACGACTTCCCGTCTGCTGCCTTGGCGTACCACACCACGATCTTCTCTGTCGCCACCACCGGATGATTCTCAGTCGAGTGCTGATCCACTGCGATCACTTCCGGATTCGTCAGCAGCGCCTCCGTCCACGAATCCGTCGCCGTCAAATCTCCGCCAATCATCAGCGGCGAAGGGAAAATCGCCCACAGGGTCATCAGTGTCTGCTGCTCATTGCGCGATAGCTGCGTCTTCCGCGGCTTGCCCCATCCCGGCGCTGGTCCCAAATATCCGAGCGGCAGCATGTCCGCATCCGGCCAACCTCCCGGCCGCGATTTCCCCGCCCACTTCAAAACATTTGCAAACTGGTCGCCCAATCCTTGCGGGTACGGCACCTCGCTGTGCCACAAATCCCAGATGTCATCGGAAATTCTCCACATCTGCGCGTATTGCCGCATCTCGTCGATTTTTTCGAGCGGCGCCGCTCCCGGCGAAAGACTCAACGCAATCGGCCGCCCGGTTTTCGCCAACGCCGTGCTCAGCATTCGAATCTCATCGCCGCGGTACGGCCGGCTGCTGATGCAATCCACCTTGATCAAATCCACGCCCCACCTCGCGTACAGTGCCGCAATTGAATCGTAGTAAGCCTGTGCACCCGGTTTCGCCGCATCAATTCCGTAATTGTCAAAATTCCACGGACACGTCTCGCTTGTATCCGCAGCATCCTTAGCGTGAAAACTCGATCTCACAATCTGCAAATTTCCTTCCACCGCTTTCTTTGGAATCCCGCGCAAGATATGAATTCCAAATTTCAATCCCAACGAATGAACATAATCTGCAATCGACCCGAAACCTCTTCCGCCCTCAGAGGAAGGAAATCGGTTCTCCGCAGGTATGTATCGTCCGTTAGAATCGAGCGCGTATAACGACGTCTTCGAATTTCCTTCCGCCGTCGGATTGGTCACGAACCATTCCATATCAATCGTCACGTACTCCCAGCCGAACTTTTTCAGATGCTCCGCGAACCATTTTGCATTGGCCTTGAATTGCTCTTCATTGATCGTCGTACCGTATCCGTCCCAGCTGTTCCATCCCATCGGCGGCGTCTTCGCAAGCATTGTTGCGTTGTCCGCTCTACCGGCACTCGCATTATCTCCGTCAGCATGCAAAGCAGTGGCTGGAAATGCGATCGCCATAGCAGCGATCATCACCGTCAAAAAATATTTCGCCTTCATGCCGGCCCTCGAACTTCGCTTAAATCACTATGCTTCAAAGAAAACCGTTTCCCGTTCGCCCTGTAGCCGGAGGTCCCACACGAATTCTCCCGGCGTATCAGTAGCAGGCGCCGCTGCAAGTAACGTCGCTCTGCGCTCAGCCGGAACCAAACTGAGAACCGAGTCTGTGGCATTCGCGCTCTCGCCCGCAAAATAAATTCGTGTCACCAAATGCCGCAACAATCCGCGCATAAACAGAACTACAGCCAAATGCGGCGCCTGAACCTTTCCATTCGGCTCACGAACCGCTCCGGGCTTTCTCGTCGTAAATCGAAATTCCCCTGCATCGTTCGTGGCTACTCGTCCAAATCCAGGTGGAATACCTGCAACTCCCGTCGTGTCCGCCGCGGATCGCGCATCATATTTTCCGTCGCTATCCGCGTGCCAAATCTCCAGCACCGCATCGGGCACCGGACGCCCGTCTCCATCCATCACCCTTCCCCGCACCGTAACTTTCGCTCCCATCGCCACATGCGGTGCAAATTCCGCGCGGCACATTCCATCAAGTCCAATCGAATAGAATGGCCCTACCGTCTGCGAAGCTGTCGGCGCCTTGCTCATCGGTTTTCCATCGGTGTGGCTTCGCGGCCCCGCAGCACTATGTCGAACTTAAATCCCAACGCATATAACGGACTCGTGTTCTCCCAATCGAACGAAGAAATCATTCGTTGCTGCGCCTGCTCATCTGAAATGCAGTTGTAAATCGGATCAAACGGCAGCAGTGGATCGCCCGGAAAATACATCTGCGTCACCAGCCGGCTCAGTAGCCCATCGCCAAAAATCGAAAAGTGAATATGCGCCGGCCGCCACGCATTGTGGTGATTTCCCCACGGATATGCCCCCGGCTTGATCGAAAGAAACTCGTATCGCCCATCAGAATCCGTCAGCGCTCTGCCGCAACCACTGAAATTTGGATCGAGCGGAGCGTCGTGCCCATCATTTTTATGTTGGTACCGCCCCGCGGCATTCGCCTGCCACACTTCAATCAGCGCCCCGCGCACCGGCTTCCCGCCTTCATCGAGCACCCGCCCCGTCACCACGATCCGTTCGCCCAGCGGAGCGCCGGGATGCTGTGCCGTCAAATCGCTGTCCGTTGGCCGCACCGCACTCTGCCCGAACACCGGCCCAGTTCTTTCCGAAAGTGTGTGCGGCAGCAAAATCAGCGGTCGCGTCGGTGCTCTTTTCTCCGACGACCGGTACGCCGGATGCAAATACTCCGGCTGGGTCCCAGCTTTAATCCGTTCGAATAACGGCGGCTCGGCCATTCTTCCTCTCACCAACGATCCACTCGCCCAATTGCGCCCGCTAGTCTACTGCCAATCACCTCTAAAATTACGC
The DNA here is from genome assembly GCA_963814635.1 of uncultured Acidobacteriota bacterium. Lineage (GTDB taxonomy): Bacteria > Acidobacteriota > Terriglobia > Acidiferrales > UBA7541 > Acidiferrum. The sequence goes on along the minus strand of CAWFDP010000004.1, from coordinate 636,194 downwards.
CCAACTTATTCCACGCAGCCGCGCGGTTTCACTCAACGCACGTTGACAAAGCGCACTCATTCTTCTATGTTCTCGAAGTTCAGTAAACGCTTACTTTAGCATCTCCATTTGCGTCAGGTCGGCCGCCAACGATGCTTCTCCCGCGTCTTCGTGCAGAAGTTCTCGAAGCCAATCTCGAACTGGTTCGTCGCGGACTGGTTCTCTACACCTTCGGCAATGCCAGCGGCATTTCCCGCGAAGATTCTCTCGTCGTCATTAAGCCGAGCGGCGTAGCCTACGATGAAATGAAGCCGAAAGATCTGGTCGTCACCGATCTCAACGGAAAAGTTGTCGAAGGAACTCTTCGCCCTTCTTCCGATCTACCCACTCACCTCGTTCTCTACAAAGCCTTCCCAAAAATCGGCGGCGTCAGCCACACTCATTCCGAATTCGCCACCGCCTGGGCCCAAGCCCGCAAACCGATTCCCTGCCTCGGCACCACCCACTGCGACTATTTCCGCGGCCCGGTTCCCGTCACCGATCCCATGACCGATGAAGAAATCTCCTCCGCCTACGAAGAAAACACCGGCCACGTCATCACCCGCCTCTTCAAGAATATCGATTCGCTCGAAGTGCCCGCGGTCCTCGTCGCCAATCACGCGCCTTTCACCTGGGGCGCCACTCCCACTGAAGCTTCACAAAACGCCGTCATCCTTGAAGCCGTCGCAAAAATCGCCTATCTCGCCACGCAAATTCATCCGCAGGCATCTCCCACTGGTCGCGCTCTCCACGACAAACATTTTTTGCGCAAACACGGCACCGCCGCCTACTACGGCCAGCCCAAGGACAAAAAGTGAGCGCTCCGATTCGAATCGCCAACTCCCGCACAGGACTCTTCCATGGCCATCGTCGCGGGCGTTGACTTCGGCACACTCAGTGTCCGCGTCTCCATCGTGGACAGCGAGCGCGGCCTGCTCGCCTCCGCTCTAGCCGAATATCCGCTCCACCGCCGCCGCGATGATCCCGAATTCGCCACCCAATCCCACGCCGATCACATGACCGCTCTCGCTTCCGCCACCCGCGCCGCGGTGCAAAAATCCGGTGTTCCCGGCAGCTCCATCCAAGCCATCGCTCTCGACACTACCGGCTCCTCCGTCGTTCCCGTCGACAAAAATCTCAATCCTCTCGACGACTACTACCTCTGGTGCGATCACCGCGCCAAATCCGAAGCCGCCGAAATCACCGAGGCCGCCCACAAAGAAAAACTTCCCGCCATCGATTGGTGCGGCGGCATCTACTCTTCTGAGTGGGGTTTCTCCAAGCTTCTCCACTGGCTGCGCCATAACCCCCAGAAACGCGCCGCCTTCGCTTCCGCGTTCGAACACTGCGACATGGCCGCCGCAACTCTCTCCGGCATCACCGATCCGCGCTCCGTAAAACGCAGCATCTGCGCGATGGGCCACAAATGGCTCTGGAACGCCTCTCTCGGCGGCCTCCCTCCCGAAAATTTCCTGATTAAAGTCGATCCGCTCCTCGGCGGCGTCCGCGAAAAACTAGCGGGCACCTACGCCACTTCCGACCAAATCGCCGGAAAACTTTCCGAGCGCTGGGCACAAAAACTCGGCCTCAGCGCCGGAATCCCCATTCCCGTCGGCGCTTTCGACGCCCACTGGGACGCCATCGGCGCCGGCTGCCGCAGCGAAGACCTGGTCAACGTCATCGGCACCTCCACCTGCATCATCGGCATCACTCCGTCCGTCAATCTCGTTCCCGGAGTTTGCGGCGTCGTTGCTGGCAGCGTTCATCCCAAACAAACCGGCATCGAAGCCGGCCTCTCCGCCGTCGGCGATATTTTCAACGCTATCTCTACCCGCGCCTCGACCGACGTGCAAACTCTTTCCCAGGGCCTCGATTGCTATCGCCCCGGCCAAACCGGTCTTCTCCGGATGACCTGGGACAACGGCGATCGCACTGTACTCGTCAATCCCAATCTGCGCGGCGTCACTCTCGGCTGGAATCTGCAATCCACCGCACAGGACGAACTCTTCGCGGCCATCGAAGGTACCGCGTTCCACACCCGCGTCATTCTCGATCGCATGTCCGAACACGGCGTCACCATCAAGCGCGTCATCAACGCCGGCGGCATCCCGCAAAAAAACTCCGTCCTCAATCAGGTTTACGCCAACATTCTTGGCCGCCCGGTCCTCGTCCCAAGCTCCAGCGTCACCAGCCTCGGCTCCGCGATCTTCGCTTTCCTCGCCGCCGGTACATTCAAAACCGTCGAAGAAGCCCAGGACAAAATCTGCCCCTCGCACAAAATTTTCCAGCCCGATCCCGCCGCCAAATCGGTCTACGATCAGCTGTACCCTCTCTATCACGAACTTTATCTCGCGCTCGGCCAGCCGAACCAATCCCCGTTCGGGAAAATTCTTCCCGAACTAATTCACATTTCGGAGTCCGTGCATAAAGGCAGCGCATCATGAGCGCGATCGGAGTGGCCACCTGGGAACGCCGATCTCGCGATCGGCGTTGGCGCAATATCGTCCGATTGCGCAACACCTCCTGCGCATCCCGAGTACCAACAAGTCTCGGCAAGGAATTGAAACCGTTTCAAGCGATTGATTCGAATCTCCCAATTTCCTAAGAATCAGCGGAGGCAACAACCATGACCCACATCCCCAGACGCCGTTTCCTGCAAAACACCATCACCGCCACTGCCGGCGCTTCCGCCACCGCAATGCTTGGCAAGTCTCTCTTCGCCCAAGCCGCTCCCAACGCAACGACCCGCGTCTATCTCGATTCCCGCCGCGCCATGTCCCCGCTCGATCGCAACATCTTCGGTTCTTTCCTCGAACATCTCGGCCGCGCCATCTACGAAGGCATTTACGATCCCAACTCTAAACTCGCTGACGCCAGCGGCTTCCGCAAAGACATGCTCGACGAAATCAAGCGTCTCGGCGTTCCCATCGTTCGTTACCCCGGCGGAAATTTCGTCTCCGGCTACAACTGGCTCGACGGCGTCGGCCCCAAAAAAGATCGCCCCCGCAAACTCGAAAAGGCCTGGAACTCCATCGAAACCAATCAATTTGGCACCAACGATTTCATGGCCTGGTGCAAACTTACTGGCTGCAAGCCGCTGATGGGCCTCAATCTCGGAACCAGCACTCCGGAAATGGCTGCCGCCCTCGTCGAATATTGCAACGTAGAAAAAGGCACCAAGTGGAGCGACCTCCGCCGCGATCACGGCATCGCCGAACCGCACAAAGTCGAACACTGGTGCCTCGGCAACGAAATGGACGGCCCCTGGCAAATCGGCCACATGACCGCCGTCGAGTACGGAATGCGCGCCGCCGATGCCGGCCGCCAGATGCACTACGTCGATTCCTCGCTCAAGCTCATCGCTTGCGGTTCCAGCACCGTCTTCATGCCCACCTATCTCGATTGGGATCGCGAGGTTCTCGAGCAGTGCTATCAATACGTCGACGGCATCTCACTTCACCGCTACTACGGCAACGCCGACGAAACCGGCGGCGACTCCACCAAGTACATGGCCCTCAATCTTTCCATGGACCACCAGATCGCCCAGATCGAAGCGGTCTGCGACTACGTTCAAGGGCGCTTGCGCTCTCCGAAAAAACTCTGGCTCTCTTTTGACGAATGGAATGTCTGGTATCGCAAACGCAACGGCTCCGATGTCGACGGCAACAAGACCGTCGCGCCGCACTTGCTCGAGGAAATTTACAATCTGGAAGATGCACTGCTGGTCGGCGGCCTCGTCAACACCCTCATCCGCAATTCCGACCGTGTCAAAATTGCTTGCCTCGCGCAGCTCATCAACGTCATCGCGCCCATCATGACCAACGAAACCGGTTTCTATCGTCAGACGATATATTATCCCTACGCCTGGGCACTGCAATACGCGCGCGGTTCCGCGCTCAATCTCGCCGTCGAGTCCCCCACCTACGAAGTCACCGCGCCAAACGGCTCTAGTTCCCCTGTCGACTTCTCTAAGCTCGGCATCGCCAGCACCATTCCATACGTCGACGTCTCTGCCACTTTCGATAAATCCGCGGGAAAATATTCCGTGTTCCTCTTCAACCGCGATCTCGCAAAATCCCGCGAAGTGGAAATTTTCTGGGAGGATGCCGCCCCATCGCGCGTACTCGATTCCTTCACTCTCACCGGCGACGACTTGAAAGCTCACAACGGCTTCGACGCCCCGCAAAACGTAGCGCCTAAATCCTTCGACAAGCCGGCAACCGCTAACAACCGTACGCGCCTAGAACTCCCCGCGCGCTCCTACACCGTCATCAATTTCTCTGTGTAGCGCAGACTACTCTTCATCATTTCGCGCCTTTCGCGAGACGAATCCTGTCTGCGCTCGTTCGTGCGCTGCTTAAAATAACTGTGTTGTCGTTCCGAGTCCGCCCCAGGCGGATGAGGTGGAATCTGCTGTTCTTGTCGGTGTAGGCACAACCTTCAATACTTCTCCACTACCTCTTTGCCGCCTTATCTCATTACTTCGTTCTTTCAATCCCCGCCGCCTCCGCCGTCACGTCCGTGTATTTCAACCCCGCCCCCGTATTAAAAATCACCACCCGATCCGACTCCTTCAAATACCCCGTTTTCAACAAATGATCGTAAGCCGCCGTCGCCGCCGCTCCCTCCGGCGACAAAAATATCCCCTCGTTCCTCGCCCAATCCTTCAACGACTCCAAAATCACCTCATCCGAAAAAGCCAGCGCCACTCCCTCCGACTCCTGCAAAATCTCCAGCATGATGTAATCCCCATACGGCTTCGGCACCCGCAATCCCGACGCAAACGTTGTCGCGTTTTCCCACATCGTGCTGGCCTTCTCATGCTGTTCGAACGCCCGCACCATCGGCGCGCATCCCGCCGACTGCACCGCAATCATTTTCGGCCGCTTCCCCGGCCGCACCCATCCCAACTCTTCCAATTCCGCAAACGCTTTCCATATGCCAATCAATCCCACTCCCCCGCCCGTCGGATAAAACACCGCCTCCGGATATTCCCACCCGAGCTGTTCCACCAGCTCGTACCCCATGGTCTTTTTCCCCTCAATTCGAAACGGTTCCTTCAACGTCGAAATATCGAACCATCCTTCTTTTTCTTTTCGCTCAGCTACCATCCGCCCGCAATCCGAAATCAATCCATTCACCAGCGTCACATTCGCGCCATACATTTTCGCTTCCACATAATTCGCGAACGGCACATCCTTCGGCATAAAAATATTCGCTTCAATTCCTGCCGCCGCCGCATACGCTGCCAAAGCTCCTGCAGCATTCCCCGCCGATGGCACCGCCAATTTCTTCAACCCATAGTGCTTCGCCATCGTCACCGCCAGCGCCAGCCCGCGCGCCTTGAAGCTCCCCGTCGGATTCGCTCCTTCTTCTTTCACGAACACATTCCGATACCGCTTGCTTCGAATCACCGGCGTCCAACCCTCGCCCAAGGTCACCGGCTCCACCTCCGGCAACACCGACTGGTACCGCCACATCCCGGCCCAAGCCCCTGGAAGCACTCCTGGGAACGCCGATCTCGCGATCGGCGTCTTGTTCGAACTCCCCGCGCACACCTCCGCATCACGAGCAATCTGCGCTCGATGTTTCACACCCCGCAGCCCACTCAGGTCATACCGCACATAAAACGCACCTGCACACTTAGCGCAAACCGTCTGCGGCGTCTCCGCCGAAGCAGTTGCTCCACACCTCGAACACTGCAACTCTTTTATTTTTGGCATACGGAAATTGTAGCAGCGGCGGCATTTATCCCGATACATCGGGATGCCGCTGTTCTTTCTTTTACCTTTGTGGCGGCCACGTTCAGCCAGCCACCTTGTCATCCCGACCGGAGTCGCCCGGCGCTTTTTCTTGCGTTCGTTCCACGGTTCTCTTCTCTGCGTCCTCTCTGACCTGTGCGTTAAAATCCCCATTCCCAGCTCCACGGCCCCCGCAAACCGTCATAGCTTTCCCACTGATGCTGCTATGATGTCCGCTCTCGATCTCCACATTGCGAGGGCTACTGCGTGCCACAAAACGCTTCAAGCCAATTCAAAATCTTCGTCGCCGCAGGACTCGCGCTCTTCGCCGCAGGCTGTCTCCTTCTAATCCCGCTCCCAGCTCACAAATCCCTGCTCCTCCTCCGCTGCGCAGGACTCGCCATCCTCGCTCTAGCCGGCCTCCGCAATCGCTCTCTCACTTTCTGGATTTTCTTCGCCATGCTCGCCGGCCTCGAACTGGGCCTCGACGCTCCCGCTTTCGCCAGCAACCTCCGCTTCCTCTCCGACATCTTCCTCCGCCTCATCAAAGTCATCGTCGCCCCACTCATCCTCGGCACTCTCATCACCGGCATCGCTGGTCACGGCGACCTCCGCAAAGTCGGCCGCATCGGCTGGAAGAGTCTCGTGTACTTCGAATCCGTCACCACCATCGCACTCTTCCTCGGCGTCTTCGCCATCAATCTCACTAGAGCCGGTGAAGGCCTGGTCATCCCCACAAGCACCGCTCCTCAGGCAACTCCAGACGTAACCCCGCTTCACTGGACCGATTTCGTCCTCCACATTTTTCCCGAAAATATCGTCAAGTCCGTCGCCGAAAACCAAATCCTGCAAGTCGCGGTCTTCGCGATTCTTTTCGCCATCGCGCTCACCCGCGTTCCGGAAGCCCAACAAAAACCAATCCTCAACTTCGCCGAATCTCTGACCCAAGTCATGTTCCGCTTCACCAACATCGTCATGTACTACGCCCCCATCGGCGTCGGCGCCGCCATGGCCTACACCGTCGGCCACATGGGCATCGCCGTTCTGCTCCCCCTCGGAAAACTCCTCCTTACCGCCTACGGAGCACTCATCGCATTTCTGCTCTTCGTTCTTCTGCCCATCGCGATCTTCGCCCGCATTCCTCTAAAACGCTTTCTCGCCGCCGTCGCCGAACCCGCCACCATCGCTTTCGCCACAAGCACTTCCGAAGCCGCTCTCCCTCGCGCCATGGAGTGCATGGAAGCCTTCGGCGTCCCCCGCCGCATCGTCGCTTTCGTCATCCCCGCCGGCTACAGCTTCAATCTCGATGGCTCCACTCTGTATCTCGCTCTCGCATCAGTTTTCGTCGCACAAGCCGCAGACATTCACATGACCTGGCCGCAGCAACTCCTAATGGTCCTCACTTTGATGCTCACCAGCAAAGGCATCGCCGGCGTCCCTCGCGCCAGCCTCCTCGTTCTCATGGCCTCCGCCGCCACTTTCCATCTCCCCACCGAACCCATCTTCGTTATCCTCGGCGTCGACGCCCTCATTGACATGGCCCGCACCTCCCTCAACGTCACCGGCAACTGCCTCGCCTCCGCCGTAATCGCCCGCTGGGAAAACGAACTCCCCATCCCAAATCAGTAGAAGCTCTTACTGGCGCGATGAGTCTTTGACCCTGCTCCGGTATTACAAGTAAGAATCGATGCTGATCCACCGTCGGCTCTGGAACGGAGGCACCGAATGAACGAGTTCGCTAGCAACGTCGAGCGTCATCGCCGCGAGCTGCTGCTCCACTGTTACCGCATGCTCGGCTCTTTGCCGGACGCCGAGGACGCGGTGCAGGAATCTTTGCTTCGTGCCTGGCGGTATCGCGACAGCTCTGTTGCGTCCATGGCTCTACCGCGTGGCTACGAACGCCTGCCTCGAAAGTATGTCTGTGGTGTGGTTCCCAGCATCGTCCGAAACATTTCAATGAAGGCACTTACACTGTCGTAACCGACTGCGATAGCGACCTCCGTGACAGATTTCTTTTGCGCCAGCATCTCAAGGGCAGCAAACAACCGCGCCTGCTGTCGCCAACGGCCAAATGTCATGCCTGCCTGAGCCGAAAGCGCACGCATGAAAGTACGGCGGGCCATTCCGGCAACATGCGCCCAATCGTCCAGCGTGTGGTCATCCCCCACATCGTCCAGCAGAGCATCTGCAACTCTGGCCAGCCTTTCTTCTCTTGGTATGGTCAACCGCAAGGACTGCCGGTTAGGCTGTCGAATCTCATCCCGAAGCGTTGTGATTAAGTGCTTCTTCGCCGTGTTAAGCGGCTGGCGGAGGTCCCAACCGACCGTGCGATGAACTATGGCCAACAATAGCTCCGATGCGTTGAACACGCAGGGCGTCTTCGGTAGTCCAAGGCACATCTCCGGAGACAAGTCGACCATCGAGCCGGCAGCGCCTCCCACAGAACGCGCCGCGTGCTTACAATTTGGTGGCGTCCATGCGCAACGCTGCGAGGGAAACATCCATCGTTCGTTTCCTGTTCCACGATCAGCAACCCCTGGGTCAGTGCGACGAGTTGCCCGCGGTGGTGACTGTGCTCTGGGGTCCAGCCCTCCACCATCCGCCTCTTGAAGTCATAGGCCAGCACTGGCGTATCGCTCTCGTAGAAACGCGCCAGTTCTTCCATATTCGGGACCGAGAACATGGATTTACGAGCTTGACCCTTTTCGACATATGTCGCCACTTTCCCGTTAGCGGAACCGCCGAAACTTAGCTAGAGTACGCGGTAGAAAAATCGAAAGACAACACGGGGAAATAAGGACAATCAATGAGAAAGCTGATCTACACAATCAACATCACCATCGATGGCTGCTGCGACCACACCAAAATGGTCCCCGATGAAGAAGTACTTGACTACGGCGCGCAACTCGTCCGGGATGCTGACCTGCTCGTCTTTGGGCGTAAAACCTACCAATTGATGGTTCCTTATTGGCCTGATATCGCAAAAAGCCAGTCCGAGACAAAAGCGGATATCGAATTTGCTCAAACCTTTGTCTCCAAGAAGAAGATTGTTTTTTCACGATCGTTGGCCAGCGCTGAAGATGAAAAAACGAGAATTGTTCGTACGAACCTTCGCGACGAAATACTTAAACTGAAGCAAGAACAGGGCAAAAATATTTTGGTCGGCGGTGTAGATGTTCCTTCACAACTGATGGAGCTTGGCCTGATTGACGAATATCGTTTTGTCGTTCAGCCAATCCTTGTAGGAGCAGGGAGACGGTTGTTAGAAGGTGTGAGTCTACAGGAGAAATTGCAATTAAGACTTGTTGAGTCGCAGATTTTCAAAAGATCAGGCTGTATTGCCCTTCGCTACTTAAAACAGTGACAGAAATATCCGCGACGCTCTGCTGCTCACCTTCTAGAATGTCAGGCAGGTAATTCACATTGGAAAGGCGAAAAAAAAATGAGCCCGAAGTTTTTTGAGAAGCAAAACACACGGCGCGAAATGTTGCGAAATTCCGCCGCGTTTGCAGGAAGCGCCCTGCTGGCCCACCTGTTTCCAGCAAGTCTTCTAAGCGCCGGCGTTCCTGATCTTCGGCAGCAGGCGGCAACGCCTCCAACCGACTCTCTGGCAGCCATGCGGGCGCAGATGGGCATTGTACCGATCCAATCGCAACCGCTCGCGGAAAACCTCACGTTACTCTCCGGGCCTGGGGGAAATGTTGTGGTGTTGAACGGGCCTGACGGCAAAATCGTGGTCGACACGTTTCTTCTGCCCGCATGGCCGAAGTTGAAAGAAACGCTCGACGCGCTGGGCAATGCCCCGCTGAAGACGGTGATCGACACGCACTGGCATGTCGACCACACCGACAACAACGCCAATCTGCACGCCACGGGCGCCACAGTGCTGGCCCACGAAAATACCAAGAAGCGCATGGCGGAGCCACACGACAGTGCGCTTTTGGGTTTGCACTTTCCGGCATCCCCTGCGGATGCTTTGCCGCAGCAGACCTTCACCACCAGCCAAAAACTCCAGGCCAACGGTGAAATCGTGATGCTGCAATATTTCCAGCCGGCGCATACCGACACGGACATCTACATTCACTTCCAGAAGGCCAACGTAATTCACATGGGCGATACTTTTTTTAACGGCTTTTACCCGGTCATCGACGCCAGCACCGGCGGAAAAATCGACGGGATGATCGTCGCCGCCGGCAAAGTTCTGCCCTTGGCCGACAACAACACCAAGATCGTTCCTGGGCATGGCCCGCTGGGCAACAAAGCCGATCTGACCAAGTTTCGGGACATGCTGGTTGTGGCGCGCGATCGCGTGCAAAAAATGAAGACCGCCGGCAAATCGGCCGACGAAATAGCGGCGAGCAAACCGTTTGCGGACCTGGACGCGACTTGGGGCAAGGGCTTTTTCACCGGCGATGTTTTTGTGCAGATGGTGTATTCGTCGCTCTGAAGTCGGCTTGCAGCGATCTCCACGCTTGCCATCGATTCTGGGCGGATTGCGTTAGTGCTTAATCGGACGCGCGTTTTGGCAGAGCAGTGAAGGTGGGCATGTAGCTCCTCGCGCGTTCGATTAGGCGGCTAGAAGGAAGCCGCTTGTGTTTGCGGCGGACGCGGGCCTATGGAGATTGAATGGGAGGAGACAGCGGTGTGGAGTGTCGCGGAGACTGTGCGGTAGAGCACGGCAGAAGACGCCGGGAACGGGCTGGGGCAAAAGAGTATCGTGGAGGACGCGCTGAGGAAGTTGTGAATGGAGTTTTGTTCTAACCGACAATCCGGAAGTAACGCACAGGCCGAACAATCGCGCTCCCCGGAAACTGACCCGGTACCGCTTTCAATTGTCGTTGAAATAAAACCCGCCGATGCTCGCATTCAACGCCGCAACATCCACACTCGCCCGAAACGCCTGCTCCGTACGTACCTGCCGCGCGATCGCCGCTTTCTGCACGCTATTCCGCCGCGCACGCACCAGCATCCGCGTCAAATCAAACGCGCCATAGACAAAATTCCCGCGAATCAAATCGCTCTTGAAACTCAATATCTGCATCCGCAAATACCGCGCAATTTTCGAACGTGGCCTCGATGCCACCCCCGGCACATCGCTCGCCTGCTCGAACACCGGATTTTCGCAATCCTTTAACTGCACCACCGCCAGCGAACCGTCCGTACGCATCGGATCGCCGGTCGCGTTCATCGCCGCATGCATCATCTGCGGCCGCTGCACGTAATAAACCGCCGCCACACATCCCGCCAATCCCAAATCCCGCGCCAAAATTTCGCGTCCTTCATCCATCGCAGCATCGATATGATGAATAAACTTATGCTGCCGCAGCGAAAGCGCCGCGCCGGTCTCCCGCGTCATCGCTCCGAGCCACACCGTTTGCCCTTCGATTACGTCGTTCCGGCCCCACACCCGCAGGTGTTCCCGCTTGGCGTAACTGTCCAATCCCTTCTCCCACGTCGCGCTCACCCGCTGTCCATCGATCAATTGCGTGGTAATCGGCGCGTTCGGATAATTCTGGAATGATAAAAATGCCCGCGCCTCCCGCAGCACCGAGCGCGTTGTAAGCCGGTCCCCGTTGCGCCACCCCGCCGCTTGAAACGCTGCATACATCTGCTCTTCCGTTCCCAGCAGCGCCACATTCACGATGTCCGCATCTTGCCCGCTACGCGTCGTCGTCCTCTGCGGCAGCTCGGACACCGTTATTTCCATCACCGCTTTTTCAATTTCGTCGGGCGCCTGGCTCACCGCCTCGGATCTCCAGCGCTCCGGCAGCAAAACCTCGCTGGTCAACTCCAGCTTCAGGTCGGTTCCTCGCGGCAGATATATTTCCGGCTCCGGAAAAAATGGAAATACCGACCGGTACGCCACCCAAGTCAAATTACTGTATGGGTTCAAGCTCGGAAGATGCCTCAAACGATTGGGGATTCTTCCCTGCGGCGTGTCGGTGGCATTCACTCCGCGGATCGTTCCGTCTTTTACTTTCTCTCGAGCGTTATCGATTTCCAGCAGCCGCGAACTAATCGCAGTCTCAGCTCCATCTTTCAATTTCAAACTGCGAAATTCCGCGCGCATCCGCGCCGTCTCGTGCAGAAACCCCATGCCCACTTTTCGCACCGCAGTCACTTCACCCGCGACAACGCTCCCAGCGGGAATTGTCTCTTCACCGTCGCACTTCGGCGATTCAATCACCAACGCCTCGACCTGGTCGCCGACCTTCGCGCTATACGACGCCAACGGCTCCAGCAGCCGCACCCAAATTCGTTCTCCCGATTTCACGGAATTGCACCGCGCTTGTGAGCTAGGACCGATACCAAGGAAGGAAAAACTCAACCCAAGCAGCGCCGCCGCGCGCTTGATCGCGCGGTTCCGCCGGCCTTGCTCGGGCATCGCCAATCTTTTCACATGCTCTCCACCTTAATTTTATCTTTGGACGCATCCTTCGCTCCGCGCGGTTTCCCCGCGCCAACTGTACTCAAGTCCAGTCCCACGTACCTGTACCGACTTCCTTGTATGCGTCGGGTCTCCTTCTCGTCCTGTTCAATCGTCAGCTGCTCGTAGTGCCGGGCGCCTGGGAGCGCCAATCTCCCGATTGGCGTTTTTGCCGTCGTTCGCTTCGCTCCTCTGTCTGTTCTCTCTTCCGCTTTCTCTTTTTCTCTTTTCTCTTTTTCCATCTTCCGTCTTTGCTTCTCTCCTCTCCCTGCGTCCTCTGCGTCTCCTCCCCTCCGTCTCTGCGATAATGGTTTTTCTTCGGTTCTCCGCGCCGGACTCCGCTTGCACTTTTTCACAAAAATCGCGATGCTTGTCTTGGTCGCTCTTCACATTTTCTCGATGAACTAGAGGAACTGTTCTGCTTCCTTCCATCGCACCGCCCTGCCGCTCTCGGTTCTTCGTTTTGCTGGTGTTGTTTTTTTGTGCGTGCAGCGCAGCGCTCGCCGACGACATCAACAAAATCTCTCCTACCGGTTACGTCACCGATCTCGCTGGCGTCATTCCTTCCGCCACCCGCGACCGCTTGGAATCGCTCTGCACCGAACTGCAACAAAAAACCGGCGCGCAACTCGCCATCGTCACCGTCCGTTCTCTCGATGATCGCCCGGTCGAGGACTATGCCGTCGACCTCTTCCATCATCTCGGCGTCGGCGCAAAAAAAGACAGCACCGGCGCGTTGCTGCTGCTCGCTCCCAACGATCGCAAGTACCGCGTCGAAGTTGGCTACGGCCTCGAACCTATAATTAATGACGCGCGCGCCGGCGATGCCGGCCGCGCCATGGTTCCCTTTCTCCGCCAGAACGATTACGGCTCCGCGGTGGAAATCGCCGCATGGCAACTTGCAAAATATATTGCCGACGACAAGGGCATCTCGCTCTCCGGAAATCCTCCCGCCCGCCGCGTCGCAAATACTTCTCGCAGTAATGGTTCGCCGATTAGTTTCTGGGCGATCTTGTTCATTATTTTTATTGTGATCCGGATTTTCAGCGCGGCCGTGGCGAATACTTCCGGAGGACGCAGCGGCGGTGGCATGAGCGGGTGCTGGTGGCTGCTGCCATTTCTGATGAGCGGAGGCGGTGGCCGTGGCGGCGGAGGAAGCAGTTGGGGTGGAGGAGGATTCGGCGGAGGCGGTGGGGGCTTTGGCGGATTTGGCGGCGGTTCGAGCGGCGGTGGCGGAGCTTCCGGCAGTTGGTGAAATGTTTCGGTGCGAATTTACGTAGACTGGGTTTCAGGGTTTGTACCTGCAAACCGTGAGCTAAGAAGGTTGTGATGCTGGCGAGAGAAGAAAAACTGATTGAAATTGTTCGCAGACTTCAGGAAGCTGCTGGAGAAAATCTGCAATCGCTGGTGCTTTACGGATCGGCGGCGCGCGGCGATTTTCACGCGCACAAATCGGATTTGAATTTGCTCTGCGTTTTGAAATCCACAAAATCGGCGGAGCTGGCGCGCGTTGCCTCCGTGGTGCGCTGGTGGTGCAGTTCGATGCGCGAACCGGCTCCGCGTATTTTCACTCAGGAAGAACTGGTTCGCTCAGCCGATGTGTTCGCGATTGAATTGCTGGACATCGGGTCCGCGCATCGCGTGCTCTTCGGCGAAGATCCGGTTGCCAACATCGAAGTCCCGATGAACCTGCATCGCGTGCAGGTGGAACACGAGCTGCGCATCGCATTGCAGAAATTACGCGATCATTTTCTGCGCTCTTCGGATAACGAGCAGCAGCTTCGCGAAATCTATGGCAGATCGATTTCGAGTCTCTCCGTTCTGCTTCGCCATTTTCTAATTGCGCTCGGCGAAACGGTACCTGCGCATAAAAGCGAAGTCTACAAACGCGTCGCGGAATTGACCGGAGCGGATGCCGGCGCTTTTGATCTGGGCCTGGAACTCCGCGACAATCATCCGGTCAGCGAAATTTCCCGCGCGTATGGCAAATACCTCGAAGCCATCGAGATCGTGATCCATTCGCTGGATGCGCTGGTACCGAAACGCGAATGGCAGCGCGTCAAGAAACAGAATTTCTGAAATTTCGAACATAAGGAGCACGTTCATGAAAATTGCAATGATTATCGCGGTCATCGTTTTGATCCTGGCGTTACTCCTGGGCAGTGCTTATTTCGGCCGGCGCAACCAGATGGCCATCAAACGTGAAGCGGTCAGCGCGTCCTGGGCGCAAGTGGATGTGGTGCTGCAGCGCCGCGCGGATTTAATTCCCAACCTCGTCGAAACCGTGAAAGGCTTTGCCCTGCATGAAGAAAAAGTTTTTGGCGATATCGCCGCGGCGCGTTCCGCGTTAATTGGCGCGAAAACTCCCGCTGATAAAATTGCGGCCAATGGCGCGCTCGATTCCGCGCTCAGCCGCCTGCTTGTAATCACCGAAAATTATCCGCAGCTCAAATCCAACGAAAATTTCCTGCGATTGCAGGATGAACTCGCCGGAACCGAAAACCGCATCGCCGTGGAGCGCCGCCGCTACAACGAAGTGGTGCAGGACTACAACACCTACATTTCGCTTTTCCCTAATAGTTTGGTGGCCGGCATGAGCGGATTCACTCGTAACGACGCGTATTTCAAGACCGACGAAGGCGCGCGCACCGCCCCGAAAGTGAATTTCGATTTCAACAAGTCGACTGCGCCGGGTGCAACACCTGTACCCGCTCCGGCTAAGCCCTGAGTCGCGAAGTAATCAGTTCTCAGTGATCAGTAATCAGTTCTCGGAGTCGGACTCCTTTCTTCGTGTCTGGCAAAAAACCGCCCGCCTCGGAAGGCGGCCGCTACAAAGGCAATGCAAGAACGGCGGGATAAGCCCGCCGCTACATAAGCCGAAATTCAAGAGCAACCTCCGTGATTGGTCGTAGCGCGCTTATCGCCCGGTGCTTGCGTGCCGAGGAATTCGCTTAGAAGCATGTGGAAGTGGTGGACCCCGTTTTCGCGTTTGACGGAGTAGCGGCCGCGGTCGTAGGTGGAGGAGTGCAGGCCGCGCTGGACGTTTTCGCAGAGCATGATGTCTTCCTGCTGGACTTCGTCGCTAAAGGCGATGGCTTTCTCAATCCGTTCTTTCGTTTTGGCCTGATCGACGTCGTGGAAAAACCATTCAAAGATAGTGAGCGTTTTGTCGGATGAAAGCGGAACGATTACGTTGGTGGAGATGTTGTCGGGATAGATGTTGAGCATGAGGTTGGGAAAAATCCAGAAGTAGAGGGCTTGTTGCAAGCCGGCGCCGGGAGCGTACATGCGTTCACCGCTGTCTTCCGTCTTCATGGCGCGAATCGGCGCGAACTGCTGGGAATAATAACGATAGGTGTCGGTGCGATAGTTCGCATAGTCGATTTCGCGCATCAGGCCGGGATGGGCGATGGGAATGTGGTAGCCCTCGAGATAGTTGTCTACGTAAACCTTCCAGTTGCAGTTGATGACGTAGTCGCGGCGTTCGGCAAATTGCAATCCTTCAAATTGGAAGCCGCGAGCCTGTTCGGGAATTTTTCCCAGGTACGTAGGCAAAGACTCCAACGGGCCAGCGTCCGCATTTGCGTGAAAAGACACGAAGATAAATTTTCCCCAGGTTTCCAGGCGCACCGGGAACATTCCCATGGTGCTGCGATCGAAAAATTCGACGCCTTCGACGTCGGGCGTGCCGATCAGTTTTCCGTCGAGAGTGTAGGTCCAGCCGTGATACTGGCAGCGCATGACATTCTTGCAGCCGCTGCCGAGAGCGATGGGTCCGGCGCGATGGCGGCAGACGTTGCTGAAGGCGCGGAGAGTTCCAGCTTTGTCGCGGACAACGAGCAGCGGTTCGCCGGCGACATCCGTTGTGAAAAATGTCTCCGGGTCGGAGATGGTTTTCTTGATGCCGTTGACCTCGCCACAAGAATGGTCGAGGGTGCCGACCAGCTGCCAGGTACGACGAAAGATCTTGTCCCTTTCGATTTCGAGGATAGCGGGATCAGTGTAGAAGCGCGACGCGAGGGTGTGGGCACATTCGATCTGCTGGTTGACGTCGAGGTGGAGGGGCGTAGTCATGGCAGCGAGTTTCTCACAAAGAGGACGCGATGAAGTAATGACGTGATGAGGCAGAATTCTTGGAAGAGAAGAAGAGACGCAGAGGACGTAGAGAAAAGCAAGGAACGACAGCAAGACTAGATTCGGAGTGCGCGGTCGTGCCGACGAGGCCGATTGATTTTCGTGGGATGTGAGTGAATGCGGGGATAGGACACAGACTGAAGTCTATGCCACGGCCGGCGAAGTAAGACGGGGAGGAGTTGGTGCGGCCCTCGCACTGTTGATCGGGCGATAGCCGGAACGGCTAGAAGGGGCAGGCGGCGTAATACTTTTCGCCGCGCAGGAGAATTACTGGACAGGAGATCGAGTAGGAGTTTTGCTTCTCCCAGTGGATAAGCTTTTCCGGCTCGCGGGTATGCTTCACGGCTGGACCGGACAGTTCGTGTGTTTCGGGCCCGGCGGACGGAGAATTCTTGCAAAGGTCCTCTTGTGAGGCGCCATCCAGGAATGTCACGCCCTTATTCTCGTCGTACCACCATGAGGAGCCATCGGCAAATTCCACGTTCATTACCGAAACAGTGGCAGAAACGCAGCGGGCGTGCGGATGTTCTTTCAGAGTAAGCAAGATGGCATGAGAGGAAAGTTCGGACTCGTGGGCCCAGCCATCGGAGCCTGGCTCTAGCACTCGTTCGGCTGGCCAAAGCACGTTCGGACCGTTTGAGTTGGTGCGGAGCATAAGCTTCTGATTTTGATGGTCCGTGACGATCACTTCCAGCCAAATACGCGAGGTCTTTAGAGAAGAATTATTTCGAAAATGGACGAGCGGGTCCTTCGCTGCTTCATCGGCGCGCTTGAGACCGATGATTTCCAAGGGAGCGTCGATGTGATTGGCCACTCGCAAGGTAAGGGTCAGGCGATCGTCTTGATTTGCGGTGCCAGCGCAAATAGCGCTGTCGCAAATGAGCGCGACTAGTAGCGCGGCATAGAGCGGTATACGCTGATGGGTTTTCAAAGCTGGGAGAATACGCATGATCGACATGAGCGGACGGCGGCACGACTATTGTAACTCAAAAAAAAGGAAAACGATTAACGCAGAGGATGAGAAGAGGAGACGCAGAGTACGCAGAAAAAAGCGAAGAGCGGTAAGAGAGGCGTGATAGAGTGCGGCGGGCGGGAGTTTGCGCGGGAGATGCTGTCGGATTTGATGCGGGGTTGCGCGGGAAACTCCTTGGGAGGGGCGATGATGGAGAGGCGGATGTTTTTGAATTTGGCGGCGGGGGGAGCGGCGGCGATGGCGATCAATCCGGGAGCGATGGGGGAAATACAGGAGCGGAAGGTGGTGGCGTATCCGGACCCGGCGGTGGAGGTGGTGGATCCGCGATTTGAAAAATACCGGGTGACCAATGCGGCGGTGGAGCGGCTATATACCGGAACGCGATGGGCGGAAGGGCCGGTGTGGTTTGGCGATGGGCGCTATCTCGTATTCAGCGATATTCCGAACAACCGAATGCTGAGATGGGCGGAAGAGACGGGAGAGGTGAGCGTGTTCCGGTGCCCGTCGAATTACAGCAACGGAAATTTTCGGGACCGCGAAGGGCGGCTGCTGACCTGCGAGCACGGCGCGCGACGAGTGACGCGGACCGAGCACGACGGAACTGTGACGGTGCTGATAGACAGTTTTCAAGGGAAGAAATTGAACGCGCCGAATGACATTGTGGTGCATTCGGATGGAGCGATCTGGTTTACGGACCCGGGATACGGAATCATGGGGAATTACGAAGGAGGTAAAGCGGCGTTCGAATTGCCGGAAGTGGTTTACCGGCTGGACCTGAAAACGCGCGAGGCGACGGTGGTGGTGAACGATCTGGTGAAGCCGAATGGGCTGTGTTTTTCTCCGGACGAAAAGAAATTGTATGTAGTGGATAGCAAAGCGCCGAAGAAGGCGGACGATGTGCGGCCGATTCAGGTGTACGACGTGGAGAATGGAGTGCGGCTGAAGAACTCGAGACTGTTCGCGAACATGGCGCCGGGAACTTCGGACGGGATTCGCTGCGATGTGGATGGGAATGTGTGGTCGGCGGCGGGATGGGGCGGAGAGGGATTCAACGGTGTGCATGTGTTCGCGCCGGATGGGAAGTTGATTGGGAAGATTCATTTACCGGAGACTTGCGCGAATATTTGTTTTGGCGGAGCGAAGAGGAACCGTTTGTTTATGGCGGCGAGCCAGTCGTTGTATGCGGTGTATGTGGGGACGGAGGGGGCGCAGACGCCGTAAGAAAGATAAGAGTTACACAGAGAGCACAGAGGAAGAACACCCAGGACACGGAGACATCATGGCGGCACAATGCCGCCGCTGCCACATACGAACCGAAGACCCAGACGCAAATACGGCGTCCGGGGCACCCAAGCGCAGAAAAAGAGACGGTACGACGGAAAAAGCGCACAGACTAAGTCTGTGCCACCGGGAAATTATTTTTCCAGGAGGCGGAGGGCTTCGTAGGCGGCGCCCAATTGCGGAGCGTTTTCGTTAAGGATGACGGAGACGGGAATGTTGCCAAGGAGCTTTTCGAAGTGCCATTTGTCCTGGAACGAGGCGAAAAAGGTGCCGTCCTTCATTTTTTCCAGGATTTTGATGGCAATGCCGCCGGCGACGTAGACGCCACCGAGGGCCAGAACTTTGAGCGCGAGGTTGCCGGCTTCGGCGCCGTAGATGTCAGTCCAGAGGTCCAGAGTTTCGACGCAGACCGGACAGGTTTTGCTGAGGCCGTTTTGAGTGATTTCCGGAGCGGGGTCGGCGTCGGGATCGGAGAACGTTGGATGCTTGACCGACGGATCAAGAAATTCGTGAAGGGTGCGGAAGCCGCGGCCGGAGAGTATTAATTCCCAACTGATTTGCGGCGAACGGCGGCGCATAAAGTGGAGGAGTTCGATTTGCTGTTCGGTGTGCGGAGCAAAATCGGCATGGCCGCCTTCGGAAGCGCCGACAAGGTAGCGTGAACCGTCCCAGACCAGGAAACCTTCGCCAAGTCCGGTGCCTGCGGCGAGGAGTGCGCGAGTGCCGCCGGGTTCGCTGACGCCGGGATTGAGTACGGCGAAATCGGCGGGATCGAGATATTCGATACTGTGTCCCCAAGCGCCGAGATCGTTGAGAAGTATGACGTGTTCAATGCCGAGTTCCTGGGAGAGGACCGCGGCGTCAACGGTCCAGGGAAGATTGGTGGCACGGACGCGATTGTTGATGACCGGGCCGGCGATGCCAAAACCGGCGGCGCGAATTTTTTCGTCACCAAGATGGGTGGCGGCAATGCGGGAAAATTCCTTGGCGATGAGATCGAAAGTGGCGAAGTCCTTGCTGCGGAAGCGCTGCCTGAAAACGGATGTGAGCTTGCCGCCTTTTTCGGAAAACAGCGCGAGGTTGCATTTTGTGCCGCCGACATCACCGGCCAGTATCACGAGATCCCCCCACTCAAATTACGGACAACATTGGCGGCGAGAAAAAGCAGATTCCTCGCTGCGCTCGGAATGACAATTCATGAGGCCGCATGTTCAAAGGGCCGCGACCGTAACAAGAACAAGAATCAGGAAACGTGCCACTTTCGGCCTTCGCGTTCAAGCAAATTATCAGATTCCTTCGGGCCCCAACTGCCGGAAGCGTATTGCGGAACGCTAGCAGTCTTGGCGGCGCTCCAGACATCGAGAACCGGTTCGACCAGAGACCAGGCGGCTTCGACGGTGTCACCACGATCGAAAAGCGTGGCGTCGCCGCGCAGGCAATCGTTAACGAGAGTAGCGTACGCGCTGCGCGATGAATCGCCAAATCCTTCGCGATAACTGAAATTCATGGTGACGTTGCCGATGCTCATTTCGGTGCCGGGACGCTTGGCGCCGAAGGAGACGGAGATGCCTTCGTCGGGCTGGATATTGAGAACGAGGCGATTGGCATCGGCTTCGCGGCCGCGAAAGACGATGTGCGGAGCGCGCTTGAACTGGATGACGATTTCGGTGGTGCGTTTTGCGAGGCGCTTGCCGGTGCGCAGATAAAAAGGAACGTTGGCCCAGCGCCAGTTGTCGATGAGCAGTTTTGCGGCGACGAAAGTTTCGGTGCGGGATCTGGGATTGACGTTTTGCTCTTCGCGGTAGCCGGGGACGAGCTTGTCGTTAACGGAGCCGGGAGCGTATTGGCCGCGGACGACGGATTGGGCGACCATTTCCAGATCGAAGGGGCGAATGGACTGGAGAACTTTTAGTTTTTCGTTGCGGACGGCGGTAGCGTCGAAGGAAGCGGGAGGCTCGACAGCAACCAGCGAAGTGAGCTGCAAGACGTGGCTCTGAATCATGTCGCGAAGCGCGCCGGCTGTTTCGTAAAAGCCGCCGCGGCGTTCGACGCCGAGCGTTTCGGCGGCGGTGATTTGCACGTGGTCTACGTAATTGCGATTCCAGAGTGGCTCGAAGATGCCATTTCCGAAGCGAAGGACGAGGAGATTCTGCACGGTGTCTTTGCCGAGATAGTGATCGATGCGGTAGACCTGCTGCTCTTCGAAAACGTTGTGGACGATTTCGTTTAGTTCTTTTGCGGTGGCGAGATCGCGACCGAAGGGCTTTTCGATGATGATGCGCACCCAGGATTTTGAGTTTGCGGGGCGGGATAAACCGGCGCGGCCGAGTTGTTCGACGATGTCCGGATAGACTTCCGGCGGAGTGGAAAGGTAGAAGAGACGATTACCGCCGAGAGATTTTTGCGCGTCGAGTTCGGCTAGGCGCTTGGCGAGGTTCGCGTAGGCCTGCTGGTCGGAGTAATCGCCGGGACTATAGAAAAGGTTGGAGGCGAAGTCGTTCCACTGGGCGGGGTCGACGTCGCCGAGCTCAGACATGGTTTTGGTTGCGTCGCAAAGGGCTGAGCGGAAACTGTCATCGTTCATCGGGGTACGCGCGAATCCGACGATGGCGTAACGCGAGCCGAGAGAGTTGTGCGCGGCAAGATCGAAAAGTGCGGGAATGACTTTGCGCTTGGCCAAATCGCCGGAGGCACCGAAAAGAATCACGGCGCAAGGATCGCTGGCACCGCCATAGGTGGAACTGGTGGAAATCGATTCGGCTGACATGCATTCTCCCTGTTAACTCAGGGCTTGTAGTACAAGCCCTGAAACCCGAACGCCCGGCGGGAAGTGGCCCGCTAACGCCCTGAAAACTATACCTCAACCTGGAGATTTCGCAGGTCGGAACGCAGCTGGTCCGGAGACTGGTAATGAATGACGCTAAAGCCGAGACGGCGCGGAGCTTCGAGGTTGAGGGGACGATCGTCTACGAAGACGCAGTTTTCCGGAGCGCGCTGGGTGACGGCAAGAGCAACGCGGAAGATGCCTTCTTCTGGTTTGCGTGAGTGGATATAACAGGAACTAAAGAAAACCTGAAAGCTCTTGCGGAGATTGAAAGTCTCGATACGGAATTGGTTGAGCTCAAGCGGTTCGTTGTTGATGGCGCCGACGAAGTATTTGCCGGAATTTGCGCAGGCGTCGAGGATGGCGCGGGAGCCGGGATACTCCTTGGATTGCGCGAACATGAAAGCGGTGAACTCTTCGCGAGTGAATTTGCGCGGGCGATAGAAAAGGGTGCGGTCGAGGTACTCGTTGATGGAGATTTGGCCGGCGTCGAAGGCGGGGAAAGTGAGATCGTGACGATCCTGGAATTCCTCGTAATCGAGGTTGAAGGCATCGGCGGCGGCTTTGCGGGAGTTACGGTCCCAGCCGTTGGTGAGGATGACGCCGCCGATATCCCAGAACAATGTGGTGATGCGAGGCATGGTCTGCACTCCATTCAAAACTTGGATGTCGCCAGAGCGAAAAGGATTCTACTTCAGATGGGGAATAGCAGGCGAATAGGGGGCTGGCCGAAAGGACATGGTTTGAGAGGCCAAAAAGTCCCATTCGGCTGGTACCTGAGAGCTATTCCGGCGGGCGAAAACGGACGGCTATCCTGTAAGTCCTAGCCCCGGCAAGACTCTTGGCAATGCGGCGAGAGAAATCACGCGCAAGTGAAGAGAGCGAAACTTGAGACTTCGCAGTAAGTTCATGCTGTCGTTTGCCCTGCTGACCGCGGGATTGACTTGCGCCACGCTATTGACGGTCCGGCGTAACGCGGAGTCGCGAGTGCGCCTGGAAGTAAAGGAAGAAGCGTTCAACGCGATACTCACATTTCAAGCCCTGGAAAACCATCATCAAGTTGCGCTAAGCCGCAAGGCGGATTTGCTGGCTTCGTTGGCGCTGATGCGAAACGGAGAGGCTACCGCGCTGAAGGAGGTCGCCGAGGACCCGTGGCAGTCCGAGGAGTGTGACCTGCTAGCGTTGGCCGATCCGCACGGAAAGATCCTTGCAGTACACGCAATGAGCGGACGGTTTTCCATCCCAGAAGCACAAGAGATGATGACGCTGTCGCTGACCGAAGGGAAAAACACTGGATGGTGGTACAGCGGGAGCCGGTTGTACCAGGTCGTGTTGCAACCCTTCTACGAGGATCAGGTAAGAAAGAAAAACTTGGTGGGGACGGTGATCGTCGGGCACGGAATCGATCCATCGGCGAATGAGCTTCGCCGGATTACCTCGAGCCAGATGGCGTTTCAGTACGGCGAGGAAGTTGTGGCCAGCACTCTAGCGCCATTCAAAACCGAGGATTTTGCACGCCAACTGAGGGCAGGATCGCTAGAAGAGCAGGTCAAGGTTGACGGTGAGCGCTTTTACACGAGTTCTGTGGAGTTAACTGGCGGCGCAAGACCGGTTCGAATCATTGTATTGAAGTCATACGACGAGGCGCTGGCATACCTGGCGCAAGAGAATCGGATGCTAGCCGGGTTGGGCCTGTTAGCAGTTTTTGCGGGCGGGGCGCTGATATTTTTTATCTGCGACAAATTCACGCGTCCACTGTCGTCGCTGCTGGAGGGCGTGCGGGCACTGGAAAACGGCGATTTTGAGTATCCATTGAATTCGCATGGAACGGACGAGGTTGCGCAGGTGACGCATGCGTTCGGCCGAATGCGCGGCACGCTCAAATCGAATGAACACGAGCAACTGCAACTGCAGGACCAACTACGCAAAGCGCAGAGGATGGAGGCGATCGGCCGGCTGGCCGGTGGCGTCGCACACGACTTCAATAACCTGCTGACGGTGATCAAAGGCCACGGCGATTTGATGTTGGACAGGCTAGAACCCAACAGCGCGCTGTATGGAAACGCACGCCAGATTGAAAAAGCCAGCAATCGCGCAGCGTCACTGACCCGACAGCTGCTGGCGTTCAGCCGAATGCAGATGCTGCAACCCAAAGTGCTGAATCTGAATTCGCTGGTTTCGGAAATGTTCAGCATTCTGAAGCGGTTGGTGCGAGAGGACATCGCGTTCACTTTCCGCGCCGGCGAGTCGCTGGGGCGAATCAAGGCTGATCCCGGACAGATCGAACAGGTCATCATGAATCTGGCGGTGAACGCGTCGGACGCGATGCCGTCGGGTGGCAGCTTGACGATCGAAACACAGAATCTTCGCGCGAATGAAGCGCTTTGCAAAAAGCGAGTGCCGCTGGTTCCGGGGAATTATGTGCGGCTGGTGGTGGAAGATACCGGACACGGCATGGATGCGGAAACCATGGCACGGATCTTCGAGCCGTTCTTCACGACAAAGGAACTCGGAAAAGGGACTGGGCTTGGGCTGGCCACGGTTTACGGTGTGGTGAAACAGAGCGGCGGATGCATTTGGGTGGACTCGGCTCCGGGAAAGGGCACGCGGTTCGAAGTGTATCTTCCAGCGGTGCAGGAGTCCGAGGAGCAGCCAGGCGGCGAAGCGGATCGTCACTTGCAGAGTGGACATTCAGAGGTGGTCTTGCTGGTGGAGGACGAGGATCAGGTCCGGGACCTCGCCGCGGAGTTTATTGAGTCCGCCGGATACACAGTACTGACGGCTCGTGACGGTCAGGACGCGCTGCGAGTTGCGGAACAGTTTGGTAAGCGGATTCGAGTGCTAGTGACGGACATTGTGATGCCCAACATGCGCGGTCCGGAACTGGCGAAACGATTGAACGAGCGGTGTGGCGGGCTCCGGGTGATTTACATGTCCGGCTATCTGGAATTCAACAATGGCAGCGATTTTCTGAAGGATATGTTTTTTCTGCAAAAACCATTCTCGCGCGATAGCCTGGTTGCCAAGATTGCCGAAGCGCTGGGGAAAGAGCGGGAGCATACTAGCCATCCACTCGCGCTGGTGAATGGCTAACCATTAGAATCGACTTGGGAGTGCCACTGCAGTCTCCGGCATCCGCTTACATGAGGCTAAGCTCGTTCGACTGCGGAGTTTTCAAGGCGAGTTGGGTTTGGACGCGGTGCAGGGACGCGATCTTCGGGCAAGTTCCTCATCTACAAGTCGCCCACGGGCGACACTTTTCTCGTCATACGCATATACGTCAGGAATAACGCGATTTTCACCGTATAAGACAGCCGGCGGGCCGGCGCAACCTAACGGACAACTCTCGTCGGAACACGGGATTCGACTAAAAACGGTATCGGCGTGCGGATATACGACCTTCATTCGCTTCAATTCGTCGTCCGACGACCTGGGCATTTCTTCATGCTGGGTCTTGTTCGTCAACCAGTCTTCCTTTGTCGAGAAGTAGTAGGCGTCAATTCTCAACCTTCCGCGGACTGGGATTTTCCGCCAAGTCTCGCGCTCTAGGCTGACGACGGGGATCGTGGGGCCCAGGCAATATTCAGAGTGTATGGTCTCGTCCGGCGCAATCGGCTCAGCGTCCCAATTGCCGATATCGGATGCGCCGTAAATGTTTATCCATTCAACTCCATTCTTCCTTCCAGTTTTGTCCGGGAGTTCTGTTACCGAAGTAAAAATGTAAAGGCCCTTAAGAGGGATAAATAGTGGAGTCGAGCCATGGTTTATGCGGTCGAGACTCAAATACAGACAGCCGTTTTCCCATCGCAACGGTGCAGTTACCACGACTTCAAGACGTTTCGGTTCATCGCTCGGTGAAGAAGCTGCTTGCAGAGCGACAAGCACGGGGAAAAATATCACCAAAAAGGCCAATACCGCTTTTCGTAAAGATGATTCCCGCATGACCGTCCGTTTGTTTTTGCTTTAGCCGCCATACGAATGATTGCTAGTTTCCGCAGCCAAATTCGCGGGAGAGTTTACCCCACAACATCAGATAGGCTAACTCATGAGAGGCGGTTTGACGGAGGCTGAGTTGCTTCCTTGCCTGTGGCGGCTGGGAATTTGGGCGGGGATGAAGTAAGGTAAAGAATCGAGCAGAGTATGGGGAGGAAGCTGTGGCGAATGATTCGTGTGGGCCGGAAACACCGGCGAGCACGCCGACAACACCCGGCGGGCGCATCGTGCATTGCGTGAAGTTTGACAAGGACTTGCCGGGGCTGGACCGGGTGCCGTGGCGCGGCGAGCTGGGCAAGAAGGTGTATGAGAATGTTTCGAAGGACGCGTGGAAATTGTGGATCGAACATTCGAAGATGATCATGAACGAGTACCGGCTGAATCCGCTGGATCCGAATTCGCAGAAGATTATGGAAGAGCAGCTGGAGCAGTTCTTTTTTGGCGAGGGCGCGAAGTTGCCGGAAGGGTATGTGGCGCCGAAGGCCAAAGGGTAGAAAAAGTTCTCAATAATCAGTAGTCAGTTTTGAGTTTTCAGCTTCGCATCAAGAAAAGAACCGGTCCAAATTTTAGTGCGGACTCCAAGTAGGCCCGCACCCGAGACCGGCCACTACAACTGCAAGATCCATCAGTCGAGAACTTTTCCGGTGACGGGGTGTTCCACCGGGAGAGTTGGGCGGATTTGGAAAGTTAGTTTGGAGTGCGCTTCGCGCAGGGCTTGCTCGGCGGCCGCCGGGCTTTCTGCTTTTGCAAAAATAAAACCTAAGTAGGACGAGCCTTCGGGCCAGGCGACGATTTGGTCGTGCAGGCGTGCGGTGATTTGCACGTCGGTGACGTTTACGACGAGCTGCGCTTCGGTGATTCCGTCAACCCTTTCTAGGATGCCGCCTGCTGGGACGGGAATCATCATGACCGCGGAGGACCTCGGTTCGCGCTGCCACGCGGAGACGTCTTCGCCGATGGCGTGGCGGAGGATTAGCTCTTCGAGGGCGATGGCGTCGGCGCTTTGCGCGGAAACGAATTTCAGAGATGCAGCACACATTCCGCCGATGGGGCGGGGGGCGACTTCAATGGGCCAGACGCCGCGGTTGTTGATGCGGAATTCAGCATGGACGGGGCCGTGGGACAGGCCCAGTGCGTGGATGGCTTGCGTGGCGGTTCGAATGATTGCGGATTGCTGCTCGGCTGACAGGCGCGTCGGCGTGACGTAAATGGTTTCTTCGAAGTACGGACCTTCAAGCGGATCGGGTTTATCGAAGATGGCAAGGATTTTCAGTTCACCGTCGAGGAGCATGCCTTCGACCGCGACTTCCACGCCGGGGATATATTCTTCAACGAGCGCTTCGCGAGACGGCGAAGCGCTTTTCATTTGCAGGTCGGGGCGTTCGAGAAGGCGCGCCAGGCGGCGAGCGGCTTCGCGGAACTCCTCGCGGGAGTTGGCGCGCATGACGCCCTGGCTGGCGGAGAGCGAAAGCGGTTTGAGTACGCAAGGATATTGGATGCCTAGCAGCGACGGTTCTGGTTCCGGCGAAAGCGGAATCGTACGAAACCACAAGCTGGTTGGCGGATCGAAGAGGCCAGCGTCGCGGAAAACTTCGCGCATGCGAAGTTTGTGGTGGCAGGCTTCGACGGCAGCGGGATGATTCGAACGGAGGCCGAGGCCGCGTGCGGCGTACGAAGCGGCGACTGCAGGCGCATCGCCCAGAGCGAGAATGGCGGCGAGCGGTTGGGCGCGAAGGGATTCCATCGCGATGGCGGCGGCTTCTTCGGGATTAGCAAAACCCGCGGCAATGGCGTGGTCGCCCCAAGGGTCGTTGAGTTCGTGGCAGCGGTCGGTGACGTAGACAAGTTGCGCGCCGAGTTTGCGAGCGGCGGCTTCGAAGCTGCGGGTCTGGTAGCCGAGCTTGGAGGCGAAGAGCGCGGCGGTTTTGGTGTTGTTTGTGATCATTGAGGCACTTCAGTTCCTGCCGATCGTAGCAAAGGGATTGCTGTCGAAGAGAGCCGAGCGTGTCGCGCCTACGGCGCTAGAGCGGTTGCCCCCCTAACCCAGCGCTTACGCGCTGGGTTAAATTGTGCCGCGCCTCCGGCGCCGATTTGATGCGTGGATCGATCAAACTTTCACACGAAGCCTTCGCTGGATTCGATGCGTTCGGCAAACTCTGCGATAGGGACCAACTGGTCCCCGGTGGGCTCTGCTCAACAATACCAGGGCTCGCTGAGGTACGGAGCGGGACGCGGCGGCGCGGAATTTCGGAATGGCGCATCGGGCGATTCTCGCAATTGTGAGGAGGCGTCCCAGATTCGTTCGAACGTTTCGGTGCGCGATTCCCTTCTCTTTTCGGCGGCGGCGACGATTTGCGAGATACTTTCGGAGAGCGCGTCCAGCGCGGAATCGGAATGGCGCCACGGATAGACGAGTTTTTCGGAGTCGAAATCACCGACCATGGATGCGATTTCGGGAAGCTCGAGCAGGCGAGAGCGGGACGGGATGAGTAAGCGGATGGCGAGCTGAATTGCTGGAACGGCAGCGACGAGGTTACGGTCGGCGATGGTTTCGAGGAGATCGAAATAACTCTCACGCGTGGTCCACGGAGTGAAAGGCATGAATGTCGGCTGTAGCGCGAGACCGGCGTTATTGCAGACATCGAGCGCGCGAAAGAAGTCGTCGCGAGTGTGACCTTTTTCCAACTTCAGAAGGACTTGGTCGTCGAGTGATTCAACGGCGCTGGTGACGAACAGGCAGCCGGTGCGCACGAGTGTGGGCAAGGCGTCCGCATGGCGGAGGAGATGTTCGACTTTGATGGTCGCATCGTAGGTGAGTTGAGGATGCTCGGCGTGAAGGGCTTCAACGATGCGCGTGGCGTGAGTGATGCCGTTGAAAAAATCGGGATCGCCGAAGGTGATGTGTGCTGCGCCGGCTTGCACTTGCTGGCGAATGTCGGCGAGAACGATTTCCTGAGGAACGACGCGAAACTGGCCGTTGTAAACAGGCACGATTGGGCAATGGCGGCAGAGATGTTTGCAGCCGCGCGAGGCTTCGGTGTAACCAGCGGTGCGATGCTCGCCGGTGGGAAGAATGACGTGAGCGTATTTTTGCAGGGAAGGAAGACCTGCGCGATCGGGGATCTCAAATGCGAGACGCGGAAGTTTTGCGGCGACAGATTCGTGATAACCGTTCGAATTGCCAGTGGCAAGCGTATCCGCGAGGTGTGACAGGTCGGCTTCGAATTCTGGGCCGAGAATCGTCGAAAATCCGGCGGTGTGGAGATGGGATTCGTTGAGCGGAGCGTAGAGGCCGCAGGCGCACAGATGAGCAACGGGATTTTGCGCGCGGATGGCGGGTATCCATTGCAGCGCGAGGCGTGTGGCGGTGTGCATGGGAAGATAAAAAACAATTAGTTGGGCTTCGCGCAGGGCGGCTTCATCAAGTGATTGGCGCGAGAGGTCGAAGCAGCGGACGGAGTGTCCGCGTTTGCGCAGCCAGGCCGCAGGCGAGGCCAGACCGAATGGTTGGCGGCCGAGTTCGTAGGTGGCGAGGAGAAGGATTTTCACGGCACGAACAGTATAGCGCGCGGCGCAGAATCAATTAGTGAGCGACGTGAGCGTGCCGCTACAACTTCGGCTATCATAGTTGGTTGAGAGAGAGGAAAGGACCGCGAGATGGCAATTTCCGCAGCAAACTCGTTTGGCACGCGCGACAAATTGAATGTAGGCGCGCAGAGTTTTGAAATTCACCGGCTGGAACATCTGGAGAAGCACGTCCCTGACAACATGTCGCGTTTGCCGTTTTCGCTGCGGATTCTGCTGGAGAATCTGCTGCGCAACGAAGATGGCCGGTTCGTGCACGCGGAAGACATCAAGGCACTGGCTTCGTGGAAACCCGGATGCGCGGAAAAAGAGATTGCGTTCATGCCGGCGCGCGTACTGCTGCAGGATTTTACCGGAGTGCCCGCGGTGGTGGATCTGGCGGCGATGCGCGAAGCGGTGAAAAAAATGGGCGGGAATCCCAAGCGAATCAATCCACTCTTCCCCGCCGAACTGGTGATCGATCATTCGGTGCAGGTGGATAATTTCGGCAGCTTGAACGCATTTGGATTGAACGCGGCGCTGGAATATCAGCGGAATGCCGAACGCTACGTGTTTTTGCGGTGGGGACAGACAGCGTTTCAGAATTTCAAAGTGGTACCGCCGGAAACGGGAATCTGCCATCAAGTGAATCTGGAATATCTGGCGCGGGTGGTTTGCGCGGTGCCGTCGGGCACACGATTTGAAGCGTATCCGGATTCTCTGGTGGGAACGGATTCTCACACCACGATGGTGAACGCGCTTGGCGTGTTTGGCTGGGGCGTTGGCGGAATTGAAGCAGAAGCGGCGATGCTGGGCCAGCCAAGTTCGATGCTGGTTCCGGCGGTGGTAGGTTTCAAGTTGCATGGAAAATTGCCGGAAGGCGCGACCGCGACAGACCTGGTGTTGACCGTCACGGAAATGTTACGGAAAAAAGGCGTGGTCGGGAAATTTGTGGAGTTTTACGGCAGCGGACTTTCAACGCTGAGCGTGCCGGACCGCGCGACGATCGCGAATATGGCGCCGGAGTACGGCGCGACCATGGGATTTTTTCCAGTAGACAAGGAAACGCTGGCGTATTTGCATTTCACGGCGCGGCCGCATGAACAGATCGCGCTGGTGGAAGCGTACTGCAAGGAACAGGGGCTGTTCCGAACCGACGAGACGCCCGATCCGGCGTTTAGCGACACCCTACAATTGGATTTGGGCACGGTGGAACCAACCGTCGCGGGACCGAAGCGTCCGCAAGACCGCGTGGCGCTGCGAAATGCGAAGAGTTCGTTCACCAAAATTATGGAAGGATCGCCAGCAAAGAACGCGCAGGTGAAAAACAATGGCGATTCGTTCGAATTGGGCAGCGGCGCGGTGGTAATTGCCGCGATTACCAGTTGTACGAACACTTCCAACCCATCGTTGATGCTGGGCGCGGGATTGCTGGCGAAAAAAGCGGTCGAACGCGGCTTACAGGTGAAACCGTGGGTGAAGACCAGCCTGGCACCGGGCTCGAAGGTGGTGACGGATTATTTGTTGAAGGCCGGCCTGACACAATATCTCGATAAATTGAAATTTAATCTGGTTGGATACGGATGCACGACGTGCATCGGCAACAGCGGCCCGTTGCCGGAAGCGATTGGTGCAGCGATTAAAGAAAATAATATGGTTGCGGTGGCAGTGCTGAGCGGTAACCGCAATTTTGAAGGGCGCATTCATCCGCTGGTGCGGGCGAATTATCTGGCATCACCGCCGTTGGTGGTGGCGTACGCGCTTGCTGGCCGGATGGATTTGGATTTGACGACCGAACCGCTCGGAACCGATACAGCGGGCAAACCGGTTTACCTGCACGAGATTTGGCCGACGCCACAGGAAGTAGAAGCGACGGTGCGCCAGGCGGTGACGCAGGAGCAGTACAAAAAGCAGTACGCGGCGGTGTACGACGGCGACGAACACTGGAAGGGCATGTCGGTACCCGAGGGCGATTTGTACCAGTGGGATGCGAAGTCCACATACATCAAATTGCCGCCGTATTTTGAAAATATGTCGAAGACCGCGGCACCGCTGGCCGATATTCACGGAGCGCGGGTGCTGGCGGTGCTGGGCGACAGCATCACCACCGATCACATCTCACCGGCGGGATCGATTGGAGCGGATTCCCCGGCGGGAAAATATTTAATTGCGAATGGTGTGAAGCCGCACGAATTCAATTCGTACGGAGCGCGGCGGGGGAATCACGAAGTGATGGCGCGCGGAACGTTTGCAAATATTCGGCTGAAAAATCAGCTGGCGCCGGGGACCGAAGGCGGCTGGACGACTTATCAACCGGGCGGCGAGCAGCTGAGCATTTACGACGCCTCGGTGAAGTACCGGGAAGCGGGCGTGCCGCTGGTTATCATCGCTGGTAAAGAGTACGGCTCGGGTTCATCGCGCGACTGGGCGGCGAAGGGGCCGAAGCTGCTCGGCGTGCGCGCGGTAATTGCGGAAAGCTACGAACGAATTCATCGAAGCAATTTAGTTGGCATGGGAATTTTGCCGCTGGAATTCAAAGCCGGAGAGAACCGCGAGACGCTCGGTTTGACCGGTAAGGAAACATTTGAGATTACCGGAGTCACCGCGCTTTCACCGCGCATCGAGATTCGCGTGGCGGTGGTGGGGGCCGATGGAAGCGCCAAGAATTTTACGGTGGTTGCTCGCGTCGATACGCCGGAAGAAGTGTTGTATTACCGGAACGGCGGGATTTTGACCTATGTTTTGCGGCAGATGATTTAGAGTTCCCTCGCCGACCAGCATTTTTGCTTCGAACAACGCGCGGAGTGTGTGTCCCTGCCGCTGGTACGCGGGTTGCTCCACGGAATGTCTTTTCTTGGTTCATGGGTTCGCTAATTTCACAAAAATTGAAGAAAGCTCTGCCGCAGTCTAAGATGCGCGTGGTTCGGTTCGCAGCTTAAATCTGAGCGAGGTCGATGTGATCTATCGAGTTTTCGTTTGTGCCGTGCTGCTTGGGGTCTTTGCAAGTGCTGCGCTGCCGCAGCAGGTGGCGGTGCCAGAGCAGGTGACCGCAATCAAGGCTGGCCATGTCATCGATGTGGAGAACAGCCGCGTACTCGAGAAGCAAGTCATATTGTTGCGTGGGAAGAAGATTGATGCGATTGGGACTGACGTAAAGATTCCAGCTGCAGCAAAGATTCTGGACCTTTCCAGCAAAACCGTGCTGCCGGGCCTGATTGATTGTCATTCGCATCTGGCCGACGGAGACCAGCAGGAAAACGCAGTAGATCCGTTTAATCAATTGCGGCACACGGCTTCTGAAGTCGTGTTGAGATCCGTCCCAAACGCTCGCGTGACGCTGGAATCCGGGTTTACCACCGTGCGCGACGCTGGTGTATACCGCGCGCTAAACGACGTGGCTTTGCGGGACGCCATCAATAAGGGGTACATCGTGGGACCGCGCATGTTTGTGGCCGGCGCGTACATTACGATTACTGGAGGCGCAGGCGCGATGACCGGTCAGGCCCCGGATGTCAGGCTTCCCTGGGACCTGCACTACGGAGAAGCCAATAGCCCGTGGGAAGTTCGCCAGAAAGTCCGGCAACTTGCTCACGATGGAGTGGACCACATCAAGATGCTTTCGACCGGGGCGGTGCTGACCCATGAGAGCAATCCCAACTCTCTGGAATTCACGCCAGAGGAGTTGCAGGCAGGAGTCAGCGAAGCAAAAAACTTTGGCTTGCGAGTGATGGTTCACGCTCACGCTACGGAAGGAATCAAGAACGCGATTCGCGCCGGTGCTGCGTCAATCGAACATGCGGAATTGATTGACGATGAGGGCATCGCGTTGGCGAAGGAGCATGGCACCTATCTGGACATGGACATCTACGACGAGGAGTGCATACAAGGAGAAACCAGGCCGGGGGATTTTCTGGAACACGATCAGGGACTCGGTGAGATGCAGCGGCGGAACTTCACAAAAGCACTCAAAGCGGGAGTGAAGCTGGTCTTTGGCACCGACTCGGGTGTTTGTCCCTACGAATATTCCGTTCGCCAGTTTGCGTACATGGTGAAATACGGCATGACGCCGATGCAGGCGATTCAATCCGCGACAATCAATGCCGCGACGCTCATCGGCAAACCCGAGCTATTCGGTTCGTTACGCCCTGGAAAATTCGCCGATATCATTGCAGTCGATGGAGACCCGATCGCGGACATCCGGCAATTGGAGCACGTGACGTTCGTGATGAAGGAAGGCATCGTCTACAAACAATGAGCGAAAGCGAGTGGCGCACTACTTGGATGCAGTTCGCTCGTCCATAGCGCCAGAGCTTCGAACGAAAAAGAAAAACAGGACAACGCCGAGCAAAATCGACGCGACGCTGGCGGCCTGGGCGTTGGACATGCCAAAGAATGAGCGTGGGTTCAGGCGGATCATTTCGACGAGAAAACGTGCGATTCCAGTAAGAATGAGATAGCCTGAGAAAACCAGGCCTGCTGATTTTTCCTGCTTGAGAAAATAAGCGCCGAGCCGCCACAAGATGTAAGCAATCAGCATCCACACAAAGAACTCATAGAGCGGTGTAGGGTGTACGCGGTCGTTGGTGGGAACGACGCCATTCGGAAAGCTCATGCCCCACGGAAGGGTAGTAGGTATTCCATAGTCGCCATCACCGCTGAGCAGGCAACCGATGCGGCCGATAGCGTAGCCAACCGCTGCTGCTGGACTGCAGGCGTCAAGAATTACGAGTGTCGGAATTTTTTCCCGCCGCGCGAGAATTAGCAGCGCCGCAAAACCCCCTAGGAATCCACCGAACCAAGCAAATCCAAAGCGGCTGATGAGCAGCGGCCATGGGTCCGCGAAAAACTCGGCGGGTGATTCCAGCACGTGATAGAGACGAGCACCAACGATTCCCGCGAGACCGGCGATGCCGATGATCAGGAACGCATCGGAGTGGATCGCTCGGCGCTGAAAGTCAGCTTGCAGAATATAAGAAGCGATCATCAAGCCAGTAGCGACCATCAAGCCAAAAGTAGGAAGGGTGAGCGGACCGAGGTGAAGGTAAGGGATCATTTATATTGGAAAGTATTCGCTAGAAAAGTATACACGACGCGCTCAGGAGCTCTTGACCTCGGCGGCAGGACGAAACCAGTGCAGCGCCGCGCCGATTAAGAGCCAGGCGGCTAACGCAACCCATTCTGCTTGCGAGAAGTGCCCGGGAAATTTCGGAACCAGCTTCATGCTGACGAGCAGCAACGCCACAACAGCGCCTGCCGCGGCAACAATTCGCACTCGAAAGCGCCTTTCGACTAACAAAAGCGACAGACAGGCGACAAACCAGCCGGCGGCGCTGGCCATTGAGCCAACTTCAGTGACCGGTACCAGCAGAGCATCGCCGAGAAAAAGCGCGACCAGCGTAGCCCCGGTCGCCGCCAATATCGCCACCGAAGGCGTCTGAAACGTTGGATGAATCCTCGCGAAAGCACCGGGAATCGTGCGGCGTCTGCCGAATGAAAAAATCAGGCGAGTGGACGCCACGAAATTCCCGTTAAAACACTGCAGCAGGCCAAACATCGCTGCGATCAAAATCAGACGTACAGGCCATTGCGAACCGATAGCCTGCCCGAAAGCTGCGGCGGTGGCAAAGCGCTTTCCCAGCAGCGACGGCCACGGCGCGGCAAAAGAGACTGCGGCAATCGCCACAACGTAGAACGCCACGCCTACAAACAGAGCAAGCACTATCGCGCGGAAGAAATCCTTGGAACGAAAATCCTTGTGCGCCTCCTCGGCGGCTTTCGGCACCGATTCAAATCCCGTCACGAAATACGGCACGATTTGCAGCACCAGGAAGATGGAAACCAGTGGAGTGGTGGAAAAACCAGGGTGAAAATTTGCGATCGAGCCGTGCGCTCCGCTGGCCATCGCGACCACAGCAAAAAGCACCAACACTGCCGTAGTCGCCCAACCCTGAAATCGTGCACTGCCGCGAATGCCGCGATAGTTCAGCGCGCCGAGAAACAACGTCATCAGAATTCCCAGTAACAGCCGCGGAAAGAAGACGGGTTGTCCCGCGATGCGATAGAGTTCGAACGAATTAAGCGATGGAATGAGGTAGCCCGCCAGCTTGCCGACGGCGACCGCTTCCCACGGACACACAATGAAATACGCGAGCAGCATGATCCAGCCGGTGAAATAACTGACGACCGGCGGAAACACTTGCGCGGCGTAGGCTGCTTCCCCCGCGGCATCCGGCAGGCGCTTGACCCATTCGCCATAAACCATTCCGACAGGCAGAAGAATGAGCCCACCGATGGCAAACGCGAGCATCGCGCCAAACGGCCCGCCGCGGCCGAGCCAGTCGTCCATCAAGACCAGCCAGCCGGAACCGATCATGGTGCCGAAGGCCAGCGCGAAGTAATCCCGCAAGCCCAATTTGCGCGCAAGAAGAATCATCGTGGAAGCGGCATTGTGGAACGGGGATTGTAGCTGGGTTCGGACGAAGCCGCCATCACGGATTGCCAAAAAGACGTTTGGAAGAAACGGCAGCCGTACTACACTTTGGGACGCCATGAAATTCAAAAAACTGGTAAGAGAAACAGCCGAAATTGCCAAGCCATACCGGATCACCAAGGGCAAGGATTTCCGCCTGAAGGATTACGACCCGTCGGATACCGGTGGAATGAAAGACCAGGCGAAAGCGCAAAAGCTGCTTGAGCAGAGCGTGCAGTTGCTCTCCCACTTCCAGGAGAGGCTATATGCTCAGGACCGTTGGGCAGTGCTGATGATTTTTCAGGCGATGGATGCGGCGGGAAAGGATGGCGCCATCAAGCACGTGATGTCCGGCATAAATCCGCAGGGATGCAACGTGACGGCGTTCAAGGCTCCTTCGCCGGAAGATCTTCAGCACGGTTATTTTTGGCGTGCCAACAAAGCTGCGCCGGAACGCGGGAAAATTGGCATTTTCAACCGGTCTTATTACGAAGAGGTTTTGGTGGTGCGGGTGCATAAGGAATTGCTGGAGGCACAGCATCTGCCGGAGGAATTGACTGGAAAACATATATGGGAAGAGCGCTTCGAGGACATCAACAATCACGAAAGGTACTTGACGCGAAACGGAGTGGTGGTGCTGAAATTTTTCCTGCACGTCTCCAAGGGGGAACAGAAGAAGCGCTTCTTGGAACGCCTAGAAATGCCCGAGAAAAATTGGAAATTCTCGATGGCTGATGTGAAGGAGCGCGGTTACTGGAAGGAATACCAAAAAGCGTACGAAGAGATGATCCAGAATACCGCGACCAAATACGCGCCATGGTATGTGGTTCCCGCGGATAATAAATGGTTTACGCGGCTGGCGGTGGCGTCCGCGGCGATTGACGCCATAAATCAGTTGGACCTGCAATTCCCGGAAGTGGATAAGCAAAAGAAAAAAGAGCTGGCCAAGGTGCGGGAGGCGCTAATCCGCGGCGAGGATAAGCCCGCGCCCGAAGGCAAGGAATAGCGACTGCCCAGGGTTCTTGTCGTAAGATGCCGCGAACCTTTATTGGCTTTTAACTCAAATTGGCTTTGACTCACGGGGAGAATCTTCGACATGAAACAAGTTACGGCGGTGATCGGGGCTGGATTCGTCGGAAAAGCGCACATTGAAGCACTGCGCAGATTGCCGGTGCGGGTGCGCGGCACGCTGGTGAGTTCCGGAGAGCGCAGTGACGCTGCCGCTAAAGCGTTGGGACTGGAACGCGCGTACAAGAGTGTTGACGAGATTGCGTCAGACCCGGAAATCACGGCGGTGCACATCTGCACGCCAAATTACGTGCACTTCGAACAATCGGCGAAATTGCTGCGGGCCGGAAAGCACGTTTTGTGCGAGAAGCCGCTGGCGATGGACTCGCGCGAGTCGGCGACACTGGTCGCGCTTGCCAAGGAAACGAATCGGGTCGGCGGAGTCGCGCACAATCTGCGTTATTACCCGCTGTGCATACAAGCCAAGGCGCTGATCGAGTCCGGCGCCATCGGCAAAGTAAATCTGGTGCACGGTGGATTCCTGCAAGATTGGCTGACCTATCCGACCGACTGGAACTGGCGGCTGGAATCGAAACTTGGCGGCGAACTGCGCGCGGTATCCGACATTGGTACGCACTGGCTGGATTTAATCCAGTGGATTACCGGACAAAAGGTGGAAGAGCTTTGCGCCGATCTGGCGACGATTGTTCCAGTGCGCCTCAAGCCGCGCGGGCATGTCGAGTCATTTTCTTCAGCGAAAAATGTTGTCACCGACGAGATGCCGATTGTGACTGACGACTACGCATCGGTGCTCGTGCATTTGGAACATGGCGCGAAGGGCGTTTTCACCGTTTCCCAGGTGAGCGCCGGGCGGAAATGCAAATTACATTTTGAAATTAACGGAAGCGAAGGCTCGTTGGGATGGAATGCGGAAGATCCAAACACTCTGTGGATTGGCCACCGAAATCAGGCGAATGAAATCTTGATCAAGGACCCTTCGCTGCTGAGCCCCGCTGCGCGTCCCTACGCTGGATATCCCGGCGGCCACGCCGAAGGCTATCCCGACACGTTTCTGCAGCTTTTCAAGGATTACTACAACTACCTCGAAGCTGGCGATTTTAATGCGCCGCGAAAGTTCCCCACGTTTTCAACCGGCCATGACGAATTGATTCTCTGCGAAGCCATCCAAAAAAGCGCGCAGGAACGCGCCTGGACAAAGCTGGAGTGGGAATAGGCTCTCTAGTTTGTGCCGGTTGGGCCGTTCACACCAAGCTGCCAAAAAAGGAAGCTGATGATGTCGGTGTACTCTTCGATGGTCTTTTTAATTGGGCGACCGCCGGAGTGTCCTGATTTCGTGTCGTAGAGCAAAAGGATCGGTTTGTCCGAAGTGTTTGCCGCTTGCAGACGCGCAGCCATCTTCCGCGCGTGCAGCGGGGCCACTCGAGTGTCGCCATCGCCGGTTACGAACAGCGTCGCGGGATATTTCCCTCCATCCTTAACGCGGTGATATGGCGAATAAGCGTAAATGTATTTGAACTGCTCGGGGTTTTCGGCGCTGCCGTATTCCGGCACCCAGTACGGGCCTTCGAGGAATTTTTGGAAGCGCAGCATGTCCAGCAGCGGGTATTCGCACACCACTGCGCCAAAAAGTTCCGGACGCTGGGTAATCGATGCTCCCATCAAAAGGCCGCCGTTACTTCCCCCGAGAATCGCGAGCCTCGGAGTTGAAGTATATTTCTGCGCGATCAGATATTCCGCCGCCGCGAAGAAATCATTGAAGACGGTCTGTTTCTTTTCAAACATTCCGGCGTGGTGCCACTCTTCGCCGAACTCCCCGCCGCCACGCAGATTGACATCGGCAATAATCCCTCCGCGCTCAACCCAAAGCAATCCCAGCGGCCAGTAGTAAGGCGTTTCGCTGACGTCAAACCCCCCATAACCTGTGAGCAGAACCGGATTTGAGCCGTCGAGCTTCAGACCTTTTTTGTGAAACAGAAACATCGGAATGCGGGTCTTGTCTTTGGATTCGTACCAGACTTGTTCGATCTCCATGCTCGCGGCATCGAAGGCCACGTTATTCCGTGCCCAGACTTCGGTCTTCCCTTGGCTGACGTCGTGACGAAAGATCGCCGGAGCCGAATCGTACGATTCGAATGAAAAGAAAAATTCCGGGCTTTCCCAACGCCCGGTTGGAGAGCTCACCGAGCCGAGCGAAGGAAGAGCGATCGAGGATTCGCGCTTGCCGTCTGCCGCGAAAACTTCTAATTCGGACGAGGCGTTGTGGGTGTACTGGCAGATCAGTTTGTTTCCTGAAACCGCGATCGCCTCCAGATGAATCTTGTCTTCCGGAACAAACTCCTGCCAATGTTCGCGCTGCGGACTGGCAAGACTGGTCGCGAGAACCCGCCATTGCGGAGCCTTCCAGTTGGTCTGGATGAACAGGCGATTTCCCGCGAAAGCCGGAAAGAAAACCGCTTTCTCGTTGCTGACCGCGGTGACCACCGATCCGTTGTCCTTCACGTTTTGCACGAAGACTTCAGTTTGTTCAGAGCCCGAGCCAAAAACCACCAGGTACACGAGGTACGTGCCGTCTTCCGAAAGTTGAATCCCTAGAATTTTGTCTTTGCCGAGATTCTCACCGAAGATCACGTGGTCTTTTGCGGGGTCATCACCCATGCGGTGGTAGTAGGCGCGAGGTCCGTCGGGCGTTACGCGCGAGTAGTACAAGGCTTTATTGTCTGGAGTCGGCTCGACGCCGAAATATTGGGCCTTGGGAAACGCGTCCGGAAGAGCAGTCTTGGCATCAACGTCCAGCACGCGCAGTGTGACTTCATCCTGGCCGCCATCGCGGCGCCCATAGAAAACGAATTTGCCGTCACGGCTGAGATTTTCAAACGCCACGCTTGCGGAGTGATCCGCGCTCCAGGGAAGCGGGTCGATCAAAACCTCTTCAGGAGCTTTCAACCCGCGCCGAATATACAGCAGCGATAGATCGCCACCCGCTGGACGCTTCAAATAAAAATATCGGCCACCGCGCTCGTTAGGCGCCTCGTAAGCATCGCGGTGATAAAACTGTTCGAGGCGCGTGCTGATGGCCGAACGGCCCGCAAGTTTCGTGAGCGCCGCATCAGTGCATTTCTGTTCTGATTCGATCCACGCGCGCGTTTCCGGACTTTCTTGATCTTCCAGCCAGCGGTAGGGATCGGCGACCACGGTTGTGCCGTAGGTGTCTTTCGCGGAATCGATTCGCGCGGGTGGTGGACACTTGGGCGAAGTCGGCGGCGCCTGTGCAAGAGCGATTGCGGCACCGAACAGGCAAACAACGGCTGCGGCAACTACGCGCATGGATCCCTCCAGTAGAGCGGCTAAATCAATGCGAACCGGGAAAATGATATTGCAAGTCTGCGGGCATCTTCCCAGAACGCTGGCGGGTATTGTATTCGAGTTCGTATTGCGTGTGTGAAACGTCACTCGGATATTCCTCGCCCGGTGCGTAGGGATATGGCTTCATGCCGTGTTTCGGTAACGGTTCGACAGTGAATGCATCCGCTGCGTAGAAGTCCATGTCTTTCTCGAAGCCGTCAGCAAAGAAAAAGTAGTCGCGTACCCAGCCCGCGGGCAGCGCAGGCAGCGCGCTCGCGTCGAAATCGAGTTTCACGCCTTCGCCGGAACTAAAAATCACGAAGCGATCGTCGGCATCGTGCAACAGCGATTTTACGTCGCCGTAGCGGGTGTAATTTCCTGCTGCGCGGGCGTATGGTCCGGTTTTGCTGCGCTTCGAATACGAATACACCGTGTCGCTCGCGGGAGTCAGTCGAATCTCCTTTGGAAATCCGAGAAAATCGAGAGCTGCACTCGCCAGTGGAACATCCGTAATGCGAACGTTGCGCGGTTCGGGCGTTTGATCGATTCGAATTGCATCCCAGTAAATTTTGAGATTGTTGACGATTCGAATGCGCCGTGTGCCGACGGGAAGCTTTCCGGTCAAATCCGCGATCATGGTGCGTTCAAGGCCTGCCGGGAATCCCATGTCTTCCACAACGCGAACCCACCGACCCTGCGCATTCTGCGCTTCTACGTAAGGCGGAATCACTTTGACTCCAGCCTGATCGGCGGCGTACATCGAGGTCGCGGTGAAATAATCGGTATAGCCATCAATGATTAGCCGGAGCGGCAAACGCGGATTCCATTCGCCGAGGTTCAGTTCAACCCAATGCAACTTGGCAAATCCTGTGAACGGCAGCCCTTCAAAATTAGTGACGTACTTGCGATCGCGCTTCGCAAGCAGCGGCAAAACATCATTGCCGTGATCGTCCCAGGCACCAGCAGGGGGATGCGCGTTGCTCGCCGTTACTACCCTGAATTCCGGGAACGGCGGATTGGCCGCGAAGCGCTCGTTCGGATAAACCTCAAAGCGCGCCGGGTGATCGATCGCCAGCAGTTTCACCTGATCGAGATAAACTGTTTCTTCCATCGGTTCGAGAAATCGGAAGCTCAGCTTGCCGTCGCGCGGCTGCAAACTCTTGCCGGAAACTTTCAGGTATTCAGTGGGATCGGGAACATCTCGCTCGCCGGGAGCAACCCAGTGGCCAACGACGCCGGGGCCGATCATGTCCGCGATAAATTCATACTCTTTGCCGTTCCACGAAAAAAGTACTGGACACGAACTGCCAC
Organism: uncultured Acidobacteriota bacterium; assembly: GCA_963814635.1. Lineage (GTDB taxonomy): Bacteria > Acidobacteriota > Terriglobia > Acidiferrales > UBA7541 > Acidiferrum. The sequence continues at coordinate 595,088 of CAWFDP010000004.1, read as the reverse complement.
GCCGGTCGAGTTCCGCGACCACCTGGGTTTTGCGGCCGTCGAGACGGATTTCGTCCTGCGGCACCCCTGTCGGCCAAAGCAATCGCACCACGTCCGAACCTTTTTCGCTTCCCAGACCAACGTGTACCGGCAGCGCACTCTGCCCGAGAAATCCCGCCGCGCCCAGCACTTCCCATTTTTGATAAAGCGCGCCCGCAAAAACTTCCACCTTCGTTCCGATGGCGCTCTTGTTGTCGTTCAGCGCCCTCAGATCGATTTCCATCCAGCCATTTTTTTCCGCGCCGTGATTTTTCAGAAGCAGCGGAGCGCCTGCGTTCTGCGTGACCACCAAATCCAGGCCGCCGCTTCCACTCACATCCGCGGCGACGACAGCCAGCGGCCTATTGAGTTTCACTGCGTCGAGCTTTGCGTCCTTCGTCGCATCAGCCCAGTTCCCTGCACCGAGATTGCGCAGCAGTCGAATTTCCCCGCCGTTCGAACCTTCGCCGACCGCAACCAGATCGATCCAGCCATCATTGTCGTAATCAACGGCAGTGATTCCCGCGCCGCTTTTCCAGTTGAGTTCCGGCAGCGCAACTCGCTCCAGCCCTTTGCCTTCCTTATTGCGCCACAAGCTAATTCCCGGCGCACCTGCATGCGTGAACGCCAGGTCCATCCAGCCGTCTTTGTCGAAATCGAACGACACCACGCCAACCGCGGGCGGCAATCCTTCTTTCGAAAAGTCGATTCCGTCGAGCGCTTTGAATTCGCCTTCGCGCGGATTCAGCAGGATCGCAGCGCCCTTCGCGCCGCCGGCGATCACAAAATCAATCGCGCGATCGTTATTAAAGTCCGACGTGACAACTCCTCCGCCGGTAGCTTCCTTGCCCAGCGCAGTTTCCGCGGTAACATCGGTAAACGTGCTATTGCCGTTGTTGCGCCACATCACGTTGTGGTTCCCGGCACCAGCTTTCGCAATGACGTACAGATCGAGATCGCCGTCATGGTCGTAATCCACAAACGTCGCGCCGACGCAACCCTTTTCGGCCTTGATGCCCACTGTCTTCGTAACGTCGCTAAATTTTCCGCGGCCATCATTGTGGAACAGATGAACTCCGTCGTTCATACAAACCGCGATGTCGGCCTTTCCATCGTTGTCAAAATCGCCCGCCGCACAGCCGAGCCCGCTGCCCGAAATCGCCAGGCCCGACCCATTGGTCTGGTCTTCAAATTTTCCGTCACCCGCATTGTGCAGCAACCGCAAAGAGCCGCTCTCAGCGCCGCTTACGAGCAGAAGATCAGGCTCCCCGTCGCCGTCGTAGTCGAAGAAACACGCGCCGGAGCTGGGGCCAGCCGCGATCGCTTGCGCGACAAATGTCACCGGGATAGCCGCAGGCGCCTTCAACATTCCATTCTTCGAATATTCCGCCAGCGAAAATTTCCCCTGGTCACCGTAACCGGCTCCAAATGGAGTGCCGATTTTCGCCGCCGTCATTTTTTGGAATTTTTGCAAATGCTCTTTCGCATTGTCCGCGTCGCCTTTGCGCTGGTAAGCGCGCGCCAATCCGAATTCGGCCGAAGCATGATATGGAAAGACCGCCAGCGCCGACTTAAACGCCGCGATCGCTTCGTCGTACTTCTGCAACTGCGTGTTGAGATAGCCGATGAAATAAAATGCGTCGGGTTCGCCCGGCGCGATCTCCGTCACATGCCGAAACGCTTCGATCGCCCTTTCCTGCTCGCCCATATCCTTGTAAACCAGCCCGAGGTTGTACCAGGCGTACGGATCGCGCGGCAGCTTTTCCGTGGCCTCTTGCAGAACTTTCACTGCGTCGTCGGATTTCTGCTGGCTCAGGAAAGATACGCCTAGGTTCAGTTTTGCCAGCGTGTAGTCGGGCTGCGCTTTCAACGCCCCTTCGAACTGTTTCTGCGCTTCGCCGAAACGCTGCTGGTTCATATAAGCGACGCCGATGCTATTCAGCCGCGCGGCTTCCGAGCTGTCCGCATCGGGAACAACGAGACTTTTTTTGGATGAAGATGTTTCGCGCGATTTTTTTGCGGCGAAAACGCCCGCATAAGGACGCACAATTCCGAGCAGCACCGCGGCAAGAATCACGGCAAACAGGTACGTAGTGCGAATACGCATTCGCATAGCGATGAGCTTTTCCAGTCTCGGGTGGAGAGATTATCGCGCGGCCCTGCAGCGCGAACGCTTTAATTCTCGCGGCCTTCCTCGCGCGCGTCAATGTCTTTCGGAATTCGTCGCCGATGCCGCGCGCTTGACGCTCTGATGTTCCGCACTTACGCTCGAAAGGCCCCAACATGAGCGCCATTCATCACCTATCATTAGCCAAAATCGCCGTTAAGATCCGCACAAAAGAAATTTCGGCGGTTGAAGTCGTGGACCACCATCTGCGGCGCACCACAGCGATGCATCCCCAGCTGAACGCGTTTGTTCACATCGATCAGGACGGCGCGCGGGCAGCGGCTCAAGCCGCTGAAGCCGCATTGCGAAGCGGCAATGCCGTCGGACCACTGCACGGCGTTCCAATTACAGTGAAAAGTTGTATCGACGTCGCCGGCTGGCCATGCGCCGCAGGCTCGCTGCTCAGAAAAGAAAACGTGCCCGGCACCGACGCCGTGTTCGTAAAACGTCTCCGCAACGCCGGCGCGATTTTGCTCGGCAACACCAACACGCCGGAATTTCTGATGGCCTACGAAACCGACAATCGCCTGTCCGGAAGAACCAGCAATCCCTGGAACACCAGCTATTCTTCAGGTGGCTCCAGCGGCGGAGAAGCCGCGGCAATCGCTTCGGGATGTTCCGCAGGCGGAGTCGGCAGCGATGGCGGCGGCTCAATTCGCGTCCCCGCACACTTCTGCGGCATCTGCGGGCTGAAGCCCACTCCCGGACGCATTCCTTCGAGCGGCCACTATCCCGCCGGAAACAGTGCCTTCGGATGGCTCGGCGTGGTTGGCCCGATGGCACGAACCGTAGCCGACCTCAAAATTCTGTTCGAAGTGTTGCAAGGCTCCGACGCGGACGATGCGCTCACGTCACCGGTACAAATTTCAAACGGTCGATCAACGCACCCCAAAAATCTCCGCATCGGAATTCTGGAAGGCGAGTCGCTTGGCAGAGTCACGCCAGAAACTCAGCTTGCCGTCCGACAAGCGGCGCAACTCCTCGCTTATCAGGGATTCATTCTGGAACCGTTCCGCCTTAATAATCTCGAACGCGTGCTCGACCTCTGGTGGTTTTTCTTCGGCACGGTAATCAGCGAACTTTTTGCCGGCGAGGTCCGCGGACGCGAGGATCTGCTCAGCCCGATCTTCCGCGATTACTTCGACGCGGCGCACGCCCCATCGCCCGCGCCCCCCATGAACATGACCCACTTCGTCGGCAAGTGTGTTGCCCGCGATCGGGAACGCGCGCACATTTTCGAAGCCATGCGCGACGTTCCCATTTTGCTCTCGCCCGTCTGCGCCGCCCCCGCATTTCGTCACGGCGATGGCAGCTATAAAGCCGGCACCAGCTACCGCGACTCCATGCGCCATTCGCAATGGCTGAATCTCGCCGGCTTTCCCGGAGTCACCGTGCCCATCGCCAAATCGCCCGAAGGCTTGCCTATCGGAGTTCAACTAATCGGCCGGCCCTACGAAGACGAACTCCTGCTGGCCGTGGCCGAGGCCCTGGAACTGGCCCGCGGCCCATGGCAGGCGCCTCCGCAATAATCGAAACAAAACTCAAGGCGGCGAGTGCTGAGTTAATTCCGGATTCGGTACCCGGCCCTCGTGAAACGATTCGAGATCCTTTTCGTACTTGGCACCCGTGATTTTCTTCACGCTGGCAAACTCGGCCTGTGCATCTTCTTTGCGGCCCAGCTTGCTCAGGATTTGTCCACGCAGATAATGCACGCTCTGGTTGTCCGGCGCGAGATGTTCCGCGGCATCAACCGCCACTAGCGCCTGCGCAAATTTTCCTTGATGCAGATAAATCCTGGCGATGCCGAAGTGCGAATCGGCCATCCTGGCATTGCGGCGAAGCGCTTGATGAAAAAAATCTTCTGCTTCCCTTTCCTTGCCTTCCCGGACGTACAAGTCCCCAAGCATTTCATAAGCGTCCGCCAAATCCGGTTCGATGCTGATGTCGCGGACGAGCTCGTCCTCCGCGCGCTTCAGATCTCCCGTTCGCGCATAGCCCAGTCCAAGATTAAAATGCACAAAAGGTAGTTTGGAGTTCATGCTCGCAGCGCGTTCAAATTCGCCAATCGCTTTTTCCGTTTCCTGACGATTGAGATAGGCCTTGCCCAGCAACAGATGAAATTCCGGACTGTCTCCGCCAACTTCGACCAGCCGAGTCAGCGCTCTTTCGTCCAGTTCCTTCTGGCCCGAGGCGTTGGCGCTGATGCTGAGCGCGTATAGATACATGAAGTCGTCGGATTTCTTCGCCCAAAGCGGTTCGAGAACGGTAACCGCGTTGGCATAATTTTGCACAAATAGGTTGCACAGCCCCAGCAAGTATCGGGCTTGTTCGGAATCAGGCTGCTCGCGCAGTACGGACGACAGGACCGGAATTGCCGCCGCATAGTCGCCCTGGCGGTAGTACACCAGGCCGATATTCAGTCGGATGCCTGGCATTTTAGGAGCCAGTCTTTCCCCACGTCGCAACTCCGTTAGCGCCTTTTCCCAATTCTTGCGGCGCAGCTCGATGACCCCAAGATTTACGTAAGCCGCTGCGGCGCGCGGATCCCATCGCAAAACCTGCCGAAAATCAGCCTCTGCCTCATCCAATTCACCCGCTCCTAACGCAAGCTGACCGCTCTGAAAGATCTTGGCAAGGTCGGGACGTTCGGCAGCCGCGCCATGCTCCGGGACCTGTGCCAAGCACCACGTCGGCGTCAAGCTGGCGGTCAAGCCAATTCCCACCACCAATCGCACAGCCATCCGCTTCAGCCTGCTCTGGCCTGCCAGAGGCATCTGTTTAAAGCTCATCTTTGCTTGTTTCTCGTTTCCTTCATTTTTAGCGCTTGACACACACAAATTATTGCAGTATTAACTCGGTTTAATAGGCCATTTTTGATGCTTCGGTCGAGTGGTGAGGGTGGCTCCTATGGGTGGTCCTTTCTTCCAGCTGCTTTCGGCGTGGATATTGCCGGAGCCGGTGCGTTGCCTCCTTTCACATTTTGAAAAATTCAATCTCGCTTGGAGGTTCAGCCGTGAAAGCACATCTGATTCCCTCGTTCTTGCTGCGGAGTTATAGGGGCGCTTGGCTTCTATTAGGCCTTGCTTTGCTCGTGTTCCTTTCTCTTTCACCGGTGTCTCGTGCTCAGGATACAGGATCTATCGGCGGCACGGTAACCGACAAGTCCGGGGCCGCAGTGGCAGGCGCAGAAGTTACCGTCAAGAGTGTCGCTGGCAGTCTGACACGCGTGACGGTCAGTAACAACGACGGTGCCTACTCGGTTCCTGGTCTCGCTGGCGACACCTATAACATCACCGTCAGTGCCAAAGGGTTCCAGAAATTCACGGCGAAAGACGTGGTGCTGGGAGTGGCGGGGAGAGCGCGCATAGACGTCGTCCTAACAGTCGGAGCGATCAGTGAAGAAATCGTGGTGTCCGGCGAAAGTGTCGCACAGGTGGAAACTTCATCGTCGGAAATCTCCGGCACGGTGAGCGGGAAACAGATTACCGAGTTGCAGCTGAACGGCCGCAACTTCACGCAACTGGCGACCATTGTCCCTGGTGTTAGCAACCAGACCGGTCAGGACGAAGGCACGGTGGGTGTGTACGGCAACGTGCAATTTAGTTTCAACGGCGGTCGCACCGAATATAACAACTGGGAACTGGACGGTGGCGACAACATGGACAACGGTTCCAACGCCACACTCAACGTCTACCCCAGCATCGATGCCATTGCCGAATTCAAAGTGCTCACTTCCAACTACGGCGCCCAATACGGCCGCAATGCCTCCGGCACCGTCGAAGTCGAGACCAAGTCCGGCACTAATTCGTTTCACGGCGACGCCTATTATTTCGGCCGCAACGACGCCATGAACGCGTTGAACTTCTTCGACGCCAAGAAGTCCGATCCTACCCAGCCCACTCCCAAATTTAAGAAGCACGATTTCGGCTATACTCTCGGCGGGCCAGTCTACATTCCCAACCATTACAACTCTGACAAGAAGAAAACGTTTTTCTTCTGGTCGGAAGAATGGCGCAGGGACCTGGTTCCGGGTCAAGTGTTCCACGCGTCAGTTCCTTCCGTCGCCGAACGGGGTGGAGACTTCACCGATGTGTGCGGCGCCTCGTCCTTTGCGGCCAACGATTGCCCGATCGACCCTCGCACCGGCGCGAAGTTTGACGGCAGCCTGGGCCCGCTTCCCGTGGACCCGAATGCCACGCCGCTCCTGGCAATGATTCCCGTCCCTACAATTACCGATCCGACGGCGGCGCTGGCCAACTGCGGTGGTATCGCCTGCTTTAACGCTTCGCCTTCCACCCCGACGCACTGGCGGGAAGAACTGGTCCGTTTGGACCACAATTTCAGCCCCAAGCTTCGCGCTACGTTCCGTTACATTCACGACTCATGGAGCACGGTAACGCCGACATCGCTCTGGACCGGCGACAGTTTTCCAACCGTGCAGACTTCTTTCATCGGGCCGGGCACCAGTTTCGTCGCTCGCCTGAACGCCGAGATTTCTCCGACGCTGCTGAATGAATTCGTGGCCAGCTATACCGCCGACCATATTTTCCTGACCAACATCGGTACCGGCGTCGTTCCTCGCGGTAGCCTGACCACCACGGGTATCTTCCCGAACTTCGACAATAAACTCCCGGACATCAGCGTAAGCGGGAACTCTTCCTTCAACGACTTCAGCGAAGGCCAGGGATATATTCCCTGGAACAACGCCAATCCAACTTATACCGTGCGCGACAACGTCACCAAGATCCTGGGCAAGCACACCATGACCGCTGGCGCTTACCTCGTCATCGCACAGAAAAACGAACAGAGCAGCTTCGGGTCGATTCAAGGCTCGCTCTCCTTTAACGCCAGCAATACCACGCCAGGGTTCACAGGTAATGCTTTTGCTGACCTTCTGCTCGGAAATATCGACACCTATTCCCAAGCCAACTCGGCACCCAAATATTATTTCCGGTACACCATCGGGGAGCCGTACTTCCAGGACGATTGGCGCATCACCAAGCGCCTGACGCTGAACTTGGGGCTCCGCGTCAGTCTCTTTGGCACCTATCGTGACAAGTACAAACAGGCCTACAATTTTGAACCTTCTCTGTTTACACCGAACGCCGTCGCCATTAATTCGGACGGCTCCTTAATCGACCCGGTGACCAGCGCTCAGCTTGCCATTAACGATCCACGCGTCACCAACGGAGTGGTGCAATGCGGCGCCTCTGGACAACCTTCCGGATGCGTAAAAGGCCATCTATTCAACCCTGGCCCGCGCATCGGATTTGCCTACGATCCGTTCGGCAACGGTAAAACCGCAATCCGCGGCGGTTACGGCATCTTCTTCGAGCATGGTAACGGTAACGAGCAGAACGTTGAATCTCTAGAAGCAACGCCTCCGTTTGTGCTGCTTCCCAGCCAGCCGAATATTATCGGCTACACCAACATCGGTTCCGGCGGCGGCGCAATTTTGGCGTTCCCGCTCGGGTTCAATGCTATCGACACCCGCGGAGGATGGCCCTACGTTCAGCAGTGGAACCTCAACGTTCAGCATGAGTTCCCCTTCCACCTTGTCTCCAGCGTTGCATATGTGGGAAGCAAGGGAACGCACCTTGGTCTAGGCCGCGATCTCAATCAGGTACATTCAACGCCGTTGGCCGACAATCCCTACAAGGTCGGAGAGGCAATCGGACCGAACGACTGCTCGACGATGACAACTCCGAGCGGCGTGGCAGTCACCGGACAGGCAGCCATTAATCTGGGAATCGCCTGCGGCAACGACCCAAACCCCAACCGGCCTTTTGTGGGCTTTGGCAGCATCAACTTCCTGCAATACCAGGCCAACTCCAATTACAATTCTCTACAGGTGGCCGTGAACCGTTCCTTCGCTCCGCTCACCCTGAGCGTGGCTTACACCTATAGCCATTCCATTGATGACTCCTCAGACCGGTACGATGCGAGCTTCATCGACGCCTACGACGTTGCTCGGGCGCGTGCCAGCTCAAACTTCGACGAACGTCACATGCTCAATGTCAGCTACGTTTACAGCCTGCCGTTTTTCAAGCATTCTGCCACGAAGCCGCTGAAGCTAACCTTGGGTGACTGGCAGTGGGCCGGAATCATGTCCATTCAAACCGGCACGCCATTTAGCGTAACCGACAGCAATTTTTCCGATAACGCTGGCGTCAGCAGCAGCGGCGGCAACGGCGGCTCTCCGTTCTCCTACGTCGACGTGGTCGGCAATCCCAACTCGGCGGCCGGTGCTTGCGCCCTGACCGCCGCGGGGCCCCAACTCTACAATCCCTGCGCCTTTGCCGATCCTCGTGGTTTGACCTTCGGCAACGCCGGCCGCAACATCCTGCGCAACCCGCGCACCACCAACTTCGATATGTCCTTGGCGAAAAACTTCAAGTTTAACGAGGCCACCGGCTTCCAGTTCCGCGCCGAAGCCTTCAACGTCTTCAATCACACCCAGTGGAGCGGAGTCAGCAACGACTCCACGAACACCGACTTCCTCCATCCAAACGGGGCCCACCGCGCCCGCACTTTGCAGTTGGGCTTGAAGTTCCTTTTCTAACGCAGCCACACCCCCAAGGGCGGCGCATTTTTTATGTGCCGCCCTTTTTTTCGTAAACTCCGTCAGGCATTCCGATTTCAATTTCGGCCCGAAGGTACGGGTTCAAGGTTTGTACTTGCAAACCCTGAGCTACAAAGGAGTTCGCGCATGATAAGTCGTGCCTTACCAGGAGCCTCACATCGTTTGAAATCAACCCGCACCGTTGCATGGGTTTGTCCATTTCTCTTACTCGCAGTCTGCATCCTCCCACAAGCCCGCTGCCAAACAATCCGCGTGGATACTTCGCACCCGGTAAATTCCTTCCGCCCAACCGAAGCCCTCGGTGCTGGCGTGGATCGCATTCCGCTCGCTGCCACCGACAAGATTTTTACCGAGCCAATCCTCAAGCAAATCCTCTCCACCGGCTGGCAGACCGTTTCTTACCGCCAGAACACCGAACTCTTTGTCGAAGCCTGGCACTGGAATCCCAAGGGAACCTGGAGCGCACCAGGCAAGACCGGCTACTTCGTCGGCGATTCGAACCCAACGGAATTCATCCGCCATTCCTTTGGATATCCCTTGCCGCACGCCGGTTTCTCCCAACCCGATGGCCGCAGTTACTCGCGCCTCACCGACGGCGATCCCACCTCCTACTGGAAGAGCAATCCTTATCTCACCAAGGCCTACACTGGTGAAGACGACAGCCTTCACCCGCAGTGGGTCGTGGTGGACCTCGCCACTCCGCAAAATATCAGCGCGATTCGAATCGCCTGGGCTGACCCATACGCTAAAAAATATCTGGTTCAGTATTGGACCGGCGCCAACCCCATCGAAGAAGCCGCAAAGGGTTCCTGGGTTACTTTTCCCGCTGGCATCGTCAGCGACGGAAAAGGCGGCGATGCCACTCTGCAGCTCTCGCACGCCCCGCTGGCGGTGCGATGGGTGCGCGTCTGGATGACCGAATCCTCCAGCACCTGCGACACCCACGGATCGCAAGACCGCCGCAACTGCCTCGGCTACGCAATCAAAGAGCTTTTCCTCGGCACCATCACAACCGACGGCCGCTTCCACGACGTCATTCGCCACACCACCGATCGCGCCCAAACCAACACCTATTGCTCTTCGGTCGATCCCTGGCATCAGAACACCGTCATCAACGACAAGGGCGACCAAGTCGGCTTCGACCTCTTCTACACCAGCGGCATCACTCGCGGACTGCCCGCGATGATTCCCGTCGCTATGCTTTACGACACGCCGGAAAATGCGGCCGCCGAAATTCAATACCTCGAAAAACGCGGCTACCCGATCTCTTACATCGAAATGGGCGAAGAACCAGACGGCAAGCACACGCTTCCTGAGGATTACGCCGCACTCTATTTGCAGTGGGCCACGGCTCTGCACAAAGTGGATCCCAAGCTGAAGCTTGGCGGCCCCATTTTCGAAGGGGTCAACAAAGACATCGAAGTCTGGGCCGACGCCAATGGAAAAACTTCCTGGATGGGCCGTTTCTTCGACTACCTGCGCACTCACAATCGCTTGAACGATCTCGCCTTCGTCTCCTTCGAACACTATCCATTCGAACCCTGCAAACTCCAGTGGTCTGAGCTCTACGACGAAGCAAATCTCACCCGCAATATTCTGCAAGTCTGGCGCGACGACGGCCTGCCTCCCGGCACTCCCATGTTTATCTCCGAAACCAACATTGCCGCCGGCGATGATGAATCCTTCCTGGATATTTTTGCCGCGCTTTGGTGGGCTGATTTTGTCGGCGCCTTCTTCGAATCCGGCGGAAGCGCTGTCTACTATTTTCACTACATTCCGCTCGGACAATCGCTCGGCTGCCATGGCACTTCGCCCGGCACATTCAGCATGTTTACGATGAACAAGGACTTGCAGATCCAGCAGCCCGACTCGCAATATTTTGCCGGGCAGTTAATCACTCAGGAGTGGGCGCAGCCTGGCAGCGGCGAACATCGCGTCTATCAAAGTGAAAGCGACATTTCGGACGGCGCCGGACACGTGCTGGTCACCGCCTACACTGTCCACCGCCCAGACGGCGATTGGTCCTTAATGCTTGTAAACAAAGACCAGGAAAACGAGCATCCCGTCCATATCTCGTTTCACGGAGCGGCGGACAGCGAGGAAAAACATTTCGCCGGCCCAGTCAGTTTCATCACCTTCGGTAGTGAACAATATAAATGGCACTCCGACTCCGACAACCCCATCGGTGGAGTGGCCGATCCCGATGGCCCTCCCGCGCACTCGACGATCGCAGCCGCTTCCGACACCGTCTTTCACTTGCCAAAAGCGTCGGTCACCGTCATTCGTGGCAAGATCGCCGCTCGCTAATCGGCTAACAATGCTAAATTCAGAAACGCAGTTTTTTCTATGCATCGCTCTGCTTTTTTGTATACTCCCTCCGGCGCGCTTGTTGTAGCCTCGCCCGCCTTAATAAGGAGCTTTCGCATGATGAACCGCCGCACCTTCGTCGGAACGACCGCCGCCACTCTAGCCGCCGCTGAACTCGGCTGGGCCATGCCTGCAGACCACAAAATCAAAGCCGTCGGCGTCCAGCTGTACACCGTCCGCAACACCATGAAATCCGATTTCGAGGGCACCATCGCCAAGGTCGCCCAAGTCGGCTACAAGGAAGTCGAGTTTGCCGGCTACTTTGACCATTCTCCCAAAGACATCAGCGACATCCTCAAGAAAAATGGCCTGACCGCGCCTTCCTGCCACGTCGGCTACGACGTCGTCGAGAAAAAATTGTCCGAGCAAATCGAAGCCTCACACGCCATCGGCCACAAATTCATCGTCTGCCCCTGGATCGACCCCAAACAGCGCACCGAGCCCGACGGCTTCAAGCGCGCCGCCGATCTCTTCCAAAAAGCCGGTGAGCAAACGCAAAAAGCCGGCATCCAGTTCGCCTATCACAATCACACTTTTGAATTTCAGCCGTCCGACGCACTCGGCGGCAAACTTCCCTATGACGTTCTCCTTGCCACCGATCCCAAATACGTCAAGATGGAACTCGATCTCTGCTGGATCAGCGTCGCCGGCAAGGATCCCGTCGAGTATTTCAACAAGTATCCCAGCCGCTTCCCGTTGGTCCACGTCAAGGACATCAAGCAGCTTCCCAAACCCGAAGATGCGCCGACCGCCGGCCCTGACAGGGAGATGGCCTTTCTCACTGATGTCGGCAGCGGCATTATTCCTTGGAAACAAATTTTTGCAGACTCTGGCAAAGCCGGCATCCAGCATTATTTTGTCGAACAAGATAATCCAGCCGACGCTTTCGACAGCATCAGCAAAAGCTACAAGTACCTCAGCACCCTGACTTTCTAAAGTGCTTCATTCTTAGCAGCTGCCCGTCATTCCGAGCGAAGCGAGGAATCTCTCTTAGCTCGTTCCGTGGAGGCAATCGTAGCCATGCGTAAGGCACTCATCATCGTCGGCCTGACCATCGGAGCAACAGCGTTCGCCGTCGCCGCTCGCCCGCAAAAATCCGACTGGAAGCCGCTCTTCAACGGCAAAGACCTCACCGGCTGGAAGCACGTCGGCGCCGGCGGTGACACCGTCGAAGACGGCCTCATCAAGACTCACGGCGGCATGGGCCTTCTTTATTGGACCGGCGGCAAACTCGGCAACTGCCGCATCCGCGTCGTCTACAAGATGCGCGACATCAACGACAATTCCGGCGTCTATATCCGCATTCCCATCGAGCCGCGCGAACCCTGGATGCCCGTCCACTATGGCTACGAAGTCCAGATTGACAATCACCCGGAAACTTCCAACGAGGACGACTACCACATCACCGGCACGCTCTATTCCCTCACCAAGCCCCTTTCGAAACCCGGCAAGCCCGGCCCCGAGTGGAATACCATGATCATCACCATCGATGGCCCTCACACCGTCGTTGAACTCAACGGCGAGAAGGTCACCGACTACAAAGAAGGTGATCCCGTCCCCGCACGCAAATTCGATTTCGAACCAGAACGCGGCCGCCGTCCCGACGACGGCTGGATCGGCCTGCAAAATCACAGTGACAACGACATCGTCTTCTTCAAAGAAGTCAGCGTCCAATCGCTGAAGTAGTCGGTTTTTCCAGTAGGGGCACGGCATGCCGTGTCCGCTGCGGAGAGTCAGGCAAGGTCGTCCGGCTTTTTGGAGTGCGGCGGCTTGACGCCGCTTTTACGGTTTCATCCCGGAGACAATTGCCAGCCGTATCGGCATACGTCGCCGGACAGAAATAGTTTTACTGATCTCTCGTCTCTGATCCCTAATCGCTTTCTTCTCGGAGCACAAAATGAAAACCACTCGCCGTCAATTCCTGCAAAAAACCGCTGGCACCGCCGGAGCCCTCGCCGTCTCCAGCAACATCCTTCTCGAACCGGAATACATCCCCACCGCACTCGAAGTCGCTCTTCCCGCGAGCGACCGCCTCCGTCTCGGGATCATCGGCATTGGCATGCAAGGCTCCGGCCTGCTCGCCACCGCCATCACTCTGCCCGGTGTCGAATGTGTCGCCGCCTGCGATCTCTACGACGGCCGCCACACCCTCGCGCAGGAAATCGTCGGCAAAAAAATTCCTACCACTCGCCGTTACAAAGACCTTCTCGACAACAAAGAGATCGACTGTCTCATCGCCGCCGTCCCCGATCACTGGCACAAGCAAGTTGTCGTCGACGCCGTCAACGCTGGCAAAGATATCTATTCCGAAAAGCCGATGTCCCACTCCGCCGCCGACGGCCTCGCCATGGTCGAGGCCTACAAAAAGACCGGCCGCGTCGTGCAAATCGGGTCGCAGCGCGTCAGTTCGGTCGTCTGCGCCAAAGCCAGGGAACTTCTCGCCAACGGTATCATCGGCGACCTCAACCTTGTCGAAGGCTCTCTCGGCCGCAACGATCCTTGCGGCGCCTGGGAGTATCCTCCGCCTCCCGACGCCAGCCCCGAAACCATCGACTGGGACACCTGGCAAGGCACCGTGCCCAAGCGTCCGTTCGACGCCAAAATTTTTGCCCGCTGGCGCTGCTGGAAAGAATACGGCACCGGACTCGCCGGCGATCTGCTGGTCCATCTCGTCAGCGGCATGAATTTCATGCTCGGCTGGAACGAGCCGCCCACTCGCGTCATGTCCATCGGCGGTATCCTCCGCTGGCCCGATGGCCGCAACATGCCCGACGTTCAAGCCACGCTCTTCGAATACGGCAAGTATCCCGTCTATCTCCGCCTCAACGCAGGCTGCGAATCTCCGGAGTCCTACCGCTTCCAAGGCTCCAAAGGCCTCCTCGAAGTTACTGAAAACGGCCTCTCCTTTACGCCGCAATCCGGCAAAGACCAATCTCCTTGCTACTACACCTCGAGCTACACCTCCGCCATGCGCGCCGAATACCTCAAGCACTGGCAGGCCGAGCACGAGATTGTTCCCGGCAAGGAGCCGCTGGTCGAAACCTATACCTACAAGGGTGATTCCTACGACGATGTCCGCCCGCACCTCTGGAATTTCTTTCAGCACGTTCGCGCCGGGAAGCCCGTCGTAGAAGACGCGGTCTTCGGCCACCACGCCGCCCTCGCCTGCCATATGGCCAACGAATCCTACTTCCGCCGCGCCGCCGTCACCTGGGACGCCGCCACCGGCACCATCAAGTCCTAGCCACGACGTTCCGCTCGGTGTCGCCGACTTTAGTTGTCATCCTGAGTCCCGATACATTATAGAAAGCACAATAATTGGCTTCAGCCGCAAATTGGATTCAGCCGCGGTCGGTGATCTTGTTGTCATCGACGCATCTTGGCAGCCCCGCTCGTCGGCCTTTCCTGCGAGTCTCGCTTCATTCGAGCACCGTAGGTGCGCCACACGTAGCCCAGCGCGTCAGCGCTGGGTTTGTTTGAAACAAAAATAACAAGCGCTGTAGGCGCGGCACAATTCCACTTCATGCCGCTCCGCCGTTCTTCTTTCACAATTCTTCCCTCTGTGTCTCCGCGACTCTGTGGCAAATCTTCTCTTCGTTCTTGCCCGACCCCGTCTACAAGAACGCTGCACAAACCGCGGCGCAGGGCTTCGCTCCGGCGGACACCCCAACGACAACAGCAAGTCAAAAGAAAAGGGACACTTCTAATGAGGTAAGGAAGGGGACATTTCTAAAGAGGTTTGACACGTCTACAAGAACGCCTTGCAGCGTTCCGTTCATCGCGTTAACATCGCCTTTCAACTCCTCCCAGCCTCAGACAAAGGCGCGCCCAGCCACCTCCAGCCCATCATCGGGCTCCCCTGGAGCCCCTATAGGAGGAATTATGTGGGACAAACCCAAAGTCCTTTTCTTATGCACCGGTCACCCGGAAAGAAGTGAAATGGCGGAAGGCTTCTTGCGAACCTTCGCCGGCGAAACCATGATCCCGGTAAGCGCCGCGGTCGAGCCGGCTCCGCTCAGTCCGCTGGCCGTCGACATCATGAAAGAAGTCGGCATCGATATCTCTCATCAAGGCGTCAAGGACGTGAAGCAGGCTTTTAATGAACGTTTCGCTTACGCCGTCGGCCTCGGCGATCAAACAAAGGAGCGCTGCCCGGTCTTTCCTTTTGCATTCCGTCTCTTTCGCTGGAGCCTAGAGGATCCAACCGCGGCTCAGGGCTCGCCAGAAGAGCGCCTCGACGCCTATCGCCGCGTAAGAAACGCGCTCGATCACAATGTCAGGCAATTCCTCGCGCAGGTATCGCACGAGGTCGCTCCGGCGCGCTAGCCTTCAAACTCGGGCCGCGAATTCCGTCAGGTAGTCCAGTCACCGAAAACTTCAGAAAGCGCGCAGGGTGCCCACACTTCGGCCTTACCCGCGGGACGTGCTTCATTGAGAGCGCCGCAGGTGCGGCACCAGTCCACCTCGTTCCGCTCCGCCGTTATTCGCTCGTCTTCTTTTCTCTTCGTTCTTCTTTCGATTTTCTTGCTCTGTGTCTCTGTGACTCTGTGGCAAATCTTCTCTTCGTTCTTGTCCGACCCCTCACAAAAACTTCACCAGTGCATCCGTCGTCTGTTTCGGCTGCTCTTCCATGATCCAATGCCCCGATTCTTTCACCACCACCACCGTCACATCATTCGCCACCAATCTCACCTGCTCACCCAGCAGCACTCCCAGTGACTTATCCCCGCCAATCGACAGCACCGGCATCGTCAACTTGGTCTTCGCCATCTCCTCAAAATCCTTCGAAGTCTGAATGAACGACACAAAATATTCCCACGCCGCCCGCATCCGCCCCGCACGCGAGTACCCCGCTACATACGCTTTGCGGTCCGCCGGCGGCAGAGAATGGTTCTTGTCCGCCGCCAGATCGTTCCAGAAATACGCAAAGTAAATATCTTCCCGACCCTTCACCAGCGCCTCCGGCGTCGACCCGTGAAACCGAAAATGCCAATACAGCGGACTGTTATAAATCGGCTCCCAACCCGCCACGCCGGGCAGGAACGCATCCATCAGAGCCAGCTTTTCCGTCTCCGCCGGAAACTGCGCCGCATACGCATACGCCACCATCAACCCGATGTCATGCCCTACCACCCGTGCCTTCGCTACACCCAGCGATTTCACCAACTCGTGAATTCGGATCGCAGCGTTCTTCATATCCAATCCGTCCGCCGGTATCGACGAATCCCCAATCCCCGGCAAATCCGGCGCAATCACCGTGAACTTCTCCGCCAGCAACGGAAATAGCGGCGCCCACATCCGCGATGTCTCTGCATACCCATGCAGCAAAATCGCCACCGGCTTGAGTCCAGAGCGGGTTTCAGGGTTTGTACTTACAAACCCTGAGCTAATAAGATAGTGAATCTTGGCTCCCGCAACCTCCGCATCCCGCGCCACAAATCTCTCGTCCAGTCCCGCCGATTTCGCAGTGCCCACGAACGCAACGCAAATCAGCAAGCAGCACATCACACCAATCGCTCGAACCACTCGCAAACCGTCAGTCATGATTTCTCCTCAAATTGTATGGACGCACACACCAAACACATATTCCCGTCACACCGCTTCGATGCACGAGCGCCCCTCCAGATGCAGTTTTTTAACGGGTCATCCGGTCGTCTCTTCGTTCTTCTCTCGATTTGTTGCTCGGTGTCTCTGTGACGGCGTCAACCCCGACCCGGTCGGGGTGGTGAGTCTTCTCTCCCGGTTTGACACGCCACACGTCGGTTTTACGTGTGGGGCTTTCTTCCCTTTCCGTCGTTCTCTTCTTCCGCTTTTCTCTGTGACTCTGTGGTGAATCTTCTCTTCCGGTCTCACCGGGCGCGCGAATCCGTCGAATTCCGTCTATGATGTAGAAGCCGCACTCTCCAAATGAGCATAAAACTATGAAATTCGTCGCCTGCCTTCTTTGCTTATTCAGCTTCCTAGCTCAGCAGTCGGCTGCCCCGGAACGCAAAGCCACCCGCTCTGCCATCGTTTCAGCAAATGATCCCGGCGTCCGCATCCAACTCCCGGAGTCCGCGCAATACGTCGGCGCGGACCGCTGGGTCCTCTACGACGTCGCCGATTGCGAACTCCACGCATTTGTCGAGGCCGACCCACGAAAAAATGTTCAGCGCCTCTACTGGGTGCAGTTTGAAGGCTACATTCCCAGCAAGCCCGACCTCCAGCACGAATACGATTCGCCGCGCCACGCCACCATCGGCGAACTCGATTTCTACGTGGACACCTGGGTCCGTCCCGACAACGCACAAACTGAGAAAGGCTCGGACCGCGAGCATATCGAAGCGCTACTCCGCCAGAAGGGCTATCGAATGCCCGCCGGAATGATGTACGTCCGCCTCGTTCATCTGCTCGACCAGCAAAAACGCAAGGAATTAATGATCATCTACGGCGAAGACCTGGCGCCCACAGGATTTTCCGCCGCCGATCTAAGCGAAGGCGGCAAAGCCTTCGCCCAGTGGCCCAACATCGACAAAAACTTGGTCGATCGCGCCAAACAAAGGATCGCAGTGCAGCCAAACACCAATCCGTGATTTTTCTCTACCCCCTGCCTGCGGCCAATTTGTTC
The DNA here is from genome assembly GCA_963814635.1 of uncultured Acidobacteriota bacterium. Classification (GTDB taxonomy): domain Bacteria; phylum Acidobacteriota; class Terriglobia; order Acidiferrales; family UBA7541; genus Acidiferrum. The sequence goes on along the minus strand of CAWFDP010000004.1, from coordinate 577,346 downwards.
TTCGGGCGCCACATTAGCTAGTGTGTTCCATCACGATGCGGCTCTATTTCAGAAATCGATTCAGCCGACAACAAAACCCCAATGAGAGATGACTCTTCGCGCTCTTTTGTGGAGTTCTCGTATAGGTTTTTAACCGGTCGCTGCTCACTAACTCACTCCGGCAACGCCGGACACCCCGGCCACTCGCTCCGCGTCACGTTGCCGATATACTGCAAATCCTCGATCCCGATTTTGCTGGTGTAATACCCGTCGCATGTCAGGTTCCTCAGAAACGCGAAGAACGCCACGCCCTGGCTCAGCGAATGATCCTTTTTCGCATTCTTACGGAATGCGATCAGGTCCAGAATCTCCTTTTTCTGTTCCGGCGCGCATTCCATAAAAACTTTTCCGTACTGGTCGATGCAATGCGTACCCAGCCACATCAGCCCGCCGCCCAGCGCCAGTTGATATTCCACGTTTTCGCTGGTCAGCAGATCGATGAATTCCGGCGCTCCGGCTTCCACCGCTCCGCCCGATTTTTCATCTTTCGGAATAATCGTATCGCAGAGCGATACAATCGTTTCGTACTGCTTCGGCGTGAAATATTTTGCCGTGTACTTTCCCGCCGGAGCCGCGGCCTTTTCCTTGTGTACCATCTGGTGCGCCAGCTCCGCCGCCTCCAGTGGAATCACCCGCAGCACGCCGCCTCCAGCCACGCCCATCGCCAGCGTCTTCAACACATCTCTCCGCGAAATTCCCGATGTCGCCATATTTTTCTTCTCCGCTCTATTCTTTTCTATTCTTCTCTTCTCTGCGCTCTCGGCGTACTCTGCGTTAAAAATCGGCGCTCACTTCAAGCAGCTTGTTGCCGTCTGCTACACATTCCCCTTCTTGGCTTCGTCCAGCAAAAACTCCGAAGCTCTCCAGGAGAGCGCCATGATCGTCAAAGTTGGATTCTTATCCGGATTGGTCACCAGCGGCGCGCCATCCGTCACGAACACATTCTTCACATCATGCGTCTGGCAATTAGCATTCAGCACGCTGGTCTTCGGATCCGCTCCCATCCGCGCGGTGCCCACTTCATGAATAATCTTCCCGCCCGCCAAAATCCCGAAAGGATATTGCCCCTCGATCCGTGTCTTGGTCTTGTACGTTCCGCCCATCATCTCGATGATCGACTTGAACGTTTCCTGCATGTCTTTCGCTTGCCGCAATTCGTATTCGCTCCACTTGAAGTGGAAGCGCAGCACCGGAATTCCCCACTGGTCCACCTGATCGGGATCCAGTTCGCAATATGTATCCGGATTCGGAATCATTTCCCCGCGCCCGGACATTCCAACCGTGGTGCCGTACACTTGGCGCGCCCGCCGCTTCAGTTGCGCTCCGTATCCTTCCTCGTCGTGGCAGAGGTTGCCGAACATGCCGACCCCCGGCATGTCCCGGCCTCCCCACAACTCAATGTGGTACCCCCGCGGAAAATCATTCTTGCGGTCAAATTTCCACCACGGTACGTAGTAATGCATGCCGCCGACGCCGTCATGATTGTGCGGGGGCATTTTTTCGAGAGCGGGAATTTCGCCCCAGCCGTCGCTGCCCACCGAATCCGTAAGATACCTGCCAACATTGCCGGTAGAGTTACCAAGGCCATCGGGGAAAAGCGAGGACTTGGAATTCAGCAACAAGCGCGCGGACTCGCAAGCGCTGGCCGCGACCACCACGGCTTTCGCGTACACCCGCGTTTCGGTACGCGTCGCTTTATCAATATAAGAGACCGCTTCGGCTTTGCCGTCTTTGCCAACCACGATTTCACGGGCCATCGCTCCGGTAATCAGCGTGAGTTTTCCGGTGGCCATTGCCGGGGGAAGCAAAACCTGGCTGGAACTGAAATTCGATGCGGTGGTGCAACCGCGATCGCATTGTCCGCAGTAGTGGCAAGGCAAGCGGCCGTTGTGGGCTTTGGTCAAAATGGCCAGCCGCGCAGGAATACAAGTGATGTTGAGTTTGTCGCACGCTTTCTTGATCAGGATTTCCGTGCAGCGCGGCTTCGGCGGCGGAAGAAAAACACCGTCCGGCGCGCTCGAAACATTTTCCTTGCTTCCGAAAACGCCGATGTAGGATTCCACTTTGTCGTAATAGGGAGCGAGATCTTGGTAGGTGATCGGCCAATCATCGCCCAGTCCGTCGCGGGTTCCGGACTGAAAATCAACCGGAGCAAAACGCAGCGCTATGCGGCCCCAGTGATTGGTGCGGCCTCCGACAATGCGTGAACGGAACCACTGGAAGTTGGCGCCAGGGGCGGAAGTGTACGGTTCGCCATCGATTTGCCACGCGCCGTTCGGCGCAAGGAATTCGCTGAAATTCTCGCCGGCTTTTCCGCCGACACCTGCTCCGCGATGCGGCAGATCGTAGGGCCACATCAACATCTTGTAGTCTTTTTCGGGATAGACCTGCGGGCCGGCTTCCAGCAACACCACATTCAAGCCGCCCTCGGTCAGGACTTTTGCGGCCATGCCGCCGCCGGCGCCAGAGCCGATCACGCAAACGTCATAAGTTTTCGGCGAACGATTTACTTGAGACATGCGAGTTCCTCGAATCGGTGGAGAAATCCAAGAGAGTATATATCGAGACGGTGATTCGGTTTGAGGAAAAAGGCGTTGGCGTTTCGTCGCGAGGAAAAGGATGTGTTGGGTTACGTTGAGATCCTTCGTCCCGCTCCGCGGGACGAAGGATGACAAATCTGGCTTGTACGCGAGAGCGAAAAAGAAACAAGGGCACGATAGTCATGGCGGGTTCCAAGTAGGGCCCGGACCCGATATCGCGCCCCTATGAATCAGAATCAGCTCAAGCTGAAACTAGAGTTCATTTTTTTTCATTGCGTTTACGGCGAAGTCGCAGGCGCGCGCGGTGAGCGCCATATAGGTGAGCGACGGATTGACACACGCGGCAGAAGCCATGCAACCGCCGTCGGTGATGAAAAGGTTCTTTACGTCATGAGCCTGATTGTGTTCATTGAGGACACTGGTTTTAGGATCGCGGCCCATGCGCGCGGTTCCCATTTCGTGGATGCCGAGGCCGGGGCGCGAAATGTCCTGGAAGGTGTTGACGTCGTGCCCCCCGGCGGCAGACAGCATTTCGCCGGCCTGGATAGCGATATCGCGGGACATAGCGTGTTCATTGTCGCCCCAGTCGCAGTGAATTTTGAGCGTCGGGACGCCCCAGGCATCCAGCTTGTCCTTGTCCACTTCGACCCAGTTGGTGTGATAAGGCAGGCATTCGCCGAATCCGCCAAGAGTCATGCGCCACGGACCGGGCTTGCGCAGCATGTTTTTGAAATCCACGCCGATGCCAGTCATGTTGGTGCCGCGCGACCAGCCTTCGCGGCTGCCGCCGCCCTGATAGCCGTAGCCGCGCAGAAAATTCTTCTGCTTGGTTTTTTCGTTTACGTTGCGGAAGCGCGGCACGTAGATGCCATTGGGACGATTGCCGAACGGCATTTTGTCTTCGTGGCCGGGCATTACAGCTGATGCGCCGGCGCCCATGTGGTGGTCCATCAGGTTGTGACCAAGCTCGCCGCTGCTGTTGGCTAGACCATTTGGAAATTCGGACGTAGCGGAATTCAGGAGAATGCGCGTCGATTCCAGTGTGGCAGCGTTTAGGAAAACGATGCGGCTCTTGAACTCGAGCGCAGTCTTCTTGTTCCCGTCGATTACGCGTACGCCGGTGACTTTTTGAGTAGCGGGATCGAAGATCAGGCTGTGCACCACGCTGAACGGACGAATCGTGAGCTTGCCGGTTTTCATCGCAGCGGGAAGCGTGGAACTGATGCTACTAAAATAAGAACCAGTGATGCAGCCGCGATGGCAGACGCCACAGTAGTGACAAGCGGCGCGGCCTTTGTGGACGCGAGTGAGAATGGCGGTGCGGCCGATGGTCAGGATGCGATCGTCAAAATGTTTGAACATCGCGTCGCGAACATCCTGCTCGACGCAGGTGAGCTCCATGGGCGGAAGAAAATGGCTATCCGGCAGTTGCGGCAGATTTTCGGGCTGACCGCTGATGCCGACGAAATCTTCGACATAGTCATACCAAGGAGCGAGATCGGCATAACGAATCGGCCAATCAATGGCGATACCGTCGCGGAGATTGGCCTCGAAGTCGAGGTCGCTCCAGCGATAGCTCTGGCGGCCCCAAGTGAGGGATTTTCCGCCGACCTGGCGTCCACGAATCCAGGCAAAGTGTTTTCCGGGATCGCTGGTGTAAGGATTTTCGGAGTCCTTGACGAAAAATTTGTTGGAGTACTCATCGCAGGCGTAGTAGCACTCGCGCTGAACGTACTGCGTTTTGGCGCGCTCTTCGCGCTGGTCCCAGTTGCGGTACTTCAGTTCCCAAACTGGTTTGTGTTCGACGTAGTCCTCTTCCGGCTTGATGGGACGGCCCGCTTCGAGAATCAGGGTGTTGAGGCCCTTCTCGGTAAGTTCTTTCGCGGCCCATCCGCCCGTGATTCCCGAACCAACAATAATTGCGTCATAGCTTGGTGTAGGCATTTTATCTCCAGAAAATCTACGCGCCCTCGAGACCGGGGCGGACGGGAGCACAGCCATGCTGCGCGCCGGGAATAATTTCCAGCTTCAATTCCTGGGTGAAACCGATTTCCGAAGTGTAATAACCGTGAACGGTGATGCGCTTGAAGACTTCCCAGAAATTGCCTTCGAGCTGGGAGTCGGGTTTGGGAATGGTGTTGCCATGGCGCGGGCGGACCACCTTGTTGCTCATGACCGCGTCGTCGATGGCGCGGAGCTGAACTAGTTGCTGCTCGGGAGTAGCATCGGAAAAATTCTTGCCGTAAAGCGACTGACTTTGCTTATCGATTCCCGCGAGGCCATCGAGGAAGTTCTTGCGCTCTTCCGGAGTGGCCCACTCGGTGAGAATCACGTCGATGAATTCGTTGACGCGAGCGCCCTTGGCTCCCGGCGTGTCGGTCGCAGGAATGATTTGATCGATCATCGCGACGACGGTGTCGTTGGCGTGGGAATTTAGACTTCGCAAGGAATAGCCGGGAGGAGGTTGAGCCTGACGAAACAGCGCGAATATTTCCGGTGAGAATGTTGGCAAAACCGCGCCAGCAGCAAAGAGACGCAACGCTTCACGCCGATGCATAAACCCTCCTGAGAAAAAACAAATCCGATGAGCGAAGACGGATGCTATTCATCCAAAATTTCCTTGCGAATATTTTTCAAGACGTAGGCGGCACGCTCAACGCCGACTTCGCCGGTCAGAATGGGATCCTCGTTTTCGATGGACAGAATGCCTTCGAAATCGACGTCCATGTAGGCCTGAACAATGGACTTCCAAACCGAAGCGCTGTGGCCGTAACCGACGGCCCGGAAGGTGTCGGAGGCTTCGGGTAACTCTTCCTTTTCGGAAGCGAAATTGAGGACTCCGTATTTCGCGCAATTTTCCGGGAAGATGACGGTATCTTTCATGTGCGCGTGGAAAAGCGCACCTTGCTTGCCGAGGAAGTGGATCACTTCGACCGGATCGCAACCCTGCCAGAAAAGGTGGCTAAGGTCGCAGTTTGCGCCGATTTCCTCGCCAACGGCCTCGCGCAGGTGCATCAGTGTGCGCGGATTGTAGACCACGAAATTAGGGTGCATTTCGAACGCCAGGCGCCTGATGCCGTGAGAACGGGCGTATTTCGCGGCGTCTTTCCAGTAAGGAATGACTTTTTCTTTCCATTGCCACTTCAGCATTTCGCCGTATTCGGGAGGCCAGTTGTAGGTGATCCAGTTGGGCTGAGTGTCGGTAGGAGTGCCGCCCGGACAACCGGAAAAGCCGACGATGACTTTAATATCGAGCATTTCGGCGAGGATAACGGTCTTGCGGAAAGTGTCGACATCTTTTTGCGCGTGCTGGGTGTTAGGGTGGACAGGATTTCCGTGACAACTGAGGGTGGCAACCTGGATGCCCCGATCAGTGAATCTCTTTTGCCAGGCTTTGGCCTTGGCTTTGTCCTGAATCAGATCGTCGAGAGGACAGTGGCGATTGTTGGGATAGCCGCCGGTACCAATCTCCATGGCCTCGAGGCCCAGGGCAGTGACTTTATCGAGCATCTGGTCGATGGAGAGGTGATCGTAGACAGGATTGAAGACGCCGATGGGAATCTTCTTTTTAGCGCCAGAGGGAAAAGAGCGAGGAGCAGGCGCAGATACGTCGGTGACCGCGAGCGACGATGGCGCGACGCTCAAAGCTGCGGCGCCGGGAATGGCGGCGGCGAGCAAGCCTGTACCTGTTTTGGAGAGAAATTCGCGGCGATTGACGGCGTTCTTGCGGGAACGGACGTTCATCAAGTTTGCCCTCGGAAGAAAAGGATTCGGGTTACAGGCGTGGGAATTATACGCCTATGGAGAAAGAGAGCAAGTGCAGAAATGCGAGTAGAAAATCCTTTTAGTAGCGCGGAATGAGATTGTGGAAGTAAACGATTGCTCAGGAAACTCTGGGCTTGAGCTCGTGAATGGCAGGGATTGAAGATGGTGCGGTCAATACGCGTTCGGGAACTTCCTGACCCTTGGTGATGGCCTGGAAAATCATCTCCATGGCTTGCCCGGCGTTGGGGGGAGCAAAAACGGTGGCGGCCAACTGTCCGGTACGCACCCAAGCTTGCCCGGTGGCCGGCAAGCCGTCACATCCGGTGAACGGCAATTTGAGCCAATGATCGCGTTCGGATTCGCTGGCAATTTCCTGAAAAGCTTTGCGCGCGCCCATTGCCATGGAATCATCCTGGGCGCCAATCAAGTCGATCGCGGTTTTTTTAGAAGTAGAAAGCTTCAACCAGGAGCGAACGGCGCGAGTGGAACTCTCCTCGGTCCATTGGCCCTTCAACGTGATGACCTGAATGTTTGCCGGCTTGAGGCTCATCATTCCCTCGCTGCGTTCCTTGGCGGCGGAATTTTCGGTTGGGCCCTGGATATAGATGATGGTGCCACCCTTGGGAAGAAGTGCGGCAAACTGGCGGCCCTGAATACGGCCAATTTCAATGTGGTCATTGCTAACACAAAAGATCGGAGCTTTGGCGGTTCGGCGGAGTTCCGAGATATAGCTGGCTTCGCGATTTAGGACGGCCCAAACGACATTTGCGGTGACCGCGGCACGGGCGACCTGAGGCAGGGCGGTGCCGCCGACCGGCTCGAATACGATGGCATCGGGACGGTCTTGCGGAGCAGCCTGGATGGCGCGCAGCAACTGAGTGCTCTGAGTTATAGCGTCGTTGTCGGCGTAAGTGACCGAGCAATCGAGATTCAGACGGCGGGCAGCGTCGACCGCAGACTTGGCTTGCTCGACTTGATAGTCGTTATCGTTGTTGGTGAGCGAGACGAGGATGCGCAGTTTTTTCATGGTCGCGGACCAGCCTGCTGGCCCAGCGACTTTACGATAAGCTGGCGAGAGATTGACGGAGCAAGAAATAATGGGAGTGTTGTCTGAAACAGTAGCCCCTTATGATGCGGTGGAAGTAAAGTTTTCGGCACTAGAGAGCCGGAAAATGGGTAGTGGCGAAGCCCGAGGGCTCGTGAAGGGCGGCAGGAAATAGAGTAGGCTGGGAGTTGAAGAAAAAGCGAGATTGAGGTTTAACGCAGCGTGAATGGCGGCCAAAACGGGGAAACGGAAGCGCGCAGCAAGCTGAACGCGGCGCGGCGCATCGTCATCAAGCTCGGGACGAGCACGGTGACCGACGTCGAGGGCGGGGTGTGCGCGGAGCGAGTGGAGCCAATCGTCCGCGGGATTGTGCGGCTGATGCGCGAGGGGCGGCAGGTGATGCTGGTTTCTTCGGGCGCAGTCGGATTGGGAAGAAGTTTGCTTGGGCTGCACCCGTCGCGGCTAAAGGATATGGCGGTGAAGCAAGCTTGCGCGGCGGCGGGACAGAGCCTGCTGATGGAGTCGTACAAGCGGCTGTTTGATGCGCTGGGACAGAAAATCGCGCAGGTATTGCTGACGGAAGAGGATTTCAGCAATTGGGGGCGCTACTCGAACTTCCGGCGAACCATGGAAAAACTGCTGGGGTTTGGAGTGCTGCCGATTGTGAATGAAAACGATACGGTCTCGACCGCGGAGCTGGAAATCTTGAGCGGAGGGCGGCAAGCGGCGTTCAGCGATAACGACCGGCTGGCGGCACTGGTGATGAGCGGGATGGAAGCGGATGCGCTGGTATTGCTGACGAATGTGGAAGGGTTTTTGCGGAAAAAATCAGGCGGGAAGCAGCCGGAGCTGGAATCGTTTGTGGAACGAGTGACGTCGGAGATTAAAGCAGAAGCCGCGGGACCATCGCAGAGCGGACGGGGCGGGATGACGACGAAGATTGAAGCCGCGGAGATTGCGATGAATTGCGGCGGAGTGGCGTTGATCGCGAACGGCGCGAATCCTAAGACATTGGACAGAGCGTTTGCGGGCGAGAGAACGGGAACGATGTTTGCGCCAGCGGCGCGGATGCGCGGCAAGCGGCGGTGGCTGGCATATGCGGCGGGAGTGCGCGGGCGAGTGGTGGTGGATGCTGGTGCACAACGGGCGATTACCGCGGGCAAAGCGAGTTTGTTGAATTCGGGCGTGGTGCGGGTGGAGCGGGAGTTCGCGCAAATGGATGTGGTGAGCATACGAGACATTGCAGGACGGGAATTCGCGCGCGGGATTGCGGCGTTTGGAAGCGAAGAGCGGAACGAACAGGGGAAAAAAGCGGCGGCGCGAGTGTTGTTTACGCGGGAAAATATTGTGCTGCTTGAGGCGGCGGGATGAGCGTGACGCAAGCGAAGAATGTCGCACCGAGAAGCGCGGCAGGGGCGGCTAGTCTGGCGAGGGCGGCCTCGCGGAAGCTGGCGGTACTGAGCGAAAGCGCGCGGAATGAAACGCTGGAGAAGGCTGCGGCGCGGTTCGAAAAAAATGCGGCGCGCATTCTGGCGGCGAACGCGGAAGATGTGCGGGCGGCGGAAGAGCTGGCGCGCGCGGGAAAAATGTCCGCGGCGATGCTGGCGCGGCTGCGGATGACCGAGAAGAGTGTTGCCGAGATTGCGGAGAAAGTACGCAGCGTGGTACGGCTGCCGGACCCGCTGGGACGCCGGCTGGCAGTGACCGAGTTGGACGAGGGATTGGTGCTGACAAAAGAAACGTGTCCGCTGGGAGTGGTGGCGGTGGTGTTCGAATCGCGACCGGATGTGCTGCCGCAAGTGGCTTCGCTGGCGCTGAAATCAGGGAACGCAATCTTGCTGAAGGGCGGAGCGGAAGCGGCGCGCACAAACGAAGTGCTGATGACGATCTGGAAGGATGCTCTGACGGAGTCAGGCGAAGTGCCGGACGGAGCGGCGCAGATGCTGCAGTCGCGCGCGGACGTGATGGAATTGCTGACCCTGGAACGCGATGTGGATTTGCTGATTCCGCGCGGGGGCAAGGAGTTTGTGGAAAGGATTTCGCGGCAGAGCCGGATTCCGGTGCTGGGACATGGCGAAGGGATTTGTCATGTGTATGTACACGCGGCGGCGGATTTGCAGAAGGCCGGACGAATTGCGATGGACGCGAAAGTGGATTATCCGGCGGCGTGCAATTCGGTGGAGACGTTATTGGTGGACGCAGAGGTGGCGGAGGAATTTTTGCCGAAGATGGTTGCGACTCTGATAGAGGCGGGAGTGGAAGTGCGGGGTTGCGAACGTACACTTGGGATTGCGAAATCGGAGGAAGTGAAGTTGGCGACGGAGCAGGATTGGGCGACGGAGTATGGCGATCTGATTCTTGCCGTGAAAGTGGTGGACGGAGTGGATGAGGCGATCGCGCACATTCATCAATATGGGAGCGCGCACACCGAAGCGATTGTTACCGAAGATGCGGACGCGGCGGAGAGATTCCTGAATGAGGTGGACGCGGCGGGGGTGTATCACAATGCTTCGACGCGGTTTGCCGATGGCTACCGGTACGGATTTGGCGCGGAGGTGGGAATCAGCAACGGGAAGCTGCATTCGCGCGGGCCAATGGGGATGGAGGGGTTGACGACATATAAGTACAAATTGCGGGGGAGCGGGCAGACCGCGGGCGAGTACAAGGCCGGGAAGAAGTTCACGCACCGTTCGCGGTAGACACGAAAAGGACACTGGAGTGTTGCGCCCCTGCAAAGATTCCGTGAGAGACCGGATGAAGGGAAAATCAGAATTCGCTGGCAGCGGGGTTCCGTTATATACTCTGCCGACATGAAAGCCGAGAGGGGCGTATGAGCCCAGAGAGTACCCAGAAGGTATGGATTCCAGTTTGCTGCGGACGGGTGATGCGCTTCAACCGGTTCCTGAAGCAGGACGGCGATGCGTACGGCTCGATGGTGTGTTCGGTCTGCAATAAGAGCATCATTCTTGAGCAGGAAGAGGCGCCAGCCGATGATGCTTATGGCGAGGGGACGCGAATGCTGACCGTTGTGGGCACGCCGAAACCGCCGAAGACCGACCGCCGGAAAGCCAGCGCAGCATTTGACGAGACCAGTTCAGACGATCACACGCTTTAGATCTGGGTATTGAAAGCGCTCTCTGGCGATGATTGGGCAAACTTTTTCCCACTATCGGGTACTCGAAAAGCTGGGTACCGGCGGCATGGGCATCGTATACAAGGCGCAAGACTTGCGTCTTGAGCGCTACGTTGCGCTGAAATTCCTCCCTGACAATCTGGTGCATGATTCGCAGGCGCTCGAACGCTTCCGCCGAGAAGCGCTGGCGGCGTCGGCGCTGAACCACGCCAATATCTGCACGGTGCATGACATTGGAGAGCAGAACGGGCGGCCGTTCCTGGCAATGGAGTTTATTGAAGGGGAGACGCTGCGGCAGCATGTCAATGGAAAGCCGCTGCCGGTGGAAGAGATCCTGAATCTGAGTATACAGATTGCGGATGCTTTGGATGCGGCGCACAGCGAAGGAATCATTCATCGGGACATCAAGCCGGCAAATATTTTTGTGACCAAGCGCGGTCAAGCCAAAGTGCTGGATTTCGGGCTGGCCAAACTGGTCAACAAGGGAGTGCGCAGCGGCGACACCACGGATTTTTCGCATCACGCGCTGGAAGAACCAATTTCAATCGTGGGCGTGATCAGCGGAACGCCGTCTTATATGTCGCCGGAACAGATTCGCGGCGACGATTTGGATACGCGAGCCGACGTTTTCTCGATGGGGTTGCTGATCTACGAAATGGCCACCGGACTGAAAGCGTTTCCGGGGTCGACCGGCGGACTGATCATTGAAGCGATTTTGAGCCGGCAACCGGCAGCGGTTCGAACGGTGAATCCGGAAATACCGATCGAGCTGGAAGCGATCATCAACAAGGCGATTGAGAAAGACAAAGACAAGCGCTACCAGAGCGCGGCGGAATTGCGCGGCGACTTGCAGCTATTGAAGCGCGGATTCGAATCAGGGCATACGGTCACTTCGGTGCTGCTGGCGAGTTCGCACTCGCAGACGATGACGTGGAGGCGAAGAAAGAAGTGGGCGATACCGGCGGGAGTAGCCGCGCTGGTCATGATGATGGCGCTGGGAGGCTGGTTCTACGACACGCGCAGAGCGCACGCGTTGAACGAGACCGACACGATTGTGCTGGCGGACTTTACAAATAAAACTGGTGACGCGGTTTTTGACGACACGCTGCGGCAAGGGCTTTCGGTGCAACTGGAGCAATCACCGTTCTTGAGCCTGATCTCCGACCAAAGGGCGCGGCAGACGCTGCAGATGATGGGCAAGCCGGCGGATTCGAAACTGACTCCGGAAATTGCTCGTGACCTTTGCACCCGTACTGGCAGCAAAGCTTTTCTGACCGGCACGATTTCCAGTCTAGGCAGCGCGTACGTGCTGGGAATCAACGCGGTGAATTGCGTAACGGGAGATTCGCTGGCGCAAGAACAAGTGACGGCGGACAGCAAGGAACATGTGCTGACGGCGCTGGGCGATGCTTCGACGAAACTGCGAGAAAAGCTCGGCGAGTCATTGAAGAGCGTGCAGAAGCTGGCGACTCCGATCGAGCAGGCAACCACGCCGTCGCTGGACGCGTTACAGGCATTTTCACTGGGGCGCACCACGATGATAGCGCAGGGGAATTATGCGGCAGCTGTGCCGCACTTCCAGCGAGCCATCCGCCTGGACCCAAACCTGGCGATGGCGTACGCGTCGCTGGGAACGACGTATAACAATCTGGGCGAGAAGGAACTGGCCGCAGAAAATACCCGCCGGGCGTACGAACTGCGCGGAAAAGTAAGCGAACGGGAAAAGTTTTACATCGAGTCACACTACTACCATTTTGTGAACGGGGACCTGGAGAAAGCCAAGCAGGTGTACGAGGTCTGGGCGCAGACCTATCCGCGCGAGGCAGTTCCGCTGACCAACCTTGGAGTGGTGTATCAGACACTCGGACAATATGAAAAAGCCTTGGATGAGTTTAAAGCTACGCAGCGGCTGACGCCGAACGACGCGGTGGACTACTCAAATTTGTTGACGGTGCTGGTAAACCTGAATCGGGTAAAAGAAGCACGCGCGATTGCAGCGGATGCGGCGGCGAAAAAGATCGATTCGCCAGGAATACGACTTGCCTTGTATCAGCTTGCGTTCCTGCAGGGCGACGATGCCGTTATGGCCGAACAGATCAACTGGGCCGGCGAACACGCGAATGCCGAAAGCGTGTTGACATGCTATCAGGCGGATACCGCGGCGTATTTTGGACAATTGGGCAAGGCCCGCGACCTCACGCGACAGGCGGTGGCGGAGGCGGAACGCGCAGGGAAGAAGGAAAGAGCTGCGAGCTGCCAGGCGGAAGCGGCCTTGCGGGAAGGGCTGTTTGGCAATGGAGCGGAAGCGCGGCGCTTCGCGGCATACGCCTTAAAGAATTCGGCTGGAAGCGACCAGCAGTTCATGGCGGGAATGGCGCTGGCGCTGGTGGGAGATACGAATAAAGCGGCCGAAGTGGCGGAAGGATTGAAAGGACGTTTTCCGGAGGATACGGTGGTGCAGTTCAACTATCTGCCTACGCTGTATGCACAGATTGCACTGAATGACGGGGACAAGTCGCGGGCGCTGGAATTCTTGAAAGCTACGACGCCGTACGAAGTGGGACTCGCAGGTGCGAGCAGTTTTTCGACTGACCTGTATCCGGTGTACGTGCGTGGGCAGGCGCTGCTGGCACTGCATCAGGGTGGCGAGGCGGCGGCAGAGTTTCAGAAAATATTGAATTGGCCGGGAGTGGTCGGGAACGAACCGATTGGGGCGCTGGCTTATCTGCAGCTGGCGCGAGCGCGAGCAGTGAACGGGGAAGCGGCAGAGGCGCGCGACTCGTACAACAAATTTCTTGCGCTGTGGAAGAATGCGGACGGCGACTTTCCACTGGTCGCTGCGGTACGGGCCGAAGCTCCGAAATAACTCGCCGACAGTTAGATATCGAGTTTGAAGATGCGTTCCATTCGCTGCCACTTTTCGCCGGGTGCAGCGCCTTCCAGCGGCTGTTGAAACTTCAACATGAGATCTTCCCATTCCTGAACTTTGGGATTTTCCTGGTCTGATTTAGCTTTGCTTTCGAACGAAAAGGATTCGTTTACTTCCATAATCATGAACATTCGGGTGCCGAGCAGGTAGATTTCCATGTCTTCGATTCCGGCGTCACGGATGCTCTTGCTGATCTCCGGCCAAATCTTCTGGTGGAACAGTTTGTATTGCGCGACCAGTGCGGGGTCTTTTTTGAGGTCGAGGGTCAGGCAGTAGCGGTGATTCATTGACGGATTCCCTTCTCGCAGTGCGGATATCGAGCTAGGTGAGAGCGCGGTCGAGATGGACATAACCGCCGTCCACAAACAGGTGCTGACCTGTGGTATGGCCGGATTTTTCCGACAGCAGGAACAACACCGTGGAGGCGATTTCATCCGCGAGCGTCATGCGCTTGCCGAGCGGAATCTTTGCTTCGATGCGGGCCAGAGTTTCCTGCGGCGACGGGAATTGGGAAAGCCATTGCTGATAGAGCGGCGTCATGACTTCGGCGGGCAGGACGGCGTTTACGCGCACGCCGCTCGAGAGAAGTTCAGCGGCCCACTCGCGGGTGAGGCCGAGAATTCCGGCTTTTGCTGCTACGTATCCCGAGGTGTTGCCCTGGCCGGTGACGGCGGTCTTGGAGCTGATGTTTACTATGGAGCCTTTCGCTTCTTTGAGACCGGGCAGCGCGTAGTGCGCCATGTAGTAGTAGTGATGCAAATTGCGCTCAAGCGAAGCGATGAACTTTTCCGGTGAGCCGCGTTCCAGGCCGATGCTGTCGTTCACGCCGGCATTGTTCACTAACCCATCGAGCTTGCCGAATTTTTGAATTGTGGCTTCGACGGACGCCTTGCAGGCCTGCGCTCTGGTTAGCTCGGTTTCGAAAAACTCGCATTGTGAGCCAGCGCCGCGCAACTCCTGGCATAGCGCATTTGCAGCGGCGACATCCTTGTCGCAGATGACCGGAATGGCACCCTCCGCGGCGCATGCACGAACGATTGCGGCGCCGATTCCCTTTCCGCCACCGGTGACGACTATCGCTTTTGATTTGAGTTGGAGATCCATATGTCAGCCGTGCAACCGGAGAAAGCCGCCGTCGAGTGCATAGTCGGTTCCGGTAACGAAGCTGGCCTCGTCGGAACACAGGTAGTGAGCGAGGGCGGCCACTTCATGCGGTTCGCCCATTCTGCCGATGGGCTGAGTTTTCGCGAGCTTGTCGTACATTTCGGCTTCGCGGCCGGGATAATGTTTCTGGAGATAGCCGTCCACAAACGGAGTGTGGACGCGACCAGGCGAGATGCAGTTGCAGCGGATGTTGTGTTGAACGTAATCCTTGGCGACGGAGTAGGTCATGGCGATTACCGCGCCTTTGCTGGTCGAGTAGGCGAATCGGTCGCCGAGACCGGCGGTGCCGGCGATGGAAGCAATATTGATAATCACGCCGCCGTTGTTTTTCATGTGCGGGACGCAGGCGTGGATGCAGTTGTAATAGCCTTTTACGTTGACGAGGAGCACCCGGTCGAAATCGGACTCGGGAGTGTTTTCCACGTTTCCGATGTGGGAAATTCCGGCGTTATTGATAAGGATGTGGACACGTTCTTTCGCGAAGATTCCGGAAAAACTTTTCTGAACGGCAGCTTGATCGGTTACGTCGCACGCAAAAGCAGACGCGTGGCCGCCGCCTTGCTTGATGAGAGTAACGGCGGCCTCCGCGGCGGAAAGATTCAAATCCAGAATACAAACAGCCGCGCCTGCAGCGGCGAAGCGAAGCGAGATAGCCCGGCCAATGCCGCTGCCTCCGCCGGTAACTAACGCAACTTTTCCATCCAAACGAAAACTGGTGTTCGCGGCGTCTAGATCGCTCAAAGCGAAACTCCTCTTTTCCATGGAATAAAATCGGATTGACCCTTGCGTTCGGCTTGCGTGGCGGTCTCGCCGCTGGCCACACGGATTACCTGACTGAGTATTTCTTCGCCCATCTGCTCGATGGTGGATTCGCCGGAAACAATCGCTCCGGTGTCAATGTCAATGCTGTCCGCCATTTTTCGCGCGAGCTCCGAATTTGTAGAGAGCTTGACGACTGGAGTGATCGGATTCCCAGTTGGAGTGCCCAAGCCGGTGGTGAACAAGACCACGTTGGCGCCAGCACCGACTTGTGCGGTGACGCACTCCACATCGTTCCCCGGCGTGCACTGAAGTTTTAGTCCGCTGCCTGAAGAATATTCGGGATAGTCGAGGACTCCAGTGACCGGCGAAGTGCCGCCCTTCTTCGCGGCGCCCGCGGACTTCATCGCATCGGTCAGCAAGCCATCCTTAATATTGCCGGGACTGGGATTCATTTCGAAGCCCGAGCCAACCGCCTTGGCGCGCGCGCCATAGCTTCGCATCAAATGTATAAAGCGCTCCGCAATCTCGGGCGAAGTGCAGCGATTGATGAGTTCCTGTTCGACGCCGCACAATTCGGGAAATTCAGAAAGAATAGTGCGGCCGCCAATGGCGGCGAGCAGGTCGGCGGTATGGCCAATCGCGGGATTCGCAGAGAGGCCCGAAAAGCCGTCAGAGCCGCCACACTTCAGTCCTACGCAAAGCTGCGAAAGAGCAGCATCGCTGCGGCGGGCTTCGTTGGCCCGCATCAAACCGAGAAAAGTCTTGCGAATCGCCTCGGAAAGCATTTTGTCTTCGCAGCCGGTCTGCTGCTGATCAAAAATAAACAGCGGCTTGTCGAAATGTGGATTACGCTTGCGGATTTCGTCGCGCAAAATGGCGATCTGGGCGTTTTGGCAACCGAGGCTGAGAATGGTCGCACCAGCGACGTTGGGATGATGAATGTAGCCGGCGATCAGGCCGCAAAGATTGCTGGCATCCTCGCGCGTACCGCCGCAGCCACCTTCATGCATCAGGAAACGAATACCGTCTACGTTTTCAAAGAGCTTCGATCGTGAGGGCGCGGCGGTATCGGCGGTTAGCGCGACGCTGCTGATCTCGGCGGTCTTGCCCTCCTTGTAGAGTTGCGCGAGTTCCGCGACGTGCCTACGGTAAATTTGCGGAGGCGCAAAACCGAGTTCCTCTTCGAAGGCCTGCTTGAGGACGGCAATGTTACGGTTCTCGCAGAAGACAAGGGGCACGACCAGCCAGTAGTTGCGCGTGCCGAACTGACCATCGGACCTGCGGTAGCCGCGGAATGTTTTGCCGGCCCATTTCGAAACGTTGGGCGGCGTCCAGCGATACTCTTCAGACTTTTCGTGAAATCCCGCAGCGTCGTGCCGGACATTCCGTGTGCTGAGCAGCTCGCCTTTGCGGATGGGTTCAACCGCTTTGCCGACTATCACGCCGTACATACGAATCGGATCGCCGGGAGCGAAATCCTGGGTAGCAAACTTATGCTTGGCGGGGACGTCCGAAGCAAGAACGTATGAATTTTGGGCAAAGGGCAACGATTCGCCTTGTTTCAAGTTTTGCAGCGCGATCAGAGACGTTGTCGCGAGGGTCGAGTTGTAAAGCGCGGTTGCTCATCGATTAAAACGCAACGACTACTTGTTTCGAATCGCCCAAGCCATCGATGCCCAGTTCAACCACATCGCCTGCCTTTAAATACTGAGGAGGCTTCATACCCATCGCAACGCCCGCCGGAGTTCCAGTGCTGATGACGTCGCCCGGCAGCAGAGTCATGAACTGGCTCAGGTAGGAAACCAGGAACGGCACGTCAAAAATCATTTCCGAGGTCGAACTGCGCTGGCGGAATTCGCCGTTCACTTTCAGCCACATCGCGAGGCTGGCAAAGTTCGGAAGCTCGTCGCGTGTCGCGAGAAGCGGACCGAGAGGAGCGAAGGTGTCCGCGCTCTTCCCTTTCACCCACTGGCCGCCGCGCTCCAACTGAAAGCTGCGCTCAGAGTAATCGTTGTGCAGAACGAATCCGGCGACGTAGTCGAGAGATTGCTCTTGCGAGACGTACGAAGCTTTCCTACCGATCACGAAAGCCAGCTCCACTTCCCAATCCACTTTTTCCGCGCCGCGTGGAATTTTCAGCGCGTCGTTTGGCCCGACCAGAGCGGTGGTGGACTTGAAGAAAATGACCGGTTCCTTTGGCGGCTCCATTTTACTTTCGGCGGCGTGATCGCGGAAATTCAAGCCGATGCAGATAATTTTGCTGGGGCGGCAGATCGGTGGTCCCAGACGGACGGAATCCGCTACGTGTGGCGCCGTCGACGAGTGATTCTTGAGCCACTCGCGCAGATACTGAATACTGCCGCTGGTGAAAAATTGCTCGTCGTAATCCGCGCCGAATCCAGACACGTCCAAACGAACTCCGTTGTCGAGCTGAACGCCGGGCTTTTCCTGTCCCACTTCACCAAATCGAATCAACTTCATGTCATGCACGCTCCCCAGAGCAGCCAATTCTATCAGCGATGGCGAAAAAATGTTTGGTCGCTCCGGCGGAACGCTGGGCTGCGACAAGCGAGACTCGGCTATGGACGGGTTCCGCCCAATTCCGTACCGTTGCGAGGGTTTGTGGAGTAGAATCCGTGTCCGCAGGCGGCCAAAGCGCATTTAGCGCGCAACAGCGGGACTGCAACCAGCTGCGTCGAGGTGCTTCGTGATTTTGACTGTCGAAAAGAAACAGTTTGCGCCGGATGTTACGGTGCTGGCAATGACCGGGCGCATCATCATGGGCAACAACTCGCGCGACGTGGAGCTCAAGCTGGCAGAAGTCCTGCACGACAACGCCAGGAAAATTATTTTCGATCTGACCGGAGTAACCATCATTGACAGCACCGGAATCGGCATTCTGGTTTTGTGTAAGGGAAAAATCGAGAAGGAAGGCGGCAAGCTGCACGTCGCTGGCGCCGCGGAATTTGTAAAGGACGTATTTAAGATGACCAGCGTGGACAAGCTGATTCAAATGTATCCCACGGTGGAAGAGGCGGCCGCGGCTTTTTAGAACAAGACCAAGCATTCACGGTCCCCCGCCGCGACAGCACGGCAAATCGAGAAACTCTCAAGAATTGGCGGCGAAAAGTAATGGTGCGCCCGGAGTGATTCGAACACTCGACCTTGTGCTTCGGAGGCACACGCTCTATCCAGCTGAGCTACGGGCGCGCAGACAAATTCAGGTGAACGATGCCGCAAACCTGATATCAGTATTCTAGCGTGAAACTCGAAAGATTGCCCCGGTGAATCGGCAATGAGTGAAGTGGACCTGCGTACACGAAGGATCAGCCTTTGGCGCGCTCCTTAATCTGGCGAGCCAGTCTCTCGATTTCCTCGGCTTTTTTGACCATAGCCAGCGAGAGCACCGTGGTGGAATCGGTCTTTTCCACTTGCTCTTTCAGTTGCGATGCGAGATCAAAAAGTTTTTCGACGTTCTTCTTAATATCCTTCTGATTTTCCTCCAACAGCACTTTGGTCGGGGATTTTAAGTTGGGATTCGGATTGGGCTCATCGTCACCAGGGCGAACCGGCGTTTGCCGCCTGGGGCTCGGGAAGGGCTCTTGCCCACGGCTGACAGAATCGGCCAGCAAGGCAACCGTTGCCGCAGCGAAGTTGCGCAAAAGAATTCTTCTGGATGCCCACATAAATCGCTCCGTATAGCCAGCGCTCCCGCTGGGACCGGCGCTTCGGAAATGCCGCGCCGCGGCGAGCATGCTCGCCGACTCAATGTTATACTCCCCCGGCGAATCGACTATGTCCAGTCTGCTCTCTTTTTTGAAGGAAAATAGCCTGTCAATCGTGCTGCACCTGCTGGGGATTTTTGCCATCGCGCTGGTGCTCAACCGCTTTTTGCGGGTGATGACCAACCTGCTGATCAAGCGGGCGGAAGGACAGTCGCGCAGCGAGCAGGCACGCGAGCAGCAAACCCGAACTCTAGCGGAAGTGGTTTACAGCACTGCCAGCAAAGTGGTTTGGGCCATCGCAGTTTTGACAGCGATGGATAGAGTCGGCATCAACCCGACCCCGGCGCTGACCCTCGCGGGCCTGGCCAGCGTGGCAGTGGGCTTCGGCGCGCAGAACCTGGTGCGTGACGTTATCGGCGGAATCTACATCGTACTGGAAGACCAGTATGCGGTAGGCGACACGGTGCAGATAGCGGACACCACCGGGCGGGTTGAATATCTTACGTTGCGGCGTACTTTGGTACGTGATGCACGCGGCGCGCTGGTGACTATTTCGAACGGCGAAATTCGTGTAGTAGCGAACCTGAGCCGGGATTGGTCGCAATCGTTTGTGGATATTGGCCTGGCTCCAGAGATTGCATTGGAAAAGCCGATGGCGGCGCTGGAGGCGGCCGCGGCGCAGCTGCGCGGCGACTCTGCGTGGGCGCAAGCGCTGGTGGACGGGCCGCGAGTACTTGGCGTGCAATCTTACGATCGAACTGCGACTGTGCTGCGGCTGCAAGTTCGAACAACGCCCACGCGGCAGGATGAAGTTACGCGCGAACTGCGCCGCAGAATTCAGATCGAATTCCAGAAGCAAGGCATACCGCTGTCGAGCGTGCTGCGATTCGAATTGACCAATCCGCAGTCGCCCGGCGGCGCAACACCGCATGCCGCGTCCCCGCAATAGGCCCGACTCCCAGGAGGATCGCAATGTCCACCATTACCTACGAAGAAGTGAATCTGATGCTGCGGCTTTACGATATGCGGCGGGAAGCGCGATTGCGCCAGGCGCGCAGCTGGTTTCTGGATCATTTCCATCCGATGTCGCCGGAGGAGATGATGGAAAAATACGCGCCGGGAAGCGACGAGTACAGCAACATCCGCATGGTGCTGAGCTACTGGGACATGGTGGCGGGCATCGTGAATCGCGGGCTGATCAATGACGAGCTCTTTTTTGAGAGCAATGGAGAAATCTGGGTGGTGTGGGACCGGATTCGCAGTATCGTGCCGACCTGGCGGTCAGCGTTCAAGAATCCGATGGTTTTTCAGAACTTGGAAGAAGCCTGCAAGCGTTTGGAAGCGTGGCGAGAGAAGCGTGCACCGGGTTCAAACGTGGCAATGCGCCAGATGATGCAGCAGGCGCGGCCCAAGGTTTAATCCGCGGAGACGGGATCGTGGGCTTCAATGGTTTCTCGGACTTCCTGCAAACCCGACGGTCTGGCAAGCACCGAGCGGTTCCTGCCTAGCGCCTTCGCGCGATAGAGTGCAATGTCGGCTTCGTGAATCAGCTGTTCGGCGTTTAATTCCTGCCAGTCGTCGGTGCCCGCCACGCCAAAGCTTATGGAAACAGCTACCGCTCCAGATGCAGTGTCCACGGTGCAATCGTGAATCGCATGACGCATGTGCTCGGCACGATTGGCGCCCTGCGGCGTGCGGCAGCCGTTCAGCACTACCAGAAATTCCTCGCCGCCGTAGCGGCTGACGGCGTCGTAACTGCGCACGGAGTCCGTTAGGCGGCAAGCGACTTCGCGTAACACTTCGTCGCCGGTGGCGTGCCCGTAGGTATCGTTCACCTTTTTAAAATGATCGACGTCGCCAAGAACGATGGTCACTCCTCCCTTAGCGCCGTCGCGGCGCGCCCGGGTCACTTCACGCTGTAGGAAGTCCAGAATCATGCCGCGATTCCACAGGCAGGTGAGCGGGTCATGGGTGGCCTTGAAGCGCATGTCCTCGCGCGCTTTGACCAGACTGTCTTCGAGCCGCAGGATTCGTTCACCGGTACGCAGCCGAGCGCGCAGTTCTTGTGGATCGAAAGGCTTGGTCAGGTAGTCGTCCGCGCCGGATTCAAGGCCGGCAATGATGTCCTCTTTGGACTGGCGGGAGGTCAGCAGAATCATGTGCACATACTGCGTTTCGGACTGCAAACGAACCGCGCGGATCACTTCCAGGCCGTCCATGCCGGGCATCATCCAATCCAGCAAAGCCAGCCGCGGCCCGTCCGGCTGACACAGGATTCGTGCGGCGGTGACGCCGTCATCCACGGCAACGACCCGGTAACCCGCTTTTTCCAGAGTCGTCTGCAAAATCCGGCGCGAAAGTTTGTCGTCGTCGGCGATCAGAATGGTTTTCATTGCAAGGCTCCCGCGAGCAGGTGTTCGACTTCCTGTAGGACTTTGCTCAATTCGGTGTCGAACGTTTGCCAGCCCGCCGCAAGCGCATCGGTGTTGCCGTCCTTGGCCAAGTCTTCCAACGCGGCGGCGGCACCGGATGCGTTAGTTGCGGCAAGATTTGCGAGCATTCCTTTGAAGGCGTGCGCGCCGTTACGCACCGCTTCAGCGTCACGCGCAGTTACAGCGGCGCGCAGGGTGTCTCGATTAACGGCCGACTCGGTTTGAAAGATGCCGAGAAGTTCGCGCGCCAGTTCCTCGTCATGCTCCACACGATTAAGAAATTCTTCCCAATCGATCACGGATTCCTCCTTGTTCACGGTCAGACGCTCATGCGGCGGTTCCGCAGGCGATGCGAACTGCAAGACTCGCGCCATCTCTTCCCGCAAGAACTGCGAACGAATAGGCTTGGAAACGTAGCCGTCCATTCCCGCCGCCAGATATTTTTCGCGGTCGCCCTTCATCGCGTGGGCGGTCATCGCGACGATCGGCGTCCTGCGTCCGTGTTCGCTTTTCGCTGTGCGAATCAGTTGCACTGACTGCACCCCGCCCATCACCGGCATTTGAATGTCCATCAGGACCAGATCAAATCTCTGGCGCTGGATTTCGTCAACGGCTTCCTGCCCATTGACTGCCAGTGTGACTCGATGCCCCATTTTTTCCAGGAGCCGAATGGCCAGCTTCTGATTGACGGCGTTGTCTTCCGCCAAAAGGATACGTAGGGCCTCGACATTCCGGGGTTGGCCCTTTTGCGTCCCGCCTAGGTCCGCCGACTTGGTGGGACACAGCGCCATTTGCAAAGCGGTCCGCAGTTCTTCTCTCATGATTGGCTTGCTGATTCTCTTGAAGATTCGCAGGTCTGCGTGAAGGACCTGGTCTTCGGCTGCAGGCGAGGAAGTCAGCATCAGCACCGGGACTTTTGCACCGCCGGGTAGTCCGCGCAATTCCTCGACGGCTTCGTATCCGCTGAAGCCGGGCATGTTCTTGTCCATTAAAACCACCGAGAAAGTGTTCCCGGCCTTTTCCTGCTCTGCAAAAAACTTGAGGCCGTCGTCGCCGCTCGCTGCCAGCGTTACTTCCATTCCCCAGGCCGGCAGCAGACGCTCCAGCAAATGGCGGTTGACCTCATTATCGTCAACCGCCAGAGCGCGAAACCCGGACAGGTCAGGACCGACCGCTCTGATCTCTGGAATTTCTGCGGCGGCAACCGCGCCGAACTTAGCTGTAAAATGAAACTTCGTTCCCTCCCCGGCCGCGCTCTCAACCGAGATCTTTCCTCCCATTAATTTAACGAGCTGTGCGGAAATGGTGAGGCCAAGTCCGGTGCCGCCAAATTCACGCGTGGTGGAAGCATCGGCCTGCGAGAAAGACTCAAAAATCGTTTTGTGCTTCTCCAACGGAATGCCAACTCCGGTGTCGGAAACCGTGACGCGCAGCGTTACGCTGCCTGACGGTGACTGCTGCCGCTCCGCCCGAATGCTTACCCGGCCTTCTTTAGTGAATTTCACCGCGTTCCCGCAAAGGTTGATCAACACCTGGCGGAGACGGGTGGAGTCGCCATTTAGGTATTCTGGAACTCCGGCATCGATTGACCACGATAATTCCAGGCCCTTTTCATGGGCACTCAGAGCCAGTGGACGCAAAGCCTCCTCGATGCAGGCGGACAAGGAAAACACTGCGTTCTCCAGCTCGATGCGACCGGATTCGACTTTAGAGAAATCCAGGATGTCGTTGATGATGCCCAACAAGGCGTCCGCGGAGGATTTGACCATGTTCAAGTAGTTGCGCTGTTCGGAGTCCAGTTTGGTATCCAGCGCCAGTTCAGTCATCCCGATAATGCCGTTCATCGGCGTGCGAATTTCGTGGCTCATATTCGCCAGAAATTCGCTCTTGGCCCGGTTCGCGGCCTCCGCGGACTCCTTGGCCTGTCGCATATTTTCGGCGGCGACTTGCCGTAGCGTCACGTCCTGGGTCACCGCGACGTAGCCCAGATGCTCTCCTTTCGTACCCTTGATTGCTCGAGCGCTGGTATCGACCCACACCAGTCCCTGCGCACCAAGGAACCGATAACTCATCGTGTAATCTTGCGCTTGCGAAATCGCGGCGGTTCGGGTGCGCTCCAGTCGCTCCAGGTCGCCCGGATGGACGGCAGTCCGCCATCCGTCGCGCATGCTGGCGTCAAACGAAAGTCCAGTCATCTCCTGCCACGCCTGGTTGACGTAAATAATCTTCCCCTGCGGGTCCAGCTGGGCAATTCCCACCGGAGCAGTCGCACTCAGGGTCCGGAACGTCTCCTCGCTCTGCCGCATTGCAATCTCCGCGCGTTCTCGCACGCCGATTTCATTCTCAAGTTCGCTGGTACGCTGCGCGACCCGGGCCTCCAGCTGATCCCGCGCGTCAACCAAAGCGGCATCGCGTATCGAGATTTCGTCCAACATGTGATTGAAGTCGGCGCTCAGTTGCTGCATCTCTTTCCCTTGCAGGAGCGGAGCGCGCTGCGAGTAGTCCTGGCTCTCGGCTACGGTTCGCACCGTTTGCGCCAGACGCTGAATTGGCCAGGTAACCGCACGCCCCAGAACGATGGTGAGAAAGTAGACCGTTAGGATCACCCCCGCGGCGATCACCGCGGTCACCCGCAAGTACAGCTGCATGCGGTCGCGCATCTCTTGCAGGTCCGCTTCGATGCGAATGCTGCCCAGCAACCTGTCGTTCACAACGATCGGGCGCACCACCGCCAGCGAATCGGTTGACCACTCGACCCCTGCTGGTTCCGCCGAGGGAAACAGGTATTTTCCGTTCAGGTTCGACCGGAGGTACGAAGCGAAGAAGCGCCCGTCGGGCCGATACAGCGCCGCCCCTCGAATATGTGGCCGGGTATTCAAAGCTTCCAGCAGCTTGGCTCCGTTTATGGCGTCATCAAACGCCAGTGCTGCCGCAGCGTTGGTTCCGATCAGACCAGCGGCAGTCTGCAGTTCGTCGACCGCATTCTCCCTGGCATCGCGCAGATCCAGCGCCAAGTACGCACCGCACCCCAGCAGTAGCCCGGTGCCGCTCGTTAACAGCGTCAGCACCAGCAATCTTCGTCGCAATGAGATTCCCGAGTTGGTCAAGCGCTCAAGCATTTCAGCTTCTCGCCGACTCCGACCGGCGAACAATGTGCTTTGCCAGCGCCAGCAACTGCGAGCTCAGCTTGAGATGGCCGTCCTGCACTGCGTCCAAATTGACGTCGAAAGTCACTCCGTTCGGCGCTGCCTGCAGGCAGATCATGCCGCCGGCCTTCAGAAATTCAGGCTCTTCGCCGACCGTTATCGTCATCGAATTCTTTACGGTTTCCAGCACCTTGTCGTACCGCTTCGCTGCGGAGCGGCTTACGAATAACAAGTGGCATCCCGCCAAGTCCTGTTCTTTGCGAACCCACTTCACCTCCATGCGATGTCGGCCGACACTCTCGGTCCTCGCCAGTTCCGCAAGGTTCGTCCCAAACGAGAAGTCGCCATGCACACAGATCTGCAGCGTCGCGGCGGGCGTCTTGAAGATCGCTGCTGGCCATTCCACAAATCTCGGCATCACCGCCAGAAACCTGGCCTTGGCCGGGTATTGCTGGGAGTCATCCTGCGGCACGGCCCGAGGCACGCAGAACGCAGCCGTCACAGCCACCGCCAGAAGAAAAGCTGCTCGTCGTGCTCTCTTCACTCCGACCTCGAGGGACACACTTCCCCTCGCAGTAATGTGCGGCACGTAGGGCTCCACTTTCGAGACTGGACGGCGGCTTATATCGCTGAAAGGAATTGATTTGCGATGTGGTTAGAAGTTTTTAATTCCGGAAGCGTTTCCGTTTTGATACAGAATCGCTGCAAGTTTCCAACTTGGCACAAATCTCCGTTGCCGGGGGCAGCTACCAATGGATTCAAGCGTTTTCGCCAAGATATGGATGCGGGGACGAAACCGATTGGGCTAGACGGACGGATCTTCGGCCGAATCAAAATTGCAGAATCAAGTGTAGATGGAAATATACGGTGAATTCTGGAGGCGCGGCTGGGAATCGAACTGAGTCAAACGTTGAAGACTCGCAACTTATTGATTCCACAATGGAGGGAAACGGAGAAAAACCCTGAAATGGGCACACCTAGACACACGAGAGGTACACAGAAAAAGGGGACCGCTCAGAGGCCTTGGTGGCCTATGATCTGTGCGGGGAGCCGTGAGGCAGGTCACCCGGAGATGTGGAACCTGAGCCCAGATAAAGTCAGAGAGCTCTTCGAGCGCGAGCCTGGGGTGCTCGTCATTGGTGAACGCAACCCCCGACACAAAAGACGACGTCTCACACTCCCCTTCCCCTGGCGGTCATGTTGCGAGTGCAAAGCAGACTTGCCACAAGAGGACACGTGTAGGAGACCTGAATGCTTCCGACCTACCGCCGTTATCGAAAAAGCTGTAAGCACCTGGCGAAAGGCCGAACACGCCGCCACTGCCGGTATCGGACTTGGGCAGATGGCTTCCTGGCCGCGAGATGAGTATTTGTATTAGGTCGAGGCGGCATTATTTGCGACGCTGACAAGCGCCCTTAGATTACCAGCCACAATTGTGGCAATTTCCTGCGATGTCATTCGACGGACTCGGCAAGTATGTCGAGCGTCGAGGCTATGTCGGAAGGCTGAGTCGGATACGCATAGCACCGATTGCGGACGTGACATTTCACGTTTTTCTGTGGGGAACGTTTTAGGCTGGGCGGCAGGCAGTGCGGGAGGTGCGGGAGGTGAGGACCTTGCCGGATGGCCCAAGTAGTGTTAAGTACCTACTTACTTGCGGGCATCTCTGCAGCGAACTAGGAACAGTGAGGAGAGCAAAATGTCGTTGCGTCTCCCGATCTTCGCGGGAGATTTTGGCCGCGGACTTAGCGCTTCTCTAGGGGTTAGGGAAGCGCTACGCATGGAGCAACGGTTCTGTGCGACGCGCGTGGTCTTGGCGCTTTACTGCTACCTCTGGGCCCACTTGGGCACAGCCGAATTGAACTCCCACCTTTGGCAAGCTCAAGCCCTCTTGAACATTTACGTTTTGTACGGTTTGCTGATATTTCTGCTGCTGCGCCTGCATGGTAACGCCGACTCCGTCTTCTGCCTAACGATGCTGGTGATCGATTTCTTTTTTGCCGGGACGATCACGATGCTTACCGGAGGCCCGGAAAGCCCGTACGGGGTGTTGTGGGTTTTCGTTATCACAACGGCGGCCTGCCGTTGGGGGTCTCGCGAACTCAATCTCAGCACGACCACAGTTGCACTGTTTTTGCTCATCGAATTCGTAGTATTCCGAATTTGGCCGCGGAGTTTCAAAACCTTAGGTGCGGGCGATTACACGATCGATCGGTTCCTGTTACGCAGCGCGAGTCTGGTTGTCATAAGTCTGTTGCTAGGCTATCTGGTCGTAAGAGAAAGACGGTTGCACGCAGAGAGCGCCTTAGTGGCCCGAGTGCTCGTCCATGCCAGAGTAGGTTCCAAGATGGACCTGGCGTTGGAGTCCTTATTCGCTGAAATTGCACCGTTGTATAGGCCTCGCAAGGCGCTTGTGGCATTGCGAAAAGGAAATGTCGAAGAGATTTTCTCTTGGGAGATGGAGCGCCCCCTAAGCAAATCCCGCATCGGAGCGGTCAGAACGGTTCTGCAGTTCTCAGAGCTGGAGACTGCAGTGTTTTCTTGTCCTGCGCATACCTGGTATTTCGATCGAGGATTCAAGCAGTCTGGCCGTCCCACCAATCTTCTGGCATTCGACATTTTGGGGCGAAGGGTGGCCTTCCTGGATTCCAAAGACTGGCACTCCTTCCTTCCTGATAACGACGTCCTTTCCCTGATGGTCAGCTCCTTCTCATTCGAGGAGGCATTGGTGGGCCGCCTGATTCTGGTCGGTCCTTCACTTCACTCGGGACACAAAGAAGCACTACGCTTTCTGCACAGCCTGGCGAAGCAGATCGGGCCGGTCATCCAAAACATTTACCTCTTGCGAGATATTCGCACCCAGTTGGAAGACCAGGTGCGCGCAGGGCTTGCGCGGGAACTGCACGATGGAATCCTCCAGTCACTGCTAAGCGCGGAAATGCAAATCGAAGTTCTCAGAAGACCGCCCGCAAATACTTCGCGTGAATTGGAGCCGCGGCTGGCCGCTCTGCAGGAGCTCGTTCATCAAGAGGCCTTGAATCTCCGTGATCTGATCGAGAAAACAAAGCCGTTGAATTTCAGCCCCAAGGAGCTGCCCGACTTTTTGGCAGAATTAGTGGCGAGATTTCGGCTTGAAACCGGCATTTCAGCGCGCCTTGAAACCGGGGAGAAGAACATCACGCTTCCGCCGAGCGTTTGTCACGAGATTGTGCGTATTGTTCAGGAAGGGCTTTCGAATGTGCGAAAGCACAGCGGGGCGCGAAATGTGCTAATTACCCTGCGCGAAGGCGATGACGGACAACGCAAGCTGCTGATTGCCGACGACGGGCAGGGATTTGAATTTCGCGGCCGCGTGACACAGACCCAGCTCGACGCTTCGCATCGAGGTCCCGGCGTGATCAAAGAGCGGGTGCGCCTAATCGGCGGTGAGTTGACGATTGACTCTTCTCCAGGAAACTGGGCAAGACTTGAAATTACCATTCCGGATGAGTCGCATGGCTAAAAAGGCCGCGAGTATTGGAATCTTGATCGCCGACGACCACGCGGTTTTCCGCTACGGTCTGCGCACGCTGCTTGAATCTAAACCAGGATTTACCGTTGTCGGCGAGGCAGTGGACGGATCAGAGGTTGCTAAATTAACGAGTGCATTGAAACCAGCAGTGCTGATGCTGGATCTCGCCATGCCCGGGCTCACCGGAATACAAGTGCTGCGCGAACTGGCCTCCGCCGAAGGCGACGTGCGAACCATCGTGCTCACAGCGGCCATCGAAGAAAAACAAATTGTGGAAGCGTTACAACTCGGTGCCCGCGGCATACTTCTCAAGGACGCCGCCATTCAACTAGTGACAAAGTGTATCGAGAAAGTCCTGGCCGGCGAATATTGGGTAGGCCGTGAAGCAGTGACGAGCCTTGTGGACTATCTCCACGGCTTGAAGCGCAGTACCGAGCGGACGATACAACCTGGCTTGCTGAAGTTCACCCCGCGAGAACAAGAAATTATCTCGGCGATTTTGACGGGATGCGTGAACAAGGAAATTGCCGCGAATCTCTCGATAAGCGAGGATACGGTAAAACGCCACCTTTCCAACATTTTCGCCAAGGCCGGAGTTTCGAACCGGCTGGAGCTGGCGATATGGTCGATGAATAAAGGGTTTCTCTAAGAACGTCCGCAACGCCGAATTCCGAGTCCTTCAGATCGAGCGCAATATCGTTTTAGGCGAACGACCAAGGTTGTAGGCAGACTACAACTTTAGTGGAATTGACGTCGCCTTCGTGGAGACTTAAGTTCTTGTGCCCAGCCTACCTTAGCTCGCTCTGCGAGCTAGGATTGTGTTGCGTAATCACCAGGTCGCCATCTCTTAGCGGACGGCCACGTAGTCATTGTTGGCTTGTACTAAAAGAGGGGCGAAGGTTCGTCGGATTTGCAGTAGCAGTTGCATGCGATTTATGCGTCTACCTAAGCACCCAGCCGCGGGTAGGCAAACCGGTAGTTTGCCCGCGCTAGAGGTATATCCACGCTCGTATACGCTCGCCTTGTGTTGCCACTCGGCGGCCGCAATCCTGCGCAGTCCAGTTTCACCAGGTCAGTTGCTTCATAAATGCAAAAAATCATAAGGAGAAAGACAAAAATGCGTGTTCCCAGCTCGCTAATTTCACGATGTCTAGCAGTGAATCGCTATCTTCAGGTAGTCGGAGGGGTATTCCTTCTTCTGGCGGTAGCTCTTATCTTGGCTGGTAATGCCGCAGCGCAGGCACCGGCTACAGTGTTCCAGCTTGACGGAAAAGCCACAAACAGCAGCCTTTCCTGTATCTATGGACCGTGCGACTACTGGAACCTGCTGAACGGTACCGGAGGCTCGGGCCCGATCGGTGCCGGCTCCTCGGCGGGACATTCTGGCGTGCGCGTTTTCGTCAACGGCAGCTCGAGCACTGACTCGTTCCAGGGTGGCGGCTCCAAAGACTTTAACCCGCTCTCTCAATGGTCCTATTCGTCCACTCCAACTCCGAACAAGGACACGCTTAACGCCGGATATGCCGCTGCTTACAATCAGGGCGACTTCGACGTTATTTTCGGCGCCGATCGCGCTTCACCTAATGGCGACGCCAACATCGGCATCTGGTTCTTTCAGCAGACCGTCGGCTTGAACGGGAACGGCGGCTTCTCCGGCTCGCATACCAACGGCGACGTCTTCGTGATCTCTTCGTTCACCAACGGAGGCGGCACCTCCACGATTTCCGTTTATGCATGGAACCAAAAGGGTCTGCCCAATGCCATCAATGGCGGATGCGCTTCCGGCGTCAAGAATCCAATCGCAGGCCAGTGCGCCGACACCAACCTGCTTCTCCTTGCTAGCCCTTCCGCAGTGTGCGGTACGTCCTACTACTGCGCTATTACGAATTCCGCAACAACGGCAAGCACGTGGGAGGGTAATCTTGCGACGCCACTTTTCTTTGAGGGTGGAGTGGATATCACGCAAGCTTTCTCCGGCGTCGGCGCAACTGTTCCCTGCTTCTCCAGCTTCCTAGAAGAAACGCGATCATCTCAATCTACCTCGGCGGTCCTGAAGGACTTCCTCATCGGTGGGTTCCCGGTGTGCAGCTTGAGCATTTCAAAACAGTGCGGCACCTCGAGTGTCAATTCCAGCGGAACCGGTTTCAATTACCCTGTGAATGGCGTGGTCACCAACACTGGTATCGGAACTCTTTATGACGTTCAGGTTTTCGACACCATCGGCGGAGTGACTGGCTCAGCGATCAACGTCGTCAACAACGTTGCCGCTTCCAAGTATGTTGGCACGAACACGCTAGGTTCCGGCGACACCGGTACTTGGAGCGATTCATCAACGAGCACCGCGACCACCCAATCTGACCAGGCCTACGCGTTAGCGGCCACATCTTCCGGTGGCACGCAAAATCTGCAATCTTCCAATACCGCCAGCCAGACATGCACTGCCGAGGCCAACACTGTGCTCACTGTCTCCAAGACTTGCAAGACAACCTTGCAAGTCAGCGGCAGCCAAGTCGCGGTGAAAGTCACTTACGGCGGTCAAGTCTGCAACTCCGGCCCAAGCCAGGTCACCGGTATTTCGCTCACCGACTATCCGGATAGCTCCAATGTTTCGGGTACCGGTTCCTCCGTGGCAAGCGGAATCACCTTGGGACCTGCCACCAGTGCCGGACCAACGTGCACCAGTTACGGCCCACTCAATTACAGCCCGTCGTTGATTGACCAGACCATTACTGGAACTGACGGAATCGCTGGCGACGGTGCGGGCCGCTACTTCTTTAGCGACCTGATTACCATCTCGTCGGCGACACCAGCCATCGGGAGCATAACGAAAGTTACGTCTTCCGATCCACGCACCAACGGAACCTACGGATATGGGACCGCAAGCTGCCCAATCTGTCAGGGTGCGGCAGAATGCACCGCGCCATAGCCTGTAGTTTGGTTTAACGCAAATAGTCGAGGCGCCCGAAACTGGGCGCCTCGCTTCATTTATAGGACGTTGAAAGTAATGGCGCTGCTTGCTGCGGATTGCGTGGTGGCCGCCTTTTTTGATCCTGAGCTTAGCGTCGCTTGCGCGGTTACCGAGTAGTTTCCTACCGCGGATCTTTGGCTCAACTTGTAGTTCCAGGTCGCCACTCCGCCAGAGCCGATTGGCGCACTCTGTGTGGTTCTACCGCCGCTTGGGGTCGTCAATGTGAATGTCACGCTGCCAGTGGCGGCTGGCACACCGCCACTGGTGACCGCCGCCGTTATGGCAACCGTACCCGGAGGCGAAAAGCTGGCCGCCGGAACAGACAAGCTCACGGCCAGGGACGGCGGCGTCATGACCGTAGCGTTGGCAGTGCCCGCTGCGGTGGCGGAATTGTTAGTTGCGCTCAAATTGACTGCATACGTCCCGGGTGGCGTCCCCTGCGGCACTCCTTTGCCCATCGTGATCGAAGCCGATTGCCCCGGGTTGAGGGTCACGGAACTTGTTGAGAGCGCCGTCAACCAGCCGGACGGCTCGCTGGAATTCAGGTTGATTGCGCTGGCCGAGCAGCCGCTCGAATCCTGGTTGGTGACCGATACTGCATAGCTGGCGCTTTGTCCGGGGTAAGCGCTGGGATCCAAAGGCGAAAAAGAGACGCTGGGCGCAGACGAAACGCAAGGCGTCGCGCCGTACGTCACGCTTACGGTCAAACCATTCGAGTTAGCACTGACCGCGGAAATCGAAAGATTGCTGTACGGATCGGTCCAGCTCTGTCCCGCCGCAAGCGCCGGACTATTGCCGGACGCGTCGGAAGGCGTAAAGTTCGCCAGATACGTGTGTCCCAGCGGAGTATTTGGATCTTCGTAATGAATCAGAGCTCCAGAAAACGGCTGCGAGAGCAGCGTTGGATCGTAATTGCCGATAGGCTGGCGATATTCAACCCAAAGCCACTCGTTGCTGCCGGCGCCGCGTTGAATCTTCAACGCCTGCAAGCCCGCCGGACTGGCTTCGAGCGGTTGCAGCGTATATGTCCCTGAATTCTGGACGACTTGGTAGTTCGAACTGGAAGCCATCCACTTTAGGATCTCCGCTTTCTGAGGCGCGGGGTACAAACCCATCACCAGCTCTCCCATCGTCGACCAGTAATCGCCGAGGTCCGCCTCCGTTCCCGGGGCGGCGGTCGGGCCCAATACATCACTCACCGTAGTTGGAGTGATCAGACCGGAGTGAAGAAGCCCGAAATTATGACCGAGCTCGTGAGAGGCGACCGATACACCGCTCGAGCGTGTCGCCATATAAGAAGCCACAAGATAGCCGACGGAAGCGTTAAAGTTTCCGGAAGTCGAAGAGATTGAACAATTTCCCACCGAGGCGAATCCAGCCCAGCCGCAGCCAAATGCGTCCGGGAAAACCAGGAAGACCCTGCTGTAATCCTGCAAGTTCACTCCGCCGTTGACGGCAGCCGCCACTGCGTCATTCAGCACGGCGCCGCTGACGTCGCCACACGAAGTATAGGAGCCGTTGAGCGTGTACGGTCCGAACACATTTCCAGTGGCCGAAGTCTGTCCATACGAAGCAGCTCGGAGATAGCCGTCAACCGATACGCCAGTGTTGGTGTTGAAGAAAATGTCGCCCAGGCTTTGCGTGGTCACACCGCTCGGCAAAGTTGCGTTTGGAAAAGTCACCAGCAGTACCGCAACATTCTGTACTCCGGTGGTACTGCAAATTGCAGTCTGCGCGGAACTCAAGGATGGATTAAACAGAACGATGGCTGCGGTGGTCATGCAGATGGCGAACTGCTTCGCCCACTGCCCGGTTGCTCGAATCTTGACCGCGAGACCGAACA
The DNA here is from genome assembly GCA_963814635.1 of uncultured Acidobacteriota bacterium. Lineage (GTDB taxonomy): Bacteria > Acidobacteriota > Terriglobia > Acidiferrales > UBA7541 > Acidiferrum. The sequence goes on along the minus strand of CAWFDP010000004.1, from coordinate 544,344 downwards.
TCGCGATTCCCAGCAGGCAGAGTAGTGAGAAACAGATCGTGCCGAAATGCTGCTGAAAACCGCTTGAAGCAGCTCGCGCGATCGTAATTCCCGTGCCGAATGCGGAACTTAACGCTGCGCCGGTTGAGGCCGGTTGCGCGTCGGAAACCGCCATATCCTTGCCAAGTACAACTCCCGTAACTTGAAATGTGCTTCCCTTCGCCAGACTGGGTTCTTTCCCGGCAAAGTGCAGATTCACGGTTTGCAGTCCAACTTTCATCTGATACTGCGAGTGTGAAGTCTTCAGGTCGCCGCTATCGAAGATCCACAACTCGATGGGTCCGCTCAAAGTTGTGTGAGCTTCCAGAGCTGCGGAAGAATCCGGAAACTTCGCGGCCAAATCAGCCAGCAGTTCCGGCGAAAACGCGAAGGTCAAGGCGGAGTGCGGGTCTTCCTGAATCAACGTTTGCAACGCGGCGGCGCGCTGCGTCAGCACCATGGCCGCCAAGCCGCGAATACCGGTGGCACTCGAAGCGTTCTCCTGCGCCTGTCCGTGCAGCTGCAGCACGCTGTTATTGAGCGCGCGAACCTCGGCCGCTCGTTCGCTTTCATGGGACGACCCAGCGCGGTTGCTGGGGTTTCCCTGCGCAACGGCTGGGCTTACGATAACGAACGAACTGATGACGAGTATGATTGCGGAACTTGCAAAAACGGCGAGGTTTTTGAAGCCCTGGGCCCGATTACTAATTTTGCTCATATACGCCCCCTCAGGCTGTTAGCAGCGTAGAGGCCGCGTACTGGTACCGCTACTGTACTCCAGTCCAAATTTAGGACAGGGGCTTTACTTTAGTACACGCTAAAAGGTGCTAAGTAATTGACGGTATGGAGGTTAGTGAAGTCCAGCGATCCGGGCGGGACACCTGTTCGCACCCATTTTTCGTCGCAGACAGGTTCGACGATCTCTAGCTCTTCGGAGGAATCGTTACTGCGAGCTGTTCGTCGATTACCTTTTCGAATGTCGCTTCTGGTTGTGCGCCACTCATGAAAATTCCGTTGATGAAGAACCCTGGCGTACCGCTGACCCCTGCGCGCAGGCCATCCTGATTGTCCTGTTGAATCTGCGTTTTGTATTTCTCCGAAGTCAGGCACTCGTCGAACTGCTTGGCGGCCAATTTAAGCTTGGCGGCCTTGGCGATCAAGCCGTTGTGGTCAAGGCTGCCTTGGTCCTCAAAAAGCAGGTCATGATATTCCCAGAACTTGCCCTGTTCTTCGGCGCATCTTGCTGCCTCTGCGGCGCCCAAGGCAAGCGGATGAATCTGAGTGATCGGCATGTCACGAAAGGACAGAGCCACGTTGTCCTGGTGCTTCGCCAGAACCGCTTTTAGAGTGGCTTCGACCTGGCTGCAAAACGGGCACTGGAAATCGGAGAATTCCACGATCATCACGCGGGCTTTGGGATTGCCACGGACTCGTGCCGGGTCAGCGCTGACTTGCACACGTGGCGGGCCTAACAAAATAGTAACTTTCGCCTGCTCGCGGAGATGCGCCGAGTATTCCTGGCGCGCCAGCTGAATCTTCGCTCGCTTCAAACTTTGTTGCAGTTGCGTTTTCACTTCTTCAAACGGACGATTTAGCTGCTCGCGTTGCACCGCATAAATGGCGTTGAGCTCGACGTCGGTCGTCTCCGGAACTTTCGCGTCCACTTCCTGCTCCAGTAGTTTTTCGGTCGTAAGCCCCTTCTTCTTTGCTTCTGCATCGATAATCCGTTGCGAGATCAAGGTTTCGAGGGCCTTTTTCTTGATCAGAAATTCCTGCTCACGCAGCGGCCGAAGCTGGGTTTGCACAAGGGGAGCGAGATCGTCCTCGGTGACCGACTGGCCGTCGACAGTGGCAACCGGCGGTGAACTCTTCGCGGGCGCCGAGGATTGTGCCGCGCAAGCAGCAACCACAAAAAAGCCTGCGATTATCAAGCCAAATCGCTTCATAAGGAAATCTCCGTGGAATTTACCCCAACTATCCCATTGCCATTGTTGTGGAGTCAATTCGTTTCAAGAGGCGGGTAGTGCTCGAAAAGTGTGGCGAGCGAACATGAAGGGAAAGCCATGATTTTCACGCGACCTCCAAGAGTTCTCGGAATTAGACAATACCCAAGAATTGACTTGGAACGCAGCGCCGTTCGGGGATGCTTATCCCCACAGATTCCGTGACAGGTTCGCGGTTGAACTTCTTCTGTCGGCGTGTCAATTGAACGCGTATCGATTTTGCTGGGACACCAGAGTGTCCGAATAACTGAGAAGCACTACGCGCCTTGGGTGCGATCTCGTCAAGAACAACTTGAGGCGGACCTAACGAATGCGTGGAAGAACGACCCTATGATTTCAACTGTTGACGAGGTACACGGCAGGGACACGCAAAAACCAGTTGCCCGTAACTTCTTCATTTTACAACGCAAATTCTGGAGGCGCGGGTGGGAATCGAACCCACGCATAAAGGTTTTGCAGACCTCTCCCTTACCACTTGGGTACCGCGCCGCCAATTTTTAAGTATAACGAAAATATGCGTGCTCTGTCAGCACGCATCGCAACTTGGAAATTTCGCTATGTTTTCGCGGGCTGCGAGATTCTGGCTTCGCGCAGGAATCGCGCCGATTCTTCCGGCGGCGTCGGATTGATGTAAAAGCCGGTTCCCCATTCGAATCCCGCCACTTTGGTCAGCTTGGGAATAATTTCCATGTGCCAGTGATAGTGATCGTTGATCTCTTCGCCGATCGGTGAGGTGTGGATCATGAAGTTGTATGCCGGGCGGTCCAGCACTGCGTCCAGGCGCATCAGCGTGTCCTTCATCATCCGCGCCAGGCTGGCGTACATCGAACTCTGATTATTTTCAAACGACGAACCATGCGCTTTGGGCAACAGCCACATTTCGAACGGAAACCGCGGCGCGTACGGCGCCAGCGTAATGAAATGATCGTTCTCGCCAATCACCCGCTCGCCAGTTTCCCGCTCCTGCCGGATGATGTCGCAGAAAATGCAGCGCTCTTTTTCGTCGTAGTAATGCCAGCAACTGTCCACTTCCTCGCGCACCCGGCGCGGCACAATCGGCAGCGCAATCAGTTGCGAATGCGTATGCTCCATGGTCGCGCCCGCCGCTTCTCCATGATTCTTGAAAATCAGCACGTACCGGAAGCGCTTGTCATTCTTCAAGTCCAGCATGCGATCGCGATACGACCAAAGCACGTCTTCCAATGCGCGTTCCGATATTGTCGCCAATGTCGAAAAATGATCGGGCGATTCGATAATCACTTCGTGCGCGCCGATTCCGTTCATCTTATCGAACAGACCTTCGCCTTCTTTATCCAGCTCGCCTTCAATTCCCAGCGCCGGGAATTTGTTCGGCACCACGCGAATCGACCAGCCTGAACTGTTCGCGCTTCCGCCATTTCTTCCGTAAACCAAAACCTCATTGGGCGTTTTCGCTTCGTTCCCCGGGCAAAACGGACAATTCTTCGCGTCCTTGGGGATCACGCTCTCGCGCAAGAAATCCATCGGCCGCTTTCCGCGCTCGGTCGAAATAATCACCCAGCGGCCTGTAATCGGGTCTTTCCGTAACTCCGGCAATTCCGCCTCCTAACTGCATTTACCAAAGAATTCGCGGCGGGCGCCGCGATGGTTATCTTACCGCTTTCCGCGCCACTTTGCGGCTTTTCCGGCGTCAGACGTTACATCTGCGAGCGGAAGGCGTTTTTGTACAGGCGGATTGCTGGCGCGCTGCCGGGCACTTCCTCGATCGCCACCAGGTCAAAACGCATCGGGCACTCTTTCACTTGACGTTCCGACAAAAACCGCCGCGCCGTTCGCCCCACATGCTGTTTTTCCGCGGTCACGCTCAACTCCGGCAGCGCCGCTTGATCCTCACGCGTCGTCCGCGTGCGCACCTCAACAAATGCCGTCGCCGTCGTATCCCACCAGATCGATTTCGCCCTTGGCTCCACGCGGCACATAATTCCGCGCCACAGACACATATCCGTGCCGCCGCAAATGACAATACGCAAACGTTTCGCCGCGCACTCCGCGCCGCCGCGCGATTTCTTTATCGTCACCGAGGGATTCTTCGCCACCGCTCAGCCTGCGTCTGGCGCGCCACTTCACCGTTTCAAATATTAGTCGCGAAAAAATCGGCATGGCGTTTCAAAATACCCCGAGAGTTAATTATTGTGTATCTGCTCTAAGCGCCAGCATAAACGAAAATCCCGCAGTGGCCATTCTTTCGGTGGCCATCGCGGGGTTCGGTTTTCTCTCAGGTTCTCTGCGCCTCTGCGTTAGGCTTTCTTCTGTGCTTCCCGAATGCATTCCTCCAGAGTCCGCACCGCAAAGTCCGCCTGCTCCTCGTCAATCAAAAGCGGCGGCGAAAGTCGCAGCGAATTCTCGCCGGCGCCGAGCACCAGCAGCCCTTTGTGAAACGCGCTGTCCACGATCGCGTTGCGCAAATCCCCGGCTCGCTCCTTCGTTCGCTGATCGCGCACAAATTCAATACCGACCATCAGCCCCTTGCCGCGAACATCGCCGACAATCTTGAACTTGTTGGTCCAGTCAGCGGTGCGCTGGAAAATGTACTCGCCCATCTTCCCCGCATTTTCGATCATGCCTCCTTCCAGCAAATCCAAGGTCGCCAGCGATGACGCCACGCAAACCGGATTTCCGCCAAACGTCGTTCCATGCGAACCCGGTTTCCAGTTCATCACGCTGGACTTCGCAATAATCGCGCCCAGCGGCATTCCGCTGGCAATTCCCTTGGCGCTGGTAATAATGTCCGGCTCGATTCCCGCGTGTTCGAACGCCCACCACTTCCCAGTGCGTCCCATGCCCGATTGCACTTCATCCACAATCAGCATGATTCCGTGCTGGCGGCAGATGCGCTGTAGCTCTTGCAGAAAGAATTTCGGCGCAGGCACATAGCCGCCTTCGCCCTGAATCGGCTCAATGATGATTCCCGCCACTTCCGTCGGATCAAACAGCCGCTTGAAAATCTGGTTCTCCAGCGTCTCCAGAATTTCCGCTCCGCAAGTTTCCGGCCCGTGTCCCAAGGCGCAGCGGTAAGCATATGGATATGGAATGTGTTCGATGCCGCCGAGCAGCGCGCCAAATCCCTTGCGCTGCGTGGACTTCGACGCCGTCAACGAAAGCGACCCCATCGTCCGGCCGTGGAAACATCCGTAAAACGCGATCATTTTGTCGCGCTTGGTCGCATAACGTGCCAGCTTCACCGCTCCTTCAATCGCTTCCGTGCCAGAGTTGGTGAAAAACACTTTCTTATCTTCAGTGCCTGGAACAGTCTTTCCGAGCCGCTCCGCCAGCAATGGCAGGCTCTCGTAGTAAAAATCCGTGCCGGACATGTGAATCAGCTCGGCCGCCTGCTTCTGAATTGCCGCCACCACTTTCGGATGGCAATGTCCCGTCGAACAAACCGCGATGCCCGCCGCAAAGTCCAAAAACACGTTGCCGTCAACGTCTTCCACCATCGCGCCGTGGCCGCTCTTCGCCACCAGCGGATAATCCCGAGTAAACGACGGCGACATGAACTTCGCATCGCGCTCTACAACCAGTTTCGCCTTTGGCCCGGGCAGAGCTGTCACCAGCCGGGGCGTCTTCAGTTCGCTTGCCGTAATCATTTGATTTCTCCGTTTTTCTCGCGTCGCTGGTCTCCAGACCGCTCGCATTCCGATGTGCTTGTGGACTCCGGCGCAAAAACGCCGGAACGTTGGATCGGGTTCACAGTTCGCATTCCGGGAGCCCGCGTAGCGCCGACATCTTGCCGGCTCTTGCAACGCACTACGACACCCAAGTGCTCACTGCCTTTTTGGGAAGGGACTTAATCTACGCCGTAGAGGTTCGGACGCAGTTCGGAGGGAGAAGCCTGAGTGGGTCGCCGGTGGATATTTGTAAGTTTCATTTGCGTTTCCAGCGGACGCTTCCGTCCTTACTATCTTCAAGAATTATACCACGTTCCGCCAGTTCTTTGCGGATTTCGTCGCTTTTCGCGAAGTCCCGCCGCTGCCGAGCCCCCTGCCGTTCGGCAACCTTTGCCTCGACTTCAGCGTCGGTTATCGCACCCGTTTCGGCTGCAAATCCCAGTTCTTTGAGCTTTTCCGCGTCATTGTCCTGCACAATTGCATACACTTGCTCAAACGCCGTCAAAAACTGTTGCGCCGGAGCCACGTCCTCCTGCCCAAACTGGCCGCCATCCATCGCGATATTTGCTTCCCGCACAAAATCAAACGTCGCCCCCAGCGCCACGGCGGTATTTAAATCATCGGCCAGTCCGGCATCAAAATCGTCCATCGCCTTCGCGGCACGTTCCTTCATTCCACCCGGCGAACCCGCCGGAAATTTTCCCTGTTTCAGGCGGTCCGCAAAATTCCGTATCCGCTCCACCGAACTCGTTGCCTGCTGTAATCCATCGAATGTGAAATTCAGTTGCCGCCGATACGGCACGCTGGCCAGTGCATAGCGCAACGCCGACGGCTTGTAGCCCTTTCCATACAAGTCGCGCATCGTAAAAAAATTCCCCAGCGACTTGGACATCTTTTCGCCTTCCACCAGCAAGTGCTCTGCGTGCAGCCAATACCGCGCGAACGGCTTCCCGGTCGCTCCTTCGCTTTGCGCGATCTCGTTTTCGTGGTGCGGAAACGCCAAATCGATTCCGCCGGTGTGAATATCCAGCGTCTCGCCCAGATATTTCATCGCCATCGCCGAGCACTCGATGTGCCAGCCCGGCCGACCGCACCCGATCTCCGTCTCCCAGAAATGTTCTCCGGGCTTCGGCGCTTTCCACAAAGCAAAATCCCTCGCGCTCTCTTTTTCGTAGCGGTCGTTATCCACTCGCGCGCCTGCCTGAATGCCAGTTAAATCAATTTTGGAAAGCTTTCCATACTCAGGAAATTTGGCGATCCGGTAATAAATCGAGCCTTCGCTGTCGTAGGTAAACGTCTTCTTCTGCAGCCGCTCGATCAGCTTCACCATCTCCGGAATATGATCCGTCGCGCGTATCCAAAATTCCGGCGCTTCCACGCTCAACGCTTTGCAATCCGCAAAAAATGCCTGCGCGTATTTCTCCGTGTACTCCCGAATCCCAACTCCCGCTTTAGCCGCATTCGCGATAATCCGGTCGTCCACATCCGTCAAGTTCATCGCGTGGGTAAGCTTCAACCCACGCTGCTTCAAATACCTCCGCAAAATGTCCTGAAACACGAAGGTGCGGAAATTCCCGATATGCGCGTAGTCGTACACCGTTGGCCCGCAGGTGTACATCTTCACTTCACCCGCTATGAGCGGCACGAATGGCTCGGTCTTCCCGCTCAATGTGTTGTGCAATCGCAGTTCGTGCATGGCCATCCGTCCGCTGTTTTCGCGCAAAATGAATCTCAGATTGTAGCCGAGCCGCTTGACGCCGTGCAAAGTTCTGCGCTGCGTTCGTAGCGTTCTGGCTCTTCACGTTAAGTTTTCATGGTTTTCAAGACTTCCGCGCTCCTGGCTCGAACGATTTCCCTCGGCTACCGTTTTGAACACCAAAAGCCTTCGCCTAATTGCCCTGCCACCCTCCTGACGCTACCCTGATTCATATCGAGGTGCGTTCATTGCTGCGCTGCCTCGGTCCCCAGCCGGTGTCAAACAGCGCGCAACTAAAACTTCCCTTCAGGGTTTGACTGCTACGGGAGAGGAGATTCAAAAAAATGAAAAACCTGTTGAAAATCGGTGTGCTTTTCGCATTTTTGCTGGCCGGATCCTACGCCGCAAACGCTCAAGTGGCGGTCGGCATAAGGATCGGCGTGCCGCCGCCACCACGGGTGGTAGCCGTGCTTCCCGCGCAGCCCGGACCGGAGTTCGTCTGGATCGGCGGTTACTGGTATCCCGTCGGCGGGCACTATCGCTGGCATCAAGGTTACTGGTCCCGTCCGCCATATGCCGGCGCCCGTTGGGTCGGCCCGCGCCACGATGGCGAACGCTTCTATAACGGCTACTGGGAAGGCGAACGCGGCCGCGTAGAACACGATCATCGTTGGGACAAAGAGCACGACCGCCGCGATCACGACCGCTACAAGGATCACGATGACCACGGCCATGGTCACGACCACGACGATCACCACGATCACTGATCTCCAGTAATTTTCCGAGGCCGAGCGGCACAAACCGATGTTTGTGCCGCTTCTTTTTTTTGCACGGAATGATCGGTTTCTGACGAATTCATTCTCCGTCTCAATTTTCCCCGCTCGCACTCATCTGAATTTCATGGCATTTGACTGGCTTATGTTGACGCTCTTCTCCTTCACAGGTACAGTCCTGTGTTCTGCTCTTCGGAGGTTTTTCATGCGTAGCTGCACGCTGTTCGCGATTTTCTGCGCGTTGTCGATCTGCCCGCCAACCTGCCTTTCCCAACAGCCAACGTCGCCCGCCAGCGGCAAGCCACTCACTCCCGAGGCATTGCTCTCCCTGCGCCACCTCTCCAGTCCGGAATTTTCTCCCGACGGCACGCGCGTCGCCTTCGTCGTCAACGAACCGGCTAAAGGTGACCAGCGCCCAAGCCACGTCTGGCTTTTTGAAATTGCAAACTCTTCTTTCCGACAGCTCACCTATTCCGAGAAGTCCGAATCCTCGCCCAAGTGGTCGCCCGACGGCAAATCGCTGGCCTTCCTTTCCAATCGTGACACCAACCAGCAGATCTATTTGCTCTCAATGAACGGCGGCGAAGCCGCTCCTCTCACCAAGGGCAAGCGCAGCATCAGCCGCTTTTCCTGGTCCCATGACGGAAAAATGATTGCCTTTCTCGCTCCGGACGCCAAAACCGATGCCGAGGAAAAGAAGGAAAAAGACAAAGACGACGCTCGCATCACCGACAAGGACGACAAGCACGCTCGCCTCTGGCTTCTGAATGTCGGCGACAATTCCGAGCGCGCCCTCACGCCCGCAAATTATCAGCTTGCCGACCTCACCTGGTTTCCCGACGGCAGATCTCTTGCCGTAACTGCCACCGATCATCCCGAATCCGATCAGAACACTGAACGCATTTTTCGTGTGTCGGTTTCCGGCGATCCGCAATCCTCAATGACCCAACTTTTCGCCCCGCACGGCCCCTTCGGCGAATTGGACATTGCCCCGTCCGGCCAAATCATCAGCTTCGTCGGCTGCCGCGAAGACGGCCCCTCTCCGCACGACCTCTGGCTCCTTCCCGTCGGCATGCACGCCGCAAAAAATCTCACCGCCACCAATCTCGACCGTCCGGTCTTCGCCTATCGCTGGAACCAGGACGAAAGCTTGGTCCTCCTTGCCGAGGATGGCTTCACTCGAAAACTCATTCGCTACTCCTCCGCCGGCGTTCGCGAAGATCTTCCCACTCCTGGCACTGCGCCATCATCCTTTGCCGTCAGTGCAAACGGCTCCGTCGCCTTCGTCGGCGAAAACTTTACCGAACCGCAAGAGCTGTGGCTCTCGACGCCGGGCCAGCAGCCCAAAAAAATTCCTTCGTTCAACAAATCGTTTGACGCGTTCGCCACAACCAAACCCGAAACCTACAAATACAAATCCTTTGACGGCATGGAAATCGAATCCGCACTCTTAAAACCCGAAAACTACGACGGCAAAACCAAGCTTCCGCTCATCGCCTTGATTCACGGCGGACCTACCGGCGCATGGCAATCCTCCATCGAGGCCTGGGGGCAACTCCTGGTCGCGCGCGGTTACGTCGTTTTCTATCCCAACATTCGCGGTTCCAGCGGCTACGGCGAACAATTCATCGAAAGCAATCGCGCCGATTGGGGTGGCGGCGATTTCAAGGACGTCATGTGGGCAGTGGATGATCTGGTTACAAAAGGTATCGCCGACCCCAATCGGCTCGGCATCGGCGGCTGGTCCTACGGCGGCTATATGGCAGAGTGGGCCATCACACAGCCTACAAAATATCCATTCAAGGCTGCAGTCTCCGGAGCCGGCATGGCCAATCTCATCTCCGAGTACGGCACTGAGAAGGGCCCTTCCTACGACGAATGGTTTTGGAGCGTTCCCTACGAAAAACCCACCGGCTTCCTCAACAGCTCACCGTTTCTTTATGTCAAAAATGCAAGAACTCCAACCCTCATCCTCCAAGGCGATGCCGACACCACCGATCCGCTCGGCCAAAGCCAGGAACTTTATCGCGGACTAAAACGCTACGGCGCCGAGACCGAATTGGTCGTCTATCCCCGCGAGCCGCACGGCTTCCACGAAGAAAAACATCTCGTCGATCGCCTAAACCGTATCGTCGCGTGGTACGACGCCCACATGAAATAAGAAATCAGCAGCGAAACATGGCGGGACGGATTTTTCGGAATCCCCGTGCTACAAATCCGTGCAACGAATTTTGGGAATCCGCGTGTCGCAATCCTCCCAGCAAGCGAAAATTGTCATCCTGAGTCCCGCGAAGCGGGACGAAGGATCTCAATGTACGACTCCAGTAATACTTCTCGACTCGAAACCACCCGCGTCACCGTTTCTTGCTACTCCGCTTCGCGCTCGTCCCCTTCGCCACTCGCGCCAGCGCCGCTCCATACTCCGTAATCGTCGCCGGCTTAGTCCGGCTGTAAACAAACTGCCCCTCTTTGCGGCACTCAATCAGCCCCGCATCTGCCAATATCTTGAGGTGATGCGAAATCGTCGCCGGCGTCACTCCGTGCAGCGCAACCAATTGGCCGCACGTCAAATTCTTGTTCGCGGCAATCACCTCAAAAATTCGCAGCCGCGTCTCGTCGCCGAGCGCTTTCGAAATAAGTTCGATTCTCTTGCTGTCCATCGCGCGCCTAGTCTAGCTGAGTTCAACCTCACTTCCGCAATATCCCGCTAAGTTCCTTATTTTCAAACAACTGACTCTCTTGCGGGTCTTTTCAAGAATTTTGTAACCACATACTTAGACGTTCATCTAACTACCGAAGTTGCTCGCCGGATGGCCTTTTGGCCTCGCGTATCACCAACCGCTACGGCGCAACACACAGGAGGCTTTTATGAGTCGCTTTACAGGTAAGGTCGCCGTCATCACCGGCGGCAACAGCGGCATCGGTCTCGCCACCGCCCAGCGCTTTGCGCAAGAGGGCGCAAAGGTCGCAATCTCCGGCCGCAGTCAGAAAACTCTCGATGAAGCCGTCAAGCTCATCGGCGACGGAACTCTCGCGGTGAAAGCCGATGTCTCCAATCTCGCCGATCTCGACCGCTTCTATTCCACCGTCGCGCAGAAGTTCGGCAAGATCGACATTCTTTTCGCCAATGCCGGTGTGGCAAAGTTCGGCTCGCTCGATCAATCCACCGAAGCGCTTTACGACGAAATGTTCGATATCAACTCAAAGGGACTTTTCTTCACCATCCAAAAAGCCCTTCCCCACCTGCGCGATGGCAGCTCCATCATTCTAAACAGCAGCGTGGTTGACGCTAAGGGCCTCGACAGCGGCGCCATTTACGCCGCCACCAAGGGCGCGGTCCGCTCTTTCGCGCGCTCCATGGCGGCTTCTTTGGTGCCACGGAATATCCGCGTGAACACTGTCGCTCCCGGCCCCATCGAAACTCCTATCTTCGGCCGCACCGGCCTGCCCAAAGAGGCTATCGATGAATTTGCCAAAAATGTTCTCGCCAGCGTGCCCATGAAGCGTTTCGGAAAGCCTGAAGAAGTCGCCGGCGCCGTGGCCTTCCTTGCCTCCAACGACGCCTCCTACATCACCGGTGTCGAAATCAACATAGACGGCGGCATGGGCCAGATCTAACCTGGCACGGATTCACGATTACCAAAATCACGGGCGGGCGGCGAATCTGCCGCCCTTTCGTTTGTAACTAATCCTTCTGGTACTGCGCTTCCCCATTCCCAAACGACGGATTCGCCGTCGCCGCCACATTCATATCAAGATGCCACTTCCGCGCCGCATCCGCCGCCGCGTAACAATTCTCATCCGCCGCATACCCGCTGCATTTCGCAGCCGTCTCTTTTTCTCGCGGCGATCGCACAAACTGCCACACCGCCGCATCCTTCACTCCGCTCGCCGACGGCAGCGGCGGATTCTGCACCGCCACGCATCCCGGCGAAGGCGGGCACGCATCATTGAACACCCAATACGCAAACACCCGCGGTGCCTCATTCGTTCGAATATCATCCGCCGTGACAATCGTCGCGCCGCCGCCCTCATCCACCGCAATCCCCGAACAATACACTCCCGGCCGAAATCCCAATCTCATCAACTCATCCGTCCACTCCCGCAAATACGCGTGATACGTTGCCGGCAGCCGTCCGCCATCTTCCACATCCAAAAAAATAATCGCGCCGACTGCAAATCCCTCCGCCTTCGCTCGCCGCGCCGCTTCCTGCGCATCTAGAATTCCCTTCTGCTTCGCACTCGCCGCCGTTCGAACCGCTCCCACCGATCTTCCCCGCGCCAGCAACAAAAATCCATACCCCTGCGCTTCCATCACTTTCCGTTTCCCCGTCCATGAATTCGTTTTTTCTCCCGGCGGCGGCGTCAGCCAATATCCCGCAAACGCAAACTCCTTCCGCAGCTCCGCCAGCCCCGCATCTCCGGGATAATCATTCCGGTCAAATCCCACATACCCGCGCGCTGCTCCCCCCTGCTGTCCGCCAGCCACACCTCCGGACAATGCCGAAATCCACAAAACCAGTATTTGCAGCAGTAGACTCACGAACTCCCTCTATCAAATCAGTTTTCGTACTGGCCGGTCATCAATTCGTCTTCTTCGTCCCGTCCTTCACCGCGGCTTTTGCTTTGTCAGCGGCCTTCTTCGCGTCATCCGCAGCTTTTTTGGCTTTCTCCGCCGCTTCGTTTGCTGCTTTGTTCGTGGCGTCCGCCGCATCCGACGCGGTCTTCTGCAGATCTCTGCCGGTAGCCTTCGCGTCCCTTTCCAGCTTTTCAGTATCCGATTTGCTGCACCCGCCCATCACCGCAAGGCTGGCCGCCATCCCTAAACTCAAGAACCACTGTTTTCGCGTACTCATCGAAATCCTCCTCAACCATCAATCCATCCACAAACCGTTCCCGGAACCTTTCGTCTAACAGCAGCGTACATTCCGTGTGCTGGCGAGGACTATACTCCAATCACTGCACAGGTGTCCTCGGCTCCGCAAAGGACGAATGGCCATGAAACTCTGCCTCTCTCTACGATCGCTCGCTGTGTTCTGCTGCTCATTATTCCTGTCCGCTTCGCTCAACCCACAGCACCTCGCTTCCGATCCCGCTGTCGCGCCTCTCGAAAAAGACATTCCCGACCTCATGCGCCAGGCCGGTGTCCCCGGCGTCGCCATCGCCGTCGTTCGCCACGGCAAGCCCTATTGGCAACACAACTTCGGCGTCAAAAACACCAAAACCAACCAACCGGTCACCGACGACACCATCTTTGAAGCCGCTTCCCTCAGCAAGCCCGTCTTCGCCTACGCTGTCCTCAAACTCGTCGATCAAGGCAAACTCGGTCTCGATGTTCCACTCTCAACCTATCTCCCCAAACCATACATTGAAGAGAATGACCCCCGCCTCGCCAAAATCACCGCCCGCATCGTCCTCAGCCATCGCACCGGTTTCCGCAACTGGCGCAATGACGAGCACCTCACAATCTATTTCACCCCCGGCGAACGCTTCAGCTATTCCGGCGAAGGCTACGTCTATCTGCAATCCGTCGTCGAGCAAATCACCGGCAAACCACTCAATGATGTCATGAAAGAAATGGTCTTCATTCCGCTCGGCATGTCCAGCAGCAGCTACGCCTGGCGCTCCGATTTCGACGCCCGCACCGCCTACGGCCACGACGCCGACGGCATCTCCGGCTCCTTGCGCAAAGACGATCACGCCAACGCCGCCGCTTCGCTCAACACCACCGCCCACGACTACGCGCTCTTCCTCGCCGCCATCCTCAACGGCGCCGGTCTCAAGCCCGCCACTCTCCACGAAATGGAAACTCCGCAAATCGCAGTTGATCCTGAATGCACCAACTGCACCGACCGCGAACCGAAACAACTCTCGAAAAATATTTTCTGGGGACTAGGCTGGGGCATCGAGCAGAACGGCAAATCAAAAACGCTCTGGCACTGGGGCGACAACGGCGATTTCAAATGTTTCGTGGTCGCCAATCCTTCTCGCAAATCCGCCGCAATCATGTTCACCAACAGCGAAAACGGCCTGGCCATCGCTCCCGCCGTCTTCCGCGAAGCCACCGCCAGCACTCCGCTCGCTTTTACCTGGGTCAAATACGACGCCTACAACTCCGACGCCTTCCGCTTCGCCAAAACTGCGCATGACTCCGGCGTTGATACCGCCATCCAGCAATTCGACGCGCCGCTCAAATCCGGCGCAATCCCCGAACCCGCCATCAACTCCCTCGGCTATCGCCTGCTCCGTCAAAAACGCTCCGCCGACGCCATCCGCATCTTCCAACTCAACGTCGACCTTCACCCGCAGTCCGCCAACACTTACGACAGCCTCGCCGAAGCCTACATGGACTCCGGCGACAAAATCCTCGCCATCCAGTTCTACGAAAAATCCCTCGCCCTCGACCCAAAAAACTCCAACGCCGCCGACCAACTCAAAAAACTCCGCGTACCCTCTCCCTAGTCGCGCCACGCGCCGACTCCCGCTTCTCGTAGGGGCGCAGTCCTTCGTACCCACGGGCCTTCGGGCCTGGGGACTTCAAGTAAAGGTTGAGGAGTATGGAGGAGTAGGGGGTGTCCCTGTCACGCTTGTGTGCCACTACTTCCTTTCCGGCGCTCCTCTGTGTCTCGGTGATTCTGTGGTGGCGATCCTACTCTTCGTTCTTTCCACTCCGAGAACTGACGACTGACAACTGTCTACTGAAGACTCGCCCCTCATCCTTCCCGCAACTTATGCCCAGCCAGATTCCCCAGCCCGTCGTACGCCGCGTACTTATACATTTCGCTCAGCGTCGGATAATTAAAAACCTGCTCGATGAACTCATTGATCGTCAGCCCGTTATCTAGCGCCATCATTCCGATATGAATCAATTCCGTCGCGCTCTCGCCAATAATGCTTACGCCCAGCAGTTTTTTGTCGCCCGGCGCAAACACAATCTTCAACAATCCCGCCGTGTCACCAGTAATGTGCCCGCGCGCATTGTTCTCATAACGCGCGCGCCCCACGCAGTACTCGATCTTCTTCTCCTTGCAGGAATCTTCCGTCTCGCCCGCCGCGGAAATTTCCGGAATGGTGTAAATCCCCATTGGCAGCATCGACGCCACTCGCTGCTTGTACTTGAATCCGAACGCGTGGCATACCGCCACTCGACCTTGCTCCATCGAAGTCGACGCCAGAGCCGGAAATCCGATCACATCGCCCGCGGCATAAATATTTTCAACGCCAGCCCGGTAGTTTTCATCCACCGGAATGTACCCGCGATCATTCAATGCCAGGCTCGCTTTTTCGAGAGCCAGTCCATCCACCGCCGCGCGGCGTCCTGCCGCAAAGAGCGCCGCCTCGGTCTCCAATTTTTTTCCGCTCTTCATGTGCAGGGTCGCGCCGCTCGCCGAATTCTCCACTTTCACCGGGCGTTCGTTGAACCAGAACTCCATTCCCAATTGTTTCAAGCGGTCGCGTAGTCGCTCGGAAATTTCCGTATCCAGGAACGGCAGCAATTTGTCGCGGCCATCAACCAAAGTCACCTTCACGCCCAGCGCCATGAAAATCGAAGCGTACTCGCACCCGATCACTCCGCCGCCAATCACTGCCAGCGATTTCGGAATCCGCTCCATCTGCAAAAAGGTGTCGGAATCAAACGTGTGTACATCATCAAAGGAAATTTCCGCAGGACGATGCGGCTTCGAGCCGGTCGCAATCAGAATCACTTCCCCGCGCAATCGTCTTTCACGCAGGGGTTGCAAGTACAAACCCTGAGACCCGGGCGTGCTGCCGCCGTTCGTCGTCTGTCCATCAGTAACGACAATCGTGTGCGCGTCCTCAAAGGCCGCTTGCCCCTGCACATACTCAATCTTGTGCAGCTGCAGATTTTTCAAAATCCGTCGCCGCTCCATCTCCACCACTTCCCGCTCGTGGTGCATGAAGTCATGCACCGTCAAATTTTCTTTCAGCGAATAATCAATTCCATAAAGCCCGCGCTGCCCCAGCCCGGAAAAATACAAAGCCGATTCGCGCAGCGTTTTGCTCGGCACCGTTCCAGTATTGATGCAGCTCCCGCCCGGAACTCTCGCGCGCTCGATCACCGCCACCCGCTTGCCGAAATACGCCGCCTGCGCCCCAGCCTTCTCTCCCGCTGGCCCGCACCCAATAACCACCAAATCAAACTTTTCGCTCTCCGCCACAATTCCCTCCAGCAATACAACGCAACACACACTACCGCAGACTCCTGCGTTCAGGAAGTGACCAAATTCCAGATTTTCCGTCCGTCATTCCGAGGAGCAGAGCGACGAGGAATCTGCTTTTTCTTGGATTAATGCCGCGGCTCTCAGCGCGTCATTTACTGCGTCGCGTAATATCCGTCGCGCGCCTGCACAATCAGATCCTTCTGCTTCGTGGTCATCACAATCTTGTGATAACCCGGTCCGGAATTTTTCTCCGGCGTATACCCCAGGCTGTATTGATTGCGCAGCTCTTCTTCAATCTCCGAATAAATCTTATCGACAGTTTCTTTCTTCGAGACTTCGTACAATCTTCCGCCGGTGGCTTTCGAAATTTGCTGCAGAATCTTCTTTCCGTCAGGCCGCTCTTCCTGCGGATATCTTCCGCCTCGCCGTCCGCCGCCGTGCTGCCCCATTCCAAAGCCGCCGCGATTACCGTTTTCTTGGTCATCCTTGAACAAAATCGAATACACGACGGTATCCGCGCGCTGCGCCGTTTCAATCGCGGTGGTTACGCTTTCTTTGCTGCCGTGATCCACGCCGTCGGAAAGGATGATCAACGCTTTGCGCCCTTGCTGTTTGCTCATCAATTCATCTGAAGCCAGATAAATCGCGTCGTACAGCAGCGTCCCTGCGCCTCTTCGTCCAGAACCGCGCCCGCCTCCTCCGCCACTGCTGCCGCGGCTGCCTCCGCCGTTTCCGCGGTCCACGTCTTGTTGCGGCGTTTGCAAAGACAGCAGCGCCGCCTGCAACTTCGGACGCGACGCGGTGAACTCCTGCAGCAATTCCACTTCGCGGTCGAAGTGAATCACAAAATCCAGATCCTTGTCCGGCCGCAGCAGGTGATCGAGAAAACTGTAACTGGCCGTGCGTTCCTGCTCAAGGACCCGCCGCTGGCTCAGGCTGGTGTCTACCAGCAGTCCCAGCCGCAGCGGCTGATCGCTTTCGCGCACAAAATAATTGATGGTTTGCGGTCGGCCATCTTCGTCCACCGCAAAATCATCCTTGCCGAGCGTCGAAATAATTTTTCCGTGCTTGTCGCGCACCGTGGCCAACACGCTCACCGTTTTCACTTCCACCGCAATTTTGCCCTGCGCCGCTGCCGGCGCCTGTTGGCTCTGCGACTGTGGAGTCTGTTGCGACGGTTGAGTCTGCGTCATTTGTTGAGCTGCAACGCTCGCGGTCACCAACAGAAGCAAATAGAGAAACTCGTGCACACGAATACCTCTTTCCTGGAGGCCCTATATTATTTTCCCGCCACTCTGCCAATTAGTTCCGGCTTTTTGCACAAGATCGCGATCCAGAGCTTATAGTAGATGCAGGCGCGCCCTCGCCCGTCTTTCCAGGCGGCTGGGCAGGGAGCGCGCTGGTTCTTTACAATGGTCTCCGGTAACCGGAGACCACCGTGAAAAACACTGCGATTCTGCTGGTGCAATGTCCCGACCGCAAGGGACTGGACGCCACCATTGCCGAATTTATTTATCGCTATGACGGCAACATTCTGCATTTCGAGCAACATCAAGCCGGCGAGGAACGCTACTACCTGGCGCGCGTGGAATGGGATTTGAACGGCTTCCGGCTGGCGCTGAGCGATTTCGATGGAGCGTTTGGACCGATTGCCCACAAATTCGGGATGAACTGGGCGCTGGCGCTGGGCGATCGCCGGCCGCGCGTCGCCATTTTTGTTTCCAAATACGATCACTGCCTGGTGGATTTGCTGCATCGTCAGCGCAATGGCGAACTGGCTTGCGATTTTCCCCTAATGATCAGCAATCACACCGACGCCAAGCGGCACGCCGATTTCTTCGGCGTGCCTTTCCACCACATTGCGATGAGCAAGGAAAATAAATCCGAAGCGGAAGCACAGCAACTGGAACTGCTCGCCGCGAACAAAATCGATCTGGTGGTGCTGGCGCGATATATGCAAGTGCTCTCGACAGACTTCATCGTGCAATATCCGCAGCCGATCATCAATATTCATCACTCGTTTTTGCCGGCATTCATCGGCGCGAAACCATATCATCAAGCATACGAACGCGGAGTGAAATTAATCGGCGCAACCGCGCACTACGTCACCGAAGTGCTGGACGACGGGCCAATCATCGAGCAAGGCGTGACGCGAATTTCGCATCGCGATTCGCCGGATGATTTGCTGGAAAAAGGGCGCGACCTGGAAAAAGTGGTGCTGTCCCGCGCGGTGCGCTGGCATATCGAAAACCGCATCCTGCTCTACGGCAACAAGACCATTATCTTTTCTTAGCCTGCAGAGCCTTCAGAGAGTGCAAGACGGCGGCGGCCGCGATCATTATTCATCATGCGCAATCCGCGGCGCCTTGGCAGCGAGGGAGGTCGCTGCCAGAGACCTGGTAATGCGCCGCGGCTGCGCATGACTCCGTCAACTTAGGGGCAACTCAGGGGCAGTGGGAGATCAAATAGCGAGCGTCGGCAATCATGATGTTGGCCGCGGTCACCGTAATGCCTTTGCCGCTTTGCGCCATCACCGCGTTGATGAAGGCGTTGTAGTCGTTAGCGGCGGTGCTGCATTGTCCACGCTGGCGCGCTGCGGCGGCGGCAACCAGGTTGGACGTGATGGTCGAAGCTAATCCCGCATTCTTAATGGCACCCATTTGTAGGAACTGAGTGACGTCAGCTTCAATGCTAGCCGGCGTGACTACAATCGTGAAGGTCACCGACGTGGATCCCGAATTGTTCAAGTTATCGGTGGAGACCAGCTTGAAAGTATGCGAACCGAGCGCGAGCGCGGTCAGCAGCGGGATTTGCTGGGTGTTCAGCAAGCTAGGAACACCCGGCAATGAGGTTGCGCCGTCGATGGTCGCTGTGGAGGAAGCCACACCCGAGCCTGTGCCATCGCTGATGGAATAGCCGAGCGTGAGCGTGGCGCTGTGCGGATAGGCCATCGCCACCGGCTGAGTGATGCTGTTGACCGGAGGCGTGTTGTCCAGAACCAGGGCTTGGGCGTGTCGGGTCTCCAGCAATTGCGCGAAGTTTTGCGCGGAATACTGGAAATTGTATGCGCCGTCTGTGCCATTCAGATTGAGCGCGACGGATTGCGAGCCGGAAGGAAGGTCAACGTGGGCCCAGTGCACGGGGAAAGGTTGCGTAGGCGTGAAGGTGTAGGTCGGCAATGGACCGCCAACGGGTTCGAACCGATATTGGAAACCTTCGGCGTCAGGCGAAGCCGAACCGATGGTCAGCGGCGTGGCCGAAGAGATGAACTGACCGAACTTCGGCGTGCCAATGACCAGTGCGTTGCTGGAAGGCGGCGCGGCCTGGGTGATCTCCGTAACGGTGAACTGAGTCTGATAGCGCAGCGAGCAGCCTGTGAACGATTGCACTGTGCAACCGAACTGCGCGGTGGTGAAGGCGGCTGGAGCAGCGTAGTCCGGACCGTTGAGATCGAATTCGTAGGTGCCGATGCGGTCGTCATTGTCAAACGGGAAGGCGCGCCACGGGGTGTCCAGGACCGAGAATCCCGGTGCATCGCAGCCAGTAGTGAAGCTGGCACGGCAGGGAAACAACGAGCTATCGGAATCCTCGACGCCTCTGGCCACAAAACCGCCGACGGCAACGTGAATCGGGTTGCCGTCCTGTACGCTGACGGTCCAGGGAATGCCGTCAAAAAAGTAGCAATCGTTGTTGCCATTGTTGGTAAGCGGTTCGGTAGGATCGGAACCATTGCACATGCTTGAGCCATCGGAATTCGCGTCGAAGTAAGGACTGATATACCGATATTGGCCGCCAATATTCAAAAACACACGCCAGTCGGAGTTATTGCAGCAGCCGGAACCGTTATCCTTGACCGTCAGTTGGTGCAGCTTGATCTGGAAAGTGCGAACGGGAACCGCAGTGGTGCCGTTGGCTTTGTTGGGAACGTCGTCCCAGCCAACGAGAATGCTTTTGGCAAAGAAGTTAGCCTGGGACCCGGCAAAAGGGAGAATGACGCGCAGGCGGGTGGGTTGAGCCGGAACCGCCGGGCAGCTGGCAGGTTCTGATTGGGTTGGCGGCGGCGTTGAGGAATCAACCAGGCAGATGATGGGATCTACGGTAACGCACACACTGTTGTCGGCGCCGCCGCAGGCGTGGGCAGGAAGTTCGGAGAAGTGGTCCACGACGCGATATTGCAGTGAGGCGTCAGGAACTGGCGAGCCTACTGGAATGGTGCCATTGATGAGAGGGTCGCCAAAGCCAAAAAGCGCACCGTACTCGGTGCCTGGCGGATAGATATCGAAAACGTAGTTGCGATCATTGACGGGAATGATTGCGCCGGTGTGACCGCCGAAATTGGAACAGGGCACGGGGACGATGGAACAGATATCGGCAGCTGCGCCGCCATTCACGCTGACAAAAATGTCAGCTTCGGTGACGGATACATTGGTGGGGCCGCTGTTGGGCGCGTCAGGCGGCAAAGTGACCGGCTGACCGGTGACCGGGAGATAACTTTGCGGAGCCGGGAAATTGGGGGCAGAAACACGTGGGCGAGGAAATGAGTCGAGCGCGACGTGATTCAGACGGAAGGTAACGAGCGCACGCGGAGGATGGATTTCGGTTGAAAACCTGACCAACTCTCGGTCGGATCTACCGGGGTGACCACAGTCAAAAATCCAGCGGCCGGCGACCCAAACCCGATCGCCAACGCCGGGCCAAACGAACTCGGGAACTGCACCCCAGATGCGTTGAAAACCTTCCTTCTCGTCCATCAAGCTGGCGCTATCCCACTCGACTTCCATATCGGAGTGGACGCAAGTCTGGCTCATGGTGCCGTCGGGGCAGACTTCCGCGGGGATGATGCAATCTGTCCCGTCAAAGGAGCCTCCGACGATGGAGCAATATGGTTCGACCAAACCGGGAATTGTTCCGCCAGTGAATCTCACCCACGAAGAGAGCAACTGTGAATAATTGGGATCGGGGAGAACTTTGAAAGTGAAGTCGTGGGTGAAGTGGGTCCAGGGCAGATCTTCTTCAGCGACCTCGGAAGTGGATTGGGAGCTGGAAGTTTGATCGTTCGGCTGAGGCGAGACAAATCCTTCGAGGATGGAGGGAGGCTGAAGATGCGGCGGTTTGCTGGCGTCCAGGATTATGGCCTTCCATTCGGGATTCCCACGCTCGGGGCTGGGAACGGTGGTGAGGCCGAGCAGCGAGACGCCTCCAAGGTCTTCATCGCTGCAAGCCGGCGCTTCGAACGCTTCGGTCGCGGGAATGTACGCTGGAGTTTGGGCGCGCAGTACGGGCGCTAGAGCCAGCAAGGAGAGGAACAAGCAGGCGACTGGTGCGAACAATCGAACAAGAACGCTGTTAGAAAGAGTCAAAAAGGGAGAAGCGTATGAGGAGCTCATGGTTGGCCTTCCAGTCGTGAGGATATTAGGGATGCAGTGTGAGCTGTATACGCCAGGGCGACACGTCGCGCAATGCCAGGCGTGTGCAATTTCGATGAAAGTAAGGTGAAGGGCCAAGCTCTTCATTTCAGGAAATTTAACTTGCGCGAAGAGCCGCAGGGCGCCAGAATCTGCGGTACTGTTCCTCCAAGGCGCGAGATGCAGGAAACGCAAACAATCTTCCGTTTCGGGCCATTCGAACTGCGGCCACGAACGCGGGAACTTTTCAAAGGGAAAACCAAGCTCAAACTGCGCCCGCAGCCATTCCAGATTCTAGAAATATTGTTGAAACATCCCGGGGAGTTGGTGACACGGGAGGAGTTGCGATTCCGGGTATGGGCGGCGGACACCCATGTGGACTTCGAGCACGGGCTTAACGCGTCGGTCAAGGAACTGCGAGGGGTGCTGAGCGACTCCGCCATCAAGCCGCGTTACATTGAGACCTTGCCAAAGTTGGGCTACCGAATCATTGTGCCGGTCGCGGTAGAGGAACCCAGGCTCGAACCGGCTAGCAACGCGCCTGCGATACCGGCCGGGACCGTTGAAGCGGGGGAAGCGCTTGCCGCGATCCGGCATGGCTGGATGGCGGTAGTTGCGAGGATGGGACGGTGGCCAGCGGTGGCGGGGATCCTAGGATTGCTGATTCTGGCGTTAGGAGGCTATGCGCAATGGTCGCGGCTGCGGGAACGGCAGGTTCGCAACGTCGGCCGGCTGATGCTGGCGGTGCTGCCGTTTGAGAACCTAGCTGGGGATGAGGAGCAGGACTATTTCAGCGACGGGTTGACGGAGGAGATGATTTCGCAACTAGGAGGATTGGATCCACAGAGGCTGGGAGTGATTGCAAGAACGTCGGTGATGCAGTATCGCAAATCGCAAGAACCACTGGAACAGATCGGCCGGGAGTTGGGAGTGCAATACGTGCTGGAAGGAAGCGTGCGGCGCGAAGCAGAAAAGGTACGAGTATCGGCCCAACTGATACAGGTAAAAGACCAGAGTCGCGTGTGGTCGCAACAGTATGACCGCGAAGTGACCGGTATGCTGGCGCTGCAAGGGCAGATTGCGCGGGAAATTGCGGATCAGATAGAAGTTACGATCGTCGACCAGCGACACTTCGAAACGGCAAACGGAGCGCCGCTTTCGCACGAGACGTATGAAGCGTACGACCTGTACCTCAAGGGCCGGTACTTCTTGAATAAGCGGACGCCGCAGGGATTCGAACGAGCGGTACAGTGTTTTCAGCAGGCGGTCGAGAAGGACGCAAAATACGCGCGGGGCTACGCTGGGTTGGCCGATTCCTATGCGCTGATGAGCAATTACAACGTTGGTCCAGAAAATGAATTGATGCCCAAAGCGCGGGCGGGGGCGCTTAAAGCGCTGCAGTTGGATGAACAACTGGCCGAAGCGCACACCTCACTGGCACTGATCAGCGAAAACTACGACTGGGACTGGGAACAGGCGGAGAAGGAATTCAAACGGGCGATCGAGCTGGATCCGAACTACGCGACGGCGCACCACTGGTATGCCGAACATTTGGCGTACCGAGGACGCTTCGAGGAAGCGTTTTCGGAAATCGAGCGCGCGCGGAAACTGGATCCGTTGTCGCTGATTATTGCCGCGGACGACGGCGCCATCCTCTACTATTCGAGGCAATACGATCGGGCAATCGAACGATTGCGCAGCACGCAGGACATGGATCCGGATTTCCCGCGGGCCCGAATGATTATCTATGCCTATACCGAAAGCGGACGATTGGCGGAGGCGCTGGCGGAAATCGAAAAATGGCGCACGTTTGACGATACGCCGTATGCATGGGCGGTCGAAACGTTTGCCTACGGCCGCTCCGGGAAGCCAAAAGAAGCGCAAGAGGCGCTGGCAAAATTAGAAGAATCGGCTCGGAAGGGGCATCAAGAACCAACGGTGATGTATGTAATTGCCTACGCCGGAATGGAGCAAAAAGACAGAGCGTTTAGCTGGCTGAATAAAGCGGTAAAGGTACATTCGAGCGTGCTGATGTCGCTCAAAGTGGACCCAATTTACGATCCGCTGAGAAGTGATCCGAGATTCGAAGAGATTTTGCGGCGAGTCGGGCTGGCGCGATAGATCGTTCCAGCCATTGCGCCATTCTGTAGAGCGTATCGTCGAGCCGAGTCCGCTGAACCTCAGCCAGGGGCTCACTTCTTTTCAGAGAAAGTGCTATGTCGCTATCTTGTTACTAGCCTGCAAGAGTCGAGGAACGTAAAATAGAAACATCGTGATCGAACAAAAGATTAATGAATTCTTTGGCGATGCCGAGTCTACCGGCTTTGGAACCGGCTGGTGGAGCGGAATATTGTCGGTCTTTTTTGGATTTCTTTCCTTCGGGGGAGTTTTGTGCCTGCATTTTCCTCAACTGCTAAGCACTCCGGATCTGCGCCCGCATTATCCGATGCACATCATGCGGGTGTTAATCCAATGCCTGATCGTGGCGGCAATTTTATTCGGAGTTATTTCTTCACTTCTGCGCAAAAAAAAGATTTTGGCATTGACTGGAACGTTGCTGGCCATCGCAGCGGCAGCGCTGGGCGGATCAAGTGTGCCGATCAACGAAAGCCCGCGCGGCGGGATTGGAATCGGGCTGGACTGGTTTTTGCTCGATTTGTTTTTGATGGCACTGATCTACGTGCCACTGGAAAGAATCTGGCCGCAGTATCCAAGTCAAGGAACATTCAGGAAAGATTGGGTCCAGGACATGGTTTATTTTATGTCCACTCATCTCCCTTTGCAAATTCTATCTTTTTTGGTTTTATTGCCGGCTACCCAGGCCACCAAATATTTGGGTGTTCCGGTTCTGCAAACATTCATCGCTCGAATGCCGTGGATTCTGCAATTTTGCTTGGCCGTGGTGGTGGCGGACGTTGCGGAGTATTTTATTCATCTGGCTTTGCACAAAGTGCCTTTTCTGTGGCGTTTTCATGCAATTCACCATTCTTCCAAGGCGCTGGACTGGATCGCTGGCTCACGCTCGCACTTTGTAGACGACACCCTGGTGCGCGGATTTATCCTTGTTCCGCTAATGCTTGGATTTTCCCAAACGATCATCCTGGCCTATTTGATTTTTGTAACCCTGCACGCCACCTGGACTCATTGCAATTTCGGTCCCAATGCCAAATGGCTGGAAAAGTTTTTGGTTATGCCCAGATACCACCATTGGCACCACACTTCCCAAAAAGAGGCTATCGACAAAAACTTTGCGATTCATTTTCCGTGGATTGATAGAATTTTTGGAACTTATTACTATCCGGATGAATGGCCGGAAAGCTATGGCCTAGCCGGCGAAAAAATTTCGCCCAACTTTCTTGGGCAAACCATCGAACCATTTATTCCCAGGAAACGAACACCCTAAAAGCCCAGTGCGTCCAGCGGAACGTCCTTGGGCAACTCCTGGCCTTTTCTGGTGGCCTGCACCAAGCCCAAATGTTTCATAAGTTTGACGGTTAAAAAGCCAAAGTCATATTCGGAGTTGTCGTGGCTTAGCCGCAAGAGACCTTCGTAGTGATGATGATTATTCTGCAGGCAGGCGCTGAAAGTTGCTGTTACCGGCAGCCACTCGCCGATGTTCATGGCGTTGTCGTCTTGGTCGTGATACCGCCGGTATCCAAAGTCCCGAGTGTGGGTCCAATAGTTTTGAATCATATTTACCCACAGCGCAAAAATTCGCATGCCCACCCACATGACCAGTGCAAACTTCAGGCTTCCAGCCAACTTCCACAAGAGATAAAAACTAAAGATTTGCGCAGGTATTGCAAAAAAGGGGCTGGCAACGACCCGAAACGTCCGCGACTTTAGAATCCTGTCGCCGGCCAAATTCTCGGTGCATCGATAAGGCAGCATGCAGAGATACGCGGTTCGCCAAAAACCATCGTCTGAAACTTTATTGGGATCCCCTGAATGGTCGGAATATTTATGATGCAAGCGATGGCGGCTCACCCAGGCGATAGGATCTACATAGATCGCGAACGTGTTGGTCACGACGGCGACGGCTTTTATGAACCATTCCTTGTAGTCGAGCGAACGATGAGCGATTCCCAAATGAAGAACGTCGGCCAGATACAACCCGCCAAGAAACCAGCAAAAGATAAAATAAACTCCGCCGACCAACACTCCGGCCCAAGGTCCCAAATGGGCTGGCGCGGAATACATACAAGTCAACAGGTACAACAAAATAATCAAATAGCCGATGAAATTGTAAATTTTCATGATGGCTCCCGGTGGCGTTATTCAAGCAGAAATCGGCGCTGCTTTCAAATAACAAGTTAGAGCGGATAAAGGCTATAGCCCGCAGTTCTTGAACTGCCAGAGTATTTTGCGGTGGCCACGGACTCAGTGCCTGATAAACGCGGGCGGGCTCAATGAAAACAAAACAGAAACACTGGTGCCCGGGGTGGGAGTCGAACCCCTCGGGACACTAATACGACGTAACTTATTGATTCTGCGAAACGACACACTAGAGAAATCCCACCAAAACGCCCAACCGAGGTACATGGCGGGTACACGGAATGATCTCAGAATCGTCGCAATAAAACATGGTTTTTCCAAAACGCCGTTTCTGGTTAGCTTCCGAATTTGGTGACAAGCTAGTAGTTGGAAGTTTCTCTCTCGGCTGTACGATGCGGACAGTGTTTTGTCAGGCCGCAAAATGTTCGAAAGCAAGCGAATGTAATAGCGCGTTTCGAACTGTCCTAGGATATTTGTCTGCGTATTTGACCAGTTTACGCTTATCGATCGATTTCAATTCGAGCTCATCGAGATGCGGAGTGAGTCCGCTCTGAAGTGTAAGGTAAATCCAGTCGAGCAAAGCCTTCTCGCGTTCAGCGATCCGATATTTCGAATAGCGGGTTTGTTTTTCCACGAAACCCCAGAACAAACGGTCAGAGATCGTTCGGAACGAAATTGTGAACTCAGGTGTTCTGTAGTCTTTGGCGTTGTCTGTAGTTACACAAGTCAGAGATACCGGACTCTGCGTGCTTATCCCCCAATGGTTCAGCGCTGATTCCAGGGAAACGTAGGCGTTCGGCTTAAGAATGCTCACAAAATCCGAAGCAGAAGCATCTGGCACGAACTTGTTTAGGTAGACCCCATTCGCGACGCGGCTCAACAGTCCTCGCTTCGCCAAACGCGACACTGCTCGCCAAACCGTAGCAACGGGCAGCTTATACTTCGTAGCTATTCGGTTCACGAGTACCACCTCGGTCAGCCGAGCCTCATTCGTGAGAATTTTTACCCAATCCAAATGTTTCGTCTTTGAGTTCTTCATAGCCATTCCTTGTACAAAGTTTTCACCGTGTCGCGAAGAGGTTCGAAGGCAGCATCTTGCAGTGGGGAATAGACATCTGGCGGCAATATGGGCTTTAACTCGAATGTGCACAGATCGACGCTAGTGTGCGCGATCCGATCCAAGATGCTATCCGAATCAATTTCATTTCCTTGGATCGCGTCTGCCAGATGAGCTCGCAAGTTGGAATTGAGCGTTGCCCCTATTCGCGTTAGGAGATAAATGTCGTATGCGTCCCTCGCTTTCACCTTTCGTCGGAGTAGAAAGGCTTCAGCCTTTTGAAGTAGGAGCAACTCCTTGCTCGCCGATTTGATCACAGCTGAGTCACCCAGTTCCCCTTCGACAGGGTGCGTTTCTATTTCACTTTCGATGGCGGACCCAAATCGAGTCAGGTCGATACGAAATAGCCGTCGGCCGGAGTTCGTGGCGACAAAGATTCTTCCTTCTTGAGCATCGGCGCCCTCCGTCTCAAAACGAAGGTCACCTAGTTGGAGGATCTCCGCCACCGGTACCAAGTCGCGTTTCAATGAATCGATTATTTCTTCGCGCGAGGGTAAATGTGCGGCTCGGGCGAGCAAATCGAGGTCAGCGGAGTGCCGCACGCTTTCATGAAACAAGACCAATGTTGCGCCTCCGAATAGTAAGAAAGCTTCAGGGAAATCTCTGAAGATTGCGAATACCGCGTTCTCCATGAGCGCGTTGATCTCTGCACGTTCCCTGCTGAATCCCTTCTCTTCGTATTTTGCAACCTGCTTTGCGATTTCCATTTTTGGTCTCAATCTGCAGTTCGTTATACCAACTCGAACGGACGTTTGTGTACAGGACCAGCAGTTTAAGCATACCTTATATCACGTCATAAGGACATATATGTCTTAGGACAGGGATATCTTAATGGTCTTAACATATCACATGAATTGGGTGAACGATTCTGTGGAACCGACAATTCGTTCCGCATAGTTTACATAGTGAGGACGCTTCGGGACTGAAGGAAAGTGGTCGCGAATGGCTCGCGCAGCACGCGGACAAACCCGCCTTAGCAAGACTGCCTGTACGGACAATATTCGACGAAGTACCGCGAAAAGCAGCTAACAAATAACCAGTTTGCAAGAACTCTTGTGTCCCCAGAACTCACTAAAGGAACGAGCCATGGAAGATCTAGCACAGCAAGAAAACGTCGTACCCGCCGAGCGTCATTATGCGGTCATTGAAGTCGCGGAGATGTGGAACATAAGCCCGGATAAAGTCCGCGAGATCTTTGAGCATGAGCCCGGCGTGCTCGTGATCGGGGACCGGAACCCGCGCCACAAAAGACGCTACATCACGCTGCGCATCCCACAGACCGTCCTGCAGCGAGTCCACAGTCGTCTTGCAGCCAAGCCTACGCGAGTTTAGGAGCGTTGAATGCTTACGATCTATCGTCGTCACAGGAAAGGCTGCAAGCACCGGGCGAAGGGCAGAAAGCATCGCCATTGCCAGTGTCCAATCTGGGTAGATGGCTTTCTGTCTAGCCGTGAAATACGCGAATCACTCAAAGTGCGCGATTGGCAACGGGCGCAAAAGATCGTGCGCGAATGGGAGATTGAAGACCGGCGCGGGGCACGCCCTGCACGTAGACCGCTCTCTAGCTGTTGGGAAGAATTCTTCGTCGATATTGAAGCTCGAAAACTGCACGAATCTACAATTCGGAAGTACAAATTGCTGCGGCGTCAGATGCAGGAATATGCAGAGAAGAATGGGCTGAGTTTCATCGATGAATTCGATTTGTCTACACTCGGCATGTTTCGTTCGGGCTGGAAAGACGGTCCTCGTTCCAGTGCCAAAAAACTCGAACGCATGCGAGCATTTTTTCGATTTGCACAGAAACGAAATTGGATTTCCGACAATGCTGCGATTGAACTAAAGGCACCCAAAGTTACGCTCAGTCCGACCCTTCCGTTCACCAATGACGAAATACAACGAATTCTTGAAGCAACCGAACGGTACAGGGAGGAAATGCCAAGTCATGGCGTCGAGAATGGTTGGCGTATTCGGGGCCTCGTGCTTCTTCTTCGATACAGCGGAATGCGGATCGGCGACGCAGTCAACTTCAATACTGAAAGGCTCGCAGGAAACCGCGTCTTTCTCTACACCCAAAAGACCGGTGTCGCTGTAAATACAGTCCTCCCTGAATTTGTCGTGTCCGCGCTGGCGAAGACGCCAAGAGTGATAAATAAATTTTTCTTTTGGAGTGGCAGCGGAAAACTAGAAAGCATTGTACGAAGCTGGCTAACACGACTGCGTAGGCTCTTCAAGCTGGCAAATATACCTGATGGGCATGCGCATCGTTTTCGCGACACATTTGCGGTTGAACTGCTTCTCGCCGGCGTGCCCATCGAAAGAGTTTCAGTCTTGCTTGGCCACCAGAGTGTCCGAATTACTGAGAAGCATTACGCACCGTGGGTACGCTCGCGACAGGAGCAATTGGAGGCTGATTTGGCGCGCGCCTGGAGTCGGGACCCGCTCGTACTTTCTCAAGGTGAGGTACATCCGAGGTACAAGGAAGGCGACGATCCTGCAACTCATCCAGTTTCAACGAGAAAGAATGGTGCCCGGGGTGGGAGTCGAACCCACATGAGGAAAAATCCCCGGAGGATTTTAAGTCCTCAGCGTCTGCCATTCCGCCACCCGGGCGACTGGCAGTACAAATTTAGCGAACGGAGTCAGTTCGCGCAATACAGCGGGCGGAATTGTCACTGGTAATCTGTGGCTCGTGACTGGCGAATCGAGGCTAGTGAGGCTCGCGTCCGGGAGGGTTCTGCGAAGATTTTAACTAGAGTTGAATTTGGACCAACTGTAAGTGAGCGGGCGAGCGCAAGGATTGCGTTTGGCCGGCGAGCATGCCGGCGGTGGTTATGCCGGTGCGCACGAAGGATTTTTCGCAATCGGCGGAAGACGGTCCACGCATATTTCCTTCCATGAAGGCGAGGCCCGGGCAGCGGGTGCAGGTGCCGAGGTGCGAGCACGAAGAACACGTGGTGAGATCTTTGCCGCGGATCGCGCGGACTTGGGCGAATTGCGCGGAGTTGTGCCAGATGTCGGAAAAAGTTTGCTGGCGCAGATCTCCGCAGGGCAACGGAAATTGCACGCAGGGATATACCTCTCCCCATGGTGAAACGTAGCAGGCGCTGTGGCCGGCGCTGCACGGGATGCCCTCGCGAATTTCGTCATCGATGGGGCCCGGCGGAGCGCAAAAATCCCCGGCGTTACCGACCAACCGTTCGTCGTGAAAAACGGCGCGCAGTTCATCGGAATTCAATCGAAGGCCGAGCACGGAGGTGTCGCCGTTCAACATTGGAGTGATGGTCGGATCGAGAGTGTAGTGCGCGCCGGTTTCGGTGGCCAATTCTTGCACGCCGGCGAAATCCGCGGAGTTGCTGCGCATTAAAACATTGGCCAGCGTGACCTTCAGGCCCGCCGCGCGCATTAGCCGAATTCCGTTCAGAGAACGGGCGAGGGATCCGGGCAGCTTGGTAATGGCGTCGTGGACTTCCGGTTTGTGCGAGTAGATGCTGACTTGCACCTGTTCGATGCCGAGTTCGCGCAAGCGGCGAGCTTCCTTTTCGCGAATCAGTACGGCGTTGGTCTTCAGCTTGATATTGAAACCGAGTTCGCGAGCATATTCGATGATCGCAAAGCAGTCGCGGCGGAGAAGAGGCTCGCCACCGCTGATGGTCAGAAAAAAAACGCCGGCTTCCGCGAATTGTCGGAGAAAACTGCGAATTTCCTTAGTGCTTAGCTCGTTTTCGCCGTCGTGTTCGAGATAACAGTGTTCGCAGCGCTCGTTGCAGCGATAGGTGATGTCCAGATGGACGCTGAGCGGAATGCCGAGACCGAGCGCCTTGCCGTTGAGTTGTGCCATCAGGCTCATGAAGTGGCCAGCGCGACGGGATTCGAATCAACGATGGGAGCTTCTGAAACCAGCAAAATTCCGTGCGTTGAGAGATCGGAGACGAATTGCTCGGCATCGGGCAAGGCTTCGGCAAATTCCACTTCGAACGCGGAACAGATTTGTTTTTCGACGATTTCGGCGAGAGGAGTTATGCCGTCCGCGGATTGCCAGATGACCGCGGCAACGGCGTTCAAGTTAAAAAGAGTGGAATCCGCAGCGGACATCATGATCATCTCATCGCCGAGCAGACGGGCCGCAACGTTGCGGCTGCGCGCGATGTAGCAGGCTTTCATTGGATGAGATCCCAGCCGCGGCCGTCGCGAGTGAATTCCATTTCCACGACTTCAACGCTGGAAACAAAACGCACCACTGAATCGAGCACCCGTTCGACGAGTTCGTTGTCCTGCGCGAAAAACAGAACGTGGCGCATCAACGCGCGAATAGCCTGAGTGCGAGTGACGGGCAGCAGGCGATTCTGCGAGCTTTGCTTGAGAAGGCCGACGCGCTGAATTGGCGCCGAAGCGTTGGCACCGGGCTTGGCCAATTCGCCGGCGAAAGGGGTACCGTAAGCGCGATAGCCGGAATCGTTGCGGCGAATGTAGGAAATTTCGTCGGTGAGGACGATGGCGTCCGCGGGAGCCAGGCGCGCAGTGGTGGTTTTGCCGACGCCAGAAACTCCGGCGAAAAGAAATGCGCGTTCGTTGCGAATGGCGCTGGAAGCGTGCAGTTGAAAGCCACCTTGCATCGCGAGCAACAAGGAGTGGGTGATGCGCAGAACGGTGTCGATGGAATAGGGATTGGCGCACTGACGGATCCAGCCCTGGCGGCTCTTCAGATCCCATTCGGCGCGGAAGTCGCCACGTCTCAGACACCACGTGGAACCGCTGCGGAAAACTTCGACGTCTTCGTCGGCCATGCGCTGGCTGGAGCTCAAATGAACGTCAAAGCGGCAGGCCGGCAACGCGGACGGATTCATGAAACCCGCGTAGCGATCTTCAATCATGCGCAGAAAGTTTGCATCGTTGGTGCGCAGTTGAATGGGCGTGCCGCCAATTTCGACGGTGACGTAGTAGAAAGCCAAATCGTGCGACGGAACGATGTCATGGGGGAGAAGCGCGGCGGGCATCAGGTGTACTCCGTGCGTGTATTGCATGGAATCGCTTGGGACGGGTTTTCGCGCTTAGAACGCTGCGACCGGAAGATGTTCCAACGAAGCAGCAATGCGACTGCGAAAGATGAGTGACGAACGAACAAACGCAGGGCGCGTTGCGCCGGGGTGCTCTGGCTGGAGACTTGCAGCGATTTCCCTGCGCGATTGAGCGAAGTAACGCGGCCAAGAATTTCGATACGAGAAACCGGAGGGTCGTCCTGGGTCAAAGAGTCGCCGCGCAAAATGTAAACCGACTGCAGCTGATCATTGAGGATGCGAACAACCCGATGAACGAGGAAGTCGTTGGCGCGGCGGACCAGCACGACGTTGCCCACACGCGGGCCAACATCAGAAAAGGATTGAACGGTCAGGCAGTCACCGGGAAAGATGGCAGGAAGCATACTGCTGCCGTGAGCGACGAAACGGACTTCGGAAAACTGGAGCAGGGTCTCGGCCGCAAGGTCGAGGTGAATTTCGCCGCGCGATTTTGGCTGATCGTTCATCGCGGGAAGGCAGGTCACGAGTTCTTCCGGTTAAAACGACAAGAAGATTGGGTTGCGGAGACCTTGCCACAAGCAAGGGCCATGGTTTCAAAGACGCGCTCGTGTTCGAAGGCGGGCTTAACGTAGACGCTTTTCTGTTTGGTGTCGGCGGCGACAACATTTTTGCGGGGACTGACGTGGTTCGGCCGAAGAGTGCTCATGCGAGGACCACCTGACCGGGCGCGACACCGCCAAGATCAACGATGGCAAAGATCGATTTATTGAGCCGCGTCAGCGCGGGGAAAAAAAGAACAATTCGCAATCTACGTACACCCGCATGCCTTCCTGTGAACAAACTCAACGCTTCCGGCGCGATCCGCGGGCGATATTCGAGCGCATCCGTGCGGAAGCTCGGTGGTTGTGACAACGAACGTCATAACGGGCCGGTGAAGCGACAAACCAGTTGTAAACCGGGAGTGGGACAGACCCCAAAGCCCGCGTAAACGGGCGTTGTTAATATTAGAAGGGTTTAATGAAGATTTGTCGGCAGAAAACGAGAGCCTTGGACACGTAAAAGTCAACTATTCCGATGCCACTTGACCGCCAGCGAATGTATTACCGGGGGTGCGGCGGAAGCAATAAAGTTTAGGTACGCGTTGGTTTTAAAGAGATTGTCGGCTGGAGTGAGGGAACTCTAATGTTGGAAGAACCTAGGAGTGCTCGATTCGATGCGACTTTTTCTCAGAAAATTACTGGTGACGGCGGTACTGCGCTCGGCTCAGTTGCGCTAAGTGGCGCATGGGCACAGTTGACGGCGTTGAACTTCGCGATCGGGTCACATTCGATCTCCGCAAAATACAACGGCGATTCGAATTTCACGATCGGCGCCTCAGCCGCGTTGACGGAGACAGTAACTACCGCGGCGACGACGACTGGGTTGTCTCTGAATAGCAATCCTTCAGCGTATGGACAGGCTACGTCCTATTCGGCGACGGTGACACCGGCGTACGGCGGAACTCTGACCGGCAACGTGTCATTTTATGACGGCAGCACATCGTTGGGTTCGCCAGCCCTTTCAAGCGGTGCCGCGACGCTTTCCATTTCCGGAACGGCGCTGGCTGCCGGAACACATACCATTACCGCCAAGTACAGCGGTGACGCGAACTATGCTGCGAGCGTTTCGTCCCCGCAAAACCAGGCTGTAAATCCGGCGGCCACAAGCACGACAATTGCTTCGAGCTTGAATCCGTTGACGAGCGGACAATCGGTCACGTTCACAGCGCAGGTTTCTCCCGCGGTGAGCGGAACGCTCTCCGGCACGATGAACTCTTACGTGGATGGGAGCACGAATCCAGCGGTGTCGGTGACAGTATCCGGCGGGAGCGCACAATACACCACGAATTCGCTGGCGGGCGGGACCCATTCGATGGTCGCGTCGTTCGCTTCGACAAATTCCAATTTCGCGGGCAGTAGTTCTATGGCGCTGACGCAGAGTGTGAAAGGCTTTGCGTTGACGCTTTCTCCGAGCTCTCAGGCGATTAGCCGGTCAACGAACGGAACTTACACGCTGACTGTGATGGGGCTTGGCGGATTCACCGGCAACGTCTCGCTCAATTGCAGCGGAGCGCCGGCGAGCGTGAACTGCAACCTGTCTTCAGGTTCGGTCAGTTTGAACGGAAGCAATTCGGCGCAAGCCACCGTGACGGTCAAAGTTGGGCAGCACGCCACAGTTGGGAGCTACAGGTTGACACTGAAGGGCGCCTCGGGGTCGATTACACAGACCGTGCCGCTGGGCCTGACCGTAAACTGACAGTGACCGTGCGCGGGTATGAAGTGGCGCAAGGCGG
The DNA here is from genome assembly GCA_963814635.1 of uncultured Acidobacteriota bacterium. Classification (GTDB taxonomy): domain Bacteria; phylum Acidobacteriota; class Terriglobia; order Acidiferrales; family UBA7541; genus Acidiferrum. The sequence goes on along the minus strand of CAWFDP010000004.1, from coordinate 509,880 downwards.
GAATTTCAGATCAGGGGACGCGGTCTTGCGCTTTGCGGCGTTAACCTGTATATAACGTGGTAGTTCGGGACGAGCGAAACACAAACCTGAAAGCCTCACCTTTGCGTCATTCTAAAATGAGTGAGATGGTGTAGTCTTCCCCGCAGGCTGGCAGCGCCTGGAGACCAATGGACAAGATTGTCATAAGCCCCAATGAAATCACCGAGATAAAGGAAGTTCCGGACCAGCCGGTAATGCTGGAGCCGAAGCTGCCGCCGGCGATTCCGTGGTGGGCGCGGGTGTCGGTGGGTTTGCTGGCGCTGTGCCTGCCCCTGCTGTGCCTGGTGACGATTATTTTGCGAGTGGCGTTTCGGGGCCAGACGCCCCGGATTCGGTATGCCTGGACGAGTTTTCTTTCGACGCTGCTGATCATCAGCGGATTTTTCACTACGGCGGGAGGAATTTTGTTCTTCTCGCTTGGCGGGGCGATTCAAGCGCCGTTGGCCGGGAGCGGACTTTCGGAACTCGACGAGCGCAGCGACTTCCCTTCTCTTCCAGCTGACAACGATCTGAAAGGAGCCGATGCTTCGAAGGAGTTGAAGCCGCTGGTTGCGGTGATTTCGCCGACGGCGCAATCGTATTTCAGCAACCGGGAAATGTTGTCGAACACATTTGGCGCGGGATTGCTGTTGGAGGCGAACGACAAGGGATATTTGTTTGCGACGGCGCGGCACGTGATTGGGCTGGGAAGCTGGACGCTGAAGGACAAGCACCGTGCGCTGCTTTCGCTGGCTTCGGGAGTGTGGTCCGATGCTGAAGTGATTGCGCGGCACACCAACCTGGATCTGGTGCTGCTGTGGATCCCGCGGCACTCGGGCAGCGGCGATTTTGCTCAGCCGATCGCGACGCCCAAAGAAGGCGAAAACATTTTTGTAATCGGGCATCCGGAAGGATTGAAGTTTACGTTGAGCACCGGCATAGTTTCGCGGATGGAAAACAGCACGCTGCAGATATCGGCGCCGATTAGCCCCGGCAACAGCGGCGGTCCGGTGTACGACGCGCAGGGGAATTTATTGGGAGTGGTGAGTTCGACGATGGACAAGAGTTACCAGCCGAATGCGGAGAATTTGAATTTTGCGGTAACGGCGCAGGCATTCTTGAAAGAGAGTGGGTGGGAGTTTGCGAAGGATGGGCGGAAGCGGCTGCAAGAGTATTTGAAGGCGATGACCGCGAAGCAGGAAAAGCCGCAGAAACCTGGTCCGAACTGAACGACTAGGTTTGGGGGCCTGCCACCTCGGCTCCCTACCGAGAATTTTCTGAAGGATATACGGCGAGCAGCTAATTCACAGGGACCGGTAAACGATGGCGACGATCAATGTGACGGTGTACGACTCGACGGAAAATAAACGGGTTCCGGTGGAACTGCCGGATGATGCGCCCTGCAACAAGATCATCGTGGTACTGATCCAGAAATTGCGGCTGCCGACCAACGGGCCGGACGGCGCGCCGCTCAGCTATAAATTCCATCACAAGAATTCCGGAAAGCAGATTCAAGATTCGCAAACACTGGCGGAGGCGGGAGTCAAGGATGGTGACATCCTGCGGCTGCAGCCGGAAATTACGGCAGGCTGAGGATGACGCCGCCGATTCCGGTACGCGTCGGCGATGAGGAAGTGCACGAGGACCGCTACAGCCGGTTCCGGCTGATTCCGTGGTGGGATCAGACTAAGCTGCAGACCGCGCGGGTCTTGGTGATTGGCGCGGGCGCGCTGGGCAACGAAATCCTGAAAAATCTGGTTTTGCTGGGATTCGAACGGATCGTGATTGTGGATCTGGACAAGATCGAGGAGTCGAATCTTTCCCGGACGATTTTGTATCGCAGCGACGATGTTGGTTCGCACAAGGCGGACGTGGCGGCGAGAAGCGTGAAAGCGCTGGCGCCAAAGGTGAAAGTGAAATCGATCGTTGCGAATGTGGTGCAGGATTGCGGGCTGGGGCTGTTTGCGTGGAGCGACGTGATTATCGCGGGGTTGGATAATCGCGAAGCGCGGCTGTGGATCAATCGCTGCGCGTGGAAGATGAACCGGCCATGGATTGACGGCGCGATCGAAGGAATCAACGGAGTGGCGCGGGTTTTTGTGGCGGGTCAGGCGCCCTGTTATGAATGCACGTTGGGTGAAACAGATTGGAAATTGCTGGAGCAGCGAATGTCCTGCAATTTACTGCTGCGCGAAGCGAACACCGAAGGCAAAGTTGCGACTACGCCGACGATTTCTTCGGTGATCGCAGGGATTGAAGTACAGGAGGCGGTCAAGCTGCTGCACGGAATGCCGACGCTGGCGAGCAGCGGATTTGTTTTCGAAGGGCTGAACCATACTTCGTACAAAGTGGAGTACACGCCGAATCCGGATTGCATGAGCCACTTTACGTTTGAGAGCGTGACGGAGATTCCGCAGCAGTCGAGTGATTGGACACTGGAGGATTTGCGGCGGCGTGGAGCACAGGATCTGGTTGCAGCAGATGTGGTCGTCGAATTCAGCCGGGATATCGTGAATGAACTGGAATGTCCGGAATGCGGGACGCGGGAAGAGATTTTTGCGCCGGTGGGAAGCATCAAGTACGAGCAAGGACGATGCTCGCGGGATGGGCAGATGCGGGTGGTGAAAACGATTCACGGTTACGACGGGACGGAAAGTTTTGGCGGGCGCAAGTTGGACCGGCTGGGATTGCCGTTGTTTGACGTGTTCACGGTTCGAACGGTGGAAAAGGAAAAGGCGTATTTGATGGCGGGGGACAAGAGCGCGGTATTGGGGGAAGAATTGTAAACGAGGCGCCCGGTTTTACGTTGAGATCCTTCGCCGCACTGACGCGCGAATCAGGATGACAGCGCTACTAGATCGACGGCGTTCAAGTTTGGGAACTTTGCTGCAAGGGTTCAGCGTGGAGAGTATGGGTAAACGAAAGCCGGACCAGAGACAGCCGCGGGTTACGATCGAGGGCGAAGTGCTGCGCCAGATCCGGCAGCACGCGCGTTCGAACAGCAAGACCGAAGTTTGCGGGGTGCTGATCGGAGTAGAGACCGGCAACGGCATGAGCATCACCGCACGGATTCCGGGATTGAACGCAGCGCAGGCGGGAACCTACGTTACCTTCACTCAGGACACCTGGGAACACATATACAAGATCAAAGATAAAGAGTTCCCCGACGAGCGGATTGTCGGCTGGTATCACTCGCATCCTGGATTCGGCGTTTTTCTTTCCGATCACGACAGCTTTATCCACAAGAATTTTTTTTCCTCAGCATTGCAGGTGGCGTGGGTCTACGACCCGCACAGCGATGAGGAAGGCTGCTTCGGGTGGGCCGGCGAGCGGCTGGAGCGGCTGTCTGAAATCCATGTGAAAGACGACAAGGGCGGCGAAGAGGCGGGAGAAACGGGAAAACCGGAGCCGGTCGGCGGACTGGAAGAGGAAGAGGATAGGAACGAAGGCAATCAGGGACCGGAAATTGGCCCGCCGGCATGGTTGCGCTGGATGCTGATGATCGCTTCGTACCTGCTGCTGGCCACGATCGCTTTTTTTGTGGCGGTTCTGCTGTTTCCGAGGTCCGTGTATTTACTGGTTGATCCCGCACATGGATTGATCGAGACTCCGCCGGGAACGCATGTCAGTCCCGATGGTACTGCACTCAGCATTCCGGGAGTTGGCGATTTGCCATTGATTCGGCCCATTCTGCGCAGCCTGCCGCCGGAAGCCGATAAGAATTCCAAGCCGCAGGCAACCGAACCTGCAGTGCCCGCGCCGTCTTCCGGCGGTTCACAGGGGGCTCCGCAGGGCGCTCCTAAATCCGGAAACGGAAAGGACTCGAATGTCCCCCGAAAATAAAGACAAGTCGATAAAGATCACGCTGGATGATCTGGCGAATGTGTCGTTGCCGGCGGCGGACGCGATAATTCCCGCGGCGCCGGCAGCGGGCGGCGCAAAAGTCTACGGCTCGATCAATGCAGCATCCGACCCACAAACTCAAACCGCCGAAGAAAAAGGCAGCCTGCTGTTGCAAGCCTGGTTCTACTTGGGAGCCGCAGGATTGCTGGGCGCGATCGTTGCCTGGGGAATCTGCGAGAAAAGCTTTATCGATAACGGCACCAATGCGCAAAGCTGGGGCAATTGGTTGATGATTCCGCTGATCGTGGCGCTGCTATGCGTAGGCTTCGGCATCGCTGAAAGCGTGGTCGAGCGTTCCCCTAAGAAGGCGCTGATCCGCGGATCGCTATGCCTGCCGCTCGGCGTAGTCCTCGGCTTTATTTTCGAATTTACCGCGAACATCATTTTCAATATCGGGATTGCCATCATTCATGCGATGGGAGTGCAAACCAACCACAATCCGGCATTTTGGATTGTGCGCGGCCTTGCCTGGATGGTGTTTGGCGCAGCCGGCGGGCTGGTGTACGGAATCGTGGGCGCGTCTGGAAAAAAGATTCTGTACGGTATGTTGGGGGGAGTAATCGGTGCGGGCCTCGGCGGTATTCTGTTCGACCCAATCGCCATGTTGACCAAAGGCGGCGCTCCAAGCCGCGCGGTTGGCTTTGTGCTGGTCGGACTGGCAACAGGAATTGCCGTGGGTCTGGTGGAAAGCGCGCTGAAGGATCGCTGGCTGTACGTGACAGCCGGGCCGCTTGCGGGCAAGCAGTTTATTTTGTACAAACCGCGCACCGTGATCGGCAGCGACCAGAAGTGCGACATTTATCTTTTTAAGGACAGCAATATTTTGAAGGAGCACGCGATCGTTGAGATTTCAGGATCGCGGATTATGCTGCTGGCGGTTGGAGATACGTATATGAATGGCCAGCCTGTGCGGCAACAAGTGCTGATGAGCGGCGGCGTAGTGCAAATTGGCCGCTACGCATTCCGCTATCAAGAGAGGCAGCGGAATTGAATCCGATCTGCCCATATTGCCGGACCGAGGTGGGAGAAGCCGAGGGCGAGCGGCAGGATTGCCCCGGCTGTGGCACGCCGCATCACGCCGATTGCTTTGCGGAAAACGGCGGCTGTACGGTATTTGGTTGCGCGAACGCACCGACGGATGAAGCGAAAGTAACTGTGAGCGGTACGGATTTGATGGGCAATATGGTGACGCGGCAAGCTCCGGCGCCAGTGTCACGCCCGGGAATTTCGCTGGGCTCAGGGTATACAACGTTTCACGCGCCGGCACCGAACGCGGAGCAGCCGACGCCAACGCCCGATGCCGGCGGTGCACGGCCGCCACAACCTCCGCCGCCGCCTCCGCCCTTGATCGGCACGGGGACCGCCCCGCCGCCGCAAGCGGGGCCCGATCCAGGGCAGCAGGTTAGGCAACATCAGAGTTCACTGGCGGCGTACTATCCGGCGGCGCAACCGAAAACGCGCGTGATTTTTGTGCTGTTGGGAATTTTTCTAGGCGTGTTTGGTGTGCACAATTTTTATGCCGGGTACGCAAAGAAGGGCGCGATTCAGCTTTGCGTAACGCTCTTGTCGTGTTTCTATTTAGCGGTGATCAGCTGGGTGTGGGCGATCATCGAGGTTTGTACCGTAAATCAGGACGCGGACGGAACGCAGTTTGTGTAACGGAGGGGAAAGCGAATGAATTATTTCATTAAGCGGGAATTGAGCGAGTACGGGCCGTATTCGCTGGCGGATTTGCAGAAGTACGTCGCCTCCGGGAATATTCTGCTGACCGACTTGTGCCGCAGCGAAGGACTGGCGGATTGGGTGCCGGTTTCGCAGGTAATCGGGAATATTCCAGTGCCGCAGACAGCTCCGGCGCCGCAGCCTGCCGCTGGAACAGTATATGGAGGCAGCGCTCCGTACGGTGCGCCGGGCGGATATGCGCCGCAAGCAGCGTCGCAGTACCCTCCGCCGCCATCGTTGCATTGGGGCCTTTGTCTATTGCTTTCGATTATCACCTGCGGAATCTTTGGCTGGGTCTGGTCGTTTATTCAGGCGGTCTGGATGAGAAAAGTCCAGCCGAGTAGCAAAGCGCTTTATTATTTTAGTGCCGCTCTAGCCCTCAACATAGTGGTGATCGTCGTCGCCTACTCCGTAGCTTTTTCGATGCGCGAAAACCCTTCCTTGGTACCGGCTCTTGCAGGTGTCCGGCTCTTTAACGTAGTCGTCTGGGTACTCCTGATTGTTGGCTGGTTCGATATGAGGAGTTCGATCGAGGAACACTACAATACGGCCGAACCGATTGGATTAAGTCTGAACGCGGTGGTTACTTTCCTAATGAGTTTTATTCTTCTCGGTCATATTTATTTTCAATATCACTTCACTCGGATCAACGAAATGAAGCAGCGACAGATGACGGGCTACCCACGGTGATTTCGGCGCGAGCGGCGATGAATAGTGTTGCGGCAGCGGGTTTGGCGGGCGCGCCGATACTGTTTCGTTTTTCGCCAGAAGAGTATTCGTTTTACCCGCGCTGCCCTTTTTATGCGTTGACGCATCATTATTGTCCGGGCTGCGGAGCGACACGCGCGATTGCGGCGCTGTTACACGGGAACGTTGCGGGGGCGATGCATTTCAACGCGGTGGTGACGCTGCTGGTTCCGATGGCGCTCTGGTATTTTGGAAAGATGTATTTGACCGCGGTATACGAGAATCGCATCGAATGGCCGCAGGTTCCCGAATGGACGTGGAAAGCGGTGCTGGCTTGTGTGCTGTTATTTGGAGTAGCGAGAAACGTGGCGCCGACCATTTTTTGAGGGGATTCGAACCGTAACCATGCTGTCGCCGCGCATCCGAAGACTGAAACTCGATTACGACCAGATGTCGCAGAAGTTTGCCGGCTGGCCGCTGATCGAGATTACCGGTTCTGCGGGCATGCCGCCGGAAGTGTACCGGTTCAAGTACAACATCAAGGGATTGTTTGTTTCGGCGACCGGAGATATTCAGGAGCGGGATGTTCACTACCTGGAAGTGAATCTTTCGCTGGGCTATCCGCGGCGCGCGCCGCAGTGCCGCATGTTGACTCCGGTGTTTCATCCGAACTTCGATGATTCGACGGTGTGCATCGGCGATTTCTGGGCGGCTTCGGAAAGCCTGGACGACCTGATCATTCGAATCGGACGAATGATTTCGTATCAGGAGTACAACACTAAGAGTCCGTTGAATGGACTCGCGGCAAAATGGGCCGAGCAGAACGCGAAGTTGTTTCCGGTGGATCCGCGAGACATTGCGCCGCCGACGGACAAGACTGCGGCGGCTCCCGAAGCTGAGTCCGTTGCGGAGTCAGCGGCTCCTGCGGACAACGGTGCCGATATTGCAAAGGTTGACCGGACCGCGACCGACGTGGCGAACCCAAAAAGTGGTCAGGGTGACAGCCCCGACCCGTGGGCTGAGCGAATTACGGTCGAATAAGAACTTCCCAATGCCGCCAAATCCTCAACCTTTGCAGAATTCTGCAATCGAAGGCCAGTTGACGTAGAATCCCTAAATCCGGTGGGTACCCCGGAGCATCTAAACCCTGAACTGCCTGCGGGAGCCCACCTGCCTGCAGAGGAGCCATCGTGAGCCAGCAAAGCGCGGTTGTGAGCCAGCAGAATATTGACCTGCTATGCATCAATACCATTCGAACGCTTTCGATTGATGGAGTGCAGCAAGCTAACTCCGGGCATCCGGGCGCGCCGATGGGCTTGGCGGCGGTGGTGTATGCGTTGTGGCAAAAATATTTGCGGTATGACCCTGCCAACCCGGTGTGGCCAAATCGCGACCGCTTTGTGCTGTCGGCGGGGCATGCTTCGATGCTGCTGTATTCGACGCTTCATTTAACGGGCGTACGCGCGGTAAACGCGAACGGTGACGTGCTGAGCGAGCCGGCAGTTTCCATGGACGAGATCAAGCGCTTCCGGCAATTGGACAGCAAGACGCCGGGACATCCCGAATCGCACATAACGACGGGCGTGGAGACGACGACCGGGCCACTGGGCCAGGGCGCGGGTAACAGCGTTGGCATGGCTATCGCCAGCAAATGGCTGGCGGCAAATTTCAACAAGCCCGGGTTTGAGATTTTCGATTTCAGGACCTATACGCTGTGCGGCGACGGCGACTTGATGGAAGGCGTTGCGGCGGAAGCGGCTTCACTCGCCGGACATTTGCGGCTTTCGAACTTGTGCTGGATTTACGACAACAACCACGTGACGCTGGACGGGCCGGCTTCCTGGTCGTTCAGCGAAGACGTCATGACGCGTTTTGTTGGTTATGGCTGGAACGTCACGCGCGTGGCGGATGCCAATGATTTGATGATGCTGGCGCGGGGTTACGAAACATTCTTGAAGACTTCGGACAAGCCGACGCTGATCGTCGTGGATAGCCACATCGGATACGGTTCACCACACAAGCAGGATTCCTACGAAGCGCATGGCGAGCCACTGGGTGAGGCGGAAGTGAAGCTGGCGAAGGAAAATTATGAATGGCCGGCGGATTCCAAGTTTCTGGTGCCGGACGGCGTCTACAAACATTTCCAGGACGGCGTCGGGAAACGCGGCGGCGATGCACACGCGCAGTGGGTGGCGTTGTGGGCGGGATATGCCAAGCAGTATCCGGAGCAGGCGAAGCAGTTGGAATTGATGCAGAAGCGCGAGCTGCCGGAAGGCTGGGATAAGAATCTGCCGGTGTTCCCCGCGGACGCCAAGGGGATGGGCTCGCGCGAGAGTTCCGGCAAGACGGTCAACGCGCTGGCGAAAAATATTCCGTGGCTGATCGGCGGTTCGGCGGACTTGGCCAAGTCCAATAAGACCAATCTGGATTTTCCGGGCGCTGGGGATTTTCTGCCGGGAGAATACGCTGGCCGGAATTTGCATTATGGCGTGCGCGAACATGCCATGGGCGCTGCGATGAGCGGCATGGCGCTGAGCAAGCTGCGGCCGTTTGGCGGAACGTTTTTCAACTTCAGCGATTATGTGAAGCCGGCTGTGCGCTTGGCGGCGTTGATGGAAATTCCGGTGATTTATGTTTTCACGCACGACTCGATCGGGCTGGGAGAAGACGGGCCGACCCACCAGCCAATCGAGCAACTGGCGGCGTTGCGTGCGATGCCGAATATTCAGGTACTGCGGCCTGGCGATGCGAATGAAGTTGTCGAAGCATGGAAATTGGCGATAACCCACACCCACGGGCCGACCGCGCTGGTGCTATCGCGGCAGGCGATGCCGACACTGGACCGCGCGAAACTCGCGCCTGCAGCCGGCGTAGCGAAAGGTGCGTATGTTTTAAGCGATGCGCCGGGCGGTAAGCCGGACGTGATTTTGCTCGGCACCGGCAGCGAGCTGGGGCTGTGCGTGGCGGCACAGGAGAAATTGATCGCAGAAGGCGTGAAGGCGCGAGTGGTCAGCATTCCGTCGTTTGAGTTGTTCGAGAAGCAGGACGCCGGGTACAAGGAAAGCGTGTTGCCTGCGGCGGTGACCGCACGGGTCTCGGTAGAAATGGCTTCTACGTTTGGCTGGGATCGCTACACCGGACCCAAGGGACGCATCGTCGGGATGCGTTCGTTTGGCGCGTCGGCGCCGCTGAAGGACTTGTTGAAGAAATTCGGCTTCACGGTAGAGAACGTGGTGGCAGCGGCCAAAGAATCGATGGGAAAGTGAGCCGGCTATGAAAATTGTGATTGGGTCGGATCACGCGGGATTCGAATTGAAGAATGCCATGGGCGACGTGCTGCGCGGGATGGGCCACGCGGTGCTGGACATTGGCGCGTTCAATGCGAATCCATCGGACTATCCGGATTTTGCCGAAGCAGTGGGGCGCGCGGTGCTGGACGGAAGAGCAGAACGAGGCGTGCTGATCTGTGGAAGCGGAGTCGGAGCCAGCGTCGCCGCAAACAAGCTTGTGGGAATACGTGCAGCGGTTTGCCATGACAGTTATTCCGCGCATCAGGGGGTCGAGCACGACGACATGAATGTGCTGGTTCTGGGCTCACGGATTATCGGGGTGAAGTTGGCGGAAGATCTGGTGAAGGCATATCTCGGTGCGCATTTTACGAACGAGGAACGACACAAGCGGCGGTTGGCGAAGATCGCCGCACTGGAACAGAAGCGCTAAATCTGAGCAGTTTTTAGTGGTTTTGCTGTCACGCCGATGTAACACCCTGGTGTCCGCTGAGGCGTACAATATAAGCGGGGATTTAGCGGCAAAAGAATTTGAGGAGGAGCATATGACTACGGCAAGAACGCTGCCAAACGTGAACGCGGTGCAGGGCGGAAATCCATTGCAAGGATTGCTGGCATACGGACAGTCTCCGTGGCTCGATTTTATCCGCCGGAATATTTTGCTGAACGGCGATCTGAAGAAAATGATCGCCAACGACGGACTGCGCGGCATGACCTCGAATCCGGCAATTTTTGAGAAGGCCATCACCGCAGGCGATGATTACAATGACATCATCAAAGCGCCCGATGCACCGTCTTCAACCGCGATGGCGCTTTACGAAAAGATCGCCATCCGCGACGTTCAAGACGCGACCGATATTTTTAAGTCCGTGTACACCGAAACCAAAGGCCGTGACGGCTATGTCAGCCTGGAGGTTTCTCCAAACCTCGCATTTGACACCCAGGCCACGATCGATGAGGCCCGGCGGCTTTGGAAAGCCGTCAATCGCCCGAACGTCATGATCAAGATTCCGGCGACACCGCAAGGCGTCCCGGCAATCCGGCAAATTCTGGAAGACGGCATCAATGTGAACATCACGTTGCTTTTTGCGCAATCCGCCTACGAGCAGGTCGCTGAAGCATTCCTGGCGGCTCTCGAAGCACGCGCAGCCAAAGGCCAGGAGATTTCGCACATCGCCAGCGTCGCTAGCTTCTTTGTCAGCCGCATCGACTCGCTGGTGGACAGCACCATCGACTCAAAGCAGAAAACCGAAACCGATTCCGACAAGAAAGAGCTTCTTGAATCGGTGCGCGGCAAAGTGGCCATCGCCAATGCGCGGCGCACCTACCGGAAGTATCAGGAACTTTTCGGCGGAGCACGCTGGAAAGCTCTCGCGGCTAAAGGAGCTCAGACGCAGCGGCTGTTGTGGGCCAGCACTAGTACCAAAAATCCCAAATATCGCGATGTGCTGTACGTCGAAGAACTGATCGGCGCGGACACCGTGGACACCATTCCGCCAGCGACCTTCGACGCCTTCCGCGACCACGGCAAGCTTCGCAACAGCCTTACCGAAAACGTCGCCGGCGCGGACAAGACGATGTCCGATCTGGAAGCTGCGGGCATATCCATGAGAGAAGTCACCGACAAGTTGCTTGCGGACGCCGTGAAGTTATTCCAGGATCCGTTCAAGCAACTGCTCGACGCTATCACCAAGCATGCAGGGGTGCGTGCGTGAGTCTAAATCGCCTGACCTACAAATTACCGAAAGAGTTGAACGCGGCGGTGGCCGCTTCGGTGGAAGACTGGCAGAAGACCAACAAGGTCGCGCGGCTTTGGCAGAAAGATGCTTCGCTCTGGACTTTGAGCGACGAAGCGAACTGGCTGGGCTGGCTGACGATCGCGGACCAACAGATTGCGCACATCGATGCGCTTAAACAACTTGCCGCGGACGTGAAAAAAGCCAAGTTCAAGCATGTGCTACTGCTTGGGATGGGCGGTTCGAGCCTCTGCCCTGAAGTGCTGCGCATGACGTTCGGCAAAGTCGCGGGCTTCCCTGAGTTGCATGTGCTCGATTCGACCGACCCTGCGCAAATCAAGGCCATCGAAAAAAAGATCGACCTCAAGAAAACGCTGTGCATCGTGTCCAGCAAATCAGGAAGCACGCTGGAGCCGAATATCTTCAAGCAATATTTTTTCGAGCGGGTGAAGAAAGCGGTTGGGGAAAAGCTGGTTGGCAGCCGGTTCATCGCCGTGACTGACCCAGGTTCGAAAATGCAGCAGGTGGCGGAGGCGGATAAGTTTTGGAAGATTTTTGCCGGCGATCCGAGTATCGGCGGGCGTTATTCCGCTCTTTCCAATTTCGGCATGGTGCCGGGCGCAGCGATGGGACTGGATCTTGGCAAGTTTTTGAAGACCACTCACGAAATGGTGAAAGCCTGCGGCGCGGATTCAAAGGCTGGCGCCAATCCGGGTGCGATTCTTGGGAACATCCTGGGCGTCGCCGCAAATCACGGGCGCGACAAAATCACCTTTATTGCCTCTCCGGGGATTCACGATCTCGGAGCCTGGCTCGAACAATTGATCGCGGAATCCACCGGCAAAGTTGGCAAAGGAATCATACCGGTGGACCGCGAGAAACCTGCCAAGCCCGCCGTCTATGGCGACGATCGTGTGTTCGCTTATTTGCGGCTCGCGAACAAACCGGATAAGAAGCAGGACGCAGCCGTTGCTGCGATCGAAAAAGCCGGCCACCCGGTCATTCGAATCACGGTGCCCAACATCTATGCGATCGGCCAAGAATTTTTCCGCTGGGAAATCGCCACCGCAGTCGCCGGCTCGATCATCGGCATCAACGCGTTCAATCAGCCGGACGTGGAAGCCAGCAAGATCGAAACCAGAAAACTTACCAGCGAGTACGAAGCGAACGGAAGTTTGCCGCCGGAGTCGCCGTTCTTCGTTTCGAAAGACGCGAAGCTTTTTGCCGACGAGAAAAACGCCGCGGCGCTTTCCGGCGGAAAAACGCTAGGCGAAGTGCTCAAGGCCCATCTTTCGCGCATTGGAGCTGACGATTATTTTGCGGTGCTCGGGTATATCCCGATGAACGCGGAGAATGAGAAGGCGCTACAAGCGATCAGGCATTCGGTGCGCGACTCCAAGAGAGTTGCGACTTGCCTCGGCTTCGGTCCGCGCTTCTTGCATTCCACTGGACAAGCCTACAAAGGCGGCCCCAACAGCGGAGTGTTCCTGCAAATTACCTGCGATGACGCGTCCGATCTCGCTGTACCCGGACAGAAATACACTTTCGGCGTAGTCAAAGCGGCACAAGCACGAGGAGATTTCGCGGTGCTGGCGGAACGCGGACGGCGCGCGCTGCGCGTGCACCTCGGGAAAAATCTGAAGTCGGGATTAAATGCACTGGCAAAGGCGGTTGCGCAGGGCCTGTAGAACACCTTCAGTTCAGCGCGATTTTCTTTTGACAATTTGATTGATAGGAGCAGACGGAATGCAACTAGGAATGATCGGTCTGGGGCGGATGGGTGCCAACATGGTGCGGCGCCTCCAGAAAAATGGCCACACCTGCGTGGTGTATGACCGCAGTGCGGATAGCGTGAAACAACTCAGCGGCGAAGGCGCCACCGGCGCGACTTCGCTCGATGACTTTGTACAAAAACTGCAGAAGCCTCGCGCGATTTGGCTGATGGTGCCAGCGGCGGTGGTGGATGCCACAATCAGCGACCTGCTGCCAAAGCTCGCCTCGGGCGACATCCTGATCGACGGCGGCAATTCCTATTACATCGACGACATTCGCCGCGCCAAAGAACTGCAGGCGAAAGGAATTCACTACGTGGATGTCGGCACCAGCGGCGGAGTTTGGGGACTCGATCGCGGCTACTGCCAGATGATTGGCGGAGAAAACGATATCGTCGCGCATCTCGATCCGATTTTTAAGACGCTGGCTCCCGGCCGCGGCGAAATTGCGCGCACGCCGGGCCGCGAAAAATCCACCGGCACCGCCGAAGACGGCTATTTGCACTGCGGCCCGAACGGCGCCGGGCACTTCGTAAAAATGGTCCACAACGGAATCGAATATGGATTGATGGCGGCATACGCCGAAGGTTTTAATATTCTGAAGCACGCCAACGCCGGCAAGCAGCAGCGCGAAACCGACGCCGAAACCACGCCGCTGCGCTCGCCCGAACACTATCAGTACGATTTCAATCTCGCGGATGTCGCGGAAGTCTGGCGCCGCGGCAGCGTGGTTGCGTCGTGGCTACTGGACCTCACCGCCATTTCGTTCTTCGAACAGCCTACGCTCGAGCGTTTCTCTGGCCGAGTTTCCGATTCCGGCGAAGGCCGCTGGACAGTTCTGGCTGCTATCGAATCTACTACCCCCGCGCCGGTACTGACCGCTTCGCTCTATCAGCGTTTTACGTCGCGCGGCGAAGACGATTTCGCTGGAAAAATTCTTTCCGCCATGCGTTTTCAATTTGGCGGGCACATCGAGAAGAAGTCAGGTCACTAAACGTTCGCGGCACCGGCCGCGGCGAATCCATTTCTGGAAGAAAAGATGCCGACTCTAAGCTCCGCCGAAGTCTCCCAAAAAGCTGCTCCCTGCGTCATGGTCATTTTTGGCGCGAGCGGCGACCTGACCAAACGAAAGCTGCTGCCGGCCCTCGCGAATCTCGCGCAGGAAGGATTGCTTTCGCAGCAGTTCGCGATCATCGGTTTCTCGTTTGACTCGATGACCACGGAATCTTTCAGGGAAACGCTCACCGCCGAGATGAAGGAGTTTGATCCGGCCGCCCTTCAGGGAGATCTGTGGAAGTGGTTCGCCGAGCGAATCTATTACGTGCAGGGCGACTTCGGCGACGGTGCAGCTTACCAGCGACTCAAGGCGCAGATCGACGAAGTCGAAAAAACGCACAACACTCAGGGCAACCGTTTCCACTATCTCGCCGTCGCACCAAAGTTTTTTTCCCCGATCGTACGGCAGCTTGGCCAGGCGGGGCTCACTCAGGAAACCAACGGCAACTGGACGCGAGTGATTGTCGAAAAGCCGTTTGGACACGATTTGGAGTCGGCAATTCAGCTAAACAAAGAATTGAAAGAGATTCTCAACGAAAAGCAGATTTACCGCATCGACCACTATCTTGGAAAAGAGACCGTGCAGAACGTGATGGTGTTCCGCTTCGCCAACAGCATCATCGAACCGCTATGGAATCGTACTTATATTGATCACGTGCAAATCACTGCCGCGGAAACCGTCGGCGTCGAGCACCGCGGCGGGTTTTATGAAACCGCCGGCGCCTTGCGCGACATGGTGCCCAATCATCTTTTTCAGTTGTTGACGCTGACCGCCATGGAGCCGCCGATTTCGTTCGAAGCCGACGCGGTGCGCGACAAACAAGCCGAAATCCTCCACGCCATTCAGATGCCTACACCCGAAGAAGTCCTGCAGAACATGGTCCGCGGCCAGTATGGCGAAGGCACCGTCGACAAGGAAAACGTGCAGGCTTATCGCAACGAACCCAACGTTTCTCCAAGCTCCAACACCGAAACCTTCGTGGCGCTGAAATTGAAAATCGATAACTGGCGCTGGGGCGACGTTCCTTTTTATCTGCGTACCGGAAAGCGCCTCGGCCGCCGCGTCACGGAAATCGCCATTCGCTTCCGGCGCACGCCGTTCATGTTGTTCCGTAAAACGCCAATCAAGGATCCGCGCACCAATCAACTGGTCATTCACATCCAGCCCGATGAAGGAATTTCCTTGCGCTTCGGCGCAAAGGTTCCCGGCTCGATCATGAAGCTCGGCCTGGTTAACATGGACTTCGACTACTCACGCGACTTCGGCACTTCGCACAGCACGGGCTACGAGCGCTTGCTTTACGACTGCATGATCGGTGACGCCACGCTGTTTCAGCGCGCGGACATGGTGGAAGCCGGCTGGAATGTGATCCAGCCGCTGCTGGACGTCTGGAAAGCACTGCCGGCGCGCGGCTTTCCGAATTATCCGTCCGGCTCGTGGGGCCCCAAGGAAGCCGACGAATTGCTGGAACGCGACGGCCGCTCCTGGCGCGACATCGACTCCGAGGATTACGGGCCGAAAAGCACTAGCGCAACTTCAACCAAGCAATCGTAACGAACCCAGGAGACGTATTTTGGCGGCGAATCGCACCGTGGAATTATTCGCGAATGGAACTGAAATCGCGCGTCGCGCGGCCGATGACGTTGTACGTATCGCCAAGCAGGCCGTTGATGCTCACGGCGTGTTTACCATCGCCTTGGCAGGCGGCTCGACGCCGAAAGTGCTTTATGCGCTTCTCTCCGAACATCCTTCGCTGCGCAATTCCCTGCCCTGGGATAAAATGAAGGTGTTCTTCGGCGACGAGCGGCATGTTGGCCCCGGCCATCCCGACAGCAATTTTCAGATGGCTTCGGACGCCATGCTCTCCAAAGCGCCTTTGCGGCCGGAGCAGATTCATCGCATCAAGGGTGAGTATCCAGACAGCGCCCAAGCTGCTGCTGAATACGAGGAAGTGATTCGGCGTGAATTTGCGTTGCAGCCCAGAGCGTTTCCGCGCTTCGATTTGATCTTGCTGGGCATGGGCAGCGAAGGCCATACGCTTTCACTTTTTCCCGGCACCACGGCGCTTCGCGAAACGCAGAAGATCGTCACGCGCAACTGGGTCGGCAAGCTGTACACCGAGCGTGTGACGCTGACCGCTTCGGCGGCGAATAACGCGGCCAACATTATTTTTATGATTGCTGGTGCGGACAAGGCTTGTGCTTTGAAAGCGGTTCTGGAAGGTCCGCATGAGCCTGATCAGCTGCCGGCGCAAATGATTCAGCCGGCAAACGGAAATCTGTCGTGGCTGGTGGATGCAGCGGCAGGCGCAATGCTCTCGAAAGATATTTTGAAATAGCTGACTACGATATGGTTGGCTGAAAAATAGGAGAAAGCAAGATTATGGCAACCGCAACAACCAGTTCCATTCAAACCTACCTGGGCGCAAAAGCGGATTCGCTGCTCGGGTTTAATTCACCAAAGATTGCCAAGAGCCGTTTGCATCTGCCCGGCCCGGATTTCGTCGATCGCATCTGGGCTCCTTCGGACCGCAATCCGCGCGTGCTCGCCAGCCTGCAGCGCATGTTCAATACCGGGCGGCTCAGTGGCACCGGCTATCTCTCGATCTTACCGGTGGACCAGGGCATCGAACACTCCGCCGCCGCCAGCTTCGCGAAAAATCCCGATTACTTCGACGGTGAAAATATCGTCAAGCTCGCCATCGAAGGCCAATGCAACGCTGTGGCGTCCACACTCGGCGTGCTGGGCTCGGTAGCTCGCAAATACGCGCACAAAATTCCGTTCTTGATGAAGTTCAATCACAACGAACTGCTCACTTTTCCAAACAAGGCCGATCAGGTCTTCTTCGCCAGCGTCAAGCAGGCCTACGACATGGGTGCGGTGGCGGTCGGTGCGACAATTTATTTCGGCTCCGATCAGAGCGATCGCCAAATTACCGAAGTCAGCCAGGCCTTCGCGCACGCCCACGAACTCGGCATGGCCACGGTGCTGTGGTGCTACCTGCGCAACAACGCGTTCAAGAAGGACAAGGACTATCACCTCTCCGCCGACCTCACCGGTCAGGCCAATCATCTCGGCGTCACCATTCAAGCCGACATCATCAAGCAGAAACTGCCGGAAAATAACGGCGGCTACGAAGCTCTCAATATGGGCAATTCCGGCTATGGAAAATTCGACAAGCGCATTTACACCGACCTCGCCAGCGATCATCCCATCGACCTTTGCCGATATCAGGTCGCCAACTGCTACATGGGCCGCGCGGGACTCATCAACAGCGGTGGCGCTTCTGGCGCCAACGATTTCGAGGAAGCTGTAACCACAGCGGTCATAAACAAGCGCGCGGGCGGCACCGGCCTCATCTCCGGACGCAAGGCCTTCCAGCGCCCGATGAAGGACGGCGTGCAGCTGCTCAATACCATTCAGGACGTCTATCTCAGTCCCGAAGTCACGGTCGCCTAAGCCTCTTTCAGTCTCGCTGTGAAAAAAGGCGGCCACCCCCGGGCCGCCTTTTTTTGTTGGGTTGATGCACCTTACGAAACTCGCATTGCGCTTTTCGCCTTGCCAGGGCCCCGCTGAACTATTCTTTATTCGAACCTAAAGCCACGTATCTGCGGATGAAGGAGAACCACTCCGTGAAAACCCTTTTTGCCATGGCCGCAGCCGTATTGATCCTCGCAGCGGTTTCGAGCTTCGCGCAAAACTCCGCCAGCGACGAAGGCGGCCGAGTCCTCGGCCTGGAAACTGCCTGGAATCACGCGATCGAAGCCAAAGATACCAAGGCGCTGGACATGCTCCTCGC
Organism: uncultured Acidobacteriota bacterium; assembly: GCA_963814635.1. GTDB lineage: Bacteria > Acidobacteriota > Terriglobia > Acidiferrales > UBA7541 > Acidiferrum. Next base: position 491,899 of record CAWFDP010000004.1, on the reverse strand, counting down.
CAGCACCTTTGTCGCCGTCGAAAACGACGGCAGCGTATCGAACAAGAGCGAGTTTCTCGCCAGTATCAAGGATCCTTCTTACCAGCCATCTCAGGCCGTAAACGAAAAGATGGATGTGCAGATGTATGGCAATGCCGCGGTCGTGGTAGGAATCTTCCGCATCAAGGGCATGGAAAAGGGCAAACCCTACGTTCATCGCGAGCGTTTCACTGACACCTGGATCAAGAGTGGCCAAGGATGGCAATGCGTCGCCAGTCAGGCCACCCTGATCACCGCCAAATAGTTGCGTTTTTCCGGTGTAACAGCGGCTTCATGCCGCCGCTCTTCTGTAGTGGCCGGTCTTCAGACCGGTTCTTTTGGGGTGCGTCTCCCGCAGCCTATTCATAACGGCGCCGTCCGGCTGTAAGCGATCTGTCTTCAATTCAACTCTCCGCAACATTTTCATGCAACTATTTCCTTCCCCTGGTATCACGCAGGCATCTATATATGGAGGAAGGAATCATGGGAAATCGCTTGCAGGGAAAAGTCGTCGCCATCACCGGAGGCAGCCAGGGCATCGGCCTGGCCATCGCGCAGCGCTTTGCCGAAGACGGCGCGGACATCTCGTTTTGCTACCGTTCGAACAAAGCCGGAGCCGACGCGGTCGTCGCGAATATTCAAAAAACGGGCCGCAAAGTCGCGGGATTTCAGTACGACGTCAGCAGCGTCAGCGACGGCCAGAAATTCATCGCGGACACCGCCGCGCAATTCGGCAAAATCGACGTGCTGGTCAATAACGCCGGCCTCGAACGCCGCGCCGATTTCTGGGACGTTACCGAAGCCGACTACGATGCGGTGATGAACGTCAACTTGAAGGGACTTTTTTTCATCACCCAGGCATTTGTCAAGAACCGCATAAGCGCCAAGGCCGGGGGAAAAATCGTCAACATCAGCTCCGTCCACGAGGAGCTTCCCTTCCCGCATTTCGCTTCCTACTGCGCCAGCAAGGGCGGCGTAAAAATGCTCACCCGAAACCTTTCCATTGAACTGGCCCCGCTGGGCATCACTATCAATTCCATCGCCCCAGGAGCAATTGAAACGCCCATCAACAAAAATCTGTTGAATGATCCGGCAAAACTAAGCGCGCTCTTGGAAAATATTCCGCTGAAGCGGCTGGGCACTCCCGACGACGTCGCCAATATGGCGGTCTTTCTGGCGTCCGAAGAATCCAACTACGCTACCGGTACGACTTTCTTCGTGGACGGTGGCCTCACCTGGAATTATCAGGAGCAGTAACAGGCGACCTAATTCCCTGGTTCTTCCACTTTTCTTGAAAAGGTCCTACCAGAGCCGCACCAATCCATAAATATCGAACACTCCATGAGCGACGATAATGGGCAATGCGCGCCGCGTGCGCGCGAAATAAAGCGCAAATGCAAGAAACAGAAACGCTAACGAGAGTGCCCCGGACCAACCGTAGTAAAGGTGGTACGAAGTTTGAACCGCAACGCTAACGACTATTGCAAGCGCTGAAGAGCCGGTCAATTCAACAATCTCGGTCATCAAATAGGCTCTCACAAGTAACTCTTCGAAAAAGGGGTTCACCAGGGTAAACGGAATCGCGAGAACCGAAGGGTGAGCGAAGAAGTCGCCGCTGCTCGGGCCAGTTGCCAAAGCACCGTAAATCGCGAAATGGAGAAGATGAATGAGTGTGGACCCAAGTAAGTAGATGGCGAATGAAAAACCGGCCATCAGCAGGCCCGTTCCAACGTCTTTCAGAGTCCAACGCCGACCGAGGTCCCTCAACCGGCGCCCTCGGCGGGACAAGACATAGCCAAGCAGGAGCAGGCCGCTGATTTCCTGCACTAAGCCTACGAGCCATCTAACATTTGTAACGCGTGGCATTGCGCTTGGGCCGTACTTCAATAGGTAAAGACTGTTGAGAAATGGGCCGCCGCAACCTACTAAGACTACGAGGCAGATCTCGAACCAGCGCCCCCGCTTCTCTTCCACCGAGACCTCGGAACGAGGAGTGTTCGAAACGTCAGACAGAACTGGAGTTGGGAAATTGAGCATGCCGGTTGCGTTACGCGTGCGACAGCTTCGCGGCACGCGCCGCATCCAGCAACTGCCGGGCATTTTGCTTCGCGTCGCCGTGGCCAAACACTGCGTTCCCGGCCACCAGCAACTCAGCACCAGTGCGCACCACGTCCGCGATGGTGTCCATCGCCACGCCGCCGTCCACTTCGATCCGGAAATTCAGTCCGCGCTCTCCGCGCATCCACGTCAACGCTTCCATCTTCTGCAGCGAATTCTTAATAAACTTCTGCCCGCCGAATCCCGGATTCACACTCATCACCAGCACATGATGCACCAGCTCCAGCACATCAGTCAGCGCATCCACCGGCGTCGCGGGATTTATGACCACACCCGCCTTGCATCCGTGGTCCATGATCAGATGCAAGGTGCGATCCAGATGCACGCAAGCTTCTTGATGCACGGAAATCCACGTCGCACCAGCTTCAGCAAACGCCGGAATCAACTGGTCGGGATTTTCAATCATTAGATGGCAATCGAAGATTGTGTCGGGAAGCGCCTTGCGCAACGACGCTACAACTGGCGGCCCGATCGTTATATTCGGCACGAAGTGGCCGTCCATGATATCCACGTGCAGCAGCGTGCCGCCGCCTTCGAGCGCCTGTTTGGCGTGTGCAGCGAGATTGGCAAAGTTGGCGGAGAGAATCGAAGGCGCGAGTTCAACGGTGCGAGGCACGGTTCATGCTCCTGGACTCAACCCTAAGTATACGCGGAACGATACGCCCAAGCGCGCTTTCCCCGCAACCTCACGCGGCAGTGAACTCCCACTGCAGCGGTGCGCGTTTGCTGCTGCTCTCTCGGCACAGTTCCAGTGTGTACATCAAGCGCAGCGCCTCGTCAGTGGTTACCGGCGGTCTTGCATTTCCTGGAATCGCGTCGCGCACCTGGGCGTAAAAATCACGGTAGTCGCCGCGCAGCGTGGGCACTTTTTGCTGTGTAATCTGTTCGTCCTTCCACAAAGTCATGGTGCCCCAATCTTTTTCCGGCTCGACGCCCCAATCCTCGCCGCTTGCCGGATGATCGGCCCGCAGCAGCGCTTCTTGCGGGTCCAATGTATGTTTCACATAAACGCCGCACGTCCCCTGTATCCGGAAGTGCGGCCGCGGATCCGGCGCCAGCATGCTCTGCATCATCAGCGCGCGCATTCCGCCCTGATAGTAAAAGGTCAAATCGAACGCATCCTCGATCAAACTTCCTTCCCGCTCGATGCGAATATCCGCCAGCACCGTTTCCGGCGGCCCAAACAATTGCAGCACTTGATCCACCAGGTGCGGCGCAAGATCGAAAAACACTCCGCTTCCCGGCACCGGCTTTTCCTTCCACGAATTCGCTTTGATAAATGGCCGGCAGCGGTCGAACGCCGTTTCGAATCGCACCGTTCTGCCCAGCATATGCTGCGCCATCATTTTTTGCACTGTGCGAAAGTCTCCGTCGAACCGGCGGTCTTGGTAAACGGTAACGATACGATTCTGCTTCCGCGCAAGCTCCACCAGTTCGCGCGCTTCGGCCAGCGTAGTGGTGAATGGCTTGTCCACTACCACGTGCCGCCCCGCTTCCAGGCAACGCTTCGCAAACGGAAAGTGTGTTTCATTGGGCGTGGCAATCGCGACCAGCGAAATCGTTGGAATTGCCAGCAACTCCTCCAGATCCCGCACGATTTTGGCCTCCGGATAGAATTGCCGCGCCGAGACGCCGGTGCGCTGTACAATCGCCGCCAGCCGCAAGCCCGGCACCGCATGAATGATCGGCGCGTGAAAAGCTCGCCCGCCCAGCCCAAAACCCACCACGCCGACATCAATCATTCGTTTCCCCGTTTCTCCCGCTCGAAATTCCGTATCCGTACCCTTGCAGGCTTCATCCAACAGTTGTCATCCCGAGCGAAGCGAGGAATCTGCTTTTGCTAGCCCGGCGCCCACATTTGCACTCAATCCGTGGCTCCTGCAAAATGCCATGATGCCCTCCGAAACGCAAACTGTCCCCGCCAAAGGAAGCTCCGCGCAAAATTTGATTTTCATACTTTTGTGCGGCGGCTTCATCGTCAACGGCATCATCATCACCTTTATCGGGCCGATCCTTCCGGTCTTCATCGCCAAGTGGAGACTCGACGACACTCACGCCGGAATGTTTTTCACCACACAATTCGTCGGCTCGTTTGTTGGCGTTCTGGCATCCAGCGCATTGGTTTCCAAAAAAGGCTTCAAGCCGGCAATCACTCTGGGCCTCGCCATGATGGGAGTCGGCTTCGCTCTTTGGGACGCGCCGTCCTATTTCCTCGCACTCTGCGCCAGTGCATTTTTCGGCTTGGGCTACGGCCTTTCCACTCCCGGCACAAATCTGTGGGTCGCGGAAACCTATGGAGATCGCCGCGCTTCCGCGCTCAATGTGGCCAATCTCGCCTGGGGCGTCGGCGCAATCTCCTGTTCGCCGCTGGCTCTGCTCGCGGTCAAAACATCCCACGTTCCGCTCATGCTTTACGTAGTGGGTGCGCTGTGCTGTCTCCTCGCAATCGCGTTGCTCCGCATGCCGTTCGGCCACGCCGTTCACGTCGAAGAATCGCAGGCGCTCAGCGAAAATGCCGGCGGGGCAACGTTTATCACCGCCGCAATGCTGGCGATTCTTTTTTTCGTCTACGTTGGCACCGAGAATGGCATCTCCGGCTGGGCCGCAGCGCACGCCAAGCGCTCGTTAACCTGGAGCAGCGACACCTGGGCTCTTGCCCCCATGTTTTTCTTCGGCGGATTGTTGGGTGGACGCGCCGCCGGCGCCGCCGTTCTTCTGCGCTTGAAGGAAACCACCGTCGCGGTCGGGGGCCTGCTTCTAGCGGCAGTCGGCACCATCGTTTTTTCCACCGCCACTTACAAGTTCACGCTTTTCGGCGGAGTTTTTCTCGCTGGCCTCGGCCTCTCCAGCGTCTATCCCATTTTTATCGCGTGGCTTTCGAAATGGTTTGGCACTCGCGCGCGCAAAGTCGGTGGCGTTCTTTTTGCACTGGCTTCCGGCGGCGGCGCAGTCATGCCTCCGCTCGTTGGCGTAGTCTCGCGCGCCACCAACAGCCTTCGCTGGGGACTCTGCGTCCCGCTCGCGGGCTGCCTGGTGATGCTTGCTGTGATCGCGCTACTTCGCCCCAACTCCCGCAGTTGATCCAACAGGCGCGGCCGGCTCGCGACTCCCCGCCATCTTTTTCGGCGGCGCGGTCATCTCCATCGCCCAAATCGCTGCCGGCCTCATATACATTGACGCCCGATAGTTTCCCGAAATGTCCCACGCTTCCGGCGTGCGAAACCAGTAGCCCTTCGTCTCATAGCTCACGTGATAAATTCCCCGCGCAGTGTGAAACGCTTCGTCCTTCATTCCTTCGCCGAGCATGAATCCTGCCAGCGCCAGCGTCGTCCCGGTCCACACTTCCTGCACCTGTTCATTCGTTGTGATCAGCGTTCCATCAGCGCCAATTCCATTCACCGCACCCATTTCGCCGTTCGCAAATTTCATCACGTTGAAATCGTAAATGCTTTTCAACGCTTTGCTGCGCATCTCGCGCGGCACGATATCGCCCAGTCCGGTCACATCCGCGTACCATTGCCCCGCAAGCTGGTCAGCCTGAATGTTGTCTTTGTATTCGCTCTCGGTGTCGTATCGAAAATATTTTCCATTCCATAATTTCGCGATGTAACTCTTCTGCCCCTTCGCGAAAAGTTCGTTGTAGTGCGCCGCCGCCTTTCCGTCGCCGAGTTCTTTGGCAATTTCCTCCGCTGCACGCAACGAAGCCAACCACAAACTTCCCGAATACGCGCTGTCGCCCCGCACCAGCCATGTATCGTACGTTTGATCCGGGTATCCATCGTTGTCCGGAATTCCATCGCCATCGCGATCGAATTTCCCCAAGTACACCAGAGCCTCTTGAATCGCCGGCCAGGTATACCGCAAGAACTCCTTGTCCTTGCTTCCTGTCAGCACATAGTCGCGATAAATCATCAGCACAAATTTCGAATTCAGATCCTTCCAGCCGTTGGTGTCCTGCCAGCTGAATTGGTTCACCTGAAAAAACGGATCTTCCGCCGGCACTCCCAGATCGTGCGGGACCGCGCCTTTTGTCTTGCGCTCCCGAAATGTCAGTTTACCGGTGTCTAGGGTTTTCCAGATCCACATCATTCGTTCATTCAAATCTCGGGGTACGGTATCGGCGAACGCTCGCATCACCTGCTTGTCGATCTCCGGCCAGAATTTCACCAGCGGCATCGACCCGTAAAATCGCACGTCCAGCGTTTCGTAAAACGGATAGTCAAAACATTCCATAAATGAATAAGTGGACGGCGTTTTCGCGTCTGCGCCCACCGGCCGTCCCCAAAACGATCCAAGATCCGCAAACACATACAACTCGTTGAACAACATCCCGCGATACCACAGCGGCTTGCTTTCATCATTAATATAGGGCGCCTGCCAAGCGTCTATCGCTTCGCTCCACTTCCGCGAATTCTGCAGTCCATCCCGCGCGATGGCCCACGCATTTTCGCCATTCGTTCCGTAAAAATCCGTATAGCGCCGGTTCCACTTCCGCCCCGCACCAAATTCCGTCACCGGAAAATCCCACGCCACCACCATTGGAATAATTTTCTTCTCGCCTGGCTCCAGCGTGAATTTGACCGCAATCGCGCCCGCCAGCGGCTCACCGCTGCTCAGCCACGGCAGATTCGAATTGGATAGCGTCCCGTCCTTCGCAAACGAACTCCACACCTCTTTGCCATCGCTATCCGGCGAAAAAGTCGTCACGTAAGAAATCTCCACACCTGCCGATGCCATCGCCGCGATCGACATCTGGCCGTCCCACGCGTTGGCCTCTTTGCTCCCGCGCTTCCGTTCGAACACCACTCCGTTCATCGTCCCGTCGCTCAATTTTTCGGAATGAAAGCTATTGGAATTTCCTTCGTTCATCCCCGCGCGAAAATCCCGTCCATTCCCGCGCAGCCATCCCATCATGTTGCTCCACGACAGCAGCACGCTCACGGTAACTCTTTTCTTGGAGGGATTTTCCGCATGCCACCGGTACACCGCCACCGGATAGCTGGTCTCTTTGTAGTTGTCGGGCAAAATCGGCGAGAACTGCTCTACCGTAACGTGCGCGGGAAATTTGTCCCACTTATAGTCGAACCACGACTTCGGATAAAGCGCAGCGTACTCACCCGCTCCAACCGGATAATCCCAATCCCAACTGTTCAGCGCGTTCCCTTGCGGGTGCCCTGTGAACAAAACTTTCGCCACGCCACTCGCATCATCCTCGGACTTCTGAAACATCGCGAACTGGTTCGCGTACACCGTCTGATACCGGTGCACTCCAGGTTGCAAATGCCAGCGCGCAAAATCGCCGCGAAACGTCCGCGAAAAAGTTCCCGCTCCAAATCCTCCAACCGGCGCTCCCTGCCAGTAGCCATCATCGATGTGCCCGGAGCCTAGCGCGGGTTTGCTGGTGCCGGCATTTTCCAACGGCTGCCCAATCGGCCGCCGCCACGCCGCTTTCGGAATCTCATCCGCAAACATCGCGGCCGCCGCGCAGCCCATCAACAGCGCACACGCCACCGCAAATAATCCTCGACGCAAATTCATACTGCCTCCTGACGCAACAAAGCGCAGCCAGAAGCTGCCCGGGTAACCGCCACCAGTTACCGGCATCCTATAGAAAATCGTTATTCTACGCAACCTTTACTTCCTTTACTTCCCCCTTTACTTCCCCCTTTACTTCCCCATCCTTCCGCGACCGCCCTCGTCTTTTCTCATTTTTTCCGGTTTACGCAGCTTCTGGTTTGCCGTCGCGCTCTGCGCAGGTTATTCTCTGCCCGTGCGAAAAGCTTCTTCCACGCAGTCTTCGCCCACTACTGGACTGCTCCTCGGCCTCGTCCTCACCCTCGCCGCCGTCTTGGTCTATTCCTTCTACACCAGCAAGCAACTCTCCGGCCTTCGCGCGCTGCAAAGCGACCTGGTCGACCGCGATCGTCGCGATTCGCTGCAACTCCTCCGGGTGCAAAACGATCTCAACTCCCTCGGCCTGGCCATGCGCGACATGCTCGATTCCCGCGAGCCTTACCCGCTCACCGCATGGACCGCGCAATTCCAGCGCACCCGCGAAGATTTGAACGCCGCGCTAAAACTGGAAGAGCAGTTTTCCCCCGCCGCCCGCACCGCCGACCAGCGCCAGTTCCTCAGCCAGTCTTTATCTCAGTTCTGGGATGCCGTGGATCGCATGTTCGAACTCGCCGGCTCCGGAAAAGAAAGAGAAGCACGCGACCAGATTCAACTCACATTGCAAGCGCGCCAAGCCGCCCTCAGCACCGCAGTTTCCCGCCTGCTCGTTCAAAACAACGAAGGCGAAGAACAAGCCGCCGACAAAATCGCAAAAATCTACGACGGCGTTCAGCGCCAGCTCTACCTGTTGCTCGGCGCAACGCTCGTCGCCATCGTCCTCACCAGCCTTTATTTAATTTTCTCCAATCGCAAAATCTTTGCCCGACTCGAACTGCTCTCCGCGCAACGCAGCGAGCTCGCGCAAAAATTAATCCACACTCAGGAATCCACGCTGCGCCACATTTCCCGCGAACTGCACGACGAATTTGGCCAGGTACTCACCGCCATCGGCGTCCTCCTCGGCCGCGCAGGCAAACAAGTGCCCGCCGCCTCGCCGCTTCATCAAGAACTCAGCGAAGTCCGCGAAATCGCGCAATCCACCTTGAACAACATTCGCAGCCTCTCGCAAGCGCTTCATCCGGTGTTGCTCGAAGAAGCTGGCGTCGAAAGCACACTCGATTGGTACATACCCACCGTCGAGCGCCAACTTGGCCTCTCTCTTCATTACGAAAAATCCGGTACGCCCTTCACCATCGAATCCGCCGCCGGCGTTCAGCTCTACCGCATCCTGCAGGAAGCGCTAAGCAATATCAGCCGCCACGCCGGGGTGCAAGAAGCCTGGGTCCGCCTCATCTACAAGCCGGATGCTTTGATCCTCGAAGTGGAGGATCATGGCAGGGGCATCTCCGCCCACAAAGACGAACGCGGCATCGGCCTGGTGGCAATGCGCGAGCGCGCCGAATTAATTTCTGGGAATATTGAGTACTTGCAATCTAACGGCCGCGGCACTTTGGTTCGCATGACCGCGCCGCGGGAAAAAGTCGAACTACGGGAAGCCGAAGCACATGGCGGATAAAATCACAGTTCTACTTGTCGACGATCACGCGCTGGTCCGCCGCGGCTTCCGTCGTTTGCTCGACGACGACGAAACTCTCGAAGTCGTCGGCGAAGCCAGCAACGGCGCCGAAGCCGTAAAGCTTGCCGCAAAATTGCGCCCGCAAGTCATCGTGATGGATTGCCAGCTCCCGGAAATGAGCGGCCTCGACGCCACCAAAAAAATTCTGCAATCGCAGCCCGAAACCGCCATCCTCATGCTCAGCATGCATTCCGAAGACACCCTGGTCCGCCAGGCTCTCGCAGCCGGAGCGCGCGGTTACGTCCTGAAAAACGCCATGGACTTGGATCTCGCCAACGCCGTCAAGGGTGTCGCCGCCGGAAAATCCGTTATCGATCCTCAAGTCCAACGCACCGAAACTCTGAAAGGTGAACGCGAAGCGGGCCTCACCACCCGCGAACTCGAAGTGTTGCAACACATCGTCGCCGGCAAATCCAACAAGGAAATCGCTTCCGAGCTCGATCTCAGCGTCAACACCGTCTCCGTTCATCGTGCCAACATCATGGACCGCCTCGGCATTCACAAAACCGCCGAGCTGGTCGTCTACGCCATTCGAAACGGGCTGGTGAACCTGCCGTGAAACGGCGCAGCTTCCTGGAATCCGGCACCGCCGCCGCGCTCGGCGCAATTTTTCCGTGGCAATCTCTCGCCGCCAGAGCAAAACTGCTTCAGGACAAAGATCCGCTTTTTCAACTAAAAAACATCACCGAACAAGCTGGAATAAATTTCCGCCACAATAGCGGCGCCTACGGCGGCAAACTTCTCCCCGAAACCCTCGGCTCCGGCTGTGCCTTCCTCGACTATGATGCCGACGGCTACCAGGACATTCTGCTGGTGAATTCCATGGACTGGCCCGGCCACAAACGCGGCCGCTCCACCCTCAAGCTCTACAAAAATAATCGCAACGGCACTTTCGCTGACGTCACCCGCGCCGCTGGCCTCGACATCGAGCTTTACGGCATGGGCGTCGCCGTCGGCGATTACAACAACGACGGCTTCCCCGACATTCTCATTACCTGTGTCGGGCAGAATCATCTTTTCCGCAACACCGGCAAGGGCACTTTTCAGGACGTCACCAAATCCAGCGGTCTCGCCGGACGCCAGGCCTTCAGCACCTCGGCTGTCTGGTTCGATTACGACCGCGACGGCCATCTTGATCTCTTCATCTGCAATTATGTGAACTGGTCGCCCGAACACGACGTCTTTTGCAGCCTTGATGGAAAAAATAAATCCTATTGCACGCCGGAAGCCTACCGCGGCGAAACCTGCTGGCTCTTTCACAATCACGGCGATGGCACTTTTGAAGATGTCACTGCCTCCAGCGGTATTTTTGATACCAGTTCCAAATCGCTCGGCGTCGCCATGCTCGATTTCGATCAGGACGGCTGGCCGGATCTTTTCGTCGCCAACGACACTCAGCCCAACAAGCTTTACCGCAATCAACGCAACGGAAAATTCAAGGACGCCGCGGTCGAAGCCGGCCTCGCTTTCAGCGCCGATGGCAAAGCGCGCGCCGGAATGGGTGTCGATGTCGGCGACTTCGAAAACTCCGGCCGTCCCGGTATCGCCATCACCAATTTTGACAACGAAATGGTCGGCCTCTATCGCTCGCCCGCTGCGGGACAATTTTACGATGTCTCCATCACTGGTGGTGTCGGCGGCCCTTCTAAAACTACGCTCGGCTTCGGCTGTGGCTTCGCCGATCTCGATCTTGACGGCCGCCTCGATCTAATCGTCGCCAACGGCCACATCGACGACACCGTTCGAAACATTCGCGGCAATGTCGGCTACGCTCAGCCTCCTCATCTTTTTCTGAACCTTGGCAATGGCAAATTTCAGGACGTCGCCGCCACCAACGGTGGCGACTTCGCCGCTCCTCGCGTCGGCCGCGGACTCGCCTTCGCCGACTTCGATCTCGATGGCGACATCGATTTGCTTCTTACCACCAACAACGGCCCGGCGTATCTCTTTCGAAATGATCTGCATTCCGGAAATCACGCCCTGCGTCTGCACCTAACTGGAACCAAATCCAATCGCGACGCGATCGGCGCCATCGTCCGAATTTACCAAGGCAGCCAAACCCAGATGCGCATCGTGCGCGGCGGCTCCAGCTATCTCTCCCAATCCGAACTCCCGCTGACCTTCGGCATCGGCAAATCCGACAAGATTGACCGCATTACGGTAGAATGGCCCAGTGCCGCCACCCAAGAATTCAAAAATATTTCGACCGGCAGGGCCTACGAACTTACTGAAAATAAAGGTCTTAATGAGACTTCCAGATTCTAGTATGTTTGCATTATTGTGCCCTTTCCGCTTCCCCGCTATAAATGGCATCAACACAGCAACGAACGCTACCCGATACAACGAGTTTCATGACACCTCGGGAGCACCCCTTAACGACGCGGCCGGTTACCCCAAACTAATCCGGCCGCGTTCGTGTTTCCGAAGGGCGAGGCGGGCGAAGATACTGAGTGGGTCGGGAAATTTGCTTTTCGGGGTACACGGGTTATGAGTCGTTGGCGGTCCGGACTTCTTGTCCTTCTCACGCTCTCCGCGATTTACCTGTACGCATTTCCCTCTGCCACCATTCTTTATGCTGGCGGTGTGCTGCTCCACGCCGGTGGCGGCCTTCTACTCGCAATTCTGCTGATCCCGATCTTGCGCCATGTCTTTCGGGACTCTCCGCTGGAAGTTCGCTTTGGCTGGCTTTTCATCGCCGCAGGAACTCTGCTCGGCCTGACACTCATCAAGATCGGTACGCCAAACCGTTTCCGCAGCTGGCTCTATCTGCACATCGCGCTTTGTGCCGTTGGCGTTTTGTTGGTCGGAACTTCGTGGCTCGCGCGCCGCGCCTGGTTCGGCAAAGGCCTCGCCGGAGCCACCGCGAGCTTTGCCGTGCTGGCTCTCCTAATGACCGGCGTTGCCGCTGGTTCCTGGTGGACCCGCAACGTCGCCTGGAAAAACAGCAATCGCGTCGTAAATCCCCACATGCCCACGGAAACCATGGACGGCGAGGGCGACGGCCCCAGCGGCAAATTCTTCCCGAGCTCGGTACAAACAAAAGACGGCAAAAATATTCCCGCGAAATACTTCATGCAATCGCAAGCCTGCGAGCGCTGCCACAAAGACATCTACCAACAATGGAACAGCTCCGCGCACCACTTCTCTTCCTTCAACAATCAGTGGTACCGCAAAAGCATTGAATACATGCAGGACGTTGCCGGAGTGAAATCCTCCAAATGGTGCGCCGGCTGCCACGATCCTGCGCTGCTTTTCAGCGGCATGTTCGATACGCCGGTCCGCCAAATCGAGAATACTCCCGCCGCGCAAGCCGGACTGAGCTGCATGATGTGCCACAGCATCGTTGATGTTAAAAGCACCATGGGTCAGGGCGATTTCATTCTCGAATATCCGAAACTGCACGAACTCGCCGCCAGCGAAAATCCACTGATGCGCGCGCTGCACGACTTCATGGTGAAGGTGAATCCCGAGCCGCATCGCCGCACATTCCTAAAACCGTTCATGCGCGAGCAGACCGCGGAATTCTGTTCCGGCTGCCACAAAGTCCATCTCGATGTTCCGGTAAACAAATATCGCTGGGTGCGCGGCTTCAACGAATACGACAACTGGCAGGCCAGCGGCGTTTCTGGTCAGGGCGCGCGTTCCTTCTACTATCCTGCGAATTCCATGATGTGCGCCGATTGCCACATGCCGCTGCTGCCGTCGAAAGACGAAGGCAGCGTCAATGGCTTGGTGCACAATCACCGCTTCCCCGGCGCAAATACCGCGGTTCCCACGGCCAATCAGGACGCCGATCAGCTCGCGCAAAGCGTAAAGTTTCTCCAGGACAAACAAGTGAGCGTCGATGTCTTTGCAATTTCCCTCGCAGGCAAGGCGAACGAAGCTGCCTCGCCTTCAACAGTTGGTAATGCTCAGGAACTCTCGACAACTTTCGCGGTCGGCGAAGAAGCCGAAGTCTCCGGCCCGAAGGGCGCGAACGGCGAGGCGCGGCCCATCACTGCGCCGCTCGGCCGTGTGCAAGCTTCGGTCCGTCGCGGCGACGACTACCTTGTTGACGTCGTCGTTCGAACCCGCAAAGTTGGCCACTTTTTCCCAGGCGGCACCGTCGACGCTTTTGACGTCTGGCTCGAACTGCAAGCAGCCGACGAAAAAGGCCAAATATTATTTTGGAGCGGCAAAGTCGAAGACAACGGGAAGGGTCCTGTCGAGCCCGGCGCGCATTTCTATCGCTCGCAACAAATCGACGCGCACGGCAACGTCATCAACAAACGCAACGCCTGGTCCAATCGCGCGGTAGTCTACGTTCACCTTATCCCGCCGGGCGCGGCCGATACCGTGCATTTCCGCATGCACATTCCGGAGAACTCTGGCGACAAAATCAACCTGCACGCCAAACTCAACTACCGCAAATTCATGTGGTGGAACACCCAATTCGCCTACGCGGGCATGGAAGATCCCGCGCAGCCGAAAGGCGCGACCACTCCCGATTACGACGACCGCAAATTCGCGTTTCACGCAGACACTTCGGGAGTTGCCGGTGCCCTGAAGAAAATTCCCGACTTGCCGATCATCGCCGTCGCCGAAGATACAAAATCGGTTTCCGTGCTGGACAAAAAGTCTCCTCCACCAACGCCAAATTCAGTCACGCTGAAGGAAGACTGGATGCGCTGGAACGACTACGGCATTGGGCTCTTTCTGCAAAACGATTTGAAGGGCGCGGAAGCCGCCTTCACCAAAGCGACCGAAGCCGATCCCAGCAATTTCGATGGATGGGTGAACATTGGACGTGTGCGCACGCAGGAAGGCGACACCGCCGCCGCTATCAAAATTCTCGACAAAGCGTTGAAGATGAAGCCGGATCTCGCGCGCGCCAACTATTTTTATGCGCGCAACCTAAAAGAAGAAGGCCAGTACGACCAAGCGATCGCCAAATTGCAAAGCGTGCTGAAACAATATCCGCGCGATCGCGTGGTGCGCAATGAGCTGGGCCGCATCTATTTTCTGCAAAAGAAATATTCCGACGCGGTGCAGGAATTTGAAACCACGCTCAGCATCGATCCGGAAGATTTGCAGGCGCATTACAATCTGATGCTCTGTTACAACGGCCTCGGCGATGAAGGCAAAGCCGAAGCCCACAAAATCCGCTACCTGCGATTTAAAGCCGATGAATCTTCGCAGGCGATCACCGGACCGTATCGGCAGATTCATCCGGAAGATAACAACGAGCGGCAAATGGTTCACGAACACGTTTCCGTCGCGTTGAATCCGGCAAAAACCGCGACCACGACCAAGAAATCCGCAGTGAGAAATACCGGAGCACAGTCTTCGCCGTCCGGAAAAGATTGAGAAGTTAGTTCCAGTGGTACTGAGGAATACCAGATGACCTGGATCAAAACCGTTTCGATGGAAGACGACCCGCGAGTCAAAGCCGCAATTGAAGCTGAACGAAAACTGTATCCGAAGGAATACGCAACGCCCGTGCCAGCGGTGGACCGCGGCGTGGAGAACAGCATTGTCGGTTCTCACACGCTCTTGCCGGACGTGCTGTTTCATACCTTCAGCGCGTTTGGCGCGATGATGGCGCCAGAACTACCGTTGCAGCGGCGGCAGCACGAAATGATCGCGACCATGGTTTCGGTCACCAACCGGTGCTTTTATTGAATCGAATCGCACGCAGAGTTTCTGCGTAGGGTGACGTTGGATGATTCGCTGAGCGAAGCGCTGCGCCGCGACTATCGCACCGCGCCAATCACTGAGCAGGAACGGGTGATGTGCGATTACGTGGTGAAACTGACCAAGGACGCCACGCAATGCAGTCCCGCGGATTTGGACGGATTGCGCGCGGTCGGTTTTGACGACCAAGGAATTTTGCAAATCACCTTGATTGCGTCGTGGTTCAATTACATTAATCGCGTGGCCGATGCCTTGGGCGTCGGCCGCGATATTCCCGCGGAGAAACCTTGAAGAAACTTTCAGCCATCGGCACATCGTTCTTCACAATTTTCTATTTTCTATTTTTATTTGGTCGCGTGCCCGCGGCGCATGCGCAAAACGCTGAAGCTGGCGCGACGTTTCAGGATGTCACTGCGAAATCCGGAATCCATTTCACCCACAACAATGGCGCGTTCGGGAAAAAGTTCTTGCCGGAGACAGTCGGACCCGGTGTAGCTTTTATTGACTACGATAACGACGGCTGGCCGGACATTTTTCTGGTGAACGGCGCGGACTGGCCCGGCCACCTGCAAAAGCACAGCACGCCAAAGCTGTATCACAACAACCATGACGGTACGTTCACCGACGTCACGCACAAAGCCGGACTGGACGTCGAGATGTATGGAATCGGCGTGGCCGTCGGCGATTTTGACAACGACGGCTACGACGATTTGTTTGTCACTGCGTACGGACAAAGCCGTTTGTTTCACAACAACGGGAATGGAACGTTTACTGACGTCACGCAAAAAGCTGGGCTCGGGGGAATTCAAGAGTTCAGCACCAGCGCTGCTTGGGTGGATTACGACAAAGACGGCAGACTCGATCTGATCGTGGGAAATTACGTGCAATGGTCTCCGGAAAATGATCTTTACTGCACGATGGATGGCAAGAGCAAATCGTATTGCACGCCAGAATCGTACAAGGGAACTTCGGTGCGGCTGTGGCACAACGATGGGAATGGAAAATTCTCCGATGTCACGCAGAAAGCCGGACTCGGCGAGCCGACTTCGAAAACGCTGGGAGTTGCGGTAATTGATTACGACAACGATGGCTGGCCGGACCTGCTTTTTTCCAACGACACGCAACCAAACAAGTTGTACCACAACAACGGAAACGGAACTTTTACGGAGAAGGCGGTGGTCGCAGGCGTGGCGTTCAGCGAAGACGGTGTCGCGCGCGCGGGGATGGGTGTGGATACGGCGGACTACGACCGCACTGGAAATACCAGCCTGATGATTACCAATTTCTCGAACCAAATGATTTCTCTCTATCACAACGAAGGCAAAGGATTATTCGTGGATGAAGCGCCACGGTCGGATGTGGGCCGCGCTTCCCTGCTGACCCTTGGTTTCGGATGTTTCTTTTTCGATTACGACCTCGATGGCTGGCCGGACATTCTGGTGGTAAACGGTCACATCGATCCGGACATTCAAAAAGTGCAGGTAAATGTGAAGTACTCGGAGCCGCCGCATCTTTTCCGGAACATGGGCAAAGGAAACTTTTCCGAGGTGACGAAATCGGCGGGCGTGGAATTTGCTTCAGCCCGCGTTGGCAGATCTGCTGCCTACGCCGACGTTTTTAACGATGGCCGCCTCGATGTGCTGCTTTCTACCAACGGCGGGGCGCCGCATCTTTTCCGGAACGTCGCCAACGGGAAAGCCAACCGCAGCGTGCGATTCAAATTGATTGGAACCAAATCGAATCGCGATGGGATTGGCGCCGTGGTGCGCTTGACGACGGCGGACGGAACGCAAACGCAGATGCTGAAAAGCGGTTCGAGCTACCTTGCAGCGAATGAACTGGTGCTGACCTTTGGTCTGGGGCAGTCGAGCAAAGCGGACAACGTCGAAATCCGCTGGCCCAGCGGCCAAGTGGACAAACTCTCTAACGTGAATTCGGGACAGACCGTCGCTATCACTGAAGGCAAAGGCGCGACCAAGTCTGTTCCGTATTCTTCCAAATAACACCTTCCAGTGACGAAAACTCCTTTCTTGTTGTGTGCAATTGGAGCGCGATCGCGCTGCAATTGTGTTCTGGTTTTCCCCTAAACATTGCCAATCGCGATTTACCGGTGCTAGATTCGGGGCCGCTTGTTGAATTCCTTTCGACCCAAACGTTTGTGTGGCCGGGGCGTCTAACGGGCGAAAGCCGTGGTGGCAACAGCGGCGTTCGGAGGCTGGCACTTGGCGGAACAAAACTCTGCTGGATTGCTGCAGGAAGCTGCATTGGCCGAACCGGTCGCACAGCGCGAGCGAATTTCGTCGTTGGACGTGCTGCGCGGATTTGCCCTGCTGGGCATTCTGGTGATGAACATCGGCGACTTTGCTTTGCCGGGAGACTTCGATTTCAACCCAAGCAGCGTTCCCGGCCAGCTGAGCAAAGTGAATCTGTTGCTGTGGGCGGGACGATTCATTCTGTTTGAAGGAAAGATGCGCGCACTGTTTTCGATGCTCTTCGGAGCGGGCGTGATTCTGCTGACATCGCGCTTGGAGAAACGCGGCGACGCGGCCATCACCGGCGATATTTTTACGCGGCGCAATATGTGGCTGACGCTGTTCGGTGTTTTGCACGCGTATTTTTTGTGGTGGGGCGACATTCTGTATTTCTACGGAATGACCGCGCTGCTTTTTTTGTATCCATGCCGAAAGCTAAAAGCAAAGACGCTGTTGATCGCGGGAATCGCGGTGGTGCTGCTGGCGGCGGGATATCGTGTGGTGCGACTTGAACAGCGCAGTCACCTGGCGGAACGCGCCGCGACGGCGGCGAAATTGCAGTCCACCGGGCAATCGCTGACCGATCAGCAGAAGGAAGATCTGAAAGCGTGGCAGGCCGTGGTACAGATCAGCCATCCGGACCGAGAGGAACTTGACAAGGAAATTGCCGAGATGCGCGGAGGTTACGGATCGGTGTTTCAGCACAACGCGCCGCTGGTTTTTTCCGAGCAAGGCGCGGGATTTTATCGCTTCGGATTCTGCGATTCGCTGGGGATGATGCTGATCGGAATGGGATTGCTGCAACTGGGATTTTTATCCGGGCAGCTGGCCGGCCGGGTGTATGTATGGACCGCGTTGATTGGATACGGTGCTGGCATACCTATTGGAATGCTTTCTACCTGGCAAGTATGGCGGCAAAATTTCGATGCGCTGGCGCTGGTTCGTTGGGAGTTTCTGCCGTACGACGCGCAGCGGATTGTTATAGCGATGGCGAATGCTTCGGTGGTGCTGCTGATCGTAAAGAGCGGCGCGTTGAAGTGGGTGACCAAGTCGTTGGCGGCGGTGGGACAAACGGCGCTGAGCAACTATCTGGGCACTACGGTGATCTGCGTGCTGTTGTTCAACGGTTACGGGCTGGGGCTTTACGGCAAGCTGCAGTTTTACCAACTGTTTTATGTAGTCGGAGCGGTGTGGGTCTTCAATTTGATCGCGAGTTCGTTGTGGCTGAAACACTTTCGTTTTGGTCCGATGGAGTGGGTTTGGCGTTCGTTGACGTACTGGAAGCGGCAGCCGATGGTGCGCGGAGCGGAGGTTCGAGCGGTGGTGGCTGCGGAGGCGGACTAGGTTGGAGCAGTGGTGCTTTAGACCCCTAGTTAACAACAATAACCCTACCCCCACCCCTTTTTTTGTAACTGCAGAATCTAAAGGAGTTAGTGTTAGGACTGATTAGAGATCTGGTGGCGAGTAGTTGGCGATTCCGTTTAACGCCTCGGTTCTCCTAACATTGCTAGCCATACGCCGGGTGTTTTGCGAGAAGAAAAGATGCGCAAATAATTGAAAAGAAGCTACTTGGGATTTTGGTGGAACCCAAGAGTGCGCAAGCGTATGAAAAGAAAGGGCAAAGGAGAATTCGAGGGCGTTGGCGAACCATTCGAGCCGGCGAATTCGGAGATTCGATTTTCAAAGAGCTACTAAATGCCTAGCCAGCGGGCACTTGCCGGTTCGGGACGGGAGTCTTGCAAGCTCTTGGAAAATCGAGGACTAGGCGCTCGGTGGGATCCGGCCCATACGACAGGACCCAGGTATTTCACGGGCCCATGAAATTTTCAAGAAGTATCATTTGCTAAATAGGTACGATTCGAACGGGAACGACGTAGACCCAACTTCAACGGCGAGGGTAGGCAAGCAAAAAGCGAAATGCGCCCGCAGCTTTTTTAACGGCGGGCTCCAAGTAGAGCCCGCACCCGAGGTCGGCCAAACAAGGACGGAACCAAGAGAGACCTGCCTTCACAAAGCGAGGACGGGCAGGCAAGAGCAAACAAGAAAGAGCCGGGCTCTCCGGAATGAGCCGGAGCGCAAATAAAGCGAAAGCCCGGCACTACATACGAAATAAACAGCGTTTTAGTGGTGGTCGCGATCGTGATCGTGGTCGTGATCGTCCCAGTCGCGCTCGGAGTGCCAGCGGCGATCGTCTTCGTCCCACCATTTGTGCTCGTGGTTCCAACAGTATTCGCGGGCTTCGCGGAGTTCGTGGCGGGCGCGTTCGGCTTGTTTGCTTTCCCAGCCATGATTTCTAGCAGCCTGGTGCAACCGATGGTCGGCTTTGGCCAGGCGATGCTGACATTCGCGTTCGCTGGCGCGGAGAGAAGTTGCGCCTATAAAAACAAGAGCCCCGGTCAACGCCGTTACTGCGAACAGTCTCCTTATCCAAAGTGATGGTACGAGATTTTGCATCATTGATCCTTCCTCCTGAAGATTTGGTGGGACCTGGATTGAAGTCACGGCTGAAGAGGGCCGGATTTCTTAGGTTGAGGATAGTGGAGGAACGCTGACGATGCTGTCCGTTTTTGAACATGGGCTAAGTCGCACCAAACAAGGTGGCCGCGCTTAGAATCGAGGAGAGATTCCTCGCGCCGCTGGGGAATGACGGACGATGGTAAACGTTAAGGTTATTCCAGGTTGTTAATAAGAGCTCTGAGTCGGACCCAGCGGACGTAGAAGGCAGCGTTGAGAATGGTGATGGCGGCGAATATGGTTACGAGGAGCGGGGCGGTTTGCAAGGCGGCCCAGGCAAGCAGCCAGACGACGAACGACAGGATGAGGACGGTAAAGAACGCCAGCAGAATAAAACGGAGAAGCAATGCAGCGTGGCTGCGGACTTTCCAGAGGGCGTAAAACATGACTGCGATGGGAATCCAAAGCAATTCCCTGAGTGGCAAGTGCCATTGCTCGAGATAAGGGACGACGGCACCGAGAGCGAGAAATACGCCGATGCCCACGGCCAGGCCGAGAATGGCCAGTGGGATCGAGGGTAGCAGCGACGGGGCCTTGATGCCGTAGGACTGCAGGTAGCGGCGGAACTGGAATTTCGCGGTTAGCTGCTGGATGGATTCTTTCCATAGATTCCAAAGAGCGACCAAGCCAAAGCCAAACATGAAGGCGAAGAGGACGCCACATAGTCCCATGAGCGCGCCGACGAGACGGTCGAGAAATGTTGGCGGAGTGTCGACGGCGGCGGCGAGGAAGAAGCAGAGGACGGACGCGCCCGCTCCCCAACCGAGGTATTGGAAAGCGGACCAGGGACGTGGCTCGAGGTTGGAAGGATGCGGAACGATGAGGCGGTGTTTGAGGCTGCGCCAGGCGAGGTCGTAATAGGCGGCGAGCGCGAAGAAGCCGACGGCGGCGACGATGGTGCCGTGGCGGTAGAGGGTTGGGAAGAGAGGGGCGTGGGGCACGGTTTAGTGGGGAGTTTAGGCGCGAGAGGCGGGAGGGGTCAACGTGGGCGAGGACGATCCGTTGGTGCCCGCCGGGTTACGTTGAGATCCTTCGAATGACAAGAAAAAAGAACGGAGAAAACCGTCGGCACTGGACCTGGAGCTACAGAGCGGGTGCCCCGAAGCATACGGAGGCCGAAGCCTGTGCCACCAAAGAAAAAGAACCGGCCTGAAGGCCGGCCACTACAAGGTCACGACGGGCACAAACCAAGAGAGAAGACTCGGCCTCACAAATCGAGGACGGAGCACCCAGAGGCAAAAACGGGAAAAATCGTCAGAGGCGGCAGATTAGGAGTTCGCGTTCGTAGACCATTTCCTTGGGGAGATGGTCATGGAGCTCGATGAAGAGTTCCTCGTGGTCGATGACTTCGCGGCGCCAGGCTTTGCCGTCGAATTCCTGCAGGGCGTCGAATTTTTCGCGGGGGAAATCGAGGCCGTCCCATTTCATGTCGTCGTAGTCGGGCATCCAGCCGATGGGAGTTTCGCGGCCCTGAGCGCGGACGCGGGCGCGGTCCACAATCCATTTGAGGACGCGCATGTTTTCGCTGTAGCCGGGCCAAATGAATTTTCCGTCGGCGTCTTTGCGGAACCAGTTCACATGGAAGATTCGCGGGGTCACGCTGAGCGAGCGCTGCATCTTGATCCAATTCCGGAAATAATCGCCCATGTGATAACCGCAGAACGGGAGCATGGCCATGGGATCGCGACGAACTTTGCCGACGGTGCCGGCTGCGGCGGCGGTCATTTCGGAGCCCATGGTGGCGCCGATGTAGACGCCGGAGCTCCAGTTGAAAGCTTGATAGACGAGTGGCATGGTGGTGGCGCGGCGTCCGCCAAAAACGATGGCGTGAAGCGGAACGCCGTTAGGATCTTCCCAGGCGGGATCGATGGTCGGGCATTGCGAAGCGGGCGCGGTGAAACGCGCGTTGGGATGAGCGGCTTTGGCGCCGGTCTGCTTGGCGATTTCCTGAGTCCAGCGATTGCCCTGCCAGTCGGTGCACTCGGCGGGAGCTGTGTCGGTCATGCCTTCCCACCAGACGCCGCCATCGGGAGTGAGCGCGACGTTGGTGAAGATGGTGTTTTTGGAAAGAGTGGCCATGGCGTTGGGATTGGTTTTGGCGGAGGTGCCGGGAGCAACACCGAAGAAGCCGGCTTCGGGATTCATAGCGCGGAGCGCGCCGTTTTCGTCGGGACGAATCCAGGCGATGTCGTCGCCGACGGTCCAGACCTTCCAGCCCTCGAATCCTTTGGGGGGAATGAGCATGGCGAAATTGGTTTTTCCGCAGGCGCTGGGAAATGCGGCTGCGACGTAGGTTTTTTCGCCTTCTGGATTTTCCACGCCGAGGATGAGCATGTGCTCGGCCATCCAGCCTTCATCGCGCGCGATGTTGGAGGCGATGCGCAGGGCGAAACATTTTTTGCCGAGCAGTGCGTTGCCGCCATAGCCGGAGCCGTACGACCAGATTTCGCGCGATTCGGGGAAATGAACGATGTATTTTTCCTTGTTGCAGGGCCAGGGGACGTCTTTCTGGCCAGGAGCAAGCGGAGCGCCGACGGAGTGCATGCAGGGGACGACGCGGGCGCCTTTATCGATCTCATCGAAGACGCGCTGGCCGATGCGAGCCATGATGCGCATATTGACGACGACGTAAGGCGAATCGGTAAGCTGGACGCCGACTTTGGCCATGGGTGAGCCGATGGGGCCCATGCTGAATGGGAGGACGTACATGGTGCGGCCTTGCATGGAGCCGCTGAAGAGGCCCTTGAGCTTCTTGCGCATTTCGTAGGGATTTTCCCAGTTGTTGGTGGGGCCGGCAGTGTCCTTGGAGTAGGAGCAGATGAAAGTGCGATCTTCGACGCGGGCAACGTCGTTAGCGTCGGAGCGGGCATAGAAGCAGCCAGGCCAGAGTTTTTCGTTGAGCTTGATGAAGGTGCCAGTGGATACCATTTCGGCGCAGAGCTGGTCGTACTCCTGCTGCGAGCCGTCAACCCAGTGGATGCGGGCGGGGCGGGTGAGTTCGGCCATTTTTTCTACCCAACGAAGGAGGTGGTCGTTCTTGCTGAGGGGCGTTGCGGGATTGCGAGAAATTGCGGTGCGGGAACTCATGCCGAGCAATAGCCTCCGAATGTATCGCGAGCAAAGCGGCGCGGCGAAGCTGGCGCGAAATGCCCGCAGGTAGAGGAATTGGTAGCGATACCGGGATTCGAACCCGGATTTTTGCCTTGAGAGGGCAATGTCCTAACCCTTAGACGATATCGCCAGAGAGACGAGAAAGCGTTGTACCGAGGACGGCGGCGTCTACCCGAAACCACCAATTCTCTGGTACGAAATAGTATAACGCGAGGGCCGCGGATTTGTCGCTGGCGGCCGGCGAATCAGCTGGCGATCTTGTATTCGGTGTCTTCGACATCCTTGCTGAGCGGCAGAATGGTGAAGAACTTATGGCGGCAGGGGATACAGCGGAAGGCAGGGATACCCAGAGCGCGCCAAAGAGGAGCGGCGAGCGAGTTGGCGTGTTCGGGGTCAATGCGCTTTAGTTCCAGGTTTCCGCAAATTGCGCAGTGGGCGCAGAGAACGTGGCTGAAGGGCGAACTGCGAGAACGAAAACGCTTTCCGCAACGCGAACAACGCCAGGGAACCATTCCAACAACGCCGACAAGATAGTCGATAAGGTGTCGCCGGTGCGACCTGCGGCAATCAGCAGAATTACAGGCAGGGCAAATCATCAGAGCTGGGCTTCACCTGGTTGATTTGAGACTGAGATAATGCTATGCGAAATCGGCGTGGCGGGCAAGGTGGAATACACATTAAAAGTCAGGGTGGTCGAAAATGAATTCGCGAGTGCGCTAAGAGCTAGTCTAGAATTTATGGATACACGTTTAGCAGTTCGATTATCCGGGAGAATGCATGGCTGACTATACCGACGAGCACGCGCGAGCGGGAATCAAGACGAAATTGCCGAAGCTCGATACCTGGCCGAATCAATTCCCCGGCTACGTGATTACCACCCGATATCCGGAATACACATCGGTGTGCCCAAAGACTGGACTGCCAGACTTCGGAACGCTGACCATTGAATATATGCCGCGCAAATTGTGCATCGAACTGAAAGCGCTGAAGATGTATCTGCTGGCGTACCGAAGCCTGGGAATCTTTTATGAGAACGCGGTGAATAAGATTTTGGAAGACATTGTGGCGGCGATTCAGCCGGAGTGGTGCGTGGTTCGAGGGGAGTTTACGCCGCGCGGCGGTTTGAATACCACGGTGGAAGCGCGGTGGCCGCGGCCGAAGAGGATCGCGAAGAAGTAATTGCCGTCTGGCCGCCGAAAAGGAGTTTGCAACTGGCGACGTATTTAGGGCCGCGTCTGGACAGGTCGAACGGCAAGAGACATAATCTTTGGCGTATCGTTTTGGAACTGGCCGATGCTGTCTGGCCTATAGGCTCGCCGGTTGAATCCGGCGAATTTCTTGGAGGGTAAATGAGCATTTCGCCAAATGTACCGAGTCCGCAGGACTCCTACCATTATGAAAATACCGGGACGCCGCGGTGGATTGCGGTGCTCTTCGGCGTGCTGTTTGTCGCCCTGGCGGCGCTTGGATTTTTCGGATACACGGCGCAGTCGCGGATGGCGCAAGAGCTTGCGAAAGCAGAAGATCAAAACAAGACGCTAGCGGCGCAACTGGCGCAAGCCAACTCGAGCCTGGCGGACCTGAAAGGTCACATGGAAGTGACCGAGCAAAAGGTCGGCATGACCCAGTCAGAGCTGGCGCAAGCGCGAAGCCGCGCGGAATCGATTCGCAAAGAGCAGGTAGCTACGGCGGCGAAGTTGAACACGCAATTGACGGAAGTTCAGAAGAACAGCGAAGAAAAAATTGGCGCGGTGGCCACGGACTTGGGTGGTACGAAGAAGGATCTTGAATCCACGAAGAATGACCTGGAGACCGCCAAAGGCAAGCTGGAGCGGATGCAGGGCGACGAAGGCGTGATGAGCGGTTTAATTGCGCGGAATCACGACGACCTCGAAGACCTGAAGCGCAGAGGCGACCGCAACTACTACGAGTTCACGGTGGCGAAAAGCAAGAGCGCGCAACGCGTCGGACCGGTACAGGTGACGCTGAGCAAGACCGACCCAAAGAAAAACAAGTACACCATGACCGTTTTTGTGGATGACCGGTCGATTGAGAAAAAAGACAAGACAGCGGGAGAGCCGGTGCAGTTTTATGTGAAAGGTGGCCGGGGAGCGTCGCCGTACGAGGTGGTGGTGTTTGACGTCGGCAAAAACCAGATCACGGGATATCTGTCGACGCCGAAGGAGGCTGGAACAGGCGGAGCGGCGACGGCGGCAACACCTGCGGCGGCTCCTGCGGCGAAGCCGTAAGCCTAAAGTTTCGGCCCAAGCGGCTAATTCGAATCTTTAAGCATTGGAAGCCTTGTTCTGCGTTCTGGAAACTGGACGCGGAACAGGGCTTCTGTCGTTTTAGGCGGTGGCCTACGATGGAATTCTAGAGAGCGAGTTCGAACGCACTGCCGAGGATGGAGAACGGAACGATGAAATGGCGCACATTCCCTTGGTTACTTGCGGTTTTGCTGATTGGAGCCGTGCCGCGGGCGGCCCAATCGCAATCGAGTCTTGACCCGGGACAGCTGCCAAAGTCCACCGTATTTTATCTGGCATGGCACGGCGCGCCGGCGGGCGACACGCGCAAAGCCAATTCCCTGCTGGCGCTGTGGGATGACCCGGATTTCACGCCGGTGCGCGCGGCAATTATCGAAGAGATGGTGAGTGACTCCGCGCCTGCGAAGAAAACCCGAGCGGCGATCACCCGGGACGAGCTGGCGCAGTATGGGTCATTGCTCGACAACGAATTTGTGGTGGGATATCTCGGCAAACCGAACGCGGCAAAAAGCGCGGAGCCCGATTCGGTTGGCGACAAGTGGAACGGCATGTTTCTGGTGTATGACCGTACGGGAAAAGAGACCACGCTCACAAAATTGCTAGTGCAGATGCGCAAGAACGAGAAGGATCCGCCGGAAATTTCCGCCACCAGCATCGCTGGGATTCCAGCGATTAAGGTTGTGCGCAAGACTGGAACATCGTACTGGGCGGAAGACGGCAGCTATGCGTTTACCGCGTCGGATCCCGCGGTGTTTGCGCAAGTTGGGGCATGGGCACGGCATACGGCGCCGGCGGACGGCGGACTGTCACAAACCGCCGAATACCACGAAGCAATCGATCTGCTGAAGGGCGGTGTGCTCGAGCTATTCTTTCGGTTCTCCAGCATTAAGGAGATCGCCCCGGACAGCAACGCCGGAGGATTCCGGCTGCGCCCACTCTTGCGCGGACTGAGGCTGGAAACGGTGCACTCCATCGTGGGGCATTTGATGATTGACGGGGCGAGGACCCGAATGCAAGGCGCGATCCTTGGCGATGCTTCGGCTGGAACGTTGTTTGACATTTGGGACGCGGGGACCGATGCGCCTGCTTCGATGAAGTTTGTGAATGCGACTACCGTGTCATATCAAACGTCGCAGATCAATCTGCTCGGAATCTACGAGCTGATCAAGCGCGCTTTGCGTTCGTCCGTTGGCGATGGCCAGTCGAATCCAGCGGAGTCCGTGGAAACGATAGCGAAGATGCGGCTTGGAATGCCGCTACCCGAGGCGCTGGGACTTTTCAGCGGAGAGTTTGCGACGTTGCAATCCAGCACGACACTTGATCCGGCAAAACAGGTGTACATGATGGGAATTCGGAAGAAGCCGGAAACGCTGAAAATGTTGCGTACGGGGCTCGGGGATTATCTGTCGGGCGAACAGACGGAAGGCGATACCACGTACTTGAAAATATCGGAGGGCGGGATTCACAGCGACGCCGGCACTGCGAGTTGGAAATATAAATACCTGGCGGTTACCCCCGACGCGATTGTGTATTCAAATCGCCGGGAAACCGTGCGTGAACTACTAGCTACACGGAAGAGCGCGTCCGACTCCGCTGCTGGATTGCCACAGGCATGGCAAGCGGCGCGCGAGCAATTTCCCAAGACGATCAATGGCCTGAGTTTTCTGGACCTTCAGCAAGTGGACTGGACGGCGCTAAAGGAGCGCTGGAACACGGAATCGCGAAAAGCATCGCCCGGTGCGAAAACCGCGCAGAAAATGCCTCAAGGCGCTTTATCGAACGCGCTGGAGCAATTATCGCCGCAGGTTTTCCAGCGTCATTTGCACCTAACGGCCAGCGGGTCGTGGAAAGACGCGCAGGGCGTGCACGTCGATGGCTGGATCGAATAGATTCGCCGGCGTTTTCTCCGGCGCCGGTACTTTGAGATTTTCTCTTTTGATTGGGCTTTTTTTGGTGAGCGCAGCGTGTGGTGTCGCTCAGGAACCGCCGCTGCAGCAGGGTCCTCCGCTGAAAGTCACCGTCAACCGCGTGAACGTCGGAGTGACGGTCAGCGATTCCCGCGGCAGGTTTGTATCCGGCCTTGGCCGACCCGATTTTCGCATTTTCGATGATGAGGTTGAGCAACCAATCGCCGATTTTCTGCCGGTGGAAGAGCCCGCGCAGTTTTTGTTGTTGATCGAATCTGGCCCCTCCGTTTTTCTTTTCGCAAAGAGTCACATTCTAGCAGCCGATGCGCTGCTGACCAGCGTGGCACGCGACGATCGAGTGGCGATTGCCACGTATTCGAGGGCTCCGAACCTGGTGATCGACTTTACCGCGGACAAATCCGCCGCTCGACTGGCACTGCGCTCGATTGATTTTCATACTGGCTTTGGCGATCTCGACTTGTTTTCAAGTATCTCCGCGGCGATTGATGAACTAGCGCCACAACTAGGAAAAAAGACGATCGTGTTGTTGTCGACCGGACTCGACACTTCGCCCAACGTGAAATGGGAGACGCTGCTGGCAAAATTGCAAATCGCCGACGTCCGAATCATTTCGGTCTCGCTCGCCGGCGAACTACGAAAGCCAAATAGGAAAAAGAAGCTTACCCCTGAAGAAAAGGTAGGCCGCGCTGAATTAAAGAAGGGCTTTGCGGAAGGAGATGAATCACTGCGGCAGCTCTCCACGGCTACCGGGGGCAGAGTTTTCTTTGCACGCAACGCAAAGGAATTCGCGAAAGCCTATGCGGAGATTGCCGACCTGCTTCGTCATGAATACAGCCTGGCATTTGCGCCCACGGTGTTTGATGGGACGGTGCACACGTTGCGCGTGGAGGTGAAGCGTTCGGGAGTGCGCGTGGATCACCGGCCAGGGTATCTTGCGGCGGCGACGTCGCCGTGAGTCAGGCCGCAAACAAAAAAGCAGCGGGATAAACCCACTGCTGCATTCGCAACAGCCGAAACCCTGTGCCGGTTAGTCAAATTCTTTCAGGGTTTTGGCCATTTCGGTGAGCCGCCCGTCCATTCGCGCGAACGCGGTTCCTGCGTCGAATAAGCCGTCACCGTTGCGAGCGCCAGCGCGAACGCCAGTAAGCAACTCAATTCCCTGCTCGATTCGCGCAATTGGCCAAATATGAAATTTCTTGGCCGCAACGGCTTCGAGGAGATCTTCGCGAAGCATCAGATCTTCGACGTTGGATGCGGGGATCATTACGCCTTGCGTGCCGGTCAAACCTTTTATTCGGCAGACATCGAAAAAGCCTTCGATTTTTTCGTTCACGCCGCCGATAGCTTGAACGTCGCCCTGCTGATTCATGGAACCGGTTACAGCGACGTCCTGGCGCAGTGGCAAGTTGGCCAGAGCCGAAACCAACGCGTACACTTCGGTGGAACTAGCGCTGTCTCCATCCACGCCGGAATACGATTGTTCGAAGCAGATGCTGGCAGCCAGTGAAAGTGGTTTATTTTGCGCGAAATTGCTGCGCAAGAAGCCCGAGATGATGTGCACACCCTTGTCGTGAAAACGCCCGCTCAGATTGGATTCGCGCTCGATGTTGATGAGACCCGCTTTGCCGAGAGCGGCGGTGGCAGTGATTCGAACCGGCTTGCCAAACGCGTAACCGCCAATCTCCAGTACGCTGAGGCCGTTCACCTGGCCGACACGCTCACCGGAGACGTCCACCAGCAGTGTTCCATCCTCAATCATTTCGCGAACGCGGGTCTCAATCAGGTTGTGACGTTCCATTTTTGAACTAAGTGCTTTGCGGACATGAGCCGCACGCACCGTGGTTTCGCCGGCGGCTGTGGCCGCGTAGTTTGCCTCGCGCGCAAGATCAGCGATATCCACAAAGCGAGCCGTTACTTTATTGCGGCGTCCCGCCATTCGTACGCCGTATTCGAGGATGGAAGCGAACGCGCCGCGATCAAACGGCCACAAGGTTTCCTTTTCGCAGAGAGCGCGAAGCCGGCCCGCATACTCGGCGATGACTGTATCGTTCATCGCCATCTCTTCGTCAAACTCCACGCGCACTTTGAAAATCTTGCGGAAATCCTCTTCGTAGTCGTAGAGGAGTTCATACACTTCGCGGTCGCCGATCAGGATCACTTTCACATTGATCTGGATGGCTTCGGGCTTCATGGCGCTGCCGCCAAATGGGTAAAACATTTCGAGCGGTTGAATCTCCAGACGATTGTGGTTCAGCGTGCGTTTCAGCGCGCGCCAGACTCCGGGCTCGGAAATGGTTTCCATCGAATACATAATGAGGTAGCCGCCGTCGGCCCGCAGCAGCGATCCGCCGCGCAGATCCATGAAATCGCTGGTCCAGCCGCCGCGCGCGTCATAAGCGCGCTGAATGGTTCCGAACAGATTGGCGTAGGTAGGCGTCGTTTCAAAAATGACCGGCGACTCTTTTTCACCGTCATGCGAGAGGATTACGTTGACGCCGTACGCGCGGAACGGATCGCGTTCCGGCCCCTGCGGCTTGGGCAGTCCTTCCATGCCCTCAGGATGATCTTCGGTCTCGCCTTCGCGCTCCTTGAACGGATCGAGATTGTCCAGCAAATGATGGCGAACCTCTTCCAGGTAATCCGATACGCTGGCACCCGGATATTTTTCTTTCAGTTCCTCGATTACGCCATCGACCAAAACTGAAGCTGCTTCCTGTTCGAGATAGCTCAGTTCGCTGGCCAGTTCACGGGAAAGCGTCAAAGTCTTTCGATAGACGACGGTAAATTCCTGCCGGAACTGCTCGTATTTTCTTTCAATCTCTTCGGCCACCGGCGCGTCGAGTTTGCCTTCGTGCACCATTTTCGAAATGTCTTCGATCGGCACCATCTGGCCTTCGAGCACCGGAAAAATTTCCGGCAGCGCCACCGCGCCAACTTGCATGTGCCCCAAGGCAAATTGTTCACGAGCAATCTTGCGGGTGAAATCGTCCATCAAATCTTTTTCGCGAGCGGTGAATCGTTCAACGATTCTGCCCTTTTGCCGCTGGAACGGTTCGCCTTCAAACACCTGCGGAATGCGCCGGCGCAGAAAGTCGATGCCCGCCTGCATATCTTTCCTGAATGAATTGGCTTGCCCGCTTGGCAGTGTGAGCAATCGCGGGCGGTCGACGATTTTGAAATTATTAACGTAACAGCGGTCCGGCGATTCCTTGGTGCCAGGGTGGAGTTCGCCAATCATGCGGGCGATGGTGCCGCCGCGGCTGGTGCCTGCCAGCCCACAAACAAAAATGTTGTAGCCCGGCGCGGTCAGCTCGACGCCCATCTTCAGCGCGCGCAACGCACGTTCCTGGCCGACAAAACCTTCTCGCAATTCGGCTTGCGCGGTGGTTTCGAACGGCAGGCGCGAAGGCTCGCAGCGCCAGCGCAGTTTTTCCACGGGTAGCGGTGTTGGTTTTTCCAATCGTTTGGTCGGTTCGTTCATGTTCGGCGGGTACTCTAGCATACCCCGCAGCGCGCTGCCTGAGTCGCTCGCGCTCTGTGTACTCCTTTAAACCCGCGCATTTTCAATCTCATCACGGTGTTGCATGTAGACGCGGAAGACGCCCATGGCCGCGGCAACAATCGTGGGACCTGCGACCAGCCCGAGCAACCCGAAGACTTCGATGCCGCCGAGCACGCTGATGAACAGCAACAATTCGTTTAAGTGAGTGCGGTTGCGCAACAACAGCGGCCGCACGATATTGTCCGCGATTCCAGCGACGCCGCCGCAGATCGCCAGCACTAACAGCCCCTTCCAGATATGACCGGTTACTGCGAGCCACAACGCCGTTGGAACCCAAATCAATGCGGAACCGACGACCGGGATGAGCGAGAAAAAACCCATCAGCACTCCCCAGAAAATCGCGGTGCCGATTCCCACGAGGGTGAAAGCAAGGCCGCCAAGAGCGCCTTGAATCGCGGCGACCAGCAAGCCCACGGCGACGCTCGCGAAAATCAACTCCTTCGACTCGTGCATCATGTCTTCCTGGATGGATTGATCGAATGGCAGCAGATGCTTTGCTGCCCGCACCACATCCTCCCCGTCGCGAAACATAAAAAACAGCGCGAACAGCAATACAAACAAGTCCAAAAAGAAGGCGAACACGTTTTTCACCAACGCGCCGACTTTCGCCGCCAGGAAACCCGCCAATTGTTCTGCCCCGCGCCTAACTGGATCCGAGAGGTCCGCGTCTTGCATCGATTCGGGCAGCAGGTTTTTCAGCCAATTCAGCGTTTGCGCCGGCACCACCCGGTCCGGAGACTGTAAAACGATTTGCGCTTTTGCGCCGGCGTCGATTGCCTGCTTGGAGGTATAGAAGAGAACTACCAGCGCGGGAACAACCAGCAGAAAGGTGACGCCTAGCGTGCTGACGGTGGCAGCCGCATTGGGCTTGAACTTCTTCAGAACTCTCTGATGCATCGGATAAAAAAAGATTGCCAGCACCGCCGACCACGCCAGCGGCACCAGGAAGGGCTCGGTGATGGCGTACACCAGATAGCCGAGCAACAACAGCGCCCCGTAGGAAAGGACTGTAGTTACCTGATCACTGGTGGTGGCGATTCTTTCCCGGACGATCTTGGTCAACGGTATATAATCCCCTTGCTCTTCAGACACCAGGTTACGGATAAAACTTCGGCAAACTCCGCATGTCTTCGAGCCCCAACTCGCTCTCAGCCTATCAGTTCCGCCTACTTGCTGTACTGGCTTTGATCAACTTTGTCAACTTTGCGGCCCGGCAGGTATTTGTACCGCTGATTCCGCTGCTGCGAGGCGGGTTGAATGCCACCGACGAACAGCTCGGATCGTTGCAAACGATGCTGTACATCATTTTAGCCATTGGCAGTATTCCCTTCGGATTTCTTTCCGACCGTTTTAGCCGCAAGATGATCATCGCTATCGGCATTTTTTCCTGGAGCCTGGCCACCTTGGCGGGGGGCCTCGCGGGTAGTTTTCTTTTCCTGCTGATCACGCGGTCTTTCGTGGGATTGGGCGAAGCGGCCTATGCCCCGGCTGCGCAGTCCATGATCTCCGGCGCGTTTCCGAATGAGCGGAGGGCGTCGGCACAGGCTATTTTTGCTTCGGGCATGTTACTTGGCGGAGTTTGCGGCCAGGCGATTGGCGGGATCGTTGGCCCGCGTTACGGCTGGCAGGCAGCGCTGGTAGTCTTGGGTGTGGCGGGCTTACTACCAGCTGTGGCTTTGTTTGGGATTGAGGAACCGCCTCGGGGGCCGCGTTCCGATGTCGTGCCGATCCTTCGAATTCTCTCGGTGCCGGCGTTCCTGGCGATCATCAGCGCGGGCATCTGCATCACTTTTGCGAGTGTGTCGCTGCTGACCTGGGGTGTGGACTTCGCAGTCAGTTACAAGGATTTCAGCCTGCGGGAAGCCTCGGTTCTACTGTCTGCCTCCACGCTGTTCTCTCTAATCTTAGGCGTGTTATGCGGAGGGTTCGTCGCCGACCGGTTGCAAAAGCGTTTCCACTTCGGGAGGCTCATCGCGATTGCCATGGCGGTCCTTCTCGCGACGCCGTTCTTGCTGTTGGCCATCATATCCGAGGAGAAACGGATGGTCCTCGGAGGGCTGTTTGTGGCCGGATTTTTCATGTCCTGGTACCACGGACCGGTCACCGCGGTTATCCACGACCTGATGCCTCGCCGCGCACACTCTACGTCGATTGGGATGTACATGTTTTTCACCCAGCTTGTCGGCGGACTGGGCCCTAAGATTGTCGGCAAAATCTCCGATCTACGCGACCTGCAGTTTGGACTGGAAATTTCGGTGGGTGTGCTGGTTTGTGGCGGACTGCTGATGGGGCTGGTAATTCATTTCATTCGGCGTGATGGTCTGCGCCATCCCGGGCTGGAAAGCTTTCATGCCGAGCCGCTGCCGGAACATCAGCCGTAGGCGCTGGTTCAATAAAAAGCGCGCCTCGCTTGATCCCTACTTTATCCCGATCTGCTCGATCAGCCGCGTTACATCGTCGGGAGTTACATCGTAGAGTTTCCGCTCGTCCTCTTCTTCCAGGCGTTCCTTTAAGTATTCGGCGGCAATAAAGCTAGCTTCGCGGTCCGAGAGGTCGCGTCCGGACTTTTGCCGGAATTTCACAAAGCCATCGTGATGCAGACCGACGACCAGCGCCTCGCCATCCACGAAAAACTTGGTATCGATGGTATCGCTGTGGCGGGTGGCAATACCGTTCCACATGTGCGAGAAGCGGCACTGGACGACCTTGCCTGTCAACTTGGAAACCACCTCGAACGCGCCCACGAACTGGCTCATTGCGCCGTTGTTGGCCAAAACCGGATATGCCGGCATGCTTGCTCCTTTTTCTCGCTTCACGATTCGCTAGACGAAATATTCTGCGATCACGCTTTGCTGGTTGCGACTGCTGTTTCAGCTCCCGAATAATTGCGCGCAGCGGCGGCAACTCCCGCGCCAGGCGCAACGCGCGCTCCCTGGTCCACCATTACCTTTTCCATCGCGGCCAGCAGCAGCAACACGTTTGCTTTTTGCGCGCAGTATCCCATCAGCCCAAGCCGCCAGATTTTTCCCTTCAACGGGCCGATGCCTCCAGCGATTTCAATGTTGAATTCATCGAGCAACTGGTTGCGGAATTTTGCGTCGTCCACACCGGCCGGAACCATCACCGGAGTCACCGTAACCAGCCGCTCCTTGGGATTTTCCACCAGCAGATCGAGCCCCATGGCTTCGACGCCAGCAATCAGCGCTTGCTGATTGACGCGATGCCGTTCCCAACGGTTCTCCAAACCTTCTTCAATCGTCAGCCGCATCGCTTCGCGTAGTGCATAAATCAGCGAAATGGGCGGCGTGTGATGATACAGACGGTCTTTGCCCCAGTAATTCATCGCCGTAGTCAAATCGAAGTACCAGCTCTGCACTTTCGTTTTGCGGTTGCGCAGGACTTCTTCGGCACGCGGGCTGAGGGTGATTGGAGACATGCCCGGAGGCGCACTCAACGCTTTTTGCGAGCCGCTGAAAACGATGTCCAGCCGCTGCTGGTCGACATGCAACGGTTCGGCCGCCAGCGATGCGACGGTGTCCACAATCAGCAGCGCGCCAAATTCGTCTGCAACCTTGCGAAAGGGATCGAGCGCAGTAACCACGCCCGACGACGTTTCGCCATGTGCCAGCCCGATGATCTTGATCTTTTTGCCCGCTGCCGCCTTGCGCACGTCGTTGGGATCAACAGCTTTGCCATACGGCGCTTCCACTTTGATGATCTTGGCTGGCGTACGGGTGGCAATTTCATACATGCGCTCGGAGAAATATCCGTTCACGCAAATGATGGCTTCATCGCCTTCTTCCAGTGTATTCAAAACCGATGCTTCAATTCCGCCGGAACCGGAGGCCGAGAGTGGCATAGTCACGCGATTTTCAGTCTGAAAAACCTGCCGCATCAAAATCTGCGTTTCGTCCATGCAGGTCTTGAACCACGGATCAATGTGCCCGACGATCGGCGCCGCCAGCGCACGGTATACGCGCGGATCAATCGAAGACGGCCCCGGCGTCATCATCAGCCGCATCGGAGGAACCAGCTCGCCAATTGGTGTTGTCAATGGTTCTTGGGCCATGTCTGAAACCTCGCTTTACGACCGTCCACGACCGTTAACTTATCAGACCACGATTTTCCCGCATTCGGTCGTACCCCGCAACCGAGATATTGGCCCGCAGCTTATCGGGTGGGATGTTGATTAGGTAAGTGGAGGTTATTGCCGGCCTTCGCGCATCCTTCAAAGTTTGCGAAGTTGACGCCGGGAATCATAGTCCCTGCGATCAGTTACGCGGCCAGTTGTTGCTCTACAGGGGCCAGCATGTGCGCGGGTACTTTGCGCAAGTCCCACACCAACCCAAGCCAGCTCAGCGCTTTCAGCAGGTAATAGGTAATGTCGATCTCCCACCAGAAAAATCCCTGGCGCGCCGACGCCATAAAGTGGTGGTGATTGTTATGCCAGCCTTCACCGAGAGTCAAAATCGCCAGCAACCAATTATTTCTGCTGGTGTCGCCGGTTTCATAGCGGCGGCTGCCGAACAGGTGTGACAGCGAATTGATTGTAAAGGTGTCGTGCCACAGCAGCACCGTGCTCAGGCAGAATCCCCAAACAAACAGCGGCCATCCCCCAATCAGCCACAACGCCACTCCCAGCGTCGTCGTCGGCACCACATGATATTTGTTTAACCAACGCAGCTCCGGAAACTTGGCAAAGTCCGCGATGTAATTCTCGCGGGTGTCCTCATACTTATCGGAAATAATCCATCCAATGTGCGACCACAAAAATCCAAACAAAGTCGGCGAGTGCAAGTCCTCATCCTGATCCGAATGGCGGTGATGGTGGCGGTGGTGTGCAGCCCACCACAAAACGCCCTTCTGCGAGGACGTCATCGCCATAAATGCCATGAAAAGCTGAAAAGCACGGCTGGTTTTATACGAACGGTGGGAAAAATAGCGGTGATACCCGGCGGTGACAAAAAACATCCGCACCGCGACCAACGCCACGCAGGTAATCAAATACGCCCAGCGAAACTTCACAAAGAAAACGCCCAGCGCAAGCAGATGAATCAATACGAATGGAAACGCCAAAAGAACTGAAATTCGGGAACCGTTGGATAGGGGTATAGAAAGCGCGTGCGACGCAGATGCCATCCAGCTTGTTCCTCCGTATTTGTTGAACGCAGACTCGCGCTCGTGAGGGCGCCAGCGCAAATCCCAGCCGGATCTTCGCGCCAGGCATGGTCACAGTCAGTCTACGGTCGCGCACCAGACCGGTCAACCGTACCTTGGTACAGGCGTGCCAACGCCGGAAAACTTTCAACTTTCGACCGTTGACTGTAAACTCTCTTCATGGCCGAACGCTCTGTTCTCGTTGGTGTATTCCCCGAGGTCGTGGTGCTCGATCCCGGCGATCAAATCACCTGGATTTGCGATGCCGGCAACCTGCGCGTCGAGTTTGACGCCAACCGCTGCCCTTTTACCTCCAATGTTTTCCAGGCTCCCGCCGGAATGCGGCTGCAGACCGGCCCGCCGCGCGCCGGCTCCAAGACCATGGGCTACAAATACCGCCTGTGGATTAACGATCAACTCGTGGGCCGGGGTGAAGTTCTGCTTCGGGACTAGCCGCTCTTCCGGCAATTCGAACTCCCTCGTTCCGTGGCGCACCTGTGAATTTCGCCGCAGCAAAGAATAATTGTTGACACCCGCACGGCAAAGTTGCAATATCCCCGCCATTAAACCGATTCAAGGTATCGAATCGTTCCAGCCCCCAGCCTCCGCATGACTCTCCGCTCGCTGCAGAGAGTTGCGGGCTTCCTCGGCCCATCTGATTGCAAAGGGGGACTCCAAGATGAAATTGATTCATGTTTTCCGCAGTTCATCGATTCAGGCGCAGCTTCTGCTCGCTGTATTGGGCCTGTTGATCGCACTCGCCTCACCTTCAATATCTTTGGCACAATCCAGTTTCATACGGGTGCACCAGACCGGCTATGTTTCCACTTCGCCGAAACGCGCTTATCTGATGACTTCTTCCGCATCCACCGGTAGTTCCTTCAGCGTGGTGAACTCCAGTGGTTCGCCTGTCTACTCCGCAGCCCTCGGTGCGGATCAAGGCAAGTGGGGAACTTTCGCCCACGTCTACGCTCTCGATTTCGACTCGGTCTCGACTGCGGGCACCTACACAATTTCCGTGAGCGGCGCGATTGCTGCAACTTCCCCGAGCTTTCAAATTGACACCGGCACCAACCTCTATTCCACGCCGCTCGGCAACACTCTCTATTTTTACGAGAACGAACGCGACGGCGCGAATTTCATTGCCACCCCGCTCCGCACTGCCGCTGCCCATCTGAACGATGCCCACGCCAAAGCCTATTTCACGCCTTCCTTCAACAGGAAAGATAGCGCAGGCGCATTGACTCCGACCGGCACGGCCCTTGACGCTTCCGGCGGCTGGTGGGATGCCGGCGATTACCTGAAGTTTGTCGAAACCCATAGCTACACCGTGGCACTCATGGCTGCCGGCGTTCGCGACTTCCCGAACCAGATGGGCGCTGGCTCCTCTTCTTCAAACTTCACGGCCGAAGCTAAATTCGGCCTCGATTGGCTGCAGAAAATGTGGGACGACAACTCGAAAACTCTCTACTATCAGGTTGGCATCGCTTCCGGCGGCCACGCTTACGTCGGCGACCATGACATCTGGCGCCTCCCGCAAGTCGACGATAATTACCAAGGCTGCGCATCTCCGTACGAATACATTTGCAATCGTCCGGTGCTGCAAAACGCCGCGGGCGGAGCGGGCGCTTCCATCAGTCCGAACTTGGCTGGCCGGCTGGCCGCTGATTTCGCCGAGTGCTATCAGATCTTCAAGGCCAGCAACGCGGCTTACGCAAATCAGTGCCTGCTCTCAGCGGAGCATATTTTCGATCTCGCAAACACCGCTCCTGGCACTCTGCTCACCGCGGGCCCGTTCGATTTTTATCCGGAAACCGAATGGCGCGATGACCTTGAACTTGGCGCAACCGAACTATACTTCGCATTGCAACCGGGCAGTCTGCCGTCGGGGTTGCCTCATACCGATCCCAACTTTTATCTCGCCGCGGCCGCCAATTGGGCCCACGCTTACATCACTGGACCCGGCGACGCCGCCGACACGCTGAATCTTTACGACGTCACCGGCTTTGCCCATTTCGAGCTCTATCGCGCGTTTACTTTGGCAGGCAATCCCACTGGACTCGCTGTGACTCAAGCCGCCCTGCTGGCGGATTTGAAGAAGCAGCTCGATAAAGCCGTCACCCAGGGAACCACAGACCCCTTCGGTTTTGGCTTTCCCTGGGCCGCCTACGACACGACCTCGCACGGCTTCGGGCTGGTGGTGATGGCTGAGGAATATGACAACTTGACTGGCGGCACCGCCTACGCTGGCTATGCAAGCCGCTGGCTTGCGAACGTTCTCGGCACCAACGCCTGGGGCACTTCGCTGGTGGTCGGCGACGGCACCACCTTCCCACTTTGCATGCAGCATCAGGTTACCAACCTGATTCCCAACCCTCCCAACGGCCCTCCCTTTTTGAAAGGAGCTGCGGTTGAAGGGCCAAACTCTGCAGCCGCCAAAGGCGCACTTTCCAACATGGTCGCCTGCCCTCCAAATGGAGTGGACCAATTCGCAGCGTTCAATGGCAATGGCGCCGTATATAAGGACAACGTTCAGTCCTATTCCACCGTCGAACCTGCCATCGACCTGACCGCTTCTTCGTTCCTTGCATTCTCGTGGGTAATGGCCGGCGCACCGTCCGGCACGCCGTAACTGAAATTTTCTGGAGAGCGTCTGCCAGCGGCCGCTCTCCATTTCAAACTACATCGAAATATCAGAGATATTAGGAGGAAATCATGATGCGAAAGTTGCTGCTACTTTGTGTTTTGGGACTCGCTGCGATCTCAGGACTCCACGCGCAAACGCCCGTGCAAATCTACGGTGTCTGGCATTGCTATACCGACGGTTGTGGGTGGCTCTCCGTCCCCAACATGACCACCTTTGACACCGACAATCGCTGGCTCATCGATCGCGGCAACGGTCAACCTTCGGTCAACCTCGTAATCCTAAGTTTCGTCAATCCCGTGGACCTGATGAATTCCACCACCAACTCCACCACCACAAACGGCATTCCGATTGGAATGAACGCCGCGGTCGTAAATTATTTTCAGAGCAAAGGCGTTCGCGTGATGTTTTCCGTTGGCGGAATACGCTTCGTAAAAAATTGGGACAAAGCGCTGTCCTCCAATCCCACCCAGCTCGGCATCAACGCTGCCAACATGGCCAAACAATTTAATGTCGGCATGGAGATCGATTACGAAAAGAGCAGCAATCCGAATCTGACTGGATTGCAAGCATTCATCACCGCATACCGCTCGGTCATCCCGTACGATTCCACCGGCAACAATTTCGCCGCTCGTTTAACCATCGATCTCGGTAACGACGATCTTTATTTGCAGTCGCTCTCGGCATACGCCACAGCCCATTGGCTCAGCACCAGCACTCCCGTGCTGGACTACGCCAACGCGATGGTCGCCTCTCAAAAAACTACTGTGTCGGCCCTCGAAACTGGTTGGTCACAGCATGTCAACGGGCTCACAGGAGTTCCGCCGCTCGCTCCCGCCAAGCTGACCGGCAGTCTCTGGCTAATTGCTTCGCAGCCGAACTGCGCAACATTCAACACGTCGGACCAAAAAACCGGCGCCAATTTTATCGAGACCATTCCGCCTAACGGCGCCGGAACTACAAATGGCATGCTCGGCTATATGTTCTGGGCTGCGGGTTGCCAGGGTCAGGGCACCGGCTGCACTTTCCCGCCCACCACCTGCGAAGGCGGCATGGGCGTCGCCTGCACCACATTCAATATTCCGATTCCTATGCCGCCCTTGCGCACACAATAATCGGCCGGGCTGCCGAGTCTCGGAGCCCTGGGAAGCAGCATCGATTATGGCTGCAGCGAGAAATTCACCATAATCGTGGTGTCTACTTCGATCGGTTGACCGTTTAGCAGCGTCGGTTGATAACGCCACTGACTTACTGCCTCGAGCGCTGCTCGCGCCAGTTTCGGATCAACCTGATCGTCCATCACCCGCAGCGACTCCGGTTTGCCGTCTATCCCAATCACCGCGTGAAGCATTACTGTCCCTTGTACACCGGCCGCTTTCGCTTCCTCCGGATAGATAGGAATTTTCTTTTGCAGGATTTTCGCGGCCTGTACATCCCCGCCGAGTTTCACTCGCGGAACCTTGGTTCCCGAGCCCGCGGCGGCTTCCACTTCGCCGCTGCGCTTTGCAACCACTTCCACGTCTTCGGCACTGCCACTGACTTCCAGCGTGACATTCTGCGTAAGCTCGCGTCCAGACTCCAGCGCCACTCGCGGCGCTCGATACGTTTCAAATCCCTTCTTCTCCACTTTCATTTCGTATTCGCCATTCAGCAGCGCCTTAAACGCAAACTTTCCCGTACCGTCAGAGACGGTCATAGTAATTGCGTTGGACCTCTGATTGGTCATGATGATCGTCGCGTTTCGAACTGCCGCCCCGCTCGGATCGTGAATGGTTCCCGCAAACGCGCCCGACACTTCCTGCGCCGGCAGCCGCAGCGCCGCAAACGGAACCAGGACACACAGTGCGACGAGTGTGGTCAGGATTCCGGCTTTCCGCGATAACCGACCTCTGTTCATCGATGGATTCAGCATGGCAATAAATCTCCTTTCAAGAGTGGATGCCCCTGCAATGGCGAGCCCCGCAGACCATCTGTGGTCTGCGTTTTCAAGCGTCCGTGCGAGATCGAGCAGTTGGCCGGCGTATTCCCTGGCGTCGACACCGGAATTCAGCACCGCGTCGTCGCAAGCGCGTTCGCTCTCATGGCGCAGGTTTCGTGCCGCCATCCAGGCGAACGGATGGAACCAGTACAGGCTCCGTGCGAACTCGGCGCACAACTGCAAAAACCAGTCATATCGGGCAATATGGGCGAACTCGTGCAGCAGCACTATGCGCCGCCGCGTCTCCGGCCACTCCGATGCGCTCGACGGGAGTACCACCAGCGGCCGCACCATTCCCCAGGTAATCGGCATTGCCAGCGGGCTGGCGGATTCCACCAGCCGCACCGGACGCGCAATCTTCAGACCGCCGCAAATTTCACGGGCGCACAAGCGCCAGTGATCTGCACGGATTGGCTTCGCTCCCGCCGAACTTCGCGTCATCCGCATAAGTCCGCCAGCCAGCCGCGCGATCAAAATCGCCGCGCCCACCGCCCAAATCAACAGCAGCATTCCCGATAATTCCGTCAACAATGGTGACGCAGCGCTGGCGTTCACCACCATCGCCGGCAAATTTCCTGAGCCGCTGCCTTCCACGATGGTCTTCGCCGGAACCCACAACTGGGCCGCTCTGCCCAGAGCGTTCGAACGCCACGCCGGCAACAGCAACCCGCAAACTGGCAGCGCCAACGCCATGAGTATGCCCACCGCCCAGACACAGTGCCGCGCCGCGGCGGATTGTTTGCGCAATACGGCTGCGGCGATCCACGCCAAACCAAGCAGAATCGTTGCCTTCACACTGCACACTGCCAGGAATCCGAGAGCGTTTTCAAAGCTGCCGGTCGCGCCCATGTCAGCTCTCTTTCCCCTGCTTCTCAATCAACTGCGCCAGCCGTTCCATCTCTGCCGGCGAAATTCTCGAGGCCTCTCCGCCCAGTAGTGCGGCAACCACCTTCTCCGTCGAGCCCTCGAAAAACGTTTCCACCAGGTGCCGTAACGCCGAACGCCGCGCCACCTCACGCGGCACCGCCGGAAAATACAAATAACGCAGGCCCTGTTCCTCGTGCCGCACATGTCCCTTCTCTTCCAACACCCGGAGCTGTGCGCGAACCGTCGAATAGTTACGCCGGTCCGGCAGCGCGGCCAGAACTTCTCCCACCGTTCCGCGTTCCAGCTTGTACAAAACATCCATGATCTGCCGCTCGCGCCGCGCCAGAACTCTTCTTTTCGGCTTGTTCATCTTGATGTGCTACTCCTATAGCGGATGTGCTAGTTAAATAGCACTACCGCCCCGCGCCGTCAAGCATTTTTTTCCTACCACCTATGCCTTATGACGTTTTTCCGCGCGACGTGTCGAATTTCCCCTGCGCTTCCAGCATTCTTCTCCGGCGCCTCGCCGCAAGTCTCTGAATTCTCGATACATGCAAAATTGCCGTGCTCTTGGCATGTCTTGGCATGGCAGTTGCACCCTCATTTGGCGGACGTAATCGTCACAGGAGGTCATTGGCATGACCATTAAAAAGCACTTACTCGTGAGGAACATCGTGGCGCTGTTAGCGGCGACTCCTCTTTTGTGGAGCGCTCCGCCAATCCTTGCTCAATCCGCGCCCGCCCAGGACACTCGCCCGGCCCAAGACAACGACACCACTCGTCAGGAACTCGCTCGCTTCGACCAGTTTCTCGACTCCCATCGGGAAATTGCCGAGCAGCTTCGCAAAAACCCTTCACTGGTGAATGACCGCAACTTCGTGGAGCAACATCAGGCCCTGCAAACGTATCTACAGCAGCATCCTGCTATCCGCGAAGAGCTAAAGGAAAATCCCAACGCCTTTATGCGTCGCGAAGATCGCTATGACAACCGGGATATCGACCGCCGCTCTCGCGACGCCGATGACCGGGACAGCCATGTCGCGGGCCAACCCATTCGTGACCACGACACCACTCGCGGCGAACTGGCCAGTTTCGACCAGTTTCTCGACAAGCACCGCGACGTCGCCGAACAGCTTCGCAAGAATCCGGGGCTGGTAAACAATCCGCAATACCTTGCGGATCACCCCGAGCTTCAGGAGTACCTGGGCACTCACAAGAACGTCCGCGAAGAAATCGACGAAAACCCTCAGGCGTTTATGAGCCGGGAAAATCGTTTTGACAATCGCCAGGACGCCCAAACTGCCCAGCGCGATGACAACCGCGATGGCGCCCGCGACGTTGCCAGAAACGATGATCGCGACCGCTTCGATAATCGCGACCACAGTCGCGACCTCGATTCCCGCTATAACGATCGCGACGTGCACACGCCCGGTCAGCCAATTCGTGATCACGATACCACTCGCGGCGAACTAGCCAGTTTCGACCAGTTCATGGACACACACCGCGAAATCGCCGAACAGCTTCGCAAGAATCCGGGGCTGGTAAACAATCAGCAATTCCTGAATAGCCACCCCGCGCTTCAGGAGTACCTGGGCACTCACAAGAACGTTCGCGAAGAAATCGACGAAAACCCGCAGGCGTTCATGCACCAGGAAGCTCGCTACGACCGCAACGAGGGCGGCCAACGCAATGAAATGGATCGTGAACGGGCCGGCTTTGGAGAATTTCTCCACTCCCATTCGGCGATCTCGGAGCAACTCTCCAAGAACCCGTCCCTGGTCAAGAACCAGGAATTCATGGCCACCCACACTGAACTCCAGGACTATCTGAAGGCTCATCCGGCCGCTCAGACTGAACTCACCAAGAATCCGGAATCCTTCATAAGGTCCTCGCAGCAGTTCAGCACCACCACCAAGACCGGCACCACAGGCGGCGTCAAGACCACCACCCCGGACGCCACCAAGCCGCCAAAGCAATAGTGAACCCAGCGCGAGAAGGCCGGCACCGCCGGCCTTCTCGTTCACGTTTTCCGGTTCTTTCCTATGTTGCACTTCGGAGGCACTATGAACTTCAAGTCCTTAATTATTGTCGCGCTGGCTCTGGCCTTTGCTCTTCCCCTCTCTGCAGGCCCAAACAAGAAAAAAGTCCAGACTCGCGGCATGTTGGAAAAAATGGAAGCGGTTCCCTGCGGTGCCAAGCAGCGCGGCCTGTCCGGGCTCGGTACCATCTGGGCCTCCGCCGGCGTCACTCACGTCAACTCCGACGAAAAACTCTGCCCGCAGTACCTCCTGCGGACCGACGACATGGA
This sequence comes from uncultured Acidobacteriota bacterium, assembly GCA_963814635.1. Lineage (GTDB taxonomy): Bacteria > Acidobacteriota > Terriglobia > Acidiferrales > UBA7541 > Acidiferrum. The sequence goes on along the minus strand of CAWFDP010000004.1, from coordinate 448,313 downwards.
CTACCACATCCGGCCAACCGACTCGAAGCACCCGGTAGTTCTGCCCATCGGCCACGAAGCCGAGTACAAAATCAAAGACGACAAAATGTATTTGAAAATCCCGGACGGCGATCACAAAACTCGTACCTACAAAGTAGTGGCGATGGAACCCGTCAACCCGGACGCCGCCGCGCAAAATACGGAGTCGAAACCTACGGACAAACCATAGTTCGGGCGCGCCCAGCCGCAGCCCGCGCCTCTAATCCTGTTCACCGATCGTCTGCGCGTACGTTTTGCCGTACGGATAAAATAGTTCCTTGCGGCCTTCCTTCCACGCCGCTTTAAGCTCCTGCGTTGTGATGTCCCAGTCCGGCCGGCACTTCTTGGTCACCGCACGCAAATCCTGCCGCAGTTCCTCCATGGTCGGCCGACCAAAAAACCAGTAGCCGTTGTAAACCTTATAAATCACCAGCCCAGGCTCCAACACAATCACGTGCGGAATCATGGGATGGTGCAGAGGATCAGTGTATTCCGCGATGTCCAGATCCTTTTGCACCATGCGCCCCGGGTCGGAGAGGAACGGCCAATGTGCGCCAACACCGCTGCGATATTCATTCGTCTCCGTCAGGTTGTCGGTGCTAATCGTCACCAGCCGGCAATACCCAACTTCCATTTCACGATGTAGTTGAACCAGCCCTTCCGCCTGCCGCCGGTCCTTCGGACAAAAACCTCCGCGGCTCAGCACCAGCACCATCGGATGCGGCCCTTGCAGCTCCGAAAGCTTGCGGTGCTTCCCAGTGTGGTCCGAAAGCTCGTAGTCCGGAAAAATCGCACCTGGAATAATGTCCGATCGCATACAAAATCCTCACCTTCCCGGCACACCAACCCATCCGCCCGATTTGGATGTCGTTCGAAGCTCCCAAGTCAAAGTTTTTTTTGTGATCCACTAGAACGCGTTTGGGGTTTGATTCTTTCTGGCACAGGCTTCAGCCCGCGCGCGGTTTAGGCATAAGGGTAGGGGTACGGTTCAACCTCCGAACCTTGAGCCTTAAGCTTTCGACTGCCTGCCCTGAGACTTGAAAGGGTGAACTTGCGGGTTCACTGGTGGCGGGTCGCTTCTTCTTACGCCTGGCCTGCAGCCAGTCCCTTCATCATCTGCGACAACGCTCCGGCTTCCGGCACTTCACCGTTCGGCGTCAGTTTGTCCACCACGTGCGGCAACATTTGCGAAAGCACCGACGTGAGTTGGCTCGGGTCCATTCCGGTCTTCGCCGCAATATTCTGCAGAGCGTCGCTATGCAAGACGTTTTGCAGCTGCTCCGCGGAAATCGGTAAGTTCTGGCCGCTCCCGATCCACGACGACACCACGCCGCCAAGTCCCTTTTGCTCGAACATCTGCTGCAATCCGGAAATCCCGCCAACCTGCGGACTATTAATGTATTCCAGCAACATTCCCATCACTCCTGCGTGCTGCTGCGACTGCGCGCCACCAGCCAACCCGGCCATTCCCATCACGTCATCCAAGAGTCCCATGGTGTTTCTCCTTTACTCTTTCCCGCCTGGCAAAACATCCCGCACAAAATCGACCTCACCGAAATCACAAATAAATCAGCCCGAGCTTGGCGCGCCAGACTGCCATGCTCGGGCCATCTTGCTGCTCGTTTCTTACTTCTGTTTCGCGATCACCAGCCCGGCAATCTTCGCGTACGTCGCAGCTGGAATGATCTTCTTGGTCTTCAAATCTGTCTTCTTGGCATACGGCCGACCGTCCACAATCTTCTGTGCGTACTTGTCACCGATTCCCGGCAGCGCTTTCAGCTGATCGAGCGAAGCGGAGTTCAGATCCACCAGATCTTTCTGCGCCGCGCTCGCTCCGGCCGCAGCTGACTTCCCTGCTGGGGCCGCTGCTTGCGGTTGCGACAGCACCGCCGAAACGCTCAGTACTGCCACCAACACTGCCAGCAACATCGCTTTCATCATCTTGCTCATCGTCGTGCTCATCGGGCTCTCTCCTTTTGAAGTATTTGGAACTATTCCTTTTCTGCTGCGCGGTATCCGGCCTTCTGTGCATCCGCTTCGTTCATGTACTTTCCCTGCTTGGTCTTGCCGTACCAGCGCGTTCCCGGCTTGTGGTAAACGCCAGAGTCGGTATTGACCCAGACCATGCCGTTGCTGTTTGCAGGCGGAGCTTGCTTCGCGGCACTCGCCTTCGGCGTCGCTGCAGGCGCACTTGCCGCGGCAGGCGCTGGAGTTGCAGCAGGCTTGCTCGCGGCGGCCGCAGCTGGAGCGGGTTTGCTTGCCGGAGCCGCGCTCGCCGCAGGTGCTGGAGTTGCGGCAGGAGCTGCGGCAGTCGTGCCGTCAGCAGCAGCAGCTTTCTTGGACCTACTTTTCTTCGCGGGAGCTGTCGCGTCCGCACTGGCTGCGGTCTTGGTAGAAGTATCCGCAGTAGCGCTCTTGCTGGCTGCGGTGCTGTCTTTGGCTTCCGCAGCCTTGCTCTTTTTCAACCGGCTCTTCGTCGTCGTGGCAGCGTCGGCTGTGGTTGTCTTGTCTGCTGATTCCGCGGTCTTGCTCTTCCTGCTGGAGCTTTTCTTGGTGGCCACAGCGGCGTCAGTGGAAGCAGCTGCGTCAGTGCTAGCAGCGGTCTTCTCTTTCGACTTCTTGGACTTAGTGGACTTCGAGGTGTCTGCCGCCGCGTCGCTGCTGCTTTGCGATGCGTCGTTGCTGGCCGCCTTCTTCTTGGTTTTCTTCTTGGTGGAAGTGGTGGCGTCACTCTGGTCCGTCGACGTTGACCCGGCCTGCTGCGCCGCTCGTGCCGAGATGCTGCCGGAAATCAGCAGCAACGCCGCGAACAGCGACAGAAATACTCCCTTGCTCCGTCTCATTGTTTTCTCTCCCTCCGCGCCGGTTTGCCTTGCGGGCCGCGCACACTACATCTCAGCGCATGGGTTTGGGTGGTTTCAGGCATGCCGTGCGGGCTTTCTTAGCTGGAATGGGCGCATCATCGCGAAGAAAGCAGTGGAAGTCAAGGCGAAATGGCGCAGACAATGGCGCAGACCAGTGTTAGGACCCAACGAAGTAAGCGTAGAAACGGATGAAGAGTGAGAGCGTGGGACGAATTGGTCGATTCGAACGAGAAGGTGAACAGCGCGGAGTGGCGGACTAGTCTCCGACGGCCATGGCGCGTGGAGCTTCGATGGATTCGGCGAGGCCGCGGCGCATTGGACCGAGGGCGAAAGCGGGAACGTCGCGTTCCGGCGCCACGGAAAGGCTGGCGGCCTTGCGCGGGAATTCCAGCCTGCGGTCGATTTTCAGCCCAGCTTCTTTCAGAAATTCGGCGGAGAAACCGAGGTCCTCGGCGCGGTCAACGCCCCAGAACCAGAGTTTTTCTTCATTGCGTTGCAGGAAGTCGAGACCTTCTTCCAGTTTCTTCATGGCCCGATCGAAGGAGCTGGCAAGAAAATAGACGGTGAGGGTCCAGGCATGACGCGGGTAATGGACTTGGACACGCACGCAATATTTACCGGATTGGTTGCGTTCAATGCTGCAGCGGTAGTCGTTTCGAACGATTCTTGCAGTTTGAGTGCGGGTTGCCATGTCGGTCACCAATTGAAGTTGTTTTACGTACTGTTTCAGTTCGAACCGGAGAGACTCAGAGGCCCAATTCCCTATTGACAGTCTAATCTGGGCGAGCCGCGGGTGGGGTTTGCGGACCCAGAAGAGACACCAATAGGTTAGCCGGGAGGGGTGCGGAGCGCAAGCCCCCTGCTGTGCAAAATAAGCCTATTATTTACAGATAGTTAGATTATGTAAGGTCGCCGAAGCCCTTGAGTTTTTCGGGCATGGTCTTGAGCTTGCCTTCTTGCTTCAGGCGCTCTTCCAGGCCGGAACGGAACGCTTCGTAGGCCAGATTGCGCTTTTCGCTGAGGGCTTGGTCGGTCAGTTCTTTCTTTTGTTTGTCGAAATCGGCGGGATTTGGTTCGGATTTCGCTTCAATACGGTACACCAGCCAATTCGAACCGAGATTTTGCGGGGCAGAAACTTCGCCAACCTTCATATTGAAGGCTTCTTTGACCTGTTTTCCGCTGCCGACGCCGGAAATGGAGCCGGCGCGGGCGAAGTCATCGCTGGTTTTGGGGTCAAGACCGAGGGCTTTTGCCGCAACGTCAAATTTTTCGCCGGCTTTGGCGCGTTTGCTGAGCTCATCGGCTTTCGAATGGGCAAGTTCCAGAGCTTTTTCCTGCTTGATGGAGGTGATAACCCTGTCGCGAACCTCTTCCAGGCTGCCTTGGTGCGTGGGCAGAATTTCTTTCAGTGAAAGAACGACGTAGCCGCGGTCGGTACGAATGGGCTGACTAACCTCGCCCTGGCGGAGGCGGAAAATGGCGTCCTTCACTTCATTAGAGTTACCAAATTCGATCATTGGATCGGTGGCAGCGACCGGGCGGGTTTGCAAAACCTCCAGGTGAAAATCCCTGGCGAGGTCGGCGAGAGCGGTCTTATTGGACTTGCGAATTGCGGCGGAAAGCTGATCGGCGACCCGGCTGGCCTGATCGTCGGCCTTGGCCAACATTAATGGGGCGCGAATGGAGTCTTTCACTTCTTCGAAGGGTCTGGTATGGGCGTTCTCTTTTTCGAGGACCTTAATGATGTGGAAGCCGTATTGAGTCTTGACCAGATCCGAGATCGCGCCTGGCTGAAGTGAGAAAGCGGTCTTTTCGAATTCGGGCACGGTTTGGCCCTGCAGGAGCCAGCCTAAATCGCCGCCCTTGGCCTTCGAACCGGGGTCTTCGGAGTATTTCTTGGCAAGTTCGTCGAACTTGGCGCCTTTTTTGGCTTGATTGAGAACGTCTTCGGCTTTCTTCCTGATTTCTTCGACTTCAGCGTCGGGCTTTCCAACGGTCATGAACAAGATGTGCTGGGCATGCACGCGGTTGGGTACCTGATATTGCTGAATGTCCTGCTGATACTTCACTTTCAATTCGTCGTCGGAGACCTGGATGCTCTGGCGTAGCTTGATCTGGTCCACGAGTGCGTATTCGACGACGCGCTTTTCGGGGATTTGGTAGGCGCTCTTGCGCTTTTCGTAAGCGGCTTTGATTTCGGCTTCGTCGGGAGTGATTTTGGCTTCGAGATCTTCGGGCTTGACGACCGCGTAGTCCAGCTTCACTTTTTCGTTTTGATAGCGATATTGTTCGAGGAGTTCGGATGGCCCAACGCTGACACCGTCGGTAACCAAGCGCTGAAATTTTTCTTCGAGCAGGCCTTTGCGAATCTGATCTTCGAAAACTGGAACGGTCATATTGAAGCGCTGCACCTGCTGCGCGTATTGGTCCATGCTGACCGGACTATCGCCATTGAAGGCGGTTGGCAGGATTTGCTTGACGCGATCGGCGATCTCTTCGTTGGTGACGGTGATGCCGAGACGGCTGGCTTCGTACTCAATCTCCTTTTGGTACAGGAGTTGAGTCATGATTTGACGGGCGTAGAAGGATTCCAGTGCCTTAGGCACTTGATTGCGACGCTCGACTTCGCTGAGCTGCTGGCGCACTTCGGCGAGCGTGACGGTCTGGTCTCCGACCTTGGCGACGACGTCGCTGGATTCGGTGTCCGTCGTCGGGCCTGTCGGCAACAGATAGCTAAGCATGCCGATCCCAAGGACCCCGATGACGGCCCCGAGAAGAATTCGGACTCCAAGTTTTCGATTATCAAATGCTCCAGGCATCCGTAGCCTCTCCCTCGACTGTGGTCAAACCAAACATTATAGACGAGCGGTGGGCATCCCCCAAATGATTCCGGCGCGCGGTAGGCGGCAATAGCGCCGAGAGGCGGGCAACTATGCGAAGTGCTGCATAGCCCAACTGAAACTCCCTGCTGGTTATTTGCTTAATGATGAAAACGATTTGCCTTGTTGCAGCCGGGGCGCACAGTCTCTGATGTGGCGGCGGACGCCAGCGCGAACACTGGCTACTTCATGGTGATCGGCGGAAAGACGCTCATAGAAGGCGGCACCAGTGCCGCTTGGCCGCTGTGGGACTGATCGCGAGAATCAATGAGGATCTGGCGGCAAGCAGCAAGCGAGTCGGATACCTGACTCCATTGCTGTACCAGAATGCAGATGGCGGGGCCGGGATTGGTTCCACCTGCAATGACGTCACCCAGGGCGACAATGTCACGGCGGCCGACGGCGGCTACAAGTCGGGCAAAGGATACGATGCAGCGACCGGATGGGGATCACCGAACGGGGTGGCGCTGGAGGCCGCCTTGAAACCATTAATCTGACGAATTGCAACAGGCAGCCAGTGCAGCAAAAGCGGAGCCGGCAAAAGTGCAGGCTCTGCTTTTGTTTTGGCGCGCGGACACTGCAATTGCCCGGATGCGTGAACGCTCGGTGAGCGCGCCTCACAAATTGGAGGCGTCGAAAGGCTTTGGGAAGAGATCCTTCATCGGGATGACTTCGACTTTGCCTTTCAGATTGGCGAGGATGACTGGGATGTCGCCGCAGAATTCCCATATGAGTTGACGACAGGCGCCGCAGGGCGGAGTGAGCGAGTCGGTGTCGGTGACGACGGCGATGGCGTCGAAGCCGCGTTCGCCTTCGCTGATGGCTTTGAAAATGGCGACGCGTTCGGCGCAGACGGTAAGTCCGTAGGTGGCGTTTTCTACGTTGCAGCCGCCGAAGATTCTGCCGGAGGTGGCGCGGAGTCCGGCGCCGACGCGGAAGTTGGAGTAGGCGGCGTGGGCGTTTTCGCGGGATTGGGTGGCGGCGGTGATCAGGGGGTCGTAGTCGGACACGGTTCTCTCCTCAAAAAGCCTATGAGATTTGTACGGGTGCGCGGGCAAATACGGCAATCGGGAGATTCATCCCGCACACACCGCGGGAAGGCGCAGAGTAGGCGTTCCCAGGAAAAACGAAATCATCATAGCGAGCCGGCGATGCGGGGAATTATCGCACGGAGGAGGGCGATGAACTGGTGTTTAACTTTGCCGCCGGTTTCGAAGACTTCTTCGGCGGTGAGTTGTTTGCCGGTGATGCCTGCAGCCATGTTGGTGACGCAGGAGATGCCGAGGACGCGGATGCCGGAGTGGCGAGCGGCGAGAACTTCTGGAACGGTGGACATGCCGACGAGATCGGCGCCGAGGGTGCGGAAAGCATGGATTTCAGCGGGTGTTTCGTAATTTGGGCCGGCAAGCGCGAGATACACGCCTTCGTGGAGATTGAGCGCGAGTTTTTTTCCGGCTTCGGCGACCAAGCGGCGGAATTCGGCATCGTAGGCGCGCGTCATGTCGGGAAAGCGCGGGCCGAAGCAATCGTCGTTTGGTCCGATGAGCGGATTGGCACCTTGCAGATTGATGTGATCGCGGAGGGCGACCAGCGCGCCTTCGGAATAGTTGAGATTGATGCCGCCGGCGGCGTTGGTGACGATGAGAGCCTTGACGCCCATACGCTGGAAGACTCTGATTGGGAAGGCGACCTGTTTGGCGGAGTAGCCTTCGTAGAGATGGACACGGCCTTGCATGCCGGCGACGGGGACGCCGTCAACTTCGCCGAGGACCAGCTGGCCGACGTGGCCGATGGCGGTGGAGCGCGGGAAATTTGGAATTTTGGCGTAGGGAATTCTTGTGGCGGATTCGAATTCGTCGGCGAAGGCGCCGAGGCCGGAGCCGAGGACCAGGGCAATTTTGGGGCGGAGTTTGGTTTTGGAGAGGATGAATGTGGCGGCTTTGTCGGATTGGAGAAATTCGGGGGTGGGTTTGGGGGATTGTTTTTTGGCGGACATTGGAAGATCGCATCCTCGTAACGCACGTAACATATGTTGCCGTTCGGCTAGACAATCGCGGCTTAGGCCCAGCGCACCTAGCCAACGCAGAGGTTGAGATCCTTCGCCCCGATGAATCGAGGCTCAGGATGACAACTTCTTAAAACGACTACGCCCGCGACAGACGGTCGGGCGCGGACGCGGTTTCAATCGCGCACAGCCAGAGTGGCTGTGCCACGAAGAGCGGAGCCAGTCGGCCAACACTGCGCGCAGACAGGATTTATTTCGCACAATGCGCGAGGTGCGAAAGGATTGTCTGCGCCAGCAAAACCAAGAGCGTCATGGCCAAAAGCTAACGCCCGCAATTGTTCCAACCGCGCGCAGACAAGATTCATCTCGCAAAGGCGCGAGATGCGAAAGAAATGTCTGCGCTACAAAGAGCCAAGAACCCGCCTCCGAAGGCGGCCGCTACTAAACCAACTTCGCGAAACCTGGGCGCTAATAACTTAGCAGGCCGACGATGGACGCGGACATTAAGTTGGCCATGGTACCGGCTAGCATGGCGCGGATGCCGAATTTTGCCAAGTCGTTGCGGCGATTGGGAGCGAGTGCGCCGATGCCGCCGATTTGAATGCCGATGGAGCTGAAATTGGCGAAGCCACAGAGCGCGAAGGTGGCAATCATGAAGGAACGCGGGTCGAGCGAGCCTTTCATCGGGCCGAGCTGGCTGAAGGCGACAAATTCGTTGATAACCATGCGTGTACCGAGAAGATTGCCGATTTTGGGCGCGTCGTGCCAAGGGATGCCGATCAGCCACGCGACCGGAGCGAAGGCCCAGCCGAAGATGGTTTGCAAGCTTTCCGGGAACCACGCCATGTGTGGCCAATTGTGAATGCCGCCCATCATTGCGTTGAGTAAGGCCAGCAGCGCAATGAAGGTGATGAGCATGGCGCCGACGTTGAGCGCGAGATGCAGACCGTCAGTGGTGCCGCGGGCGATGGCGCCGAGAATGTTGGACTCCTTTTCCATTTGCGGCATTTCGACGCGGCCTGCGGTAAGCGGCTCCTCGGTTTCGGGGACGAGCATTTTAGCCATGAGCAGAGTGCCGGGGGCGGTCATGATGACGGCGGTGAGAAGATTTTTTGGATCAGCGCCGCCGACTTGAATGTAGCCTGCCATCATACCGCCAGAAATGTGGGCCATGCCGCTGGTCATGACGACCATGAGTTCCGATTTGGTGAGGGTTGGGATGAAAGGGCGAATGGTGAGCGGCGCCTCGGTTTGTCCCATGAAGATGCTGGCGGCGACGTTGAGAGATTCGGCGCCGCTGGCGCCCATGACGCGGGTCATCAGCCATGCTGCGGCGCGGATGATGAGTTGCATTACCCCGATGTGATAGAGGACAGCGAAAAATGCGGCTATGAAAATGATAGTTGGCAAGACTTGAAAAGCAAAAGAAAAACCTAAGCGGGAGAGTTCTTTGGGGAAACCAATGTCGCCGAAAACAAATTCGGAGCCAGCGTAGGAGTAGCTAAGGAGTTTGTTGGCGCCGTTGCCGAGGAAGGCGAAGATTTTTGTGCCGGTGGCGGAACGCAGAACGAAAAAACCGAGCAGGAGCTGCAGGCCGAGTCCCCAAAGAACGGTTTTCAGTTTGATGGCTTTGCGGTTGGTGGAGAAGGCATAGGCTCCAGCGAGGATTGCTAGCATTCCGAGGATCCCGGTGAAATGCGCCATGCACGCTCCTTGGACGGAAGAGAGACTTTAGCAGGTTCGGGGGGAAAGTTGCCACGCGGCACAGGCCGTGGAACCAGGAGTGGTTGTGCTAATGAAGAGTACCGATGAGGCGGCGTACAAGTTCTTTAAGCGGAGTGGGTTGGTCGGAGAAGACGAGACTGTTTTCGATGCGGGCGGCGGCTTCGGGGAGCTTGGCGTCATCATTGTAGAAAATGGTGACTAGCGTTTCGCCAGCGGTGATGCGATCGCCGATGCGTTTGTGGAATTCGAGGCCTACACCGGGGTCGATGGTGTCTTCTTTTTTTTCGCGGCCGCCGCCGAGAGTGGCGAGGGCAATGCCGAACTCCATGCAATTGGTGGCGGAGAGATAGCCGTTCGAACGGGACTTTATTTCTTTGCGATTTCTGGCTTGCGGTAGGAGCTGGTAATCGTCGATGACGCGGGGGTCGCCGCCTTGCAGGGCGATTCCTTGGCGGAATTTTTCGAGTGCTTCGCCGGAAGCGACCAATTTTTCGGCGAGGGTGCGGCCTTCGTCGACGGATCTGGTTCGTTCGCCCAAGAAAAACATCCAGGCGGAAAGTTCGACGCTGAGATCGCGCAGGTCTTGAGCGCCACGTCCGCGGAGAACTTCGATGGATTCGATAACTTCGTGGGAGTGACCTGCAAAGCGGCCGAGCGGCTGATCCATATCGGTGATCAGCGCGACGGCTTTTTTGCCCATGCGGCGAGCGGTCTCAACCATCAATTCGGCTAGGCGGACAGCGTCTTCTTCTTTTTGCATGAAGGCGCCGGAGCCGGTCTTGACGTCGAGGACGAGAGCGTCGATACCTTCGGCAAGTTTTTTGCTCATGATGGAGGCGCAGATCAGGCCGATATTTTCGACGGTGGACGTGACATCTCGGAGGGCGTAGATTTTTTTGTCGGCGGGAGCGATTTCGGCGGTCTGGCCGATGAGGCCCATTCCACATTTGCTAAGCACGTTGCGGAATTCGGCGAGTGAGAGCGCGGTGTTAAAGCCGGGAATGGATTCGAGTTTATCGAGTGTGCCGCCGGTATGGCCGAGGCCGCGTCCGCTGATCATCGGAACGTATAGGCCGCCAGCGGCGACGATTGGTGCGAGGATGAGCGAAGTTTTGTCGCCGACGCCACCGGTGGAATGTTTGTCTACTTTTTTTCCGAGGAGTTCGGGAAAGGTGATGACTTCGCCGGAGTGCAGCATGGCTTCGGTGAGGCTGGCGATTTCGGCGCCACTGAGGCCACGAATCCAGGTGGCCATGAGCCAGGCAGACATCTGGTAATCGGGAATTTCGCCGCGGGTGTAGCCGGAGACCAGAAAATTAATTTCTTCGCGGGAGTGCTCTTGGGAATCGCGTTTTTTGCGGATGAGGTCGACGGCGCGCATGGTGAACGAACGGGAAGGCTAACATCCGTGAAATGCAGCGTCAAACGCGTTGGAGTCAGTTGACGCAAATTAGGTTGGGGTCCGTGGGTCCTAGCGGATTTCCTACGAACGGCAGATATTGATTAGCCTTGAAGGCCTCTACGATACTGCAAGAGACAGAGAATAATTCCTCCGAACAAGCCCACTGCATAGGAAGCGCTATGCGCCCAAAGGTCGGTCATAAAGCGCGCCTGGGCGGCCTGAGGCAAGCTAGCTAAAACCCATTCTGGCGGGAATACGATGCCTTTCGTTCAAGGACGAAACCCGAAAAACCAGCTAAGCCCGCGCAGCCAGCCATGACCGCGATCAGTTTCCCGATGGGTTTGAAGACGGTCACGGCGGTCAGCTTGGGCCGCGCTCCGGCCCGGGCAGCTATCACCAGCAAAATGCCAAGGAATGCAGCAACCCACCACGTGGCAATTAGGCCCCGCCAAAGGCAAGCAGAGTAGGAGATTGGGTCGCGAAAACAGGTGGATGAAAAACTGTAAAGTACTCAAGGCAGATGCGCACGGTAATTTGATCATGGACAGTGCCATAAAGGATTGCAGCGGCGATGCCGATAGCGAGGATTTTGAAGGATTCGATCACTATCGGGCTTGGCCTCAGAGATTGTCTCTAGCGGGGCGGGGCGTCGTCGGCTTCGAAGGTCGCGAGTTGTTCTTCCCAGGCGAGAGAGGGGGTCTGCAGGAGGCGGACGCAGCGGTTCCAACGGAGGATGGCGTCGTCGTTGCCTGCGGGGCGGATTTTTTCGGCTTCGGCGAAGCAGTGCATCGCGCGTTCGAGTAAAGGTAGAACGGCGTGAGGCAATTGGCCGACGCCAAGCTGGGCTTTGGCGCGGCGCTCCTGCAGCAGGCCCTTGTAGTAGAGCTGTTCGTATTTCTCGGTGAGGCGCGCGAACAATTCTTCCGCTTCCTGGCAACGATCGTGAACGCCACCGGTGAATTGGTCGGTGATGGTGAGGCCGAGCATACGAAGGGCGAGCTGCTGCTGGGGATCGACGGCGAGGATGTCGCGGCAGATGGATTCGGATTCTTCGGGCTCGTTGAGGTAGCGATAGAGCTCGGCTTTGGCGAGGGCTTCGGCGATTCCGGCTTTGGAGATGGATTTTAGTTGGTATTGCATGGAACCTCCTGCGCGCGGCGTCAGTAAGTGCCGTGTTGCTGCAACCGCGACGACGCTTTACGTTGGGATCCTTCGGGCTCCGGCAGGAGCCGGAACACTCAGGATGACAACATTACAACGCAACCGAGAGAACCCAGTAAAACACGGTGCGGCTATCGTCGAGATCCTTCGTCCCGATGAATCGGGACTCAGGATGACAATTTAAACAACAGCGCAGCTCACGAGCCGCGAAATTTGCGGATCAGCATGGTGATCGGGTCGTAAAATTCATCGACGATACGTTCCTTCAACGGGATGATCGCGTTGTCGGTAATGTGAATTTCCTCGGGGCAGACTTCGGTGCAGCATTTGGTGATGTTGCACAGGCCGAGGCCGAGTTCGTCTTTCAACAACTTGGTGCGGGAGAGGCCGTCGAGCGGATGCATCTCGAGGCAAGCGGTTCGAACGAAGAAGCGCGGGCCGGCAAAGGACTCGTGTTTGGCGTGATCGCGGAGGACGTGGCAAACGTCCTGGCAGAGAAAACACTCGATACATTTCCGGAATTCCTGAACGCGATCGACATCGCGCTGATACATTTTCCACTCGACGCCGGGCTTGGGCTGGAACGCAGGGATTTTCTTGTTGATTTTGTAGTTCCAGGAAACGTCGGTGACCAGATCCTTGATGAGAGGAAAGGCTTTTAACGGCGAGACGGTGATTGGTTGGTCGAGCGGCAGAGAATCGAGGCGGGTTTTGCAGGTTAGGCGCGGGCGGCCGTTGACTTCGGCGGAACATGAGCCGCATTTCCCTGCTTTGCAATTCCAGCGTACCGCCAAATCCGGCGACTGGTGATTCTGAATCGAATGCAGCGCATCGAGCACGACCATGCCGGGAGCGACGGGTACCCGATAGTCGACCGGTTTGCCGTCTTCCGGGCCGCCGCGAAACACGCGAAGAACCGCTTCGTCCATTGCGCCGGCTTCCATGGTGCCGTTGTCTGTCAGGTCGGGCATTATTTATTCTCCGCCAAATCTTCTTTCAGTTCCGCAGGCATTTCGCTTACCGGGCGCTGTTCAAGAGTCATTTGGTCGCCGCGCTTGACGATGATGTTGTTTTGTTTTCCCCAAACGTCGTCGAAGTTCGGATAGTCGATGCGGCTGTGGGCACCGCGGCTTTCGCGGCGAGCCAGCGCGCTGCGAGTGACGGCTTCGGAAATCAAGACCATCGAGTGCAGATCACGGGTCAAGTGCCAACCAGGATTGAACATGCGCGATCCATCGGCACGCATGCGAGTAAGACGGGGCTTCAGCTTTTCCAGTTCACCGAGTGCCTTCTGCAAGTCTTCTTCAGTACGGAAAATCCCGACGAGGGATTGCATGAAGTCTTGCAAGTCGCGATGAATTTCGTAAGGGAATTCGCCAGCGGTGCGTTCGAATGGGGCGAGCATCTCGCGTTCGGCGTCTTGCAACTGCGCGGAGTCCAGCGCACCGCCCTGCACGGACTTTGCGTAATCGGCGGCTGCTTTTCCGGCGCGTTTGCCAAATACCAGCAAATCCGAAAGCGAGTTCCCGCCGAGACGGTTCGCACCGTGGAGTCCGGCAGCAGCTTCGCCTGCGGCGAATAGCCCCGGCACTGTGGACTGGCCGGTTTCGGCGTCCACGCGAATTCCGCCCATCATGTAGTGGCAAGTCGGGCCGACTTCCATCGGGCCGGTGGTGATGTCCACGTCGGCCAGTTCTTTGAACTGGTGATACATGCTGGGGAGTTTTTTCTTCACGTATTCGGCGGGCTGGTGGGAGATGTCGAGATAGGCGCCGCCGTGCTGGGAGCCGCGGCCTTCCTTGACTTCGGTGTAGATGGCGCGGGCGACGACATCGCGAGTGGAAAGCTCCATGCGCTTGGGATCGTACTTTTCCATGAAGCGCTCGCCGCGATTGTTTTTGAGCGTACCACCTTCGCCGCGAACTGCTTCGGTAACGAGGATTCCTTGTACGCCTGGAGGCCAGACCATTCCAGTGGGATGGAATTGGACGAATTCCATGTCCAGAAGTTCGGCGCCGGCTTCGTAAGCAAGAGCCATGCCGTCGGCGGTGTATTCCCAGGAATTCGAAGTGACTTTCCAGGCTTTGCCGATACCACCGGTGGCGATGACGATGGACTTGGCTTTGAAGTTGACGAAGCGGCCTTGCTCGCGCCAATAGCCGAAAGCACCGGCAATGCGGTCGCCAGCCTTTATAAGGCGGGTGATGGTGCATTCCATGAAGACGTCGATGCCCTGCTGGACGCCGCGATCCTGCAGGGTTCGAATGAGTTCGAGGCCAGTGCGATCGCCGACATGGCACAGACGTTTAAAGGTATGGCCGCCGAAAGCGCGTTGCAGAATTTGGCCGTCGTCCGTTCGGTCGAATAGCGCGCCCCACTGTTCGAGTTCGCGCACGCGTTCGGGAGCTTCCTGCGCGTGGAGCTGCGCCATGCGCCAGTTGTTGAGGAATTTTCCGCCGCGCATGGTGTCACGGAAATGGGTGCGCCAGTCGTCGGCTTTGTCCACGTTGCCCATGGCTGCGGCGATACCACCTTCAGCCATCACAGTGTGGGCTTTGCCAAGCAACGATTTGCAAACCAAGCCAACGCGCGCGCCTTGCGTGAGGGCTTCAATGGCAGCGCGCAGCCCGGCGCCGCCCGCGCCGATAATCAACACATCATGTTCGTGAGTTTCGTAGGGAGGGGTCACAGGATTCGAATGTCCTTAATAATGCCCGCAGCGACAGAGCGAATGTAAAAATCGGTGAGGCCGACTGAGATGAGACTGGCCCAGGCGAAGCGCATGTGGCGATCGTTCAAAAAACTGAGCCAAGTCCATGCGATGTGGCGGGGCGGGCCAAAGGCAGTACAGGAAAAACAGTCGAGTTTGCCGCCAGCGAGATGGCGGAGCGAGTGGCACGATAACGTATATAAAGATAGCAGCGAAACGTTGGCGAGCAGGATCAGCGAACCCAGTCCGACGCCGAATTCCTGCCGGCCCAATCTTCCGACGAAGAAAAATCCGTCATAAGCGTCATGCCAAAGAAAGGCCAGGAAAATAATCGCGAGATAGAGGAAGTAGCGATGAACGTTTTGCAGGATAAAAGGAAAGGCGGTCTCACCTTTGTAATTGCGTTTGCCACTTTCCCCGACGGCACAAGCCGGCGGATCCAGAAGAAACGCGCGGTAGAGAGCTTTGCGGTAGTAGTAACAGGTGGCGCGAAAGCCCAAAGGCCCCGCGAGGATCAACATGGCGGGGGTGATGAATTTCGGCAGCCAATGATGGTGCGGGTCAATGAGTGGAGAGTAGAACGGCGAAAGGTAGGGCCACCATTCATAGTATCGGCCTTCGATGGCCCGGACGGTTGCGTAAACACTGAAACCGCCCATCAACAAAATGATCGGCAGAATCTCGACCCACCAAGCGTCGCGGCGCTGCGTTTCGCCAAAGTGTGCCATCTTGCTTTCGACCGAAGATGAACTCATGGATGCGCAATCTCCTGGCGCTAAGCCTAATCAGTAATTAGATTTTTGCAAGACAGAATTTTTGCGGGTGTACGCCCGAATGGTGCGGGTGGAAATTTTGCCGCCGGTGGTATACTTGCGCCGCTAACTGCGGATAGAGGCAGCCCCTCTTTGCGCCTCGCCTGACATGGACAAGTACGACATCATCGTGATCGGTTCCGGACCGGCCGGGCAGCGTGCGGCGATTCAAGCGGCGAAGTTCGGCAAGAAGGCGGCCCTGGTCGAGAAGATGGAAGTGATCGGCGGAGCGGCGATCAATACCGGAACGATTCCCAGCAAGACCATGCGCGAAGCGGTGTTACACCTCTCGGGATTTTATTATCAGAGCATATATGGCGTGAACTATCGCGTGAAGGAACAGATCACCATGGCTGATCTGTCGTTTCGCGCGCAGCATGTGATCAAGACCGAAATTGATGTGACCCGAGCGCAGCTTTCGCGCAATGGAATCGAAGTTTTAAACGGCGTGGCCAGCTTTACCGGGCCGAACAGCATTCGAGTCAATAGCGTGCGCGGCCAGGCCGATTTCGAAGCGGAAAAAATTATTATTGCCAGCGGAACGAAGCCGGCCAGCTCACCGCTAGTGCCGTTCAACAACCGCAACATCATTAACAGCGACCAAATTCTGCAGATGCCGGACATCCCGAAGACGATGATCGTGGTCGGCGGCGGAGTGATTGGCGTTGAGTACACCTGCATGTTCGCGACGCTGGGTGTGCGGGTGACATTGATCGAGAAACGTCCGCGGCTGCTGGAGTTTGCCGATTCGGAAATGGTGGAAGCGCTTTGCTATCACTTGCGCGACCGCCGGGTGACGCTGCGACTGAATGAAGAAGTGGAAAGCGTCGAGGAGACGCCTGACAATGGCGTGGTAGCGAACCTCAAGAGCAAGAAGAAAGTGGCGGGTGAAGGGCTGCTCTACGCAGTAGGCCGGCAGGGAAATGTAGATGAACTGAATCTCGCAGCGGCGGGGTTGGATGCGGATTCGCGCGGGCGCATTCCGGTTGACGCTGACTATCGAACGAAGCAGCCGCACATTTTTGCGGTGGGGGACGTGATTGGTTTTCCCAGTCTGGGTTCGGTGTCGATGGAGCAGGGACGGATCGCGGCGGCAAACGCGTTCGGCGTGCCGATTCACTCCGACCCGGCGCTTTATCCCTACGGGATTTACACCATTCCGGAGATTTCGTTTATTGGAAAGACCGAGGAGCAACTTACGGATGCAGGCATCGCCTATGAAGTCGGCATCGCTTACTTCCGCGAAATTGCTCGCGGACAGATTCGCGGCGATACCACTGGCCGCTTGAAGCTGATTTTCCAGCCGGAGACGAAAGAAATATTGGGCGTGCACATCATCGGAGAAGGCGCGTCAGAGTTGCTACACATTGGCCAGGCGGTTTTTGCGTTGAAAGGCACAGTGCAATATTTTGTGGATACGGTTTTCAACTATCCGACGCTCGCCGAGTGTTACAAGACCGCGGCGTTCAACGGGCTGAACAAGCTTTCGAAGATGTAGATGGGCGGAAAACTATGGGCAGGAATGCGGGAGTACTGGTAGTAGAGCACATCGCCGCTGGACTGGTGGAAAACAATCAGGTCAGCGGGACGGTGAAAGTGTTTCCAGAGGCAGGAGACTCGCGCGAAGCGCTGCTTTCGATGCCGGCAGAGCATATCGCGGGGAAAATCGCCGAGCTGGTGATGTCACTCGATGGCGGCAAATCGGTGTCCGCGGTCGGCGTGGGATTCCCCGGGATTATTCGAGACGGAGTGGTGGAAGAATCACCCAATCTTCAACAGATTAAAGGCTTTAATCTTCGCGGTGCTCTGGAAAACGCGCTGTCGGGTAGCGGATCGCGGGTCGCCGTGCGTATTTATAACGATGCGGACGCAACTGCCGCGGGGATTGCCGCCACGCGCGGGGTGTTGCACAAAGTCAATCGTGTGTGGACGCTGGGCAATGGAGTAGGCTACGGGCGGTATCCGTGGAGCGAATGCGCGGGAGAAGGCGGGCACTCGGTAGTAACGCTGGACCCAAAAGAAAATTTCTGCGGATGCGGGGGGCGCGGGCATCTGGAAGGGATTCTTGGCTACCGCGCGATGCGGCTACGGTTCCTGGATCTTGAACCGGAAGAGGTATTCGAGAATGCGAAAAATGGCGACGCGCGCTGCGTGGAGTTCGTTTCACGTTGCCATCGCGCGCTGGCCGCAGCGACCGCAACCAGCATTCACATGGAAGGTCCGGGGCCATTTTATTTGACCGGCCCGAATGTGAATTGGATCGATGTTGGCGCGATCGACCGGCTGGTGCATGACATGGTGAAGATGAGCCCGCTGCAGGGCAGCCGATTCGAAGTGATACCCAAGAACGATGATTTGGGGATTATCGGGGCAGCGGTCAACGCCGCCGGGGCGGTTGCAGCCTGATCTGATTTTGTTAGCGGCTGGCTTCTGTGGAGAGCTTCGTTTCGAGTTGGGACACGATCCGCCAGCCGCGCGGCGTGTTTATGTACACCCTGAGAATGCGGAACTGGTTGTAAAACTTTTTTTCATTGGCGTGGCCAACTTCCGAACGCAAGCTCAATACATAGGCAGCGTCGCGAAACATGCGCACTTGCGTGTCACTACTGACCACCGAATCAAACTCCATTGGGGAGCTTTCCACGTCGTGGACCATTTTGGTTTTGTTGATCACTTCCCCGTATCGCGAAACTCCGTGGAAGTCTTCGGAGTAAGCCGCCTTGAAAAAAGTTGAATTGTGAAGTTTTATGGCGCGGGCATTTTCCAGTTCCAGGTTGAGCAGTTCCTGGCGCTGCATTTCGAGATTTGGGGGAGGTTCCCCCTCCTGGGCTCGCACAAAACCGGCGAAGAGCAGCCATGCGGCCATGAATAGAAAGAACTTTTTCACGGAATTTCTCCTCAGTCTTCAGGAATTCCTGGGAAAATTGCAGACTTCTTTTAGTATAGGACTTGCCGAAGCGAGCTTCGAAAAACTAAAGTAACCGTGCGCCCAATCCGGCATCCAACCCGCAAGCTTGGAAGAAAACTTCGATGGTTCAGGAGAAATCATGAACGCAACGCGAATGGCTGAGACACCACTGTTTTCGAGGCGCGGATTTATCGGGAAGACTTCGCAGTGGAGCGCGCTGTTAGCGGCGTATCGGTTCCTGCCGCTCCCGGCCCTGAAGGAGTCGCTGGCCGGAGATTCACGGGTTTCGCAAACGCCGATCGCGGATAAGGGCTTCGCTTCGGTACGCAAAGTGGGCGAGGGCCTCTACGCCACTATTTCCGACCCGTCCAAAGGCTTCCAAACACTGTGCAACGGTGGTTTTCTGGTTGGAAAAGATGCTGCGTTGCTGATCGAAGGGTTCGTGAGCGCTCTCGGAGCCAGCTTTCAATACGACACTCTCCGTACCCTCAGCAAAGGGCCGATTATGGGCGCGCTCAACACCCACTATCACTACGATCACACCATGGGGAATGCGTTCTATGGAGCTAACGGAATATCGCTATGGGCGCACGCCGGCGTGGGGAAAAGGATTCTTGACAGTTATGGCGTGATGCAGGGCGCGGACAAGGCTGCGTTTTTCGCTCCGCTTGAAGCGCGGGTAAAAAATGCCAAGACGGAGGCCGCGCGGAAACACGCAACCGAACTCGTTGGTGCGGTTGGCAATATATTCAACGTTGCGAATTCCACGCTTCTGGCCTTACCGAACCGCCCGCTAGACCCAGCAAAACTTCCGGTCAAGCTGGACCTCGGCGGGTTAACTGCGCTGGTGGAAACGCATCCCGGCCATTCCGGAACGGATCTGATTATTCGCGTACCGGAACAGAACGTGGTGTACACCGGCGACTTGCTCTTCAATAATTTGTACCCGGTGGCCTTCGACGAACAGGCTACGGTGTCTGGTTGGCGCGCGACGCTCAAGACGTTTTTGTCTTATGACCAGGATACGATCTTCGTTCCCGGCCACGGCCAGATCGGCGGGCGAGAGGTTGTGCAGCTGTTCGTAGATTTGTTCGACGACGTGGCGGGGCAGGCTGAGAAAATGTACAAGGCGGGAGTGCCCACGGAAGAAGCCGCCGATCAATACGTGGTGCCTGACAAATTCAAAGGGGTGACCATCTTCGCTTGGAGCCTCTCCATCGGACCGACGATCACCAAGTTATACAAAGAGTGGGGTGCCAAGTAGCCCGCGACAAATCATTTTCTGGCGAATCTAGAACTTCACCAAGATCGCCATGTTGAGGCGCGTTTCGTTTCTGCGCAGATCCGGCGCCCAGCCGGGAACGAAGGAGCCTGGCGTCCCTTGGTTTCCGCCTGGAGGCGTGACGCCACCCGGCCCACTGAAGTACGGCACGTTGGCAGCACGGTAGTTATACTCCCAGCGCCAGGTGATGTACTGGCTCGGCATCCAGTCAAAGGTGCCCGATATGTCCCAAGCTTTATAAGGATCGCCAGGATTTTCCGTAAAGTAAGGCGTGCCGGATGCGGCGTTCGCACCGTTAACTGGTGGCAGCAGTACCAGGTAGCGGCCCGGATTGTTGATTTTTCCTCCGCCGATGGTCAGGCCAAACAGATCGTGGTCCAACCACGCACGGTTGTAGAACATGAAACCAAGAAAGTCCTGCTTCGGCCCCTTCGCGGAATTGGTGTAGCAGCTCACGCCACCACCGTGTTCGCAACCCAAGTCACCGGTAAGCGAGAACGCCAGTTTGTCCATAAACTTCTCTGGGTTGTCGTAGTACTTGATCTGGATGCTGTCGTCGGTGTGATAGCGGACACGCCCGGGAGTATTTAGGGCATCTTCACCCAACATATATTGGTTGCCGAGAACCGACAGCCAACCGTTCGGTCGCCACAAAATCTGCGCGCCAATGCCAGGTCGGCTGTTGAAGCGGCCATAGGATTGCCAGCCGTTGGTAATCCACGGTTCGATCTTCAAATGTTCGGTGGGGAAAATCTGCACGCGGACTCCATTGAAAAACCATGGCGTGTTTGAGGAAACGTAGGACGGCTGGTAGGCCCAGTTGTCGAACTGGTAGTAGCTGAAAAGACCGACGTAAGACATGAAGATGCCAGCATCCACGTTGATGCCGTGCATCACGTTGAAGTGATACCCCCCGTATGCTTCAGATATGTAGCGATAGGCATCGGAAAGGTTCCACTGGCCGCGAGAGGGACTGGCGTCGTTGCGCGGAGTAGTTTGCGAATACAAACCAAATTGGGTCATCAAACGCGCGCGCACATTGTCGTAGTGAAAATCGCCACCGACGCCAAGCTGCGTGAGTTGCACTTCGTTGGTGCGGAAGACTTCGCTCGAGCCGCTGACGGTGTCGTCCTTGGGATGGCGGAAATCGTAAACGTAGTCAACGTCTGAGCGAATTTCTGGGGTGAAAAATTTTGTGTCGAGCGGAATTTCCTTGGTGCGCGGATTGCCGTTGAGCCATGTGAAATCCGCAAAGGCGAACGGTTCGCTGGCAGGCGCTTTCTTCGACTTATCGGTCGCCTGGGTCCCGACGGCAGTCGCGGGAGCGAGTGCGGCGCTGGTCGAGACAGCTGGAGCTGAGCCGCCGGCGCCGGAATTGTTGGCTGCGGCCGAGGTTGCGGGTGTTGCGGAAGCTTCAGAACTGGCCGAGGTTGCCGCCATCGTCGCCGGAGCGGGTGAACCAGAATTCGACGCCGGTGATGCGGCAACGGCGGCTGGCTGATGCGCCGATTCGAGTTCGGCAACTCGGCGTTCAAGTTGCTCGACGCGATCAAGGAGCATTCGCTCACGTTCGGTCAAGCCGGAAGGCGCCACGGAATTCGGCGCAGCTTTGGAGTCTTTCGAAGAATCGGCCGAAGACGTTGCCGGTTTTGCGGCGGCGTCATCATCAAGTGAGCGCGCCTGCGCGGAGTTCAACGTGACGCTGGATAGCACCGCAAGGCACAGCCCAAGAATCGGTGAAGCATACAGATGTACAAACGTGCGCATTTCTCTCTCCTAAACAAATCATGGCAACGGGTGTTGAAAATCTGATGCGCGTAATGCTGGAGCGGATTCAGAAGACTGCGTTGTTGCCAAACTACGTTAGCAAAACACCTGTAAGGGAAAGATAAGGCTGGCGTAAGTGCAGAATTAGGGCGCGGTAACGGGCTAAATGATTAATTTCGGGTGACTTACATTGAGAATTGAAGTGGCGCTCTGGGGTCGCGTTTGGAGATCTCAAGCGCTTTCTCACGCATTTCCTGGTGGATTAGAGAATTGGTAGCCAACACCACCGGACCGCCGAGGCGATACGGATCGCCGTAAAAATCGGAGATGGCGCCGCCGGCTTCCTGTACCAGGAGTACGCCTGCGGCGGTGTCCCAAGGCTTCAGCCCGAATTCCCAGAAGCCATCGAAGCGGCCTGCGGCCACGCTCGCGAGATCGAGCGCGGCGGACCCGTCGCGGCGCACGCCGTGCGAGCGCAGCGTAAAATCATAGTAGTAATGAATGTTGGGATTGACGATGCGCTTGTGCACCGGGAACCCGGTGCAGAGCAAGGCGGTCGAAAGCGTCTCAATTTTGGATACGGCGATACCTTTTCCGTTGAGCGTCGCACCTTCTCCACGCGCGGCGGCGAAGAGTTCGTCGTAAATGGGGTTGTAGACGACACCAGCCAAAAGCGTTTCGTTCTGAGCGAGAGCAATCGAGACAGCGAAGCACGGATATTTGTGGGCGAAGTTGGTAGTGCCATCGAGCGGATCAACGTGCCAGTGAAATTCGGAGCTACGTACGTGGCCGGTGCCTTCTTCCGCGGCGATGGTGTGACCTGGAAACAATTTTGCGAGGCGCGTGACAATCGCTTGCTCGCTACGACGGTCGGCTTGGGTAACCAGGTCAACATCGCCCTTGTAACGAATTTCGGGAGGGAGCGTGTACTCTTCGCGGAGAATCTTGCCTGCTTCCAGGGCGGTCTCAATGGCGGCTTCGAGAAACTGTCGCGGAGTCGCGCCAGCGGAATTGGTAGCCATAAGTGTTTAGTGTAACGGGTTTTGAGTTGCGTGGCCTCGGCGCAGTTCATAGAATCAGCGGATCATAACTTTTCTAAGAGGCGGAATAGGAATGCGAATGACGCGTGGAATGATTTTCGCGATGGCGTTGATGGCGTGGAGCGCGGCAGTGCAAGCGCAGGAGATGGCCGGGGCGCGACAAGTATTTGACGGAAAAATGCTGCCAACAGTGGAAGTCGCGACTTTCGAACATAGCGAAACACTCTTTCCTGTGAAAGTGGTGGAGCGAAAAGGTCCGGTGCGGCCGCTGCCGGCTGCGGCAGAGTCGTTGACAAACATTCAATTCGAACAGGGCGGCAACAAGTTTGATTTGTATGACTACCTCGCGTACAACCGCGTGGCTGGACTGCTGATTTTGAAGGACGGAAAAGTGGTGCTCGAAGACTACGAACTCGGCGCCGGGCCGGAAACGCGCTGGCCGTCGTTTTCGATGGCCAAGTCGGTGTCTTCAACACTTGTAGGTGTGGCAGTGCAGCAAGGGTTGATCAAGAGCCTGGACGAGCCGATTAGCCAGTATCTGCCGGAATTGAAGAGCGGTGGCTATGAGGGAGTGAGTGTTCGCAATGTGCTGCAGATGGCTTCGGGTGTGAAGTGGGACGAGACTTATACGGATCCGAGCTCGGATCGCCGAAAATTGCTGGAGGCACAACTTACGTTGAAGCCGGGCTCGATTCTGGCATACATGAACGCGTTGCGGAAAGCCGGGACGCCAGGTTCAATTTGGAACTACAGCACCGGAGAGTCTTTCCTGGTAGGCGCGCTGCTGGAACGCGCGACGCACAAAGCATTGGCGACGTATTTATCCGAAACGCTGTGGTCGACGCTGGCGATGGAAAAGGACGCGACTTGGTGGACCGAATCACCGGGAGGAATGGGGCTTTCCGGGAGCGGGCTAGGCGCAACGCTTCGCGATTACGGCCGTTTCGGATTGTTCGTGCAGCAGGATGGCGTGATTAACGGGAAGCGGATCGTGCCAGAGGGATGGTTCCGTGAAGCGGGAAGCGCGCATGTGATTGGAGGGAAGTCAGTGGATTACGGCTATTTCTGGTGGCCGATTCCCGCGGGCGATCCGATTCATCAAGGAGCCTTTCAGGCCATCGGAATTTTCGGCCAGCACATGTACATCAATCCAAGAGAAAAACTGGTGATCGTGGTATTAAGCGCACGGCCCAAGCCTGACTCTTCGGCGCACATTTTGAGTGATGAAGCGTTTTTTGCGGCGGCGGCGCGGGCACTGCAGTAAGTTGAGGAATTGGAAAAAAGCTCTCAGGGTAAGCCAGTGTAATAAGACTTGCGGTGACGGACGGAGTACACCGGAGGCTGAGCGCTTGCAGTTTCGGTTTGTATCGCGGACTGCGCGACTGGCGTGCCGGAATTTGGCGGATCGGGGGCAACCTGGCCGCGGTTGTGATTCGAATCAGGTTGCGATGATGTGGCTGGCGGTGTGACCGTGACCTCGATGCGGCGGTAAGTGTCAGCAGGGCCGCGAGGATTGGGATAGTAGCCAAGGCGGTATTGGGTGCGCAGCTCCTTGTTGATGCGTTCGAAGATGGAGTCGATCTCGGCCGTGGAGTCCGGATAGAAAACCGCGCCTCCCGTGGTGTCGGTGATCGTCTCCAGTGCGTGCTCGCCAGCGGTGTTGCGCCCGCTTTCGCTTTTCATCGGGCGAACAACCACCGTATAGAGCAGAGTGCCGGCCCGCACAGCTTCGCGGCGGCAAGCTTCAAAATCGGAGTGGCTGGTGGTTTCGCCGCCGTCGGTAATCAGGATAATGACATGACGCCGATCGGAGCCCTGGCGCGTGAGCGCTTTTGAACCGAGCAACACCGCATCGTAAATCGAAGTCCCAGCGCCGGCCGGGATGTGGCGGACGGCGTCTTGCAAGTGCCCCACCTTGTCTGTGAATGCAGCGATCTGCGTTACATTTTCCGCGACAGCATAAACTGCCAGATGGTCGCCCGGGCGCAGCACCTGCTGGATGAAGCGATTCGCCGCCTCGCGCTGCGCAGGCATGCCCAGCTGCGCGCTGAGGCTGGAGTCAATCATCAAAGCAAGATCGAGCGGCTGTTGTGTTTCCTTTTCAAACACTGCGATTTTTTGCGGATTATCTTCGTCCAGCACTTGAAATGCTTCGACCGGCAGGTTGGGGGCGGGACGGTTGTGATCGTCGAGTACGCTGACCAGAACGTTGACCAGATTGACGGAGACTTTAATTTTGCCGCGCTCTTGCTCGGGATCGGATGAAGCGGCCTTCGTAGGCGTGGGAGTCGCAGCAGCGTCGGAGGTTTTGGATTTCTGGGCCCACGGTGGGCGATTGGGGTTTTGATTCTGTTGTGGGAACGCGCCGGCGCAGGTCGCGCCAGCAATCGCGGCGCACACGATCAATCCACCAGCAAGGATACTGGCGGCCAGTTTGGATGGGCGAGGAACCGGTATTGGCATCGATTTAGTTGGATGCGGGTTTGGCCGCGGGAGTCTCCACAGGTGCCGGCCCCTCAGGCTCTTTCGAGGTAAACGGAAGTTCGCCATCGGCCCAGACTGCGCCGTCAGCGAAAAACTCCTTTTTCCAGATGGGAACAGTCTTTTTCAGGGTGTCGATGGTGTAGCGACAGGCATCGAAGGCAGCCGCGCGGTGAGCGGAGCTGACCGCAATGAACACACTGGTTTCACCGATTTCCAGCCGGCCGAGCCGGTGAACAATGGCTACGCGGTCAATCGGATATGTTTGGTGCAGGTGCGCTGCGATCTCCTGCATTTTGGCCAGCGCCATCGATTCATAGGCTTCGTATTCGAGGTGCAGCGTCGCTCGGCCGTGCGAATGATTACGGACGCACCCATCGAAAGTGGCGACCGCGCCGTCTTCATCGGCGCGCACTTCGCGGGCTATGGCGGCGTTCGGAATGACCTCACGCGTCAACTCGATTCGATCCTTTGCATGGAGCTCAGTCATTTGCAATCATCCACCGCTCACCGGCGGCAAAAATCCAATTTCATCTCCAGCGGTAAGTACTGTATCCCACGATGCAAATTCCTGATTGCGCGACGCAACGACTGACGAGCGATAATCGCGCATGGCAGGAATCTTCGCAGAGCATTGCGAAAAGAGGTCCTTGATGGCCGCGCCTTCGCACACGTCAACGGACTCCTCCGCGCAACCGCAGAGTTCTTTCAATCGGCCGAAATAGAGTACTTTCACAACCATCGTACCAATCTTTAGTTTACCTTAAGGCGTCGCGGCCAACATCGCGGTAGATTCTGAGGTAGTCTGCTAGAAGCCTCCGGTTGTGCTCCGTCCCGCAGAAGTTTGTGAATTTTGGAGCCGGAATCCATATCCACCGATGTTCCATCTCGCGAGTCTTGAAGCGAAAAAGGAAGTCCTGAAGGAAACTATGCAAACTCGCGTCATCTCGATTTCGATTCTGTGCTTTCTCGGATTTTTCGCGGCGCAAGAGCGCTCTGATGAGGGCACGATTCGTGGTCTGGAGTCGAAGTGGACCGACGCCTACAAGCAGCGGCAAATCGCCCCGCTGGCGGCGCTGCTGGCGGACGACTACGTCATCACGATGGAAGATGGCACAACATTAGGCAAAGTGGGCTTCCTAAGCAAGAACATGGGACCGCTACGAGTGGACGTTGCCGAAATGCTGGACCTCAGGGTACGGATGCGAGAGAACATCGCGATCGTCACCGGAAATTATCACGAACGCGGCGAGGACAGCGGAAAGTCCTTCGATTACACCGACCGGTTCACCGATGTTTGGATGAAGATCAACGGGAAATGGCAGCTCATCGCATCGCACTACAGCTTGGCGACGAAACTTTAGCATCCGCAAACGGCAGGTTCACTTTTCCGCTGCCACATCCAACTTCCGCCTGCTCGGCTGCCCGCCTATACTTCTGGAATGAAAATTCTGATCACGGGAGCCACCGGCCTGGTAGGCACAGCGCTGGTCGAGGCTCTGGCTCGTGACGGCCACATGGTGTGCCGTCTGGTGCGACCTGGAACAAAGACGTATGGAGGCGCGAAGGGCGCTTTCGACGTGGCCTGGAACGCCGAGACTGGCGAATTGGGAGGCGCGGCTGTCGGCGCGGACGCCGTGGTGAATCTCGGCGGGGCGCCGATTGCCAACGGGCGTTGGACTGGTACCCGGAAGAAACTGATAGCGAGCAGCCGTGTGGACGCCACACGCGCGCTGGTAGCGGCGCTCGGAAAAATGAACGCCAAGCCGGAAGTCTTGATCGGCGCGTCGGCAATCGGATTTTACGGAAATCGGGGCGAGGAACTCCTGACCGAAGAAAGCGCGCCAGGACACGAGTTTCTGGCTGAGGTCGTGAAGGATTGGGAAGCTGAAGCGCTGCGTGCAGAAGAATACCGCACAAGAGTGGTGCTGGCGCGATTTGGAATCATCCTGGCCAAAAACGGTGGCGCACTTCCGAAAATAATACTGCCCTTCAAATTTGGCGTGGGCGGACGAATCGGCGGTGGCAAACAGTGGATGTCGTGGGTCACGCTGAACGATGTCGTCGAAATTCTACGATTCGCGTTGGCGAAACGTGAGTTGCACGGCGCTATAAATGTCGTGGCGCCAAATCCGGTGACGAATGCCGATTTCACCAAAGAATTGGCTAATGCGCTGCGTCGGCCTGCGCTCCTCCCTACCCCGGCGTTTGCGCTGCGATTGGCGATGGGTAAAATGGCGGACGCGCTGCTGCTCAGCAGCCAGCGCGTCCTGCCTGAAAAGTTAATAAAGGCAGGCTACCGGTTCGCGACTCCCGATCTCGGCGAGGCGCTGACGAAACTTCTGTGCGAAGCGCTCTGAGAAATCGCGCTATTTCAGGACGTTGAGCGTGACTCCAACGTGATACACGTGACCGTTCAATGGGTCGGTCGAGACTATGCTGTCCACAGTCTGGCCATCTCGCAGCACCGGATTCATTTCCGCCTTAAATTGACGGACGACGGGCGATAGACTATTCGATGCCTGACTATCAGGTGAGACGGAACTGCGCTCGACAACCATCTGCAGCTTAAAGCGCCCATCGTCCTGAAGGCTCGCGGAACAATCAATATTCGTTCCGATATCCATATATGTGAATTGATCCCCTTTTCCGCTCGTAATCGGGATTCGCGCGCCGTTGCGGACCTGCGAGCCGGGACGCGCTTTACGCTCGTCGGCGTTCACGGTGAACGAATAGGGCAAACTCGCCACTTTCTTCTCGCCGTCGAATTCGGTGAATACCACCTGCACGCGCAGCGGCGTCACCGCGGGCGTGCGCTCATCCGGTTTTGGCCCGCCGGAGTTTTTCGGTGCATCCTGGCCGGCCGCGGCAACCGCAAGAACGGCCAGCACTCCAACTGACATCAGCAAGCGTTTCATCATCGAGAACTCCTTTTTTCTTTGGATTTCAAAAGCATTGGTAAGAATTCATTCAGAACCACCGGCTTCGAGCGGCTCAATGGCCAGCTTCCCAAGCTCCAGTTCTGCAATTTCCAGGGGCTTGATCTCAGGGTCGAAATCCTCTTTGCCGGAAGCGGAAACGGGCCTCTGCAGCGGCCTGGCCTGGGCTAAAGTGAAATACCTCTCAAATCCTGCTCGTTCCACCGACGATATCAGGACCTCGGGAGTAGAGCGGAGATTCACCCTGCGCGTGGGCGTTTGTTCGCGCCGCGCTGTCGTTCCGTCCGGTTGCGAAGTTTGCGGCGGAAATCCCTCCGGCTGGTTTGTCACATTGGACTGATCCGTTGGTGAAATAATAATTCCACTGGTCTTCGACGAATCGCCAACCGAATGCCTGACCAACGAATATGCAATCCCGAAAATAAGAAGAGCCAGACTGCCCGCAGCAAATGCGATTGAAGGCACACCCCAAAATGACTTCGAAGGGATCGTCTCGATTTGCGCGCGCACACGTGGCACCAGCGACGGTGGGACATCCACGTTGGCGGCAACGTGCAGAGAGCGATCGATCGCCGCGAAAAGCAATTGCTCCCGAGCGTACGCGGTCGAGCATGCATTGCATCCGTCGAGGTGGGCCGCAAGTTCGCGCGGCAACACTTCGCCCGAACATGCAGCTTCCGTCAACGACTGGCGATAGGGTTCACAAAACATCGTAGTTTCTCCGCTAGTGTCTTTCTGGCAAAAAATAGTCGGGACTTGACGGTGCCCTCCGGAATACCGAGGAGCACCGAAACTTCATCAATGGTGTGGCCTTCCATGGCAGCGAGCAGCAGCACCAACCGCTGCTTCTCTGGAAGATCCTCGAGCGCGCGATCGAACTGGCGCTGAAACTCGGCGTTCTCTCCAGGGTTTGGCGCGTTACGGGCACTCTCGAACACCCATTGCGCCTCGCGCTCGAGGCGGCGCTTTGTTGCGCGAAGCCGGTCCAGCGCAATTCGAAAACTGATTCGAACCAGCCATCCGCGGAAGCGCGCCCGGTCGCGTAACCGTTCGAACCGGCGGTGGGCGCGAATCAGAGCTTCCTGCGCAACATCTTCCGCATCGGCATCATTTCGCAGCACTCCACGCGCAACTCGAAATGCCAAAGGAGCGTTTTCCGCGAGCAGCGATTCCCATTCGTATTGCGAGCCCATTACGGCGGCCGCCCGTCCCACTACACTGGGGCTGGCGTCATTAAGCTCTCTTCCGGGATGCGTCAGGATCAACTCCTGCACGGTCTGGTTCAGTCGAGCGGATTCGGCTCGGCTCTCCTTATATATAAGCAAGACGCCGCGGGTGGGAGTGGGGTTCATTCGGAAGTAACAAGAGTAATGACGCAAAGAAGGGACGAAGTAAAGAGGAGGCAGCGCGCCCGGGTGGACTATCTCGCTCCCGGTTTGCTGCCGTCGCCAAATCCGGTGACCGTGCAAGCCACCGGCGCCGCTGCCCCGACGAAAAATGCTACCGCACAGATCACTGTAATCAACCACGATCTCGTTTCCGTATTGCGTTCTGGCCGGGTACTGTGACGCTAGCGCCCGGTGCGATTCAGGTTTTCTCGGCAATGTCCTCGGCACTACAAATCAAAGCGTCGTCTGGCAGCTGCAGGGCGCCGGTTGCGCTATCAGCGGTGCGTGCGGAACGATCGCCGCCGATGGTACCTACACCGCCCCTGGAACTCCGCCGACTCCCAGTTCACTCCGAGTCAATCGCGATCAGCTCGGACGACACTTCACAATCGGGCGCCGCGAACGTCACCATTTCAAGTGGCGCTAACATTGGTTCGAGCGCGGCCTGGCCCGTAAGCTCGAAAGTCGGGGCGTCCTTACTCATCAGCTCGACGAAGCCGGATCAGGTAACGGCGAAAGCCATCCTCCCCCGAACAGTAGGCCCGGCCCGAGCGACGCTAAAAAGATCGGCCCAGGCGATGGGGTTACGACGTCCCGCAACGATTCCAACGCTGTGTGGAGCGCCGCAGCACAGGTGGTAGAGCCCAGATTTCCGCGGGTCCTGGCAATCAAGGGAAATCGTTCGATCGGTAAGCCCGATTTTTTGGCTAGCAGCGCCACCAACCGCGGATTCGGCTGGTGCGTCGCGAACGCTGCGACCTTGCCGCGAGGTACCCCGCTACGGGATTCGAGTTCACGTATACACTGATCGAGACGCGCGGTGGCGGCACGCGAGAGCGCATCACCGTCGAATACCACCGTCAGCTGGTCCTCGGGCCGCGCGGCAACCTGAATTGCCGCTTGCAATTGTGAAGCGCAGCCAAAAAAGAAGTCCCGCACCGAAAAATGGTTTTTCGGAGCGTCGGAAGGTTCGTGCTGCACCAAAAACGCGGTCGCGCCATCGCCAAACAGTCCGCCAAACTCGCCGGCTACCCGTCCTGGCGTCAGTGTGCGGGAGTGAACGTCCGCCGTAACCACCAGTACCGTCCGCGCCTGCCCCGATTCGACAAACGATTTCGCGACCACCAGTGCATTCAGCAGGCCAAGGCACGCGCCGCCTACGTCGAGAGCTCCGCATGTTTCACGCGCACCAATCGCCAGGTGCAGTTGCGCCGCTATCGAGGGGAAAGCGTGATGCGTTTCGCTGGCCGCCACTATCCAATCGAGTGTCTTTGCAAGTACGCCGGCGTGCTGCAAGGTTTCTCGCGCGGCTTTTGCGGCCAGACTCACTTCGCATTCATCGATATCCGCGTATGCCACCGAAATAATTCCGGCACGATGCCGCAGCTTGCCGGCCGGCATGCCAAACGCTGCGTCTACTTCTTCCGAGGGAACGGTTCGCGAGCCGAATGCAGCCGCTGAGAATCGCAATAGCGCTGAGGTCAGACCGGTGGACATAAAAAGTTGGTGCCAGCCTTGGGCTTTGGCATTGTGCGCGATTGAGTCCATCCCGGCAAGAGCTACAGCCCTCGTCTTTTTCCAGTTGAGTTGCTTTCTCGAAACCGTTTGTGCCGTCGTGGCCGCTATCCGCCAGCCCTGTGTTAGTTTGGAAAGTCCATGCAAAACGCCTCACAAACGCGCGGATTTTCAATAAATGGGCGGCCCCATCGAATATTTTTGCTGCTCGTTCTTGCACTGGCGCCTTTTGTAGGTTCGGCTCACGCGCAGCGCGAGCGCGGCGAACTGCAAATCGAAGTGAAAGATCCGCAGGGGCACCCTGTGGCCGCGGCGGGCGAATTGGTCAGCGAATCCAATCAGCTGAAAAAGGAGTTTGCCATCGGCCCCGAAGGAAAATATATGGCAGCCGAATTAGCCTTCGGCGTGTATCGCTTGAGCGTGAATGCGGAGGGCTTCGCCATGTGGACTGGCCTCGTCGAAATTCGCAGCGCAGTCCCGGTGCGGGTTCCCGTGGTCCTCGGAATGGCGCCCGTCAACATGAAAGTCGAAGTGACGGACGCCGCAACCCTGCTCGATCCCTCAGAAAATGGAGCGATTTACTCGTTGAGTGGAGAAACGCTGCGCGAACATGGCGCTGCGCAACCAGGGCGGGGTCTCTCCGACGCAGTCGACGACCAACCCGGCTGGCTGTACGAAGCGAACGGCGTCCTGCATCCGCGCGGCTCGGAGTATCAGGTGCAGTATGTACTGGACGGAATGCCGCTAACCCAAAACCGCTCACCGGCGTTTGCGGCGCCATTCGATGCTGGTGACGTGGAATCCATGCGCGTGATGACCGCGGGCTATCCCGCGGAATACGGCCGTAAGCTAGGCGGTGTAGTCGAGCTCACCACCGAGAAAAACCCGCCAGCGGGCTGGCATGGACGTTTCGAAGCAAGCGGCGGGAGCTTCGAATCGCTCACTGGCGCCGCAGAGGTCGGTTATTCAGCAGATAAAAACCATTTCGAACTCAGCGGCCAGGGATTTCACACCGACCGCTATCTCGATCCTCCGGTCTTGCGGAATTACAACAATTGGGGAAATGGAAACGGATTTTCTGCTTCCTACGAACACGATTTTTCAGACCGCGATCGCTTGCGATTCACCATGTCACGCAGCGATTCGCGTTACACCGTCCCGAACGAGCAGGTGCAGCAGACCGCGGGCCAGCGGCAGGATGTTGCAAATGACGAAGTCAGCGGCCAAATCTATTACCAGCACATCAGCGCGGATAATTTGTTGTGGAGTTTTTCCGGAAGCGTGCGCGATGCCAGCACCACGCTGGGTTCGAACGATCTCGCGACTCCGGTGCTGGTCTCGCAGGATCGTGGATACCGCGAAGGCTATGCCCGCGGCGATCTCGCCGGACACACCGGCCATCACGACTGGAAAGTGGGCATTGATGCGTTCTTCGTTCCGGTACACGAATCGCTCTCCTATCAGATCACCGATCCTTCGCAGTTTGATCCGGGCACGGCGCTTCAATTTACCTTTGCCGCGCACAAGTGGGATACCGAGCCGGCTTTTTATGTGCAAGACAATTTTCATCGCGGCAACTGGAATATTAGCGGCGGTTTGCGCTTCGACCACTACGGGTTCGTGCTGAGCAAATCGGCCTGGAGTCCGCGCGTCGGCATTTCGCGCTATGTCGAGCGCGGGAAATTACTGCTGCATGCTTCCTATGACCGGGTTTTCCAGACGCCCTCGATGGAAAATCTGCTCTTGGCCAGTTCGCCGGCGGTCGCTTCGTTGAATCCCGAAGTCCTGCGTCTGCCGATTCAACCGTCCCTCGCAAACTATTTCGAAGGCGGTATCTCTCAGGCGATATTCGGGACGTTGCGGCTGGATGCCAACGTCTTTCGCAGGAATTTCAGCAATTTTGCGGATGACGATGTGCTGCTCGACACCGGCATCAGTTTTCCGATCGCCTTTGAAAAAGCAAGAATCTTTGGCGAAGAACTCCGCCTGGCCGTCGCGGAATGGCACCGATTTTCCGGCTTCTTGAGCTATTCGAACCAATCCGCGATAGCGCATGGTCCGATTACCGGAGGGCTATTCGTGGGTAGCGATGCCAACGGAGTCTTGACCAACAATAGCGAGTTTGCCGTGACCCAGGATCAGCGCAACACGGCTCGCGCGCGCATTCGCGCGCAAGTTACAAAACGTGTTTGGGCGGCGGTCAGCGCAAATTATGGAAGCGGCCTGCCGACGGAAATCGACCCGAGCAATATCGACCTCAATTTCCTGCTGGCGCAATATGGGCCCGAGATTTTATCGCGGGTAAATCTCGATCGCGGAAGAGTACGGCCAAATCTGTCGCTCGGTGCCGCTGCAGGCGTCGAACTCTACAAAAAAGAAAGCCGCAACCTCAACTTTCAGGTGGAAGCAAACAATCTCACCGACCGCGTGAATGTTTTGAATTTTGCCGGACTTTTCTCAGGCACTGCCGTCGCGGCTGCGCGCAGCGGCTGCGCGCATTTGCGCTTCAATTTTTAAGAAAATACACCGTCTGCCCCGGCTTGTCCGCTCTCTCGAAATCTCGTATTCTAGTAAGGTACTTTCTTTCCCCAATGCCGCTATGGTGCAACGGTTAGCACGTAGCCCTTTCAAGGCTAAAATACGGGTTCGATTCCCGTTAGCGGTACCAAATCTCCTGATTTGTTTTTGCCTTCCGTTTTTCGCCAGCGCTCAACGCTCGCAACAGCCCACCGCTGCCACCGACGCCATCGTCAAATCGGACACCGTTGCCGTTTACGCCGAAATGGACGTTTCCAGCGACCAGGTTTCCACGCTCAAGAAGGGCAACTCTGTTTACGTCGATCTGCGCATGGATCAAGGCGGAAAAAGCTGGTGTGGCGTGCGGCCCTCCCGCGACGTGAACCGCTTAGGTTTTGTGGACTGCAAAACCCTCGAGAGGATAGCGGGCTCCACGCCTCCGGTGATTTCCGGCGCCGGAGTCGCTTCCGTTGGCTCTTCGCGCGGTCCGGCCTCGGAGATTCCGATTGTGCGGCCGGCATCTCCGACGCAACGCGGCTACGAGACCATGAAAAACCGGGTGGTCAAAGAGGGCGTGATCGACTCCGGTTTTATTGCATCGCTCGAATCTGAAGCGGCAAGCGGAAGTTCGGCGGCCGTGACCCGCGCGGCGCTCGCTCATCTGGCCGCTGGAGAGTTTGAACTCTCCCAGCACGAACCAGACAAAGCGATGGAGCAATTCGAAGCGATGGAGCCGTTCGCGGGAAATCAGCGCGATCTCGTGCTGCTAGGCCTTGACGGCCGGACCCACGCTTTGCTGATGAAGAGCGAATACAGTTCCGCGCTGGAATTACTCGAGCAAGCCAGAAAACTTTCTCCGAAATCGGCGAGTTTGGCTGCCCTTTCTGGCTGGACGCATTACCAAATGAATCAGACGGGAGCGGCGATCACCGATTTGCAGGCTGCACAGAATATTCAGCCGAGTCAAAGTGTTGCTGCACTCCTGGAAAAAGCCAAACGCGACGTCGCGGTCCAGGACGATTTCAGGGAGGGCGAATCCAGCCATTTTGTGCTGCGCTATCACGGCGGCGCAAGCCGCCAGCTCGCTTCAGATGTGATTCACACACTGGAGCAACAATTCGATGAGCTCAGGTCCGAATTGCATTACACACCGCCGGAACAGATCGGGGTGATTCTTTATACTCAGGAGGTTTTTCGCGACGTCACTCGGGTTCCGGGCTGGTTAGGCGGCCTGAATGACGGACGCATCCGCATTCCCGTGCAAGGCATGGAAAGCGTTTCGGATCTTTTGGCGAGAATCCTGAAACATGAACTGACACACAGTTTTGTATATCAAAAAACCGCCGGGCGCTGCCCGAGCTGGCTGCAAGAGGGTGTGGCGCAATGGATGGAAGGCCGCCGAACCGGCCCAGACGCCGCTCAGCTGCTGGCATTTTATCAGGATGGAAAAGGAAAACCGCTGCGTTACCTCGACGGCTCGTGGATGGGACTATCGCTTTCGCAGGCGCAATACGCATATGAGTGGGCGCTTGCAGTGGTGGAAGCGATTGAAGCTGATTCAGGCAGCGATGGACTGGACCGCCTTTTGGATGCAATGCGAACGGAACCTTCCCGCGATGCCGCGCTATTGCAGGCTTTGCGGACAAACTTTTCCAGCCTGGATGATTCCACCGCGGATTATCTTCGCCGAACTTACATGCAGTAGTCAGTCAGCGCAACCGATTGTTACGACCTGGTGCGGTCCTTCCATTCCTCATGCCACGCGGTTTGAATAGCCTCGAGTTTTCCTTCGTTCGATTTGGCGGGATCGCCATTGAATCCAGGAAGTTCGGTGATCCACTTGTGCAAGTCCGTGAATCGGACCGTATATGGATCGACGTCCGGAAACTTATCGGTCAACTCGATGGCGATGTCTTCAAGATTGTCCCAATCCAATTTTTGCGGCATCAAAGGCTCCTCGAAAAAAATCCACGGCGATTTTCTTAGTGGTCCAACTCTTTCGCGTAATTCTTGTTCCACTGTGGAATTTCGACGACGATGTCGGTAGTGCCGTCAGGAACAGTCTGGCAGCCGAGGCGCGACTTGGGCGTAATTCCAGGCGCTTCGTCGAGTTCATCGAGTTCCGCGTCGGTGGCTTCATTGCAGGACTCGAGGCCTTCTTTCACCATGACGTGGCAGGTCGAGCATGCGCAGACTCCGCCGCAGGCGTGATCGAGGCCGGCCTTGAGCGCTTCGGAGAAATCCAGAATGCTTCCGGGCAAGCCATTGTGGCCGTAA
Source organism: uncultured Acidobacteriota bacterium (assembly GCA_963814635.1). Taxonomy (GTDB): domain Bacteria; phylum Acidobacteriota; class Terriglobia; order Acidiferrales; family UBA7541; genus Acidiferrum. The sequence goes on along the minus strand of CAWFDP010000004.1, from coordinate 412,623 downwards.
GGAATTTGTGCCGGATCCACTTCCAGCGTCTTGCCGCTGGGCAAAAACGTTACCTTAAACTTCTTGGTCGCCGGCTTGTACTTGACCTCTTCGATGTATGGATTACTGCCGCCCATCACTTTCCTCCGCTTAAAAATCCGCCAGCTTCTTGCCCTGCAAGACAGTGTTTACGGCGCTATTCATCATGACTTCGGCAAGATGCTGCGTCGCTTCGTTCAATTCGTCAATCTTTTTGCGCATCAAACGATAGTCGCTGCCGGCGGTGGATTCCTTCACATCGGCCACCGCACTCTCGATTCTAGCGCGCTCGTCCGACGAAAGCGTTGCTGATTGCGGATTAGAGAGAGCTTTTGCGGTGGCAGTCAAAATCGATTCGGCCTCGGTGCGCGCCTCGATTGCTTGCCGCTCGGCGAAATCCTGTTCGGCATACTCGATGGATTCTTCCAGCATGCGCTCGATCTCGGAGTCACTGATGCCGTAACTTGGCTGCACCTCGATCGAATGCTGTTCGCCAGTCCTCAAATCTTTGGCGCCAACTTGCAGGATTCCGTTGGCGTCTATCAGGAATTTCACCTCGATGCGCGGAAGTCCGGCCGGGGCTGGAGGAACCTTTAGAGTAAAGCGCGCGAGCGATCGGCAGTCCTTTGCCAGTTCGCGTTCACCCTGCAAAACATGGATGTCGATGCCAGTCTGATTGTCGACTCCGGTGGTGTACATTTCTGCCGCGCTGGCTGGAATCGGCGAATTACGGGTGATGATTTTAGCCACTGCGCCGCCGTAAGTCTCGATCCCCAACGAAAGCGGCGTCACATCGAGCAACAGGGTATTGCTGACGCCGTGCTCCAGAATATTGGCTTGCACCGCCGCGCCAAGCGCCACAACTTCGTCGGGATTCAGTTCAACGTGCGGCGCCCGCCCAAAGAATTCCTGCGCCGTGCGGCGAATCAGCGGAGTACGCGTGGTGCCGCCCACCAGCACGACTTCATCGATCTCTTCAGGTTTCAGCTTGGCATCGGCCAGAGCAAGTTTCACAGGACCCATGGTGCGGTCAACGATTGGCCGAATCAGCGTATCAAGCCCGCCGCGAGTGAACTCCTGCGCGAAAATTTTTCCGTTGGGTAGCGGGAAACGCAGCGTCGCGGATTCCCGGTCCGAAAGATCATGCTTGAGCGATATGAGCGCCTTGCGAAGTTCCTGCGCCAGTTCACCGTGCGGCGAAAAATCGATCTCGTCAGTCTGCAGAATTATCTCGTGCGCAAAGGCTTGCAATAAATTGTCTATATCGTCTCCGCCAAGGTGCGTATCGCCATTGGTGGAAAGAACCTGATAGATATCGCCTTCGTCGGTGGAAATTAGTTTTAGCACCGAGATATCGAATGTGCCGCCACCAAGATCGTAGACGGCAACCTTGCCGCGCTGCTTTTCATGCAGACCATAGGCAAGCGCCGCGGCGGTCGGCTCGTTCACCAGACGCAGAACTTCCAGACCGGCGATTTTCCCGGCGTCTTTGGTGGCCTGGCGCTGAGCGTCATTGAAATATGCGGGCACGGTAATCACCGCTCGATCAACAGGTTCATCGAAAAATGCTTCCGCCCAATTCTTCAATTCGCGCAGGACAAACGCGGAAATTTCCGGCGGGGTGAAAACTTTTTCGCCCAGGCGGACTCGAATAACGTTGCTACTGGAAGGATCGAGCCGAAACGGAAACAGCTTTAGCTCGTCCTGGATGTCCTTTACACCGCGGCCCATCAGGCGTTTTACGGAATAGATAGTTCGTTCCGGTTGAGTGAGCAGCCGGCGGCGTGCCGGTTCGCCAACTACGATGCTGCCGTCAGGATCAAGGCTCACCACAGATGGACAGAGTGTCGAGCCGTGCGGTCCGACGATGCACTTTGGCTGTTTCGTCTGCGGGTCGAGATACGCGACGAGACTGTTGGTGGTGCCCAGATCGATTCCGACCATGCGTCCCATGCAGTCTCTCAGACCTCTGCCAATTCTTTGGCCACGTTCGTTACCAGATTGCGAATGTAGGAGCGGCGATTCAGCAATTCGTTCATACCCAAGAATAGTTTTTTGCGAGTTGCAGTATCGGCGCTGGCATCAACTCCCGCATCCCAATCTTTTTCGACCGACTGCAGTTGCGAGTCTACTTCCTTGAGCTTTCCTGCAAAACTTTCTTCCGCAGCCTCCAATTTGCGCTTCAGCTCAATCAGATCCCCACCGGATTCTTTAGCTCCACGCAACTCATCTAGCGACTCGTTGAGTTCAAAAACTTCTTCAAGCAATTCCGGCGGCGCTTGCTGTTTTTTTTCACCCTCGACGCGTTCGCCTTCGATTTCCAGAAGGTATTCAAGACGGGCAACCGGATCGCGCAAGACGCGGTAAGCATCGTTCAGTTCCGAACTGCGCTTGAGTGAGAGTTCGCGGTCTTGTTCGGACGCGTTGACGAAGTTGTCGGGATGGAGCTTCCAGCTGAGTTGCAGGAATTTCTGTTCGAGAGGGGCCGCTGCAACGCCGAGCTTGCGAGGGAGGCCGAAGACAGCGAAGTAGTCCGAGGTTGGGGAAGCGGAGGTCTGTATGGAGTGGGCTGCGGTCATTTTGCGCTCTTCTGGTTTTGGCGTATCTCACTTAATCTACAGCGCTTAGCAGGAGTTCCGGTTGCCAAGGGAAGTCTCGACCTGTCTGGTTACGGAAGGGGGCCCACCCCCGGCATTTTGCGTAAGTGCTGATTCTACGAGACTTAGCGACCTGCCTTTCCGTAAATATTGATTCTAAGAAAGGGTTGCACACGGCACGCTTGGCGTTGGTGAAACCCTTGAGTTAGTGTCGCCGGATGGCGCCACGTGCCTACTCGCGACAAGGAATCAGGCCGTGAACGAACTGCCACAGCCGCAATTGCGGGCGGCATTGGGGTTGACGAAAACAAATCCCTGGCGCATCAATGTTTCTTCGTAGTCCAACGTGGTGCCGTTTAGATACAAAAGACTCTTCGGATCGACAAAAACCTTGGCGCCAAATTCCTCGAACACTTTGTCGCGGTCGCGAACCTGGGTATCGAGGCGCATGGCATACGACAAGCCGGAGCAGCCGCCGCCTTGTACGCCGACGCGCAGACCGCCCTGTTCCCGAGACACACCGTCTTTAGCGAGCAGCGCGAGGATCTTTTTCGCGGCACGCTCGGAGACGTGAATTTTCGGAACAGCCGGAGATGCGGTTTCAGTGGTCATAGACAATCTGTCTTCTGGGGCAAAGGCCCGCCGCAGCCTTAAGCCAACAGCAAAATTTAGTGCGAGGGCTTTTCGGAAGCGGGCACGGCAATGCCGTGCTTGTTCTTCCAATTGCCGATCGCGGCCTTGATGGCATCTTCCGCGAGCACCGAGCAGTGAATCTTGACCGGGGGAAGCGCGAGTTCACGGACAATGTCCGTGTTCTTGATGGAGAGCGCCTCTTCGACGGTCTTGCCCTTCACCCATTCGGTGGCCAGAGATGAACTGGCAATCGCGGAGCCGCAGCCAAACGTCTTGAAGCGAGCTTCCTCGATGACCTGAGTCTCCGGGTTGATGCGCATCTGCAGCTTCATGACGTCGCCGCATTCTGGTGCGCCCACAAGTCCGGTCCCGACGTTGGGGTCTTCTTTGGGAAGGCTCCCGACGTTGCGGGGATTGTTGTAGTGATCTACGACCTTTTCGCTATACGCCATGTACTGCTCCTCCTGAACTTCTTAAAACTTCGCAGTGCGAACAGATACTGCTAAACCGGATCGACCGCACGTACGCTTACAGCGCTGCGCAGACAAGATTGTCTGCGCCACAAGAAATCAGTTACTGCGCGCCAGGTTGCCGATGCTGACGAAGCCAGCGGTGCGCAGAACCTTTTCCGAGATCGATACGTTGGGCACCCAAGCGGAACGCCCAGCGGTGAGCTGCCGTAGCACGTCCTTGATGTAATCCGCTCCAACGCCAAGGACCTTCAGGAAGGTACGAACTTCCTGGAGTTGCTGGAACGAACGCTCGCCTGCGGGCTTGGCATCATCGCCCTCGCCATAAGGCACGAATGCGACACGGAACGCCGCACCGGTGCCGCCAATCGACCGGTGCACTCGAATGGTCCCTTCACTTACCGTAGTTGCCATTTCTTTCTTCCTTCTCTATTTCAGGGTTGTACTTAAAATCCCTGAAACCCTCTCTGCTGGTTTGCTTTCTTCTCTCAGTTTGATGCAGTACCGGGCTAGGCGGTCTGCCAGTTCACCTTGGAAATATCGATGCCCTCTTTAGCCATTTCGTAGAGGGGCGAAAGCTCGCGAAGCTTGGTGACCACCTGAACCATCTTGTCGGTCACGTAGTCAACTTCCTCCTCGGTATTGAAGCGGCCGAGTCCGAAGCGGATCGAGGTATGCGCCAAATCCTCGCCAACTCCTAGAGCCTTAAGGACATAGCTTGGTTCGAGGGTGGCCGAGGTGCAGGCCGAACCGCTGGAAACCGCGATGTCGTTGATACCCATCAAGAGCGATTCGCCTTCGACATAAGCGAAGCTCATGTTGAGGTTGTTGGGCAGCCGATGCTCAATCGAGCCGTTGATAAAGACTTCGTCGAGCTTGGCTTCGAGCCCGGCCCGGAGGCGGTCGCGAAGCTTGGCCAGCCGTACCGACTCTTCGGCCATTTCCTTTTGCGCGATTTCACAGGCCGCGCCCAATCCCACGATGCCGGGAACGTTCAGCGTGCCGGAGCGCATACCGCGTTCGTGGCCACCACCATCGATGATGGCGGAAAGTTGAACCCGCGGGTTACGACGGCGAACATAAAGCGCGCCGACTCCCTTGGGGCCGTAAATCTTGTGCGCGCTAATGGCCAGCAGGTCGATGTTGTCTTTCTGCACATCCACTGGAATCTTGCCGACGGCCTGCACGCCATCGGACGCGAAAAAGATGCCGTGCTCCTTGGCGATTTTGCCGATTTCCGCAATCGGGTTGATGATGCCAATTTCGTTGTTGGCATACATGATGGTGATCAAAATCGTTTTCGGCGTGATGGCTTTGCGAACGTCTTCCGGATTCACGCGGCCGTCCTTGCCAACCGGCAGATAGGTGACTTCAAAACCTTCTTTTTCGAGGCGCTTGCAGGTATCGAGAACCGCTTTGTGCTCGATGGCCTGGGTAATGATGTGGTTGCCTTTTTCGCGGTACATCTCGGCGACGCCCTTGATCATCAGGTTGTCGCTTTCAGTGGCTCCGCTGGTAAAAATGATTTCCTTCGGCGTGGCGCCAATCAGCGAGGCGACCTGCGCGCGGGCATTCTCTACTGCTTCTTCGCCGGCCCAACCGAAAGGATGGTTACGGCTGGCGGCATTTCCAAATTTCTCGGTGAAATACGGCAGCATAGCCTGAACGACACGAGGATCGACCTGGGTGGTGGCGTGATTATCGAAATAAATTGGCAGTTTTACAGCCATTTTCCATTCTCCTGTTGCAACAACTAAGCCCTTAAGGCGACCAGCACTTGTTCCTGCGGCTCATCGCACATCTGGGCGATGGTGACCGTGCTCAAAACCTGCATCACGCTTTCGTTGACGCGCCGAAGCGGCTCGCGCACTGAACACTTGGATGACGCATCGCAGTTTCCGTGACTTGTCACGCACGAAGTAATCAGTACCGGGCCATCGATCGCGGTGATGACATCCAGCGCGCTGATCCGTTCCGGATCCTTCGCCAGTTGGTAACCGCCGGTTGAGCCATGCTTTGCGCCAACCAGAGCTTGCCGAGCCAGCTTTTGCAAAACTTTCGCCATGAGCGTCGTGGAAATGCCGTATTCCTCGGCGATTTCATTTGCGCTGCATGCATGATTCTCGTTGCGGTGCATCGCCAGATGCTTAACCGCGATAAGACCGTAATCGGCTTTTTTTGAAAGCTTAAACATCTACAACGCCACGCGCCCTTGCTATGCCCCCCTCGGGGACATATACGACTGATTCAGTCGGGATTGAGTTTATGCGAACTCGGGGAGCTTGTCAACTTGAGATTCTGGCTTTTTGTAAGGACAACCTTATTATTTTCAATGAGTTACAGGCTAAAAATATCACTCCGGATTTCCTGCTTCATTTTTGGGGCGGCAACGCACTCGCACTCGCACGTGTTACTCTGTCAATTCGTAAGAACACTAAGGCATTGGCAGACTGGGAGTGGAGTGACCATGACGAATTCAGCCAAGCGAGTTCGGCTTCGGACATTGTGCTGGGTCGTATGGAAGCTAGCGCTAATGGCGGCAATCTTTTTTTCCGGTAATGCCGCCTGGGCCGCTGGCACTTCTGAGGACCAGCAAACGAGCGGACCCGCGGTCGAGACAACGTCCGAGAAAAAGCCGCACCCGGTATCGAAGACGCAGACCTATGTGCTGGTTGGAGCCGGAGACATCGCGGGATGTTCGTCGCTGGCCGGAGCTCAAGCAACCGCCGAGCTTATCGAAAAGATTCCTGGAACGGTTTTTGCAGCCGGGGACCTGGCGTATGAACGCGGAACGGCGGAAGAATTTCACAAATGTTATGACGCGACATGGGGGAGGTTCAAGGACCGGACCCGGCCAGCTCCCGGGAATCATGAATATTACTCCCAGGGCGGCAAGGTGTATTTCGAATATTGGGGCAAACAAGCGGGGCCGGTGGGAAAAGGCTATTACAGCTACGAGCTTGGGAATTGGCATGTGGTCGTGCTGAATACGAATTGTGCGGCACCAGGAGTCGGAGGATGCGGGGCCGGTTCAGACCAGGAGAAGTGGCTGCGCGAGGATCTGGCCGCACATCCTAAATCGTGCATCGTCGCTTACGGGCATCACGCGCTTTACAGCAGCGGCGTTTTCAAGAGCCACGCGGTTCATCCGGAACTGCGGGAACTGTGGCGCGACTTATACGCGGCGCACGCGGATCTGATGCTGGCGGGACACGAACATTCTTATGAGCGGTTTTTGCCGCAGGATCCCGACGGGAATCCGGATGCGGAGCACGGGATCCGAGAAATTGTTGTGGGAACCGGAGGGAAAAGTCACGACCCGTTGGGAACGCCGCTACCGAACAGCGAAGTGCGAAACTCGGATTCATTTGGAGTTTTGAAGCTGACTCTTACGCCGGGGAAATACACTTGGGAGTTTATTCCGGTAAATGGTGCAGAGGGTTTCCATGACTCGGGAAGCGGCGCGTGCCACGCCGACGCAAGCGAACGCAAATAGCGGCCCGCCGGAAGGGGAGAGATTCCTTGTCGCTCCGTTATTCCGAATGATGGTCTTGCTCAGCGCTTCCAGGAAAATTTAGGGTTTTGGATTCAAGCAGGTGGCCTGCCGAGAGGCTGCGTCAACTAACTTTTTGACGGCGGCGGCGGGGATGAGTAGAAGTTGGCTTTTTGGTTTGGCGGCTTCGGCCAGAACTGCGCTTAGCTGAGTCTGCGCATCGGCGGGGAGTGGGGTGCCTCCCGCAATGGCATCAAGCGCGCGCAATCCTGCAGCACCGATGGCCGAGAGGTCGTGCGACGTCGCAGCCACCTCTCTTGCCAGGAAGGATTTTTGTGCTAGCGACGAGAATGTTGCGTCGTTCTGACCCCAAAGTGTCAACTGAGCGCGCAAGGTATTTGTAGAGGCGGCGTCATGGCACGAACCCGACAGGAATTTGTCGACCAGTTCTGAAAAATGTCGGCCAGCATCGCTTTCAGGCGGCACCGCGTCAACCAAGCGATTCAGAGGCGTGGTGGTGACCGCGGTGTGGGGCGCGGTTTCCTCGCGTGTGTAATCCTTCACCGGCTCCAACACATCCGCCAGCGTGGTCAGAGATGCGAACTCTTCCGGCGTCGCCGGTCCAGCAATTCGCTGTAGCATTTTGCGCAAGCCGGTGCGGTGGGTCAATCCGAGCCGCTCAAGCCTTTGGCTGATGATATCCAAGCGTGCATACATCGAGTTCACGTCGGTTACGGATTGGGGCGACCAATACCGCTCGGCAATTGCCGCGGACCTCGGCCAGATGCGCGAGTCGATATTTTCCCAGTTGACGTATTCCGACCACATGGTTGCTTCCCCGCCCAACACCAGCTGTTTTTGCTCCGCAGTTAGATCCGCAGCCGGCCCTCCCAGCGGGTCTACGGCATAGTGTCGCGCCGCGCTCCACATCAAGTCGATGTAATAGCCGTTCGAAAGGATTCCGCGATATCCCTGCTGGGCGGCCGCGGCTAGAGATTGGGGGCCGCGCCAGGAGTGAATCACAATGTCTTTCGGTGCACCTGGGACGAAAATCTCGTCCCAGCCAATCGTGGCCTTCCCATGTTTGTTGACGATTTTCTGCACGCGTTCACTGAAATACGCTTGCAATTGCTCATTCGACTTGTAGTCGTGCGCTCTCTTGAACTCCTGAATCTTCGGATTCGCGTCCCAAGCTTTTCCGTTCACCTCATCTCCGCCAATGTGGAAATAGTGATCCGGAAAAAGTTTGGTCATCTCTCCGATAAACGTGTCGAGAAACTTGTAGGTTTTTTCATTGGTTGGATCCATGGCTGGGTCCAACACGCCCCATTCCGCATCGATTTTGAAAGGCCCCGGTGTACTGGCGATCTCCGGATAACCAACAAACCAGGCCGAGCTGTGTCCCGGCATGTCAAATTCCGGTACCACGCGAATTCCGCGATCGCGCGCGTATGCGATGACATCGCGAATCTCATCCTGCGTGTAGTAGTCACCGCCCGAACCCGAGGCTTGCAGCTTCGGCAGCTTTTTACTCTCGGCACGGAATCCTTGATTGTCCGAGAGATGCCAATGAAACACGTTCATTTTCACCGCTTCCATGCCATCGAGGTTTCGCTGCAAAACATCGAGTGGGGTAAAGTGCCGGCTCGAATCGATCATTACTCCGCGCCAGACAAATCTCGGCTGGTCTTTGATGGCAACCGCAGGCAAGGCAAACCCGTCGGTTGAGACGTCCACCAACTGCAGGAAAGTCTGTAGTCCACGAAGCACGCCGAGCGGATCGGCCGCGTTCAACTTGGCGCCTGACGAAGTGACTTCGAGCGTATAGGACTCGTCTTCGCCAAGTACCTGGACTGGGCTGCTGGCGTGATCGCTGTGGACTACGAGAGTGGCTTTAGCGGAATCGGACTTTGACGTGCGAGGATGAATCAGCAAGCCAGTCTGGCGCCGCAACTGGAGCAGTAAGCGTTCGGCGGCGCGGTCGAGGCGTGGCTCGGTATAGCCGGTGAAGGCTATGGTGAAATTGGAATCGATTTGCAAAACGCCGGTGCCGGGGATCACGCTGGAAGGCTGTGGCATGAGATGTAGCGCCGGCGCAGTCTGCGCCGCGGCGCGAGGGGATAACAGGCAACCGGCGAGCAGCGATAGCCCGAAGAATCCGGCAAAGTCCAACAAGATGCTGACGGCGGCTGACCGCATAGTGGAAAAATCCTCCGTAATGCCGATGGATGGTCCGCGAAAGTGCTATGTAGCAGCGGAGTGGCGATAGTGGCATAGTTGGGAAAGAATGCGAAGCGCAAAATCTGGTAGTGGGCCAATGCGGACGGTTCGGCGAGAGTGTTTCGCGCTGTTTTGTGGAACCCGATTGGTGCGGCTGCGATACACTAAGAGAGAATTTTAGCGACTTATGAAAACATCCATCGCCATCTATCCCGGCTCCTTTGACCCAGTGACCAACGGCCACCTCGATCTGATCGAGCGCGGCGAGAAGATGTTTGACCTGCTGATTGTTTCGGTGCTGCAAAACGCGGAAAAGACGCCGCTATTTTCTGTGAAAGAGCGCGTCGAGATGCTGCGAGAAGTCACCAAGAAGTGGAATGACGTGGAAATCGATGTGTTTGACGGTTTGCTGGTGGATTATGCGCGGCGCCGTGGCGCAGGAGTGATCCTGCGCGGAATTCGGGCGGTAAGCGACTACGAATATGAACTGCAGATGGCGCTCATGAACCGCAAGCTCGAGCCTCGGCTCGAAACCGTTTTTATGCTGCCCGGAGTTACCTACAGTTATTTGAGTTCGAAACTGGTGCGCGAAATTGCACAACTGGGCGCGCCACTGAACGGGCTGGTGCCGCCAATCGTGGAAGAGCGGCTAAAGGCAAAGATTTCGTAGGACAAGTATCGAAGCAAAGAACGTAATGAACTAAGAGGAGAAGCAGTGAAGCTCACAGACCGCATTAACCGCATACAAATCTCACCGACGGCCGCCGTTATCTCGGCAGCGGATCAATTAAAGGCAAAGGGCGTGGACATCGCAGACTTCGGTCCGGGCGAGCCGGATTTTGCAACTCCAGATCACATCAAGCAGGCGGCGATCAAAGCTATCAACGAAAACAAAACCAAATACACCGCGACGCCGGGAATCATGCCATTACGCGAAGCAATCTGCGGATGGCACAAGCGTGAATTGAAATCGAGCTACGAGCCGAAGGAATGCATCGTGAACGTCGGCGGCAAGCACGCGATTTTCAACGTGGCCAGCGTGCTGGTGCAGGCCGGCGACGAAGTGCTGATTCCCGCGCCGTATTGGGTGAGTTTTCCGGACATCATCAAATACACCGGCGCGACGCCGGTCTATGTGCAGACAAGCGTTGACGACGGATTCGCGGTGCGCGCAGCGGCTATCGAAAAAGCGATCACTCCGAAAACCCGTTTGCTGATCCTGAACTCTCCGAGTAATCCGTCGGGCGGAGTTACGCCACCAGACGAGTACGAAAAGATTTTGGCAGTCTGCAAAAAGCATAACGTCTGGCTGATGGGCGACGAGTGCTACTCGCACTTCACCTACGAGCCGCATAAGCCGTATTCGATCGCAAGCGCCGCGGGTTCCAAAGACAACGTGATCATCATCGGCTCGGTTTCCAAAACGTTCGCGATGACCGGCTGGCGCATCGGGTACACACTCGGGCCGGCGGAACTGATTCAGGCGCTGGTGAAATTGCAGAGCCAGTCGACGTCCAATCCGACTTCGATCGCGCAATACGCAGCGCTGGCTGCGATGACCGGTAGCATGGACACGGTCCCGGTGATGCTCGCGGAATATGCCAAGCGCCGCAAACGAATTGTCGAAGGCTTGAATGCGATTCCTGGAGTGACCTGTCAACAGCCCGGCGGAGCTTTTTATGCGTTCCCGGATGTCTCCGCGCACCTGAGCGGGCCGCATGCCATGGCCAAAGACACCACCGAGCTGGCAACGCTGCTGCTCGAGAAGGCACGCGTGGCGATGGTCGGCGGAGACGCCTTCGGCGCGCCGGGATATCTGCGCCTTTCCTACGCAACGTCGCTCGAACGAATCGAGGAAGGATTGCGCCGGTTGAATAAATTCTTCTCGAGAGCAGAAGCTGCGGCTTAGTTTGTGAAACCCGCGCCTTTTCGAATCGTACCAACCTTTAGTCCGCGCTTATGGGGCAAGCGGTCGCTGGCGCCGCTTTTCCCGGACAAGGCGAGTCTTTCGGAAAAAATTGGTGAAGCTTGGCTGACTGACGTACGGTGTGTAATCGCCAGCGGCCCGTACGCGACAAGAACATTGGGCGATGTCTGGCCCGCGCTTTCCGAGGAATGGCGTGGTTCGCGCTGCGCGGCAATGAAGGATTTTCCGCTGCTCGTAAAATTCATTTTTCCCACTGACAAACTTTCCATCCAGGTTCATCCAGACGACGATTACGCTCGCGCGCACGAAGCCGCCGCCGGCGGCCGCGGAAAAACCGAAATGTGGCACGTGGTGTCGGCGGATCCTGGCGCGCAACTTCTACTAGGATTGAAACCCGGCGTCACTAAACAGCAGTTTTCCGCAGCGATCGGGACAACATCTCTGGAAGAATTGTTCCGAACGCACCAGGTCGAAGAAAAAGATACATTCTTCGTTCCGGCAGGCACGCCTCACTCGATTGGCAGCGGAATGATTGTTTGCGAAGTGCAGGAATATTGCGACTTGACCTACCGTATATATGACTACGGGAGACTGGACTCGGCGGGGAAACCGCGGGAACAGCACATCGAAAAAGCCCTGGACGTCATAAGCTTCGGGGGGCCGCAAACGACCCCAGTGCGGACCTTGCAGTGGGGCTCGAAAAATATGGAGATCTCGCTGCTCGCGGCTTGCCGTTATTTCGCGACGGAGCGATGGCACTTTGCGGAAACATTTACCGCGCGCCCGAAGACCGACGCGTTTAACCTGCTGGTGATTCTTTCCGGCCGCGGGATGATGCAGTGGGACACAGACAAAGCACATTTTCAGCAGGGTGAATGTTGGTTCATGCCGGCTTCGCTACACGATTATGAACTTATCCCGGAGAACGAATGTTCGCTGATTCGAACGTACGTGCCGGACTTGGAGGCCCTGCGCGGAAATCTGCGCCGCCTCGGCATCAGTGATGCCAAAATTTCTGATGTTGTATTCGACTAACCCAATGCCGCGCGACAGACTTTCAGTTCACGCAGTGATTCTTGCCGGCGGGCGCGGCACGCGCTTCTGGCCGCGTAGCCGCACCAAAACTCCCAAGCAACTTCTGCACATTTTTGGCGAAGGCACGATGCTGGAGCAAACGGTGGCCCGCCTGCGGCCGCTGGTTCCAGCGGACCGCATCTGGACAGTAACCAACGCGGAGCAGGTTTCTGAATTGCGGAAGCAACTGCCTGCCGCGTCGAGAAAGCGCGCGCTCGTTGAGCCGGTCGGACGCAACACCGCTGCGGCCATCGCGCTGGCCGCGTTCCACATTCGCCAAGCTGGCGAAAGTGACGCGCTGATGGCGGTGCTGCCAGCGGACCACTACATTCGCGATGCAAATTCGTACCAGAAAATTGTCGCTGCGGCCTTGAACGTAGCACGTGAGCCGGGCCGCATGGTGGTGCTGGGTATTCCGCCGACTCGCCCGGACACTGGTTTCGGCTACATTGAGCGAATGGAGGCGACCATCGGCGCGCAAGGTATTCCGGTGTATCCGGTGCGGCGATTCACGGAAAAGCCCGCGCTGCAAACCGCGAAAGAATATTTCGCCTCGCGAAATTATCAGTGGAACGCGGGAATGTTTTTCTGGCGAGTCTCGACGTTCCTCGACGAATTGCAAACGCATTTGCCCGAGACTTTCAGCGTATTGGAAAAGTTGGCAGCGCAGATTGGCACTCGGAAATACTCGTCGCAGCTTCGCAAGATTTATCCCACGCTGGAAAATATCTCGGTAGATTACGCCATCCTGGAGCGCGCCACAGGTGACGGCGGCAACCCGAAGGTCTTTGTGATCCCGGCCGAGGTCGGCTGGAGCGATATCGGATCGTGGGCGGCCGTCTACGAATTGGCAAAACAATCTGGGGACAATGTCTTTTCCGGCGCGGGTCACGCGATCGACGCCAACGGAAATTTCATTTCCAGTGATGGGAAATTCGTCGCGGCGATCGGCGTCAATGACCTGATAATCGTGGAAACCGCCGACGCGCTGCTAATTTGCCCTCGCGACCGGGCCCAGGATGTCGGCAAGCTGGTGAAATGGCTGGAAGACCAGAAAATGAAAAAATTGCTGTAGCCGCCGTGCTCTGAACCACTCGGGTGTTCTCGGATCAATTGACAGGCCAATCCGGCTGTTTCCTCTCTTCGGCCCTCGCGTATACTTACTCAAATGGCGGCGATCAAATTCGGCACCGATGGATGGCGCGGCATCATTGCCGAGGATTTTACGTTTGCGAACGCGCGAACAGTCGCCGAAGCGATTGCGCGTTATGTGGTGCGTGGTGAAGATGCTCGAAACGGCGTGATCGTTGGGTACGATCATCGCTATGCTTCCGATACCGTGGCACGTCACGTCGCGGAAGTTATTTCCTCCACCGGAACACCAGTGTGGCTCACCGATCGGCCTTGTCCTACACCAGCAGTCTCCCTTCTGGTGCGAGAGCGCAAAGCAGCGGGCGGTGTGGTAGTGACCGCAAGCCACAATCCTTATCAGTGGAACGGCGTCAAATACAAAGCCAGCTATGGCAGCAGCGCGCTGCCCTCCATCGTCGCGCAAATCGAAAACGAACTGCAGTTCGTCGAGTCCGCGCGGGTTCCCCATCTGCCACCGCGCGCCGAACTGATTCATTCGCTCGATCCGCGCAAGCCCTACCTCGATACTCTCGATAAACTTGTCGATTGGGAGCGCATCCGCAAATCAAAATTCCGGTTTGTATCCGACGCGATGCACGGCTCCGCTGCCGGACTATTGCCGGAACTCTTTCGGCGTCACGACATTACTTGCGATGAAATACGCGGCACTCGCGACCCGCGATTTGGCGGCGCGCATCCCGAACCGATCGAGCCGCACATCGCGGCGCTGCAAAAAGCGATGACCGCAGGGAAATACGACGCCGGATTTGCGGCGGACGGCGACGGCGACCGCATCGGGGCTGTCGACCGCTCCGGTGCATTCGTAAATCCTCATCAAATTTTTGCGCTGCTGGTTTGGCATCTCGCAGGAATGCGCAATTTGCCCGGCGAAATCGCCAAAACATTTTCCGTCACCAAATTAATCGACAAGCTCGCTGCCAAGCTCAACCGCAAGCTTCATGAAGTTCCCATTGGATTCAAGTACATCTGCGAGCTGATGCTCGAACAAAATATATTGATTGGCGGCGAAGAAAGCGGCGGTATCGGCACCAGCCTGTATCTGCCGGAACGCGACGCCACGGTTTCCGCTCTCTTTCTGGCGGAATTGATGTGCTGGCACGGCAAAAGCCTTGGGGAATTGCTCGACGGGCTTCACCGCGAATTCGGCGAATTCCACTACGGCCGGGTCGACCTGGACGTCACGCCAAAACAAAAAGAAAAGGCGGTTGCCTGGTTTTCCAACGGAGACGCCAAGAAGATCCTCGAGTGGCCGGTCGTTCGGCGGGAAACTATGGACGGGATCAAACTGTATCTCGGCGAAATTGGCTGGGTGCTGGTGCGCGCTTCCGGAACCGAGAACCTTCTGCGCGTCTATTCCGAGACTTCCGCGCAGCACACTACGCGCGAAGTGTTGGCTGCGGTTACCAATCGGATTCACCAGTTCTAATCAGGGGCGGCCTAACTATGCACACCATTAATATCGCGAAAAAGTTTTCTCAATTCGACGAGATGTGGAGCCCCAAGATTTTGGGCGAAGTGAATGACAGTTACATCAAGGCCGTCAAGTTTCGCGGGGAATTTGTATGGCATCATCACGATAACGAAGACGAAATGTTCCTGGTGGTGGCCGGCAGGCTGGGCATGAAATTTCGCGATCATGAAGAATTGGTCGGCCCGGGCGAATTCATCATCGTGCCGCGCGGAGTCGAGCACTTGCCGGTTGCCGAAGAAGATACTCAAGTGCTGCTTTTCGAGCCCAAGTCGACTTTGAATACCGGGAATGTAATCAATGAAAGGACGCTGCCAGAGCTGGAAAAACTGTAATCCACTGCTGCGGCACACGCCATGAGCCACCGCTTCTACACTCTCGATGTCTTTACCACGACGCGGTTCGAAGGAAATCCGCTGGCGGTTTTCACCGATGGCGACGGTCTGTCCGACAACGCTATGCAGGCGATTGCGCGCGAGATGAACCTTTCGGAAACCGTCTTTGTTCAGAAGCCGACCGACGACAGTGCGCTAGCCCGGCTGCGCATTTTCACCACCCGCGAAGAATTGAAACTCGCCGGCCATCCGGTCATCGGCACCTGGTTCCTGCTAGCGGAACTTGGCGTGGTGCCCGCTCGCGAAGGCGGCGTGCACATCCTCCAACAAACCGGAGCGGGAATCCTTCCGGTCGAGATTCGATTCAAGGACGGCCGGCCCCAGCGTGTCACCATGACCCAGAAAGAAGCGCAGTTCAAACCGCTGAAAATAAAGAAAGCAGCGCTGGCCAAGGCGCTTGGCCTCTCACTGAAAGATTTTGACCCAACCCTGGAGCCCACTTGCGTGTCCACCGGCGTTTTCAACTTGATGGTGCCGCTCAAGAACCGCGCCGCCCTTTCGAAAATCGAAATGAACATGTTGGAATTGCGGAAGCTGATCGGGAAGAACGCCACCATGGCTTACTGTTTCGCGCTCGCGGGAAATGGAAAGGCCTTCACGCGCGGCATGTTGCCGTGGGAAATGTATGAGGATGCCGCCACTGGATCGGCTGCGGGCTCGCTGGGAGCATACCTTGTAAAAAATGGGGAGCTGGGCACCGGCCACACGCTCAGTATCGAGCAAGGCGTGGAAATGGGACGCCCAAGTCAAATTGAAGTCGAAGTGACGCAGTCGGGCAAGAAGTTGATACCGCGCGTCAGCGGCGCTGCCGTGCGAGTGTTCGAAGGGACAATTTAACTAGGCTGCGAATCCGTTGCGGTCTTCGCCTTGTTGTGCGGCGTGCGATGCGGCGAGTTTTTTGGCCGCGCCTTCACCGCCGCGTCGAGAATTCCATTTACAAAGGAAGCGGAGTCATCGCTCGAATATTTTTTTGCAAGTTTGACCGCTTCGTTGATGACGGTTCGTGCCGGAGTTTTCCCGACGGCAATTTCGTGCAACGCCAATCTTAAAATCGCGCGGTCAATCGCGGCGATTCGGTCGGCTCGCCAGTTCTGGCTGTGCCGTTCGATTATCTCGTCGAGATCTTTCACCGTTCGAACCGTGGCATGGAAAAGCTGGTCCGCGAAAATTTCCGCGTCCTCGGAGGCCACCGCGCCCTTCCAGAATGTCGCCGCGAGTTTCTTCGAATCCTGTGGACTCATCTCCCACTGGAAAAGCATTTGCATCGCAAATTCGCGGGCCTTGCTGCGCAGGGAGTAGCTCATTTGCGCCGCGCCTTCTTGGCTGTAGCGTCCGGCGCGGCAGCGGGCCGCAGCTTGCGTGAGAGCTGCGCCATTTCAATCGCGCCCAGGCCCGCTTCGAACCCTTTGTTCCCGCCTTTGAGTCCTGCGCGGTCAATCGCTTGTTCCAAAGTGTCACAGGTCAGCACGCAGAAAATCACCGGGACTCCCGTATCCATCTGCGCCAGCTGCAAACCGCGCGAAGTTTCCGAGCAAACGTGGTCGTAATGCGTGGTTTCACCACGTAGCACGCAGCCGACCGCAATCAGCGCGTCATACTTCCCGGTCTGCGCCATTTTTTTTGTGGCAAGCGGCAACTCGAAAGCGCCTGGAACGTGCACTACATCGACATAACCATTTTCCGCTCCAGAGCGCTCCAACGCGTCAAGTGCCGCGCTAAGCAAGCGATCCGTGATGAAACTGTTAAAGCGGCTAACCGCAATTCCAAATCGCAATCCTCCCGCGCTCAGTTCGCCGTGAATCTTGCCGGGTTGAAGTTTCTCCGCCATCAATAAATTCTGCTCAATACCTTTCTAAATTGCTCGTCCCACATCCTTGCTACTTGCCTTGGAACGCCGCAGGCCGCTTCTCCAAAAATGCCTTCGTGCCTTCGCGCATATCTTCCGTTGCGCAGGCCACTCCAAAAAGTGTGGCCTCCAGAAACAATCCTTCTTCCAGCGGCATTTCAATGCCGCGTTCAATTGCTTCCATCGTGAACTTCACGGCCAACGGTCCGTTAGCGATTATTTTCTTGGCCATCGCTTCAGCAGCGGGAAGTAGTTCCGTTGATTCATAAATATGATTCACCAGGCCGATGCGCATCGCTTCTTCGGCTGTGATCATCTCGCCGGTCAAGCACAGCTCGTGCGCCACGCCTTTGCCGCACAACCGTGTCAGCCGCTGCGAGCCGCCGTAACCAGGCAAAATGCCGAGCTTTACTTCAGGCTGTCCAAGCTTGGCGTTTTTGCTGGCAATTCGAATCGAGCAACTCAACGCCAGTTCGCAGCCTCCACCCAGCGCGAAACCATTAATCGCACAGATCGATGGCTTGCCGATCGTTTCCAGCAAATGAAACACGCTCTGTCCAAATAGGGAAAAATCTTTTCCGCTCACCGGAGTCTGCTGCGAAAGCTCACCGATATCCGCACCCGCGACAAATGCCTTTTCGCCCGCTCCAGTCAGGATCAACACCCGCACGCTTGCATCATCACGCGCATTCAGCAACGCGCTCTGCAATTCCTCCACAGTCTTGCGGTTCAGAGCGTTCAACACCTTCGCCCGGTTGAAGGTAATCGTCGCAATGCCGTCTTTCTTTTCAAACAAAATATTCTCGTAGCTCATTTTTACTTTTCTCGCTCTACTTGGCGCACGGTTCTCGCTTTACTGCCTAAAATTTCTGCGCAACTGGTTTTTGCGGATCGCTGTAATCGTAAAATCCGCGCCCCGCTTTGCGGCCATTCCATCCCGCCAATACCATTCGCTTCAGCAGTGGTGGCGCCGCGAAGCGGCGTTCCTTGAACTCATCGAACATGATCTGCGAAATATAATAAGTCGTGTCCAGTCCGACAAAATCCAACAGAGTCAGTGGTCCCATCGGATGCCCGCAACCGAGTTTCATCGAATTATCGATATCCTCGATCGAGCCAACGCCCTCTTCTAGCGCGCGAATCGCGTCCAACAGATACGGCACCAATAGCCGATTCACGATAAATCCCGTCGAGTCGTGCGCTCGCACTGCGGTTTTTCCGAGTTTGGCTCCGAACGCGACCACTTCGTCATAAACCGCGGCGTCTGTGGCAATCGTCCGCACTACCTCCACTAGTTTCATCACCGGAACGGGATTAAAAAAATGCAGCCCCACAAAGCGCTGCGGGCGCTTGGTCGCCGTGGCGATTTCCGTGATGGTTAGCGAAGAGGTGTTGCTCGCAAGAATCGTCTCCGCTGGGCAAAGTTTGTCCAGTGCCCCAAACAGCTCGCGCTTCGCTGGAAGCTGTTCGATGATCGCTTCAACCACCAGGTCACATTCTTTCAAATCCTCGATTGACGTTGTTCCCTTTAAGCGTCCGCGAATCTCGGACTTGGCCCCTTCAGTGATGGTGCCCTTCTCCACCAACCTCGCCAGATTCTTCTCGATTCCCTTGATTCCCTTTTCCAATAATTCCGGGCTTACTTCCCGCACCACCGTCGGAAATCCGGCCGCCGCGCATACTTGCGCGATTCCCGAGCCCATCAGCCCACACCCCACGACTCCCACTTTTTCAATCGCCATGCGTTTCCTCGATGAATTCTTTGCGTGGAATTCTCGCTACTTCCCTCAAGACACCCCAACATACCAAAACACCGGAACACAGAGTGTACCAAAATCCCCCTGTTTCGCCGTTATACGTCGAGACTTGCAGCGCCCTCGCGATTCATTGCGCGATGCTTTCCACAACCATCGCAATCCCCTGCCCACCGCCAATGCACGCTGTCGCCAGTCCATAGCGCAGGCCATTGCGCCGCAATTCGTTCAGCAACGTAATCACCAGCCGCGTTCCAGAAGCACCCAGCGGATGTCCCAACGCAATCGCTCCGCCGTTTACGTTCGTCTTGTCGCGATCCAATCCCAATCCTTTTTCGACTGCCAGATATTGCGCCGCGAATGCCTCGTTCACTTCCACCCGATCCATCTGCTCGACCGTCAAGCCCGCACTCTTCAGCGCCCTTTGTGAACTCGGCACCGGCCCGATTCCCATGATGCTGGGATCCACGCCAACCGCAGCCCACGATACAATCCGCCCCAGCGGCTTCAGCCCGCGTTCCTTCGCCGTTTTTTCCCGCGTGACGACCACCGCGGCCGCTCCATCCACAATCCCGCTGGCATTTCCTGCGGTCACAATTCCGTCCTTCTTGAACGATGGCTGCAGCTTTTCCAAAATCTCCATCGTTGTCTCGGGACGCCGGTGATCGTCTTCACTTACCACCATCGTTTTCTTTCCTTGCTTCACTTCCACCGGCACCAATTCTTCCTTGATCCGGCACGCTTTATACGCAGCATCGGCAGCTTGCTGGCTGCGCAGCGCGTAAGCATCCGCGTCCTTGCGAGTAATCCCGAACTGCTCGGCGAGCTTCTCAGCGGTCATCGCCATCGGCAACCCGCAATACGTGTCGGTCAATCCGACCATCAACGAATCCTCCAGCGCTCCTCCGCCCAGTTTTAACCCATTTCGCAATCCGCGAATCACGAACGGCGCTTGGGTCATGTTTTCCATGCCGCCGGCAAGAATCATTTCGCTTTCGCCCAACAACAACCGCTGTGCCGCCTGCGCAATCGCCTCAATTCCTGATCCGCAGAGCCGGTTCACGGTCACTGCCGGCGTCTCGGTCTTTAGCCCAGCCTTCAGCGCAACGTGCCGCGCCCCATACAGCGCATCGGCGCTGGTCTGCATCACGTTTCCAAAAATCGCGTGATCGAATTCCGCGGGATCCACATTGGAACGCCGGAGCGCGTCCTTCGATGCAATCGCCGCCAAATCAATCGCCGACACATCCGAAAACGCACCGGTATAGCGCGACATCGGTGTGCGCGCCCCTGCCACAATCACTACATCAGTTGGAAACATTTCTGCCCTCGTTTGAATTAATCCAATTCACATGCAAGATGTAGAAAACTCGTCATTCCGAACGAAGTGAGGAATCTCTCTTCGATGTAAGCCGCGTTCCAGAACGCCGTGCTTGCCATCGGCGCCACTAAACTTTCGGCACTTCGACCGTGACCACCGCATCCCCGCCGCGTTTTCTCGCCTCTTCCACCGAATTCTCCGCGCGGTTCATCAAGTCGGTCACAATGTCTTCGCTGTCGTAATCCGCCTTTGCCGCAGCTTCCACGATTCCCGCGCTCAGCGTAATCGCCGTCGAATCCCACGGCGGACGAATTCCAGACGCCGCGCGGCGAAGTTTGTCAGCCAGATTCTGCGCGCCGGCGAGCGTCGTATCCGGCAGAATAAACGCCAGCGACCACGACGAATACTTCACTGCAACATCGTTCTGCCGCACAATCGGCTGCAGCGATCGCGCAAGTTGTTCCAAAAATCTTTCCATCGGCGATTCGCCCTGTTGACGCAGCAATTCTCCGCCGCGATCGATCTGCAAAATCGTTAGCGCCAGCGGCGTTCCTTGCGACCGTGCGCGGTCCGCCTCCGCCAGCAAACAACTCTGGTACGAACTTCGGCTCAACAATCCGCTGCGCTCGTCGGAAACTCCCATCCTCCGTACCAGCGACCTCAGCCGCGTGTGGCTCACACTCATTAGCATCTGGTCGCCAATCGCCTGCAAAAAATACGTTTCGTTTGACTTCCACCTGCGCGCTTCGGCCTGCCCAACAATCAACATCCCGGCCGGCTGTTGCGTTTCGCGGTCGGTGAGCTTCACTCCCAAAGCAGTACGCAATCCTAAATCGGTCAGCACCGACCCGGGCGTGTTATCCACCACCAATCCGCCCAGTTCGTCGCCTTCTGCCTTCTCCACCTGCGCCAGCAGAAAAACCACCTGTGCGCCCGGCGCCGGCTTGATATTCGGTCCGCAGTATTCCGCGGCCAGGTCAGGAGGCCTGCCCGGAGCGCCAATCACCGCCAGCGCGCGGCTCACCCGCAAATATTCACCGATCTCGTTAACCGCGGTATTCAGCATCGCGCGCGGTGTCTGTTGCCGAAAAATCTTCTGATTGATCTCGGAAATTTTCGCCAGATCGCGCAGCGTGTCCGCATTATACGTCCCGGTCTTCGCGGGATTTGCTTGCAGCACTTCCGGCGCTGCCGGAGCCGCCTGCCGCACGGGCAATTCCACCTTTTTTGGCGGCACTCCCTTCGGCCACCAGTTCGCCGTCTGGTACAAATTCTTCAGTCGCTCGTTTTTCTCTTCTTCCCCGGGAAACATTTCGGCAATTTTCTGCAGCCGGTCCACCGCCTTATTCTGCAGCGAGTACTGCAGGAAAATTTCCGTCTGCACGATCAAGTCTTCCAGCGTCTGCGTGTGTCTCGTTTCGTCGGTCACTGGCTGCGCCGACTCCTGATTGCTGCGCGGCCCGGCTTGCGGCTCGGTTTCCGATGTGGAAATACTCGTTCCAGATCTGGTCAGCCGGCTCGCCACTCTCTGAATGAATGACACGTCGGCCTTGCCCCGCAACTTTTCCAAGCGCTCCTGGTTCCGGTAATCGTAAGCATCAATATCAACCAGCCGTTCCAACGAATCGCATGCCTTGCGAACCTCCCCGCGCTCCAGATACGCGTCGAATAGCCGGATCGTAATCTCAAAATATTTTGATTCGCGGTTGAGCTCGTTGTACAGCGCGGCCCAGTATTCCAGAATCTCGCACGACTGCAGATGACGCCCGGCAACGTCGTCCAGTTGCGCGGCAAATTCATTGTGCCGCTTGTCCGCAAACATTTTCCGTTTAAGTACCGCCAATAGTTCCACTGCCTTGCCGCCGTTGCCGGTCGCTGCGTACTGCTCCGCTAGTTGGAACAGCTTGCCCAATCCCGCATTTTTTTCCCGCAGCAGTTTCTCTAGAATCTCTCGCGCTTGATCCAGCCGTCCGGAGCGCATCAGCGCTTCGGAAAATGTTTCCAGAAAGGAAGCGTCGGATTCCGCGGCCGCAAAAGGCTCCATCAATTGCGCAGCTTCCGCCGCCTCACCCTTGCGCAACTTGGCCGCTCCATACAGTAACGCCACGCTGCGCTCCTGCGGCGCAAGCGAATGGGCGCGCGCCAGAAATTGCAGCGCTTCGTCGGCTGCTCCGGTCGCCGACGCGAGTTGCCCCGCTCGCAGCAAGGCACGTGCTGCCAACGCGATACGCCCACCCTTCTCGGCCGCTTCCGCCAGCTTCACTTGCCGCGACAAATTTTCCGGTTCCAGCTGCGCTATCCGCTCCCAACAAAACAGCGCATCTTCATCCCTGCCCGCAAGCGTAAACAATTCCGCCGCCTTGCCGTACTGCTCGCTTGCTTCCGCGGTGCGATTTTGTTTTTGCAGCAGGAACGCGTACCGCGCGATCCGCTCCGGCGGCTGGTTCGCCGACAAATTTTTTAGAAATCGATTGTAGATTGCTAGAGCTTTGGATTCTTCCTTCGGATCGATCAGCAGGTCAAAAAACATCCCGTAATAAACCGCGGCACGCTCGGGTTGCTCTTGCCGCGCGTACAGATCGCCCAGCGCCTGGGTCGCCTCGGGATGCGACGGCGCCTCTTCCAATACCGCCAGATAGGCGTCAATCGCATCCTCGGTACGATTCTTTTCGAGGAATCTCTTCGCGCGTTCCAGTTGCTTGTTGACGTCAGCCATTCCTGCGGTTTGCCTTTGCGGAGCCTAAAGAGCGCCCGGTGAGCCCGTTGAAAATGTGGCGCGGCGGCGGGTTGCGAGCTGCGCTGTTAAACTATATACCCTCCCCAAAACGCGGGCAAAAGTTCAGTTCACCGCCATGCGGAATCATGCACCTTTTCGTATCTAATCGCGCCCAATTCTCCGCACCGCCATCAGCTTTTCGCCCGCCGCACCCGAGGCAATCGCCTTCTCGGCCCTTTCTGCTCCTTCCCGAAAATCATTCGCCACACCCGCCGCTACCAGTCCCGCAGCAGCGTTCACCTCCACAATATCTCGTCGGGCGCGATCTTCTTCGCTCTCGACGACGCCCGCGAA
Organism: uncultured Acidobacteriota bacterium; assembly: GCA_963814635.1. GTDB lineage: Bacteria > Acidobacteriota > Terriglobia > Acidiferrales > UBA7541 > Acidiferrum. The sequence goes on along the minus strand of CAWFDP010000004.1, from coordinate 389,185 downwards.
GATCCTCTCGATCAGCGCCGCGTTCTCCGCCGGTGATCCTCCGCGAATCGCCTCCAGCGGCGCCGGTTTCTTGCCAAAGGTTTCCGGAGTAACTTCAAACTTTCGCACCTTCCCATTACGTACTTCCGCCACGACGGTTGGCCCGGCCAGCGAAATCTCATCCAGCTTTCCCGCCCCGTGCACCACATACGCATGTTCCGTGCCCAACTCCGCCAGCGTTTCCGCCATCACTTCCAAAACGTCGGCGGAAAATACTCCAAGTACCTGTGCTTGTGCTCTTGCCGGGTTTGTCAGCGGCCCCAGCAAATTAAACACGGTTCGAACACCAAGTTGCTTCCTAGCAGCCATCGCGTGCCGGGCCGCGGTATGTGCCGCCTGCGCAAACAAGAACCCTATGCCGATTTCGCGTATTCCTTGTCCGGTCCGTTCGAACGGCACATCGATTCGAACCCCAAGCGCCTCCAGCACGTCCGCGCTTCCACTCTTCGAACTCGCTGCACGGTTTCCATGCTTCGCCACACGCGCACCTGCTGCGGCTGCCACAATCGCCGCCGCCGTCGAAATATTAAATGTACCGGAATCGTCTCCGCCGGTTCCGCAGGTATCCACCATCCGCTCCGGCAAGCTCTCATCGTCCGCAAAGACCCTTGTCGCATGCCGCCTCATCGCCCGCGCAAATCCCGCTAACTCCTCCGCCCGAAAAGGCCGTTCATTCAACGCGCCAAGAAGTTGCACAATCTCGGGCGTCTCCAGCCGCCCGCCCAGCAATTCCTCCATGAGCTCTTCAGCCTCCGCTCCACGAAGCAGATGCCCGCCAATCGCCTGATCCAGCAAACGATGTCTCATACTTGGCTCGCAGCCCTTGCAAAGTCGCCGCTCTGTGCCGCAAGAAGTTCCGAAGTTTCCGCCATTTCCCCTGTTCTTGCTCCCCTGCCGCGTTCCGAGTAAACTTCTATGTTCACAATCGGCAAATTCTAACACCGGCTGGCAGTTCCTCAGCTCACACGAATGGATCATTGATGAAGATTCACGAATACCAAGCTAAAGCTATCCTCGCACGCTACGGCGTCACCACTCCGCGCGGCGAAGTCGCCTTTACCAAGGAAGAAGCCCGCGAAGGCGCGCATCGCCTCAAGTCCAATATTGTCGTGGTCAAGGCCCAGATCCATGCTGGCGGACGCGGCAAAGCCGGCGGCGTAAAGCTGGCCCATTCGCCCGACGAGGCCGCCGAAATCGCCTCCCGCATGCTCGGCATGAACCTGGTTACCCTCCAGACCGGCCCGGCAGGCCGCATCGTAAAGCGCCTGCTCATCGAAGAGGGCCTGGACATCAAGCGCGAACTCTACCTTAGTCTCTTGGTCGACCGCGAGACCGCTCGCGTCATCTTCATGGCCAGCGGCGCCGGCGGCATGGAAATCGAGGAAGTCGCCAAGAAGGATCCCACGGCCATCCTGAAAGAAACCATTCACCCTGCGGTAGGACTCCAGCCATATCAGGCGCGCAAGCTGGCTTTCGGCCTCGGCCTTTCCGGCGAAGCCGCCAACCACGCCGCCCCGTTTTTCCAGGCGCTCTATCGCGCGTTCGTTGACACCGACGCCTCCATGCTCGAAATCAATCCCTGCGTGCTGACCGGCGACGGCAGGCTGGTCGCTCTCGACGCCAAAATGACCTTCGACGACAATGGCCTCTTCCGCCACACCGATCTGCGCGGCCTGCGCGATCTCGATGAAGAAGATCCTCTCGAAGTCGAAGCCTCCAAGTACGGCCTCAATTACATCAAGCTCGACGGCACCGTCGCCTGCATGGTCAACGGCGCCGGCCTCGCCATGGCCACCATGGACATCATCAAATATTCCGGAGGCTCACCGGCAAACTTTCTCGACGTCGGCGGTGGCGCGTCCGCCGAGCAGGTCAAGAATGCTTTCCGCATTTTGCTCAGCGATGCCGGCGTCAAAGCCGTCTTCATCAACATCTTCGGCGGTATTCTCCGCTGCGACGTGCTCGCAACCGGCGTCGTCGCCGCTGCAAAGGATCTGCAAGTGAAAATTCCGGTAGTGGTTCGAATGGAAGGCACCAACGTCGAACTCGGCCAGCAAATCCTCCGCGACTCCGGCCTCAACTTCACCATTGCCAATGGAATGAAGGACGGCGCCGAAAAGGTGGTCGCTCTCGCCGGAGGTGCGCAATGAGCGTTTTGGTTAACGAAAAAACGAAGCTCATCGTGCAAGGTTTCACCGGCCGCGAAGGAACCTTTCACGCCCAACAAATGATCGAGTACGGAACCAACGTTGTCGGTGGCGTCACTCCTGGCAAGGGTGGAACGAAACATTTAGAGCGGCCTGTATTTAACACCGTAGCCGAAGCCGTCAAAGGCACCGGTGCGAACGCATCAGTCATTTTCGTTCCGCCACCATACGCCGCCGATGCCATCCTGGAAGCCGCCGACGCCGAAGTTCCTCTCGTCATCTGCATCACTGAAGGCATTCCGGTAATCGACATGGTCCGCGTCACCACCGTAGTCGATCGCAACAAAACCCGCCTGATCGGTCCCAACTGCCCCGGCGTCATCTCTCCCGGCAAATGCAAAATCGGCATCATGCCCGGCCGCATTCACAAGCAAGGCAACGTCGGCGTGGTCAGCCGCAGCGGCACCCTCACCTACGAAGCCGTAGATCAACTCACTCGCCTTGGCATCGGCCAATCCACTTGCATCGGCATCGGCGGCGATCCCATCATCGGCACCTCATTCCTTGAAGCCATCAAGCTTTTCAATGACGACCCCGAGACTCACGCGGTAATCCTGATCGGTGAAATCGGTGGCAACGCCGAAGAAACCGCCGCCGCTTGGATCAAAGCCAACATGAAAAAACCGGTCGTGGGCTTCATCGCCGGTCAAACCGCGCCCCCCGGCCGCCGCATGGGCCACGCCGGCGCCATCATCTCCGGCGGTCAAGGCACCGCAAAAGACAAATACGCCGCCATGAACGCCGCCGGCATCAAAACGGTCGAGACCCCAGCCGATCTAGGCTCGACTCTCGCCGCCACTCTGAAGTAATGAAGTAACGACGTAACGAAGTAATGACAGGATTGCGCTGTCGGCTGCAATGCCTATCAAGACTTACAAGGATTTGAATGTTTTCAAGGAGTCCTATCGCATCGCGCTGGACGTCTCCTGATCGACGAAAAGGCTTCCGGTTTACGAGCAGCTTTGAAAACGGCAGGCAACTTCGCCGCGCGGCGAGATCAGTTCCGGCGAATATCGTGGAAGGCTGGGCTAAGAGCCTCGCCTTCATAGTTCACGAAAGGAATCCAGCGAGCTGAGCAATCGCTTTAATCTGCTCGGGGCGATGTCAAAGAGCTTATGGAATCAATGGAAGAGTTTTGAACGACAGGGTTTAAGTCTTTTTCATTACTTCGTTACTTCATTACTTCTCTTAAGGAGTTTTACGTGTCTCTCGAACGCACTTTCGCAATCATCAAACCGGACGCCGTCGCCGCCGGTCAGCAAGGCGAAATCCTGTCCCGCATTCACAAAGCAGGCTTCAAAATCGTAGCCATCAAATCCATGCGCCTCACCAAGGAAGAAGCCGGCGGCTTTTACGCCGTCCATAAAGCCCGCCCCTTCTTCGGCGAACTCACCGACTTCATGTCCTCAGGAAAGATTTTCGCCATGGTCCTCGAAGACGAAGGGGCCATCGCCAAGTGGCGCGACACCATGGGCGCCACCGATCCCAAAAAGGCCGCTTCTGGCACCATTCGCCACGACCTCGGCACCAGCATCGGCACCAATTGCACCCACGGCTCCGACGCTCCGGAAACCGCCGCCTTCGAAATCGGCTACTTCTTCTCCGGCCTCGATTTGATATAAAAACGCACGGAAGGCGGATTCGGTGGATCCAGCTCACCTTCCTTACGCTTGTCGGACGAGTAGCGCTTTGCGATTCTCGTTCGCCACATCGATCTGAACACTTCCGGCCAGAACGAGATTTGTATTCCCACAAACGGCAGAACGGTGATTGCCAACCAGGTCCACAGTGCCGCTTCCCGAGACTCCAGTGCAAAGCGCAGCACCAGGAAGGGAATTAACCCGACCACGCAAAACATAACGGACAGCAGAATTCCGACGCCTATGGTGTCTCCGGCACGTTTGCTCCTCTCAAAGTCGCCAAAGTGGTCCCATTCCGTCGCTCCGGTCCGATACCTTTCTCCACAGTCGCATCTGAAACCCTCAGGCCCCATCGGCGACCAAGAATGAGACATCCTTGGTCGAAGTGACCTTGGTAACGCCCTTTCCGCACTTGTCACAGACTTAGGCGTCAGCACGACGCGGAAATGCGCTGACTGGCAGCCTAACCACAGAACGGGACGTCAGGTTCATGCTGAGCATTTCGCAAACATCTTACAGAAGGCCGGCTGTTCCGGCTAGAATGCGGCGGTGGAACCGACCCAACAACTCGGCCGCCTGCTCCTCTCCGTCGGCGCAATCTTCATCATCATCGGCGCTCTCTTCTACTTCGGACCAAGACTTCCATTGCGCCTCGGACGCCTCCCCGGAGACATCGTCCACCGCAGAGACCACGGCACTTTCTATTTCCCCATCGTCTCTTGCCTTATCATCAGCGTCGGCGTCAGCCTCATTCTCTGGCTTGTCAATCACTTCCGCCGCTGACGCCACTGCCAATTTATGAGAAACTAGTTCTTCCAAGACAGCGATTTCGCGCAGTCCGTCTGTGCTCCCATCGCGGAATTCTAGGATAATCCCAGGCACCCGGCTTCCCTTACGCCGCTGCCGGCTAACAGGTACATGGACCCAACGTTCCAGCGAAATTTCTGCATCATCGCGCACATCGACCACGGCAAATCCACACTCGCCGACCGCCTGATTGAAATGACCGGCGGCCTCTCCGAGCGTGAAATGTCCGCGCAAGTTCTCGATTCCATGGACCTCGAGCGCGAACGCGGCATTACCATCAAAGCCAAAAGCATTCGCCTGCATTACAAAGCGAAAGACGGCCACACCTATCGCCTGAACTTGATCGACACTCCTGGCCACGTCGATTTTTCCTATGAAGTTTCCCGCGCCCTCTCCGCTTGCGAAGGCGCCCTCCTTGTGGTCGACGCCTCCCAGGGCGTCGAGGCGCAGACCGTCGCCAACACTTTCCTCGCCGCTGGCCACAATCTCACCATTCTTCCCGTCATAAATAAGATTGACCTGCCCGCCGCTCAAATCGATTTCGTCAAGGAACAGATTGAAAATGTGCTGGCCATCGACGCGCACGACGCCCTGCCCATCAGCGCCAAGAGCGGCCTCGGAGTCGATGACGTTCTCGAAGCCGTCATTCACCGCATTCCCGCGCCAAAAGGCAGCGCGGCGAATCCGCTGCAAGCTCTCATTTTCGATTCGTGGTTCGATGCCTATCGCGGCGCAGTCGTCCTTGTCCGTGTGATGCAAGGCCGCATCACCAATCACATGAAGATTCGCCTCTGTGCGGGCAATGATGTTTACGAAGTCGAGCAACTCGGTGCGCTCACGCCCAAACCAATCGCCCTCGAAGAATTGGAAGCCGGCGACGTCGGCTTCATTGTCGCCAACATCAAGCGCGTTGCCGACGCTCGCATGGGCGACACCGTCATCGAAGCCGGCAGCGATGCTCAGCCGCTCCCCGGTTTCGAAGCCACCAAGCCCATGGTTTTCGCCGGGCTTTTCCCGGTTCTAGCCGACGATTACGAACCGCTGCGCGACGCTCTCGGCAAACTCCAGCTCAACGACGCCGCCTTTTACTACGAGCCGGAAAATTCCGTCGCTCTCGGTTTTGGCTATCGTTGCGGCTTCCTCGGCCTGCTCCACATGGAAATTGTGCAGGAGCGTCTCGAACGCGAGTTCGGCCTCAACCTCATCACCACCGCGCCCAGCGTGCGTTATCGCATCACCCGCGTCGGCGGCACCGCCATCGAAGTCGACAGTCCCGCCAAATTCCCCAATCCTAGCGACATCGAAATGATCGAAGAGCCCATCATCAAGGCCATGATCATCACCAGCGACGATTCCGTCGGTGGCATTCTGCAGCTCTGTCAGGACAAACGCGGCATCCAGAAAAATTTTGAGTATCTCTCTCCCACCCGCGTCATGCTCACCTACGAATTGCCGCTCAACGAAATCGTTCTGGATTTTTACGATCGCCTCAAATCCGTTTCCCGCGGCTACGCATCCCTCGACTACCATCTCCAAGGCTATAAAGAATCCGACCTCGTCAAACTTGACGTGCTCGTCGGCGGCGAACCTGTCGACGCGCTTGCCATGATCACTCACCGCGACACCTCTTACGAACGCGGTCGCGAACTCGTCTCCCGCCTCCGCAAACTCATCCCGCGTCAAATGTTTGAAGTTCCCATTCAGGCCGCCATCGGCAGCCGCGTCATCGCCCGCGAAACTGTCGCCGCCATGCGCAAAAACGTTCTCGCCAAATGCTACGGCGGCGACATCTCCCGCAAACGCAAACTCCTCGAAAAACAAAAAGAAGGCAAACGCCGCATGAAGCGCGTCGGCCAGGTCGACATACCCCAGGAAGCCTTCCTCGCTGTATTAAAGGTTTCCTCTTCCGACGACGAAGAGTAGAATCACTACGCGCAGGGACCGCGGAGCGTCCCATGAATAAATCCAGTTCTGTCGATAAGTTGTACGGTGCACGAGCCCTTATCGGTGCAGTTTTCGCAATTGCTCTCCTCGTCGTAAGTGCTTCCTTTAGTTCCGCACAGCAGACTTCGCCGCAAGACAGCCGGCAATTCCAGGCTCGCGACCTGCTCAATCGGGGTGTCGAAGCTTTCAAGAATGGGCAGTACGACGAAGCCGAACAGGACTTCCGCAACGCGAAACAACTTGATCCGCAACTTCTGAACGCCAGTCTGTACCTCGCCACTACCTACACTTCCCAGTATGTTCCGGGCGCGCCCAGCGAAGAAAATGTTCGTTACGGACAAGACGCCGTCGGAGAATTTAAGAGTATCCTGATTCTGGACCCGCAAAATATCTCTGCAATCGATGGGCTAGGCTCGATTTTATTTCAAATGGCCGGCAATCCTTACGATCCCAATCTCTTCACCGAATCTAAGTCCTACCATCAAAGGCACATCGATCTGCGCCCTAACGATCCGGAGCCTTATTACTGGATCGGAGTAATCGACTGGACGTTGTCGTTCCGGGCGAACGGGCAGTTTCGTGCAAAGTACAATTTGTCTATACGCGGAAAGCAACTCCGCGATGACGAGCCGCCGCCCGAACCTCTGCGGCAGGAATACCTTCGCGAGTACGGGCCGACCATTGACGAAGGCATTGATTACACGAAGAAAGCGTTGAAGTTGCGTCCCGCTTATGATGACGCGATGGCCTACTTGAATTTGCTGTACCGGCGCAAGGCTGACACCGTGGCCGACGAATCCGAGCGCAGTCAGCTGGTTAAGATGGCAGACAACTTGGTCGACAACATCAAAGAAATCAAGGAAAAAAGAGCGGAGCAACAACAATAATCCTGCGCGCTGAAAATAGGAGCGTTATAAAGGTTCCCGCTTTTTTACTTCCGTACTTAACTTACCGCGATGCAGCTGAATAGCAACAGCATCGCCAATTTGCACCTGCTCCGCCGAAAGCAACACATTCCCGGCCGCATCCGTTGCAATCGCATACCCGCGCTCCAACGCCTTCAACGGCCCGCGTTCCTGCAACTGCAAACTCAGCCGCTCCAACCGCTCCCGCTTTTTCTGTAACAGCCGCTCCGCGCGCGTACCAAGCTCCACGCTCCGCTTCTCCAGCCGCAGCCGCAGCGAGGCAATCTTCATCCGAAAATCAAAACTCACAATCCGCAGATGCGCCGCCGTAAATCTCTTTCGCGATTGCTCCAACCGCGCCTTTAATCCAAGCGCCACACGCGAAGTCAATTCGTCCGCGCGCTGCCGCTGTTGCCGCAGCAAATCCAGCGGACGCCGGAAACCTCGCCGCCCCGCCAGCTCATGCACCCTCCGGCTCAGCACCAATATCCGGTAACGCATCTGTTCCGCCAACGCATCCCGCAAACTCGCGACATGTTTGTCGAATTCTCGCCGCGTCTGCACCACAATTTCCGCTGCCGCCGAAGGAGTCGAGGCCCGCACATCCGCCACAAAATCCGCGATCGTAAAATCCGTCTCGTGCCCCACACCCGAAATCACCGGGATCTTCGACTCAAAAATCGCCCGCGCCACAATCTCTTCATTGAACGCCCACAAATCTTCCATCGACCCGCCGCCACGCCCCACAATCAGCACGTCCACCAATTCCCGCTGATTGAAAAACTTGATGGCCTTCGCAATCTCTCCCGCCGCCTCTTCTCCCTGCACTCGCACCGGAAACAGCGTCAAATGCACGTTCGGAAATCTCCGCCGCAAAATTCGCACCACGTCGCGCACCGCCGCGCCGGTCGGCGACGTAATCAATCCGATCCTGCTCGGTAGCACCGGCAGCGGCTTCTTATTCCGCGCATCGAACAATCCCTCCGCTTCCAACCGCTTCTTCAATTGTTCGAACGCCAGTTGCAGCGCCCCGCGCCCCACCGGTTCCATCGACTCCACATAAACCTGATATTCGCCGCGCGCTTCGTACACGCTGATCGATCCGCGCACGCTGCACTTCAATCCATCTTCTGGCCTGATCTTTACGCCGCGCATCTGCTGCTTAAACCACACGCAGCGCACCTGCGCCTTCTCATCTTTCAACGTAAAATAAAAATGTCCGGACTGTGCCGCCCGGCAATTCGAAATCTCCCCTTCCACCGAAACGTCGGTAAAATTCTTCGTCAGCAGGTCGCGAATCCGCGCGGTCAGCTCGCTTACCGTAAGCGCCCGCCGGTCCGGCTGCAAATTAAATGTCAGTTGGCTCATATTCGCTTCAATCGTTTCAGCTTCTCACATAATGTAGACTCGAACTAGGTGAACCCGTGAAGAACCGAATCCAACTCATGTGCTTCGCCGTCCTCTGTTCTTGCGCCGTCTCTGCCGTCGCTCAAGTCTCTGTCGGCGGCAAACTCGAAACAAAACGTGTTCTCCCTCCGCCAAAGCACGTGGTCGAAGAAGTTCGCTCCTACCGCCTCGGCAACGAAGACCGCATCATGCGCGAACTCCGCGAATTTCTCTCCATCCCCAACGTCGCCAGCGACACCTCCAACATCGATAAAAACGCCGCGCGCCTCAAGGAAATGCTCGAAGCTCGCGGTATCGAAACCCATCTTCTTTCCATCGAAGGTCGCGGCCCGGTGGTCTTCGGCAAACTCGACACCCTCGGCGCGACTCGCACCGTCATCTTCTACGCTCACTACGACGGCCAGCCAGTCGATCCCTCCGCCTGGACCGACAATTCGCCTTTCACTCCCGTCCTTCGCGACAACTCCATCGAAGCCGGCGGCAAGCCCATTCCATTTCCCGATTCGCCTGCCGCATCCAACAATTATCACGACGACTGGCGCATCTACGCCCGCTCCGCCTCCGACGACAAGTCTCCCATCATCGCCATCCTCGCCGCTCTCGACGCCCTCCGTGCCAAAAATATTCCCCTCGCGGTAAATCTAAAATTAATCCTCGAAGGCGAAGAAGAAGCCGGCTCAACCCATCTTCAGCAAACTCTGCAGCTCCACAAAAATCTCCTGCAAGCCGACTTACTCATCACCGGCGACGGCCCGGTCCACCAGTCCGGAAGGCCGCTCGTCTTCTTTGGCAATCGCGGCGACATTGGCCTGGACATGACCGTCTACGGCCCGATCCGCGCGTTGCACAGCGGACACTACGGCAACTGGGCTCCAAATCCCGCCATGACCCTTTCCCGTCTTCTCGCCTCCATGAAGGACGATCAGGGCCGCGTCCTCATCCCCGGCTATTACGACGACGTCGTTCCTCTCAGCCCGCTCGAACAGAGCGCCCTCAACGCCATGCCCTTCAACGATCCCGATCTTCAGCACGAGCTCGGAATCGCAAAGCCCGACGGCACCGGCAAAAAATTGATGGAACTCCTACAGCAGCCTTCCCTCAACATTCGCGGCATCCGCAGCGGCAACGTTGGCGAGCAAGCCACCAACATCGTGCCCGACAAAGCCGAAGCCTCTCTCGAAGCGCGTCTGGTAAAAGGTGAAGATCCTCAGAAAAAATTCCAACAGATCGCCGGCTTCATCCGCAAACAAGGCTTTTTCATAGTCGATCACGACCCGACGCCTGATGAACGCCGCGAACACCCGCTCGTGGCCAAAATTATGAACGAAGGCGGCTACCGCGCCTCGCGGACCCGCATGGATTTGCCCGCCTCCAAAGCCCTGATCCGCGTCATGCAGGACGCTACCAACAATCAGATTGTCGTCGCCCCGCTCCTCGGCGGCAGCGTCCCCATGTACATTTTCGAAGACCTTGGCCTACCCTGGATCGGCGTCCCCATCGTCAACTACGACAACCACCAGCACTCCTCCGACGAAAACATCCGCCTCGGCAACCTCTGGCAAGGCATCGAGACTTACGCCACGATCCTCGCCGACCTGGATTGGTAGCGCCCGCTGCTCGCTGCTCTCTAATTTCTCTGGATTTCTGCCATTACAAAAAAGGCGGGAGGAGTACTCGGAGGCTATAACGAAAGAAAATTCTTCAACAGCTGCTTCCCGGATTCGGTCAGTACCGATTCGGGATGAAACTGCACACCTTCCAGCTTATGGCGCTTATGCCGTACGCCCATGATGATCCCGTCCTTGGTCTCCGCCGTGATCGTCAGTTCCGTCGGGAGCGTTCTCCGCTCCACGATCAGCGAATGGTACCGTGTCGCCGTAAACGTCTTTGGCAAATTCCGGAAGACCCCTTTGCCGTCATGATGAATTTCGCTGGTCTTGCCATGAAACAGTTTCGGCGCGCGCACAATCTTTCCCCCATACGCCGCACCCAGGGCCTGGTGTCCCAGGCAGACTCCCAGAATCGGAAATTTTCCCGCCAGACGCTGGATCAACTCCACCGAAATTCCCGCTTCCTGCGGCGTGCATGGCCCCGGCGAAATCACGATCCGTTCCGGCTTCCGCTTGGCGATCTCTTCCACCGAAATCCTGTCGTTGCGATGCACTTGCACCTCGCACCCCAGCTCCCCCAGGTACTGGGCCAGGTTGTAGGTAAAGGAATCGTAGTTGTCGAGCAGCAGAATCATTTCTTCGCCATCACTTCTTCATTTCCGATTGTGCGCGGCTTCCAGCGCGCGCCGCAAGGCTTTCGACTTATTCACCGACTCCTCGTACTCGCCCAGTGGAGTCGAATCCGCCACAATCCCGCCGCCCGCTTGAATATGCGCTACACCATTTTTGATGACCATGGTGCGCAACGCGATACACGAATCCAGATTCCCCGCGAAATCCAGATACAAGATTCCACCCGCGTAAATGCCGCGCCGCGTTTTTTCCAGCTCTTCGATAATTTCCATCGCCCGCACTTTCGGAGCGCCGGAAACCGTCCCTGCAGGAAAACAAGCCATCAGTGCGTCGAAACAATCCACGTCGGGACGCAGTTGTCCGCGCAAACTCGAAACCAGATGCATCACGTGCGAATATCTTTCCACGGTCATCAGCTTTTCCACCTTGACCGTTCCGTATTCGCATACCCGGCCCAAATCATTTCGCCCCAAATCCACCAGCATGATGTGCTCGGCGCGTTCTTTTTCATCCGCGAGCATTTCGCGCTCCAGCCGCACGTCTTCCGCTTCGTCTTTTCCGCGCCACCGCGTGCCCGCAATCGGCCGGTAAAAAACGTCGCGTCCCTGCACTTTCACCAGCATTTCCGGCGAACTGCCCACCACCGCCACATCGTTCAGCTGCAAAAAGAAAAGATAGGGCGAAGGATTCAGGGCGCGCAGCTCGCGATAGATCTGGAACGGCCCAGCCTCCGTCTTCGCGGAAAATCGCTGGCTGATCACCACTTGAAAAATATCGCCCGCGCGAATGTATTCTTTCGCTTTTTTGACCGCTTCGAGATACGCCGTTTTTTTGAAGTTGGAAGTGATCCGAGGCGCCGCCTTGGCCTTTGCCGAAGGCTCTTGCTTGCGTTCCTCCGCTTCGACTGGCTGCTCCAGGAGTTCTCGCGTTTTTTCAATTTCCTTCACCGCAGCATCGTACTTTTCCCGCAACGTCCCTTGGCCTTCGGTAAAAACATTGCGCACAATCCAGAGCCGGTGCTGCACGTGGTCGAATGCAATCAACCCGAAATAGAACATCAGCACGGCATCGAACAATCCGATTTCGTCGCGCAACTTCTTCGGCAACTTTGCGATCAGCCGCACCATGTCATAGCTGAAATAGCCGATCGCACCGGCAATCAGCGGCGGCAATCCGGGCAACCGCACTGGTTTGAATCGTTGAATGCGCTCGCGCAAAAACGAAACCGGATCGTTCTCTTCCCAGATCACTTTATCCGGACCTTCAAGAACGCACGCGCCATTCGCGTAGCGAAAAACTTCTTCTGGATGCGCTCCCGCAAACGTGTATCGCGCGATTTTCTCTCCGCCTTCCACCGACTCCAGCAGAAACGAATGCCGCGCGCCCTGCGCGATGCGCAGATAGGCGCTCACCGGCGTAAGGAGATCCGCCGAAAAAACATCGTAGACGGGAATCAGGTTTCCCTTTTTGGCGAGGCGCGAAAATTCGGCGAATGTAGGCTGGATCATGGATGCGGTATTCAGGTCCCGGTTAAAACCGCGACACACTACTCCTGCAAAGTTCGCGTGAAGCAATTATCCACTAAAATCCGCGAACGCGCTTGCAGGTTAACGATTCTTAACGGATTTCTTGCCGGCTGCAGATTCTTCTTGCCGTAATTTTCCCATCAACGCGCGCCGTATCGCCACTTCCGGAGCAGCTTTCCTCATCCACAGTTCCCACTGCGCGAAGCCTTGCGCCAGCAGCATCTCCACGCCACAAACGGTGCGAATACCCTTCTGCGCCGCAATCCGAAGCAGCTTTGTGCGCAGAGGCCGGTAAATCAAATCCATCACCATTTCGCAATTCAGTTCGCTCGGCAAAAGCGGCGACTCGCCCGCGTGCGGATACATTCCCACCGGGGTTGTATTCACGATGGCTTCAAAACATGCCGAAGCCAGATACTTGCGCGCGATGGTCTGCGCTCCGCAGGCTCGCGCCAGTACCCGCGCCGCCGATTCGCGCCGCGCGCAAATCAGTACTTCTGCTCCCGCATCAGTCAAAGCAAAAGCCGCGGCACGTGCCGAGCCTCCCGCGCCAAAAATCAAAACACGGCTGTCGCGTAACTTGAGTTTCCCGTCGAACGCCCGTAGCACGCCTAGATAATCGGTGTTCGACCCGCGCAGCTTGCCATTTTTTCCGACCACCACGGTGTTCACCGCTGCGATCTTTTCGGCCATAGGTTCGCACTCGGCCAGATACTTCATAATCGTTTGCTTGTGCGGAATAGTGATGCTGAATCCGCGCAGTCCAAATTCCAGAATGGCCTCCACAAATTCGCGCAAATCTTCCACCAGGAATGGCAAATACAGCGCATCGCGTTTCGCCGCAATAAAACCGGTGTTGTGCAGCAGCGGCGAAAGCGAATGCTCAATCGGATTTCCAATCACGCCATACACTTGCGTTTTTTTCGTAATCGAATCCGCTCGATACAGCCGCTGAAAATCATGCAAGCTGACTTGACCCGGGGCAGTCGCCGCCGCCACCGGAGCGTACGCTAACGCGCTTCCTCTGCTCAACGCCAACAGACGCGCCGGCAATCCAACTTCGCCCATTGGCACCGCAACCATGTCTCTGGAATCGTGCGCCAGCTGCAGAAGCCTCAAGCTATCGGTCAGTGTTCGCGCGCGAGCGGCAATTTTGACGGCGTCAGCTTCACCGCGCCGTGCAGGCACCAGATTCTTCGGGAGCGGAGGCGTACGCTCGAAATCGTGATAAGACAGCAGAATCCTTGGTGGTACCGGCAGCGACCGCGCCGATTGTCCGGGAAGTTCCCGCAGCGTTTCAATTTCCAGGTCGCACCATTGGCAGCCGGCTTCGCGCGCCTGGCTCAGCCAGTAAAGTTCCGCCTGTGCTCCCCCGGCGAGCTTTCCGCCGCCCAGAATCCGCCGGCATGTCGCTACCAGCGTGAAGCCCTTCTTGCCAATTTTGCGCAGAGCTTTCAGAAAAGCGCTGCGTTCGCGGTCCGAGCGCAGCCAGTCCAACCGCAGTTCAATCGTCCGGGTGTAGCGGCTTGCTTCGCGCAGTTGGCGAACCGCCTCCCGGGCCGAGGGGGTAGCAATCACGGCACACAGCCGTTCCGGGAAGACTTTGGCGGGTGCGGAATGTGTCGGCATATTATTGAAAACAAAAGATATAGCATGGGCGTATCAAACGTGTAAAGCCTCCCAAGTCAATTTCTTGACGGTACTGGAACGCGTTGCTATTTTCGGGATGGAATAGTTCCCGCACGGTCCTCATCAATTCAGGGTTGCAAGTGCAACCTTGAAAAAACAGGTCGTGCGCTTCAAGGAGTCTTGTGATGCGCGCAAATGTCGCAGGTTTGTGCCTTTCGCTGGTGTTCAGCGCAGCAGTATGCATGGCGCAGGAAGCTCCTGCCCCTCGCACTCAGGCTTACCAGCCGACCGATCACCCATGGTTCAGCTCGGTGTACTGCTCCGGCTTTTACACCAATCAAAAGGTTTCCGATGATCTCCGGCTGGTCACCGGCGAGCAGTCCGCCTACAAGATTACGTTCGCCACTCCGGACATTGTGTACCTGAGCAAAGGCGCGAATCAGGGCATCAGGCCGGGCGATCGCTTTTTGGTGGTACGGCAGGAAGAAGATCCGAATCAGGTGATGTGGTTCAAGTGGCAGGATAAGCTGACCCGCGCGATGGGCAGCCACTACTCCGATCTTGGCCAACTACAAGTAATTAAAGTGGAACCGAACGTGGCCATCGCGAAGGTTGCCATGAGCTGCGAAATGATGCAGCGCGGCGATATCGTGCTGCCATTTTCGGAACGTCCGGCAGGACCGTTCAAGGACCTCACGAGCTTTGACGCTCTTGCACCCGTCAGCGGCAAACCGGTGGCAATGGTGGTTCGCGGCCGAGACACCACTCAATTGAGCGGACGTTTGAGCACGGTGTACGTCAATCTGGGAAGCGCGCAGGGTGTGAAGGTTGGAGACTATTTCCGGATCTTCCGTTATCAGGGCTCGTACTCGGATACCATTCCTGCTGAAAAAGACTATCAGGACCGGCTATACGGATTTGGCGCCAATCCCAAGCACTATGCGTGGAACGATCTCCCACGCGAAGTTCTCGGCGAGGGCATCGTGCTGAACGCCAGCCCCAATGCCTCGACGGTGCTGATCACCGTGTCGCGCAACGAAATTTATGCTGGCGATTACGTCGAGCTCGAATAGCAATCGCCAATCACTATAAATATTTTCTCCGCCCGCGAGGCTCATGCTTCGCGGGCTTTTTGTTTCAGGATAATTCGTGAAGCTGCAGCAGGGCTGCAGCAGGGCTCTGCGTTGACTTGGATTAGCGCAGAAACTAACATACGCGCTCTGTGGCTGACTCACCGTCGCTGATTGGACAAACGATTTCGCACTACCGCATCGCTGAAAAGCTCGGCGGCGGCGGAATGGGCGTGGTCTACAAGGCCGAGGATACCGAACTGGGCCGTTTCGTCGCGCTGAAATTTCTTCCGGAAGATCTGGCGCAAGATGCGCAAGCGTTGGAACGCTTTCGCCGCGAAGCGCGTGCCGCTTCGGCACTCAATCATCCCAACATCTGCACCATCTATGAAATTGGCGATCAGGATGGCAAGCGATTCATTGCCATGGAATTTCTCGATGGCACGACGCTGAAGCATCGGATCAACGGAAAGCCAATCGAAACTGAGATTTTGTTGCCCTTGGCGATTGAAATTGCCGACGCGCTGGACGCCGCTCACGCCAAAGGAATCGTTCACCGGGACATCAAGCCTGCGAATATTTTTGTCACCGAGCGGGGGCACGCGAAAATTCTGGATTTTGGGCTGGCCAAAGTTACGTTCGCGGCCAGCGGCTCTTCCGGGAAAACCATCAGCCAGGAACTCACGGCAGATGTAAGCGCCGAACATCTGACCAGCCCGGGCTCGACGCTGGGTACGGTCGCCTACATGTCGCCGGAACAGGTCCGCGCAAAGGAACTAGACAACCGTACGGATTTGTTTTCGTTCGGCGTGGTGTTGTACGAAATGGCGACGGCATCGTTGCCATTTCGTGGAGAGAGTTCTGGAACGATATTCAATGCAATTCTGGAGCGGCAACCGGTTCCAGCGGTGCGATTGAACCCCGACTTGCCGCCGAAGCTGGAAGACATCATCAATCGAGCGCTGGAGAAGGATCGCGAGCTGCGCTATCAAAGCGCGGCGGAGATGCGTTCGGAATTAAAGCGGCTGAAACGGGATACGGATTCGGGGCGATCTGGCGGGAAAGCCGATACGGATGCGGAATCGCCAGCTCGCGGAAGTGTAGTAGAGCCGGCTGCGCGCGAGGGCGCGGCGCAAGTTGGAAGCGGTTCGGCTGTGCGCCCGGCGAGCACAATGACGCACAGTTCCAGCAGTTCGGTGGTGGTGGAAGCCGCGAAGCAGCACATAGGAATCTTCCTCGGCGGTGTGGTGATTGTACTGCTGCTTATCGCGGCCGCTGGATATGGCGTGTACTCGCTGTTCGGGAAACGCGCGTTGGCAGTTCCCTTTCAGAATTTTACCGCTACGCAAATCACCAACTCTGGCCACGCTTTAGCAGCCGCGATTTCTCCGGACGGCAAGTACATCGTCAGCACAATAAACGAAAACGGAAAACAAAGCTTGTGGCTGCGGAACGTGCCGAGTGGGAGTAACACCCAAGTGCTGGAGCCTGACGTTTTTGGCCTTCTCAGCCCGGCTTTCTCGGTCGACGGAAGCTACATCTACTACCGGAAGGCAGTAGATGCCACGGACAGCGACTTCCAGATGTATCGCATGCCGGTGCTGGGTGGCCCATCGCAACTTGTCGCCAAGGACGTGGATGCCGGGCCTGCTCTTTCGCCGGACGGCAAGCAAATGGCGTACGCGCGCGCGAACGATCCAGAAGCAGGGAAGTATCGCCTGCTTGTGGCCAATCTGGACGGGAGCGACGAGAAGATTCTGCAAATTGCTCCAGTTCCTGTGCCGCTGAGTCTGTCCTGGTCGCCGGACGGAACGCGGATCGCATTCGTCTCCTATTCGCAAGGGGAAGCGCAAGCGCAGATCAGCGCCTTCGATGTCGCGCAAAAAAAAGAAAAGGCACTGACTTCGTACCCGGACAAAATTTTCTTTGACTTGGCGTGGACGCCCGATGGCCGCGGACTGCTGGTGAATTATCGGGCTGCGGGAGCAACCAACCCGCAACTCGGCTACGTTTCGTACCCGGCAGGACAGTTCCGGACGCTGACCAACGATACCCACGGTTATCAAACGCTGAGCCTATCCGCGGATGGAAAATCGATGGTGTCGATTCAGGCCCAGCGATCTGACTCGGTGTTCCTGCAGTCATTGAACAGCAAAGCAGCGCCGGTGGCAGTTCGGGGCCTGCCAAATCAAACCGAGATTCGAAGCGTGGCATGGGACGGGCAAGGAAACTTGATCGTCACCACGGCGACTTCGATCCTGCGCATGTCGCCGGACGGCAGCCGGCAAACGACAATTCTGAACGACCCGGCGGAGTCGATCGCGCTATCCTCGGTCTGCGTCGGAGGCGGACCCATACTCTTTAGTACGACGGGACGCGAAGGAAAGAACACGACGAATATCTGGCGAGTGGATGCGGATGGGTCCCGGCCAAAGCAGCTTACCAGTGGCAAACAGGATTTCTGGCCGCTCTGTTCGCCGGACGGCGCTTCATTCTATTTTGAGGATTACGCTGTATTCCGGGTAATGAAAATGGCGATCGACGGAGGCCCTCCGCAGCTGGTTAAGGCCAGCGAGATACCAAACGGATACATGGTCGGCGCGGTAAATTATTCGCCCGATGGCCGGTTCATGCCGGAGTTCACTTACATCACCGATGCCGCCGCTCAATTGTCAACGATTAGGATCGCTCTCATTGATATCACCACGGATGGCGGGACCCCGGTGAAAACTTTCGTTCCTCGGTCTGATCTTTCTCCGCCCATTGCAGTCGCGCCCGATGGGAAAGCAGTGGCATACAACATCGTGGAAAACGGCGTCGGAAACGTCTGGAGGCAGCCTCTGGACGGTTCGCCGGGGCGCCGATTGACAAATTTCACTTCAGATCGCAGTTTTACATTTCAATTTTCGCCCGATGGAAAAACCCTGGGAGATGTGCGGGTAAACGTGGTTTCGGATGTAGTGTTGTTGCGCGACGCGCGGACGGCACCGCAGTAACAAAGCGTGCGGTCACTTTAGCCGATAGCTGAAGAGCTTCTGACATTCCTTGCGCAGAAAGCCCCCGGTCACCGGGATGATGTGGTTGCCTCTCTCGAAGACGAATTCGCAGGAGATCAGGCAGGCGCGCCATTTGTAGAATTCGTTCCCATGCTTGCTGCCATATGCGTGAATGTCTTCCTGAGAGACGCCATAGACCACCGCGCCGATTCTGGACCACACGCATGCGCCGGCGCACATGGCGCAGGGTTCGTGCGTCGAATATAGAATGAAATCTGGCAGATAGCGGCCATATCCGCTGCAAACATATTTCAGCGTTTCCAATTCGACGTGCTTGATGCTGGAGCCGGAAGTTTTGACGCGATTTCCCGCGTTAGCGATCACGACTTCGCGCTTGCCGATCAATCGGGTGATGACCGCGCCGATCGGATAGTCGCCACGATCGCCAGCGCGCTTTGCTTCAGCAATGGCCAGGTCCATGAATTTTTTCTTGGGTTTGTACGAAGCAGGAATCATGCAGCTAGAGTACATCCGATTGCGGCGAGTGTCTCCCGACTACGTTCCGGAATTACGCCGCCGGCAGTTCTTCCTGGAAGATTTCGCAAGTGAAGGCGAAAACTTTGGTAAGTGGGTCGCGCCAGGCATTGCGCGGCAGGCCTGCTTTGCGGCAGGTTTCCTCGAGAAATTCTTCGCGCGAGAGATGATGCTCGGTGGCGACTTGCGGAAGCAACAAGCCACGCCGGTCTTCAGTGGCAACGACTAAACCGTGCTTGCCGATTTCGACGTCATTTGGATCGATTTGCGAAATTGGGGACAAGACGGAGATTTCAATTCGTAGCGCACGAATTTCATCGGCCAACAACGCCGGGAAACGCGGATCATCCAAAGCCGCACTGCGGGCGCAGTGCGCGATGCTGTGCTTCAGCGTGTCGCCCGGTTCGATTACGCCGATGCAGCCATGAAGTTTTCCATGGACCTCGAGAGTTACGAAAACGCCGCGGCGGAGGGAAAAGCACGCCGGTTCGGGGTTGGGCTGGACGAGGGACGAATTTCCGAGTGCGCTGACGATCGCGGCGCGAGCCAGAGCCAGCATGGCACGGCGGTCATCCTCGGAGAACTGGCGATCAGGAAGGGACAACATCCTCGGACTTCGCGCGAGCTTCCATCATGCGCAACTTTCTGCGCTGTTTGATGCGGTCGTCAAGCTGATTCCAGAAACGGAAAAAATACTGCGCGGCGGAGATCAACGCGCTGGCGACCACCAGCCAAAGCAACACGTCCGCGACCGGCTTCAGGGAAACGTACCGCGAGCCCGCGATCAGCAGCGCGACCGCGCAGACCTGCAAAACCATTTTGGTTTTTCCGAGCGCGGACGCGGCAATGGTGAAACCTTCGGCGGAGGCGATGTTGCGCAACCCGAGTACCGTGAACTCGCGGCCGATGATGATCACCACCATCCACGCCTTCACCAGATGCATGTCGACCAGGGCGATGAACGCGGCGGAAATCAGCAGCTTGTCGGCAATGGGGTCGAGCAGAATTCCGAGAGTGGTCACCTGCAAGCGGCGGCGCGCGAAATAGCCGTCGGCCCAATCGGTGGCGGCAGCGGCCAGCAGAATCAGCACGCCCCAGAATTCGAAGCGCATGTGAAAGCCCCAAAGCTCGACGTTAGGGCTGCGGGTCAGGAGCACAGTAATGAGCAGGGGTACAAAGAAGATGCGCAGCAGCGTGAGCGAATTGGGAAGGTTCATAGGCGCAAAGCGCCCGCAATCGCATAGAGGATCGGATACGGCGCCAAAACGACTATAAGCTTGGAGATGGTGGGCGTCAACGGCAGGGGGAAGACCCCGGTTGGGCCGATAAGGGTACTTGGCGGTCAACAGCAGAACTGAGGGCAAATATCAAAGCTGGGTATACTCTCTCGTAACAGCGGTGCCCCGGATCTGTGCAAATTCGCGCGGTAGCACGGAGGCGATTTTCCCGCGGGGCGGACTGTTCATACTCCGTTAACGTCCTCTAACTAGCTTGCTTTCAATGGCTTATGGGGAGATTTGAATTCGTGCGGCAAAACATGGCGAAGGCGGGATAACCCATCAAGAAACTCGCGAGCGACGATTTCCACAAGGATTTCCACTGCTGGCAGCCATGACATGAAGCTCTGTCAATGACCCGGAGAGTGCTGAAAAATAAGGGTTTTTCGACGACTTTTCTTTGATTACTTAGGCGTAACCCAGAGACGCGGCCTCAGATCGCGCGCGGTCCACGCAGCAGCCGCGCCGGAAGCAGAAAAATCGCGCTAAGCAGAGCAAAAACTCCGGTCAGCGTGATTCCGACGATTCGAAACGGCAGGCTGAGCAGCCACACAAACGGATAGGCAATCAGCGCCAATAACGCCAGCGGCCAGCAGAGTACCAGCAGGATGCACCACAATAAAAATTTGAGCATGGGCGACCTCTCAGAGAGAGAAACGGCTCCTGGGGCTAAAAAGTTCCGTTCACGGAAAACTTCTGCAGGTTGAGCTTGCGGGCCATAGAGACTGGCACTTCGGCGTCGAGCAGCATATCTGAATCCTCGAGCTCGGAATGATACACGTGACCCAGTGCGTGAACAAGCGCGAGCGCGCGGCCTTCGGTCAAGGGCACTCGAAGTGTGACCTTGATCACGGGGTCCGCGGGAAGTGTTTCATCAATGCGCTTAAGAAGTTCATCGAGACCCTCGCCGGCCAGCGCAGAAACCAGAACTGGCGGCGCCGTTCCTTCGGGCGGATGCGCAACGGATTTTTGCCATTCCGCTTTTTCTTCGGACGACAACAGATCGCTTTTGTTCCAGACGTGAAGCGTGGGACGGCCAGCCACGCCGAGTTCATCGAGAATTCTTTTTACGGCCTCATCGAGTTCCTGATGATGAGCGCTGGAGACGTCGCTGACGTGCACGATCAGCGCGGCTTCCTGCACTTCTTCGAGCGTGGCGCGGAACGCGGTCATCAGTCCCTTGGGCAGGGCGCGAATAAATCCGACAGTGTCCGAGAGCAAGATGCGGCGGCCTGAGGGCAGGCGCAGCGCGCGAATGGTGGGATCGAGCGTGGCGAACATTCGCGAGGAGACTAATACTTCAGCGCGGCTGAGCGCGTTGAACAGCGTGGATTTGCCTGCATTGGTGTAGCCGACGAGCGCAATAGTGCCAAGCGGCACGGAATTGCGCGCCTGACGCCGCTGGGCGCGCTGCTTGCGGACATCCTCGATGCCCTTTTCGATTTTGGAGACGCGGTCGCGAATGCGGCGGCGGTCGGTTTCGAGTTTCTTTTCGCCCGGGCCGCGTACGCCGATTCGGCCGGCTCCACCACCGGCGCCGCCCGCACCTCCCGCGCCTTTACCGCCCTGGCGGGACATCGCGGCACCCTTGCCGGTCAAACGCGGAAGCAGGTAGTTGAGCTGCGCGAGTTCGACCTGCAACTGGCCTTCGCGGCTGCGCGCGTGGCGCGCAAAAATATCGAGAATCAGCTGGGTGCGATCGATGACCCGGCGTTCGGTGTGTTCTTCGATGTTGCGTTGCTGTACCGGTGAAAGGTCGCTATCGAAAATGATCAGCGGGGCATCTTTGGCGTTGGCTTCGGCGAGAATTTCGTCGAGCTTGCCGCGACCGACGAGAGTGGCGGGATCGGCTTTGTCGCGCAATTGAAAAACAGTGCCTGCGATTGACGCGCCAGCACTGCGCGCGAGTTCGACCAGTTCGGCGAGCGATTCGCGTTCAGGAGTGCCGGCTGGCCGGCCATGTATGCGCGCTGAACGCTTCCAGGCTACGCCGACCAGAAGTGCGCGTTCAGTGGCAGGAATCGCTTGCGTGGTTTTCATCGCTTTCGAAATCGGGAAGTCCGGGCCAGCGCTGGGACGGCGAAAGGCGGGAGTTCCATCCGGCTGAGTATACGCCGGAGGAGCGCGCGGCGGGAAATGCCGAGCAGTTTCACTCGGATTGCGTCGATTCTAGCGCGAGCTGGGTAGTCAGCCATTCGCGCGCGGCGGCCTGAATCGCCGCATCATCGCCAAAACCCTCGAGCCAATACACACTTTTTTCGCGTCGAAACCAGGTCTGCTGGCGCTTGGAATATTGCCGAGTGCCCTGCTGAATCGCGGCGCGCGCAGCATCGAGTGTGGGTTCGCCGCGAAGATGGCTGCGCAATTCGCGGTAGCCGATGAATTGAAACGGTTTGGCCTCGTCCGGCAAGCCACGCTCGATAAGACGCGAAACTTCTTCCAGCCAGCCTGCTTGCAGCATCGCGTCAGTGCGCTGGTGGATTCTTTGCACCAGAGCATCGCGGCCGGGCTGCAGTCCTACTTTCAGAATGCGCCAGCCGGTAAGCGGGGTTCTTCCGGATTTGTGCACTGCGGTTAGCGATTTTTTTGTGAGCAGGCAAATCTCGATGGCGCGGATCAGTTTTTGTTGGTCGGCGGGCGCGATCTGCGCGGCGGCGTTCGAATCAAGGTGTTCGAGCATTTCGTGCAGGTGTCCGGGGCCGTGTTCGAGAGCCGAAGCGCGGAGGCGGTCTCGAATTTCTTCGGAGCGTAAAGGCAAATCCGCCAGCCCTTCGAGCAGCGCGCGCAAGTACAAGCCGGTGCCAACGGTAAAAATGGGCAAGCGCGAACGGGCGCGCAGATCGTCCAAGACTTTTAGCGCTCGTTCACGATAGCCGCCGGCGGTCGATTCTTCGGTTGCATCGAGAGTGTCCAAAAGGTGATGCGGAACACTGGCACGTTCGGCGGGCGTGGGTTTTGCGGTGCCAATATCAAAGCCTCGGTAAAGCTGCGTGGAATCGCAAGCAATTATTTCGCCGCCGAATTCTTTGGCCAGAAAAATTCCCAGCGAGGATTTGCCGGAGGCGGTCGGCCCGACGATCGCCACCAGCGGAGGGAGCACCGAAGAAGTGCTCATCGAAAGAGGATATGCCAGCCGCGAATGACAAGGATTACCAGAACGATGGTTACCAGCAGCAAGCTGCCCACGACTTGTTGGCGGACGATTTTCACGACGTTTTCGGAGCCGTTCCGAAGGAAGTCTCTCTGGTGCTATTGCTGGTTCGCAGCTTCAATCGGCAAATTGTACAGGAAAATAAAGCGCAGGCGAATTTCCGGACCGGAAAACGCAGGCGGCAGATGGTCGAACGGATTGGAGGAGCGAATCGCGGAAATAGCCGCGCGGTCGAGCGGCTCCTTGCCCGAGCCGCGTAACCGATCAGGTTCATTGCTGGGAACGCTGCCGTCACGGTGGATGCTAAATTCCAGGACCACGATGCCTCGGTCGCCGAGTTGCGCGGACTCCGGCATCACCGCGTACCAGTTGCGCTTCACACTGGCGATAACGCGCTGAATGTAATCGTTGAAATCGACTCCTTCAGTCGGCGTCAAGATCTGAACCGCATTGCCCATGCCGGCCCCGGGCGCGCCGCCACTTTGCCGTCCGCCGCCCCCGAGCGGAGCGCGGGAGTCTGGCGCGTCGTACGTGCTGCTTCTACCGCTTGAAGAGTGCGATAGATCCTTCAAAGTATCGCGCAATGGATTGCCTGAATTTTTCGGCAGAACGAGGTTGGGCTGCGTTTTCGGCGCATCTGGCGTTTCCAATTTCAGCGGCTGGTTTGAAGCAACCTCGGATTTCGGCGCAGGCGCAGGCGGCGGCTCTTTGGCATTCGGCTGAGCAATCGGGGCGCTGGGCAATTCCTTCACTTCGGTTTTCGGTTGCACGGTGGGCTGAGGTTCGGGCTCCGGCGGCGCGATCTTGCGCAAAATTCGTGGATCGACTTTCATCGGCGGCGGAGCCACGCGCGGCTCGGGCTTGGACATTTCAAACGCGCCCGGCGGCAGCAGCAGCGTCATCTGCTTGCGCGCAATTTCCTGATCAGCCGCGGTCGGCGGATGGCGATGAAAGAGATTCGGCTGCCAGATCAACAGTGCAATGACAGCGGCATGGATCGCGACCGAGTACGCGCGATCGAAAAGATTTTGCCGTTTCTTTTGCTTGACCAGCTCTTCGTCGCCAAGAAAATTAACTTCGCCGGTCAGGAAAACGTCTTTCTCGACGAGGTCGGTTGGGACCTCCTGCAAAGGCGTAATGATTTCCGGCGAAGCGGCGCCCAAGGGAACGGTGATGCGCTCGTCCATCTCCGAAGGCTGCGGGGGCAAAGCGTGCGGCTCGTCCACGTGCTGATAGGCTTCCGGATTTACGTCGCGCGGCACGATGAAGCGCTTGGCAATCGATTCCAACGGCAGGTTCGTGGGAATCTTTGAAATGATTTCGAGCGGGGTGAACGGCAAGCCGGAAGGCACCAGTGTGCGGTCGTCCAAATTAGAAGGACGCCGCCGGGCGGTGGGCTCCAACGTGGAGGGTCTAGCGTCGAACGGTACCAGTAACCGTGGAATCATTTCTCGTCTTTTCTCGGATAGTCGAACGAGGGCAAATCCGACCCCGGAAGGCTGCCCGTTGGTTGGACGCGCGCGGCGTGCTCCCGGATGCATGCAGTTACCCGGGTAGCCAACTCCAGGGCGGCGCGGCCTGCGGCACCGTTGGTTTTCGGCTGTTTACGAGTGCGAACCGCTGCCAAAAAGGCTTCCAGCTCCGCGCGCAGCGGTTCGACCCCGGCGGAGGGCAGCTTCTCAAACGCAAACTCCGGCTCGGGGCCCGGCTTCTTGACGCCTACACGCAGCGCATCGCGCCGCGCATAATCGAGCGAAATATATTCGTGTTGCTGAAAGAAGCGCATCTTGCGAACGCGCTCGGTCGAAACGCGGCTGGCAGTAACATTGGCTACGGCGCCGCCGGTAAATTCGAGGCGCGCGTGCGCGATGTCCACTTTGTCGCTGAGCACTGGAATTCCGACCGCTTTCACTTCGGTCACCGGTTCGCCGACCAGTGCCAGCAAAATGTCCAGATCGTGAATCATCAGGTCGTAGATCACGTCCACGTCAAGACTGCGCGGCGTAAAAACACCGAGGCGATGCACTTCAAAAAAGAGCGGGCGGTTGAGAATCGGCGCAACCGCAAGGACTGCCGGATTGAACCGCTCGACGTGGCCCACTTGCAGAATGCGCGAATATTTTTTCGCTGCGGCCAAAAGAGCGTCGGCATCCGCGAGATCTTTGGCCATGGGTTTTTCGACCAGGACGTCGATGCCCAGTTCCATCAGCCGGCAGCCGACTTCAGCGTGAGCGACGGTTGGAACGGCAACGCTCGCGGCGTCCACGTGGCCTTGCATTGCTTCGAGAGAAGTGAACGCGCGCGTGCTGAATTCTTGCGCGAAAGCCGCGGCACGTGCGGGATCAGTGTCGAAGACACCCGCCAGATCCGCCGAATCCATTTCGCGATAAACACGGGCATGATTGCGGCCGAATTCGCCGCATCCGGCTACGGCCACACGTGTGCGTTTGATTTCGCCCGTGGCCGTCATTTCTTAACTCTTCCCGCGGAAGGCACAATTGGTTCCCCGCCAGTTTGCGGGGCGAATGCCTGTATCGCGATGCCAGCGTCGTCGGCCGCGGCGATCAGCGCTTCGCGATCGAACAGAAGCGTACGTTCGGCGTCGATGGCAAGCGCGGTCGCACCGGCGGTTTTCATGATTGCGATCGTCGGCAAGCCAACAACGGGCACATCAAAGCGCATGTCCTGCTTCGGTTTGCTGACTTTCACCACGACCAAAGGCTTGCCGGCAGCGAGGCGTGCGGCGCGGGTGATGGTCTCATCGGTGCCTTCCATGGCTTCGAGCGCCACGCAAGCCTGGCTTGAAACCACTACCGTCTGCCCGATGTCCATGGCGGCAATATTTCGCGCCACGCTCAACCCGTACGCCATGTCCGCGGATTCGTTCGCGCTCGGCCCTCGCCGCGTCAACAAGCCAGCTTGCGGGAGCAGCGGCTTCAAAAATAACGTCGAGTCCACCAGTTTAATTCCCTCATTTTGCAAAACGCTCGCCACCGCGCCAATCAAGCTGTCGGTATTCTTCTTCGGCAGCGCGAATAATAATTTTGCCAGCTTCCAGTCAGGCCGGATGGCGCTGAAAATCTTATTGTGTTTCACCTGCCCGGCCATCACCGCTTGCGTCACGCCCTCTTTGTGCAGCAGATCAATCGTTTTCGACAACTCGCCGAGGCTTACCCAGTGCAATCGCGGCGCTTGCTTTGCCAATTCCGGATCGGCTTCTTCCTTGATCGCAATCACCGCCATATCAATTCCCTGGCTGCGCGCGCCTTCCAACACCAGAAACGGAAAACGTCCGTTTCCTGCAATCAGTCCCCACCCGTTACTGCTGGAAATGCTTGTGGTCATTTTGGAAAGCGCCAGCCTATTTCACAATGCCGCGTTCGGCGGCTGCGATAAATTTGACCAGCTCACGCACATCGTCGGAATCCGAAAAATCCTTGCGCAGAGTTTCGAGCGCCTGCGTGGTGTTCAGCTTCGAGCGCAGCAAGACGCGAAATGCGCGCTGCAACGTCTTGACACTCTCGGGCGAAAAGCCCCGCCGCTCCAGACCAATCGAATTGGCGCCAAACGATTTCGTTTCGCGCCCGGTCACAATCCGCGAAAATGGCGGCACGTCCTGGGTGATCACGGTCGAAGCGCCGACGTAGGCGTATCGGCCAATGCGGCAAAATTGATGCACCGGAGAAAGCGCACCGACGGTGGCGTAATCTTCAACGGTCACGTGTCCCGCCAGGGTCGCCGCGTTCACAAACAGATTGCCGCTGCCGATCTGGCAATCGTGGCCGATGTGGGTGTACGCCAGCACGAAATTTTCGTCACCCATTCGCGTCACGCCACCGCCTTTAATTGTTCCGCGGCTCACCGTGACGTACTCCCGAAAAACATTTTTGTCGCCGACGACCAGTTCGGTGCGCTCTTCCGCGTAGGTGTAGTCCTGCGGATCGCCGCCAATCACGCAAAACGGATGAAACACGTTCGCGCGGCCAAAGCGCGACGGGCCCTGCACCACCGCGTGCGGGTGTAGCACGCAGTCCTCGCCCAACTCAACTTCCTCGCCGACAACCGCGAACGCGCCAACCCGCACGCCCGGCGCCAGGTTCGCCGATGCCGCGACGGAAGCGCTGGGATGAATTGCGGAACCGGTCATTTCTGGGAAACTTTCTCCGGCTGCGCGGCCGACTCTTTCGCCGCGACCATGTCACGATCCACCATCTTGCACATCAGTGTCGCCTCGGCCGCGAGATGCCCTTCCACGAACGCTTTCCCTTCGAGCTTGCAGAAATCGCCACGCCACGCCAGCACGTTCACTTCAATCCGCAATTGGTCACCGGGCACAACCGGCCGGCGGAATCTTGCTCCGTCCACCGCGGCGAAAAATAGTAACTTGTTTTGCCGGTCAGGAATCTCCAACAGTAAAAGCAAACCGCCGGTCTGCGCCATCGATTCAATGATCAGGACACCGGGCATCACCGGCCTGCCTGGGAAATGCCCTTGAAAATGCGGTTCGGTCGCGGTGACGTTTTTTATCCCGACCACACGCTTTAGGCGTTCGATTTCCAGGATGCCATCCACCATTAGAAAGGGATAGCGATGCGGCAAATACTTCTGGATTTCCACTACGTCCATAATCATCCGAATACTCCATCGCGGTGCCTGACAGCAGCTTCTCCGCCTCTCCGCCAAAACTACTATTATAAGCGATGCTGGGGCAGTCTCAGAGCAAGATTGTGGCGGGATCCCGCGTGCCGGCGCTGGCCGGACGCCCTATTGGGGCACAATTTGCCACCTCTTGCTGGGGTTGTTAGCATCGGCGGGTCATGGAATCCGGCTTGAACCTAAAGTCGTTGCTGAAGGACCTAACTTCGCGCCTACCCGATATGCTGCGCACGCTTGAGTCGTTTGTACGCACGGAATCGCCTAGCACTGAAAAAATTGCATCTGATGCCTGCGCTGCGGTGATTGCCGGAGAATGGCGCAAACGCGAGGTGCACGTCGAGTTGCTCGAGCAGCAGCATCGCGGCGCGCATCTGCGCATTGCCAGCGCCTCGCACACAGCAAAAGCCGGTTCGCAGCTTTTGGTTCTCGGCCACTACGATACGGTCTACTCCACCGGCACGCTGGCCAAAATGCCGTTTCGGATCGCTGCAGATTGTGTTTATGGCCCCGGCGTTTTCGATATGAAGGCTGGCATCGTGCAGGCGCTGTTTGCGCTCGACGCGATCCGGCGCTCGGGTGCCGCGCCGAAAAAAAAGATCGTTTTCCTGTGGACCTCCGATGAAGAGATTGGCAGCGAGAGTTCACGCAATCTTATCGAATCGGAAGCCCAACGAAGTGACGCGGTGTTCGTGCTGGAGCCGGCACTCGGACCGAAGGGCCTGCTGAAAACCGCGCGCAAAGCCGTTGGTGAAGTAGAGATTATCGTGCGCGGCCGCGCTTCGCATGCGGGCCTGGCGCCGGGAAAAGGTGTCAACGCGATTCACGAGCTTTCGCTGCAGATTGCGCGCTTGATGGAATGGAACGATTTGCCGCGCGGAATCTCCATCAACGCCGGGCTCGTCGAAGGAGGCACTCGGCCAAATGTAATTCCCGATCGTGCGCGGGCGATTCTCGATCTGCGTGCGCTGCGTTCGAATGACATGCAAAGAATCGAAAAACGGCTTCGCGGCTTGAAGCCCATCCTGCGGGGCGCAAAGATTGAGGTACATGGCGGCTTCAATCGCGCGCCACTCGAGCGCAAAATCAGCGCGGAATTATTTCAACGAGCGTCGTCGCTGGCAAAACAGATGGACTTCACGATTGGCGAAGCCACTGCCGGCGGCGGTTCCGACGGCAATCTTACCGCCGCGCTGGGCATTCCTACTCTGGATGGGTTAGGCGCAGTAGGCGATGGCGCGCACTCTTCGGCTGAATATATTTTAGCGCGCACCATGCCGCAGCGCGCGGCCTTGTTCGCTGCTCTGTTACTGCACAGCTGATTCAGTTGCCGTAGGTCATCTGCAGGTAGGTCACGGTGTCGCGCGTCAAGTCCGCGTAATCGCCGCGCAATACTTCTTGCACCGCGGCCTCCGGCGCCTCGCCCGTCGCCAACCGGTCCAAAATGCGATCAATGTCATTCATCCCGCCGGCCTGTGCAATGTATTCCACATTTGCCAAAGCCCAGGCATACGCGATTCCGGAATCGGAGCTCGACATTTTCATCCAATCGCCGCTGAAGTGCAGCACGCCCATGTTCGGGTCGGCTTTGTACATCCGCAACAGCGCCGCGGCATTCACATCGCTGCGCTTCCCTTCCATCCATTGCGCCAGGCCTTCCTGAACCCAGGTCGGAGCGTGGCCGCGCGTTTTCTGTTGCACAAAACTGTGCGTCAGTTCGTGCTTCAACACACGCGACAGTTCCGGCGTAACATCACTCAAGCCCTGCACTGGCACGCGAATTCGGCCATCGTTCAGCGCACCCACCCAGGTTGGCGCTCGAGTGATGTCCGCGAATGCCTGTTGGGTGTACAGGATCACGCCTATCGAATCCGACGGTGAATAGTTCAGCTCCGATTCGATCGTTTCGTAGTGCCGTTCGAGAGTGTGGAGCACCGCCCGCGCCAGCGCCGGTTCCGATGCACCGCTGTAGCGCAGCATAAAGTGGCGGCTTTCGTTCTCCCTGTACTGCTCTTCCTCCAGCTTGTCGCGCTGTGCTTTCTTCAGCGCCGCTTCCACTTCCGCGTCCGGCCGCAACGATGCCGCATGCTTCCATTCCGCGACCGCCTGGTCCAGTTTGTTCAAGCCGTAGTAAGCCCAGCCCGCCAGCTTCGAAACTTCCGGATCTTCCGGCACTACACGTCGCGCACGTTCCAGATAATCGAGCGACTGCGTGAATTCACTGCGCCGCAAATGCAAATACGCAACGTCCATCAGCAGCACCGGTTGTTCGGGAGCATAGGTCACGGCGGTACGGGCGTCGGCCAAAGCCAGATCCAGATCACCGTTCAGCAGTTCGAATTGCGAAGCCGCGTGATGGGCCATCGCCGCGTTCTGATTGGCGATTGCTTGCCCAGAGCGCGCCTCGTTTTCCAGCTGGGCCACATAATCGCGGTCCACTCCGCCATCCTGGAGTACGCGCCGTTCGATTTCGTTCATGTTGGCGGGAAACTTGACGGTCGGGGCGTCAGTTTCCGGCGGCCGCAACGCGAGCTTGGCCGGATTCTCGGATACTTCCGCGGCGGGAAGTGTTCCGTGTTCGATGTGATCTACGATCGCCTTAGGCAGCGTAAGCGTCCCAGCAGACGTCTCATAGGTAACTTTGTCGCCTTCCTGGGTCACGCTCAGCGCGGTAATCCGCCGTCCGTTCTTCAGAACAATGGTGTCGCCGGGCATGGCCGCCGCAGCTAGTAGTACTACGCCACCCAGCAGGATTCCTCGCCAAATTTTGCTGCTCCAGCGCATCCTCCCAATCTACTCCACGCCAGCGGCCTCATTGAGGCAACCTTGCCCTGTAATGCCCAATCTGAATACAGTACAAGCATGCGGTTCCACCTTTTCTTCGCCTTGCTTCTGATCTCGCTGGGCGGAGCTGCGCTCGTCGCGCAGCAGCCTCCGCCCCGTGAGCCGCGCGAAGCCTTGAACGCCCTGAACCATCTGCAAGTTGATCCCGCCGCAACTTACAAAATCGAGCTCGCCAACCGCATCGAACTTCGCCGCGGCGATGGCAAGCTGCTCTTCGACGATGGCTTGCTGGCCTTCTTTCTCCCGCTTGACGGCAAGATCACCGGCGCGGTCTTCTCCGGGCACGGGCACATCCTGGCTACTCCGCGCGATCCCGTCGAGAAGCAGCAGCTCGCCCATTTTCTTGGCACTCCAGTTCTAGATCAGGATTTCAGCACTGCCTATCTGAGATTTACCGACGACACCGCAGATGAATTGCTGCACCAATTGCAACACGCCAAGATCGCGCCAGAAACAAATTCGCCTTTGACCGACGCCTGGCAGGCTGCCGTGCTGGCACGGAATCCGCAGTACTCGTTCCGGATTCTCTCCGAAAACTTTTCCCAATCGCCGCGTCCGATTTTTGCTGCGATGCTGGGCGGTTTATCCATCGGGCAGTTCGAATTTCTCTACGACCTTGCTCGCGAAGAACCGCAATCCTTTGCGCAAAGCAGGAAGGCCGGACCTGCTGATTATTACGACGTATGGGCTTCGTATTCGCTGCCCGGCACATCGCGAGTTCCAGCCGCCGCTTTCCGCGCCATTCATTACAAAATCGCGACTTCCATTCGTCCAGACAACTCCATCTCCGGAGAAGCTAGACTCCGTATCCGTGCGGAGCGCTCCGGCGAGCGCATGGTCGCCTTCCAACTCGACGCCTCCCTGGCTGCCGAACCCGCCACTCTCGAAGGCGAAACGCTTTTTACGTTTCCCGATGCCACCGCCTCAGCCGAAGAACGCGGCGCGCTGGGCAATGATCATATTTACGTCCTGCTTCCGCACCCGGCCTCGATTGGCGAAGAGTTCGAACTGACGTTCCACTACAAGGGAAACGTGATTCACGACGCTGGTAACGGCGTGTTTTTCGTCGGCGCGCGCGAGGAATGGTACCCGCGTCTCGGTGATCCTTCAGCGTTTGCAAGCTACGAAATGACGTTTCATTGGCCGCGCAAACTTCGCCTCGCCGCCACCGGCATCAAGATCGACGAGCGCGAGGACGGCGATATCCGCACTGGGCGCTGGCAGACCGACAAGCCTGCCAGCGTGGCCGGCTTCAACCTTGGTGAATATGCCATCGCCACGCTGGCGGGAAATGGCTACACCATCGATGTTTATGCCAATAAGCAACTTGAGCAGGCGCTTCTGGACCGGCTGCGCCAGCCTGGCGGCGGCCTGGTGGACATCTCGCCACATGGTTACGGCGTCGCGCCAACCGCAAGACTCACCTTACCGATGCCCGAACCGCGCCCGGCGGATGCGCTCAAACAACTGGCACGCGATATCGATTCGTCCATCCGCTTTTACGAAACGTACTCCGGGCCGTTTCCGGACCACCATCTCAGCGTTTCACAAATTCCCGGCACCTTTGGCCAGGGCTGGCCCGGGCTGCTCTATCTCTCAACCTTTTCGTTTCTTCCCGCGGAGGCTCAGGAGCGTGCCGGCCTCAATACCAGCGGCCAGGAACATTTTCACGACCTGGTTCCCTTCCACGAAGTTGCCCATCAGTGGTGGGGAAACGTCGTCGGATGGTCCAGCTATCGCGACCAGTGGATCGACGAAGCGTTTGCCACCTATCTTTCGCTGCTCTTCGCGGACAGCCAGAAGTCTCCTGACCGCCGCCTCCGCGTGTGGCTCGACCGTTACCGCAAGCGCCTGCTGGAAAAGAACGACGAAGGGTTCGCGCCTGCCGATTTTGGTGCGGTGGTGCTCGGTGCGCGGCTCAATTCCTCGCACACGCCAGCCGGCTTCGATCAACTGGCGTATGGCAAGGGCGCCTGGATTATCCACATGCTGCGCGAGATGATGCGCGAACCCGGCGCCAAGAATCCCGATGCGCGCTTCATTGCGTTGCTGAATGGTTTGCAGACCAAATACGCCTATCGCGCGCTTTCCACCGATGATTTGCAGCGCGAACTCGAAGCCGCAATGACCCCGGCAATGGCCATCGAAGGCCGCAAATCGATGGAATGGTTTTTTGCGGACTGGGTGCGCGGCACCGGCATTCCACATTACCGCGTGGACTATTCGGTCAAACGAACGGACAAGGGATTCGCAATCAAGGGCAAGCTGTCGCAGAGTGGCGTCGCTAATTCGTTCGTGGCCCCGGTGCCTATCTATTCAGCGAACGGCGGATATCTTGGCCGAGTGGTCGCTGGTGGCCCCGAAACGGCCTTTCATTTCGTTTCCGCTCGCGAACCGGGAAAGTTACTCATCGATCCGCAGATGACGCTGCTTTGCGTCGTCGAGCACTAAGAATGGAAACGATCGCGTGCCGCGCGAGCCTTCTTACAACGCTCTCCGGTAAACGCTCTTTTCCTTAAACAGCGGGCTCTTCTCCGAAATGCGCGCTTTTCCGTCCGGACCGATCACGTAGGCATACCCATCGGGATCGGCGGGTTCACCGTCGAGCAAGCCAGACTGCAACATTTCGCGCATGCTTCTTGGCGGCCGTCCCGCGCTGGCCGCAAATTTCGCGGCAATTTCGTTGATGTGGTCAATATCGTCATCCGCCCGCAGTAATTCCAGGTTGATGCGCGCGTTCTCCTTGATCGGCGCGTCGTTGCTGGACTCCAGCACCTCGCTCCACAACATTACTGCGGTCTCTCGCGAATCGCCTTTTTCCAGAAAGCGCGCTGCCATGATCTTCATCCACGGCGCGGCATTCGGGTTTTTGCTTCCTTCTCGATAGGCTTCGCCCGCCTTTGCGAAATCCTTCTGCTCCAGATAATAAACATTTCCCAAATCCTGATACAGCCGCCAATTGTCCGGATTGGCTTTCAGTCCGCGCTGCAGCAGTTTCACCGCGAGATCTGGCCGCCCGGCTCCCCGCGGTTCCGGCTGGCTCAAAAACGTCGCGCCAAAACGGTAGGCAGGCAGAAGATTTGGATCGAGCGTCGTCGCCACATCCAGTAACGGCC
The DNA here is from genome assembly GCA_963814635.1 of uncultured Acidobacteriota bacterium. Lineage (GTDB taxonomy): Bacteria > Acidobacteriota > Terriglobia > Acidiferrales > UBA7541 > Acidiferrum. The sequence goes on along the minus strand of CAWFDP010000004.1, from coordinate 355,197 downwards.
ACAGGCTCTCGAGATTGGTGTCCTGACCCAGCCGCTTGCTTCCGTAATATTGCACGGCTCGCGTCCAGTAAATATCCGCGGCCAGCGTTCCGTATTCCAGAGCCGCCAGCTTCAGCAACTCTGGCGAACGCACCAGCACTTCGTCCTGTTCCTCGTGCAATGCGTCGCGCTCGGCGTTGAGTTTGCCTTGCAGATGCCACACCCCGGCAAATCCGGCTGGCACCGCCAGGAACAGCAGCCATGGCGCTGATTTCCCGGAGCTCACTTCAAATCCTTGCGTGAGAAAATCACGGCAGCCACACTCAACACGATCGCGCAATACAGCACGGTGTACAACGTGTTGTGCAGCGTCAGACTCGCCGGAATGCCGCGTCCGTGCGCAGCCGCGCCCATCACGTCGTAGTTTTCAAAGTTCGGCAGCAGGAACGAGAGGATAGAGAATAATTTTTGCATTTGTGGAGTTATGTGAGTGGTCTGCAGGTTGCGCAACTGCGCGACGAATAGTCCTGCCACATATATTCCGCCGGTAAACAAAATCGCCAGCAGTGGCGACGTAAAACACGAAAACAGCATCGCTAGCGCCACCACCAGCGCCAGCTTCAGCAAAATAAAATAAACCGCCACCAGCACCACCGCGTCGCCGCGCACGATCGAGTGCTTCACGAACAGTATTGCCAGAAAAAGTCCCGCCTCCATTGCCGCAGTATTCACGGTCAGCGTCAGCACCAGTCCTGCAAATTTGCCCAGCAGAAATTCCCAGCGTCGCAGCGGCTTGGCCAGCACCGCGTGCAGCGTGCGCTTGTCGATCTCCTTCGAAACCAGCCCGACGCCGGTGAACACCGCGATCAGCAATCCAATCAGTGAAATCGCGCTCAACCCCAGGCTCACCATCACCACCGTCTCGATATCCATCGAAATCTGCCCGACGACCACTGCCGATGCGATCATCAGCAACGCAAAAAACACCAGGTTGTACAGCACGCGGTCGCGCACCGCCTCGCGAAACGTATTCCTCGCCACGATCACGATGCGGTTCATTGCCCGCTCACCTCGACCGCCGCTGCCTGCGTCCGGTCCTTCCCGACCAGCTCCATGAAAAATTCTTCCAGCGTCGGCTTGATTTGCGTCACCGAAAGTATCTTCGCTCCTGCGCCTTTTAGTTCTTCCAGCGCCGCGTACAATTCCGCGTCACCAACGCTCACCCGATAATTCGCCCCGGACTTTTTTGCCTTTCCGCGAATTTTCCCGCCACCGGGTGCGCTATCCGCCAGTTCGAACACGATCTCCATCCCTGTTGATTTCACGCCGACGATCGATCCCGGCGCGCCCACTCCGCGTAGTTTTCCGCCCGCAATTACGCCGACCCGGTCGCACAAAGTTTCCGCGTCCGACAGTATGTGCGTTGAAAATAAAATAGTCTTCCCAGCGTTCTTCAATTCCAGAATGATGTCGCGCACTTCCCGTCGCCCCACCGGGTCCAGTCCCGACATCGGCTCATCCAGAATCACCAGCTTCGGATCGTGCAGAATCGCCTGCGCCAGCCCAACCCGCTGCAGCATCCCCTTCGAATATTTACGCAGCTGGATTTTCCCCGCCGTCTCCAGCCCCACTTTTTTCAGCATTTTCTGCACGCGCTCGTTGCGTTCCGCCGCGCTGAATCCGTGAAACCGCGCAAAATAATCGAGCACTTCCGCCGCGGTCAGATAATCGTAGAAGTATGGTTGCTCCGGCAGGTACCCGATGTCGCGATGCATGCTTACATCGCTCACCGGCTTGCCCAGAATCTGCGCGCTTCCGGTCGTCGGAAAAATAATCCCCATGAAAAGTTTAATCGTGGTGCTCTTCCCCGCTCCGTTCGGTCCCAGAAAGCCGAACACTTCGCCGTCCTCGACCTGCATGGTCAGGCCTTCCAGCGAAGTTTTCTTCTTCAAATGAAGGAAACCGTGCGGGTATTCCTTGCCCAAGTTTTCTGTTGCAATGGCTGGTGCTGTCATAACTTAATTTTTTTGAAGTCCCCTTTGCGCGTCAATCCGCCGAAAGCCTTTTGTGCAAAAAATATAAACCCCCAAAAGTAAAGGGCGCATCTGCTGTGCGCCCTGTCTTTAGTTCTCATTTTTTCATTACTTCTTCAGCTCTATTCTCGCTACTTCCCAATCTGCACCAGGTCCGCCGGCGGCGACATCGGCATCGGCTTCAAATTCTGCGGATCCCGCCAATTGTCCAATATCCCGATCTGCTGCACGCACGATACCGTGCATCGCGGCCCGCAAAACTTTTCGGTCAGGTATTCCCGTTGCCGCATTTCCGGCGTGTACTTCGACAGCGGAATTCCCGGATACCCACGCTGTTGCGAGCACCAGTGCACCAGCCCATCCTCGCAAATGTACAAATACCGTGCACCGGACCGGCAGCGCCAGTTGTGCTCCTTGGCGCGCGCGACGTTGTGCTGAAACTCGTTAAATCGGGAATACGACCGCTTCCCGAGCACCATGATCTCTTCGAAAATCTCGATCTGCCGCCCGTTCAACGGCTTCAATTGCCCGTTGTGGTCGTGAATAATTCCCACCGTGCTGGTAAATCCCAGCGCCACCGCGCGGCGCGCAATGATCAGTGCATCCTCGGGATTCTTCACCCCGCTGCCCAGCACCGAATTGATATTCACCTGAAATATCGCGTGCTGCGACAGCCACTCCAGCCGCGAATCCAGCGTCTTCAAACTTTTTTTCGACACCTCGTCCGGCGTCACATTATCAATACTGATCTGCAGGTGCTCCAGCCCCGCCGCGTTCAAACTCTTGATCCGCTCCACGCTCAACAAGAATCCGTTGGTGATCATCCCGGCGATCATTCCGTGCTTCCGGATGTGCCGGATCACTTCCTCCAGTTCCGGATGCATCAACGGCTCGCCGCCGCTGATGGTGATGATCGTCGTCCCCATCGCCGCCAGATAATCCAGCCGACGCTTCATTTCCTCAATCGGCACCGGCTTCGACACCTGGTCGTACTCATTGCAATAGCCGCAATCCAGATTGCAACGCCGCATCGGAATGATATGCACCAGCACCGGATGCTTCGTTGAGATCAGCGCTTTGCCGATCATCTTCAGCTCGCGCGCACGGGTTCGCAGAAACCGCAGCCTGCGCCGCCATTTCACACTACCGCTTGCCTGCACTTTTTCGCTTTTTACGCCCACATCTTCCCCTGAAATATCGCTTTCAATTATACCTCAGGCAGCTTACTCTCTCCTCTTTTGCAGCCGTTTGTATGTACTATCGTGCTCTAAATTTTCGCCATTTTTCACTGTGTTTCATCCTGTTTCCAGGAGAGCAAACTTGCGCCGATCGTTTGTCGCCCGATCTCTAAGATTCGTCCTGCTTGCCTGTGTCATTGCCGGTCTGAGCTTAGCTCTACCCGCCAGCGCACAACAGCTGGCAGCCCCTCAGCCTGCGGCCCCCGAATCATCCAACGCTCTCGCCGACGGCCAGGGCACCTGGGACCTCGGCGCATTTCTTGGCGGCGGCACCGGCGCCGGCAAATCCTCGAACACCCAATTCCTTTTCGCCGGAGGCCGGGCCGGACTCGTCCTCTCACCCGATCTTTTCACCAGCACTCCCATCCGCGGCAACTTCGAATACGCCATCGAAGTCATGCCCGTCTACACCGTCTTCACTCCCAACGGCGCCGTCTATGGCGCCAGCATCAAGCCCTTCGTCTTCCGCTGGAATTTCACCGCCAACCAACGCATCGTTCCTTATTTGCACATCTCCGGCGGCGTTCTCTTCACCACTTCCGACGTGCCCCCGCCCAACACCTCCAGCATCAATTTCACTCCGCAAATCGGCGGCGGCATCCATTACTTCCTCCGCCCAAATCGCTCCGTCGACTTCACTGTTGACGTCGTCCATCATTCGAACGCCAGCCTCGGCGACCACAATCCCGGCTACAACGCCAGCGTCTTCTTCAGCGCCGGCTATTCCTGGTACAAGCACCACTAGTAATTTTCCCTGTCTGCCCCGCGGCTGGGTTCTTACACCCACGCTCTTCTGCCGTGCATATATCGTGTCAAGACACACTCTCCGAATTTCCCTAGAAAATATAATTCGCTCCCTGTACCATTCATCTCATTGCACAGCTCGACCAAGGTCAATCACATGAAAACTCTGTTCGCCGCTCTGCTGGCCGTGATCGCACTGTCCATCGTATTGTTCGCGCAACAAAAACCGGCGCTCTCCAACGACGAAATCCAGATCAGACAACTGGAACATGCATGGAACGAGGCCGAATCCCGCCACGATGTGGGTGCAGTTACGGCGATTGTCGCCGACACCCTTACCTACATCGATTTCGACGGCAGCATCATGAACAAAGCGGAATATCTTAAGGACGTCACCAAGACTTCCTACCAGGCCGATCATCTCTACGACGAAGGCTTGAAAGTGGTGGTCTATGGCGACGCCGCTGTCGTGGTCGGCATCTATCGTGAAACCGGCACCAGCAAAGGCAAAGCCTACATCCACCGCGTCCGTTTTACCGACACCTGGATCAGGCGCGGCGGCGTCTGGCAATGCGTCGCCAGCCAAAACACTCTGATCCAATAATCCGGATTTATTTCAGGACTTCTCGAGCAACTCTTCCGCAGGCACCGCCACCACTTTCCCATCCCGCCACACAGACATCGGCAATCCCCTCGCGCGCATATTCCGGCCGCAACCTCCGCAAACATTGCACTTACTATTTGTCACTTTATGAATATATCTAAATATAACATCGTGTGTGGCGTCTGTTACGCTCCATCCAGATCCGCCGCATCGCCACAACAACGCCCTTCTAACCTCTCTCTTTTCAGCGCCTTGCACATACTTTCGCTTCTCATTCATTTCAAATGGTTTATAACCGTATTAATTTCAACAACTTCTGAATTTTTTTGCATTCAGCGAAACCGCAACCCTCGTCCTTTCAATCACTTCCGCACCCTTGCAGAAAAACGCCGGGGGTGGGGTACCCGCCGCCTGTTCACCGCCCGCCCAAACGTCCGCCAAACTTTTACTTTTGCACTCTTAAACTTTTATACTCTTCCCCGAGGAACCGCCGATGTCCGAAGCCGCCAAGCCTTCCACTCCGCCTCACAGCGCCACGAAAGCGCCCACCCGCACCGAATCCGACTCCATGGGCAAGATGGACGTCCCCGCCGACCGCTACTACGGCGCACAAACCGCCCGCTCGTTGATCCACTTCGCCATCGGCAAGGACACCATGCCGCCAGAACTGATCCGCGCCTTCGGCATCCTCAAAAAAGCCGCCGCCCTCGTCAATCAGGATCTCGGCAAACTTTCACCAGAAAAAGCCAAACTCATCTCGCAGTCCGCAGACGAAGTCATCTCCGGCAAATTGAACGATCATTTCCCTCTGCGCATCTGGCAAACCGGCAGCGGCACCCAGACCAACATGAACGTCAACGAAGTCATCGGCAACCGCGCCATTGAAATTGCTGGCGGCGCCATGGGCAGCAAAAAGCCCATCCATCCCAACGATGACGTCAACATGTCGCAATCCTCCAACGACACTTTTCCCACCGCCATGCACATCGCCGCCGCCACTGAAACCGTGCGCCGCTTGATTCCCGCCGTAAAAAACCTTCGCGACGCTCTCGATGCCAAAGGCAAAGAATTCGCCGGCATCGTCAAAATCGGCCGCACCCATTTGCAGGACGCGACACCTCTCACCGTGGAACAGGAATTCTCCGGCTGGGTCAGCCTGCTCGACCGCGACCTCAACCGAATCACTCAGGCATTGGATGGACTCTACGACCTCGCCATCGGCGGCACCGCCGTCGGCACCGGCCTCAACGCCCACCCCGAATTTGCCGAACGCGCCGCGCGCAAAATCAGCGAACTCAGCGGCCTGCCATTCCGCTCGCATCCCAACAAATTCGCCAGCCTCTCTGCGCATGACGAAATCGTCTTCGCCTCTGGCGCCCTAAAAACTCTGGCGGCTTCGCTCATGAAAATCGCCAACGACATTCGCTGGCTCGCTTCAGGGCCGCGCTGTGGCTTGGGCGAGCTCACTCTCCCCGAAAACGAGCCCGGCTCCTCCATCATGCCCGGCAAAGTAAATCCCACCCAGTGCGAAGCCATCACCATGGTTGCCGTTCAAGTCATGGGTAACGACGCCGCCATCGGCTTTGCTGGCTCGCAAGGCAACTTCGAACTCAACGTCTTCAAGCCGGTGATGATTTTCAACTATCTTCACTCCGTCGAATTGCTCGCCGACTCCTGCAACTCCTTCGTTGACCACTGCGTCCGCGGCATCGAAGTCAATCGCGACATCATCGACCACTACGTCAAGGATTCCCTCATGCTGGTCACCGCATTCGCTCCCAAAATCGGCTACGACAACGCCGCCAAAGTCGCCCACACCGCCCACCACGAACACACCTCCCTCCGCCAAGCCGCCCTAAAACTCGGCTTCCTAACCGGCGAAGAATTCGACGCCCTGGTCAAACCCGAAGACATGACCCACCCATGAGGAATTGCAGGCAACGAACAAGAGAGAGAGCTTGGTGAAACAATCGACATTGACGAGGCTTCCTGATCCGGTAACGTTGCGAGGCAAAGCCCAGACCCTTGCCGTCCTCGATGCGATCATGAGCCCAGATTGGAAGTACCGCTATTACTTATTCAACTCCAAGTGGGGCCATGACGAGATGATGACCTCGATGAAGGATAGTTGTGGCGACAATTTCTTTATCTTGTTTAATCCACATCGGGCGATCCTCAAAGGATTCGACCATGAGAGCTTTATGAGTCCTTGGGCACGAGACGACCGTTCACTTTGGCCGGGAATGTTTACGAGCGTACCTTCTCAATTCTCCGAATTTTTGACGGAGCCGGCGTTCGATATTCCAAATACAACATTTTGCAGTTGGAGACTTCACACGGAACCTACATGGCGGAGCGGTGTTTCCGATTTTCCGGACGGCGATGAGTGCGGTGACGGCTCAGAAGAATTACTCTCGATCTTTCTTGGCGGCGCCGAGACATATAGGAAATTCGCACAGGGCTACTACGAGAAAGAACTCCCTCTGAAAGAACTTGAGCTAGTTTATGACCATCAGTTGCTGACCGCGGAGCTAGTCAAACAATTGAATTCCCGCGCGTCATTATTGGAATTAGAAAAGGATCTCGAGGAGATAGCTTATCCAAGGCGACTAAATGCAGACAGATGAACTAAGGCTGAACAGTTCCTTGTTAGTGGCGGTTAGTTTCTTAGTGGGCCTTTTGCTCCCAGTGCAGGGGAAAGCGCAGGCGACCTACACCCTCAAGCCGACGCCGAAAACCGTCGCGTGGGGCTACTACGATGCGAAGGCTGCGCCGGTACTGCGCGTCAAATCGGGCGACACGGTGGAGATTCAGACGCTCATTACCAACAGTCCCAAGCGCCTAGAAGATGCGGGCGTGCCGCCCGATCAAGTCGAGCGCTCGCTGCGCGACATCACCGACCAGGTGAAAGACAAGGGTCCCGGCGGTCACATCCTCACTGGACCGATCTTCATCGAGGGCGCGCAACCCGGCGATGTGCTCGAAGTCAGAATCCTCGCCATCAAGTTGGCGATTCCTTACGCCTACAACGGATTCGGCCCCGGCCGCGGCTATCTGCCGGACGATTATCCTTACTCCAAAATAAAAATTATTCCGCTGGATGAAGAGCGCATGGTCGCCAAATTCGCGCCGGGCATCGAAATTCCGCTGCATCCTTTTTTTGGCAGCATGGGCGACGCGCCGCCGGAAAGCGCTGGCCGCTTCAACAGCGCTCCGCCGTGGATTATGGGCGGCAATCTTGATAACAAGGATCTCGTCGCCGGCTCCACGCTCTATCTTCCCGTGCACGCGCCCGGCGCGCTCTTTGAAGTCGGCGACGGCCACGCCGGCCAAGGCGACGGCGAAGTGGACATCACCGCGCTAGAAACTTCGCTCATCGGAACCTTTCAATTCATCGTCCGCAAGGACCTGCACCTGAAATGGCCACGCGCAGAAACCGCCACCCACTTCATCACCATGGGCCTCAATGATGACTTGAACGCCTGCGCCACCCTCGCTGTCCGCGAAATGATCGATTTTCTGATGACCGAAAAACATCTCACCCGCGACGATGCCTACATGCTCTCCAGCGTTGCCGCCGATCTCCACATCACCGAACTGGTCGACGGCAACAAAGGCGTCCACATGATGCTCCCAAAATCCATCTTCACTGGTGCCGCGCCAAAATGAAAACCGCTACCGCAATCATCAGTCTTTTCCTTTCAACACAAATGTTGGCACCGCTACCATGCCTCCGTCACCTCGTCGTTCCGATCTCCGCGTCCTCTGTGATACGTATTTCTCTTTCTTCTCATCGCCCGCAAATCGAAAAGCCCGCATGGTGCAAAAATCTCCCCCGTCCGGAATACAAGACTCTTCAGCGCGTTCTACCGGATGAAACGTGGTTTGAAGTCTACAAGATCGCGCCGGGAGTTTTTGCCCTCTACGAGCCTCATCAATCCGAAGAAACCATTTCCTACCTGATCGTCGGCACCAAGCAGGCGCTGCTCTTCGACACCGGCATGGGTATCGGCAACCTCAAAGCGGTCGTCGCGCGCCTAACCTCGCGCCCGATCGTCGTCCTCAATTCCCACACCCACGACGATCACGTCGGCGACAACTGGCAATTTCCGTTCGTCTTCGGCGTGAACACCGCCTTCAGCCGCGCCAACGCCAAAGGCTCCAGCGCAGACGCGCAAGCCGAAATCGCCAAGGACCAGCTCTGCGGCGCGCTGCCGAAAACTTTTAATCCCGCAACCTACTCAACCAAGCCCTGGAAAATTACACTGCAGGTGCGCGATGGCTTCAAAGTCAATCTCGGCGGCCGCACCGTCGAAATCATCGCCACGCCCGGCCACACTCCCGACGCCATTTCGCTCATCGACCGCGAAAATGGCCTGCTCTTTACTGGCGACACTTACTACCCCGGCGAAATCTGGCTGTACCGTCCAGAAACCAATCTCACCACGTACCTCGCCTCCACAAAAAAACTCGCGGCGCTCGCTCCCGAAATCAAGTTAGTTCTCGGCGCCCACAATATTCCCGTCGCGCAGCCTTCCCTACTTCCGCAACTCGACGCCGCTATCCGTTCGGTCCTCGCCGGAAAAGTCCAACCCAAATCGGTCAATGGCGATCAGGCCATCTATCAGGTCGACGAAATCTCATTTCGTCTCCGCAACCCGCTGCCTGCGGTAAACTCTCCTCCTGGGAATCCGTGATGTTCGCGTTGCGGTCCATTTCAATTTTCGCTTGCGTGCTGCTCCCGATGCTTGCCGTATCGCCCGCACGCCCGCTGCAATCGCGCATCGAAGACCGCGTCAACAAAACTGAAACGCCCTCTAAAAAATCACCCAAAGTTTCCAAACGCATTGTATGGAATCTCGATGGTGGAGCTTTCTTCATCACTGACGGCCATCTCGAAAATGGCTCCTGCTTCCGCCTCTCCGGAAACGTCACCGCTCCTGATTTTTTCGACGGCCTCCGCCGTGTGGACACCGACGAAGGCACTGCGTACTTTCTTCGCGACCAGCCGGTCACTGAATTCCCGCCGGAAATTTTTGTCACGTTGCATCTGCTTGACGCTCCCTGCTCTCTCGACCTGAAAGACACCGCGGTCCGCCCGCCGATCACCCAGGAACTCTTGAGTACGCTGCGCCTGCAATTTCTATGGAAAGATGGCGTCGCCTTGCGCCCGGTGGAATCGAGCAAGCGTACCGACGCCAGCTTGCGACGCCTGACCCCCTACTCCTCGCAAGCCGCCGCCGAACTCGCTCCCCGCTTTGAATGGACCTACAGCTTCACCATCCAGAGCGCCGGCGTGCCGCTCACCAACAATCTGATCTTCATCATCGAAAGCGAGGATCACAAAATCGCCGCGCGCACCGCGGCTAGGCTCTGAAAACAATGGCGATCTGGACGCTAAACGCGGGACTTTGTAGTGGCCAGGCTTCAGGTTGGTACTTTTGCGGACATTCGTTCAGACTGCCGGATTGAATGTTGCCAGCCACCGGTCTAAAGACCGGCCACTATGAGAAGGAGTTGCACTACTCTTGTTGAAGCCATGAAGCGCGGCCAAAGTATCCTACTGGCGTTCATCGTCGTGCTCAGCTTGCTGGCCGCCGCGGCCGTCAGCTTACTGCATGACGGCCTCAGCGCGCGCGCCACGCCTAGCGCACTCGAAACCGCCATCGCACGCGCCGCTCGAAAAATGGCCGCCCCCTCCGCAGCGCACGTTGCGAAAAATCCTATCCCCGATTCGCCAGAGCTTCAGCACGAGGCGCGCCTCCACTTCGCTGACCATTGCGCCATCTGCCACGGCAACGACGGCAGCGCCGACACTCAAATCGGGCGAGGACTTTATCCCAAGCCGCCGGATTTGCGCGCGGCGGAAACGCAGAAACTTTCCGATGGCGAACTTTTCTGGATTATCGAAAATGGCGTTCGGTTAACTGGCATGCCGGCCTTCGGCGGCAGCTCGGAGCATGGCACAGCGGAGGACACATGGAAGCTTGTTCATTTCATCCGCCATCTGCCCGCGCTCACTGTGGACGAGAAACTCGAAATGGAAAAATACAATCCCAAAGGCCCCGACGATCGCCAGGAAGAACAGGAAGAAAACGATTTTCTAAACGGCGCTCCACCGAAGCCGCCGTCTAAGTCCGACACGCATCATCACTAGTTCGGTCGCCCGCGATTCGAATAGCCTGTCATCCTGAGCCCGCCGAAGGCGGGCGAAGGATCTCAACGATGGACTCTCACGCGGCGTTGTGAGTTAAAATCATTGTAGAGGGCCAAGAACATGAAACTTCGCTGGATCGCACTCTTATTCGCAGTCCTCATTGCGCTGCCCGCCTTCGCGCACGGTGACAAAAAACACGTCATCGGGACCATTGAAAAAATCAGCCCGGACTCGGTCATCGTCAAAACGCAGGAGGGAAAATCGGTTGAAGTGAAACTCGCCCCAACCACCGTTTATGTAACCAAGGACGGCAAACCTGCCAAATTTGCTGACGTTGCCGCCGGTCAACGGGTGGTGATTCACGCCACGCCGAAGGGCACGGAACTGATCGCCGACGAAGTGAAATTTGCCACGGTGGGCGCGGTTGCAACTCCGGCCAGCTAACTAGTCCACCAGCTGGCACGAATGGGTCTTGATCACCAGCCACACGCGCTTGCTCGCCACAATTTCCAAGGCGCGCAACGCGCCCGGCGTCACATGAACCAGGAACACCGCGCCCGCGTTTACGCGGCATACCACCGTCGCGCCGCGAATCTCCACGGAATCGATCGTGCCTTCCAGAATATTTCGCGCGCTCAAACCAGCCGGCCGCTGCGCCGCCAGCAAAATATCTCCAGCGCGAATCGCCACATGAACCTGGTCGCGGACGGCGGCATAGCCCAGCGGCAATTCGAGTTCGGCATTCGAACCCGTCAACCGCGCGCGCATCACGCCATCGGCTTCGCGCAGCTCCAGCACTTCAGCGGTCAGATAATTTTCAAATCCCGCGGCCCGTGCCAACCGCTTGGTTCGCGGAGCGTCGAGTACGCTGCGCGGAATTCCTTGGGCGATTACGCGGCCATGATCCAAAGCAATCACGCGTTCGCCCAGGGCATCGACTTCATCGCGCTGGTGCGTTACGTACAAAATCGGCAGCTGGTTCGCATGATTCCACGCGCGCAAATCATCCACAATCGAGGATTTCAATTCCGCATCAAGGCCTTGCAACGGCTCGTCGAGCAGAACTGCTTTTGGAGACGGTGCGAGCGCCCGCGCCAGTGCCACGCGCTGCGCTTCGCCACCGGAAATCTCCCGCGGCTTACGCTTTGCCAAATGTTCGACGCGAAATGCTTCCAACAAATGGTTGACGGCGCGTCTGCGTTCAGCCGGTGGCGCATGATGCAAACCGAAGCCGGCGTTTTCTTCGACCGTCATGTGCGGAAAGAGTGCCGGCGCCTGAAATAGGTAAGCAATGTGGCGTTCCTGCGCTGGCAGAAAAGTTCCAGCCACGGAATCTTGAATGACTTTTTCACCAAGGAGTATGCGCGCGTCGCGCGGCTTCAGCAGACCGACGATGCAATCGAGCAACGTGGATTTTCCCGAACCGGAAGGCCCGAATAAAATTGTGATGCCGGCGCCGATTTGAAACTCGACGTTTAATTCGAACTCGGCGTGCTGGCGCGGCGGCCGTTCGAATCGCACTCGCACGTCGAGCATCGAAACAGTTATTTTACCGGTCATTTCACCCGCCATGGCAACCACACCCGGCGATTCACTGCATAAATTGTCGAAAGCACCGCGAACGAAATCAGCAGCAGCGCGATCGCCATGCGATTCGCGGCGCTGAATTCGAGCGACTGCACATGGTCGTAAATATCAATGGACACCGTGCGGGTGATGCCGGGAATATTTCCGCCAACCATCAACACCACACCAAATTCACCGAGGGTGTGCGCAAAACTCAGCACCGCGGCAGTAATTACGCCGGGAATTGAAAGTGGCAAAATAATTTCACGAAACGCACGCCAGCGCCCGGCACCGAGCACCGCGGCGGCGTGCAGCAGACGCGGGTCGACATTTTCAAACGCGCCAACCAGCGGCTGCACCGCGAACGGCAAGCTGTAAAGCACCGAAGCGACAACCAGTCCAAAAAATGTGAACGCCAGGGTATGGCCAAACAATGCCATCCACAATTTGCCCAGCGGGCCGTTGGAACCCATCGCCACCAAAACGTAGAAGCCGAGCACCGTCGGCGGCAGCACCAACGGCAAGGCGACTACGCTCTCAACCAAAAACTTTCCGCGCCATTTGGTTTGCGACAGCCAATACGCCAGCGGCATTCCCAGCAGCAGCAGAATTGCCGCTACGCTCGCCGCCAATCGCACCGATAGCCACAACGCTTCCATAAATTAGTCGGCCTCTAGGTTCCTGCAGCAGCGTACGCCGGGCTCCCGCACTCCATACCGTGAGAATTTTCTCACCGTGCGGGCGGCTGAAACCCGAATTTCTCCAGAACCGCTCGGCCGCGACCCTGCGTTACGTACTTCACAAAATCCTTCGCCGCTGCTTTTTCTTTCGAGGACTTCAGGACAATCACCGTTTGTTCGATCGGCGGATACAGTTCCTTAGGTATCGGCCACAGCCTGCCATCGTTCAGCGCAAGCGAGCGCGTGAGCGAATACGCAAGAATTCCCGCCTGAGCGTTTCCCGATTGCACAAACTGAGCCGCTTGCGAAATATTTTCGCCGAACACCAGCTTCGGTTTAAGCTCGTCGTAAATTCCGGCTTTTTGCAATGCGGCAATCGCCGCTCGTCCGTAGGGAGCATGCTCCGGATTAGCGATGGCAATTTTCTTCATACTCGATTGCTGAAGGCATTTCCATCCGCCCGCTTCCGGATTGCAGCTGGCGCTTGCAGGCATCCACAAAACAATGCTTCCGATTCCATAGAGGGCAGCAGAGTGCGGCTCGGCAAAACCTGATTCCTCAAGCTTTTTTGGATACTCGCTGTCCGCCGAAAAAAATACATCCAGCGGCGCGCCGTTTTGAATTTGTGCAAAGAAATTTCCGCTGGAGCCGTAAACCACATCAACGTTCACGCCGGTTTGCGCTTCGAACGCCTTCGCGACCTCCGGCATTGCCGTCTGCAAATCGGACGCAGCCGCGACGCGAAGCAGCTTTTTCTGAGCCAGGCAAGGCGCTAGCAGCCAGCAAGCCGCCAGCACCGCGAAAAGTATTTTGCTGAGAATGTGAACGCGTGACATTCCGCTTTTGCCGCAAACGCCGCGCATCACACGCGAAGGATCATCACTTCGGTCGACTTGATCAGCGCCGCCGCGCGTTCGCCGGCTTTCAGCCGCATCTCTTTCGCAGCATCGGCGGTGATAATGGAGGTTATGTGTTGTTCGCCGATGGAGAGAGTGACCTGCGCCAGGATTCCGCTGTACTTTATGGCCACCACACGCCCGATCAACTGGTTGCGCCCGCTGATTTTGCGGAACTGGCCTCGCCGCAAGCTCACGTCGCCGCGCTCCAGCTTGGCCGGGATCATCCGGTCGATTTCGCTTTCCGGCACACGATGATGCCCGCCGGGAGTTTTTGCGGTCTTAATCTTCCCTTTGTAAATCCACTGCTTCAGTGTGGGATAGCTGATTCCCAGAATGTTCGCGGCTTCGCGTGGAGCGAGTAGTCTCTGCACATTGCCCTCTACAGCAAGGCAGTATAGGTCATCAGAAACCGCTAACTCAATACGTTTTTATGCAGTTTTGAAGAGACTTGGCACACCCAAGCGCCGCGCTAGTTGCGCAGCGGCTTGCCGGTTTTCAGGGTATGCGCGATGCGCTCCTGAGTTTTCTTTTCCCCGCACAACGAGACAAACGCTTCGCGCTCGAGGTCCAACACATACTGCTCGCTGACCAACTGCGGCGAGGTCAACGGCCCACCGGCGAGAATATTTGCCAGCTTGCGCGCCACCACTGCGTCATATTCCGAAGCATAACCGCCGCGCAGCAGCATATGAATCGCCAGCTTTGCGCCGGCGAGGAATTGTTCGCCCAGCACTTTGATCTGCGTAGTCTGCGCGCCTTCCTGCCAACTTGCCGCAGCAGGCTTCCATCCGGAGCGTGCCAGCCCCAGCGCGGTCTCCTTAGCATCCGCGACGAGGCGCTGGGTATTCATCGAGTAGCGATCCTCACGCCGGAAATATCCGAGTTCGCGGCACTCCTCCGCGCTGGTGCCCACTTTGGCCATCGCTACGTTCTCAAATACCTGCCGTAGTGCGTGAAAAAGATCCAGATCCTCGCCGCCAGCCGCATGCTCGTTCGCGCGAATCAGCATCTCCTTGGTTCCGCCGCCGCCGGGGATCAAGCCAACTCCGGTTTCCACCAATCCGACATACGCTTCCGCAGCGGAGTGAATTCGCGCGGCGTGCAAACTGATTTCGCAGCCGCCGCCGAGAGCCATTCCCTGGGGCGCCGCCACCACCGGCTTTTTCGCATATTTGATGGCCAAATTCACGTTCTGGAACTGCTTCACCGCCATGTGCAGTTCGTCCCACTCCTGCTCTTGTGCGCCGACCAGCACCAGCATCAGGTTTGCGCCAACCGAAAAATTCACGGCCTGATTGGCGATGACCATCGCGTCGAAATCGGTTTCCAGCCGCTTCAACCCTTTGTGAATCATGGCGATCAGGTCCGCGCCGATGGCGTTCATCTTGGCGTGAAATTCACAGCACACCACGCCATCGCCCAGATCGATCAAGCTAGCCCCCGGATTGCGTTCGACTTCACGCCCGGCGTCCTTCAAATTTTTCAAAATAGTGATTCCCGCGGGTTCCTCGACCTTCTTCACTCCCGCAGCGCCTAAATCGAAAACGGTCGACGTTCCCTTTTCCGATTCATAAAAACTTTTCCTGCCGCTGGCCACAACTTTTTCGATCAGCTCAGGCAGGGCTCGGCCTTCTTTCTGCACCTGCGCGGCGAAAGCGCTCAATCCCAGGGCATCAACCACTTCGAACGGGCCAAGCTCCCAGCCAAATCCCCAGCGCATGGCGCGATCCACGTCGACAAGGTTGTCGGAGATCTCCGGCACGCGGTGCGATGCGTACAAGCACGTCTCAGACAGCGCGCCCCACAAAAACTGCTGCGCCTTGTCGCCCTTCTGCCCTTCGAGGATCGTCCCGACCAGCGCCCGCAACCGTTGCCTGGTGTCGTCAATCGCTTTCCCCGCCTCCAGCGAAGCAAAGCGCGCTTTTTGCCGCGGGCGGTACTCCATGGTCTGCACATCGAGCGTCAAAATCTCTTTTTCGCCTTCGCCTTTCACTTTTTTATAAAAGCCCTGGCCAGTCTTATCGCCCAGCCAGCCGCGTTTGGCCATCGCTTCCACCAGCGCGGGCACCTTGTAGCGCTCGCGCGATTCATCATTTGGCGCAGTTTCATAAATATTTTTCACAACATGCACCAGCACATCGAGCCCTACGATGTCTGCGGTTCGAAACGTCGCGGATTTCGGCCAGCCCACCGCAGGCCCGGTGCAGGCATCTACTTCTTCCACGGTCATTCCGAGTTCGCCCATCAACCGCAGCGCGTTCAACATCGAAAACGTGCCGATGCGATTGGCGATAAAGTTCGGCGAGTCTTTCGCCACCACCACGCCTTTACCCAGCCTGCGGTCGCAGAAGTCCTGCAATGTCTCGACTACGTTTGGCGCGGTCTTCGGCCCGGGAATAATTTCCACCAACTTTAAATAACGCGGCGGGTTAAAGAAGTGGGTCCCCGCCCAATGCTGCTGGAATTCGTCCGGCAAACCTTCGGCGATCAGGTGCACCGGAAGGCCGGAAGTGTTGGTAGTGACAATCGCGCCCGGTTTGCGAAATTGCGCGACCTTCGAGAGCAAGTTGCGCTTGATCTCTAGATTTTCCGCGACCACTTCGATGATCCAATCAGCTTCCGCGCAGCGCGCCAGATCGTCCTCGAAATTTCCAATCGAGATTTTCTCCACCAGTGAAGCGCTGAAAAACGCCGCAGGCCGCGATTTCTTGGCAGCTTCAATACCATTGCGCGCAAAACGATTGCGCTCTGACGCTGGCGCGCCCGGTTTTAGCTCCGGCGGCACGATGTCCAGCAGCACACAAGGCAGGCCGGCGTTGGCGAAGTGCGCGGCAATGCGAGCGCCCATGGTTCCGGCGCCTAAAACCACAGCTTTCTGTATGGGAAGCTTCATCGAAGGCCTTCGAATGCGATATGGACGCTTGGACGGGCATCAGGGTTTAAGGGTTTGTTTTACAGACCCTTAGTTGTACTTACAAACCCTGAACTAGAGAGGTTACAAAACCAGCAAAGCGCGGTCAAACCGCAGCACCGATGATGTGCAAAGCCTTAGAATAGAGGCAGGATGCTGGACAACAAGGTCAACGACAAGATAAACGACGCCCTGGACTGGCTGCGCGCCGCAAAAGAGAAATTTCGCGAGTTCGCAACCGGCAAGGGAGAGAGCCGTTCGCCCCGTCCCAAGGTTGGCCTGGCGCTGGCCGGCGGATTTGCCCGTGGCATCGCGCACATCGGAGTATTGCGCGCGTTTCGCGATGCGGGCGTTCCGATCGACTGCGTTGCCGGCACCAGCGTGGGCGCGCTGATTGGCGCAGGATTCTGCGCGGGCGTGCCGCTGGAAAAAATGGAAGAAATCGGCCTGGCCACGAATTTCGCCGATTTTGGCCGTTGGACCCCGTCCTGGCTCGGCCTGGCCACCAACCAGCGCATGGAAAAATATCTGGCGCGCATGACCGACGTAACGACTTTCGAAGAACTGAAAATTCCGTTGACCATCAGCGCCACCGATATCAACGCCGGCGTAACCATTTATTATTCCAGCGGAGCGATCGCGCCGCCGCTGCGCGCTTCTTGCGCGTATCCGGGACTCTTCGTTCCCATTCAGTACGAAGGCCGCACACTGGTTGACGGCTTTTTGACCGCGCCGGTTCCGGTTGATGGCGCGCTGCTGCTGGGCGCTGACGTCGTCATCGCGGTTTACCTCGAAGCCGGCGGCATCGAAAATCCTCGCACCGCCGTGGATATTATCAGCCGCTCGTTCAATATCATTCAGAAACACGCGGATATTTCCTGGCGGCAACAAGCCGATGTCATCGTCGAGCCCGATGTGAAATCGTTTGCCTGGGACGACTTTACCAAAACGCCAGAACTGATTGCTGAAGGCGAGGCAGCAGCAACGAAAGTGCTGCCGGAGATTCTCGCAGCTTTACGCGGTCAGAAAAAAGATTCGGCTGCCTAGTCGTGCCCTAATTTACGCGATCTGAACGATCTATATGAGCCGCGTTTCGACCAGTACCGGCTGGCCTTCACCTTTGCCGCGCTGCGTCAGCCACGCCGCAAGCCCTTCGGAAAAACGCTGCGAGGTCAGGCGGTAGCTTGCTTCGACTTTGCCGTCAGCGACCGGCAAGGTATCGTCGAAGTCAGCAGAGTTGGTAAAGTTTCGCATGCAGAATTGGTCCAGCCACTCCAAAGGGCAAGCGCGGCGCTCGCCGCGAATCACCACATCCACGTGAAACTTTTGCGCGTACATTGCGTCAGTTTAACATTGTGGGGCCACCGGGCGTGCTATGGCCTCGGTTTTATGCATGCCATGCGTGTAGCCGGGCCTGCTAAGATGTGGAACGGAGCTAGTTGAGTGCGAATTCGAATTGCGTCCGCGTTTTTTGCGATTGCGATGTTGGTGCTGGTGGTCTCGCCGGCCGGTCGAGCGCAAGCCGCGAACTCCGCGGTACTGCAACTCGATGCCTGGCGGCGGGCGGTGCTGGCAGGTGATTCCGCTGCGCTGAATTCGATGTACACAAGCGCGCCAAGGATTTTTGGCCCGAAACAAACGCCATCGGATTTGAAAAGCGGGGTCGAATATTGGACCTCGTGGACAGCGCGCGGCTTGAAAACAATATCCGCCGATATCCAGGACCAGCAGGAGCCACAACCCGGCTTCCATGTACTGGCAATTCAACTGACACTCGGCGTTGCGGAAAACGGTTCGACGAAAAAGTATTTCGTTAAACTCGCGCAGGGCTACATCGAGCAAGGCGGCACGTGGAAAATCGCCGCCGAGCAGCGTGAAGCTGAAACCCGGCTGAAAGCGCCCGCAGTCAAAAACGATATTTACCCCGCCGGCGTAGACGCGCAGAAAGAAATCGCCGAGTCCATCGCCGCCGCCACCAAGACTCACAAACGCGTGCTGCTGATTTTCGGCGGCAACTGGTGCTACGACTGCCACGTTCTCGATGAAGCTTTTCACACGCCCGAGATTGCTCCAATTCTCAATCGCAATTACGTGGTAGCGCACATTGACATCGGCGAGTACAACAAAAATCTCGATGTCGCAAAAAAATATGAAGTACCGGTCGAACGTGGCGTGCCCGCCGCCGCGGTCCTCGAAAGTGACGGCAAACTTCTGTTCAGCCAAAAAAACAAGGAATTTGAAAAAGCGCAATCCCTTGCGCCGGAAGACATTCTGGCCTTTTTGAATAAGTGGAAGCCTGCCACCACACGCTGAATTGGTCTTCTGCTCTTAGCTTTTGTAGCTGCCGCCTTCCGAGGCGGGCGTTTTTTGTGATTCCGCCCTCAAAGAATCGACGAAATTTCCGGGTCAATCGCAACGTGAGTCACCGACTCGCCATCGATGTTGAATTTCTCGCCGTCCCATTCGCTGAAATGAAAAAACCGGCTTATATGGTAATCTTGATCGAACATCGAAAATAGTTTTTCGGTTTCTTGTACCGACAATTTGAACGCGGCAATCGGCACCGGTTCGCCGGGCTTGGCCGCAATGGTCGTGTAAACGCGATAGAGCTCTGCAAGTGACATCATCGGAGCGCGGCGCGCGGATTCGGTGGTCATGGGCGCCACCTTTCTTTCCTCAAGCGATGGCACGATTCTACACCCGCCGCCAGGTCTTTCTGCCAGCCAAACCACTTTGTCAACCGCGCGCGAATCCACTATTATTTTGAAGCGGAAAATCGATTGAACCGTAAGCCCGGCACATCGAACGTAAAGGGAGAATTCACATGGCCATCGCCGTCGGACAAGCAGCACCGGATTTCAATTTGAAGGATCAGTACGACAAGGAAGTGAAGCTGTCGGACTTCGCCGGAAGGAAAAATGTGGTGTTGATGTTCTACCCGCTGGACTGGAGCCCCACCTGCACCAAAGAGCACGCGTGCTTCGTGAACGACATGAAGCGTTTCGAAACGCTGGACGCGGAAGTACTCGGCGTCAGCGTGGACAGTGCCTGGTCGCACAAAGCCTACGCCGAAAAAATGGGGATCAAATATTCGCTGCTGGCGGATTTCAATCCGCGCGGCGCCATGGCCGACAAGTACGGCGTGTATCTCGCGGACAAGGGAATTACTGGCCGCTCGGTCATCATCGTCAACAAAGACGGCAAAATCGCCTGGGTGAAGCATTACGACATCCCGGTAGTCCCGGACGTCGCCGAAGTGGCCGCAGCTCTGCAATCCGTGAAATCCGCGAGCGCGTAGCTATTACCGGCCTTGATTTGTGCAAAGTTTCTTAATGTAGCGGCGGGTTTATCCCGCCGCTCTTTTTTATGCCGCTTGTGGTCACTGAATGAAAGATCTTTTTGCTCCCGCAATCGTGGCCAACAACAACGGTCCAGCCAGCCAAAGAATGATTGTAAGCACGCCGCCAACAATCAGCGGCGCTCGTATTGGGTTAGCGCGCACCGCCGCATAGATCGCGGCCAGTCCGGAAATGAAGCCGAACCAGATGAACCAAGTCATCAGGGCGTGATCGGCCCAGTCCGGTGGAATAATCGTCGCGAGATAAAACGACAATGGAGTTCCGTTAAATCCAGGAACTCGCAGCAGCAAAGCAAGCGATAGATTCACCAGCAGAAAAATAGCGAATGCGTCGCGCGGCTTTTCGATTCGCCCTTCACCCAGCCTAGCAAATGGCTCGCGCTCAGCCGGCAGCAGCGCCAGCCACCCGACAACAATTGATCCAGCCGCGCCCAGCAGCAGCAATATGAACAAGACCAGCGCGAGGCGCGCATCCATGGCAAAGGCGATCGCGGCGGCAATCAACATAGAATTAGAATAATCAACAATCGGCCGCGGAAAATCACGCGAGATTTATTTTGCGAAGTCGTTGCGGGCCACCGTCCCGCCCTTCATCACAAACTTCACACTCTCCAGGATTTTCACGTCCGCCAGCGGATTACCTTCCACCGCGATCAGGTCGGCGTAGTGGCCTTTCTCAAGCGAGCCGGCCTTTTCGCTCCAACCAAGAAGATCGGCAGCGTTGATGGTCGCAGCCTGAATCGCATCCAGCGGCTTCATTCCCCATTCCACCATTTTCCCAAATTGCCGGGCGTTGTCACCGTGTGGATAGACTCCGGCATCGGTTCCAAATGCAATTTTCGCTCCGGCTTGAAACGCTTTGCGGAAATTCTCGCGTTGCAGGCGCCCGATTTTTTTCTCTTTTTCGATGGATTCGGGCAACATACCCGCTTTCGCGCCTTCCTGCAAAATGAAATCGTCGTTGTAAATATCGAACACCAGGTACGTGCCGTGCTGCTTGGCCAGCGCGATGCCTTCATCATCGATCAGGCTCGAATGTTCGATCGAGTCAATCCCCGCTCGGATCGCGTCCTTGATCGATTGCGTGCCGTGCGCGTGCGCCGCCACTTTGCGCCCCAGCTTGTGCGCTTCGTCGGCGATGGCTTGCATCTCTTCCAGCGTGTATTGCGGCGTTCCAGGCTGATCGCCTTTGCTTAACACTCCTCCGGACGCGCAAATCTTGATCACATCGGCTCCGTACTTGATCACCTCGCGCACTTTTGCACGCGCCGCCCACGGTCCGTCTGCGACTCCTTCCGACACATGGTGATATTCAAAGGGCAGCAGGTTGTCGTCGCAGTGGCCGCCGGTGATGCCCAGCGCCGGGCCGGAGACCAGCATGCGCGGCCCTTCGATTTCGCCTGCGTTCACTCCGTCGCGGACAGCCACATCGCTAAAACCCGCTGCGCCGACATTCCTTATTGTCGTGAACCCGGCGTGCAAAGTCAGCCGAGCATTCTTCGCGCCGGTGATGGCAAATCGTGGAATCGAGACACCCAGCCCAGCGTAACCGGTGTGAATCGGGTCTCCAGTAATGTGCGTGTGTACATCAATTAGCCCGGGCAAGCATGTCGCTTTCGAGAGATCGATCGCGGTCGCGCTCGTCGAGGACGCGGGAGCGACCGACGAAATCACTCCATTCTCATCAAATGTGACCACTTGATCGGTCCAAAGCTGGCCGGTGCGAACATCCAGCAGTTTTCCACAACGAACCGCGCCGCCCGGCGCGGCTGTAGCCGCGAATATTCCCAACAACGAGAGTACGAGTGCGACAATCCATTTGCGCATAGAAAAGTTTCTCCGATGAAATAACAAGCCGCTAGAGAATACCGCAGGCACGATTGCTTCCGCCACAATGCCAGCAGTCTTCGCTTTCCTGCCTATAGGCGGTGATCTTTGTATAGACCGGGCTTCAGCCCGGCGCTTTTTCTTCGCCCTGGAAAACGCAATTACTTTATTGACTTAGCCGCAGGTGCTGCCATCAGTGAACGAATAAACAGCACCAACTGCCACCGCTGCTCTTCGCTGTATCGTTTCTTGAACGCCGGCATTGGCCGATGCCCTTCGCTGATTTTGTAGAAAAGTTCGCCGTCTAAAACCGAATTCATGTGCGCGGCATCGGTCAAATCGCTCGGCTTCGGATCATACATTTTGGCCTGCGAACCATCGCCCTTGCCGCCGTCGCCATGGCACTCCGCGCATTTGTCTTCAAACAGGCGCCGCGCCTCCGGAAGATTCGTCTGCGACGGCTTAAGCGGATTCGCAACCCGCTTCGCCTCTTCCGGCACGATCCACGGCCCAGGATGCAAAAACGCATACACGGCCGACCCCGCCGCAACCAGCAGTACCACAACAAACAACACGAACATGAGTGGCGATTTCTTGCGCGATGCAGTCGTCATTGAGATTTGAAGATTAATTTTCCCACAATCGAAGTTTCACCGATAGCGGGGATGTTAGTTCGTGTTAAGCGGGGCGAAGGGTGAGCCAGAGCAGTTCGAAGTTGAATGCGAGGATGGCGGCGGCGACGGTCCAGGCGAGGACGGTGGTGAAACGCGAATTGGCGAAAGCGCCCATTTTCGCGCGGCTGCTGGTGAACTGTACCAGCGGAATCACCGCAAATGGCAACTGAAAGCTCAGCACCACCTGGCTGAGGATCAGCAGCGAAGTGACTTTGCCTTCGCCGTAGAAGCCGATCACGATGACCGCCGGAATGATGGCGATCGAACGTGTAATCAAACGCCGAAGCCATGGCTTCATGCGCAGATTCAGAAAACCTTCCATCACGATTTGCCCGGCAAGCGTTCCGGTAAGCGTGGAGTTCTGCCCGGAAGCCAGCAGCGCGCAGGCAAACAACGTGCTCGCGAAACTTGCACCAAGAACCGGCGTCAGCAATTTGTAGGCGTCGGCGATTTCCGCAACACCATGAAGGCCGCGGGTGTGAAACGCAGCAGCACCGAGAATTAAAATCGCGGCGTTCACAAACAGTGCGAAGAAGAGTGCCAGCGTGGAATCAAACGTGGCGTAGCGGATGGCCTCGCGTTTGCCGCCGGTGTCGGTAGCAAAGGCACGGGTCTGCACAATGCTCGAATGCAAGTACAAATTGTGCGGCATCACCGTCGCGCCAAGAATACCGATGGCGATGTACAACATTTCGCGATTGCGCAGAATCTCCATCCGCGGAATGAAGCCGACCACCGCCTCGCGCCAGATGGGCTGGGCAAAAAAGATCTCGTAGGCAAAGCACGCGGCAATACTGGCAATCAGGGTAATGACAAACGCTTCAATCAACCGGAATCCGCGTCCTTGCAGCGCAAGCACAATAAGCACATCCAGAGCGGTGATCAGCACTCCAGCCAGCAGCGGCAATCCAAAAAGCAGTTTCAGCGCTACCGCCGAGCCCAGCACTTCGGCCAGATCGCACGCGGCAATCGCAATTTCGCAGACGATCCACAGCGCGATCGCCACCGGCTTCGAATACGATTCGCGACAAGCCTGCGCCAAATCTCGGCCGGTAACAATTCCCAGCTTCGCCGACAGCGCCTGCAGAATCATCGCCATCACATTGCTGATCAAAATCACGCTCAGCAGCGTGTAGCCGAATTTCGCGCCGCCGCCGATGTCCGTGGCCCAGTTGCCCGGGTCCATGTAGCCGACCGCGACCAGATACCCGGGTCCGGCAAACGCCATAACTTTCTTGAACCAGCTGATGCCGGGAACGATGGGGATGGTGCGGTGGGATTCCGGAAGCGACGGCCGCTGGATGACCCGCTGCGGTACAGCCGCGCTGGCAGCGGCAATCGTAGCGGAGTCCGCTGTTACCGCTGCTTCGGGTTCTAAAAGAGGTCCGGTCGAACGAGCCATAGTTCGTTAACTACAGTTAATATCCTAAATAAACTAACTTTAATGTCGCCGGATGTCAACAGTTCTTTGCCCCGCAGTTGCGGAACCCGCCGCCCGGGTGTGGTACTTTGGATGCGCAATTCAGGAGACGCGCATGGACGAGAAACCGCCGCAAACCCAACCCGGCCAAATGCAGATCAAGGCCGACGAAAAAGAGCTGCAAGGCCTCTACAGCAACCTGATGATGATTCATCACAGCGTCGAGGAGTTCACGCTGAACTTTGTCTACATCTTCCCCAACGGCACACAAGGCAAACTGCTCAGCAGTGTGATCGTCAGCCCGGGCCACGCCAAACGCATCTGGCGCGCGCTCGGCGAAAATCTTTCCCGCTTCGAAACGCAATTCGGCCCGATTAAGGAGGCTCCGGAAAACAGCGGCCCGCCACCCACGGTAGGATTTGTGCAGTAAAAGCTTTAAGAGTTCAAAATCTAAAGGCGAAAGATTCCCCGAGGAGCAGCACACTTTTGCCGCGCAAGCGTTGGCGGCAGCGTGAATTTTCGTGATAAGATTTTAGGGTTGTATTGCAACGGGCCTGTAGCCCAAGAGTCTGTTGTTGATTCTGCGTTGCTTAGGTCCATTTTCAGGCCCTTCAGAACCGCCTTCTTGTACACAAGTTGTACACAAATCGCGATTACCAAATGATCTGAAAGCCTTGGAGGCGGTAGCAAGTAGTCGCACGCAAACCCTTTCCTCACCGCTCAGACCCCATCTGCCTCCTGACAGGCACGGGGGTTCCCGGCGCGGAGCTAGGGTGTAGGCCACTTTACGGTGCGGCCTTCACTTCAACTCTTGAGTGTTCACCTTCTTAGTTGGTTGCAAAATCGATTGGCAAGAAGCGGCCAACGATATCCATGTTGGCCCGAAATTGAATATTCGGCTGCTTGGTCGTAAAAGCGCCGCCACCCGCCAAAGCGAACGGGAGCAAGAGCTGATCAGCCAAATGCGCTCCTGCAACCGTCTCCGAAACCAAGCACGAACGTGCATCGTCGGGCTGCTTCTGAAACCACGCTCTCAGCCCGTGCGCCGAATCCGCCCAAAGCCATAAGAAGAACCGGAGAAGCATCCGTCGGCTGCGGTCGGAACAAGGGATTGTTCTGTGCCACAAACGCGAAAGGCGGACGCGGGGGCCGGGTAGTATCAAAGACGAACAAGGGGGATTAAATGGCCGGGCGTACTATAGGGCGGAACGAGCGAAATCCATAGAATCCGGGCCTAAGAGCATGGATTGGGCGCGAGTTGTAGCCCGAGTTCGAGAGTGCGTCCTGGCACGGGTTTGGCCCGGCGCAACTTCGGTAGGGGTTAGAAGGAGGCACTTTGCGAAAGGCTCTGGGAGTTCTTGGCGGCGTGCGCGTGGCGGGGTGTGACGCGACGCGTGGAATGGATCGCGCAGTTTGCCACGCACCGAAGGTCCATCAAGCGTATTGGCTGGCCTTTTTACTCCTACTCACTCCAAACGCGGCGCGGGCTCAGGCGGGAGTAAATTCCGGCGCCTCGTGGTCAGCCTATAAGACCCAATGCGGAATCCCGCAATCCACGGCTTACAACGACTGGGTAAGCGCGGGTAGTCCGTTCCCTGCGGGTTCTCCTTGCGGCAAGAGCTCGGCGGGAAGCAGCTCGAGCACTCCTTCTGTGCCGGCAGGCCTTACTCCTCAGCAACAGTTGGCGATGCAAGGAGCGGCGCTGGGCGGATACATGATCGGGAAGGGTTTGCACGACATATTGTTCGGCAACCCCACGGTAACCCCACCGGTCGATCCCGCGCAAGAACAAGCACAACTGGCCGCGCAACAACTCAACAATAGCGGCGTTTACCTGCTTAAACAAAAAAATTATGCCGGTGCAATTAATGAATTTCAGAAAGCCCTCGCCATTATTCCAAATGACTCAAACACCCTCCACAATCTCGCGTTGGCAAAACAGAAACTTAAAGACGCTGCCGTGGCCGGGCAAACAAGCGGCGCGCTAGGCCAGTTATTGGGCAACGCTACCGCCAATACGGGACTTTTTGGTTTCGCTCAACCGACAGGTTCAATAGCAGCAAACCCCAATGCCTCTCCCCTGAGCATGGTGAACCTCGATTCTGACGCAAAAGTGGTGGACTTGCACGGCAGGGCGAAGACATCCGTTGATCCCGAATCACTTAAAGGCCAGCTCGACGCAGCTTTGCGGAATAACCCTCCAGTTTCCGCGCAACCTAACTCGCAGGTTGTTCTGCCGCAAGACAAGGACATGGAGCTGCTTTCCACATTGTCGGAACCCGGGACATCTCAATCGAAGGTTGTCCTTCCACAAGATAAGGACATGGAACTGCTTTCCACATTGTCAGAACCCGGAACGTCTCAATCGAAGGTTGTTCTGCCGCAAGACAAAGACATGGAACTGCTTGGTGCCCCGCCTTCGTCGGGCAAAGTGAATTTCACGCCGGCTTCGAGGCCGAGCCCGGCAGCGCCTGCATCCAATTCTCCATTAAAAGACGCCCCGAACGACAATCCAACCCCGGCAAGCAGAGGAACTGGCAAGTGTGCTTTCGGCATGACGTGCAATCCAGCGAATCCTGATCTCAACTCTTCCGCCGCCGCGCCGCCGGTCGCAGTTCACAGCACAACCGACCAAGCGAGCAGTGCCGCGCGTTCCGGAGCCGCTGCAATCGGCAACGGCAGAAGCGATGGGGCAAAAGCCGAGTCAAACTGCGTTTTCGACACATCTGCCTGCGCGCCGCCTGCGCCGGTTCCTATGAACAAAGCCGTTGCACAGACACCCCGCGCCCCGGCGAACATCCAGATTCCGGCGAGTATGGCCAATGATCCAGAGGTGCGCCTGCTCAATCGCTATAAGCAGCAGACCCAGGATGCGAACACAGCGGCAGCAGCGGCCCAAGCAAAATTCGAGGCAGAGCAAAAAAAGAATCCCCAGTCGAATCAGCTTCCTGTGCTGCAGGAACGGGCCAGGGAGGCACAAGACAAGGCGGGAAGTTTGGACCGGATGGTCACGTTTCAAACTGGCGAAGTGCAAAAGAAGATCAAATTCGCAGCGATCAACACAGGCGATAATGGCGCCCCGGCTTCACCGCCGAACAACTGAGGATTGATGAGAAAGAAACTTCTGCTGTTCCTGTGTGCCGGGTTTCTAGGAACCATCCAAATGGCCGTGGCGCAAACTCCATCGCTGCCAGCGGCGGTGCCTTCCGGTTGCGGGGCAGCAGCCGACAATGCCTCGCAGTCCTCAAAAACGGACCTAAATCAGCGACATGACGCATTGCTGAAACGCTTTCAGCAGTGGAAGGTCCGGGCTGACAATTTCAATCAGAAATATACTGGGCGCGAATTTGACGCCGATTCACAGGAAGCCAAAGACGGCGCCGCGGAACAAGCGTGGCTCTCCCAGGAAGCTCAGAACTACGTGCGTGCGGGGAAACTCTTCAAAAGCGACGTTCAACAAATTTACCGCTCTAAACGGGCCCGCCGCTGAGCAGCCGTGCTCGGAATCAACTCCCACGGTGGACCCGGAGAGTGTTCGGGTCATCAACGCCATGAACGCTCTGGCTAAGAAACTGGGATGGAGCGCGGACAAGCTGGCCCGCCTCGATTCGGCCTTGCACAAACTGAGTTCTGATGGCGATCCGAATTCGACGGGTCTTCAGATCAGAAGCACTTGGCAAGGCATTATAGCCCGCGGCCAGGATGCGGATCTCGTGCGGGAAGCGTCCCAGGGCGGTGGATTGGGTTTCCCAGGAGCTGGCACGCAAACCGTGAACAACGATTGCACTGTTTTCGCTTTGGCCAACGCAGCGGGTCTACCGTACGGCGCAGTTGCCGCGCGGGCAACCGAACTTATTCATCAGGGTGATTGGCGCAGCGCCGATGAGCGCGCGAATCCTCAGGCCGTTATCGAGAGGCACGGCCTCAATGGCGGAGAAGTGGTCATGTTGGCCGAAGCCTTCGGCCAGTCTGAGGTGGTGCCCAGTTCCGATTTCGCCAAGACTTTGCATGCGGGACGACCGGTGATGATTAATGTCATTCCCGCTGATGGGAACATGCGAAGCGGGCACGAAGTCGCGCTCACTAAGACGTTCCAGCATCGCGGCGAAACCTGGTTCGAGATGGTTGATTCCAACCAAGGTCCCCAGCGGCGGCTGTTCTTGAGCAGCCGTGAGCTCCACATCATGCTTCAAGAAAATGGCGTGGCCTACCGTCCAGATTCAGGTACCACCCCAAAGCTCATTCGCAACAGTGGAGATTCCTAAGTCATGCAATCTTTTCGCCATCAACTCAGCCTGCTGACCTGGCTAATCTGCCTTAGCCTGGCGCTGTCCACCACGGGATCAGCGCAGAGCAACCCGCCCGCTGATAGCAATGGAAAGGTGGCAGACACATCCACGTCTGGCCAAGCGCCCGACGCGGTGATGAAAAAGCTCTCCGACCTGGTTCACGCCGGCAAGTACATGGAGGCACAACAGTTGACCTCAGGTCTGCTGGTGGCTTATCCCGCTGACCAGCGGCTCAGCAAGGCCAAGGCCTTATTGGACAAAGCCCTTGCGCCCCCGAAGCCGTCAGACCCTGTGGCAAGCAGCAATCT
Source organism: uncultured Acidobacteriota bacterium (assembly GCA_963814635.1). Taxonomy (GTDB): domain Bacteria; phylum Acidobacteriota; class Terriglobia; order Acidiferrales; family UBA7541; genus Acidiferrum. The sequence continues at coordinate 326,510 of CAWFDP010000004.1, read as the reverse complement.
GCCAACAAGCAGTGTCGGCTCCTCCCCTCAGCCTGTGTCAAACCTAACAGGAATGGACAAAGTCGATTACAACGCCCTAATCGAACTGGCAAGGGAGGCGCAGCAGAACACGGATTTGAAACAACAGAAACAGTCGCTCCAACAGTTTATGGATCAGAGTGGTTCGTTTTTGCAGAAGCATCCAGACCAGATGCTGCTTTGGCAACTTCGCGCGGCGTCGGCCATCAACCTGAATGACCCGATGGCCGGATACGAAGCGGGACAGAAACTTGTGGCCGCAGGTGCAGTGGACAGCAACGACGGGAATTTACAGCAGTTGCTGGCACAACTCAGAAACAAAGATTGGCTGGACGAAAAAGAAGCGGCGAAACAAGCGAAATACAGTTGGATTGTGGGAGCTTGGAGCCTGCATTATTCCCGCCTTGATGAGTCGAGGCACGTCCGTGAGGGCGACGAGAACGTGGAGTTTTCTGGATCTGACTCGGTTTTTGAAGGCAAAGCTACCGATCAAAACAGCGTGAAAAGGGGTCAGGTGAAGGTCACTATCCTTAATTCAGGGGAAATACGTTGTGAAATGTACGCGGTAACTGTCCAGTCGTGCGAACTCGCCGATCACAATAGGACGATGAAGATCGTTTTTACTAACCCAAAGGTCAAAAATCAATTCACCTGGTTATTACGCAAACAGTGATAACACGCACTGAAGGATGAACCAAGCATCTGTCCAGCGCATTGTCTGGCGAAACCTATGAGAAAAACGTCAAAGCCTTTGCTTCTCGGATTTGTTCTTGCCCTGATTGTTCACCTGCCGATCTATGCGCAAACTACGATCGGCGCGCCCGCCGCCGCCAATCCGACGCCGACGGGTCAGGCACCAGACGAAGTGATGAAGAAACTCTCTGACCTGGTCCACGCCGGCAAATACCTGGAAGCCCAACAGTTGACGACGGGGTTGTTGCTGGCCTATCCGGACGACCAGCGGCTCATCAAGGCTAAGGCGCTCTTGGATGAATCTCTTGTTGCCGCCTCTCCGAAAGCAATTCCAAGCCCCGACCCATCAGCAAGCGATTCGGTACCTACTCCAGCGACAGGCACAGCTGCCACGCAGCTCATCGGGATGGACAAGGTAGATTACAACGCCCTGATCGAACTGGCGCGGCAGGCGCAGCAGAACACGGATCTGGAAGCGCAAAAAGCGTCGCTGAACCAGTTTATGCATCAGAGTATCTCGTTCTTGCAGAAGCACCCGGACCAGATGCTGTTGTGGACACTTCGCGCTGCTTCAGCCATCAGCCTGAATGATCCGATCGCCGGATACGAAGCGGGGCAAAAACTACTTGCGGCAGGTGCGGCGGACAGCAATGAACCGAGTCTGCAAAAACTGCTGGCAGAACTCAGAAACAAGGGCTGGCTGGACAAGCAGGGAGCGGAAAATGCGCAAGAATACGTTTGGCTTCGGAGTTTGAATCTGCGTCTGGCGTACGGAGCATGGTCAACAGGCCATTTTAATGTGCTTATGAAGACGAAGCTCACCCTCACACTCAGTGGACTTGGTGGCATGAAAGAGCCAGTGGCCATCCGTCTGGAAAATGGCTCGCCCAAGACTTGTCGTCTCGATGGCGGGGCCATGGGAACGTTTGCGATCAAACCAGAAGATGCTGCCAGCGGAGTATACACGACCAGCAGGACAGCGACTCTTACCGATTGGCACAGCTATAGCGTTCCTTGTACGGTCACCGGGGTTGTGGTTGACAAAAACGGCAAAGATGTTAGCACCGTGACAATCAACAACGGCTACTAATCAGGTCTGCCAGCATATCTGAGACTGTTCATTTTGAGTTGCGCATTTGTAATAGCGACGGATGGTGAAATCCTATGAAGAAAATGTCTTCCATTGCGGGAGTTGTACTTGCCCTGATTTGCGTCGCGCCACTGCACGCTCAGACTCCCGGTAGCGCGCCAACTGATACCAACCCGGCGGCAGCAATCCCCGCACCGGACGACGTGATGAAGAAACTCTCCGAGTTAGTTCGCGCAGGGAAATACTCGGAAGCGCAACAGCTAACAGCAGCTCTGTTGCTGGCTTTCCCCGACGACCAGCGCCTCACTAAAGCTAAGGAACTTCTGGACAAGGCGGTTGTGGCGGCCGAGAACAAGGTCCTCGCTCCTCCCATAGCTGGCAGCGCTTTTGTAGCTCCAGCGCGCACGGGAATAGATGCAAAGAGTTCTGCACCCATGAACAACCCTGTGCCAGTTTCAGCACAACCTGGGTCGGCGCCAACGGTGGTCTTGCATCTCTACCGCCCCCACCATCTAACCGCCGCAATGCAGAAGCCTGATGTGTATATCGATGGTAATAAAATTACGAAAATTGCGAATTCGCAAGCAATCCAGATGGTCCTCGCGCCCGGTAAACACACCATCTCGGTGTCAAAAAGAGGAATCGATAGTGAAGTGCCAATCAGTAATTTCGCTATGGGAGCCGGAAAAGAGTACTGGGTTCGGGTTGAAATTTCGGCCGGAGCCTGGGCGGCGCACTCGAAGCTCTTCCTAGTGCCCAGCGATCAAGCACTGTCAGAGTCCAATCGGATGGTAGAAATCAAATTAGGGAACGTGACCAGTAACTAAAGACGAAGGGTTAAGGAACACCCATGAAAAATCTGACCAAGTCTTTGATCCTCGGTTTTATCCTCGCGCTCATGTATCTTCCACCCCTCCATGCGCAGACCGAGGGCAGTACGTCCGCTAACACTAGACCATCAGCGGTAAGTCCAACCACGCCCGGCCAGGCACCTGATGAGGTGCTGAAGAAGCTCTCCGACTTGGTGCACGCCGGCAGATACGCGGAGGCGCAACAGTTGACGGCTGGTTTGTTGTTGGCTTATCCCGATGACCAGCGCTTGGTTAAAGCTAAGGCGCTTTTGGACAAATCTCTTGCCACCGCCTCCGCCAAAGCAATTCCGAGCGCCGATCCATCAGCAAGCGATTCGGTACCTACTCGAGCGACGGGCACAGCTGCCACGCAGCTCACCGGGATGGACAAACTGGAATATAACACTCTGCTTGAACTGACTCGGCAGGCTCAACAGCAGACGGATCCGGCGCAACAAAAGGCTTCCCTGATCCAGTTTATGGGCAGGAGCAGCGCGTTCCTGCAGAAATATCCCGACCAGATGCTGCTCTGGCAGCTGCGCGCGGCATCGGCGATCAGTGTGAATGATGCCATGGCAGGATACGAAGCGGGGCAGCGACTTATCGCCGCGGGCGCGGTAGACAGCAACGACCCTGCACTGCAGCGTCTGCTGGCGCAACTCAACGGCAAGGGCTGGCTGGATAAGCAAACAGCCGAAAACGACAATAAATTCGGAGGCGTTTTAGGAACCTGGAACGTCACTTGCTCCTCGGATGGCACGGACCATGCCGGGAACCAGGAAATCTTCGTGAAGACTGATTCAGGAAACATTGAAGGCTATTTCATGTTCAAGGGCGCCCGCTACAAGCAACCCAAACCCAACATGCGCGGCACAATCGGCGCCTCGGGCGAGATCAGTTGGGAACTCTATCTGCTGACGATGGCCAGCAAGAACGGGAAGGATATGGATACTGAACATCCGGGAGGGAGCTATTTTGAATACAACAGTATTCCTGGCAAAGCCCTTTATCCGTCCGGTTGGCAGCCACCGATTGACTATGTGATTAGTCCAGACAAAAGAGCGATGACCATGAAGTGGCCACAGCAGACAGCCAACGTGAAAAAGAATGCAGATTACATTTCGCAACATCCGGTGATTTGGACTTTTGAAAAAATCAGCGACTAGGAAGGCCCCTAGGGATCAGCCCCAAATCACGAACGCGCACGCGCAAAGGAGTGCGGAAACGTATGAGCAATATATCGAAATCTCTGATTCTCGGATTTGTTCTCGCCCTGCTTTGTCTCCCGCCGCTCCATGCGCAAACGCCGGGCAGCATGCCCACTGATAACAAATCAAAGGCGGCGGACGCACCCACGTCCGGCCAGGCACCGGATGAGGTGATGAAGAAGCTCTCCGACTTGGTGCACGCCGGCAAATACTCGGGAGCTCAACAGTTAACGGCGGGAATGTTGCTGGCATTTCCAGACGATCAACGCCTTATTAAGGCCAAGGCGCTCCTGGACAAGTCGCTTGCGAATGCGGCTGCAACAACCACAACCCCAGGCAGCAATCAGGCAGTAACCAATGAGACCTCCACGCAACCTGCGGCGAATGAGAAGGGCGGCCTGCTTACAGGGATGGACAAAGTTGATTACAACGCCCTCATCGTGCTTGCGCGGCAAGCGCAAGAAAATACTGACTTGGAACAACAGAAGGCATCGCTGAAGCAATTTATGAATCAGAGCAGCCCATTTTTGCAAAAACATCCCAATGAAATGCTTCTCTGGCAGCTTCGTGCAGCGTCAGCAATAAGTCTGGATGACGCGATTGCTGGATACGAAGCGGGGCAAAAACTTTTGGCAGCTGGCGCTGCGGATAGTGATGACCCGAACCTGCAGCAATTGCTGGCAGGAATAAAGAACAAAGGCTGGCTGGACAAACAAGCAGTGGAAAACGCGCAAGAATACATTTGGCTTCAGAGTTTGAAACTGAGTCTGGCCTACGGAAAGTGGTCGCCAGGCATTAGTCCACGTATGAAAGCGACGATGACGTTCACGGTCAGTGGACTTGCTGCCATGAAACAGCCCGTGGAAGTCCGCCTGGAAAATGCTTCGCCCTCAACATGTCGCCTTGATGGCGGTGTCATGGGAGCGTTCACGATCAAGCCTGGAGACGCCCCAGGCGGGACATACACAACTACCAGGACAGCGTCTCACCGTGGCATGGGTAGCTATAACGTCCCGTGCACGGTCAACGGGTCTGTCGTCAACAAAGACGGCAGAGAAATTAGTAGAGTCACAGTCGGCGATGGTTACTAGTCAGCTCTACCACCACATCTGAGATTGTTCATCTTGAGTTGCGCATTTGTCATAGCGACGGATGGTGAAAACCTATGAAGAAAATGTCCCAGTCTTTCATTCCGAGAGTTGTACTTGCCCTGATTTGCGTCGCGCCAGTGCACGCACAGAGTCCCGGTAACGCGCCAACTGATACCAACCCGACGGCAGCAATTCTCGCGCCGGACGACGTGATGAAAAGACTCTCCGATCTGGTTCACGCCGGAAAATACACGGAAGCGCGACAGACCGTTGCCGCACTTTTGATTCTCTATCCCGACGATCAGCGTCTCGTTAAGGCCAAAGTGCTTTTGGACAAAGCATCCGTGACTGCCGGTGCACCAAGCATAGCTCCGACCGCCAATCCGCCGACAAGCAACGTTGCCTCCCCTCAGCCGGCGTCAAATCTTGCAGGGATGGACAAGGTTGATTACAACGCCCTGATCGAACTGGCGCGGCAGGCACAACAGACCACCGATTTGGAACAACAGAACGCATCGCTCAAACAATTCATGACCGACAGCGGTTTATTCCTACAAAAACATCCCAACGAAATGGTGCTGTGGCAACTTCGGGCGGCGTCGGCAATAAGTCTAAACGATCCGCTGGCAGGATACGGAGCGGGACAGAAACTTCTTGCCGCAGGCGCTGCGGACAGCAGCGACACGAATTTGCAAAGCTTGTTGGGACAACTCAAGAACAAGGGATGGTTGGACAAGCAGGAAGCTGCCAAACAAGCGGAGAAAATAACAACCGTAATCTTGATGTCGGGAACCTGGACCGTACATTACTCTTGGGCTGATCAGAAGGGACGTGACGCCAAGCAGGGCGATTACGGCGAGGAATGCTCAAAGTCTGACTCAGTAATTGAATGCTATAAGGTCGAGAAAGGTTGACAAGATACCAGTTCCAACTTGAGAGGAATCATCCTTGATTCAGGAGAAATAAATTGGGAAAAGCACGTAGCGCCTTTTAATTTTGATGTAGGCACCGATAAATGGACGTTTGAAATAAGCAACGATAAACGGACTATGAAAAGTGTTGTTACTGCAACCACAAGCGTCGGTACGACGGCATTTGGCAAGGAGATATATAAGAAAGGCACATTGACCGCCATTTATACCAAGAAGTGAAGGAGACGAGGACCTGCCCAATTTAGTTCCGCACAATTGACTGGAACCTATGAGGAAACTCTCAGCGTCTGGCATTCTCGGATTACTTTTCGCCTTGATGTTTATCTTGCCCCTCCATGCGCAAACGGCGTTCGGCCCGCCTGGCACCACCACTACAACGTCGGCAAATACTCCGCCAGGCAGTCAAGCGCCGGACGACGTGCTAAAGAAACTCTCTGACCTGGTCCACGCCGGCAAATACGCAGAGGCACAACGAAGCGTGAACGCGCTTTTAACCCTCTATCCTGGCGACAAGCGGCTCATCAAGGCTAAGGCGCTGCTAGACAAATCCTTCGCGTCCTCGAAGCCGACAGACCCTGCGGCGAGCGCGAGTGACACGCAGCTTGCGGGGATGGACAGGGTTGATTACAGCGCCTTGGTCGTACTGGCTCGGCAGGCACAACAAACCGACGACCTGTCAGAACAAAAAAGGCTGCTACACCAATTCATGGACCAGAGCGTCGTGTTCTTGCAGAAGCATCCAGACCATGCGCTACTCTGGCAGCTGCGCGCGGCATCGGCAATCAGTCTGGATCAGCCGATGGCCGGATACGAAGCAGGACAAAAGCTTCTGACGATGGGGGCGGCGGACAACAACGACGCGGATTTACTGCAGTTGTTGGGGCAACTCAAGAACAAAGGCTGGCTAAGCAAGCAACGAGCGGAAGAGGCGGAGACCCACGCGAAACTCGACTGGATTCTGGGAACTTGGGGTGTTCGCGAATTCGGCTACAATTATGAGTTTTCCAGGTCCGGCTTATTTATCGAAGGCTATTATATCCGCCCAGACGGTGTGAACGCTGCAAAGCTCGGGTTTAAGCCCGCCTTTAAGGCCACCATCCTTGCTTCAGGGGAAGTAGGTTGGGAGCGAATGCCTAATAACGTACATGAGGTGCAATATTGGCAATCAGCAGTTTCATGTGAAATCGGCGAACTTAAAAAGACGATGACGATCACTTTCCCAATTTGGGAAAAGGGGAAAACAGAACCAGATCCTCAACAAATGGTTTTGCATTTCACACGAGTTGGCAGCACAGACTGAAAATCAAGACAGCAACTTTTTCGATCCACTTATTGTGCACGATCTCCAAACCACAGTTCCGTCCATCGTGGAATGTACAGTCCACACAGCCGCTAGATATACCGGCTAGCTGGAAAGTGCCATGCAGAATCAGGTCGCCCACTGTTTTTGAGTTATTGGCTCAGGTGGCCTAGGACAAACGGCCGGTTGAGACTCAATTCACTAACGATGGTAATGGTCCCCTCTGACGGGATTATCTTTGTGAAGCCTACGTCATGGTTCTCTTTCCAAAACTTGAAATGGCCAAATGGCCTAAAACATTGCTCTTTCCAGCTTGGCTATTGCGCGCTGTGGAGTACTGTCCTCTGGGCCGTTCGAATCAGCCGGCGACACAAGTAGGGTTGGGACATCGTGCAGAAGCGACTGGATCGAAGAAATCGCTGTCTTGTACACAAGCGGGATTTGTGCATAGTTGCAGAGCACGCTAAGACACTGTAAAATGAAGTGGTTGTGAGCGTTCGCCTCGTGGCTTGGGGCCTGTAGCTCAGGTGGCTAGAGCGCGCCCCTGATAAGGGCGAGGTCGGTGGTTCAAGTCCACCCAGGCCCACCATCAAAATCACCAATGAATGCGTGGCTATTCTCACTTTTCCCCTTTTCGGGGATCTCCCTCAAAAAACCGATTTGTCAACCATTTGTCAACTTCTCAAACAGGCGAATGGAGCGCTGCTAGAACCCGCAGGTCATATTTTTCCATGCCCTCGATACTGGCGAACAGGATTGTGTCCTCGATATTCGGATCGGGAACGGGGAACGCCGCGAAGTTCATGCCGATTCCAACCATGCGGGAGGTGAGTCCGCCAGCGTGAACAAGTGGAGAGGGGGCAAAAGCCCTGCTAAACGCCATGACTGAGCCTCCTCCGAAGATCCGCGTTCGTCGCACGAACATGACCTGGCCAGTCAGGGTTAGCATCCTGTTGCTCCAGCCAAGGAAGCACGTTCTCCAGTTCGTTGACGTTCGGTACGAGAGCGATGCAGTCTCCGAGATCTATGCCGCGATCACAAAGAGGTCCAGGCCAAGGGCGGCACGCTTCAAGACAACTGGCTGAACAATGGGCCGCGTTCGCTTGCTGAGGCCTGACATCTGGCACACGCATATGACTATAATGTCGCGATGCGCCCAGTCGTCGCCATTGCGCTATTCCTTGTGGCCAGAGCCGCCTTCGCATCGCCTCCCGACCCATGCTCGCTCAGCTCGTCGGTAACCGATGCTAATGTCACGATCGCCATTTCGGCTGGCTCGAGTACTTTTCGAGAAGGCGAGATCATTCCACTGGTGCTGTCGTTTACGTCCACAGCGGACAAACGCTACTGGGCTGACAACCGCAACTATGACCGCAGCGGTCGGCTAGGCATCGAGGCCTACTGCCTCGAACCCGAGGCACGCGATCCACTGGCCGACTATTTCAGGACCGGTGTGTTTATGGGGGGCGGTCTCGGGAACACGCAGCAGCTTTCGCAAGAGCCGTTCACCGCTACCGCCGAGTTGAACGAATGGAGACAGCCTGGGCCAGGACACTATCGGCTGCACGTCCTGAGTTATCGGGTGTGGCGTCCACCGGACCCACACGAAGAGACTCCCTACGGCCGAGTGGGACTGACGCTGCGCTCGAACACGATCGAGTTCGACGTAATTTCACCGGACCAGGATTGGCGCGCCCGGCAATTACAAGAGGCCACAGCAGCCTACCAAAGCGCCTCGGAAGAGGAGAAGAAAGAAGCCGCCCGTAAGTTGCGCTTTCTGGACACGATGCTCTCCGTGGAAACACTCGCTCAGCTGTTCTGGGGTTTGAATGACCAGCCCGGAGGATGGGACCTGATGTTCGGGCTTTTCGGCTCACCGTACCGTGCGGAAGCGATTGCGGCCATGCAGCGCGAAATCCACAATCCCGATCATGCGATCACGCACGATTTCCTGTATACCCTCACGAAGTTGCAAATCAACGCCGATACCTCGTGGGACCCACCGGCGTACGATCCTGCGCATCCGGAGGTTTCGCAGGAGTATTGGAGCAAAAGGCAAGCGCATGAACGCGAACTAATGCAGGTCGCGATCGCGCCAACCGTGGCGGCTCTACCGCAGAAAACGGCCCGCGTTCGCGCCCTGACCGCGCAGGCGCTCGCCGAATCGTCTGATCTGCTCAACGCTACAACCGGATCCCAAATTCGCAAACAACTGATCGCTGCGTGGGGAGACCTGCCAGACAAGACGAGGCAGGAGTTGATCCAAGATCGTTGGCCGCTCATCGCTGGGACGGAAATGTTGCCCATCCTCAAAGATTATGTATCGCGTCCAGCGCCCGCATCTCGAACCATGGACGCAATGGCCCGCGATGCTGCGATCCAGCACATCTACGAACTCGACGCCAGGGAAGGACGGTCTTTGATTCTCCGCGATTTGCGTGACCCGCGGGCAGAGCCCTCCATTTCGCTGGTCAAGCTACTCTCGATCGAGGAGGTCCGGCCAATCGTGCAGGAAGCGGTGGCAAGAATCGAGAAGAGCGACGCGCGGACCCTCGACTATCACTTGGTCGAGCTGTTTGCGGGCGCATCGGCCTTGGCCGGGATGAAGACCGTGTTTAACGCCCACCCCGGTCAATGGGCGTGCGATCCCCAATCCGCGATGCTGCGCTACTTCCTGAGACTCGAACCCGAATTCGGAGTGAAAGTAGTGGAAGCATCGCTCGCCGCCAGGAAAGAGACGGGTTGCTACCACTTCCTGTTCGGGGAATTGGGAGACGCTTTGCCCAAGGTCGAGCCGCTAGCGATTATCACGCTCAACGACACCGACCCCGAAGTCGCCAGCAATGCCGCAGCGGCATTGGGACACTGGGGAACGGCGAGCGCGGAAGTCGCTTTGTGGGCACGGCTGAAGCGCTTTCATCAGGAATGGCGAAGCCGCCAGGATGAGTTGCGCGACCCGCCCCCTTACAATGATCCGACTACTCGCGCATCGGCGCTGGAGAGCAACCTAGTGAGCGCGATCGCCACAGGAACGAACTGGATCTGTGGTCCCGAAAAACTCGAACGACTGGCCGGGCTTGCTTCGCCGCGTCAAAAGATGCAAGTAGCAAACTGGAGTAAAGAATGGGAGGGGGGTAGCGCGTCGATTCTCCCGAACTGGTTTCCCGAAGACCACTTGAGCTTTGGAGTGCTCCAGTATTCGAAACTGGATGAACAACAGTTCAGAGCGAAGCTGTCGCAGCTGCCACCGGGGATGGAGTTGTACTTTCAGATCTGGAAGCCGGGACAGATTTCGCCTCCAGTCAGTATGGAACGACAGGAAGCAGTATTCGAAGCGCTCCATACATATGCAGCGCAATTTGGCGTGACCATCGAAAAGAAGAGCGATCCATAAGCCTTCGAAAAACCGCGCTAGGCACGCAGCAGTGCTTCTGCCTGCCAACCTTCGCCGGTGCTGCGCCGCAATGCACGCACGGCATCAACACAGGATTGCGCAAAGCCACCGCATGCAGGTGTGACCATCCGTCGAACGCGCGATCGCGGCCCGCTGGCAAATATGGGTACTGTGGGTGCGGATGTGGCTGCTACGGGCGCGCCAGTCTGATCCGACCGTCAACGCGGCGATTGACAGCCCTGAATCCTGTCGCATGCGCGAGCGTCACACGGAACATATCCTTGTCATGATGCGCGAAGGTGTCTCGATGCGCACGATACGAAGACACCGATTAGACGATCCACGGCTAATGGACGACTCGCGCGCGATGCTGGTGCAAGCCGCCAGGGAGCGACAGTCGCAGGCATGGTACCGGCGTCCGGAAGAACAGCGTGCTGAGGAGAAGTTGGCGACGCTCATCAATTTGGGTCCCAGCGTCAGGCACGCCGCACCCAAGGACGCTACCAGTGAATGTCCCGAAAGGTGCTCAGGAGGAGCGGTGGTGGTCCTTGATCCTCCGGCACTGCGGGAAGCGATCCGAGCGATCCGCCAACAAGTGTGCGAACACTTCCATCTCGCGGAGATGCGCGACCCGGACCTCATCGTGCGCACCAACCGGCGATCCTACGTCCTTCCGCGCCAGATCGCCATGTACATCGCGAGGCAGCTAACCAGCGCGTCGCTCCAGGAAATCGGGTGGCAGCTGGATGTTCCACCACCGGAAAGTGCCACTTCGCGATGCGAACGGCAACATCGTGATCCGGCTCGATCAACGCGGCTAACTCCGTCAGAAATTTTTCAATCGCCTCGGCGCCAGGCCATGCGCTAGCCGGTGCTCGGAACTCTGCCGTTCTACGAATCTGTTCTAAGAACCATTCTGGAAAGGGACGAAAATTCGGAAAATTACCAAAGGACCTTGAGACCTTTGTATAGGCCGAATTTCTCATCGCAAGTCATCACCGGGATCTCCTCCGACAAAGCCTGGGCGATGATTTGACGGTCGAAGGGATCCGCGTGCAGGAGCGGCAGATCGAAAAGAGAGAATGCATGGTTCGCAGTGTACGGCAGTACGCGAAGGTCCAGGTCCTCAAGTGCGCGGCGCGTGTCCGCTGCAGAAAATTTTATCTTGCCGCGGGCTGCTTTGATGGCGATTTCGGAAAGAGAAATTGCGCTAAGTTCAAGGATGTTTTCTGTATTCTGCAAAATGGCGGTCGCGCGCTTGGTGAAACGTTCTGGTGACTCAACAGCGAAAATCAACGCGACCGTGTCCAGGAGCAAGCGCACCTAGTCTCGCCCTTCTACAAAGCCTTCGGCTTCGTCGTCCGACATGGGTTTCCACCAGTCGATATCGAGAATCTGAATTTTGCCTTTCAGTGTCCCGAGCTTCCGCTTTCTGCGACTAGGCTTTTTTGTTCGGATGATATCCACGGCAGGCACACCCCGGCGGTAGATGGTCACTGTTTCACCATCCTCGACAGCCTTGATTAGCTCGGGAAGCTTGTTCTTGGCATCCGCCACGCTAACTTTCATACTCCCGATGATAGCTATCTAATATAGCTATGTCAACCGTACGCTCGCTCTGCGCCATCCTCTTAAGCGAGCAAATCGGTGCACGTCCTCTTCAAACTTCCGCCACCATTTGCTAGGAGACCGACGACCGCAATACTGATAAGGGCGTCGGTGGTTCAAGTCCACCCAGGCCCACCAGTATCCAGTTCAGAATTCCCCGCCTTCGCACATCGTTTTTTCGTTTTGAGATAACATCGAAGAAGCGTTTCTAGAAGCAGACTTATAGTCCGGGCTTCGCTGCACCGCACACATATGTATTTAAGATTCGTCGTTCCTGACATCGATGAAGATTCCGGCATGGAGCTTGGCGTTTTCCACGCCGTACGGAATCTACGAGAGGAAGGAAAGCTCTACCGCTACGAAGAAGAACGACACGACTTGATTCGTCAATGGTTCAACGAGAACTTAGAGAAGCCTACGCGATTTACTGCGTCCAAGCCTCCTTTCTATCGCAAGCCGAATAAGGCGATATCTTGGTTTAAGGACAGTGCAAACGAACACCTTAATTACGTCAGAGAACTGATAGCGATTCTCCAAAATCATGGGGTTATTGTGCAGCTGTTGAAAACCGACCGCGTTGGCTATGTGGTTTATGAGGATGAATACCAAATCGTAGCGGAGCCCTTTCGGAGGGAGTCTCAGTGATTGCTTGGTCTCTCAAGGTAGATGCGAAGTTGCTCCAAGCAGGCGCGAAGTTGGGCGGCGCGGTTCAGAATAAAAAGACTTTTGACGTGGACGATTCCTATGGGGATTTTGCCGGGTTTGAACGGTGTGCTCGGATGATCTTGGAACCTGGAGACAACGCCCGTGACAGCAGAGCAAAATCACGCCGGACATGCCAAGCCGTTGCAAACGAGCCGTAGGTCCTCCTCGCTAGAGCCGCTGCAGACAGCGTTGGTTCCTCTTCGAGGGCAGCCCACATATCAGCCCGGTAACCGGGTCCCACCATCACCCGGCAGCGATACGCATTATGGCGCCGCGCCAGGTCCACAGGCTGTAATACATCGGCGACTCGATCTCGAAGGACATTCGCGGCCACGCGGATCGCACTTCCTTCAAAACGAGAATCTTCACCATGACGCTTCACTTGAAACTCTGTACCCGTTTCAATTAAGTCTAACCGCGGTTCGACATACAGTCTTTCAAGACGAGCGAAACGTCGATCTCTCTTCTGCCAGCGGGCGACGGCGGACCAGAATGCTCTAACCCTCGGCGAGCTTTGCCCCACAACTAGTTTCGTTAGCCGGTCAGCATTAACCCAAGCTGCGTGTATGCCAAACCAGGTAAGCAGCACTGCTAGAACCCGCAGGTCATATTTTTCCATGCCCTCTATGCTTGCGAACAGGATTGTGTCCTCGATATTCGGCCCGCGAACGGGGGGCGCCGCGAAGTTCATACCGATTCCAACCATGCGGGAGGTCAGTCTGTCCGCGTGAACAAGTGGAGAGGGGGCAAGAGCCCTGCTAAATGCCATGACTGAGCCTCCTCCGAAGATCCGCGATCGTCGCACGAACATGACCTGGCCAGTCAGGGTTAGCATCCTGTTGCTCCAGCCAGGGAAGTACGTTCTCCAGTTCGTTGACGTTCGGTGCGAGAGCGATGCAGTCTCCGAGATCTATGCCGCGATCACAAAGAGCGAATAGTTTTGCGCAGAGCAGATCGTTTCGGCCAAGACAACGGAGATGAATGGCCGTACCGACAAAAACGGTTTGGAGGCGCTCCTCCCATCGCGGCAGAAGGTGACTTGCAAGCGAAGTCGGCCCATTGTTCAGCCAGTTGTCTTGAAGCGTGCCGCCCTTGGCCCGGACCTCAATAGCAAAGGTGCGCGAGGCTTCGGCAATCTCGTTTGGGATTTCCGGGAGCAGAATGTCACAATCCTTCGTCAAGCGAGACACAACGCCCAGCAAATTAAGCGCGGCACCGCCAATGACTACCGCATCGAACTGGTGCTGTCTCTCGGCCAGGTACTGATCAAATGACAGAAGGATTGCATGTGTCTCATGCATGGTATCAGTATAACAGATACCTTGTGAAATGAAATAGGAATTTGAAGGGAGAGCGGTTCGTGCCTGGCTGTTCGCCCCCCACTTTCGGAGACCGAAGGTAGAATTCCCTGATCGATGAGATTTAACGGGCCCTGATGATTGCTAGGTGCGGGAGGCAACGACCGCAATACTGATAAGGGCGAGGTCGGTGGTTCAAGTCCACCCAGGCCCACCATTTACTCCTTTGTTACCTATGTGTCGGGTCGCTCACCTAGAATTTATAGCCGGCCCACAGTGCCCAGTAATTCAGGTTGCGGCCTGGCTGGCTTTCTTTGACAAATTTGCCGGCATAAAAAATCCCGTAGTCGGCTTGAAACCACAGATGTTGGTTCGCCTGCCAGCGAACCTCAGTGCCCGGGCGGTTTCCAACGAAACGCGCGTTACTTTTTCCGGCCGGAATAATTAGAAATCCAGGGACGGCATACACCCCGTCTTGCAAGCTCTCCCGCCACTGAAAGATCCAATCGACGGAGACAGTCACACCCTGCGGCAGCGTTGTTTCAACGCGAGGGTGTACGTCAATAAAGTTGATGGGGCCGGGGCCAGCCGTGGCGAGAACGCCAAAATAATTGCCCTTGGGGAATAGCGGATTGAATGTTCCAAGTGTGTTGGTCCTCGGATCGTCGCCGCTCGAGATGTCCGCCTTAGCGCTGAATCGCGGTTTCAGCGGACCGTTCGGAACACGGTAACCGGTTTCCGAAGCCACTGTCCAGGCGCTTATGTTTGCAGAACCGAAACTTCCGAATTGCCAAAGCGCTTCATAGTCGAAATCCCAGCCGGGCTTCGTCTGGGCGACGGGACGAGAAAGACGCGCACCGATAGTGTGCCGTACTTCATGACCGACACCTCGGTCGAATGCGGCTGTTTTTCGATCGAGGCCAAGGTAGTAAGTATCCAGCGCGGTGTTCTTCGTCAGAGGCCGAACGCCGTATACGCCCCAAAATCCGACAGCGTGATTGGGTGTATTGTCAAAAAATCCTGGCTTGTCCAGGTCCGGGCGCACGGCGAAGCCGTCAATCTGCCAAGAACCGACACCGGCCTTCACCTTGAATCCGTCAAAGCTCAAGCGCACGTTGGGGCCTTCGCGAACATCAATCAGCCGCCCGGAGCCATACTCCATCTCATGCCGCCCGGCTCTGACCTTGATCCAGTTGCGTTCATCGCCAGTTCCGATTTCGAGAAATGCCGATTGGAAATCGAGTTTTTTTTCGTCGATCGGCCTTGGGCCACCGACGCGATAAGAATTGAGACCAGTTTTGAGCTCGACGAACGAGCGAACGTGCTTGCCGTAATGAACGTCGAAATAAAGCATGTAGCGTTCGTTGAAATAGCCGTTCATGAAAGGCTGTTGGCCCCAGTTGTCGTTTCCGATCTGTTCCCAAACCTCGCGAGCTTCGCCGCCCATTGATAAGAACCAGTCATTCCGACCCGACCGCAGACGAATATATTTAATGGGGTCCCAAAATTCCTGGCGCTTAGTCGGATCAGCGAGAAAACTCCAGTCATCGTCCTCGCGAAGCAAGTGATAGACGCGGGCAGGGGCCGGGGGTTTAGAGGGAGGAACCGATTGGCCTTGCGAAAGCGCCGGAATCGCAAAATACATGACCATTAAAGTCGTCAACGCTCGCATGTATCCCTTGGTTCCAGTCTCAAGCGCGGCCTTTTTTTCGTCTACCATCGTGGAAAGTTGTTTGCGAGTCTTATCTCTTGGTTACTGAGTGGATTTCCGCGATATACCCTCCGGGGAACTGCACGACAGCGGCTGCGCGTTCGTTGGTCTTATACGGAGGTACGAGCACGTCGACGCCGCTGGCTTTTGCCTTAGTGAGCGTGTCCGTCAGATTCGTCACTTCATAACCGGTCATTTCCCGGCCGTATGGATACGGAAGGTGACCGTTCGTAACCAGCGCGGTCAGCTTCCCGAACTTCGATTCGATCCGTACTCGTCGAAAGGTTTCGGTGGGCCTTCCGATTTCGACGCTCGGTGCGTGCGGTTCATCAGAGACGAGACTCCCGTGGGAAAACGCGATAAAGCTTCGCACAAATGCATCCGCTCGATCGGGTGAGACATAGACCCGATTCTCCGGAATAGTTTGCAGCGGGGCATAAGATGGCGCGGTGGTGTGCCAGTATAGCTGGGTGTTCACTCCACCCGGCCATTGAATGATCGCATCTTGGCCAATCGGATCGTTGAAGGCAGCGACTAAGACATCCGCGCCCGTAGCCTTGGCGGCGCGAATCGCCTCGTCCATATCAGTGACCAGATAGCCTGTGCGCTCCAACCCGAATGGATACGGAACCGGAGTCTTGAATCCGAATACAGATACGGTGCCTGCAGGAGTCATGACTAGCTGCGACATGGTGCTGCTGGGTGTCGGTGTTACGGTGAAAACGCCCTGCTTGGTTGTTGTGCCGCCGAATGTGGCAATCAGGCTCGCGACAAAACGGTCAAAGTCCTGTGGAGCGACGTAGACATGCGTGGTGTCGTACTGCGGGCCGACAGCCACGCCCGCCGTTTGTGCTGTCTGCGCACTTTGGGCGAATGTGATGGAGTATCGCGATTGGCACGCGAAGCCCATCGTCAGGAAGATCGCAACAGACGCTCCAGCAAGGAACTTTTTCAAACGCATTCTATTTCTCCTAAGTCGCCACTCGCCTCATTGCCATGAAACTGATTCCTGTGTCCACTTGGCTCTCAAAGAAGATCACTTGCGATGTACGTCGCTTGTATCTACTTCATCGGTCATGGCGATGTGTTCTGCAAAGATGGAATTTGGATCGTAACGCGTCTGGTGTGATGGAGGATTGGACAGCTGACGATCGTAGCTTTCACCGACAAGGCATACAGATGCGGCATTCGAAACGTTCGACCTTCTTCGTATGAACCCAGACCCCGAACTGCTCGCCAAGCACCATCCCCAAGAGGCCGAGTAAGGCGACGATCGGCGGTGCCGGACTCTTCACCCGAATCAGACCGTACAAAATCCCTACACCCAGACCAGCTACAAAGGATACGAGCAAGACTCTCATTACATGTCTCCTGCCCAAATCAGGCTGGAAATCTCCAAGAATTGGAGCCAACGCGAGGAGCAGAAAGGGCGCATAGTTTGCCTCCGCGTTAGAACTCGAGCGCTGTGGGCCGAATGACGACTTCTCCGATTTCGACCTCGGCTGGTTGCTCGATGGCGTAAGCGATCGCGCGTGCGATTGAGTCGGCCGGAATCGCTATCTGGTAGAACTCGCGCAAATTTTTTCTGGTGGCTTCCTCCGAGCTGCTTTCTGGCAGCTCAGTGGCAATCGCGGCAGGAGAGATGATGGTGCAACGAATGTTGTCGGCCCTGTGCTCCAGGCGCAGACCCTCAGTCAACGCCCGCACGGCGAATTTCGTCGCGCTGTAGACGGTGCCGCCCGGCGCGAAGACTTTGAAGCCCGCGACAGAAGCGATGTTGATGATGTGGCCCAGCTTTTGCTTCTGCATGATCGGAAGCACTGCGGCCACCCCATATAAGAGGCCGCGGATGTTCACATCGATCATTCGATCCCATTCTTCGACCTTGAGCGCCGCCATAGGTGCGATGGGCATGATCCCGGAATTGTTCACGATCGCGTCGATTCGGCCGTGCCTGTCAAATGCACCCTTGACTAGAGCCTCGACATCTCCTCGTTTTGTCACATCGGTCTTGAAACCGAGAGCGCAGCCTCCCTTAGCCGTGATGTCCGTAACGAGGGCGTCGATCCGATCTTTTCGCCTCGCTCCGAGCACGACTTTCGCGCCAATCCCTGCGAGCAGGCGAGCCGTGCTTTCGCCAACACCGCTGCTAGCCCCTGTAATTACTACAACCTTGTCGCTGATATTTGACATTCCCATTCTCTATTTTCTCTTCGTTAAGAATTCGACTGCCGTTTTTCAAAAGGCGAAACAATCGCATCCCAGATGCCAGATCCCGAGATCACCCAGCACTGAAACGTGGTGATCCTTGGTGCTCGATTCAGGACAAACCGCAGAGAGAGCTCTAGAATGTGACGCTCCCAGCGCTCCTCTTGAGGCTTTCGCGTAGCCACCGTACTCTTTGATCGGCGACCAGCTTGGGCTTACTGGCAGTGCAGGCGGGGCGAGTTTTGAGAATTCTTCGGTGGCATAGACAACCTTACCGCCCATGATCGTAAGTACCGATTCCAGATGCCTGATGTCCTCCTCGGCAATGGAAAAGTAGTCGCCAGAGAGAACCGCCAAGTCGGCCAGCTGGCCAGGAGCAAGCGCTCCTTTTTTGCCGTCTTCGGTGGAAAACCAGCTGCTTCCCATCGTGTACAGCTTCAGCGCTTCCTCGCGATCCAATCGGTTCTCCTGCGGATAAAGACTGAGACCGCCGATCGTCTTGCCGGTGATAAGCCAATAGAGGGAAAGGTAAGGGTTGTAGCTCGAAACGCGGGTTGCGTCGGTTCCGGCGCCGACCGGAACACCCATTTCCAGCATGCGGCGGATCGGAGGAGTGCGTTTAGCTTGCTGTGAACCGTAACGCTCGACGAAATATTCGCCTTGAAAAGCCATGCGGTTCTGCACGGCGATACCGCCGCCGAGCGCTTTGACGCGCTCGATGTTGCGGTCCGTAATCGTTTCGCAATGATCGAAGAACCAATGCAAGCCGTCGAAGGGGATCTCGCGGTTCACCTCTTCATAGACATTGAGTGCCCGTTCGATGGTCTCGTTGTAGGTCGCGTGCAAGCGAAATGGCCAGCGATTTTCCACGAGATGGCGAATCACCGCTTTCAGCTCGCTTTCCATGACCGGGAGCATGTCCGGGCGCGGCACGAGAAAGTCTTCGAAGTCCGCTGCGGAGAAAACCAGCATTTCTCCCGCTCCATTGACGCGATAGAAGTCGTCCCCGTCGCCGGGCTTGGTCATTTTGGTCCAGTTCTGGAAGTCCGATGACTCTTGCTTCGGTCTCTGGGTAAAAAGGTTATATGCGAGGCGAATCGACAGCTCGTCATTGCGGTGCAGTTCGTTCACCACGCTATAGTCGTCGGGATAGTTTTGAAATCCGCCGCCCGCGTCGATCGCGCTGGTGATGCCAAAGCGGTTTAGTTCCCGAAAAAACAGCCGGGAAGAATTAAGTTGATCTTCTCGTGAGAGCTTTGGTCCTCTGGCGAGCGTGGAATAGAGAATGTTGGCGTTGGGGTTGGCGATGAGAAGGCCCGTGGGATTTCCGTGGCGATCACGCTGAACCTCACCAGCCGGGAAATCCGGAGCGTTCTTGTCATAGCCCACCGCACGCAACGCTGCTGCGTTCAATAAAGCCCGGTCATACAGATGCATTAAGAACACAGGTGTGTCTGGGGAAACGGCGTTGATCTCCTCGAGCGTTGGCATGCGGCGTTCGGCAAACTGGAATTCGGTCCAGCCTCCGATCACCCGTACCCACTGAGGCGCGGGAGTTCGTGCTGCTTGTTCTTTCAGCATCCGCAACGCATCGGCCAGCGAGGGGACGCCATCCCAGCGCAATTCCAAGTTGTAGTTGAGCCCGCCCCGGATCGGATGCATGTGCGAATCGTTGAGCCCAGGGATTACGGTTCGCCCGCGCCCGTCAATTACGCGCGTTTGCGGGCCGCGAAGGCGCAGAATTTCGGCATCCCTGCCGACAGCGGATATCTTTCCTGCCTTTATGGCGATGGCCTCGACAAACGAGGGCACCGCATTCGTGGCGATCTTGGCGTTGTGCAATATGAGCTCAGCAGACATGGCATTCTCCGTTTCGCGTTTTTCCAAATGAATTGAGAAGGGCGGAGGAGGGTCCTCCCGTCAGGTTTTATTTGTGAGCTGCGAGGGCGGCTGGAACTACATATTCAGCAAACTTCGTTGCTGGCAAACCATGGACCATGGTGTAAGCGTATTCGACCCCAATACCATAGGCTCCGAGATGCGTTCTCACGATGTCCATGACTGCGTCGTAGGTTCCCTTCTGAGCCCAATCGCGTTGCCATTCGAGCATGACCTGTAGGGAGGTGACCGGCTTTGCGCCGGCTTGAATGACGCGCTTCATTGCATTGTCGTGAGCAAGCTGGCTCACATCGCCGCAGCAATCCTCCACGACATAGACTTCGTAGCCGTCATGAATCGCCTGCACCGTAGGAAACGCAACACAGACTTCTGTCCAAAGTCCGGCCAGAACGATCTTCTTGCGGCCGGTTTTCTCGATTGCCGCGACGAAGTTCTTGTCATCCCAGGAGTTCATCGAGGATCGCTCGATGGGTTCCTGGCCGGGAAATACGGCGCGCAACTGCGGCCACATATTCCCGCTGAAAGACTTCGTCTCGACCGTAGTTAAGACAACAGGCACATCGAAGACCTTTGCGGCTTTTCCGAAGGCCACGGTGTTGTTGATAATAGACTGTCGATCGAAGTTGCTGACGCCGAATAGCATCTGTGGTTGATGATCGATAAGGGCCACAACGCAATTGTCAGGTGTCAAGAGCCCCTTCTCACTCAGTTTTGGGCGATTGCTGTTTGCCGATTGTTGAGCCATACGATTCAGATTCCCCTTTCAATTGACAGCCTCGAAGCTGGCGTTATGTGGAAAGCAACTGTGTGTCCGACGCCGAAGATGCGCGTCAGAATCGGCAATCTGTTTTGTTTTCAACACATAGGGGACGTTACGTTCAGAATGAAGAATTCTCCTTGCAGCTATTGAGTGCCAGGGGTTTGACGATAACGTCGAGGACTTCACTGTGTCTTGAGTTCTCGCATGGTGTGTGGACGTAGCACCCGATGGAACGCGTTCATTCCCTATGTCTCAAACAATTTATTAGCAGTTGAGTTAGTGCCGAACTTTCGACAATTGGCGAGGGCCGATGCAGCAGAAGGCCTCAGGTTTGTGTCTAACCTTTGACTCCCGATAAGAGCGACCGCTTACTTTTGAATTTACTCCGTTCCACGTTGGGACTGGTCTGTTCCGGTGAGCGCCAGTTTGAACCGCGCGCGGTTTTTCATAATGAAAACAAAAGAGATGCGTCGCGCCAGGTCGGCAAGCGACATACCCACAGTTTGCCGGCATTGCCTGCGCGGGTGCGGCCGGAATGGTCGACGACAAAGAAACCTATCGAACGGTGCTGGCCCAATTGCCGTCGGGGTGCATTTCGTCGACACCGAGCGGCGCATCTCCTTCTGGAATCATGGCGCCGAGGAAATTACCGGCTACCTTAGCCAGCAGGTTCTCGGCCGTCACATGAGCGAAGACTTCGATAGCGGCAGAGCGAAGATGAGTCTGGATGGGCAGGACTTGCTGACCACGCTGGCGCAGGAGTTGGGCAAGCTGCCAAACACGCTGGCGATGGAGGGGCACACCGATTCGAAACCGTATGCGGTGGGAAGCAGTTATGGAAACTGGGAATTGTCATCGGACCGCGCCAACGCAGCGCGGCCGGTGATGCAGTCGAACGGGATTCGCGAAGACCAGGTAACGCAGGTGCGCGGTTTTGCGGATCAGCGATTGCGAAAAAAAGAAGATCCGCTGCATCCCGCGAATCGCAGGATTTCTCTGATCGTGGAGTACTTGAACTAGGCAGCGCCGCCATCGGGCACCGCTGGCAACGCGAACGAAAAAGGCGGCGAACCGGTGGAGAGAAAAAAGGTCAAGCTCCGGCCGGTGCTGGGAAGGAACCGCCGGCTGTTTCCACAAAACCCGCACCAGCAGCGGCGAGCAAAGAAAAACATTGAAGCTGCAAAATAAACTGCGCGAAAGCTGCGATTTTACAATTGACGGCGCGCCGATTTTTTAGCTGCGAACGGAGCTGTGTTACTCTCCCGCCTATGACCTCTCACTCCGGTTGGCGCTTTCTGCGCGTTCTGATTGCCTTCCTGATCCTTTCCTGTGGCTCGCTTTCGAGCGCGCGCGTCAAGCGTGTGGAAATCACTTCGCGCACCGAGGTACTCGGCGGCAAGGCCTTCGGCGAGAGCGGTGTCTACGAGCGCATCACCGGACGCGTGTACTTTTCCGTGAGCACCGCCAATCTTCACAACCGGGCGATTGTCGACCTGGAAAATGCGGAGAATTTGAAAGATCGCGAGGTGGAGTTTTCCGCGGACTTCGTGGCGGTGCGGCCGAAGGATGCTTCCAAGGGCAACGGCACGATGCTGTTGGAAAATCCAAATCGCGGACATGCGCGCATTTTGTCTCTGGTGGACGGCGGCGACGAGGATTTATCGAAATGCGCGGGTGACGCATGGCTGTTGCGAAATGGGTTCACGGTGGTGGCCTTGGGCTGGCAGTGGGACGCTGTTGGCGCGGATGCACTGCACCTCTTCGCGCCGGTGGCTAAAGAACAGGGCAAGACCATCACCGGACTGCTGCGCGGCGACTTTATGCTGGCCGCCAAATCCGACGAAGTTCCGCTCGGTCACATGATGCAAGGCACCATCGGCGGATCAGAGTATCCGGTGGCCGATCCCGACGATCCGCGCAATACGCTGACGGTCCGCGATTCGCGCGAAGGCCGGCGCACCGGCATCCCGCGTTCTGAATGGCAGTTCGCCGCGAAGGTCGACGGCAAACTTTCACCAAATAACCGATCGCTCCATCTCAACGGTGGCTTCCAGCCCGGTCGCATCTACGAATACGTCTACGTTGTGAAAGACCCAGTGATTGCCGGGCTCGGCCTGGCAGCAGTGCGGGATTTTGCATCGTACGCAAAACATGCCGCCGACAGCGTGACCCCCGCGAAGCGCGTCCTCGGCGAAGGTATCTCGCAAAACGGCCGATTCCTTAGGCATTTCCTATATCAGGGATTCAACGCCGATGAAGAGGGCCGCATCGCGCTGGACGGAGTGCTTTCGCACGTTGCCGGCGCGGGACGTGGAAGCTTCAATCACCGCTTTGCCCAGCCTTCGCGCGACGCGCAGCCAACTTCATCCGTTTTTTTCCCGACCGATATTTTTCCGTTTACCGATGAGCAGGAAACCGATCCAGAGACTGGCGAAAAAGGCGGACTACTGGACCGCGCCGAGACGGATCACGTCGTGCCAAAGATTTTCCTTTCCTACACTTCGTACGAATATTGGGGCCGCGCGGCGTCGTTGATTCACACCAGCGCGGACGGCGAGCGCGACGCTACGATTGGCCCGAACGTGCGAATTTACCATTTCACCGGCCTGCAGCATTATTCCGGACCATTTCCACAGGCGCGCGGTGCAGGTCCGCTGCTCGGCCAGCAGCCACAGTCGCCGTTGCCGATCCGCTATTTCTGGCGCGCGATGATTGCCAACATGGATGGTTGGGTGCGCACCGGAGCCGCCCCACCACCGAGCCAGCATCCGACGATCGTGGCTCACACACTGGTGCCGATCGGCGAGCTTTCTTTTCCGCACATTCCGGGAGTGAATATTCCGAGCGATGCCAACGGCGCCTATCGCCTGGATTTTGGGTCGCAGTGGCGCGAAGGAATTATCACCACGCAACCACCGCACGTCGGGAAAGCGTTTCCAGTGTTGGTGCCGCAGGTTGACGAGGACGGAAATGAACTTGGCGGAATTCACTTGCCGGAAATTTCCGTTCCGCTTGCGACATACACCGGCTGGAATCTGCGCGATCCTTCGATTGGAGCGCCTGCGCAAAGGCTGCCGTTTGAGGGCTCGTTTATTGCGTTTCCCAAGACCGCCGCGGCGCGCAAGGAATCCGGAGACCCGCGCAAGTCGATTGCGGAACGCTACGCAGGCCGCGAGGATTATTTGAAACAAATCGCGGCCGCGATCGATGACTTGATCAAACAGCGCTGGATTCTGCCGGAAGATCGTGCGGCCCTGCTGGAGCGTGGCGCGAAAGAGTGGGATTTGCTGACGCAATAACTTCTTGGTCGTCATTTTGCCCCGGGCGGAGGCGGCGGTGGGGTTGCTGGCGGCGCGACAAATTTTGCGTCGTCGATTGGAACATTTTGCCTTAGTTCGTCGACTTGAACGGTGAAGCGGTTGCCGGGCCGGGCCACGGTCCAGCGGAACGGCGTTTTAATGCCGTCGGCGGCGCGATAATCGGCGTAATCGATTTGGGTGGGATTGTAGCCGAGCGGCGAGTCAATGTAGCGGATCAGACGCAGCAGCAGATCAGATTTCTGATCGAAGTAAAGCTTAAGCGGCGGCTGGCCGTCATTGTGCCCAACCACCAGCCAGGTGTCGTGGCCGTCTATTTTTTCTCCGGGTGCGGTGGACCATTTCGAATAGAGCGATTTGATGTCCGCGGCGAATGCGAAGTCGGAATCCATGCGCGCGCCGAAAGATTCCTGTTCGTTCAAGAAGTGTACGCGGCCGGGCACGGCGAGCCAGCCGACTTTTCCGTTGTAGGCGGTAACGCTTTCGCCGTCCTTCATTTTCATGACAGAGAGCCGCTTGTCCGGCGCCTTCGCGAAAATCTCAACGGGCAGGTGCTGATCTCCGAACGCGGTAACCGTGCCTTTGGCGACGCGGGTGGTGATTTTTTTCAGGACATCGGCACCGCCGACTGCTGCAAGATACCCGTCGAGCAAAGAGTTAGCTGCGAGATAGGTGGGGTCGTGGGTCAAGCTATCAACCATCACGCTCGGTATCTTTTCCTGATCGGAAACCACCGGAATACCAATCGGCTTGGCTCCGCCCTGAT
Organism: uncultured Acidobacteriota bacterium; assembly: GCA_963814635.1. Classification (GTDB taxonomy): domain Bacteria; phylum Acidobacteriota; class Terriglobia; order Acidiferrales; family UBA7541; genus Acidiferrum. The sequence continues at coordinate 301,661 of CAWFDP010000004.1, read as the reverse complement.
GGCAGGTGTAGCAGGTGACCACGCGATGGCCTTCAAAATTTTCCTGATTGATGGTGAGCATCATTTCCATCATTTTGCGTGCGGTGATTTTGGTCTTCTTGTCGTCTTTATCCATGGCGTGTTCGACGTGGCAGTATTCGCATTCGACACCGAGCGAAGCGGCGATGAATTGCATGGAGGGAATGAGCTGGTCGGCGGGGATGTCCTTCAACACCTGAATATTTTTGAACTGCTGCGAGGCGGTTTTGGGAGCGCCGCCTTGTGGTGGATTTTGTGCGCGCGCGGCAAGGAGCGCCACAAGCATAAGCGCGGAAAATACAAACAAAGTCTTGGGTACCGTGCGATTCATCAGTCCCTCGCTAGAACAACGAGGAACATAGTAACAAAAGACGTCAGGTGGTTGGTTGCCCCAAAACTATCCCTGCGACCAGTTGCCCCGGATTCCTCTCCCGCCTATCTTCGTCACAGATTTGCCGCAGCTGTCGGCTCCATTCCCAACGAGCCACAGCTCCTGAGCGACAAAACGCGCTGCAATCGTTTCTCAAAGGAGCAGCGCAAAGCACTGCGTGAAGCGCGCTGCAGGTAGCCCACGAAGAAAAGAAAATAAGCATCTTCGCATCACTTCCCCGATCTGCTTCACTACACCAGGGGGACGACGAAGCCCAATTATTCGCTCAATCACGCACGCTCCGGATCAGGTAGCTACACGGCCTCGACTTCTCCATTGCAGATTCGACCTGGCCGCACCGAGCCGTTGCGATCTTACCTCTAACTGATTTTCATGAGCTTTCGCGGGCCGCAGGCCCTAAAGGGCAGTTAGGAAAAAAGTGGGGGTACCTCACCCTTGTATCAGCTAGCCGAACTTGGGCCTCCACCCTTTGCCACGACTATTGCAACGAGGCCATGTCTATGACGAACCGGTACTTGACGTCCTGCTTGAGCAGGCGGTCGTAGGCCTCGTTGATTTGCTGGATTTTGATGAGTTCGATGTCGGAAGTGATGTTGTGCTCGGCGCAGAAATCCAGCATCTCCTGGGTTTCGCGGATGCCGCCAATGGCGGAGCCGGAAAGGCTGCGGCGGCCAATAATCAGATTGAATGCGGAGACCGGAAAGGGTTTCTCCGGAGCGCCGACCAGGGTCATGGTGCCGTCGCGTTTGAGCAGGCTCAGATAGGAGTTGACGTCGTGATCGGCGGAAACCGCGTCCAGGATGAAATTGAAGCTTCCCGCGTGCTTCTGCATTTCGTCGGCATTTTTCGAAACGACGACTTCGTCGGCTCCGAGCCGGAGCGCGTCAGCCTTCTTGTTCGGCGAAGTGGTGAACAGCACCACATGCGCGCCGAAGGCATGGGCAAACTTCACGCCCATGTGCCCGAGGCCGCCAAGCCCGACAATGCCGACCTTCTGGCCCTTGGCAACTTTCCAATGCCGCAGCGGCGAATAAGTCGTGATACCGGCGCACAGCAGCGGGGCAACGCCGGCTGGATTGAGTTTCTTGGAAACGCTCAGGACGAAGGCTTGGTCCACCACGATACTTTCCGAATAGCCGCCGTAGGTGACGCCGCCGAGAATCTTGTCCTCGGCGTTGTAGGTGAGCGTGGGAAATTGTTCGCAATACTGTTCTTCGCCAGCCTTGCAACTGGCGCAGACTCCGCAGGAACTCACCATGCAGCCTACCGCCGCAAGGTCGCCCTCTTTGAATTTCTTTACCGCGCCGCCAACCTTGACGACGCGGCCCACGATTTCATGGCCCGGCACGCAGGGATACACCGTTGGCATCGCTTCTTTCCACTCGTTGCGGGTCTGGTGCAGGTCCGAGTGGCAAACGCCACAATACAGGATTTGGATTTGCACGTCCTGAGGACGCGGAGCGCGCCGCGCGATGCTGTGCCCCGAAAGAGGAGCGGTCGCGCTGTGTGCGGCAAAGGCCTTGGCCGGAAAACTTGCGGGAGATGGACGAGCTGCTTCACTCATAGGAAAGCCTCCTTGCTGGCGAAACGAAAATTTGGGATACCTGAACCGGGGAGCTGGGAGACTTAGTTAGAGTTCGCGAACAGCGCTTTGGTTATAACGACTTTCCGTTAGCGCTAACGGGCGGCCCGCGATGGAGATGGGAGGCGAAATCTAGGCTAGGTCCCCACGTTTGGCGAGGGCCATGATGCGGTCGGCGGCGCGGAAGGCGAGCGCCATGATGGTCATGGTGGGTTGGCCGCGGCCGGAGGTCACCAGGCTGCTGCCGTCGCACAGGAAAAGATTCTTGACGTCGTGGGTCTGGTGATCGGAGTTGATGACCGAGGTCTTGGGATCGTCGCCCATGCGGCAGGTGCCGAGCAGGTGCACGCCGAATTGCTGCTCATCAATCGGATAGGTCCATTTTTGTTTCGCGCCGGCGGCGTCGAGCAGTTCCATCGAGCGGGCGGCGAGCCAGTGGGCAAGCTTGAGATCGTCGGTGTGGTCCTTGTAGGTGAGGCGAAGCGCGGGGAGGCCCCAAGCGTCCTTGACGTCCGGATCGATGTCGAAGCCGTTGTTGGTCACCGGCAGCGATGTGCCGTGGCCGAAAATTTCAAACGTGCGGGTGAAATTGTGTGCCAGGGCTGCCTTGAAATCCTTGCCCCAGCGCGGAGTTCCGGCAGGCAAGCCGCCCATGGCAAATCCGATTGGTGTCATATCATAGCGGGCGTCGAGTCCGCCGCCGCCGTAGAAGCCGACTTTCTGTGCATCGAGTTCGTAGAAGTCGTGCAGGATGCGGCTGACGGCAAAACCTTTGTAGTCGTTGGTTTGTTCTTCGAAAACACCGATGGAGACTGCGCCGGTGTTGAACATTAAATTCTTCCCGACATAGCCGCTGGAGTTGGCAAGGCCATCCGGGAATTTGCTGGATGCGGAAAGGAAAAGCAGGCGCGGCGTTTCGGCGCCGTTGGCTGAGAGAATGACCGCCTTGGCTTTTTGCAGATGGACGTTTTTCTTGTCGTCGAAATAGAGGGCACCGGTGGCACGGCCTTTTTCGTCGATTTCAATTTTGTGGACGTAGCTGTTGGGACGGATTTCGCATTTGCCGGATTTTTCCGCGAGCGGAATCATGCTGGCCAGCGAACTGGATTTGGCTTTGACTTCACAACCAAAGGACAAGCAGAAACCGCAATTGATGCAGGCGCTGCGGCCAGCGCGCGGTTGGGAAAGAATAGCCATCGGCGCAGGAAACGGATTCCAGCCGAGTTTGCGCGCGGCACGTTCAAAAATAATGCCGTTGGCTTTTACCGGTAGCGGCGGCATGGGATAAGGCTTGGAACGAGGCGGGTCGAACGGGCTGGCGCCGGCGAGTCCGGAGACGCCGACTTCCCACTCCACTTTGGTGTAGTAAGGCTCGAGGTCGGCGTAGGAAATCGGCCAGTCGACCAGAGTGGAGCCTGCGACCGCGCCGATTTTGCTGCGTTCTTTGAAGTCGATTTCGTGGAAGCGCCAGAAATTTGCAGTGAAGTGATTGCTGGTGCCGCCGACGGCGCGGCCATAGACCAGAGCACGCTGCGGCCTGGCTTTGTCCTGCGGCGTTTTGCGGAAAGTGTTGGGCTGCAGCTTTGGTTTGTTGGTGAGCAGATCTTCGCTGAGAACCTTGATTTCGTCGTGCACGAAGTCTTTTTCGGTGAGATAGGGGCCCTGCTCGAGAACCACCACGCTGAAACCGTTGGTGGAAAGTTCCTTGGCGAGAATGCCGCCTGCGGCGCCGGAACCGACGATGACGAAATCCACCACGTCGGTCGTTTTATATTTGGGTTGATCGGTCTTCATTTCTTGTCGGCGTCCTTGAATGCTGCTGCGGGCTGCCATCCGGGATAGCCCTTGTCGATTTGGCTGAACGGCGGCTGGAAGGAGTGGCCGGGTTCGCGGCCGATCACGGTCCAGCCAACGCCGCCGCGATTGCCCTTGCGATCGGCATCGGGATCGATCAGAAAGCCGGCGATAGTATGCAAGCGAAGAGTTTCGAAAAGCGGTTGCGCGGGCGAGCCGGGACGGAAGCCGCCACGCGGGCGGCGAGGCGCATCGTGAGCGCCGGCTTCGTCGAGCGATTCGAGGACACTTTCCTGCTGCTCGGAAGTTGCGGCTGAGAACAGCGAGGCTTCGGGAAAAAGTTCGTGCAAACGCTTGTGAACTTCAGGGAGGCCCTGGCGATAAGATTTTTGGTCTTCGGTGGCGAATGTGACCAGCGCGCGATCGATAAAATAGACAACGCCGGCTTCTTTCGCGCCAGGGGTGCCATCGCTGGGAATGATGCAAGCGGCGATGGACTCAACTTCCTTGGCTTCGGCGGGCGTGAAAAATTCCCACTTTTGATTTTCCGGAAAGAGCGCGGCGTTGTGAGCGTGTTCGGCGGCGGCGACAACCGCTGGCCAATGAGCAGCGGTCCAAGTTGCGCCGAGAGCAGCCATGCCGCGTGATAAAAATTGCCTGCGATCGAGTCCAGTGAGCACAATTTGTCCTAGAAAATCGTTGGCAAAACTCTACGGCCTGTAGCAGGGAACGTCAATGCAAAAGAACCGATGGAGAAAAGCGCAATCGCAAGTGGGGATTTCCAAATTGGCCTGCTCTGCCGCGCGGATTGCGGTTGGCTGCGAGGCTGCGGTACGATACCGAGACGCGTGTTTAGGTAGATTCAGGCGTCTTCCCACCAATAATGGCGACATTTACCGGAGCAATCGGAATCGGCAGCAAGTGGCTGCTGGACAAAATCGTGGGCGCAATCGCGGCCACCGGTATCAATCCCAATGTGCTGACGTTTCTAGGGCTGGTGGTGAATTTTGGGGCGGCGGTGAGTTTTGCGGTTGGAAAATTTTTCCTGGGCGCGGCAATTATTTTTTTCGCGGGCTTTCTGGACATGCTGGACGGGCAAGTGGCGCGGAAGCAGAACCGGGTCACGGCGTTCGGCGCGTTTTACGATTCGACGCTGGACCGCTATGCTGACATGGCGCTCTATATGGGGCTGCTGGTGTATTACTCGGTGAGCGGGCGAACGCCGTATGTTGTGCTGGCGGCGGTGGCGACAGCGGGCTCGGTGATGGTGAGTTACGCCCGGGCGCGCGCAGAATCGCTGATTCCATTGTGCAAAGTCGGATTCATGGAACGGCCGGAGCGCCTGGTGCTGCTGATTATCGGCGGAGTATTCAATCGGATGGCGCCGGTGCTGTGGGTGATTGCGGTAGTTTCGACGATCACCGTGATTCACCGGATTGTGTTTACCTGGCAAGAGACGCGCGCGGGACGGATATTGCCGGGGATTCGTATCAGTTTGTAACTTTCTCTTTTTGTGGTGCGGTTCCTTCCGCTTTCGTTTTCTGCAAGAACTCATCTACCGGTGTGAGCACGATCTCTCGAACGCGCCTGCGCAACTCTGGAACGTCTTCTTTGGTCATGCCGGTAGTAAGGATGGTGTCGTGGAGATGGACGGTGATCGTGGCGGGCCAGAACATCCAGTGACCGGTGCGGTGATGTTGGAAGGAGCCGACCAGACTGACCGGCACGATGGGGATTTCGAGTTGTTGGGCGACGCGAAACGCGCCGTCCTGAAATTTGTCAACGTGGCCGTCGCGGCTGCGCTTGCCTTCGGGAAAAACAATCAGGCTGGTGCCGCCGTTGATGGCGTCGCGTGTTAAGCGCCACATGCGTTTGAGGTCCGAGGGACGGCGAATGTCCGGAACCGGAACATTTCCGAAGCGCTTCATTAACCAACCATAGATAGGGATATTGAAGTGCGATTCGAGCTCCCAACCGCGAACGAACTGCGGAATGGCGCAGTAGAGCGCGAAGGGGTCGAAAAGGTTGACGTGATTTGAAACGAAGAAACTGGTTTTTTGCGGATCGAAGCCCGGAGAGCGGACGATTTTAATTTTGGCGCCAGCGAAAAGGATGATGCGGCGGCAGAAAGTGCGCTGCAGCCAGTCGTGTTTTTTGGGATCGAGGAAAATCGCCAGCGCAATCAGGGCGGGAACGGCAATCGCGAAGTGCAGCAGACTTACGACCCAGAGAAAAGCGCTGCGCAAGACGAACCACGCGCGCTTCATATGTAGATGTCCACCGCGGACGGAATGACGTCCAGGGATTTGCAGACCAGAGAAAAAATTTCCCCGTCAATGAGAACGTCGACAGGATCGGGACTATTGAACTCGACGCGCTTGACGGCTTTGCGCGAAGCGAGCGGATGCTTCAGGTGGCTGCCGTCGTAAAGGCCGGGCAATGCGCGGAGTGCGCCGAGGCGGCCGATGGGTCCCCAGCGGACGAATTCGATGAGTCCGTCGGACGGATTGGCGTCGGGCGCGATGAGCATGGTGCCGCCGGTGTATTTGCTGTTGTTGAAGGTGAGAAAAAGGCTGCGACGGGTGTCCCACTCGGTTTCTTCGTCGGTGCGCAGATGGAAGGCGCGGCGTTTGAGCTGCACCAGGCGGACGAAGACTCCGAGCAAGTATCCGAAATGGCCGAGCGGTTTGAAAGCGCGATTAGCGAGAGCGCCTACGTCGGCGGTGAATCCAACGCTGAGGATGTTGAAGGAAAAAACTTCGCCGGAAGCATGGGTCAGGCGAATGAGATCGACGGAACGGGTGCGGCCGGCAAGCAGCGCTTGCATGGAGGCTTCCGCGCCATCGTTGGTGAAGTCGCGAAGGAAAGAGTTGCCGGTGCCGAGAGGAAGAAAGCCAAGTGAAATACGTTCAGCGTTGGGATTGCGGGCGAAAACACCGTTGAGAATTTCGTGCGCGGTGCCGTCGCCGCCGACCGCGAGAAACTTTCGATAGCCTTGCGAGTACGCTTCGCGCGCGAGTTGCAACGCGTGGCCGGGGCCGGTGGAGGCAATGACGTCAACGTTGAGGCCTTTTTCGCGGAGGCGAGCGAGTGCCGGGCCGGCGAGCTTAGCCGATTTGCCGCCACCAGCAGCGGGATTGACGATGGCGAGGAAACGCTCTTTTGGCGCGGCCATTGGGGGCTATAACGGAATTATAACGCGGTCGCGGTCGAGTTTGCTGAGGCGTTCGGCGAGAGAGTTGCGCTTGATTTTAAGCGAAGCGGTGCGGGGAAAATCGTCATCGAAGAGCACGATGCCGTGAATGCGTTTGTAGTTCAGCAGGCGATTGTTGCGCTGACTGACGTCGTGCTTTAGCGCGTCTGTGAATTGCTGGTTATTTTCGAGATGGATCGCGATGATGAGCTGTTCGCCAACCATGGAACGATTGGGCCAGATGTAATTTGCGGCAAAGACACAGAATTCTTTCACTGGAAGGCTTTCGAACGCGGCTTCGATGTCTTCCGGGTAGATGTTCTTGCCTTCCTCGGTGACGATCATATTTTTCTTGCGGCCGCTGAGGTGAAGATGGCCTTGCGCATCGAATTTGCCGAGGTCACCGGTGCGCAGCCAGCTATCCACGATAGTTTCGGCGGTGAGTTCCGGTTCGTTCAAGTAGCCGGACATGATGGTTTTGCTGCGAACGTAGACTTCGCCGACGCCATCGGCGCTGGGATCGATGATTTTGACTTCCATGCCCGGCAGCGGCTTGCCCACGGTGTCGGCGCGAAACGGATGGAGATCGTTGACGGTGATGGCGGTACCGGCTTCGGTGAGGCCGTAGCCGTTGGCGACCGGGATACCGAGGTCGTAGAAGAATTGCAGGGTTTGCGGCTCAGTGAACGCGCCGCCGACGATGATGGCTTGCAGTTCGCCACCGAATGCGGCGTGGACGCCTTTCAGGAGGCGGCGGCTGAGCCAGAGGCGTGGATGGGGCTTGGTGAGGGCCTTGTTCACCGCGACCAAGAAATTGAAAACTTTGCGTCTGCCGGACGGGAGTTCATCGAATCTGGTTTGCAGGCCTTTTTGCAGATTTTTCAGGACTAACGGGACCAGGCTAACGTAGGTGATTTTGTATTTGGTGAAGGCTTCGCGAACGAATTCCGGGCGCAGCGTGCGGAGGTGTACGACGCATGCGCCGCAAGTGAATGGGCCGAAAAAGCCCACCATGAAGTCGATGGCGTGGTTGGTGGGGAGAATGCTGAGGTAGCGAACACCGGGCCAAAACGGATAGAGAGAAGTTAGCGCGACGCACTGCTCGAGATAATTTTCGTGGGTCATCATGCAGCCTTTGGGGCGGCCGCCGGTGCCCGACGAATAGACGATGGAGGCGACGTCCTTGCGCTCGCGTGGAACAAATTGCGGTGACGCGTTGTCATTGCGGAATTCTTCCCAACGATGGGCGCCGGAGAGATCTGCGTTGGGAGGGGCTTCAGTGACAAGAATTGTTTGAAGATTTGTCGCCGAAGTGCGGCCGGGCGACCTGGCTAGTTGCCTCCAAATGGGATATTCGGTGATGAGAATTTTCGCGCCGGAATGCTGGAGAAGCTGCCAGTGCTCGGCGGGTGAGAGCTTGAAATCAAGTGGGACCAGGACGCCGCCGGAATAAAAAATGGCGAAAGCGGAGATCAGCCACTTGGACTGGTTGGTCATGATGATGCTGGCGCGGTCACCGGCAGTGTAGCCAGCATCCTGCATAGCTTTTGCGAGTGGAAATGCTCGCGAATTGAAATCACGATAAGTGAGGCGATCTTTTTCGCGTTCGCGGTCGGCTTCGATCAGGCATGTTTCAGCAGCGAACTTTGCCATAGCATCTTTTAGCGCCGCGCCGATGGATGAATAGGTGGCTAGCTCTAACATTCAAGGAGAAAATCTATCACAGAGTGACAGAGACACAGAGTTCGGATAGAGCGAGAGACTGGCACTTCTACAGGCGGGACTGGATGCGTTCGGCAAGGGTTTTGAAGTCGCTGACGCCCTGGACCTCGTAGTCGGGGAGTTCGATGTTGAAGTGGTTTTCGATGCGGGAGAGCAGTTCGAGAGTTTGCAGGCTGTCGATGCCGAGTTTTTTGAAGAAGTCGTCCTCGGGCGCGAGGGTGCCGGGGGCGAGTTTGAAGTGCTGCTCGGCGAGGGTAAGGACTTCCTGGGTGGTGTTTTCAAGAGTGGGCATGACTAGGAATAATTTAGCATCAGTGCGCGGCTAGGAGAAACGGCGAGATCAGATCTCACCAATTTCTAACGCTAGGTTCCGGCCTGCATGCTTGCCTGGGGCTTTCGGTTCTTGCCCTTGGTTCGATCCACCACAACGTCCACAAAGGTGACGTCGATTCCCGCATCGATGCCGCATCGGATCTGATATCTACCTGAGGCGAGCTTCGGAAAGCAAAAAACACCATCCGAACCAGTCCTGCAGACAGCAACCCTACTCTGTGACTCATCCACTCGACGAGGACTGATTCTTTGTTTCCGGGAATACATCGACCAACAAGCTCACGGGCTTTCCCCCGAGCTGAACGCTTCCCCGAAGCTCCTTCACAAGGCGGTCTTCCACCATTTCGACACCCATGTTTCCGCCCCAATGTGTGCTTTCGCCCGGTTGGGGAAGCATGCCCTTGCAGTCTGCAAAAACCATAAGAGATAGCGAGGAAGTCAGTATGAGAAATGAGACGCTTCGCAACCATAATGTCATTGGATTCCTCTTCGGGGGCAGACGGATAACATAGCAGCCTCACGATTCACGGTTGATAGGGCATGGGTCCGGTGTTTTCGACAAATTTTTTCAGGGCGGCGATGACGGCGGGGCGGGTGAAGAGTTCGCAGAAGATTTCGATCTCCTGGCGGAGCTCTTCATGAGGGATAGGCTTGATGAATTTTTTGGCGGCAACGCGTGCGGCGGCGTCGAATTTAGTGATTTGGGCGGCGGTGGCGCGGGCAATTTTGAGGGCTTCGCCTTCGGCGGCGAGTTGGGCGACGAGGCCAACGGATTGCGCGCGGGTGGCGTTGACGCTGCGGCCGGTGAGCAGCAGATCGCGGACGAAGCCATTGCCGAGATCGCGCTTGAGACGCGGAATTCCGCCGAAGCCGGGGATTAATCCGAGACGCAATTCGGGAAAAGCGAAGCGGGCCATTTTGTCGGCGATGATGACGTCGCAAACCAGCGCGAGTTCGAGGCCGCCGCCGAAGCAGACGCCATGAACGGCGGCTATGGTGACGAACGGAGCTTCGTCGAGCCAGTTTACTACGGCGTGGATGCGTTCGAGAAATTCGCGGACGCCGGCGCTGCGATCTTTTTCGTTCATCGCGACAGCACGGTGATAGAGCTCGAGAAGGTCGGCTCCAGCGGAGAAGCCGGATTTTTGTGCGCTGAAGATGATGCACGCAGCGGTTTCGGGCGCGAGGGATTTTGCGGCGGCGACGAACTGCTCGAGTTCGCCAAGCATCAGCGTGCCAATTTCGTTGCCGGGCGCACGGTCGAGCGTAAGTTCAATGACGCCTTCACGCCATTCCCAGCGCAGAGCTTCCCCTTTAAACGATTTCATGCAGAGGCCTTCCGTTCGTACATGGAATTGATTTCAGCATCATAGCGTTTTGCGATGGCGTCACGCTTGATTTTGCCCATGGCGGTGAGCAGGCCGCCATCGGGAGTGAAGGCTTCCGGGAGAATTGTGAAATTGCGGATCTGGCGATAATGCGGGAGATCAGGATTGATGGCATCGATCGCGGCTTGCACCGCGCTGGACTCAACTTTGCCGGTGACCAGCAGGCAGACGTAGCTGCGCCCATTGCCAACCAGCACGATTTGCTGCGTTGTGGGAAGCAGTTGCGCAAGTTTGTCCTCGATTGGTTCGGGAGCGAATTTGTGGCCAGTATTCAGCACGAGAAGATTTTTAATGCGGCCGATGATGCGCCAGTTGCCGCGGGCGTGGACTTCGCCCTGGTCGCCGGTATGGAACCAGCCATGCTCCATCACCTTGGCGGTTTCTTCGGGGCGATTCCAGTAGCCGGGAAAAATATTCGGCCCACGCACGATGATTTCGTCATTGTCGGCGAGCTTCATTTCGACTCCGGTAATGGCGGGGCCGACGTAGCCGGGCTCGACGGGAACTCGCGGATCGTCGAGGGTGCAGAGCGCGGTGGTTTCGGTCAGGCCGTACGCTTGCAAAACTGGAATTCCCAGCATCAGAAAAAACTGCTGAGTCTCCGGAGCGAGCGGAGCGGAACCGCAGATCAGCGCACGGAGATTGGGGCCGAAGCGGTCTTTCACTTTCGCGAAGATGAGTCTGCGTCCGAGCATCAGCCAGAAGCCGTCGAAGGATTTGCCGCGGCCAACCTGATGGCGCTGCCAGGCTTGGCGAGCACGCGAATAAAGAGCGCGAATTGGCGCGGCCTGCTTGGCGATATTTTCTTCAACGCCGCGCTTGACGCGTTCGAGCAGCGTCGGCACGTTCAGAAAATAATGCGGAGCCGAGATGCGGATTTCGTCGGCAAGTTTGGTGAGGTCGGTGGAAAGCGTAAGAACACTTTCGCGGGAGAAGGCCGAGAGCATCAACATCCAGGATGCGGCGAAATTCATTGGAGCGTAGAGAAAAATGCGGTCCGGCTGGGAAACTTCGCCCATAAGCTGATCGAGGCGCTCGGTGGTGCAGCCGGTCATGTGATTGAGGTTGCCGATGTTGAGGCAGACACCTTTGGCTTCGCCGGAAGTGCCGGAGGTGTAGATGATGGTGAGCAGTTCGTCGTCGGGGCGCGGGCAAACCGCAGAAAATTCGGGAGCCGCAACAGTGTCCGCAAAGAGCTCACGTAATATCGCGCGTTGCGGCATGTCCGGCCAGGCGTTCGCGAGCGCTTCGCCCAGTGCCGCGTCGCCAGTAAGAACGAGCCGCGGCTGGCAATCTTTCAACATAGCCGCGAGTTCAGCAGGCGTCTGGCGATGGTAAAGGGGAACGACAACGATGCCCTCGGCCGTCATCGCCAGGTCAGCGGCGATCCAATGGATGGAATTTTTAGCGATCAGGCCGCAACGATCGCCGGTTTCCAGGAATGAAGCGCGAAGCCAGTGGCGCGCGCGTTCAACCAACGCAAGCAACTCCGCGCCGGTAACCGAAACAAACTGGTCACCGTGGACTTCGCGGAGAACCACTCGGTCCGCGGAGCGTTGCAAGCTTTCAAAAATAATCTGCAGAAAATTCGGCATGGAATGCTATTTCGATGCGGCCAGAGCGACGGAGACATCGTAGGTTTCGGCGAGGCGCACCAGATTTTCGCTGAGCGGAGGAAGATATTCGTCCCAGGAGCGGACGCCGCCGCGCAGCGGAAATTCCGGATATTGGCGGCGCATCAGGTCTTCGAAGAGCAGGCCCATGCGGGCCATGACTTTGAGATTGCGGACGACGGTCAGGCCGATGCCTTCGCGGATGGATTCCGCATCGGCAAACAGAGTTTCCATCATCTGCAACATTTTCGCGCCGAGGTCGGGATCGTCAACGGTGACGCAGAGATGCTGATGGCCGCGCTCGCGCATCAAGTTGCGGATGCGTTCGTCCATGGTGACGCCCGCGGAAGCGACCAGGCGGGGCATGCAGGTGACGATGCCGTGGTAACGCGAAGAAACCATATACGAGGCTTGCCGGAGAATGGAAACGAGCTGGTACATGTCGAAATCGTCGGAGGTGAAAATCGGCAGGCCGGGGATTTGGTCGGCGATGGCGCGGCAGGCGACGGCGTCGAGGCGCTCGGTGGCCACCAGAACGGTGAAGACTTTGTGCTTCTGCTGAAACGCGCGGGTGGCGGTGACGAAGCCGTCGATATAGTGTTTGAACTTGCGATCGACTTCGGCGCCGGATTCGTGGAAATAAACGGTGCGGTACTGGCTCTCTTTGTAGGCGCCGGTGGTGACTCGCGCGACATATTTGCCGAGCGAAGCTTTCACCGGCCACACGAATGGGTGAATCGGGCAAAGAATCAGCAGCGGAGTTTTTTCCTCCCAGCCGGCATCGCACAAGGCTTTGCGGCCGTAAGCGTCGGGATGCGGTTCGAACGTCCAGGCAGTATCGGTGCCAAGCTCGGTGGAGATGCCTAGTTTGCCCAAGACGGTTTGCGATTCCGGATTGCGGGTGATCACCAGCGAATCGTGGACGTAGCGCGCACACATTTTTTCGATGAGACCGTCCATGTGGCCGGCTTCGGCGCCATAGCCAATGGATAGTTTATTTTCGGCGGAAGCGTGGCCGAGAGAGCCGATCATCATGGTGGACAGCGCATTGGCGAATTTGCTTTTGAACATCGAGCCTTCGCAGGCCACTACGCCGTGATTCTTGCGGGTCTCGCGGTATAGAAACGGTGGAAAAACATCGGGAAGAAAAACCTGCTGGGTGCCCTCGAAATAGCCTTTGGTGCGGTCGAAGCTCTGGGTCATCACGCTGAAGTCCACGTTGCCGGCGCCCAGGACGTGGCGGATCTGGCGGAGCATTTCGTTGACGCGGACATCGGAGCCGGTATTTCGAGTGCCATTGTAGCCTGCGAATAAAAGTTTGAGTTTTTCGCCGGGTTGCCAGCGATTGCCGCCGCCCAGCATCCATTGCAGACGCGTCAGCTCGATAAAAAAACTGACCCACGCGACGAGAAGAAAATCGGTCATGCGCCCGGGCCTCCGCCAGCAGACTTTACGCTGGCATTTTCCACCGGCCAGGGCTTTGCCGGGTAGCGAAATTTATTTTCGCGGCTGAATTTCAGGAGCGGGTGAGCGTAAGTGGTGAATTTTGCGGGAGCTTCGCCGTCCAGTTCTTGCACCACGCGCGAATTATCGAAAACCGTGTTCCACACAAGATATGGCCAGAAAACTTTTAGCAACGAGGCACCGCGGCCGAGATTACTTTTTTTGTGCGAGAGCCAATTTACGGTGCCGGAGAACGGTTTGCCGAGTGAAGGCATATAGGTTGGGTGAGAGCCGCCGGCTTGAGCGAGCGCGTCAGTTAATTCGCGATAAGTCTGCGAGCCGGTGCCGGAAGAGAGGTGATAGCGCGGATAGGACGGCGACGATTTCTGGTGAATGGCGACGATCGCCTTGCCAACATAATCGGCGGGCACGATATCAATGCGGTCGGTTGGACGAAGCGGAAGAACCGGGAGACTGGCGAGCACGCTAAACGCCTGGACCATGTCGAACTGAGTAGTCTCGGGGCGGCGACTGTCGCCGAGCACAATGGCCGGACGAAAAATGGTGCGCTGCACGTCGGGAAGCAGTTGCTGAACCATGTGTTCGCAGAATTTTTTGGTGCGGGCGTATGGATCGTAGTCGGAGCGCCCCCAATCGATGGCGGTGTCTTCCTGGATGACTTCGTCCTGACGGGTACCGGCAACGGCGACCGTGGAGACGTGGGAGAAACGTCGCAGACCGTGGTGATCCTGCGCGCGGCGGGCCAGTTGAATCACTTCGAGGGTGCCACGCAGATTTACGTTGAGGCACTGCTTTTCCGATTTGCGATTGAGCGAAGCCGCGCAGTGAATCATCGAATCGGTGGATTCGGCCAGCGCGTGATAGTCGTCATCGCCGAGGCCGAATCTTGGATGGGTAAGGTCACCTAGAAAAATTCGCGCGCGGGCGGCGAGAAGCTCCTGAAATTCAGGAAACTCCATGTGCAGTTGCAGCGATTGCCACAGCCGCTCGCGAGCTTCCTGCTGATTCTTTGCGCGAACCAGCAGGTTGAGCGAATCGCGATGGCCGCGAAACACTCCGGTGGCGAGATAGCTCCCGAGATACCCGGTTGAGCCAGTGAGAAAAATCGCCATAAGGGCTTAGCGATTCTCCCCGGAGTGGGCGACGGCGGCGGCGGCGGAGGGTTCAGGTCCCCAGCCGAGATCGCGCGGCGGCCGCGATTCCAGTGGGCGGCCTTCCATCAAGGGATAGCACCAGCGGCGCAGCGCGGGAACGTGAACGTTGATCCAGTAATCCCACCAGTCAATGGCTTCCGGTTCGAACGCGAAGGCGCTGCGCTCGTCGGAGGGGAGCGCGGCGGAAAGCAGGCGCGCGTTTTCGCATTCGAACACATGCTCGTTGTGCAGGATGAACGGTTCGTAGAGTTCAATCAGTTTTTCAGCACGGGTAAGGTCACGCTCGGCTTTCGCCAGCGGAGGCTTCTTCATGCGAAGTTTTCCGGCGGCGCGATTGATGCCGGAGACGAAGGCTTTTTGCATGGGAATCGAGAGCCGCTCGTAGCGCTGCTTCGAAACGGGAATGGTTTCGAATTTCACCTTGAGCCAGTGCTCAATTCCCTGCTGGGTGCGGTAATGCTTACGATGCGCCAGACCGGTGAGCTCGATGCTGCGCCCCATGTCGCAGGGATTGATCCCAGAAGTCGCCAGCTGGTACAGGCGGGCGTTCTTGCGCTCAATTAGCGCGGCGGCGATCAGCGTCATGCCGTGGCAGACCATGTCCACGGGAATGACGTCGAGGCATTTTTTTGCGTTCGAAGGCAACTGGCGAAAATTGGTGCCCAGTAGATACGAAAGCGGGCCAGAGGTGTTGATGCCTTCATTCCAACCGCTGAATGGTGTGTATTGCGAGCTCTCGACGATCGAGGGGCGCACAATTGCGATCGGCAAGTCCCTGCCGCGTTGCGAGAGAATCGATTCGCCGAGGCTCTTGGTGAAGGTGTAGGTATTCGGCCAGCCCAAATACTGGGCGCGGCGCATGCCGACACGCACCAATTTGTTTTTGACCCAGCGGCCGCGGTTGCGTTTCAGCACGCCGTCAAGTTCGCCGGCCGCCACGCGGGTTTCGTCCGCGCCGCGTCCCAAAGCCTGGCGCCGCAAAGCGCGGGCCAACTCGGGACTCTCCGAACGCTCTTCAATGTGCTGGATGGTCTCGCGGAGTGAAGCGATCTCGCGTTCGGCGTCGAAATTCTTGACGGCAGCCGGCGTGTAGTTGTCCTGCAGCTCTTCGCTCACGCGGCCGTCGCGCATTCCAACCACATAGCAGGTCGAAAGATGCATCAACGCGGCGTGATCGCTGGAGCGAATAAAATTCAAAAGATGCTCGGCGGATTCGACGTTGGAAGAAACCGCGTCGCGCAAATCGGGATTGAAGTCCGTCAGACCCGCGCTGTTGACCACCAAATCCAGCGAACGAGACAGCCGAGCGCGTACGCCCTCTTCCAGCCCCAGGCCCGGCTGGCTGACGTCGCCTTCCACCACTTCGATCTTCTCGCGCAGAAAATCGCCCAGCCGCACACCGTACTGTTTTTGCAGTCCATCCAACGTCGGGTTCTCTTCGACAATTTTTTCAAAGCGCCGCTGTGCAGGGGTGGTGCGGTTGCGCCGAATCAGTAGAGTAATCTTAGCGATATCCGGAATTTGCTCGAGCAGCTCCACCATCCACACTTTGCCGATAAAACCGGTTACGCCGACTAAAAGAATGTGTTTCCCGGCAAGGGCGCGGCGAACGCTGAGATGCTCGACGCGCGGCGCCGATTCGAACGGAACCACCGCAGGAGCGTTCAGCGTCACGATGCGCCGCGACTCCTTAACAGCGGCGGTAAGCTGGCTGGGTTCCCGCAAACCCAATTGCAAAAGCAGAGCGGCTTTCGGAATGCGCCCATCGCCATCGCCCGAAGTAATCCAGGCAAACGGCGCTCGCGGCCCCACCACTGGCGAAAGCAAGCGTCCGGTGGCCACGCCATCGCGAAACTCCATGCGATTGGCGACGAGATGCTGCACACCAAGATGTTGCGCCAATGGCCGCAGCACATGGTCCAGCGACTGGCCGACCAGCACGACCTGCTGTCCCTTGCTCTGCGCGTCGTGCAGAGCGTCTACAGCCTTCTTCTGAAGCCGCGATTTCAAGAAGTATTCGAAATATTCCTCGCCCAGCAAATCCAGACGGTCACGGGTAACTCCCCGCAGCAAGGTGTAGAGCAGCCGCGCAGCGAAGGTACGGCCGGCAAGATAGGACAGCGGCCACAGCAAGATCTTTAATGCCATGCCGGCCCGGCGTCGCCACCGCTCGGCATAGCTCTGAGTGTTCCAGATAAAGAATCCGACCTGACGGATCGCGCTCATCTCCAGCAACGAACCTTCGACGCGCCAGTAAACGCGTGGTTCCCCGGAAGGCGAGGCCGCATGGTTGTTTTGATTTGAATAGAGTTCTGGCATGGCGGGCCCGTGCCTAACGACTTACGACTCGCGTAAATTCACTCCTCTGCAGTTCGAATTGCAAAATGATTTCTACCAGTCCTGATGTTGGCCTGGAATCCAGCTTTTGCCGCAGGAGCTATGTCCAACCGTTTGTTGCCGTTGCGGCAGATGCTTGCGAATTTGCTAAGTTAACATCCAACAGGCACGTGCTGCAAGGCGTCGGGGACGCACGCGGAGTACTCTAGCGAAGCAACGTGACCCACCCGGTTTCCAAAGTAGTTGGCCTGCGAGCTTAGAGCGCCGACGGAATGGCTGCTTAAGGTAATCGCAAGAATCAAGAGACCAGCCGCAGCGGTGGTGGCAAGAATCTCCGCCCACGGCACGCTGCTGAAATCCGGCTCCGGCAGCTTTGCCGGTAGCGCCGCCGCGACCATTGCTCCCAGGTACAACGGCACCAGCAGCAGCAGCAAGAATCGCGTGTCGAAATTCGCGTAAGCAATCCGGAATGCGACCCACAATGCGGCTTGCGGCAGCACCGCCAGCAGCGTCAGCAACGCCAGGCGATCCAGATAATCCGCACCCCCAGTGCGCCGGAGAATGCGAAACAGCCCGATGACAACCAAGCCGAAGGCTGCCGCGGCCCCAGTCACGGCGACCGGCAGATTTTTGTCGCGGCCAAGGGCCAGACTTACGAATGGCAGCAGCGCGGACTGTCCCAAAAGCACGATGGCCAGAGCCCCGGTCAAAAAACGGTCGCCATGCAACGCCAAAATGATCAAGGAGAATAGCAGCGCGAAAATCAAGGCTTCAGAATACGCGGGTACGCCCAACGTCGATTGCACCGAGCCGGTCATTTGCAGGTAGGAAATGCTGACCACCCGCACGGGTTCGCCCACCCAGAATCCGATCAGGGTTTCCGGCAAGAAAAACAGGACAAATTGCGCCGTCCAGTACAGCGGATAGACGGACGCCAGCCCCAAAAGCAGTAGTCGTAGCCAGCGCATTTCTGCCCCTCAGCAGGCTTGCGATTCTGAGCTTCTCGAAGGGAATTTGCAATACAAACTAAGTGGACTTAGACGCCCCAGCCATAACGCTCGGCGTGCTCCAGGGTGCGTTGCATCTCGGCGTGTAATATCTCCATAAACCCAGCCGTTCCAATGGGTTTCGAGCCGGGCCCGGCCAAGTCTGGAGTACGATATCCTGTCCCCAACAGGCGCACCACCGACTGCTCTACCCAGTCGGCTTCCAGGTTCAGGCCGAACGCGTCGCGCAACATCATGGTTGCGCTCAGAATCGAGCCGATCGGGTTCGCCGAATCCTTGCCCGCCAGCGTCGGCGCTGAACCGTGAATCGGCTCAAACAGCGGGGCCCCTGAGCCGAAACTGGCCGATGGAATCAGCCCGATCGAACCCACCAAGGCAGCCGCTGCGTCGCTTAAAATGTCGCCAAACATGTTGGTGGTCAGCATCACGTCAAATTGCGAAGGCTTCAGGGTCAACTGCATCGCGGCATTGTCCACGTACATGTGTTCGAGCTTCACGTTGGGGTAGGAGTTGCTCATCGCGGTGACCGTGCGCCGCCAGAGCTGCGAGCTGGTCAGTACGTTCGCTTTGTCCACCGAGCACAGGCGGTGCGAGCGATTCTCCGCGCGGGCAAACGCAAACTTCGCGATGCGTTCAATCTCCGGCGTTGAGTACGATTCGGTGTCCCAGGAACGTTCGGTGCCGCCTTCGATCGAGTTGCCGCGCTCGCCAAAATACATGCCGCCCGCGAGTT
Source organism: uncultured Acidobacteriota bacterium (assembly GCA_963814635.1). Lineage (GTDB taxonomy): Bacteria > Acidobacteriota > Terriglobia > Acidiferrales > UBA7541 > Acidiferrum. The sequence continues at coordinate 282,932 of CAWFDP010000004.1, read as the reverse complement.
CGCGCACAATTTCCAAATCCAGATCGCCGAGGCGCTCCGGCTTCAGCGGAGACATTCCGCGCAACGGCTCGAGCAATTTGACCGGCCGCACGTTGACGTACAGCCCCATGCCCTGCCGCAGACCAAGCAACCCGCTTTCGGGTCGTTTGCCGACTGGCAGCGAATCCCACTTCGGCCCGCCCACTGCGCCGAGAAACACTGCATCGGCCTTGCGGCAAGCATCAATCGTGGCGTTCGGCAGCGGTGTACCGGTAACGTCAATGGCCGTTCCACCGATCGAATGTTCTTCAAACTGAAAATCGTGATGGAATTCGCGCGCGCACTCTTTGAGCACGTTCGCAGCGGCAGCGGTAACTTCCGGACCAATCCCGTCGCCCGGTAGCAACACGATGGACTTTTTCATGATTTCCCTTACGTCTTACGCTAAGACCATTATGCCGTGGAAGAGGCCTCTGCCTCCACGGGAGAAGCGCCGCGGCGGATGACTTCGTGCGCGATGCCCAGAATGTCGCGCGGCCGGACCGATTTCGATTCATCGGCCAGCGCAGTGACCCGGCGGTAGATTTCCGCAAGCTCGGCATCGGTCGCCTCGAATCCGAGGTCCCGCAAATTCATGCGCAGCGCGTTGCGGCCAGAGTGCTTGCCCATCACCAGCGAACGCGAAGGCACCCCTACCGATTCCGGCGACATGATTTCATACGTGGACGGATTCTTGATGATGCCGTCCTGGTGGATGCCGGCTTCGTGCGCGAAAGCATTGGCGCCCACTACTGCCTTGTTCGGTGCAACCACCGCGCCGGTAACTTCGGTCAGCAGACGGCTTGCCGGGAAAAGCTGGTCCAATTTGATGTTGGTGGTCACGCCAAAGCTGTCTTTGCGAACTGCGAGCGCCACCGCGATCTCCTCCAGCGCGGCATTTCCTGCGCGCTCGCCGATTCCGTTGACCGTGCATTCGATTTGGCGCACACCGGCCCGCACCGCAGCCAGCGAATTTGCCACCGCTAGGCCGAGATCGTCGTGGCAATGCGCGCTCAACGTAATTCCCTGCGCATCGCCCAAAAATTCGCGAACTTTGCGAAACATTACGCCGTATTCTTCCGGCACGGCGTAACCAACCGTATCCGGCAAATTCAAAATGGTTGCGCCGGCGTCCACCGCGGTTTTGCAGACCTGGCACAGATAGTCAATGTCGGTGCGGCCCGCATCTTCCGCGGAAAATTCCACTTCGCCCACGCTCTGCCGCCCGTAGCGAATCATCGAGCCGATCGCTTCGAGCGCCTGCTCGCGGGTCATATTCAGCTTTACTTGCAGGTGCAGGTCGGATGTCGCCAGAAAAATGTGCAGCCGCGAAGCCGCGGCCGGTTTCAGCGCCTCAACCGCAGCGTCAATATCGAGTTTCTTGGCGCGCGCCAGCGCCGCAATCGGCACGTCGCGCACTTCCCGTGCCACCGCTTGCACCGCTTCCAAATCGCCGCGCGAGGAGATCGGAAAGCCCGCTTCGATGACGTCCACGTTCAGCTTAGCCAACTGCCGCGCCATGCGGATCTTCTCATCGGTCTTCATCGAGAAGCCCGGCGACTGCTCCCCGTCGCGCAGGGTAGTATCGAAGATGCGTACGACTTCCATAAGGTCTCCGTCGGGTCTTAGGGTTTGTACTTGCAAACCCTAATCCCAATTGACAGTAACGCAGACTTTGCCCTGCGGGTCAAATTTATCTTTATTCTGTATTTGATAATAATGGCTTATACTGACGACGCTCGCTAAACGGTCATTCCGAGCGCAGCGAGGAATCGCTCTTCATGGATCTCGGCGAACTGCAGGTATTTCTCACCGTCGCGCGCGAAGGCAGCTTCTCCCGCGCCGCCGAACGCCTCTACCGCACGCAGCCCGCGGTCAGCCTGGCCATCCGCAAGCTCGAAGACGGCCTCGGCCAGCCGCTCTTTGTGCGCGGCGCTCGCCCGGTGCGCCTCACCGACGCCGGTACGCTCCTGCGCGACTACGCCGAGCGGCTGATCAACCTGCGCGATGAAGTGAAAAAGAGCCTCACCGAGCTTTCCGGCCTAAATCGCGGCGAGCTTTCGCTCGGCGTCAACGAAAGCTCCATCCACGCCCTGCTCCCGGCGCTGGGCGAATTCCGCAAACTCCATCCCGGCGTGCTGATTCGCGTTCACCGCATGTTTTCCCGCGACATCCCGCATGAAGTGTTGAACTACCGCCTGGACCTCGGCGCCGTTTCCTTCGTGCCGCGCGAAGCCCAATTGCAAGCCACCGAAATTCTGAAGGACGAACTCACTCTGGTGGTGCATCCAAAGCATCCGCTGGCCAAACGCAAGGAAGTGGATGTCACCGACCTCGGAAACGAAAACTTCGTCGGGCACAGCGTCGAATCGCCGTTTCGTCGCCGGGTTATCGAACTTTTCGGGCGCAATCGCACCACTCTCAATATGCCTATCGAAATGCCCACCATCGAAAGCATCAAGCGCTTCGTGCAAATGGGCATGGGCGTGGCCATCGTGCCGCGCATGTGCGTGGTCTGGGAAATCGACCGCGGCTGGATGAAAGAAGTCAAAGTCCACCAGCTCAACCTGCCCCGCCACGTCTATCTGGTGTCCCGCCGCGGCGCCCGCCTTCCCCACGCCGCCGCCGAATTCCTCCGCCTGCTCAAAACCGAGTAAGTCCGCAACTCATGCGATCCGCCCGGCACAATTCCTAACGTAGGGTCCTAAGTAGGCACCAGTACGTTCAGTTTGAGCTTCGAAGGGCTGCGCTCGAAAAGTGGTTTGCAGCGACGGGCTGGTCCAACCGAAGTTTTGCTAAAGCTGCCGCACCGTTCCGCGAACCACGAATTCCGTGGGCAGGACCCGTTGGCTGAAAACCATCTGCGGATGATGCAGACGCTCGAGAAGCATCTTCATGCAGCTCTCGCCAATTTCCTCCTTATTGACGCGGACAGTAGAAAGCGGGGGATCCATCAAAACAGCCTCTTCACGGTCGTCGAAGCCGACCAGACTGACCTGCTCCGGCACCTTCACGCCACGTGCGCGCAACGCTCGCCAAAGTCCATACGCGATTTCGTCGTTGCCGGCGACGACCGCTGTGGGTCGCGAGTTACGCGCCAGGATCTGTCCCGCGCTCCTCTGACCGAAATCGCCGAAACTCTCAGGATTTCGCACTTTAATCAAGACCGGCTTTAGTTTGTTTTCCCGCATTGCCTGCTGGTAGCCCTCGAATCGGCGATGAAGCCACGGGTAGGCAATATCTCCGGCGAAAACAATCTGGCGGTGGCCTCTGCCGATGAGGAAACGCGTGGCACGGAGCTCCCCATTGAAGTCATCGAAGCATACTTGGTCGAATTTCTGGTCATCGTAGGTCCCTACCAGATTGTTCCCGAAAACAACGAAAGGCATATGGATGGATTCGATTCTGCGGAGGAGATTGGGATAAATGGTTCCGGCCAGAATGAGTCCGTCGATCAATCCGTGCTCTTGAAGAACGGGAGGCAGGTCGATCTTGTCGGAAGGCGTCTTCGGGGAATAGTGCAAGGCCGCGAACAACACGTGCTGCTTCAAGCCGCTGGCATAGGATTCGACGCCTTGCAGAATGCGGGCATGAAAAGGATGGAGAAAATCGCGATTGCTCAGAAGAAAACACACCATCTCTGCGCGCCGTTTGAGAATCCGGCGAGCCTGGGCATTGGGACGAAATTGCAAACGGCGAATGGCGTCAAGAACTCGGGCTCGTGTTTCCCGGCTGACCTGTGAGCTGGAATTTAGAACGCGAGAAATCGTTCCAATGCCGACTTTAGCGGCACGCGCTACTTCGCGAATCGTCGTCTTCCTTGGAACCGTTTCCATCTCAGAGGCGTCTCTTCTGGCCCTGCGTTTTACGATCGGGCTAGCGGTATTCCGGGTGTTTTTCCTTGCCAAGCTTAGCATATCCTGTGCCGGGTGATAGCAGTCGGCGGCGCACTCTCCGGCTCGCAGCAAAAAAACCGACGCCAGGAAATCGTTTTTCAAGATTCTGGCTTGACAGCCACATTTTGCTGGGGTAGGGTCTGGAACCAGTTCCACGTGTTTGGCTTTCCTAATTTCGCTCTCGGGGTCTTGTGGATTCGAGTGGGGGTGTGACGTCATGAAAAAGCTGATTGCTTTGTTTTTCTCGCGCCGGCCTGACCGGGTTATATCTTTTCTGGTGAATACCAAAACAGTTACGAAGGCCGGCACGATCAGGGTGCGCGGATTTCGCCGGGTGACCTTGGCCCTACTGCTAGGCACAACCCTGCTGGGGTTTACTGCGCCAGTGTTCGGGCAGGCGGTCAACGCAACTTTGCTCGGCACGGTGACTGACTCGTCCGGAGCTGCGATTGCCAACGTGAAGGTCACCATTACGGAAACCAACACCGGGATCAGCCATGCCTCGCAAACCAACGATAGCGGCAATTATATATTCCCGGACCTGCCGCCAGGGACGTACAGGGTCACCGCGGAATTGTCTGGATTCAAGCGGCAGTCGAGGTCCGAGATCGACGTGGTCGTGAACACTACCCAGCGCATCGACCTGGTGCTTCAGCCTGGAGACGTCTCGGAGACCATCACCGTCGAAGGAGGCACTCCGATCCTTCAGACGGAGCGGGCGGACACCGGACGCAAGCTCGAAGCCGTGCTTACTGAAAACGTACCGCTTGGCACCAATCGCAATTTCCAAAACCTTCTGAACATCGTGCCCGGTACCACTCGCGCCACTTTCCAGCACTCGCAGTTTTTCAACGCCAGCAGCTCGCTCCAAACCGAAGTGAACGGCCAGCTGAGGGAGGGCAATAACTACCAGATCGAGGGCATCGACGACAACGAACGCACCGGTCTGCTGCAAATTCTGGTACCGCCGCTCGAAGCGATTCAGACCGTGGACGTTTCGACGAGTAATTTCGACGCGGAGCTGGGCCGTGCCAGCGGCGCTGTGGTGAACGTCATCTTGAAATCAGGCACCAACGACTTTCACGGCGCAGGCTATGAGTTCATCAGGAACAGTTATTTCAACGCCCGCAACTATTTCGATCCGTCCGTGGGACATCTCGGATACAACTACTTTGGCGGCAATGTCGGCGGTCCGATCAAGAAGAACAAGCTTTTTTTCTTTGCCGACTTTCTGAGGGTCGCCGACCACGAGGCCAACACCAACCTGGTGAACATTCCTTCCATGGCTCTCCGCTCGGGCGATTTGAACGTATCGACTTCATCGACGACAACGCCGACGACCATCTATAACCCTTTTTCAGGCAATCCAGACGGCACCGGCCGCGTGCCGTTCGTCGCTTCTTCCACTCCTGGCGTACCTACGGTGCCGGGTCCTAATGGAACCTTGGTTGATGCGTACAACGCCGCCTGCACCAATGCCGCTGGCTGCCCGAACGTCATCCCATCGGCCTTGATTGACCCCATTTCCGCTAAGCTCATGGCGCCCTTGCCGACACCAACTGCGGCGGGAAATACCAACAACTACTTTGCCCTGCTGGCTTTCCATAAGGATACGACCTTCGTCGACGGCAAAATCGACGCGAACATTACGGACAAAGACCGCCTAAGCGCCCGATTCAGCTATCAACGTCCGCAAATATTCCAAGCCCCCATATTCGGTATCGCGGGCGGACCCGCTCAAGGCAATTTCGAAGGGAGCGGCCTGCAGAACACCTATAGCGTCGGTCTTAACTACAATCGCTTCTTCTCGAACACTTTGGTTGCCGAGTTCCGGGTTGGCGCTGGGTGGTACCACAATGAGGCTCACAACAGCGATTACGGGACAAATACCTCAACTACACTCGGCATCCCCGGCGTCAACCTCGATAAGACCATCACCAGCGGAATCGTGGGCGTCACAATTAATGGTGGCACATTCAGCAATCCCTTGATCGGATACTCAGCCAGCCTGCCTTGGATCCGCTCAGAGACCAACATCGACTTTGCCAACACCTGGACCAAGATTATTGGCAATCATACCGTTAAGTTTGGCGCGGACCTCCGCCGGGTCCGGGATGCTTTGCTGCAGGAGCAGACCTTCAGCCCCCGCGGCCTCTACACCTTCAACGATGGTCAGACCGCGCTCAACACCGGCACGGGCGCCTCCAAAACCAGTTTTACCAACGACTTCGCCAGCTTTTTGCTCGACGTCCCAGGTCAGGCTGGGCGCGATCTGGCTACCTTTTTCCCTAACTATCGAGCCTGGCAGCTCTTCGCCTTCGTGCAAGATCAATGGCGCGTCACCCCTAAGTTGTCTGCGAACCTCGGAGTTCGCTGGGAGTTCTATCCGCCTGCCACGCCGGTGGCCAAGGGCGGTTTTTCAAATTACGATCCCGACAACAACACCCTTGTCGTCAGCGGCATCGGAGGCAATCCTGACAACTTGGGAATCGCGACGCATTACAAGTATTTCGCGCCTCGGATCGGATTAGCCTATCGTTTGAAGGAATCGACGGTCTTCCGCGCTGGATTCGGCATCAGCTACACCCCGTTCCCCGACAACAGCTACGCCTACAATTTTCCGGTGCGTGCTAACAACGAATTCGATCCCACGGTTGCCAGCTTCGGTCCGGCAGTGCTTCCCGGCCCCGGCGCGCCGGTGGCAACTTTCGAGAATGGATTTCCCGACCTGATTCAACCGGTCATTCCATCGAACGGGATCATCACCAACCCGACCGTAAAGAGCGCTTATTTCGTAGTGAATCAGAATTTCAGGAACCCCTATGTGGAATCGTGGAACGCTGCAGTTCAACAATCGCTCCCCTGGCGCTTCGTTCTCGATATAGCGTACGTCGGCAGTCACGCCGTCGACACCGTCGTCAACTACAATCTGAACGCCGCTACGGTTGTCGGCATGGGGAAGCTGGGACAACCCGAATTTAACTCCTTCGGGCGAACCGCGAACACCAATCTCCTCTTCGCCGGATACTCGTCGAGCTATAACGCTTTGCAGGTGAAGTTTGACCGTCACTTCGCAAACGGTTTCTCTACCACCACCGCTTACACCTTTGGCAAGGGCATGGGCTTTCAGACCGACGACGACGGCGGCCTTTCCTTCTATATCAATCAACGCCGGGATTACGCTCGCAACGACTTCGATCGCACCCACACCTTTGTTCAGAGCATTGTGTACGAATTGCCGTTTGGAAAGGGCAAGCACTTGGTTTCTTCTGGAGTCGGTGCGGCCATCTTGGGTGGGTGGCGAGTGTCCAGCTTCATGACCATCATGTCCGGCCTGCCGCTCTACTTCACCGCTAATGCCACTTCGCTTAACGCGCCTAACAACACCCAAACGCCAGATTTAGTTGCGCCGGTGCAAATCCTTCACGGGGTCGGCTCTACCAATCCCTGGTTCAGCACTGCGAGCTTCGCTGCTCCCGTGGGCGCCGTTTTCGGCAACGTGGGGCGCAACTATCTCAGCGGCCCGAACTTTTTCAATCTGGATGCGGCACTCTCCAAATCCATCCGCTTTACCGAGCGCTACAATCTGGACCTGCGGCTGGAAGCATTTGGCGCAACCAATACACCGCAGTTCTTCTTCGCCTCTAACGGCGGCAGCGCAAACGGAACAACCCTGGGCAGCAGCAGCTTCGGCGACGTCACTAGTGCCACTGGCGGCCGCACGCTCCAGCTCGGCATAAAATTCAACTTCTAGCTTGCTGGCCTTCAGGAATCTATACTGCGGGAAGGAGGAGCGTCATGGCACCTCATGTTTCACGACGTGAGTTTCTCGATGTACTTGCAGTGGGCGGGGCGGGCTTGGCCGTGGGAACTACGGCCAAAAGCTACGGCCATATCCTCGGATCGAATAATCGCCTGAATTTTGCCGTTATCGGTCTCAATAGCCGTGGATATGCTCATCTCTCGTCGCTCAAGGCCAACAAGGAAACTGCCCGCATTTCTCATCTCTGCGATGTGGACAGCAATATTCTCGGGAAGTTCGCTGCAGCCACGCAAAAGGAGATGGGCGAAGCGCCCGCAACCGAAAAAGACTTTCGCAGGATTCTCGAGCGGAAGGATGTTGACGCCATCACCATCGCCACTCCCGACCATTTGCACACTCCCATTGCCATCGCTGGATTGCAGGCAGGCAAGCACGTTTATGTGGAAAAGCCCTGCAGTCACAATCCTGCCGAAGGGCAGTTGCTGCTGCAGGCACAACAAAAATATCAGAAGCTGGTGCAAATGGGCACGCAGCAGCGTTCCTCGCCACACACCATCGAGATCGTGCAAAAGATCCATGAAGGCTTGATCGGCAAGCCCTACCTCGCCAAGGCTTGGTACAGCAATGTGCGCAAATCCATCGGCACTGGCAAGGAAATTCCCGTGCCGGCAACTCTGGATTGGGATCTGTGGCAAGGCCCGGCGCCACGCCGCCCCTATATGGACAACCTGCATCCGTATAACTGGCACTGGTTTAGAACCTATGGCACCGGCGAATCGCTCAACAATGGCACCCATGAGGTTGACGTCTGCCGCTGGGCTCTTGCCGTCGATTATCCCCTGCGAGTTACTTCGTCCGGAGGTCGCTACCAGTTCAAAGACGACTGGCAATTTTATGACACTCTGGTCACCAGCTTCGAGTACGAAGACCGGATGCTCACCTGGGAGGGCAAGAGTTGCCAGGGAATGAAGTATTACGGCCGCGATCGCGGTTCCTCAATCATGGGAACCACTGGCACGGTGGTTGTCGATCGAGATGGCTACGAAATTTACGACCTGAAGGGAAAGCAGACCGGCGAACACAAAGCCAAGAGCGCAACGTCATCTGCTGATCTGGTTGGCGCCGATTCCATGACCGATCTGCACTTCGCGAACTTCATCGCTGCGATCCGCACCGGCGAAAAGCTCAACGCGCCTATTGCCGTTGGCAACGTTGCCGTTACCATGCTGCAGCTTTCCAATATCGCTTGGGAAGTTAATCGGGAACTCCACCTCGACACTAAAGACGGGCGAATCCAGAACGATCCTGCCGCAATGAAGATGTGGGAACGCGACTACCAGAGTGGCTGGGCACCCCATGTCTGACCGTGTTTGAGCCGCACCTGTGAAAACTGACCAGCCGGTCCGTACGATCGACACGCCGCCGGCGATTTCCTCCGCCTGGCCAAAACCGAGTAACGAAGTCTGGAGCAAGGCGCACAATTGAACACTTCCTTCCGAATTTGCAACGATTCGTCTACTCTTAATGGCTCCTGGGTTTCAGCGTTGTAATTACAACCCTGAGTTCAAAATGACCGGCGCTCTGCTCATTCTCGGAATTGGATTCTTTCTTGGGATGCGCCATGCCACCGATCCCGATCACGTGGTGGCGGTATCGACCATCGTCAGCCGGGAAAAGTCCATTCCTCGCGCGGGATGGATTGGCATTCTGTGGGGAGTCGGCCATACCATCACGATTCTGATCGTCGGCGCGGCGATCATCCTGTTTGGGTTTGCGATTCCCGCGCGGCTTGGCCTGGCTCTCGAATTTTCCGTGGCGCTCATGCTCATCTTGTTGGGCATTTTAAATCTCACCGGAGCAATGCGCTGGATCGGCCACAAGCTTTCGCCGACGCACCCTGCGCCGGACTCATCACAGGCGGCCGGACAGGATAGCGGACATTCGCACATCCACTTTCACGGCACGCAACTGCATGTTCATCCTCACTCACATGCGGCAGCGGAGGGCCCCGCGCACCACGCCAGCGAAGTGGACCCGCCCCATTGGCTGCAGGCGCCATTCGATCAGCTAGGATGGTTTCATTCGCTGCGGCCGCTGCTGATTGGAATCGTGCACGGCTTGGCCGGCTCTGCAGCGGTAGCTCTGCTGGTTTTGGGAACGATCCGACAGCCAAAGTGGGCGATCTTCTACCTGCTGATTTTTGGAGTTGGGACAATCGTCGGGATGATGTTGATGACGCTAGCTTTTGCGGTCCCGTTCACCTTGGCGGGCAAGCGTTTTGCGTGGCTAAGCCGCGGTATGGTGACCGTTACCGGGCTGCTTAGCGTTGCCTTTGGATTGATCGTGGCTTACCAGATCGGCTACAAGGACGGGCTCTTCTCGGCGCACCCTTCATGGACGCCGCACTGACAGCTAACTTGCAAGCCGAGAACTACTTAGAGGCTTCTTCGATCGTAAGAAAAATTGGCAACAGCTTCACCAAACCAGACACCTGCATTGTGGCGTTCCCCTGAGCAGTGAGCGCAGCCAACGCAAACTTCTGAGATTTCCCTCTGCGATGCACAAACAACTGCACCAGCGCCCCAACTCCGGCCGAGTCCAGGAAGCTGACGTCGCTCATGTCCAGGATGAGCTTTTCACAATCGACGGACCGCAGGCTCTGCAGAAAGCCGTTGACGGTCTCGAGGCTGAGTTTGCCGGTGAGTTTCACGACGATAGTTCCATTACTAGCGGGCAACTGGGCGATATCTAGAGTGGCGGGTTGCATAGGAGTGGAAGGTTAGCGCGTGGACGGTTTCAATTCCATGAATAGATTGTTACAGACAAAAGACATGGCAACTTTCATAGAGGAACGGAAGACGGAGTTGTAAATCCCGTGAAAAAGCGCAGGGAGTAAGCCGAAGCGTTCCATTTTTGAACTGTTCCCTTTTTGGAACTGCGCGCCTTTTCTCATTTATAGATTCTAATAACTTTTCTTGACCTCGCCGTGTGCAATGTGGCGCCCGGAACGATGATCGTTTCGAACGGAAACGCAGTGCCGTTTCAGGTGATGGTAACAACGAGTGGAAATGCAGTGGTGTTTCCGCCGAGGAGTTCCATGCCGAAAATACTTAACTGGAACACAAGAGTTGCCTGGGTGATCGTTTTCTTGATGATCGGGTGGTTTTCGACGTCTAATATTCGGCGCGAACGGAGACTGGTTCGACAGCTGGTTTACGTCGCGTTATTGATGGGAGCGATCGCGACGACGATTGAGGGGTGTGGCGGAGCTGCGGCGGCGGATCCCCCAACGATTGTTACTTCGGCCGGAACGACGATACTCACGGTGAGCGCGAAGTCCGGTTCGCTGACGCCGGAGAGCATTCAGTTGACACTTAAGGTACAGTAGATTTGTCGAAAGTCGTGTCTGGCGCGGCCGCACCTCAGGGGCTGAAGCCCCTCTCATGACAACGCTATTCGGCACGACTAAAGTCGTGCCCTCCCAATGGAACTACGGGGCGTAGGTGATGCGGTAGATGACGCCGAGGCCGTCGTCGGAAACGAGTAAGGAGCCGTCGGGCGCGGTAGTTACGCCGACGGGACGTCCGTTGACCAGGCTGCCTTTCGGATCGGGGACCAAGCCAGTCAGGAATGGAACGGGATCGGCGGAGGGCTTGCCGTCTTTGAAGGCGACGAAAGCGACTTGGTAGCCAGCGCGGCTGGCGCGATTCCAGGAGCCGTGCTCAGCGACGAAGGCACCACCGTAGTAGCTGGCTGGAAACTGCTTGCCGTTGTAAAACGTAAATTGCAACGGAGCCACGTGTGAGCCTAGCAGCACGTCAGGAATAATGGCACGAGCCACGAGTTCGGGATGCTCCTGCTTGACGCGAGTGTCGACATTGCTGCCGATATAACTGTAGGGCCAGCCGTAAAAACCGCCATCCTGAATGCTGGTCAAATAATCGGGCGGAAGGTCATCGCCGAGTTCGTCGCGTTCGTTGACGGTGACCCAGGGAGTGCCGGTGACCGGCTCGATCGTCAAGCCTACCGGATTGCGAAGCCCGGTGGCGTATTGACGGGGATTGTTTCCGTCGAGATCGCAGATGGTAACTGCGGCACGGATTGGAGGCTCTCCGGTGTTGATGTTGCTGTCGGAGCCCACGGCAACCAGGACGTGCTTGCCATCAGCGGTGATGGCGAGATTGCGAGTGTCATGCCCGCCGCCGGGTAGATCAAGCAACTTTTCGGCGTCGCCAAGACGCTGCGAGGTTTTTGGATCGTACTTGAAGCGAACCAGGCTGGACATGTTGCCGACATAAACGTAATTCTCGTGGAACACGATTCCAAAGGGCCTAACCAGGCCGCTAGCAAAGGTAGTTCTCTCTTGCGCGCCGCCGGTATGCTTGGGGTCGCGCAGAATGACGATCGCGTTGGCGCCGGTTTCGGCGAGAAAAATGTCTCCGTTGGGCGCGATCGTGAGCAATCGCGGACGCTTGAAATCCTTCGCAAAAATATTGATGTGAAAGCCCTTGGGAACGGTCGGCAAGAAGCCATCGGGCGCCTCCACTTTGCCCGGGCCGTTGCCGGCGGATTTTGTGGCGAAAGGCGCGGGGAGATTGGGTTTCTGTCCGTGGGTGACTTGGGCGACGATGCATGAGGGAACGAGTGAAGATGCAAGAATAGCGAAGAGCCAGAGTGCGTTTCGTTTGCGGAGCATGAATTCCTCGTTTGCGATTTTTAGAACGTGCGTTGGTTCGAATCCATTTGCGCCAGCGGCCGCGATAGGATGGAGGGCGAGACAAATTCCGCGGTGGCCAGCGACTGTCTGGTTTTCACCAATTTTGACGTATCGTAGCCGTTTTCGGCTACACGCTGAAGTATATGCTGATACGTCTCCTGATCCAATTCCTTGGCGCGGCTTAAGATCCACAGATATTTGCGGCCCGGCTCGCCAACTACTGCGAAACGGTATTGAGGGTCGAGATCGATGATCCAATAATCGCTGGAGAAGGGCCAGAAAAACGTAACCTTGAGCTTGGCGTTGGTTTTGGGGTCCACCACTTTGGCGGTTCCATTCGCGATATCGGGCTTGCCACTGGCATTGCGGCACTCGTTTCGAACGTTCAGTTTGCCGGGACCCTGAAGCACGTACCGCACATGCATATCGCTATCGCAATCCTTTTGGAAACGATTTGAATAGCGTGCGATTTCGTACCAGTCGCCTGCGAAGCGCTGCAGATTCACGGAATCCACGGTTTTTAGAGGCTTGGCATCGTGTGCAGGCAACATTGACGAGAGCAGGGCAAAAAATGCAACGAGGAAAAGGAATTTCGATCGAATCATCGACCACTCCGACGCGGGCTGGCGGTCCTGGCGCGAATCAAGTGTAACGCTTCCAAGCAGATGAAGCGAACGGCGAACTGGAGTTTCGAACGGAAACTAATCGAGGGCTCGCGCATCAAACTGGACGGAATCGAGGTATACCCTGATGAAGGCACCATTTTGGGGACGCGGGTTGAGTTTTGTGGTGATTCTGGGCTGTGTGATTTGGTGGGGCCTGCGGGTGATTTCCGGGCAGCCCGCTGAGCCTAAGGGTTCGTTCCCCGCGCCCGCCGTAGACGCAGCCTTATCAGAGCGTCCAGAGAGACAGACTGCGGTGTTTGCCGGAGGTTGCTTTTGGGGCGTGCAAGGCGTGTTCCAGCACGTCAAGGGAGTGATTGCCGCGACTTCAGGCTACACCGGTGGAAACGTGGAGGATCCTTATTACGAGCTGGTATCGAGCGGAAGTACCGGGCATGCGGAATCGGTGAAAGTGGTTTACGACCCTTCGAAAATTACCTACGGAACCTTGCTGAAGATTTTTTTTTCGGTGGCGCATGATCCAACGCAGAAGGACCGCCAGGGACCGGACCTGGGCACGCAATACCGGTCGGCGATTTTCTATGGCAGCGAGGAACAGAAGAAGATCGCGGAAGCGTACATCGCGCAGATTGACGCGACGAGGGTCTATGGCCACAAAATCGTTACCCAGCTTGCGCCGCTGGGCGGATTCTACCAGGCCGAGGATTATCATCAGGACTATCTGACCAGGCATCCGGACGACCCGTACATTCAGTTCAACGACTTGCCGAAAATCGAGCGACTGAAGACGAGTTACCCGGAGTTGTACCGCTGAAATTGTTGTCGCGGCTACAAAGCAGTGTTAACCGTGCGGGCACCGAGCAGGGATTTTCATGCAAGAACAACCTTGAGGACAGTAGATTAAAAGCGACCCGTCCGTAGAGAGTTTCCGCGCCGAATAAACGGGCAAACCTCAAAAGGAGTTCCGGACCATGAAAGTTTCCATGATATTTGCTGGTTTTCTGCTCGCACTGGGAGCAATGCAGGCTGCGGACTGCGCGGCGAGTCCCGCGCCGAAGCCGGTAGTGGTGGAGATCAAGAACGCCACGGGACAAAGCGTGGGCACGGCGACGTTGACCGACGCCGCTCCGGGAGTGCGAATCAAGCTGGACATTCGTTCGCTGCCGCCGGGGGAACATTCCATTCACATTCACCAGGTGGCGAAATGCGAGGCCCCTGATTTCAAGTCGGCTGGACCACACTTTGCCGGAGGCGGCGCGGGCCACGAGCATGGCGCTGCGGCGGCGGGGGACATTCCCAATTTTGCGCTGGTGGTGGGTGCGGACGGGACAGCGCATGTGACAGTAGTGGCGCCCAACGTGACGCTAGGCACGGACGACCATTCCGTTTTCAGCAACGGGGGAACTGCTCTGGTGATCCATGCGGTAAGCAGCGAAACTACCAGCGGTGCGCCGCCGCGAATTGCTTGCGGCGTGATCAGCAAGCCTGAATAAGTCAAAATTTAATCAGTCAAAAAGATCCAATTGGCGCACTTCGGAAAGGAACCCTGAGTGCGCCGCCATTTGGCGCGGCTAAACTGCCGCGCGAAGAGAGCCCGTCACCCGCTGGGCGGGACAGTTTGCTACGCCAGGGTGTCCGGATTGTGGTAGGCTTCCCCCGTTTGTGCCTCGCAGCAGGCCACGATGTACTTCACTTTACGCTGTGCAAAGTGGCGGTACATCGCTCGGAGGAAAAATCATGAAATCCAAGCGCTTGAGTGTATTTGCGTTGTCGGCCCTCGCAGTGATCGGGCTGACGTCTTGCCAAACTCCCTATCACGAAGACGGCGAACGTTACGTTTTTGTGGCCTCGAATGTGAATCTACCTTACTGGCAGGAAGCTCAAGCCGGACTTACCGACGCTTCGAAGCAGATGGGGGTCAAGGCGGAACTGACAGGGCCGGACAAATTTGATCCGCAGGCACAATTGAAGGCGTTTCATGACGTGGTGAACAGTAAACCATCGGGGATCATGATTTCGGTGACGCGGCCGGAGCTGCTACAGGAAGCGATTAACAATGCGGTTGCTCAGGGCATTCCGGTGATCACGGTGGACTCCGACGCACCTACTTCGAAACGGGTGATGTTTGTGGGCACCGACAATGTGCGCGCGGGCAACGAGAGCGGCAGGCGTATGGCGGATTTGTTGAAGGGATCGGGGCAGGTGGTGATCATCACGATTCCGGGACAATTGAATCTGGACGAACGGGCGCGCGGCGTAAACGAAGCGCTGAAGAAATATCCTGGCATCAAGATCGCGCAGACGATTGATGACAACGGAGACCCGCGAGTGGCGAACGACAGCATGTCGGCGCTGCTGACGGCAAAGGCCAAGATTGACGGAATTATCTGCCTGGAGGCTTCCGGAGGTTCGGGAGCGGCGGAAGCGCTGCACCGGCTGGATATGAAGATTCCGATCGTGGGATTCGACAAGGACCCGGAAACGCTGGACTGGATCGATCGCGGCGGAATTACGGCAACGGTGTCGCAGAAGCCGTACGTCATGGCATATTACGCGCTGAAGTTCGCGGATGATCTGCACCACAATGCGGTGCACGAGTTCAAGGACTGGCGGACGTCGCCGGCGTCGCCGATGCCGACGTTTGTGGATACCGGAACGGCAGTGCTGGACAAGAGCAACGTGAAGGAATTCCGCGATGCGCTGGCGGCGCATCCGAAGCCGCTGTAAACACCCAGCGAACGGTTGCAGTTCGAAATAAATTAAAAAGAGGGGGAGGAGCTTCTCGGAGAAGCTCCTCCCTTTTTCGTCGGGGTGATCGGGGTACTACTGCGGTTTCCAGCACTATGCGTGGATTGGCAGTCGAGTGCTATCGGTGGAATACCCTAAAACGCGGGCAAAATATCCTGTAAGCAAAGGCAGTTGACAGCGACGAGATCGAGGCGTATCAAGGGCATCTAGCACGCCGGTCGCATCCGCGACCACGGCGAACGAACGAGACTGAGCTTTCGGAGGTCAATATGGCGGTCCAAGCAATCCCTCAGGGATTTCAAACGATTACACCCGGTTTGACTTGCAAGAATGCAGCGGCGGCGATCGAGCTTTACAAGAAGGCGTTCGGGGCGGTTGAGCGCAGCCGAATGGCAAGCCCGGACGGGAGCATCATGCACGCCGAATTGCAAATCGGGAGTTCGGTGTTGATGCTGGCTGATGAGTTCCCCGGTATGTCGGCTGCGCCAGCCCCGGGAGCCCTACCGTCGCAATCGCTGTACCTGTACGTTGAGAATGTGGATGCAGTGCACGAGCAGGCGGTAGCCTCAGGCTGCCAGGGAGCAATGCCGCCTGCCGACATGTTTTGGGGCGATCGAATGAGCAAGGTGATCGATCCCTTTGGACATCACTGGAATATGGCGACGCACATCGAGGATGTGGCACCGGCGGAGATGGAACGGCGCGCGAGCGAATGGATGGCCAATATGGCCAACATGGCGAAGGCCGCGGGCCAGAGCTAAGATCGACTCAAGTGAATTTATTCAATAAGGTCGCCGAGGACTTGGGCGCGTGGCGTGCCCGGGGTGGTTTGCCCATGCGTTTGCGCCAGTGTACGGGCGACGTGTTAAGCTCGCTGCCGGGCAAAGAATTGCCGGCGTAGAGCATCCAACCTTGCCAAGCGGCTCATGAAAATCCTCGGGTCCATCCTGTGTGCGGCGGCCGCGCTTGCGGCATCTCCAGAACAATCGCGGCTACCAGCGCAGCAACAGACCACAAAAAATGCGGAGAACAAGAAAGCACCAACCGCAGATGTGGCGGAGCGCGAAAAAAAACTGGTGTTGAAGAACGGGAGTTTTCAGCTGGTGCGGGAATACCAGCGGAGCGGGGAGCGGGTACGCTATTTCAGCGCGGAGCGGGGAGATTGGGAAGAGATACCCGCGGCGATGGTGGATTGGGATGCCACAGCCAAGGCCGAAGCGGAGTCCGCGAAAGAGGCGGAGGCGCTGCTGAAGACGGTGCACCATCAGGAACAAGAACAGAAAGCGGACATGCCTATGGAGGTGGATGCCAGCCTGCCGGTAGCGCCGGGAATTTTCTTGCCGCCCGGAGAAGGAATGTTTGTGGTAGAGGGAAAATCGGTGACGCCGCTGGACCAGGTGGGCGCGGCGATTCGAACCGACAAGAAGCAGACGTTGAAGCAGATCCTTTCGCCGGTGCCAATCATACCGGGCAAGAAAAACATCGAGATTCCGGGAGCGAAAGCAGTGCGGCGGATCAATTCGGATCGGCCGGAATTCTATTTGCGGGAGCCGCCACCGGACCCAGATTCGGTGTCAGCGATTCAGAGGAGCAGCCGATTGGGAGAAACCGGGCCGGACGTGGAGTTGATCCGGTTGACGGTGAAGGGCGGAAAGCGGCAACTGGAATCGATTCGAAGCATGTTCGGTCAACAAATTTCGGAGGACCGGACGCCGGTCATGATTCAGCGATGGGATATTGCACAGAATGTGTTTCGATTTACGCTGGGGCAGGATCTGGCTGCGGGCGAATACGCGTTCGCCGAGATACTGCCAGACGGAGTGAATTTGTATGTGTGGGATTTTGGCGTTGACCGCAAAACAGGCGAAGCGGCGACGAAGAAGAATTGAATGGAGCAGAAATTGACGTTGGCCTGGGGGAAATTTTGCATCGCTGACCGCGGACTATTTATCGCTGCCCTCTTTAACAAGAGCGAGAGATTCGCGCAGGAGCGCCAGCACGTCCGAGATGCGGAAGGGTTTTTGCAAAAACGCGGCCGCCTCGGGTGCGGACTGTTTCACTGATTCCACGTGCTCGCCGGTCATGTAAATCACAAAAGGTTTGCGAGCGCCGGCGGCAGACAGAACATGGGCGGCGGCATCGCGGCCATCGCTAAAGGTGCCAGAGACTTTCAAGCGAAGATCGCAGAGAAATGCTTCGAAGGGATGAGCGGCGGCCAACTGCGCGGCTTCTTCGGCGGTCGAAGCGCAAGAGACCTTCAGACCATAGGTGGCCAGACCTTCTTCGAGGAGAGAACGAATGCTCTCTTCGTCGTCCAGCACCAAAACGTTGATGCCTTTTAAGTGAGCCGAAACCGGACGCGACGCCGGGACAGGAGTAAAGTCCAGACTGAGTTTGCGGGACGATTCCGAAGGCCGGGGTTCGCCTACGACCTCGGCTGCAGCCGGCAGGTAAACGCTAAAAGCAGAGCCGCCGCCGGGCAAAGATTCGGCCTGGATTGTGCCGCCATGTTCCCGGGCGATGGAGAGACAGATACTGAGGCCGAGACCGGTGCCGCCGCCGGGGCGCTTGGTGGTGTAGAACGGGTCAAACAACCTGGGCATGGCTTCGGGCGAAATGCCTACGCCGTCATCCTGGACGGTGGCAACAACGCTGGCGCCGGCGGTGGTCAAGCGGATTTGCACGCGGCCGGACTCGCGCACTTCACGGATGGCCTGCTCGGCGTTGGAAATAAGATTCAGAAAAACCTGAATCAACTGATTGGCGTCGCCGACGACCGGCGGCAGATCTGTGCGCGGCGTGAAATCCACCTGCACCTGATTGCGGCGGAGCGAGTGTTCGTGGAGCTGGAGCGTACGTTCGATGATGGTGCTGAGATCGATGGCCTTTTTTTGCGGCGAAGCGGGCCGGGAAAATTCCAAGAGATTCTGTACAATGCGGGCAGCGCGGCGAGCCTGACGATGAGTCAAATCCAGCTGCCGCTTCATTGATTCGTCCAAGCCCGGGCGCTCGCGAACCAGTTCGGTGACGCCCAGGATAGCGGTGAGTGGATTGTTAAGCTCATGGGCGACGCCGGCAAGCATCTGGCCCATGGCGGCAAGTTTTTCGGCTTGAATCAACTGTTCTTCGAGGCGCTTGAGATCGGTGACGTCGCGGCCAGAGAGCACCACACCTTCGATTTTTTGGGCCTCATCAAAGAGCGGGCTGAAGTTGAAGAGGATTTTGCGCCACTCGCCGAGCTTGTGGCGAACGCGCATTTCAAGGGAAGCGAGACTTTGCTTGCCGCCGAGGATGTCGGTGTAGAGGCCCATCAGTTTCGGGAGGTCTTCGGGATGGGTACGGCCGCCAAGCTTCATTTCGCTGATTTCACCGTCGGCGTAACCGAGGACTTCTCTGCAACGCGGGCTGACGAACGTGTAGTTGGCCTGGGTATCGAGAACCAGGATTAAATCGGGGAAACTGTCCACCAGGCGGTGAGCAAATTCCTGCTGTTTGTGCAGGCGGCGCTCGATTTCGCGACGCTCGGTAATGTCCATCAACGCGCCTTGGTAACGGATGATTTTCCCGGCAGTATCGCGGACTGCGGCGGCGGTATTGAGGCAGGTGATGAACGTGCCGTCCTTGCGGAGCAGAATAATTTCGCGGCCGGTGAGAACCGGCTGGCGGTTTACTTCTTCTCGAATGGCAGAACGCAGCGCTTCGTCCGGGAAAACTTCGGAAACTTTCTTGGCCAGCAATTCGGCTTTGGAGTCATAACCAAGGATTCTGACCAGCGCAGGGTTGGCGTCAACGATTTCGTCTTCCGGGGTGACGATGTAGATGCCTTCCTGCAGGGACTCAAAGAGTTCGGTAAAGCGAGCTTCGTTGCGGCGGGAGGAGGTGATGTCGCGCGCCAGAATGGTCATACCTTGGACTTCGTCGTTGCGCAGCATGGCGTGAATTACGCATTCGTAGTAGAGAACGGTATGACGCTTCTTGAGGCGGATCTGCGCTTCGCCTGTCCAATGGCGCTTTTCCAGGAAGCGCGGCATGGCTCGAGCGATCAGGTTTGCGCCGTCGCCGCCGGCTTCCTCCAGAAATTCCGAGAGAGGATGGCCGATGATGTCCTGGAATGTGGCGCCGACCAGATCCGAAAAGCTGCGATTGGCGGCGCGCACTTCGCCGTCGAGGGTAACGGCAATCAAAATGTCGTCGAAAGAGTCGATGAGATCGCGATAGCCCTGCTGGGAGCGTTCGATGACCGAGAAGAGTTTGTCAAGCTGCTCGTCGCTGGGGGGAGAAGTGTGGCGCTGCTCAATACCGCGGACCAGGCCACGAAGTTCCGAGATCTCCTGATTGCGCTTCCACGCATAGAACATGAAAACAGCGACCACGACTACCACACCGACTAAAAGAACTTCATAACGCTGGGCGAAAGATCGAAGGGCATCCCAAGAAGCCGCGACAAAAGCGGCGGTTACGAGCGCCAGCAAACCGTAGTTCAGCCGCCACAACTGCCGCTGTCCCTGTTCAAACTGGGCGAGACGGTCCCCAACGTTTGAACGAGGAGCCTCGGAAGGCCCGCCGGTGCGCCGAGAACTCTGCCGGTTGTCGTCAGACATAGGAGTAGTTTGCACAGCGCGGCAGGTAAAAGCCCGCGTCCTTATCTTCCATTTTCAGCCGTCGGGAGCCATCCGGCAACCAAAGTCGGGGCGAGGCGTTCCTGAAGAACACCTGTCCAGCGGGTCATGGCGAGTGCGTTACAAAGAAAACGAGGGAAGCGGCCAAGGCCACGTCCCTCGTTCAATTCTAGCGTCGCGATTGCGCCGGTTTGATGTTGTTTAGCCTTCGGTTGCGGCGTCGGCTTCACCTTCGAGCTTGCCGTCGTCGCTGAGGAAGTCCAGACCAGTGCCGTCGTCGGCAAGCAAGTCGGCAGTTTCCGGCAGTAGTTCCTCGACCGGGGCGGGCGGCGGCATTTCCGTCAGCAACTGCAGGCTGCGGTAGTGTTCGAGGCCAGTTCCGGCGGGAATCAAGCGTCCCATGATGACGTTTTCCTTCAAGCCGCGCAGGTAATCAACTTTTCCAGCGACGGCGGCTTCAGTAAGCACGCGCGTGGTTTCCTGGAAGCTGGCGGCGGAAATAAAGGAGTCGGTCGAGAGCGACGCCTTGGTGATGCCAAGGAGCAGCGGACGTCCGGTAGCGGGACGGCCACCTTCGGAGATGATGCGGTCGTTTTCCTCGCGGAAACGGAACTTGTCCACTTGTTCTTCGAGGAGGAACGTAGTGTCTCCGACGTCCTCGACTTTGACCCAGCGCATCATCTGACGAACGATGGTCTCGATGTGCTTGTCGTTGATGTTGACGCCCTGCAGGCGGTAGACCTCTTGAATAGCGTTGACGAGGTAGGCCTGGGTGAACTTTTCGCCGAGTACCGCCAGCAGGTCGTGCAAGTTGAGCGGGCCGTCGATCAAAGCCTCACCGGCCTTGACGTGCTCGCCTTCCTGCACGTTGATGTGCACGCCGCGGGGCAGCGAATATTCCTTGGTGGTTTTGCCGTCTTCGCTTTCGACGTAAATCTTGCGCAGGCCCTTGCTGACTTCGCCGTAGCGCACGACACCGTCTACTTCGCTTATGACCGCAGGATCCTTGGGCTTGCGGGTTTCAAAGAGTTCGACCACGCGCGGCAGACCGCCGGTGATGTCCTTGGTCTTGGTGGTTTCCCGCGGGATTTTCGCGAGAATGTCGCCGGGCTGCACGTCGTCGCCGTCCTTGACCATCAAGTGAGCGCGCGAGGGCATGAGGTACTTTTTCTTGACCTTGCCCGCGTTGTCGCGGATCAAGATAGCCGGCTGGTGCTTTTCGTCGCCGGGAGGCAGAGTCACAACGTCCTGGGACATGCCGGTGACTTCGTCGACTTGTTCTTCGATAGTCAGGCCGGGACGCAGATCGTCAAACTTCACCGAGCCGCCGGTTTCGGTCAGGATCGAGAAGGTAAACGGATCCCATTCCGCGAGGCTCTGGCCGTGGATGACGGTGTCGCCATCGGCCACGCGCAAGCGAGCGCCGTAAACAACGTGGTAGCGTTCTTTTTCGCGGCCCTTTTCGTCAACGATGGCGATCAAGCCGGAACGGTTCATGGCGATGGAAGTTCCGCCGCGGCCCTCAACGAATTTCATGTCCACAAATTTGACGATACCGTTGTTGCGTGCTTCGAGCGTGGAACGCTCGCTGACGCGGGTGGCGGTTCCGCCGATGTGGAAGGTGCGCATGGTGAGCTGGGTGCCGGGTTCGCCGATGGACTGCGCGGCGATGACGCCGACCGCTTCGCCGAGTTCGACCATGCGGCCCGAAGCGAGGTTGCGGCCATAGCACAGCGCGCAAACACCGCGGCGGGATTCGCAAGTAAGCACGGAGCGAATGCGAACGCGTTCGATACCGGCGGCTTGCACGGAGTTGGCAAGCTCTTCGGTAATTTCCTGGCTGATTTCGACGATCACGTGACCTTCGAAGTCCTTGATCTTGTCAAGCGAAACGCGGCCAACGATACGGTCGCGCAACGGTTCGACTTCGACGCCGGCTTCGATGATCGGCTCAACGTAGATGCCTTCGTTGGTGCCGCAATCGAGTTCGTTGATGATGACGTCCTGGGCCACGTCGACCAGGCGGCGGGTCAGGTAGCCCGAGTCCGCGGTCTTCAAAGCGGTGTCGGCCAGACCCTTACGGGCGCCGTGGGTTGAAATGAAGTACTGCAGCACGGTGAGGCCTTCGCGGAAGTTCGAAGTGATCGGCGTTTCCATAACTTCGCCGGAAGGCTTGGCCATCAGGCCGCGCATACCGGAAAGCTGGCGGATCTGCTGTTTCGAACCGCGGGCGCCGGAGTCCGCCATGACGTAGACGGGGTTGATGACGCCTTCCTTGTCGTGATTCTCGAGGGCCTTGAACATTTCGTCGGCAACTTTTTCGGTGACGTCGCCCCAGAGCGAGACGATCTTGTTGTAGCGTTCGCCGTGGGTGATCGCGCCGTCGAGGTATTGCTGCTGCACCTTGACGACTTCGCGTTCCGCAGCGTCAACGAGTTTTACCTTGTCGCCGGGGATGAGCATGTCGTCGATGCCGATGGAGATGCCGGATTTGGTGGCGTACGTAAAGCCCAGTTCCTTCAAGCGATCGAGCAGCACAACCGTGCCTTCGAGTCCGTAGTTCAGGTACGCGAAGTACACCAGTTGCTGCACACCCTTTTTCTTGAGCAAACCGTTGATAAACGGCATGTGCGACGGCAGATTCGAATTGAAGATCACGCGGCCGACAGTGGTCTGAATGAATTGCCGCTCCATCTTGACCGGTTCGGTGTGGGTGACGTCCTGGTTGTCATAAGCGGTCACCAAGTCGATCACTTCGCCGGTGTAGCGCAAGCGGATCGGAGTCAGCAATTCAACTTCGCCGGCTTCGAGCGCGAGGACGACTTCGTCTGCACCGCCGAATACCCGGCCTTCGCCCTTGGCGCCGGGCTTGTTCTTGGTCAGGTAATAGATGCCGAGCACCATGTCCTGCGACGGCACGGCGAGAGGCAGACCGTGCGCCGGCGACAGAATGTTGCGGGAGCTGAGCATCAGTACCGATGCTTCCACCTGGGATTCCGGGGAAAGCGGAATGTGCACGGCCATCTGGTCGCCGTCAAAGTCCGCGTTGAACGCGGTGCAAACCAGGGGGTGAATTCGAATGGCTTTGCCTTCAACGAGCACCGGTTCGAACGCCTGAATGCCGAGGCGGTGAAGGGTCGGAGCGCGGTTCAGCAACACCGGGTGTTCCTTGATGACATCCTCGAGGATGTCCCAGACCACCGGCTCCTGCTGCTCGACCATTTCCTTGGCTTGCTTGATGGTGGTGCAATGGCCCTGCGCTTCGAGCTTGTGATAGATGAACGGCTTGAAAAGTTCGAGCGCCATCTTCTTGGGAAGACCACACTGGTTGAGCTTGAGCTCCGGACCCACGACGATGACCGAGCGGCCGGAATAGTCAACGCGCTTGCCGAGCAGGTTCTGGCGGAAGCGACCCTGCTTTCCCTTGAGGGTGTCGCTCAACGACTTGAGCGGGCGATTGTTGGTTCCGCGCAGCACACGGCCACGGCGGCCGTTGTCAAACAGCGCGTCTACGGCTTCCTGGAGCATGCGCTTTTCGTTGCGCACGATGACGTCGGGCGCGCGAAGTTCCATCAGCTTTTTCAAACGGTTGTTGCGGTTGATGACGCGGCGATAGAGGTCGTTCAAATCGGAAGTTGCGAAACGGCCGCCATCGAGAGGCACGAGCGGACGGAGTTCCGGCGGAAGAACTGGGATGACGTCCAGAATCATCCATTCCGGCTTGTTGCCGCTCTTGCGGAACGCTTCGAGAACCTTCAGCCGCTTGGCGAACTTAATGCGCTTTTGCAATGAAGGATCGTCTTTCATCTTGACGCGCAGTTCGTCGGAGAGCTTTTCTACTTCCACGCGCTTGAGCAGTTCCTTGATGGCTTCCGCGCCCATGCGCGCGGTGAACTGGCCAGGATATTCCTGTTGAAGCTTGCGATATTCTTCTTCCTGCAGGACCTGGCGTTCTTTCAGAACAGCGACTTCGCCAACGTCAACCACGACGAACGCTTCGAAATACAGGATGCGCTCGAGGTCGCGCATGGAAATGTCCAAAAGATAGCCGATGCGGCTGGGCAAGCCCTTGAAGAACCACACGTGCGAACAGGGCGAAGCCAGCTCGATGTGGCCGAGGCGTTCACGTCGTACTTTGGACAAGGTGACTTCGACGCCGCACTTGTCGCAAATGACGCCGCGGTGCTTCATGCGCTTGTACTTGCCGCAGAGGCATTCCCAGTCGGTGACTGGGCCAAAGATTTTGGCGCAAAACAAACCGTCACGCTCGGGCTTGAAGGTGCGGTAGTTGATGGTCTCCGGCTTGGTCACTTCACCGTGGGACCACGAACGGATTTTCTCCGGGCTGGCCAAGCTGATACGAATGGAATCGAAATCAGCAATCAAACTTGCGCGATCATAAGGGCTGCTGCGATACAAGGTTGTTTCCTCCCTGCCTGGCTTTCACCAGGCTGCGGACCGCTGGGTTGCAACGGACCGGCTGAGAACCCTTGAAAACTAAAGGTGCCTTGATACTGCCAAGCACCGCCGGGGCTGAAGCCCCTGGAGTACAAAACACGCCGTAACGGGCGCCCGCGTGAGCGGCCGCCCCCACGGGAAGACTAATCGGCTGCTTTTTCGGCTGGCTTTTGACGCTTCATTAATTCGACGTCAAGGCACAGCGACTGCAACTCGCGAACGAGAACGTTGAACGATTCCGGCACGCCCGGCTCGATTCCCGGCTCGCCCTTGACGATGGCCTCGTAAATTTTCGCGCGGCCGTAGACGTCGTCGGACTTCGCCGTGAGCAGTTCCTGCAGGATGTGCGCTGCGCCGTAGGCTTCGAGCGCCCAGACTTCCATTTCGCCGAAGCGCTGTCCGCCGAACTGCGCCTTACCTCCCAGCGGTTGCTGGGTGATGAGCGAGTATGGACCGATGGAGCGAGCGTGAATCTTGTCGTCCACCAAGTGCGACAGCTTGAGCATATAGATGTAGCCGACGGTTACCGGCTGGTCGAACATGTCTCCAGTCATGCCGTCGAACAAGTTGATTTTTCCGGCATGCGGCAAGCCCGCGACTTCCAGCAGATGGCGAATTTCCGTTTCGCGCGCGCCGTCAAATACCGGCGTTGCAAATGGAATGCCTTCCTTGAAGCCTTCCGCCATGTCCAGCAATTCATCGTCGTCCAGCTTCGCAAGCGTTTTCCAGATGGTGGTGTCGGTGAAAACTTCACGGAACCAGCGGCGAACCGCTTCAGCGCGAACTTCCTTGCTGAGCAAACGCTTCAAGCTGTTGCCGAGTTCCTTGCCGGCCCAGCCAAGGTGCGTCTCGAGAACCTGTCCGACGTTCATACGCGAAGGAACGCCGAGCGGATTCAGAACGATTTCGACCGGCGTGCCATCCGGCATGTACGGCATGTCTTCGTCCGGAACGATGCGCGCGATGACGCCCTTGTTGCCGTGGCGTCCGGCCATTTTGTCGCCGATAGAGAGCTTGCGCTTCATGGCGATATAGACTTTGACCAGCTTGATGACGCCAGGCGGCAGTTCGTCGCCCTTCTTCAACTTTTCCTTGCGCTCTTCGGTGATCTTGCGCAGCACGTCAATCTGACGAGAAGTCATTTCCTCGACTTCTTCGATTTTCTCGATCAGCAGAGGATCTTTTTCGTTGAGCTTGAGGCGCTTCAGGTTGCGTGTGGAGATCTTTTCGATCAGCTCACGGGTCAGCTCAGTGCCCTTGACCAGCAGGCGCTTGTTGGTCTTTTCGTCGTGCAGGTCGGCCTGAAGAATCTTTCCGCCCAGCAAATCCGAAAGGCGCTTGAGACGCTCGTCGGTGAGGATGCGGATTTCGTCGGCCAGGTTCTTTTCCAGCTTGAAGACCTGCGAAGCTTCGATGGCCTTGTGGCGTTCGTCTTTTTCTCCGCCCTTGCGGGTGAAGATCTTGACGTCCACGATGGTGCCTTCGATGCCCGGCGGGCAATAGAGAGAGGCGTCACGAACGTCGCCGGCTTTTTCGCCGAAGATCGCACGGAGCAGTTTCTCTTCCGGAGTCAGCGTGGTTTCGCCCTTGGGCGTAACCTTGCCAACAAGAATGTCACCTGACTTGACGACGGCGCCGATACGAATGACGCCGCTTTCGTCGAGGTTGCGAAGGAACGATTCGCTGATATTGGGAATGTCCCTGGTAACTTCTTCCGGGCCCAGCTTGGTGTCGCGCGCTTCGATTTCGTACTCCTCGATGTGAATCGAAGTGTAGTAATCGTCCTTGACCAGCTTTTCGCTGACCAGGATGGCGTCTTCAAAGTTGTATCCGCGCCATGGCACGAAGGCCACCAGCACGTTGCGGCCAAGAGCCAGTTCACCGCGGTCGGTGCAAGGACCGTCGGCAAGAACCTGTTGCTTCTTCACGCGGTCGCCGACGCGAACGAGAGGCTTCTGGTTGATGCAAGTATTCTGGTTGGAGCGCTTGAACTTGGTCAGGGTGTAGATGTCGGCGCCAACTTCGCGGCTGAGTACGCCGGAGTGGTCGGACTCGACGCGAACGATGATGCGCTCGGAGTCGACTTGATCCACGATGCCGTCGCGCTTGCAGAGCACGACCGCGCCGGAATCGCGAGCGGTAACGCGTTCCATGCCGGTGCCGACCAGCGGAGCTTCTCCGCGGATCAGCGGCACGCCCTGGCGCTGCATGTTGGAACCCATCAAGGCGCGGTTGGCGTCGTCGTTCTCAAGGAACGGGATCAAGCTGGCGGCGACGCTAACCAACTGCTTCGGCGACACGTCCACGTAATCCACTTCCTCGCGGCTTTTCAGCACGAAGTTGCCTGCCTGACGGCAGTTGACGAGTTCGGTGGTAATTTTCAGCCGTTCGTCGAGCGACACGTTGGCCTGCGCGACAACGTACTTGTCCTCTTCCCACGCGGAAAGATAGAAGCAGTGCGGCTCGTACACGACCTTGCGGCGTTTGAGTTCGTCGTTCAACTCTTCGACGCGATCTTTTTCGATGATTTCGCCGGCTTTGAATTCGCTGTCGCCAGCGTTCACCACTTGAACGTAATCGATGATGCGGCCACCCTTGACCTTGCGGTAAGGCGATTCGATAAAGCCGTAATCATTGATGCGCGCAAAGCAGCTGAGCGAGCTGATCAAGCCGATGTTCGGGCCTTCCGGCGTTTCAATCGGGCAGATGCGGCCGTAGTGAGTGGGGTGAACGTCGCGCACTTCGAAGCCAGCGCGTTCTCGCGAAAGACCGCCGGGTCCAAGAGCGGAAAGACGCCGCTTGTGCGTGATCTCGCTCAATGGATTGGTCTGATCCATAAACTGGCTGAGCTGAGACGAACCGAAGAACTCGCGAATCGCGGCCATAACCGGCTTGGCGTTGACGAGGTCGTGCGGCATCGCGGTGGACATTTCCTGGTACACGCTCATCTTTTCCTTGATGGCGCGTTCCATGCGGACCAAGCCGATGCGGAACTGGTTTTCCAAAAGTTCGCCAACCGCGCGAACCCGGCGGTTGCCGAGGTGGTCGATGTCATCTACCACACCGATGTTCTTGCGGAGCTTGAGCAAATACTTGATTGCCGCAACAAAGTCTGGCGAATCGAGTGTGCGGTTATCGAGCGGTGTGTCGAGGCCGAGCTTGATGTTGAACTTCAAGCGGCCAACGCGGCTGAAATCGTACTTGCGCGGATCGAAAAACATTCCGCGGAACAAGTTCGTTGCGGTTTCGAGTGTCGGAGGATCGCCCGGACGCAGCTTGCGGTAGATTTCGATCAGCGCTTCCTTGGAAGAGCGGATCGCGTCCTTGTCGAGTGTGCGCGAAAGCACCACGCCAATGTCGTCGCGTTCCGGGAAGAACACGTCGACTTCGGCGATGCCTCCTTCGGCAAACGCCTGCCAGATTTCCGGAGTCAGAGGCTTGTTGGCCTCCAGCAAAACTTCGCCGGTCTGCCGGTTGACCACATCGGCGACGGAATACGCGCCTTCGAGATCCTGCAGCGCCGCGCGAGCTTGGGTTACGCGAGCCTTGATCAGTTCCTTGAAAAGATTTTCGTTGATGCGCTTATGCGCGCCGACGATCACTTCATCGGACTTGGGATTCTTGATTTCGTGGGTCAGCTTGCGGTCCATGAGACCCGGCGAAACGTTCCAATAGAGATCCTTATCGCGTAGGGAAATGCGCTCGACCTGATAGAAGGTGCGGAGAATGTCTTCGTTCGACTTCATGCCCAGTGCGCGCAGGAAGATCGAACCCAGGAATTTGCGCTTGCGGTCGATGCGTACGTACAGAATGTTCTTGGTGTCGTACTCGAACTCCACCCAAGAGCCGCGGTATGGAATAATTTTCCCGAGGAAGTAACTGCGGTTGTTGGCCGACTCGAAAAACACGCCGGGTGAACGGTGCAACTGGCTGACGATGACACGTTCGGTGCCGTTGATGATGAACGTACCGTTCTCGGTCATCAGCGGAATGTCGCCGTAGAAAACTTCCTGTTCCTTGATGTCGCGAATAGTCTTCGCGCCGGTGTCGGGATCCTTGTCGTAAATCGTGAGACGAATGGTGACTTTCAACGGCGCGGAGTACGTCATGCCGCGTTCCTGGCATTCGTTCACGTCGTACTTCAACTGCATGGCCACTGGGTCGCCGCACTTGTTGCAGAAGGTCGGCGTGTTCTTGTTGAAGGTGCCGCACTTGTGGCAAATCACATCGCCAGTCTGGTACGGATTGGTGACCACGCTGGCGCCGCAATTGCGGCAGGTTGCGCGCAGGTGATGCAGGCCCTTGAGGTTGCTGCACTTGCACTCCCAGTTGCCGATCGCATAGTCCACGAATTCCAGCTGCGACATTTCGCGGAAATCCTTGATCGGAAACACGGAGGTAAACACGGACTGAAGTCCGCCGTCGTCGCGCTCGCTCGGAAGCAAATCCATCTGCAGGAAGCGTTGGTACGACTTCATCTGGACTTCAATCAGGTTGGGAATCTGAATCGAGCTCTGAATTTTCGCGAAATCCAGACGCTGGCGTTCCCGGATGTGCTGATTGGTGTTAGACATGCGTAATGTACCTCGTTATCTGTCGGGCGAATCCAGTTGGCGCACAAAGAGACGAATAGCCGAAGCGCAGATTGACTTGCCCGAAGTCAAAGAGCACACGGCCACAGGCTGTCCCAAGGGGACATTCCAAGTTGTAGAAATACCCAGCCTCGACGTGCGTAAGAGAAGTCCTTTGGCGCGGCGCCCTCGCAGCCGTTACGCATTCCCCCTCTGCAGGAGAGCCGCACCGCAATCCAATTTTCAGCCCCAACATCTCGAGCTCAGGGCCCGTAATTACAGTCCCTGAAACGCTGCCGCCGGACGCAGCCACAGATCTTTCGAAGCACCTGCAGCCGCCGAACTAGTCGCGCAGCGCTTTAGCCAATTACTTGACTTCGACCTTGGCGCCCGCGTCTTCGAACTTCTTCTTGATGGTCGCGGCCTCGTCCTTGCTCACGCCATCTTTCACGGTCTTTGGCGCGCCATCGACGAGGTCCTTGGCTTCTTTCAGTCCGAGGCTGGTGACTTCGCGAACTGCCTTAATCACGTTGATTTTGTTGCCGCCCACTTCGGTGAGAACCACGGTGAATTCCGTCTTCTCTTCCGCAGGAGCCGCAGCGGCCGCCGCACCGCCGCCAGCCGCCACAACCGTGGCTGCCGCCGCCGATACGCCAAACGCTTCTTCCATCTTCTTCACCAGGTCCGACGCTTCAAGAAGCGTCAGTCCCTTGATTTCTTCCAGAATTGCTTCCACTTTCGCCATGACTGCTTGTTCTCCTCTCAAGAACGTATTGAAATTTTTCTGAACCGCTGCGGTTTAAGCCGCACGGCTCAAAATCCGTTACTCACTAAACTTGTTGGCCTTAATGGCTTCGTTCACGGTTACCGCCAGATTGCGCGGCAAGGCGTTGAGCGCGCTGGCGATTCGTTGCGCCGGAGCGTTCAACAGGAACATCAGCTTGCTGATCAATTCTTCCTTCGACGGCAGATTCGCCAGCTGTTGAATTTCGGTGATGTTGATGACGCGGCCTTCGACCAGGCCCGATTTGAACTTGAACGCCGGCACATCCTTGGCAACCTTGGTCAGCGCTTTTGCCAGCGCCACCGGGTCCGCCTGGGTGTAAGCAATCGAGTTGGTGCCACTCAAATTCTTCAGCAAGTCCGCGGCGGGAGTTCCCTGCCCCGCGCGTTCGGCCAGCGTGTTCTTGACGACCTTATACTTGCCACCGGCAGCCTGTACGGCGCGCCGAAGCTTGGTGTCGTCCTCCACGGTGATGCCCTGAAAGGTCGAAAGAATAACTGTCGAAACCTTCGCGAGCTCGGTTTTCAGTTTGTCCAGATCCTGCTGCTTTTCACTTCGCTTTTTCATAATCCCGTTTCCGTTTTCCTTATAAGAAACCCGCCCAGCCCCGCTTAGGCGGCGGCTGCCAAGATCTCCGCCTCGGCCAGATCGATGGAAATTCCCGGACCCATGGTCGAGGTCAATGTAATTTTCTTGACGTACTTTCCCTTGGCAGCGGCCGGCTTTGCTTTCAGCACCGCGCCAATCAATGCGTGAGCGTTTTCGGCAAGCTTCGGGGCGTCAAACTGAATTTTGCCAATGGGGCAATGCACGATCCCCGCTTTGTCCACGCGGAATTCCACTTTGCCAGCCTTGGTTTCACGAATGGCTTTGGCCACGTCCGCGGTCACTGTCCCGGTCTTCGGATTCGGCATCAATCCACGGGGCCCGAGCACTTTGCCCAGACGTCCGGCGGATCTCATCATGTCCGGCGTGGCGATCACCGCGTCGAAATCGGTCCAGCCTTCCATGATCTTCTGCACCATTTCGTCGCCGCCGACGAAATCCGCGCCCGCTTCCTGCGCTTCGCGAATTTTGTCGCCGCCCGCGAGAACCAGGACGCGAACCGCTTTGCCCAAACCGTGCGGGAGAACCACTGTTCCACGAACCACCTGATCGGAATGTTTCGGATCCACGCCAAGATTAAACGCGAGTTCAACAGTCTCGTTAAACTTGGTGTGATGCGTCTTTTTAATCAGCTCGGTGGCTTCCGCGAGCTTGTACGGGCGCGCTTCCACCTTCTTCCGCGCGTTCTCGATGTGTTTGCCAGCTTTCTTGCTCATGCTTTCTGCCTCACGCGATCCCGGTTCGCCTCAAACTCCTTAGGCTTCCACGACTTCCAGACCCATGTTGCGGGCCGTACCGGATACGGTACGAACCGCGGCCTCCAGATTGGTGGTGTTGAGATCGACAAGCTTGATTTTCGCGATCTCCTCGACCTGCTTCTTGGTCACTTTGCCGACTTTGTTGCGATTCGGCTCCGGTGAACCCTTGGCAATTCCCGCGGCGCGCAACAGCAGCACCGAAGCGGGAGGGGTCTTGAGGATGAACGTGAAGGTGCGGTCGGTATAGATGGTGACCAGCACCGGAAAAATCATTCCATCAGGTTCTTTCTGCGTTTTGGCGTTGAACTGCTTGCAGAAATCCATGATGTTTACGCCATGGGGGCCGAGCGCAGTGCCGACTGGCGGCGCCGGGGTGGCTTTGCCCGCGGACAATTGCAGTTTGATCGTTGTCTGTATCTTCTTTGGCGGCATGTTCCTTTACCCGAAATTCCTTTCTTCGTTGCCGGAGCGAATCCGGCTCAACCCGCGGCGTCAAACTACGCGCCGCGAAAAATGTCTTAGCTCAGCTTTTCGACACTCGCAAAATCAAGTTCCACTGGCGTCGAACGCCCGAAAATCGTGACCGAAACCTTCAACCGGCTGTGGTCGTTGTCGATCTCTTCCACCGTACCGTTAAAATTCGCAAATGGCCCGTCAACGATTCGCACTTGTTCGTTGCGTTCGTAAACCACTTTCGGCTTCGGACGATCCTGCGGGGTGTGCACGCGATTGATGATGGCGTCCACTTCTGCTTCGGAAAGCGGTGAAGGCGAAGTCGCCGAACCGACAAACCCGGTCACCCGCGGCGTGTTGCGCACGATGTGCCAGGTGTTTTCGTCCAAATCCATTTCCACCAGCACGTAGCCCGGATAGGACATCCGCGAAGAAATCACCTTTTTGCCGCCGCGCATTTCCATAACGTCTTCCATCGGAATCAGCACGCGGCCGATCTTGTCCTGCAAGCTGAACGCGGCCACACGGCTTTCCAGGCTCTCCTTGACCTTCTTCTCGAAGCCCGAATAAGTGTGAATGATGTACCACTGCATGCTCATGGATCGCTGGTCCTTATCCTTGTCCCTGTCTCTAACGCTTACGCGCCGAAACGCTTCAGCAAATAACCGACTGCCCGCGCCGCACCTTGCTCGACGAAGTACAGATAAATCGCAAAAAACGCCACCGTCGCCAGCACCACGCCGGTCGTCGAAATCACATCTTCGCGGCTGGGCCAGGTGACCTTCTTCATCTCCACGCGGGTTTCTTGCAAAAAGGTCCGCGTGTCAGCAAACGTTCCCGTAATCTTCGCGGGAAGGTTCGAACCCGTTCCGCCCTGAGTCTCTTCTTTGCTCATCTTCGCCGCCTGCGTTGCCATGCTTCCCTTTCCAGCCCATGCAAACAGTGCTTCTCGCCTACCGCAAATTTCTGGCAGGGGAGGAGGGACTCGAACCCCCATACCCGGTTTTGGAGACCGGAGTCCTAGCCGTTGGACGACTCCCCTAAAAACAAGTCCGGTCCTGCCTAACCGCCAACCACGCGAAAAACTACTTCACTTCCTTGTGCGCGGTCTGCTTGCGGCACGTATTGCAAAACTTTTTGGTCTCCAAGCGTTCGGAGTGCTTCTTTTTGTTCTTGGTCGTTGTGTAGTTGCGGTTCTTACAGTCCCCGCACTGCAACGTGATAATTTCCCGCATGTGTTAATTCCTTTGATAAAGCTTTCTGGTTAGAAGCACCAAACTACTCAATAATCTCCGTGACCGCGCCTGCTCCGACGGTGTGCCCGCCTTCGCGAATCGCGAACCGCAAACCCTTCTCCAGTGCTACCGGCGTAATCAACGTCACTTCACAGCTCACGTTGTCTCCCGGCATCACCATTTCCACTCCCGCCGCCAGGTGCATGTCACCGGTAACGTCCGTGGTGCGGAAATAAAACTGTGGACGATAGCCAGAGAAAAACGGCGTATGCCGTCCGCCTTCTTCCTTGGTCAACACGTACGCTTCGGCCTTGAACTTGGTGTGTGGCGTAATCGAGCCCGGCTTGCAGATTACCTGCCCGCGCTCCACATCATCCTTTTCCGTGCCGCGCAGCAGCAATCCAACGTTGTCGCCGGCCAAACCTTCATCTAAAAGTTTGCGGAACATCTCGATGCCCGTCACTACCTTCTTCTGGGTGTCCCGGAAGCCCACGATTTCCACTTCTTCGCCAACCTTTACCTTGCCGCGTTCCACTCTTCCCGTAACCACCGTGCCGCGTCCGGAAATCGAGAAAATATCCTCGATCGGCATGGCAAACGGTTTGTCCACATCGCGTACCGGCAGCGGAACGTTCTTGTCCACCGCTTCCATCAATTCGTCAATCTTGCCTTCCCACTTGGCATCGCCGTTCAACGCCTGCAACGCGCTACCACGAACAATCGCAATGGTGTCGCCTGGGAAACCGTAGCTCTTCAACAGTTCACGAACTTCCAGTTCCACCAGTTCGAGCAGTTCCGGATCCTCAACCATGTCGCACTTGTTCAGGAAAACCACAATCGCCGGCACCCCGACTTGCCGCGCCAACAAAATGTGCTCCCGGGTCTGCGGCATCGGTCCGTCGGTCGCCGCCACCACCAGAATCGCGCCGTCCATCTGCGCCGCTCCAGTGATCATGTTCTTGATGTAGTCCGCGTGTCCCGGGCAATCCATATGCGCGTAGTGCCGGTTCGGCGTTTCATACTCCACGTGCGATACCGCAATGGTGATGCCGCGCTCGCGCTCTTCCGGCGCGTTGTCAATGGTGTCGAACGCCCGGAACTGCACCTTCGGGTTGTGCTTCGACAACACCTTGGTGATCGCCGCGGTCAACGTGGTCTTGCCATGGTCAATGTGACCAATGGTCCCAATGTTCACGTGCGGCTTACTGCGCTCGAATTTCTCCTTGGCCATTTTCTTTCACCCTCGTCATCCGCCAGAGGCGGGCAAGTATCAAAATTTTTTGGAGCGGGGGACGGGATTTGAACCCGCAACCATCACCTTGGAAGAGTGAGACTCTACCGTTGAGTTACCCCCGCCCAGCTCTTCCCAAAAACTTCTTGCAAAACTTCTGCGTACAACACAAAAAATCTGGAGCCTGGGACCGGGATTGAACCGGTGACCTCGTCCTTACCAAGGACGCGCTCTACCAACTGAGCTACCCAGGCCAAGTCCGTTTCCCTGCACTTGGCAGCGCAAAAACAACCGCTGCGGCGCACTTCGCCCCTTCGGCTGTCACGCCGAAATTCAGACCGCTCATGAACAACACATGTGGTTGCCCTGCGGCTTCTACTGCACTGCTGGCCCTCATCACGAACTGCGTGACTTCAGAAGAGCCTGGTGGACGGGGAAGGATTCGAACCTTCGTAGCCCGCAAGGAGCGGCAGATTTACAGTCTGCTGGTTTTAGCCACTCACCCACCCGTCCCAGTCTTGGCATCTCAGGTTTCCAAATTGCAAAACCTGAAATCCGGCGGGACGCAAACTCGTGTCCCAAAATCCTTGCGCTTCAACATCCGCAGCGGATTTAAAACTGACATGCCCAGAAGAAAATTGAATCCGCAGAAACACAAAAAGGACTCGTGTCTAGAGACACCAGCCCGTTCAATTTTAACAACCGGAATTGCTCCGCCTCGCTCCCCTGCCGATCTCAATGGTGGAGCTGGCGGAGGGAATTGAACCCCCGACCCTCTGATTACAAATCAGATGCTCTACCAGCTGAGCTACGCCAGCCTCGCTCAAACCGGGTAAGAATAGCAGACAAGGCACGGAAATTGCAAGAGGGTTCGTATGCCACGAGCACGGATGATGCCAAGGATGTGGAAAATCTGGAATCGGTTTCCAAGTCTTAAGGCATATTAACTCTTTTATTTTCAAATAATTACACAGACTACTCAGAAATCCAACGCGCCCGAACGCGCCGGTCTGTGCAAATCCTTGAATTTCTTGCAAACCGACGTGCCCGCTTGCTTTGTATGCCCTGCCTTCCGGTAAGATGCACCAGACCCATTTTTCGCTAAATTCCACCGATGCCAACCTCGCGCACGAAGACCATTTCGATTCTCTCTGTGCTGGCGATCTTACTGATCGCTGGCGTGTTGTTAGTGACGCATTTTTTTTCCGGCCCGGAGGCAAACGCCCGCAGCCAACTTCTCCGTCTGGTTCCCGCGGACGCAACCGCGGTGATCTTTATTGATTTCGATGAATTTCGTGCGTCACCGTTCCTGGCAAAGCTTTACTCCTGGGCTCCACACCCCACCGAAGATTCCGAGTATGCGCAATTTGTGCGCGAAACCGGATTTTCCTACGAACGCGATTTGCTGCGAGCCACCATTGCCGTTTCGAATCACGGCGCGACCACCGAACTCCTGGCGATCGCCGATGGAAAATTTGATCGGAAAAAAATCGAAGCATTCCTGAATCGCAACGGCAAATCCGCACAAGAAGGCAAATGGAAAGTCTTTCGCTTGAATGCAAGCGTGGACGAAAAACCAATTTCTCTGGCGTTTCTTTCCGACAGCCGCCTCGCCATCACCGACTCCACGCACCTTGCCGCAGTACTGGCTGGCGTAACTGCCGAAGCAGGGCACACCGAGTGGAACGAACGGTTCGAACGGCTGGCCGGTACGCCTCTGTTTGCCGTGATTCGCCAGGACCCGGCCCTGCAAGATGCGCTTAATTCGGCTGCTCCCAACGGCTTTCGTTCGCCGGCCCTTTCCGCGCTGCTGAACCGATTGCAGTGGATTTCGATTTCTGGAAAGCCGGAAGGCGACACCCTGCGAGTGGTCAGCGACGGTGAGTGCCTTTTGGATTCCACCAGCACCCAATTACGCGACTTTCTGCAAGGCGTACTGCTTCTCGCTCAGAACGGATTGAACGATCCGAAACTCCGGCAACAGATGAATCCCACGGAACGGCAAGCCTATCTGGAAATGCTGAGAAGCGCGGACATTCAGAAAATCGATCGTGGCGAGTGGAAATCGGTGCGCGTGATACTTTCCGTCACGCCGCAATTCCTGGACGTTGCTCGCCTTCCCCCGGCCACGGTTCCATCGGACCAGTCGTCAACTCCGCACGAGGTTGCCAAGAAGAAACCGGCGCCCGGCAGAGCAAAAACACAAAAGAACAATTAGTCGTTTGTTGGATTTGTGCCGAAGAAAAATTCGGAGCTTAGTCGCCGGCAGGCGTGGACTTCATATAGCGCCACGGATTGATTGGCGCGTTGTTCATGCGCACTTCATAATGCACGTGAGGACCCGTCGATCGGCCGCTGATTCCGCAGTAGCCGACGACCTGGCCGCGCTTGATGCGCGTGCCGGTGATGGTTGAAAACGAAGAGAGATGCGCGTACCAGGTGGTGATGCCAAAACCGTGATCGATGACCACGACGCGTCCATAGCCGGCATGATTTTCCGCGCTGATCACTACGCCATCCGCGGTCGCGTGTACCGGCGCTCCATAATCCGACGCCACATCGACACCAGTGTGGAACGCGCCTTCACCGCTGAACGGGTCGAGCCGCTCGCCGAAGCTGTCCGTGATATGTCCTAACACCGGCCAAATCGCTGGTGTGTAGGTAGAATCCGCAAAGCTGAACGCCGGCATCAGACGCAATCCGCCGGACGAAATGGCGATTGCCGCCGCATTCTTTTTCAAGAAAGTATATTGCTCAACAGATCGATCGAAGGCATCTTCCGCAGTCACCGGATTGTCGGAAACATCGAAAGCGGCAGGGTGATAACGAAGCACTCCGTAGGTCATGGCCACTTCGGTAGCCAGAGATTGCAGTGAATCGAGGCGCTGGTTGGTGTCGTTCACGGTGCTTTGCAACTGATGATACTGAACCTTCAGAGTTTCCTGTTCATGGCGCAACGCATTGTAGTTGCCGACCTTCCAAAGCATCCGGGTATAGGAACCAGCAGCGATGACGACGGTAATCGTTCCAATCAGGGCAAGCACCGCCAACCCGTGCAATACATACGCCGGAATAATCAGCTTCCGGAGCTGGCCCGGCGTGGTGGCAATGAAGAATGTATAGTTCTTCCCTTTAATCACAAGCAGGTCCCTCAGACCTGATTCTTCCCATTACGATTGCGGGCTATCTTGCCCTGAGCCCGCGGCTGAGTTGCCAAAACGCGTTAACGTACCAATCTGAACCGTGAGTATTGGTTCGCGACCTTCCTTATACTAATTTTGGAAGCTGCACCGGGTCAACCCTGTATTTTGCTGTCTTTGGGACAGGCTGTGAATTCCTGTTCGACTGGCCTGACGGACAGGAAGGGTCGCTTCTTGCCTTAGCGGCGCGATCGCCAACGACTCAAACGTGGGCGAGACTATACTGAACTGAGCTCATTGCAAAGCCCTAACTTTATGAGGAAAACCGAGAATTCGATCCTGGAGTTTATCGCGCGGCCTCACGCCAGGCCCGGCACGGCACGGGCGCGCAGGGTCGGGTTGCAGGTCGGGATCGGCGATGATGCTGCGCTGTGGCGGCCACGCGCCGGTTACGAAACGATTTTGACTTGCGACTGGTTCCTGGAAGGCTCCCATTTTCTTGCCGATCGTCATCCCCCACGTTCAGTAGGCTGGAAGTGCTTGGCGCGGGCGGTCAGCGACGTCGCAGCGATGGGCGGCGTGCCTCGGTGCTTTCTGCTGAGTCTGGCGCTGCCAAAAAGCCGTGTCGAGAAGTGGCTGAAGAGTTTCCTCGAAGGTCTGCGCTGTGCCTCCTATGCTTTGGATTGCCCGATGGCGGGCGGTGACACTACTCGGCGCGACCAGGTCCTTATTAGTGTCACAGTGATTGCGGAGTGCCACCGCGGCCGAGCAATTCTGCGACGCGGCTCCCGCCCGGGTGACGCCATTTTTGTGACTGGGCGCTTAGGTGAAGCCGAGTACGGTTTACGGCTGATCCAGTCCGGAGATAAACGGCTGACGATGCGAGACCCGCGGCTGCAGAAGCATCTATATCCGGAACCGCGACTCGAAGTGGGGGCGTTCCTGACGCGACGGCGGCTCGCGTCTGCGATGATGGACTTGTCGGATGGTCTCTCCAGCGACTTGCCTAGACTCTGCGCAGCAAGCGGCGTTGGCGCGCGCATTGAGCTTGATCGGATCCCTTGCGTCAGGATTGCAAAACAGGGCTCGTGCAAAGAGTTCGATGCGCTTCAGATGGCCTTGGATGGCGGTGACGACTACGAACTTCTGTTCACAGTAGCGAAGAAGAATGTCGCGCAAGTCCCAAAGGCAGTCGGACGGGTCGCCCTAACGCAAATCGGAGAGATCGCCACGCGAAAGGAAGTCGTGCTTATCGATGAAAACGGGCTTCCCCATCCAGTGCAGAACAAAGGGTGGGATCCGTTCCGATAAAATCGCTGGCCTGTACTCGGAGCCAATGTTCTGATTTGGGGCAGCACTTTGGCCAGCCCTCTTGCAGTACTCGGCTCCTGCACAAGAATGGTTCGCACGAACAGTTGTTTCGCGTTGCGAGAAATTCTAGAGTGGCAGAGTCGATGAAGCGCGTGTGTTCTTTGGACACCTCCTTTCCCGCTTTTATCACAAAGACAAACTAAGCGTTCGAAGCGATCCTTCGAGGAGGAAGTATGCACAAGTTTCTTGGAATCATTGCGGGTTTTCTACTGGTGTCTCTGCCGGCGGCGGCACAAACTCAACAACCGATCCGAATTGACTGCGGTGGCGCGGCCTACACCGATACCAACGGGCAAGTTTGGCAAGCGGACTACGGCTACAACACCGGAACAGTCTCGAAAAATGTGTCAACCACGGCTGGCACCAGCGATCCGGCACTCTACAACACCAGCCGCTACAACGGCGGCACGACACCAATGGTCTATTCCTTCCCGGTGGCCAATGGAAGTTATCGTGTAAATCTTCTGTTTGCGGAGAACTCTTCAGCGGAAGAAAAAATCGGCGCTCGCGTGTTTAACGTGAAGCTGAACGGCCAAGCGGTCTTGCAGAACTTCGATATATACGCCGCGGTGGGCGCAAAAGCTGCGGTAGTCGAGGGCTTCAACACCATCGTAACCAACGGCTCGGTGTCTATCGAATTCGACAAGCTTGTGCAAAATCCTAATGTCAATGCGATCGAGATTCTGCCGCTGTCAAACGAGCCGTTGCTCACCTTGAAGTTTTCTTATCCTGATGGAACTCCGGTCGCCGGCTCGCTGAACTATGCGATGTCCACTTCACTGCTGACGCTGGGCGGGAGCTTGCCTTTGGTGAACGGCCAGGCCACCTGCGCTCTGGTTTCTTCGCCTGACGTTCTCGGCCTGATCGGGCAAACGCAAGTTTTCCTGAACCTCACAAACAGCATGGGCAACATGGTGTGGCAAGTCTCGATGGGGCTCAACCCGGTTAACGCAGACTTATCGCAAATGCAGAATTCCACGCTAAATGTGGTACTCAACAAACCTTGATTTTCTCAGAGCAGACGCCGGGAAGCGTGCCGCACTTGTGCGCTTCTACCGGCGGTTCTCGGGGTGCGCGTTTCCTGCCACCGTTTTTGACGGCGGGGGCGCAGTTGGCGGTTTTTCTTTCGGAGCGGTGGGCTCATCTTCGGTCGGAGCGGTGTCCGGCGTGTCAACGTGAATGATGTGGTCGGCGGCTTGCCGCTCGAGCGGTACAACATTCTGAAAATCGAGCGCAGGCTGACCGGCCAGAGCGTTCTGCATGAACTGCATCCAGATCGGCAACGCCGCGCGTGCGCCCGTTTCCTTCTTGCCTAGCGAAATCTGTTTGTCGTCGTACCCGACCCACACGCCCGTAGTGATCTGCGGCGTGTAACCAATAAACCAAGCATCGGTGTAGTCTTGCGTGGTGCCGGTCTTTCCAGCGGCCGGGCGCTTCAGTGATTTGGCGGCGATACCAGTCCCAAATTGAATCACTTCCTCGAGCATCGCAGTCATCGTATGCGCCACTTCCGGGGAGATCACTTCATGAATCGAAGGGTGCGCTTCCTCGAGCAATGCTCCGTCGTAGCTGGTGACGCGGCGAATCATGTGCGGATCAATGCGAATTCCGTCGTCAGGAAAAACCGTAAACGCCGAAACGTGTTCGATCAGCTTCATGTCCGCGGAGCCCAGCGCCAGCGGCAGATACGGCGGCAACGGAGTACTAATGCCAAATTTTCGTGCGGTCTCAACTACGGAATTGATCCCGACTTTTTCGGCCAGCTTCACCGCCGGGACGTTGCGTGATCCGGCCAATGCGCGCCGCAGTGTGATCGTGCCTTCAAACTTTTCATCGTAGTTGCGCGGTGAATAGGGCTGCCCGCCACTGATCGTTGTGAATGGCAGGTCGACAATTGTGTCGAATGGCGTCGAGCCTTTCTCAATAGCATCGGCGTAAACATAGATTTTGAATGAGCTGCCCACCTGGCGAACCGACTGCGTGGCGCGATTGAATTTCGAATCTTCAAAACTGTAACCGCCGACCAGGGCCTTGATTTCGCCAGTGGGATTGTCGATCGAAACCATCGCGGCCTGCGGCGCCGGTTGCTGCTCGAGTTGCACGCGTGCGGTCGATTCGCGCAGCTCTTGAATCGAAAATTGCGCCAGGTCGCCAACTTTCAAGAGCTCGGACGGTTTCCTGCGGCCGGTCCACGCTAAGTCACTGGCGGAAATTACCGCGCGATACGTGCCAATCTTGATCGTCGCGTAGCGATCGTCTACCGCCATCACCAGGCCGGTAACGTAGCTGCCTTTTTCGATGGGCCGCCGCCAATCATCATCTTCATAACTCTCCAGCGTGCCGAGATTGTCCTTAAGAATATTCGGCATGCCACCACGCCAGCCGTGGCGGCGATCGTAGGAATGCAATCCGTCGCGAACCGCCAGATTCGCCGCACGCTGCATGGCGATATTGAGGGTGGTATAGACCCGCAGGCCGCGTTCGTGCACCGCTTCGGTGCCATACGTTGATTCCAGATATTTGCGGATCTCTTCAAAGAAATACGGCGCCAAATCGTTGCGCGGATATTGAATGTGCAACCCAAGCGGAGTCTTTCTGGCCGCGGCTTCTTCGCTCGTGCTGATTTTTCCTTCCTCCTGCATGCGGCGAAGCACCAGGTTGCGACGTGCCAGCGCGCGCTGCGGATCGTTCAACGGCGAATAAATCGGGCCGCGAATCATTCCCGCCAGCAGCGCGGCTTCCTGCAACTTCAGGTCGGTAACTGGCTTACCAAAATAAAATTGCGAAGCCGCGGCAAATCCGTAGTTGCCGTGGGCGAGGTAAACCTGGTTCGAATACATCGCAAAAATCTGCGGCTTGGTGTAGCGACGCTCGATCTGCAGCGAGAGTAGCATCTCCTGCATCTTGCGACGAAAGCTGCGGTCGCTGCGATCCAGAAAAAGATTTCCGGCAAGCTGCATGGTAATCGTGCTGGCGCCTTCGGCCTTGCGGCCTTTCAGCAAGTTGCGATAAGCGGCACCGGCTATGCGCGGGAAATCAATGCCCCAGTGGTCGTCGTAGTGTTGGTCTTCAATCGACGTAACCGCGCTAAAGAGAATCTTTGGGCACTGCTCATAGGTCATCAGAATGCGGCGCTGCAGCGCGAAGCTGCCAACCATCTGGCCGTCGTCGGCGTAAATTTCGGTGACCACGTTCGGGCGGTAGGTTTCCAGCGAGCGAATTTCGGGCAGGTCGCTGGCGTAAACAAAAATCAGTCCGCAGGCAGCTCCGAGTGCGATGGAACACAGCAGCAGGAAAGCAATGGCCACGCGGTCTATCAGTTTCCATCCGCGCAGCCGCAACGTGATCTGGGGCAGACTTAGCATCAACGGAAAATTCTAGCGCAAAGGCATGAAGCAGGCGGATTGCAAGCGTGGCGAAGTTTCCATCGCGTTACGAACTCTGCGGCGCCGTCCACGGATGCGGCTTGCGCGCTTCCTGAAACGCGAAAATGGTCATCACCACCGCCAGCGCCACCAGAGCGCTGTCTCGCAACACCGTCATGCCAGTCAGCGGCTCCGGAGTACCAAAGCAGCCGCAATTAATTTCCATGTGCAGCAGATAGGCGCGCGTCACCAGCGTCAGGAAGCCGGCCAGGATGGCAGTCACCATGGCTGCCCAAATTCGGAATTTCCACCCGATCAGCAGCAGCAATCCCAGCACGATTTCCACAAATGGCAGGGTATGCGCCACGAACGACGCTCCTTCCGCGCCGAGCACCCTGTATGACTCCACCTGAAACGCAAACGTGGAAAGATTCGTCGAGACCGAGAATTTCAGCATGAAGTATGGCCACAAATTATGGTTGGGATAGACCAACTTCGCGTAGCCGGCGTAAACAAAAATTCCGCCGAGCAACAATCGTCCGATCCAGATCACGGCGCGGCGAAAATTCAGTGGGCTCGATTGCATCATTATTTTGATGATGTGCGCGGGCACTCTAACTTTATTTTTGTGAGAGCAGCTGGTCGATGAACTGCTTCAGCACGTCATAGCTCATCACGCCAACATAGGGATAGGTCTGCCCCTTGCTATGAAACACGGTGGTCGGGGTCTGATTGATGGGGATCGTTTGTCCGAGTTGCTTGTCTCTTTCGATCAGCGGCTCGAGCGTCTTGCTATCCACCAATGCCTGCACTTTTTTCATATCCGCCGGCGTCAAAGCAGCTGCAACAATTCCCTTTACATCGCCGTTGGCTTCCCACTTTTCCTGATTCTGGAAAAGCGCCTGTTCCACAACTTCGGTTTTGCCGATATGTGCCGCGGCCCTCGCATAGCTGGCGGCAACACGCGAGTATGCGTGCATTGGCAGCGGAAAATCGCGATGCACCAGATAAACCTTGCTGGTGTTGACGTAGTTGTCCATCAACTGCTGATTCGTCGTCTTGAAAAGCTGCTTGCACGCGGGGCACTGAAAATCGCTAAAAACCTCCATAATCACCGGCGCATTCTTGGAACCGAATGCTTTGTGCGGATCGATATCAGCCACGCCCGGCACTTGGCCCGGTTCAACCGCAACCGCTACGCTTTCGGTGGAGGTGATCGGAGCTGCGTTGACCGGCCTGGCATTCGGGGTTATTTCTGGCACGGCCTTATTTTCAGCGAGCACCGTCGGCGGTTCAGCCACGCCAACTCGGCTAGCCAGCGGATGATTCACCCCAAGTCCGAACAAGAGCACAGCGCTTATGAGCGCCAAGCAAACTAAGGAAGCAAAAACAAGTCGACCCTTCACACGCGTCTCCTCAAAGCCTTACTTTGAATCTGGTCAAAGAATATTACCTTAGAAATGGCAAAAAAGAGCGGGCCGGCTCGGATTTGACTCAAGAACCGGCCCGTGGCGCCTTCTCTACGCCGCGAAGTAAGATGCCGAAGCCCAGCCAAGGTTTGTTCCGGAGTTGAAGGCTCGAAGGCACCTGGCGATGGGGAAATGACCCGTAAGTAATAGAAAATAAGGACAATATAGACGTAATCAAACAACTTGACAATCTAACACTCAACCTTTATACTCTCCCTGCATCGAACTCGGCTAGCACCCGACGCCCGGTGTTGAGCCGATCCGTAGCTCCGCCGAGCGATGTTCGACACGCAGGTTTTTGGTTATCCATACAGGGAGACTCTTTATGAGCAAGATTATCGGAATTGACTTGGGAACCACCAACTCCGTGGTCGCCGTGATGCAGGGCGGCGAACCGGTGGTCATTCCAAATCAGGAAGGCGCGCGCACTACGCCGTCAGTCGTTGCTATCACCAAGACCGGCGAGCGCCTCGTGGGCCAAGTGGCTAAGCGCCAGGCCGTCACGAATCCTGAAAACACGGTTTACTCCATCAAGCGCTTCATGGGACGCCGCTTCGATGAAGTTGGATCGGAAACCAAGCGCGTGCCCTACAAAGTAGTGAAGGGCGATCATGACGACGCCCGCGTCGAGATTTCCGGCAAGATCTATAGCCCGCCTGAAATTTCCGCGATGATT
Organism: uncultured Acidobacteriota bacterium; assembly: GCA_963814635.1. Classification (GTDB taxonomy): domain Bacteria; phylum Acidobacteriota; class Terriglobia; order Acidiferrales; family UBA7541; genus Acidiferrum. The sequence continues at coordinate 238,431 of CAWFDP010000004.1, read as the reverse complement.
TTGACCAAACTGAAGACTGCTGCCGAAGATTTCCTCGGCGAGAAAGTCACCAAAGCGGTCATCACCGTTCCGGCTTACTTCAATGACGCACAGCGCCAGGCCACCAAACAGGCTGGCGAAATTGCCGGGTTGGAAGTGGTGCGCATTATCAACGAGCCAACGGCAGCAGCATTGGCTTACGGCTTGGAGAAGAAGTCTGACGAAACCATCGTGGTGTACGACTTGGGCGGCGGCACTTTTGACGTTTCGGTGCTGGAAGTCGGCGCCGGGGTGGTCGAAGTGAAATCCACCAACGGCGACACCCACCTCGGTGGCGATGACGTTGACCAGCGCATCGTGGACTGGCTGATCGACGAATTCAGAAAAGCCAACAACATCGACCTGAGCAAGGACCGCATGGCGCTGCAACGCCTGAAAGAAGCGGCGGAAAAGGCCAAGATCGAGCTTTCGCAGATGATGGAAACGGAGATTAACCTTCCGTTCGTCACCGCGGGAGCCAGTGGCCCGATCCACTTACAGGAAAAGTTGACCCGCACGCGACTCGAACAATTGATGGGCGATCTGCTCGACGGTTCGATGAAGCCGGTCAAACTTGCACTAGAGGATGCCAAGCTTTCGCCAAACGACATTCAGGAAGTCGTGTTGGTGGGTGGCTCGACGCGTATTCCTAAGGTGCAGAAACTCGTTCGTGATTTCTTCGGCGGCAAAGAGCCTCACAAGGGCGTCAACCCGGACGAAGTAGTTGCGGTAGGCGCGGCCATTCAGGGCGCCGTCCTTGCCGGCGAAGTAAAGGACATCCTGCTGCTCGACGTCACGCCGCTTTCTCTTGGCGTGGAAACGCTGGGCGGCGTGATGACCGTTCAGATCCCGCGCAACACCACGATTCCGACTCGCAAAGTCGAAACCTATTCAACCGCTTCGGACAATCAGTCCGGCGTGGAAATCCACGTCATGCAGGGCGAACGCAAATTCGCTAAGGACAACCGTTCACTCGGCACCTTCAAGCTTGATGGCATTCCGCCCGCTCCGCGCGGAACTCCGCAGATTGAAGTGACGTTCGACATCGACGCCAACGGCATTCTCAACGTTTCCGCCAAGGACAAGGCCACCAGCAAGGAACAGAAGATCACCATCCAGTCCTCGACCGGCCTGACCAAGGAAGAAGCGGAAAAGATGCGCGTCGAGGCCGAATCACACGCCGAAGACGATCGCCGGCGCATGGAAGAAGTCGAAGCGCGCAACCGTCTGGACGGCATCGTGTACCAGGCCGAGAAAACGATTAAGGAAAACCGTGAGAAGCTACCGGCGGAAGATGTCAAGGCCGCGGAGGATGCTCTCGAGGAAGCCAAGAAAGCCATGAGCGATGGCGGCGAAGGCAACACCGCGCGTCTTCGCACCGCAACTGAAAACGTCGAACGCACGCTGCATAAGCTGGCGGAAACACTCTACAAATCGGCTCAGAGCGCGCAGCAGGCTGAATCCGCGAGTGCGGCAAGTGCAGGCGCAGCTGGCCAATCCACTGGCGGCGCACAGGGCGGAGCCCACAAACCGGACGACGTAATTGATGCAGAGTACGTCGACGTGGACGACAAGAAACAACCGAACTAAGCTCGCAACAGGAAGTGCACTATAGTCGCGATCGGCTATAGTGCACTTTTCTTGTTTCGAACATTTTCAGCAGTGCAGACAAATGGCAACCACAGCAAAAACCGATTATTACGAACTGCTTGGAGTCGGCCGCAAGGCCTCCGCGAAAGATATTCGCACCGCCTTCCGCAAACTCGCGCGCAAGTACCATCCCGATCTGAATCCCGGCGACAAAGCCTCCGAGGAAAAATTCAAGCAGCTTCAGGAAGCCTACGACGTTCTCTCCGATTCGAAAAAGCGCCAGATGTACGACCAGTATGGCTTTTACAGCGAAAACGTTCCGACCGGCGACTACGGTCCTGGTGCAACTGGTGCCGACAACAACGTCAATTTTGATTTTGGCGGATTCGATTTCAGCGGCGGCAGCGGTGCCTCCGGCGGCGGAGCCAGTTTCCGCGACCTGTTCAGTAATTTTTTTGGCGGCCGCGGCGGCGCAGGCGTTGAAGAAGAAGCGGAGTCCGGCAGTTCGCTCGAATATAAACTCGATATCGATTTCTGGGATGCAGTGCGTGGCGGCGTGAAAAAAATACAGATCACCCGCATGGACAGCTGCGAAGTCTGCCACGGCACGGGGGCGATCGGCTCGCCGCAAACCTGTCAAACCTGCAACGGCTCGGGCACCATTCAGCAGGCCGCGGGAAAGATGCGCTTCAACGTTCCCTGCACGCGTTGCGGCGGTACCGGAAAACTTCGTACGACCTGTAAGACCTGCGGGGGCGAAGGACGCATTCGCCGTAGCGAAACTATCGACGTGCGCATTCCCGCTGGCGTCGCTTCCGGCGGACGCGTTCGCGTCCCCGGCAAAGGCAACGCTGGAACCATGGGCGCGCCTCCAGGCGATCTCTATTTGCTGGTTGAAGTGAAGCCGCATCCGTTCTTCGAGCGTCGCGGCAACGATCTTTACACCAAAGTTCCGGTGACGGTGAGCGAAGCTACGCTAGGCGCGAAAGTGGAAGTGCCAACGATCGACGGCCGCTCGCTTGTGCGCATTCCGCCGGCCACCAACAGCGGCAGCACGTTGCGCCTGCGCGAAAAAGGCGTGCCCAGCGCGCGCAACGGCGGGCGCGGCGATCAGTACGTGGAAATTCAGGTCGTCGTGCCCAAGCCAACCGACGAGCGCGTCCGCAACATCATGAAGGAATTGGAAACCGTCGCGCCCGACGATCCACGCAAGGACTTGTTCTTAAAGGCAGGAGTTTAAGTAGGGGCACAATGTATCGTGCCCTCTTGAGAAATTAAAATGTCACCCAGGCGAAAAACCCGCGCCAAAGCCGGCTACATGATCAGCTCGGTAGCCGAACTCTACAAATTGCATCCGCAAACGTTGCGCCTGTACGAACGCGTTGGATTGCTGAAGCCGTCGCGCTCCGAAGGCAACACCCGCCTCTACACCGACCACGACCTCGAGCGCCTCGAAGTCATCCTTACGCTGGCCCGCGACATGGGCGTCAACCTCGCCGGCATCGAAATTATTCTAAATATGCGCGAAAAAATGGTCGAAATGGAAAAACAAATGACCGAATTCGCCACCGTCGTCCAGCAAGAACTCGCCCGAGTCGCCAATCACCTCCCCAACGAAAAACCCTCCCGCCACGCCATCGTCCCCACGCGGATCCGCCCCCTCCGCTAAATTCCTTTCTGCCAATTCCTTTCGGTCTTCTCTGCGAACTCTGCGTCTCTGCGCCCCTCTGCGTTAATCCTTTTCTTCTCTGTGAAACTCTGTGCCTCTGCTCTCGGTGAGCTCTGTGTAACTCTTTTTTCTTCCACAGCGTTCCACACGGCCCAACTCTTGCCGTCCGTCGCGCGCGCCCGTATGCTCGTTCCTACGATGCCTCTCGAAAATTGCCAATTCTGTCAGGGAACCGGCTGGAAGTTGGTCGCCCGTCCCGATGGATCCGGAAAATTCGCGGTAGCCTGCGATTGCAGCACCGGCGAGCGCGCCATCCTCGTGATGGACCGCGCCCGCATCCCCAAACGCTACGAACATTGCGACTTCGAAAGCTACGTCACCGATCTCGCCGACGGAAAAGTCTGGACCACGCAGCACGCGCAATCGCTCAAGCGAGCGAATATGGACACCCAAGGATTCGTCCGCGAATATCCCGGTTCCAGTGAAAAAGGTTTGCTGCTGATGGGCCCTTCCGGCGTAGGAAAAACACATCTGGCAGTAGCCGCGCTCAAAGAACTGCTGCGCCGCGGCCATCAAGGAATGTTCTGCGATTATCGCGAACTTTTGAAAGAAATCCAGGCCAGCTACAATCCGCAGAGCGAATCCACCGAAATGAAAATCCTCGAGCCGATTCGCAACACCGAAATTCTGGTCCTCGACGATCTCGGCGCCAGCAAACCTTCGGCCTGGGTGCTCGACATCATCGGCCTGGTCCTGAACGCCCGTTATAACGAGCGCCGCGTGACCATCCTCACCACAAATTATATGGATGAACAGCCGGTGACTGAACCGGCTCCACGATTGCCAAGTGGGGCCACCGTGAAAGTTGTGAGGGATGACTCGCTCGCCGACCGCATCGGCGCTCGCATGCGTTCCCGCCTCTACGAAATGTGCCGCACGGTCGAAGTCTTCGCCCCAGACTTCCGCCGCGAAATCCGTCAATCCACCCGCGCCCGGGCGTAACGAAAAACTACCGACGCTAGATCACCCGGTAAGTCACACCACTTCCAATCGTTTGGTATTTGACAGTAATCCGCCGATAAAAGTGTTTTTTCTTTCCGGCGGCGAAGTAAGGACGAAATTTCCATAACCGGATGGACTCGATGGCAGTTTGGACAATCGCGAGATGCCCTGAAACGAACTCGATGTAAGTCACTTCACCGGAAGTATCAATTGCGACGGAGAAAACCAGAATCCCGCAGATGTGGCGACCGTCCACACCGGGAACCTGAATCGGTTCAGTCTTGAGAAGCAGACTCTTGAGTCTAGGCGCCGACAATAGGACCGTCCCCGGTTGGCTGCAGCCGGTCGGTGGCTGGCCCGCCTTGGCTACGTCACACGTAAGAACTGTGGCGACAATCAGGATAAGCCGCGGCAACATTCTAGATTGGACACCGAGGACTAGCCGAGCCCAATTCTGCCACTTTCGTTTCGTTGACACACCTCCATTTTGCCCTGTATTCTTGCACGGTTGCAGCGTTTCCAACGCTCGCAGCATCTATCTGAGCTGTGACCTTTTAACCGGTCATTTGTCCTGTAGAGCTGGTTCGCAATCCGGTCAGGGGTGGCCGAATTCGCTCCCCCGCTAAGACGACCGCGGCGCGGTCGCCACTAGACGCGAAACAGCACCTTGCTTTGCCCCCAACAGGGAGTTCGCAAGGAAGTCGCACGTACCCGCTGGCTCGACTGCGCCCACTTTTTTTCTCGGCGCAACGCGACCAGAAATCTAAAACTTGGGAGAAATCTCCCGGAGGCCGACAACCATGTTTTCCGACCATGACAACCCCGTGAGCGCAGCCGCCGCAGCGCCTGCCCACGAATCGCAATCAGAAGCAACACCAGTAGAAGTTCCGCAGGCCATATCTCCAGAGAGCGCAGCAACTAAGGCTCCGGTAGCGGAAGCGCAAGCTCCGGCGACGCACGAAGAAGCAAAGGCCGAAGCTCCCGCGGCCCCTGCGCCGGCAGCCGCCGAAGTGCACGCCAAGGCTGAAGCCCACGCCGCGCAGTCCGCGACCGACGCTGAAGCCGCTGCCGCCGCCGAGGAGGCCGCCAGCACCGAGGAAATGAGCAAGCTCCTCGACCAGTACGACGAGCAGCACGAGGCGCCTGCGAACAACGAAATTCTGGAAGTCAAAGTGATTGCGTACACCGAACACGGTGTTGTGGTGGACATCGGCCAGAAAACCGAAGGCTTGATTCCCGCCGCGGAATTCTCCGAAACGGAAATCCCGCGCCCCGACCCCAACGCGACCATCGAAGTGCAGCGCACCGGCGAGAAGAAAGACGGCTACGTCATCGTCTCTTACCAGAAAGTGCTGCGCCGCCGCACCTGGGAAAAGCTGGAAGAAGCCTATAAGAACAAGACCACGCTCACTGGCAAAGTGGTCGATCGCATTAAGGGCGGCGTTGTTGTTGACGTCGGCGTCCGCGCTTTCCTTCCTGGCTCGCAATACGACCTGCGCCCGACTCCGAATCTCGATGCGCTGGCTGGACAGGAAATTCAAGTCCGCATCACCAAGCTGAATCGCCGCCGCGGCAATGTGGTCGTCAGCCGCCGCGCGATTATGGAAGAAGAACAGCACGCCAAGCGCGGCGAATTGATGAACACGCTGGCCGAAGGCCAGACCGTGCACGGCATCGTCAAGAACGTCACCGAATACGGCGCGTTCGTGGACCTCGGCGGCATCGATGGCTTGCTGCACCTCACCGACCTCAGCTGGGGCCGCATCAAGCATCCTTCCGATGTCGTGAAGCCGGATCAGGAACTCGACGTCATCATCCTGAAGTTCGACAAGGAAAAGCAGCGCGTTTCTCTCGGCCTGAAGCAACTCTCCGCCGATCCCTGGGTTGGAGCGGCTGACAAATATCCCGCGGGCGGCAAGTACAAGGGCAAAGTCGTCGGCGTTGTCGATTACGGTGCGTTCGTGGAACTCGAGACCGGCATCGAGGGCCTGGTCCACGCAACCGAAATGAGCTGGGCCAAGAAGTCCGTCAATCCCGCGAAGATCGTCAAGGTCGGTGAAGAAGTTGACGTCGTGGTTCTGGACATTAAGCCCAGCGACCGCCGCGTTTCGCTTGGCATGAAGCAGGCGCTGCCGGATCCATGGCTCCTGACCGCCGATAAATATCCGATCGGCACCATCGTCACCGGAAAAGTCCGCAACATCGTCGAGTTCGGTGCATTCATCGAAATCGAAGATGGCTTCGACGGGCTGGTCCATGTCAGCGACGTCAGCTGGACCGAGCGCATCAAGAATCCGCACGAGGTCTTCAAGAAGGGCGAACCGATCACCGCCAAGGTTCTGCGCATCGACGAAGACAATCGCCGGGTGTCACTCGGCATGAAACAGGTCAACGATATCTGGGGCGACTGGTTCAAGCAGCATCGGGTGGGTGAAATCTTGAAGGGCAAAGTCTCGCGCATCGCGATGTTCGGCGCGTTCGTCGAACTCGGCGAAAATATCGAGGGCCTCTGCCACAATACCGAGATCACCGACCGCCGCCGCGGCGACGATGGCAGCGGCATGAACCGCACCACCACTGGTCCGTTGAAGAGCGCTGGTCCGCTCGAACCGGGCAAGGAATACGACTTCAAGATCATCAAAATCAGCCCGGAGTCGCGCAAGATCGCGCTTAGCTACAAAGCTGCCGTCAAACAAGTTGAGCGCCAGGAGATCGCGCAATACCGCTCGCAGACCAAAACCTCTTCGACCGCGACCATCGGCGACGCTCTGAAACAGAAGCTCAATTCCCGTTAAACTGCGCGAATTGCCGCCATTTCCACAGGGGCCAGTTTTAAATCGACTGGCCCCTAAATTTTTGTTTTACCTGCGGCCTAGTTTAGTGATAGGAAGTGTGCAACCGAGAGGGCGTTATTTCCCGTAAGCCCTTCCCTGTCATGGGTCTGCGGCGTATCATCTAGGAACTCTCGAGCGAGGCGCGTCCACGATGACCAAGCAACCTACGTTGACTAAGGCGGATTTGATCGAAGAAGTATTGAAGGTCACCGAGCTCCCTCGCAAGGAGTCCGAGACCATCGTCGAAACAATTTTCGACAGCATCATTCTGGCTATTCAAAAAGGCGAGAAAATCGAAATTCGCGGCTTTGGTAGTTTTCGTACCCGGGAGCGCAAAGGTCGCGTGGGCCGCAATCCAAAAACCGGCGAGAAAGTGGAAGTTCCCGCCAAGCGTATTCCCTTCTTCAAGCCCAGCAAGGAATTAAAAGATTTTGTGAATAGCGAAGAAGCTGCGGCCCTGACTTCCGCGGCGGAGGCCGCGGCCGGTTCCGCGAACTCGTCGCATTCCTGATTTTTGTCTTTTCGTTCGTTGCTCGACCCTGCCGCCGTTTGATTTTTTCCGCGAGGATTCACAACTGATGGACTACCTGTGGACGCCGTGGCGCTACCAATACATCGCACAAGCTATTTCCGGTAAACAGCCTGATTGCATTTTCTGCGATGCCGTCGCGCGCAACGACGACGAAGTCACGCTGATCGTTCACCGCGGCAAAAACGCTTTCGTCATCTTGAATCGTTTTCCCTACACCTCGGGCCACGTAATGGTCGTTCCCTACGCCCACGTCGCGGAACTCGCGTTATGCGATGCCGCCACGCTATCGGAGATGATGCAACTCGCGCAGCGCGTTGAAGCCGCGTTTCGCGGCGAATACCAACCCGATGGCATGAATTTCGGAATGAACCTCGGCCGAGCGGCCGGTGCCGGCGTTACCGGGCACCTCCATCTGCACGGCCTTCCGCGCTGGATCGGTGACACCAACTTCATGACCGTCACCGCCGAAACTCGCCTGCACCCCGAGGATCTCTTCACCACCTACGCCCGCATGAAAAAAGCCCTCGCCTGAATTCGCGTTACAATAAAGAGCATCGCGCAAGGACGCTCCGTGAATCTGCAACTCAGCGAAGAACAAATGCTGCTGCAAAAAACGGTTCGCGAATTCGCCGAAGCCGAAGTCAAACCTCGCGCGCGCGAACTCGACGAATCTGGCTACTTTCCTCGCGACCTTTTCGCCAAGGCCGCCGAACTCGGCCTAACCGGCGTGGCTCTGCCGGAGAATGAAGGTGGCGCGGGCTTCGACCACATCTCGTATTCCATCGTGATTGAGGAAATTTCCCGTTGCTGCGCTTCGACCGGCGTCATCCTCTCCGTGCAGAATTCGCTCTACTGCGATCCAATTCACCGCTATGGCACCGACGCACAAAAGCAGAAATTCCTCCTGCCGTTTGCGCGCGGGGAAAAAATCGGCTGTTACGCGCTGACCGAACCGCAAGCCGGTTCGAACGCCGCAGCGCTGCAAACCAAAGCCGTCAAAAGCGGCGACAATTACATTTTGAACGGAACCAAAGCATGGATCACCAATGGCGGCGCCGCCGACGCTGCCATCGTTTACGTGAACACCGAGCCATCGAAAGGTGAAAAAGGAATCACTGCGGTCGTGGTGGAAAAAGGCACGCCCGGATTCAAGGTTGGCAAAGAAGAAAAGAAACTTGGCATCAGCGCCACTGCCTGCAGCGAACTGATCTTCACCGATTGCGCGGTCCCGGTGGCGAATCGCATTGGCAACGAAGCCGAAGGCTACAAAGTAGCGCTATCCACGCTCGATGGCGGCCGCATCGGAATCGGCGCGCAGGCCACCGGCATCGCGCAAGGTGCATTCGAAGCGGCCCTCAAGTATTCCCAGGAGCGCCTTGCCTTCGGCCAACCCATCGCCGAATTTCAAGCCATCCAATTCATGCTCGCAGACATGGCCACCGAAATCGACGCCGCGAGACTGCTGATCCGCAAAGCTGCGTGGAAACAGGATACCGGCGTGCGCTTCAGCATGGACGCCGCCATGGCCAAACTCTTCGCCAGCGAAATGGCCACCCGCGTAACCCACAAAGCCATCCAGATCCACGGTGGCAACGGCTACAGCCGCGAATATCCCGTCGAACGAGCCTATCGCGATGCGCGCATCACCGAAATCTACGAAGGCACCAGCGAAATCCAGCGCCTGGTCATCTGCTCATGGACCCTGCGCTCGTGATATTCTCCCGCGTAGTATCCTGAAATCGTGCTGACTCTTGACTACGGTCTCGATTTCGATCCGGCCCGCGACGAAATTTTTTTTGCCGCACTCCCACCGCAACCAGCTGTCTGCTTGATCGAGCCGCATGAATCTTCCGCCGAACCACTCTTCATCCGTAGCCAAGATCTGCGTCGCAGATTGCAGCGTCTGCTGGGCCCGCTGGACCCATCCAGCAAGCGCCTCAATCTACGCGATTTTGCAAAATCAATCCGTTATCGCCTCACGCCTTCGCTATTCGAACAAACTTTCGCCTACTACCAGAACGCCAAAGAACTTTTCCCGTCGCGTTACCGCGACATGCTGCGCATCCGCCCGCCTGCCGTCCTCAAAGTGAATCTCCGTAACGCTTACCCTCGCTGCTACACCACCCGAAAAATTCCTGTCGCCTCGAACGGGGAACCATCCAGTGGCCTCTACTATGGCCCATTCCCTTCCCGCAAAGCTGCTGACGGCTTCGCCGAGCGCGTCCTCGATCTCTTCAAGGTCCGTCGCTGCCAGATCAAAATCCGCCGCGATCCGGAATTTCCTGGCTGCATTTACTCCGAAATGAAAATGTGTCTCGCACCCTGTTTCGCCGGATGCACAAAGGAAGAGTACGACACCGAAGTGCAGCGGCTTATTAGCTTTCTCGAATCCGGCGGCAGTTCCTTACGCGAGGATTTGGAATCGGATCGCAATCGCGCGAGTGAAGAACTCGACTACGAGAAGGCGGCATTGCTGCACAAAAAATTAGACAAGCTCGATGACGCTCTGCGTGGCCAGCCCGAACTTCCCCGCCGCCTTCAGGACCTAAATGCAGTCATCCTTCAGCGTGCCGTCGCCGACCAATCAATCTCCGCCTACCAAGTCCGCGTCGGAAAAATCGCCGATCCATTCGAGCTGTCCTTTGCAACACTCACCGGTGAACCACGCTCCGCCGAGCAACTTTTGCGCGAACATCTGGACGCCCCCAACGAAGCGCCGAGCGCTGATCTCTCCGAACACCTGTGGCTGCTCGCCCGCTGGTTCTACAGCAATCCTCGCCACGGCGAAATTTTCTTTCGCACAAAAACCTGGCCATACCGCAGAATGATGCGGGCCTGCGCTCGGCTGCTTGCACCTGCGGATACACCGGCAAGCGCTCCGCAAGAAAACACTTCGCATCGACCTGATGGAGAAAGCGGAAAACGGTCATGACTGAACGCGCAACTTTAGAAGGCACACGCCGATACGCTGAGTCTTTTCGCAGCCGCGCCGCCGACGGCCATTTCCGCGAAGTCCACGGCCTCGTCCTGTCTTCTCTCGGCATCGGCACTTATCTCGGCCAGCCCGACGAACGCACCGACGCCGCATACACCGACGCGGTCGTCGCCGCCGTCGAAAACGGAATAAACGTTGCCGACGCCGCCATCAACTACCGTTTTCAACGCAGCGAGCGCAGCATCGGCGCGGCTCTCGTCCAGCTCGAAGCCAAAGGCTTTTCCCGCGATCAGCTTATTCTTTGCACCAAAGCCGGCTATCTAACTCCCGACGGCAAAATGCCGTCCGACCCCAATCAATATTTTTTTCAGGAATATATTCAGCGCGGCATTTTTACCGCCAAGGATATCGCCGCGGGTAGCCATTGCATCGCTCCGCGTTTCTTGCAGGACCAGATCTTACGCAGCATGTCCAACCTCGGCGTCAATTGCGTTGATGTCTTCTATCTGCACAACCCTGAAACCCAACTCGCAGAGATTTCCAAGGTGCAATTCCTCGGTCGGATCCGCGAAGCTTTCTTCTATCTGGAATCGGCGGTTCGAACTGGCAAAATCCAGTTCTACGGCATGGCGACTTGGAACGGCCTCCGGCAAGAGGCCAGCGCTCGCGATTCAATGCAGCTTGCCGAAATTGCTGCCATCGCAAAGGAAATTGCCGGCGACGATCACCACTTTCGCTTCGTGCAATTGCCGTTCAATCTCGGCATGACTGAAGCGCTCACTCTCGGCAATCAGTCCGTCAACGGAAAAATCATGACCATCATGGAGGCATCTGAAGAATTAAATATTACGTTGATTGCCAGCGCGTCTTTGTTTCAGGGCCAGGTCGCCAGCAATTTGCCGGGATTTGTTGCCGAAGCCATGGGCCTCGATACTGACGCCGAGCGCGCATTGCAATTTGTGCGCTCCTCCCCGGGTATCACCACCGCGCTGGTCGGAATGTCCCGCCAGGAGCACGTCCTGGCAAACGCGAAACTCGTCGGGGTTTCCCCTGCCACCATTGACCAATTTTCTAAACTCTTCTCGCGCGGCCAGTCTACCTAGTGAGTTCCCGGTGGCAATTCCAATGGTTCAAATCAAACTCTCGAACCCGCCGTGCCAGAGTGCTCCCGCGATGGCTTCAACCATTCCGTAATGGCTTTCCCGAGTTCCTCAACTCTTCCAGTAAAAAAATGGTCCACGCGATCTACCACCGCCAATTCATTCTCGCCCGGCAACGAATCGACCATTTGCCGCACCTTCTCCACGTCGCCAAATTCGTCGTTCGCTCCGTGCACAAACAATTTCGGCTTGGCACAGTTCAATAAATAACTGAAGTCCGAGCTGTTCACCGGCGCGCCGATCCCGATCAACTTCTCCACTCGCCCATCTTCGCATCCCGCCCTGAGTCCCACCCAGCATCCAAAACTGAATCCCGCCACCAGCAGCGGTGTCCCGGCAAATTCCGTGCCCATAAACGCGAGCGCGGCTCGTACATCGTCCACTTCTCCGTTCCCGCGATCGTGTACACCCTCACTCAGTCCAGCGCCACGAAAATTAAATCGCAACACCGCAATCCCCAGCGAATCCAGCGCTTTCGCCGCTTGAAACACCACTTTGTTGTGCATGGTTCCGCCAAATAGCGGATGTGGATGGCACACCAGCGCGGCAATTTCCGGTGCAACCGTTGGCGGTGTCCACAGCACCGCCTCCAGTTTTCCCGCTGGTCCTTGCAAGAAGAAGTTTTTCGATTCGTGCGTTGAGCTCATCGGCAGCCATGACAGTCTACACGAATCACGCGCCGCTCTCGCCTCGATCGCTCACTCCATTTGCTTCTGCACCGTCACACAGAGCGACTCCCGGCCAGGCTCCGTTTCGATTCCGGTGACGCTCGTTTCCCATTCCCCATCGCCGCCCCAAGGCGCTTCGCTTCCCGCGGCAAACGACACCAGCAGTCGTTGCCCCACCACGTATTCGCGATTCGTCAAAAATTTCAATTTCTGGCGATCTACTTCCACCGTCATCGCATCTTCCGGCCACGGAATATGTTCCGGACGCACCTGAATCGGCAGCGCAATTTTATTTCCAGCTCCATTCTGTTTGGCTGGTGTTCCGTGGCTTCCGTTTCTTCGCGTGGCTATATGCGCCGTCGCTTCGAATTGCAGCGCGGCTCTCCAGTGCCCGGCCTCTGCACTGCTCTCGGGACTCGCTTCCGCGCGCCTCACCACCCGCGCCAGTGTCTCCGGTTGCGCCCCGCTCGTCTCCGGATCAAATGGAACAGTCACCCACAGCGGATGCCCTTCACCCGGAATATCATCACAGGCCAACAACAATCCGCCGCGTGACACATTGATGGTGTCGCATTTTTCCGTTCTCTGGCCGAGCGGCGCAGACCACCGCAGCCTTGCGGGAAGGCATAATCGTACGCGGGGATGCATGCGGCGCTGCATGGCAGGCACGCTTTGCTGGCGTGAAGTGGCCGGGTCTTCGCTTACTATATTCCTGTATTGACGAAGCAGGCAAGCCTTCGTACTAGAGCTATGTTCCGTTCCGTAAACGCAAAATGGCAAAGCCACATGGCTCCGGAATATATCGCATCCAGATTTCGTCGCCATATTGGCCGTCCATCTAGTTCAGGAAGTACTAGAGCTAAATTGTTCGACTTTGCCGTTGCAGTTCATCGATGCGGGTGGTACGTTTTGGCAGCTTTTCCATCCGCAGGAGTGCTATGTCTGACGGTTCCGACCGCCGCGAAGCTCGCCGCTTTAACATGACCCTTCCGATGCGAGTTCTCCCGCGCGATTCCCAATCAACGGAATTCATCGCGCAGACTCGCGATGTTAGTTATCGCGGACTCTATTTTCTGGCTGAAGCGGCTTTCAAGGTTGGCAGTTCCATCGAATTTGTGATCACGCTTCCCGAGCAGGTCACCCGTTCCGCCGATGTCAACATCCGTTGCTCCGGCCAGATCGTGCGCATCGAGCCCACCAATAACGGCAAAACCGGCATTGCCGCAAGAATCGAACGTTACGAATTTCTCCACGCTGCCGCCTGACATTCCGCCTCAGTCATCTCGGATTTGTTCCTGTCCCCGAATGGCCGCCTTCCAAGGCGGGCGCCATTCGGCCGGCACACCGTCGCCCGACTACCTCCATCACGTTTCTTCTCCACGCGCAAATGCGTACAATCACCTTGTTGATGGTCCCATCCCGGAGGTTCCCGATGTATCACTACGACGCCGCAACCGCCCTTGAAGAACTCCAGGAGGACGCGCTCCTCCCCCATCCCGTCAAACTGCGCGACATGATTCTCCGCCACCAACTTGCCATTCAGGAAGCCAAGGATATCAACCACGAATTTCAGGAATATCTATCGTGCTTCGGCGAATCGCAAAAAATCGCGCGTGGCATTCTGGAAAAACTTGCGTCCAGCGCCAGGAAGCCTGCATGACTCTTCATCGCATTCCCCTACATCCCATCACGCTCGACCTCGCCATATGACCCGCAAACCGCGCGTCCTGTTGCTCTCGGCATCCTCGGGAGCGGGCCACGTCCGCGCCGCTCAGGCACTCGAAAAAGCATTCGCCGCGCGAGGCGACTGTTCAGTCGAGCACATCGACGCCATCGAATACGTCAGCAAACTTTTCCAGGGCGTTTACGACAAGACTTACATCTCGATGGTGCAGAAAGCTCCCGATTTAATGGGCTTGCTCTACCAGCGCACCGATCAACCCTGGCACCATCCTCGTCGTCGACTCGCTCTAGATCGCCTCAACGCCCAGCCCATGATTCGCCTCCTCAAGCGCGTTCAGCCCGACCTCTGCGTCGCAACGCATTTTCTTCCGGCCGAAATCATCGCCTGGCTCATCGCCAAGAAAAAACTTCACGCCCAAAATGCCATCGTCATCACCGACTACGATGTCCACGCCATGTGGCTCTGCCGCACTGTCGGCCGCTACTACGTCGCAATCCCCGAAGCCGTCGAATATCTCTCTGGAATTGGAGTCCCGCGCGAAATTCTGCGCGTCACCGGAATCCCCATTGACCCGATTTTCGCCATTCCCCTAGATCGCGCAACTGCCCGCAAAGAACTGAATTTAGATTCGGCTGCCAAAATTCTACTTCTCGCCGCAGGCGGATATGGTGTTGGTCCCGTGGAACAACTGGTGCAGGATCTTCTCAAAATGCAGAAACCCTGGCAGCTCGTCGCCATCGCTGGCAAATCCGAAAAAATGAAAGAGCGCCTCGACGAAATCGCCCGTTCCGCTGGCACGCTGCCGGGCGGAGCTCCGCGCCTGGTGCCTGTAGGTTTCACAAAACAAATGGACCAATACATGGCCGCTGCCGATTTATTAGTTGGCAAGGCCGGCGGTCTCACTACTTCCGAAGCTCTGTCTCGTCACTTACCGATGGCGCTTATTGAACCTATTCCCGGCCAGGAATTCCGTAACGCCGACCACCTACTCGAGGAAGGCGCCGCGATTCGCTGCAACAATCTCCCCGCAGCCGCCTGGAAAATCGCCAAACTCCTCGACGATTCGCCCCGCATGGACCGCATGCGCCGCGCCACCGCAGAAATGGCCCGCCCCAACGCCGCCGCCGACATCGCGGAAGACGCGCTTCGCCTGTTACACTAATTATTTGTGAGCGAGTCTCGGAAAACTGCTTACTAGCCTATTGGTGGATAACGTAGCAAATGCGACGCCACACTTTGATGATCGACGCCGACGACACCCTCTG
This sequence comes from uncultured Acidobacteriota bacterium, assembly GCA_963814635.1. Lineage (GTDB taxonomy): Bacteria > Acidobacteriota > Terriglobia > Acidiferrales > UBA7541 > Acidiferrum. The sequence goes on along the minus strand of CAWFDP010000004.1, from coordinate 223,074 downwards.
GGAAAACAACGTCTTCTTTGAAAAATTAATCGAGGATTTCATCACCCTCACCGAACCCTGCGGCTACGCTCGCGCCTACATTCGCCACATCCTCAACGAAACCGAACGCAAGAATATCCGCCAGTACGGCTATGGCGTGCGCAGTTTCGGCAAATCACTCGAGGAAACCTATCTCAAACTCGCCGACCAGATGGCCAACCGCGAAACCCTTGCCGAAATTCACCGGCGCGTCATCGAACTCGAACGCACCCCGCCAAAAATCCTCGATGGCGTCCCGGAAACCCTCGCCTATCTCACTGAACGCCACCGCCTGATTCTTTTTACCAAGGGAGAGCCAGCCGAGCAGTCCGCAAAAGTGCAGCGCTCCGGCTTGCAAGGCTTTTTTGAAGCCATTGAAATTGTCCCGGAAAAAGACACCGTCACCTACACCGGACTGGTCAACAAACACAAAATTGTTAAGGCCCACGGCTGGATGATCGGCAACAGCCCCCGCAGCGATATCAATCCCGCGATGAAAGTCGGCCTCAACGCCGTCTACATCCCGCACCAGCACACCTGGCATCTCGAACACGAACCGGTCATGGCCGGCTCCGGCAAGCTCGTCATCCTCCCGGCCTTCCGCGAACTCCGCAACCACTTTTAATCTTCTTCTCCGACAGCTTCGCAGCCCCTTACGCAACCTCTCGAGCCGCTGCCAGCACCTCGTTCGTCACGCTATCAATATCCGAATCCGTCGTCCGGTGGTTCACGATGCAGGCTCTTAGGCAGAATTTCGATCGCAATGTCGCATTCGAAAGATACACATGCCCCCGCGCTATCACTCGTCGCAGGATTTCAGCATTTAGTCGATTCAGTTCTTCTTCTGCCAAACCACCGCCGCCAACATACCGAAAACACACGGCACTCAACTCGATCGGTGCCACCAGTCGTAGTTCGGAGCTGTTCTCGATTGCCGCTCCCAACCGTTGCGCGTGCCCCAAGTCTTTCTCGATGGACTTCCTCATCGCCGCAAATCCGTGATACCGCAGCGAAAACCATAATTTCAGCGCGCGAAATCTGCGCGACAATTCGATCGTTTCGTCGAAATAAGCAAATCCCTCTATCGCATCGGTGCTCGACACCCGCACATAATCTCCGCTCTGTGCGAATGCCCGTCGGGCGGCTCCAGCATCCTGGTACAACAGACATCCGCAATCAATCGGCTGGTACAACCATTTGTGGGGGTCGAGCGAAACTGTGTCGGCTCTAGCCAGACCTTGAAATTTCTGCGGAACCGCGAGCGCTGCCAGCGCGCCATATGCGCCGTCAACGTGAAGCCACGCTCCGTACTTGGCCGCGGTCTCCGCGATTTGCGGCAGCGGATCAATCGCGCCAGTCTTCACCGTGCCAGCCGTTCCTATCACCGCGACTGGCGTAACGCCGCGTTCTTTGTCAAGCCGCATTGCTTCCTCAAGCTGTTCGGGGATCATCCGAAAAGAATCATCCACCGGAATTAGTCGCAAGCACTCGCGTCCGAGCCCCAGCAACGCGACAGCCTTGCCAATCGACATATGCACTTCCGTCGACGCATAAACCGCTAACTTGGCGTGCGCTCCAACCCCACTCTCATTCGCGGGCGCTTTCGCTTCCCGCGCCATCGCCAAACCCATCAAGTTAGCCGGAGATCCGCCGCCGGTCAGTATTCCGCGGAAATTCTCGCAACCAATACCTTGCGCCAGCCAATCCACAACCGTCTTCTCTATCGTCGCGCCACTCGGCGACGATCTCCATGCCGTGACATTCTGGTTCAACACGCTGCACAGCAGATCCGCCGCAGCCGCCACCGGTTCGCCGGAACCAAGCACGTATCCAAAAAATCGCCCGTTCTGCGCTCGCGAGTGTGTGGCCACTTCAACCAATCCATTGATCGCTTCTTCCGCCATTCCCGCTTCCGGAAATTCGCTGCGATAGATGTGCTCAATCTCCAGGCCGCTTCCTGCGGGGGTGATCGCGCGCGAGTCCAGTTCTTTCAAGTAGTCGCTGGCAATTTCGCTGATTCGTCCGCACAGTTTCCGGAACTCTTCTGGTGAAAGATCGACTGGATTCATCGCTGCAGAGTTTACACCACAAAATCAGCCCAGTTCTCCGAGCCACCGTTGCGGTGCCTGGCGCTCAACGCACCAATTCCATAAAGCACTGGCTTGCGCTCCGCAAGCGCTAAGCTACTTACTCAACCGATGTGATGTAGACTCCCTCATTGTAAATATTGCGAGATTCCGGTTTACCGAGGGCCATGAATCGCTTCGCGCCGCTTATCGTTCTTGCAGTATTGATCGTAGTCTCGATGCCAGCACCGCTGCGCGCGGAGACCGGAGCCCAGGCATGGTTGCGCTATGCACGTTTGGACCAGCATGCCTTGCGAGCTTATGACGATTTGCCAACTGTGGTGGCCACGCTGGACGATTCCGCGATCACGCGCTCCGCACAACAGGAATTGCTTTTGGGAATGCGCGGCATGCTCGAAAGAAATTTGCGAATGGAATCAAAACTTCCAGACAATGCCGCAATTGTTCTAGCAACTCTTTCAGAATTACAGCGCGCCTACCCCGCTCTGCATCCGCCAACCGATCTTCACGACGACGGATTCTGGCTAACCCAGGCTTCGTTCCATGAACACCCGTCCATCATCATCACCGCCACCAACGACCGCGGCATCCTCTACGGCGTTTTCGCTCTCTTGCGGAAAATCGCGCAACACGAATCCGTCGTTGGCCTTGATGAACTCCAGCAACCCTACGCCCCTCTCCGCTGGATCGATCAGTGGGACAACCTCGACGGCTCTATCGAACGCGGCTACGCCGGCCGTTCCATCTTTTTCGAAAACGGCGCCGTGCGCGCCGATCTCTCCCGCGTCTCCGAATACGCCCGCATACTTTCCTCCGTCGGCATCAACGGCTGCGCCATCAACAACGTCAACGCCAATCCGCGTCTTCTGCAGGACGATTCCCTTCCTCAACTTGCACGCGTCGCCGCAGCCTTTCGCCCTTGGGGCATCCAGCTCTCAATTTCCGTCGATCTTGCCAGCCCTAAAACCATCGGCGGCCTCGACACCTTCGATCCCGCCGATCCGCGCGTCGCCGAATGGTGGCGCAAAAAAGCCGATCAAATTTACGCCACCATTCCCGATTTCGCTGGCTTCGTCGTTAAAGCCGACTCCGAAGATCGCCCCGGCCCATCCACCTATCACCGCACTCAAGCCGATGCCGCCGATGTAATTGCGCGCGCCCTCAAACCTCATCGCGGCATCGTTTTTTATCGCGCCTTCGTCTACAACCATCATCTCGACTGGCGCGACCCCCACAACGACCGCGCCAAAGCCGCCTACGATTATTTTCATCCGCTCGACGGAAAATTCGACGACAACGTCATCATTCAAATCAAGCATGGCCCCATCGACTTCCAGGCCCGCGAACCGGTCTCGCCTCTCTTCAGCGGTCTGCAAAACACCCACGAAGCCATCGAACTGCAAATCACCCAGGAATATACCGGCCAGCAACGCCACCTCTGCTTCCTGATTCCTATGTGGAAGGAAGTCCTGGATTTCGACATGCACGCCAACGGTGAACACACACCGGTTATAGATCTAGTCGGAAAAGCTTTTCACCGCCCCACCGGAGGCTTCGTCGGTGTCGCCAATGTCGGCATCGACGAAAACTGGCTCAGCCATCCGTTAGCAATGGCCAATCTCTACGGCTACGCTCGCCTCGCCTGGAATCCACATCTCAGCGCAAAAACCATAGCCGATGAATGGACCACTCTCACCTTTGGCAACGATCCCGTCGTCATTCAAACCATCTCTTCGATGCTTCTTTCTTCGTGGAACACTTACGAAAGCTACACCGGCCCACTCGGCGCACAAACTCTCACCGACATTCTCGGCAGCCACTACGGTCCCGGCATCGAATCCTCCGAAGAAAACGGTTGGGGACAATGGCACCGCGCCGACCACACCGGCATCGGAATGGATCGCTCTGTGGCTACCGGCACCGGCTTTGCCGGCCAATATCCCACGCAAGTCGCAAAGATGTACGAATCGCTTGCCTCCACGCCCGACGAGCTTCTCCTCTTCTTTCACCACATCCCGTACACCTACGTTCTCCACTCCGGAAAATCCGTCATCCAATTTATCTACGATTCTCACTATGAAGGTGCGCAGCGCGTGGCCGGCTACGTTCAACAATGGCAATCGCTAAAAAATCACGTCGACGAGCAACGCTACCAAGCCGTCCTCACTCGCCTCGAATACCAATCCGGTCACGCCATCGTCTGGCGTGACGCCATATGTAATTGGTTTTTGCGAACTTCCGGAATCCCCGACGTCCAAGGCCGCGTCGGCCATCACCCAAATCGCATCGAAGCCGAGGACCTGCAGTTAACTGGCTACACAATCGTCGCCGTCACCCCGTGGGAAAACGCCTCCGGCGGCAAAGCCATCGAATGTGCCGCATCGCAAAGCTGCACAGCCACAACACAGTTCACGGGCCCAGCCGGTCAATACGAAATCGACATCCAATATTTCGACCAAAATAATGGCCAATCAAAGTTTCGCTTATACGTACGCAACCAACTCATCGACCAGTGGACCGCCAACGATCATCTCCCCGCCACAAAAATCGGCGGCGATTCTTCCACTCGCCACCGCACGTTCAACGTCACCCTCGCCCCACCGGATGAAATCCGCATCGAGGGCATTTCTGACCGCGACGAACACGCTGCACTCGACTTCCTCGAAATTCTCCCTTCATCATCACCCCGCGCCGAGAATTAAATACTCGAGCATCTCCATCATCTAATACTTTTCAATTATTGTCGGCCAGACCTGCTGCCGCTAAAGTCTCTCTCCAACCGGGGACCATGTGTGTCTCATGTCGCTTGCGTTATTCGCTCCTTGCCCGGTTCTGTCCACGCTGTCCGCAGCGTGAATTTCTTTGGAGAGACTAACGATGCTTAAGCGATCCTGCCGGTTTCTATTTCTATGCTCCGCGCTCACACTCTCCTTACACGGCCAAAGTAACTTCGCCGTTTTAACTGGATCGGTCGCGGATTCACAACACCTCCCCGTCGTCGGCGCTACCGTCGAACTGACCGCCGCGAGCACCGGCGCCGTTCGCCGTGTCATCACCAATCAACAAGGACTTTTCGAAGCCCCCGCCCTGCTGCCCGATGACTACGAGCTCAAAGTTGAAGCGTCAGGACTGGCCATCGCGAAGCAGTCGCTGCGTCTCGAAGTCGGCCAGAAATTGGCCGTGGATATCACACTGAAAGTTGGCTCCGTATCGGAAGGCGTTAAAGTAATTGCCGGTAGCGAAGTGCTGAAGACCAACGACGCCAGCGTCGGCGAAGTCGTCGAGCCCACTTCCATCCGTGAACTTCCGCTCAACGGCCGTATGTTGATCGACCTGGTCCTTACCGTCCCGGGAGCTCACGTTGGTTTCGGCGCGCAGGCTGGCTCCACAAACCCTCTCTACTGGCGGCCCGGTCAACGTTCCGCGGTAGTCATCGGCGGTGCACGGCCAAACGCAAATTTTTTCCTACTCGATGGCGCCACCAACACCGATCCCACATTCAACACACAAAATCTGAGCCCCTCGCCTGACTCTGTAAAGGAATTCCAGGTCGAGACCAGCAGCTACACCGCGGACATGGGCGGCGCTGGTGGTGGCCAAATCAATATCGTAACCCACTCAGGTACCAGCCTATTCCACGGCACCGCCTACGAATTTCTTCGCAATGGCGCCATGGATGCCACCACCTTCGAATCCATGGGTAACAATCACCTGGTGCAAAATAATTTCGGCGCAGCCTTCGGCGGACCGATCTTCAAAAAGAACACCTTCTTCTTCGTGAATTACGAAGGCTTGCGCCTGGCCCAGGCCGATGCCCAAATCCTCACCGTGCCAACTCCCCAGGAAATTCAAGGCGATTTCAGTATGAGCAACGTCAAAATCTACGACCCAACCACCGCCGTCAAGAATCCCGCCTACGATCCCAGCAAACCAACCGGCCCCGCCAACTTCCCCTACACTCGCTCCCAGTTTCCCGGAAATATCATTCCATCCGGCGATATCAATCCGCTCCTCCAAGCGTTCCTGATGCAGTACGTCCCCATGCCCAATATGATGATGACCAGCGGCGGCGCTGACTCGAACAACTACCTCGACATCCGCAACGAAAACCACTACCAGAACCAGGGAACGATTCGCATCGACCACAATTTTTCCAACGGCGACACCCTCTTCGGCCGCTATTCCATCGGCCAGGAGAATGGTTTCTCTCCCAGCAGCGGAGTTACCGCCACCAGCGAAAATCTTCCCGGGTTCGGCGTCAACTTTGACAACCGTTCACAGCAAGCCGCAATCTCCTGGAACCACATCTTCGCCCCCAACAAACTAAACACCGTCTCCATTGCCGTTTCCCGCCTCTCCATGGATCGCACCTCTCAAAACGATGCGGTCAACAATTTTGTTGGCCAACTCGGCATTCAAGGAGTCGGCTTCGGCGGCCCCAATGCCTGGGGCGCTCCTTGGTTCGCCGCGCAAGGCTACACGGGCATCGGTGACACCTTCGCCGCCACTCCGATGCATGCCTGGGACACCATGTATGAAATTCGCGACACGTATGCATGGGAAAAAGGCCGCCACGCCATCAAATTCGGCGGCGACTTTCATTGGTACACCTGGCCGATGTGGGGCTTCTTTCAAAACCGTGGTTTCTACCAATACACCAACGGCTACACCACCGAATTTGGATTCAATGATGGCAGCGGCTCAGGCTTCGCCAGCCTTCTGCTCAGCTTGCCCGCCGTCAAGCAGCGTCAGGCCGGCGTCCCACAAATGAATCTGCGCAATTGGGGCAGCGATGCCTTCGTGGAAGACAGCTGGAAGGTAACTCCCACCACCACACTCAACCTCGGTGTTCGCTACGAATACGCCAACCCGCTCTATGACAAGGACAACACCAACACGAATTTGATTTTCCAGAATGGCACGCCTTCCGTATTCGTCGGCGGCCAGAACGGCTATCCCAAAGGCCTGATGTACGCCAACACCCACAACTTCGCCCCGCGTATCGGCCTTGCCAAAAGCTTGCCCAATCAGGGCTTGGTGTTTCACACCTCGTACGGAATCTTCTTCACGCCCGTCGATCTAAACACCTGGTGCAACCAGCGCCACAATGTTCCTTACGTTTTCCCGGAGACCCAGCAAGCCGACAATTTCACTCCGCCTGCCGCGCTCTTCGCCAGCGGAATGAACTTCGGCACTCCGGTACTTGGCACGGGCGCTCTTCCTGCTACCACCGTCAGCTTCACCGCCTTCGATCCCCACTCCCCTGCACAATACGTTCAGCAGTGGAATGCCTCAGTTCAAAAGAGCCTCGGCACCAACACCTCCGTCGAAGTCGGCTATCTCGGCTCTCGCGGTTTCCATTTGCAGCGCGCGCATTTGATCAACAACACGCTCCCCGGCCCCGGCCCTCTCGGCCCCCGTCGCCCTTTCAAAACTCTCACCTTTGTGCCCGATACCACTCTGCCTCGGGGCAGCACTACGGCCGTCATCCAGAGCGAGACCTTCCCAGTCAGCACCATCAACCTTCTCGAAAACAGCGCCCAGAGCTGGTACGACGCGGGCTACATCAACGTTCGTCGCCGTTTTTCCCACGGCTTAAGTTTTCTCGCCAACTATACCTTCGCGAAAAATCTCACCAACGCCCCCGATTTCCGCTCTCCCATGGATGAATCTTCCATCCCGCAAAATAACAATGACCTCGCACTCGAAAAAGGTCCCGGATGCGACGTCCGCCATCGCTTCGCGCTCAGCGCCGTTTACGCCATCCCTTCCTACAACCGCGTCGAGTGGATGCGCATGGTCACCCAGAATTGGACCTTCTCCACCATCTATCAAATTGAGTCCGGAATGCCGTTCACCATCTCCGTCTTCGGCGACACCGCAAATTCCGGCACGGTCCTGGGCGAAAATCCGATTCGCGCTAACGCCACCGGCCAACCCATCTTCGGCTCCGGCACGCGCACCGCCGACGAGTGGTTCAACACCGCCGCTTTTGCCACGCCGCCAGCCTTCACTTACGGTGACGTCGGTCGCAACTCCGTTTACGGTCCCGGCCTGCAGACCATGGACCTTGCGATCCAACGCGCCTTTCGCCTGACCGAAAAACTCAACTTCCAGTTCCGTGGCGAAGCTTTCAACGCTATGAACAAAGTAAATCTCGGCACGCCGAATCGCTACGTCAACACTCCGCAATTCGGCACCATCACCATGGCCATGACCCCTGGCCGCGAAATCCAGCTCAGCGCAAGACTTTCCTTTTAGTTCAACTGCTCGGATTAATTTCTCGAGAGATTCTCAGCTTTGCCTGAGGCAGCGGCGGCGCAGCAACTCTGGCCGCCCTCAATGCACGTCCGGATAAATCTCGTCCGCGATCCAATAATTCGCCAGCACGATCGCAAACACCGTCCCCACCACCCACAATCCCCACCGCCGGTTTCTCCAAACATTCGCCAGCGCCGACCGCTGCATCGGAATATCCACTAAATACGCCGCGCTATAGCAAACGTTTGCCACCAGCACCAAAAACGCCATCGGCGGCAATGCCCACCACGCAAACGCCGGACGAAAATGCGGCCACGTCGCCACAACCCACACCGCGCACACCGCTGCCAGCGCCGCGTTATAAATCACTCGTCGCACTTCCCAATATCGAACCGCATCTTTCACCAACCCTCGAAACGCACCGCCCGGCGCCTCGCCAAATCCTTCCGTCACATTGGAATGTTCCGCAGCCATGCGTCGCCACCTCCGGCTTACACGATCTCACTAGCCGCAGCATACTCCCACGCTTCTCGTTGTCAAGTGCTTTTCATTATAAAGTAGCGGTATGCCTCAACACCGGCGCAGATTCATCATGTAGGATCGGCTTTGCGCCGTCGCTCTTTGCTCTGGGGTGCCCCAGGCGTCGGTTTTACACCTGGGTCTTCAAGGCTAAGCCTTCATCACGTACTTCCCTCACCGCCCATAAACCAGGACGTGAAACGTCCCCGGAATCGCCGCTCCCCGCGGATGCGGATTCTTCTCGGTCGGCGCCGGCGCCGGCCCAAATTCCACCGTATCCAGAAACAACTTGTGGGTCTTCGTATCCAACCCCATGGTCTTCGCGCCAACTTCCGTCTTGATCGTTTCCGCTTCACTGTATTTGTCCGGAGAATCTTCGTGGAACACGTGCACCAAGCCCTCGCGCGTCGAAACGAAAATCAGCCCAGTCTCCGGCTCAAAAGCCGCCGCATCCACGCCTCCGGAAATCGCAAACGACTGCAGCACTTTCCCGTTGTCGGAGTCCACCACCACCAGTTTTTGCGGCTCTCGGCCCGCGCTGAACAGCCGGTGATGCTCCACATCCATCGCCAGCGCCGTCAATCCTCCCGCCGGAGCCGCCGGCCACCGCGATTTAATCTTTAGCGACGTCGTATCCACCGCCAAAATCTCGCTCTTGTCTTCCAGATTGATGTAAATCGTTCCCTTGCCATCGGCCACTGCAAATTCCGGCCCGCCTCCTAACTCAATCTTCCCCACGACGCTGCCGCTCTTGGCATCAATCACCGTCGCGTTGTGCGGGTCGCCATCCATCACAAATACCCGCTTCGAAAAAGGATCGTAAGTGATGCTGTCCGCATCCTTATCGGCCGCCGCTTCGCCTGTCACCTTCAGCGTCTTCAAATCGAAAATAATCACTTTCCCCTGCGCTCCATCGCTGATAAACCCCCGCCCAAATTCGCTGGCTACCGCCACTCCGTGATCCTGCTTCAGTCCGGTAATGTTTCCAATCAGTTCCCCGCTATCCGCGTCCATCACCTTGATTTCCGTACCGTGCGAAATGTAAACGCGCCGCGCGGCAGCATCCACCGAGATGTAATCAAAGTATTCCCGCGTACTCCCCTCCGCCGGCCCAAAGTTGTATCTCTTTAGCAAGTGATACGGGCTCGCCGCCAGCATCAACGAAAAACTTCCCAGCGCCATCACCACCGCCAAACTCGCCATCCGTCCAACTTTAATCTTCTTCATACCGCCCCTCCGCGATTTCTCATACCCATCCGCTTCCGCAACAAGCTACTCCGCCGCTCCTAAACACACCATAAATCCCCGCGGGTCACCACTCGATTCGAAACCGAACCCGCATGCGGACGTGCCATATTCCTGTTTCAGTGTTTTTTGGACAACTTGGAACTAATGTTTCGCCTGATACCCGGCGCCTCGCACCGGCCGTCCCGGCCGCTCATCGGTAATCGCCCCGTCCCACACCACCGGCCGTCCATTCACAAACACATACCTCACGCCGACCGAGTAGTGCATTGGTTCGCTAAACGTAGCGACATCATGAATCTTCCCGGCATCGAACACCGCAATGTCCGCAAACGCTCCTGGCCGCAGAATCCCTCGATCCATCAATCCCACCCGGCTCGCCGCCAGCGAAGTCATCTTGCGTACTGCCTCTTCCAGGCTCATCGTGTGTTGCTCGCGAGCATAAACGCCAAGCACCCGTGGGAACGTGCCAAACGCCCGCGGATGCGCCTTCGTCTTGCTCAGAGGACCGTCCTCCGCCTGCGCCTCGGAATCCGAACCGTAAGTCACAATCGGATTTGACACCGCCGTTCGCACGTCTCCTTCATCCATGATCGATATCACCTGCGCGGTGTGCCCGTGATCCGCAATCACAATTTCCATCGCCACGTCTTTTGGATCCTTGTTCCACTGCCGGCCTATTTCTTGCAGCGTCATCCCTTCATATTTTGCCAGCTCCGGATTCAATAAGCCCACCAACATAATTCCCGAGCCGTCTCCGCCCGTACCAAGCCACTCGTTCTCCCAGGTAGTGCTGGGCTGATCCATCTCTTTCTTGATCCGCTCCCGTTGCACCGGGTCTTTGAACCGGGCAATCATCTGCTCGATTCCACCTTCCGAAACCCACGGCGGAAAACTGGACGTCAGTCCGTTGCTGGCCCGCGTATAAGGATAAACGCTGGCCGCCACATCAATGCCTTGTGCCCGCGCCTCGTGAATACGCCGCAGCACCTCCGGCATCTTTCCAAAATTTTCCTTGTACGCGGTCTTCAAGTGCCAGATCGTCGCGGAAATGTTAGCGCGCCGCGAAATCGCAAACACTTCGTCCAGCGAGCTGAAAATCGCGTCCGTTTCCGACCGCTGGTGCGTGAAATAAACCCCTCCATACTGCCGCGCGACTCTCGCCAGCTCCACAATCTCATCCGTCGAAGCAAAAGTATCCGGAACATACTCCAGCGCGGTGCTGATTCCCAACGCGCCGTCCTGCATCGCTTGCGCCACCAGTTGACGCATCTGCTCAAGTTCCGCCGCTGATGCCGGCCGATTCACCGTTCCGATCACATAGTTGCGTACACCGCCCGCTCCCACAAATGTTCCCAGGTTGATCGCCGATTTTGTCCGTTCGAAATGTTTAAAGTATTCGCCGAGCGTCGACCAATCCTGGGTCACGCCGTATTTCTTGGCGACTTCTTCGCCCTCCTTTTTCATGCGCTCGTTGATCGGAGCAATGGAACTGCCTTCGCCTGTGATTTCAGTAGTAACGCCCTGCGTGATTTTGCTCGCCACCCGATTGTCAACGAGCAAATTGAATTCCGACTGGCCCTGCACATCAATAAACCCCGGCGACACCACCAGCCCCTTCGCATCCAGCCGCTTTCGAGCTGAAGCTTTGCTCAAATCGCCAATTGCCACGATCCGATCTCCGGCAATCGCAATATCCCCCGCAACCCACGGCGCGCCGGTTCCATCAACGATGTGCGCCCCAGAAATAATGAAGTCATATTCCGGCCGTTGCGCCGCAGCAACCACAGGCAGCATCAGCAAGATGAATCCAACGCAAAGCGCCCAACGAAGCAATCTGCCGTTCATGTGCACCTCAATCCAATTGAAATGATTCAGCGCGAACCGTCTCGCCACCCCGCCATCGGTTCAAGGCAGGTATAGTCGCATTAACGCCTCCCGATCACTAGCCCGTAACGCGTTAGGTGTGGTCTTCGACTCTTTCTCGGGGTACCCCTCCCTCCGCCAACTCCTAAAGCTTTACTTGAACTCCGCGCATCCGATCACTGGTTTCCTAATCCCTATTTCCAAGTCCCTAGCCCCTGCCTTTCCCCAATTTGGCTCTTGCCCGCACCGCCCGCCGCCCAAACCATAGACCTGCAACCACTGCACGCCCCAAGGAGCAACCATGGCCACCGCAACCTCTTCGCCTTCCTTCGCCGCCACCGACTGGCGCCAGGAATGGCATGAATTCGATAACGCAACCTATCTCAACCTCGCCGGACAGAGCCCCGTCCCCAAAGCCGCCATTCGCGCCATCCAGTCCGCCATCGAGTGGAAAAAATTCCCGCATAATATTCCTGACTCCGCGTACTTTGACACTCCCAACAGAGTCCGCGCCTCGATCGCCAGGCTGATCGCCGGCAAGCCCGACGAAGTCGCTCTCACCGCCGGAGCCAGCACCGGAATGCTCGCTGTCGCTTTCGGTTTGACCTGGAAGCCCGGCGACGAAGTCCTTACCGCCGTCAGTGAATTCCCGCTCCAGTACACCACCTGGAAACCCATGGAACAGCGCGAGGGCCTCAAGCTCAAAATTATTTCGCCGCGCGATCGTTTTCTTTCTGCTGACGATTTCATCGCCGCGCTCACTGAGCGCACCCGCCTCGTTTCCGTCAGCTTGGTGCGCTTCGATAACGCCGTTATGCTGGACGCCGCGCGGCTCGCCGCCGCCTGCCACGCGCAAGGCGCATTGCTTCTTCTCGATGTCAGCCAGTGCTGTGGCGCAATTCCAATCGACGTCAATCAGCTCGGCGTAGATTTCATGGTCTGCGCCGGATACAAATGGCTACTCGGCCCTTTCGGCACCGGATTTTTCTGGGCCAAGAGCGAACACATCGCCAACATGCGTCCCGGTCCTTTTTATTGGATGGCCGCCGAAGGCGCCGAGAATTTTGCCGCACTCAATTTCGCCGATCCCCGGCCCGCGCAAGCCGCCCGCCGCTGGGACGCCGCGGAAACCGCTAATTACTACAATCTCGCCGCTCTCGATGCCGGCCTCGAACTGGTTTTGAAAATCGGTCCGGAAAACGTCGCCGCCCACAGTCACAAATTGATCGACCTGCTTTTTTCGCGCCTTCCGCAAGACCGTTTCGTCGTCTCCAGCCCGCTCGAGCACAGATACCGCGGCCCGTATGGCTGTTTCGAGGCTCGCACTCCGGAAAAGACCAGGGAGTTCTACGACAAACTCCGCAAGGAAAACGTCATCACCAGCCTGCGCGAAAATAAAATCCGCGTCTCCCCCTACGTCTACAACAACGAACGCGACATCGATCGCCTGATCTCGGTCGTCACCGTATGAACACAGCTTTTTCTTGTCATTCCGGGGAGCGAAGCGACGAGGAATCTGCTTTTCTCTTGCGCCGAAACGGAGTTGTCGCCCGATGACCTCCGTTAACTGGCCAAAAATCGCCGTGGTCGGCGCAGGCGCGGTCGGCGGCTACTTCGGAGGAATGTTGGCCCGCGTCGGCGCTCCGGTAATTTTCATCGGCCGCCAGTCATTCGTTGACGCCGTAAAACAAAACGGATTGTTTCTGGACACTGTTCAATTTCAGGAACGCTTAAGAGTGGAAGCGTCCACCGATCTTTCCGCCGCGCGTGGCGCGGAAATTATTTTGTTCTGCGTCAAAACCACGGACACTGCCGACACCGCGCGCGAGCTCGCAAAAGTCGCGGCGCCAAATGCCGTCACCGTCAGCATGCAGAACGGAGTAGACAACGCCGAACAAATCGAATCGGCATCCGGGCTGAAAGCGTTGCCTGCCGCCGTTTACGTCGCCGCTTCGGTTCCAACGCCGGGAACTGTAAAGCACGTCGGACGCGGTGATATTGTTCTCGGCCCGCAAAATGAAATCACCGAGCGCATCGCATCCATTTTCACTCGTGCCAACATTCCTTGCCGCATCTCCGAAAATCTCTCCGGAGAACTCTGGACCAAGCTGCTGTGGAATTGCGCGCTGAATGCGATGTCCGCTCTCGGCAAAGTGACCTACGGCGAAGTCCTGGCCAGCCCCGACGCCAAACAGTTGCTGGAATCCACCGTCTACGAAGTCATCACCGTCGCCAAGGCCACGGGAATAAAACTAGCGGGCTTCGAAGATCAAAAAGTTGCCCTGGCCGCCGCCTACAAAATCGCTGAGCAGATGGCCGCCACCCGCAGCTCCACCGCCCAGGACATGATGCGTGGCAAAAAAACTGAAATCGATTCGCTGAATGGATTTATTGTTCGCCGAGCCAGAGAACTAAATATTCCGGTGCCAATAAATCACGCGCTCTTCACCCTGGTAAAACTCGCCGAAAGAGGTTCTAAGTAATAAGTTGTAAGTATTAAGTTTTAGAGAAGAGGGCAAGGAGCAATCGAAACACTACAAGTGTGGACCACGCACCATGAAAATAGTTCGAGAGACATGGATCTGAGCAGGTCTTTGGAGTACTTAATACTTAGAACTTAGTAGTTTCTCACCGTTCCGGCGCATGAAACGGAATATGCACAATCGTTTCCAGATCGACAGTTTCGCCGTTGCGCTCCGCCGGACGGAATTTCCACTGCGCCAGTGCATGCATCGAATTCGCGTCCAGTTGTGGATCGATTCCGTGCACCACTTGGATGCTGTCCACCGAGCCGTCGCGGCGAATCACCGCGTACAAAATCACTTCGCCTTCAACGTGATCCGCGATCAGTGTCGGGGGATATTTTGGATCGACTTTGTGCAGCGGCGCAGGCTCGGCAATTTCTCCGGAAGCATTTGCCGCCCCTGGCGCGGAAATACGCATCTCCGCGAAGTTCATAATCCAGCTTCCGGTCGCGCTGTTTAGATTCGGCATGTTTACGTTCATCGAGTACACGCGCCGCCGCGCAAAAATCGCTTCCGGTTTTGCACCGGGAGCGAGCATCGCAAAATTCGGCGGAGAAGTTTTCAGCGTTGGTTCATCGGTTTCGCGCAACGCTTCGGCGCGCGAGTAGTTTGGCCGCGAAGACGGCAAGGAAAGTTTTCCAGCGCCGATTCCGGAAATAGTATTCGCGCTGCGCGGCGCCCCGCCTGAAATACTTACGGCGACGGAATTCGTGCCACTCGCTCCGCCGGAATTTCCGCCGGCGTTGGCATTCGCTTCCGCGCCACCTGAAGCGCCAGACTTTTTTCCTTCCGGCGAAATTGCCACGCGCGCGGCTAGATTTCCCGGCGGTGGCGCGACTGGCGCCGGCGGTCCGGGATTCGCTGAGAGCGCGATCAGTGCCTGCGTTCCGCCGTTCGGTGAAGTGAGTTGTGAAGCGGCAACTTCCGGTTCCAGTTCGCTCGTACTTTGCTGCGATCGCTGCGCGGCGCGCGGCGCGACACCAGCATTGATTTGCAATTTCGGGCGCTCCGGTCCGGAATTGGCCATCGCCAAATTCAGCGCGGAGCGCTGTTCGTTCATTTGCACTTCAGGAGCAATAGCGTTTGCCGCTTTGGGAATTTTCCTTTCGCGCGGCCGCAATTTCTTCAACGTTTCCTGGCTGATTTCAAGATGCGGCCGCGTGGGCGCCACGGATTGCGCCAGCTGCACAATGTTCGGAAGATTCGGCAGAATTTTGGGCGCGACGGGCGGAGCCGCGGGATTAATCAAAGTTTGCCGCGGATGCGTGGGCCGCGACGGATCGGTGAAAATTCTTTGCCGCGGATGAAATGCGTCGGCGCCTTCGGAGGCGGCCGGTTGCGTTTGCGCGACACGCGAAATTGATCTTGGTTTCGCGGCGTGAATCTCCAGTAGCGGAAAATCCACCACCGGACCGGACCATGTTAATTGCATGTTGTCGAATGCGGGATTGTGCTTCGGCCCGGAAATTTGCGGAAACGGAAGAGCGATGAATGCGATGTGCCACAACGCCGCTGCGAATATTGCGCGGCGTGGCACCCTCCGCTCAATCAAGATGTCCTTAAAAACGCTGGCGGAAAGGAGCAGCTTCGAGACGCGAGCGCGGCGGAAAAGTTCGGCGAAATTGCTGGCGACGCCCTGGTGGAATTGTCCCCAGCCCAGTTCGAGTTGCGGTTCTGTCGCTCCGCGCAATTGAACGGAGGGCGCAGAAGGCGGGGCCTGGCCTAAAAGGTCCAGCGGATTATTTGATTCGAACGCAGACATTTTGCCTCTCATTATAACCTGCTAACTGAGATTTTCGGCTGGGCAGCCGGGGATTCGGCGGGCGGGGGCGGCACGTATGATTCGAAAGAAGAGTAGATGACGGGACGAGCTGAAAAGTTGCGTGGGCTGTTGCTGAGACAGAAAAAGGAGAATGCTCGCGGGCAGTCAGACGGCCCGGGAGAGCCTGTCGGAAAAGCGGCGGCAAGCCGCCGCACTCAAATCGGGATAGGGGGAGCAGTCACCTGCTCGCCCCTCCCACACCACCGTACAGGCGGGTCCGCATACGGCGGTTCAGCAAGTTGAGCCCTTGCGGGCCGGAGGTTCGAGTCGTCGTTCGCCACAAGAGCTTCGCCACTCGACAGGTTTCCGTTTCGGCTTCACCGTCTTCTGAACCTGTAAAGCTCAGCCGAAGCTGATTGGCTGGCGCAGTGCCACTCATGAGTTCGACGTTCTACTACTCGCTCTCACTGTTTGGGCCTTCCTCACTCGCGTGAGTACTACGCCCGCTGCTGACTTCTGCTGCAGGATCAGAGTGAATTGCTCCACCCTCAGTCTCGAATTCGAGACGTGCAACAGATCTCCCGCGATAAGCTCGACTGCTTTCGATACACGACCGCCGGATTTACCACCAGCGTTCTTGATGGATACGGACTTCGCGATCAATTGCCCGCTCGTCCAACGCCGTAGGCCTCAAATCCGGTTCTTGTCCATCGGCCCGTATCTTTGCTCCACGCTTCCTTCAGACCCCACCTCACGGTGACGCCCTTGCGCTTCGCTACCCTTCACCTCCATCAGGTTGGGACGGGACTTTCACCCGCAAGCTGCCGAACATGCGCGGCGTACAATAAGATGGCCACCTGAAGGTGGCCGCTACAAAGGCCACAGAAAAAGAGAGGCGCGACGTTATGAGGGCGTGGATGCGGAGCGGCGGTAGAAGGTTAAGGCGGCGTCGCCCTGGCGGAGGATGCGGGCGCGTTCGAATCGGCTGAGTGAGGCAGGTAGTTCGAATGATTTGTAGTGCTCGACGATGATGATGGTGGAATCGTGCAGCAGCTTGGATTCGTCGATGGCGCGGAGGGTTTCTTTGTATTCGGATTGGTTGGCGTAGCGTGGATCGAGAAAAATGAAATCAAATGGCGCGACGGATTCTTTTTCTAAAGCTGCGAGGGCAGCGATTGCGTCACAAGGAATCAGGCGAACTCCGTCCACAATTTCGAGCGAGGCGAGATTCTCGCGGATTAAATGCACGGTTTTCGAATGCTTTTCCACGAAGGCGACGAAGGCTGCACCGCGGCTGACCGCTTCGATACCGATTGCGCCGGTTCCGGCGAAAAGATCGAGAAAGCGCGAGCCGTCGACACGTGGGCCGAGAATATTGAAAAGAGTTTCGCGGAGCATGTCACTGGTGGGACGGAGCGTCAGGCCTTTCAGCGATTTTAGCTGGCGAGAGCGAAATGTGCCGGCGATGATGCGCATACCAATTTTCCTTGCGACTCCCAATTCTATCGCGGGCTACAAGTACAGCCCGCGCCCGGTAGAGCCAGGTCCGTCATCACTCCGGCCCAAGTAAATTCCGATCTTTCTTCGCGCGGGCTCCAAGCGAAACACATCAAGCCGCACAGGCTAAAGCCTGTGCCACCAGCCCGGTCTTTCTTCAGCGCGGGCTCCAAGTACAGCCCGCACCCGTTCCGTCAGCCGATCTGCGCCAGGTGGTAGCGGCGCTGCCATTGCGCGGGAAGAGCGCTAAGAGTCTGGCGAAGTTCGTCGTTGCGTTCGGCGTCTTCGGCCAGTGCGAAAGCTTCTTCGCGGGCATTTTCCAAGAATTCGCGGTCGCGCAAGGGATTCGCGACGTGAAAACCCATTTCGCCGGACTGGCGAGTGCCGAAAAATTCGCCGGGGCCGCGGAGTTGCAAGTCGGTTTCGGCGATTTCGAAGCCGTTGGTGGTTCGAACCATGGTTTCAAGGCGCGCCCGAGCGTCCTCAGTCATATGAAACGGCGCGACGAGAATGCAATGGGATTTCTGGGCGCCGCGGCCGATGCGTCCACGCAACTGGTGAAGCTGGGATAGGCCGAAGCGTTCGGCGTGTTCGATGACCATAACGGTGGCGTTGGGAACGTCGACGCCGACTTCGATAACGGTAGTGGCGACGAGGATTTGTGTTTCGTTCTTTCGGAAGGACTGCATGACCGCTTCTTTTTCTTCGCTGGAGAGGCGGCCGTGCAGCAAACCGAGTTTCAGTTTTGGAAAAACTTGTTTGGATAGACGCTCGTATTCTTCAATGGCGGCTTTGAGTTCGAGCTTCGATTCTTCGATGACTGGGTAGACGATGTAGCCCTGATGGCCTGCGGCAACTTCGCGTCGCAGGAATTCCCACACGCCTGGCAAGTGAGGCTCGCTGGTCATGCGAGTTTCGATGGGAGTGCGGCCGGGCGGGAGTTCGTCGAGCACGGAGACATCGAGATCGCCATACAGAGTGAGCGAAAGGGTGCGCGGGATTGGAGTAGCGGTCAGGACCAGGACGTGCGGCGAATGGCCGTGTGTTGCAGCTTTGTCCATCAACTTCTTGCGCTGCAGGACGCCGAAACGATGTTGTTCGTCGATGGCGACGAAACCGAGGCGGGCGAAGGCGACGTTGTCCTCGATGAGGGCGTGAGTGCCAACAACGAGCTGGGCCTCCCCATTGGCGATGCGTTCAAGAGCGGCACTTTTTTCCGCGTGTTTTAGTCCGCTGATGAGCAGTTCGACTTTGTAACCGGTTTTCTCGAGGATGCGGCGCGCGGAAAGGAAATGTTGCACGGCAAGAATTTCCGTGGGAGCCATGAGAGCAGCCTGGCAACCGTTTTCAATGGCGATAACCGCGGCTTGCAGCGCTACGATCGTTTTGCCGCTGCCGACATCGCCTTGCAGCAAGCGATTCATGGGCACGGGTTTTTCGAGGTCGGCGGCAATTTCCGCGAGAACGCGTTTTTGCGCGGCGGTCGGTTTGAAGGGAAGCATTCGCTTTACGGCTTCGCGAATGCGGTCTTCGCGCAGTTGGAAAGGGATGGCGTCCTGCTTGCGCGCGATTTTGCGATTGAGCGCGAGGCTGAGCTGGTAGAAGAAAAATTCCTCGAAAATCAGACGTTGCTGGGCGGGTGAGCGGAACTGGTTGAGCGCGTCGATGGATTCGCCGGGCGGCGGGAAATGGGTGTAAATGATGGCGTCGCGGCGGGTGGGAAATTTTAGACGGGTTCGAATCGAAGCGGGCAAAAGATCGGGGAGCTGAGTATCGAACTTTTGCAGCGCGGCGTAGGTGGCACGACGTATGGATCGAGTCCCGAAGGTGCCGATGGCTTCGTAGATGGGGACGATGCGGCCGACTTCAGTGGAGTCCTGGGCGTCCTCCGAGCCGGCGGCACTGAGGAGTTCGAATTGCGGATTGACCATTTCAACGCGCGCGGGACGCAGGCGATCGACTTCGGCTTTGCCGTGCAGGACGAGAAGCTGGCCGGGTTTTAGGCGTCCTTCGAGATAGCCGCCGTGAAAAAATTTGCAGGGGAGCGAGCCAGTGTCGTCCTGCACGAGGAGATGGTAGATGGCGTCGCGGCCGCGCATGCTGCGAACGGCTTGTCCGCTGGCGACGCGTACGCGGAGCGTGAAAATATTGTTGGGGCGAACGTCCTTGATTTGGGAAAAGTGGAGGCGGTCTTCGTAACGGAAGGGGAGATAGGCGAGAAGGTCTTCGAGGGTGTGGATGCCGCGTTTGGCGAGAAGTTCGGCGCGCTGCGGTCCGACACCTTTAATCATCTGGACGTTGGTTTGCAGGCCGTCGGGCATAGAGATGTTTATATCATCTTCGTGGTTGGGGCATTCGTGGAGGGAAAAAGGGGAGAAGAAGGATTCGGAAAACGATTAACGCAGAGACGGAGGGGAGGATACGCAGAGAAGAGGAGATTCACCACAGAGTCACAGAGACACAGAGGAAGAGTTGGAAAGATGCCAGAGGTACTGGGGCACTTTCGTACTATCCGGCGATGGAACTTGGCGGCAGAAGGATTGGTTACTTGCCAGATGAGGCCGCGTATAAATAGAGTGGGTGTTTCACAAAAGTGTGCGCGACGGAGGCCAGAGTGGCGACGGTGCGATTGAGCGGATCGGAAAAACGGGCGCTGGTGCTGTGGGTGCTGGCCGGGATAGTGGGCTTGTGGTACGCGCAGCGGCATTTTTTTGAGGCGTTTCCGGAAGCGTCGGTAAATTTTCAGGTGACGCGGGACGAGGCGCAGGCGCGCGCGAAGAGTTTTGTGGAATCGCTGGGGCAGGACGTTTCGAGCTACCGGTCAGTGATTGTTTTCGGCGTGGACGACAACGCGAAGACGTATCTGGAGCGGCAGGTTGGGTTGAAGGAAGCCAACCGGCTAATGTCGAGCGAAGTGCATGTGTGGAGCTGGAATGTGCGGTTTTTCAAGCCGCAGCAGGAAGAAGAGTATCGGGTCGGAGTAAGCCCGGAAGGAAGCATTACCGGCTATCTACACAAAGTTCCGGAAGCGCAGGCGGGAGCACAGCCGGGCCGCGATGCCGCGCAAGAGACTGCGCAAAACTTTTTGCTGGAGCGATTGGGGAAGTCAGCGGCGGCGTGGGACTTCCTGCCGGAAGAAGCCAGCTCGGACAAAAAACCGAATCGCATGGACTGGTCGTTCACGTGGGAGAAGCACGGATTCAGAGCGAAGGATGCTCCGGAGCGGCTGAAGATTGAGTTGCACGGCGACCAGGTCGGCTCGGCGCTGGAAGCGCTGAAGGTGCCGGAGCAGTGGGAGCGAGATTACGAGCGGCTGCGCTCGGGAAATACCATCCTGAACATCTTGTTTTCCGTTCCGTACCTTCTGCTTTTTGGGTCGGTGATCTGGCTGGGCATTCAATTCACCCGTGCGAATCAGACCAGCTGGCGGCTGGCGCTGCAACTGGGCGTGCTGGTTACGGTATTTATGGCGGCGATGCAGCTGAATCAGTGGCCGCTGGATTTGAGCCGCTACGATACGAACGCGGCGTTTGGAAGTTTTGCGATCAAGCGAATCATGTGGGCGCTGCTGGTGGGCGTGTCGTCGGCGCTGACGGTGACGCTGGTGCTGCCCGGAGCGGAGCCGCTTTATCGCGCGGCCCAACCGCAGTTTTTGCGATTGAAGAATGCGTTCACTGCGCGGGGATTGCGGACAAAGGAGTTTTTCTCTTCGACGATTGTGGGATTTTCGCTGGCCGCGGCGCACATGGGAATCCTGGTGGCGTTCTATTTGATCGCCAACAAACTGGGAGCGTGGGCGCCGCAGGAAATCAACTACGAAGACTCAGTGAGCACGGCGATTCCGTGGGTCGGAGGAATTGCGATCGGGCTGCTGGCGGCGACCAGCGAAGAATTTTTGTTCCGATTGTTCGCGATTCCCTATTTGCAAAACCTGACGAAGTCACGGGCGCTGGCGGTGGTGCTGGCGGCGTTTTCATGGGGATTTCTGCACACCACGTATCCGAACGAGCCGCCGTACATTCGCGGACTGGAAGTGGGGCTGATCGGAATCGTGGCGGGATTCGTGATGCTGCGGTGGGGAATTTTGGCGACGTTGATCTGGCACTACACGGTGGACGCGACGCTAGTGGGGCTGCTGCTGATCCGTTCGCACAGCATGTACCTGCGGGTTTCCGGAATCGTGATTGGGCTGGCGGTCCTGATTCCATTTGGATTTGCGGTGTTCTGGCGAATTCAGCGCGGGACGTTTGCGGACGACGCGGACTTGATCAATGCGGCGCCGGACAAGGTGGAGACGGCAGCCGAACCGGAAAAAGTGGAGACGCACGTCGCGGCGCCAATTGGAGCGCTGTCAAATGGGATGCTGGGCCTGCTGGCGCTGTGCATTTTGGCGGGGGGGGTGTGCGTATGGCGGCTTAAGCCGGAGCATCTCGGGGACTACCTGAAAGTCTCGATTGATGCCAACCAAGCGACGGTTCGTGGCGGGGAAATTCTGAAGAAGCGACATGTGAACCCGGGGACTTATCACACCGCGACACTTTTTGACGATGCAACGGACGCGACGGCGAATGAGTATTTGCGGGAAAAGATCGGCATCGCGGCGGTGAACAAGATTTACGAAAAACGGGTGCCGGGCGCGGTGTGGCATGTGCGGTTTTTCCGCGATGGCGCAGCCGAAGAATACGGCGTGGACCTGTTGCCCGATGGCACGCAGCACAGCGTGAGCCACAAATTGAAAGAGGCGGAGAGAGGCGCGTCGCTTTCGAAAGAGGAAGCTGTGGCGAAGGCGGCGGCTTTCTTGACATCGGAAAAACAACTGGATGTTTCGCAGTGGACGCTGGTGGATTCAAGTTCGGAGAAAAAGCCCAATCGCGTGGATCACAGCCTGGTGTGGCAGGAAAACGCTGCGCTGGACGGACCAGCAACGATCGCGGCGGCGGATGTTGCAAACCACGCGTTCGCGCGAGTGCAGGTGGCAGTAGCGGGTGATGAAGTAACCGGCTTCAAGACATTCGTCAAAATTCCGGACGAGTGGCGGCGCAAGCAGGGTGCGGAGACCGTTTCGGAAACGCTGCTGCTGGTATTCAAGATTTGTTTTTATGCGGCGCTGGTGATCGCGGTGCTGGTGCAGTTTCTGAAACGAATCAAGTCAGACGCGATGCGCGCGATACCGTGGCGCAGGCTGTCGGGCTGGGGAGGATGGGCGGCGGCGGCGTTTGCAGCGGGATTCGTGTTCAGCGATTCGATTGCCAGATCGCTGGATCAGTATCCGACGTCGGTTCCGTTGAAAGTAATGTACGCGGAAATGGGCGTGTCGTTCCTGCTGTTGTCGGCGGGGACGGTCGGAATGGTGGGACTGTTGTTTGCGATCGGATGGTTTTTCTGCCGGCAAGCATTCGGAGATACGGAACTGCCGGGATGGCGTGGCATGCCAGGATCATACTATCGCGATGCGGCGATGATCGGAGTGGGCGGCACAGGAGCGCTGCTGGCTTTGAGCCGGCTGACAGAGTGGGCTTCAAGTCTCTGGCCGACGACGCACCGTGCCTTGGGCGCGCAGTTTGGATTCGACTTCGATTTGTTTGTGCCGGGGATCGCGATTCCGGCGGGAGCGGTTTTGCACGGACTGGTGTTCACCGGACTGATCGCGGTGATCGGTGGATTCATTGTGGCGCACTGCAAATCGCCGATGATTCGCGGACTGTTGTTTACCCTGGGTTCGTTGGCGATGGTGGGTAGCTGGGGAAGTCCGGAAGACTTCGTGAAGCAATGGATTGCGCGAGCGGTGTTTTTGGCGGTGGTGGTGTTTGGAGTGACGAAGGTGGCACGGCTGAATCTGCTGGGATATTTTCTGGTGCTGGCGATGCCGGGGTTGCTGCTTGGCGGTGTCGAACTGCTTTCGCAGCCTAACGCTTTTTACCACCAACAAGGCGCAGTGTGCCTGGGGGCTCTGGCGATGCTGGTGATTTGGCCGGTGGCGGCGTGGCTGACGGCGAAAGAGTCGTCCACTGCGACGGAAAGCGCGTAGCGGATCGCCGGAAACAACGAATTGCAATGGACGCCGGAAAACGGCTAGTTGTGCGCGCTAAATCCATTTAAACAACGATTAGGCAATTGTTGGCATCTCGAAACAAATAGCTTCTCGTATTCGTTGTATGGGATAAGAGAGGTGGCTGCTTACCTGAGGTGTTGGGGTGCGTCTGAATTGGTAGACACCGCAACGCCGCGTGTTTGGCTGGGAGTATCCGTTTGCTTAAGTTGAAGCGAATCAACGGAGAACACAGCTAAATACGAAAAGAAAGCGAAGATGCCACTTCCCCATTGGACGTTGGCTTTGGCTGATAACACAGGCAGGTCCGGCGGAACCGACGCCGTACTGGCCACGGTGACCTCTTTGCCGGAACTTGACGAACGGTCCCTCGTCATCGAGGCGCAGGCCGGTAACCGTCTGGCCTTTGAGGAATTGGTGCGCCGGTTTGACCGCGACGTGCTGCGGCTGGCGATGAATTTGATGAAACGTCCCGAGGATGCGCGGGACGTGTACCAGGAAGCCTTCCTGAAGGTGTTCCGCAACCTGCACCGCTTCCGCTTCGAATGCAGTTTTTATACCTGGCTATACCGAATTGTGACCAACGTGTGCCTGGACCATCTGCGGCGGCGGCAGGCGCGGCCGGAGGATCAGGCTCCGGAAGTACACATGAACCGTCAGGATGAAGGCACGCGCGATTTTTTTGAAATACAGCGCGAGCACCGGCCGACTCTGGACCCGGAACGGCGATTGATGGGGCTGGAGATTCGAACCAAGCTGGCGAGAGCGATGGAAAGATTGTCGCCGCGCGAACGAGTTGTGTTTGAGATGAAGCACTATCAGGGATTAAAATTGCGCGCGATTGGCGACGCGCTGGGGACGACCGAAGAGACCGTGAAAAATTCATTGTTCCGCGCGACGCGGAAACTACGGCAGGAACTGGGAGAGCTGCGATGAGCGCCGGCGAGGTCAGGATGAACTGCGCTGAAGTTGCGCCGCTGCTGGTATTTTTTGCGTGCGATGAAGTCAACGCAGAAGAACGTGGAGCGATTGAAGCGCATCTGGCGGGGTGCGCGGAGTGCCGCGCGCTGCTGGCGGAAGAGAACGCACTGCAAGAATCGTTGTGCGGGCTGCCACAGGCAGCGGATGAATTGGATCGAACGGGAACGCTGCTGGCGCAATGCCGGAGCGAGTTGGCGGAATCGTTGGATGAATTGACGGTGCCGGCGGAACCGGAAAAGTGGCAGCCGTTTGGATGGGCGCGGCGATGGATGGCGCTGCGGCCCGGATGGAGCGCGGGGGGACTGTTGGCTGCGGGCGCGATTCTTGGCGTGCAGTTGTTGCAGTGGCTGCCGACAGACAATTCAAACATCAAGGGCACGGCCGTGAATGTCTCGGCGGCGCCCAAACTTTCCGATGAGCAACTGGCCAAGATGGCGGTTGGGGCGATTAATTTTGCGCCAAGCGTGGACTCGGCTCCGGGAACAGTGCAAGTACAGATCAGCGCGGAACAGCCGGTGACGCTGTCCGGGAATCTGGACGATAACGATGTGCGGCGGGTTCTGACCTACGTGGTGAGAAACAGCGACCGGTTTGACGCAGGAGTGCGAATTGATTGTCTGGATGCATTGAAGGCGCGGATCCACGACGTTGAAATTCGCGCCGCGCTGCTGGATGCTATTGGCCACGATCAGAATCCGGCGGTTCGAATGAAGGCGCTGGAAGCATTGCGCGAGGTCGCCGGCGAAAAAGATGTCCGTGAGGCGCTGCTGGACAGGCTGAACATCGATTCGAATCCTGGAGTTCGAGTGGAAGCGGTGAATTTGTTGGTGCGCTCGCTGGAACTTGAATCGATTCGCCAGACGCCACAGGCTCCCGAGGCGCCGGACTCATCCGATTTCGATACCCCCTTGGTGGCGCCGGTGGCAACGCTGCCGGGAAGCGATCCGTCAGTGCAGCGTATCGTGCGCGCGTTGGAAGATTTGCAGCATAGCGATCCCAACCGCTATGTCCGGCTGAGAAGTGCCGCGGCGCTGCGCCAGATTGGCCCGTCGGAAGTGCAGTAGCGGAATTTACGCGCGAGTTTCAGATGTCAGAACGAAATGCAGGCAGGAAACGCGGGATCCAGTCCTCGCGACTGAAGAGGCTTTGCCAAGATTAGAATGAACCTTCACTCCAATTCAAAAATCGCTAAGCTCATGACGGTTGCATTGTTCTTCGGCGGGATCGCGGCCGGATCGACGTCTGCGGCAAACGATCCTGGAACAATCATTGTCGAGCCCGCCCGCGGCAGCGAACCTGGCGGCGCGCATTTTTCAAAGGAATTAACCGGAGCTCTCGATACGCGGGAAAATCTGGCGCTGCACCTGACCACGGATCTTGGCCCGGTACACATTCTTCCGCTGGAGCGCGGTGCGCCTCCGGTGGTGCGTTATTCGGTGCACATCGAAACGGACGCCCGGCAACCGCTGGCAGCGCTGCTCCTTGACCATTACGTTCTGAATGTGAAGGGCACGGCTACGGGTGTTGAAATCACCGGCAGCCTGCCGCCACAGCTAACGCGTGGTGCGAACGGCGCACAGTTCTGGGTGCATTACGAAGTCAGCGTGCCGGCCAGTTACAGCGTTGACGTGAATACCGGGGCCGGCGACATCGAGACCGGCGACATTGGCGGAGCGGCATTCCTGGTAACAGAGGGCGGAAACATCGTTACCGGGCAGCTCTCGACGAATGCTTCGGACGCTTCGAACCACCACGGCGCGCATGTTGCTGCACACGTCGCGGCCAAATTACAGACACAAGGCGGTCACATTCAAGTCGCAGGCGCAGCCGGCGATTTGAATGCATTCACCGCCGGCGGATTCATCAATACCGGCTACATTCACGGCGAAGCGAGCCTGCACTCCGGCGGCGGCCACATTCGCTCTGCGGGAATTGGCGGCAAGGCGGAACTGGCGACGGAGGGCGGAAACATCACTGTCGGAAAAGCCGGAAATTTTGTGCAAGTGAAAACCGGCGGTGGGCAGATTGATTTTGGCGAGGTACGCGGATCGGTCCATGCGCAAACCGGCGGCGGCGGAATTCGCGTGATGTATGTTTCCGGGCCGATGGACGTGGAGTCGAGTGGCGGAAGTATCTGTTTGACGAGGGTTTCGGGAGCGGTGCGGGCAGAGACGGGATCGGGCACCATCACGGCATGGATCAATCCCGTGGTTGCGGGCAGTGCGAGCAGCTCCGCAACTAACGGCGCAACTTCCGCGGTGAGCTTGAGCGGAGCTTCACAGCTGATTTCCGGTGAAGGAGACATCGTCGTTTTCCTGCCGCGGAATCTGGCCGCAAACATCGAAGCGACCGTGGAGCGCGGCGGAGAGCACCGGATTGACGCGGACCCGGCGCTGGCGCTGCAAGTTAGCAAGCTGGGGTCGGCGAACGGTCCGCTGAAAGCGATGGCAGCATTGAACGGCGGCGGCCCAGTGCTGAAGCTCAGAACCACCTCGGGAAGAATCAAATTGCAGTACCTCGAATCGGAGACAGCGTTGTGGGATTCGATGATGCGCGATCAAGAAGCGCGCATGAAGCGCGACCTGAATATGACGCCAGTGGCAGTACGCGAAATGGCGTGGCCGGATCCGTTGCCGCGGCCGCAACCCGACGTCCGGGCGCAGCCGGAATACCGAGATGTCCGGGTCGGAACGTGGGTCGACAAGTTGGAAATTCGCATACTCGGCGGCATGCGCGAAGACGGGGATGAATTCCAGAAAAGAATCACATCGGCGCCGCGGCCGGCGTATCCCGAAGTCGCACGGAAGGCTGGCATTGAAGGCAGAGTACGGTTGCAAGTGCGCATGACCCAGGACGGACGAATCGAAGTGCAGAAGTTGCTGGAAGGCGACCCGGTTCTGGCGGACGCGGCGATCGCAGCGGTGAAGCAATGGCGTGGAAAGCCGGTTTGGATGGATGGGAAACCGATTGATGTGATTTCAACGGTAACGTTTGAATTTCATTTGCGCTAGGCATGAAGGCGCGAGGCACGTGAAAAGTTTCGGGTAGTGGGGGCCTCGGTCCGGGGAAAATTTTAGGAGAGCGAGGAAATAACCGCGCGGCAAAACGGAAACGTGTTGCGTGCGGCGAATCCTCGAAGGGGAGCGGTTATGAAACTTCGCAAGATGCTCGTTCCTGCGGTGATGTTCATGTTCGCGCTGTTGGTGGCGGCTGTTCCTGGGTTCGCCATCAGCAAAGACTTCGATCAAACCTACAAACTGCAACCGGGCGGCACTTTTGAGTTGCAGAATGTAAACGGAACCGTGGAAGTGCAAGGCTGGGATCAGGATGTGGTCGAGGTGCACGGGGTAAAGACCGCGAAGTTCAAGGAATCGGACCTGGCGCGAGTGTCGATCGACGTACAAGCCAACGCTCGCGGAGTTTCGGTGACCACCCGCTATCCGCAGAATGAAGGCGTGGAGGTGGCGGTGGAGTACACGATTCATGTGCCGCACGGCGCCAGGATAGAACACGTTGGAACAGTGAATGGGACGGTCATCGTGGCGGGCGTGGATCAGGTGGAAGAGCTGCGTACCGTAAACGGCAATATCGAAGTTTATGGCGCGGACCGCACGGTACACGCGCACACCACCAATGGCAACGTGCGGCTGGAACTCTCGCATGCCCACGGTGTCAGCGGCACCCTGGCGGAAACCACGAATGGATCGGTGGTGTTAGCGCTTCCCGCTGATGCGCAAGCGGACCTCGAAGCACTGTGCTTAAATGGAAATTTTCTGTCGGAGCTTCCGGTGGCTATGGAAAGTTCGCTGAAGCCCCGCGAGCTGCACGGAAAGCTTGGGCAGGGCGGAGCACCAATCCGGCTGCACACCATCAATGGCGCAATCCGAGTGGTTGCATTGCGCACAACTGTTTGAGGTAACGCACGTCTAACCGCACTGAGGAGGACTTTTATGGACAACAAAAAGACTTTGCTGGTGACCGGCGCCGTTGCGCTCAGCCTCGGACTAATCGCGCTGCCGGGAATTTCGCGATCCGCGCAGGATGCCGCACCCGTCGCTCGGCAGGAAGTGACACCGCCAGGAGCACCTGCAACGCCCCGCGCGATCACCCGCATGAAAATTATGCAATCGCCGGACGGCGGCGTGCTTGTTGGCTCGCCGGATGTTGACGACGAAGATCAACTGGTGATGTCGCTAGCAGACCAAGGCGGGAGCTGGCTCGGCGTCGAGACCAAAGAAGTGACAGCTGAGAAGGCGAAGGACCTGAAACTTTCCGCGGAGCGAGGCGCGCTGATCGGCAAAGTGCTGGAGGATAGCCCCGCAGCGAAAGCCGGATTGAAGGACGGCGACGTGGTGACGGAAATCAACGGGCAGCGCGTCGAAGGTACCGCACAGTTCCGTAGGATGATTCGCGAAATACCGGCGGGACGCACGGTGCAGCTCAGCGTGTGGCGAGATGGGCGGTCGCAGACGATTGCCGCGACGCTCGGCAAAATGCAAGAAAGCCGCAAGCAACTGATGAGGGCAATGCCGCAAGTGTTCAATTTCCGGGTGCCGGAAATGCCTGAATTGGCGCCTACGCCGGATGTTCCGTCCATGGAGTGGGATGGCGGAGCGCTGCTCATGGGCCGGCCACGATTGGGGATCGACGCGGAAGATATCAGCGGCCAACTGGGCGCGTATTTTGGCGCGCCCGACGGTGAAGGCATTCTGGTTCGCGACGTGAATCAGGGATCGGCGGCGGAGAAAGCAGGCGTTAAGGCCGGAGACGTGATTACCTCGCTGAATGGCGAGCGGATTCATGGGCTTGCGGAATTGCGTTCTAAGCTTTCCGCGCCCGGCGAAGGCAAGAGCGCGAAACTTGGCGTGCTGAGAAACAAGAGCGCTTTGACGCTGGATGTGGAAATTCCCGCGGCGAAGGCCAAGGCGGCTCACAAGATCGAAATGCGTACCAGGATCTAAGCTGGTTCGCGCCATCAGCGCAGATTGAATCGAGGCCTTCCTGAAACCTAGGGAGGCCTTTTGGTTTTTGGGAGGAGCAATTTTCGGCGAGTTCGGCTTAGCGACAGAACCCTTGCTGCTTCGTCCTATTTCCTGTGATCCGGGAACAAATTGAAATGTCCGCTCGTTGATAGGATAGGGTTCTGGAACTGCCGTGTGGGTGTGCCTGTTTGCAACCCCAGGACCTGTGGCCGTTCGAAGGAGAACATTATGAGAGACAAAATACTGGCGCTTGTGGCGGGGCTTTCCCTCACTGCGATTGCGATGGCTCTGGCACCGGCACCCGGTTCTTTAGTGAACGGGCAAAGCGCCTCCGGTCAACCGGGAAAGGCAACAGCCGAGAAGAGTGCCGCGACCTCAGAGGCGCGCATCGCCAGAATCGCCAGCGGCATCGAGCCGGTGACGACTGAAAAAGGAGAACCGCCGATCCCGTTGGGAATCGAAAAGCTGATGAAGCTGTACAACGTGCCGGGATTCAGCGTGGCGGTGATCGAGGACTACAAGATTGCGTGGACCAAGACCTACGGAGTGACTGGACCCGGAAGCAAAAACCCGGTGACAACAAAGACGCTGTTTCAAGCGGGGTCGATCAGCAAACCAGTGGCCGCCGCGGGAATGCTGGTGCTGGTGCAACAGGGAAAACTTTCGCTGGATGAAGACGTGAATATGAAATTGAAATCCTGGAAAGTGCCGGACAATGAATTCACCAAAGAGCAGAAAGTGACGCTGCGGCGGCTGGCGAGCCACAGTGCGGGGCTGACGGTTCACGGCTTTCCGGGCTACGACGTCGACGAAAAGGTGCCGACGCTGGTGCAGATCTTCAACGGAGAAAAACCGGCGAATACCGCTCCGATCCGAGTCGATTTTGTGCCCGGCACCGACGAGCGGTATTCCGGCGGCGGAATCACCATCGAACAGCAACTGATGATGGACGTGAGCGAAAAGCAGTTCCCTGCACTGATGAAAGACAGCGTGCTGGATAAAATCGGGATGAGCGACAGCAGTTACGAACAGCCATTGCCTCCCGCTCGTGCGGCAATGACCGCGGGTGGCGCATACGGAGATGGCAAACCGGTGCACGGAAAATGGCATGTGTACCCGGAAATGGCGGCTGCCGGGTTGTGGACGACTCCGACTGACCTGGCGAAGTTTGCGATTGAAATTGCGCTTTCCAAGCAGGGCAAATCGAACAGGGTGCTTACGCAAGAAACCACCGAGAAGATGTTGACACTTCAATCGAAGAACTTCGGGATCGGGTTTGGATTGAATCCGAAAAATCCGGGTGAATTCGGACACAACGGCGCGGACGAAGGATTTCAAGCGCTGCTGGTCATGAACGCTGAAACCGGACAAGGGGCGGCGCTGATGGCCGACTCGGACTACGGGGTTTTGGTGGCGGACGAGTATCTGCGAAGCGTGGCGAAGGAGTATGCGTGGAAATACCCGCCGGGGCCGCGGTCGTCTTATATGCAGCTTGCGATGCTGGCGAGACTCAAGGGACTGGACGCCGCGCTGGCGAAGTACGACGAATTGAAGAAGTCCGACGACCCTAAGCATCGGCCGGAAGAGCATATATTGAACGGGCTTGGCTACGAATATTTTCAAACGGCACGATTTGACGATGCGATTCGCATCTTTCAGAAGAATGTCCAGGAGTTCCCGGACTCATCAAATGTATATGACAGCCTTGGCGAAGCCTACGCAGCGGCCGGCAAGAGAGAGTTGGCCATTGAAAATTATGAGAGATCGGTAAA
Source organism: uncultured Acidobacteriota bacterium (assembly GCA_963814635.1). GTDB lineage: Bacteria > Acidobacteriota > Terriglobia > Acidiferrales > UBA7541 > Acidiferrum. The sequence goes on along the minus strand of CAWFDP010000004.1, from coordinate 191,510 downwards.
GATGAACCCGAAGAATCAGAATGGAATCGAGCATCTCAAAAAGTTGAAGGGCGAAAACTGACACGACCGCAGAACGCCGGATCAAAAACGCCGCAGCATTTAGGCTTACAACAAGTCAGGAATCCGGGTTGCGATATTTTTTTGCGAGGCGGAACGGCCTGCCAAGCATTTCGGCGACACGCGATCGCGAGGCCTGGGTATCAGCCGACCAATCATCTTCCGTTGGGGAAAACGAAAGCCGGGTGAGATAGGCTGCGCCGACAAATAAGCGTCCAGGCATGTGGAAGCGAAACAACGCGCGTTTTGCCAAGGGCGGTGAAGCAAATCCGCCGTAGGGCAGCCAGGATTCGATTTCGCGTACCAGTCGCAGGCAGCTGGAATCTCTAGCGACCTCGTGCTTCATCGCTTGCGGGACCGGTACGCACAGAAGTTGTTGTGCCAGCAGCAGCGCCACGCGGACCATGCGTTCCGCTCCCACATCCTTAGCACTCAGGCGAATGCGTTGCCAATCGAGTTCGGCATGGTTCGCGACCATCGACGCGACGTCGGAGATCCACATCAGCCGTTCCCAAAAGTGTTTGGCCCCGTGAATGGAGATCAATACGAATTCATCCTCGACGGAGAGGACCGGAACGGCGTGGCCATCGAGGGGCAGCGTGGTTTTTCGCTGAAAATATTTTTCAATCGGAATCGGGCGGGGGTAGTAGCGGAAAGTGCGTTCGGTGTGCAACTCGAAAACCACGCTGGTTCCGGGACGGCGGAAAAGGTATTCGCCGGGAACTTTTCCGGCACGGATCGCTTCGACCGGAACGCGCGACTCGTAGCCGGCGGCGATCAGAATTTCGGCGGCGCTCTGGACGTTTGAATGACGGAGGAGCAGGTCGAGATCCACGTAGCGGCGCGCTGCTGGGTCGCCATAGGCGCGCAGAGCGAGCACCGGACCTTTTACCACCAGCGCGTCGATCGCGGACTGGCGGAGCAGATCGAGGATGCGGAAGAGTTCGGCGGCCATGGTCAGAGTGAAGAGAAAATGAGCGCGCTGACGTTCGCGCAGCGTGGCGAGAAACGAGTCGGGCAACCGCGGATCGGGAGCCACACCCAGAGCCGCAGAGAGATGCGGAATGACGCCGTGCTCATCGGCAAGCAAAAAGAGTGATTCGAAATCCCGCACTCCGGCGGTGGCGGCTGAAATTCTTGCGGGATCGCGAGGCCGCGCGCAGGCTTCGAGAAGAAGCGGCCATTCGTGGCTCAAGAAGTCAGCACTGAATGGAGACGATGGCGGCAGAAGAGTGCTCCAGAAAGATGCAGTCAGTGTACGCGAGAATGACTGGCAACAGGTTCAGCGGGAAAACTTCTCGGCAAGATCGGCAGCGAGATTGAAGGCGTCCTCGGTACGGCGAAAGACATGCGGAAAAAGAAGCGCCGCCTCCGCGGCAATGCTCTGAAGAGGGCGATTGCCGTCCATGGCTTGCAGCAGCCAGCGTTCGGCTCGGCCGACCTCGTTGAGAACGGGAACAAAGTCCTGCTTGCGCTTCAGAAGTACGCTGGGTGGGAACAGGCTGCCGTAAAAAGTGGACTGTACAAAACGGACTTCGTTGCGGCCAGGGCCCGCCGGAATCTTGGTCTCCCACTTCCAGATGTAGTCGTTACCGACAAGATGCGCGCGCAAATCGACGGTACAAATGTCACCTTCGCGAAGCGCAACTGGCTCAAGCCAGGGCAGAAAAACGTGACCGTAGACCGATCCGACGTTACGAGGCTCGGTGGAGAAGCCGATGCCATCCATCAGGATGGTTTGAAACCAGATGCCCAGGCCATGGCCGAGCTCGTTTCGAGTGATCGGAAATTCGACACGGGCTTCCGCTGGAGCGGCGGCACCGTTCGCGTAGTCAAGCACGTGCCAGCGGCGCGGCTCGGAAACCACGTGCTTCGGCTTCAAATGATCCTTGTGCAGCGTGTTCAAAGCCAGCGGACGGCCGGAGGATAATTCCAGATTCGGAATGCCGGCCCAGGGTTGAACCAGTTGATCGTAAAGCTCCGGGTGCGCAATGACCGCGGCGAAAAGCGAGTCGCGCATCGGAATTAATTGACCGCCCTCCGCCAAAAAACGATTGCGGGCATCTTCGAGAGTGTCGATGGCATGCGAGTGTAACGGCACCACGCCGCGAACGTCGGAAACGATCACGCTGACCCGTTCAGGAAGATGAATGCTGCGCGAATCTCCGCGAAGAAAATGGATACGGTCAGAAAATCCGTTGACGGCGGCAAGGTGCCGGCCAAATTCGACAACGCCGTCCATGTCGATTGCGTAAACGCGGCGAGCACCGGCCTTGCAAGCAAGCAGCGCAAAAATTCCCGGTCCACAGCCCAGATCGACTACGGCGTCACCGGGCCGAACAGCGCGGGCAATCGCAGCGGAGTATGCGTCCATACGCAGCTTGTCGGCGAACATCGTCGCGTATTGTTCCAGGCTATACATTGCTGGACGCCGTGCCGAGACCAGGCTGAGTATGCTGGCTGACAACACGCAGCGCTTGTGATTCGATGAGTTCAGTGAGCGCTGGAAGACGCGCGGGGTCAGTGCTGGGAAATACCCGAAAACATTCGACGGACGACATCAGTGATGTCAGAACATCAAACTCGGCGGCGCGCTGATCCGGGCTGAGCAGCCAATTCATGTAGGTATTAGCGACGAGTTGCAGCACAGCTTCCCGTTGCGATAGTAGTTCGAGCCGGGGCGCGGAGTCCGAGTCCTCGCGGACGGCAAGAAGAAACACTGCCGAGAGCGGTGCGCCGGCGGTGGCGAACTGCGCGCGAGAACCGTCCAACTCGAGAAAGTGCTTGTCCCAGCCTTTCACGATGAGCGGCAAAGCATCGTTCGAGGAAAAAAGAAAATCCACGGAATCGGGCCACAGACAAACGCGCGGATAGCCTGGCCGGACCAGAAACTGATCTTCAACCTGGTGCAGCGCGCAGACGTCCTCACACAATACTGGCCAGCCACGAAGCGCCAGCGCTGCGGCAGTGGTGGATTTCCCAGCGCCAGCTCCCCCGAACAACGCAATGGCGCACCCCTGGAAGGTCAAGGCACTGGCGTGAAGGCAGGTAACGCCGCGCTGACGCAGAATGAAGCCCATGACCGGTCCGACAAGATATACGCAGAGATCGTCATAAGACAGGCCCGGGCCGGATTCGCCCCACAGGCGAGTGGCATTTCGGTCCACCAGAAATCGACTGCCATCGCCATAAGCCAAATGGAAAAAGAGGCCGTGGCCGTATTCGGAAACGGCAAAAGTTTCGTTGCCCGGCAGCAACTCGGTGGGCCGCGTCCTTGCAGAGGTCATCGGAAGGGTTAACGCTTCCGCAGCCCAGGCAGGAATTGAGCCCAATTCGCAAGTCAGATCCGGAGCGGGTGCTGTGCCGGAAAAGGGGGCCAGAGCAAGGATAGAACGGTCGGACGCGAGAGTCAGACCATAGGTGCGGTAGAGGTGTCTCACAGAAGGGCTTAGCTGCTAAATACGAGTGCGGACATGTCTTTTGGCTAGCCGGTTTTTGCCGTCCCGATCTTGGCGTCCTTATGTTCGCGAATGCCTTTTGCTGCTGTCATTTCCGTCAGGCTGCCGTACCTTCTTGCAGTGCAACTGCACTGGGACTTCATCTGGGTTGGGTCTCCGTTGACGACTTTACTGAATTGGATTTGGCTTTTCAATGGCTTTCGCCGGAGTGCGGCTTCCGACCACTGAATCAAATCAGAGCATTCCGTGCTCCAACCCGTGAGCAGATAGACAGAACGGTGCGCTACGGTGCAATCGCGCGTTTCAGGCACCACTGCGCGCAGTTAAAGCACTCTAATTGTTTGGCTGGGACTTCATGCTGGCGGGGGGCAGCAATTGAACGTTCTGTGGTTTAGGCCGTCTTGGTGCTGTTGTTGCCGCCGTCCATATTCGATTTGGTGTTGCTAACTGCACCCGTCATATGGGGGTTAGGCTGCCATAAACCGCAAGTTTCGGCTCGCGATATATTTTTTTGTTTGGCAATGGAACAGACCGATTCATGAGAGTTGAAACCACTCATAAACTGTACCGTTCAGAACCATACTTATCGACGTTTTCTAACCATCGCGCCAGCGCGACTGGGCGTAGGTGTAAATAAAGTGATTGATCTTTCGTTTGTTGAAGATTTTCAATTAGGGATTGACTATGTACTAGAGATTGCATCAGCGGAGGCAGATTCCGGACGGGCTTTGGATTAAAATTGCCCGAAGAAGTGTGCAGCAGCAACGCGTCCTGGAGCACCGGCGTCTTTGGGCGGAGACGAATTTCGTCCGGCAGAATTCCAATTTGGGAACGCCGTACCAAGAATTTCTCCATTGCCCAAGGAAGTGGGGGAATGCGTAGCAAAAAACGCGCTAGCCGGCGATCCATGAATGGTGCTCGAATCTCCAAATGGCAAGCGGTCCAGGTCGCATCGACCGCCTCAAAAACGCTCCCAACCGCTAAGTCGTTCATATTATTGTAGGCGCGCGGGTTGAAGGGATGCGATCGCGGAGGCGGACTGTCGATCGCTCGCCATCGCTCTTTTGTGTTGAGCCTACGCTCAAAATCTGGAGCGAACCAGGGCGGATAGAAAAAGCTGGTCGGAGTCTTCCCGAACAGGTTGCGAAATCCAGAGCGAATGCCGGCGCCCAACGGCGGAATCCTTCTTTGCGAAACAATGTACTGAGCAACCGCTTTCATGGCGGATAAAGGCCTCCCCTCCCGTACCAGAAAGCGTAGATACGGCATGGCTTGCAGACGAAGAAGTTCATCGCAGCCCATTCCGGTAATGCCGACGCGAGACGTTAACGAAATCTTGCGGGGATGTGCGAGCACCAGGACTGCGTAAGGATCGAGCAGCGGTTCGGGCAGGAGAACGGGAAACTCATCCCAGCCTTCGAACGGCCGAACATCTCCCAGATGTTCGATGTGACAAGGAATGCCCAACTTCGCCGCGAAGCGCGCAGCTATCGCCGTTTCCTGATCATCGAACAGTGGCAGAAAATCCACGGAATACGCGCTGAAGGCGGGTTTTGCGGTGCATGCAGTTCGTTCGCGAATTGCGACGGCGACCGCGGCAATCGTGGTCGAGTCCAAACCTCCGCTTAACATGATGGCTGTATCTACAGAGGGAAGGCGATCCTGCACTGCCAGTTCTAATAAACGTCTGAACTCGGTTAGGTATTCCTCTTCGGACTTAAGTAAGAGAAGCTCTTCCACCGGCATGCTGGCAATGCGCCGAATGGACAGTCCCTTTTCCGAGAACTCTAGCAGATGACCGGGCGGCAGCCGGCGAAGGTCGCGGTAAACGCTGGCACCGGGATCGTGGTAAGGAAGACCCAGCAAGAAATCAGCGAGAAATTCCTCATCGAATTTTCGAGTGTTTGACGGAACCGCGAGGATCGCCTGCATGGTATTGCTGAACACCAGCACGCCGTTACGGTGCGCGTAAAAAAATGGCCGCGCCCCGGTGAGGTCGCGGAATGCAATGAGCTTCCGCTCGCGAGGCTTCCACAGAATAAAGCTCAAATCGCCATCAAGTTCCGGCAGTCCGTCTTCGCCAAATTTAGCGGAGTATTGAAGAATCAGGCGTTCACTGCTCGCGTTTGATGGCACTTCCACGCCGTACTGCGAAAGTTTGCGGATAATTTCGTCGCGGCCGTCGCAGCGCACGTCGCCCAGCAGCCAAGTTTCGCGGTCCACCGTGCAAGGCTGGTCTTCTTCTTGGGCAGCTGGCCCGGTTCTTAGAAATGAAAAGGCGAACGAAGCTCCGGTCTGGTGAGTTTGCCGCTGCGAGTCCGGTCCGCGAAACGCGATGGCGCGAGCCATCAGTTCAATCGATGCGCGATCGATTTCAGAGGAAGCTGCATCCGGCCCAATTCGAACGATTCCTGCGAAGCCGCTCACGACACATCTCCAAACATCTCTTTGTCGAATGCCGCGAAATGCAGATGCGACGATTCCGGCTCGCCAATTGCAACGCCGTCACGCTCGACCCAGGCATGCGCCGCAAATTTCTCGCCGTCTTTCTTGACGCCGATGCGGAACTGCGTCGCAATGTTCTGCCGCGCCAGCAGCCACCACAAACAAAGCGAGCGTTCGAGGCACGTCGACGGGATGGGAGAGTTTCGCGCGGCGGCCAGCACCATGCGAGCCGTGATTGCGACCCGCTCCACACTGCATCCCTCCGGCGGCGCCTTCATTGGCGAACCGGCAAACCTTTGCAGGAAGCGCTGTGTCGATCGGAACCCACAAAGCCGGAGGCTAATGGTCAGCAAAGGAAGTAGCACCGCGGCCCGCAAGAAGAGTCCTTTTGCGGGGCGCGGAAGCGCGTTAAACCGCCGAAGGCGTGCCCACATCGGAGGATTGCGTCTCGATCAATCCATTTTCCACAAGATGGGAGAGCAGGTCGGAAAGGTTTGCCCGCAAAAGTTCGGGCTGCACGTCAAATTCCTCGAGCAGTTGGTAATAAGCCGCGTCAATCGTGGGCGCGGAGGTCACCAGCTGCCACATGCGCGTGCCGACGGAGTCCAAACCAAAATAGCGCTCGGTTTTCAGATTGAGCAGCACTGATTCCTGATCCAGAAATCGAATTAACACGTTCGCAGGAACGATGGCGCGATCGGAAAATGAAATCATGCGCTAGGAATTGACCTTTCTTCAGGATACAGCGGCTGCGCGATACCCAGCAGATAGACGCCTTATGCTGCGTAATTGTATCTGTTCCCAGTGACGATTGACTACCAACACACAACGCCACATACGGACATAGCGATTGTGCTGGGGCCCAGGAAACGCTATAAAAACTCGATGCCCGAAGCTGCCGCCACCGCCGCCATCGTTCTGAAGGATCTGGAAAAGTATTATCCGCCGCAGCGCAGCGGATTCGCCGCATTTCTCCAGCCGTTCGAACCGGCCACGCGCCCCGCACTGAAGGGCGTGAGCTTTGAAGTTCGGCAAGGAGAAGCGGTCGCACTGCTGGGAGCGAACGGCGCAGGAAAATCAACCATTTTGCGAATTCTGGCGACGCTTTTGCTCCCCACGCGTGGTCAGGCTTTCGTCGCCGGCCACGAAACTTCACAAGACCCGCGCGCCGTGCGGCGCAATCTCGGCTACCACTCGGGTAGCGATCAGGGCTTCTACCCCCGCCTGACCGGACGCGAAAATCTGCTTTTCTTCGGACAGCTCAATCACTTAGCCAGGCGCGACGCCACCCACCGCATCGCCGAGCTCGCGGAAACTTTTCATTTAGGCGACACTCTGGACCAGCAGGTGCGTACGCTCTCTTCTGGCACCACCCAGCGCCTCAGCCTCGCCCGGGCGCTGCTCCACAAGCCCACCGTTTTGTTGCTGGACGAGCCGACGCGCAGCCTCGACGCCATCGCCGCTGCGGAGTTCCGCCGCTTCCTCTCAAGCGTAGTGCTGCGCGACGCGCGAACCTCTTTGCTGTTCGCATCGCACGCGCTTTCCGAAATCGAGCAACTCGCCCATCGCGTGGCGGTGATTGATCAAGGCAAGCTGATCGCGCTCCACACGGTTCCCGGCCTGCTCGCGGCGACCTGCACCAAAACTCTCGAGCAGGCATTTCTAAAATTGAGCGGTTCCGCAAACCTGTTCGAATCGCAGGAACCGCCGCGGTGAGCCGCTGGCGCGAGTTGTGGCTCTATCTCTGGCGCGACCTGCTGATCGCCAAAACCTATCGCAGCCCGTTTATCATGGACATTTTTCAGGCGCTATTCGGCGCAACCATGTTTTTCTACGCGGCGCGCTTCGTGGACAGCCCGCAACTGCGCAGCGCCTTGCCGCAGCCTGGAAGTTACTTTGCGTTTGCGCTAGTCGGATTCGTTTTTTTCGATTATCTGAGCGTGGCCATGGACGCATTTGATCTGAGCCTGATGGAAGCCCGCGATTCCGGCACGCTGGAGCATCTTCTGGTCACCCAGACTTCCCTGCCGGTGATGCTCGCCGGTTCGGCCATCTATCCATTTTTGATCACCACTTTGCGTATCGCCATCTACCTGATTTGGGGAGCGGTGTTATTTCATTTTCCGCTCGGTGCCGCAAATTGGGTCAGCGTGGTCGCGGTGCTGGCAGCGTCGCTACTTTCGTTCTCTGGACTGGGAATCCTCTCGGCAAGTTACGTTTTGCTGTTCAAGCGCGGCAATCCGGCAAAGTGGCTGCTCATTGGCTTGTGGGGCATTGCCGGCGGAATGCTTTTCCCGATCGACATTCTTCCGGACTGGCTGCGAGTTGTCGCAAAACTCAATCCCATGACTTATGCGTTGAACGCCATGCGCGCGGCGCTGCTAGGCGGAGCCGGTCTGCGGCAAGTGCTGCCGGCCATCGAGCTTCTGCTGCTCTTCGCGATGGTATTACTGCCGCTCTCTATGCTGGTATTTTCCTGGACGCTGGCACGCACCAAGACCACCGGCACGCTATCTCACCGCTAACGTTCGGTCACAGACTTCGAAGTGACGCTGCGATCGCCACCGAAAGAAAAGGACCGGCGCTAAAACTCGCCGGCCCTTGAATCGCGATAGTTATCGTTCGCTACGACTTCTTCTTCTTGGCGGTGACGCTGGTGGCGATGCCCGGCGAGATCTGGTTGAGCATGTCCAGGCCCTGCTTGGCTTGAGTTCCCCACGGCCCACTGGGATCCAGTTCGATGGCGTGCTGGTAAGCTTCCACCGTGCCCGGTTGCACATCGGGAACGTCCTTGTCGCCTACTTTCTTGAAGCCCATCGTCCCGACCAGAACCGTTCCCAGCAGATACCACGATTGCGCGCTCTTGGGATCGAGCTCCGTCGATTTCTTCAACGGCTCGACCGCCTCTTTGTACTTGTTGGCGTTGTACATGGTGATACCGAAGTTGCGCCAGGCCTGCGCTGCCTGTGCCGGATCGAGTTCCGCGGCCTTTTGATATGAAGCCGAAGCTTCGTCAATCTTTCCGGCGCGACCGTAGATCCCTCCTATATTGTTGTAATACGCGAAGGATGGCTTCAATTCTATGGCGCGCTTGTAGGCGGCAATTGCGTCATCGGTTCGCCCTGCGGCATCATAGGCATCGCCAAGGCGTGCCATGACCAGTTGAAGGTTGGAATCCTTTTCGCCGGTAGCAGCCTTTGCGGCTTCGAATTCAGTCACTGCCTTTTCGTTCAGCGCTGTTACGTTCGCTTTCAGCGCTTCGCGCTGGTCTGCGGGCGCTTTCGACATGTCCGCCTTCGCCTGCTTGGCTTGCTCCAGTGTTGCAATGCCAATATCGAAGTGCTGCTTCATGCTCGTGAATTTTTGTTTTTCTTCGTCCTGCTTCTTCTTGGCATCCTCGAATTCCTTGCCTTGCTTGCCGACGATGTCCTTGAAGTTGAAATCCACCGGAACCGTCTGGCCGCTGCTTACTTTCACCGAGCCGCCTACATACGGTTGCGCCTGCCCCGGCAGCGTGAGGCTGATAGTGTAAACACCGCTCCGCAGGTTGTTGAACGAATAGCGTCCCTTGGCGTCGGTCTTGGTATCCGATTTCACCCCCTGGTCGCTCACGATCTGAACCGGAATATCCCCCCACGGCTTGGCCACCACGTCCAGAACGGTTCCCGCAATTCCGCTATCCTGAGCCACAGAGCGAGGCGCCAGCCCCGCAAACAGCATGACGAACGCCATAACTGCGAACGCCCACGAATATGCGAATCTCTTCATGCTCAATTCTCCTTTGCCTGCCTTGCGGCAATTACGCAGTCAAACGCCCAACCGCCGCATTCCGAGATTTCTTGAGGGCCAAAAGAAAGCTCTTACCCAAAGCTTTCCGGGTTCAGGGTTGGTCTTACAAACCCTGATTGGAAAGAATAGTCGTGCGCCCTATTATCGCCTATCCAGCGGCAATTCCAAGTGCCAGACGGGGCGCTATCGGCGGGCCGAGGCTACGTGCCGGTAAGGAATAGGGTCTGGGATTCCCGCTTCAGAAAACGCCCGCAGCCGCAGCAGACAGCTATCGCAAACGCCACACGCTTCTGCGTCGCTCTGATAGCAAGACCAGGTTAGATGCAGCGGTGCGCCCAGTTCAATGCCTTTGCGGATGATCTCGTTTTTCTTGAGCGCGATCACCGGCGTCACGATTTCAACCTGCGTCTCCGGCCGCGTGCCCACCCGAACCAGTTCCTGAAAAACTTTGTAATACTCCGGCCGACAATCAGGATAGCCGGAGCTGTCTTCCGCCACCGCTCCAATATAAATCGCCCCGGCGCCAATGGCTTCGGCCCAACTGACTCCCACCGAAAGAAAATGCGCGTTGCGGAACGGAACATAAGTCACTGGGATTTCGCTGCCGTGGGTTGGTGTCACGCCAAGTTCGTTTTCCGGCACCGCGATACTTGTATCGGTTAGAGCCGAGCCGCCGATTGCGCGAAAGTGATCGAGCTTCACCATCAATCGTTGTTTTACGCCATAAAAATCCGCAATCGCACCGAACGCTCGCGCCTCGCGCGTTTCCGTGCGCTGGCCGTAGCTGGCGTGCAACAGCGCGACGTTCGCGGCGCCGTACTGTTGGCACGCGATGGCCGCGCAAACGCACGAATCCATCCCACCGCTCAGCAGCACCACCGCTTTTCGCGTGTCGCTCATCGTCGCAACTAAACTCCCTGGGTCGTCGGATGCCAGATAAATTTGTGCAACTGCAATCCCAGCCGCACCGGCAATCCGTCCGCAAGAATCCACTCGACCAGCGTGCGCGGCTCCAGACCTTGCCACTTGCCGTTGGGGTCGGCAAACGCAGGCGAAAACAGCACCTGCCTGACGCGATTCGCAAGCGCATGTTCACGAGTGAAGTCGCGTGCAAATTCGTAATCGCGCCGCGTCGACAACACAAATTTTATTTCGTCATTCGAACCGACCGCATCCAGGTTGCGCAAATCAAATGTGTCCGCTTCGCCCGAGTCCGGACACTTCACATCCACAATTTTGATCACTTCTTTCGGCAGGCGGCCCACAAACCTTTCCCCGCTGGTTTCAATCATCACCGTATAGCCGCGCGCGAGCAGCGCTTCCGCCAGCGGATAAATCTCTTCCTGCAGCAGGGGTTCGCCTCCGGTCAACTCCGCCAGCGGCACGATCGCGTTCGAACCCGGCTGATCTGCGGCGCGCCCGCACAGCTCATCCACCCGCGCCAGCACTTCCTCCACGCTCATTTTCTTCCCGCCGTGAAACGCATAGGCCGTATCGCACCAGGTGCAGCGCAAATTGCATCCGGTCAGCCGAACGAAAACGCACGGCAACCCTGCGCGAGTTCCTTCGCCTTGCACTGATTTGAATATTTCGGTGATGAACATCGAGGTCGTTTCAGTCTGTCGTTTCTAATTTGCCACGTTGGATCTCTTTTTGTTACGTTTGCCCAGCCACCAGATCACGCCAACTAAAAGCACCATCGCTCCGGCCAGCCGTCCGTATCCCGGCGCCACTCCCAGGTACTGGAAAATCGCGATATAGCCCGCGGCCACCAACAGCGCCGGAATCAAAACGATCAAAAAGCCGCGATTCATTGCGTTTAATTCCCCGGCCGGTACTGCGCGCTCGCCGTATCCGTCTCCCACACCGTCACTTCGGTGATGCCCGCTCCTGCCGGCAGCGTCGTCAACTGCCGCTGCGTCTCGTCGTAAAAATATTTCGCCAGATTTTCCGCCGAAGGGTTCACTGTTTTGAACGGCTCCAGATCGTTCAGAAATTGATGATCGATCTCCGCAATGATTCCGCGCACCACGCGCTTTAACTCCGTGAAATCCACCAGCAGTCCGATATGATCCAGTTGCGGCCCGGCCAGCGTCACCTGCACCCGATAGTTGTGCCCATGCACGTTCTCGCACTTCCCCTTGTAACCGCGGAGTGCGTGCCCCGACGAAAATGTTTCTTCCACACTTACTTGAAACATGGATTGCCTTTATCCCTGGACCGGTTCACGCGGGCTTTTGCCGCCGCGAAAAACCGCTCAACTTCACCGAGTTCCTGCGTGGTGGCGTACTTAGGAAGTGATTCCATGAAAATTTTACCATATGCCATGCGTTGAATGCGGTTGTCGAGCAGCGACAGCACGCCGCGGTCAGTTTTCGCGCGAATCAGCCGCCCAAATCCCTGTTTCAGCGCCAGCACCGCTTGAGGCACTTGATATTCCGCGAACGCGTTGCGCCCTTCTTCATCTAGTGCACGCACTCGCGCTGCAACAATCGGATCGCTCGGCACCGCAAACGGCAACCGGTCCACAATCACGCAGGAAAGCTGCTCGCCCGGCACGTCCACTCCCTGCCAAAAGCTCGACGTAGCAAACAGCACCGCATTCGGCGTGTTCTTGAATCGTTCCAGCAGCACCGATCGCGGCGCCGTGCCCTGCAAAAACAGCGGATGCGGCGAACGCACGCTCACTCGCTCGTACAAATCCTTCATCTGCGCATAGCTGGTGAACAAACAAAACGCGCGCCCTTCGCTCAATTCCAGCAATCGCAAAATTTCATCCGCGGCTTTGGCTTGAAATCCGGCATCGCGCACATCCGGCATGCGTGGCGGCAAATACAGAAGCGACTGCTCGGGGTAATGAAATTCCGGCGGCAGTGTACGCTCCTTGGCGTTATCCAATCCTAGCCGTTGCCGAATGTAATCAAACCGGTTGCCAACGGTCAGCGTCGCTGAAGTCAGCACAATGGTGTCGAACTGTTCGAACAACCGCTCCCGCAAAATCTGGCTGACATCGATCGGCGTCGCCGCCAGAAACACGCCTTTATTCCTCCGTTCGAACCAGTACACAAAATTTCTCTCGTTCGATTCGAACAGAAAACTCAGCTCCTGCCGCAGTTCGAAGCTCCTCCGCCCCAGCCGCGTCAACTCTTCCGGCTTTTGCGCCAGCGCCGCAAATTCCGTCTCAATGCTCCTCAGCGCGTCAGTCAGACCGGAATACGCCTCGTGATGCTGATCGATAAATGCCTCTCGTTCGGCCCGCGAAAATGGAAACCGCCCATCGCGCGCCGGAAACGATTCGAAAAACGTTCGGCTGCGTTCGCGCAAGCGCTGCGTTCGCCGCAACAGCGCCGGCGATCCCAATTTCAAGATTCTCAGTGTCTGATCCGCATCCCGCGCCAGCTCTTCAAACCGGTAATTCGAAATCTGCCGCCCGAAATAATCACTCGCTACATCTTCGATCTCGTGCGCTTCGTCGAACACCACCGCCGAATACTCCGGCAAAATACTGCCGAAATCATCGTGCTTCAGCGCCAAATCCGCAAAAAACAAATGATGATTGACGATGATGATGTCCGCTTCCTTCGCACGCGCATGCATCGCGGTCACAAAACATTCGCTGAAGTCCGAGCACTTCTGCCCGGTGCAGGTATCTCGCCGCGCGTCCAGCCGCGCCCACAAATCCGAATCATCCGGCAAAAACGTCAGCTCCGCCCGATCCCCGGTTTCCGTCAACTTCGCCCACTCCCTCATCTGCTTGAATGCGTCAAGTTCCTCCATTCCCTTCAACATCGGCGAGTCCGCCATCTGATGCAGCTTCGCGCGGCACATAAAATTCGCGCGGCCTTTCATCACCGCTACTTTAAGATTCGGCGCAAAGTGTTTTTGCAAAAATGGAATGTCTTTTTGATATAGCTGCTCCTGTAACGATTTCGTCGCCGTTGAAATAACCACTCGTCGCCCGCTGCAAATCGCCGGCAGCAGATACGCCAAAGTTTTCCCCGTACCCGTACCCGCTTCCACGATCGCGTGATGCTTCGTCTGGAACGCGTCGTGCACCAACTCCGCCATCTCCAGTTGCGCCGGCCGGTGCTCGTACCCGCCGATCATCGAGCGCTCCAGCATGCCGCCCGGCCCAAACACTTCTTTCATGTCCACTTGAATTGCGGTGACGCCTCCCACCGCGGATCGAGTGCCACCAACGGGACTGGCGTTTTTAGCAAGAGGCGGCTCTTCCTCTTCATCAAACGAAACGTATCGCCGCTCCGGCACACTCGCCCCCGCAGCTTGTTCGTTTTCGTTCGACAGCTTCTTCGCCGCTTTGGATGCGCGCTTTGCCAAACTCTGCCGCCTCTAGATTTACGTGAGATGTTCGGAACAAAAAACGATAACACACCGCGCCCAACCGCGCCGCGCACACGTTCGGTTGAAATCCCAAATCATTTCATCGAACATAGCAGCCATGCGGCACAAAATATATTCGTCGCTCCTGGCCCTGCTCTACGCTGCGCTAGTCTCCTCCTCGGCACACGCGCAATCCTCCCCTGCCTCCGACTGGCCCAGCTACGGCAACGATCCCGGTGGCATGCGCTACTCGCCACTCACCCAAATCAATCGCGAAAACGTTGCAAACCTAAAAGTCGCATGGACTTTTCACACCGGAGACATTTCCGACGGCAGCGGCGGCAAAAAACGCAGTGGCTTCGAAACCACTCCGATCCTTGTTGATGGCACGCTCTACCTCACCACTCCGTTCAATCGCGTCATCGCTCTCGACCCCGAAACTGGCAAACAGCTCTGGGCCTACGATCCCAAAATCGATCAAACTCTCGATTACGGCGACGGCCTCGTCAATCGTGGCGTCGCCACTTGGCTCGATTCCACTCGCGCCGCAAACCAACCCTGTCGCCGCCGAATCTTCGAATCCACTCAGGACGCACGCCTCATCTCCCTCGATGCCGCCACCGGCAAGCCATGCGAAGACTTCGGCAACGCCGGCCAAGTCAGCCTCACCAACGTCCCCGGCTATCGACCCGGCTGGTATCATATGACTTCTCCGCCCACGGTGATTGACGATCTCGTCGTCGTCGGCTCGGCCATCGACGACAATCAACGCGCCGCTATGCCCGCAGGCGTCGTTCGCGCATTCGACGCGCGCAGCGGCGCACTGCGTTGGAGTTGGGACCCAATCCCAACAACGCCGTCCGACGCCAACCCAACCGCAAGCGACAAAAAATCCGAGCCGCAAACCGGCGCCGCCAATGCCTGGTCCATCATGACCACCGACGTACAGCGCGATTTGATTTTCATTCCCACCGGCAGCGCCAGTCCCGATTACTACGGCGGCCTCCGCCCCGGCGATAACAAATGGGCCAACTCAGTCGTCGCCCTCCGGGCTAAAACCGGAAAAATCGCCTGGGGCTTTCAACTCGTCCATCACGATCTCTGGGATTACGACACTGCCGCGCCGCCGCTGCTCGCCACCCTGCGCCACAACGGCCGGGACGTTCCAGCCGTCATTCAAGGCAACAAAACAGGTTTTCTCTACGTCCTAAATCGCGACAACGGGGCGCCAATATTCCCCGTAGAAGAACGCCGAGTCCCGCAAAGCGACATCCCCGGTGAAGTCGCTTCTCCCACCCAACCTTTTCCAACCGTCCCGCCGCCACTCTCGCCGCAAAAAATCTCCGCCGATGACGCCTGGGGCCCCGCTCCACAAGACCGCGAAACCTGCCGCACGTGGATAAAAAGTCTTCGTAACCAAGGCATCTTCACTCCGCCCAGCCTGCAAGGCACGCTCGCCGTCCCTGGCAATATCGGTGGAATGACCTGGAGCGGTTACGCCTTCGATCCCCAGCACAGCCTGCTCTTCGTCAACACCAATAATCTCCCCGCAAAAACAAGGCTCATCCCGCGCACCGATTACGCCCGCCGCGAATCGCGCACCGAAGATGGTGAGTACTCTCCGCAAACCGGCACGCCCTACGGCATGTTCCGCCGCTTTCTCCAATCGCCGTCCGACATGCCTTGCATCGCTCCGCCCTGGGGCATGTTGTCCGCAGTTGACATGGTCGAAGGAAAAATTCGCTGGCAAGTTCCGCTTGGCTCGATGCAGGATTTTGGCGGCAAACAACCGTCCACCCGGCCCGGCTCAATCAATCTCGGCGGCCCCATCGCAACCGCAGGCGGTCTCGTCTTCATCGCCGGAACTTTCGACCCGTTCCTCCGCGCCTTCGACGCCAACTCCGGCAAAGAATTGTGGAAAGCCCAGCTCCCCGCGAGCGGCCACGCCACTCCCATGACCTACCGCTCCGCCTCCGGTAAACAGTTCGTAGTCATCGCCGCCGGTGGCCATCCCAAAATCACCGAAGAATCTCTCAGCGACGCGCTCGTGGCCTTCACCCTGCCTTAATGTTTTTTCTTTTGTAGTCGCCGGTCTTCAGACCGGTTCTTTCTGCTCCGCCCCGCCGCAGCCCTGATTTGTCATTCCGAGCGGAGCGGGCCGACATTTTTTCTTCCACCTTCGCTCCTGCGAACGCCGGGTGCGGGCTGTACTTGCAGCCCGCCGTAATCAATGTCCGCGCAGTCGAGGAATCTCGCTTCGAGGCTGCGGGTAGACCTTGGGTTGCATGCTGAAGAATTACTCTTGGTCGGTTTGACCATCACGCCCTGGACGGCGTCGCGGTCTTAACCTCGCGCTCCAAGCCCGTTCGATCCCATTTCCCCGCAATCGCCGCCGCCTCATACGTACTCTGGCAAAATTCCATCAACGTCGCCGCCGGATTCTCCGACAATCGCACATTCTCATACATCAAAAAGAATTCGCCTTTCTCCGCATGATAAAACGCCTTCTCCGGTCGCACCGGATACTCCCGGCATCCCGCTGCTTCCGGCGCCGCATACCCATAAAACGCCGCATCTTTAATCACCTCGCCATCGCCCGGCCAAAATCCCACGCTGGAAACTTCGTGCGAGTACGCCTCCCGCATAAACGCTTCCGCATCGTGACGCTCCGCCGCGCGCCGCCCGCTAAACCGCGTCACCGCCAGATCAAAACTTCCCCAGAAAAAATGTACCGGGCTGCTCTTGCCGATAAACCGCGAACGAAATTCCCAAAACACTTTGCTGACGCTCACCAGAATCTGCCAAAAACGGTACGCGTACTCGGCGTGATACGAAGCATGGCCCTCATCTAAAGTAAATCGCACCGGCCGCGGCACTTCCACCGGCATCGTCCACACCTTCACATCAATCCCCAACGAATGTAGCGCGCCCATCAACTCCGCATAGAACTCCGCCACCGTGCGCGGCGCCAAACGAAACGCCCTGATCTCCCCGCGGCTGGTCGCAATCTCCAGCGAGTGCGCCACAAAATCAAACGCAATCTCAAACGTTCCATTCTTGTATGCAATCGGCGAAGTCGTCAGGCCGCGTGACGTCACATACAGCGTCGATCCCCAGCAATGATTGATCGGCGGCGATAGCGCCAGCCGTATCTTGCCCACGATCTGCGTCCACATGTGGAGCGTGGCATAAGTGTCTTTCCACTCCGAAAGTGGTAAAGCAGGCCAAGTCGTGGAGTTGGTCATGGAGGTAATCTCCCGTTAGACGTCGCGCTCAATATTCGTGTAAGGACCAAAATCGCTGGGCGGTAACTCGCGCAGTTTACATCATTGCGTTGCGGCGTGCTGTCTACGGCACTGCGGCTTAGCTTAGGGACTTTAACCCCCGCAGAATGAATAGTTACAAGAAAAGGGTGGGGGTGGGGGCCCCAGGCCGCGAACCAAAATGGGAATAACGGCAAAAAGTAACGCCCGCTCGGCCCCAAGGAGTCACCAGTCACGACTGACCAATCACAGCTCCGGTTAGCCTTTGGGCAACCGAAATTGCTACCGCTTCCCTGTAGCCAGTCGCAGCGATAACTTCTATCTTGGGGAAGCCGCAACGCTGCCCCGCTCCGCACCCGGCCGGGCAAACTTTTGGCAAGTGGGGTACTCCATGAACCGCCGATTCCTCTCTGCAGTTTTTCTTGTCATTCCGGTGGCGCTGCTCACGTCCTGCAGCGGTGTGAATCATGTCATTAACTGCTCCGGAGCAACCTGCGTAAACAACAATGGAACGGTTTCGCTCGTTCTGACCGCGACGCCACCCGATCCAAGTTCCCAGCTTTCTATTCAGGCCTTTGCGGCCACCATCACTGGCATCACCTTCACTTCTGCCGGCGGTACCAGTGTTCCGGTTCAGCTGAACTCCACCACTTACATCGCAGAGCTCAATCGCGTCACCAGCGACTCCACGATTCTCGCCGACGGCGCCAGCATTGCGGCCGATACCTATAACGAGGTCAAAATCTCCTTTTCCGCGCCGCGCGTGACCTTCTGCACTCAAACCAATCCCGGTGTCCCAGGCTGCACTGCCGGCACCCTTAAGTCGGTCAGCGGCACAGCCGGTTCCGCAACTGCCTCTATCAATCTTTCTCTCGGCGTCAATCAAAAGGCCGGGTTCGCAATCAACGTAAACCTGGGAAACTCGCTGACCATCACCGGCCAGAACATCACCGCAGTGAATCTCGGCGCGGCCAGCGTCTTCAGCGCAGCCGCGCTCCCGCCGGCCTCCAGCGCCACCGATCTCGCTTCCGGAGAACTCTCCCACGTTGACGACGTCATGGGAACAATTACTACCGTCAACTCGAATGTAATCACGTTGCAAACCACAACTCGCGGCAGCATCACCGCCAGCGCGAATTCCTCCACGCAATTCGATACCTCTTGCGCCAGCCCGTCGGTTACCGGCTGCATTCACGTAAACGACGTGGCCATCATCGATGCCGTGCTCAATGCCGACAGCACCTTCGCGCTGGTGTATTACCAGCCGCTCTTTTCCGCTTCAACCGATGTGATTGAAGGTGTGGTTACCGGCGTACCAGATTCCGTGACCAATCAATTTCCGATCGTCGTAACCGACAGCGTCTTTGCTTCGAGCGGCAGCATCCTCAGTGGGCGGGTCAATCTTGGCGATCAAATCCTGGTCACCCTTACCCCGGGACAAAATTTTACAATCATCGCGAAAGGTCTCGGCCTTCCCATTCAAAATTTCACCAGCTCCAACAGCGTCTCTTCCATTCTCGCCGGCCAAACGGTTGCGATTCCCGCTTCCTCGTTCACGGCACAATCGGGCGCCACGCCGGGAGCCGCGGGCACCACGCAAATAGCGCTGCGCTTTTCTCGCACTACCGGCACCATGGCCAGCGTCGCGCTGCCGTTTTTCAGCGGTAACAGTTTCCCGTCGTTTTATGGGTTTGCGACTTCGCAGGAATTCGGAACCACCGCCGGCCGGCTCAGCCTGGATGGAGTTTCCGCTCTGACCGGCATCTCCAACGGCAACACCTTCTCCACCAGCGCACTGTATCTCGGGTCGCCGTCATCGCCGCAACTGGTGTCGCAAACCGTTCGCGCACACTAAGCGGGATTTAGTGGCACAGGCAATCTTGCCGGTGCGGTTTTCTGTAGCCACTTCTGCTTGCCCCGCCTTCGCGGGGGCTGCGTGCTTCAAGTTTGCCGGAGCTAAACGCCGCGCGCAGACAAGATTGTCTGCGTTACGAAAAGGGCCGAATCGGAAGTTCGATTCGGCCTGGAGGACTCCGCATCTTTTTGTTAATTACTTATAATTGATAACTGAGTACTTATTTTTCATGCTGCCGCTCCACCTGCTGGAGTCAACGGCGCCATCGGCGCGCTAGGCGGAACGTACGGAGATTGTGCCGGAATCGCCGGCTGATAGCGCCGGTACAGCGCCAGCGAAATCGCTCCAAGCCCCCACAACACGACTCCGAGTTTTATGAGCCAGCCTAAATGCGGAAGCAGCGTAGCGATACGAATAATGAAAACTCCCAGCATCATTCGCCCAATCAGCGGCCAGGTTTCCTTGGTGCGTCCGACAATCCATTGCCCGAGCAGCGCGCCAACCACCGGCTGCGCCGCATACACCGCAATCAGCCATACAAACAACGACGAGAAGCCGACAAACAATCCGACCAGCGTGCACATCGCAATAATCGAACCGATCAGCACGCCGAAAAATACCAGTAATCCAAGTCCGAGCGAAGCTCCGATGTTCTCCGCCGCATGCACCGATTCTTTTCCAAAGTTCGGCGTGAGCAGGAACAGCACCATTCCATACAGCGCAAACGCAACCGCCAGCACGCCCGCCCAGAACGCGGAACTCTTTCCGAATTCATTCCGGTGCCTTACGTGCTGCGTGAATTTCACTTCCGAAGCCAGTTTCGCTTTCTTCGAAACGTGCGGCTCTTTTTCCCCTTCGAATTTAACCGGCCCATCGATCTGCGCGGAATCTTCGATGGTCAACGTTTCGCCTCTCGAGTCGATGCTGCCGCCGACAGTGCCAGAAATACGCGTCGATTGGTTGAAGATCAGCATGTCGCGGCCGACTTTTCCGTCGATGCCCAGAGTCTGCGAGAAGGCAGTGATGCTGCGGCCAACCGTGCCGCGGGTGTCCACATGAATCACCTGGGCCCAGGCCATGAGATTGCGGTCAACGTGTCCACTGACGGTGATGTTGTTGCAGAAGCCGCGCACGTTGCCGTCCACCTGGCCTTCGATGCGCGCGCTCTGCACGAACAAAATCACGTCGCCGGTAACATGTCCGCGAATGGTGGCTTCCTGCCCCCAGACGATCAAGTCGCCGTCAAGAGTGCCGTCGATGCTGACGTCCTGCCCGGTAGCGTACAGATCGCCCTTCACGGTTTCATCTTTCGCGATTTCGATGCTGGGTCCACTGCGGAATTCGGTTGCGGAGGCCGCCGGCGCGGAGATAAATGCTGCGCAGAATCCGGTCAGCACCAGCGCGAGTGCCGAGCCTCTGCGAATCCGTTTTCGCGCGAAGGCCACGGCAAATCCAGCAATGGTCACCAGCGCCAAAACTTCCACCAATGAAATCACCGACTGCCACCCGTTCCAAAAAGAGCCTTGGAAAATCAGCATGCTCATCAAACTTGTTCCTCCAAATCCAGCTTGTTCCATCCTCTGCTGCACCGGTTCGATATAGCCCGTATACATGGCATAGACCGCAGTTGCGGCCAGTCCAAACGCCACCATCCAGACCCATTGCATGGAGCGGCGCACGCGTTCCTGGAACGATGCGATGCGCGCGGGCAAGGGCTCTTCTTCTTCCAGCATGGCGCGAGTCAGCAAGCGTGATTCGCGTTCCATGGCGCGCAGCAAGGTGCGGCAAGAATCGCAGCTCTGGGTGTGCGCGGAAACTTCCAGCGCGCGAGTGCGTTCCAGTTGCCGCTCGAGATAAAGCATGCAGGTCATCTCGTCGAGATGTTCCTGCCCAGCACGATTCTGTTCATTCGGTGGCGAACTGGCCGAGCTCATCGGGCACCTCCCGCAGCCATCGCGCCCGTACCTTCAAGCGCCTGGCGCAGCTCATGCCGGGCGCGCAGCAGCACCACGCCCACGAAGGCGCGGCGCACGCCGAGCGAATCGGCAATTTCGTCGTAACTCATATCAGAGTAATAGCGCAGAACCAGCGCCATGCGAGCGCGCGCGCCAAGTTTATCGAGCGCCTTGCGAACTTCTTCGCTGGTTCGTTTCTCGATCAGCTGGTCGAGTTGATTGGGATCAGGATGTTCGAGAGGCAGAGTTTCCAGATCGTCGGTTTCTTTGTCCTGGCGGATTTTGCGGCGGCGCAGCATATCCCAGCAATGATTGGCCGAGACTTTGTACAGCCAGGAGGAAAAAGGCCGCGTGGCGTCGTACTGATCCAGTTTGTCGCGAATCTTCATAAAAATTTCCATGGTGGCGTCTTCGGCATCTTCGCGGGTCGGAAGCGCTCTGCGGCAAAAACGGAAAATCGCAGGAGCGAACTCTTGGTAGAGTTCACCCCAAGCCTCGGCATCCCCTGCCCTGGCCCGGGCGATGATTTTGCCCGACTCCCTTGTTTCGACCGCGTTCATCCGGCCTGTTTTCTGGACGTCCATAAGGTAGTACGCAAACCAACCGAAAAAATTACACTGCCTGTTAGGGGATTGAGCGCGCCTGAGCTAAAGCTCCGATGCGGGACCACAGGGCAGTTAGGCCAGCACTGTACCAGATTCCGACAAAATCAAATTCAGTTCTGTTTAAAACGGGCGGCCAAATTGAATTGAAGCTGGTAGCTGGGCTATCACCGGTTGATGCGAGATCGTCGGTAACACATTGCAATAGTTGAGGTTAGAAGATCAACTTAGTTGTGCCCTTGTATGTCCCGCGGGCCTGGCCAGGCATGTCGAACACGAAGTCGACCGTTTCGGCCTTGAATTGACTCACCAGAACCACGCCGATGCGCTGATATTTGTCAGGGATGCGCAAACCGCACTCGCGCCTGAATGGGGTAAGTTTTTTCTGATCTTCCGGGCTGACCATCCCTCCATTCGCGAACGCATCGAATTCGCTAATAGCTATAAGCCGTGGGAAAACGGAGCACCGCTGCGCTACAGCAATGTCTGCAAATCTGAGTGATTAGAGCAGGCGATGCTGGACTGGCGTCAAAAATCAAATCGACGATAAATACATTCACAATCCACGAGCATGCCAGCGGGTAGCGCCTATTATCTTGTCGTGCCACTTGCCAGCCCGTCTAATCTGTCCTGGTTTGCAAAAAAATATCCTTAGCTATCCTTCGTTGTACAATCTGCAGCGATTGACAGTCTTTTCGGCTCAGGGTTCTTAAGTACAAACCCTGATACACGGGAACGTGCCCGAGATAGAGCGCGGGCGATTAGGATTCACGTTCATATGCACACAACCATTCTTGCAATATTTTTTGAGATTTCTCGGACGGCGGTTTCGATGTGCGGCGCAGGGATACTACTTTTGCTGATTGCGCTGTGGGCTGCGAAGAGCGATGTCGCGCGGGCCGGCGGCCTGGACAAGATCGTAGCGTTGAGCAATTTGTGTTTTGCCATCCCATTGGCGGTGTTCGGCGCGGAGCATCTCTCGGGCGCAAAATTCATCATGATGGGGGTGCCCGCGTACATGCCGTGGCGTTTGTTTTGGGCGTATTTCGTCGGCTTTGCATTGCTCGCGGCGGCCTTGAGCATTGCCACAAAAATTCAGGTGCGGTGGTCCGGGCTGCTGTTCGGAATCATGATGGTTCTGTTTGTGGCGATGGTGCATATCCCGCGAGTTCTGGCCAGCCCCAAAGACCGGTTTGCATGGGTGATTGTTTTCCGCGAAATGTCCTTCGCGGGCGGAGCCTGGGCCCTCGCGGGAAGCGCGATGCGGGGGCAAGGCGGGAGCAAGCTGATCACCGTGGGCCGGGTGTTAATCGCGTCCGCCGCCATATTTTTTAGCGTTTGGCATTTCCTGCATCCAACGGCATGTCCGGGAGTCCCGCTGGAAAAACTGATGCCCGCGTGGATTCCAGGGGGCATGGTCATTGGCTATCTGACGGGTGCAATTCTTTTGGTTGCCGGGGTGGGCATTCTGCTGGCCAAGCAGACGCGGATGGCGGCAACTTATCTCGGCACCTGGATTGTGCTGCTGGTCTTGTTCATCTATGGGCCGATCCTGATCTTGCAGATGATTGACCCGAACACCGCGGTGAAGGTTGAGGGGATCAACTACTTTGCGGATACGCTGCTGTTTGGCGGAGCGATTCTGGCGTTGGCCAGCGCGACGCCACCCGGAAGTAATCTACCTGCCTGACTACGGACCTAGGGGTTGAAACCCCTGAGAACCCCGTCATCTTCGGCACGACTGAAGTCGTGCCCTCCCGTAAACCCTCACCCGCCAGTCCCAGCATGGCCGCTGGGCGGCAAAAGCGGGAGCAGGCCTCGCGCACTCCATAGCGGGCTTGCTAAATTGTAGAGTCGAGCTCCGTACTCCGTAAGGACGCATCTGTTACACTGGAAGAATCCAATTCACATCGGAAAGCGGAATTGAGCCACCGTTGTGGTCCGTTCAAATGACTGAAAAACTACCATCACTGGTGATTGTTGGGCGCCCGAATGTGGGCAAGTCCACGTTGTTTAACCGATTGACGGGAACGCGGCGGTCGATTGTGACCAATGAGCCGGGGATTACCCGCGACCGGATTTATGGCAAAGCGGAATGGCGCGGCAAAGCGCTGGAGATTGTGGATACCGGCGGAATTATTCCGGACGACAAGGCGCTGATTCCGACGGAGATTTTCAAGCAGGCGCGGGTGGCGTTCGCAAAAGCGGCGTTGCTGGTGCTGGTGGTGGACAACCAAGCAGGGATTACGCCGCTGGACCAGGAATTGGCACAGATGCTGCGCGGAACGGGAAAGCCGTTCGTGATCGCGGTGAATAAAGTGGACGCGGTGGGGCAGGAATCGCAGGCCGCGGAGTTTCATAAATTTGGCGTGAAGATTTTTCCGATTGCGGCGGAGCATGGAACCGGCGTGGATGATTTGCTGGATTACGCGTTGCAGGTGACGTTGGCGCTCGATACGGTGCATCAGGAAGATGAGCCGAGGGTGGAAGTTACCGAGATTGCGATTATTGGGCGGCCGAATGTGGGGAAGTCGACGCTGCTGAATCGGATGGCGGGAGAAGAACGGTCGATCGTTTCGCCGATTCCTGGGACCACGATTGATTCGGTGGACACGGATGTGGAGCGCGACGGAAAGAATTATCGATTTGTGGACACGGCGGGAATCCGGCGCAAGGGCAAGACCAATCTGGTGGCGGAAAAATTAAGCGTGGTGATGGCAAAGCGCGGCCTGGAACGCGCGGACGTGGCGCTGCTGATTGTGGACGGCGAAATGGGCGTGACGCAGGGCGATGCGACGATTGCGATGTACGCGGAAGAGTCCGGGCGCAGCGTGATTATCGTGGTGAACAAATGGGATTTGGCGATTGCGGCGGCGCAGACGGCGGCGAATCGCGAGGGAACTTCGGCGCGAGGCAAAGCACGACGGATCGCGGATCGTAAGCCGCCGACGGAGATCGTGGACAAGGGCCAACTGCTTTCAGACTACGAAGAGATTATTCGCAAGAAGCTGAAATTTTTGAGTTATGCGCCGATTGTGTTTATTTCGGCGAAAACCGGCGATCGCGCGGAGAAGCTTTTTCCGTTGATCGATCAGATCGCGAAGGAGCGGAAGAAGAAGATTTCGACGCCGGAATTGAATCGCTGGTTGAAGACAATTGATTTGCAGCGGGGGACGCTGCCGAAGGCGCGGCCGATCCGGATTTACTACATTACCCAGGCGAAGACTTCACCGCCGACACTTTTGATGTTTACGAACCAGAAGAAGCCGCTGCATTTTGCGTATCAACGTTTTCTGGAGAATCAGTTGCGGGAGAAGTTTGGGTTTATTGGGACGCCGGTGCGGTGGGTGCAGCGGATGCGGAAGAGGAATGAAAGAGAGCCGGGTGGCGGCGACGAAGAGAGAGCATGAGTGACCACGGGTGCCCCACACGCAACTACGGCGTGTGGGGCACCCGAAGAAGGCAGAGGAGTAGTTTCCTATGCCGGACGAATGTTGAGACCGTGAAAGCGGCGTCAAGCCGCTGCTACATAAAAACAGAACGGCTTGGTAGAATCGCGGGCATGGCGAACAACGGGGCGGGGACGCAGACTTCGCTGGATTTGGATGGCGGGCTCTATCGCATTGGCGATGTGAGCCGGATGACCGGCGTGAAGGCGTTTGTGTTGCGGTATTGGGAGACGGAGTTCCCGACGCTGGAGCCGGAGAAGCGCGCGAACGGGCGGCGGTTTTATCGCGAAGAAGATGTGGAGATGATTCGGAAGATCAAGCGGCTGCTGTACGACGAAGGATTTACGATCGCGGGGGCGCGGCGGCATTTGCGCGAGGGTGGGACGGCGCGTGAGTCAGAATCAGGCGCGGCGATTGCGCCGGGATATGGCGCGACGCAGCTTTTGAATCGAAAAATGCTGCTGGATATGCGCGATTCGCTGCGGGCGTTCTTGACGCTTCTCGAACGGCGCTGAACACGGTAGAATTGAAATTGTCGGGGCGTAGCGCAGTCTGGTAGCGCGCACGCTTGGGGTGCGTGAGGTCCCCGGTTCAAATCCGGGCGCCCCGACCAGAATTTCTAGAACTCGGCGTGGATTACACCGCAAAGCGGCAGCCGGGCTGCCGCACTCCATAACTTGAACAAATCACACATACTGCTGACAAATGATGATGGGTACGGCGCGGAAGGGCTGCGCGTGCTGGCGGAGGCTTTGGAGAATTTTGCCACGATCAGCGTGGCGGCGCCGTTTGCGGAGCAGAGCGGAGCCGCGCAATCGTTGACGCTGCGACGGCCGATTGTGGTGCATCCGAAGAGCGAGCGGCATTGGGCGGTGGAAGGAACTCCGGCGGATGCGGTGATTGTGGCGCTGCACAAATTGCTGCCGGAGCGGCCGGATTTGGTGATTTCCGGAATCAATCACGGCGCGAACATGGGAGAGAACGTCTACTACTCGGGAACGGTGGGAGCGGCGCGGGAGGCGGCGTTACATCACATTCCGGCGGTGGCGATGTCGCTCTGCGCGCGGAAGAGCGAACAGAATTTTGCGAATGCGGCGCGAATTGCGCGGGCGGCGGCGGAATTGATTTTGAAAGAAGGACTGCCGGACCAAGTCTTGTTGAATATCAATGTGCCGGAACCTTGGAAGGGCGGAGTGCGGTTCACGCGACAATCGAAAAAGATTACGCGGAACCAGTTGAGCGAGGGAAAAGATCCCAAGGGGCGAAATTATTATTGGATTTTCGAACAGAAGATCGATAAGGACATCGAGCCGGACACGGATTACGCGGCGGTGTTTGCGGGGGATGTGAGCGTGACGCCGTTGCATCTGGATCCGACGGATACCGAGTCGTTGACGAGTTTGGCGCATTGGGTGGAAAAGCTGGGCGAAGGCAGTCGTAAGTAATAAGTTTTAAGTATTAAGTGAAACACCTAAAGCGCGACGCGCTGGTCGCAGCAATTTCCAGAAACAGAGAAAGACGGCGGGATAAACCCGCCGCTACACAAATCGGCGAAAATGTCGGGTTAGTCGAGGTGTGCGTTTTTGGGATGTAGTGAGATAGGATTGGCAACGATGACGACGGAGAAAACTTACGATGTGGCGGTGGTGGGGGCGGGAGTATTTGGCGCCTGGACGGCGCTGGAGCTGGCGCGGCGCGGCAAGAGCGTGTTGCTGCTCGAGGCGTACGGGCCGGGACACTCGCGGTCGAGTTCGGGCGATGAATCGCGGATCATTCGAATGGGATATGGAGCGGAGGAAATTTATACGCGATGGTCGCAGCGGTCGCTGGTGCAATGGAAAGAATTGTTCGCGGCGACCGGGAACGAGGCGCTGTTCCAGAATACTGGCGTGCTGTGGATGGCGGCAGCGGGAGATCCGACGCTGCGCGCGACGCGAGAGGTGTTGACGCGCTGTGGAGTAAAGTTCCGTGAGTTTGACCGACCGGCGCTGGCCTCCAAATATTCGCAAGTCCGTTTAGAGAATATTGCAGAGGGAATTTACGAGCAGGAGAGCGGCGTGCTGATGGCGCGGCGTGCGGTGGCGGCGGCGGTGACCGAAGCAGTGCGGCTGGGTGTGGACTACCGAGTTGCGGAAGTGGGCCCGGCAGGAGACCCGGGAAGACTGTCTTGCGTAAATTGCCGCAACTCCGGCGAGCCGTTCTGCGCTGAGCAATTCGTGTTTGCGTGCGGCGCGTGGCTTGGGAAACTTTTCCCAGACATTCTGGGGCAGCGCATTTTTGCAACGAGACAAGCCGTTTTTTACATGAGCATTCCAGGCGGTGACGAGCGCTTTGGTCCGAAAGCCTTGCCGACGTGGTTGATCCAGAACGATGAATGTTACGGTATGCCGGACCTCGAGAGCCGAGGGTTGAAGGTCGCGCTGGACCGGCACGGCGAGCCGGTTGATCCGGATACGCAATCGCGCCTGGTGACGGATGCGGAGATTGCGGAGGTGCGTGATTACGTGGCGCGCAGATTTCCGGCGCTCGCGGATGCGCCGATTGCGGAGACCCGGGTTTGCCAGTACGAAAACACCTCGAACGGGGATTTTTTGATCGACCGGCACCCGGAGAGGCGAAACGTTTGGCTGGTGGGCGGTGGATCCGGGCACGGGTTTAAGCATGGACCGGCGGTGGGAGAATATGTGGCGAGGCGAGTGGTGGATGACGCGGAGGCGGAGCCGCGGTTTTCGTTGGCGAGCAAAAAAACATCGCAGAAGCGCACGGTTTATTAGGATCGATCGGTGTGCGGCATCGAGGTCTTTTGAGATTGGTTGCAGTGACGGCAGCTGGGCTGCCGCTTGTAGCTTGGTTTACGCCGGAAAAGCGGAAGCGAGTGGCTCCGGCACTCCGCACTGCCGCTCTACATTGGCGCACGCCAAACTGGCGTACTTGCGCGTTAGGCAGAATTGAAAATATACGAAACTTATTTGAGCGGGCTGCGTCTTTGTAGAGTGACACCGTAGCTGTGTCCGAAAACCCTTTCCTGCATACTGCTTGGAGCAAGATTTCACGGAGGAGTCATGCGATTGCACTTCAGAAGCACGATTCGAACGGTTGCGGCGATTGCCGCGCTCTTGGCGATGAGTTATCAGGTGGCGGTGGCGGCGCCGCCGGCGACGGAGCTGAAAGTTTCGGTTGAATATTACAAACTGCCGAATGGATTGCGGGTGGTGCTTTCGCAGGATCACACGGCACCGACGGTGTGCGTGGCGGTGTATTACCGGATCGGATTCCGCGTGGAGCCGAAGGACCGCACGGGATTCGCGCACCTGTTCGAACACATGATGTTCCAGGGCTCGCAGAATCTGGGCAAGATGGAGTTCATCAAGCTGGTGCAGCAGAACGGCGGGATTCTGAACGGGTCGACGCGATTTGATTTCACGAATTATTTTGAGATTTTGCCTTCGAACAAGCTGGAGACCGCGTTGTGGGCGGAAGCCGATCGGATGAACGGGCTGGCGGTCAATGAAGACAACCTGAAAAACCAGCAAGGCGTAGTCGGCAATGAAGTGAAGGTGAACGTGATCAACCAGCCGTATGGGGGATTCCCGTGGCTGGACATGCCGCAATACGCAAACACCAACTGGTACAACGCGCACAATTTTTACGGCGACCTGAAGGATATTGAAGCGGCGACGCTGACCGATGTGCAGGCGTTTTTCAAGACCTACTACGCGCCGAATAATGCGGCGCTGGCAATTGTGGGCGATTTTGATCCGGTGGAAGCGCGAAAGATGGTGGAGAAATATTTCGGCGGGATTAAGGAGTCGCAACTTCCGCCGGTTCCGGATTTGTCAGAACCGAAACAGGAAAAAGAAAAGCACGCGAGCAAAGTGGACGCGCTGGCGAAGCAGCCGGGACTCGCGATTGCGTATCACATGCCGGAACGCAACACGCCGGAGTATTACGCGATGGGCTTGATCGACCAGATTCTGATTGAAGGGGACGATAGCCTTGAGCACCAGGAATTAGTGCAAAAGCAGGGGCTGACCGCGGGGGTGGAAGGCGGAATCAACTATCTGGGGAACATGTTCAATTACAAGGGGCCGATGGTGTTCATGGCGGACCTGAAATTTGATTCGGGAACTTCGCCGGACAAGATCGTGAAGGCGTGGGATACCGCGCTGGCGCCGCTGCTGGCAAAGCCGGTGGACAAGGAAATATTGGATCGCGCGAAGGTGAAGCTGCGTTCGGATCTCTACGACAACATGGGAGCGATTGGCGGATTTGGGCTGGCGGACTTGCTGGCGAGCTTCGCGCTGTTCGACGACAACCCCGGGCGAATCAATTCGCTGGATTCCGAGTTCGCGAAAGTGACGCCGGAGCTGATTCAGAAAACGGCGCAGGAATATCTGCGCCCGGAAAATCGCACCACCTTAGTGCTGGAAACCAAGCCCGCCGAAGCGCCAGCCGCGCCGGCGAAGAATTAGGAGACGCGAGATGAACGTCATGAAAATTAAAACAATCGCAGTGGGCGTTTTCGCAGTGGCCATTTTCGCGTCTGACGCCGGCGCGCAAGAAAAACAGAGACCACCGTCGGGCGGACCGCCGAAACCGTTCAATGTTCCAGCGCACGAAACGTATGCGCTGGCGAACGGAATGAAGGTCACGCTGGTTCCGTACGGAAATTTGCCGAAAGTAACGCTCAGTCTGGTGCTGCGCAC
The DNA here is from genome assembly GCA_963814635.1 of uncultured Acidobacteriota bacterium. GTDB lineage: Bacteria > Acidobacteriota > Terriglobia > Acidiferrales > UBA7541 > Acidiferrum. The sequence continues at coordinate 161,590 of CAWFDP010000004.1, read as the reverse complement.
CGGCAACTTGAATGAGCCTGCGGACATGCCCGGACTGGCGGACCTGACGGGCAAACTGATGAAGGAAGGAACGACTACGAAAAGCGCGCAGCAAGTCGCGGAAGAATCGGCGCGGATGGGCGGGTCGGTAAATATTTCGGTTGGGATGGATGAGAGCGACATCGCTACGGACGTGCTGAGCGAATTCGGGCCGCGGGCGGCGGCGCTGGTGGCTGAGGTGGCGCAGCATCCACTGTTCCCGGAGGCCGACCTACCGAGATTGAAGAACGATGCGCTGCGGCAGCTTTCGATTTCGAAATCGGTGCCGCAGAGCATGGCGCTGGAGCGTTTCCGGAAAATTCTCTATGGTGATCATCCGTATGGAACGGTCTTTCCGACGCAGGAAAGCATCAACAAGACGACGGTGGGCGACATCAAGAAATACTACGACGGAAACTTCGGCGCGGCGCGAGCACATCTGTATGTAGCGGGAAGATTTGATGCCGCGGAAATGAAGAAAGCGATCGCTGCGGGGTTTGGCGGATGGGCCAAGGGAACGGCGCCGGTGATGAATCCGCCGAAAGTAAAGCCGCAACACGTGCTGGATTTGACGGACCGGCCGGGAGCGGCGCAATCGACGCTGCTGGTGGGGTTGCCGGTACCGGAAGCGTCGAGTCCGGATCAGATTCCGCTAGTGGTGACCAACGCGCTGCTGGGCGGATCGTTTGGCTCGCGCATCACGTCGAACATCCGCGAGCAAAAGGGCTACACGTATTCTCCGAACAGCCAGGTTTCGCGGCGGTATCACGACGCGTACTGGGCGGAAGCCGCGGACGTAACGACAAAATTTACCGGTCCATCGCTGAAGGAGATTTTCGGGGAGGTTGACAAGCTTTCGAAGGAGCCGCCAGGGGATGCGGAGTTGAAGGGCATCGAGAGCTATTTGTCGGGATTGTTCGTGATTCAGAATTCTTCGCGCGGAGCGCTGATCGGTCAACTGCGATTTGTGGATTTGCAGGGCCTGGGCGAGGACTACCTGAAGACTTACGTGCAGAAAATTAATGCGGTGACGCCAGCGGATGTGCAAAAGCAAACGGCGGAATACATCAAGCCGGATCAGATGACCATCGTGGTGATCGGCGACAAGGCGAAGATTGCGGAGCAGCTGGCGCCGTTTACTCCGGGGGCAAAGCAGTAAGTCGCGGCGCTGTGCACGAACGAGCCCCCATTGATTATGGTTTACGCAATCCCACAGTTGAGATCCTTCGGCGATCTTCATGGCCCCAGGACGACAACTCTTCCGCAAACAACAAATCCGGGCGCGTGAAGCTGAAGAGCGCTACTCAGGCGGCGCCGGGCCGCGGATGACGGCGGCGGGAGACGGATGCCGCCACGCGGCGGCCGCGTTTGGCTTTTTCCTGATAAAGATGTGCGTCGGCTTCCGACAATAATTTTTCGATGCGCTCGCCTTCGCCGCGGTAAACGCTGATTCCGATACTCGCGGACAGTGTGGGTTTCTCCGGATCGATTTCCATGACGTGTTTGATGCGGCTGGCGACGCTTTCCGCCTGGGTTTCTTCCGATTCCGGTAGGACCAGCGCGAATTCGTCGCCGCCATAGCGTGCGGCGGTGTCAATCGCGCGGGAGTGAATGCGTAGAATATCGGCGACGCGGCAAAGAGCGCGGCTGCCGACGAGATGGCCGTAGGTGTCGTTGATTTTTTTCAGGCCATCGAGATCGAGAAGCAGTACGGCGAAATGACGGCCAGAGCGATTGCAGCGCTCGGTTTCGGTTTCGAGCACGTCGAGCAAGTGGCGGTAGTTGGCGAGGCCGGTGAGCGGATCGCTGACCGCGAGCTGGTGTACCTGTTCGAACAGGCGCGCATTGTCGAGCAGCGCGCCGCCCAGCGCGATGGCGTAACCCATTACACCGAATGCCTGGGACATAACAAAAGGCGCATCGAGTAGCCGCTGCGATTGCGAGGCAGCGAGCTGCGAAGCGAAATTCATCCAGGCGGCGACATAGATTGACCGATCAAATGCGGTGAAGACCTGGTTCAAACGCCGGCGGTACCAAATTACCGCAATCAGGAAAATTACAGCGGGAAATAGCTGCTGAGGCGAAGGGATAAGCGCGCCCGGATGCGGCGAGACTTCGGTGGGCAGCCTGCGGAGCGCGGCGGTAACGAGATAGGTGAGCACAACGACGCTCAGCAGCGCTCCGGCGATTTCGATTTTGGGACGGCGCGAGCGCGGCAGGAAATGTTCGACCAACAGCGCTACCACGAACAGCAAGGCCAGAATCAGACGTCCGACCCACAGAGCCACCGGCGCCCAATGAATCTGGAGCTGGTGTTCGGCTGGAATCTGGAAGAAGAGAACGCTGGAGCCGGCGAGCACTGCTCCGGAAAGCAAAAAGCCGGCGCCAAGGATCAGCGAGATGCGATCCTGAGTGCCTTGAAAACGAACCAGGGTGACGGCGGAAAAAACGAAGGCAAGTAGACCGGCGATGATCTGAACGTAGCCCTGGAGCGACTGGTCGGGCTGCAGCGGAACGGGGCGCAGCCACAGCGCAAACAGGAGAATGAGCAGCAGTGCCACGACATGCCAAAAAACCGGCGTGGCTTCCCAGCGTTCCGAGTTGAGAGGTCCCTCGCCCATACAAAGCTTTCCCACGATCTGGCCGGGCGCCGTTACTGCTAATAAGTTAGACGGTGGCGCGGCGGATGTCGTTGTCAGTTTTGGCCGATTGTTGCTGGGAGCGCAACTGTACCCAAGAACAGTGCGGTAGGTGTACTGCCAGACACGGGAAGAAGAATGGAGTTGCATGAACCGCATGAAATCAGCACAATCGGTCGATTAAATCGTTTCAATCCAGCCGGTGAGGCATTCAGCCCCTGGCAACGAGGAAACCTGATGACTGATGAAGCCGCTGCGGGAGCACCGCGGCTGCGGCGAACGCTGACGTTATGGAACCTGGTGATCATTGGCATCGTGATCATCCAGCCCATCGCGCCGATGGGAATTTTCGGTGTGGTCAATAACGCGGCAAGTGGCCACGTGGTAACGACAATTTTGATCGCTATGGTGGCGATGCTGTTTACCGCGATCAGCTATGGAATGCTGGCGCGGGTCTACCCCAGCGCCGGTTCGGCGTACACCTATGTCGGGCAGGAGATTCACCCGGGGATTGGTTATCTGACGGGCTGGGCGATGGTGATGGACTACATCCTGAACCCGCTGATATGCACCATTCTGTGCAGCAAGCTGACGCAAAACATCCTGCCCGAAGTACCGTACTGGGTGCTGGCGGTGTTCTACGCGGTAGCGTTCACCGCGCTGAATTTGCGAGGAGTGAAAACATCGGCGCGAATCAATGACGTGCTGGCCGGTGCGATGACCATCGTGGTGATCGTCTTTTTTGCCTACGTGGTCCGTTTTCTGATTCAACTTCACAATTATGGGCCGGGATTCTTCAGCAAGCCGTTTTATGATCCGGCGACGTTCAATCTGAATTTGATCTTTCACGGAACGTCGATCGCGGTGCTGACTTATATCGGATTTGACGCGATCTCGACATTTTCGGAAGAAGTGGAGAATCCCAGAAGGAATATTCTACTGGCGACGGTGCTGGTGTGCGTGGTTACCGGCGTGCTGGCATCGCTGGAAGTTTATGCGGCACAGCTGGTGTGGGGAGCGAAGCCTTTTCCGGCGGATCAAGTGGAATCAGCGTTTCCATTGGTGGCGCGGCAGGCGGGCGGCCTGTTTCTTTTCCAACTGCTGAACTTCACGATTCTGGTAGCAAATATCGGCTCGGGGTTCGGGGCGCAAATGGCAGCGGCGCGATTGTTGTACGGCATGGGCAGGAACGACGCGCTACCAAAAGCATTTTTCGGAAAAATTACGGCGAAGACCCACATTCCGGCGAACAACGTGATCCTGATCGGCGCGATCGCACTGGCCGGCTCGTTTTTGCTGACCTATGAGCGCGGGGCGGAAATGCTTAATTTCGGAGCGTTCATCGCGTTCATGGGAGTGAATGCGGCGGCCTTTGTGCGGTATTTCCTGCACGCCGAGAAAAGGACGGTATGGAGTTTTCTGTGGCCCACGCTGGGATTCGGAATTTGCGCGTACATCTGGTGGAAGTTGAGTTTGCCGGCGAAAGTGTTGGGAACGATCTGGGTGGCGGTCGGAATCATTTATGGAGCGTGGAAAACTTCCTGGTTTCGCAAAACCATGACTTTTGATGGGCCAGCGGAGTAGGTGCCAGTGAAAAACGCGCCATTGCAATCGGGCAAGGGTTTGCCGGATGATGCTGCGACGAATAAGATCGTGAAGCGTTCATCGAGCAAACCCGACGCGGTGACCATGAGGGACGTCGCGAATTTGAGCGGCTTCTCGCCGGCGACGGTTTCGATCGTGCTAAATAGCGCGCCGCTGGCGCGGTATATCGCACCGGCAACCAAGAAAAAAATTGAAGAATCCGCCCGCAAGCTGGGCTACCGGCCGAACGCCATGGCGCGTTTTCTGCGCAGCAAGCGAACCAACAGCGTGGGCGTGATGTTTTTCGACATTACCGATCCGTTTTGTACGCCGGTGCTGCGCGGGATCGAGAATTCGCTGTTCCAGGCATCGTTCCTGCCGATTTTTGCCGATGCGCACAACCAGCGGAACCGTTTCGAACGCTATTTGGAAATGCTGCTGGAGCGCCAGGTGGAAGCGCTGATCGTGGTGGCCAACTGGCTGTTCGTGGATATTCATCTGCTCGCGGATTTTTCGAAACGCAATATTCCTGCAGCGACGATTGGATGGGAATTGCCGGGCGACACGGTGAGTTCGGTGATGGTGGACAATGAAGCCGGCGGACGGCTGGCGATGGAACATCTCTACAAGCTGGGTCATCGCAAAATCGCTTTTATTCGCGGGCCGAAAACGCTGATTGACTCCGCGCCGCGCTGGAAAGGGATTCAAAAGACCGCGCACGCGGCGGGGTGCGAAATCGATCAGAGCATGGCGCTGCAGCTTCCAGAAGAATTCGATCCGAATTCGGGATTCGAGGGCGGTTTCCGGCTTACCGAAGAGCTGCTGCAGCGGCGTAAGAAATTTACGGCACTGGTGGCATTTGATGACTTGACGGCGCTGGGAGCGATTCGCGCGCTAACCAAGGCCGGAGTAAAGGTGCCGGAGCAGTGCTCGGTGATCGGGTTCGATGACGTAGCGATGTCCGCGCTTTCGGCGCCATCATTAACCACCGTCCGGCAGCCGCTCGAAGCCATGGGCAATCTGGCGACGAATATCGTGATGGAAGGAATCGACGCCGCACAGGAAAAACGCGACTGGAACATCACGCACCACCGGGTTGCGCCGGAGTTGGTGATCCGCGAGTCCACGCGCGCCATTTCCTTTACAGCCTCGGACGACTGAGCAGAATTGCTTGCGGATGGCCCGCGCGGAGCGCGCGATTCTGCGGCTACTCTTTTCCTTGACAATTTCCTGCCAGCGAAGTAATTCCACTACGCTTATCTCCACCCGCAGGACGAACCGAAGACAGAGGAATTCGGGTCATCCGGTTGGCGGACCTCCATGAACGGGAAAATCCGTAGCGGCCGCGAAGCCGCAGACTGCGAGGCTCGATTTGACCTGGACCCAGAACTACGATCCATTCGGCCACTGGTGGCTTTCGACGCTGGTTGCGACGCTTCCGATCGTGGTGCTACTCGGATTGCTCGCGGGATTTAAGGTGCGGCCGCATCTTTGCGCGATCGCTGGAGCGGCAACGGCCCTGCTTTGTGCGGCGCTGGTTTTTGGAATGCCGATGAAACTGGCTGCGGCCAGTTTTTTTTACGGAGTGGGATTTGGCGCGTTGAAAATTGTTTGGATCGTGGTCGCGGCGGTATTCCTCTATGACATATCGGTGGAAACCGGGCAGTTTGAAATTATGAAGGAGTCGGTGGCGGCGATCACACCGGACCGGCGGCTGCAATTGCTGCTGGTGGCGTTCTGCTTCGGATCATTTATTGAAGGCTCGGCGGGATTCGGAGCGCCAGTGGCGATTGCTGGAGCGTTCATGATGGGGCTGGGTTTCCGGCCTTTTCAGGCAGCGGTCTTGAATTTGATTGCGAACACCGCGCCGGTTGCGTGGGGCGCGATTGGCACGCCGGTGCACACGCTGGCTGCGGTTACTGGGCTTCCTGACGGCGACTTGAGCAAAATGATAGGCAGGATTCTGCCGTTGACGGCGATCCTCGTTCCGTTCTGGCTGGTGCGGACGATGGTTAGTTGGGAAGAGACGGTTGAGGTGCTCCCGGCAATTTTCGTCGTTGGATTGTCGTTCGCTGGGATGCAATATTTCTGGTCCAACCATGTGGATAGCAATCTGGTGGACATTGCGGCGGGAATTTTTTCGCTGGTGGTAACGGTTCTGTTTCTGCGGTTCTGGCGGCCGAAGCGAATCTGGCGATTCTCGGAAGAGCGTGGCAGCGATTCGAACGCGGTGCGCGAGACCAGCGTGCGCGACACCATGGGAGACAAGTGGAAGGTCGAGGCGCCAACCACCGACACGGCGATGACGCACACGACTGGGCAGGTAATGAAGGCCTGGATGCCGTTCGCGATTCTGTCCATTTTCGTATTGTGCTGGGGATTGCCGACAATCAAGACGGCGATGAACAAGGTTACGACGCCAGCGTTCAGCCGGGGCGGCTGGGATTTTCCTTATTTGCACAAGGCGGTATCGCGGGCGCAACCGGTGGTCGCCAAGCCCACCGCTGAAAACGCAAAGTTCGATTTCAATTGGTTGACTTCAACGGGATCGGGATGTTTTCTGGCGGCGCTGCTCGCTGGGACCATTCTAGGATTGAATCCGCGAAGACTTTTCCAGATTTTCGCGAAGACGGTGTATCGCATGCGGTTCGCGATTATCGCGATGTCGTGCATGCTGGGATTGGGATACGTCACCCGATATTCGGGAATGGATGCAGTGCTGGGTCTGGCGTTCACACGAACCGGCTGGTTCTTCCCATTCTTCGGAACTTTTATCGGATGGCTCGGCGTGGCGCTGACCGGAAGTGACACTTCTTCGAACGCGCTGTTCGGAGGACTGCAGCGCATTACCGCACAGCAATTGAACCTGAGCCCGATTCTGATGGGCGCGGCAAACAGCGCGGGCGGCGTGATGGGAAAAATGATTGATGCCCAGTCCATCTGCATCGCGACGGCGGCGACCAACCAGGTCGGCTCGGAAGGCAGCATCTTTCGGTTCGTATTCTGGCACTCGGTGGCGTTGGCCGCGATTGTCGGAACGATCGTGATGCTCTACGCATACGTGTTTCCAGCCTTGGTGCCGCTGGGAATCGTTTCCGGGCACTGAATTCACGGGTTGCGTTTCGCTGGACCTAATTGACAACCAATCAATTCGAACAGATAGAGTCTAGCCCGCGCTTAGTTCCTTCGCTAAGTCGCGCCCGGCGGCCGTAGTGAATGGCCCAACTCCTGTTAACATGGCCAAGAATATGGCTCGCAGGCAAAATCCGGCGGAAGAAGCATCAACCGTACTGGCGCAGAATCTCGTGCAAGCTTTGTTGCGGGAGCGGGTGATTCCGCGATTCGTCGATTCCTACGTGGTGGACAACGGCCGCCACGCGCTGCAAGTGCACGCTTCGCTGTACCGCGACCTGCTCACGATTCTGCAGCGGGAAGCTTTGCTGGCGGCGTGTGTGCGGGCGCTGGAGATTGCATCGACGGAGACACTCACTTCAAGCAAGGGCAAACAGCGCGTGGTAATCCGCAAAGGAGCGGAAACGTTTCGGCGAAAATTTTTGTCAGCGCTGGCGCGGCAGCAGAATTGGAATGCCGGAGACGCGCTGGACTTCCAATCCGATCTGCGCATGTACGAGGACTTGTTGCGGCGAGCAGCCGCTTCGCGGCGACCGCGCAAACCGTACGAAGCGGCGAACCATCCGTTTGTGGATCGCTGCGCTTTCATGCTGGATTCGGCGTTTCTGGAAAAGGCCAGGCTCGCCGCAAGCCGAGCGCTGACAAACGTTGAAGACCTGGCCGCAACCGTGACGGCCGCCGCGCTGCGTTCCGAATAATACGCTTCTACGCGTTAGGTTCAACCTGCACCGCAGTGCCATAGGCCAACACTTCGGTGACGCCTTGCATCACTTCGGTGGCATCGTAGCGAAATCCGACAATTGCATTGGCGCCGTGCTGTCCGGCATGCATCAACAACAATTCGTAAGCATCCTCGCGGGTCTTCTCGCATAGATCGGTCAGGATGGTGATATTGCCGCCCACGATGGTTTGCAGCGCGGCGCCCAGATTGCCGATCACGCTTCGCGACCGGACGATAATTCCGCGCACCACCCCAAAATTGCGAACGATGCGGTGCCCCGGCAATTCCATTGCTGTCGTCACCATCGATGAATCCACTCGCCCCGGCATTGGGTTCTCCTCTCGGTGCAGCCGGTCTGGATGAGCGGGCTGCCCGTTTACCGCTGCGATTCTACCCGTTCATATGTGTGTGCGCGAGTGTCGAGCGTTTGCTATTCTCGCCTTGCATGGAAAACCTTTTTTATTTTCTCGGAATCGTCCAGATTCTGGTCGGGGTGTACCTGGTGTACGACGGGTTCCGGTGGTTGGCGTACGCGCGGCGGCGCGCGGGAACCGATCCAGGCTTTTTTTCGCCGCGGACAGCAGTCCTTTGCCCGTGCAAAGGAATGGAGCCGGGACTGGAAAGGAACCTCACCGCCCTCTGCGAATTCGATCACCAGAACTATGAAGTGTATTTCGTGCTGGCGTCGGAGTCCGATCCAGCGGTCAGTGTCGTCAAGCGCGTTGCCGCACAATCGCGCGGAAAAGCGCATGTGCTCTTTTCGGGTCCTCCGGCCGATTGCGGAGAGAAGGTGCACAACCTTCGTGCGGCAATCCAGCAACTACCCGAGGGCTTCGAGATTCTGGTCTTCGCCGATTCGGATGGCAGACCCGGACATTCCTGGCTGCGACGACTTACGGCTCCGCTGGTAGATCCCGGAATCGGCGCGACCACCACCATCCGTTGGTTGATTCCGAATAGAAACAATTTTCCGAGCCTGCTGCTCGCTGCCTGGAATGCTCCGGTCCTGACCATGCTCGGCGAAGATACGACAAAGAATTTTTGCTGGGGCGGCGGCACGGCGATTCGCAAATCGGTTTTCGAGCAGTCCGGAGTTCTGGAGGAATGGCAACATTCGGTCAGTGACGACTATTCAATGACCGCGGCATTACGTCGCGCAGGCCAGCCGATTGTATTTCTCCCGGAGTGCCTCACGGTGTCTTACGTCGAAGCCGATTTCGACGGATTGATGGAATTCACCAATCGCCAGATGCTGATCACCCGGGTATATTCTCCAAAGATGTGGGCCATTGCGGGCGTCACTCACTTTCTATTTTGCGTGACGGTCCTGCTCGGGTTGATTCTAACTCTCGGAGATTTGTTCGCTGGGCGGCCAGTCGTGCCGCTGGCCGCCCTTACCTTCCTGCCGCTGCTGCTGGCATCCATCCGCGCCGCTCTGCGGGTTACCGTGGTTCAAGAAATGCTCCCTTCGTTGAAGTCGCAGGTCCAGCAACAGTCCTGGATCCATTTGGTGCTGGGCGTCGGGATTCCCGCCTTATACGTGTTCAATTTCGCGGCATCGGCGGTGACTCGCACTATCCGCTGGCGCGGCATCCGTTACGAGCTGATTTCGCCGCAGCAGACGCGGATACTGGCTCGATGAAAACTGTCAAGAGTCGAGCCATGCCCATTAGGATTTCCACAGGCTCGTAGGGAAAATTTTCGCAGTAAGTGAAATTCCTACCGTCGAGACCCGCCCAAGCACTAGCCAAAGTGTGCATAACTCTACCGTTTTACGGTAGTTCTGGTACGCCACTTTTGGGCATTGAGTGGGCATCGAGTTGCAATTGCGTAAAGATAGTTCGGTAGTGCGTTCGCAGGCGAGCTTCTCCAGCACTCCTTCTCGCGCCTCGGCGTGACCGTTCTTCAGTGGCCAGGACAACCCCGTCCGTCCGGGCTCAGGTGCGTTCTCAGATTAATCAGATGGATTGTTCGCCTCGCTCCGAGGTGCATTTACATTACTGAAGGCAGTCCTGAAGCGTTTCGGGATTGCGAACGGAGAGGTCCAAGTGAGAGTGATCCGCAGAAGTGCACCGGTGCACACGGTGCGTGCCCCCCAGCCTGCGATCGCAAACGAAAAGTATTACTTTTATGAAAAAAGTACTGGCGTAGCCCACTTCCACGTCGAGTCCGACGCGGAGGGCCGGCTACCCGTCGAGCAAGCCGCTGGACTGCTAGCCATGCATTGCATGGTGCGGAACCAGACGCCGGCCGATTACGTGGTGATGGTGGCGGTCGAACCAGCGCATCTCGAAGGCCTCGACGAGAAAGCACAAAAGCTTCTCGAAGCCGGCCGCGCGGTGAAGAGTCACGTCAAGCTGACGCGCCGTGAAGAAGAAGTTCTAAATGGCGTGATGCGCAGCCTGGCTAACAAAGAAATTGCGGCCTCGTTGAATTTGTCAGAGCGCACCGTGAAATTCCACGTATCGTCGCTGCTGGCGAAATTTCATGTGCGCGGAAGGATGGAGTTGGTTCGGGAAGCAGCGCAACATTCGACGCCCAGTTTGCCCGTCGCCGCGCCGGTTGCGACTCGCGAAGCTCGCCCGTTTGTTTCCCGGGTCATGAGCTACCGGCGCCCGGCACCGGGATCGTTGGTGTCGCTTTCGGCGCGCCAGGCGGTTGCGCAGTAGATACAAGCAGTAGATACAATCGGTATCGTCAAGTATTCGCAATAATAAAAATGCCCGCGACGCAAAACGCCGCGGGCATTTTCAATTTATAGCGCAGGTGAGAACTACTTCTTCGCCGCGTCGTAGAGCTCTGCTGCCTTCTCCCAATTCACAACGTTCCACCACGCCTTGATGTACTCGGCGCGCACGTTCTGATACTTCAGGTAGTAGGCGTGCTCCCAGACATCGAGTCCGAGAACCGCTTTGCCGCCCAGAAAATACGGAGTGTCCTGATTGGGAGTTGAATCGACCGCGAGCTTGCCGTCTTTGACAATCAACCAGGCCCAGCCGGAACCGAAGCGGCCCAATCCTGCCGCGGCAAACTTTTCTTGGAACGCAGTGAACGAACCAAAGCTCGAGGCAATACCCGCCGCAAGATCGCCCTTGGGCTCACCACCGCCGCCCTTCTTCATTTGGGTCCAGAACAGCGAGTGGTTCCAGTGACCGCCGCCATTGTTTCGAACGGCGCCGCGAATGCCTTCCGGCACGGCATCAAGATTTTTCAGTATGTCGTCGATCGATTTCGACTGAAGATCGGTATGACCATCGAGGGCTTTGTTCAAATTGGTGACGTAGGCCCCATGATGCTTGTCATGGTGGATCTCCATGGTTCTCGCGTCGATGAAAGGCTCGAGTGCGTCAAATGGGTACGGTAAGGCGGGCACTGTGAATGCCATGGGTTTTTCCTCCGGTGTGGATCCTGCACTAAAATTTCTTGGACTACCTGCAGCCAGCAAGCTTGCGCCGAGTTGGTGGGCTCCCAACAGAGCGGCGCCGGCAAGGCTGCCAGAAACAATAAACTTCCTGCGCTTCATGACGAACTCCTCAGCGAGGCGCACTAGTCATGACGCAACGCAGATTATACGTCCGCGCCCTCGCGAGTCTCAACTGCGGGCGGGATACGATCCGCTGAGCTTCTTGACCGTGCTTTTTGGATGCGCGAAAGAGCCCATTGGGCAGATTCGAAGATGGCGGCGTGCTCAGATTGGGAAAGCCTTTGCAGGACGTCCATAACCTCTTGATATACAGGAGAATCCTCAGAAATCACGGCGTTGCCGAGAGCTATGCAGGCGTTGCGCACCAAGCCAGCCCACTTGGTTCTCTTGATCGGGCTGCCACGAAAAACTTCGCGAAACTGTTCCGGCGAGAGATTCGCTATGTACAGCAAATCGGGGAGGTACAGCGATCCCGGATTCTCCTTTTCGCCAATCGCTGTTGCGAAAGTCCTCGGTTGAAATTCTTTCAGGCTGTTACGCGGCGACTTGCGGTTCCACGGGCAGACATCCTGGCAAATGTCGCAGCCGAAAACGTGGCGGCCTATAGGCTCGCGAAGTTCTCCGGGTATTGAGCCGCGCAGTTCGATGGTCAGATAGGAGATACAACGGCTGGCGTCGAGCAAATACGGCTCGACGATAGCCACGGTCGGGCACGCGTCCAGGCAACGCCTGCAGGTGCCGCAGCGATCCGGTGGAGGGGCGTCGGCGGCTCCCAAGGTTGGCGCCAAAGGGAGACTAGTAAGAATCACGCCGAGAAAAAGCCACGAGCCCAGCGACTGATTGATCAGCAGCGTATTCTTGCCGAGCCAGCCAAGCCCAGCGTATTTCGCGGCGGTCCGCTCGTGAATCGGGCCGGTATCGGCGTATGCGCGTAATTCGAACGGCTCAGGGAAATGCGCGCGCATTTCCGCGGAGAGCAGATTCAGCTTCTCCCACAATATGTCGTGGTAGTCGTCTCCCCAGGCGTAGCGCGAAATCCAGCCTCGCGGGCTAGCTGAATCGTCTGGAAGGGTCTGGGCGCCCGTGGAATATGGCTTTTCCGTGTTGTAGTTCAGCGCGCAGACAATCAGGCTGCGCGCGCCAGGCATCGGATTCCGCGGGTCCAGCCGCCGGTGGTCCAGCAAATACTTCATCTCGCCCGCGTAGCCCCGCTCGAGCCACTCGGAAAAATTATTCAGCTCAAGAAATTTCTCCGCGGGCGCGACGCCACAATCGTCAAATCCCAACGCACGGGCCCGCTCGCGGATCCAGGCAGTCTGGGACGCCGGCAATCGGTTGTCTTCCATCACTATCTAGCGTGCCCGAGTTGCGTTCGAATTGGAAAGCTCCGGCAAGAGAAAAAGCCCCTCGGGTTTAGCGAGGGGCCGCGTGATCTTCCTGCATGATGGCAGAATTAAAGTGATCAGCTTTGTGGAACCACGTTCTCCGCCTGAAGGCCCTTTGGACCTTGCTTGACTTCGAACTCGACCTTTTGTCCTTCATTCAGCGATTTGTAACCATCGCTTTGAATGGCGGAGAAATGGACGAACACATCCTCGCCCGATTGGCGTTGAATGAAGCCAAAACCTTTCGAAGCGTTAAACCACTTCACGGTACCTTGTTCTTTGCTCACGGCACTCCCCTGCTGTGAATTCGCGCTGGCGAATCGCGTTCCTGGACCCCCTCGACGAAAGTGGTTGAACACTCACCGGGACGGCTGGAAGCGCGGTGCGCTGCACGCGGGCGTATGCTGTCACAGTTCGGCGTGGCAGTCCAGAAACATTGCAGGGATGGGCGGGAAAGGACAGACTCAGACAAAGCTACGCACTGCTGCGGCTTCGTCGGTGTAAACATCAAACACCGTATATAGCTTGGTAATCTGGAGCAGGTCGCGAACCTTCTTGGTGAGATGCAGCAACTTCAGCTCTCCGCCCCGCGTTTTCACCGAGGTGTAGGCATGCACCAGTTCGCCGATGCCGGAGCTATCGATGTAGTTGACGTCGGCAAGGTTGATCAAAATTTTGACCCGGTTGTCGGTGAGCAACTGGCGAACAGTGGTGCGCAGCAAAGCGCTGCCATCGCCCAGTACGATGCGGCCGCCCAAGTCGACAACCGTAACGTCGCCCGAATCCCGGTAAGTTGCGTGAAGCGACATGGCAGACACTCAAGCTTCCTTTTGCGGCGAAGCGTCGCCGCCCGAAGTGCTGGATTGGCCATTTGAATGACCGTTGTCGGTGCCGGGAAGCCGCTTGGACATCACGATCTCCGCTCCGCCGGTCGCTCCCGGTACCACATCAAATTCATCCATGAAGGCGCGCATCAAAAAGATGCCGCGGCCCGAAGTGCTCAATATATTTTCTTCGGCCAGCGGGTCGGGAACGTCGCTAAGCTTGAATCCTTTGCCTTCATCCATCACGTGGATGACTAATTTTTCCGGCGTGATATCTACTGCTAGATGAATTTTTTTGTCGGGGCGCTCCTGATTGCCATAGTGGAACGCGTTGATCACACCCTCGCGCACGCTCATGCCGATGCGGTAGCACATCTCTTCGTCAAACCCGGCGGCTTCAGCAACGCGAAGACACATCTCCTCGGCCAGATTGACGCTCTCGACCTGCGTGTCGAGCACAACTTCCAGGTGCTTGTTGTCTTCCGCCATAGGGAGGCTGGTCACCGGCAAAACTGTCCCAATTTCGAAACGTTGTATGGGTAACATACTGCGAAGCACTCCGTCAATGGAGAGACCGCCCCAGTCGCGGGTAGGCTTTAGCGCAGGCGGGCGACTTACGCCCAGTAAGACCGATCGAGCGACCGGTACTGGATCGCTTCGCTGAGGTGCTTGGGCTCGATGGATTCGGCAGCGGCCAGATCGGCAATGATCCGGGATAACTTTAGGATTCGGTCGCGGGCACGCGCCAACAGTCCCAAACGTGCAACCGCGGTCTCCCTTCCGCGGAAATGGCGCAGTGCTTGCGGGTCATCCCTGGCGCCATGTGCCTTTCTCCGCTTTGAAACGCTGCTGCTGGCGTTTGCGTGCCGCGATCACGCGCCCGCGAATGGACTCGGAATCCTCGCTGGCCGCCCTTGCGCGCAGTTCCTTGTACTTCACGGATGGTAATTCGATCTGGATATCGATGCGGTCGAGCAACGGCCGGAAATCTTCGAAACATAGCGCTGGATCATTGGCGGCGTGCAGTGGCATTCGCGGGTTGGATCTCCAAAGTACCCGCAGGGACAAGGATTCATCGCGGCTGCAAGCATGAAGCGCGAAGGAAAAGCGACCGAGATTGCCCCACGGGAGATCGTCACCATGCCGTCTTCGAGCGGCTGCCGCATCACTTTGCAGGCCGTTCTCCCGCGCCGCTAGCGTCGCCGACAATGCGCCGCGCACCGGCCGCACCGTCCCGTCCAGCGACAGCTCACCGAGGAGCATCATCTTGTCCAGCGACTTTCCAAAAAACTGTCCCATGCAACCGGTCAGCCCCAGCGCCATCGGCAAGTCGAACGCCGAGCCTTCTTTGCGGATATCCGCCAGGCGCCAGATTGATCGTCACTCCCTGTCCACAGGGGAAAGAGAACCCGCAATTCTTCAACGCTGCCTTGATCCGTTCGCGGCTCTCCTTCACCGCGTTATCCGGCAGCCCCACCACCTTGAATTGATTCATGTCCGCGGAGCCGACAGCCACCTCTACCTCAACAAGGTAGGCATCGATTCCGTATACCCCAGCGCTGAGCGTTTTAAAGAGCATGACGGGAAGCAAGCTGCAATACCGCAGCGTCCGGCATATACCAGAGTGGCGTCTAGTACCATTTATATAATATACCCATACAATACTGGCGAAGCGACAGGGCGCACCAACGGCGAAAAGCGACCCGCAGAAGTTAACCATTGCTGAAAGGAGCGTGCCGACGCGCTTTACTCCCTGCAAGCCCGCACGTATAGTGCGAATAGAGCTTTCCACTCTTCGTCCACATGAGGTCCCTATGATCGGCTGGGTGCTGCTGATTGGTCTGGTTCTGATCATTTTCATGGCGATTGGCATGTACAACGGCTTAGTCCGCCTGAAGGTGCAGGTGGACAACGCCTGGGCCGATATCGATGTACAACTCAAGCGGCGCTACGACTTGATTCCGAACCTGGTCGAAACCGTGAAGGGCTACGCCGGACACGAGAAGGGTACGCTCGAGGCAGTGATCAACGCGCGCAATCGCGCCATGACCGCTACGGGACCCGGCGACAAGGCCCAAGCTGAAAACATGCTCTCCGGCGCGCTGAAGAGCCTGTTTGCGCTGTCCGAGGCCTACCCACAGCTGCGCGCCATCGAAAGTTTCACCTCGCTGCAAAATTCGCTCACCCAGATTGAAGATACCGTGCAAAACGCGCGGCGTTATTACAACGCTGTAGTGCGCGATCTGAATACCAAGATTCAGCAGTTCCCTACCAACATTTTTGCCGGCATGCTCGGCTTCAAGACCCGCGAGTTCTTTGAAGTGGCCGCCCCCGCAGAGCGCGAAGCGCCCAAGGTCAGCTTCAATTCACCCGCGGCGCCCACCGCCTGAGGGCCTCTCGCCAAATGGCACGATTCCTCAGCGGAACTCGGCGATGGCTGGCTCTGCCACTTCTTTGCTGTTTCTGCTTGTCTCTAGCGAGCGCCAAAGAACTTAAAATCGAACGCTTCAACGCACAGATCGCTATCTTGCCAGGCAGTTCGATAAACGTCACAGAATCCGTGACCGTACATTTCATCGGCGGACCGTGGCACGGGCTCTACCGTTTAATTCCGGTCGAGTACGTCACGCCACAGGGAATGAATTACTCCCTGTTCCTGAGCGTCACCCGAGTCACCGACGGCGCCGGCCACAATCTAAAATACGAATCTTCGCGCGACCGTCACTACCGCAAACTGAAAATTTACGTCGACAACGCCGACAACTCGGTGCAGACCATTCATATTGAATACACGGTCGCCGACGCGCTGCGCTACTTCGAAAATTATGATGAGCTCTACTGGAACATTACCGGCGATGACTGGGATGTTCCGATCGGCTCAGCGTCGGCCAGTATTTCGCTGCCCGCTGAAGCAAAAAATATCCGCGCCAGTGTTTATACCGGCCGCTACGGCGCGCGCGGCAGCAACGCCGAAGCTGAAGTTACAGGCAATGGCGTTGAAGTCCGCACAACAGGCTCACTTGGCTATCACGAAGGCGTCACCATCAGCGTCGCTTTCGACAAAGGCGCGGTGAAGGAGCCGACCGCGGCCGACAGGCTTGCGCTTTTCCTTCGCAGCAATTGGCCGCTCGTATTGCCGGTAATCGTCGCTGCAATGATGTTCTGGGTGTGGTGGACCACCGGGCGCGACCCGCGCCTTCGCCCCATCGCCGCACAATACCAACCGCCCGATCAGTTAACGCCGAGCGAAGCGGGCACCCTCGTTGATAATTCCGCCGACATGCGCGACATCACCGCAGCCATCGTCGATCTTGCCGTCCGCGGATACCTCGTAATCCAGGAAAATTCGCAGGATCACATGATGGGTCTGTGGAAAGACAGGGACTACAATTTTGTTTTGAAGAAAGACCGCTCGGAATGGAGCTCTTTGAAACCGCACGAGCAGGCGCTGCTCGACGGAATTTTCGACACCGGTGCGGCGGGCGAAACCGTTTCCATGTCCAGCCTGCATAATGAATTTTACAAGTCTCTTCCGATCATCAAGAACTCTATCTTCAGCTCGCTCCTGTCTAAAGGCTATTACCTGCACCGGCCAGACGTAGTTCGTAGCGGCTATATTGGCGCGGGCCTGGTTGTCGGTTTCCTGGGTGTCTGGGGCGGCGCTCTCGTGGGCCGCAATCTCGGCATGGCTGGTGGGCCGTTCGTGATTGCGGGCATCTTGAGTGCGGCCGTCATCTGCGGCTTCGGCTGGTTCATGCCGGCAAGAACGGAGAGCGGCACGCGCACTCTCGAAGGCGTGCTGGGCTTCGAGGACTTTCTTGCGCATGTCGAATCCGACCGCTTCAATCGCACCATCAAGACTCCTGAAATGTTTGAAAAGTTTTTGCCGTTTGCGATGGCTCTGGGCGTCGAGAAAAACTGGAGCAACGCTTTCCAGAATATTTACACCCAACCACCCAGTTGGTATCAGGGCGGCAGTTACGGTGGGCAATTTTATCCGTACCTGTTTGTCAGTAATTTGAACGCCATGTCGACTCAGGCGGGAACGGTGTTTGCTTCGGCTCCGCGTAGCTCTGGCGGCTCAGGATTTGGAGGCGGCGGCAGTTCCGGCGGGGGATTTGGCGGCGGCGGTGGCGGCGGCTTCTAGCAATCCTTGTACCGACGGAGTCTCCAGCAGCGGTGTTATACTCGCTTCCAGTGCAGTGAGCTCATGCACCCAAAGAACGGCGTCATCGTCAAAGATCCTGACATTCTGGGTGGCGCTCCTGTTTTTCGTGGAACACGTGTTCCCGTCCAGATGATGTTTGACTATCTTGAAGGTGGCGAAACCCTTGAGGAATTCCTCGCCGGATTTCCGACGGTCTCCAAAGAAATGGCGATCGCCGCTCTGGAAGAGGCCAGGACCCTGTTCTCGGCAAAGACTTGAATGCGGATACTCGTCGATGAGTGTATTGATGAGCGACTTCGAAACTTTTTTCCTGGCCACGAATCCGATCGTCAGAATTCCATCCGACTAAACCATTTCGTATTCTGAGTTTCATTTATTTTGAGGCGTCTTTGCCACGCACCCGATACTGCGCCAGTACATCCTCCAGCGTTACCATTCCCATTAGCCGGTGCACATTTGCGCGGCTGACAACAGGCAACGCCTCCAGCCCTGCCGCTCCCATGCGGTCCAGCGCCGAATGCAGCGAATGATCAGTGTGGACGTGCGGAAATTCTCCAGTCTCGATGATTTCGGCGAGAGGTTTACCGGCATCGCCATTCTCGGCCGCGGACTCGATGGCATCTCTCCCAATCACCCCGATCACGTCCTCACATGAACACACGGGCCAAGCATGAAGAGCACTTTCGGCAATTCGTAGCTGCACCTCTCGAACAGTTGTTCCGACATCGAGTGTTTCTGTCGCCGCGCGCATCGCCTGCTGGACCTGGCGTTTCCGTTCCGAAGCGCGCGATTCCCCGCCTGGCAGGTGAATTCCGTCCTGGTGCGCCAGCATTTCGTAGATCGGCTGCTTCTGCAATCGCGAGGCGATGAACAGACTCACCAGATTGGAAATCATCAGTGGCACGATGACCGCATAGTCGCGGGTAATCTCAAAGATCATCACAACGCTGGTCATCGGCGCGCGTACGACTCCGGCAAACGCTGTTCCCATTCCTACCAGTGCGTATGCCCCAGGCGAAGCGACGTGGCCAGGGAAAAACTTGTTGCCAATCGTGCCGACGACTCCGCCCAACATCGCGCCCATAAACAGACTCGGGCCAAAAATGCCGCCAGCGTTGCCGGAAGCGTAGCTCACAGCCACCGAAACCAGTTTTAGCACCAGCAGCAGCGCCATCAACTTCCACGCCATGTTGCCTTTCAGCGCCTCGCCCACGTGCCCGTATCCCACGCCCAGCGCTCGCGGCACGAACCACCCCATCAATCCCACCAGCAAGCCGCCTGCGACTGGCTGAAACCAGAGCGTTTTCCGCGGAAATGCCAAGAACTTTTCGCGAAGCCCGAGTAGCAGCCTAGTAAACGCCGCCGATACCAGGCCTCCGGCCACGCCCAGCACGGCATACAATGCAAACTCCGCCGGATGTACCAGTTGATATTGCGGCACCTCGAAAAGCGGGTGATTGCCGAGCAGCAACCGCAGCACCGCCCACGACGTTGCCGACGCCAGCACCACTGAGCCCAGCACCGGCGCGTGCAAATCACCTACTACTTCTTCCAACGAAAACAGTACCGCCGCGAGCGGTGTATTGAACGCAGCGGCCACTGCCGCCGCAGCTCCCACCGGGATCAGCGATTTCAGTTTCTCTGGACTTAAGCCCAACTGGCGTCCCAGTACCGACGCGATTCCCGCACCTACCTGCACCGCAGGGCCCTCTCTTCCGAGAGGAATGCCACTGGCCAGCGTAACCGAAGTGCAGAAAAATTTTCCCAGGATGGTTTTGAGGGTGATGCGCCCTTCGCGTGCGTACAGCGCTGCTTTCGTTTGGGGAACTCCGCTGCCTCGCGCGTTCGGGAAAAAGCGGTACAACAAATATCCCATTGCCAACGAACCGACGGTCGGAATCAGTACGCGCCGCCAGGCCGCGCCGCCTGCCGGATACAACCGGGCTCCGAATCGCTCGGTAACTAAAATGAACGCGACTACCGCGAGTCCAACCAGCGCACCGATCAACAGCGTGAGTACAAGGAACACCTGCTCTTCGCGCCCGGCGAGAAATGTCTGCCAAGAGTAGCCGCGTTCTGTCGCCGTTGTTTGCTTATTGTTGCCGTCCACCAGGTTGCCATCCGCTCTTCCCATACCGGGATGTCAGCAGGGGAATTTGTTCACGGCCACGATCATCACTTTTTCGAAGCTGCACCGTGTGCCTAAGGATCAGCGTACCGCGTTGGACGGCCTCAGTCGCGTTGCGGGCTTTCGTATTCCTTTTTCCGCGCCCCGCCCGTCGCGCAGTAGCGCGTCAATCGCCTGCACCAGTTGCCTGCCGCTGGCTCGCAATTCGCCGATCCGTTGCTGAACCACACGCTCCAGTAGTTTCTGCCCTTTGGGCAGTAACGACACCAGCACTTGCCGCTTGTCCTCGCGGCCGCGGGTTCTCTTTACGTAGCCATGCTGTTCCAGTCGGTCCACCAGCTCCACTGCGCTGTGGTGCTTCAGCGCCAGACGGTCGGCCAGTGTTCGGATTTTTCCGGGAACGTCTGGAGGCAGTCCCCGAATCGCCAGCAGCATCAGATATTGCTGCGGCTCCAGCCCCGCCTCACGTGCGGTCGCATCGCCTTCCTTTAGAAACAGCCTGATGCGGTAGCGCAATTCCGCCAGGGCCCTGAACTCCGCCACACTGATCTTCTTGCCCATGAAATAATTCTATCGTGGAACGATATGTTTGCCAACTCCAGCGGCGCATCGTGATTTCACGATGGATACGGGAGTACTTAGAGGGGTTTCCTGAACGCTTTTTGTGTTTTGAAGTGTTCGTAGCCGTGCCGCAAATAAAAACCGTGCGCTCTGTCGCGAATCACATTCGACCGCACCGATATGCTCTCGCAGCCCTTGGCGGCCGCCCAGCGTTCCGCCACTTCCAGCAATTTCGCGCCGGCACCCAGGCTGCGCTGCTTTTCATCGACCACCAGGCCGTTTATTTCCGCGCGCAGCGGCACTTCCAGCAGCGGCGTCGCGCTTACATGCAGCCAGCCGATGACTTCGCCAGCAGAAATTTCGGCAACCCACACAGCGCCGTTGCGCGGGCGATGCAACAGCTCGGCCAGACGCTCGGTCATCTCCACCGCGGTAGCCGGATAGCCCAGTTGGCCGCTCAGCTGCGCGACAACCGGCGCATCAGCCAAGCGGGCCCTGCGGATTCTCGGAATTTGCGATCGTTCAACCATGTGCAGATGCTCTCGCTCGCAACCGTCGCTGAACCGCTTCGCTGCGCCATAACCGCTGGTTGTTGTGTTCGCGTAAACGACTAGAACGCTTTGTCTGAGTCGAGGAGGATTGTAACCGGCCCTTCATTCACCAACTCCACAGACATCATCGCCTGAAAAATTCCAGTGGCGACGTTTACGCCCAATTTTCGCAGCGCGTCGCAAAACTCTTCATAAAGTGCTTTCGCCAGCTCCGGCGGCGCCGCCGAAATAAAACTTGGCCGCCTGCCCCCTCGCGCGTCTCCATACAAAGTAAACTGCGAAACCACTAGTGCGCTGCCTTGCACGTCCAGCAGCGAACGGTTCATCTTTTCGCTTTCATCCTCGAAGATCCGCAGGTTCGCCGCCTTTTCCGCCAGTGCGGCGGCGATCGCCGCCGTGTCCTCGCGTCCGACGCCAAGCAGTATCATTAATCCCGAGCCGATTTCGCCAGTCACCTCGCCGCCGACGGTCACCTTTGCGCGGCTCACCCGCTGCACCACAGCTCTCATTTATTCCTTGTCCGTCGCTCAGTGGGCAGCGCTTTGCGCGGCAGCCTTCCGCGGCAGCATCTCTGGCAACTGCGCCACGTTGTACGCGTAAATCGCCAGCACCTGCGCGCCTTCCGCCAAATCATCCCACTTCACCCGATCCAGCGTATCCGTCTGCGAATGATGATCCTTCTCGTAATTCGCCACTTCTTGAATACACCACGAAGCAGGCACACCTTCGGTATCGAACGGGACGTGATCGCTGCCGCCCTCCGAGCGCAGACTTGGCTCCGCCAGTCCGATACTCTTCTCTTTCGCCAGTGGATATAACACGCGATCAACCGTTTCGCGCGCCGCGTAGTTGTGCATCAATCCAATCGTCAAAACCTTTCCCGTCCCGGTGTCGTGGACTAGTACGCCGGAAATCTTGCTCAACTCATCCTTGTGCGCTGCCACATACGCTTTCGAACCATTCAGTCCCTGCTCTTCGCCCGTAAACAACACGAACCGAATCGTGCGCTTCGGCTTCACACCCGATTTCGCCAGCGCTCGCGCCGCCGCCAGTACGGCCATCGAACCCGTGCCATTGTCCGTCGCTCCGGTTCCGAGATCCCACGAATCGAGATGCCCTCCGATAATCACCACTTCATCCGGCTTCTCGCTTCCCTTGATCTCCGCAACCGTGTTGTAAACGGTCACCGGCTTTCCGCTGAAGCTCCCCTGAATATTGATTTCCGCTTCCACCGGCCCGGCATCAAGCAATCTCCAGAGCAGCGTCGCATTCTCCCGCGCCATATACGCCGATGGAAGTGTTCCTGCCTGATATTCCCGCGAGAAGCCAGTTCCCATATTCAGCAGTCCATACCATTTTTCGGAAACCATCAGCACCGCCGCTGCGCCTTCATCCTTCAGAAATTTCGCTTCGTCGGTCAGCATGCGCATCCGGCCGCGATAATCCCGCAACCCCATGTTCTTCGGATGATCCAGCGGCAAATTGCTTTCGTCGTACGGCGTCAGCATCGGATTCGAAGGCCCATCCGTTTCTCCGGGACGATCCAGCAGCACAATCGCGCCCTTCAACTTTCCGGCGTACTTCTGCAAATCCTCCAACTTCTGCACGCCCACGCCAACCACCGCGCCGCGTACCGTTCCATTCGTACTCGGTGACCATCCCGCCGTCGCCAGTGTCAACGCCTGCTCGGTCGGCGCAATCACTCGTCCAGCCGCCGGCCCGCGCGTCCAGCCATTCGCAATCGTCCACGGCTCCAGGTGCGCATTCTCCAATCCCAACGCCTTGAATTGTTCAAGCGTCCAGTGGCTCGCCTGATCCAGTTTCGCTGAACCCGTCAGCCGCGGCCCGATCCGATCCGCCAGATAAGCCAAGTCCGCCTGCAACTGGCCCTGATCCGTCTTCATCTGCGCCAAAATTTTCGCGTCCATTTCCGCCACCGGATCGGGCTGCGCCGCTTCCGTCTTCGCAACCGCTTCGCTCGGCTGGTACGGCAACGACCGCCGCGGCAACATCACCGGCAACTGCGCCGTGTTGTACGCCCACGCCGCCAGCACCTGTGCGCCCTGATTCAAATCCTCCTTCCAAGCTTTGTCGAACGTATCCGACTGGCTGTGATGCGTCTTCGAATATTCCGCGCCATGTTGCACGCACCAGAATCCCGGCACTCCCACATCGTCAAACGAAGCATGATCCGTCCCGAACGATCGCGCCATGCTCGGCTCCAGCAATTTCAATTCACTCAACGGCGCCAGCACCTGGTCCACGATTTCGCGGTCCTGATAATTGTCATGCAGCCCCAGCGTTAACACCTTTCCTGTTCCCGTGTCATGCACCAGCACCGCGGAAATTTTATCCAAATCATTTTTGTGCGAGTCCACGTATCTCTTCGATCCCACCAATCCTTCTTCTTCGCCGGTAAACAACACAAATCGAATCGTGCGCTTCGGCTTCACTCCGGATTTCACCAGCGCCCGCGCTGCTTCCAGTACCGCCATCGAACCCGTTCCGTTGTCCGTCGATCCTGTGCCCAAATCCCACGAGTCCAGATGCGCGCCCAGAATCACCACTTCGTCCGGCTTCTCGCTTCCGCGAATTTCTCCAACCGTGTTGTAAACCTCCACGGGCTTGTCGCTGAACGAATTGGTCATTTCGATCTCCATCGTCACCGGCCCGCGCTTCAACATTCGAAAAATCAACCGGTAGCCTTCTCCCGTGATGAACGCCGACGGAATCGCTCCAATGTCAAACTTTTCCCCGCCCACTCCCGTCATATTCAAAAGTCCGTGCGGCTTCCCGGAATCACGCAGCACCGCTGCCACGCCTTCCGTTTTAAAAAATTCATTTCGCGCGCGCGCCACTTCTGCAAATCCCGCAAACGGAGACGGCGCAGCTGGCTGGCCCTTCACCGGAGGCGGCGCTTGCATCGGCCGCACATATTCGTCGTTCAAATCTTCGGGTTTCGGCGGCGACAAGCTAGCAGGCTCCTGATAAATCACGATCGCGCCTTTTAATTTTCCTTTGAACTTTTCAAAGTCCGCCTTGATCTTTGCGTCGAAATACACCACCGGCCCGCGCACCATTCCCGCAGTACTCGGCGCCCATCCCGCCGACGCAATCGTCAAAGGATGCACCGCCGGCGCGACGATCCGCGCGCTCGCCGTTCCCCGCGTCCACGAGTGCGCAATCGTCCACGGCTCCAGGTGCACGTTCACAAGCCCGTACTCCTTCATCTTCGCTGCTGTCCAGTCGTTCGCCTGCTTCGTCAACGGCGATCCCGTCAACCGCGGCCCGATGCTGTCCGACAAATACTCAAGGTTTTGCATTACCTCGGAGTGCTCCCGCACTTCGCTCAAAATCTGCGCGTCCGCCGCCACGATCGCTGTCGCGTCTCCGTCCGGCGGTGCCGCAAATCCCTTGCGCGCCGCAATCCCCGCCAGCATCACCACGCACAACACCACCGCCACTCGTTTAAAACGCATCCAGCCCTCACTTTCCAACTAACAATTCACTCTTGTTGCGCTCGGCGTGCTCTATGGTTTTGTAGCAGCCGCCTTCTGAAGCGGGCGCTTTTGGCGTGCGGCGGCTTCACGCCGCTTTCCGGGCGCATCCGCACACCGACAATTAATACCAAAATTAGCCAAGACTCTTCGAACTAAGAATGCAGATCTACCTCTTCGACGTCCCCACCCGCCCCGCGCGTTTCGTCTTTTTTCGCCGTTTCGTCATCCCACGCGGCGCCCGCTGGCACACTGCACAATAATGACTGCTCCGTCCAGCCACCACCATCCACCGAATCTTGGCCCCGCAACGAAAACACTTTTTGCCGTCGCGCCCGTAAACTTTATGGTGCTGCTGATAATCCCCCGCAATTCCCTCAGCGTCAACAAAATCAGAAATCGACGACCCTCGCATCTCAATCGCTTTGCATAAAATCTTTTGCAGCGCAGCCAGCAGCCTATCCGTCTCCTCCCGTTTCAGCTGCGCGCCCGGCTTCGCTGGATGAATCTTCGCCTTCCACAGACTCTCATCCGCGTAAATATTCCCGACTCCCCGTAACACGCTCTGGTTCAGCAGAAGCGCCTTGATCCGCGCTTTGCTTCCGCGAATCCGCGCCGCAAACTCGTCCGCACTCACCAGCAGTGGGTCCGCGCCAAATCGCAGCAACTCCGCCGCCAGCGTTTCGCCTGACAAATACGCCATCCGCCCAAATCGTCGCGGATCCACATACCGCAGCTCCCGCCCATCATCCAGCACAAATGTCGCGTGGGTATGCTTCACCACCGGCTGTTCCGCAAAATGTGGCGCCAGACTTCCCGTCATCCCCAAATGCACCAGCAGCGCCCGCGCATTTTCTCCGCCGCTGCTGGTATCTTTTCCTACACCAGCGGCGCTACATGGAGCCTCGTTCATCCGCGCAGTACCTTGCCGTCCGTTTGCCTTTTCTAATCCGGTTCTCTTCCCATCCTTTTCTCTCTGTTTTTGTGACTCTGTGGTGATCTTTTCTCTTTGTGGTTCTATCGCGGTCAGCCGCAGCAACATGAACTTCCCAAATCGCTCGATCCGCTCAATCGTTCGCCCCGGTAGCTCTTGTTCAATCGCCACCGGATCATCCATAAAATCGGTCTGGCGCAAAGTCACCGACACGATCCGCCGCCCTGCCACCCGCGCCTGCAGCCCGCGCGCAACCGTCTCCACTTCAGGAAGTTCCGGCATCTATCCTTCGTTCCACATCAGCAAGATTGCCCACGGCCGAACGAAGTCCACACCAATTCGCGCCGTAAAATTGTCTCTGATGGCGGGATTCTCTCGGCTCTCTACTCACTACTACTACTTACCATCCACTCTCCCTACTTCGCCCCAGGCCAGAACCCCGGCTCACTAATCTTCCGGGTATCCTGCTGCGTCGCATACTTCTTCACCGCTGGCCCAATCTCCGACGCCTTTCCAATCAACAAGAACACCAGGCTGTCTTCCGGATAGTGTTTTGCGATCACCTGCTTTGCGATCGCCGGCGTCACCGCATCCATGCGCGCTTCCAGTTGATTGATTTCATCGTCGCCCAGTCCATAAAATTCGTTGCTGGCAATACGCTGCGCAAGCTGCGCCGAAGTTTCAATCGAAGGCGGAAACTGGCCCTTGATGTACGCCTTCGCCGATGCCAATTGCTCCGCTGTCACCCCGTCCTTATGCAATTTTCCCAGCACCTGCAACGCCAGGTCGATCGCCTGCGTAGTCGTCTCGTTTTTCGTGTAGCTGTAAATCGCAAAGGCTCCCGGTTCTTTCTTCGAATCGAAAAACGAATCGGCGCCATAGGTCAGTCCGGATTCCACGCGCAACGCTTCATTCAACTCCGAAGTGAATCTTCCGCCAAAAACCGTGTTCACCACTCGAATCGCCACCCGATCCGGCGCGTTCTCCGCCGTTCCCACATTGCCAATCGCAAAAAAAGTTTGCGTCGAATCCGGTTTGTCGATCAGCAGGAGTTTTTTGCCTTTCACCGGAGCCGGCGCGGGAATCGCAGGCAATGCGCTGGCCTTTGCCGGCCAGCTTCCTAGCGTCTGCTCGATCTTTGCCTTCATCTGCGTCGCATTAAATTCGCCCGCCACCGCCAGAATGGTGTTTGCCGGTGTGTAATTCGCCTGGTAAAACTTCTCCACCCCTTCTCGCTTGATCCGCGCCAGCGATATGTCGTCGCCCCCTTCCGGTCGCCCGTACGGATGCTTTCCGAAAAGATAGCCGTAGTAATAAATCAGCGCGACCGACTGCGCCGAATCCTTCGCCGCCTTCACCCCATCGATGTCCTGAGCCAGCAGCTTGTCCACTTCTGCCTGCGGAAATACCGGATGAAGCAGAGCATCGGCGAATAGGTCCAAACCCTTGTCCAGATCCTTCGCCAAAAATTCGCACGAAAGAGTCGTGAAATCCGCGTTGGCATCGGCGTTAAAGCTGGCGCCGACAAAATCCAGGTCCTCGGCGAACTTTTGCGCGCTTCGCGTAGCGGTTCCCTTGCGCAGCAATCCCGCGGTCACCGAAGCCAGTCCTTCTTCGCCCGCCGGGTCCGCCACCGCTCCCGCTTTCACGATCGCCGCCAAGCTTACGATCGGTACACCGTGTTTTTCCACCAGCAACAGCGTCAATCCGTTTTTCAGCACCACTTTTTCGTGCGGCGGCAATTTCAATGTCTGTCCCGCGGAACTCCACGCCAACCCCAGCGCCAAAATCGCCAGCGTCAAGCAGCGCATCGCTTTTATTCTCCGGCTCATTGCTTTGCGCCCCCTTGCTCTCCGTTGTCAGGAATCAACGTCGCTACTGTCCGATTGTTGGCACCGTAATATTTTTGCGCCACTCGTTGCACGTCGTCCTTGCTCACGGCTGCGTAGTTTTTCGCGGCGTCAAAGAGTTTGTGGTAGTCGCCAAAAAATACTTCGTAAGTTCCGATGGTATTGCCCCGTCCATTGATCGTCCGCATCTCCTGGTAAAACTCCACCAGCCTGACATTCTTGGCCTTTTCCAGTTCCTGATCGCTGATCGGCGTCTTTTTTATTTTTTCCAGCTCCTCATATATCGCGGTTTCGCATTTCTGTGGATCCACTCCCTGCTTCGGCTGCGCATAAAATGTCGCCAGCGTCGGATCGAATCCGTTCCGCATGAACTCGCCCGTATCCAGCGCGATCTGGTCCTTGTCCACCAGCCGCTGGTACATCCGCGAGCTTTCCCCATGCACCAGCACCGTTTGCAGAATATTCAGCGCGTAATAATCCGGGCTGTTGGTCTGCGGCACGTGATACCCAATCAGCACAATCGGCGACTCCGCCGGCTTCTTCACCACCAGCCTGCGTTCACCCATCTGTTCCGGCTCGACCGTAGTCACCGGTGGCGGCGGCTCATGTTGCGGTATTGGCTCAATATATTTTTCGCAAAGCTGAAAAATTTCTTCCGGAGAGACATCGCCGACCACCACCATCGTGGCGTTATTCGGTGCGTAGCCCATCTCGAAGTGATGCTTCAAATCCTCCATCGTCCAGTGTTCGATATCGCTCATCCAGCCGATCACCGGCCACTGGTAGGGATGCGCCAGATATGCGGTAGCCAGCAACTGTTCGTTCAGAATTCCGAAATTGTTGGCGTCCACGCTTGTCCGGCGCTCCGACGCCACCACTTCCCTTTCCGACGCGACTTTCTTCGGATCAAAACTCAAATACTGGATGCGGTCCGCTTCGATGTCGAAAATCAAATTCAGCGCCGATCGCGGAAACCAATCCTGATACACCGTGACGTTCGCCGTCGTGTATGCGTTGTTCGCTGCGCCGTTTGCTTCCATGGCCTTGTCCAGGTCTCCCGGACCGTATTTCTTCGCCCCGTTGAACATCATGTGTTCGAAAAAGTGCGACAGTCCGGTCGTTCCCGGACGCTCGTTCCGCGAACCAATACGATAGAAAATATAGAGCGCCACGTTCGGAATGCTGTGGTCGGTCTGCACCAGCACTTTCATCCCGTTCTTAAGCGTTTTGGTCGCCACCGGAAACTGCTGCGCTTCGCTCTGCGCAAGACCACTTCCGCACCCGACTGTCAGCAGCCCTACCAGCAGTAACCCGCGTATCGCCGCACTCATTTTGTTCATGAAATCACCCTCAGGGATCCACCCAGTTATTCAGACGCATAAAAGCAAAGAAATGTTCTAGCTAGGCCGTCGATTTCGGCTCTTCCTGTAGCGGCGGGTTTACCCCGCGGCTCTTTCTTATTCCTTGTCGGGGTGCAGCACTGCTGCGCCCACACCCGAACTACTTCTCCCCCACCAGCCCAAATACCCTGACCGCCGCTCCCGAACCGCCTTCCAGCTTGAT
Source organism: uncultured Acidobacteriota bacterium (assembly GCA_963814635.1). Classification (GTDB taxonomy): domain Bacteria; phylum Acidobacteriota; class Terriglobia; order Acidiferrales; family UBA7541; genus Acidiferrum. The sequence continues at coordinate 132,611 of CAWFDP010000004.1, read as the reverse complement.
CGGCGCGGCTATCAAAAACGCTCCCGCCTCCGGCAATTCCTGCAAATCCGCCAAATTTTCCAGCTGATAGACGCCGGCGCCCAGCACCAGATGGTGCACCGGGAAATCCCCAGAGTTCCCGGGATCGATGCTCAAGGTATCGCAACCCAATCCGCTGACTTTCCGCTCCAGCAACAGCTTTGCCGCCTCCACCGAAAATCCCGGAAAGTGCATTTTCCCGTTCGCATCCTGATTCCGGTAGCGCACTACGTCCGGCCAGCGCGTTGCCCACCCGGTTCGCAGCACCACAATCGCGCCCGCAGGAATTTTTCCGTGCTTCTCTTCCCAGGCGGCAACGCGCTTCACCGTCAACTGATAATCCGGATCGCGCTCGGCCTCTTTTCGTACGTCCACCACCACCGCAGGTGCAAAAAATTTCTCCGCCGGAATCTTGTCGATGGTGGTCGTTCCCGGCGGAAAATGTGCCGGCGCATCCATGTGCGTTCCGTAATGCTCCAGCATCCAGAAGCTTCGTGTGAAGTAGCCGTTCTTTTCCACCGTGGCGTTCACTGTCGCTTCGAAGGCCTTCGCGTCTCCCGGCCACGGCACCATTTTGTCGCTGATCGCGTAGCTGAGATCGATCACCCGCGTTTTTCCGCTGGCAATCTCTTCAAGCGACGGCTTCTGCGCAGTGGCCAGCGGCGCCACCAGCGCAAACCCGCAAATCAGCAGGCTCCAACCGCTTATCGCGTGAACAAAATTGCTCATGACGTCACCTACCCGCCGTTCCAACGAGAAGTATAATTTTTTGATTGTAGACGATACTTGTTGTTTTTGAATTTATTGAACTCTTAAACTTTTGAATTCTTCGACTATTGTACTTTGTAATTTCTTACGGAAGCGGAATTCCAGGCGTAGGCACGATCCCCGCCATTTTCAGGATTTCCTGATACTCGATGTCGCTGATCGGCGAAACGATCAATCGCACATTCTTCAGAAACTTCACCTTCTTCAACGCGCGGTTTCCCCGCAAATCCGCCAGCGTCACCTGCCGCGGCAGCTTTTCGAATGCGCGCAAATCCGCCACCAGATTTTTCCCTTCGGAATCGTGCGGATCCGGATACGGATCGCGTGAAATTTCCGCAATGGAATAGAGAGAACGCTCCGGCGCCGCGTGATAGCACAGCACTCGGTCGCCCTTGCGCACCTGTTTCAGTGCGCGAATGGCGTCCGCTTTCGAACCGGCACCATGCCACATTTCCTTGCCCTTCACAAAAAGGGTGTCCCAATGGTAGTGGTGCGGGTCTGCGGTAAAGATCCAGTAGTGGCGAGTAGCTGTCGGAATGATCATCAGGCGAAAGTTCGGCGGTACTATACACGGCAGTGGCCGCAAAGCCAAACAAAATATGAGGGTTAGACGGATTCCAGGTAAAAAGGGCGCATCGCAGACAAACTCGTACGGTAGATAACAGTAACATTTTTGTTTTCAATTGCTTACGGGGACTACGCTAGGTTTACGTAAACCTCATCACCGCGCACCTCGGTCGCATAACACCCCACCCCGGAGTTCGGGTTTTGCACGGTCTTGCCGGTAGTTACGTCGTATTGCCAGCCATGCCATGGGCACGTCACGACTTTGCCTTCTAGTTGGCCTTCACCAAGCGGCCCACCTCTATGCAGACAGGTATTGTTAATCGCGTAGAATGCGCCACCAACATTTGCCAGCGCAATCGCTTGCCCTGCCACTTGCACTTCCTTGATCGAACCCGCCGGAATTTCCGACAGCCGTGCCGCTTTCTCAAATGCCATGCATCCCTCGGGGAACCAATTTTTTCGATGGGCCGAAAAAAGGAACTGCCTCCATCGACGGCCAGTATAACTTCTGGCCCTCGCGCCGTAAAGAACGCCAGGCGCTTTCAACGCTCACAAAAAATGAAAATCAAGTCCGTGTCACTCTAACTTCGCGACGCGCACGCAATTTCTTCCGGCGCGCTTCGCTTCGTACAGCATTTCGTCCGCTTTACGCACCAGCGCGTCAAAATCCTTCAGGTCACCGCTCTCGCTGCCAGCCACCCCGAACGTCGAGGTGATGCTTACGCTCTGCCCGGCAAACGGAAACGAAAGCGAGGCAAACATTTCCCGGAATCGGTTGATGGCCAGCTCGATGTTCTCGGCGCTGACATGCGAAATCACAATCAGAAATTCGTCGCCGCCCAGGCGCCCGCACATATCCGAAATGCGCGTTAACCTCTTCAGCGTATTAGCGAAAGTGCGCAACACGGTGTCGCCCGCTCCGTGCCCGAACGTATCATTGATTTCCTTGAACGAATCCAGATCACCCAGCACTACCCACATCGGAAACCCATGTCGCGTCGCACCTTTCAACTGTTTATTGGCCCATTCCTCGATCGCCCGCCGGTTTGGTAGTCCAGTCAGCGAGTCGGTAGTGGCCGCCTCTTCCAGTTGCGCGCTCTTGGCCTCTAGTTCACGGTGCAGTTCCGTGATCCGCAACCCTACCCCGATCCGCGCCAGCATTTCGCTCGAATCAAATGGCTTCACCAGGTAATCATCGGCACCGGCTTCCAGCCCTTTCACCACGCCATCCTTCTCTTTATTACTTGTCATTAAAATAATGTATGTGTATACATCGCTTTTGTCCGCCCGAATCCGCTGGCATAGCTCCAGTCCGGATATGTCCGGCATCATCAGGTCCGTGATTACGATCGCCGAGGATCTTTCGCGAAACGCTTTCAACGCTTCGCTGCCGTTGCTAGCGAAACTTAGCGAGTATTTCTGATCGGAAAGAAGCTGTTCGAACAGCTTGCGGTAAACGGGGGAATCGTCCACCACCAATATCTCGTACTTTGGCGCGGACGCGGTCATGGCGGGAGTTTTAGCGGTGATCCTCTGGCGCGCAGTTTTTTCTGCGGGCTTCGGCGGAACGGTGATTCTTTTGACTGTAGCGAAACCTAAGCGGATAGCGGAGAAATCGTCGCCGGAGGTGTCGCACTGGTTACAACCTTGCCTTCTACGGTGCGGTGTTTCGTTTAGACGGTTCTACCGCAAGCAGTGCAGAAATGTGCGCCGCCCGTCGCTAGCGAACCGCAGCGCGAACAGTAAACCGCTGCGCCCGCGGGGACATAAACGACTCTGGACGGGCGGTCCGACGAAATCGCCCAGATCAGCGCGGCGAACCAGCCGACGATGGTCCATCCCAAAAACAAATTGAGCAGGAGAATTCCGGTGGCGTCGGATTTGTCCCGAGCAAGAATCGCCGGCAGGAAATAAAGAAGTGTTAAAAACAGGAGACTGAACACGATGGCCTCCTCCAACAGTCAGTAGCAGCATCAGCCTTGCTGCCCTTTTCCAACATTACGAAAACCCATCGCAAAAAATCAAAACAACGAATCCGGCCACCAGAAGAAAAACTATGCCCCGAATCCAAAACCAGCCAAGTTCAAACCACCGCGAGTACATGGGACCTTCGCTAATAGTAATCAACAGCATGCGCAATTTCCTATGCGCCTTGGACCTTCACCAAGAGGTCGGCGAATTTTTGCTTGCGTTCGGCCTGGTCTTTGCCGGACTCGGCTTCGGCCAGCTGAGTAATATTCATCGAGCAGAATTTGGGGCCGCACATCGAGCAGAATTTGGCTTCCTTGTAGAAGTCGTCGGGAAGCGATTCGTCGTGCATGGCGCGAGCGGTTTCCGGGTCGAGCGAAAGCTCGAATTGTTTGTTCCAATCGAAGAGGAAGCGCGCGTAGCTGAGTGCGTCGTCGCGATCGCGTGCGCCGGGGCGGTGGCGGGCGACGTCGGCGGCGTGCGCGGCAATCTTGTACGCGATGACGCCTTGCTTGACGTCTTCGGGATTCGGCAGGCCGAGATGTTCCTTCGGCGTGACGTAGCAAAGCATCGAAGCTCCGTGCCAGCCGATCATCGCCGCGCCAATGGCGCTGGTGATATGGTCGTAGCCGGGAGCGATGTCGGTGACCAGCGGACCGAGCGTGTAGAACGGCGCTTCGTGGCACCACTCCATTTCCTTGTCCACTTGCTCCTTGATTTTGTCTAGCGGGACGTGGCCGGGGCCTTCGATCATGACTTGAACGTCGTGTTCCCAGGCTTTTTTGGTGAGCTCGCCGAGAACTTTCAGTTCGGCGAATTGCGCTTCGTCACTGGCATCGGCAATCGAACCGGGACGCAGGCCGTCGCCCAGTGAAAAACTCACATCATGCTTCTTGAAAATCTTGCAGATTTCGTCGAACCGCTCGTAGAGAAAATTCTGTTTTTTGTGATGCTCCATCCAGTGCGCCATCAGGCTGCCGCCGCGGCTAACGATTCCAGTGATGCGCTTGCGGACCAGAGGAACGTGTTCGCGCAAAACTCCGGCGTGAATGGTCATGTAGTCCACGCCTTGCTCGGCTTGCTCTTCGATGACTTCGAGCATCAGTTCCATGGTGAGATCTTCGGGGCGGCGTACTCGAGAGATTGCTTCGTACACCGGGACGGTGCCGACGGGAACCGGAGAAGCGTCAATGATCGCTTTGCGAATGGTGGGAATATCGCCGCCGGTGGAAAGATCCATGATGGTATCGGCGCCATAGTGCACAGAGTGATGCAACTTTTTCAGTTCTTCGTCAATATTCGAGGTGGTGGCGGAATTTCCGATGTTGGCGTTGATTTTGCAATTGAACGCGATTCCGATGCCCATCGGTTGAAGATTGCGATGGTTGATGTTGGCGGGAATGATGGCGCGGCCGCGGGCGATTTCGCTGCGGACGAGTTCGGGCTCGACTTTTTCGCGCTTGGCGACAAAGAACATCTCCTCGGTGACCACGCCTTTGCGAGCCAGATGCATTTGCGACATGTTTCTCGAGCCGTTGGCTGAAGCGGTTTCGGTTTCGCGTTTTTCAATCCAAGCGTCACGCAATGCCATAGAACCCCCAAAAACTGCGCACCGCACCGAGCAAAGGATTTAGATGAGGAATCCGAGCTGGCGGTGAAGGCAAATTATGGCATCGGAGCGGGTTGGCGGCAACCAGGCCGGAGCGAGTACTCAGTTCTAAGTTATGAATGGTCAGTTGAAAGTCTCCGGAGCAGGAACCGGAGCTGCAGAAACATCCCGACCAAGTTCGTGCCAGCAACGTGAACCGAGTCGCGGCCCCGAGCAGGGTCAAAACCCCTTATATTCGACGCATATTTCGGCACGGCTGAAGCCGTGCCCTCCCGTTCCGTACTTGTGAGACAGCTTCTGGTCCGCGAAGACAAGTGGGTGGCATGGGCCGTTGCCACCCTTGCGAAAAAAACAAATGCGAGGGGCACCCCGAGAAAAATCAAAAGACAAAGCCTTTACCGGAAACTGCTGGCCTAGGCGGAGGCGGCTGAGGATTTCATGAGGATGTCTAGGTCGTCGGGGTGGATGGAGCAGAGCAGAGCTTCTTCGCGATCGATTTGGCCGGACTGGATGAGGTTGACCAGGGACTCTTCGAGAGTGAAGGAACCTTTTTTCTTGGTGAGCGCGATTTCCTGGTGCAGGTGTTGCAAGGCGTTGCGGCGGACGTGGTGGCGCGCGCCATAGCCGAGGATGAGCAGTTCGGCGGCGGGAATGCGGCCTCCGCCTTTTTTTGGAAGCAGGACCTGGGTGTGAACCGCGGCCAGGGCCATGGCCAGTTCCTGTCGAATGGAATTCTGGCGGTCGGTGGGAAATGAATCGGAGATTCGGGAAACAGTGGAGGCGACATCCACGGTGTGAAGTGTGGAGAGAACCAGGTGGCCGGTTTCCGCGGCGGCCACCGCGATGCGCATAGTTTCGGCGTCGCGCATTTCGCCTACGACAATGACGTCGGGCGCCTGACGGAGCGCAGCGCGCAGTGCGGTGGGAAAATCCGGAGCGTCGGAGCCAATTTCCACTTGTTCGATCACGCTGCGAATGTGCTGGTGCTCGTACTCGATGGGATCTTCGATGATGACGATGTGGCGAGCTTCGCGATGATTGATTTCGTTGATAAGCGCGGCCATGGTGGTGGATTTGCCGGAGCCGGCAGGGCCGCCGAGGAGCACCAGTCCGCGCTGAATGCGCGCGAGTTGTTCGACGGAGGAAGGAAGGTGCAGATCGCGCAGATAAGGCACCTTGGCCGGCAGAGCGCGGATTGCGGCGGCGGAGCGGGACCGTTCGCGATGGAGGTTGATGCGGAAGCGGCCGAGGCCTTCGACGCGGTAAGAAGAATCGGCGATGCCGGATTCGCTGAATTTGGCTAGCGCGTGGGACGAGAGCGCGGGAAGGACGGATTCTTCGATGGTGGCGCCGTCAAGGATGCCGGTGGCGATTTTGCGGACTTCGGCATCGACGCGGATGCAGGGCGGCGCGCCTTCGACAAGGAGCAGGTCGCTGCCGCGGCGATGAACCAGCGCGGTGAGCCAACGGTCAAGGCGCTCGGTGAGCGAAGTCTCTTCGGAACCGGCAGCGTCGGTGCTGTTCAGTTCGCGTGCGACGTTTTCCAAATTGTACGGATCATCCATGGGCGCACCACTGGGGAGCGACACCTACAGGGACACGGGTTAGAGTGTGCCGCAAAAACACGAAAAAGGTCTACAAAAAGATATTCCTGCAGAGGCGCTAGTAGGTTCCGGGCAAAGGCAAGGCCAAAAAAACGCGGACGCCGATGAGCTGGCGTCCGGGTTAAAGACTCTTGCATGATGCCAGCTAGAGTGACTTAGCGGTGGAATCCACCATGGCCGAAGCCACGTCCCCAACCGCGTCCGTAGCCGCCCCAGTAAGAGAAGCCGATCGCCGGGCCGTAATAACCATAGTAGGGGTAATAGGGACCACAACCGTAATAGGTGCCGCAAGACGCGTAGTAGGGCGGATAGGCGGCGGGATATCCGCCGGGATATCCGGGTCCGCGACGGCGAGGTCCGGGGGACGAATTGTAGTCATCGGAACCAACGGGCTGAAACGCCTGGGCGCTATTGGCGGTGGAAACGGCCACTGGCTCCTTCAGGCGGAAGCTGAGTGGATATTCCGGGCCGAGGACGGTGGGCTTGCCGCGGGTCAGAAGGACGAGGCCGATACCGGCAAGCGCGCCCGCGCCCGCTCCGACGCCCGCTCCGGTGCCACCATTCGCGGCGGCTCCGATAATTGTTCCGGTGGCAGTGGTGGTGGCGATTGCACCGGCGTCGGCGCCGTGAGAAGTGCCGGCGGAACCGTTCCAGAGCTCGGTCTTGATGGGCAGCTGGTTACCATCAACGACGGTGACGTCGGTCAATTCCAAGCCGAGATGGGAGACGCCTTTTACGCGGCCGGCCTTCTGGGCCTGGGTGACGGTGCCGACGATGGTTTCGCCGCGGCGAGCCACCACCCAGCCATCGACGACGATTGGCTGGTCCAGGGTGGCGGTAAAAGTGTCGCCAACGTGATTGTGGTCGCTCGAGAGCGGCTCATTCAGGCGGGCGAAGATTACCTTGCCGGCGGGAATGTTGATGTTGGCAGGGACCGGGCCGGAAGGCTGCGTTACCGGGCGCTGCCGATTGGGGTACCGTTGGCGCTGGCGAGGTGGGGGCGGCGCCTGATTCGGGTCCTGCTGATCCTGATTATCCTGGGGGTTGGCCTGCGGGATGGTGTCCTTTGAGATTACCGGGCGCTGGTCTTGCTGCACCTGGGGTGCTTCCTGCGAGTCTGTTTGCGGCTGCTGGGACGGATCTTGCGCGGTGGCGCGCGGGGAAGAGAACAAAGTCAGAGACGCGGCGGCGGCAAGTAGTGTAAAAAGCCGCGAAAAGCGAGAAACGACTGGGTGCATTGTTTTTCTTAACTCCATTGTATTCAGTAGTTTAGTCATCTTCATTCCTCAGATTCCGGACTTCTTATCCGGCCTTCACCAGCTTATCTAACCCCTAGATTGGATGGAAGTTGCGTGAGCCTGGATGCTTCCGGAAGGCCGCTAGTGGACTGGTAGGTGACCGACTCAACTACTGGTGTGGCTGAGGAAGTTGCAGGCGGCTGATGGTTTCCGCGACCAGTTGCTCGGGTGGTTGCGTCACATCGAGAATCAAGGCGTTGGCCGGCTCTTCGAGGTCCGCGAACTGGCCAGCGAGGATCGACTCGCCGGCAAAATGGCCGTGGCGGGCCTCGATGTGATGCTTCATCTGGTCGTAGGTACCGCGCAAATAGACGACGCGAAAATCGAGGCCGGAGGAAAGTTGCTCGCGGTAGCTTTGCTTCAGCGCGGAACAGGCCAGGACGACGTTTTGGTTGAGCTGGCTGAGGCGGAGTAGCTCGGCGTGAATGTTGGCGAGCCAGGGGAGGCGGTCGGCATCGCTGAGTGGAATGCCGTGCTTCATTTTTTCGATGTTGGCGGGAGGATGGAAATCGTCGGCGTCGAGAAAGGTCCAACCAACGCGCTCAGCGAGGAGCTTGCCGACGGTGGTCTTCCCTGCTGCGGTTGTGCCCATCACGAGAATGACCATGGATGTGCCGTTATTGTTGCGCGCTGGCTAAGCGCGGCGCAACGTGAGCAAAGAGATTTCCGGCGGCACGCCGAGCCGCACCGGAGCGCCGACGGTGCCGAGTCCGCGATTCACATAAATGGCAGAGTGCGGGCCGTGCAGAGTTGTGGCGTGCAGGAATTTTTGCGAGGCCACGGTTTTTGCCGGAGTGAACAGCGGCCGCATGTAGAGGCCGGCGACGTAGTCAGTGATGAACCGCGCCGGACTTAGGCGGTGGTCGAGAATTTCGACTTGAATCTGGCCGCCATGAGTGTGTCCGGCGAGTGAAAGCTCGATGCCAAGTTCGGCGGCGCGAGTGAACGAATTCGGATTGTGGGAAAGAAGAATATTCGGGATGTCTTTGCGGACCAGCGGCTCGACTCCGGCAAGTGCGGAAATTCGACGGCCGCCGGGAGCACGCTCACGCTGGTAATCCACGCCGATCAGGTTCAAGTGCGCGCCGCGATAGGAAATCAGCGCGTTCTGGTGACGCAACAGCTTCATTCCGGATTGCGTGAACAACTCTTGCGCGCGGTCTTCGGCGTCGGCGTAAATTTCATGATTGCCGTTGCAGCCGTAAACGCCGAGCGGAGCCGACAAGCGCCGAATTTCTTCAATGCACTCTTCCAGCGGGTCACCTGCGCCGGTAATGAAGTCTCCGGTGACGACGGCGAGATCGGCGCCGAGGTCGTTGGCCATGTCCACGGCGCGGCGAACCTGGGAACGTGGCATGTAACCGCTCATGTGAATGTCGCTGAGTTGCGCGATGGTTATGCCATCGAGCGCGGCGGGAAGATTGGTAAGCGGGATTTCGACGCGGTAAATTTGATAGTTCAGGCGTTCGGCGGCAAAGCCATACATTGCGCCTAGAAACGGCACGGCACCAGCCGCAGCGGTTGCGGTTTTGAAGAAATAGCGGCGGCCGGGGTCAGCAGGTTGATCGAGAGCACTGGAAGAATTTGGCACGCTTGACGATTCAGACGACGCGACTGCCCGATGACGGCTGCGCGAAAAACTCCAGAGCCGGTCAATGCCATGAACGCATTTCACCGCAAGAAACGCGAACAGGGCGCTGAAAAACCACAGGCCAGCCAATAAATTGAAAAAATTTCCGCGCGGAAGAAAACTGCCGTGTCCATTGCGCACCGAGTCGGCAAGGCTGGCAATGATCAGCAATAGCCCGACCAGATACAACAGGCGTACAGTGGCGCGCAGCGGCTTCTTGCCCCAGCGGCCGCTCCAACGCCAAAGCGCGCGATACCAAAAGCGCTGGGACAGATAGAGCACCAGCAGCAGGCAAGTCGCAATGGTGATACGCAGAAAGAACCAGGAAAGAACCAAGCGCAAGGGCCTCCGACGTGAACCTTCAGCTTAACATGCGGAGACGTGTGACCAGATAAAACGTGCGCAATATGCCCCCAATCAGTAAGATGCTCGCGGCAGCGAGGCCGGTAACGGACGGGCTTACATCCGGGCCGGACAGCCGTCGAACCATGCAGCACCCCCGCCGCGGGGCTCGAAGTGGCTCCCTGCGAATTCCGGGGATCTGAGGAGAGAACGATGAATCGAACGAAATTTCTTGCGGGACTGTGCCTGACCGTATTCCTGGCCGCGGTGCCCGCCTTTGCACAATCCGACGCCAAGCCAAAGGAACCGCAGAAACCCGCGCTGACTGGATCGGCCGCCATCCTGGAGCAGTGGAACGAAATCGGCCGCAAGTTGATCGACATGGCGGAAGATTTGCCGGAAGACAAGTACGACTACAAGCCGAACCCGGCGTCGCGTAGTTTTGTGGAACAACTGTTGCACGTTTCTGCTTCGATGTACTTCTTTACAGACCTGGCTGAAGGGAAAAAAGCCCGCTATGGCGATGACCCCAAGCGTGAAGAACTAAAGACCAAGGCGCAGGTCGTAGCTTTCGTTAAAAAGGCGGTCCAAGATGGCGCGGATGAAATCAAGGCAAAAGGCGATGCCGGGATGAAAGGCAGCGTGAATGCAGGCGGACCCCGACTGACGGAAATAGGCGACCTGGCTTACGGGCTGATCGAACACTCTGGCGAGCATTACGGCCAGCTGGTGGTCTATTACCGCTCCAACGGAATGGTGCCGCCGGAATCGCGCCCGAAGAAGTAATTTCCACGAACTAGCCCGCAGCCGCGGTGTTTGACTTGCCCATCAGCAATGCTTTTAGTTGCTCTGGATCGCTGGTGGGCGGAAAGCAAGTGTTGCCGGAGCAGACCAGCGCGAGAGCTTTATCTTTTGGCAGGTGCGGCAAAGTTTCGCGAAGGGCGAGCGGCAGCGATGTTGGTGTGACGCCGGGCAGAATGCGCAGCACCGACTTGCCAAAGCGAAAAACAGAATTGGCGGCGGCTTCCAGCGCATTCGCAGCGGTATCGTTGGCAGGGCCAACCACCACAACTTGTGCGGGATGATTCGCGTAAAGCGTCGCTGCCAATCCATACGTCGCGGCGAACATTCCGTATTGCGGCGCGATTCCCGCGAACGCTTCCAGCGTTTTCTGCGCCCACTGCTGATATATCGCGTCGTCGGTAAACGCGTGCATGCGGATCAGGGCAATCGCCGCGACCGAGTTTGCTGCCGGCGTCGGCGAATCCTGAAACGGTTTGCGGCGAACGTCTAGGCCACCCATGGGCGGCGCGTCGGACGAGCGATCAAAAAATCCGCCACGCTCGTTGTCGCCATTCTTTTCGATGGCGATATCCATAGTGCGCTGCGCCGCGCGGAAGTATTTCTCGTCCAGCGTCGCCTCGTAGGCATCAAGCAGCGCCAGCACTCCAAAAACCTGATCGTCGAGCGAAGCGTCAAGCGGCGGCCCGCCGATTCGGTGCGCAAATCCTTTCGCCTCAGACCAGGCTTCAGACAGTATCCGATCCATCGTCTTGAGCGCGAACGCGCGACAGCTCAGCCCTAGCGCGTCTTGCAAAATATTCGCCGCTGCAAAATACGCTGAAACAAACATGGAGTTCCAACTGGCGTAAAGCGTCTTGTCAATATACGGCGTGGGCCGAGGCAAGCGCGCAGCGAGCATCTTTTCTTTGGCGCGTGCGATGCTTAACCGCGCGACGGATTCTTCAGTATCGAGTTGCGCCGCGACCTCCCCCGGTTCACGCGCTACCCACAACACATTTTTTGCCGGATTGTGATGCATCTCGCCGTGCGCTTCCACGTCGTAGTAAAGCTCCATCACCCGCGCTTCATCCTGCAACAAGGCCCCGCGCAGTTCGTCCAGCGTCCAGGTGAAATAATCGCCGTCATCGTCAAGGGAATAGTCGGCGTCCTGGCTAGCGTAAAATCCGCCGTGGTGCTGATCGGAAAGAACTTCGTTGACCCAGCGGATGATGCCTTCGGCGGTTTGCTTCAAGAGCGGATTCCGGGTGACTTGCCAGCCGTGCAGATAATTTTTCAGCAGCTCGGAATTGTCGTAAGACATCTTTTCGAAATGCGGGACCAGCCATTTTTCATCGACCGAGTAACGATGAAACCCGCCGGCAAGCTGGTCATAGACGCCGCCGCGCGCCATTTTTTCCAGAGTGGTTTCGGCCATCGCCAGCAGGTGCTTGCCGTTGTCGGCAGCACGGCTTGCCGCTTGTTGGTATTGCTCCAAAATCAAATCGAGTGAAGAGCAATGCGGAAATTTAGGCGCGCGGCCAAACCCGCCGTTGCGAATGTCGAATAGTTGGGTCAGTGAACTGATTTGCGAGTCCACAACCGCAGCATCGAAGGCGCCATGCGCGCCGGTAAAAGTCTCCGCTTGCGCAACCGCCTCGGAAAGCGATTGCGCAGCGCGCACCAGATCAGGCCGCTTGTTCTTGAACGAATCCGCAACGGCCAGCAGCACGCGGCGGAATCCCGGCCGTCCCATCTGGTCTTCCGGCGGATAGTACGTGCCGCCAAAAAACGGTTTGCCGTCCGGCAGCAGGAATCCGGTGAGCGGCCAACCGCCTTGCCCGGAAATGGCGCTGATCGCGGACTGGTAGCGCGAATCCACGTCGGGCCGCTCGTCCCGGTCAACTTTAATTGCGACGAAATGTTCGTTGATGATTCTGGAAATCTCCGGATTTTCGTAGCTTTCGCGGTCGATCACATGGCACCAGTGGCACCACACCGCTCCAATGTCGAGCAAGATGGGCTTGTCCTGCGCTTTGGCGTGCGCAAACGCTTGGTCGTTCCATTCATGCCAGTCAATCGGCTGGTGCGCTGCGGAACGGAGATAAGGGCTGGCGGAATGCTGCAAACGGTTCGCGGGATGTTGGGTCAAGGAGTGGCTCGCTTAAGATGGAAAAAAAATTGCTGTCCGAATCCCTGCGGTCTATTGCACCGTGTCGCCTGGACCGGTATCCCGCGGATCAATCGGCTTGCGTCCGGCGAAGCCTTCGTCCTGACGATGGTAGTAACGAATGCGATCTTCGCCCAGCTTCCAGCAGAGATAGACTTCTTCATTGTCGATGATCGAAGGAAAATCGAGCAGCCCGACGTCCAGATCCTTGATGACACACCCGGTTTCAAGAATCTTATCCAGCGAACTTTTCAGACTCTCCGCAAGGCGCGTATGTTCCCGCCGCAATTTGGTCAGCGATTCATACGGCACCACCACGCCGCCCATCATCATGATGCGCGCGGCAACCGCGGAAAGATCGTTATCCAAGCCGGAAAGTTTTTTGCGGCACTCCATGGCTTCGACCAGAAATGGTTCCAGCTCGTGGCGGGCGCGCTCCGCCTCGGTCAGCGTGAACAACCGTTGTTCGGGTTCTTGCGCGTCGTCCTGCGGCAGCTCGTCGTCTTCGTCGGCCATACTTTTCCCCCGTGACGCGGAATGGGGACTGGTTGCTCGAACTCGTTGGGATGCTAACGCAAAGAGAGCATGCGGTCGAGCGCTACGCGCGCAAAGTGCCGTGTGCGTTCATCCACGGAAATCTGATTGACGATCTTCCCGGCGCCCAGATTCTCCAGCGCCCACAGCAGATGAACCGGCGTGATACGAAACATGGTGGTGCAGACGCATACGCTGGGATCGAGCGACATCACTTTGCGGTCGGTCAATTCCCTGCTCAGGCGATTCACCATGTGAATTTCGGTGCCGACCGCCCATTGCGTTCCGGGCGCCGCGGCCTTGATGGCGCGAATGATTCCTTCGGTCGAACCGATTTCATCAGCGGCTTCGGCCACTTCGAAGCGGCACTCAGGATGCACGATTACCCGAATGCCGGGATGCTCACGGCGAACGCGCGCTACTTGCTCTGCGGTAAACCGCTGGTGCACCGAACAGTAGCCCTTCCACAAAATTACGCGGGCCTTGGCGATCGCTTCGGCGCTGTTGCCGCCGAGTTCCTCGTAGGGATCCCACACGATCATTTCATCGAGTGGAATTCCCATGCGGTAGCCGGTGTTGCGTCCGAGATGCTCATCGGGAAGGAACAGCACTTTTTCGCCGCGTTCGAACGCCCACTTCATCACCGCGGCTGCGTTCGAACTGGTGCAAGCCGAGCCGCCATTTTCGCCGGTGAATGATTTGATCGCGGCGGTCGAATTCATGTAGGTGACAGGAATGATTTTTTTGGTATCGGTAACGCCGCTGAGTTCACTCCAGCACGCTTCCACCTGGCCGATGTCGGCCATGTCGGCCATCGAACAGCCCGCGCTCAAGTCCGGCAGCACCACCACTTGATTGCCGCGCCGCAGAATGTCCGCGCTCTCGGCCATGAAATGCACGCCGCAAAAAACGACAAATTTCGCGTCGGCTTCGGCCGCTTGCTGCGAGAGCTTCAGCGAATCGCCGCGAAAATCGGCGAACTTGACGACTTCGTCGCGCTGGTAGTGATGGCAAAGAATCACCACGTCTTTGCCGAGTTTGGCCTTGGCAGCAGTGATCCGTTCATCGAGAGTGTCGTCTGGCACCAGCAAATAATTGTCAAAATCGCAGCCGACGCCTTTTTCGATTTCCGGTGCGCGCAACGTTTCCGGCTGCTCGATTCCGATCAGCTGGGTTGCGTTCAGGATGGAGGTGAGTTTGCTCATTTATTGAGTGCGTCGGACCTATTTCCGGGAGGCTACCGATTAGATGAATCTTACTCCCGGCTGGTTAATTATCGTTCTAACCGCCGATAAACACCATGGTACGCGAAGGCGGCCGGAAATCCGGTTCGTTGATACCATGGCCTTTTTCCTTTTCGCTAACCACTGAACGAATATAGATTCCCAGATCCTCGTCACTGGCATTTTCTCGTAACAAGCCGCGCAAATCGTGATCATCCTTGCTGAAAAGGCAGGTGCGGAGCTTGCCGTCGGCGGTCAGCCGGATGCGCGAACAGTGCCCGCAGAAGGGCTGCGTGACTGGAGCGATGAGTCCGATTTCACCAGCGGCACCGTCGGCGAAACGATATTTGCGGGCGGTTTCGCTGGCTTCGTGTGGAATCTGCACCAGCGGCCAGCGAGCGTGAATGCGCGCATGAATTTCCGATGCCGGGACCATCAACTCCCGCGACCAGTGGCGGTCCGCGTCCAGCGGCATGAATTCAATGAAGCGCATGATGACACCGCGATCGCGCGCAAACTGCGCGAATGACTCCACTTCATCGTCGTTGAAGCCGCGCACCAGCACTGCGTTGATTTTCGCCGGCCCCAGCCGCGAATTCTGCGCGGCATCAATGCCTGCCATTACCGAAGAAAAAGTCTTGGTGCGCGTGATTTTTTCGAATTTCACGGCGTCCAGCGAATCGAGGCTGATGTTGATGCGCTTGAGTCCTGCCGCGATCAGCGCGTCACAGCGTTCGGCGAGCAGATGGCCATTGGTGGTCATCGACAAATCGGGAAATCCGGTCTCAGACATTTGTGCGATGAAACCTTCTACCCCGGGGCGCACCAGTGGCTCCCCGCCGGTGACGCGCACTTTGCGGATACCGAGGCCGTGGAACACCTGGCCCAGTCGCTCGAGTTCGGCCCACGACAAAATCTTGTCGTGTTCCTGATAATTCTCTGGATCGGCCGAACGGCAGTAGATACACCGGAAATTACACCGGTCAGTGACCGAGATTCTCAGGTCGGTGATTTGCCTGCCGAATTTGTCGTGCAGTGTCATTTTCAAAGTGGCGCAAAAAAATAGCCCGATTCAGGTTGAAATCGGGCGCACACCGAAAACAGTGAGATTTTCGGTGTAGCGCTCCTTTCCAACCTAGCCGTCCTTGCGGGCGACTGGCGCGAATTGCGACATCGCTGCCGGTCCGCGTGCGGGAGGCTCAGGCGTTTCCACCGGAACCCTCATCCCTCAAATTCCGAGATCGCCAGGGTGGCCATGGGTTGTCTCCCCGCAGGCCGCCCGGTCGGAGCTATAGGCAGAGTCTACGCTTCAATGTAATCCATCGCAAATGGCCGCTGGTCAACTAGACGATTCTCATGGCCCAGAATCCGCATGAAATCACCTACGAATAATACGTATTAAGTCGGTTTGACTTGACGATATGAAACGTATTGAATTGATGGCTCGCGCCGCTGGTGCCGCCATGTTTGCGCAACCACATTCGCCCGGAGATTTCCCTATGATCTGGAACCGTTTTCTTGTTCGCTTCGCTCTTCTGACGCTGGTCCTGGTTCCGTTGTGCCTGCCATCCGCACAGGCACAAGTTTCGGCCAGCATCAAAGGATTGGTCACGGATGCTTCCGGCGCGGCAGTACCCTCGGCAACGGTTACTGCAAGAAATCTCGAAACCGGCGCGATTCGGACCAGCGTGACCGACGATGCCGGACGATACCTGTTGCTTGCTTTGACGGTGGGCGAGTATGAAGTGCGGGTCGCGAAGGCAGGATTTCGTGATGCGGTCCGCAGCGGGATTCATCTGGTTGTCGCGCAAGAAGCGAGTGTCGGTCTGCAAGTGCAAGTGGGAGGAGTGTCTTCTGAAATTCTGGTTGAGGGAGATGCGCCGATGGTCAGTACGACCATCAAAGATATCAGCGGACTGGTGAGCGAGCAGGCGATCAAGGATCTTCCATTGAACGGGCGCAGCTACGATTTGCTGCTGCC
The DNA here is from genome assembly GCA_963814635.1 of uncultured Acidobacteriota bacterium. GTDB lineage: Bacteria > Acidobacteriota > Terriglobia > Acidiferrales > UBA7541 > Acidiferrum. The sequence goes on along the minus strand of CAWFDP010000004.1, from coordinate 116,119 downwards.
ACTCAATCCGGGCATCGTCAATTTCACTTCACAGAAAACCGGCGGAACGGGAATCTCCAATTCCAGCACCGCCAATAATTTTGCGGTGTCGGGCAATCGGCCGCAGCAAAACCTGTTCCTGCTGAACGGCGTGGAATATACCGGAGCGGCGGAAAATAATATGCAGCCCGGCGGAGCCAGCGGCGAACTGCTCGGCGTGGATGCGGTGCGCGAATTTAATGTGCAGCGCGACTCCTATAGCGCGGAGTTCGGCAAACGGCCCGGCGCGCAAGTAATTATCGTCACCCAATCGGGCAGCAACCAGTGGCACGGCTCGGCATTCGAATTTCTACGCAACAACGCTCTCGACGCGCCAAACTATTTCGATCAAGGGTCCGCGCCACCGTTCCAGCGCAATCAATTTGGAGCTTCGCTCGGCGCTCCAATGCAGAGAGATAAAACATTCTTCTTCGCGAACTACGAGGGACTCCGGCAGAACCTGCACCAAACTTCAGCGGCGTTCGTCCCTGATGCGGCATCGCGCGCCGCCGCAGTGCCTAGTGTTGTTCCGCTGCTGAATCTGTGGCCCATCGCGCCCGTCGGCGCTCCCGATTTCAACGGCATTGCGGAGGTTTTCAGCAGTCCTCTACAGACCATTCGCGAGGATTTCGGAACGCTGCGGGTGGATCATAGGATTTCGCAGAAAGATTCGCTCGCGGGAATTTACACCGTCGATGACGGCGGTGACCTCACCGCGACTCCTGTAAATCCTTTCAGTTCGGACATTTTGAACCTGCGCGCACAAGTGGCGAGCATTGAGGAAACCCACATCTTCTCGCCATCGCTGTTGAACGTCGCACGGTTCGGCTATTCGCGTGCCGGATATTTCTTCACTGGCGAGCCGACGCCTGGAACTCCCGCGGCCAGCGTTCCCGGCTTTCTGCTTGGTTTGCCGGTGGGTGCGGCGGTGGTCGGCGGAAGCGCGGCCTCCAATCCGCAGGCGTCGATCGGCTTGGCGGGGAGCAACAATGGCAGCAATCTTCACATCGCGCGCAATCTTTATACTTACGAAGACCGCGTCACTCTGACTAGGGGCCGGCACCAGCTCAGCTTTGGCGCGTGGTTCCAGCAGTTCCAATCGAACGAAAACATCGCGCTCAGCCAATATGGACAGGCGACATTTTCAAGTCTTGCGCAATTTCTGAGTGGTACCGTCAATAGCTTTTTGTACGATCCGGCGCCCACCGCGTTGAATTGGCGCTCGTTGTTTGGCGCATTTTATGCCGAGGACGTTTTCCGCATCAGCCCAAAACTTACCGTTTCCCTTGGATTTCGCGATGAATTTTCGACTGGATGGAATGAAGCACATGGCCGCGCCGCCAACTACACTTTTTCGGAAGGAGTAATTTCGAGTACCCCGCATGTCGGCGATTCGTTGTTCACCAAGAACAACGCGAAATTCTTGCCGCGGCCACGCATTGGTTTAGCTTGGAGCCCTTTTGGCAACAAGACGGTGTTGCGAGCGGGGTTTGGGATGTACGACGACTTGCAGGACGCATTGGGGTATCGCGCGGATCAGAATGCTCCTTTCAATCCGGTTTACACCCTCGCATCACTGCCAGTTTCCAGTCTGCCGATCGATCCGGCAGCGCCGGTGTCGGCGAAAGCGAAGCTGGTGCCCGGCGGTGTGCAGCCGGACATGAAAACGCCCACTCTTGTTTCGTGGTCGCTGCGCGTTGATCGCGAAATCTCTCCCAACACCGCTCTGACCATTGGCTATGTCGGATCTCACGGCTATCACGAACTGATCGGAATTGATGCGAACGAACCAGTTCCCGTCATCTGCCCAACCGCGCCGTGCCCAGCCGTTTATCCGACCGTCACGGCCAACACGACTCCGCCGCCACCGGTGGTCACCATTTCCAATGGATTCCCGATCGGCTCGCCCTTGGCGGGTGCTCCCGTGCCTGCCGGCACCTACTACATTCCGGCCGGAGCGGCGAAAGCAAACCCAGCGATAGCGAATACCTGGACGTGGTTTTCCGAAGGTGTGAGCTCGTATAACGCTCTGCAGGTGGATTTGCGGCGCCGCTTCAGCCGCGGCCTCTCGGTGCGCGGCGTGTACACTTTTTCCAAGTCGTTGGACGACGGAGATTCGCTAAATCAGACCACCGCCGGCAACGCGCCGGGTCTGGCTTCAAATCCGCTGAATTTGCGCGCTGACAAAGGCCTTGCGACGTTCAATGCCGTACACGTTGGCGTGGTCAATGTGCTCTACGAACTGCCCTTTGGCCGCGGACAATCCTTCGCGCAGAACTTCGGTGGCTTCGCAAATGCCGCCATTAGCGGCTGGTCGGTTTCCAGCATCATTACCGCGCAAACCGGATTTCCGTTTACGCCGCAACTGAGCTACAACCCAACCAACAGCGGCGATACTCGCAATCCGGTCCGCCCGTTCTTGAACCCGAATTTCACTGGTCCGGTAATTCTTGGCAATTCGAATCAGTGGTTTAACCCCGCCGCGTTTATCGCACCGCCGGCCACCGGTGGCTTTGCTGGAAACGTTGGCCGCGATACCTTCATCGGTCCGGGTCTCGCTACCTGGGATTTTTCAGTGCTGAAGGACACCAGGATTCGCGAGCGCCTGAGCTTGCAGTTCCGCGCGGAAATCTTCAACCTTCTAAACCGCGCCAATTTCAATACTCCAAACCTGATCGTATTTACTCCGCCGACTACCGCCAATCCCAGCGGCCTCTCGGGAACCGCGGGCGCTATCACCAGCACCACCACCTCTTCACGTCAGGTGCAATTCGGGCTAAAGCTGCTCTGGTAAGAGACGAGGCGTCGGTCACCGGTGGCAGTCTGTGATAGAGTTTTCCGACGCCATGCGCATCTTCATCCTGGGAGCCGGGGCGACGGGCTCGCTTCTCGCACAACTACTTGAGCGGCAGGGCCACCACGTGTGGTGTGGAGACCGCGATCCGGAGCGCGCGCGCCGCTTTCTTGGCAAGAAAAGTCCGATTGCCATCACTCAGGTCAACGCGCGAAACCTGCGCGGTATTGTGCGCGCCGCCAAAGGCTGCCAACTCATCGTCAATGCTTCGGCCTCGGTCTTCAACGAAATTGTGCTTCGCGCGGCACTGCGTCTTCGCGCGCACTATCTCGATTTAAGTTCGCACCTGACACGCCATCCCTTCCAGGCCGAACAATTTAAATATGCCAGGAAATTCGAGGACAAGAATCGCGCCGCGGTGATCAACGCCGGCGCCGCGCCAGGCTTGACCAATCTTCTGGTAAAACGGGCCGCCGATCTCTGCGATGAAGTTATCTCCGCGCAGATTCGCCTCTACGAAAGTTCGGAGAGCGACGACCCGATTTCCCAGTGGTCACCCGAAGTCTCGTTTGATGAAGCCGTATCCCACCCGCGCATCTACCGCAATGGAAAATTCAAGCTGGCGAAACGCTTTTCGGAACTCGAGAAATTCCGCTTCATGGACCCAATTGGCAACGCGCGCGTGGTACTCGCCGCACAAGACGAAATTGCCACCCTGCCACGCTTTATCCCGATGCGCGACCTCGACGCCAAAATCGGCGGCAACGAAATCGACCGTCTGCGCCGCTGGCACAAGCAGGGAAAGCTTTCCAAATCGCGCGGCATGACTAGGCAACGGTTCCCAGAGACTTCTTCGCCTCGTGCCATCGCCAAGCTGATTCGCCAGGGAATTCTGCAGAACGCGCGGTTCGCCGCGGCGGTTTTGGTTCGTGGCATTCAGCACGGCTCGAAAGAGGACGTTCACGTACTGATGCGCAGCGACGTGCTATTCCCTTCGCTCTATACGATTCGCCGCCAGGGCCGTTTCACCACTCCGGTCGCCTTCGCAACGGCGCATGTTGTCGCGCAATTTGTTAAGAATTTTCCAAAGGATGAATCCGGAGTCTTCGCGCCGGAAACGCTGCCGCAGGAGATTCGCCGCGAGATTCTCGCCGGAGTACGCTCGCAGGGACTAAAGATCCTGCACAAAGTAACGATCGTGAAGAGCACCGACGAAGAAGAAGAGATTTAGCGCGATTATTTTGCGCGGCTCGTTTGAGCCTTACGGCCGCGCTTCAAACACCAAGTTGAACGGAGTTTGCGTCGCGCGCCGGAACCGAGTAAAACCTCCCGACGTGACCACTTCGCGCAGCCGTTTTTCTCCGGCCTGCGCTCCCAAAGCCAACCCGACTTCCTGCGAAAGCGACGCCGGCGTACACAAAAGCGTAGACGCTCCATAAAACGCGCGCCCGATCGGATGCAGATTGTCCTCAATCTTGTCACCCGCGAACGGCTCGACAATCATCCACGTGCCATCTTTTTTCAAACTGCTGTGCACGTGCGCCGAAGCGCCCGCTGGATCGCCCATGTCATGGAGGCAGTCGAAAAACGTCACGAAGTCGTAGTCGCGGCCAGAATAGGTTTTCGCCATCGCCACTTCGAACACGATCCGATCGCCTGCGCCGGCCTCTTTCGCGCGCTGCTTCGCGGTTTCGATCGATTTATCGTGGTAATCGAATCCCACGAATTCCGATTTGGGATAGTGCTTAGCCATTAAAATTGTGGAAGCACCAAGCCCGCAGCCGACGTCTGCAACGCGGGCGCCAGCCTTCAGTTTTGCGTCAACCTCTTCCAATGACGGAATCCACGCGCTGATCAGATTCGCCGCATAGCCCGGACGGAAAAAACGTTCAGTGCCGACAAAGACGTTCGCGTTATGCTCGTGCCATCCCAGTCCCTTCCCGGTCCTGAATCGCTCTTCCACCTGGTCCTTCGCCTGAATCGCTCCGAACGCCGCCTGGAAGGCACCAGGCAAGAAGGCGGGGCTGTTGTCATCGGCCAACACAAACGCCTGTTCCTCTGTCAAATAAAATTTGCCACTCGCAGCGTCGTAGCTCACATAACCGCCCGCGGCCTGGCTGCAAAGCCACTCACGCACATAGCGCTCTGCGGTGCTGGTGCGCTTCGCCAATTCCGCAGCAGTCTGATGCCCGCCAGCCGCCAGACCTTTGTACAGCCCAAGTTTGTCGCCGATGCCAATGAGCGCTGCGTGAAACGTCGCGCCAAAATCAACAATTCCCTTGCCCAACAATTCATGAAGCTTTTGCTCGTTGATCGCCATGGGTATACCTCCATCGATGTGCCGTGTTCCGGGAACCATTCGGGGAACAACCTGATTGCGCGGATTTTAAGTCGGTGGGCGGGATGAAAGCAAGAATGTTTCAGAGATTCCGGTCAGCAACAACGGCTCACGCGTGAGTATCTTTTATGTAATTGCTCCAAATAGAATTCTTCGCGGCTCAATAGCGCAGCGCCGCAGGAATGTTTTACTTGTGACGCCACGTAACGCTCGTACGCCGCGTCGCCGCACCATTCGCGAATCCCGCGCCAAATTCGCAACGCGATTTTTTTTCTTTCGCCGATGGTTCGAGTTTCGCGCAGGATCAATCTCCTTCCGCTTCCGCGGTCCAAGCCGTCGCCACATACGGCGATTCGTGCAACACCGCTTCGCGCCGCTTGCTTAAAATCGCTGCCCACTGAATCAGCGCCTCTACCAGCAGCACCAGCACCATCGTGGCCAGTACCGCTGTCACCACCGCGTCCAGGCGCTGATTGAAAATCAGCCGCTGAGTGTCCGCAAGTTTCGCGGCGGAAATCTTTCCGGCCGCAATCTGCGCGGCCATGGTTTTCGCCGCGGAAAGAAATCCCATCCGCGGACTCGGATCAAAAATCTTCTGCCAGCTGGCGGTCATGGTGATAATTACCAGCCACGTCATCGGCGCCAGCGTCACCCAGATCCAGCGCAGTTTCCCCATCTTCAGCAAAATGGTTGTCGCCACCACCAGCGCGACCGCCGCCAGCAACTGATTTGAAATTCCAAACAGCGGCCACAGCGAATTGATTCCGCCGAGCGGATCAACCACGCCTTGATACAGAAAATATCCCCAGGCCCCGACGATCAGCGCGCTCGAAATCACCACGCCCGGAAGCCAGCTGGTTCGTCCAAACGGTTTCCAAACCCGGCTGCCGAGCTCCTGCACCATGAATCTGCCAACGCGAGTGCCTGCATCCAGCACCGTCAAAATAAACAGCGCCTCGAACATAATCGCAAAGTGATACCAGATGCTGAGCAGCTTCTCGCCACCAATAGTGCTGGAAAAAATCTGCGCCATGCCGACGGCCAGCGACGGCGCGCCGCCAATCCGGTTGAACAACGTCTGTTCACCTACCGCGTGCGCCAGAGTCGCCATGGTCGGCGCGTCAACGTGGTAGCCCCAACTGGAGATTGTCGCGGTAGCAATTTCTGGAGTGGCGCCCACCACCGCCGGTGGCGAATTGATCGCGAAATAAACTCCCGGTGGCATCGCGCACGCCGCCACCATCGCCATCACTCCCACAAACGATTCCAGCAGCATCGCGCCGTAGCCAATAAATCGTGCATGGCCTTCGCGTTGAATCATTTTCGGGGTCGTACCGCTGGAAATCAGTGAATGAAATCCGCTGATCGCACCGCACGCGATAGTGATAAAGCAAAACGGAAAAATCTTGCCGGCAAATACCGGCCCGGTACCATCGATGAATTTCGTCAGTGCAGGCATATGCACTTCCGGCCGCACAATCAGGATTCCCGCAGCCAGGGAAAAAATTGCGCCGGCCTTGATGAACGCGCTCAGATAATCGCGCGGCGCCAGCAGCAACCACACCGGCAGCGCCGACGCCGCGAATCCGTAGGCCATCAAAATGAATGCCAGCGCCACGCCGCTAAACGTAAATACGTGCGCCCAGGTTGGCGAATCCGCCACCCACTGCCCGGCCAGCACCGCGAACATGACCAACGTCACACCGATCACCGAAGCTTCGAGCACTCTCCCCGGCCGCAAAAATCGCAAATACAATCCGAGGAGCAGCGCGATGGGAATCGTCATGGCCAGCGTGAAAGTCGCCCACGGCGAAGACTTCAGTGCGTTGACAATTACCAGCGCCACCACGCCGAGCAGAATCACCATGATCGCCAGCACCGCGATCTGCGCGATAAAGCCGCCGCGCTTGCTGACCTCGTCGCGCGCCATTTCGCCCAGCGTTTTTCCGTCGCGGCGAATCGAGCAGAACAAAATGATGAAATCCTGCACGCAGCCGGCGAACGCGCAGCCCGCGATCAGCCACAGTGTTCCCGGTAAATATCCGAATTGTGCGGCAAGAGTCGGCCCGACCAGTGGCCCGGGTCCAGCAATGGCGGCAAAGTGATGTCCGAACAGCACCCACTTGTTGGTAGGAACAAAATCGCGGCCATCGTCGCGACGTTCTGCTGGCGTCGCGCGAGTATCATCCAGCGCCAGCAATTTCGCCGCGATAAATGCGGAGTACAGCCGGTACGCCACCAGGTAGCAACAAATTGCCGCTACCACGAACCACGTCGCGCTGATAGCCTCGCCTCGGTACAGCGCGATTTTTCCCAGCGCCACCGCTCCGCCAATGGCGATCGCAATCCACGCACCCGCCGCGAGGAATCGCTTCACTTCGCCGCGCCTTTCGGGGCCGCGGCTTTCTGCTCGGTGCTCGTCTGGATAAACTGCGTCAGATCGCTTTTAAGTTTTGCGAGGGACGGCAAATTTACGTACATCATGTGCCCGCCCTCGTAGTAGCCGCCGGAGAGATGCCCGCGCAACGAATCGTCGAGGCTCAAATGATCGAAGGTATATTCCGCCGCATAGAACGGCGTCGCCAAATCGTAGTAACCCTTTCCAACAAACACCCGCAGAAACGGATTCTGGGTCATCGCGCGGCGTAGCGTCTCCGCCACATTGATATAGCGGTTTTCATACGGCTCGTAATTCCACGGTTGCACACGCCCGGTCAGATATTCGTAGAAAAGATCGCTTTCGAATTTCAGATCGCCGCGCACATAGTCATGAAACGTCGCAGTGTACGGCCCGACAATCGCCGCGAGGCTCGGGTCGTATTCCGGCCGCATTCCGGCGGCGTCCTCGTCGATTCCAGTGAAGCGGCCATCGAGGCGGCCAACCGTGCGGCGCTGGTCCCGCAATAGTTCCTTGTCGAAACGACTGATCTCAATGCGCAGGTTGCTGCGTTCGATGTATTCCGGCGAAAGTCCCGTCAGCCGCGAAAGCTTCTGCGCGATTTCCGTTCGGCGCCCGACAGGCAGAGTGTCTCCAGCCATCAGAGCGTCCGGGTATTCGTGCCCCGCGAAGTTGCGCGATTCCTGCACCGCCTTCTGCAAATCAGTTTGCAAATCCGCCGGCAATTTTTTGTGATACCAGGCGATTGCGGTGTAGGTCGGTAAATAAAGAATGTACGGAAGGTCGTTTCCAGTATCGAATTCCGCGGTCTGGAAATTCAGGATCGACGAAATAAGAATAATTCCGTTCAAATACATTCCGTAGCGCTGCTGCAGGTAGCCGGAAAGTCCCGCGGCGCGCGTCGTGCCGTAGCTTTCGCCAGCCAGAAATTTTGGCGAAGTCCACCGCTTATTGCGCGTCGCATACAGCCGGATAAAATCGCCGACCGACTCGATGTCTTCCTGGACTCCGTGGAACTGTTTCGGAGCTTCGCCAGGGACGGCGCGGCTGTAACCAGTCGAGACCGGATCGATGAACACCAGATCGGTCAAGTCCAGCAGCGAATATTCGTTGTCGACAAGTTTGTACGGCGGCGGCAGCAGCGAACCGACATCGCCCATTTCCACGCGCCGTGGACCGAATGCTCCGAGGTGCAGCCAGATCGAAGCCGCGCCCGGCCCGCCATTGAACGTGAATGTCACCGGCCGCTTGGCGGTGTCGCTCACATCGTCCTTGGTGTACGCGACGTAAAAGACGCTGGCTTTTGCCGTGCCGTCTTCCAGCTTCAGCAAAATCGTTCCGGCGGTCGCGGTGTACTTGATTTCTTGCCCGCCAATCTTGATGCTGTGCTTGGTCTGCACAACTTTTTCTTCCGGCTTTTTCTCGTCCTTCTTTTCTTCCTTCGCTTTTTCAGTTTTCTCCGCCGGCTTTTCCTCCGGCTTTTGCGCCCCGCATTGCGCTGCCGCAAACATCGCCATAGCTCCGGCAATCATCGACAAGGCTAGTCGTCGCATCGAGTGTGTCCTTTGAACCGCTTGAAGCTGCGCTCCGCATCCTATGCGACTCTCCGCGAAGCGTCAATTTGTGGATTTTGTATTTCCTGCGCGTCACGCCTGCAGTCGTCTTGGAGTTCCGCTCATAGCAAATTGCGAGACACAATTATTACAAACTTTAGACCAACCTAAGATAATGCCGTAGCACTGCATCCCTTGAACTTCCCTACACTGATGCTCCCCAGCACTTCCAAAACCGTGAAGCACAACGGCCACAAATAAATAAGGAGATTCACCATGCAAGAATCGCGCGAGGCATCAAAATCCGGATCGACCCGCAGGTCCTTTCTTAAGAAAGGCGTGGCCGCAGGCGCCGCCACGGTTGGCGCTGGCTTGTTAGCCGGCAGCTCTCCCGTATTTGCCGAAGACGAAAAGAGCGGGCGGCTAACTCCAGGCGATGCCGCGCTGCTCCGATTCGCAGCCGCAGCGGAAATTCTCGAGACCGACTTTTGGGTTCAATACAACGAATTGGGCGGCGTACCCAACACCAGCGAAGTTCCTGGTGGCAGTGGCAATTCCGCTTACACCGCCGCACTCTCCGTTCTCGATTCGGACATGGCGCAGTACATCCACGACAACACCGACGACGAATTCACTCATCAAAATTTCCTCAACGCCTATCTCGAGTCGAAGGGCGCCAGTGCCGTAAGCCTTGAAGCCTTCCGCACTTTGCCCGGCAGCACTGCGACCGGCTCCAGCGGAAAGCTACGGCTCACAAACCTGATGCAGCTCACATTGGACACCAGCTGGTGGACCCGCTATCGCAGCAGCACCCACAATCCCGATCTCGATCCAAATTTCACTTTCCCGCAAGCCATCCCGGATTTGAACAAAGGTCAGCATACGGCGATTCCCCGGACCGATGCCGACACCAGTGATCCCAATTTTCTGCAAGCCATCGCCAACACCGCGGGCTTTCATTTTCCGACCATCGAACAGGGTGGCAACAGTCTGTATCCTTCCATGGCGCAGCGCGCAACCCATTCCGAAGTTTTGCGCATCCTGATCAGCATCGGCCCTACCGAGACCATGCACTTTCAAACCTGGCACGATAAAGCCGGCAACGCGCCTCCGTTGACCGCCGTCGACCCGGTCACCGGCGTGTCCGTCACCTTTCCCGATCTGAATTCTTCGCCGTTTGGTGGCGAAGATTTTCAGACCAACCTGATCATGCCTGAGCCCTGCCCATTCCTGAGCCGCAAACTTCCAGTGGTCTCCATCATTCGCCCCACCGAAACCAAGGGCGTCGCGATGGGAGCGCTAAAGTTTCTTACTGATATGGGCTTGTTCATCGGCCAGTCAGCGGGATTCTTCACCTTGATGAAAGATCTCGCTGAAGACGCCGACGCCGCGCGCCGCGGCTAACCAGTCAATGATCCTCGCAGTCCCCGCAAACATCTTTCGGCCCCGGCAAGCGGCGCATCCAACTCCGCGCTGGGGCCGAAAGCCTTCCTTTTTGTTTTGCGCGTACCATTAATCGAGTGCGGTGAATTTCAGGAGCGGATAGAGGTCGCGGAAGATTTTGCTGATGTCCGTGGGGAAAGTACCGCGGGTTGCGGCGGCGGTAGACAATTTTTTGCGAACGATCCAGGCTTGCAGTTTTGGCCAGTCCGCGGCGGTGGGCCAGCCGTCGTTCTTTGTCCATTCAGCTTTTACCGAGGCGTACCAGTAGCTGTCGTATTTCTTGTTGAGGCGCTTTTTTTGTCGCGCGAGCCACTTCGGATTTTCCGCGATGCGCGGTTCGGCGATCAGCGCGATCGATGATAACTTTCTCTTTGGCTCGGCGTAGACTCGGAAACCCACCGTCACTGAATCGGCGGCAATTCCGGTGTAGAGTTGGCCGCTCTTCATTTCGCCGGGCAGCGGCACGGAAAACTTCACGTACATGTGCGGGTGATAGGGCGTTTTGTCTTTCGCGAAGCGAATGTCACGATTGATGCGGGAGAAGTTCTTGCCGCTGCGCGCCGCCACATCGAAACGCGCATCCAGTTTCAACACTGGCTGCGACAATTCTTCCTGCAGCGCGCGAAAAGGCTTTACCACTACCTGCTGATACCGGTCGCGGTTGGCGTCCATCCACACTTTCTTGTTGTGGCGGCCGAGTTCGCGGAAGAACTGGAAAATCTCTTTGCTGAAGATGGGTTTTGCTGTGGGCATCGGCCGGTCTCTTTCTGCTATCTCATTCATTGGCTCTTTCCACGGGCAAACCAGAGTAGCGCATTTCCAATTCACGTCAATTCGACTATGCTTTTGCGCGGTTGCCGTTGCCACGATAGGCAATCTTATCCATCTTCACAAAGGACGCGCGAATGCGACACACGGCACTTGCGGTTACTCGCTTGGCTTCATTGATACTTATTGGCATCCTGGCAATTCCCTTTCTAAAGTCCGCGCACGCTGACGACGCGAAACCGCCGGCCAAGACCGAACCGTGGAAGGCGGAAGACATTATTTATGCAGAGTCCGCGAATCCGCAGACGCGGATCTCGCCGGACGCGAAATGGCTGGTGTGGGTGAAGTCCACCGGCGACAAGGAGAAAGACGCGCGCGTTTCCAATTTGATGCTGTCGAGCCTCATCGAGAACAAAGAAATTCAACTCACGCGCGGCAGCGACAACAATGGCCAGCCGCAATGGTCACCCGACAGCCAACTCGTAGCGTTCACCAGCAATCGCGCGCGCTACGGCGCTAAGCCCGATACCGCGCCGGTGCAGATCTGGCTCATCAATCCGCACGGAGGAGAACCGTGGGTGCTCACCGAATTGGTGCGCGCGCCCCGGCATCTTGAATGGATGGATAAAGAAACCATTATTTTCAGCGCGGAGGAAGACCCCGCGCTGTATGAACAGGAATTGAAAAAGAAGAAAGACGATTCGGAAATCGCAGATGATGCGGAGCACGCGCCGCCGGTGCGGCTGTACAAAATCAGCGTGAAGGAGAAAAAGATTACGCGGCTGACCACCAACACCGATTGGATCGGCAGCTGGTCAGTGTCCAAAGACGGGAAATACGTTGCAGCGATACACGCAAGAAGCTTGCACTACACGTTTGACCAGAAAGTCCCGCCCGTTACTATTTTGCATAACCTGACGGACGGAACGGAGAAACAGATTTTTACCGAAGGGCGGGTGCGGCCGTACGGGTTTGAGTGGGCTCCGGACAATTCCGGGTTTTACGCGTGGGCGCCGTACTCGACGGATCCGAAGTTTCTGACCGCGACGATCATGCAACTTTATTTTTACGATGTCGCGGCAGGAAAAAGCGTAAAGGTACCTTTGGATTGGGAAAACGGGATCGGGTCGGATCTGGCGGCGACGCAGGATGGATTTGTGGCGGGACTGGCGGCGGGATCGCTCTACGAAATGGCGCGCTACGCGCGAACGAAATCTGGAGAGACCTGGAGTTGGAAGCGCGCGGCCATGGAAGGCGATCACGTCAAGAATATTCAATATTTCGAAGTGAGCGAAGACGGAAAGACGATCGTGTATTTTCATTCCACGGCGAGCAAGCTGCCGCAGATTTACCGCGCGCAACTCGAGGGAACGAAAATGATTTCGCCGGTGCAACTGACTAAATTAAATGAAGGATTGTCGAAGGGACGCGCGTTCGCGAAGACCGAAGTAGTTCGCTGGAAGGGCGCGAACGGCGATGAGGTGGAGGGAATTCTCTACTACCCGACAAATTATGAAGCCGGAAAAAAATATCCGCTGATTACCGCGATTCACGGCGGGCCGACGGGACACGATTCCGATTTGTGGGAAGACAACTGGGCTTATCCGATTAATCTGCTGACGCAGCGCGGAGCATTTATTTTGCGGCCAAATTATCACGGCAGCGGAAATTACGGATTGAAGTGGGTGGAATCGATCTGCTGCGGAAAATACTACGACCTGGAAACTCCAGACATCAATGCCGGCGTGGATTATTTGATTGCAAAGGGATTTGTGGATGCGGATAAAGTAGGGACGCTGGGCTGGTCGAACGGTTCGATTTTGTCGATCAGTTTGATTACGACTTATCCGGAGCGGTACAAAGTAGCGAGCGTCGGCGCTGGCGACGTGGAATGGATCAGCGACTGGGGCAATGTGATGTTTGGCGATTCGTTCGATTCTTACTATTTCGGAAAATCGCCGATGGAAGATCCCGAACTGTACATTCGCAAATCGCCGTTTTTCAGAATGGATAAAGTGAAAGCGCCGGTGCTGATTTTTCACGGCACCGCGGACAACAATGTGCCGACCGCGCAGAGCTGGTCATTCTTCCGCGCGCTGCAGTATTACGACAAAGTTCCGGTGAAGTTTGTGCTGTTCCCCGGCGAACCGCACGGCCCGCGCAAACTCACGCACCAGATGCGTAAGGTGGAAGACGAAGTCGCCTGGTTCGACAAGTATTTCTTCAAATCCGAAAAACCGGCCAACGACGCGGTGAAAAAGGGCTCGCCGCTCGAAGACTCTTTGAAGCGCAGGAACGTTAAGTCCGTTGGCACGGTATACGGTGACAAGATCGCTCCCAGCGAAAAAGACAAAACTGACAAATACCTCGCTGCGAGTGCCCTAGTCCCTGATGTCGTTCGTCGCGGCGACCTGGAGATCGGCAGATTTGAAGTAACGCAGGCTCAGTATACGGGCTGCAGCGAGGGACTGATCAAGCCCCGTAGAACTCGCGATGAAAGAGGTGTTCACGATAAAACAGACAATCCAAATTTTCCGGCGACGAATGTTCGAGAAGACGATGCAAAAGCATTTGTCGCCTGTCTCAGCAAGCTCACCGGGCAGACTTGGCGCATTCCGTACGAAGATGAAGTGAAGAGTTTGTACGAACATCGCGATGGCGAAAACACGCTGGACTACTGGGCCGGGTATGCGCCGAATCCGGAGGATGCGGCGCGGTTGCGCGAAGCGGCGAAAAAATTGGACGGGACGGCTCCGTTGTTGAAGGAAGTCGGCAGTTTTCACGGACAGGGCAAAGAGGACGAGGAGCCGATTTACGATCTGGGTGGAAACGTGGCGGAGTGGGTGTTGACGCGCGACGGCAAAGGAAAAGTGATTGGCGGAAGCGCGGATTGTCCGGCGGATGCGAAATCGAATTGCACGCCTGCGCCGGAATATGTTGGGTTCCGGGTGGCGCGGGGAGAGGCGAAGCCGGAGGCAAAACCGTAGACGCGTCTCGCGGCGGTTGTTTCTGGAGTGCGGCAGCCGGGCTGCCGCTGTTTCGGTTGAAGCCGTGCGGCATCCGCAAAAGCAGGAGCTGGGCTCCCGCATTCCACATGAGTGTGCGTTTCGTGGGCAATTGCCTGTCCAGAATGCTGTTTGTTGAAGATTGCTGGTTGTCGAGCCAGTGCGTCCAGATTGGCTCTTGTGGCTGGCTGGATGGCTGGCTAGCATCGAACGGATGGCTAGCTGAAGGTAGCCCGCTACAAATAAAGAACCGGTCTCTCCGGAAAGGACCGGAGCGCAAGAACCGCGAAAGACCGGCCTCTAAAAAGGCAGATGCAAGAGCCGGCAGGATGCCGGCGCTACGAAGGCCGCTGCGGCAAAGGCATTGCACAGGACGCTGCAACAGACAGCGAAGACCAGTGAACGACGCCAAAAGACAGGAGTGGTATGAGCTCATTTACACCGACAGAACGGACACAGGTGAAGCGGTTGCCGAAGCGCGGGATGTACGACCACGAGACTGTGTTCAAAATATTGGATGAGGCGTTTGTATGCCATGTGGGGTTTGTGGTGGACGGCCAGCCGTACGTGATTCCGACGAATTTCGGGCGCGTTGGCGAGACGCTTTATTTGCATGGATCCGCGGCCAGCAGAATGTTGCGGACGCTGAGCGAAGGGATTCCGGTTTGCGTGACGGTGACGCTGGTAGATGGACTGGTGCTGGCAAGATCGGCTTTTCATCATTCGGCGAATTACCGGTCGGTGGTGATCTTGGGAACGGCGCGGCTGGTGGAAGATCCAACCGAGAAGATGGAAGCTCTGCGACTGTTTACCGAACACATCATGAAGGGGCGTTGGGAGCAAATTCGCTGGCCGACCGAGTTGGAATTGAAAGGCACGACAGTGCTGGCACTGCCGATTGAAGAAGTTTCGGCGAAGGTGCGCACGGGCGATCCGAAGGATGATGAGGAAGACTACGAACTGCCGATCTGGGCCGGTGTGCTGCCCCTGCCGGTGGTGCCAGCGGCGCCGATTCCGGATACGCGGCTGAAGGCGGGGATTGCGGTGCCACAGAATGTGGCGAAGTATTCGAGGAATGGAAGTTCTAAGTCGTAAGTCGTAAGTCGTAAGTTCCGGAAAAAAGAACGGAACCGGGCTAAAGCCCGGCACTACGTTCGGAGCACGGTGTCCGGTGCATGCTTTTTACCCAACCACCCCTGGCCCTCCGTCCCGAAGCTATTGATTCTAAAGGGCGACGATTCTATGAAAAACGGAAGAGTATCAAAACCCGGGAGTTAACAGCGTGGTTTTGGTAAGTGTGTGATTCCTTGGGAGTCAGCTAAGAAGCGGTAGCTGGCGACGCCGGATGCACGTTTATCTAATTTTAAAAATATCACATGAGCTAACAGTTCAAGAAAAATCAGCCAAAAATTTCTGAGTGGGGTGGCAGAAGTCAGGTGGCTAGCTGGGCGGCGAGGCTGGCGGCGTCCCAGTTTTGCCAGGCTTCGACGAAACGGCCGTTCTTGATGCGGACGATGGAGGTGCCGGTTACGTGGGCGGGCTTGCCGGTGGAAGTCTGTTTGAAGGTGGCGTTCCAGTGGATGCAGGCAAGGTCGCCTTCGGCCACGGCGATGACCGGAGTAATGCGGAAGTCAGAGAACTGGGCGCGGAGGCGATCGTAGAAGGCTTCGAATTCGGCCGGGCCGCGGATGACCGAGGAGCCGTCGTAGAGAACGCCGTCGGGAGCGAACATTTTGGCGATGGCGTCACGATCGCCCTGGTTCCAGACTTCTTCGAACCAGCGGATGGTGAGCTGCTTGTTTTGTTCGAGCGTGGTGATGGATTGCGGGGAGGCGGACATGGAAGGATCCTCCTAGATTGGGATGGGCGGAGTATACAGGAGAGAGACGCGGGAAGGACACTGGAAGACCTGGCGAAAGGCTGCGAAAGAGGAGCAGCGGTCAGGCGCGGGATTCGCGAGTAAACAAGACGACTGACGCGCCTTGGTAGGTAGTGCGGCCAGATTCGCGGTAGCCGCATTTTGCGGCGACCCGAAACGACATCAGATTTGGCGTGTCGATGATGCAGCACACTTTTTTCTCTGGGAGGTTGGTGTCCTTCCACGCGTGCATGGCCAGCACCGCTTCGGTCGCATAGCCCTTGCCATGCGCGTGCGGAGCGAAGACCCAGCCGGTCTCCAGCATTCCTTTCAGCGACGGCGCGAGATCTCGCTGGTTTTCCTGGAATCCGCCTTCACCCAAAAACTTGCCGCTGGCTTTTTCTTCGATCACCCAGTAGCCAAAGCCCATCAGGAACCAGTGGCCGACGTAGCGCAGGAGGCGTACCCAGGATTCTTCTTCGGTGAGCGGTTTTCCACCGATGAATTTGGTGACGATAGGATCGGCCCATAACGCGGCGCAATTTGGGAAATCGTCGAGGCGATGAGGGCGAAGTGTTAGGCGGGTGGTTTCGAGGATGGGGATGGTTAGGGTGCGAGTTTCGGGGGCGGGCATCGGTGCAGTTTACCGAGAGAAGTCATTGGGGGCAATTCGATGCGGAGGAAAAAGATAGCGCAGCGACACAAAGCGCATGGAGAAAAAAGAAAGAGAAAAGAACCGGTCTGAAGACCGGCCACTACAAAAGTTCAACGGCAGCCGCAGCCACGGAAAAATCAGGTGCCTGGAAAGGTCGGCATGCAGGCTGAATTGACAATTTTATCGAAGAGTGGAGCGGCGGCAGGAGAGGCCTTATAGCGAGCGCCGTCACCGGGTCCAAGATAAGTGTGACGCCACAGTTCGCCACTGTGAAGCTGGCCTGTAAAGTCGTTTCCCCATCCTTTGCCATCCACTACAGAAACGCGCCTTCCGGTGAAAGAAATTGAGTCCAAGAGGATGTCATCGCCGGGATCGCCGCTGAAAGCGTACGGGCCAAACCAGAGTTCGAGATAGGACGAACCGGTATTCGGCTTGAGAAGGAACCGACGGTAGTCCACATCCATTTTGCCCCCGCTGAGGATGATATCTTTCTTTGGAACGTCAAACTGAACACCATATTTGCCGCCGGGAATGCGCCGCACGCCAGGAACAGGATTCTTGCAGGCAGGAACAAAGAAAGTTGTGGCTTCGGTTTCTGGCTCGAGAACGAAAAGTGATTCGCCAACGTTCGGCTGGACAATCCACGCTTTGAACAGAAACTTGGCGACAGCGAAGTGAACGACGGCTCCAGGGTCTTTCAAAGTAAAGCGGCCGGACGCATCCGTGCGGGTTTGCTCACGCTTAAACGGACAGCACTTTTTTGACTCGCTGCCATAGACCAACACTTCCGGAATAGGCTTGCCCTCCGGGGTGGTGACGATGCCGGACAGAACGCTCATTGCTTGGCCGGAGACGCCGGAAACCGAGTCAAAACGGAACAGTACAAGCACGCCAGCAAAAATCAAAAGAAGCTTGAAGCTGTTGTATATCGTTCTCATGTGCGGCCGTCCGGAATTCTTGCTGAAGTCAGATGCGAACAGGTGAGAATCAGTGGCACAGCCATCTTGGTGGGTAACTAGTGGCAGCCGCAACCGCCGCCGCAGCAGCTTCCGCCGCCGGATGAGCCTGAGGAAGATTTTGCGGAACTGGCGGCTGTGGTGGAACTAAAGACCGAAAGCTGGATGGTGGCTTTTTTGCTGGCGCACTTGGGGCAGGAGATTTCCTGCTGGCGGTTGATGACGATTTTTTCGAATTGGGATTTGCAGTCGTCGCAGATGTATTCGTAGATGGGCATTGCGGTTCCTTTTTTTCGGTGGATTAATTATAGCAATTATTGAGGTTTGAGGTGGGATCGAGAGGGTGATTTAGCGCGGGAGGAAAAAACGAAGAAAAATACGTAACACAGAGGGCACGGAGAGTTCGGAAGACGGTCGTTCTTGCAGAAACCTTGAGGAAGAATAACTGAAAGCTGAGGTTGACTTATTGAGTTTTGGCGTGGATTAGACCGCGCACAGGCAGGATTGCCTGTGCTACTGAAACGCAGCCAGGAGTGGCTTCACTACTGGCTACGTGAAGTAGAGGCCGGCGTTGGGGTTGATGGTTTGGCCGGTGATGAAATTGCTTTGGGCGAGGAGGACGGCGATGCGGGCGCATTCGTCGACGGAACCAACGTAGCCCATGGGGAGGCGATCGGGGGTGAGGTTGGGGAGCCCGGCGAGCATGTCGGTGGCGATCAGAGCGGGGGCGATGGCGTTGACGGTGATGCCTTCTTTGGCGAGGAAATGGGCGTAGGAGCGGGTGAGGCCGAGGATGCCGGCTTTGGAGGCGGAATAATGCGGGCCGACGATGCCGCCATATTGTGCGGCGACGGAAGAGAGATTGATGATGCGGCCGCATTTTTTGGCGCGCATGTTGGGAAGAGCGCGTTGGGTGACGAGAAAGACCGAAGTGAGATTGACGCGGATGGTTTCGTGCCAGTCGGCCTCGGTGACTTGGGATGGGGAGAGAGCGCGGCCGATGCCTGCGTTGTTGACGAGGATGTCGACGGTGCCGAGTTCCTTTTCTACTTCGGCAAAGAGGTGTTCGACTTGGGCGGATTCGGAGACGTCGGCCTGGACGGTGATGGCGCGGCGGCCGAGTTTTTGGATTTCTGAGGTGACGGATTCTGCGGCGGCGGATTGTTTGTGGAAATTGACGGCGATGTCGGCGCCTTCCGCGGCGAGGGCAAGAGCGATGGATTTGCCAATGCCACGGCTGGCTCCGGTGATTAGGGCGATGTGATTTTGTAGCGAGGGCACGTGGGTTCTCCGGGAAAATAGTAAGGCAAGCGAAGGAAGGATTCACGGGATATCGGAGAAAAACCGCACCCTTAAACCCGAAGGGTGCGGTACCCGGCGTGTCGTACGGCAGAAACTAGGAGCCGGCAGGATGCCGGCGCTACACGATATATCGTGCCCCTACTAGGGAAAGATTGAAGAGAAAAATTAGTCGCCGGCTACGGCTTCGGCTTGGGTCTCGTTGGCGGCCGGAGCTGGGGCGATTTGAACCGGCTGGGCGCCATTGGTTTTGGCGAAGTTGGCCGGGGTGGCTTGCTTGATGTCGGTTAGCGAGCCGATCTGGACGACCGTCGTTGGGGCCTTTTTCAAGACGAGTTCTTCATAGATGGCACGGACTTTGGCTTGTTCTTCGTAAGCCTTTTTGCGGCGTGCGCGATCTTCTTCGGCGGCGGTGAGAGGCACGTCGTGTTCGAGGTGGCGAACGCGAGCGGCGTCATTGGCGTCAATCACCAGAGAGTGTTCGAAGTTTTCGAGATTGACGGCTTTGCCCTTGGCGTAGATTTCGTGTTTGCCATGGGTCTTATACCACTCGGCGACCGTCGCGTTCTTGTGCATGTTTTCGATGATCTGGCGCCAGCCCACACCGGTGTTGTAGGCGCAGAAGCTGATTTCGCCCTGCTGGGTGGCGTAAGGAATGATGCACATTTCGGTGCGGCGGAAATCGTAGTTGAAAAGATCCTGGAACCACATGCCGGCGATAAAGAGGAAGTTCCACGGGTCGGTCTGGCGGCGCTTCATGGCGTCGTCGAAAGTGCGCTCCGGTGAAGTGCGGCCGTACTTGGTGGTGGATTTCCTGGTGAGCGCCCAGGTCTTATCGAACTTCTTGAAGAGATCGTAGAGCTTGAGGCCCTTGGGTCCCTGGAACGGGTGATAGTTCTTCAGGAGAGCCATGGCCATCATGAAGTTGGAGAAGGTCTTGCCGCGAGCGGCATCGGTGATGGCGGTGACGTCCTTGGTGAGCTGCTCGGCATCGAGGAAGCGCGGAACCGGCGCCCATTCCTTGGTTTCTTTGTTGATCATGAGCGCGGTGCCGACGCCGCAATTGGGGTGGCAGCCGCAGGAGAGCGAACCCCATTGGGATTCGTTGCCCTTGACCATGTCGGCGAAGCCGGCAAAGGTGGAAATGAAAGAGATGGGGAACCAGTCGCGAGTCGGTTCGACTTTGCCGACCTGGGCGCTGACGTCTTTCGCAAGGTGCGAAAGGGTGTAGCGCTGGCGGAGACGGCGCTCCGGAGTGATATCTTCGTCGCGGCCGGTGAAAGAAACCGGCTGGAAGCTAACGAAAGAAATTTTCTTGGGATTTTCCATCGCGAACTTCACGACAGTGCCGACCTGATCGTTGTTCACGTTGTTGACGATGGTGACGACCAGAACGATTTCGATGCCGGCTTCGTGCATGTTTTCGATGGCGCGAAGCTTGACGTCGAAGAGGTTACCGATCTGGCGGTGGCCGTTGGCGTCGTTGCCGATGCCGTCAAATTGCAGGTAGGCATAGCGCATGCCCGCTTCGAATGCTTTCTTGCAGAATTCCTTGGACTTGGCGAATTCGATGCCGTTGGTGGCGGCCTGCACTGAATTGTAGCCGATCTTGCGGGCGTAGGAGACGGCAGCGAGGAAATTCGGGCTCATGGTGGGCTCGCCGCCGGAGAACTGCACGGACATCTGGCGGCGCGGCTTGATCTTGAGCGCGTTATCGAGAATTTCCTTGATTTCGTCCCAGCCTAGTTCGTGAACGTAGCCGACCTGGTTGGCGTCCATGAAGCAGGGATCGCACATCATGTTGCAGCGGTTGGTGAGATCAACGGTGAGAACGGAGCCGCGGCCATAGAGAACGGTGGACGAGCCGTGCTTGTGAAGGTCTTCGTCGTTGTGGGCGGGGATATCGCGGCCGGGATATTGCTTTTCGATCCAGTTGAGCCATTTCGAATCGATAGCCATCATGTCTTCGTAGTGGCCGTGCAGCGGGCAGTCTTTGATCATCCAGACCTGACCGTCGCGCTCGATGATTTGAGCTTTAATTTCGCCGACCTTTTCGCTCATCAAGTCGCGCCAGTCTTTTTTGCCGGCGATGATGGCTTCGCGAGCTTCTTTGACGCAGCCGGGACAGAGCGAGTCTGTCTGGCGCGGGAAGCCGAGAGTGGGCTTGGACTTCTCCCAGGATTTCAGGAGCGGCTTATCGGACCACTGAGGCGTGACGGATGGGTTGGGATTGCGCTTGTTGAAATGCTGGATGGTGTTGAAAGTCACAGCTGCGGTCTTGCAAAGAACCCAATCGATTGACCTTGCGATCTGCGTGCCTACTGTATTCGGCATGAACCTCTACCCCCACTTTAAATGCGCTAACCCCAGAGACGGGGCCGCGAGTACTTTGAATATAGGAACGACATTTTGATGCTAACCGGCCTCGTTTGAGTGCAGGGCTCGTAAGTACCCTGAAACCCTGAACGCTGACTGCCCCCTGGAGGCCAGAATTACCGTAACACGCCCTGCATTACGGGCCTAAGTCTTTCGGCATGTATAGTTTGCCGGAGGGAGGGGAGCGAGGCTAGGAAGTTGCAGTGAATGGGGAAAAACGGGGGTTGAACGGGGATTAGGAGGATTAAACGGGGAGAGATGGATGGCAAAGAGGGGGTGATAGATAGGGCGCAAAATGATCAGAATTTCCCAATTTGGGCAACAGGATGGAGTTTTGAATCATTGAGGTTATTCGTTGAGAGTAGGACGAAGGACGGCGATCGCAAAATGCTGGAAGTTGACGGAGCCCTCATCGAGTTGCAACCAGCGCACGACACAATGCTCGCTGAGGTACTTGGAAACGCGAGTCTCCGGAATTCCGAGATGCTCCGCAAGAAGAGACTTAAGGTTGGTGTTGCCGCGACGGGACATGCCGGTGCGCGACAGACTACTGATAGCGATGCGCAAAGTATCGCAAGCCTCGACGTAGTAGTAGGTGGTCATATCGTCGTCGGTTAGGACGAAAACACCGGGACCGACAGGAGCGTGCGCGGCGTCCTCGAGTTTGACGGGAGTGCAAGTGAGAAGGCGACGCAGTTGCATTTCGAGAAGCGAGAGACGGGAAGCGAGTCCAGGGTCTCCGAAGCGGCCTTTAACGCCGGGCATGCCTGAATCGGGAATTTGTTCGACCGGAAGACGCGGAATCGAACGGCTATCGACGACGCGAGGTGGGAGAATTTCGGCGGGCTCAGTTTCTGGAAGCGGCGTGGCGTGACGAGTGCGCGTGGAAGCGCGTTCTGCCACGCGGGATTCGCTGGCGGGCTGTGAGGCGGCGGTCTTGCGGCGATTGCGTCCGCCGCGGCGACCACGACGCCGATGTTTTTTGTCCGCAGCCGAACCTGTGTCACTGAGTGCTTCGGATTGCGGGAGGCTTTCCGCACCGACCGCAGCGAGTGATTGAGAAGCGGGCTCGGCCGCTTCGAATGGAAGCGAGGGATCGGGAATCGTCAGAGCAGAAGGAGCAGATTCTTGAGTCGAAAGAGTTTCTGAAATCGGAGAAGGAGCCGGGTCTAAGTCTGGAGGCAATTCTCCGCCAAGGCGAACCACGGCTTCGCGCGCTTTGGTTTTCCATTCGCCACGGCGAAATTTGGTGGCGGCGGTGAGATACCACTGGAGAGACTGCGCGGAATCCTTGGCGATTTCAAAATGGCGGCCGAGTTCGAACGCAACCATAGCGTCGCTGGTCTTTTCGTAGAGCAGCGTGAGCTGACCGCCGGGATCCCTGCTGCCGCGAGCGCGGCGAATACGAGCCGTGATTTGTTTCCAATCCGCCATTTTCTGAAAGCATTGTAGCAGCGAGAGGCACTGAACGGCCAGCAAAGGCAAATTGATTGCACTCAAATTAACGCGCAACGGGGATAGGAATAGGAATTGACGGTTGCAGGCGTCAATGAGTATTCTCTTTATAGCCCTCCGGGAGGGAAGATGCATCGCCCACGAGCGGTACTGGCGGTATTGGTTTCGTACTCGCTGTTCTTGATGTCCGTAAATGGTTCGACGGCAACGCCGATGGGCACAATTACGGCGGCGAGCAGTGCGCACGTGGGGGCAACCGCGGCGTCTACGGGCTCGACCGTCTTCGGCGGCGATCACCTCAGCACAGAAAAATTAGGCAGTCTTCAGATTCGAGCTGGAGCAGCACGATTTCTGCTTTCCGGCGCGAGTTCGGCTGCTCTGAGCGAGAAGGATGGAGTACCTGAAGCAACGCTGCTGAGTGGCACGGCGATTTTCTCCACAGCGAACGCCAGGGCGTTTTCGTTGCACGCGTCCACCGCTGAGGTCCGGCCCAAGAGCGACGGACCTACGGTCGCCCAAGTGACTTATGTCAACGAAAAGGAATTTCGGGTGCGCGCGACGCGCGGCGCGCTGACGATCACGGTGGAAGACGAAACGCAGATCGTTCCCGAGGGCACGGCTTATCGGGTGATTCTGGATCCGGATTCGTACGACGCGCCAGAGAGTCCGCAAGGCCCTGTGGGTGCGGGAGCGAAAAATCGCAAAGGGCCACGCAAAGCGGGACGCAGCAGATTTCTGCTGATCGCGATAATCGTAACTAGCGTGGTTACCGGCGTGGCGCTGTACGAGGCGTTGCAAAGCCCGGACAAGCCCTAAGAGCAGTTCACAGTCGGCAGTTCAAAGTTCAAAGCAAAAACAATCTGAATGTTGCCCAGCGCACCGGCGTGTGTTCGGCAATTCTATTGGCCCTAGAGCGAGGCGATGACTTCGATCTCCACGAGGGCATCTTTGGGCAGCCGCGCGACTTCTACCGTCGAGCGCGCGGGTGGGGCGGCGGTGAAATACTTTGCGTAGATTTCGTTCATCGCGGCAAAGTCGTTCATGTCCTTGAGGAATACGGTGGTCTTCACAACGTGGTGAAGATTGGAACCGCCTGCTTCGAGAACGGATTTTATGTTTTCCATGACGCGTTCGGTCTGCTGGCGGATGTCGCCGCCGAAAAATTCATTGGAGCGAGGTTCCAGCGCGACCTGGCCTGATGCGAATAGAAAGCCATTGGACTTGACCGCCTGCGAATAAGGACCGATTGGCTTAGGTCCTTTGTCTGTCAGCACGATATCTTTCATTGTGTGGCCTCCTGAGCGATAGAAGTTTGCGATGCGGCAGCCTGAGAATACTTCAAACGAAAATCTTCGGGAATGCCCGGACGCTTGATCCATTGGCGGACAAAAACACCAACGGGCTGGTGGGATTCCTGTTCGAGAGCGGAAATCAGATCGGCCACTTCAAAACCGCGGCCACTGCGGGCCACAAGCATGTGTTGCAAGGCTTTCTGGAAAACGTCGGGACCAACGCGATCACGCAACGCGTAAAACAGCAGCAAGCTCTTTGCCCGGGTGACGTTGGGCTGCTGGTTTGATTCGATCGTGGATTGCGCAGGGATTTGCGCGAGTGCGCGACCGATGATTGCAGCCCGCACACCCGGCCCTGAAGAGATCTCTCGGGCGAGGGCCGCGGTAAACGCGGGGAGCGCTGACATCGGCGGCTCCTGTTGATAGAAGCCCGGGTTCTGGCCATAACCGAGCCAACTTTCAGCAAGTGCCGGCGCGAGCAACGCCTCAGCATTGCCACCAGAAATGTTCGGATCCACGACAACCGTATCGTTGGAAATCATCTCGGCTTCGGGTTCAGCGATTCCTCCATTGAGTAACGCCAAGTAACCTGAATCCCGGTGAGTAAAGCAGCCTGCATTTACGGGACACTCGACGATCCAGAGCGGCGCCCCGGATTTGCCGCGAACTCCGAACAGAGATTCGTACGCCGCAAGTGTGCGCGAAAGCGAATCGCCAGCCTGACCCTTTTGCGAGGAATCCAATTCGGCGCGACTCCAGATGCGGATGGTTTGATGCAGCGGAAGTTCCTGGCGAGTTTCTCGGTATCGTCCGGCAATGACGAATGGATTCAAATCCGAGGCGGCTAGGGTAAATCGAAACTGCGTTGCCGATTTCTCGCTGGATTGGTGTTCCTTTCCGCTACCCGCGTGAACCAAGAACCCCTGCGGGACATCAACCACAAATTCCCATTTCTTCGGGGGAACGCCGCCAAATCCGAAAACGCCGCGAGCCTGGGGAAGTTCGGGAGTCCAGCTCTCGGCCGGAAGGTAGAAAGCATCCGCGGAAAAACTGAGCGAGCCTTCGGGATCATCAGCCGAGGAAATGTCGTAGGAAAATTGCAAGGCATGGGTCGCGCCAATGGTCCAGGCTTTTGGGAATTGCAGCTGAACGTCGCGAGGATTATCGGGAGACACATCATGACTAAGGGTTGCGCCGTCCCAGGAGATCGCCAGGCCAGCAGGATGGAAGCGCCGGCCCGGCAGACGGACATCGATGGAGGAAAGGTTCCGGTTGCCGGTGTTTTTCAAACGGTACTCGGCAGCGACGTGAATGAGCGGCGCCGGCTTGGGAGTAAAGGAGACTCGAATTTCCTGATGTTCGACGATGTAGCCCGGCCCGAGCGGAGCCGCGCAGGCAGCAAGCCAGAAGGCCGCGCAAAGCATAACGGCGGCGGACAGAAAGAATGTTGTAAGAGATCGCGGCACTGCCCGCTCATTGTAGCGGCGCACGGAACGCCTGAAAAGGACGAGATTTTGGGAAAACTGGAGCTGAGGGAATACCGAAGACTTAGCGGCGACGGCCGCGAACGTGCAAAAAACCGGTACCGTTGTGGGCGCGCGATTTTTCGCGGGAGGACGCTTCCGCGTCAGCTTGCGCGTCGGTCATGCCATTCTCGACGCGGGCCATGATTTCTTTTTCAGAGAGACCAGTATTCTTCAGGCGGCCAATTTCCGCGCTCGATAGCGTTGGCAGACCTTGCATTCGTCGTTGCAGGAGTTTTTGAACGGTGGAATCGGAAAGACCAATAAGGCGAAGCATGACGGCGTCCGGGCTAAGAGTGTCGAGCTGGTCGTTCTTGGCGAAAGCCAGAATCTGATCGTCGCTAAAGCCTGCGCCGTTAAGGCTCTTGGCGGATTCCGCGCTGGCGAAAGGATGGTGATGAGCGTGGGCGGCGGTGACCAAGGCAACGCACATATCGTCGCTGACGCCGACATTTTTCAAGATGAGGACTTGAGCGATTTCAGTGTCGCTGGTATTGAGTTTCCGAAGCTCTTCGATACCGCTGGACCACATGCCGGCCTTATCGAGCGGACGGTAGTCAGTCAGAGGATGGCTATTGCAACCGATCACCAGGACCGGCAGCAGCGAGAGCACGACGAACAGCGACGGTTTCCGCATACCCTTAGTGTAGGGGCAGCGAGAGTCGAAAGGCGGACGTGTGCTTTCCGGGATACCCGGCTGAAGGTACAGGTGGCAATCAGTCGCCGGAGGGCTGGTAGACGCGGTCGACTCCGTGAACGCCGGAGATTTTACGGATATTGTTGAGGATGCTTTCCAACTGGCGGCGATCGGCAATTTCCAGACTGGCTTCGATGCGGGCGTTGAGCTTCTCCGGACGGCTTTCCAGATTGCGGATGTTGGAGCCGGCGCCGCTGATAACCGCGGTGATTTCGGCAAGCAGGCCGGCGCGATCCTTGGCGCGAATTGCCAGTTGTACCGGAAAGGTGGCGGCACTTTGGCCGCCCCATTCGACGGCGATGCGGCGCTCCGCCTGGTACATCAGATTCTGAACATTGGGACATGCGCGGGTGTGAACGGCTACGCCGCGCCCGCGGGTGATGTAGCCGATGATTTCGTCGCCGGGAATCGGATTGCAGCACTTGGCGCGAAATACCAGAAGGTCATCGTGGCCTTTGACGACCAGCGGGGCTTCACCAAAACCGAGCATTCGCTTGACAGTCTTGACCAGCGTGGGCTTGGTGTCGTCCACATCGGATTGCGCGGGCTGGGCCGCTTCGCCCAGAACTTTGGTCAACACTTGCCGGGCGGAATATTTTCCGAAGCCAACCGCGGCGTAAAGATCTTCAATTTTAGAGAGGCCCCACTCCGAAGCGGCTTTTTGCAAATCTCCTTCCGGAATTTTCTTCAGACTGCGGCCAAACGCGCGCGATTCTTTTTCGAGCAGGCGGCGGCCCATGTCGGTGGCTTCTTCGCGTTCGTGGAGATTGATCCAATGGCGGATTTTACTTTTGGCATGCGAGGACTTGACGGAGCTCAGCCAATCACGGCTGGGGCTGTGGCCCTTCTGGGTGAGAATTTCTACCACGTCGCCGCTGGAAATTTCGTGGCGGAGCGCGACCATCTGGCCATTCACTTTCGCTCCGACACACTGGTGACCGACTTCAGTGTGTACCGCATAAGCAAAATCCACCGGAGTGGCGCCGGCGGGGAGTTCCAAAACGCGGCCCTTGGGCGTGAAGGCATACACTTCGTTCGGGGCGAGATCGACTTTTAGCGTGGTGAGAAATTCGCCGGGCTCTTGCAGGTCCTGGGACCACTCGATCAACTGGCGCATCCAGATGATTCGCTGGTCGTCGTCGGTGGAGGGCTTGCCATCCTTATATTTCCAGTGGGCAGCGACACCTTCTTCCGCAATGCGATGCATTTCTTGAGTGCGGATTTGCACTTCAAATGACTGGCCCGCATGGATGACCGTGGTGTGCAGCGACTGGTAAAGATTCGGCCGCGGCATGGCGATGTAATCCTTAAAGCGGCCGGGCACGGGACGCCAGATGTGATGCACTACGCCGAGCGCGGCGTAGCAGCTTCGTTCGGAATCGGTGATGACGCGAACAGCGAGCAGGTCGTAGACCTGTTCAAGGCCCCGCTGCTGGCGCTGCAGCTTGCGATGCAACGAGCACAAACCCTTGACGCGCGCTTCGAGCTCGGCGGGGATGGCGCTTTCCACGAGCTTTGACCGAATCTCGGCTTGCACTTCCTCCAGAAATTTCTGGTACTGCGGCAATTTATCGCTGACTTCCTTTTGCAATGCCAGAAAGGATTCCGGTTCGAGAACCCGGAACGAAAGATCCTCGAGTTCGTTGCGAATGAGGCCCATGCCGAGGCGGTGGGCGATGGGAGCATAAATCTCCAGAGTCTCGCGAGCGATGCGCTGCTGCTTGTCGGGATCGAGATATTCGATGGTCCGCATGTTGTGCAGGCGATCGGCCAGTTTAACGACCACCACCCGGACGTCGTGGACCATCGCCAGTACCATCTTGCGGACGTTTTCAGCCTGGCGCGCTTCGGGAGCGAGCATATTGAGGCGGCCGATTTTTGTGACGCCCTCGACGAGCCGCGCGGTTTCCTCTCCAAAGCGTTCCTGAATGCGGGCCACGGGAAACTCGGTATCCTCGATTACGTCATGAAGTAGGGCCGCAGCGAGGGTGGTGGCATCCATGCGCATGTCGGCCAGGATGTGCGCGACTTCCAGTAAATGAGTGAGATAGGGATCGCCGGAGCGACGGAGCTGGTCGCGATGACGTTCGGCCGCGATGTCATAGGCGCGGCGGACCAGCCAGGGATCGTCGGACGGACGATACTTCTTTAGCTTTTCGAGAAGGTCGGCGAGGCGCGCGTCCAGCAGGCGCTCAGTACGGTCCCGGTTGAAGTTGAGAGGGAGATTGCCCGACCCTGACATCTACTTATTTTACGCTGGAAGGCTCCGAAGGGCGAGTGGGGAGAGATCCGGGCGCGAAAAAACGAACGGGACATCGTGAGATGTCCCGTCGAAGTCATTTCATTGCAGAACTTATACGCGATTACGTGGTTGGTGCGGGCTGCGATGCGCGGCGCTGCTTCACTTCCTTGACCTTGTCCACCAGGTCGTCAGCCTGCTTCTGGAGCGAAGCGCGCTCGGAAGCGCTTTCGACGGTGTCCGCTTTGCGGCGGTACAGAAGGTTGAGGTAAGCCATGGCGTCATCGTAATCAGGACGAAGAGTGATGGCCTTCTGAAGATCGCTGATGCCCTCGTCGATCAACGTGCCGTACTTGGCAAGATAATCGGTGCGGATGGCGGCAGGCAGCGGATCAGTGTCCTTGACCTGCTTCTTGATATTTTTCTCGTTGTATTCCTTGCGCATTTCGCCGTTGGCGCGGAATGCCAGGGTCCAATCAATGACGCCGATCCAGTAATACGGCTCAGGATCCTCGGGCTTCAAATTAATGTGTTTCTGGTGGTAGGTTTTCGATTCCTCGAAAAGCTTCGGATCGTACGGAGTGCCCGCCATCTGGAACAGGATGGAGCCAACGCCGTCGATGGCGCTGAGGCTATCGGGATTGGATTCGAGAATTTCCTTGAATTCGGCGATGGCCTGCTTGCCGATATTCTTGTTCTGCTCGGAAGGAGCGCCAGGAATGTACTGGCTGGCGTAAGCGGTGGCGAGATAGAGGCGAGCGTTGAGCAAAGAAGGATCGAGATCCTTGGCTTGCTTGAAGTCTTCGACGGCGGCGTCGTACTGGCCATTCTTGAAAGCGGCAACGCCTTTGTTGAGAAGGTCGCGCGCTTTCAGTTTGTCGCAGCCGGAGAGTCCGGCGGCGAAAACCAGCAGCGCCATGAGTGCCGCGGCCCGGCGAAGGGAAAATGCGGAGCGCGGAGCGTCCGTGTTAGCGAGCGATGCATGAGTCATCGAAGCGTCCATCCCTACAAAGCGCGGCCGCGAATCGGCCGTCGCGAGTATTCAGATCCGCCCTGCGCGGGCTATTCCATCACACTTAGCGAATTTGTTCCAGCCCCGGAGTTAACAATCCGACTGAAATTCCGGAGCCGTGCATCACGTCCACTACCCGTGCGACCAGAGCGAACTCTACAGGAGCTTCGCCGCGAATGAAAGCAACTTTAGTGGCGCGCTCTTTAAATATTCCCTCGAGCCGGTTGCCCAACTGCTCCCAGGCGACGGGCTCCTGATTAATGCGAAGTTCTCCGCGACGATCGACCTGCACGACGATCACGGTTTCAGGCACCGGGTACCGCTGCTCGTCTGTTGGCGCTTGCGGAACTAACGCGTCCAGCCCCTTCTGGTGCGTCGGGATGATCATGAAGATCACCAACAACACCAAAAGGATGTCGATTAAAGGAACAACGTTCATCTCCGCTTGAATACCGCGATTCGAACCGCCGACTTGCATTCCCATAATCCACCTCGCAACTAGAATGACCCGGCGAGGAGGACTTCTCACAACCCCTGCGAGAAAGCGAACGGCCGCGAATTACCGCAGGCGTTACTGCCCTGCTTCGAGCTTCGCGGTAATCAGACCAACCTTGTCGATGCCAGCGCCGCGCATGATGTCGATAGCGCGCGCAACCTGTTCAAACAGCACTTCATTGTCGCCCTTGACGAACGCAACCTTTTCGGCGCGCTCCTTAAAAATCTCTTCAATGCGCGGGCCCAGGCGATCCCAGGTGGAATCTTCGTTGTTGATCTTGACCTTGCCATTCTTGTCGATCTGAACGACCACGGTCTTGTTCTCAAGATCCTGATTCTGCTGCTGGTTCGGATTCGGCTGCGGAACCAGGGTATCGAGGCCTTTCGGCGTCAACGGCGTGATCACCATGAAAATGATCAGAAGCACCAGCAAAATATCGATCAGCGGAACGACGTTCATTTCCGCCATCGCACCGCCCTTACTTTCTCCTACGCTCATCCCCATTGCGAGTCTCCTGTCGGCTCATCCCTGCGAAGGATTTTTGCCATTACACCGCGCCGGGTGGGATCCGGCGCGGCTTCGGAACTTGGTGCAACGAATGGTACCGCCGAGAAAAAAAAGGACCGCCCTCAGTCGCCGTTGGGCTGCTGAGGCGGGCGCGGTGGTCCTTGCCGCTCAGTGCGGTCGGTCAAGAGGCCGAGTTGATCAACGCCGGCGGAACGGATCTCATCGACCACTGCGACCACGTCGCCGTACTTGGCGCGGGCGTCGCTCTTGAGATAAACCGTCTTGTCCAGCTTGTTGGCAATGCGGTCCTTGACTTGGCCAGTGAGGTCAGCCTTTTGTACCTGGGTGTTGCCAAGGAAGATGCTGCCATCCCTGGTCACCGCCACCACTACGGCATCCTCTTTGTCGGCATCCTGCATGTCCCGGGCGGTATTGGTCTGCGCCAAATCCACCGGTTTGTTCTTCTGCAACATGGGAGTGACCACCATGAAAATGATCAGGAGAACCAGCATGATGTCGGCCATCGGAATGACGTTGGGGGAAGCCATCTGGCTGCCCACCTTCGGCTTATAGCGGCCGCCGCTTGATTGAATCGTGCCTCCAGCCATGGTAGGCCTCCTTTTTCAGAGATGACCGCAGAGCGGCCCAATGCAGCAACGACCGCAGAGCGGTCAATTACTTCTTTGCGCCGCGGCGAAGGATAAAGTAGTTGATGAGTTCCATCGAGGAGTTGTCCATCTCGACGTCGAACGCTTCAACCTTATTGGTGAAGTAGTTGTAGGCCCAGACAGCAGGGACGGCGACGATCAAGCCGAATGCCGTGGTGACCAGCGCTTCCGCGATACCGCCGGCGACGGCCGACAGACCGGTTGCGTGGCTGGTTTCGATACCTTTAAAAGCGTTCAAAATGCCGACCACGGTGCCGAACAGTCCGACGAACGGAGCGGTCGAACCGATAGTGGCGAGCGCCGAAAGGCCGCGCTTCATTTCCGCGTGGACGATAGCGACCGAGCGCTCAAGACCGCGCTTGGCGGCTTCCACGACCTCGGCGTCGGAAACCTGCTGGGACGCTGACTGGAATTCGCTCAATCCGGTGGCCACGACCTTGGCGATGTGGCTCTTCTTGTTGCGTTCCGCGATGGCGATGGCTTCGTCCAATTTGCCGTCCTTGAGAGCGCCGGCAACTTGTTGCACGAAAACCCGCGATTGTTTGCGCGCGGCGCTATACATCAGCGCGCGATCAATCATCACGCCGAACGAATAAACGGAAAGCACGAACAGAATTACGACTACCGAGCGAGGCAAAAAGCTCATCTGACTCCACATGGTCCTCAGATCCCAGTTTGAGCCGGTGCTCTGAAGAAACATGGCGGCGTAAACGTACAAAGTGGCTACCATTCGTTTTGCTCCTTAGGCCAGCCGCTGAGCGGCTGCGCCCTAGTAAGTTCCGCGTGACTTGCGGCGTTCATCGCGCCGGTCGTCAACGAGTTATTTCCGAAGCTGTACTGCGCGAAGCGCCTCGCATGTCCCACGACCCGCGGGACGCTCCGTTTAATGCTACTGGTTCAAAGAGAAAATCACGTCGATCGTGGTATCGACTTCCACCGGTTCCCCGTTGAGGGTTGTCGGACGATACCGCCACTGACGAACTGCGTCGAGCGCGGCTTGTACCAACAGTGGATGCCCTGAGAGAACTTCGAGTTGCTGCACAGTGCCGTCCTTGGAAATGATCGCGTGCAGGCGAACGGTGCCGGAGATGCGCGTCTGGCGCGCCAGCGGAGGATAGTTGGGCTGGACGCGGTTGATCAGCGAGGCCGCGGTAACTGCGCCGCCCTGACGAATACGCGACTGAGTTGGCTTCGGCGGAGGAGGCGCACCACCCACACCACCAATCACACCACCGATCACGCCGCCCATTTGGCCGCCGGGAACGCCGCCAGGTACGCCGCCCTGCGCGCCCATCATATCGGGCTCGGCTTCTTCTTTAATAATCTTGATGTCCTTGGGGATGGCCTTCGGCGCCACGAGTTTGCCCGCGTCCATCAAGTGCACTTGCGGCTTGACGTGCACGATCTGCTGTGCGACAGGGGGCGGAGGCGGCGGGGGCGGAGGCGGCGGAGCGCTGAGGAATGTCGACAAACTGGCCTTCGGCAGCGCTTCGGTATAAATAAGTGGAATCAGAATCAAGACCGCCAAGAAGGTGACTTGAACGATCATTGACATCACGACCGTCCAAGGCTTGTTGGTCTTCTTTGAATTCGAAGTGGAAACAACCATTTCTTCAAACATTTGGTCCCTACCTCCTCCCGGCGGGAGCAAGGCGCCCTGCGGCGGCCTCACCGTTCCGGGGTTTGTTTCCGGCTGCGGGTCCGGTTCCAACTGTAGCCGCTCCCTGATCCTTAAAACGGTGCCACCAGACCACTAGCGGAGCAGCAATGCCAAAACTGGAGTACGTTCCTACCACAATCCCCACCACCAGGGCAAAGGAGAAAGCACGAAGCACCTGGCCACCCATGAGGAAAAGCACCAGCACGGTCAGGAAAGTCAGACCGCTGGTCAGTATCGTCCGCGACAAAGTTTGATTGATGGACTTATTAGCCACCGCGGCAAACTCTTCTTTGCGCAGCAAGCGGTTGTTTTCACGGATGCGGTCGAAAATGACGATAGTGTCGTTCATCGAATATCCGACGAGAGTGAGCAATGCCGCGATAACGGTGAGCGAAATCTCGAAATGCAGCAGCGAGAAAAAGCCCAACGTGATCAGAACGTCGTGAAATACGGCGAGGACCGCGGCTGCCCCGAAAACCCACTCGAATCGGAAGGCAATATATAACAGCATGCCGCCTAAAGCATAGAGGGTAACGAAAACAGCCTGGCGGCGGAGTTCGGCGCCAACCTTGGCGCCCACAATTTCGGCGCCGCGGACGGTGAAACTTCCCGGTCCGTATGCGGCGTTTAGCGCGCCGACTACCTGGGCCTTGCTGGAGTCGCGCGCTTCATCGCTCAGGTCTTTCTGCCCGACGAAGATTTGTACTTCGTTGGAATTGCCCGCGCCGATATCGCTGATGCCCTGAATTTCGCTGTTGCCCAGTCCTTGCGCGGTCAGGGCTTTTCGAATTTGATCAATATTCGGGGGCTGAGTAAAACGCACATCCACGTTGGTGCCGCCCTTGAAGTCAATGCCGTAATAGAGGCCGCCTTTGGCGAAAATCGAAATCCAGCCGGCGAGCAGCAGAATAGCGCTCAAGGCGTAGAAATACTTGGCTTTGCCCATCCAGTCGATATTGGGCTCTTTGAAGAACTCGATCATGCAGGCTCCGCTTCCCTTGCTTAGACTCCAGCGGGTGCCGGTTTGTTCCCGGACCCGGGTTTCAGGGTTGTACTTGCAAACCCTGAGGTAAAAACATCGGACGAGGGCCATAGCTGGCCATCGTCTCTTAAAATCGAATCAGGACCAATCCCGCAATCCACCTATTTTCGGTAGGCGAATCGAGTTGGCAGTCCTAGTACAGGTCAAATGCTTAGTTCCGCCTGGCGGTCCATTTTGCCCAGGTGATATTGGAAAATCGTTTTCGAAACATAGATCGCCGTGAAAACGTTGGCGATCAGACCTATGGTCAACGAAATCGCAAAGCCGCGGATTGGCCCGGTGCCAAACAGGAAAAGAAAGAATGCCGAGACGACCGTGGTGACGTGGGTGTCGATAATGGTCAGGAAAGCTTTGTCGAAGCCGGCCTGAACGGCGGAAGCTGCCGACTTGCCGTTTCGCAACTCTTCGCGGATGCGTTCGAACACCAGAACATTCGAATCAACGCCCATGCCGATGGTGAGAATGACGCCGGCGATGCCAGGGAGTGTCAGAACTGCGCCAAAGTAAGCCAGCGCGGCCATCAGAATAATCAAGTTGAGCAACAGCGCGACGACTGCGTTCGCACCGGAAATCCGGTAGTAAAACAGCATGAAGATCATGACCACGATCAGGCTCAACACTGAAGCCTGCATACCGTGTCGGATAGAATCCGCGCCGAGCGAAGGACCAACGGTGCGCTCTTCCAAATATTTGATCGAAGCGGGCAGCGCACCGGAACGGAGGACCTGCGCCAAATCGTGCGCCGACTCCTGCGTGAAGCTCCCTTCAATCATCCCGTTGTCTTCGATTTTTCCGTTGATCACCGGAGCGGAATTAACGCGATGGTCGAGAACAATAGCGAGTTGCCGGCCAATGCTTTGTTCTGTAACCTGGCCAAAATGCCTTGCGGCATCTTGGGTCAGCACGAAATTCACCTGCCAAAATCCAGGATTGTTGGTTTGGCGAGATTCCTGAACGCCTGCGGGTTTGAGGTCCTTGCCAGTAACTTCAGGCGCGCGGCGAACCAGATACCAGACTTCGCCGCTGGGTGTACCGGGAGTGTTGCGAGTGTCGCTGTTCCCGGGCAGAAGTTCAGTGCCAGGAGGCAGAACACCGTTGTGCGCGGCCAGCGCTTCCACCTGTGACGCATACGTACGGGGATCTTCGACCAGGCGCAGTTCTAATTGACCAACCTTGCCGATGACTTCTTTGGCGCGTTCGGGATCGCCCTCGCCCGGCAGTTGCACCAGAATTTCGTTGTCGTTGCGGCCGCGCAGTTGAATGGTGGGCTCGGTCAAACCGAGTTCGTTGACGCGTCGGGCGATGGTTTCGACGGATTGGGTCATCGTGGAAGTCTGGATGGTCGCGATGGCGCTCGGCAGAAGCGTCAGAGTGTAGCCGGAAGGCTCGCCTGAAGCCGGAGCGGTTTGCCAGGCTGCACCATATTGCTGCTGAACCAGGTCGCGAAACGTTGAAGCCTGCGAGGAATCGACATTACGCACCAGAATGTGGGTATCGTCGACGCGGCGGATTTCGTCGTAGCGGATATTTTTGTCGCGCAACTGTTTGGTCAGCCGGTCCACCATCTGGTCGGTTTCCTGCGCGATGGCTTCCTGCACCTGAACCTGCAAGACGAGGTGAGTGCCACCCTGCAAGTCGAGGCCAAGCCTGATCTGCTTGCTGAAGTTGTCCTTGATCTGGGCCACGGAGGTGGGGAAAGTCGGGAGCCCGACCAATCCATAAATGCAAATAAGAATCACCGCTAAGATGAACAGCGCTTTCCAC
Organism: uncultured Acidobacteriota bacterium; assembly: GCA_963814635.1. GTDB lineage: Bacteria > Acidobacteriota > Terriglobia > Acidiferrales > UBA7541 > Acidiferrum. Next base: position 80,303 of record CAWFDP010000004.1, on the reverse strand, counting down.
TTCAAATTAGGATTCATGATTGAGATAGACGGCTGGAAATCCGCCGCGAATGGAGTCGGCTGCTAAGAAGCCGCTGGGGTATAGCTGATACTGACACTTTCAAGGAGGCGTTAGCTCGCATTTTCTTCCGCCTCAATCTGCGCAATTGCCGAACGCAAAATGCGAATCTTGACCTGATCGGCGATTTTCAGAATAACGGTATCGCCGTCGATGCCGTTGACCGTGCCATAGATTCCGCTGCTGGTGACTACCTTGTCGCCGTTTTTTAGCGCCGCCAGCATGGCCTGGGTCTTTTTCCTCTGCCGCTGCTGAGGCACGATGAGCATTACGTAAAAAATGCCCATTACGATAATCATCATGAAAAGCGGGTTGCCGAGAAAACTGGGCGCGGCGCCGGTCTGCAATAGAATTGCTGCCATCATCGGATCGTTTGAACTCTTCCCATTAAGATCAGCCGGATCATCAAACTTAAGGTCCGCACCGGACTGCCCGTCAAGAATACTCACCGCGCGCTGAGGGCGAGACTTGCACCCTCGCGATCACTGCCAGATGGATTCTCTGTGCGATTCTCCGAAGACGGCCGGCGCTCTGACGGTGCCGCTATTTACGCCGGGCCTGCCGCGTAGCGCGCCCGAACCTCGGATGAGAATTTTACTAGATTCCCAAACTCGATAGCCTCGCGGATTTGCCTCATTAAGTCAAGGTAAAAGTGGACATTGTGGTGGGTGGCGAGGATGGCCGCGGTAAGTTCTCCCGCAGCGAAGAGATGTCGAAGATACGCTCGGGTATAGCGGCGGCAGACGCTGCACGAGCAGCATGGATCAAGCGGCTTCTGGTCTTCCGCGTAGCGGGCGTTCTTGATGAGCACCCGGCCTTCGCTGGTGTAAATGCAGGCGTGGCGCGCGGCACGGGTTGGCAGCACGCAATCCATCATGTCGATGCCGAGCGCGACGTAATCGGCGATTTGTTCGGGACGGCCGACGCCCATCAAATAGCGCGGCTTGTCTTTTGGGAGCAGCGCGGTGACTGCGGCGGCCATTTCGCAGGTGACTTCGTGCGGCTCGCCCACCGCGAGCCCGCCGACAGCGTAACCGGGAAAATCAATTTCGAGAAGTTGCCGAGCACTTTCGCGGCGTAAATCCGCGAAAGTTGCGCCTTGCACGATTCCGAATTGCCACTGCGGCAGCTCGCCGTTTTGCTGCGCGCGCTCGAGAAAATATTTTCGCGCACGGCTGGCCCACGCGGTGGTTCGGTGCAACGCGGCTTCGGCTTTTTCGCGCGGAGCAGGCGTTTCGATACATTCGTCGAGCACCATTGCGATATCGGAACCGAGCGCGAGTTGAATTTCGGCGGCCTTCTCTGGAGTGAGCAGGTGTTCAGAACCGTCGAGGTGCGAGCGAAAGCGCACGCCTTCATCGGTGATCTTGCGCAGTTCGGAGAGGCTAAAGACCTGGTACCCGCCGGAATCGGTCAGAATCGCGCGGTCCCAGGACATGAACTTGTGCAGCCCGCCAAGCTTGTGAACCAGCTGGTGGCCGGGGCGCAGATAAAGATGGTAGGTATTGCCGAGAATGATTTGCGCGCCAAGTTCTTCGAGCGCTTCGTTGCGGAGGCTCTTGACGGTCGCCTGGGTGCCTACCGGCATAAAAACCGGCGTTTCGATGGCGCCGTGCGGCGTACTCAGAACGCCGCGGCGCGCACCGTTCGAATCAATTTTTGAAATCTCAAACGAGAATTCCACTTACCAAGTGTATCAGGAGAAAATCCAGGCTCCGCCCATCTTGAGCGCCACCCACACCGCCCAAACCGCAATGGCGATGCTCAGCGATTTGCCCTTCAGCTTTTTCGGATTGACGGCGGTGAACCCGATCGAAATCAGCAACAGCATCCAGATGCTGAAAATGTCGATCGACTTTCCCAGTGCCATCAACGCTTTCGGCACGCTTTCGGGCAGAAATGCGCCGACATTGGTGGCGACAGGATTATCCAAATCAATGGTGCCGGGGGCTTTCAAATAGAGAATCAGGATGAATAGCAAGGTGCTGAGGATGGTGACCAGGAAAGCGTGCGAGATGATTCCCATCGCGACGCCAAACTTCGCGTCTGCGCCGCCGATCACGTTGTAGGCGAGCAGCATCACTCCCGCAACAACGAGCACTCCGAGAATCGGACCGAGGACTCCAAACCCATAAGCCGCGCCGGGCGAGATTTTGGCACTCATCTCAATTTGCTGCTGTTTCTGGTCAGCGCTGAGATTCGCCGCACGTGGACTTTCCTCAATCCGCTTGCTGGCGATGTCTCTCCAATCAACTTTCTGGTTCATCACAAATGCTACAGCGATCCCGAGAACGGTCATGAGGATGACCGGAATCAGCCAGTTCGGTCTTTTGGCAATATCTTCAAACGTTTCTTTCGGAGAGAAAAATACGCCGATGATCCGGCCGAAATGGTTGATTGGGCCGGGCGCCTGTGGCGCCTCGGGTGCTATCACAGGGGTCGTTGACATGAACCACTCCTCCACCACGATTTTTGGAACACAGAGCTTTGCCGGGTAGTACGAGTTCGGTGGGAGGAAAATATCACTGAATAGGGCGGAAGTGAATCGGGACTATTCGAGTGGCTGAAACCAGGGCTGCAATCCGAAAGAGTACGAGCGCTAACGCTCTTCAAGAGGCAACACGAATTTCAACGCGGTGTGGGTGGCGGAAAATCCGACCACTTTAACGTCTTTGAGTCCGGTTTTTCTGCCCGCGTTGATTACATCGATTTCGGTGATTTCTTTCTTCCCTTTGGGATAGACCACCCACAAGGACTGTGCACCGCCCAGCTTCTTTGCTTGTCTTGCAATTGCGGGCAAGGAACCTTTCGCCTGTACTGCCAGGAAGGTGATTTCCGGGGAATCCGCACTTGCTTCGCCAAGAATTGCCGCCTTGCTTGCTTTAAGTTCCTGCAGAAAATCCGCGTCGAATTCTCCTGCCAACCCAATTCGGGTTCGCGGCTTCACACCGAGCTTCTGCGGTCTGGTCTTCGGATGAAGAATTTTTTCTCGCCACTTTTCCGCCGGGGATCCGACTTCAAAAACCGTTGTGCCATTTTTTGTTTTGACGAGCAGCTCCCCTTTGGACGCGGACACGTCACTCATTTCTTTGAAGGGAATCTTCAGGCGAAATTCCGCTCCGCGAAAAATGATCTCGCTGGTCTCCAGCAGAATTTTTCCCTGATGGCGCTCTTTGCCCGCGCGCACGGTGCCTTTCACTTCATTGCCCATCAATGCCCTCCGTTAGCAGCACTTTAGTGGAACAGATCAGTGAATTCTGCACTGACCACTGAATAGCGGAAACGGTAAACTGTACTGTCCCCATGCCCGAGTCCACCGCCACCACTCCCGCTCGCACCGACTGGTCGTTGATCTGGGCGGAGCGCGGGTTCCGCTACTTCTTTTTTGCGATGTTCATTTCGCTCTTTGGCAGCGGTATGAACTTCGCCGGTGTGAGCTGGCATATCCTGGCCTTAACGCACTCGACGGTCAAGGTCAGTTATCAGGTGATCGTGGCGACCGCGCCCGGCTTGCTGATTCCCTTTATTGGCGGCGTATTGATTGACCGTTACGATCGCCGGTATCTGGGCATTCTGCTGGACTTCGCTCGCGGTGTCGCGGTGCTTGCGGTCGCCTATATAGCCTGGCGCGGGCACCTCGAACTCTGGCATCTCTATCTCATTACGTTTATTACCGGAGCGGGCTCCGCGATGTACTGGGCGAACGTCAATTCCCTGGTGCAGGAAGTGATGCCGGCAAGCCAGTTCACCGGAGCGAACGCCGCAGTGATTGTCGGCGTGCAAACTGGAATGCTCTTTGCTGGCGCGCTGGTTGGCTTCATTTACGATAGCGCGGGTATTGCCGGAATTCTTGGCATCGATGGCCTCACTTATTTCGTCTCGGCGTGGTGCCTGTACAAAGTGCGCAGCGGCTACGTTTCTCCACGCGAGCACCTGACAAAGTATCCGCGCGAATTCTCGACTGCGACGGAAGCCACCGCCGAGGCTCTGGAAACCGGGGAGATGCCGGAAGTCGCCGAAGCCGGACTTTCCCTCGCCGTGTATTCCGATCTCAGGGAAGGTTTCGCGTATCTGCGCGAACAGCCGACGGTGCGCGCACTCGGCATCACCCACTCAATCCTGATGGCAGGGGTTGTTAGCGCAAATATCTTGCTGGTGGCGCTGGCCGCGGACATCCTACAGGCCGGTGCACGCGGTCTTGGCTATCTCGAAGGCGGCTGGGGACTCGGTGCGATCATCGGAGGCTTGCTGGCGTCGCAGCTCCCCCCACGCCTGCGCATGACCTTGTACGCATTTTCGCTGGCAGGGCTGGCGCTCGGACATTTGGCGATGCCGTTCATTACGTTCATCGTCGCGGCGGTATTTTTTCAGATGTGCTTTGGATTTTTCCGCGCGCTTTCCGGGGTGATTGCCCAAGGCGCACTCATGGTGATCGTGCCGCGGCATTTCATGGGCCGCACGCAGTCCGCGATGGCCGTTCTCACCACCATCCTTCAGTTGTTAATGAGCGTCGCGCTGGGGTGGATTTCACAGCAACTGAGCATTTTCGCCGGATTCGCGCTGCTGGCGCTGATCTACACGTTCGGCACGCTGTCCGCTTTTCACGCCCGCAACCTGCTCAGACAAGACACGCTGCAACTGCACAACTGAGGCATCGGTCTCTTATTGGCAATTCGTTTCCCGCTAAACCCGAGCGCCATCCAAGGCCTTTCCACCACTGGCTGACGCCAGTCGCAGCGCTCATCCGGGCACAAATTCGGGCAGCGACCCAAAATAACCCCGCATCAGTTCGACTCGCTGATGAATCAAATGAGTGAGGTAAACGAAATTGGCCCTGAACCTGGTAGCGTGCTGTCCCGCTGACGAGAACCATGGTGAACCGAATCCCATTGCATCTGGCGGCAAAGTCTGGCAAAACATTGTCTCCGTGTCACAGCGACCAGCCATCAAGATCTCGACTCGCCAAGAAGGCGCCGCCACCATCCTCGAGCTGACCGGGGACATCACCCTTTTCAACTCACCCGAAATCCGCAGGGCGCTCATCACCGAATTAAAGGAAAAACGGGTTCCCTATCTTTTGGTGAACATGCTCGGCGTCCCCTACATAGACAGCTCCGGCGTGGCTTCGCTGGTTGAGGGGTTGAAGATTTCGCGCGATCTGAATTTGCGCTTCGCCATGTACGGGCTGTCCAAGTCCGCGCGAACCGTTCTCGAATTGACTCACTTGCTACGGGTTTTTGAAGTGCACCAGACCGAGCAGGAGGCATTGGAGGCCCCGCAACCTCCGCCCTTCGGCTCTGCGGCTACCCGTAGCGCGTAACTATTTTTTGATTCTCGGTCTCCGATCACAGCAAAGATGCTCTCTCCTCAATCCATCGGCGCCGCCACTCTCGACGGACTCGCTTACATTGGCGGCCTGGCGCGTCTCGGCGGCTACGCCATCGTCGCTGCGTTCAAGGACATGTTTTCGCCGCGCCGGCTCGCATACGGCCGTGCCGTGCACCAATCGATGGCGGTCGGCATTGGCGCGTTGCCGATACTTTCGCTGATCTCCTTTTTCATTGGAACGATTCTGGCCTTACAAGCCGCGTACGAGCTTCGCAAATTCGGCGCATTGCAATTCGTGGCCAGTGCCGTGGCTATTTCCGTTTCGCGCGAACTCGGCCCGCTGATGACCGCGATCCTGGTGATCGGACGCTCCGGATCTTCCTTTGCCGCCGAACTCGGCACCATGAAAGTCAACGAAGAGATTGACGCGATGGAAACCATGGCGCTCAATCCCATTCGCTTTCTGGTGGCGCCAAAACTTTTTGCCATGATCCTGATGATGCCCTGCCTCACCATTTGGGCCGACTTCATGGGGTTTGTGGGCGGTTCGGTTTTTGGAATTATTGCGGCGGGATTCACGTTCAAGACCTACATTCTCGCAACCATGGACGCTCTGGTTCTCCGCGACGTCATGACCGGCCTGGTGAAGAGCCTGATGTTTGGAATTGTGATCACCACCGTCGGATGCCAGGAGGGTTTGCGGACCGGCCTGGGGGCGGAAGAAGTCGGCCGATCGACCACCGCCGCAGTTGTGAAGGCGATTTTTCTTACCGTGATGGTGGATTTGGTATTCACTGCGCTGTTCTATCTCAACGCAGGTAGCAAGTGACGATGGCAAACGATCCCAACCTGTCCAGCACCAAACCGGTCTCGCCGCAGGAGCCGGCAATTTCGATTCGCGATCTGCACGTTTCCTACGGAGATAGAGAGATTCTTCACGGCGTGACTTTTGATGTTCCGACGGGCGAGACCGTCGTGATTCTCGGCGGCTCCGGCTCGGGCAAGAGCACGCTGCTGCGCACGCTGGTCGGCCTCGAAGCGCCCACCAGCGGCGAGGTCATCGTTCGCGGGAAGAATCTGCAAAGGCTTTCCGCCGAAGAATGGCGCGATCTCCGCCAGCACATCGGCATCTCTTTTCAAAGCGGCGCGCTGTTCGGCTCAATGACCGTCGGCGAAAACGTGGCGCTGCCATTGCACGAGCACACCAATCTCGATCCCTCCACCATCGAAATCATGGTGCGCCTGAAACTGAATGAAGTCGGTCTCAGCGGCTACGAAGACTACATGCCGGCGCAGCTCAGCGGCGGCATGAAAAAACGCGCCGCGGTGGCGCGCGCCATGGCGATGGACCCGGCGATTCTTTTTTTCGACGAACCTTCGGCCGGACTCGACCCGATCATCGCCGCCGGCATCGATCAACTTCTGCTCAAGCTCAAAGAGGCATTCGGCATCACCATCGTCGTGGTAACCCATGAACTGGCCAGCGCTTTTCTGATCGCGGACCGCATGGTCCTGCTCGACAAAGGCTACATCGTCGCAAACGGCACGCCTGCTGAGCTGCAGACCAGCACCCAACCTCGCGTTCGGCAATTCCTGGATCGTGTGGCGGAGCCCGAGCTCAGTCAGGAAATCGACTATTTGCAAATGCTGACCGGAGAAGTTCCAAGGCCACGCCAATGAATCACATCTTCCCATCGTCTGTCAGGCGCACCAGGGGCATGGCTGCTGTTTCGTTTTGCGTTCGTGCTATACTCGCGAAATTCTCCGCGCGATTTTTAGCCCTAAATTCATATAGGTCGGCAAACTCATGAACTCCTCTTCCACCCGCCGCGAAGAAGCAATCGTCGGACTTTTTGTCCTGGTTGCCGCAGCCCTGCTGATCGCAACGGTTTTCTCGCTCACCGGATTCTTCAATCGCGGCGATGTGGTGTATCGCGCCTACTTCAAAAACGCCGGCGGATTGCGACCGGGCGCCGAGGTCCATTACGCAGGCGGACCTCCGGTCGGCCGCATCGAAGAAGTCCACACCGATTCACACGATTCGACGCGCATGGAAATTGTTTTTCGAGTGCGTCCGGATGTTCCCGTCAAGACCGATAGCCTGGCCGCCATCAGCAGCACCAGCCCACTCAGCGACAATTTTCTCGGCATCATTCCTGGAAGTAATGCCGCCCCGCGCGCGCAGTCCGGCGCGACTCTGAAATCCAAGGAGTATGTTGGCTTGGATGAATTGGAAGCGGAAATCGCGGAACTCGGGCCGGAAGCAAAAATGGTGCTTGCCAATCTCAACCAGCGCCTCACTGAATTGCAAGTAACCGTGGCGCGCTTGAACGACACGCTGAACGACAAGAATCGCGAAAACCTCAGCGCCAGTCTAGGAAATGTTCGCGGGGTCCTTGAGGAAAATCGCAAGCCACTGCATTCCACCATCACCCATCTGGATGACGCCAGCGCCAAGCTTGCGCCGCTACTCGACGACCTGAAGAAAACCAACGCCGACGCGCAGAAAACCATCAACACGCTGGAAGGCACCATTTCCGAGAATCGCCCGGATCTTCGCCAGTCCATCGAGGAACTTCGCCACGTTCTGGAAACCGCCAACAACGTCACCGATCAACTCGACCGGACGCTAAACGCCAATGGCGAAAATATTGACGACATCCTGAGCAATTTCAGGCAAGCATCGCAGAACTTGCGGCAGTTCACGGAAACGCTGAAGCAGCGGCCGTACACCCTGCTGCGTTCCGCCCTGCCGCCGCCGCACGAGCCCGGAAAAGCTCCGAAGCCGGATTGAGGGGAATCGGAATGAAACGTTTCTTTAATTGCGTTATTTTACTTGCGCTGTTTACGGCTGGCTGCGGGGCTGCCAGGTCTCCCCGCTATTATTTTCTCACCACGCCTGCCATCACCCCGCAGGCCAGCGCCCCGCAATTCCCCGTCACCATTCTGGTTGGCCGTTTGAGCGCTCCCAAGGTGCTACGCGACGATCGAGTGGTCTATGGCATGAGCGATGTGGAACTGGGGGTTGACGAGTACCACCGCTGGAGCGAGCCGCCAACCGAGATGATTGAACAGCTTCTGGTCGAGCGCCTTCGCCGTTCCGGCCAATACAAATCGGTGCAAAAAATTTCCAGCACCGCGCGCGGTGATTTTCTCTTGCGCGGGCATCTGACCTCAATGAACGAAATCGACGAAGGCTCGGGAGTCAAGGCCCGCTTCAACATTCAACTTGAGCTGTTTGATCAGAAGGCCGGTATTGTGGTGTGGACCGAAAGCTATACGCACGACGAACCCGTCGAGAAAAAAACGGTGAGCGCCGTCGTCGAAGCACTGCAGAGAGGGGTGAACGGAGGACTCGAACAACTGACTGCCAGCCTCGCGCAGTATTTCGCCACGCACTCGGCGCACTAACTACAATCTCAAATCAAAGTGTGTATAGCTCGGCTATACGAGCACCAGGTTGAAAGTGTTTGGGTCTTTCTCAATGTGCAGAAGCAGGATCGGGCTCAACGCTGGAAACTGTCTTAAGGCCGCGCTTGCCCAACAACTCCACCGCAGCCTGGTTCAATTTATTTCGTAATTGCGAACGCTGGTTGGCCTGGGTGATGTACCGCACCGAAAGTTCAATTCCCCCCAGCACTGGTTTCAAATTGATGGACGGCTCGGCGCTGAACGCTCCGATGTCGCGATTACCCGCGGCGCTTTTTAGTTCCCGTTCGGCCTCTTCGGCGTGCTCTCGAGTCGCTTCGAGGACCTTCTTTTGAAACGCCTCGATCATCGGATAGGGGTCCTCACCCGTTGGCAGCACTAGTTGCAGTTCATCCCAGAGCCACTGCCCGGAAGTCGAGAAATTAAAATAGTGGCCTTCAATCGCGTAGCTGTTGGTGAAAGTCACGCGGCGCCCGGTCGGATGGCCGGAGTCGGTCCAATTCCCGGTTTCCAGCAGCACCGTGTGGAACAATCCGATTTCAATCACCTCACCGGTGACTCCATTGATCTCCACCCAGTCGCCCAGTCGGATTCCGTTCTTACGCATTAGCACGAACCAGCCCAGGAATCCCACGATAAAGTCTTTCAGCGCGACAGTTAGTCCGGCGCCGGCCAACCCAAGAAAAGTACCCAGTTGGTTCGGTGGGCCAAAAATCACCAGCAAAATCAGCAGCACGGCAACCACCTGAATGGCCACGGATGCTGTGGCGCGCAGCGTCTGAGCCTGTCGTCGGTCCAAATTGGTGCGGCCCAATATTTGTTCCAGCCAGGTGTTGAAGAAAAGTCCGACCAGCAAAATTCCTAGAATTACCACCAAACCAATCAGAATTCGCCGTACTATCCCATGCTGGCGATCTGCGACCAGGTCCATCCACTGCCCATAGGTTCCGGACAATTCCTTTTCGTTGTCGATGCGCTTGTCAAATCCGGCAAGATTCCTCTGATCCGCGGTGATCGCTTTCGTCGTAGCTAGCGCCTCTTTGGCCTCCGCCGCGCTGCGCGTCTTGCGTACACTCTGCGTCAGTGAAGTCACCGCATCCTCGGCGGTCGCCACGCCGTTTGCGCCGGCAGCTAGCTTCGAATGAGCCGCAAGATCGGGCGAATTGAATTTTTCTGCTTCGATTTGCGCAGCAAGCGCGTTGTGCTGCTCGGACAGCGACGCCACCAGGCTGTCTGCGTCTCCTTTGCCGCGCTGCAGCAGGGTTTTCTTTGCGTTCAGCGCCATCCATTGTTGGACGCGATGTACGATGCCCGGCGGTTCGCTCGGCGCGGCCGGGAATTTCTGCTCTGCTGCCGCGCGTGCTTTGTCGGCTTCTTCGTGCGCTCGCTTCATCTGTTCGATACGGTCGTGCTGGTTGCCTCCGGCATCAGTCAGGTCGCGTTTCGTGTCTTCCACATCGTTGCTGGCAACATCCAGGCTGGCCTTCGCTAGATCCAGCTGATCCTGCAGTGCGTCCTTCTTGTTCGCGCTGGCTTTAGCAATTTCCGCGGTCAGTTGGTCCGCCTGCGCTTGCAGTCCTTGTTGCAGCTTCTGCGCTTTCTGTAGGCGCGCCTGGATTTCTATCGCTTCAGGCGATAAATCCGGCGGGTGCGCTTCAGCGTCCTGCAATGCAATGTTGAAAGAGAGATCGAGTTCGTAGTCGCTCAGCCGCAGGGCTTCTTTTGCTAGTTCTTGCTCTTCAGGCGTGTCTGCTAGCTGCGCCAGCGCTTGCGCGGTCTTCAATGGCGTCTGATCCACCAGCGCTGCCTGCGCTGCGACCGCCTTTTTCTTCGCCGAAACCGTCGCTGTGTGTCCCAGCTTCCAAATACCAAAGCCTGCCGCTCCGAGCACCACAATCAGCCCGCCCGCCGCAGTCTTTTGCGCGAGTCTCATTTCACTCTCCAAGAGTTGGCTGGAAGAATCTGCTAGTCTCGACTGGGCTCATGGAACTTACCACAATACTCTATCGTCCGGTCGGGCCGAAAGAACTTCAGCTCATCGCAGACTCTGGATACCGGGCCTTTCCCCTTGACTGCAGGGACAACCCATTTTCCATCCGGCGCTAAACGAAGTTTACACGACGCAAATCGCACGCGATTGGAACGCAAAGAACCCTTTACAGAAAGCGGGCTTCGTCACCAAATTTCGCGTCCGTAGCGATTTTCTGTCGAAATACAAAATCCAGAAGGTGGGTGGTAAGGTACATTATGAATATTGGATTCCAGCGGCGGACTTGCCGGAATTCAATGCGAACATCGTCGGTACAATTGAAGTTGTCGCCGAATTTCGTATGAACGAAGAGCAGGACAACGAGAGTTAAAATGAAAAGGTATTTGATCGTGATTGAAAAGACAGGGACCGGTTATTCAGCGTACTCGCCGGACTTGCCGGGATGGGTGTCGACCGGGTCGAGCCGCGCTGAAGTCGAAAAGAACATGAACGAAGCTATCGCCTTTCACCTCGAGGGCCTTCGCGAACAAGGCCAGCCTGTACCTGAGCCGCACGCTTACTCCGCTTACGTAGAACTACCCGCCTGAAAACAAAAAACGCCTCCGTCTCCGAAGGCGTTCCATTTTCCGATTTCGCTTTTCCATCTTCGATTTCTTCTATAGATAATCCCGTGAAGGACCTTCCAAAAACGCGCGCAGCTTGCGCGAACGTGAGGGATGCCGGAGTTTGCGCAGCGCTTTGGCTTCGATCTGCCGGATGCGCTCGCGGGTAACCGCGAACGATTGTCCGACTTCTTCCAGCGTATGCTCGCTGCCGTCATCCAGTCCAAACCGCATCTTGATGACTTTTTCCTCGCGCGGCGTCAGCGTCTTCAACACCGACGAAGTCTGTTCCTTCAGGTTGAGATTGATTACCGCGTCCGACGGCGAAACCACCGCCTTGTCTTCGATAAAGTCGCCGAGATGCGAATCTTCTTCTTCGCCGATCGGCGTCTCGAGAGAAATCGGCTCCTGCGCAATTTTCAAAATCTTGCGCACCTTGGACACCGGAATGTCCATGCGCTTGGCAATCTCTTCGCTGGTCGGCTCGCGCCCGAGTTCCTGCACCAACTGGCGGCTGGTGCGCACCAGTTTGTTGATCGTTTCGATCATGTGCACCGGAATTCGAATCGTGCGCGCTTGGTCCGCAATCGCGCGGGTAATCGCCTGGCGAATCCACCATGTGGCGTACGTCGAAAATTTGTATCCGCGGCGCCATTCGAATTTGTCCACGGCCTTCATCAAGCCGATGTTGCCTTCCTGAATCAAATCCAGGAATTGCAATCCACGGTTGGTGTATTTCTTGGCGATGGAAACCACCAAGCGAAGGTTGGCTTCGATCAGTTCTTTTTTGGCTTGTTCCGCCTCGGCTTCCCCACGATGGATAAATGTCAGCGTGCGTTTCAGCTCGGTCAGTCCGACTTCGCTGGCTTCCTCAATATCTTTCAGTTCCGACCGCCGCGTGCGCAGTTCTTTGCGCGCTTCCGCCGCCACGTCACCTTTCGCAACATCGACACGCCGCTCCAGCCGCCCGGCTTCGCGTTCCAGCGACTGCAGCCGCTCGACCGTCCCACGCATTTTGTCAATCAGCCGCTTTTTCTCGAACGGGTTAAAGTCGATCCCGCGAATCTCCAGCGAAATTTCCACGCGGGTCCGCGCTACATCCCATTTCGCGCGAATGTACGGTTTCTTTTTCGCCTTCGGAGTCTTGTCGAGCTTGACTGCCTGTTTCAGCGCTGTCTCGTACAGCTTCGCAATCTTGTCGATGTACTTCAGTGTCTGCTTGGTCTTGTTGGCGATCTTCTCTTCGGTCAGCTCCTCATCGTCAAACTGGACAATTTCTTTGATCGACCTCGCGCCCTTGCGCAAATCATCGCCAACAGCGATCAGCTCTTTAATCACGATCGGCGAACGGGTGATCGACTTCATCACCACCAGTTGCCCGCGCTCGATGCGCTTGGCGATGGTCACTTCGCCTTCGCGAGTCAACAGCGGCACCGTTCCCATTTCGCGCAAATACATACGCACGGGATCGTTGGTCTTTTCCATCGAACCCGGAGTCAAATCCAGGTCGCTGCTCTCTTCTGCGTGCCCGTCATCTTTCGCCGCGGCATCGCGGTCGGTCTGTTCCACCGACAACTCCACCGCGCGCGCCGCTTTGGCCGCTGCCTGATCCTCGTAAATTTCGATTCCATTCCGTTCGAACGTAGTCAGCAGATCGTCAATTTCTTCCGAGGAATGCACTTCGGCGGGAAGCGAATCATTCACTTCGTCATAAAGCAGGTAGCCGCGCTCTTTGCCGACCACAATCAGCGCGCGTACTGCTTCGTATTTTTCTTCAAGACCCTGCGCCACAAACTCCTCCAGCAATCAGCATGCATCGTCCCGAAGGCATTTTGATTCGCCTCCAGGCTCTCCGCCGGGCGTACGCGGACGTATAATCTCGTAACAAGACACGTTCGGCGGGACGCGCAGAAGCACGTTTGGGGACTTTGCCCCGGCTCACTATTCTAATTTTTTGTGAAGCTCGCTGCGCCGCGTCGCCGTCTTCTTCATTTCAGGGTTTATATCGAAATGCCCTGAAACCCTTCGCCTGCCCGTTTTGAACCAGAGCGCTGCCCGTTTCGCGCCTTGGCGGGCCAATTTCCGCCGCTAACTGCTTTAGTATAGATGCAGTTACCCCGGAAATCGTTACCCGAAAAACCCTAATACGCTACATGGGTAAGTCACGTCACGTCAATATTTTACTTGTGGGTTTTCTGTGGAAGTTGCTTCTTTGCAAGCGTGTCCGCGGCCCGACTCCCATCCTGCGCGGCGCCTTAATCCGCCGTCGCCAACCGTCTCATAAGCTGCTGCTTCCGTGTCAGTAACTCCCGCATTGCCGGCGCCGTCGGACTGGCCTCTATCCCCCGTTGCACTTCGTTCAACTCCCGCTCAATCTGCTTCCGCGCCAGCGTATCCAGGCAGCTCTGCGCCTCTTCCCAGGCCGGCTCCTGCGCCTCTTCGAACAAAATTTCAAAAAACAGCCGCCGCTCGCGGTCCTCCAGCATTGCCCCGACTTCCGATGCGTGAAACGCTTCACTCGACCTGCTTGCCACAATCAGCGCCGCGAAAATTTTCTCCGTTTCCAAACCAAGATAAAGCTGCGAATTCTGCAGGTGCTGCGCCAACTCCCGCCGAAAACCGTCAGCCTCCGCCAACATCCGAATCAATCGCCGCTCCGCCGGCATCGCCGACGACCGCACCAGCTCCGGCTGTACCTTCACCTCACTCCGCCGCTCGGTCGCCGCCTTGCTCAATGCCGCCCGCAGCACCGGCTCATCCAGCCGAAGCTGCTGTGCAATCCGCGTCGCCCATTCCGACCGTAAAATGTTATTCGGAATTTTCTGCACGTACGGCAAAAGAAAATTCACCGCTCGCCTTTTTCCTTCGCCCGTCGTCAAATCCATCTGGCTCGCCCTTCGAATCAGATAATCCACATACGGTGGCGCTTCTTTCACCTGCTTTATGTAAGCTTCCGCGCCCTTTTCCCGAATATATAAATCCGGATCGGCCTTCTTGTCGCCGATCGGCGGCAGCGCCAGCACTCGCACTTCAAAATCCTGCTCCAATAGCGCCGTCAACGATCGCTCGGTCGCCGCTTGTCCCGCGGTATCAGGGTCATAATTCACAATCACCCGCTTCGTAAATCTTCCCAGCAATTTGATCTGCGATTCGGCCAATGCTGTCCCGCAACTCGCCACCACGTTGCTGATTCCTGCTCGCGCCACTGCGATCGCGTCCATGTAGCCTTCCACCAGCACCGCAAAATCGGCGCGCCGCAACGCATCCTTTGCCCGGTCGAGGTGGTACAGCACATTGCTCTTCGAATAGATCGGCGTCTCCGGCGAATTCAAATATTTTGGCTGGTCGTCACCCAGCGCACGCGCTCCAAACGCCACGATTTTTGCTGACTCATTCGCAATCGGAAACGTAATCCGCCGCCGAAACCGGTCGAATAGCCGCCCGCTTTGGTCCCGCGAAATTAGCCCGGACTCCGCCAAAGTTTTTTCCGGGTACTTTCCGCGAAAATGCCGCAGCAGCAAGTCACCGCCGCTCGGTGCATAGCCAATCCCAAATCGCGCAATCGTATCTCTATCGAGGCCGCGGTCTTGCAGATACGCCCGCGCCGCTTTTCCCTCCAGCGTCTCCTCCAATTGCTTCACAAAAAACGTCTGCGCCCCGCGCTGCATCTCCACCAGCACCGCGCGCAGCTGATTCTCTTTCCGCTCCTCCGGCGAACGTTCCTTCGGCCGCGGAATCGCGATCCCGCACTTCTCCGCAACGATTCGAATCGCCTCCGGAAACGCGCACTTCTCCATCTCCATCACAAATTTAAAAACGTCGCCGCCCTGCCCGCATCCAAAGCAGTGATAAATCATCTTGGTCGGATGCACATTGAATGACGGCGTTTTTTCCGAATGAAACGGGCATAGCCCGCGAAAATTTTGCCCAGCCTTCTTCAGTTGGACATATTCCCCGATGACCCGGACAATGTCCGCCTGCTGCTTCACCTTCTCCGCAAATGATCCCGCTTCCGCCATTTCACCCGCGCAATTCTACAACTGTGATCGCTTTGCCGCCGCGTTCCTCGGCTTCCGTCGCGTGATTCGCCACCAAAGGATGCGTTCGCAAAAATTCGCCCAACCCTTTACGCAGAGCACCTGTTCCGTGTCCATGAATAATCCGCACACAGGGCAAGTGCGCCATCGCCGCATCATCCAGAAATTTGTCCACCTGCTCAGTCGCCTGCTCCACAGTCTGCCCAATCACATTAATCTCATTCGTCACACCAAATCGTGAAGGCGCACTAACTGATCCGCTTGCCGCTCCGGAGCTTAGTACCGTCCCCGCGGGTGCCGACTCAATTCCGATAATCTCGTCAGAAGAAATCTTCATCCGCAGCGGCCCCGCTTCAATCTCCGCATTCCGTCCATCCAAGCGCCGCAAAATCACCGGCTTCGCGAAGCCTTGCACCCGAATTTTTGCTCCCGGTTGCAGCAAATCCGTATTCACCGGGCCAGCCGTACCCGTCGCAACTCCCAAATCCGCCTGCGATTCCGAAATGGTCTGCACCACCGCCGCATTCAACTCTTCCCGCGCCTCACTTCGCACCTCACCCAGTTTACGCCGGGAAGTTTTCTCAATCTGCCCGCGCAACTCGCGTTCTTTGACAGCCTCGACCACTCGCGCCACATTTTCTTCGAACCGCTTCTGCATCTCCGCAAACTGCGCTTGCAACTCCTGAATCCGTTTCTGCTGGCGTCCAGCCCACTCGGTTCGCAGCTTCGTCCGCTCCGCTTCCAACGAATGCCGCTCTTCCGCCATCTGTTTGTGCAAACGGTCCAGTTCTTCCCGGCTGCGATGCAGGTACGCAATCAAATCCGCGGCCTCGCGCGACTCCGGCGAAAGCAACGCCCTAGCTCGCGCAATAATTTCTTCCGACAATCCAAGCCGCCGCGCGATCGCAATTCCGCTTGATCCTCCCGGCACTCCTACCATCAGCCGGTAGGTCGGCCGCAAATTCACATCGTCAAACTCGACGGCGCCGTTCAACACCCCTTCCGCCGTCGAGGCGTAAGCTTTCAATCGGTCATGGTGCGTAGTCGCCAAAACTAAACATCCCTTCGCGCGAAACTCTTCCAGCAGCGCCACAGCCAGCGCCGCTCCTTCTTCTGGCGCCGTGCCCGTTCCCATTTCATCCACCAGTACCAGCGATTCCGGCGTCGCCATCGCCAAAATCGATTTCAGATTCAGCATGTGCGCCGAAAATGTGGATAAATCCGCGGCAATCGATTGTTCGTCCCCAATGTCCACCAGCACCTGATCAAAAAGCGGCAGCACCGCCCGAAACGCCGCCACCGGAATTCCTGATTGCGCCGCCAGCGCGGCCAGTCCCGTTGTTTTTAGCGCCACCGTTTTTCCACCGGTATTCGGCCCGCTGATTACCAGCAATCGCTCTTCGCGATTCAGCGACAAATTCATCGGCACGATCGCGCGCTGCTCCCGCTTCAACTTATCTTCCAGCACCGGATGCCGCGCCGCTTCCAGCCGCAATTCTCCAACATCCGAAAACTCCGGCATCGCCGCATCAAAATCTCGCGCGAATCTTCCGCGCGCAAACACTCCATCCAGCATTGCAATCGTTTCTGCCGCCGCGATCAGTGCCGGTCGCACCGCCCGCAGCCTTTCCGTCAACCCCCTGAGCACCCGCAAAATCTCCGCAGCTTCATCTTCGGAAAACTGCACCAACTGATTGTTCGATTCCACCGTTTCGAACGGTTCCAGAAAAACTGTCTGCCCGGTACCGCTGACACCGTGCACCACACCCGGCGTGCTCCGGCGATTTTCCGCGCGCACCGGAATCACAAACCGGTCATTCCGTAGCGTGACGTAATCCTCCCCTGCCTCCGCATTGCGCGAACGCAAAATTTGTTTCAACGCTTTTTGAATTGACTCGCGCGTCTGCACCATACTCACGCGAATCCGTCGCAATGACGGAGAAGCGTCATCGCCGATTTCGCCGTTCGGCAATATGCACCGTCGGATGGCCGCAAGCACCTCGCGAAAATCTCCAACCTCCGCGGCCGCAACACTCAACAAAGGAAATTTCGCGGCTTCCTCACGAAATTGCGTTCGCAGCCACGACGCCGTCTCCAGCAACGAAGCCGCCTCCAACAATTCCTTCGCATCCAGCGCCACTCCGGCGCCGGCAATTTTTTCCAGCCACATTTCCGGATCGGCCAGCCCGCCGAATCCCAATTCGTTTCCAGTGCGCAGCCACTCTCGCGCTTCCCGGATCAACGCAAACTGTTTCTGCAAAAATTCCGCGTTTCGCGAAAACTCCAATGCCTCCACTGCACGGCGCCCCGGCGCACACGTCGTCCGCAGCCGCAGCAATTCCCGCAGCTTGTCGAATTCCAGTACGTCTTGCGCGCTTCGGCTCATCGTTTTAGCTTAGTGCCCGCCGCAGAAATTCCGCCGCCTCCTCGACCGTCTGCGCTGTGTATACCAGTTTCGCGTTCGACTCTCCCCAACCTGTTGGACGCCCCAACTCCACTTCCCTCACCCGATCCAGAATCGGCGTCCAGAAATCTCCCAACACCACCATCGGCTTTCCAGCAATCACAGATTTGTTCAACATTTCCCATACCACCGCTAGTTCCACCAGTGTTCCTGTTCCGCCTTTACAGGCAACAAACCCATCGGCCCGCCGCACCAGTTCGAACAATCTTTCTTGCCAAGTCTGCATCCGAATTTCTTCATCAATCCATTGGTTCGCTTTTCGCTTAAAGAATTCCGCGGTGACTCCGTAGGTTTTGGTGCCCGCATCTTTCGCGCCCCGCGAAACCGCTTCCATTACCCCGCCGTACCCTCCGCTGCAAATCGCAAATCCTGCCTCGCCCAGCCTTCGCCCCAGCGACAACGCTTGCTGATAGTCGCGATCGTTTTCAAGCGGGCGCGAACTGCCAAAAACCGTAATAATTCTTCCCATATTCTTCGTTGGCGAAATTTATTGAGCTTTCTTGCAGCAGGCCGCTCCGGCCGCATCAAATTCCTCGATCATCGCAATGCTCAGCGCATCCAGCGCATCCGTAGCCTCATGACTCTTTGATCCCATGTTGTTGCTCAGGAACGAAAATGCCAGTCGCCTCCCGCTCGGCAACTCCGCAAAACCCGACCGGGTCCGCACATGCTCAACCGATCCGGTCTTCGCGTGCAACCGCTGCGCCGCAATACTCGTTTTCATGCGATCTTCCAGCGTTCCGTCCACTCCGGCAACCGGCAACGAATCGAAATACGCTCGAAACCACGGTTGCTTCTCCGCGTACAGCAGCAGCGCCACCACCGCACGCGGCGTCACCAGGTCATGCCGCGACAATCCCGAGCCGTCGGTCTGCACCACATCTCCCGCCGGAATTCCCGCCACCGCATAAAAACTCGCTGCAAAATTCCCCAAGTCGTCCGGCGTCGTCCATACTCCGCTTTGCCTCGCCGCCGTACGCAGCAGCATCTCGGTGTGCAGATTCTGGCTGATTTTATTTACCAGTTTGAGCGAATCCCCCAGCGGAACGGAAAGATGCTCCGCCAGCACAATCCGCGTTTCTCCCGCCGGCGCTCCCGGCGGCAGCGAAAGTTCCCGCGCCGCGCCGCCTACTTTAATGCCGCGATCTTCGAGCAGCCTTTTCAACATCGCCGCCGCGTGTAGCGCCGGCTCCTGAATGGCCAACGTCAGCTTTCGCGGGTTGCTTTTCGCCGGCAGAGTCCCCAGCACCGTCACCAGATTAGAACCCGGCTCGCGCCTTAGCGTCAGATCTGATTTCACTCCAACCGGCGATGTAATGGTCTGGTTGTCCACCGTAAATTCCGGCGCCGATGGCGAAACCATCGCGTCAACCCGATCGCCCGCTTTTTCCCCGGGAGTCAGCGTCAGTTGCACGGTGTTATCGTCAACCACGATCGCCGAGATCGCCGCCCCGTACTCCCACACCATGTCATCAATTTCCCAGCCGTTCGGATACCGTTCTCGCGGAAAGTAGCTGTCGTCTCCCACGATATCGCCGGCAATCTCTTTGATCCCGCGCGCCGCTACCGCGTCGGCAAGTTCGGCAATCACCTTCTCTCGCGGGCCATCGAACTCCTCTTTCAACACGTACGGAAACTTGCGATTCGAAAGATTCGGATCGCCGCGCCCAACCAGATACACCGGCCCTGCAATTTTTCCATCTTCCGTCGCCGCCGTCGTCGCTTCGATCGTGGTTCGAAACCGGTACTCCGTTCCCAGCTTCGCCAGCGCCAGCGCCGTCGTGAACAACTTCATGTTTGATGCCGGAACAAAATATTGATCCGCATTCCGTTCGAACAACACTTGCCCATTCCCGGCGTCCGCAATCAGCAGTCCCCAGTCGCCCTTGGCCGGCTGCCCGCTCCCTAAAATCATTTGCATCCGCGCCGCGAAAAGATCTGTCGGCGAAAGATTACCCGCCGAACGCTCGGGTGCGTTTTTCACTTCAGATTTCGAGGTCGCGCAACAGGCCTCGCCGGGATGTTTGGTTTGCTGCGCCGCTCCCGCTCCCGCGAAGCAAACTCCGAGCACACCCCAGAACATCCAGGTTCGAACCGCTCTCACGTGAAACATGATTCCCACTCTTCCCTGCTGGAAAAATCCCGTCCAGCCAAGTATATTCCATAGACCACGGAACACTCCCTTCGGAGAGTCCGCGTCCAGCCGCCGTTCTTCTCCGAGATTGGATTCGCCGTTCCGCAGCCCGCTAGACATCTTTAAATCCGGCATTCGCGGGCAGGTCGCTTCAAAGGAGAAGCAAAATGAAAAAGTTGCTGGCCATCGCTCTGGCCTTGGGCCTCTCGGGTTTACCGCTCGGCGCGCAAGACAAGAAGGAAGCCGACCGCTTGGAGAACTGCGGCATAGTACTCAAAGAAATTATGGATATTCCTGACGATATTCCCCAGGACCTCATCGATAAAGCCGAATGCATTATCGTCTATCCGTCGGTCCTGAAAGCGGCATTCGTCGTTGGCGGGAGCTACGGCCGCGGCGCCATGACCTGCCGTACCGGCGAGCATTTCACCGGACCGTGGAGCGCCCCGACGATGATGGCTCTGGAAGGCGCCAGCATCGGCTTTCAACTCGGCGGCCAAGCCACTGATTTCGTCCTGCTAGTGATGAATCCGCGCGGCGCTCGCGCCATCCTTTCCAGCAAGGTAAAACTCGGCGCCGACGCTTCCGCCGCAGCCGGGCCCAAGGGCCGCAATGCCGAAGCCTCCACCGACGTCACCATGCGCGCTGAAGTTCTCTCCTATTCCCGTGCACGCGGTCTTTTCGCCGGAATCTCCCTCGCTGGCTCCACGGTGCGGCCGGACAACGGCGCCAACGAGGACGTCTACGGTAAAAAGCTCGACGCCAAAGACATCATATTCAAGGGCGCGGTGAGAGTTCCCTCCTCGGCTGAACCGCTGGTCGCCTATCTGAATAAGAAGAGTCCGAAAAACCTGTCAGATCCCGATTCACTGAAGTAAACGTTCACAAACTAGCGACTTACAGAAAAGCGTCTCTTCCGCTATCGGAAAAGGCGCTTTTTCTCTTTTACACTTGCGGAATCCTGATGTCTGACCTATAGTCATGTATGAGTAGTGGTCATGCGAACTTCCGCTCAAACCCCCTCGACTGCCCGCCAGCTCCTTCATTCCCGTCGCGAACGGCGTAGCGCCGAACTCCGCGAGCGTCTCTTCCGCGCCGCTCTCGCTTTATTCGCTAAGAAGGGCTATGCCGAAACCACCGTCGAAGACATCACCGAAGCCGCCGACGTCGGCAAAGGCACTTTTTTCAACTACTTCCGCAGCAAAGAACACATCTTGATGGCATTCAGCGAAATGCAACTCGCCAAGCTCGAAAAAATCGTCCGCGAGGCTCAGCAATCGGATCTGCCAATGCGCAAAGTCTTGCACGCAATGGTCTTGCGCATGACCGAAGAGCCGATTCGCAATCCCGCCATTGTTCGAGCGCTGCTGCAAGCCAATCTTTCTTCGGTACCGGTCCGGGACGAGATGCGGCGCATTCACGATCGCAACCGAATGTTGCTCGGTCAGCTGATCAGCCATGGCCAGCAGCGCGGCGAAATCCGCGCTGATCTGCCGCCGGAGGAGATCGCACAAGTGTGGCGGCAAACCATTTTTGGAACGCTGTTGTTCTGGTCGCTCGCCGGCGACCACACGCTGACCAAACGTATTGAAATGTCGATTCGTCTGTTGTGGGACGGAATCGCGACCCGGGAAACCACAAAAGCTTCGACCAGAAAGTTCAAACAGGTGCGGTGAAGAAATGACGGCAAAGAAAATTGTCATCGTCGCGATTGTGGTAGCCGCGGCGCTCGCGATCGGCGTGCTTTATGGCGGCTGGTTCCACCATGATACCGGGCTACAAGGTTCCGGCACCGTCGAGGCTCGCAACATCCGCGTCGGCTCGAAGGTCGGCGGGCGAATCGACAAACTTTTAGTGCGCGAAGGCGACAACGTCGAAGCTGGACAGGTCCTGATGACCTTTGACGACAAGGAACTTCTTGCATCGCTGGATCAGTCTCGCGCCAATGCCGAGAAAGCCAAGCGCGGTTATCGGCCGGAAGAAATTGCCGAAGCCCGCGCCGCCGCGCAGCAGGCCAAAGCAGATTACGAACTGAAAAAAAACGGCTACCGCAGGGAGGATATCGCCGCCGCGCAGGCCGATTTGGACCGCGCAGCGGCCGACGAAACGCGCACCAATCTTGATTTTCTGCGCTACGACGCGCTGGCCAAAAAAGACCTGGTCTCGAAGCAACAGCGCGACACCGCGGAAGCCAACTGGAAAATGGCGCTCGCGCAAAAAGAAAATTCCCGGCACAAACTGGATGAGTTGCAGCGCGGCTACCGCCCGGAAGAGATCGCCAGCGCCGAAGCACATTATCTGCAAACCCAGGCCACATTGGAAAAATTCGAGCGCGGAAATCGACGCGAGGATGTGGATTCTGCACAGGCTTCTTTTGCTTATGACGAAGCGCGCTTTCGCGAACGCCAGGTGCTTGCGCCGAGCGCCGCAACCATCGAAGTCCTCGATGTTCGCCCGGGCGATTTGATCGCGCCCAATACTCCGGTAGCCACACTGCTTGAACGCGATCAGATTTACGTACGCATCTACATTCCCGAGACCGACATCTCCCGCGTGCGCGTTGGACAGAAAGCGCAGGTTACCGTCGACTCCGTAGGCCGAAGTGTATTTGATGGCGTCGTCGAACAGATCAACCAGCAAGCTGAATTCTTGCCGCGCAACGTGCAGACCCGCGAAGAGCGCGTGCACCAGGTTTTCGGCGTGAAAATCCGCATTGATGACGCTTCGCATCGCGTGTTAGCCGGAATGGCTGCCGACGTAAAACTCTTGGGCGAGAAATAAACATGCCCGCAAACGGCAGCAAACCGAATATTGCGCTGGGCGCAAATGGCGATGCGGAAGGAACCGATCCTGCAATTTCCGCGCGCGGCCTGGTCCGAAAATTCGGCAACTTCACCGCTGTCAGCGACGTGAGTTTCACCGTCAAGCGCGGCGAAATTTTCGGTTTTCTCGGTCCCAACGGCAGCGGCAAAACCACGGTCATCAAAATGCTCACCGGATTGCTTCCGTTGAGCGGAGGCGAAGCCAGCGTCGAAGGGTTGAACGTTCGAACCGATGCCGAGCGGGTGCGCGAGCGCATCGGCTACATGTCGCAGAATTTCAGTCTGTATCCCGATCTCACCGTCACCGAAAATCTTACTTTTTACGGACGTATTTACGGATTGAACCCGGAACGCCTGAAGCGCCGCATGGACGAAGTGATTCAGTTGAATGGTCTCGATCCATATTTGAACCGAATGGCGGCGCATCTCTCCGGCGGATGGAAACAGCGCCTGGCACTGGGCTGCGCGATGCTTCATGAGCCGAAACTTCTTTTTCTGGACGAACCTACCGCCGGCATCGATCCAGTAGCTCGCCGCCTGCTGTGGGATCTGCTCTTCGACCTTTCCGGACATGGCATCACTTTTTTTGTGACTACCCATTACATGGACGAAGCGGAACGTTGCAGCCACGTCGCCTACATTTATTTCGCCAAACTGATCGCCGACGGCACTCCCAATTCGCTGCGCGAACTCCCCGATGTGACGCCTGCAGGAACCATTCGCGTGGAGATCACCACACCGGAAGTAACGCGCGCGCTGAAAATAGCGCGGCAAATTCCCGGAATCCGCAGTGCCACCATTTTTGGTCAATCCATTCACGCATTGATCAACGATCATTTCGATCTCGATGACTTGCGCCTGCAATTGCAACATCAAGGAATCGTGGTGGCGGAAATCCGCCCGCTGGCGCCGAGCCTCGAGGACGTTTTCGTCGAGTTAACCTACAAGAATCAGGCAGCTGGAGCGAAAGAAACCGAGGCCAATCGTGACTGACATTTTCCGGGGATTTGGCGCGGTTTTTTATAAAGAGACGCTGCACGTGCGGCGCGATTTTGCCACGTTGTTCTTCTCGTTGATCATTCCATTGCTGCAAATGTTGTTGCTGGGATATGGAATCGATACCAACATCCGCCAGATCAACACGGTGGTTTTTAACGCCGATGGCCGCCAGGAAAGCCGCGAACTGCTGGACCGCTTGAAGAATTCCGACACGTTTCATGTTGTGCGATACGTCAGCAGCGATCAGGATTTGAATAACATGATCATCGCGGGAAAAGCGCATGTTGGCATCAAGATTCCCGTCGACTATTCCGATCGGCTGCTGCATCAAATGAGCGCGCAGGTGCTGGTGCTGATCGACGGTTCGGATTCTTCGGTGGCTGGGCAAGCCATCAACGTAACCACCGCGATTGGCCTGGATGAATCGCTGCGGCGGGCGTTGCCAAACAATGAAGCGTTCGCCGTGGATATGCGGCCGAAGCTGCTGTTCAATCCGGATTCGCGTTCGCCCAACTTTTTTCTGCCCGGACTTACCGCGATTCTACTGCTGAACGTAACCACTTTCTTGACGGCATTCTCGATCGTGCGCGAAAAAGAGCGCGGCACGCTGGAACAGTTGTTCGTCACCCCGGTGCGGCCAATGGGCTTGCTGCTCGGCAAGCTGCTGCCGTATTTGGGAATCGGATTTTTCGAGCTGTGCATGATTCTGACCTTCATGCGATTCGCATTCCACGTGCCGATTCACGGCAATGTATTTCTTCTGGCGTTTCTCTCACTTCCATATATTTTTGTATCGTTGTCGCTGGGAATTTTAATTTCCAGCAAGGCCAATACGCAATCCGAGGCCATGCAACTGGCCTTTCTCACGATCCTGCCCAGCATCTTTTTTTCCGGCTACATTTTCCCGCTGGAGACCATGCCCAAGTTTTTCTATGGCCTGAGTTATTTTGTTCCAGCCAGATATTTTATCGACATCACCCGCGGAGTGATTCTGCGCGGCGCAGGGATAACCCATTTGTGGCCGGATGCGCTGGCGCTGTTCACCATCGGAACGCTTTTGCTGATCATTGCGGCACGGCGATTCCAAAATAAAGTGATCATGGCGTAGCGAAATTCGCACACGACGCGCGGAAAAACGGGCGGGCGTTGGCTTCGCTGAATAAACCGTCCCTTGAATATGTTTGCGCGTTCTTTGTATTTCGCCAATGCGCGGAGTATGCTGCCGAGTCGCTGAAAGTTTTCCAGGAGAAATTGTGAGCTGTCCGATTTGCGGAAAGCGCAAGACTGCGCGGTACTGTCAAGCCAAGGGCCAACAGATTTGTGCGGTGTGCTGCGGCACGGAACGCGAGGTGACGATCTCTTGTCCGGCGGATTGTCCGTACCTGATTGCCGCGCATCGCTATGAGGATGAACACAAACGCGAGGTAAGTTCGGACGCGCCGTTCCTCGAAGAGCGGTTGCCGCAGGATGTTGTGCACACCCAGCAGCAACTGATGAGTTTGCTGGCATTTCAGATTGCCAAGTTTGCCAGCAACGAGGCGACTGCGACCGACCCGGACGTGCTGGCGGCGGTTGCCGCGCTGGCTGCCACCTACAAAACCCTGCAGAGCGGGTTGCTCTACGAAAAAATTCCGGAAGTTCCGGTGCAGCGCAATCTGTACTTGGCGCTGACGGAGTTTTTGAACGAGATCAAGCAGAAGGCGGCGGAGAGCGGCAATTCCGGCGCGATCAAGGACATAAATGTGTTCCATGTGGCGGTATTTCTCTACCGGATGGGAACGCTGCGATCGAACGGCCGACCAAGATCGCGGAGATTTGTCGAATTCTTGAGAGGGCAGTTTCCGCAGGCGGAAGAAGCAAAAAAAGAAGAGCCGCGGATTATCGTTCCGTAGAGCGGTGTCCCTCATGAATTCCCATTTTGGAGCGGAACAGGAAGGCGGTACGCCCACCCCTTTTTGTGTAAGTCTACGCTACGCGCTGCGTCTAGCTTGCCGGCGAACTCTTCCGAGCCGGGCGCTCCTAGCAAAGCGGATGCCCGTACTCGACGGGAATCAGAGGGCCAGGGAAAGCTGGGGGGTGGGGAGGACGGGTTGGCGGAGTTGTTCCCACGGACGGTAAGAGAAGCCGAGATTGGACTTGATGCGTGCGAGACGCGCCGCGATTTTTTGGCGATAGGGTTCGGGCGGGTAGGCGTTGCGGGTGTACCAAGAATCGTACTGGCGCGTGAGGCGAGGGAATTTTTCGCGAAGGAAAGGCAGGAATTGCTTCGCAGACGAGGGCATCAGGAAGAGCACGCCGGAGTGTATCCAAAGCGCGCCAGCCTCTTTTGCCGCGGCGGCGAGGGCTTCGAGTTCGCCTTCGCGATCGGTAATACCGGGCAGAAGCGGCGAGGCCAGCATGCCGACCCGGATGCCCGCATCGCGGAGTTTGCGGATGGCGGCGAGGCGCAAATCGGGACGCGGTGCGCGCGGTTCGAGCAGGCGAGCGAGGCGCGGGCGAAGAGTAGTGACAGTGATATCCACGAAGAGACGTGAGCGTTTGCTGATTTCCTGCAGGACGTCGATATCGCTAGCAATCAGATTCGATTTGGTGACAATGGATACGCTCAGGCCATCGTAGCGGGCAAGTTCTTCAAGGCATGCCCGCGTGACGCCGTATTCCTTCTCCGCTGGCTGGTATGGATCCGTCGCGGTGCCGATGCAAATGTGATCGGGAACGCCTTTCTTTCCCTTTGCGAAAGAATACTTGGTGGCAATTTCCCGGGTCAGAAGTACCGCAGCGTCTTTCTTCACAAAAATCTTTTTTTCGAAAGCCAGGCCATCCAAATCCATGAATTCGTGGGTGTAACGCGCGTAGCAATACTTACACGCGAATTCACAGCCTCGGTAGGGATTGATGGTCCAGTCAAAGGGGACGCGGCCGGATTCGCACTTGTTCAAGATCGATTTCACGGGAAGCAGAAAGTACTCCGGACGCTCATCGGATTTGCGGCGAGTGGGAGCGGCGGGAGAAATAGAAGCGAGGCGGGCGATGCCGACCAGCGGTTCAGCGCCATGCGGCGCGGGAGCAGCGTCCTTCCGGAAATCCTGCGGATTGCGGAGAGGATCTCCGCAAAAGGCAGGCGCGAACGGAGAGCAATCCGAAACGCCATTGTCCGGAACGACGTTGCCCGGACCTGGGAGCGGGGCAAGCTCCTGGGTCCGGGTGTTTGAGCTACGGTCAGGGCAAACAGGAAAGAGAGAAGCTGAGGAGAGTGGAGCGAGGCGGCGGATAGGAAAGCCCGCCGTTTTTGATGAGGAAAGAACTGGAGACATAGCCCACCTCGAAACGACCCGAGTATTTCGCTTTTTGTTCGCCTTGTCAAGTACTTTCGTGTTTTATTCGCCACAAGTCACTGCCGGAAGCGATTGCCCGCAAACTTGGCTCTACCTCCCGATTTTTCGGCTTGTATAATCGAGATTCAGTGCAAGTTGGGCGTCTTACAGGAGCCTTCGATTGAAGCCAAAGCAATTGTTGTACCTCGTTAGTTTGACAATCGTGGCGTTCCTGGTGATGGGTTACCACCCTGGGGTAGAGGACGCTGAGATCTACCTACCCGGCGTTGAGAAATTGCTGAATCCGAGCCTGTTCCCGGCTTATTCTGAGTTCTTCCAGCATCATGCAGGACTTACGCTTTTCCCCAATCTGATTGCGGCGTGTGTCAGACTTCGTCTTTCTCTGGACGGCGTGTTGCTGTTCTGGGAGATCGCAGCCATTTTTCTGCTGCTCCTCGGCTGTTGGAAGCTCAGCGGCCTTTGTTTTCGAAACGAAACAGCGCGCTGGGCAGGTGTTGCAATGGTCGCTGCTCTGCTCACCCTGCCCGTAGCTGGAACGGCTCTCTACGTCCTGGACCAGTACACTAACCCAAGAAACATCGCCGCCTTCGGGGGCATCTTTGCCGTTTGTGCCGTGCTGCAGAGAAAATATGTCGCGACCGCTCTATGGCTTGCTTTCACGGCCTGCATTCACCCGCTAATGTCGGCATTCGCTCTATTTCTTTGCAGTTTGTTGATGCTGATGGAGCGCACGAAGGTCTGGAGCGAGGCATCCACCACCGTCGTGCTGCCGCTCTCCGGGTGGCTAGCGCCGGCCTCACCTGCCTATCATCAAGCCGCGCTCCTGCATCCCTTCCATTATCTTTTGAAATGGCAGTGGTACGAATGGCTCGGCATATTCGCCCCGGTTGTCCTCCTCTTTTGGTTCGGCCGAATGGCCCCACGCGTTACCGCTCAGGGTTCGCCGCATTTGCTTCGGTTGTGCCGCGCTCTGATCGTCTACGACCTCCTCTCTTTTTTCGCGGCTTTAGTGATCTCGGCGCCCGCCCGCTTTGAAGTACTGGCGCGTCTGCAACCGCTTCGCAGCCTGCATCTGCTTTATATCGTCCTCTTTTTGTTAATCGGTGGATTCCTCGGCGAATTCGTTCTGCAGAACCATTTTTGGCGTTGGCTAATCCTGTTCCTTCCATTATGTGCTGGCATGTTCCTGGCACAGCGTTCGCTGTTCCCGGCCAGCGGTCACATCGAGTGGACTCGCGCCTCTTCCAAGAATCCTTGGTCCCAAGCTTTCGTTTGGACGTCCACCAACACTCCGGTAGAAGCGGTGTTCGCACTCGATCCTAACTACAGCCAATTGCCGGGAGAAGACACCCACGGATTTCGCGCCATCGCGCAACGTAGTATGATCGCGGATGCCGGCAAGGACAGCGGTGCGGTGAGTATGTTTCCGCCGCTCGCAGAAGAGTGGTACCAGCAGGTGCAAGCGCGACGTGACTGGAAACGTTTTGGGCCTCGCGACTTTGTCCAGTTACAATTACTCTATGGCGTTAACTGGGTGATCTTGAGCCAGCCCGGTGTGCCCGGGCTACGTTGCCCATACCAGAATTCGGCAGTACTGGTCTGTCAGACACAATAGAGTCGGGCGTACGCATCTTGCCGAACTGAAGTCGAGGCGAACATAACAAATGACAACCGCGGCGTCCGTCGTTAAGCCTACACCGATCTTCGACTACGAACATTGGAACCGCGAGCTACCGAAAATCCAGCGCGCTTATCGCAGCAACCAACCATGCCCACATATTTTGCTTCGGGATGTTGTGTCTCCCATTTCGGCACTATCGGCCGCCCAACACTTTCCCGGACCTGACACCGAAGCTTGGATTCAGTACAAACATCAAAACGAGAACAAATCAGGATTGACCAAGCGCGATTTGTTTCCGTCCCAGCTCAGCTCGATTGTCGACGAACTAAATTCTCCCCAATTTGTCGCTTGGCTGTCGGAACTGACCGGGATTCCGGGCCTGATGGCCGACGAGAGCATGGAAGGCGGCGGCCTTCACCAATCCACGCGCGGCGGTTTCCTGAACATCCATACGGATTTCAGCATGCACCATTACCACAAGAACTGGCACCGTCGCGTAAACCTGATTCTTTATCTAAACCCTGCCTGGCAAGCCGAATGGGGCGGTGCTATTGAACTTTGGGATACCGGAATGAAACAGTGCGTCGCCGGGTATCCACCATTTCTCAACCACGCTTTGATTTTCAACACGGATGATAAATCCCTACACGGCTTCCCTGATCCCTTGAAGTGCCCGGCGAACGAATCGAGAAAGAGCATCGCGCTCTATTACTATACAGTTGAAAAAGATCCTGAATTCCGGCCAAAGTCGACAGATTATCGCGCCCGTCCAGGAGACGGATTAGTGAAGTCAAAACTAATCTGGCTCGATAAAACTGCCGTAGACATCTATTCTCGAGCCAAGACCAGATTTGGTTTTTCGGACGATTTCGCCAGCCGAGTGCTTAAGCTCTTCTCACGCCGGAAGTAGGCTGAGCTAGCGTCATCTTTAGCTTTGTAGCTTTGTTCGGGGGCGCTTCTGCCCGCTCCCTTTATACTGTTCTAGTCCGTCGCGGGCCTGGCAGGCTTCGTTGCGGCCCTCATCTCGAGGTCATTCATGTTAACCCGGCTGTCCTCCATTCGGCTTCTCTCTGGCCTCGTGCTCGGTTCCATCGTGTTGCTTTTCTCATCCGGCGCAGCCAAACCGCAAACTCAAAATCAAAAGCCGCCGCCGGTCAAAAAGCCTGCCGCGACTCCTGCGGCTCCGCCTGCGCCGGTCTCGAAACATTATCCAATTTTGTTGATTGCATCGGGGAGCGAACCCGGCTGGAGCGCGCGTATTGGGATGAAGGGGATTGAACGGCTGGAACGCAAGGGCTACCCACCAATCATTCTGGAACCTGGAGATATCTCTGCCGAAGATTCTGGGACCGCATGGAACTATCGCGCAAAGGACACCGCGACAGACGCGGTGGTGACGCTGCGCTTGACGCGGGAGACGTGCACGGACCTAACTCCGGAGACTAAATATTCGTTTCGGGCAGTGGTAACGCACGCGCAAATCGGCGAGTTGAATGGCTGCGCGAAGATCGCGGCCGAACAGTTTCCGGAGTTCAAGCAGAAAAATCTGGATGACGATGACCCAGACAAGAAGAAGGTGGTGCCGCCGGCGGTTACCGGCTTCAAGAATCCGGTGGTGACAGCTTTTCTGGACCCGGCCGGAAAAGTGATGATTGCGAGGGGCGAAGCGGCGAAGCTGGTGGCGCCGGACGGCTCTGAGCTTTCGTTTTCTCACGACGGAAAACGACTGCTTTATACGCAAAACCTGCCGGGTCACGATCGCAAGATCATGCTCTATGACGTGGCGGCGGGAAAATCGACTGAACTGGTGCGGGGATTGGTGGCTTCGGCGCTCTTTTCCCCGAACGATTCCACCATTGCATTCATGAAGCAGGTGGGCACGGACTGGCAGGTGTGGACGATGCCGGCGGGATCGCCTGAGAAGGCTTCGCAACTGAGCGCCGGGCCGGTGTGGGCATTGCATGGCTGGCTCGACGTACAATCGGTTCTGGCGTCCGACGCTGCGAAACTGTATTTCTTGCGGACCGACGGGCCGCCAACAACGATTCCGATCAGTGAAGTCTTCGGGCAGTTCGAACGGAAAAGCACGGATACGATTCGAGTGAACTCGGTAAATCCAGACTTGCTTCTTGTGACCGCTCTGATCAAGACGGTGCGCCCGGCGATGGCCAAAGACCCGGAGAGCAAGCTGGGAAGCGCGACATTTCTTTATGAAATCAAATCGAAGCGCCTGGTGGTGATAACGCCGCCGAATGTTTTCGCCCACGATGGCGAGTGGTCGAGGGACGGCTTGCAGATTTTCTTCACGGACGCTGCAAACAAGATGGCGCCGTCGATTTACAAGATTTTTTGGGATGGATCGGGATTTAAGCGGGTACGGGCAGGGAGCGAGCTAGCTGTGGGGCAGTAGCGGAGAATCGTCGTTAGTAGTTGAGGCAAGCTGCATCCTCCGTGGCTTAGCAATCTCAGATAACCATCTGTTTGCCCTTCGGTACAGGTGGCGCATTGGCTGCCTTTGCGCCGCGGCCCGATTGCTGTGCATTGCGCGGACCTATACTTCAAGAATGGCGTCCCCTACTCAACCTGAAGCGAAGCCGGTAAACATTCTGGTGCTGGACCAGGAAGGCGCGAGCTCGAACGCGCTGCGGCAGGTGCTGGATTCCGAGGGCTGGCGGGTGCGGATTATCGGCGACGCAAAGCTGCTGCTGCCGGAATTGCGAACCGGCGAATGGTCGCTGGTCATTGCAAACATTGCGCTGCTGGGCTTGGAGTCGCCAGCGTATTCATTACTGCACGAACTCTCCGGCGTGGCCGTGGAAGATGGCGCTCGGCTACGCAGCCTGTTTTTAGTCCCAGAAATGACCGGAAGCCAGTTTATGGGCACGCTGGAACAGGCGAAATTACCCTACGTGGTGCGGCCGTACCACCTGCACGATTTTCTGGAAAAAGTGAGCGACTTGCTGGTCGAAGTAAAGGCGATTGAGGCGCCACTGCGGCAAGTGCGTTACGAGTTCGGCGGGCTGCGGAAAAAGAAACGGCAAGCCAGCCGGACCAACTCGATGTTCGCCTCGCGCGATTCTTATTCGTATACGGAAGAGGAGCTGGCCGAATACGAGAAGCAGGAATCGGAGCTGGCGCGTTCGAAGCACGGAAAGCCGCTCGGCAAACTGGGCGAACCTGACCGGTAGATCGAAGCACTCCCAAAATACAAACAGCAGCGTCTTTGCGCGCAAGAAATTCCGCGCGGTTCGTTCTACGTGTGCGGGTTGCCAGAAGAGTTTGAATCCCCCGTGGCGGCAATCGCATAGGAGGTTTTATGGAGCGGAACGTACTCGGTCGGTTGATGGGCGGGTTTCTTGGGCTGACTTCGCTGGGAGCACTGGGCGCACTGGGATTTGTGTTTGGCGGAGTGCCTGCGCCGCCGCCCGATCCAATGCCGGGCAAGCCGGAAGGTGAATGGCGGCTGCTGGAGCCGGTGACGTATGAAAATCTCTCGATCTTTCCGGTAGTCAGCTCAAGCTCCTACGACACCAGTTACTTTCTGACGCTGGATGAAGGATTGGCCAGCGGCGAAGTGCAGGTGCGCGAGCAGGGCTCCGAAGGCCTGGTGCGTAATCGCGACGGCGTGATTCGTCCGTCCTATTCGAACGGGGCTTCGGTGAACCAGTTGGTGCTGATCAATCGCAGCAAACGACCGCTGCTGCTGCTGGCGGGCGAGTTGGTCAGCGGAGGAAAACAGGATCGTATCATCGGAAAAGATCGGCTGGTCCCGGCTGGATCAGAACCGCTGCCGCTGGACGTGTTTTGCGTGGAGCACGGACGCTGGTCCGCAGGCGCAAACTTTAAAGATGCGAAGACGATTGTGCATCCGAGCGTGCGCGAGCAAGCGGCGGTTCAGCAGGATCAGACGCGGGTGTGGAGCTCGGTTCGAAGCGGGACGACCGCGCGAGCGACTGCCTCGCCAGATATCATCGCTGGGCCGCCTCCCGCCCCTGCAAAATTAGCGGCTCCCGCGATATCAGAAACAATCGAAGCAGAGGCGCCTACTCAGTCCTATCAGAAAATTTATGAGTCTCGAGGAGTGCGGAGTTCGGTGGATTCTTACGTGGATGAGCTGCAACGGCGATTCGTGCGCGAAACGTCCGGCGCGAAAGGTGAGCATGTGGTTGGAGTGGTCGTGGCCTACGGCGGCGAGGTTGCCTGGAGCGACATTTTCGCCTCCAGCGATCTGTTCCACCAGTATTGGAACAAATTATTGCGGAGCTACGTCGTTGAAGCGCTGGCGCGGCCGATCTATCGCCAAGTGGCTTCGCGCGATGATGCCGGAGAATTCCTGCGTCGGCTGAATGGGCGCATTCACGAAGAGACGGAACCCGGTGTCTATCGCTGGCGCGAAATCAATGAGGGACGCCTGTCGCAGATTGAACTCGACGCGCTGGAACCGAAGGCACTGATGCTGCACCGCTTGCTAATTCATCGCACCAGCTAGTCGGCTGCTCTTTTTTCGCTAAGCGACTCGCCGCACCGCGCTCGGATCTTTGCTCGCTGACAGCAGCGCTCTAGCGTTTGCGGGCCAGGTTGGATGCTGCAGCTGCGGCGCGATCTCGGCGAGTGGAGCCAGAACGAATTTGCGGTCCAGCATACGAGGATGCGGGATTTGTAGCTCTGGCGTATCGAGAGACAGGTCGCCGTAGAGCAGAATGTCGATGTCAAGGATGCGCGGACCGTTTGGAAAAGGCTTCTTGCTTCGAAAAGCCATTTCCAGTGAGCGAAACGAATCCAGAAGCTCCTGCGGTTGGCGCGTGGTTTCACCTTCGACCACACAGTTGAGAAACCAAGGCTGGTCCAGGTAGCCGACGGGCTCGGTCTCATAGAATGAGGAAACTTGCAGCACCTGAAATCGAGCGCCAGCTAACGACCGAATCGCGGCGCGCAGATTTGCCGCGCGATCGCCGAGATTCGAACCGAGCGAGAGATACGCGTGAACCTCTAGCTGTTCCGGTTCGACCGAGTCGTCGCATGCTGCTGGCATGGTCAGAACAATCGCGGCTGGCGGCGCGGCATTTCCCGGTTGAAATACTGATACGCGCGAGGAGTCGCCACGCGCCCGCGTGGTGTACGGTCAATCATGCCAATCTGCATGAGGTACGGTTCGTACATTTCCTCGATGGCATCTTCTTCTTCGGAAAGAGCGGCCGCGAGGGTGCCGAGGCCCACGGGTCCGCCGGCGTATTTGTCGAGCAGCGCTAGCATCAAGTTGCGGTTGACTTCGTCGAGTCCGCTTTCGTCCACGCCGAGCATGGCCAAAGCTTCCTGCGCGACGCCGCGAGTAATTTTGCCGTCCGCGCGAACTTCGGCGAAGTCGCGCGCGCGCCGCAAGAGGCGATTTGCGATTCGAGGAGTGCCTCGGCAGCGGCCGGCAATTTCTTCCGCGCCGCCCTCTTCCATTTGAATATTCAGAATCTTCGCGGAGCGGTGAAGAATGATCAGCAAATCCGCGGGTTCGTAAAAATCCAGGCGGTGCACAATGCCAAACCGTGAACGCAGCGGCGCGGTGATCAGTCCGGCGCGGGTGGTCGCTCCAATCAGCGTGAAGTGGTTCAAATGGAAAGGATGAATGCGAGCGCCCGGGCCCTGGCCAATCACCAGATCAACACGAAAATCTTCCATCGCGGGATACAGAACTTCCTCCACTGCGGCTTGCAGCCGGTGAATTTCGTCCAGAAAAAAAACTTCGCGCAGCTCAAGTGAAGTCAGAATCGCGGTCAGGTCACCTTTGCGTTCGAGCAGCGGCCCGGCGCTGGTCTTGATCGGAACGTTCAGTTCGTTGGCGATGATTTGCGCCAGCGTGGTTTTGCCGAGTCCCGGCGGGCCGTAGAGCAGAACGTGATCGAGAGCTTCGCCGCGATTGCGCGCAGCTTCCAGCGCGATCGAAATGTTTTCTTTTACCCGCTTTTGCCCAATATATTCGGCCAGAGTTTTTGGCCGGACGCTGGCGTCCAGCCGCAAATCTTCATCGTGCGCGGCTGCGGATACGATCCTCTCCGCGCGCTCCACGTGATCGTACTTATCTTTGTAAGCCGTCATTCGTTTTGCCGTTCCGTCCGCCACATTTCCTCTTATCTGATTCTGCGCGTTCCTCGCGCTTGCAGGTTAGTCGAAACGCGCTCAGCTTCCTGCGGCAACATGCT
Source organism: uncultured Acidobacteriota bacterium (assembly GCA_963814635.1). Classification (GTDB taxonomy): domain Bacteria; phylum Acidobacteriota; class Terriglobia; order Acidiferrales; family UBA7541; genus Acidiferrum. Next base: position 45,294 of record CAWFDP010000004.1, on the reverse strand, counting down.
TTCCTTGCGCCCCGCTTAATTCCTGCAAAGCCGCTTTCAGCAGCTTCTCAAAACTCGCGACGCCAGCCGAACGCTTTGCCTCGCCCACCGCGTTTTCTGCAACTCGGCCGTCATAGCCAAGATTAGTTAGTGCGGATACTACATCGGCTTCAACTCCGGCCTTGGAAGCGGGCAATTTCTCCTCGGCGACGGTGACCGCTTCGAGTTTGTCCTTCAGCTCAACCACCATCCGCTCGGCGGTCTTGCGCCCGACGCCGGGAATCTTCGTCAGCCGCGTCAAATCTCCGGTTCGAATCGCGGGAACCAGCTCTTCGACGCTCATGCCGGAAAGAATTTTCAATGCCAACGACGGACCGACGCCGGACGCGCCAAGCAACAGCTCGAAAAAATGTTTCTCTCGCGACGAAAGAAAACCGTAAAGGGATAGCGCATCTTCACGAACATGAGTGTGAATCAACAGTGTGACTTCGGTGTGCAACTCGCCCAGCGCCGCATAAGTCGAAAGCGGCACCGCGACCAGATATCCCACACCGCCGACATCCACCATCACCTGGTTAGGGCGCTTGTCGGCAAGCCGTCCGCGAAGTTGTCCAATCATCGTTGAAGAATCACAAGGCGCCAGTATTGCCGCTTTCTCTTCGCCCGTCAACGCAGGCTTGGGGCTATACACTGAGGGGAAATTGCTACACCTGCGTGGGGCTGGGGTCCTTGTGTAACGAAAACGCTAGAGAATCACGCGTTGCGATATTGTCGAGGGCGCAATCAGGGAGCCACTATAATGTTCACCCGTGAGCGAACCACGTAAGCATCACTATGTTCCCGTCTTCTACGCCGGTCAGGCTCAGTGGTGCAAAGAGAAGACTACGTTTGCTCTTCCGTTGACACCCACAGCTATGCCAGCGATCGTCGCGGGTTTGTAACGCCAGTGCCGAACTGCGTCGAGTGCTGCTTTAGACAGCTGAGGATCTCCGCTTATGACCTCAGCCTTTTCAACCCGTCCGTCTTTATCGATGCGAATACGAATAGTGACGACTCCTTCGATCTTGTTAACCTTCGCCTGCAGCGGATAATCCGGGTCGACTCGGGAAATCAGGACAGCTGGCGTGCCGAAATGACTCTTCGGCCGCGCACCTCCCTCGGCTCCATTCTGCCATACCCAGAAAGGCCAACCGCCAAAGCCCAAAAAACGAAACGCCCCATCCTGACGGACATATGTCTGCCCCCAGGACACACCCGGTGAGTTCTTGATGGTGATCTGGAATGTACAGAAATAAAGGCTCACAGCCTTAGTGGACACGACTCCGCTTAGCTTTGCGCCAGGCCGGAGAACACCCGTAGGAGTTTCACCTTCCCCAACTTCAACTTCGGTGCCCAGCTCGGCACCGCGAGTCGCTACGATATCCTTTACGGTCAGTTCAAAAGATTCTGCAAAACTTGCATACAGGCTGTCATAACGACTTGCGAACTCCGCGCTATCCGCAGGGTTCAGATGTTCCGAGAACCAGTCATTCGCGTTCGGTAAGCGAAACTGCTCGATCAACTGACGGCCTCCGGTCGTGTCGCCTTTTCGATACGATTGAACAATCGCAGCGACCTGAGCGCGAAATTCCTGGTTGGACTGAGCATCGGCGCGGGTCTCTTCAGCGTCCCGAAATGCACCCCGCGATTTCGGTGTTGACGGGATCGCAATCATCGACACAAGTACAGCAGCACAGAAAAAACGAAACCCAACCATGTTCTGCGTCTCCAGAAGCGCCCTGACTCTATCCAGAGAGTAACCGCATCGCAAGACCTCCCGACGAGTTTGTCGGTGGTTACTACTAGTGCTTGGTACGTTGTGCTTACCGGACATCGATCAAAAGCTCCGCGCGCTGGCTGATAAACGCTTTATCAGGCATTGACCTCTGGTCTAGGTTGCGTGTTCATTGCTGGGGGCTGGGAGCAGCTCGAGGCATGCTTAGACGATGGGTTGGGCGGGTTCAGGCTTGACGGCAACTTGATCAGAGCGGCCCGAGAGCTCCACGACCTGTTGTCTTTGAAGATGGAATAGGATGCCGATGACGAAGAATTGAAAGAGGAAGGCGGTGGCCCATATGGCGGGGCGCGCGGCGAATGAATCGATATCGAGCCAATAGAGAGGGGTTGGCAAAAGAAAAGCCGTGAAACAGACGGATTCGCGCCTGAAGAGACCAAGGGTGGTGAAAATGGTCGAGGCGCAGACGTAGAAGATTGCCAAATAGAGAACAGCCATCACCAGAGCGTTCTTGCCTTTGCGCAGACTGGCCCATTGCAGAAACTGAAAATCGCGGACGAACCAAAGAACGGCAAACAGGATTCGAAATATGAGAACGCCCAAGCCAAGTGATCCAGCCGTTCCCGCCAAAACGGTGCTGCCTACGAGCAACACAGCCACGATGGCCGCGCCGACGAAGAGCAGGGGCGCGGGCCAGCAAATGTCGAGCCACTCAGGACCGTGCGCGCGGCCATGAACAATGGTGCGCATGCGCTCGCGATTGCGCAGTAGTGCGAGGCCGAGCAGGATGAAAACGCCAGAATCGAAAGTGAGCAAGAAGACCGGCTGGCCAATGTCGGTCTGAAATCGCCAGTTAAAGAAAGCTACCAACAGCAAATTCAGAAATACCGCGAATGCTAAGAATTGCCCCGGAGAATAAAGCTCGTATTCAGTGGGATCACGCTTGATATTGCGAGCCACAGCCAGCAGGAACCAGAACGCAAAGATGGAATCGATCACCAACAGAATCGGGACATGGTTCACATGTACACCGAAGAGGACATCGGTCATACCCTGACTTCGCCTAAAGGTCCAGTTGGCATAGGTGTCGGTTCGTTCGAGCGCAGCCGGACGCCAGTCGGTTTGATCTGCAATGTGCGGGGCGGAGAAGGGGCCTAGCGCCTCCAAACGGAAAGGACTGTCCGCAACCATGCCCCCGCCGTGATATGCCGTGACCCAAAGAGTGAGGAGAATCAGGATGACGCCTCCAGTCTGCGAACCCCGGATCGATAACACGGACAAAAGGAGCGCCAGCGAATGGAAGCCGATTGAAGCAACAGCCATCACCGCATAAGCGGCGGCGTAGTACGAAAGACGGGTGTGAGCTAGTATGGCGGCGACGAAGGAAAGAGGCAGGAGGCAGGCGCAGACGAAATACATCAATGCGGGCGCGCCAAAGAGTTTGCCTATCGTGAGTTCGGCGGAGGTAAGTCGTGTCATGCGCTGAAAATCGAAGGTGTTGCGCTCCTTCTCTTTAAAAATGTTGTTCAGGCAAGCGATGCTGCCACCAGCTCCGAGGATTAAAGTCTGAGCGTAGAGTGTCAGCTCCAGAAGGTTGTGGGCTTCGTTTTCGAGAATTGCCGAGGGCGTTCTGTGCAAGAAGCCGTAAGCGATTGAAAGTGAGAGAACCGCGCATATCGCCACAACCACCGCCATCTTTCTAGGGCGCAGCTGGGAGTGCACATTGCGGAGGAGTTCCGGATTGGAAAAAAGGGAGATCACATTACTTCTCCGCTGGAAAGGCGCGAGAATAGCTGCTCAAGCGATTCGACCGTTTCCTCGACTGCACATACGGGGGCGCCGGCATTGACGAGGTCGCGAACCAACACGGCAAGTTCAGATTTATCACCGGGAAATGCGAAGGAAGTACTGTCCGCGCTGGAACGAAGTTCGGAAATGTCTTGACGGGAAGCAAGCCATGAATCGAGACCAAAGCCAGGAGCCGCGAGTCTAACGGTGATGCGACGAGTGCGCCCTGCGCCGAGCATGACGTCGGCGGTCTTGCCGTGGCGGAGAAGCTTGCCTTTTTCCAGGATCGCAAGAGACGTACACATTTCCTGCAGATCCGAGAGCACGTGCGAGGTAATCAGGATGGTCTTTCCATCACGATTCATGGTGCGAATCAATTCCTTGAGCTCAATTCGGGCCTTGGGATCAAGCCCGGAGGCGGGTTCATCGAGAATTAGCAGCGGAGGATCGTGGACAATGGCGCGAGCGATGCCGAGTCGCTGCTTCATTCCGCGCGATAGGCCGCCGACGAAATCGTCGTACTTTGTTTCGAGGCGTAACTGGCCGATGACCTCGCGAACGCGACCGGAGATGCGGGTGGAGTCCATTTTGTGAGCGCGAGCAAAGTAGTTGACGTACTCCCAGACCTTCAGGTCATCGTAAACCGAGAAAAAATCCGAGAGGTAGCCAATATGTTTCTGACCCTCTTCCGTATTTGCGACGATATCGGTCCCGTTGACTAAGATGCCGCCTGAGGTAGGCGACAGTAAGCCGGCAACCATCTTAAGAGTGGTAGTCTTGCCAGCTCCGTTGGGACCGACCAAACCGTAGAGCTCGCCACGCTGAACGTGGAGGGACAGCCGATCCGCCGCGACTAATTTCCGTGCCGGACCGGAAAGAACGTCGTACTCCTTGGTGACATTCTCTAGTTGGATCATTGTCGGGAGAGGCGATTGTGCACGCTACTAACGCGCGCGTCAAGAAACTAGAATCAAGCGAGCAATCGGTTGCGTAAGTTTCAGATTATCGGATCACTGCCCCTGGTTGACCGCAACCAACGAAGCCGCAGATCGGCAGAATTCGATAGACCCGGCGCGTATAGAAAGTTTTGAAATATGACGGTGACGCTTTCGCGTCCAGCAGAATTCCGCCGATCAGAAATCCGGAGAGCACGAAGAATAAGTACGTGCTGAACGGTGACGCGCTGGTGCAAGGTCCGCTGCGGCTGGTCGTTATAGTCGTGACCTTTGGAATGAAGCGCATACGAGGATAACCGATTCGTTGAACACCAGCACAACTCCATCATCGCAGTAGCGCGCAGATAGTGGCGCTCGCTCACTGCTCACTCCGACGCCGCGTTCTCGAAGTTTTCACACCGATTCGTGGCGTCCAGCCCGTATTTGATAAACAAGGTATCCCACCACGGCAAAATTAATTATGAGCACCAGAATTTTTCCCGGACTCGGGTGCCGGAATATCTCGTACACTTCCACCGGCACCAGCGAACTGGTGGTGATTACCGTAAACCACTCGGCCCAACGCTTCAGCAACCACAGCCCAATGCCCTCCGTAATGAACAGCGCCGCGTAAATAAAGCTGCCGACCGCAAGATCCCGGATCTTGTTCGGAGTGAGCGAGACCACGGTCAGAAGCAGCCGGCCAACGTACCTACTGCCCGAACCCACACCAGTCCTGGCAACCCACTGCGCCACAATGCCGCTAATGTCCGTATGAATCAGCTTCAGCGCGCCCACTCCAACAACGATCAGCAGAATCGCTTTGAGCAGCTTGAACGATGCGATCAGCCGGAGCACTTTGGTATCAGTAGATTTCATGTGGCGGATTCATCTTGCAGCCTCGTCCGAATTAAGTTGAGGCTGCTCAATCAGTACGTTCGAATCTTCATGTGGTCGATCCGAGGCCTTGCAGGTACTCCGCCACTTCTTTGTGGCCACGGTCCAGAGCAAAATTAAGCGCGTTCTTGCCGTCTTCGGTGCGCATGTGCGGATCCGCGCCGTGCGCCACCAGCGCTTGGACAATTTCCAGTTTCCCGTTCGCGGCCGCTTCGAGCAATGGCGAATGGCCCTTGGCGTAGCGGTAATTTACATCCGCTCCATTTTCCGCAAGCCATTTCGCCAGCGCGACGTGACCTCCCGCAACCGCTCCGGTCAATGCTGTATAGCCAGTTCCATTGGTCGCCACCGCGTTAATCTCCGCGCCTTTTCCGTGCAGATACCGCACCACATCTTCATGCCCGAACGCCGCCGCCAGCGCCATCACCGAAAATCCATCCGGAGAATAACTCTTGGCAAGTTGCGGATTTTCTTCGACCAACTCTTTCACGCGCGGCGAGTGCCCCGCGGCCGCGGCTTCATGCAACTCCAAACGTGCTCCCTTTGCAATCAACAGGTCGCGAATTTCTTTTCGACCCATGTAACACGCCATCAGCACCGCGGAAATGCCTTGTTCGTTGCGCGCCTGCACCAGCGTCGGTTCCGACTCCAGCATGCGCGCCACAGCTGGTGTATCGCCCAACCTTAGTGATGCAAATAGATCCGCTGCGTTGCTCACTCAGTCCTCCCTATCCGGCGCCTTCGTCAGCTTCTCTCGCCCTCGCCGCAGTGCACATCCTATACCGACTCGGCCTCCATTTCTTGTTGCAGCCGGTAACCCGGCAGCTCGTGTTGCGAACGAATTACTGTTTGGCCCTAGACAACCGGCCCGCGCTTTCTCCTTCACCAGTCCGAAAAATATCGGATCATATTTAAGTACCCCTACTATTGCTGCGCGATCGAAAGGCTTGGGACGTGCCGGGTCTGACTACTCTCTCTCGGGGCCAGCGTTACTTCCTTCTCTCGGCCCTTGCGCTACTCCTTCTCCACGCGGCGTTGCTGCTCGTGGTGCCTCACAATGCCTCTACTCCGCTGCTTTCCAACCTGATTCAGATCGCTTGTCCGGTGCTTGCGGCCCTGGCATGCATCTCGGCTTCCCGCCGCGCGGAAAACTTTGTCAAGCATTTCTGGCTGCTGTTTGCGGCCGGTTTTTTTGTATGGGCCCTGGCCCAGACCGTGGCCACTCTCTACGACAGTGTCTTACACGTGCCAACGCAGCAGCCTTGGCCAAGCGACATCATCTTTTTCCTCAGTATGTCCCTGCCCTGCATGACCCTGTTCATCGACCGCAAGAGAGGCTTTGAGTGGAAGCAGTGGCCACGCGTCTTTGACCTGGCTCAAGTCCTCATTCTCATGCTCGCAGTCTTCCTCTTCACCTTTCAGTCTCCAGAGGCATGGCGAAATGGCTGGGGTGCCATCGCCAGGCTGGCGTGGATTCCTGAGACTTCGCGGGATATCTTGCTGTTTTCGTCGTTCGCGCTCTCAGGCGCACTGGTCAGGGACAGACTGGCTCGCGCCTTGTATGGGCGCATGGCTTGGTTCTTCCTGGTGTACCTTGGTGGCGAATTTCCCTACCTCTATTTTCAAGCCAATCGGAACCTGCAAACTGGTTCGCCTTGGGATCTGGTTTGGACCGTTCCGTTCCTGGTCGCCACGATTATCGCAACACTCGCGCCCTCGGTCTCGCTATCTGCTGACCCGCAGTCCAGTTCTACTCACGAACTGCAACGGTCACCTCGCTGGGCCGTAGCGCACATCGCTTCTCTGATTTTTCCTCTGGTCATACTGTTCATGGCCGCTGGCATAGCCGAAAAAGCACTACTCATCGCGGTTATTTTGGTGGTCTTGTCGTTCAGTTGTTCAGTCGCCAGAATTGTTTTTGCCGAGCACGAACAACTACTCGCCGCCAGACAACTCCAGCAGAGCAATGCGCTTCTGCAATCTGTTTTTGAAGGAACCGGCGACGCCATCTTCATCAAGGATCTCGCTGGACGCTACATCATCGTCAATCAGACTTTTGCGGACATGCTGGACCTTAGCGTAGCCCAAGTCGTCGGCAAGTCCGGGCGCGAACTGCTGAACGACTCTCTGGCCCGGCAAATGTCCGAGCAGGATCGCATCATCATCGAGTCCGGTGCTTCGAGCTCCTCCGAGTACGACGCCATGCTCAAAAATGAGCGTCGCACCCTTTTGACACACAAGGCGCCTCATCGCGACGCCGATGGCCGAATCGTGGGGGTCATCGAGGTGGTCCGGGATATCACCGAGTACCGCCACCTCGAAGAACGTCTTCGCCAGTCGCAAAAAATGGAAGCCATCGGAACGCTCGCCGGCGGTGTCGCTCACGACTTCAACAATCTCTTGATGGTCATCAACGGCTATAGCTCAGTTCTATTCGAAGCACTCTCCTCCGACCACCAGCTGCGCGGCCACGCGGATCAGATTTTTAAGGCCGGTGAACGGGCCGCGTCCCTCACCCGGCAGCTTCTTGCCTTCAGCAGGAAACAAACCATCCAGGCCGGCAAACTCAATGTCAACCAGATCATCGTCGGTACGGAAAAGCTGCTGCAGCGCCTAATTGGTGAGCATATTCGCATCACCACCAGCCTCGCTCCTGATCTCGGCCCGGTCTGTGCCGACGCCGGACAATTGGAACAGGTCATCATCAATCTGGCGGTGAATGCGCGGGACGCCATGCCCGATGGTGGGGTGTTGCATTTCGAGACTAGAAACGTCGCGTTCGGCGATAGCATCGCCGCTGCCAACAATCTAAAGCCCGGGCGGTACATCGAATTTCTGGTCAGTGATACCGGGTTGGGGATGGATTTGAAAGTGCAAACCCGCTTGTTCGAACCGTTTTTCACCACCAAACCCGTCGGCAAAGGCACCGGGCTGGGGCTCTCCACCGTTTATGGAATTCTCAAACAGTCCAACGGGCACATTGCCTTCACTAGCCAGCCCGGACATGGCACCACTTTTCGCATGTATTTGCCGCGTACCGATTCCGCTGTGCCGACCGATCTGCCCAGCCTGGATTTACCTGGCGCTTTGGAGGGCAACGAAACCGTCTTGCTGGTAGAAGACGACGCTTCCGTTTGCGATTTCATCCGCGCGGTCCTCACATCCCATGGCTACGCCGTGCTGACTCCAATTCGACCGAAGGATGCCGAGGCGCTTTTCGAGGAAAAGGGCGGCCAAATCGACCTGCTTCTCTCTGACGTGGTCATGCCTGAAACCAGTGGCGCCGAACTCGCCAAACGCCTCTCGGCGAAGAACCCACGGATGAGGGTCCTGTTTATGTCCGGATATATCGGCGACGATATCGTGCGCCTGGGGATTCAGCAGACCGAGGTTCCATTCCTTCAGAAACCGTTCACACCTCTGACTTTGGTCCGCCGTATTCGCGAAATTTTGGATGGATCGAGAGTTCGAGAGTCTTAACCCTGCTTTAACGCCGAGCCCGGTCTTTCCGGACCGCGTCTTCGATCAGCGCGTCCAGTTCCTCGCGCTTGAGAGTAATTTCGTCGGTCACATTTTCTTCTTCATCGCTGGTAACCGGCAGCTCCGCCCCGCCCCCGGGCGGCGATTGCACTCCGTACCGCGCCCGTGCCGCCATCAATTTCGCCACTTCCCGGCTCGAGAAAAGTTTTGGCGTTCCAGCATTCTCCGCCGCCAGCGTAATCTTCGCGGTATGCTCGACCGTTTCCATCCGATAAAACGCGGTCAGCAGATCCGCTCCGCAGGTCACTGCTCCGTGGTTCGCCAGCAGTAGCGCATCGTAGTGCTGGACGTAGGGCTCAATCGCCGCGCTCAAATCCGGCGTGCCCGGCGTCCCATACCGCACCAGTGGCACCTTTCCAAGCCCGATCACCACTTCCGGCAGCAGCGCCTGGTCCAGCGCCCGTCCCGCGGTCGCAAATCCTGTGGCCGTAACCGGGTGCGCGTGGCAGACCGCCATTACATCAGCTCGCATGCGGTAGAACAGCAAGTGCATCAGCACTTCCGAGGACATGCTTCTTGCGCCTTCCAGGTGCCGGCCCTCCAGGTCCACAACCACCAGGTCCTCGGGCTCCAGCATTCCCTTGTTCATGCAGGTTGGCGTGGTCAAAATGCGCTCGGCGCTGAGGCGCACCGACAGATTTCCCTCGCACGCGACGATGTATTCGCGCTCGTACATCCACCGGCCCACCAGGCACAGCTCTCGCCGGTGTTGCTTTTCGCTTTTGTGATTACTTGCCGACGTTGATTCCGAGCGCACGGGGCGGCTTCCTTCCCAGCGCGGCATTATCTACTGAAAAAACGTTTTTGCAACAGATTATTTTTGCCGAGGCTGCCGGGCCCCGAGAACCATCCGGTTAGGCGTAGATTCCGCGCATTTTCAGTGCTTTTGCCACCCGGTCAATAGCCACCATATATGCCGCGATCCTGTTGTTGACCTTGTGCGTCTCCGCGTACTTCACCACCACATCAAACGCATTCACCATGATGTCCATCAGGCGCTCGTTTACTTCGCTCTCCCGCCAGAAGAACCCTTGCCGGTCTTGTACCCATTCGAAGTAGCTCACCGTAACCCCACCGGCATTGCCCAAAATGTCCGGTACCGTGAAAACGCCCTTGGCATCCAGAATCGCGTCGGCTTGCCAAGTGGTTGGGCCGTTAGCGCCCTCACACAGAATTTTCGCCTGCACTGTCGCCGCGTTTTTCTCGGTGATCTGATTTTCGATTGCCGCGGGAATCAGCACCTCGCATGGCTGGAACAGCACATCCTTCGCGCTCATCGGTGTTCCGCCACCCGGAAATTCCTGCAGCGGTTTCTTTTGATTCGTCACCCATTCAATTACTTTTGGAACGTCGAATCCGTTTTCGTTGTATAGTCCGCCCCCGATGTCCGCCAACCCAACAATTTTGTAGCCGGCTTTCTGCATCAGGTCCGCCGCCATCGATCCCACGTTGCCAAATCCCTGGATAACCGTGCGGCAGCCTTCCTTCTTCATTCCGAGCTTCTCAACCGCTTTGTCCACGCACATCATTACGCCGCGGCCGGTCGCTTCTTTGCGCCCGCGCGATCCGCCGAGTTCAATCGGCTTGCCGGTAACCACCGCCGTTGTCGCCTGCCCGACATGCATCGAATAGGTGTCCATCACCCATGCCATGGTCTGTTCATTCGTGCCGACGTCCGGCGCAGGCACATCGCGCTCGGGCCCCAGCCAGCTCGAAAGTTCCGCCGTGTACCGCCGCGTAAGCCGCTCCAGCTCGCCGCGCGACATCTTCCCCGGAGTGCAGATCACTCCACCCTTCGCTCCGCCGAACGGAATATCCACCACGGCGCATTTCCATGTCATCCATGCAGCCAGCGCCCGGACCTCATCCAGGCTAACATCCGGCGCAAATCGAATCCCGCCCTTGCCCGGTCCGCGCACCGTGGAATGCAGCACCCGGTAGCCAGTAAAAACCTCCAGGGTCCCGTTATCCATTCCTACCGGGATATACAACGTGATTTCCTTGTCGGGATATTTCAGATAGCGGTAAATTCCTTGCTCCAGCCCCAGCTTCTTCGCCGCTTCTTCAAAACGCGCTTCTGCGTTTTGGTACACATTCATCTCTTCCGGTCCGCTCGCTTGCGACATCCCAAACTCTCCTTTGTCGGCGCTTTCGCACGGCTTCGCTGCGCCACCGTACACACCAAGACGCTTTTTCGGTTGCTTCCTTTTTCTTCGATTGGCCTGTGACCTTAAATCAGCGGGCTACCCACCCGCCGGTCGGTCACAAGGCCGGGCCGCCAGTATACGAATCCTTTCCGCCTTGCCGCAAGCCAGCGGCTTTCGCCTCGTTCCAGAAAATGCACGCCTCCGCTGGAAAACGTATCCCCTCGCTTTTGCGTCGCATCCAAACTGCGCCGATACCTATTTTCCGGGGGAGAATCAACCATCATGGCGCAAATGAAAGTAGCGCAGGTTCCCAAAGCAAAAGCCGACTTCGAATTCGTCGAGCGCGATATTCCGTCCCCAGGACCCGGTCAGGTCCGTATCAAAGTGCAAGCCTGTGGAATTTGTCACAGCGACGTTCTGACCAAGGAAGGTTCGTGGCCCGGTCTGCAATATCCGCGAATTCCCGGCCACGAGGTCGCTGGCGTCATCGACGAAGTTGGGTCCGGAGTCATCGCTTGGAAAAAAGGGGAACGCGTCGGCGTCGGTTGGCACGGCGGTCAGGACAACACCTGTCCCGCGTGCCGCGCTGGCGATTTCACCAACTGCGAATCGGGTGCCGTTACGGGAATCAGCTACGACGGCGGTTATCAGGAATTCATGCTCGCTCCAGTCGAAGCTGTCGCCCATATTCCCGACGGTCTCGACGCAGCTGATGCCGCCCCGCTGATGTGCGCCGGCATTACCACCTTCAACTCACTGCGTCACAGCGGCGCCGGCCCCGGCGATCTGGTGGCGGTACAGGGCATCGGCGGCCTCGGCCATCTGGGAATTCAATTCGCAAATAAATTCGGCTATCGCGTCGCAGCCGTCGGCCGCGGTCCGGAAAATGAAGCGCTCGCCAAGAAACTCGGCGCATATCATTACATTGACAGCAAGGCTTCCAACCCAGCCCAAGAGTTGCAGAAACTTGGCGGCGCAAGAGTTATTCTCGCTACCGCGCCTAGCTCCAAATCCATGTCCGAAATTTTTCACGGACTTGGCCGCAACGGTTCGATGCTGGTCGTTGGTGCCGATATGTCGCCCATCGAAATTCCCGGCCCGGCGCTCATATTTGGCCGCAAGCGTGTACAAGGCTGGGCCGCCGGTACTCCAAGCGACTCCGAAGACACCCTGCGCTTCGCCGCACTCACCGGGGTACGCCCCATGATTGAAAAATTTCCGTTTGCGAAAGTTGCTGAAGCCTACGACCGCATGTTGAGCGGCCACGCGCAATTCCGTGTCGTCCTGACCATGTAAAGTGTCTTGCTATTTTTTAACTTTCGACCTTCGACTCGCTGGTCCTACGGCAACTTGAACTGCAGCGTCACGGTGAGATGCATCGGCGTCGCCTGCCCGTTCAGGGTAGCGGCCTGATACTTCCATTGCCGCAAGGCATCCATGGCCGACTGATGCAGCAACGCCGGTCCTGAAATGACCTTCATCGTCGAAACATTGCCGTGCGCGTCAATCAGCGCGTCGATGGTCACGTCTCCGCTCAACCGTTGATTCTTCGCCAATTGTGGGTAAACCGGAGACACCGATGAAATCAGCCGCGCCTGCTTCACCTCACCGCCCACCTGCAGAGGAGCCGCAGGTTGCTTGCCCTTGTTCGCAAACAGTCCCAGACTGCCAGGATCTCCTCCACTGACGCCATCGTTCAACGTCGGCTCTGAATCCGACGCATTGTTGTCGGTCCCCGACGTTCTGCGATGCACCACCGGCGCAGACAGATGCAAATTTCCCAACTTTGGTTTCGCCGCAGGCTCATTTGCGGTCGTTGAAGGTTCCACTGGCGGTTGTATAGCCGACGCGTTTCCGTTTGAATCGCTCCTCGTCGGCGACGCATTCATTGAATTGCGGTTGCCCGCTGCGTTTGTCCCGAAATCTGCGGCCGGCGAAGCCGCCGAACGCGAAACCGGCGCCGCCGCGTTCGGGGTCGCCTCTGTGGCCACATTTTCTTGCGCCGATCCGGTCCCGCTCGCGGCAACGCTCTGGGGCTGATTCGAATACCAATACCATCCGCCTCCAGCCGCCACCAGCAACCCTGCAGCGAGCAGTCCCAGAACTAATCCTTTTCGCGATCCACCCTCAGCGGCACCTTGCGTTGCTCTTGAGTCCAGCGCTAACGACGACCCGAAATTCGGCGTTGGCCCTTCGCTCGATAACGTCAAAACCGCTTCATGCTTTTCCGAGTATTCCGCAGAGCTTTCTTGCGCGGTTGATCCATCTTCGCTCTGTCCGTGACTATCCGAGTTTCCCGCGAGTGTCTCGCCAAACTTGATTTCGCTCGCCTTCGTTTCCGGCATTTTTGTTTCAAATACCGCCGCGCTCGCCGCAGAATTTCTCGCCAGCGGCTCCAGCCACGCCGGAATTTTCACCTCTTCGGCTTCGAAATCAAATGTCGATGTCCCGGGCGCGGGGTTTGTCTTTACTGGCAGCAGCGCGCCGGCGCTGGATTCCGCTTCCTTCTTTTCCGGTATCAGTAATTTGGTCAATTCGCCGGCGCTTGCTTGCGCCTCAACACTCGAAATCTTCTCAACCACTGGCGGCTCGGGCTTCTGCGCAAAGATCAACGCCGACAACTGGCCCTGCAGCTCCGCGTCTTCCTCCGTCAACGGTTTCGCGTTTTCGTTCTCCTGCGCCTCAGCCTTCGCGGGTTCCTCTTTTTCTGCCGCCTTTAACTCCGGCCCCTTCGTTCCATTCGTCAGGAACTCCGACAGCGTAGGAATCTTCAGCGCGCTTTCCGTAAGTTCTGTCTCTACAGCGGGCTTGATCGCCACTGGCTTAGCCGGATCAACTTTCACCGTCGTTTGCGGTTTGTTGTTCGTCTCGATCAGTCTTTCTTGCAAAGATCTTGCAGCCACCGGAGGAATTGCCGGCAGCGCTTTGGATTCTTCAGTCACAAAGGGCTTAGCTTCCGGCTCTTTCGCACTTTCTTGTGTTACCGCCGGCACCAATAAAACCGGTTTTGGCGCCTCAGCCACCGACGTGGACAGGGTCTTCGCTTTTTCCTCCGTCAGCTTCGCCAGCAGCGATCCCTCCGGCAGTCCGGAAGCTGGTACTGGCAGCTTCGCAGCAACTGGAGCTGTAACCACTGCTCCTGCCGAAGCAAAGCGCATGCCCCAAAATCCCGGCGCCGCTTCCGTAAATTCCAATTCCACATACCCGGCTTCCCTGCTGTAGTTCTTCGACTTCACCACCTGGCAAACCACTTCTTTTTTCGTCCGGTCGTTGGTCAGAAACAGCAGTTGCCCTGAAGCCACGCCCGAAGCCAGCCGTATCACCGCTCCATTCGCAAACACCAGCACCGTCTGCGTATTTTCCGAGAATGGCTCGCGTTTATCCGAACCTTCCACCGTCCGCGCTCCGTTCACCGTCACCGGCATTTCCACTGCAGCCGGCTGCGGTTTTGCCGCGGCGGGCGTCGTTACTCCCGCTGCCGCGAGTGCGGAACTCAACGTCTCTGGTTCTTTTGCGATTGGAGCCATGGCTTACCTGCTTGCTCTTCCGAATTTGTTGGACGTTCCCCGAGAAAAACCACGCCGCGCGTATCCTTATTAGGTTCGCGCTCCGCCAATGAGCGGGCGATAGTACCCGCGTACTACGGGGGAAACACCTGTCCGGACGGACAGGTCAACGATTCGACTTTCGTTTCAATAACTTCCGGCGTTTTTTCGCAGCGAAAAACGCCGTCGTCATCAGCAAAAATCAAATTTCCGCTTAGAATAAAGCCTATGGAAATTCGCATCCTCAATCACAGCGATGCCGCCGCCTGGTGGCAGATTCGCGTCGAAGCTCTCGAATCCGAGCCCTACGCCTTCGGCAAAGCCATCGAGGATTTTCGCTCCATCACCGTGGACACCATCGCCGAACGCTTTCGCAACTCTTCCGCAAACTATTTCAACGTCGGCGCTTTCGAAAATGGCCAACTCGTGGGCACCGCAACTTTCATGCGCGAAAAAGGATTGAAGGAACAGCACAAGGGCCACATCTACGCGGTTTACGTCACTGCTTCACATCGAGGAAAGGGCGTTGCAAAGGCAGTTATTGCCGCACTTTTGGAAACTGCCAAACAGGATTCCTCGCTCGAACAGATCCTGCTCATGGTGGCGTCAACTCAATCCGCCGCCAAAAACCTCTACCGCTCTTTCGGATTCAAATCCTTCGGCACCGAACCGCGCTCCATCAAAATCGGTTCCACCTACATCGACGAGGACCACATGCTCCTCCGCCTCCGCTAACCCGAATCTCCCACCACAATTCATCCGACGAAGCGAACCCTTTTGCAGCGCAGCGCCGCTCCGCCCTGATTTCCAACGAACCCGGTACACTCGACCGAAGCGAGGAATCACTCTTTATTTCCGGTCCGGCTGCTTGCCTACTTCCCCTCCCCAAACGGCAACCGAAACTGCCCATCAATCTCCACCTGATACCCCGTCACCAGCTTATTCGTCTCATTCGCCATCCCAATCACCGCTTGCAACTCCTTGAACATCTCCGCCGTCATCCCCTTTTTCACCGCCGAAGCCGTATGCGAAGCAATACAGTAATGGCAATTGTTGGTCACGCTCACCGCCACATAAATCAACTCCTTCGTCAGCGGATCCAGCGCTCCCGGCCCCATAATCTCTTTAATACTGTCCCAAGTCCGCTTTAATGTCGCCGGATCGTGCGCGATCGCCTTCCAGAAATTATTAATCCAGTCGGTCTTGCGCGTGGCCATGATGTCGTCGTATACCGCGCGCACTTCCGCGTTCGCATCCTTGTACTCAATCAACCCAAGTGTAGCCATCGCCTCGCCTCAAAATTGCATTTCGGTGATACCTTTGCTCACAGAAACTCCGCTACAAAATTAGCAAAATGTGCGAGTTGCGGACAATCACAGTCGCTCCCGCTGCCCGACTCGCGAAATTTACACCCTGTTGACAACCATTCGACACCACCCTGACAACCCGTCTGCCCGGGTTTCTTATCATCCCTTTGGAACCGTTCGAAGACCGGCAATCGTTTTGCGCTTCTTGGGCCAGAACGCGGCGTTGTCTTGGTTGACCATGCCACCAGCATCTTGAACTTTCATCAGTTTACCGATCACTTGGTTGTGCTGCCTTGAATCAAGCAGCTCATGCGCTGCAAGTCGCGACGGCTGTATAATGAGATCTGGCCATTCTTGCTGGATGGCCCGGCTCGACCGGACATTTCCTGTCCGCGCAAAGGACCATGGTGGAAACCGTACTCGTTGTCGAAGATAGCCGGCCAATGCAGCGCACCCTTCAACGCCTGTTTGAAGCGGACGGCCTCGCCGTGCAGATTGCCGCTGACGGAGTTGCCGGCCTCGAAAGCTTTCGAAAGCAGACTCCCAGTGTGGTGGTGCTTGACCTGAAGCTTCCCAAAATGCCCGGCAAAGAAGTTTGCCGTGCGTTCAAGGCCTCCGCGGCAACGGTTCCGATCGTCGTGCTTAGCGCCAACGACGATGTGGAAGACAAAGTGCTCCTCCTCGAACTTGGCGCCGACGATTACGTCACCAAGCCTTTCAGTCCCAAGGAACTTCTTGCTCGGGTGCGCCGCGCGATGCGTCGCACCGGCCAGCACGCCGATGCGCCGGGCACGGTTGCTCCAGCGAACCAGCACGAGGTACTGGCTTTCGATGACGTGGTCGTCGATTTCACCAGCATGGTGGCTTCTCGCGGCACAAAACCCCTGACGTTCACGGCCCAGGAATTCAAGCTGTTGAAATATTTCGCCAATTCCCCTTCCCGGGTGATCTCCAGAGACGAATTGTTGAATGAGGTTTGGGGCTATGAGCACTATCCCGTCACCAGAACCGTTGACAATCACGTGCTCCGTCTGCGCCAAAAACTTGAACCCGATCCGGTCAATCCGCGCTACTTTCTGACCATGCACGGCTCCGGTTATAAGTTCGTACCGGGCCGTTTGGCGCCAATTCTCGAAAAATAATTCCGCCTGCTTGGAGATTCATGCCCCGCCCGCCACTACGCACTCAGCTTCTGGTTGCCACCTTGATCGTTATCGGCGCGCTGCTGGGATCTCTCCTCGTGGTGGTCCGCTTGATCGTGCGCTCTGAAATTACGGAAAGCGTCCGCCAGAGCACCGATGCTTCACTGCATGCTTTCGAAAACGTTCAGCGCGATCGCGAACTGCAGCTTTCTCGAACCGCCGCGATGCTGGCCGAATTGCCGACGCTTAAGGCAGTTTTGGCGACCCAGCATGCGCCCACCATTCAGGATGCCTCCGAACCTTTCTGGAAGCTTGCCGGCAGCCAGCTTTTCGTCCTTTCCAGTCCGGACGGACAAGTCTTCGGTTTTCAGGTGTCCAACCTCGGATGGGATGCGCGTCTCGCCGAAACCGACTTGAAGAAATCTCTCGATCAAGGCGAGGAGTCCTCATGGTGGTATGGCAACGGCCAGTTGTATCGCGTTTTTCTTCGCACCGTTCTTGCAGGCAGCGACAAAGACCAGCGCCAGGTCGGTATTCTCGCCGTCGGCTATCAGATCGATTCCGACGTGGCAGCCCAGTTGTCGCTGGCGGCCGGCAGCCAAATCGCCCTGGCCATCGGCAATAACATCATCGCCAGCACGCTTCCTCCACAGCAAGAAAATGAGCTTCAGGGCAGGTTGCGCCACGACGCAGACACCGCCATCGGCTCTCGCGAACTGCGACTGGGCGAGGATTCCTACCAAGCGGCCACCGCTTCGCTGCACCAGGGACCGGGGGGCAACGTCAATTGCTACGTTCTTATGTCGCTCCAGCCCGCCAACGCTTTCCTGGCTCGGCTGAATCGCATCATTCTGATCCTCGGTCTTACCTCCATCGTGCTCGCCGCCTTGCTGCTTAGTTTCGTTTCCAGGACCATCACCCATCCTCTCGATAATCTGGTTGCCGGCGTACGCGCTCTCGCTCAGGGTGACTATTCCTATTCCATCACTCCGCAGGGCAGCAGCGAAGTTGCCGAACTGGGCCAGGCCTTTGCCAAAATGCGCGCCGAGCTGCGCGACTCCGAACAGCGCCGCTTTGCCTCCGAGCGCATTGCCGCGCTAGGCAGGGCCGCCAGCTCCATTTCCCACGACTTGCGACACTATCTTGCCGCGCTGGTGGCC
The DNA here is from genome assembly GCA_963814635.1 of uncultured Acidobacteriota bacterium. Lineage (GTDB taxonomy): Bacteria > Acidobacteriota > Terriglobia > Acidiferrales > UBA7541 > Acidiferrum. Next base: position 27,080 of record CAWFDP010000004.1, on the reverse strand, counting down.
AACGCCGAATTTCTGTATGAAGCGGAAAAGTTGAAGCTCGATCGCGATGAAATCTATGGCGAAATTAAAACCGCTTCCGAACAAATGACCGACCTTTTGGATTCGCTTCGCGAGCTGTCGCGCGAACAGGTTTCTATTTCTCCGCGCTTTGCCTCGATCGATCAGACCATCCGCCGCGCCGTCGATGCGGTTCGTGCCCGCGCGGAAATGCGCCATCGCGCCATCGCCATTCACGTTGCCGGCGAAATGACCGGCACATTCGATCCGCAAAAAATCGAACGGGTCTTCTTTAACCTCCTGCTCAATGCCTGTGAAGCCTCGCTGCAATCTCAAGCCGAAATCGATATCGACATCCAATCATCGCCCGATCGCTTTGACGTTCGGGTCACCGATCATGGCTCCGGCGTCCCGCCTGCCATCGGTAATTCGCTGTTCGAACCGTTTGTCAGCTCGGGTAAATCCAACGGCACTGGATTGGGTCTCGCCATCGTCAGCAAAATAATCGACGACCACGGCGGCTCCGTGCTCGTCGAAAATACTTCGCCCTCTGGCACTACGTTCCTGGTTAAGTTGCCCCGCGCTGCGGGAGTGCTCCTTGACGCGACGCAAACCGTAGCCCCTTGAGTCCCGCGTCGCTACTCTGCGCCACGCCGTCCATTCCTATCACCGCGTGGTCTCGCCAATTTTGACTGCCGCGTGACATCTTTATTGCATCGCCGCGACAACTCTCGCAGCTGCAGGTAACACAATCTCTCTGTACTGAGGCTGCCTTCACGTTTTTCATCGGGCCTCATCCAATTCTCAGGGAGGCGAAAAAATATGTTTTCCACATCGTTCAGCAGGATCACTGGCATTCTTTTGTTCTGTCTCGCGGCAGCCACCTCGGCATCCGCTCAATATGGCGGCGGCACCGGCGGTACTGGGGGCACTGGCACCGGTTCCACCGGCTCAAGCGGATACGGTTCCGGTAACGGCAAAGCCATCGGCATCGGAGTAGGAGCCGCAGCGGGCGCCGCGGTCGGCATCGCTTTGCTGGTCCACCATCACCACGTCAAAGCCAACTCCCAGGCGTCTCTGGTTGGCTGCACTCAATCCGCGATCAATGGGCTTACGCTAAAAAATGAAAAAAACGATGTGACCTACACCATTCTTTCCAGTGGCACCGCGCTTAAGTCCGGACAGCGGGTGGAACTCAAGGGCGTCGCCTCCGAAGAAACGTCCGGAATCCGCGCTTTCACGGTGCATCAGATCGTCAATAATTTCGGTGCGTGTGGATCCGCCACCGCGGATAAGGCAGTTGCGGCCAACAACACACAGCTTCAAGCCGCAAATTAAGAAGCGCGAACGGCCTCTATTGGCCAGATGAACGTGTAGGGCGGAGAAGCGCGGTAGTGTTACATGACCAGCGTGATCAGTCCGGTCGCCACCAGCGCGGCCGCCCACACCAGATCAACTTTGAACCACGCCTTGCGAAGTAGCGCCAGCCCCAGCTTTCGGTACACCACCCAGGCAACAACTCCGCTGACCGCAAGGTATGCCGCCGTATGAATTCCGGTAGCCAGTACTCCGCTGACCACATTACCGCCTATCGACAAATGGTGATGTCCCGGCATCTGGCCCGACGCCTCCGCTGTGCCGCCGCCCAGCAGCACCGGCAGCAACATCAATCCCGCGCCGTGTGCCGAGGCCATCAGGAATGACCACACCGTCAAATCGCGGAATCCCACCTTCATCTTTACCCATCGCGGATGCCGGTGCCGCACCAGAAAGTACAACCCAAGCCCAATCAGAATCGCCGCGACAATCCATCGGATCACCATCAGCGGCAATGCCATTCCCAGAAACGCCGCAATCGCCACCACTCCGCCAACCGCCAGCGCGTGCCCAATCGCGATCGGCACCAGGGATTTCGCCACCGTGACGCCCTTTTGCTCTTGCAGTCCCAGCGCCACCGCGAACAGCCAACCCATCGCTGGATTGACTCCGTGGTACGCGCCCAGCAGCACCAGCAGCCAGAACGCCGCCGGCGTTATTCCCTCATGCATGTTTGTCAGTCCGAATAGCAGAAGGAGTCCGACGAAGCGTCGCCCCCCTCCAGTCGCAGTTGGTGTGCGCGCAGTCCGACAAACTCTACGAGGAATTTTTCGTCCAGCTTCATTCCGCCCGCCGGATTTGCGTCAATCTTCACCATCCAGCTCTTCACCCCGTCCGGATAAAATTGTTCGTCCCACGGAGAATAAAGTGAATTGGTGTAATAAATGCGCTTGCCGTCGCGGCTGACCTCCACCATCTGCGGTCCGCCGTTCAACGCCTGCCCCGGCTTCTTCGGGTGCGCCGCGCGCCGCACAATGCCGCCCGTATGAATCGAACCAGTTTTTTTCGGGTTAGCCGGGTCGCTCACGTCGTATTGCAAAAATTCGCCCGTCCCCCAACACGACACATACAGGAACCTATCATCCAGCGACAAATTGATATCTGACACCAGCGGCGGCACCGCCTTGAACCCCTTCAGTAGCGGCGGCAAGTCGTCCGCTTCCGCCGGCTCCGCGGGAATCTCGATCACTTTGCGTACCGCCCATTTTCCGCCATCCTCGCGATACCACATCCAGATCGATGACGACAGATCCTTCAACGACAGCACCACTCCTACAAACCCATAACTCTTGTTCGGATCGTGCGACGGCCGCAGCTCCAGCACCATCTGTTGTTCCGCGCCTAGATCGATCTCCTGCAGATGCCGGCGTTTGTCCAGATCCCAGATGTGCAATTTGTGTCCGTACTTTCCACCCAGCAGCAGCTCCGGGTTCACGCCATGCTTCACCATGTTGGGCGTTCCCCATTCCGACGTCACCATTGTGTCGTGCCCCAAGTGCCACCAGAAGTCGTAGGCCAGTTGTTGCGGGCCGCGCTGCTGCTCCCACTGCCCTTTCAACTCAAATGTCTCCGCGTCCATCAAAAAAATCCCGCCCGGTCCATCTCCGCTCGCCGAACCCAGTGCGCTTCCATAAATCCCGTCCGGACCGCAATGAATGGTGTGCGGCGAAGTGTATCCGGTCTTCTTGATGAACTCTTCCGGCTCGATCACCTTCACGATTTTCGGAATCCGGCCATTCGCCTTGGTATCCAGAATGTGAATCCGCGACGAACCAATCCCCGGCACGATCAGGTAACGCCGCTCCATGTGCGGGTGCGGATTTTGCGGGCACAAGCACGCGCTGCACGCGTTCCAGCCAAAATGATGCAGCTCGTTATCGCCGCGTGGAAAATCCACCTGCCCGATCAACTGCCCGTACTCGGGAGAAGTCGGATCGAGTCCGATGACTCCCATCGCGTCTTTCTTCCCCTCGTTGCCTACATTCAGCAGCGCCACGTAAGCCAGCCGTTCCGGCTGCGCCTTCATCGCCATCCGCGGCGATGGATAAAACGTAGGATCCGGCATCAAGGCCATTTTCTTCTCTCCTCTGAAAAAATCAGCCGAAGGATTTCTGATTACACTGAGCATAATCCTTCCTCGCTCTCCGGGCTACCATGAACACCATGGCCGCGGGAGCACGCTCTTCCAAAGTAATTGGATGACTGCTGCCAGCAGAACATTTAGAAGCGACCGCTCGTATTGTCTCTATAGCGCACGAGGCGACCCGTGACCCATCGACTATGGCAACGAACATTGACTGCGCTGCTTATGCTGTCCCTGGCGCCGGTGCTGCACGCGCAACGGGTCGTCGACCAGGGCCTCGTAATCGAGAATGTCACGCTGATCTCTCCGGAACGCGTCAGCTCTGTGTTGCATGCCAGTGTTGTCATTCGCGATGGAAGGATCGCCGAAATCGCCACAGACCTGGTTGCCGGTCCGCGCGCCCGCCGCATCGACGGCACCGGCCAATTTCTCATCCCCGGGCTGATCGATTCGCACGTGCACGTCGGCCACACTGCGGCATTGGATGACGACGCCATCGATGCCCACCCCGGACTTTGGGCAGCGTATCGCGGCCAGGTTCCCCGTGCTTATCTCGCGTTTGGCTTTACCTCCGTTGTCGATCTCGACCTCGCCCCAGCCACCAAATCGTGGTTCGAGAGTCTGCCAACACATCCTCGCCTTTACCACTGCGGCCGTGGAATAAAAATCGCTGGCGGATATGGCGCGTTCAATGTTCCGCCAGTTTCATCGCCAGACTTTCCGAATTTGGTTTACGAGCCGCAGGAAGCCGCCCACTGGCCCAAATCCCTGAGCCCCGAAAACTACACATCCGAACTGGCGGTGGCTCGCGCCGCGGATGTTGGAGCCATCTGCGCCAAGGCCTTCGTCGAATCCGGATTTGGCATGTTCGACTGGCCATACATGCACACCGGGACTTTGCGCCAGATCCGCACCGCTGCGACAGCCCACAAGTTGGTCCTGATGGTCCATGCCACCAGCGTGGATAGCTGGCGTTCAGCGATCGATGCTCGCGCGGATGTCCTTGCGCATGGACTGTGGATTTGGCCGGGCGACCTCGCCGATTCTGCTCCGCCTCCGGCGGCTCGCGCCATCATTGCCGATGCGGCGGCCGCTCACGTTCGAGTCCAGCCCACCCTCCAGACCGTTGCCGGAGAGCGCTCCATGCTCGACCCCGCTCTGCTCGATGATCCCAGACTCGCCTTTTCACTGCCCCCGTCGGTGATCGCCTACTTGCGTTCGCCCGAAGGCCTGAAAGCCCGCCAAGCTCTATTGGACGAATATCGCAAGGCTTCCCCGCCTCCCGGTTTCGAAGTCTTGCTCCCGGCTGCTATCGAAAGAACCCGCGCGACTTTCAAAATCATGCTGCAAGACCAGGTCCTCCTGCTCTTCGGCAGCGATACTCCTGCCGGCGATGGTTTCGGTAACCCTCCGGGGCTCAATGGCCGCCTTGAAATGCAGGATTGGTCGGACGCCGGTGCTCCGCTGTCGCTCATTCTGCGTGCTGCGACACTCGACAATGCAACTGCTCTGGGACTTTCCCGCGATTTAGGTTCCATCGAAGTCGGCAAACGCGCGGACTTGCTCTTGCTCAAGGAAAATCCGCTTTCAAATGTCTCAGCGTATGACTCCATTCAAACAATCTTTCTGAACGGTGAGCCCATCGCGCGAGACACATTGCGTTCGCACGATTAGCCGCCGCAAACCGCAATTCACGATCGACTCTGTCCCAGTTATTTCCTCCTTACAGTTGTTTTCCCACAATTAAATCGTGACAATAACGTCTCGAGGAATTCCATGAGGCTCCAGCTTGGTAACCATATTCTTCTCTTTGCCGTGCTTCTTTCCGTCACTGGCATTACCTCCGCGCAAACCGTGCGCGTCGATATTTCCCCCGCCAAAGCCGTCCCCTTCGATCCCGATCAATCTCTCGGCAGCTCCCTCGACATCCTTCCCGCCAAACAATTCGAAAAAATCTTCACTCCGGAAATCATCAAGCAATCGCTCTCCGCTGGCTGGGGACCCATCACTTATCGCCAGAACACCGAACTCAGCATCGCCGCATGGCACTGGAATCCCAACGGCTCCTGGAGCGATCCCGCCAACAAGAGCGGCTACTTCACCGGCAGCGCCGAGCCCACCGACACGCTTCGCATGTCCTACGGCTACACCCTCCCGCATCGCGGCAACACTCGCAACGGCGGCGCTTCGCACGGCTATTCGCGCTTGACCGACGGCGATCCCGCCACCTACTGGAAAAGCAATCCCTACCTCGCCGCAAAATTCACCGGCGAAAGCGACGCCCTCCACCCGCAGTGGATCGTCATCGATTTCGGCTCGCCCCAACCCATCGAAGCGCTCCGCGTCGTCTGGGCCAATCCATTCGCCACAAAATTCACTGTGCAATATTGGATGGGCACCGAAGACGCAATGAACAAGCCCGTCTCTGGCGGGTGGCTACAATTTCCGCAAGGTGAATTCACAAACAGCAAAGGAGGCTCTCCGGTTTTGCGGCTCGCCACCGAGCCCGTTAGCACCAGGTTCATCCGCGTCTGGATGACCGAATCGTCAGACACCTCGGACACTCACGGCTCCGCTGATCCGCGCAACTGCGTCGGTTACGCCGCATACGAGATTTCCGCCGGAACATTTTCCAGCGACAACCAATTTATCGATCTGGTGAAACACGTCGCCGGAGAAAATCAAACCGTCACTCTCGTCTCTTCTATCGATCCTTGGCATTCCGAGGCGGACCTCAACAACCGCGCGATTCAAACCGGCTTCGATCTCTTTTTCGGGAGCGGCTACACCAATCACCTGCCCGCGATGATTCCTGTCTCCATGGTCTACTCAACCCCTGAAGACAGCGCCGCCGAACTCGGGTACCTTCGCAAGCGCGGCTATCCGATTTCCTATGTCGAAATGGGCGAAGAGCCTGACGGCCAGTTCATGCTGCCCGAAGACTACGCGGCGCTTTATCTGCAATGGGCCACCGCACTGCATAAAATCGATCCGCAACTGAAACTCGGCGGCCCCGTTTTTGAAGGCGTCAACGACGACATCAAAGTCTGGTCCGATTCGAACGGCAAAACTTCCTGGCTCGGCCGTTTCATCGACTATCTGAAATCGCACAACCGCCTCAACGATCTCTCCTTCGTGTCGTTCGAACACTACCCAATCGAACCGTGCAATGTGAACTGGAGCGACCTCTACCACGAACCTGCTTGGACACAAACAGTTCTGCACGCCTGGCGCGAAGACGGCGTCCCAGAAAATGTTCCGCTCATGAATACCGAAAGCAATCTTTCTTGGGAACTGACCGAACCGATGCAGGACGTTTTCGCCGCGCTCTGGCTGGCCGACAGCGTCGGCTCATTTTTGCAATTCGCCGGGCCCGGCGGTGTCTACTACCACTCGCCGATTCAGCCGGAAACGTTGCGCTCCGGTTGCCGCGGCTACAGCACCTACGGCAATTTCGTTGCCGACGAGGAATTGAACATCAAGCAATACACTTCGCAGTATTTTGCCAGCCGCATCATCAATTTGGATTGGGTCAAACACGGTGCCGGCGTTCACCGCTTTTTTCCAGCAACTTCAGATCTCACCGACGACGCTGGAAATATTATTGTCACGGCGTACGCCGTTGCCCGCCCCGATGGCGACTGGTCAATTCTTCTAGTAAACAAAGACTCGGCCAACGCTCACAAAGTGCAAATTAAATTCGCCGGTGACGATCCGAATTCGCCAAAACAATTTGCCGGAAAACTTTTCGTGACCACTTTCGGCGCCGAACAATATGTCTGGCACCCCGAAGGCGCCAAAAGCCACGCCGATCCCGATGGCCCGCCGGCAGTCTCCTCGCTCGATGCAAAACCCGACATGCAATTCCAACTTCCGCGTGCGTCCATAACCGTCATTCGCGGAAAAATTCAATAGGGGTGTTCGGTCAAGAACCGCCCAGTGGTCGCGTCGTCATTCCCTTGCGCCGTTACTTCAGGCCGTCAACCAAATACACGTCGCCTAGCGCGCGGTTATAGCTGTAGACGATGGTCTTGCCGTCCGCAGAAATTCCGGCGCTATCGTATCCGGTCACTCCCGCGCGATCCGCGGGCATCCACTCTTTGACCGCGTCGCGTTTCCCGGAGCTGGCATCGATCCGCGAAATTATTGCAGTCTTGCGATCCGCGGCTTGATAGGTAAAGAAGGAGCGGCCATCCGCTGCCCAGCGCAGCAAACGCTCGCCGGGTTCAAGAGTGGGCAGGTCTTTGCCGCTCTCTCCACCAGTCATCGAAAACAAAAAGCGTTTTCCATCGGATGCTCGAACCGCAACGAACGATTTGCCGTCCGGAGAGATCATGCTTTTGGGCGTGGCATAGCCTTCTGGGGTCAGCGGGCGCGCTTCTGTGCCGTCCAACATTCGCAGGTAGACGCGATTCCCTTTGCCCGGCTCGCGCGCTGTCAGCAGCAGGCCCTTGCTGTCCGGCAGCCATGCGGCCCCGCGAACGTCCAGCTTGTCATCGCTTATCTGCCGCAATTGTCCTGCGCCGGTCGGCAACAGAAAAGTCGCGATCGGCTGGCGGTGCGTGTCAACCGCCGCGACCCACTGGCCATCCGGTGACAGCGAGCTACCGGAACCGCTACCCAGATTGACCGCCGGCGATCCATCCGCTTTACGCAGATACACGGAATAATTGGGGCCGCCGCCCTCGCCTGCTTCCGTGAACAGAACGGTTTTACCGTCCGCGGAAAGATCGGAAAAGAGCGACCAATCGAGCCAGCTCAATTCGCGCTCTCCCGGAGTTACGGTGGAAATGGTGGCCAGTTCGACGCGCTCGCTTTGTTCGGTGATCAGCGCTCGCCCATTCTTGTCCACATCAAACAGAGTCAGCTCTCCGGGGATGGCGGCAAGCGCCCGCACATGTCCTTCGAGGCTCACCGCATACAGGCCGCGACTCGATCCGGTGTCGCTGGCGGTAAACCAGATTTCCGAACCGTTCGATGACCAAGCCAAGCCGCGTGCGCTGACCCAGTTCTTGGTGAGCGTTTTGGTCTTGCCGGAAAGATCCATTACGGTGACGGTGCCCATGTCGTCGCTAGCCAGGGGATGCGAGAGGAAGGCGATTTGCGTTCCATTGGGCGAAAGGCGTGCATTGCCGATCCAACCCTCCGCTTCGTAAATCTTCTGGCCAATGGGATATTCAAGAACTTGTTTCGCGGCCTCGACGCGAACCACTAGCAATTGCTTGCCATCCGCGGACCAGTCCGCTTCTGCGACGTCTTTCATGATTTCGCGCGGCGCCGCGCCACCCGAAAGCGACATTTCGGCAAGCGTGCCGCGCTGCTGAAACGCGTTGAAACGGCGCGAATCGAGCAGAACAGCAGCCTCACCGGACGAGGAAATGGCCACGATGTTTACGTTCGGCGGCAAACCCATGGAGCGCGATTCCGCGCCACCCGGACGTACCGAGTAGATTTCCGCAGGTTCGCCTTCCCATTGTGCGGAGTAATAGACGGTTTGCCCGTCCGGGCCGAAGTGCGCGGCAGTCGGGCTGCCCCGGCGGAACGTGAGTCGTTGAAATCTTGGCGGCTTGGCAACACCCGCGCCGCGGCCCAGGAAAAAAGTTCCTGTCGCCAAAAGAATAGCCGCCGCAATTCCGGCAAGCGCCAAAATCCGCCAGCGTTTTACGTCGGAGCTTGGCACTTCTTGTTTCAGTGCCTGCTGCGAACCGGTGGTTCCCGAGACTCCCGAAACCGCCTCCAGCGCAAACGCTAAATCGCGCGCGGACTGAAAACGCGCCGCCGGATCTTTTTCCAGGCAATGATTCACCACCCGTTCAAACGCCGGAGAGACGCTGCGGTTCGCGGTGGAAATCTCCTCTGGCTCTTCCTTCAAAATGGCGGACATCGTCTCGACGCTGGAGGTGCGGTGAAAGGCGCGTTTCCCGGTGAGCATTTCATACAGAATCGCGCCAAAAGAAAAAATGTCCGAGCGGTGATCGGTGGCCTGGGCGCGCACTTGCTCCGGAGACATGTACCCAACTGTGCCCATCACCACGTTCGGGTCAGTAGCCAGCGAGACGGTCTCGCCCTCGGTCATCTGCGGCCCGGTCAATTTCGCCAGACCAAAATCGAGAATCTTGACGTGCCCGTCGCGGGTGACAAAAATGTTTTCCGGTTTCAGGTCGCGATGGACAATTCCTTTTTGATGCGCTGCCGCCAGCCCGTTGGCGATTTGCACGCCGTAGTCGGTAATCTTTCTCGCCGGGAGCGTGATTCCAGTTTGCGCAGTGCTGCTCGATTCAGCGGAACCGGAAGTACCAGAAGCTGAGCCGCCAGCACCGGAAGTATTTCCCGAAGAACCGCTGCCGGGCGTTGCGTGGCTCGGAGTCGCGTGACTTGACTGCTTGGGTTTGCTCTTGCGCGCCGCGGGATTGCTTAGCCGCTCGCGCAGCGTTTCACCTTCCAACAACTCCATTACCAGAAATGGCGCGCCTTCATGGGTCCCAATGTCGAAGATGGTGAGAATGTTGGTGTGATTCAGCGCGCTGGCGGCGCGGGCTTCTTGTTCGAACCGCTTTAAGCGTTCTTGATCGCGGGAGAGCGAAGCAGGAAGAACTTTTATCGCGACGTCGCGTCCTAGTCGCGCGTCGCGCGCGCGATACACTTCACCCATTCCACCTGCGCCTATGGATTCGACAATTTCGTACGGACCAAGCTTAAAACCAGGACTAAGCGGCATATGGGAACGTGATTATACACATTCCACCGCGAGCGGGCGAGAACAGGCAATGACCTTTGGAAAGTTCCAATAAATGAAATGCTGAAAGCGAGGCGGTTCGCAGGGTCGGAGCGGAGGTTATTTTTTTGCGGCGTGCGGAACAAATTCGTCGAGCAGCAAATGCGCCAACCGCGCGGAATTATGGCGAATCACATTGTGTTCTTCCAGTAAATTTCCCAGAAGTACTTTGACTCCCAGCTCGCGCAATCCGGCGGCATCCACCGGAACTTGCGCGGCGCCTTCCTTGCGATAGCGCTTCGCCACCGCCGCGGAAACTTTCTGGCGATTCCCAACAACGTAATCTACGATGCGCGGCTTTACGTGGGTTTGAATCGCGCGCAAATGTCCCGCGACCGAATAATTCGTGGTTTCGCCGGGCTGGGTCATCAGATTTGCGATGTACACGCGCGACGCGTGCGATCGCGCAATCGTGCGCGCAATTTCCGGAATCAAAAGATTCGGCAGAATGCTGGTGTACAGCGACCCCGGTCCCATCAAAATCAGATCCGCTTCGCGAATCGCTTCGATCACTTCCGGCAGCGGCCGCACATTTGGTGAAGACAGCATTAATTTGCGAATCGGAGAACGGCTGGCGGTGATGCGCGTTTCGCCGTGCACGCGCTGGCCATTTTCCAGAATCGCTTCCAGCGTCACATTGGAAACTGTCGAAGGAAAAATTCGTCCGCGGATTGCGAGGACGCGACTGGAAACGCGAACCGCTTCGGCAAAATCTCCCGTGACGTGGGTCAGCGCCGCCAAAAACAAATTTCCGAAATTGTGTCCGGTGAGCCCGCGGCCGGCGCTGAAACGATATTGAAATAATCTACTGAGCAGCGCTTCATCTTTCGAAAGTGCAACCATGCAGTTGCGAATATCGCCCGGCGGAAGAATGCGATTCTCGCGGCGCAAGCGGCCGGAACTCCCGCCGTCGTCGGTGACGGTGACGATCGCGGCGAGATCAACGATCGGGCGCTGCGCGGTGGGAAACGGATCGTGGCGCGGGACCACGTGTTGTTTTAGTCCGCGGAGCAGCGCGGAAAGTCCGGTGCCGCCACCGAGAGCGACGACGCGAATGCCGCGAGCCGGAGAAATTTTAGGGCGGATTATTTTTTTCACGAGTGTGCCAGGGTCAGAGCGGGTGAGTTCACGTTAGCAGAAAAATGGAACGGTGACGATAAGAGCCGTAGCAGTGGTGAAAACGGAGCGAACAAAATATATCGTGCGGCGATACAATATCAGTAGCCTCCGTCCTTTTCCGGATAAAGCAGTTCGGTGAAGCGGGGATCTTCCTGGAGGAAAGCAAAATCCTCGTCGTTGCGGGCGTGATAGCGATTGGCGCCGCGCAGATCGATGGCGATTTTCAAATTGGCGAGCGCGGCGTCGGCTTCGCCGGTAAGGCAATCAAGTGCGGCGAGCGCGTACACGATGTGATCGGCTTTCGGCGCGAGCTTGCGGGCCTTGTCCAGACTTTCGCGCGCGTCATCCCAGCGGCCGAGATTCATCATGGCTACGCCGCGCTGGTAATGCTCTTCAAAATTTTTCGGATTATGTTCTTGCGACGGCTTCATGCGCTGTTCGGCAATTTTGATGTGCATGCGCGCGCGGTCAGCGAGTTCCTTGCTGGGGCCTTCGACAACTTTTTCCAGTTCCTGCTTGGCACGCTGAAATTTTTGCTGGTGGAAGAGGCCGAGCGCTTCGTCGTACTGCTTCATTTGCGCCTGAACGAGCGGATCGACCATTTCGACGCCGCCGCGCTGGGGAGGATGGAGCGGGGTTAACGGCTTTCTTTTCTGGGACTTGGAAGCAGCTTTGCCCCGGCCGGAGGAGCCTGACGAGGATTTTTTGGCCTTGACCATGCGAGGCACTCTAGCAGAGGAGTTGTGGTGCGTCAACGCGGGGAAGAGGGGAGTAGGGGATAAGAGAGGGGATACCATCCGATCGGATCGGAGTGAACGGCTCTCCTCGGAATGACAAATTGTGGATGTAGCGGATAGCGGCGGAGACGCCGGCGTAGACCCGACACAGCCTGAAGACTGTGCAACTGGAAGCGAAGGGAGGGCATAGCCCGGAGCGGTCCGAGCAAGCGGTGCTGCACCCCTACATGGACAAGAGCGGAGCCATCGGTGCCTACGCTACCAAGCGATAACCGAGCTAGCGCGAGGAGTGGAAGAGGTTGTGGAGACCGCGCACAGGCGGGAGTGCCTGTGCTACTGAAGAGGCGCGCTGTCGGGAATGCCTACGTTAGCGGACCCTAGAAACTAAAAGTCGGGAAGGCTTTATTTGAGGCGACGCTGAAGACCGCTGCGATTTTTTACGTTGCTGGGTGTGGCGGCTTCGGCCAGTTGATCGTCAAGGAGCTTGATTTCAAGCGCCAGGCGAGTATCCATGGGATGCTTCAAATACCGCTCGAAAAGTTGATTGCGCTCGGTTTTCAGGTCATCGCGTTTCTTCTTCTCTTCGATGGTAGTTTCTAGCAAGCGGGTAACCCTCATTGAACAGTATACGCCGTTGGGCATTTGCTATGTGGACTGCCTGCAGATCAAGACTTATGCGCCAACTTCGGAGAGTCGATGGTTCAATGATGGCGGTAATGGCGGATTCCAAGTCATCTGGGTGCTGCAAGGACAGCACGGTCCTTTTCCTTCGTGAGTTCCAAGTAGAGCCTGCACCCGAAAAGCAGGCAGCCAGGAGTGGCTACGCTACCGAGACCACGAGGACCAGTGCAATTGGAGACGTAACGAGCAGAGGCGGGCACGATATATCGTGCCTCTACGGGAATAAGAACCGGAATTTACCGGTAGCCGTTGGGGTGGGTGGCGTGCCACTGCCAGGCGGATTGGAGGATGGAGTCTAGGGTGGAGAATTGCGGGGACCAGCCGAGGTTGCGGCGGATTTTGTCGGAGCTGGCGACCAGAACTGGGGGATCGCCGGGGCGGCGGGGGGAGTCGAGAGAAGGAATGGATTTGCCGGAGACGCGAGCGGCGGCGGCGATAACTTCGCGGATGCTGGAGCCGGTGCCGATGCCGAGGTTGTAGATGTGCGGAGCGGAGGCGTCGAGCGCTTGCAGGACTTGCAGATGGGCAACGGCGAGATCGTAGATGTGGATGAAGTCGCGGACGCAGGTGCCGTCGGGAGTGGGATAGTCTGTGCCGTAGATCGGGACGGGGCCGGCGGTGCCTTGCGCGGCGCGCAGGACGTTGGGGATTAGGTGGGATTCGGGATCGTGGTGTTCGCCGTGGCCGTCCCAGGCGCCGGCGGCGTTGAAATAACGCAGAACGGCGTAACGGAGGCCGTGAATGCGGTGAAACCAGTCGAGCATGATTTCGGTCTGCAGCTTGGACTGGCCGTAGGGATTGGCGGGGCGCTTGGGAGCGGTTTCGGAAATGGGAGTGGAATCAGGAATGCCGAAGACGGCGCAGCTGGAAGAGAAAACAAATTTTTGCACGCGGTGAGCTAGGCAGGCTTCGAGGAGGGTGAGCGTGGCGGAAGTGTTGTTACGAAAATATTTTGCGGGGTCTTGCATGGACTCGGCGACTTCGGCGAAGGCGGCGAAGTGCATGACGGCGTCGAATTTATTTGTGGCGAAGAGTTGGGAGAGGGAGCGCGGGTCGCCGAGGTCGGCGACGACGAGCGGGACTTCTTGCGGGAGCGAGGCGCGGTGGCCGCGGGAGAGATTGTCGAGGACGGTGACGCGGTAATTTTTTTGCAGGAGCAGGCGGACGGCGGCTCCGCCGATGTAGCCTGCGCCACCGGTAACCAGGATGTGTTGGGTCATTCTTGCCGCCTGTTGTTTGCGATGCCGCGCACCTCAGGGGTTAAAACCCCCAAATTTCGCGTACTCTTCGGCACGGCAAAAGACGTGCCCTCCCAAAAGAATGAGGATTTCATTTTTTGCACCGGACGAAGAGAGTGGTGCCGAAGGGCGGATGCAACGGTCCGAGGATTGAGCGTTCGAGGGAGCAGAGTGCGCGTAGGGCGCGGTTGATGAAAGGCGGCGGGATGGGCGGGTTGGCTGGCTGCATGCGGAAACTTTTTTCGACGATGCGCTCGGCGAGTTTTACAGGGAAAGTCCACTGATACCAGTAGGCGGAGTCTTCGATTGTTAGGCCGGACTGCTGGAGCAGCGGGAAGAGCGTGGATTTGCGGTAGCGGGTGACGTGATGATTGATGACGTCGTGATTGGTCCAGACCAGATTGAAGGCGGGGACGGTGATGAGCAGAGTGCCGCCGGGCTTGAGGAGAGCGACGCAACGGCGGAGAGCGTCGGCGGGATCGGCAATGTGTTCGAGGACATCGAGGAGCAGCAACAGAGAATATTGTTTGCCGGGCTGGAAGGAATCGTCGAGCGGGCCGATGTGAATTTTGGCGAAATGAGGATTGGCGGGATTGATGATGCCGCGGTCGGTTTCGACGCCTTCGACGTCGCCGAATTCGGCGAGGGCGTCGAAGAAGAGGGCGTCGCCGCAGCCGACGTCGAGGATGGGGTTCCAGCCTTCGGACAGGTTTGCATCACGGAGGACTTGCAAGACCCATCGCGCGCGCATTTGGAACCACCAGTGATTTTCGTGGAGGCGGCGGTAGTAGGCGCTGTAGTTGGGATCCACGCAGGGAAGATTCCTTAGCTTTGTCCAGACGATATGTGGCGCGAATTTCTGCTGGCCGTAACGTTGAAACGATTTGCGGCGGCATTGCCGACGATTTTTTCGACGACGTAGAGCGGGCGGGCTTTCACCTCTTCGTAAACCCTGCCGACGTATTCACCGATGATGCCCAGGAAAAAAAGCAGAGTGCCGGCTAGAAAGGTGAAGACGAGAAGTAGAGCGGTGAAGCCCTGCGGAGATTGATGGAAGAAGAGTTTCGCGACGACAGCGTACAAAGCGAAGAGCGCGGAAAGAGAAACGGAAACCAGACCGATGATTGCGGCGGCGCGAATGGGAATGGTGGAGAAAGAGAAAATGGCGTCGGAGGCGAGCTTCAGATATTTCAAGAAGCCGTATTTGCTTTCGCCGGCGAAGCGCTCGGAGCGTTCGACGGTGATACCGATCTGGCGGAAGCCAACCCAGCTGCGCATGCCGCGAATGTAGCGATGATGTTCGGGCATGCTGCGGAGATGATCGACGACGCGGCGGGACATGAGGCCGAAATCGCCGGCGTCGAGAGGAAGACGAGTGTCGGCCATGCTGGACATCAAACGATAGAAAAGATAGAAGCACAATTTCAGCAGCACGCCTTCCTTGCGGCGAGTGCGCTGGGCGTAGACGACGTCGTAGCCTTCCTGAAATTTCGCGACGAGCGCGGGAATGGATTCGGGCGGATCCTGCAGATCGCCATCGAGGACCACCGTGACATCGCTGGAGACATGATCGAGCGCGGCGGTGAGGGCGACTTGATGGCCGAAATTGCGAGAGAGAACGATGACCGAGATGCGCGAATCGTTTTCCGCGGCTTCTTCCAGCATTTGGCGTGTAGCGTCGGAGCTGCCGTCGTCCACAAAGATCATTTCGTGAGGGCCGCCGGACATGGCGCCGAGCGCGGTGCCAACGCGGCGCAGAAGCTCGGGAAGGACCATCTGCTCGTTGTGGAGTGGAACGACGACCGAGATGGACGGCGAGGTCATGGCTTTTTGCGGCCCTTGAAGTAGACGAGGTCCATGATGGTCACGCCGCAGTGGCGGATTGGGAAAGGTTCGAAGATCACGGTTTGTAGTTTATCTTCAAAAAGCTCGCGCCATGTGGAGAGCGTGCGTGGGAATTTACCACGGTCATGCTCGGCGAGCCAGCGGGGGATGCCGGCGTTCTCGGGGAGAACGAGTTCGATGGAATGGACATGGCCATCGGGAGTGAGGAAATTGTTGAGGCTCGCGAGAATGCGGAGGGTGGAAGGAGTATCAATATGGTGGAGGAAGCTGTTGAGGAGAATGAAATCGTAGGAGCCAGCGGGGATGGATTGGGAGATAGTGACATCGGCGACGAGAAAGTCGCGTTGATAGCGATTGCGGGCGAGCTGGATGTAGCGTTCGTTGATGTCAATGCCGAGGTATTTGGCGTGGGCGAAACGGGGAGCGTTGGTGCCGGGTCCGCAGCCGACGTCGAGGACGCCGCGAATTTTGGAGAGGTCATTGTGCTGGAGGATGCGTGCGAATTTTTGGGTGGTGAATGGGAGCTGCGAGAGCTTGAAGAGGAACGGCTGCTCGAGGAGGTAGTGGAAAGCGTTCATGGGTAAAAGAGTGTGCCACTAAGAATAGGTCAGTTCGGGCGAGTTGGCAGGCGGGGATTTGACCGCAGCGCGAATTGCTAAACGGGTGGCGGAGTAACCAGACGGGAGCAGCGCCAAAAAATTGGCTGGGCGGAAATGGGGGTTGTCAGGGAGACTGGTAAGGCTGGGAAATAAGGATATTGCTGGGATGCACCAGGAGCACCAGCCCACGAAATGTGGGGCTGGTGGTGCGCGTGCCTGTGGAACCTGAAAGAAGGGCACGATGTATCGTGCCCCTACGGGGAAAATACCAAGAGAGACTCGCTCCGCTCGGAATGACGGTGGGTGGAGACGGTGGTTGGCGGACTTGGCTGCGGATTCAAGCGTGTGCTATAAGTCTTGGAACTAAAACGGGTTAAGACAAGTGCCTTTCATCAATTTTCCTGCGCGCGAAATTAACTGCAAGCTGGTGTACTACGGTCCAGGTCTGGGCGGAAAGACCGCCAACCTGCAGTGGATCTACGACCACACGGGACAAAATCAAAAAGGGAAAATGGTTTCGCTGGCGACGGAGACAGATCGCACACTCTTTTTTGATTTTCTGCCATTGGATTTGGGTACGGTGCGCGGCTTCAAGACCCGCTTTCATTTGTATACGGTGCCTGGGCAGGTGTTTTATGAGGCCAGCCGCAAGCTGATTTTGAAGGGCGCGGACGGCGTGGTGTTCGTGGCGGATTCGCAGGAAGAGCGGCTGGATGCGAACTTCGAGACGCAGGAAAACCTGCACGAACATTTGAAAGAGCATAATTTGAAATTCGACACGATTCCGTATGTGCTGCAGTTGAACAAAAGAGACTTGCCGAATGCGCTGCCGGTGGATGTGTTGAAAAAGCATTTGCAGAAAAAAGGCGAGCCGGTACTAGAAGGCGTTGCGATTACCGGGGCGGGCGTTTTTGAGACGCTGAAGGAAGTGGCCAAGCTGGTGCTGGCGGAGTTGAAGAAGAGCGGGTAGAGGAAGTTTTCAGTAATCAGTTTTCAGTTGTCCGTAAGACCTTCCTAGTGGTGAAGCGAAACTGTTCACTGGCGATTTTTACCGCATACGAAAAGTGACTTCGACGGGCACCTGGACGTCGATGGGCCTACCATCCTTCATCCCCGGTTTGAGTCTCCACTTGCGCACGGCTTCGATTGCCTTTTCATCCAAACCCATCCCTGGGCTCTTGACAACCCGGATGTTGGTTACCTTGCCGTCAGAAGTCACCACAACCATAAGGACTACAACGCCTTCATACTTCTTCTTTCTTGCTTCCTGGGAATACTCTGGGGAAGAGCAATGCTGACACTTTGGCAGGCTGACAGCATTTCGGCCAGCGGTTGCAATTTCCACTTTTGGTTTATCGTCACCGGGCTGCTGAGCCATGGCATCCCAACCAACAAACAGTAAAAGCGCGGCATGACCGACGAAAAGTCGCTGTCGGGACGATGGGCAAGAATTCATGCAGCGGAGTGTATCACTAGAGAACGTTAAAAATCTGCTCTTAGTCAGCGGATCTTTGCGCGGTTGGCGGAGCTGAAGAAGAGCGGGTAGAGGCTATCGTGCGCACCACCTCTAATGACCACACGAACCGGGACTGGATTACCATCTAATCCCTTCGCAGGATCGAAGCGCCAAGTTTTTACAGCATTCAGTGCAGCCTGATCGAGGCTCTGCTCAAGTTGCCTGGTGACGCGAATTCCTTCCACCGTGCCCTGTCCGGTAATTAGCACCGACAGGTGGACAACTCCAGTAAGGTGCGCGCTGCGTGCTGTATCCGTGTACGACGGATCCGGACATTGAACACATTTAGGCATGGTCGTGCCGTAGTAGCCAGCGAAATAGAAAATTCTTCCGCTGGAATCGGAAGTGGCGGGGAACTGAGCTTCGAAGCCCGGCCCGAATTCTTCCTGATAATGGAGATGATAGAGTTCTTTTTGAGTACGGCAATCGATCACTGACAACTCAACGCCTAAGGATTTCACGTCTCGCGAGACCGTCCCCCAAAGAATTGCGTCCGCGCCATTGTCCATAGCCAGTTGGGTTAGGGCGTCGAGCTTCTGAAGATCGCCGGTGGTTGGTCTTGAACTGGCATAAGACCTCTGAACGGCCGAGCGGTCTGTAACGTTGAACGTGTGTGCACGCTCGGACAGCGCTTTAGAAAAGGTGGCAGCGAGAAGAGCGCCTCGATCAGTCCTGGTTCCCTCTGCGTCTAGGAAATCAGGCACGTAGACGCTCTTAACGTTGGCCTGTGCAATACCAAGCGCAAGCTCCTAGACGATCCGCTTTCGATCTTTCTTGGTACCCGCGAAGGCATCCGTAGCCAAGAATAAGCCCCTACCCGAGGAGCAGTATGCATACGAGAAGCAATCGGGCACGACGCATGAATCACCTCCGGGCTGGGGTTCGCGACCGAATCATGCGAATTTAGAGGCTTGGGCGAGGGTGTCGAAGGTGGGGATGGCTTCGACGAGGCGGGTGACGGTGAGGGCGTCGAGGACCCGGCCGGGGAGGCAGACCAGGTGGAGCGAGCCGCCATCGCGGCTGAGCGAGACGGACATGCGGACGAGCGTGGAGATGCCGGAGCTGTCAATTTGCGGGACGCCGTTGAGGTCGATGACGATTCTTCGAGTGCCGCCTTCGAGAACGGAATTGAGAGCGGCGGTGAGCTGGTCGCTGGAGTCGCCGATGGTGAGGCGGCCGTGTACGTCAAAGATGACGATGTCGCCTTCGCGGTGCAGGTTGATTTCGATGGGAGCGTGTTGGGTCATGATTTGCCGCTCGGCATTATACGATATCCCCCAGGGTTTGTAAGACAAACCCTGAAATCCGGAGGCGGTACTAACAAGCAAATGAGATTGGCGTTGAGGCATGAATGGGATGTGAACACCGAGGAGGCGCGGCGGATTCAGGACGAGTTGCGGGAAAAGTGGGAAGGCCAGGACCGGCTGGGAGCGGTTCGAACGGTAGCGGGGCTGGATGCGGCGTTCGTGATTAAGGGATCGCAAGCGCTGAAGGCAAGACGGGGAAGATGGGCTGCGCTGCGGGCGGCGAACCGGGCGATTGCGGGAGTCGTGGTTTACCGGTATCCGGAGATAGAAGAGTTGGAAAGAGTTCATGCCGAAGTGCGGCTGGAGTTTCCGTATGTGCCTGGATTTTTGAGTTTTCGGGAGATTCCGGCGCTGCTGGCGGCGCTCATGAAGTTGCGGAGGATGCCGGACTTATTGTTTTGCGATGGGCAGGGGTGTGCGCATCCGAGGCGGATGGGGCTGGCGACGCATTTGGGGATTTTGCTGGACCGGCCGACGATTGGATGCGCGAAGAGCATCTTGATTGGGAAGCATGGGCGAGTCCGGCGGGAGAAAGGTGCGTGGTCACCGCTGGTAGAGGGTGGAGAGACGATTGGGGCGGCTTTGCGGACGAGAACGGGCGTGAAACCGGTCTATGTCTCGCAGGGACATCGGGTTTCGCTGGAGACGGCGATTCGAATGACGCTTGAGGTGAGCGATGGAGTAAGGATTCCGCGGCCGACGCGGGAGGCGGATCGGTTTGTGAGCGAGTTGAAGAGCAACAGGTTAAGGAAATAAAGAGAAAGAGGAGAAAGAAAACGATTATTGCAGAGGATGAGAAGAGCAGACGCAGAGGTCGCAGAGAGACCGGGAGGAGGCAAGAAACGGAAGCTGGAGAGTGTCGGCAAATGGACTGCGGAAACCAGGATGCTATCGGAAAAATGGATTGTGGGAATTAAAATTTCTGAGTTAGCGAGGGACGGCGGGAAAGTATAATGCCGGATGTCCGGTGGGCGGCCCCTGGTAGTGCGATTCCAACGCAGCGGAGTGCAACGAGTGATGAAACGCGTAGTGTTGTGGTGTAGTTTAGCGATAGGGCTGTTGTTGATGGCGCTTCCCCTCCGCGCACAGCAGGCGCCTACAGCAAGTTCTCCCGCCTCGGCAAGTACTCCCGCGAAAGCTGAAATCTCAAAGGAAGTCAGCGACAAACTGGCGCAACTGGACCAGCGTGTGACGGCGGCGCAAGCTGCGGGCGACAACGCGTGGATGCTGACCAGCGCGGCACTGGTGTTGATGATGACGGGACCCGGGCTGGCGCTCTTTTATGGCGGTCTGGTGCGCCGCAAGAACACGCTGGCGATCATGATGCAGAGTTTCGCGATGATGGGGCTGATTAGCGTCCTATGGGCGCTGGTGGGGTACAGCCTGGCGTTTGGCGGGGACGGGCCGTTTATCGGGAATTTTCAGTTCGCGTTCATGCGTGGTGTAGGCCTGGATCCGAACGTGGATTATGCAGGGACGATTCCGCACCTGACGTTCATGATTTACCAGATGATGTTCGCGGTGATTACGCCGGCGCTGATCACTGGAGCGACCGCGGAACGAATGAAATTCAGCGGGACCGTGTTGTTCATGACGCTGTGGTTTTTCCTGGTGTACGCGCCGCTGGCGCACATGGTTTGGGGCAAGGGCGGCTTTCTGAACGCAGCGGGAGGAAGGTTTCCGTGTTTGGACTTCGCCGGCGGGACGGTGGTGCACATTTCATCGGGCGTTTCGGCGCTGGTGTGTGCTCTCTACATGGGCAAGCGAATTGGATTCCCGAAGCAGCCAATGCCGCCGCACAGCCTGGTGCTGAGCTTTATTGGAGCTTGTTTGTTGTGGGTAGGATGGTTTGGATTTAACGCCGGAAGTGCGCTGGCGGCGAGCGGGCTGGCTTCCAGTGCGTTTGTGGCGACGCATCTGGGGGCGGCAGCAGCGGCGATCGGCTGGAGCGTGGCGGAATGGCTCAAGAACGGAAAGGCCAGCGCGCTGGGCGCAATTTCCGGGGCGGTAGCGGGCTTGGTGGCGATTACACCCGCAGCGGGGTTTGTCCGGCCCATGCCGGCGCTGGCAATCGGTCTGGTGGCTGGTGTGGCGTGCTATCTGATGGTAACGAAGGTAAAGGCGCTTTTCGGGTATGATGACGCACTGGACGCTTTTGGGGTACATGGCGCGGGCGGAACGATCGGCGCGTTGCTGACCGGAGTTTTCGCGCAACAGATCGTGAATCCCATCTTTGGAGCGGGCAAGCCGGCTGGCGGATTGGACGGCCACTGGGGCCAGGTGGGCAATCAGTTGGTGGGCGTGCTGATCGCGTGGGGACTGGCGCTGGTTGGCACCATCGTGATTCTGAAAATTACGGATTTGGTGACGGGCTTCCGTGCAAGCGAAGAGCAGGAAACGGAAGGCTTGGACATTTCGCAGCACGGCGAAGAAGCGTATTACCTGGACGCGTAGAACAGCAGCAGCGGGATAAACCCGCTGCTACATAAGGCGGCGAAGGTGTCGGAGGGCGGAGCGGAATATCCATGATGAAACTGGAAGCCATCATTCAGCCGTCACGGTTTGAATCGGTGAAGGACGCACTGCGCGAAGTTGGAATTGAAGGAATGACGGTGACGGAAGTGCGTGGACACGGACGCCAGAAGGGCCACACCGAGGTGTACCGCGGACGCGAGTACACGGTGGACCTGCTGCCGAAGATCAAGCTGGAGATGGTGCTGCCGGACAAGCTGGTGAACACCGTGGTGGACACAATCCTGAAAACCGCCAAGACAGGAAAGATTGGCGACGGTAAAATATTTATATCGCGGGTGGAAGAGGCGATCCGCATCCGCAATGAAGAGCGCGGCGAAAGCGCGCTCTGAGTTGGTGTCCACCGCCGCCCGATCCGGCTTCCCGCCGGAACCGCCTCAAGCAAGAAAAATGCCAGGTCCTGCAAAACCGTTGAGTGCCCTCGTACCGCAAGTAGAAGCGGAGCGGCAGCGAATCCGCGCGAGGTTTGATGCGGGCGCGCCTGCAAAGGAAACGCTGCGCGCACTGTGCGAACTGGCCGACAGCACGATTCAACAAATTTTCGGCGATGTGATGAAAGTGCACGAGTCGCCGGAGGACGGGCTGGCGCTGCTGGCGCTGGGCGGCTACGGGCGGCGGATGCTATTTCCCTTCTCCGACCTGGACATCCTGTTTTTGTTTGAAAACGAAAAAACGGAGCTGGAGTTCCGGCCATTCATATCCGAGTTTGCGCGGACGATGTGGGATTTGGGATTTCGCGTCAGCAGCGCGGGCCGGACGATTGATGAGTGCAAGCGAATTGAAGAGGATAATGCGGAATTTCATCTGGCGCTGCTGGACCGCCGATCCCTTTCCGGGGATCAGGCACTCTTCGACAAATTAGACAAGAAGGTGCTGCCGCCTTCGGAAAAGCAGTCGCGGGCGTTTCTATTTTCGCAGTTGCACCGGCTGACGAAGGAACGGCTGGCGCGCTATGGAAACACGATTTTTCATCTGGAGCCGAACGTCAAGGAAGCGCCGGGAGGATTGCGGGATTACCAAGCGGCGTTCTGGCTGCGGCAGATTTTGGGTGACCGTCCGGAGCTGCGGGGTTTGACGGCGGCGGATGAAGAGACGGCGACCGATGCGGTGGAGTTTCAGAGTTCGATTCGCTGCCTGCTGCATTACAGCAACGCGCGGAATGATAACACGCTGACGTACGAAATGCAGGAAGAGGCGGCGAAGCGCTCGCTGGCGGCACGCGACGGGGTTGAGCGAAACGCTGCGGAGTGGATGCGGCTATATTTTCGCCACGCGCGCACGTTGAACCGCCAACTGCTGCGATATCTGGATCAAAAGATGGCGCAACCGCTCTCGCTAAGAGCGCGGTTTTTTAGTGCGGCGCGCAGCGTGACGAAACCGGAGCCGCTGCCTAGCGGAGCGCATTTCGCGATTCGTAGCGGACAATTTGAAATTTTGGATCAAGCGGCGCTGGCGGACCGGTCGATTATTTATTCGTTGTTTACAGAGGCGGCGCGTACGGGTACGCCACTGAGCCGCGACGCGGAGCGAAGTATCGCGTACGTGGTATCGCACTCTGAAGTGGAAGCGCTGAACCAGGTGATGAGCTGGGACACGCTGAAGGAGATTCTGGCGGCGGATTATCCTGGGATGGCGCTGCGGCCGATGCACCGGCTGGGGATCCTGATGGAGATTCTGCCGGAGATGCGGTCGATTGATTCGCTGGTGGTGCGTGATTTTTATCATCGCTATACGGTGGACGAGCACTCGTTGCGGACGATCGAACATTTGCAGGCACTGGCAGAGCCACCGGATGCGCGCGGAACGCAATTTGCGCCGATTTGGAAAATGCAGGAGCGGCGTGACCTGTTGATTTTCGCGCTGCTGCTGCACGACACCGGCAAAGGCATGCCGGTTGAAAATCACGTGCAAGGAAGCTTGACGGCGCTGGAAAGCGCGGCTTCACGCTTGGAATTGGCGCCGGAAGAAGAAGCCGAGGTGCGATTCCTGATTGAGCACCATCTGGATATGTCGGCGACAGTGCAGCGACGCGATATTTTTGACCCCGCGACGGTTTCCTCGTTTGCGGCGACGGTTGGGACGCTGGAACGATTGCAGCGATTGTGCCTGCTGACGTACGCGGACATTCATGCCGTGAATCCGGAAGCGCTGACACCGTGGAAGGCGGAAATGTTGTGGCAGCTTTTTGTGGCGACGGCGAATGATTACAGCCGGAGCCTGGACCGCGACCGGCTGCACGCTTCAGACGAGAGTTCGCTACTGGAACAGATACAAGCTGCGGCGGGCGGCGCGGCGAAGGCGGAGATCGAGCGTTTTCTGGAAGGATTTCCGCGGCGGTACCTGGCGGTACATTCGGCTGGAGAAATTGCGGGGCATTTTGCGCTCTACCGGAAGCTGAGCAGTGCTCCTTTGCAGACTGAGCTAAAGACGGAGCGGCACGGATTTTCACTGACCTTGCTTACGGCGGACCGTCCGCGATTGTTCTCCACAATTGCGGGCGTGCTGGCGGCGTGGGGCATGAACATCATCAAGGCGGATGCGTTTGCGAACGCGGCGGGGGTGGTGCTGGATACTTTTCACTTTACAGATTTGCACCGCACGCTGGAGTTGAATCCGAGCGAGGTTGAGAGATTCCAGGCGAGCTTGAGAGACGTGCTGGTTGGCAAGGCTGCGCTGGAGCCGCTGTTACAGAGTCGCGAGTCCGCGAGCCGCGCGCGCCCGCCGAAGGTTGCGATCACCACGGGAGTGAGCTTCGATGAAGCGGCGTCGGCACACAGCACACTACTGGAAGTGGTTACGCAGGATCGCGCCGGATTGCTGTATGACATGGGGTCGGCGCTGGCGCGGTTGGATTGCAATATCGAAGTGGCGTTGATCGATACCGAAGGGCAAAAAGCGATCGACGTGTTTTATTTGACTTCGCAAGGGAAGAAATTGGAACAGCGCAAACAAGAAGTGCTGCGCGAAGTGCTGCAAGGGACGCTAGGTTAATCTTCGGGCAGTTCGGTGTTTTCCGCTAGAATCAATCGATAAGTTTCAAACACTCAGGAGGTACGTGTGTTTTCCTCCCTGGAAAAAGCTCGAACGCGTGCAGTATGTGCGCTTGGCGTGTTCAGTGTACTGCTTGCGACTCCGCAAACCGTAAATCCATTTCATGCGTGGAAGAGGGTGAGCGAAGCACCGATTCTCTCACCCACGGGTAACGGCTGGGAGAGCGCGGGAACGTTTAATCCCGCGGTTGTTAAGAACCATGGAAAATTCGCGATGCTGTATCGCGCGCAGGACGCGGCGGGAACGTCGCGGCTCGGGTACGCGGAGAGCCAAGATGGAGATCATTTCACGCGGCGGTCGACGCCGGTATTAAGCCCCGAAACCGGATACGAACAAAATGGTGGAGTGGAAGATCCGCGACTGGTGCGGATCGGCGGCACCTACTACCTCACCTACACTGGCTACAACAAGACCGACGCGCAGCTGTGTCTCGCAGAATCAGAGGATTTGATTCACTGGAAGAGGCTGGGAATTATTCTTCCAGCGTACCAAGGAAAATGGAATCGGGGCTGGACGAAATCGGGGGCGATTCTTACCGAAAAGATCGACGGGAGATATTGGATGTACTGGCTGGGAACCGCGGAGGATAAAACGGATCAGATGGGAATTTCGAGTTCGAAGGATTTGCAGAACTGGACCGAGGAGTTGGATGTGCCGGTGCTGCCGCGGCGAGCGGGAAAATTCGATTCGCGAGTGGTAGAGCCGGGGCCGCCGCCGATTCTTACGGTCGAAGGAATCGTGCTGATCTACAACGGAGCGGACGACAATCTCGTTTATCGCACGGGAATTGCGATATTTGATCGCAAAGATCCGCGTAGGGTCTTGTATCGAAGCGATGAGCCGGTATTTCAGCCAGAGCGGGATTGGGAGAAAACTGGACAGGTACCAAATGTGGTGTTTGTAGAGGGGATGGCACGAAGAGGGAACGAGTGGCTCCTCTACTACGGCGGAGCGGACAAATATATCGGCGTAGCATCTGTTAAGGCCGGGTTATAAGAATATTCAGGGAACGCTGAAATCATTTTGCGGCCGAGTTTTGGATCGGATGGATGCCAGCATGCGCCGCAAGCTTTCAACTAAGTCCACTATTTCACCCTTCCCGTGGACATCGAACTCGATTTCATAATTTCCAGCGGCTGCGTGGTCTATCGCTTCTTTCAGGCTCAGCAAAGGTTTGATGACTTGGCGAGGGAGCACGTAGCTCACCCACACGCTGATCAGCAACGTTAATGCAGACACCACGGAAAGCGCCCATTCGGCCTCACTGAGAAGTTTTCTCGCGTTGCCATGATCGTTCTGAACTCTTGCCCAATTCACTGATTCCAACCCGGACGTTTGACGGAGAATTTCCTCGCCGGAATTCTGCAGTTCGTCGGTAACCCGCTGAAGTTCTGGATCTCTTTGCTCCACGGTCTTAGAGATCTGCGTTTCAAACGAGGCGACCCGTTGGCGCAAATCATCCATCAAATGTGCGCGGCTGGTGCGTCCCGAACGTTTCAGCAGGCTGTCCAAATCCCGTTCGTAGTCCTGCACGACTGCTTGAACACGGCCGGTCGATCTTTGCCCCGGTCGATCCAGGACGGCCACGGCTTCAGCGAATTGCTTCTGGTAGAGCGCGAGAGAATCCGAAGCTTCCTGAACAGGTTGGTGATCTTGGGTTTGAAGATCCTGGATTTCAGCCAGGGTCTCTTGAGTCTTGGCGACAGCATCGTGGTTCGCCGCCAGGTCGGTGGCGTCGTCGAACAACAGGTAGTTGCGCTCGGCGCGGCGCGCCTCCAACATTTCGATGGATGCTTGCTGACCGAGGGCTGCAGCGGGCGCATCCACGTTCACGATGCGGTCAACAATCCAGCCCATGCGGAACAAATAATACACGGCCAGGAAAATCACCGGCGCCAAAATGAGCCTGACGAGCGCGAGGCTGTAAGCCGTCCGACGGCGCAAGGAATCTCCAGGCGCCAGAATCTTGAAGGACTTCCGAATTCCTGCTC
Source organism: uncultured Acidobacteriota bacterium (assembly GCA_963814635.1). Classification (GTDB taxonomy): domain Bacteria; phylum Acidobacteriota; class Terriglobia; order Acidiferrales; family UBA7541; genus Acidiferrum. The sequence continues at coordinate 232 of CAWFDP010000004.1, read as the reverse complement.
TCATGAGTTCTTCCCGGGCTGGGAAGAAACGCGGGCCTAACTGTAGGCTACACCCACACACTGACCGAGCGACAGAGCTGCGGGCACGAGACGCCTAGCGTTCAGTGCCAGGACGGTCAGTAGGAACTTGAGGCCAGGCACTCGGATTGGCAAGGAAATTCAAAAAGCTTGGTGGACGTGACCGGGATCGAACCGGTGACCCCCTGCTTGCAAAGCAGGTGCTCTCCCAGCT
>CAWFDP010000003.1:0-965446 GCA_963814635.1 uncultured Acidobacteriota bacterium | reverse complement strand
TATCTCCTCGCGCATGATGGGATACTGGAAGGCTTAGCATGCAATGCAGAATTGGCAGAGTGGAGAGATAGCGAATCGTGTAAATTTCGTACACGAGCTCGAATTGCATGTGGAAAAGTGAATCCCTGGGGAGCAGGAGGGAAGGAGGTGGCAGAGGCCGATCCATAAGCCATTTTTCGACAACAGGTAGGACAGAGTAGTCATGAAGGCGCAACAGCGCTTCATATATGTAAGTTCGCGAAGAAGTCAGAGAATTCACAAGCGAAAAAAGCTCCACCTTCGATTGCAAGTGGCGCATATTTCCAAGCATGCGAATGCTGTCCAATACGCGCTCATGATCCGAGTCATCAGCCCAGCTTTAAAATCCATTTCCAATTGATGCATTGGGTCCGCGTCTCAGCAAAAGGGCTTGCGAGTTGGCGGGAAATAGACAGGTGACCGAACCAGCTGTCCGCTACGACGAATTTGTCCGCTTCCGGCTTAAGAAAGAACAAGCTGTAATCGCCCTTCCGAAGCACCACATACGGTCCACCTCCCGATGATGGCAGCATGTTGTCGAACAACACTGGCACCATTTCGTTTGCCGGCCGCGCGCCTTTGAAGCACCAGATCCATATGAACGATGGCGATGGCCGTATCACGCAGTAGCTCAGGATCGGAAACAAACTTCACCTCGGGCGCTTCAAGGATCTCGCCCTTGCAGACAAGCGCGGAATCCACCATCAATTTAGAAATGTCTTCTGTCCCAGGAAGAGGGCCTGGATAGGCGAGCGCATGCGAACGAAGGACAGCTGCTAACGGCGCGCAACAATGGTCCAACTCGCATGCAGCGATTATAGTCCACCGAACTGCCTGGTGAAACACGTTTACCACGCACTGAAAGAAGAAAGCAGCTCTGTGATGATCTGAACGCATCGTCGGAATTTGCATTTCGGAATTGCCGAGTGGATTTCTGATTATGACGCGCGTATTTGGATTCATCTGCAGGGCCGCCCCTCGGCGAGCATGTGCCTCCTGTCCACACTTTCCGGTCAAACCGCGAAGCATCCAAGACGAATCTGCTAGCGGTCTCCTTCAGCAGTTCAGAGCGCGATGGTGTCTCGGAACATTTCTCGTGGCCAAATTGTCGCCCCTCATGACAAAGGTGTGCTTCCCCACCTCGAAAACCCTGGCTTCAGTGCGACGAGGGATCCGCCGCAGAGGCAACGCGGCGTTCATCGCCAGACTCGGCGATGATCGGGGGTTCCAGGTTATCCACGCTATTCTAGAGGACCGTTCGCCCAAACGGGCCGTGTTCGAGATCGACAAATTCGTGCGGACCGCTACTACGCCGCACACCTTCTTGGGGATACGAAGGATGTGCGGGCAATTCCCATTCTCGTTGCCTTGCTGAAAGACGAAGACGTCAAGGAGGTCGTTCCTTGGTCGTTGGGAGAAATTGGCGATAAATCAGCCATACCTCCGTTGAAAGACGCTCTAGTTGACAACAGTTTGACTATGCGCGCCTCAACCCTCCGCGCTCTTGAGAAGTTAGAACGAGACGCTCCTGATTAGTCGTTACCGGACAATGGGGTGCGAGCCTTTTCACTTGTACGTTAAGTGCTTTATCAGGACCTACTTGCCGGACTGGTGGAACTAGCGAACCAAATGTGGTGTCAAAGTAGATGCCGGACCAATATGAAAACGTCAGCATTCCCGATAGTCTTGCTGTCTCTCCTCACGTTTGCTTCGAAGGCTTCGGGCCAGCAGCCTTGTCGGTACCTGAAATCGCGAAGTGGTTTGGCCGGCTACGAAACAGGCGGTCCGTACAAGCTCGAACACTTTCAGCTAACAAAGGGCCGAACAGAACTTCGTGCCTTCCTTTGGAAACATTGGCATGACCACATCAAGGGAGTTGCCGAGGCAAGAGTTGGGACGGTCGATGCCGGGACCATCACGGCGTTGTATGTCGTGCAACCTGATTCACGAGGCGACTGGGGCATTGACGTGGAACTCGGTCGTCCCTTTCAGCCGCCGCCATGCTCAGCTTTCCATGTCGACGCGCTTGTTCGCTACCCAATTCGCAAGCCGGATGAGGACTACCCATCTCAGACACTCGGTCCATACCTTCCTGATGGGAAAGTGCCTCAAACGCGTTTGGCGGATTCGGAGGCCAAAGACGCAAAGTACTACAAGCTGATACTCGTGAAAAACGGGAAGGCAATTGGCGATACGATTTGAGAACGCGGATTCACGCCTTACCTGACAATGGGATCGAAGCCAATTTTACTTGTACGGCAACCGCCTTAATCATGACTCACGCGATCAACTCCGAGTTGCCAACCATAGGGGAAGTTAACCCCTTGCAGCGCCAGGGAGAATTGGAAATTCTCAATTGGCTACTTCATCGCGGCTTCGATTTCCTCCGCCGAATAGGGAACTCCGGGTGTGAGTAATTCGGCGCCATTTTTGGTAATTAAATACATATCTTCTATGAAAAATCCCTGGCCATCGACCGAGGCCATCGGCTCAAAGTTGATCGTCGTTCCCTGCCTGAGTGGCCCAACCTGGTGGCCGGCAATCAAGTTGGTCGTGTGGACCTGCCAGTAGGGCACATTCGTCCGATTTGACCAGGAATCAATCGCGTGCTGTGCAAGCGGACTCTTTGCAGATGTCCGATGACGCAGCAGCTCGGCACGCCAAGCATCGAAGATTTGATCGACCGTAGCCCCGTCGCGCAGCCCGAGAACACCGGCATGATATGCCGCTATGAATATGTTCCAGGTTTCTCGCTGATCGTCGTCGTAGTGGCCTGAGACCGGAACCGTCCGCCCCAAATCTCCTATGTAGTGGTCCTGTTCGCATCTCCACATCAAGGCGCACCGATTCGCCCGAGTGCATATTCTGGTTCAGGTGATCGTATCGCGCGAGCGAAGTAAAAGGGCGCGGGAATACAGCATTGTCTCCCGCCATGGCCCACGGCCAGAACGCAGAACCATGTGCACCCGCCATCCAACATGCGTTTTCAACGACAGCTTCGACACTCCGTTGTGATACGCCCGGCCGAATTGCACGTAATCCGGCCATCATAGCTGTCACAGTCGCCTTCGCGGCCGAACGTAGTGCAGTGGTTTCCTCCACACTTTGAACTGCTACAAGGGCCTCGATTTGTTCCCCTACTTCTTTGGCCTCAAAGGCCGGCCATCTTTGCAGAATGATCTGCAGCCAGGTCGGAGCCTGAGGCGATTTCGGGCTGAGAAGGTTCGATGGCAGCTCGTAGAATTTCGACGAATCGTCGCCGTAGAATAGGGGTGGCGCTCGGCCCACATGTGAGGCGAAAAAACCTTCCAGTTCGGACCAGTCAACGACGTGTTCCATAGCCAAGCGCTTCGCCGTCTCCGGCCCGGGCTCAACTTCCGGTTTCAGACCGATTTCCGCGAATGGCGGTTTGGACGGTAGGAAAAGCCAACTTTCACCCGACCTTCCATCGATGGCGAGCATGGCCCCCACCGTGTTACCCAAGCCAGTGAAGTAATAGAAGACAGGATCCTGACGGAAGCCATCAGAGTTGAGATTCAGCTCGGAACTGGCGTGCAACAAGAGAATTCCGTCGCGGAACGCAGCAGCGGCGCGTTGCCGACGTTCGTGTTCGACCGTGTTTGCAATAGTGGCTGAGGCAGTTGAGCCAATGAAAATAATCGCAAGAATCAATTCTGGAACTCGCATGTCAGCATAATTTAGCACTCCAGGCGGTGACATTCCTATTAGATTTGGTTTCTACGGAGAGTTCCCTGACGGTGCGATTGTGACGAGCGACGGGAACTCGGAAGTAATTCATCTAACATTTCAATTCCAAGCAGTACGGTCACAATAAAAATGCCAACCATAGTTCTATCTGAGGCTCGAGGCCCATAGCTTTTTCTGGTTGTCCGAGGGGGCATATAGTTAACCAAGAGATGGTTGGTGCTCGAAGCACAGTCTCCACCTAACGCGCTTATGGATACTCACCCTCGAACCAGAGCGCCAGAAGAACCGACAGATCGCCGCCAGACATGAATTCGGCGAAGAAAAGAGTTCTTACCAGTCGCTCAAGCTGCTTGTTGCTTTAACTGTTCAGCGTCGAAACGAACTCCTTTCTTCCAAACCAGCAGAGTGATGGCCGCAATCTTGCGCGCCAAGGTCAGCCGCGCCATTGGTGGTTTCATGCCGTTGGCAATGCGAGCTTCGTAGAAATTCTGAAAAGGCCCGGCTGCTGCAGCCGCTCGGGTGGCAGCTCCCTTAAAGATATTTTTCAGATCATGATTGTGATTTTTGTTCAGTCCGCGGATGGTCACAGCTTTCTTGGAACGTTTCAGTTGACCGCCAACGAAGCGATATTCCCCACTATCGTAGGTTCTCAGCGCCAGTCCGCAGTAGGCCCACAGCTGCCGCCTGGTACGGAAGCGATGGGGCGTCTGCATCAGCGCAATCAACAGAGCGCCGCGGATGGGGCCGATCGAGGGAATCTGCCGCAGTAATCTCATGGCCGGGTGCTTCCGAGCTTCCGCTAATAGCTCTCAGCGCACTTCCTGACGCAAAGCCACTAACAGGCTGCTGAAAAAGTCGGAGATTTTGTAACGAGGCAGCGCGCGGTGCGTCTCATTGAGTATGCGAGGAACCGATCAGCAGCAAGGACATGTTTTTAGCTACATTTCGCCGGAGCAGCGGGTACGCAAAGATCATCCGCTGCGGCCGATCCGCACGATGGTAGACCAGGTACTCAAGGAACTGTCGCCTGAGTTCAACAAGATGTATTCCAAAGTGGGTCGTCCGTCGATTCCGCCGGAGCAGTTACTGCGCGCTCTGCTGTTGCAGATGCTGTACTCGGTGCGCAGCGAGCGGATGCTGATAGAGGAGATCGACTACAACATTTTGTTTCGCTGGTTCGTGGGACTGAATTTGGACGATGGGGTGTGGGATGCCACGGTGTTCACGAAGAACCGCGACCGTTTGCTGGAGGCTGAAGTAGCCAAGGAGTTTCTGGCGCTGGTGGTGGAGCAAGCCCGCGGGCAGGGTTGGGCCTCGGACGAACACTTCACGGTGGACGGAAGTTTGTTGGAAGCTTGGGCCAGCGCGAAGAGTTTTCAGGCCAAGAACAAGAAGAGTTCACCGCCGGATGATCCGGGAAATCCCACGGTGGATTATCGCGGCGAGAAGCGCTCGAACGAAACGCACGAGTCGAAAAGCGATCCAGAAGCGCAGATGGCGCGCAAAGGTGCGGGCAAGGAGGCCAAGTTGAGCTACAGCGGGAATCTGCTGGTGGAGAATCGCAACGGCTTAATTGTGGACAGCCGGGTGTGGGAAGCCACGGGCACGGCCGAGCGCTATGCTGCACTGGAAATGCTGCAGGAACTTCCGGGAAGCAAGCGGGTGACGGTGGCTGGAGACAAGGGCTTCGACACCGCGGATTTTGTGCGCGAGTGCCGGAACATATGGGTGACACCGCACGTGGCGCAAAATCTTGCGCGAAGAGGCGGCAGCGCCATTGATAGCCGCACCACGCGGCAGGGCGGCTATGTCATCAGCCAAAAGAAGAGGAAGCGCATCGAAGAATGTTTTGGCTGGCTGAAAACTATTGCGTTGATGCGCAAAGTGCGGCATCGCGGAACGTTGAAAGTCGATTGGATCTTCACGTTCGCCTGCGCGGCCTACAACCTGGTGCGCATGCGGAATCTGATGCGCAGCGTAGTTCCGACGTAGTAAGTCCGGGCGGTAGTGTCTCTGAACGGCGCTGAAACGCTTCTTTCGGGCGCTTGGTAGCACGAAAAATCACGCCTCAGACGCTCAAAAGCTCCCGAACGACTCAAGCCAACCTAGAAACTGCTGGCTCACCACGATTTTTCAGCAGCCTGCTAAGACATCGAACTGCTGATAATAGATCTCGGCGCGTCGGCGCACGCCGGCTTCGCTGATCTTGGCAAGCCATTCGGCACGGTAGCGAGGTGCATACACTTGCTGGCCGGCACAAACAATCCCCATCCTCAATAGATCGCCTTCAGGCGATTCATCACCAGCGTCAGATCGCGGGTGATGGTCAGGTAGCTACGCGCCAGTTCCTTCAGCGTGCGGATTCCCGTTTCGCCGTGATAGACCGGATGGAGCTTGTTCAGGAACAACAGTTCGGACAGCTTACGTGCATCTTCACGGTCGTTCTTGTTTCCAACTCTCAACAGGGCATTTTTACGCGGATCACAAACCAACACTTCGGTAACGTGGGGTTTCAAAAGATTGTGCAACCAAGAGGCACACGTTCCTTCTTCGAAGCTCACGCGCAAGCTACCGCGCAGACCATGAACAAACTCGAGGATAGTCTCGGATTTCGTTTCGAGTGTGGCCTCCATCACCAGATTTCCGCCCGAATCCCGAACCGCCGCCGAGATCGTTGCCTGATGCACATCCAGCCCAATATACTTGGCGTCATTCATGAGGGTGCTCCTTGTTGTAGGTTGTGATGCGAACGATCAAAACCTACTCCAAACGCGGGCGCCCTTTTATAATGCGTTAATCAGGCACTTGATGATAAGGCGACGAAAAGGCAGTACTCTAGCCTGGTTAATTCATCAGAGGCGAGAATCGTAGCGCAGAAAGCGCATTGCTGACGGAGGCGAGGATCGCGCTCCGTAGTCGACCTTTATATAGGTGTGCGTTGCCGTTGTTTTGCCCTGCGAACCGTTTTTCCAGATAGCTCCGCCTGGTCCTTTGGGGAGAGCGTGTTGTCGAACCGGCGAGACAATCTAAGAAGAGTTGCAGGCGGCTTGGAAGAGATCGCGGAAAGGCCAGCCGCTGGCCAGGTGAATGCGAACGCAACGGGCTGTTTCGCGGATGCGCGCCCCGATCTTGAACAACTGAACGCGCAGCGTTTCGATCTGTGCTGAGCGCAGCGACGAAGGTAGCTGCAAGCGAAACAGGTTGACGAGGTTGTAGGCGAAACTGTGCAGCAACAGGCGGAAAGCATTGGCTCGGAAGCGGTGGCAGCTCAAGCGGTCAGCGGCAAAACCATTCTTGAATTCTTCAATGCGGTTCTCGCACTCCCCGCGGTCGTTATAGAAGGCAAAAACGGAACGGCTGCGGCCTTTCAAGTTGGTGACCAGAAAGCGCACGTTGGTACCAGGCGCGCTGTGTTCGGCCTTGTAGCAGATGCGCCGCTGATGAGACCAGCTGTAAGCGCGATAGAGAAAGCTAGAAAAGGACCGTTGCGGTTGGCCGGTGCGACGATAACGTCGGGCGAGACGACGTTGCAGGTGTTGCGCTTGCTTTTTCAATCGTGGGTTGGCAGCTATGCCAATCACGTACTGGATGCCGAAAAACTCGCAGAATTCATAGAGCAGCGGCAGAGCAAACCCGGCGTCAGCGCGCAGTTTGATGCGGGCTTTGGGAAACTCTTTCTGCAGTCGCGGGACGATGCGCAACAGCAGAGGGATGATGCGGGCGTGACTAGAGACCGTGCCCGCTCGCAATCGCGCAGCCAACAAACAACCGGTGTGACGTTCGAAGATCAGCAAGGGGTGATACATGTGTTGGTCGTAACCGCCGTTGAAGAAACTGAGCTGCTGCTGTCCGTAAGTTGGATCGTCGGTGGAATCGACGTCGAGCAGGATCTCTCCCCGCTTGCGCACCTGTTCTCGGCAAATCTTCACAAACCAATCGAGCAGAGCATCTTGCAGCTTGAGGAGATCGCGAAGCGAGGGCGAGTTCTCCCAGCGGCTGAGAGTGGGCTGTGATCCGAGAGGTTCGCCGAGCGGTTGATCGGCAAGAATTTGAAACGCCGGATCGTGACGTAGCCGGTCAGCGTCGTTGGCGTCCTCGTAGCCAGCGATGATCTGGTACAGACGCTGGCGCAACAGCGACAACCCAGGATGACTCACTCGCGAATCGTCGCGATCATCACAGACGCACTCTGCCAAGTCGCGAGTGAGTCCATGCCGCTGATCAAAAGCCCGCAAAGGCAGCAGGCCGGCATCACTGGTGATCTGACCACCAGAAAAATCAGCTCGAATGGTTCGGTGTCGGTAGAAGGAAAACGACAGCTGTGGTATACAAGATGTCATCTCTGGGTGCTCCGAAAGAGAATGCTGGGTTCGCGAAAAACCCAGTGTTCATCAATCTTTTAGAGCACCTTTTCTTTTTTTGCTAGCAAAATCGCGAATAATTCAGGCTAGCTAGGCCACTGCCCGCATTGCTTTCTGGCTATTGCGCAGTGGTTCGTATACCTCTCCGCTCACCCACAACCGATGCAGCAGCACCGCTAACTTTCGCGCCACCGCAACCACCGCTCGCTTCTTGGCATTTTTTCCTCCTCGCTCCGCAAGCTTCAATCCCCATCTCCGCAGATCACTGTCTGCTCCAAACGGTCCCAGAATGTAATGCGCTCCTTGCACCATCATCGTTCGCAGATACCGGTCTCCTGCTTTGCTGATACCTTTCTGCGGTTTGCTCTCTCCGGAGTCTCTGCGGCCAGGTTTTAACCCCAGAAAACAGCTGACCTCGCGACTTTTCAGGAACCGATACGGATCCTCGATCGTCAGCACATAGGTCAGCGCGATCTGCGTTCCCACACCCTTCACCTGCTTGAGTAGCTCGACCTGCGGGTATACTTCCTTGGCGATTTTCTCCATCCGTTGGTCGTATTCCTTGATGCGCTCGTTCAGCGATTCGATTTCTTGGAGCAACGGTTCCAGAACATCCCGCAACTCCGCGCTTAATCCAGCGCCTAGCTCCCGACTCACCTGCTACGTGCCGCACTTGGGCAGCCGTTCACCATAAGACTTCACCAACCCGCGGGCTGCATTCACCAAGGCCGTTCGCGCACTCACCAGTTCAGCTCGCGCGCGGATCACCGTCAGATGGATTTGCGCCTTGACACTGCGATGCCGCACCGGTCCCAACAGCTCGGGATCGATTCGCGCCAGCCGTGCCAGTGTCCGCGCATCGTGTCGATCATCTTTTCGATTGCTCTTGCTGATCAATTGCACTTTTTGTGCGTGCGCCACGATCACTTGGTGTCCCAGCTCAGTTAACAGCCGGCTTACCCACGGCGAATGTGTTCCCGTCTCGATGGCGACGAGACTCTGCGGTATCTTTCCGAACGTCTGCTTTATCGCTTCCGGTGTTGTCGCTACTTTCTGTTCCAGAATGATTTTGCCTGCTTCATCCAAAATGCAGTAGAACGACCAACGATCGCCTAGATCCACACCGATCGTTAGCTTTTGCTCCTTCAAAATTTCGTTCCCAAATGCCTGCATAGTGCTAATCTTCTTCATCGCCGGTCTCCTTTTTGTGCCTTGAGCACGTCGAACATTGGGAGCGTATCGCATCCCGCTGGAGACCGGCCTTCTCATCCCATCTGGTAAGTTCTATAAAGGTAGAAGTCAAGAAAAAACACAAGGCCTTTGGCCGGAATTTTTCTTGCTTCTCAGCCCACTTAATGGAACGAGATCTGTTCTGCTCTTCCGCGCCATGTGCTCGGTTGCGGGGCGTTGTAGCCCTGTGGTTTGGGTTTTCTCTACCAGCGGTTTTCATCGCTTGTTCGCGACGAAGCCTGTCAGTTCCGAAACCAACAAAGCAGAACGGTGGTCAAATTTGGCGACCATAGTTCTATTTGGGACTCGTGGCCCATAGCTTTTTCTGGTTATCCGAGAGGGCCTAGAGTCGGATGGGAGACTGGGTGCCGAGGCACACAGCGCCTAACTTACCAGCTGAGACTCGCTCTCGAACCAGAGTGTCTCGAGAACCCCACGGCCACCGCCAGAGAAATTCCCAGAAATGCAGCGGACTCGATCGGAGACACTCAAGCTGTTTGTGGTTTCAGATGTTGGGCGTCGAAGCACGCTCCTCTCTTCCACACGATCAGAACGATGGTGGCAATCTTCCTGGCCAGGGTTAGCCGCGCCATCTCCGGCCTGATGCCCTTGGTCAACAAAGCCGTGTAGAACTCTTGAAACGGACCGGGCTTGCTCGAGGCCACGATCGCCGCGCCCTTAAACACATTCTTTAGATCGTGATTGCAGTTTCGGTTCAGTCCGCGAATGTAGTTCTGCTTCTTCGCTCGCTCGAGCCGCCCGTCGACATTGTGGTGATCGGCGCTGCTGTGGGTCTCAATGCCAAATCCGCTGTACGCCCATAACTGCCGCTTGGTGCGGAAACGATGCGGAGTCTGCAGGATGCCAAGCAGTACGGCGGAGCGGATCGGACCCATCGAAGGAATCTTGCAGAGTCGTTTCCAGGCCTGGTGTTTTACCCTCCGCCAACAGCTCCCGCCGCACTTCCTGACGCACTGCCCGCAGCGCATCAAGTTGTTGGTAGTAAAACTCCGCCCGCCGGCGCACTCCCGGTTCGTCGATCTTCCCCAGCCACTCGGCACGATGGCGTGGTGCATAGACCTGCTTGCTGGTACAAGGAATGGCCCAACTGCGATAGATGGGCTTCACTCGCGTCATGACCCGTCCGTAATCTTTGGTGATGGTGAGATAACTGCGCACCAGTTCCTTCAGGTTTCGTAGGCCGTGTTCACCGTGATAGACGGGGCTGAGATGGTTGAGGCGCAGCAGTTCGGCCAACCGGCGGGCGTCGATCTTGTCACTCTTGTTGCCTTCTTTCATGGAGGCATTCTTTCGCGGATCGCATACCAGCAATTTCGTCACGTGCGGTTTCAACAAGTCGTACAACCAGGCGGCCGAGGTTCCTTCTTCAAACGTGACCTGCAAATCTCCGCGCAGCCCATCGATAAACTGCAGAATCATGCTGGCTTTCGTCTCGATCACACATTCCATCCCGATCTTTCCTGCGCCATTCATCACCGCAATCGAAATGCTTTCCTTGTGCACATCCATGCCGATATACTTTTTGCTATCCATTGAGGGCGTTCCTTTCTGGAGGGGGTTCGAGCCGAACACTCAAAACCCTACTCCAAAGGGGCGCCCTTTTATATTGCGTCGGCTTACCGGACAGATGGAATTAGGTGTGCGGAGTCTTGTGGATGTCTCCGCCAGGCACTAGAGTTGAGTTTCACCATTTTTGTGTTCTGATTTACTTTGAGAGCCTGCGATGGATTCGAACCGCTACGGATTGGGGAATCCGGAGCGTCGAGCGTGATCGCTTCGGCTCCGAAACGCGCCGGTCGAATTCCACAGCACCTGGCTCCGCCCTAAAAACATAACGAATGGTTTCGATATCGACGCCCCAAGCGTCAGCTAACTCACTTGGCGAAAAGAACTTCTCGACAACTCGCGGGTTCGTAATGGCGAATCGATTTTCTGCATCCGGTCTGCCGTCACCGGAGCTTGGGTACCAGGCAAGGAATTTCTGTGATTTTCGCAGGCGAGCGGCGTAGTCAGGTAGCGTCATTGTAGCGGCTAAAGCCTCCGATACAAAAAGCAAACATAATTCGCAGAAATAAGGATTCGAAAGCCTCTGCGAAGCGTGGTATGGCGAGACGAGTTTCCTATGCGAGTGAAAAGCACTGGGACTCTCCAGTGCTATTCCGGCCCCTAAGCAGCGGTACCAGAAGCGGCTTTTCGTCCCCGCTTCATACGGTCTCGCCTCTTGGCCACTCGCCCTGCCATAAAGAGAATCAGGTTCCTGTCGTCCTGACTCATCTTTGCCAGTAGCGGCACCAACTTGTGCATCAGCAACTGTCCGGATCGAGACGATTCCAAAGATTTATCCGTGCGTTGTTTGATGGACTTAGGCGGAGCTGGCGGCTTGTCGCCATCAAACATCAAGTGGTATAGCGGTACTTCTAGCGAGCCCGCAAATTTCTCCAGAGTATCTAGCGATGGGACGGTGTGGCCATTCTCGACCCGCGAAACGTAGCAACGAAGCAATCCCGTTCGCTTCTCAACATCCCCTTGAGACAGATTCTTGGATTCGCGAAGCGTTTTCAGTCGGTCGCCGATAACCATGATTAGTCTCCTTGTAGCCCCGAGACATTACTTCGTCCAATGGGTAACTCAGCGCCAATCGCTCGGTTATTGTTCTCCCCGAAAAAGTATCCGCAACGCACGGCGCCTCCAGCACGTCCCATCGTTGGTTGGAAAAGGGCGCAGGTACCGAGAGCCCTGCGCCCCCCGAGGGGGATATACACTGCGTCACGGCAGCAACGGACCCGAGGTGTTGTTTGAGGCGACAGATCGGAGCCCGTTTCCCCCAAGATCAATGCCAGCGGGAATTGCTTTGCGCCCACAACGCCAGCGATGCATTAGGTCGACTTAAAGCGTCACAATCCGGTGACGCAATCGCCTTCGGCTCACGGGCCGCCTCGCGCGACTAGAGTCATATTCAGGCAATTCGCTTTCCAAATTGTCAGTTCGCAAGGAAATCCCACAGGCGAGACGTCAGCCACAAAAGGGCCCACGTCAGGCCAACCACCAGCGCCGAGGACACCAACCACGTCATCGCACCGGCCTTATGCCCAGTCGTTCTGTCCGAAGTCGCGCGCATCAAGTCCACGCAGGCTCTAATCGTCGTTCAAAAACAAGGAGCACAAAGTAGGACAATTCCGAACCGTGGTTTTGAACGGCTAGAATGCGAGCGGGCAAATCCGCACGCGGGCTTACTTGTCGATGAGCCTAGGGCTTACAACTGAGGAAATTCGAGAGGCGGGGCCCGGGGCGAGTTGGAAAGCAACAAAGGTGCGTGAGAAAGTCGCGATTCCGAGAAAGCAATGGAACCTAATTGCGACCAGTGATGCAGAAAGAATTTGATTTTCGAACAGATGTTTTTTCGAGACTGCGGCGGAATGCCAGTAGCATCCGTCGCGTTGTCCGTCGTCGAGCTCCAAGTTGTCCCTAACTCGCTGAAAGCCTTCGCGAAAGCATCTGGATCCACGCACGTAAAACTGCCGTGGCCATCGTTGAGGAGAATCGCTACGGGCTGTCTGAGCCAAGTTGTCGTCAGAACCAGATCGAGAGCGTTATCACCGTTGACATCTCGGGAAACGACTTGAAGGCCGCCAATCGGGGCGGTGATCTGAAAGAATTGGCTTCCGGCAGTACTGAGCTGGAGTTGAATCGTGTACGCAGCGCGGGTTGAATCGCTCGTTCCATACTGCACGCTGGCTAGATCAGGCTTAGAATCTCCGTCAAAGTCTGCAACCGAAAATGACTGGTAAGGTCCAAACGACGCGGCGGGCGCACTCCGAACTTCTGCGGCCACTGCCGCTCCACCTAAGAGGCAGGCAAAACCCAACACGCACAAAGAGCGGTAGAGAAATCGCACCGCCGCGAAGCGGTGCTGTGGGAATCTCGAAACGCCGATATTGGGGGCGAAGGTATCCACGATCAAGCTTCGTGCGACCAGGCTTCCTTGAGGCCCTACGATAACACTCATTGCTTCAACGAGAAAACCGGAATCTCCCATATGGCATGGCACGGTGTTCCGGCCAACTGAGTAGGCGCGGGCCGCCACTTCGCGCCTTTCTTTCGTACTCCAGTTTCTTTGAGGCTCGCACTTTGATTTTTGTCCACGCGCCGATCCGTCTCCTAACTCCTGGTAGGTCGTGCCTAACCGGACAACTCAAGTTCTAGGACTTCAAATGGACGGTAAGCGCGTTAGGACGTAGCCGCCCGGCGCTAGTGAGAAGCGGTGCCTAAACCTACCCAATCCGGTTCCGGCGCAACCCAGACAAGAATGCCAAGCCGCCAGCCAAAAGCAGCAAGCTCGATGGTTCGGGCGTCGTGGTGGTCACAAGGTCTGTTGCGGTGACAAAGCCGGTCCCTACCGCTGGATCGAACGTGGGTGGGAAGGTCGCCCACCCCAAAAATATGCCGACGTCGGTGTTGGGGTTCGCGTGACGATTCTCGGTAAAACTAAAGTGGAACGGTGGGCTTCCCCCGCACGGCCCCAGGAAGGCCGGCCCTTCGCAGATACCTTCCCAACTCAACTGCATGCCTTGCCCAATTAGGTCGAGATAGGCTGTGGCTTCGTCGGTTGGTGTAGGCAACACGATGGTCGCCCCGTTGAGGACGAGCGGGATGCCGTCCCAAGTGACATTAATGCTCAGGAACTTATTGGTCGTGTTGTCGTAGACGAACGAACCGGACGTCGGCGCAATGTCGGCAACGCCAGATTGCGGCACATCAGTACAGGAAGGACACGTAAATGAGAGACCACCCGATGTGACAGTATCGGCTGCAGCTGCTGCCCCCCACAAACACGCCAATGCCAGCGCCAGGATCGCCTTTGATTTCATCGGATTCCCCCTCATATGGTACGCGTTCGAGCACGCCGCGATCCAGATTTAAAGTGTGATACGTCAATATATTACAATTTGGGATGTGCAACAGTTTGCCGTCTTTGCGATTGTTTGGTGCCACGCAGCGATTGAAGGGACCTCCAGCATTATGCCCGCTTCGCCGCCGAGTCCCCGATAAGTTCTATAAAAGGAGAAGTCAAGAAAAAACACACGTCCTTCGGCTGGAATTTTTCTTGCTTCTCAGCCCATTTAATGGAACGAGAGCTGTTCTGCTCTTCCGCGCCAGGTGCTCGGTTGCGGGGCGTTGTAGCCCTGTGGTTTGGGTTTTCTCTACCAGCGGTTTTCATCGCTTCGTGGCGACGAAGCCTGTCAGTTCCGAAACCAACAAAGCAGAACGGTGGTCAAATTTGGCGACCATAGTTCTATTTGGGACTCGTGGCCCATAGCTTTTTCTGGTTATCCGAGAGGGCCTAGGGTCGGCATGAGACTAGGTGCCCGAGGCACACAGCGCCTAACTAATCGGCTGAGACTCGCTCTCGAACCAGAGTGTCTCGAGAACCCCACGGCCACCGCTAGAGAAGATCCCCAGGATGGAGCGGACTCGATCAGAGACACTCAAGCTGTTTGTGGTTTCAGATGTTGGGCGTCGAAGCACGCTCCTCTCTTCCACAGCATCAACACGATGGTGGCAATCTTCCTGGCCAAGGTTAGCCGCGCCATCTCCGGCCTGATGCCCTTGGTCAACAAAGCGCTGTAGAACTCTTGAAACGGACCGGGTTTGCTCGAGGCCACGATCGCCGCGCCCTTAAACACATTTTTCAGATCGTGATTACAGTTGCGGTTCAGTCCGCGAATGGAGCTCTGTTTCTTCACTCGTTGCAGCTGCCCGTGGACACTACGGTGATCGGCGCTGCTTTGGGTCTCGATGCCAAATCCGCTGTAGGTCCATAGCTGCCGCTTGGTGCGGAAACGGTGCGGGGTCTGCAGAATGCCCAGCAGTACGGCTGACCGGATCGGACCAATCGAAGGAATCTGGCAGAGCAGTTTCCACGCCTGGTGTTTCTTACCCTCCGCCAGCAGCTCCCGCCGCACTTGCTGACGCACCGTCCGCAGCGCATCCAGTTGTTGGTAATAAAACTCGGCCCGCCGGCGCACTCCCGGTTCCGCGATCTTCCCGAGCCATTCGGCACGATGGCGTGGTGCATAGACCTGCTTGCCGGTACAAGGAATGGCCCAACTGCGATAGATGGCCTTCACTCGCGTCATGACCCGTCCATGATCTTTGGTGATGGTGAGATAACTACGCACCAGTTCCTTCAGGCTTCGTAACCCGTGTTCACCGTGATAGACGGGGTTGAGATGGTTGAGGCGCAGCAGCTCGGCCAACCGGCGGGCGTCGATCTTGTCATTCTGGTTGCCTTCCCTCATGGAGGCATTCTTTCGCGGATCGCACACCAGCAATTTCGTCACGTGCGGTTTCAACAAGTCGTACAACCAGGCGGCTGAGGTTCCTTCTTCAAACGTGACCTGCACCTCTCCACGCAGCCCATCGATAAACTGCAGAATCATGCTCGCTTTCGTCTCGATAACGCATTCCATCACGATCTTTCCTGCACCATTCATCACCGCAATCGAAATGCTTTCCTTGTGCACATCCATGCCGATATACTTTTTGCTATCCATTGAGGGCGTTCCTTTCTGGAGGGGGTTCGAGCCGAACACTCAAAACCCTACTCCAAAAGGGGCGCCCTTTTATATTGCGTCGGGAAATCGCCAAAGAAGCGGCTAGTACCCACTTCGGCGGTAAGTGCGTTAATCGGGACTTGACTGGCGAATGGCGGGTACAAATACGCGCGGCCATCCAAGTAACTCGCATCAAATCAATAGATTGTCCGATGACGAAATTTTGACTGGACAACGAACCGATTAGCGTTGAGTTATTAGGCGAACCAAACGACATCGGGGCATGACGCTCAATCGCAGGGGCGTCCGCCTTCACGATTCGCAACTCTACTTTCGAGGTTGACACAGTCAATGTTGGGAAGACGGATTGCAATTGCGCCAATAGTTCTGACGTTGTCGATTTTAGCAGGCAGACCAGCCCCGGCTGGGGAATCATCCGCTGCTTTAGATAAGACCGCGCTTCAGGCCATTGATGCCGCGGCAAAACGAAATCTCCAAGGCGGCTCGGTAGGTGTGGCCATTGCGGTCATGCACAATGGCCGTATTATTTTCACTAAGGGCTATGGCCGCGCGAATATCGAGGACGATGTTCCTGTCACACCCGAAACGGTCTTTCGCATTGGCTCTCTAACCAAACAATTCACAGCGGCTTCCGTGATGGTCCTCGCACAGGAAGGCAAGCTCTCAGTTGACGACAAGCTATCAAAATTCTTCTCGGAATTCCCGCGAGGCGGTGAAATTACACTGCGCCACCTGCTCAATCACACTTCAGGAATCCACGATTTCACGGACACTCCCGAGTTCCATCAACACATTGAACGCTATCGTCAAACCACAGCAAACCTCGTCGACGCCATCGAGAAACAAAGCCTCGTCTTCGACTTCGAGCCTGGCACAAATATCCAATACACCAACTCGGGTTACGTGCTGTTGGGAGCTATTGTCGAAAAGCTCTCGGGACAGTCTCTTCGCAATTTCTTCAAACAAAACCTCTTTGATAAATCTGGCATGGCCGACACAAGTGTTGACGACAACGCGGATGTTGTCCCCCACCGCGCAGCTGGGTATCAAAGACCCTTCGAGCATCCGGAACTCCTAAACAATGCGGAATTTATCTCCATGACTGTGCCGGGAGGCGCTGGTAACCTCCGTTCTACCGTCGGCGATTTAGTGCGTTGGCATGATGCGCTGACCAACGGCAGAATTATTCGCCCGGAGCTTTTCCAGGAAATGACCAAGCCCGGTCGCCTGAATAACGGCAAAATAACCGACATGGGCGGGGGATCATACGGATATGGCCTATTGATGGATCAATTTGAAGGGCACCCGCGAATTCGCCACGGAGGCGGCATCTACGGCTTCACTTCCCAACTCGATACTTTGCCAGACCAACGAATTTCGATTGCTGTCCTCTTCAACACCAACGCCACGGAGGGTAGCTTTAAAGATGAAGTCTTGAAAATCGTCTTAGCCTCTCTAGTAGCCAATCGAGGGAATTAGGCGGCAGCGTTTATCAGGCATTGCCATGGACGATTCTGCAATGAGTCGACGGCTTCGTGCCACGAAATGGTTGCTTGGACTCTGTGAGTAAGGCTGTGGTACTTAGGAACCTGATGGGGACTTCAAGCGAATGGATGTGGGTGGCATTTTCGGCCATCTTTTGGGGCGGCTGGATGCTGATGTGGGGAACCCGTTGGACCGAGATTAGGCCCGGCCGGTCACTCTTGTACATCTTGGGTTTGGCCGTCTGTAGCCTAGGATTCGGTCTCGGAGTGACGTTTCACCGGCAGGCATTCCACTGGCCGCTTTTGTTACTTACAGGCGCGTCTCTTGCGACCGGCGCGGTTCTGGCGAGGTCAGCTCGTCGCAAAGTTTCTTCCGCAGATTAACGCGTTCTGAGGTCCTAAGTAAGCGTCGATCGCAGACCGTCTTGACGTGCCGTAGTTGGCCATCCAGCACTGCTTGAGTTTGTGGCGAAATTGATTGACCCGTCGCTGCCGACTCGGCTCCCGAGTTGTTCATGATCGTCGACGGCCGTCAGCATGGAGGTCCGCCACGCAGTTGTCTACTATCGTAAGCGGCTGGTCTAAACCGTCTGGACAAAGTGAGGGTAAATAAGGATGCTCTACTATCTGCATGGATGCGTGCAGTTTTTCTACGAGCTTCACTATTGTCGGCGCCGCTGGTTGCGTCGTTGGCTCGAGCAGATAGTCACATAACAGGTGCAGGGCCAGTCCGAATTCGTGCTCTCTCATGAACTCGTCAAAAAGCTTAGACCGCTCAAGGTCGACTCCGTCCGAGAGCCCGTCCTTGAGTTTCTGTAGTTGTGCCTCGAGTTCGTGCCAAGAGATTTGTTGATTTGTCATTTGATTTCTCGCGGCGCTGAAAACGATTGTAAGCGTTCGCATTGCCGTCTTGAAGCCAAGGGATGCAAGCGGCTAGGGGCGTTTCGAGTTTGCGGGCGGGTTAATCTCGTCGGTGAAAATGTCGTCGGTTTGAGCCCTGGCGATGGCGAGATCCAGACGGGACAACAGCTGCGCCAGCGATTCACCTTCTCGGCGTTTCAGCATGGCCAGGGTGTTTCGCCCCTCGTGAGCCACTGCGATACATTCCGTGAGCGGAGGAATGACTCCGATGCTGATTCCACCCTGTTCGATTGTCTCTTCGATGTAGGGGAAGTCTCGAAGACCGCTGGTGGGAGCGTTCGTGGCGGCGCCTTCGTTTAGGCCGCCTCTTGGTTGGGGAGCTTCAGACTTGCGGCGACGTTCCAAGGTAACAACTCCTCGATGCGTTTGATCGGATGATCTGCGATACGGGACAACACGTTCCGTAGGTAACTTTCGGGATCGATTCCGTTCAGCTTGGCCGTACCGAGCAGACTGTAAATGGCCGCGGCACTTTCTCCACCGCCATCGGAACCTGCAAAAAGAAAATTCTTTCTGCCCAGAGCCACGACCCGCAAAGCTCGTTCCGCAGCATTATTATCGATTTCGATGCGGCCGTCATCACAGAAGGCCCCCGGTTCAAATCCGGGCGCCCCTACCAAAATATCTCCCGCCATTTCATTCGCTTAAGCGAACATCGGTTCACCTCGACGGCATCGGTGGAAAACAAGCAGACAGGAAAGCAAAGTTCGCATGTAGTTCAGCCTAAGAAGGTTGCACCACTCAGGATTTCCGCGTGGGAGCCCGGACGCAGGCGTGCATCTGCAAAAAAACGTAGGAAAAACGCGGGGATTTGAAGCGAAAGAAAACTGGTAGTCGGGGGAAAATTCAGGGGACTTGGATCTTCTGGAAAGCAGGCGTGTCGCACCACTGCGTCCTGACTGAGATTGTTTCCGTATGGCTAACTACTCACGCGCTGCGGCCTTGTGCACTCCAGTCTCTTGGCTCCGTAACGGATCTTCGGATGCAGCGGCCCGCTCATATTGCAAAGTGCTGCGCGCTGGAGTACAGTCGTTCATCGATATACTGATTATCGATCAACTATGCCTAAACAAAAACTCAACCCGCTACCCTCGGCTGCATTCCAAATTCTGCTGTCCTTAGCAGGTGAAGACCTTCACGGTTACGGCATCATGCGGCAAGTTGCAGAGCAGACGGAGGGCCGCATGAGACTCGGCCCGGGAACCTTATACAGCTCCATTCAATCTCTCCTCGAAGCAAGACTCGTCGAAGAGGTGGCCCAGCGTGCGAACGCCAAACTCGGCAACGAGCGGCGCCGCTATTACAGGTTGACTTCCGCCGGACGAAAACTAGCTCGCTCTGAGGCCGAAAGACTTGCTGACTTGCTGCGTTTCGCGCGCGCCAAAAAGATCTTAAGGGGGGAGTATGTCTGAGAAGATATATGCTTGGCTTCTGCGCCTGTATCCCTCTCATTTCCGCGAGGCCTACGGTGACGAAGCCCTGCAACTGTTCCGCGACCGCTGCCGCGATGAAACGGGATTTTTTCCTCGACTTCGCCTCTGGCTTGACCTGCTGAGCGATTTCGCAGTTTCTGTCCCGCGCCAGTACGGCTTTGCGCAACCGGTGACAGTCGGCGCTTTGCTTGAGTCACGTCTGAGCGGCATGCCATCGTTCTTTGTTCTGGGGGACCAAATACCGCGCCTCGGGTCACTGCTTTTCGGCGGAGTGCTGTCTTTGATTGCTCTCGGTGCATTCTCGAGTCTGCTCAGCCACGATGCAAACCATGCACGGACCAGGAACTTGGCGTCCGCAAATCTGCGGGGCCAATCCGGATTTGCCGAACAAGAAGCTACGCAACCGAACTCGACTTCGCCGGCTACAGCTGTGAACCGTGGGCAGTCCCAAACGGGAGGTCTGGAAGCTGCGGACCGGCAACGGGTGATCGATGTAGTGATCGCGAATCTAAAGAAGCACTACGTCGATCAGGACGTTGCGCAGAAAATGGCCGATGAATTGCTCGCGCATGAAAAGAGAGGCGATGACGCCGCGGTCACAGGTGGAGGAGCCTTTGCCGAGTTGCTGACCGAACAGATGAGGGATGTAAGCCACGACAGGCACCTGGAGGTGGCCTATAGTCAGGACCCTTTGCCCGCGTCACGCTTTGATGCGCTGGGGCGCCCGCTGGGACCAACGCCTGAAGACCAGGCACATTATCGGAAGACGATGGAGCAGGGAAACTGCACATTCGAAAAGGCCGAGATTCTGCCACACAATATCGGCTATCTGAAACTGAATTCGTTTCCTGATCCTTCTATATGCAGGCCAACAGCAGTTGCTGCGATGGCTTCTTTAAACCACGTTGACACCATCATTTTTGATTTGCGTGATAACCGTGGCGGTGAACCGGAGATGGTCGCGCTGATGGCCGCCTACCTCTTCGACCGCCCGGAGTATTGGTATAACCCAAGGGAGAATACGACACCGCGCTCCTGGACGCAGTCACCTGTTCCAGGAAACAAACTGGCGGATAAGCCGGCATATGTGCTGACCTCAGCCAGGACCTTTTCTGGCGCAGAGCAGTTCGGCTACGACCTGAAGATGCTGAAGCGCGCCATGCTTGTCGGTGAGACGACGGGCGGTGCCGCACACTCCGGAGTTTTTTATCGGATCGATGATCACTTCGGAATCGGTATTCCTGAAACCAAACCGATCAACCCCTTCTCAAAAACAGACTGGGCAGAGACGGGCGTGGAGCCGGACGTGAAAGTGAAGGCCGCGGATGCGCTGGAGACGGCGGTGAAACTAGCGGAGAGCAAGCTGAAGAAGTAGGCGGTCTGGAGCGTTGCGGAGTTAGGGACCACTCTGAAGTTATGGCCAAGGTCGGACTTCTGAATGGGAGAAATTCCGATGTGGGAAGTTACAATATCGCTTCCCTCCGATTCCGACTGTGTGGCGGGCAAACTCGCAGTCATTTTAGGCGACAAGAGAATTTCGAAGAGAATGCTTGGATTCGTTCATGGTCCCTAGCCCGCGGCGCCTCCGTTTCGCTTCCCTCCAGCCCTATAATGGCCGATAGGTGTTTATCTGCTTGTGTGTATAGGTGGCTCATGGAAAATGCCGTTCGCTGGAATATCAAGGTCTCGAAGGAAATCGACCTTACTCTGCGCACCTATCTCGGCGCCCAAGGCATGAAAAAAGGCGATCTCTCGAAATTCATCGAGGACGCCGTCCGCTGGCGCAACTTCAATCGCACCGTGCAGGGGATCAAGTCGCGGAACGCCGATGCCGACCCAGACGAGCTGCAGGCCGATCGGCGCTTGAAAAGAAAGGCTACGAAGGCCTGATGCGCGTCGTGCTCGATACAAATATCCTGGTGTCAGCCCTTATCGCTCCGACTGATCTTTCGTCGACTGCCTGCTCTTCCTCGACCACAGCGCGGGCGTCGAAGAGCTCGACAATTCCCTGGCCATGTTCCCCTCGTTCGATTTCGAAGCAGCTCTCACTTATCTCAAGCTTGTCCGCCGTCCGTGGCTCTATGCGCGCCTTGGATTCCTGCTCGACCGTCACGCCGACAAACTTTTCTTCCGCGACAAAATTCGCGACCGATTCCTCCGGAAACTTCCGCGGGGCGTCGCCTATCTCGCCGACAAGCGTCCTGGGAACCATTGGGTTCCCACCTGGAAACTCATGGTGCCCGAAATCTTTTTGCCTTTCCGACGAAGGCTCGGTGCGCACATGACATACTATGTGCTGGCGACGAGAACTAAGAACAAAAGGTGAGACGATCATTTGGGCTATCATCGATAAGAAGTATTTTTGGTTCACGCTGCTCTATGTGTCCGGCGCCGTGTTGTGGGCGTTTGGAATAATCATCGCACCTGCGCCTACGGCGGATCGCTCGTCCGAGTTTTTCTTTGTCGCTGCTTCGTTAAGCTTATTTGTCGTGGCAGCAATCATCGGCCTCTGGAACTGGAGTAGCCCCCAATCATGGCGCCCGCCACTGTTGACATTCCTTATTCTCTCGGTGCAGGTTGCTGTGGCTCGGTTGGGACTACCTCACTCATATCCACTCAATGTGAGTCGCAGAACCGACCGCCGGGTGACCTGCCCCGCTAGCTCCGCGCACGGAATCATGCGACGGCAAAACCCCAAACTACTGTCGGCCGTAATTCGTTGTACTGCTCCTTTCCCTCACGTATCTGCCGTTCTCTGAAGACTTTGAGTTGGTATTGTGGGTGACCTCGGGGGTGAACTGGCTCTGGGCGTACCCCGTATCTGCCAGCCGTCACTCCATCTCTTCGTACTGTTGCCGAATATCCCTTCATGGCCGGGTACAGTGACCGTTCGGAAAAGAATTTTCGGAGTGGGCAACGACGTTGAAGCTGGGTCAACTTGGAGATCCTTCGGCAGTTGATTTCTCCTCCACAGGTAATAAAGGGTGCCAATGCTCTCACCAGTAAAACGCTTCCTGCCTTCGCTCATGAAAATCACATCTTGCTCTGAAAGAAGTCCGTATTGCTTGTTATCCCACTTCGTCTGAACATCGAAATAACGCTTCAAATCCGCGAGGCCCTTTCCTTCCGTGAACAGCGCAAACAATTCCGCGGCCTCTTTCTGTTGGCCTGATGCGGTCGAAATATAGAGAAACTGAAAGCCGGGAAGCTGCCAGAACAGAGGACGATAGGTGCGCAGGTGCTCGATAAATGCCTCTAGACTTTTGTTCCCAGAATCGACGTAAGTAAAGGTGACCACGGGCATGAGTTCAGGGGGTGGATAAGAAACACACAGCGGAAAACGGTCCCCGAAATTGATTGCTCTGCTGGTTTCCCTTGTCGGGAGAAAGAGATTCAGAGACACCTTGAACCTTCGAATGAAATAGTCTCGCTTGGCTTCTGCGGTCTCGAAATAGTCGTCGTCCGGATAAGCCAGGATGTAATCGAGCGCCACCAGTCGGGCCTTGATGTAGCCAAGTTCATGGCCTCTTCGGGTGTGGAGCGCACTCTTCCCAATCGCGTCATAGATCGGACGTGAGTGGAGGTGGTAGACAAGACTCCTCCGCCGGTACCTTTGGGCACTGACATGCCCCAAGGCGAAGAGCTTTTCTACGAGGCGAGCGTTGCGTTTCGCGCTCTTGGCTTTGGCAAACTCGAGGAACTGTCGCGCGGTGAAGTAGCCGGAATGCGTTGCCACAAGGTAGAGGAAACGGGCCTCCACTTCGGTATAACCGAAGGAGCGAAGCGGGACGAGTTGGGATTCTTGGATGCTCATAAGTCACAAGCTGTAGATCGCCGCCGTCAGCTCCCGCTCATCGCGGATGCGCCGCAATCTGCTGGTCTCCTCTGGTCTGGCATAAATCTGGAAGCCGGCGCGAGCCTTCTCAGAAAGACCACGTGGGCGGTAGTGGTTGGTGGCCAACTCCAGATCGCGGCGCTGAATTTGGTTGTCATTTTCAGGGACATACTCAATGCGAAGATCGGGAATAGGAATCTTTCCCGATACAACTTTGAGGTGGTAACGCTCGGCTACTTCCGCTCGGACTGCCTCCGGTTTTCTTCCCTTCTCCTTCGCGGTTCGTGCCATACGCGAGTAGAGTTCGTCTTTGATTTCGTAGTCTAGCCTCACGCGAAGCACCCTCCCACCTCGCGATTCGATCTCGTCGCTGACCTTGTTGTAGAGGCGATAGAGGTCCGCATCATGGGCGGCTTCCCTGGGTTTCTTGAGGCCGTGATATGTGGTTTGGTCACGGCTAACGACTTGGCCCCGAGACAGCATCCGGTGGCCTTCCTTCGTGAGAGTCACAACTTCGGGGGAGTTGGACTCGACATTGGGAAAGGTTGTGACTTTTGCCAGTCCCTGCCGTATTAGATTTTCGACATCGTTTTCCATGCGGTCTCGGTCGCCGTTGTACGCGAACTCAGCCAAGTCCTTTTTGGCTACCACGCGGAACTTTCCCACTTCCGAGAGCGAATGAATCTCGGAATCCCGGAGCGAGTACTGTTTGCTCTTGTCCGTATAGGTGGTTCGTATCCGCTGCCGGACCACCTCTCGCACGCGTTCTTCTCGTGGCAAGGGCGGGTGCTCTCTGCCAGAGCGCTGTTGTCCGTCACGGGCCAGAGCGTCGCTACGCTCTTCTTCTCGATACATGTTTTGACGTTCTCTCCACTTGTCCCAGGACGAATTCGAACCGCCACCGATGCTGCGGTCGGAGCCGGAATCAGAGCTGCGAAAATCATCAATATCGAAACTGTCGAAGCCTCGTGACATGGGAAGGAACTCCTAAGGCTGATCGTGACGAAATGAATTGAGAGGAAAGGAACACACGCGAAATGCCGGAATCTGGCGATAAAACTCGAAAAGGGATGGCTTGAGGAATGGCCCGTAATTCATGGTCTTACCTGTTCTTAGGTTAGAGATTCAGATTGGTCACCGTCGCCGATTCGCTTTCCTGATAGAGAAATACTTCTTCTACTGTTTTGCCAAAGACGCGAGCAATCTTGAAAGCAAGCGGCAGACTCGGATCGTACTTTCCGGTCTCAATGGCGTTGATCGTGCCGCGCGCGACTCCCACATGAGCGGCAAGCTCCGCTTGCGACCATTCTTTTTCCGCTCGCAATACGCGCAACCGAGTCTTCATCGATACCGCCACGAATACAGAATCAATCCTATGCTCCACAGAATGATCATCAGCGGGGGGATGCCGAGCCAGGAAAGAGGACGAAAGCCGAAACTCTGGAGGAAGCCGACAGACAAACAGAAGGCCAAAGTTCCGACAAAAGCAAACGTCAGAGCGCGATAGTTGATCTGCCTTTCGTGCTCATCGTTCGCGCGTAGAAAGCGGAGAAGGAGTAGGATGGCCGCCCCTGCTCCGGCGACAGCTAGGACGAATAGAAGCGTGCGGAAAGACGGAATTTTGGCAGTAAGACTGACCGCGGTAACCGAGAAAAGTGCCGCCAGATAGAAGAGCAAGAGCGTGGTTCTACGCCGGTCGGCTAGTTCATCTCGAAAGGGTTGCTGGGGCAAGGTAGCCTCCCCGAAGACGCCCTGCAGAGTACGCTATGGAACTCCATGTGTCAAGTATAGATTACTGTATGTACCTCATAGACGACTTAGTCGGGAGAATTTAGGAACGCTACGTCGCAGCTTGGCCGCTTGCCTTCGGTGGCCGGCGAACTTTTTGCCGTCGCCGGTTTCGCTTCCTGAATTCGGGAGTCTTCTTCTCTTCTGCTGCGACGCCGACCGTGTATGGCTTGATTTGGCGCGCCGCAAACTATCTTTCCGCCGGCCAGATTTATCTGTACGCAAATTCGCTGCTGAGGAGCCGCTAAAACTCTGCGCACATGAAGCCGCGGCTTTTGAGCCACTGGGGCCACGGCTGGGCTGAATATTATTTATGTGTATGTACATCAATTGATAAAAAGCTTGGCCTCAGCGTGATCGATGTCGCTGGTCCCGGACATGGCGGCCCGGGACTTGTCGCCAACACGTATTTTGAGGGCACGTAGAGCGAATGGCGTTGCGGTGGTGCCTATTGCGCCTCTTCGTTTGCCGGTTTGTCGGCTGAACGATTTACGCGGATGCTCGCGAAGCGTATGCTATGCGCTACGCCAAAGGGGACCAGTTCATGAAGCTCGGGGTATTCACGCCGGTATTTGCCAAACTCACGCTGGACAAAGTACTTGCCAAACTGCGTTCGCTGCCCGGTGTTAACGCCATCGAAATAGCCACCGGCGCCTGGCCTGGCCAGGATCACGTGGATGTGGACCAGCTTCTTTCCAGTCCTCATAAAGCCGAAGACTTTCGCACCCAGATCCAGGACGCCGGATTGACCATCAGTGCGCTTTCCTGCCATGGAAATCCCATGCATCCCAATCAGTCCACGGCCCGCGCGCATGATGAAGCGTTCCGGAAATCGGTGCGTCTGGCGCAGTTGCTGCGCGTTCCAGTAGTGGTCACTTTCTCCGGCTGCCCCGGTGACGGTGACCAGGCCAAATGTCCCAACTGGATTACCACCCCGTGGCCACCAGAGTTCTTGGAAAATCTCGAATGGCAATGGGACTGCAAAGTCATCCCGTACTGGCAAGAAGCCGCGCCGTTTGCTGCGGACCACGGAGTGAAAGTTGCCATCGAACCCCATCCCGGCTTCGTGGTGTACAACGTGGAGACCGCTTTGCGCTTGCGCGAAGCCGCCGGAAAAAATCTCGGCGTGAATTTTGATCCCAGCCACCTCTTCTGGCAAGGTGCGGATATTCCGGTCACCATCCGCGCGCTCGGCAACAGCATTTTTCATGTGCACGCCAAGGATTGCGCCCTTAACCCGCAAAACATCGCTCGCAACGGCGTACTCGACGCGAAAAGCTATCGCCAGATGGCTGACCGTTCCTGGCTGTTCCGCACCGTCGGCTGGGGCCACAATGAAATTGTCTGGAAGCAGATCGTTAGCGCTCTCCGCATGACCGGTTACGATTACGTAATCAGCATCGAGCACGAAGACGCGCTCGCTTCCGTCAACGAAGGATTGGAATCCGCCGCAGCTTTTCTTTCACGCGTTATACTCCACGACCCGCCTGTCGAGCCCTGGTGGACCTAGTACGCCGACTCTTGCGTTGCGTCGGTCACTAAACAGTCTCCACGCTTTTTAAACAATTCGTTACATCAGTGTTACCGTCCATTCGCATAAATGAGCGGAAATATCTATCGCTCGCTAATTCGTCTCGGGCGACGTGTCAATTGAGGGTTATAAGGCCGCTCGCCCCCTCCCGGCTCCGAGACCCGAAATGAGGGTGTGTGCTATGCGCAATTTCATAAAATCATTCGTACTTGTGTTTCTTTTTGCACTCGCGCACGTTCTTTTCGGAACAGTTGTATTCGCGCAAACCGACCGCGCCTCGCTCGAAGGTGCCGTCACCGATTCCAGCGGCGGCGCCATCAGCGGTGCAGCCGTTAGAATCATCGAAGTTGCGACGGGCATTAGCCAGGAGCGCAAGGCGAACTCCAGCGGCTACTATCGTTTTCCGGGTTTGGCGGTCGGCGAATACACGGTTACCGTGTCGAATCCAAGCTTCAAAACCAAGGTCCTGAATCACGTCATTCTTCTCGTAGGAGAAACCCATACTCTTAACGCGTCCCTTGTCGTGGGCGATGTCCAGGACAAGGTTGAAGTCACTGCGGAGGCAAGTCCGGCTGAACGCAGCACTGCCGCTGCGGCCACCGTCATCACCACCGAACAGATCGATAATCTTCCCGTGAATGGTCGCGACTGGTCTGCATTGACGCTCTTCGCCCCTTTTGCTCAGGACGATGGCGGCGGAGACCAACGCACCATCCGCTTTGCTGGCCGCGCGCGTGATGACAACAACTTCAACTTTGACGGCGTGGATGCCGGAGGTATTCAGGAACAAGCCCAGAAATCACAGGTGCGCTTGCAGCTCTCCGAAGACGCCGTCGAGGAGTATCGAGTCAACAGCGCCCTCTACGACGCGGAATATGGCACCCAAGCAGGCGGTCAGATTAACGTCGTCACCAAGTCGGGTACCAACGACCTTCATGGCACGGCCTTCGGGTACCTTCGCAATTCCGTCTTCGATGCACGCAATTTTACCGATCCTGAAACCATTCCACCCTTCCGTCTCGGGCAGTACGGAATGACCGTCGGTGGCCCAATCAAAAAAGACAAAACCTTCTTCTTCCTGAGTTATGAAGGTCTTCGCCAGCTCCAGGAATCCAGCACCGCCGGAACCATCTTCGTGCCCAGCCCAAGTTTCCTCAACACCATCCTGGTCACCGGCCGCGACGGCCTGGGACCCTCGCCAGACATGTGCACCATTCTCCAGGGCTTTCCATGGAGCCAGTCGACCGGCACCGTTGGAGCATGCGCGCCCAAAATCGTCTTCCCTGATTCGGCCTTTGCGCCGCTTACCGCGGACCAGATCAGCGGCTTAAACCTTGATACAACCGATCAGCCTGGAGACTTTAGCGCCTTCACGCACAACATTCGAACCACCGTACATGAGGACACCTGGCTGGTCAGGATCGATCACAAATTCACCGACAAAACCACTCTCTACGGCCGCGCCCAGCGCGACATCAGCCTGGTGGACGCTCAGATCGGTGTCACCAGCGGCCTTGACCAGGCGCAAACCATCAACCATCCCGCCAACTATCTCCTGGCGCTCCAGCATGTCTTTACCCCCAGTATCTTTAACGAAACCAAAGTGTTCGTGAACCGCTCTCCGTTCCACAACCCGCAGTCGAGTACTTTGACCTTCGCCGTAAATACCAGCAATTTTACGGGTATCCCCAATCAGTCCGCCGATATTGAAGTGGGCACCACCTACGGTGTGATCGACAACCTTACTTGGACCCACGACAAGCACAACTTCAAAACGGGTATCGAGATCCGCCGTATTCGCCTGAACCAGGGGCAAACTGCGAATAACAATCTAAATTTCGGCGATAACGATAGCCTGGTGGGGGCGCAATTAACGACCCTCAACTTCATTGCGCCGTGGTGCTGCCACCGGCTTCGCCGTGGTTTCTACATGCCTTATTTCCAGGACGAATGGAAAGTGACACCCACTCTCACCGTCAACGCTGGACTTCGCTGGGACTATTACGGGGTTGCCACCGAAGCCACCAACCGTACCACGGTGTTCGATTTTAACCAGTTCCACGGAGCTTGCCTGGGTTCGGGTTCTTTCAACGCGCCTTTCCCCGCGCCGATAAACACTCCGCCGTGCCCAACCAATCCGGCGCTATACAATTCGAGTTACAGGAATTTCGATCCCCGTTTCAGCGTGGCGTGGGCTCCCGCGGCGCTCCACGGAAAGACCGTTATCCGCTCCGGCTTTGGCATCTACCACGGCGCGGCACAGAACGACGATTTAAACGCCGGCCTCGAAAGCGATACTTTCCGCGTCACGGTTCAATCGCCCCCGCTTTCCACCGGCCTCCAGCAAGAAATCCCAGACCTCTCCGGACTTAGCGGCGACAAAGCCGCTAACCATCCTCGCGCTCTTCAGCGTCAGGACCGCCGCGATTTGTATGCCGAGGAATGGGGCCTGACCGTGGAAAATGAACTCCCCGCGCATTTTCTCTTTTCGGCTTCCTATCTTGGCAGCCGCGGCGTGCACTTGTTCTCCCGTGGCGCGGTAAACCTTTGCACAACTCCTGCAGTGCTTAACAATCTTGGTACCGATTGCGTGCGCCCATTGGACGTTTTCTTTCCTGATCCCAATAATCCTGATCCTTACGGATCGGTTGACAGGAAAAGCGACATCGGCTCCAGCACTTACCACGCTTTGGGTATTGCTCTTGAGCGCCGCATGCATAACGGCCTCTCCGTGCTGGCTCGTTATACCTGGTCACATTCCATCAACGACGGCTCGGTTGGCGGCGGCGAATCCAATGGACCGGAGAACGTTAATTGCCTGCCTTGCGACAAAGGGCCCAGCGTCTTTGACGTTCGCCACAATTTCACCGCCAACGCCATCTATGAACTTCCTTTCGGACCGGGCAAGACCTATTTGAATGGTGGCGGAATCGTGGGCAAGATCGTGGGAGGCTGGGACTTCAGCACTACTGGCATCTGGCACACCGGACACCCGCTGACGGTCTCCATGGATCTCGGCGGGACAATCGGCAGTTCGGGCAGCCCTTTTTACGCGGCCGGCAATCCCTTCGGCGATCTGACTAATCCCAACGCTCCCTTCTCGCTGACTTACCTCCTGCCGGACGGCAACGATCAAACAAACCAGCGCCCGGATATCATCCCCGGTGTTCCGCTTACCCTCCCAGGAAGTGGTCGCGGCGGAGTGCCCCTCGTGAATCCTGCGGCTTTTCAATCTCCTCCCGTGGATGCCAATGGCTTCTTCACGCGCTTTGGCGATGCCGGCAATGGAATCATCCGCGCACTCGACACCTGGCAAATTGACATGGCTTTGATGAAAGAAACAAAACTAACCGAAAAGTTTTCACTGCAAATTGGTATTCAGGCCTTCAACATTTTTAATCACACCCAGCTCGGCGATCCCAACAACCTGACCCTGACCTACCCCACCAATCCCGATCCGGCAAATCCGCGGGCCTTGTCGGCCAAGCCCGATTTCGGCGTCATAACATCCACCGTGAATTTCAACATCAACAACGACAACGTGGCGTCTCCCAACACTGGCACCGGTCTGCCCCGGCAGCTCCAGTTCATGCTGAGGTTTAAATTCTAACGTGCGCCTGCGCAATGTTGTGCGCAGCACAAGTTTTCTTCCGGTCCTTCTGGTGAGCGCGCTCTGCATGGTGATACTGCAAGGTTGCGCATCGCGAAGAGTACCGGCCAAAACCGAAAACACTGCTGTTCTGGTCGGAGCAGGCGACATCGCCGATTGCCGGGATCTTTCCGGAGCCGAAGCCACCGCAAAGCTTCTGGAGAACGTTCCCGGTACGGTGATGGCCATTGGCGATTTGGCTTATCCTGACGGCACCGCCGAAAATTTTACCTGCTACGACAAAACCTGGGGCCGCGTCGAAAGCTCGCACCCGCCCTGCGCCCGGCAATCACGAATTCCACTCCGCGGGTGCAACATTTTATTTCCAATACTTCGGCGCCGCCGCTGGCGACTCCAGCAAGGGCTATTACAGCTACCCACTCGGCACCTGGCACATCATCGTGCTCAACAGCGAATGTTTTGAGGCTGGCGGCTGCGACAAAGACTCCGCGCAAGGCAAATGGTTGAGCGAAGATCTTGCCGCGCATCACGCCGCCTGCACGCTGGCTTATTTTCACAAGCCGCTCTTCAGTTCTGGCGGCGCACACGGCGATGATTTAACCATCAAGCCGCTGTGGGAGGCCTTGTACGCAGCCAACGCCGATGTAGTTGTCAGCGGCCACGACCACGACTACGAGCGCTTCGCTCCGCAAACTCCAGACGGAAAAGCCGATGTGGCCCGCGGAATCCGCGAATTCGTGGCCGGAACCGGCGGCAAGAATCATCGCCCGTTCGGCCTGCCGCATGCCAACAGCGAAGTGCGCGACTCTACCGCCTTCGGTGTGTTGAAACTCACGCTGCTCCCCGGCCGCTACCAATGGGAATTCATCCCCGAACCCGGCAAGTCCTTCACCGATTCCGGCCAGGGCACCTGCCACTAGACTCGCAACTCCAGTTGAAACGCTATATCCTCTAGAGCGCAATGAACCTCAAAATTAAACGAATTCCGCTGATCGTCAGCGCTGCTCTCGTTTTTGCATCTCATGCCGTGGCACAGCAACCGAACCAGCTCAACCTCATGCCCATGCCGGCTGCCGTACAATCCGGATCAGGAAGCTTGACCGTCGATCGATCCTTCTCTGTTGCCATCACCGGTTCTGAGGACGCCAGGCTGGAGCGCGGAGCGCAGAGATTCCTGGCCGACCTTTCCCATCAAACGGGAATCTCCTTCACACAAAAAGGAGTTCATTCCCCCCATCCAACACTGCAGATCACTGCCGATCACGCCGGCGAAAAAATCCAAAAGCTCGGTGAGGATGAATCCTATCAACTCACCGTCAGCACCACAGGTGCCAGACTCGCTGCGCCTAACACTCTCGGCATTTTGCATGGCCTGCAGACTTTTCTTCAGCTCGTGGACACCAACGCGACGGCATTTTCCGTGCCTGCCGCGACCATTGACGACCGGCCACGCTTTCCCTGGCGCGGCCTGCTGATCGATGTCGCCCGCCATTTTATCCCGCTGGATGTGCTCAAACGCAACCTCGATGGCATGGCTGCAGTGAAGATGAATGTCGTGCACTGGCACGTGTACGACGACCAGGGGTTCCGTCTGGAAAGCAAACGCTTTCCCAAATTGCAGGCCGCAGGTTCCGACGGCCTCTATTACACGCAAGCGGAGATTCGCGACTTCGTCGCCTACGCCCAGGATCGCGGCATTCGCGTCGTCCCGGAATTCGAAATGCCGGGTCACAGCGGCTCATTGTTTGCCGGATATCCTGAGCTGGCCAGCGGCCCGGGTCCCTACAAACTTGATCCCGGCGGCCCCGATGCGGTCATCGACCCCACGCGCGAAGAAACCTACAAGTTCATCGACAAGCTGATCGATGAGATGGCCAAACTCTTTCCCGACCAGTATGTCCACATCGGCGGAGACGAGGTCAGCGGCCGTCAGTGGACCGCCAGTCCCAGAATTCAGTCTTTCATGCAGGCTCACGGACTGAAAACCAACCAGGACCTGCAAGCGTATTTCAATCAACGCGTGCAGAAGATCGTGGCCAAGCACCACAAAATAATGATGGGCTGGGATGAAATTCTCCGTCCTGATTTGCCGAAGTCAGTCGTCGTGCAGTCATGGCGCGGGCCAGAAGCTCTGGCAACTGCCGCTCGGCAGGGCTACAGTGGCCTGCTGTCCTTCGGTTACTATCTCGATTTGATGTGGCCCGCTTCGCGTCACTATGCGGTGGACCCGATGAGCGGTCAGGCTGCCTCTCTGAATCCCGAAGAAAAGAAGCGCATCCTTGGCGGCGAGGCCTGCATGTGGTCGGAGTGGGTGACTCCCGAAAACATCGATTCCAGAATCTGGCCGCGCAATGCCGCGATTGCCGAACGCCTGTGGTCTTCGCCCGAAATGCAGGATTCCGTCTCGATGTACACGCGGCTGGAGGAGTTGAGCCGCCACCTCGAATGGCTCGGTCTTACTCACCGGTCTGCCATGGGTTTTGCGCTCAATCGCATGGCCGGAACAGACGACACCAAGGCTCTTCGCGCCCTGGCGGAGGTGGTCGAACCAGTAAAAGACTACGCGCGCTTCGAAAATGTGACGGGCACTTGGGATTTTCGCAGCCCGCTCATCCGTTTGGTGGACACCGCGGCTCCCGAAAGCGTTTCAGCGCGCCATTTCCGCGAAGCGGTGCAGAAATATACCGCCAGCGGCCGCAAAGACAGCGGGGCTGAAAAAGAAATTCGCGATCAGCTCACCGTTTGGCGCGACAACCATGTCCGCTTGCGCCCTCTGCTCCAGCAATCTTTCTTGCTCAGCGACGTGACATCCCTTTCCGAAGACCTTTCCGCCGTCGCTGCTGCGGGCTTGGCCGCTCTCGACTACCACGATAATTCGGCACCCGTTCCGGATTCCTGGAAGGCGCAACAACACTCTTTGCTGGATCGCGCCAAAACTGCAAAAGCCAACCTGCTGCTCATGGTGGTAGAACCAATCCAGCAACTGATCGACGGCGACCAAGCCCAAACGGCAGCACCGTAATTCGCCGCGCGCGCTAATCTGGCTGTCTGCTGTTCAAAAAATTACAGAAAATCATGGACTTCATTAACATTTATGATATGTCAGCGAGTGTAAATCATACTCGGTTCAGATAGATCATCACCCCTGCCAGCAGCGCCAGGAGAAAAGACGCTCACTCTTCTTTGCTTCTCTCGCACTCTTTTTCCCGTAAGTCCCCATAGTTGCCACTGTTAGGAAAAGTATAGGGGGTATATCGCCCCTCCCCCAGGTTGTTCAGCCCGCGAATCGCTATGCAGGGTGGCGTTGCAGGTGGTAGTGGATGGTTGGGGTGAAGACCAGGGAAAGGACCATGGAGCTCAGAATGCCGCCGACGACGGCGATGGCGAGAGGCTTGAGCATCTGCGGAACCGGCGCCAATCCCGAAGGCCAGCGGGAGCATTCCGGCGACGGTCGCCAGGGCGGTCATGGCGATAGGGCGCAAGCGGCGGCGGCCGGCCTGGATCATGGCTTCTTCAGGGGAGAACCCGAGTCGGCGGAAGCGATGGTCGGCGTCGAGAAGCAAAATGCCGTTCTTGGCCACAATGCCCATGACCATGATCATGCCCATGAGGGAAGCGACGTTGAACGAAGTGTTGGTGATCAGCAGAGCAAGAACATCCGCCGAAACTGGACAGCAACGCGGAGGCCAGAATGGCAGTGGGCGCAGAGAAAGTGCGAAATTCAAAAAGCAGCACGACGAACAGCAGCAGCAGCGCCAGAAATAAGACCATCAGCAGATCGCTGGAAGATTTTTGCTGTTCCTGGTACAGGCCGCCGTATTCGACGCGGATGGAAGAAGGCAAATGCAAGATCGTTGACGGCTTTCTGCACCGCAGCGATGCCGGAGCCCAGGTCCACGCCTTCGAGACGCGCGGTGACTTGCACCAGGCGCTGCAAATTTTCGCGGCGAATTTCCGTCTGGCCGGGATCGATGCTTAAGGGAAGCCAATGAGCCAAGCGTAGCCGTGTTTCCAGTCGAGCTGAGCAGCGGCGTGTTGGTCATTCTGTCGAGCGAAGTGCGGTTGGCGTCCGGAAAACGAACGCGAATGGGATAAACGCGATCATTGATAATCACCGGAGTGGCCGCAGGCTCACCTTCCAGAATCGCCGAGGCGTCGACGGCAATTTCCTCCGGCGTGAAGCCGGAGCGCGCCGCGATTGCGGAATTCACCTGATAGGTTATCGCCGGGCCGCTGATGGTAGTTTTCCATGCCGTTGAGCACGTCCACGACGCCGGGAACTTTGCCGATCAGCGTCGGCGACGCGCGGCGCGGTTCTTGCAAAAGCAATTGCGGATCCTGCGAGAAAAGCTTGATCACGACGGGTTCCGGGTCGCTGGTCAAGTCGCCGATCATGTCCTGCAAGACCTGAACAAACTCGACGTCTGCGGCAGGTTCCATGGTTTCTATTTCGCAGCGCACATCGTTCATGATTTCGTCGATGTCGCGTTTGCGTTTGGATTTGAATCTGCACGGTGAAATCGCCGCGATTCGCTTCGGTAACCGCTGCCAGGCCGAGTTGCAAACCGGTGCGGCGCGAAGTGTTTTCCACTTCGGGTGTGTACTTGAGAATTTTTTCCATGTGCAGCAGGATGCGGTTGGACTCAGTGAGCGAACTGCCCGGTGGCGTGTAGTAGTCGAGAATGAATCCGCCTTCATCCATCTCCGGGAGCAAGTCGGTTTCCAGAAAGTGATAACAGACCGCACGTCAGCAGCGACGACGACGACGGAACTTCCGGCGAGCAGCAGCGGCCGGCTCAGAATGCGCTGCATGAAGCCAGTGTAAAAATTAATGACGCGGCCGAAGAAACCCGACATCTGCGCTTCTTCGGCGGCAAGAAGCGCGGCCGGGTCAACATTCTCCGTTCCGCCATCGCCGGCCGCGGAACTCGCGAGACTCCGCGCCTTCGTTTTCCTTGCGCTTATCGCGCAGGAAATACTGGCTGAGCGTGGGCGTCCACGTCATGGCAAGAAACAGCGAGTACCAGCAGACGCGACAGTCATGGTAATGGCCAGCGCGCGGAAAAAAGAGCCAGTCACTCCGGTGATGGAAATGAGCGGAAGAAATACCACGATGGGGGTGATGGTCGAGCCGATCAGCGGAACGGTCAACTCGCGCAAGCGCCCCGGAGATGGCCTGAAAGCGATTTTGTCCGGCATCGCGGTGCAAAACAATGTTCTCAAGGACCACGATGGCGTCGTCAATGACCAAACCGACGGCAGCGGCGAGGCCGCCAAGCGTCATCAGATTAAAACTTTGTCCGAAAGATTTCAGCGCGATGAAAGTGAGCAACAATGTGAGCGGGAATAACCAGCCCGGCGACGAAGGAAGCTCCCCAGTCGCGCAGAAACAACACCAGAATGGCGACCGACAACAAAATGCCGATCAGCACGGCATCGCGAACGCTGGAAATGGAATCGCGAACGATGGTGGACTGATCGTAAAAAGGTTCAAGATGAACGCCCGGCGGCAATCCGGCAAGGAGCGACTGAATTCGCTCGTGCACTTCGTCGGCGACGGCCAGCGTGTTGCTGTCCGGCTGGCGATCGACGCTGAGCAGCACCGCGTTTTTTCCGTTCGCCGTGACCATGGTGTAAACCGGCGCCACGGAACGCGCGACCGTGCGCAATATCGCGAACGCGGATGGGAACTCCGGCGGCGGAATTTTTGACCACGATCTGGCCGAGTTCATCCGGAGAGTGAACCTGGCCGCTGATCAGTCCGAGGACCAGTTGATGATTGTCTTCGTACAAACCGGGCGAATCGATGAGGTTGGTGCGGCGCACTCCATCGAGAATATCCGCCACCGTAACGCCGGAAGAGATCAGCCGCGCCGGATCGGGAGTGATCTGATATTCGGGCACGCGGCCGCCTTGAATAATGACGGAAGCGACGCCATCGAGCCGGTTGATGCGCGGCTTGATGTCGTAGGTGGCGATTTCCCAAAGACGATCCGGCGAAACGGAATCGGAAGTCAGGCTGTAACCCAAAATCGGAAAGGTAGCAAAGGTCAGGCGTTGTGTTTCCAGTTTGGCGGTGGCGGGAAGTTCAGCTTGCATGCGCGCGGCGACAGCGTCCACGCGCTGCAGGGTGAGCACCATGTCCGCGTTCCAATCGAAAAAAAGATCGACTTCGGCGGAGCCGCGGCTGGTGATGGAAAGAACGCGCTGCAGTCCGGGAACGTTGTTGACGGATTCTTCGATCGGGCGGGTGATGGTGACCAGCATCTGGTCGATGGGCATGACGCCGTTGTCAACGCCGATAACGATGCGGGGAAAATCAGTGTTGGGAAAAACAGAAACAGGAATACTGAAAGCGAGATAACCGCCAACCAGCGCCAGGCTGATAATCAGAAAAAGAACCGGGCTGGATATTTTCTGGAACCAACGCAAATTGTCCACCACCGGTTTGCGCGGCCAAGGAGAGGAAGATCGCTCCGGCATCCGCGCTACTCCTTTTCCGATCCGGAGGGCTGGCTTTTGTCATTCGATTGTTGCGGCGATTTGTCCGACGATTTTTCGGTGGATTTGCCGGACGACTTCTCTGGAGATTTCTCGTCGGACTTATCGGCGTCTTCTTCTTTGCCAGGCGCGACTTCAATCTTAATTTTAGTTTTATCAGGGAGGCCGTAGCCGCCGGAGGTGATAATCGAATCTTTCGCGGAGACACCGCTGGTAATTTGCGTTTCAGAATCGCCGCGAATGCCGAGCTGCACATTTTGTTGATGGGCGATATTGTCCGAACCGGCGAGCATGACGTAGCTGGCTCCTTCCGGCGACTGGAAGACGGAATCTTTCGGCACCAGCACAGCGTTTTTTGCGGTGGCAGCGGTGATGGAAATTTGCACAGTCATGCCGGGGCGCAGCGAATCGGGAGGCTTCGCGGCTTCCACCCACACTTCGATGGTGGTGCTGCCGGGATCGAGCGCCGGGCTGACCAGACTTAATTTCGCGGGAACCGGATCTTCCTGGCCGGTAATGCGAATGGTTGCGGCGGCGCCTTTTTTTAGGCCACCGGCTTGCGCTTGCGAAACGTGAGCCTTCGCAATCAGGTGGGAAGTATTCATCACCGTGAGCAATGGCTGATTCGCAGCAGCCAATTCCCCGGGATACAGCGGACGGTCGGTTATCACGCCGTCGATTGGACTGCGAATTTGCGAATAGCTCAGCGTGGCTTCCGCGCCAAGAAGTTTTCCTTTTGCGGCGGAGAGTTGCCCACCGGCATTTTTGAGCGCCGAATCTTTGCCGCTGCGGCGAAGATCGTCAAGTGCCTTTTGCGATTGCTGGTACTGGCTGCGCGCCTGGGTGAGCGCCACTTCGGCGGCGTCCAGATCGCGGCGAGGAAGCGCGCCCTGTGCGAAGAGTTCCTTACGGCTGTCAAAGACTTTTTGTTGCGCATCGAGAGCCGCTTTAGAAGAAGAAGTATCGAGCTCGGCTTTCTGAATCTGTTCGGGAAGGCTTGACGCGGTGGAGGTGATGTAACCGGCTTCGGCTTGTTCGTATTCACCTTTGCTTTGCACGGCAGCGGCGGAAAGATCGGCATTTTCCAGAACGGCAAGCAGCTGGCCTTTGTGAACGCGTGCGCCACGCTGCACCTCGAAAGATTTGATGGTGGAAGTGATTTTGGGAGTGACCACGGCTTGTTGCAGCGGAAAAACCACGGCTTCGGCGGTGACGATTTGCGAGATGTCGCCGAATTTCGCGGGTGTGACCTGCACCGCGACTTCCGGAACCACTTCCGGTTCTTTGCTGGAGCAGGCAGCGAGAAAACAGGAAACCGCAAGCAGGGAAAATAATGACAGTAGGGAAGGCTTTGGCAACACAGGGAAATGGCGCGAAGTCATGGCGTGGTGAGAACTCCGGTGAGAGTTTGCAGATTGGCAAGGGCGACGCGATAACGTACCGCTCCGTCATGGTAATTGTTGCTGGCCTGAACAAAAGCGTTTTGCGAATCGACAACTTCGAGGACCGTGGATTCGCCGTCTTTGTATCGCAGCGCAGTAAGGCGCTGGCTTTCGGCGGCAAGTTCCGAAGAGCGAGCGAGTCCGGCGAGTTCGTTGAGCGCGGTTTCAGCTTCCGCGTACAGGGAGCGAATTTCCGCGATGAGTTTGCGCTGCGAGTAAGAAAGTTCGAGCTTGGCTTGCTTCCGGTGAAGTTCAGCCTGATGAACGCGGCTGCGCGTGGCTCCCCAATTCCAGACTGGAAGACTTAGCGTGGCCAACGCGGAGGAGCCGATGTTGTCCAGACGCTGGCCGTTGAAATCGCTGTGGGCCGCGAAATTCGG
Source organism: uncultured Acidobacteriota bacterium (assembly GCA_963814635.1). Classification (GTDB taxonomy): domain Bacteria; phylum Acidobacteriota; class Terriglobia; order Acidiferrales; family UBA7541; genus Acidiferrum. The sequence continues at coordinate 926,608 of CAWFDP010000003.1, read as the reverse complement.
CGCATCGATTCCGTAAAAATAATCGAGGGCCAGCGAAGGAAGGTATCCGGCGCGCGCCGCGGCCACTTCGCCGGAGGAAACGTTGACCGATTCAAGAGCCGCCCGCAGATCAGGATTATCGCGCGCGGCCTGCTGCTGGACTTCTTCGAGCGCGGGCAGAGCAGTGGAAGCGCGCAGGTCGTCGGTGAGGACGAAGTTGTCCTGAAAATTTGGGAAAATCAGCACCGCGAAATCGAGGCGCGCATTAAGAAAATTGAGTTGTGCTTCCTGAAACTGGCGGCGGCGATCCTGCGCCTGCAGCTCGGCTTTAATGGTGTCAGCGTGTGCAACTTCGCCGCCATGCTCGAGTTGCTGCGTAAGTTGCAGAAAGCGATCGCCTTCATCAGTGGCGCGCTTGGCGTCGTCGAGCTTGAATTGCGCGGCGAGAGCGGTGAAATAGTTTTGCACTACAGTGACCACCAGGCCGCGCGAGGCAATCTCAGCTTTGGCGCGTGCGACTGCCGCAGTGGCGGAAATCTTCCGGTAGTTGGCGAGCGCGGCTACGTCGATAGCTTCGTGGACGTTGCCCTGGCTGGTGTATTCGTGCACCGCATTGTTGGCGATAAAGCGAACGCCGCCCTGCTGATTGCTCTGGGTATAAAGATATTCGTTGTTGTAAGCGACTTGAGGAAGTAGCGCATCGCGAGCCTGAGTGCGTTCTTCGTGGGCGGAGCCGGCCTCGGCAAGCGCGGCCTGGTATACGGTACTGTTTTTTCGCGCGAGAGCCAGCGCTGCGGCGAGAGAAAGTTGTACCGGCTCGCCGGTGGCTGCAGGCCGGAGCAAGGAAGAAGTTACGGCAGGCGCCTGAGGCCGAGGCGCTTCCGGTTTTTCCTGTGCGCAGACAAACCAATTCAGCGAAGCGGCGAAAAACGCTGCGGCAAGCAAAAACGCAGAGCGAGGGCATGAGCCAAAAGACATAGTTTCTGTGACGCGATCCGAGCTGCTAGAAGCGTCTGGAACGAATTTAGCGGAGTCGAGATAAATGCACGATTAACCGGTTGATGTAGAAGAACCGGAAAATTTCGGTAGACGTGCGGTAAACACTGTACTCGCAGGGCTGGAGCGGGTCAGTTCAAGCGAGCCGCGGTGGGCTTCCGCAATCCATTTGGCGATGGAAAGACCAAGGCCTGCGCCGCTTTCCGGATGCGTGCGGGTGCGAGCCTGATCGCCGCGAAAAAAACGCTCAAAGATGCGCGGCTGCAATTCGGGCGGAATGCCGGGGCCGTTGTTGGAAATGGAAATTTCCGCGCATTCCGGCGTGGCCCGCAAGGCAAGCGAGACGGCTCCAGCGTTCGGCGTATATTTGATCGCATTGTCGAGAAGATTCAGGAGCATGCGGCGGACCAGCGACTCATCGGCAACCATCGAAAGTTCGCCCGGGGAATCGACAGAAAGAGAAATGGATTTGGCGGCGGCCAGGCTGCGCAGCGATTGCACACAATCCGCAGCCAGCTCGTCGAGATAAAATTCGCGCGGCACGACGGGATACTGGCCAGCGTCAGCGCGGGTGAGCGTAAACATATCATCAACAACGCGGGACAAGCGGCGCGCTTCCTGGTGCAGAATGCCAAGCGACTCGCGATATTCGGAAGTAGAGCGCGTCTCTTTTGCGAGCGCGACCTCGGATTCTCCCTGGAGAATTGCCAGCGGGGTGCGTAGTTCGTGCGAAGCATCGGCGATAAAGCGGCGCTGGCGCTCAAAGGCGGCGTCCAGACGGTCGAGCAAGCGGTTGAAGGTGGCGGCGAGGCGGCCGAGTTCGTCCTGTGGATCTTGAATGGGCAGGCGATCGTGAATAGTGGACTCGCCGATGTGATCGGCTTGGGCGGTCATGTCCGCGACAGGTGCGAGACTTTTACGGGCGAGAAAATAGCCGCCCGCGGAGGCGAGTACGATGGTGAAAGCGACCAGCCATAACAGCGCGATGCGGATGTTCTCCAGCAGTTCGCTTTCCGGATGCAATGAAGCAAGGATGACCAATTGATAGGAACTTCCGGCCGCGGAAAAAGTGCGCGCGTAGCAGCGTACACCACCGTGGCGGGAGGAAAGGGCGCGGAAGGGCTTGGAGGGCGTTGCGAGGGAATCCAGACAGGCGCGCAGTGAGGCGCGAGAAATCTCTGGGTGCGGATCGGCGTGAGGTTTGCTGACCGCGCTGGGCAATTCGGAAGAACTGGCGAGCAATTCCGCACCGGCGGTAAGAACGGCAAAGGAGTGGCCGGGGTATTGATGTTCCAGCATGGATTGGCGCGCCGCAGCCGTGATGTCTTCGGCGGCTGGAGCGCTACTTAATTCCGCTTCCAGTGTGGCGAGGAAAGAGTCAGAGAGTTCGACGAGTCCGGCGTCCATACGAGCGAGAACACTTTCTTTTACGATCCAATAGATGAGGAGCGAAAGAAACAACAGCGTGCAGGTGAGCACCGCGGCATACCAGACTGTGAGGCGGCTGCGGACGGAACTAAACATCGTGTTTTTTGCCGGAGGATTTACTTTTGTTGCCGGAACGCTGGAGCGGAGTTTCTGCATTCGCGGCCTCGCCGTCGGGACCGAGCATGTACCCGGCGCCGCGCCGCGTGTGCAACAACGGAATTTCCTTGGGAGCGTCGATTTTGCGGCGCAAGCGGTTCACATACACTTCGATCAGGTTTGAAAATGGATCGAAGTGTTCGTCCCAGACATGTTCGGCGATATCAGCGCGGCCAACGACACGTCCGGCGTTGCGCACCAGATATTCGAGCAGCGCGTATTCCTTATGGGTCAGTGTGATGCGGCGATCGCCCCGTATCGCGGATTGTGAAGCAGTGTCCAAAATCAAATTCGCGACCGATAATTGTGCGGGCTTCAGTTCAGACGGACGGCGGAGAAGAGCGCGCAAGCGCGCCAGGAGTTCGCGGAATTCGAAGGGCTTAGTCAGATAGTCGTCGGCGCCGTGGTCCAACCCAGCAATGCGGTCTTCGACGCCATCGCGCGCGGTGAGCATGAGCACGGGAATTTTCAAGCCTGCTTCGCGCAGACGGCGGCAAACCTCGAAACCGCTGAGCTCGGGAAGCATGACGTCGAGAATGATCAGGTCGTAGGTATTGATCTCGGCCTGTTCGAGAGCGGCCGTGCCGGTAGCGACGGCGTCAACGGCGTAGGCCTGTTCCTGCAGGCCCTTGAGAACAAACCGCTGCACTCCCAGATCGTCTTCAGCAAGCAGGACTCGCACAGACGCATGATACGCGAAATTGGTCGGGTTAATCGTGCCCAGGCAGGGCGGAAGGAAGTAGTGAAAAGGCCGGGCGCTAGATTATGGTAAGCGCCTTGTTGTCAAGTAGTTAGACTTGGAAGAGGGTTGGTAAAATCTTGATATGCCGCTAATCCTTATGATTAGGCGCAGCGTCTAGGCTTGCTTGAATCTTGGAATTGCTTGGTCTTATGGCGGACATCATTTCCATCGTTGGCACGATACTTCTTTCACCTTTTCCCTGGGGCTGCAGGTTTGTGAGCGGTTGAAATATGCTTGGCCAAATATTGTTGATGGTGATTTGCTGCCTGTTTGTTCGGCTACCCGGTCTCGGCACTGCTGTGGCCGGAGAAATTCTGACCTGACCGCAAACGGCTGGTTCGGAGATCGGTTTATTTTTTGCAGTGATTTTTGTGCTGAAGAAACCGCTCGGCGGATTTCTGGCACGGGTGTTCAATCGCGAGCGCGCCATGCGCGACCCGGTGCTGCGCGGTCTCGTTGGTGTTCACACAGTGCGGCGCCAGTTAGGGATTCTAGGCGAACCCCGCATCAATGTCCTGCAATTGAATCGGGCGCTGGACGCCTACTTTCCGCTTCACTGATCCGGAGTTTCATCGGTTTCGGCGTGTTTCGATTCGCGCGGGGCCTGAAAGCGATAGCCTACCCAGGGCTCCGTCAAAATCAATTTTGGGCGTGCGGGGTCGGATTCGATTTTTTTGCGCAGTTGATTAATCATCACGCGCAGATACTCCGGTTCGTCGCCATAGTCCGGTCCCCAAACAGCTTGCAACAGGCGGCGGTGAGTGAGGGGCTTGCCGGCGTTGAGCACCAGATGGCGGAGAAGTTCAAACTCCTTCGGGGTCAAATGAGTGTCGCATCCGCGGACCGTGACCAGGCGGGCTTCAAAATCGACAGTCAAATCTTTGCTGACGAAAGTGCTGCCCTTGCCTTGCGGAATGCGACGGCGAAGCGCTGCGCGAATTCTGGCCAGGAGTTCCTGCATGCCAAAGGGTTTGACGACATAGTCGTCCGCCCCGGCATCCAGGGCCATGACCTTGTCGCGTTCCGAATTGCGGACGGTGAGCATGACGATGGGCACATCGAGCGAGCGACGGATCTCGCGGCAGGTTTCCAGCCCGCCCATGCCGGGCATGTTGACGTCGAGCAAAATGGCGTCTGGAGAGAAAGAGCGGATTGCATCGAGAGCTTCTTCGCCGGTTCCTGCTTCGTAAATGGTGTAGCCCTCCGAGGACAGGGCAGTGCGCAGGACGCGGCGCACCTGCTGAGCATCATCAACGATGAGAATTTTGGCGGAGGACTTCAACGATCCACTCTGGCCCGCGCCACAGGCAATGTGAAAGTAAAAACGGAGCCATGATTCAGTTGGCTGGTGACGCTGATAGTGCCGCCGTGGGCTTCGACGATGGCTTTGGCGATTGGCAAACCCATGCCGGTGCCTTGAATCACCGAGCGCTGATCCTTGCCCCGATAAAATTTGTCGAAGATCAAGCCCTGCTCCATGGTATCGATTCCAGGACCACGATCGGCAACGCTGAAAAGAGCCAGATTCCCGGTGCTTTCCGCGCTGACAACGATGGGCTTATCCGTTCCTGAATAGAGATTTGCGTTTTCCAGCAGCTGTACCAAGACTTCCTTGCCCCGGGTTAAATCGGCGCGCACTGCAGGAATGTCGGCGGGCACTTGAATGCGCACTTCCCGCGAACCCAACGAGGTCCTGCAATGTGCCAGGGCAGCATCAATCAACTCTTGCACGGGAACCGCGCGAAACTGCAGTTCGATCTCTCCGGCTTCCAGTTGGGACATTTCCGATGCGTCCTCCACCAATTTATTCAGCCGGTCACATTCTTCATTCATGATTTCCAGCAGCTCCCGGTTTTGCGCGCCACCGGGAGCATTCGCGCTAAGCAAGGAAGTCACGGAAGCTTTTATGGACGTGAGCGGGGTGCGGAAATTGTGAGTAATGGAGTCGAGCAAGGCCGATTTGAGGCGCTCACTTTGCCGGTCGGCTTCGGTGTGGCTCAATTGCTCGACGGCGCGGGCGCGCTCGATGGCCACGCCAAGAAGTGTGCCAACCGCTTCGAGAGTTTGCCGGGTAAGAGGAGCGCCAGAAATCCCGAAGCTGCCGATGGATTTCATGCCCAGCCGAATTGGTCCGAAGCTCAAACCGCCCGCCAGGTCCACAGAAGGCTCTTCGCGCTCAAATGCCGCCCGCAGTTGCGCCTCCTCGAGTTGCAGTGTGCCGTGCCCGGAGCGGTAAAATTTCTGCTTGTCGGCGAGAAAAAGGCTGGCGGCGCCGGATTCGAAAGCGTCCACAATGTGATTGGGAATGGCGTTCAACAACTGAATGACGTTGCCTTCGCCGAGAAGTTTCTGACTGAAAGCGTACAGGTGCTCGATTTCGCGGCGGCGGCGGTTGGCAATGTCCGCTTCGCGGCGAATGCGGCTAGAGAGCCGGCTTCCGGTGATGGAAGTGACGAGAAATGCGAACAAGGCGACCCAGTTTTGCGGATCGGCGACGGTCAGCGCACCGACTGGGGGCAGGAAATAATAATTGAAGGCAACGGCCGCCGCGACGGACATCAAAACCGATACGGTCATTCCCCAGACCGCGGAAACTGCTAAAATCGCGAGGAGAAACGACAGCGCGACGGTGGTCTGATTCACTCGCGGAAGCGTCTCGCGGAAGAACAAGGTAATTCCGACGACGGACAGTACAGCCAGCAAGCTGCGAACCGTGCGACGTCGGACTGGACCGGTCATTTGACAAGTCTATCGTATCCGGCGCGCCGGACGGGAGCGAACTCGAAGTGACCAAGAAGCCTGAAGATTGGCTGGAAGTGGCCTCTCCTTCACCGAAAACACGCGGCAACTTTAAGCTGTTTCTGGGCTATGCGCCGGGTGTTGGCAAGACATTCGCCATGCTCAGCGAAGCCATTCGCCGCCACAGCCGCGGCGAAGACGTGGTGATAGGAGTGGTGGAAACGCACGGCCGCAAAGGCATCGAAGAACTGCTGACTCAGCTGGAAGCGGTGCCGCGAAAAAGGATTGAGTACAAGGGAACGCTTTTTGACGAGATGGACCTGGACGGAATTCTGGCGCGCAAGCCGGCGGTGGTGCTGGTGGACGAGCTGGCGCACACCAACATTCCCGGGAGCAAGAATCGCAAGCGTTACGAGGATTTGCAGGCGGTGCTGGCCGCCAATATTGATGTGATTTCAACTCTGAATATTCAGCACATCGAAAGCATTTCGCCGGTGGTCCGCAATATCACCGGGATCAATATTCGCGAGACGGTTCCCGACTGGGTGCCCATGACCGCCAGCGAAACCGTGATGGTAGACCTGACCCCTGAAGCTTTGCAAAATCGCATGCGTCGCGGCGACGTTTACATTCCCACCAAAGTGGAGCAGGCTCTGAATAATTTTTTTCGGCGAGGCAATTTAATTGCTCTCCGCGAACTGGCTCTGCGTCAGGTCGCCGAGCAGGTGGACCGCAGCCTGGAAAACTATATGGCTGCCAAGGACATCCAGAAAAATTGGGGTGTGCGTGAGCGCATCGCAGTGTGTGTCAGCGCGGATCCCTCGGCGCAATACCTGATCGCGCGAGCGGCACGCATGGCCCGGCGCCTGGATTCGGAGTTGTATGTCATTCACGTGGATACCGGCCGCCACAATCTGGAGCAAGACCAGAAGACAGTGGCCGCCAATCTGCGTTTTGCAGAAAATCTCGGAGCAAAAGTCATGGAGCTGAAAGGCGTCAGCGTTGCCGATTCCGTGGCCAAAGTGGTCCGCGAAAAACACATCACACAGGTAATTTTTGGAAGATCCGTGGAACGTGGCTGGAGAAGATATTTGTATCTCTCGGCAGCTCACCGATTTTTGCGGGAATCGCCGGAAGTGGATGTGCACATCGTGACGCAGGAGAAAGACTGAAATTGTGCTTTGCAGTGGTGCGCTACGGCAATTTAGCGGTGCTTCCGCGCACGACTAGTTCTGGCTCCACCACGATGCTTTTCGGAAAATCCGCATTTTGGGGCGCGCCGATGCGCTGCACCAGGGTTGCGGCCGCGGTCATGCCCATTTCGCGCAGCGGTTGGCGAATCGTGGTAAGGCCGGGATTCTGATAAGCGGCGCTTTGGATATCATCAAACCCGACGACCGAGACGTCTTCGGGTACTTTGCGGCCTGCTTCGCGCAAGGCTCGAATGGCTCCCAGCGCAGAAATATCATTGAAGGCAAACAGCGCGGTGAAGGGTTCTCCCAGCTGCAGTAATTTGCAAGTCATGTCATAGCCGGGCTGCGGCGTCGGCGATTCGCTATCCAATTGCACCGTTAAACTGTCTTTCACCGTGATTCCGAGTTCCTGCGCCGCAACACGAACGGACTTCCAGCGCACCTCGGTGTCCGAGCTGAAGGCCTGCCCCTTGATGAACGCGATTTTTTTATGGCCCAGCGCAGAAAGATGATCGAGAGCCAAGCGCGCGGCGCGACTGTGGTTGAGCGAGATGTTTGTGACTCCGGGAAGATGCTTGTGTCCGGAAACAGCGACTACCGGGACGGAAATTGTGGACGGGCAGACGGTGTCCACCAGAACCAGTCCTTCCACGGCGCGCTGCTGCAGTAGACGTGGGTATTCCTCGATCAAATCGTTGCGATGACGATGGCTGACGACGAAATAGAAATATCCTTCCTGAAGAAGAAGATCCTCGATGCCGGAAAGCACCAACGCGGCATAACCTTCGCTGATTTCCGGAACGATGACTCCGATGGTGAAGCTGCGCTGCTGGCGCAGCATGCGGGCCATGACGTTCGGGCGATAATTCAATTCACGCGCAGCGGCGCGCACCCGGGCTTGCGTGTGATGAGGAATCGATTTGGCCGCCGGAGACCCGTTCATGACCAACGAGACGGTAGCCACGGACAGGCCGAGATGCTCGGCGAGTTCACGAAGGTTGACCTTTTGCTCCGGGCGTTCCTGGCCAGCAGCGCTTTTATCCGATTTCGAGCGTGACATAAGTGGGGTGGTTGCGTAGTCTGTCACAGGGCAGGGCAAGCTGCAAGCTTCTGGTGGCCGGGGCCGGCGCCACCCAACACCGCCGGCGAATCTTCCAAAGTATAGATAAATCGATTTACCTATGGCGATCTATGGGGTAAGCTCTCTTGGCGTCCGGGGGGTCGAGGTGAGTGTGCTTGTCGTGGTATCCAGCCACAGAAGAGATACCCCGCTCTGGGGTTCCAAACAATCCTCGTGAAGGTGTGTTCATTTCAGCCATGAGATTCCGCATATTGTCGAGAGTTGCCGAACGAGTCGGTAGTCGAATTCATAGAATGAGTTTAGGGTTTTTTGTGATGTTCAGTCTGGCACTGTTCCTTTCTCCAGGATCGGTTGCGCAATCCTTCGCCGCCGGGGCAACGCCCTCGGGCCATCAGTTGGATTCTCCGGAACTGGAAAAACGGGTCAACGCACTGCTTGCAAAAATGACGCTGGAGGAAAAGATCGGCCAGCTGGTGCAGTATTCCGCCGGTCAAGCCACCGGACCCAGTTCCGGCAGAACCGACGACCGGGACATGATTCGCCGGGGCCAAGTGGGTTCGCTCTTTAACGTGACCGGATCACGCGCAACCAACGAACTGCAGCGCATCGCAGTAGAAAATTCACGCCTGCACATTCCGCTGATTTTTGGATTGGACGTAATTCACGGTTTTCGCACCACGTTTCCGATTCCTCTCGGTCTGGCTGCGACCTGGGATCCGGAGATTGTGCAAAAGGCTGCGCGCGTAGCGGCCCAGGAATCTTCTGCGGGAGGCGTGCGCTGGACTTTTTCACCGATGGTGGATATTGCGCGCGACGCGCGCTGGGGCCGCATGTCTGAGGGAGCGGGCGAAGATCCTTTTCTGGGCTCCGCGATGGCCCGCGCGTATGTCCGCGGCTATCAGGGCGACCGTCTCGACGCGGCGGATAGCATTGTGGCCTGCGTAAAACACTACGTCGGCTACGGCGCAGCGGAAGGCGGACGCGACTATAACACCACGGAAATCTCCGAACACACCTTGCGGGAGTTTTATCTTCCTCCATTTCACGCGGCGGAAGAGGCTGGCGCGGGCACCTTTATGAGCGCATTTAATTCGCTTGACGGAATTCCTGCTTCAGCAAATCCATTCACCATAAAGCAAATCCTGAAGAAGGAGTGGGGCTTCAAAGGATTCGTCGATAGCGATTGGACTTCCGTCAGCGAAGTGATGGCCCACGGCATCGCCATTGATGGCGCGACCGCAGCGCGCAAGGCGTTTCTGGCCGGCGTGGACATGGACATGGTCAGCAATCTTTACCACCAGCACATGATCGAGCTTGTGCAGTCCGGCCAGGTGTCGCGAGCCGACATCGACGACGCGGTTCGCCGCATCTTGCGCGTGAAATTCGCGATGGGACTTTTCGACCATCCTTATACGGACGAGAAAAATGAAACCGCCGCGATGCTTCGCCCCGAAAGTATCGCTCTGGCAAAGCTGGCGGGCACACGTTCTCTGGTCCTTTTGCGCAACGAAGCAGTTTCCGGTTCGCCAGCCTTGCCGCTTTCCGCAACGGTCTCTTCGGTTGCGTTGATCGGTCCGCTGGCCGACGACGCCGGCAACATGATCGGCTCGTGGGGCGGACTCGGCCGCGGCGAAGACGCGGTGACGCTGCGCAGCGCGCTGAGGAAAAAACTTGGCGATGCTCGCGTCCGCTATGCCAAGGGCACGAATTTTCTGGATGCATCGGACAGCGACATCGCCGCAGCCGTGCAGGTCGCGCAGGATTGCGAAATCGTGATTTTGGCGCTGGGCGAAGACGCGCCGACTATGACCGGCGAAGCGGCTTCGCGCGCCTGGATCGGTTTGCCGGGCCGCCAGGAAGAATTGCTCGAAAAAGTTGTCGCTACCGGCAAGCCGGTGGTGTTGATTCTGTTCAGCGGACGGCCACTCACTCTTCCCTGGGCGTTTGCGCACGTTCCCGCGGTCATCGCCGCGTGGTTTCCTGGAGTGCAAGCAGGCAATGCTCTGACCGACATTCTTTTTGGCGATGCAGCTCCCAGCGGTCATTTGCCGTTGAGCTGGCCGCGTTCGGTCGGCCAGGAGCCGCTGTACTACAACGCGCTGAATACCGGACGGCCGCAATCCGATCCTGCTCATCCCGGCGAGCCCGGCGAGAAAAAATATGTCTCGCGCTACATTGATGAACTGGATTCGCCGCAATTCCCATTTGGGTTTGGATTAACTTACACCGCATTCACTTACGGCGTCACGCAGGCCAGCGCGCAGCAAGTCTCCTTTGCGAATTTGCGGCAGGCGTTTGCTGAAAAGGGGCAGCGTTCGACGGCGCTCTCCGTCAGCGCGGAAGTGAAAAACACCGGAACGCGCGCCGGCGAAGCTCTGGCGCAACTTTATATTCGGCTCGACGGAACCAGCATCGCCATGCCGGTGCGCATGTTGAAAGGTTTTCAGCGATTCACTTTGGCTCCGGGCGAATCACGAAAGGTAACGTTCGATCTGGATGCCGAGACTTTTGCATTCTGGGGAGATGAAAATAAATTCGGTGTGGAACCTGCCCGCCTGACGGTGTGGATTGCGCCCAGCAGCGCCGAAGGGCAAAGCACAACGCTCGACATCGGCGAGCCAGGCAATAAACGCTAAGCTAAAGTTCTCACAGTTTGATTCCTTCGCCCTCGACAATGGTGATGTAGCGGTCGCTGGGTAAATCGGTGAAAGTTTCCCTGCGCCCGCTCGGTTGCGGCCACTGAATTTCCAGCTTGTCAATGCGCGCGTTCGAACCGAGGCCCATCACCACGCGCGGATCGTGCGAAGAAAGAAAGCTCCCGCCGCCAGTTTTTAGGCAGCTTCTTTTCAGTGTGCCCGCGGTCCAGGAAAGTATTGCTCCAATGGCATCCATGTTGCATTTCCGTCCGACCAGCTTTACGCCAAGCCAATGGTTTCCCGCCGCCGCAGTGTTTTTGAGCAGAACCGGAGCGCCATCATTCACTGCGACCAGCACGTCAACGGCGCCGTCATTGTCAAAATCCCCGACGGCCATGCCGCGAGCCGCCAAGTTCTGATGAAAAGCGGGCCCCGCCGATTGACTCACGTTTTCCAGCGTGTGGCCGTTATTGTGAAAGAGCAACAGGGGCTCCAGATAGCTGACGTGATTCGAATGCTCTTCGATTTTGTCGTCGGGATGGCCGTTGACGATGAACAGATCGATGTTCCCATCGTTATCGTAGTCGAAGTACTTCACGCCCCAACCGCTCATCAGTAGCGTGGTCCGTCCGAGCCCAGTGGGTCCGGCCATGTCCTCAAAGGTCAAATCGTGGTTGTTTTTGTAAATGGAATACATTTCCTGATCAACATTGGAAACGAATAGATCTTGCCAGCCATCCTGGTATAAATCCGCGGAATCGACACCCATTCCGCCGCGTTCGCGTCCGTCCTGGCTAAAAGCCACGCCGGCGTCCAGGCCGATTTCCGCGAATTTCCCATTCTTCTTGTTGAGAAACAGAAAATTCTGCACGGTATCATTGGCCACGAAGAGGTCCATCCACCCGTCGTTGTTAATATCGGTGGCCACCACGCCCCACGACTTTCCCATCAGCTTGGCGATACCGGATTCTTCGGAAACATCTTTGAAAGTGCCATCGCCGTTGTTGTGAAAGAGCCAGCTGCGCGAGGAAGGATAACTGCGCGGGCTGCAGTTGTAACGCTTCCTGGTCTGTTCGTTGCCGCAGAAAACGTGTTTGGACTTGTCAAAATCTGCGAACCGGCAGACGAACAGATCCAGCTTGCCGTCATTGTCATAATCAAACCAAACTGCACTGGTCGCCCAACCGGGTGCGGCCACGCCTGCTTTTTCGGTCACGTCGGTGAACGTGCCATCGCCGTTGTTGCGATACAGAATGCTTCGTCCGTATTGCGTCACGTAAAGATCGGGCCAGCCATCGGCGTTGTAATCTCCGACGGCAATGCCCATGCCATAGCCGCCGGCAGCCACGCCGGCCTTTTCAGTGACGTCAGTGAACGTGCCGTCGCGATTATTTTTGTAAAGCGCATTGCGCAGCGGCGGAACGGGATTGTAGAAATCACATTTGCCGCTGTTCACCAGATAAATATCCATCCAACCGTCGTTGTCGTAGTCCAGGAACGCGCATCCGGCGCCGGTGGTTTCGGGAATATAGTATTCAGGCGAACGGCCGTTAACGTGTCGCCAGGCGATGCCACTTTTTGCCGACGGGATTTCGGTGAACAGGGCCGGCTTCTCTTGCTGCGTTTGCAGAATTGCCCCGGCTGCGGCGCCAAGAAATGGAATTCTGCCGGCGAGCGCGAGTCCGCTGGAAAGGCCGATCTGGGCGCTCAAGGCTCGCAGAAAGTCCCGCCGCGCGATTCCAGTTTTGACGCCAAAACCCTGGCGAGCTGCAAACCAATTGCGGACCGCTGGCAAGGAAAAGAACGGAGCCACTATTATGGTTTCTCCTTATCCAGGGTGCGAACTTGTGTGCCATAAATCGTTGGACCCGCAGGTTTTGCTGCCAGCGCGTTCAGCCGGGCAAATTCCGCGCGAGCTTTGCTGGCTTCTTCCTTGCGCCCCACTCGGGCATAGGCTTTTCCCAGCGAGAAGTACACGCCAGCCTCGGTAGGAAAGGCTTTTTGCGCAATCTCCAGCTCAGGAATTGCGCCGGGCGCGTCCCCGGTGTCCAGTCGCAGCATGCCAAGAATGTAATGAGAAAAAGGCAACGCGGGCGCGAGCTTGGCGGCGTCTTCGGCAAATTTCAAGCCTCCTTGTGGGTCCACCAGCTCGCGAGCCACCGCGATCTCCAGCATTGCATTGACATTGTTCGGATCGCGCTGCAATTCCTGCTCGAATTCCTGCACCGCCTGATCGTTTTCGTGAGTTTCCAGCAGCAGCCGGCCAAAGGCGAAATGCAAATTGGGATACGCGGGGAATTCGCTGCATAACTGCGCGTATTTCTCTTTGGCGTGATCGAAATCGTTCGCGGTGAGCAGCAGTTCTGCTTGGCCTGCGCGCTCGACGATGTTGGCGCCGGGAGTGCCTTCGCCGGGCGCGTCCTGCGGTTTGATCATCAGCGCGGCAAGGCCCAGTCCGTTGATCAATTCTCTGGTGCGGATGCCGTCTCTCGCCAATTGTCCGAATGTTTCCTTGGCCGCGCCATATTTTCCGGCGCGCAATTCCAGCAACCCCATGTGGTAGAGCGCCACCCTGCGCAACTGCTGATCTTTGACCACACCAAGATTCTCCGCAGCCAGTAAATTCTTGAGCGCCGCGCCCTCCTTGCCCAGTTCGAACTGGCACAACCCGAGCATCGCGTGGGCTGTGCCGTTCTTGTTGTCCAGAGCGAGCACTTTTTCAAAATCGCGCGCTGCTTTTGCGTAGTGGTCCTGATCATATTCAATGGTGCCGAGCGACCACCATCCGTCCGTCCACTTTGGGCGAAGCGCCAGGGCCTTGGCATAGAGCAGGGCGGCCTCGTCCAGGTGGTTTTCGCCGCTGGCTTTCGCTGCTTGTTCAGAGAGCCGCTTGAATTGCGTCTCGTTCGATGGCTGGCTGGAGGGCTTGGTCTGCGCCGCGACGATTGCTTGCGCTTGCAGCAGCAAAGCCGCGAGGAGGCAATAACGTGCCAGAAACGGAAGACTCGTAAAAAGGCGAACGGAGAAAATGACCGGAACCCTCAAGAAAAGTATCGGTAAAAAAAATAGAAGCTGTCAACCAGGGCGTCTTGCCGTCCGTAGTTGACAGCTTCCGGGGGTGGTGAAAAGTCCGGCCGGGGTTAGTGACCGGACCCTTCTGGGTTAAAAGCTGAAACGCGCCTGCAGTTCGATGGTGCGCGAGCCCAGCGCTTGCTGTGCTTCTCCAAAGTGCGAGTTGAAGATGTCGTTCTGGATATTCCACAAATTGACCTTGTTAAACAAGTTGTAGAAGTTGGCTCGGAATTCGATCTTGGCGTTTTCGCCAATGATTTTTAATGTAGGCAGTCCAAACGATTTGCTGAGCGTTGCGTCCACATCAAAGTAGCCGGGTCCGGTGAAAGAATTGCGCGCTATTCCCGGGAATGTCGGCAGCGGCCCAAAACCTTGCTGCCCGCTTGGACATGCGACCGGATCCGGGTTGGGGAACAGGCACGTGAAGAGCGTGCCTGGAGCCACGGTCGGCGGCGTGAAAAATGCCTGTCCTCCGTTGGGATTGGGCGTGCTGCTTCGGTAATTCGCGTGGAAGCCGCCGAGATAAGCTGCAGGAAGAAGGTTGCCCGGCCCTGCGTCGTTCGACGAGCCTCCTGAAAAAGGTCCGAAGTTGAAAACCGGATCAAAGCCATTTGTAATTTCGTTGTTGGCATACTGTGGTGTCCACGGGAAGCCGGTATGAGCGTTAAGAATTCCGGAGACGGTCCAACCGCCGGCGACCTTTTCCATCCAGCTGTTGCTGCTGCCTCGGAAGATCCTCGGCGACCAGACTCCATAGAGTTTAAACGCGTTGCGGATGTCGTAGTCCGAAGTAGCGAAACCTGTCGCTAGGTTCCACTGGTACGCACCCGCTGCGTAGGCGTTGGACCCAGAGTCCATGGTATGGCTGAAGCGGTACTGCGTATCTACCTGGAAGGTGTTGCTGAAATTGTGCTTCAGTTCCAGCAGCAAAGCGTTGAAGCGCGCTGAACCGTCATCAGCATACAAGGTGACGCCGGACACATTCGGATTCAAAGCGAATCCAAGCGCAGAACCGACGTTATAGTCGTTGTAGTGCACAGTTAGGTGGCGAGTTGTACTGCCTTGATAACCTATCGAAGCCACCCATTGATGCCCGAGGTCGTACTCTGCGCCGAGTGTGTAGTGGTAGGTGTAAGTGGTCGGCCAAGTGGACGGAAACGCTGTCAAGTCCGTACGGCCGGTCAGCGGCAGATTGTTGGGACCGAACGTCACGATGGCGTTGGGGTTCGGTGCATATCCGTTGGGATTAGTCACGTCCGTTGGGAAGCTGTTGATGTAAACGATGTCACTTCCGGAAAAAGTTGGCGAGCTTTGCACAAACGGCGGATTGAATCGTCCGTCCAGCGAATTGGATTCGGAGAATCCGTTATAGGCAATTCCGAAACCGCCGCGCACCACCAGTTTATTGTTAAAGTCGAGCGCAAGGATTTGCTTCGGACTCCACGCAAATCCCAGCTGCGGACCGAAGTTCCCCTTTTGTGCGTTGTATAAGTTTCCGCCGGTGCGGACGCTTATGTCGGAGAAAATGTTTGGCCCAGTGCCGAATACCACCGTGGCCAGCTTGCCATTCTTTTCTGAAATTGCGCCGAAGTATTCCCAGCGCAGTCCGGCAGTCACCGTCAGGTTAGACCGCACCTTGTAGTTGTCCTGGAAGAATAGCCCAATAATATTGCTTCGCGTGTCCTTGCGAAGAGCCGAGGGCACTCCGGTGGTTGGATCGAACTGTCCATTCTCTTGCACCGGAGCGTCGTTGAGGAAATCCCAGATATTGTTGAACTGGAAGCTGGGACGGTCGGCCCAGAAAGGCGCATCCACAAAGAGCAGCCGGGTAAACTCTCCCCCCATCTTTAGCGTGTGCGCGCCGTGAACTTTGGTCAGCACGTCTTTGGCGCCGTAGGTCCACTGGTCGAACCCGTTGAAGGAGCCGATTCCATATCCTTCCATCGGACTGTTATTGCCGGTTGCCGGGATGCTGCCGATGCCGTTAAAGCTGATTTGTGGCAACCCCCAGGGCGCCTTGGGATTGCTGGCGAGATCCTTTTCCTCCCAACCAGCAGCATTAATGCGCACTTCATTGACCAAGGTGGGAGCGAATGTGTGGTCCCAGAACGCCGTCTCCGCGCGATTCAGGAAGTTGCTGTTGAACAGGTTCATCGGGCGGTCGCCATTTCCGTTGAAGCCGGTGCTGGTATTCGGCACGTAGTAAATGCTGAAGGCGATCAGATCCCTCTTGGTGAGGTTGAAGTCCATACGGCCGTTATATTGCTTATGGCTGCTTTGGCTGGGTTCAACGGTACCCGAAATGAATTCGATATCCGGAGTAGTTCCCAGATTCTCAGGACCGCCCGAACCGTCGCCGCCGGTGCCGGGGTGGAGGTTGCTGGTATAGCCTGCATCGCGCGTGCCGAGCGGAGCAGTCAAAGGCGTGCCGATGTTCAAACCCTGTCCTGCGATTTGGTTGCAGTTGACTCCCTGCACCAGACCGGCCTGGGCACAGGTCTGTTCCACAAAGGTGCCGCCATTGGGAGCAACCCCCGGGAAATTGTAGAATGCCGCAGCGTTCGTTCCGGCCGTCGCAAGCCCACGGAACTGCGAAGTCTCATACCAGCCGCCGCCGGTCCCCTGCTTTGCATTGTTGCTGATCGTTTCGTAGGAGAAGAAAGCAAACAGCCGGTTTTTTAGGATCGGACCACCCACCGTGCCGCCGTAGTCGTTGAAGCGGGCGGCATCCTTTACAACGCCGTTGTTATAACCGTTATACTTTTGGAAGGCATCCAAGCCTGGGCGGTGCGCTTTGAAGAAAAAACTGCCGTGATACTGGTTGGTGCCGTTCTGTGAGATGACCTGAACCTGCGCTCCGCTGAAGCGTCCGTTTTCCGCGTCGTAGTTATCGGTGACGATTTTGATTTCCTTGATGGAGTCTTCGTTGGGGGTGATGACCGACGAACCGCCCCAGGATACGCTTGTAACGCCAACCCCATCGATCTGGTAATTGTTACTGCCGGGCCGAGCGCCGTTGGCAGTGATCTGGCCGCTGTTTTCAATCTTAAAGATGCCATCTACGGCGCCGCTGCCAGCTATGGAACTTGACGGAAGGCTATTGGATCCGCCTCCTGCATTTTGCGATCCGTCTCCGAATGCTCCGGGAGCAAGCTGCAGAAGCTGGAAAGGATCGCGGCCGAACGATGGCAGTTTCTGAAATTCATCGGCCTTCACGGTACCTTGCAGGTTGGCTGTCTCCGTGTCGATCAGCGGTTCTGAATCTCCGTTGACCGTGACCGATTCCGATACCTGCCCAATATCGAGCCTTACGTTCACGGAGTTTGCCTGTTCGGCGATAACTCCGAAACCTCGGATAACTTGTTTCTTGAAACCGGATTTTTCAACGGTGATCGTGAACTTGCTGGGCGGCAGCGCGTTAAAGTTGAAAACGCCGTTGTCTTCGCTGGTCGCCGTAAATATCTGATTGGTCTCTTCGTTCTTTAGCGTTACAGTGGCGCCGCCGACCGCTGAACCCTGCGAGTCGGTGACTACGCCCTGGATCGAGGCCCGGTACTGCGCTGCCGCGCCGGGCGATAGCGCGCCCAGGCACACCAGGCACAGGAATCCCAATACCGCAATTTTCCCCATTTTCATTTGACACCCCTCTAGATGTCGCCGCGCAAGCACCCCTGCCGCGCCAGCGATTAGGTAAAACGGTTAACTACTACTGTTCGCGACTATAGTCATGTAAAATCCGCTTGTCAACGATTCTTATTTTCGATTCTTGGCGAAATCTTGGCGCGCACCACGGCTTCCCGGCCGGAGTTTCGGCGACGGCTGGTCGCGTTTTTGTCTACCGGAGATCGCCCGATTCTGTGAGGGACGCCGCAAGGAGTTGGAGGTTAGACCACGCTTATGCCCATTTTTCTTCCTCGATTTTCCAGCGATGCCCTTTTAAATCTGAAGTTGCGCAACTGTGGCTTTTGGCTACGCGCTCCTTGCGTTGGCGTAATCCTTTTCGCACTCCCTTTCGCACTGACTTTGCCGCCGGCGAGCGCGCAGACCTCCTACTACCGCCACACTTTTTTTGACAATGGCCCGCAAACCGCCGGCTATGCGTATTCCTCCGGCAAAGCCGTCGCTCCCAGCACTCTGGAATTTGCAGGGAAGAGGCTCCCACTCGATGGTCAGATATTTTTCACGCCGCCAAACGCATTGCGCATTTCATGGCAGTCTAGTCCCGGCGGCGCCTGGATTGCCACGGTACACGTACTGGAATTTCGCAATCGCGAAATTCTGTTTGAAGGCGATACGTTGTCATTTTGGTTGTACTCCGCCGAGGCAATTCCTACCGCTTCGCTTCCCGACTTGCGCCTGCACGACATCAAACGCGGTTTCTCCATCCGTCTTCACCTCGGCGAGTTTTCTGGAAACATACCTGCAAAAAAATGGGTTCGCGTAAACATTCCGTTGGCCCGCGGGGCCGCGGAATCGGTGACTTCCTTCGATCCACATCGCCTTGCCGCGTTGTCATTTGAACAAGCCGCCGCCGATTCCAAGCCGCACGCACTTTTTCTGGATGAAGTGCGCATTGGCAATCTGCCTTATGCGAGCGCGGCTGCGAAATTTTCGCTCGCCGCGCCAAAAAAGTTGCAAGCGCGCGCTTACGAGCGTCATATCGATTTGAATTGGGACGCGCCAGAATCGGCGTCGGATGCCGATTCCGACATGGGCCGTTTTATTATTTATCGTTCGCTGGACGGCGAAAAATTCTCGCCCATCGGCATGCAGACGCCGGGCGTGTATCGCTATAGCGATTTTCTTGGCAAGGTGGGACAGAAATCTTTTTACAGGGTTGTTTTCTCCGGCGCGGAATACAAAGAATCCGCGCCTTCCGCTGTGGTTTCCGCTGAAACCCACGCGATGAGTGATGACCAATTGCTTACCATGCTGCAGGAAGCCTGCTTCCGTTATTACTGGGAAGGCGCGCATCCCGACTCCGGCATGATTCGAGAGAGCCTCCCCGGCAACGATCGCATTGTGGCCACCGGTGCTTCCGGCTTCGGAATTATGGCTCTGGTGGTGGGAGTGGACCGGGGTTTCATCACGCGCGAACAAGGCGCCGAGCGGCTGAACAAAATCACCCGGTTTCTGGAAAAAGCGCCGCGCTATCACGGTGTGTGGCCGCATTTTATGGATGGAAAAACCGGAGAGACGCTTCCGGTTTTTGATGTGATCGACAGCGGCGGCGATTTGGTGGAATCCGCTTTCATGATGCAGGGGCTGCTCGCCGCGCGGCAATATTTTAATCGCTCGACGCCGGAGGAAACAGAACTCACAAAACGCATCACGCGTTTGTGGGAAGGCATGGAGTGGGATTGGTACCGCAAATCGCAGGACAGCGACGCGCTTTACTGGCACTGGACGCCGGAGTGGAGCTGGTTCATCAATCATCGCCTGACTGGATTCAACGAAACGATGATTGTGTATTTGCTGGCGATCGCTTCGCCGACGCATCCGGTAGCGCCGGAACTTTACTACACCGGATGGGCGGGACAGTCGGAAGCTGCGCAGCATTACCGCAAAGACTGGTCGGGACTGAGCGAAGGCGATCACTACGCAAACGGAACGAAATATTTCGGAATCAAGCTGGACGTCGGCGTGGGCAGTGGCGGGCCGCTGTTTTTTGCGCATTACTCGTACATGGGATTTGATCCGCATTCGCTGACCGATCTTTACACGAATTATTTCGAGAACAATCGCAATCTGGCGCTGATCAATCGCGCGTACGCCACGGAAAATCCGAAGAAAAGCAAAACCTACAGCGCGGAGGCCTGGGGACTGACGGCGAGTGATGGTCCCAAAGGCTACATGCCGGAAGCGCCGGACGCAGAACACGACAAAGGGACGCTGGCCCCGACGGGAGCGCTGGCTTCGTTTCCGTATACTCCGGACGCTTCGATGGCCGCGCTGAAACATTTTTACCGCGACCTGGGAGACCGGCTGTGGGGAATTTACGGTCCGATCGACGCTTACAATCTGGACGAAGACTGGTGGTCGCCGATTTATATGGGGCTGAATCAGGCGCCGATCACGGTGATGGTGGAAAATCAGCGCAGCGGGCTGGTGTGGAAACTGTTCAGTTCCAATCCGGAAATCCAGTCCATGCTAAAGAAGCTGGATGCGACTACCGCGGAGTTGCGAGCGCATGAGGCGAAGTAGGGGTTGGCCCCTGCTCCCAGTGATAAAGGGAGGTTAGATCAACAGGGCGTTTCGTTGAGGTTTTCGAGGAGCGAACGCGGGTGACGGACCAAAGCCGCTGGGAACAATTCAGCTATTGGACCACGTCTTTCTGGCTAGATATGGCAAATCGTGGACCCAGTCTGGTCCTTGAACACCCACGGGATAAATTACGTGGGCCAGGTTGTCTATGGTGTAAGCCCAGACGAACGCGGCGTGGCCCACTTCATAAGAACGGTCGGGAAGCGCAGCAGATCTTTTTGCAGGAGAAAGATTGGCGGCGACCTGGGCGGCGTCAATGGCGGCCTGAGTACCGGTCAAACCGATAAAGCGCTTATCGAAGTGGTCCAGCCACGCGCGGAGCACGCGCAGCGTATCCCGGTCAGGATCAGTGGTTACAAAAACAAATACGACGGCAGACGAGGGGCCAACTCACGGTTACCCGCTCAACAAAGTTCGGTGAAATTAGGCTAACGATCATGGCTGATTGTCTAGATCCACCCACTGCCCATTACTTTGAACTTCGATCTTCGTAATTGGGTGAACTTCCCAAACCGAAGCTCTTTGCTTGCCAATCACACTTACGTGTTCCGAGTCGTACATCAACCAGCCGCTAATTCGCACCTGCGTCTGCGTGTCCACCAAAGGGGCAAGCATTGAGGTCGTCCACTTGTGCTGCGGCCGAGTACGAGGCGTAGTTTCGACGATGATGGCGCTGCTGATTTGCTGAGCTGGCGAGTCGGTGAGGTAGATGTGCCAATCGACTTCGTTGTCTCCGATCAAATGACAATTAGTGGACTCTCCGTTTCCGCTGTTTTCGACGTTGATCTTGTGGGAAAGAAATCCAACCACGCGGACGGGAGCAGTCACGAAATCATTGACTCGGTCGGACGGTAGGCTCTTGAGGTCGTTCCAGCCAACATCTATATAGTCGGCGTCCCCTGGAATATCTGTGCGATTTTTGTTTGTGTTGAGCCCCCTGGCTGTTTGGTCCGAGGCGTCTCCTGTCGGGCCGCAAACTTCGTTGCCGTTCTCAATCAACGGTTCCGGTATTGCGGTCTTTCTTGCGTTCATCAGTTGCGAAAAGAGTTCACCCGAAGGAGTCTGAGGAGGTGTGACCACCACTGGCGGAGTCGCTGGAGGTTTAGGAGTAGGTGTCGTCGGAAGGGCTGTGACATTTCGCGCCCAGACCCAACCAGCCTGACCATCCGGCGCAGTTACGTGGTAGAAGCCGTTCGTCTTACCAAGCTCTAGAAGCTTAAGCTGAGCGCCGACCTTGAGACTCTCGATGATGTCACTGGCGGTCGATGCGTCGGCACGAAGGTTCACATTGCGTTTTACGACGGCCGTCTGCGCCATCGCAAGACTTGTCCAGAGCAGGCAGAGGACGAGAAGACATAGCAAGCGTTTCATGAGCGGACTCCCTAGCCTAGTAGTGAATTTGAGGAGCGAATCGTATCAATGATTCCTAGCAGCACACTAAATAAGGGAGGGCATGTAGCCGGCTCGAGATTACTTGCACACTCCGCACTTTCCGCCTTCTTTTGCGCAGTGGTTGCAATACTTGCAATTCTTGCAAGCGTTACAGGGGTCTGCACCAGTGCAGGTCGCTGCGAAAATATCTCGCGCCGCCAGATTTATCAAAACAACTGCCAAAATGATCTGAGCGGTGACTAAAAAGGTTTTGGTTTTGAACATTGGGTAGAACCTCCGAAGCGATGATTCTAGGGCCAACATGCGCCGAAGACAGCCTTAATTTTGCGTTTTCCGCGGGTATGACCCTAATCTTCCGATAAAACGACGCAGATTTAGTGCTACGCCCCCGGGTAGGTGGTCTACGACCCGCCGTGACCTGGGATTTGTGGGTCGCACCGGTAGGAATGGTGATTGAGAAGGACCTCCCAAACATCGGTTCTATCGTTCTATCGTTCTATCTTCGGGCGCTCGAGGAGGTAAGAAAGAAAGGTCGTATACGTCCGGCGCGTGAAGTTCTAGAAATGTTCCGGCGCATCCATGCAATACCTCGTTAGCTTGACCGACCGCGCCCCGCGGGATATGGAGCTTATTTACGAATTTGTCCAGAGCTGATTCGTCTGAAAGGGCGTTCGCGTAATTCAATGATCTTGCCGAAGCGATTTATGGCGCTTTACGGCGATTTCCCAACGACGACGGGCGCTGCGGCCATAGCTTTTGCATACTCCGTCACGAAAAGTGGGCTTTCTGGATATTCTTCGCTCAATTCGCGAAGGAGTCTTTGCGCCACCGTGTTTTGCTTTTCCCTGCGCGCAGCCAATGCCAGTAAGATCTTCGCAAACGGCTGTAGGTACCGTCCGTTATCAATCGTTTTCTTCAGTTGTTCCATGCCGAGCTTCTTATCGCCGTGGATTCCTCCAAACCACAACATGAAGCGCGCTCCACCGGAAAGACTCCCGATGATGTAATTGGCAGAGCCCAAGGCGACATATGCATCGTCTGCGTCTGGTACCTCCGCCAGCAATTGCTTGGCGTATTCGTTTGCTTCCTTGAGCCGCTTCAAACTCTCGATATGCTGCTTCCTGAGCATCATGTCAGCGTTCGATTCCATTCCCGCAGCCAATGTCAGCGCGAAAAGGGCTTCCGGCTCCCTAGCGTTCTTTGTAAGCCGTTTTTTGGCTAGTTTGCGGGCAAGAGATATGGCTTCTTCGAAGCTCTTCATTCTCCCGGCATCGGGCTTTCCTTCAATTCCATTGAGGAATCGTTTTTCATTCAGAAAGAAGTCGCTGCTTAGAATGCCTTGACGGAAGAGCTCCTCAAACAGATAGCTCGCCGCGACGGCGACCTCTCCGAACGGTTCTTCGGGGTGTCGCGCTTCCCAGCCGTCGAATTGTTCGCGTGCACCAGAAAAGTTCTGAGCGTAGAGCGAATGAAATCCCGCTGATAGCTCTGGTACGGAAATGAAGGCTGCGCCAGCACTGTCCTGATGCGTGACCGCCGGACAGTTTGTCGCAGCCAATAGAAGGAAGCTCACCGCTCGGATTCGCAAAAGCATGGGTTATGGAATTGCTCCAGGGTCTGTGTCTCAAATTCACTTATTCTGAAAAGTCAAGGTGAAGTCGGATTTGGATTTGGGCAGTTCCAACCCAATTATCCGCCCTTCACGAAATTCGCCTTGTCACTCAACGAGGTAAGTAAGGTTCGTAATTCGTATAATGTTCTGCGCCTGCTGGTCCACATTGATCAGCTTCAGCTGACAATCCTGCCGTTTGGCGGACAAATAGACGCCCACCAGCACTCCGAGTCCAAAGCTATCCAAGTAGGTCATGACTTTTAAGTCCAGCACCAGTCGCTTTGTTTGAGGAAGTAGACCGTGTACCGTACTTCGCAACAATTCGCAACTCGTGTACGTCAGCTTGCCGATGCATCGGATAAGCGTTTCTTCTGAAGTGATTACAGTCTCAAGCTTTAGTTCCGGATTTGCGGATGGCGTTTGTGCCATTGAAGAACTCCTGAGCCGAACGTTTTGAACCAAACGTCCAAGCTGAACCCTAGTCGTTTCACGTCGTCGAAAGCTGATTAGTGGAGCCTATGCAGCGAGGTTGAATCAGCTCTGCAGAATACCGATACCATATGCCTAGCCGCGCCAAAGTCAAGCCAGAATTCGAAAGCTTGAATAGCAGATTGCAAGTTGATTGGTTTTGTCGGGTTCTGCTCAGATTCGAACGGAAAACTATGACACTTTTATAACACTACACCATTTTGGTGCAATCGAATTCCTCAAACCATTTGATGCCTCGTCAATTACGCTCACTCTTTGCAATTCCTTCAGGCTCAACGGAACTGTCTCCTGTCTCATAGGGTGACAGTTTCACGTTGCTGTTAAGGGGTGACAGAATTATGAAGCTAAGACAGCGCTTTATCAGTAACTTGCGCGATGTTCCGTGGTACGCTCTTCATGGAAGTTCCCCGTTCAGGTTCTCTGATCTAGGCAGATCATCTGAAATGCTCGCCACTTAGCCCCACGAAAAGGGGCCTAGCAGGATTTCAATTTCTCCTCGATGAGATTGAGCATATTGGTGGTGCCGGCCCACGCTTTGAGGACATTTCAGAGGAACCTCTTACGCAGACCTCATGTTGATTCGTTCTGATTCGTTTTGCCCTGATTTGAACCGAAAACTATGACACTTTTATGACACTAGATGTTTCGCCGAGCTGCCGACACTTTGCTAATCCAGCTTGGCGGCAACCGATTCAAGAGCTTTCTTGCCGTTTCTCAATACCCCGGTGACCTTTTCTTCCCCTTCAGCTACCGCGTCTTGTAGCTGTCTGAACGACCGGCGGCCCACACGGCGCAGCACCTTAAGTTTCCGTTCCGCGGTATCGGCAATCCATTCTCTTGTTTCTTCACCCGAACGAGGCGCAAACAGAGCGGCGAGCCCGGCTCCTATTCCAAGGCCCGTGAGGAAGACAAGGGTCGTGCGTCCTGTATTGTTCATGAAAATCTCCTTGCAGATAAGTTTCTCCATCGGGACTCGTGCATGTTGTTCGCCAACAAACGTAAGTCGCGAGTTTTGCGGACTTTAAAATGGGAAACTGTTTTTCTTTGCGGGGGTTCTAGTACGCAGAAAGAGGCAATTTTTCAATTTTGCTCGTATTTTCTACATACTCAGAGTAGTTTACGGAAACTTGCCCCGCGTCCAGCGGTGCGAGGCCATTCCTCGTTCTGCAGGCGACGCAGAACCTGCTTGCCCCGGGAGGCTACGGTAGCATTCTTAAAATCACTCATGTGGTCGAACCCGCCGCGCTTAGCTGTGTATAATGAGATTGTAGACGGCGTGCCCAGACCCCGCACGAAGGTATTACCCAAATTCCCAGCTTATATGCGACTTTCAGCATGGAGGCCGCTTTTGTGAATTCTCCCAAGGCTAATCTGGAAGAACCGCGAGTAGTCTTGCGACGCGTTGTCATCGAGGGTCTGCAGCCAGAAATTGATGGTGGAAAATATCCCGTTAAACGAACAGTGGGAGAACGAGTGGTAGTTGCCGCGGACATTCACGCTGATGGGCACGACGTTCTCAGTGCCGTTGTTTTGTACCGACCGGAACAGGAAAGCGCCTGGCGTGAGGCGGTCATGCGCCCCTTGCTGAATGACCGTTGGCAAGGACAATTTTCCGTGGAGACCCTGGGATCTTATGTTTATACCGTGCAAGCTTGGGTAGATGCATTTCAAAGCTGGAGTCGCGATACCGTCAAAAAGTTCGAGGCAGGTCAAGAAATTTCCGTGGCGGCGGTTTTGGGAGCACGGTTGGCCCAGTCTGCCGCAAGCCGAGCACCAAAAGCCGACTCGCTGAAACTGTCGCAATTCTCTGCAGCGCTGGGAAGTCTTTCGAACACAGACGGCGAGGCAGTGGCCGCTTTGGCGCGAAACGCAGAGTTAGCGGAACTTATGGGACGTTATGCGGATCGCAGCCGAGCGACAACATATGACAAAAAGCTTGGCGTCACGGTAGACCGGGAGAAAGCGCGCTACAGCGCTTGGTACGAGATTTTTCCCCGTTCATGCGCGGTTGAGCCGAACAAGCACGGTACGTTCCGTGATTGTATGCAAAGGCTTGGATATATTTCTGAAATGGGCTTCGATGTCCTGTATTTCCCGCCGGTTCATCCGATTGGTCGCGCTCATCGCAAAGGAAAGAACAACACTCCTCAGCCGTCATCCGACGATCCAGGTAGTCCTTGGGCAATTGGCGGTGCAGAGGGTGGACATGTGGCGATCCATCCGCAACTTGGGACCGTCGAGGACTTCAAGGAGCTTCAAACCAAGGCGCGAGAACTGGGCATCGAGATCGCTCTGGACTTGGCATTTCAATGTTCGCCGGATCATCCGTACGTTAAGGAACACCAGGAATGGTTCCTGCAGCGGCCCGATGGTTCTGTGCAATACGCGGAAAATCCGCCAAAAAAATATGAAGACATCTATCCATTTTACTTCGAGAGTGAATACGCTACGGAGCTGTGCGACGAACTGAAGAGAGTTGTCTTTTACTGGATCGACCAGGGTATTCGAATCTTCCGAGTTGATAATCCACACACCAAGCCGTTCGATTTCTGGGAATGGTTGATTAGCGAAGTGCGGGTGAAATATCCAGAAGTAATTTTTCTGGCCGAAGCGTTCACACGTCCGAAAGTGATGCAACGTCTGGCCAAGCTTGGGTTCACACAATCGTATACGTACTTCGCCTGGAAGAATACCAAGTGGGAGCTCACTGAATATTTCACGGAGTTGACTCAGACGCCGGTGCGGGAATTTATGCGACCGAACGTTTGGCCGAACACCCCGGACATCCTCACAGAGCACCTGCAGTATGGAGGACAACCAGCGTTTATGGCGCGTCTTGTTTTGGCGGCCACTCTTAGTGCGAACTACGGCATATATGGCCCGGCATTCGAGTTGTGCGAGAACCGAGCGGTGCGCCAGGGCAGCGAAGAGTATCTGGATTCGGAAAAGTATCAGATTCGCAGGTGGAACCTTAGCAGTCCTGGCAGCTTAAAGGGATTGATCTCGCGTGTGAACCAGATTCGGCGGGAGAATCCAGCTCTGCAGAGCGATTGGAGTCTGAGATTCCATCCACTGGACAACGACCAGTTGATCGCCTATAGCAAAGCCACCGAGGATCTATCGGATGTTATTGTGGTAATTGTGAATCTGGATCCGCGTTATAAACAATCCGGCTGGATAGATGTTCCCCTGGATGATTTCAAGCTCGATCCGCAACAGTCATACCAGGTACACGACCTGCTAACCGATGCACGGTACCTTTGGCACGGTTCCAGGAATTACGTTGAATTGAACCCTTCAATACTGCCAGCACACATCTTCAAAGTGCGGCGGCGACTGCGGACGGAACGAGATTTCGACTACTTCTTATAGGATGCATATGAGTTCGAAGCTGGGAGAGGAGATTCGAACAGTGGCAGCGTCCCCAGAAACGCTCTGGTACAAAGATGCGATCATTTACCAGTTGCACGTGCGTACGTTTTGCGACAGCAACGGCGACGGCATTGGAGATTTCCCCGGCCTCATTCAGAAATTGGACTATTTGCAAGAGCTGGGAGTTAATGCCATCTGGCTGCTGCCATTCTTTCCCTCGCCGTTGCGAGACGATGGCTACGATATTTCCGACTACACTGCCGTCCACCCAACCTATGGCCGTCTAGAAGACTTCAAGACATTCCTCGAAGCGGCTCACGAGAGAGGGATGCGGATCATTATTGAGCTCGTTCTCAATCACACTTCCGACCAGCATTCCTGGTTCCAGGAATCGCGTAGTTCTCGCGAGAATCCAAAGCGCGATTGGTACGTCTGGAGTGAGACCGATGATCGCTACAAAGATGCCCGGATCATTTTTCTCGACACCGAAAGGTCGAATTGGGCGTGGGATCCTCTCTCGAAGTCCTATTATTGGCATCGATTCTTCAGCCATCAACCTGATCTGAATTACGACAACCCTGCCGTCTTCGAAGCGATGTGGAATGTTATGAAGTTCTGGCTGGATACCGGTGTGGACGGGTTTCGATTGGATGCCGTCCCCTATCTCGTGGAGCGCGACGGCACATCTTGCGAGAACTTACCTGAAACCCATGCCATCATCCGCGAGTTGCGCAGACGAGTGGACCAGGAGTATCCAGGCAAGATGCTTCTAGCTGAGGCAAATCAATGGCCGTCGGATGTCTGTCTGTACTTCGGCGACGCCGATGAGTTTCACATGGCTTTTCATTTCCCGCTCATGCCCAGAATGTTCATGGCTGTGCAGCTCGAGGATCGCAAGCCGATCGTCGAAATACTGGAACAAACTCCGCAGATTCCCGAAAGCTGCCAGTGGTGCCTCTTTCTTCGCAACCATGACGAGCTGACGCTGGAGATGGTCACCGACATCGAGCGGGACTACATGTACGACGAATACGCAAAAGATAAAGGCATGCGATTGAATCTCGGAATCCGACGCCGGTTATCTCCGATGATGGATAACGACCGCTGGCGAATTCAACTTCTAAACGGAATGTTGATGTCCATGCCAGGCACTCCGATCATCTACTATGGAGATGAAATCGGTATGGGGGACAATGTCTACCTCGGCGACCGCAATGGCGTGCGCACGCCGATGCAATGGAATGGAGGCTGGAACGCTGGATTCTCTGGGGCCGATCCGGAACGCTTGTACTCGCCGCTGATTTCGAATCCAGTCTACGGCTATCAGGCGATCAACGTGGATTCCCAAAAGCGATCGCCGCATTCTTTGCTTTCTTGGATGAAGCGCATGATTCGTGTGCGAAAATCATCGCGCGTTCTTAGCCGGGGGTCGATTGAATTTCTGAAGCCTTCGAATCACAGAGTTTTGTCTTACGTCCGGCAATTGGGAGAAGAGCAGATTCTCATTGTGAACAATCTCTCGAAGTCCGCACAGGCAGTGGAGTTGGACCTGCGGCAGTACAAAGGAAGCATTCCGATCGAAATGTTCGGCGGAAACCTTTTTCCCCGGATCGGGGACCTATACTATTTGCTGACTCTCGGCCCGTACCAGTTTTTTTGGTTTCGTTTGCGCCGAATCTAACCGCCGTCCGATGACGGCGGCCAACTGTCGGCGCTTTGGATTAGAACGTCGGAACCCCCAGCCCGGAACCAACGGTGGAGACCTCATTGGTGGAAGAAACATTTCTCGACGACAATTTCCTTCGCCAACTGATGAGCGTGGGCGAGGTAGACCTCCTGGTCGGAATCCCGTCTCACAATAATGCCAAGACGATCAGTCAAACAGTGGTAAGGGTCGAGGAAAGTTTCCAGCAGAATTTTGGGCGAGACCGGGTAGTCATCGTAAATGTCGATGGCGGATCGAAAGATGGCACTTCCGAAGCGGTACTGAACACTCCATCCGCAAAGAGTCTAAATTCGCGAGGCATGACCTCACTGCGCACTTCGCACCGAATCACCACACGTTACGCCAATCAGCCTTCGCCCGGCGCAGCATTCCGGTCAATTCTAACCGCCGCGGATTTGTTACAAGCAAAGGCCTGCGCAATCATTTTGCCCGAAACTAGCAACTTCACTGACGCGTGGGTTAAGAGCTTGCTCCAGCCAACCTATCGAGAGAGTTTCGATTTTGTGGCACCCCTGTACCGCCGCCAAAAGCTCGACGGTTTGCTCGCGCGAAACCTGTTATATCCGATGGGCCGCGCGGTCTTTGGCCAAAGGATCCGCGAACTTAATTCCGGCGAACTTGGCTTTTCTGGCCGGCTCGCCAGCCATTGCCTCAACCTGAAAGTGTGGCACGAAGAGTCCGTGCGCACGTCGCCAGAAGCCTGGATGGCGGTTACTGCAATCTCTTCGGGCTTTCGCTGTTGCCAGTCCTTCCTGGGTCCCAAGGTACACTCCGTCACCAGCGCAGGAACTGACATTGTTACCGCGGTGCGCCAGGCTGTGGGGACTCTCTTCTGGTGTCTGGAATCCCAACAATCGTTCTGGATGGAACGCACTGGATCTGAGCCGGTACCGACAGTCGGACCAGAACACGAGTTAACTTCGGAGCCAGTCCGCGCGAATCGAAAGAGAATCTTTGACTTGTTCCTGAGTGGTGCCGCGGGACTCTCAGACATCTTGAAGACGATACTCACCCCGGAGACCCACGCGGAACTGCAGCGGATCGCAACCGAGGATGAGCGGAAGTTCCGCTACAGAGACGAGCTCTGGGTAAAAACGCTTTATGAATTTGCAGCGTCTTATCATCACGCCGCTATCGACCGCGATCACTTGATTCAGGCACTGGTGCCTCTCTATCGCGGAAGAATTTATTCTTTCCTGCAGGAGCATCACGATTCGTCCCCGGAAGATATCGAGGCGCACTCTGAAAATCTCTGTCTGGAATTCGAGCGCCAGAAGCCTTACCTGGTCGAAAAATGGAACGCCAAATGAATGAGGTGACGCCATGAAAGAGATGATCCTTAGAGGATTACAGCAAGCCTACGAAAACATGGTCCACATGCTTGCCGAATTTCTGCCGCGATTTGTGGTCATGTTCATCATCATGGCAGTCGGATGGCTGGTTGCTTTGCTCCTGAAATACCTGGTGCGCGCCATCCTTCATTTGACAAAACTGGATCGAATCTCCGAAGAGTCTGGCGCATCGCAGGTCCTGCGAAAGGCGGCTTTACCCACCATTTCCGAACTTTTGAGTCGAGCGTTCTTTTGGGTCACATGGTCGGCCTTCACTTTGGTGGGTATCAGCGTCCTCGGCATCCCGGTGCTGCATGAGCAGATTTCCCGTTTGTTCCAACTCCTGCCCGAAGTGTTCATTGCCATCCTGATTCTTTTCGTGGGCGTGCTGGTGGCAAATTTTCTTTCCCGGGCTGCTCTACTTTCCGCCGTAAACGCTGGCTATCGCTCGCCACGATTGTGGAGCGGACTGGTTCGCTCTGTGATTTGGATTCTGGCGATCACCATGGCTCTGGAACAGATTGGTCTGGCCAAGGAAACGGTGATCGCGGCGTTTTCAATATTCTTCGGCGCTGTAATGTTGGCGCTGGCCGTCGCCTTTGGCCTAGGCGGGCGAGATCTTGCACGACAGGTGCTCGAGAGGCACCTCGGCGACAAGGACAAGCATGAAAGTGAGAAGGAACAAGAGCCATCGCCTCTGTAGAGGACGCGAAGCGTGGCGGATTTCGTGGAGAACCCACGGGGCCGCTTGAATGGGCGAGCGGAGGACGTCATGAGCGCACCACACCGGGCGAAAGAAACCTATCAAGAGTTGCGAACGGCGTTGCCTCCGCTATTGCCCGGTTATCTTGCAATGCAGCGCTGGTTTGGCGGAAAAGCACGCCAGATTCGTTCCGCGGAAATCACCGATATTGTTCCCTTGACCTACGCTCGCTTCGAAGCATTCGTGCTGCTAGTACGTCTTGAATACACCACCGGACCAGGCGAGATGTATGTATTGCCTCTTATATGCACCGAGGAACCGATGGCGGAGAGCGCTTCGACCGATTTGAAGGTGCACAGCACCGCGCGTGGCACAGACTTACATCTACGAAATGCGCTTACTGACGACGAGTTCCTTCGGAGCCTTCTCGACGCGATTGAAAAGAAAACTGTGTTTCGTGGCTCCGCCGGCGAGATCCGCGCGTCGTTCACTAGCGTATTTCCTGCTCTCTGCGGGACCACTGCAAGCGTTTTACAGCCGAGGCCAATCAAGGCAGAACAGAGCAATAGCTCGATCATCTACGGTGATCGCGCAATTTTGAAGTTTTTCCGACGCACCGCGGACGGCGAAAATCCGGACTTGGAAATAGGACGATTTCTCACCGACGAAAAGGGTTTTCCGCATATTCCCGCAGTTGCTGGCTGGATCGCGTACAAAGGCAAGGACGACAGCGAGATGAGTCTGGGAATTCTGCAGGCGTTTGTCCCTAACGTTGGGGATGCTTGGCAGTTCACGTTGAAGGCTTTGTCCAGTTTCTGGACGGAAGCCGAAAAGTACTCCGAACTGCATCCTGGGGCCATGGTTCAAAATCAAGGTCCGGTCGCTGAGGACAGGCAGAATCTGCCGGCGCCGATCCTCAATCACGTCAGTCCGTATCTTGATGCAGTGTCTCGGCTTGGACAGAGGACCGCCGAGCTCCATCTGGCGCTGGGTGCGGAATCGACCGACCCAGGCTTTGTGCCTGAACCCTATACGGCTTCGTTTCAGAGCGAGTTCAAGGAGGCACTTCAGACACTGGCCAAACGAAATTTTGCGCTCCTTGCAATTAAGCTGAAAGAGTTGCCTGCGGAATTGCGCGAGAAAGCCAACGACTTGATTGTTCGGCAAGGCGAGATCTTGCGGAGATATGACGCAATGCTCGGCGGCCCGATCCGGGCGATGCGGACACGTATTCATGGCGACTATCATCTGGGCCAGGTTCTTTACACTGGATCCGATTTTATGATTATCGACTTCGAAGGAGAGCCAGCGCGGCCGTTATCGGAACGGCGCATGAAGCGCAGTCCACTACAGGACGTCGCCGGAATGTTGCGATCCTTTCACTACGCTGCATTTTCGTTTCATTTGGCCTCGTCGGATAGCGCGACAGTGGAGAAAGCAAAGAGTTACGATGTGAGGCCGTGGGCAGAAAGATGGTATGCGTGCGTTTCAAAGCGGTTTCTGAACGCGTATTTCGAGAATGTTGTTGGAGCGTCCTTTATTCCGCCAAACCATGACGAACTTTTTTCCTTGCTGCGGCTTCACCTGCTTGAAAAGGCTGTGTATGAGCTCGGCTATGAACTGAACAATCGCCCGGCCTGGGTCGCGATTCCATTGGAAGGGATTTCGCAACTCCTGACTTCATGATTTTTATGCGTGCGATGGTCTTGTTAGTAGAAGGGGTCGGCATATCGTGACCGCGCAGCCTGAACGACCTCTCGGTGCGGTCTGGTCGCCAAACGGTACATGTAACTTTCTGCTCTGGGCGCCAAAAGCTCAGAAAGTTGACGTTCACTTTGTTCACCCTGATCGGGTGATCGCGATGCAGCCTTTGGACGGAGGCTACTTCACGGCTGCCGTGGAGCAAATCGCTCCCGGTGCTCGCTATCTGTACTGTTTGGACCGCCAAACCGAGCGACCGGATCCGGCTTCGCGATTTCAGCCTCAGGGAGTGCACGGCCCTTCTGAGGTAGTCGATTCAGACTTCGCATGGACCGACAATAGTTGGTTCGGCATTCCGCTGGAACAGTATGTCCTGTACGAACTTCACGTCGGAACATTCACGCCACAGGGAACCTTCGACGCAATCATTCCCCGAATTCATGAATTCAGGGACCTGGGAATCACCGCAATCGAACTGATGCCGGTCGCGCAGTTTCCGGGAAACCGCAACTGGGGCTATGACGGCGTCTACCCTTTCGCAGTGCAGAACTCTTACGGAGGCCCCGCTTCGCTTAAAAGACTTGTAAACGCTTGCCATCGGCAGGGGATGGCCGTAGTACTCGACGTGGTTTACAACCATCTGGGTCCAGAGGGAAATTATCTGGCGGATTTTGCTCCTTATTTTGCCGATTTTTACCGAACTCCGTGGGGCCAAGCCATCAATTTCGATGGCCCACAGAGTGACGATGTTCGCCGTTACTTTATCGAAAATGCAGTGCAATGGATTACTGAATTCCATGTTGATGCGCTACGGCTCGACGCCATCCATGCCATCGTTGACCCATCTGTGCGGCCTTTCTTGGAAGAATTGAGCACCGCGATCCACGCGAAGGCGAATCAGTTGAACCGCCAAGTCTTTCTTATCGCCGAGAGTAATCGAAATGATGCGCGGGTCTTGGGCCCTCGTGCGGCGGGAGGCCTTGAACTCGACGCGGTATGGAACGATGACTTTCACCACTCGTTGCACGTATTGCTGACTGGCGAGCAAAACGGATACTACCAGGACTTTTCCGGCATCGAAGACTTGGCCCGCGCGTTTCGGAAAGGCTTCGTGTACGAAGGGCAATATTCCAGGTATCGGCAGAGACGTCATGGCAGCTCTTCGCAGCAAATTTCTGCTCAGCGCTTCGTGGTGTTCGCTCAAAACCACGATCAAGTGGGAAACCGCGGCGCGGGTGAGCGTCTGTCACAACTCATATCGTTTGAGCAGCTGAAGCTCGCGGCAGCTACTGTGCTACTCTCCCCATGTGTTCCATTGTTGTTCATGGGCGAGGAATATGGCGAACCCGCACCATTTCCTTACTTTGTCAGCCACAGCGACCCTGCGCTCATCGAGTCTGTGCGCAACGGAAGAAGGATGTATTTGGCAAGGCTGCGGTGGGGCGGAGATATGGCCGACCCTCAAGATGAAGGGGCATTTCTCGGCTCAATACTGAATTGGGATCTGCGGGCGGAAGGTCATCATCGCCAGCTGTGGAATTTTAATCAAGAATTGCTTCGCCTGCGACGCGATCTCCCAGCACTAGCCCACCTCGACAAAGATGCTTTGGATGCTGCAGTGTTCGCGGATTCAAACACAATCCTGGTCAGAAGGTGGAGCGGTTTAAGCCACATCTTGGCTTTGTTTCATTTTGATCCTAAGCCCACGCAGTTAGCACTCCAGTTTCCGGTCGGTCGCTGGCAAAAGAAACTGGATTCGGCGGAGCCACGCTGGGGTGGCGGAGGAAGCCAAGGCTCTGAGGTATTGGCCTCGCACGGAGAGGCGAAAGTGGCGCTAGGTCCGTGGGGTGTTGTTCTTTACGCAGAAACCTTGTTGGGCCCAAGATGATGCCGATAGGAAGGCGGCCAGCCGACGGTCGGCGGTTCAATTTGCTCATTCGGTGGCTACAGGAGCGGATCATCCTAAACGCAAATGCCTGAGAGATGCTCGAGCTGAACCACCCTGGATGTCAGGTATGACGACTAGTTCAAGCATTTTGACTCCGGGAATTTCAACAGCGTATTCCTCTGTCTCCCGTACAGCGTTGGGCTGACTAAAATTCCACTGTTGGCGGACGATTTCTCGAAAAGCGTGCTCGGTATCCGCAGACCAACGTAGCACGAATTCTTGCGTGCGGGTGTTTTCCGCGTCCTCGAAAACCAGCCAGATGCGCCTGAGCTCTTGCGGCTCATCAAAAATTAACCTTATTATCTGGGTCCCGGCTACAGCTGCACGCCAACCCCTCTTTTGGCCCCGAAGCAGCGCGGATTCGATCGGATAGCCGTTCTCTTCTGACGTAACCTCCACCGAAGCCAAGCGATGCACGTTCAACCAATCTTGGGCAGAAAATCCAGGACTCGGCAGAATCTGCGAAATGAGCCTTTTGCGCACGTCAACCTAACCTTACCCCCAACCCTACGGCACTGAGCGGGAATTCGATAAGCATCAAGTCTTACACTTTCCAGTTCGAAGCCAGCGGAATCCGCCATCAAACGGTGTGCGCCAGCGTACCGATGTCGGGACTTCGTGACTTGTCCTATTGACCTAAATTCCATCGCTAGTATACTGCGCCTGCCATCCTGAAACTCATGCTTCGGGCAGGACGCGGCACACGCCGTCCTGCACAAATGATTCGGAGTGTAAACGACGATGCACTGCCCGCTGTGCAAAGCTCAGTACGGGGCCGGATATGACTTATGTCGCGACTGTGACGCGGACTTGGTTTTCTCGAAGGAGCAAGCTGATGCAGAGCACGTAGTGCTTTTCTTGGAGAGCGTGAATCTGACGGGCGTTGGTCAGCTTGCTGATGCGTTGAAAGAAGCAAATGTTCCCAATTATTCGAGGTTTGGAGACGGAAAGGCCAAAGCTCCGCTGATCGGTCTGTTTACCCAGGCCAAGGCAGCGAAGGGGCAGTCTTGGCAAATCTTTGTATTGGAGTCCGATCTTGACAGGGCAAGACAAATCGCCTTTGCTGCGCGATTCCAGGGAGATACCCGGAACTCGGAGACCGAAGAGCGCCACTAGCGCGACTCCTTCCAGCCAACTCGCTAACCACTCGTGCGGCCCAAACCAATCCCGAACATTTGCAATCGTTTGCGACATGATAATGGTGGGTACCACGAAAATGAAACGCGTCGTTTGCTATCGCAGCTTCTCGACAACCCGCCAGAGGTAAATCTGGGCGGTCTCATTCCCAAACGAAACTTGCAGGCGGATTCCTTCCGTCGTTTCGATAACAGCTTTGACATCGGCGCGTATGCCACCTTCAGAGCGGCCGCATGCGGCTTGAGGTAATCGTAGATCCACCCGGTGAACGTAGCCGCTTCCATCGCCGCGCTCCACGGCTGTGGCAGCGTTTTCA
Organism: uncultured Acidobacteriota bacterium; assembly: GCA_963814635.1. Taxonomy (GTDB): domain Bacteria; phylum Acidobacteriota; class Terriglobia; order Acidiferrales; family UBA7541; genus Acidiferrum. The sequence goes on along the minus strand of CAWFDP010000003.1, from coordinate 890,595 downwards.
TCCACAGATTCAGGTCAATGCCTGTGGCATCCTTCGCCTAGACTTGCCACGAGTTCTTGCCGCGTCAGACCAATTAATTTTTTGTTTTCGACTAAATCGTCGGCCATCCGAAGTCGGACCGATGCCGGGGTTGCTGAGTTGTTCCACCGTGAAGGGTCGAAGTGACGACCCGGTCGAAGCATAAACCAGCTTAGTCCGCCATCTGGTAGAACTTACCGGGACTTGACCGCGTGGTCCTAGGATAACTTCCAAGTAGACCAGCCGCTCACAAGGCGAGGAATCCGAGTTTGCAAACAAGCTCGCTAAACGCCGAACCGCATTCAGCCGCTGCAAAGTCTCTACGAAGAGATGTTCAGGAACAGGCTTCGACCTGCTTCCTTCAGAGGTTTACGAGCCCAGCGCCCGCCAGGGCTATTTCGAATTGTCAGCGAAGCGAACGACGCCATGGATGGGCTGCGATCCGAAATGTTTATTTGCAGCAGGTCCGGTCATGACCAAAGTAATGTTCGAATACTGGACCTCCGAAGTTCCGTCCGTGCCCCCGCTGATGCAGACTTGAAGCGTTGTTGGCCCAAGCTTCTCAAAAGGCGCGGCGTTTCCGTTGCCCGAAATGAAGTTGGCAGGACCGGTGGCGACAAAAAGGGCGGTGTTCGCAGGGCTAAAGGTCGGGCAAGCGCTTATATCGGACGGGTCAGACGAGACCGTGGCATCCGTCATGACGATGTGATGCGTGTGGGCGCTCCTGCTCTTTGGATCGGTCAGATTCCCGCCCGCTGCCGCAACACCAGCATCGGACAGTTCCATCGTCATGTATGCCGAGAAATCAGCTTTGCCCGAATCACCTTTCAAGTGCAAGGACCAGTGGCCGCGCATTTCCCACGGACCGGTGGGACTGAGGGTGGCAATCAAGGGCGTATAGTCACTGATGATGCCGCTTAAACGCTCTGTCGTGGGAGTTTGCGCCGGAGCGGCAGTACCTACTGTCAGTAGTAGGACCGAGAGAATACCTGCCCATCGTTTGCTGTTCATGGAAAACCTCCAGATTTGAATTTGCTTCTTTGCCGCCAAAAGCTCGTCGGCACCAAGAGACATCAGGTGCTGCGTAGCGGATTTGTAGTCGAGAATTCCGCTTCGGCGATGCGAACGCGCGGACACAATCCGACACCCGGGTGGGCGTCGTCAAAGGGCAATGCGCTGAATCACAGCCATGCCTCCATTTGCCGCCGAATGCTGTGTCTTGCCGTCGACTGGCGCGGACGTTACAATCCGGGCTGATCTTTTCAACCGCAGACACATCAGGAGAGCGCGATGGGCGAGCCGTCCACGGCAGCTGAGCCGTCCGCCAAACCGCCTGAAGACCGCCTGGATTCGTGGAAAGAAATCGCGGCGTACCTGAACCGCGATGTGACAACCGTCCAGCGCTGGGAGAAGCGTGAGGGCATGCCCGTGCATCGCCACTTGCATGCCAGGATGGGCTCGGTTTACGCATTCCGGGCGGAGTTGAATGGGTGGGCGCAAGGCCGAAACCTTCGGCCGACCGCGGAGAACGGGGAAGCAGTGGTATCAGGGAACCTGCCCGGATCGTCGGCGGAATCGACCTCGTTCGAAAAATGGAGACACCTAGGGTTCGTGGCCGCGGCGGTGCTGGTATTGGCAATTGCGACGACCCTTTGGTTGCGGCGGACCGATTACTTCTGGCGCAATCCAATTGCGAACGCCCGAGCGGTAAGCATCGACTTTGATGGAGCGCAACAAAGTGTCGCGGTATCGCGCGACGGCCAATTCGTAGCGTTTCTTTCGGACCGGGACGGACGAATGGACGTCTGGGTTACGCAGATCGGTTCTGGACAGTTCCACAACTTGACTCGGGGAAGCGCACCCGAGCTCGTCAATCCATCGATCCGCGCTCTAGGCTTTTCGCCCGACGGCGCTTTTGTGACCTTTTGGGTTCGCGCAAACGGCACCGGCGGTACCGATATCAGCATATCGGCGGTGCCAACGCTGGGCGGATCAGCGAAGCCATACCTCGAAGGCGTGGCCGAGTTCGACTGGTCGCACGATGGATCCCGACTCGCCTATCACACGCCCGGACCAGGGGATCCGCTGTTCGTTACAAATGGCACACGGGTACCGGAGGCTCGGCCCATTTTCACTGCGCCTGCCGGTCTCCACTGCCACTTTCCGCTGTGGGCGCCTGACGGCGATTTCATTTACTTCATTCAGGGTTCCCTGCCGGACAAACTGGATATCTGGCGCATAGCTTCCAGCGGTGGGCGCCCCGAACGGATCACGTCGCACAATGGGCGAGTCAGTTATCCGGTCCTGTTGGATCGGCGGACACTGATGTACTTGGCAACTGATCCCGATGGTTCGGGACCGTGGCTCTACAGCGTAGACGTCGAGCGCCGCATTCCGCACCAGTTGACCTCTGGGCTTGACCGGTACACGTCGCTGGCGGCCAGCGCTGACGGTCGCCGTCTGGCCGCCACGCTAGCAAGTCCGAAGAGAACACTCTGGCGAATGCGGATCCCTGATTCTCCAGCCGAGGAGTCGGCGCCTGCTCGAATCTCGCTGACCACCAACAGTGGGTTCTCGCCGCGAATGGGTCCAGATTATCTTCTGTATGGTTCCGCGACTGGCGCGAGCGAAAGCATATGGAAGCTCGCCAACGACGGAACTGGAACGGAGCTGTGGAGCGGTCAGGGGGCGCGAGTCCTTGGCGGCCCGACAATTTCGCCCGATGGACGGTCTATTGCATTCTCAGTCCAACAACATGGGCAGACGCTCCTGTACGAGATGAGGGCCGACGGCACGAACGCGCGCATTGTGACTGATTCGCTGAACCTGCAGGGCGATCCAGCGTGGGCACCCGACGGCCAATCCATCACCGTGGCGGCGGGAGATCACGGGATCCCGCACCTCTTCCGGGTGCCAGTTGACGGCCGCTCTCCCAATCTTTTTGTCCCGGACTACTCCGTCGATCCCGCGTGGGCGCCCGACGGACGCTTCGTGATCTATTCCGGACCAGACGTCGGCACCACGTTTTCGGTAAAAGCTGCCACGGCTGAGGGTGCAGCGCATCCACTGCCCGCCCTGACACTGACACGAGGCGCTCGACATCTGGCCTTTTTGCGCGCAGGACGCGCGCTCGTAGTCCTGCGAGGAGAGATTCAACACAAGAATCTTTGGCTCATCGACCTGGAGTCGGGTGCCGAACGGCAATTGACGAACCTCACGCCCGATTTCGACATTCGCGACTTCGACGTCTCCCAGGACGGCCGTCAAGTTGTCCTCGAACGAGTACAGGAACGCTCGGACGTAGTGCTACTAGATCGCCCCCAACAATAATACTTGATTGCTTAAGAAACGTGATTTCGTGCGGCCCTAATCGCGAGAGAATCTCGTGCCATACGGAAGTAACCGCGTCCTCAAGGAAATCCACGTCTTGGCGTCGCCCGCGGAGTACTTCATGCCGTGATTGCTTACGGCAAGGTCCTGACAAACGCACTTACCGATTCTCAATGTCCGGTAACCAGACAAATAAAGAGTTGAGCGACTTCTCCTGCTAAATTCATCACGACCTAGGAGCGGGCGTTCCATCCGACCAAGTGAGCACCGGAATCATGAACTCAGTAATTGGCTCCGGGGCGCCTTGAAACTGCGGATTTAACATAACCGGGGAGCCCGGTAAATCCGCTCCCCATGACTTGGGATCTGTAAGCGGAATGTAAAACATCAAATGAGGCACCCAATGCCCGGCTGAGTCATTCAGAAACCCTTTGGGTGACATCATGTAGCACATCGCGCCGGGTTCCAGAGCCGGCAGTCCCTTCGCATCGAAAGCCCTGATACCCTCGACGATCTGAGCTTTGGATAGTCCCGCTAGTACCAATTCCGTCCTCTTGAAAGTCAGCGGCAGGATCGATCGCACCGCGGCTGGATTAAAGCAGATTGGACCTCGCATCTTTGGATTCCAGAACTGCGGAAAGTCAAATGGGGACATCCATGATCGCTCCACAAGACAGACGAAACCATTCTTGCCTTTGGCGGCAGTTTCATATCCACGCGGTCCGAGCACCATGACTTCGGCATCTGTTGAAATCGATGGAGGCGCTGCACTACGTGCCAGCGCAATTTCGGCATTTCGATCGGCGATAAGGTACTGATCGAGGGGAGCCATTTTGAGGTAGGGCGCAGCGGCCTCTTGCGAGAGCGCCTGTAAAGCAGCGCTCAGGAGCACAGTCACAAAAATTGTTGCGAAACGAATCGCTTTCAAAATGTTCCTGGCTATCCTCATAGTCACTTCTCCTTTGCAAGCCGCCAGCGGGCAGGTTGCTTCGCTGCGAGTACTCTTAAGAACCCCTTCCGCCGCTTACTGCTGGTCCTCTCTTAAAAGATTGAAACCGTGAAATTCGGCACACTGCTCACATAATACGATGCCGCGCGAACCGCCTGTTGTCTCTGCCAATTGGCCGCAAACAATTCGCTCGGATTTGCTCGTAGCCGCATCCGACTCGGCACGAACCAAATAGAAAGTCAGTCCCACACTTGTTTTCCCGCAACCCTTGATGTGTATCTTTGCAGCGCCTTATTCGTCGGAGCCTGCGATATTACCAGAGTGCGATGAGGCCCGACTCTGCCCTTTTGAAAACCCTTTTCCCGTATTGGACCACGCTGAACAGTCGCGGCACTTGGACGATTAACGCTAATCGCAGAAATGAAATCGGCGAGGACCGGACCTCGGCAGGTGCTGACCGGGGGCTGACAACACAAGAGGCATTAAAGGGCAAGGCCTTCAACGCCCGCATCTTGCCCCGGCGACGCCGCTATGCAATATGGGTAGCAAAGGCTCTGTTTGATATAGGCGTAGATGAAGGTTCCGCTGAATGTCGTGGGACAACCCCTGATAAAGCGGTTACCGGACAAGGAAAGGGTCAGTGGGCTGGCCCTAGCAAGTGTTCCACTTCCTGAAGCAATGGTTCGAGACCTGCAGATTTCTCGACGACGGCGGAGACGCCGGCCCGGTCCGCGTCAGAGGCGGAGACGGCATTTTTGTGGATCGTGAAGATAATGACCTGCGGCGGATGAGGAGCGGTTTTCAGTGTGCGGCTAGCGGCCAGACCGTTCAAGCGCGGCATGGACAAGTCCATCACGACCAAATCAGGATTCAGGGTTTTGGCTTTCTCGACCGCGTCAACGCCATCAAATGCTTCGTGAACAATGAAGGGCGTGCCAATTTCTAAGGCCGACCTGACCATGAGGCGAATGGTGTCGTTGTCGTCCACTACCAGAACGCGTTTTTGCATAAGAACCTCGGAATGCGGCGCCAACGGCATTCAATCATGGGGCCGCCGAGAAACGAAGACAATAGGGTTTATCGGGTAAGGAACTGGCCGAATCACAGGACGAAATAGCGGAGCAATCTCTCTCATATCTCATACACGGTTAGCAAGTGCCTGAGAAACGCGGCAAGCCTTACCGGGACTTATGGCTGCGTCCAGGACTGAAACCGCCCTTTCTGCTCCCACCACGTTTTGCACTTCAATATCTGTGGCTCGACGTCCTGTTCTTGCCAATTCTGCTGAAGAGTACAAGCGCTTTCATTGGTTAAATTCTTCATTCCGACAAGCGCATCATATCTAGCATAACGGTCCGAGTCAGATAGATGAGCCGCCAAACTGGGAACCGCTCTGGGGTCGTTCAATTTCTCTCCCAATGCAGTCAGAGTGCTGCTTCTGGTCAGCTCACCAGGAGCGCTCTGCAGGATCTCGATGAGGTCCACCAACGCGCTTCCGTCAGCCACATTTCGCAATTGAAGCGCAATCGCACTCTCCGGCGGGGCATGGTCGCCAACCTGGAGTAATTGTTTTACTTTGGGCAACACCGTAACGTCACCTGTGCGGAGAGCTGCGTATATCGCCCACCCCGACTCTTCCTTATCTCCGGTTTCTATCACTCGATAGAGCGCATCCCGCGAAGATGGCAAACTGAGGCCCCCAAGCCGCTGGATGCTTATCAAACGTGATGTGCGGTCGCCATCGCTCAGCCCGGCGATAAAGTCCGCTTCCATTTGACCAAGCCACTCCCCGTTTTCAAGGGTTGGTCCGAGGTGGGGTGAAATGGCCAAAGCTCCGATACAATCGTGCGACAGTTCCAGCCGACCCTCCTTCTCCTGTGCGAAAACGACCCAGTACGTATTCGGCTGAAAATCTATGCAGTCATGCCCATTAAAAGCCATGTTCGAGTCATATGCGAAAGGAAGCCGCGTCTCCGCGCCGACATGCCCACGATAAACTCGGTCCACTTCGAATGTGGCAATCGCATTCACTTGATTCCACTCAGGCGGGTTCTCCCCAGTGGAACGGATGTCGACGACACGCCCGCGAAAAACTATCGGAGCCTTCTCACCTAATTCCCGAACGTCAACCATGTAAGGCGGTACAGGGATGCGAGACCAAAGCTGCGTCGTGCAAAGAAAGAGAACAGAACCCACTAAGAGCAGAATTCGATAGCTTGCGCCTTTGCAGCGACTCCACACAGCACGGCCTCTTTCGATGCGGGGTTAGCTATTTTAACGTATCGGCAACAACACGATAGCAGCAAAGCCCTGATTAACGCATCACAAAGGACGCCCTTTTCAGACTGTTACGAAACTCTGTTGACCGTCCGAAAATAAATGAGAAGATGCCCTCGTGAAAGCGAGGGCTTCTTTTTTATGGGCTAGGTGCAGGGCGAAGGCCGGACCCAAGCAACCCTCTTTCCGGTCACCTTGGAAGAGTTGATTTCCGGACGATCACGTGTGCCGCGTCATCGATGCATTTGTCGATCGGTTGGACATGGCGGGTTTGGGATTTGAGCGCGCCGAGGCGGCTGAGACTGGGCGGCCTGGCTATGGACGCAAGCTGCATGTAGCCCTGCAGGCCACCTGATCCTGCTCCCACCGACGATGACGTGAATTTGCCTCCCAAAACAAAAGCGATGCTCCGCTATCGGAACATCGCTTTCCGCTCTTTTATCGCCCTCGCTTCGTAACAGTCTGCGTTTGCAGTAGGTTTTGATCGTTCGCATCAACGCCTACAACAAGGAGCGCCCTCATGAATGACGCCAAGTATATTGGGATCGATGTGCATACAGCAACGATCTCGGCGACGGTTCGGGATTCGAGCGGAAATCTGGTGATGGAAGCCACACTCGAAACGAAAGCCGAGACTATCCTTGAGTTTGTTCATGGTCTGCGCGGTAGTTTGCGCGTGAGCCTGACCTTGGCGCGCAAGATCGCGGCCATCACTTTGCTGGTTTGGAAGAAAGGAGTCTGTTTCGACGCTGAACAGTTTAAAGCAACAAGCAGCTTGAGCGACTGGTGAGAGAGCGCTGCTTCTCCTGGTTCTTGATTCATGTCGAACAGTTGTGACCGAAGACTCTTATAGTGTTACTAGCTGTTGGCAGGATTCTGTAGACTCAGCTTCCTCGATGATCGCCAAATGCCTAATGTGCCCATAGTAGCGAAGAGACCGACAAGCAGTAGCGGCAGGGTTGCAGGCTCTGGCGTCTGTGTGACCGTCGTGGTGAAGGAGCCTACCGTGCCGTAATACCCCCCGGGCCATTGCAGGTCAAAGAAATTCAAGCAGGCCGGATCGGTACACACATAGGCTTGATCGATATGCGTTCCGGACACCGGTAACGCGTTAACGTACGAATAAAACCCCAAAAGATCTAGCTCAAATGTCGGGCTATAGATGTCAAAATACGCTTCGTCACTGCTCGGATCCCCACCATCAACCATGAATGGGCCGCTGATCGGTCCGATCGCTGCCGTCACGCCCCCTCCTATGACATCTGAAAAGTAACACGGTCCACTGCAAGCGTCTGATCCGTCATCGAGGGACCGCATCACAACCGAGAATTGTAATGTCTCTACGCAGGGTGAGGAACCGCAACCCGTCGGCACACTTCCGGCAAGAGTGGCAGAGCCAGTGATCGTATAAGTGCCACCTGCGCCCGTGGAGTCGGCGCGGGAAATCGAGCAGAAACAAAGGGTAGTCGCCAAAACAAGAAGTACTCGCGAGAATCGCATAATCCCTCCAAACGGAAACGCAAGTGATGTTCCGATCGCGCTTGCCGGAAAAGTAGGTCTGCCTTTCGCGGCCCATCACGTCTTTGCCAGGGGTGAAATATCGCCCGGACCTTCCCACAACAGACCCAACCCCCCGCAAAAAAAAAGGACCAAGCGCATTAAAAACCTTCCGACTCTTCCTCTAAATCGAAAAGGTCACTTCGGACGAATTACCGAACGCGCAATGGAGCACGAAACAGGAAGCACCGCTGGAGAATTTCTGCGCTCGTGCGAGTTGTTCGGCTTCTTCAAGCGTGACGGTGGTACCAAGAAACTGTACTCTGTCGTCTTCTAGTTTCCTGAAAACATCGAAGCGTGGGTGCATAATGGATGCGTAGGAAAACATACGACGGAAGCAGCAGGCTGTCTGTCCAATTTTGGTCACTCTTGGGGTTTTTATTAGTCGTTCTGTTTCAACTCTGTCCGTCGTATCTCTTTGGCACGACAGTTGGATGGCCTTCCTGCCGGGAAAAAACTCAATATGGCGATGCACCACAACGGGCTGCCTTGGTGGAATTACCGCCCACAAGAAGTTTAGGAAGATGTATACGCCGAGCGGCGTATTTCCGCTGGAAAGTGCGAGGCAGGCAGTCGCGCACGAATCTGGCTGGATAAAGGAAACCCGAACGACAAGCGCGTTTCGGGAAAATACGATGTGGATTTCGGCGGACAGCATCTTGAAGGCACGTTCGTCGTCAAATATCGAAAGCAACATTGGAGGAATTGCATGTGAGATTGCGTGAAGTCTGATTAACGCGCTTCTCGTAGAAGTGAAGTGCTACTTCAAATGGAAGGTTTCCTGACTCTCCAGGAACTTGGAACAGCCGATACTCTTCGGAATAGCGTCACGTTCCTCCGGAAAGAAATTGAGGATCAAGTGAAGAAGAGGGGCGTCTTAGAGATACGACAGAAAGAGCTTGAATCCAAATTGCGCAGCTAGTCAAAAACTAAGCCACTCGGTCAGCCGACAGCGTCAGTGCCCGGCACGACAAATCGGGACCTAGGAACATTCTTTTGCCCGTCGATGTTTGTCGCAGTATAAGTCAGGGACTGGTTGGGTTGAGGGAGTGGCTGTCTAGAAATGCGTATCGGCTGCGTGTCATGTCAGGCGAGGCATGAATGTCGCCGCCCAAGAGATGCATGACTTGAAAACCATCTGCGCTCTTGTACTGAGGCCAATTAGGCAGGCCCGCAAAATTGGGATTTCCAAACTTGGCGAAATTCACCCAATATGTCGAGACCATATCCGAAAACGCATAGTCCTTTGCGGTCCAAAGAACACCGTCGCGACTGTTCAGTGTCTGGAAGACGTATTCGATTTCATCGGAGTGTTTGGAGCCGACGAACTCGCCGGACCTGACGGTGGGAACCTGCTCGAAGTGATACTCGTAAAGTGGGGAGTTGCCGGTTTTACGATGCATTTCTATCCACTTCCACGTAGAAAAACCGCTGAAATCGTCGTCTGCTAACTCTTCAGCCGAATGCGCTGCTCGTTCGTCCGTGTCTGCCGGATAAAGTTTCAGAAATTCTGCATCATAGGCACCAAAGCGAGAACGTGCCCGCTCTGCAAAACTTTTTGCGGTCGTTTTTTGCGCCGCAGACAGGAACGACATTTTGCCTTCATCCGCGTTCCATCCCGCCAAAAGAGGAATATGACTCTGCTTTCCTTGGCTGTAGACAGTTATCGGGTCAGTCGGAAGAACATATCCATCGAGAATAGAATCGAACCCGAATCCTCCTTTGTTTTTCGCTGCAGCCTGCAACAATTCAGCAGCCGATTTTTTCCGCATTTCTCCGATTGAACTTGCACCCAACGATTTGACGAATTCTTCGCCGACCTTTTCCCCATCAGCGAGTGGAGTCAATGGCGGATAGAATCCTCCACTTTCTCCGATGGCTTTTTGAAACAACCCTTGTGCCAATCGAGAAGCCATCAGAACGCTTACAGAGAAGGACCCAGCGGACTGTCCGGCAAGCGTGACATTTTGAGGGTCTCCTCCAAACGAAACGATATTTCTTGAAACCCACTGCAGCGCCGCCACTTGGTCGAGTAGCCCGTAGTTTCCCGAAGCTTTGTTTGGCGACTCTTTCGTCAAATCCGGATGAGCCAAAAACCCAAAAACTCCAAGCCGATAGTTTGGAATGACAACGATAACGCCTTTCTTGGCGAGATTTTCTCCGTCGTAGCGGGGTTCAGACGAGTCGCCAGTCACAAAACCACCGCCGTAGAGCCAGACAATCACTGGCAGCTTGGTTTTTCCAACTCGCGTGGGAACCCAAATGTTTAGAAACAAGCAATCTTCACTGGCCGGCTCGCCACGAAGGTGGAGGTCGCCGAATACTTCCGTCTGCAAGCAAGCCGGACCAAATTTATCGGCGCGCCGGATGCCCGTCCAATTTTCAGCGCGTCGGGGAGCTTTCCACCGACGTTCTCCGGTTGGAGGCGCAGCATAAGGGACACTCTTAAATGTAACGACGGAATAGTTACTAATTGGCACTCCTCGTAGCCGCCCGTTCTCCGTGGTTACTTCATACGGATTCTTCGTCGTCGAAGCAGCGTGCGAAACACCCGCCAGCGCGGTAAGCAGCGTGGCAGCAAGGCCAACGAGGATTCGCATCGTTCGAACTAGCCTTTTCATCCAAAAGCGATGTTACTCGAAACGGTTTCCCAGGTCCTGGTTAATGCTGCCGGAGAAGTTGAATCGGCCAAAGGACTTACTAGCCATGTGGAATTGGATTGTTGGAGGGATTACTAGAGAGGTGCTCGGTCAACTCACAAGCGTCTCTTCTTCTGCTTCAACGTAAACGGTCCCTCATTGGATCACTTTCTTCTCGGCGGGAAACGACGATGTTGACAGGAATGTCGAGCGTTCCAAGTATAGCGCGGGACCGGGGAGATTTCAGAACAAGCGTTGCCGGAGCCTTTGGGTTTTGGCGGCCACTACTTGCAAAATACAGCTATTCAATTACCGATTGGATCAAGAATGTCGGCCGACGCATCCTTCGGAATCGGAGTCTTGTTTGCCACCATGCTTTCAATCGTTGCAAACATTTCGCTGGTGCGTATCGGCTTGGAAATGTAGGCGTCCATCCCCGCAGAAATGCACCGTTCCTGATCGCCTATCAACGCATGGGCGGTCATGGCAATGATCGGAACATGCCGACCGGTCAACTTTTCTTTTGCCCGAATCGCTGCCGTGGCTTCGAAGCCATCCATCTCCGGCATTTGGATATCCATAAGCACCACATCGAAGTGGTTGTTCTCGAAAGCCTCGACGGCCTCCCGGCCGTTACCCGCGACGACCACAGAGTAACCACGCTTCTCCAAGAGGCGGAGCGCGAGAGTCTGGTTTACGGCGTTGTCTTCGGCCAGGAGCACTCGCGAACGATGCTTGTTTTCCTGCAAGGTATGGCGGGTGACCAACGGCCTGCTGGTCACGGATGTTTTATTGAGAACCTGACAGATCGCGTCCAACAATTCCGTTTGGCGAATGGGCTTGACTAGATAGGCGGAGACGCCGAGCTCCTTGCAACGAGCGGCGTCCCCGAGATGACCGGCCGATGTAAGCATCATGATAGTTACCCCGACTAGGCCCGGGTCTTTCTGGATCTCGCCAGCCAACGCAAAGCCATCCATATCCGGCATTTGACCATCGAGCAAGATAAGCGAGAATGGCTGGCCAGTGCCTTTGGCGACCTCGAGTGCTTGCAGTGCCACCCGGCCACCTTCGACAGAAGTGGGACTCATCCCCCAACGAGTCAGCATGCCATGAAGGACTCGGCGATTTGTGGAATTATCATCCACGATGAGCGCGTGTAGATCGCGCAGCTGCTCTGGCTGAAGAGCAGCGGGCCGTATGGCAGCCGTGTCCTGTAAGGCCAAGTGGACAGTGAAATGGAAGGTGCTCCCTTGGCCGGGCTGGCTCTCCAGCCAGACTCGCCCTCCCATCAACTTGGCAAGCCTCACACAGATCGAGAGTCCTAAACCTGTACCGCCGTACTTCCGGGTCATCGAGCCGTCCACTTGCGAGAAGGCATCAAAGACCTTCTCTTGCTTCTCGAGCGGGACGCCGACGCCGGTATCTTTCACTGCGAACTGCAGGGCAGCGGCTGATCCCGGCGATTGCTGCTCGACGCGAACGAAGATCTCGCCGTGTTCCGTGAACTTGATGGCATTGCCGACGAGGTTGACCAGTATTTGACGAATCCGCCCAGGGTCACCAAGCAGGGCTTCAGGAACGTCAGGTTGAACTTCGTACACTAACTCCAATCCTTTCTCGTGGGCGCGAAAGGCGAGCGCCATCATGGTTTCGCCTAAACTCTCGCGAAGGTCGAAGGGAATCAACTCCAGTTCCATTTTTCCCGCTTCGATCTTGGAAAAATCAAGAACGTCGTTAATGATCAAGAGCAGGGACTCCGCGGAGAATCGGACCAGGCCGAGATGCTCGCGCTGTTCGGCAGTTAGAGTGGTGTCCAAGACCAGTTCGGTCATCCCCAGAATGCCGTTCATTGGCGTCCGGATTTCGTGGCTCATGTTGGCCAGAAACTCGCTCTTAGCGCGGTTGGCAGCTTGCGCTTCGGACGATGCTTGGCGTGCCTGCGCTTCGGCGATCTGCAATTCGTTGGTTCGCTCCTGCACGAGGCGGCTAAGGAGCTGTGCCGTTTTGTAAACACTGCGCACGCGAAGCCTGTAGATTGCCACCAGCGCCAACACTCCCGTCAAAGCAGCTAAGACGTAGAACACCCAGGTCTCGTAGAAGTACGGTGTCAGCCTGAAAGATATGGCGGCGCTTTGCTCGTTCCAGACGCCCTCGCTGTTCGAAGCCTGAACCCGGAACCGGTACTCTCCCGGTTTTATTTGGTTGTAGAAGGCGGTTTGTTGCCCTGCCGCTTCGGTCCAATCCATGTCCCATCCCTCAAGCTTGTATCGAAAACGTACCTTGCCGGTCCCTAGAAGGTCGACGGCGGAGTAGAAGAACTCTAGATGATTCCGTTTGCCGGGCGCTAGAACACTTGATCCATTGCGTACTGTGTCTCCTGCGGTCGCGACGCCGTTCGCAACGATTGGCTCACGATCCGCCACAAAGCCGTCGATCAGAACCGTCGGCTGGAACGCATCGGGCTTCAAAAACGCGGAGTCGAGCACCGCCAGTCCGCGCTCTGTCGCAAACCACTGCCGCCCATCGCGGCTCCGCATCGCGAGCGGGTGCGTGGAGGTGCTACAAGACGATGATGGGAGGCCGTCGTCGAGCCCGTAGTGCACGACATTAACAGGTGGGCCGTGCGGTCCCCTGTAGGCGTCCAATGCCGCGCGAGAGACGCGAAGAATGCCCGACTCGGTTCCGAGCCACAGGTTTCCTTTCAGATCTCCGGTGATCTGCTCGACGCCGCTCAAAATCCCCACTTCCGCGCCAAACGCCGTTATAGCGCCATTCTTTAGCCGCACCAGTCCGACCGGAGTGCCGACCCAAAGCGTGTTTTCCTCGTCTTCATAGACCACCGTAGTGGAATTGTGCGGCATGCCCGAGAGAGTGTTGAACAGCGTCGTCTTGCCGTTCTCGAAACGGGTCAGGCCGCCCCACGTGCCCACCCACACGGCTCCGCTGGAATCCTGGTATATCTCTCGAACGGCGAGCGAGCCGAGCCCATCCTCAACACCGTAGTGTCTCCAAGTACCGTGTTGGAACACCTCCAGGCCCTGCCGCATCGTGCCCACCCAAAGGTTGCCGTCCCGATCTTCGAGCATTGCTCGAACACCGGATCTAACGCTAACGGGCTGATGTGGCGTAATGACCCTCTCGTTTTCCAAACGCGCCACTCCGAGATTTGTTCCGATCCACAGATTGCCACCGGCCGCCCCGCAGAGCGCGTTGACGTGCAAGTTCGGGAGCCCGTCCTTCATCGTGAATAACCGCAACCGCCCGTCGGGAGTCAGCTCATTGAGGCCCAGCGGGCTGCCAATCCAAATGCTGCCCTTCGCGTCTTCGTAGACGGAGTAAATATAATCGTCGGCTAGACCTTCTTTGGAACCAATACCTTCAAATCGGTAGGGGCGAAATCGATGTAGCTCGCCCGACCGCGTCCCAGCCCACACGTTTCCCTGTCGGTCCTCGAACAACGCCAGGACTTCGCCTTGAGAGTCTGCCAGGAGTCCTCCTGGAGTGCCGCCCGGACGAGATCCGTCGATTGCGAGAAGCCCGCCCCCGGCCTTCGATATCCACATGCCGCCGCGGGAGTCTTCGAGTAACGCAATCGGGTTGGAGACACCGCCGACCTGGTATGGGACGCCGCGGCCGGCCACCACCTGGTAGAGCCGCTCTTCGCCAGAAATCAGAGTCTCTCCGTGCCGGGTCCGCAAGATGCCTGTGACCGGGCCGCCGGGCAGGGAGATTTCCGACAGTTTGCCACCGCTTATCCGGAGCGCGCGGCCGAAGCTGCCAACCCAAGTCTCGCCATCACTGCCGAAATATAGATAGCTCACCGGTCCCCGAAATTTATCTGTATACATGGGCCGGAAGCGGCCGCCCTCGAACACAGCCATACCGCTTTGCGTTCCAGCCCAGACGCGCCCCTGTGCGTCCACCGCGATCGAGAGCAGGCGATCGTCAGGTAATCCTTCACTACTTCCGTAGTGCTCGAAGGTCCCCGGGCTCAAGCGGGCACCCGGCGTGTAGTGGAGCACGCCGCCGGTAGAGGTTGCCGCCCACAACCCGCCAGCTGGGTCCGCTGCAAGCGCTGTGATCTCGTTATCGACAATCTGAGATACGCTGGACTTCCGGAACCAGGTGAAACTTGCGCCTCCGAAGCGCACCAGGCCATCGCCCGTGCCCATCCACAAGTATCCGTCAGTTGTCTGGCAGATGGCATTTACCGACGCTCCGGAAAGTCCGGATTTCTGGTTCCAATTGTATTTACTGAATCGATCCATGAAGTCGAATGTGAGCACCCGACCAGGGTCGCTAGACGGTCTTGGCGCGGGTTGCGGCGCAGCCACGCCTGGCCAAAGTATGGCCGCCGCTGCAACGACCAGCAGTTTCGGATTTAGGCTTTTCGCTACCGATAGGTGCGCAACAGCTCCATGCGCCACCGTTAGGGCTCGAAGTAACATTGTTTGCGACCTGATCATAGGAAGCCAGAGCTCGGTTTCTTGTCTACGGAAATGTTTACTGTACAGTTATCGAGCGAAGCTTTGCTTGGCAATTTAGGAGAGGGGAAAAAAGTGTAGCTAAGCGCGCGGGCTGCGTCTGTCCAGATTTGCACAGTTTTGTTTGTCTATCACTGTGGTTCAGTCGAACTTCCACACGGACTGGATTGGCACGACAGGGTTCCGATGAGCCGCCGGATTCCATCCGCAGGTCCTGATTAACGCTTACTGGAGAAATGAAATCTCTATTACGGGCTTGTCATCCGCTCCTAATGGGAATACGTTTTATGTTGTGACGAGGAGCCCTCTCGCTTATGGATTCGATCCCACAGCTAAATCCGCGCCCCTACGCGGTTGTGGCGGGAGGGTGTCATGGCTCTTAGTATTACCACCAGCAAAATAGGTGAGGTTATCGTTGTCCATCTCAGCGGTGCCATTTACTTTGGCGAGGAGTCAGCGTCACTTCGCCTGCGCGTGAAAGACCTGTTGGATAACTCCCGCCAAATTGTGTTGGACCTGGCGGGCGTTACCCACATCGACAGCGGGGGACTGGGCACTCTTGTGGGTCTCTTCGCCTCGGCCAGGAAGGTCGGCGGTGACATCAAGCTTGCCGACCTCTGTAGTCACCCAAGAGAGGTGCTGCAGATTACAAAGCTCGTTACAGTCTTCGAGATATTCGAGAAAGCGGAAGATGCAGCCGCATCTTTCAAGCGAACCGCCACTGCCAATTGACCGAACTCAGGTACCGGCGACCAAAAAGCACTTCTCCAGTAGCCCTAACCGGAGAAGTGGAAATCGGCCTGACCCTCAATGTCCGGTAAGATGACTTATCGAGGACCGACTGACCGTCAGTTGTGGCGCATAGTGAGATTTGGAAATGGGGAATCCTGCTTCTTTCAGTTCTTTGGTTTCCAAGCGCTCTGTGCCGACTTCGATACCAGCAACATCCCTTCCGGCGCATCGACCGCCTTTATCGAGAGCCGCTCATCGTGGCCCTCCGTTGCCTGTGTCAGCACGACCTCCGCTCGAAAGTAATAAGTCTTTCCCGCTTCCGCCGTGAGTTCTGCCGCCCCACTCAACTTTTGCCTCGATTTTAGGCTAGATTGCCAATCGACACAGACGTGATGCTCTCCGGGTGCCACAGCAAACGATAAATGCGACTCTCCGTAATTCGCTCCCACCCAATTCCCATTCAATCCCACCCGCACCGTGACCTTCACTTCGCCCCCTTCCGGCTTTCCTTGCTCAATCACGTAGACCAGCGCCTTCCCTGGCTCCGGCTGCCTCGCTTCATGCAGCGTGCGGTCTGTCTTTACGCTAAATTGCACTTTTGTTGGACCGCACCCCGCCGCGGTTCTCAAATCTGTCGTCTGGTCCTGTCCAAATACGGGCATCGTCGTCAAGAGCGCCAAGAAAATAAAAATGTGCATTGTACCCTCCGTGAGCCTCAACTTCCCTAAGCCACAAAGCGCTCGACTATACGACGGTGCATCGCCGCGTTGCGTTTCTTCTCTACCCAATGAGTGCCTGTTTTCTTTTTTCGATGTTGCTAACTCGATAGAGAAACGGAAACACCGAACTCACTGGGAGAATCTCAATGCCCCTGAATGTAGAGGCTCTGTCGAACCAGGCAAGGACCGTGCTTTTGGCACGCCTCGCCAGTACGCTCACGATTTGCGCACGGGACACCTATGAAGTTGGGACGGATCGAGTGGTGCAACCTGAACTGCTTCGCGCGTACAACGAACTTATGCATCGCGTCACCGCGGCGACCCTAGACCACGTGCTGGGACGCGAAGGCTTTTCGTTGAATGACATTCTTGAGATGGTGCGAGCGTTCGGGGAAAGGAACGCGCGGACTGGGGAAATGCAGTGGGCTCTGGAACAAGCCACTAAATCTCTCTAACGATTCCCAGTACTTGAATTTACCGGTTACCAGATGGGATGAGAAGGCCGGTCTCCAGCGGGATGCGTTACGCTCCCAATGTTCGACGTGCTCAAGGCACAAAAAAGGAGACCGGCAATGCAGAAGATTAGCACTATGCAGGTATTTAGTAATGAAATTTTGCAGGAGCAAAAGCTAACGATCGGTTTGGATCTGGGAGATCGTTGGTCGTTTTACTGTGTTTTAGATGAAGCAGGCAAAATCATTCTGGAACAGAAAGTAGCGACAACACCGGAAGCGATGAAGCAGACATTTGGAAAGATACCGCGGAGTCTGATCGCCATGGAGACCGGAACACATTCGCCCTGGATAAGCCGGCTGTTAACGGAACTGGGACACCAAGTGATCGTGGCCCACGCACAAAAAGTGGAATTGATCACCAAGAGCAATCGAAAAGATGATCGACACGATGCGCGGACCCTAGCGCGGCTGGCGCGAATCGATCCCGAACTGTTGGGGCCGGTGCGGCATCGCAGTGCCAAGGCGCAAATCCATCTGACGGTGATCCGCGCGCGCGCTGAATTGGTGAGTGCTCGAACCGCCTTGG
The DNA here is from genome assembly GCA_963814635.1 of uncultured Acidobacteriota bacterium. Lineage (GTDB taxonomy): Bacteria > Acidobacteriota > Terriglobia > Acidiferrales > UBA7541 > Acidiferrum. The sequence continues at coordinate 872,846 of CAWFDP010000003.1, read as the reverse complement.
TGAACGCAGCCCGCGGGTTGGCCAAGTCCTTTGGCGAACGACTGCCCAAGTGTGGCACCCAACAGGTGAGCGGGAAGTTGGCCGAGGGATTGAGCGCGGAGTTGCGCGAGGTTCTGCAGCCGCTATTGCGAGAGGTCGAATCGCTGAACGAGCGCATCCAGGAATACGACCAGCGGATGGAGAAAATCGCCAAGGAAGTGTACCCGGAAGTGGCATTGCTCAAGCAAGTGAAGGGTGTAGGAACGCAGATCGCGCTGACCTATGTCCTGACGATAGAGGACCCGTATCGGTTCCCGAAGAGTCGCGCGGTAGGTTGTTTTCTGGGGTTGCGACCTGGCCGCAGAAACTCCGGGGAGAGCGAGCCACAGAAGAAAATCAGCAAAGAAGGAGACCGGTATCTGCGCACGATGATGGTGCAGGGAGCGCATTACATTCTGGGGCCGTTTGGAGCAGACAGTGATCTGCGGAGATGGGGACTGAAGCTTGCAGAGCGAGGAGGAAAAAATGCCAAGAAACGAGCGGTAGTTGCCGTGGCTCGAAAGCTGGCGGTACTGCTGCATCGGTTGTGGGTAAGCGGAGAGGTGTACGAACCATTGCGCAATAGTCAAAAAGCGATGCGCGCTGTGGCCTAGAGAGTTTTAATCCGAACAGCTGAGCTCGACCGCCGAAGTCCAGGTGACTGCAACTAAGTCCTGGGGCCCAACTCCCACCCGAAAAGGTAAGAGCAGAGGTCGATTATCAGGTAGCAGCACCTACTGAACGAGAACACCCACCTTGCACCGAGCGAAGATCGCTCACAAAGAGTGCGAATGGAAGCATGGCGACAGGGGCGGCTTAGCTGAATGGGAACAGACTGAAAAGAAGAAAGAACAAGTGTGCCTTGACATCAACCGGCCTTCTCATGGAAGGACCTGGCCCATAACTGATTGGAAACACCACGCCTTGAACGGATTGCCAATAGTTGACACGTACCCCAAAGCTATACATAGTGTCGAGGTAGTTTACGACTTTCGAAATGGCACACTGGAGCTAACGCATTTACATCGCCGGGCCAAAGAAAGTGAACCTCTGATAGCAAGACTAGCGCCCCAGCCCAAAGGAACGCAATGGACGACGCGTGGGCAAAGGAACATCTAAACGGAACAGTTATGATCTTTATGAGGTACAAGAGCCATTTCGCCGGGTACATCTACTCCCTCCAAACCGACCAATCCCTTTTAGTCAAATCCGATTCCAGACTTCTGCCTCACAATGAAGCAGAGGCCCTGTTTGCAGAGCATCTTGCTGATGAGCTTTCGAGCCGGGTACCTCGGGAAAAAACAGCAGGCTCATCTGATTAGTTACCGGACATTACCGGACATCCTTCGTGTCGGGACTTCGCTTTTCCGGTAACGGACGTTTATCAGGCGTTGGCCAAACTTAATGGGCTAGACGAATCCCATTGGCGAGCAGCCTTACCATTGCTAGCGCGGCAATCGTAAGCATGAGGTCCGAGCGGGTAAAAGAAGGAATTATCTCAGCAGGTCGTCTTGCCTGGAAGCCAAGCGCGGCTCGCAAAACGGCAAACAGCCAGAACGCCGACCCCGCAATTGTTGACCCGATTAAGAATCGCGGAAGGGGCCAATAGAGCAGCAAGAGTAGAAAAGTTCCAAGCAGCCAAGGGGCAAGAGTGGTGCAAGCGACAGCTTTAGCGCGACCAAATTCGGGTGGAGACCAGCGAACCAGCTCTCTTCCGATGTAGTACATGAAGCATGGGAGAAGTACGAAGCCAATGGCAGAGGCTAGATAAGCAACTGTCCTAGGAACATCCAGAAATGTAAAAGCGATGTGGAGGTCTCCTCCCAGTGCCGTGCCAGCAAGCGGGCCGAGGAAGGAATAAATTCCGACCATAGCCATCATCAGGAACGCTAGCCCAGACGGTCTTTCTCTAAACCGCCATTGATAGAGCAGCCAACAAACCACCCCTACTATCGCACTGAAGAGAGGACCCGAAACAGCGATGATGGCGAGCTGGTTCGGGGAAGCTTGTGCGGAATCTGGATTCACCCACATTTGAAAAACCGTGGAGTTGAATCCGAGCGAATAGCTAGTGAGTGCATGCACGATTTCGTGAGGCGTGACGTTGAGCGCATAGGCCACTACGAACAGGACGGTGGGACGAGAAGCGACGCCCCAAGTGTGCGATACGTCAGATTCAGGCAGTTGGCTGTTCATCGCGTTAGAAATTGTTCGGCCCGATTGTCCCACAATCAGGCACAACAGCAGCAGGCTGGTGGGGAGTCGGGTTACCGGACATTGAGGATCGCGTCGATTTCACTTGTACAGGCAAGTGAATACTTCCGAGTTGCCCGTTAGGAGCAATCAGAAGCAAAACTTACAGATCATTGAGCGTGAGTGTCGTGTCCGCATTTTCCCAAGCCGCCTCAAATTCTCTTCGAGCTTCTTCCGCGGCTTCGTGCTTCTTTTGGGCGTCTAAGGCATTCAGAAGACCAAACAGCGACCGAGGATTTCTGGCGTACTGTTCCAGATCGGCGCGAAACACGGCCTCCGCTCGCTCCGCTTGGCCGTTTAGCAACAATGCAGCACCGAGGGACTCCCGGACGGGATAAAACCACTCGGGCGGCTCACCATAGTACAGTTCATCTTCGATTTTTAGTCCCTTCTCCCAATACTTGATTGCCAGCTCATGGTCGCCCTTAGCAGTGGCAATCCGGGCATCCAATATATTTCCGGCGAGGTCTAGAAAGGCTTGGGCTTTGTTGGAATAGGAACTGAACTCTTGATCGGCCGGCGTTTGTGCGCGGATGGTTGAAAGATTCTTTCGTTGCTCTTCTGCGAGGGCGGTTTGGTTCTTGGCGGCAAAGGCTGATCCGCGAGCGAAATGCCAGAATGCAGTGGTCATCGAGAGATTGGGATCGGGTGAGGGCAGTTTCAAGATGTCATCCCAGCGATGGAATCGCACGAGTACGAAGATTGGAGTAGGCGCGTAGACCTCGGCAGCGGGCATATCGTGGAGCATGGGGCCGACATGCGCCGCCAGTTCATCAGCGGCCTGCTTAGCGTGACTGAAATCGCCAGCCATGCTGTAGCTGGCTGAGAGAAAGTGAAGATTGTGGCAGTAATACATCATGTCGTACATGCTGCCGGATGTGCGGCTCTCCCGAAAATAAGCGCGATCAGCCTCGGCAGCGGCGGCGTTACTCTGGGCTGCGGCGGAGTAGTCTCCCACGCGCATGTAAGTGTGTGCAGGCATATGGACCAAGTGACCAGCAGCGGGTACGAGGGTTTTCAACCGTATGGCGTTGTCTAAAGCCCACTCGGGATGAGGGGACGCCTCCGTAGCATGGATGTAGTAGTGATTCGCGCCAATATGATTGGGGTCGCGCCTCAACACTGATTCCAACACGACGATAATCTCCTCGGTACCTTCGGTCGGACGACCATCGAGGCTCCAAAGCTTCCAAGGGTGAAGGTCCATCAGACTCTCAGCATAGAGTGTGGCCGCATCGAGATCGTCCGGGTAATGCTTGGACAGTTCTCGCATGGAGTTGGCGTACTCCCTGTCGAGCTTCCTCAAGTCAGCCTTGGGGTCAGAGGAGTAGCGTCTGGCTAGAGCCTGAATGTATGCGCGCTCCCTTTCTGTCGCGCTCGGCGCAAGTGACAACGCCTTCTGCACGGCTTCGTAGGCAGCCTTTTCGTGCGGCCGATCAACATCAACAAGGTTAATGCATGGACCGAGTGCCAATGCCACACCCCAAAACACCATCGCTGACTGCGGGTCCAGCTCCGATGCCCTCCGAAACGCACGCGCGGCTTCCTCGTGGTTGAAAGCAAAAACAAGTGAGAGTCCCTGATCGAAGAATCGCTGCGCTTCAGGACTTTTCGCGGAGATGGTGTGGTGATGATTACCCAGGCCGGACATCAGGACTGGAGGTCGTGACTGACCGAACGACGGACACACAACCGCAAGCAACACTGCTACGTGCGCGAGGAGTTTCATCTGAGTTCCTCCAAGCGTTCGAGGGAGGCTACCAAAGTAATGTATCAGTTTAAATTTTTTAGGTAGTGTCCTAAATCTGCGTTGATCCGTTTGCAACCTTCGATTGCCCAAATCAAGACGACAGTGCGTGGACTTCCGGCGAACCCTTTGTGAGACCTTTAGGAACGCTCAGATGTTGAGTCTCAGGAGTCTTGCATTCATCCTAGCGTCAGCGATACGGCGCGCGCACGCCTTGTCCTGTGCTGCTCTCGACCGCTCTCCCGACAGAATTAGCGGGAGGAAAATGGCCACAAAAAGGGCTACAAATATGGCTGCAAATATGGCTACAAATCGGGCGGCTTCCATGTTCAGTCTCCTACGAACAGTCTACGCCTTCTAGGCTCGGACGGGACATCTCGGCGCTGTCCAGTCCAAGAATACAATCAACGCAGATTTAGGACACTACCGTGGTTTTCGGTCGCTTGCCGGAGACGCATCCGAGGCGTATACGTTGTTTAGGGTGTAACAGCCATGAATATTCGCCATCGCGCTATTCAACCGACTTCGCACGACCTGCCTCATCCCACGAAGGTTGTTCCGTTCGGCATCTATGGAGCGGGGCTTTGGACCGGCCATCCTATTGGATTGGTGATTGTAATTGGTGTGCTTTTTATGGGCTTCGTAGGGTTACCGGAAGCCCGATGGTTTCTCGCGCTCGCTGTTCCTGCCGGAGCCATCTGTGGATTCTTCATGTGGCTTCGCCATCGAAAGGGACTGGCGGGCGGCTAAATTGTTCAACTGGGGTACCGGTGAAGTTCCTTTGGCCGATTCAACTTCTGTGGACGAAAACTTCAACAGCCGCCGCTTCGACGGGCATTGAGAGGACTGCAGTCTGGACTGTACCGGCTGATTCACAGTTCGAGTCGATTGTTGCCTCCACGTATGCATGCCCAGCCCAGCGATGCAGTGGAACCGCATCTTCACGCCACCTCCGGCGTACTGGCGGTCAAAGTTTCCGAAAATGATTTCACGCCTGTCGGAGGGTTCGCGTGTGGAGTCGAGCCGCAGCCCCTTCTAAATCACTTAGCGCATCGTAAATGTAAGCGGTGCCGCCGAATGCGCCATTCCAAGCGGAAATACAAAGCTCTATTGAATCGCTGTCAAACCAAATCACCTGGAATTGAAAGCCAACTGCTTTTGACGGATTCATGGAAGTCCAATGACTCTAAGAATGAAACAGTGCTCACTTAACCGCAGGCTAAGCTGAAAAGTTATGATTATCGATACAGTTAAGTATAGTATATTATAATAAAGAACGGTCGGTGAGTTTTGCGGTGGAACGAAGGGGCCAGTTTAGCTGGCTAGGGCTGCCGATTGCGAAGGCCCTGTAGCCGTCCAAGTTTTGTTTTTAGTTCCTCAAAGGCGTTGAACGCGATCGGACAGATCGCAACATTGTCAATCACACCCATGAGTCGCGTTGTGAATCCTGGTTGTTCTAGGTGAGGAAACGACCTGCAAACCTCCGGTCTATTCTCGTAAATCGAGCAAAGTTTTCCGTCGAGCATCGGGCACGGCGGATTCACCATGCCTTCTGACATAAATTGTCTCTCGAACGCTTCAATCGATTGCCCGAGCGTCTTCGCAATGGTGTGAAGCTCGCTTTGCTTGAATTCTGTTTGCAATGATCGGCAGCAATTTGCGCACTGCGTGCAGTCGATAATTGCAAAGTATTTCTGACTCAGCGCCTTGACGATGCCATCGATGTTATTTGGAGCGTGCTGTTTTAGCCACGACCGGAATTCCCAGTTTTCGTGGTCGTGCTCTTGTGAAAGGCGTCGGATCCTTGATAGATCAGTCTCAATCTTAGCAGCGGCGAGCTGGCTCCGCTTCGGCGGTTTCATTCCAGGGTCGTAAGCCATGGTGATTCGTACCAGGGGCCACTCAAGTGATGGTATCCGCATTGGGCGGCCGACCACTAAGATTTTTCGTGCAGGGATCGAAACTGCCTCAGGAGCTGATCGACAAGGTTTATGAGCCAAGTTCCTGTCGGGTTACCGGACTTGTGGAATCTCGACGTGGTGAGGAACTATAACTGTTTCTGAGAACGGACAGTTGGCATTTGCTGAGAGTGTGCTTGAGTTGAATCTAAACCCGCACCCTTTAAAAAAACAGATGGCAAAGGGTGCACCACCCAAGGTCGCCGCGATGGTTAACGTCTGTGGCGCGTGTCGGAAAGGCTGCCCCACCCGCGGCCAAGATTTGCGAAACGCAACTGGCGCTCAGGACGTCGTAATAGCGCAGGCGGGACCTATTCATTTGGCGGAGACAACGGAAGGCAACCATGAAGAGATTCATGCTCCTGCTGTTAGTATTTGCAGCCCCGGTGATAGCCCAGGATCGGTCAGCGGATTTGCGCGCAGCCGCAGGGTGCGGTCCTGCAGGGACCGAGTTCTCGGTAAAGGTAGATAAAAATCAGCATTTCGTTGCGCAACCGGAGCTGGGAAAGGCACTGGTATACGTGATCGCGCTGGAAAACCCGGAGGACTCCTACAGTATAGGTGACATCACCACGCGTGTGGGTCTGGATGGAACTTGGGTAGGCGCGAACTATGGAGAGTCCTACCTCTCGTTTCCCTTGACGCCGGGGCAGCATCACGTTTGCGTAGACTGGCAGTCCAGCCTGGCGTCAAGGCAGCAGCTAAGCGGAGCAGCCGAATTGACTGCAGAGGCTGGCAAGACCTATTACTTCCGAACCTGGATTTTGCCCTCCCGATTAACAGGAGGACCTCGCGAGGGGTTGCAGCTTAAGCAAGTAGACTCGGCGGAGGGGCTGTTGTTGTTGTCCAAGGCCGGGCAAAGCGCATGGAAGGAAAAGAAGTAGCGTCATCGCCGCCTGCGCCGACTTCTAATTCTATAGCCGATGTCTACCGAATCACGGATTCTCGGCTGGTAAGTTTGAATTACTGTAGGCCATTTGTTCGGTCACTCGTGCAGGGTTGGATCAACTAGGTTGATGCGGGGGCGTCTAGGATTGTGCGCACCTTGGCCAACAGCCCGCGTAATGAGAACGGCTTCTGCAGGAAGTGAAAGCCCTGCTCAGGTATGCCGCGAAGGACCACATCATCCGCATACCCGGAGACATAGAGCACTCTGATGTTGGGATGAGAATCCACGACCTGTCGCGCCACGTCGCGGCCATTGCCATCCGTGAGAACCATGTCGGTAATCAGCAAGTGAATTGCTGGCCCAGGTCCTTCTGCCACGGTCCTCGCTTCAGCCCTTGTCGCGGCCTCCAGAACCGTATAACCAGCCGATTCCAATATCGTCCGAGCGACCTCGCGCAGCTCGGCTTGATCCTCGACTAGCAGAACCGTTTCCGAGCCCTTCGCCATCGTCGCTGGCGCGGATGGCTGTCTCGAAGTGAGCGGACCTTCTACGCGAGGCAGGTACACCTTGAAGGTAGACCCGCGTCCTGGCTCGCTGTACACATAAATAAAGCCACCGCTCTGCTTAACGATGCCATACACCGTAGCCAGCCCGAGTCCAGTGCCTTTGTCACGCTCCTTGGTCGTAAAAAAAGGCTCAAAAATGTGTGACTGCACCTCCGGCGTCATTCCTTCCCCGGTGTCGCTGACGGTGAGCAGGACGTAGGAACCAGCGCGGTGGGAAGCATGTCTGCGCTCGTAGTGCTCATCCAGTTCAACATTGGAGGTTTCAATTATGAGTCTCCCCCCTGATGGCATCGCATCCCGGGCGTTGACAGCGAGGTTCAACAAGACTTGTTCCAGTTGGCTGCGGTCGGCCTTCATGGGCCAGAGCCCCGGCTCGTAATTGGTGATAAGTTCAATATTTTCACCAATAAGACGCTGCAACATCTTCCCAACGTCGCGGCAGATGTCGTTCAGACTCAGGATGTCCGGTTCTAAGACCTGTTTGCGGCTAAACGCCAGCAACTGCCGTGTCAAAGACGCGGCTCGCGCAACAGAGCTATTGATCTGAGTCGCCATGGTGTGGACGAGATCATCCGACGCAACGTGGTTCAGGATGAGCTCGCCATAGCCGCCAATCACATTGAGGAGATTGTTGAAATCGTGTGCGATACCGCCTGCCAGGCTGCCGATCGCTTCAAACTTCTGCGATTGACGCAGCTGCTGTTCCAAGACAAGCCGTTCTGTCACATCGTTCGCTGAGATCAGCCCGATGCGCCGCTCGTCCAGATCGAGCAGCCGCTGGCGCAGCTCTACGTCGATCAGGCTACCGTCTTTGATCCGGTGTTTCCAAACGTCGTGAGCATCGGCCGCACTTTCTCTCCTCTGGAGGCGAATTAAAAGTGAGGGTACATCCTCCGGTCGGCTTATGTCTTTGATCGTCCGCGCGAGGAATTCATTGCGAGCGTATCCGTAGTGACTGATGGCGGCCTCATTAACGTCAAGGAATTGCAAGCTTTCAAGATCGTAAGTCCACATGGGCGTCGGATTGGCGTCGAACAGATGTTGATATCGAACGGCCGCAGCAATCGTAACGTCCTGCCGCAAACGATGTTCATGTCTCTGCATCTTCATATACAGAACGGCGGCAATCGCGCCAAACCCAATGGCAATAATGAGAAAGCCGCCGCCGAGAACAGCAACGGGCTTTTCCGCCTGCCACAATGCTTGCCGCACCTCGTCCGTAGGAATCTCCAGCAGAATAGCCCAGTGCGCCACGGCCACCGGGTAATAAACAACCACGAAACCCTGATTCCCGCGGCGAAAGGTTCCCGACCCACTCCGCCCTTGCAATGCAAGACGGACAGGCTCGTACGCGCTCAACTCGGTAGCTCCCGGCAACGCACTCACTGTTCCCTCGGCGACAGAACGGAAGTCCTGGTCAACCAAGAGTAGGTACTTCGTTGCGGTCAAGCTTGGTGGCTGCATCCAACTCACCACCGTGGTGCGCGCAAACCAGAACGAAACGAACCCAGCGAGTTGGACCCCGCCAGGCTGAAGAATGGGGAGCACGACAGCAATAGACCCAGAAGTGCCCGAAGGCAAATCGAAAAGCGGCGATACATAAGCACCGGTGCCCGGACGAATCGTAAACGACTTCAGATCCTCATGGATTTCAGGATCGATCAGGATGGCACTGCCATTTGGCTCATGAAAGCTGCAGAACGCGACTTGAGGAACGGACTGGCAGATGCCCCGCAGCGCTTTCCTGCTGAGGTCCCGGTCCGAAAGCGCGCCGGACTTCATATTGTGTGCGGCGGCCTCGGCGGATTGTATGCTTGCGGCGAAATGCTCTGATAGTTGCGTGTGCGCGATGTTAGTGAGCTGATCAGCCGTTTGCGTGGCCTGCCTAGCCGTAAAGTTGCTCAAGACGATATGGGCAGTAAACAAGAACAATATCAACGGCAGGGCACAGAGCACCACGAGGAGACCGTTCAAACATAGGCGATGATGAGCAAACCAGTTTTGAATGCGCTCAAGCATGTGACTCTGCAGGAGATGGGCCGCCACCTTCGTCACTCTAAGTAACACAATTCCTGAGCCCGGCGGCCAACAAATCGGCTCGGTGTTTCGTTTTCGAAACTGCCCGCCATTTTCAACACGTCGGATGAAGGCAACACTCTACAGCGCGGGCCTAGGCAGTAACCATACTGCTATCAAGCACAGGCCATTCGTCCTACCTTAACGGATAGGTGGTCCGGCCCTTCTGGGAATCGATCCCAGATCAATCGAGCTTACCTGAACAGCCCCAAGAGTTCTGAAATCGTCCTCTAGAGGGCGAGCCATGCTTTCAATCAGTCAAACGTATCGTCGTTTGACCGACTTTACGTTCCCGGTCAAGAGAATCCGGACGTGGCCAAACATCGCCAGAGGACTAGTGAATTGGCCCCGATCCCATTGATGTCCGGTAACCCGAACCAGGACCTTAGTCGCGTTGGACGGGAGCTATCCGGAGGGTCCCGAGGTTCACGATTCGCGAAGGACGAACTTACGGCTGCAGTGAAGCGATATAAGCAGTGAGGTCAACGATGTCCTGGTCTGTAAGATTGGCGACCACCGGTTTCATAGCAGCGGCATTACGGCCATCGCGAGTGCCGCTCTTGAAGTCGTAAAGTTGCCGCGCTGTAGCGGTAGCAGAACGCCCCGCCAACGGCGGGAACAGGTCTCCCTTTCCCTTCAAGCCGTCTCCGTGACAAAAAGCACAAGGAAGAGTCTTGCCAGCGGCACCCGTCTTCGCCAGCAACTCGCCCCTCTTTACGCTTCCGCTCGGCACGTATGCGATAAACCCAGACGTGGCATCGCGCAACAACGTCCGCTTCACGTCCTCAGGCACCTCGATGATACGGAGCCCGATTGGCTCTACGGCTCCGCTGGAATCCACCAGCTGTACGTTATGCGGGCCGGGATGTGTGACAGGAACAGTATCGGTCTCAACGACGCGCGCGCTTCTAACCGCCGGCACGGAGTGAAAGTACTCAGCTGCAAGCTTGGCGTCGGCGTCGTCCAGCGCTTTCGCAACAGGGATCATGTCGTTAACGGTTGCGCGCGGCACGGAGCCATGCCGCTTGTCGTCCTTCATGTCGGCGAGCTGCTGAAGAAAGTAGGCGACCGGCAGCCCCTGAAGATCGGCCGTATCGGGCTTTCCTCGTCCGTCTATGAGGTGACATTGCCCACACGCGGTGTAGGCGCCTTGCTTACCCGAAATTACCGCAGCAGGAGGCGCAGGGTGCAGCTCCGGAAACCAATCGACGGTGCTGGTGCTCCTATTAATCTGTGTGTCCGTGTAGCTCTTCGTGCTCCCCCGAATACCGAACAGCTGGCCATCGTCCGGTTTCGGCGACTCGTGCACACCTTTCGGGTAAGGCCAATCCGGATAGTCAGTCCTTGCGAGGTTAGCTGGTGGATCGGAGCTCGACTTCTTTGCTGTCTGGTGCGTGTGAGCCAGAACGTTTACGGTGAGAAGGACGCAGCTTGCCGACATGGCGAACAAAGCGAACAACGATCTCTGATTCATGCCATCATTCTCACAGATATGCGCCCGGAATATCTCTCGATTCTAAGGAGCAAATTCGTGCGCGAGATTTCGTCAGTCGCGGTCACAGGTGTTCCAGGTGGGTTCATCTTCCGCGTGCACAAAGTACTTCCGCGCTCCGTTCTCGAGATGTTCTACACGATAGTGAATAAGATTCTCTTTCAGCGAAAGTTCGACAATCGAGGATTCATCACTTGGGCCTTGCGTCCCAACTTCCACAGATGCGCGTTTGGAGTCCCACTCGTTCAGATAGGCCTGGCTTCTCGCTCCATAGTCCTGGTTCAAGTCGCCACCCGTGCCGGTCTTCTCCTCTATGGCAAAAACTGAATCGTCACTTTCCGTTTCCTCTACAGGGCCCAGAGCCCGCCTCGCTAGCTCCGCCATGCTTCCGTTTCCACACCCCGCTCATCGAACCGGACGTGCGGATTTGCCGCATCCGGCTCTCGGAGAAGACTCACACAATCGCCGTAGCCGTTGCATGTGACGCGGTCTGCAACTTCTGAAAACAGCTCGGGAGTTGCTAGGCTTATCGCCATTCTCCCTTTCCGTCGTCGCTTCTTGCGTCCGCCTTCAACTGAGGCCCCTTCCCTCCACCGGAGTTACCCGGCTTCGTCGGTACTACGAGCCTCTCCGTCATCCCAGTCGGCCCGGCCTTTCTCTCACGAGCTGCCAGTTGATTCATACTGCAATCACCGCTGGGACTTTCCGTGTTGCGCATGGTCCACTTTGCCTGCATGCCGTCGCCAATACCCCGGCAGGTTTGCTGGAATTTTGTTCGCTCGTACGATTCCATCAACTTCGGCCTTCCCCGTAACCGTGGCGGGTCGGCTCCTGCATTACGCTTTTCGAGGCCTGCTCAGCGTTTACTCACCTTACGGCCTGCATGCTCGCCAGGTCGCCTTCGCGACCCTCTGCACCAGAGGCTTCAGCAGTCTCGTTGCCTCCGCTGCTGCTCTGATTGCTACCGGGTGGAGCGAACCAGTTCCCGGGCAGGTTTACCCCCGCTGTGGACCACCGCCTTTTCACGGCGCACACGGTTTCGGCGTTAGTCAGGAGCTGCGCTCTTCCGATACTTACTAGACATTCGACGGCGTAGAAAAGCGAGCCCCACACTGCGTCTCCTATGATTATAGTTGACAAACAAACCTGTCTCCTATATGTATAGGAGCTGGAGAGTGCTCAGACTATGCCGACGAAAGCTAAAGTCCTGACCCCTTTAGAACGACGAATTATGCGCGTGCTCTGGGAAGGTGGCGCAGGAAATGTCCAGAAGGTCTTGCAGGGGCTGGCGGGTGAGCCTGAGCTTGCCTATACCACCATACAGACCACGTTGAACGTGTTGCATCGGAAAGGAAAAGTGAAGAGAAAGCTGGTTGGACGTGCCTTCGAGTACAGCGCCATCGTTTCTCAAGAGGCGGCCGACTCCCATGCGATTAAGGACGTCCTGCAGAAGGTCTTTCGAGGGTCAGTGGACGACCTCCTCTTATCTTTGGTTCGGAGCAAGCAGCTTGACCCGCAAAAACTTGCGGCCCTACAGGCGAAGCTGCAAGCCAGTGAGAACGCGGAGGAGAAACCGGAATGAGCCCAATTCGAGAGACCTTGTTCGATCTGCTGCTCAATGCACTTTTACAAATTGGTTTCTTTGCCGTCGTGGCGGCGGTCTTCTCGCATCTCGTCGCGAAGGCTAAAGCAAAACATCAATATTGTTTCTACGTCACGGTGCTCCTCTTCTGTCTGGCGGTTCCGGTTATCAACACCCTTTGGCAATCGCCTTCAGCCCCAGTCGCCGAGAAATCGCAGCAGCAGGATCCTTCGGAAGCTGGCGGTCCGAGCCATGCTTTTTGGAGCTGGCAGGGCCATTCTAAGCAGGATCGGCAGTTCACAATCGCCCCTGGGTTCCAAAGTTGCATTGTCGTCGTTTGGGGAGTTCTTATTCTGCTTCGGCTGGCCCGCTTCGGCCGAGCCGTTCATCGAGTCCACCGCCTACGGAGAAACGCATCTGTACTTTCTCCTGCTCAAGTTACGATTGCCAGCCAGATCATCGAAGCCAAGTACCGGGTTGCTCTCCTTGAATCCACAGCGATCGAGAATCCGGTAACTGTCGGGGCGTTTTCCCCCGCTATCTTGCTGCCCAGTAAATTGCTGCCAGCCTTTGGTGAACCAGAGCTCTCGGCAGTTGTTGCGCACGAATTTGGCCACATCCGTCGCAGAGACTTTTCGGTCCACGTATTTTGCGAATTAATCTCGCTGCCTGTGGCCTGGCACCCCGGCATACGCTATCTGATGTCCAAGGTCTCACAGACGCGGGAGCTTGCTTGCGACGACTATGCTGCTGCCCGTCTTGGGAATTGTCGTTCGTATGCCAACACACTCTTACACCTGGCGTCACTGTGCTTGCGCGTTCCTCGTGACAGCGCTGTGGAACTAGGTATCTTCGATGGTGACAACCTGGAGGCTCGAATCATGATGTTGACTAAAAAAAGAATTTCTCTACCGCGTATCAAATTAATTGGGCTGGTCCTGGCAATGACCGTGACGTTTGCCGGAAGCGCCATGCTCGCTCACGGGATGAGCCTGCAAGCATCCTCTGAGTCTTCTAAAACGCAGGAAAAGTTCGCAGGAACCTGGCATTGGATGTTCGATGGAAAGAGTTTCGCCACCATGATTTTGGTTCGGAGTGGATCCGGCTTTACAGGGTCCGTTACTGAATCTCGAATCGCTCTTAAGGAGGATGGAAGCCTACTGCGGGCCGATTCGTCCGAAGACAGCACGCCAAAGCCGATCACCAAGACCAGCCTGGAAGGTTCTACACTTCACATCACAGTCACCGGCGGTTTTGAATTCGTTGTGAACCTGAAAGACAGCACCCATGCGGAAATCCGCCCGGTAGGAGCCCCGCCAAACATGAAGCCCATACCCACCGAGAAAGTTCACTAGCACTGCGACCATAAGACACTCGAGCGCTCATAGTGCCTGGTAAGCACGGGTTACCGGATCATTGAGGATCAGGCCGACTTGTACGGGTGCCGCGTTGGTCGTCCCAGTGCCGCGAATGTTTGCGTGTACAGCTAAGAGGTGAGAGCCGGTGCGCAAGTATGGCCTGCTGAGGAGATGATAGGGGGCTAGAGAGCCGAGGAGACGGCAGTGCCGGCCGCGGCAAATACCGTGTTCATTTCCGCTTCGGCAAACGTCAAGAAACATTGCACTACAACCGGATCAAACTGGGTACCACTGGATTCGATCAGACGGCGGATTGCTTCCTCCGGGGGAAGTCCATTTCGATAGGGGCGCGAAGAAACCATGGCGTCGAATGCATCGATTACCGAGACGATCCGCGAAACCACCGGAATTTCCGTTTCCTTTAATCCAGCGGGGTAGCCCGTTCCGCCGTAATTCTCGTGGTGATGAAGGATGTCGAGAGCCGCGCGCTCAAATCCAGGCAAAGAGCGCAGCACCGCCCACCCATACTCCGGGTGCTTCTTCATCTGCGCGTATTCCTCGTTATCCAGCTTTCCGGGCTTCCGCAGAATCGCATCGGGAATGCCCACTTTCCCGATGTCGTGGAGTAGAGCGGCCACTTCGAGGTTCCCGAGTTGTTCTTCCGAGAGACCAAGTTCTTGCCCAACACGCATGCCCCATTCCGCGAGACGCGTGCTATGCACACCAGTGTTCAGGTCCTTGAGGTCCAACAGTTGGTTGAACGAACAGATCACCGAACTGCGCAGGGCGGAAACCTGCTCTTGAAGCTGCTTGACTCGCAAGGTTTCCGCCGCGATTTGCACAGTGGTGATCACTTTGATTGCCGATATCTCCGAGTCGGTCCCAGAGGCTAGTTGCAAAACAACAAGCAGGTGCTCGGACTGGTCGAGGTAGAACTCGAGCTGTTAATCCACGCCGTAAGCGCCTGATAAACGTCCAGGCGTCCATGATTCAGGTCCGGCGTGAGCAGGATAGCGTGCGAAAACGCGCTAGCCGCATTCGCTTGGTGGAGGGCAGGCTTGGCTTGCAAGAGCAGAGCCGCAGTGCCCGCAACCAAAGGCGAGCTGAAGGAAGTTCCGGACGCGCTTCCATACGTTCCGCCGGGGAAGGTGCTGATGACATACTCCCCAGGCGCCGCAATCCACACGTCCGTCGAGCCGTAATTTGAAAAGGAAGAACGCTGGTCCCAATCGGTGGTTGAAGCGATGCCCATTACGTTGCCTTTGAGCGCCGCAGGATAGACGGGTGCACTGGTGTTCTCATTTCCAGCAGCAGCCACCAGAACCACGCCCTTCTGATTTGCATAAGCAACGGCCTGGCTGAGCGCCGCAGAGGGACTGGAAACGTCGAAACTCATATTCACCACATTGGCTTGATGCTGTACTGCGTAGTACAGAGCCGCAATGATGTTGGAAAGGTTTCCAGTGCCATTCGAAGTAAAGGCCTTCAGCGGCAGAATCTTGGCTTTAGGCGCGGCCAAGTGAACCAATCCGGTGGTCATGGTTCCGTGACCAAACGCGGAATAGGGCCCGCCATCCAGAATCGCAGCCGAAGACTGATCCAGGATCGCAGCGCTTGATTGCTGCACAATTACCGGTTGTTGATCTTCGCTGCTGGTTCCGCTTTGCAGCTGCGGCACATCCAGCCATTCAGAAGCGCCGGGTTGATTGCGCGTGAAATCGTAACCGGGGATCAGCACGGGAACAAGAACAGGGTGCGAGGTGTCGACGCCAGTATCTATCACTGCGACGATTCCCGTACCGCTTACGTTAAATCCACGCTGCGCATCGCCCAACCTGATGATTTGCGCTGCGGGCTGCGCGGCGTAGCCGTGCCAGACAACCGTTCCGTAGTAGTTTACAGGGGCGTTGTCGTTCAGCCCTGGCGGTATCGTATTCAGCGGCTTGAGGGGAATCGGCAAAAGCCGGTCGGCCTCAACACTCTGGATTCCCAACAACCTCTCCAACAGACTCAACGCCCCGTTTAGAAGGTTCGCAAGCAAGTCTGCAGTAGAAGTGACCAGAAACGTCTGGCCGATCTGTCCATCGAGTGACCCTTGCACCTGACAGTTTGCGCTCAGGCACAGGTTCAGGACTGAGCTGAGACCGCCAGTCGTACGGACAATATATCGATTTTGTGCTGCCGCTGGACGGACGCCAGCGGTGGCCATCAGGGCCAGAATTGTCAGGATTTGTAGGCCGCGTTTCATCGGGTGTGTCCCCTTCTAGGTTCTAGGATTCTTCTTTCTCTTGCCTTTCGTTCGCTCCGCCACCGTCAAAAAGGGCTGTGCTGAAAGTCTGCGAAATTCGCCTTTTTTCGCCAATGGTACGGGTGTGCTGTTTGTCTCAATCGTTCGAACCATTTGCCACCGGTACTTGCGTACCATGCGGCAAACCATGAAAATTTTGCTGGTTGCCCGGCGTTCATACCTTGTCTCCGGGCAAGCGCCTCAATGCATTGCGCAGCGAAATGACGATGGGCGTTTCGCCGCGGCCAGGGACCGTGAGTTCCAAGTCTCCCGAGTTGTCGATCTCGCAACGAAACTCGCCGAACTCATTGGTGACCCTGTGGACCAAGCTGCCACGGCAATTGGAGAGCTTTATCTGCACTCCGCGGCTCACCATTTCCGGTGTGCTGACATCCATCATCTGGCCGGTGACCATTAAAAGGTTGCTGCCTGGCTTGGGCTCGATCTGCAGGTCGACCTGATACGAATCCGCCCGGTACAACATTTGCCTGGTTCCTGTCGCCATTGATCTTGCCCCCGCTACCCCTGGCTGCAAAAAGCTGTCAAACAATACTTCGACCAGGGACTTGGATTCAGTCTCCCGGTCGGCCATTTTGGCCGAAGCGTGCGCGGCTTTCACCACGTGGACGATATCCGCCGATGGTTGGTAATTAGGCTCCAATGCTGCCGTGCCCCGAACTTTCTGCCAGAGTGCAAATTCCTCTGAACATCGTTTGCAACCTCTTCCCAGATGCTCGCGCATCGCTTCCTGCTTTTGTTGCGGTATCATCTGGTTTACAAAATCAATCCATTCCTCAGTCGTAAAATGCATCGTGCCTCTCCCCTCTTCTATCGAATACGCCCCCGGCGTTCGGGTGTTTGTAACCTCACCCATGTCATAAGGGGAAGTAGCAGGGCAAAAGATATAGGCAGTTGGAAAAATTAGTTAAGTCGATTATTTTCAGTCACTTTGCCAACGAGGACGAAGGGCGCCCAGAAGTATGGGTGGGGATTTTCTTCGCGAACCTGCTGCATGGCCATTTGCAGGGCATCCGCCAACGGATGGCCGCCAATGTAGTTCTTGTAGAAGGCTTCCATTAGTTTCGCCGTACTCTGATCGTGAACGTCCCACAAGGACAAGAGCAACGAACTGGCCCCGGCGCAGAATAGGCCGCGCTGCAACCCAAGAAGTTCGTCGCCGGCAGAGACAAAGTTCATTCCGGTGGCGCACCCGCTGAGGGTCACCAGTCTCGAGGGCAACCTCATCTGGTAAAGGTCGTACAGATTCAGGTATCCGTCGCCCATGCGAATGCTCGAGAACATCGGGTTGTCCTGGCGGTACGAACCGTGCGTCGCGATATGCAGAAGCTTGCTCGCCGATCCTCGCTCGCGGAGCACCTCGGTTGTTGCGTCTCCGCCGAGGAAGAGTTCCGGAAACGGCAGCAACGATGCAACGGACTTCACTTCAGCCAGAATCTCTGGCGCCCGTTCATCGGGAATCCCCAGCACCAGGGAATTGCGCAAATCCTTGTCGGTCTTTTCCTGGCACAGTGCGAACACCGTTGCGCTGGGCGCGTAAGAAATCGTATAGGAATCGCACAGATATCGGCCGGAATTCCGCAAAATGTGGAACGGCAGAAAATGCAGCGCGCCGTGGGGCACAAATATCAGGTGCTTGGCGTTGAGGTGTCCTTGCAGCGGAGCCACCAACTCCGAGTACAGGGCTTCCAGATGACCTTGCGCTGCCTGCAGCAGCGGCCGCTCGAATTTCTGTGCATAGGCCGCTCCCATCCGAAATTTCGAAATCTGAAATCGGAATAAATGCAGGAAGTGAAGTACGCGCGAAACCACCGAAACTGGAATGATCTCAATATTTTCACGTGTAACGACCGCCGCGATCAGCTGCGATCCGGTTGAATAATATTCGATCAGTGCGGCGTCCTCGGGCACCGCGCTTTGCAGCCGCTGCAGTGAAAAATCCGCAGGCCCTTCAAGGGTTGCATTCTCTCGCTCGTGGGCCGGCAACTCTCGAAGCGTGCGCAGTAGCTCGTTCTCTTGCGAAACCGCTTTCTCCTGCAATTCTTGCAATCGCTTGGCTGAAGTCGCTTCGGGCCGTAATTGCTCTTGTTCGATCCGGTGGTAATACCAATTCAGCTCTTCTCGTAAATCGCGGATTCGCCGCACCAGCTCGCTTTGGCCCTCGTCTCCAAGGGGCAAGGTTTGTCCGCTCTGAAATATCATTTCGGTCATGCTGCGGGATTTTGCGGCCTCCATCCAGCCAAACGCTTCCGCAGCGGAAATCTCTTCCGGCCGACCACTCAAGTACAACTCGACCAGCATCTCGAACACTTGCAACCGGTTTTTCACGAAAGAAATCTTCAATTCTTCGGAGTGTAACCGGCTGCGCATCGTCTCCAGGGAGTTGCAGGCCTGCCGATAGGCTTCAAGCGCTGCCACCCGATCACCGCGGCCCTGCGCGAGCTGGCCGCGCATCATGTGTGCTTGATAAGCGAGCACCGGCGCTTGCAGACCTTTCATTTTAGCGATGGCGGATTCGGTCTCGTCGTCGGCTAATTGCAGCTCCCCGACTTGCAATGCAATACGCGCAAGCAGCAGATGGGCCAGGGCAGCCTTGCTCGGCATGATTGTCTGGTCGAAGAAAGTTGCAGCTCCCGTGCATAGCCGGCGCGCTTCAAAAAAGCGTCCTTCATGGAACAGCAGCAAAGCTTGATATAAATCCAGAAGCCAGGGCCATACTTGATTCTTTTCGCGCGCAAATAGCTTGCGGGCCTGCGTGAACAGTTCCAGCGCTTGCACGATTTTCCCCTGTTGCCCGTGGGCAATCGCTTCGTTGGCCAGGGACTTAGCGGCTTCGTAACCCATGCCGAGTTTCTCGAACCGCTGAAAGGCTTCTGTCGCCATTTCCCGCGCTTCTTCGCTCAGATTAAGTTCCAGATAGATTTCCGAGAGGTCCATGTGGCAGAGCGCGAGATGGTAAGCATCACCGCTCGCCTCGCAAGCCCGCCGCGTGGCAAAAAGAATTTCGATTGCCCGGCTGTATTCGCCACGGAAGTAGTACAGATACGCGATGTTGTAATCCGCCTGATCCCGCAACAGCGGCATTCCGTAACGCACCGACAGCTCGCGTGATTTCTGATAGCAATCAAGCGACCGGGGGAAATCATTCAAGCTAATCAGGCACATGGCCATGTTGTGCAACGTGATGGCCACGCGTTCCCAGTCTTGATATTCCGTAAGCGTCTGGTGGGCTCGCTCGTAGTGCGCCAGGGCCTCTTCGAACCGGTCCTGGCGATGAAAAATATTTCCTACGTTATTCTCGAGGCTCGCGATGCGGCGCGGCTCGCCAAGTTGTGTGAAAATCTCTCGCGCGCGTTCTGAAGCCTGGAAGGCGCGGTCGTATTCTCCCAGCAGAATCAACGGCTGGATGGAACTGCTCAGCGTGCGCGCGGCTTCTTTCCAGATTTTGAGGGATTCGTAGAGCTTGATCGCCATTTCATGGTGTTTCACCGCCGCCCGGTTGTCGCCGCTGGCGTAAAGCGCGTTTGCTCGTGCCCGCAACCCCAGCGCCAGGTCTTCCCTCCGGCGCAACTTTCGAGCGATCATCAGCGTGGCGTTCGCCAGCGACAACGCCTGCTTGGTGTCCACCCGAATTTTCTCAACAACCAGATCAGCCAGCTGTTTGACCACGTCACTGCTTAGCAGTACCTCGTGGCGCAAAATGAATTGCCGGCGCGCCTGATCGCTCCCCAGTCCGGCAATCTCAGAATACAATTCTTCGTTCGAGATTTTTTTGTCTGCGGTGGGCATCAACGGAAACCCAATTGATCGAGATGCCGTCGCAACTTCTGGATGCATTTCTGTCGAGTGAACCCGATGGAGCCAACCGAGAGGCCGAGTTCCATGGCGACCTCCGCGTACGGGCGGGCCGGCGTCTCAAAAAACAGCAGCTTGACCAGGCGCTGGCATTGCGGCGTAAGCTCCGCCATCGCCTCGCGCAGCATCTGCTCGTCCTGGGTCTGTTGGACCAGGCTCTCCGCAATAGCCGGAGTCTCCGGCTCAGGCAGGTCGGAGTCCCCATCGCGACTTACTGTCCGCCGTTGTTGCTGCTTGCACCGGCAACACTGATGGTGCGCCACTTGCATCAGCCACTTGGGCAACGCGCGAGGCTCCCGCAACTCCGGCAGCTGCGCCAACAATTCCATGCATGTGGCTTGGAAGATGTCGGCGGCATCGTCTGCGGGAAGCCCGTACTTGACCGGAATGGAATAGATCAGCGCTTTGTACTTTTCGATCAGCAGCGACCAGGCTTCTTCGTTCCCAGACAGACATTCCTTCACTAGCCGGCCGTCGCTCCAAACGCCGGGCGATTCTTTGCCCGCTCTCGTGATAACCGGGCTCATCGCGTGGCGTTGGCCTGCCCGTTCCTAAAATAAAGTTGTTCGACGTTCCAAAGAACGTAAGGCTCGAGCACCGCCGGATGGAAATTGCCGATGGCGTTTTTTGCTCCGGTAAGGATGTCCGGGCTGGCAAGGAAAATCATTGGCTGGTATTCGGCGAGAATTCTTTGCACACTGTCAAAGAGTTTTTTCCGCTGTTCAAAACTCGCCGTGGCCAGTTGCTGCTCCATCAGCCCGTCTATCTCTGCCTCCCACTGCGTTGCAGGATGCGGTTGAGACGGATTCCACAGGTGCGTCCCGCCGCTCGAAAGCCATACGTTCAGATCGGAATTTGGATCGGCGTCAAAACTCGCCAGCCCCAAAACACAAGCGTCGTATTCCTTGGTTTGTGTCACCCGATCGATCAGCGACCGAAATTCCAGCGGCACCACCTGGACGCGCATGCCTAGTTCCTTCAGATCGTCCTGAATAATGGCCGCCATCTTCGTGCGGTCGGCATTTGAGGAACTCGTCAGAATCGAGAATTCCACGGTCTTGCCCTCGGAATCCACGAGGATCGAGTCGCCATTCGCGCCGGTCTTCCAGGAAAAGCCGGCTTCTTTCAGGAGCTTCCGTGCGTGATCCAGAGATCTTTCCGGATGCGGGATGGATGAGTTGATCCAGCGCCGATTTCCTGGCGTCACCGGTCCCCACAATGCCGCCCCTCGTCCTTGGTAGATCAGCCGCACAATTGCCTCGCGGTCGATGGCGGCGGAAACCGCTTGCCGGAATTTCACCAAGTGGAACCATTTCGATTTTTGCGCCATCTCCGCCGAAGCCTTCTCCCCAAGATCATTCAAATTGAAAAACAGAAAATTGTACTCAAGACCGGGGCCAGCGTCGGTCATGGTGAAACCACGCTGCTGTCGCGAGAGTACGGAAAAGTTTTCAGCGCCCAGCCGGCTGATCATGTCGGTCTCTCCGGATTGAAACCTCAATATCTGAGCATCCGCGCTGGGCACGAAAAGAAACACCAGTTCGTCCAGGTACGGCAAATTCCCGCCTTTATTGTCCAACTTCCAATAGAACGGATTACGTTCCACCACCAACTTTTGTCCCGGCGTGTATTCCTTCAAACGGAACGGCCCTGCGCCGGCCCACTGATTCGCGGGCGTGGCCAGCACCCCGGCCTGCGCCAGCTTTCCTTCCCGGTAAGATTTTTCCAGCAAATGCTTTGGCAGTATGGCCAAGCCGTCAAAGAGCCGCTCTCCCGCACCGTACGGTTTCGCCAATTGAAAAACAATCGTCTCCGCGTCCACCTTTCGCACGGTGATCGGTTTGCCTCCAACGATCAGCAAGTCTCGCTGCGTGGCATGCACGCTCTCGTCAAGGTAAACGCCCATGGTGAACACGACATCATCGGCATCCAGCGGCTGACCATCGGAAAACCGCAACCCTCTCCGAAGCACCACTGTGTATTGCAGGCCGTCCGGAGAGACCCTCCAGGATTTCGCCAGGGCGGCTTCGGTCAATTGCGTTGCGCGATTGATGTGGATCAAGTCCGCTTGCATGGTACCGATCACTTCTCGCGATGGCGCATCCGCCGCGGTCAGCGGGTTCAAAGTCTTTGGCTCGGCACGCAGCGATACCGCGGCACGCCCGCCCGCCCTTCCGACCTCTCCCGGAACGCTGAGCACTTCTCGATTGGCACTTGGCGTTTGCGAAATCGCATTGGCAGGAAGGAGCGGCGATGCGACGCAAACCAGGAGAAGAGCTTCGCCGATCCAGGTGCGCAGGGAATTGGCTCGTTTCTTTCTCATGTTTAGGCCCCTTGTGGCTTTGCTTCTATCTTCCCCGTCGCGACATCCACGTTCAACGCATTCGCAAGGCCCTGGTATCCGACCAAGAACGGCACGATCGCCACCGCTGGCAGGTACATCCACCAGTACGAGACCAGTACGTTGTATTGCTGCAGACTCGCCAGCAGATTCCCCCAACTCGGTGCCGGCTCCGGTATGCCGAGCCCCAGAAAAGACAAGGTCATCTCCGCCAGTACGAATTGCGGTATCAGAATGGCTGCCTGGGTCAGAAGCACGCTGGATGCTTCCGGGACAATATGACGCCGCAGAAGGTATCCGTTGCCGGCGCCAAATCCCCGCGCGGCGCGAACAAAATCGCGCTCCTTCACGCTCAACACCACGCTGCGAACGAGTCGCGCCGGTCGCGCCCATCCGACCGCCGCCAAGACAACAATCACCAGCAGAAACGCTTTAAGTGGAGACACCGCGAGCGGCAAGAATGCCCGCAGGGCAAAGAGCAGATACAACCACGGTAGCGCCAGGAACAGCTCGGCCAGCCGCGTCAGCAGCGTATCCCTCCATCCACCATAAAAACCTGCGACTGTGCCGATTATGGCGCCCAAAAAAATCGTAATTCCGGCACCCAGCAAACCCGAAAGCAATGAGACCTGCCCTCCATTCAGGATTCGTGAGAACTGATCGCGGCCCAGGCCGTCGCTCCCCAGCAAGTACAGGCGAGCGCCCTCCGCGCCGAACAAGTGGACGCGGCACGGCAGGAGACCAAGCAATCGGTACCGCGAGCCAATCGCGAAGAAACGCAGTGGGACTACTCTTCCGGTATCCTCCGCAAATTGGTCGAACGATCCCTCCCGCAGGCGAGCTGCATAAAAAAACGGCCGAAGATGCAGGTGCCCGCGCACATCCAAAACGTGAATTGCAGTAGGCGGCAAATAGGGGTGCTCTCGATCCTGTTGTACTGGATCGTAAGGGGCAAAAAATCCCGCGCAGGCCACCGTCGCGTGCAGCGCCCCCAGCACCAGAAGCCAGCGAAGAATCTGGCGCCGTTGCATTATCTGGCTCCCGCCGCCGCGCGAATCCGCGGGTCAGCCCAATACAGCAGCGCGTCTGCCAGAAAATTCCCGGCGACCAGAAAGATCGTCGAGAAGAGTACTCCGCCGATGACCAGGTATAAATCGCGAGCCAGTATCGCCTCCAGCAAAAGCGGGCCAATTCCCGGCCAGCTCATTATTATTTCCACCAGCAGAGAGCCGCTCAAGAGGGTCCCCAGGCTAAATCCGAACAAAGCAATCAGAGGATTCGCGGCGGCGCGAAGCGCATACTTATAGAGCAGCTTTCGACGAGGAATACCATGAGCGGCCGCCGCTCTCAGATGGGGAGCGCCCAGCACTTCAGCCATAGCAGCGCGTATATGCCGAATCAGAATCGGCAAGGCCGATAACACCAGCGCAGAGACCGGCAACGCCATGTGCATCACCAGGTCGCTTAATTTTCCGATCGGCGACAAATTCTCAAAGCCAATGCTGACAAGCCCGCCAGTCGGGAACCATCCACTCCGCGCTGCCAGAATCAGCAAGCCCAGCCCGAGTACGAGATCCGGAATTACCAATAACGTAGCGGTGACCGAGGAAAGCGCACGGTCTGGCAAACGTCCGCGCCTCTGCGCGCTCCAGATTCCCAGTGGCAGGGCCAGGCCCCAGGCGAGCAAGGTGGCCGTCGTCGTGAGCAGCAGAGTGTTTCGGGCGCGAACCCACAGCAGCAGCGCGACCGGACTGTTGTACGCGAACGAGTAGCCCAGTTCGCCATGCGCAATCGAATTCAACCATCGCGCGTAACGGATTGGCAGCGGCCGGTCGAGCTGGTACTGCGAGCGCAAGGCTGCCAGTGTCGCTGAAGAAATCTGCGGGTTCAATCGCATCTCATCGAGATAATTTCCTGGCGCCAATGTAGAAAAAAGAAACGTAAGGAAAGACACTCCGATGAGGAGAAGCACTCCCTGAAGCAGTCTGCGCAAGAAGTAATTCATCACACTGCCTGCGGTTCAAGTGCCAAGTTGTTGAGGCCGAATGCGGCAAGAAGTAACCGGCGTGTGATCGCGTGCCGTGGCGTGTTCATAACACTCCACGCGGCCCCCATCTCCACAATCTGGCCGCGCTCCATCACCGCGATTTCGTCGGCAAGGTGCGCCGCCATCGCCAGATCGTGCGTGATGAATACGTACGTAAACCCGAGCGAAGCTTGCAGATCAATTAAGAGGTTCACCATTTGCGCCTGGACCGAGCAGTCCAGTGCGGATAGCGCCTCGTCCAGAATCAAGAGTTTTGGTTCCAGCGCCAACGCGCGTGCTATCGCGATACGTTGTCTCTGCCCGCCGCTGAACTCGTCTGGTCGCTGCGCCACTTTTTCTCGAGGCAGACCAACTCGTTGCAGCAAATCGTAAGCTCTGTCACGCCTCTCACTTTTGTCGAAGCGATTCTGGATTTTCAGCGGCTCGGACACCAGTTCCAGCGCGCTCAAGCGTGGATTGAGCGAACTCGCGGGATCCTGGAACACCATCTGGATACTCGGCCGTATGGCGCGTCGATGTTCCGCATCCAGCGCCGTCACCTCCGTCCCCTCGAACCAGATTTTTCCGGAACTTACGGGCTCCAGGCAGGCGAGACACAATGCCAAGGTACTTTTTCCTGAACCCGATGGACCGACCACTGCGAGCGTGGTCTGGGGGAAAATGGAAAATGTCACTCCGGCCAGAGCGCGAACCTCCCGCTTGGACCCGAACGCACCGCCGCTCTCGTATCGTTTCGCGAGATTTTCCGTTCTGAGTAGCGGTTCCAATGGATTGCCTCGACTTCCACTAATCAAACCGGCTTGAAACACGAAGCTCCGTGCGTACTGCTGAACTGAACCATCTCCGGCTCGCGCTCCGTGCAGATAACCATTCGTTCCGTGCAGCGAGGCTCAAACCGGCAGCTGCATCCTTCTGAAGCAACAACCGAACCATGTGCTTCGCCGCGAATCGTCGGAAGATGTTCTTTGTGACTCGCGAAGCCTGCTTCGATCCTCGGTGGCAAGCACCGCAGCAGCGCTTGCGTATACGGATGACGCGGAGACGAAAGCACGCTACTCGTCGGGCCTGTTTCAACCACTCGGCCGGCGTACAAGACCAGCACGCGATCCGCGAATCCTTCCAACAGCAGTGGATTATGCGTGATCCAGATCATCGAGAGCTTGAACTTGTAACGGAGATCCCGAAAAAGCGAAACAATTTCCTGTTGCGTTTCCGGATCGAGAGAAGCAGTTGGTTCGTCGGCGATAATCAGTGACGGCCGGCACGATATCGCTTGCGCAATCAATACCCGTGCACGCTGCCCCCCACTTAGTTGGTGCGCATACGAATCGGCGATTCGGTCTGCTTCGGTTGGAAAAACGTCCGCCAGAATTTCTCTCGCGCGCTCCAGCAAGGCCCGCCGGCCAAACGACTTATGCGCTGCAATCACGTCAGCAATTTGTTCCGCAACCCGAATGGCCGGGTGCAGCGCCAAGGATGGCTCCTGAAAAATTAGCGCAAGGCGGCCACCGCGAATCTTCTCAAGTTCGTGCGGCCTGGCTCGCAGCAGATCCTGTCCTGCAAAGTAAATAGCACCTCGTTCGGTGCTTCCCCCGGGCGGAAGCAAGCGCAGCAGCGCAGCCGCAAGCGTGCTCTTGCCCGAACCAGATTCTCCAAGTACTCCGAGCGTCTCTCCGGGCTCTAGCGTAAAACTCACTTTGGCCAGCGCTGTCGAGCACTGCCCACTTTGCGCAGTGTACGAGACATGGAGATTTTGCACGTCTAGAAGGGGCGCCATTGGGTCGCATAGGAGCAGAGTCCCAAGTCCCTTTCTGCTCCTCTACCATGGTGTTTTAAGCGAACCGGGGGAGCAAGGGAGACGTGCTACCAGGCGCTCGAATGGTAATCGGGCAATCTCGCACCCCTGATCCGAAGCGCCTACACCGGTCCTTTCCTCCCCACGATCAACCGATCAAGGCAGTCCTCGACCGGCTCGATCGCTACCAGGGCCAGGTAGAATAAACATCACCGGCTAGCTGCCCTAAGACCTGAAGTCACGTAACAATCGCAAGATTTATTAACTTTCGGTCGCCGCGGCTGCTTTCGCGCATGGGAGTTTCCGGCTGCCATTTGAGAAGTACACAACTCAGAAAAGCAGTCGGCACCTATCTCAAAGGCCATGGCTCCTCGCAACCATCATCGGCACCCCGCCGAGAAGTAAGGCCGTGAACAACTGTCGTGTATCGCAAACGCCCCTTTAACCGTTTTTCCTTCGGATGATCGCGGCCCCTGGCCCGGTCCTTTGGCAATGGGAACACTCGGCCTTGCACAGACTCGGGTTAAGTGGACCGGTGTCGTCGATTGGCATCAGTCGCTCAGTAGTGCTAGAGCGGGATGTTGCCGTGTTTTCTGCGGGGGTTGGTGTCGCGCTTGTTTTCCAGGGAACGCAGGGCGGTGATGATGCGCGAGCGGGTTTCGGCGGGTTCGATGACCGCGTCGATGTAGCCGCGTTCGGCGGCGATAAAAGGATTGGCGAAGCGTTCGCGGAATTCCGTGATTTTTTCCTGGCGCAGCTTTTCGCGTTCGGATTCGGGAGCTTTATCGAGTTCGCGTTTGTAGACGATGTTGACGGCGCCTTCCGGTCCCATCACGGCGATTTCGGCCATGGGCCAGGCAAAATTGGCATCGGTGCGAATGTGTTTTGAAGCCATGACGCAATACGCGCCGCCGTAAGCCTTGCGGGTGATCACCGTGATTTTGGGCACGGTGGCTTCGGCGAAAGCGTAAAGAAGTTTTGCGCCGTGGCGAATGATGCCGCCGAACTCCTGCTGGGTGCCGGGCAGAAATCCCGGGACATCCTCGAAAGTGATCAGCGGGATGTTGAACGCGTCGCAGAAGCGCACGAAGCGCGCCCCTTTTACGGATGCGTTGATGTCGAGCACTCCGGCAAGAAAAGCCGGTTGATTGGCGACGATACCAACCGGACGGCCATCCATTCGGGCGAAACCCACCACTAGATTTTTCGCGAAATGTTCGTGGACTTCGAAGAAGTAGCCGTCGTCAACAATGGAATGGATGGCGTCCTTGATGTCGTAAGGCTTCTGCGGATCCTCGGGTACGAGCGAATTAAGCGCGGGATCGCGGCGGGTGGACCGATCGCCGCTGGCACGGCGCGGCGGGTCATCAAGATTATTCGACGGAAGAAAGCCGAGCAGTTCGCGAATCATGGCGCAGCAGTCGGCATCGTCGCGCGAAATGAAATGCGCCACGCCGCTTTTTTCGTTGTGGGTCATGGCGCCGCCAAGCTCCTGCTTGGTGACTTCCTCGTGAGTGACGGTCTTGATGACGTCGGGACCGGTGACGAACATGTAGGAAGTCTCGCGGGTCATGAAAATAAAATCGGTGATGGCGGGCGAATAGACTGCACCACCAGCGCACGGGCCCATGATGGCGCTGATCTGCGGGATGACGCCGCTGGCCAAGGTGTTTCGCAGGAAAATTTCCGCATAACCGGCGAGCGACATCACGCCTTCCTGAATGCGCGCTCCTCCGGAATCGTTCAGGCCGACGACCGGAGCGCCGTTGCGCATGGCCAAATCCATAATCTTACAAATTTTCTGTGCGTTTGATTCGGAGAGTGAGCCACCGAAGACCGTGAAGTCCTGCGCGAAGACGTACACCAGCCGGCCATCGACGCGACCGAATCCGGTGACGAAGCCGTCGCCGGCGGGGCGCTGCGACTCCATGCCGAAATCGGTGCAATGGTGGCGGACAAATTTGTCGAGTTCCTCAAAGGAGCCCTCATCAAGCAGCAAATTAATGCGTTCGCGAGCGGTGAGCTTGCCCGCTTTGTGTTCGCGTTCGCGACGCTCCGGGCCGCCGCCAGCTTCGGCTTCCTCGCTGCGGCGCAGCAATTCCTCGAGCCGCCCCTGCTGCAGATTCGCTGCGGCTGCGGATGATTTTTTTTCAGGCACGCGGCTCTCCGGTGGTTGACGGCTCTTCTACATGGAAAATGCGGACCGCGAGATGGGTGGCGACCCACACGGTACCGAGAAGAAGAACGATGCCGAGGACAACTTCCGCGGCGAGGGCCAGCGCGCGCTGCAGCGGAGAAGCAATCGCAGTGACCCGTAGCGTAGCGTAAACCAGCACATACATCGCAGCCAGAGTCAGTGCGATGGTCAGCAGCGTGGTGACGATGGAGGCGAAAAGTTGTTTCATGAAGAAGACCTTGAAGCCAAGCTGAGAGTCACGCGGAAGAGTTTATCGCAAACGCTTCGGCTGTGCCTCAGCGCAAGCCAGACCAATCGTCGGCGACCAGAATAGAGTCAACCGGGTTCGACGGGTCATACTTGATGCTGGCTGGCTGGCCGGCGACCAGCCGTTCGAGCCGCACTTGGCTTTCGAGGCCAGTGATATCCTGCGCGGTGTGATAGGTGACGCCGGAAATAGCGTAGCTGTACGAGACCAACTGGCGCGGACGATTCACGGAAAGGGGCTGCGGCTTGCTTCCAAAAATTCCGCGCTGCGTCGGGCGAGGTTCCGCGGGATGCTCTGCGAGTTCGACCACCTGCCCCTCCGCGATGCGTCCGATCTGGTTGAGGTGCAGACGGCGGCGGCGTTCGGCTTCTTCGGGATCGACGGCCGGGCGGAAGAATGCGTAAGCGATCATCGCCATGGCCGCCAGCGCCGCGCCGGCAACCGCTGCGAGAGTTTTCCAATCAGCAGGCAAGTTCTTCAACGTTCAGACCCTCAGGACATTTCATCGGGGGAGAGGCCGCAGCCGCACAAACCAGTCTTCGCGAACTTTGCGCTGCTTGGAGCGACCACCCCGAGTGCCACTATTTTAACCACTCCTTCGAACGGAATTGAAATTACGCGTTGGCACCTTGCACCGCATTGCACAACACGCCAATGCCAGCGATGCGGACCTCCACTACGTCGTTGGCAGCCAGCGGGCCGACTCCGGATGGCGTGCCGGTGGCGATCAGGTCGCCGGGCTCGAGGGTCATCATGCGGGAAATCCAACGCACCAAGAATGCCGGAGGAAAAACCATCTGCGAAGTTTTCCCAGACTGCCGAGTCTGACCATTGACCAGGCCCTCGACCAACAGATCGTCGGGAGAAAGATCCGTTTCAATGTGCGGGCCGACCGGGCAGAAAGTGTCGAAGCCCTTGGCTCGCGTGAATTGCACGTCGGTCTTTTGCAGATCGCGCGCGGTAACGTCATTGACGCAGGTGTAGCCGAGAACGCAACTGAGCGCGTCGTCCTGATCGGTGAGGCGCGAACACCGGCGCCCGATGACCAGGCCGAGTTCGGCTTCGTGTTCAACACGCTGTGAATATTTTGGCAGCACGATCGCTTGCGACGGCCCGACAATCGAAGTGGACGGCTTGAGAAAAATCATCGGCTCCTTGGGAACGTCGTTGCCAAGTTCCGCTGCGTGCGCGGAATAGTTCCGCCCAACGCAAACAATTTTTCGCGGCTCGACCGGGGCCAGCAATTTGACAGCAGCAAGTGGCGCCGAGTGCTGCGTTTGAATCCATTCCGTCCACGGCGGAGCCGAAATTTGCTGAATATGATCGCCGTCGAGAATGCCGTAAAACGAAGCAGCGACATCGGCAGAAGGAGCGGCACTGGAAATATACCGGCAAAATTTCATGGGCAGACAGTGTATCAGTTCGAAGGGCTGCGAGTGGCGCGGCGGTGAGTTTTTCGGACGTTCCAGATCACTGCGCCGAGCCACGCAACCGTCGCGGCGATCAGGTAGAAAAGAAAACCGAACATCATTATCTGAGCGGGTGTGCGGATGGTAGCCAACATCAGAAAGTACAAACAGAGCAGTCGATAAACGAAACTTAGAATGGCCCAACCGACTAAGCCGCTCATCAAGAGCGAGCGCGGCGCGCTCATATAACGGAGCACCGGAACCAGCGCAAAAAGTCCGAACAATGTGGAAGCGATCATGTTGCGTTCGCGGTCAAAAACGTCCAAAAACGGCAGGCGGTTGGCAACCAACACCCAAGCGATCAGCGCTACAGAGAGCGCGATCCCTACGTACACGCCAACGCGGAGCGCGGACCTTCCGGCCACCGCGAGGCGCTGCGTTTCGGTTTTCAGTTCATCGACCAGCTTGGGCACTGCATTTCACCTTAGATTGCGGGTAGGTAGCTTGGGAAACTTTCTTTGCACCCTCTTCAGCGATGCAGCTCTTTCAGGGCAAAGGCCTGGTTAAATCGGCAAGCACTGCTTCTGAAGGCTCGCTTTCATTTCCCGTTCGATCCACAGCGGTCACCGCGTACCAGTATTGCAGCGCGGCCTGAACGGAGATATCACGATACGCCGGCGAGAGCAACAGCTCGGCATTCAGGAGCTTCCCACGCTCTCCTTGCTGGTCACTACGATAGACGCGGTAACCAGCTAAATCGTTTTCCAGATTAATGGACCAGGACAGTTCCACGGCAATTGCGCTGTCGGTCGCGGGAATTTCGGCGGCGACGACGTTCTGGGGCGGTGCCGGCGGAAAAGTATCGCGCGGAGTGATGATCGCCGGAGTGGAGTCGTCGGATTCGATCGCATTGCCGTCGGCGATCACCATGCTGCGTACCTGATAGACGTAAGTTTTACCGAACTCGAAGAGCGTGTCGCCATAGGCATTGGTTTGCGTCGGAGCTAAGAGAACTGCCGCAGACTTCCATTTGGCCTGCGAGAGATCGCCCGAAGCCGGAACCGGTGAAGCTGGATCGAGTTCGCCGCGATAGACGTGATATCCGCCCAAAGTTTCGTTTGCGTTCGAAGCGATAATTGGCGCGGGCCATGAAATTTCGATGGCGGCTTGCGTTACACGAACTTCAATCGCGACGATCTTGTCGGCAACCGGAAAAACCTTTGCCAGAACCGTGTTGGAATCAGCGGAAGCTTTTTTCTTGGAAGCCCGGGTTCGAACCCGATAGGTGTAAGTTGCGCTGGGATTGGCGCGCAAATCATCTGGAGGCAGTAAATCTGTAAACTGAATTTTCCCCTGCAACGAATAGGATTCCGTGAGCGCGCCGGGAATGGTGTAGACCAGTTTGAAAGACTTGTCGTCAGGCGAGCCGTTGGATTTCAACGAGCCGCGAAAGATTTCGATTGCCGGCCTCTCGCCGAGGCGGTCGCCCGCAACGGTTCGCGCCGGCGGCGTAAAAACGAGCTGAACGCCGCTGCCTTGCTGGTGCGCGGCGAGATCGCTGATGGGAGTTGGCACCGGAGGCGACGGCGCTGTGGGTTCACCGGGAGCGCCGCAGCCGGCAAGCAGCACGCAACCGAGAATCGCAATCGGGAGCGCAGCACGTTGTGAGCGAGAAAAGTTGGCTGAGCGGCCATTCACCGAAATCGTGGCTCCCGTTGATCACCGTTGCAATAATGCGATTTCGAAGTTCGGTTACAAAATGTAGCGGCTCAAGTCCTGATTCTTGACGATGTCCGCCAGTTGCTTGTTGACGTACGCGGCGTCGATCTTGACTGCTTTTTTCTTCAGGTCCGGTGCTTCGAACGAGAGTTCATCGAGAACTTTTTCCATGATGGTGTGCAGCCGCCGCGCGCCAATATTTTCGGTTTGCTCATTCACTGTGGTGGCGAATTTGGCGATGGCTTCGACCGCATCATCGGTGATGTTGAGCTTGATGCCTTCGGTCTCGAGCAGCGCGATGTACTGCTTGATGAGCGCATTTTTCGGCTCGGTGAGGATGCGCACGAAATCTTCTTCCTTCAAAGACTGCAGTTCAACACGAATTGGCAAACGGCCTTGCAGCTCGGGAATCAGATCCGAGGGCTTGGTAACGTGGAAAGCTCCGGCGGCCACGAACAAAATGTGGTCGGTTCGAATCATGCCGTAGCGGGTGTTGACGGTGGTGCCTTCGATGATCGGAAGAATGTCGCGTTGCACGCCTTCGCGGCTGACGTCGGGGCCATGGCCCGATTCGCGTCCGGCGACTTTGTCGATCTCGTCAATAAAAATAATTCCCATCTGCTCGGCGCGCTCGACGGCGATGCGCGTGACTTGATCCATGTCCAGCAGCTTGCCTTCTTCCTCTTGGATCAAATATTCGAAAGCTTCGGCCACGGTCATTTTGCGTTTTTTCTTCTGCTGGCCGAACATTCCGCTCAGCATCTCCTTGAAGTTGACGTCCATCTCTTCGACGCCCTGATTGGAGATGACTTCAAACGACGGCATCATGCGCTCGCGGACTTCGATGTCCACCATGCGCGCATCGAGTTTTCCTTCGCGCAACTGGGCGCGCAATTTTTCGCGGGTGCGTTGATTCATTTCGCGCTGCGTGGCGGCTTCACTTTCCAGAGTTCCCGGGCCGGGCGGAGGTGGCGGCGGCAGCAGAACATCGAGCACCCGTTCTTCCGCGGACTGCTCGGCGCGTTCCGCAACTTCATCCAATTTTTCTTCGCGCACCATGTCGATGGACATTTCCACCAGATCGCGCACCATGGATTCGACGTCGCGGCCAACGTAGCCGACTTCAGTGTATTTCGAGGCTTCCACTTTGACGAACGGGCATCCCGCCAGGCGTGCCAAACGTCGCGCGATTTCCGTTTTACCAACGCCGGTCGGGCCAATCATCAAAATATTTTTCGGCAGAATGTCTTCGGCAATTTCCGGCGGCAACTTTTGCCGGCGCACCCGATTACGCAAAGCCACCGCGACGGCGCGCTTGGCGGCATTCTGGCCGACAATATATTTGTCCAGTTCGGCCACGATTTCCCGCGGCGTCATGTCATCCAGCGCGGGCAGAAACTCTTCGCCCTGCACGGGAACAGCGCCGTTCGCGCCGCCGGGCATCAAAATCAGTTCTTTATCAGACTTGCTTGGCATAGGAGAGTTTTCAGTAATCAGTTCTCAGTAATCAGTCGGAAGCAATTCAGCGGCTAAGCAGACCTTGCTGAATTGCTGAAAGCTGATTACTGACGACCGCCTTTACCCCAATTCCTCGACTGTAAAGTTCTCATTCGTGTAAATGCAAATCTCGCTGGCGATACGCATCGCTTCCATGGCCAGATCCTTGGCTCCCAGCTTTGAGTGTTTCATCAGGGCGCGTGCAGCCGCAAGCGCATACGAGCCGCCGGAGCCAATCGCTACGATACCGTCGTCCGGCTCGATCACATCGCCGTTGCCGGACAAAATAAATGTGCCCTTGGTGTCGGCCACAATCAGCAAGGCTTCCAGATGGCGAAGCGCGCGATCTTTGCGCCAGTCTTTCGCCAGTTCCACCGCGGCCTTTTGCAGATTGCCGGAAAACTCCTGCAGCTTGCCTTCAAAACGTTCGAACAAGGAAATCGCATCGGCGGTCGATCCGGCAAACCCGGCAATCACTTTGTCCTGATACAAGCGCCGCGTCTTTTTCGCGGTGTGCTTCATCACGTGATCGCCCATGGTCACCTGGCCGTCGGCGATCAGCACCACTTTTGCGTCTTTACGCACGCACAAAACCGTAGTGCCATGAATCGCGCCGCCCCTCTGGGCACTATTTTGGCTGATTGACATTCCCCCATTATACCCGCTCGCGTCGCCAAGCCGCAAAAGCTACGAAATTCAAGCTACTTTTTTGCGGCCAGCAGCGTTGCGTTGCGATGAGCGATGGCTTCGATCGAAATCATCGGATTCACTCCCGACGCGCTGGGAAACGACGAGCCGTCCATGACATACAAATTTTTTACTTCCCAGCTTTCCCCGTCGGGCTTCGTCGCCGCCACGCTCGCTGAATCGCCCAGCCGCGCCGTGCCCATGATGTGAAACGAAAACAGCGCCAGTTGCGCGTTGCCCCAGCCGGCTGCATCCATATCCTTCACAAAAGTTTCGATCGATCCGTTTTTGCCCGGTTCATAACTACACAGCTTCGCGTGCGGTGAATAGATGCGCTTTGCGCCGGCGCTTTCCAAGATCTCCGCCGCGCCGCGAAACCCGCGCTGCATATGTCTGCGATCGAAATCAGAAAGCTCGTAGCTCGATACCGGATGGCCTTCGCGATCGATCACCACGCGCCCCGCGCCGCGATCGCGCAGCAATACTCCAATCGCCGAGGTATTTTTCAGCCGCGCCATCCGCGCGTAAAAATCCTGCGGCTCGCGCCACGGCATCACCGCCATCGCAATCACCGGCTGCAGCGAAGTGGTCTCATACTTCACACCGTAATTTCCTGTCAGGTGGCAATGCTCATCGGAATAAATCGCCTGCATCGTGCCTTCCCACGGGCGAATCTCCTCCTCAAACACCCCACAGACATTCGAAACCGGGTGCAAATGCAGGTGCCGCCCAATATGTTTATTCTCGAGTTCCGAGCGCAACAGCAGCGCAGCGGTATGAATCGCTCCGCACGCCACCACCACCTGCTTGCATTTAACGACGACCCGATGCCCTTTTTTCGACCTCGCATCCACTCCGCACGCCGCCCCGCGCTGCACGCGCACTTTTTCCGCACGGGTCTCGGCCAAAATCTTCGCGCCGTGCTGCTGGGCATCAACCAGCCAGGTTTTCACGGTGGACTGCTTCGCGCCAATCGCGCAGCCAAACCCGCAGTAACCGCAAACTTTGCCCTGATCGCAGGCAATCACATTGCGCGGCATCGAATCCACATGCCAGCCGAGACGCTTCAATCCGCACTGCAACACTTGCTCGCGCTTCGAAACGCGATTGTGATTCGTATTTACCGAAATGCGTTCGCACACCGCGTCCAGGCTCTTGGTAAACTCCGGTCCGCGAATCCACTCGACACCTTCGTCCGCCCACTCCTCGCGAATTTCATCCGGCGTTCGAAACGACGTGCAGTAATTCACCACCGTTCCGCCGCCGACACATTCTCCCGCCAGAAATCCCACACTGTGATCGCGCGTTGAAGCGAATCCGCACTCGGCATATAGCCGTTGATGGCCCGCCAATTGCCCGCCGTCAAAATCCGCATCGTCAAAGTAGCCGCCGGCCTCCAGTACCATCACTTCTTTTCCGGCAGCAGCCAGCACCGCTGCCGCAACTCCGCCGCCCGCACCCGACCCGACCACGCATACATCGCAGCAGAGCGTCATCTCCTTGTCCGGAACGATGACCTTTAATTTCTTTGGCTCATCCGGCCGCTGCACTCCGAGCGGTCCCGGATATCCAATTTTTTCCCAAACCCGGTTGATCTCGCCTGCCGCGCCCGGCAGCATCACATATAAAAATCCCACCGCTTTGCGTAGCGCCTGAAACGCCGCGCGCCGCATGGTCAATCGGCTATCCGCCCACGACAACATCACTGTGTATTTGTCTTCCGCGGCAAGATCCGAAAACCGCGACCAGTGTCCAGCTTCGATGAACGAATGAAGATAGGTGTCCCAAAGGTCCAGCAGGTTCACAAATTCCCAGCGGTAAGTGGTGCGTGGATTGTAATCGAGCGCTGCTGCCAGAGCGTCGGGAACGCCGCACTCGACCGCCGATGGCCATCCCGGCGCGGCGGGCAGAAACGTGTCGCAAATCGAGCATAGCGCTCGATACTGGCGGGGCGTCAGTTCCATGTTTAGCTGCCGGACTTAGCTAGCAAGGTTTCGCTGCTAGCCTACCAGTTACCGAGCGATTCCCGAAGCACCGCGCGCCAGTCACTGCGCCGGCTTAGGAGCCAATTCCAGCGCCGCTTCGTCGCACCAAGAGTCATCGGACGCGTGACCATCCGCGTCATATTGCGTCGTACGACCGTACGGGACTCCAACTCGCTGCTCGAGTCCATAAATCTTGCAAACTAAATCATGAATCGGCACAGGATAAATTTCCGAGTTGCGTGTTTTTCCTAACATCAAGCCAGGGAGCGCTATGTACTTTGCCTTTTCACTCGCAAAGATCACGATATCCATCGAACCGCTGTAATCGTAGACCACGTCGGTATTTTCGTAGGCGTCGTGAAGCTCACCGATGTCTTTGGCATTCAGGAAGTCTCGCAGTGCTTGTAGCTCTGCCGCGCTGAGCGTCGCGCTGTGCGCGGTACGGCTGCTGGCTTTGCCCATGGCAGGGAAAAGCGGTTTGAACGTCTCATGAAGAGCGACGACGCCCGCATGGGATACTTCCAGGAAACGTTCCTTGGTTCCCCTTGCAAAACCGTTGTTTATTACTTCATGTATCGCCAGAAGGGGACGCTTCTTTTCTGTCGCATGAAGCACCCGGAATGCGCAGAAAAGCGAAGCGCAGCAAAAAAGACACACCCATTTTGGGTTGGCATAAGTCATTGGGTTGCCAGCCTGAATCTATCTTCCGACCGGATTACTGTCAACTTCGAGTGGCGGTGCTTCGCACCTGGAAAAATCGTACGGCAGTTGGGGCCGTGAGCGATCCAAGGTAATTCAAAGCGTGGCTTTACCACCGACTGCACCAATCAAGCGGAATATGCCAACTGCGGATTTCCGAATCAACAAAGATGCCGCGCGCACGGCTCCTCGCGGTTTTCTGGGTTATTCAGCAGTTCGTGCCCGTGCTATTTTCCGTCCTGGTCCGGATCTGCACCAACGGCCGACGCCGTGTGCTTTGCCTGCGCTGCCGCACTGATCGTCACCGTGTCGTGCGGAAGCAAATTCTGTTGCGGCGCCTGTTTTTGGGCTGATTGCCTTCGAAAGCGCTTCGCTTTGCGCGACCTGCTGGGTACTTTGAACCGCTTGCACGCTCATGGGCATACCTCCATCACTCTATCGGCAGAAAGCCCCTGAACTTTATACGGTAGAGATAAGATTCCTCTCACCTGCCGCTACTTACCTCTCGCTTTTCTTGTCTCCTCCTTACTTCCGGTGCTCAGGATCTTACGGTCAGCACCGGGCAGTGCGCCCCGCAAACCACTCTGTACGCCTTGGTGTTCGGCACATTGCCGGCCAGGCTGGTCCGGGCCTTCGCGCCCGAATACGGGTTCTTCGCTTTGGGCCGGGATTTTCGTCCCACGGCTCGTCTGAAATGCCAACCTGGGGACCAATCTTCCAATACCTCGACAACAATGACGAAGCCGCCGTCCGCCAGCGCATCAAGAATTTCTGCGACTATCTGGAATCGATTCAGGTGAAGTGATTCGCCAGAATTCTAATCTGCACTGGCGCTATCCCTGCTTCTCAGGATCCATTCATCGAGCAACGTTGATATATACTCACCGCGTTTAAATTATTTCGCTGCATGGCCCATCAACCCAAGCTTCGAACCGCACCGGAGGATTTCCATGCGTGATTTTGCCAGCCACATCGTTCAAGGATTTCTGCTCTTTACGCTATGGTCTGGGCAGGCGCTTGCCCAGCAAGCTCCCTGCGACGACAAGCAGACCAACCGCAGCAAGATTGCTGCCGATGGAACTGCCTATGTCACCCGTATCGTGCCGGTACCCGCCACAATCAGCCCCGAGGCGCAAAAGATGCTGGCTCGCGTCGAATCCGATGCCGCCGCGCCGGAAACACTGGAACAGCGCCGGACCGGCACCGACAAATGGCAGGCGGGAGTCGGCGAACGATTTAAGAAGCTCTATCCGGTAAACGTTGACTCCAGCACCATCGCTGGCGTTCCGGTCCGCATCGTCACTCCGCTCAGCATCCCGCCGGAAAAGCGTGACCGCGTGCTCATCAATCTGCACGGCGGCGGCTTCAATTCCGATTCCGGTTCGCTTTCTGAAACCATTCCCATCGCCAATCTCGCCGGCATCGAAGTGATCGCCGTGCTTTATCGCCTGGCCCCTGAACATCCGTATCCCGCCGGCCTCGACGACGCCGTCGCCGTCTACAAAGAATTGTTGAAGACCTACAAGCCGAATCGCATCGGTATCTATGGCACCTCCGCAGGCGCAATTCTCACCGCTGAAGTCACGGCCAGGCTGCGGCAGCTCAATCTCCCGCTGCCCGCGGCAACCGGAATTTTTTCCGGGTTCGGAGATTTCAGCACCTTGGGCGATTCCGAACGGCTCTTCGCCCTGAATGGTCTCTCGGGGCAGTTGGACGATCCTGACCCGAAAGAACGATCAGTGGACCAGGAATATGTCGGCGCAACGCCTCTTCATGATCCTGTTCTCTCGCCTTTGTATGCCGACCACCGCGGCTTTCCGCCTACGCTGTTCATCACCAGTGGCCGCGATTCATTGTTGAGCGGTACTACCATCCTTCACCGCGCCTATCTGCGCGACGGCGTCGATGCCCGGCTGGTGGTCTTCGAAGCGCTGCCGCACGCCTTCTGGAACAATCCCGCGTTGCCGGAATCCAAGGAAGCCGACCAGTTGATGGCGGGATTTCTCGAAAAACATATCGCGAAGTAGCCGATCGCACTGCACGCCGCAACCTGCGGAACTATTTTCGCCCGAATTATTCCTCTTCCCCGTTGATATATACTGCCGTCACTTTGAATCGGTTGAATCAAGATTTCCCGCGGCGGGAGTCTATGTGAAATTCATGCGCTTCTTGATGTTTGGGACGATCATGTTGATGGCGAACGGCGCTGCCTCGCAGAATTCGGGCACACCATTTGCTCTCGATGAGGCCACCATCAGTGATGTGCACGCCGCGTACAAGACCGGCGCTCTGACATCCGTAAAGTTGGTGCAGGCTTATCTCGAGCGCATCCGGGCCTGCGACCAGGCGGGCCCGAAGCTCAACGTGTTGATCTTTCTCAATCCGCGGGCTTTGGAAGAGGCGGCCGCGCTGGATGAACATTTCCGCAGGACCGGGAAGTTCGTCGGCCCGCTCCATGGAATCCCAGTGCTGCTGAAAGACAATCTGAACACGAAGGACATGCCAACCACCGGCGGGTCGCTCAGCCTGGCGGGATACACTCCCGCGACCGATGCGGCAATTACTCGGAAATTGCGCAGCGCGGGCGCCATCATCCTCGCCAAAGTAAACCTCCACGAGTTCGCAATCTGGGGTGAAACGGTTAGCTCGATCCAAGGGCAAACTCTTAATCCCTATGACCTAACCCGCACGCCCGGCGGGTCGAGTGGTGGTACCGGAGCGGGTGTGGCTGCCAATTTCGCGATTGCGGGCATTGGCACTGACACCGTCAACTCCATCCGATCACCAGCTTCGGCGAACAGCATCGTGGGTATTCGCCCGACGCTCGGTCTGGTCAGCCGAGCCGGCATTATCCCGTACTCATTCACCCAGGATGCCGCTGGTCCGCTCGCTCGCACCGTTGCCGACGCGGCAAAGCTGCTAAACGTGCTCGAAGGCTATGACCCTAACGATCCGGCGACCGCATGGAGCATCGGGAATACCGAGGAGGACTACACGAAATTCCTGAAGGCCAATGGTTTGCACGGCAAGCGTATCGGCGTATTACGCAGTTTCTTCGGCACTGCGCCCATCAACGACGAGGTCAATCGTATCGCGAACCAGGCGGTCGAGGATCTGAAGAGGTCTGGCGCAACGGTAGTCGAGCTGAACACGCCGGATCTCGATAGCGGAAAGCTTAGCTCTGATGTCAGCGTTCATGTGTATGAGTTTAAGCCGGCAATCAACGCTTATCTTGCCTCGGGCAACACCCCCGTTAAATCTCTCGCGGAGATCATCTCCTCCGGCAAGTTTCATCCGAACATCGGGGACATCATCAAGAAAGCACAAAGCCTCGAGACCGACGACGGCTATCGCCTGCGGCTTCAGAAGCGCTCTGAGTTGCAGCAGCGAGTCGTAAAGATCATGGCCGACGAGCGGCTCGATGCGATCATGTTCCCGCATCAGCAGCGGCTGGTGGTGCCCGTTGGGGAGACCCAGGTAGAGCGCAACGGCGCTCTTGCATCAGTGACCGGCTTTCCTTCCATCGTGGTACCGGGCGGATTTTCTTCCGCGACTCCGACGGCCACGCTCGGCGTCCCGGTGGGCATCGAATTCCTCGGCAGACCATGGTCCGAGAAGCTATTGGTCGAGATTGGCTACGGATATGAACAAGCCACCAAGCACCGCCGCCCTCCGCCAACCATACCGCCACTGCTCGCCGCCCGATGATCCAACGAGGTGAGGAGGTTAGTTTGAGGGCTGAATCGGCAGTATGATCGGACTGAAAATAATTCAGCTTAATACTCTTCGGGCAACAAGAGGCTGGTCACGGTGCGATCTGATTCCGTGACAATCCAAATTAAATGGTTTGCGTGAGTTCGCTTCCAGAGGGGAACGGGATGAAAAGATGGTGGCGTGTAACGGGATTATCGCTGTGGGTGGCAATGGCCTGCGTCGCCGGAATCACCGCGCAACAAAGTGCTTCACCGCAAAGTGCGAATCAGTACGATCCGAGATTATTCCAGGAACTTCGCTGGCGCTCCATCGGTCCGCCTCGCGCCGGACGCGTCGTCGCGGTAACCGGAGTGCCCGGCCAGCCCGAAACCTACTATTTCGGCGCCGTCGGTGGCGGCGTCTGGAAAACCAACGACGCTGGCCGCACCTGGAATCCCATTTTTGACTCGCAGCCCGTCGCTTCCATCGGCGCCATCGCCCTCGCGCCCTCCAATCCGGAAATCATTTACGTCGGCTCCGGAGAAGCCGACCCGCGCTCTTCCCTCTCCACCGGTAACGGCATGTACAAATCCAGCGACGGTGGAAAATCCTGGTCCCACATCGGCCTTGCCGATTCGCAGCATATCGGTCGGATCATTGTCGATCCGAAGGACCCCAACCGCGTCTTCGTCGCCGCACTCGGCCATGCCTACGGACCAAACTCCGAACGCGGTGTTTTCCGTTCGAACGACGGCGGCAAAAATTGGCAAAGCATTCTCTTCAAAGACGAAAACACCGGCGCCATTGATCTGGCGTTCGAACCCGGCAATCCGAAAACCATTTACGCCTCGCTCTGGCAAACTCGCCGACCGCCCTGGAGTGTTTACGCTCCTTCGAAAGGCCCCGGCAGCGGACTCTACCGTTCGAATGACGGCGGCGATCATTGGCAGCAAATCTCCGGTAATGGACTTCCTTCCGAAGGCCTCGGCCGCATCGGCATGGCAATCGCTCCCAGCAATCCGCAGCGCATTTATCTGATCGTGGATGCCAAAGACGGTGGCCTGTACCGCTCCGACGACGGCGCGCAAAACTGGAAGCGCGTTTCGAACGATCGCCGCACCTGGCAACGCGGCTGGTATTTTGGTGAACTCAGTGTCGATCCCAAAAATCCCGACATCGTTTTCGTGCCAAACACTACCGCTTACAAATCCACCGACGGCGGAACCACTTTCAACGCCTGGAAAGGTGCGCCCGGCGGCGACGACTATCACCAACTGTGGATCGATCCCGACCAGCCGCAGCGCATGATCATGGGCTGCGATCAGGGCGCCATTGTCACCCGCAACGGCGGCGAAACCTGGAGTTCCTGGTTCAATCAGCCCACCGCCCAGCTTTATCACGTAGCGACCGATAATCGTTTTCCCTACTGGGTCTACGGCGCACAACAGGACAGCAACGCCATCGCCACACCCAGCCGCGGCAAATTTCGCTCGCTGAATTTTCACGATTGGCGGCCCATCGAAGCGGGCAACGAAAACGGTTACATCGCTTCTGACCCGCTGAACCCAGGCGTAATTTTCGGCGCAACAGTGACTCGCCAGGATCTAAACGACGAGGAAATCCAGATGATGCCGCCGACGCTGGCGCAGTCCGGCCAATTTCGTCATACCTGGACATTGCCGCTGGTTTTTTCCCCCGCCGATCCGCACATCCTGTATTTCGGTTCGCAAATGCTGTTTCGAACCGCCGACGGCGGCAGCTCCTGGCAGGAAATCAGCCCGGACCTCACCCGCGAGGATCCCGGCGTCCCAGCGAATCTCGATCCGGCCACTGCGAAAGACGCGCCCGAAGGCAAACGCCACGGCGTAATTTACACCATCGCTCCATCTCCGGTTCGCACCGGAGAAATCTGGACCGGCACCGACGACGGCCTGATTCATCTCACTCCGGACGAAGGAAAATCCTGGTCCAACGTCACGCCGCCTGACCTCTCCCCCTGGAGCAAGGTCACTCACATCGAAGCGTCGCATTTCGATCCGGCCACCGCCTACGCTGCCGTCGACCGCCACAGGCTCGACGATCTGCATCCCTATCTCTACCGCACTCGCGATTTTGGCAAGAGCTGGAAACTGGCCACGCGCGGAATTCCCGACGGAAGCTTTTTAAACTGCGTTCGCGAAGATCCGGTTCGAAAAGCTTTGCTCTACGCTTGTACCGAACAAGGCGTCTACATTTCCTTCAACGACGGCGACGACTGGCAGCCGCTGCAATTGAATCTGCCGGTCACTTCGGTGCGCGATCTCGTCGTTCACCAAGACGATCTGGTCATCGCCACCTTCGGCCGTTCCTTCTGGATTTTGGATGATGTCACGCCGTTGCGGCAGCTCAATTCGAACCCGGCATCGAGCGATGCGTGGCTCTTCGCTCCGCAAACCGCAATCCGCGTTCGCCCCGGCTACGATCAAGGTACTCCGGTACCAACCGACGAAGCGTTGTCTGACAATCCGCCGGATGGTGCGGTCCTCGATTACTTCCTGAAAGAAAAATCTGCAACGCCGGTGCAACTGGAAATCTTTGACGCTGCCGGGAAATTGGTCCGCCGTTTCGCTAGCGACGACCCGTTGCACAAAACCAATCCAAACTCCGTCGCGCTCACCATGAATTGGGTGCGCGACCCGCTTGCACTTTTGAATGAGCCGGGCTTGCATCGCTTCGTTTGGGATTTACACTACGCCCGGCCCGAAAACGCGTCACCGTTGTACTTTTTCCCCTCCGGACCGTTGGCGCTGCCCGCAAACTACACTGTGAAATTCACCGCCAACGGAAAGAGCACCACGAAGCCTTTGACCATCAAGATGGATCCTCGTTCGAACGCCACTTCCGACGCCCTGCAGCGACAGTTCGCGCTGGCTGCGAAACTCAGCGCAAAGCTTGCGGATGTCTCCGCAGCATGGCAGCAGTCCATTGATCTTCGCCAGGCAATTGTTGACCGCAAAAAAACCGCCGCCGGCCAGCCGGAACTACTTGCCGCTTTGGA
Organism: uncultured Acidobacteriota bacterium; assembly: GCA_963814635.1. Classification (GTDB taxonomy): domain Bacteria; phylum Acidobacteriota; class Terriglobia; order Acidiferrales; family UBA7541; genus Acidiferrum. Next base: position 829,394 of record CAWFDP010000003.1, on the reverse strand, counting down.
CGCGCTCAATCAAAAACTGGAAGTCGCAGTCGAACCCGACGCCGACGATGATATCGAAGTCTTCGGACTGGCCCTTCCCGGCAAGGACCGCATACCGATGCCCCGTGTCGCAGCGTCCCTCACCGGTTTGCTGATTATCGAGCAAAGCGCCGACGTCGCGCCGTCTGCCGATGTCATCACCGCCGCGGAAAAATGGGACGCCGCCAGCAACGATTCCCTCTCGCGCTGGAAAAATGTGCTGTCCCAGGATCTCGCCGCCGTCAATTCCCAGCTGCAAAGAGCAAACTTAAAGCCGCTAGCCGTAAACTAAACCTGAACAGTCCGACCTATTCGCGCATACTGGAGCTAGCCCATATCGCAGCCCATGACTGAACTCTTTGTATCGAGGAGCAACAATTTCATGCGCGATCACTTCCGCGAAATCATTTCCGCCATCACCTCAGCTGTCCTCGTAACTTCGCTGTTCGCTTTCGCGCTCGCCGCGCAACAGTCCACCCAATCAGAGCAGCAAGAAATTCCGCCTTCGCTTCAGCCTCCGGTCGACGAAAAACTTATTCTGAAACTTCATGCCACGGGCGACCAGATTTACACCTGCAAGAGCGAAAGCGCGCAATTCACTTGGACCCTGAAAGCTCCTGATGCGCAACTCTTCGACGTTAAGGACCAGCCCTTTGGCAAGCATTTCGCCGGACCGGCTTGGCAGGCGAACGACGGCAGCCGAGTCACCGGAAAAGCCGTGGCCAATGTTTCCTCGCCCGACGCCGAATCCATTCCCTGGCTGCTGGTCAAGGTCATCAGCCACGATGGCGGAGGCGTCCTTTCGCGCGCCACTACCATTCAGCGGCTTCATACCAAAGGCGGCAAAGCCCCTTCCTCCGGCTGCGATTCTGATCATGTCAATCAGGAAGTCCGCGTTGCTTACACCGCCGACTATCTTTTCTACGCGCCAAAATAACTGCCGCCGGTCGCGGATCTGACCCCTTTCGAACCGTCACGCCAGCCTCACGCAAAAATGCTTGCTGGTATTCGCTCTCGTTACTATCATCACAGACGCGATTTCAGACTGAGGTGACCTATGAAACGATTCGCAGTAATGGTGATTTCGCTGGCGGCAATTTTGCTAGCCGTGCAAACTGCCGCCGCGCAGGAGTGGTCGCAACCGTGGGCGCGCGAACGCATCGCGAAATCTCCGCGCCACAGCGAATGGATCACCGTCAAACACGACGGCCGCAGCGTTGAAACGCTCGTCGTCTATCCGGAGTCGAAGGATAAGCGCCCGGTTGTGCTGATCATCCACGAAATTTTTGGCTTGAGTGACTGGGCGCAGGAACTCGCCGACGAAGTCGCCGCAGCCGGCTACATTGCCGTCGCGCCCGATCTGCTCAGCGGCGCCGGACCAAACGGCGGCCGCAGCAAGGATTTCGCCGCTGGCGGCGTGATGGAAGCCATCGGCAAACTGCCACCCGATCAAGTCACTGCCGATCTTAACGCTGCCGCTGACTACGGTCTCAAGCTGCCGGCCGCAAGCGGAAAATTATTTGTCGCGGGATTTTGCTGGGGCGGCAGCCAAACTTTTCGCTTCGCAACAAATCGCGGGGATCTTTCCGCGGCGTTTGTTTTTTATGGCGGTCCGCCCGCCAAGGAAGCAATGGCGAAAATCAAAGCTCCTGTGTATGGCTTCTACGCGGGCAATGACGCGCGCATCGGCGCTACTGTTCCTGGCGCTATCGCCGACATGAAAGCAGCGGGAAAAGCGTATGACCCCGTTACGTACGATGGCGCGGGCCACGGCTTTATGCGCGCCGGGGAAACTCCTGACGACAGCAATCCCGCAAACAAAACCGCGCGCGAAGAAGCCTGGGCGCGGTGGAAATCTCTCCTCGCGAAATAATTTTTCTCGCTCAATTTTCCGCTGGCCGCCGCTAACTTAGTGCACCTGCTCGATCGTGGTGGTTTTTACGACCGGCGACTTTTGCTGGCGCGCAGCGAATTTCTCCGCTTTCTCTCGGTTGGTGAACACCCGGCCGGAAATTTCCTTGTCGGTATAAATAACAGTCACCCGCCAATGGGTGTGAATCCGGTGGCCCTTCTTCGGTTTGCTTGCCTCGTCAGTTTTCGGCATGGGCTCTCCCTACGTTCTTAGTCAGCTAAGGGTACCAACAAATGCCATCCGCGGTAAGTGGCCAAGCGCACCGAGCGCCCGAGACTGCACCCAGTAAAACTCTCGAAATCGAAGCCCCACCCTTTCTTGCTCCAGGATTTGTAACTACAAACCCTGATACCCGAAAACCAAGGGTGGGGCACCTGCAGCAAAGAAAATTCATTGAGACGCATCGTTAAACGTTCGCTTTCTGTAGCCGTTCCTGAAGATCGTCTTTCCAGGATTCCGGCAGCGCTTCAACTTTCATGGCGCGGCGCAGCGAATCGAGATCTTCCGGAGCAAATCTTTTTGCAACGTACAGCCGGGTAATTTCGGAAACTGGCACGGCGTTCGCGTCGTGCCAGACCGGCGTGATTTCATCGCCTGCGGCAACTTCTCCCTCGCGCGTCACCGCAAGGTAGAAACCAGTGCGCGCGCTGGCGAGGAATCGCTTGACCATATCGTCGGCGCCGAATCGAACGCCTAGTTTGTAGCAAGGCAGCCGCGGCTGGGTCACCACGACTTCAGCCGGGCCCATTTTTAGCTCACCCACTGAAAAGCGATCACCGAGGTGCACTTCGTTTTCCAGCATTCCCTCGGTTGTAAAATTTTCTCCGAACATGCCCATCTGCAGTTCGCGCCCCGGCAACTCTTTTTTCCAGTAGTCGTAGTGCTCGACCGGATAGCAGTAGACCGCCTTGTACTGGCCGCCATGCACGGTCAAATCCGCCTGGCGGTCGCCGTCCAGATCCAACTTGCGCATCATCACGCGCCCCGCGACCGGCTCCTTGAAAATTCCAGTGGTAACAATTCTTCCGTGCCAACTCACGTCCCGCGGGAGCCCGACATTCAGCGAAATTATTTTCATCTGGAACTGCATCCATCTCGGCAGTCAGTTCTTCGGTTTCAAGCTCGGGTCGTAGCCAGTTCCGTGCCAAAACTCATCCGGCATTTTCAAATGCGGCTTACCCATCCAAACGCTTTCGACTCGATGTAGTATGCCGTCCGATCTGCATTTGGATAGTAACGAACCCGCCGCAAAGCACCTTGATCCCAGTCTCCGGTGAATTTCAGATCGGACAACGAGTCTGGATATTTGCCATAACCGACTTTGTGCAGCTCGATCAGCGCGACAGACGTCTTCAACCACCGCGGTATGTCGGTGGCAGGGACAGGTCAGGGTGCTTTCACCCGCCAAGTTTCCACAACTCTACTGGTCGTTCGTTGGCTGAGATTCGAATCTGCTTACAATCTGCTGGGTGCGTTGGCTAAAGATCACGTATTCGCCCGGCGATCGCGCTTGCAGGTCTTGAATCCTGGCCCTGGCGGTTTGCAGGTCTCGAACGACTTCAATCCATTCGTAGTTCACGACGTCTATCTTCTGCAAAATGTCGAAGGGCAGTTCCACTGCGTCACCTATGTGGTTCTCGGGTGTTCGGCGCAGACGTGCAATTTGAACTCCCTGTCGCGCTGCTCCTGGTAGTGCGTTTTCATATTTTCAAGCGATTCGCCAATGAGCGGCTCTGAAGGGTTAAACTTCCACACGCATTCGGAGCATGCCCAGCCTTGAAAATTCTTTTTCTCGACCCATACCAGCTCGCGACGTCTTGCCTCCACGGCCACCTCGAAAATTACTGTGGTTATCCTTCTTGAAACCACGTTGCGGCATTGGTCTTCAACCTCACTGCACCGCCAATCACCACACTTTGCCCTGAGCGAGGTTCTGCCCAAGTCATTATCTCTTGAACACACTTCAGTACCGCAGAGGATTCACAGTGGCTGAACTCTAACGATCGAAAGACCTTGTTGTCTGTGGGGTATCCAACACTAAAAGGGATTTCTATCTCAATCCGAGGTCATCCTCGAATTGTTGAATGACGCCGTAGCACTCACAAGCGGATTTTTCGAGTTTCCTGCGGTTTACAATTTTCACCGCGCCTCGCACATACTCTATGATTGCCTTTTTTTGCAATTCCGAAGCTGCCAAGCTCACCGTGGAGCGGTCGGTACCCATCATGGTCGCGATGAAGTCATGAGTAATCGGAAGCACCGCCAAATTTACCCTATCCTGAGTCATCAGCAGCCACCGCGCTAAACGCTGCTGGATATCGTGAAGCCGATTGCAAGCCGCGGTCTGTGCGACTTGCATCCCTTGCAACCCCGAATGCCTGTTCAGGATCATCTGCAACTGCGGAGCGGACCGTAGTATGCGTTCTAGCGCATTGCCCATCATTCGAAAGCCGTCGCCGGCGATCTGGATGATTTCGCGCACCGAACTTCTGCTCAGGCCAGCCGCCAGTCCTGCCCCGACAAAACCCTCGTTTCCTACCACTCCTACTTCCACCGTTCGGCCGTCTTTCGTCACCACTACCTGAGAAACCATTCCTCGGTTCGGAAAATACACGAACTCGATGTTTTGGGTTGGCTCATGCAGGCTAAGATGATCCGGCAAATCGATGAACATCAAGTCAGCTCGCATCAACTCGTATTCATTGGCTGGCATCGCCAACAGTACTTTGTTGGCCACATGTTTTCCCTCGCCGTTGGTTCGCTCGGCTGGTTCTGCGGCTCGAAAGTTTTTCCCGCCCATTTCAATCCTTAATGGCACCGAAGTGCTTCCTTGGCGTTAGGTAAATTCTGATGAACTCTGGGTTCCAGATTAAGTTAACCAGAAGGGAGGACGAGCTATCTGCGCCAAATAGCACACTTCCCAAAACCACGTATGGTGGCGCCAGCCGCTGATCGCTCGAGTCGCTCCCGTTACTGGCGTGCTTTTTTCTTGTCGGCGCGGGAGCCCACTTCGTCGAAGCGGCGTTCGAGGGCGGACTTGGTGAAGAAGTCTGGGGCAAGATTGGGATGGTAGGTGCAGGAATCGTAGAAGGCCTGGAACATTCTGCGGCCGTTGCGGGTGCGGACGGCTTGCAGCGGCGTTTCGACTCCATCGAATGGATGGAAGTTAGCGTAAGAGGTGACTTCCTCGATGAGATCGCCGCTTTCGGTGTCCTTGGTGATGACCGTGAAGCGCACCAGCAGATGATTTTCGCGCTGTACGGCGATACGGTAGGTGCGTCCGTCGCTGTCCTGGAGTTCGACCCAATCCACCGGCTTTAGGTCGATCAGGTCCTGGCCGCCGTATCGGAAGGCCATGCCTTCTTCCTTGAGGCGGTAGCGCAGCAAATGTTTGGGATCTTTTCTTAGCTTGTCCTGAAACTCGAACACTTTTTCAGAAGGCTCCTCACTGACGCCATCATGGTCCATGGTCCAGCCATCATTTCCCAGGAAGAGATCGATGATGTTGCCTTTTTTCCCGAAGTCGATGCGATTGAGGTTGGGATAGCGCCAGTAGTCCTTGAATTCGAGGTAGGAGGTCAAGGCGTTGTTGCTACCGAATTGGGAAATCCGCCCGGTGCATTGCGATTCGCGGAAGTTCAAGAAGGCTTGCCCGCCCATGGCATCGATCAGCTGAGCGAGAATCTGTTTGGCTTTGGTGGCGCTGGCTTCGGGCATCATGGTTTCTGGATTTTGGGCAAAACCGCGCGTAGCGACCAGCGCCGCGAGCACGAGGCCAATCACGACTAGCGTTACGAATCTCGCGCGCGCGATGCTCGCCAGTTTCATCGGCAAAGACGAAAAGAAAGACCCACCCTCAGACACCGAGGGTGGGACACCCGCAGAAGAGAGATCCCTCGCTTCGCTTGGAATGACGGCGGGGCGAAAAGACGACTTCACGCGAACAGACGACTTCATCCGCAAAGCACCGAGCCTCCGTTTACATTGATGATTTCTCCGGTCATGAAGTTGGCCAGGTCGGAGGCCACAAAGAGGATCGGCCCGGCGACTTCTTCGGCGGTAGCCGCGCGGCCGAGCGGAATCGCGGCCGCCACCATCTTTTGTCCGGCCTTGGAGTCCAGCACGGCGTTAGACATATCGGTGGCGACCCAGCCGGGGGCGACGGAGTTGACCAGAATGCCGTGGCGGGCGAGTTCGGTGGCCAGGCCCTTGGTGAGCGCGATGATCGCGCCTTTGGATGCGCCATAGGCGGTGTGGAAAGATTCGCCACGCTGGCCGGCGGTGGAGCTGATGGGAATAATTTTTCCGGACTTCTGCTTGATCATGTGGGCGGAAGCGAAGTGAATCACCGAATAGACGCTCTTAAGGTTGATGCGGATCATGTCGTCCCACTGCTTTTCGGTCATTTTTTCGATGGGCTGGTCGTCCTCGTTCCAGACGCCGGCGTTGGCGACAAGGATGTCGATGCGCCCCAGGCGTTCAATCGTATGTTCGACAAGTTTTTTGTTGTCAGCGTGCTTGCTGACGTCGGCTTTGAAGGCTTCGACGCGCGTGCCATGCTTCTGCGCTTCGCTCTCGACCAGCGCGGCGGCGTCTTTTGCCTTGTTGTAGTTGAAGACTACATCCGCGCCGGCTTGCGCGAAGAGTTTCACCGCGGCTGCGCCGATGCCGCGCGAGCCTCCGGTGATCAGTGCCGCTTTGCCTGCCAAAGAGATCATGTTGCCCCCAAGTGATTTAAGAAAACTCGCGAGACTAAACCCGGTACTTGCCGCATCTTGACTTTGAGATCCTTCAGCGAATTTCGTTCGCTTCAGGATGACCAGCTAAAACAAACAGGCCAAAACAAAACGCTCGCTTGCCTGTGCCGAAAAAAGCGCTATCGCCTAACGAACGTCTCCACCTTGGCTATTGTTCCCAGACGCGCTTTGCGGGCGGCGCCTACAAAATCGGCGAACAGGCGCTGCGCAAAGGCGTCTTCCGGCATGCGCTCGGGATGCCATTGCACACCGATCACCCAGTCGTCGGGCGATTGCAGCTCGATGCCTTCGATAATTCCGTCGGTGGCGCGGGCAGTGACGCGCAGATTTTCGCCGAGGCGGTCAATCGACTGGTGATGGCTGCTGTTGATGGTGACGTCGGTTCCCCCGGCGAGTTGCTGCAAGTGGCTGCCAGGAGTAAGGGCCGCTTCATGTTCCAAATCTTTAGTTGACACGCCAGCCGCGAGATCGGTTTTGCCGTGCTGCGCGGCGCCGGGCTTTTCTGCCGGAATGTCCTGCAGCAGAGTTCCGCCCTGGTGAACGTTGAGAATCTGGCAGCCGTAACAGATAGCGAGCACCGGTTTGTGGGCGACGAGAGCGTGATCGAGGATGGCGCTGTCGGTACGATCGCGATCGGCGTCGAGAGTTTTGCTCATTGGGTGGCACAACTCGGCGTAACGCCTGGGGTCTACGTCGGCGGGACTGCCGGGGAGCACAAAGGCGTCGAGTTCCGCAGCTTGCTTGCGCAGCTCGTCGTTGCTAAGGGCCAGCGAAAAGTGTTCTGGCTCTCCGCCGGAGCGGCGAACGGCGGCGAAGTAGTAGTTCAACTTTTCGAAATTGCACTGGCGCTCTTCGTCGCGGGTGCGCCAGGGAATACCGACGCGCGGTTTGCCCTGAACGTCGGTGGAATGGTGATTTGCCGGGGGCATGGAGATGCAAAATCCTAGCATTCGCGCGGAAGGGCGGCAACCGCCGCGAGCGGGGGCTGTGAATCGCTGGTTAAGACTAATGTTTACAATTACTTAGCGGACTTGGCGATATTCGCGGGAAGGCAGAACTCTTCTCGATGGAAAAAAGCGGGGAGCTGACTAAGGCGTTGCGTTAATTGCTCGGCGCAGGCGGCGCGCAGCGTTAGGTGGCCGACTTTGCGGCCTGGGCGGAGGGATTTGCCGTAAACGTGGAGGTGGGCGTCGGGAATGGCGAGAATTTCGGCTGGATCGGGGAGCTCGCCGATCAAGTTGAGCATGGCGGAGAGGCCCAGAGTGCGGGTGTCGCCAAGCGGGAGGCCGGAGACGGCGCGCAGATGGTTTTCAAACTGGCTGGTGACCGCGCCTTCGATGCTCCAGTGGCCGGAATTGTGGACCCGCGGGGCCATTTCGTTGGCGAGCAGGCGGCCATCGCATTCGAAGAGTTCGATGGCCAGAACGCCGACGTAATCGAGAGCGTCAAGGACGCGGCGGGCGGCGGATTCGGCTTCGGATTGCAGTTGTGCGGCGAGATTCGGCGCGGGGGCGAGCGAGAGGCGGAGAATTCCGCCGCGATGATGATTTTCGACGAGTGGATAGAATGCGGTTTCACCGGAGCGGGCGCGCACCGCGAGGATCGAGAGTTCGCGTGAGAATTTTACGAATTGTTCGAGGATGAGCGGAGCGGCAGGGATTGCTGTTTTCGCGCGTTGCACTTCTTCGCTGCTGCGGAGGACCCACTGGCCTTTGCCGTCGTAACCGAGGCGGCAGGTTTTTAAGACTGCGGGGAGGCCGATTTTGCGAACAGCGCTTTCGAGATCATGCGCGGAATCGACGTCGGAAAATTCGGTGGTGGGGATGCCGAGCTGCTGGAACAACTTTTTTTCGCTGCGGCGATCCTGCGCGGCTTCGAGCGCCCGGGGCGGAGGGTAGACCGGAACCATTTTTTGCAGGAAGCGGGCGGCTTCGACCGGAACATTTTCAAATTCGTAAGTGACCAGTGCCAGGCCGTGCGCGAATTTTTCGAGAGCTTCGAAGTCGGTGTAGTCCGCAGTGACGCGGGCGGCGATGCGTCCGACCGGAGCCTGCGGGGAAGGATCGAGAAAACGAAAGTGAAAATCGAGCGGGTAGCCTGCGAGCGCGAGCATGTAACCCAACTGGCCGCCGCCGAGAATGCCGATGGTCACTTGCGCTTTCCTTTTTTGCGGGCAGGATTGTGTGCGGCAGATTTGGCGGGATCGGGGATTGCCAGGACTTTTTTGGTTTGTGCTGAGCGGAATTTACGAAGAGCTTCGCGGATGGCTGGATACTTGTTGCCGAGCGATGCAGCCGCCAGTAATGCCGCGTTGATTGCGCCGGGTTTGCCGATGGCGAGAGTGCCGACGGGGATACCGCCCGGCATCTGCGCGATGGCGAGAAGGGAGTCGAGACCTTTGAGCGCTCTCGATTCGACGGGAACGCCGAAAACGGGAAGAACGGTTTTGGAGGCGGTCATTCCGGGAAGATGCGCGGCGCCGCCGGCTCCTGCGATGATGACTTCGATGCCACGGTTTTCGGCTTGGCTGGCATAGGCAAAAAGCAGATCGGGAGTGCGGTGGGCGGAGACCACGCGAGTTTCGAAGGGAACGCCCAAGTCTACAAGGGTGCGGGCGGCGTGAGTCATGGTTTCCCAGTCGGAGGTCGAGCCCATGATGATGCCGACGAGCGGATGCTTACGGTTCGAATGGGCTTTGGCGGTCATGCATGATCCTCGACGAACGGGCGCGCCACGGGGCGGCTCGTAAGAGCGACAAGTCTATCGCGCACGGCACTGATTTGGAAAATTTTGCGTGGCGACTCGCTGGATGCCAGCAGGGCAGGTGACGCCGATCTTCAGCGGCCAGCGGCTTGTTCGCCACGCAAGACCAGGCAGGTTGAATTCGATTTGGCGACGAGTTTGCCGTTGTCGTCGGTGATTTCGCATTCGACGTAGCCGACCGTACGACCGCGCTGAATGACGCGGCCTTCTGCGCGCAGTTTCGCGATGCGGACCGGGCGGAGGAAATTAATTTTGAGTTCGACAGTGGTGAAGGACTCGCCCGGGGCGAGAGTGCTGGCGAAGGCGATGCCCATAGCGGCGTCGGCGATGTCGCATAGAATGCCGCCGTGGATGGTGCCCATTGGATTGAAATGCATTTCGCTGGATTCGAGAAGCACGACGGCGCGGCCATTGCCGGATTCCGAGAGTTCGAAGCCGATCAGCTCGGCGGCGGGCGGCTTGACACGATTGGAGACGTGCACCGTGTCGGGGCTGTTAGATGGGATGGGTGTGGACATCGATGAGTCCTCCATTCGTGATTTCGATTGGATGCGGCGGATGTGGAAAAGAGTCTACGCCTGGTTACGTTGTGTGGAACGCTGAAGTTGAGATCCTTGGCCCGACTGCGGAGGGCTCAGGATGACAACATTTTCGGATAGCGGAAAACCTACATGGCGCGGCGGCGCAACTCTCCTACCAAATACAGAGAACCGGTGATGCAGATGACGTCAGATGGCGCGGCTTGGGCCAGGGCGGCGGCGAGAGCCTGCGCGGAGTCTCGAATAACCGTGAAGTGCGCAGCGTGATGGCCGGCGATTTCCGCGAGCTGCGAAGCGGAAATGGAGCGGGAGGTATGAGGCTCGGTGAAAATGACTTCGGCGGCGAGCGGGAAGAGAATGCCAGCGATTTCGTCGACGGCTTTGTCGCGGAGCGCGCCGAAGATCATGATGATTTTTCGATTGGGGAAATTTTCTTCAAGAAAGTTTTTGAGTTCACGGGCGGCGGAAGGGTTGTGAGCGCCGTCGAGATAGATGTCCGGTTGGGAGTGGACTTTTTCGATGCGGCCGGGCCAGATAGCGGCGGCAATTCCGTTTTCGATGGCGGAGTCGCGGATTCGAACGCCGATGGATTGTAAAACACGTGCGGCGGCGAGGGCGTTCAACGCATTTTGTAACTGAAAACGGCCGGCGAGCTGCGGTGCGATTTTGAATTCCTGGCCCGATGAAATTTCGCTCACTGTGGCGTGCACTCGGCCTTCGACCATTTGTTGAGAGTCGATGGCATAGGCGCTGCTGGCTTCGATCACCGGAGCGTCGAGGTCGTGCGCTTTGGTGAGGAGCACCCGACGTGCTTCTTCACGTTGCCCGGCAATGACCACAGGAACGCCAGGCTTGATGATTCCCGCCTTTTCCGCGGCGATTTCCGGCAACGAGTGGCCGAGGAAATTTTCGTGATCAAAATCAATGCGGGTGATGATCGAAACCAGTGGTGTGACGATGTTGGTCGAATCGAGGCGCCCGCCAAGTCCGGTTTCGAAGACCGCAAATTCGACGCCTGCCGCTGAGAAATATTCGAACGCGATGGCGGTGACGCACTCAAAAAAAGTCGGGTGGGCGCGCAAGGTGCCTGCCGCGAGGAGTGCCTCGATGTTGCAATGAATTTGCGAAAAAACCGCGGCGAAAGCGTCGTCGGTAATTTCGTCGCCGTTTAGGCGGATGCGTTCGTTGATTCGTTCGAGATGCGGCGAAGTGTAAAGTCCAGTGCCATATCCGGCGCTGCGTAGAATCGATTCGAGGAATGCAGCTGTGGAGCCTTTTCCGTTGGTGCCGGCGATGTGAATGGAGGGATATTTTTTTTCCGGATGGCCGAGGCTGTTGGCGAGAACGGTGATGTTTTCGAGATTGAATTTGGCAGTGGCGGCCTGCGTTGGCGCGGCAAGCTCGCGCCCCAACGAGAGAAGATAGCGAACCGATTCCGGAAAGTTCATTTCAATTCATCAGCAGGTCGAGCGAGGAGGCAATGAAGGATTTGAGATCCTTGCGGGGAACGATGGCGTCGAGGAAGCCGTGCTCGAGCAGAAATTCAGAGCGCTGAAAGCCTTCGGGAAGTTTCTGGCGGATGGTCTGTTCAATGACGCGTGGTCCAGCGAAGCCAATGAGCGCGCCGGGCTCGGCAATATTCAAATCACCCAACATGGCAAAACTTGCCGTCACACCGCCGGTGGTGGGATCGGTGAGAACGGAAATATACGGCAGCTTGGCTTCGTCGAGGCGCGCCAGCGCCGCGGAAACTTTGGCCAACTGCATCAGGCTGATGGTGCCTTCCATCATGCGAGCCCCGCCGGAGCAGGAGACCACCACCAGCGGCTGGCGAGTGTCCATGGCCAGCTCGATACCCCGAGTGACTTTTTCTCCGACCACCGCTCCCATGGAGCCGCCGATGAAGCCGAACTCCATCGCACAGATCACAACCGGGCGGCCGTTGAGCTGGCCCTCGGCGGTAACCACGGCGTCGTTCATGCCAAGTTTTTTGCGGGCGTCCTTGATGCGCGAGGCGTAGGACTTGGTGTCGACGAACTTCAGCGGGTCGGTGGAGGTCATGCCCGCATCGTGCTCGGTCCAGTGACCGTCGAAAAGCATTTTGAGCCGATGCTTGGAATCCATTTTGAAATGGAACTGGCACTTGGGGCAGACGTACAGATTTTCTTCTAGGTCCTTACGGAAAGTGATGGTGCGGCAATTTTCGCACTTGGTCCACAGACCTTCGGTGCGGACGCGGCGCTCCTCCGGCGGAGTCGCCTGATCGATCGACTTCTTGTCGCGCTTAAACCAAGCCATTTTGCGTTCTTTTTTCTCTGCCGCCACTGTTAACACCCCTTTAGCAGGAGTGGGTTAAAAGTTCGGGGCCAAAAGAACCGGCCTTCCCGGTAAATCATCCGGGACGCGAACTGCGCAAAGGCCGGCCACCACAAAAGCTAGAAGCAGGAGCCGTTCAATAGTCTATACCACGCTGGGCGAGAATGCCCTTGGTGTAGGGGTGTTTGACTTCTTTCATCTCGGTAACCAGGTCGGCGAGCTCGACCAGCTTGGGATGGGCATTGCGGCCGGTGCAAATGACGTGGACCCGTACCGGCCGGTCGCGCAGCGCTTCGACAATCATTTCAGCTTCCAGCATTTTGTAGCTGATGACGTAATTGATCTCGTCAAGGATGACCAAATCGTATTTTTCGGAGTAGATGGCGTCGCGGCCCGCCTGCCAGCACTCTTCGGCGAGCTTGATGTCCTGCGGATCGGTCTCCGCACCGCCGATTTTGACGAAGCCGCGGCCCATCGGCCGGATTTCAAATTTGTCGTCACCCAGCATTTTGCCAGCGTCGAGTTCACCGTAGTGCCAGGAGCCCTTAATAAATTGAACCATGAGGACGCGGAGGCCTTGGCCGACTGCGCGGAATGCCGCGCCGAGGGCGCAGGTGGTTTTGCCCTTGCCGGGGCCGGTGTAGACGATTAAGAGTCCTTTTTCTTGTGCCATTTGGCCTCGGTATGCTCCCCTCCAGAAGAATCTAGAGTCTGGCGGCAGTGACCATAATCGTCAAGTTTACGGAACTAAATACGCGGGCCGGTGTCAGACCGAAGAACGTGAGAAACGTGTCGGTCTTGATGGCCACAGTTTTTTCCGTGCTGTCGATTTGCCTTCTCTGGATACCCTTCACAACTCGGCCTCAATCGGCGGGGCTGTACGTGACCATCGGTGGTCCACCGACGATCATTCGGTGCGACGGGCCGAAACCGCGATTGCTAGTCATTCAGGTCTTGCCGAAAACGCTCAAGCTAAATGTGGAAGATGTTGACGACCAGACGCTTTTGGATAGACTTCGCGAGATACCTGAGGGAAATATCGCGCACCTGGTCTACATCGTTGCACCACCTGAGGTCGCAACCGGAAGGGTGATTCACGCGATCGATGTCGTGAATGCCGCGGATTTGAATTTCCCAACGGTGCTCTGTCACACCGACCGTCGAGCGCGGGGCGTTTCCCATCAGCTAAAAAAAGGCTGGCTACGCGAGATCCAGGCGCTTGACGAGTTCTTCGGCGATGTGTCTGATGCGTTCAAGAAGAGCTGGGGAGAGGCTCTGGTTGGGCGAAATGTGATTGTCCCTCAGCACAATCCACAAGCCAGGGCGGTAAGTTTCGTCCTGAACGCAGATGGCTCCGGTGAGCTGGGTGATTTCCATGGGATGAGGTGTTTCCGGCGTGAGTTCGAGATCGGTGAGGTCGCGGGATTCCTCGGCGATGGTTTTGTGGTGCTCGCAGAGAATTTCTAGAAGCACGCCACGGGCATCGTCGACCAGGTCGCGAAAGCCTTGCGAGACCAACACGCCGTCAACGTCGCGCGGAGTCGGGTGTTCGAGGTCGACTAGATCGTAGTCCGGGAGTGATTTTTCCAGCGGAATTTCGATGGCGACCGAAGGCCTATCGGCGTCCGGAATAATTCTGAGTGGCATAACAAGGTTCTACACTACGCGGGTCATTTCGGGTAGGGGCTGCCGGAAAGAATGGCAAAGGCGCGGTAAAGCTGTTCGGCGAGCATGGCACGGGCGAGTTCGTGAGAGTAGGTCATCGGGCTCAGCGAAAGTTTTTGCGTGACGCGCTTGCGGAGCGATTCGGGGAAGCCGTCGGCATCGCCGCAGATGAAAATAATTTCGCGAGTGCCGCGGTCGCGCTGTTCATTGAGCCAATGGGCGAGTGCTTCGGAGTCTTGCGACCTGCCTCCGGCGTCGAGAAGCAGCGCCTTGACTGCGCGGTCAGCATCGAGGCGCTTGATGGCAGCTTCAGCGTCGCGGACTTCGTTTACCTCGATTGGCGTCGCGTGACTGATGCGCTTAACGTAGTCATCAAAGACGGTGCGGAGCTCAGGGCGGCGGGTTTTGCCGAGCATGATGATGCGTAAGCGCATGGAAGAAGTTCAAAGTTTAAGGTTTAAAGTTCAAAGTGAAAAGCGGTAAGGCGGGAACGTGTTAGCTCTCCTGGACACGCGACTCCGCAGCGAGGCAGACGGCGATTTATAACACAGAGGTCACAGAGAACACCGAGACGGAAGCTGATATCACGACAGGCTGAAACCGAAAGAACCGGTCTGAAGACCGGCCGCTACAAAAGACTACTGCAGGCCATATTTTTTGCGTTTTTCGAGGAGCGTTTTGCGGCTGATGCCGAGGACTTCGGCGGATTTGCTGATGCGATAGCGGGTGGCTTCGAGGGTCTGGATGATGGCTTCGCGTTCGAGATCCTCGAGCGAGCGGAGGCCCACGAGTAACGCGGCGCCGCCGGCGGCGGCACGGATGTTGGCGGGAAGTTCGTCGGGCTGAAGTTCGTCGCCTTTGCAAAAAACAATTGCACTTTCAATGGCGTTACGAAGTTCGCGCAGATTGCCGGGCCAGGAGTAAGCGGCGAGGACCCGGCTAGCAGCTTCAGAGAGCTTGACGCCGGCTCGATTGTGGATTGGCGCGAGGGTGGCGACGAAGTGTTCCGCGGCGGGGACGATGTCGGCGCGGCGATCGCGTAGCGGCGGAACGACGATGGGCAGCACGCTGAGGCGGAAAAAAAGATCTTCGCGAAAGATTCCGGAGGCGACGGCGGCGCGTAGGTCAGTGTTGGTCAGAGCGATCAGACGGGCTTCGATGTGCAGGGTTTCGGTACCGCCGAGGCGTTCGAACGACCGCTCCTGCAATACTCGCAGGAGTTTGCCTTGCGCTTCGGGCGATAGCGCGGCGATTTCATCGAGGACAATAGTGCCTTTGCCTCCGAGTTCGAGGCGGCCGAGTTTGCGTTCGACGGCTCCGGTGAACGCGCCTCGTTCATGGCCGAAAAGTTCGCTCTCGGTGAGATGCTGGGGAAGCGAAGTGCAATCGATCTTGAGGAATGGAGCATCGCGGCGCGGGCTGAGTTCGTGGACCAGGCGCGCGAAATAATCTTTGCCGGAGCCGGATTCACCGGTGATCAACAGGGTGGTGGGCGCGGGCGCAACCTTTTCGGCCAGCGCCAGCAAACGCTGCGACGCAGGGTCGGCGGCAATCCACGGGAGACGCTCGGGCATAACGGAATTGTAGCGAGAAGACGGACGTGATTTCAGACAAGGATTGGCGTGGATTGCGCTAAGGGACACGGAATGGCAAAGGGCCTGCAGACTGAGCGATTGAGATCCCGCAGCGAACTTCGTTCGCCTCAGGATGGCTACCGCTGTGGTGCTGCGGTCTTTAGAGGATCTGAAGGAGCGGGCTCGATGGAGACGTAGATGGGGCCGGCGCCGAAGGCGACCAAAAGGAAACGGGAGAATTGGCCGGCGGAGCTCTTGGTGAGGAAGCGGAGATCGTCCCCGGCTTCTACGTCGAGAACAAGATCCTTGTGGTTCCAGGTGTTATCGACGCGGAGCGTGTGGCGGCCGGGCAACGCAAATATGGCGATGGTGTCGCCGAACATGAGTTCGGCTTGGCGCTCGCCGTCGAGCGACACGATGATCTGGCGGGTTTGTACATCGTCGTCGCAATTACGCAAAACGGTAATTTTGGCTGAGGGCGCGGGCGAACCGGAAAGATTGTTTTGCGACATCGCTAGCTTCAATCAGGAATGATCGCCGGAAGCGCGCAGACGGGTATCGCCGCGGCCGGAAAGAACGGCTTCAGGATCGTCGGGAATGTCGTAGCGCGGCACGTTGCGCCACAGACGTTCGAGATCGTAGTAGCGGCGCGCTTGTTCGCTGAAAACGTGGACGATGAAGCCACCGAAATCGAGCAGCGCCCAATCGGCGGAACTGCGGCCTTCGCGATGTTCGGGTTCGCGCTTTAATTCCTTGTAAAGCTGATCTTCCACTTCTGAGCAGATTGCCTGTACCTGCGGCGTGCTGTAACCGGTGCAAACGATGAAGTATTCGGTGAAGGTGCCGATGCCGCTGAGGTCGAGCACGGTGATGGCGGAGGCTTTCTTGTTCTGCATGGCCTCGATGGTGAGGCGCACTACTTGGGGAAGTTTCGTCAGATTCACTTGTACAGGCCCTGTTTATGAATGTATTCCTCGACGCGCGCGGAAACAAGTCCGTGAATGGCCTGGGCTTTGTGAGCGCGACGGCGAATGTCGGTGGCGGAAACGTCGCTGGAAACATTCTCCAGAAGATAGACGTTGGTGCGGCGAAGTTGCGCGATGAGTTGCGAAGGCGGCGGATCGGGATCGCGTTTCGCGCTGGCAGCGGCCATCAAGTCCGGCGGGATGACGAGCTTTAGCGCTTCGGCGCGGATGCCGGGGCGATTGGCGATGATGAAATCGCACAGTCCGAGCAGCGATTCGTACTCTTTCCACATCGGAATGTCGAGGAACGCATCGGCGCCGATGATGAAGAAAATGCGGTCCCCCGCTCCGTGGTAGGCGTGACGGAAATAACGAACGGTGTCCACGGAATAGTGCAGTTGATTGCCGGCGAAATCTTCTCCCGCTTCGGCGAGCGAGGGCACGAAATGCGGATGCTCGGTGCAGGCCAGCGCCACCATCGCGTAACGATGCGGAAATGGTGCGAGATGCTGTTTGAGTTTGTGCGGAGGGCGGCTCGCAGGGATGAAATGAATTTCGTCGAAATTGAAGCGGCGGTCGGCGGCGCGCGCGACGGCGAGATGACCGTTGTGGATGGGGTCGAAAGAGCCGCCAAAAATGGCGATCCGGCGGGGCTGGTGCCGTACTGCGGTGCTGCGCTGCGCTTGCGCGGTGGTCAATGAGGCTCCTGAAACAGACTGGCGATATTTTCGCATGAAAGGCAGGAGAGGGATAGCCGCAGTGGCACCGAGCGCATCGACAAGGAGGGGAACGGTTTTTTCTCCAGGGTCTTTGTGGCTACGCCACAGATTTTCACGACGGCTCGCGTTTTTCTTAACCCCGAGGGCACCGAGTTCAGGAGAGCAGCAGGAAATGCTACGAGTGGCCAGCGGACTCGGAATGGGCGGGATCGGCGTCGGGATGCGGGGCGGTGGACTTGGGAATTCTGTCGAGGGCATCGGCGATGGCCAAGACTAAATCGCGGACACCTTCGCCGGTGGCCGCGGAAATCGCGTGGAACGGCAGCGTGCGCTTGGCGCAGAAGGCGCCGAGTTCTTCC
Source organism: uncultured Acidobacteriota bacterium (assembly GCA_963814635.1). GTDB lineage: Bacteria > Acidobacteriota > Terriglobia > Acidiferrales > UBA7541 > Acidiferrum. The sequence goes on along the minus strand of CAWFDP010000003.1, from coordinate 811,807 downwards.
AAACGAGTGCGGTCAGTAGTGGCGTCCAGTTTGGTGGCGACAACGATCATCGGTTTTTCGCCGAGCGCTGGGCTGAAGGCGATCAATTCGCCGTTAATCACTTCGAACGAGTGCACCGGATCGGCATCGGTGAAATCGCTGGTGTCGATCAAGTGAACGAGGAGGCGCGTGCGTTCGACGTGCTTCAAGAAGCGGATGCCTAGGCCGGCGCCTTCGTGGGCGCCTTCGATTAGTCCGGGCAAATCAGCAACGACGAACGTGCGCCCGATGTCGTTGCTCTCTTTTCCGGCGCCGCTGCTGGCGGACTGCGGAACACTATCGGCGCTGACCACACCAAGATTCGGCTCGAGCGTGGTGAACGGGTAATTCGCAATTTTGGGGCGCGCCGCGGAAATCACCGAAATCAGCGTGGACTTGCCGGCGTTGGGATAGCCCACCAGGCCGACATCGGCGAGCAATTTCAGTTCGAGGCGCAGATGACGCTCCTCGCCGGGCTGGCCGTCTTCGTGTTCGCGCGGAGCCTGGTGCCAGGGTTTGGCAAAATTTTGATTGCCGCGCCCGCCGCGTCCGCCATGCGCGATCAAAACGCGCTGGCCGGGTTCGGCGAGGTCGGCAATGGTCTCGTTGGTTTCCTGATCGAAGGCAACCGTGCCGACGGGAACCAGCAACGTCATGTCGTCGCCGGAGTGGCCAGTGCAGTTCGAACCTTCGCCGTGGCGGCCGCGATCGGCTTTAAATTCGCGGTTGTAGCGGTAGCGCAACAGCGTGTTGTCGTTGGGATTGGCTTCGAGGTAGATGCTGCCGCCGCTGCCGCCGTCACCGCCGGAGGGTCCGCCGCGCGGTACGTATTTTTCGCGACGGAACGCGACGCAGCCGTTGCCGCCGTCGCCGGCTTTTATATAGATTTTGGCTTCGTCAACGAACACGTGGAACCTGCTTTGTCAGACTAAATGACAGTATCCGAGAAAAGCGGCGTCAAGCCGCCGCACTCCAGATGTGGAGAGATTTACGGCCAGGGGAACTATCGTGCGAATCGCTTCAATCGAAGAACACAGACTAAAGTCTGTGCCACCAAAATCGTTAGTTGCCGGCTTTGGCTTCGGCTGCTGCCGGGCTGACGCTGATGAAACGTCCGCGGCGTCCGCGATCTTCAAACTTGACGTGGCCGGTGACCAACGCGAACAGCGTGTCGTCCTTGCCCTGGCCGACGTTTTCGCCAGCCTGGTGCTTGGTGCCGCGCTGGCGAACCAGAATCGTGCCGGCATTGACCAGTTGGCCGCCGAAGCGCTTTACGCCCAGCCGTTGGCCGTGTGAATCGCGGCCATTTGTTGAGGAGCCGCCACCTTTTTTGTGTGCCATGATGCAATTCCCTTCCGAGATTCGAAATTCAAAGTTGCGGCTGGCTTGTAACTGCCGAACCGCACCGAGGCCGGGCTAAAGCCCGGCACTACGCAAACCAAATCCAGCGATCAAACTTGCCTTCAGTTCCAGGATTTAGTCTGGCTTACAACGCGCACAGCCAAGAGTGGCTGTGCCACCAAAACCTACAGCGAGATATCGCTGACCTGCACCGCCGTATAGTTCTGGCGATGGCCGCGCTGAATCTTATACTGGTTTGTTTTCTTGAACTTAAGGACGGTGAGCTTCTTGGCCCGGCCCTGTTCCACGATCTTGCCGGTGACGCTGGCCTTTGAGGCATCGTCGCCGACCAAAATCTTTTTGTCATCGGTATGAACGCTCAGCACCGAGCCGAATTTGACCTGTTCGCCCACTTCGCCAGTGACTCGTTCCACACGAATGGTGTCGCCGGGAGCGACACGGTACTGCTTTCCCCCGGACTTGATTACGGCGTACATCACTCCTCCAGAGCTAAAGACAAACCATAATTATACGGGGTTTGCTGCAGGACCGTCAACGTGCGTCTTTTGGGGGCGTCTTTTGGGGGTTGTAGTTTAGTTTCAAACTTCAGTCGCGTCTTCTGGGAGTGTCCAGCGACCTTTCCCAAGCGAGAACCAGAGGTAGTCTGTAGCCGCATCCGCTAGGGTCGAGAATTCCCTCTCACCCTCACGTTCCACCTTGGGCGAAAGCCAACCGACCTTGAATCCAGTCCCGGTTTCTTCGATGAAGGTCGACGGGGTGCAGCGCTTATCATGCGACTGGTGGAGCAGACCCCTAGCGATATCCGGGTGATCGCAAGAGTATCGGAAAATTTCTGAAGGGGATCGGCTAGCCAAATCCTTTGCCGCAGCGACCGTAGTTCGCTGGACTGTGAACCCATCCGGGAATTCATTGCTAATTGTATTTACCTCCTAAACGCTACTCGTTTCCGCAGCCCCGCTAGAGAGCTGGTGAATCGTCGCCCAAAAGGGCGCGGCGGACGATGGCGATGGGCGGGTATCCCTGGCTCATGAAGTCGTCGTGAAATTTGCCTAGGGAGAATGCGGGTCCCTGTTTTTTGCGCAGGTCTTCACGCAGCTTCATGATTTGCAGCTTGCCCAGCGTGTAGTAGAGATAGGTCGGGTCGGCGGTGCCGCGCTTGGTTTCGATTTCAGCGATTTTCGGCGATTGATAACCCTCTTTGACGAAAAATGCTCGGGCCTGTTCGAGCGTGAATGTTCCACGGTGCATCTGGATGCCGGCGACGAAGCGGGCGTCGCGCAACAACGCATCCTGCAACTGGCCGAGGCGGATTAGCCGTGATTCGCGCATATTTTTCGCGCCGACTCCCGGCTGCGCATAACCTTCATCGAGCATCATCTGCTCGGTGTAGTGCGCCCAGCCTTCCACGTTGCTGCTGGCGGAGAGCACCTTGCGCAATTTCGAAGGAGCGCGGTTTTCCCACAAATATTGCGTGAAATGGCCGGGAAACGCTTCGTGAATCGACGTGCTGACGATGGTGCCGATGTTGAAGCCGGCCATCAACCCGGCGACGTCTTGCGGCGAATCGTTTGGCCCGGGCAACGTCACATTGAAATAGGCTTCGGTGGCAACTTTTTCGAACGCGCCAGGCGTATCCATCGAAGCGGTCGTTGTGGCGCGTTCGAATGGCGGAGTTTCCTGCAACGCTGGGCGGCGGTCGCTCGGCAGCGTGATGATCTGATGCGCCTTGATAAAGGCACTCAGGCTGTCGAAGGTGCTGCGAAAAGTCTGCATCAACTGGTTGGGCGCGGGGTGCATGGTTTGCAGCTGTGCGAGCACGGCAGTGGCGGGCCTTGCCGGATCGATCTGGTGCGCCACGCGCTGGAACTCGGCTTGATTTTTGTGCAGGTCGGCCATGCCGATTTCGAGCAAGCGGTCGAGCGGCGTGCTGACCATCTCGTCGTAGAGAAGTTTCCTGGAGAAGACTTCGGCGCCGATGCGAAAATCGCCGTTCGAACGCGGCAACAGCTCCGCCTTCAGCCACTTTTCATAATCGCGAAGTGCGGCGATGGCCGCGGCATTGGACCTGGCGAAGTCCGCTTTCACGGATGCATCGGCGACGTCGCTGAAGGCGGAAGGCAAGTCTTTTTCAAAGAAGCTGATCGTTCCCGGCAATTGTTCCAATGCGATTTCGGTATACACCCGCGGAACGTTTTTCAGATTGGCGCGGGCCTCCGCGAAGTAACGCGGAAACTGCTTCTCGCGTGCCACCACCGAACGCAGCCGTTCATTGGGCGGCGCAAAGCGGCGGTTCATGATCACGTAAATGCTGTTTGCGGCGCCGCTGGAGTAGCTGTCCGGATCCTTTTCCCAGATTCGGATGGTTTCGAGAGATAACAGCGAACCGCGAATCGCGCCGAGCAGCATTTCGCGGTCGGCGGAATCTGTGGGGCTGAGGCCCTTGGAATCGAAAGTCTCGGTGCGCTGTTCGAATTTCTTGAGCGTGGCGATCTGCTTCTCAATCCCGGCGCGGGAGAAGTCTTCCAGTTGCGCATCGTAAGTATGCACGCCGGCAGCCGTGGCGGCGCTCGGATTCAGCGCGAAAACCGCCTGATCGATGTAGTCGTCCGCCAGCGCGCTCCAGGAATCGGACGGCGCGGAAGACTGTGGGTAACAAGTTCCCGCAAAGGTTATCGCCCACATCAGCGCGATCAATAAAGTCCTGCGACGTAGCATGATCACCTCTAGAAGCAGTGCAAAGGTTCAAAAGTCCAAGAGTTCAAGTGTTCAGGAATATAAGGATACCGTATGAGCAAATGGGTTGCGCTGGTCGGCTGCAGAAACCTTCAGAAATCAAAACGGTAGCCGAGAATCATTTTGGCGATGAGGTGATCGGTCGAGCTGGTCACGCCAACCCCGACACCAAAATTGATCTCCCACTTGGGGGAGAGATTTAGGTCAATGGCCGGAAAAAATTGGTGCTGCTGCAGCCTGCCCGGCAGGAATTCCGTCGCGGGTCCGACTGAACCGTAGTACTCGAACCCGCCAGTAATTTTTTTGCTGAAGTCGTAGCTGACTTTCACGTTCGGTGAGAACACGAAGCCCTGGCTTTTGCTCAGCCCGTAGATGGATTTGTCGAACGTGGGATTGAACGAGAAATACCACGGGCCGGCCTGCTTATCGATGATCGGCCGCATTTCCCAGGTCCAGCTATCGGAGGAAAATTGCCGGCGCTGGTAGCCGACTTCGTTCGAAAGGCTGAGGCCAACCGGCCATTTCCATTTCTTGGGAATGGCCACGCGCGGGCGAATGTGATCGCCAACCCAGTCGATGCCCAGGCCATTTTTCTCAGCCGTGAAAATGTAAAAGCCGCACTCGAACCAGTCGGTGAAGCCATGAGTGATCTCGATGGTTTCGTGGAGCTGATGGTTGGTGGGCAACACGCCGTCTTGAACGGTCTTCGAGCCCTGAAACGTGAAGTTGCTGTGCAGCTCGACCATGGTGTGGCCGGGATCGACCAGCTCGGAGCCATAGACCTGAATTTCATAGTTGTCCTGGGCGCGGGAAAGGCACGGAATTACACAGAGCACGCTGAGGACACAGAGAACACGGAGAACCAAAGCCATAGATATACAGAGTAAACGAGGACGTCCGAGGGACAAAACCGGCAGTTTAAGCCACACCTACGCGTGGGGATGGGCTTTGTCGTAGATGTCCATCAATTGGCGGATGGAAGCGTGCGTGTATTTTTGCGTGGTGGAGAGAGATTGATGGCCGAGAAGTTCCTGAATCGCGCGGAGGTCGGCGCCGTCGGCGAGCAGGTGGGTGGCAAAGGCATGGCGCAACGAGTGCGGATGCAAATCCCAATTCATGTTGGCGAGACGAACGTATTTTTTGACGATGCGGCCAACGGAACGCTGCGTGAGGCGGCGGCCCGTATAATTGAGAAAAATCGCGTCGCTGTGCGCAGGACCGCGGCGACGGCGGCCGGGGCCTGACTGCAATAAGAGCTGTTCGCGAACCGGCCAGTACGCTTCCAGCGCTTCTTGTGCTTTGCCGCCGTAGGGCACAATGCGTTCCTTGTTGCCCTTGCCGCGGACGCGCAACATTTTTTCCCGGCGGTCCATGTCGGCCAGATTCAGACCGGTGAGTTCGCTGACGCGCAAACCAGCTGCGTAGAGAAGTTCCAGCAGCGCGCGGTCGCGTTTAAGCAACAGGACTTGGTCATCGGAAGTGCTGAGTTTCGCGGGCCGCGTCGCTTCAGGAGAGCGCGAGGCGAGTTTACGGTCAATAGGAGGCTTGGCCGGTTGCGCGAGCTGATTCAGAAATCCATTCATTTCCTCGGCCGAAAGCACCGAAGGAATGCGCTTCGGCAATTTTGGCGTCGGCACCAATCGCGCCGGATTTTCCTTCAACATCCCTTCCCGCACGCAATATTTGAAAAACGAACGCAGCGACGCCAGTTTTCGTGCAATAGAACTCTTTTGCAGGCCTTGCGAGTGCAAGTGGCCGACGTACTCGCGAATCACATGGTGCGTAATTTCCTTCGGCGGCGGAACCTTCTCCCCCGGCGGCGAAAGATAGCCCGTGAATTGCTCTAGGTCCTTGCCGTAGTTCAACACGGTGTGAGGCGAGGAATTCCTTACCGAACGCAGATACTCCAAATATTTTTCGGTGGCTTGTTGCATGGTGACCCTTGACGTCTGACATTCTGATTATAGGGCAGTCCTCGGTGCGCAAGAGGAAAGCGACAACTGTTGTTGCCATCGCCAAGCCTGATTCTTTCGCTCATCTTGGCCAGCGCGGCGCTGGCGCAGGAGGCTCAGCCCACAGCCCCAGCCGAAAACAAACCTTCGGAAGTGGCGAGCACACCGGTGAAGCCGCCGGAAAAACTGATGTTAAAAGAAGGCGCTGACCTCAATCTGAAATTCGCGCAGCACTTGAGTTCAAAGACATCGACTGAGGACGACCCCGTCAATCTCGTTCTCGATCAAGATTTGAAGATCGGCAACGTCGTAATTGCGAAAGCCGGCGCAAAAGCCGTGGGCACGATTCTGCAATATCTGCTCGTCGGCGATACCCGCGTGAAGCTGCGCGGCAGCAAAGACAAAGAGGGCCAGGGAAAAGAAGGAACTATGATCGCGCTAACCGTGTCGTTCGGGCCGATTGGGCTGGTCAAACTCGGCAAGAACGTGGACATTAAAGAGGGCAGGCCACTGCTCGCCTGCACTGACGAAAACTATGAACTGCCCGCGAGCAAATAAGCGAGCATCTTGCGCGGCACCGAGTTCCTGGTTATTTCGTGTTTAAAGAACGGATGAGCAAGCTTAGGATTTCGCGCCGACCGGCGCGACCACTTCCTCGGGCTTTGTTTGTGGCTCGTCGACCAGCTTTTCCCAGTCGCAGCCTTCCTTGAGGCAGGTGCGCACCAGGCCGATTTTAGATTTTTTCTCGACGATAAATTCAGCGCCGCATTTGGGACACGGTTCGGGAATCGGCATGTTCGGCGTAGTGAAATCGCAATCCGGATAACGCGAACAGCCATAGAAAATGCGCGGGCGTCCACCGCGTCCCGCGCTGCCGCGGCGCACAAATTCGCCTTCGTGGCACTTGGGGCATTTGATGCCCATGGTGATCGGCCGCGTGTATTTGCATTTCGGGTAAGCCTGGCAGCCGATAAATTCGCCGAAGCGGCCGTGCTTCTTTACCAAATTGGTTTCGCAGGTCGGACATTTTTCATCCAGCGGCTCGTCCGGCTGGCGCGCGATGCGCGTGCCTTCCACCAGTCGCCGCGTGGTCTTGCAGTCCGGATAGCCGGTGCAGGCAAGAAATACTCCGAAGCGGCCGCGTTTGATGGCCATTTCCTTGCCGCAATTATCGCAATTTTCGATTTTGCCGTCGGCCTCGCCTTCGCCCAGCTCCGGCGAAAGGTCCTGAATAAAATCGCAATCCGGATAACGCGAACAGCCCAGGAAAAATCCGTGCCGGCTAATGCGCTCGAGCAACTCACCTTGGCCGCACTTTTCGCACTTCTTGCCGGTGGCGATACCCGCTTTGTAAGAAAGCATTTCGTCGCCGGCGCGGTCCAGATCGACGATAAATTTTTCCCAGAATTCTTTCACCGCCTCACGCCAGTGCAGCTTGCCTTCCTCGATTTCGTCCAGCTCTTCCTCGAGCCGCGCGGTGAACGTGACATCGAAAACATCTTCGAAGCTTTTTACCAGCAGCACGCTGACCCGTTCGCCCAGCATGGTCGGCGTAAAGCGGCCCTGATCTTTTTTCACGTATTCGCGCTCGACAATCGTCGAAATAATCGCGGCATACGTGGAAGGACGGCCGATGCCGTCTTCTTCCAGCTCTTTCACCAGCGTGGCCTCCGTGTAGCGTGGAGGCGGCTCGGTAAAATGCTGCTCGGGACGAATCGCATCGAGCTTTAGAACCTGCCCTTCGTTCACCCGGGGCAGCGCGTTGCCCTCGCCTTCGTCGCTCTTCTCGTCGTCATCGCGGTCGGCGTTCGAAGCCGGCAACTGATACACGCGCAAGTAGCCATCAAATTTCTGCACCGAACCCGTCGCACGGAACGTGTAATCGCCTGCTGAAATATCGATTGTGGTGTTATCGAAAACCGCGGGCAGCATCTGCGAAGCCACAAACCGCTGCCAGATCAGCTGATAAAGCTTGAAAAGATCATCGTCGAGGTACTTGCGTACATCTTCCGGCGCGCGCATCGCGTCGGTCGGACGAATCGCTTCGTGCGCTTCCTGCGCATCTTTTTTCGATTTATAGAAGTTCGGCTTCTCGGGCAGATAACTTGAGCCAAAGCGCTCCGGAATCATCTCGCGCACTTGCGCCAGCGCGTCGCTCGAAACGTGCACTGAATCCGTGCGCATATATGTAATCAGCGCGACCAGGCCCTCGGGGCCGAGCTCCACGCCTTCATACAACCGCTGCGCGATTCCCATTGTGCGCTTCGCGGTGTAGCGTAGCCGGTTGTACGCGGCCTGCTGCAGCTTCGAAGTGGTGAACGGCGGCGGCGGATTGCGCCTCTTCTCTTTTTGTGTGACCGAGGCTACTTGCCACTTGGCCTTGTTCACTGCAGCCAGAACCGCGTCCGCGCCTTCCTGATTATTGATGGCGATGTCCTCGCCTTTGAATTTCGAGAGCTTGGCTTCGAACAGCGGCGGCTCACCCGAATCGAGCATCGCGTGAATCGACCAATATTCTTGCGGAATGAAGGCACGAATCTGCTGCTCGCGCTCGACAATCAAACGGAGCGCAACGGTCTGCACGCGCCCGGCGGAAAGCCCGCGGCGCACTTTGTCCCACAGCAGCGGCGAGACTTTGTAGCCCACGATGCGGTCGAGCACGCGACGCGCCTGCTGCGCATCCACCAAGCCCGTGTCCACCTGGCGCGGATGATCAAAAGCGGCGCGAATGGCCTTGGGCGTAATTTCATTGAACGTCACGCGAAAGATTTTCTTGGGATCGATCGGCGGAATCTCTTTTTTCGGCTCGGCCTTCTCTTCCACCAGCGGCTCGGGCTTGGCGTTCTTTTTCTTCCAACGCGGCGCGCTGGCTTCCTGCTCCACAAACTTCGACGGCTTCGAAAGCACCATCGCCAGGTGCGCGGAGATCGCCTCCCCTTCGCGGTCCGGGTCGCCTGCCAGGTACACGGCCGAAGCGGTATTGGCCGCTTTGCGCAAGTCGTTCAGTACTTTGCCCTTGCCGTAAATTATCTGCAGCGTCGGCTCGAAGATTCGCGGATCGTCCAGGGTCACCGGCTTGCGTATCGGCTTAACTTTAATTTTCTTACTGCCTTTTTTCGCGCGAACCTTTTTCTTGGGCGCTTCCACGTCGTCCGGCTCATCCGGCAGACGGATACCAATGACTTTCTTCGGCAGGTCCAGGACGTGGCCGATCGAGGCTTTGACGATGTAGTCTTTGCCTAAATACTTGTTAATTGTCTTCGCCTTTGCAGGCGACTCTACGATGACGAGCGAACGTGCCATTCTGCTGTTTTAACTCCGTATCCTTAAGCTGGAAGGCCTTGCGGCGAGGCGTGTGCCCTTCTCGCTAACTTACATCAAGATGCGCGAAGCAGCCGGAATGTTTCAACGAACGTTTCGGGATTCAGCTAAACGCTTTGCATTCAGCGAGTTCGAGGCGGTCGCAACTTGCGATTCTCTCAGCGCGTTCGCCATTCCCTGATCACTCGCGCCCCAGACACATCGCCAGCCAGGGAAGTGCGGAATCGAGCTGCACGGAGAGGCTCCCCCGGGGCGTCAGCAGCCTACGGCTACCGTAACCTATTTTTTCAATTACCTATTTTAGAATGGGCGTAGCGCTGCATCTACGGCTGTTTTGCAGGCTTGCTATGCGGCTCGCCAAATCCAATCTCCATTGGCGTATCCTTGGCAAACACCACGTCGCGTCCGCGCGACAAAAAATTGTAGTACACCGAATTCCCCGCTCCATACGCCGCGAACGCCAGCGACACCGGCTGCGACCTAGCCGCCAGCGCAATCAGCGAACCGCTAAACCGCGAACCGGCAGCGCCCGCTCCTGCCCGCACTCCCGGGTCGCCGGCAGGATCCGTCGTTCCGTGCTCGGCATCGGGACGTGCTGCTGCCGCTGCCATCAGGATCGTAAATCCGGTGGAAAGATAACGCGTCTTGCTGTCCGTGGCCTGCGCGCCTCCCTCTTCATCCAACTTCAGCCCCTGGCGGCGATCCGCTTCCATTCCTTCCACCGTGCCCTGCATCGGTTGAACCACGCCTTCCGCAGTTTCAATACGATTGAAGATTACCCGCAAGTCACCATTGTGATGCAGTTTCCGCGCAGGCTCGGCTTTGATCACCTCACCGGCAATCACGCTGTTTACCGGCAGCAGCAAGTGCCGATCCGCTGAAAATACCGGTTCGGTGAGCACCGCACTGATGGCATTGCCGCGCTGCGCCGTGGCCGAACTCACTTCCGCCGCCAGCCGCGCGTGCAGCACGCTGTCCGACTCGGGATCTTTTCCGAGCTGCGCAAGCTGTTCCGCCGTACGTGTGGTTTGTCCAAAATCAAGCGGCTCCATCAACGAAGCGTAAAATCGCGTCCCCGGCTCCAGGTATTGCCGCCGGTACGGCGACTGCGCCAGCACCAACTCCTTCAACCGGTGCATCTTTCCCGGCGCTTTGATCTCGTCCACGGTGTCATGCACTTTGGCTTGCGCTTCCGACTTCGCATTTTCTACTTCGCGCTCCGCGGCATTCTTCTTTTTTTCATTTCCTCCCGCCACCAGGTGCACTGGTTCCGCCAGCCCAGCCGAAACCGTGCTGACAATTTCCCGCCGTTCGCCGCTGGGCAGTGTCACTGAATCAAATTCCACGTCGTATCGGTGCAACGGCGAAAAATCTCCGCTCATATACGACATTGATTTTCTAACCGCCGAAATCGAATGGATGCTCGTTACTTTTCCCGTTACATCGCTGCCGGCTGGAATTACCACTTGATCGAACGCGTACACCGGTTCGACTACTTTTCCGGATATCGGCGCGCCGGTTTTCGCGATGCGAACTTTTTGGTCTACCGCGACACGCAGCGAAGTTCCGGCTCGCACTCTCAGTAAAATCACAGTGTCGGGAGCAGCCGCCGCAGTGATCTCCGATGTCGGCGGCACACACAAAAATGGCAGCGAGTCTTCGCGGGGCACTTCGGTGCACCCTCCGGGCGCGCCGGTCTGCGCCTGCACCGCTGCCGGCACCAGAACAAAAATCAGCAAGGGAAAAAAAGAGCGGCGGTCAATGGGCATTCTCTTATTCCTCCTCGAACGGCTGTATGTGGGAAGGCGGAGGGAACTACCAGGTTGCCTGAAACAATCTTCCTCGTCGGTGCCGCTGCCGTCAACCGGGTTATCTGCTACCAGCAATACGGCTGCGCGGGATCTTCTCGCAAAATAGATTCGAGCGTGGAACAAAACAACTTGGCATCTGCTACCGAAAAAATAAGCGGCGGACGAAGTTTGATGACGTTGTGATGCGGTCCGTCAGTTCCGGCGAGTATTCCGCACTCGCGCAGCCGGTTTACGACATACGAGGCCTGCTGCGGCGCTGGCTCCCGCGTTTCTCGCGAAAGCACCAAATCGAGCCCAAGAAATAATCCTGAGCCACGAACATCGCCAATCAAAGGATTGCTCCGCTGCAGATCTTCCAGTGCGGCGATCCAATACTTGCCTACGCCAAGTGCGTTTTCCTGTAACGCTTCTTCTTTCACCACATCCAGAACCGCCAGCCCCACCGCGCAAGAAACCGGATTACCGCCAAACGTGCTGAAAAATTCCATCCCGTTGCTAAACGATTGTGCGATCTCTCGAGTGGTTACCACCGCCGCCAGCGGAAATGCATTGCCGATCGGCTTGCCAAGCACCACGATGTCCGGCACAACATTCTGCGTTTTGAATCCCCAGAAATGCGTGCCCAGCCGGCCAAATCCGACCTGCACTTCGTCCGCAATGCACACCCCGCCAGCCGCGTGCACGTGACGGTAAGTCTCGGCAAGGTAGTTCGGTGGAAAAACAATCTGCCCACCGACGCTTGGCAGTGTTTCTGCAATATACGTCGGCCGCACGCCCCGCTTTTGCAACTCGCCGCAAATCTCGCCAACATGATTTGCGTATTTTTCCCCAAGCCGCGGCTCCCCGCGCCGGTACATGCCGCGATAGTCATCGGCCAGCGGCGTAACATGCACCCACGGTTTCTTCCCGTTGCCGCCCGGCCCGGCAAATTTGTATGGGCTGATGTCGATCAGCGTGTTGGTATGTCCGTGATACGCATGCTCCAGCACGATCACATCTTCACTGCGCGTGCGCGCGCGTGCCAGCCGCAGCGCCAACTCATTCGCCTCGCTTCCCGAATTCACAACAAAGCAGACTTCCAGCGGCTTTGCCATCAGCATTGTCAGCCGCTCCGCATACCTCAAGATATTTTCGTGCAAGTAACGGGTGTTGGTGTTCAGCAGTGCGAGCTGTTCCTGCGCCGCCCGAACCACGCGCGGGTGCGAGTGTCCCGCCAGCGGCACATTGTTGTACACATCCAGAAACGCGCGTCCAGTTTCGTCGTAAAGATACTGGCGCCAGCCACGCACCATCTTCAGCGGCTGGTGGTACGACACACTCAGGTTCGAACCGAGAAATTCTTTCCGGCGCAGTACTGACTGCTGTGCTGATCTCTCAGTCGCCGGAATTTTCTCCGCTGGAATACCCAGCAATCGATTGGGATCTGGCGAAACACTGGTCCAGATCGCTCGTTCGCTGGCCCGCGCCACGCCGGGAATCTCCGCTCCCCGGTCCAGCAGATCCAGAATGACTTGAAAATGCAGATGCGGCGGCCAGCCGCCGTTTTCGTGCAGCGTTCCCACACGCCCAAAGATTTCGCCCCTAGCAATTGCCAGACCCGGCGTCAGTTGCTGCAGCGTCTCGCGCGTCAAATGGCCATACAACGTGAAAAATTCGTCGCCATCCGCAGCAGCGTGCCGCAAGATCACCAACGGACCGTAATCAAGCGGCGCTGTATTTTCCGCCAGCAAATGCACCGTTCCGTCGAGCGGCGCGCAAACCGGAGTTCCTGGTTCGACAAACAGATCCAGCCCCAGGTGATTCGTTCTTTTCTCTTCGCTAGGAATAGCGGCGGCGCCGTACTGTGGTGAGTTGTAGAGCAATCGCGCCTCGTCGTATCGCCCGACACCGATCGACACCTGCTCGGTTTCCATCTTTCCGAAAAGCATTCGCGTCAGTGCGTGCACCTCGGCGTTGGCTGGGTCCGCGCCCAACATCGTGCTGCCTACGCTCAGGTCAAAAACTTTCAGCGGCACGGTACGCAAGTCCGCATCAATTACCTTCGCACCACTACGCTCTTGCTCGCCCAGCCATTGCGAGATTTTCCCGGCTTTGGGCACCGCCGGCAGGCCGCAGGCTTCGCGCAAAGAATAATGCGCAAACCGCGGATGAATCTTGGCCAGCCGCTCCAGCGCGTCCCAAGCGCCTTCTTCGCTGACCACCACGTACTCGTCGCCCGGTTTCTGTGTTTTGCGAATCGCCGAATTCACGACGCTGACCGCTAGCCGCATCCCAATTAGCGGGAAGATCGCCGCAATCTCCGATTCATTCAACGGATACGCGCTGTGGAATCCCCGGACAATTTCTCGCGAGGCACAAAGTGGTTCGTCTTTTCCAAGAATTGCGTATGCCGCCGCAATCGCCGCCTCGCTGGCCACCCAGCCATGATGCAGATCGCCAAAATCGATCACACCCGCTATCCGTGGCTGCGGCCACATCGCGCCAATCAACACATTGTGATCGTTGGCATCGCCATAAATCGCGCCCTTACGAAGTTGATCCTTTGACCGCTCAACCCATTCTTGATACAAAGCGATGAAATATTTCACCAGCGCCTGGCGCTGAGGATCTTTAATCTTTTCCAGATGCTCGCAAATCCAGTTGGCGCGTGCAGAATCCCACTTCAACTCTCGATGTGCCGCCGGATGCGCAAAACTTCCCAGCGCGGAATCCATCTCGCCAAGAAATTTCCCCAGTTCATAAAATAGTTCCGAGGAATGAGGAGTGGTCTTTGCCAGGGTCTTGCCGGAAAGAAAATTCAGCATCCAGACTAGCCGTAATTGCCCGGCGGTATCACTCCATGGCCTGTAGGCCTCGCCTTTTGTGGTCGCTTGTACTCGCGGCAGCGGAAGATGAGAAGCGCGCCCCTCCAAATGCGCCAGCGCCGCGCACTGCATATCGATGAACGCGGTCTCGCGCGCAGGATGCATGCATTTCAAGACAAATTCGCGTCCGTCGCGCGCCCGCAAATGAAAATTGCAATCGTACTCGCCGGGCAGTGCGGTCGCCGCAGCCTGGACGCCGTACAATTCATGCGCAATCCGCTCCGCTTCACGCGTCGCTACCGCTTCCGCTGTTTTCTCTTCCAGGAACATCCCTGAAATCTTATCGGCAACCGGAGCTACCGTCCATCCATCGCTGCGACTCGGTAAGTGGATAGCGTCGGTTTTGTCTTAGACTAAAGATGAGGCCAACAGGAAACGATGAAGCTTACACTTCCGCCCGGCGCGTTTGCGGCGTACCTGTTCGATTGCGACGGCACCATTGCCGATTCCATGCCGCTGCACTACCTCGCATGGAAACAGGCTCTAGGTGAATGGAATTGTGAATTTGATGAAAAACTATTCTATGCGTGGGGTGGTATGCCCATCGTGGAAATCATTTCCACGCTGAACAAAGAACGCGGACTCAATATGCCCGTCGAAACCGTCGCGCGCCGCAAGGAAAGTCTTTACTACGAACTGCTGCCGCAACTCAAAGCCGTTCCCGAAGTTCTCGAGCACATCGAGGCCAGGCACGGTCAAGTTCCGTTTGCCGTGGTCTCGGGCAGCACCCGCGATTCGGTCGCCGCTTCTCTCACCACACTGAATCTTCTCGATCGGTTTGACACGCTGGTCTGCGCTGGAGATTACGCCAAGAGCAAGCCCGATCCCGAAGCTTTTCTTCTGGCAGCCGCAAGACTCGGCGTGGCACCAGAATCCTGCCTGGTCTTCGAAGACACCGAGATGGGCATTCAAGCCGCGACTTCCGCCGGAATGGCTTCCGTCAAAATTCCGCCGCCGTGGGAACGCAACTCCGCAAACTAGCTTCAGCCAATAAAACCTAGAGAACCGAGACCGGCCCATTCACCGTTGAAACGTGAACTACCGTCGGCCCCGTGCCGAATTCCACTCGTTTGGTATCGTCGTCCCACGTCTTGCGGCCCTCGCTGCAAACACTCGCGCGGCAACTGAATGGCCCGTGCCCGTCCGATTCCAACACCACTCCCGACTGGTATCCCGACGGCACCCGCAGCGTCACCGGCCCGTTGGTCGCATGCGCTTCCAGTCCCGCGCCGCTCCAGCCCTTGCCATTCAGATCAATCGTGATCGGTCCGTTGTGGGTATTCACTTTCAGTTTTCCGGAATTTTCTTCCAGCGATACCGGCCCGTTTTCCGCCGACAGATCCAGGTCTCCCGTGCACCCGCGCGCCCTAATCGGTCCATTCACTGCTCGTACTTTCAAATTTCCGTTCACGTTAAACAGTCCCATCGGCCCGTTGTGAACGTTCAGCTCCATCGCCGCAGCGCGCGGCGCCTTCAACAGCAGATGCGCCGACCAACGCCGGTGCGAACTCGGTCCGGTCACGCCCAGCTCGCCGTTCGAGAAGGTCAGCTTGATCTGCCCGAGCAGATTCTCCGCGTCGCCGCCTTCTTCCGCCGCCTTACACAGCGTCACCGCATACGTATCCTTGTCCCAGCCCTCGACCTGAATGCCGCCATTCGACTCTGCCTGTACCCGCAGTGTCGGCGCTTCCGCCTTGGTGATCGCCCGCTCTTCCGAGCGTACGACCGCCTTGTGCCCGTCAAATTCAATGTTCAAGTCCGAGCAGCTGGCCAGCGGCCCATCCTCGTGATGCGCTGAAACCGCAATTGCGTGCTCCGCATTGTTCCCATAGAAATCGTGGCGATGCGATATCGCCCGCGGCGCTGCGGTTACCAGGACCGCCGTCCACACCGTAATCCCAATCGCCGATAGCAATGTGCGTGAAGCCATGGACCTCACCTCCAGCCTTATAGACGATACAAAGGCCGGATGGTCAGGGCAGCCAGCCAAAGAATTTCAATTCGTTTGGACCCTTAGTTTGGAAAGGTGCCGAAGTCCTCGTCATCGCCAATCGGAGGCCCGTCTGGCGGCTCGGCTGGTGCCGCCAGCTGCAGTTTCTTCGGATCCTTCTGAAATTGCTCGATTTGCGCCGCTGCGTACGCCAGATGCGCTTGTTGCGCCGCATCGCCCGACGCCTTATTCGAGTTTAGCCACGCTCTTAGCTGTTCCGCTTCCCGCGAAGCCACCGCCCGAACTTGCGCGGTCGCACGCTCATTGTTCGCCAGGCTCAGCAAGTCGTACAACACCACGCTGTCCACCGTCCGCGCCACTTCTCCCGCATACCCCACTGTATGCGGCGCTTTCCAAGTAGCCGTCACAATCGCGTCCAGCACTTCCTGCAATCCGGGATTCGCCGCATCCCGCGCGTGGAACTCTACCAGCCGCGCCGCTCGCTCCGTGTTGAACAAAAATTGCAGCGTATGCTGCGCCGCCTCTTCCGCCGGAGCCAGCGCATCAAACGCCGGGCTGGTGTGAATCTTGAAATGCTCCCTGCCGCGCTCATACTCCGGCGGCCGCGGCGAAATCATCTCCAGCAGCGGCTCCGGCAGCGCCAGCGCCGCAGGCTTCAGCGTAGCCAGCACCGCCGCCAGCGCCCGCCGCTGCTCCGCAGCCGCCACAACCTTGGTCGGCACTTCTCCATCCCCGCGCACCGCAAACGTGTAATCCATCCCGCCCACAAATTTCGACGCTGCTTCCACCTGATACCGGTGCAGCATATAAATCGGCACCAGCGCATCCTCAATCGTCGCCAGCGGCGCGCCTTCGCGAATATTTTTCTCGCCGAATTTTTTCAGCGCCGCCGCCCGCACCTGCATCAACCGGTTCAACTCATCCACCGCGTTCGAACCGGAATCCCACAAATGCGCAACGCTGCTCGAACTCCCCGCCGGCCGCGCATCCTGATCCGTCAAATACCGCAATCCGCGGCCGTATCCGTCCAGCAAAATCTGATTCAGCGCCGCATGCTCATCCGTTCCCGCCGGAAAATCCTGATAACCGAACGCGATCGACACCTTGTCCCAATCGCCGATTCCCTTCGCATACGCGTCCGACAAATCAATCGCGCCGTCCGCGGCCAGCTTCACCACCGGTGGCGGATAATCCATCACCGACGACCGGTTCACGGTGCTCGACGAATAGTTGTGCTCCAGCCCCAGCGTGTGCCCTACTTCGTGCGCTGCCAATTGCCGCAGCCGTGCCAGCGCCATCTGCTGCATCTGCGGAGAAACGGGCTGCCCTTTTTCGTACGGCGCCAGCAATCCCTCCGCAATCAGATAATCCTGACGCACCCGCAGCGATCCCAGCGTCACGTGCCCTTTGATAATTTCCCCGGTGCGCGGATCAGTCACTCCCGCTCCATACGACCATCCTCGCGTCGCGCGATGCACCCACTGAATCACGTTGTAGCGCAGGTCCATCAAGTCCGCACCTTCCGGCAACATCTCCACCCGAAACGCATTCTTGTAGCCCGCCGCTTCGAACGCCTGATTCCACCACCGAGCGCCTTCCAGCAGCGCCGAGCGAATCGGCTCCGGCGCCCCGCGATCCAAATAATAAATAATCGGCTCAACCGGCTCGCTCGTCGCCGCGGCTGGATCTTTTTTCTCCAGGCGGTGCCGCGCCGTAAACCGCTTCACGATCGGCTCGCTCACCGGCGTGGCATAATCCATGTACGAAATCCCAAAAAAGCTCGACCGCGGATCGTATTCGCGCGGCTTGTAACCCGCCGCCGGCAATTGCACAAACGAGTGGTGCTCCCGCACCGTTATCGCTGTCGGGTCCGGTGTCACATCGCGCACCCAGCGCCCCGGCTCATCCCCGGTAAACGTCAGCGTCGCTTCGACTTCGGTGTTCAATGGAAAATTCTTGGTGTTCGCCAGATATATCGCGCTGCGTGAACCATCCAGTTTGTATGCGCCCTGCTTCGCTCGCCGCAAAGCACTCGTCACGCCATGCGCATCGCGCAAGTAAAAATCCGTCGCATCCACCAGTACCTGCCCATTCTCTTCCGCCGCCACCGTAAATCCCCAGATCACTGACTCTGCAAACGAATCTCGCACCGCGCGCTTCTCATCCGCATCATTGCTCACCGCGCGAAAATTCAGGTTCTCCTCAATTAGCAAAACCTTCGGCCCACTCCGTTCGAACCGCACAATTCGCGTCGCGCCCAGCTGCCCGCGATCCAATCCAATATCATTCGAACCAACTCCCGCCGGCAGGCCGCTCTGGTACAAAAACTCCGTGTTCCATTTATCGATCTCCAGCCACAACTTCCCGGCCTTTGCATCCCAGTACAAATTGAAATATCCCGCAAGCTTCTGCGCGTCCTTGGTTTTTTCCGCAATGCCGCCGCCCTGCGCTCGCGCACTCGGCACAGCCAGCAGCCCCAGCGCGATCACCATCGTCGCCAGCAAACTCGCCGCGCAGCGCGTCCGTTTCACCATTTTCAAATCCTCCAATGCGAACCAACCTTTTACACCATAACCTCGCGCTGCGTACACTTTTCGCCTCTGCTATACTCCGTTTTCGTAGCGGCCGCTTTCCAAAGCGGGCGTCCCACAGTCCCGTGAGCAAACTTCGCATCTCCGTCGTGCAATACCTCAACACCGCGCCACTGGTTCGCGGCTTCACCCACGGCCCGCTAAAAGGCAAGTACCATCTCTCCTTCACCGTCCCCTCGCAATGCGCCGAAGCCCTCCGCACCGGCGCCGCTGACGTCGCCATCATTCCCGCCATCGAATATCAGCGCATCGCGAATCTGGCCATTCTTCCCGATCTTTCCATTTCCTCAAAAGAGCGCGTGCGCAGCCTGCTGATCGTTTCCAAATCGCCCATTCGCGACGCCCGCAGCATCGCGCTTGACTCCAGCTCCCGCAGCACCCAGGCCCTCACCAAAATTCTTGCCGACGCCCGCTGGCTCATCTCACCCGAATTTTCCGAAGCCGCTCCCGACCTCGCCGCCATGCTCGCCACGTCCGATGCCGCTCTGCTCATCGGCGATCCCGCTCTCCGTCTGGCTCTCGCCGCCGAACAGCACGTCACTCCCGGACGCGACGGCGCTCTGGTCTCGACCGGAGCGCAAGTCGGCCTGCCGCAAATCCCCAAGCTTTTTATTTACGATGTGGTCCACGAATGGTGGCAACTCACCGAACGCCCCGCGGTTCTCGCCGTCTGGGCCGCCCGCCCCGAGATCGCCACCCCAGAGCTTGCCGCCGATTTTTCCGCGTCACTGGCCTTCGGCCTCGCTCATCTCCCCGAAATCTGCGCCGAAGCCTCTCGCGAACTAAATCTCCCCGCCAATGAACTCTCCCTCTATCTTCGCACCAACATCGACTACTCCCTCGACCCAGAAAATCTCAAAGGCCTCAGCGAATATTTCACCCAAGCCGCCCGCCTCAGTTTGATTCCCCAACTGAGCCCCATCAACATCGCCACCACCACTCCCATCCCCGCAAAACGCTCCGCCTAGTCTGCGGTTGTTGTTTCCGCTGCGGTTGTTTCCCGACGTTGCAGCGGCCGCTTTCTGAAGCGGGCGCTTTTCGAGTGCGGCGGCTCGAAGCCGCTTTTCCGGCTCACTAAATTAATCTCTGCGCTCCTCAGCGGACTGGAGCGCCTCTGCGTTATTCTTTTCAGTCTTTCATCCGCCTCTCATTCTTGCCCTCGCTGTTCGTTCTTCGTCCCTTTTTTCTCTGTGTCCCCGTGACTCGGTGGTGAAATCTTCGCTTTCCGCACGATAACTCCCCAGGCCTCACCACAAAAAACAACGAGGCCCTCGCACATTTTGCGGGAGCCTCGTTCCCAACTCAGCCGGTCTCTGTTGTCAGCGATTGTTGTAGCCGGTGGTAGCCTCGTCTTGCGATTCGTAGTTATAGCGGTAGTTGTACACAAACTCCTGCCCAGTGTTGTCGCCAGGATAGAACCACTCCCGCAGCGCCATCGGCGCGTCGGCAGGGCGTTCATCCAAATTGAATACGCTCTCATCGGCCGGCCGCTGCCGGTAAGCAGGAACCGCCAGAATCGTGGTAATCAAATGTTGTCCGTCTTCCGTCCAGATCTGCACAATGTGCCGGTTGGATTGTGAATCCGCAAGTTGAAAAATATACGTCCCGGGATCCAGCACCATCCCCGGAATTTCCAGTGAATCGTTCAGCGTCACAATGGTTTTCTTGTTCCATGGGTCCGCCTGCGCCATCGGTACCGCCAAAACGCATAACAGCGCACCGCAAAGTATCACTACGAGTCCTTTGATCGCTCGCATTCTCGTGCCTCCTCTTCAGGATTTATGGGCTGCGGGGCTGGGCGGGGCTGAGAAAAACTCACTCGCAGGCTGGCAGGGCGGAAATTGTAACGGGCGGGAACTCAAACCTGCAGCAAACAATCGAACAACACCTTCTCCTTCCTCAGCTACTTAGACGTCCTGCTGGCTCACTTGGTTGCAGCATCACTCTTGCAGTCTGGCCATTGAAATCCTGGATTCGCAATCTTTTCCATCCGCTTCCTTCTCTGGGCTCTCTGTGACCTCTGCGGTGAAATCCATCCTTTCGAGCCTGGAACTTCCGCCCTCGGACCTTGTTCGCTCCTTCTCCGTCCATTTTATTTCTCTGTGGTAAAACTTTTCTTGCGACCTTCAACTGTCGACCGTCAACTTCTTTTCCGCATCACCATCTCCAACTCCTCGAGCGTCCGCGGCCAATCCTCCCGCAACAATCTCGAAAACGCCCGGTCCGACAGCAGTTTCCCGCCGGTCTGGCACGTCGCGCAATAATTCGTCTCGTTCGAAGCATACTTAATCCGCTGAATCTTGCTCCCACACCGCGGACAAGCCTGCTTGTACTTCCCATGCACCGCCATCTCCGCGCGAAACGCCGTCACCTTCTCCGGAAATTCTTCTCCCGTCTCAGAACGCAATCGTTCCACCCACTCCCGCAAAGTCCCCCATGTAGCCTCAAACAATCGCGCGATATCTTCGTCCTTCATCTTCTGCGTCAACGTCGTCGGCGAGAGTTTCGCCGCCCACAAAATCTCATCCGAATACGCGTTTCCAATCCCGCTGAACCATCGCGGATCCGTCAGCGCCCGCTTCAAGGTATGGTTCTCCGACCGCAGCACGTCCGCAAATTCCGCAAGCGTGCACTCCAGCACCTCCACTCCGCCCGGATCCAACTCCCGCAACCCTTCTTCCCCCGCCGCCAAATGCAGTGAAGCCCGCTTCTGCGAACCCGCCTCCGTCCACACCAGGGTCCCACTAGAAAACGTAAACCACGCCAAATTCTGCCGTCCGCCCAACTTCCCTTTCGCCGCTCGCGTTTTTCTCCCGGCCCTTTCGCGATCCGCGCCACCTGACTCTCCGTCGGTCCCTCTCCCATCGCCATACCAGTGCAGCCGCCCCGCAATCATCAAATGCAGCACCAACCAATTCCCGCCTTCCACTCCAATACCAATCCGCTTCCCTACCCTCCGCAACTGCAAAACTTTCTTCCCTTCCACACTGGCCACCGTAGGTTCCACCGTCCGCAACAAAAACGGACTCACAATCCGCACCCGCTCCAGCCGCGCTCCCAGAATCCTTCTTCGCAGCGACTCAACATAAATCGTAATGTCCGGCAACTCCGGCATAAACCCATCCCATCCTTGGATCCCGCCCTGGGAACGCCATTCTCCCGAATGGCGTTGTTCTTTCGCACCCAAATCTTGGCAGAACTCCAGCTTTTTCCCGCAGGCGCACCATCTATCGTGCCCTCTCCCGCTTTTTCTTTGGAGCGGGTTTATCCCGCTGCTCTTTCTTTTGTCGTGGCCAGTCTCGGGTGCGGGCTCTACTTGGAGCCGGTACGAAGAAAAGACCGGTTCTTTTTCCCTTTTCCGGTCCCCAAATCCGCTGCGCTACGCCATCTCGTCCAGCTCCACCGTCTCCGCCATCTCCAGATACGCGCACAACGCATTCGCCAGCTGCATCTGCCGAGGACTCCGGCACTCCGGCTCGAACAATTTCGGATTCCCCACTACAATCACCGCTGACATCGCTCGCGACGTCGCCACATTCAGCCGGTTCAAGTTATACAAAAATTCCATCCCTCGCGGCGCATCCTCCGGCGACGATGTCGTCAACGAATAAATCACCACCGGCGCTTCTTGCCCTTGAAATTTATCGACTGTCCCGACCCTCATCTCCGGCAGCCGCCCCAGCAAATCCGAAACCTGCGCGTTGTACGGCGCCACAATCAAAATATCCTCGGTCTTTAATTTCCGGCTTTCCGTCCCGCGAAAAAATCGCACCTCCGGTCGCAGCAATCCCTTCACAATTTTCGCGATGGCCTCAACTTCTTCCGCCGAGGAGTTCCGGTTTCCTTCATGCTCCACCGGCAGGTACCACAACCCCGCGCCCTTTATCCACGGGTGTCCCTGAATCACGTAGCCTTTCAGCGCCTCGCGTGATTTCAGCCGCCCTTCATAGAACAGCTCCGATGTAAACCGGCAAATGTTCGGATGCAGTCGCCAAGTCTCCGGCAGTAGCAATCCCACCTCGGGCAAAATCGTTTTGTGCTCGCCCAGTAAATGTTGCAGCGCCGATTTCTCCGCTCCGTCCGGATGGCTCCCCTTCAGCGGCCGCTCCAGTTGCTGCGGATCGCCGATCAGCACCAGACTTTTTGCCGCAGCCGCCACCGAAATTACGTCTGCCAGCGCCATTTGCCCCGCTTCGTCAATGAACAGCACATCCACCGCATCAGCCATCTCCCGGCGCGACCACAAAAACGATGTCCCACCCGCCACATTTGTCGACCGCGACTCCAAAGCGCCAAGAATCTCTTCATTCTTCTTTGCTACCCCAATCCCTGGTTCCGCTTCTCCGTCATTCCAGCGTTGCAGGCACCGCACACCTCGAATGTCTTTTTCCGACGCTGCCTTCACTACCTCCTGTAGCAGCTTACGAATCACTTTGTGGCTCAGCGCGGTCACGCCGATCTTTTTCCCGCGATTCACCAGGTCGCAGATCATTCGCGCTCCGGTGAATGTCTTCCCCGCCCCCGGCGGCCCCTGAATCGCGAACGTCGTCTCGCGCATGGCGCTTCCAATCCGGCACGCCCTGTCTTCCGTCAACTCGCCTGGCAGCGCGTGGATCGTTTCGGGGTTCGCGAGCCGCGGCCCTTTACGCAACAACAAATCCCTGGCTGCCTGAAATTCTCCTCGCGGTTCGATGCGGTTCGCCGCAACCCATTCGCCCACTCGAAACAGCGCATCCGCTTGCTGCGTTACGTTCAACGGCGGGTCCCAGAGGTACACTCCGTCCGGATGTATCTCCGCTGACTTGCGTGTTTTCTTCACATCTACCGTTCGCGAAGCAAAATCCACCGCGACCACCGTCCCGAATTTTTCCCCTTTGTAATACAACTGTTTCTCGTCGCGAACTTCCGTCTCTTGCTTCTCAAAGCGGTAACGCTCCATAGGTATATTTCTTTCGACCAGCAAAGTCTTGACATGCTGCAAGCCGCCCAAGCCTGACCGCTCCTCCAATAATTCATCCTCATCCAATTCCGCCAACCGGAATCCTTCCCACCACGTGGCTTTATCTTCTCGCCGGTGCCAGTCCAGCAACTGCGCCAGCAACCACTGCGCCTGTTCTGTTTCCGAGCGTTTCTCGCGATCTGCAGGCAAGTCTCTGGTGAGCCTCTCGGCAAGCTCTGCGACCCGCTTCTGTCTGTCGCTCAACTCTTCCGCCGGCTCCGGATCACCCGCCACCGGCCGCCCAATCTTTTCTCCCTTTTCAATCAGCTTCTCCCGCTCCGCCTCCAGCCAGTCCCGCAGCGCCACTGTCGACTCGCAATCCTCCCGGTTGTATCCTTCCATCGCTTGGCGCTGATCCTCCGCCAGCGTTTCGCCCTTCCACCCTAATTCCAGGTGATGCTCGATATACCGCATCGCTGCCCGCGACAGATCGAGCGAGGTCTTTCTCCGAAATCCGTAAAACGCTTCCATCTTTTTCAATGAATACTCTTCCACGCTCGCCCGCAGCCCTTGCTTCACAACCCGATGCAAGTCCAAAAAAATTCCTGCCCGCAGCATCCGGTCCATCTCTTCTTCTCGTGTCGCATACTGTCCCATCAACCTCTTAAACGCGCTCGGCTCGTTCGCTCCGTAGTGGTACACGTGCATCCCCGGTTGTTCCGCCCATCGCCGCACAATCTCGTCCATCAGCCATTCGAATCCGACTTTTTCTTCTTCCGCCGTCAGCGTCCACCGTTTCTCATAAAAAAGTTGATCGCCAACACCAAGCGCGACCAGCCCAAATAGATATTGCTGTCCTTGCGTTCCCGCAAATGGATCGCCCTCAAGATCCACAAACAGATCCAGCCGGTTCGGTTCCGGCAGCCGGCAAAATCCCATTCCCTCCGCGACCGGCAAAATCGGTTCATGGATCGGCCTCCGTTCGGCCCGGCCCTCCACTTGCACCCGCGCTTGCTCCCGCGCCCGCTCATAACCTTCTCGCGCCCCGATTCGCGGTTTTTTCTGCAGCGGAATCGCCATCTTCGCCAGCGCCGCCATCGTCGGAATTTCCCATTCCTCCAGTTGCCCCCGCTGTTGTGTCCGTATCCCCGCCACCAGCGACAGATGATCGTCCGCGCGCCGCCGCGCATCGCATTCCGCAAACCACCGGCACACGTTGCAGTGTTCGACCGGCTCCGGATAGGTTTCCGTCTCTACGCTCTTTGCCGCCTTTGAGAGTTCGCGCTTCACAAAGCGGTAATAAGCCGAGTATTCCGCCACCCGATAACGTTCGCCCTCGTACCCCGCTGCCCTTGTCACCACCCACATAAATTCCGGTGCCGTGCCTTGCGCCTTTTCCAACAACTCCGAATACACCGACAACTGCAGAATCGTCGTAGCCTTCGTCTCTTTCGCCAGCTTGGTGTCCTGCACTTCGTAAGACCAACTCCAGTTCTCAGTGGCCTTTGCCACCCGCAACAAAACGTCCGGCCGCCCGAACCACTCCCCGTCCCGCAGTGCTCCCTGCGCAATCACCTCCACTCCCGCTTCCATCAGCCGCAGCGTTTCCGCGACAAACTTCTCCTCGCTACCCTCCTTGGGCAACCTCACCACTCTCAGTTTCTTTTCTTCTTCCAGGTATTTCAGGTAGGCCGCTTCATGCCGCTCGCCCAATTCTTGAATCACCTTCAGGTCCGGCGCCGCCCAGTCCGGCGCCGGTCTTTCCCCGCGCGCCACCTGCAGTTCCAGTGGCGTCAAATGCCGGCAAGCCAGATGATTGCTCACATCCGTGGCCGTAAGCCGAATTGGTCCATTTAGCAACTTCATCCGGAAAGCATAGGCTAGTTCATGTCCGCAAACTAGCCGCTTTGGCGGTGCGCTGGCATCCTCCACGCAATCACCGAGCGTCGTGGGCCCCGGCAGCTCGCCGATCACTCGCCAACCTGCTCAATGCAAAACACCGCTTACTGTTCTCCTCGCACTCCCTTATTTCTAACTATCCGCTTTGTTTTTGATACACTTGCGCACTCTTCGGTCCGCCAAAAATCACAACCCCTTTTCTTTCAACCACTCCCGCACTCTTCGCCACAAATCACCGGGAGTCGGTATGGCAGCAAGACGCCCCAACGCAATTTCAGTCAACCCGCTTTCTCAGCTAGAATAGAAGCGAACCCAAGACAACCACCGTGGCCCTGACCAACCAACAAGCTCTCGACATGCTCGAATCCGATGACCTCATCGGCATCGGCATGGCCGCTCACCAGCTCCGCCTCAAGATGAACGACCCGCGCGTCGCCACCTACCAGATCGATCGCAACATCAACTACACCAATTTCTGTACCGAGTACTGCTCCTTCTGCGCTTTCTACCGCCCCATCGGCGCCAAGGACGGCTACATCCTCAGCTTCGACGAAATTTTCAAGAAGATCGAAGAAATGCTCGAACTCGGCGGCAACGGCGTCTTGCTCCAGGGCGGCCTGCATCCCGACCTGCAAATCGATTACTACCAAAATCTGCTGCGCTCTATCAAACAGAAATTTCCCACCGTTCACCTGCACTGTTTTTCCGCGCCGGAAATTCTGTGCATCGCTGAAGTCAGCGAACTCAGCGTCGAAGAAACCATCAAGCGCCTGATGGACGCCGGCCTGCAATCTATTCCCGGCGGCGGCGCCGAGATTCTCGATGACGAAGTTCGCGGCAAAATCGCCCGCCTCAAATGCACCAGCGACGATTGGGAAATGATGCACCGCACCGCGCACAAGCTCGGCCTGCGCACCACCGCCACCATGATGTTTGGCCACAGCGAAGAGCTGCGCCACCGCGTCAATCATCTCGAACGCGTTCGCCGCATCCAGGAAGACACCGGCGGATTCACAGCATTCATTCCGTGGATTTTCGCCTCCGATAACACCGCGCTCGGCAGAAAAGTTCAGGAAACCACCGCCGTCGATTATTTGAAAACGCTGGCCGTCAGCCGCCTGTATCTCGACAACATCGATCACATTCAGTCCAGCTGGCTCACTCCGGGAATAAAAGTCTGCCAGGTTGGCTTGCAGTTCGGCGCCGATGATGTTGGCAGCATCCTGATCGAGGAAAACGTCGTGTACGCCGCTGGCGTCCGCAACCGCACCAACGAATCCGAACTTCGCCGCGTCATCTCCGACGCCGGCTTCATCCCCGCCCAGCGCGACACCTTGTACCGCTCCTACGCTTTGAAGTAAAAAGGAACTTCCAGCCAAACTCTGACAGAAAGCGAAGCACGCCATGATTCAAAAAATCAAACCATTTCTGTGGTTTGACAAAGAAGCCGAAGACGCCGCCAAGTTGTACGTCTCCATTTTCAAGAACTCGAAAATCCTGCACATCGAGCGCTACCCCGAAGGCAGTCCCGCTCCCGCCGGTTCGGTGATGATCGTCAGCTTCGAGCTAGAGGGTCTGCAGTTCGTCGGGCTCAACGCCGGGCCGCAATTCAAATTCACCGAAGCGATTTCATTTGCCGTCACCACCGAAAACCAGGAAGAGACCGACCACTTCTGGAACGAACTCACGGCGGACGGTGGAAAGGAATCGGACTGCGGCTGGCTCAAGGACAAGTTCGGACTGAGCTGGCAAATCACGCCGCGAGCTCTCATGGACTTGCTCTCCAGCCCGGACAAACAAAAAGCCGCCCGGGTCATGGCCGCCATGATGACCATGAAAAAAATCGACATCGCCGTGCTCGAACGCGCCGCGCAAGGTTGATCGGGACCAGGCTAGCTGCTCTGTGCCACCTTGTGGTTCCGAGCAAAGCGAGGAATCTGCTTTTTGTTGCGGCGGCGAGAACGCTAACTCTTGGCGGTTGGCTTCAAGAGAATTTCCACTTCGGCGCCATCGGGAAGATTGACGTCTTCGAGAGGATACAAAATGCCGCTTCGAAAACGCGCACGAATTTTAATCACTTCGTTGCGCGGCACGCGTGGCTCGGAAGCGGTGACAGTCAAACTAGAGGATGACGCCTTGCCGGAAACTTCGTCCATGGCTTCGTTGGCCAGCGCGTCGGCTTCTTTGTTCTGCTCGCGGTAGACGTGCTCGATGCGGAACGTTGCAAAGGTTTGCGACATTTTTTTCGCGCGCTCGAAAAGCGGCTTCAAATCTTCGCTCTTCACTTTGTATTGCCCGCGCATCTGCTTGACCATCAACTCGGAATCACTCTCGATGCGCAGCGCGCGAATATTATTGGCCTGCGCATAATCCAGCGCCGCAATCAGTCCGTAATATTCAGCGACGTTGTTGGTGGTTCGCCCGATATATTTCTTCAGCCGCGCAACAATCTCTCCGCGCGGATCGCGGATCACCACGCCGTAAGAAGCCGGCCCGGGATTTCCGCGCGACCCGCCATCGATGTTGGCGCGCCACGCCGGCACCGCCGCGGGCTTGGTTTCCGGCCCTTCGCCGAAGAGTCCTGCTCCTCGCTGCGCTGGTTTTTTCGGTGTCATCGTGCAGTTGCCATCAGGAAGCTGAAGCGGCAGTGGGATTGGAAGACGAATTTGCACTCGGCGGCGCGGCCGGTTCCGCCGCGTACAGAATGCAGCTGCAGGTTTCGCAGGTGTGAATGTCGTGATCCTCGGGCTGATACACCTGCTGATAAAGATGCGGAAGCAGGCGCATTCCGCAGCCACGGCACTGTTCGTTCACCGCTTCGGCGAGAGCGACGCCGTGATGGCGTTTGCCGGCGCGCGCGTAAACATTCAGGACTTCTTCCGGAATTTGCGCGGCGATTTTTTCGCGTACGGAAATATCCGCCAGCATCTTGCGGTTTACATCGCGCGCCGCATTTTCGATCTGCTTACGTTCCGCGCCGATCGCTTGTTCGGAATCGCGCAGCGCGGTCTCCGCGGACTTCACATTTTTTTCCGCTTCTTCAGCGGCCATCATCTGATCGAGTTGAATGTCTTCCAGTTTGCCGATTTCGGTTTCGGCGTTGGCAATTTCGTGCAGCAGCGCTTTGTAGGCTTCGTTGGTTTTTACGGCCGCAGTCTGCGACTTGAATTTCTTTACCCGCTCGCGCCACTCGGCAACTTCGAAGTCGCTTTTCTTGCGGGTCGCAACCAATTGCGCCAGCGATTCCTTTGCGGTTGTAACTGCGGCGCGCGCGCCGTTCAATTTGGCTTCGTTTTCGCGGATGCGCCTGGGAGCGGCTTCCAGATTCGCGCGCAGCGCAGCGATTTCGTTGTCGGTTTTCTGGAGTTCGAGAAGCAGCGGAATGGCGGGATGCACGAAGGAAGTTTAACAAGGAAAACGTTGAAGAACAAAGAAGCAACAAGGTAAGGAAAGAACGAAGAAACTATGTGAGGGAAAAAGAAAAGCCGCGGCGAAATCGTTTCGCCGCGGCTTCGTAAAGGCGGACACAGACTTTAGGTCTGTGCCACCAAGAACTAGGAGTGGGCTTCGCTGCGGCCCAGCGTGAAGTCGATGAAGTAGCCGATGCCGATGGCCAGTGGAATGAAGCCGAACGCCGCGGCGGCCCAGGTCTCCGGTTCGTGAGTGATTCCGGCAATGGCGCCGAAGGTGGCGATAAAGCCGATGGCGCCGCTGACCAGCAGAATTCCATACTTGCGGGACCGAGCCGCGGGAGTGGATTCCGTTGCGAACGGAACGGTGACGCCGCGCGCGATCGCCGCCAGGCGTTCTTCTGACTTCAGTTTTCGCACCCGGAAATAGGTGTACATGCCCGCCATCGGAATACCCATGGACAGAATCACCGCGACCAAGCCGATCATTTCACCGCCGTTTAGGTCTCCCATGCCATTCTCCTTCAAAGCGCCTGTGGCGCTATGCAATTGGTTTTGTTCGCTGGCCTAACCCTGGAATGATGCGACGCCGATCGGCCGCTCTGCAGATAGGTACGCAGAGCTTCAGAAAAAGTTCCTTCATTCCGCAGCCTGCTGGTGGCAGGGAGGAGCAATGAGGGAGAAGTACGGGAGCCGGGCTGAAGCCCGGCACTACCAAAAGCTCAGATTACTGAATTTCGCCGACTTGCATGTTCTGGTCGACGGCGAGGATGGGGTAGCGGACTCCGGGGTCGGTGGAAGCAGAGGCGTGGCGGGCAGTGACGGCGAATTCGTTGCCGTCGCCGCAACGGACTTCGTAGGTGTAGCCGGCGCGGCCGGTGCTAGCGAAGTTCACAGTACCAGAAGAAGAAAGTTCGTCGAGGGAAGCGCACTTGGCGTTCGAAACAATGTAGTTGCGTTCGGCCTGGGCGATAGCGATCAAGTCCATTCGAACGCCGGTGAGGCTGATGGACTGAGTAGGTGCGGTTCCGGCATCGCTGGTGGGCATTCTCTTGAGCGAATAGAAATAGACGGCGCCGGCGACAGCGGCTGCAACGAGTATGGCGATAAAGGCTCGCATGAACAAAGTTTGAACCGGCGGATTGCTGGCAGCAACTGTTCGAAAGAACAGGTTGCGCGAGGAAACAACAGCAGTTGTTTTGCATGGACCGCGAATGATTCAGATAGACTGGCGGCAGAACCGGACCCTCTCCGGTGGCCAAATTCCCCTTCACACAATGCGTGGTGGCGACAGCGAACGCTTCGGTGCTGGCCGAATTGGAAGCACAGCGAGAGCAGCAGTTGGCGGAAGCTCGAGCGATTCAACTCAAGAATGCTTCCGCATGGGCCGCTACAAGCCTCGGATGTTTCAGTGAGCTATGAATTCCAGCCGAAGTGGCTGGAGACTTTCTGGATTTTTTCAGGTTGACCGACGGAACGGTTGGAATGGATCTGGGCGATGTCAGCGGAAAAGGGCTGCCGGCGGCGCTGTACGCGGCTTTGGCGGTGGGGACGTTGCGCCGGGCCGAAGTAGCAGGTGGGAAACTGGCGGGCTAATTCAAATTGACACTCTGCCTAAGCTCCAGTAACAAGGATAAGAACGGCTTTAAGCTCAGGAGAGTTCCCCATGAAGACCATGAAGTCCCCATACGCCTGCGGTTTGGCGTTTTTTTTGTCGACGATGTTGAGTATTCCCGGCGAGATGGTAGCGGCGCCGGATGTGCCGGGCCAAAGGGCCGGCGAAGTTTCTCGGGTGATCCCGGCGGTGAGCATCGCGCGGGCGGGAAAAACGATGACGGCTTCGGCCAAGACGGCGGTGGACTGGCAGGACGTGGTGAACACCCAGGCCAACGCGCGTGCGCGCATCGCTCTGGATGACGGTTCGGTGTTGAATGTGGGCTCGGACTCCTCGATCAAGGTGGTGAAGCATGACGGCGGAGCGCAACAGACCGAACTGGAATTGACTTACGGGAAGATCCGTTCGCAAGCGCAGAAGATCACCAAGACGGACGGTAAATTTGAGGTGAAAACGCCGGCGGGAGTTGCCGGAGTGGTGGGCACGGATTTTTATACGGCTTTTGACAGCTCGACCGGGACGATGAATGTGATCGTGTTCGAAGGGCTGGTGAAGGTGTGCAATCTAGCCGGAGTGTGCGTGATGGTGAAGGCTGGACAGTTTAGCAGCGTGCGTTCGAACGACAGCACGGGCCCAACGCCGCCAGCGCAAGCTCCTCTGGACCAGCTGGTAGACACCGGTAAATCGACGGACAGCGGTGGGCAGGTGGGAATTCAGAATGTGGCGCCGCACATCGGCAAAGGCGCAGCGATTGCCATTGGAGCGGTGTCGGTACTTGCAGTCGGGGTGATTGTCGGCATTGCGACGCATAGTGGCAGCAGCTCGCCAAATGGAGTCACCACCGGCACCGGTTGCCCCAAGGGTGTGCCAGCGTGCTGAGCAGTTTTCGCGGAACGACCAATTCCGCGGAACCGAGCTTTTTGGAATACGCGGTTCGAGACCACTAGATCGGCGGAAGAGCGAAGGCTAGGTAGATTCCGCCTGATTTGGATTTGAGATCCTTGCCGCCGCCCGCGGCGATCACCACAAACTGACGGCCATTGACGGCATAGGTTGCGGGCGTAGCGTTGCCTGCAAACGGCAGAGTAGTCTCCCACAATAATTTTCCGTTCGAACTATCGTAGGCGTGGAATTTTTTGTCGTAATTGGTAGCGCCGATAAAAAGAAGTCCGCCGCCGGTGGCGATGGGGCCCCCGTAATTTTCCGTTCCGGTATTGTGCAAGCCAGCCGTAGCAAGTTCGGGGTATTCGCCAAAGGGAATTTTCCAGAGATATTCACCGGTATTCAGGTTGATGGCGTTGAGTGTGCCCCAGGGCGGAGCGATGGCCGGATAGCCATCGGGATCGAGAAAGCGGTTGTAGCCGGTGAGGTGATATTTCATGGCGAACAGCGGCGGGCCAGTGCTTTCCAGTTCCTTGCTTTCTCCGCTGGTGAGGAAGTCCGCGATGGCGCTGGCTTCCTTCGCGCTCAGGTTGGGAAAGCCCGGCATGCGGCCTTTGCCGTTGCGAATGGTGTCGATGATCTGCTCGAAAGTTAGACGGCGGCCAACATCTTTTAAAGCTGGAATCGCGGGAGGCGAACCGGCAAGAGTGTCGCCGTGGCAGACCGCGCACTGCTTGCTGAAAAGTGTCTTGGCGTCGGAAGTGTTTTGCGTTTCCGCGAGCGAAGCGATCCAAGCCATTTCGTTGCCATTGATGTAGATCGTCGCCGTTTGTGGATCGACCGCGGGACCGCCCCACTCTGCTCCGCCATCAAATCCAGGAAAAACCACGGTGCCTTTTCCGACGGAAAGCGGAACGAATTGCCCTCCGCTGCGAATTTTCTTGAAGAACTCCATCGCCCATTGATGCACTTCGGGAGTGCGCTTGGTCAACATGTCCGCGGTGAGAAGCTGGCGAGCGAAGGGAGCAGGCTTGGCGGGAAGCGATTGTTGTTTGGCGGCGACTTCGTGAGGAACGTTGCTGGCGGGATAGTCGCGCGTCTCGAGCGGAAAAAGTGCTTCGCCGGTTTCGCGATTGAAGAGATAGACGAAACCTTGTTTGGAAGTTTGCGCGACGGCGTCGATGGATTTGCCGTTGCGCTGAACAGTAAGCAGTACCGGGGGCGAGGGAAAATCGCGGTCCCAGATATCGTGATGGACGCCTTGAAAGTACCAGAGGAGCTTGCCGGTGCGGGCGTGGATGGCTAGCAGGCAGTTTGCATAGAGATCGTCGCCGACGCGATCCGCGCCGTAAAAGTCAGAAGCGGCGGAGCCAGTGGGGACGTAGACGATGCCGCGCTCCGCGTCGAGCGACATACCGGGCCAGTTGTTGGCGGCGCCGCTGGATTTCCAGGCGTCGGGCGGCCAGGTGTCGTAGCCAAATTCGCCGGGTTGCGGAATGGTGTGAAAAATCCAGCGAAGCTTTCCGGTGCGAACGTCAAAGGCGCGGATGTGGCCGGGCGGGGCGGGAAGAGTTTCCGGATTGCGGCCGCCGACGATGACCAGGTCTTCGAAAACCAAGCCGGGACTGGTGAGGTAGATGGAATTGGCGCTGGCAGGTTCGCGGCCGAGATTTTCGCGAAGGTCGATGCGACCGGAATCACCGAAATCGGGAATGGGTTTGCCAGTGACGGCATCGAGCGCGTAGAGAAAATTCGTGACGCCGGCGAGAATGCGGGGACGTGATGCTCCGCTGGCACTTGTGCCGGGGCTCCAGTAGGCCAGGCCGCGATCGGGCTGGGTGCCGTTGACGCCTGAATCGAACATCCATAGGAGTTTTCCGGTAGCGGCGTCGAGCGCGAAGATTTTTTGCGAAGGGGTGATGCCGTAGAGCACACCGTTGACGATGATCGGACTGGATTGCAGGCCGCCTTCTTCGTGAGTGTCGAAGGACCAGGCGACCTGGAGTTGGCTAACGTTAGCGCGATTGATTTGCGCCATAGCAGAGTAGTGAGTGCCCTCGGGAGTGCCGCCGTAGCGGGGCCAGTCGGCGTCCCTTATCTGCGCAGCGGACGACTTTGCCAGCAGAAGAAATAAAAACGCAGCGGCGAAGTAGAGGGGTTTGTTCACGGAACCGGAGTGTAGCGCAGTCGGGAGAAGGTTTGGGAGTTGTTCGAATATTGGTGCCGAACGCGAGGCGGGTTGCAGAGCGGTTTCCACCGTGCTCAGACTGAAGTCCGTGCCACGGGTGGAGTGGCTCATGCGAGGACGCGCGGATAAGTCGAAGTGTGGATTACGCCGTGCACCGACAGGATTCATCCCGCAAGAAACGCGGGATGAGAACCATTGCCGGTGCCACCTAGTGGCGTGCAACGAAAAGAGGCGGAATGCCGTCCAAATAGTGTTGGATGGGAAGGCGCGCGCGTTGTAAGCCTGCCGAAGAGTGACGTACACTGGCATATTCACCCTGAGCGTTTATTCCAGCTTAGTTCAGGGTTTGTAAGTACAAACCCTGAAGACCCTCGTGAGGAGCTGCTTTGCGTAAATTGACTCGTATCTGTGCCGTATTTTTGCCGCCGGCGATGGCCGTGGCGATTGCGGCGACTTTTCAGACTGAAACGGCACTGGCCGCGCCGCCGGACACTGCGGCGATTGCGAAACCGTCGCCGCTGCTGGGGACCATGAAGGCGGAGCTGGACCGGTCGTTCAAGGTTCTGGGCGCGCAGGAGCCGCCGGCATATTTCATGGGCTACACGATTACGGACACGCAGCGGGCCGAGGTTTCCGGTTCAAACGGGGCGCTGCTCTCAAGCAGTGAAGCGCGGAACCGCTGGCTGCAGGTGTCGGTTCGAACGGGGACGTACACGCTGGACAACACCCACAAGGTAGGCGAACAGCGAAATCCGGGGGGCGGCCCGGGAACGGGAGTTCCGATTGATAACGACGCGGAAGTGGTGCGGCGGGCGATCTGGCTGGAGACGGACGCGCAGTACCGCGCGGCCGCGGAAGCGCTGATCAAGATCAAGTCGAGCAAGGAAGTGAAAGCGGACACCGTGGAAGGGCACGCACCGGATTTTTCGCACGAACAGCCGCACCAATCGTTTGAACCGGAAGTATCGTTTACCTTGGACCGCACACCATGGGAGCAGAAGGTGCGCGCGTACACCAAGGCGTTCCGCGAATCGCCGGACATTTTGAACTCGATCGTGACGTTTTCCGCGCTGGCGCAGAATTCGTACCTGATTAATACCGAAGGAACGCAGTTGCAGCACGGGCAAATTCGCTACCGGCTGGAACTTTTTATCCAGGGCAAGGCCACCGATGGCATGAACATCGAGCGCTATTACAATTTTGACTGGGTGGACCCGAAGGATACGCCGGGCGACAAGGAGGTGGCGGCGGCGAGCGCGACGTTAGCGAAGGAGATGGAAGGGCTGGTGAAGGCTCCTCTGAACGAGCCGAGCGTGGGACCAGCGCTGCTGACGGGTAGAGCGGCCGCGGTATTTTTCCACGAGGTATTCGGACACCGCGCGGAAGGTCACCGGCAGAAAGACATTACCGAAGGGCAAACGTTCGCGAAAAAAGTGGGCGAACCTATCCTGCCGGATTTTCTGAGCATTGTGGATGACCCGACGCTTAAGAAATTAGGCAAAGAGGACCTGTTGGGCTACTACCGGTTCGACGACGAGGGAGTGGCCACACACGAAGTAATACTAGTGGATCACGGGGTGTTGAAAAATTTTGAGATGTCGCGTTCGCCGCTGGCGGATTTCCCGCATTCGAACGGGCATGGACGACGGCAATTGGGAGCGACGCCGGTTTCGCGGCAGGGCAATTTGATTGTGAAGAGCAACAAGGCGGTGACCAATGCGCAGTTGCGCGCGAAATTGATCGAGCTGATCAAAGCGCAAAATAAACAGTATGGATTGTTGATTGACGACATCGCGGGAGGATTTACATTTACCGGACGCGGGCAGCCACAAGCGTTCCAGGTGCAGCCACTGGTGGTTTACAAAGTGTTTGCGGACGGACGGCCGGATGAGCTGGTGCGCGGAGTGGACATTGTGGGCACGCCGCTTGCGGCGCTGACCAAGATTGTGGCGACCGGCGACACGCCGGAAGTTTTTAATGGATATTGCGGAGCGGAGTCGGGATCGGTGCCGGTGTCTGCGGCGGCCCCGGCGATTTTGACTTCGGAACTGGAAGTACAGAAGAAGCAGGCGGACACGGATGCTCCGCCGATATTGCCGCCGCCGGCGCATGACCTGAAGAGTGCACGGGTTGGTGCTTCGACGGGAGGCGCACGGTGAGAACCTCTCTACGTACGGCAATACTTTTCGTTGTTGCCACGAGCGTGGGCGGATTTATTCCGGCGGCGTTCGCGCAGTCGGACAATGATCACACCCTACAGGCAATGCGCGATGAAATGGCGCGGGCAAAAGACCGGCTAGAACTGAAATTTCCTGGCACGGATCAGCCGGTGCGGCCGTACTACCTGGAATACCGGCTGCTGGATCTGGATGTGCGCGAAGTGGTGGGGGAATTTGGCGCGCTGATGAGCAGCACCCACGTCAAGAACCGTTTCATGAACGTGCAAGCGCGGGTGGGCGATTACAAGTCGGACAGTTCGAACTTTGTGAGCGACGACCAGTTCCGCGGATTCATTGGATCCACGGGATCGGTGGGAATCGATCGGGACTACGATTCGCTGCGGCAGGATTTGTGGATTGCGACGGATCAGGCGTTCAAGGAAGCGGTGGAGACGTACTCGCGGAAAAGGGCTTATTTGAACAGCCTGGCGCGGCAGACGGAAGTTGACGATTTTTCGCGGGCAACTCCGGTGAAAAACATCGAGCCGCTGGTGACTCCTGACTGGACGAATCGAAATTGGGAGCAAGAGGCCAGGGATAGTTCCTCGGCGCTGCGCGCGTTTCCGCAAATTCAAGAAGCGCGAGTGACGTACTACCTGGTGTACGCGACGGAATATTTGCTGACCAGCGAAGGAACGGAGATTCGAACTAACCGGAGTTTCGCGGCAGTGGAAGCGGGACTGGGAACGCTGGCGAATGATGGAATGCCGGTGAATCATTATTACGCGACGTATGCGCCGAGGCCCGCTGATTTGGCGGGCGTGGATACGGTAAAGAAGGCGCTGAACGTGACGGGCAGCGAGTTGATGGTGCTGCGGCAGGCGCCGCCGTTGCAGGATTACACCGGGCCGGTGCTGTTCGAAGCGCGTGCAGCGGCTCCGCTGGTGGCGCAGGTGCTGGGACCGGCGTTGAATGGAGCGCGTCCGCCGGTGGCGTTTCAGCCGGTGATGGAGCAGTTTTTGAGCAACGTTGGAGGAAAAAGCGATTGGGTGAGCCGGATCGGGGCGCGGGTGCTGCCAACGAGCGTGACGGTGGTGGATGATCCCAGCGCGAAAGAGTTTGCCGGCAAACCGCTGATCGGCGGATATCGCGTGGACGATGAAGGCGTGCCCGCGGAAAAAGTTACGGCGGTGGAAAATGGCGGGTTGAAAGAATTGCTGATGTCGCGGCGGCCGGGACTGGATTCAGGAAAATCGAATGGGCACGGACGATCGGCGTTTTTGAACGATGCCAAGCCGACCACGAGCAATTTGTTTTTTACGTCGTCGGAGACGGTGCCGGCGGCGGAGTTAAAGAAAAAATTCCTGGATATTTGCCGCACGAACAACCAGGAGTACTGCCTGGAAGTGAAGGAGATGGATAATCCGGCGCTGAGTTTGTTGCATCAGGAAGAATTCAGCGAATTGCTGGCGAGCTATGGCGGAGGAGCGGGGAACGGCGACCGGCTGCCGCTGCTGGTGTATCGCGTGTATCCGGCGGATGGACATGAAGAGATGGTGCGTGGAATGCGGATTACCGGATTGAATACGCGGGTGCTGCGCAACGTGACGGCGATCGGGAACGATCCTTTTGTGTACAACTACATGCAGACGCAGGTGGCGGGATTTGCGGGGACGGCGCTGGGCGCGTTTGGTTCGGCACAGAATGGGCTGCCGTCATCGGTGGTGGCGCCGTCGCTGCTGTTCGAAGAGCTGGATGTACGCGGGGCGCGGGGCGAGCCAAAGCGGCCGCCGCTGCTACCGGCGCCGGAGCTGACCGCGAAGTAATCGTTGGTTGGGCGAGAAGTTTTCTTATAGAGCAACGCGATGAAGGAACTGAACAGGCGCGGATTGATATTCGGAGCCGCGGCTCTGGCTACGATGGGTGTGTTCGCGGGAGTGGAGCATGTGGCGAGTTCGGGGCTGGTGCAGGACGAGCCGCCGCTGGGGCCGGACGTGACCGTGGAGATCGTGGAGTTCGACGAGAGCGGGAAACGAACGGGGAAGCGCGCACTGCACAAGGTGCGGAAAACCAATGAGCAATGGCAGAGTATTTTGCCGCCGCCGCAATTTGTGATTACGCGCAGAGCGGGAACCGAGATTCCATATCCGGCGATTTGCTGAACGAGAACCGACCGGGGATTTTTCGTTGCGCGGATTGTGGCACGGCACTGTTTAATTCGAAGACCAGATTCGAATCGGGGACGGGATGGCCGAGTTTCTATCAAGCGATTGCGGATGAAAATGTGAACGAGCGGGATGATTTCAGCCTGGGCATATTGCGGCGCGAAGTGAAATGCGCTTTGTGTGACGCGCACCTCGGGCACGTGTTTACGGATGGCCCGGCTCCATCTGGTTTGCGGTATTGCATGAACTCCGCGGCACTGAAGTTTGTGGCCACGCGTGAGGCCTAGAGATCTGCTGAGCCAAGGCGACGTTGTGTCGTGTCCTGCCACAGTTAGGGTAGTCTAGGCGTGGTCATGGAAGCCCTGCTACCCGGCGAATCACGCGAAAAGAGGACAGCGGCTTTGCTGAGCGTGGGCTCGGCGCTGCTCTTGGTGTCGTTGAAGGCGTTTCTGGTGATTCGAACCGGAAGCTTGGGCGTATTGAGCGAGGCGCTGCACTCCGCGCTGGACCTGATCGCCGCCATCATTACTTTTCTTTCGCTGCGAGTGTCCGATCAGCCTGCTGACGAACGTCATCCCTACGGGCACGGAAAATTCGAAAATTTTTCGGCGTTTGTGGAGACGGGGCTGCTGGTATTGACGGCGCTATACGTCATCTATGAAGCGTTTGACCGGCTTTTTTTTCACGTCGTGCATATTCAGCCGAGCGTCACCGCGATTTTGGTGCTGCTGGTGGCGCTGGCAATCGACATCACCCGGGCGAAAAGACTTTCGCATGTGGCGCAAAAATATGCGAGCGAAGCGCTGGAAGCAGACGCGCTGCATTTTTCGACCGACGTGTGGAGCACGATTGTCGTCATATCGGGAATTGGGCTGGTGTGGGCGGGGCAGAAGTGGAACGTGCCGTGGCTGATTTACGCTGACGCAATCGCCGGCCTGGTGGTTGCAGCTGTGATTTTGTGGGTTGGCTCGCGGCTGGGCAAGAGAACGCTGGATGCGTTGCTGGATGCAGCGCCTGAAGGCCTGCAGGAGCAGATCACCGGAGCGATCGGACAAATGGAGGGCGTGCTGCACGTGGAACGGGTACGGCTGCGCCGAGCGGGAAACCGGTATTTTGTGGATGCCACGGTGAGCGTGCCGCGGACCGCGAGCCTCGAACAGGTGCATGCTTGGAGCGACGCGATCGAGCAGCGGGTGGGAGAAATCGTGCCGTCGGATGTAGTGGTGCATGCAGAGCCGCGCGCGCCCAAGGGCGAGCCATTCTTCGATTCGATCCGGGCAGTGGCCCAGCGCCGGGGTTTGGCGATTCATGATTTGTCAGCGCAACAGAACGACGGGCGGCTTTTCGTCGAGCTACACCTGGAAGTTGATCCCCATCTGAGCCTGAAAGATGCGCACCGCCACGCGACAGAATTGGAAGAGGAGATCCGCGGGCTGCGGCCGGAGCCGACCGAGGTCAACATTCACATTGAACCGCTGGGGACGGCGATCAGTTCGCCCGATGCCGGCGCCGCTGATTTGCGTGATTTGGCAAAGAATATCGAAGATTTTTTGAACCAGTTGCCGTCGGAATACCACGAACTGGTGAACAGCCACAACGTGCTGGCGCGGCAGGTGGAACACCACATTCTGGCTTCATGCCACTGCACGATGCGCAGTGATCTGCCGATTACCGAAGTGCATGACGTGACGGCCGCACTGGAAGACCGGGTGAAGGAAAAGTTTCCGCAAATTTACCGGGTGACGATTCACCCGGAGCCACAGGAAGATTAGGCGCGAGTTCAAGAAGTCTTTGGGCGGGCGAAGGCGTGGGCGGCGAGCGCGATCACCGCGGGAAAGCACACCAGCACGTAACGAGGTTCCGGGGTTTCGATGGTTGTCAGGAACGCCGTTCGAACCACCACAAAACACAGAAGCAGAGCCACGGCGGCGCGGGCATCCGCAAAATTACGCCAGATGCGCAGGGTTCCCCATTTCGCGAGCACTATATAAAAAATATTCACGAAGAAAAGACCGAGCGTTATGCACATGTCCTCGCGGTCGGTGTCCCAGGTTTCGGCGAGCGGAAAGATTGAGCCGGAAATCGGCAACTGCTCGACGCGCGGGGTGAACCAGAGAGTGACCACCCGCTGCATCGGGACGTACCAGTAGGTGCGGAGCGGGTGGCGAGCGGTGCGCGCTTCGGCGATCTGGGCAAACTGCTGGTCTTCTTCCCGAGTGAGATTCGAATCGTTGTTGTACTGCTCGAGAATTGCCGCGACGTGCTGGCGCTCTTCCGGAGAATCGAAGGCCCGCGCGGGGATATCATCAATGTTGATGGTGTCACCGTCTAGTTTCCAGGAGACGAGAAAGACTTCGCGAAAGCGATAGAGCCAGGTGCGCTCCCAATTCATAAAGCCAACCGGAACGAGTTCGCCGGGCATATTGGCATAGCGTGGAGTGAGCGGCTGAAATTCGTGCAAGGTGATGGCGTTGCGGACGGCCCACGGCGTCAAGGTAAGCAGACACATTAGAACGGCAACAGCCGAGGCGCGAATTCCTCTGGCAAACTGGCCGCGTCGAAAAGCGACCCAAAGAACAACGGGCAAGCAGGCCACGAGGACCAGCGGGGCTTCGGGGCGAAACAGAGTGCCAAGACCCACGCAGAAACCGGCGAGTGCGGCATTTTTCAGGTACTCGGAGCGCCGGGGGAATTTGGCCCAGCGCAGAAAATCTTCGCTGGAAAATTCCGTGGTCACCAGCGGCACCAGGGCGCAAAGAGCGAGTGCGGTACTAAGAATGGCAAACGTTTCGGTGAGCGGGACCGCGGTGTAATTCGCGGTAAAGGGGCAAAGAGCCGCGAGCCACACCGCGACTGCAAAGACCCGCGAGGCGTTTTCATTGCGGGCGCAACGGGCTGCGAGTGCGGCAATGACCAGGCAACAGGCCAAATCGAGAATAACTTGCCCCAGCATGGTCCAGACATATGCCGCGTCCCCACTGCGACGGCTGATGGCGTGGATCAGTGCGAGATACGCCGGATAACCGGGCATGCGGATATCGAGCGGAGTGAGCACGCCGTCGACCGGAATGCCATAGACGCCGTGCTGGAGCCAATTGGAGCCCAGTCCGTCGTAAAGTTGGGTGTCGCCCGCGGAACTGGGATAGCGAAATACAAAAAAGAGTCGAAGCAGCAGTCCGATGACTAGCGCGATTAGAGGATGCGAGAAAACTCGCTTCATGGCTTGCCAGCATCTTACAATAGATGTATCCAGACCAGGCAGACGGGCTACCGGCTGTACAATTACTGCGAATTGAAACTCCAGTTCTGCCGTAAAGAATGAAACAGAGAAGCCCCATATTTTATGATGCGGAGCGGGTGCGCTGGCGCCGCACGCGGCGTGCCATGGAGATCAGCGGAGCGCTGCTGACGCTGCTGCTGGTGTATTTCTTCTTCAACATCGCGGCCAGCGTGGAGCTGCCGGCGGCGTTGCTGCCGGACGCGAAATCGGCGTACCGGGCGGTTAAAGTAAAGGCCAAGACCGGGAAACCGGTGCCACTGCGCGAAGGACGCCACCGTCGCGTGGCGAACATCGGGAAAGTGCCTGCCAGTTACGACCCGCTGCGCGCCGCGTTCTACGTGAGCTACGACGCCAACAGCCTGGCCACACTGAAAAAACACTACAAGGATTTGGACCTGGTGGTCCCCGAGGAATTGCACGCGGTGACGCCCGACGGCGGGCTGACCATCGTGGACTACGAGCGGTACATCACGGTACGCGCCTCTCCGGAAGAAGCGATTTCGATCATTCGCGAAGACAAGCTGCACCAGTGGATGCACTCGGCCAACATCGAAATTCCGATCATGGGGATGTTGAACAACTATGACGGGCAGAACTGGCGCGTTCCGGAAATGGTGGAGATGCTGGCGAATCCTGCGGCGCGCTCCAACCTGGTGCGCGACACGGTGCAATACGCGATCGAAGCGCACGAAGTGGGAATCGTGGCGGACTTTGAGGAGGTTCCGCAAGCGACCGAGCCACATCTTCAGGAGTTCATTGCGGAGCTTGGACCGGCTTTGCATGCGGTGGGCTTGAAGATGATGATCTCGCTGCCGGCGCAGGACGATACCTTCAACTACGGCTTTTATGGCAAACAGTGCGACGCGGTGGTGGTGATGAATTACGACCAGCACTGGCCGGCGGGCGGGCCTGGGCCGATTGCATCGCAAGAATGGTTCTCCGACAACCTGCAAGAACTGCTCAAAGTGATTCCGGCGCAGAAGATGATTGTGGGAGTCGCCAACTATGGATACGACTGGCCGGAGCCGGATAAAAAGTCGCATCCGC
Source organism: uncultured Acidobacteriota bacterium (assembly GCA_963814635.1). GTDB lineage: Bacteria > Acidobacteriota > Terriglobia > Acidiferrales > UBA7541 > Acidiferrum. The sequence continues at coordinate 769,620 of CAWFDP010000003.1, read as the reverse complement.
CAGCCAAAGATTTGAGCGTGCAAGAAGCGCTGTTGCATGCGTATGAATCGGAAGCGCAGGTGGAACTGGATCCAGCTTCGCTGAATCCGCATTACTCGTATTCAGATGACAGCGACCGCTTGCATCAGGTGTGGTTTCTGGACGCGGTGACGGCGTACAACCAGATGAGGGCAGCCGAGCGCTTGGGGGTGCAAGGTACCGCGCTATGGAGGCTGGGATCTTCCGACAGCACAATTTGGAAGATTTGGGACGCCACGCGGCCGGATGACGCGATACGCGAAAAGCTGAAAGATGTACCGCCCGGGCCAGACCTGATTCTGGAAGGCAATGGCGATATCTGGAAAATCGCGGACAAACCGAAGCGCGGCGTGCGTTCGTTCACCTATGACGCAGCGACCGACCTGATTACCGCGGAAAAATATGACAGTTATCCGCTCTCGTACGAGATCGATCAACTCGGCGCAGTGCCAAAAAAGCTTGCCATCACCTTTGATGACGGTCCGGACCCGCGGTGGACGCCGAAGATTCTCGACATCCTGAAAGAAAAAAATGTTCCGGCGGCCTTTTTTGTTATTGGAGAAGAGGCTTCGAAATCGCCCGGCATTTTAAAGCGAGAGTACGCGGAAGGCCATTCCATCGGGAATCACACCTATACGCATCCAGTGATGGACGAAATCTCGCCCACTCAATTGCGCTGGGAACTGAACATTACGCAGCGACTGATCGAAAGCACTCTAGGCGTGAAATCGATTCTGTTCCGGCCGCCGTATGGAATCGATCATCAGCCGGAATACGCGGAAGAAGTGGCGCAACTGCCGGTAGCACAAGACATGGGCTACATGATCGTCGGACAGAAAATTGATCCGCACGACTGGCGGCAGCCCTACGGCAAGCAGGTGCCGGCACAGGAAATTATTGACGGGGTAATGAGGCAGGCGGCGTCCGGCAACATCATCTTGTTCCACGACGGCGGCGGCGACCGCAGCCAGACGCTTGCAGCGCTGCCGGTGATCATCGACCAGCTGCGCGCGCAGGGCTACCAATTCGTGCCGGTGCCGGAGCTGGTGAACAAAACGCGAGCGGAAGTGATGGTTCCGTTGACGGGCCAGGAATGGCTGCAAGCCAAGGCCGATGGCTTCATCTTCGGGCTGTATCACTGGTTCACGCTCGGCATCGGCTGGATATTTGTGCTGGGAATTGTGCTGGTAAGCGGACGAGCGCTGGTGATTGGTATTCTGGCGCTGATCGAAAAGATGCGGCCGGACCATGACCAGGCACTGGATCCGCTTCCAGGTGTCACCGTACTGATTCCGGCGCACAACGAAGAAAGCGTAATCGTACAGACGGTGGCGTCGGTACTCGGGTCGGACTATCCAACGATGCAGGTGATCGTGGTGAACGACGGTTCGGCCGACGATACCGGGACGCTGCTCGATTCGCACTTTGGCAACGAGCCACGCGTACAGATTATTCATCAAGTGAATCGCGGCAAGGCCGCCGCGCTGAATAATGCTATGGGCCACGCGCAGACGGAGATTGTGGTAACGATTGACGCCGACACGGAAATTGAGCCGGACGCGATTCGCCAACTCGTGCGGCAGTTCTCGGATCCGCAAACCGGCGCGGTCGCCGGCAACGTGAAAGTTGGAAACCGCTCGCGTTGGCTGACCCGCTGGCAAGCGCTGGAATACATCACCAGCCAGAACATGGAGAAGCGCGCTTTCGATCTGCTGAATTGCATCACGGTGGTTCCCGGAGCGCTGGGTGCGTGGCGCAAACAGGCGATTGAAGCAGCGGGCGGCATCACCGCGGACACCGTCGCAGAAGATGCGGACCTCACCGTGGCGATTCGGCGGCTGGGCTGGCGCGTGAGTTATGAAGAGCGGGCCGTCGCGTGGACCGAGGCTCCGGAAACGGCGGGTGTGCTGGTCCGGCAGAGGTTCCGCTGGACTTTTGGCACACTGCAATCGTTCTGGAAGCATCGCGATACGTTATTCCGGCGGAAATACGGCACGCTGGGCTGGATTGCGTTGCCGAATATTTTTGTGTTTCAACTGGTGTTGCCGCTAGTCTCGCCGCTGATTGACCTGCTGTTTTTCGGGTCGGTTTTAATCTGGGCATTGATGCAGCTGCATATCTCGTGGATGCCGCAAATGGCGTTTGTCAGCGCGAATTTGCAGCGGTCGATGCTGTTCTTTTTGGGATTCCTTTTGATCGATGTGCTGACCTGCGTGGTGGCCTTCGCGCTGGAGCGCGATGAGGACTGGACGCTGCTGATTCCGGTACTGATGCAGCGATTCTATTACCGCCAGTTGATGTACGTGGTGCTGTTCCGCTCGGTGAAGGAAGCGGTGCGCGGGCGTCCGGTCGGCTGGCGCGGGGTCGAGCCCGAGCCCCCGGTCGGGCCGACCAAGACCCCCGAAGTAGCTCACGCTGGAGTGAGGCCGTGCGTCTAATTTCCTGAAAAAGCGGGCGGCAGTGGCTGCCTGATACGACTTTTCGTATAAAGGCGATTGAGTTAGGATGTGGGCGTGAGTTTTTCGGCTCGCGCGGAGGTTTTTATGGCCATCAGTTTTATGCTCAACGGAAAATCCGAATCGGTGGAAGTCGATCCCCAGATGCCGCTGTTGTGGGTGTTGCGCGACACGTTGAATATGACCGGCACGAAGTTTGGCTGTGGGATGGCGTTGTGCGGGGCGTGTACCGTGCATATCAATGGCGAAGCGACACGGTCGTGCATTACGCCGATTTCGGCAGTCGCAGGAAAGAAAATTACAACCATTGAAGGGCTTTCGGCCGACGGCAGCCATCCGGTACAGCAGGCCTGGATTGAGGTGGACGTTCCGCAGTGCGGATATTGCCAGTGCGGACAAATCATGTCGGCGGCGGCGCTGCTTACGAAGAAAGCCAGCCCTACCGACGCGGAAATTGACGATTTTATGAGCGGCAACATTTGCCGTTGCGGCACCTACCAGCGCATCCGCAAGGCTATCCACCGGGCGGCGGAGATTCAATCCGGGCACGGCAAATCCGCGTAGTTATTCGCAAAATCAGATCTCAAAATAGAGGTGTCCTATGTCGACGCTGATTCTAGATCGTCGCGAGTTCCTGAAAACCGGGGCCGTGGCTGGCGCCGGGCTGTGGATTGGATTCCACGTCGGCACAGCCACCGCCCAGGATCCCGCGCAACAGCAAGAGAAGAAAACGCCCAACCCGTTCAATGCCTGGGTGCACATTTCGCCGGATAATCGCGTCACGCTGCTCCTGGAGAAGTCAGAGATGGGGCAAGGAATCATGACCGCCGTACCGATGATTGTGGCCGAAGAGTTGTGCGTGGACTGGAAAAAAGTTGTTGTGGAGCAGGCGCCGACGAATCCGGATATTTACGATCATGGAACCGGCGGAAGCGGCAGCGTGGCTGGTTGCTGGCTGCCGATGCGCCGCGCTGGAGCCGCCGCGCGCGAAATGCTCATAGCCGCAGCTGCCGCGCGATGGAACGTGAATCCCAATACCTGCAAGGCCACTAACGGCGGCGTGCTGCATGGCGCGCGCAACAATTTCCTTACTTACGGGGAGCTGGTCGGGGACGCGGCGAAACTGCCCATTCCCAATCTCAACACCGTGCCGCTGAAGAACTCCAATGACTTTACGATCGTCGGCAAGGCCACGCCGCGATTCGAAGGAGCTTCGAAGACCAACGGCAGCGCGAAATTCGGAATTGATTCGCGCGTTCCGGGGTTGCAGTACGCGGTTGTTGCTCGCTGCCCGATTTTTGGCGGAAAAGTAAAGTCGTTCGACGCGACTAAGGCCAAGAGCGTTTCCGGGGTTCGCGACGTATTCGAGATCGAGCGCGTGGACACCGGCGCCTTTACCGCGGGCGGCGTCGCCGTAGTGGCCGACAATTCCTGGGCCGCCATGCAAGGACGCAAAGCGTTACAAATCATCTGGGACGAAGGACCGAACGCTAACGACTCCTCGGCATCCCTGCGCCAGCAGATGCTCGACAACGCCGCGAAGCCCGGCAAAGTTTTTCGCAACGATGGCGACGCCAGCGCTGCGATCGCGGGCGCCAGCAAAAAAGTTGAAGCCACTTACGAGTTTCCCTTCGCGGCGCACGCCACCATGGAGCCGATGAACTGCACCGTGCACATTCGCCCGGACAGCGCGGAAGCGTGGATTCCCACGCAGGGACCGCAATGGGCGCTCGACATCATCGCCGGCGTCAGTAAACTGCCGAAAGATAAGATCAAGGTGAACACCACGTTGATGGGCGGCGGATTCGGCCGCCGATACATGGCCGATTTCGTGCTCGAAGCCGCGCAAGTTTCCAAGCATACCGGAACGCCAGTAATGGTTTTGTGGACCCGCGAAGACGACATGCAGCACGATTTTTATCGTCCCGCTTCTTACCACCAATTTTCCGGCGCACTGGACGACCAAGGAAACATCGTGGCCTGGAAGCATTTCCAGACTTCGACTTCCATCGACGCGATGTGGAGTCCCAAGGGCGCGGAAACTCCGGAAAACTCCGAGTTCGCGACCGCGGCATTTATTCCGTATCAATCGCCGAACTATCGGGTGGAATACACACTCGCCAAGTCCGGCGTGCCGCGCGCCTGGTGGCGCTCGGTCGAACACTCCACCAGCGGCTTTGTGGTGGAATGTTTTGTCGACGAACTTGCCGCCGCGGCTGGCGCCGACCCGCTCGAATTCCGGCTTCGCTCCATCGGAGCCGACCGCAAGGTCCCGGACTTCACTGATCCCAAGGAAGGCAAGCCACTCGATACCGCGCGGCTCAAAAGCGTTCTGAAATTAGTGGCGGAAAAAGCCGGCTGGGGCTCACCGCTTCCGAAAGGCGTCGCACGCGGCATCGCCGGCTACTATTCCTTCAACACCTACACCGCTGCCGTCGCGGAAGTCAGCATGAAGGACGGCCTGCCAAAAATAAATCGCCTGGTCTATGCGGTCGATTGCGGACGTCCGGTCAATCCCGACGGCATCCGCGCGCAAGTCGAAGGCGCCGCGATCTATGGCCTTTCCGCCGCGATGCATGACGCCATCACCATCAAGGGCGGCGCCGTGGAGCAAACCAATTTCCATCAGTACAAGATGCCCCGTATCGCCGACGCGCCAAAAACCGAAATTCACATCGTCAACAGCGCCGAAGAACCCACCGGCATTGGCGAACCCGGCCTGCCGGTCGTCGCTGCATCCGTTTGCAACGCGATTTACGCGCTTACCAATAAACGCGTCCGGCGGCTGCCGATTCGAAAAGAGGACCTGGCTTAGCCGCCTCGGTCTTGATGCTATTTTCCATTTCTTCGCTGGTCTTGCTGATCTGGATCGTTCTGTTTTTTGCCTGGGGAAATTTCTGGCGGGTGTGGGAGTTCGATTCCGATCACGCGCAATTCCCTGCTCCTGCCTGGTGGCCGCGCGTCGCGGCAGTAATTCCCGCGCGAAACGAATCCGAATCAATTGAATCCGTGGTGCAAGCGCTAGCCTTGCAGGACTATGCCGGTGAATTTTCCATGGTCGTTGTTGATGACCACAGCGACGATGGCACCGCCGAGCTTGCCCGTCGTGCGGCAGAACAGGCGGGCGCAGCGGACAGGGTTCGCGTCGTGTCTGCTCCCGAACTCGCTCCCGGATGGACCGGCAAGCTTTGGGCCCTCAACGCTGGCATGGCCGCGGCGCTCTTCAGTAGCACAGCCACTCCTGGCTGTACAGCGGTTGTTGCATCACCGGTCGCTCCTTCCATCGACTCAAATGCCGCTCAGCCAGAATTCTTCTGGTTCACCGATGCAGACGTTGTTCATGCGCCCGACACCCTGCGGCGGCTGGTTTCTCGCGCCCAAGTTGATTCGCTCGATCTGACTTCGCTGATGGTCTTGCTGCGAGCAGCAACATCCGCCGAGCGCCTGCTGATTCCCCCTTTTCTCTACTTTTTCCTGATGCTTTACCCTCCGCGCTGGATTGTGCAATCCGGCTCGAAAACAGCCGGCGCCGCAGGCGGCTGCGTGTTGCTTCGCCGCACCGCTCTGGAACGTATCGGCGGCATCGCTGCAATCCGCGGTGAAGTGATTGACGACTGCGCCTTGGCGCGCACCGTGAAGAAGTCCGGCGGAAAGATCTGGATGGGGCTGACGCGCGCCAGCCACAGCCTCCGCTCGTACCAAACGTTTTCTGAAATTCGCGATATGATCGCTCGCACCGCGTTCACCCAACTCCACTATTCAGTGTTTCAGCTTCTGGGCACTTTCCTGGGAATGACGCTGACGTTTTTACTTCCCGTAGCTCTGACCTTTTCGCCAGACATCCACGTTTGGTCGTTCGCCTTGGCAGCCTGGTGCCTGATGACCGCCTCCTTCCTGCCAACCGTAGCATTTTACCGGTTGCGGCCAATTTGGGGATTGCTGTTGCCGCTGGCAGCGCTTTTCTATGCCTATGCAACGTGCCTTTCCGCGGTCCGCTACTGGTCAGGCCGCGGCGGCCAGTGGAAAGGCCGCGCGCAAGCGCCACAAAACACACCGGGCTAGATCGGCTGAGCTGGCAAGACTTATCGGGAGGCGTCATGGGAGTGCTTCGCATTCTCTGGTTTCTTTTCGATGCTGTTCGCCTTCACGCGAAGCTGGTTCATCTTGGGCAGCGCGCTGGGGTGTTTTTCGCTCGCCGTGAATCACCGCAGGCTCGCACGCAAACTTCATACAATTCTAGCCAGAACGGGTCAGTCTCCCGAGCAAACCTGAGTAGAGCCTGATAAGCGGCCAACCGGAACCGACCCACTGTTAGCAATCCAATCCCGAAGAGATGCGAACAATCGCATTTTCTGCTACGATTTCTTTTGGTACAGGGCTGCATCTTGCAAGCAGGGAGCGGCACCGGAGGCCAAGATGAGCGTTCCGAACAAATTCGGCGACGGCAAGATCACCGTGCCATCGCTGCTCCACAGAAAAACGTTAAGTCCGCAAGACACCACAAAAATTACCTGTCTCACTGCGTACGACTATCCGACCGCGCGCCTGCTGGATGAAGCTGGCGTGGAGGTTTTGCTGGTCGGCGATTCGCTGGGCATGGTGATGTTGGGACACGAGACCACGCTACCGGTCACCGTCGAGGAGATGCTGCATCACACCCGCGCCGTGCGCAAAGGCACGCGCCGCGCCCTCGTCGTCGCGGACATGCCGTTCGGCAGCTATCACACCGAAATTTCCGAATCTGTGCGCAACGCGGTGCGCTTCGTGAAAGAAGCCGGCGCGGAAGCGGTGAAAGTGGAAGGCGGCGAACGCCGGTTGGAATTGATCGTCAAGCTGACCGAAGCGGAAATTCCGGTGATGGGCCACGTCGGACTGACGCCGCAATCGCTGCACGCCATGGGCGGCTTTAAAGTACAGGGCAAGACGCCTGATGCCGCGGAACAATTAATCCGCGATGCGCGCTCGGTGGAAGCGGCCGGAGCGTTCGCGATTGTTCTCGAAGGAATTCCACGCGAACTCGCCGCGCTGATTACCCGCGAACTGCGCATCCCGACCATCGGCATCGGCGCCGGCCCCGATTGCGATGGACAGATTCTTGTCATCAACGATCTACTGGGCCTCACTTTTGGGCCGACGCCAAAATTTGCCCGCCAGTACGCGAACTTGAGCGAAATCATCTCCAGCACCGTGCGCGAATATTGCGCCGACGTGCGCCGCGGCAATTTTCCGTCTGACGCCGAGTCCTACCACGTGCCGGAACTCAAGACCAGCCGCAAGGAAATCAACTTCGACGTTGAACTGACCGATTAATCCGAATTCATCCCGCGGAGACTTCCATGACGCCCGAAGATGTTCGCCTCCTGTTTGACTACAACGCTTGGGCCAATCAGCGCTCCCTCGGCGCCGCGGCGCAACTTTCCGACGAACAATTCAGTAAGCCGCTCGGCTCCAGTTTTCCCTCGGTGCGGGACACGCTGGTGCATATCTGCAGCGGAGAATGGGTGTGGCTCGAACGATGCAATGGCCGAACGCCGTCTGCTTTCCCTGATCTATCAAGCATCCAGACGATTTCCGGCGTGCGCGAACACTGGACGCCACAAGCGAAACACTTGCTCGAATTTATCCAGGGCTTGACGCAAGACGATCTGGATCGCGTTATGGAATACAAAACTTTTAACTTCGGCGTCTACAAAAACCCCATGTGGCAATCGCTGCAGCATCTGGCGAATCACGGCACCTATCATCGCGGCCAGGTCACCACCATGCTTCGTCAATTGGGCGCGAAACCAATTCTCACCGATCTCATGCACTTCTACCGTGAACGTTCCTCCGCGGCCTCCGCATGATCTTTCCGTGGTCCTGCATTTGTGATCAACGCAACATAAGCTAAACTCCATCCGCTCATGGAAATCATTCGAACCATTTCCTGGATGAAGGAAACCGTGCGACAGGCGCATGCCGAGAATCACGTGGTCGGACTCGTTCCGACCATGGGCGCGCTGCACGAAGGACACCTCTCGCTGATTCGCCGCGCAAGGGCGGACTCTTCGCGCGTCTACGCATCCATCTTTTTGAATCCCGCGCAATTCGGGCCCAACGAGGATCTATCCAAATACCCGCGCACTTTCGAGAAAGACGTCGAGCAGCTTACGGCCGCAGGTGTGGATGTGCTTTTTGCTCCCGAAGCGAAGGACATTTACCCGGCCGGATTCCGAACCTATGTCAATGTCGAGGGCCTGAGCGAGAAACTCGAAGGCAAGTCGCGGCCGGGCCATTTTCGCGGAGTAGCCACCGTAGTTCTAAAACTTTTCGAAATCGTTCAGCCCCATTTTGCCTATTTTGGCAGGAAGGACGCGCAACAGGTCCGCATTTTACAGCAAATGACGCAGGACTTGAATCTGAATGTAGAAATTGTAGTGTGCCCGATCGTGCGCGAGCCGGATGGGTTGGCGCTCTCGTCGCGCAATACGTATCTGAGCTCAGACGAACGCCGTTCCGCCACTGCGTTGCATCGGGCACTGAAAGAAGCTCAACAGGCGATTTCCATAGCAACGCTCGATGCGTTCCAGCTGCAGAGAATTGTTAGCGGACTTTTGTCGAAGGAACCACTAACCCGCGTCGACTACGTGCAAATTGTGGATGCGGAAACATTTGAGCCCGTCGCCAGAATTGGCGCGCGGCCGGCTTATGTGCTTCTCGCCGTTTATGTGGGAAAAACTCGCCTGATTGACAACCTGCTCATCGAACCCGCAGCCGCAGTTAGCACTCTGACCTGCTCGCTGTAGCCAAACAGCTAGCGTCAGGCTGCTGCGCCGCTGACCCGCTTCAGCACTTCGCTTACGTGGCCCTTCACTTTGACTTCATCCCAGATCTCTTCGATTTTGCCATCCGTGCCGATCAAAAAAGTGCTGCGCACAATTCCCTTGAAGATCCGGCCCATGAATTTCTTCGGACGCCACACGCCGTAAGCTTGAATCATCTTGTGACTCGGGTCGCCCACCAGCGTGAAGTTGAGCTTCTGCTTTTCCCTGAATTTCGCCAGATCCTTCTCCGGATCTGCACTCGCGCCCACAATGGCCGCATTCTGCTTATCGAAGCTTCTTTTTGCGTCGCGAAACTCGGACGCTTCGGTCGTTCAACCGGGTGTATTGGCCTTGGGAAAGAAAAATAGCACCACCCGCTTCCCTTTGAAATCCTTGAGTGACACCTCAGCGCCGGTGTCGTTCTTCAGCGTGAAGGCCGGCGCCTGATCTCCGATTTTCAGCATGTCTTATACTCTCAGCCAGCCAGAAGTTTTTTCAATACTTCATTTACCGCTTGCGGATTGGCCTGCCCTCGGGTCGCTTTGATCACCTGCCCGACAAAAAACTTGAAGACGCCCTCGTTGCCGGATTTGAATTTCACCACGTTTTCCGGATTTTTTTCAATGACGTCACGCGCGATCTGCTCCAACGAATGGCTGCTGACCTGCGCGCCGAGTCCTTCCGCTTCAACAATCTCCGCAGCGCCGCGCCCAGTCTCGAACATTTTCGCGAACACTTTCTTGCCGACTGCTGCGGTAATTTTCCCGCCTTCGACCAGCTTGATCAGCTGCGCGAGATTCGCCGCCGCGACCGGGCTCGCGCTGATCTCGGTACCGCTGTCATTCAGCCGCCGCAGTAACTCGGTCTGAATCCAGTTGGCGGCGCTTTTGCCGAGCGCGCCCGCTTTCACCACCGCTTCGAAAAAACCCGCGAGCTCTTGCGAACTGGTCAGCACGCCGGCATCGTACGGCGAAATGCTGTAGCTGGCGACAAACCGGCTGCGCTTCGCCTCCGGCAGCTCCGGCAGCGCATTCTTCACCGCCTCGCGCCACGCCGCACTCACATGAACCGGCAGCAAGTCCGGCTCCGGAAAGTAGCGGTAATCGTGCGCTTTTTCTTTCGAGCGCATCGAAACCGTATAACTCTCCGCCTGATTCCACAGCCGCGTTTCCTGCGAAATCCTGCCGCCACTTTCGATCACGCCGATGTGCCGCTCGATTTCGTATTCCAGCGCCTTTTGCAAAAATCGAAACGAATTCAGATTTTTTACTTCGACCTTGGTGCCGAATTCCGGCGCGCCGCGCAAACGCACGCTGACATTCGCATCGCAACGCAACGACCCTTCTTCCATGTTGCAATCGCTCACGCCGGCATACAGCAGAATCTGCCGCAGCGTCGTCAGATATGCGTAAGCCTCTTCCGGCGTCCGCATGTCCGGCTCGCTGACAATCTCGCTCAGCGGTGAACCGCAGCGGTTGTAATCCACGTACCCTTTGGTCGCCGAATCCTTAAATCCTTCATGCAGATTCTTTGCCGCATCCTCTTCCAGGTGCAACCGCGTGATGCCGATCCGCTTTCTTGTGCCGCCAACCTCAATTTCGATGTGCCCGCCTGTCGCCAGCGGCAATTCGTACTGCGAAATCTGGTAGCCCTTCGGCAAGTCCGGGTAAAAATAATTCTTCCGGGCGAACCGCGAATGTTCGTGCACCGAGCAGTTCAGCGCCAGCGCCGCCTGCATCCCCAGCTCCACCGCGCGTCTGTTCAGCACTGGCAGCGTTCCCGGCAGCCCGAGACACACTGGACACGAATTCGCGTTCGGCGCATCACCAAATTGCGTCGAGCATCCGCAAAATATTTTGGTCTTGGTCAGCAGCTGCGCGTGCACTTCGAGGCCAATCACGGCCTCGTATTTGGCCATCACCTCGGGCGGCACGGCGGTCTCAGCGGCGCTCTTGGAGCTCATGGCTGGCAATTATAGCATCAGCGAACTGACGGCTTTGCTTTCCAACATTCAGTTAGCGTGCCTGGTCCAGGCGCTCTGCGCCTTTATTGCCGGAACCATTTTTTCGGCAAATGCCAATCCGCCAAATAAGACGCCTGCATACAACGCGTCTCCCGCAAGCGTATTCCAGAAGTACGGAATGCCTGCCACGAAGCAGCTTGCCAATCCCGCCGCGGTGTTCGGATAAAAGCCGCCAACCGCCCACATAGCGAAGTTTGTTACCACAAAAAATTGCAGCGCACCCAGAAGCACCGCTCCGCCAATCCGCGTCACGCTGCGATTTTCTGCCAACCATCGTCCAATCGCCACGCTAACCGCGAAACTCGCGTACACCGCGAACATCAGCTCATGGAAGCCGACAAAAACGTCTCCGGCAAAGAGGCTTGCCAGCGGCAGCAGAAAAGCAATCCATCGGCTTCGAAACATCGCGCCGGAAAATAACGCCATCGCTCCCACCGGTGTCAGGTTCCACGGATGCGGCAGTATGCGCAGCACCGCCGACAAAACAATCAAGCTCACGATCACCGCGCCGCGCAGCAGTAGCGCCAGTTTTTCGTTTTCAATTTTCATTGGCTTTCTCCTTCAGGTCGCAAAAGTAAAATCCGCCCCGTTCGACAAGCTCTCCGCGCTCCACTCCAATCGCACTTGAAAATAACGGCCCGTCGTACACAAACGTATGGAACTCTCCGTTTTCGCCGCATGGGTCCACATCAGCCGGCAGATCCCTAAAAAACGATTCTTCCAGCTCCCTGCCGGCAAATTCGCGGCCCAGCTTCTTCGAATCGATGCACACCGCAATCGCCCGAAATCCCTTCTCACAGAAATCTCGCGCAAGCTCCCGGGTGTCGCGCCGCCAAATAGGAAAAACAGCAGTCATTCCCACCTGCGCCAGATTTCGCTCGCGATACTCTCGCAAATCCTGCAAAAAGATGTCGCCGAACGCCACCAGCCGGACGCCTGCCGTTTTCTGCGAAAGCAGCGCCTCCCGCATCCGCGCCTCGTACACCGGATTGACGCACTCGGGCGGGATTCGCACTTCCTGCAGCGGAAGCCCCATGGCCGCAGCCTGCCGCGCCAGGAGCGTCCGTCTCACTCCGTGCATGCTGATGCGGTCGTAGCCTTCGGTCACCGTCGTCAGCAACGCAGCGATCCGTAAATCGCTTTGCTGTTTCAAAACATGCAGCGCCATTGCGCTGTCTTTGCCGCCGCTCCAGCAAAACAGCACCGGCTCAATTTTTCCTGACATTTTTCGCCTGACTTTTCATTGATATAGCCGTATATTTGCCTTGGTTGTAACTACGCCTTGGTATCACTTGGAACCTACGTTTATCCTCTAACCTCTTTCCTTTGATATTCTTACAAAACGTTGGTTCCTAAGCCCTGTGCTTTGATACTCTTCACTTTTCCATATTTTCACCGCCCTTTGTTCTCACTCTCTTAGGGACAGACCGGTGTAGGGAGGGGTGGCGCCCTCCCCAATTTTCACTCAGTTTTTTCCGCCGAACCGGTACTTCATGCCAACCCGCGCCTCACGCCCCAGCCCCGGATACCCGAGCGCGTCTTGGTAAGTCTTATCAAAAAGGTTCACCACCCGAGCGTACGTGGTTAAGTCTTTGGTCCATGAGAAGCTGGTGGTCAGATCGAATCTGGCGTAGCCGGCAGTGCGCGGCGGCAAACCGAGGAAAAGAAAGTCACTGTCCGTGCGTTGTCCCGTGAAAAACCCCGCGAAGGTTGCGTTTATACGCCGCCAACTGGCAACCAGCGAAGCACTGCCAGAATCGACCGGCCGCCGAAAAAGGTGATTGCCCGCAAACAGCGCGGGGTCCGAAGCATTCGGAGATTTCACGACCCGGCTATCATCGTGGGTATAATTTCCCAGGACGCGCAACCAGCGCACTGGCATAATTTCCGCAGTCAGGTTGACGCCGCGCGCGCGCGCCAGGTCGGTATTGAAATAAGTTCCGGTTCCGAAGGTGCAGGTTGGAGTCGCTGGCAAGAACTCGAAGCTGACGATGTCGTAATAGCGGTCAGCAAAAAAGTTTACGCCGACCTTCGCGTGGCGATCCCACAAGGCCTGCTCGAAGCCGATGCTCCAGGTCTTGCTGGCTTCCGGCTTCAGTTCCGGATTGCCCGGAAAGCAGGGATCCGAACCGAGCGATTGGTCAAAACGCGGTTCCTTGATACCCTGGCCATAAAATACCCGCAATCGGGTCTCGCCCCAAAAACCGCGGCCTTGTAACAGCGCTAACGATGCACCGACTCTGGGAACCACCCGAGTGCCGAAATTCCCGTTGGCCTCGGCGCGCGCGCCGAAATTCAACGTGGCCCGTGGATGCGGCGAATAACGGAAATCAAGAAACCCGCCCTGGTTGTTCCGGCGCAGATGGTCACCGACGAAAGCGAACACCTGGGGATTGAAGGAAACTTCGCTCAGCGTTTGCGAGGTACCGTTTTCGACTTCATATTGGTAGCCTGCAGTAGCGGCGAAATTAGGCAGAAGGTAGCTGGACTGAGCATTCAGGCTGGCGCGGTTGTACTGATTGCGTTCGGTAAAAGCAAAGTCGCAGAATTCAGCGGTGGCAACAGCCGTCGTGCTTGTTTGCGGGCAGAATGCGGCCGGATCTGTGGCGTAGTAGCTCTGCACAGGATTGGCAATGAATTCATGGTTGTACGATTCGGCGCCCATCAATTGATAACGCCAATGCTTGCCGCTGGCAAAATCCCACCGCGCGTTTGAGCTGAAGAAGTGATAATCCGTGTGTTCGTCGAGATTTGGCGGCACCAGCAGCACCTGGCCCGGCGTTTGTGCGCCGCTGCTATTTTCGCGGAGGGTTAGCCTCAGTTGATTGTCTTCGCCGAGCCGATAGCCAAAGTTTCCCGAAATCGTGCGGTTCAGGAAGTTGTTTTCGTTCTCCGGACCATCGGTCGCAAAATAGGAAGCCGCGCTGGAATAATCGAAGCGTCCCGCAAGGCCACTGAGTTGCGCGCCGCCGCGGCCGGTAGCGAAACTTCCGCCCTCCGCGAACAAGCTCACTTCCGGAATTCGCGTTGTGCCGCGATGCGAAATCACCTGAATCACTCCGGCGACGGCATCAGTCCCGTAGATCGCGCTCTCGGCGCCGCGCACGACTTCCACCTTGTCGATGTTGTCGAGCGTGAAGTTGGAAAAATCGACCGCATTCCCCGGCTCATTCACCGGCGTGCCGTCCACCAGCACTTTGGTGTAACTGGAATTTCCTCCGTTCAAAAACACCGACGCCGTGCCGCCCTCCGGCCCGGTGCGGCCGATCGAAATTCCCGGCACGTAAAGGAGCGCGTCGGGCAGCGTCACCGACTGCCGCGCATCGATCTCCTCGCGCGTAATCTCGGTGACCGAAGCCGGAGTCTGCTGAATCTGTAGCGGCTCCGCTTCCGCGGTCACCACCACGCTGGAAGAAACGCGTTCCAGTTCCAGTCTCAGATCGAGGATTCGCGGCGGTGCACTTGCGAGCTCCAGATCAAATTCACGCGCTACAAATGGTGCACGCTGAAACACCACGTGATATCTGCCCGGTGGCAGCGTCAACAGATACGTTCCAGCCGTGGTGCTGGTGGCTTTCCACCGCGGCGCCTGCGAATCACCCGCGAGCTGCGCGATAACCTGAACTCCGCCCACGCCCCCGCCGCTGGCATCAAGCAATGTTCCTTTTAGCTGCGCATCCGGAAGACTGAACTGTGCGCTCGAAGATTTATGGATTGAAATTAAGATCACAGAAGCAAGGACTACGCGAAGCAGGATGGTTTTCATTGTTCTCCTCCGCTCCCTCACGCGCGGGAGTTGAAGGCTGTCCCAATTCGTTTCACGCCGGATTCTTGTCTGAAATCCTGCAAGCTGCAAATCGGGATTGCGGACCTCGCCGGTCTCCTGGCTTGGCGGCGTTGCCTGCAAGCATCCTTCCCGCACCGCAGCTTGAATATCAGCTTGGTGCAGTGGCTGGCTTGCGAATTTCCGCCTTACAGTCGCGCGGCGGCGACGGCTGGCTCCGGCGTTCGGTCTATGTAGCGGCGGATAACCCGCCGCTACATACCCAAAGTCTCTAGAGCTCCGTCTTCCCGTGCACGAAGTCCGCGATGATTGTGAAGGGGCAGCTTCGCCCGCTGTTGGTTGCTCAAATCCGCGGAAAATTCCCGCGGCGTGGAAATTCTATGCCTGCTCTCCCGGCAAAATGTTCACGCGTGGCCTTCCGTTCGATCCCATCTCCACCGTAAGTTGGGTCTGGAAAACTTGCTCCAGCAAATCACGCTGGTAGACATTGGCTGGCGCGCCAACCCGCAAGCACTTCCCTTTCTGCAAAAGCACCACCTGGTCCGCGTATTCGCCGACCAGATTCAGCTCGTGCGTCACCACCACAACGGTGTAGCGGTTCTCGGCCGCCAGTCGCCGCAACGTCTCGAGCAAGTCCACCTGCGCGCCGATATCCAGATGCAGCGTTGGTTCGTCCAACAACAGCAGCAGCGGTTGCTGCGCCAGGGCCCGCGCCAGGATCACTCTTTGTTTTTCACCGCCGGAAATCTGATCCATCCAGCGGTCGCTCAAATGTTCGGCGCCAACCTGCGCCAACGCATTTTTTGCAATCAGCACATCATCGTCAGTTTCAAATCGCAGCGACTTTCCGTACGGATGCCGACCGTGCATCACGAATTCCCAGGCCTTGGATGGAAACAGCAGTTGGCTTTCTTGCTGCACCACGGCGATGCGCTGACCGCGGGTGCGTGGTTCCAAATCGTGCGTCACGAATCCATTCAGCAGTACCCGCCCGGAGAGCGGGTGCAGAGCACCGGAAATAATTTGCAGCAGCGTAGATTTTCCGCTGGCATTCGGCCCAAGGATCGCCACCACCTCGCCGGCTTTGGCCTGGAAACTGGTCGCCTCCAAAGTAAAAATCGGCGCTTGCTGCGGATTCGGAGCGTACGCGTAGCTCACCTGTTCGACGCTGAGCCGCGGTTCGTTGGACCCGCGACTGGCATCCATCGCAGAACGCGGAGACGGGGAGCGTGTCACGGCGGTCATGCCAGCCTCCGTCGCAGTAGATAGATAAAGAGTGGCGCGCCCGCGATTGCGGTGATCGCTCCGACCGGAAGTTCGGCGGGAGCTGCAATGGTGCGCGCCAGCGTGTCAGCAATCACCAATACTATCGCTCCGCCAAAGGCAGAAGCCGGAAGCAGAATTCGATGGTCTGAGCCAAAAATCATCCGCATCACATGCGGCACCAGAAGCCCGATATATCCGATCGACCCGCTCATCGCCACCGCGAGTCCGGTCAACGCGGACGCGGCGATATACACCACCAGGCGCACCCGGCGAACATCTACGCCAAGATGCATCGCTTCTTTTTCACCAGACAAAAGAAGATTCAAGTCCGAAGCAGTGGTATAGATGACCGCAGCCGCCACGAAAAATCCAACCCGCAGCACCCAGGCCAGCGGCCTCGACGGCACCGCCGAAACTTCGCCCATCAGCCAATACGCCATGCCACGCACGTTGCTGCTGGGCATCACATTCAGCAGCAAAATAATGATCGCGGAAAGCAGCGAACCGGTGATCACGCCGCCAAGCAACAGTGTGTTACTGTCAATGCGGCCTTCGCGGCGGCCCAGGAAATAAACCGCGGTGATCGCCACCCCCGCGCCAAGAAATCCGCCAAGCGGTGTAAACACCGAAGCAATCTCCGGCGAAAGCGGCAGTCGCGGCTCCAGTAGTAGGGCGACAATCGCACCGACCGCGGCGCCGCTAGAAACACCCAGAACGTACGGGTCGGCAAGCGGATTCCGCAACAGCGCCTGGAAGCTCGTACCCGCGACCGACAGCGAGGCACCCACCAGTACACTTAGAAAAATCCGCGGAAGGCGCAAGTTTAGGATCAAGCTGTAGTCGCTGGATATCTCGGTGCTCTTGCCCATGAGCACCCGCAACAAATCACGGCCCAATCCGTAAAGCGAAACGTGCACTGCGCCAAACTTCAACGCCAACACCATCACACAAAAAAGAATTGCGCCCAAAATCAGGCACTGCACGAGCAGCCGGCCGATGGTCAACGGTCGCATTAATTTTTCCCCACCGGAGCAGCTGCTTTCGAGTTCTGGTTCTTTCCCGCAAACGCTTCGGGATGCAGTTGCCTAGCCAGATCTTCAATCGCGGAGAACAATCTCGGTGCGGGCCGATTGACCGCTTCGCTGATCACCGCAAACCTGCGGTGTTTCACCGCTTCCAGCTGATCCCATCCTGGCCGCCGCGCCAGCGCTTCCACATCGCGCGATACCACTTCAGAATGGCCCGAAGCGAACACCAGAAATTCCGGTTGCAATCGCACCATCTCCTCCAGACTCATATGCGGCCAATCCTGCGTGGATTCCACTACCGAAACCGCCCCGGCGTGAACCAGCGCATCCGCAATAAACGTGTGCTTGCCGACTGATTGCAGCGGCTCGGTCCATACAACAAATAGCACATGCTTTGCCGGAACATCTTGCAATCGCCGCTGCAAATCAGTTTCTTGTTGCAGCAGTTCACGATCGAGCGCCTCGCCCGCCCCGGGATTGCCGAGGATTTCCGCCAGCTTGCGCAACGAGCTGCGAATTTCATCGACTGTGTGCGGATCCGTCGCGTACGCCGCGATGCCCAAACGCTCGAGTTCCTGCACCGTCTCCAATCGATTCAAGCCTTTCGTGACCAGCACCACATCCGGCTTCAGTGCAGCAATCTCTTCCAGGCTCGGATTAATTGCGCCTCCCACTTTATGCTTTTTCGCGGCATCCGGCGGGTAATCGCAATAATCGGTGTCGCCCACCAGCAAATTTTCCATTCCCAGTGCGTACAGGGACTCCGTCAGGCTGGGGGCGAGTGAAACCACGCGGCGCACCGGCACTGGAACCCGCACGCTGCGGCCAGTTTCATCGGAGACGGTTCTGAAGGATTCTTTCGGAGCGGAAGCAGTTGCGGACTGTTCTGTGCGCGCAGACGCCGATCCCACCACCGCGCACAGCAATAGTGCGATGACCGCTCGGCGAAGTAAACAATTTGGCGCGCAATTCTTCAAGATGCACTGGCTCCCCTGACAGCAGATGAGCGAGAGTCCCAAAAACAAAAATGCCCCGCGAGTTCCGTGGGGCAAACCGCAGAACTCCCTCTCGCGAGGAGTTCCGCAAACTGCGGCACGGGAGGGTAGCCTGGCTTACGGCGTTTCAGCCGATTACAGTGGCGGGACCGCGGCCGAATCTCACGGCCTTCCCCGCTGCCCTTGCCTGCAAATTGTGAAAAGAGTGTAAGCCGCGTGCGCGATGCGCGTCAAATCGAATCGATCGATTGCGAAGGTGGTTCTTCTCGGAAAAATTCCGGGCTCAGCGATTCTTCCATGTCGGTTTGCGCTTTTCCACCAGCGCTTGCAGACCTTCCTGCGAGTCTTCCAGCCGGTAAAGTTCGTTCAGGAAGATATTCATGGAGTGTTTCAGTCCATCGCGCAGCGAAAGTCCCATGCCTCCAAGAATCGCTTTCTTGGCCATGGTCAGCACCGGACCGGAATGTCCCGTCATTCGCGTGACCAAATCCTTCACGGTAGCTTCGAGTTGCGCCTCTGGCACCAATCGGTTCACCAGTCCAAGATCCAGCGCGCGTTCCGCCGTAACCGGTTCACCCGTGAGCACCAATTCCAGAGCCGTTTTTGGTCCAACCAGATACGGCAAAATGGTGGATGCCAGTGGCGGAAACATGCCGATGGTAATTTCCGGCTGCGCGAATCGGGCCTTGGGGGTCGCGATGACCAGATCGCCGAACGCCGCTAACTCCGCTCCGCCGCCGATTGCCGGGCCATTCACCACGCAAATCACCGGCTTGGCGACGTCCACCATCGCCGCGAACGCCGCGTGAAACGCATCCAGCATCTGGAACACGCGCTGCGAAGTGTATTCCCCAATTTCAATTCCGCCGCAGAAAACCTTGCCCGCGGAGTCCAGCAAAATAATCTTCACGTCCTCGCGTGAACCTGCGAATTCAATGCCTTCCGCCAATTCGCGCAACATGGTTTCGTTCAGCAGGTTGTGTTCGGGCCGGTTCAGCGTCATGTGCGCGACGCCGGACTCCAGCCGCACTTTCACAAACTCGTAGGTTTCGATTTTTTTCTTCTGAGGAACTGTGAGAAACTCTTCTTGATTGACTGCGTCCACCATTGCCGCCTCCGCGGAACGTTCCGAAATCGTCCCACTGCGCTGCCTATTTCTGTATTTTGTGATGCTAACATGCTGCCTGGCGCAATTTTGCGCTTACGCAAACGGTGGTGTGCAAAGAGTCTTCACCACGGACAACTTCGGCTATGCTGGGTTTTACATGAAAAACACCCCGGAAAACGCGCCCGCAGTTGTTGCCACGGAGCTCCCCAAGGTGCCCGGAGGCCGCGAATTTCCCAGCGCGGACGAGTGGAATCTCGCGCCGCCGGTTCGCTTTGCCTCCGACTGGCAAGGTAAAAACGAGGACTCCGGCCGCGAGACCGAAGTTCGCCTGCTCTGGACTCGCGAAACGTTGTATCTCAAATTCCGCTGCCGCTACCGGACGCTTACTGTATTTCCGGACGGCGCCGTCAACGGCCGCCGCGACAAACTTTGGGACCGCGACGTAGCCGAAGTCTTCCTGCAAACTGATCCCACGCAACAGCACCGTTACTGGGAATTCGAAATCAGCCCCAACGGCATGTGGATTGATCTTGATATTTCTCCGGAGCGCAAACGCGATCCTTCGACCGGCATGAAATCGCGTGTGAATATCGACGAAAACAAGAAGATCTGGACCGCGGAACTCGCTCTGCCGATACAATCGCTGACCAATCATTTCGATCCGGCTGCGGACTGGCGCGTGAATTTCTTCCGGGTCGAAGGCCCCGGCGAACCTCGCTTTTATGCCTCCTGGCAACCAACCCACACTCCACAGCCAAATTTCCATGTGCCCCAGGCTTTTGGATTTTTGCGATTCAAGAGCGACTGAAGAATCGCCCAGCGCAAACCCGGTCACGGCAGCAAAATCCGCGGGCGACGTTGCGCTTCCCATTCCGCTTCACTTTTCATTATTCTTGTTCCCTGATGAGTTGCCGCCAAAGCCAGCGCTTCGTCGCCATCGGTTCTCTTCTTATCGCGCTGCTAGCCCATCCTCGGTGGGTCCATGCGGCCCAGCAAACGGCCGAAACGCCGGACGCGGCAAAGGTCACGAAAGTCGAACCGCCAAACTGGTGGGTCGGGCTCACGCCGGATCTGATGGTCCTGCTTTCCGGCCACGGCCTGCAGGCCAACAAAGTTGCCTGCAATCTTCCGGATGTGGTCGTCGAACACACCCAAGCCACGCAGGGCGGCGACTATCTTTTTATCTGGCTCAAGTTCGGACCGCACTTGCGTTCCGGAACCATTGTCTGCCACCTTGCAACTTTGAACGGAGAAACATATTTCGAATTGCCGGTTTCGAACCGCGAACCAACCGCGCAACGCTTTCATGGATTGAGTTCCGACGACGTTCTGTATCTGATCATGCCGGACCGTTTTGCGAACGGTGATCCAACCAACGACGAGCCGGCGGAATTCCCCGGTTCGCACGACCGCGGCAAACCGCGTTCGTGGCACGGCGGAGATTTGCGCGGCATTCGCGATCATCTCTGGTACTTGAAGGAATTGGGTGTAACCGCACTGTGGCTCACGCCGGTTGTAAAGAACGGCAGCGAACAGGATTATCACGGTTACGGCGCAGTTGATCTCTACGCTGTTGATCCGCATCTTGGCAGTCTTGCCGATTACAAGCGGCTCGCATCCGATCTACACGGCCAACGCATGAAGCTTTTCTTTGACGCAGTGCCCAATCACGTTGGCCCTCGCCATCCGTGGGTCGCAAAACCGCCGTTGCCGGACTGGTTTCACGGAACCTCGCAAAATCATTTGGACTCGTATTCTCCCGTAAAGAATTCCTTCTACGGCAAACCCAATTCGGCAACCGTTTCAAACGATCCGTTTGAGGCACTGGCCGATCCGCATGGAACGCCGGCGATGCGCCGCAACATTACTGACGGCTGGTTTTTCGGGATTTTGCCGGACCTGAACACCGAGAACCCGGTGGTCGCAAAATATCTTCTGCAAAACTCCATCTGGTGGATCGAATCGGCGGGCCTCGATGGCCTTCGCGTGGATACCTTTCCCTACGTCTCGCGTACTTTCTGGGAGCAATGGCATGCGGGATTGCGAAGCATTTATCCAAATCTCGCCACGATCGGCGAAGTGTTTCACCCCGACCCGACTGTAACGTCCTTCTTCGCAGGAGGCAGAAAAGGCTGGGACGGCATTGATACCGGCCTCTCCACCGTCTTCGATTTCCCGTTGCACTTCGCAATTCGCGACGTCTTGTTGCGCGGAGCGCCGGCCGGACGAATCGCCAACGTGCTTCGCCAGGATGCGCTCTACCCGCATCCCGACTGGCTGGTTCCCTTTTTTGCGAATCATGACGTGGCGCGCTTTGCCAGTGAGCCCGTCAGTTCTCCGGAGAAGCTTCTTTGCGCGTTTGGATTAGTGCTGACGCTGCGAGGAACTCCGGAACTTTACTATGGCGACGAGATTGGGATGCCGGGTGGGAATGATCCGGACAATCGGAGGGATTTTCCAGGCGGATGGCCGGGCGACACGCAAAATGCTTTCACCGAAGGCGGCCGTACTCGCGAGCAGCAGCGAATCTTCGCGGCGGTGCAACATTTACTGGAGTTGCGGCGCAACCATTTGGCACTGCGCACCGGAAAGCTCTTCCATATTTTTTCCGATGACCAATCGTATGTTTTTGTGAGAGAGACCGACGATGAACGCTTGCTCGTCGTATTCAACAATTCGACACAGACAAGAACCCTGAAGCTTTCCCAGGCAAATACGCCGCTGGCGGGACCATTGCGAGCGACCGTATTGTATGGCGACGCATCGGCCCGAATTACCGGTGAAGGAATCACGGTGATCGCTCCCGCGCAATCCGTCTCCATTCTTTCGATTGAGTGAAACGCTCTAGAAGACCAGTTCGACCGTCCAGTTGCTCCTGGCATCCGGCACGGTGAAAATCACGGCATGCTGAACGGTATCAAGCCGCCATTCATGAATGGTAGCGTCGCCAACGCGCACGCTGGTTGGCGTTTTGTCGACGCCATAAATCGTAAGCTCGGCAGCGCTCCACCACGGTTTGTATCCGTCTTTTTCGATTGCGCTGACAACCTTGATCGCAGTAGCCCCGGCTTGGCACGAATAGTTGATGCGCAACAATTCGCCATTTTCGTAATTCAGCGAGTGTCCGTCGTCCTGATATAGCGAACCTTTGCAATCCGGTCCGGGATACACCCGAAGCTCCAGCGGGCCGTTCGGCGTTTCACCGGTGTTTTGCACCAGCGACTGGCGCGGCACAATCGCGCCGGCGCGAGCGTACACCGGCACTTCATTCAATGCCGGCTTCAGCTTTTTCAATTCACCCTCCGAGCTTTTCTCGCCGGTCCAGTAGTCGTACCAGTTTCCCGGCGGCAGTTGAATCACCTTCTCGTCCTGCAGTTCGGTGGTGACTGGCGAAACAAAAAGATCGTGGCCAAACAGGAATTCACTGTCATCGCCAAAAAATTCCGGCGACTGCGGATACTCGAGGAGCAGTGGGCGCATCAATGGAATTCCGGTGCGAGTCATTTCTTCAACAGCGGTGTAAATGTAGGGCAGCAGGCGATAGCGCTCTTCAATGAAGTGTTTGCGGATCGCGGTGTGCTCCGCGCCGTGCACCCAGGGCTCCTGGTCCGCGGTGCCTTTTGCGGTGTGGTCGCGGTAGATGGGATTGAATGCGCCGGCTTCGATCCAACGCGTAAGAAGAGTCGGAGTTGGCGATCCGGCAAACCCGCCGATATCGTCACCCACCATTCCGTAGCCGGAAATTCCCATGCTAAGCAGCATCGGCGTACTCATGCCAAGATGGTTCCACACGCTGACGTTGTCGCCGGTCCAGGTCGCGGCGTAGCGCTGAGTGCCGGCATAGGCAGCACGCGTCAGCACGAATGGCCGCTCGTTGGGCCGCAGCTTGAGCAATCCTTCCTGGGTGGCGCGCACATTCTCCATTCCAAAAACGTTGTGGATTGCAAGATGCGGTAGCGTGGTTCCGTCGTCCATGCGGTGGCGCACATCGAGCGGCATGGTCTTGGTCGCGGTCAAAAACACCGACGGTTCGTTCATGTCGTTCCAAAAACCAGACACGCCCATATCCACAAAATTCTTGTAGAGCCCGCCCCACCACTCGCGGGCCTTAGCCAGGGTGAAATCGCCAAAGACGCTGTCACCCGGCCACACCGCGCCGACAAACGTAGTTCCGTCGGCGCGCTTCACGAAGACGTCGTCTTTGGCTCCGGTGTCGTAAGGCGGGTAGCCGTTATTCGGATCTTTCTTGATGTGCAGATCGGTGATCAGCACGGTGTGAAATCCCTGCGCGCTGAGGTCGGTGATCATTTTTTCAAACGTGGGAAATTCGGTGCGGTTTACGGTGAACGGTTTGTTTTTGTCCTGGTAGTCGATGTCTAGATAAATAGCGTCGACAGGAATCTTTTTGTCGCGAAAAGTTTTTGCGATTTCGTAGACGCGTTCTTCCGGCTCGTAACTATAGCGCGATTGCTGGAAACCCAGCGTCCACAGCGGCGGCAATTTCGTGCGGCCAACCAGCGCAGTGAAGTCTTGCACGATTTTGGCCGGTGTAGGACCGGCGAAAAAGTAATAGTTGATTTCGCCGCCTTCCGCGCCAAACGAATAGAAATCGTGGCCTTCCTTGCCGAAGTCGAATCCGCTGCGCCAGGTATTGTCGAAGAAAATTCCGTACGCCAGCCCTTTGCGCAGGCCGATAAAGAACGGAATGGTTTTATAGAGCGGGTCCGTAGATTCGCGCCACGCGTAAGCATCGGTATTCCACATAGTGAATGCGCGGTCGCGCCGGTTCATCGGGCCGGCTTTGTCGCCCAGGCCGTAGTAGCCCTCGTCCTCGGGCATCTTCTTCCAAACACGGATGCGCCCGTTTTCCCAGCCCATGGGAAGATCGGAATCGTCCGCAACCAGCACGTCGCCGCCATCTCTTAGAAAGTCGATCAGCAGCGGCGACTTTTTTATTCGGGCGACGACATTTCCTGACGTTACGCGAACCTCATCTTTTCCCTCATCGATTTTGATTGCCGGCGGTTCCGGGACTTCGATCACCGCCCAGGAAAAATCCTTTGGAAACACGCCCGACAGGGCCACTCGCACGCGAAAAACCCCTTCGCGGAATACCGTCACCCGAACTTTCGCTTTGCCCGCAGTCAACTCCACGCCATCCGGAAGCTTCTCGACCTTCTGCACGCTGCCGATGTGTTGCCAGCCCTGAGCAAACAGGGCCAGTGGCGTGAGCAGCGCCAGGAAAGCGGACGGAAGCAACCGTGGTAAATTACGCAGCATCTTTTTTCCTCCGGAACTTTCGCCGCGACCGGGCCAGCAGGCGGGAATTTTTCAGGCGGCCAGCCACTGTTCAAAAAGAGTTGAAGCTCTTGCGCCTTCAATGCGGCGCCGTACCGCGTCCAGCACCCGACAGCGCAAGTCTTGCGGTGTGCCATAGAATCCCAGCCAATACGGCAGGTGAATTTCACCCGGTATTTGCTCGATTTCCAGCCTGACGTTGCTCACTTTGAAGAATCCTTGCTGAAAAATCAGCCTCAGCACTTTTTCGCGCAGCAATTCATCGCTGCGGGCCTGCGAGAGCACCGGCGGCGGATGATTTCTGGAGGAAACGGCAACCGTTTCGGCCTCGCCCGGCGGGCGCGAAAATTCGAAGAGGTCCAGCGAGCCGTCGACCGCATCGAGCGCGAAGTAATGCGATCGTGGCGCGCCACCCATATGATAGCCTACGCGATAAACGCGGAATGGAAGGTACGCATCAGCGATGCTTTGCAGCGAGCCGCTGCGTATTCTCCAATACCAGGAAGAAAGCCCCGCCGTGGTGAACGCGGCAAGCGCGTCCTGACGCGTGACGTTTGCCCGCAAGCTTCGAATCACTCTAGATTCCATCGAGAATCGTTCACCTTGCTGGCACCTTAACGGGCACCTTACCGGAAATAGATCCACAATCCGATGACCACTGCCAGCAAAAGAAAAGTCAGCGCGACGTTGATCAGGTGCTCGGTGCGCGTCTCTCTTGCCAGTGACACCCTTTCGACACCTTCGATGTCCATCTTTTCGCCCACGGTGGCGAACGTCAACCCGGCCAGTTTCTTGCGATCCGGCGCGGGATACATAAAGCTGACGCCCACAAGGACCACGGTGCACACGACGAACATGAAGATCGCGTAGTGCAGGAAATTCATGTCCACCAGCCAGCGTATCGAGCCGGAATCGTAATGCCGAGTTTTATCGAGCACTTCGAACACAAAGCGCGTCGCGCCCAGCACAAATCCCGTAAGGAGTGAACTAATCGCGCCCTGGCCATTTACCCGCGGCCATAGGATTCCGATGATGAAGCACGACGCGATCGGCGGGCTGATGTAGGCCTGCACGCTTTGCAGATAGATGTATAACTGCGCGCTCAGCAGGTGAATGAATGGAACCCAGAGCAATCCCAACAAGACCATTCCGCCAGTGGCGATTCGTCCGAACATTACCAATTGGTGTTCGTTCGCTTGCGGGCGGATTTTTTTGTAGAAGTCCAGCGTAACGAGAGTAGAAGCGGAGTTGAACACTGAGCTCATCGCCCCCATCACCGCCGCCAAGAGCGCGGCCATCACCAGTCCAACGAGGCCCACGGGCAACAAGTTCAGCACCAGAGTTGGATACGCGTAATCTGGCTTAACCACCTGATCCGGAAAAAGCGCATAAGCGATAATTCCGGGCAACACCAGCAGGAATACCGGCAAAATTTTCAAGAAGCCGGCAAAGATGGTGCCGGCCTTGGCGTGGCCTTCGTCGCGCGCGGAAAGAACTCGCTGCACGATGACCTGATCGGTGCACCAATACCAGATGCCTAAGATCGGAGCTCCAAAAAATATTCCCGTCCACGGAAATTGTGGATCAGAGGCTGGCTTCATCATGTGGAAGTAGCTTGGCGGCACCATGGTACGCAAATGTTCCAGTCCGCCGACCCGATGCAGACCGATGATTGTTAATGCCGCGGCGCCAGCGATCAAAATGAGCGTTTGTACGGTGTCGGTATAAATCACCGCGGCCAGGCCTCCCGCGATTGTATAAACCCCGGTGGCGATGACCAGCACCACCGCCGTCTTCCACAAAGACCATCCGGCGACGCGCTCCAACACCACGCTGGCGGCATAAAGCTGCACGGAAATCTTGGTGAAGATATAAGCGATGATCGAAATTCCAGCGAGGTACACGGCACACTGGCGGTTGAAGCGACGCTCCAGAAACTGCGGCATGGTGAAGACGTTGCTGCGCAGGTAGAAGGGAACGAACACCCAGCCGAGGATCAGCAGGATCAGGCATGCCAGCCATTCGAAATGGCCGACGGCCAGACCGGAGGAAGCGCCCGTGCCGGAAAGTCCGATGAAATGTTCGGTCGAGATGTTCGAAACAAATAGTGACGCACCGATGAAAAACCAGCCGATGTCGCGTCCGGCCAGGAAATACTCCTCGGAGGTGCGCTCTTTGCGGGAAAAGTAGAAACCGATTCCGAAGACCACCAGGAAATAAACGCCGATAATAGCCAGATCCAGCGGGGCGAGTGCCCGATGTGCCGCAACTCCCGCTTGCCAGATGGCCGCTAAGCCGTTGACACCAGCGAAGACCATTCAGGCCTCCTTGAAAAACGGATTTCCTTGCGAAACCACTCGGCTGACTTCCCCTGGCCGTAGCGGAAGCGCTGCCTTGAAAACGACGTGCGGAGTGTATACCAGCGCCCGCGCGCGCTCAATCCCGGAATCTCCGCCGCTGGTTTTCCCGCCAGTGCATGTTTTCTGGTCATTTTTGCCCTGTGAAATCGGGTGTTTGCCGCGATGCTCGATTCAGCGTAAAACTTCAGATGGACGGAAACCTTGCCGATGTCGCTGGTCGAACTACGAAATGTCGTTAAAGAATATGTGACCGACGGCCAGCAAGTCCGCGCGCTCGACGGCGTCTCGCTTTCTGTCGCTCCCGGCGAACTGGTCGCGCTGGTCGGGCGCAGCGGCTGCGGCAAATCTACATTGCTGAATCTGGCCGGAGCCATGGATTTTCCCACGTCGGGCGAAGTCTTGCTCGACGGGAGTTCTACCTCTGGTGCCACGGATTCTCTGCTGACGCAATTGCGCCGCGACAAAGTCGGTTTCGTCTTCCAGTCTTTTCAATTGCTGCACACGCTCTCTGCCGTGGAAAATGTGGAATTGCCGCTGCTGCTGGCCTTGCGTTCGAATGCGCGCGAAGCTGCTCTTGTGCGCTTGCAAACGGTTCAGCTTGAGGGCCTTGAGAATCGCTTGCCGCACCAGCTTTCCGGCGGACAGATGCAGCGAGTGGCCATCGCCCGTGCACTGGTAAACTCTCCGAAAGTCTTGCTGGCCGACGAACCCACCGGAAATCTCGATACCACGACCGGTAACGCCATTCTCGAACTCCTGCTACGACTGACGCGTCAGCAAAACACCGCGACGCTCATTGCCACGCACAGCGCCGAAGCAGCGGCCATTGCGGACGTAGTTGTTACGCTTCGCGACGGCAAAGTTTCCGGCGTCAAACGCAAATGATCTCCGCGCGGATCAGGCTGTTTTGGCGGCTGATGCTCAAGCCACTGACCAGTGAGCCGGTTCGAACCGCGCTGACCGTTTTCGCGGTCGCTCTGGGCGTTGCCGTGGTGCTGGCCATGGATCTTGCTGGAGACGCCGCGACTGGCTCATTCCACTCTTCGCTCGAAACACTTTCCGGGGATCAGACTTTTGCGATCACCGCAACCGGTGGCGTACCGGAAGAAATCGCCGGCAAACTCAGCTCCTTGCCCTACAACTGGCGGGTGACTCCGCGAATGGAAGATTTCGCGGTTATCGCGGACGCAAAGAGAACATTTCCGCTGATTGGACTCGACCTTATCGCGGAATCCAACCGGCTCGCGCAGCACAATTCCGCAGAAGAAGCGAACGGCAAAGCGTCCACAGAAAATATCGCTGCCAGTGCCGAGGCTTCGCTTGAAACTCTCACCGCGCGTGATTCCATCTGGGTGGGCGAATCGCTCGGGAAGCATCCCGGTGAAAAGCTGCAACTGTTTATCAACGATCGGACTGGTACCTACATGGTTCGCGGGACGTTTCCCGATTCGAACGGCAACGAATCCGCAATTGTAATGGACATCGCCGCGGCACAGATCGCGCTCGGACGGACCGGACGCATCGATCGCATTTATCTTCGCATTCCGCCGGGCGATACCTCCGCTTCTCTTGATGAATGGCAGCGCCGCGCCCAACAGGCGCTCGCCGAGGGCGTGCAAGCTCGCGCGGCCGGAGCTTCAACCAATGAAAACCGCAAAATGCTCGCCGCGTTCCGCTGGAATCTTCGGCTGCTCAGTTACATCGCGCTGGTGGTTGGCGCGTTTCTCATCTACAACACGATTTCGGTGTCGGTGGTTCGCCGGCGCGCGGAGATTGGCATTGCTCGAGCGCTCGGCGCCAGCCGCAGCCAGGTGCTTGGCGCATTTCTCGGTGAAGCTGCCTTCATCGGCGGCGCGGGTGCGTTGCTCGGCATCCCGCTGGGACGGTTCATGGCCGGGGCCGCCGTCAAGCTGATGGGTGTCACCGTGAGCGCGCTGTACGTCACCAGTCGCCCCGGCGCCATCGCGGTCACTCCGTGGTCGGTGGCGCTGGCGCTGATGGTTGGCGCAGGTGTGACGCTGCTCTCCGCGTGGTCGCCCGCACGCGAAGCCGCACAGGTCGCCCCCGTTGAAGCGATGGCGCGCGGCCGGCGCGAATTCGAAATCCGCGTCGCGAAAACATCAAACCTGTGGTTCGCGCTGATTCTTGCGATTGCAGCTGCAGTAGCCTCAAGATTTCCGCCGGTCGCCGGAAGACCGGTCTTCGGTTACGTCGCGACGCTTCTGGTGGTCGCAGCCGGAGTGTTGGCGATACCTGCTTTCGTTGATACCGCAATGCGCGTGGCATCGGACTTGTTGCAAAGAGTGTTCGGCGTCGAAGCGCGGCTAGCTTCACGCAGCCTTGCCGGGTCGTTGCGTCGCTCTTCAGTGCTGGTCGCGGCGCTGTGCACCGCGGTGGCGATGATGACCGCGGTCGGAATCATGGTCGGAAGTTTCCGCCAGACCGTCGTTACGTGGATGGACGCGGAACTCCCCGCCGATCTTTACCTGCGACCCGCCGGAAATCCAGCCGCTGATCAACATCCAACGATTTCGCCGGAGCTTTCCGACGCGATTGCCAAACTTCCTGGGGTGGGTACAGTGCAGCGGCTACGGGCATACGAAATCAGCTACGAAGGAATGCCGGCCACGCTTGGTTCTATCGACCTGGAAAATCGGCAAATCTATCGCACCTCGGATTTTCTCACGGGACGCTCCACCGAAAGTGTGCTGGCTGAACTTCGCGGCGCTAATTCGGTGATCGTCAGCGAGCCGTTCACTTATAAGCATCACGTAAAGCGCGGCGATTCGCTGCAGTTGGCGCTCGGCGAATCGCGGGAAACTTTTCGCGTTGCCGATGTTTATTACGATTACGCCAGCGAACGCGGAGTGGTCCTGATGGACCGCAACGTCATGCTGAAATATCTTCCGGATCGGGCGCCATCGAATCTCGCGGTGTTCGTGGTGCCGGGCGCGAATGTCGCAAGCGTCCGCAAAGAGATCGAAACCGCGGCAGCCGATTATCGCATCCTGATTTTCACGAACGGCGATCTTCGCCACCAGGCGGTGCAAATTTTCGACCGTACGTTTGCCATCACCTACGCGCTGGAAGCTGTGGCGGTACTGGTTGCCGTGATGGGCGTTGCCGGAGCGCTGCTGGCACTGGTGATTGACCGGCGCCGCGAACTCGGCCTGCTGCGCTATCTCGGGGCGTCGAGCGGTCAGGTGCGTAAGCTGATCCTGGCAGAAGCCGGGCTGCTGGGAGTGCTCGCCAATATTTCCGGAGTAGTTCTCGGATTTTTTCTTTCGCTAATTTTAATTTTCGTGATCAACAAGCAGTCTTTCGGCTGGACCATTCGTCTGCACTGGCCGGTTGCCATTCTTCTCGGCGCGGTTACCGTGGTCTTCGTGGCGACGCTGCTTGCCGGCTTTTATCCAGCACGCATCGCGGTACGCCTCAATCCCGTTGAGGTGGTTCATGAAGAGTAGTTGCAAAGCCGCTGCGGCGGCGTTCTTCGCACTTTTATCTATGCTGCAGCCAGGAATGGCGCAATTCATGCCAGCGTTGCCCGGCTACCGCTACGAATTTCCGCGCGATTATTTTAGTCACCCGGACTATCAGACGGAATGGTGGTATTACACCGGCAATCTACAAACCGCGGACGGCCGCAGATTCGGATTCGAACTGACGTTTTTTCGTGAAGGCGTTAGCCGCGATCCCGCCAAGAATTCCACCTGGGATCTTCGCGACGTTTACTTCGCACATTTCGCGGTCAGCGATCTGGATGGCAAAACGTTTTTGCATACTGAGCGGACCAATCGCGCAGGGCCGGGAATCGCCGGGGCCGATCCTGCATCGCAAAAAGTCTGGAATGGAAACTGGAGCATTGTCTGGGTCGATGACGCCGAGAAACTAACCGCCCTGGCGGACAATTTTGGCATCGTACTCTCGCTGCAGCCGCGAAAACCGCCGGTAATCCACGGCGAAAACGGCGTCAGTCAAAAGTCAGCGGGAGCCGGCCGCGCTTCACATTATTTTTCCGAAACGCGGCTGCGTGCGTCCGGATCGCTGACTATCGATTCGAAGCGATATGAAGTTACCGGCCTGGCGTGGCTGGACCATGAATTCTTCACCCAGCAACTCGCGCCGGATCAGGCTGGGTGGGATTGGCTTAGCATCCAACTCGACGACAACACCGAGCTGATGCTTTTTCACATTCGCCGGAAGGACGGCACAATCGATTCTTACTCGGCGGGAACTTTCGTCGACGCGCAAGGCTACGCGCATCATCTGCGAGCGGCGGATTTCGAACTCGCGCCAGCAGGTGAATCCAAGGCCGCCGAAACCTGGTCCAGTCCGGCTACCGGTGCGACCTATCCGATTCGCTGGAAAATTCGCCTGCCTTCTCTGGGCATCGCGCTCGAAGCTGTAACTCCACTTCGCTCACAGGAATTGGCAAGCAACTCCAAAATCGCCCCGAATTATTGGGAAGGCGCTATTTTTTTAACTGGAGCCGGAAACACCGGGCCACTCAAAGGCTCCGGCTATTTGGAAATGACCGGCTACGATCGCCCCGTTGCCCAGCGATAGCGCTGCGCAGTAAGAGCGCGCGACTTCGGGACAGCGCTCGTACAATTTACAAGACCGGTTTTCGCCCTTGGATCACGCGAATCAAAACCACCACGATTGCCAGAACCAGCAGGATGTGAATGAATCCACCCAAGGTGTACGAAGACACCATTCCCAGAAGCCAAAGCACTAATAAGATCACAAAAATTGTCCAGAG
Organism: uncultured Acidobacteriota bacterium; assembly: GCA_963814635.1. Lineage (GTDB taxonomy): Bacteria > Acidobacteriota > Terriglobia > Acidiferrales > UBA7541 > Acidiferrum. The sequence goes on along the minus strand of CAWFDP010000003.1, from coordinate 737,716 downwards.
CACGCGATTCCTCCGTTCTAAGTTCCGCAAATTGCAGTCCTTCGATGAAAATTGGCCACGCGAGATCTCTTCTCGTCGAAATCCCGCGTGGCCGCACGATATTGAAGACCGGCGTTGCACCTGCACGCCGGTCATCGCCAAGGCGCGTTTACGACCGGCCGGCGCCGCGCGCTTTCTCGTTTCGTTCCGTGTCGGAGTCGGTGGACAATGTCTTGAAAAACTCATCCACCTGGCGGTGTGCTTCTTCCTTCGCAACTCCGTAGTGCTCCTGGATCTTGCCAATCAGCACTTCGCGCCTGCCGTGGATGACCTCCAAATCAGCGTCGGTCAACTTCCCCCACTTCTCGCGAACCTTACCCGCGTATTGTTTCCACTTGCCCTCAACTTGTTCCCAGTTCATAACTACCTCCATTTGCAATTTAGGCGGCGCATGGCAAGCACCGGCCATGCGCAATCTGTTTACCCTCGCAGATAAACATGTGGCGGCCTGCGGTGAAATACCGCAAATGCCCGAAGAAGGGGAAAAACTACTGGTAGGACGAAATTACCTCAGTGAAGTTTGCGAAATTCCAGATCGCCAGGCGTAAAGAAGGGTTTGTGTTCCGCTGCGATTCGCACCGCCGGAATCAGATGGCGGCCGGACTCGGTCTTGAAAAAACAGCCGCAGGCACCCGCACGGCGAGCTGCGGAAACGAACGCCGGGTCTTCATGCAAGGTCGTCAAGATGATCTGCGTTTGATTGCCGGCTGACAAAACCCGGCGAGTCGCTTCCAGTCCGTCACATTCCGGCATCATCAGATCCATTACGATCACATCCGGGTGAAGGCGATCGGCCTGCAATATCGCCAGCGAACCGTTTGCCGCTTCGCCGCACACTTCCCATTCCGGGACCGACTCCAGAATACTTCTCAGCAGGATTCGAACCGAAGGATGGTCGTCAACGATCAAAATTCTCAGTGGCCCCATAATTTTCTCTTTGCGATGCGCTTGTATCGAAGGAACGAGGTCACTTCAACAAACCGCGCAACCAGCCACAATCGGCAATTTCCTGTACTGATTCGGATGTGTATTCTTGGCCAGCGGAAACCGAAGTCCGTGTGCAAATCAGGCTTCAATAATATGGTTGCGAATGGCGTAGCGAACAAGCTCGCTGACCGAATGGCACTCCAGCCGCCGCATGATGTTGGCACGATGGGTCTCCGCGGTTTTTACGCTCAGCCCCAGCGCCACCGCCACTTCCTTACTGCTCTTGCCTTCCGCCAGTAGCTGCACGATCTCGCGCTGCCGGGGGGTGAGGCGCGACGCCGGTGAATCGGTGGTTGGCGCTGGCCGCGACTTCTTGTCGAGGTAACCGTCCAACACGATCTGCTCGACGCGTGAAGTGAAGAAGGTTTTGTTCCGCCGGATCGCCTCGACTGCGGTAACCAGATCGCGACTGGCATCCGACTTCAAGAGATAGCCGCGGGCGCCGGCATCCAGCACTTCGCGAATCAGCGGATCCGATTCGTGCATGGTGAGGATCAGCACCTTGGCCTCTGCGTCATTGCGCAACATCTGCCGAGTCGCCTCAAGCCCATTCAGCCCCGGCATACTCACGTCCACTACCGCTACGTCGGGACGCAATGTGCGCGCTTTATCGACTGCTTCGCGCCCGTCGCTGGCTTCGCCAGCTACTTCCCAGCCGGGTTGTTCTTCAACAATGCTGCGCAAACCCTTGCGCACGATTTCATGATCATCTGCCACCAACACTCTCAGCGTCCCCATTCGTCTCCCCCATGATTGGAAATGTCGCTCGCACCAGAGTCCCCGGATTTGCAGGCTCGATTTCGAGCGTCCCGCCCAACTGCCGGACACGTTCTCGCATGCCGGTAATCCCTACACCCAGCCCTCGAACACCGTTGCGCCGGTTTTGCAAACGCAACGGATCGATCCCTTTCCCGGTGTCCCTGATCTCCAGAATGATTTTGTTGTCGTCAGCACACATGCGGATTATTGCCTGCTGGCTTTCGGCGTGTTTGTGGATATTCGCCAACGCTTCCTGGATGATGCGGAACAGTGCGGTATTCAACTCTTGTGTCAACGGTTTGCCGGGCTCGCTGATCTCCTTGCTTACTTCTATGCCGCTTCGTTCGCTGAATCCTGTGACGAACCACTCCAGCGCCGGCAGCAATCCCGCTTCATCGAGCAGCGGCGGATGCAGCAGGTAGGAAATGGTGCGAATGTCGGCGGCACAGGTCCGGCAGATCTCGCCAGCCTCGGTCAGAGACCTTTGCGCTTTTGCCGGCAATTCCGGGGCTTCGGCGGCGATGGAGTCAAGATTCATGCGCACCGCCGCCAGGTATTGCCCGGTGCTGTCATGCAGCTCGCGCGCGATGCGCCGGCGTTCTTCGTCCTGCAAACGCATCAGGCGCTGCGAAAGCAGGCGCAAGGAATCTTCCGCTTCGCGATGGTCGGTGATGTCGTGTAGCGTGATCAGATGGCGACCCGGCAAAATATTGGCTCGCGAAGAAAATGCCACCAAGCGCGAACATCCGCTCGCCCGGCGTACCTCCAGCTCCCCGCGCTTGGTTCCGCCACCAAGAAAGGCGTTCCAGCGTTCTGCCAGTCCGGCGAGTCGTTCGGCGGGAATCAAGCCATCCCATCGCAGTTCCTGAATTTGCGCCAGCGAATATCCGAAGAGTTGCAATGCGGATTCGTTGGCATCCAAAACTCTTCGTTCGTCATCCAGCAACACCATTCCATCCAGCGCGTTTTCAAACATGGCGCGCAACTGGCATTCATGGTCGCGCAGCGCGATCTCGGCTTTCATGCGATCCGCGAGATCCAACAGCAGCTGACGGTTGGCGACGCGCAGCGCTTCGGTTTTGTCGGCAACCTCTTTTTCCAGCTCCCAACGAGAGTCATGAAGCGGAACAAAATCGGAGTGTCCCAGCCGGCGTAGCTCGCCGTGCAATGTTTCCTCCCGCAACTGAATCCAACCGATCATGGAGAGTTGGCTTGACGAACCCCGTCATTTCTAGTTTTTTGGTGAAGCAACGGCGGAGCAGAGGGCATGGAGCGGGCCAAACCCACGGCGCTTCGTACAGCGAAGTATCGAAAGGGTTTAGCGCAGCCGGAAAGTCCTAGTACAAGGGTGTCGGAACGTGAGGAACGAGAACTTTTTACATTGACGGCGGAAAATTAGTGCGCCTCCCTGGTGAGTACTAAAACTCACGGCGCGCTCTCAAATACATTCAATCACATATCGTAATACGATACTCTGCACGGATATGGTCGCGCGGCAACACACTGTCCGGTAGTCTTTTCATTCGCTTGCGGGCGGGGCTCCATCCTGGGGCCGAGGGATACGTTAACCACCGTATGGCTTTGGCCACCCGCATGCTCCACACTTCACGACGCTAAATCGCGCATTTCTTGCAGGTAATCATCGCGCCCCCCCTGCGTCGATTCCTGACCCAACCCACAAGGAGGTTTGACATGCTGCGCTGGGCCTTGCTGTTTTTTGTGGTCGCATTGCTGGCGGCGGTTCTTGGCTTTACCGGAATCGCTCTCGCTGCAGCCGGAATCGCCAAGATTCTTTTCTATATTTTTGTAATTTTGTTCGCGTTGTCTTTGTTGGGCCACGTCGCTCGACGGCCCTGACGCTTTTGCGATAGAAACCGTACAAGAATGAAAACCAAAAGGAGGGATTTGCAATGAAAATTACAAAATATCTCGCGGCGGGATTGTTGCTGATCGGGCCCGCAACGTTTGCGGCGCCGGCGCCGGCCGGTGACGACAAAGACGAAATTAATCGTCTGGAGAACGCAGGGACGGTTATGGAAGAAATCCTGAATGTGCCGGACGACATTCCACAAGACCTGTTGGACAAAGCGCGCTGCGTCGTGGTGCTGCCTTCGGTGCTGAAGGCCGCCTTCGTCGTGGGCGGCAGTTATGGCCGCGGCACCATGGTGTGCCGCACTGGTGAACATTTTCGCGGACCGTGGGGCGCGCCGGCGATGTACGCGCTGGAGGGCGGCAGCATCGGTTTGCAGATCGGCGGCGAGGCCACGGACTTCGTGATCCTGGTAATGAATGACCGCGGCGCGTCCAGTTTGCTAAAGAGCAAAGTCAAACTCGGCGCGGATGCGGCGATCGCTGCCGGACCAAAGGGCCGCGATGCCCAGGCTGACACCGACGCATTCTTGCGCGCCGAGATGTTGAGCTACTCGCGTTCACGCGGAGTGTTCGCCGGCGTATCGCTCGAAGGCTCGACGCTGCGTCCTGACGAAAACGCAAATCGCAAAGTGTATGGCAAGGATGCCACCGCTTCAGCGATCGTCGCTGAATCGAAGTACGAGGCGCCTGCTGCGGGGCGCAGACTGGTTTCGCGCCTGCAGAAGGCTTCGCCAACGCTAAAACCTTAATTAGCAAAGTCGAGAAAACACGGGAGAGAAAGGGAGCAGACACGGTCTGCTCCCTTCTTTTTTGTCTATTTGGCATTGCACGAACTGAGTGTTGGGCGAAAAAGCGAACGCTGGTAGACTGCCTGCCTCGGCGATCGCTGAAGCGGCGATTTGCCGAAGAGCAACTTCGCAATGGCCGTCACCTACAACCAGATTGCAGGACAGAGCGTCGAGCGGCTGGCTGCGCTGAGTGACGGCGTGTTTGCTGTAGCGATGACCCTGCTGCTGCTGGACCTGCATGTTCCCGCGCGAGAAGCGATTCACAGCGAACGTGATTTGCTGCACGCCATGGCGGCATTTCTTCCGCAGCTGGCGGTTTACTTGATGAGTTTCCTGACGCTGGGAATTTTCTGGATGGGCCAGCAGACCCAGCTGAATCACCTTACGCGCTCCGACCGAAATCTGTCCTGGCTGCATTTGGCGTTTTTGTTTGCGGTGACGCTGATGCCGGTGTCCACGCATTTTCTCACGGAGTTTGCGCCATACCGCGCGGCGCTGGTGGGGTACTGGCTGAATATTCTGATGCTGGGCACGATTTTGTATTTCAGCTGGGGATGCGCGACGCGGGCGAAGCTGATTGCGGACGACATGCCTTCCGGAGTGCCCGCCGCGATCTGCCGGCGAATCATTGCTGGTCAATCGCTGTACGCGTTTGGCGCGCTGCTATGCGTCTTCAACACCTACTGGAGCATTGCCTTCATTGTGTCGGTGCAGTTGTACTACGCGGTCGCGCCACGCCTGCGGGGAGCTCGACCCGTAGGCCCCCGGTAATAGAAATGTACTAGAGACAGTTCAAGGCGCCGCGCATATGGTTTGCGTGGTTCGGCGCGCCGCGTGCCGACCTTAGTTTCATGCACAAAAAGGAGCATGCAAAATGAGAACGAAAGCGATTGGGTCGCAGCTTTTCCTGGCTGCGCTGTTGGCGTCCGGGATTTGTCTGGGCGCAGCGGACTCACCAACGGTCACGGTGAAGGGCTATGTCCTCGATTCCGCGTGCGCCTTCACCAAGGATTTGAAGAAGCCGATCAGCAAAGAGTGCGCAACTTCCTGCGCGAATGCCGGCTCGCAGCTGGTGATTCTGGCAGCGGACGGCACAATTTACTGGCCGATTGCAGACACCACGCCATCGAGCGGGCAAAACTCCAAGCTGCTGCCGTTCGCCGGAGAGAAAGTCACGGCCAGCGGAAAAATTTATCAACGCGGCGGTTCGAAGGCGATCGTGATTGAGAAGATTGAACCACAAACGGCGGAAAAATAAATTGCCAACCGAACAGACGGATCGCCGCGGGTTAGGTTGAGCCGCGGATCAGCCTGATAGGGTCGACGGCTTCGCGCGAGCGGCCGTTTTTCTCATCGCTGTCGGAATCTTCAATCCGCGATCCGTCACCCTCGCCCGGCGCGAGAAAGAGATTGGCTTCGAGGCCGTGCTGCCGAGTATACAGATCGTAGTAGCGGCCACCTTGAGCGTAGAGCGATTCGTGGGTGCCTCGCTCGATAACCCGGCCAGCTTCGACCACCAGAATTTGTTCGGCGCGGCGGATCGTCGACAGGCGATGCGCGATGACGAATGTGGTGCGGCCGCGCATCAAGTAACGCAATCCTTCCTGAATGAGCGCTTCGGATTCGGAGTCCAGGCTGGACGTCGCCTCATCCAAAATCAAAATGCGCGGATCGGCCAGGATGGCCCGGGCAATAGAGACCCGTTGTTTCTGGCCGCCGGAAAGACGAACGCCGCGCTCGCCGACCACGGTGTCATACTTGTCGGGAAAATTTTCCGCGAACTCATCGACGCGGGCCGTGCGGCAAGCGTTGAGAATTTCTTCTTCGCTGGCTTCGGGCCGCGCGAAGGCCACATTCTCGCGAATCGTTCCGTCAAAAAGAAACGTGTCCTGCAAAACCACGCCGAGCTGGGTGCGATAGCTGCGCAGTTTTACCGTAGCCAAGTCCTTGCCATCAACCAAAACGCGGCCGTGCTCAGGTTTATAAAACGCAGCGATCAATCCGATGATGGTCGATTTTCCGGCGCCGGAGGGACCGACCAGCGCGGTGACCGTTCCCGGCTGCGATTGAAAACTGATTTCATGCAAAACCTGTTTGCCGGTGTCATAGGAAAAATCGACATTTTCAAAAATCACTTCGCCGTTGATCCTATCGATGGTGGTGGTGCGCCCGGCGTCTTCGTCCTCCGCTTTCTCATTGAGGATTTCGCGGGTGCGCTCGAGACCGGTGATGGCCTCGGTGAGTTGCGTGCCAATGGCCACGATCTGAAATACCGGAGCGACCAGCATGGCCAGAAACGCCATGTAGCTGACCAGCGTGCCGGGGGTCATGTTGCCGGCGGCAATCTGCCGGGCGCCGAGAAACATAATCATCGCGCTGACCATGCCCATCAGCACCACACCCGACAAACTCATCAACGATGTCGCGGTCAAAGTCTTCAGCACGTTGTCCAGCAACCGCTGCACGCCGCCGGCAAAAACCTGTTCTTCGCGTTCTTCCGCGTGATAGCCCTTCACCACCCGCACGCCGCCCAGCGATTCGGTGAGCCGGCCGGTGACTTCTGCGTTGATTTTCGGGCGCGCGCGGAAAATCGGCCGGATGGTGGCGAAGGCCTTGTTGATGAGCGTGCCAAAAGTCACCAGAATCAGGAACGCAAGAAGCGTCATCACCGCGCTGGTCTTCAGCAGAATCACAAACGCGATGGCCGCGGTCATCAAGCCGCCAAGGAACTCCACCAGTCCGGTGCCGATCAAATTGCGGATGCCTTCGACGTCGCTCATGATGCGAGAAACCAGTTCACCAGTTTTATGGGAATCGTAGTAGGTGACTGGAAGCCGGCCGATGTGCGCTTGAACGCGTTTGCGCATGTCGGTAATCATGCGTTGCGCGGATTTGGAAAGCAGCTGGGTCAGCGAAAACGAAGTGATGCCCTGAATGATGGTGGCGGCAACGACGATCAGCACCAGCGGCAAAAGTTTTTGCGTCTGATGTTTGGCGATGACATCATCAAAAAAGTATTTGGGAGAAAAAGGCAGCGCCAGGCCGGCGACGCGGTTGATGGCCATCAGCGCCAAGCCGAGAATCAGCAGCCCCTTGCGCGGCTTGAGCAAGGCCAGAATTTCCGGCAATGCTTTCCAGGTTGCCGCCGCGGACTTCTTGGGTTTACCCGGCGCTCCTGTTGTCGCCGAGGCGGCGCCGCGAGAATGGGTTCGTTCGCTTCCAATACGGGTTGTGGGGCTTCCAGGGAGCTTAGGCACGATGTTCTTTCGATGCGGTAGGGTGAACTAGAACTATAAGCCAAGCAGACGTTGGCAGATAGGGATAACTCGGAAGGCATCTACCCCCTCCCCTGTTTTTTGTAAGTATTCTACGGGAGGTTAAAGTCCTTGTGCTTTGATACAGTTTCGTAAGTGCGGATTTTAAAGGAGTTAGCGAAGAGTGAGCAGAGAGTTGCGACTAGTAGCGCCATCCCCACCAAGGTCCTTCATCGAGCGACGCCCCACAGACGCATCGTTTATTTCCCGGGCTTCCAGTAGAGCCGGCACCCGTCGGATGCTCGATTGTCAAAGAGCCTGTGCGGGGTCAAGGAGGACTCGGCGAGTCGTTCAAGAATGGAACTACCTTGCCCGCAGCGCGGTATCCAGTACCGGCCAAATTACGAAAGGTCTCCAGGTGATTGGTGCTGGTTGACCGACGGGAGAAACTAGCTGACGAGAGAGGAGGAGAGTGCGTCGTTGGAGGCGGACTTGTAGAGTTGCAGGATGTCGGTGGCGCGGCGGAGCAGATCTGAGGGCATGTCGCCGGTTTGGTAATCGACCCAACCCGAAGTGTAGGCCAAGGGAAGCTTGCGCCCGCAAGCTTTGATTTCGACCACTCCGAGGCGATCCAAAACGGTCCTGGCCTCTTTTAAGGAGCACTTGGGCAGCACCAAAAGAAAATCGTCGCTGGCGATGCGGGCGGTGAAATCGGAACCGCGACTGGATTCTTTCAGACGGCGGGTGAATTCGCCGGCCAGCTCGTCGGTTGCGGTTTTGCCGGCGCGCGCGGTCAGCTGATCGAAATCGTTCAGATGCAGAGTGACCAGGGTAAGCGGTGTATTTTGCCGGCGGGCAAGAGCGATTTCCCTGCCGAGCTGGAGCTCGATTGCGGTGCGGTCGCACCAGCCGGTGACCCGGTCGATCCCGGACGGATTTCCCGAGGGCGGCGGGGCCTCGGCTCCCTCAAGATGAGCTTCCTCGTTGCTTATTTGCATTCGCATGCGCCGGAACGACCACTGGCGGTACGCGGTCCAAGCGTTAGCAAGCAACAGCAGGCTAAGGATTCCCCAACGAGCCTGACCGGGACCGATTTCATAGAAATGATCGTGGTAGACGAAGAATCGTTGAAAAGCGGTGAGCAGGAATGCCGCGCCGGAGAGCGAGGTGATAGCGAGCGCGCAGAACCACAGCCACCATTCGCGCCGCGCGAGCAACCGCAAGTCTTCCTCGCGTTGTTGTGCGCGAAGGCCGCCGTGACCGGCGAAAGACAGCGGTGACGAGGGAGGTTGGCTGGACGTGAGCGTAGGCAGCAAACTCATGTTGGTCTGCGTCCGCTTAACGATTTAGCTCGATTGGCGTGAAGAAAAAGCATAGGTCCAAACACCCATCACCAGAAGCAAGCTTGCCGCCGGACCGTGCGGGAAGCAAACAGCAAAGAGTACACTGACCTTCTTTTTGGACCTGACCGTTGGGACGGGTGGTCTGAAGATACAAGAGCCACTGGTCGGGGCGGCGGAGATGGTGTAGTCGCCGACAGGATCGAGGGCCACGAGGATCATGATGGCGCCGAAGTGTTCTATGGCTTGGGTTGTTTTTCCGCGGCTTTTGCCGACTCCGCCGCACGCGACAGAACATAAGCGCGAATATCGCTGACCTGGCGCGCGTTGAGCGCTTTCGCAAAGGACGGCATGCCGACCACGGACCGTGTGCCGCGCAGGAGAATGTTTTCCATATCCAGCAAGGTCTCCTTGCTGGCGTAACGTAGATCGGGCAAGGCGCCTGCGACCGCTTGGTATCCATGGCATTGCATACAGTGCGTGGAGAAAAGCAGGGAGCCTTCTTGAACCTGCTGTGGCGTGACATGAATGGCAAGAGCCGGCACGGGCGGCTCCTTGTGGCCGAACGCGGGCGGATGCAGAACAGCGTTGCCGCCGAGGGCAAACGTGACAATGCGCCCGTGGCCAAACTTCGATTCGCCTTCACCTGGAAAATGAAACAGCCCGGGCGAACCGCCCCAACCGACCATGACCGACAAATATTGAACACCATCTACGCTATAGGTGACTGGCGGGGCCATGATCCCTGTGCCTGCATCGAACGACCACAGTTGCTTGCCGTCCGTCGCGCGATACGCCGCGAGCATGCCGTCAGAGCGGCCTTGAAAAACCAGGTTACCGGCGGTGGCGAGGGTTCCGCCACCTTCGAGCACAGGAATCGCGGCGCTCCAAGCTGCTTTGCGTGCGATCGGATCCCATGCGAGCAATTCGCCGGATGACGGAGGCATGTCGGCCAGCTTAGCGTGCAACGGTCCTTCATGCGGATCCAAACCCAAATTCTGGGAATTGGGATCGTATTTCCATTTAGGATCGGGGACGTGCACCATCTGCGTGCCATTTTTCGCCGAGAGATACACGAGTCCGGTGGACGGACTGAATGCGATCGGATTCCAGTTGTGCGCGCCGCCCGGCGCCGGAGAGACCATGACCGGCTCGGCGCCGGCCGAGCCAGGCACTTCGATCGGCCGTCCGGTCTTGGGATCGAGTCCTGTGGCCCAGGTGATGCCGGCAACGTACGGCGTGCCGGAGAGAAATTCTCCGGTGGCGCGATCAAGAACGTAGAAGAAACCGTTCTTGTTGGGCTGCATGATGGCGTGGCGTGTCTGGCCGCCGATGTTGAGTTCGGCCTGCAGCAGCGGTTGCGTTGCGTCGTAATCCCAGCTGTCTCCTGGAGAGGTCTGGAAGTACCAGGCGAGTTGGCCCGTGCCGGCGTGAAGAGCGACGATGGAGGCGGTGTATAGATTGTCGCCACCGCCGCGCAGCGCGCGATACCACGCGGAGGCGTTGCCGGTGCCGAAATACAGCAAATCCAAAGCAGGATCGTACGCGATGGTTTCCCAGACCGTGCCACCGCCGCCGGCCTTCCACCATTCGCCTCGCCAGGTTTTGGCGGCTTCTTCCATGGCTTTGGACTCGAAGACTTTCGAGGGACTGCCCGGCACGGTATAGAAACGCCAGATCAGCTTGCCGTTTTCCGGGTCGTAAGCCGAGATATACCCGCGCACGCCATTTTCGGCGCCGGCGTTGCCGATGACCACACGGCCGCCAGCGATGCGCGGCGCGCCGGTAATTGAATAGGCTTTGGTGCTGTCGGCGGTTTCCACATTCCAGAGCGGAGTGCCGACGCGCTTGTCGAGAGCGATGAGGCGGCCATCGAGCGTGCCGACAAAGACGCTGTCGCGATACACAGCAACGCCGCGATTCACGGCATCACAGCAGAAAAATTTGGCACGCTCGCGCTTCACCTGCGGGTCATAGGTCCAGAGCTGTTTCCCGGTTTTGGCGTCGAGCGCGTACACCACACTCCAGGAACCGGTGGTGTAAATTACCCCGTGCTCGACGAGTGGAGTCGCCTCCAAACCGCGCGTCGTGCCCATCTCGCGGCTCCAAACGAGCCCCAAGCTCCCGACGTTTTGTTCGTTGATTTGATTGAGCGGACTGAACCGCTGGTCGTCGTAGGTACGCCCATACAAAAGCCAGTCCCCGGCGGCGGGATCGGTGCCGGCAAACCTTGTATTATCACGAGTCTTCGATGCAAAGGAGGCAAGGCCGAGAAACGCAAGAAGAAACAAACTCGAACAGACATGACCGTTCCGCATAAGACCGGCCTCCGACGTGAACAGTTGACCTGGATTCCTCGATGTGAACAAAACGTTGCGCGAACTATAACACCTACGTGTGCGGACTGGCCGGGAAAATACTTTTACCGATCGGCAGGCCAGCGTTTGCGAATTTCCGCGAGGAATTTGGCCTTGTCTTTTTTCATCAGGCGCACTAGCACTTGATTGCCGGTGTTTTCATGGGCCGCGGCCCACAAAACCATTTCGGTGAGGACCGGAGCGAGATCCTGGCCTTTTTTGGTGAGCGAGTAAATCAGCTTGCGTCCGTCAGAGGGATCAGGGGTGGAAGCGATAATGCCATAGCCTTGCAGGCGCTTGAGGCGGTCGGCGAGGATATTCGTCGCGATCCGCTCGAACGAATTGAGAAATTGCTTGAAGCTGCGGTAGCCCAGCAGCATCATGTCCCGGATGATCAGCAGTGACCAGCGGTCGCCGAGCATTTCGACCGAAGCATTGAGCGGGCAGCCGGAGCGGCGGTGCGGGGCGGGTTTTCTACCTGCCATTTTGGCATGGTAACAATTTTAACTTGCCTTTCGCAAGCGAGCTGGGCAAAACTACGCTGCGAGAGAGAATTCGGACGGAAAAGCGCCTATTTTCGTCCACGCAAACAGCGCAATCCGTGCTGCGGCCAGAAATGATTCGACTGGACCTTGAAACAAAGTGTGGAAAGCTGACGTAAGAGAAGCAAGGAAGCAATCCATAACGATTGGAGAAGAGTTATGAGCGGAGTGCGGGTGCTGGTGGGAACGAGGAAGGGCGGATTTGTACTGACCGCAGACGGCAAACGGGAAAAGTGGGAGGTCAGCGGGCCGCATTTTGCGGGCTGGGAGATGTATCACTTGAAGGGATCGCCGGTCGATTCCAACCGGATTTACGCTTCGCAAACCAGCGGATGGTTTGGGCAAATCATCCAGCGCTCGGACGATGGCGGCAAGACCTGGTTTCAGCCGGGCACGCCTCCGGGCGAAACGACTGGACCGGGAGGACAGCCGAAGGGCGAGAGCAACAAATTCGTGTACGACACTTCCGCAGAGACCGGCGCGCCGCTTACCACCCACCAGTTTTATGACGGCACGCAGCATCCCTGGGAATTCAAGCGCGTGTGGCACCTTGAACCCTCACTGACGGATCCAGATACGGTGTACGCGGGCGTGGAAGACGCCGCACTCTTCCGCAGCAGCAACGGCGGCAAAACCTGGGAAGAGCTTTCCGGATTGCGCGGGCACGGCACCGGCCCGCAATGGCAGCCGGGCGCGGGCGGAATGTGTCTGCACACGATTGTGCTCGATCCGAAAAATGCGGGAAGAATTTTTGTGGCAATTTCCGCGGCGGGAGCTTTTCGCAGCGACGATGCGGGAAAAACCTGGAAGCCCATCAACAAAGGCTTGAAGTCGCAGTATATCCCGAATCCGGAAGCGGAAGTCGGACACTGCGTGCATCGCATCGCGCAGGCAACTTCGCGACCGGAACTCCTCTACATGCAAAAACACTGGGACGTCATGCGCTCGTTCGACGCGGGAGACTCCTGGACTGAAGTGAGCGGAAATCTGCCGACCGATTTCGGGTTCGTGATTGACGTGCACGCCCACCAACCGGAAACGATCTACGTAGTGCCGATCAAGAGCGACGGCGAACACTTTCCGCTGGACGGCAAGCTGCGCGTCTATCGCAGCAAATCAGGCGGCAACGAATGGGAAGAGCTGACCAAAGGATTGCCGCAGAGCAATTGTTTCGTGAACGTGTTGCGCGATGCGATGGCGGTCGATTCGCTGGACAAGTGCGGCGTGTATTTTGGAACGACCGGCGGGCAAGTGTACTGCTCGGCGGACGCGGGCGATAGCTGGGCGCCGATTGTGCGCGATCTGCCGGCGGTGTATTCGGTTGAAGTGCAGACACTTCCGTGAGGTTCAGGGCATGATTCGCGTCGAATTGCCAGCGCACTTGAGAGCTTTGGCGCATGTGAAGGGCGAAGTGCCGGTGGAGGTCGCCGGAACGGTCTCGGTGCTTTCAGTTTTGGACGCGCTCGAATCGCAGTACCCGATGCTGCGCGGAACGATTCGCGATCACGGGACACAGCAGCGGCGCCCGTTTCTGCGATTTTTTGCGTGTGGCGAGGATTTATCGCATGAGCCGCCGGAGACTCCTCTGCCCGAAGCTGTCGCGAGCGGGCGAGAACCGTTACTGATTATTGGCGCGATTGCCGGGGGCTGAGTCCATCGTTCGGTAGAAGAAGCGGGCGCGAGAATCCGTTACGCGATTCCGCCGAAACACAAATATTTAATTTCGAGATATTCGTCCATGCCGTACTTGGAGCCTTCGCGGCCCAGTCCGGATTCTTTCACGCCGCCAAACGGCGCGACTTCCGTCGAGATGATTCCGGTGTTGATTCCCACGATGCCGTATTCGAGCGCTTCGGCAACTCGCCATACCCGCGCGATATCTTTGCCGTAAAAATAGGCCGCCAAGCCGAATTCGGTGTCATTAGCCATGGCAACCACTTCGGCTTCCGTTTTGAAGTGAAACAACGGCGCCACCGGCCCGAACGTCTCTTCCTTGGCCACCGCCATCGCAGGCGTGACATCGGTGAGAATCGTCGGCTCGAAAAACCTGCCGCCGAGTGCATGGCGCTTGCCACCGACCAGAATTTTCGCGCCTTTCGATGTAGCGTCTTGAATGTGGCTTTCCACTTTTTTAACGGCTGCATCATCGATCAGCGGTCCCTGGGTCGCGCCTGGATCCAGGCCCGAAGCGGGCTTCAGCGCCCTTACCGCCTTCGCCAATTTCTCCGCGAACGCGTCGTAAACTTTTTCCTGCACCAGCACCCGGTTGGTGCAAACGCAGGTTTGCCCGGTGTTGCGGTATTTCGAAGCGACCGCGCCTTCGACCGCGGCATCCAGATCAGCATCGTCGAAAACAATGAACGGCGCATTGCCGCCAAGTTCCAGCGAAAGTTTTTTTATGGTGCTAGCGCACTGCTCCATCAAAACTTTTCCGACTTCGGTCGAGCCGGTGAAGGAAAGTTTCTTGACGATGGGATTCGAAGTCAGCTCGGCGCCGATCTCTTTTGCCGAACCGGTAATGACGTTGAACACGCCTTTGGGAACGCCGGCGCGCTCGGCAAGTTCGGCCAGCGCCAGCGCCGAATACGGAGTTTGCCCGGCGGGCTTCAACACTACGGTGCAGCCGGCGCCGATCGCTGGTCCAGCTTTGCGAGTAATCATCGCCAGCGGAAAATTCCAGGGCGTGATGCAGGCCACGACGCCAATCGGCTGCTTGATGACCACGATTCGCTTGTCGACTTGATGGCCGGGAATGGTATCGCCGTAAACGCGCTTGGCTTCTTCGCCAAACCATTCGAGAAAGGCCGCAGCATAAACAACCTCTCCGCGCGATTCGGCGAGCGGCTTGCCTTGCTCGAGCGTCATCAGGCGCGCCAGGTCATCCTGATTCTCCATCATCAATTCGAACCAGCGGCGCAGAACGGCTGCGCGTTCTTTTCCGGTCTTCTTGCTCCATGCCGGAAACGCTTTATTGGCGGCTTCAATCGCAATGCGCGTTTCTACAGCGCCAAGCTTTGGCACCGTACCAAGAATTTCTCCGCTGGCGGGATTATCCACTTTGGTGGCGGCGCCAGAGGAAGCAGTCACCCACCCGCCATCGATGTAGCACGCTTCGCGGAACAGGCGCGAGTCTTTCAGCGCAACTCCCGGGGCGGCAGTTTGTACAACCGTGTTCGACATATCCGTACTCCTACGAATTCGATGTTACCAGCTGCTTCTGCGGTGCACCGGCCGAAACGTGCGCCAGCGCCGCTTCTAGTACCTCCAGCCCTTCTTCAAACTGCGCGTCGGTGACTACCAGTGGAACCAGAATACGCATCACGTTGCCGTAAGTTCCCGCAGTGATGGTGATCAGGCCGTGTTCGTAGCAATACTGTGCGATCTTTTTTGTTTCGTCTGCAGCCGGCTCGCGCGTCGCCGGATTTTTCACCAACTCGACCGCGCACATTCCGCCAAGTCCACGCACTTCGCCAACAATCTGGAATTGCTTGGTCCAGGACTTGCCGCGTTCCTCGAATTTTCGGCCGAGATGCGTAGAGCGCGCCAGCAGTCCGTCTTTTTCCATGATTTCCAGCACCGCTAACGCCGCAGCGCACGATAACGGATTTCCGCCAAACGTTCCACCCAGCCCGCCAATTCCCGCGGCGTCCATCACTTCCGCGCGCCCGGTCACCGCGGCTAGCGGCAGTCCCCCGCCAAGCGATTTTGCGGAAGCAATGAGGTCCGGCTCGACGCCATAATGTTCGATTGCAAAGAACTTTCCGGTTCGGCCGATTCCGCTTTGCACTTCGTCGGCGATAAAAAGAATGCCGTGCTTGCGGCAGATTTCCTGTAACACCGAATAAAACTCTTTCGGCGGCACGACGAACCCGCCTTCGCCCAACACTGGCTCGGCGATCACTGCGGCCACCGATTCCGCTGACACCACGCGCTTGAACGCGTCTTCCAGCGCCGTGGCGCAGGCCATTTTGCAGCTCGGATAGGTCAGCCCGTACGAGCAGCGGTAGCAATACGCATATGGCAGCCGGTACACATCGCCGGGAAAAGGTTCGAATCCCGCTTTGTACGGATGGGTCTTGCTGGTCAACGAAAGCGCCATCATCGTGCGGCCGTGGAACGCATCGTTGAACGCGATAATCGCCGGGCGCTTGGTATACGCGCGCGCGATCTTCACCGCGTTTTCGACGGCTTCGGCGCCGCTGTTCACCAGTAAAGTTTTTTTCGCGAATTTTCCCGGCGCCAGCGCGTTCAGTTTTTCCGCCACCGCAACGTAGCCTTCGTACGGCGTGACGCTGAAACAGAGGTGCATATATTTTTCGAGCTGCTGACGGATCGCGCTTTCAATTTGCGTGGGGCGGTGCCCGGTATTGAGGCAGCCGATGCCGCCGGCAAAATCAAGAAACTTGTTGCCGTCTACGTCTTCAATCACCGCGCCTTCGCTGCGCGCCGCGAATATTGGCGTCGCGTGGTACGGTCCACGCGGCACTGCGGCTTCGCGGCGCTTCATCAACGTTTTCGAATTCGGTCCGGGAATTTCCGTGCGAAGCTGAATGCTTTTCATGGCGTTTTCTCTCGACGATGAATTTCTAGTACCAGCCGATCGGGGTCTCGTCCAAATTCACGAACACCTGCTTGGTTTCCAGATATTCTTCGAGTCCCCACGGTCCCAGCTCGCGGCCGAAGCCCGATTGCTTGTAGCCGCCCCATGGTGCTTCCACGTAGGTCGGCTGCATGTGGTTGACCCAGACAATTCCGGCGCGCAGCGACTTGACCACGCGGAAAGCCTTGTAAATGTCACGGGTCCACACCGCGCCCGCGAGGCCATAGGGTGTGTCGTTGGCGATTCGAATCGCGTCCGGCTCGCCTTCGAACGGAATCACCGAAGCCACCGGACCAAAAATCTCTTCACGCGAAATGCGCGCGTTGTTGTCCACGTCGTAAAAAATCGTCGGCTCTACGTAAAACCCCTTGGCAAACTGTTTCGCCCGGCCGCCGCCGATTGCGGTCTTGGCCTCTTTCTTACCGAGTTCCAGATACGAGCCGACGCGGTCGTACTGTTCTTTGCTGACCAGCGGCCCCATCTTCGTTTCGCGTTCCATCGGCGGCCCCAGCTTGATGCGTTTGGCCTTTTCAGTCATGGCTTCAACAAATTTTGCATAGATCTTTTTCTCCACCAGAATTCGGCTTCCCGCAGAGCACACTTCACCCTGATTGATGAACACGCCAAACAGCGCGCCATCCACCGCGGCTTCCCAATCCGCATCGGCGAAGAAAACGTTTGGCGACTTGCCGCCAAGCTCCAACGTCACGCGCTTTAATGTGTCCGCGGCGCTCTTGACGATCAGTTTTCCAACAGCCGCGCTGCCGGTGAACGCGATCTTGTCGACACCTGGATGTGCCACCAGCGCCGAACCAGCGGTCTCGCCAAATCCATTCACGATATTGACCACGCCCGGCGGCAGTCCCGCTTCTTCAAAATAATTTGCGAACTCCAACGCCGTCAGCGGCGTCTGCTCCGCCGGCTTCAACACGCAGGTGCAACCAGCCGCAATCGCCGGCGCCAATTTCCACGCCGCCATCAGCAGTGGATAATTCCACGGAATAATCTGACCCGCGACTCCCATAGGCTCACGCAGCGTAAAACTGAGCGCGTTCGCTGGAACCGGGTTCACGTGCCCGGTCACTTTGTTGGCCAGTCCGCCGTAATACTCGAAACATGTCGCAACGTCCGCGATGTCGTATTCCGCTTCGACAATCGGCTTGCCGGTGTTGCGGCATTCCAGCTCCGCCAGCGCCGCAGTGTTCTGGCGGATTTTGTCCGCCAACTTGAAAAGAATCCGCCCGCGATCCTGCGCCGTCGTTTGCGGCCATGGCCCCGAGTCAAATGCCGCACGCGCCGCTTTCACCGCGCGATCCACGTCCACGGCATCCGCCGCAGCGACTTGCGCGATCACTTCTTCGGTCGACGGATCAAAAACGGGAAAAGTCTTGCCCGATGCGGCGTTCTCCCATTTTCCATTTACAAAATTCTGGTAACTGCGTATTCCTGCGGTTGCACTGCTCGACATTTCAACCTCCCGCAATTCCTTTTTAGATTGCAAATCTCTCTTAAGCCGCCGCCTTCAACGCGGTCTTGCGCCGCCCGTACACAAAAAAGAAAAACGCCGCCGCTCCTATGAACAGCACTGTGCCGCCCCACATCCACACTTCGTATGAA
Organism: uncultured Acidobacteriota bacterium; assembly: GCA_963814635.1. Taxonomy (GTDB): domain Bacteria; phylum Acidobacteriota; class Terriglobia; order Acidiferrales; family UBA7541; genus Acidiferrum. The sequence goes on along the minus strand of CAWFDP010000003.1, from coordinate 719,561 downwards.
AAGAGCGAGGTAATTTGCTGCGCCGGGAAAAAAGCCAAACCGATTCCCAGCGCGGTGGTCACTAAGCCGCTGGCTCCCGCAAGAATCAATTTCACTTTGCTGTATCGCACCTGCTGAAAATCCTCCGCCAGCGCCAATCTCAGTAAAGCCCCAAACATATAAAGAAATGGAATCAACTGCAGTACCACCGCAAGCGACAGCAGCCGCTGAAATGACTCTTGCACTCCCGAGCCCCAAAAATTCATCAGCACCAGCGCGAACGAAACCCCCGCGTGCACGATCAATGCGGCGTACGGCGTACCATATTTCGAATGAATGCTGCCGAGCCAACGCGGCAGGTACGAATCAAGTCCCGCAACGAACGGAATCCGCGCCGAACCACCCAGCCATGCCGAACCAATTCCCGCGATCGACAAACTCAACAAAAACGCAAACGGTGCAATGATCCACGGAACGCCCACTCGCCCCGCCATGTGCGTCACCGCTTGCACAATCCCCTGCAGCACGCTGATATCTTTCTTGCTGACCGCCACCAGCAACGTCAGCGTCGCCCCGATGTACAGCGCGCCGGATAACACGCCGCCCCACGCTACCGCTCCCGGCAAGGTTTTCTTGGGATCTTGAATCTCATCGCCCATGATCGACGCGAGTTCCAGTCCAACCAGCCCGAAACAGATCACGCCAAACGAATTCAGCACGAATCGCGGATTTTCCGGAATCTTGAAATCATCCCAGGTGACGGCGGTTCCAAAACGCGTCCACACTATCAAGCCGAGCGCCATCAGCAATCCCGCAGCAATGAACGTCCCGATGCCGCCGATGTTGTTGACCCACTTCCCGACTCCGAGTCCCACGATGTTCAAAACCACCAGCACCGCCAGCAGCACCACACACGACGTCAGCGCGAAGACTTTGTTGTCGGCGAGCTGTTCGTGCCCCGCGCCCAACGCAAACACCGAAACGCCAACGAAATACAGCAGCACCGTGGGCACGTACATCATGTTGTTGGTCCAGTAGCACCAGCCGGAAAGAAATCCGTGGAAGTTGCCGAACACTTCCTTGGCCCACAGATAGACGCCGCCTTCACCCGGATAACGTTGCGCCAGTTCAATCACGGCAATTCCCTGCGGCCAGAAAAAGAGCACCAGCGAAATAATCCAAAGCCAGATGGTGACGCCGCCGTTGGCCGCAATCGACGGCAGCACGTTCAAATTGAAGACCGCCACTACGAACAGCAGCACCAGGTCGCGCTGTCCAAGAACCCGTTTTAGATGTGGCTGGGTTTCCGCGGTACTCACGTCTTCTGTCAACGTTCTTCTCCGAAACTCTCCGCGGAATCCAAAACTCTTCGATCGTTCGGCTTGTGTAGCGGCGGGTGTCGCGCTGTTTGCGTCCCGATGCTAATCGGGAAGCCCGCCGCCTGTGCTTCGCCGTTAACCAAGTCGTTTCGTTATTCCGAGCGGAGCGAGGAATCTCTCGTCGCTGTAATGATGGGCACGGCTCGTCCGACAACTAGTGACCGGCCGCCGCCGTCACCATGCCGCGTTCCGCCTGCGCCTTCGCAAGGCCCGGAGCGATCTCCTCGAACACCGCCAGGTGCTTTTCAATGTCCGCTTCGGTATGCTGCACCGAAATCGTCCACTGCTCGTCCCACCAATAAGGCTGCGCCAGCACGCCGCGATTCACCATCGCGAACCAGTAATGCCGCCACAAATCCACGTCGATTTTCGTCCAGTCGCGATAATTCCTGATTTCCTGCGGATACAGCATCAGCGCGCCGTTTACTCCGGCGCTCGCCACATACGCTTTCAATCCAACTTTTCCCACGATAGTGCGGTAGCCGTCGGCAAGCTTGGTGCTGAGCTTGCCGACATGCAAATAATTTTCCCGCGTCAGCACTTCGCGGAACGTCGCCAGTCCCGCCGCCATCGCCACCCGGTTCGTGTTGTACGTACCGCCGTGAAAAACCTTGTGGTCGGAAATCAGTCCCATCACCTTGCGGCTGGCGCCAAACGCGCCCAGCGGCAAGCCGCCGCCAATCGATTTCGCCAGACAAATCATGTCCGGCTTCACGCCGAAATAATCGCTGGCCCCGCCCCAGGCAAGCTTCGCGCCGGTCTTTACTTCGTCGAAAATCAACAACGCGCCATTGGTATCGCACAGCTTGCGCAAGCCTTCCAGAAAGCCCGCCTGCGGAATGCACAGCCCAACGTTCATCATGATCGGTTCCAGAATGATCGCTGCAATCTGCCCGGGAAACTGTTTGAAGCGGTTCTCAACACTTTTCAAATTGTTGAAGCTCGCCACCACCACGTTGTCCACCGCGGCTTTGGGCACACCGCCGCCACCCGGAACCGAGTTCGGCGCGTTTTCGTCGCCATACTCACTTTCCTTCGGCTTCACGCTGACCAGCGCCGTATCGTGCAACCCGTGGTACGACCCTTCGAACTTGATGATTTTGTCGCGCCCGGTCGCAGCCCGCGCGATGCGGCAAGCATGCATCGTCACTTCCGTGCCGCTCGAACCGAACCGCACCATCTCCACCGGATACCGCGCGCAAATTTCTTCCGCCAGCTCCCATTCCTGCTCGTGCGGCATGCCGAAGGTCGTTCCTTCGTGTAACTTCGTCCCGACCGCCTTCACCACCGCCGGATGACAATGCCCAGCCATCAACGCGCCGAAACAGAGGTTGTGATCGATATATTCGTTCCCGTCGATATCGTGAATCTTGCTGCCCTGGCCGTCCTTCACAAAAATCGGATACGGCTCGTAGTGCCGGTAATTGCTGGCCACGCCAAGCGGAATCCGCTGCTCCGCCCTCTTATGCGCAGCCGCCGACTTCGGCGTCCGCTTCTCATACCGCGCGATTTCCTTATCGAGTGCTTCGTACGACATGTTCTTTCTCCGAACCAAGCCCGCCCCGTCTCCACGGAGCCAGCCATTCGCAGGTCTCTTCCCTGCCGTCAGTGTCCTGCCTAAAACTGAAAGACTTTTCCCGGAACGCGCCGAAGCGCCCCGACCTGGCCGGGGCGCTTCCCTGCATTTCTCTTCCTGCGCGCTCGCCCTAGAAGTAGAGCTTAAGTGCGAACTGCACTAGGCGCGGATCGCGTGCCCGCTTGACGCGGCCGAAGTCCGAGCCATCAGTAACATTTCCATCCGGCTGGAAGAATTGCGCGTAGTTAAACAGATTGTAAATCTCGCCGCGGAACTGAAGCCGGTAGCGTTCGCCAATATTTGTATTCTTCAGAACTCCGATATCGGTCTGAAACTCGCCGGGACCGCAGCAGATCGTGCGCGGCGCGTTACCAATGGTGCCGAGCACAACGCCGCCCGGGTCGTTGGAGCAAAGCGCTTGAGTGTTAGCAGTGTCCGTCGGATCGATACAAGTGGTGCTGAATGAACTCGGATCGAAACCCAAATTCCCGGGACCGCGCGGATTAAGTTTTTTGAACGGTGCAAGCAGATTCGGCTGGCCCGAGGTCTCAAAGTCGAAACTGGAATAGAGCTCGTTGTCATCTTGCTCGGTGATGCGAATCGGGAACCCGGTTTGTGCGGTTGTCGTTCCCGATATGGCCCAGCCATTGAGCGCCTTTCCGGCAAAGCCCTGGTATTTCCGGACTGGAAGTTCCCAGTAGTAGCTGAACACAAAGCGGTGCCGCGCATCGAAGAGCGAAGGCGAACGACCAATTCTCGGGTCGAAAGGGTTGACCAGGCTTTCGAACGTCGAGGCATAATCCAGCGATTTTCCAAGTGTGTAAGCTGCAGTGAACTGCAGTCCGTGCGAGAACCGCTTTTCCAGGCTGGCCTGAAATGCATTGTACGCGGAACTAGAAATCGTCCCTTGTTGGAAGATGCTGGAGAAGACCGGCAGTCCGTCGGCGGGGCATCCCGCACCAGTTGTCGGTTCGCAATTAGGAGACGAAAACGGCCGCAATCCGACCAGGGTGATTCCGTTCGGCCCCAAAGTGGTTCCCGCCGGAATTACTTTATTCGCTCCGTAAGGAAGATGCAGATCGTGATTCAAAACCGTGCCGCCCGGTATGCTGTACGAGCTGTCGGCGCCGAACTGACCGCACGTTCCGGAGCCTTCAATATAGTTAAGGTCCAGGCAAGTTTGCGAATCTCCCGGATTCAACTCCTGCGTCGCAAGCAACCGGTGTCCTTGTCGACCTACGTACGCGACCTCAAGCACCAGGTCCTTCGCCAACTCCCGCTGGATTGTCAGGTTGTACTGTTCTGCGTATTGCGACCGGATATGCGGCGCAGCCTGTCCGTAGAGAAGAATGGGCCGGAACATCGCCCAGTCCACTGGTTGCCCACGCGGAGGATTCAAAATTCCGTTAAAAGGATTCGGTGCGGTCGTTCCGTCCTGGTATTGGAACGGCAGATTGAACATGGTGTTGTAGATGCTCGAGCTGCCTCCAAACGGAGGCTCCGCGCTGAATTGCTCCATCACCAGTTGTTCGATCGGGTTGTAAAAGATTCCGTAGCCCGAACGAATACTCGTCTTCCCCGCTCCACCAAACAACTTTCCTAGGAATCCGTCTTTCGCCCCGGGACTCCAGGCCAACCCGATGCGCGGTGCAAATGATTTGTAGTATGTGGACGTCAGTCCAACCGGAACTCCCTTATCTCCAGCGACTACCAGGCCGGTAGGCACTACGCCTGCTGCACTGCAATCGCTGCCGAACGTCGCGAATAGCGGGTCACTCGGCCCGATTTGGCAGGGATAGATGGATGTGTTCTGGCCTGGGCGATACGTCTGAACTTTCTTCCCAATATCTGCCAGCGGGGTATTCAGCTCCCAGCGCAGTCCGTAATTCAGAGTCAAATTGGACTTCAGCTTCCAACTGTCTTGCGCGAAAAGATACACGGACTTCGAACGGATTAGCTCATCTTGCGCCGAGCCTTGAATGTAATTGTCATTCAGCCCAAGCAGGTAATTTGCGAACAGATCGTTCGAGGCAGTATCGTTCGGGCCTCCGCCATAAAGATAGTATGAGCCGTTGATATTGAAGTACAGCCGCTGGTCAAACTGTTGATCGCGGACGTCCCCGCCGAACTTCACGCTGTGATTTCCAATTACCTTTCCAAAACTATCCGAAACCACATAGGTGTTGCCCTTCTGTGGCAACTCACCTTCGAAGTTGTTACCCAGTGAAAATCCGCCGGAAATATTCACGTACGGGACGCCTTCTCGGCTCGCCCCGAGATTTGGATGGATCCCCAGCGCGTTGCTCGGATCGGTCGGATCCGCGAAGCAACTGGTGGTTGGAACCGTCTTGCACGAATCCTGCACCAGTGCCGTGTGCTGAGGATGTAAGAAGGTACCCTGCCCTTCGCGGAAGAAGGTAAAACGCAGCTCATTTACGGACGTCGAACCGATCGTCCAGGTGTGGGCTAGGTTCAGTTGCTGGATCCGCTCATCTGTTAGATCGCCAAAGCCTGGCAGGTCCGCACCGCCAGATTGAAATCTCGCGAATGGCTTCGCTAGATAGTGCTGTGTGAAGTAGTAGTAGCCCGTCAGGTGCTGGTTCTTAGTCAACTCATGATCGATCTTCACCGTGAATTGATTGCTTCTTTCGTGACCCAGTGGCACCCCCTGAAAAGTTCCGTCCGCACGATTTGCCAAGGGCACGTATTGGTTCAGGAGGTCCAGCGCCGTTTGATCCATGCACTGCGTCGGTATCTGGCTGTTCGGGAAAATCGCGGAATACGGAACGCTGCCCGTGGGCGTCGTCGATGGCATTGGAATATTCAATCCACATCGGCTGTTCAATGTCTGAGCGAAGAAATCAGTCGTTACTCCACCAGAGAACGGAGTTGCTGAAAAATCGCCTGTACGCTCTGGGCCGGTCGGCACAGTAACCGTGTCCGACGACGTTCCTTTTCGCAGACGGTCACCTTCATAGGTCACAAAGAAAAACGTCTTGTCTTTCTTGATTGGCCCGCCCAACGTCGCGCCGAACTGATTCTGTAGGTAGTCCAGCTTGGTGGTGTCAAAAAAGCCTTTCGCATTCAAAGCCTGATTCCGGAAAAACTCATAAAGGTTACCGTGCAAGGCGTTGGTACCGGACTTGGTCACCACGTTCACTACCGCGCCAGAATTGCGCCCATATTCGGCGTCAAACGTGTTGGTGAGCACCCGAAATTCTTCGATGCTGTCCGGCGACGGCTGAATCGCCGGCAGGTTCGCAAACTGGTCGTTTCCATCGCCGCCGTTCACCGTGAAATTGTTGTCACGACCCCGGCCGCCGTTCACGCTAACCACGCCCGCCCGATCACTGCCATACACGTTGTCCACGCCCAACTGCGATTGCACACCCGGCTGCAACTGCAGCAGTTGATAGGTATCGCGCTGCGCCAGCGGCAACTCGCTCACCGCGCGTTCGCCGACGACCGCGCCCAATTGCGTTGAACTGGTGTCCACCAGCGGCGGCGCTCCCGTTACTTCGACGACTTCTGTTGACCCGCCGACCACCAGCGCAATGTCCAGTCCAAGCACTTCGTTCAGGTTCAACACAATGCCCTTGCGCAAGTACTTCTTGAACCCCGGTTGATTCAGCTGTACTTCGTAAGTTCCCACCGGAACTTCCAGGAAGATGTATTCGCCGTTTGCTCCCGTCTCGGTGTCCCGTTGCGACCCCGTAGCCTGGTTAATAATGGTTACTTTGGCGCCAACAACCGCGCCGCCGGTGGCATCCGTCACCGTACCGCGGATTCGTCCGCCGGTGCTTTGTGCCGCGCTGCCCGGCGCCATAATCGCCGCCGCCAGCAGCAGTACCAGACTGCTCAAAATGCTCCCGCACAATACTGCGCGCATCTGCTTCCAATTCATGAACTCACCCCTGAGCCCTGAAGCTCTTGAATTTGCACCGTGCTTCTAGGTTGCTTGTACCGCCCAAACCTTACTATAATCCTGTAAACTTAGGAAAAGTGGACGGGGATGTCAAGCAGAAAGAATTTATCCAAGCCATCGGTTTCGCGCACGCCTGGCGCGTCGCTGCGCATCAGCGAAGTCGCCCAGCGCGTCGGCATTTCCTCTTCCGCTCTGCGCGCCTGGGAAGCGCTCGGCCTGGTCACCCCGCGCCGCACCACCAGCCGTTATCGCGTCTACAATGAAAAAGACGTGCGCATTTTGCAGCGCGCCATTTTTCTCCGCCGCGCCCGCGGTTTGAACCCCGCCGCCATCGTCCACGTTCTCAAACGCCAGGGCGTGGTTTCATCTCCGGCGGAAAACACCGCTTCTCCCGGCCAGCGTTTTCGCCGTCTGCGCCAGCGCCGCGGTCTTTCTCTTTCCCAAGTCGCGCGCTCGACCGGAGTCTCCGTCGGTTTTCTCAGCGCCCTGGAACGCGGACAGATGCGCGCTTCCATCGCCACCATGCGCCGCATCGCCCGCTACTACGGCACCAATATTCTTTCCTTCTTCGAACCCGCCAAGGACAATTCCCGCCTCGTCGGCCCAAGCGAGCGCAAAGTCCTCGAAACCACCAAAGGCGTTCGCATGGAATTGCTCGCCTGGGGCAACACTGCCATGGAACCGCACCTTTTTCGCATCAAGCCCGGCGGCAGTAGCGGCGAATCCTATACCCACGAAGGCGAGGAATTTCTGCACATCCTGCGCGGCGAATTTGAGATCTGGCTCAACACTGACGAGCACTACCGCATGAAGCCCGGCGACAGCCTGTATTTCCAGAGTTCCACTCCGCACCGCTGGCGCAATCCCGGCAAGACCGAATCCTGGCTGCTTTGGATCAACACGCCGCCGACCTTTTAGCAGTCGTAGTAAGCTGTTCTCCATTCCTGCGTGTCGCGCTGACAGAATGCTGAAAGGTACGGTAGATTGTCATTCCGAGCAACGCGAGGAATCTGCTTTTCCTTGCGGAGACCCGATGAAACGCACGACTTTTATTCTCGTCACCCTCTTCGTCGCATTTTTTGCGAATTCCTGCAGAAAATCCGAACCCACCCTCAGCCTCCTGGTCTGGGAAGGCTACGCTGATCCCTCCTACGTCCACGATTTCGAAGTCTCCCACCGCTGCAAAGTCGTCGCCTCTTACATGGGCTCCAGCGACGAACTCGTTGCCAAGCTTCGCGGCGGCAGCGCTTCGAACTACGACGTCATCTCGCCCTCCAGCGATGTCGCCGCTTCGATCGTTAAAGCTGGCCTTGCCGCCCCTCTCGATCTCTCCAAACTTCCCGCCTACTCACAACTCTCCGCAAGACTTCGCGATTCTTCTCTGGTCAAGGCCAACGGTCAAATCTACGGCGTGCCGTTCATGTGGGGACCCAATCCACTTCTCTACGACACCAGCGCTTTTTCGCAGCCTCCCGATTCCTGGGCCGTCATGTGGGATCCGAAATTCCGCGGCAAAGTTTCTCTGTGGGACGAACTCTCCAGCATCTACATGGCCGCGCAAATTCTCGGTTACGACAAGCCCGATCCCAATCAGCTCTACAATCTTTCCGATGCGCAACTGGAAGCCGCCAGAAAAAAACTCCTCGAACTTAAACCAAACATCCGCAAATACTGGACCACTGGCGGCGAGCTCACCAATCTTTTTCAAAATCACGAAATCGTGCTGGCCATGGGCTGGTCGCTCAACACCGCGCAGCTTCGCAAACTCAATTTCCCCATCGGCGAAACCATCCCCAAGGAAAACACCACCGGCTGGATCGACCACTTGATGATTACCGCCGCCAGCAAAAATAAAGATCTCGCCACGGAATTTATCGCCTACATGATCGACGCCAAAACCCAGAAGCTTGTCACCGACGTCACCCACTACACTCCCGCAAATCCCGGTGCCGCTTCGTTCCTTTCCGCCGACGAAAAAAAATCTCTGCACCTCGATGATCCCGATGCCTACATGCAACGCATCTATTTCTGGCAGGATGTTCCGCGCCGCGCCAAGTACAACGAAATCTGGAACGAGGTCAAAGCCGCACAGTGACCCCCGCTTCGTCAACCGCCAGGTCATCTGCCGCGGCTACGCTCGCGCCAGGCGCAACCTTGCTCGAAGTCCGCGCCGTCAGCAAACGCTTCGGCCCGCGTGAAGTGCTGAAAACTCTTTCGCTTGAAATTGCCGCCGGAGAATTTCTCACCCTGCTCGGCGAAAGCGGTTCCGGCAAAACCACTGTTCTCCGCTTGATCGCCGGATTCGAACAACCGACCAGCGGCGAAATCTGGATGCACGGCACCCGCCTCGACACCCTTCCTCCCTACAAACGCCGCGTCAACACCGTCTTCCAGCAATACGCGCTCTTCCCGCATCTCAACGTCAGCGAAAATGTCGCTTACGGCCTGCACGCCGCGAACACCGCAAAAAATGAAATCGCCTCGCGCGTCACCGACGCTCTCGCCATGGTTCGTATGCAGGAATATTCCACCGCCAAGCCCAGCAAACTTTCCGGCGGCCAGCAACAGCGCGTCGCGCTTGCCCGCGCCCTCGTCAATCGCCCTGAGCTTCTTCTTCTCGACGAGCCACTCTCCGCGCTCGACGCCAACCTCCGCAAAGAAATGCAGTCCGAACTGAAATCCCTACAGCGCGAAGTCGGCATCACCTTCCTCTTCGTCACCCACGATCAGGAAGAAGCCATGGCTCTCTCCGACCGCATCGCGCTCCTTCGCAACGGCGCGCTCGAACAAGTCGCGTCACCCCGGGAAATTTACGCGCATCCCGCCACCGCCTATACCGCGCAATTCATCGGTCAAACCAATCTGCTCCGCGCCATCATTCGAGAAGGCGTCGCCAATTGCGGCGCTTTCCAATTTCCATGTGCCAAGCCCGATGGTTCAGCGCTATTCTCGCTGCGCCCGGAATCTGTCTCGCTTGCCAACAATTCTTCGCCGTCTGCCAACAACGTCCGCTTCACCGCCTCCATCCACCAGCAAATCTATTCCGGCGCTACCGAACTCCTCGAACTCGAAACCGCCACCGGCACCCTGCTCCGTGCGCGCATCCCCTCAAGCACGCCGCTCTCAGGCCAACACGATTTTATGTTCAATGCGGCGGACGCCATCGCCGTCAACGACTAGGGCGATCTATTTTATGTACTCCCGCACCTACAAACTCCTCGTCTCCCTCCCGCCCATCCTCTGGGTCGCGCTCTTCTTGCTTCTTCCGTACTTATTAATGTTCCTGCACAGCTTCTGGACCGTCCGCGACGGCCTCATCATCCATCACTGGAATTTCGACAACTACGCCATACTCTTCAAGAATCCTCTATATATAGAAGTTCTCTTCCGCACCGCGCGTATCGCCGCTTCCGTCACTGTCCTCTCACTTTTACTGGGCTACCCTCTCGCATATTTTCTGTCTTTCCACACCGGCGCGCGCAAAGAACTTCTCTACCAACTGGTCATCGTCCCGCTTTGGGTCAGCTATCTGGTCCGCGGCTACGCCTGGAAAACCATTCTCGGCTCCGACGGCGTCCTCAACGGCTTTCTGCAATATCTGCACATCACCCACGGCCCGGTCTCCGCGCTTCTCTATAGTCCGTTCGCCGTCGTCCTCATGCTCACCCACATCTACACGCCGTTCGTTTTTCTCCCAATTTACGCATCCCTCGAACACATTCCCCGTCCGCTCATCGAAGCTTCGCAAGATCTCGGCGCATCGCCGCGCAAAACTTTCTTCCGTGTAATCCTTCCGCTCTCTCTACCCGGCCTCCTCGCCGGAGCAACTTTCGCCTTCGTTCTCGCTCTCGGCGATTTTCTCGCGCCGCTTCTCGTCGGCGGTCCTTCCGGCACCATGATCGCCAACCTCGTCCAGTCTCTCTTCGGCGCCGCCTATGACTGGCCGCTCGGCGCCGCAATCTCCGTCTTCATCCTGATCCTCACGTTGGCCATGCTCGCCCTCACCCAACGCGTGGAAAAGCGCTGGTCATTCGAATGAGCGCCACTCCCACCAGCACCCTGCGCCGCTCCCCGCTGCTCGCCATCTACGCGATGCTCGTTTTCGCTTTCATCTATCTCCCCATCATGGTTCTCGTCGTGTACTCTTTCAATCGCGACGGCGTCGGCGGCTTCCCTCCTCGCCACTTCACTTTCGATTGGTACCGCCAGCTCTTCGCTGACTCCGCCATCTGGGACTCCGTCCTGAACAGCCTCATCGTCGCCGCCGGAGCCGTCGCTCTCTCGTTAACTCTCGGCCTTCTCGCCGCACTCGCCCTCGATCGCGCCGACTTCCCCGGCAAATCCCTTTTCCGCCGCCTGGTCCTTCTTCCTCTAATTCTTCCCGGCATCATCACCGGCCTCTCGCTCTTGCTCTTCGCCGTTCGAATCAAACTCGACCTCAGCCTCGTCACCATTTTCCTCGGTCACGGCACCGCGCTCATCTCCGTTGCCACTACCGAAATTTTCGCCGGCCTGCAAAAAATGGATCGCCGCCAGGAAGAAGCCTCTCTCGACCTCGGCGCAACTCCCTGGCGCACGTTCTGGCTCGTCACCCTTCCCAATCTCAAACTTTCTCTCATCGCCGCGGCGCTTCTCATCTTCACCCTCTCCATGGACGAAATCGCCGTCACCTTTTTCCTTTACGGCCGCGAATACACTCTCCCTCTCGAAATCTGGGGCCGCCTCCGCCGCGGCATCACTCCCGAAATCAATGCCATCTCGACCCTGATCCTCCTCGTTTCCATCATGCTCATCACCGTCTGGTACCACCTCCGCACCCGCTCCGACCACCAGTAGGTTCAGCCGCGGCAACCGCGTTTCCTCGCTGTTCGCTCATATTCTCCGCGCACCTCTGGGTTCTCTGCGTCTCTGCGTTATCTTTTCCTTTTTCCTCCCTTCTTGCCGACGCGCCCATCGCGGCGTACCATCTCTCTGCCACCCAAGGAGCCAATCATGATCCGCAAACTCGCTGTCCTCGCAACCTTAGCCTGCACTCCACTTCTGACTTTCGCGCAAGCCGCGCCTCCCGCGGCCGCTCCCTCCAACTCTCCTGTCGCCGACGCCGTTCGCGCTGGCATCACCCGCTATTCCAAAAACATGTCTGCGGCCGCCGACGCCATGCCCGCCGACAAATTTTCGTTCAAACCCACCCCCGACCAGATCACCTTCGCGCATCTCACCCTGCACATCGCCGAATCCAACTTCCGCTTCTGCTCCGCAGTCTCCGGCGTCGCCGCTCCCGAAGGCCCCAAGCTCGCCGAAACCGATTCGAAAGACAAACTCGTCGCCAACGTCAAAGCCTCTTTCGACTTCTGCTCCACCGCTCTTGCCAAAGTCGACGATTCGCATCTCGCCGATTCCATTCCGCTCTTTCCTAACCGCTCGTTCACCCGCGCCGGCGCTATGTTTATCCTGGTTGGCTCCTGGGCCGACCACTACTCCGCCCAATCCCTGTACCTCCGCCTCAACGGTGTTCTTCCTCCCACCGCGCAACCTGCTGCTCACTAATTTTTCGCATCGACAAACAAAACCGGGCAGCGCTTGATAGTCCGCGCCGCCCGGTTTCTTTTTTATCTTCGTTTTTTTCGTTTGTCACCCCGGTTTTTTCATTTGTCCATCCCGAGCGGAGCGAGGGACCTGCTTTTTCCTCGCAATCGTCGGGTGCCCCAGGTGTCGGTTTTACACCTGGGTCTTCTCTCGGGACTTCCCCCTACGCCACCCTCCGCACAAACTTCTCCCCCCACTGAATCCGCCCGGTCATCTGCATCACCACAAACAACGTCAACACCGCGCCAATGGTCACCGCCAATCCGGTAAACCCTTCAAAAAAGAATGCGTACGAAAACAACACCAGGTAAATCAACTGAGCCAGCCCCGCATCCACCAGCGCAAACCGCAAATTCACCACCAACCGCAAATACGTCACCACCAACAAAATCGATACCGCCGAAGAAATCGCAAACGCCGCGTGAATCGATAGGTGGTCGCACAAATATGCCAGCAGCAAGTGAAACGCAAAGAACGCGCTGGCTAGAAAAAAATAGTTCATTGGATGCAAATCGATTCCCCGCAGCGTGGAAAGCATGAACACCAGAAAGAAAAAGAAAAACAATGACACTGGCGCAAAATACGAGATTCGCCCGGCCAGCGGCCCCGGCTGCAATTTCTGCGGCATTCGCAGCGCGATGTTGAATCCGGAAACCAGGTTCTGGTAATCCCACTTCAGTTCCCAGCCCTGCGGCGTCTCGCGCTTCTCGGTCGGCGAAAGCGAATTCTCCGGGAAATCGAATCCCGCAAAATCCGTTTTTATCAGGAAATGAAAATCCTTGGCTCGCGCCACCTCATCACCGCTGGAAAATTTGTAGTTCCAGCTGTCCTGCCCTTGCGATCGGTACGCCGCTCTCACCACTACGCTCGCTCCAGGCTCTACCTGCCCATGCGCCACCACGTCCGCACCGCCAAAATCCAGCGCCAGTGGCGCGCCATCCAGCGAAATCTCCACTCCGTCGTACACCGCCTGCTTCGCCGGCAACGGCAGCCTGATCGTAAAATTCTCTTCCTGCGCCGTCGGATTCTGGAACTTGTACTCACCCGCAAATCCCACTCGGTACGTGCTGAACCACAGCAATCCCTTTTGCCGGTAATCAATGTGGAAGTCCGCCACGATCATGCTCGAATCGAGTGGCACGTTCCTGGCCACGCTCACCATTTCCGTTTTCTTGACCTTCTGCCCGTTCTCTTCCACCTGCACCGTCTTCGCTTCTTGCACCAGGTAACTCACCGCCGGAGGGTGCTGCTCCTGCGTCTCTCCCCACGTCGTAGCCACCCTCCCGCTCAACGCCGACCCCGCATTCTCGGTCCGCAAGTAAATCGAGGTCCCCAAAATCATCCAAGCCATGCACGAACACACAAATATCGCGATAATCGCCAGAATCCTTTTCACCATCTGAGTTGTCCCTCGGGTTTTCTCCGCCGCACCTCCAATTATAGCAAAGACATTGCTATTGTCAAGTACTTTATAATGTAAAGCTTTGGCCGCCGCTCTTGAGCACCAGGGGCGTTCTGCACCGAAATATCGAGTCATTCCGAGCGCAGCGGGGAATCTTTTTTGCTGGCCAGCGTCCTAAGATGAGACGTAGGAGCGACCTAGTCCTAGAACCTGCAAGTCCCGGTGGAAATGACCGAATTCTATGCGAATTCTTTTGGTCGAACTGCTAACATAACTCTCCCCGAACTGCTATGAGCACTGGTTCCATTCCACCAATTCTCCCCAGCGAGCTGCCGTCCGCTGAAGCCATGTCTCCCTTCGCGCGGTTTCGCTTGTCCATAGCCGATTCGCTCTTTCTGATCTCGCGCACCTATCCAAAGCTGCTGACGCTGCGCTCCACTCCGAGCGCCTGGACCGGCATCCGGATTCTGCTGGGCATGCTCGGTGCGGCACTGGTTGTTCTTCCGCTCAGTTTGTGGAATGCCTGGGCATTTGCGCCGGTCGGTCTCGCGATGTTTCTGCTGGCGGTCTTGCTTCCGCCGCTGCGCCAGGATCGCGGCTCGGCGCAAGCCATCGAACAACTCGGCGCGTATCTGGTGATTGACGGCGGCCGCTTTTGCTGCGGCCCGGAAGCATTCGCAACCGTGAATTTTTATCTGACCCCCACGCGGGTCTGGTCGCTTGACGACCAACTTCGTCCGGTAGCGGTGATTCCGGTCAGCGAACTGTCCATGGCCACCGCATTCCCTTCGCAAGACGACTGGATCCTGCGGCTGCGCTGGAAGGAAAATTCCGCGGAATTTATTTTTGCCGGGCTATTTGCGGAGCGCCGCGCGCGCATCGCCGAAGCCGGACTGCGCCACCTGATCCAGCCCGAACAGACTCCGCGCACCCGCGTCAAGGCGGCCGGCGCGTGATGCACTTCTGGTCACCAAAAAAGATTTCTGATTCTCCGCGTTTGCCGCGAAATGTGGGACAATTTAGGTATGGCGCGGGGCTGGGAGAGTAAAGACGTCGAATCTCAGGTTGCCAGCAGGGAGACTATGGCGGCACCAGGCAAAGCCAAGAAAGCTCAGGACCAATTGGAAAAAGACCGCGAACGCGGGAATCTGGAACTGTCGCGCAAACACATTCTGAACGACTTGGAAACCGCAACTCATCCCAACCACAAGAAGCAGCTGGAAGCAGCGCTGGCCCACCTCGACCAGAAATTGGAACAGCTCAAGTAGAGAAATTTTTTTTAATCGTCCAGATATGTTTCGCGGATTTCCGGGAAAATATTTTTGCATTTCGTGGAAAAATGTCCGGCCGCTTTCGTTACTCCGTAAACACCACGCCCACCGCGCTGTGCCCCTTCTCTTCGTTGCAATCCACGCGCACCACGTAGCCGCGCAGTTTCATCTCTTTCGGACCGTCCACGCCGGGCGTTTCCATGGTGATTTGCAATTCCGATTGCAGGCGCGGGCAGTGCGCCATCGAAAGCAGCGCGCCCTGCATCGCCAGATCGCGCACCACTGTTTCCTCTTCGAACGAATGGCCGCCTTCGGTGATGCCGCAAACCTTTGCGCGGAACTGCGCTTCGCGCCGCAACGCGGTTCGGGTGACCGGCATATGCGCTTCGAGAGTGCCGTCCGCGGAACCGAGCTTGATTACCATGCCTTCGCTGGCCGCAAACACTGAATCGAATTCCTCGCGCGCTTGCCGCAGCAAACTGTCCACTTGGCGATCGGTGGAATCGGGATCGTGGTGGAACAGCACCAAGGTTTTTGCGCCGGCTTCGTGTGCGACTTTCACTCCCTCGCGCCAGGAAGAGTGTCCCCAGCCTTTGCGGGTGGTGGCCAGCTGTTCCGGAGTGTATTGCGCGTCGTTGATAAAAATGTCCGCGCCAGCTGCGAGTTCGCGCAACTCTCCATCGAGCTTCGCATCGCCGGGTTCGTTGTCGGTGGCGTAGACCACGGTGCCGCCGGGAGTTTCGATGCGATAGCCGAGACAACCCTGTGGATGATTGATGTAGCGGGCGGTGATTTTGTTTTCGCCGACCACGAAAGTGTCTCCGCCGCTGATCTCCATGAATTTTTTCTTGGCGACCATGGCCGTCATGTTGACCGGAAAATAGGGAGTGGCCATTTGCGTTTCGAACACCTGTTTCAAGCTGTCGCGGCCGAGATGCTTGGAACGAAAACTGTAGAAGTGAAATGCGTTGTTTTCGGAATACAGCGGAGTGAAAAACGGAACACCTTGAATATGATCCCAGTGATAATGGGTGACCAGGATGTGGGTTTCCGGATTGCGCACGCCGGATGCAATGACACCGGCGGAGGGAGCGGTCCAGCGGCTGCCGAGAACGCGCAGACCGGTTCCGCAATCCAGAATAAATTGTGTGCCGTCGGGTGCGGTGAGTTCGAGGCAAGGCGTGTTGCCGCCGTAGCGCCACGTCGCCGGGTCCACCGTGGGTGTGGAACCGCGAACGCCCCAGAAGCTCAATTTTGTAACTGGGCCAGCCATTTTCCGCCTGATGAAAACTTACAAAAAAGCCGTCGCGTGCAACCCACACGGATGCGCGAAGCTCACTTGATACTCGCAGCGGTGGAGGGGAGCGTCAATTGATTCGCGGAGGCAAGTTGTCAAACTGCGTAATAAGGGCTGGCGATCACGGCACACTGTCGCAAGACCGTGAAGGCAGCAAGAGTGGAGTATGCGGGGTATAGTGGAGACGATGCACGACGACAAACACGGCCACGCGCACGCCCACGCCGGGAATGTTCATTCGCATGAACACCGCCATTCGAACGAGCATGGGCACGGTCACGACCATCCGCATGGCCAGGCGCACGGGCATGCGCACGATGGCGGTCATGCGGGGCACGCGCATCCGCCGATGCAGCCAGCGGTGCTGGCGTGGGCGATGGCGGCGACGCTGGGACTGGTGGTTGCGGAGATTTTTGGCGGGCTGCTGGGGCACAGCGTGGCGCTGTTGAATGACGCGGTGCACAACTTGTCGGATGTGCCGGCGCTGGGAATTTCGTGGCTGGCGATGCGTTGGGCGCAGCGGCCTGCGGACAGCGAAAAAACTTACGGGTATCGCCGGGCGGGAGTGCTGGCGGCGTTTACGAATGCGGTGCTGCTGGTAATTCTGGCGATGTGGCTGGGCTGGGAATCGTTCGAACGGTTGCGGGCGCCGGTGGACGTGATCGAATCGTGGATGATCTGGACTTCGCTGGCGGCGCTGGCGGTGAACGGCGGAATTACCCTGGCGCTGGTGCGCGGGCGCAACGATTTAAATTTGCGCAGCATTCTGGTGCACAACTTTGGCGATGCGCTTTCGAACGTGGCGATTATCGCCGGCGCAATCGTGATTGGCGTGACCGGCTGGCACTGGGTTGATCCGGTGCTGGGCCTGGCGATTGGATTACTGGTGCTGTGGTCGAGCGTCGGGATTCTGAGGGATTCCGCGCACATTTTGCTGGAAGGCCGCCCGAAAGAGATGGGCATCGAGGAAGTGGCGCGCGCGATTTTAAAGGTCGAAGGCGTGATGGAAGTTCACGACGTGCACATCTGGTCGCTGGGGGGCGGAGCGATCGCGATGTCCTGCCATGCGCGGGTAACCGACATGCATCTGGATAAATGCGAGAGTGTGCTGGGTTCCATTCGATACTTGATGGAGCAGGAATTTTCGATTGGGCACGTAACGGTGCAACTGGAGCGCGCGGGACTGCCGGCGCAATCGGGGTACGTGATGCCGGAGCCGGCAAAGCACTGATTGCTTTTCACACCAAACAAAAAGAGCCGCAGCAAAGACCGGCTCGAGCCGTTCTTGAGGGGCTATTGGAGCGGCGCAGTTTGTGCCGCCGCAGCGGCGGCACGGCAAAGGGGGACACCGGCGGACATCGAGTGGCTAAGCGAAAAGGAAGTCGTCTTGCGACTGCGGGCGTTGCGCGAGGATCATGGCTCGTGGCGGCTGCCGCAGGATACCGGACAGTTCAGCCTGGCCGGAGCGCAGCCCAAGACGGCGCTGCTGTTCCTGAAAAAGCGCTGGGGCGACCAGCGGGGTTTTAGTCTCGGAAGCGAGCTCGCAATTCGAACGGAATCAATGGACAGCAGCCGGTTGCTGGAATTGGCGAGAATCTCCGAGCAGCGGCAACAAAGGCATAGCCCAAGTCGCGGAGTGCTTTCGGAATAAATTCAAGGATCATAGCGGCGGCATACCAAAGGCCGCCAAGCCGCTTCATTACATAAATGACGGCCGTCGAACGGGTAAGAAGATTGTTTTCGGCATCGAGGACCACGATGCTATCTGGCCATGTGCGGCAGACTTCATCGGGAATTTTGGCCTGGCAAAAATTGCCATGCAGCGGCGCAAAACAAAAGGGCTGAGCGGAACCATCTTCCTGCAGGACTAGGCGCACAAGCCAATGGCACAGACCACATTCGCCATCGAACAAGATCGCCTCGTTGGCGGGCTGAGGAGAACGAATCCAAGCGGGATCGCAGAGAAAAAGATGCACGATCAGCATGGCGGCGGTCAGATCCGAGAAATTGATCAACAGCAATAGACCACAGTGCAGCCCGGCCATCGACAGCCAAACGAATGGGCGAAGCCGTCGCGACAAAGCAAGGGGGGCAAAACTCAGCTCTAGAGCTAGCGCGGACCAAGTGGCAATTTTAAGAAATGATTGCGGAAGGGAAAGTAGAAAAGTGCGGAGTACGGTATCGCGAGCGAGCGGGTTGGCCAGCACGTGGCTAAGAGCACTGCCATCGACCCAGGAGGGACTAGTGAGTTTGGTGTAGCCGCTATAAAGGTATGCACAGGAGACAACAACCCAAGCAACCAGGTAGATTTCGGCTGGAAGGCGCCAAGAACAACCTTTCGTGAGATTTGCGGCCGACGAGGTACGCGACGGAGTCAAGGCGTATGCAAGCAGCAACCAGCCAATAAAAGGCAGGGACGGGTTGGCAATCAATGGATTTCTTGCGTAGAGACAGGCCCAGAGATACCAGATCAAGACTGCAGCAATCCGATCGAATTTTCCGATCAAGAAAAAGACACTGCAGACCACTCCGGCACAAAGACACAGGCTTACGAAGAGCGACGAATCGGACAGAAGAAAAATGTTGGGAAAGAGATTGATCAATGGGCTGAGCGCCCGGTCAGGCAGAACCCCTTGCGCAGAGAAAATCTCGGCGCCCCAAGGCAGCAGCGCGACCAAATGCCAAACCAGGTACAGTCCGAAAATAAGACGAAAAACTGCGAATTGGCCGGTGGTCCAACCGTTCTTCATTGGCAATCCCATTCGAACGACAACTGCAAACCGGCAGTGTTGGAACCTGGTTGCGGAGCAAGGCGAAGGTGAGGATTGCCGCGCAATTCCTTGGCATTCATACCCAGTTCGCGTAGCAGGGGCGCGTTTCCGCAGAGCGCATGATGAGCAACGGAGTCAAAGAGCGGCCGCGTACGCCGGTCGGCAGCCATGACCGGGCCGTAGGCAAGCACCGCACCATAGACGTTGCGCCGATTGTAAGGACCACGCAAACCCTTCGCGAGCTTGGGTGTTATTTCGGTCGAATGAAATTGACCATCGGCATCCGTCCACTCGATGTAAAACCGGGTGGAGAACGTCTCCAGGCCACGCACCGCGGAAAATACCTTGGGCGCAGGTGACGCGGCAGTAGCGGAGGCGAGACCTTTCACTGCAGGAAGGTTGCAGAGGTCGCCAAACATCTGCAACAAACCAAGCACGAGCAGGAAGATCGCAGTCAATTTGAGTTTCATCGCTGGTTCACGATAGGGATAGGTCGGACTTCGTAGCGTTGACGTCATTCCCGAGCAACATTTCGCCAAACATCTGTTCTTGGGCCGGCTCAAAGCCGCATTCCGCATTCCAGCAACGCGGGTTTCGAAACGTGCCAAACAGCATGTCCCACAGGGGCAAGTCAGAATAGTTGAAGGAGTGCAGACCCTTTTGATGGTGTACGCAATGGCTCTCCGGACGCTGAAAGAAGAAGCCAAGCCAGTAAGGGGAGCGGACATTCCAGTGATACACCAGCTCCGCAAGACCACTAAGAACTACAGCGCCAGCTGCGGCGTTCGGACCCAATCCTACGACCAGGTACAGAATCGCGCTGGAGAGCACACTGTTTGCCAGCACTTCCAAGGGGTGTTTATAAAAACTGGTTATGACTTCAATGCGTTGCGGACTGTGATGCATCTGATGAATCCAGCGCCAAAGAAAGTGACTCTGGTGCCGCCAGCGGTGCCACCAGTAATAGACGAAAGTCATTACCAGGTATCCGATGAAAGCCCCGAGGTTTACGCCAAGGCCGTCGGCATTCCACGGCCGGTGGCCCAACATCCAACCATTCCAGCCCGCACCCGCAAGCCACACCGCTCCGACTTGTGCGCCATTCAACAGCAGCGCGCGCAACCACCATCCTGGAACATTGGGCCATTTGCGGCCCGCCCGAACGGCTTCGGCCACCATCATGGCGATTGCCGTGGCGAGAACGATCAGCGGAATAGCAAAGGCGCTCCAAGGAACATGGATACTCATCAGCTCACTCCTTCCAGCAAAATCCGGCTTGGCTCTAGCGATGCTTGGCCAGCAGGACTGCAAACTCGTCAACAAAGAGATCCAGGGCTTCCGCAGTGCGCTTCTTGTCGCCGCTGGACAAAAAATCGAGGAGCAGACCGAAAACGGTACCCGCAGCGAGAGAGGAAAGCTGCAAACGCTTGGAACGAGAAATCTTCGGTGGTAAGACCTCCGCGAACATTTCTACCCAACTGGTGACTGCGCCTCTCAGATACCGGCGGTACATCACTGGGCGTTGCAAAGCGAGCCCGTGGATTTCAAAAAACAGACGCAGATAACGTTCATGTTTTTGCGAAGTGGCCCAATCCCAGAAGACCCGAATGATTGGCGCCGGCTGGCTGACCTCGCTGGAGGACAAAGACTTGGCAAAAGCCAGTTGGGTACGGCCACGGACCAACAACATGGCTTCCGCAAGCAGGGCGTCCTTGGTGCCGAAGTGGTAGATCAATAGCCTGGCCTTGCTGCCGACGGCTGCGGCAAGAGGGCGAAGAGACAGGTCGGCAACGCCGTGGTCGAGAATGTAGTCGATGCAGGCTTCGAGGATTTGGTCGCGACGAATGGAGGGAGGGCGCTTCATGAAACGACTGTTACATGTAACGTGTGTTACAGTCAAGACAAAAGAAAAGCGAATGCCCAAGTTTGATGCCGGGAATGTGCAGGCAGTGCTTTTCGTTCTTAGGCACTGCCCGCCTCGCGGAACTCTTTCGATGAAGGTGTGCGGAATGAAACATCAATGCCCCGGCGCGAGGCGCACGCTGAGGACTGCCGCAGCGGCAAGGGCGGACAATCTGAACTTGGAGGATTACAGCATGCATCGTACAAAATATTTAATTGCTTCGTTTTTTCTGGTGGCAGCGCTTGCAGCGCCAGTCTCGATCAGGGCAATTCCTGCAGCTCAAGAAGACCACAGGAACGACGATCACAAGAAGGTTTACGACAAAGAGCACAAGGACTATCACAACTGGGATGACAACGAGAACCGCGCGTGGGGGAATTTCCTGACGGAAAACCACCGGGATTCGCACGAGTTCGCGAAGTCGAACAAGAAGGAACAGTCGGAATACTGGAAATGGCGGCACAGCCATCCAGATAAGGACTAATCATCCGGCGCAGTATCCGGATTAACGAAAGATCCGGCAAAAAGAAATCCCGTCCGGAAAATGCGGACGGGATGCACCAGAAAAGAACCCACCGAGTAGTGCAATTCCACAAATTGTGCAGTGATGTCTGACGCCGGAAACGGTGAATGGCTGGCTGCGCCCGCGCGGAGTTCGTGAGCCGGTCCGGGCTGGTTTTTCGCGGATATTCTTGGGAAGATGAGAAAATCTACTACCGAGTCACAAAGACACAGACGTTCGGACGGAAAGGCTTGTGGGATCAACGAAGTGAAGACCATTTCTGGCAGGAGGAGGGCCTTGTGGGCAGGTTTTCTCGGAGCTGGGATCTGGTGCAGGAGAGCCTTGCGATTTTGTGGGCGGACAAGCAATTGATGTTTTTCCCGGTGCTATCGGGTATCAGCTGCTTGATTGTGACGCTGCTGGTGGGCGCGAGCGGATTGGCGATTTTTTTGCCGGCGATTCGGGCGGCCGGAATCACACCGCAAAACTTTCCGCATTTCGCGAAGTCGCCGGAGTTTGCCGCAGCGATGTTTGTTTTTTACCTGGCGAATTATTTTGTGATTGTATTTTTCAACGTGGCGCTGGTAGGAGTGGCCAACAGCCGGTTGACCGGGGGCAATTGGACGTTCGATCAGGGTTTGCAACTGGCGTGGTCGCGGAAGTGGGTGATTCTGCAGTGGGCGTTTGTGGCGGCGACGGTGGGGATGGTGCTGCGGGCGCTGTCGGAGCGCGCGGGATTTATCGGGCGGATGGTGATCGGGATCATTGGAGTGGCGTGGAACATTGCGTGTTACTTCGTGGTGCCGGTGCTGGCGTTTGAGGATTTGTCGCCCGGGGCAGCGCTGTACCGGTCGGCGGAACTGTTTACCGAGACGTGGGGCGAGAGAGTAGTGGGAGGATTCAGCCTGGGGCTGGTGTTTTTTGTGCTGATGATTCCAGGATTTGCGCTGTGGTTTGCCGCGCTGCGGCTGTGGGGAGCAGCAGGAGCGGTGGCGGGCGGAGTGGTGATGGGCGCCTACATGCTGCTGCTGTCGGTGATGAGTTCGGCAGTACAGGGGATATTTAATGCGGCGCTGTACCGGTATGCGCGCGACCAGGAAGTGCCGGCGGGATTTTCGCGGGATTTGATTCAGAGAGCTTGGGCGCCCAAGGAGTAGTTTGAGGGATTGGAAACACGGGCGACGGACGGAACGGAACTGGAACAAAGCTTACACCGGACACAGACTGAAGTCGGTGCCACCAAGGACTGCGAGGCTGATGCTACCTAGAATGGGCGGGTTGTGCTATAACGGTGCCGCCGTGAATCAAGGTTTAGGCAGGGGCGTGAAGGCGAGCAGCGCGTCCCGTGCGGTTGAGGAGCCAATAAGCACGGCTTCCGGCCCCGGAACGATTCCCGCCGAGAGGGCCGGACACGAGGATGCTTCGCGATATTGTCCGGTGTGCTCGCAGCGGCTGGAGTCGCGGCGCTGCAAGCTGATCTGCAACGTCTGCGGGTATTACATGTCTTGCGCGGACTACTACTGACTAATGGTATGATTTCGGGCTCCGGGGGAGGTTGGTGCCGGACCCGCTTAGCTATTTTTTTGTGAAACCCGTGAGGAGGAAACAAACGTGGCATTGAAAATGAGTCAACGCGAGGTGGACGGCGTGACGGTGGTTGCGCTTGACGGGCGCATCGTGCTGGGCGAAGAGAGCAACGCGCTGCGCGAAAAAGTGAAAGGCCTGTTGGCCGAAGGCAAGAAAAAGATTGTGCTGAACATGGACAATATTACGTTCATCGACAGCGCGGGCCTGGGCACGCTGGTAGCTTCGCATCACACCGCGAAGAAAGAAGGCGCGGCGCTGCGGCTATGCCACCTGGGAAGCAAGTTCCAGGAAGTGCTGCAGATTACCAAGCTGCTGACGGTGTTTGACGTTAGCGAGACCGAGGCACAAGCGGTGGCGAGTTTTTCGAAGTAGATTCGTTCGACGAGTACAAATACGGGATTGCGAAGAGGCGTGCGATTGCGCGCCTCTTTTTTTTGGCGCGAGGGTGCCTGGATCTGGCGCATTGCAAATACTGACGGTTGAGATCCTTCGGCTCGGCGCGGGAGCCGAAGTCTCAGGATGACAACCAACAACAAGAGAAAAAGCAGCGGCATTCCCGATCAGGACCGGGACGCAGAAATCGTAAAAGCCGCTACAAAAATCAAAGTCAATAACAGAGCTAAACGGGTAGTGGGTCCGTTTGAATTTCGGGCCGGAATGACTGTTTTAGCGGCTAGTGCTACCTGCTCGCATGGCACAGTGAAACAATGAAACCGACCCACTACCGCTAAACGCGGTACAAGGTGAGGCCGCTTAAAAGCTTGGGGTAAAAGTCGGTGGACTTTTGCGGCATGACTTCGTTGGCGGTGGCAATCTGCACGACTTTTTCGACGTCCACGGGATTCAGGAAGAAAGAGACTTGGGCGCGGCCGGAATCCACGGCAGCGATGGCTGCGGATGCTTCGCGTTCGTAGGTCAGGTTCATTTCCTTGGTGGCGGCTTGCAAAGTGATGCCGAGGGCGGGTTCGAGGATGCCGTCGTGGAGAAGGACGACATCCAGTTCGCGCTGCAGCGGAGAGCCGCTGGGGAGAAGCTGGCTGAGGTCGGCGCCGGGGCGCAATTGAAAAAGATAAAAAGCGCGCTGGGAATCCGCTGAGGCGGGGTAAGCGCCGATGGAACGTTGCGGGGCAGTGGCGGCGAGGCGCGCGAGAAATTTTTCGCGAGCTGACCATTTTTCGGAGTCATTGAAGAAAGCAAAAACCTCCGTGGCGAACCATGGTTCGAGATAACGGCGAACCGCGGACCAGGAAAAATCGTGCACGTTGGCGACGACCCGATGGGTGGCCAGGATGGTGAGGCCTTCGCTGCGGGTGTTGATGAAGGTCATCATCGCTAATTCGTAAGGGGCCCGTTCATAATCGGCGTCGGGAGCCGGAGACGAGGTTGCGGCGCGGCGTTCGTTGCGGTAGTTGAGTGCGGTTTCGTAGCGATGATGGCCATCGGCGATAACGAGTTTCTGGTCGGCCATGGCTTGTTGAATGGCGTGGACGCGCTCTTGTTCAGCGATGGGCCAGAGGCGGTGAATGACGCCATATTCGTCAGCGAGCTCGGTGGCAGGCACGGCGGAGGATTCGGCCTCGGCGAGGACCGCGTCTACCCGCTTTTGCGGATCGGAATAAAGCATGAAAAGTTGGCCGGTATGGGTGCGCGTGTGGCGCAGAAGCTCAAGGCGGTCCGCTTTGGGACCGGAGAGGGTGTGTTCGTGACGGAAAATGACGCCGGCGGAATATTCCTCGAGACGTCCGGCGCCGATGAAGCCACGGCGGGTGCGCTTTTCGGTTGAGCCGGGAACCGTGAACTCCTGGGAGTAGGCGTAAAAGGCCGGAGCCGGATCCTGGACGATGATGTGGTCGCGAATCCATTCATCAACTTTTGCGGCGGCGCGAGTGTAGACATTGTTTTGTGCCGAGTCTTCGGGAAAAACGCGGCCTTTTTCGACGGCGATCAGATTTTGCGGATGCATGGCGTAATATTCCACCTGGCGCTGCGGCGAAATCTTGTCGTAAGGCTGGGTGAGGACGCGATCGAAGGGGGCGAGTTGGGGATTAAAACGATACGCGCGAAACGGGAATACCTGGGCCATGAGTTCTCCGGTGGACTCTTGCACGAATGTTAGAATTCTCTATTTTACGTGAAGAGGAGAGGAGAATGCGACGCGCGTATTAAAATAAAAAGATATGAGTGAGAAATTTCACGGCAGGGTAAAGGCGTTGATTTTCGATCTGGACGGCACGCTAATCGATTCGAAGCGGGATCTGGTGCTGAGCGTGAACGCAACGCTGCGGGAAATGCGGCGCGAGGAGCTGCCGGAGGATCTGGTGGCGAGCTATGTCGGCTCGGGAGCGCCGGTGCTGATCAGCCGAGCGCTGGGCAGCGCGGCGGCCCAGGAAGAACTGCAACCCGCGTTGAAATTCTTTCTGACGCACTACGAGGAGCACAAACTCGATTTTACGAAGTTGTATCCGGGAGTGCGTGAGGCGCTGGAGGAAATGCGCGGGGTGCCGATGGCGGTGCTGACGAACAAACCGGTGAATATCAGTGTGCGCATACTGGAAGGACTGGGTGTAGCGGAATTTTTTCGGGCGATATACGGCGGAAACAGTTTTGCGACCAAGAAACCGGATCCCTTGGGAGCGAACACGGTTCTCGGCGAATTAGGAGTGGCGAGCGCGCAAGCGGCGATGGTGGGCGATTCCGAAGTGGATGTGCAGACCGCGCGAAATGCCAGAATGATTTCCGCGATTGTGAATTTTGGGTTTGGGACGCACGACCGCACGAAATATCCAGCGGACATTTATATAGATCGGATGGAGGAGCTGGTGCCGCTGATTTTCAAGGATTCTCAACCGGATTTTCAGCGGGTTCGCTGAGCGGTGGCGGAAATTCCTCGATTGTTTTTTTTACGTCCAGAATAAAGACTTCCTGGTGGGCCGTGAGGACCAGCAGCCGATCGCCTTTCTCTGAAAAACAAAGATAAGAAATGGAATCGGGGAACTGGCGGAGCGCAACTTTGCTGATGTCCGCCAGGCGGTAGAGAGCTAATTTGCCGCTGCCTTCATCAAGAGCCAATATTTTCGGTTCCGCGCTGACAGTTGGGTGCGCGCCACGCAGCCGACCCAACAGCACGCTATCGCCGAGATGAAATACCGACAGGCGATACAAATCCTTTGCAAGAAACAGGAAGTCGCCTTCGGAAAAAGCAGAGTCAAAAGTAGCCGGCCCGCTGCCAAATTGAATCAGTACTCCGCCCAGAGAAGCCCCAGAACCCGCATCGAGCACCTCGAAGTACGAATCGAGATCCTTGATCTTTTGTTTCTTATAGGCGTCGTGGGTGCCGGGAAAATGCTTGGCGGAGCTACGTGCGGATTCGGTGTTGGCTTTCCAACCGAGGACAATGCGTCCGCCCTGAGGATCGGCAAATGGGACGGGCGGATCGAATTGATAACTGTGCTGCCACAACTCGCGCCCGGTGGCAGGGTCGAGTCCGCGAAGCTCAAACGGGATCTCGCTGTTGCGTCCGGACCTGTGAAGGTCGCCGGCCTTAAGACTGTAAAAGGAATAAGAAACGAATGAATGGCGGGAAGGGACGAAGTCCGCTGCCTTGTCAGCAATCCAATCTGGGGAGTCTGCAGAAGACTGTTGATTTCTTGTCCAATGCTGGACAGTAGAGGCAGGCTTGCCCCTAACCGGCTCGCTCAGAAAAGCAGACTCGGACGAAGCAAAAGAGACGCCGTGAAAGCTCTTCAAGCTTGCGAGACGCTTTCCGGTATTTAGATCGAAGGTCCCTGCCGCGCCGCTGAGAGAAACGGCCAAGGTAGCGAGAGCGGGATCGACAAGGGCGGAGCGAAGCTGAGGAAGCGGAGCGAGCGGCAAGCGGCCAACCGCGACGGCCTGTTCCCCTCCCAGATGAAAGAGGCGCACTTCGCCCTCGGCGTCGAGCAGAGCGAGCTCATCGCCCCAGACGTCCGCGGCGAGGTTCAGTGGAATGGTCACGGGGATATTTTTCTGCAGGTCGAAAAGGGTTGTCCCGGAGGATTCGAGGTGAGCAAGCAGAGCATACCGCGGATTAGTTGCGGGTGAAGCGGTATCGGCAGAAAACGTCATGGAAGTGAGGACTTCGCCGTTCCGCAGCGAGACGATCGCGTACCCCGGATCTTTCTTGGGATCTGAAACCAGAGCGGCGTCGGGCGAGAAAATTCCACGGACGCTGCGTGGATGCCTATGAAAGAACGCCGGAAGATTCGTTTTGGTAAGTGAGGGGAGGTCCAGCCGGAAGGACGCCGATTCCTCATTCAAAAGCAGGAATTTACCATCAGGCGAGAAGAACAAAGGGGCATGAAGTGCGCCGCGACCTTCCAGAGGCGTGAAGTCATTGGCACTCATGAAGCCAAAGGGAGTAGCAAACGGAGAATCGCGCCGAATCGGCAGCCGCAAGTGCACAGCCGCCGGCATATCGGGACCGATTTTTTGGGAAAAAACGCGCTGCAGATCACTTGTGCGGTAGAGTTCGAGAGACAAGTCGGGACCCAAGCAGGTGATCCAAAGAGTGTCAGTGGAGAGTTGGACATCCAAACAACCACGATCGGCGGGCAACCCCTGTTGCTTTGGATTTCTGGGGTTCGACAATTGCCAAGTGGTAAGAACAAGGTTGTGGCCGAGTACTGTCAGGCCTTGTGAATCGCTGGAGAACATCGCCGGGTATGCCTCGCCGACGCTCGCATACATTAGAATTTGCATCGGACTGCGCGAGAGAACGAAGAGGCCACTGCCAACCTGCACAAGGAAACGGCTACCGTCCGGGCTGAATCGGAGAACGGTGTTCCCAAGCAGTGGCGGGGTGAGCTTCTGGTGAGATAGGACATCAGGCGCGGCGGACGACTCCGAAAGGGCCGGTGGGCTGATAGTCCGGTGTTTCAGTTCCTGTGGAGCTAAACCTGGACTGCCTGGCAACAGCAGCGATGCTAACAACAGCAAACTGCGGCTGACTAAGCGGCTGAAAAGAAACCTCCGGGTGGGCGCCGTTATCATTCGGCTAAGTATACGGGCTCAGGCCAAATTTTCCATATTTGCTCGAGGGAGACAGCACTTGCGAAGAGCGCAAGTACAAGGCAGACTCGGCGCGTGCTGATTGGACTGTTTCCAGAGCTGGATGGGCCGGGCGGGGTGCAGCGTGCCGGACGGCATCTGGCTTCGGTGATGACGGAATTCGCGGCAAGCCGCGGAATGGAGTGCCGCATTCTGAGCCTGAATGACGGGCCGGAGTTGAAGCGGCTGAACGTGGCGGGGCGGGAGATTGTTTTTACCGGGAGCGAACGCGCGAAGGGCCGATTTCTGATGACGGCGATGCGCGCAGCGCGCCGCAAGCCCGCACGCGGCAAGGAAAAAACAAAATTGGTGGTGGCCGGGCATCCGAACCTGGCGCCAGTAGTGCGGGCGATGAGTTTTGCGGCGCCGCGATTGCGTTCGATTGTCTGCACGCACGGAGTCGAGGTGTGGGAACCGCTAACGCGGATGCGCCGCAGCGCGTTGCGTGGCGCGAACGTGGTGCTGGCGCCGAGCAAATACACCGCAGAGCAGGTGGAAGCGGTGCAGCGGGTGGCCGGAAAAAAAATCCGGGTGCTGCCGTGGGCGTTGGATCCGCAGTTCGAAGCGCTAGCGGCAAATGCGGCGAAGAGCGCGGCTCCGGCAAACTTTCCCGAAGGCCACGTGGTGCTGACGGTCGGACGATGGCGCGCGGATGAACGCTACAAAGGAATGGACACGCTGATTACCGCGCTGCCGCGGCTGCTTACCCGCTGGCCGGAGTTGCAAGTGGCGCTGGTGGGCGACGGAGACGATCGCGAATGGCTGGAGGATCTGGCGGACGAAAATGGCGTGCGGCTTCACGTGCATTTCTTGTCCAAGTTGAGCTACGCGGAGCTTGCGGCGTGCTATGGGCACTGCGAAATTTTCGCGTTGCCGAGCAGCGGCGAAGGCTTCGGACTGGTGTACCTGGAAGCGATGGCGTGCGGGAAGCCGGTGATCGGCGGCGCGCACGGCGGGGCTCCCGAAGTGATTGAAGACGGAAAAACGGGATACCTCGTACCGCACGGCGACGCGGCGCAACTGGCCACGGCCATAGAAACATTGCTGGCAGATCCTACCTTAGGGCAGGAGATGGGCCGGCGCGGGAAACAGCGGGTGGAAAATGAATTTCGCTTCAGCGTGTTTGCAAAATCTTTCCGGAAAATTCTGCGGGAGCTATGCGAATCCTGAGCGTCACGCAATCGTACGCGCCGTTTTATGAATTTGGCGGGCCGCCAGTAAAGGCGGAGGCGCTGGCGAACGGCTTATCGCAGCGCGGACATAGCGTGACGGTGCTGACGGCGGACTGGGGATTCGAAGCGCGGCAGGCAGCCGAAAAAAACGGCGCGAAAATCGGACGGTCGCCGTTCGGCTGGTGGCGCGATTCGAACCGGGTACGCAGCGTCTATTTGCCGACGTGGCTGCGGTATCGCGCGATGAGCTGGAATCCCGCGGTGGCACGATTTTGCCGTGCCAGGTTAAATGATTTCGATGTTGCGCATATTTTTGGATTGTATGATCTGCTGGGCCCGGCGGTTGCGCGCGCTTGCAGAAAAGAACGAATTCCGTACGTAGTTGAGCCGATTGGAATGTTTGTGCCGATCGTGCGAAATATCTTGATGAAGCGCGTGTATCACAGCCTGTTTGGAAAACAGCTGCTGGCCGGAGCGGCGGCGATCATCGCGACTTCGGAGCAGGAAGTGGAGGAATTGGCGGGCGGAGGAATTCCGCGGGAGAAACTCGTCTTGCGACGGAATGGAGTGATGGCACCACGAGGGTTACCGCGGAGAGGAGAATTCCGAGGTAAGCAAGGCATACCGCACGAGGCGCTGCTGGTGCTGTACCTCGGGCGGCTTTCGTCGAAGAAGAGTCCGGACTTGCTGCTGGAAGCGTTCGCAAGACTTCCGCAAACAATTAACGGACGCGAAGTGTGGCTGGCATTTGTCGGGCCGGACGAATCGGGAAT
This sequence comes from uncultured Acidobacteriota bacterium, assembly GCA_963814635.1. Lineage (GTDB taxonomy): Bacteria > Acidobacteriota > Terriglobia > Acidiferrales > UBA7541 > Acidiferrum. The sequence goes on along the minus strand of CAWFDP010000003.1, from coordinate 689,353 downwards.
GCAAGCACGGCTCGAGGAAATGGCGAACGAGCGAGGGCTGCAGGAGCGGGTGTTGTTCAGCGGAGCGGTGTTTGGCGAAGAAAAATGGGCTGCATATCGCGATGCGGATGTATTTGTGCTGCCATCACAGAATGAAAACTTTGGAAATACCGCGGTGGAAGCAGCGGCCTGCGGCACTCCGGTGGTGGTGACGGAGAATTGCGGGGTGGCGCCGCTGCTGGCGGAGATCGCCGGGGTTGTGGTGAAGCATGAAACCGAAGCGGTGGCTCGCGCCGTCGAACTGATACTCAGCGATGGTGCATTCAGAGAACGGCTATCCAATGGCGGCAAGAAAGCCGCGGGAACGCTGGGCTGGGAAGAACCAGTGAGCGCGATGGAAAAGCTTTATGAGAAGCTTGCGGCGGCGCATGTTGACGATAGACAATCTGCGGGACACGATTAGCGGCGGGCAACCGGTGAGGCAAACCATTTTTCGCGTGATTTGGCGCAGCGTGAATGTCGCGCTGGTGGTGTCGCTGCTGGCGCTGGCCTATTCGACGGGTTGGGAATATTCGGTGCGCCGATACTTGACTGGATTTGACGAAGCCATCATTCCGACCAACGCGACACCGGAACAGCGGGTTGATGCAATCTTAGGCTGGATGCGCAACGGGCCGCCTCGTTCGACGGAGGCCAACCCGACCGGGCTTGCGGTGCGCGACCCTGAAACGACTCTGAATTATCAGCGACTGCTCTCGGTTTGCGGCACGGCGACCAATGCTTTCCTGAATTTGGCGCGCAGCGCCGATTTGCAGGTCCGACGATTGCTGTTGTTGAGTCCCGATCGGCGAGCGAAACACGTGGTTGCGGAAGTCCTGCTGGACGGGCGCTGGATCATCGTGGATCCAACGTATCGCCTGGTGCTGAGAAACGCCAAGGGCGAGATGCTGACGCGGAAACAGTTGCAGAATCCGGAGGCTTTCGCCGAAGCCACTGCTGCGGTGCACGGTTACCCCAAGGAATATACCTACGAAAAGTACGCGCACGTTCGAATCGCGCGGCTGCCGCTGGATGGCATGCGCCTACGTCCGGCGCTGGACTGGATTTTCCCCGGATGGGATGAAAGGCTGGATTGGAGCCTGCTGCTGGAGCGCGAATCATTTTTTGTATTTACGCTGGCCGCGTTGATTACGTTATTTCTGCTGCTGCTGCGGATGTTTCTTGGCTGGTACGCTGACCAGCGTCTGCACGTGCCGCGATTCCATTTGCGGGCAACGTTGATCCGCGCCGGCGCCGCGCTTTTCACCACGCCGGAGATCAAATAATCGCGTGTGCGGAATTTGCGGCGGCGTTTTTTCCAATCGAAGCGGGGATGCTGAAGCACGGGTACGCGCAATGGCTGCAGCCATGCAGCATCGCGGGCCGGACGGCGAAGGCTTTCTGGTTAACGATCCGCGAGCGCCGGGGCTGGCGCTGGCGATGCGACGGCTGAGCATCATTGACCTGCCAGGCGGAAATCAGCCGATCTGGAACGAAGCGCGCGACGTGGCGGTAATTTTCAACGGGGAGTTGTACAACTACCGGGAGCTGCGCGAACGGCTAAAAGGATTGGGCCATCGTTTCTCCACGCAATCGGACACCGAAATACTGGTGCACGGATGGGAAGAGTGGGGCGAGGAGTGCTTGAGCGAACTGCGCGGGATGTTTGCGTTCGCGATCGTGGATTTTCGCAAACACTACACGGCTGGGCCGACTTTGTTTCTAGCGCGAGATCCGCTGGGAATCAAGCCGCTGTATTTCACGCAGACTTCTGAAGGATTTGCGTTTGCCTCGGAAGTTGGTGCGCTGATGGCCAGCGGAATCGCGGCCAAGAAGATTTCCCAGGATGCGCTAACGTCATATTTGTTGTTCGGCAGCGTCAGCGAGCCGGTGACGATGTACGAAGGAGTGTTTTCGCTGCCGCCCGGGCATCGAGTGCTGCTATACATTCCGGACCGGCGGCGATTGCCGCGGCCGCATCCGTGGTGGGATCCGCGGCGTAGTCCGGCGGCGAAGGATCCCCGCGGGCCGCGAAATTTTGCGGCTGCTGCGACTGCGCTGCGTCCTTTGCTCGAAGACAGCGTGCGCGCACATCTGATTGCGGATGTGCCGGTGGGCTTATTTTTGTCGAGTGGGCTGGATTCCGGCGCGATTGCGGCGCTTGCGGCGCGTGAGCATGCGGGTATTCAAAGTTTCACCCTCGCGTTTCCGGGAACGGCCTATGACGAGTCGGAGCTGACGCGGCTGGTTGCGCAACGCTGCGGTACGAAGCACCGCGAAATCCCGCTGAATGGCGATGCAATTCCGGCGCGGCTGGAGGAAGCGCTGGCCGCATTGGATCAGCCAACGATGGACGGCATCAACACATATTTTGTTTCGTGGGCGGTGCGCGAGGTGGGACTGAAAGTGGCGCTTTCGGGGCTCGGCGGAGATGAACTGTTCGCAGGGTATTCGACGTTTGCGGATGTGCCGAAGCTTTCGCGATTGGCGACGGCGGCGAGATTTGTGCCGGCGGCTCTGCGCGTCGCGACCGCGGGGATGCTGCGATCGATGTTTGCTTCGGGACGTTCGCCGGATGGCGCGACGAAAGCGGCGGCGGCGTGGCGGACGCCGGAGCGGTTGCCACATCCTTATTATTTTGCGCGGACGTTGTTTCCACCCGGTGAGATCGACAAACTGATGGAGCCGCGATTCCGGCCAAGCACGCTGGCGGCGGACGGCTACACGCTCGAGCCGACCTGGATGGGCTGGTTGCAGCTTGCGGCGGATGAAGCCCGGCACATGCAGCCGGTGGCCGAGGTGAGTTGGCTGGAACTGCGAACGTACATGGCGAGCACGCTGCTGCGCGATACCGACGCGGTCAGCATGGCCCGTTCGCTGGAAGTGCGGGTACCACTGCTGGATACGCCGCTAGTGGAATTTATCACCGCGCTACCGGATGAGGCGCGGCGAAAGCGTGGCGTACAGAAAGCGCTGCTGGTGGAAGCGCTGGGAAAATTGTTGCCTGCGGAAATTACTGCGCAGAAAAAACAAACCTTTACGTTGCCGTGGGAGCAGTGGCTGCGCGGGCCGTTGAAAGCTCGGGTGGAACAGAGTTTTGCGTCGGTGCCGGATTCGCTCAGGGCAATGGTGAAGCTCGACGGAGTAAAAGCGGTATGGAATTCATTTCTAGCCGGGCAAACCTCGTGGTCCCGCCCGTGGGCGTTGTTTGTGTTGAATGAGTGGATGAAGAGGCAAGATAAAGTCGGCGGCCAAGCCTAATCCCTAGTCACTCATCCCTAATACTCTCCTCAGCTGCGCTACACTGAAAGTCCGACAAATGAATATTCTTGGTATCAACGCGTATCACGGCAACGCTTCGGCGGCAATTTTGTGCGACGGACAATTGGTCGCGGCAGTGGAAGAAGAGCGTTTCAACCGGGTGAAATACGCAGCGGGATTTCCTGCCGCGGCGATCCGCTATTGCCTGCAGGCGGCAGGAATCACGCTGAAAGATGTGCATCACGTGGCGGTGCCGAGGAATCCCTACGCGCGGCTGGGCACCAAACTTTTTTATGCGCTGCGGATGCCGTCGTTCGCGCGGGAGCGCATGAAGGTGCTGGCCAAATTTACCGGCATTCGCGAAGCGCTGGCCGCGGCGTTCGAAACGGATCCTGTCAGCTTGCCCGCACAATTCCATCGAGTCGAGCATCACGTCGCGCATCTGGCGAGCACGTTTTTTTGTTCGCCGTTCGGTGCGGCGGCGCTGCTCTCCGCAGATGGCTTGGGCGATTTTGCCAGTTCGATGTGGGGCGCGGGGTTCGACCGGCGGATGAACATTCACGGATCAATCGCGTTTCCGCATTCGTTGGGGCTTTATTACAGCGCGGTCACGCAGTATCTGGGATTTCTGAAATTTGGCGACGAGTACAAAGTGATGGGGCTGGGAGCGTACGGTGAACCAGAATATCTGGAAGAGTTTCGCGACATCGTGCACTCGAACGGCTCTGGCTTTCGTTTGGGCCTCGAATACTTTACGCATCATCGCACCGGTCCGGAGATGACTTGGGCCGACGCCGACAAAACGCCGGTGCTCGGGAAAATGTATTCGGAAGCGATGGCCCGGAAGCTGGGGCCGGTGCGCGATCCCGCTGCTCCCATCGAGCAGCGGCACAAGAATCTGGCGTGCTCGCTGCAGGCGCGGCTGGAGGAAGTGTATCTTGGCATGCTGCGGCGGCTGCAGCAGGAAACCGGGATGAAATCGGTGTGCCTGGCGGGTGGCGTGGCGTTCAATTGCGTGGCCAATGGGAAAATTCCTGCGAACACTGGATTTGAAAATGTTTATGTGCACCCGGCGGCGGGCGATGCGGGGCTAGCAGTCGGCGCGGCGCAATATATCTGGCATCAGGTGCTGGGGAATCCGCGCGAATTTGCGATGGAGCACGCATACTGGGGACCGGAATTCTCGCGCGAGGAGACTCGCGCTGCGGTGAACGCATCGCGGCTTGCGGAAAACGGCTGCGCGGTGAGCGAGTTACCCGAAGAAGAATTATTGAAGAAAACCGCGGCGATCATTGCCGATGGAAAAATTCTTGGCTGGTTTCAGGGGCGCGCGGAGTGGGGGCCACGGGCGCTGGGAAATCGAAGCATCGTGGCCGATCCGCGGCGGCCGGAGATGAAAGAAATTCTGAATCGCCGCATCAAGCATCGGGAAATTTTCCGGCCGTTCGCCCCCTCGATACTTGCTGAGAAAACCGGCGAATGGTTCGAACAATCGCATCCTTCGCCCTTTATGACCATGGCGTACGCGGTGAAGAAAGAGATGCGCGACAAAATTCCTGCGCCGACTCATGTGGATGGAACCGGCCGGCTGCAGACGGTGACGCAAACAGCGAATCCGCGCTACTGGAAATTGATCCGCGCGTTCGAAGAGCAATCCGGCGTGCCGGTGGTGCTGAACACTTCGTTCAACGACAACGAGCCGATTGTCTGCAAGCCGCAGGAAGCCATCGATTGTTTCGCGCGCACCCAGATGGATGCGCTGGTACTGGGCGATTTTCTGATTACCCGCATCTAGAGACGTAAACCAATCTTCAGCGGAACGCTTCTTGCTTCTGCGCGGCGATCGAGCCAGCGCTCGATGAGCCAGCCGACGAGGTAATACCAGCCGAACAAAAGGATCGGCATGGAAACGAAGAAGGTAAGCACTTCATCGACGCCGAGTCTGCTGAGGCCGATAACCAAAGCGGCGGCGGCCAGGAAAGCCGGTATCGCCGACAGCACGAAAGCCTTATCCAGTAGGCTCGGCTCAATCCATCGATCTGGAAGCTGATACCAGCCCGCGCAATTCCCTCTTCCATCGCGACAAGGCACGTTGGTTGCCGGATGTTCGTTCAGCGGATCGGTATCGAGCCGGAGCGAAGACCACCAAAAATACTTGTGCGGGTGAGATCCATCGTGATCATTGAGCTTCGCGGAACGGATCGTGACCGCCGTGAAAAATATCAGGCCGATGACCGGCAGAACCACGCTCCAGCGGATACGCATACCTTAATGAGACACCAAAAACGCCGTCAATGAACCGGGAATTTTTGCTTCGGCGCCGAATATGGTTTTGCTCTCGCGCAGGTAGTCAGGAACTCAATCGGGTGCATGTACAATCTTTCGGTGCGCATTTTGCTTTTGAATCTTTATTATCCGCCGGACACTTCCGCCACCGCGAAGATGGCGGAAACCGTGGTGACCGCACTGGCGCGCGAACACGACGTTACGATTCTCTGCGGGCGGCCTTCCTACGATCCCAGCGAACGGCGGGCCTGGAGATTATTCCAAACTGAAGCGCAGGGGAGTCTGCGAATTGTGCGGGTGGGTTCAACGGATTTTCCGCGCTTCAACATGAAAAAACGCGTTCTGAATTATTTGACCTACACCTTGCTGGTGATTCCACGCTCGCTCTTTGTGTCTTGCGATGTAGTGCTGGCGATGACCGATCCGCCGTTCGCAGGAATCGTGGGCGCGCTGGTGGCGATGCTGAAACGCAAACCGTATTTCTACAACATTCGCGATATGTACCCGGACATGGCGGTGGGTGGCTCGATCGTGGCGCCGGGCCTGCTGGCACGGGTGTGGGAAAAGCTGCATCGCTGGGCGCTGCGCCGCGCGGCTGGCGTGATTGTGCTGGGCGAAGACATGCGCAACCGCATCATTGCCAAGGGTGTGCGCGCCGAGCGAATCGAAATTGTGCGCGACGGAACAGAAATTCTTCCGATCGATGCACCGCGGCCGCAGCTTGATGCTGAAGTGATCCGCCAGATTCGCGGCGATTTTCGTTTTGTGCTGCTGCACGCCGGCAACATCGGATTTTACGGAGCGTGGGAAACGCTGATCGCCGCTGCTAGGCAGCTTGTGGGCGACGGCATTGGTTTTGTTTTTGTAGGCGAAGGAGCGCAACGCGATGAAGTCCAATCCGCTGCAATAGGCGTTTTGAATGTACGTTTCCTGCCGTTTTTTCCCGGCAATAAAATTCCGTCAGTGCTGGCGGCCGCGGACGCCCACATCATCACGGTAAAGCGCGGGCTGGAAGGCGTGGTGGTGCCAAGCAAAATGTACGGAATCATTGCCGCTGGCAAGCCGATTGTCGCGGTGGCGCCGCGTGAATCCGATGCAGTAGCCCTTGGCGAAAAGTCCGGATTCGGGGTGGCTGCGGACCCCAACCGCCCAGACGAGGTGGCGAGTGTCATCCGTGAAATTTCACGCGATCCGGAACGAATGGAGCGCATGGGTAAAGCGGCGCAAGCCGCGGCCCCTGCCTATGATAGAGTCAAAGAGCTGGAAAAATTTGTGCGCATCGTCGGTCGCTCCCGCTCGCGATGACCAATAAAATCACGAAGGACGGAACAGCATAATGGCTGCGGAGACTTTCTGGACCGGGAAAAAGGTTCTGGTTACTGGCGGATCTTCATTTATCGGCTCGACGCTGACCGATCAGCTGCTGGCTCGCGGCGCGAAGGTGCGAGTAGTCGACGATCTTTCAAGCGGCCACCTGGATAATCTGCGCGAACCATTAGCCAAAGGCACGATTGATTTCATTCAAGCCGATCTGCGCGAACCGGGCGTCACGCGCGCGGCGATGAATGGCGTGGACACCGTGTTCCATCTTGCCGCGGATCATGGCGGCCGCGGTTACGTCGATCTGCACCAGGCGGGCCCGGCGTCCAATTTTTTCCTGGATGGACTGGTTTTTTCCGAAGCGCTGCGTGCCAAGGCCAAAAAAGTTGTGTTCGCATCGTCCGGCTGCGTGTATCCGAATTTTATGCAGTCCGATGTGAACAAAATGGTTTATCTGACCGAAGATTTAACCAAGGGCCCGAACGACGCCGACAACACCTACGGCTGGGCCAAACTGATGGCGGAATTTACGTTGCAGGCCTACCACAAGGAACACGGCCTGGGCGCAGCCTCGTGCCGCTACTTCACGGTATATGGCCCCCGCGGCGTGGAGAATCACGCGGTGATCGCGATGATCGCGCGCGCGTTTATTCATCAGACGCCGTTTGAAGTATGGGGCGACGGAACGCAGATTCGCAATTGGACCTACGTCGACGACATCGTCGAAGGCACGATTCTCGCCGGGGAAAAAATCGACGATGGCACTCCGATCAACCTGGGAACCATGGAACGCATCCGGGTCCTGGACGCTGCGCAAATGATCTGTGAAATGACCGGCTGCAAAGCAGAAATCAAGCTGCTGAAGAATATGCCGACGGGCCCGCTTAATCGGGTTGCCGACAACTCGCTGGCCAAGAAATTGCTTGGCTTTGAACCTCAAGTCACGTTCAAGGACGGCATCAAGCGCACCATCGACTGGTATTTCAAGACCAAGGACCGCGAAGAAGTAAAGCGGATATTTGCCCGCATGCTAACCGAGCGATGAAATTATCAGTTGTTGAAATACAGGGAACGGTGTACGATCCCGTTCGTAATCTGCCGTTAATATTTCGGCGAGAGCCGCAATTTCTTCACATTTTTACTGGAACGCAGCGCTCTTCCCGCGCTATCGTTTCTGTGCAAACACGGGTGACCGCTTACCAGTCACACCGCCGGTTGATCACCCAGGATCAACACTTTCGCGTTTTACTTGGGAGCCGGATCCTGATTCCGGCAATGAGTCGCGTGTCATACCGGCAAACCGCCCTGGCCGGTCCGTAGCTCTGAAACTTTGAGGAAGAATGGCCGCTGGCCTTATCGCTTTTTCGATCGCACTATTAGCATCTCTAACTTTGACTGTGCCGGTTCGCGCGCTGGCGTTGCGCGTCGGAATGGTGGACTTACCCGGACCGCGCAAAGTTCATTTGCAACCAATTCCATTGCTGGGTGGATTGGCGATGTATGCGGGGGTGGTGCTTGGCGTGCTGTTTCTTTTCAATGGCCCGGCGCGTGCACAGATCACCGGTATTCTGATTGGAGCGACACTTATCGCAGCGGTGGGAATTTTGGATGATCGCGGTTGGCTGCATCATCAGGTAAAACTTTTTGTGGGCATGCCGCTGGCAGCGGGAGTTTTGCTGCTTAGCGGAATCCGCGCACAGGTATTCAGCACGCTCTTCGGCGGCCGCACCGGCGATCTGCTGGACATCGCTCTAACGGTGATCTGGGTGGTTGGCATTACCGCTTCGTTCAGCATTCTTGATCACATGGACGGGCTGTGCGCCGGCGTGGCTGCAATGGCTTCGGCCTTCTTCGCGCTGTTGGCTTATCTGAACGGGCAATCGTTGGTGACTGTGCTGGCCGCGGCGGTCCTCGGAGCTGCCGCCGGATTTTTGCGCTGGAACTTCAAACCCGCAAAAATCTTTATGGGCGACGGCGGCGCGATGTTCCTTGGGTTTATGATGGCCACGCTGGGACTGAAATTGCGGCTGGCGGAACCGAATCTGCTCTCCGCATGGATTGTGCCGGTGCTGGTCTTGGGCGCGACCATCTTCGACACCACGCTGGTGACCATTTCGCGCAGCCGGCGCGGACTCCTGCCTTTTGCCACGCCCGGCAAGGACCACGCCGCCCATCGCCTGGCGAATCTCGGCTTGGGACAGCGCGGCGCGGTGCTGACGATGTATATCGTTGGCATAGTGAGCGGTATCCTTGCTTTGCTGGTCAGCTATCTGTCCATCCCTATCGCACTCCTGGTGCTGGCAATTGCCGTGATTGCGGCGCTGGCGGGGGTCGCATTCCTCGAACGTGCCCCGTATGAGCATCAGGCCCGACCTTCTGCGAGCCTCGCGAAGTAAGCCGCAGCCTTCGGTGGTATCCCCCCAAATCCGGATTCGCTATAATCAAACGCTATCAGTGGGGCTTCCGCACCTGGTTTAGAGTCGTTACCAAGGAATGAATACCGACGACCAGAAATATTTCCCTCGGGATCACCCGGCCTGCAACTCAGGGTGAAGGGTAGGATCGGACGAACTGCGAGCGTGATTGAAAACTTGAAGACTGCGCGGACCGAAACCAGGAATGGAAAGGTAATTGTTGTGGGCGGCTCGGCGGCCGGATACCTGACGGCTGCGAAGGTCGCTGCGGGCGGCCGCGAAGTGCAAGTCCTGGACGCAAAAGCCGGACTGGATCCGGCGCCGCGTTCGCTGATCGTCACCCATCATTTTCGCGAGCAGCTGCGCGAAGTGGCGGCATCCAGCATCGTCAACGAGATTCGGCGGTTTGAACTTTTTACCGACGGACGCTCGGCGGAAGTGGCCCTGCGCCGGCCGGACCTGATTATCGAGCGCGCAAAGCTGATTCCCGCGCTCGCCAATGAAGCTGCGAGGGCCGGAGCAAAGCTTTCCTTTGACACCCATTTTCTCGGGCTGGGACCGAATTCGCGCGGCTTGCGCCTTGAAGTGGAAACCGGCGGGCGCCGCGAAGAGTTTCATGCCGATCACGTAGTTGGCGCGGATGGCGCCACCAGCCGGGTTGGCCGCGCGGCCGGATGGCCGCCGGTGGAGACCGTTCCGCTGGTGCAGGCGATCGTAAGGCTTCCTACGGATTGCCGGCCCGATACCACTAGAGTATGGTTTGTTCCTGATGACACCCCTTATTTTTACTGGCTGATTCCGGAGAACGAAACGCGCGGCGCGCTGGGCGTTATTGGCGAAGGCAGCGGGCAGGAAACCAAGAAGCGCATCGAGCGGTTCCTCGAAAAGAAACACATGCAACCGCTGGAATGGCAGGGCGCGCGGATCCCGGTTTATCGCAAATGGATTCCGGTGGAGCGCCGGGTGGGCAATGGCAGAGTTTTCCTGGTGGGCGACGCCGCTGCGCAAGTGAAAGTTTCCACGGTCGGCGGGATCGTCACCGGATTCCGCGGCGCGCAAGGCGTAGCCGACGCGCTGCTTGGGACCGGCGAGAGCGGCGAATTGCGCGCTCTGCGCCGCGAGTTGGATACCCATTGGCTGATTCGGAAGACCTTGCACCACTTTCAGCAAAAGGATTATTCGTACCTGGTGGACCTGCTGAATGCGGCCACCCGTGAATCGTTGGGCGAAATTCATCGTGACCACTCGACCCGCCTCCTGTGGAACGTGATTCGGCGGCAGCCGCGATTGTTGTTGCTTGGCCTGCGCGGGCTGCTGATGGGCAAAAAACCGCGATAATGTTTGAGCCGTTTTGCGAATTTCGGCCGTGGCTGGCCGTTGATTGCTCCCAGCGATCCTTGATTACAGGAGACTCTCCTTGCGTCTATCGGTGATTGGTTGTGGCTACGTAGGACTGGTGACGGGTGCGTGTCTCGCCGAGGCGGGCCACGAGGTAATGTGCACGGATATTGATGCCGGCCGAATCGCGCAGCTGAAGGCGGGCCAGGTTCCCATTTATGAGCAGTATCTCGACAAGATTCTTGATTCTGCCGGCAAGGCCGGAAAGATTTCCTACACATCTGACGCCGGCGAGGCGATTCGCTTTGGCGAAGCGATCTTCATTTGCGTGGGCACGCCGCCGCGGCCCGATGGTAGCGCGGACCTTTCCGCAATCGATCACTGCGCGCAGCAGATTGCAGCGGAGGCGCGTTCGCCGAAACTGGTGGTGGAAAAGAGCACGGTTCCGGCGCGTACTGGCATTGAATTGCAACGCGCGCTGTCGGCTTACAGCCGTGGCAACGGCGGATTTCGTGTCGCTTCGAATCCGGAATTTCTTCGCGAAGGCACGGCAGTCGAGGACTTCTTTCACCCGGACCGCATCGTGGTCGGAGTCGAAGATCCCGCTGCCGCAGACCAGCTTCGCGAAATCTATCGCCCCATTCTTGAGCGCAACTTCACTTGCCCGGTACACAGTGGCAAGTGTCCTGACACTCACAAAGCGGAATTTTTGGTCACCACCATCAGCAGCGCGGAACTGATTAAGCACGCTTCCAACTCTTTTCTGGCACTGAAAATCAGCTATGCCAACGCAGTATCCGACCTTTGCGAAAAGCTTGGCGCAAACGTTGAAGAAGTTACCCACGCCATGGGCCTCGATCCGCGCATTGGCACGCAGTTCCTGAATGCCGGGCTCGGATTCGGCGGCTTCTGCTTTCCGAAAGATATTCAGGCGTTTATCAGCCTCGCGGCAACGGTTGGCGTGGATTTCGAAATTCTGAAAGCCGCGGAGCGCGTCAACAAACAGCGCATCGATCGTTTCCTGGAAAAAGTCAGCAAAGCGCTGTGGGTAGTCAAAGGAAAACGCGTGGCGCTGCTGGGGCTCGCGTTTAAGGCCAACACCGACGATATCCGATTCGCGCCAGCACTCGAGGTGATGAAGCGATTGCTGGAAGAGGGCGCCGAAGTTCACGCTTGCGATCCTGAAGCGCTGGACAAGGCGAAAAAACAGATTCCGCAAACCCACTATCACGAAGACCCATACCAGGCGTTGGAAGGCGCACACGCGGCGCTGGTCTGTACGGAGTGGAATGTCTACAAAAAGCTCGATTGGGAGCGCGCGGGGAAGCTCATGGCGCGCAAGCTGGTGGTGGATGGCCGCAATCTTTATTCGCCGGCGAAAATGAAAGCGCTGGGATTCGAGTACGTTTCCTTCGGCAGAGAATAGTTTTGCAATGAACGCTGCAAAATTTCCGGCACGCTAGCTGGAAGTTTGCGCAGCAAACTGCGTTTGGAAATAATCGATGGTCTGGCGCAAACCCTCCGGCAAATTTACCTTTGGCTCCCAGCCCAGTAACCGTTTGGCTTTGCGAATATCCGGGCAGCGCCGCTTGGGATCATCCTGGGGCAGAGGTTCGAACACGATCGGCTGGGCTTTCGGAAAATAGCCGCGAACGCGCTCTGCAAATTCGAGAATGGTGATCTCCAGTGGATTGCCGATGTTCACCGGAAGGTGCTCTTCCGATAGCATCAGCCGGTAAATTCCATCGATCAAATCTGAAACATAACAGAAGCTTCGTGTCTGCTTTCCGTCGCCGTATACGGTGATCGGCTTTCCGCTGAGCGCCTGATAGACGAAATTCGGCAGCGCGCGTCCGTCGTTCAATCGCATTCGCGGCCCGTAGGTATTGAAGATCCGCACGATGTGCGTGTCCAGGCCATAGTGGCGGTGATAGCCCATGGTCAGCGCTTCGGAAAAACGTTTCGCTTCGTCGTACACGCTGCGCGGCCCCACGGAATTTACGTGGCCCCAATATTCTTCGTGTTGAGGAGAAACTTCCGGGTCACCGTAGCACTCGCTGGTGGAAGCGATGAAAAACTTGCCGCCTTTGGCGCGCGCCAGCTCCAATGCATTCTGAGTTCCCACCGATCCCACCCGCATGGTCTCGATCGGATGGCGTAGATAATCCGGCGGACTTGCGGGCGACGCAAAGTGCAAGACGTACGCCACATCCCCGGGAATATGCAGTGGATCGCAGACGTCCGCCTCTGCAAACGAAAACTCTGCGTTGCCTTTCAGGTGCGCCAGATTTTCTTGGCGGCCGGTAATGAAATTGTCCAGTCCAAGCACCGACCAGCCTTCCGCCAACAACCGGTCGCACAAATGTGAGCCCAAAAATCCAGCCGCGCCAGTCACCACCGCCCGCATGAAACCTCCAAAGTAATTCTCTTGTCAGTGTATCGTCGGTCGTCGCGATTGACCACCAATGATGCCGCAGATTACCATTCGCGTTCCATATGACCGAACGCTCCGCGAATCGTTTCTTTGCTCGCCGCTCGCTTATTGCGATTGCGCTCGGGGTCGCGGTGTTGGCGCTGGCAGGGACCTACGCGTTTCTTCACGCCGGCACCTGGCTCGTCCGCGAGGACGCTTTGCAAAAATCGCAAGCCATCCTTGTACTCAGCGGCGGTCTCCCGGAACGCGCACTCGCCGCTGCGCAAGTTTTTCGGCAAGGCTACGCGCAAGAAGTCTGGTTGACTCAGCCACTGCAGCCCAGCGCTCACATGGAAGACCTGCATTTGCCGTACGCCGGCGAAGAGGAGTACAGCCGCATGGTGTTGATCGCCAAAGGCGTTCCGCCCGGCAACATTCGTGTCTTGAAACCGCGAATCCTGAATACCGCCGACGAATTGGGTGCGGCGGCCCAGGAACTTCGGTCGCAACCTGGAAGCACCATCATTATCGTTACGTCCAAAGCCCACACCCGGCGAGTTCGCGCGCTCTGGAATAAAATTCCACAAGGCAGAAGCTCCTCGCGCTTGATTGTTCGCGCAGCTTCTGAAGATTATTTTGACCCGCAACACTGGTGGCGCACCACCAACGACGCACTCACCGTGGTGCGCGAGTACCTGGGCCTGCTCAACGCCTGGGCGGGACTGCCGCTGGGCCACTCAAAGTAATCGTTGAGCCCGCAGCGAAGCGCGCGCCGATTCGCACAGAATTTGTGAATATTAGAAAAACAGAAAGCGCTTTTTCTTCGGCGGTACTTCCACAATTTCCGGAACATGCGGCAGCGGCCGGCCTTCGAACACTGCCAGCGGATTTTCCACCAGCAGCGCTTCCGCCTTTTCCTTTCCGAATTCGCTTCGAACGGCTTCGTATGCGGCGCGCAGCTTGTGTGGGCGCCCGGTCGTGTTGTGCGCATCGCTGGCCACAAAATGCACCAGTCCACGCGCAATCCATTCCAGTGATGATTGCTGGGCGCCGGGTCCGAACGTTCCGGTCAGCGAGCCACCGGTTACCTGCGCGTAGCAGCCATTTCGCACCCATTTCTCGAAGCGCTCCGGCTGGGTGCGCATGATTCCATTGCGCTCCGGATGGGTGATGATCGGACGCACACCGGCCAGCTGAATTTCGTAAATGATTTGATCCATGCCGGGCGGAACGGAAAATTCGCTGAATTCCACCAGCAGATAATCCTTTTGATGAATGCAAAAAGTGGCCGCGTTTTTTTGAAGCGCCGCCAGATTCTCGGGATTCAAATGAAAATCGCAGCCGCTCGCGAGTGTGAGCCGATCGCCCACCGCTTTTTGCAGCTCGGCCACCGCCCGCTGCACTGCGGCAAAATCAAATCGGTATTCGTTGCTGGAATGCGGCGTGGCTACCACATGGGTGATGCCGTCCGCGATGGCCATCTCGGCCATCGTCAGCGATTCTTCGGCGGTTTTCGCGCCGTCGTCCATCCCGCTCAAGATGTGGCAATGCAGGTCAACCATGGTTTTGCCGAACCATCAACCGCGCACCGCGCTGTATACCTGCCAGATTCCCAGCAGAAAAATCAGCGCCGCAAAAACTTTCCTCATACCCGCGGCAGGAATGCGTTTCGCCAGATTGCCGCCGGCAATTCCGCCCAGGAAAACTCCAGGAATCAGCAGCAGTCCCGTTTGCCACGAAACATAGCCAGCCTTCGAATACGCCAGCACCGCCAGCAGGCCGGTCGGCGGTATCAACGCCACCAGACTTGTTCCCTGCGCGCGATGTTGGCTGAAACCGAGCATCAGGCCCAGGATCGGCACCATGATTACCCCGCCGCCGATTCCAAACAGTCCTGAAGCGATGCCGCCGGCCACGCCAGTCAGAATCACCCCCGCAGCAATCAGGATCTGGCGGTTCACGCCGCGCTCTCTTTCGCAGCAGCCGTTGGCGTTGCGGGTTGCGCGGGCCGCGCCTTGAACCACAGCAGCACCGCGGAAAACATCAGAAACCCTCCGAAAAATGCCTTCAACATCTGGGTAGACATCGGCACCGCGATTTTTCCGCCGATATACGCTCCGAAAAGCATACCCGTGGCGCACAGAATCCCCGCGCGCAAATCGACATTTCCTGCTTTCCAATATTGCCGCAACGCGCCCAAGCCGATTGGCGGCAGCAAAATAAATAGCGAAGTTCCCTGCGCCAGGTGCTGGTCCATGTGCAGAACGTGCACCATCGCCGGCACCAGCACGATACCTCCACCGATGCCCAGCAGCCCAACCATGATTCCCGCCACCACTCCCAGCAGCAGAACCAGAAAGATCGTCACGTCGCCCGCCTCACGGATATCTCCGTACCAGACCAAGCGTCCATCATTGTGTATGTCCCACAGATACTCTGCAACTTTTCGAGTCTTAAACAACGCGTAACATACACTTTATCGCGTCTGCCGGGTCTCTCCACGAACCTGCTATATTGTTTAGGCAGCCCCTCGCGCCCCGTGCGCGTGTTTCTTCCATTTTATTCAGGGAATGAGGAGCGATTACAGTCAGATGCCTACGGACCGGAAACCAGAATTTTTTAAGGGTGCTCAATTAAAGGTAGGAATTATCGGATGCGGATACGTCGGACTTCCGCTGGCCCTGCGTTTTGCCGAAGCGGGCCATAAAGTCACCGGTTTTGACACTGATCCCGCGAAAGTTTCCATGCTGAATGCCGGCAAGTCCTACATCGAGCACATCCAGCAGAACAAGATTCAGCAGTTCGTCAACAGCCGCCACTTCAGCGCTACCACCGATTTTTCCAAACTCAAGGAGACCGACGCCATCCTCATTTGCGTTCCGACGCCCCTCGATGAGCGCCGCGAGCCGGACCTCAGCTACGTCGAACAGACCGCCATTTCTATCCAACCGCACTTGCAGAAGGGGCATCTGGTGGTTCTGGAATCCACAACGTATCCAGGCACGACCGAAGAACTGGTGCTCCCCATTCTCGAAAAGAGCGGATTGCGCTGCCCCATCGCCGCTGGAGTCGAAAGCGAAAATATTCCTACGGATTTCTTCCTGGCCTTCTCCCCTGAACGCGAAGATCCCGGCAATAAGCAGTACGGTCTGGCGCAAATTCCCAAAGTTGTCGGCGGCATTAATCCGCCCAGCAGCCGCGCAGCGGTCGCGATTTACGCGCAGGTTGTAGCCAAGGTGGTTCCGGTAAGTTCGACCCGCGCGGCCGAAATGGCCAAGCTGCTGGAAAATATCTTTCGCTGCGTGAACATTGCGCTGGTCAACGAACTGAAACTGCTCGCCTCCCGCATGAACATCGACATCTGGGAAGTGATTGACGCCGCCGCCACCAAACCTTTCGGGTTCATGCCCTTTTATCCTGGCCCCGGCCTCGGCGGACACTGCATTCCTGTTGATCCCTTCTACCTTTCCTGGAAAGCCCGCGAATACGATTTCGCCGCGCGCTTCATCGAGCTGGCTGGCGAAATCAACACCGCGATGCCCTATCACGTGGTAGATGCCATCGCCGCCTCCCTAAACAGTCAGAAAAAAAGTCTTAATGGCTCGAAGTTGCTGATCCTCGGCGTCGCGTATAAAAAGGATGTGGACGACTTGCGCGAATCGCCTTCGCTCAAAATCATGCAATTGCTGCAGCAGCGCGGCGCCAACATCGACTACAACGATCCGTACTTCCCGCAACTTCACAAAATGCGCCACTACAATTTTGAAAACATGAAGTCCGTGCCGCTTGCCGCCGACACTCTGGGCCGGTACGATGCCGCGATTATCGCCACCGATCATTCCAGCTATGACTACAACGCAATTGTGGACGGCTCGAAGGTTGTGGTGGATACTCGCAACGCCACGCGCCGGGTCACCCGCAACCGCGATCGCATCGTTCCCTGCTAAGGACTGTTCGAGAACTTATGCCGCAACTTGATGAGCTTATCCGCCAGCAGCTCGAAGAGAGTGCGCGCGTCAAACAATCTTTCTCTGCCGAATTGATTCAGCGCATCGCCGCGTTCGCGGAAAAATCCGTCGCGGCGTTGCGCGGTGGCGGGAAGATTGTTTTTTTCGGCAATGGCGGCAGTGCCTCCGACGCCATTCATCTCTCGGCTGAGCTGGTCGTGCGGTTGCGCGCCAACCGTCCCGGCCTGCCTTCGCTGGCGTTGACCGCCAATCCTTCGGTGCTTACCGCGGCCGCCAACGATTTCGGCTTCGAGCAAATTTTCTCCCGCCAGATCGAATCCCTGGTCACCGCCAACGACATATTGGTAGCTCTCTCCACCAGCGGCAACAGCCCCAATATTTTGCGCGGAGTTGAAGCTGGCCGTGCACGCAAAGCCTACGTCGTGGCCTTCACCGGCGAAACCGGCGGTGCACTGGCCTCTAGAGTTGACCTCCTGCTGAACATTCCTTCAAGTGACCCGCAACGCATCCAGGAATCTCACATCACCATCGGCCACATCGCCTGCTCGCTCATCGAGCAACTATTGTTCCCCGACATTCATTAGCTGTTCCTCACGTGGCAGGTTGATGTGGCGGCGGCTTTAGGCCGCCGCTGTTAGCTGACGCCATGGCGAAATGCTGCTCAATCCCCGTGCACCGGCGCTCCAGACTGAACTGCGACCGGCTGCAAGCGCTTCCAGACCAATCGCGCCGGAATAAAGAGAATTGCCATCCACAGCAGCACCAGCGGCCCGCGTCCAATGAAGAACAACAACATTGCCGACAAGCTGGCCGCCGCTTCGCCGAATCCCGTAGCAGCAGCGTTGTGCAACTGCGAGCTGAGCGATTCCGCCGGTGTCGAGACCAGTTCCCGTAATGAAAATTGTATGTTGGCGAACACGATATGGTGTTCCGAAGCCGATCGCTCCGCCTCGAGGCGATTGACTTCGGCGCTGGCATTGGCAATCTGCCGCTGCAATTCGCGCACATTGCCGTCGGGATAAGTCTGCTTCTTCAACAATTCCTGCAAACGGCGCAGGGTGTTTTGCGTGTTGCTCAACCGCGCTTCCAGGTCCGCGCGTTGCTGTGTCAGTTCGTCCGCCGACTGCTCTTCCTGCTCCACATCGCCCAGCGATTTCAGATCGCTCACTGTCGAAACCAGCTCCGGCGCGGGCACTCTTAACGTCGCGGAAAGAGCGCTACCAGTTTTTCTCCCGACCATTCGCAATTTCGCCGCGTATCCGCGGTGGCGTTCCAGAATTTCTTCCAGCTCGGTGCGCGACTTCGCAAACTCCGTGGTGGCCACCGCGAGTTCTGCGGTGTGGGCAATCAATGGCATCGCGGACGGAATCGCGCCTGCCATCCCTCGCGCCCCGCCAGTCGGAGGCACTGCTGGCATCGCCAGTTTCGCCTGCGATCTCTCTAGCTGCTTTTCGTCGTCCACCACAGAGTCCGGCTCGAATTGCAGGGCACCCGCCGCATTCTCCAATGGGAGATATTCAGGCCCGGGTACCGTTACCAATTTTGTCGCAGGCCGAGTGAGCAGTGCCAGTGCCATAAAACAAGCCACCGTCGCAACACCCACTAGCAAACCTCGCTTCACTGCGGACAGCGCACGAAATTTTTCAACTAACCCTTCGATTTCAGGTCTCATGGGATACCTCCCTTGGCATCCCACTTAGAACGAAGGCCCGCCGATTTCTTGCGCGGCACAAAATTTCTTCTCTAATTCCTGATTCTTGCGGATTGAATGCTGCCAGCACCGTTCAGTGCCAGCTGTACCTGCGAACAGGCTGGCCTGAACCTTGTTGCCCAAGAGTATCGTATTTACCAGAACACACCCTCCCATGATTCTAGTACTTCTAGACCTGCTGCTTCTTTATCCTCACATTTGAGTGCGAAGCCTCGACTTGCTCGGAGTCTCGGAGCTTGCGATTGCCTCGAATCGATTTTTGCAGAGCACTCAACTGCGTGCCGCGAGCCAATGGCCGCAATCACTTGCGCCGTAACTGGTCAGCTTCTAGGAATACAAGGAGTTAAGAACACCATGCAGCGTTCGATCAGACTCTCCCAGCTTTGCCTAATCGCATCTCTGTCACTACTCATGGCCGCTTGCAGCGGCGTTCCTGGAGGTTCATCCGGCTCAACTTCCGGTTCAGGCAGTGGTTCTGGCTCTGGCTCTGGCTCCGGCTCCGGCTCAGGTTCCGGCTCGGGTTCAGGCTCAGGGTCGGGTGCCACGACTTTCAGCATCAGCGGCCAGGTTGTAGGAGTGACTGGCACCGGCCTGGTTCTTGAGGACAACGCCTCGGACAGCCTGACGATTAGCGGTACCGGCTCGGTAAATTTTACTTTCAAGGTGCTTACCACTAACTACAACGTAATTATCAAGACCCAGCCAACCGGTCAAACGTGCAGCGTTTCGAACGGTTTTGGAAATGCCACGGCCAACGTAACGAATGTCCAGATCATCTGCGCGCAAGTCTTCACGGTTGGCGGCACGGTTAGCGGGCTTCTCGGATCGGGTTTGACTCTGCAAGACAACGCTGGCGACAACCTGGTCGTGAATGGAACCGGTACGGCGAACTTCACGTTTGCGACGCCACTTTTGGCGAACGCCGCATACGCGATAACCATTCTGAAGCAACCCGCAAGCCCGGGCCAGACTTGCGTGGTTTCGAATGGAAGCGGCACGATCAGTGGCAGCGTGTCTAACGTCCAGATATCATGTCCGCAGCCAAAGTTCTCAGTGGGCGGTTCCGTCACCGGACTCGTGGTCGGCACTGGCGACACCCTGGAATTGCAAGACAACGCCGGCGACAACTTGTTTGTGACCGGTGACGTACCCTTTACCTTCCCAACCCAGTTCAGCTTCGGCACAACCTACAGTGTTACCGGATTTCTTCCTGCTACCAGCCAACCCCAAGGTTGCAACATTTTCTTTGCAACCGCAGTCGTCGTCGGGAACGTCTCCGACGTTCTCGTGGATTGTCAGCACAACGATTGGGCTTGGATGTTTCCGGCATCAACGCCGGCTCTCGATCAATACGGAACTGCTTCCTTACCGACGTACACCGGCGCTAATCCTGTCCCGCAACCGCCTTTCGTTGCTGCAAACACAAACACTCCCGGCGGAAGAGATTTCGCCATGACCTGGACCAGTAATGGAAATCGCTGGCTGTTCGGCGGCTTTGGTTTTGAAGTGACTCATCCCAGCACCGATGGTGTTCCCGGCTACATGAATGACATGTGGGTTTGGCCGACGAATCCAAGTACGGGTAACGACGATGGATGGTGGCTGCCAGGTGGGTGGATTCCGTCTGACCTGCCCATTATTTGTGGAACCTCAGGATGCTTCGCGGACACCACGAAGATCCAACTCAAGAACGGGATCGCCAACTACGGCTCGCTAGGAAGTGGTACGGCCTGCGGCCTCAGCTTTAGCAATTGCACGGTTCCAGGCGGCCGTTGGGGAGGCGTTACCTGGACTGACGCTTCTGGCAACCTCTGGATGTTCGGAGGCCAGGGCTATGACGCCTTCGGCGGCTTTGCACTTCTCAACGACATCTGGGAATTCGATATCTCCTCGTGCGGTTGGGACCAAGTTAGGGGTACAGAGACCTATACGAATTGCCAGTGGATCTGGCAGGGCGGCTCGAACATCGGCAACCAGCCAACCACCGCGTCCTTTCCCGGCGGTCGTTGGGGCGCATCCAGCTACACCGATGCCTCCGGAAACGTTTGGATGTTTGGCGGACAGGGATACGATTCGGCAGGCAACGTCGGACTGCTGAACGACCTGTGGAAGTACAACATCGCCGCCAAGACGTGGACATTGGTTTCGGGCGGCAGCGTTCTCTTCAACCTAAACGGCGTATACGGCACGCAGGGAACCGGCGCTTCTGGCAACGTCCCTGGCGGCCGCCAAACCAGCGTATTGTTTGCTGATTCCACCGGAGCGATCTGGCTCTTCGGCGGATTCGGCCTGGACTCCAAGGGCACCAGCGGCGGAACCGGACAGATTGGCTCGGTCCTCAACGATCTGTGGAAGTATGACCCGGGCACCGGTTTCTGGGCATGGGTTTCGGGCAGCAATGTTGCCGACCTGAATGGCACATACGGATCGCAAGCGATTTCGAATGCGACGCTAAACGAAGCAGCGACCAGCGTTCCGGGAGCGCGCTGGGGCTCCACCGGATGGGTCAGCCCGGACAACGGCAATCTGTTTCTGTTTGGTGGCTTTGGATACGGCTCCGACCAGACACAGCCGACGGGCTTCCTGAACGATGTGTGGGAGTATGACCTAGGCACCGGCCAATGGATATGGTGGAAAGGATCGACGGATGTCAACGATCCGAGTACCTTTAACTTCTTTCAGCTCAACTATGCGAACAACCATGTCGGCGCCCGGCGCGGCGCAGCGTGCTGGCTGCCTGACCCCTCCGGGTACGTCTACTGCTTCGGTGGTGAAGGTTACACTGCGACCGGGGGCCCGTACGGGCACCTGAACGACGTCTGGCGATATCTGCCGTTCCCATGATCTAGTTCAGATCACGTAAAACTTTTGCCCGGGGTCATTGGGTCAAATTCAATGACCCCGGTTTTTTTGTATGCAGCTCTTCTTGATTTATCGGTTTCTGGTTTATGCTCACCCGCCGGTGATCACTGTTTTTTCGTCAGCTCCACTCGCGCCGCCGCAAACGGCAGCACCGCCTCCAGCAGCACCGGAGTCCGCGCATCATCTTTCGCCAGATAAAGTGTAAAGTGCGCGTCCTTCATCTCCGCGCCATTGTCGAAAACCTTGATCTCAACGGTGGACGTGGAAAACTTTCCCGCCGGCACCTCGACCTCCGCCGAACCGATTTTCTCCGCGCGCACTTCGTAGAGCTTCCGGCCGTCGTATACCGGCCCATGTACCACCGCAGTTTTCGCCCAGTCCACCGACCGCAGATACTGCATCATTCCCAGCGGGTCACGCGTCCCGGGCAGCACAACCGCAGCCGTCATTCCGGCAGGCGCAGCAAGGCGGCCCGTCGTCATTCTTTGCACCGATTGCACTTTCTGTCCGCGCTCGCTCAAGCGCATTTCATATTGCACGCTGGCAAAATCTTTGCGCGCGCTGTAGGAATCAAACTGATCGTCCAATTCAAACACCATGCGCAGCGGATTCTGGGTATGCGCAAAAGCCTGCAAGTGCCAGGCTTCCGCGCCGCCAATTTCTTTGCGCCCGGTAACCACCAGCCGCAAGCTGGCAACATTGTTCACTTTCGCCACGCTGCCCGAAAATTCCAGGACTTCCCCGGTTGCCGGCATGAATCCGGGCTCCGGCGCGGCTTCGCTCGTAGCGCCCTTGGCCACGTTGCCCGTATCCGTTTCGTTTTTTGCGCCGCGCGTTGCCGTCGGTTCCGGAGTACCACTTGCACGGACTGCAGGCGGGTCCGGCGTGAAATGGACCACCGCCTTGTTTTGCCCGCCCGCGTGCAGCCATACAAAAGCGGCGGCTCCGCAAACCAGCGCGAAGATTACTGCCAGCACGGCTACAATTCGGCGGCTCATAACTTTCCTGCGACGTGGGCTCTATTGAAAATTTTACCGGCCTGACTTTCGTCGTAAACTACATTGTCGCGCGAACCCGCTTTCCTGGCCGCGTTTTTTTCAAGGTTTCAGGGACGGTATTTACAGACCCAGGTGTCAGGGTATCAGAAGCATTTTCGCGCGTCTTGCGAAAGCTCCCGGAGAAGTTGTACTTACAACCCTGAGTTGATAAGGACGGTTCGAATGCGATACGTGGTCACCGGCGGCGCAGGCTTTATCGGCTCCAACACCGTGGATGAACTGGTCCGGCGCGGAGAAAGCGTAGTCGTCCTCGACGATCTCTCTGCCGGCAAGGAAGAAAACCTCGCAGAAATCCGCAACAAAATCTCTTTCATCAAAGGCAGCATTATCGACCTGGAAGCGGTCCGCCGCGCCATGCAGGAAGCCGACTACGTTCTACATCTCGCCGCCCGCACTTCGGTGCCCCGCTCGGTGAAAGATCCCCTTGAAACCAACAAAGTAAATATCGAAGGCACGCTCAACGTGCTGGTCGCGGCACGCGACGCCAAAGTAAAACGGGTAGTCCTCGCCGCCTCTTCCTCCGCTTACGGCGAAACTCCCACGCTCCCCAAAGTCGAATCCATGCAGCCCGAGCCAATCTCCCCGTACGGACTCACCAAATATGTCGGCGAACTCTACGCGCAAATGTTCGGCCGCGTGTACGGCCTGCAAAATGTCAGTCTGCGCTATTTCAACGTGTTCGGACCGCGCCAGGATCCCACTTCGCAGTATTCCGGCGTACTTTCGAAATTCTGCGCGGCGTTTCTGGAAAACACTGAACCGGTTGTTTTTGGTGACGGGGAACAGACCCGCGATTTCACGTATATTGATAACGTCGTGCAAGCAAATCTGTTGGCGTGCGAAGCTCCTGTCGCCAGCGGCAAAGTCGTCAACGTCGGCACCGGTGCTCGCATTTCCCTGAACCAGACGCTGCAACTCCTGCGCGAAATCACTGGCAGCAATCTGGAAGCAAAATACGAACCGGCCCGCGATGGGGACATCCACGATTCACAAGCCGATATAACGTTGAGCCGTGAACTGTTGACTTACGAGCCCACGGTGGATTTTCCCGAAGGCCTGCGCCGCACCTTCGAGTGGTACAAGGAAGCCGACGCCAAAGCCCGCGGCAAACAAAAGGGCCCGGAGTAACTTTCCGCGCCTGAATTTTTTGTGCTCTCGCACTCCTATGCTTTTTTACTCTTTGATTTACGGGGTCGCCGTCTTTCCGTAGCTCAGCGGTTCCCCGGCCTTCGGCACATCATAGTTATTCCAGAACCATAGTGGCGCCAGCTTCTTCTGCTCCGGCCACACCTGATTCAAAGTGTCGCCCTCAAACAGCTCGCCGTTCTTCATCACCCAATGAATGGTGTTGGTGTTGTGAATGTCATCGAGCGGATTCTTGTCAAAGATCACCAGGTCGGCGAGTTTGCCCGGTTCGAGTGTCCCAATTTCGTCGGGCCTGCCGATGATCTTCGAGCCGTTCACGGTCGCGCACTTCAGCGCTTCCAACGGAGTCATGCCGCCGCTAGCGATCATCCATAGTTCCCAGTGGTAGCCCAGTCCCTGCAGCTGGCCGTGGCTGCCAACACCGACCAGGCCACCGGCGCGCGCGAGCTTGGTCACCTGCGCCGCCAGCTTCGGGAATTCGTATTCGTCCTTGCGGAACCACGCCGGACGCCGCTTGGTTTTATCGTCGATGATTCGGTGCGGCGTAAAGTGGTTCAGCTTGGCGTTGTCATGCACTTCGCTGTACTCGTACCAGTAGTCTTCGCCGAACGGCCCGCCATAATTCACGATCAGCGTTGGAGTGTCCGCCGTACCAGACTTGGCAAACAGTTGAATCACGTCGTTGTAGAGCGGCGTAACTGGCAGCGTGTGTTCATTGCCGTGGAAGCCGTCAATGACGTGGGTCATATCGAGCTTCAGGTCGAGGGCGCCTTCGGTGGTCGGCATCATCTCCAGTTCCTTCGAAGCCTGTACCATGAACTGGCGCTGTTTGCGGCTTCCCACCAGGTAGCTCTTGATGTTGTGCGTACCGTAGTAGTCGCGATATTTCGTCAGCACGCCTTTCACTTCTTCTTCAGACTGGAAGTTGTTGTCGGAGAAAACGCCGGGGCCCGTGGAAAATGCGCGCTGGCCGAGAATGTCGCCGGTGTCCACCAAGTCCTGGTAGGCGAACATATCGTTGGTTCCAGTCTGCACGTCGAGGCCTGCGGTGACGCCGTAAGCGAGATTGGCCAGGAACGCCCAGTTCTGGGTATCCAGGATGCCGCGCTTGATTTCGAACCAGTGCGCGTGGGTATCAACAAACCCCGGCGTGATGGTTTTGCCTTTTACGTCGAACACTTTGGCACCGGCGGGCACCGAGCCTTTTGCTCCAACGCTCTTGATGCGATTGTTTTCCACGACGATGTCGGCGTCTTTCAGGACTTCTTCGCCCTTCATGGTGACCACGGTTGCGCCGCGCAGCACGATAGTGCCTTGGGGCGTCTTGCGAGGCATTTCCAGAACGATTCTGATTTCCTGAACGTCCTTCTCGCGTTCCTTGAATTTCTTCTCTTCCTTCTTTTCGTCCTTCTTGTCTGCGGATTCTTTCTTGTCTTTATCTTTATCCGCGTCTTTGGCTTCGTCTTTCTTATCGCCCTCTTTTTTCTCGCCTTCTTTCTTTTCGTCTTTGGGCGGTTCGAACGAAACGGAGCTCAAAGGCTGGCGGAAATAGCTGGCGCCCACTGCCCAAGTGATGGTTTTGCCGTCGTCTGCCCAGCCGTAGTAATCCGCGCCGATGTCGGTGATCTTTTTCAGCGGGACCGCGGGGCCACCCACGCTGACGGTAGGTGGTTCGCCGCCAACCGCAGGCATGGCGATCACGTAAAGCTGATTCATTACATGGGCCAAAACCCACTGGCCATCGGGACTCGGCACCAGATCATCGGCTGGGACGGGTTCATCGGCAAAGTAGATTCCCGAGCCTTTCACGATGAGCTGGGTGCGGCGATCAGTGCCATCAAAGCGTAGAGAGACCAAACCGCCCGGTGTGTATACGTAGATGCGATCTTTTTCGTTGGCGAAGTGCGGGCCGCCGGCACCGCGCGCGGGGAGAATTAGGTTTGGTTCGCCACCATCCGCGGAAATCCAGACAAGATCGGGATTGTTCGACTGGCCGCCATCAAATCCGTTATTTTCGCGGTCATAAGCATTGCCACGAAGCAGCACGATGCGCGAACCATCGGGCGAAAAAACCGGGTTGCTGTATACCGCCAGCGATTTGGAGAGCTGCGCGGGAGTTCCGCCGGATGCGGGAATTTTCCAAAGCTGGCCGCCTTCGCTCGACCAGGAAACATAGGCGATCCATTTTCCGTCCGGCGACCACGCCGGCTGAAATTCGGTGCTTGTTCCGCTGGTCAGACGCTGCGGCTTGCCGCTCGGCAAATCCAGCGTGTAGAGGTGGGTCATCGCCGAGAACGCGAGCTTCTTTCCGTCCGGCGATTCCGCGGGATCGTGAATCAGCCGAACCTTGACCGGGCCTTGCTCAACCTTTTGCGGAAAATCGAGCTTCGGTCCGAGGTCCTGAGAGACTTCCGCGGAGAAAGGAATAACGGACTCCGCTCCTGTTCCCAGATTCAGACGGCGAATTTTTCCGTCCTGGTTATAAATAATTTCCTTTCCGCCGGGAAGAAACGCATAGCCAGGAAAAAGATCGCGCGAAAAAATGGCTTCCTGATCATCACGCGTCACCGGATAACGCACCCAGTGGTCTTCTCCAGTCTCCAGATTTCGCAGCCGCAGTCCAGATTCGGTTTCGTGGCGGGTAACGTACAACAGGAATTTTCCATCTGGAGACAAGAGTGGGCGCATGGCGCTGCGCGGCTGCTCGATGATCGTGTCCTCGTCGCCGGTCTTGCGGTCCTTGCGCTTGATCTGCCAAAGCGGAAACATGGAGTTGTAGGAGAAGTCGCGCTTGCGTTCGGCGTAGTAGAGATAGCGGCCGTCTGGGGAAGCCACCACGCCCATGTCGCTGGTGCGCTGCTCGCGCGGGGTGGTGGGAGATGGTCTGGACTTGGTGATCTGGATACCGGTGCCGCCGTCCACGTGGTACATCCAGATTTCGCGCGGGCCGATGCCAAATTTGGTTTTGGAAACGTAGATGTATTTGCCGCTGGGATCCCAGCTGGGTGACGCGAATTCGTTGTTGGGGTCCTTCGATACTTGCTTCGCGCCGGTGCCGTCGGCCTTCATGATCCAGATGTTTTCGCTGCCTTCGCGGTCGGAGAGAAAAGCGATCCATTGCCCGTCAGGCGAGAATTTCGGCTGGCTGTCAAACGCCATTCCGCCGTCAATCAGCTTGGCCTTGCCGCCTTCGATCGGCAGCGTATAGATATCGCCAATCAGTTCGAACGCGATGGTTTTACCATCAGGAGAAACATCGAGCGAAAGCCACGTTCCTTCGTCGGTGGTGAAGGCAATCTTGCGGTCGGACTTCAGCGGCAGACCTTTTTTCTCGTCTTTCTTCTCATCCTTCTTTTCATCTTTCTTCTCTTTTTCCTGCGCGCTTTCCTGCGCGCGAGCCCGCGCAACTCCCCCAAGGCCGCTCAGACTCAGCGCCAGAATCACCAGATACACCACAAGCGAACGCCGGTTGGGCTGCATGCCGTTCATGCTGTTCTCCTTCAAGGTCTGCATTTAGTTAGAAATCAAATCTGTTCGATGGCCGTTGTCGCAGCGCAAGTACCACACACCCGTTCTGTTGGCGATTAGACGCGTGATTCGGCAATTCGTTTCGCATCATCGGCTGAATCAGCGGTCGTCGTCCTCGTTGCCGCCGCGGCCGCGAGGCTCCGGCGGAGCAGGCGCTATATGCGGAATTCCCGCTTCATTCATCCTTTTATTGAGAGCCGCCAGGTCCTCGTCCGCGATTTTCTTTACTTGCGTCGAAGCCTCTGAAACCAGTGGTGTCAGCTCCGCCAGCTTTTCTTTCTGCTGGCCACCGGGCGCGGCGGCAAAGTCGTCCAGGTCATCCATCAGATCCTGCACCTGAGAAGGCAGCGGATCGGGCTTCCATTCGAATGGCGGCCCGGCGTTGCCGAGACCCTGTTGTTCGCGTTGATATTTTGCCGCGACTTCATCTACCTTTTTCTGCAGCTCATCCGCGCTTTTGACCACGTCATCTGGGATTTTGATTCCCTTTAGCTTTGTGGAATCTTTTTTCCACTCTTCGCGCGCGCTTTTCAGGGCGGTCTGAATACCAACGATCGTCTTGCGATCCTTTTCCGTGGTTTTGGCCATCGCATACAGCTGCTCGATCGCCGCGTGGCGCCCGGACCGGTCCTCAGCACTTAGCTGGAGGCGCGGGTCCTCTTCCACTGTAACCTTTTGGGTGGCTTCCTTCTCTCCGGCCTTGATCTTGATGGTGTATTCGCCGGGCTCAACGTACGGTCCACGCGGCCCGAAACCGTATCCCGCCGCTATTGCTTCGAGTTGTTCCGGCGTGGGCTCAGCGGGCGAGGAATAGCGAAGATCCCAGTTGCTGCGATTTACCCCTGCTGCACCCGGACCATCGATTTCGCGCAGCACTTTTCCGTCTTTGTCGCTGACCGTGATTTTGACCTTGCCCTCTTTTTTGGTTTCCTTCTTGGCTTCCGGATTTTCGTCTTTCTTCTCTTCCGGTTTTGCGGCAGCCGCTTCCGGCTTGGCCTTTTCTTCGGCAGCCTTCTCTTTCGGTTCGGCGGGGGGAACTGCGGTTTTCAGGTAGTAGCTGACCAGCACACCCGGCGGCGGATTTTTGCCGTTGAACATCTTGTGTCCCATGCTCCAGCGCCGGCCGATACTGTGAAAAATGTTGGTGGTGCGCGGCGAGAAAAACGTCAAATCGCTGGCCGCAACGCTCGCGTCCATTTTTTCCAGAGGCGTCAAATCGTCGAAGATCCAGATCGAACGCCCATGCGTGGCCAGCACCAGATCGTTCTCGCGCGCTTGCAGTTCAATGTCGAATACCGGAACCGTCGGAAAATTATTCTTGAACGCCGTCCAGTTTGCCCCGCGATCCCACGAGATCCACAGGCCGAATTCTGTTCCGGCGAACAGCAAATTGCCATTGCGCGAATGTTCGCGCACCACATGAACGGTTCCGGCATTGTCCGGAATGCCGTTTCGAATCGCCTTCCAGGTTTCGCCATAGTCCGAGGTCGCGAAAATATAGATCGCGTAATCGTCGCTGCGGTGGCCGTCGAAGGTGACATACGCCGATCCTTCCGCATATTTCGACGCTGACACCCGGCTGACGTACGTGCCTTTCGGCACGCCAGGCACCTTGTCCGCGACGTTCTTCCAGGTTTTCCCTCCGTCTCGCGTAACCTGCACGTTGCCATCGTCCGTCCCCGCCCACAGCACGTTGGCCGTCAGCGGTGATTCACTGATGGTGGTGATGGTCGGATACTCTTCCACGCCATCGTGCCGCGACAGTGTTTGCTTGTCGGGAGTCTTGCCGAAAACCTGCAGCTTGTTGCGGTCCACTCCGGTGGTCAGGTCGTTGCCAAGCCGCGTCCAGCTATCTCCGCGGTCCGTCGACTCGAAGAAATAATTTCCTGCGTAATAAATGGTGTTGTGGTCGTGCACCGAAACCGCCACCGGCGAATTCCACTGGAACCGGTAGTGCGGCTCTCCATACTTCGCTTCCGGCTTGATCGAGCGCTCCTGCGCTGTGCGCAAATTCCGCCGCGCCAGGAAACCGTCCTGCGATTCGGTGTACACAATCGACGGTTCAACATTATCAATCGCCGCATAAAAACCGTCGCCGCCGTGAATCAGCGTCCAATCCTCATTTGTAATTCCGTCGCGAGTAGCCGTCCGGCTCGGCCCGCACCAGCTTCCGTTGTCCTGCAACCCGCCGCAGATGTGATACGGCTTCTCATTGTCCAGGCCAACTTCATAAAACTGGCCAATCGCGATGGTGTTCACGAAATCCCAGGTCTTGCCGTTGTCGTAGCTCCAGTGAATCCCGCCGTCGCTCCCAGCCAGCACATGATTCGAATTGGCTGGATCGATCCACAACGCGTGAAAATCCCCATGGATTTTCTGCACTCGCCGGCTGTTAAAAGTTTTGCCGCCGTCTTCTGAAAAAAACATCGCTGCGCCACACTCCCAGATCCGCAAATCATTGTTCGGATCAACCCGAATCTGGCTGTAGTACGACGGCCGCGGATCGGTGTCGCCCATTTTCTTCCAGGTTTCGCCTTTGTCTTCGCTTCGAAACGTGCCGCCCTTCTCGTGCTGGATCACCGCGTAAACAATATTGGGATCCTTGCGATAAATATCCAGCCCGATGCGCCCGGTCTCGCCGCCGTTTTCATACGGCAATCCTTTTGACAACTTTTTCCAGGTCGCACCGCCATCCGTGGTCTTGTAAATGCCGCTTTCGCTGCCACCTCCGTTAAATCCATAAGGCGTCCGCCGCCGTTGATAAGCCGCGGCATACAGCGTGTCAGGACTCTCCGGATCCATCGCGATATCGCTCACCCCGGTGTCGTTGCTGATCTTCAGTACTTGATTCCAAGTCTTCCCACCGTCGGAAGTCTTATACACCCCGCGCTCCGGGTTCGCTCCCCACAAATGTCCGAGCGCCGCGGCATAAACCACCTCAGGATTTTTCGGATTGATCACCACCCGTCCGATATGCCGGGTCTCGGCCAGACCCATGTTCTTCCAGGTCTTCCCGCCATCGGTGGACTTATATATTCCATCGCCCCACGACGAGCTCTGCCGGTTGTTGGGTTCGCCGCTGCCCACCCACAGCACCGCCGGATCCGAAGGCGCGATGGCGATGTCGCCGATCGTTGAAACGCCCTCCTTATCGAACACCGGCTCCCAGGTCGTCCCGTTGTTGGTGGTCTTCCACACGCCGCCGGCCGCCACCCCCACATACACAATGTTCGGATTGCTCTCGACCACCGCGAAATCGTCGATCCGCCCACCCATCACTGCTGGCCCGATTTCGCGAAACTCCAGCGCCTTGAATTTATCCATTGGCGCAGCGTCAGTAGTCGCAGGTGTCTTGGCGGCCTGCTCTTTGTCCTTCGCTTTCGCCTTGTCTTTCTGGCCCACCGCCGGCCCAACCACCAGAATCAACATTCCGCACAACGCCAGAGTCATCCGGAAGCAGTTCTTCAACATGGTTCCTCCAACTGATCGTTTCCGCAGCGCCTTCGCGGAGCCGCGCATCATACCGCGCCAGCCGCCGCCACGCAGCATCAGATTTTCAAGATAGGGGCAACACAACCCGTTGTTGAACAGACGCGCGGCAACGGTTTCGCGTTTCGGCGGCCTTTTTCACCTCAGGGTCTGTAAGTACCGACCTTGAAACCCGGCAAGTTCACCCGTAGAACGCAAAGCGCGTGGTAAGCTATCGAACTGTTTTTATTCCAACGCATGGCTCGCACTCACCTGACGCTGCTCGTCCCGCAAATCGCAATGCGCCGCAATCTGCTCGCACTTTTGACGGCCGCATTGGCATTTCTGCCGGCGCCATGCCGCGCCCAGCAAGTCCGCCTGCCCTCCGGCAAGGGTCAATATGCCGATCTCTCCTCCGAAGGCCCGCAGTCCCACAAGGGCGACCTCTTTATTGCCGACAAAAATGTCGATTTGCAGTACGCCGGCATGCGCCTCCGCGCCGATCACGTGGAATATAACGATTCAACCCACGCGTCCGTCGCCCAGGGGCACGTCCAGTTCGACTACGAAAACCAGCATCTCGAAGCCACCGAAGCTCATTTCAACTTCGCCACCGGCGTCGGCACCTTCGCCAACGTTCGCGGCACCGTAAAAATTGTTCGCCGCCCCAACCCCATGGTCGTGGTCTCCGACAATCCTCTCTATTTTGAAGCGCGGCAAGTCGAGCGCTATCCCAACGATATATTCATCGTGCATCACGCCTGGATCACCGTCTGCGATCAGGAGCGCCCCACCTGGCAGATGTTCGCGCCGCGCGCCCGCATCCGCCTGAACAAATCCGTGGCGTTGCTCAACGCCAATTTCCGGCTCTACAAAATTCCGCTGATCTGGCTGCCTTACGCCACGGCTCCCGCCGGCCAAAAAATTCGCCAATCCGGTTTTCTGCTGCCGGATATCGGCAACAGCTCCACCAAGGGCTATGTTTTTGGCGACGCTTTTTACTGGGCGCCCACCACCTGGGCCGATGCCACCCTCGGCGCGCAGGACTTCACCAAGCGCGGCTCCTCGCAGCGCGCCGAAATTCGCATGCGCCCCGCCGAAGACACCTCTTTCAGCTATACCTATTACGGCGTGATCGATCGCGGAATCCCCAACGCCACCGGAACGCTTCAATCACAGGGCGGTCATCAGCAGCAGCTCGAAGTGCAATCCCTATGGCCACAGGGCTGGCGTTTCGTCGCCGATTTCAACCAACTCTCCTCGCTGACCTTCCGGCTGGCCTTCGCCGACGCCTACGGCGACGCCATCAACTCCGAAGTCCGCAGCGCGGTGTTTCTCAGCAACAATTTTCACGGCTTCAGCCTGAATTTCGCCGGCTTGAACGACAAAAGCTTCCTCACCATCAATCCCGAAACCAGCGTTTCCCTCCGCAATCTGCCGGAAGTCCGCTTCGGTTCCGTCGAACAAGCGCCCTGGCGCAACTTGCCTGTTTATTTCAGTTTCGATTCTTCTATCGGTGCGCTACACCGCGCCGATGAAAACTTATCGACCCCCGCTTCGGTCATGCGTACCGAAATCGCGCCGAAGGTCACCGTGCCTCTGCACTTTGGTCCCTGGCTCGGCGTCACCGCCACCGGCGCGTTCCGTACCACCCGTTACGGCGATTCGCTCGACGCCGCCGGCGCCCTCGCCACCAACTCCATCGTTCGTAACGACGGCGAATTCTCGCTTGAAATTCGTCCTCCGACCCTCGAACGATTTTTCGACCGCCCAAAAAAGAACAAAAAGTACAAGCACACCATCGAGCCTGAAATAACTTACCGCTACGTCAGCGGCATCAACGATTTCGAACGCTTCATCCGTTTCGATTCCGACGCCACCCTCTCCAACACCAGCGAAGTCGAATACGGCGTCACCCAGCGCCTTTACCTAAAAGACGGCGACGACCAGCCTACTGAACTCTTCTCCTGGAACGTCGCGCAAAAACACTATTTCGATCCCACTTTCGGCGGCGCTATCGTCGCCGGCGAGCGCAACGTCCTGCAGCCGCTAAGCTCCATCACTGCCTTCGCCTTCGCCACCGGCCCGCGGAACTCTTCGGCTATCGTCAGCGACTTCAAAGTCAATCCCGGCGGCAAGTACGACGCCGAGCAACTCCTCGAATACGACCCGCAGCTCAACAAAATCGTAGCCGAAGGCATGCTCGTCAAAGTAAAGCCCTACAGCGAGTTTTTCGTCACTGTCGCGCAATTCCGTATTCAGGACGACCCGATTCTCCAGCCGCTTTCCAACCAGATCCGCGCACTCGTCGGCTATGGCAGCTTTAATCGCAAAGGTTTCAATTTCACCGGCGGCGTCAGCTACGACCTGCAAAATAGCGCCCTGCAGAACCAGATCATGCAAGTCACCTACAACGGAGACTGCTGCGGCCTCTCCTTCGAATACCGCCGCATCGCCCTCGGCCAGGTCCGCACCGAAAATCAGTTCCGCATCGCCTTCACCATCTCCAACATCGGCACCTTCGGCAACCTCCGCCGCCAGGAAAAAATCTTCTGATGCTACTTTGCGCGTATAACGTATAACGCAGGGCAACATTCGATTCGTATCAACGATCAATGGCGAATCTGTTTTACATGGCGAAATGGCCATGGTCACGACGTCGAAATCGTGGACTACCACTAGGGAGTCTGAGAACGGCTATGACTAAATCCCGCAAACTCATGCCTCCGGTTCATCCCGGCGAAATTCTGCTCGAAGATTTTAGGAAGCCGCTCGGTCTTGCCGTCAACCGACTGGCCCTCGACCTTCACGTCCCCGCCACCGGCATCGGCGAAATTGTTCACCAGCGCCATCGGATCACCGCAGACACTGCTCTTCGCCTGGCCCGCTACTTCAAGACCAATCCCGAATTCTGGCTCAATCTGCAAAATTTCTATGAGCTCGAACTTTCGCGCAGGTCGGGCACCGTTTCCGAAATCGAACGCCGCGTTCATCCGGCTGCCGAGTTGGTTGGTTAATCGTCTTTTGTGGAGGCGCACCTTCAGGTGCGCTCCTTTTCTTCCCCCCAATAGTCCTCCCTGCGCGCACTCTGCGTCGGCGTTTACCCCGACCCGGTCCGGGCGTTATCCTTTCTCTTCGCGCGATCAACACCATGCAAACCACCAACCATCAACTCCGGCTGTCGCTCGCCTTCCTGCTCTTGATCGCTGCCGCGATTCCGGGAGCCGCCCAATCCATGAAAAAATCTCTCGGCGAACAACTCGGCTACCCTCCGAACACCAAACTCCTCATCATCCACGCCGACGATCTCGGCGTCACCCACTCCGTCAACGCCGCATCCATCAAAGCCCTCGAATCCGGAGCAGTCAATTCCGCCAGCATCATGGTTCCCTGCCCGTGGTTTCCAGAAATCGCCGACTACGCTAAATCCCATCCCGAAATGGACTTCGGCATCCATCTCACCCTCACCAGCGAACGCGTCTACTACCGCTGGGGCCCAGTCGCTCCAGCCGACAAAGTTCCCAGCCTGGTCGACAAAAACGGCTACTTCCATCACGACTGGACTCCGGAAATCCGCATCGATCCCCGCGAAGCCGAAATCGAACTCCGCGCGCAGATCGACCGCGCCTACGCCATGGGCGTCAAACCCACCCATCTCGATTCCCATCAATATCGTCTGGATAGCACCAACAAGGAACTCTTCGCAGTCGCGCTCCGCCTCGCCCATCAATACAAATTGCCGTTCTTTGTCACCCGCGACTGGTTCGCCGACTTTCCCTATCTCGAAAAATCTCTCGGCCCCGATGACGTCGTCATTGACCACACCATCACCATCGAGCCCGGCGTTTTTGTCGCCGCCAACACCGCCCCGGAAAAATGGGCCGCCTTCTACAACAACGCCATTCGCAACATGCAGCCCGGGGTCACCGAACTGGTCATCCACCTCGCCTATGACGACTCTGAAATGCGCGCCGCCACCCGCGAACGCGACACCTGGGGCGCCGCCTGGCGCCAGCGCGACTTCGACTACTTCACCAGCCCCGACTTCCGCCAACTCCTCCAAGCCCAACACATCCAGTTAATCACCTGGCGCCAAATCGCCGCCCGTTCCGGTCACGAGTAGGTCTTCCTCGCCGTTGTAACGCCGGCTTCCAGCCGGCTCTGGTTCTAGCCTTGGTAGCGGCCGCCTTCCGCTTCCGCCAAATGCCGGGCCGCTGCTCCTACGGCAAACCCGTCTTTGCCCGAACTCAGGCCCGCCTCCTCACAAACCGTTGCGAGGCATTCGCGCTCGCCGAAACCGCTCCGTTCTTCCGCATGACCCAGCTGCCGATCACGTAGCCCAGCGTTCCGGTCACGAAGCCGCCAAAAATATCGGCCACGTAATGGTAGCGGCCCCAGATCGTCGCGAAGCACATCGCCGCCACCAGCGGCAGCATTACCCAGAACAGCCAGCGACGGAATCGCCACGCGCCCCACACCACGGCCACCGAGCCTGCAACGTGCTCCGATGGAAACGCCGCGCCGCGCACCCGGCCATAATGCTCGATAAAATTAATCGTCGCGGTGAACGGTCCGCCGTGCAAATCGCCGTGCCACATTCCGGCCATCGCGAACCACGGACTCTGGATCGGGAAAAGTGCCGCGATCACATAGCCGATTGCGTAGCCTACCGCCGAATAGGTCATCACCGACCAGTAGGCGTCCCACTCTTTGCGGTAATAAAGGATGCCGCCCAGCACCACGAGGTAAACGAAATAAGTGAGATACGCCAGCTGGATAAAATCATTGAGCAGCGGCGAAGCAAATTGCTCCAGCCACACCGACGGATGCACGCCAAACATCCGGTGATCGAACGCAATCAGTTTCGCATCTTGCCACACCGGATTGACCAGATGAACCAGGTAGGCGAGTTCCTCGAAGCAGAACAGAAAAAACAAATGCGGATACCAGTGCCTCCAGAAATGCCAGAACCGCGTCGCCGGCGTCACGCCTTCTTGCCGCGCGCGAATTTCGGCGCGCCCGGTGACCCAACACAAAATAAGAATCAGCGTGGCCACAATCGCCTGCGCGCCAATCAGCTTCCAGGGTTGCGCTGCGTTTGTCCGCGCCAGATTTTTCGCGAACACGAAAATCATCGCGCTGGAAAAAGCCAGGTACCCGAACGCCACCCACTCGAACCCGCCGCACGCCGCCCAAACCCGCGCCAGTTCGCTGCGCGCGCTTGCCTCCAGCGCGGATTCTCGTTGTGCCGCCAAAGCCAATTCCGGAAATCCTCCTCTAGCTATGATGGCGCCCGCATCGCTCGGGGATTCTTCCCCCGCGCTCGCCGCCCGCGTCCAACTCCCTGCCTGCCCCAATCGTCGCTTGATTGCTCGCGCTTTCATCGTGCCGCCTTCTGCTTCGATTTCAAAAGGGTAAATTCCAAAGCTCGTTGCTCTCCCGCGGTTCGCACTGGACAATGCGTCCACTCCAGCATTTGCCAGCCGCGCCGGCGCGCGATTCGCCGCAGCCGGCCTGTCGAATTAACCGCAAAGGGATGGCCGACACTGGCGAGCATCCAGCGGTCCAGCGACGAATCGCCATACGCGCTGCACTGCGCCAGTGAAATATTTCGCTGGCGAGCAAATTCTCCTGCCGCGCGCGCCTTTTCTTCGCCGAACATGGCCGGCCCGTCAACGCGGCCGGTACACCGTCCGTCGCAAATTTTAAGATGCGTCGCCAGCAGCAAAACCTTCGTTTCTACTCCGCGCCAGAGAAGTTCGCGCTCCAGCGCATACTTCACGATCTCCGCCAGCGGCGCCAGCGTTCCGGTTACTAAGACAATAGAATCTCCGCGCACAGCGTGCCACCAAACCCGCTGCACCGCCGCCGGAAACAATTCCGGCAACGCGTGCCCCGCAAACCTGGCGCGAGTATTTGTCCCCAGCGTCGAAAATGTTTCCAGAGCCACACCGCGCAAATACATTTTGTTTGTGTGCAGCTCGGCGCGCATATCGCGAAATCCGAGTCGCAGCATTTCCACCAGCCAGGAGAAATAATTTCCAGCTGGAATTTTCCCATGGCGGCAAAGGCTCAAGAAAAATCTGCGTTCGAGTGAAGGCTTGGCGAGCAACGTCCCGTCAACATCGAAGAACGCCGCACCGCCGGCGCTCCGGTCCTTCACCTCCGTTAATTCCTTTACCTCACTTATCTCGTCT
Source organism: uncultured Acidobacteriota bacterium (assembly GCA_963814635.1). Lineage (GTDB taxonomy): Bacteria > Acidobacteriota > Terriglobia > Acidiferrales > UBA7541 > Acidiferrum. Next base: position 652,365 of record CAWFDP010000003.1, on the reverse strand, counting down.
CTCACGCCGCCTCCGCCGAAGACTTTCGCCCGCGCACCGCAACTGCTTCACGCGCAAAGAATTTCCATCCTTCGATCAGCACCGGCAGTCCCCGCAACAAACAGAACGCCGCGGTAGCCCAAGTCAGAATCTGCGCGATGGCGCGAATCGTGAGATGCGTTTCGCTGGCTATGGTGCCGAGCAGCGCCACTGGCCCGCGGGTCAGCGCCAGCTCCAATCCGAGGTAACAGAAGCACGCACACTTCAGCGCGGCGTAGACTCCGCGGCTCCAGCGCGAAGCCACCAGCGCGCGTCCCCACCACGTCTGCAGCATGGCGTTCGCTCCCCAGCCGTGGTGTCCGGCCTTCAGCGCCAGCCCGCGCAGAAAATCCGTGGCCGCACCGCGCGCGAAGAACAACACCGGCAGCCACCACGACACCATCCCAACCACCGCGAAATACGTGAAGAACATGTTTTCGATCATGCGGTCGCCGAGAATATCCACCTGCGCGCCAAGTGCAGTGGCCATTTGCTTCGAACGCGCAAGGTGCCCGTCCAGCGCATCCAGCGCGATCGCAGCCACCGTCAGCAGCACCGCCGCGAGGTTGGCCCAGGTGCCGTGGCCAAACAGCGCCACCGCCACAAACCCCACAACCACCCGCAGCGCGGTCACTTTGTTCGGCGTCCACTGCATTTCGAACGAAGCCTCGTCAGACCAGAGTGCAATCTGGCCGCCACCAGCGATTGCGTCAAGCTATTGAATCAATGAGGTTTATTGGCGTCGGGAGAAAGCGAGGTCCGCGGCAGCCGCCAAATTCGGCTTGCAGGTGTCGGCGGGAGCCCGCGGCGTTCGAACGATCAACGGGCGAACTGTGCAAGAATGTTGACGGCGATTCCTGTGCACCCGCGGAAAAAATTGATGACACTTCCCACATTCATCGGCATCGAACTTCATTCGGAGCCACTCGACGCATGAACACTGACGTCTCGCTCGCTGCCGCGTTTTTAGCTGGCCTGGTGTCCTTTCTCTCGCCGTGCGTGCTGCCGCTGGTGCCGGGATACATTTCGATGCTCAGCGGAATCGGGATGGAGCAGTTGCGGCAGGGGCAACAGCCGCGCGGAGGGCTGTTCGCTTCGGCACTTTCTTTCGTGCTCGGTTTTTCGGTGGTGTTCATTGCGTTCGGTGCGTCCGCCAGTGCCGTCGGTTCGTTCCTTCAACAAAACCGCTACACCCTTGCGCCGATTGCGGGCGCACTGATTATTTTATTTGGACTGCACCTGGTCGGCGCGCTCATAAAATTAAATTTACGTTCGGGAATGATTCTAGGCGGAGTTCTGGTGGCGCTGGGAATTGCGGCGCTGGTGCATCACGGCCCGCTCTTCGCAGGACTGGGCGCGGTGCACTTTTTTTCGCTTTCGATCGTCGGATTTTTTGGGCCGACTCTGGCGCGCTGGCTCAACCGCGACGTGCATTTGCGCAACACCAGCACCCAACCCGGCATCTGGAGCGGATTTTTTCTGGGCTTTGCGTTCGCGTTTGGCTGGACGCCGTGCATCGGGCCGATTTTGACGACCGTGCTGGCGCTGGCGGCGAACAGCGACACGATCTGGCGCGGCGTGCTGCTGCTGGCGGTTTATTCGGCGGGACTGGCCATTCCCTTTTTGCTGGCTGCGCTGGGCATCGTGCAATTCTTAAAGTTTTACCAGCGCTTCCGAAAGTATCTGCACGCCGTCGAATTAGGAAGCGGAATATTGCTGTTGTTTGTGGGCGGGCTGGTATTTCTGAACAAGCTGACTTGGCTGGTACAAAAATTGAGTTTCCTAAATAGTATTGCGCTGTGGCTGGAGCGGGTGCTGACCGGGGGAAAGTAAATCCGCGCAGGCATGAAAATTCCGGGCGGCGAGTATACTGGGAACAGATGCGAATTTATTTGAGTTGAACGAAATTCGAGGCCAACGATGAAGAGGACGATATTAATTTTGCTGGCGGTGATTGCGGCGACGGTTGCGGTGTACTTGGCGGACAAAGCCACGCGCGTACACACCAATGCGTCATCGCGGCTGGTGGTGATGAAAGCGGGAGACCCGGCGCCGGAAATCAAAGTAAAGAATTTGGAAGACAAAGACATCACGCTGGCGGACTACCGAGGCCAAGTGGTGCTGGTGAATTTCTGGGCGACGTGGTGCGATCCGTGCCGCGTGGAAATACCTTGGCTGATCGAGATGCAGGACAAATACGGAGCGAAGGGATTCACGGTGCTGGGAATCGCGATGGACGAAGAGGGCAAGCCGATGGTTGCGCCCTTTGTTGCGAAGGAGCGCTACGACGTAAACGGCCAGAAATTGCCGATGAATTATCCGATCGTAGTCGGCAGCGACGCCGTCGCCGAGAAATTCGGCGGACTGCTTGGCTATCCGACGAGCATATTGATTTCGAAGGATGGCAAACAGATCAAGCGGGTCACGGGAATTATCGACCAAGAAGAAATCTCCAAGCTGATCGAGGGAGCTTTGTAACCGAGTGGCGAGCGGAGGAAAAGACGTCTCGTCAGCCAAAATGCAGCGTCAGCGACTCCAGTAATGCTTTGATCCCATTCCAGGCAATCTGCACGCCGATACAAACCAGGAAAAATGACGACAATTGGGTGATCACGGTCATGCCCGTGGCTCCCAGGATTCGCGCCAAGCGGTCGGCAAATGCATAGCAGAGCCAAATGCTGACCGCGATCAAGATTAATGCAATGAGTGCCGCCAAAATAGTCAACGGATGGTACGGGTGATGGAGAGCTGCGTTCGCGCCCAGCGTGATCGCCACCGAGATTGATCCAGGACCTACGGTCAGTGGCATCGTCAAGGGATAAAACGCCTGGCGGAATGTGTCCTGCGGCTGGACGGTTCTGTGCACGTCGTGTTTTTCGTCGTCTCGCTGGGTCAGCAGCGTCCAACCTGTCGCCATGACGACCAGGCCTCCGCCGATCTGCACCACTGGCAGCGAAATTCCAAAAAAATCAAGCACATAGGTCCCAACAAAATACGACCCAATCAGCAGGAAAAAACTGTTGATGGCAATGCGCCAGGACAGTGCTCTGCGCGCTTCCGGTGGGTATTCCCTGGTCAGCGCCAGAAAAAAAGGGCTGCCCCCGAGCGGGTCCACGATGGGGAAGAGCGCAACCAGAACCAAGAGTAGATTTTTCGCCGCTTCTTGCATGCTTTCGGTAACTTCTCTCTCAAGTGTAGCCTATCTCGATGGGTGTGCACGTGCTGCGGGAGTTGCCGAATCTTCGCGCTGGCTGGGTAGTGAGGGGTTCTTACGACCGATGCGGGTTGGGCGTACTTTTCCGTGCAGTCCAATATAATCTGTTGTAACGAATATCGTTGTAACGTATCTAAGAGAGTGAAACAACCGGCACTCGAAGCCGAGAGGAGACAAGCCATGCCATCCAGCATATCGACCTTGCTGATCCGCAATCTTCGTGAGGTCTTCGGTGAAAACGATCCCGCTCGCCGGCGCGCCGCCATCGACGAAATTTACACTGAAGATTGCGTTTTCTACGACCCCAGCAAGGGAGTCTATCGTGGCCGTGACGAAATCGACCGCATCGCGGGCGCGGTCAAAGCCACTCACCCTGAATTCCGATATCAGCCAACTACCGAGCCCGCGGAATCGGGCAATGGCGGGCTGGTCCGCTGGGTATCAGGCCGCCCGGGTGAGGCCCCAGCTTACGCCGGGACTGATTTCATCATCGCCCGGGACGGCCGGATTGCCGCCATTTATCTGTTTTTCGACAAGCTGCCCTGAGCTGCCGTTGGCCCGGTTACTACTGACGACCCGCTCCTCACTACCGACTGCTTGCCCGTGGTGCACGGCCTCAGGTACGCTGGATTCATGCTGGACGAGCGGGATTTTCAGAAGAAGAGTGAAGCGGCATTTGCGGAGTTGAAGCGGCGGATGCTGGAAGCCGGCGACCAGCACGGATTTGACGTGGAAGGCGAGAGTGGGAAGCTGGAAGTGATTTTTGAAGAGCCGCTGGCGGCGAAATTTGTGATTTCGCCGAATACGCCGGTGCGGGAGATCTGGATTTCAGCGCTCGCAACCAGTTTCAAGCTGGGTTGGTCGGAAGCAAAAAACGCCTTTGTGCTGGAAAAAACCGGGGAAAACATTTTTGAGGTGATGAGCCGGGTGATTTCGCGGCAATTGGGGAGCGAGGTAAAGGTATGAAACTGCGGGGCTCGCGGATGGCGTGGGTTGCTCTGGCCACACTGGCATGCGCGGTGGTTTCAGGTGCGCAGGTTCCGGCAGCGCGGGATGTGGTGAAGCCCACGGCATTCGCGTCGCTCGAACCGGTGGCCCGCGGCAAGCAGATGGAAATCGCAGTGGTGATGAAGATTCGCGACGGCTATCACGTGAATGCGCGAGAGACGACTTTCGATTATTTAATCCCTACTGATTTGAAAGCGGACGCCGCGGCCGGATTCAAGACCGGTGCGGTCAGCTATCCGAAAGGGACGCTGCACAAATTTAATTTCACGAAAGACAAGCCGCTGAATGTTTACACCGACACGGTGATTTTGCGGCTTCCAGTCACGGTGGACGCGAACGCGCCGCTCGGCGAACAACACATCGCGTTGAAGCTGCACTATCAGGCTTGCAGCACGGATGTTTGCTTACCGCCGGTAACGCTGCCGGTGGATGCAGTGATTCATGTATCCGCGCAGGAATCTCACCCTAGCCACGCCGAATTGTTCGCAAAACACTAGCGCCTTCCGCAAATCCTCTGCGAAAATCTCGCGATGGAATGGTTCGCGCAATACTCCGCCGGAATCAAAAAAATCGCCGGCATAATACTGGCCGCAATTCCGTTATGCGCGCTGATTTTGCTGGGCGCCGCTTACTCGCAGAAACGCGGCGCCGAATTGAGAACGCGGAACTGGATCGTGAAGGTGCTGGAGCAAAGATTCCAGAGCGAGGTGCAACTGAAGGACTTCCATGTGAGCGCTTTTCCGAACATGGAAGTAAGCGGAGAAGGGCTGACGATTTATTACCGCGACAGGCCGGACGTCGCGCCGATGATCCAGGTGCGGAAGTTTTCCTTCGAATTGGGATGGTGGAGCATTTTTCAGAGGCCGCACCGCGTTCGCCATGTACACGTGCAGCGCATGGTGATCACCGTTCCGCCAAAACGGACGATCCCAGCAAGCCCGATTGAGGCAAAACAGTTGCTGGCGGCGACGGCGTCTGAAATCGAGTGCGACGACGTTGACCTGTTGATTATTCCGGCCAAGCCCGGAGCGCAGACTCTGGATTGGCAGATTCACAACCTGGTGCTGAGAGATGTGGAACCGGGCAAGCCCTTCGGCTTTCACGGAACGCTGACGAACGCCAAGCCGAAAGGTGAAATCGCCACGCAAGGGCGGTTTGGCCCGTGGAACCTTGACGATCCCGGAGCTACGCCGATTTCCGGCAGTTATGGATTTGCGCAAGCGGACCTGGGGCCATTTCCGGGGATCGCCGGAACGCTGTCGTCACGCGGGAAGTTTGCAGGTCAACTGGATGAACTGGACGTAAGCGGAGAAACGACCACGCCGAATTTTTCGTTGGATAAAATCGGAAAGCCGGTGCCGTTGCACACTGAATTTTCGGCAACCGTGGATGGAACCAACGGCGACACGCTGTTGCACCCGGTGCGGGCGGTGCTTGGGCAGTCGGTGATTGTGACCAATGGCGGCGTGATCGACGTGCCGGGAAAGGGTCACCAGATCACTCTGGATGTGACCACCCCGAAGGCGCGTATCGAGGACATTTTGCAGCTGGCCATCAATTCAGAAAAACCGTTCTTGCGCGGACCGGTACTGATCAATGCGAAACTTACTTTGCCGCCGGGCAAAGAGAATGTGCTTAACCGGCTGGGGCTTGCCGGCAATTTCGCGGTGACGGATGCGCGATGGAGCAGTTCGGAAATGCGCGAGAAGCTGCAAAGCTTCAGCAGACGAGCGCAGGGCCAGCCAGGAGACGAGGAAGCGGGCAGCGCGGTGACCAATCTGCAAGGAACTTTTGTCTTGCAGGGCACGGTACTGCGTTTTTCCGAGCTATCGTTTTCCGTTCCAGGAGCGCGGGTGGAGCTTGCCGGAACTTATGAGATTGAGACGCAGAAGATCGATATGCAAGGGCATTTGAAAATGCAGGCGAAGCTTTCGCAAACGATGACTGGAGCAAAGTCATTTTTCATGAAGGCGATTGACCCGTTGTTTGCAAAAAACGGGGCGGGCACGGAATTGCCGATCACCATTACCGGGACGCAAGAGAATCCGGTGTTCGCAGTGACGGCGTTGCATAAGAAGTTTGAGAAGCAGATGGGGCAATAGTCGTTCCGTTCGGGTGCGGGATTTTCTAATAATTAGGTGGTGAGGCGGTTGGGGGAGATGGGCCGCAATTGCCACCATTCGAAGTCGCCGAGCGATTTTAGGTCGAGAGCTTCGGTTCGAACGTGAAGCGGGCCAGCGGGATTGCGGTAAATCCGGGAAGTAACAACGTGAAGATTGTTGCAGAAAAATTCCGCCACGGAGCCATCCAGGAACAGATGGAAATGCCAGGCAGCGGCGGACTGCGATGGCAGTGGAATCGACTGACCGTTTAGCTGAAGGGCAAAGCCGTTGGCCGCCGGACTCAGATTGAGTGACCACCAGGGGCCCGTGGCATCCTCGAGGATTAGGGAAAAGGGGCCAGCAGCAGCAGTCCAACGCAATTCTGCACAAAGGTCCTTGATTTCCAAGGAGCGCAGCGATAGCCAACGTTCTTCGATCGAGGACTTCGGCGAAGACCAAAACATTCTTTCGGGACGAAGCGATCTTGCCTGCCGAGCAACGCGCATCTCCAGTTCGCCTTGTGGGTTCAGCGAAAGAACTCGAGGCAGGGCCATGCAACCGGCCCAGCCGGCGACGATTAATTCCGAGTCCGGACGTTTTTCCTGAATCCAGCCCCAGAGAATGCGATTGCCTTTGGCATCGATCTGCGTTTTTTGCGCGTAGTATGCGCCGTGATCGAGCACGCCGCTGCGCTGCGAGTGAAAGACCAGTTCCTTTGCGTCGAGTTCGCCGGATTCCCAGGCGACTTTGTCAGCGGTGGAATAAAGCAGGACGTGTTTTGAACCGAGCGGAAAAAAGTCCGGGCATTCCCACATTTCGCCGGAATCCACGGGATTAATATTTTCGCGCTCGGTCCACTTTCCGGTCGCGAGCGGATGCAGATATTCCCACTGGCGCAAATCGGTCGAACGGTAGAGGAGAACGCGTCCGCCCTGCCTGCGAATGCCGGAGCCGACGCCGAGATACCAGAGGTCGCCATCGCGCCAGAGAAAAGGATCACGAAAACCGCTGAGCAGCGGATCAGCGGGCGGTTCGATAACCGGAGTTTTCCATTTGGTCCAGGTGCGCAGATTAGGATCGCTGCAAGTGGCGAGGCACTGGACTTCGCGAAGATTGCTGTGACCATCGCGCAGGGTTGCCATTTCGGGAGTGCTCTTTTTCACGCCGGTGTAGAGAAACGTTGCGGTGCCGTGATCGTTGACCGCGCTTCCGGTGAAGCAGCCGTCAGCGTCATCCGAGCCGGGAGTGGGAGCCAGTGCGATGGGCAGATGCTTCCAATGAATCATGTCCGGGCTGACAGCGTGTGCCCAGTGCATGTCGCCCCAGACGGCAGCGTTTGGGTTGTACTGGAAAAACATGTGGTAGCGGCCGTTCCAGAAAATGGGGCCGTTCGGATCGTTCATCCAGTTTTTTGCGGGGAGCAGGTGGAACTGCGGGCGAAGCGGATCGGCGGCGAGGCGAGCGGCAACATCCTGGCCCGCAAAATAATTGAATGCGCTGAGATTGCGCGGAATGGCAGCGGCCGCAAGCGGCGCGGCCAGCTTTTGTAAGAAATCGCGACGCGAAGATGGCATACACGAATTTCTCCCGGTTTTTCGCAAAAAGCAGATCCCTCGCTGCGCTCGGGATGACAGTAAAAGACCTTTTCCGCAGCCTTTACGGCTGTGGGCCGCCGAGTTCGGAAACGGCGTCGCGAAGGCGTTGCACTACGCGCTGCTGGCCGAGAGCGACCATGGTGTCGAAGAGCGGTGGAGCGACGGCTTGGCCGACGATAGCCACGCGAATGGCATTGATGAGCAGACCGGCCTTGACGCCGGCGGCTTCGGCAACCGCGCGGGACGCGTGATCGCAGGCATCGTGATTCCATGCGGGAAGCGCGGCAAGCGCATCGGCAGTTTTCGCGAGGAGATCTTTGACTTTGGCCGGCTCTTTCCAGAATTTTTCTTTTGCGGCAGGATCGCGAACGAAATCATCGCTGAAGAATGCCCGGGACCAGGAAGCAAAATCGGGCAGCAAGCGAACGCGCGGGCGCAGCAGGTCAACGGTTTTGGAGAACCACTCACGCCCGGCGCCGGCAGACCAAGGGTCTTTCCACAAGCCACTGGTCTTGAGTTGCGCTTCGACTTGCGGCAGAAGTTCTTCAATCGGCAGCTTCTGAAGATATTGAGTGTTGAACCACTCGAGCTTGGGGCGATCGAAAACGCCGTTGGTGCGGCTGACGCCCTCGAGGGAAAATTTTTCAATGAGCTGGCTGGTGCGGAGAAATTCCTGGTCGCCGCCGGGAGCCCAGCCGAGCAGCGCCAAAAAATTGCGAAAGGCTTCGGGAAGAAAGCCTTCGGTGCGATACATGTTGACGTCGGTGGCGCCGTGGCGCTTGGAGAGGCGGGATTTATCGGCGCCGAGGATCAGCGGGACGTGGGCAAAGATGGGAATTTCGGCGCCGAGCGCGCGATACAGCAAAACCTGTTTGGGAGTGTTTGAAATGTGGTCGGCGCCGCGAATTACGTGGGTGATGCGCATGTCGATGTCGTCGACCACCACGCTCATCTGGTACATGGCCTGGCCGAACTCGTTGTCTTCCTTGCCGGAGCGGACCAGAACAAAATCTTCGATTTCGTCGTTGGAGAATTCGCGTTCGCCAAAAACCGCGTCGAGGAATTTGGTGGTGCCACCGACCGGAACTTTGAAGCGCACCGCGGGCTTTAGTTCAGGGCTAGAAGGTTTGCCATCGCGGCAGGAGCAGCGAGTCACGCGGCGAACTTTTTGCGTTTCTGCACCTTCTTCAGCGTGATCGCCGCCGACATATTTTTCCGCCGCGCAATAGCAGAGAAAGGCTGTGCCATTGGCGAGGCACTTTTTTGCGGCTTCAAGATACAAAGCGGTGCGTTGCGACTGGTAAAAAGGCCCTTGGTCCCAATCCACACCGAGCCACTTCAGGCCGTCCAAGATGCCTTCGACCAGCTCTGGCTTGTTGCGCTCGGCGTCAGTGTCCTCGATGCGAAGAATCATGGTGCCGCCGCGACCGCGGACATACAGCCAGTTAAATAGAGCGGTACGGGCGCCGCCTACGTGGAGATAACCGGTGGGAGATGGGGCGAAGCGTACGCGAATTGCCGGGTGCGAATTGCCTGTCGGTTCGGACATGTGCGATTTCTTGACCTTTTCCACAAGCGCAATAGCACAGTGTAATGGAAGCGTGCGGGAGCGTCCAACCGCGGCTATCCCGCACAGGGTCATGGGCTTCCGAGGACCGCGGCTCGCGTGGTCACGGGAACGCCTGCTATCACTTACGCAACCAGTACGCTAGTACGCTTGCGCTGTTAAAATTCCGTGACTCATAATCGCAAGTACTTTGTTTTGTGCAGGTATGGGATAGGCGAAGGTTCACGCAAGTCCTCGCGAGTGGCCATTTGCCCCCGATTGCACACGCCGATTCGCGTTGGTTGCGGGTCCGGCGCGGCCGCCTGCAAAACAGGCGGAGAGGCGATAGGTCGTTGATCAATCCGAGTTTGATTTCGCTGGCGCTGCTGGTGGCCACTGCCCTTGTGGCCGGTTATTTCGCCTACATATTTGATTTGAAGCGGCAGTCGTACCTGCTGTACTGGACTGCGGGCTGGAGCTTTTTGGCGCTGCACTATTTGGGCGCGGGGCTGAGCAGCGGAGTAGCAACGCTTTCAGTGCAAGCGGCGTTCGGACAAGGGCTGTTTGCCGGAGCGGGAATTTTCTTTTTTCTCGGAGCGCGGCAGTACACGCACCGGCCGCTGCGGATTGGCGTGGCGATCGGCGCAGCCGCGTTCGTTCTGCTGTGGACGATTGGCAACGCAATTGGAATTCTTCCGGTGCCGGTGCTGCTGGCCAGCACGGTGATTTATGGCGCGGTTGGCGTGGAATTCTGGGTGGAAAGCAGAGTGCAGGAAACGCTCGCGGACTGGCTGCTGGCGATCGTATTTTTCGGCTGGGGCGCGCTGGGACTGATTTTCTATTTCTTCCAACGGTCGTTGAGCAATATCAACATCACACTCGAACCGCTCTCGGCGCTGCCCGCTACATTCGCAGCAATGCTGATGGTGATGGCGCTGTACGAAGAAGAAAAGCGGCGCATCGAGCGGAACATGCTGGCACTGTCAAACCTGAATCTTGCGGCATCGAGTTTTGCGGGCGGAGAAATTCACCGCATGCTGTCGCAAGCGCTGGATCGGGTGCTGGGCGTGGTGCGATTGCCGGCGGGCGCGCTGTTTTTGAATCACGGCGATCCGCAAGGACCGACTTCCGTGATTGCTGTCGGGCTGAAGGACGAATTCTGCCGAGCGGCGCAGGAAGAGGGGCTCGACGACTACCTGGTGACGCTGGTGTCTCGCCTCGGCGGCCTGATGGGTTTCCGCGACTTGCGGGACGATTCGCTACTGGCTTTGGAGAAAGAGGATCAGATCAGACGATTCCGTAAACTGGCACTGGATCAGCAACTGCGCAGCGTGGTCGCCATCAGTTTGCAAGCAAAGGAGCAGGCGTTTGGCGTGTTGCTGCTTGGTTCGCCGGACCCGCGGCGATTTACTCCGGCGGAGTTACGGCTGCTGCTGGCGCTGGGCCATCAGATTGGCATGGCGGTGGAAAACAGTTTGTTGATTCAGCAGACTTCGAGGCGCTCGGAAGAACTGCACGTGTTGAACGAGATTGGGCGCGCGCTCAGTTCGACGCTGAACAAGGAAGACCTGCTTCGCAAGATTTGGGAAGAACTGCGGCGGCTGTTCGATGTGGAGAATTTCTACATCGGTTCGCTGGACACGGTTCGCGATGAAATGCAATTCGATCTGGAAATCGTGGACGGAGTTCGAATGCCCAATCGGGCGCGGCCGGCGGGAAACTTCCTGACCGAATACGTGATTCGCTCGCGGCAGCCGGTGTTGATTCGCGAAAACTTTGTTGAAGAAGTGCGCAAGCTTGGGGCGGATCCGATCCGGTCGGGAGGATGCTTCTGCTGCGTCCCGCTGGTGGCATATGACCGCGCCATCGGCGCGATGGCGGTGTATTCCGATCAAGAGAAAGCGTTCGACGAAGGGCATTTGGAGTTGCTGCGAGTGCTGGCCAGTGAAGCCAGTATCGCCATCGAGAACGCGCGGCTGTTTCAAGAAGAGCGCACCAAGGCGCGGCACCTGACGCTGCTGAATACCATTTCGCGGCACGCGATCGGAACTCTTAATCCGGACGAGATGCTGGCAAAGATGACTGAAGAGCTGGAAAACGGCCTGACCTACGATCACATTGGCGTGGGGGTGCTGGATTACGCGACGCGCGAGATTGTGATTCAGGCGGAGGCTGGGAAACGCCGCGGGGCGCTCGGACAACGTATTCCGCTGGGGATCGGGCTGGTGGGAAACGTGGCGCGCAACGGGAACATGGCGTCTTTTCGCTCTTCGCATGCGCACGATGCAGCCATGAAACCGATGATGGCCGACACTGTTTCGGCTGTCGGTCTGCCGATTTTTTTTGCCGAGCAATTGCACGGCGTTTTGTACGTCGAGTCGTCCGAGTTGGTCGAATTCTCGGAAGAAGAGATGCTGCTGTTGGGCACATTGGCCGATTTGATCGCCGGCGCGTTACACAATGCGTTGAGCTTCCAGAAAGCTCAGGAACAGGCGATTACCGACGGTCTCACTGGCGTAAAGACCCATCGCTTCTTCATGGAAGCGCTGTCCGCGGAGTGGAAGCGTTCCACTCGCGCGGGGCGGGCGTTTGCGCTGGTGCTGATGGATTTGGACCGCTTTAAATTCGTGAACGATTTCTACGGACACCTGGAAGGCGACATGGTGTTGCAGCGCGTAGGCCACATTCTGGAAGCGAATTGCCGGCGCTCGGACGTGGTTGCGCGCTACGGCGGCGATGAATTTGTAATTCTGATGCCGGAAACTTCGATGGAGCAGGCACGGCAACTGGCTTCGAAACTGCGCAGCTGGGTTTGCGCGGATACTTTGTTAAGAGAAAAGAACGTGTCCGCGAGCTTCGGCATTGCGTGCTACCCGTTGCATGGATCGTCGCCACAAGAATTGATCCAGGTTGCGGACGCTTCGATGTATCTATCGAAGCATCAGGGCGGCAACGCCGTTTCCACCGCCGACCATTTCGATCCGGGCGAAGCAAAAAAGTGGAAGAAAGACGTTTTGGAAGCGTATCTGGGCGTGACGCTGAAGCGGCTGTTCTCGACCGGCCCAGAGGCCTTCGAAGAAATTTACCAGCGGCTGAAGCAGTTCACGGAATCGCTGGCGGCGACCGAAGCGGGCAACGGCGTGACGATAGCTCCGGAAATTCCAGAAGGCGTGGGACCGCAGGCGTTGCCGCAGGCAGTTCTGGATACGGTGACCTCGCTGGCGTTCGCGATCGACGCCAAGGATCATTACACGCAGGGCCACTCGCAAAAAGTAGCGGCATACGCGGCGTTGATTGCCGAGGCCATGGAAATGAGCGACGCGGAGATTGACGAGATTCGCCTTGGCGCGGTGCTGCATGATATCGGCAAAGTCGGAATTCCCGAACAGATCCTGAATAAATCCGGCCCGTTAAATCCCGACGAGTGGGAGACCATGAAGTCGCACGTGGTGTTTGGCGCGAAGATTCTGGAACCGCTGACGCCGCTGGCGCGGGTCCGGGATATGGTTCATCACCATCACGAATATTTTGACGGATCGGGCTATCCGCACGCATTGCGGGGCGAGGATATTCCTCTTGGCGCTCGCGTCATCGCGGTCGCCGATGCCTACGACACCATCACTAGCGACCGCACTTATAAGAAAGGGCGCTCCGCCGAGGATGCGCTGGCCGAATTGGAACGCTGCGCAAACGCGCAGTTTGATGCTCGCATCGTGGAAGTCTTCGTTCGGGTGATGAAGCAACAAGCCAATCCGATCATCGAAGTCGCATCGCTGACCCAAGCGCCAAACAGCTGAGCCCATTCGAATCGCCTCGTAGCTCTCACCCGCGCAGACCGGACACTGCTATCCTGAACCCACAGGAGTAGCACCATGCAAACCGCGAAAGTGCAATGGATCGGCGAACAAAAATTTGTGGCGGTGAGCCCGTCGGGACATGCCCTGGCGATGGATTCCGACCGCGAGACCAACACCGCGCCCAGCCCAATGGAGTTGCTGTTGATGGCGTTGGGCGCTTGCACCGCAACCGACATCGTGATCATTCTCGAGAAAAAACGTCAGCGCCTCGATTCGCTTGAGGTGATTTGTTCGGGTGAGCGTGCGGCTGACCCGCCGCGGGTGTGGACGAAGCTGGACATTCTTTTCCGGCTACGCGGCAAGCTGGAAGAGGGCGGAGTCAAACAGGCGATCCAGCTGAGCGAAGAAAAATACTGTTCGGTATCCGCCACCTTGAAAAAAAGCGCGCAACTGACGTGGCGCTACGAAATACTGCCGGCAAAAGATTCGTCCAGCTAGTATTCGTTAATGTGAGCTTTCCCTCTTCGGGTCTAGAATTCGCACGAGACTCAAACCTTCGCATAACTTGTGCGCGGCGCGCGGCATCGCATAAACTTCCATTTCTTTGATTGTTCGGGTGACGAGTGTCATGGCAAGGGCTGCAAGTACGACGTTTTCATCTGAGGGCCTGTAAGTACAGGCCACGAAACCCGCAAGGAGCATCATGTCGCATCGGATCGCAGCGAAAATTACCGGCGTGGCCGGCTATCTGCCGCCCAGAGTGATGACCAACGCTGACCTGGAAAAAATCGTCGACACTAACGACGAATGGATCCGCACGCGCACCGGCATCCGGGAGCGCCACGTGGTGGACAAGGGCATGGCCTCCTCCCACATGGCCACCGAAGCGGCGAAACAGCTGCTGGCAAAAACCAACACCGACCCGGCTGAAATCGGACTGATCATCGTCGCCAGCGTGACACCGGACATGCTATTTCCGGCGACCGCGTGCCTGGTGCAGGATCGCATCGGCGCAAAGAAAGCGTGGGGCTTCGATCTGTCGGCGGCGTGCTCCGGCTTTGTCTATGCGCTTACGGTCGCTGCGCAGTTTGTCGCCTCGGGAGCGCACAAGAAAGTGCTGGCCATCGGCAGCGATGCCATGACCACCATTCTTAATTACCAGGATCGCGCGACTTGCGTACTGTTTGGGGATGGTGCCGGAGCGGTGTTGTTGGAACCAGCGGCAGAAGGTGAAGGCATTCTGGACTTTGAGCACGATGTGGACGGTTCCGGCGGTCAATATCTCTACATGCCGGGAGGAGGATCGCTCAATCCGCCGACGCACGAGACGGTAGACAAGAAAATGCACTATGTTCATCAGGAGGGCTCGGCAGTCTTCAAATATGCTGTGCGCCGCATGGCCGAACAAGCGGCACACATGGTGGAACGCAACGGCCTAAAGAGTGAAGACATCGCGCTGGTGGTCCCGCATCAGGCCAATCTGCGCATTATCCGCGCCATGCAGGAGCGGCTGGGCCTCCCCGACGAGCGCGTGATGGTCAATATAGACCGCTATGGCAACACCACCGGCGGCACCATCCCGCTTGGCCTGCGCGATGCGGTGGATCAAAAAAAATTGAAAAAGGGTGACCTGGCGCTGCTGATGGCAGTCGGCGCCGGATATACAACCGGCAGCCTACTGCTGCGCTGGGCGTATTAGCCTGCACCCTCGTCGGTTTAGTGGATTGAAAATGGTAACGACGGGATTTTGAGGAGCTACGACTAGCAGGAGCGTATGGCCGCTGCTAGCGCCATATTCGACTGCAAACGCCGGTCAATCTGCACTGCGGCGTATCGCGCGCACAATGCTCGTTCGCTCTCGGTCCAATTCGCAACTGCGGATACCCGTCCTGCCGCAAGGGTCCCAATGGCATGGATGAACTTAAAATAGACTGGAACGAAACCGAGCCCTGCTGGACGCGGCGAGAGGTCGGGGGTTAATTCGTGCAGCTTCGCGAGGGACCGGAAGTCATCGCCGCGAATCGCGTCGGGTTCCACCCTGGCAGCGGCTAAGACCTGCTCCGAGACCGGTTGAGCCGCTATTCCGGCGACCACCGCTCGCCAGTAGAAAACCGCAAACTGGCCTAGAGCGACAATCGAGATCGCAAGTAACATGGCGGAGAACATCTCTGACCTCAACGGACATTTTGCGAAAATCGGCTGTATCGCGCTATAGCTCGGGAGTACTATCCGAATGGTGCTAAAGGGCGTACTCGTTTGCGAACAAAAGCCGTCGGCCTGGAGCTGGGCGGCGAGGGGGACGGGAATGCGAGCCAAGTTCGCGGTGGCGGTGGCGGCGCTCTTCATTGCGCTTGGTTGTGGGATCAGGGCTAACGCCGGCCAAACTGCGCCTAGCAAGCCAGACACCGCCGAAGAGGCGATTAAGGCCGTCCTGACCACACAGCAGGCGGCCTGGAACCGGGGAGACATCCCGATGTTCCTAGAGGGCTACTGGAACTCTCCAGAATTGACCTTTTCCGGAAGCAACGGGATTGTACGAGGATACAGCGGGGTTCTCGAGAGGTACCAAAAAGCGTATCCAGACAAGGATTCAATGGGTGAACTCGAGTTTTCGGGGCTGGAAATTCGCATGTTGGGGCCGGATTCCGCTCTGGTTCTTGGGCATTGGCTCCTCACCCGCAAGGCCGGGAACGCCGGTGGTGTGTTTACGTTGATTTTTCGACGATTGCCGGCGGGCTGGCGAATTATCCACGATCACACCAGTGCGCAGAAACTGACACCGTAACCTGTAGGTAAGAACGTCAGTAAATCGCTGAATATAAGAAGGTTAGCATTGGATTTTGGCGCAAACCGGTTTCTAACTCGGAAAACTCTCGCCTCGTTGTTCCTTCCACTATTTCGCTAAGTCATTGAAAAATAGCGGGTTGACGGAAAATGGTCACGGTTTTTGGGTGGTTGCTGGTTGCCGCGCCGCTCCACGTTCAGCCCGCCAGCAGATAATGTCGCCGACTACCAGCTAACGGGGCACGGCGGCGCCCTTTTTGTCACGGAATCGCTGCTTACAATATGTCGAGGATTTCTTCAGTGCGTTTGAAGGGCGGAATTAAATAGGCGCCAGCAAGTTCGGTGCGGGACCAGGAGAGCATTTCGCGGGCCACCTGGAAACCACGATCGCGCGCAGCGGTTCCAGCGGACTCGAGCGACTTGAGAAGTGGTTCGGGAATGACGATGCCGGGGACTTCGTTATTGAGGCGAAGCGCCTGTTTGTAGCTGTTGAGCGGCCAGATACCGATCAGTACGGGAATGGGCGATTTACCGCCAAGTTTTTTGACGAAGGCCAGCCAGTGTTCGGGATCGAAGAGCGGCTGGGTCATGGCGAAATGTGCTCCAGCTTCGATTTTGGCGTGGAAGCGAGCGATTTCTTCGTCGAGGTTATCGGCGACGGGATTTACGGCGACCCCGATGGTGAAATTGGTGGCGCCACCAAGCGTTTTGCCGGACCAGTCAGTGCCCTGATTCAGGCGATGAAGAACTTTGACGAGTCCGACGGAATCGACCTCATACACGCCGCTGGTTTCGGGGTAATCGCCGACGGAGGGCGGATCGCCAGTGATGGCAAGAACGTTGCGAACGCCGCCAACGGTCCACGCTCCGAGCAGCGCGGCTTGCAGGCCGATAATGTTTTGATCGCGGGTGGTAAGATGCGGAATGGTTTCGACGCCGCGAGCTTCGAGAGCGCCGGCGACAATCAACGCATCCATACCGACGCGAGCCATCGCGCCGGAATTGATGTCGATAGCGTCCACTTTTCCTGACGCCATGATTTTATCGACTTGTTCGTAGACGCGATCGAGCGCGATGCCTTTTGGCGGGTCAATTTCCACGCTGACCTGAAATTTTCCAGCTTGAATGTTTTTCCAGAGTTTTGATTCAGGAAGGCGATCGACCAGCGGCGCGTGCCTGGTCGTAGCGGTCTCGACGTACGCGTGGGGGCCCTTAGCCGGACGCAGCGACTTTACCGCATCGGCCATGGCCCGGACGTGCGCGGGCGTGGTGCCGCAGCAACCGCCGAGAATACGTACGCCAGCCGCAACAGCCTCGCGCGCGAAAAGAGCGAAATACTCCGGCGAAGACCTTGGATAAACAATGCGATCGCCTTCGCGCTTGGGGAAACCGGCATTGGGCATGCCGCTGACGCGAAGATCGTCGACCGAAGTTAGTTCCTGCAGAATCGGGAGCAAGGCTTGCGGGCCGAGGGTGCAGTTTGCGCCGACAACCTGGACGTTCTTGTTCTTGAGTTGTGCGGCAGCATCGGCGGGACTGAGATCGCCGTAGGCTTTGCCGTCCTCGGCGTAGGTCAGCGACGCGATGATTGGCAGAGCGGAGAACGAGCGGATGGCGTCAATGGCGAAAAGAATTTCCTCGATGTAGGTGAAGGTCTCGAGGATAAAGAGATCGACGCCGCGCTCTTCAAGGGCTTGGGCCTGCTCGAGGAAAAAGGAAACGATTTGTTCGGGCTCAGGGTGGCGAGCCTGAACGCCGAGGCCGAGTGGACCAATCGAGCCGGCGATCAGAATTTCACGAGCGGCGGCTTCGCGGGCTTCGCGGGCGATTTTGACGCCGCGGGAATTGAGGCGGTGGACCTCCTCGCCGAGGCCAAGATGTTCGAGCTTGAAGCGATTTGCTCCAAACGTATTGGTTTCGATGATTTGCGCGCCAGCTTCGATGTAAGCCTGGTGAACGCGGAAAACGGCTTCCGGCTCGGTGGAGTTGAGTTCATCGAAGCAGCGTTGTGCACCGACAGCTTCGTGCAGCATCGAACCCATGGCGCCATCGGCGATGAGGATGGAGTCTTTGATGCGTTCGTTGAAATCTTGAATCTTCAAGTAGCATCCACCTAAGAATAGATTTGCGATGAAGTAGAAGGAGCGCTCAGCGCTTTTGCTCCATGAGGCTGGCCACGGTGCTCATCAGATCGTACTTGGTGAGGATTTCGAAATGGGTTTCGTCCATTTCGACGAAGACCGCGGGACTTTCGTGGCTCAGGATGTGAGTGACCCGTTCGACCGGAGCGGATTTTGGAATTTTCGGCAGGCATTTGCTCATGACTTCGCGGATCACCAGTTTGCGAAGATCTTTGCCTTGCAGCGCGAGGGTCAGAATCTGATCCTCGTAAACGGTGCCGACGGGAAGCGTCTCCTCGAAAACTGGAATTTGCGAAATGTCCTGCTCTTGCATGGTTTTGAGCGCGTGGAAGACGGTCTGATACGGGCGCACGATAACCAGGTCGCGGACCTTGCCGGTCAGGTACTTGGCGTTGACGACCTCGCCAGCGGTGATGGCGACGGCGGAATCGACGTAGCCGCGCTCGCGCATCCACTCTTCGTTGTAAACCTTGCTGAGATAGCGCATGCCGGTGTCCGGCATGAACGCGACGACGAAAGATCTTTCGTCGAGGTCCTTCGCGAGGCGCAACGCAGCAGATAGGCAGCCACCACCGCTGCCTCCGGTAAAAATTCCCTCTTGCTTGACCAGACGCCGCGCCACCACGAAGCACTCTTCATCGCTGACCTGGATCACGTCGTCAAGAATCTTCATGTCCATGGTGCTCGGGAAAAAATCTTCGCCGATACCTTCTACAACATAGGTGCGGGCTTTACCAATCTGGCCGGTTTTGTGAAATTCGTAGTAGAGCGAACCTTCGGGATCGACACCGACGATCCGGATGGCGGGATTCTTTTCCTTGAGATACTTTCCAGCGCCGCTGATGGTGCCGCCAGTACCCATGCCGCAAACGAAGTGCGTAATCTTGCCTTCACTGTCTTCCCAAATTTCCGGGCCGGTGGTCTGATAGTGAGCGGAGGGATTCATCGGGTTGTCATACTGATTTGGATAAAAGGAGTTAGGAATTTCGCGCGCGAGTTTTTTGGCGACGGAATAATAGCTGCGCGGGTCTGCCGGCTCGACCGCGGTGGGACAGACGATGACTTCGGCGCCGAGCGCCTTGAGCAGGTCAACTTTTTCCTTGGACTGCTTGTCGGTGATGGTAAAAACCATTTTATAGCCGCGAACGGCGGCGACAAGCGCGAGCCCCATGCCGGTGTTGCCGGAAGTGCCTTCGATGATGGTGCCGCCGGGCTTGAGCAAGCCGCGCTTTTCCGCGTCATCAATCATGGTGACGCCAATGCGGTCCTTCACCGAGCCGCCGGGATTGGTGTAGTCGGCCTTGACGTACATCTGCGGCTTTAAGCCGTGATTGATCCGATTGAGGCGCACCAGTGGCGTGCGGCCAATGGCTTCGAGGATGTTGTTGCAGCGCATTCCATCCAGTTTAGCACGCGAACCGGAAAGCTTTTGAGCGCACGCTGCTTCCATGGAAATATCTGGTACAAAAGTAGAAGAGTACCAGTGAGGCCGAGTGCTCGGTAACGAATTACTGGGAGGACTGGAACCAATGGAACGAAAGAACATATCGAGCGGGACGACGTGGGAGCCGATCGTTGGATATTCGCGGGCGGTTCGAGTCGGAAATGGAATCAGCGTTTCTGGGACGACGGCCACCGGACCGGATGGGAAAATTGTCGGAGTGGGCGATGCCCACGCGCAGACCGTGCAGACGATTCGAAACATCGAGACGGCATTGAAACAGGCTGGCGCCACGTTGAAGGATGTGGTTCGAACGCGGATGTTTGTGACCAACATTGCGGAGTGGGAAAAGGTTGGGCGAGCTCATGGCGAGTTCTTCGGAGCAATACGGCCGGCGACCAGCATGGTGCAGGTGAGTGCGCTGATTTCGCCGGAGATGCTGGTGGAGATTGAAGCTGACGCGATCGTGGAAAGTAGGGATTGATTGCAAAAGAAGAGGGCACTTGATGCGGGTGCCCTTCTAGCTCTTGGTTAGACATACCAATACTACCAATGAGTGCGCACGCGGTATTTCAGCACCGCGGTTCCGTTGGCAGCCACTGGCACATTAAATTGGGCGGCGAAGGCCGCAGTCTTGGCGTACTTGTAGCTGGAAGTCAGCATCTCCCAGTCGCCGCCGATCGGTTCATTCACTTCCACGGTGATCGCCGTGTCCTTGTGATTGCGCACGGTAATTTCAAATTCCATTTCCCAGGTGTGGGTGTCGATGTGCCTGTAATCGGTCTGTTTGCGTTCGCTGATTACATCGAACGCGTTGCCGATGTGAATGTTTAAGGCTTCGTCTTTCGGAGTGTGATCGATGCGATCTTCTCCGACGAAAAGCACGTTGCCCTTGGAATCTTTTTGGTAGACGCGCACGTTCCCCGCCGGCATGGGCAAGCCGAGGCCGGACTTTTCTTGGTTCTTGAATTTGTAGAAGACCATTACGTTGTCTTTGATCGGCGAACCCGGGCTGTATTGGTTGTGGTAGTAATAATTTTGCCCGTTGACGACGAATCGCTTTTCGACGGGAATGCCACTGCCTTGTAGCAAGCTGATCTGTTTGGTTTCCTTGTCCTCGACGGAAGTCTTGCGACCAAGGGTGTAGAGGTGATACTCGCTGAAATTTTCCTGGGCGAATTGTTCGGCACGAACGGCCTTGGCCATCGGCACGGCTGCATTCATGTCCATCGCTCTGCCCGCAGTCTGGATGCGATTCAAGTCCCCAGCCACAAGTTGTAACCGCGCATTGTGGAAGGCTGTGCCACTGTTGTTGACCAGCGTGACCCAGCCATCGAGGTCGGCGGCTTTATCCTCACGACCGACGGTTAACACGTAGTCGGAGTTCCAGGAAAGATTGCCGGCCAGATACGAGGCTTCAATCTGCTGCTTGTGCGATCCGGAATTTTCCAGAGACATCAGCAAAGTCGGACGGTCATAAAGATTCGCGGGTACTTCCGGGAATCGGTAAGACTCTCCGTACATGCCGGTGACGATGTCGTTCCCGATTTTCCAGACCGGGCCATTATTGTCCGCGAGCAGCGTGGCTTTGATGTCTTCGCGCTTTGTGGTGCCGTTATCCAGGTACGAGCGAGTGAGCGTGACTTCCTTGCCGACGTATTTGTGAAGGAGCTTGGCCGGTTCGAGCAGATCGTATTCATAGTTCTGTTCGAGGACGCCGAGCTTGTCTGGTTCGGTCAACGAGCGGAAATGCACGGTAGCGGGATTCACCGTGGCGGCGATGTCCATAAGCTTCAGGCGAAACAGGCCGCTGGGAACGGTAAGATTGCGAACGTCGCGAACCAGTGCAATATTCGAGTTATAGACCGTGACCGAAAGATCGGTCTGGTCATTCAGCGTGGTCGAAGACCCTCCACCAGTTTCGCGCGCGGCTTCTTTCTCCTGTGCGTTCGAATCGTGTTTTCCGCCCGGTGCGGCGTATAAAACCGCGGTGCCGGCCAATAAAGCGGTCGCAGCGCCAATACTCCACAATGCTCGTTGCCTTCCAGAATTCGCTTTACGCACCATTTGCGGCTCCTTTTAAAACTAATTGGGACTCTGAGATTAGAACGGGAATGGCCAAATTTCTTGCATGCCAAGAATCTGCTATTCAGTGCTGGATTCTCTCCAGGTAGCTCCGCCGTCCGAGGTCTCGTAGCTTAGGTGCTTAGGCAAGTCCCAGATAACCGCATGCCTGGCATCAGTCGCACGCACGCCGCCTAAATCACCGGAAATCGGCGAGGCAATCACTTGCCAATGTTTGCCGCCATCGGCGGTGCGCAGCAGGGTCCCTGCAGAACCGGCTATCCAACAGATTTTCGCGCTGGGTGCAGAAGCAGCAAGCAACTTGGCGGACACACCGGATGGCTGCGAAGTCCAGTCTTTTCCGGCGTTTTTCGAGTACGCAATCTGGCCAAGATCGCCGAATTTCCAGACCGCTTTGCCATCGGGCGAATTGACCGTCTGAAGACCAGCGGACAGCAGCAGCAAATCTTGAACATTTCTGCCATTGCGCGGAAGCGAGGAGACTTCAGCGCTTTGCGTATTCAGAACGATGGCCTGCGCCGTGACTTCCACGGTTTCAGAGGAGTTGCCAACTTGGAGCTGAGCATTCTGCAGGTTGTCGCCGGCCGCTATGTTCAGTGCGTTGATCGTGTCGGTTTTAAAGCCGGGACTTTGCAGTTCCAGTTGGTAGTCTCCGGCGGTAAGGCCATCGAAGGTGTAGGTTCCGGTTTTGTCCGTCGAAGTCTGCGCTACGCTGCTCCCATTCGCGGATTTCAGAGCGACGTTTGCGCCGGAGACAACAGCTCCGGAAGGATCGGTGACCGTTCCGCGGAGCTGGCCGGAGGCCCGAGTCGATGCGCGCGCCTTGGCTGGCGCAGGAGGCGGAGGTGGAACAGCGGCCACAGATGCCCCGGCGGCAGCGGCAGTTCGACCCGCGGAATACGCAAGATCCTGCCGCGACTCTGCTTTGTAGTTCGCGGTCGGAGGCGCGGGAGAAGGTGTCGGGGATTTTTTTGCCAGCTTGGCGCCACCTGTAGCTGCCCCCAGATCAGGGACGTCTTTGGCGGAATTGGCAGCGTCGAAAGCTGGAGCAGCAACGGGAGCTTGCTCCTCTGGTTTGGATTTCGGAGCCACGCCGCTGCCTGCGCCGGCTGGAAAGGAATCGGCACGCAAGGGGGTTGGCGGTTGCGCGACCGGTGCGTTCAGCCTTTGGTGCTTGACCGAGCTTTGCGGAAGACCGGACGATCTCTGGTCGTCCGCACGAGATTCCCGAGCAATCTTTTCCCGCTCTTCGGTGGAAGGAGCAGCGGGCTCGGCCGCGGCTTTGTCCTCAGAGCGCGGGCCGACTTCGTCGCGATTGTCGGCGATTTGCGTTGATTTTGCAGTCATTTCCGGCGCGCGGCGAAATTCGCGGACGCCGATCCACAACAGCAGACCGGCAGCAATCGCGCCGGCGGGCGCAGCCCAGCGCAGCACAGAGTTTTTCCTCGCAGCCAACACTCGGACTTTCTCCAGCGGCTTTTCGGCTGCAGGAAGCGCGACAGGCCCAGGCGTCGCCTCTTCGGCAACCTCCATAGCGTTCGAACTTGAGCTGATCGCAGGCACTGCCAAGTCCATTTCGCTGTTCTCGAAAGCCTGAACATTCTCCGTAGCCTCAAGTTGCGCCAGAATCTCCTGGCAGCGCGAGCACGACACCAGATGCTCCTTGGCAAGGTTCATCCCGTCCGGTGAGAGCATCCGTTGGTGATAGCCGGCCAGAAGTTCGGCATCGAGGCAAGCGGAATCGCCAGCCCCCCCATCGGCACGCAAATGGCGGGCCAGAGCGTTTTCAAACAACCGGTCGCGGTCTTCAGCAGGCATGTTGCTCTCTCACCTTTGAACGCGATGCAGCAAAGTTCTTGCGACGCATGTTCACCTTGGTCATGGCTCCAAAATCCGATTCGGGCCCTGCTGGCGATGGGGCCGATTTTCCGCGCTGCGCGATTCGAACAGCTTATCTAGGTCAATCGCGGCATCTTCGCCGGCATATTGAATGCACAGCTCGATTTGCGCGTCGTCCATTCCCGGCGATGCTGGTCCGCCGTTGGACGCAGCCTTCCCGGTCCGCAAGAGGCCTTCCACGGTCTCGCGCAATTCCTTGCGAATGCGCTCAAGATTGCGAGATACGCTCGATTCGTGCTCGCCCAATTCGCGTCCGATCTCCGCGAGGGTGTGCTCTTCGACGTAATAAAGGTGCAGCCGCGAACGGTCGCGCGGCTCGAGCGAAGCCAGACTCAAACTCAGGGCCTCACGAAATCTCTGCAAATACAATTCGCGATGAGGATCCGCCGGAGCGTTGATGATGCTGATTTCCGGCACGCGGCGTTTTTCGCCGTCATCGCCACCATCGTCAAGCGAATTGAATTTTCTTCCGGCGCGAAGGGCATCGATATTGCGTTGCGCGAGCACCGCCCGCAGCCAGGTCTTCAGCGAACTGCGTCCGTGGAAATAGCGGAACAACGAACGTCCGCCCGCTTTCCCGCCTGAAAGTCCGTAGAAATCCGCGAATAAAGAATCGGCAAGCTCGATGGCTGCGGGATCTGTCACCGAGCGGCGGAGAATTGCCGCCGCAGCCGCACGAAGGTAACCGCGATACTCGGCTACAAAATGGTTCCAGGCAGCTTCCGATCCTTCAGCACATGCTGCGGCGAGCGCCAAATCCGCGACATGCAGGGCCGCAAGGTATTCCTGGATTCGCGCGACCGATTCCGGAGACTCGGCAAAGCGCTTGGCCGCGCTGCGACACAGAACCGCTTGGAAGGATTCGATCGAAAGCCTCCAGCGGACCGCGCCGGACTCCGCGAACAGTTGCTGGACCGAAGCGGTGCAAGCGTCCGGCAGATGCCATTCGCGCCGAGCGCCGTTCGCCGAACGCCGATTGTCTGCTGGGTCCATGGTTCGTAAAGAATGTGAAGCTCGGCGCTCCCGAAACGCTGTATTGCGCAGAGTACTTTCCCAGAGGTCCGAGCCACCGCTACGGTGGCAGCCTGCATCGTAGAGCATAGCCCCGCCGGTGCGGGTTGCAAGTGGCTTAGTAATTCCGGGTTCCCAGAAGCCCGGTTTGCGGTATCCTTATGGGCGAGCCCCTAGCCCGCAACTGCCCGCTCCTTCCCGGGTTTGGACCGAAAGGGGTGCAGCACGATGCGCTCGCAGAAGCATTAGCGACTTCGCGTCGTTGGTACGAAAGTCCTATTCGAACGAAACCAGCCTCATTAGTACGCTCGTACTGTGATAGGGAACGT
Source organism: uncultured Acidobacteriota bacterium (assembly GCA_963814635.1). GTDB lineage: Bacteria > Acidobacteriota > Terriglobia > Acidiferrales > UBA7541 > Acidiferrum. The sequence goes on along the minus strand of CAWFDP010000003.1, from coordinate 627,395 downwards.
CCAGCGGCATTGGCGAGATAAGCAGCCAGAATGCCTGGCAATTTCCCGCTCGCTACGGACGCAAACTTTCATTGAGGCGGCAACCGGATGACAACCATGATTTCAGAACCACCACCGAGCAAAACCCGGCTGGGAGTTGGCTTAGACGCCAACCGCCGCCCTCCTGCCGAACAACAGGCATGGAAGAAGAACATTGGAACCAAGCCGATCCCGGCGCGTCTGGCGCTACTGCCGGACGGGCAATCGCGCATGAAGAAGGTGGGCATCAGTGCCGGGCTGCAGCTCGCGCTACTGGGCTTTGTCTTGATCATGCCGCTGGTCTTTCCGCAGCAGATGAAGACTGCTCTTGGCTTTCCAAATCATGAAGTAGCTATGCCGATCACGATGGTTCCAGTGGCGCCTCCTCCCGCGCCCCCGAAGATCGCAAAGGTGAAGACTCCTGCTCCCACACCGCAGCCGGTGGTTGAGCCGGTTCTGTCTCCCAAGCAGCCGCACATTTTCATGAATGCGAAGGCGTTGCAGCCCAAGGTCAAGCCGCTCGAAGCAAAAGCGCCGGAACTGAATCCAGTCTTCGAAGCAGCCAAAGTGGATACCGCACAGCCGAACCAGCCCAAGCGCCCGAAGGACGAAGTTAAAGTCGGCTCAATGAGCAGCGGCAACGCTACGCCGGCGACGGTGAAGGCTCCGGTTGACAAAGTGCAGACCGGAGGGTTCGGCGCTACGGACGGCTTGGCCGGAAAAGGCAATCCCAACGCGCACTTGATCGTAAACGCGCAAGGGCTACCCACACTTCCCGGAGGTCCCGGCTACGGCAACGGCACTGGCGGCGACAAAGGAATTCGCGGAACAGTGGCCAGCACCGGATTTGGAAACGGCACGGCGAATCCACCGCCCGGCGGCGGCAAGCGCGGAAATGTATCGGCCGGTGGTTTCGGTGACGCTTCGGTCGCGGCGGAAGCACCAAAGAAAAAAGCCAGCAACGACGGTCCCGCGGATACCGCTGTTACCATCTTGGACAAGCCCAAGCCTGAGTACACCGCCGAAGGGCGTAGCATGAAGCTAGAAGGTGACGTTGTGCTGGAAGTGGTCTTCCTTAGCAACGGCCACGTTCAGGTCAACCGCGTTGTTAGCGGCCTGGGACACGGACTCGACGAGTCCGCAACAAAAGCCGCACAGCAAATCAAATTCAAGCCGGCCTTGCGCGAGGGTCAGCCTGTAGATTACCCGGCTCGCGTTCGAATCGAATTTCGTTTGGCATACTGAGGGGAGAAGCAAGATGCGTAAGTTCGTATATGGATTTCTATTTCTTATGGCCGCCGGCGCCGCAGCGCTGGCCCCGGTTGCCTCGGCCGATGATGCGGCGAAAGTTTCCGCGGACCAGCCGCGCACCATGGAAGAAGTCGTAAATCGCGTGGTGAACAACGAGAATCACCTTTACGGCAAGATGAAGGAATACTCGCCGCTCGTCGAGACCTACATCCAGAATTTGAAGCCGGACAAGGAACTCGGCGAAATTCCGGGCGGCGACAAATATTTTCTGGGCAAAGCCGATTTCTCAAAGGGCGTGGAACTCGTCCCGCTCACCGACACCAGCAGCAAAGGCAAAAAGATCTTTACTGGTATCGGCAACTTCTTTTCCTTCGCCATGCAGTATCTGCCGGACGGATTCCTGCAGATGATCTTCATCGACACCAATGGATTCGACGCCCAGCACTATAAGTTTGACTATGTGCGGCGCGAGTTTCTGGGCGAAGTGCGCTGCCTGGTGTTTGACGTGAGCCCGCTTCCGAAATCCGGCAAGGGGCGCTTCCTGGGGCGCATTTGGGTCGAGGATCAGGACTTCAACATCGTGCGCTTTAATGGCGGATACGGCGGCGGCGGACACTCCAGCTGGTATTTCCACTTTGACAGCTGGCGGTCGAACGTGCAGCCCGGCGTGTGGATGCCGACCTTTGTGTACAGCGAAGAAAAAGAACTGCATTACGCGCTGACCAAGAAACTGGAATTCAAGGCCCAGACTCGCCTGTGGGGCTACAACCTCGGGCATGCGGCGCAGGAACAGGAACTGAGCAAGGTCCTGGTGGAAAGTCCGGTTACCGATGAAACCACTACCGCCAACGATCTCTCGCCGATCCAGGCCCAACGCAGTTGGGATCGTCAGGCCGAAGACAACGTAATAGACCACTTGCAACGCGTTGGTCTGATTGCGCCGAAGGGTGAAGTCGACAAGATTCTGGAAACCGTGATCAACAACCTAGAAGTCACCAACAACATTGATGTTGAACCAGACGTGCGTTGCCGGGTTATGACCACCACCACTCTTGAGTCCTACACCGTCGGCCATACCATTGTGCTGAGCCGCGGGTTGATTGACGTTTTGCCTGACGAAGCCAGCCTTGCCGCGATGCTGGCGCACGAACTGAGCCACGTGGTCCTTGGCCACCGTCTCGATTCACAATACGCGTTCTTCGATCAATTGCTGATTGACGACAAGGAAACGTTCCGGCACTTTGGTTTTGCGCGCACCCAGGACGAAGAAAAACAAGCAAACGACAAGGCCATGCAGCTCCTGGCAAATTCGCCCTACAAGAACCAGTTGGGCAACGCCGGACTATTCCTGCAAGCGCTGCAATCGCGGCAAAAAGAAGTTCCGAATCTGATTAGCGCGCACCTTGGCAACCGCGTTCCCAATATGACCAATCTTCAATCCACCACTCCGGTTGATCCCAAGCAAACGCAGACCGCGCAGAAGCTTGCGGCGCTGCCTATCGGCGGCCGCGTGAAGATGGATCCCTGGAGCGACAAGCTCGAGATGATCAAGAGCAAGCCCATCGGCACCGTCGCGGAACGCGAGAAAATGCCGTTCGAAGTGACCCCGTTCATGCCCTATCTGACCCGATACGGCTCGGACGCGGCGAAGCCCATCGCAGCCAGTGCCCAGCAGCCCACGGAGGCCACCAAGCCAGGGGAGACACCGGAACCAGCCAAGCCGTAATATTTCTACTGAACAACCTTGCGGCCCGGAAGGAAATTCCCTTCCGGGCCTTTTAATTTCAGTTTAGTTTTTTGACGAGAGATTCTTGATCAGCTGGTAGCTCACTTCGATTCCGTCGTAGAAGTCTTTGACGCTGAGCCGCTCGTCCTTGCCGTGCGCGCGATTATCGTTCAATTCATAAAACATGCAGGCGATACCGTAGGTTGGAATACCAGCAGAGCGCAGGAAGTGGCCGTCGGTGGCTCCGGTGGACATGGTTGGAACTACCGGTAAATCCGGCCAGAAAGCGTGCACCGTTTTTTCCTCGGCTTGCACCACTTCTGATAGCAGCGGCGACGGAGGAACGCCAACCGGCTTTACCATCGAGCCGTCCGCCGCCTTCAGCGGCACCATCGTCACATTCACTTTAGGGTCGGCCGCCACAGTTTCCAGCGTCATTCGCACCGCTTCGGGATCTTCTCCGGGAATGATGCGGCAATTTACATTGGCCCGCGCCATTTGCGGCAGCGCGTTTGCCGCATGGCCTCCGGTAAGCATGGTTGCAACGCAAGTGGTGTGCAGCAGCGAATTGAAATATGGCACCTGTGAAAGCCGCGCGACGGCTGCCGGGTCAGGCGGATCTTTTGCCACCGCGCGCATGTCGTCGGCAGTCTGCCCGCCGGTGAGCGTCGCGGTCTTTAGAAAATAGTTGCGGGTGACTTCGCTCGTAGCTACCGGGAATGAAAAATTCTGTAATCGGGAGAGCGCGCCGGCGAGGTGGTAGATGGCGTTGTCCGGCGATGGAACCGAACTGTGGCCGCCGGGATTCAGCGATTCGAACTGATAATCAACGTAAACCTTCTCGCTGGCCTGCAATCCGGCCAGTAAACGTTTGTCTTTGTCCTTTTCAAATTCGCCGCCGTCGAGATTGATGCAGTATTCCGCTTCAATCCAGTCGCGGTGCTTGTCGAGCAACCAGTCCACGCCGTTGGCGGTGCCGCCTTCCTCGTCCGCCGTCAATGCCAGGATCAAATCGCGGTCGGGGACGTAGCCTTGCTTTTTCATGCGGATGAAGCTTGTCACCAGCAACGCATCGCCAGCCTTCATATCTTCCGTGCCGCGGCCGTAAAAGTATCCATCCTTCTCGAGGAACTGGAACGGATCGACGGTCCAGTCTTCCCGGCGCGCTTCAACAACGTCCAAATGTCCTATGAACAAAACCGGCTTGCGCGCGCCGGTACCATGGTAACGAACCACTAGATTTTTCTTGTTGTCGCGCGGCCCTGCGATTTGAATGTCTTTTTCGTCGAAACCTGCGTCGCGCAAACGCTTGGCCATCGCTTCGGCTGCGGTCGTCACGTTGCCCACGGAGTCGGTGGTATTGATTTCGATCAACTGGCGGAAAATGTCGCGCGCTAGCCGTTGATATTCAGACGGTGCCTGCGCCGCGGCCGCACCCATCCCTAGCAGACCTGCGGCGAGAAATATGCAAAAGCGTTTCATTCGAAACACTCCTATACCCAGCCCGTTCGACGAAACAGAATGCCGGCCTCAACTCGGTCCAGACGCGGCCGGGGGTGCTTCCAGCGCCCGCTTCAGATACCGCGAAATAAAGCTGCAGGTAAAAAAGAGCATCGCCGTACCGAGCGCGGGATCAAAAATCCGGCAGACCAGAGCGATGAACAGACTCGCGCCCGGCGTCCACACGCTCATCACCCGGGCGTTCATCCGTTGATTCACAAACAGCGCGACCGCGTAGGGCCACCGGAAAACCCAATAAACATTAAATACCGGAATCAGGTGAAACCACACGGCCCGAGCCGGGGAGATTGGATGCTGCCAGCCTTGCACATGAGCCAGCACCAGGTGGTAGCGGTGAATGCAGACCAGCCAGTACACTGCGGCCAGAAATGCCGGCAGAAATATCTCCAGTGGCGGAACACCGAACTGCACTCCCTTTACGATTTCGGGATTCCGACCCACGGCAATCATTTCGCCGATCAAGGTGGCGAATGCCAGCAGGTAGCCGATCCAGATTTTCGGAAGGCGTGCGATCAGTTCCGGGCCGGTCGCCACGCCTGCGGCGAACGGATTTCCTACCGGGGTAGCCACAAATTTCCTGACAATCGTGAGCGCTTCATCTACAAAAAGAGTATCCGCGCCAATCTGCGGCGTCAAACCGGCTTCGGCGGCGCAAGAGCGGATTCTCGCACCACACCATATTTCCGGCGCAAGAACGCGTCCAGCATGCGGTCACTGGCCAGCCGCTTGCCCCATTTAGCCAGTGCCGCCAACGGAGTGACGCCGTAGCGCGCTCGCGGACGCGGCGATTCGATGGCCCGCAAAATGACTCGGGCGCAGTCTTCCGGAGTCGATTTCGAGCGGTTGCGGCCGGCCGTGGCGCCAGCCCACGCTCCGGAATAAATCTTTTCGTACGGGCTGCTCTTGGCTGCTTCGACGTACGGCTCAGCAAGCTCTTTCGCCGTTTGTTGAAAATTGGTGACGATGTAGCCGGGTTCGATCAGCACTACTTGGATGTTGAAGGGATACAGCTCGAGGCGAAGCGCATTGCTCAATCCTTCCAACGCGTGCTTGCTGCTGCTGTAGGCACCGTAGGTGGGCGGCGTCAGCAGTCCAGCCACGCTGCTCAGCATCAGGATCCGGCCGCTCTTGCGTGCGCGCATTCCAGGCAGCACCGCTTGGGTGACGCGGAGCACTCCGAAGAGATTCGTTTCGAACTGCTGTTTTAAGTCCTCCATCTTCAGTTCTTCCACCACTGCCATGTAACCGATGCCAGCGTTGTTGATCAACACATCGATTGTGCGGTGCGAATCAAGTACCGCCCGTACCGCGGTTTTGACCGAATCATCGTTGCAAACATCGATCGCAACGGTTGTTAGCGGCAGATTCTTCGTTTTCGCAAAGGTATCCAGTTCCGCGCGCTTTACGGCGGACCGCCCGGCGGCAATCACGCGATAGCCGCGCTCCGCGAGCAAGATCGCAGATGCTTTGCCAAGTCCGTCGGTCCCTCCGGTAATGAGAACGACTTTTTGTGAGCCCGCAGCAGCCATGGAGAAACTCCTGCCCGGCGCGTGGATTGAGGTTCACGAAACGCGCGAGCGCAAAGATTTTCGCTGAAGCGCCTTCGCGTTTCCAGTGAATGATTTGGATCGTGGAAAATCTAAGTGAAGTCTTGCGTTGCTTTTGGGGTAAAGATACACAACAAGCGAAGGCTCATGCGAACAGCAAGAAACGAGGATCAGCAGAGATGTCCGGCAACGTCTTCCCGCTGCAGCTAGAAAGAAACGTCCCAGAACGAAGCATCCGGCTTTTCCAGTTCGAATCCGGTATCCCAGGCTTCGTGATCGCGCCATACCACTTGCGCTTCGGCTTTTCGGCCGGTTATGGGATGAATCAGTCTTACCTGTTTGTGCATCGGAAGCGGAGCACCGACAATCGCCATGCAGCCGGAATGGCTGACGTCAACGGTAACCGCATTGGCTCTTTGCTTCTGCGAATCTTCGTCCCATTCGACGAGGAATTTCACGCGCGAAATCACGCGCTTGTGGGTGCGCAGACGCGCCCAGCGGTCTTCCACACTCTCGATTTTCTTTAAAGTATTGATCGCCACGGCGAACCTCGCAAAGAAGGACTACTCCGAGGGCTTAAGGGCAATCACAACGTTAAACCCAGAAAATGCCCGGGTCAATGGTACTTTTTCAAGAAAAATCATTACTCGACCGACCCTGACAGGGCCATTTGGACCGGCCATTGGGCCAATCCGGACCATTCTGGATGCCGAGAACGCAAGGACATCGAGAGAACGCCAATCGGCGTTCCGGCGCTCCCAGGGAATCTCCCGGAAAACAAAAAGGCCGGTCTGAGATGACTCAGACCGGCCTCTAAATTAATCCCGGCGGTGACCTACGTTCCCACACAGTTGCCCGTGCAGTATCATCGGCTCAGCGAGGCTTAACTACCGTGTTCGGGATGGGAACGGGTGTGACCCTCGCGATATGACCACCGGAAACTTTTACGCGCGTACGTCAGGCTCGCGCGCTGACAACAGAAAGTTTGACCGCGTCGCGCGGTCAAGATGCTCCAGCGACTGCGCGATGCAGTCGCAAGAGATTGGCTGGCATTACAAGTCCGGCTCTTTTTTTGAGCCGAGCGTACTGCAGATGTATACAAGGTGGCTCATGGTCGGAGCCACATTGCGAACTCACCCTGTCGTTAGCTTTAGGCTAAGGATCGACAGTTTGGGTAAGTTTTATGATTAAGCCGAACGGGCGATTAGTATTGGTCAGCTCCACACGTTGCCGTGCTTCCACCTCCAACCTATCAAAGTCGTAGTCTTCGACTGCCCTTCTTAGGAATTGATTCCTTGGGAAACCTTATCTTGAGGCGAGCTTCTTGCTTAGATGCATTCAGCAATTATCTCTTCCAGACTTCGCTACCCAGCGGTGCCCCTGGCGGGACAGCTGGTACACAAGGGGTCTGTTCATCCCGGTCCTCTCGTACTAGGGACAACTCCTCGCAAGTTTCCTGCGCCCACACCAGATAGGGACCGAACTGTCTCGCGACGTTCTGAACCCAGCTCACGTACCGCTTTAATAGGCGAACAGCCTAACCCTTGGGACCTTCTACAGCCCCAGGATGCGATGAGCCGACATCGAGGTGCCAAACCTAAGCGTCGATGTGAACTCTTGGCTTAGATCAGCCTGTTATCCCCGGCGTACCTTTTATCCGTTGAGCGATGGCCCTTCCACGCGGGACCACCGGATCACTAGATCCAACTTTCGTTCCTGCTCGACTTGTAGGTCTCACAGTCAAACCGGCTTATGCTCTTGCACTCCACAGCGGGTTTCCAATCCGCTTGAGCCGATCTTTGAGCGCCTCCGTTACAATTTAGGAGGCGACCGCCCCAGTCAAACTACCCGTCTGGCCGTGTCTCCCCACCCGTCACGGGTGGTAGGTTAGAGCGACAGTTCAATCAGGGTAGTATTTCACTGGTGCCTCCCCCCAAGCCAAAACCCGGGGTTCACAGGCTCCTACCTATGCTACGCAGATCGGACCGTTACTCATGACCAGAGTGCAGTTAAGGTGCACGGGGTCTTTCCGTCTAGATGCGGGCATCCGGCGTCTTCACCGGAACCACAAATTCGCCGAGCCGCTTGCCAAGACAGTCGCTCTATCATTCCACCATTCGTGCAGGTCGGAACTTACCCGACAAGGAATTTCGCTACCTTAGGACCGTTATAGTTACGGCCGCCGTTCACCGGGGCTTCAGTTCGAGCCTTCGTCCTTGCGGACTGAGCCCTTGCTTTAACCTTCCGGCACCGGGCAGGTGTCACCCCCTATACGTCGTATTCGACTTTGCAGAGAGCTGTGTTTTTGTTAAACAGTTGCAGAGCGCGATTCACTGCGACCGCTTCGGGCTATAAACCCTACAGCGGCGCCCCTTCTCCCGAAGTTACGGGGCTAATGTGCCTAGTTCCTGAGCAAGCGTTCTCTCGAGCGCCTGTGGATATTCACCTCGTCTACCTGTGTCGGTTTGTGGTACGGGCACCTGGATAACTCCTTAGAGGTTTTTCCTGGCAGCGTGAAATCGGAGAGTTGTCGGCCATAAGGCCACCAGTCGAGTCTGACCGTTGAATGCCCCCGCGGATTTGCCTACGGGAACCGGCTTGCACTCGCCTACCGCCACTTCCATCCGGCGGATCTCTTATCCTTCTGCGTCACCCCATCGTCAAACGTTACCAGGCGGGACAGGAATATTAACCTGTTGTCCATCGACTACGCCTTTCGGCCTCGCCTTAGGACCCGCCTAACCCTGAGCGGATTAACCTTCCTCAGGAAACCTTAGACTTTCGGCGACACGAGTTCTCATCGTGTTTATCGCTACTTATGCCGGCAGGGTCTCTTGTGTAGTGTTCAGTAGTCCTCTCGGTCTACCTTCTGACTCCACGCAATGCTCCCCTACCAAAAAACATTTCAAAGAAATGTTCATTTCGCAGCTTCGGTCATGTGCTTGAGCCCCGTTGGATTGTTGGTGCATATCCGCTTGACCAGTGAGCTGTTACGCTTTCTTTAAAGGATGGCTGCTTCTAAGCCAACCTCCTGGCTGTCCGAGCGAATACACTTCCTTTACCACTTAGCACATAGTTAGGGACCTTAGCTGGCGATCTGGGCTGTTTCCCTTTTGACCACGAAGCTTATCCCTCGTAGTCTCACTCCCGCATATTTGTCCACGGCATTCGAAGTTTGATTGGATTTGATAGCCTTAGTTGGCCTCTAGTCCATTCAGAGCTCTACCACCGTGGCAATTCATGCAAGGCTGTCCCTAAAGACATTTCGGGGAGAACGAGCTATCACGGAATTTGATTAGCCTTTCACCCCTACCCTCAACTCATCAGAGCGATTTTCAACTCACACCTGTTCGGTCCTCCAGTCGCGGTTAAGCGACCTTCAACCTGGTCAAGGGTAGATCATCCCGCTTCGCGTCTATTCCAACGTACTAATCGCCCTATTCGGACTCGCTTTCGCTACGGCTCGCTTGCGCTTAACCTTGCACGTTAGAATAACTAGCCGGCTCATTAAGCAAGAGGCACGCCGTCAGGCTTTCCCGGACCGAAGTCCGAGCATGGCCCTCCGACTGCTTGTAAGCATACGGTTTCAGGTTCTATTTCACTCCCCTAGCAGGGGTGCTTTTCGCCTTTCCCTCACGGTACTGGTTCACTATCGGTCGCTAGAGAGTATTTAGCCTTGGAGAGTGGTCTCCCCAGTTTCCCACGAGATTACACGTGTCTCGTAGTACTCAGGATGCCGCTTCGAGTCCGGTTTGCTTTCTGCTACGTGACTCTCACACTCTATGGTCTCGCTTTCCAGCAAGTTCGCATAGCAACCGGTTTGGTAACTCTACTTGTGCGGTCCTACAACCCCCAAATGCAAGCACTTGGGTTTGGGCTGTTCCGATTTCGCTCGCCGCTACTATCGGAATCTCTGTGATTTATTTTCCTGCAGGTACTGAGATGGTTCACTTCCCTGCGTTAGCTCATATCCGCCTATGTATTCAGCGGACTGTAACGAGAGTTCATCTCGTTGGGTTTCCCCATTCGGACATCCCCGGATCAAAGCCTGCTTGCGGCTCCCCGAGGCTTTTCGCAGCTTGCCACGTCCTTCATCGCCTTCTAGCGCCAAGGCATCCACCGTACGCTCTTAGTAGCTTAATCATAAAACTCACCCAACTCGTCGATCGCTATTGCTAGCGCCCAACACACTAAGGCTCGGAGATCCATAGATCTCGTCCACGCAGTTGGGTAACCGCAAGGACGAGCTTTCGACTCTACGATTCTTAGACCATGAATCAGCAACCTGTCCGCATTTAAGCGCTTAACAAAGACCAAAGTTTAGTTCGGATTTTGTGGCGAAGAAAAAGGAGGGTTGACGACTCACCGTTAGATGAATTCGCCTTGTACATATCCACAGTACTGCTCAACTCGAGCAGAACTTGTAATAATCCACGCCATGGCACCCCTCCCGACCGTAATCAGGATCAGGGTTATCGGCGTGAACTTGCCAGCCTTTCTGTTGTCAAAGAACGTGTTCTTCCGAGTCCATCGGAATGCCCCAGGTTCTCTGGGACTTGTCTGAAGGGGCTTACTTCGTTCAAACTGCCAACGATGCCATTCAGCTAAATCTTCAGGGCGCTTATAAAGCCCCTAAAAATAAAAAACCCGGCGTCGAGCGCCGGGCACAGCCACTTTTCTGTTTCAGTGGCTCCGCGCGAAGCTCGACAGATTTCTAGCCCGTATCCGTAAGGTACCTCACTCTAGGATCTGATTTACCGCTTTGCGGTAATCGGTGATTTGCCGCCCTGCAGACCCGACCGTGAATCCCCTGATTGGCACGGCGGATTTGGCAATCCCCCGAACCATTTGTAATTATACAGAAACTTCGGTAATCGTCAAGCCCCTGTCAAAACATTTTTTTAGGGATTTCCTCAGGGTGTGGAAAGCAAGCAAATTCCTTTACTTTCGATACTTTTTACAGGTTTGTGGTTACACACAATCTAGGGTGTCTTGGAGTTTTTCTTTAAGGCGTCAGCGGTCCATGGCGGAACCACGCCGACGGAACGCGAATAGGCGATGGCTATGCCGAGTTGTTCATGATGGTGAGCAACCAGGAGATAAACAACGTCCCCCTGATTGGCATCGGGCCCGAGCTTTGGAACCGGGGCGGCAAAATCGGCGTTGGACATCGCTCGTACCGATGCGATATCAAACGCGAAGGACTTGTTCAACCATTCGATCACTTTCGCTTTGTCGGTAGTGGATTTTTCGAAATCCTTGGCGGTGAAACCGGGGGCGGGAGCGGCGCCCTTCATAGTGGGGAAAAAGAACCCGCTGCCAGCCACGTGCAAAAAGAGCTCGCTGATGGAACGTACTGCTTCGCCGGGACGCCAGGAAAATTTGTCCTGCGGAATGGCTTCGGCCAGTTTGGTGAACTTGTCCTGCATTTGCTGGAGATCAAGCACGGCCTGGGCCTTCATATCGTAACTTGGTGCGGTTTTATCCTCGGACTGCGCGGCCGCGGTGGTGGCTTGCTTGGCGTAGGTCTGGCTGCTCATACCCATCACGAGACCAACACAAACTGTGAGGCGAAAAATGCTCTTCATCAGCAATCTCCTGCGAATTTTCGTGCCAAGCGAACCTGCCAAACGGCCAACCCACTATCGCCCACTTAGACGCGCGGCTGCACCCAACGCCGGAAGATTCTTTCAGGTATTTAGCGAGAAGTTAGATTTCCGCAGTCAATAGTGTAAGGATTCTCTGTTCGCGGAGAGACTTTCGGCGTTCGTCCGGAGTCCGAACCAGCTACTTTGCCAGATTCTGCGGCAACTGAATTACCATGTGCTTCGCCGCGGAATTCACCGCACCCTTGCAATGCCTCAGGATTACCTCGGTATTCTCCTCGGATCGATTGAAGCCGGACGGCGAAATCCCATCAGAAGGGATGGCGGCAACCACATGAGCCAGCTCGTGGAGCAGGGTGATAACTTGCGCCCTTCCGGTCGCCCCATCGTACGGGCCAATATGGAGATTTTGCCAGGCATTGGTGGGCAGTTCGAGGCCTTGTGCCCACTCGATCTTGAAGACTTCGGCCTTGGGGCGGAAAAAAGCGCCGCTGGCATTAATTGCGACGTTAGTGCCGGCGCCGGTGCCTTCAGATGTTCTGGCGATATAAGGCCCGTGCTTCATCCAGAACCCTCTATCGTCTCTTTCCTGAACAATGTGTTGTGGGCCGTCCCTTTCGATCCAAAATTGCAGAGAGGAGAAAGTGTCAGCGACATTGGGATCAGCTTTGGCAAACCACGCGGAACATCCGTTGTGGTTTTGCAAAATGGCTAAAACCTCAGCGCTGGCGCTGGCGATTAATTCGGCTTCCTTGCCCGAAGCGCGAATCGACGGTTGGACATGCAATCGTCCACCGAGGTCTGCGGCTACGCGGGCAGACTCGATTGGCTGAGGCGGAATCGGCGGATCGACCTCGCTGTCAGCCAGTGCGGAATTTTCTTCGCCGCCCCGGTCGTCACACGGCTCGACCATCGCCAGGTTTCCGGTTCCTGCGAACAGCCGGCCAAATCTATCTGGCGAAGCTCGGTCAGCGCGAATGGGATGGAAGTCGCGGCATCGCTGCAGCGTGTGCGTAGGGGAAGGCAATTCGAGAAGAGTTTGCGCGTGAGCATCAATGGCGCTAACGAAAAAGCCGAACAACATCCAGATTAACCAAACCTGAAAACGCTTGCGAGTGGAAACCATACAACCTCCTCGAGCCAAAGTGTTCCACCACACTCCGTCTGCAGGAAACTCTCTAGGAAGCCGGTCCACTCGCCGCGGCCCGCAAACGTCCGATCCTGGCTCTTGTCCGAATAACGAATCACCGGGCGGAATGTTTGATTTTGCAGGCGAGATTTACGAAGGATTGACGGCGGTTTGAGGAAGCCAAAAACTAAATGCAGAATTGGCAGAGATGATCGGTTCGTAGACTGCGGAACCGCGAGCGCGAATGATTCAGATTTCAGATCTTGAGAGACGCGGTTAAGACCGCGCAAATCCTTCCGGCGAAGACCGTTGGGCGTTTCACTTAGCGCTTGCTGGCTTTCTCTTCGCGCGCATCGCCGGACCGAGCGGCTGGACTCGGTTCAGCGCACAGGCTTCGACTACCAGTTGCCGCAGGTTGGCGTCATGAACGTCGGAGACTTCGCGCAATTTCACGTGGCGCAGATTTTTCCCAGTACCTTCAAGGAGCTTTGCGGAATCCTGCAGCGAAGTGCCGCGGGGGAAACCGAAAGTGATGTGATTCTTGCCGATCATCAGGTAGCAGAACGGTCCATTTGATTCGAATGTCGGAACGCCCCAGGGGTTCACGTTCTCGCGCGATTGCGGAGCGGCCTTGCGCACCAACGCTCGCACCGCATCGGCGACCGGCCGCAATTTCGAATTCCGCTTCCGAACATAGGCGTCTACGGCGCTGGTTATTTTTGCGTCATCCGGCATGAGCCAGTCTCGGTCTCCGGCAGAGTGTGCGAGATGAATTCAGGTTTTGCGATCGCGCACTTCCCCGCGCGACGCGAATCCTGTGAGCTACGGTTTTACATCCAGCACCGGCGTGCTGTCTACGGCGTCGAGTTGACGGACCCGAAGCTGCCGACCGGTTCCGGATTCAATCCCGCAAACGGTGATGCCGATACGATTGGGGCAGTCCTTCGAACGTTAGGCGAAGATGCCCCCCTGACATCAGCTCTCAGGCGCCAGTTTTCTCTTCGGGACGCGCAGCACCAGCAATCCGGCCGAAAATGAAGTCAACGTCAAGACCGCCAGCCCGTAAGAAAACGAGCCAAATTTGGTATTGAGATAGCCGAACAAGTAGGGGCCGGCAAACCCTGCCACACTGCCGACAGCGTTGATCATTCCGACCGCTGCAGCCGCGGCGGATTTGCTCAAATATTCCGTGGGCATGGCCCACATAGCAGGCAGGTAGGCATTGCCCAAAGTCGCCAGGCTAATCAACAGCAGCGATAGCGGTGTGGAGCGTGGATGAAAGACAAGCCCTAGCAAACCGGCGGCAGCAATGAGCGACGGCACCGTGCAATGCCAGCGTCGTTCGCGTTGCTGGTCTGAGTGCCAGCCGTTGAACAGCATCGCGAAGAAAAGCGCCACGTACGGTAGCGCGCCGAGCATACCGACGTTCAGGTCGGACAATCCCGACTGGCGTTTCAGCATGGTGGGCAGCCAAAACAGAAAACTGTAATACGCGAAATAGTTCAGAAAGCAGACCGATGCCAACAACACGATGGTGCGTGACTTGAGAGCTTCCAGAATCGGCATCGTGTCTACCGCCACCGGCTTCTCTTCCCGCAATTTGTCTTCGATCCACTTCCGCTGCTCAGGAACCAGCCAATTCGCCTGTGCCGGCAAGTCCGACAGGTAGAAATACGCGATCGCGCCAAGCACAATCGCGGGCAATCCTTCCAGAATGAAAAGCCAGCGCCACCCCGCAAGCGAAAGCCAACTGTGGCCGAGAATCAATCCAGCGATCGGAGACGCAATCACAAAGGACAGGGGAATTGCGGACATGAAGTTACTGGTCGCTTTGCCGCGGTCTTTGTCAATGAACCAGTGGCTCAGATAGACGATGACGCCAGGAAAAAAGCCAGCCTCGGCAGCGCCTAATAAAAAGCGCGCAGCGTAGAGTTCGAACGGCGTATGTACCCAAGCGGTCAGCGCGGTCATCGAACCCCAGGCGATCATGGTCAGACAGATCACGCGGCGGGCGCTCCATCGTTCAACCAGCAATGCTCCGGGAATTTGCAGCGCTACGTAGCTGACGAAGAAAACGCCGGCCCCTAATCCGAAGACCCGGTCGCTGAATCCAAGCTCTCGTGTCATGCCGATCGCGGCGTAGGCAACGCTGGTGCGGTCAAGATAGTTGGCGATGTACAAAGCGAAAAGAAACGGCAGCAGGCGCAGCGCGGTGTGGTGCCGGGTGCGGTCGGCAAGATTCGACGATATCGGTAATGCTGAGCTTGAGACGGCTCCGGCCACTCAGTAACCTCCGTTACATCAGGAGAGAAACGCGCAGTATACCTGAATTTCAAACCCGCTCGCCGATACCAGAAGTTCCGCACGGCGCTTACTCGACTTGGCTTACTTGACACTCACATCAATGCGGCCTAGACTACGGAGTTTTTAGATGCCCCAAATTCCGGACCGAGGGGCGGGACTAAAATGGACAAGAAAAGACTCGAGTACTACAAAAAAAAATTGCTGACGCGGCGCGAAGAACTGCTGAAGACCATCGCCCGCACCGCGGAAGAAGGCCGGTTGGCGGACGAGGATCCGACGGTGGATCTCGCGGACAAGGCTGCAAACTCCTACACCAAGGAGTTTCTCTTTGGCATGACCAACACCGACCGCACCATCTTGAACATGATCGAGGCGGCCTTGAAGCGCATCCAGAAGGAAGAGTACGGAGTTTGCGCGAACTGCCAGGAAGAAATGCAGCAGAAGCGCCTGGAGGCCGTGCCGTGGGCCAAGCACTGCATCACCTGCCAAGAAAAAGCCGAAAAAGGACAGCTGTAACGCCGCACTGAAAAATAACTGACACAATAATTTAGCTATTGATTATTTCTCGCGGCGGGGTAGGCTCTCGCCTGGGGGGAATCCGCGGCAGAAACTATTTCTTGCGGGCCGGACCGGTTCGCCTCCTGGCTAGCCGAGGTTGCCGCCGGCCTGGCCACTATTTTTCTGCCCGCCGGTTGCCGGCGGTGCGAGCAACTCTTAACGAGCACTTCTCGACTGTCGATCTGCGGCGATTGCCTCGCTTCGTTTCCAGGTAGCGACGGCTGCATTTGCCAGAACTGTGGCCTGCTGCTCGATATTCCGACCAGCAAAGAACGTGAGCGTGAGGCGCGCCCGGACTCGAAACGGCTCTGCGAATCATGCCGCGATGAAACCTTACACTTCGATCGTGCACCCAGCTTTGCCCGCTACCAGGATTCCGTTGGTTCGCGCCATCGTGCGCTTGAGATTCGAGGAAATGGATCCGCTTGCCGATTGGTTCGCGGACCGTTTGGCGCAAGTGGTCCAGCAGGCTTCGCCCGAGCTTCTCGCGGACGTTGTGGTACCGGTTCCGCTTCACAAAGACCGCCACCAAGAGCGCGGCTTTAACCAGGCGGAACTGCTTTCGCAACGCTGGGCTAAACGGCTCCGGCTTCCTCACCATGGCGTTCTGCTGGTCAGAAAGCGGCCTTGTCCGAACAAACTCCTGCTTACCAATCGCGAGCGCTGGGAGGCCGTTCGTGGCGCTTTTGCCACACGTCCGGGCAGCCAAGTTGACAATAAGCGCGTCTTACTGGTAGATGATGTAATGACGACTGGCGCGACGCTCGATGCGTGTGCGAAGGCGTTGCGCGAGGCGGGAGCAATTTCTGTGGTCAGGCTGAGGCTGGCCCGTGCCATTCTAAACCCGCGAAAGTTCGGCCGTTAAGGGTTGAACCGAGGTACGCGCGATGTGCGCAGTCCGCAAAGAGGGTGTGTATTCCCGGCGATTTGCTGCTTCCGAGGCGGCCAGTTCGGTTGTGCCTTCCAACGATTCTCCCGCAGACAGTAGGTTCCACAACTCGGCGGTTCCGCGTCGTGCATCGTTAATGCAGGAGCCGGTGCTGGTGCTGAATGCTACCTACGAGCCGATCAATGTGACCGCGGTGCGGCGCGCGATGGTGCTGCTGCTGAAGGGCGTGGCGCAGGCCGAAGAGATGCACAACGCGGAAGTCCACTCCGCGGCGAATGCTCACAAAGTGCCGTCGGTGATCCGTCTGCTGGCGTACCGCCATATTCCGCAGCAGAGCCGGGCGCTATCCCGCAAGAATATTCTGTTGCGCGATCGCAATACCTGCCAGTTTTGCGGGCGGGTATTTCCCAGTTCGGAATTAACGCTGGACCACGTCGTGCCGCGCTCGCGCGGCGGTCGGTCTTCCTGGGAAAATCTGGTGGCCTGCTGCTACCGCTGCAACAACAGCAAAGGTGACCGCACTCCTGAGGAAGCCGGCTTTAAACTTGCCCGGCGGCCCCGTCCCTTTACTCTGCACACCTCGCGGCAGCTGATGCGGATGATCGGGCACCGCGACGAGCGGTGGCGTAAGTACCTTTTTTATTAGTAATTTGCAACCAGGCGATAAAGCCGAAAAATATTTTCTAATCGAGGAAACCTTTTCCTCTAAAATCCATCTAACTCTATAACACCACTTCGAGGACACACCCCGGGAGGCAGTTAGGGTTAAACACCCTAACTGCTTCTCTCCTTTTAGGCCGCAGTTTTTGACAAAGCGCAATTTCCTATGAGAAGCAATGAGTCTGCTTGGATATTCTTCCAGAGGTGTTAGGCGGGAAAGCTGCGGAGTGCGGATTGTTCGTCCGGAAATTCCTGGAGCACTTTCGAAAGATGAGTGATCTTGAGAACCTCTTCAACTTTGGCCGTAAGGCCAACGACTTTTAGCGTGCCGCCCTTCTTTACTACCGCCGCATAAATCCGGGCGAGTTCGCCAATTCCTGAACTGTCCAAATACTGCAATCCACTGAGGTTCAATAGAATATTTTTGCGTTGGGCTTTCACAAGTGAATAAATGGAATCGCGCAAGGCGCCCACTTCAAAAAAAGTCAGGTGTCCGGAAACATCAACCAGCGCCACCTGGTCTCGCTGGCGAATCTTCACCGAAAAATTCACGAGGAACAACCTTTCGCAGTGCATGGAAATTATAACCCGTGCGAGCGCGAAAGGTTGCTACAGAATCAGGGCCTACCAGAAACTACGGTCGCAGCACGACGCACAGTCCGCACCGCCTCGAGTTGCGGATGCAAGTACTTCAGCAAAATGCCGGTGGCCGGATGAAAGCGCAATGACGGCGCAACCAGCTAGACCACCGGGGCGATGCATCAAGGCGTGTGACGTTGTCGCGAACAAGAAACTCCAGCCAGCGCTCGGCTTGCTTGCGATAGCGTGCATGGCGGGTGTCGGAAGCAAGCGGTTGGCGATACATCTTGAGTTCGCGAAAAAGCTGTTTGATCGCTGCGGACTTCCCGGGATCCCACTTGGCATTCAGGTCCCGGCGGCAAAATATATTCCAGACTCGTGGCAGCGAATGCCTGCCAGAAAGACTAGCGGTCAGTTCGTGCGAATTGCAAACCTGCCACCTGTACCGTAGGCATCTGCATGTTCCACGAGGCAGGAACATGATCGAACGAAATCTCGAAATGCGCGGTCTTGCCGGGAGGAAGCGCGGCGGTCGCTCCGAAAAGAATCGGCCGCGTCTCCCGCAGCGCGATCTGCTTCATGTCGTCCTGAAATACGATGGTCGCTTCAATTCCGGAAAGGGTGAGCTCGCCGGAGTTCGTTACGTCGCCCGCGAGATAGGTAACTTCCTGATGGATGAAGCTTTCCGCGCGGCTCATTTCAAAATTTCCGAAGTGCAATTTCGGCGCATAAGCCTGTTCCTGCGCGCCGAACGGAAATTGTGTTTGCACTCCTGACGGCGACGGCGCGGGGCCGCGAAACAATAGCAGATAAAACGCGGCCAGACCGATGAGCGTTGCCGCGGCTATCGCCAGAGGGTGCCGCAGAACCCGCCCGTTCCGCTCTTCTGGTTTCTGTAACGGCGATTCGAATCCGTCCTGCATTTTGTGTTGCGACCTTATCGGCCCAGAGTCAGCCGGTGAATGAGCGGCTCCGGCAAATTTGCTTCGTACATGCGCGACTGCACTGCAGGAATATCATACGGGATGCGCCAGAATTCCACGATATTGTGATCAAAATCAGCGATGGCAAAAGCGGCGCGTGGGTCTCCGTCGCGAGGCTGCCCGATAGATCCAGGATTCAGCAAATATTTTCTCCCCGCTTCGAGATGCAGCGCGTAAAACGATTCCGTCGGTCGAGGCCGCAATTGCAGAATTTCGATGTCGTTCTGGTGGTACGAAAATCCACCTTGATGGTGGGTGTGCCCAAAAAAGCTCAGCACCGTGGTCGTATCGAGAAGTCCTTCCACCGCCTGTGCTGGTGTGAACACATACTCATCTTCGTCCTGGTAGGCACCATGAATCAAAACAACGCCTGCCGCCTTTTTTGGTCCTTGCGGCAGCGCCGCAAGCCACGCCATCAGTTCCGGCGATAGTTGCGATTGTGTCCAATCCACTGCCAGTTTTGCCACCGGATTGAAATCTTCGGAGGACATGATCCCCGCAACCGCTTTGTCGTGATTCCCTCGAATCACGTCTTTGGTGATCGTTTGCAGTTTTTCGGAGACGCCTGCCGGGTCCGGCCCGTAGCCAACCACGTCGCCCAGGCAGACTGCGGCGTCCCATTTTCCGTCAGCAACCGCGAGGGCTGCCTCGAAAGCGGTAAGATTGGCGTGGAGATCGCTAAGAATCAGAAGTCTCATTCAAAATGAGTCCGCAAAAGCGCCCCTGAGTATAGTGGAACGGCCTCCCGGATGCACCCAAGGATCACGGCACAAATCAGGAAAGACGTAGCAGCGGCTGGTTGGCCGCAATGATTTCCGTAAATTTAGGAACAATTCATAAGCGATTCGGATGTAACATCGGGCTGCGGCACCCCACGTGCTTTCTCCTCCAGCATCGTTCCTGTTTGACTCCGGATTTTAATGCAAAAGTTTTCAAATCCCGCGAAACATTCTCGCAGGGTCACTCGTCTATACGGGTGCGGCCGAATTTGGGGCTGTACAAGTTTGCGACAGAAAAAACCCCGCGGTGGCAGCCGCGGGGCAAATGACACGTAAATTTTTCCGGCGGTTAGTCCAGAAACTTTGGTGTCGCGGCGAGATTACTCGCAACGATTCCGCGTGTCAACTGTCTTCAAACGCCATCCCCTGCGGCTCATTCTGATATTGAGCGAAAGGGATTAGGTGACACGCATGAAAAGCAATTCGATTTACCGGGTCGCGGCGCTATTTGTGGCATTGGCAATGGTAGTGCCGGTGTTCGCGAAGCCGTTCACCAAGACCATCAGCTTCTCGCAATCTGCAAAATTCGGCACGGCATCGGTACAGGCCGGCGAATATCAGCTCTCCATTGACGGCACGAAAGCCACCGTGCAGAAAGGCAAGAACACTGTGGCGGTCAGCGAAGGCCGTTGGGAAGAGCGCGACGCCAAATCGCAATACACTTCAATCGTTGTCGGCGGCGACGGGCAGGTCAAGGAAGTCCGTTTTGCCGGCGAAAAGAAAGTTTTCGTTTTCAGCGAATAGTAAAGGTCATCGGTACGGCCGCGAGCTCTCAGTTGGGGAAATCGCGCGACGGTGTGATTTCCCCTCTTTCTTGTGACCCTTGCCGCTGCTACGGCGCATCGATCACATCTGGCATTTCATCGGATCAACATGCAGTCACCATAGCTGTAAAAGCGATAACCGGTTTCCACCGCATGCCGGTAAGCCGCCAAAACGTTTTCTCGCCCCGCAAATGCGCAAACCAATGCGAGCAGCGTTGAACGCGGAAGATGAAAATTTGTGAGCAATGCATCGACAGCGGAAAATCGATAGCCGGGAGTGATGAAGATCTTCGCTTCGGCCCGGCCCGCCAGCAGCACTTCTCCCGCACCGCCTTCGTGCACACGACGTGCCGAATCCTCCAACGCGCGAACCGCGGTAGTCCCGACCGCCACGATTTTTCTTCCGGCCGCACGTGCTGACGTGATCGCTTTCACGGTTTCATCGGAAATTTCGTAGGCTTCCTCATGCATCACGTGCTCTTCAAGATTCTCGGAATGAATCGGCTGAAACGTTCCGAGCCCCACGTTTAACGTCAGCTCACAGGTTTCAATTCCTTTTTCGCGGAGCAGCGACATCATCTCTTCCGAGAAGTGCAAACCGGCGGTCGGAGCAGCTACGGCGCCAGAGACCTTTGCGAATACCGTTTGATACCTTTCCCGATCCGAGGATTCATCCTCGCGCTCAATGTATGGTGGAAGCGGGATGTGTCCCAGACGCTCGATGTGAGTCTGCACCAGTTGATGATCCCGGCTTGAAAATCGCACCGTACGAATTCCAAGTTCGCCACGCGACAAAATCTCCGCCTCAAGTTCTCCTTCGCCAAAAAAGATGCGCTCGCCAACCGGTAATTTGCGGCCGGGTCGTACCAGAGTTTCCCAGGTATCTTTCGAGACTTGGCGCGCTAGAAATACTTCGACAGTTCCGCTCAGATGTTCGCGAACGGTCGACCGCGACGGCGCTTGCGAGTGCACTCCCGCTCGTTTCCCGAATAGCCGGGCTGGAATTACCCGCGCATTGTTGAACACCAGCAGTTCGTCACCGTTTAGAAGAACCGGCAGGCGCCCAAACTCGGAATCCGCAGTCGCTCCGGAAGCGCGATCGAGCAGAAGCATCCTCGAAGCAGCGCGCTCCGCTAGCGGCCGCTGAGCAATCTGTTCCTTAGGAAGGTGGTAGTCGAAATCCTCAATTCGCACGGGTAAATGCAGTGTACAGCATCTCGTAAGCCATCGAGTACCCAACGGCTTACGGGAGAAGAGACGCTCAACCCCAGTTGAATGTCGACGAAAAGGCAAGGCGCTGCTAGCGCCAACCTCCATCCAAATTGCAGAAAATAAGCAATTTAAGTCCATACATCGTCAGCCTAATTTTATACTTGACAATATGGCACGCATATTTTATTATTCTGTTGTTGTCACTTATTTGGAGGCTTTTAGCCATGACTACTTTGAATCGTTGGGAACCCTTCCACGGATCTTCCGCGGACTCTCAGTTGAACTGTTTATTCAGCGATTTCTTCGGCCGCACTTCGCAGCACCAGAATCTAACGACGTGGGCTCCGGCAGTGGACATTTACGAAGGCGAGCACGAGCTCGTCGTCAAAGCCGATCTGCCGGACGTCAAGCCGGAGGAGTTGGACGTTCGCGTGGAGAACAACATTCTTACCATCCGCGGTGAACGCAAGTTTGAAGAGAAAGTGGATGAGAAGAATTATCTGCGCGTAGAACGGGCCTATGGCTCTTTCGCCCGCAGCTTCTCTCTCGCCAACACCGTGAACGCCGAAGCCATCAAAGCCGACTACAAGAATGGTGTGCTGACGCTGAACATCCCGAAGCGCGAAGAAGCCAAGCCGAAGCAGATCAAGGTCAGTGTCGGAGGGTTTGCGGCTGCGGCCGCAGCCTAAGGGCCCGGTTAAGCACAAAGTTCACTGCGGTTGAGTCGGTGCGGTAGCATGGGGGCGGGCAGGGAGCCAGCCCCCTTTTTATTAAGGCAGGGAGTACTTGAATGCTGCGATTTGAAAAATTGACCGTAAAAGCGCAAGAAGCGCTGCAGGATGCGCACGAAGTCGCCGCGCGTCACGAAAATCAGGAAATTACGCCGCTGCATCTGCTGTCCGCTCTGGTGAATCAGGTGGATGGTGTCGTGCCTCCGCTGCTGGCACGCCTTGGAATTCGCAAAGAAGCGCTGAGCACAGACGTTGAGCGCCAGTTGGACCGATTGCCAAAAGTGCAGGGCTTTTCCGATCAACGTCTGGGACGAGCTCTGAACGACACGCTGGAACGCGCGTTCAAGGAAGCCGACAACTTTAAGGACGAGTACCTTTCGACCGAGCATCTTTTTCTGGCCATAGCCGGCGCGGATCGCGATCCCGCGGGCCAGCTCTTGAAGAAGTTAGGCGCGTCGCACGAAGCGATTCTGCAAGCGTTGACCGGAGTGCGCGGCACCCAACGTGTCACTTCACAAAATCCGGAAGGCACTTACGAAGCGTTGGAAAAGTACTCGCGCGATCTCACCGAACTGGCGCGCAAGTCGAAATTAGATCCGGTGATTGGCCGCGACGAAGAAATTCGGCGGGTCATGCAAATCCTGGCTCGGCGCACAAAAAATAATCCAGTTCTCATTGGCGAACCCGGTGTCGGCAAAACGGCTATCGCCGAAGGCCTCGCGCAACGCATCGTTTCCGGCGATGTGCCGGACGTCCTGAAAACCAAGCGCCTGGTCGCACTCGATTTAGCAGCACTGGTTGCCGGAGCAAAATTTCGCGGCGAATTTGAAGACCGTCTCAAAGCAGTGTTGAAAGAGATTTCACAGTCTGAAGGGCAGATCATTTTGTTCATCGACGAGCTGCATACGCTGGTCGGTGCCGGTGCTGCTGAAGGCTCGATGGACGCGTCGAACATGTTAAAGCCGGCCCTGGCGCGCGGCGAGTTGCGGGCCATCGGGGCCACCACGCTCAATGAATACAAAAAATACATCGAGAAAGATCCCGCCCTGGAACGCCGTTTTCAGCCGGTGCTGGTCAGCGAACCCAGCGTAGAAGATACGATTTCCATTCTTCGCGGATTGAAAGATCGCTACGAAGTCCACCACGGAGTGCGCATCAAGGACGCGGCCATTCTGGCGGCCGCAACGCTTTCGCACCGCTATATCTCGGACCGTTTTTTGCCCGATAAGGCCATCGACTTGATTGATGAAGCGGCCGCCAGCTTGCGCATGCAGATCGATTCGCTGCCCACTGAAATTGACGAAATCGAACGGCGCATCATGCAGCTGGAAATCGAACGGCAAGCCCTTTTAAAAGAAACTGACTCGCATTCCAAGGAGCGGCGCACGCAGATTGAAAAGGAACTTGCGGCGCTGAAGGAAACTTCCAGCGGCAAGAAAGCAATCTGGCAAGCCGAGAAGCAAGCCATCGGCAGAATCCGGAAACTCAAGGAACAGATTGAACAACTGAAGGCACAGGAACAGCGCTACGAGCGCGCCGGCGAACTGGCCAAAGTTGCGGAAATCCGCTACGGCCAGATTACCGCCGCCGAAGCCGAGCTGAAAAAAGCCCAGGACGCTTTTACCGCTATGCAAAAAGAATCGCCGATGCTCAAGGAGGAAGTGGACGAAGAGGACATCGCCAAGCTGGTGAGCAAGTGGACCGGAATTCCCGCAGGCCGCTTGCTGGAAGCCGAAGCGCAAAAACTGGTGCGCATGGAAGAGCGGTTGCGCCAGCGGGTAGTCGGCCAGGAGGAAGCGCTGGGCCGCGTTTCAAACGCGGTGCGCAGAAGCCGCGCCGGCTTGTCCGACACCAAGCGCCCCATCGGCTCGTTTATTTTCCTTGGCCCAACCGGCGTCGGCAAAACCGAATTGGCACGGGCTCTCGCGGAATTCTTGTTCGACGACGAAAAGCTCATGATCCGCATTGACATGAGCGAATACATGGAAAAGCACAGTGTCTCGCGCTTGATTGGCGCGCCCCCAGGCTATGTTGGCTACGAAGAAGGCGGCCAACTGACCGAGCAAGTGCGGCGGCATCCGTATTCGGTGCTGCTGTTCGACGAAATCGAGAAAGCGCATCCCGATGTTTTCAACGTTCTGCTGCAAATTCTGGAGGATGGCCGGTTGACCGACGGCAAAGGCCGCACCGTGGATTTTCGCAATACGGTGTTGGTCATGACCAGCAATGTCGGCTCGAATGCGATTTTTGATCTTTCGGCAAAAGATCCGGAGCGCGCCCGCAAAGAGGCGATGGACGCGTTGCGCGCGTCGTTCCGGCCGGAGTTCATCAACCGCATCGACGAAATCGTGATTTTCAATCCGCTGGGCAAGGCGCAACTGGAAGGCATCGTGAAGCTGCTCTTGAAGAACGTCGAAAAGCTGCTCGAGGAACGCAAGATTACCCTGGAGCTTTCTCCCGCGGCATACACACTGCTGCTCGAAGAGGGCTACGACCCGGCGTACGGCGCGCGGCCACTGCGGCGTACCATTCAGCGGCGGATTCAGGATCCGCTCGCTTTGCAGATTCTCGAAGGCCAAGTGCTGCCAGGAGATCACCTTCGGGTGGACCGCGACGGCAACAGGGACGCCATGAAATTTGAGCGCACCGCCGCCAAGAAGCCAGAAAAGCAACCAGCGGCGGCGGCCGGAATCTAATCTGTTAGAGTTTTGCGGCAGAAGCTTTTCTTGGATGCTACTGGTGAAATACAAATGAAAGTCTTACGGACCACCTTTTTGCTGACGGCCCTCACGCTGGTGTTGCTTACCATCGGCGGAGCCGTTGGCGGTCGGAATGGCATGACCATCGCGCTGATCTTTGCCGCGTTCAGCAATGCTTTCGCTTATTTCTTTTCCGACAAGATCGCATTGATGTCCAGCGGTGCGAAGCCGGTCTCACGCGAGGAATTGCCTCGTCTTTATGAAGTGATGGAACGGCTGGCGGCCAAAGCGAATTTGCCGGTGCCCAAGCTATACATGATTCCGGAAGCGGCGCCGAACGCGTTCGCCACTGGCCGTAATCCCGGCCACGCTTCGGTTGCTGTGACCCAGGGCCTGATGCAGTTGATGAATGACGAGGAATTGGAAGGGGTGATCGCTCACGAACTTTCGCACGTGCGCAACTACGACATTCTGATCAGCTCGATCGCCGCGACCATCGCCGGCGCGATTACCCACCTCGCCTTCATAGGCCGCTTCGCTGCCATCTTTGGCTATGGGAGTTCGCGGGACCGCGAAGGCGGCGGCTTCACTGCGTTGCTCATGCTGTTTCTCGCACCATTTGCCGCGATGTTGCTGCAACTGGGAATTTCCCGCCAGCGGGAATACGCCGCGGACGAATCCGGCGCGAAAATGATAGGCCAACCCTATGGCCTGATCAGCGCCCTGCAAAAACTTGGTGCGTACAATCAGCGCATTCCGAGCAGTATTCCGCAAACCACTTCAGCCCTTTGCATCGTCAAGCCGATGTTTGGCGGCGGCTCGATCTTTTCCTCGCTGTTCAGCACTCACCCGCCGCTCGAAGAGCGAATTGCGGCGCTGCGCCAACTGACCATTAGCCGGCCAGGATGACCCAATACGACCCACCAGAAGCGGGGGCGGGTCAAGACCTGGTAAAGATGACCAGCATAAACCTGATATGCATATCCGGTGAAAAGTTTTGCCCTTATTTTTCAATAAGATAGGGTCGATCTGGATTGCCAATCTTTGGCGAGCGAAATGCACCTTTGTACAGCCATAATTGTAAGCGACGGTGCGTTACTGAGGGACGGACCTAATGAGCTGTAGGGACACTATCCATTTGATTTGTTGGTACTTAGAGGGAAAACTTTCGCCAACGGTGTCGCAGGACATCGAAGAGCACCTGCACGACTGCTCGAACTGCCAGCTAGTATTGAAGGCAGCGACCAGCACGCTGGATCAGTATTTTCGGCCGGAATCGTCCGAGGCTACCAGCCAGGCAGCTTGACACAGTGCTTGTAAGCGACTGAAAATAATAACTTTGGATCTGGACGCAGTCTTACCCCCACCCTCGACTTTGATCCTCCCATTTCTAGAAATTCCTCGCTTTGCCGTACTGGGAAAATCAGCAAAAATTACAGAGACACCGCGAACCAAGTAAACTTTACTAGTACTAGTACATTGAATCTCCTTTGGGCGCCAATCCCACCGATCCTCTAACCCCCTTACCAGCTTGCACTTAGCTTTGGATCACCGACTCTACCCCTTTTGGCCGGGAGGGTGCACATTTTCTCGGGCACAGGGCAAAGCGTCCTACAAGGAGAATAGAGTTCATGAGTGAATTTCAGGAATCGAATCCCACGAGCACCACTGGGACACCTCGGTGGGTAGGGCTGGCGGTGGTGGTGCTGGGTGCACTGTCATTGGCCGGTTTGGGAGTGGGCTGGAGCGCCCTCAACCACGCGAATAGCGCCGCCGAAGCGACGCAAGCCGCGGTGAAGCAACAGAATGATGCGATCGGGCAACGCATGGCAAAGTCCGAAGAATTAAATCAGCAGTTGGAGAGCGACCTGAAGGTCGTGACCGACAAGCTCAATGTCACCCAGGCGGATTTGATTGCAGCGCGCAAGCAAAACAAGATGGCCGCGGTTACCTACACCAAGAAACTCAACGAGCTGGGAACCAACGTCAATCAGCAACTCGCGACCAAAGCCAGTGCCGATGATGTGAACAAACTTGGCGGCGACGTGACCGGAGTAAAGACTGATCTCGACGCAACCAAGAGCAACCTGGAAATGGCGCGCAGCGAGATGGGCACGCTGATCGCGCGCAATCACGACGAAATCGATCAGCTGCGCCGGATGGGCCAGCGTGACTATTACGAATTCACCGTAACCCGCAAGGGCGGTGCACAAAAGGTTGGGGTCGTACAGGTTGAGCTGAAGGACACCAACATCAAGAAGAATCAGTACACCATTAACGTGCTGGCGGATGACAAGAGCTTTGAGAAGAAGAACCGGTCGGTCAACGAGCCGATTTTCTTCTACACCGGCGGCACTCGTCAGGCGGTCGAGCTGGTCATCAACAAAGTCAGCAAGACCACCGCATCGGGTTACCTGAGCGTACCGAAATCCGCTGGCGCCACGACCAGCTCGAACACCGGCTCCGGCCAGTAACAGTTTGCAGGCAGGGAAAAACAACGTTCCATCCGAGGGAGCGTAAACACCCGGGGGACTCGAAAGAGTCCTCCGTTTTTTGTTGCACGCTCATCCGAGCCGAGCGGTCCGCCGTATTCTCAAATGGTGGTTGTGGACAGCCCTGGCTCCGGTATGCCAAGCTAACGCCACGGCCCAGGTAGAGTCTAAAGGCACAGTAGTTCTGGAGGGAAAGATCATGAAACTTAGAATCGCGACGATTACCGCAGCGACCTTGTTTGCAGCAGCTATGACCATGGCGGCCGACGGCAGTTGGACCGGCTGGATATCCGACAGCAACTGCGGCGCCAAGGGAGCAAACGCCAAGGCCGGCGAATGCACCACCAAGTGCGTAACGGAGAAAGGCGCCAAGTATGTGTTCGTGAATGACGCGGACCAGAAAGTCTACGTGATTGACGCGCAGGACAAAGTTGCCGCGCACGCCGGACATCACGTCACCGTAAAGGGCAGCGTGGACGGCACTACGCTGAAGCTGAGCAGCATTGACATGGCCCCTGAAAAGGGCAACTAAGAGTTCAGCAACACCAATTGACGCGGGCGGAGCAGAAGCTCCGCCCGTTTTGTTTTTGCATGGGTTTAAGTTTCGGCTAGGATTACCAGTGACCATGGCAACCACCCTTTTGCACGTCGGCAAAGCCATCACACCAAAGGGAGAAATTCCCGACGCGGGAATCCTGGTGCGTGATGGCGAGATCGAGATGGTAGGACCGCGTTCGGCAATGACTCTGTCCGCGGGCGCGGAAGAAATTAATGCTTCTGACTACACTGCCGTGCCCGGTTTCGTGGATGTGCATATCCACGGCGCCGGCGGCCACGACGTGATGGAAGGAAACTCTTCCGCACTGGGTACCATCACCAGCCGGCTGGCGGCTTTCGGCACCACCTCGCTGCTGGCCACAACTGTCACCGCTGGCGTGGACGACACGGTCAAGGCCATTGAAGGAATTTCGAAATATATTTCTGGGCAATATCAGACCAACGAAGCGCGCGCGGAGATTCTGGGAATCCACTTTGAGGGACCGTTCCTGAGCAAAGAGCGGCGCGGCGTCCATCCGACAGAATTCCTGCAACCGCCCTCGGCGGAATTGCTGCAGCGTTTTTTACAGGCCGCCTCCGGGAATGCGCGGATCCTGACGATTGCTCCAGAGTTACTCGGCGCGATGCCTTGCATTGATGCGGCGCGCAGCCTGGGGATGGTCGTCTCGATCGGACACACTGATGCGACCTACGAACAAGCGCGCGCGGCGGTGGCGCACGGCGCGCATCACGCGACGCATGTCTATAACGCAATGCGGCCGTTTTCGCACCGCGACCCAGGCGTGATTGGCGCGGTACTGACGACGCCGGAGGTTACCGCGGAGTTGATCGCGGATGGCGTGCACGTGGACGAAATCGCGATGAAAGTTCTGCTGCAGGCCAAGGGCGCTGGTGGCGTGGTGTTGATCAGCGACGGAATCTCCGCTACCGGAATGCCCGACGGCAAATATATGCTGGGCGGGCTGGAAGTAACGGTGAGCGGCGGCGTATGCCGAAATGCTGAAGGCCGTCTCGCGGGAAGTACGCTGACATTGGATCGCGCACTTCGCAATATTGTGAAGCTTGGCATTCCGTTGGCGGACGCGGTGCGGATGTTGACGCTGAATCCGGCGACAGTTCTGGGAATTGAATTCAAGAAGGGCGCTTTGCGGACCGGAGCGGACGCGGACATCGTCCTGTTGACGGAAGGTCTGGAGATCGCGCGAGTGTTTGTGCGAGGGACGGCGGTTGAGTAAGTGGCGTCGTTTGCCGTTTGACCAAAAGGTGACAGTCCCATGCCCTTCAGCTATGTCGTCTACCAGGAGCAGCGTCTGGTAATCAGCGCTGGTTCGGGTCGTGTCACTCAGGCTGAAATCAAGGAGCGCCAGGACCAAACCGCCAGCGATCCTGATTTTGCTCCGGAGTTCGATCAAATCGTCGATTTGACAGCGGTAACAGATTTTGAAATGTCGATGGACGAATTTGCGGCGCTGGCCCGCCGAAAAGTATTCGCTTCGCGATCCCGCCGTGCTTTCGTTGCCAGCACTCCACACGTTTTCGGCATGGGACGGCTATGGGAGGCGCACTCTGAACTGGCTGATGACGACCCGTCGAAAATTCAAGTGTTCTACGATCTTCCGGCTGCTCTGAAATGGCTTGGGCTAGAAGCCGATCCCCGATGAACGCGAACCAGCCGCATTTTGATCCAAGATAAATTAGGGACAATCTTGAGCCGGAATGATTTTAGCGATTGAGCGGGATGTTGAGTTCGGCAGCGAGTTTGCTGGCGTTGAAGGGGCTGCAGGAAAAAAAGCGATCACCGATTTGCAGAGTGGGGACTTTTCGCCGGCCGTGGTTGACGCGAAGGACCAAATCTTCCGCGTCTGGATCGTCTTCGATATTTATTTCCCGGACTTCGATGCCGCGGTCTTTCAGAAAAGATTTGGCGCGGCGGCAATCGGGGCACCAAGTGGTGCTGTACATGATGACAGTGGGAGTGGAGTTGTCGGTCATTGGTCCTGAATTGTTTGATGCGGCGGCGTAGTGAAAAATCTCTTAGGAGTCATAAGCAAAAAGAACCGACCTGAAGATCGGCCACTACAAAGACCAGACGCTACAGAACCGCTGGGATCGCGCGGATCGCGCCCGAGCGGCCAAGTCACGATGACGCTTCCATCGCTGCATAGCCAAGAGTGGCTGGGCTACGAACGCACGGTGGCGATGTTGATGCCCTGATGCTTGGAAACGACTTGAATCCGCACCAGCGCGCGTTGCAGAGCGGCTGACGCGCGATCCCAATCCACATTTTCGCCGCCCTTGGCGATGAGTTCCTGCGCACGCTTCAGCGCTTCCTGCGCGCGCTTGAGATCGATCTCTTCGGCGCGTTCGGCCAGCTCCGCCAAAACCGAGATGCGATCCGGCAAAACTTCCGCGAATCCGCGAATCACCGCGAGCAGGCCGGATTGTCCACTCGTCGTTCGATACGTCAGCTCGCCAATGCCCAACTCCGTGATGAGCGGCGCGTGGCCCGGCAACACCCCGAGGTAGCCGTCGGCGCCGGGAAGCTGCGCCTCGACGACCGACTCACTCAGGAGCTGACGCACCGGGGTGACGATCACCAGTTGGATGGAATCTGCCGCCATTGATTTCCTAAACGCCCGCCTTCATTTTTTCGGCCTTGGCCAGAACTTCATCAATCGTGCCGACCATGTAGAACGCCTGCTCCGGGACGTCGTCGTATTTTCCTTCGACAATTTCGCGGAAGCTGCGCACGGTGTCTTCAATCTTGACGTACTTGCCTTCGAGGCCGGTGAACTGCGCAGCCACGAACATCGGCTGGGAGAGGAACTTTTCGATTTTACGGGCGCGAGCCACGGTGCGCTTGTCATCGTCGGAAAGTTCTTCGATACCGAGAATGGCGATGATGTCCTGCAAGTCTTTGTAGCGTTGCAGAATGGATTTGACGGAGCGCGCCACCGCGTAATGATCGGCGCCAACGATGCGCGGATCGAGAATGCGCGAGTAGCTGGCAAGAGGATCGACCGCCGGGTAAATGCCGCGTTCGACGATCTGGCGCGAAAGGTTAGTGGTCGCGTCAAGATGAGTGAACGTCGACGCTGGAGCCGGATCGGTGTAGTCGTCAGCGGGCACGTAAATCGCCTGCACCGAAGTGATCGATCCAGTTTTGGTGGAGGTGATGCGCTCCTGCAGTTCGCCAATTTCGGTGTTGAGGTTCGGCTGGTAACCGACGGCGGAAGGCATGCGGCCAAGCAACGCGGAAACTTCCGCGCCAGCCTGCACGAAACGGAAAATATTATCGATGAAGAGTAGTACGTCGAGTTTTTCCTGATCGCGGAAATATTCGGCGACCGTCAGACCAGTAAGTCCAACGCGGAGACGCGATCCGGGCGGCTCGGTCATTTGCCCGTAGACCAGCGCGCAGCGAGATTTTTCGGTGTTGCCGGGAGTGATGACGCCACCTTCGGACATTTCCAGCCAAAGGTCGTTGCCTTCACGGGTGCGTTCGCCGACGCCGGCAAAAACGGAAAGACCGCCATGCTTCATGGCGACGTTGTGAATCAGCTCAAGAATCAAAACGGTTTTGCCGACGCCGGCGCCGCCAAACAATCCGATCTTGCCGCCTTTGACGTAAGGCTCCATCAGGTCCACAACCTTGATGCCGGTCTCAAACATTTCGAGCGTGGTGGACTGCTCGTCGAGTTTCGGAGCCTCGCGGTGAATCGGAAGATAAGTCGTGGCTTCGATGGGGCCGAGCTGGTCCACTGGCTTGCCGAGAACGTTCATCACGCGGCCCAGGGTCGGACGGCCGACAGGAACTTTGATGTAGCCGCCGGAGTCCACAGCCTTCATGCCGCGAACCATGCCTTCGATCGGTTCCATGGCAACGGCGCGCACCCGGCCTTCACCCAAGTGCTGCTGCACTTCGACGGTGATGTCGAGCGGCTCGGGAACGTTGAAACCTTCGCTGGTCACGCGAACCGCGTTGTAGATTGCAGGAAGGTGACCCTCTTCAAACTGAATATCAAGCACCGGTCCGATAACTTGTACCACGCGCCCGACGCCTTTTTTGTTCTCAGCCATCATTTCTCTCCATCTTAAACGTGACCAGTGACTCGTGACTAGTCCGTACGGCTCAATTTTTCCCGCAGCGGCTACCGCCGAAAACTCTTCCGACCGCGATCCTTCCCAATTCCTTGCTCAAAAACATGAAAGATCGAGTTTCTTCCAACTCACCGCGCGCAATCTGCAACGCTCGCAAAAACTCCTTCGTGCTGCCTCGTCCAAAACCTTCGGCGATGTTTGCCGGAACTGCCGAACTTGAACGGCCTGACAACCGATTCCAAACTGATCGGTTCTCGGAAAGTTCTCCGTGAGCCGAAAAACCGCATCGTCAACTCATGCGCCTTCTGGCAAACTTGTAACTCGCCAAAATTCTTGACCTTCACGAGTCACCAATCGCCAGTCACCAGTCACGTCTTCAGGCGCCGTGAGAGGCGCCGCTTACAATTTCAATAATTTCCTTGGTGATAGCCGCTTGGCGGACCTTGTTCATGTGCAGCGTCAGCGCCTGGATGACTTCGCCCGCATTGCGGGTCGCGGATTCCATGGCGGCCATGCGCGCCGCATATTCAGCAGCAGATGATTCGAGCATTGCGCGAAGCAATTGGGCTTCGACATACTTTGGCAGCAGCGCTGCCAGCAATTGTTCTTCCGGCTGCTCGTAGATGTAATCGACCTGGGAAACGGCTTGTTCCGCGGGGGTTTCCGAAGCAGCGGTGTCCGGCTCAACGGGCAAAAGCTTGTCGACTTTTAGATTTGCGGTTATCACCGTTTTGAATTCGCTGAAGATCAGGTAGACCGCGTCTACTTCGCCCTTGGCGTACAAGTCAGAAGCGAGGCCGGCAATTTCGCGGGCGGTGGCGAATTCCACTTTGGCCAGGACGTTGATGTATTCGGCGGCGAAGGTGAGGCCGGCGCGCTTCAGAGCGTCGCGGCCTTTTTTGCCGACCGGAACCAACGACAATTTCTTGTCCCGATTTGCCCGGAAGAATTCATTGGCCTTCCGCAAAATGTTGGCGTTGAATGCGCCCGCGAGTCCGCGTTCCCCGGTGAGCACGATCGCCAAAACACGCTCCTCAGGACGCCGGGCGAGCAGCGGATGCTGCGGTTCATCAATGCGCGCCATCGTGGAACGCAAGACCCGCGCCAGCTCATTCGCGTATGGCCGCGCGGCAATCGCAGACTCCTGCGCACGGCGAAGCCGTGCCGCCGCGACAAATTTCATCGCGCGGGTAATCTGCTGGGTGTTTTTCACCGAGCGGATGCGGCGCCGGAAATCGAGAAGTGAAGGCATGGTTTACTTCGCCGTTGGCGTGAAGCGCTCCTTGAAAGCGTCGAGCGCCTTCTTGATTTCCGCTTTGATCGCGTCGTCGAGAGCTTTCTTTTCGGCAATGCTCTTCAACATTCCGGGGTAGCCGGTTTCAACATATTGCAGAAATTCCAATTCGAACCGGCCGACATCTCCCACTGGGATGCTGTCCACGCCGCCGCTGGTGGCAACGTAGAGACTAAGAACCTGTTTTTCAACGGTCAAAGGAGCGTATTGACCTTGTTTCAGGACTTCCGTGAGGCGCTGGCCGCGGGCAAGTTGTGCCTGGGTAACTTTGTCGAGTTGGTCCGCGCCGAACTGCGCGAAGGCCGCGAGTTCGCGGTACTGCGCCATGTCCAGACGGAGTGTGCCGGCAACCTGGCGCATCGCCTTAATCTGTGCGTTGCCGCCGACGCGGCTCACGGAAATGCCGACGTTAATCGCGGGACGGATGCCGGCGTTAAATAGATCGGCTTCGAGATAAATCTGCCCGTCGGTAATCGAAATCACGTTGGTCGGAATGTAGGCGGAAACGTCGCCGGCCTGGGTTTCAATCACCGGCAATGAGGTCAGCGATCCCGCACCCAGTTTGTCGTTCAACTTTGCGGCGCGTTCCAGCAAGCGGGAGTGCAGATAAAAAACGTCGCCAGGAAACGCTTCGCGGCCCGGTGGGCGGCGGAGCAACAGCGAAATTTCGCGATAGGCCTGGGCATGCTTGGAAAGGTCGTCGTAAAAAGTAACGGCGTGCTTCTTGTTGTCGCGGAAATACTCGCCGATCGCGCACGCCGCGTACGGAGCGATGTACTGAACGGACGCAGGCTCCGAAGCGGAAGATGCCACGACGATTGTGTATTCCATTGCGCCGGCATCGGTGAGGGCCTTGACCACCTGCGCGATGGTCGAGCGCTTCTGCCCGATCGCGCAGTAGATGCAGATCATCCCTTGGCCCTTCTGGTTGATGATCGTATCCAGAATGACTGCGGTCTTTCCGGTCTGTCGGTCGCCAATGATCAACTCGCGCTGACCGCGGCCGATGGGAATCATCGCGTCAATGGCCTTGATGCCGGTTTGCAGCGGTTCGCGCACCGGCTGGCGATCCAGCACGCCTGGCGCAATGCGCTCCAGCGGATTGCGTTGGGTTGAGGCGATGGGTCCTTTGTCGTCGAGCGGTTCACCGAGCGGATTCACCACCCGCCCAATCAGTGCTTCGCCCACCGGCACCGACATAATCGTATTGGTGCGCTTGACGGTGTCGCCTTCTTTGATCGCGGTGTATTCGCCCAGCAGCACCGCGCCCACTTCGTCTTCTTCGAGGTTCAGCGCAATGCCGAAAACGTTGTGCGGAAACGCGATCATTTCGCCGGACATTACTTTTTCCAGTCCGTGAATGCGCGCGATGCCGTCTCCCACGCTGATGACCGAGCCGACTTCCTCGACCGCAACGGTCTGTTCGTAGTTTGCAATCTGCTCGCGCAGAATCTTGCTGATTTCGTCTGCCTTGATGTTCGCCATTCCTGCTCCAACTCTCCGCTGCTGCAAAATCCGCAATCCCGCAGAGCGGGACTTGAATCTTTACTGCTATTCGGCCTTCAGGCGCTCGCGCAAACCATTCAGCCGGTTGCGCAACGACCCGTCATAAATCGTGTCACCCACGCGAACTAGCGCGCCGCCCAAAAGGTTTGCGTCGAGTGAAAATTTCGCTTCAATCTTCTTGCCGGTGGCCTGCTCCAGCGTCCGCGTCATCTCTTTTTTCTGTGCGTCGCTCAGCGCCACCGCAGAAAAGACTTCGGCCTCGGCAACTCCCTGACGCTCGCGCAGCACAGTCTGGAAGCTCTCGAAAATCTCCTGGAAAACATGGGTGCGCTGGTGGTCAATCACTACAAAAAGAAAGTTGCGCACGATCTTGCTGGCACCGAGCCGTGCCGCGATTTTTTCCGCAACATCACGCTTCTCCTCCTTGGAAACCGATGGGCTGGAGAAAACGTTTCGCAATTCCGCCGAAGACGAATAGGTCGCGACAAAATCGCCCAATTGCTGTTCCGCGGGCACAGCGGCACCTTGCGCTAGCGCGATGTCAGCCAGTGCGTTGGCGTATTGCATGCTCGCGGACTTCAATTCGGGCTCCCGTGCAGGCTCTTCACAAAACCCGCGATCAGTGATTCTTGCGTTTGAGCTGTCAACTGCTTGGCCAGCAGCGATTCGGCGCCATCCACTGCCAGCTCCGCTGCCAACGCTTTTAGTTCAATCCGCGCAGCCCGTTCCGCAGCTTCGATTTCCGACTTTGCGGCGACGCCCACTTTTTCCGCGTCAGATTTTGCCAGCGCACGGATCCGCTCGGCCTCCGCCGCAGCTTCCCGCAACGCCTCTTCCCGTAAACCGCGCACTTCCTGTTCGAGTCGAGCCAACCGCTGCTCGGCGTCTTTCAACTGGCGGTCGGCTTCAGCTTTCGCAGCCGTAGCTTTGCTAATCGCGGAGCCGATCTTTTCAGCGTTCGCGCGGAACACCGGCGGCAACTTCTTGGCGAAAACCCAGATCAATACTCCAGCCACAATCGCGAAGTTTACCCACTTGAAAATCTCGGTGGGGGCTGCGGTGGCGTTCGAACCGCCTTCTTCCGCGGCCCAAGCGCTAGCGGCAAAAAATAAAGCCGTACCACACACGAAGAGCGACGAAACGATGGGACCGCGCAGTTTCATCGAACCTCTCGGGAAGGGCTTGCAGCCGGCTGCAAAACTCTCGATGCAATTTCAGCGGCTAACTCTGAAATTCCAGCTTCCAGTTCGCGGCGCGCCGCGGCAAATTCCGCCGCGACACGTTCCTTGGCTGCCAAAACCTCCGCGGAAGACTTTGCGCGAGCATCCTTCAGCACCTCGGCTCGCTCGTCGAGCAGCTTCTTGCGGGCAACTTCCTGCTCCGCGTACAACTGCGCCCGCGCCTGCTTCAGCGCGTCCTGATATTGCTTGAGCTTCTCAGCAGCTGCCGCTTGCGCGGCTTCGGCGGCTTTTTGCGCTCCAATCGAACGCGCTTCGCGCTCGGCCATCACCGCCAGCAGCGGCTTGAAAAACAACGACTTGAGAATGAAATAGAAAATGAGAATGAGCAGGACTGTGGGCACAGCCCCGAGGAAGAGTTCGCCTAATTGGTGAACAATCGCCATGTCAAAAAAGTTTTAGCCTGGACCTTGGCTGGTAGCCTCGCCGTGCACACCCCAAACGGTACACAGTGGGCTCA
The DNA here is from genome assembly GCA_963814635.1 of uncultured Acidobacteriota bacterium. Lineage (GTDB taxonomy): Bacteria > Acidobacteriota > Terriglobia > Acidiferrales > UBA7541 > Acidiferrum. The sequence continues at coordinate 590,790 of CAWFDP010000003.1, read as the reverse complement.
GAGCCGCCGACTCGGAACAAAAAGATTAGCATCCGCGCTGCTTTCAGTCAACGCAGCCGGGATCTGGAAGAATCGCGTTGTGGCGAAGAATATAGCGAAGAAATTCCGAACGTTTCGAGTTAATGCGCAACTGGCGGTTGGGTTTTCGGAGCTGCCGAGACCAGGTCATACACGTAGCGAATGGAAACCTCGGCATTGTTTCTTCCGACTTTCAAAAGTAGCGTCTCGCGAAGCTGCTGATTACCGTCCAGAACTTCATAAGAACGCTGGTACTTATTCCCCTTGGGATCTTTTCCTTCCGCCACTAGTCGGTACTCCTGCCACTTGGCATTGAGTTCCTGATGGCTCGGGTCTTTCGATTTTTCCAGCTTCCGGTCGTCGGTGTAGAACGCAAACTTGCGGTCGCTGTCGTCGGCGACATCAATCTCCGGCTCCTTCTGAGAAATCATAAGCTGTTGAGCCGGCTCAACGAAAATATGCATTTTCTCGCGGTCGGAGTCGCTCTCACCGCCACCGTTCTGGCCTCCGCGCCCTCCTCCGCCGCCTATTCCTCCGCGTCCCCCCATTCCTCCACTGCCCGGCCATCCTCCGCCCATTCCCCCGCTTCGGCGCCCCCCGGACTGTCCGTTGTTGTCAGAGCCGCGTGCTTGCTGCAGTCGCTTGGCGGGGTCATCGCTTTGGTCAAGATTCAACCGCCAAGTCCCCGCTAAAGTTTTGGAACGCGGCACGTCTGGTCGAGGAGCACTCGCCGGCGCAGCGGTTGAAGACCCTTCCTTTGGTTCGGTCTCGGGCAACGGCCCCGGAGGCGCTTGGGCACCTAAAGCCGCCGGCACAAAAATAGCGCTCAATAAAAAACTGGAGGCAATACTGAAAATCATTCCTCTGATCATGGCAATCGTCACTTGATATCCCTAGTTCCCTCTTCCCGCTTGGATGCCAAAAAGTTCCAGTCGTTGGCCTAAGCGCTGGGTTATAAAGCCACTTAGTCGAAAACGCTCCCTCAATTCCAGCATCAGTTGTTCTGATACGATGTGCTGGTTTTTTTTATGCTTGGTGCTATACTCCGCCGCAGATACGTCTTACCCCTTGGCAGGCGCCCGGTCCAATCCAGAACCTGCCACCGCGGTTCGGTTCCTACGGGAGGTCACCATGCCGGAATCGCTTACTCAGGGGCCCATTTTCTACCTGCTGATCGCCTGGGGGATCGTTACCGCCATATTCCTAATTTTGCTGATTTGGCGGAGCCTTCTCGAGAGTCACGAGGACGATCAGCTTTTCATCGACGCAGCGGAAGAACATATGGCCAAGGAGCAGCGCGACCTGATCGCCAGAATCAACACGCTCTCGCGGCCAATTATGGCCAGTGGTGTAGCCGCAGGCGGATTATTGCTGGTGATTGCCGGCCTTTGGCTTTACACGGGCTTTAAGAACTTCTAGGCTGCGCGACGTCAATTTGACGGCTTGGCTGGAGCGGCCGCACCTTGCGGCTGAACGGTTTGCACGACGGAAGTGTGGTCGTGCGCGATCAGCCAATGATTGTCCCTCTTGACCAGCACGTAGGTCGTCTGCCCCCGCGCAGCTGACGGGGCTCCGTTGACAATCGCCGCAAATTCCCACTGGTAGCATGCCCACGCGGTATTCCCATTCACCTTGATGTAAGTGTTGCTGCGATCCATGCGGACTTGCTGCATCTGCGCCCGCTGCTGTTTGTAAAGCGTTTCATAGTTCGCCCAGCCAAGGACCGGAGGCGACCACCCGCCGTTCACTACCGAGACATCGTCCGCGTAGTCCTTGTGCATGCGCGCGGAATCGCCAATCTGCCACGCGCCCAATACTTCCGAAATCAGGTAGTCGATCTGCTGTTCGTCGGTCAGTGGCACCACCGGGTTCGCGCTGTTGTTGTCGACAACCGGAGTTTTCTTTTTTTTCTTGTCGGTCTGTTGCGCGCTCGCCAGCGTTGCGCCGGCCACCAGCATCGCAATTGTGCACAGCGCCGCGTATCTCCGCAGGGTTCCGCGGCTCGCCCAAAAAAAATTCATAGAACTCACCTCAGTAAATCATCAGGAAGAAGATTCTGTTTGCTCCGCACAAGAATCCTACTGCATCGCACCTCATTGCGCGCGCGAAGCACTAAGAAGGTTCACAAAGAGCCGATAGGCTCCCGGCACGCCTTCCGGCAATTGCCGGAAAAACGCCAGCCCGGTGTAAATGTAAGTTCCTTTTCCGACTTTGGTGTACACCAGTCCGCCGTTTAAATCTTTTTCACCTGGATCATGCATCGACAACAGCGGCGTATATTTCGGATCGAATTCCGTCCAGAAGTACAACCCTCGCTCTTGAACCCAACCGTCAAAATCTTTTGCCGTGATCTTGTTGGGCTTGTTAAGCAGCGGATCATCCGGCTTCAGAAACGTAACTGTCGCGGTCTCGTCGGTGATACGCGGCAGCGGCTCTCCTGGCTTGTTGCTGTTGATTTTCGCGGAATACGGCGCGTAATTCTTTCCTTCCCAGGCGAAGTCCCGTTCGTACTGCACCAACAGTGTTCCGCCATTCGAAACGTAATCCAGCAACCGCTGATTTGCGCCCGGCAAATCGCCGCGCAACTCATAGGCACGCACGCCGACAACGATCGCGTCATATTTCGAAAGATCGCCGAACGCCAGCGTCACCGCATCCAGCAGGTCCACCTGAATCCCAATCATTTTCAGCGCGCTCGGAATCGGTTCACTCTCCGCGGTGATGTAGCCGACCCGAAGATTCTTTGCCACATTCAATGCAAAGGAATGCACGGTGCATCGCGCCGGTTCTTCCCATAACAGAGTCGGCATTGAAGTCAGTGGCTCGATCGAAGTTGAGAATTTTTCTTCGCCGCGCTTTGCGAACGCGGTAATCGTAGTGTTTCCTTCTGACAGGTTCGCGGGCGGCGTGAGCCTGATCTTGGCGTAGCGATCTCCCGCACCATCGAACTTTGCTTCCGCCACGCCGCTGCTTGTCCATCCGCCAGGCGCGTCGAGTCCAACACTAATCGTCGCTGGCTTGGTCGAATACGAATGCACCCGCAATAACACGTCGAAATCGTGTTGGCCTCCCGGCAATATTTCCACCGACTGTGCCGGCTCTACCGCCAGCGTATACAATGGCACGATCTGCAGCGGCACTAGATCCGCGTGCACAGTGTTCGCGTCAAAGTATTTCACCGCTTCGCGATCCAGATACTCGTGGCCCGCCAGCCGGAATCGCACCCACACCTCCGCCAGTGGCGCTGGCGCAGCGGCATTCTTGAACTGGGAATCCGGCGTCGAGAGACTTCCGATCAATCCGGCCGGCGGCATCGCGTCTTCTCGCACCTGAATCGTGAACGTGAGCCCCTTCTCGAGATCGCCCTCTTTCTTGCTCTGATTCAGCGCATCAACGGAAACCAGTTTCGTTTCGCCGATCTTACATTCCGCTTCAATCCGGCAGCGCGCGTGAACCGCCACATGAAATTCCTCGCCGGCGCTAACATCATTGCGGTCAGCTAGAGCGGTCACGTCCAGGCCCGCAACCAGTCTGGCAGCTTTGCTGATCCGCGCTGCTACCGCGGTACGGTCCAGCAATTGTTCCCATGCCTCTTCTTTCTGTGAGTACGGGGTCGGCCCGCATTTTTTCGGCGCGTCATCCAGCAGCGCCGCCGCGTGACTCACTTTTTCGCCGGCGCTCTTCCATCCAAGTTGCAAGACCGCGGTGCGCGCGCTCTCCAGATCGCGATCCGCAATTTCGACGGGCGTGCAGCCCTTGAATCGTTCCGCAATCCCAACCGCCAGTGACTTCGGGTCAAAAGGCTTGCCGCCTTCAGCAACCAATGCAATCGGACGAAGCAGAAAGGTCGAACTCAGAAACCCCGTGATTCCCTGGGTGCGGTGATTCGCAAACGCGTTGATTCCCATTTGTCGCCAGCTGAGTCCGTACAGCGGAGAAATCTCGTCCAGCGGAAGAACGTATCCCTTCGGATGCTCGCTTCCCCGCTCCATATCGAGTATTTGGGACGTAGCCCATGCCCCGCAGTCGTCGCAACTCTCTTTGGTCTTGTACCCTTCATCTGCGGCAAGCTGCACAGCCTTGGGTGTCAACAGCCCGGCTGCCTGGTGATGTCCATGCCCGCCGTGCACCCCGCCCCAATTGTTAATGATGATGTTCGGGCGGAAATCACGGATCAGGTACACCATGTCGTCGACCACCTGATCGCCCCAGACTTTTTCGGTTTCCTCCGGTGTTTTTGAAAAACCAAAATCCTTGGCGCTGGTGAAATAAAGCTTCACACCATAGGCGCGCGTTGCCGCCAGCAATTCCTGCGTTCGAATCAACCCAAGCTGCGGCGCCTGCTCCGGCCCCAATGCGTTCTGCCCGCCTTCTCCTCTGGTCAACGAAAGCAGGGCGACGTCCGCATGCAATCCGCGCGCGAGATACGTCAGTACCGCGGCGCTTTCGTCATCCGGGTGCGCGGTGATGTACAAAATCCGCGTGGTTACCCGCGCGCTGTCAATCGCTTCAACCGTCTCCGGCAAGCCACGCCCGGTTCCCGGTGCAGACGACAATTGCGCGTGAACCGATCCCCCAGCAACGATCACCATCACGCTCGCAACAAATATTGCGCGGCAGTTTTTCAACGCTTCCTCCAAACCTGGTTCAGCCCTTCTGTAGATGCAGCTACTCGGGAACTGTCGACTTTAAACTGTCAACTGTCGGCTGCTTCTCGAACGGCCATTGTTTCATTGCCGCTGTCCAAACCAGAAATGCCAGCACGCCCAGCGCAATTTCCAGCAATCCCCACTTTCGCGCGGCGCCGGTATGCCAGAAAAGCCACGCCCAGCCTAACATCGTCAAGACCGCCGGCAGCGGGTACCACCACATTTTGAATGGAAGCCGCTCGGTTCCCAACCGTTTTCGCAACAACATTACTCCCACTGCTTGACCGATAAATTGCACGATCAGCCGTACCGCCAGAATTCCGGCGATCGACGTCTCCAAATCCAGCTTCACGCTGAAGAAAAATGCCAGCGCGCCCAGCGCCAACAACGAAATGTGCGGGAAATGTTTGCTCGGATGCAGCTTGCCAAACACCGGAAAGAAGTTCCCGTCCAGCGCCGCCGAATACGGCACCCGCGAATATCCAAGCAGTACCGAAAACACCGAAGCCAGCGCGATCCACAGCACCATCGCCGTCGCCACCGCCGCGGCAGTATGCCCGTACAGCCGCTCCACGAATATGCTCACGATAAATTTCGAATTCTGCGCTTCGCGCCACGGAATCACTCCCAGAATGCTGGTCTGCATAGCCAGATAAAGCACCGTAATGCCCAGCACCGACAGAAAAATCCCGCGCGGAATATTCTTTTCCGGCTCGCGAATCTCCCCGCCTAAATGACAAATGTTGTAGTAGCCCCAGTAGCTGTAAATCGTGCTGACCATCGCCGAACCCAGCCCCGCGAACCACACCGACGAGAACGAGAACGCTCCCGGCGGAAAATCGAACGCCAGCTTGGCGCTGAAGTGGGTCATTCCGCCCCAGATCAACCAAAGCAGCGTAGCGATCACACCCGCCCACAAAAAAAGTGAAATTTTCCCGATCGTTGTGATTCGCCGGTAAAGCAGAATCACCAGAAAAATCACCAGACTGCCGGAAACTGCCTTTGCCTGCAGCGGCGTAAGCGGATGCAGATATCCGGCGTAACGCGTAAATCCGATTGAAGCCGAAGCCACCGAAAGCGGCGCCTGCACAAACGTCTGCCACACGAACAGGAACGACATTAATCGTCCCCAGCGCAGCGGTCCGTACGCTTCCCGCAAAAATACGTAGGAGCCGCCGGCTTTCGGCATTGCCGCGCCCAGCTCCGACCACACAAACGCATCCAGTGTCGCCAGCACCGCACCTGCCAGCCATGCCAGCAACGCCTGCGGTCCGCCCATCTTCTGGATCACGATTCCGCTGACTACAAACGGACCGATCCCCACAATTTCAATCATGTTGAGCGCAACTGCTTCTTTCAGCCCCAGCCCGCGCTCTAATCCATCGACCGCTTTGCGGTCGTGAGTGGAGTCGACCGCTTTGCGGTCGTGCATTAATTTGTCTTCCGCAGCTCCCATCGCGCCGTCGAGAATAGCAGTTGCCCGCTGGTGTTCACACTTGAATCACCGCCCATCCTTGCGGCACCACTGCGTCTTTGGCGAACGCTTGCCTTTCGTGTAACCTCACCCCGAAAATTGCCTCCGTTGCGGGACCAACGCGTTAGAATTTAGCTCGGCCTCGGGGCTGCTTCTCCGCTCTCCCGAACGTCAGATCGCAGGGGTACTCTCCGGCTTCTCGCAGGATTTCTCCCCCTCCGTTGTCAACTTCCGTGTGCACGCGAAACGACAGCTTCGCCGCGCGCCATTACCCGTCGGCAAAGGCACCGGCCTCGGTCTCTCCACGGTATACGGCGTGGTTCGTCAGAGTGGCGGCTGTGTGGTTGTGCACTCCGACCCTGGCCATGGCACCTGTTTTGAACTCTACTTCCCTACCATCGACGGGCCTCAGCCGGCAGCAGATCTTTCAACGCCTGCTTCCGATGAATCGTTGCGCGACCGGCTACCATTCTTCTGGTCGACGATCAGTCGGCGCTCGTACCCGCCATCGGTGAGTTCCTGCGCGAGTCCGGATACATGGTCCTCGATGCTTTTTCTTCGCAAGATGCTCTCGATCTCGCTAAGGAATACCCCGGCACCATCGATCTCCTGGTCAGCGATGTCATCATGCCTGGGCTGCGGCCCCGATCTCCATCGCCAAATCCTCCAGTTTCAGCCTGATATCCAGGTGCTCTTCATGTCCGGCTACGCCCTGGGTCTGGCCGAAATGCAGCTTCCCCCTGGTGCCCTTTTCCTGCAAAAGCCTTTTCGCTTTTCCTCCCTGCTCACCAGCCTGCACCAGCTTTAATCGCGCACCTGATTCCTGCGCTTCCGGACTCCTGGGGTTTTTTTAAACAATTTTCCGCCCCGCATTGACCTTCCCCGTCCGCAATGAAATGATAGCTGTGCAGGGTTTGGAGGATGCATCCGTCAGGGGATCACTGGCACTGGCTTCTCGTTAACTTCGTCGGTCAACGCGCCAGTCGGTTCACGCATCTCACCTCAGCAGTTGGCCGCTTCGCGGTCATAGCAGAAATCAAGGGAGTTCTCATGAAGCGGTTTGGGGTAGCGTGCGCTCTGGCGTTCGCGGTGATTTTTCTGACGGCAGGCTGCAATGATTACGGCAACACGTTTCAGCAAAACACCGGCGCCGGTCTCACTTCCATCTCGCCCTCCAACGTCAGCGCCGGCGACCCTGCTTTCACCATCACCGCTTTCGGCTCCGGCTTTGTCACCGGAACTGTTATCCAGTGGAACGGCCACACCCTCGTCACCACCCCGGTCCTCGACCCCAACAGCAACATTCTCTGGCTTACTGCTCCTGTCCCGCAGTCTTTGATCACCACCGCAGGCATCGCCACCGTCAACACTCTCAGCCCTCATTCCGGCAGCACGAACAACGGCCTCTCCAACACCTTGTCCTTCATCATCAATCCTCCCAAGAATCCCCTGCCAGTTCTCAGTTCCATCTCTCCCTCGTCCACCGCTCCAAACAGTGCTTCCTTTACTCTCACCTTCACTGGCACCAGCTTTATTCCGTCTTCCGATCCCACCGGTGGCTCATCCGCCTATTGGACCGCGAACGGAACCCAGACCACGCTTGCCCCGATGACCGTCACTGCAACGCAAATTCAGGCCACAGTCCCGTCGACGCTTCTTACTTCGCAAACTTGCGCCATCGTTTCCGTTTATAATCCACCCGCTCTTGCCACGCCAACCCCCAGCGGCGTCAGCAATCCCTTCAGCGGTGGCGGCGGCACCAGCGCCAGCACTCCCGGTTTCGCAGTGTCCACCGACGCGACATTCATTTCGAGCTGCAACGCGCTTGGCGTACCAGCGGCCGCCAAGCCAACTGCTGCCCTCGCTCTCGCCGAGGAAACTCCCGCTCTCGGCCAGGACGGTCGCTACGTCACCTACACCGCCTCGCAAAACGGCCACTCGCAGATCTTCCTGCGTGACACTTGCACCGGCGCTCCTTCCGATTGCCAGCCCCGCACCGCTCTGCTCTCCGCCGCTAGCGACGGCACTCCCGCCAACGCCGACAGCAACACTCCCGCCATCAGCTCCGACGGCCGCTTCATCGCCTTCAGCTCCGCCGCCAATCTTGTCGCCAACGCACCCGCTGGCCGCCAGATCTATTTGCGCGACACCTGCGCCGGTGCCGCCACTTCCTGCACTCCGCAAACCTCGCTGATTTCCACCGACGAATCCGGCCTGCTTGCCGGCAACGACAATCTCCTCCCCTCCATTAGCTCTTCCGGCCGTTTCGTTGCCTTCCTTTCCGTCACTCCGTCCAAGTACCCTGCAAAATCTGCCGGCACCGCCAACAGCGGCTACCGCCAAATCTTCGTTCGCGACACCTGCTTCGGCGCAACCACCTCCTGCACTCCCAAAACCACACGCATCTCGCTGATGCCCGGCGACGCCAATTCTCTTCCAAGCAAGCCAGCCGGCCCCGCCATCTCCAGTTCCGCCGCAGTCGTCGGCGTTTCCAGTGCCGCCGCTCCCACCATTTTCACCCGCACGGTCCCCGTCGACGATCGCGTCTTCCTGGCCCTAACCAACCCCACCCAAAAATAAGACAGGGCCAACGCACTATGCGCCGGCCCCTTTTCTTTACCTCATTACTTCGTTACTTCTATTTTCTTTCTTCCTGCAAATATTTCTCCGGTATCGGATTCCCCGGCCGCTCTGCATCCCAATAAATCTCCACACACCACCAACGCTCTCCGTCATAAAAAAATTCCATGCTGTTGATCCCGCGGTCGATCGCCTTGCCATCCTTCGTCTCCCGCGATTCATAGGTGGTGTAAATGTGCGTCATCGCCCCAAATGAATCGGTCTTTCGGCTCAGCTCATGCTCAAAAAATCCGTGCTCCAGGAAATAACCTCCCGCGCGCGCTGCATAACCGGAAGGCGTCATCACCACCAGCACCGGCTTGCCTTCTTTCGGCACACGCACTGCAATCAGCCGCGCATCCTTCGCAAACAATGAATTGAACCGGTTCCAGTCCCGCGCGCCCGGCGGCCCGGAAATCACGTCATATATTGCCGCCACCATCGTGTCCAAACTCTGCACATCTTTCGGATTCGGCGCTGGCGCCGCCGCACTCGCAGCCGCTCCGGCTTGCGCCGCAGGCGCCTTCTCCGCCTCCTTCTTCTCCTGCGCCGCCGCACCCGTCAAAATACATCCGCCAACTACAATCATCGCCATCCGCAACCCAATCGCTTTGGTATTTCGTCTAATCATTTTTTTCTGCCTCTCGGTGCGCTCGGTGACTCTGTGGCAATCCTTCTTTCTCGTTCGACTCTCAATCTTCGACTTTCAGCGACACTTCAGTTGAACCGCACCTTCACATCCGGCCGCTTCTCCAGTTGCACCGAATCAATAAACCGCACCTGCCGGTCATCCAGCGTCAGAATCATCGACTGCGTTCGAATCCCTTCGCCAAAAAATCTCACCCCGCGCAACAAATTCCCGTCGGTCACTCCGGTGCAAGCAAAAATCATTTTTTTTCCAGGAGCCAGATCCGTCGTGTCGTAAATCCGCTTCGTATCTTTCACTCCCATCTTCTCCAGCCGCTCCGCGTCGTTCGGTTTCGCCACGATCAGCCGCCCCAAGATCTGCCCGTTTAGACACCGCAGCGCCGCCGCCGTTAGCACCCCTTCTGGCGCTCCGCCAATTCCCATCACCGCATGTACTCCCGTCCCTATCACCGCCGCGGAGATTCCCGCTGACAAATCTCCATCTCCAATCAATCGTATCCGCGCCCCCGCGCGCCGAATCTCCTCAACCAGCTTTTCATGCCGCGGCCGGTCCAACACAATAATCACCAGATCTTCCACGTCGCGGTCCAATCGCTTGGCAATCGCTTTCAAGTTGTCCGCCACCGGCGCATCCAGCTCCACCGCTCCCTTGCACGACGGACCCACTACAATCTTCTCCATGTACAAATCCGGCGCGTGCAGCAATCCCCCGCGTTCGCTTGCCGCAAGCACCGCGATCGAATTCGCCGCTCCCGTCGCGCATAAATTCGTCCCTTCCAGCGGATCCACCGCAATATCCACCGCGGGAAAATTCGCCTTCGGTGCGTGCGTCGCCAATCCAACTTTCTCCCCGATGTACAACATTGGCGCTTCATCCCGTTCGCCTTCGCCGATGACGATGGTCCCGTCCATCTGCAGCGAGTCCATCGTCTTGCGCATCGCTTCCACCGCCACTTCATCCGCCTTGTGACGGTCGCCAAATCCCATCGTCCGCGCCGCCGCAATCGCCGCGTTCTCCACCACTCGCAAAAATTCCAGGCTCAGCTCTGCTTCCATCGCGCGCTCCGTCTTTGTAGCGCAGACTATTCTTCGTCATCTCGCGTTTCTTGCGAGATGAATCCTGTCTGCGCGCTTTTTCTTGCCGGGATTATATCCCCGTCCTGGCCTCAATCCGCCTTCGTTTTCTTTTCTTCCTGTGCTCTGCGAACTCTGCGTCTCGGCGTTAAGCTCTCTTGGTCCTTGCGTTCAGACTGCATGGCTCCTTGATCTATGTTCTAATACCGTTTTGTAGGAGCGCACCATGCCATCCACTCCCTCCGACTTTCGCCGCCTCGCCCTCAGCCTTCCACAAACCGAACAGCGCCAACACATGAACCACCCCGACTTCCGCGTAGCCGGAAAAATCTTCGCCACCCTCGCCTACCCCAACAAACAATTCGCCATGGTCAAACTAACTCCCATCCAACAGGAAGATTTCGTCAAAGCCCATCCCGGCGTTTTCAATCCGTGCAACGGTGCTTGGGGCCGCAAAGGCTGCACCCACATCCTCCTGGCCAAAGCCACCAAGCGCTCCATAAAAGAAGCCCTCGCCGCCGCCTGGCGCAACCACGCCCCATCGGCGTTGGTAATGGAATCTCTTCCACCGCGCCGCGCAAAAAAATTATGATGCACTAGCGTTCTTCCGTTCTCTGCGTTAAATCAACAGTCAGCCAGCCTCTGACTGATCGGGACCGCATGGCTCTCGTCCGCGCCTCTGCATTTATCGGTGCTGGCTCACTGACAGCACATTCCCATCCGGATCCTTGAACCACGCCACTTTATCTCCCCCCGGCGTCACCCATATCCCGCGCTCTTGGTCCGCCACCCACGGATATTTTTCCGTCTCCACTCCGCGGCCCGCCAGCCATCCCACCACCGCCTCCACATCGCCCACTTCCCACCCCAACACCGTGCTTTGCAGCGGCGTAAACGATGCCGGCTTCACGATTCGAACCAAGTTCACGCCCGCCCGCATCAACAGCGCAAACTGATTCAGCACTACAAACGTAAATCCCAGCTTCCCCTCATAAAACTCCCGCGCCTTCTCATAGTCCGTCGTCAACAAAAATCCAACCATCTTCCCACTCGTCAGCATCGCCGCCTCCCAGCCTCAGTTCCTTTCAATGTCATTCCGAATCTCTGTGACTCTGTGGTGAACTCGTCTCCGTGTTCTCTGCGCTCTGGTATTCTGCGCCCTCTGCGTTAAGTTTTTTCCTGCTTTTGTTTCCCGCTTGCTCATTACTGCGTTACTTCTTTACCTCATTCTTTTAGAATCCTATTCATGTTTGACACGCACCGTCTCCTCCTTTTCCTCGCGGCCGCAATGCTCCTAGCTATCACTCCCGGCCCCGGCATCTTCTACGTCCTCGCCCGCACCCTCGCCGGGGGCCGCCGCGAAGGTTTTCAATCCTCCTTCGGCACTTTCTTCGGCGGACTCTTCCACGTCTTCGCCGCCGCTCTAGGAGTTTCCGCCATCCTCGCTGCTTCCGCCGTCGCTTTCCACACCGTCAAGTACGCCGGCGCCGCCTACCTGGTCTTCCTCGGCATCAAAATGATCCGCTCCCGCAACGTTCCGCTCGATGCCGTGCCCGCTCCTCCAGGTCACCTTTCCGGCATCGACGTCCCGCCAGCCTCTGCTGACGCATTCCGGCCAGTCCCATCCGGAGCTTTCCGTCAAGGCGTTCTAACCGAAGCCCTCAATCCCAAGACCGCCCTCTTCTTCCTTTCCTTCATTCCGCAATTCATCGCCCCCGAACGCGGCCACATCTTCCTCCAATTCGCCACTCTAGGCATTCTCTCCGTTTCCCTCAACACCGCCGCCGACCTCCTCGTCGTCTCTTGCGCCGCTCCCCTCGAACGCAAACTCAAATCCAGCGCCACTTTCCGCCGCCGTCAACGCACCGCCTCCGGCCTCGGCATGATCTCCCTCGGCGCGTACCTGGCTCTGTCCGACTCCAAATAGCCGTCCATTATATGGAGTGCGGGAGCCTAGCTGCCGCCTTTCGATCGTCGTGCATTCCGTCCGCGGCCTGCCAAACCTCTGTGGCTACCTCGCCCTCTCCGACCCGGGCCGACCCTTTCGCAGGAGCGAAAGGGGAAGAAAAAATCCGCCCGCTAAGTTCAGAATGACGGTTTGGGTGTCTGCTCGACAGTTGCCAGCTTCGCGGAAATGACCCCGGATCGCCGAGGCTTTCGCGCAAAACTAGCCCACGCTAACCCCTTTAGAATCTGCAGTTACGAAAAGAGGGAGGGGGGGTGAGTTACCGAAGGAGTCAACGAATTGCAAAACGGTGAACACTAAGCCTCGACGCATTTTCTGCTCTCTGTTCGCCGCTCATTTACGGAACGCTGACATTTATCTGCACCGAGTTCTGCACCGCAGGCGAGGTCGCCGCACCCACGACCGTAACGACATAATTCTTCGTAGTATTCTGAGTCACACTATTGTTACTCGCACATCCGACTTGCATCAACGCCAGTACCAAGAAGCAGGAAAGCCCGACATATCTCCAGGCTCTTTTTTTGCTGTAAAAAAGAAATCCGATTGCGGCAACAGAGAGCATTGCCGCGTTGAACGGTCTGACCTGAAGCGGATAACTCCCGGGCGCAATTACTGCTGCCGCTGCAGTGGGCGCTGTAATCGTCAACGTCGAGGTCGGAGACTTGGCAGCAAGTGTGACCGATGAGGGCGAGAGAGCGCAGGTCAATGCAGGTTGCGGTCCTGTTACCGAACAGGAGAGCTGAACAATACTCCCCGAAGCTCCGTTGGTCGAAGCAATGGTTACGACGTCGGTTACTTGCGCCCCAGAATTTACTGTCAAGCTTGTCGAGGCTGGATTAAGCGAGAATCCCGGCGCGGTAATGGTATACGTTGCGCTTCCAACGGCACTCTGCGAAAACTCCGCTGCGACCGCAATCGCTTCAATCCTCTCCGTGGTGCTTACCGTGATCGGGCCGGTATATTTCGTTGAAGATGTGGTCGGCGCCGACCCATTCGTCGTGTAGTAGATCGTCGCGTCGATCTCCTCATCACTGATGGTGACGGTCTGGGCCGCGGTATATGTCCCCCCCACAGGACTAAACGTCGGCGTCGCCGCGGGCGGTGTAATGTTGTAAACCCCGCTCGCCACTGGACTGTTGCTGAATCCGCTCGCCACCGCGATGGCCGATAACGTCTCTGAAGCTTCTAACGGAATGGAAACCGGTCCGCTGTATTTTGTGCTCGCAGTCGTTGGCTTGCTTCCGTCCGTCGTGTAATAAATCGTGGCATTTGGCGTGGTGGTGCTGATGGAAACCGTTTGCGCCGAAGTATAAGTTCCCGGAGACGGTTTGAACGTGGGCATGGCCGCTTGCGTAGTCAGAGTGTAGGTAGCGCTAGCCATCGGGCTTGCCAACAATCCGCTGGCGACCGCCATGGCGTTGACGGTAGTCGTTGACGTCAGGGAGAACGACCCGCTGTAAACCTTCGAAGAGGTGCTCGGAGTCGATCCGTCGGTTGTGTAGTAGATCGTCGCACCCGAAGCGCTATCGGTGATCGTTACCTGGATGCTCGTCGTGAATGATTTCGACGATGGGCTAATGACCGGCGTTGCGGTTTGTGTCGAGCCATTTAATAGGCCATAGGCGCTCACCTCGGCCGCGGTCCCCACGTATACCTTGCCCTGGACCACTGTGGGCACCGCAAACTTCACGGCATTGCCCGGTGTGTCTCGAGATGCATTCTGGTCGCTCGAATACAACTTCGTCGCAATATTGGTCGCGTCGAACGCATACAGGATCGAAGGCCCAGGGACATTGTAGAATTCGGTCCGAATCGCCCATAGGATGCCGCTGCTCGTTCCGTTGGCCGAGATCGTAGGGATAACGCCAGGAAAAAAAGTGCTGCCAATATGTACGTGCTGGTAGCTCGTGGTGTTCAGTAACCCGCTCGCCAACGAGAAAGCAGAAATATTGCTCCCTGCGTCGCTCACGTAGATCTTGCCATTCCAATAGGCAGGCGCGCTCCAGACTCCACTCATCAGTCCCGGAACTTCCTGCACGATCTGTGGATTGCTGCTGCCTCCGTTGTTGTAGCCACCCATATTGTCGCGGTCGACCAAGCGCAGCTTCGCTTCCTTCGAAACGTGGAACAGCAAATGGGTATGTCCGCCGCTGGTCTGGTTCGGCAGTATCAACACCCGCCTGAAGCCAGGTCAGTATCTGCGCTTTCTAGGGTCGCTTGGTTATATGGAGTGAAATCATCCCCAACCACGGTTCCGCCGGAATTCATCGTTGGCACGCCGTTGGTCAAATCCAGCTTGATCAGCGAATCGCCAAAATCCTGCGCTATTCGTGTAGGGTGGCACAGCATCAAACGTGCCGTTTCCCGTTGCCGTAAACATCCGTCCGTAAGGATGATTTACGGGATCGATCGACCTCCGCCGCCAGTCCTCCGCCCGACAACCAGATTCCCCCGTCGTTGCCGTTTGGAGAAGCACACCACACCCCGGTCTGCTGCATCGTCGCCGCATTGTAGGCAAATATCCAGCCGTGCCAGGGACCATTGTCGTTTTGTGATGCAAAGGACATGTAAACAATCCCATTCAGCAGCAGCAGGCCGGGTCTGCTCAAGGTGCCACTTGGGATCAAACGCCAGCATGCCTCCTGAACTTCCGGTACCGGTTCCCGGTACGGAAGCCGACAAAACCGTTGGTCCGCCAAATTTCTCCGCACCCGTGGTGATATCCAGCGCGTGAAATCTGTGCACATAACAGGAAGAACTGGTCGAACAACCAGTTCCCACCGATTCCCTGGTCACTCCGAGAACGTAAATCGTGTGAGTTGTGGTATCGATGACGGGCGTGGCGGTGATGCCCATTTCCGGAACCAGGGCCGCTTGGCCAACATCAGTGCTTGGCATCGTGGTTGCGCCCGCCGTCGCCCCGTGAGCTGCATCCAGCAACGAGATTTGCCAGAGCGGATTTGCATTTGCGCCGGTATTGGTGTCAGCGTTAAACGCGTAAACGCTGTCGTGTTCAGTGGCCACGAAGAGGACGTTGTGCGTGGTTCCGGCTTGCGCCGTCCCGGCTCCTAAAGTCACTCCGGCTACGTACAACGGTTGTGCGTAAACTTGCCCGTCAACCGAATGAGAGAAGAGCTTGCCAAACGTAGTGGTGTTCACATTTTGCGGAGTAAGAACGGTCTCCGAGGTATTCGCGCCGGTTCTGGCAATATCGTTATGATGCGTTGTTACATTGGTCTGCGATTGCGCCGTTGGACAAACTGCAAACAAGATCGCCCACGCAAAAATGGAACTACCGAGCTTTCCCCTGTACGTGCCCATATGTCGCTTCGATTATAACAGCCCATCCCACGACCTAAAACGGATTGGTTAGCGTACACGTAACTCCTTTAAAATCCGCAGTTACAAAAGTATATGCAAACAAAGGACTTTAACGGGGATTATGTATTTCACACAGAAACCTGATATTCTGCGGGAGCCGTGACAAGGCTGTAGCTAAAGTGTATGGAATTCTGACACTTTATCAAAATGAGAAACCGCAACAAGGGATAAGGTCAGTGCCCGTAAGTACCATTATTCCATTGTCTGACTTCGTGCTAAGATCTGAATGCCATGAATGCCCCGAACGGACTAGCGTTGGAATACAAGCGATACTACTGTGCTGCCAGCGGGAATATTAAAGTCTCTGACCTCGTCAACAATCCCATGGCTAACAGCAAATGTCGCGTCCTTGGTTTGGGCTTCGCGGAACAATTCTGGAATAACCGCCTTATCAATTTTGGTACGCTCTTCGAGGACGTTTCCAATCCTGTCATGGTTACTGATGAGATTTCCGAGCATCTCCCGAATGTTCTTTTCTTCCAGTCGAACGGTTTGATTGGCCATATCGAAGCCGACGCCATGAAACATGAAGGTTGAGTGTTTGCAGGCGTAACGCTTGCTTCCCGCCAAGAAAACAGCATTCCCAATTGAGTCTACGTTCCCCACGTTGTGGGTTATAAGCTCAAATGGCATCCCACGCAACGTGTTGTATAACGACATTCCTTGCACCACGTCACCACCCGGAGTCGAGATAGCAAGATAGACAGTCGAGACCCGTTGGGTGGCACAATTGGCCATAACCGCAAGTAATCCCTCGGTGGTTTTCGCATCTATCTGTGCGGTGAATAGAACATACACAATCTTCGGAACCGGAACTGGCTGACCGCCTGGCATTGGATTTTGTACAGCCATATTGAAAATCTCCTTGTGCTTTCTTAGTGACAATCTGCGTTACGCCATGATAGAAACCAAAAAGTGCGGAGGGGGCGGGAGTCGAACCCGCAAATCCCGTTCCGGAGATTGGCGATTTATAAGATCGCTGGGCCTACCGATGCCCAACCCCTCCTCCGATTTAGGTACACCAATAGCGTTCGTTTTTTCTCTTGACAGTTTTGGCGGGAACGACCTAGGATGGAGTTGGAATTGATAGCCAACCGGTGCCCATCTGCGTCAACAGATTGGGCACTTGTCGTTTATGCGCAAAGTTGTCAAAACTAAAAACTACGCGGGGGCAGGATAAGTAGCCTAGGCAGGATTGTTAAACGAGGGATAGTAGAAGCCTTTGGCTCATTATCCTGCCCTCGCGATTCGCATATTTTCAAGGTTTAGTGCGGGGCTGTCAAGGAATTACTAAGATGGTACGCTCAGAATTTTGCTAAGAAAATCCACAAGATTTTAACTATTATGAAAGTTGCAAAAGACAAATTCGATCACGCGCTGGCGAAGTTACTTCAAGCAAAACCAGAGCCGCGCAAGAAGATAAAGACTCAGGGCCGCAAAGGTTCTAATGCTCCGATACTGGCGAAGTGAGCTTCTTATAGGACAGCACTTCCCCGCGAGTTAGGTTTTTCAGCGTCCCATCGAACATCGCAAGCTGCATCCCGCGCCGATTGAACCGATACGAAAACTCATTGCAGTAACGTCCCAAGTGCTTTATTGAAACCTTGTGGAATGAGCCGTACACACCGCGCTTCAAAAGCGAAAACGCGGATTCGATATGCTGCGTGTGGTTCTCGCCTTTCGCGTAGCTCTTGCGGTGATTAATCATTCGGAGTCCGGCAAACTTGCCGCGCTCGCCGATTATCGCAAACGTGGCGTGCGCATCGGCCTGTAGCAGGGCTTCGGGACTAATGTGCTTTTCGAGAACAGGGCCAGTTATCTCCGCTTTCGCATCCTTCACCGGAATCAACCGCAGTTTGCCAGTGTTGCGTTCATACATGCCCAGCACAACGTCAGTTTCCTCTTTCTTGACGTAGGGACGGCCCTTGCGGGGTTTACGCGCTGAGAAGTAAGTATGGTCTGCCTCAACCACGCCAGTCATCAATCCGCCGTCCTGCATCGCTTCGCGGATTCTGTGTGCCAGATGCCAAGCCGTCCGGTAATTCACGCCCAAGTGCCGCTGTAGCTGCAATGCGGACATGCCCTTTTTCGCTTCACAAATCAGTGCAATCGCCATGAACCATTTGGTGAGCGGCAAGTGCGTATCATTGAAGATCGTGCCGCTAGTCGCGCTGAATTGCTTGCCGCAAGCGAGGCATTGGAAGATGCGCGTGCGCTTGTTCTTACCAGCCTCGCGCTGAATCTTGGACACACGGCCCACTTCGCCGCAATGGACACAGCCGATTTGACCGTCCGGCCAACGCATCTTTTCGATATAGTCTAGGCAGTCGTCGTCGGACTTGAATTTGCGGGCAATGTCTATGAGCTTCATCGATAAAACCTCATCACAAACCACACCATCCCCGCAGCCAGAATTAAAGCTACAATCCGAATCAGCAACTTGATTCGCTCGGGAGCGAGTGCCATGCACAAGAATCTACCGGATTAGCGATTCTGTGTCAAGTGCATAATCCCCCTTTAACCACTTGTAGAATGAACACTACGAAAAAACAGCGGAGGGGCGTGCCCACCTTCGCCGTAGCCAAATTTGCAGTCGATTCACTGGTCGCCGGTCTCTGACCGCCGGCCACCAGCTCACCAACCCGTCCGGTACTCCCGCTTCAAGAAGTCATTCGCTGCCACCACGTTCGTCACCCGCATCTGCTCGCCGTCGTACTGAATTTTCTTCCCGGCGTTCAGCGCCACCACCCCCAGCAGCATCACTTCCGTCAGCCGCGCCGCATATTCAAACGGACACGACGCCTGCTGCTTTCCCTTCGCTGCGTCGATCCAATTCAACTCGTGATGCTGGTTCGGAATGCGCGGCAATTTTTTCGCCGGTTCGCCAAATGAATCGTGCAGCGACTTCGGCAGCAGCCGCGGATTCAATCCATACGTTTCGTGCATCAATTTTCCCTTGCTTCCAATCAGCAGCGCGCCGCCCTCCTGATTCAACTCCTCCTCGCCGATCTCCACGGGCTTCGGCGGCTTCAGCCCGCCGTCGTACCAGGTCAATTTCACCGGCGGCAGTTTTCCCTGCACTCCAGTCCGCTCCGGAAATTCGTACACCGTCATCGTCGCACTCGGATATGAAGCGTGATTGAACGGCGTCGAAATCGTCTCGATGCTCGTCGGATAGCCAAGATTCAGCGCCCACATCGAATGATCCATCAGGTGCGCGCCCATATCCCCGATCGGACCCATTCCCCAGTCCACCCACCCGCGCCAGTTAAACGGATGATAGATCGGGTGGTAGTCCACCTTCGGCCCGACGCCTAAAAACAAATCCCAATTCAATTTTTCCGGAATCGAATAATTTCCCGCCGCCATCGCCGCCGCCAGCCGCGCTTCCACTCCGTTCATGTTCCAGCGCAAATTTTCCTGCGCATCTTTTGCAGCCGCTGGACGCGGCACTCCCTGCGGCCAGTATCCCAGCGGCCGGTTAGTCCAGATATGCACTTCGCGCACATCTCCAATCGCACCGGCCCACACGTATTCCACCGCTTTGCGGGCATCGTCCAGCGAATGTCCCTGATTGCCCATCTGCGTCGCGACTTTCGTTTCGCGCGCGCGCTTCGCCAGTGCCCGCGCTTCCGCAACGCACCACGTCAGCGGCTTCTGTACGTAAACATGTTTTCCCAATTCCATCGCGGCCAGCGCAATCGGCGCGTGCATGTGATCCGGAGTCGCCACCAGCACCGCTTCGATGTCCTTCTGCTTATCGAGCATCTCGCGAAAATCCGTGTAGCGTTTCGCTTTGGGCAGATGCTCGTCCTTCAATCGCGGCATTCCCGCTAGCCGCTGCTTGGCTTGCTCGCGATCGAATGGCGGCCTTCCCGGTACTGGCTGCGGATCCGGCGCACTGATTCGCGCACTCAATCCCGCGATCGACCCGCCCAGCCCCGCAAATCCTTTTTCCGCGTAGCCCCAGTCCACGTCGCACAGCGCCACAATATTCTGGCTAGACATATTGATCAGGTTGGTGCGGCCCATTCCGCCAATACCGACTCCCGCGATGTTCAGCAAATCGCTCGGTGGCGTCATCCCTCTTCCAAGAACGTGCCGCGGCACAATCGTTAATCCGGCGCTCACTCCGGCTACCGTCGTCGCCGCATCCTTCACAAATTCCCGCCGCGTCATTTCTTTTTTTTCATTCATGCCGTTGTCCCCCATCGGACCGCGCGAACCTCGACTCACCCGCGCAGCAAAGTTTCAATATCGCGCTGACCATGTACCACGCGCAAGATCAGAATTGCCTGGTCGTGAAATTCGATAGAACTTAGCGTAGGAACGCGACTGGAAACGTTCGCAGTCCAACCCGCAGATCATTCCGAAGCCTGCCTGCAAAAGGGTCGCGTGAGAGGAGGAGGAAGCGTTCAGTGATGGAATCGATCAGACGATCGGCGATGTGAGCACTACTTTCCCTGAATACGTAATCCCAAATTTCGAATAAATCTGATTCAGCCTCAGGCGAAACGAGATGCATCATTTCGAATGTGGATCCGCCTCAGAGGGATGATTCTCACGTCCTCGACGCTTGATGTCGGCCGCAATCTTTCGCATCGATTCCGGAGTGATCGCTCGCCCTTCACCGCGCGCAAGCGATGATTCAGCCTCGTCAATGGCGGCGAGCAACTCCAATCTCTTGCGCTCGCGCTCTTCCCAAAGGAGCAGGGCTTCCTGTATCGCATCTTCCGCGCGACGAAACCGCCCACTCGCAATCGCTTCGCGGACGAAGGCCTCCTGATCAGGACTAAGGTGTACTTCCACGTCATCGAGGGTAGGACGCCAAAACTCGCCAGTCAAGAAGTGAGTCGTTTTGCGTTTGTTGAACTGAGCTCCAACGCACGCGTGTTATCCTGCCGTCGGTTGAAGATCTTTTCGAGGAACCGCATACGAACCACGGGCAAACCAAGACCATGTTCATTCACATGTTTGCATTTCGATTGAAGCCGGGCGTGACCGAAGCGCAGCAGCAGCGCATGCTGCGCGAAATCAGCGAGCTGAAAAGCCAGATTCCGCTGGTGCTCGAATCGCATGTCGGAAGAAATGTTTCGCCGCGCGGACAAGGTTTCGTCATCGGCGGGGTGATGAAATTCGCCGATGCCGCCGCGCTCGAAGCCTACAACATTCATCCCGTGCATCAGGCTCTGCTGAAATGGCTGGTCCCGCTGATCGACGCCATCGAAGTCGATTTTCCGGTGTAAGCAAATCGCACAGTTCCAGTGCGGTTATTTTGCGAGCGGTTGAATGACCGCGTTGACCATAAACGGATCGTCGAATTCGGTGGTGTCTCCTGGGCCTTTTCCTTTTACCGGGAGCAGGCGCGCGGAAAGCGGTTTGTGCCACTTGAACGCGAGAGTTGCCATGTCGCCGATGATCATGTCCAGTTGTTCGACGGTGGTGTCGCCGGGAAGCGGAATTGTGTCGAGGCCCGTTCCGCAGACCGCAGAGTAAGAGAGCAAACCTTCGAGTGAAACGCGACCTTCGCTCCAGCGTTGCGCGAGGCGCGAATCTTCCAGAATCGGCAGCATCAATCCGTTGTAGCCGGTCTGCTTCACTTGGACGGCTTTAATTGCTGAAGTAATCGTCGCCGCGGCGGTCAGCGTGCCGTTCGAACCAAACGGCTGCGCGATCAATTCTTCCATCGCCGCGCCAATGGAAATTTCCTTTAGCGGGGCCGGCGAAAGATCGATTCCCATGTAGGCCCATCCGGTTTCCATATCCACGCGTTCGGCGTGGCGTTCAATCTCCGTGGCCTGCGCTCCGAGCATGTCGGTGAGCCGGTGTTTTGCGGTTTCCAGATCCGGAGCGTCCTTGAACGCGGCTGCGACTACGTTTGCGGATTCCAGGCCGATCGCGAACTGGTGGCCGAATCCGTCGTGATAAGCGGCGGTGAAGAATGGCGAGAGCGGCGGGACCATGGCAATGGCGCCGAGATTGAAATTACCCTGGCTGTGTTCGGTTTCCTCTTCCAATTTTTTCATGGCGCGTGCGGCGGCGCCGACAGCTTTCCAGCGCACGCCGTCTTCGCCGGCCACCACGATGCTGCCGCGAATGTGTTTTGTGGCGCTGAGAATATTCGCGAGCAAATCGGCTTGCGATTCGCTGTCGTCGGCGTTCAGCATCGCGGGGCCGATGCCCGCTGCGAATTTTTCTTTTTCCGCCAGCGCGTCGTACTGCTTGAAAAACGCAATGGCCTGCTGGGTGCTCATGCCTTTGGTGTATTCGGGAAAAGGCTGGGTGGCGATTCGAATGGTTTGGACTTCGAAGCCGCGCGATTCAAAAATGGTTTTTGCGCGGCGCAGCATTTGCAGCGTTTCGGCGACCTGTTGCTGGTACTGCGCGGGATCGAGGTTGATGAACGCGGTGATGGTGCGGATTTTTGGTTTTACTTCGGCGTCGGCTGGCGTTCGGAGCTTCGGCGGCGTGCTGTTCTGCGGCTGCGCGGCTGCGGCGGGGGAGCTGCGGCAGCGCGCTCGCCACGATTGTCAGCGAGCAGGAATTCCTCATAGTTCCCAGAAAGAAAGAATGAACAGGGCGCATGGGTTAAATCTCCGCTGTGATAGCGCGAGGCGGTGTGCCGGTTACAGCTTACAAGATTCTGGATGCGGCTGAGCGACGGGTTGCTTGTCGAGTGGGTAAGTCCGAACAGGCGTACACGAGAAGCGCGCGCACCGCTGCGTCCGCAAGCGACCGATGGCGAGCGCAGGCCGATAA
Organism: uncultured Acidobacteriota bacterium; assembly: GCA_963814635.1. Classification (GTDB taxonomy): domain Bacteria; phylum Acidobacteriota; class Terriglobia; order Acidiferrales; family UBA7541; genus Acidiferrum. The sequence goes on along the minus strand of CAWFDP010000003.1, from coordinate 568,202 downwards.
TCCCCATTACGAAACCGATTATCTCTGTACCGCGATCATGCTGATGTCTACGTAGTCATCGCAGACGCTGAGACGCGTTATCAAGAAAAGACCGATCGCCCGATCCGCGTCGAGAATGATCAGACCAGCGATAAGCCGCGCCTTGAGGAAATCGGCGCGCGAATCGAGCCATCGCTGCGTTGTGTCCGAGAAGCCGGAGATGGTCAGTAATAATCCTAGACGTAGGCGGCGATGCCGGTAATTTTTTCGCCGATCACTAATTTGTGGATGTCGTTGGTGCCTTCGTAGGTGAAGACGCTTTCGAGATTGTTCATGTGGCGCATGACGCAGTAATCGTCGACGATGCCGTTGGCGCCGAGGATGTCGCGGGATTTGCGGGCGATATCGAGCGCGATGCCGACGTTATTCATTTTGAGCATGGAGATGTGGGAAGGATCGACTTTGCCGGCGTCTTTGACACGGCCAACGTGCAGCGCGAGCAACTGGCCTTTTACGATTTCGGTGATCATCCAAGCCAGTTTTTCCTGTACCAGTTGGTGCGAAGCGATGGGCTTGTTGGCGAACTGCTTGCGCGTTTTCGCATATTGCAATGCAGTGTCGTAGCAGGCCATGGCCGCGCCGAGCGCGCCCCAGCCGATTCCGATAGCGCGCCTGATTCAAGCAGCTCAGCGGACCTTTCAAGCCGACCACACCGGGCAAAAGATTTTCTTCGGGAATTTCGCAATCGCCAAAAGCCAGTCCGCTGGTGACCGAAGCGCGCAACGACCACTTGCCGTGTACATCCCAGGCCTTGAAACCGGGCGCGCCTTTTTCTACCAGGAAGCCGCGGACTTTTTCGTCTTCGCATTTGGCCCAGACGACGGCGATATCAGCGATCGAGCCGCTGGTGATCCACATCTTTTCGCCGTTGAGAACGTACTTGTTTCCTTTTTTCACCGCGCGAGTCAACATGCCGCCGGGATTCGAACCGAATTGCGGTTCGGTGAGTCCGAAGCAGCCGATTTTTTTTCCCTGCTGCAATAACGGCAGCCATTTATTTTTCTGCTCGTCGCTGCCGAACGCATAAATCGGATACATCACCAGCGCGCTCTGCACGGAAACGAAACTGCGAATTCCAGAATCACCGCGCTCCAGCTCCTGGGTCATCAGGCCATAGGCAACGCTGGACATTCCCGCGCAGCCGTAGCCGTGCAGGCTGGCGCCAAAAAATCCCAGATCGCCCAGTTGCGGAACGAGATGCATCGGGAAAGTAGCTTCGCGGCTGTGCTTTTCGATGATCGGAACAATTTCGTTTTCGACGAACTCGCGCGCGGTCTGGCGCACCAGCTTTTCTTCGTCGTTCAGTTGCGAATCAAAATCGATGAAGTCCACTCCAGCGTATTTGGCCATTTTTCCGTCCTCTGAAAGACAAACCCTGAAAGTCGATGCATGGCGCATCAAGAAAGAGCAGAGGCATAGAGCCGCTGCTACAAAATTCTCTTGGTTTCATGCAACAAATCGCGCGAAAAGGTCCGAACCGGAATGGTTGGACCACTCTAGTGTAGCAATGGGCGGAATTAAGCCGCAACGAGGCGGGATAGATGGCCCAAAGAACAGCGTTAGTGGACAGCCCAAGATGTTACGTTTTGACCCAATTGGCGGTCTGGCTGGCTGGGATTGTCCTCATGAACGGTGCTAACACACACATTTATAAGCACTTATATCCTCTCGAGCGATGGCTGCTGGAGTGCCGTACTAGAAGCGCAGCCCGCCACTATCGCGAACTCGACGCCTGGATGGATGAGGGCAAACGGTCTTGAGGACGGATCGAATGATGAACAACAGCGGCAAACGGTATAGCCAAAAACAAGCTCGGATGCGAGGGTTCAGCCTGGTTGAACTGGTGGTGGTGGTGGCGATCATTCTGGTGGTTGCGGCCATCGCCATTCCCAACATGGTGAGAAGCTGGTACGACTCAAATTTGCGAACCAGCGCTTTCGAGCTTTCGGACATGATCCAGCAAGCGCGAATTCTTGCGGAGAAGAAGAACATTACAGTCACCGTGCGCTACCAGACAGTCAACAGCACGGTGCAAGAGGCGTATGTGGATGTCAACAATAACGGCGCCTGGGATACCGGGGAACCGATCATCGATCTCGGCCGGCAATTTACGATGGCTTCGGCAGCTCCGGGGGGAAGCGGCGGGAATCCTACGAATTATGTTCTGACGGGAAATACCACAACCGGAACGCCCTGCGATAACACCTGCACACTGGGTTTTTCGGCGCGGGGCTTACCGTGCAACTATGCCTCAAGCACGTGTAGTACCCCGTCTGCCAGCTATTTCGTGTACTACATCAATGACAATCGAACGCCTACAGGGTGGGCGGCGGTGGTGGTGACCAAAGCTGGACGGAGCAATGGCTACGTGTGGAACGGTTCATCATGGAATTGATAAACGGTAAGGCCAAAAAAGCGTTCCGGAAAGAACGCGGCATGACGCTGATCGAACTGATGATCGCCATGGTGGTGCTGCTGGTGGGGATTGTTGGCAGCATGGCACTGATCGCGTACGCCATCGGCGGAAACGGGCGCAGCCGGCAGCAGAGCAACTCCACGGTGATCGCGCAGATGATCTCGGAGAAGATTTCGAGCCAGAAGGCCAGTCTCAGCGGCAATCTTACTGTCTATGACTGCCTTGGGACCGCCAGCACGATCTACACCGCGGCGGGCGGCGGGGCGTTGAACAGTTCGGGCGACGTGGACATGACGGCGGCAGCAGTGACTGGCTACCAGATGTATTACACCGACTGCGGTACCGCCGGGCGACAAATGATTTACGACGTGCGGTGGAACATCACCCAGCCGACGACCTACACCAAGCTGGTGGTGGTTACCGCGAAAATGAAGGGCGCCGGAACCGACATAAAGGTTTTCTCTCTGCCAGTGTCGGTGCGCTCGCTGATAGGACAGGGGAGTTGAGATGACCAGACTTCGCCGGAATTATCGTGTCGTTGGCCAGCGAGGCTTTACGCTGCTGGAACTGATGCTGGTGATGCTGATCCTGAGCCTGATTGTGGGCGCGGTGTTCTCGCAGATGAGCGACGCGCAGTATCGGCTGAACACGGAAGAAAATCGGCTGGGCGATTTTCAGGAAGCGCGCGACTTTGTGGATCAATTTTTCCGGGATATCAACCAGGCAGGTACACCAAATATCCGGATGTTTGACCCGACACAAACGTTTTCGCCAGCACTGACAACACAGTCGAGCTATTCATGGGCCAATACCTATGTCAATGACAACCGGTTGGCCGTCGGTTTGGTGATGATTGACAGCAATGCGATCGGCTTCGAAGGCTCGGTAAACGGCACCGGGACCGTGCAGAGTGTTATTTATAAGGTGAACGGTTCGGGCAGCTGTTCGCTGTGCTTGCAGCGCAGCCAAGTGGACAAAGTCAATGGCAGTCCGCTACCCACGACGTTAACCGGCGGCGCGCAAGGCCAGAATTGGGGCACCGAAATCAACGACGTCATCAGCCCGGCGATCTTCAGGTATTACCAATACGATGGGACGGAGATCACCACCCTGCCTCAGGACATCAGCACGTCGGCCGGCGCGAACTATATTGCCAACGTGAAGACGGTCCAAATCAACCTGACGATTCGCAACCCGATCGTCATTGACCAGAAGACCAAGCTGCCGATTGAAACCAGTTTTGAAGGTGAGATTTCGCTGAACAACTGCTCGATGGCTTCCACCGCGCAGCCGATGAGTTGCCAATAGGAGGCGAAGAAATCCATGTCAAACACAAACCGAAAAACCAAAAAGCGTATAGGCCGGAGTCATGAGGAAGGTGTTGCTCTGGTCGCAGCGATCCTGACGCTGTTGCTGATCTCGGCGATCACTGCCGGCATCATCATCCTTTCGAACACCGAAACCAATACCAGCACCAACTTTAAAGATGAGCAACGAGCATATTTCTCGGCAAAGGGTGGAATTGAAGAAGCCCGCGACCGGCTGCGCACAGGAATCGCCAACTACACGATCACGGCGCTACCTTCCACGCTGCCCGGAAACGGAAATACCGGCGTTCTGTATATCCTCAATCCGGCAAACGGCGAGACGGTGGCCCCATGGTGTGGCAGCAGTAGCCCGGTCAGTTCTGCCTGCGCTAAGCAATACCCGGACGATGAGCTTTGCAAGGAGACCCGAAGCGGCAGCAGCGTAACCTGCACGACAGATAGTACGACAAATATCACTTACGCCAGTGGCAGCTACTACTTAACTTCGGCGACAGCAAGCAGCACGTTAGCGCCGAGTTCGGGTCCCCCGCTGGACTGGAAATGGGCGCGCATACAGCTGAAACAAAGCAATGCCTTTGGCACAAACTATGCGGTAAATGGCAACAGTTCCAACGCATATTACACCTGCTTGAAGGACGGTTCTCCGTACGAGGTAGCTTTCGCGGCGCCATGCGCGACTCCGGCTTACCTGCCGGTCTACGTAATAACCTCCCTGGCGGTGACCGCCGGCGGAACGCGGCGCATGGTGCAGGTGGAAGTGGGCCAAGACACGATCCAATTTGTGGCACCATCCGCGCTAACCATGGACGGATCCAGCCCGTCGTTTGCTGGCGGCAACAGCGGCAATTTCGGAGTTAGCGGAATTGACGTCGGTGGTTGTGGCGGTGCGGCGACTGCCGCTTCGGTGCCGGCTGTCGGTGTGGTCACCGCCGCCGATGTTACGACGGTCTCCTCGAACGCCGATATTCCCCATAACACGGATAACAACTACACCGGCAGCGGCGGCACGACGCCGGACGTGGAGAACGTGTCTTCCAGCTTACAGACGGACCTCACGACACCGGCAAATTTACAAGACTTGGTTTCGACACTGAAGGCCGACGTTACGCAACCTGTGATTAATGGTCCTTCGACACAATACAGCGGCGGCGCAGCTGCTTTGAACAGTACCCTGGCATCGCCACAGATCGTCTATGTAAATGGCGACCTAACTCTGAGCGGTAGCTCAACCGGTTATGGGATCCTGATCGTAACGGGTACGCTTACGCTGAAGGGCACCTTAGCATGGAATGGACTGATCCTGGTGGTCGGAACAGGCAACTTTCAAATGGATGGTACCAACACCGTAAATGGCGCGGTCCTGGTCGCCGATATAACCAATCCATCCGGAGCAATTCTGTCGGTGAACGGGGCTCCAACGTACGGAGTGAACGGCGGAGGTAACTCCAACGGCGGAATCAACTACAGCGGCAGTTGCCTCACAAGCGCCACAAAGCTGACCACCTTTCACGTGATTTCGATGCGCGAGCTGCTGAACTAGCTTTCGCCGTCGAAATTCAGTCAGACTTTTCTCTTGGAATCCGAGCCGCGTCCGGAGCATCGGGAACCGCAACCCGATACTCCGGACGCGGCTTGATTTTGTGGGAACCTGTTGCGGGCCAAAGGTGATCAAACGGCCGGAGCCAGTGTCGTGAATGGCGGCCCAATAGGACCAATAAGATCAGAAATTGAAACGCTATTCAAAAGTGTTGAATAAGAGAGAACGGGCTTGCGAGGATTATAGAGCCGAAGAGAAGAAGTCAAGCTGCTAGTGCGGCCACCTATTTCGGCTGGACAGAACCACGTGAAGACGTCGAAAAAGTGAGGCGACACTATCCTTGTCTTCACGATTGAAAGCCTTCTGGCCGAGCAAAACTCAAGCCGCACTGACAGCCATCATATCGTGCTACGATGGAGTGCAAACGAAGCGCCGTTTGGAAACCACTCTAAGTATTTAACAAATAAAGACTTATATAGAATCTAGGGCCTCATGACTTGGCAGGAATCGGGCCTTGGGTGAAAATGTTACGGTTTCGGTGTTTAACGGTTGAACCGAAAGGAATCGCTAAATCAAGTGTCTAAAACTCGAACTGGGAACCGTGTGGCGCCCGAAATCCTGATTTTTGACGTAGACGGAGTGCTGGTGGACGTGCGGGAGACGTATTGGCGGTCGGCGGTCGAGACGATTCGCCATCTGACCGGAAAGCGGGTGACGCACGCGGAATTGCATCGATGGAAGGCCAAGCCGGGCAACAATGACGACTGGCGGATGGTGGCGAGATGGGCGACGACACTGGGGCGCCGGACGAGCTACGAAGAGGCCAAAGAGGCGTTTGGGAAGTTCTACTGGGGCAACGGGGAACGGCACGGGAATGTGCAGCGGGAAAAGCTGGTGGTGCCGCCGGGGCAGATTGCGAGGTGGGCAGCGCGGTTCGAATTGAATCTATTCACTGGGCGGAACCGGCAGGAGTTTGAGTATACCTTCGCAAAGTGGCCGGGGACGAAGCACTTCCGGATGGTGGTTACCGTGGATGACGTGCGGAAAATGAAGCCTCATCCGGAAGGTCTATACAAGATTTTGGGAAAGCGGGATCCGGCGAAGGCGCTGTATTTGGGAGACAACATTGATGACGCGCTGGCCGCACGTGAGGCCGGCGTTCCGTTTGCAGCGATCATCGCGCGCGGCGAGCACAATTATCCGAAACGCGCCTCGAAGTTTCGCGAACTGGGGGCCGTTGCGCTGCTGCCGAAGGCCGCTGCGCTGAATGAATTGTTACGCAAAGGATTGCGCGGTTGATTGACAAGCGGCGAGTCCGCGGGAGAAAATTAAGGACTGCTGAAATTGCCTCACTTGTGCCCAAGTGGCGGAACTGGCAGACGCGCTAGCTTCAGGAGCTAGTGGCCGCAAGGTCGTGGAGGTTCGAGTCCTCTCTTGGGCACCAAACTTCAGTTATAAGTCCTCAGTTGTAAAGTAATAAGTACTGCGAAACAACCGCTGCGGTCGTCGAGAAGCCCGCGTTCGATGGAGGAGCTTCGGAGAAAAAGAGATTCCTCGTCGCTTCGCTCCTGGGAATGACACTTTGGTTGGAATGGCACTTTGCCAAGAACACTTTGGTCGGAATGATACTTCAACAAGCTTTAAGCGCGGGCGGCGCGTGGGGATTTGTCGGCGTTGCGTTGCGTTGATTTTCTGATGACCAGCTTGGGTTCGAGCAAAATGCGCTGGGGAGGGACAGGCTCACCGGCTTCGATTAGTTGCAGCGCGAGTTTTCCGGCTTTCTGACCGATGGCCATGGTCTGCTGATCGACGCTGGTGAGAGGAATTTTCAGAAATTTGTTGTAGAGCATATTGCCGCAGCCGACGATCGCCACGTCATCGGGAACGCGCAAACCCGCATCCAGCGCGGCTGCGGTCGCTCCGTAGGCGATGGCATCGTTGTAGCAAAAAATACCGTCGGGCCGTGGAGTCAGATTCAAGAGTTTCTTCGCGGCTTCGTAACCGGTTGCGTCGCCCAGTTCTTCCACGCGCTCCACGTTGTAAATCAATTCTAGGTCCGAAGGCAGACCCAGCTTGGCGAGTGCGCGCTTATAGCCTTCCATGCGGCCCACCACTGGGCTGAGTTCGCGCCCACCGATGTGGGCGATGCGCTTGCAGCCGACGTCCGCAAGGTGCCGGGTGGCCAGAGCGCCAACTTCATCGTCATTGACGCCAACGAAATGGGCTGCCAGTCCGGTGAAACTGCGATCAATCAAAATGTACGGGATGCCGGCTTCTTCAACACGGCGAAACATTTCAACGGTCCACTGGGTTGAGGCGACCAGAAGCACGTCCACCCGGCGCGCGACCAATTGCTCGACGGCCTGACGTTCGAGTTTGGGATCCTGCTCGGAGGAAGTGGTGACCAGCGTGTAGCCGGTTCCCTGCAGCGCCGACGAGACTCCACGCACGATTTCGGAAAAAAATGACTGCAGCAGGTCCGGGACGACGAAGCCGAGAAGGTTGGTTCGCCCGGTGACCAAGGCTCGCGCCGCCAAGTTTGGGCGGTAATTCATTTCCTTGCAGCGCTTGAGCACGCGCGCTTTGGTTTCCTGGCTGATGTCGGAGTGATCGCGGAGGGCTTTGGAGACGGTAATCACGGAGACGCCGAGGTCTCGCGCGATGTCTTTCAAGGTGACAGCCATAGGAGAGTTTACCATAAGTTGATGTAGGCGGGAAAAACGGTCAGGGGTATGTCAAGGGCGCCTGAATCGCCGGAAATTCTTTGTTTTCAATAAGAAATAGCGTTGACATTCGGAGCTAAGTGCATTTAAATCATGCGACCGTAAACGTTAACGCTCCAGCCCAAAATCATGCGCCGTAAAGCCACCCTCTTTGATATCGCAGCCGCGCTTGGCATTTCCACTGGTACCGTGCACCGGGCGCTTCACAACAACCCTGGCGTCAGCGCTGCCACTCGCGCGCGGGTCTTGCAGATATCCAAGACACTGGGTTACCGGCCGAATCTTGCGGCGCGGTTTCTCGCACAACAAAGGCAATATCGCATTTCCGTCAACACGCTGATTGGCACCACTTCGTTTTGGGATGAAGTGCGGGGCGGAATCGATGAGGCGGCGCACACTCTGGGCATCGACAACGTAGATCTTGATTTCCGTACGAATCCGCTGCTCGGCGATGAAGATGAAGAGGCATTCTTCGCGGCGATCAAGGGCGAATCCGACGGCATCATTATTTTCCCGAGCCGGCCGAAAAGTTTGCGGGCGTGGATGCGACGGGCTTCGCGAGCGAAAGTGCCGGTGGTTTGTGTTTCGACCGACGCGCCGGACTCCGGACGGCTAGCGGTTGTTTCGATCGACACGCTGGCGAGCGGGGCGCTTGCAGCGGATCTGGCCGGGCGATTCTGCGCCGGTAAGGGTAAAGTGGCGGCCACACTGAGCGCGCTTTCTATCAATGAGCACGCGGAAAAGATTCGCTCGTTCCAGTCCACACTGGCTTCGCTGCATCCGCAGATGAAATTTCTGGAAACGATTGAAGATCACGACATCGAATCGGAAGCCTACGACAAGTGCCGCAAGCTTTTTGCCTGGCATCCGGATCTTTCCGCGATTTACGTGACTACGGAAGCGTCCATGCCGGTGATTGCAGCCGCGCGCGATGCCGGGATGCTGGGCCGGATTTCCATCATCACCACCGATCTTTTTCCCAAACTGGTGGATGAACTGCGCGCAGGAAATGTTGCGGCGACCATTTATCAACGGCCGCGCACGCAGGGTCGGTTCGCGTTTCAGGTGCTCTACGATTATCTGATCGAAGGGCGCTGTGGCAACCCGCAGGTAACGCTGACACCGCAATTGGTGATGCGCGGAAATCTCGAATACTTCCTGGCGCGTCATGCGGTGGGCGCGTGCGCCAGAGCGGCTGTGGCTGGCGCATCCTCGGTAGTGGCTGCGGCGCCGAACGAAATTAACGAGCAATTCAACTACGACTGACGGAGCACTCCCATTTATTTTCTGGGCATCGACGTTGGTACCGGCGGCACCCGCGCGCTCCTGATGGATGCGGCTGGACGAGTCGTCGCATCCGGCATGGAGGAGCATGTGCCGTTCGCTTCGCCGCAGCCCGGCTGGGCGGAACAGGACCCGCGCGACTGGTGGCGCGCGTGCGGAATTGCAGTTAAGAAAGCGCTGCAAAAATCAGATGCCCGAGCGGAGGAGATTACGTGTGTCGGATTTTCCGGGCAGATGCATGGAGCGGTGCTGCTCGATGAGGCCGGAGAAGTTGTCCGGCCGGCGCTGATCTGGTGCGATCAACGCACTGAAAAACAGTCCCGCGAGCTTTCAGAAAAATTTGGCACCGAGAAACTGATTCAGCTGACCTGCAATCCGCCGCTGACCAATTTCACGCTGACGAAAATTTTGTGGGTGCGGGAAAACGAGCCGCAACTGTGGGCGCGAGTTCGCCACATAATGCTGCCCAAGGATTACGTGCGATTCCGGCTGACCGGAGACCGCGCGATCGACCAGGCGGACGCATCGGGGACGCTGCTGCTGGATGTTGCGAAGCGCGCGTGGTCAAAAGAAGTTCTTTCCGGCACCGGCATCGAGAAAAGTTTTCTGCCTGCTCTATATGAATCGCCGGAAGTCTGTGGGAAATTAAACGGCGAAGGCGCAGCGGCGACTGGATTGATGGTCGGGACGCCAGTGGTTGCGGGAGCGGGCGACCAGGCGGCGGGCGCAGTGGGACTGGGAATTGTTCGCGCCGGAGTGGTGAGCGCAACGATCGGGACGTCCGGAGTGGTGTTTGCCGCGACGGACCGTCCGGCGCTGGACCCGCGCGGGCGGCTGCACACTTTTTGCCACGCCATACCTGGTCGGTGGCACGTCATGGGCGTCACCCAGGCTGCCGGGCTTTCGCTGCGCTGGTTCCGTGATACGTTTGGCGTTGGCTCGGTGATTCGCAACGCCGACGGATTGCTGGAATTCGTCCCTAGGTCGATACTTTCCGAAGTACCGGAGGGTGTTGCCTTGGATCCAAAGGTTTTTTCTCCTGTCGAAAAAGATGCCTACGAATTTTTGTCTGACGAAGCGGCTACGGCACCCCCGGGCGCCGCAGGACTGCTGTGGGCGCCTTACTTGATGGGTGAACGTACGCCGCATCTCGATCCGAATGCGCGTGGCGCGCTGGTTGGGATCACGCCATCACATCGCCGCGCGCACATCGTTCGCGCGATTCTCGAGGGAGTGGCGTTCAGCTTGAAAGATTCGTTTTCGATTTTCGAAGAGATGAAAGTTCCAGTGACGCGAATACGGCTGAGCGGCGGAGGCGCACGTTCTCCGCTATGGCGGCAGATTCAGGCCGATGTTTACGCGCATGAAGTCGAGTTGGTGGCAGCGGAAGAAGGTGCTGCCTACGGAGCTGCGATCCTTGCGGCTGTTGGTGCTGGCCAGTTCGCTTCAGTTGACGAAGCTTGCGACGCGGTCATTAAGGTTGCGTCCCGCGTCGCTCCCAATCCCGATGATTCCTTCCTGTTGCAGAAAAATTACTCGACCTTCCGACGCCTATATCCGGCGCTCCACTCGATCTGAATTCAGTCGATGAAGCGGCACCCATCCGAGGCTGGCTGAACTCGGATTTGCAATGGCTAGTGCATACGCTCAACAAGCAAATTACGCAGCCCTGGCAGAGGCCGGTTCAACGGCCACCGGGCTTGTAAATATCACGGCGTTTGGAATGACGACTTTCCGGCCCTCTTTGGTACTGACGATGGTGGCGCGGGATTGAATGTCGCAAACCGTACCTTCGATGCCGGTGACGCTGATGAAGTCGCCGAGTTGAAACGGTTCTTGCAAAAGAAGCAGAATCCCCGCGAGGAAATTCTGCAGGATATTCTGAAAAGCGAAACCGATGGCCACGGTGCCGACTCCGAGCAACTTAATCAAATCAGCGGCTTTGAACGAAGGGGCAACTACGGAAAGTGAAATCAAGAATCCCAGAATCAGGATGCTGGTTTGCACCAGGCGAGCCAACAGCAACGCGATGCCCTGGTGTTTGCGCTGACGTTGCACCCAGCGCCGCGCCACAGACTTCCCGCCAGCGGCAAGGATCAGAAAGGCGACGAAAATAAGAACGGCAAGGAGAAGGTTCGGCAGAAGCGAGATTGTTTCGTTGATGATCTTGATGCCGGTATTCCAGGCGTTAGAAAAGTCGATGGACATGAAGCCCTCCGATGAAATGGTCGCGAGGGCTACGCCAACTCCAGCGTAGTCGTTTCGGACCAGAAGCGCCAGTAGCTGAAATCCTGTACTTGCACGAAGCCGACGGGCGATTACCGGTGCAGGTAGGTCTTCCAGCCGAGGTAGTTGTTGGCGGCTTCGTGGAGAGCTGGGGCAACGTTTGAGAAATTTGCGGCGACGTGATGTTCGTAGCCGTTTTCGCAGATGTAGCGGAGCAGCTTCTGCATTTCGGTAATTTCCACGACGCCGGCGCCGCCGAAGGTTTCGAGCGCGTCGTCGGTAAATTTTCCTTCGCCCACATAGCCGCGGATCACGCCTTCGCGATCAATGGTGGAAAAACGGGCGTAGCTCATGGCGCCGCTTTTTACCTTGCCGACCGCGGTGCCGAAAGTATTTTCCTTGCCGACGGTGCCGGCAATAATTTCCTGGAAGTCCATGCGTACTTCGCGGAAGAAATGTTTGGGCAGATTGCTGCAGTGGAAGCAAACGGCTTTGTTGGGGTCGGAGCCGTAGTTGTTGTTCCAGTCAAGCAGCGCGCTGGGAGTTCCGCTGGCCAGCGCCAGCATGTGCATGCTCAATGTTCCGCAAACGTCCGTCTCGCAGGCGCTGGAGAGCAGGTTGTCGCTCATCATGCTCATGATGGTGCAGGGCACGATGCCGAGATTTTCCTCGAGTGAAGTCCAGCACTGCACCGCGCTGATGGCCACGTCGGCCTGCTTCATCCACTGGTCGGTCACCGCGCCGAGCTTGGCCATTTTGATCAAAGCGGCGTCAGGAACTCCACTGGTGCTGACATATTTCCTGATGGCTGCCAGCTTCGCAACCACCGCATCGTCGGTATCCTTCATGCGCGAGATGCGGCCGAGCACCTCACTCAGATCAAGCGTTTCGACGGAGATGCCGCTCGCTTCGAGCAGCTTTTCACTGTAACGCACGGTATTGAACGCGGTCGGCCGTGCGCCGATTGCGCCGATGCGCAGATTCTTGAGGCCGCGCACCACGCGGCAAACCGCCGCAAAATTTTCCAAATCTTTCGCGAATTCCGGCGTGTCAAGCGCGACGGTGTGCAGCCCGGTCAACGAGTAGCGAATGCCGTACTGCTTCAAGTTGTTGCAGGCGGACATTTTTCCGCAAAAGCTGTCGCGGCGGTGGGTAATGGTCATCTTCGCAGCAGAATCCGGCGTGGCCTGCACCAGCACCGGAACTTCCAGCCGCGCCAGGCGCAAGGTATCGGCAATCGCGCGCTCATCGCCGAAATTCGGCAACGTCACGATCACTCCATCGATTTCCTTGTCGTGTTTGCGGAAAAGTTCGGCGCACCGTTTCGCTTCCTGGTGAGTTTCCACAGCGCCGTATTTGCTTTCGTCAACACCGAGCGCGACCGCGTTCATTCCGGCTTTGGCCAAAGCCGCGAGAATTTCTTCGCGGCCGCTCTTGGCCAGATGATCGGGAAAAAATCCGCGGTTCCCGACGATTACACCCATCGTCATTTTCTTTTCGTTTGCCATGACCCAGCTCTCGTTATCAATTGCGGTGGCCCGCCTGAAGCAGTTGCGTCACCCTCGACAGGTTCAGCCAAAAATTTACGCGTTGCTACCGCGCGGCCGGAACTTGCCGCAATAAAGAATGCCCAGTGCGATCATCAGTCCGCCCCACCAAACCGGCGCATGCAAATTGGAAAGCACGGTATCGGGCGGATGCGACCATTCGGCGAGACCGCTGACAAAAATCAGCACGCCATAGACCAGGAACAGCACGCCGACAAAAAACCACACCGGAATGATTTCGTGTTTTTCGGTCATATCCTCACCAGAAAATAATCTGCAGAACCACCAGAAGAGCTAGCGCCACTCCGCCCCAGAAAATCGGACGGTGCAGCAATCCAACTTTTTCTTCGTGCGCCTTTTCCGTCAGGCTGTACACCAGCCCCACCAACTCCGATTCCGCACGCGGTTTGGTCACCATCGTTACCAGCACGGTTACCACCACGCACGTTGTGCACGACCAAAGAGACTGGAACATGTCCTGCGCCAGTCCCTGCGCATGCGGATTAAATGTAAACAGGCCTATCCATTGCTCGGCCGATTTTCCGAACAGCGGCAATTTTCCATGCATGAGGAGAAACAGTGTAACGGACGAGGTCGTTCCGGCCAGCAGTCCCCAGAATCCGCCGGCCTTAGTCACCCGCTTCCACATCATGCCCAGGAGCACCGTGCCAAACAGCGGAGCGATGAAGAATCCAAAAAGCGCTTGTACGTAGTCCATGATGCTGGCGAAGCCCATCACCAGATATGCAGTGCCAATGCTGATGAAGACGCCGATCAACGTGCACCAGCGGCCCATGGAAACGTAATGCTTGTCGGGAGCGTCCTTGCGGATGAACGGACGGTACAGGTCGTAGGTCCAAACCGTTGCAAACGCACTGACGTTGCCGGCCATGCCCGCCATGAACCCCGCAACCAACGCGGTGATGCCAAGCCCAAGTAGGCCTGGCCCGCAATAGCGCGCCAGCATCAGTGGCAGCACATCGTTATAGGTCAACTGACCAGCATGAGCCTCGCTCGCGGGAACCAGATGCATCGGAAGAACCGCGAGACCGAGGAGTCCAGGAAGAATGACGATCAAGGGCACGGCCATCTTGAAGAACGAACCAAGCACCGGAGCCAGCTTGGCCGACCGGATATCTTTGGCAGACAGCACGCGCTGCACGACCAGAAAGTCTGTAGTCCAGTAGCCCATGGACTGCACCATTGCCAAGCCAAACACGATGCCCGTCCAGTGCATGCCCATTGGGTTGTCCTGGACGTGGCCCATGTTGCTCCACATGTGCGTAAAGTCCTGGCCCGGAAAGTTGTGCTGGATACGGGCGACCATACCCTTCCAGCCGCCAGTTTCGATCAAGCCGAGAATGGGAATGAGCAGTGCGCCGAACCAGATCAAGAAGAATTGCAGGACTTCGTTGAAGATTGCGGAGAAGAGCCCGCCCGCCGCCACGTAGATGGCAACCGTTATCGACGAAACAAAGATGCTGAAATTCAAATCCCAGCCGAGAACCACTTTCATCACCACGGCCATGGCGTACATGTTTACGCCGGACATCAAGATGGTCATGATCGCGAATGTGATCGCGCTCAGTCCGCTGGCTCCCTGGCCATACCGCAATTGCAGATACCCCGGAACCGAATGGGTTTTGGAAATGTAATAAAACGGCATCATCACCAAGCCGAGGAACAGCATGGCCGGAATGGCGCCAATCCAATACCAATGAGCTGCGAGGATTCCGTACTGATACGCCGAGCCGGCCCAGCCGAGAAGTTCAAGCGAGCCGAGGTTCGCGGAAACGAATGCCAGGCCCGCGACCCAGGCGGTCATTTCGCGGCCGGCCATGAAAAAATCTTCGCCGGTGGTGGCGAAACGCTTCAGGTAAAAGCCGATGACCAGCACCAGCGCGAAATAAAAAATTACAATTGCGAGATCGACCGGCGCCAGCTTGACCAGCCGGTCCGCCACCAGCATTCCGAGGATTGCCGTCATCGTTGCCTTCCCGCTCCTGAATTCGCCGTGCTGAAAACGACTTTCGGCCTAACGCGCACGTCCCTGCCGGTCAAACGGCGAACTTGATTTCACTCGACACCGCGCGGACCGGCAAAAGGTAACGCTAACTACAGCCATTTTGGGGCGCCGCTATAATTGACGAAACACCCTTCGGGTTACAAGGCAAAATATTCGCCGGTCTTCGCAATGGATACGCCTGATGCACGTAAACATCGCTTCAGGCTGAACGACGTAAGGGCATCCGCGATCGCCGCAACCCACAGTGTCGCCGGCTGAATCGCAATTTCGCCACGAGTCCGCAGGCGAGCCCGTTCGATCCCCGTGCAATCATTGAATTGCAAATTCCGATGCTCACAGCAAGACGAGCACCTTGGGGCTTTCCCTGGGGGTGAAACTGGGGTAAGGGAGAAGCCCCGAAGGTTGCACAAACCTGGTAACGCACCAGGATAAGGATGAAACGAGGAGGCGGGAACGGAAGAAGTGGAGGACTTCATCGTTACCGTAAACGCTTACGCTCCTCAAGTACACGTTTACACTGGTGGCAAATTCTTGTCAAGGCATGGTTTTTTAACTCTGAATCGCTCGCGTGGGACTCCTCAATCAGGCGTGCATGGTTCGGGCCTTTAGGGAACGATAGTGAGCGCTGTGTCCGACAGCTCGGTCGAGTTGCCGCCCACCATCACGTGAAAGATGCCGGGTTGCACCACGCGATGCATATCGCGGTCGAGCGAGGAAAGTTCGTCTGGCCCGAGAGTAAATTCAA
The DNA here is from genome assembly GCA_963814635.1 of uncultured Acidobacteriota bacterium. Lineage (GTDB taxonomy): Bacteria > Acidobacteriota > Terriglobia > Acidiferrales > UBA7541 > Acidiferrum. The sequence goes on along the minus strand of CAWFDP010000003.1, from coordinate 552,331 downwards.
CTGTTCTGGATTCGGCGGGATCGAGCGAAATGCGGCGAAAACCGCGCAGCTGTTTCACGGGTTGGGTAACGGAGTTCACCTCTTCGTGGATGTAAAGCTGGACAACTTCGTCGCCGCGAACTTTTCCGGTGTTGGTGACTTGCACTGAGATTTTTGATTCGCCGGCCGGGCCAGTGGAAGCGGGCGAAGCGGTGAGGTTCGAGTATTTGAAGGTGGTGTAGCTGAGTCCCCAGCCGAACGGAAAGAGCGGCTCGGTACTGGCGCCGAGGAATTCGCGCTTGGCGGAAGGCTTCTGGTAGTAGTAATCGGGAAGCTGGCCAACGGAACGCGGAACGGAGATCGGCAACTTACCGCCAGGATTGAAATCGCCAAAGAGAATATCGGCGAAAGCGGCGGCGCCTTCCTGGCCCAGATACCAGCCATCAAGAATTGCCGGAACTTTTTCTGCAATCAGGTTGATGGTATTGGGGCGGCCATGCAGCAGAAGCACAACGACCGGTTTGCCAGTGGCGAGAATTTCGCTGACCAGATCGTTTTGATGCGAGAGAAGTTCCAGGCTGTCGCGATCCCCGGGATGATTGGCAGCCCAGGCTTCGCGGGAAGTTTGTTCGTTTTCGCCAAGGACCAGCAGCACGATTTCCGATTTTTTGGCGACTTTGACTGCTTCGGCGATGCGTTTGGCGTTCAGAACGGGATCGCCGAGGACCACTTTGTCTGCGTTCCAGTCGGGCGCGGATTCGGTGATTTTCACACCTTCGGAATAGAGCACTTCGGCGGAGCTGCCCACTTTTTCCTGAATTCCTTTCAGAATGCTGACGCCGCGGCCGGGATCATTGCTGTAACCGCCGAGGTGCAGTTCCCCGGCATTCGGTCCGATCACGGCGATATGTTTGTAAGCGCCTTTCGCAAGCGGCAAGAGATTGTTTTGATTTTTAAGGAGGATGACCGCTTCGTGAGCGGCTTTCAGAGCGAGCGCCTGATGTTCGGGGCTGTTGGTGACTTTTTCAGCGTAGGCCGGATCGACGAACGGATCGTCGAACAAGCCGGTGATGAATTTGGTACGCAGGATGCGCGCGACAGCGCGGTCGATGGAAGCTTGGGAAACTTTTCCGGCTTGCACTTGTGCCAGCAGCGTTGGGTAGGCGTCCGGAAAAGGCAGTTCGATATCGATGCCGGAGTCGAGCGCGAGCCGCGCGGCGTCTTCGTTGTTGCCGACCACGTGATGGATACGGATCAACTCGGCAATTCCGAAATAGTCGGAGACTACCGCGCCCTGGAAGCCCCACTCCCGGCGCAGAATGTCCTGCAACAGATGTTTGTTGCTGTGCGACGGAACGCCGTCGATTTCATTGTAGGACGCCATCACGGTTTGCACCTGGCCGGACTGCACGGCAACGGAAAATGGCAGCAGGAATTGTTCGCGAAGAATGCGCTCGGAGAAATTGCCGGGAGCAACGTTGGTGCCGCCTTCCGGCTGGCCGTGGGCGGCGAAATGTTTGGCGGTAGCCATAACATGGTTCTTTCCAATGAACGGAGAGTCACCTTGAAAACCGCGAATGGCAGCGAGACCGATGCGCGAAACAAGGTATGGGTCTTCGCCATAGGTTTCTTCAGTACGGCCCCAGCGTGGATCGCGCGCAAGATCGAGAACCGGAGCGAGGCACTGTTGCGCGCCGCGCGAACGGACTTCCAGTGCGACCGCTGAAAAAACATCCTTGATCAACTCGGGATCCCAGGTCGATGCAAGAGCAATGGCCTGAGGGAAAGAGGTGCCCCGCGGCGCAGCGTGGCCGTGCAGACACTCTTCGTGAAATAAAATCGGGATGCCGAGGCGGGTGTTGTCCTTCACCCAATGCTGAACGCTGTTGGTGAATTCGGCCATTTCACGCGGGCCGCGATTTTCGCTGGGGCGAGAGACCTGGCCGAGACCAAACTTGAGGGCGACTGCGGCACGGTCCGGCTGAAAGGTTCCTTTTTCATCGACGAACCAGACCGCAGGGGTCTGGGGAAACTGTTTGTTCTGCCAGGAGCCGAGAAGCTGCGCGATTTTTTCTTCGAGCGTCATGCGCGAAAGAAGATCGGAGACGCGCAGATCGATGGGAAGTTTCAGGTCGCGGTAGGGAAGGGTCTGCTGCGCGCGCAGAGCTCCGCAGGGATGCACAAGGAATAAAAAGCCAAGCAACATTAGGCGGCGCGGCACGGGCATAAAGAAATCCCCCTCAGCGAAAAACAGTTGCTAAAGCATTGAATCGCGGCGCGCGAACGTTGCACAACGGAAGAACAGCGAACCTGCGCGCCATCGTTCGCTGTCCCTTATCGGAATTTCTACTTCGCGGAAAATTTGTAAATCGTTTCGGAGTGGTAGTCCTTGCCGGGACGCACAACGGTTGACGGAAATTTGGGATGATTGGGCGAGTCCGGAAAATGCTGCGTTTCCAGGCACAGGGCGCCGAACTGAGGATAGGCGCCGCCAATGCCCTTGATTGAGCCATTGAGGCCAAGACTTACATAAAGCTGCACGCCAGGCTCGGTGGTCAAAATCTCCATGGCGCGTCCGGAAACGGGATCAGCGACTTCGCCAATCTTGCGCAGCTTACCGGCGGCGCCGTTCAAAACAAAGTTGTGATCATAGCCGGCGATTCCGGGAATCTGCGCATTGCGCGCGCCGATCGGCGTGGGCTTGCGAAAATCAAACGGGGTGCCTTCGACGGATTTCAGCTCGCCGGTGGGAATAAGCGTGTCGTCAACAGGAGTGTAGTGATCCGCGTCGAGCTGCAGAACCTCCTTCAGAATGTCGCCGCTGCCTGCGCCGGAAAGATTGAAGTAGCTGTGATTGGTGAGATTGACGACAGTGGGCTGGTCAGTGGAGGCGTGATAGCTAATTTTCAGCGCGTTGTCGTCGCTGAGTTCGTAGGTGACGTGCACGGTGAGCGTGCCGGAATAACCCTCTTCGCCGTCCACGCTGACGTAAGTGAATTTGACGGAAGCGCCGTGAAGCATCGGCACTTCTTCCGCTTTCCAGACTTTTCGATTGAAGCCGACTTTGCCGCCGTGTAGAGAATTTGGACCGTTATTTAAAAAGAGGGAATATTCCTTGCCATCAATGGAAAATTTTCCCTTGGCGATGCGGTTGCCATAGCGGCCGACCGTGGCGCCAAAAAATGGGTGATCGCCGGCGTATTGCGCCAGATTATCGAAGCCCAGAACGACATCTGCATTCTTTCCAGATTTGTCGGGGATCCAGAGTTCGGTCAGCGTTGCGCCGTAGGTGATGACCTTGGCCACTGCGCCTTTAGTGTTGGTCAGCGTGTATTGTTGGATTTCGGTGCCATCCGGCAATTTGCCGAAGGAACTTCTTTCCGCTTTGTCGTGCTTCGCGGAATCGTCGCCCTCCGCGCGCAATCTGCTGGGTACAACCATCATCGCCAGAAACGCGAGCACCGCCACGCACCGGTATTCCACTGTGCCGATCATTTTTCTCTCCTCCTCGACAAACCTTGAAAGGTTACTACGCTTCAAAAGCGATTGCAGGTTCGGTTTTCCTGCGAAAATCGTAGCGGCGAATTACAAATTGCATTCGCCTGCCCCTAAAATCCTGCGGCCACAGCCGCGCCCGCGTATTCGATCGTTTTTTCCGGCATTGCAACCGGTTCTACACCCACACCATGATCTTTTCTGACCACAACAATGCGGAACGAATGTGCAGCAGACATCCCAGGAAATTTTCCCTTGCGCTCGCCGATGGAAAGCGAGTGCGAAGCATCATCCCAATGGAATGCGATCGTCGCATATTCGCCTTTTTCGTAGTTGTAGGTGTCGCCTGCGTCTTCATACAGAGTGAAATCGCCATCGGCTCCGGCGTAAACGCGCAGTTCGATAGGTTCATTGGTTCGCAGCGCGTATTCGACCGGCGCACCGAGCGGCAAGATAGTTCCCGCGCGGACAAAGAGGGGAATTTCGTGGAGCGGAGCAGCCGAATCGATCGCTCGGCCGCCTTCGATCGCTTCTCCAGTCCAGAAGTTGTACCACTTCGCCTTCGGCAGATAGAGATGCCTTGAGATGGCGCCGGGTTCAGTGACCGGATTGACGAGCAGCGCTGGCCCGAACAGGAACTGGTCGCCGATATTCCAGACACGCGGGTCGTCGCGAAAATCCATCACCAGCGCGCGCATTGGCGTGTAATTTTCATGCGTCGTTTTCCAGGCAACGGAATAGATGTAGGGCAGCAGGCGATAGCGCAGGCGGTCGTAGCGCGTCAAGATGGCCTGCATCTCCGGTCCGTACGACCAGATTTCATTCTGATTCGTGGTGCGTGTTCCATGCGCACGGAAAATCGGATTAAACGTCCCGAACTCGAACCAGCGCGCGTAGAGTTCACGATACGCGGGATCATCAGGATTCGCGACGACGAAGCCGCCAATGTCGGTGGTCCAATAGGGATTGCCAGAAAGCGAATAATTTAGCCCGGCGGGAATTTGGCGGCGGAACGTTTCCCAGTTGGGATCGACGTCGCCGGACCAGACCGCCGCGCCGTTGCGCTGCGCTCCTGCAAACGCCGACCGCGACAGGATGAAAACTCGCTTTTGATCGCTGGCCGTACGCTGTCCTTGATACACCGCGGAAGTCGTCATCAACGGAAAGAGATTGGCATAGCGCGCGCCGCTGCCGATTCCCACTTTGTTGTGCAGCAGGACCGACTCTTCGCGGCCTTCGGTTTCGGGCTCCGTGGTATCCAGCCACCAGGCATCCACGCCGATTTTGAACAGCGCGCTATCCATCAAGTTCCAATAATACTTGCGCGCTTCAGGATTGAACGCGTCGTAAAGCGCCATACCCGCGGGATGAAAGCCCGTGACTTTCGTCTTGTCGATGAAGAACCCTTTTTTCGCCATGTCGTCGTAAACCGGCGAGCCGGGCCGGAAAAACGGCCATACCGAAACCATCAGATGCACATTTTCCTGGTGCAGCTCGTCGACCATAGCTTTGGGATCTGGATAATTCTTGTTCCACACCGGTTCGCCCATGGTGTTCCACCAAAACCAGTCCTGCACAATGTTGTCGAGCGGAATGTGTTCGGCGCGATAGCGTTTGGCGATGGACAGAATTTCCGTCTGCGAATCGTAGCGGTTCTTGCACTGCCAGTAGCCGTAGGCCCACTTGCCGAAGAGCGGCGCGGCGCCAGTCAATTCGCGGTACCCGGAAATAATTTTGTCGAAGTCCGGGCCGTAAATGAAGTAGTAGTCCATCTGGTCGGCAACTTCCGAGCTGATGAAGAAAGCGTGCACGAATCGGTTATTGAAGCGGCTGCGGGAAGGATTGTTCCAGAAAATTCCGTACCCGCTGCTGGAGAGCAGAAGCGGAATGGAAATGTTGGTGTTGTCCTGCCCGATGTCCACCGATTCGCCGCGCCAGTTCCACACGCCGCCCTGATGCTGGCCCAAACCATAGAACGCTTCCTGGGTGTCCCACATATTGGTGAAGCGTTCGAGGTGGTAGGTTCTTTCTCCGTTCACTTCGGCTGGCGTCAGCGTGCGGTCGTTTTCCTGGGTTAGTTTTTTCCCGGCGCGGTCATAGAAAACGATGACGCTATCCTTTTTTGTGACAACTATTTTGAGTTTTGCAGTGGTTACACTGACGGTGTCCGGAGTTTCAGTGACATTAAACGGCGTGACCGGCCATTCGGATTTGATGACCACGTATTCGGTGACTCTTGGGAATTCGTGTTCCGCTGAAAACAGAACCCGCACCATGGCATCGGTGCAAACCTGAAACCGCAGAGCGCCATTCCCGAGAATTAGGCTTACGCTGTGGGCGTCTTTCTGGACGGACTGCACGGGATTCAGCGGATTCCACTGGGCGCGAATGGCGATCGGAGACAGTGCAGCGACCAGCAAAAGAGAAGAAGCGAGAAATCGAAGGCGCACCAGGCATCCTCAGGGAACTGCGGCGAAACCGGCAGCGTAAACGTTTACGATTGTGCCGTCGGGAACTTTCCCACTCAACGCTTGCTGGTGTCAACCCCGATTTGCGTTGTCGCTCTTAGTTGGGCGGTCTTGGTTGGTCAATCTTTCTGCGTGTAGCCGTTCGGATGGGCTCTCCGCCAGTCCCATGCGCTGCGAACGATGCTTTCCAGCTCGGCGTATTTTGGCGCCCAGCCGAGTTCTTTTTTGATTTTCTCGGAGCTGGCGACCAGCACGGCCGGATCGCCAGCTCGCCGCGGCGATTCCACGGCTGGAATCGGATGGCTGGTCACGCGGCGAACGGTCTCAATGACTTCGCGCACGCTGAAGCCGCGTCCATTTCCGAGGTTATAGACGAGGCGCTCTTTTTCCTTCAGTGCCTCCAGAACCAGCAGGTGCGCCGTCGCGAGATCGCTGACGTGAACATAATCGCGCACGCAGCTACCGTCAGGAGTCGGGTAGTCGGTGCCAAAAATCGCGAGTTCCTTGCGCGTTCCAAGAGCGACTTCTAACGCCAATGGAATCAGGTGCGATTCCGGATGATGATCTTCGCCTCGTTCTCCTGCGCCGCCCGCTGCATTGAAGTAACGCAGGCAAGCATAACCCAGACCATGAATGCGCTGCAGCCAATCGAGCATCTGTTCGACCAGCAACTTCGATTCGCCGTAAGCATTGGTGGGGTGGAGCGGAGCGTTCTCTTCGATCGGCGTTTTATCCGGCGTGCCGTAAAGAGCGGCGGTGGACGAGAATACGAATCGCTTCACGTTGTGAGCCAGAAGCGCTTCCAGCAGCGTCAGCGCATTGGCGGTGTTGTTGCGAAAATATTTTTCCGGAAGCTGCATGGACTCGCCGGCTTCGATAAACGCGGCAAAATGCATCGCGGCCTTTGGTTGATATTCGGAGAGGACGTGGTCCAGCGCGGCGCGATCGGCGATATCGCCAACGACCAGTTTTGCTCCAGCAGGTAGCGCAGCGCGATGCCCGTGGGAAAGATTGTCAAACACGATCGGCTCATAGCCGCGCTCGAGCAACTGCGCCACCACCACGCTTCCGATATAGCCAGCACCGCCGGTTACGAGTATTCTTTCCGCCATGCGTGTGTTGGCCTCTCGGTGTTTGGAGATGGAATCCGTCGCGGTCGAACTGGCGCAAGCCGATCGCAGCGCGGATCATTGTAATATGCGCGCTGCGTGGTTTTTGTGAACGAATTCTTAGAGCGTCGGACGAACTCGAATGAAGCGGCGGAAGTTTACAGCGGTGGGAGACATCGGAAAAGTAGACAAGGAGGCGGGCCAGGTCTTCCCGCCTCCTTGTTTCCCCTTGCGGGGAATCCGGCTGACTTGACGGAGGGTGGTCAGCCGGTCGTGTGTTGGCCTAGCTATTAAACCGCTGAAATGGGAAAAGGGTTTCGGTGAAAATTAAAAAATGTTTAAAATCCTAACGAAATCTTTATGCGGCAGCTGAGCGCACCCCGGAAAGAACCGGTATGAGTGGTTCATCTTCGCTGAGCGTAGATAACATCCTTCGTTTTCTGCAACTTAGGGCTGATGCAGCTTCTTTTTCCGACCTCCAGCGGGGACTGAGGCTACCGCGGTCGGAGCAGCGTCCCCTAGCCAAGATTCTTGATAAGTTGAAGAAAAGAAAGGCGATAGTGGAGCTAACCGACGGCAGGTTCGCTCTACCCTCCCGCCGGCAGAATTCCGACAAACGACCTCACGAAGCGGGGAAAAGGCCCGATTCCGGGCTCTGGCAGCCGCAAACAAGCCGAAATTCTGTTACCGGTCGCCTGATCCTTCACCAGGACGGATACGGTTTTGTGGTTCCAGACAAGCCGATGCCGCAGCTCGACCGCGACGTCTTTATCCCGCGCGACGCCATCGGCGACGCCATGCACGGCGATCACGTTCAGATTGAGCTGGGCCGCGTAACGCCCGGCCGCGACGGCCAGCGCGCCGAAGGACGCATCGTCCGGGTCCTAGATCGCGCGCACCCCAGCGTGGTTGGATTGTTTCGTTACGGGCCGCGCGGCAACGCGGTGTTGCCCTACGACAATCGCATTCAGCATCAAGTGGAAATTCCGCCCGGCGCGGAACTCACCACTGCGTTGCGCGAAAAGCTTGGCCTTGCCGATTCGAAAGACACTGCACGGACGCGACGGCTGGGAAGAATTGAGGAGCTCGACGGCGCGGTGGTAAACGTCGAGTTGCTGCGCTTTCCGAAAGGCGGAGTCGCGCCGGTCGGCCGTGTCGTCGAAATTCTCGGCAAGCCCGGCGACCTCGGCGTGGACACCGAAATTATTATTCGCAAGCATCACCTTCCGCACGAATTCTCTTTGGCGGTACTCGAAGAAGCGGCACGGCGCGCGCATCCGGTTCAAGAGTCGGACCTCGAAGGCCGCGAAGATTTTCGCAATTTGCCGATTGTGACCATTGACGGCGAAACCGCGCGCGATTTCGACGATGCGGTTTACGTCGAGCGCCGCTCCGACGGAGGCTGGCACCTGCAAGTACACATCGCGGACGTAGCCCACTACGTTCGAACCGCGACGCCGCTGGATAGCGAAGCGCGCCTTCGCGGAACCTCCGTCTATTTCATAGATCGCGCAGTGCCGATGCTTCCCGAATCGCTTTCCAACGGGATCTGCTCGCTGAATCCCCGCGAAGATCGCCTGGTGATGAGCTGCCTGATGGAGTTTGACGCCACCGGGCGAATGCGCGACGCAAGAATGACCAGTGGCGTAATCCGCTCCGCCGAACGCATGACCTACACCAACGTCAACAAAGTGATCGAGGGCGATGCGGAAAGCAACGCGCGTTACTCGCCACTGGTTCACCATTTTCAAGACATGAAAACTCTTGCGCTGCTGCTCAACGCGCGGCGCAACGAACACGGTTCAATCGATTTTGATTTGCCGGAGCCGGTCATCGAATTTGATGATGATCAGAAGATGACCAACATCACCCGCAGCGAGCGCAACATCGCGCACCGGCTGATTGAAGAATTCATGCTGGCGGCCAATCGCGCGGTGGCTGGGTATCTGCTACGTCGCGGGCTGGGCGCACTGCATCGCGTTCACGAAAAGCCCGATGCGCGCAAGGTGCTGGAATTTGAAGAAGTGGCCAAGGCGTTCGGCTACACGCTGGGAGTGGAAGATCTGCATCGCCGGGAAGTGACGGTGAAGCATGGCCGCGTTCCCGCTCCGGCAAAGGCAGGACGGCCCGAATCCTATGGCCAGGGTCGCGAACGCGGCATGAAAGTTTCCTTGCCGGGAACCGAAGACGTGAACATCACGCCGCAACACTACCAGCGATTGTTAAAAAAACTGGCCGGCAAGCCGGAAGAGCGCATCGTCTCGTATTTGATGTTGCGTTCGCTGAAACAAGCGCGTTATGCCGCAGAGTCGCTCGGCCATTTCGCGCTGGGCTTCGACGAGTACGCGCACTTCACTTCGCCGATTCGCAGGTATCCGGATTTGATTGTGCATCGCGCGCTGAAGTGGGCGCTGGCGCATCCCCAGCAGAACGCACCGGTCGATCCGCATCCCGCGGCTCATGCGGAAGCCGTCGTTTACAGCCACAAGCAACTGGAAGAGCTGGCCACCGAAACTTCCGATGCGGAACGCCGCGCTGCTTCCGCCGAACGCGAACTGCGCGACTGGAAGACCGCGCAATTCATGGAACAGCATCTCGGCGATGAATACCAAGGACTGATCATCTCGGTGCAAAAGTACGGCTGCTTCGTGGAACTATTCGAAGTTTTCGTGGAAGGGCTATTGCCGATCAACGCGCTCGAGGATGCTGCGGGCACCCGGTGCACTTATCGTGAACACGATCACGCGATCGTCGCTGTGGGCGGATCGGAACGTTTACGCGGCGGTCGCGGCGGCGGAAAATCCAAGCAGCGTATGTGGACTCTCGGCGACCGCGTCAAAGTCCGCGCCGAGCGCATCGATCCGATGCGCCACCGGGTGGAGTTCGCGCTGCTCGATTGAAGACGAAATTAGCTAGCGGCTAGGTGCGCGGCCAGGGCGATCCGCCGGCCATCACCTGTTGTTTCGCATCATCAAACGTAACGCGCTCGCCCGACTGAATCGCCGCAATCGTCATGCACAACGCGATCGAGTGGCTATAGCCCGCTTCAATGTGCGCGTTCGGAGTCTTGCGGCTGCGAACGCACTCCATCCAGTTGCGCACGTTCGCGCTGGTGGCGTCATCAACTCCCGCGTGCGCTCCGTATTCCACTCCGCCGCCCTTCTGCGCCAGCGGAATGTTTCCCAGCCGGTTAGGCTTCATGCCCATCGCCTTGGCGTAGCTCTCTTCCAGCCCGCCTTCGCCGCTGATCAAATTCTTGTCGAGATCCAGCGTTCCGCCGTTCGAACGGTAAAGTTCCTTAACGTCGCCCGCGGAATTCGTCTGCCGCGAGGAGTAAACAACTTGAAAGCCTTTGGTTCCTTCGTTGAGCGGGCCGTAATCAAACACCGCAGTCATGGTGTCCCAGTTTTTCCGGCCGTCGCGCCACAGATAGTTTCCGCCATTCGCCACCACGCTGCGTGGGTGCGGCAAGTCCGTAAACCAGTGCACGGTATCGATCTGATGCACCATCCACTGATCGGGAATTCCCGAGGAATACGGCCAGAACAATCGAAACTCCACATACTTTCGCGGATCGAACTTTTCGAACGGCCGATTGACCAGCCAGCGCTTCCAGTCGGTATCTTCTTCCCTGAGTCTATCGACCAGCGAAGGCCTGCGCCAGCGGCCCGGCTGGTTGACGTTCCATGACATCTCCACCGCCACGATGTCGCCGAAGCCGCCGGAACCAATGAACTCCTTGGCGCGCCGGTAGTTTTCCGCGCTGCGCCGCTGCGTCCCGATCTGTACGATTCGTCCAGATTCTTTCACTGCGACCCGAATGTCTTTCGCGTCGCTCATGGTATTGGCCAGCGGCTTTTCGATATAGGCATCTTTGCCCGCGCGCACCGCGGCAACTCCGTGCTGCGCGTGTTGAAAATCAGAGGTGGCCACAAACACCGCGTCAATGTCCTTGCGGGCCAGCAACTCTTCGTTGTTACGCGCCGGCGTCACCTCGTTGCCGAGGACTTTCTTCAGCTGCGCAATTCCGTCCTCGCGCCGCATCTTCCAGATGTCGCTCAGCCCGGCAAATTCAAAGTTCAGTTCTGCCGCGTGCTCGTGAAACGCGGGCAGCAGTGCATCCCGGAACCGTTCGGAAAAACCGCAGAGTCCCACCCGCACCCGGTCATTCGCGCCAAGAATTTTGCCGTAGCTTCCCGCGCTGGAGCTCAGCGCGATTCCTGCCCCCGCAAGTTTCAAGAACGTCCGCCGTGAGCTGCCCGTTGTTTCCTCGGTTTTAATTTCGCTCATTTTAGTGCTCCAGCCTTACGAAGTAATTCCTTGGTTCCGGCCATGCTCTGCCGCGAGGATTCTTCCATTTTGCCGGTTCCGTTCCAATGCGTCTCCAGGCTCATGGTGCCGCGATAGCCGTCGCGCATCATCGCCTTGAATTGTTCTACGTAGTCGATGATCCCTCGTCCCATGCACTCCCAGTCGTAACTGCCATCCGTCTTTTTCTTGACGTCCTTCAGGTGCATGTGGCCGATGCGATCCTTGGGCAAGAGTGCGTAACCTTCGGGAAACGCCTGGTCGCCGAGTCTGGCCGCGTTCCCGGGATCCCAGTTCAAAAAGAAATTCTTGTTTTTGACGGCGGCCAGCAAGCGCGCGGACTCCGCGCCGGTCGCAGTATTGCACTCATACTCGTTTTCCAGAATCAGCACGATCTCTTTCTTCGCCGCTTTCTCGCAAATCTCGCGCAACTTTCCATCCATATCCTTTCGGTATGGCTTGTCGTCTTCCAGCCGCCAGAAATCAAACAACCGCACCTTATTCGTAGCAAACGCCTTGGCCATCGCGGCTGCGCGTTCCAGCACTTCATCCTGCTGCTCAAACGTGAAGCTTGCCTTATATGCGTCGCCGCTGGGGCTGTACTTCGATTTGGGCGCGCCCGGCCAATCCACTTTGAACAGTGGACTGGCAATGTCGGTAACTTTCAAATCGTATTTCGTCAGCAGCCTCTTTACTTCGGCCACTTCTTTCTCATCCAAGTTGACGATATTTTTGTTCCACAACCCTCGTATCTCGACATAGCCAACGCCAAACTCGTTTGCCGCAACTTCCAGCGCATGGCCAAAATCCTGGGTAATTTCATCGCTGATCACGGAAAGCTTAAACACGCAGTCCAACTTAGCCTCCGGAATTGAGAATTTGCTCACATAGGGCTCAGCCAGCATCCCCATCGCAGCCGTAGCACTTTTCTTCATCCACTCGCGTCGCTTCATGGCGTCGTTTCTCCCGCTGGGATTTTACTCCTGTGAGATTCGAAGCGTTAGCGTTATACGGCGCTAGCTCAGTTTAGGGTGAGCCGTTTATCACGACTCACACCACAACAAAGCGCCTGCCTCCGCGCCCTCAGCCGGCTCACCGCAAGAACACTTTGATAAATCCGCGAATTCTGTTATTTAAAACCTCAGGCTGATTCTCCAATGGGAACCGCAACTGACTGGTTAGGAGTATTTCTCCTGGGCACGTTGTATGGTGGCAGCATGTTCTTCCTTAGGAATAGAAGTCTCCAGCCTCACGTCTCTCCCGCGCTCGTGCTGGTATATGTTGTAGCCGGAGTCTCCTTCGGCATAGTCTCACAATTTCATTTTAGGCAAGCATTCCGGTGGCCCCTCATTTTAGTCACGCTGAGCGCAATGGGAGCTTTTGCGGCAGCTGCCATCTACATTCGCCCGAAGCAACGGGGCGCTTCCTCAAGTCAACCGCTAGCTTAGAACGCAAGCGCAGGCTTCACTTGAACGGCAGCTCAAAGGCTCGTAACCCTGGTAAATCGGGTAACCGGAAACTGACCGACTGCCCCCAATACGCTTCGCCCGCCAGCGGCATGATATTCTGAAGGACTGACAGGAAGAGTGCAGCCCGACCGGGGCGTGCTACTGCGAACGTCACAGAGAGGAATTCAGATCGTGTCTTTATCCACTGCTTCCGCAACATCGGTGAAACGGGTATTCAACTTCAACGCCGGCCCCAGCGCCCTGCCGCTTTCGGTGCTCGAGCGTGTCCGCGAAGAATTGCTGGACTGGCGTGGCTCCGGCATGTCGGTGATGGAAATGAGTCACCGCTCGCCCGAGTTTGAAGGCATCAACGCCGCGGCCGAAGCCGGCCTGCGCAAACATCTGGCGATTCCCGACGATTACGCGGTGATTTTCATGCAAGGCGGCGGCAGCACGCAATTCACACTCGCGCCAATGAATCTTTGCATCCCCGGCAAGCCGGTCGATCTATTTCACACCGGTACCTGGACCGCCAAAGCCCTCGCCGAATTGAAAAAGGGAATTCTTCACAAAGTGGCCGCGACCACCGAACCAGTAAAGTTCACACGCACTCCGCGCAAAGACGAAATTTCGCTCTCTCCTGACGCGTCCTACCTGCATCTCTGCACCAACAACACCATCGAAGGCACCCAATTTCACTCCGTGCCCGACAGCGGCGAAGTCCCCATCGTTGCCGACATGTCCTCGGACATCGCCTCGCGCCCACTCGATGTGAAAAAATTCGGATTGATTTTTGCCGGCGCGCAGAAAAATCTCGGGCCCTCCGGCGCGACCGTCGTCATCGTCCGCAAAGACCTCGCCGAACGTGCCGACAAGAATCTGCCCACCATTTTTCAGTACCGCACCCACATCAAGGAGAAGTCTCTCTACCACACGCCGCCAACCTTCGCGATTTACATCGTGGGCCTGATGATGGAGTGGATCGAAACGCAAGGCGGCCTGGCCGGAATCCAGAAGCGCAACGATATCAAAGCCAAGCTGCTCTATGACACCATCGACTCCAGCAACGGTTTCTATCACTGCCCGGTCGAAAAGGACTCGCGTTCGTTGATGAACGTAGTCTTTCGCGTCGCCAGCGCAAACGGCCAAACCGCTGCAACCAATCCCGACGAAACAGCCGAAAAGGAATTCGGCAAGCAGGCCGGCGCTGCCGGACTAGTTGGCACACCCGGCCATCGCTCCGTCGGCGGCATGCGCGTTTCACTTTACAACGCCGTCGAACCCGGGGCCGTTGAAGCATTGACCAGCTTCATGCGCGAATTCCAGCGCAAACGCGGGTAGACTCTTTCAGCGGTCAGCGCATCTCGTTTCTGTTGGCCTAGGCTGCTCACGAGTATCGGAGCCTTCATGAACGTAATTTCCGTGGTGTTGTTCCTTCACCTTGCCGAAGCTTTAGCGCTGTTCATCGGCTACGGAATCGAGTGGACCGCCTCGTCGCTTTTTCGCAACGCATCTTCCGCCGAACAACTTCGCGCCTGGCTGCGGGTCTTCAAAGTCTCGCCGCCTCTGGCCGGCGCCGGCCTCGGCTTAGTCCTGCTCTCCGGTGGCTACCTCGCCTCACTTACCGGCGCGATGAAGCAGGGCTGGATTCCCGCCACTCTTGTCGGAATCTTCTTGGCGCTGGCACTCGGCATGGGTTTGATTCTTCCGCGTATGAAAGCAATTCGTTCGGCGCTTCCTTCCGGCAACGAACCCCTCTCTCCCGCGCTGCGCTCTCGCCTCGCCGATCCAATTCTTCTCACCGCGATCCGCGTTCGCGTGATGCTGGCAACCGGCATCGTCTATTTAATGGCTGCAAAGGTGTCATTCGTATCGAGCCTCGTCGCTCTCGCCATCGCCGCCGTCCTCGGTATGCTCTTTTCTTTAACAACCTGGAGCCAAAAATCGTCGGCGTAAACGGTCGTCAGTCTTCGCATTTTTTTCTTTGCTTTCCAGCTTCAATCCGCACTACCATTCGCTGCACTGAAACGTGAACGCATCCAGCATCAAGTGCTCGCAATTCCGTTCGCTGTGGCTGGCGCAAATTGAGTCAGCGCGGTAAGCCCATTTCAGTGTCATCCTTTCCAAACCGTGCCATTTTATTCGGAGGATTTATGCCCAGTCTTATGCAAAGGTCACTGGCTACAGCTGCCTTCGCCATTTTTCTACCGCTTCTGCTTCTCGGCCAGAACACTGCCCCGCAGCATCCGCTGGACGCATTGAAAACTCAGGAATACTGGACCGTGTACGACGTCCTGCGCGACTCCGGCAAAATCGACGCCGACACCGTCACCCACAGCGTTTTGCTGCACGAACCCGCCAAGGAAAAAGTCCTCGCCTGGAAGCGCGGCGATCCTATCTTCCGCGAAGCCGAAATAATCTTGCTGCGCAAAGGCCTCACCATCGAGGCTTTGGTGGACGTCGCCGGCCACAAACTCGAATCCTGGAAAGAGCGCAAGGACGTTCAGGCCCCGGTCGATATGGGCGAATTCCACGCTTTGGACGAAATCATGAAAAAAGATCCGCGCGTCATCGAAGCCTTGAAAAAGCGCGGCATCACTGACCTCGCTCCCGTTGTCTGCTTCGCCGATCCCTTCAGCTATTTTGCTCTGCCGGAACTAGAAGGCCATCGCATCATGATGGGCGCCTGCGCCAACGGGCACGGCGTCTATCTCGGCTGGTCACGCGATGTCGAGGGCTTGCAGATCAAAGTGGATGCCACCGATAAAAAGGTGCTGCAAGTAATCGAAGAAGGAATCATACCGGTCTCCCAGGCTCCGGTGAATTATCAGGATTTGGAAACTGCTCCTCGTGCCGGCACCACTCCTATCAGCGTCTCCCAGCCTCTCGGCCCAAGTTTCAAAATCAGCGGAAGCGAAGTGAGCTGGCAAAATTGGCGTTTCCGTTTCCGTCTCGATCCTCGCGTTGGCGCCGTCATCAATCTTGCTGGAATTCAGGACGGCGACCGCTTCCGCTCTGTTCTCTACGAAGGTTCCATGTCCGAGCTCTACGTTCCCTACATGGACCCCGCGATCGGCTGGGCCAACCGCGTCTTCATCGACGCCGGAGAGTTTTACGCCACCGGCCACGTTCTGAAACCGTTGCGCCAGGACATCGATTGCCCATCCAACGCGGTCTATTTCGCCAGTCTGGCCTGGGAAGAGCACGGCTTTCCAGTAATTCATTCACAAGTGGCCTGCCTGTTCGAGAGCTATTCCGGCGATCCGGCTTGGCGGCACTATGAAGAACACCAGATCTCAGGCAGCGGCGCGCGCGTGCTGGTGCTGCGCACCGCCGCGGTGATTGGCAACTACGATTACGTTTTGGACTGGCGCTTCGAACGCGACGGCAACCTCCGCGTAGCGGTCGGCGCTACCGGCATCATCGAAACCAAAGCGGTCAAAGCCAAGAACGCATCCGAAAGCGGCGGCCACTCCATGTCTGGCGCTCCCGATGAATTCGGCCACTTCGTTGCCGAAAATACCGTCGGCGTGAACCACGATCATTTCTTTTGCTATCGCCTCGACGTTGATGTCGACGGCGTCAACAACAGCTTTATGCCCATGCGCCTGGTAAAACGCCAGCTCAACAATCCCATGCGCAAGAGCATCTGGGTTGCGGAATCCTCCATCGCAAAAACCGAAAAGGACGCCATGATGGACATCCACTTGGACAAGCCTTCCATGTGGCACTTCATCAATCCCAATGTAAAGGGCCCGCTCGGCTATCCCACCGGCTACGAACTAATGCCCGGCGCCACCGCCGCGTCGTTGCTCGATCCCGACGACGGCCCACAAAAAGTCGGTGCGTTCTCGACTCACCAGCTCTGGGTCACGCCCTACAAACAAGACGAGCGCTTCGCTTCCGGCGTCTATCCCACCGAAAGCAAGGGTGACGACACTCTCGCCGCCTGGACCAAAGCCAATCGCCCCATCGAAAACACCGACATCGTCGCCTGGTACACGCTCGGCTTCCACCACGTCACTCGCGCCGAAGACTGGCCGGTCATGCCGGTGATGTGGCATGACTTCGTCCTCCGCCCCTTCGATTTCTTCCCGCAAAGTCCGGTCCAGACTTTGCCCACAACTCCGTAGCTCGAGAATTTCCTACAAACAAAAAGACCGACTGGGTCAGCAGCCGGTCTTTTTGCTTTTTCGTTGCTTCGTTATTTCATTATGTCTTTACATCATTACTTCGTTTTTTTTCCTCACACCAAATCAAACAACAGCACTTCCGCTTCCTTCACGCCCTGCAACTCCAGCGCCTTCTCCTCGGAGACTTCCGCGCCGTCGCCGGTCTCGAGCGTCTTGCCGTTCAACGTCACGCTGCCGCGCGCCACTTGCACGTACGCGTGCCGCTCCGGCTTGAGCGAGTGCTTCACGCTATCGCCCGCGCTAAGCACCGCCGCATACAGCTCGTTGTCCTGCCGGATTTTCACTGAACCGTCTCGCCCATCCGGCGAAACCACCAGCCGCAGCTTCCCGCGCTTTTCTTCCTCGGAAAAGTTCTTCTGGTCGTACGCCGGCTTGTAGCCGGTTTTGTCCGGGAACATCCAGATCTGATACAGATGCACGGTTTCGGTCTTCGACGCGTTGAATTCTGAGTGCGCTACTCCGGTGCCCGCGCTCATGTACTGAACGTCGCCCGGCTTAATCACCGAACCGTTGCCCATGCTGTCCTTGTGCTCCAGCGCGCCTTCCAGCACGTACGTCACGATTTCCATGTCGCGGTGCGGATGCGTCGGAAAACCTCCGCCTCCCGCCACCCGGTCGTCGTTCATCACCCGTAGCGTGCGGAATTCGACGTGCTTCGGATCGTAATAATCCGCGAACGAAAAGCTAAATCGAGTATTCAGCCAGCCGTGGTCGGCATGGCCGCGCTCATTGCTCTTGCGAATTTTAATCATCATGGCCTCCAGAACCGTCATGATAATACTCGTTATAACGACTATTGTCAAGAGGTACATCTGCCTTCCCCGTGCCTCTTCTAACCCCTTTCTTTTCTTTCATCCACAGCCACTCCCGCCAATTCCCTCTCTGCTAACCGTTTCGTGCTTCACTTCTTTGGCGTATAGTTAGTTTTTGCGAGGTTTGACCGATGGATGCCCCGACGACCACTGCCAGCACCAAGAAGCCCGAGGCGGCTTCTTCATCCCGCGAGACGTTGACCATCACCGACAATCGTACCGGCAAAAGTTACGACGTGCCCATCACCCACGGCACCATTCGCGCCATGGATCTCCGCCAGATCAAGACCGACCCCGCCGATTTCGGCATGATGAGTTACGACCCGGCCTACAACAACACTGCTTCGTGCATCAGCCGCATCACGTACATTGATGGCGACCAGGGAATTTTGCGTTACCGCGGATATCCCATCGAAGAACTCGCCGAAAAAAGCACCTATCTCGAAACCGCATACTTGCTTCTATACGGCGAACTCCCGAACGAAAAACAATTGAAGGACTGGACCTGGCACATCAGCCATCACACCTTCATCCACGAAAGCATCAAGAAATTTCTCGATGGATTCCATTACGACGCCCACCCCATGGGCATGATGATCTCCACCATCGCCGCTCTCTCCACTTTCTATCACGACGCCAAGGACATACTGAGCGAGGAATCCCGCAAGAAGCAGACCTATCGCATGATCGGCAAGATGCCCACCATCGCCGCCTTCGCCTATCGCCACACCCTCGGCATGCCATTCGTCTATCCCGACAACGAGCTCAGCTATCCCGGAAATTTCCTGAACATGCTTTTCCGCACTTCGGAAACCCGCTACCACCCGAATCCGACTCTCGAGCGCGCGCTCGATATTTTATTTATCCTGCATGCCGACCACGAGCAGAACTGTTCGACCAACGTCATTCGCGGCGTGGGAAGCTCGCACGTTGATCCGTACTCCGCCACCGCCGCGGCCATCGCCGCTCTCTACGGGCCGCTGCACGGCGGCGCCAACGAAGAAGTGGTCCGCATGCTGCACGAAATCGGCTCGGTGCAAAAGGTTCCGGATTTCATCAAGCGCGTAAAAGCCGGCGAAACCAAGTTGATGGGCTTCGGCCATCGCGTTTACAAACACTACGATCCGCGCGCCCGCATCATCAAGCGCGTGGCCTACGAAGTTTTCGAATTGATGGGCAAAAATCCGCTGCTCGAAATTGCCCTCGAATGCGAACGCATCGCCCTCGAAGACGAATACTTCGTGAAGCGCAAGCTCTACCCCAACGTGGACTTCTACACCGGCCTGATCTACCAGTCTATGGGCTTCCCGACCACCATGTTCCCGGTGCTCTTCGCCATTCCGCGCACCTCCGGCTGGATCGCCCAATGGCAGGAACTGTTGCTCGATCCCGAGCAGAAAATTGCCCGCCCGCGCCAAATCTACCTCGGCCAGGAAACGCGCCAATACACGCCGATGGAAAAGCGCGCTTAAGCCCAACTCTAGCTGGGAACGCCATTCTCCCAATGGCGTTTTGCCCTTTATCTTCTTTTTGCAGTGCGGCGGCTTGCCGCCGCTTTTCTAGCTGGGCGCCCACCTGGTCCGCATACACCGGAAATTTTTCCGCTAGCCTTCTAATCCCCTGTTTTGCTCTTACCACCCAGTCAAGTTTCAGCAGCCGACTGTGGACTTGCTTCTCCACTGTTTACCCTTTGCCCGCATCGAATCCCGGCACTCCGCAGCCTGCGGTATAGTGAAAACGAGCGAAAACTCCATGGCCGAACTTCCAAACAATCCTTCAAACCCAGCACACCGCCGCAGAAGTCAGCGCGTCTTGATGCAACTCAGCGTTCGAATTTACGGCACCGACGCGCAAGGCAAACCTTTCGATGAAGAATGCGACACCCTGGCCATCAACGCCCACGGCGCGCTCGTCTTGCTGCAAGCGCGCGTCACCAGCGGCTGCCTCTTGATGCTGCGCAACAACACCACCAAGGAAGAACAGGAGTGTAACGTCGCCTTTCTCGGCCCGGTGCGCGGCAACAAAGCCGAAATTGGCCTGGAATTTTCCGCTCGTCGCCCGCAATTCTGGCGCGTAGCCTTCCCTCCGGAAGATTGGTCGCCGAAAAATCCCGAAGCCCGCTCCTACACCCAGCAACCTAAACCCGTACAAAAATAGCTCGGTCTTTTTCGCCTATCGCGTTCGGCCGAATCGAGATTGAGAACGCGAAGATCGCCAACGCCGCTTCGCGTCCTCCTTTCGTCTACCTTCCTTCACGATACGATAATGACCCTGATGCGCAATTCCGGGTGCACCACATCCACCAGATAATAATCGTCGCCATCCAGCACGAGGTAGCAATCGTCGTCGTTGGACCACCCAGACGGCCACGCATCCACATACTCGAATGCGAACCCTCCATACTCAAAACGCCGGTCGCTTCCCCGGGCTACCCGGAAGTGGTGCTCCCTGCCAAAGTTCGCGCGGTAGCGATCGTCCGGAATCCGCTTGGTGTTTGCGCTGTTTCCGCGCTGGGAATTCCGGTCTTGACTCGGGTGCGCGTCCGGTTGACCGCGCTTTTCGGCGTCCGGCTTTGCCTTTTCCTTATCGGGCTTGGGTTCGGGCTTTGCTTTGTCGTCCGGTTTTGGCTGCGGTTTTTTCTTCTTTTCCTCTTCCTGCTGTTTTTGTTTTTCTTTGTCCGGTTCGGGTTCTTGCGCCCTGAGGTTCGGGGCGCTTGCAACCGTTAGCACCGCCGCAAGCGTTGCGGCATACAAGAATTTCATGGCCATTCGCTCCTCCTTCGATTTGTGCATGAGGCTTGGCAAGTATTCTTCCAGCCTCGATAGTTGATTGGACTGCGTTTGGCCGCGTGGGTCTGCTGTGGATTCGCTGTAGAAATCTAAGAAAGAACTTGTATGCGGTTAATACCGCCGGGCCCGCAGCAGAATCACCCGTTCGATTTTCCGGAATGATTTCGCTGACGCTTCACTAGCAAAATAGCCAGTCCGCTGCGCGCCAGATCGTCGATGTCTGAATCGGTTGAAGAACTCTTGCTTACGGCGCCAGCGCGTTGATCAGCCCCGCGCCATTCGGACTTCCCCAGCCAGTCACCAGGTCGTAGCCCTGCACCGCTGAATACCCGGCATTGCCAGGCCCGGCCAAGGCGTTATTTGACAATTTCGAGGGCCAATTAGTGCAGATGGAAATAGCGGTTCGAACGCTCCAGCTGCACTTCAATCCCGAATAACGCCCGCAGATTTTTCTCGGTAAGAACGTTTTCTTTCCCGCCGTCCGCCATGATTCGTCCATCTTGCAGCAGAATCACTCGATCGATTTCCGGAATAATTTCGCTGACGTGGTGCGTTACCAGCAAAATCGCCAAACCGCTGCGCGCCAGGTCCCGCATCGTTTCCCGCAAGTGGAATTGCGCCGCGATATCCAGCGCGTTCGACGGCTCATCCAGCAAGAGGGTATGCGGCTCATGCACCAGCGCTCTGGCGATCAGCGTGCGCTTTGCTTCCCCCGACGACATTTGCAGCAGCGGCCGGTCCGCCAGGTGCGCGATTCCAATCCGTGCCAGCGCCGCCTCCGCGCGTTCCAGATGTTCCGAGTCCGGGTGATGGTGCGGGAAAATGCGCGTGCTGCTGAAAAATCCCGAGAGCACTACGTCGCGCCCGGTCGAATCCGTCGTGCATGAAGCCAGCAAATCGGGTGAAACGATTCCCAGGTGCGTGCGCAGCTCGAAAATGTCCCAGCGCTCCCGCCCCAAAATCCGCATCGCCGAATTTTCCCGCGCCAGCGGATAACACTCCCGGGTAATCGTCTTGATCAGTGTGGATTTTCCGCAGCCGTTCGGCCCCAGGATGCAGACATGCTCTCCTGCTTCAATTCGCAGCGAAACTTCGGCCAGCGCCGCACGTTCGCCGCGCACCACCGTTACATTTTCCAGTTCCAGCAGCGGAGCCACGCCCTAGTGTAGCTGCTGCCGGGCACTCTGCGAAATTCCCGGCTGGTGCAAACCTTCCCGAGCTATTTCGCGCTTTTCTTTTCACCGTCCAGCACTTCGCGCACCAGCCTCCCCAGATTTGTCGGGCTGTACGGCTTTTGCAGATATGACGCCAGCTCAAGGTTCGCCGTTCGCTGGTCGCGGTCCCGCGAATATCCGCTGGTAAAAATGATGCGCAGTCCGGGAAAACGTTCCAATAACTTTTCCCCGGTTACGCAGCCCCCCATCTTCGGCATCACCACATCCAGCACCGCGATCTGCGGCGTGTTCTGTTCGCAGAGCCGCAACGCTTCTTCCCCATCTGCCGCGCAAAGCACGCGGTATCCGAGGCTCGCCAGTGTCTGCCGCGCCATCTCGCGAATCGATTCGTGGTCGTCCGCCAATAACACCGTCTCCGTTCCGCGCATTTCTCCCACCGACGGCACCGCCACTTTGCGGCTCTCCACGACGCTCCCCGGCATCGCTGGAAAATAAATTCTAAAAAGGCTGCCCTGGCCCACTTCGCTATATACATGCAAGAATCCGCCGTGCTGTTTCACGATACCGTACACGGTCGAGAGTCCCAGTCCCGTTCCTTTGCCCGGATCTTTAGTCGTAAAAAATGGCTCAAAAATACGCTCCAGCGTCTCCGAGTCCATGCCGGAACCCGAATCGGAAACCGCCAGCATCGCGTACCGCCCCGCCGTCACTCCCGGATAAAACCGCGTGTACGATTCATCCACCTCCATCATCCCGCTCTCAATCAACAACCGCCCGCCCGCTGGCATCGCGTCGCGCGCATTCAAGCAGAGATTCATCAGCACTTGTTCCACCTGCGTCGGATCGGCTTTTATCGCGTCCAGTCCCGCGGTGTGTACCTCCAAAGTAATATCCTTGCCGATCACTCGATCTAGAAACGTCACCAGTCCGCGCACTACGGAATTCAAATCCATGGCTCGTGGCTGCAGCACCTGGCGCCGCGCGAATGCCAGCAATTCTCTGGTCAGCGCCGCCGCTCGCTCCGCCTGTTCTCGAATCCGCGCGAAGCGGTCCGCGGTGATTTGATTTCCGCGATTCTGGTCGAATCCCAGCTCCGCCCAGCCCTGAATCGCGCCAATCACGTTGTTGAAATCGTGCGCGATGCCGCCGGCCAGTTGCCCGATTGCTTCAAACTTCTGCGCTTGTTGCAGTTGCCGTTCCAGCGCGCGCAATTCAGTAACGTCCTCCGCAATAATTTCCAGCTCTCCGCGTTCCGCGCCGTTCGGCAGCCGCCGCAGATGCAAGCGCACCGCCACGATCCCGCCGTCGCGCCTCCGCCATTCCGCCTCCGCATTGTGCAATGAACCTTGCTCCTTGCACGCGGCGAAGAGCTGCGCTTGTTGATCGGGGTATCGAAAAACATCGCGCAGCAGATTGAGGTTGATGAATTCCTCGTGCGAGGCGCATCCCAAAATTCGCAGCATCGCGGTATTGGCTCCGCTGCCGCCGCCCGCCGCATTGACGCTGCACACTCCATAAACCGAATGCTCGACCACGTCTCGGTAGCGTGCCTCGGAAAGCCGCAGCGCTTCGTTGGCCAGTTTGCGTTCGGTGATGTCCATTAGCACCAGTCCGGTGCCCGCTTCGTCGTCACCGCTCGCATCCAGCGGATAAAAATGCACCAGAAAGTGCCGTGCAAATGCACGCGCACTGTTTTGCAGCATCAGCTCAATGTCCATCAGTGGCTGATTGCTTTTCACCGCTGCGTGAAATCGCAAAAGAAAATCCTTGGGTAGATCCGGCAACAGTTCATGCACTTCGCGCCCGGCGAACGCATCTTGCGGCAATCCGTGGAATTCGGCCATCGCTTCATTCACTCGCACGTATCGCAGTTCGTGATCCAGAACCGCGACTCCGTTCGGAGACTTGCGATACAGCGAATCAAGCTCGCCAAATTGCCGTCGCAATTGCGCGTCGCTCTCCGCCGATAGTTCCATCATTTTCGTGTTCATCGAGCTTTCCTCTTGTCTGCCGTCGCGCCGTTCGCTGCTCCGTTCGAACTGCCGGGAGCATCGAAAAAACACGCACCAAGACCCAGAAACTCAGCCAGATTTCGATTGCATGGCTGGGCCCACGGCAGTTTCCGTCTTTACGAGACTGGAGAGGACAGTCCTCTAGGACCACTGTATTGAAAGGGGATTGCTAGTGTTGGGCTGCGTCGCGCCAGTGTCAAGAGGGATGACGAATGGCAACGGAACGTTCAGGAGACTCCACGGTCCAGGCGACGCAGCAGAAAAGCAACCCCACCGGAAATTAAACCTCCTGCGACGATAATTCCTTCCCAGACCAGTCCGGCGGCCAGTACCAATGGAGCGGTTGCGCCGAACGGCAGGAGCAACGCCACCAAAACCGCTTCGCGAATTCCCATTCCGCCTTGCGTCAGTGGCAGCAGTGCCGCCAACTTTGCCAGCGGCCACGCGAACAGCCAAACACGGAAAGGCTCAAACAGGCCGCACGAAATCGCGAGCAGCGCATTCAACAAAATGAACGTTCCCTGAATCAGTACGCCGAGCAGCCAGCCTGAAACCAGAATTTGTGGACGCTGCCGCACCGAACGCAGCGCGTGGCGCAAGCGCACAAATCGTCGCAAGAAGTGGCGTGATCGTCCTGCGAAAATTGCTTTCCGCAAAACAAAAAATAGGAAACTTATTGCAAAGAAGACTGCTGCGCAGATGAGAAGAATCTTACCCGCCGCCGCGCTGAACTGTTCCGGCAGCGATCCCGGCAACAGCATCAATCCAATCGACACCAGCGTCGCCTGCGCCGCCACATCCAGAAAACGGTCGACTACATTTCCGGCGAGCACCGCCGCGGGCTGTGGACTTCGCCGCAGGCCAACCGCGAGCCGCACTACATCGCCGCCGATAATCGACGGCAGAAACAGTGTTCCGAATAAACCGCCCAAATAGCATTGCGCGCTGGTCGCGAAATCAAGCTGCGAGCCCGCAGTGTTTACCACCATGCGCCACTTGGCGATTCCAATGGTGTGCGCGCACAAATAAACAATCAGAACAATCACAAATCGAATCGGGGGAACTTTGCCTAACGCCGCGCGCAACGGCGCTACCGGAAGAAAATGAAAAAGCATCGCGAACACCGCGAGCGCTGCCGCCCACCGTAAAATCGTGATCAACAATCCGCGCGATTTATTTTGCGGCTGGTGCGCTCCGATCATTTGCCGTCAATCTTGGTGCTGTTGATCATGTACCGGAAGTCGCACGACTGGCGGCGTGTGCGGCAAAAATTTCCTCGATCTTTTCCGCCAGCACAAAATCCAGATCGCTGATGCCCTTGACGCTGTGGGTCACCAAGTCGAAGCTCACCCGGTTCCAGACGTTCGACCATTCCGGATGATGATTCATGGCTTCGGCGATCAGCGCTACCCGGGTTATATTGCCGAACGCCGCGTTAAAATCCTTGCACTCAAACTGCTTGTGCAGTTTGCCGCTCAGCACTCGCCAGCCGGGAATACGGCTGAGCAATTTGTTGATCTCGTCGTCTGAAAGTTTTCGTGCAGGCACTGTGCACCTCCTGGATCGCAGCCAAATCCCTGTCACAAGTTTTACCGTGCGTCCATCGACAGACGCCGGTCGGGGAGTCATTGGGGGCTCCGCTATTATGAATCCGGCGGGGCGCAAGATGCCATAGCCGGTGCTGGTTTCGCGGCGCTGCGCGCATTGCGATTTGTTTGCCTGAGCAGGCTGAATCCTTTATCTTATAAGTTTCCTTGCGCCCCAAAATTTAGCAGTGAGCGTCGGGCTGCGTTATCAGGCGCACCAGCGGGAATACGGAGACTCCGGTGAAAAAGAAGATACGCGCGATTCAGTATGGCATCGGGCCAATTGGCGCCTCCATCGCCAAGTTGCTGCGGGAAAAGCAGTCTATTGAAATTGTCGGCGCAATTGACAACGACCCTGCCAAAATCGGGCGCGACCTCGGCGAAGTGGTGGGCGCGAGCGACGCGCCGTGGGGCGTTAAGATTTCCGGCAACGCCGAAGAAGTTCTTTCCCAGGCCGCGGACATCGTGATGCATACGACCTCTTCCTCGCTGGTGAAAGTTGCCGACCAGCTGATTGAGTGTTTGAAAGCCGGCTCCTGCGTGGTTTCCACGTGCGAAGAGCTTTCTTATCCTTATCGCACCCATCCGGAGCTTGCCGCGCAAATTGACAAAGAAGCCAAGGACTGGGGCGTGGCGCTGGTTGGCACCGGAGTCAACCCGGGCTTCGTGATGGACAAGCTGCTCATTACGCTGGCTGCGGTTTCGCAACGCATCGAACACGCCAAAGCCCTACGCATCGTGGACGCCTCGAAGCGGCGCTTGCCGCTGCAGAAAAAAATCGGGGCGGGCATGAGCGTGGAAGAGTTCCGCGCCAAAGTTGCCGAAGGCGTGATCAAACATGTTGGCCTGCCGGAATCGGTGGCCATGGTTTCGGATGGCTTGGGCCTCGCGGTCGATGAAATCACCGAAACCATCGAGCCAAAAGTTGCCGCCGAACGCGTGCAAACCGAATACCTCACGGTCGAACCGGGACAAGCGGCCGGCGTTCACCAGATCGCGCGCGGCCTCGCTGCGGGCAAGGAAGTCATCTACATGGAATTGCAGATGTACGTCGGCGCAAAAGATTCTGCCGACACCGTGACGCTCACCGGCCATCCCAATATCAGTCTGACGATTCCCGGAGGCTCGCATGGCGACATCGCGACCGCCTCGGTCGCGGTCAACTCCATTCCGGTGATCCTGGACGCTCCGGCTGGTCTGCGCACCGCGAAGGATTTGCCGATCGGATTTTTTTCGCCGAACGCGAAGCCGTGACGGCAGGGACCAGAGACCAGGGATCAAGGGGAGCAGCGACCAGTTAAGAGACCTCTTTGGCCAAACTCCCTTCGGTCTTATACATCGGGCCTGGGCACGACAGTTGGGTGGTTGGAGACGAGCCGTACGTTTCGCTGCACTTCATGGGCGGGGAAAATTACGCGGAGGGTAAGAAATGGGGAGAGCAGAGAAACACCGAAACGAGACTGGCTTTTAACTCCTATCGGCGAGGAAAAAAAGAAAACGATTTTCGCAGAGACGGAGGGCATGAGGGGGCATGAGGCGCCCCGACCGAGTTGGGGCAGGCGCCAGACGCAGAGAGTAGCGAACGCTTGCTGCTTATGCCTGGGGTTCGGATGACAAAGGCGGCTATCGCAAAGAATCCTCGGCTCGCGATGCTCGCTTGGGATGACGATCCTTATCGGATCGTCAGTTTTGTTTCACAAATTCGCCTTTGTGGCCGTTGAGCGAATTGTAGAGGGTGAACTGCTAGTACCCGGCGGAAGCGGCTTACTGCGTTTTGGAACCGGACAGAGATGAAGCGTCGGACTGGATGGCTGGCACGTTGAGAAGCAGAATCGCGGCCAAAGACAAACCGAGCAGACAGCCAGGGTTCATGTCTGAGTGGACGCGGCAGTAGGCAAAACCACTTCCAAAATTAGAACTAAATTTCGCCCTTTAGGGTTAGTTATGCTTGACGAATTCGCCTTTGTGGCCGGTGAGGGAATTGAAGAGGGTTTCGATGAAAATGTCGGAATTGACGAAATCGCCGGACCATTTCTGCCAAGGTGCCAGAATTTTTTCCTGCTTCATCTGCTCTAGCGTTTTGTGGCTGTCGATCGCTTTCTGCACCACCGCGGAAGTCTCCTTGAGCATTTTCACGTAGGCCCGTACGTCGTCCAGGTTGGAAAGGGCGCCGTGGCCGGGAATCACTTTGACATCGGCGGGGAGCTGGGCGGCGGCTTTTTCCACGCCATCGATCATGCCCTGAACGCTGCCTCCACTGGCGACGTCGATGAAAGGGAAACCGTAACGCACAAAATCGTCACCCATATGCACGACGTTGTTTTTGGGAAAGAAGATAATGGCATCGCCATCGGTGTGACCGGAAGGAAAGTGCAGGGCGCGGATGTCTTCACCGTTGAGGTGGACGGTGACGTCGTGTTCAAAGGTGATGATTGGAAGGGCGGTTTTTTCGGCGGGCTTGTTTTCCATTTTCATGGACCCGCCGTTGCCTGCGGTGCCGCCGGAAATGAGGCGCTTGCGGACATTGTCCTGCGCGATGACGGTGGAACCGTTGTTGGCGAACGGAGTGTTTCCGCCGGTGTGGTCGCCGTGATAGTGGGTGTTGATGACGAAGCGAACGGGCTTGTCGGTGATGCCGAGATTTTTGAGCGTGGCCTGAATTTTTTCGGCGAGCGGCGCGAATTCGTCGTCCACGATGACGACGCCGTCTTCGCCGACGGACGCGGCGATGTTGCCGCCCTGGCCTTCCAGCATGTAGATGTTACCGGAAACTTTGCTGACCTTGATTTCGACTTTGGACCAGTCGGGTTCTTTTTCCTGTGCGGCGGCGGGAGTGCAGAACAGCGCGGCGGCCAAAACCGCGAGCGCGAGTGACTTGTGGGAGTTGTGATTCATCGAGTTCCTCCGTAGGGCGGCGAGCATTCTAACACTGGTAAAGGACTGCAGTGCTTCGAAGAGATGGAATCCAGTTAAAGGTGGCGGACACGATGGCAGAGACCAAAGAACGTCTGAAGACCCGCCACTACAAGTGTAAGAGAAGAGCTGGCCGCTATGATGGCTGGGTTCAGTAAGATAGTGGCGCTGTGGGGGTGCGGATCAAACATGAAGAATCTGGTTCCATTGATGGCGATGGCTGGTGTGATTGCGCTTACAGCGCCTTGCTTGGTTGGGCAGGAGGCAGGCGAAAAGCGCTGGAGCGCGCAATGGATTAGCGCGCCCGGGGTGCCGCAGCGTGACGAGGTGGTTCTGCGTTTTCGCAAACTGATCGATTTGGCCCAGGCTACACAGCATTTCACGGTGAACGTCAGCGCGGATAATCAATTTATTTTTTATGTGAACGGGAAAGAAGCTGGGCGCGGCCCCAGCCGAGGGGATCTGGGCCACTGGAGATACGAGACTTACGATATTGCGCCGTTGCTGCACGCCGGGAAGAACACGCTGGCGGCGACGGTCTGGCATTTTGGCACGCATGCGGCAATTGCGCAGATAAGCGAGCGAACGGGATTTCTGCTGCACGGAGCGGGAGCGGCGGAGAGCATCGCCGACAGCAACGCGAGTTGGGACGTCGAGGAAGAAACTGGAATCGTTGCGGTTCGGCCGAAAGTGAATGGATATTTTGCCGCGGAGCCGGGAGAGCAGTGGGATGGAAGCCGACTGGACTGGTATGCGACGGCGGAGACAGGGAACAGCAATCATCCGGGGTCGTGGACGAAGGCGGTGACGCTGGGGCGCGGGGCGCTGCGTTATGAGCAGGATGCGCCGAACAACTGGCAATTGATAGCTGATCCACTCCCGGCGATGGAGATGGCGGAAGTGCCGGCGGGAAAGGTGCTGAGAGCGACGGGAGCGTCCACGAAAATCGGAATGGCGCCGACCGGACTCGAGCTGGGTGCGCGCACCAAAGTGAGCGTGCTGATCGACAATGGCGAACTGACGACAGGTTACCCCGTGCTGACTATAAGCAGAGGGCATGGTGCGACGATCCGGCTGACGTACGCGGAAGCTCTGGTGAACGAGGGACGACAAAAAGGAAACCGCAATCAGATTGACGGCAAACACATCGAAGGAGTCGTGGACGAATTCTTGCCAGGAGGCGGAGAGAGCAAACGGGATTTTTCGCCGCTCGGCTGGCGGACGTGGCGCTACTTGCAGCTGGACGTGGAAACGCACGACGAGCCGATGCGGATCGAAGGATTGAAGACATGGTTCAGCGCGTATCCGTTTGTGGAGCGCGGATATTTTCATGCAGATGATGCCACGCTGGAACCAATCTGGAAAATCGGGTGGCGAACAGCGCGGCTGGATGCGCACGACACTTATATGGACACGCCGTACTGGGAGCGGCTGCAATACATCGGAGATACCAGGATACAGGCGCTGATTTCCTACAGCGTGGCGGGAGATGACCGGCTGGCACGACAGGCGATTGCGGCGTTTAATCATTCGCGTATCCCCGAGGGATTGACACAAAGCCGGTATCCTTCGTCGCTAGTGCAGATGATCCCGACGTTTTCGCTGTTGTGGGTGGGGATGGTCCACGATTTCTGGGAATATCGCGGAGACGCGGAATTTGTGAGCGAGCAAGTTCCGGGCACACGGACGGTGTTGGACTGGTTTCTGCGGAGGCAACGCACGGACGGTTTGTTGGGGAAAATTCCGTGGTGGCCGTTTGTGGATTGGGGCGCGGATTTTGAGGGCGGCGTACCGCCCCAGGATGAAGACGGCGGCTCGGCGGCGATGACCCTGCAGTTTGTGGAGGCGCTGCGTTACGGCGCGGAATTGGAACGCACTTATGGCGATGCGCGGCTGGCGGAGAAATACCAAGCGGCGGCGGAGCGAGCGGCGACGGCGGTCCGTAAATTGTGCTGGAACGAAAAATACGGCTTGCTGGCGGACACCCCGGCGCAAAAACATTTCAGCCAGCACGCCAACATTCTGGGAGTGTGGCTGGAGGTGATTCCTGCGATGCAGCAAAAAGAAATATTGACGAAGATACTGTCGCAGAGCGATTCCGGCTTCGCGGCGAGCGGTGAAGTTCCGGCAATGACTGCGGCTACGTATTATTTCCGGTTTTATCTGGCGCGGGCGATCGAGCACGCCGGAATGGGCGACGAGTACCTGAAACTATTGGGACCGTGGCGAGAGATGGTGGGATTGGGATTGACCACGTGGGCGGAATCGCCGGAGCCGACACGGTCCGATTCGCATGCGTGGAGCGCGCACCCGAACTACGACTTGTTGACGGTTGTGGCCGGAATACGGCCGCTCAGCGCGGGATTTGAAAAAATGGTGATCGAGCCGCATCTTGGCGGACTGAAAGAAGTGCAAGCGGGCATGCCGATTCCGCAGGGAATGGTGGAAGTAAACTATGGGCGCGGAGCGAAAGGAGTGGAAGCGCGCGTGAAATTGCCGGATGGAGTAGTGGGCGAGTTGCGGTGGAAAGGCCAACCAATCGCCTTGCACGCGGGCGAGCAAACGTTGACGCTGCGGTGAAGGCTACTTGTCCCAGAATTTATAAACGGCGGCGTAATCGAGATCGTCTTTCGACGAACCTTTGACCGAATTGTAGATTTCGCGCGCGGCAGCGGCGGCCGGAAGAGGGACGCCGAGCTGGTTGCCGAGATCGAGCGCGAGGCTGAGATCCTTATGCATCAGGCGGAGCGGGAAGCTGGGTTGGTAGTCGGCGCTGAGCATAACTGGCGCTTTTACGTCGAGGACGCCGGAGCGGGCCATGCTGGATTGCAAGACTTCGACCAGTTTTTCGCCAGCTAAGCCTGCACCAGTGACGAGCGCGAGAGCTTCGGCGAAAGCGTCGACCTGCAGGGCGAGCAGCAGATTCATGGCGAGCTTGATGGTTTGCCCCGCGCCGTTGGGGCCGAGGTGGAAAAGTTTTTTGCCCATGGCGGAAAGGACTGGGCGCGCGGCTTCGAACGTTTCTGCTTCGCCACCGATCATGAAAAGCAGTTCGCCTTTTTCGGCGCCCCAGGTACCGCCGGTGACCGGCGCGTCGAGGAAGCGAATGCCCGCGGATTTTGAAGCATCGGCAATTTTGCGCGCGAGGGCCGGCGAGACGGTGCTGGAGTCAATATAGATCGCGCCTTTTTTGATAGAGGCAAACGCGCCGCCGGACTTTTCGTTGCCGCCCCAGAGAACCTCCTCGAGCGCCGGCGGATCGCTGACGATGGTGATGAGAATGTCGGCGGCAGTGGCGGCTTCCTTGGGAGAGGCGGCGAGGCGCGCACCAGCGGCAGCCAGCGAATCCGCGCGAGACGCTGTGCGGTTCCAGACGACCAATGGGAATCCTGCTTTGAGCAAATTGTGGCCCATGGGGCGGCCCATGAGTCCGAGGCCGATGAGGCTGACAGTTGGTTGCGGCATGATGGCTCTCCGGAAAAATGATGGCGTCAAGAGACAAAGTGACGACGAGCGAATAGTTTAGCGCAAGAGCTCGGGGCGGTGCATGACAGCGAGAAGAAAGAGAGATTCCTCGCTTCGCCCGGAATGACGGCCGCATGACAAGACCCTTAGTGGGCCAGTAAAGAGGGGATAGCAGTGCGGGCGGAGAAAGACCGGTCAGGCGGTTTTTGGACGGTGAGCGACGGGCAGAAAAGATGAACCGCCAGAGGCGTGGGCTGCGCTGGCTTGCAGGGAAGCGTCTGGTGACGCGGAGTTCTCGTTACTGAGTGCAGCGTCCGGCGACGCAGCGTCTTTGGAATCTTCGGCGCTTTCCAGACGGACGATGCAGGGATAAGGAATTTCCCAGCGGAAATTTTTCGCCTGGCCGAGCTGTTCGTAATGTTGTTCGAGGAAGATTGAGCGGCCGGAATCGCCGACAAAGGTGCCAGAAGCGGGAAGACAAATATCCCCGGCGCGGTATTGCACATCCACAGCGCGCCCGAGAAAAGCTGAGTAGCGGGCCATCAATCGAGTTTCCGCAAGGAAAGTCCCAGCGTCAATAGTACGAAAGTGATTGTGAGAAAAGTTCTGTGGAAAATGTTCCTAAATGAAACGGTAGCCTTAACTCTGGTTGCGTAAATTCCCAGTTTTTGCAATTAGCGTGACAAATCGGCGAGGACCGCTTCCGCAGCGCGACGTCCACTGAGCATCGCGCCATTGATGGAAGCGTTGTCGCGATGATCGCCACACAAATAAATGCCGGGGCGAACGCGAACCGGACGCTGCGGCGGCTCCAGCGCGCCAGGATACTGCTGAGGCTGGGCGTGCGGAATGGGATAACTTTTCAGATAGCGCCAGGAAGAAGCGACCTTGCCGAACCAATTTTTCATTTGCGCGATGACGAAGCCGCTGAGCTGCTGATCGGTGAGCTGGTGAGTGCCGAGAACGGTGGCGGAGATCAAGGATTTTCCAGCGGGTGAGTAGGAAGGAGCGACCTGGCTGACCACCGCAAAATTGTTGACCGGGCCGGCGCCGTCGCCATTTAGAACCAGCATCGGGTGGGGAACCGGAGTCTCGTCGGCGGAATAATAGAAACAGGAAACGCTGCGCGAAGCAGGCTCAGCTTCGCCGACCAGATGGGCGGCGGAGGGACCATCGACGGCGACCACGATGGCGCGGGCACGGAGCGATTCGCCGCCAGTAAGCATCAATTCATTTTCGTGAAGCGATTCAGCGTGAGTGTCGAAACGAACGGAATTTTCCGGCAGGTGAGAGGCGAGCTGCGCGGGAATCGCACCCATGCCGCGAGCAGGAACGGCGATGTCGCCTTCGGAAAGCATTTTGAAAACGAATTCGAACATGCGGCTGGAGGATTTCAGTTCGCCGTCGAGGAGAATGCCGCCGAAAAACGGGCGAAAAAAGCGATGGATGAATTCGTCGGAAAATCCGGCGGAGGCGAGTGCATCTTTTGTGGAGCGCTCGGGGCGCTTGAAAATCTGATCGATGGAAGAAGCGCGCAAATGGGAACGCAAACGCAGAGTGCGAAATTTGTCGAACAGGGTGCCGAAGTCCGATTTGAAGGCGGTGCTCCATCCGCCGGGAGTGCGCCAGGGATCGACGAGCTGGTTCATGCGGCCTGCGAACCAGGAGAAAGCGCCGGGCGTGAATTTTCTCAGATGGAGAGCGTGATAGTCGAGAGTACGCTGGGCTTCGGGGTAGGCGGTGAGCAAAACCTGAAAGCCGCGATCGAGCAGGAAGCCTTCGAATTCATCGGTTCGAACGCGGCCGCCAATTCCGTCGGATGCTTCGATGATCTGGAAAGACACTCCGGCATCGGCGAGATGACGCGCGCAGGCGAGGCCGGCAAGGCCCGCACCAATGACTAAAACATCTGGAGTTGAGGACATTCTATTTTTCGCGCTCCAAGTAGAGTCCGCTCGCTTTCCTATGGCGGACTCCAAATGGAGTCCGCACCCGTCGCGCGATTCTCCCAGTAACGCTGAACAAGCAGCTACAAGACACCCAATACCGATGTAGGGCGAAGTGAGTATCGTGCGGCATATCGCAGGCTTGGCGCAA
Source organism: uncultured Acidobacteriota bacterium (assembly GCA_963814635.1). GTDB lineage: Bacteria > Acidobacteriota > Terriglobia > Acidiferrales > UBA7541 > Acidiferrum. The sequence continues at coordinate 518,482 of CAWFDP010000003.1, read as the reverse complement.
GAGGCGGTTGGGTGCGAGCGACACTTCGCGAATCTTGCCAGTCAGGCGAGGAAAAATCACGCGGTCGCGAGTGCGAGATAGTCGGGGCGGTCGGAAACCAATTTGTGACGGAAGGATTTGAGGATCTGGCGGTTTCGCAGGAGGAAGGCGCCGGGCATGCGCTGAATATCTCCGGCAGGCAAGCCGATAAAATTGCCTTCAAGCCAGGACATCAGCATGCGATAGACGCTTTCCCGATTGAGATACTGGCGCAATTCAGCGTGGGCCAGGCCGAAGGCGTCGTAAAGCTTGCCGTCGGGATCGGCAACGCGGGGGAGATCGTCGAGATGATAGGGAGCGAAAAATTTGGCGGCGCGGTCTTCGGTGCCAAGATGGACGAAGGCCAGGCGGGTGCCTTTGGATTCGAGTTCAGTGCGAAGTTTGGAGAGCTCGGCGACCGCCTCGCGACAGAAGGTTCAGCCAAAGTGGCGCAAGAAGACGAGCAAGAGAGGATGGTCGAGGGAGAGCGAGTCGATGGATTCGCCAGAGTTCGAACGGTACGATTCGAGGAGTCCAGGGGCGATGTGTTTGGGTCCGAACATGGTTAAGGCTGACCATTTTTGCTGATTTTGTCGAGAGAGGCAATCGCGGGGTAGTGTCTTCAGTTTCATTCTGAGACCCCGAAATAGACTCTCCGCATTGTGGCATACTTGGCGCATGGCAAAGCGTCCGCGTGACCCGAACCAATTAGCCAAGATGATTGTGGATATAGCCACTGGCGAACATGCGGACACTGTAAGTCCCTTAAAGAGAAGCGCCAAACGCAAAGGACGTTCTGGTGGATTGGTGGGTGGAAAATCTAGAGCAAAAACACTCACGCCTGATGAACGCCATGAGATCGCAAAGCTGGCTGCCCGCGCCCGTTGGAAGAAAAAAGACTAGGCTACACGCCTGCTGTAGTGACGAAGCATTAGTTCCTCGCGCTCCGCAACGTCATCCCTATAATCAAGAACAAGTTGGAATACAGGGTGTTTGCCAGCATTCAGATCGTTGAAGACATCCACGTCTATTTTAAGTTGGAAGGACTCACCAACAATTAACTCACGACGCTGGGCAAAAGCTCGCTCGAAATGCTCAGGTTTGGCAAAACCCAGAACACCCCAAAAGGTGTACTGTACTCCGCTCTTAGTCACGCGAACGGCGTGATTGACGCGATACCTTCTGCCCTGCGCGTCCGTCTTGTATTCTTCACGAACTGCCTGCCCCATCTGTTCTGCCAGATCACCAACAGGGTCAGGCTCCGGCAGTTCAAGTAGACCTTCTTCGACTGCCCAAGCTACGGCCTGCCTCAAGCTAGACGGCTTATGGTCTTGCCTTGAATCATATCGATGCCAAATCTGCCGAAATTGTTCCTTTTTGCTTGGCACCGCTATCCTCCACAATCAGAGTGACACTGGAACTGTTTGCCCCCATCCATCGGCAATCGAACCTGGAAGCAAGAATTGGCGAATCTTCGCAAGGTGCCTTCTCAGATAGTCATATCGATTCAGTTTCCTATGAATCTGACCTACGACTATTCCGGGGTGTCTTTCCACTATTCTTGCGAAGGCGATGACATCCTTTTCGTAATAAAACGGTTTTTTCCTTAGCAGAAAATTGTTAAGTCTCTCTGTTGGAGCACAAAAATCGGCGGCAGCTAGGTTGGCAACCCGTTCTTCTGCCGAAAACGAGGTCGTATCTGCATCCAAATCGACATCCACGATTTCGTTCTCTGCTCCCATGCCGTGCCGTTGTAAGACGTGCTCAATTTCGTGTCTCAACCCAAACCAGAAATTGTCGATTCGGTCGTGCTGAGTGCTCATCCCAATTACTGGCGAGGCGTCATCAAGCCAAAAACAAACGCCATCAATTTTTGCATTCGGTAGTTTTTCGACTAAGACAAACCGTACTCCACATTCCAGCATGAGTGCTGGGACGTGACGTACCTCGTCAGGTGAGGTCATTAGGGGAGGCAGTTCGCCTTGGACTACCTGTCGAAGCGCCCTTTCAGAATACTTAGGAACGCTTATGGATTCGGCGATTTGCCGGACGCGAAAAAGCCAAGCCAACTGAATGGCTGGTACGTTCCTTTCCTCGTAGCTGCTCTTTTTCGCAGCATGTGGGAAATAAGGAATTTCATTCGGGCTATTCACGTTAAAGAAACGAACTAGCTGAGTTTCAAGCATCGTCGCATCCGATTGTTCGATCCAACCGCGCTTAATCATTTCGCGCACAGGATACGCGGATTGCATTGTGCGGCGAGCTGCAACGCTTGGGTCAGGTTTACGGGCTTGGGCAAGGTCGTATGCCTGTTGAAGATTTGCGAAAAACTCAGCCGGAACATCGAATGCTTCCCCAAGAGCCTTAGCCATTTCCGGACTGATTCCGCGCTTTCCGTTAAGAATCGGGTTGATTGCCTGTTCGGAGCATCCCAAAATAAACGCTAGATCACGCTGACTCCAATCGCGCTCCTCCATTTCCTCCTTGATGTAAGCTCCCGGATGCATAATCCAACTTGCAGTTGCTGACATGGCGTCCCCCTCGCTAGTCATGGTTCCAAACTCTCAGTACGGTCACCTTTGGTTTAGGCTCAGTTTCGAGCGAAAAAATTAGCCGATATTGTTTATTGATTCGGATTGACCGTTCCTCTCCTTCCATTTTCTCGTAGTGAAGGCTTTTCCAGTTTCTCAATGTTCTTTCGTCCGGCGCTTGTCGAATCACATGCAGTTTGTGCCTTAGCGAATTGACTACTGAAATCGGCAAACGAACTTCTGCTGCACGGTCGGTCTCTATCAGAGCTAATGATTTGTCCCGGAATTCGACGATCATGCACGATGTCCACCGAAAAGCAGTGTAAGTCATAGAAAGCAGGTTGTCAATAGCAATTATCGATAGTCGTTAAACTGAATTATATGCTTGACATATGGGTTTAGCTCTGCTACTTTTGGTTCACCATGAACCGCCTACCACAAGCCAAAAGAGCCGCCATTCTAGGGATGCTTGTTGAAGGGAACAGCCTGAGAGCGACGAGCCGCCTCGCAGACGTTTCCATTAACACCGTCACGAAATTGTTAGTTAGTCTTGGTTTGGCCTGTGAGCGGTACCAGCAAGAGAAGCTCTGTAACCTGCCTTGCAAACGAATCCAATGCGATGAAATTTGGAGCTTCTGCTACGCCAAGCAAAAGAACGTTCCGGCTGACAAGCAGGGGCAGTTTGGATACGGCGATGTTTGGACGTGGACAGCCCTGTGCGCCGACACCAAACTAATCTGCTGCTGGCAGATTGGCACTCGTGGCGCATCATCGGCCTACGCTCTCATGCACGATCTGGCGAGCCGCTTGGCGAATCGGATTCAGCTAACTACGGACGGGCATCGCGTGTACGCAGACGCGGTAGAGAGCGCGTTCGGGCCGGATATTGATTACGCTATGCTGATTAAGGTTTACGGTGCAGATCGCGAAGAAAGCGAAGCACGCTACAGTCCAGCAGGATATATGGGATGCCGCACAATTCCGATCATGGGCAATCCAAAGGCAGAGGATATTTCTACCAGCTATGTGGAACGCCAAAATCTAACCATGCGGATGGGGATGCGCCGCTTTACTCGCCTAACCAATGCATTTAGCAAAAAGGTCGAAAATCATGCGGCAATGGTGGCGATTCACTTCCTGTATTATAACTTTGGCCGGATTCACAAGACGCTGAGAGTTACGCCAGCGATGCAAGCTGGACTAGCCGATCACGTTTGGAGCCTAGAGGAAATCGTTCTTCTGGCAAACTAAAATAAGCAGAATCACTCCATGATCAACTCTCAAATTCAGGACACTATTCTTTTGGCTGTCGGAGAACGATGGACGAAAGTGGCTATGGTAATTGCGAGAGTCGCAGGCACCATGGGTCGAAATTTACCCGCTGGAGATGAAGCCTATCAGGCGATTGCCGGAGAGATTGATGCCTTGGTACGTGCTGGCCGTTTGATGGTACGGGGGAATATTAAGAACTGGCGCTTCAGCGAAGTCCGTCGATCTGATCATCAAGAAAATTCAAACTGAGACATTACCAATCGCGGCGATCATCGGGCCGAGAACACTCGGCGAGATCCCGAATGCGTTATGGCCCGGGGCACACCAAAACCGGAGTCTGCTAAGAATGCCGGGACGTGACTCTATCTGGTTGCGGAGCCGAAGCTGGAGGGGTTGGAAGTGTAGACGATGACCGCGGCCAGGAGCAGGCTAAGCACCACAATCATCAAAGTGGTCGAAAGTGTGCGAAACCAGCGCCGGCGTTCGAGATAGTCGCGAGGGATCGGACGAAAGATCTGAGTGAAAAAGGAACGAGATTGGTGAGTTCTGGTGCTCATAAAAGCTCCATAGTCATAACACTTTCTAATGTGGAGCTGGGCGGCGTTCAGAGGCCATGCCTAAAGGGAGGGTGGGATCCCGAGAGCGAGGCAGATATCCTCTTCCGGCTCGAGGCAAATTCTAACAAAATCCTCATGGTCAAGGGAGTGTTTCTTTCAATCCGGCGCTTGCAAAAGAGTGCGTCTTGGACGGCACAGATGCACGGGGAAGAGCGCTGGCGTTCAGACCCGAACGGTTACACGCAGGAAAGTGGCGGGGATAAGGGTTCCGCCATCGGTGCTTTGGTTTTGGGTGTTAGCGAGATGCGACAACTGGGCGCGGAGCTCGTCCTGCCTTCCGCTCTTTTGTGCGGCCTCGACGGCGTTCATGGTTGGGCCGTAGAATTTTTCAAATAAATCAATAAAGTCGGACGGAGTCTTGTCGGAAGAAGTGAAGTGGTAGGTGTCCTTGACCATGGTGATTCTGTCAACGGAGATGCCAGCCTGGGCAAAGCGCTCGATAACGTTGGCTTCGCCGCCCCAGGTGACAGGACTGATGAAACTTCCGGTGGCGGAGGCATGAACGAAGAGCTGATCTTGAGCACCTGCGAGACGAAGGTAGGATCGCCGGGAATCCAGTTGCCCATGACGATGCGGCCGCCGGGTTTGGTGACGCGCACCATTTCCCTGGCGACGTCGAAGGGACGCGGCGCAAACATGGCGCCGAACATGGAGACGATCAGGTCGAAGGAATGGTCGCTGACTCCTTGCAGGTTGGAAGCATCGCCTTCCTGAAACTTCAGGTTGGCGAGACCGGCCGCGGCGGCGCGCCCATTGCCGGCTGCGACGAGGTTGCTGGCGATATCGATTCCGACGACGTCAGCGCCGAGCTGAGCCAACGGTAGAGCGGTGGTGCCATCGCCGCAACCAAGATCCAAGACGCGCAGCGGCGGAGTAAGTTCCATCGATTTGGCGAATGCTTCTCCGGATTGCCGCATGAATGCGGCGATTTCCGTGAAATCGCCTTTTTCCCACAGCGCTTTATTTGGATTCAAGAGGCTCCCTGGAATTGCAATGCGGTTGGGTATACTTTACACGAATTTGGCTGACCCTCGAGGGTAATGTTGGACAAGGAAGAGAGCCGTGGCCACAGGTCAACGCAAAATTCGCACGCCGAAGGCTCGCGCGGCAGTGGTTCGCGCTGGGCCGGTTCACCCTGAGCGGTTGCAGAGTGGCTTGGGCCGAGCCGCGGCGCAGATTTTCGCTGCCAACGAGCTCATGAACCAGATGCTGCTCGAAAATCTTGACGCCCGCGCTTGGAAAGCCAAACCGCCCGGCAAGACCCGCAGCATCGCGGCGATCTTTACCCATGTGCACAACGTTCGCTGTAAATGGGTGAGGCTTACGGCGCCGCATTTGAAGGTTCCGCGGCGGCTGGACCGCGCGCGCTGCACGCAGCCGCAGGCCCGCGCGGGGCTGGCCGAGAGCGGAGCGCGTTGCGCAGAGATGCTGGCGGAAGCGCTGGACGGAAGTGGGCGAATCGCGAAATTTCACAGAGACGGCTGGGCCCGGCCGTGGCCGGTCGGACCGGAAATGCTGTGTTATATGCTGGCGCACGAAGCGCACCATCGCGGGCAGGTGCTGATGCTGGCACATCAGATGGGATTCGCGTTGCCGAGAGAGGTGAATTACGGGATCTGGAATTGGGAAAAATTGTGGAAAGAGTGCGGGGCGGGGGGCGGGCCGGGAGCTGATGATTAAAGGCAGCGCGGGATTGCCTTGACAAATTCGGCTAACAGGCTATTTTGAGCGGTCGGAATTTATTGCGGCGTGCTTCGAAGGAGATGGTGATGATGCGCAAGTTGATGGTGTTGGCGGCGTTGTGCGGAATGGCGCTGTTGCCGGCGATGGGGCAAGAGAAGAAGGCGTCGAAAACCTACCTGCTGAAAGCGGCGCGGATGTTTGACGGGAAAAGCAACGCGCTGGCTGCGCCGGGGCTGGTGGTGATCAGCGACGGAAAGATTGTTGGCGTGGGAACGGACGCGACGGTGCCTGCCGGCGCCGAAGTGATTGACTTGGGCGACGCCACGCTGATGCCGGGATTCATTGACGCGCACACTCACCTGACGATGATGTACCGCGAGGATTATGCGAGGGCGGCGCTGGACGGTCTGCAAAAGACGATTCCGGAGATGGCGCTGGATGCCAGCGTGAATGCGCGGGTGACGCTGATGGCGGGATTCACGACGGTGCGGGATGTCGGCTCGAGAGATTATCTGGACGCGGGATTGCGGAACGCGATCAATCGCGGGGCGGTTCCGGGGCCGCGGATGCTGGTGGCGGTGCATGCGATTGGAGCGACGGGAGGGCACTGCGACGAGACCGGCTATCGCGAGGGGGCGATAGGGCCGGAGACGGGACCGGAAGTCGGAGTGATCAATGGTCCAGATGAGGCGCGGCGCGCGGTGCGACTGGCGCACAAGTATGGCGCGACGGTGATCAAGACTTGTGCGACGGGCGGAGTGCTCTCGCTGGCAGACGCTGTGGATACGCCGCAGCTGACGCAAGCGGAATTGGATGCGCTGGTGGATGAAGCGCACGCATTGCGATTGAAGACGGCGGCGCATGCGCACGGAGCGGAAGGCGCGAAGCGGGCGATTCGTGCGGGGATTGACTCGATTGAGCACGGGTCGTTTCTGGACGATGAAGCGCTAGACATGATGAAAGCGAAGGGGACGTACTACGTGCCGACGTTGATGGCGGTGCAGGGGTTGTCCGAGCAGATCGCCAAGGGCGTGCCGATTCCACCGGCGATTAAAGTGAAAGCGGAAGATGCGATTGCGCACATCCACGTGACGTTTCAAAAGGCGATTGCCAAGGGCATCAAGATTGGACTGGGGACGGACGCGGCGGTCTATCCGCACGGGCGCAACGCGGAGGAGTTTCATCAGATGGTGGATTTGGGGATGAAACCGATTGACGCGTTGAAGGCCGGAACTTCAAATGACGCGGACCTGCTGGGGCTGGCGAACAAAATCGGAACGCTGGAAAACGGCAAGCTGGCCGACGTGGTGGCGGTGCCGGGCGATCCTCTGCAGAATATCCGGCAGACGGAACACGTTTTCTTTGTGATGAAGGAAGGCATGATTTACAAGAACGAAAAGGCGAAGTGACGCCTGTCCGTTCGCGATCGGCCTGCAAGAGCTAGACGAGAAGCAGATCCCTCGCCCGCCTGCTGCGGACTCGGGATGACAGTTGCGGCGCATTTTTTATTGACGTTGGAGTAGATGATGAGTGATCTGGCGCAGGTGATTGCGAAGGATCTTGCGGCGTACTACGAAATGGTGAGCGAGCAGACGCATCGCTGGGTGGATCCGCTGAGCGAAGAGCAGGTATGGCGGCGGCCGTTTGCGCACGGCAACAGCGTGGGCCATCTGCTGCTGCACATGACCGGCAATTTGAACTACTACATTGGGGCGCGGGTGGCGGAGACTGGCTACGTGCGGGATCGCGATCGCGAATTCACGGAGCCGGAACCGCGGCCGAAGGCGGAAGTGTTGGCGGCGTTCGACCGGACGATTGCCATGGTGATTGCGACGGTTGAAAAGCAATCGGATGAGGACTGGCTAAAGGCCTATTCAGCGGTGCGTGAACCGGAAGCTTCGGAGCAATTCGCAATATTTCTGCGCTGCGCGGGGCACGCTTATCACCATGTGGGGCAACTGATTTATCTGTCGCGCGAGCTGACCAAATAACCTTGGTGGATTCGCACAAACGGGACGCTCGCGAGGCATCGCGCCAGGAATTGCCTTCCGGTTACAATCACAGCACAACAGATGAGCGATTCACCCTCTTGGCAATCGGATAGCGCAAGCCTGCATTCCGCACGCGAATGGAGCGTGGCGGCAGCGGTTTCGTTGTGCGTGGCGCTGGCGGTGATTGCCCCCTTTTTTTTCCTGGGCACTGCTTCCGGCCACGACGTTGCGTTTCACATGGCCTCGTGGCTGGACGCCGCGAGCCAATGGAAGCAGGGCGTGCTCTTGCCGCGCTGGACGGAATGGGCCAATTTCGGATTCGGGGAGCCGCGCTTTATTTTTTACCCGCCGCTTTCGTGGCTGTTTGGCGCATTTCTGGGAACGATTCTTCCCTGGAGAAATGTCGCCACAGTTTTTATTTTTAGCGTGCAAACCTTCGCTGGGCTCTCCGCGTATGCGCTTTTGCGGAGGCTGGCGGATTCGCGATTCGCCGCGCTACTTGCAGCGGCATGCTTTGCCGGCAATCCTTATGCGCTGCTGATCATTTATATGAGGAGCGACTTCGCGGAGCTTCTGGCGATCGCGGTTTTTCCTTTGCTGCTTTTGGCGACGCTTCGCTTAAGCGGAGTCCTACTTGATGCCGAGCGAAGTGCAGTTCGGGAAATAGTCCATTTCGCGATGCTGTTCTGCGCGATCTGGCTTTCGAACGCGCCCGCGGCGGTGATTGCGAGCTACGGCATTTCGCTGGTTTTCGCGTTTGCCGCCGTTCGGCAGAAAAGTTTCGCGCCGCTGATCAACGGAGGTGGCGGGATTCTACTGGGATTTGGGCTGGCGGCGTTTTACCTGATTCCGGCGATTTACGAGCAACGCTGGGTGAATATCACCGGCGCGCTGGCCGGTGGACTGACGCCGGCGGAAAACTTTTTGTACGCGAAGACCAGCGACGCCGAGCATGACGCGTTCAACCATATTGCATCGGGGATGGCGGTGCTGCTGATTGTGTGGATGATTGTGGCCACAATTGCGGCGCGCCGCGGCGATGCCGGCAAGAGCGGCACAAATCGAGAATCGGCATTATTTTCAACGATGGCCATGCTCGGCGGCGCTGCCACTCTGCTGATGCTGCCGATCACCTTGATTTTCTGGCGTTATCTGCCCGAATTACGATTCGTGCAGTTTCCCTGGAGGTGGATGTCGATGCTCGCGCTATGTGCGATGGTCTTTACAGCAAGCTCCGCGCGCGGACGGCTACGGTGGGCATGGGCGATCGCGGCGACGATTGCGATCGCGGTTTCGGGACAGTATCTGGTGAAACATGCGTGGTGGGACACGGAAGATATGCCGACACTGCAGGCGGCGATGAAAGATGGAACGGGGTTCGAGGGCACCGACGAATACGATCCAGATGGAGACGATCACATGGCGCTTGAGCAGAAAGGGGCGCGGGCAAGATTTGTCGCGGCAGCGGATGATCCGGAGGGAAAAAAAGAAGCGACAGTAAAAGTGCAAAAATGGGATGCGGAACATCGCACGGTGCAGGTGATGGCGCGGGTGCCGGGCCGGGTGATGTTGCGGTTGTTAGATTATCCGGCGTGGAAAATAACGATGAACGGGAAGCCGATTTCCGCGCTGCACCCGCAAGAAAGCGAGCAGATGGTTCTCGCAGTTCCGGCAGGCGAGACAGAGCTGCAGATCAACTTTACCCGCACCTGGGATCGAACCGCCGGAGGATGGATCTCGATTGCTAGCCTGGCGGCGTCAATCTGTGGATTGGTTTGGAAGCGCCGAGCGCCGCATTCGATCGAGGCCTAGCGGCGGTCAACCGCGGGATGGCGGACGTCCTGGCCCTGCACAAGATAAATGACGTCTTCGGCGATGTTGGTGGCGTGATCGCCGATGCGCTCGAGGTTTTTTGCAACAAGGATCAGTTCGAACGCCGGAAAGACCACGCTGGAATCGCCCATCATGTAGGTGAGCAGTTCACGAAAAATTTGATCGCGGAAATGGTCGACCTTGTCGTCGCTGGCGAGAACCTTGCGCGCGAGATCCACATCGCGGCGGACTACGGCGTTGAGCGCGTCGCGTACCATTTCTTCGGCGACTTCGCTCATGCGAGGAAGATCGACATAGGGCTTGACGCGAGGATGGCGCAAAATGCGCAGCGCGCCCTGGGCAACGTTTACGGCCTGGTCGCCGATGCGTTCGAGATCGTTGTTGATGCGGGAAACCGCGAGCACGAAGCGCAGGTCAATGGCCATGAGCTGGTGGAGAGCGAGAAGCTGCACCACGCGGTCATCAATTTCCAACTGCAACTCGTTGATGGCCCCCTCTTCTTCGAGAACGCGATTGGCGAGCTGCTCATCGGACTCGAGCACGGCGTGCACGGCTTGATGCACAGCGCGTTCGGCGAGGCTGCCCATCCAGAGCAGGCGCTCTTTGAGTTCGTTGAGATCTTTTTCGAAATGGCGTTCCATGGTTCCTTTCTTTCAAGGCGCTCGGTGCAAGACCGAGAGAGATTCCTCGTCCGCCTGCTGCGGGCACAGAATAAAGCTGAAGACCAGACCCGGGCACACGCTTCATCCGAAGCGGCCGGTGATATATGCCTCCGTTCGCGGATCGGTCGGGGTGGTAAAGAGTTGTGGGGTCGGATTGAACTCGACCAATTGTCCGACCAGCAGGAACGCGGTGTAATCGCTGACGCGCGCGGCCTGCTGCATGTTATGGGTCACGATAGCGATGGTACAGGAATCTTTGAGCTGTACCAGCAACTCCTCGATTTTCGCGGTGCTGATGGGATCGAGTGCGGAGCATGGCTCGTCAAGGAGCAGCACTTCCGGCTCAACCGCCAGGCCACGGGCGATACACAGTCGCTGTTGTTGGCCGCCGGAAAGGTCGTACGCCGATTTGTGAAGCTGATCCTTCACTTCGTCCCACAAAGCTGCGCGGCGCAGGCTTTTTTCCACAATTTCGGCGATCGGCGCGTTGGCGCCGTTGATCTTGGGGCCGTAGGCGACATTTTCAAAAATGGATTTCGGGAAGGGATTGGGGCGTTGAAAGACCATGCCCACGCGACGGCGGAGCTGAGTGACATCCTGGGCAAGAATATTCTGTCCATCAAGGAGAATTTCTCCCTCGAGGCGGGCGTTGCTCACGGTTTCGTGCATGCGGTTGAAGGTTCGCAGCAGGGTGGACTTGCCGCAACCCGACGGCCCGATCAGCGCGGTGACCCGGTTGGTGGCGATACCCAAGTTGATGTCGAAGAGCGTTTGCTTCGTACCGTAGAAAAAATTGACCTTGGAAATATTCATGCGCATGGACGAAGGCGCGATCGTCTCGCGGCTGGTATTCGCTATCCCCGTTGGTCTTAGGTTTACGGACAATTCTGGCCTCGCAGAAGCTTGCATAATTAGGACCTCGGTACCGCAACTCCTCGGGCCAGAATCACCCGCGCAATGATGTTGACCATCAAAATCAGACCCAAAAGAACCAGTCCCGCGGCCCATGCCTGACGGTGCCAATCGTCATAAGGCGAAATGGCGTAGTTATAAATCACGACCGGTAGTGACGCAGTAGGCTGACCGAGCCCCGGACTCCAGTAGCGGTTTCCGAAAGCAGTAAACAGCAACGGAGCGGTTTCTCCTGCAACGCGCGCCAAAGCCAGCAAGATGGCGGTCATAATGCCGCGGTAGGCCGCAGGCACGACGACCCGAACAATCGTCGCCCACTTGCTCGCGCCCAGCGCCATGGAGCCTTCGCGGAGGGCACGCGGCACAGCAAGCAGGAACTCCTCGGTATTGCGAAGGGTGATCGGAATCATCATCAGACCGAGCGCAAAAGCGCCTGCAAGCGTGGAAAAATGTTTGAACGGCAAGACCACCAGTGCATAAGCAAAAATTCCAATCACAATGGAGGGCACGCCGTTGAGCAAGTCCGCGGCGTAGCGCACCACGAAGGCCACTTTGTGGCCGCTGAATTCAGCCAGGTATATGCCGCCAAAAAATCCGATGGGAACACCCAAGAGCGAGGCTAGTGCCAGCAACTTGGCGCTGCCCACGATGGCATTGGCCATGCCGCCGCCTGTTTCCCCGACCGGTGTCGGCAGTTTGGTGAAGAAATCCCAATTGATGGAAGTTCCTCCGTGATAGACGAGGTAACCAAGAATACAAAAGAGCACGGATACGGCGACCAGAGCGCAAACGCCGGTCATGGTCAGCATGAAGCCGCTGACAAACTTGCGCCAGCGCAGACGGGCGGTCATGCCGTCCCCGTTCCGCTGCCGCGCTGCGTGGTCAAAAGCATCATCAAGCGGGCCAGCCCATTCAAGATGAAGGTCAGCAAAAACAGCACCAGACCCAGTTCAATCAGCGCACTCAGGTACATGTCGCCGGTAGCTTCGGTGAATTCGTTGGCAATGACTGCCGCGATGGAATAGCCCGGGGAAAATAACGAAGCACTGATGGTCGGAGTGTTGCCAATGACCATAGTGACGGCCATGGTTTCGCCGAGAGCTCGAGCCAGGGCCAGGAAGATTGAACCCATAATGCCGGTTTTGGCAAACGGAACGACGACTCTCCAGGTGGATTCCCAGCGGGTTGAACCGAGCGCCAGCGCCGCTTCGCGCTGATCTCGAGGCACGGAGAGCAGCACTTCGCGCGATACCGAAATGATGTATGGAATCACCATGATCGCCAGAACAATTCCGGCGGTTAGGAAGCCCACGCCGTATGCTGGCCCCTGAAATAACGGCAGGAAACCCAAAGTATTTTTCAGCGCGGGCTGAATCCACTCCCGCATCACCGGGATCACGATGAAGACGCCGAGCAACCCGTAAATCACGCTAGGTACAGCGGCCAGCAGATCAATGAAAAATTGCAACGGATCGGAAAGTTTTTGCGGAGCCAACTCGGCAAGAAAAATCGCGGCGCCGATGCCCAAGGGCACCGCCAAGAGTAACGCTACACCTGCCGTTATCAGCGTGCCGTAAATGAATGGCAAGGCGCCGAAGTTTTCCGCGATCGGGTCCCAAACCCTTGTAACGAAGAAACTGAATCCGAATTTGTGGCGGGGTAGCGCCGAACCGATCCACAGCTCAATAACCAGCATGAGCGATACCACCACCACGCTCGCCGCGAATATGAATGTGATAATGCGCGCGATTTCGTCGCCGCTGCGCAGCCGCGCAAGAAAAGAACGCGAGCCCACGACGGGGCCCGCGCTCGGAACGTTTATGGAAGAGGTTGTCACGCTTTTACTTGCTTTATCGCGCTCAACTGCTTACTGAATCTTGTTGATTGCCTGCAGCTCTTTATCAACGACTTCCTTGGGGAGCTTGGCGTAAGAGAGGTTTTCAACGGCGCCTTGGCCGTCGGTGATGGCCCACTTGATTAGGCCCTTAATCACGTCGCGTTTGCCGGCGTCTTTAAATTTCTCCGGAATTAACAGCCAGGTATAGCTGGAGATCGGATAGGCGGTTTTGCCGGGAGAATTGGTGATCGAAACGCGGAAGTCCGCCGGCATGGTTTTTACGGCCCCAGCAGCGGCTTCCGTCACGCTGGCCAGATCCGCCTTCACGAAAGCTCCAGACGAATTCTTGACGCTGCCGTATGGAACCTTGTTCTGGGCGGCGTAAATCAATTCAACGTAACCGATGGAATTCGGAGTCTGCTTGATCAGGCCGGTGACGCCTTCATTGCCCTTGCCACCCAGGCCTACCGGCCAATTCACTGATCCGCCTTTGCCGACTTTGTCTTTCCAGTCCGGATTCACCTTGGAAAGATAGTCGGTCCAGATGTAAGTGGTGCCGCTGCCGTCAGAGCGGTGGATGACCACGATATCGTTGCCCGGAAGACTAACGCCCTTATTTGCGCCGGCAATGGCAGGGTCGTTCCATTTAGAAATGCGGCCAAGATAAATTCCGGACAGCGCTTCAGGAGTAAAATTCAATGCGCCGCTCACTCCCGGAATGTTGTAGGTGGGAACCACGGCACCAAGAACCGTGGGAAAATGCAAAATTCCGGATCCATTCTTGGTCTTGTAAGCTGCAATCTGTTCATCGTTCATCGGTCCATCGGAAGCGCCAAAATCCACGGTGCCTTCGGTGACCTGCTTGATACCGGCGCCGGAGCCAACCGACTGATAGTTGATCTGAGAGCCGTTCGCTTTGTGATACTCATCGAACCATTTGGAATAGATGGGATAGGGAAAAGTCGCGCCTGCACCGTTAATCAGCATTCCATTCTGCGCCAGCACCAGGCCACCAAGCGCTAGAACGAACAAAAGCATACCTGTAGTTCGTTTCATTTGAGTGTCTCTCCACACGAATATCGAAGTCAGTCCCAGTCCGTCAGTGTTAATTGTGGGTCTAGTGTGTTACGGGATTGTTACAATCGGTTCATAGTTGGTTGAATCCCGGAAAGTGTTGAACAAAAAGCGCTTAAGGCGGCGATGACAGATGACAGCCGTATTACAAATCTGGCAGCCAGAATAACAACGGCGGCGCCTGGTGAGCGCCGCCGTCATTGTCGTCGTCCCCAGGGGAGGGCGAGCCGAATTACACTCGACCTATGGAATGTAATAGCGGAAAGAGGTGAAGATCATGTTGTTGATGCCCTTGGGCGAAACTGGAGTGGCAACGCCACCGCCGGTACCCGACCAGCCGACTTTGGAAATGTAGGAGTATTGAATACCGAACTGCACGCGGCCTTTGGGACCTTGATAAGGCTTATACCAGAAGCCGAGTGTACCCTCCTGAATCAGGCGGATGTCGCCAGCGCAGGAAGAGCCGGATGATGGGTTGAATTGATTGACCGGCACGCCTTCGGTGGCGCATCCAGAGTTGTTCGCGGCAAAGTTGCCGTAGCCGCCGATGGAGTTGAGCGTAAATGAGGTGGTGGTCGTGCCCTTCGGATTTCCTATGAATCCACCGGCACCATCGGGAATGGGCGGTGTTTTTACGATCGTAATAGAGTTATAGCCCTTGTAGCCGGCGCGCCAAGCGTACTCCGGACCCCAGTAGCCATAGATATCAAACTTGGGAGTCGCGTGCCATTCGAGGCGAGCCAGTCCGTGAGCGGTGCGAATGAGGGAGAGTGTGCCATCAGGACGAGCGGTGGCGTCAGCCAGCTGAGACGAGCCATAACGACCGATGCCGTCGCCAGCCACTGCCTTCAAACCGAAGTCTGCATGCTTGTTGAACAGCGACCAGGTTGCGCTGGCACCCATGCCGCCTCCAGTGGTGCTGACATTGGTAGCGCCGAAGCTGCTGACGGTGGTCGGACTTGACGAACCGCAATCGATCTCGGTCTGGCCTCCCAGCGGAGGGGCGTTGGTATCCTTCAAGTTGGTGCCCACCACGCCGCAAGGATAGATACGGTCGCGGAAGAAGCTGACGATACCAAACAGTTCGTAGTGTCCGAAGCCGGGATCCGCGGCAGCCTTGAAGATGAGGTCCGGCGCTTTGTTGACGGTGTACCCGGTGGAATCAAATGCGTTGTATAGACCGCCGCCTGCTCCAGGCGCGTTCAGGAAAAAGTTTCCGGTCGTTAGCGTAGTCGCGCCGGATGTAACGATAGTTGAAGGCGCAGCAGCGTCGTTTACCGTAGTTACGGTAGAGAATCCGCGGCCGCCGATGGTGGCTTGCGGTCCTTCGACCGACATACCGAGGGCGAACTTGCCTCCGAAGTCCTTCACCGCGCGGAAGGCGTACTGCCGAGCCCAGGTGAAGCCAACCACGTATTGAGGATCGATCTGGAGCGGCAATGCTTCCTGACGGTTGGCGATGCCTTTCTTGTTTTCGGTCGCCAAGGTCCACATTTGGCCGCCAGTCAACGACCATCCGTTTTCCCAGGAAACTTGCGCGAAGGCCTGACGAGTCCGCCATACATAGCTATTGCTCTGGCGATTGTTGGATGTAGTGCCCGCGCCCAGGTAGTCAGCCTCGTAATAGCCGCCGATTTTCGCGGTTGCCAGCTTGCCTTCGAGTAACAGTGACAACCGGCTCTGCCGCGCGGTGAAATTATTTTCGCTGACGTGCGCCAGGTCTGCGGCATTAAACGGAATGCCGGTGAAAGGCGTATTGATGTCGCCGCTGGTGGCGTGAGTCCGATAGACCGTCGCCGCTTCCACGAAGCCGCCCGGTGTGATGGTAATCCCCTTGTAATGAATCGTCGCCGGGGATTCACCGGCGATGATCTTCTTTTGAGCGTCCTGCACGGCGCCCTTCACCGCGTCGTTGCTAAGCTTCAAGTCCGCGACGTCGGAACTGAGCGCAGTGGTGGTGGTCTTCACTTCCGCGGTGCTGCTCTCGACGACGGCTACCTTTGCGTTGGCATCAGCGGCCTTGGCATCGGCGGCAACGGCGGCGCTTTTGGCATCGCCAATCTGCACATCACGCTTTGCCAGCTCTTCTTGCAGCAGCTTAATTTGTTGCTGCTGGGCTTCAAGCGACTGGCGCAGCGCTTCCACCTGCTCGGCCAGAACAGCCGTGGCAGACTTCGCGGCGGGTTTGGTGGACTTCTTGGTCTTGCCGGTCTGCGCCGGTTGCGGGTCACCGTCTTTCGGTGTATCCGCAAACGCCGTTCCCGACATCAGGAATAGCGACAATATCATTGCTGCTGTTTTTCTCATTGCCTCTCTCTTTGTTACTGCAATTTAAGTATGAAAATACCGGTGAGTCTGCGAGCCTTCCCGCAGGTAAACGTAGGGCTAGCGTCTTACAGCCATGTCAATCGAATGTGAATATCCTGTAACACAAGTAAAACGAATTGTTACGGGGAAACTCATTGACAGGCCGGAGTTTACGGCTAAACAGGGATCTAGCGACAACAACACGCGAAGACAAGCACCCGCCGGGAGATGGGCTCCCGGCGATACTCCTGAGTGTTGGCCTTCAGCGTATTGAATTCCATGGTCCGCAATCTCCGAAGCTGGTCCCACAGTTCCACTTGCGAGGAGGTGCTTACTTCGGCGCACCAATCGTATAGGCGAGGACTAATTGGGTCAAGCGATACTGGTATTGGGCGTCGGTGTCGGCGATGTCCGCCTCGGTTTTCTGCAATTCGGCCTGGCCGAGTTCCACTATGGAACCCAAGCCAAGGTCGTAGCGCGACTGCGCAAGCTTCATACCGAGGTCAGCCTCCTCGCGGAGTTGTTGGGTGACGCTGAGCCGTTCGAAAGCCTGCTGGGAGTCCTGCCATGCGGTTCGAACGTCGCGTGCGATGTTGTTGCGCTGGTCCATAAGTTTTTGCCTGACGGCTTCGGTTTGCAGGTCGGCAGTCTTGGCTCGCGCATTATTGAGAAAACCGTTGAAAACCGGGATGTTGATGTTGACTCCGACGGCGCCGTACCAATTCGAAAGATGGTAGTCGCGCACGGGTGCGACACCGACGGTGCCGAGGGCGCTTACCGTAGGCATCCACAGGTCGTGTTCAGCGCGGCCGAATTTTTCGGCGGAAGTGACTTGATCCTGCAGAGCCAGAACTTCCGGCCGCTGCCGCAGTGCTTCCATGATCAGCGGGTTCACATCGGTTTCGGGTTGTTCGGGCGCGCCGGTGCTTTCGGCCAGTTCGAATTGCTGTTGATCGGGGTAGCCCAAAATCGCGGAGAGCGTAGCAACAGATGCCGCGTAATTGTTGCGCGCTTCCAACTGCAACAACTTGGCGCGGGCAAGGTCCACGTTGGCGAAGCGCAAATCCAGATCGGATTTCAACTTGGCATCGGTGAGAGCCTTGATCTTATCCGAGATCAGTTGGCGGGACTGGACGGTCTGGTCCGCGACCTGAAGCAGCGCGCGAGTCTCGAGGGCGTTGTAGAAAGCCTGGTCAACGGCAAGAACGATTTGCGCCGTAGTAGCGGCGGAAGTTTCTTCCTCGGCTTTGGCGGCGGACTGCGAACTGGCCAACAGATTGGTAGTGCGGCCGAAATCGGTAATCAATTGGCTGACGGTCGCGCCGGTTGCTGCGCGGGGATAGATAACCGGGTTGTTTAAAGCGCCGGCGGAAATGCGGGCATTGTTGTTGCTGGAATCGACGCCGGTTAGGCTGAGATAAGCGGTTGGCAAGAGCGCCGAGCGTTGTTCCCTGACAATCTGGCCGGCCTGAAGAGCACGAAGCCTGGCGATGGTGATTTGCGGGTTATTTTTTAACGCGAGTGCTTCCGCCTGTCTGCGGGTGAGCGAGGTTCCCGCCGGCACTGCACCTTGCGCCGGCGGGATTGGCCCTGCGGGGGAATCCGTGGATGGTTGCTGGTTTGCAGTTTGCGCCGGAGCGGAAACAGCCAGCGCCAGCAGCGCGAACAAAGAAACCAAGAAGTGTCGCGTCACGCTTGCACCTCCGCGTTTGGACTTGCTTCCTTGTGATGGACGATCAGGTAGGCTGCGGGAACCAGATAAACGGTGACCACCACCGAAACCAGCAGACCGCCAATAATAGCGCGGGCCAGCGGAGCATACTGTTCGCTGCCTGCTTCAATGCCAAGAGCCATAGGGATCAACCCGAGCAGTGTCGCCAGCGAGGTCATCAGCACCGGACGCAGACGCAAGCGCGATGCGGTCGACACGGCTTCCTTCAACGGCTTGCCTTCGTGATGTAAATGCCGCGCAAACTCCACAATCAAAATGCTGTTCGAAACGACGATGCCGACCATCATGACCACGCCCATTAGAGACATCACGTTCAATGTGGTATTGGTGGCGAGCAGGAAAAGCAGAACGCCTGCGAGTCCCGGTGGTATGGCCAGCAAAATGATGAAGGGGTCAGTCCAGGAAGCGAATTGCGCGACCAGCACCAGGTATACCAGGACGACCGACAGGATCAGTCCGATACCAAAACTCTTGAAGGAAGCGCGCATCCCTTGCACCGAACCGCGCAGGGTTACCCGGGCACCTTCGGGAAGCTTGGTGTCTTTCAGAATCCTTTCGATCTGCGGAGTGATGGTTCCCAGATTTTCCGTTTTTGGTGAGACGTACAAGTCAATGACGCGAAACAACTGGTAGTGATCCACTTCCGTGGGTGAAGCGATGGTCTTGATTCTTACCACGCTGTCCAGAAAAGTTGGCTGGGAGATTTTTGGGCCGCGCAACGGAATCTGCTTCAGGTCGGTGAGGGTGCTCACCGCGCTTTCCGGATACTGCACGGTGAGCAGGTAGGGATTGCCGCTCTGCGGATCGATCCAGTAGTTCGGTGCGATCATTGCGTTCGATGTCAGCGACGTGATCACGTTGTCGACGACTTCCTTTTGCGACAGGCCGAGCTGGCTGGCCTTTTCGCGGTCCACATCCAATTGCAACGCTGGGTAGTCAATATCCTGCGGAATCAGCACATCACTCACCCCGTTGAGCTGGCGAACTTTGGCGGCGATCTCCCTTGCCGATGCGTAGGTTTCGCGCATGTTGCTGCCGCTGACTTGCACATCAATCGGAGCTGGCAAACCGAGGTTCAGCACCGCGTCCACCAGCCCGCCGGACTGAAAATAGGTAGTCAGCTGCGGCAGCTCTTTGCCGATTCGTTCGCGCACCCGGCGCATGTATTCGTAGCTGCCGACCTTGTGGCCTTCCTTCAGGCTGACTTGGACGAACGCGGTGTGCGGAGCGGCGTTCGGCGTGTAGATCGCCGAGAAGTCGGTGGTTACGCCGATATTGGCGACGATGATTTGCAATTCGTCCTTGGGAACAACATCGCGGACGATATCTTCCAGTTTTTTGACGTACTCTTCAGTCAATTCGACGCGCGAACCGCTGGGTGCCTTGAGGTTAACGACAAATTGCCCAGGGTCAGTGCGCGGGAAGAACGCGACGCCCAGAAACGGATACATCGCGAAGCAGAGCAGCGAGACTCCCGCCAGTCCGATCACCGTGGCTGCCGGCTTCAGAAGGGCGGTGGCTAAGGTCCGATCGTACTTTCCGAGCATGGCGCCGAAATACGCGTCGAATTTCTTGGAAATCTTGCCGAGACGAGCTTCGATCGAGCCTTCCCCGACGGTTTCGTCAGCCTGGTGTTTCTTGACCAGCTTGGCGCAGAACAGCGGGACCACGGTCATGGCGACAATATAGGAAGCAAACAGCGACAGAATGACGGCGGTGGCCAGAGCCACGAAAAGAAAACGGCTGACGCCATACAGAAAAACGACCGGAAAGAAAACAATGGACGTTGCGATGGTGGCCGCCAGCACCGCCAGTGCAACCTCATTCCCGCCTTTTTCCGCGGCGACTTCTGGCGATTCGCCCATTTCCAGATGGCGAAAAATATTTTCCAGCACGATTACCGAATTATCGATCAAGCGCGAAAATGCCAACGCCAATCCCCCAAGCACCATGGTGTTGACGGTGCCGCCGCCCGCGCCAATCGCCAAAAAAGCCGCGAGCGCCGACAGCGGAATGGAAAGAAAAACCGCTGCCGTCGCTCGCATGCTTCCGAGGAAAAGCAAAATCATCAATCCGGTGAGCACCAGGCCGATACCGCCTTCGCGGACCAGATTGTTGATGGCGGTTCGAACGAAGATCGACTGGTCAAAGACCACGCGCGTTTTTAATTGTTTGGGAATGTCCACCAGATGCTTGAGTGCTTCGCTGATGCCTTCGACAACCGCGATGGTGTTGGTGTCGCCGCCCTGCTTCAAAATCGGCAGATACACCGATGGCTGGCCGTCGACGCGCACGATATTGGTCTGGATGGCCTGAGCATCGACCGCTTTTCCGATATCGCCGACCAGCACCGAGGACTGCCCGACAGTCTTTAAAGGCATGGTGTTAATCGAAGTTGGAGTGGGAGCCTGGCTATTGGAATAGAGGTTGTAATCGAACGGTCCGATTTTTACGTCGCCGGCAGGCAGAATCAAATTGCTTTCGTTCAACTGGCGTACCACATCCATCGGACTCAACTGATGGGCCTGCAGTTTCAGCGGATCGACGTACACCATGATTTGGCGATAGCGTCCCCCGAACGGTTGCGGAACTGACGCGCCCGGAACGTTGGCGATCTGGTTGCGCACGTTGTACTGGCCGAGGTCGTGCAACTCGGTTTCGTTCAGGCCTTCGCCCTTCAACGTAATCAGACAGACCGGAAGACTGGAGGCGTCGAACTTGAGCACCACTGGAGGCAGGGTTCCTGGCGGCAGGCGGCGCAAGTCCGCCATGGCCAGATTGGAGATAGTGCTGAGGTCGGCGTCAGCATTGGTTCCGGCCTGGAAATAAATCTTGATCAGGCTCACGCCCGGCAGCGAACGCGACTCAATATGGTCTACCCCACTGGCCAGCGTAAAGAATCGTTCGAACGGATTGGTGATGTTGGTTTCAATCTGCTGCGGCGGCATGCCCGAGTAAAAAGTGGCTACCACCACCACCGGAATGTTGATGGGCGGAAACAGATCGACCGGCATGCGCACCAGCGTCACAGTCCCGACGATCGCCACGATCAGGCAGCAGACAATGATGAAAAATGGATTGCGAATCGAGAAACCGGACATTAGCTCGCGCCTCCGCCGGATGTTGCCATGGGCGCAAACTCTTTTGGCTGCACCTTTTCTCCGTCGTGGTAGCGGCTGCGATTGCCAATCACCACGCGGTCCGATTCATTGAGACCGGACACGACTTCCACCCGCGATTTGCCCTGAATTCCGAGAGTCACCTTTCGCTCTTCGACGGTATTTTGTGAAGTGACCACCAGTACCGTCGAGTCGTTTCCGTTTTGCGCAACAGCTTCCAGTGGCACACTGAGCGCATTCGGCTTTTCCGCAAGCACCAGCCGGGTTTCGGTGAACATTCCGGAGATCAGCTTGCCGTCGCGATTGTCGAAATCGATTTCGGTCTCCATGGTGCGGGTCTGCATATCCAATGAATCGGCGAAGCGAGAGACCTTTCCGGTGATATCGGAATTCAGCGCCTGCACCCGCACTCTGACCGGATCGCCAAGATGAATTTGCGCGGCGAGCGATTCCGGAATGGGCAGCACCAGCCGAAGTTTGGAAATTTCCGCGATGCGGACCACGGGGATCGCCTGGGTGCTGGACGAAGTTCCCGCCGCCACCAGCGAACCGGTGTCGGCGTAGCGCATGGTGACCACTCCGTTGAACGGCGCGACGATCCGCGTATAGTCCGACATTGCGCCATACTGTTTCTGGTTGGCGTCCGCCATTTCGAGTTGCTGCTGCGCGCTGGAAAGCGCCGCTTGCGCGCTGGATACTTGCGCCTCTGCTTCCAAGTCCTTGGCTTGCGCATCATCCAATTCCTGTTGCGCGACCAGTCCTTTCTGCTGTTCACTGGCTTGCTTCAACCGCGCGTACATCGAGTGCGCCGCTGAGTGCGCAGACTCCGCGCGCTGCACGTCGCCCTGCTCCCGTCGAATTTCCTGTTGCGCGCGGCGCACCGCGGCGTCCGCGCCGGAAAGTTGCGCCGCCAATTCCGGAACTTCGAGCACCGCAAGCGTCTGGCCTTGCTTCACGTGATCGCCGACGTCCACATAGATTTTCTTGATGTAGCCGGCCACCTTGGCGTGCACATCCACATCCTGAAATGGCTTGAACTCACCAGCGATGGTCAGCGTGTTTTCAATCGGTCCGCGCTGCACTTTGGCGACCGCAGCCACCATCGCTTCTCCCGCCACCGGATGCGATGGGTCGTCGGCTTCCGTTGCGGAGTGTCCAAACCACCGCCAAGCGCCGATCGCTGCGATCACGATCGCTACTGCAACCACAATTAATGTTTTGCGAGACATTTTTCCCTATCCATTCCGTTCGCGGACTGTTGTGCCGCTTCGAGCGAAGGCAGCGGCAGATGCAGGGCTCAACAAATGAACTCCGGCACTGATCCGCTGGTTTCACCGGATTTAGCTAACTACGGCTCGGGGGATTGGAACTAAACGGCTGGCGGCGGCCGGGACCACAGACTCGAGGAGAAACCCGTCTGCGGGATTGCAACAACTTCGTGCTCGATGTAACGCCGCGATTCGGCATCAGGATCGGCGCTTTGCAGAATCAAGACCTGGACCGCGCTTGCGACCGGCAACGCTTCAGCCGGATTCGTGATCGGTTGCGCAAACTGTTCCAATTCGGATGAACCGACGGTCGCGCGATATCTTGCCGGATGGCAGACCGCGATATTTCCAGCGGCCGGATAAGCAGCCAGAAATGGATTGTAAAGAAACAATCCGGCGAGCAAAAGACACGTAAAAATCCGCCACATCGGCAAAGAGGCGCAGGGGATTGGGGCGGTAAGCGTGTTCATATGCGGCAAACTCAACACTTCCACACTAATTTGACTGCACGTTTTGGTCAAGAGGATGCCCGGCGGGACGTTCCAAGAGGCCGAGAAAGGAAGGGGGATCATCGCCAGGGGTGCGATGATCCCCGTGGGAGGTTCGGACACTGAAGATCAAGCAGACTGATTGTCGGTTGCCGCGGTCACACTGGAGTAAAGACCGTGTGAATCTTCGGTGACCTCCGCCAAGCCGGTGGCTTGCCCGGTTTGCGCGGATGCAGCGAGCCCGCGGCCATGACGCACGTCCAGACCGCGAACCCAGTAGATGATATCTTCGGCAATATTTGTGGCGTGATCGGCAATGCGTTCGAGATGCCGGGTGGCCAGAATGAACTGCATGCTGGGTACGACCAGCGCGGTCTGCTGGGTCATCTGCTCCATCAACTGCTCGAAAATCCGGTCGCGGTACTGATCCACAAGGTCGTCGCTCTCAAGCACCTGGGTGGCCATGGCGGCATTCCGGTAAATAAGCGCGCCAAGGCTTTTCGAGACCATGGCGCGCACTTCGACAGTCATCGCCTCCAGTTCCTCCGGCGGTTTCGATCCGGGCAACTCGCGCAAGGTGGTGACGCGCTCGGCAAGATTCACCGCCAGATCGCCGATTCGCTCGAGATCGTTGGTGATTTTCAGCGCCGCGACGATTAGCCGCATTTCGTCGTCGCTGAATCCGCCGCGCCGTAGCAACCGTATCGCATGCTCGTCTATGACGATTTCCATTTCATTGATCCGCGGTTCCAGCAGGAACACTTCGCCGATCAGCGCCGACACCTTGGGATCATCCACGCTGACAATCGAATCGAGCGCGCGATTCATGGCGCCTTCCACGGTCCGCGCCATGGAGATCAAATAATTCACCAGGGTGTCATAAAGCACGGTTTCGGTCGGTGAGGCGGCAGCGGCCATGGGCTTCCTTTCATACAGAAATCTTTCTGTACTCGTGACACACATATTCCCGCGCAGTGCATTACAGGATTATTACTTGAAAGTAAAATATTGATGAGAACCGCGTGGGTAGGATGCGTCTCTAGGCTGCGGATCCGCGTCCGCTGTGCCCGTTGCGTCCCGCTGCGTGTTCAAAATCGAAAATCGGCACGGAAAAATGGAATTGCGTCCCGTGGCCAACTTCGCTTTCCACCCAGATTCGGCCTCCGTGGCCTTCCACCAGATGTTTGGCAATGGCCAGCCCCAGACCGGTCCCGCCCACTTCGCGCGAACGCGCAACGTCCACACGATAAAAGCGCTCAAAAATTCTGGGCTGCTCGGCTTGCGGAATCCCGATTCCAGTGTCGGACACGGTAAAAACCACAGCCTCACCATCGACGCCCGCGCTCACCATGATTTGTCCGCCGGCCGGAGTGTATTGAATCGCGTTGTCCAAAAGGTTCTGCAGCACTTCGGTCAGCCGCCGCCGGTCACCCGCGATATCGGGAATTTTGTCGGCCTGATTCACCGACAGCCGTAGATCCTTGTCCTTGGCTCGAGGCAGCGCGGTTTCCATGCATCCTTCAATGAATGCGCTCACCGCAATCCGACGCGTTTCGAATTCCAACCGGTCCGCATCCATTTTCGAGAGCATCAGCAAGTCTTCGGTAAGCCGGGCCAGGCGACGCGAATGCTCGACAATAATTTCCAGAAATCTTCCGCGATTTTGCGGATCGTCGATCGCGCCGGCGAGCAGCGTTTCCGCGAAACCCTGAATCGCCGTCAATGGTGTGCGGAATTCATGCGAGACATTTGCCACAAAGTCGCGCCGCACCCTTTCGAGCTTGCGCAAATCCGTAATGTCATGCAGCACCAGCACCGCGCCGTCAGTGCCCGTGGTTCGAACCGAAGCCGCGGTCGCTGCGAAAAAATGCTGGCGCAAGGTGCCGGTCACTATTTCAGATTCCACCCGCGGCTCGCCGGCCAGAACCTTGCGCACCGCCTCGATTAATTCAATCTGGCGAACACATTCCACCAGCGCGCTCCCAGACTGCGGCGGCACATTCGAATCGAGAATCTCCGCGAAGCTGTGATTGGCGAACACCACGCGTTCCGCGGCATTCACCACCAGCACACCCTCCACCATGCTGCCAAGAATTGCGGAGGAAAGATTTCTTTCTTCGGTCAGCGTTCGAATCGTCCGGTCCAGCCGCGTCGCAGTCTGGTTCAAAGAATCGCTCAAGACATCCAGAGCATCACCGGTACCGTCCGATGCCTGTGCCCGAAAATCGCCTTCCGCCACGCGCTGCGAAAATGCGGTGAGGCGCTCGACGCGGCCGGAAAAGTTGCGCGAGACCAGAACCACGATGACGCCGGCGACTACCAGAATCAGTAACGACGCAAGCCACAAGCTTCTACGAAACGGCCAAAGCACTTGGCCTACGGTTTCGACCGGCAGCGCAAAGCGAAGGATGTAGACGGTTCCCGCCGGCGAGGTCTGGCGGACCGCGTAGTACAGCAAATCGCGATTGATGGTCGCGCTGTGGCGGATGGAACGCCCATTGCCCTCTCTGAGGGCCTGCACAATCTCCGCCCGGCCCGCGTGGTTTTCCATGGTCCGCGGGTCGGATTGCGAGTCCGCGAGCACCAGACCATCGGCGGTGACTACGGTAACGCGCGCCCCGCTGGCCGCGATGTGCTGCATCCAGGTTTTCAGAGCGGCAGTTTCTTCGGGTTTCTCCGGAGGAAGAGCAGTGAACTTCGGCGGATCAGACTGCGCGATGCTAGCAATCGCCAGCAGTTGTTCGAATCCCTTGCGCTCGTAGTCACGGCGCAGCGAGCGATCCGCAAACGAATCCGCCGCGATTAGCACGCCAAGAAGCAGCGTAAAAAAAAATAACGCGAGTTTTGTGAAAAGATTACGCCGCACGTGTTTCGAACAAATACCCCGCTCCGCGTACCGTTTTCAGATGAAGCGGATTCTCGGGATCCGGTTCGATCTTCTCACGAAGCCGGCGCACATACACGTCCACGCTTCGCGGGGTCACGAAGCGGTCGGTACCCCACACCGCGTCAAGCAACTGGTCGCGCGTAAATACCCGGTTCGGCCGCGAAGCCAGGTAGTACAGCAGGCGGAATTCCAGCGTGCTTAGCGGAACGGTTTTGCCGGAGTAGCTGACCCGATAGGACGCCGGATCAATCGACAATTTGCCCATTTCGATGATTCGTGGCGTATCAACTGGCGGCTCCGCGCGCCGCAGCAACGCTTTTACCCGGGCAATCAGTTCCCGCGGGCTGAACGGCTTGGTGACGTAGTCGTCCGCGCCCATCTCCAGCCCAACTACGCGATCCGCTTCGTCGCCCCGGGCCGTCAGCATCAGAATCGGCAAACGGTTCAGCGACTCGTCTTTGCGAATCTCCCGGCAAATATCCAGGCCGGAAAGCTTCGGTAGCATCAAGTCGAGGAGCAGCAAATCGGGCGGTGACTTCTTAAGGGTGCTCAGGCCGGTGGCGCCATCGTTTGCGCCATTTACCTGAAAACCCTCGTTGGCAAGGTTGTACCGGACCAGTTCCACGATGTCGCGGTCATCTTCAATAATCAGGATTCTTTTCATTCGGGTGGAGCGTACCGGACGCTGGCTGGGCGGCAGTGTAACGCAGCCGGGCGGAATGCGGTAGGCCGCTTTCTGATTTAGGATCCCGTGAAAGGGCTTTAACACCACTGTAGTGTGACAAGTCTAGCGTAACGAGCGGTTTACACGAATGTGAATGAATGATGAATATGCGCGCGAGCTGAACGAGCCCTATTTCAGCCCTTCCACCACATACAGGTCCGAAACGATCCGGGTGTAGGAATACGCGTAGCTCTTAAAATCCGCGGAAAACAGCGGCGTCCCCAAGTCTTCAGGTTGCATTCCATCTGGAACCGGGATTGTCCGGAACGGCTTTCGTTTGCCGGTGCTGAATTCCACCTCATAAACCTCATTCGGCATCTCGTTTCGGGCCGTGAGCAGGCTCTTTCCGTCTGGCATCCAGTACAACGGACGCTCCATCTGGGAAACGCCTGGTACATTGATCGGTTCACCCCCGTCCACCGGATACACAACCAACAGGCCCTGGGGGCCAACGGCAGCGACCCTTTTCTGATCGGCCGAAATCGTTCCAACCAGCCTGCTGAAGACGCCTTCTGGGCTGATCGGTTTTGGTGTGCCGCCATTGCGATCCTGCACCCAGAGCCTTTGCCCATTGGCGCCGGCAGCATTGCCGATTTCCAGGATCTTCTTGCCGTCGGGGAAAAAGTGGGCGCCTTGCACTTGCACATCGCCGGTAGCGATGAATCGCGAATCGCCGGCACCGGTCGGTAATTCCATCAGTTTACGCGCGCCTTTTTCGCCAGGTACCATCGCCAGAACGCTCTTGCCATCTGGACTGAGAGAAGGAGAAGTTCCACTTCCCAGGCGTATGGCGGGCGAGCCGTCGGTACCCCGGACGTAGAAGGCACCGGTGTCTTCGCCAGCTTCGCCGGTTTCGTCAAACGAGACGATCTTCCCGTCTGCCGAAATGTCGCGGCAGATCGTCCAGTCGTGCCAGCTGAGATCACGTTCCTTCGTTGACCCCGGCGCCAGTCCGAGCATCCCGCTGCGCCAGTCATCCCGCGCGAACAGCACCCGGCCATCTTTGGAAATGTCGTAAAGCGTCAGTGTGCCAGTACCCAAATAGACTAGTCGCTCTTTCTTCCCGGGTGCCACCGCGTAAAGGCCGCGGCTCGATCCCGAAGTCGTCGCGCTGAACCAGATCTCGTTCAGCACTGGGTGCCAGGCCATCCCCTGAGCGCTCACGAAGTTGAGCGTGGTCAGGGTTTTCTTCTGGCCGCTCTTGTCGACAACCGCTATCGACCCGGCGTCGTCCCTCTCGAAGGGATGATCCACGAACGCCACCTGCGAGCCATCCGGCGAGACTCTGGGATTGCCGATCCAGCCTGCTGTTTCATACAAAATCTTCCCCAGCGGATACTCCAGCCGGACTTTTCCGCCGACCCGCCGCACCACCGCCAATGAACCATCCGGCGCCCAATCCGCATATTCGACCGCTTCCGCTATCGGGCGCGGCGCTCCGCCGGTCTGTGGCGCCCGCGCCAGAATTCCGTAATAAGCGAAAGTCGTGGTGGAGTGCGGATTGGTCTGCACCGCCAGCTCGCCGTTGGCAGCGACCGCCAGAATATTCGTGCCGGGCATGCCGATGGGCCGGGATTCCACCGTGCCGTACTGCGCGAAATAAAGTTCCGGTGTGTGCCCTTCGATCGATGCGCCGTAAATGAGATTTCCGTCCGGGGTAAATCGGGCACTGAGAATTTTGAGTTGACTGAAGGTGATGCGGTGCAATTTAGGCTGCAATTCTGGCGAGACAGGATGCAGCCACAAGCCGAAGATGAGTCCTACTGCCAGCGCGGCAGTGGCGATCATGGCTGGGCGGATCCAAGCCGCGGCGGTTTTCTTCGCGGAAGCCGGCGTGAGTGCGCCGGTGCCGGAAATTGCGGAAAGCGATTCCAAATCGAATGCAATATCCCGCGCCGACTGGAACCGCTGCCGCGGCTGCTTTTCCATGCAATGCCGCACGATGCGTTCGAGCGCCGGCGGAATCGCGCCGATGCGCGAAGCCAGCTCCTGCGGCTCTTCGTTTAGGATCGCGGTCATGGTCTCCGCGTTGGTATTGCGCTTGAACGCGCGCTGCCCGCTGATCATTTCGTAAAGAATGGTGCCGAAACTGAAAATGTCGGAAAGCTGATCCGCCGGCTCGCCGCGCACCTGCTCCGGCGACATATAACCGGCGGTGCCAAGCACCATGCCCACGTTGGTTTCCGCGGCGGTCATACCGTCCACGGTTTCGGTCTGCGCGTGTGTACGATGCAGCTTGGCCAGTCCGAAATCCAGAATCTTCAGCCGGCCATCCTTGGTGATGATGACGTTTTCCGGCTTCAGATCGCGGTGCGCAATTCCCTGCTCGTGCGCGGCCGCCAGACCGTGGGCGAGTTGCACTGCAAGCTCGATGGCTTTACGTGAGGGAATTCCTTGCGGAAGAATGCGCTGGCGCAGCGTCTCGCCTTCGATCAGTTCGGTGACAAGGTAATGAACATTGTCTGCAACACCAACGTCGTATACCGAAACAATGTTGGGATGATTCAGAGCTGCTACCGCGCGGGCTTCCAGTTCGAAGCGGCGCAGACGATCGGAATCCGCAGTGAGCGATTCCTGCAGGACTTTGAGCGCAACGTCGCGGCGCAGACGCGTGTCCTGCGCGCGATACACTTCGCCCATTCCACCTGCGCCAATCAGCGAAATGATTTTGTACGGTCCGAGCTGGGTGTCGGTAGCGAAGGGCATTGGGTGCCGGAGATTATATCTCCGAACTCGCCCGAATCAAAAATCCGCGAGCAAAGTATTGTTAGTCGCCCGAAGTGGTGGTAAACGCCAACGACAACAGGGTCTTCTGTTCGAGCTCGTGGGCCTTGGCCGAGCCGGTCGCTGGGCTGGCGCTGGACGAACGCTTGACCGAGCGCAGGCTCAAGCCGCGCTCCTGAACCAGTTGCGTCAAACGAGGCATGACGTAAAAGAATGGCCCCATGTTGCGCGGCTCCTCCTGTACCCAAATTACTTCGCGAGCGTTGGGATGGGCATCAAGAGCGGCGGCGATTTCGGGACGCGGCAACGGATAGAGTTGGTCGAGAAACAATATCGCGGAACTGGTGTCTTTACGCTTGCGGCGTTCGGCTTTCAGTTCGTGGCCGACTTTTCCGCTGGCGATGAGAATGTGTTTGGCGTCGGTGACATCGCGATCGGGAACGACCGGCAAAAAGTGCGGCTGCGCCAGATCTTCGATCGTCGAGCAAGCATCCGGATGGCGCAACATGCTCTTAGGCGTAAAAACGATCAGCGGTTTGCGCCACGGCCGCCGCGCCTGCCGTCGCAGCATATGAAAATATTGCGCGGCGTTCGAAGGCTGGCAGATCTGGATGTTGTCTTCGGCGGCGAGTTGCAGAAAACGCTCGAGGCGCGCGCTGGAGTGTTCCGGCCCCTGGCCTTCAAATCCATGCGGCAACAGCAGCACGATGCCCGACGGCAGGTCCCACTTGTCTTCCCCCGCGCTGATGAACTGGTCGATGATCACCTGCGCGCCGTTCACAAAGTCGCCGAACTGCGCTTCCCACAAAACCAGAGCTTCCGGATAGTCGCGGCTGAAGCCGTATTCGAATCCGAGGCATCCTGCTTCCGATAGCGAAGAATTATAAATTTCGCAGAATGGCTGCCCAGCGGCAAGATTCGCAAGTGGGATATACGTCGCTTCGGTTTCGGTATCCACCAGCACCGCATGGCGCTGATTAAAAGTGCCGCGCTGCGTATCCTGTCCGGTCAGACGCAACGGCGTACCTTCCAGCAGCAGCGAACCGAACGCCAGCGATTCCGCAAAGCCATAATCAATGGCGCGCTTGCCGTGACCCATTTCCGAGCGCTGCTCCAGCAGCTTGACGATTTTCGGATGGACGTGAAATCCGTTTGGCACCCGCACCAGTCCGTCGGTAATCTCCGCAACCTTTTCCGCGGACAATCCAGTCTCCACTTCATACTCCGGACGGAATTTCCCGCGATGGAACTTCGACCAATAATCCGGCAACTGGCGCAAGTGAGGAATTTTCTTGAGCTGCCCGGCCTTGGTTTGCTCGATCTCGTATTCGGCGCGAACCGCGGCCACCGTCTTGGTCGCATCCACACCAACCCGCTCCGCGTATAACTTCCATAGTGGCGGATGATTCTTGATCCGCTCGTAAAGCTTCGGCTGCGTGATGGTGGGGTCGTCAACTTCGCTGTGGCCGTGGCGGCGATAACCGATCAGGTCCACCACCACGTCGCTGCCGAACGTGGCGCGATAATCTGCGGCGATCTGCCCCACGCGAACTACCGCGTCCGGGTCTTCAGCATTCACATGAAAAATCGGCACATTCTGGCGCTTGGCAAGATCCGCCGCAAAACGCGCGGAATGTTCCTGCACCGGCCGGGTAGTGAATCCGATTAAATTGTTGACGATAATCTGAATCGTGCCGCCGACAGTGTAAGCCGTGAGGTCCGCAAAATTCAGCGTTTCCGCAAAAATTCCCTGTCCGGCAAACGCCGCATCGCCATGCATCACGATCGGCACAACTCTGTTGGTATCGAAACGAGTGGAACCGCCGGCATAGCGCGTCAGTTTTGCGCGCGAGCGGCCAACCGCAACGGGATCCACCGCTTCAAGATGGCTTGGATTCGAAACCAGATGGATCTCGATTTCCTTTCCGTGCGCGGTGACGTAATGCCCGGTCGCGCCGATGTGATACTTCACGTCGCCGGCACCCAGCACGCTGCGCGGGTCCACGTCTTCAAATCCCGCGACCACTTCGTGCGGAGTCTTGCACGCCGTGTGCACCATGACGTTGAGCCGGCCACGGTGGCTCATGGCTACGATCGATTCGACTGCCCCATATTCGCCCGCGGCATCCAGAATCGAATCCAGTAATGGAATCAGCGAGGTCACACCTTCAAGTGAAAAACGCTTGGTGCCGAGATACCGCGACTGCAGTACCTGTTCGAACAGATCGGCGCGCACCAGCCGCGTGAGCATGAAGTCGCGATCCGTTTCCGGGCCTTCGGATTCCATCCGTTCGGCAATCCACCGGCGGCGTTCTGGCTGAAGCAGGTGCATGAAATCGGCCCCGATGGTGCCGGAATAAATGGCGCGCGCGGCATCCGCATCGGGACCAGAAAAATCGAGGTCTTGCGATCGCAACGGCTCAAGGAATCCAAGAGGATCGAGATTGGCTTCCAGATAGCCCCAGCGTCGAAATGCATCGAAGATTCGTTCGCGTTCAGGAGAGGGCGTCGTGCCAGTGGCGGCGCGTTTGGCCGACTTGGACGATTTCGACGGGCGGGCAGCTTCAAGAGTGGTTCTGTGTGCCATGGGGGTCGGACCTTATGCCTTGGCGATCGCAAAGCGGTCAACTGTCAGCGCAACCGCTAAGCGGTCCACCAACAGATTATTGTGCCACAGAACGGAAGAAGGAGCGGGATGCCGGGGCGGGTGAGTAACCGGAACGGGCAGGCTTGGGTGTCGCGCTGGGTGTCACGTGGAACAAAGCAAAAGGGTGCGAGGAGAGCGCCAACCGCCCGATCACGGTCAGCGCCGGAACGCTGAATCCGTCTTAAACGCCGTGTTTAGCGTTTCCGCCTGAGCCGGTTTTACCGAGAGAACCTGAATCTGTTTTTGGTCGGTTGCAAGCAGGTACTTCACCGTGACGCGCTGATTCTCGTACCCGGTCAGTGCGGTGGGATTGATGACGGTCCACTGGCGGTGCTTGGCATCGAGAAAAGTCCTGGCGTCGGCGCTCACCAAACCCGCCACCGTGCGCGGCTTGGGCGTGCGGGCAGCTTCGCGCGTCCTAGAGTTTTGCGCGGCTGGCTTGGCAGCATCCTGGGCCAGCGAAACCGCCGGCACCAGCATGGCAACCGCCAGCGAAAGAATCAGGGATTTCTTCATCGAGAGCCTCCTGCGTGAGCGGAGTTATCAGGTGATGCCAGAATAATCCGCTGGGATCAGCAGTCAAACCGAAAGAAGCGTTGCGATTTATTGAAAATTTTGCGGATCGGTTTAGCGACAAGCCGGCTCGGCCAGCAAGGCAAAATATGTCCAATATGGAGCTTCCCGTGGTTGGCCAAATGCCGAAACTACGTGCAATGGACAGCGACAATATTCCCGGCGTCGCAATTCGAAGAGCTACGCCAGCGGATGCCGGCGCGGCATTCGCGCTAGTCGAAGAGTACTTCTGCACCATCGGGGTGATGCTGCGAGAGACCCAGCCCGTATTCATTGCCGAATATTTTGGCGAAGGAAAAGGAATCTGGCTAGCACAAGTTGAAGGCGAGTTGGCGGGCTGCATCGGCTTGCGAAAGTTGCAGCCGTCGAATGCCCGCCAATGTGACGCCGGGAATTGCGCCGAGATCAAACGGATGTACGTCCGCGATAAGTTTCGCGGACAGGGAATCGCGCAAAAGTTATTACAAGCCGCGGAGCGGTTCGCGCGCGAGACCGGGTACACCTGGATCTATCTGGATACGACGAACGAAATGAAAGCAGCTGCGAGGCTCTACCAGCGGAACGGTTTCGAACCCTGCGAACGCTACAACCAGAATCCCCAAGCGGCAATTTTCATGCGGAAGTCAATTACCTCTGATTGTGGCGGCGCCTAGACTTCGAGCCCGATGGAGCGCATGAGTCTGAGGGCATTGCTACTTTGGGCTACGCCGGAGGCCAGTCGAAAGTCAAAATGAAGCTGGCCATTTTCAAGGCGGTCTTCGAAATGAAAATTCGCCGCTTGCGAGTTCATACTCTCCGCTATCCGTGTAAGTGCGAGATCGTGCGTCGTGATCAGGCCCAAAGCGTCGCGAGCGAGCAGGCTTTTTACAAACGCCTCTGCTCCGGCACGCCGATCGTCGGAATTGGTGCCGCTAAGCAATTCATCAAGCAAAAATAGAACTGGTGTGGGCTGTTTGGTGAGCTCGGCAATAAGTTTCAGGCGCAGAATTTCGGCGTAGAAACGGGAAATGCCGCCCTGCAAGGAATCGAGAACACAGATGGATGCGGTTACCTGAAGCGGCGAGAGACGGAGGTGATGTGCGCAGACCGGCGCACCGCAGTGTGCAAGCACCGCGTTGAGGCCTACAGCTCGCACCAGCGTGCTCTTCCCGGACATGTTGGGGCCGCTGATAATCATGAGTCGCAAATCGCGGCCGAGACAGAGGGTGTTTCGTGTGGATTTGGCACGAGGGAGCAAGGGATGCGCCAAACCGTCCGCCGCGAAGGCTGCGCCATCAAGGCTGAACTGGGGAAACGAGTCTTCAGGATGTTCGTATGCGTAGTTCGCGAGCGCGTTGAGGCCTTCCAGTTCGCCGACAGCCATAAGCCACTGGCGAAAAGCGGGCGCAAATTTCTGCCGCCACGTTTCGACCGCAAATGCGATCTGGGTGCTCCAGAGAATGAACGGGTCGCTCACCTTGATGAGCAGACTGCGGCGTGATTCCAACGATTCAACCAGCCGTCGGAGCTTCTTGATCGAGGCGGCAGCAGAGGCTCGCTGCTGCCGGAGTGTTGACTGCAAAGCGAGCAGCCGATGCCCGGAAAATGTTTCCTGTTCGATGCGAGCGAAGATGGCAGGAAGGATGGCAAACTCCCGCGCAAAGATCTCGACTTCGGTTATTTTTTGCACGCGTGCCCGATAGTGAGAGTGAAAGTAACGGTTGATCATGCTGGAAATAAACGTAAGTTCCCACCAACCCCAGATCGCCCACACGATCACGGTGAGCAACCAGACGGTTGCTAAGACCAAGGCGGCAATTCGGGCAGGCGCTGGATTCAGTACCGCCGGCGCTTCGGCCCAGGCAAGCAACCCTTCGGCGCGTGCGCGGGAACGGATGTCTTCGCCGGAGACCGCAATTTCTTCTCGGAAGTTAAGACGGGGAGCGAGTTCCAGAACAGCTTTCTGCCGGTCTTGAATTTCTTCGACAGCAGCTGGCGCAAGCAGCCATTTCGCCAGGATGTTTTTGCCCGCAGCGGTCCGGGCGGTGCACAGCAATTCGTAAAGCGAGCCTTTTCCAAATAAATCGAGGTCGCGCGCATAGGGATGCGAAGAATCGAGAAACTCGGCACCCAGTTCACCGGTTCCCATCCAGCGATTTTCGAGCCGCGCAATGCCGCGTTCGTAGAATGAAATGATGCGCTTGCCTTGGCGGGCAGCGGCGAACACCCGGGCATGGATTTTTTCGAGGTAAACCAAAGCGGCGAGCGGGAGGAGCAGCCACAGCGCCGATGCGATGCTCGATTTCAGCGCCAAGACGAATACGACGATGATCAGCGCGGCAAGCGCCAGCTTGAGTAAGCCGAGCTGCTTGTGCCGACGTTCGTGGCCGGACACCTTGTTCTTATGCGCAGCCAGTCGAGCCGAATATTCGGCTGCAATTTCCGTCTCTGGCTCGGCGGAAGTCATGGAGAGGACACTATACAACCTGCACGGCGGAACGGAGGAGTGAAGGAGATGTTCGTGAATTTTATTTTGCCGTGACCAGAGTTTGCACCGCAGAATCAATACACCGCTACAAAGAGCCCACCAGCGATTCAAGTCGGCCGGCGATTTCGTCGGCAGGAGTGCCGGATGGGAAGGTGATCGGTGCGCCGATGCGAACAGTCACTTCGCCGAAGCGGGCAAGACGGCGGTGTTCTTTTTTCATTTGCCACACGCCGTCGAGACGCATTGGAACGATCGGAAGTGCCAGATTTTCTGCCAACAGGCCAATGCCGGATCGAAATGGCGCCATGCGGCCATCGGCGGAGTTATTGACTTCTCCCTCCGGGAAAATCAACACGGAGTAACCGCGGTCCGCGGACTCCCCAGCAAACCGGAAGCTTTGCCGGAAGCCGGAAAATTGCGGCAGCGGAAAAATGTTAAACAGCGCAGTGACCAGAAAATAGCCGAGTTGGTACGCCCAGCGCTTCGCAAAAAACCAACCGCGTGGCGGAACCCGCATGCGGCGCAGCGATTCGCCTCCCATCGCCGTGGCAAGTCGGTGCCGAAATCGAGCCGGGAGCGCAGCCAGGATTAACCCGATGTCGGCGCGGCGCGTGATGTGATTCGAAACGACGATCACCGGACCCTTGATGTTCGCAAGATGCTGGCGGCCAATAATTCGCGGGTGTCCCAAAATCTGGGTCGCGGGCCAGACCAATAGGTAATAAACGAGCAGCCGAAAATAGCGAATCGCTTCTCGCTGCGTCCAGCGGGGGTAGTGATAGCCAGCCTCGCGAAGCGGTGCGGCGACTTCGGTGGCAGGTTGTGCAATCAGTTTCTCAAGATCGGCAACCGACTTGGCTTCGGAAAAAGTGGACTCGTTGATTTCGATGTTGTAGCGGTGCTCAAGAGCAGAAAGAAGTTCGACGCGATCGAGCGAGGATAGGGAAGCTAGCGGCTTTGCAGCAAGATATTCCTCAAGCCAGTCTTTCCTGAGTGCAGAAGAAGCTATCGGAACAGGGCGGGAGGCCGCACTAAGAAGTGCCGCGGCGCGCGCGGCGATCTCAGCCAGCCGCGGCTTTCCGGTCGCGGTGCGAGGAAAATCGGGTTCCCGCCAAATCAGCCAATCACGCATCCGTTGGTATTCAGCTAGCGTTAGGTTGGCACCCGCAATGGCCGAAGACACAGCCTCATCCTTTACTTCCGCTAACTCATCTGCCTCCTTCAACTCACGCTTCAAGAGAAGCACCGCGCACGGTTCCGCATTTCCATCGCGTTCCAGGGGAATCACCACGGCATCGCGGATGACCGGCTGCTTTTTCAGAGCGGCTTCCAGGTCCTCGGGATAAACGTTCAAGCCCGCCGGAGTGACGATGACATTTTTCTTGCGGCCACGAAACTTGAGGTTGCCGTTCGCATCCAGTTCGCCCAAATCCCCGGTTCGCAGCCAACCGTCGTTTTCGATCGACGACCGCAGCGAACCTTTTTCCCAGTACCCGGACGAAACATTTTCGCCGCGCACCAATATTTCGCCGTCTGCAGCAAGCCTGAATTCGCGGCCGGGAAGAATCTTGCCAACCGAGCCTTCCGCCGCGCTGAACGGATGATTCAGGCTGATCAGCGACGCCGTTTCCGTCATGCCATAACCCTGCACCACCGCAAAGCCAAGCCGCTTGAAGAAAAGTTCGGTATCCGCGCCGAGCGCCGCCCCACCAGAAATGAAAGCCCAGAACCGAAAACCAAGTGAGCGATGAATGCGCCGGAATCGCCAAGCGCGGCGAAGGAATGATTGTTTCTCCGCCGCAGCAAAATTTCTTTCAAACCATTCCCGCCAGCCGTGCGCATCAATTTCACGTTCCATCGCCCAGCGCAGCAGTTCAAGCATGCGCGGCACCGCGATCACCACCGTGGCCCGGTTTCGATTGATGGTGCGCAGAATTTCTGCGGGATTGGTGGAATTCTCGAAAACAACGGTCGCGCCCAGAAGCGGCGGAACAAACAGCGCCATGAATTGTCCAAAGACGTGGCCGAGCGGCACCAAAGAAACAAAGCGAAGCGGGTGAAGAAATCGCTCGAACTTCAGGTACCGCTGCATCCCGCGCTCGATCGGCTCGAGGTTGGCCAGAAAATTTCCGTGTGTCAGTACCACTCCGCGCGGTTCAGCAGTAGTCCCCGAAGTAAAAAGAATTTCAGCAGTGGATGAGCGTGTCGAACCCTCACCCGGATCAGGCTCGGCATCGTCGGACACGCCTGGAGAGGAAGACACATCTTGCAGGTCGTTAAGAATCAGTACCGTGCAAGCGCCACCAAGTTCGGGTAGTTGACGATCGCGAAGAATGAGTTTCGCGCCAGATTGCTCCACGGTGCGCCGCACGAATTCGGGACTTGCCCCCGCGTCCATCGGGACCGCAACCGCCGCTCGTAGCTGGATCGCCCAGAAACACCCCACCCATTCGAATGAATTAGCTCCCCATATAAGGACGCGATCGCCGGGGCCAATCCCGCGCGCGCAAAGCGCATGACTCCAAAATAAAGCGTACGCCGTTAGCTCCGCATATGTCCGCGATTGCCGACGGTAGCCCTGGGTTTGTACGACAGCCGGTCCAGCCCCCAGCCGGAGAAACGAATCGAAAAGCGATATGAGGTTGGGCCGATTCATCGAATCGAGTGCGGGAACCGCCCCGAACGGTCCGGTGCGAGTGCGCCGTACCCCTTAGTTACGCAAGTCGGATGCCACGATCTTACCGCCACAAGCATCGAAACCATGACACGAAATGATCGAGGAAAAAAGGCTGTGCCTAAGGTAAAATAATAACGGGCAGGGGGGACCGCGGTATTCCCCTGTTCACGGGTTTCAGGGTTGTAGTTACAACCCTGAGCTAAAGAAGACAATTTTTGCGGTTGTGGAGCGAAATGCCTGTACCAATTTCACAGATGTGGACGGTTGCGACTTACCTGCTGAAGCAGAAGCTGGCGGGGCGCAAGAAGTACCCGTTCGTGCTGATGCTGGAGCCACTCTTTAAGTGCAACCTGGCGTGCGCGGGCTGCGGAAAGATTCAATACCCGGCACATATTCTGAAGCAGGAACTTTCGCCGGAAGAATGCTTCAAGGCCGTGGACGAGTGCGGGACGCCGATGGTCTCGATCCCCGGTGGCGAGCCGCTGATGCACTCGCAGATCGACAAGATCGTCGAAGGACTGGTCGCGCGCAAGAAATACATCTATCTCTGCACCAACGCCCTGCTATTGAAGGAAAAACTTGATCTATTCAAGCCCAGCAAGTATTTGACGTTTTCCGTTCACGTAGACGGTCAGAAAGAACATCACGATTTTTCAGTTTGCCGCGAAGGCGGCTACGAGCAGGCGATTGAAGGAATACGCGAGGCCGTCAAGCGCGGCTTCCGCGTAACTACCAACACCACTTTGTTTGACGGCGCAGATCCCAAGAGCGTGCGCGGATTCTTCGACGAAATGATGGAGTTGGGCGTCGAAGGCATGATGCTCTCGCCCGGCTATTCCTACGAAAAGGCGCCGGATCAGAAGCATTTCCTGGGCCGCGCCCGGACTCGCAGGCTTTTCCGTGCCATTCTTTCCAACCGCAAGAAGAGCTGGCAGTTCAATCAATCCAAACTGTTCCTGGAATTCCTGATGGGCAAGCGGACTTATGCCTGCACGCCGTGGGGCATGCCGACCTACAACGTATTCGGCTGGCAGAAGCCCTGCTATCTGCTGCAGGACGGCTACGCCGACACCTTCCAGGAATTGATGGATTCAGTCGAATGGAAGAACTACGGCACGGAATCTGGCAATCCGAAGTGCGCCAACTGCATGGTGCACAGCGGCTACGAAGCTTCCGCCGTTGATCACACCTTCAGCGGAATTGGCGGACTGTGGGCAACCATAAAGTCCGGATTGTCTTCGACTTACGCCGATGCCGATGCGCTGGAAATGCTAAACGAACCGGTAAACCCAGTCCATGCCTTTAATCC
Source organism: uncultured Acidobacteriota bacterium (assembly GCA_963814635.1). GTDB lineage: Bacteria > Acidobacteriota > Terriglobia > Acidiferrales > UBA7541 > Acidiferrum. The sequence continues at coordinate 479,130 of CAWFDP010000003.1, read as the reverse complement.
GCTGGTGCAGATCGAAGCCGGCAAGACTCAGATGGAAGAGACGCGCGCTTGAGCGTTCCGACACATTTTGACCGGCACGACACTCCGGGTGCGGGTAGTTTCGATGCCGACCAATTGGAAGTTGCTCCGGGCCGCAAACGCGAAGGCATCGAAGGCTGGGTGCCCGAACTCGCCAATGAGACCGAACTGCGCGAAGCGCTGGAAAAAGCCTTCGATTATCGCGGTGACGTGACGCTTACCAAAAAGGACGGCGGCAAAATCGAAGGTTACATTTTTGACCGGGTGAACGGAGCATCTCTAAGTGCCTCGTTTGTAAGGATCTTGCCGAAAACAGGCGGCGGACGCCTGAAAATTGCCTACTCCGAAATCGCGGCGCTTGTTTTTAGCGGGCGCGACCCAGCAGCTGGCAAAAGTTGGGAAGCCTGGGTCAAGAAATATTGGGAAAAGAAGGATTCCGGAGGCGAAGGCGCCAGCCTTCATCCGGAAATGACAGAGTAATCCCGCCGGCTAAACTATCTAAAATCATATATTTACGGGAAGTTCTATACCGGATTCGCCCTAGACAAACCTGCCATTTTGTGTTAGTCTTACTTTAGCGTTTGTTGCTCTTGTAATACCTTTTGATTCGTTCAGAGGGGCTGCAAGGACAAATTTGCAGTCCTTTTTTTGCGTTCAGAGGGTGTCACGGCGCAGGTCAGGCTGGTAGCGCGGCGGAGATCGCCAAGATTTCCTGAGGCAACCGGGCAAGACGTGGGGCACGGACCAAGAGAGGCACGCAATTTTATAAGGTACGCGAGGTAAGCGGTGAAGGAACAGGGAACAGTGAAGTGGTTCAACGCTTCGAAGGGATATGGATTCATCCAACGCCAGACCGGAGAAGATGTTTTCGTGCACTTCTCTGCCATCATGATGGACGGTTACAAGTCGCTGAATGAGGGTCAGGCGGTGGAATTCGAAGTGAAAAAAGGTCCGAAGGGTCTGCAAGCCGAGAACGTAACAAACCTCTAGTCTGTGACCGGGCGGGATTCGAAAATAGAGTGCCGCCCCGTAAATCGAGTTTCGGGAAACAGAAATAACAAGTCGAGTGAGTGGCCAGGGCTAAATAGGAGGAAGTCGTGCAAGCAATGCAAGAAGGCCAGACGATCAAGCATGGTGTGTACGGGTTGGGAATTGTGACCTCTTCGGATGGAGAGCGCACGGCGGTGGATTTTGACGATCACGGGCCCAAGCTGTTCGTGACCAGCATCATGACCGCGGAATTAATCGGCGAAGCTCCTGCAACGCCGCCCAAGACCAAGCGGCGCCGCAAAGCTTCGACGGCAGCCAAGGCCGCGAAAGCCGCCAAGAAGGCAGCGGCAGCGGCAACTCACGCTTAACCAGCTTCAAAGAACAGAAAAATTGGACGCCTGTGCCATCACCGGTGCAGGCGTTTTTGTTTTTACATGCTTTGCGGATCACCTGCTCTATCTTTCCTGGAAGTCAGTGACGAACCCGCAGTGCCCGTAGCGGGTGGCCCGCGGTGCGACGATGGAATCCCGCTTAACTCCAATCAGGCCTTATGATAAGTTTCGATCATGAAGAAGATCTTGTTGATCGCGGGATTGTTGCTGTTTTTGTCTGGCATCGTCGGGCTGGTTCATCCCGACTTCACCTACCATAAGACCGAAGAAGTGGCGCGCTTCGGGCCGGTCCACGCGTCCGTGAACGAAGAAAAAGTCGCGACAGTGCCCACACCGGTTTCAGTGATATTGCTATTGGCCGGACTAGGTTTAACGGTGGTGGGCGTAAGAAAATCCGGCTAGCGGCTCGCTCCGGCACTACCAAACAAAAAATGCGAATTACTTGATCGCGGATTCGGCCTGATCGAAGGCGTGGTAGGAAGAACGAACCAGCGGACCGGCCTCGACGTGCTTGAAGCCCATCTGTTCGCCCAGAACTTTATATTCGGAAAATTCATCAGGATGGACATAGCGAACGATCGGCAAATGTTCGCGTGTGGGCTGCAGATACTGGCCGAGGGTAAGGATGTCAGTGCCTTGGGCGGCAAGCTCTTCCATCGTGGAAAGCACTTCGTGCTTTTCTTCGCCGAGGCCAAGCATCATTCCGGTTTTGCTTGGGACGTCGGGATGGGTTTGCTTTGCGCGTTTAAGAAGTTCGAGCGAGCGCTCGTAGACCGCACCCTTGCGCACCTGGCGATAAAGGCGCGGCACAGTTTCGGTGTTGTGGTTCAGCACATCGGGACGCACGGCGAGAACGGCGTTGAGGGCATCCCAGTTGCCGCGAAAATCGGGAATTAAGACTTCGACCTTGCAGTCGGGAACGCGGCGGCGAATTTCGGTAATGGTACGGGCGAAAATCTGCGAACCGCCATCGGGTTGGTCATCGCGATTAACGCTGGTAACCACCGCGTAACGCAACCCCATGCGGGCAACCGCCTCCGCAACGCGCAGCGGTTCATCCTCATCCGGAGGGCCTACCGGTTTGCCCGAAGGCACCGCGCAGAAGCCGCACGCACGGGTACAGATATCGCCAAGAATCATGAAAGTGGCAGTACCGTGCTCCCAGCATTCGCCCATGTTGGGACAGCGCGCGCTTTCACACACGGTATGAAGGTCGAGCGTGCGCATGGTGCGCTTCAGGTCCTGATAGCGTTCACCGCCAAGAAATTTGACGCGCAGCCAATCCGGACGCGGGTGAGCATTAGGCGAAGGCACCGGCGGCGGGGCAGGATTGGTGATGATATTAAACGGGGAAGCCATAGCTTAGGTCTAACGGACTATTTTACGCGGGGCGGGGAAAGGAAACAAATGGTGAACGAAACTACCGCGGCTGGCGGGAGGAGCGGATAAATTCGCGCAGTACGGTCACGTTGGGGCCATACACACCGATGCGGCCGGCATCCACCGGGAGGCCGAGGCGCTCGGCGAGATCAAGATCCACGCCGGCGTCATCCAGCTCGGACAAGCTGTAACCTTGCGCAGGCGCAACACGGTTCAGGCCCGACGGATATACAGGCCGGGGCGGACGATGACGGCGCCAGGGGCGGCGCGCCAGTTCGTAAAATTGCTGCCAATCGCGTTTTTGCCAGGTGGTCATGGCCATAAACTTTTGCGAGCCAGTGTAGATCGCGTCTACCCGCTGATCGGATTGATCGCTCTCTTTGTCCTTACGACTCGTTCGCAACATTGGATGCCAAGCCTTCCCAAAAGGTTCCTCAGCGTCAAGCTAGCTGGAAACCGCGCGAATCCACAATCAGGTGGATTCCGCATGCGCAACCTTACTGCAAAAAACATACGCGAAACGATTTTCCTGCTTCGATGTTTCAAACACGTAAATAAGGCGAAAGTTGCGGGGCTTGGCCGACACTATAGTCCCCCGCCCATACGAGCGCAAGGGAAGCGAAGATTTTGCTCAAAGCTACCGCAGGGTAAGGATTGAGGAGGGTGAAAAGCGACGCCAGCCAGGAGTGGCGCCACTATCTAATAGAATGGAACTGCTTACCAGCGGTTGCCGCGATCACCGCGGTCGCCACCGCCGCCGCGATCACCACGATCGCCGCCCCGGCCACCACCGCGCCCACCACCACCACCGCCGCCGCCATGCCCGCCGCGCCCGCCGCCAAAACCGCCGCCGCGGCCACCACCGCCGCCGCGCTGCTCCTGCGGACGAGCTTCATTCACTACCAGATTGCGGCCGCCGAAATTCTGCCCGTTCAGCGAGTTGACCGCGCGATCCGCTTCTTCGTCATTGTTGATTTCGACGAAAGCGAAACCGCGTGATTGGCCCGTGAAGCGATCGCGAATCAAATTGACTGCCGAAGGGTTGACACCCGACTGCGTGAAAAATTCCCCAAGAGTATCCTCCGTGGCGGAAAACGGAAGATTTCCAACGTAAAGCTTCTTCACTTACGGACTCCTTTTGCCCGGAACCGAGATGCACGTCGCGGAGCGCGCTGGAAAGCCTGAAAATTCTTACGGGCGTCCGAGAGTCCGAAGCCACATCCTTATTTCAGGGTCGAAAGACCACTTCAATATCCTGAAATCGGGGACAGAATCTGGCGCTCCAGCGGTCAGAGGCATCGTCGCGGAAATTGACCTGTTTTGCAATGAGAATTTGCCGCAGCCCGGGGGACGGCACGACGCCCATGCCGCGCAAATACAATGGATGCAAATTGGTGATACGATGCGCGCACTGCGGTCCCTGTGGAGGCACAATTGCGCGGCACGATGATGGAGTTTCCACTGACGTTGACCGCGATTCTCGAGCGGGCCGAAAAGCAATTCCCGAAAGTTGAAATCGTGTCGCGGCGGCCGGATCGTTCAGCGGTTCGAACCAACTATCGAACATTCACCTCGCGCGCGCGGCGGCTAGCCAGTGCGCTGACCAAATTGGGACTGCGGCGCGGCGATCGCGTGGCTTCGATGATGTGGAATCACTCCGGCCACCTGGAAGCTTTCTTCGGCGTGCCGTGCGCTGGCGGGATTTTACACACACTGAATTTGCGCCTGCACCCGCACGAAATTGCGACCATTGCAAAACATGCGAACGACCGGTTTCTGCTGATTGACGATGTGTTGCTTCCGGTGTTCGAAAAATTCCGTGACCAAGCTCCCTTTGAAAAGGTAGTGGTGGTGCCCTACGGATGCAACGCCGTGCCAGAGGGCTTCCTGAATTACGAAGAACTGCTGCAAGTCGCGGATCCGGATTTTGCTCTGCCGGCGCTTGACGAAAACGACGGCGCCGCGATGTGCTTTACCTCCGGCACCACCGGCTTTTCGAAGGGCGTGATCTACTCGCACCGCGCGCTGGTACTGCATTCGCTTGCGGAATGCGCGGTGGACGCATTTGCCATAAGTCATCAGGACACGATCCTGCCGGTGGCGCCGATGTTTCACGCCAATGCCTGGGGCATCCCGTATGCCTGCGTGATGGCCGGAGCAAAATTGCTGTTGAGCGGGCCAAATGTTGAACCCGAAGGTCTGCTGGACTGGATGGTGCAAGAGCGCGTAACGATGACCTCAGGCGTGCCGACTGTCTGGCTCGGCGTTTTGGATACGCTCGAGAAACATCCCGGGCGCTGGAAATTCGACTGGCCGGTGCGCGTGATTTGTGGAGGCACTGCCCCGCCGCTCGAATTGATTCGCAAACTCGATGGTTACGGCATCCGCATGCTGCACTTGTGGGGGATGACGGAAACTGCGCCGCTGGCGACCACCGGCCATCTGAAATCACACATGCTCCAGTGGAGCGACGAAGAGAAATATCAGATGCGAGCGAAACAGGGATGGCCGGTGCCGTTCGTCGAGCTGCGAATTACGCGGCCATCGGAAAAAGACGGCAAGAATGAAGAAGCGCCTTGGGACGGCGAAACTCCCGGGGAATTGGAAGTGCGCGGGCCGTGGATTGCTTCGCATTATTACGAATCGCCGGATCAAGCGCACCGCTGGACAGAAGATGGCTGGTTCAAGACCGGTGACGTGGCCGCGGTGGACGAAGACGGAATCGTAAAAATTGTGGATCGCGCAAAAGACCTGGTGAAATCGGGCGGCGAGTGGATCAGTTCGGTGGATCTGGAAAATGCGTTGATGGGGCATCCGGCGGTGAAAGAGGCGTGCGTGGTTGGAATCCCGCACCCCAAGTGGCAGGAGCGGCCGCTGGCGGCAATCGTTTTGAAAGATGGCAAGAGCGCGACTGCAGTGGAGTTGAGAGATTTTCTGGCTGCGAGTTTTGCGAAATGGCAGCTGCCCGATGGGTTTGTTTTTTTGGATGCGATTCCGCGAACCAGCGTTGGAAAATTCAAGAAGCTGGCGCTGCGCGAACGGTTTGCGGGCTGGAAGTGGAATACATAGTTCGTAACCGGAAGAATCAAGCGCGTTGCGGTGGTCGAGCGGGCACACCCAGTCGTACTACAATGTGTTTATGGCGAACACCAGGGGCGAAGCTCGAATTTTCTCATCTCCGATGCCGTCGAATCCTACGTTGCCGACCAGCAGAAAATGCTTGCGGAAGTTCGTCAGACCGATGGTCATGCGCGGTCCGGGCATTACATCAAGCACGAAGATCTGAAGGCTTGGCTACTCTCCTGGGGAACGAACCGCGAACTCCCGCCCCCCAAATGCGTTTTGCGGCAAGAATCACGATGCCTCGGACTGGTGAACGAGAATCCGAACTGGCCGAGATCGTTTGGTCTCCGCTGTCGCTGGCGCGGCTCCAGGAAATTCGCTCCTACGTGGCTATGGACAATCCTACGGCTGCTGAACGCTTGGCCACCGCGGGTTGATTATTGGTGGAACTCCGTATGTTGTCCTCTACCGCGTTAAAGGCAAACGCGTCACCATCAGCACGATCTGGCATTCGGCTCAGCGAAAATAACACGATCGACTGGCGCCCCCTTGCTCCTAGGTACGGTAAGAAGCGTTGATGCGAACGTACTCGGCGGTAAAGTCGCAGGTCCAGTAGCGGGCGCGCGCTTTTCCAGTGTGTAAATCCACCACAATCGGGACATGTTCGGCGAGCAGGCGATTCGAAGCGGCGCGTTCGTTGAAATCGAGCGGCTGGCCTTTGCGCAGCACTTTGATTCCAGCCATGGTGATTTCGACCAGCGCGGGATCGAACTTCACGCCGGAACGTCCGGCAGCAGCGAAAATGCGTCCCCAGTTGGGATCGCCGCCGGCGAACGCGGTCTTGACGAGCGGGGAAGTAGCGATGGTTTCGGCGATTTTGCGCGCAGCAACTTCGGTTTTTGCGCCGCGTACTTCGATCTCAATCACCCGCTGCGCGCCTTCGCCGTCGGCAACTATCTGGCGAGCGAGGGAGCCGCAGACTTCTTCGAGTGCGGCGGCGAATTGGCGATGTGCCTTACTGCCATTGGAGATCGCGGGTCCACCTGCAGCGCCGTTGGCCAGCACCAGCAGCGTGTCATTGGTGGAGGTGTCGCCATCCACGCTGATGGAGTTGAAGGTGCGTGAAGTGATGTCACGCAGCGTCCGTTGCAATAGCGACGGTGAAATCGCCGCGTCGGTCACCACAAACGCCAGAGTGGTGGCCATGTTGGGATGAATCATGCCGGCGCCTTTGGCGCAGCCCACCAGATGAATGCGCTTGCCGGACATTTTGAAGGTGGCGGCGGCAGTCTTGGGCCGGGTGTCGGTGGTGCAAATCGCCAGCGATAATTCCGCGAACGACCGCGCCGATGGACGGCGATTGTGCGACAGCGACGGCAGTGCGCGCAGAATTTTCTCGACCGGGAGCTGTACGCCGATTACCCCGGTGGAACAAACGAATAGTTCCTGCGGCGCGATTAACATTCTGCGAGCGGCTTCTTCATTGGTGCGTTGCGCCACGATTTCACCTTGCTCACCGGTAGCGCAGTTGGCGTTGCCGGCGTTGACCACCACCGCACGCATGCGGCCTTTCGATTCACGCAAATTTTTCTTGGAGAGCGTGACCGGCGCAGCGACCACCAGGTTCTGCGTGAAGACTGCCGCCGCGGAAGCTGGTACATCACTGGAAATCAACGCAAGATCGAGCGCACCGGTTTTCTTCAAGCCGCAAGCCGTAGCAGCAAAACGAAATCCCTTCGGCAACGCAGATTCTGGAGGCGGATGGGTCATTTCCCGAAGGCTTCCTGGGACAGGCGGCTTTGCAGTTCGGCGATGGCCGCACGAACCGAAGCTTCCGCTGTGCCGCCGGGAACATTCTTAGCGGCTAAGGCCGCTTCGACCGTTAGACCACCGGAAAAATCAGTGTCGAAGGCCGGTGAAATTTTGCGCAGTTCGCCGGCTGGGAGCTCAGTCCAGAGTTTCTGCTGGCGTTCGGCTTCCTTAAGAATCTTTCCGACAAGGTCGTGAGCCTGACGGAAGGGAATGCCCTTGCGAACAAGATAGTCGGCCGCCTCGGTGGCCAGCAAAGCAGGGTTGGATGCAGCCGCACGCAGACGATCGTCGCGATAACCGGTGGTCTCGATCGCGCCAGTAGCGACGGCGAGCATATCGCTCACTTGATCATGCGCTGAAAATAGCGCTTCCTTATCCTCCTGCAGATCGCGTTGGTAACTTGTGGGCAATCCTTTGAGTGTCGTAAGCAGCCCGACCAGCGCGCCGGTGATGCGTCCGGTTTTGCCTCGAATCAGTTCCCAGCAATCGGGATTCTTCTTTTGCGGCATCAGGCTGCTGCCGGTGGAATATTCGTCGGGAAGAACGATGTAAGAGAATTCCTGCGACGCGAACAACACGAAATCTTCGGCGAGACGGGAGAGATGGGTGGCGATGCCAGAGAGCGCGAAAAGATAATCGAGCGCAAAATCGCGATCACTCACCGCGTCGAGACTGTTGGCGGTGAGTTTGGAAAAGCCCAGATCGCAAGCTATGGCCGCACGATCGATGGCGAAGGAATTTCCGGCGAGCGCGCCTGAACCCATGGGGCAGGCGTCGGCGCTGGCCGCCGCGTTTTGCAAGCGTGCCACATCGCGAGCAAAAGCTTCCGCATGTGCCAGCAGGAAATGGGAAAGCAAAATCGGCTGCGCGTGCTGCATGTGGGTCATGCCGGCCATCGGTACGCCGAGCTCGGCTTTGGCTTGCGCCAGCAGCGCGTTGATTAACGCCAGAAGTCCGCGCTTGTTTTCCGCCGCGGCGTCGATGACGAAGAGGCGAAAGTCGGTGGCAACCAGTTCATTACGGCTGCGGCCCGTGTGCAGCTTCCAGCCGAGCGGGCCGAGTTCTTCAACCAGCGCTTTTTCGACGAAGTGGTGTACGTCTTCGGCGTCTGCGCCGAATGTTTCGACCCACGCGGGATCGGATTCGGCGCGCGCGGCGATCTTATCGAGTGCGGCAAGCGTTTGCTTCACTTCGGCTGCGCTGAAAATTCCGATTGGCTCGAGTGCCTTGGCCCAGGCGCGGTCTACGGCAATTTCATACGGCAGCAAGCGGCGATCGAACGCGAAGGAGCGCTGGAAGGCGTCGAAACGCGCATCCGGCGCGCGTTCGAAGCGGCCGCCCCAAAGCTTATTGTCTTTGCGTTCGGTCATGGAAGGGTTTTAAGTTGTAAGTAATAAGTTTAACGTTCATCGTTTGTCGTTTACCGTTCGTCGTCAGATACCCCGCGCTCCGCAAATGTCTCTGTCTCGGGGCCTTTTTTATTTAAGACTCAAAACTTATTACTTATATACTTATCTTCCGGAGTTGCCGCCTTCGGCTTTTGCCTTTGGCCGAACCGTTACCGGAAGCGCGAAAAGGTTGATGAAGCCTTCAGCGTCCTTTGGGTTGTAACGGCCCATGGTGAAGCTGGCCAGATCCGCGCGATACAGCGAGAACGGCGATTTGCGGCTGGTCACGTTGTGCGTGCCCTTCCAAAGTTTGAGGCCGACGGTGCCGGTGACGCGCTGCTGCGAAACGTTGAAGAAGCCGTCTAGCGCCTGGCGTTGCGTCGAAAACCACACGCCGTTGTAAACCAGTTCGGCGTAACGCACCGCGAGCGTTTGTTGCAGGTGCGCGGTTTCGCGATCGACGGTGAGCCGTTCGAGTTCGCGATGCGCAGTAACCAGCAGCGTGCCGCCAGGAGTTTCATATGCGCCGCGCGACTTCATCCCGACCAGCCGGTTTTCCACGAGATCGGTGCGGCCAACGCCGTGACGCGCGGCAATCTCGTTCAACAAGTTGAGCAATTCGATAGGCCCGAGCTTTGCGCCGTTCACTGAAACAGGTGTCCCGGCTTCAAAACCAATTTCCACTTCCTCGGCTTTGTCCGGAGCCTTTTCGGGAGCCACCGTCCACTGCCACATTGCTTCGCTGGGAGCGTTTGCGGGATCTTCCAGCTCCGCGCCTTCGTGGCTGAGGTGCCAGATGTTGCGATCGCGGCTGTAAATATTTTTCTTGCTCTGCTCGATCGGCACATTGTGCTTTTCGGCGTAAGCAATCGCGTCTTCGCGCGAGTCGATGTCCCACTCGCGCCACGGCGCAATGATCTGCAGATTCGGCGCGATCGCTTTGTAGGCTAATTCGAACCGCACCTGATCGTTGCCCTTGCCGGTGCAGCCGTGGGAAAGGCCGTCCGCTCCAAGTTGCAGCGCAAGTTCGGCTTGACGCTTGCCGAGCACCGGCCGGGCCATCGAAGTACCGAGCAAATAGGTGTGCTCGTAAACCGCTCCGGCGCGCAGCGTCGGCCAAATGTAATCACGAATAAATTCCTCGCGCAGGTCCTCGACGTAAGCGGTCGAAGCTCCGGTAGCGAGGGCTTTTTTGCGGGCGGCTTCTAGGTCTTCCTGTTGGCCGACGTCGCCAATCATGGCGATCACTTCGCAGCCGTAATTTTCCTTAAGCCACGGAATAATGATGGAGGTATCGAGACCTCCGGAATAGGCAAGCACTACTTTTTTCGGTTTTGCTGCAGGCGTTTTCAAGTGCTCCTCTTTCTTTCTGTTTGATATTTGCGCGCGTTGCGGCAATTAAATGCAATCACTTTAAAAATCACTTGGCAAAAAAGTTTAGCGGAACAGTGTGTGCAGAATCGCTTTCTGCACGTACATGCGATTTTCCGATTGGTCCAGCACCACCGATTGCGCGCCATCGAGAATTTCCGGCGTGACTTCATAGCCGCGGTGCGCGGGCAGACAGTGCATGAACACCGCGCCGCGTTCGGCCAGTGCCATCAGCTTGCGATTGACCTGGTAAGGTTTGAACACTTCGCTGCGAACTTTTTCTTCGGCTTCAAAGCCCATGCTGGTCCAGGAATCGGTGTACACCGCCTGCACATCTGCAACCGCTTCACGTGGATCGGTGAAAAGCTCAATCTTGGCTTTGGTTTCCTTCGCCACCCGCCGCGAATCGGCGACCACGTCCGCATCCGGCGCGTAATTTGCCGGCGTGGCGATACGCAGATGCACCCCAAGCCGCGCGGCGAGGTAAATCAATGAATGGCTGACGTTGTTGCCGTCGCCGACGTACGCCAGCTTGAATCCCCTGAGCGAGCCGAATTTTTCTTCCAGCGTGAAATAGTCGGCCAGCGCCTGGCACGGGTGAAATTTGTCGGACAGCGCGTTCACCACTGGGATGTCGGTGGTCGCCGCCATTTCGTCCAGCACTCGCTGTTCGTAGACACGCGCGACGATGCCGTGAACCCAGCGTTCCAGGTTGCGCGCGACGTCCGCGATGGACTCGCGCTCTCCCAGCCGCGCCTGGGTGTGGTCGAGAAAAACCACATGCCCGCCCATACTCTGGATGCCGACTTCGAACGTCACGCGTGTGCGCAGCGACGGCTTTTCAAAAATGAGCGCCAAGAACTTGCCGCGCAGCGTTTCCGCGTAACGGGAAGGATTGCTCTTGATATCCGTGGTCAGCGCCAGGAGTTCGCGCGAGTGCGCGGGGCTCCATTCGCCTCCGGTGAGCAAGTCCTTTGCAGTTTGTGCGGGTATTGCCAGTGTGGTCGTTGCCATTTTTACCTCGTAAGATGCGGCCGCGAAGCGGTCGCGGTGGCCGCCGCGGACATGGCCGCCGGCAGCGGAGTCTTCGATGAAGAAGCTTCCGCCGCCGGGACCACTCGCGGGGTTTCCGTCAGGATTTTTCCAAACAGTTGCAGAAATTCGTTCACTTGGGCCTTGGTGACGAGAAATGGCGGAAGCAGGCGAATCGTAAAATCGTGGGTGCAATTCATTAGCAGGCCACGCTTCAGCGCTTCCGCCACAAACGGGCCGCCTGCGATCGAAAGCTCCACACCAAACATGCAACCTTCGCCGCGAACCTCTTTAATAAAATCAATTTTGCTTCGAAGTTTTTCTAGTCCGGCGCGAAGTTCCGAGCCGCGCGCGCGAATATTGTGCAAAAGTTTTTCATCCTCGACGGTTTTCAAGAACTCCAGCGCCACCGCACAGATCAGCGGCCCGCCGCCAAAGGTTGTGCCGTGCAGACCCGGAGAAATCCGCACAGCCACCGCGTTGTTGGTGAGAATCGCGCCGAGCGGCAGTCCCGCTGCCAGAGGCTTGGCGATGACCGCAATATCCGGCTTGGAGGAGAATTTCTGATACGCGAAGTAGCGCCCGGTACGCCCAAGGCCGCATTGGATTTCGTCGGCGATCAGCAGAGCACCGTGCTGCGTGGCCATGGAGCGGGCGCGCTCCCAAAACTTTTCGCTGACCGGATAAATTCCGCCTTCACCTTGGATGGTTTCGAGAATCACGGCGCAAACGGTGTCATCGAATTTCGCTTCGAGATCCGCGATATCGTTGAACGCGACAAATTCCACGCCGGGAACCAGCGGCTCAAATGGCGCCCGGTATTTTTCCGTGGCGGTCACGCTGAGCGCGCCGAACGTCCGCCCGTGAAAAGAGTTGTGCATCGCCAGGATCCGCGTTTTGCCAGGCTCCTTCGGGCTCGCGTCATTGGCAGGCTGTCCGCATAAACGCGCCAGCTTCAGCGCGCCGTCGATCGCCTCGGTGCCGCTGTTTGCAAAGAACACCCGGTCGAGTCCGGACCATGCCGCGAGCCTGCGCGCCAGCGGCCCCTGAAATTCGTTGTGGAAAAGATTCGAGAGATGAATCGCGCGAGCCGATTCGCGACGAATCGTTTTGACGATGCGCGGATGCGCGTGTCCCAGCGCGTTCACCGCAATACCGCCGAGAAAATCCAAATACTTTTTGCCAGTGGAGTCGAAAAGGTATGCGCCACGGCCGTGGGTGAAAACAATTGCGGGGCGTTTGTACGTCGGCAGCAGAAACTGCTCGGCGTCGTTCAGTGCCGGCAACGGGCGCGCGGTCTTCGCGGCACTCCGTTTGCGAGTAGCCCGCGCAACAGACGCACTCATCCGGGTTGGCTTAGATTTGCTCATCATGCCGCCGAAAGGGCCGCGGGAACGCCGACGGCGACCGCTTCGCGCACCACCCGGGTACCGGGAATTGCTCCAGCTACAGCAGGCGGCTTCGACTCCGCAGCTCGCACCGCTGCCATTAACCCGTTTGGAATTGTGCCGCCGACGATGTGCACCCCGTGAACGCCGCCTTCCAGCGCGCGCTTCGCGGCTTCCAGCTTCAACACCATGCCGCCGGAAACGGTTTTGCGCTGCACCAGATCGCCGATCTCGTCGCAAGCGATTCCGGCAAGAATTCTTTCGCCGTCGAGCACACCGTGCACGTCGGTGAGATAAATCAACTGGTCAGCTTGAATGTATTCCGCGCAGGCTGCCGCCATGTGATCGGCGTTGACGTTGTAAAGTTCACCGTCGCTGCCGATTCCCAGGCACGCCGCAACCGGCACGATGCCTTCATGCCAGAACGAATTAAGCAGCCCGGTGTTCACTGCGGTGAGGTAACCAACGTAGCCAAGACTTCCTTCCACGTTGTTGTGAACCAGCGGCTCCGCGCGGAAACACTGCGCGTCCGCAGCCGAAATACCGACTGCAGGCTGACCCGCCGCGGAAATCGCAGCCGCCAGCTGCTTGTTCAACAATCCCGCGAAAACCATTACCGCCACATCGCGTGTTTCGCGATCGGTCACACGCAGTCCCGCCACAAATTTGCTTTCGATTCCCAGGCGCTGCAGCGTCGCGGTAAAAATTCGCCCGCCGCCGTGCACCACCAAAATTTCGTGGCCTTGTTTCGCAAGCGCTGCCACCTGCTCCGCCAGCGATTGCACGGCCGCCTTGTCTTCCAGGATTGCTCCCGCAAATTTGATTACAATTCTCATTGAAGTCCCGTTTGCTCCTCTATCCCCAGCAAATGATTGAAATTCTGTACCGCCTGGCCCGCCGCGCCTTTGCCCAGATTGTCCAGGCAGCTCACGATCACCAGCCGCCGCCCTGCAGCATCCAGCGCGAATCCGATATCCGCGAAGTTGGTATGCGCCACATGCTGCAGCTCCGGCAAACTGCCCGCTTTCCAGACGCGCACCATCGGCCGCCCCGCGTACCTTTTGCGAAAGAGCGCTTCGACCTCGTCGGCCGATTTCGTTTCGCTCAGCGTGACGTAAATGGTGGAAAGAATTCCGCGCGCCAGCGGCAGCAGGTGCGTCGAGAAAATCACTTGCGATTCCGACAAACCAGTGTGTTCGGTTATTTCCGGTGTATGGCGATGGGAAAAAAGGTTGTAGGCCTTGAAATTTTCATCCAGCTCGGAGAATTGCAGATCCCGACGCAACTCTTTTCCCGCGCCGGTAGCCCCGGACTTGCAATCGCACACCACACTCGTGCCGTCGGCGATCCAGCCGGCGCTCGCGAGCGGTTTTACCGCAAGAATCACGCTGGTCGCATAACAACCGGGATTCGCCACCAGCCGCGCCGCGCTGATTTCTTGCCCATAAAACTCCGGCAATCCGTAAACCGCTTCGCCAAGCCACGCGGAATGCGGCGTTGGCAGCTTGTACCACTTTTCAAACGTCTCCGCCTCGTGAAACCGGAACGCACCGCTCAAATCGACCACGCGCAGTCCCGCTTCCAACAGTTGCGGCGCAATCTCGGCCGACGCTTCGTGCGGCGTGGCCAGAAACGCCGTGCCCGCTCCGCTTTCAGCAATCGCATCCACTGACAACGCCCGCACCGGCGCCTGCCCCCACCCGCGAAGCTGCGGAAAAAGCTCCGTAAGGCAATGCGCACCCTGGGTCTCGCGTACATAAAATGTCAGCGACCGTACTTCTGGGTGCCGCAAAAGAGTTTTCGCCAGCTCAAAACCCGTATAGCCGGAGACACCTACCACCGCAATGTTGGTTGGATCTTTCATTTTATGAAGCGCGGCTGCGAAGCGGCCGGCCAACAAACGATTCAATCTTCTGCTGCAGCGATTCGCGCTGCTTTCTGTTCGGAGTAATAATTAAAACGGTGTCATCCCCGGCGATGGTTCCGGCAATTTCGGGAAACTTTGCTCCGTCAACTGCCGCGGCCAGCGGCTGCGCGCCGCTCGGCGGCGTCTTCAGCACCAGCAAATTTTCCGCCGGCCGGATATCCAGCAGAAATTCTCCCAGTGCCCGCGCCAGTGGCGGCATTGGAGCCGCTTCTTCCACCAGTGTCGCCGAGGTGCGATAGCCTTCCGGGGTCTTCACCAGTTTCAACTCCTGCAAGTCCCGCGAAAGCGTGGCCTGGGTAACCCGCAGCCGTTGCGCGGACAACCGCCGCCGCAGCTCTTCCTGATTGCCAATGCGCTCGGAGCTCACCAGCCGCAGGATTTGTCCGTGCCGAAATGTCTTTGCGCTGCTCATGCCTGGCTCTGTTTTCAACTCCTGTATAAAAATACATTCAAATGAATAATATTGTCAATATTTTTTCCGCTGCGGCGCACCGTCATGGCCAACCGTGCAGGCTGACGCCCAGCGCACATTGCAACCGGGTTCGCTGGCTTTTCCGTGCCTGGTGTTGTTACCTTTCTTGTAGAAACCGATGATGCCGATTCCTTGCCAGATCGCAGGGTGCAAAAACGCCACGCCGTCCCCACTTGAGGACAAGAAGCTCTGCGTACTGCATTACACGCTTTCGCTCGAGGGCAGTTGCTCCGAGATGCGCCGCGAGACTGCGCTGGGCAACGCTCCCCACGATCGCCAGCGCGAAATCATGCGTTTCATCACCGAGAGCGGCGAAAAACTCGCTCGCGTCGCCACCAGCGGTATGCCGCTTACCGACGATCTCAAGGCCCGAATCCTCAGTACATTCCTCACGTTGATGAATTTGCGGGAAAATCTCGATCGCGCCAATATGCGCTCATCCCCGGGCCGCAGCGGCGCGTTCCGCTAGACAGCGGGCCTTCTTTTCGAAACCAATCGCTAATTGAGTTTTTGCGGCGGGAGTTACGCGCCGATATATCGCGAGTATAGCGAACGCGCTATTGCCGGGTCCGTCGAGCCTTTCAGAATTGCCCGGCCGTCTCGAAACAAGGTCATTTCATACGGTGGAACGCCGAATTTCAGCAGGAAATCGTTTTTGGTCACCGCGATTCCAACCGCCGCCAGATTTTTCGCTAGCGACTCAAGATCTATTTTCCGCCGGCGCTCGTGAATCTGCACCGAATCGCGCCCACACAAGGTGATATGCGGCTGCGATTGGCCCTCAAGATACGTAAATTCTTGACCTACACACGCGCGGCACTCCGGATTGCGCGCCACCCCGACCGATTGCATCCGGCCGCTCCAAACGTCCGAAGACAGCAGTCGCCCGTGCAGCGCTTGCTGGTGCCCGGACAGAATTTTCAGCGCTTCCGCCACCTGCAGCGACGCCACCAGGCTGACAATTGGCCCCAGCACGCCGACCGTGTCGCAAGTTTCTGCCAGCATCGTTCCGGCGTCGGGCGTCTCCAGCAGGCACGCCAGACAGGCCGTTATTCCCGGCCGAATCACGAAGCTGACCCCATAGCTTCCGACTGCGGCCGCATAAATCCAGGGCTTCCCGGTTTTTACCGCGAAGTCATTCACCAAGTACCGTGTTTCAAAATTATCGGTGCCATCCAGGATCAGATCGAATCCGCCGAGAAGGTCCTCAGCATTGCCAGGAATAACATCAGACACGACCCCTTCAATTTCGATCTCTGAATTCACCATCCGCAGTTTGCGTTCTGCCGCCGCAGCTTTCGGCAAAGCTTGCCGTGCGTCGTTTTCATCGAACAACGCTTGCCGCTGCAAGTTCGAAGGCTCGACAAAGTCGCGGTCAATCACCCGCAGGCGGCCTACACCGGCCCGCGCCAGCAGCTGCGCAGCGCTGGCGCCAATCGCGCCGCAGCCGACAATCACTGCGCTCGAGGCCAGCAGTCTCCTCTGCCCTTCCTCTCCCATTTCCGCGAAGAGTATTTGCCGAGAGTATCTTTCAAAAACGGGGTTATTACCCAGGACGAGTAACCTCTTGGGAGCGGGCGGTGCGCCCCAGCACATGATAGCTCCAAAGAGCGCGAGGCAGGCAACGCCCCTGTGCTACGCTTCGTCTGAGCGAATGGGCAGCATGAGGTCGGATTGCGTGAGAAGGCTTGGCGGGGCAGTGCTCGCGGCGTTCCTTTGCGGAGGAGTGCCCGCAAGCCTTTGGTCACAAGAATTGCCAGTACCGAATCCTCCGACTGACCAGACTGCGCCGCCGGTAACCGCCGTCCGCGTGGTCACCACCGACGGAAAAGTCTTGAGCAGCGGGACCACCGTCATCACCGTGGAAACTGGAAAGCCATTGGATCGTGCGCAAATTGCCTCCAGCCTGAAAGCGCTCTACCGCTCCGGGGATTTCGCCAACATCCAGGCTGTCTCGGAAAAGATTGACGGCGGCATCCGCGTGGATTTCGTGGTCCGCGAGAATCTGTTTTTCAATCAGGTGATCGTGCTGGGACTAAATTCTCCGCCGACCGAGGCCTCTGCTGCCGCCGCCATGCAAATCACGCTTGGCGACGAATTCCGCAAAGAAACCCTCGACGAGGCCATCGACCGCTTGCAGACCCGGCTCCAGGAAGAAGGTCTGTACTCGGCGAAAGTCACTCCCGCACTTCGCCCTAATCCCGCCGAACATCAGATGGATGTGCTGATCCATACCCAGCCGGGCCCCCGCGCCCGCGTCGGCGCCATTCATCTGATCAACGGCACTGAATTCCTGGACGCCGAAATTTCTTCTCGGCTGCGCATGAAACCTGGTAGCGAAATTACCAGCGCCAGGATTCAGAACGGCACCAGTCGCATTCGAAAATTCCTTATAAAAAAAGGCCACTTGAGCGGCCGTGCCGCAGTGCGCCGCAGCGCTTACGACGCCGCAAAGAACACCGTAGATCTTTCCCTGGACGTTTCCGAGGGCGCTCGCGTCAAGGTCGAAGTCAGCGGCGCCAAATTTTCCACCGCTGACATCAAGAGATTAATCCCCGTTTACCAGGAAGGCGCGGTGGACTCCGACCTTCTCGAAGAAGGCAAACGCAATATTCGAGAACGTTTGGAGCGCGAAGGCTATTTCGACGCCAGCGTTGAATACACCACCGCCACCCGTGAAGTGCAAAGCAAGACTTTTCGGGGACAGGAGCAGGTCATCACCTACGCCGTGCAACGCGGCGACCGCCATAAACTGATCGGCATCGAAATTACCGGCAACCATTATTTTGACAACGAGTTGCTGTCCGGCCGTCTGCAGATCTACAAAGCTGCTGTCGGCTCGCGCGGTAGATTCAGCCGCCGCATTCTCGAAGCCGACCGCGTCTCCATGGAGAATCTGTATCGCGCCAATGGATTTCCGGCCGCGACCGTCGCCGCCGAAATCAACGACGACTACCGAAAAAAAACCGGAGACCTGTTCATCCGCTTCGTGGTTTCGGAGGGCGTGCAAACCCGCGTCGCCGAACTTCGCATTGAGGGCAACCAGGCCTTCACCCAGCAGGAGTTGCGCAGCGTCATTGCCTCTTCTACGGGCCAGCCGTTCTCTGACTTCAACGTCTCCACCGATCGCGCCAACGTCCTCGCACTCTACTTCAATGAAGGATTCCCGCAGGCCACTTTTGAATGGACCTCCGAATCGCCCGACGAAAAGACTGCAACTCCGCCGCCACCCGCCGAAGCCAAGCTGGAAGATAAATCAAGCGAAACCCGCGCCGAGAAAAAGGTCGCCCCCATACCGCAGAAGTCCGTTCGCTTGATTTACCGCGTACATGAAGGTCCGCAAACCCATGTTCGCCGCGTTTTAATCGCCGGCTATGACCACACCAGGCCTGGTGTCATCCGCCGTGAGGTGCAGGTCAAACCAGCCGAACCTCTCCGCGAGGGCAAAGTAGTTGACTCCCAACGCCGCCTGTACAATCTTGGAATCTTCAATCGCGTCACCATCGCTCCGCAAAATCCCAACGGCACCGATCCCGACAAGGACATCATCGTGCTGGTCGAGGAGGCTAGGCGCTACACCATCGCCTACGGCGGCGGATTCGAAGTTCAGCGCCTCGCTAGCACCACCAACCCGACGGGTGGCGAAGTTCAGGCCGCACCGCGCGGCATTTTCGAAATCACCAAGCTGAATCTTACCGGTCGTGGCGATTCGCTCTCCCTCAAGCTCCGCGGCAGTACGCTGCAAGGCCGCGCACTGTTGGGATACAGTTCACCCGACGTTTTTGCCAACCCCCATCTAAGTTTCCAGGCCACCGCCGCTTACGAGAAAACTCGCGACATCAATACCTTTAGCGAATCCCGCTATGAGGGTACCGCTCAGATGACCGACCAACTGTCTCCCCGTACCAGCATTCTCTACCGCTACAGCTTCCGCAGAATTTCGGTTTCCAACCTGAATATTCCCTCCCAGGAGATTCCGCTTTTTCAGCAGCCCACTCTGGTCTCGCAATTCAGCCTTTCCTGGGTTCATGACACCCGCGACAATCCTGCTGACGCCTCCAAAGGCTGGCTCAACTCCGCTGACTTCGGCGTCGCCGACACCTACGTCGGCTCCAGCGCTAGTTTCCTTCGCTTCGCTTACCAAAACTCCTCCTACCATCCCATCAAGCGCCGTTTCAGTTTCGACCGCTCGCTGCGATTTGGCCTGCTCTCGCCCTATCGCGGCACCATCTCGCTTTCCTTTCCTCCTTCTACCGCCACTCCTCCTCCACAACTAATTCCTCTTCCCGAGCGTTTCTTCGCCGGCGGCGGAACTTCGCTGCGCGGATTCGCGTTGAACCAGGCCGGTCCTCGCGACGCCGTCACCGGCTTCCCGGTCGGCGGTCAAGCCCTGTTCGTCCTCAATCAGGAGTTCCGCTTCCCGATGCATCTTCCTTTTATCGGCAATCGCCTGGGCGGAACGTTTTTCTACGACGGCGGCAACGTCTACAGCAAACTCAGCCGTATCTCGCTGCGCTGGAGTTCTGCAAAGCCGGTTTTCGATCCCGCCCATCCAACCCAATGCCTCTATAACTGTGCCAACGAGTTGAACTATTTCTCTCACACTGTCGGCGTGGGAGTACGCTACGCCACACCGGTTGGTCCCATTCGCGTGGACCTGGGTTATCAACTGAACCGCCCGTTCTTTGTCATTCCTATTCCCTGTCCCAGCGGCAGCACTAGCGCCACTTGCACTTTCGGAACTTTGGGTTATCAGGGAACCCAGCTTCCGCGTTTGCAGGTATTCTTCAGCCTGGGGTCTTCTTTCTGATGAAGCGCGCGATCTCAATCCGGACGATTTTGCTCTTGGCTTCTCTCGTCTTTATTTCCTGGCAGTCTCTCGCTGCCCAGGAAGTGATCGACCGCATCGTCGCGCGTGTGGAGAACGATGTCATCCTGCAGAGTGACGTTCGGCTGCTCGCTCATTATCAATTGCTGGTCAACGGCAAATCCGAATCCGACACCGCAATTCTGGACCGTCTCATCGACCAGTGGATCGTTCGCAGCGAAGCTACCGTCGCACACACCCACAAGCCTTCCGACGCCGATATCGATGCCGCCGTGCAGCGCCTGCAACAAAGTTTTGCCAATCGTCCCGATTACGAAGCTCGCCGCAAACTCGCCGATCTTTCCGAAGCCGAAGTCCGCGCCCTCACCGCCGATCAACTTTATCTGGACAACTATCTCGACTCGCGCTTCCGTCCCTCGGTCCGGGTGGACGAGCAGGCCATTCAGACTTTTTACCAGGACGCCGTTCTGCCCCGAGCCAAGGCCCGCGGCCAAAATCCTCCATCGCTCGACGCCGCCCACGATTACATTCAGGAAGCGCTTACACAGGACGGCATCAACGCCCAGGCCGACCAGTGGCTGAAAGAAAGCCATGCACGAGTTCACATCACCAGGATGCTCGAGGAGAATCATCCGTGAGCGAAGGCGTCCGCGGAAAATGGCGCTGGCTGCGACACCTGGCCTGGGTACTGGGCGCCAAGGTCACCTTGATCCTGCTCGCGGCCGTTGTATTTTTCGGCAGCGGCGCGGGCAATCCTTTGCTCCGTCGCCTCATCGTCCGCCGCATTCATTCCATGACCGGCGGGCGCCCCGAAATTCGCAGTCTCTCCATTCAATGGCTGACCCTTCACGCCTCCATCAAAGGGCTGGTCATTCACGGCAACGAGCCCGCCGGCACCGAACCTCTTTTCTTCGCCGAGGAACTGCGCGCTGGCTTCCGCGTCGATTCGTTTTGGGGACGCAAAGTTTCTCTTTCCGAGATCGTTCTTCGCGAACCTCACATCCACATTCGCGCCGGGAAGGACGGCACCACCAACGTTCCCGCCGTTCCACGCTCCTCCGGTAAATCACTCCGCGAAACTCTCTTCGATCTCCACATTCGCAGCATCGAACTCACCGACGGTTGGATCCTCTATAACGACGTGAAAACTCCTCTGGCACTCGAAGGCAGCGACCTCCGGCTCAGCCTCGATGCCGGCGGCAGCCTCGAACATCCGCTCTACGCCGGTAATCTCGACTGGAAAAATCTCAGCTTCACCGACCAGCGCTTTGTTCCTCTGCCACTGAGCGCCTCCACCAAATTCACCGTCTGGCACGATGGCTTCACCATCGATCAAGGACAATTCGGCATTGGCACTTCCCGCATGGACCTGCAAGCCGAAATGTCTGACTTCAACGCGCCGCTTTGGAAGTATCGTTACCGCGCCTGGGTCAATCTTGTGGACTTCCGCAAAACTCTTCGCGCACCACTCACCCCTACCGGTAAGGTTGACATTCGCGGCGAAGGCGCTTTCTCCCACGGAGAACTTTCCGGCACCGGCAACTACTCCGGTTCCGATATTCTTTTGACTTACGACATCTTTCATCAAGGCGGCCTGCGTAGCATGGGCAGCTATCGCCTCGACAAAAACGGCCTCGACATTCCCGACTTCACGGCACTGGCCTTTGGCGGCACCGTCAAAGGCCGCGTCACCATGAAACTTCCCGGTGTTGATTTCCGCGCGCAAACTCACATTGACGGAGTTCGCGTCGCTCAATTGCTTCCCGCCATCGATCATCGCGGTTTTCCCGTCGACCGCCTCGATTGGGATTCCATCCTCTCCGGCGACACCATCGAAACCTGGAAAGGCGTCTTTGAACACTTCCAGATTTCCGGCATCACCAACTGGTCGCCGCCCGGCGATCTCTCGCCTGGGCACCAGCCGGTAATGGGCGCATTCCAGTTCGCATATCACCAGGATTCTGGAGTCTTGACCCTCGATTCCGCCTTATTCGAAACTCCCTCCACCCGCATCCGAGCCAGCGGAATGTTCGGCCCTCGCGATTCCATGCTCGAATTGCATGTGCAAAGCGGCGAACTCGACTCTTTGAACGATTTCATCGAGGCAATTGAAGACCTTCCGCGCGGGACGCCCGAATCAGCCGTGCCCCACATTCGCGGCGCCGCAAACTGGGACGGCCACATGACCGGCCCTGTCGGCGCCCCTACTTTTTCCGGACACATTCGCGGCGAACGCGTCGCCTACGGCAAAGTCCACATGGACTCGCTCGAAGGTGAACTCACCTACGGTCCCTCGGAAATCTCCGTTGCTCGCGGCCACTTGCAGTATGGCGCGATGCAAGCCGATCTCGAAGGCAGCCTCGATCTCGATCACTGGAGTTTCCGCCCGGAAAACGAATGGAACGCCGACGCCAACCTGGAAAAAGTTCCCATGGAGAGTGTTCTCGCGCTGGCTGGCGAATCCTATCCCGTCGAAGGATTGCTCACTGGACAATTCCACGGCCGTGGCACTCGCGCCGAACCCGCGCTCACCGGACTCTTCGACCTCGCCGATGGCAAAATTTACGGAACTACATTCAACCGCTTGCGCGGCCAATTAAATATCCAGCCTGACGAAGCCCGCATCAGCGACGCCGAACTCCGCATCTTCGCTCCCGGAAAAGAAGCCGGCCGCGGCGCGGGCATCGTCACCGGCTCGCTCGGCTACCAATTCTCCACCAAGAATATTTCCGCCGATCTGGTCGGCGCCGCGCTGCCTCTTGAAGACTTCGAAAAAATTCAATCGCCGCGCTTCCCCATCTCCGGACAAATCACTTTCCGCGTAAAAGCTTCCGGCCCGTACAACGCGCCCTCCGGCGAAGGCAACATCCGCGTTGTGGACTTCCGCGTTGGCCAGGAAATCATCGGCAGCTTTGACGGCGATCTCCACTCCGACGGCCAGATCGCCAAGCTCGAAGTTCATTCCGCGATGACCGGAGGCGGTCTCTCCGGCGGCTACACGCTCGGCCTCGCCGATCCATACCCAATCTCCGGCAAAGTTACTCTGCAAAATATCGCGCTCGATCCTTTTCTGCTCGCCGCTCTCCACCTCGGACGGATCAGCGGTCACGGCTCCGCCGACGGCGAAATCGCCATGGAAGGCAATCTCAAACATCCCGAAAGCCTGGTGATGGACGCGCGATTCACGCGCCTGCTGATGAATTACGCAAACGTGCAGTTGGAAAACGTCGGGCCGGTGCATTTCCGCTCCTCGAAGGACGAAATCAACATCGACCCCGTCACCCTTCGCGGCGCCGACACCAATTTGCAGATCGCCGGAAGCGTTCATTTCACCGGACGCCGCACCGTCGCTCTCAACCTCAACGGCGCGCTCGATCTTCGCCTGCTCTCAGGTTTCGTTCCCGATCTCGACGCCCGCGGCCCCGCGCAAATCAACGCCTCCTTTGAAGGCTCTCTCGATCGCCCGCGCATCACCGGAAAAGTGCACATCGATAACGCCCAGGCACGCGCCGTGGATTTTCCCACCGGCCTCAACTCCATCAAGGGCGATCTGATCTTCGACGCCTCGCGCCTCTATTTTGAAAATGTCACCGCGCAAGTTGGCGGCGGCACTCTCAATTTAAGCGGCAGCGTCTACTATGCCGACAGCCCGGTTCGTTTCGATATTTCCGGGCACACCGATGGCGTACGCATTCGCTACCCGGAAGGCATGAGCTGGCAAGCGCTCGGAAATCTTCGCCTCACCGGCACTCCCGATGGCGGCACGCTCTCCGGCCGCGTCCTCATCCAGCGCGTCACCATGACCGGTGGCCTCGAAGCTGCCGGCCAGATCCTGGGCGGCAGCGAGGGCGCCGCCAGCCCTTCCACCAGTTCCAATTTCCTGCGCAATCTGCAATTCGATGTGGAAGCCGTCTCCACTCCCGACGCCCGCATGGAGTGGCCCAACGCGCAGCTCGAAGCCGATGCCAACCTCCGCGCGCGCGGCACCTGGGAACATCCCATTCTGCTCGGTCACATCCACGTGCTTTCCGGCGACCTCAATTTTCACGGCAGCCGTTATCGCGTGCAGCGCGGCGATTTAAATTTCGCCAATCCCTTCCAGCTCAATCCTGAAGTCAATTTCGAAGCCACCACCACCATTCAGCAGTACGAAATCACTCTCAATTTCAGCGGCCCCGCCAACAAGCTCTCGCTTTCCTATCGCTCCGACCCTCCGCTGCCGAGCAACGACATCGTCACCCTGCTCGCTCTCGGCCAGACCAGCACCGAAGCTTCCGCGCGCAGCGGCGGCACCACTACCGGCTCTTTCGGTGCCGGATCCGGCGCTTCCGAACTGCTCTCTGAAGCCATCTCCAGCCAGCTCGGTGGACGCCTCGAACGCCTCTTCGGCGTCACCCGCGTTCGCGTCGGCCCCGGCCTCACCGAATTCGCTTCCAGCGGCTCCGAACAAAACGCCGCCGCTCGCGTCACCGTCGAGCAGCAGATCGCTCATGACCTCACCGTCACTTACGTCAGCAACGTCAGCTCCACCCAGCAGCAAATCATTCAAGTCGAGTACAACGTCAGCCGCACTGTCTCCATCGTCGCCCTCCGCGACTACAACGGCACCTTCGGCATCGACGTAAAAATCAAAAAACGCTTCCCGTGACGCCTCCCGGGAACGCCGATCTCCCGATCGGCGCTTTTCTCTTTCGCCGGTCGTAGCGCTGGCATCCTGCCGGCACCTTTGTTTTCCGATGGGTGGGGAACACGAGGTACCAAAAGCTCCAAACGCTCCGCGAATCTAGCGAATTGCTACGACGCTTTGCCGCTCCAACTCGCGCCGCGGAATCTCCAGATACGCCGAGACCAATCCCCACAGGTACAGCGCCAGCAGCGCCACCAGGCAGATCGTGCCCAGCCGGACGTAACGATCCACCAGTTGGGTAACCGACCACCCGTACATTTCAGTGAGCAGGCTGGGATCAGACAGGTTCACCCCCTCGATCTCTCCGAAGGGAAGATTTTCATACGGCCCTGTCCACAGAATAAAAACGTGCAGGAAGCTCAACGCTCCGATGGCCAGCAATCCCCAACGCAGGCCCCAGCTTCTATATAGCGCGCTTTCCCGTGGAGCGTAAAACGCCGCCATCAACAAGGTCCCCAGCACCAATGCGCCGCCATCTCCGCCAAATACAATCGCGGATTCTGCCGGCAACGACAGAAATGTCACTTGCACCAGCAGCGCCGCGCCCGCCGCAAGCACCCAGCCCCATCGCTCCGCCCTCCATGCCAGAAATCCCATAAAGCAAATCACAGCGGCCAGACCAACAACGATCCCCCAGGACCGCTCCTCCCCGTGCATGGTCACCCACGGCATCGGTACTGCCCAACGTCCGGTAAGCCACGCCGTGATGGCGTGCCCGCTCTCGTGCAGCACCATCGCCAGCATGCCCGCCGCCAGGCGCAGGCCCGTGCGCGCCACCAGCCAGGCCACGAGCAATGCCAAGGGCACTGCGAAAATGCGGTATTTCAACTCCCGTACCGCATCCTCTCGACCAGTATCATCCCCAGAGACAAACTGGGTTGACACAAGCTGGGATGACACCGGCTGGGGCACAGCGAGCGCAGGAGCAGCAGCGGCTTTTTGCCCATCGAGCGCCGCAGCCTCGAGTGCCGCTTGATACCGCGAGAAGACAATTCCGCACTTCAGGCACTCAGTGGTCTGCAACTGATGATCGAATTGGCATTTTGGGCAGCGCATTGCCTCGGCCTGAATCCCTGCTAGTCGATCAATTCGAATTTTTCCGTTCGTGACACAATAGGTCAAAAATTCAAACCGACCACTACCGAATCCCTGAATCCATTGTATGAGCGCAACCCGAGCCATCCACATAGGTCATCGCCGCACTGCCGAAAGAGACACTGCCCTCGCGCCTGGGAACGCCGATCTCCCGATCGGCGCCTCTCTTCCTCTTTCGTACGCCGGCATCTTGCCGGCATCTTTCTTTTCCGCGCGGCCTCTGCTGCAGGCTCTCAGCTCGCCAACTCGGTTTGCCGTTTTTGTAGCAGCCGGGCTTCAGATCCTTGATTCTTGATTTTGATTTTGATTTTGATTTTCGTTTGATTTTGGGTGCCCCATCCTCGGGTTGTGAGGGTGGGTCTTGGGGTTGATTTCAGGCTGATTGGATGACCTAGTCTTAGTTCCGAAACGGCAAACGACAAACGGTAGACGGCAAACTTCCGATCACGGCTGCTGCGAACTGGCTTGCGCTTGCTGACCATCGGCCGGCTGCACTTGCCCGTTGCCATTCCGCCGCCGCATTCCGAACGGATGGGAATTCTCTCCGGCGTTTGCATACTGCGCATGAATTTCCTGCCAAGCTTGCCGGGCCGCCTGCCCGCTCGCGGTGCGCACTGTCATCTGCACTTCGCGAGTGATCTTCGGCATCTCCGACGCCACCTTCTGTCCGGTCGGTGAACCGTAGAATTCCAGCAGGTCTTTGATTTCGTCTTCGGTGAAGTGCTGGTCGTAAATCCCGACCAGTTGCGTGGTCACGGCATCGGCATCAAACTTTTTCTGGAATTCAGCTTGATACGCTTTTGCGAACTTGTCGGCACGATCGCTGTTCGCTGAAGTCTCCAGCATCTTCTGGCGGTACTGTTCAGTGGCCGCGTTCGCCGCATCCTGAATCGCGTCCCGCGCGCCCACCAGCTCCAGCAGCGAGCGAATCTCTTTTTCCTTCACCGGATCGATGGCCGCGCCGCTCTGCGCTCCGCTTTGCTCCGAAGCTTCCACCGGCGAATTCGATGCGCCCTGAATGGCGACCAGGAATGTTCCAATGTAAATGACGATCAGCGCGAGTACGGCCTTCATGACTTCCTCCACGGCAACGAGCTCAATGCTGAGCCCGGAACAGCGTAATTCTTGTTCGCCGTCACGTTTACATTGTTAAGGAAGGAGAAGTACTTTGTAATTTGGACCGAAGGACAGTTTTGTTGCACCGGTGACTGTCCCTAGGAGCAGGTCGCGGCCAGTTAGCGAAAAGAGTTGTTAACGTCGGCGCAATACAACCATTACTGGCGGTCGAGGCGAAACGCAGCGGCTTGGAAATCGCCCTTCAGTTCCAGCTGAATGCCATGCCGCATCCACCAAGCGCCGGTAGCGCTGGCCGGAGTATCCGGCATGGCTTTGCCTTCGATCCAGCCGAGTCTGTATTCCGCGTCGGGATCGAGTCCTTGCAGTTGCAGCAGCGGAAATCCGCGGCCTTTTTGCGTGGAGTGCGAAAACGCAAAAACGACAGCCTGTTTCTTGTCGCTCGAAACGGTTTCGGTGGAGGAAAATTCGCTGCCGCCGCGCGGACTGATCAGCCGGTAAAGATCGCCGCGCACGATCGTACGTTGCACGGAGTGATAAGCGGAAATTAATCGTTTAGCGGTTGCAAAATCTTCCGCGCTCCAGTGATTCAGGTTCGCGCCGATGCCCAGCGAACCTTGCATCGAGCTGAGCATGCGATACGCCAGCGAACTGGCGCGGCCGTTCTGCCAGTGCGGCGAATCGGTGACCCACGCCACCATGATTTGCGGCGTGTACGCGTAACTGAAACCGTCCTGCATTGCCAGGCGATCGAAAGGATCGGTATTGTCCGAGGGCCAGACTTCGTCGGTGTAATGCAAAATCCCGAGGTCCACTCGGCCGCCACCGCCAGAACACGATTCAATTTCGATCTTCGGATGTTTCTGGCGTAAATCGGCCAGTATCGTATACAGGTTGCGGATGAATTCGACGTAAACGCGTTTTTGTTCATCGACTGGGACTTGATCCCAACCAGGTTCGGCCCAGTTGCGGTTGTAGTCCCACTTCAAAAACGCGATGTCATTTTCAGTCAGCAGCTTGTCCAGAAATCCTTCCACGTAATCGCGCACATCGGCGCGCGCCAGATTTAGCACCAGCTGGTTGCGTGATTCCGATCGCGGCCGCCCCGGAAAATTCAAAACCCACTCCGGATGCTTGCGGTACAAATCGGAATCCGGATTGATCATTTCCGGCTCGACCCACAAACCGAAATCCATTCCGAGCGCATGCACTTTATCAATCAGCGGCTTCAGGCCATGAGGAAATTTTTCCTTGTTCACGTACCAATCGCCGAGTCCTGCGTGATCGTTCTTGCGCTGACCAAACCAGCCATCGTCCATCACAAAGCGATCGACGCCGATCGACGCTGCTTTTTCCGCAAGAACAACTTGGCCCGGTTCGTCGACGTTGAATTCGGTCGCTTCCCACGAGTTGTAAATCACCGGACGCGTTTTGGGATCCGGCGCCTGCGGCAGGATGTGCGCGTTTTCAAAATGATGCAGCAGACGCGAAGCGCCGCCGAGTCCGTGATCGGAATAGCCGCCGTAAAAAATTGCCGTCTCCAGTTTTTCGCCGGGCTTCAATTTGTAGCCGAAATCAAAAGGATTGAAGCCGCCGGTAACGCGGACGAAATCGAGCTGGTTGTGCTCAACCGTAAAGCGCCAGGAACCGGACCACGCCAGCGCGCCGAACCACACTTCGCCGTGCTCTTCATCGGCAACAACCGGGCCAGCGGCGGATTGGCTGGCGTCCCGCGAAATCGCAAACCACGGATTTGCTTGATGTCCGGTGGTGCCGCGACGGCTTTCGATCACCCGTTCTCCGCCGATCATTGGTTCCTGGTTCAGTGTCCATTCGCCGGCCCAGCGGCCGGTCAAATAACTGAGCGTGTAGCGCGCTGGCGGAAGAGTCCATTGCGCTGCCGCGGCCTGCTCGATCACGACTGGCTGTTTTTCTTTGTTTTCGATGATAGCGGAGCGCCCGAGGATGCCGCTTTCTGCGTCCATCGAATAGCGGAGCGTAACGTAGATTTCGCGGGAAATGTCTTTCAGTTGAATTTCCAGCGCGTGCGGATCGATCTGCTTCGCACTTACGAAATGCAGCACCACATCGCGATTGCCGTCGGCGAAAGTGATTTTCAGCGCGGGCTCGGTGAAGAGTCCTGCTCCCCACGAAGCGTATTCCTGCGGGGTGGTGGTATACGGTGAATCAAAGGAAGCCATTTCCGGATTCGAATGAGCCGCAGCGATGGAGTCGCGCGCGCCGATTCGGCCGCCCCAATAAATGGGCTGCAATTCGCCGTGCTCGTTTACGCCGAAAGCGTATGTAACATTGCCGGCATCGAGGCGAAATACCTGCGCGGACGGCGCAGTCTGAGCCGCGCAAGTTCCAGAAATCAAAATTGTGAGAACCAGTAGAACGGAGACAGCGAAAAGGAAACGTGAACGAATTGTGATTTTCATGACGCCGTATCGTAGCACCGGGTGCCAAGAATTGTCCCACCGATCGAGAGGCGCAAGAATTGCGGAACTATTGATTGCGATTTGCTTGCGCGCGGCGGATCAGCTCGTTCGATGGCAGTTTGGGATCCGTTAATTTTTTCGCGCTGGCGTTGCCGACTACCGGAAGTTTGGTGGCGTCGAGAAGACCGAGCTGCACCAGCACCGTAGCTTGATCCCAATAAATATGCTCGTGGGCCAGTTTGCCGTCGCGAAAATGCACGATCACCACCAGCCCGCACTCCACTTGTTTTCCGGTGGGAGCGACGCCGGGAAGCATCCAGTCCATTTCGATGGTGTGGGTAAAGCGAAAAATGATTTCGTCGACCAGCCGGTCGGTGCCAATGGTGCGCGAGAGCGGAATGATCTGCGTATCGGGCGGCATCTTGGGAATAAAATGGCGCGAGTAAAATTCGCCCAGCTCCGCGCGGCCGACGCCCCCGGTCATCACCGGAATGTGATTGACATAAGCGTCTGGCACCATGGTGTCGAGAGTGGCTTCGGTGTCGCGGGTGGCGAACTCGGTGCCCAGATGCTGTTCCCAAACGTCATTGAGAAATTGCTGCGCGGGAGTCAGGCTGGTTTTGGATCCTTGGGTCTGGCTCATTTTTCGGTCACCTCTCCATTTTCATCGCGCGGAATTTGGTTAGTTGCAGCAATTAATGGTGTGTGATGAGTGGAACCTGGCGCTGCGGTGGCACTCGCGATCAGGTTTCATCTGGCGGGTCGAATGCCAGGTCTTCGCCCGTGAGCTGCAGATATTGTTGGAGAACCGAGACCACCAGTTCGTGATCTTCGCGCTGCGGCAAACCGGAAACGGTGATGGTGCCGACGCATCCGGTTCCTTGCAGGATGACCGGGAAGCAGCCGCCGTGCGTGGAGTAGTCGCGCAGGTCGAGGCCGGTTGTGCCCTGCAAGGTAGTCTTGGCGCGCTCGTGCTTCAATCCGATGGCGTACGAGCTGCGGTGATAACGCATCACGGTATTGCGCTTGCGGCGAATCCACTCCCAATTGTCGGGTGTGGTCCCGGTCATCGAATACGAAAAAAGCGGAAAGCCCTGCAGCTGAATGTCGATGGCCACCGGCGCAGCGCACTTTTCCGCTGCGGCTTTCAGCGCGGTGCCGATCTTCCATGCCACTTCGGCATCAAAGTGTTTGAATTGCAGCCACTTCTCCTGCAGCGCAATTTTTTCCAGATCTTTATCAATGGCCATAAACTTTCCTGCGGCACGGACGTTGAGCGCGTATATTAATAATATGCGAACCCGCTTCGCTCTGCTTCCTTTCCTGCTGTGGGTACTCGTTGCGTGCGGGCCCGGCCGTGCCTCTGACCTGGCCCTGGTCGGCGCGAAGATCTATCCCTCGCCCACGGAGCCGGCGATCGATAACGGGGCCATTCTTGTGCACGAGGGCCGCATTGTTGCGGTCGGGCCGGTGGCCACGATCACCGTTCCGCGCGATGCGACTGTAATTGACTGCAAGGGCCTGGTGATCACCGCCGGTTTCTGGAACAGCCATGTGCATGTCCTTACGCCCGGGTTGCTGCACGCAGAAAAACTGTCGTCCGAGCAGATTACCTCACAACTCAAAGAAATGTTCACCCGCTGGGGGTTCACGACCGTCTTTGACATTGGGTCCGTGCTGCAGAACACCACCCTCATCCGCCGTCGCATAGAAGCGGGCGAAGGGAACGGCCCAAGAATTTTAACCGTGGGCGAGCCGTTCTGGGGGAAAGGCGGAACGCCGATTTACGTGCGGGAATTTTTTCAAACGAACCACATCAGCGTCCCGGACGTTGAATCCAGCGCTCAGGCGGTACAACGAGTTGACCAGCAGATCCATGACGGTGCAGATGGAATCAAGATTTTTGCGGGCTCGGTGGAGGCGGATGGCATCCTGATCATGCCTTTGGACCTGGCCAAAGCTGTTGTGGGCGAAGCCCACCGCGCTGGCAAGCCCGTTTTTGCTCATCCTTCGAACCAGCAGGGAATCGAAGTAGCCATTCAGAGCGGGGTTGATATTCTCGCTCACACCACTCCAAGCGGCGGCCTCTGGAGCTGGTCTCTTGTCGAACGCCTGAAGGCGGCACATATGGCCCTCATCCCCACGCTGACACTCTGGCACGTCGAAAGCAGAAACGAGTCACGAGAGGAGTTCGAAAAAGGAATGAGCGCGGTGGTGCTGCCACAATTGCGAGCCTATTCGGAAGCCGGCGGACAAATCCTGTTTGGTACGGACGTGGGCTACATCGAACAGTTCGATACTTCCGAGGAATTCGCGTGGATGTCCCGCGCGGGCATGAGTTTCCGGCAAATTCTTGCTTCGCTTACCAGCAATCCTGCAGAGCGCTTCGGCTTCCTAAAGGTCAGCGGGCGTATCGTGAAGGGAGCGGACGGTGATCTGGTGATTCTGAGCGCGGACCCAGAGCAGGATATAACCGCATTTTCCAAAGTGCGCTACACCATCCGAGGCGGGAAGGTCATCTACTCGGAAAAGTGAAAGCCGAAAAGCGGAATCTCTCTCAGATTAGGTTTTTGCGTGTGGCGTTTGTTACGATGCAGCGCTATGAACGCAGACCCGCAGACCCCGCCGCCTTCGGTGGCGGTTTCATCGTCAACTGAAATACAGGATGCGGCCAAACGCGAAGCCGGTTTGCACCAGCGGCTTTCGTCGCGCCAAGTGGCGATGATTGGGCTCGGCTGCACGATTGGTACCGGGCTTTTCTTGGGCAGCGCGATCAGCGTGAAGCTGGCGGGCCCAGCGGTGATTTTGAGTTTCGCGGCGGGCGCGGTGATTGCGCTTTCGGTGATGTGGGCGCTGGCGGAAATGGCGGTGGAGCAGCCCGCGGCGGGCTCGTTTGGGCTGTACGCGGAAATGTATTTGCATCCATGGGCGGGTTTCGCGGTGCGCTACACCTATTGGCTGTGCCTGGTGATGATTATCGGCAGCGAAGTGGTGGCCGCCGCGATTTACTGCAAATTCTGGTTTCCACACGCGCCGGCCGGAATCTGGATTGCAGGATTTTCGATCGCGCTGGTGCTGATTAACACGCTGAGCATCGAGGATTTCGGTTCGATTGAATACTGGTTTGCGATGATCAAGGTGGTGACGATTGTCGCGTTCCTGATTCTGGGATCGATGTTGCTGTTTGGAATTGCTTTTCCGCGCATCGGTTTGCGGAACTTCACCGCGAACGGTGGATTTTCTCCGCACGGGTGGCGCGGCGTGGGACTCGGCGTGGTGATGGCGATTTTCAGTTACCTGGGACTCGAAATTGTGGGAGTGACCGCAGGCGAAGCGGCGGACCCAAAGACCGCGGTGCCACGGGCGCTGCGGCGGACGCTCGGATTTCTCGCGCTCTTTTATCTGGGCGGGCTGGCGCTGGTTGTGGGCATCGTGCCGTGGACGGAAATCGGGCTTGGGCAGAGCCCGTTTGTGCGGGTGTTCGAACGAGTGGGAATTCCGGCGGCCAGCCACGTGATGAATTTTGTGGTGCTGTCGGCGGCGCTCTCCAGCGCGCTTTGCAATTTGTATTTCACCGCGCGGATGCTGTTTTCGCTTTCACGCAGCGGCTATGCGCCGGCGCTTCTCGGAAAACTAAGCAAGAAAGGAATGCCGGTCGCGGCAGTGCTGGCTTCCAGCATCGGCATGGCGGTTGCACTGGTGCTGGCACAGCTTTTTCAGGACACCGCGTTTGTGTTTTTGATCGGCGTAGCGTTTTTTGGCGGGCCATTTATCTGGCTGATGACGCTGCTGACGCACATCGGATTTCGCCGGCGAATGGCGCAGGAAAATCGCGCAATCGCACCCATCGCGCCGCTCGGAATCTGCAGCTCGATATTTGGCATTGTCGCGCTGCTCGGCGTACTCGCCTCTACCTGGTGGATTCCGGATTTCCACGTGGCGCTGCTTTCCGGGCCGCCATGGCTGGTTGTCCTGACGCTGTGCTATTTTATTTGGCGAAAGTTCGGCTCAGCCAAATCCTCTTCCGGAGCCGCCCCTCATGAATGAACTGCTGGAGTTGCGCGGCGAATTCCCGATTCTGGGGCGCAGTACCTACCTGATCAGCAATTCGCTGGGAGCGATGCCGCGCGGCGTTTACGATTCGCTGCACAGTTATGCGGATTCGTGGGCGGAACGCGGAGTGCGCGCGTGGGAAGAAAGCTGGTGGGACCTGGCAGCTTCGGTGGCGGACAAGATTTCGCCGCTAGTCGGCGCCGCGTCCGGCGAAATTTCCCTGCACCAGAACGTGACCACCACGCAGGCGGTGATTGCTTCGTGTTTTGATTTTCGCGGGCCGCGCAACAAAGTGGTGATGACCGACTTGGAATTTCCATCGATCCAGTATTTTTATCACGAGCAACGCCGGCACGGCGCGCGAGTGGAGCTTCTGCCCAGCAGGAATACGGTGCGCTTCGATCTGGATGCATTTCTTGCGGCGATTGACGAGACCACGCTGCTGGTACCGATTTCACTGGTGCTTTTTCGAAGCTCGTTCATCGTCAACGCCAAAGCCATTATCGAAAAGGCGCATCGCGTTGGCGCTCATGTGATTCTCGACGTGTTTCAGGCGACCGGCACGGTTCCGGTGGATGTGCAGGCGCTGGGCGCGGATTTTGCAGTCGGCGGAGTGCTCAAGTGGCTTTGCGGCGGGCCGGGCGTTGCGTATCTGTATGTGCGCGAAGATCTGCGGAAAAAGCTTCAGCCGGCGCTGACTGGATGGTTCGCACATCGCCGGCCATTCCAGTTCGAACCGGGAGCGATTGATGCGCGCGAAGATTCATTTCGCTTTCTGAATGGAACGACTCAGGTTCCGGCGCTGTATGCTTGCCAGCCGGGGCTGGAAATCCTGAACAATGTGGGCGTGCCGGCGATTCGCGAAAAATCGCTGCGCATGACGAAGCGCTTGATGGAAGGCGTGGGTGCGCGCGGCTGGCGAGTGAACACCGCGGAAGATCCAAGCGAGCGCGGCGGCACGGTTTCGGTTGATTGCCCGCACGCGTATGAAGTGTGCCGCGAACTGCTGGCGCGGGAAATTCTGGTTGATTACCGTCCGCAGGCGGGAATCCGCATCTCGCCGCATTTTTACAACAAAGAAGAAGAGTGCGATTTCGCGATTGCGCAGATTGCGGAAATTTTGCATACCCGGGCCTGGGAAAAGCACGCGCTGGCCGCGAGCCAGGCTTAAAGCAATGACCAGCCCTTCGCCTGCAAACGCTGGGTCTGCATTTCAACTCTCCATTATTGTTCCTTCGTTCAATGAAGAGCTTCGCCTGCCGCGATCCCTAGAGCTTATTGCGGCCTACGTAAACAATTCGAATCGCAACACCGAAGTGCTGGTGGTGGATGACGGGTCAACCGACCGAACCGCGGAGGTTGCCGCGTCGTTCGCGGAGCGCATCGCGAATCTGCGGGTGCTGAAAAACGGCGAAAATCGCGGAAAGGGCTACAGTGTGCGGCATGGCATGCAGGAAGCGCGCGGGGAAAACGTGCTGTTCACCGACGCCGATCTTTCCGCGCCGATCGAAGAGGCGGACAAGCTGCTGGCGGCGCTGCCGCAATACGACGTGGCCATCGGCTCGCGCGCGATGAACCGCAAACTGATCGAGGTTCACGAATCGCCGTTCCGCGAATTTGCCGGAATTATTTTCAACCGCATCGTGCGGGTCGTATTGTGGCTGCCGTTTGTGGATACGCAATGCGGATTTAAGGCGTTTCGCAGGGAGCGTTGCCGCATTATTTTCGAACAGCAGCGTATCGAGCGATTCGGCTTCGATCCGGAATTGTTGTACCTGGCGCGGCACCACGGGCTAAAGGCCACGGAGATTCCGGTGCGCTGGTCGCATTCGCCAGCCACCAAAATCAATATGTTCCGCGACAGCATTCTGATGTTCGTGGACGTGTTCACGATACGCGGGAACGCGCTGCTGGGGCGGTATCGCAAGCGGAAGTAGCGGTTGCACTTTATAATACAAAGTACTTGACAATGATTTGTAACCCTGCTAGCCTTTGACCATGGCGCTCACCGAACCCATCCGCTCCGTATCCCGCGAACCCATTCCCATTGACGCGCGCGCTGCCGACCATCTGCGCTACATCCGGGAAACCATGGAACGGGCCGGGGAATTTACCGCGGTGCCGGGCTGGGGCGGCGTGGCGATGGGCGTGACCGCACTGGTGGCGGCGTTTTTTGCTTCGCGGCAAGTCACCGCCGAACGCTGGCTTTCGATCTGGCTGATTGAAGCATTTGTGGCAGTGGCCATCGCGGCTCCGGCGGCCGCTACCAAAGCGCATCGCGCCAATGCCAAGTTGCTGTCCGGCCCGGGCCGCAAATTTCTTTTGAGCTTTGCACCGCCGATTGTGGTGGGCGGACTGCTGACCTATTCGCTTTCGCACGCCGGACTGCACGCGTTGCTTCCCGGCGTGTGGCTGCTGTTGTATGGAACGGGGATTGTGACGGCTGGCGCGTTTTCGGTGCGGGTGGTGCCGATCATGGGGCTTTGCCTGATGCTGTTGGGCGCGGCGGCTTTGTTTGTGCCGCGCGGCACCGGCGATCTATTCATGGCGTTCGGATTCGGAGTCGTGCAAATCGGATTCGGAGTGTGGATCGCGCGGCGGTACGGAGGCTGACGGAATTTATTATGGCGAAGTCGTCCACAATTCGAAATGAACACTCGGCGCGCGAGCGAACCGGCTCGCTCGGTTCGGTCAAGGGTCACAATCGCGAGGCGGTGTCGCCGGACCTTGATCGCCTGATTCACGAACGGATTCGGCTGGGGATCGTCAGCGCGCTGGCGGTCAACCGTTCGCTGACTTTCAACGAGTTGAAAGCGTTGCTGAAAACCACCGACGGAAATCTGAGCGTACACGCGCGGCGGCTGGAAGAAGCGGACTACATCGTGTGCACGAAATCGTTTGACGGGCGGCTGCCCAAGACCGAATACCGGCTGACGGCGGCGGGGCGCAAAGCGCTGGAGCGCTATTTGAATCACATGGAGGCATTGATTCGGGCGACGCGCGAGGGCTAAAAAATTTGTCCCCATGCTTTGTAATGTAAAGTTGTTTATGATAATTCTCCGCGGCGGAGAAGGAACACCATCATGACCGTTCAACAGGTAATCCTGCAGCACATCCTCAACGCGCCTCCGGTTGCTCCGGCGCCGTCGTTACACGTCGCGATTATTACCGACGGCAACGGGCGCTGGGCCACGGCGCGGGGGCTGCCGCGCTCGGCCGGACACCGGGCCGGAGCGGAGGCCAGCCGCTCGATTATTGAAGCCGCTGCCAAACTTGGCATACACACCCTGACGCTGTTCGCGCTGTCGTCCGCGAACTGGAAGCGGCCTGCCGCGGAGGTCAACGCGATTCTTCGGCTGCTGCACGAATATTTGCTGACGGAAACCACACGCTGCGTGGAAAACGGAGTTCGCGTCAGCATTCTCGGCAGACGCGACCGTATTCCCGCGACGTTGCGGCAAACCATCACGGACGCTGAAGCCGTGACGGCACGCGGCACTCGATTGCACCTGCGCCTGGCGATCGATTACTCGGCGCGCGAAGCGATTTATTTTGCGGCGTGCCGCTACTACAAGGCGACCGAACTTTCGCCAGAGACGTTTTCGTCGGTGCTGTCGGAAGTGTCGCGCGGCGGCTCGACGGATGTGGATTTGCTGATTCGAACCGGCGGCGAAAAAAGGCTGTCGGACTTTTTGCTGTGGGAGTGCGCGTTCGCGGAATTGATTTTTATGGAGAAGCGCTGGCCGGATTTTACGGTGGCCGATTTGCGGGCCGCGATGGAGGAATTTTCGCGGCGCGAACGCACGCGTGGCGCGCTGCCCGGGGAGCTGGCTGCAGAAAGTTTCTAGTTTTGCCGAGGAGAATGATCTATGGCCGAAACACCACGTTACGCTCATCTGGTCACGCTGTTATTTCTCGGGAGCGGCTTCGTGATTTTCGTTTGCATGGTGGTGGCTGCGGTTGCAGCAATCGCCAAGGCCGGACGGGTCCGAAAGTTTGCCGTTGGCGGAGCGGCTTTTACGGCCCTGGGCTACTGCGTTCTGCTGTTCGGAGTGGCTCTGGCAACCACTAACAAAACGTTGCCGCCGGGACAGCGGAAATACTTTTGCGAAGCTGATTGCCACATCGCGTATTCGATGGAAAGTACCGAGGAAGCTTCCACGCTTGGCTCGGAGGCAAAACCAGTCACGGCACAGGGACGATTTATAGTGGTGCGCCTGAAAACATGGTTCGACCAAAATTCTATCGCACCGTGGCGCGGGAATGCTCCGCTCACGCCGGACGCGCGAACCGTACAACTGGTTGCTGATGGCGGGCGGCGCTTTTTGCCGCTGCCACAAGCGGCCTCAGCGCTGCGCGCAACGTCCACTCCGATGAACGAACCTCTGCGACCGGGCGAGTCGTACTCAACGACATTTGTTTTCGACCTGCCTCCTGACGCACGAAATCCGCGGTTGCTGATTCGCGATATTGAGCCATTGTCGCGACTGCTGGTTGATCATGAAAACAGCCCGTTGCACGGAAAGATCTATTTGGCGCTAAGTCCGACGGTGTCGACCACTGCGTCTGCGGTCCACTAAACCATTTAGATTCTTTATCTTAAAACTACCCTAACGGCAGTCTGTCACCCTGACGTTTCGTGCCGCTGCGTCGTCTATACCTCAGGAGACGCGGATGGGAACGATGCGACTTGCGCTGCCGTGGGAGGCTAGAATCTCTCATCTACCACTGCTTAGGGAGATTCGAGTGGAGCCGTCGGGATTCGCGCAGAGGGGAACTTCGCCAGCCGCGGATTTTCCCGTGGACGATAGGGCGCTGGCTTCGGCGTGCCAGTCCGGCGATTTGCGCGCGTTCGAACGGCTGTATCATCTGCACGGCTCGCGCATGAAGAGCGTCGCGCGCAACCTGCTAGGCACCACTAGCGACGCGGAAGACGCGGTGCAGGATACCTTTTTAAAGATTCAGCGCAGCATCGCGAGTTTTCGCGGACAGTCGAGCTTCGCCACCTGGACGTTTCGGATTTTGATCAACACCTGCTACGACTTGCGACGCAGCCGGATGCGCAAGAAGGAAGTCGCGCAGGATGGGCCGGATGAAGCGGCGCCGCGGCCCGAACCGCGCGCGGCAGTGACCCATCCTTCACTGCGGATTGCGCTGGAACGAGCGCTTGGGCAATTGACGCGGCATCAACGCGACGTTTTTCTGCTGTATGAAGTGGAAGGCTTCCGGCATTCCGAGATTGCGACGATTTTGGAAATCAGCGATACCGCTTCGAAGAACACGCTGTTCCAGGCTAAGAAAAACCTGCGCGCGATGTTGGAAGCTCCGCGCAGCAGCGCCGCGGAGGCGAGGTAACCGCCATGAATATCACTTGCAATGATCGCGAAAGAATTTTCCTCGATGGCACGCCGGAAGAGTGGCTGGCGCTCGAGGTTCACGCGGCGACCTGCGCTGGGTGCTCCGAAGAAGTTCGCGCCTGGACAAATCTTTCGGTTACCGCGAGCGAAATGCATCAGGAATGGGACTCTGCGGCGCTGTGGCCGCGGATTGAAGAAGCTCTCAAGCAGCGATCGCCCGCTTCGAACGGCTCCTGGTTTGATCGCATTTTCGGCGGCTGGAATTTGCAGCTGGCACAATGGCAGGTGGCTGCGGCGGCGTTGCTGTTGTTGACGCTGACCGGCTCGGCGATTTGGTTCGTTGCGCACCCGCGTGGCGGCAAGATTCCATCAGATCTAGCACTGCTCGACGACGGCACGGTGAATGAAGTGGAGCACGCCGAAGCCGTCTATGAACGCGCCATTGACAAGCTCGATGCGCGAGCGCGGCCGCAGCTGGAAAATTCGCCATCGCCGCTGATGGCCAACTACCGGGAAAAACTTCTGGTGCTGGACAGCGCCATTGCCGATTTGAAATCGCAGGCGGGCATCAATCCCGCCAACGGACACCTGCGCCGCGAGTTGCTGGCGATGTACCAGGAAAAGCAGGACACGCTCGAACAAATTTTGGAGGCAAAAAAGTGAATTCCCCAGCTCACGATAGTTCCGCCGCAAAAATGCAGCGGCGCACGGCGTGGTTGCTGGCTGCCGCGCTGCTGTTTGCGACCAGCGCACTTGCAGGCGCCAGCGATCCTTCGCAAGAAGAAGTGACGCGCGACTTTGAAAAAACGGTCACCCTTACCGGCAATCAGGGTCTCAGCCTCGATCACCGCTTCGGACAGGTGCACATCCACGGCGATTCCGGGCACGAACTGAAGATTTCGGCAAAGATTCACGTGCAGGATCGAAATAGCGCCGACGCGCAGAACTTCGCGCAGAAAATCCAGATTGAAGTTCGCGAAGAGAGCGACGGCGTTCACGTACGCACCATTTATCCGGAGAGCAGGTTGCCGCTGATTCGAATCGGCGGGCGCACTTCCTATTCGGTGGACTACGAAATCAGCATACCCTCCGGTGCGCCACTGTGGCTGCACAATGATTTTGGCAACACCGAAGTTGCCGGCGTGCGCGGCTGGTCGCAAATCGAAAGCGGCCACGGCGTTCTCTTGGTACGCGACGCCGGCGCGGCCAAGTTGGTCAACTCGTTCGGACGCATCGAGCTTTCTAACGCCAATGGCAACTGCACGGTGACCAACAACAACGGAGCGGTCAGCGCTTCGAACGTCAACGGCACCCTTGAAGTGCGCAACCGATTCGGCGAGATCGAAGTAACAAAGGTGAGTGGTGGGGCTACGATTTCCAATGGCAACGGGGCGGTTTCGCTGCTGGGCGCAGGCGGCAATTCCACAATCACCAATTCTTTCGGCGAAGTGGTTGCCAGGAACATCTCAGGAAGTCTCACCGCTTCGGACAGCAACGGCAAGATCGACGCTTCCGATATCACTGGAAATGCCGAATTGAAAACCAGCTTCGGCGCGGTAGAAGCCGTACGCATCGGCGGAACGCTCACGGTCAACAACAACAACGGCTCGGTAGACATTAAAGAGGCGCACGGATTTGTTTCCGCGACCACGAGTTTCGGAACGGTGAACGGCTCCCATCTCTATAAAGGGGCGAATGTGGTGACGGGAAACGGCGCGATCGAACTCAGCGACGTGGAAGGCGAGGTTTATACCAAGACCTCGTTTGGTTCGGTGAATGTGGAACGCGTAAAAGGAAAATTTACCGCGCAGGATTCCAACGGCGCAGTCACCGCAAAAGCGATCGAAGGCGATGCCAGCGTCGACACCTCGTTCTCCGGCGTTACTCTGGAAGGAGTCGGCGGGAAGATTCGCGTGAACAATCAGAACGGAGCGATTGAAGTCACCGCGAATTCCGGATCTGGCTGCAAGGACATCCACCTGAAGACTTCCTTCTCGCACATCGCGGTGCGCATTCCGGCAAACGGCGGCTACAAAGTGAATGCCCACACTTCTTTCGGGCACATCAACACCGAATTGCCGGTCACCGCCACCGGCACCGTGGGCGGCGATTCCCTTAACGGCACCATCGGCAACGGCTCCTGCTCACTTGAACTTTCAAATTCCAACGGCAACATAGACATCTCCCGCGCACAGTAAAGCATGCATGCACACGCATTCTTTTAGTGCCCTGCAGCAGTAGTTTGTGTGCGGGGAACGTATTGGCAATTATCGTGTTCTGCTTTCGCCAGTGTGTGGGAGCTAGTGTGCACTTGTCGCTGCTGCGCAAAGTTCATGCACCGCGTTCACAATAGACTCAGGACGTTCCGACGGAATGTCGTGGCCACTTCCCTGTGCCATGATCCGTCTGCCGCGAGTGGAAAGACGCGCTAATCGCATCTGGAGATCATCCACCCAAACGCGTTGAAATTCCTCGAAATCATGCTGGCTGAGGCCAGTACTCAGAATCGCGTCGGAATTCTCAGTGGCTGTCAGTACCACCAGAGGCTTGTCACTGATGTGGTCAGCAGCTCGTGCTTGCTCCGCGCTGACCCGGATTTGTTCCAGCTCGCTCGCTCTAGCTCTCAGGTACTTGCTCTGGAGGACCAGATAGGCACCGTGGTCTGCGCCTTGCGCTCGAAGCATGAGGCGGCCAATGCCGAGGTCGACAAGAAAGAAAGCATACCTTGCCTGGCGCTCGCAGTGCTTCAGCTGCGCCGCGCTGATCGCGCTCCACGCCTTCGGGAGCAATTCATATTGATCCTCTTGCGTGGCATCAGCTAACACCATTCCCGCCACCTCGTCCGGGTACCGGCCGTTAAACACACGAACGTTGTATCCACCAAAGGAATGACCCACAAGCACATAAGGCGGCATTTCGCCGGCATTCTTAAGAAGTGTATGCAGCTCCCTCGCAATCTGAAGGCTGGTACGCGGCATTGCACCCGGTTCACTTCCTCCATAGCCTGCGCGGTCGTAGGAGCAGACTCGGGAAAACTTCGCAATTTGCGGTTGAACGGCTCTCCATTCGACGGATAGGTCACCGAATCCAGATTCCAGGATGACCGTTGGGCTGCCAACCCCGGTGCAATTGAGCATGAGGCGGTAGCCGCCCACATCGACCAACCGGCCGTATTCAGGAAAATGGCGAGCATCCAGACGTGACTCGATCGTCTGATAGGACGCACCTGCAAGAGCTAGCAGGATCACCATTACGCATACGGACACCGCGATCTTACGCAGCCAGCGAATCACGCCCGGTCCTTTCTCTAAGCGCTTCAATCTAGCACGGAGATATTATGTTTGTGCGGAAGCCACAAGCGATTCTTGAGAGGCTTTTGTTACAAGCGCTCTCATTTATCTTCTTGCACGGGCCATGGAGAATGCCTTTCGAATGACCCGCGTGGCGGTCGAGGTCAGCTGGTATTTCTCCAGTCCGTCTAGAGCGACCCACGCCACGTCGGTGACGTCGCCGCCAGCCCGCGGCGTACCAGAAATCTGTTCGCACAAATAATCCACAATCACAAAATGAAATCGCGGGCGCCTTCGCTCTTCGGATGTTTTCCAGGTCTCGTCTGCGCCATGCCCAAAATTAATTCGTTCGAATACCTCGATCATGTCCAACACACGCACTTGCAGTCCGGTTTCTTCCTGTAACTCGCGCGCGGTTCCCTCCACAAGGGTCTCGCCGAGTTCCAGCGTCCCGCCCGGAATCGACCATTGCCCCAGCAACGGCTCGGTGCCGCGCCGGATCAGCAGCGCCTTGCCATTTTCAATCACCACTCCACCAACACCGACGATCGGCTTATCGGGATATTCGCGCCACGAACTCATTCAGCCCCGCTCTCCTGCTATTCGCTACTTTGCAATTCTTCAGTCTAGTACCCTGGCGCAGCATTCTTCAGCAACAGGTTGACTTTGCCTTCGGGTTTCGCGGTATATAATACGATGGTCGGTGGCGGTCGCGATTCTCTAGATTTCCGCCCCGCGAATTAGGGTCTAGAGTATATTTTGCAAACCCTGAGAACTGTACGGAGGATCGTGCCGTGATTCGCTGCCCCGATTGTGGCGCCGAAATAGATGTGGATGAGGATGAAGTAGAGGAGGGCGAAATCTTGAGTTGCCCAGAATGTGAATCGGAATTGGAAGTTACGCAAACGCACCCCGTCCATCTGAACCCCATCTCCGACGACCTCGATGATGAAGAGGAAGAAGACGATGATGACGACGTCGAGGAAGAAGACGACGAAGACGATGATGACGACGACCCCGAGGAAGAAGAAGAAGACGAGGAGTAGTCCGTTTCAGTGGTACATCGAATGCTGCTGTTAGAGCATCCCAATAGTGTGAAAACCGGCCATTTGAGACCTGTACAAACCTACCCTATGCGATCGACTTACTGGTCTCTCGTACTTATTGCCGGTTTGGCGTGGTTCTCTTGCGCTTCGCTCAAAGCGCAAGCGCCCGCACCGCCAGCTGCGCAACAATCAGCTCCGCAACAGGCGGCGCCGTCCGCGGAGTCCACTTCAAAACCAATTCCCGGCCAGCCGACCGGCCGCCACTCCGACGACTTTCTGGTCCGCGGCACGGTGTTCACCGCGGAGGGCTTGGCCCTGCCCGGCGCCGAACTTCGCATACGCCGCAGCACTGAGAAAAAATTCCGTTGGGATACCGAGACCAATTCGCGAGGCAATTTTGCGGTACGCGTCAAGACGGGTTCGGACTATGAAGTGATTGTCCGGGCCAAAGGCTATCAGCAACAGTCCCTGGCGGTGGACGCGAAAACCGGCGAACGCTTTAAGGATCTAGTGTTCCGCATGCCGCATCAGGAAGGCAAAAAATGATATCCGCCCGGCTTAGATTTGTTGCGGTCGCGCTGACCTTGCTGTTGGTTGTGAGCGCGGCTGCCGCCCAAACTTCGAAGCACGACTCGCAACTGAAGACCGTCCGTGGAGTGGTCACCGATAAGTCCGATAATCCCATTCCGGCAGGCGTCGTTTTT
This sequence comes from uncultured Acidobacteriota bacterium, assembly GCA_963814635.1. Taxonomy (GTDB): domain Bacteria; phylum Acidobacteriota; class Terriglobia; order Acidiferrales; family UBA7541; genus Acidiferrum. The sequence continues at coordinate 435,322 of CAWFDP010000003.1, read as the reverse complement.
CTGAAAAATGTTCGCAACAATCAGGTTCGCAGCTACATTGCCGATAATGAGGGCAATTTTCGATTCAGTGGACTGGATCCCAACACCGACTACGAATTGCACGCGGAGAAGGACGGGGCAAAATCGCAGGTCCGCAACGTCTCGAGCTTCGATAGCCGGCTGGACATCGTCCTGAATCTAAAATTGGAAAAGAAAAAGACTTAAGAAGCTCTGCCGGTACGCGCGTACCGGCTCAATTCTGTAAACTTTCCGGCAAATTTCGCGCATCCCGCCGCAAAGTGTTTCACCAGCAAAGTCCGCGATTCGAAATGTAGATCTATGGCGCGAAGATCTGCAACGCTTTATGCATCACCGTAATTTCCACAGGCGACTTACACAACAACTCGCCGTCTCCGTGAAACCACGTTTCGCTCTGTGCGGTGAGCCGGACTCGATCTATTGACACCCTCGACATCCGTTTGGTTTTCAATTCTCCGCTAAACAACAGACGTGGCAGCAATGCCAGTACTTCGGTCATCCGCAACATTTCGATCATCACCAATTCCAGCTTTCCGTCGTCCAGCTGTGCGCCCGGAGCCAGCCGCAAGCCGCCTCCGTAGGTCGGGGTATTGAGCACTGCCCACAGCAGCACGCGTTTTTTAATCCGTGGAAAATCGCTCTCCGAAAACCCTGCTTCTACCTCGACTCCGGAAAATCTGCGCAGCGCCGCAACCGCTGAGGCGATATAACGCAGCCTTCCCGGCCAGTTCACAAATTTTGTTCCGGCGAGGCGCACTGCCTCGGCGTCCAACCCCATTCCTCCGCCGCCAAGATACAACGCTTCCTGCCCTGCAGAATGTACTCGAACCACGTCCACCATTCGGCACTTTCCGGCTACAATTACGTCAACCGCCTGTTGCAGGTTCTTGCGTATTCCCAGCGCCGCCGCAAAATCATTTCCGCCGCCGGAGGGGATCACACCAACGCGGACGTCCTGTCCGATGATTTCTCTGACCAGCAATTGCAACGTGCCGTCGCCGCCCATGGCCACGAGCGTTTGGCAACGGTTCGCAAGCGCCGCCCTCGCGTGGTGACGAAATTGTTCTGCCGACTCGGTTTCGACAATGTTGACGGGGTATTTCCGCCGTGCAAACGCTTCGCGCACTTCGGCCACTCTGCGTCCGGCTCCGCCGCGCCCCGCGCAAGGATTCACAAAAACAGTTGCGGGCACGTTTCGCTGCAGCCCGCCGTCCAGCAGTACTTCCGGTTTGTCTTTTTCAGGAATTTGCGACTCTCTGCGCGGGCAGTCTGTCACACGCTTTATGCGGTCGGCAAGCTGCAATCGTGCGTTCAACTCTTGCCATTGGGCTGGAATCCCGCGAGCTCCATGCTCTTCGAGACTTCGGGATTCTTGGCAAACTGTTCCCACACAAATCCGGTTCGCGCGTTTTCCGCCATCAGCAAGGTAATTCCCGCGTCGATGCCGAGCACGTCGAGGCTGGCCCAGCCGGTGAGCGGATTGAAGGCATCCACAAAGCCGTATTTCTTCCAGGTGCGTTTGCCGAATTTTTCACGCACGTTCTGCAACACTCGAATGCACTCTCGCGGCAGGAACACCAGCGATCCGCCGGTCGCGCATGGCACTACGCTTCCGTCGATTCTTCCCATCGCGGGTGGCCCGCCCCACACCGCGTAGCCGTGCTCGGAGTCCGATGCACTGATTCCCCACAGATCTTCGGCATAGTCGGGAAACCGGTCGGCCAATTCCAGGCACCACAGCTTGTGAATCTTGGTCGCGATGATCGAATTCGCGAAGTAGTCCGCGTATTTGTCGCGCACCCCGCGGAAATTGAACCACGCGTGCGAATACTGGTGGGTAAAAATGGGGCCATGCGAGCCAATGTACGGGACCTGATTGAACTCGAATCGCGGCCGCTGCCACCCGCCCCACAGTGTGGCTGGCAGGGGATGGGTTCGCGACGCCATTCCCAACAAATACATCATCATCATTTCGCTGTAACTGTCCCATTTGGCCTTCATGAATCCTTGTTCCGGCGTCCAGCCCATCGCCAGCGTAGGGCCGCCGTGCAGCATCCAGTTCCAATCCACGCGCTCGTATAATTCCGTGGCCATCCCTTGAATTTCTTTGTCATCGAAATACCCGCGAGTGGTGAGAGCGCCGCACAGAAACAAACACGTATCGATCGGTGAGACTTCCGAATTCAGAATGCGCTGACCGCTTTCCCCATTTACGAAGTGGTAGAAAAAGCCGTGTTGTTGCTGGACGGTCTTCAGCGCGAAGCTCAAGGTAGTGCTAACGCGATCGCGTACTGCGTCGTGCTCTTCCCATCCCCGGCTGGCTGCAACGCAGAGTGCGCTCAACCCAAAACCCGTTGCGGCCACGCTGGATGCGTTCCTCGGAGTTCCGCCGTCCGCGGTCCCACGGTCTTCCACTTGCCCCGTTTTCTGGTTAGCCTGCTCCCAGAAGTACAAGAAACAAGCCTGTTCCAATTCATCCAGAAATGCGTCTTCTTCCGCAGTGAATCGGTACAGAGACGGATCAAACCCGAACAGCTTTCCTGGTAATCCAGGAGTAGGCTCCCGCGGTGCCAACTTTTCGGTTTCTTGCGATGGAATGAGTCTTGCCGCTCCGGGAGAAAGCAAGCCCAGCGGGGCCGACACGCCCAAGAGCGCCGCCTGCTTCAGCCATTCGCGCCGCTTCAGATTATTTCGGTTCACGCCTGAATCCTCGGGGCCTGCTAGTCTTGGCAGCATGCTTTCCTTTAGATGTCAGGCTGGCCCCGCGACGCTTCATTCTGGCCTTTCAACTCTGGTGTCCTTCAATCGCCCTTCAAAACCGGAATCCTGCTCGATGTTCGAGCGTCGTTCCATCCGTCTGGACTCACTCTCGGGGATTCTATCGTGAAGTCTGGTGCCGGCGGGGGGAATCGAACCCACGGCCTAGGGATTATGAGACCCTCGCTCTACCACTGAGCTACGCCGGCGAAAGGCAGCCTTTTATCCTACGAAGACCCTTCGAATGGAGTCAAGCCTTCTTGCCAGCTGGCAACATTCGACACCAGGTTATAGTACTACTGTACTGTTGCTCCGCGCACCTCTGCCCTCTACCCTCTCGAGGTTGATCGGTTTCTCGTTTTGAGCGGCGGCCAACCGGCCCACTGACCCAAAATGGGAATCCGCCCAACACGAATAGATCAGCCCGTTTAACGGGCCGCTTGACATTGGTGTCCAAAGAGGTACATTACCTCCGGTGTTGTTGTGTACCTCGGAGGTACAATGTCCAAGCAGCTCGCAATTATTGTTCTGGCGATGCTCGTCCTCGTCGGTGCGATGGGTCTGAAAACTGCTGTCGTAGGTCACGACAGCGGTGCGGTAATCATGGCAAACGGTGGAGCTCCTGCGCCGCCAACACCTTGGAAGAACGGTGGGGCACCTGCACCCCCGACTCCTTGGAAAAATGGCGGAGCGCCTGCGCCCCCAACGCCCTGGAAGTAGTTAGTTCGCCCAGGTCTCGGCTCAAAAACTGAGAACCTCTGGGGCCAGGAGCGTAGACGGGAAAACGACGTGCCTGGTTCGCTAGAGTTCTTTGTATGGTGTACATGCTTCGTCCTCGAAGCCGCCGTGGTGGTGTGCGCGATCCGCGCTCGGGTTTTCCGTCGTTTCCTTCCCCTTAATCTTTATATGGCTGCGTCCGCTGTTTGCGACGTGTTGCGTTTCCGGATCCTTTTTCATTACGGTTTCACTTCGAACGAGTACGTCTACTTCTACTATTATTCGGATGCGCTGCTTACCATCGGGCTTTATTTGGCGCTGATCAGCCTGTTCGTGCACGTTTTCCAGGAAATGCGCGCTGAGAAATACGTTCTGTTCGGCGCCTGCCTGCTCATGGTCGGCACGGCGGTTTTCTCTTACCTGGTCATTCACGAAGCCTCCAGCAAGCTGGTGACCCGCTTCGTGGTCGAACTTTCGCAGAACCTCTATTTCGTCGGCTTGGTGCTCACCTATGTTCTTTGGGCCGCCATCCTCAAGCTTCGTGAGACCCGCGCCCAGTTGGTGCAGCTGGTTCTTTCGCTGGGCGTTTATTTCAGCCTGTTCGCCGCCAACTACGCCATCCGCAACCTGTACCCACCTGCCAGCGGGATTGCCATCGCTCTACTTCAGGTTATGGGCTGCTTCTTGCCGCTGGCCTGGGCCTATGCTTTCTGGCGCACTCCTGAGGAAGCCCGCCTCGCACTCTCTCGACTGGCGGTGAGTCACCGATGATCGCCGTCATCATTCTCGCCATTTCGCTGATCGGCTTCCTGCAGTTCTTTGTTTTCTATTGCCGCTCGATCATCGCAGCCAGCGCGGATCAGCCGCTTCCGAAGGACGTGCAGGACGTCACCGGCATCGTTCGCACCGCTCCGCCCGACGAATTTTCGCGGGTCATTCAACTCTTGAGACTTTGCCCGGAACGGCCTGAAGAGCGCGGCCAACTTCGCGCGGTCACCGCCTACTACAAATTCCTGGGAGTGATTCGTTCCACGATCGCGGTGGCCGTACCATCGCTTAAATCGTGGGCCGACCACGAGCGCGGCCAGTGCACCTACTACGCCGCGGTAGCTCTTGGCCGCCGTATCGCTTTCAGCCGCGATCTGCTAGCCCAGCAAATGTTGCCGTAGTTTTCTCCTCCGGTTTTCATGTCGTAGCGCCGGCATCCTGCCGGCTCCTGGTTTTGCCTGTGAAGCTGCCGCAGCTCAGCCCGGCTTCGGTGTTGTTGCTCTTCGGGCCTTGGATTCACAAATCACTTCAACGGCGTTCTACTTACGCACTCCCTCCGCAATTTTTTCCGTTGACTTTTTCCCCGCATGTTATTCTGTGCGCTGATTCACTCCACACCGGAGTGGAAGCGTCCGCAGCGCAAAACGCACCGGTGAATAAAACATGCTTGCAGTGTGGCGCGATACTCCCATCCGGAGTTCGTGTCTGTACTTTTTGTGATTCGCACCTGGCTCCCGCCGCTTGTTCGGCGGAGCCTCCCGCGCAGCATTCCCGCGGAAATCGTCTATTGGATCAGCCCGCCGACTCGCAGCCGGCAGGCCCAGTCTGGCGCGGCGAAGTGGCCCAGCGCGTGGCGTCGTATCGCGCGCGCCGCCGGAAAAATTCCTCCGACGATGGCCAGCCCGAGTTGCCGTTCGAACAACACGCTACCTCTCCGTCCGAATTTCCGGCCGTAGCAGTTGCCGAGCAGCCTCTTGTTGAACACCGGGCCGTCGAGGACGATTTTTCATTCACCATCGCCATCGGCCGCACCGCCAACCGCAAATCTCAGGACGACGCCGAAATGTTTATTGACGTCTCGCTTCCGCCCGCGCAGGAATCTACTGTCGCCAGGGCGGAATCGATTCCGGAGTCCATCGCATCGCAACATTCCGGCCTCTATCCCGTCGCCTCCATCGACGATCGCCGTATCTCCGCGCTCATTGATGCCCTGTGCCTGCTTTTCGCCTGCGGCGGTTTTCTCGCGCTCTTCGGCTCACTCGGCGGACACTTCGCCTTCAGCAAACTCAGTGCGGCCGTTTACGCCGCGTCATTTGCCATCGTCTACCTGCAATATTTTTCGCTGTTCACAGTCTTCGGTGGCACGACTCCCGGCATGATGCTTCGCGGCCTGCGCGTCGTGGACTTCTCCGGCGAACCGCCATCGCCGCGCCAGCTTCTCTATCGCGCCGCCGGCTACATGCTGTCCGCCGGCACATTCTTCCTCGGCTTCCTCTGGGCCCAGTGGGACGAAGACGAACTCACCTGGCACGACCGCATCTCGCGCACCTATCTCAGCTCCGCTGACTCCATAGCCGACACCGAACTCTCCGGCGCCGTTCACTGATCAATCTTTCCCAGTGGCAGCAGGCGGTGTGGACCATGACTGGATTTTAGGATTCGCTACTGACTATTCAACGCCGTCCAGGCAGCCAGAGAGTCCATGTAGTCTCTCCAATGGATGATCTTTCTGTTCTCAATCGTGACGACCGAGATGAACCTGTTGTCATAGGGTGCTCCACTTGAAAGAATCGTGCCGTGCACTTCGTACTCGAGAATCACGACACGACTGTCTTGACCGCGGTGCACAACAAGTGCGTCGCCGGCGTGAAGCTTGATCGTCTTGCCGTATCCGGCGAGGCTGGCCATCAGATTGGCGCGCCCTGGTATCGTCGGAGGCCAGCCGGGAAAGTGATAACGAGATTCGAAGAGCGCGTCTTCGGCAAACGTGTCGAAATAGTGTTTGCCGTCAACAAGTTCCCGCAAGCCTTTCAGGACGACTTCGAAAAAGGGATTGAGAGCTTCAAACCCTTGGTACCGGCCTTTTGTCATAAACAACTCCTCTGCGTATGACGGGCGCATCGAAGCGTGGCTGATGGATTGCTTCTTGGCAAGTTTTGACCTCTACAGAATCACGGAAGCTTCCGCAAAATCCAACCGAGGATTGCGTGGGTGGAGCTTGCTTGGGTCTCCATAGCCGAGATTACAAATGAGGTTAACCTTCCACTTGCCGTCCGGAAAGAATGCTGCGTTCAATTTATCTGCGTTGAAACCGGACATCGGCCCGCAATCCAATCCCAGAGCGCGTGCGGCCAGAACGAAATAAGCAGCCTGCAACGAACTGTTGCGGAAGGCGGTCTCGTCAATGAGTGGTTTGTTTCCGACAAAGAAGGAGCGCATATCAAATTGCGGAAAGAGCTTGGGAAAATTCTCGTGGAATTCCGTGTCCCAAGCGATGATCACGGTTACCGGAGCGGCCATGGTTTTTTCGACATTCCCGGGCGCCAGTACTGGCTTGAGTAGCGCTTTGGCGCCGGGAGTAGTTAGAAAAACGAATCTGGCGGGTGAGCCGTTGGCACTGGTCGGTCCAAGACGCGCCAATTCGTAAGCCTTGCGCAGGAGTTCTATTGGCACAGGTTCAGGAAGCCACGCGGCGTGGGTCCGCGCTTCGTAAAATAGTTGGTCGAGAGCCTGTTGTGAGATCGGCGTTTTGATGGCAGCAAGGTTCGATAGTTCTGATTGATTGGGCATTTTGGTCCTCTCCTTTTAGGCGCGGCTAACGCGAGCGTCGTGCGTCCAGGCTGAACGGTCCTGCTCCAAACTGGGTAATCAACAAGGCGCCGCCGAGCATGGAGACGTTTTTCATGAACATAACCATTTGAATTTGCGCCATCATGGGATCACTTACCGTCCAGAACTTGTGCATCAGCAACGTGACTGGAATCAGGAACAGCACGATCAGCCAGGCCCCAAGTTTTGCGCGATAGCCCAGCAAAATGCTCAGTCCGCCTACGATCGCCAGCGCACCGGAAAGTGGAACCGCAATCGAAGCTAAAGGCACACCTTGCGAGGCCGCATAGCCGATGGTTTGTTTGTTAAAATGATTGGCTCCAGCCATCACGAAGATCGCCGCGAACAAAAGCCGTCCCAACACAACCAGTGCACCTTGCGCAAAGTTTGTTGCCTCCGCATTTTTGGTAATTGCGATTGAACCCGTTGCCATGTACTTTCTCCTTTTGTTTGTAAGCTCGCTCTTGTAAGAACCGCACAACTTGATGTGTCTGCAGCGGTCAAAATCGATTTCGTTCTTTTTCAATCATCGTGCTGAATTGGCGTTCTTTGCAGCCGGGAAATTTACTCGAGCCCACGCCGAAAACTTGGTTGCCTGCCGCCCTGCTACTTTGTTGGCGAGCGCGATTTGGTCGCGTGAATCAGAACCCAAGTACGTGTGCGCCTGAAAGTAAGCGAACATTTCCGCTATCTCAGCAGCTCCAGGAAAGAAACCCGCGAAGACTTCCTTCGGCACTTGATGGAAAGAGAAATTATTGCCCTGCCCGTTCAGCGTATCGATGATTTCATTGAAGCTCATGAAATCGCCGACTAGCGGCAGATACTCGCCGTGGCCGGCCTGATCGGGGTGCGCAAACGCCCCGGCTACGATGTCGCCAAGTTCCGTGATGTCCCCCATGTGGATGCCCCGTACAGTTGGATCAAGCGGGAGAGCCCAGCTAGCGGACCCGTCTGCCTGCTTTTGCGGAGCAAGAACGCCGATAAGGTTCTGATAGTAGAAAGGCGCGATGACGAACGTATGATTCTCAAACCCCGCTTCTTTCACGGTCCGATCAACTTTGGCCTTGCCGGTGAAGTGCGGGACGTGTAACTTACCGCCGCTGATTGCTTCCACATCAGGTAGCGTTGACCAGACAAAGTGTTTGACGCCGGCATTCTTGGCGGCGCGTACCGCAGCGGTTGCCTGCTTAATCTCGTCGCTACCTTCCTCTTGAAAATTGGTGACCAGGAATACGCCATGCGCCCCTGCAAATGCAGCCGCGAGGGTTTCCGGGCGATTCAAGTCCGCCTGGACGACTTGGTCGGCGAGTTCCCGATGCTTGGCCGGATTGCGAGTCAGGGCGCGTACCTTGAATTGCCCGTTCGCCTTTAGGGCGCGTACTACGGCGCTTCCTTGTTGCCCCGTTGCGCCGACTACCGCGATGAGCTTCTTATTTGTGCGTTCCATTTGTATCGTGCCTCCCTTTCCAGTTCTATTGATACCAAGTCTATTGATATAGATACATTATTCTGGACATCGGTTATACGAAAGCGCACAATAGTTTCGTAATGGACAAGAACTCGCCAGACCCGGCTCACTGTTGGCTGGTATTGCTGAAGGCCTTCCAGGCCGCCAGCAAATATCTTTATGCGGGGCTTGAGGAGACAGGAATCGACGATACCGACTTCCGGATACTGGAGGTCCTCTTGAACAAAGGGCCTTTGCCGGTGAATACCATCGGCCCAAAGGTGTACCTTACCCCCGGCTCGATCAGCACGGCCGTGGACCGCCTCGTCGAAAGAGGCCTGGTAAGCCGGGTCGAGAGCTCAGCCGACCGTCGCGTTCGCGTCGTATCGCTCACCCCAAAAGGAAAAAAATTGATTGCGCCGATTTTTCGCAAACACGCCGCCGAAATTGCGAACGTCTTTGCCGATGCCAGCTCGAAGGAATTGCGCACCCTGGAGACGTTACTGAAAAAGATTGGCAAGCGCGCCGAAAGCCTGGGATCCGGAGTCAATCCAAAGTGTTTAGGCCAACGCTAAAGGTCGTGGCGAGCTTTCGACTCTGGGTCTTGGTGTTTTGCTTTGGGTGCCGCACCCTTCGGGTTTAACTTTTTCTTTTCCGGACTCCTTAGTTTCCACTTCCGCTCTTCGCTGCTCCTACCCACGGTCTTCATATCTTTCGTTTATAAAGATACACGCTGTACTTCGATCGCGGCACATACGCCACCGCGTCCTGGTCCCACCGGTAGTTTGTCGCCGCACCAATGTCCACAATCCCCACGATTCGGTATTCCTCGCCGATGTATTTCTCCGCCCAGTACAAAATCGTGGTATCCGAATTTGTCTTTCGCAGCCACGAGCCCGGAATCATCACTTTCACCAGATATTCCGGTCGCTCTTTTACAATTTCGCCGATCATTTCCTGCTGCATGTGCGAAGCATACTTCTGCTCTTCCATCAGCCCGTAGGTGTAGATATATCCCGTCGCCGAATGCCGCTGCGAATAAAAATAAATTTCTGGCTCGGACCCCAGCACCGCCACTTTGGCATTCGCGTCGGAATGTTCCTGGATGTACTTCCCAAATTCCACCGCTTCGGGGAACGGATTTCCTCCATACACCACACGCAAAACGACGTCAGGGCTCAGCTCAAAAAAAATCGCGCGCTGCGCAAACAGCGATAATGCAAAGCCCATTGCAAACACCAGCGCCGGAGCCAGGCCCAGCCGGCTTACTGCGGATCGCCGCGCCATTTCATTTGCGCACCATTTCACCGCGAATCCGGCCAGCAAACACACTGCCGGCAGCAACAAAATAAAATAATGATCGCGGTAATAAAGTCCCGCACTGACTCCCACAAACGACCATGCCAGCAACCCGAACTCGAAACTCAACGGCGCGCCGCGCCCTCGTTCTCGAACCAACGCGAACAGCCCAATCGCCGCGAAGCACCACACCACCGGCGCGCCATAAAAAAGCTGCGGCACAATATCAAACAAATACTTCAGCCCCTGCACAATTCCAGTCGAAGTGCCGTACTGGCTGGCGTACGAAACCGTCCAGAACCAGAATCTTCCAAACACGCCGGCGCGATACAGCCACAGACACGTCAGCAAATACGGAATCGCCGCTCCCGCCCCGTACACACCCAACCGCGTCGCCAATTTCTTTCGCTGCCCGGGATCCTTCCATCCATCCAGCGCCAGCAATTGCGCGCCAAACAAAATAAATACCGCACCCGGCTGCTTCATCAAAAAAGCCAGCCCCATACAAAGCCCCGCCGCAAAGTAAGCGGAAAACTTTTTCGATTTTCCGGCCGCGAGCAGAATCAGCAGCCCCGCCAGCGCCAGCAACGCCACGAAATGGGTCGCGTGCCCCGCCAAACCCAATACCGCTTCGCTTGTCGAAAGCAGCCCATAACTTGCCGCAGCAGCAACTCCCGCCAAATCTCCGTACAATCGCCGCGCCAAAAAAAACATCAGCAGCGTCGCGCTGCCATTCACCAGAATCAGCCCGAGATGAATCCCCGTGGCCGTCTCGCCAAATGTGCGCAAGATCGCCGCATACGCCACATACGTCCCCGGCAATTTCATGTTGTAAGCCATCTGGTAAGGAGGAATGCCCTGCAGAATCAGCTGCCCCGCGTACGCGTATTCGCCTTCATCGCGTTCCAGCGGCATATTTCTCAGCCGCCAGCGAATCCCCGCGAACAGCAACAGCACTGCCAGCACCAGCCCAATCGCCACCAACCGCGAATGTCCAGACATCTCGCCAGCCCCCGCCGCTTCGCTTCGCGCTCGGCCAGCATAGCATCCGCCTCGTTTCGAATTTCACGCGTCTCCAGTTCGCGTTCCAATCTGCAAATCTTCGTGGGGATTCATGTTTGCACCTGAAACACTTTTGCGCGAAACTCAGCCCAATCTGGCTTGACGACAGGAGGCCACCGACCTACGCTAACTTCGAAGGATGCCGAGCAGCATGAATTCAGCACAAGGGCTACGAATAGAAACGAAACCGTGCGGATTTTGCGGGAAACCGGTACCGGTGAAGATCCGCCAGTGTCCCTATTGCCGCGAAGCAATTCCCGAAGTGCAGTTGTCGAACCTCAAATCCTCGCAAGGCGGCCGGGAAATCCGCAGAGGACTGCTGTACATGCTCTTGGGCTCGGTGATCTATTATTTTTCACACGGCTATAGCGCGATGCCGCTTCCCGCCGCCATCAGTCCAATTGTTACGGTTTATCTGGCGCCAATACTCTTTCTCGGCGGCGCCGGCTTGTCCCTCTACGGTGTCGTTCTGCGCCTGCGCAACTGAATTAGACTGCGACAATGTTTTGCTACACCAAATATCCTAAACGTCCCGTCCCCAGTTCCCAATGGAGGATTCCATGCGTTTGCTCTGCGTTTTTACCCTGATTGCCGTCTGCCTTATTTGTTCGGCTGGTAGCGTTGGCTCGAAAAGTGCCGCCAAGCAACCAGATATCAGCAAGTCAGGCAGCAACTTCTGGGAACTCTGTTCAAGCATAGATAGCGAACCGAAAGGAGACCCTGTTCGCATCCAGAATGATGCCACCTGTCTGGGCTGGGCTGAAGGTTTCCGAGATGGTTTCACCGTGCACGATGAATTGTTGGGTGTCCCACGGGGGGACAGGATCGTCTGCATTCCTGGCGGAGTAACCGGCATGCAAATCGTTGGCGTAATAAAGAAATACATCACCGACAATCCTGACAAAGCACATCGTGCCACTAGGCTGGTCGCCTCATTAGCGTTGGCGCGTGCGTTCCCGTGCAAGGCCGGAAAGTAGGACGACTCCGCGACATGCCATCTCTTGGAGAGGTTCGCCGTTCGAATCGCTTGAGGATTTCTACGCCTATAGCCTCCACGGCAGCGCTTGCCGCCTGCATTGCCGAGTCCCCGGCTCCCCCTCGCCGACACCGCTCACCGACAGGGACGCCGCTGTCCAGGGTTACTGCTGGAGCGCTGTTTTGGAATCGTGTATGTAGTACATCGGATTGGATGTTCGCAAGCGGAAGATCACCTTCTGCTTGAAGGACAGCAGTGGCAAGATCTACGCCGAAGGATAGGGCAGTTTCGCCCGCTGCTAACACCTATCCCGGCAACCGTCCTACAGTATTCCAACATTCTCCGATAAGACGCGCGAAAAACACGCAGCAAGCTTCCGATAGCATTGGCCGCTATTTCTTCTGTAAGATGGCGCGGGTTCGTGGTCCGTATTTGGATTCCCTAGCGCGCAGATTGGATTGAAGATGCGCGAGAACGAATCTTGGAAAGCGGGTCTGGCAAACGTGCTCCTCAGCGTTCTAATAGATACCTACAATCACGAGCGGCTGATTGAGAAGGCGATCAACAGCGTGTTGGAGCAGGATTCTCCGGCGGGGCAACGGGAAATAATCGTGGTGGATGACGGCTCGACTTGACGGCACCGCGGAAATTGTTCGGCGGTACGAGCCGCGAGTGCGTCTGAGCCACTTGACGTAACCATTGGTGATGTCGATCTGAGAGGCGGGAGCGACGAGGGAGGCAGCTTTGCGAAGCGCTCGAGCGAGTAAGGTTCGCATGCGGATCGCGGTGAGAATGCCCTCCAGAACAGAGACTAATGGAAGCGAGAGACGGGTACAATGCGGGATGGCGATGGGTCCTGGATTGTTGGGGTGGGTCGGAAGCGAGTGGGCAAGCGGCGCAGGCGCAGGTAACCGAGGAGCATGATGACGATAGAAGCGGGGGAATTTCACTGCTGGTACAGCGCGGATATTGGAGAGGCGCGAAAGAAGGGGCAGTACGCGCTGGGGAAATTTGGGAAATATCTGAGGGGGCGAGTGGTAGATCTGGGATGCGGGGAAGGAGCGCTGCTGCTGGCGCTGCGGGAAAGCGGGAAGAAAGATTTGCTGGGAGTGGAGTCCAACAAAGAGCTGGCGGATCTGGCGGAATCGTGGGGCGTGGCGATTGCGCGGAAGGATTTGCTGGAGTATTTGCGGGAAGAGACGCTGGAGAGCGGGACGTTTGTGTATACGGACGTGGCGGAGCACGTGCCGTTTGAAGTGAACCTGGAGGTTCTGGAGCGGCTGCCCTTTGGGAGCAGGCTGATCTTGCAGACACCGCATACGGAAACGCTGCGGGGACATCAATATTACTTCAATGTGCCGTCGCATGTAGCAGCGTATTCGCCGTTTGTACTGCGAAAAATGTTGGAGCGAAAAGGATACAAAGTAGTGGCGGAGGGAAGCGTGGACGACGAACATCCGCGAAACTGGCAGAGGAAAGTACGCGGGTTCCTGGCCAGGAAGCTACTGGGTCTGCCGGCAGAAATGGTGCTGGGCGGGGGAAATTATTTTGTGGTGGCGGACCGGGCGGGGTAGAGCCGGAAGCGAAAAGTGAAATCGGCGTGTGGTCCGTCAGGGTTCACGGAAAATCCTACGTGGGCGAGACGAGTGGGGGCACGCGTTCTGCGGACGATGCGGCGTGGATGACAGCGATGGATTGGACACGGCCATTGCGCAGAACGGCGGAGTTGGGGAAAAAGAGCGGATTGAGGATGCGGATGCCGCGATAGGCGTATTGACCGGCGATTTGCATCTGCCAGACGGTGGTGGGCGGAGTGGTCTTGGTGACTTCGAAGATGGCGGCGGCATCGCCATCCAGAAAAACAATCACTTATCTGCGGCACTCTGGAATTCCCGCATTGAAACCTGGGATTAGTCCTCACTCCTCGCGTTGTTATGCTACCAACACGCGATAGCCTCCCCTATGAGATAATCCGCCGCTGATTAGGTTTCTGTACCCGCTGAGCGAGCCTGTCGAAGGGGGCTGAGATAAACCGAGAAGAAATATTCAAGAGTTTGGAAGAGCGAGGCCACGCAAATCGCAGCGCTCAAGCGCCCATCAACCTCTCGGAACGCTTCGCGCTCCTTCTTGTCGCGTTCCTGGCCCTCTACTGCTTTCTGAGAAATTTCGTTTTTGCGGGGATGAAGCCGTTCTGGTACGACGAAGTCTGCACCTGGATTGTTAGCAAGCAGCCGTCGGCAGGCGGAATCTGGAGCGTGCTGGAGCAATCCGCCGATTCGAACCCGCCTGTGTTCTACTTCCTCGAGCGGTGGATGGCGCATCTGAGCGCGAACGAGCTTGTGGGCTATCGCATACCCGCGATGCTCGGAGTCAGCGTGGTTCCACTGTGCGTCTTTTTCTTCTTGCGGCAACGCGTCGGTTGCTGGCGCGCCTTGCTGGCTGCGCTTATCCCCACGCTGAGCGTTTTGTTCGTGTCCTACGGGACGGAGGCGCGGCCCTATGGTCTCGTGGCGGGGTGCGTGGCGCTGGCGCTGCTCAGTTATCAGCGCGCAGAGTCCCTGCTGTGGACTCTGGCGTTGTGCTTGAGCCTGGCTCTGGCCATATCGCTGCACTATTACTCGGTGTTCCTGTTCGTACCCTTTGGTATTGCGGAAGCTGCGTTCGGCCTCGCCAACAAGCGCGTCCGCTGGCGCGTGTGGCTGGCGATGGCCTTGGGCACGACCCCTTTGTGGGCGTTCTTGCCGCTACTCCTGCGGTTCAGGCAGAATTACGGCGGAGCCAGTTTCATCGCGCCGGCCACATTCTTTGGGGCCCTGCGCAGCTATGGCTCGTTCTTCAACATCAACCACGAAATCGGCGTCGCGCTGAGCGCAGCGTTGTTCCTGGCTGTGCTGAGGGCGCCTGCTCGGTCGGAAAACAATCACCGGGAAAACGCACAATCGAATAGTGAGCGCGCACCCATTCAGGAAAGAATACTGGCCGCGTGCCTGCTGGCGCTCCCCTTCATCGTGTTTGTCATCGCCAAACCGGCTCAGGGCGGGTTGCTACCGCGCTACGTCCTGGCCGCAATTTTAGGAATCGCAGTAACCTGCGGAATGGTACTCCCGCAGCTGGGGCGCACGGCCGTGAACCTGATTGGCGCGGTCATCGTTCTGGCCTTTGCCACGCAGGAAGGCTCCTTTTGGCTGGCGCACGCGCGACATCAGGACCACGTGGGCTCACCCAGCGGCACCGCCGTGTACCTGGCACACGCAATCACCGATAACGCGGAGCCAATCGTTATTTCGGACGTCGGTGAGTACGTGGAGATGGTTCACTCCGGCCCGCCCGAAGCCACACGCCGCTTTGCCGGCCTGGTAGACCCGTTCAAGGCCGCGGCGTATGCGGGGACAGATACTCTCGACAAGAACGTGCTGATCCTGAGGCGCTTCGCACCTCTGCGCGTTTACGTGTATTCCGACTTTACGCGGCAATATCACACGTTCTATCTTCACTCGAATGGCAGCGCGTACGACTGGTGGCCCTCGCGTCTTGCGGCTGAGGGCCATGAGTTGAAGCTACTCAGCTCCGGCCCGCACGGCACGCTTTATCGCGTCACTTTGCGCGACACCGGCATGTAGCCCAGCGCACGCCAGGGCGCCAATCATGATTCTGCAGTTTATCGATGGGCTGCGCGGAAACGTGCACGTCACGTTTGAAGAAGCAACCTCGGCGGCCTGGTTGTACGACTTGCTGAAACCGCACGTGACGAAATTGGTGGTGTTGCTCTGAAATTTATTGCTGGCATACTTTGCGCATGGCTGCTTCTCGCGCAACGCTTCCTGATCTCGACACCCTCGATCCCAACGAATTGAAGTCTCTGATCGTTGCCCAACACAAACAAATTCTTGCGCATCGCGAACAGCTGCAGGCCAAAGACCAGCAACTGCTTTCTCGCAACGCCGAATCGAACATCTGAAACCGCCGCCTCACCGTTCTCCCCTTGATGCCGGATTGCGTTTGTACACTCATTCCAAGACCTCCGTGACCGATTCTCCGATCGGTGCTTACCTCCAGTGACGCCTGATCCAGCCTCTGTGACGTATGCGCCCCGCGCCCTTTCCGGGCACTTATCCGACGCTCGCAAGAGGCAATACATGCGGACTCCGGTCGCACCGAGGATTGACAGTCAAGTCTGGGGATAAAATTACGCACTTGTTCAAGCTCCGGCTTATGCTTCCGTTGAGACTCACTGGCTCACTCCTCCCGCTCTCGATTCCAGCCACAATCGAAAATCTCTATATGGAAGATACGCGAGCAATAATGAATCTACTGGAAGGAATTCGTATCTTCGGGCACGCATATCATCACCGAATAGTTTTAGGGACGTATACTTGAAGTGAACAAAGAGCCCATGGCCCACAACCGATCGCAGTGAAATCCCGCTGGCATATGCCTTAACGCCCGATTTCCACCATCGCCAGTAGGTATCACATATCGTTGTGGCAGGTGAGCCCGCCGCCACCTATCGGCCAAGGAATCCTGAACGCCTTCGAGTAGAAATCCTCCTACACCCGCAACTTTTGGGTCGGAAAGATGCGGCAGAAGCCTTTCGAGCCAAGTTGGATCTGCAACACAATCAGCGTCCAGCGAGGCGACAAACTCTCCGCGAGCAACTCGAAATGCGGTATTATGCGCCGCCGCCAGCCCACGATTCGTTTCGTGGTGAATAACTGTAACGCCAGAATATCCTTCCGCTATCCTGCGAAGAAGCGTCGGGCGAACCGTCATCGATCACCAGGATTTCCGCCGGCGCGAGCGTCTGGACCAAGAGGCGTTCGATGGATCGGGCAAGAACTGCGCAACCTTGTAAGCTGGGATATAAACCGAAATTTGAGGCACGGTGGACGCTCGAAGGAATAATTTCGTAATAGAATGGCCCTTGAATATGTCAAACGAATTGTACACAAGCTATTCGTTGGAAACCTAGCCACGGGCAGGTGACAGACTTCGAAAGGGGGAATCGCTCAGACGTGTTCCTCAGCGTTCTTATCGATACCTATAATCACGAGCGGCTGATTGAACAGGCGCTCATGAGTGTGCTGGGCCAGGATTTTCCTGTGGCGCAGCGCGAAGTGATCGTTGTGGATGACGGCTCGACGGATCGGACCGCAGAAATTGTGCGGCGATTCGAGCCGCAAGTGCGTCTGATCACCAAGAAGAATGGCGGGCAGGCGTCGGCCTTCAACGCGGGAATTCCGGAATGCCGTGGCGAAGTAATTGTTTTTCTGGACGGAGACGACTGGTGGGCGCGGGGAAGATTAAAAAGAATCGCGGAATTATTTTCCGCGGATGATTCGCTCGGAATGGCGGGGCACGCGTACATAGAATCGTTCGATGATGGAACGGAGCGTGTGATTTCGCCGCAGGAAATGGTGCGGCTGCGACTGGAAAATGTTGTGACGGCGAACATTTTCCGGCTGAGCCGCTGCTATTTTGGAACCAGTCGGCTGGCGCTGCGCACTGAAGTGGCGCGAAGAATTTTGCCTGTTCCGGAAGCGCTGGTGTTTGAAGCCGATGAATATCTTTTCTCGATGGCGGCGGCGCTGGGAAAATCGGTGATATTGCCGGAGGCGCTGACGCACTATCGCGTACATGCGGGAAATCTTTTTTTGGGAGCGGGCGCGAGCGAAGCGGGAGAGCGCCGGAAAGCGCGGGTGATCGCGGCGCTGGCGGAGGCGTTGCGGGTGGCGTTGCCGTCCACCGGAGCGCCGGAGGCCGCGGTGGATGCAGTACTGGAAATCGTGGATGCCGAAGCAGCGCAACTGCGGCTGAAACTGGACGGCGGTTGGCCGTGGGAAACATTCCAAACGGAGCGGACGATTTACCGGGTACAACACGGGGACGCTCCGATGCGCAGCAAGATTTTTCGAACATTGTCGATGGCGCCAGCTCTGGTGCTGCCCGCCAAATGGTTTTACGCGGGGCGGCGTTGGCTCGGGGCGCAGCGTTGGTATAAGCGGACGAGAGAGAGTGCGGTGCCAGTACCGGGGTTTGCAAAGACTCTGACTGAGGAGCCGGAGCAAACGCGACGGGGCGGATGAGGCAGGTGGAGAGCGCTGGTGAACGAAAAATGCTAAGGAAATAGTGAAAATAAAGGAGTTAGAGGCGCAAACTTCCAGACGCTCGCTGGTATTCCGCGATGTACGGCGAACGCGACAGACCGGTCATCGTTTTTTTTCTGGCCGATTCCCTCGCTCTGCGAAGCGGCCACGTGCCCGCTTCGCCCTCCATCCGCAACTCGAACATCACTTTACCAGCGCACGCAATCTAGGCTGGCCCTGCTTGCTGGCCGAGGTCCGGCTAGTCCGCTGCTGTTCCCGTGTGAATTCGGAAGTGAAATGGTGGGAAGATGCTTTTCTTCGATGCAAGGCTCCTCCACGACAGTTCGCGATAGGTGACCAAAAAAAGGCTTTAAATGCTTTGTGGAACGGCACTTAACCGGGAAAGAGACTGAGCCATGGGAGATTCTCTACTTCAAGGTTTACAAGAGTCAGCTGGCAGTGGTCGAGAAGACTCTGGAAACAGCGGCACTGATGCTAGGAACCGACAAATCTCGCGGTTTATTGCCTGGAGATGATCTGCGCGGATTTTCTGGCTAACGCCAATCTTCATGACGACGAATAGTCTTGGCAGGTCCCCGGGAAAGGACGAACGCAATTTCATTACACATATTCGGTTGCACCGAGAAACCAAGAACGGACTGCAAGACTTTGAATCGAGCAAGACCCAGATTGAAACTTAGCCGCGAAGAATATGATTTGCTTCGCCTTCAAGTTCTGGAGCGCGACGGTTGGCGCTGCCAGATTTGCGGCTCCTCGACGAACTTACAAGCCCACCACCTGAAGTTCCGAAGCAAACTGGGCGATGACGAACACAATAACCTGATTTCGCTATGTGCTTCCTGCCACATCCAACAGCACCACGGGATAGAGCCTTGAAATCGCACACACCGATTGCGGAGTAGTTGCTATCGATTCGGATTCGTCGCGGAGGAAGTTCTGTCTTGCCTCAGTCGGAACTGGAAGGAACGTTCCTCCGTTAAGATAGCGGAGAGGAGGTATGAGAAAAGAGCGAAAGCATTACACGGGAGAAGAGAAGGTCGCCATCCTGAGGCGGCATCTGTTGGATAAGGTACCGGTCTCCGATCTGTGCGAGGAATATGGGCTGTAGCCAACGGTGTTCTACCGTTGGCAAAAAGGGTTCTTCGAGAACGGAGCTGCCGCCTTCCAGGGTAAGAGCCGAGTGAACCATCAGGGCGAGCAGCAACGGATCGAGTTTCTGGAAAAGAAGATCCAGACCAAAGATGAGGTTCTGGCTGAACTCATGGCTGAGCACATCGCCTTAAAAAAAAGTCTTGGGGAGCTCTGACCAAGGTGTGGGTCCCGCACGATGTGCGAGACCTAGTAGTGGATTTCGTCCGGTGTTGGTCGCGGTCTACCACTGTACACCGGGATAGAGACTAGGAATGCGGATGGCGCGGTAGCCGTATTGACCGGATATCTGCATGGACCAGACGGTGGTGGGGGGAGAAGTCTTGGTGACTTCGAAAACGGCGGCGTTGTTATTGGGCAAAGGGGTGGCGGCGCACTCATCGAATTCGATGTTGCCGTTCTTGAGAAGTCGAGCGGAGCCGCCGAAGAAGGAGAACAGGGGATCGAGTTTGTCGAGCCAAGTGATGTCGGCAGTTTTGGCGGATTCATCAAGATGAAGAATGGGGACGCGGCTTTCGCAAGGAGTTGTGGAACCGCAAAGGGTGAGTGGACTGGCATTCAGGATTCGCTGGTTGCCGTTGTCAAACATCAAAACGTCGAGCGTACCCGCCGTGGTAGTGCTAATGATGTTGGGATCATGCTGGGCGTTGAACCAGTCTACGGGATCAATGGCGTTGGTGATCCCAGACTGGAGGGCAAAATCGCCCTGATAACCAAGCCTCCACATGATGTTGCCGTTGCCAGCGCCGTCGTTGTAATTGATTTTGATGACCCAGGCCTGATGGCGCATGGAGAGCATCAGCGCCTTGTCATCTGGCGAATAAACCACAGCGTTGCCGTGCAACCAATCAGGAAACATCATGGGACGGCGGTTAACGTCCAGATGGTTAAGATCCAGATTGTCGGGGTCGAAGGAGTTCCAGAGCCAAACGGGGTCGTGATTCTGGTCGAGATCGATCAGCGCGTCGCCGGTGATCACGGTGCTGGAGATAGTCTGTCGGGTTGAGGCGAGAAAAACAACGTGGCCGTTAGGGAGAACCGCGAAATCATGGTGGGTGCCGACGACCGTGATGTTGCAGCCGGAGCAGGTGGCGGCCGCAAGAGCGGCGTTTAGCTGAGGCGAGGTCATTTGCCAGACGATTTTGCCGGTCAGGTTGACCTCCTGAATCACTGAGTTGACACCATCAGTAGGACCACCGCTGTAATTCAGCAGAAAATGGCCGTTGGGCAAGAGCTTGATGGGATTGGGAATGGTTCCCGCGACTATAGAAGAGCCTGGGTTGTAGGCCCATAGCACGTTGCCGCTGAGATCGGTTACGACAGCGTTGATTTTTCCGGACGGGTTGGCCAAGTCGAGGAGCTCAACTCCCGATTGCGGCGTTTGTCCGGTGACGGTGGTTGTGGTGATTGAGGGAATGTTGGCGGCGGGATAAGAAGCGGTGGTGAAAACGTGGTCGACGTCTGTGAAAACAGTGGTAGTGGTCCCAGTAGGCTGGAAGACGGCGCGCATGTGATAGTCGGTGTTGCCTTTCATTCCAGCAACGAGGATAGGAATGGCGCCGCCACCCGAAGGAGCCGGAACGAACCAGGTGAAGAGGTTGTAACTGGTGTCGGTGCTGAACTGAATCGAGGCGGAAAGGCCGTCGGGGACGGAAATAGTATAGAGTGCAACCTGCGGATTGGCAGTGGTGGCGATGGTGGCAGGAGCGATAACGTTGACGGTGGACGATGCTGTTAGGGTGGGATCTCTAACGCTGGTGGCGGTGACCGTGACGACGGTGTTCTGAGTGACGGTAGGGGCGGTGAAGTTACCTTGGGAATCAATCGTGCCCGATGTTGCGCCACTGAGGGACCAAGTAACGCCCGCGGAACTGCTGGCAGTGAATTGCAGGGACTGGCCAGAGCTGACGTATCCGGGCTGAGGGGAAACGGAGAGCGTCATCGGTACGGGAGGAACATAACTGGAAGCACAACCCATCATGAAGATAGAAAGCGAAAGAAGGCAGACGAGAGAGAAAACTTTCCCAGGTGTCATCATTTAGTTTTTTTCCCAACGAAAGGATTTGGAATAAGCTCGATGTACTACACTATATAGTAAATGGGTAGAGGCGAGGCGGAAAATTTCGGAAATTCCTAGGTGAATGGATTTGCGTCGGCAGTGCGGGCGGCATCAGACTAATACCCTTCGGTTATGCTGGCCGCAATCGGGGAGGAAATGTACGTGGCTCATGGAAATAGGTGCCCGGTATGCGGGAGTGAAGAGTTGCGACGTTCGCAGATGCGGTGGTTCCTAGCCCGAATTATTCAGGTATTTAAAGACGCGAAAAGCCTCTTCGTGATAAAAAACTGTTGTTCACGCAGTTTTTGCATCACAAGAGAGGCCTTCGCTTGAGCGAACATACCACAACAGACTGTCTTCTTTTTTCAGATATTTTTGATCGACCGGTGGTTGCGAAGTTTGATCAACGGCTGGGCAGTTCCGATGGCGGAGCGATTCTGCTCAAGGCCGCCCAGCTGCGGTTAGGCCTGACATCGGCATTGGCGGCTGGTCTGCGAGATGACCGGCAAGCGGGTAAGGTGCAGCATGAGTTGCGTGAATTGATTACTCAGCGGGTCATGGCCCTCGCCTTGGGATATGAAGACGCCAACGATGCGGCACGGCTGGCATCGGATCCGATCCACAAGTTGCTGGTCGGTCGGGATCCTGTTGACGGCGAGGATCTGGCTTCGCAACCTACCCTCTCGCGCTTTGAAAATGCTCCGGATCGTAAGGAACTGTTGCGCATGACGGAAGCGTTGGCGGACTGCGTCATTGAACGCCATCGTAAGCGTCTGCATGGTCGGGCCCGTCGCATCACCATCGATCTGGATCCCACCGACGACCCCACGCACGGCCAGCAACAGTTCACCTTTTTCAATCGCCACTACGATAGCTACTGTTACTTGCCGATGGTTTGTTTTCTCACCTTTAATGAGGAAGCGGAGCAGTACTTGGTGGCGGCGGTGTTGCGGCGTGGGAACGCGACTGGCTCGCTGGGTGCGCTGGGGATTCTGCGCCGTTTGATTGCACGGGTGAGCAATGCCTTTCCCAAGGCGAGACTTCGGGTGCGACTCGACGGTGGCTTCGCGTCTCCGGAAGTTCTGGATTTTTTGGATTGTGAACCGAAAGTGGAATACCTCGTGAACCTGGCCGCCAATGCGGTGTTGAAGCGTAAAGTGAAATCCGCAATGAAGCGGTCTCGTCGTGCGTCGGAGATCTCCGGGCAAACCGAGCATGTCTATGGCGAGTGCCGGTACGCTACCAAAAAGACTTGGCCGTGGAAACGACGGGTCATCTACAAAGCCGAGGTGGTGCGCGCCGCGAACAAGGAAGCGAAGGACAACCCGCGCTTCGTAGTCACCAACCTGAAACAGAGTCCGCAGTGGATTTACGAGAAAACTTACTGTCATCGAGGCGACGTGGAAAACAGGATTAAAGAATTGCACGACGGAATGCAGATCGGTCGGACCAGTTGCTCGAACTTTTTGGCGAACACGTTCCGAGTGCTGCTGACAGCGGCGGCGTATGTGCTGATGCAAGAGATGCGTCTTCACCTGGCACCGACGCGCCACGCCCGGGCGCAAGTCTCGACCTTGCGCGAACATTTCTTGAAGCTGGGCGCTCAGCTGGTGGTCTCGGTGCGGCGAATCGTGCTGCACTTGCCTCAAGCGTTTCCCTACCGCGACAGCTTTCATCGTCTGGCCTTGAGCTTGGGCGCTCAAAGCGTGTAAGCCCCTCTCATTTCTTCAATCGAAATTTACCTTTGTCACGCTCTTACTCGTGGTGTCTCGTTACGCATCAAAATCAGACTGTGAACCCCGCTAAGAGCTTTAGAATCAGCCGCCCGGTCTAACAAAATTCCGCCCGTCGTCGCATCTTTGTCCCGTTCTCAAAAAAAACTGTTTGGCGTTCCACTTTCGCGAATAATGCAGGCTAGAGCGATTTGTGGTTGGGGGCATCGGGCTCCACGCAGCGATATTATGCGCTGCCTGAGAACAAGTACCCGTCCGGCGGATTCGATGAAGGAAATACAAATGTTGGTAGCAAATGAACGAGATTGCGATTAAAGCAGATGTTTGAGCGTTTATAATATATACATATGATTATGGTCACGCAGAGGATCCTAAAAAGTGAAATGGCTACTGCAGAATTTAGGCTCGCGCTTTCGTTTTGCAATGCAGCATCCGAGCTACGCAGCGGCTTCTCTTATTCGGGACGTGACCAAGGTCTGATGAGCGATTTCTTAGCGCCATTACCGGTGTGCCAGCTTCTCGCATTCGTTCGTTTCTGGATGAGCCGATGGAAACGGCGGAGTTCGCGGAGTGCCTTCGTGAAGCGGCGGTCTTTTTCCACGAGGCGGAAATTGAAAGCGCTGACCTGTATGCCAAGAAAATCCTTGTTCAGTATGCCGCCGTTCGGGCATTTGCCCCTGAGGTAGTGGTGGAAACTGGAGTGGCCAGTGGCGTCTCCTCATCGTATTTGCTTCTTGCCTTGCACAAGAATGGCCACGGTGCATTGCACTCGATTGGACTCGACGATCCGCGTTTTCTTCCGCCCGATGAGGCGCCCAATTGGATGGTTCCCGATTGGCTGAAAACCAATTGGCAGCTGCATATCGGAGATTCGCAAGAGATTTTGCCTGCGTTGCTGAAAGTACTTGGCGCCGTAGATGTGTTTATCCACGACACTCTGCATGCGTACGAGCATATGCTCTGGAAGTTTCGCGTAGCGTTCCCGTATATTCGTACCGGCGGCCTACTGTTTTGCGATGACGCACTGTGGAATTCGGAATTTCGGGAATTCAGCACCGAGGTGGGCGCAGCTTCGCGGAGTTGGATTTCTTCAGAAGAATTCGGATGGACGTGGGGAGCTGTAAGCTGAGATGAGTGGAATTGCGATCAAAGCGCGCGGGTTGAGCAAGGTGTACCGGCTGGGGCAGCGGGAGAGGTTTAGCGCGCTGCGGGACACGCTGGCGAGAACGCTACGCGCGCCATGGACGCTGCTAAAACGGGAAAAGCGGGAAGAGTTCTGGGCGCTAAAAGATGTGAACCTGGAAGTGAAGCAAGGCAAGTGTTGGGATTGATCGGGCGAAACGGGGCAAGTAAGAAGCAGGGCTTTCTGGAAAATACTTTGTGGTTGCGGAGAAAGCTTGGGCTTAGACGAGCAGCGCTGAACAAAATGCGCGGTTGATGGGCAGAGTTGGCAAGTGGCGTTCGCATCTGTGCTTTAAGCAAAGTGCTCCAAGACACAGATTAATTGAACAGATTAGCGGGTACATTACGTTGCGAAGCCGTATTTATTTGTGGTGATGATCGGCGAATTCGGCGGCTTCTTTCAATTCGCGGCTAGCCTGATCGAGCAATTGCTTGGCTTTTTCCGCGTGGCCCCCCAATTCGTCCTTGTTCGCCTTTTGTGCCTCGTCGATTTTTTCCGCTGCCTGGAGGATATGATGCTGAGCCTCGGCGAGGTTCGGATGCTTAGCCGGGTCAATATCTGTCTCCGGCCGCTGAGCAAAGGTTACTCCCATAAACACCAGACAGACCGCGAGAGCAACGGCTAGATGCGTGCGATTATTTTTCATGGTCGATTCTCCTTGAACGGCGATAACAGTTAGATGGAAACGAACTGAAGACCAGGCACTACAACAACGAAGAAAGACTACCACTGAACGCCGGGATAGAGACTAGGTATGCGAATACCACGATAGGCATACTGCCCAGCGATGTGCATGGACCAGACGGTGACGGGCGGAGAGGTCTGGGTGACTTCAAAGATGGCGGCGTTGTTATTGGGCAGAGGCGTGGCGGCGCATTCGTCGAATTCGATGTTACCGTTTTTGAGAAGGCGAGCGGAGCCACCGAAGAAGGAGAACAAGGGTCCGAGATTATCGAGCCAAGTGATGTCGGCGGTTTTCGCGGCTTCGTCGAGATGAAGGATGGGGACGCGGCTCTCACAGGGAGTGGTTGCAGGGCTGCAAAGAGTGAGGGGACTGGACTCGAGGATGCGCTGGTTTCCGTTGTCGAACATTAAGACGTCAAGAGTGCCGGCAGTGGTGGTGCTGATGATATTGGCGTCGTGTTGGGCGTTAAACCAGTCCACGGGATCAATGGCGTTGGTGATGCCCTGCAGGAGATTGAAGTCGCCTTGATAGCCGAGTTTCCAAAGGATGCTGCTGTCGCCAGCGCCGTCGTCGTAATTGATTTTGATGACCCAAGCCTGGTGGCGCATGGAGAGCATGAGGGCCTTATCGTCGGGGGAGTAGACGATGGCGTTGCTGTGAGTCCAGTCGGGAAACATCATGGGATGGCGATTGACATCAAGGTGGTCGAAAGTATTCCAGAGCCAAACGGGATTATGGTTTTGATCAAGGTCGATCAGAACGTCGCCGGTGACCACGGTCCCAGAGATGGTTTGCTGGGTTCCGGCGATAAAAACGATGTGGCCATTGGGGAGAACGGCAAAATCGTGGTGGGTGCCGGAAACCGTAATGTTGCAGCCGGAACACGTGGCAGCAGCAAGAGCGGCGTTTAGCTGAGCCGCGGTCATTTGCCAGACAACCTTACCAGTGAGGTCCACTTCCTGGGTCACGGAATTGACGCCATCGGGACTAGTTCCACTGTAAACCAAGAGAAAATGGCCGTTGGGCAAGAGCTTGACGGGATTGGGAATGTTTCCGGCTACGATTGAAGAGCCCGGGTTGTAGGCCCAAAGAACGTTGCCGCTAAGATCAGCGACGACAGCATCCATTTTGGTGCCACCGGTGGTGCTGAGTAAGTCGAGAAGCTCAACACCGCTTTGCGGAGTTTGTCCGGTGACAGTCGCTGCGGCAATAACAGGAAGGTTGGCCGCGGTATAGGAAGAAGTGGTGAAGACGTGGTCGGTGTCGGTGAAAACGGTTGTGGTGGTGCCAGTAGGCTGGAAGACGGCGCGCAAGTGGTAGTCGGTGTTACCTTTCATACCAGCGACGAGGATAGGGACAGCGCCGCCGCCGGCAGGAGCTTGCACCGACCAAGTGAAGAGGTTGTAGCTGGTGTCCGTGCTGAATTGAATGAACGCCGAGAGGCCGTCGGGGACGGAGATGGAATAAAGGGCGACCTGCGGATTGGCGGTGGTGGCAACGGTGGCCGGAGCGATGACGTTGACAGTGGAGGAAGCTGTAAGGGCGGGATCTTTGACGCTGGTGGCGGTGACCGTGACTGAAGCGTTCTGAGTGACGGTGGGTGCGGTGAAGTTGCCCTGGGAATCAATGGTGCCCGGTGTAGGTCCACTGACGGACCAAGTGACGCCCGCGGAACTGGTGGCAGTGAATTGCAGGGACTGGCCAGAGCTGACGTAAGCGGGCTGAGGAGAAACAGAGAGCGTTAGCGGTCCGGGTGGAGCAGAACTGGAAGCACAACTAATCAAGGAGACAAAAATTGAAAGAAGGCAGACAAGAGAGAACAATTTTCCAAGTGTCATGATTCGCTTTTTCCTGGCGAAAGAATTTGGAGGGAGCTGGACCCCAAGGGATTCTATAGAAAAACTGGGGTGAAGTGCGAAAACAATTTGGAAATATCCGGATGATAATATGGACAGAGCTGGAGCAAGCGGTTGAAAAATGAGTGATTCGGTGATTGAGGTCAATGGGACGGGGATTGCAGCACCGAAGCCTAGTCTGGGCGTGCGGGTGTTTCAGAACACCGCGGCGCAACTGGCGGGGCGGGTGATCGGGATTTTTCTATCGGCAGGGACCTCGATTCTGGTGGCGCGGTACTTGGGGAAGGAGAAGCTGGGGGAGAGCGCGGGTGATTGCGGCTCTGGCGGAGGCGCTGCGGGCGAAGCTGCCATCGACGGGAACGCCGCAGGTTGTGATCGATACGTTGTTGGAAATCGTGGATGCGGAAGCAGCGCAACTTCGGCTGAAACTGGACGGCGGGTGGCCATGGGAAACATTTCGGACCGAGTGGACGATTTACCGCGTGCAACATTCGGATGCGCCGATGACCAGCAAGATTTTTCGGACGGCTTCGATGGCGCCGGCATTAGCGTTGCCGCCGAAATGGTTTTACGCGAGGCGGCGGTGGCTGGGGGCGCAGAGGTGGTACAAGAGAGCCTGAGCGAGTGCGGTGCCAGTGCCGGGATTTGCGAAGGTCGCGCTTCCTGAAACGCAATCCGCGAAGCTCGATAGGACAAAAGATTGAGCGTTTCCAACTGCCGTTGAATTGCGCGAGGATAGCCTAAATCTGCACAACGCTGAGTATCTTTGTTAATCTTGTGTCGGGTTCGTCCAGCCAAAGACCCGCTATATCGGAAAAAATCGATGTCCTCTGTCACGACAGATCCAACGGTCGCCTCGCCGGGCGCGGCGCAAGCATTCACGACAGCAACGGTACGGATTGAACCGCCGCGCGGGCTGCTGGAACTGCGTGTAAAAGAGGTGTGGATGTACCGGGAACTACTGTTATTCCTGGTGTGGCGCGATTTGAAGGTGCGGTACAAGCAGACGGTGATCGGCGTGGCATGGGTGGTGCTGCAACCATTAATGAGCATGGGCGTATTCACTTTGTTTTTTGGACGGCTGGCGAAGTTGCCGTCGGACGGGCTGCCGTATCCCGTGTTTTATTTCGCGGCGCTGGCTCCGTGGACGTATTTTTCGACGGCGCTGACAACGGCAACCAACGTGGTGGTCGAAAACCAGCGGGTCATTACCAAGGTGTATTTTCCGCGGCTCATTTTGCCCCTTTCGAGCGTAATGTCGGGGCTGGTGGATTTTGGAATTGCGTTCGTGGTGCTGCTAACGCTGGTGCTGGGATACGGGTTGCGTCCGGGATGGCATGCGGTGTGGTTGCCGTTTTTGCTGTTGCTGGCGGTGACGACCGCACTGGGTGTTGGATTGTGGCTCTCGGCGTTGAATGCGCTGTATCGTGATGTGAAGTATGTTACGCCGTTCCTGGTGCAATTCTGGATGTTGGCGTCGCCGGTAGCGTATCCGAGCAGCCTGGTACCGGCGAAGTGGCGATGGCTGTACGGGTTGAATCCGATGGCAGGAGTGATCGAAGGATTCCGGTGGGCGTTGACGGGACATGGGCAGCCGCCGGGAGCGTTGCTGTTGGCTTCGGCAGGGGCGGTATTGGTGCTGCTTTTTGGTGGGATGTTGTTCTTCCAGAGGATGGAAGGAACGGTAGCGGACCTGGTGTGAGAGGGTGAATATCCGTCGGGTTTGCCGGTGCGACCGCGCGAGGAGATGATGTCGAGATTTGGGGAAAAATGACCTGCGCTAAAGAGCTTCGATCCCCGAAATGTGGGAGTGAGGCATTGCACCGTTCCCAGATACGCGGGCTGATCGAACTGGGAATGTTACGGCTGATTGGGATAAGCGCCTTTCGTTGAGGATTGCGACCAGCGGCATTTCGGATTCCTGGCCGCAGGCGAAGGGTCCAGCGGGCTGAGGAAGCTGAAGGAGAGCAACGGCGAGAGATGAGCGATATCGCGATACGAGCCGAGGGGCTGAGCAAGGTGTACCGGCTGGGGCAGCGGGAGAGGTATAGCGCGCTTCGGGACACACTGGCGAGGACGTTGCGAGCTCCGTGGACGCTGTTGAAGCGAGAAAAGCGGGAATCGTTCTGGGCGTTGAAGAATGTAAACCTGGAAGTAAAGCAAGGCGAGGTGCTGGGGCTGATTGGGCGAAACGGAGCGGGTAAGACAACGCTGCTGAAGATTTTGAGCCGGATCACCAGACCGACCGAGGGCTGGGCGGAGATTTACGGACGAGTGGGAAGCCTGCTGGAGGTCGGCACAGGGTTTCATCCGGAGCTATCGGGGCGGGACAATATTTATCTGAACGGCGCGATTTTGGGAATGTCGAGGCGAGAGATTGCGACAAGGTTCGACGAAATCGTAGCGTTCGCGGAGCTGGAGAAATTTCTAGATACGCAAGTGAAGCACTACTCGAGCGGAATGTATGTGCGGTTGGCGTTTGCGGTGGCGGCGCATCTGGAGCCGGAGATATTGCTAGTGGACGAGGTGCTGGCGGTTGGCGACATCAAGTTTCAAAAAAAGTGTCTTGGAAAGATGGGAGACGTAGCTAAAGCTGGACGAACGGTGGTGCTCGTAAGCCACCAGATGAACCAGATCCGGCGTCTTTGTCATCGTACAGTATGGTTCGACAATGGGACATTGCGTCGAGACGGACCAACGACAAAGGTGTTGGGTGAGTATGAAGCCGTGATGTTAGGAACAGCGTCGAGTGAGGGAAGATCGGGTCAAGAATCGAGCCGTACACGATTTCTGAGCTGGGAGCTGCTTCAGGGTAGCGAGCAAGGATTGCATACGCTGACCACGCTGGGCGCGTTCCGAGTTAGTTTTATCGCCAAATTAACGCGGCCAATTGAGCGAGGGCAGTATGGAATTGCGCTTTTCAACTCTGAGAGGCAATTGATGTGGGCATGGGCGGCGCAAGAGATAAAAATTGAGGAAGGCGTGCACGTTTTTTCTCATGCGTTTCCGACTTTGCCTCTCAGGCCAGGCGGATATCAGTGGCAGGTGAGTTTATGGGATGACAGCGAGATGCTAGATCTTTGGGACGCCAGCCCAGAAATGCAAATCGAGACAGATCATAATCAACACCATCTTGACCAGTGGAACGGCATTCTTAACGTGCCGTCTGAATTTACCTTGGGAAACCGTGAGGAGATAGTTTGTGAGCCCTCTTCTGATATTTGACCGAGATCATTACGAGAAGCTGAATGCGGCACGAGGAGTGGTAGTGTCGGAGTTATTGGCTGAAGTGCGGGGGGCGTTAGACCTGACGGGCGTGATTGACGTTGGCTGTGGTGTCGGGTATTTTTCGGAGTTATTGCGTTCCCAAGGATTTGCAGTGACGGCTGTCGATGGTCGGGCAGAGAACGTTGCTGAAGCCGGCCTAAGGCACAAAGAGATATCGTTTAGACAGTTCAACATCGAGGATCCTGGGCTTTTAGGCTTAGGTGTATTCGATCTCTGTTTTTGTTTTGGGCTGCTCTATCACCTGGAAAACCCGCTCCTAGGGATCCGACATCTCCGCGCGCTTACCAAGACCCTGCTACTCATTGAAGGTGTCACGTTTCCCGGTGACGAACCAATAATGGCGTTGATCGACGAGGAGCGTTTGCAAGACCAAGGTCTTCATCATGTCGCCTTCTATCCGACTGAGGCTTGCATGATAAAAATGTTTTACCGCGCTGGCTTCAGTCAGGTCTATGGTTTGACATCTCAGCCTGAACATCCTGAGTATCGATCATCGGCCGGGCGTCGGCGCGTTCGTACAATACTTGCTGCGTCCTACCAGCCGATTCAGTCGAAAATGTTGCGTTTGCTAACTGAACCTGCGAGCTCAATTCGCCCCTGGAATCCATCCAGCGGTGTTAAGGGGACGCAAGCGGTCCACACACTTCGGCGGTTTGCAGGAAAATCACTCTCTGAGAAGATCGAGTCGTTGAAGCGAGTTGTAAAAAAGTTGGACTAGCACTGCCCTAGAAGAGAGGCCTATGGCGGACAGGATTTTGGTGCCGATCTATCTTCCCCGCGCACTACATCTATGGCTGGGAAAAATAAGACGTAAGATAGAGTTCGGTTCGTCCGCCCCTATCACGATTGATATCGCCGGCGAGCGCAACGTTGAGTGGTCTTTTTTGAGCGCTGAAATCCCAGAGGGACCCGGGCAAGCACTGGAATTTGGCTGCGAGCAGGGATACATGAGCCTGGTTACTGCGCAACGAGGCTTGCACGTCATCGCGAACGATTTAGAGCCGCAGCAGTTTTACTGGGAGCACCCAGCGGTGGAATTCGTACAGGGTGATTTCCTTAAACTGGATTTGCCGCAGGATCATTTCGATCTCATAATTAACTGCTCGTCTATCGAACACGTTGGAGTAGCGGGACGTTATGGGATAACAGTTGATGACGATGATGGCGACATTGACGTAATGAGGCGGATAGAGCAAGTGCTAAAACCGGGCGGCAAACTTCTGATGACTGGTCCGTGCGGCAAAGACGACGTGCTCGCACCGTGGTGCAGGGTTTATGGGCCGAAGCGACTGTCACGGTTGTTTGGAAATCTACGTATCGAGCGTGAAGTTTTTTGGGAGAAAAACGCACTCAATCAGTGGATTGAGTGTGACCGACAAACGGCGCTTAGTTTCCAGCCCCGGAATCATATTTCGAATCCACACGCATGCGCCTATAACCTCGGATGTTTTGTACTTCGCAAGCCCATCGAAGAATAAGGCGAAATAGTGCTGACATTTTTTACCACCGGGAAACCTTTTTCGGGCCACAGCGGAATGATTCAACGAAATGCGCTCAGGAGTTGGAAACTGCTTCATCCGAATGTTGAAGTGATCCTTTTTGGAAATGATGCCGGCGCAGCGGAAGTGTGCGCTGAGCTTGGATTGCGGCACGAGCCCCATGTTGAACGGCATGAATCGGGAATGAAGTATCTCGATTATATGTTTAGGACTGCCCAACGGATTGCGAGGCATCCCTTCCTGTGTTATTCCAATTGTGACATCGTTCTTGTTGCCTGACTTTTGGAAAGCTGTTGAGAAGGCACGTAATTGGAACGAGGAATTTTTGCTGGTCGCGCGGCGGTGGGACACGAATCTTGTGAGTCCGATTGATTTCGCCCATGACAGCTGGGCCCAGGAACTCCGGCGCTTCGCCCTGACATACGGAAAACGCCAGATCCCAGACTATATCGACTTCTTTGTGTTCCCGCGTGGTTTCTACGATGATGTTCCGCCCGTATTGCTGGGACGGAGTTATTGGGATCACTGGCTAGTGTGGCGGGCGCTGCGCGGTCATCTGCCAGTTATTGATGCCTCTTGGTTCGTTTTGCCGGTGCATCAAAATCATACACATAGTTATCATCCGCAGGGGAAACAGGGCACCAACGAAGACGCCCTAGCACGGCGAAACATAAGCCTCTGCGGCGGAGTCGAGCACTTGCGTTCGATGATCTTCGCGACACATTGCCTCACTAGTGGCGGACGTATTGTCTGGACACCGCTGCGATGGATTCTGTGGCTTCTGTATTCGATGCGAAACAAGCAGGGAGTTCTCGAAAATACGTTTTGGCTAAGAAAGAAGCTCGGACTGAGGCGCGAAACTTTGCGTCGAATCTTCGGAGCCCGAGCCGTAAAGTAATGTGAAGATGATGCGACAGGGCGTTCATACGCGTTGGGTGTTTTGTGTTGAGGATGAAGATTTAAGCAATGCTTACAATTTTCACGACGGCGAAGGCGTTTAGCGGGCATAACGAGGTGATCCAGCGGAATGCGCTGGCGAGCTGGAAGCGGCTGCACGAGGATGTAGAAGTGATTTTATTCGGCGATGAAGACGGAGCGGCGGAGGTGTGCGCAGAGCTGAAGCTACGGCATGAGCCGCGGGTGGAGCGGCACGAGTCCGGACTGAAGTATGTGCCATATTTATTTGGCCGGGCGCAGGAAGTGGCGCAGCACGAATATGTTTGTTATGTGAACTGCGACATTATTCTGCTGAAGGATTTTGCGGAAGCATTTGCGCGGGTGCGCGGGAGGTTCGCGGACTTTCTGATGATCGGGCGACGATGGGACACTGATATTACGGAACCGATTGATTTTGGAAGGGCACTGTGGGAACAGGAAATGCGGGGGCTGGCTAAACGGAGCGGCAAACAGCAGATTCCATCGTTTATCGATTATTTCTGTTTTCGGAAGGGAATGTACCGGGAGATTCCGCCGCTGGTGATTGGCAGGAATTATTGGGATCACTGGCTAGTGTGGAGAGCATTGACGACGCCGGTGCCGGTGATTGATTGTTCGCGGGCAGTGATGGCGGTACACCAGAACCACGATTACGCGTACAGCCCCGGAGGGCATGCGGGGACGCACGGAGACGAGCTGGCGCTGCGGAATAAGCAGCTTGGAGGATATGGGGAGAAGCTGCGGTCGATTCGAAACGCGACCCATATCGTGACGAAGGGCGGGCGGGTATGGCGCGTGCCAAAGTACGAGGAGTGGACCACGCTGATGGAACTGGGAACAAAGCAAGGGTTACTAGAACATACGTTCTGGCTGAGAAAGCGCCTGGGGCTCCGACGGCAAACTTTGGAGAAAGTGAAGCGAATTGCCGAATGAAGTCCCAGTACTGCCGCCAAGAGCTGAGTGCCAAATCCAATCATTTCGGATCCTCGCTAAGGAAACCGGATCGTGGGATCGCAGGTCGAATCCCAGCTCTGGACGGACTGCGTGGAACTGCAATCCTTCTTGTTGTGGTCTGGCGTAACTTTAATTTTAAGCCAGGCCCCAATCATCATCCTGCTAATTTGTTAGCGAAGATTTATGTCTATTTCGAAAAGCGTTTCGTTGCTATACATCTGCTACTCTCTGTACGCTAAACTATTTCTACAGATGTCGCCGCAGGACTTCGCCGCGCTGATAGTGGCATTGGCATTCCTGTTCTTGGTGGTTTTTTTGTCTGCGAGTGATTGGTCAATATGTCGGCCGCATCTATGAAAAAACGAAGGCATGTCCCCTTTACATCGTTAGCCGCCTCGCTGGAGCTAGGAAGGGTAAGGCAGGAGCTCCTGTAGCGGACACATATCATGCCCAGCGATTCCAAGAGCGAGAATTTCGATCTTAGCTCCACATCAAATGGTATTTCTTCGGGCCAAAAACCATCCGGAATGAATCCCAGTCGAATCTTAACGTATCGGTCATCTCCGGCCGAGGTCAGCATGGCAGATTGGTGGTTTGAAATCGCCACCATCGATCATTTTTGGATACATCGACGATTTGAGGTGCTCCGACGACTGGCAGGCGGCCTGATCCCTCGCGCTGGGGAGATCGCCGAGATCGGGTGCGGTCATGGTTTACTCCAGCGCCAGATCGAAGAGGCATACGGACGCGAAGTAACAGGTTTCGACCTGAATGAATTTGCGCTTAAAAAGAGTCTGACCCGACTTAGCAACGTTTGTTGTTACGACATTCACCAACAGGATCCATCTTTGCGCGGGCTATTTGACTTGGTGTTCTTGTTCGACGTTCTTGAGCATATGGCGGACGAAGATCGCTTCCTCCGAGCACTCATATTCCACTTGAAACCTGGCGGGAAGCTGGTTGTGAATGTTCCCGCAGGCAGCTGGGCGTATTCATCTTATGACGAAGCTGCTGGACATGTGCGCCGCTATTCGATCCGATCTCTCGAAGAGGCTGCCGCACGCAATCGTCTTCGAATCGCGAAGTGGACCTATTGGGGCCTTCCGTTGGCACCCACTCTGCTGCTCCGTAAGTTCTGGCTATTAGGAAAGCAAGGAAAGGATAATATAATTTCAGCCGGGTTCAGCCCGCGAACGAAAGCCCTGAACCGAGTGCTGTCGTTGGTTTCAACGTGCGAACCGATACCCCAAAGATTCTTGGGAACGTCAATCATGGCGGTTCTCGAAATGGACGGCGTTTGATATGAGGCGCGTCAGGTTCGGCGCGGAAGTTCGCTTGTGGTACGGGCCCGGGATCGAGTTTGTCTGCTGTAGAAAATACAGCAAAGTGCAGCGTTCAAGTCCAGTGACCATCCTGAATGCGGTTAGGAGTATCAGCGGTTCCGCGCACCGACAGGTCCAGCTGAAAGAGTTATCAGCCGTTGTGGATGAATGCCGCGTATGACCGAACCTTCCGGAACGCTTTCGACGGTTCACACAGCTGCGGCCGGCGAACCCCAGGCTCCTGACCGCCAAATCGAAGGACACGCGTGGGCGCGCCCATACTTTAAACTAGTCATCATCGCATTTGCGCTGAATGTAGTGTCAGCAGCTCTATTTATCGGCTTCGTTAATCGCCCCGTCTACGACGATGAATTCAATTTACGTGATGTGCAAAGTTATGCCCACAACGGATTGTCTGTCGCAACTGTACTTTCTCACCTTAACCCACCAGGTCCGACCAGTTTCCTATGGATGGCCGCAGGAGTTCGTCTGCTTCCTGGGGGAGAGCTGCGCGCTGCCCGTATCGCCAATCTCATAAGCTGGGTGCTCCTTTTCTTGGGGATCGTAGTTGGTGCTGGTTATGGCAATTTTCCGCAAATCTGGTACGCTGCCATCCTCGCCGCGCTGGTTTTTCCGCACACCGTTATGACCGCCGCGACCACACTCACAGAAGGTCCGGCACTGTTTTTTGCGATGCTGGGAGCTCTGATCTGGATCGAATCTGATTCGCGACCGACAGTCACTGCATCCTCGTTTTCACTGCAGATCCTTGCAGGATTTTCCATGGGCATCGCAGTCACATGCCGGCAGTACTATCTGGCGCTGTTCCCGGCGGCTGCCCTGTTAAGTCTATTCCGATTACGAGGGCAGGGAGCCAAACAAAAATTGCTTCGGCTGCTTGGGACTATCCTGTCCCTTTCCGCCGCGTCGGTCCCCGTAATTTTACTGATCTGCGTGTGGAAGGGCATTACAAGTCCCGGCACGGCCGCCGGCGTGTCGTCGCCAGACTGGAAGGCTTACGCGGACCTGAACCTCTTCAGGCCGATTGTTGCAGCATTTTATTCCTGTTTCTATCTGGTCCCACTGACATTTCCGGCCGTCTGGCGCGTCCGGCCTCCCGCGCGTTGGCTAGCGCTCCTGGGCGCCTCGATCGCCGGGATCGTGGCTGCATGTCTTGGACCTTCGCTGCTTCAGCCGGGCCCGCTCCGCACTTTGATTTCGATGGGCTCACGATTACCTGCCGGCAAGTTTATTCTTCTCGGGTGCATTGCCGCTCTAACGGTTTACAATGCGCTAGTGATTGGCGTTCTTTTCTGGGAGAAACGACATTCCGCACAGTCGTGCTCTCCTGTGATTTTTGCGTTGCTGACAGTGGTATTCTTTGCCGTGGAACAGTTGGGAGTCGGGGGTAATGTCCCGTTGTACGATCGATATTTGCTGCAAATTGCACCCTTCCTGGGCATCATTGCTTTCTCGGTCCTGCCGCGGCTCGGGTTTACGCGATTACTGACATTGGCAGCCATGAACGTGGTTGCGCACATCATGCTGTGGAGCCAGGCCTTTTACTATTGAAAACCTTCTCACAAAACGGAGCATAAGGTAATTAGTACCAGTACTTACATCAAGCTTTGCGTCACGCCAAAGTGACACTTTCACAGAACAAAGTAAGAAACTTTCCAATGAAAACCTCATGGATTTCTCTATTTAGCGGTGCCTTCAATCGACTGCTTCCTAATAAACCTTTTAGAATGTGTTGAAATGCGGATGTAGCGAGTTTTTCGTGTTTGGAGAGCTACGTGCTCCAACTTAGGAAGACAGTTTGATTTAGAACTTCCAAGTGCAGCCCGCAGCTGGACTTCAAAGGGGTGAGTTGTGCGACTCTTGATTTCTGCAGTCTGCGCCTTGGCGTTTAGCCTTCTGACAATTAATGCTTGGGGCGATGCGGTTCCAATACAGAACGCGTCCTTCGAGACCACCAGCCCGCTCAATGCGCCGTGCGCCGGAACAGGGTGCGCCTACAATTATGGCCCGATACCGGGATGGTCGACTACTGGCGCGGGATCGTTTGCGCCTGGTTCCAATTCTTTGTACTTTAGTCTTCCCTTACCTGATGGCAGCATCGTCGCCTTCACCAACGGAGGCAGTATCTCGCAGATCTTGACTGGAGTTTCTCTACTGCCGAACTCTATCTACACCTTGTCTGTTGACGTTGGTCGGCGGTTCGACGTCGTCGCTGCCAATTATTCGATATCTCTAACCGATGGCTCGAATGTTTTCTGTACATCTGGCGGCTCCAACGGGTCTGTTTCCGCAGGGACATTTGCTGACGTAACTCTCACCTGCGCGACAGGCGCCAGTGCACCCGCGGGATTTCTCGGCATCGAACTCACTGGGGACGGGCGCCAAATAGATTTCGATAACGTTCAATTAAATGTGAGTACGGTATCGACCCCAGAGCCGAGCGCTTTGGCTCTCACGTCTGTTGGTTTGCTCGTGGGCTGTCTGCTGTTCATGCGTTCTCGGCGTAATCAATACTTGCAAAGCGCGTCTTCGTAGCCCCCGTTGCTATTGTTCCAACAACCGTCCCGTCTTTGCGAGGGCTAAGCCTGCTACCGCGCTGAGCGCAAAAAACTAGGACTGCGCTGTCCATAAATCAAAGCTGTCAATTCCGGTTGGAAATTCCTCATGGTACCGGTCGAAATTCCCCACGGCTGAACTTCATGAGTGGCCTCCTTGGCCTCGGACTCCGCTCCGTCTTGTCCTCGAGGCGACACCGAGCCGGCCTTGCGGCGGTCTTTCAGCCGGTAGCTTTCGCCGCGGATTTTGATGAGACCGCTCGTTCAGGAGTTGGGGGCGGTTCTAAGTGAGCGCTCAAGAAAAAAGCTTCGGCCAACACAAACTCAGAAATTCAGAAATGAAGGACGAAGCCGACACCAAACTGGTAGTCGTTTTGCGAGCTGCCATAGAGCTGGGTGTGGACGTAGTCTCCTTCGCCGCGCAGCGAGACGCGGGGAACAAGCTTCCAATCCACGCCGCCGCCGGCCTGAAGGGCAAAACCATTTTTGCTGCCCAATGCGGTCTGCGGATTTACGTGAGCGCCGCCGATGAGGACGTGGGCCCAAGGCACCCAGCGATGGGTTGAGGGTCCCCAGCTGATCCGGCCACCACCGGTATAGGTAACGTACTTGGATCGTTCACCGAAAATATCGCCGCCCCAAGCGGAGATGACGCTGCCTTCCACGCCAAGCCAATCCTTAAAATAGTAGGTGACGTCAGTGTGCAGGCCGCTGAGATTGAGGGAAAAAGGAGCGGCCTTGAAGTGGACATACTCGTAGCCAGCGGCTAGTTCCCAGCGATAGTAGTCGTCGTCCTGGTAGCCGCGCTGGGGAGGAGTTGGGGCATCGGGAAGCGCGGCGGAAGGAAAGGAAAGTGGAGCGGAGGCCGGCGGCACAAGCATGGGAACAAGATTGAAATTGTACGCGACGGGAGCGGGAGCCGCGGACGGTTGAGCGGAGCTGAGCGCGAGAAATGAAGGCTGCTGAGCTGGAAGCGCAGCGGAAATTGCGAGAGTAAGAAATGCAGCAAATGCGAGCCTTTTCATTTAGCAATCCTTAGCGGGCGGACCCCAGGGGTGGAGCTGGCCACACTGTTAACGGTAAACAAGAGGCGGGGCGTTTGTCTATGGCGATTCCTGAATGGCAAGCAGAAAAGGAAACGCTGGTGAAGAAGCGGCCCGCAAAAGAAGGCGGCCACCATGCGCCGGGCAGCGGCATAAAGCCGGTGCTACACCAGCGCGGAACACTGTCAGCGGCCGTGGCGGAGATAGTCGTCGGTCTTGCCGAGCCAGTCTTCGCGGGGCGGGGTGAAGACGTCGAGGTCGAGGGTGTCTTCAAGAGCCCAAGCTTCGTGCGGCATGTTTGCGGGAATGCAGAGAACTTCACCGGCGCGGACGACGATTTCCTGGCCGTTGATGGCAAATTTCAAAGCGCCTTCGAGAATGTAGGTGACCTGTTCATTGTGATGATGATGCAGGGGGACGTGGCCGTCTTTCTTGAGGAACACACGGGCCAGCATAATCTGCTGGCCGTAGACCATTTCGCGGTCGATCAACGGGTTGAGATGCTCGCGCTCGACCTGATTCCAGGAAATATATTTCGGCTGGGGAGTGCCGGAAGGTGCGGTGCTCATTTTGTGCCTCCATAAAGTTTTGCGGCGTTGTCGTGTAGATAGAGATGGGCTAGTTCGACGGCCTGGTCTTCAGAGATGGCGCGTTCGCTGACCAGTTCGGCTAGAGCGGCGGCGAGAGCCATGCGCGAAGTATGTACGGCGACCCAAAAACTTTCTTCCGCGCCGAGGGCGTCGTTAAAGGGGAAGGCGTCGGAGCCAAACATCATTTTGTCGGGATAGAGCGTGATGAGTTGCTTGAGGACGTCTTTGAATTGCGACGGATAGAGCATTTCGGATTGAAAAGATGTATCGAGATAGACGTTTTTGACGGCGGTCAACAGTGCGGCCTCGTGGTGGTACGGCCAGCCGCCGTGCAGCAGGACGAAGGTGACATTTTTGTAGCGCGGATCGCGCAGCACATTTTCGAGATTTAAAACGTTGCCCTGGCGGAGGCTGAAGTAATCGCCGATGCCCACGGCACTGTGGAAGTGCACGGGAAGCTTGAGTTTGCCGGCTTGATCGACAATGACGCGAAAGATGTAGTCCTGGAAGATGCGGTAATCTTCTGCGGAAGGCACGCCGCCGGAGCGGTATTTGGCGTAGATGGCGTCGACTCTTTCGCGCGGGGGATCAGTGAAGTAAAGAGTGCGGAAGTAGGCAGCTTCAAATTTGATGGCCACGCCGCCGCGTCTTT
Source organism: uncultured Acidobacteriota bacterium (assembly GCA_963814635.1). Lineage (GTDB taxonomy): Bacteria > Acidobacteriota > Terriglobia > Acidiferrales > UBA7541 > Acidiferrum. The sequence goes on along the minus strand of CAWFDP010000003.1, from coordinate 395,820 downwards.
GATTGTCGGCCATGGTGTTGCGGACGAAAGTTTCGTAGCCAGCGAGGTCGGCGGGGAGCGCTTGGGCGTTCATCTGTTTTTCATAACGGGCCAGCATTTTTTCCTGGAGCGGAATGTAGACCCCGTTGTCGGGCGTGCTGGCGATTTGATCGCGGTTGTTGAATGGATAGAAAAACGAGTCGCCGAAGAAAACCCAGTGGAAGCGCTTGGTGTCGAGATATGGCGCCATGAAAGCGCGATTGGCGAGGCAGGTCTCAACGTTGAGTTTGTCGAGAATGGAATCGAAGTAGGACTGGCCGCCGGCGGTTTCGGCGGCTTTTTTGCGGTCTGCGAGCCACTTGGCGTGTTCGGCCTTGAAGTCGTCGTAGGGATAACCGAAGAGGGATTTGGCGGCAGTAACGAATTCGGGATTGTCGTCGCGGAGGCGAAGAACGCTGCTCATGTCGGGAGGAGCGGCCATCGCGTCGACGTCGTTGTCGTCGGGAAAGCCGGGATGAGCGTGATTGTCGTAAATGGGAATGGCGTTTATTTTTGCGAGGAGATCTTCGTAGAGCTTGGGGAGAGTGGCGGAAGGATAGGGAGAGGTTTGTGCAGGAACGGCGGTGGCGAGGGCCAGCACCAGAATCATGCCGTAAGACATGTGGAACAAATGTTTCATTTGTGGTCCCTCGAACACCTTCAAAAAGTCCATTTGAAAAAGAACCGGTCTAAAGACCGGCCACTACAAAACCAGGTGAAAGCAGCCGGGCTAAAGCCCGGCACTACGCAATCCAAGACAAACGCAAAACAAAATATCTCAGGCGGTGACGGCACGCCATTTTACAGACACTCGTTGGACCCGGTCGAGAGCATCTTCGAGCAGGTGGCGAGCGCTGACCAGCGAGAAACGGAGATAGTTTTTCCCTTGCGCGCCGAAGGCGGCGCCGGCGATGGCGGCGACTCCGGCTTCTTCCAGGAGAAGTTTCTGGACTTCTTCGGCAGGAAGGCCGGTGTCTTCAATGTTGACCCAGGCGTAGAACGCACCTTCGGGAGAGTGGCAGCGGAAGCCGGGAATTTTGCCGAGGGAGTTGACGAAGAGATCGCGGCGGAGTTTGTATTCGGCGACCATGGCATCGACGGCGTTAGTGGAATCGCGAAGCGCTTCGATAGCGGCAACCTGAGTGAATTCGGCAGCGCAGGTGAAGGTGTTGAGAACCAGCATATCCATGGCGTCGATGATCGCGACCGGAGCGACTGCGTAGCCGAGGCGCCAGCCGGTCATGGCAAAACTTTTTGAGAAGCCGTCGATGATGACGGTGCGTTCGGCCATTCCTGGCAGATTCCAAATCGAATGGTATTCGCCGGCAAACAGGATGCGGGCGTAAATTTCGTCGGTGAGCACCCACAGGTCGTGCTTGCCGGCGAGTGCGGCGATTCCCGCGAGGGCGCGATCGTCAAAAACAGTGCCGGTGGGATTGTTGGGCGAATTGAAAATCAGAACGCTGGTCTTGTCCGTGATTTTCGAGGCGATTTCAGTGAGGTCTGGTTGAAATTTATTTTTCTCGATCAAACCGAACGGAACGGCTTTGGCACCCAGGCCGCGGGTGAACGAAGGATAGATGGGAAAACCGGGATCAGGGTAGAGCACTTCGTCGCCGGGTTCGATGAGGGCCATCATGGCGAGGGAGAGAGCCATTTTGCAGCCGGGTGCGACCAGGACTTGTTCAGGCTTAACAGCGAGTTTTCTGGTGCGCGCGAGGTAATGGGTGATTTCCTCGCGCAGAGCGGGAATGCCGCGGGTAGCGCAGTAGCGGTCGCGGCCGGCGGCGACGGCATTGCGGAGAGCATCGACCACCGGCGCGGCGGGATGAAAATCGGGTTCGCCGAGTTCGAGATGAATGATGGAGCGGCCCTGGCGTTCGAGTTCCTTGGCGCGAGAGAAGACGGCAAGAGCGCCTTCTCCGGTCAATTGTGAAACCCGGGTGGCAATCTGACGGGAAGTCATAACCGAGACAGTCTAACACCGCTCATTTGCTATTTCGTGGCGGGAGGCGGAGTGATCGGGATGTGCAGGCCGTCGATGAAGCGGGGAAACATTTCGAAAGCGGCGGCGGTGAGAAAGAGTTCGATGAGTTCGGGATCGGTGAAGCTAGATTTCAGCTCGCAGAAGAACATCTCGTCAACCGCAGCGGCACCGCGATGGAGCCGGTCGGCGAGGCGCAAGCCCATTTTTTCTTTTTCTGAATATGGGCCAGCTTCGAAATTTGTCACCGCTTCGATTTGCGGTTCGGAGGCGCCTTTCTGACGAGCGGAGATACTGTGCGCGCGGATGGCGTAAGCGCTCTGGTTGAGGTGCGAGATGCGGACGGCGATTAGTTCTTTGTAAAAGCCGGGGAGCGCGCCGTCGGCGAGGAGCGGTTTGAGGAAGCCAGCGACGCCTTGGGCGATTTCGGGTCGATAGCCGAGGATTTTAAACATATTGGGGACGACGCCGCGGGCGGCTAGCAGGGCGTCGTAAATCTTTTGGGTTTCGGGGCAGGCCGAATCGCGCTCGAGAAGAGGGATACGTGAGGTAGCGGACATGACGATTTTCTCCCAGGGATGAGAATACAAGAAAGCCGGCGGAAACTCCTGGCCCGTGAAATTGGAAGGCCGGGCTACGCACGACTGGTCTCGGAAAAAGCGGCGGCAAACCGCCGCATTCCAAAAAGATAAGGCGCGATTGGTATCGCGCCCCGGGGTGAAGAGTGGGTTGCGTGCTGCGCTAGAAGGAATAGCGCAGGGAGAATTGGATCAAGCGCGGAGTGCCGACGGTGCTGGTGATTTTGCCGAACGGACTGTTCGAGACGCCGATGGTCTCGACGTCAGTGACGGTGGGGTTGCCGAAATTTGCGTGGTTCCAGATGTTGAAGAAGTCAGCGGTAAAGCGAATGGCGTTGCGCTCGGTCAGATGGAAATTCTTGATAAGTGAGAAGTCCCAATTCTGCTGCGACGGGCCGCGGTAGATGTTGCGGCCGAGGTTGCCGAAAGCGGTGGTGCAGAAGTTGGCGTTGGGAAAGATAGTCGGGTCCGGCTGATTGGGGTCGCACTGCGCAGGATAGAGTTGCGGCGCGGTAGTGAATGCAGTCGAGTTCAAATACCCATCGATGCGCTGATGGATGTTGCCGCCGGAGAGGCCGCTGGCGACGGTGCTGCCGGAAGCCAACTGACCGCCGAGGGTTCCCGGAGTGAAGCCGAGACCGAGGAACGCGCTGCCGGCGCCGGAATCGGTAACCGAGAAAGGCGAGCCGGATTGAAAGATGGTGATACCGCTGATGGCCCAATCGCCAAGGAGTGCCTTGGTGACGCCGGTGGCCGATTTGAAGACAGGCAGATCATAACGATAGCTGACCACGAAGCGATGAGTGCGGTCGAAATCAGAAAGGCCGCGCGAACCGTTCAAGGTGGATTCGTCGTTGAACGCGGAGTTGAACGCGGTGTTACCGGTGGACGTGGCATCGGTGGATCTGGACCAGGTGTAGGCGGCCTGGAAGTAGCCACGGGACCAGCGGCGGGAGAGCGTGGATTGCAGCGAATGATAGTGGGAGTAGGCGTCGTTGGCGAAAAGCTGGAAGCCGGAGTAGCCGTTGATGCCCTGGACGAGAGAGCGGGCGACGGCGTTGCCGAAGGTGTCGGTAGTGATGGGAGCAGAAGCGGTGCCGGTGGTATCGGTGAGAATGATCGGGTTGTTTCTGGCGTCGCGAGCCTGCAAGCTGTCGCGGGTTTCACGGAGGTGGACGGCGTGGGTGCCGACGTAGCCGACCTCCAGAACCCATTGCTTGCCGAGAGCGCGTTGAATGGTCAGGTTCCACTGCTGGGTATTGGGCACCACGAAATGGCGCGGCACTTGTAGACCAAAGATGCCTTCGGAAGAGAGCGGACCAGGGCAGGCGCTTCCAGTAGCAGGAACGTAGTTGGCCGCCTGTGTGGTGTCGCCGCCGGGGAATCCGTTAAACAGATTCAAGCACGGAACGAAAGTGGGGTCGAGGGTGCCGGCCTGAGGCAGCGCGTTGGGATTGGGACTGGGGCAGCCGGGCAACGGGTTCGCGGAGAAAAAAGTCCCGAGGCAGCCAGGGGCGCCGCCGCCAAATGCGACCGGCAGGAACGGGGCCTGGAACGAGAGTTGGTCAACAGAGCCAACATCTTCGCGCACGTAGTAGATACCGTAACCAGCGCGGATGGTGGTGTTGTGATGGCCGAAGAGGTCGTAGGCCAGACCGATCCTGGGACCGAGCCCGCGCGAATAGTTGTTGTCATAGGTGCTGCTCTTGGCGTTGCCGCTAAGCCCCGCAAGATTCAGGTTATTCACGCAGCTGGGGTAGACGAAAGGAAACTGGCCTTTGGCGGCGAGGCTGGGATCGAGATTGCCAATGTGGCAGTCGCCGTCATAGAAGGCGCCGAAAAATTCGGTACGCAGGCCGAGGTTTAGGGTCAGATTCTTGCTGGCTTTCCAGTCGTCCTGAACGAAAATGCCGAAATTGTTGTTGTGATACTGGTGATTGGAAAGGCCGCCGCCGCCAAAACTGAATTGCGGAGAGCCGAGGAGGAAATTCTGGAAGTCGGAGTTGCCGTCGGGGGTGTTGGTGAAAAAGAGTTCACCGTTGAAGACCTGGGGAAAGTCTTTGTTGAGGTTGACGATGGACATCTCACCGCCGACGCGGATGACATGCGCGCCCTTGACCCAACCGAGCGTATCGATGATGGAGATGTTGTTTTGAGTTTGCGATTGATTACCGAAGGGAGCCGGGCCGATTTCGAAGCCAGAGCTGGCAAAAACGAACTTGTAAATGGAATTGGTAACACTGTTGGTGGGGCGATCGATGCCCAGGTCGCTGGTGGTAACTGGAGGAACGTTGTTGAGGTCGTAGTTGATATGGACCAGTCCGAAGCGCAATTCGTTGACGAGGGTGGGCGAGAAAAGATGGGTCTCGGTGACGTTCAGGAAACGTGCGTGAACGGGCGTATCGAACGGAAAGTTGAGGGAAGCGCTGCTGATGCTGCTGGAGAGCGTACTGCCCAGAGATTCCTGAAGGTCGCCGCCGCCGAAAGGAAGAAAGGATTCCGAATTGGCGAAAAAGAAGCGTGTGGAGAATTTGTCGGAGCTGCCGTTGAATTCGCGATCCCAGTTCGCGGTGAACTGGTCGTCGGTGTATTTGCCGGGACTGCTGATGGCAAAGGATCCGGTGCTGGGATCGCTGCTGGGCATCAGGTAGCCGTTTGAAGCGCCGCCAAACTGGTTGCTCTTGAAATTGAGCAAGCCTACGGAGACCGGGTCCAGGCCGGTGACACCGGCGGGAAGTCCGAGGGGGAAAAATTGCGAGATCAAACTTGCTTCCGAGCGGCCGGCGGGCTGGTCGGAAAGCGAGGGAATCGTGGTGCTAATGAAGGTGCCGGGCGAGAGACCGCTGCGCTGGCGAGTGCCCTGATAGTTCACGAAGAAGTAGCCGAGCTTCTCATTGCCGACGGGACCGCCAAGGCTGCCGCCAAAAATATTTTGCTTCACGGAAGGACGCGATTGGCCCTCGCGATTCAGGAAGAATTCGTTGGCGTTGAGAATGTCGTTGCGGAAGAACTCGTAGGCGTCACCGTGAACCTGGCGGGTGCCGGACTTGAGAATGGCGTTGACGTTGCCGCCGCCGTTGCGTCCCTGGCTGGCGTCATAGAGCGAAGTCTGTACTTTGAATTCCTGAATGACGTCGGGATTGGGCAGCGGAACGTAGGTGGCCTGGGCAACGTTGTAATCAGTGGCGGAGATTCCATCAATCAAGTAGTTGTTGTTATCTTCCCGCTGGCCGTTGACAAAGAGCTTCACCGAGCCGCGGCCGAGTTGCGCGGCGGCGTTAAGTTCGCTTTGTGCGCCAGCGGAAAGAGTCAAGAGTTGCTGATAGTTTTGCGTAGCAAGCGGCAATTCGCGGATGGTTTGCGTGCCCAGGGATTGGCCAGTGGTGGCGTTGGAGGTTTCGACGCTAGTGACTTCCGCGATGATTTCGACTTTATCGGAAACCCCGCCGAGTTTGAGCGAGACCACGACTTTTGTAGTTTCGGTGACGCGGACTTCTATGCCTTCAGCCTTGGATTGGGAGAAGCCGGATTTATTGACCACGATGTAGTAGTTACCGGGAGGCAGAAGAGTAGCGACGAAGGCGCCGTCGACACCGGTGGGAAGCTTGCGAACGACGGTTTCGGTGGCGTTATTGATAATTTGAACGTCGGCATCCGCCACAGAAGAACCGGAAGAGTCCACGACTTGGCCGCTGATGGCGCCGGTTGCCCCGCCCTGACTGAAAGCTGGATTGCCGGAAAGCAGCAGTACGGCTGAAAATAGAAACACCACGATTGCCAACTTCGAACTGCGATGCATGATTTCCCCCAACGTGATAGCTACGCTGACTTTCGAAGCGACCCACCCCAATGTGCGCGGAGCCAGACCGCGGACAACTCAGGATCACTGGAGACAGCGCGAGAAGGACGCAAACTCCCCCTGGAATGAAGCTAGTGATTCGGCCTTCAGGTGTCAAGATTTTTGGGCACGAATGATTTCCATCGCGTACATGCAGGAAAATGCAGGGGTTAGCTGGGGTTGGGGGGCGGCAATCTTGCGGCGGAGGGGAGGGCTTTGCGCTTGACCGCTGCGGCGGGAAAGCAGAGTATCGAGGCACCAGGTACAGGGTGTCGGTAACCGCGAAGTGCAATGCGGCGTCCTACTAGTGAGCAGTCCTTTTCACTTTAGGGTTTGTGAGTACAAACCCTAAGACCCGCCAGGGGGTGAGCGATGACCAGCCTTCAGCGTTTGACTACCATTTTTGCAGCGGTTGTGTTGAGTGCCAGCTACGGGGCGGGAGCCACATCGGCGGAATCAGGCCATGCGCGGATTGTGCGGCTAAGCCTGGTGCAGGGAGATGTGCGGTTTGCGCGGGACGTGAAGGGCGATCCCTTGGCCGAATCGAAAGCGAATTGGGAGGCTGCGGTATTGAATCTGCCAATTCGCCAAGGATACGTGGTGGCGACAGACAGCGGCCGTGCGGAAGTCGAATTTGAAAATGGCGCGATGGCGTTCCTGGCGGAAAACACAGTTTTGGAATTTTATGATTTGTCGAGTGAAGATGGTGGATTTACGACGCGGCTGATTTTGCGGCAGGGTTCGGCGGAATTCTATGTGAATCCCGGGCGCGCGGATTATTTCAGCGTGACCGGCGGCGACTTCAGCGTGCAAGCGGAGAGCAAGACCACGTTTCGAATGAACAATTATGACGACGGAAGCAGCGTGAACGTGCTGCATGGCCGGCTGACGGCGATTGCCAACGGAAAGAATACTCAACTGGAGAAGGATCAGTCGCTTTCGCTGAAAGCGGGCGAACCGGATTCGATGGCAGTGGAACGGGTAACTGCGAACGACGAGTTTGATCAGTGGGTTTCCGGAAGAATCGATAGCGTGAATACCGCGACGAGCGCGGCGATGCAATACTCGGGCGGATACGGCTTTAACTCGGGATTCGGAGATTTGTACACATATGGCGCCTGGTTTCCGGTGGCCGGTTATGGGTACGGCTGGCGGCCGTATGGAGTGGGGCTGGGCTGGTGCCCGTTTGATTATGGATCGTGGTATTACGATTCTTTTTTTGGGTGGAGCTTTCTCGGAGGGCAGCCGTGGGGCTGGGCGCCGTACCATTACGGCGGCTGGCTGTTTCAACCGGGTATCGGATGGGTGTGGAGTCCGACGGGAACGTCTGGCGGTGGTGGAGCCGGGCGCTGGAAGCCGGTGACCGGAGTTTGGTTGCGAAACAGCACCGGGACCGTGGCGATCGTGCCGTCGCATCCGCTGGATGTAAAAGGTAAGACGCCGCTAAATCTTTCGGCAGGCGCGTTCGAAGTGACGACGCGTGGAGTAACTGGTGCTTTGCCAGTCGCCAGCAGCGCAGGCTGGAAGGTGGAGAACAAACCGTCGCGCGACATCATGCAAAATCAACTGGCGGAGGTCGCTGCTCCTCCGCGCGTGTTGCGGACCATGACGGCGAGTAACGGAGCTTCTGGCGTGAGAGCGTCCGCAGGAAACGGCAGCTCTTCGATTGTGTATGATCGAGCAGAACGGCGATTTGTAAACGCTGATAACGTAAAAACTGAAGCGCAGGCAAACCTGAAAAATGGTTCGGAGCAGAGCCGCTCTGGAAATTCCACTGGGCACGTCCCGGTGGCTTCGGAGAGAGTGGCGGGACGCGAAGCGCAAAGCGCTGCGGTTCCGAGTTTGCGGAGCGCAACTCCACCACGGTCAACCGTGGCACCGCCAAACGTTTCTCGCGCGGTGGTTTCGGAACGAGGGACTTATAGTTCCGGAGGCAGCGGTTCCGGAAGCTCGCGCGGAGGGTCGGGCTCGTCGAGCGGATGGTCGTCCGCTGGATCAGCTTCCTCCAGTTCGGCGAGTTCATCGTCGAGCGGCGCCAGATCGTCTGGCAGCAGCAGTGGCGGAGGCGGTGGGCGTCCGCACTGATTCGAATTGACCCGCAGAAATTTCGTGACGGTACCGAAGGCCCCTATTAGGGCCTTCTTTTTTGTAAGACTGAGGATGTCGCTGGCTAGCGGAACAACAGGCCGGCGTAGCCGACGACCGCGCTGGTGTCGCCGGAGACGTCGGCGGAAGTTGCGTATTTGACGAGTTCGGCTTGGTTCGAACCGATGTGATTGAGTGCCGTCAGCATAGCAACTGCCGGACCCAAGCCGCACATGGAAATTTCCTTTTTGCGACAGACATCGAAGAGGCCGCGTGGATCGAGGTGCAGAATTTTTTCAATCGCAAGATGGTCCTTGCGCCGGGTGGTGGCGTCATCCTGATAATGATTGAAGTCGGAAGTGGTAAGGAGAAGTACGTCGGGTTCGACAGCGAGAATCTTCCCAAGTGATTCGCCGATGGAAACGAGCGCTTCGAATTGAATGGTGCCGAGGGCGATGGGCACAAAGGTAAAGTCCGGATCGAGCTGCTGCAAGAACGGAAGCTGAACTTCGAGAGAGTGTTCGCTTTGGTGGGCGACCGGGTCTTCTTCGAGAAGTGGACACGCCTGTGAGATTTTCACGGCGAGATCGGAGTCGATGGAAACGTCGCCTAGAGGAGTGCGCCAGGCACCTTCGGAAAGAATTGCAGCTTCCGCGCCGTAAGGAAAATGGCGGACGCCGAGAACGATGAAGCGTTTCGGGAGCGTAATGCGTTTGAAAACGGAAGCCGCAACGTGCCCGGAGTAGACATACCCGGCGTGCGGAACGAGGCAGGCGCGACACGCAACTTTTTCGGGCGAGGATTCCGCGTCAAGCAAATTATTGATTTGCTGGGAAAGTTTTCGGGGATTGTCGGGATAAAACTTGCCGGCGACAGCAGGAGCGCGAAGCATGGGCACTCGGAAGATCAGCTAGGCTTCGAGGGTTTGCCTTTGACCTTAAGCGCTTTTTTGGTTTCGGGATCGAAGTAGACCGTAACTTTATCGCCGTATTGGTAGCCGCCCTTGTCGATGATTTGCAGCATTTTGGCGGAGGCATCCGGAGAAAGCGCAAAGGTCTGGATCGCCATGTCGTTGCCCTTGGCGCGAACGGTAATTTGCACGATGGTGGCATTCATCACAGTTCCTTCAAACTTGGGAGGCTGCGGCCCTTTGTTCGGCTTAATCGTGTTTACGATGATGGGAACCGCAGTTTCGACGACCGGGATGGCAACCGACGCGGGAACCTGAGCACTGGCGCCAACGGCGGCGAACGCGGCAAAGCTAGCAGCGAATGTGCAGCGAAGAATCGCGGATTGTGAAATCAGCTTCATTCCAATTCGTCCGTAGCGATGCGCAGCGATTTCAGAAAGCGAATGTCTTGTGGGGTCATGGCCAACTTGGCGACCGGGCGCTTTTCCAGCTCGGCTTCGTTGAACGAATCCTGATCCACCTGAATGCGGAGTGATTCGAGGAAGCGACGGTCGAGTGTGGTGAGCTTGGAGTCCTGATTGCCGGCAGCGTCGCGACGGGCGAGCCCGATGGTGGCATCGAGCTTCAACACGATGTCGTAGCCGTGGGCACGCACTCCGGCAATGGCGCCGGTGATGCGGTCCGAATCGGAGACGGTGTCGTTGATCGCGTGGCCAAGCTCACGAAGCAGGTTTTTCAGGTGATCGTCGAGTTGCAAGGCTGGCTCTCCCCTACTACCAAGGCGATTGTAGGACTCAGATAAGTTGGATACAAGTGCAAGTGAAGGCGTTGTCTCCAAATGGTTCACAGGCCATCGGTACAGGGGGGAGGGGCGCGTATCCCAGCCTCTGGTGGAGCCGCGGGTGGGATAAGATGTAGAGATGGGCGCGACAAACCTGATTTCGGGAACGCCGGCGAAGGCGCAGGGCGGATTCGCGCGATTCTGGCGCACGCTGCGGCAAATCTTCCACGAAATAGTGGGCGGAATTTTTGCAGTACTGGCATTGGCGTGGGTGCAAAGCGCGATTCGCGCCTGGACCAGCGACGTTTCGCATTGGCTGGTGGCGGCGGCGTGCGGAGTGGCGGTGCTGCTGGCGGTTTTCTCATGGACGTCATTTCGGCGCTCGCGGCAGTTGCGGCCGTAACCATCCTGATGAGCGATCCAACCAAGAAAAAATCGGCAGAACGGAAGGCAGGATTCAAGACCCTTTCCGGATTGCCGGTGGAGCGGCTGTACACGGAGGAAAATCTTCGCGGCGATGACGCCGCGGCGCACCCGGGATTTCCCGGCGAGTTTCCCTTCACGCGCGGAATTTATCCGACGATGTACCGCAGCCGCTTGTGGACCATGCGGCAGTATGCGGGATTCGGCACCGCCGCGGAATCCAACAAACGCTACCGATATTTGCTCGGCAAAGGGCAGAAGGGCTTGTCGGTGGCGTTCGATTTGCCAACGCAGATCGGGATGGATTCAGATCACCCTCTGGCGGCGGGCGAAGTGGGGAAAGTAGGAGTGGCGATTGATTCGATCGAGGACATGGAAACGCTGTTCGATGGAATACCGCTGGACGGCGTTTCGACTTCGATGACCATCAATGCGACGGCGGCAATTTTGTTGTGCCTGTATGTCGCGGTGGCGAAGAAGCAGGGAGCGTCGCTGGAAACACTTTCCGGAACAATTCAGAATGACATTTTGAAGGAATACATCGCGCGGGGAACGTATATCTATCCGGTGCGGCCGGCGATGCGCATCGTGACCGATGTTTTTGCGTGGTGCAAGGATTCGCTGCCGCGGTGGAACACCATTTCGATTTCCGGGTATCACATACGCGAAGCGGGCTCGACGGCCGTGCAGGAAGTGGCATTTACGCTGGCGGACGGAATTGCGTATGTGCAGGCTGCGATTGACGCGGGACTGGCTGTGGATGAATTTGCGCCGCAGCTTTCGTTCTTTTTCAACGCGCATAGCGATTTGCTGGAGGAAATTGCCAAGTTCAGGGCGGCGCGGCGGTTGTGGGCTCGGATCATGAAGGAGAGATTTGCAGCGAAAGATTCGCGTTCGCTGATGCTACGGTTTCATGCGCAAACCGCTGGGTCTTCGTTGACCGCGCAGCAACCGGAAAACAATATCGTGCGGACTTCCATTCAAGCGCTGGCTGCGGTGCTGGGTGGGTGCCAGTCGCTGCATACGAATTCTATGGACGAGGCGCTGGCGCTGCCGACCGAAGACGCGGCGCTGATTGCGTTGCGCACCCAGCAGATCATCGCGCACGAAACGGGCGTTGCCAACGCTGTCGATCCCGTCGCAGGCTCCTATGCGATTGAAGCGCTGACCAGTCAGATCGAAGCGGGCGCGGCGGATTATCTTAAGACGATTGATGCGCTCGGCGGCATGTTGCAGGCGATTGACTCGGGATTCGTACAGACGGAAATTCAGAAGGCGGCGTTCGAATACCAGCGTGCAGTGGAGACCAAAGAACAGATTGTTGTCGGCGTCAACGAATTCCAGGCGGACGGCGAGCGGCAAATCCCAACGCTGCGGATTGACCCTCAACTGGAGCGCGAACAGGTGGCACGGCTCGAAGCGCTGCGCGAAAAGCGCGACTCAGCGGTGACCACAACCGCACTGGCTGAACTCGAACGCCGCGCAAGAAGTTCAGAAAATCTACTACCGGCAATTCTCGTTGCGGTAGAGAGCTTTGCAACGGTCGGCGAAATTTCTGATACGCTGCGCCGGGTCTTCGGCGAATACCAGGAGTCGGTAGTTCTATAGCCCGGCCGCTGCGGCGCGCAATTTTCCAGGAACCAGCTGTAGTCAACAATTCGCTGTAGTATCCTGCTCTCAGAACACCATGAAACTGATACTGGCATCGGCATCGGCGCGGCGAGCGGAAATTTTGCGCAGCGCCGGGATCGCGTTTAACGTGCTGTCAGCAGCGGTGGACGAAACCCCGATGCCGGATGAACCGCCGCAGGAGCTGGTGAAACGACTGGCGTTTGCAAAAGCGGAACTGGTTGCAGCACGGGCCATTGGCCCGGCTATTGTGATTGCAGCGGACACGGTGGTGGTGCTGGAGGGAGAAATTCTTGGCAAGCCGCGAACTTCGGAGGATGCGCGGCAGATGCTGGAAAAACTTTCCGGGCGAACCCACACGGTGCTGACCGGCGTGACATTGATCCGGTTGCCGGACGTGGAACGGCGGGAATTTGCGGAAGCGACCCAAGTACATTTTGCGGCAATTTCGAACGACGAAATTCTGAAGTACCTGTCGTCGGGCGAGCCGTTTGACAAAGCGGGTTCGTACGCGATTCAGGGACTTGCCGGGCGGTATATTCCGCGGATCGAGGGTTGCTATTTCAATGTGGTGGGATTGCCGCTAGCGCGGCTGTGCAAAGAGCTTGCGGAATTGGGATGGACCGAGGAGCTGGAATAAAAAGTCCGCCATTCCGAGTACGTCTGGTGTGAGGAGTCCCTGCTTGGTTTGCAACCGCTGCAGAGAGATTCCTCGCTGCGCTCGGAATGACGGACCCGATTAAGGTTCGTAGCCGGACGGCCTACTTCTTGGTGCCAGGCTGCGTCTTGGCGTTGTGCTTCTTGTTGTAAATGTTTTTGGACGCGTGGTTCTGTTCCTTGTTGACCTGGGCCTTTTCACCGGCGGTGAGCTTTCCACCGTTGGCGGCGCGGTCTGTGGCGACCTGCTTGTTGATATTCTTCTGCTGATTTTCCAGCTTGGCAGTTTCACCGGCAGTCAACTGGCCGCTCTTGATGCCCTGCGCGATGCGGTCTTGCTGGTTTTCGCGGCGCTGCCCGACTTCATTGTTGCCGTAGTGCGCGGTGTTGGCGTTGTGCTTGTCCTGATAGATCTGGTTGGAAAGATGATTCTGCTGGCGATTGACCTGAGCCTTTTCGGCGGTAGTCAATTTGCCGTCGTTGGCTGCGCGGTCTGCCGCGGTCTCTTTGTTGATCGCCGCTTCCTTCTTTTCCAGGTTCGCGGTTTCACCGGCGGTTAGTTGGCCGCTCTGTACGCCGTTGGCGATGCGGTCCTGCTGATTTTCCTTGCGCTGCCCGACTTCTGTCTTCGGCTTGGGATCGGTTGCGGACTGGTCCTGGGCGAAGGCGACGGTTCCAGCCATCAACATCGCGGCCGGCAAAATGCACCACTTCTTCCACTGAAAATTCATGGCTCTCTCCTCAATTCGGTGTCTGGGTTGCTTCCCGGGGCTACTCCGTCGAACCCAAGTGTCTGAGGAAAGTTTCGAGGTGGCGATAGGACCAAGGGACAGCTGTACTCGACGGGGCACCGATTCACTTAATTACTTTTAATAAAAAGGCCAACCGGGGAATATCGGAGAAGGATTGGCAAAAAAAGAGGGCGGCTTTCTGCCGCCCCAATGTTCAGAATTGAAGGCCCGAGTTTAGGACTGCGGTTTGTCTTCGGCGGGCTTTTCAGTTGATGCGGATTGTGCCGGCGGATTTCCCTTGCCCTGGTTACCAGACATGCCTTCCTTGAATCCGCGCACGCCTTCGCCGAGGCCACGCATTAATTCGGGAATCTTGCGGCCGCCAAAAAGAATCAGCACGATTACCGCGATAATCAGCCAGTGCATTGGAAATTCCATAAAACCTCCTGCCAGATACGACTTTGGCACGCTCTTTTCGAAGTGCCCGCCGTGAAAACCACACGAAATCACAGTATAACACGTTCATCGCCCTGGCGGCGGGTGACGCGCTCACGGTCGAGATATTCAAGCAGTGGGATGGCGTACTTGCGGGTGATGCCAGTCAGGTCCTTGAAAACCGGCACGGAGATTCGCTCGCCTTTCGCCTTTTTATAGACGGCGAGTTTGGCGCGCAATTCGGTGAGCGCGTCGCGATGGAAGATCAGCTCCGGAGTAACGCGATGGAGGGCCTTTTCGCGGAGCAGGAGCTGCAGAAGTTTTTCGGAGCGGCGGGAGTCGATGGAGAGGCTGGCGAGAACTTCTTTGCCGGTCGGGACGGCGAGGCCGGCGGAGGCGAAGGCGGCTTCGATCTGGTCTTTGGCTTTCACTTCGTCGGGCAAGAGAGAAATTTGCGAGCCGGCGCGCTTGACCAGCTCGCCTTGCATTTCGATTTTCTTAATGGCTGCGAGCTCTTCAAGTGCGGCGCGAAAGATCTCGGTGCGAAGACGGCGAGCCAGAGTTATGCGTAGATCTTCACGAGGAATTCCAGGCTGCAGCGGATTTTCTTTGTGAAAACGCTCGACGCGTTCGGAAATATTTTTGGTGAGTTCATCGAATGAAGCTGCGGTATAAAGAATTGCAGGCTCGGCAGGAATGAGGCGAACACGCTTTGCGGCGACGATGGCTCGAATTGTTTCCTGGATTTCGCGGTCCGTCCATCCGGTGCGCGAGGAGATTTCTGATTGAGGCAAACCGAACAGCGAGCGTTGCGTGAGATGAGCAAGTATTTCTGGTTTGTCGTTGTGCTCGACGGCGAGGAGATAGTCGGAGCGAGAGACTTCGCGGGCGCGCGGGCGACGCGGAAGCGGATCGAGCACCGTGCCCCCTCCGATGGTCACGAGCGGCGACGACTGACGAATGATGAAGGGATCGCCCGGCAAGACCAGGACGCTTTGCCGAATGCGCACCTGCGCGAAAGATTCTTCGCCGGCGGAGAGCTCGGTGCGCTCGAAGAGCGTGACTTCGCCCATTGTTTCGAATGAGCCGGCATGAAAGTGAACTAGCGCTCGATTTTTGAGCTTGCGCACGCCGGGCAAAAGGCGGAGCTTCACGTCGATGCGGCGAGTGGCGCGAAAGCGGGCAGGCGCCGCCAGCGTCATGCCGCGCTGTACGGAATGGTGATCGATTCCCGCGAGATTGACGGCGGTACGCTGGCCAGCATCCGCGCAATCGACCCGGTTGCCGCCGGACTGCACGCCACGCACCCGCACCCGTTCGCCCCTGGGGAAGAGTTCGACTTCAGCTCCGGTTGCTACCTGGCCGCTGATTAGCGTGCCGGTGACAACCGTGCCGAATCCTTTTACCGAAAATGAGCGATCGATCGGCAAACGGAAATCGCGGCGGGTGTCTTTTCCCGTGACCTTGTGGGCCTGCTCGACTAGCGCTTGCTTCAACTCGGCCAGACCGCTGCGAGTTTTCGCGCTGACCGGGACCATCGGAGCATTTTCCAAAAATGAGCCGCGCAGAAAATCTTCCAATTCCAAACGCACCAGATCGAGCGTTTCGCGGTCCACCAGATCGGTCTTCGTGAGCGCAACCAATCCGTGCTGAATACCAAGCAGGCGGCAGATGTCGAAATGTTCGCGGGTTTGCGGTTTGATGGATTCATCCGCGGCGATGACCAGGACAACCAGGTCGATGCCTGCGGCTCCGGCCAGCATGTTTCCGACAAACCGTTCGTGGCCGGGCACATCGACGAATCCAAAACGGATGCCAGACTCTTCCAGAAAAGCGAAGCCAAGATCGATGGTGATGCCGCGGCGCTTTTCTTCTTCCAGACGGTCTGGATGCGTGCCGGTTAGCGCTTCGACCAGCGAGGATTTGCCGTGATCGATGTGGCCGGCGGTGCCGACGATAATGCTTTTCAGCGTCGGACTCACCGTAGCGGTTTTGGCTGGGCTGACCTCGGCACACATCCTTTGCGAATGCTCCTTAAGCGCCAGGAAAAGCGTCAGAAGCTTTGACGCGTTCAGCTTGCGACAGGTGACGGCGATCGTGAGCGTTGATAATCAACAACCCCGTGGCGACCGTGAAGCGCAGCAGCGGCACAAACGGGTTTCGGAAACCAACGCGGTTGAAATCCACTTGCTCCCACGACGCCATCACGCGGCGTACTTCCGAGTGCGAGTTCACAAAGTCCTGGAACGCAACTTGAGCATCGCCATCCGCAGCGGGAATCACCTTTTTCACCGCTTTGAAGCGGGTGCGTGCTTGCGGCTCCATTTTTTCAACAAACTTCCTACCGAACCACCCTGGCGTTGCCGCGGCTGTGGCTGAGATTCCTTGGTGCTGCTGGGCGATGGATTCGAGCATCGCCTGACCATAGATGCGATTGGTGCGCGCCAAATGATCGAGACACTGGCAGATGCTCCATGCACTGGCGTTCGGCCGCCAGTTCACCTGCAGGGGAGAAAGACCGATAATGAGTTCTTCGGCAGCTCGTTCTGACTTCTGCAGCTGCTGAAAAATCGCATCTCGACTCTCGCTCATGGTCGACATTGGGTTCTCCGTGCAAGCACACTGCCTTGTACGCCCGAGTTGTCATTTTGCGGAGGCAATTTCGTCAACGATAGATTGCGCCGCGGCGCGAGGATCGCTGGCCGCAATGATCGGTCGGCCAACGACCATATAGTCAGCGCCGGCCTTGATGGCCTGCGTGGGTGTGGCGGTGCGGGCCTGATCGTCTCTTGCTTTTTCCGCGGATTTTTCCGCGGGACGCACGCCGGGAGTGACGATCAAGAATTCGCGGCCGCAGGCCTTGCGAATTGCTTTGGCTTCCTGAACAGAGGCGACGACGCCGTCGACTCCACACTTTTTTGCGAGCTTCGCGAGTTTCACAGCGCTGGTTATCGGGGTCCCAGCGATTCCGGCTTCGCGCATGGTTTTGTGATCCATGCTGGTGAGGATAGTGACGGCGATCAGGCGAGTGCGATCCGCGCCCATGGGTACGCCAGCGCTGACGGCCTGAGTGGCAGCCTGAAGCATCGCTCGACCGCCGAGCGCATGTACGTTGACCAGTTGCACTCCGGGCATGGCGGCAGCCGAGAGCACCGCTCCCGCTACGGTGTTGGGAATATCGTGAAATTTCAGATCGAGGAAAATGCCGTTGCCGAGCGCGGCGACCTGCTTGACTGCTTCCGGACCGGCGCTGGTGAACAGCTGATTGCCGATCTTGAACATCCCGACCAGGTCAGAAACTTTTTCGGCGAACTTCAACGCCGACGACAAAGAGTCGAAGTCCAGGGCTACGATCAGACTGCTGCGGGGATGAGCGTCGAAGGTCACGTTTTTGGCGACCCCGACGGTCCTTTTAGGGGTCAGTGTTTCTTAGGTACTGCGAGCAGCTCCAGCCGGACCTGGCTGACGCCGGAATGAATCAAGCCAATCTTCCGGGCGACACGATAGGATACATCAATTTCGCGTCCTTCTTGATACGGACCTCGGTCGTTGATGCGAACTAATTCAAACTGGCCGGTTCGGGTGTTGACCAGGCGCACAATCGAGCCGAAGGGAAGGTTGGGATGGGCAGCGGTCAGCGACTCGCAGTCGAACCGCTCGCCATTCGCGGTCTTGCGACCGTTGAACTCGGTTCCGTACCAACTGGCGTTGCCAACCCAAGTCTTGATGGGCTTGGCGGCTTCGGTCTTATAGGCAACAAGAGGGGCTTCCATTACGGGTGCGATCAGGAACATAAGAGGCACCCACCGAACGGCGGCCCAGATCATGAAGAGTGGTCTTTTCATAGTGTTGTCTTTTTGCTACAACCTCCAGAAAATTGTAGCCCAAAAACGTTGTTATGTCAACCGATTTCTGCGGAAAAATATCCCCTTAACTCATTGATAGTAAACAAATTAGCTTCGAAAAAGGCCTCGCGAAGTTCGCCAACGAGTCGCTCACTGGCCCGAGGGTCAGTGAAGCTGGCCGTCCCGACCTGTACCGCGGAGGCTCCCATGAGGATGTAATCAAGCACATCCGGTGCCGTCTCGACCCCCCCAAGGCCAACTACCGGGATTCTCACCACCTTACAGACCTCCCAGACCAGCCGGAGGGTGATTGGCTTGATGGCTGGGCCACTCAAACCGCCCGTCGGGTTCCCTAAACGTGACTTTCGGGTGCGAAAGTCGACGGCCATAGCCGGGTAGGTGTTGGCGACGGTGAGGGCGTCGGCCCCTTCTGCCTCGACGGCTTTGGCGATAACTCCAATGTCTGCAACGAGGGGCGAGAGCTTGACCCAGAGGGGCCGCTTTACGGCGGCCTTGCGGACGACCCGGACCATCTCGGCTGCTGCAGAGGGATCCCCCCCAAACTGGAGGCCCCCCTTCTTGACGTTGGGACAGGAAATATTGAGTTCGTAGCCGGCCAGCCCGTCTGCGTCTTCAAGAGCCCGGATAACCTCTACGTAGTCTTCCTGGCAGTAGCCGAAGACATTGGCGAGTACCGGCACATCGAACTTACGCAAGGCAGGGAGTTTTTGCTCGACGAAGGCCCGGACGCCTACATTTTGGAGCCCGACGGCGTTGAGCATGCCAGAGGGGGTCTCGCAGAGGCGTGGGCCGGGGGCGCCTTCGATAGGCTCCCGGGACAGGCCCTTGGTGACCAGGCCACCGAGGCGGGTTAGGTCGACCAGAGAGGCGAATTCGAGGCCGTAACCAAAGGTACCGCTGGCGGCAATGACGGGATTACGAAACCGGAGAGCGCCGATGGCAACGCCCAGGTCAACAGCAGCCGGAGAACGGCCGGGGTTGGCAGCGCTTGAGGAAGTCACTTCGTGCAAGAGGATAGCACGAAGGTCAAGTTAGCTTGAATTTTTTGCGCGAACGACCCGGTTGGGCGACGAGCTACTCATTCGGGTTCGGAGTGACTGGAGCAGCGGGCTTTCTTAGGGCTTCGGCAAGGACGCGCCCTTCTCTGGTGGCCAGAGTGATTCCGCAGAGTTCCGCGAGAGTTGGTGCGATGTCCGCGGGCGTAACGGCTCGGCGATACTCGCCTGGCTGGATGCCCCACCCCATCAGCAAAATGGGAACGTGTTGGTCATAGTTGTACGGAGTTCCGTGGCCCGTTCCATTGTCGCGCGGTTTGTCGGCGGGAACTCCTGTAACGAGCCAGTAGGGCTTCGGAACAATGAATAGGTCGCCGCTGCGTCCGAGAAAATAGCTGTTGGCCTCAGCGATTCGAATCAGACTTTGCGTTGCCGGGCGGTCTTGCAAATCTTCCGCGCGATAAACGTCGGCAACTCCCGGCACGGAGCGGATAGCATCGAGTGCCGCACGCATCGCGGTTGGATCGGTTCTCAGGCGATCATAAGTTCCATCTGAAAAATAAACGTCGCTGTTGGCGATGGCAGCGACGATTGGTTTCGCGTAATTGAATGGATCGAGAGCACTCTCGATTTTTTCCCGCACCTCCGGCATGTGCAGAACGCCCGCATCGGCGCCGGTCTTCTGCATATCTTCAGGAACGGGAACGACGCCGTGATCCGCGCTTAGCGCCACCACATAGTTGCCGTGGCCGACTTTGGCGTCAAGGTGCGCGAATAGCTCCCCGAGATCTCTGTCGAGCTTTAAGAGAATGTCCTGGATTTCCCAACTGCGCGGACCGAAGGCATGTCCAACGTAATCCACCGAAGAGTAGCTGACTGCAAGGAAGTCGATGCCGCCGCCTTTTCCAAGGCCGAGTTGATCGACGGCGTTTTCCGCAAGCCTGGTGAGATAAGTGTCGGCGAAAGGGCTCGTTCCCCACTCTTGGTAGAAGGCGTCGTCTGGCCCGCTGCTGCCTTCCTTGCTGTGCAGCAAGTGAGGAAAGGTTGGGCCCCAGCCTGGAGCAGGGACAGCCCCGGTGGCTTTTTCATCGTAGAGATACAAAGCGGAGGGCAGCGAAAGAGTCCATGACTTGCCATAATCCGCGGCCACCGGATGAGCTTTCGCGAAGTCCTCAATAAAAGGCATGGTGCCGTAGGGAGTCGAGCTCACCCAAGAGCGGCCGTCAAACCAGGTCACAGCGTCGGCTTTATGTCCGCCCAGGGTGATGGCCGCTCGCGCTTTGAGGGAGAATGTGACGACACGGGTAGCGCCGCCACCTTGAAAATGCAGCTCATCGGAAAATGCCGGCACGCGCATACGCCAGGCCGAGTCTCCGCCTTTCGTAGAACCGCCAGCATAGGCCGTGTTTTTCACGCTGGGGTCGGCGGTGCAAGTCACCATTTTCTGCGATTCGCGGTCCCACCAGGTGTTCGCAACCATTCCATGGGTCGCAGGAAGAGCGCCAGTGGAGATGGTTGCATGACCGACGCAGGTCTCGGTCGCGGCGTAGGGATAGGCGGCTTCGCGGAACCACGCGCCTTCCTGGACCAGCCGCTTTAATCCGCCGGTCCACTGGGCTTTGAATTTGTCCACATAATCGCCGCGCATCTGGTCCACGACCAAGAGCACGACTAGCTTGGGTTTCGCAGGCGGTGCAACCGGCACGGGTGGCTTTGGATAGTTATTGTGTGGGGGCGGGGCGACGTGTGGTGTCTGCGCGCCTGCGGCGTTTGCCAGAAAAAACGCGGCCAGACCGCCAGCCAAGAAGAGTCTTCGCAACTTCATGTATTCACCTTTCGCCTCGAGGTGCAGTCTAGCACGGCTCGGAATCGCTGATCACCGGCGGCGAGTCGCGCGCCTTGGCCACCCAGCTTGTGCTAGAATTTCGCGCAAATGAAAATCATCGAAAAAGCACAATTGATGTCGGCGGCGGAGATCGACCGCACGCTGCAACGGCTGGCGCATGAAATCGTGGAGAAAAGCGGCGGCACCAAGCACCTGGCATTGATCGGAATTCGCCGGCGCGGCGTTCCTTTGGCCCAGAGAATCGCGCATGCCATGCGCGGGATTGACGGTGTGGAAGTGCCGGTTGGAACCCTGGACATCACTCTATATCGAGATGATCTCTCGAAAGTTGCGCCGCAGGCCGTGCTGCAATCGTCGGATATTACATTCGGTGTGGACGGCATGAATCTGGTGCTGGTGGATGACGTGCTGTACACCGGAAGAACGATTCGTGCGGCGATGAATGGACTCTTCGACCTGGGCCGGCCGCAGCGGGTTACGCTATGCGTGCTGATCGATCGCGGCCATCGCGAAATGCCGATTGAAGCGCAGTTCACCGGGCGGGTGGTGCAGACCAGCGACACCGAAATTATTGAAGTGCGTTTGCGCGAAATTGATAACGAAGAGCGCGTGGTTCTGGTAGACCGGGTAGAATAGAAGGCGTAACGAGATTAGGTGAAAGAGGTTGTGACCTACAGATTCCGTGATCTGCTGGCGCTTGAGCCGCTGTCCGCGGCTGAGCTGACATTTCTTCTCGATCAAAGCAAACCCTTTCAGGAAATTCAGCGGCACCCCTTGAAAAAGCTGGCTACGCTGCGCGGAAAAACCGTGGCACTGGCGTTTTTTGAAACTTCCACGCGCACCCGGATTAGCTTCGGAACAGCGGCTTCGCGGCTGGGCGCGGATACCATGAACCTGCAAGCGGAAGCGTCCAGTTTGAAGAAGGGCGAGACACTTCTCGATACCGCGTTCAATCTCAACGCCATGAAGCCAGATTGCCTGGTAATGCGGCATGCGGCTTCCGGGGCGCCGGACTACGTTGCGCGCCATCTCGACATTCCCGTCGTAAACGCCGGCGACGGTACGCACGAGCATCCGTCGCAAGGGCTGCTGGACGCGCTGACCATTCGCGATCGCAAGGGCAGTATTGAAAATTTGCACGTGACGATTCTCGGCGATCTTTCTCACTCACGCGTTGCGCGTTCGAATATTCATCTGCTCGGAAAATTCGGCTGCCGCTTTACGCTTTGCGGTCCGGCAATGTGGGTGCCGCGCGAACTGGAGCACATCGCGCCGGGCACGCCGATTCGAAGCGTTTACAAAATTGAAGAAGCCTTGGAAGACGCGGACGTGATCATCATGCTGCGCGTGCAAACCGAACGGCAACATGAAGCTTCGATCTCCACGAACGATTATATTCACGGCTATCAATTGAATGCGGAGCGATTGAAGCGAGCGAAACCCGATGCGCTGGTGCTGCATCCCGGGCCTATGAATCGCGGCGTCGAAATAACGCCTGAGGTCGCTGATGGCCCGCAATCGTGCGTGCTGGAGCAAGTGACCAACGGGGTCGCGGTTCGTATGGCGATTCTTTATCTGCTGATCGCTGGCGATCCCGGAGACGGCACGCATCCGGCTGCGCAGGCTCCGGGAACTCCCGCGGCGCACAATCGCCGCGCAACGGACCGTGCTGCGGACACTGCAGTCTTAAAGGGTAAGGATTCCTAGAATGCTGCTGATTAAGAACGGCCGGGTGATTGATCCGGCGTCGAAGACAGACGCGCCGATGGATGTGCTGCTCGATGGTGAGCTGATCAAAGAGATTGGCGCGCCGGGAAAATTTGCCGCGCTGCAAGACGCCGAAGCCTTCGATGCGACGGGATTGATTGTGGCGCCGGGATTTATTGACCTGCATGTGCACTTGCGCGAGCCGGGGCAGGAGTCCTCTGAAACCATCGAGACCGGGACAAAATCCGCGGCACGCGGAGGATTTACCGCGGTCTGCTGCATGCCGAATACCAAACCGGTGCATGACAACGCGTCGATTACCAGATTCATCGTGGACAAGGCGCGAACGGTCGGTTCGACGCGGGTATGGCCGATTGGCGCGGCCAGCGTCGGCAGCCAGGGCGAAGCGATTGCTGAAATCGCGGCGATGAAGGAAGCGGGCATCGTGGCGGTGTCGGACGACGGTAAACCCATCGCCACTGCGCGATTGACTCGGCTGGTGATGGACTACTGCCGCTCGCTGGATCTTCCGGTGATTGAACATTCCGAAGACGTTTCGCTGGCGGCGGGTGCGGTGATGCGCGAAGGCGTGACTTCAACGCGGCTGGGATTGCGCGGAATGCCGGGTGCGGCGGAATCGGTTTGCGTGGCGCGCGATGTGCAACTTGCCGAACTGACCGGCGCGCGGCTGCACGTAGCACACCTTTCCGCGAAGGGATCGCTCGATCAGGTGCGCTGGGCCAAATCGCACCGGCTGCGGGTGACGTGCGAAGTGACGCCGCACCACTTCACGCTGATTGACGAGGATGTGCGATACGATTCGCGATTCAAGATGAATCCACCGCTGGCTTCGCGCCAGGATCGCGAAGCATTAATCGCGGGACTCGCCGATGGCGCGGTCGACGTGATTGCTACCGACCATGCGCCGCACGAGCCAGCCGTCAAGGATGTGGAGTTCGACCGCGCGCCATTCGGCATTCTGGGATTTGAAACGGCGATTGCGCTGACGCTCGAGCAGTTGGTACACGCCAAGAAGATTTCTTTGACGCGCATGGTGGAATTGTTTACGACCGGACCTGCGCGCGTTCTCGGTATGGAACGCAAGGTAGCTGCCGGTCAGCCCGCAGACTTAACAATCTTTTCGACTACACAGGACTGGAAATACAACGTCAACGAGTCGCCTAGCAAGTCCCGCAACTCGCCGTTTGATGGGCGGACTTTCCGCGGCGCGCCGATGGCCACTGTGGTTGCAGGAAAAATTGTGTTCCGTCGCTAGCCAAGTTCAACTAAGTTTGCGGCATCCCCTCATAATACAAACGCAGCATATTCTCTGATAGTCCGACTTATTCTGACTTTTCCCGATAACATAGAGTCGAATTTCACGGAATAGGTGTTGCATGCGTCTTCGCCTGGTCCTGATTACTCTGGTTGCGCTGCTAGTGGCGTCATTTGCGGCGCCGGCGCCGGATCGCGACGAACGCATCGTCGATTTTCATAGCGACATCACGGTCGAAGAGGACAGCACTCTTCTGGTCCGCGAAACGATCATCGTCAACGCCACCGGCAGCCAGATTCGCCACGGCATTTACCGCGAATTTCCCACGCGCTACAAAGACGCGCTCGGCAATAACTACGTCGTCGGATTTCACTTTCTTGGCGCCGAACTCGACGGTTACGCCGAAACTTCGCGCGTCGAAGACCGGTTCAACGGCAAGCGCATTTATCTCGGCGATCCGAAATACTACGTCCAAGCAGGCCGCCATACCTACGTCATTTCTTATTCCACCAACCGGCAGCTGGGATTCTTTGCGGATCACGACCAAATATATTGGAACGTCACCGGCAACGGCTGGATTTTCCCGATTGATCACGCCTCCGCCACCATCGCCCTCCCTGCGAAAATTTCCGACAGTGACGTTAGCCTCGACGGGTTTACCGGCCCGCAAGGTTCCCACGATCGCAATTTGACGTACCAGCGCCAGCCAGAAGGTACCTGTTTTTTTGAAACTACCGCTCCGCTCGGCCGCTATGAGGGACTATCCATTGTCCTTTCCTGGAAGAAAGGACTCATTGCGCCTCCCACATCGCAACAACAAGTTGCCGACTTTTTCAGCGACAACCGCGACGCGCTCATACTGGCCACCGCGTTCTTGCTGCTGATCTTATATTACGTGGTTGTGTGGTCTGCAGTGGGCCGAGATCCGAAGCGCGGTGTCGTCATGCCGCTATACGAGCCCCCGTCGAATCTTTCCCCGGCTGCAATGCGCTACCTAATTCGCATGGGCTTTGACAACAAAGTCTTCGCTTCCGCCATTTTGGACATGGCCACGCGTGGATTTTTGACGATCAGATTTCAGGCCGGATCGTACACGCTCTACCGAACCAAGGCCGACAATCGCGCGTTGACTCCGGATGAGAAGCAGCTCGCCGCGGTGATGTTTGAAGGGCGGGACCAGTTGTGGATGCACAATGAAAATCACACCGTGTTCAGCGCCGGGGTCGCTATATTGAAGTCCTGGCTCAAGCAGTCTGAAGAAAAAGTCTATTTCGTTCGAAATAGCTGGTTTCTTGCTCCGGCGATTGTTTTCAGCGTGGTGTTGGTTGCGATAACCGCATTTCTCAAATCTACGGGTAGCCTGTTGGCCATCATCTTTTTGTCGGTGTGGCTGAGTGTTTGGAGTCTGGCCGTGGCTGGATTGGCCATGGCATGCTTCCGGGCCTGGAAAGAGGCAGTGACTGCACGCCAACAGACGGCCGGGCTCTTTGGCAAAGCTATCTTCTATACGCTGGTTTTGTTGCCATTTCTCGCCGCAGAATGTTTTGCCATTTTCGCTTTAACGCAATTCGGCTCGCTGCCGCTGGCGTTATTTCTTTTCGCCAGCATCGCGCTGCACATTCTTTTTCATTTTCTATTGAAGGCGCCGACCGTTTCAGGACGCCGTCTGCTCGATCAGGTGGAGGGGTTCAAAATGTTTTTGGGCGTGGTGGACTGCGACCGATTGAATCGCATTAATCCACCGGAGCAGACTCCCGAAACTTTTGAAAAATTCCTGCCCTATGCTCTCGCTCTCGATGTCGAGCAGGCCTGGGCGGAAAAGTTCTCAGGAATTTTAGGCGCAGCTGGTCAGACGCCGGGATCTGGAATGGATTCGAACGCCTACGCGCCATCGTTTTATTCCGGTTCGAACTGGAATGATTTTAGCAGTGCGGGATTTGCAAGCGGCTTTGCGGATAGTTTCGCGAGTGCCATTTCTTCTTCGTCATCCGCACCGGGATCCAGCGATGGTGGTTCGGGCGGGGGATCAGGAGGTGGTGGCGGTGGGGGTGGAGGGGGCGGTTGGTAGCTGGCCTTTGCCGTCGAAGATTGTTTTAGTGACCGGATTCGGCGGGATGCATTCCGTGCGTCGGCAGTTCGTGAGTGCCGCGGGTTAGTGGTTCAATCTTCAAACGATAAAAATGATCGAGGGGCACGCGGCCCTTGCCGACGGGGTATCCCTTTTCGATGGCTTTGGTTACGTAGGCTTTGGCGAGCGTGGCTGCCTCGATCAAATTGCGCCCCGCTGCAAGCTGCGCAGCCAGCGCCGAAGCAAAGGTGCAACCGGTCCCGTGCATGTTTTCGGTTTTCACTTTGTCGCCGCTGAGCTGAACCATCTCGCTGCCATCGAACACCACGTCCACGGCGCGGTCCATGTGGCCACCCTTGACGATCACCGCCTGCGCACCCATCTCGACGAGTTTGCGGGCCGCAGCTTCCATCGCTGCAACATCTTTAATTTCAAGACCGGTCAGCGCTTCTGCTTCCGGCACGTTGGGTGTGAACACCGTGGCGCGCTTAAGCAGTTCGGTAGCGACATATTTCACGCCGCCAGCATCGAGAAGTTCCGTGCCCGAGGAAGACTTCATCACCGGGTCATGAACCACGATTGGAATTTTTTGAGCGTCCAGAAATTCCCCGACGACAACTGCGTTACCTCGATTGCCCAGCATGCCGATCTTCACCGCGGAGATTTCGCAATCTTTTGCCAGGATATCCAACTGGCCGCGCAGCTCCGCGCTTGGAGTGTTATGTACGGCATCCACGCCCTGGGTATTCTGCACCGTCAACGAAGTAATTGCCGCAACGCCGTAGCATCCATAGGCCGCGAACGTTTTTAAGTCCGCCGCGACTCCCGCGCCGCAACTCGGATCAAAGCCTCCGATGGTCAGCAGAATGGGCGGCGCAGCCGTGGTATGTCCGTTCGAACTCATCATTACTCCAAATTTCAGATGCCACGAAGAAAATAGCCGGCCACGTTCCGCGAACCGCGTGAACGCACCGGCAATTGTGAATGTACGCGTTGATTTTTCCGAGCGCAAGAAGAATCTCAGCGCTCGAACGATTCGAAAAGAGCGAAGTCAGATCGCTGGTACTGGAATTCGCAGTCGCGAATGCATCACGGGAACAAGCCGCGCACTAAGGTGGCTTCGGCGACGCGGCCGACCGCGAGGATCATGGCTCCAGCACGCGGCGGAACGTGATGTTTGCGCATGGTTTCCACCATTTCGTGGAAACCGCGCA
The DNA here is from genome assembly GCA_963814635.1 of uncultured Acidobacteriota bacterium. Taxonomy (GTDB): domain Bacteria; phylum Acidobacteriota; class Terriglobia; order Acidiferrales; family UBA7541; genus Acidiferrum. The sequence goes on along the minus strand of CAWFDP010000003.1, from coordinate 368,779 downwards.
CCATAATTTTTTGCAGGCGCAGATTCACTTCGTCGGAATCCCAGAGCAAGCCTTCCTGATTCTGCACCCATTCGAAGTAGCTGACGGTGACGCCGCCGGCATTGGCGAGGATGTCTGGCAGAACGGTGATTCCGCGGCGCGCGAGAATTTCGTCGGCGTGCGGAGTGGTTGGACCGTTTGCGGCTTCGGCGACGATGCGGGCCTTCACAGCTTCGGCGTTGCCGAGGGTGATTACGTTTTCGAGAGCGGCGGGAACCAGGATGTCGCACTTCATGGTGAGCAAGTCGTCGTTCGAAATGCGCGAAGCGCCGGGCATTCCCACGACCGTTCCGGAACGCTCCTTGTACCGCAGCGCTTTAGTCGGATCGATGCCGCGAGGATTGGTCACGCCGCCGCGAGTGTCACTTAGCGCGACGATTTTCGCTTTTTTGTCGAATAGCAGCCGCGCGGCAGTGGCGCCGGCATTCCCGAAGCCTTGAATCGCGACGCTGGCGCCGCGCAGAGGAATCTTTTTCAGCTTGCAGGCTTCTTCAACCACATAAACCAAACCGCGAGCGGTTGCTTCCGCACGGCCAAGCGAGCCACCAATCGAGATCGGCTTGCCGGTGACCACACCAGGAATGGTGTGGCCTTTCATCATGGAGTAGGTGTCCATGATCCAAGCCATGGTCTGCGAATCGGTGTACACATCGGGCGCGGGAATATCCTGGTCCGGGCCGATGAGCGGAAGAATTTCGCTGGCGTAGCGCCGGGTCATGCGTTCGAGTTCGCTCTTGGACATGCGCTTGGGGTCGCAGATGATGCCACCCTTGGCGCCGCCGAAAGGAACATTCACTACCGCGGTCTTCCAAGTCATCCAAGCCGCAAGCGCTTTTACTTCATCCAGCGTTACGCCGGGATGGTAGCGAATGCCGCCTTTGCCTGGGCCGCGCGAAATGTTGTGTTGCACCCGGAATCCGGTCATCACTCGCAATTGGCCGTTGTCCATCTTGGTGGGCAAGGAGACTTCGAGAATTCGTTTCGGCGAACGCAGCACTTGCCGCAATCCCGGATCCAGCTTCAGAAATTCCGCCGCCATGTCGAACTGGATCTGCGCGATGCGAAATGGATTAAGATCCTCGCGCGGAGCAATCCGCGGCACAAGCGGTTGGACTGCTGGCTTTACGACCGTGGCCATCGATTCTTTCCTCTTCTCAGTGGTCTCAAATCGTTTGGTGCAAAATCGTTTCGTCCGTTAACGATTCACCTGCGGGCCCAACTACAAAAATCACATTGCTCACAAAAGTCGGCTCACAAAAGGCGATCGCCGCCTCACGCGTTTGCAGCGCGCCGTAAGACGCTGCTTTCATACTTCGCGCGGCAATCTTCGGAGCAGAAATACTGAGTCTCGCCATTGGCGCTCAACGGCAGAGCCAATTCTTCGGCCATGTGCATGCCGCAGACCGGATCCTTTACCAGCCGTTTGCCGCGTGGCTCCGAATCGTTACTTGTGGCGGTTGCTGCCTCGGGGGCCGAGCCGGGGCGACTGCCACCGGTTAAAACACGGCCTATGAGCTTAATCACCCACGAGACGATCAGAACCCAGAACACAAATCTGAAAAGACGGCCTAAGAAACCCATGATTATTGAAGCGCTTGCAGACGCTCTCCCCTAAAGCCAAAAAATGACTACCACATATCATAAGCCCAATAAGCCGCAGCGAGCCGAGTGTATGCAAGGGGAAAAGGGCCCGTCAAACGAAATTGTGTGATTTCAATAGGTTGCGCAGCCTGTTGATCGGGGTCTGCGGCGGGCGAGGACCCAGGACATCCAGTTAAGTCGTTTATAATCATGTATTTATACGGATTCGACGTTGTAAACCGGCTTTGTAGATCAGTCGAGACCATCGGCGAGGCAAAGTAGACACAACTGCTCAAAAAGGAGGTTCGCCGCCAGCAGTGAGGTGATTTCCGCGGAATCGTATTGCGGAGAAACCTCAACCAGATCGCAGCCCACAAAGTTCAGCCCGGCAAGTGCGCGGAGCAGGGTAAGAATCTGATGGCTGGAGAGACCTCCCACTTGCGGCGTGCCAGTTCCGGGCGCGAACGCCGGATCGACCACGTCGATATCCAGGCTGAAATAAATTTTGCGTCCGCGAAAACCCGCCAGCGCTTCGCGAACAACCGAGAGGCCGACATCGTGCACCTCTTCGGCGGTAATCATTTTGATTTTGTGTTCACGCGCATAGTCCAGGTCGTCAGCTCCATAAAGCTGACCGCGCAGGCCGATTTGCAGGATGTTGGCCTCGTCGAGAAGGCCTTCTTCGATGGCGCGCCGCACCGGAGTTCCATGCGAATACTTCATTCCCCAATATTGATCCCAAGTGTCGGAGTGCGCGTCGAGTTGAATCAGGCCGACCGGACCGTGTGCGGCGTGAATGGCGCGAAGAATCGGAAGCAAGATGGAATGATCGCCGCCAACGCAGAGCGGAACGGCACGGTCATCGAGAACCGTCTTCAATCCCGATTCGATTCGATGAAAAGTGTCGTCGATGGAGAGCGGATTGACGGCCAGGTCTCCGTAATCGGCAACGCGCAACAGCTCAAAAGGGCTGACATCGAGGACCGGATGATAAGGACGAATGATTGCGGATTGCTGGCGCACATGGCGCGGGCCAAAGCGCGGGCCCGGCCGGTAACTGGTTCCGCCATCAAATGGGACGCCGATCAAAGCGACGTCCAGGCGCCTGGCGTCAGGAACGTGCGGCAGGCGCATGAAGGTAGGAACGCCCGCGAAACGCGGATATTCAAGCGAGTTGAGGGGCTTCGGAAATGGCTCGGCCAGATGTTTTGTGGAGATCTTGCGGCCGCTCTTTTCGGGCATGGTCAAAACTCCGTGAGTCAGCCTGCGGCTGGGATGCGATCGATACCCATATAGGGACGCAAGACTTCGGGCACCAGAATTGAACCGTCGGCTTGCTGATAGTTTTCAACCACCGCGATCCAGGTACGCCCTACAGCCAATCCGGAACCGTTCAGAGTGTGGACGAAATCGCTCTTGCCGCCGGACTTGGGCTTAAAGCGGATGCCGGCGCGGCGGGCCTGAAAAGCTTCGCAGTTCGAACAAGAAGAAATCTCGCGAAATTCCTTGCTGGAAGGCAGCCAGACCTCAATGTCGTAGGTTTTTGCGGAAGCGAAGCCCATGTCGCCGGAGCAGAGCAAAACGGTGCGGTAGTGCAGGCCGAGTTTCTGCAGAATGGTTTCCGCGTTTCGAACCAAAGCCTCGTGTTCTTCGTAACTCTTTTCGGGGTGGGTGAACTTGAAAAGCTCGACTTTTTGAAATTGATGCTGGCGGAGAATGCCGCGGGTATCTTTTCCGGCGGCGCCAGCTTCGGACCGGAAGCATGCAGTCCACGCAGTGACGCATACCGGAAGTTTTTCCTCCGGCAGCGTTTCGTCGCGATGTAAATTGTGGAGTTCTACTTCACTGGTCGGCGTCAGCCAGAAATCGGTATTTTCAATCTTGAACAAATCCGCAGCAAATTTCGGCAACTGGCCTGCACCCATCAACGAAGCGGTGTTCACCAGAAACGGCGGAAGAATCTCGGTATAACCGTGCTCACGGGTGTGCACGTCCAGGAAGAAATTCGCCAGTGCTCGTTCTAGACGGGCTCCGCAACTCTTATAAATGGCGAAGCGCGCTCCGGTTATCTTGGTGGCGGCGGGCAAATCCAGAATGCCGGCGCGCTCGCCGACTTCCCAATGAGGCTTTGGTTGGAAATCGAAGGAAGGTGGCGTACCCCAACGGCGAACTTCAACGTTGTCCTCAGCGCTTTGTCCGGTCGGCACCGAAGAATGAGGCACATTGGGAACGATCAGCATCAGGTCGCGCTGTTTGGCATCGAGTTCGGTGATGCGCTCGTCAGACTGCTTGATCTGTTCGGAGACCTGTTTCATTTCCGCGATTAGCGCATCGGCGTTTTGCTTGTCTTTCTTTAGGCGCGCGATTTCATCGCTGGCTTTGTTGCGGGTTGCCTTGCGCCGTTCGTTCGCGGTGATCAGTTCGCGGCGCTCTTTATCCAGTGCGGCAAAGCCATCCAGGTCCAGCGTAATATTTCTGCGCTTGGCCATTTCAGCGAAAAGGTCCAGATGCTCACGAAAATAGCTGAGGTCATGCATGATGTGTGACTGTCGGCTCCGTAGTTTCTGGGTGCTGCAAGACGAACAGAATAGCGCATAGCGAGCGAAGGATGCACTGTCCTTGAAGAAGTGAAGCAATGTCGGATAAAAGACCGGCCCTGAAATCCACTAGATCCTCGCAAGACATCGTACTGGCTATTGCTAAGACGCCATCGGACGGTCTATATTTAACTACAAGTGTAATAACTCTGCTTACAACGCGGTTGCTCATCCGCTGACCGCGGACGCAGGGCAAGTCCAGATCGGATCCATCTGCGTGGCGTTTTTCGACATTGCTGGTCTTTTTTCTGGTGCGTGAACGGCGCTAGGCGAGCTTGCAGACGCTTTTAGCCAGCTACGCCCGTGGAATCGCGGGCAGGTATTTCTCTTCCAAAATGCGGCGGTGATGAAGTTCGTGGCCGGCAATGATGAACGCCAACGCGCGGACAGTGACTTCGTTCTTGTTGGCGACGCCGCGGCGCTGCCAGGCATCGCCGCCCAAACCGTGAAAGAGCGAAAGTGTGGCACTGCGCACCTGGGAAAATTCTCCAGCAAGATCCACCAGCGTACGATCGTTGAATCCGCCATTCTTGACGTAGTCGTCTTGTTCGAATCCTTCCATCGGTGTCTTGTCATTACGTGAAATGCGGAGCGCGCGATAGGCGAAGATCCGCTCGGTGTCGGTGATATGGCCGACGACATCTTTCAGCGTCCACTTGTCCGGGGCGTAGCGGAAATTTCCTTCGCGTTCGCTGCGCGCGGCTAGAAGCTGGGTCATCAGCATTCCCTGGGCTTCCAGGACACCGAGAATGTCGGTACCCGGAACCAGGGAAACATAGCTTTCGTAAAAGGCGGCGTACTCGTTCGGTTGGGGCCGGACTTGCGGGGCTAGCTTGACGGACATGGCGGGTATTATACCGCCCCGCCGAGGAATCGGGCAGAAAACTCAATGGTCCAAAATGGCGGGCGGTTTGGGTGCTGCCGGCCTGCCGATCCGTCGAATCGACCCGAGGGCTGGATGCATCCGCAGTTGCTTCTTATCCGCAAACCATTGAGACTATGAAGCTTCCATGCCTTCTCCGATGAAACCATTGGCGCGCGTGGCCTTTCAAGGCGAGCACGGCGCCTTCAGCGAAGCCGCTGCGATTCAATTGCTGGGCGATTGGATCACGACCGTTCCACGTGCAACGTTTGACTCGGCGTTTGCAGCTATTGCTGAAGGTGCCGCCGACGCTTTGCTTGCTCCCGTAGAGAATTCATTGGCTGGATCGGTGGTACGTGTGTATGACTTGCTGCTCGAGAGCAATCTGAGCATCATAGCCGAGACCATTTTACCGATCGAGCACCATTTGATCGGCTGCCCTGGAGCCACGCTCGCAAATTTGAAGTCGGTCGCGTCGCATCCCATGGCGTTGGCTCAATGCGAGCGATTTTTTCAAACGCATCCCGAATTGAAGCGTGTTCCCGCCGAAGATACCGCCGGCAGTGTGCGCGACGTGCTTGCCAGCGGTGATAAGTCAGCGGCGGGGATCGCCGGACGGCAAGCGGCCATTCGTTATGGTGGGGCGATTCTGGCGGAATCGATTCAGGACAATGCCGAGAATTTCACACGATTCGTGTTGTTGATTCCGGCCGAACGAGAAGACGCGAATCGAACGCCGAACACCGCGAGCGCGGCGTCTCCGGTGGCGGAGCTGATGGTCCGCCGCGCCGAGCAGTCGCCGACAACCCGGACCATGAAGCTTTCGTTGGCGCTGCGACTTGCTCACAGACCGGGCGCACTTCTAGCCGCATTGGAGCCGTTCTCCCGGCACGGCGTCAACCTGCTGAAAATCGAGAGCCGGCCTATTCATGGCCGACCTTGGGAGTATCAGTTTTTCCTCGATGTGCAAAACGAACGGTTGGAGCCATTGAAGGAAGCGTTGGAGGCAGTTGAGAAGGCCACCAGTTTTCTGCGGATCCTTGGTATATATCCGCCCGCGCAACCCGAAACCACTACGTGAGTTACCAATTCTTACCAATTCTTTGACTCTGCACGCCGGCAGCGGATAAGATTCCAGCGCAGAATCCAGCCATGATCGGCGAAACTCTCGGGCAATACCGGATTATCGAAAAACTCGGCGGCGGCGGAATGGGTGTGGTGTACAAGGCCCAGGACACCAAGCTGGGACGCTTTGTCGCGCTGAAATTTTTGCCGGAAGATGTTGCCAAGGATCCGCAAGTATTGGAACGCTTTCAGCGTGAGGCACGCGCGGCTTCCGCGCTGAATCACCCGAACATCTGCACCATCCACGACATTCAGGAAAAAGACGGCCGGGTCTTCATCATCATGGAGTACATGGAAGGTTCGACGCTAAAACACCTGATCAACAATCGCGGGTTCGAACTGGAACGATTGCTGGATCTGGGCATCGACATCGCCGAGGGCCTGGAAGCGGCGCACGCGAAGGGCATCATTCACCGCGACATCAAGCCAGCCAATATTTTTGTGACCGAACACGGGCACGCCAAAATTCTGGATTTCGGGCTGGCGAAACTCACGCAGTTCGATCTGGACGTCAGCGGCGATACCGGTTCCACCAACGACGGGCAAACGGAAGATCATCTGACAAGCCCCGGCAGTGCGGTGGGTACCGTTGCGTATATGTCGCCGGAACAAGCGCTGGGAAAGCAGCTCGATGCCCGGAGCGATCTCTTCTCGACCGGCGCCGTGCTCTATGAAATGGCTACCGGAGTTCTGCCATTCCGGGGCGACACTTCCGCCGCGATTTTCGATTCGATCCTGCACAAAGCGCCGACCGCGCCGGTGCGATTCAATGACGAAGTTCCCGACGAGTTTGAACGCATCATTAACAAAGCGCTGGAGAAGGAACGCGACCTGCGCTACCAGCACGCTTCCGATTTGCGCGCGGATTTGAAGCGGTTGAAACGCGAAACCAGTTCCAGCCGTTCGAGGGTGCAGAAATCCACGCAAGAGGATGACGACTCTGCGCCGGCGCCCACGCCATCCTCATCGGGAGCAAAGAGAAGTTCCAGTGGACGGGGCAGAGCCGCTACCGCGTCGTCGGCTTCCGCTTCGCCGCCTGCGGAATCCACGGGCTCGCGGCGGAATCTGTACGCCATGGCTGGCGCGGCAGTTGTGGTGGTTGCGGCCGGCGCCTGGTATTTCGTTTCCCACTCAAGCTCGAAACTCTCGGAAAAAGACACCGTGGTTCTGGCCGATTTCACCAACACCACCGGCGATTCCGTTTTCGACGGTACCTTGCGCCAGGGCCTCGAAGTGCAACTCGAACAATCGCCATTCCTGAGTTTGCTCTCCGAAGAACGTGTTCAACAGACGCTCAAACTGATGGAACAGTCGCCAAGCGCGCGGATGACGCCGGAGATTGCCCGCGAGGTCTGCCAACGGACATCGAGCACAGCCGTTCTAAATGGAGCGATTGCGCAGATCGGTAATCAGTACACGCTGATATTGAAAGCGGTGAATTGCGCGACGGGAGACACGCTGGCAAGCGCACAGGAACAAGCCAACGATAAGAATCACGTTCTGGATGCGCTCGCCAAGGCGGGATCGGATATCCGTGGCAAACTCGGAGAATCGCTGAGCACAGTGAAAAAGTTTGACACCCCTGTGGAGCAAGCGTCGACTTCTTCTCTCGAAGCGCTGCAGGCATTCAGCTTAGGCAGGAAATTGACTGGCTCCAATGATTTTGCCGGCTCGATTGCGCCTTTTCAGCGGGCGATCAAACTCGATCCTAACTTTGCCATGGCTTACGCCGGGCTTGCCACCGCTTATAACAATATTTCAGAACCGGGACTTGCAGCGCAGTTTGCGCAGAAAGCGTACGAGCTGCGCGACCGGGCCAGTGAACGCGAAAAGCTTTACATCGATTCCCACTACTACAACTTCGTATCCGGAGACGCCGAAAAGGCTTCTCAGGCTTACGAAGCGTGGACCCAGTCCTATCCGCGAGATGAAATTCCGTACACCAATCTTGGCTCGATCGACGCCAGCCTGGGGCGTTATGAAAAGTCTTTCTCGGAGGCGCAGCAAGCCTTTCGCTTGAACCCAAGCGGACTGAACTATTCGAATCTGGTAACCGGATTTATGACGCTTGGCCGCTTCGACGAAGCGCGCATGACCGCCGAAGAAGCACAAGCGAAGAAACTTGATTCCCCGTATCTCAGAACTGCGATGTACCAACTGGCGTTTCTGAAAAATGACACCGCGGCAATGGCCCAGCATGTTGCGTGGGCAGCCGGAAAACCGGGGGTCGAAGATACTTTTCTGGCGCTGGAATCGGATTCCTCTGCATATTCCGGACGCCTTCGCAAAGCGGATGAATTGACCAAGCAGGCGGTTGCATCCGCATCGCACGCCGATGAAAAAGAAACGGCCGCGACGTACGAAGCCCAGGCGGGCCTGCGTCAGGCTCTCTTTGGAAATGCGGCGGCGGCAAAACAGCACGCTGCCGCCGCTCTAGAAATGTCGAACGGCCGTGATGTGCAATTTCTGGCAACGATGGCTGTGACCGTCGCTGGGGATAGCGCAAAATCGCAGACACTCACGAACGACTTCGCCAAGCGTTTCCCCGAAGACACGCTGGTCAAGATGATTTATCTTCCGGCGGTACGCGGACAGCAAGCACTAATGCGCCACGATAGCGCCAAAGCAGTTTCCGAACTTCAGACGGCCTTACCCTACGAACTTGGCCAGCCAAACACCGCGAGTACCCTTTCGGTTGCCCTATATCCTGCCTATGTCCGCGCGGAAGCTTACCGGGTGATGAAGCAAGGTAAAGAAGCTGCCGCGGAATATCAGAAAATACTCGATCACCGAGGCGTGGTTATCAACGGTCCCATTGGTGTACTGGCCCATCTGGGAATCGGCCGGGCTTATGTGCTCACCGGAGACTTGGCTAAGGCCAAGATTGCTTATCAGGATTTCCTGGCGCTTTGGCAAGATGCCGATCCGGACATTCCGGTACTGAAAGAAGCCAAAAGCGAGTACGCGAACCTGCATTGAGTTTGCTCTATAAATGAAAAGGCCGGCGTGAGCCGCCAGCCTTTTCGCTGCTCCTGATTTCGTTCTATCGTTACTTTGTGTTTAGCAGTAGCTGCATTCCGGATCGCCCATTCCGCCGGTCATGTCGTCCTTGATGCGTTTCAGGCGGCGGCCAAGGCGCTCCGCCATCTGATGGCGGGCACGCCACAGGCGTGCCTTAAGCGTATTTTCGGTAACTCCAAGTTTCTTCGCGGCTTCGCCCGTTGAATAACCCTGCACCTCGCGAAGCACGAATGCGGTACGCAGCAAGGGCGAGAGCTCGTCCAGGTTTTCATTAATGATTTCGCGCAGCTCTGTACCGGCGTATACCTGCTCCGGGTTCGGCGAGTCGTCTGCGAACCTTTCGCTGGCCGGGAGTTCGTTTTCGCGCGGAGTTTCGTCCAGCGAAACCGCCGGGCGGGACTTCGCGCTACGCCGCCTCATCAACGCCGCGTTGATCACGATTCGCGTGAGCCACGTTGAGAATTGCGAGCGCCCTTCGAACCGCTTCAAGTTGCGGTATGCGGAAAGCATGCCGTCCTGCAACGCGTCTTCCGCGTCTTCGGCATTGCCCAGCACGCGTAGCGCGGTCTGAAACAGCGGACGCTGGTAGCGGCTAAATAACGCTTCCACCGCCTGCGAGTCACCCCGTTGCCCCGCACGGATCAGCTTTGCTTCGTTCAGCTCAGTTCCCACTGCCACTTGTGTCGCCATTGTTGCCCCCCATTTATTACGAAATCCGAGTCGGAAATATTTCGCGTTCTCGTCAAACCACCCGTCAATGCACCGGCGCGCTGGCTCCCTTCGGCGGCCTCTTCAGAAACATCAAAACCGGAATCACGATGAAAAAAACAATTCCCAGCATGTGAAAGTTGTCGATGAACGCCAGCATCAGCGCCTGGCGCTGCACTGTTCCGTAAACCATACCCGCGGCTTGCGCCGCCGCTTCGTGCACGCCGGTGCCCGCCATCACCAACTTCGCCTGTGTTCCCGCAATCATGTTGTGATAGGCGTTGCTGAGAGGATTCACGTGCTCCATCAATTGCGCCTGATGAAATTGCGTGCGCCGCTCCAAAAGCGTCGTGACCGTCGCGATTCCCACACTGGCGCCGACATTTCGCGCCAGATTGATGATGCCGGTGCCCATGTTGGTTTTTTCTTTTGCCACAAACGCAAACGCCGAGACGTTAATCGGAATAAACAAGAACGCCAGCCCAAAGCTCTGCAGCATCCTGGCACGGATCGCGTGGCTGTAATCAATCTGCAAGTCCCAACCAGCCATCACGAAGAGTGCGAGCGCCGAGACTGTGCAGCCAAACGCGATCAAATATTTCGTGTTCACCCGTGAGACCAGAAATCCCACAACCGGCATCATCAACATGATCACCGCGCCGCCCGGCGACAGCGCCAGTCCCGCCAGCGTCGCAGTGTAGCCCATCATTTCTTGCAAAAATTGCGGGATCAACACCGTGCTGGAGTAAAGCACAAAGCCGAGGAAGAACATGGCCAGCGTCGCAACCGCAAAATTTCGATTTTTTAACATGCGCAAATCCACTACCGGATCTTTATGGCGAAGCTCCCAGATGATTCCAGCAATGATTCCGACCAGCATCAATACAAAGAAAACTTGAATAAAGCCGCTGGCAAACCAGTCGTCGCGCTGGCCCTTATCCAGAATGATCTGCATGCTGCCAAGCCCCAAGCTGATCAGACCAATGCCGATGTAATCGATGCGGAATCCTTCTGTAACCTTCGCTCGCTTCATGTGCGGCGGATCGCTGACCAGCCAGTAGGTCAGGAACAACGATAAAATTCCGACCGGCACATTGATGTAGAAGATCCAACGCCAGGAATAATTGTCGGTCATCCATCCGCCAAGCCACGGGCCAATCGTTGGCGCCACCACCACTGCCACACCATAAACGGCGAAGGCCATGCCACGCTTTTCGATCGAAAAGGTATCGTTCAAAATCGCCTGCTCGCTGGGCTGCAGCCCACCGCCGCCGACTCCTTGCAAAATTCTGCAGAGCACCAAAATGCCGAGGCTCGGAGCGAGTCCGCACAAGAACGAACTGACGGTAAATACCGCGACGCACGACATGTAGAAGCGCTTGCGTCCGATCAGGCCAGAGAGCCAACCGGACAGCGGCAGGATGATTGCGTTCGAAACCAGATAGGAAGTGAGCACCCAGGTGGATTCGTCGGCGCTGGCGCCCAAGTTTCCGGCGATATGCGGCAACGCAACGTTAGCGATAGAGGTGTCCAGCACTTCCATGAAGGTTGCGAGCGTGACGGTAACTGCGATCACCCAGGGGTTGATCGAGCCGTCCGGCATCCGCAATTTCGATAGGAGCCTGTCTCTCACCGTTCGCCTCGTCGTCCTTTAAACCGCCGCTTCCTGACTCTTATTCCACTCGCACTGCGATTACTTCGTGACCACCGTTGCCACCACATTCATCCCCGGCCGCAACACCGCCTGTTCCTGCGGGATTGGGTCCAACACGATCTTTACCGGTACACGCTGGACAACTTTTACGTAGTTGCCCGTGGCATTTTCCGGCGGCAGCAAGCTCAGCACCGCGCCGGTAGCGCCAGAGATGGAATCGAGGTGCCCGGTGAAGGTCTTGCCATAGGTATCCACCGTCACTTCGGCTTTTTGCCCGGGCTTCATCGACCGGAGTTGCGTCTCCTTGAAGTTCGCAGTCACCCAAACATCGCGCAGCGGCACCACTACCATGAGTCCTTGTCCTTGCTGAACAATCTGTCCGACCTCGACCTGTTTATGAGTTGCGACTCCATCCACCGGAGCAACAACCGTGGTGTATTCCAGATTGAGTTGCGCCGCTTCCAGCGCCGCACGCGCTTGTTGTACTTTCGCGATCTTGCCCTGCGAATCGGCTTGGCGCATCGCCACCTGCTTGGTATCGGCTTTCGCAGAGGCGATGCCGGCCTGCGCTTGCTGCACGCGGGCGGAGGCCGCATCCAGTTGCGCCTTGGTGATGTCAATATTGCGTTGCGCCTGCGCCAGCTTCTCCTGATCGGCTTTTAACGCGCTGGCGGTTGCATCTGCATTGGCTTTTGCCGCGTCGTACTGCTGCTTTGAAATTTCGCCCTTTTGCATGAGCGGGGTGTAGCGCTCCAGATCCGCCTGCCCGAGTTGGGCATTGGCCCTGCTCTTTTCGACGTTGGCCTGCGCGTACGACATATCGGAACTCTTCGCCTGCTCGTAGGTGCTTTGCGCACGCATCAAGTCAGCTTTCGCTCCGTCGAATTGCGCATCTGCGCTCGACGTGCCACTCTGGGTGTTCAATTGTGTCCTCGGAATATCCACTCCCGCCGATTGCGCTTCGCTCTCCGCCAACGCCAATTGCGCCTTGGCCTGGTCCACTGCGGCCTGCAAATCGCGCGGGTCGAGCTTCACCAGAACCTGTCCAGCCTTCACCTGCTGGTTATCGTTCACCAAAACTTCCGCGACGCGTCCGTAGACTTTCGACGAAATCTGCGTGATGTGCCCGTCAACTTGAGCATCGTCGGTGCTCTCGCGATTCCGGTAATACAGAAAGAGTCCGACCACCGCGGCCAAAAGAACGAATCCGCCCGCCAACAGCAAGCGCCGGGTCTTCGGGTTCGCCATCCCTTTTGGCTGAAGATCGAGGTTCATTTCCTCAACCGAGGGCTTCACCTTCGACGCGTTCTCTAGCCCGACTTCGATCTCAATGCTCATTCCCTGGTCCTCTCCCTGCGTAGCCTTGCGAAAATTTACTTTGCGTAAACCTTTTCCATCTGGCCGATCGACTTGGCATAATCCGCACGCGCCTGATTGAAGCGATACAGCGCCGCGATTTCGTTGTCATTCGCTCTTGCCAGCGCATCCTGCGCTTGAATGACTTCGATGTTGTTGGCGACGCCGGCTTTGAAGCGGTCACGCGCCTGATCCACTTCTTCTTTGGCCAGTTGAACACCCAGCGTCGATACTTCAACCTGATTGCGCGCCGACTTCAGGTTGAGCAGTGCGGTCTTCACATCCAGCGCAATTTGATTTCGCAGATCAGCCTCTTGTTCGTGGAGAACCTTCAATTGCAAATCCGATTTCACGATCTCGGCATGCGTGCGCCCACCAGTAAATAGCGGGAAATCCAGAGTGGCCTGGTAGTTGTAAACAGGAATTCCGTTGTTCAGGCGCGTGCCCTCGTAAGCCCAACTCCCGTCAACTCGCAAGGTCGGAAGACGCAAATCGAGCGAGGCTTGCTTTTCGTGCTGCGCCGCCTGCAATTGCGCATCGAGCGCTTTCCATTCCTGTCGCACCGCCAGCGCTTCATCGATACTGGCATTCACGTCGGGTTGCGGCGTATCAAAAAAACTCAGCGAGTCGGCGAGGGCGATTTCCTGGCGCGGATCGAGATTCAAGAGGCGGCTGAGCCCGTATAGTGAGGAGTCGCGATCCGTTTGCGCTACCAAAAACGCCTGCTTTTCGTTCTGCAATTCGACGTTGGCGCGCAGCGTGTCGATGCCGGTGCCGACGCCTTCCTTTTGCAAGTCCGCGGCCTGGTCGTACAGCGCCTGTGCTAGATCGACGCGGGATTGCGATGCTTCCACGGTGGCCATCGCTCGCAGCGTCCCGATATATTGCGACACCACCAGGAGAATCACTTGTTCGCGCGTCGAAAGGCTGGTGGCTTTACCGGCGTTCGCCAAATCCCTCGCGGACCTGTAGCGATTCCATAGGGTCAAATCAAACACCGGCGTTCCAAACGTTGGTCCGGCGTGAAATACATTCAGCGGCCCCACGTGCCCTGGGATCCCGGGGAACGGAAGAGCACCCCCCAATTGCTCCTGCAGGTTGACGCGTCGAAGCGAGTCGGTAGTCTGCAGGTCCGCTTGCGGCAACAGGCCGGCTCGCGCAATGTTCCGGTCCTCAACAGCTTCCGCAGCCTGCAACACCGCAATCTGTGCCGACGGATTCTGCCTGAGCGCCAGGCTGACGGCCTTGTCCAGCGTCAGTTTCCATGGTTCGCCGGCGGCCTGGCTCGGAGCGGCCTCCGCTGACCGGCTCTGCGCGTAGGCGCCGCTGGCGCCGAGCAACAAGCTCAGCAAAATCGCGTAAAAAATAATTGGCGCTCCTTTGGAATCCTTGCCGCTATCTCCGCCACCGTCGCCCTTGTCGCTGCCCACAATCTCCTTAACGATGGCTTGGTTCAGGCAGCCGTCCGCCACCAATTGCCCGCCTTGCCGGTACATCTCTTTTAAGAGGACCTTTCCCGCGGCATCGATGAAACTCACTCCGCACAGATTCACGTGAAACTTCTCTTGCGGAGATGCCGCTTTAAGTTCGCGCCAGCACTGCTCGAGCGTTGCGACCAAGGGGCCAGCGAGTCGCCCCTCTACACTAAGGACGGTCTTGGCGCGTTTCTTTTCGGTGGTAATTCGAAGCATAGATACTGCGCTCCCCTGGCAACTCCAGGTGCATGTTCTACTCCAAAGAGTGTCAATTTCTGATTATCATTTATGTTGTTTGATTTCATATAATTACAAGACTATCCGCACATTTTCTCCCTATCATAAATGCCCATATGTGGACATATGCTAGCTTAAATAGCATGCTGTTACTGCCATTATATGGTCATCTCTACCAGAGGAGAGACGTTGATTTTCGGATTTATGGGTGGGTGTGGTGCAAAGGCTAGTTGGAAGGTGGCAGGCGGTTTAGCCCCGCGACCCTTTTCCGCCGGAGCGAGGAGTTAGCTGCGTTCAGCGCTTTACGGCGATAGCTTGCAGTTCGAAATGCCCGCCGCGCAACAAGGAAGCGGCGCCGATGAACTCGCGCGCTGGATATTCCTTGGTGAAATACGATTTGTAGATGGGATTGAATTTGTCGAACAGCGAGAGGTCGGTACAGGAAATCTGTACGTAGACCAGATCATCCATAGTCATTCCGGCCTGGGCTAGCACCTCTCTTTCGCCATCGAGCAGAATCTTGATCTCGTCCTCGATCTTGTCCGGCGCTTTTCCGGTCTTGGGGTCCAATCCAATCCGTCCCGCAAGGTACAGCGTGTTACCGGCGAGAATCGCGTCGCTAAACGGCGCTTCCACTGTCTTTCCGGGCAAGTTGATGGCCTTGCGCGTGGCCTGCTGCGGTGTGGGTTGCGAAAATGTCCCTTGTACCGCGGTAAACACCCCGGCGGAGACCAAAATGGCGAGGACAATTCCGATTCGGCGGTTCATGACGAAACTCCTTGCGCAGCCAGCTGATTGTGAGCGGCGCGCGACGATGGCAGAGAGTGTAGTGTGGCCGATGGGATCACCGCAAGCGCGAATTGCGCTGTTCAGACGGCGATTCGCAGATCCGATCCATCAGAAGAATTACTATAGTGCGATCCAGCCGACGCGGATGAAATACAGGGACGTGACGCCCACCAGAACCCACAGAAGAATTCCCTGTACCAGCGGCCGCCAGCCAACTTCTTTCAGCGTGGCACGGGAAATCCCGGTTCCAATTAAAAATAACGTGACCGTCAGCCCCAACCGCCCTAGTTGAAAAAACATCTGCGAAAGCCGAGGCTCCTGCGGGCCGTAGGTGTTGATGACTGCGGCGAGACAGAACAACAATATGAACCACGGAAATTGGATCTTCGACTTGCTGTGTTTCGCCGCCGCCGTCGCTAACGCCAGTGGCACGATCCATAGAGCACGCGCCAGCTTTACGGTTGTGGCGACCACCAGCGCTTCGTTTCCGTAGCGCGAAGCGGCTCCCACAACCGAACTGGTGTCATGAATCGCCAGCGCCGCCCACAGCCCGAACTGCGATTGCGAAAGGTGCAGGGTATTGCCAATCGAAGGAAAAATAAAAAGCGCGATGGAGTTAAGAATGAACACGGTGCCAAGCGACACCGCCATTTCTTCATCGCTGGCGTTGCAGATCGGTCCCACCGCGGCGATCGCGCTGCCGCCACAAATTGCCGTTCCGGTCGAAATTAAGTAAGAAATCGTGCCGCGCACCGCGAGCATCTTTCCAAGCAGCGTTCCCACCAGCAATGCGAACGTAATTCCGATCGCGGTGTAGACGAATCCGCTGCGTCCGGCTCTCAACACTTCATGAAGATTCATGCCAAAGCCAAGAGCAACCACCGATGCCTGCAAGAGGAATCTGGCGAGCGCCCGGCTGTCTGCGGCAAACGGATGCACAAACACCAGTCCAAAAAGTATTCCCGCACACAGCGCAATCGGCGGCGAAATGAGTCCGGTTGCGCTCAATATCATCAGTAAGAAGAAAATTGTTTTTGTATTCATGCGATCAAAAGAATAAGCCGCCCTTTGCTTACGTCCGCCGGTGCGCGTGATAGAGTGCTGCCAAACCTCCTTGGAGGCAAGTTTAAATGTCCAGCAGTTCGCCGACGCCACCCGGAAATTCCTTCGCTGCGCCCGCGTCGAAAGTCGTCCCCTTGAAGAAGCGGCACGGATGTGGATGTCTCGGCTCGATAACTGGCGCGATTTTTTTTACCCTTGCCGTGTTTATTGGCGTCAATCCATGGGCGTTGCACATCGGTGGCCGCTGGACGCCCGCACTTACATGGCATGGCGTCGGCAAGCTGC
This sequence comes from uncultured Acidobacteriota bacterium, assembly GCA_963814635.1. Classification (GTDB taxonomy): domain Bacteria; phylum Acidobacteriota; class Terriglobia; order Acidiferrales; family UBA7541; genus Acidiferrum. The sequence goes on along the minus strand of CAWFDP010000003.1, from coordinate 351,988 downwards.
AATCAAGCAGCGGCGCCCAGTATGGTCTGTTCCTTGAGGTGAACCCGTATATGCAGGGCGGGAGGCACGGCGGCCTGGGTGGCTCTAACAATGTTTCGGGCTCCGCGAAAATTTGCACACCTCAGGGAGAGATTTATCCGCTGGACGTTCGCGGCCATATCAAGCTGGTGTGGCTGGATGTAGACCACAAGCCGGTTACGTTTTACTTTCGATCGAAGAAGAACGCGCAGCCAAAATTGAATTTCGAATTATTGGGGTCATGGCAGGGACAACAGCTGGTGCTTGAAGATAAAGGCAATATGGCCATGTCCTTCGCTCCGAATGGTAGCGCGAAAGGCTACCTGGTCGGGCGGAATTCGCCAACAGAGACTACGTCAGGGACGCTGCACTACGCGACCGAAGCGGAATTCAGCGCAGCATGTAGCGCCAAACCCGGCAACAGTTTTTAGTGTTAGCTATTTTTGAGAACTAATTCTGTCGATTGGGACTTGACGATTCGGTCGGATTTTTCGGGACCTTTGCGGCAGGACCGGCGGATTTTGCGGCGTCAGGGTGCGCTACTCGATATACAACTTTCGCAGCCAGCGCCAGGCTCACGCGGCACGCGGAATCATTGATCCGGCACTGCGCCAGCGTAAACCGGCAGCCGCAATCGCAGGATTCCGCATTCAGATGATGCAGCGCAACCGTCTTCTGCGCCGCGCTCAATTTTGAAAAATCCACCCCAGGGAGCTCCGTGGCGCGTTCCGCGTTTTTCAGAAAAATCTGCCCATTGTCCTCGAAGTATTCGACCTTCGCGTCCACCGACTGTCCCAGCATGGCTTTCACTTCCAATTCGTAAATTGCGGGATCGTTCAGGCCAACGTGTTTCTGCACGATGCGCCCTTCGGGATCGATTACAAAGGCCGTGGGAAGGGCGGCGATGCCGCCATAATCGCGACGCACTTCGTCCGATACCATGGCCACACGGTAGTTGATTCCGGATTGCAGGATGAAGTGGCGAACCGCGTCCGCATCCTCTTCATCGGTCGCCAGCGCGATGATCTCGAGCTTGCCGGCGTAGCGCTTCTGCAAATCGACCAGATCGGGAATTTCCGCGCGGCACGGTCCGCACCAGGTCGCCCAGAAATTCAGCAAGACAATTTTCCCTTTTGCTTCGGAGAGCGAGAGCGGTTTGCCGTCGAGATCATTCAGTTGAAACGCCGGCGCCGCATCCGGATTCTTCACGAACCTAACCACCTTCGCTTCTTGCGTGGCCTGCGACTCCTGCTTCGAACCAGCCGCCTCGACGCGGGCCGCTTGGGTGTGCCCGCAGCTGGCGAGCAACATCCCCGCCATTGCCAACAGTCCGATCTGCCAGTTCACTCGCATCAGCTTCAGTCTACTCCTTCTTGAAAACCGGTTAAATCCTGCTCATGCACATCATGCTAGGTCTGTGACTAACCGGCGCGAAGTCGCGCGCCGACCCTGGCTTCGACGGCCGCGATGATTTTCGAGGAGTAGTCAGAGACCTGCGCATCCGTGAGCGTAGCCTCGCGGCTTTGGAACGTGACGCGAACCATCAGCGAATATTTCCCGGCTGGCACATTTTTCCCGCGAAACAGGTCAACGGCTTCCACTGATGCGATTTCAGGAATGTTCAGCGCGCGAATTGCTTTCACTACTTCGCTAAACAACTCGCCGTCAGCAAGCAGCAGCGAAAAATCACGCTCCACTGAAGGGAACCGAGGCAGTGGTTCATAGCGTCGCCTATTCTTCACCCCGTAATACATGCAGTAAAGCGGGCCAAGGACGACTTCGGCAAGGAAAACGTCCTGGCGAACTTTTAGTTTTTCGGCGATACGCTTCGCGAGTTGGCCTGCGGAGCCGAGCTCATTTTCGCCAAGCAGAATCCGGCCGCGTTTTGCCGCGTGCAGTGAATCTGATCCACCATCGCTCCACCGGAATCCGCCGCCGAGGTCGCCGATAGCGTCGAGGTCGCCTTTTAGATCGGCGAACACGAATGGACGTGCTGAATCATCAAGTCCTTGCGGGCGCGCTTCGCCAGTGGCGCCTAGCGTAAGAAAGAGGGTCTCGACTGGAGCGACGGCGCCGCCGTCAGTGTTGCCCGGCGACGAAAACCGGTAGTGGCGGCCAATTTCAAACAGCCGTACATTGCGCTGGCCATGATTCAAATTCCATTCGACTGCGCCAGCCATCGAAACAGAACCATTCGAACGCAGCAGACTTGCTTCTTCCGATAGCGGATTCGCCAGCCGCGCTGGAATAATTCCCACCGGACGAAACAGCGCATCGCGGTCTTCGGCAACGTGCGGAATGGTCACAATCTCCCGATAGCCGAGACCAATCAGCCGTTCCCGAAGCCGCGATTCCGCTTCGTAGTGCGGAAGACGCGCTGCGCTCAATCGAGCCGCCGGCAGCCGCGGCGCAAATTTATCCAATCCGTAGATGCGAGCAACTTCCTCGATTAAATCGATTTCGCGCTCGACGTCGGCGCGCCACGAAGGCTGCGTACATTCCCACGCAGCCAGTATCGAACCAAGCTGCCCACGATTCTGGTCCACACGCACTGGAGCAAATCCAAGCGCGCCAAGAATGGACTCAAGCTCTTTGTCCGGAACATCCGCACCCATCACCCGGAGAATTTCCGCGCGCGTGATGGTGATTTTCTTTGCCGTCCGCTTGCCGGGATAAACATCCACCACACCCGACAGCAGCTCGCCGCCCGCAAGTTGCAGGATTAATTCTGCGCAGCGGCGCGAAGCCAACTCCGCCATTTCCGGATCAGCGCCACGGCTAAATCGCGTGGACGCCTCGGTATGAAGTTTCAGAAAACGCGTAACGCGGCGGATCGCTACCGGCTCGAACCACGCGCACTCGATCAGCACATTCTTGGTAGCGAACGAAATTTCCGTTTCCCCGCCACCCATGATTCCGCCAATGCCAACCGCTCGCGAACCATCCCCGTCGCTGATCATGCAGATCGCCGGTTCGAGCTCCCGCTCGATGCCGTCGAGCGTTTTAATCTTTTCCTTTGGTTTCGCACGGCGCACCACAATCGTGTGATTGCGCACCAGCTCGTAGTCGAAAGCGTGCAGCGGGTGGCCCAGTTCCAGCATCACGTAATTCGTCGCGTCCACCACATTGCTGATCGATGCCACGCCTGCTGCTTCCAACCGCTCGCGCAGCCACGTAGGCGACGGCTGAATTTTCGCGCCACGAATCACCCGCGCCGTGAAGCGTCCGCAAAGCTCCGGCACTTCGATCTTGACGGAAACTGCATCGCTCGCTTTCGCGGCCGAAGATTCAACAGGCTTGGGCGAAACCGGTTTCAGCGGGACTTTGTAAATGGCGCTGACTTCCCGCGCAACGCCGTAAACTCCAAGGCAGTCCGGGCGATTCGAAGTGACTTCCGCATCGATCACACCGCCAAGCGGCTGCGCCTCCACGCTGGCGACATTTGTTCCGTGAAGAGCGATGCGCGAGGCAAGCTCCTGCACGGTCGCATTCACTTCGACGAAGTCCTTCAGCCAGTTGTAAACGACCTTCATCCCGATTCCCTCGCCGCATCGAGACGGCCAAGATAAACGTGCGTCGTATAGTCCATGCTCACTTCGCCGCTTTGTTGATGCCTGTTAAAAATCTGTTGCAACTCCGCCATCATCGGTGCAAACGCCGGCTGCTCTGGACCCGGAATATAAGAACTGCTGCGCAGCCGCCCGCGGACTCCATCCAAATCGAACTTCTGAAAATTCGGAAAAGTCTTATGAGTATAGGAATTCGGAGCAAAGAATTCCTGGATCTGCGAGCGACGCGGGTAACTCTCGCTGACTTTGGCGTAGTCCGTCCCGAATCGATGGAGCAGCTTCTCGTATTCACACAGGAACGGTGTGGTGTCCAGCAGCCGCTCGTTCCAGACGATCACCACCAAGCCTTCCGGCTGCAGAATTCGCTGAAACTCTCGCCGGGCGGCGATCGGTTCAAACCAGTGGAAGGCCTGCGCCACAGTGATGAAATCTACGCTGACGTCGAGCAACGTCGTGACTTCCGCCGAGCCACCCACACTGGAAAAACTCCGAAACGTTGAGAGCAATTCTTCTCCGGCCTGGCGCATCTCGTCGTTAGGCTCGACCCCCATCACGCGATTTCCATTTTCGAGAAATAATTTCGAAAGAATTCCAGTGCCCGATCCAACGTCAGCCACAACGTGCTCCGGCCGCAATCCACATTCTGCGCGTAGCGTTTCGACCAGTGCTGCAGGATAATTCGGACGGTAGCGAACATAATCCGCCACCTTATTCGAGAAGCGTTGTTTGGCATCGGCGAAAGTCATTGTGCTGCTCACGGAAATTGCTTCAAAAAGCGAACGTCATTTTGAAAAAACGCCTGAATGTCATCGATACCGTACTTGAGCATAGCCAGCCGATCCATGCCCATGCCGAAAGCGAAGCCGCTCACTTTTTTGGGGTCGTAATTTACGAAACCATACACCGCGGGATCGACCATTCCAGCTCCAAACAATTCAATCCAGCCGGACCCTTTACATTTTCCGCAGGTTGCGCCGCTCGCGCCGGTTCCGCTGCCGCCGCAGAAAATGCAGGAGACGTCGAACTCCACCGACGGCTCGGTAAATGGGAAATAGCTCGGCCGGAAGCGCGTTTTTACGCTCGGACCAAAATATTGTTTGACGAAATACTCGATGGTGCCGGTAAAATCGCAAAACGTAATGTCGCTATCCACCGCAAGTCCTTCAATCTGGTGAAACATGAAGGAGTGCGTGGCGTCAGGATTATCGCGGCGATAGACCTTACCCGGAACAATCACCCGCACTGGCGGCTGCCGTTTTTCCATGGTGCGAATTTGCACCGGAGAGGTGTGGGTACGAAGCAGTAGCGGACCCGGAGCGCCCCGGGGCAACTCCAGGTAGAAGGTGTCCATGTCGTCGCGCACCGGATGAAATTCCGGAATATTCAGCGCTTCGAAATTGTAATAAGGAGTCTCGATTTCCGGCCCTTCGACCACCGAAAATCCGATGGAAACGAAAATGTCCTCGATCTCCTGAAAAACCTGCCGAATTAAATGCCGCGAACCGATCGGACGAATAACTCCAGGCAGTGAAAGATCAACGCGCTCTTTGCCGACCGCGGATTCCTCCGCGCCAGACTCAATCGCCGCGCGCCGCGTTTCGATTTGTACGTCTACATGCGCACGTATTTCGTTTAATCCAGCACCAACCGCACGCTTCAACTCCGGAGTCGCGGGTTTCAGCCAATGGTCGGTGATCGCCGAAAGCACACCTGATTTGCGGCCCAGCCACGCATCGCGAAAATGTTTGTACCCAGCCTCATCCTTCACCGTGGCGGATTCCGCATCGAAGCGGGCGCGGATTTCCGCGAACAATGCGGCGACTTGCTCCGGTTGGGTTACTCCGAGAGCGGCAAGTGTTTTTTCCTGCGAACCGTCAGTGGTCGGCATGGTGGAAGGATAGATTACATCGCAAAGGCACGGCATGCCGTGCCCCTACGGGAAAGTTTCGCTCTCCCGCGAGAGCGGTACAACCCTACTTGGTCTTTTTTGCGGCAGGCTTGGGCGCGAACGCTTTGGCCTTTTCTGCAAGCGCCGCGAATCCGGCAGCGTCTTTCACCGCTATGTCGGCAAGAACTTTGCGGTCCAACTCGACTCCGGCGGCTTTTAAGCCGTGAATCAACTGACCGTAAGTGATGCCGTTCAGGCGAGCAGCGGCGCCGATGCGCTGAATCCAGAGGCGGCGATACTGACGCTTCTTGACACGGCGATCGCGGAACGCATAGCGATCGGCGCGATTGGCCGCTTCCTGTGCCGACTGATAGAGCTTGCTCTTGGTAAGAAAAAAGCCCTTTGTCCGTTTGAGGTACTTCTTGCGCCGTGCCCGGCGCTTTGTGCCGCGTTTTACGCGAGCCATGGGTTTGCTCCTTTAGCCGGATCGAGCCGGCCTTTCTTTTTTTTGCGGAGACAAACAGGTTGCGGCGACGCAGAAAAACAGCTTCGCGCAACGGGTTTGTTCCGGTGTGTTGCAGCGCCGCGAAATAAATCGCGGCATTTTCGGCCGGCAGGCACCCGTGTAGCACTGCCTGGCACGAATCGCCACTCGTCGAAACACGAGAGCGGCTTGCAGAATTGTCTTGCGAGTTCTGCAATTCCTCGCGAAGCGCGTGAAGCAACTTCGCGAAAAAACTTTTTAGGCTTAAGACAAGCCGTAGGGAAGCATCTGCATGGTCTTGAGCTTATCGGCTTTGTTGACCAGCGTAATCTTCTTCAGCTTGCGCATGCGCTTGGGCGCCTTGGTACCCATCAGGTGGCGCTTGCCGGAGTGCATGCGCAGAATTTTGCCGGTGCCGGTAATCTTAAAGCGCTTGGCGGCGCCGCGGTGCGTTTTCAGCTTCAGTTTTGGCTTCGATCGGTTGCGTGGCATTGCTGTAAATCCTCTTGTTTCTGCGTATTTTTCTGGATACCGCCGTTTTGCTCGCGAAGGCGGTTACCCCTTTTAGTTCGTCCGGCTTGGAGCAGCTGTTGCGGCGCCCGCACCCTTTTTCGGAGCCAGCAACGCCACCAGGACGTTGCCTTCCATACGGGGTGGCGTCTCAATCGCGCCAGCGTCGCCGATTTCGCCCAACAGGCGCGTCATCTTGGCCCGGCCCACTTCCTGGTGCGCCATTTCGCGTCCACGATGAAAAATCATCGCGCGCACTTTGTGGCCTTCGCCAAGGAAGCGAATAATCTGGTTCTTGCGAACCTGAAAATCGTGTTCCGCAGTGGCCGGCCGGAACTTTACTTCTTTCAGCGCCGAACCACGGCTGCTCTTGCGCTGTTCGTGCGCCTTCTTGCTTTGTTGATAGAGAAACTTGCCGTAATCGGTGATCTTGCAAACTGGCGGATCGGCAGTGGGTGAAATCTCCACCAGGTCCAATCCCTTTTCGCGAGCCATGCGAAGCGCTTCAAAAGGCTGCATTACCCCGAGCTGGCCGCCCTCTTCGTCAATCACCCGGATTTCGCGAGCGCGAATCCGATCGTTGACACGGACTCTGTCGCTCACTTGCCGGAAATTCCGCTCTGCGATAAATCCCCCTCAAGCCGTGGAAAGCACCAGAGGACACGGATAGCCGGCCCTGGAGCCCGAATCTAGTTCCGATACTTTCCCATCCGTTACGGCTGGAAGCCGCTGAAGGATGGGCATAAAAGTATAGCACGCAAAACCACAGCGGCGGCAAGCAGGAAACCGGGACAAACCTTATGACCTCGGGAGGCCCAGCGAAAGCGATCCGCGGCTTTGCTGGCTTTTCTATTGAAATGTGGGGGCACAACACGGAGTTGGTGACCGCCCCTCCTGAGTGCCCCCTGGCTCCTTCAACCCACGGATGATTCGTGCAGGTCTTGCCCCTGAGTTGTTGGTGCTGAGGGATAGTGCGAGAAAGTGCGAAAGCGTTTCATTTCGGGAATATTAAGACACTCGTGTGGTAGCACGTTGGTCAAAGAATTAAAACGAGATCGACAATTTCAAGAGGTGACGTCGAGCTTGCCCTTGGGGCCGGTAATTACGGCGTGGAGTTGCGGGGAAGGGCTTTTCGCGATTGGAGCAGCGAGCCTGAGTGTAGAGGCAGTTTTGGCGAGAACCGCAGGGTCTGGAGTGAGCAATTCGAAACGGAGGAGTTGGCAGCCGCTAGGGGCGTCCTCGGACGGATGAACCGTTTCGGCACTCCACTCGATGAAAAAAGGCAGCAGTCCGTTGCCATCATCCTTCAGATTCAGTGTTTTCCAGTGAAGGATTTTGCCGTCGGGGCGTTTGCGCGAGCCGGCAGTCGGGCCGGTGACTACAATTCCGGCCTTGGCAAGGTCGGCCGCGAGAACCTGAATGTCGCCGGGATGGGCGGCCCAGCCCACGAGCCGCGGTTCGGAAAGATCTTTCAGATGTTCAGCCAGCGGATGGTCGCTGTGCTGTTGCTGGTCGGGTGCGATGATTTCGAGATATCGCCGCGTGCCCAACGATAACAGCGCGTTTTGTGTGCCGCGGCCGGGATGAACTCCACCGAAGGCCGCGCGAACGCCAGTGTGCTGTTCGACGAAATCGATGCCATGGGGCAAATCGTTACAACCAAGAAGGATGTGGTCGAGCATCGGCGGCACCTGATCAACCAGTGGAGGCACGTCGGATTGTTCCCGTTGTTGAGCGGCAAGATACGGCGGAGCCAGCAAGGCGACACCGGCGATGGTGATGAACGAGCGGCGATCGATGTAGTCGGGCAAAAAAACGTCCCTCACGAAATTGCACGGGAGTCGGATTCCGCACGCAGAGATTCGACCAGTTCGGCTATGGGCTTGGGGCCGAGGTCGCCTTTGCTGCGGTGGCGGACGCTGACGGTGCCGGCTTCGGCTTCTTTGGGGCCAAGCACCAGCATGTAGGGAATCTTCTGCATCTGAGCATCTCGGATTTTTGCCGGCAGTTTTTCGTTGCGATCGTCGAGATGGACTCGGATGCCGTGATTCTTTAGCGTTTCCAGGACGTGCCGCGCGTAGTCGATGGCTTTTTCGCTGACCGGGCAGATTTCCACCTGCACCGGCGCCAGCCAAAGCGGGAACGCGCCAGCATAGTGCTCAATCAAAATTCCGAAGAAACGCTCGACGGAGCCCAGCAGCGCGCGGTGAACCATCAGCGGCTGGTGGCGCGCGCCATCATCGCCGACATATTCGAGACCAAACCGCGCCGGCAAATTGAAATCGAACTGCACCGTGGTGAGCTGCCAGGGTCGGCCGATGGCGTCAATTAATTTCACGTCGATTTTCGGGCCGTAGAACGCGCCTTCGCCTGCCATTTTCTTGTACGAAATGTTCATGCGTTTCAGCACGCTGGCCAGGGCATCGGAAGCGTGCTGCCAATCTTCCGGCTTCCCAGGGTAATTTTCCGGGTGATTGGGGTCCCAGTCAGAGAGTTCAACTTCGAATTTATCGAAGCCGAAATTCTTCATCACCGCGTACGCAAAGTCGATGCAGGCTTCGACTTCCGCTTCGATCTGCGAGGACATGCAGAAAATGTGGGCGTCGTCCTGCGTAAATCCGCGAACTCGCAACAACCCGTGCAGCACGCCGCTGCGTTCATAGCGATAAACGGTGCCAAGTTCAGCGAGGCGCACCGGCAGATCGCGATAGCTGCGCAGCTTCGATTTGTAAATCAGAATGTGGCCAGGGCAATTCATCGGCTTGAGCTGGTAATCAGCCTTTTCAACTTCAACTGGGCCGAACATATTTTCGCGATAAAAATCGGCGTGCCCGGAAGTCTTCCAGAGGTCGAGCCGCATGATGTGCGGCGTGTAAACCAGATCGTAGCCGCGCTTGATGAGTTCGTCGCGCAGCCAGTTTTCAATAATGTTGCGAATAAAGCCGCCCTTGGGGTGCCAGAAAATCAGCCCGGGGCCAGCCTCTTCCTGAATGCTAAAGAGCTCCAATTCGGGGCCGAGTTTGCGGTGATCGCGCCGCTTCGCTTCTTCCAGACGATGTAGGTATTCGTCGAGCTCCTTTTGTGTGAAAAACGCCGCTGCGTATATGCGCTGTAGTTGCGCGTTGCCTTCCTGACCCTTCCAGTAGGCGCCCGCGACGCTCATCAATTTGAACGCCTGAATCCGCTTGGTGGACGGGATGTGCGGGCCGCGGCAGAAATCGATAAATTTTCCGGTGGTGTAGAACGAAACCATTGGGTCTGTGACTTTTTCTTCGACCAGCTCGCACTTGAAAATCTGATTGGAGTTTTTGTAGAACTCCAACGCTTCCGGCTTGGCCATGTACTTGCGCTCATTCGGCAAGTCCTGCGCGGCAAGCTCACGCATTTTCTTTTCGATTTTCGCGAGGTCGTCCGGAGTAAACGGTTCCTCGCGCAAGAATTCGTAAAAGAAGCCATTGTCCACGGGAGGGCCAATACCGAGCTTGACGTTGGGATAAAGCTCCATCACCGCGGCGGCAAGAAGGTGCGCGGCGGAGTGGCGAAAAACGAAAAGGGAATCAGGGTCCCTGTCGGTCAGGATCTTGAGCTTCAGATCCTGCTCGAGCGGGCGGCGCAGATCAATCAGGTAGCCGCCATCATCGACAGCATCGCCGAAATTCGCGAGCGGGCGGTCATTCGAATAAACCTTGGCGACAAACGCCGCATCCGCAAGACGCGGTGAAATGCCGCGCGCAATTTCGGCAGCGGTCGTGCCCTTGGGCACATCCTTGACGCTGCCATCGGGCAAAGTTACGTGAATCGTTTCCATGTGGCTCCAAATCCGAGAAGGGAATCTACAAGCTTATCGGCGGGAGAAATTAGGGTCAAGGCAGCGCTGTCAGAACGACCCAGGATCGAGCTTGGGAATTGACGACCACAACGCTACGAACCGAGCGATTCGAACGCCGGCGTGGATCGTATCCGAGCGAATGACGGTTCATGGTTGAGCCAATCGGAAAAGCCGGGCAGGTCTTTGCTGAGCTTACGAGCTGTGCGAAGCGCTTCGACCGCGCCCTTGCGATCGCCGGAAAGCGCGCGGGCGACGGCGAGATTGCGAAACGCCCATTCAGATTCGGGATTGGCTTCGGCGGCGCAGGCGAAAAGGCTCGTTGCGTGGAGGTAGTCTTTCTTGTCGAGGGCCTCGCCGCCGGATTCAAGAGAGCCGATGAAAACGCCAGCGAGTGCGCGCTTAAGAACCAGCGCATGTTCCGGCTTCTTCTCGCGTTCCGCACTATTGTGAAGATCTTTCGTGAGAACGACTGCGAGCCCGGCCGGCCCCGTCGGAGATGGGCCGTCAGTCTTTTGGGCGGAAGCGGCGGATAGGATTTCGTCGCTGAGACGCGCCTGTTCGGCAAAATCGTTTCGTTCGCATTTTATAGCATCGTGGAAATCTTTGCGTTTTTCTAATTCATCGGCTTTCCCACGAACCGAGGAAACTTCCCGCAGAGTTTCAAGAGTTGCTGAGATTTGCCGGTATTCGCGCCAGGCGGTTAGCAAGTCGCCGGACTTCTCAATCGCAGTAGCGCGTTCCTGAGCGGCGGCGAATTCCGCTGTAACAAAAGCATCGTCGCGCGATTCGCGCTGCGATTTCAACGACTGAAGGCGAAACCAGGCCAGTGCTTGGTCCATCACGCCTGGCGGCGCCCATTCGTGGCGCCCATCAAAGATGCGCAGCCAATGAGGCAGCGAGGCCTTTTCCAGCTTTTCTTGCAGCGTAATGATTTCGCTGTAGTTGAAATCCGCGTTGCCCACCGCGGAGAATACGGCGAACCTTGCATCTGCGGATGGCGCGTCACTCAATGAGAAGCCGGCCCCGCTGAGAATGACTCCGGCAGCGCACTTGCACAGCTGCGCCAACCGCGATGCCACTCGGGCGCCTCCTGAGAATCCGGCGAAGTAAATGCGCGCTGTATCGATCGAAAAACGTTGCTGAGTATCGCGAAACACCGCATTTGCTGCTTCAAATTCCGGCGCCCATGGTCCATTGCGGGAATTGTTCGAAGCCGCGACGATGTAGCCGTGAAGTTCCGCCGCGTGCTGAAACTGCTCAAGGGCGAGCGGGCCACGTGCGAGGGGATCGAAGACATAGACGATTGGCCAGTGCTTTTCGCGCGAATATTTCGCCGGTAGATATAGCGCGTAACTTTGCTTGGAATCGGCGCTGGTTTGGACTTTTGCTATCGCCACGCTCAACGGAAATTCGGCAGCGGGTGTGTTTTGGCCAAAAGGGCCTGGCAGAACGGTGAGCGGACTCACGACAAGGAGAGCCAGCAGCAGGCTGAATCTGCGAAGCATTCATAGAGTATAGCCCGCAGAGTATGTGCGATTGCGGTGAAGCTGCTTAGGGATTTGCGCGGAGGAGCAGGTACAATCTTCCTTCACATGTGCAGCAAAAGGTTTTTGAAAAGGTGGGCGATGAAACGGTTTCTCGTGGTTTTGGCATTGACGTGTTTCACCACGACTCCGGCGAGAGCACAGACCTCTGCGCCTATCCAGACCATCAAAGAGCCGGACCAACGATTTAAGACGGATATTTTGCTGGTGGTGGCGCACCCCGACGATGAAGGCGGGGTGACGCCGTACCTGGCGCGCGCGATTTACGACGAACACAAACGCGTAGCAGTCGTGTTTGCAACGCGCGGCGGAAGTGGCGGCAACGACTACTCGCGCGAGCATGGCCCGGCGCTGGCGGATATTCGGGAACAGGAAGCTCGGCAGGCCTGCGCGAAGCTGGGAATTACGAACGTCTGGTTTCTGGATGGCAAGGACACCGCATCGCAGAACGTGCTGAATTCGCTGGCCAACTGGGGACATGGCGCGAACCTGGAAGCGCTCATTCGGATTGTGCGACTGACGCGGCCGGAAGTGATCATCACCTGGCTGCCCGGAATTTTCATCGGCGAAAATCACGGCGATCATCAGGCGGCGGGAGTATTGGCTACTGAGGCCTTTGATTTGGCGAACGATCCGACCGCGTTTCCCGCTCAAGTCGCGGGAGCGACGAAGCGGTTGGAAGTCTATCTGGAAAACCTAACGCCGTGGCAGCCGAAGAAACTCTATTTCTTCAGCGACGCCGACGATCAGAAGCAATTTACCGGAAACGGACCAGCGTATTCGGTCAAGGAGCTTTCGCCGTCTCAGAAAAAGCCTTACTGGCGGCTGGCAATGGACGCTGCTACTCCTCACCTGACACAGTTTCCGGCAGAGATTCATCAACTGACCAGCATGAGCGACGAACAGCTCAACAAGTTCATGGACGATCCCCAACATCAGTGGTGGACCGAGCCGATGACACTGATTTTTGGCAAAGCTAACCGCCCAGTCCACCGCCGTGCCGACGTCTTCGACACGCGACATGACGACACGATTTATGACCCTGAAGTAGATGCCATCGAAACGAAACAATCTCCAGAGCCCGATTATCGCCTGAGGCTTGGAGGTACCTGGGAGTTTTACCAGAGGTTTTATAGCGCGCACCACCTGTGGCGGTCACTGCCCAAGCAACCGGAAATTGCAATAAAACAAGGGGAATTGCTGGCAATCCCGTTATCTATTGATAGATTGAAGGGCTTGTCCCGAGAGATTGAGATTCGCGTCTCGACCCCGGAAGGATGGAGCGTACTTAAGGGCCAAGGAAAATATAAAGTTCCTGATGAACAGTTAAGTTTCTTGTCTGTGGAAATTCAAAGCCCAGCGCACGGTTTGGAATCGCCTAATAAGACTCAAAGTGTGGTGGTAACAGCGACAAGTGGCGGACAACAGGTAGGCCGGATCGATTTATCCGTGAAGCTGAAAGCAAGCGCGCTGCCGCAGTAACAAATGGGGCGTCAAGCCGCCGCACTCCGAGAAAGGGTAATGCAGCTATTTTCTTGTACGGGCGGCTTCCATTTGTTCCCAGGCGGATTCGGGCAGCATCAGCAGGTCGTTGAATTCTCCGGCGCCTTGCAGCCACTGGCCGCCGTCGATGACCACACATTCGCCGTTGATATAGGGCGCCATATCGCTGATGAGGAATGCCGCGAGGTTGGTGAGTTCTTCATGCTTGCCGAAGCGCTTCATCGGATTCGAATTGCGCGCGTGCTCTTCAAACTGTTTCGAAGGAATAAGCCGCGACCACGCACCTTCGGTGGGAAACGGGCCCGGAGCGATGGCGTTCAGTCGAATGTTGTATTTGCCCCACTCAACCGCGAGTGACGTGGTCATGGCAAGCACGCCTGCTTTGGCGCAGGAAGACGGAACAACGAAGCCCGAGCCGCAATTCGCTGCGGCGTAAGTTGTGGTGATACTGAGGACGTTGCCGGGTTTTTTTTGTGCGATCCATCTGCGCGCAAATGCCTGGGTGCAATGAAAGCTTCCATTCAGCACGATGCTGACAACCGTATCGAACGCGTTCGGCGAAAGTTTTTCCGTGCGCGCCATAAAGTTTCCAGCCGCGTTGTTGATGACGGTATCAATGCGCCCGAATTCTTCGTCAGCTTTGACGGCGGCAGCTTCAACAGCGGCGAAGTCGCGAACGTCGCAGGTGGCATATGCGGCCGTGCCGCCGGCTTTGCAGATTTCTTCACACGTTTCTTTCAACGGCTCCTCCCGCCGGCCGATCACAAACATTTTTGCGCCGAGTGAGGCAAAGTGCAGCGCCATCGAGCGGCCAAGGCCGGAGCCACCGCCACTCAGGAAAATCGCGCGGTCTTTTAAAAGATCCTTTTGAAACACGCTTCACCATCCGTCGCGCCCGTCGATGCGAACCGGCGCCGCTGGCATTATAGGGCAGCTGCACTGATTCAATCTTGCCGGCTCGATTTCTTGGTGGCGCGGGATGGACTGAGCACAGCCAGGATTGGCGGTGCTACGGAAGAGCTAAAACAATCCGGGCAGAAAACGCGGTTTGGACGACATGGCGGAGGCGTAGTCGGGATTGGCGAACAGCACACGTTCTTCGGCGGAAAGCCGAACAGTAAGCACAACCACGTGAACAACCGCTCCAACCAACGCGGTAATCCACGCAGTGTGAATCAGCGGAAGCGCGATCATCTCGACAAACACCGCGGCATAATTAGGATGGCGTACGTAGCGGAAAGGACCAGTGGTTATGACGCCGAGGCGCGTGGAATCCATCACCTCAACGTTCCAGTGCTGACCCAGCGTTCGAATCACCCACCAACGAACGATATTCGCCAAAACAAAAAGCGCGATCATGGGAATTGCGAGCACCGGTAGAAATGGACGGTGTAGAACTACGACTTCGACGGCAGCGCCGATCAGCACCAGCGTATGAAAGATCGCCATCCAACGGAAAATCGGGTCTTTGGCTTTTTCCGCGCCGCGCGAAGTCATCTCCCGCTGGTGGCGCTTCGAAATGCGCAGCTCGACGATGCGCATCGCCGCTACCGCCAGCAGCAACGCGACAAACAGGATGACGCTCAGTTCCATTGCAGCAGAAGAAATTCCGCGCTGAAGCCCGGGCCAAATGCCGCAGCCATCGCATATTCACCCGTCTGCAGCGGTCGCTTGTAGAGCCATTCGTGCAAAATAAACAGAATCGTCGCGCTGGAAAGATTTCCCACGTCACGCAGAATATCCCATGACGGCTGAGTGTCGCACTTGCACAAACCGAGTTCCTTCTCGACGTTGCCAAGCAGCCGCGCGCCACCGGGATGCAGGATCCAGCCCTTGATTTCTTCGCGCTTGCGGCCTTGGCGCTCGAGAAAGCCGTGCACCAGCCCGCCAATCTTTTCGCCAATCATTTCCGGAACGTCTTTTGCCAGCAGGATGTGAAATCCGGAATCGCGCAGATCAAAGCCCATGGCTCCCAGCGAATCGGGAAAAGTGTAGGTTTCCGAGACCAGAATCCTCGGGCCGCCGCCAGTCTTTCCGCTGACGATCACCGCCGCTGCGCCATCGCCAAATAGAATCGACGAGATTAGATTGGCTTGCGAAATGTCCTTGCGCTGAAAGGTCAGTGTGGGCAGCTCGACCGCGATGATCAGCACGTTTGCGCCGGGCTGAGCCTGCAAGAAATCAGAGGCCCGTCCCAGTGCCATGGCGCCAGCCGCGCAGCCCAGTTCCGTAAAAGGCATGCGGCGAACATTCGAACGAAAGCCCATCAGGTTAATCAGGTGGGCGTCCAGCGACGGAATCATGAATCCCGTACAAGACACCGTGATGATCATGTCGATGTCTTCCGGCTTCATGCCCGCGCGCTCCAGGCACTTCTCTGCGGCTTCGCGGCCAAGCTTCACCGCGTGTTCTATGTACTCGTTGTTGGTTTGCGAAAGCGGACGCGGCTCAATGGTGCCGTCAATATCGAAAATCGAGTGCCGCTTGTGCACCTGGGCGTTATCCACGATGCTCATCATCGCTTCCAGCCGGCGCTCCGGGATGTCAAACACCCTTCCCAAATAGAGCTTCACTTCTTCGCGCGTGATGGTGTATTGCGGCAGCGCGGTGGCCGACGCGACGATGGTGCACGGCGATTGGTAGCCTTTGCTGACTTTGTTAGTTTCCATTGAGGTTGTCATCGGGCCCGCGATTGTCTCTCCCGTCTCTTCTGATTTAACGTCAAACAGCATGCTTGGTACCTGACGCGCGAGCGATTGCGCGACACTCTATCGCATTTCGGCGATTTTCACCGAACTTTTGTCGGTCACTCTGGGCTTAAAAAGTGGGCCTTTACCGTATCGCTTTATTGTACTCGAAGTGCTAGCCGGCTGCTTCCTGGCTGGCCCGAATCTCCTGCCAGCGGCGTGGGCGCTTGTTGTACTGTAAAACCTTCTTGCGCAAGCGGATTGACTTGGGTGTAATTTCGACGAACTCGTCGTCGGCAATGAACTCGATGGCTTGTTCCAGGCTCAGCTCGCGATGTGGAATCAGTCGAATCGCCTCATCCGCGCTGGAAGAGCGCATGTTGGTCAGTTTCTTTTCCCGCGTGACGTTTACTTCCATATCCTGTTCGCGCGAATTTTCCCCGACGATCATTCCTTCATACACATCAATCGTTGGTCCGATGAAGAGTTCCCCGCGCTCCTGAATATTCCACAACGCGTACGCGGTTGACACTCCGGCGCGATCGGCAACCAGCGCTCCCGTCGGGCGCAGCGCCATTTCGCCGCCGTACTCGATCCAGTCGTCAAAAATCGAGTGAATCAGCGCCGTACCGCGCGTGTCGGTAAGCAACTGGCTGCGCAAGCCGATCAGTCCGCGCGACGGTATGCGGAAATCCATGCGCACCCGGCCGGAGCCGTGGTTGCTCATCTTCACCATTTCCCCGCGCCGGCTGCCTAGCGTTTCCATGATGATGCCGATAAAATTGTCGGCCACGTCGATGACCAGCCGCTCCTGCGGCTCGAGCTTCTTGCCGTTTTCAGTCCGCACCACGATTTCTGGCTTGCCCACCATCAACTCAAAGCCTTCGCGCCGCATCGTTTCGATCAAAATAGCCAGCTGCAATTCGCCGCGGCCCAGCACCCTGAAGGACTCCGGAGTGTCAGTATCCTCAACACGGATGGAAACGTTGGTCAGCAACTCCTTTGCCAGGCGGTCGCGCAAATCGCGCGATGTAAGATAACTGCCCTCACGTCCAGAAAGCGGGCTGGAGTTCACGGTAAAAATCATGGCCAGCGTCGGCTCGTCAATAATCAGCGGCTCCAGCGGCATCGGGTTCGCAAGGTCGATTATGCTTTCGCCGATCTGAATGCCTTCTACTCCTGCAATGGCTACGATGTCGCCGGCAACCACTTTTTCCGCTTCATCCCGATCTAATCCGCGAAATGTGTAGAGCTTGGTGATTTTTGTGGGTTGAATTTTGCCGTCGAGCTTGCTGATGCCAACCTCCGCGCCACGAAGTAATGTTCCGTTGAACACCCGGGCAATCGCGATTCGCCCCAGAAATTCGCTATAGTCCAGATTCATCACTTGCAACTGCAGTGTTGCGGCTGGATCTCCAGGAGGCGCGGGGATTCGCTGCACGATGGTTTCAAAGAGCGGCAGCAGGTCTTTCGAACCATCGCCCTCAGTGCGGTGCGCGACACCGTCGCGCGCGTTGGTGTAGATCACCGGAAAATCGAGCTGGTCTTCCGTGGCGTCGAGATCAATAAACAGGTCGTAGATTTCGTCCAGTACTTCTTTTGCCCGTGCGTCAACGCGATCGATCTTGTTCAGCACCACAACGGGAGGCAGCTTCGCCGCCAGCGCCTTTTGCAGCACGTAGCGAGTCTGCGGCAACGGGCCTTCGCTGGCGTCCACCAGCATCACCACGCCGTCCACCATGCGCAGCGCACGTTCCACCTCTCCGCCAAAGTCGCTGTGACCCGGCGTGTCCACAATGTTGATCTTGGTGTCGTGGAAAAACAGCGCCGTATTCTTGGCCAGAATGGTGATGCCGCGCTCCCGCTCCAGGTCGTTCGAATCCATTACCCGCTCGATCACCGCTTCGTTGGCGCGGAAAATGCCGCTCTGCCGGAGCATGGCGTCCACCAGCGTGGTTTTGCCGTGGTCCACGTGGGCGATAATCGCGATATTGCGTACGTTTTGACTCATAATTCCGCTTTCAGTTCCTTTGTAGTGGCCGGCCGGAATTTATCCCGACTCGGTCGGGAGGCCGGTTTCCGTCAACCGCTAAAGACAAAAATAGCTGCTGGAACAACCAGCAGCCGTGTGAATCTTCCTTAATCTTTGCGATCCGGACCTGCCGGATCAGGAATTCTCAGGTGTGGCGTTGCAACCAATAGTTTATCACATTCATCTCGAATTCCTGCTCCCGGCCGCAGCCGCGCCAATCGCGCCAGCAAGCTTCTTCATGCCGTCGGGCAGAGTTACAGCGAAGGTGGCCTCCACCTGGTCGCGAAATGTTGCCGCATTCTCACCCCGCAACAGAACACGCTGGCTCAGAAGGGTTCGCTCCGGCGAAATAGCTTCAAGCCGCCATTCGAACGACAAAACGGCGTTGTCCAGCTGCAACTCGATCGTCGCGCCATTGCGCGGATCGACCTCCCTAATTAGCCAACACAACGGTGCTTGCCCGGGCACATGAGTCGTTCCTCGGGCGCCGGCTGCGAACGGGCCGTTTAGTTCGAATCGAGCAGGAGGATCATCCCAGTTCGTGATGTTCGTCCAGTAGGTCCACGCGAAGTCCTGACTCGCTTCCGTCTCAACCGAGTGCGTCATTTCCCAAGCGATGTTCATCTTCGCTCCGTGATATCCTTGCGCGATTTTATTACGTATGACGATTTAGCGCGATCCTAAGGAGCGGTTCTAATGTCCTGTCTCGCTCGTCCGACCCTCACTCGGTTGTTGCCCTTGCTGATCGCGGCGTTTCTGGCAGCACCGTTCTCCTCCGCCCAACAGGCCCAGCGGACCGACCTCGCCAAACTCTTCGATAAGCGCGAAGTGATGATTCCCGCGCGCGATGGCGTCAAGCTGCACACCGAAATTTACACGCCGAAGGACGCCAAGGAACCGCTGCCGATGCTTTTCGAGCGCACCCCCTACGGAATTTCCGCCCGCGACGGGGGCATGAGCAACAGTCTTTACCGCTACGCCGACATGTTCGCCGACGGCTACATTTTTGTTTTTCAGGATATTCGCGGCCGCTACGGCTCCGAAGGCAAATTTGAAATGCTGCACACCGCGCCCAACTCCACCGACGCCAAAGCCGTTGACGAAAGCACCGACACCTACGACACCATCGACTGGCTGATCAAGAATGTCCCGCACAACAACGGCCGCGTCGGTATGAACGGCATCTCTTATCCCGGCTATCTGGTCACCATGGGCATGGTCAATCCGCATCCGGCTCTGAAGGCCGTTTCCGAGCAGGCCTGCATGGGCGATACCTGGCTGGGCGACGATTTCTTTCACAACGGCGCCTTCCGCCTGAGCTATGGCTTCGAGTACACCGCGCTTCTAGAAAGCTCTGGCGAAAATTTCAGTTTCCCCTTCGACCGTTTCGACTTGTTTGAGTGGTATCTCGGTCTCGGCGCGCTTTCCAATGCCAACGAAAAATATTTTCACGGCAAAATTCCCACCTGGAATAACTTCACGCAGCACAGCAGCTACGACGATTTCTGGAAGCACCACGCAGTCGCCTACACGCTGCACGAACCGACTGTTCCGAATCTCAACGTCGCCGGCTGGTGGGACCAGGAAGATTTCTTCGGCCCGATGATGACTTACGAGCGCCTCGAGAAATCCGACAAGAGAAATTACAACTTTCTGGTCGTCGGCCCGTGGAATCACGGCGGCTGGGCGCACGGCCCCGGCAAATCGCTGGGCGACATTCCGTTTCACAACGATACCGGCGTCTATTTCCGCCAAAAAATCGAAGCGCCCTGGTTCGCCTACTGGCTGCACGACAAGGGCACTCTTCCGGTAAAAGAAGCCACCACATTTCAGACCGGCAGCGACACCTGGACCTCCTACGATGCGTGGCCCCCGAAAGAAGCGCAGACCAAGCACCTGTATTTCCAGGCCGGCGGCAAACTATCGTTTGACCCGCCACAAACAGCAGACCAGGACGCTGCCGACAGCTACATCAGCGATCCCGCCCATCCGGTTCCGTACCGCCACCGTCCGGTTGACATGACTTATCCCCAGGACCATCCCGGCAGTTGGTATACCTGGCTGGTGCAGGATCAGCGCTTCGTCGATGGCCGCCCCGACGTGCTGACCTGGCAAACCGGAATTCTGCAAGACGATGTCACCGTTGCCGGCGATGTCACCGCGAAATTATTCGCCTCAACCACCGGCAGCGACGCCGACTGGATCGTCAAACTGATCGACGTCTATCCGGAAAAGGTGGAAGAAGACTGGAAACTCTCCGGTTTCGAATTAATGATCGCCGATGAGATTTTCCGCGGCCGGTACCGCAACTCATACGAGAAACCAGAGCCGATCCCGCCGAATCAAGTCACACCATTCACGGTCGGCTTGCACTCCACCAATCACGTTTTCAAAAAGGGCCACCGCGTCATGGTGCAGGTGCAAAGCACCTGGTTTCCGCTCTACGACCGCAATCCGCAAAAATTCGTCCCCAATATTTTCGAAGCCAGGGATTCGGACTATCAGAAAGCCACCCAGACCATTTACCGTTCCAAGCAATATCCATCGAGCGTGGAAATAATGGTCCTTGCGGCAAAATAGAAGCGCAAAGCCACTCGCAACTCCGGCGAACCCGAACAGGCAAGATTGTCTGCCCAACTTTCTGCAGTACGGCAGCCTTGCTGCCAACTACCTCTTCCGCAGATACGTGAAGTCGTACTCCGGCGTCCAGGTCTTGCCGCCGTCCGTCGATCCCTGGCTGAACTGTCGCACTTTGTCCGCGTTGATCTTGAAGAATTGCAGATGGCGCTTGAGCGGCGGGCCAGCGGGTTGCGGAATCTCGTCGGTCCAGTAATCCATCACGCCGTCCTTCCATCCACCGAAGAAAAAAATGTTGCCGCCTGAATTGTCCACCCAATATTGTTCCCAGCGCTTCAGCGACGCGTTATACATGTTGTAGCTTTTTCCCGAATACGGATTGCCGTCGCTCTGCCAGTTTTCCTGCACCACGCAATCGCCGAGAATCAGTTCGATCTTGCTCTTGCCTGCCGGCACACCACCCTGGGTCGTCTCCACGTCCCATTCGCCTAGCCAAAAATCAAACTGCCGGTTTTCCGGAGTGCTCGCGCACGGTTTCAGGTTGTGCTCTGCTTGTTGGCGCATCTTGTTGAATCGTGGATCAGCGCGCAGTGACTCCAAATGTGCGTCGCTGTCGAACTGTTCGGGTTTGTTGTAGCCAGCATCCAGCGCTTTCTGTAGATGTTCGAACGCCTTTTCCTTGTCGCCCCTCTGCGCATAAATCGTGCCCAGCGCGAACTCGGCAAAAATTGGCGGTACGCCGGCCTTTAGCCCCTGCTCCATTATTTGCAGTGCGTCATCCACACGCCCTAATTCCTGTTCGGACCTGGCCAGCCGAAACCACAGCCGCGGCACTTCCGGATGCTGCTTCACCAACACTCCATAGAGTTTCGCGGACTTCGCCCAGTCTTTCGCGTCGTACGCTGCACTGGCTTCAGCCGCCGAGGGCTCCGATTGCGTAGCGCTTACCACCACAGGTCGAGCTAATGCCAAAATTGTGCCCAGTGCGATTGTGGAGAAAAAATTCATTTAAGTCTCCGCGTTCGAAAGAAGGATTGCCGACGGTGGAATGAACATGAACGCAATCCTCCGAAAAAGAGGGCGAGGGAACCCATCGGATTCCCTCGCCGTATTCCTGGCCAAGACTCGACCGCTAACCTAGAACTGTAATCGCAGCCCCAGTTGCATGGCTCTGCTGCCACCGTTGAAGATTTTACTGTTCAGGAACGAACTGCCGGAGGTCACGAAAATGTATCCGGCGTTCAACGGGTTGGTATTGGTGGTCGAGTCGAGAGCGCCGTTGTTGGAGGGCAGCCCGATTGTGAAGTTGCGGTGATTGAACGTGTCGTAGGTTTCCGCGCGGAACTGCAGCGTGAACCGCTCCGTCAGTTTGGTGGTCTTGAACAATCCCATGTTCCAGATGTTCAAGGCTGGCGTGTTCACAGTGTTTCGCCCGGCGTTGGTCAAGGTGCCCACTTCCGCTTGAACGAAACGCCCGGATGGATCAAGGGCTACGTAGCCCACGATGTGAGCGTCAACGGCTGCTGAATGCGCCAGATCGGTGCCACAATTCCAGTTTCCGCTTACCGCATCCCGCCCTACGATCGTCGTAGCTCCGCCAGGTCCTGCGTTGCAGATGGCGTCAACGCCGCTGGCGGTAAGTCCAATTCCCGCGGGATTAAAGATGGTGCGATCTCCCGCAACATCTCCGTTACCGTTGGCATCAGTTCCGGACAGCGGAGTTACCGGCTGGCCGCTTTCCCAGATGTATGTGCCGTTCCACTGCCATCCATTCAGCAGCGTCTTCACAAATCCGTTTTCCGAATGGATGCTGGGCAGATCGTAGACCCACACCATCGCGAATTTGTGATTGATGTCCAGAGCCGAACGGCCTCGCTCGTTCGGGAAGTCATACCCGTCCTGTGCGCGCCGCGGATTCACGTAGCTGCTGAACAGTTCGTTCGTCGAATTGTCTATATTCTTGGAAAAAGTGTAGTTCGTTCGGAAGTACACTCCCTTTGAGAACCGGTGCTGGAAGTCCGCGGACACCGCGTGGTAAGTGTTCTGGCCAACCGGGGGAAACGTCGTCAGATTCCCGAAGAAACCGTCCACTGAAAAGGGCTGCGGATTGAAGTTGTCAAAGTTCAGCAGGGTGCTCGCAGGAGCCGCTACTGTCGCCGGAATTTCACTGGGATTCAGGTACGTTGGCAGCGGTGTGATTCCTCCTCCTGGTATGTTGGGATCGAATGCCGACGCCGAATTCAACCTCATCTGCACCGGCAGGCTCACGCCACGCGTTCCAACGTAGCGGACTTCCAGGCTCGAGTTGCGGAACAATTCGTGCTGCACTCCCAACGACCAGGTCATCACCTTGGGCGAAGTGTGGTCTGGGATCAGGTTCGCTGTTGCCGCGCGCGCCTCTGCTTGGGTCGTCGGTGGTACGTTTTCCTGCAACAAGCCGCCATTCAGCAGGAATCCCGGTCCATTCGGGCACCACGCCGGCGGCGTTGCCGAAGCGCACGTCACGCTCGGCTTCTGCTCGGTTTGCAGTTGTGGTGGAGGGCTGTTGGTGGCGAAGTTATTCGGCACCACGTCGTATGCGATTTGCGCCCCGCCTCGAATTGCCCATTTGCCGCTGCCCGTCGGATCCCAGGCAAATCCCAGGTGTGGCCCGAAGTTATTCCTGTCGGACTTCGGCTTACGGAAAATCAGCCCCAGTGACGGATCGTCGGAGATGGCGTTCAGTGCCTGTAAACCTTCGTCGCGCGGCACGCTGTTGAATTCATAGCGCAACCCGAGATTCAAGGTTAGCCGTGGCGTCACCTTCCAATCGTCCTGCACAAACCAGTACAGCGACTTGTAGTTGTCCGCCACGAATCCACTGCCGGCTCCGCGCAGTGCGCCGTTCGCGCCATCTGGAATTTGGTCGTTGATAAACGCATTCAAGCTCGCATAGTCCCATTCTCCGCGTGCCCGCTGCAGCACATCGGTCGGTGCAATGTAGTCGCGGCCTTCCACGCCAAACTTGAACGAGTGCTTTCCACGGACATAGGTAACCGCATCGGAAAGCTGGTAAATGTTCTGGGTGTAGGTCTGCGGAGCCAGGCTGTACGGGCCCACGTTGCTGCCGAATTCATCGATTTCCACGTTCGGGAAATTCGAAAACGCCGCCGGCGTCAAACTGTTCGGCCCCGCCAGCCGTGAATACGATGCCCGGAAATCGTTAATCAACCGCGGTGCAATGCTCCACGCATCCGTAAAAATAACTTTCCTCACATCTGTCGCCTGCGTTCCGGTGAATTGATTCTGCGGCTGCACCGGATTCACCAGCGGCAATCGCAAACGGTCATACAGATAACGTCCCCGCAGTTGATGTTTGCCCAGGTTGGCGTCCATATTTACGGTGAAGTCGTGCTGATTGGAGAATGCCGGAGCCGTCGACTGGAAATTTCCAACATCAATCGCTTCTCCGTTCACGCAGGCCAGGCTCGCCACCTTGTCGCCGGGACCGGTGTTGCAATGAGCGGCTCCGTTTGACACCGGAGCCAGAGGAAATTGCGCAAGTATCGCGCTGACCGCTGTGTTCGGATTAAATGCCTGCAATTGCGCCAGTCCAGCCGCCGTCGGCATCGTCACCGAAGCGCCCGCCGACGCCAATCCTTCGTTTTGAAATTCATATGCCCCATAAATGAACAGCCGATCCTTCTTAATCGGTCCGCCCACGCTCCCGCCAAATCGGTTGTAATCAAATCGGTCCAGCCCTGTCGCCGTTCCATCCGCAATCCGCTGCTTCTGCTGATTGTCGGCCGCATCGTAGTTGCGATTGCGATTGAATTCCCAACCCGCGCCATGCCAATTGTTTGTACCTGACTTGGTAATGATGTTGAATATTCCCCCCGCGGAATGTCCGTACTCCGCGCTAAATTGATTCGTCAACAACGTGAATTCCGCCACCGACTCTTGAATCACCGGCTGTATCGGGCCATTTACGTCCAACCTGTTATCATCCACCCCGTCAATCGAAAATCCGTTGAACCGTGGACGCGTTCCTCCAATCGACCCTCCCGAACCCTGTACGCCAGCCTGCTGAGTGGTAGTGCCGGGAACAAACACCGCAAATTCCTTCACGTCGCCGCCCAACGTATTCACCGGCAGGTCCGCCACCACTCTTCCGCTGAAGGTCGCTCCCAGTTCCGAAGAATCCGTCTTTACAAGATCGGCCCCTGCTTCCACCTCAACCGTAGCGGATACCGATCCCAGTTCCAATTCCACTTTCAGCTCCGCGGTGGAGTTTGAATTGACGACCACGTTCCTTTGCACCGATTTCTTGAATCCATCTTTTTCGATGGTGACTGTATACGTTCCGACCAGCGAATTCGGGAAGACGTATGTTCCGGCGCTCGAAGCAGTCGTGGTTATCGAAACCGCGGTCGCGTCATTTGTTATAGTCACCTTGGCATCTTCAATACTTGCCTGGCTTTTGTCAGTAATGGTCACGCGAAGCGTGCCGTCGAGCCGTTGCCCCCAAGCCGCACTTCCCAGCAACACACATAGTGTCGCTGCCAGTGCCACGACGATCAGTCTGCGCATTTCGTTCTCTCCTTCGCAATGCTCCCTGTGCTCTCCCGCGCCCGGTCCTCGTCCGTTTTCCCACGGCCGCATTTCAGGTCGCTATCGCGCACAAATTGGTTGCCATTCGAATGGCATCTGAACCGCCAGTGCGGACAATTTGTCCCTTAATTCTGTCTGTCGCGGTTCTCAGCTTCTAACTGCCTTGAAGGAGAGGTCTTTTGCCGTGTAGGTTTACTGAACTCGTTGAAGTTACTTCTCTGGTTACATAGAATTTAGAACTTTTTCCCTCATCATTTGCTGCATTTCTACCGTTTTTGATACTCTCTACATTCTTTCGTAGCTTCTCTGCTTCGCAATTTCGTCCTGAAACATTTCTCGCAATATTCTCGTATCTGCTCTAAACACACTTTTCATTCTGGTACGTCTATGAACCTAAGGGCGTGTGTATGAATCCGAATTTTGACTCGGCTGTGGATCCCGCCATGCAACCTGATTTTCTGCGAAACTTTTCCAATACGGCCCGCTACGTGCGCTTTGGTCCTTTCCATATCGACCAGAATCGCCAGCAGGTTTTTCGTAACGGCGTGCGCTTGCGCCTGCAGGGTAAGGTTTATCAGGTGCTGATCGTCTTGTTATACAAGCAGGGGGAAGTGGTCACGCGCGAAGAGCTGAAGCAGGCACTGTGGCCCGCGGATACTCACGTCAACTACGATGCCAACGTCAACACCACAGTAAACAAACTCCGCCAGGCGCTTGGCGAGTCCACTGAAAAACCAACCTACATCGAAACTATCCCCCGCAAGGGCTACAGCTTCATCAGCACCGCCGAATTTTCAACTTCCCCGTTCCCTGCGGCCCCGCCAGAAAAATCACTGGGGACGGAGCCGCTCGATGGCAACGGTGGCAAAGAATCCGCGCAGACCGGCGATCGGCCGTCCAGCAAATGGCTTACCTTAATCATCGTCGCGCTGATCCTAGCCGGAATTCTCCTCGGCGCCGGCGCCGCCAGCTACTGGATTTCTCATTTCGCGCCGCAATTCCGCCATTCTTCCGCGCAAAAACCTTCCTGCGCCCAAACCAGCGCCGCCTGCCGAAGCTGATTTGCGGCGAGGCCTGCTCCCCTGTTAAATTCGCTCGCCGTGCTTACCGCCATCACTCGCGCCGTTAGTCCCGCACTACCGCAGTGCGAACTCAGCTTCATCGCACGGCAGCCCATCGATTTCGCCAAAGCAAATGCGCAACATCACACCTACCAGAATCTGCTGGGCTCTCAGGGCGCGTGGGTCATCTCGCTTCCTGCCGAACCCGATCTGCCCGACTCCATGTTCGTGGAGGATCCCGCGTTGGTGCTCGACGAGTTGGCCGTTATTTTTCCGCTCGGCACTGATTCCCGCCGCCCAGAAGCCGCCACCGTTGCCGCCGCACTCGCATCATTCCGCAAGCTCGAATTCGTGCAACTTCCCGGCACCATCGAGGGCGGCGATATTCTACGTCTCGGCCGCAAACTCTTCGTCGGCCGCACCGCTCGCAGTAATTCTGAAGGCCTCGCGCAATTGACCCGCATCGTTGCGCCGCACGGTTACCAAGTCATCGGCGTTCCCGTAACCGGTTGCCTTCATCTCAAGTCGGCCGTAACCGCGCTCGCGAACAACACTTTGCTCGCGAATCGCGCTTGGTTTGATACTTCTTCGTTCGCCGGATACGATTGGGTCGACGTCGATCCTTCCGAACCTCACGCCGGCAACGCCCTGGCAATCGGCGACACCATTATTTTTCCGGCCTCGTTCGAACGCACTCGTTCCCGCATCGCGGCTCGCGGCTTTCACGTCACTTCGCTCGACATTTCCGAATTGCAAAAAGCCGAGTCCGGCCTCACCTGCTCCAGCCTGATTTTTGAAACCTCTGACTGATTCGTCTTCCCAAAAAACAAAAGCCCCCTCGCAAGGAGGAGGCTTCGTTATGAATTTGTATTAGTGCTTATTTATTTGCTACTCAGTTCGAATCGAAACGGAACTCCAGGACCTCCGTCGTCTCCGAACTTCCCGCCTCGAACTTCCAATTGCGCGCCGCAAACAACGCTGCGTTTGCCAGTATGGGGTGTCCGCCTACTACTTTTGCGTCAACCACATGCCCGTTCGCCGCGATAGTGACTTGTATCTTGGCCGCTCCATGCAAATTGAGCTTTTTCGCCACGTCTGGATAATCCGGCTTCGGATTCACCAGCACTTTGCGGTTTTCGTCGGCACGCACGCCGGGCACTGCGCAGGCCAGGCCCAAAATCAACGCGCCCGCCTGCATTACTCGTAACCACGAACCTAGCTTCATATTCTCCTTCGTTCTCTGTGCTCTCTCGGCCGACCAGGAAAGTGCGATTCCCCCAACCCGGCTGTCCGGCACACGACCGTTTTATGATTGCTCATTCAGAGTAAGTACTGCCTCTGCAGCGCGGAATGGTACTTCCGTCCTACGTCATACTTTCCCGGTGATGTCTCTTTCGGCTTATTGCTTTTCGTCCGGCTTCTTAATAAGTGGGGTGTTTTGCTCGATGCTTCCAATTTTTAATTCCGTCTTCACTTCGGTCGCCTGATCGGCAAGCAGGTTCACCTCAGTATCGAATGTCCGGTAGCCCGGAAGCTCCACGCGAATTCGGTGTTTGCCCGGGCTGATCTTCATCGACCGGAATGCCCCGCCGAATTCTCCCGCATGTCCCACGTATTTTTCGTCAAGAAAAACCGCTGCGCGCTTCGGTTTGATTTTCAGTTTGAGCGTCGCCGTGATATCAGGAACTGCGGCACGCGGAGACAATTGCAAGGTCACGCTGATCAGCCGCTTTCCTCCCGGCTCTACGATAACCTTTTGCACGTAATCGTTATAGCCCGACTGCCGCACGATCACTTCATGCTCGCCCGGCAGCAGCATCACTTTCTTGCTGCCTTTCAATTCCTTCAGATAACCGACATAGTTTCCATCAATCCAAACTCCAGAATCGCGTTCTATGTTGGTCTGCCCTTCAAACACCAGTTCACCCATAACTTCGTTCTGGCCGGCCGCTATCCTGGCGCCACTGAGCAGCACCACAACCCACATGAAAAGACCCAGCGGGCGGTACCACCACCACGGTCTTGATCTTGGCTTTACAGAATCCATCTGGCTTCCTCGATTCGTGGAATCCCGTATTACTTTTCTGGTTAAGACGTGCACCTACTTCGCCGCTTCCCCGGCGAAACTCGCTCTCCAAATCTGTAACGTTCTTTCCCTTCGCGCCATACACCATTCCTGGTATGAGCGTAGCGGACTTATCTCACCTTCGCTAACTCTTTCGCTACGCCTCCAGCCAGCCGGTAAATTTGGCTTTCCACCGGATTTCTTCCATGCTAAGCTTTCCTTCGTGAGTTTGTCTCTCGCCATCTCGAAGCGCGCCACTAAGTCGATGTCCACCACTTCGACTACTACTACCATTATTATTAAGACTACCGGCGCTTCCGGCGAGGGCAGAAACAGCTAGTAAGAACAGCAAAGTTTCCAACCCACCGCCTGAAGCGAACCTGGCGGTGGGTTCTTCTTTTAAGCCCCCTTCCAGAAACGCTCCAGACGGTGGTCAAGCTGCAACGACAGAACCTTGACCAGGAGCCGTCATCATGAGCCCGGAAGCACAGCAGGAACCGTTCGCCGAACGCCAGAGCGCCTCTGCCTTTCCATCTGTTTTCAGCGAGCATTCAAGCCAGGCCGCGCAGCACGTCCTCGCATTCAAGTTTGGCGGTAGCTCGCTCGTCGGAGCAGAACGCATGCTTCATGCCGCCAATCTCGTCCGCGATGCTGCGGTCGATTCTCAAGTCGTCGTGGTCGTCTCCGCCATGAAAGGCGTCACCGACCGTTTGCTGTCGATTGCCCGCTCGCTCGAAGCCGGATGCCGCACCGATGCCCGCCGCGACGCCGAACAGCTCCTGCATCTGCATGTTCATGTGCTCCGCGACCTTCAACTCGACCCGCAAGAGCAACACCGCGTCGAGCTCGAACTGCATTCCCTCGGGCGAGATTTCCTTCACGACTCCTCGCCGCTCACTCAACCCTCGGCCGATATGCGCGCGGCTCTGCAGGATCGCCTCGCCTCATACGGCGAACGATTCAGCGCGCGCCTCTTCGCCGCCGCTCTCGAAAAATCTGGTGTGCCCGCGGTCCCCGTCAGCTCGTCCGAATTTGTGCTGACCTGCGAAACTTTCCGCGATGCTCGACCCCACGTTGACGAAACTCGCCGCCGTGGCCGTGAAATCCTGCTTCCGCTTTTCCAGGACCGCTTGGTTCCGGTGGTTACCGGCTTCATCGGTTCCACCCGCGATGGCCGCGTCACCACCCTCGGCCGCAACAGTTCGGACTTCTCCGGCGCGCTGATCGCTCACGTCGTTGACGCCGATGAGCTCGTCATCTGGACCGATGTGGACGGCATCTTCACCGCCAATCCCCGCGAATCGCCGGAAGCCCGATTGCTCCATGAACTCTCCTACGAGGAAGCTCATGCCCTCGCCGAAGCTGGCGCAAAAGTCCTGCACGCCAAAGTCTTGCCGCTGGCCGCGGAAACCGAAATGGTCGTTTGGGTGCGCAATACTTTCAATCCGCAATTCCGCGGCACCCGCATCGGACCAAATGCAAACGCAAATTCTTCGTTACCCGTTACCGATAGCTGCGATAATTCCAGTCTTCGAGGTGAAGCGTGAGTCCCGTTGCGAGTTCATCGGAACCGAAGTTTGATCGAAAGTTTCGCGCAGGCGTGCTTGGCGCCACCGGCACCGTCGGCCAGCGCCTGGTCCAACTGCTTGCCGATCATCCCTGGTTTGAACTCACTGAAGTCGCCGCGTCCGAGCGTTCTTCCGGCAAGAAATATTCTGAGGCCGTGAACTGGCATCTCGGATCACCAATTCCTTCCGCAGCGGCAAACCTCATCGTCAAAGGCCTCGATCCAACGCTCGATTGCGATTTCGTTTTTTCCGCGCTCGATTCTTCCGTTGCCGGCCCCGCGGAAGAAGAATTTGCCCGTGCTGGCTATCCGGTCGTCAGCAATTCAAAAAATCATCGAATGTCGCCCGATGTTCCGCTGCTGATTCCAGAAGTTAACGCCGCGCATCTCGATGCCATTCCGGTTCAACAAAAAAATCGCGGTTATGGAAGCGGCTTCATCGTCACCAATCCTAACTGTTCCACTGCCGGGCTGGTCCTCGTCCTCAAACCTCTGGCTGACGCTTTCGGCCTCGAGAAAATGTTTGTCGTTACCATGCAGGCCGTTTCCGGCGCAGGCTATCCAGGCGTCCCTTCTCTCGATATTCTCGGCAATGTCGTCCCCTTCATCAGCGGCGAAGAAGAAAAGATGGAAGCGGAACCGCAAAAGCTTCTCGGCCGCTGGGATGGCTCACGCTTTGTCGAAGCTGGCATCGGCATCAGCGCACACTGCAATCGCGTCCCGGTCGAAAACGGCCACCTCGAATGTCTTTCGATTAGCCTCAAGAAAATTGCCACGCTCAGGGAAGTTCGCGAGGCCCTTCGCAACTTCACCGTAAGCGACGAGCTCGCCGCCCTGCCCACCGCCGTAAAGAATCCCGTCGTCGTTCTCGAGGAAGAGAACCGTCCGCAGCCTCGCCGCGATGTCAACGCCGGAAACGGCATGGCCGCTGTAGTCGGCCGCGTCCGCGAATGCCCGCTGCTCGATGTAAAGCTCACGCTGCTCTCGCACAACCTGCTCCGCGGAGCCGCCGGCGCCGCTCTCCTGAATGCCGAATTACTTGCCTCCCGCGGCTTCTTGACCCGCTCCCGCATCGCTGCTTCGGATCTCGCAGCGGTTCCAGTCACGCAAGTCGCGGAATAAACACGGGAATTTCTTAGTGCGGGGGCTTTATCCCGGCGTGCTGGCCACGCCTTCTGTACACTCGAGAGAACATGAAAGTCCACATCTCCATCCCGGACAAGCTACTACAAAAGGCCGATCGCCTCGCTCGGCGAACAAAACGTTCGCGCAGCGCTCTTTTCACTGACGCCGTGAGGGAACATCTGGACCGTCGCGCACCGGGAAAGTTGACCCAGGCGATGGGTAGCGCCGTAGCCAAAATCAAGTCTAATGCGCGGCGAATTTTGAAGAAGAGCGAGTGGCGCTAGAACCGGACGGTCATTCGCGTAAGTTATTTAGAATGAACACTTATGAAAAACATGGGGGGTACCTACTCTGTCGCCCTGCCTTCACTAAAAACAGATCGGCGGGAATTAGCTGACGATTTTCGCTTCAACGTTCTTCGCGGCGCAAAAGCTTTCCAAAACTTCTTTCATGCTCGTGATCGCACTATCCAGCGCGGCAGTCCCGCCAAACGAAATAAGGATCGCCAGCACTCTCGTCGTTGCTGCCGTTACCATCGTTCTTTCCGAATCGCTGGTCGGGCTTCCATGGGGCCCCTTGCCATCCGCAAACAGCGGCAAACCCTCTAAATTCAAATCGTACTTTCCGATACCTTTGTACGTTTCTCCGGCCCGCCCTGCGCGAAACTCAATTGCGCCTTCCACCTGCGCCAGATCGTAGAGCCCAATCGATAACCGACTTTCCACCGATACCAGATTGATCGCATTCACCACGTTGTTGATCCGCGGCATTCCTTTTCCCGCGATCAGTCGTCGCAGCAGCGCTTCCGCTGACCCGCGATAACGAGCCGGATCTTTTCCCAGCGCTTTGTATCCGGCACGGGTCGCAACGATCGCCGACGCTTCCAGCACCGCTCGCGGTTCCGGCAGCTTGGCGATGCGCTCTTCACATCCCCGTAGCGCTTCTTCCAGCCCTGCTGGTGTCGCGCCAGTCTCCACATCCGCTTCCACGCAGCCCAGCGCGGCATTCGCAGACTTCGCCTTTAGTTCTGGCGCAATCCGTATCTCCGTCATCCGCGCTCGCTTTCAAGACCGCAGGGCATTGCCGTTACTTCAGGCTCTTGATGTAGGCCACCATCGCGTCGATTTCTTCTGGCTTCAGACTCTTGCCGTAGGCTGGCATTTTTCCTTTGCCGTTCTGGATCACCGTCTTCAAGTCCGCGGCGCTCTTGGCCGCGGCAACTTTCGTGAGGTCTGCCGCCCCCAGGCTTTTCCCGGCTGGAGAATCGCCCTTCCCGCCCGCCCCGTGGCACACCGCGCATTTCGCCTTAAACGTACCCGCGCTCTTGTCGTCTTGTCCCTGCGTCGGCGCGGTGAAGGACAAACTCAGCACAGCCAATATCGTTCCCGCTGCCGCAACGCCTATGCATCCCGATTTACGCATCCCCAATCCTCCTCTAAATATGAACACCGGAACATTCTATATGTTTTGCCGGCCTCTCAGCACCCTATACGCGACCGAGACCCCATGTCGCATTCTGCGACGTTCGTGAAAACCAGCGGCATTCCTGGGTGTCAGCGAATGAAATTGCCGAGCGTCGGGTAGGACAAAAGTCCTGAAAGTAATAGAACCTAGAGACGGCTTTGCGATTCCCTTTTGTGATTGGCTTTTCCACAGCCATTCACCTTTCTTTCACACTGCCCATTTTGCGAGGTCAAAATCAGTTCTTGTCTATTGATTTTAAAGCACTTATTAGCATACTCCGGCTCATCAGATTGGTGGCTGAACTGCTCATAATAGGGCGACGGATTCACCCAAGGGGGTGTGCATTGAAAGTGTCTCGGCTCATGATAGTACTCGCGCTGGCGGGTTTTGCGGCTTCGGCTGCGTTGGCTGACGGTTTGGATCCCACCGTTGTAGTGCGGAGGGTTGATCCACCTCCAATCGCGATCACCTCGCCAACCGAAACTTTCAATATCTTCGCCACCGCCAAGCACAACATTTTTGCATTCCAGAACGACACCGGAATCACGCTCACTTCACTGACCCTGGATCTTTTTGCTGGCACTTCTGGCCTGACTTACTCTTGCGGCTCTTTTGCCGGCGGCGACATCTTCGCCGACTGCACTTCGACTCCCGAACCCGGCGGCGATACGCTGATCTCGTTCTTCGGCGTTGGCGGTGTGGACACCGGCATTGGCCCTGCCACCTGCACCATCGATGACAAAGGCAAAGGCGACGACCTACATGCGCCTAAAGACAACAACCACGATGACAAAATCGATTGCGACGGCGGAATCTACTCTATCGAATTCGGCGGCATTCCCAAGGGCGCCGTGGTTCGTGGCACTGGCTCGTTTGTAACTCCTGAGCCGGCGACGGCCATCATGCTCTTTGGCGGACTGATGAGTCTAGCCGGCCTCCGCAAGCGCCGCCTTTCGTAGTTTATTTTACCAGCGTCTTTAATTAGCGGCAGAAGTTCTGCCCCTAATTTTTTCCGCCGAAGAAACTTGTCAGGAATGTGTTGTGCTTTTCTTCAGTGGGATCGGCTAGTGGCTCTTCTGCGAGAATTCCTTGATCATTGCCTGATAATCCGGCGACAGACGTAGCGGCGCGAATTCCGGTTCCGATTCCACATCACCCACCGAAAAGCCTTTCTGCAGAGCGGTGCGCAAGGTGGCGATCGCCGGCTTCGGATCGTTGGCAATGGTATCCACCACCGCCGAAATATAGAGCGAATAAACGTCGGACGGATCGATGCTGCGCGCGCGTTTGATGAAATCCTTGCCTTGTGCGGTGTCGCCTTTTTTCGCGTAATACAGTGCCATGTGACCCATAGTATTGGCGTCGCGTGGATTCACTTGCAACTGCTTGTACGCCAGCGAGATCGCTTTGTCGTACATGGCGTTGGCTTTATCTTTTTGCCCGGCCCAGCGGTAAGCGTCCGCCAGATTTCCGGCGTAGGTCTCGTCGCTAGGATTCATCTCCACTGCTTTTTCAAACATCTGCACCGCTTCCGGATATCTCTTCAAATAAAAAAATGCAGTGGCCAGATTTGAATACGTCCCGGCATACGGCTGAATCTGCAGCGCCTTCTGGTAAACCGGAATGCTCTCTTCGTACTTGCCCATGCGCGAGTACACCGAGCCCATGTTGTCGAAGCCCGCGGAGTTTTCCGGTTCCAGTTGCGTAACGCTTTGAAATAGCTTCAGCGCCTTGTCGTAATCTCCAAATTCGAAATAGGCCGTCCCCAGTGCATTCAGGTTGACCCAGTAGTAGGGATTCAACTCCGCGGCTTTTTGCAGCGACTGAATGGCCTGATCCTTTTGTCCGACATCCGCGTAAGCATTCCCCAGCCTGCGGTAGGCTTCATCGGAATTCGGCGAAAGCTCCAGCGCTTTTTTCAGTTCAGAGATCGCTTCGGTGGTTTGCCCCATGGCGCTGTACGCGCTACCCAGCGAGAAATGCACTTCCGGCAACCGCGGATTCAGACTCTCCGCCTGCTTGGCCGCCGCAACGCCGCGCTCCGACCAGAAACGATCCTTTTTTTCGCGGTACATCAGCATGCTGGCGTCGGACAGCCCGGTGTAGGCCAGAGCAAATCCGTTGTCCATCTTGATTGCCTGCTCGAACAAATCAATCGCGGTTTGAATATTTTTTGGATCCTGCTGCCCGCGCAGCGCTTGCCGGCCGCGCAAATAAATATCGTAAGCCGCCACATTTTCCGTCGGGTGCGCTCCGGCCA
Organism: uncultured Acidobacteriota bacterium; assembly: GCA_963814635.1. Taxonomy (GTDB): domain Bacteria; phylum Acidobacteriota; class Terriglobia; order Acidiferrales; family UBA7541; genus Acidiferrum. Next base: position 317,215 of record CAWFDP010000003.1, on the reverse strand, counting down.
CGCTCATTTCACCAGGGGTGATCTTCACTTTCAGGGCTTCCACCAGCTTGCCGTAAATCTGATCTTCAAGCGTCAGCAGGTCGCCTGTCACTCCGCTGAATTCCTGGCTCCACTGCAGTTCATTGGTTTCCATATTTTCGAGCTTCACCACCACTCGCAAATTTTTGCCGGAACCCTGCACCAGGCCGTGCACAATCATATTTACGCCGAGGCTGTTGGCAATTTGCGGAAGCGGAGTTTTCTGATCGTTGGTTTTCTGCGCTGCCGCAGTGGAAGCAATCCTCACGTCATTCAATTGAAATAATTTTGCGGTCAGCGCTTCGCCCAGTCCGTCCGCCACGTAATTCAGCGAGTCGTCATTCCCCAAAACCCGGAACGGCAGAATCGCCACGTACTTGCCGGCCGTCAACGGCGGCAAGCCGCGGCGGCTGCTCCCTCCGGAGGTAGAAGTTTCTCCGCGAAAAACCAGATGTCTTGTAGCGGGAATTGCAAAAAATAAAGTCACCAGCAGCACCAATGCGCCGATGGCCGTTCCGGTCCACTTGGCCTGCTTTGGCGAAAACGGCAGCACCACGGTCTGCGAATGCGAGGATGGGCTGCGATGAGTGTCGATGTCCGCGAGAATTTCTTCCGCGTTTTGGTAGCGGTCGGCGGGATTTTTTTCCAGGCAGTGCAAAATAATCCGCGCCACCCAATCGGGCAAAGCCGGATTGACAAGCTTCGGATCTTTCGGCTTTTCTTTAACGCGCTGGTACATCACTTGCCAGGTAGAGTCGCCGGCGAACGGCACTTCCCCCGTGGCCATCTCGTAAATCACCAGCCCCAGTGAATAGAGATCGCTGCGGTGGTCCACCGGGCCGCATTCCACTTGTTCCGGCGACATGTATTTCGGGGTGCCGACAAACGCGCCGCTGCGGGTCATGCCCATCTTGGCCGTTTCGAATGAAGTCGCCAGACCGAAATCCGATACATAAAGCTGATCGTCTTTTCCAACCAGCACGTTGTGCGGTTTGAAATCGCGATGGACCACGCCTTCGGCGTGCGCCGCCGCCAGCGCTTCGCATAATTGCCGCGCAAACTTCAGGCAGCGCTCAAGCGACAGCGGATGCTCGGTCTTCAGAAGCTGATTCAAGTCTTTGCCTTCGACGTAGGCCATGGTGATGAATTTCACGCCGTCGGCTTCGCTCAGATCGTGAATGCGCAGAATATGTTTGTGGGAAATGCGGCTGGCCAGCAGCAACTCGTGCTTGAACCGCTGAATGACCTGCGCGTCGGTAGTCAGTTCCGAGAGAAGAACTTTGATGGCGATGACCCGGCCCAGTTCGAGATCCTTCGCCTTATACACGCGGCCCATGCCGCCTTCGCCCAACAGTTCGTCAATCAGGAAACGTGTGCCGAGTTCATCGCCGGGCTCTAGCACTCTGAAGCGTTGTCCCGAGCCGCCGGACGAGCTACGGCTTTGCGATGGCGAGTGTCCGCTAGGCGTTCGAACCATCGAAGGGGCCTTGCTGCTGGAATCGGCGCGGGAAGGTTGGGTTTCGGTCAGGCCGCCGGAACTTGCCGGGTTATCCATGGTCCGGTCATCGGCAAAGCTCTGTAGCGCCGCGCGGCACTTGCCACAACGCACCGCTGTTTCCGGATTTTCCTGATCACACGCGGGGCATTTCATGGTCGAGGGCTTGTTTGTCCGCCGCCGGAAGTCCGAATTATCCTGCACGGACCGTGCACCCACAAGAGATTTCTGGACAGCTTACAGCAGCGCGCAGGATGGGCTGGCGCGTGCTAAACTATTTGGACTGTAGGCCCGTAGCTCAGTTGGTTAGAGCGCCTCCCTGACACGGAGGAGGTCGATGGTTCGAGTCCATTCGGGCCTACCACTCATTCACTGCCGAATTTTCTACCTGTGATTTCCAATCTGGGTTTGATTATTTATCGTTGACGGTAAGCTCTGGTCGCAAGCGTTTTCGCTCGGCAGGGGAGAAGCCAAAACCGCCGACTGGAAGCCAGTGCTACGAAATTCCCTGCCTCAAAATAAACCGGGCGTTCACGCCATTGTAAGGAAACGTCTTCTAGAGTTCGCCAGTAACGCGGTCTGTTCGTAACACTCGGAGAGAGTACAGTGTACTGCGCCCCTCTAAAACTGGACACCTGCCAAGTGTAGGATAGGGGCCTCCGATCTGCGGCCCAACATGCGCTCGAGTTGCTTGACGCGCTTGGCTTGCTCTTCGTCCACGCCGCCCGCAGCGCTTCTCCAGCCAAGCGCTGCCTTTGCTGCCTGCTCCGCTTCATCTTTCCAGCGATACCAGAGATTCGCAGCTATTCCATGCTTTCGATTAGGTAAGGGTTGCCGACAATTCGACGACTATCGGGAAGCTGAGTACGACAACGTGGTGTAGACTGCCCGTGCCGTAGCAGGGACGTGCGGCGACGATTGATTCCGGGGCGCTACATCGAATGAATCTTCTCAGACGGATCTTTCGCGGAAACCACGGCTGGCGCGCCGGATGGCGATTTACACTGTTCCTCGCCATCTATTTGGCTGCTGGCAAGGCTCTTGACCCAGCGATTCTGGCGCGCATTCATTTCCCCGACCGCGCTTTCACCTGGTCGAGCATGCTGCTGAACTATCTCCTGGACTTCGCATTCCTCTCAGCAATCGTGTATTTGATGTCGCGCATAGCGCGCGAGCCGTTCTCATCCTACGGCTTGCCGCTCGTGCCTAATGCCGGAGCGCTGCTCTGCAAGGGCGCTTTGTGGGGATTCGTCCCTTCCGCGCTAATTCTAGTTCCGATTTATTTAGCGGGCGGATGCACTTTCTATGGTCTGGCGCTGCCTGGTCGCCAACTTCTTTTTTACGCGATTGCATGGGCCGCGGCGATGCTCGCCTTGGGCTTTGCAGAAGAATTTCTGTTCCGGGGCTATGCGCTCAAAACGCTGGGCGAGGGCATTGGTTTCTGGCCGGCTGCAATTCTGCTCTCGTCGATCTTCGGACTCCTCCACCTCCTCCTTAAACCTCATGAGGACTGGATAGACCCGATCAGCGTTGCTCTCTACGGCGTCTTTTGGTGCCTGACGCTGCGCCGCACAGGGAGTCTGTGGTTCGCAGTAGGGTTTCACGCCGCTTCCGATTACGCCGACATGGTGGTTTTCGCTGAGCCCAACTCCGGCAACGATGGCAAGCCCATTCCCGGCCATCTGCTCGACCTCCGCTTTCACGGGCCCGACTGGCTCACGGGTGGTCCGCGCGGCACGGAGGCCAGTCTAGTAGTTTTCGTCATTCTCGCAGGACTGTTTTACTTCTTTAGTCGCGCTTATCCCGCAATCGGCAACTCGCTGTCTCCCGTCTCGGATCCCGGAAATGGCAAACCCTGAATTAGAAGAAGTCGTGGCGGTCATGCCGATGGGCTTTGTCAGAAAGGCTTCGACTTCGAACTTGTTGTTGCTGATGAAAGTGAGCGATTCGACTTCGCCCAACTGCTTCGCCGCCAGTACGTCTGCGTTCAGGTCGGTGAGCTTTCGCACGGAGCTTCTGGTCTTCTGGTAAAGCTGTGGCAAATCGCTTGGCGAACTGTAGGTGAGTAAGAGTCCGCCATCCTTGCTCACCGAAAATGAAAAGACGCCCCCTCTTTCCCTCACGACATATTGCGCTGTGCTGACGGAGCGCGCGGTACCAGCTAGGTTTCAAGGTATGCTTTTTGCCGACGGGTAACTTCCGCATTGCGTTAGTGGTTATACAAAGTTATCGCGTGGTAGTCGAATCAACCTGCCGATTTCAGTTCGATCTCCAACAATGTCGGCGTTTCAGGGTCTGGCCGGGCATGGACGGAATGAGAGACGATTGAGGCAGGCCTCTAGCTATGATCCGAGCTCCAACCGAGCGGTGAAGTGGAATGTAGAACCGCGTCCAAGTTTGCTCTCGACCCAGATTCGCCCACCCATCAAGTCAACAAGTCGATTTGAAATGGTAAGACCGAGTCCGGTGCCCCCAAACTTGCGCGTAGATGACGAATCTGCTTGCGAAAATGCATCGAAAATCAACTGCTGTTTGTCGTTTGGAATTCCGATCCCTGTATCTCGGACACTAAAATGAAAGGTCGTGCAGTCATCCTTTTCTGTCTCTTTTCGCGCTTCGACTACAATTTCTCCCCGCTCTGTAAACTTAAGAGCGTTTCCCACCAAATTAATTAGAATCTGTCGTAATCGAGTAGGATCACCTACCACCGACGTGGGCACGCTAGGGCGAACTTTCAGGAGGAGCTCAAGGCCCTTGTTATGAGCCTCAACCGCGAGTAGTTTCAATACCCCTTTAAGGCTCTCTCGTAAATCGAAAGTGATGGACTCCAGTTCCAATTTGCCGGCCTCGATCTTTGAAAAATCTAGAATGTCGTTGATAGTCATCAAGAGCGAGTCAGCAGAGGTTTTTACCATCTGGAGGTATTCGGTTTGCTCTGTGGTCATTTGCGTATCGAGCAGGAGGTCGGTCATCCCAATAATGCCGTTCATTGGCGTTCGGATTTCGTGACTCATGTTCGCGAGGAATTCGCTCTTTGTCCGATTTGCAGCTTCTGCGGCTGCCTTTGCGAGTTTCATCTCTTCCAGCGCTTTCTTGCGGTCGGTAATGTCTTCAGCGATACCAACAATGCGGCCCAACTTGCCCTGCGAGTCCCGAACGGGAAAGCTGCGTGCGTGAATCCAACGGACCGATCCCTCAGGCCGACGCATCCGGTACTCCATGGCCGTTGCAACGCCTCGCAGGGACTGTTCAAAAACCTCTACTACCTGACGGCGATCTTCCGGATGAACCAAGTCGATCCAAGCATCGACACGGTCGTAAGGTTCCTGACGGGGTCTTCCGGCAACTTCCTCGTAAGCCGGACTGATATAAGCCATTCTCGGTGGATCGGGCGTTATGATGAAAAAGACTTCGCGGATGTTTTCCACCAACTGGCGAAACATTTCCTCACTTTGCTGCAGGACGTACTGTGCTCTCCGGCGCTCAGTGATGTCGACGAAAGTTACTACGGCACCCATCAAGTCGTTGTCCTTACGTATCGGATAGGACCAATACTCAACCGGGAAGCTCGTTCCGTCGGCACGCCACACGACTTCATCGTCCACGTGGCTATCCTCGCCTCGACGAAAAGCTAAGTAAATACGACATTCTTCGCTGGGGTAAGGTGTTCCATCGGGGCGAGAATGGTGCATCATGGTGTGCATCTTCTTACCGATGAGTTCTACCGGGTCCTTGTATCCCAGAAATCGCAGACACGCAGAATTGCAAAACATGCAGTTGCCCTGCATGTCTAGCCCATAGATCGCCTCTGCCGTGGAGTCCAAGATCCTTGCTAGTTCTTCGGTCTCAATCCATGCCTTGGCTGCGGCGGGCCTCCTAAGTCCACTGGTCATTGCTTAGTGCTCCTCTCACGGCACGTGGTTTGTTGGCTGGGAGCTGTGGCGTAGTCTTTGAGCTTCCGATAGCGGGTCGTCTTCCCAATACCGAGGAGACGTGCGGCGGCGAGTTTATACGGCAGGCTCAGTTCGTCCATTGCTGAGAGTCTGAAATTTCCTGCATTAGAAAATCGTAGGAAAGCATGGCCTCGTCGACTAGGGGCTTGGTGGTCGCGATTGTCTGCTTCAAATGATTTCGGTAGGTGTCGATTTTTTCCGGGTCCTCGAACATTGTCTTACGGATGGCCGCAACGTCAGCCATGACGGCGCTGAGGGTGACATGCAGGGACTTTACGCAACTGAGGATCTTTTCCAAGTGGGGCCGCAGGTCGCTATGGTGTTGCACTTCCAGCCTTGAGTTGGGCATCGGTAGTTCCTCTTTCGATGGAATACTCCATCAAGGCGAACGTACCACCGGTTGGCGAGGTGAATCTATTGTGCGTTGGTGAGTGTGATCTTTACTTTAGTTAGTTTTCACGATTGCAGCGGGACGGGAATCCTATCTTCCCAGCCATCCGGACTAAATCAGGCAAGGAATCCGCTCGCATTTTGCGCATGAGTTGACTGCGGTGGACCTTGGTGACGGCCTCACTGATTCCAAGTTCGGCGGCGATTTGTTTATTAGGCAAGCCGGAGACCACCAGGGGGAGTACCTGGCGTTCACGAGGGGTCAGCGAAGCAAACCTGGTTTCTAACTGCGCAACTTCCGCGCCTCGCTGGCGGCTCTCGCCGTCCTTTTCCAATGCGACGCGAATCGCGTCAAGTAGGTCCTGATCGCGGAACGGCTTGGTCAGAAATTCGATGGCTCCTGCCTTCATGGCGCGGACGGACATCTGGACGTCGCCATGCCCGGTGATGAAGATAATCGGAATCGAGATGCCGCTGTCGGCCAACTTGCCTTGAAAATCCAGCCCGCTCATACCGCGCAACCTGATGTCAAGGACAAGGCAACTGTCCGTATCGGGCCGCTCGCACCTTAGAAATTCCTCCGCGGAAGCAAACAGCCGAACGCGCAACCCAACGGAGCGAATCAAGCTGCTAAGGGTCTCACGTGTCGAAGTGTCATCATCGATGACGAAAACCAATGATTGCCGTTCCGTCATTCAGCACCGTCGGCCTTGGGGAGGCTGAACTGGAAGATCGCGCCGCGCGGGGAACGCGACACAACCCACAATTGACCTCCATGAGCTTCAATGATCGAACGGCTGATGGAGAGTCCCATTCCAATCCCAGCTCGCTTGGTTGTGTAAAAAGGATGAAATATACGGTCCAGGTCTTGTTGACCCAGCCCGACTCCGGTGTCTTCGACAGAAACTTGCACGACACTGGTATCCGTCGTCGATGTGATGCGCAACTCCCTTGGGCCATCCTTCACCGCATGCACGGCTTCGACGGCATTGATGATCAAATTAAATAGCACTTGCTGGAGTTGCACGCGATCTCCCGAAACAGTAGGAGCAGTCGCACTCAAATCACTCTTCACAACGACGCGACATTTTGCAATTTCATTGCCGGCTAGCGCCAACGCCTCACGGATCACTTCATTCAGATCGAGGCGCTCCATTCGAGGCGCTTCTTTCTTCAGCAATGCGCGAATCCTGGCGATTACCTCACTAGCGCGATTAGCCTCGCGAACTGTCTGCGTTGCGGCTTCCCGCGCTTCCTGGAGATCTGGTGCCTTGTTCGCCAGCCAGCGCAATACAGCACTGGCACTATTGACCACCGCGCCGAGAGGTTGATTGATCTCATGCGCAATGGACAGTGCCAACCCTCCGAGGGATGCGGCTCGACCGACGTAAACGAGTTCCATATTTGCCTGCGCCAAAGCCAATTGGAATGCCTGGGCTTCGTAGCGGCGATCCACGAGCGATGACAGCATGGCAAGACCAAGGACGAGCAGCGTAACGATGATGATGCCTGTAGTTCCGAGTGCTGAAACGCTCACGGATTGCGTCAGATCCGGCTCGACCCCGGAGGCGATGAACGTTGTTGCTGCCATGCCGGTATAATGCATCGCACAAATCGCGGAACCCATGAAAACGGCGCTCCCGATTTTTCTCCTGGCCTCTGCCGTCGCTTCTCGAAAGTAGAAGGCAAGACGCAGCGCGCAATAGGCAAAGGCGATGGCAAATACAACGGACAGGGCCACCAATATGGAATTAAAGTGGCAATGAGCCCTCATCCGCATCGCCAGCATGTCCAAGTAATGTAAGGGAACAATTCCGAACCCCATCATCACGCCGCCGCCCATCGCGCGGGCGTTGCTCATTTTCTCGCGGCTTACCAGATAGAGAGCCAGGGCCGAAGCAAGTACCGCTACGAAAAAGGACTGCAACACCGTCCGCCAATCGTAGCTCACCGGAACCGGCAGCTTAAAGGCCAGCATGCCAGTGAAATGCATGGACCAAATGCCTATTCCCATGGCGACCGAGCCGCAGGTCAACCATGCCGCGAATGCTCGACCCTTGCTGGCAGTTACGCGTCCGGCAAGATCGAGGGCGGCATAAGAAGACGCAACCGCAATCACAGCAGAAAGAGCGACGATTAAAGGATCGTAGGAGCCCGGCAAAGTCGTTCCCGCAGGAATCATCTTCAGAGGCCTCTGTCGCTTAGTTGTCCTGGCCGGGCAAGAAGGTTCCTAGGACTACTGGGAGCCGAGGGGTTAAGGGATTTCCGTAGCGCAAACTCCTCCTAAGATTGGTAAACCCCTATATGAGGGTACGCGCGTCGATGCGCGTGGCTCACTTCAATGCGTCGAGGTTCCTCGGATCGCCGCCGTGTGGTGGACCATACGCCAGGGTTTCAGTGGAGTAAAGTCTTATTCGTGGAATGCACCCTCGTTGGCATGGCAGTTCCAAGTTGCAATCCGAACACTCTTCCTCCCGGCGGTTCTTAAGTCCTGACGACGGGCAACCCTTCCATAATCCTGTAAGGGAAGGTTTGCGTTCTTGCCGACCATCCGGGAGTTTACCCCTTTAATCACCTAGCGCATTGGTTAGAAGCCAGTTTGCCGGTCAAAGCACGTTGTATTTCCACTTCCCCTTTTCTAACCTTGCGAGGGCGGGAGGAGACACCGATGCGAAAAAGATAAGAAAGGAGCTGGGCAAGTTATGAGCAGCAGACAAGCGCCAGCCCGCCAAAGCCGCTTGATGTCAACGCAAAGTAGAAATGTCCGGTTTTTCGCAAGATAGAAATGTCCGGTTCCACGGTTTCCTCCAGGGGTGATGCCAAAGCCGCTTGATTGACTTGCATGGAGAGATACCCCTAAGATAAGCCAAAAATGGGGGACCCACGGACACCACCCAGCAGCCAGACAACGACATCGCGGTACCGCATTGTCGAGAAGCTTGGCGCTGGGGGAAATGGGGTGGTGTATAAGGCCGAGGACACCCGGCTGGGTCGTTTCGTAGCCCTCAAGTTTCTCCCACCGGAAGGACAGCGGGACGTCCATGCACAGGCGCGTTTTCAGCGCGAAGCGCAGGCGGCATCAGCGCTAAATCACCACAACATCTGTACTGTCTATGACATCGGCGAGCAGGATGGCCAGACGTTCATCGCCATGGAGTTGCTGGAAGGGCAGACGCTGCGGGAGAAGATCGGATCGCGTCCGCTGGCGCTGGAGATGTTGCTGGACTATGCGATGCAGATCGCCGCAGGGCTCGAGATTGCGCACAAGAACGGGATCGTCCACCGGGATATCAAGCCATCCAACATTTTTGTGACCAGCCGGGGTGAGGTGAAGCTGGCGGACTTCGGCTTGGCGAAACGGGTGATTCTGGACAGCACGCCAATCGGCGAGTCGCCCACGATTTCAGCTGCGATCACCCAACGCGGCACCATTGTCGGCACCGTAGCGTACATGTCCCCGGAACAGGCGCAGGACCAGGACATCGACGCGCGGAGCGACATTTTTTCGTTTGGGATTGTGCTCTATGAGATGGCCACCGGCAAGCGCGCGTTCCCCGCAGAATCTCCGGCAACGATCATCGGGGAGATTCTGCACAAAGAGCCGAAACCCATTCGCGAGTTGAATCCCCAGGTACCCGAAGAACTCCAACGAATCGTTGTGAAGACTCTGGAGAAGGATCGGGAAGACCGTTATCAGACGGCGCACGAATTGATGGTGGATTTGCGCCGGCTCATGAAGAAGGAGACGGAACGATCGCAGATCGGGCTGCCGGCGGATCCAGCAAAGCAAGAGAAGGCGAGGAAGTGGATCTGGATTGGGGCCGCAGCCGGGGCGATGGTCTGTGCCGCCGCGTGGGTTGCGCATACCGGCCGCGGTACGCCCGCCGATTCTGCGCCACTGCCGATGGAGCAGCTCACCTTTTCGAGTGAAACCAAGAGTCCCACGATCTTCACGGACGGATCACGTATTTATTTCGTTGGCGGAAGCACTCCCGTCGAAATGTCCGTAAAGGGAGGAGCCACGGCGCCTCTCCGCGCCGCGATCGGCACCATGGGTATCGTGGATATTTCGCCGGACGGTTCTGAGTTTTTGCTACTGCAGAGCGATCTGAACGACGAAACACAGCGGGGCACAATATGGACTATGCCGGTGCTGGGAGGGGCGGCGAAGCGGTTGGGAAATATCACCGCGCGCGGGGCAAGTTATTCCCCGGATGGAAAGTTGATTGCGTTCAATGAAAAGGAATCGGTCTATGTGTGTGACACCGGCGGACAAAACGTAAAGGAAATCTGGAACACTCACCATATGGTGCCCGGCAATCCCGTTTTTTCGCCGGATTCCAAAAAAATTCGTGTAACGGTGTCCAGAAGCGCCCTGGAGAACGATCTTACGAGGATCTGGGAGCTGAACGTGGACGGCAGTAGTCCACATCTACTTCCGCTTCCTCAGCATTGGCCGGAGGACTCCGGCACTTACAGCGGACTCTGGACGCCGGGCGGAAAGCATTTTGTTTTTAGTTCGTACAAAGACGGCTCCGACAATCTTTACGAATACCTGCAACCACGGTGGTACCAGTTCTGGAACAAACCGTCTGCGGTGCGATTGACGCCGGGCCAACCCGAAGTAACCGCAATGGCGCCGAGCCGGGATGGCAACGGAATGTTCGTCGTGGGGCGCCTGGCACAGGGATCGATGCATTTCTACGACCAAAAGGAAAAGCGGTTTTTGCCGTATCTGGGAGGACTACCCGCGACGCAGTTGGTGGTTTCACCGGACCGAAAATGGATGGCATACACGGATTATCCGAGAGGTTATTTGTGGCGCTGCAAGATCGATGGCAGCGAGAAGTTGCAACTCACAGACACTCTGGCGCAGATGCCCACGTGGTCGCCGGACAGCAAGTGGATCGCGTATACCGACTGGCAAGAGCTCTTTCGCGTCGGCGTCGATAGTGGCGCGCCGGAAAAGCTGACGTCGGAGGGTTTCATGGAAGTACTGCCGAACTGGTCGCCGGACGGGAAGTCCATCTACTTTAACGACTACCCGATCGCGGGACACCTGCGCATCCGTATTCTCGATCTGGAAACAAGAAAGGTGTCGAACATGCCGGGATCGGATGGCTATTACGCGCCATTGTGGTCGCCCGACGGGCAGTACCTGGCGGGAATTCAGAATCCACCGAAGAGCCTGGCGATTTATTCCGTGAAGACCAAGCTATGGAAACAGTTGAAGGTTTTTGAACATGAATGGGGATTTTTTGTGTGGGCGCCGGATTCGAAGTTACTTTATTTGATGCGAGGCCCGTCGGAAGCGGGAACTGGCGAGCAAACCGGAATCTACCGGCTGACGGTGCCAGGCGGGAAGTGGGAGTTATTCACGAAATTTACGGGGTTGAACCCAGTCTCGAATGGAACGCAGGATTTCTTATCCATCACCCCAGAGGGGAATATCGCAGCGATGAGCGATGCCGGCGTGACCCAGATTTATCAGATGAAGTGGAAGAACGCGGAGTAAGGCTCCCCGGGTTTTCTCAGTAGCTCTGGTGGACTGTCCGGCAACGAAATATGGGTTAAAGTCCCTGCTCATGTTCGTGATCGACAACCTAGAAACGCAAGAAAGCAGCTCTGGAAAGGAAGGGTGTGCGCTTTGGTGAATTTCCGGAACAGCGGTGGGGAACTCGCACGACGATTTCGCTTCCGGGGTTGGCGAAATCGAGCGATATTAAGCGAAACCTCCGTCGCGTTTAGGAAGGCAATCATAGGACGGAAAGGATCTAAAGCAAGAAAAGCCAAAGAGACGCGCCCTAATATGTCTTTCCTTCGCTAAGTCTTGAGGAAGTGATCTTCGCGCTTGGCATCGATTCTGGGCGGATTACTTAGCGGCGGTAGTTTTGACGGGCGGAAATCTGAAGTTTGTCGCTCACCACTTCGACCCCAATGTATCTTCCTGGGACAGGACTTCTGGCATACCAGGACTCCACTGATAGGTGTACGTTGCATCGGTGAGCGTTAAGCGCAAGCACTAGAATTTCAGAGATTCGTCGGACGCTTGCCGCAAAAGTAGGGCTGCGACCGCTTGATCCCAGGTGTTATCACCTCCGATCGATAAAATTCCGCAAACTGTATAAATTTTCCCGCAGTCTAACCTAACAAACGTTGCCGTATTACTTGTCTCAAATAGCACAGACACGCTCGCTGGCATTCTCTAGAATTGCAGACGTTCGCGAAAGCTTCCCGCAGCGGAGCTGGCGATAGACGGCATACGATTGCAAGGAGTAGAGATGAGATTGCGTTCTTTTTGTCTGATGGTTTTGGCTTTGGTTTTCCCGATTTTGGCGAGTAGCGCCTACGCGGACAGCATCCTTGGTACGGATTTGAGTACCTTTACGATTCTAGGTGGAGCGGGTGCGACCATCGGCGGCTCCGGGACCATGCTCGACGGAAGTGTGGGCGCCTGCTGCACGGCAACTTCGGTGACCGGCGTTATTCCAACCAATTTCAGTATATTTGGCGGCACGGTACAAATGGGCGGCGGGGTGGCAGCCTCTGCGCAAAATGAATTATCGACCGCAATGACGGCGCTAAGCGGCATGGCGCCGACGGGTTCCGTATCGTCGTTGGGAGGGCTGACGCTGACCCCGGGCGTATATTCATCGTCGTCGACGATGAATTTGACAGGAACGCTGATTCTCGACGGCCAGGGCAATGCCAACGCGCTGTGGGTTTTCCAGGTTGGCAGTGCGCTCACGACAGCAAGCGGCTCGACGGTGAAAGTGATTAATACGGGTTCAGGTGCGGGCGTGTATTGGGTGCTGAAGACAGGCTCGGGTACCGCGACGCTCGGACCAAACTCGACCTTTGTAGGAAATGTTCTGGCGAATATTGGGGTCGTTGTTGACACCAACGTAACCGATTCTTGCGGCAGATTCTTGACGGAGACAGCTTCGGTGACGCTGGCGGGTACCGACACCATCGGCATCGGTTGCTCGGGAGTGTTCGCAGCGAGTAACGGTCTTAGCGGCGGCGGTACGCTGTCAACAGGGCCAACCGGCGTTCCGGTGATCACCCCTCTTGCACCCACATCTGCGCCGGAACCCGGCACGTTTGCGTTACTGCTATCCACACTGCTCCCGATGGCTCTGGTGACGTTCCGCAAACTGCGCGGGTAGATCTGCTGACAAATTGCTCGGAGGTCTTCCAACCTCAGCGCATGCAAAATTGAAACACTTGTCCGACGATTGAGTTTGGTTTTTATTACAGCTGGCACCCGCTACGGTGCGAGCGGAGCCCTTGCAACCGTTCGCTGATCCGAGTAACCGGGCACGGAGAGCAAGGTGGGTTTCGGCTGTTCAAATTACCAGCAACGGGACAACGCGCGCAGATTCAATGACTTTCGCGTGCCTGGGCTACATCACGAAGTTGACTGACACCTGGTCTGGTTGCCGGAGCTTCACTGGATGTCTTCAACGCTTCGGATAAAGCCATTGCAGACAGATCTAGTTCTTACTTGATGCCAGGCGCTTGGACGACCACCGTTCGCGCAACCAACGCAGTAGAAATTTTTTCAATTGAGCAATTGGAACGCGGGCGATCATCACACTCCAATCGCGTTTAAACTCAACCATCCACTGCCACACTAGCGTCTTGACCGGATGGACAGACCGACTGATCTTGCGAAGGATCGCCGCGGAGAAGCGCGGCCCAGCCACGCCGTCGCGCGAAAGCACGGCAATCGGTGACGTTCCCTTGTGGACTTCAGCCGGATCAACTCGATGACCCGGACGCGAAGAGGCAGATTCCAACATTCTCGCCATGATTGTCATAAGTTCAGTAGCACCATCTGCCTGGCGAGCGAAGGCGTCCGGGGTGTATCTGGCAGCGCTGTGCCGCGCAGAGCCGTCGGGAACCAATTCTGGTATCGGATGGAATGTGTCCAGGCTCTCATCCGAACCGGTATTTGCTTGGACTTCAAGGACGGTTGTAGCAGGCGTTGGAGCGGGCCCGCCCTTTGCGAAGAACGCGCTGTTTTTAACAGCACCTTCAAACGATGCAGGAATCAAATCCGCAAACGGTTTTTGGTGCGGACGCCCTTCCTGGCTGGTGAATGGTCTGGCCAACTCCGGTGCCAGGACCGGCTGCACGACGCTGAGTTTGCCCTGCCAGTGATGGTTCACGTTCGGACGCTCGGAGAGCGGACGAAACTCGTCCATCAAGAAGTCCCGGGCAGCTTCTTCGACCATCGGAGCTGGAACCGGATTGAGGTGTTCGACATAAGCGTTAATGAGCGCGTGTTCGCAAAGAAGATTCATCACGCGTGGGATTCCGCGTGAATAAAAGTGGATTGCTTCCTCGGCGTCGGAAGCGAATACCGAGTTTCCTTGAGCACCCGCAATGCGAAGCCGGTCTGCAATGTACCCGCGGGACTCCGCTAAAGTGAGCGGCGAGGTGTAACAGCGGAGCGCAATGCGTTGCCGAATCTGCCTCATTTCAGGCCGTTTGAGCTTGGCCTCGAGCTCCGGCTGACCTACCAATACGATCTGTAGAAGTTTTTCGGAAGCAGTCTCCAGATTCAAGAGCAGCCGAATCTCCTCCAACAATTCGAGGGAAAGACCCTGGGCCTCGTCGATGATCAACACCGGGATGGTCCCTGCGCGGGAGCGTTCGATCAGCCACTCGTTCAAGCGCAGCAGCATATTGCTTTTGAGCCGGAAATCGGTGGAGATCCCGAAATCGTTGAGTATGAAATCAAAGAGATGGTTGACGCTCAAGTGCGAATTGAAGATGAATGCTGTCGGCATTTTCTGTTGGCGCAGCCAATCGAGCAGGTAGTTGACCAACGTTGTTTTCCCGGTTCCGACTTCCCCAGTCAGCAGAATCAGGCCCTTGCGGCTGGGAACACCGTAAGTCAACTGTTCCATCGCTTCTTGAATCGGCGGAGTCAAGAACAGAAATCGAGGATCAGGGCTCAAACTGAAAGGATCCTCGCGCAGCCCGAAGAAATTCTTATACATGGCTACTCAGTTCGGGTCCCAGGGGTGACGTTCGCATCGTATTTGTTTGGGAGTGCACAACGTTCGCCATTCAATTCCTCGTTGGCGCCAATTCGCTGGTCCTGCAATGTCTTAGGTCATGCTAAGGCAACCGGCGGCATGGTATTCGTCGTGAAAAAAGGTGTCTGTCCACTTTCGTACACTTGCATCCGCCGAAGATAAAGCTAAACCTACCAGACTGTTGTTTGTCCGCAGGAAGCTAACTCCTGTCTGCCATTCGAGTTTCGCTTCCTTCGGCTGAATAACGAAAGCTTCGCGCGGCGGATGCCCCAGGTTTCCGCCTGGTGAGCGACAGACAGAAGAAGCTAGGGGCTGTGTATCTCAATAGGCTGTGACGTGGCGGGACACATTCGGATTTGCTTGTAATGACCAGCGAAAGAAGCGCAGGTCGCATCTTTCGCAACGAAATGGCCGGACGAAAATCATTGCGAGTACCATAGATTCAAAGACGCCCCTTCGCCGTGATTGATGGATTCGTTCACTCGTACATTTGGGACAATTGACCATCGCCATTCCTCCAACAACTAGGATGCAAGGCTGACCACCCAGGAAGCTCGATTGCTCAATGCATTTCATTCGCCCGTGTCGGTTTCTACGGCGCCTAAATCGGCTTGCTTAGGGACGTTTGCCTGTCCCACCGCCACCGTGTGCCCCGTAAACTGGTCGCGGATAAGGTACTGGCCGGGGGACGACAGAATGATTGTCTGGACATGCTTCTCAGCTGTGAGGAAACTTTCTTGCGTCGCCTGCCAGCGCACTCGACCCCCGGATTCCATCTTGAAAATATTGAATGAACGAGTAATGGTCTCACCCACCTCTCTCGAGGCTTAATTTATAGCAGGGTCGGAATACCCGGTCTGTTCCGTTTGGGACACGCCTTCAGAAGTCGCCTGCTCACCACGGATGTAGGTTCAGTCCCGATTACAGGATTCGAAACGCTCGCTCTGTTTGGGAAGAGCCAATCAATTTTGAAAAGCGAGAAGTCCCAGCATGTGCTGGTTAGGACGGGGAGTGTTGCTGGACGCGAAGCAATAGGGACACTACACCTGAGTGGTGCACGAATTTCCACGCCGGACCGAGCCGCGATAGCCACTCACTTTCTTGCGGCCCTGACCTGATTTGTGACCGGGAAACTCCGTACCGCTCTCCGTACCGTTGAAACTTCGACTTACACGTATTTCGGCGTGCTTAAGCGGCGCCCGTCGCTCTCTAAGTTGTCAGCGTATTGGTTAGCTGGCCTTTGACACGGTAAAGGTCTGGGGTTCTACCACTCTCGTCCTGCGGAGTTGCGCGAACATTTGCGCGGACGCAGTCTGGATACTCGCGGCCGTGGACCTTGGAAGCTGACCTACTGATGCCTTTCGGCCCGCGACGAGACTGACCAGTCGCCATCTCTTTTCTGCTACCGAGCTCAAGCAAGGTCGAAGCGATCGAGGTTCATCACTTTGGTCCACGCGGCCACGAAATCTTTAACAAACTTCTCTTTCGAGTCCGCGCACGCATAGACTTCCGCGAAGGCCCGCAGTTGCGAGTGCGAACCGAAGATTAGGTCGGCGCGCGTGCCGGTCCACTTGAGTTCGCTTGTCTTGCGGTCACGGCCTTCGTAGATTTCTCCGGAGCCCTTGGACGCGCTGGACCGCTGCCAAACCGTGCCCATGTCGAGCAAGTTGACGAAGAAGTCGTTGGTCAGCGCCTCCGGCCGTTTGGTGAAGACTCCGTGAGCGGACTTTCCGGTATTTGTACCCAGGACGCGCAGGCCACCGACGAGAACGGTCATTTCCGGGGCCGTCAGCTTCAGCAATTGCGCTCGATCGACCAAAAGCTCCTCAGCCGAGCAGCGCTGCTCACCGTTGACATAGTTGCGGAAGCCATCCGCCTTCGGTTCGAGCGCTTCGAACGATTCGACGTCGGTATGTTCTTGCGACGCGTCCATGCGCCCCGGCGTAAAGGGAACTTTCACGCTTACCCCGGCATCCTTCGCAGCCTTCTCGACCGCGGCGGAGCCAGCGAGCACGATCAGGTCCGCCAGGGAGACTTTCTTTCCGCCAGATGCAGAAGCGCTGAACTCCTTTTGGATACCTTCGAGCGTCTGCAGCAGCTTGGCCAATTGGACCGGCTGGTTGACTGACCAATCTTTTTGCGGGGCAAGGCGAATGCGCGCGCCGTTCCCTCCACCGCGCTTATCAGAGCCACGGAACGTTGACGCCGAGGCCCAAGCCGTCGAGACCAACTCGGAAATGGTCAGCCCTGACGCGAGGATCTTCGCCTTCAGAGCGGCAATATCCTGTTCGCCGATCAGTGAATGATCGACAGCGGGGATCGGATCCTGCCATGGCAGGGTCTCCTTGGGAACGAGTGGGCCGAGATAGCGCACGATCGGGCCCATGTCACGGTGGGTCAGTTTGAACCACGCGCGAGCAAACGCATCGGCGAACTGATCCGGATGCTGCAAAAAGCGGCGTGAAATTTTTTCGTAAGCAGGGTCAAGGCGCAAAGAGAGATCCGTTGTCAGCATGGTCGGCGCGTGACGCTTGGATGAATCGTGCGCATCGGGGATCTTGCCGGCACCTGCGCCATTCTTCGGAGTCCACTGATGCGCTCCGGCCGAGCTCTTGGTGAGTTCCCATTCGTAGCCGAAGAGGTTCTCAAAGAAATTGTTGCTCCACTTGGTCGGTGTCTCGGTCCAAATCACTTCCAGGCCGCTGCCGATCGCGTCGCCTCCCTTGCCGGTGCGGAACTTGCTCTTCCAGCCGAGGCCCTGCTCCTCGATGCTGGCCGCTTCGGGTTCTGCTCCTACATTGGCCGCGTCGCCGGCGCCGTGGGTTTTGCCAAAGGAGTGACCACCGGCAATCAGCGCGACGGTTTCTTCGTCGTTCATGGCCATGCGCCGGAACGTTTCACGGATATCCCTGGCCGCTGCGATAGGATCCGGCTTGCCATTCGGTCCTTCCGGATTCACGTAGATCAGACCCATTTGCACGGCCCCGAGCGGATTCTGAAGATCACGGTCGCCGGTGTAACGCTCGTCGCCCAGCCACTTGCTTTCCGGGCCCCAGTAGACTTCTTCGGGTTCCCACACATCGGCTCGGCCGCCGCCAAAGCCGAAGGTCTTGAAGCCCATGGACTCGAGAGCGACGTTGCCCGCGAGAATCATCAGGTCGGCCCAGGAGATCTTGCGGCCGTATTTTTGCTTGATCGGCCACAGCAAGCGTCGCGCCTTGTCGAGGTTGACGTTGTCCGGCCAGCTATTCAGGGGAGCGAAGCGCTGCTGGCCGGCACCAGCACCACCGCGACCGTCCGCGATGCGGTACGTGCCAGCGCTGTGCCACGCCATGCGAATGAACAACCCGCCGTAGTGGCCGAAGTCGGCCGGCCACCAATCCTGCGAGTCGGTCATCAAGGCACGCAGGTCCTTGACCACCGCATTCAGGTCGAGACTCTTAAATTCCTTGACGTAGTCGAAGTCCTCGCCCATCGGATCGGACCGGTTGGAGTGCTGGTGGAGAATCTGAACATCCAACTGGTTCGGCCACCACTTACGGTTCGTGGGCGCGGAGGCTCCGCCCGCGAACGGGCATTTGGATTCGGTTGGCGCTCCTGCTGCGGTTTTGAGTTCTTTGTCCATGTGTCTACCTTTCTTAGAATTAGTCAAAAAAATGTGACCAACTGCGAAACTCGTAGTGGCATTTCATTCGCGCAATCGCTGATGGCTACGCCCGGCGACGCACGCAACGGGTTCGAAACCTAGCGGGAAACACGCGGTACTGCGCACTGCGTGCATAGCCCGCGGAAAATAAGTTCACATTCACGAAGAATGCGCTTACCGAGGGTGCGGGAGGCCGGCTTTGGTACGTTGTACCAAGCCATGTCTTCAACATTGCCACAGCGATCGCAGATAAAGTGGTGATGCCGGACACCTTTCGCGTCGAAGCGCGCGGAGCGGCCTTCGACCGCTACCTCACGCACCAAACCCGCCTGCACCAGGTCACGAAGATTGTTATAAGTCGTGGCTCTCGAAGAGCGTGGATCCAGGCGATTCACGGCTTCGTAGATTTCTGCTGCCGTGGGATGCTCGTGGCATCCCATCAGGAATGCCATCACGGCGTAGCGCTGCGACGTGCACCGCAATCCAGCGTGTTCCAAGGACCGCTTGATAGCCTCGGCATCTTTCATTGGATTAGAATATATCTAATGTTAAATTTTGTCGAGTCTTACGGTTTTTGCCCCCTGCTGCGAGGAGAAGACTGGTGCGACTGCAATCCTGCTGATCGCCGCCAGCACGGAGTGGGTCATTTCACCCGTGGGCCGACGAACACGTCGCAACCGTTCATTGCGGAAGATCTTTGCCGGCCTGCTCGCGGACCATGTAGTCGGCGTACCAGTCTGGCCAGTTTGGATCTGCGCCTCCGATGCGTTTCTCGTGCTGGCCGTGCGCGGCCGCTGCACGGCGAAGCGCGCCGGCCAGATCGTTCGCCGATGCGAAAGTCGTCGCCGCTGGGTCGATGCGACCGGGCAGCCGCGTGGTGATCTCCTGGAACAGCCAGCCGTTGCCGTCCGGATCATGGAACGAAGCAAATGAACGGTAACTGCCATGATCGGGATCCGGACCGTTGACCCGTTTGCTGCCAAACAGGTAGGGCTCGTCGGGGCCGGCGTACTCGACGCTGGCGCCGTGGAATACCTCGCTGACCTTGACGCGGCGATCGAGCAGCTCCGCGCGGGCCGCCTCGAGGTCGGAGACGATCAGGTACAAGCCCTGAGCGGAGCCGGGTACCGCCGCGGTGACGTTCTTGCCGAAGATGACCGAGCAACCGGAGCCGGGAGGCGTGAACTGGATTACGCGGAAGTTTTCGCCGCTAGCAAAATCGGCGTCGAGCCGCCAGCCGAGGCGCCCGTAGAACTCCTTCGCGCGATCGACATCCGAGACCGGGATGACCACGATCTCGAACTTCATATCGACCGCCGCCACTCCCGGGTCCTTGGTCGAGTCCTTGGTACGGACGTCGGGAGAGGCTGCCGAGGATTCTCTTGCTGGTTGGGGTTGAGTCATGAGGGATTCCTTTCTGAAGTAGTCTGGTTCTGGGTTTCACTCTCGATTGGCGTTAACCGGGATTGTCATTTTGGTCCCGCGACCAATTGGATTTCGCTGCGCACCCATCGGCTACAAATTTTTTTGCAGGATCGATGCGGGAACTGAGGAGGTTGGAGCGGGCCGATCCGGCTAGCCGCCGATGCGCATTACCGGGCGTACCTCGATGCTGCCAAGTTTGGCGAGCGGGATTCCGGCGGCGATTTCCAGAGCTTCGTCCATTCCAGGAGCTTCCACTAGGATGAAGCCGCCCACTTGTTCCTTGGTTTCGGCGAAGGGTCCGTCGGTAACGGAGGCTTTGCCGCGGCGGACGCGAACGGTGCGGGCGCGGTCCGGCAGATGCAGAGCTTCAGCGTTTATATACTGGCTCTTTCCGCGCAGTTCATCGTTATAAGCCAGGGAATCGTGATCCAGCTTTGTTTTTTCGGCTGGCGAAAGCGCCGTCAACGTTTCCGGTTCGAAGTAGACCAAGCACAGAAATCTCATGGTGATTGCTCCTTTGGGATTTGATGACATCCTCTACTGACCCGTCGTTTGGGAACACCGGAAATCGACATTCTTGAGGACATTCGGCACGGCAAAAAGGGGCGGCCTACTTCTGGGCCAGCAGGCGCTTTCTGAGGTATTCGGCAATAACCGTGGTGAGCTGGCGAGGGTGGGCGTTCACGGGGGTAGCAAACGCTATTTCGCGATAAAGCGATTCGCCTTGAATTCTGAAGGTTCGAATCAACGGAGAATTCTGCAACGCTTTTTCCGGAAGAATGGAAGCGCCGAATCCGGCCTCGACAAGTTTCTTGATGGCCTCGGTGTCATCCGCCTCCATGGTTACCCGCAACGAGAGTTTGTGTTTTTGCATCATGGCGTCAATGAGCGTTCTGGTGCTGCTTCCTTTTGAATAGAGGATCATCGGAATATCCACCAGATCTCTGAGATTTAGCTTTTTGTGGTGCTTCGGTGCGGCGCTCGCGTTCATCAGCACCAGCATTTCTTCTTTGAACAGCGGCGTAAGGTGTAGCGAAGGCGCTTCCACCGGAAGGGAGACGATTCCCAGATCGATCTGTTTCCATTCCAATTCATAAATGATGTCCTGGGTGGGCGCGACGTGCACCAGAATTTCATTGCGCGGAAATTGCTTGCGCAGATGGCTCAAAGGTTCGCGCAACTGGTAGATCAGGGTCGTGGGCCCGGTCCCCAGAACAAACGGCCGCGAATCATGCCCGGAATCGAGCGGGAAGTCTTCGCGAATGGTATGCACCATATCCATCAGCGCGCCGAGATGCTGATGCATTCTGATCGCGGCGGAGGTCGGAACCAGTTTGTTGCCGATTCGGGTGAAAAGATCGGCATTCAACTCGTCGCTGAGGCGCTTCATTTGCAGGCTGACCGCCGCGGGTGAAAGGCACACACGCTTGCCCGCTTCGGTCATGCTCAAGGTGGCCATTACGATGCGGAAAGTTTCTAGTTGGCGCAATTCCATGGCGCCACATTGTACGACGCGGACTACGCGGGCAGCCAAGATTCTCGAGAAGAGAACTGTAGCTGAGCACTGCCGTCAATGCAGAACGATCACAGAATAGCTATCAACGGAAGGGATTGTGGCTTGCAGGGTCGAGCCCCTCCATTGGACGTTTTGCAGAGTTGAGTTTGCGGCATCCGGAGAAAGAAGCGTTGGCTTGTGTCCCACGAGTTTTTGAAATTCTTTTCCCATTACCAGCTTCAATTTGAATTCGCCTGACGGCGACTGATGGTAATTGAGCAAATGGATGACGAGTGTTTCGCCGTTCACGGAAGTTAGGTTGGCGAGAACGTGATTCGCGGTTTTCTCCAATTCGATTTGCGTGGCATCGGGCGCCAGAGAGATGATTTCCGCGAAGACTTGTTCTTCCGCCGATTTGTCCTTCGACAAATGTCCTTCGGGTGGTGGCAGTATCTCCGCATCCAAGCCCGATGCGCTCGAGGTTTCTGAGAAGAGTGATACTTTTCCGCCGCCACGCTGAAAGTCGCGAAGCATCTCTTTCTGTTGTGCGGGCAGAGACGAATAGGCGGGGACCACCACACCTTGATACTCGGCCAGATCTTTTTTGGTGACCCGGCTGGCAAGCTTGAAGTCACCCAACACGCTGTTCCTGGCCAGGAAATCCAATCTTGTGACGCTGATGGTCCAATCAAAGTCGGGAACCGGATTGTCAGGCAGCACAACGACCCAAGGAGCAACGTTGACCGCGTCGGCGTAAAGCTCAGGATGGTCCGCCAAAAATCCGTTGTATTGACTGATGGCCGACCAGGATTGCAACGCTTTGGGATTTTGCGTCGCCAGCGCAGTGTCGAACGGGCCTTCCATGTCCCATGTATAGGAAGTTCCGAACGCGGCCGCTTCTGCGATGGCCAATTTCTCGGAGCGTGCTGCGAGGTAAGAATCGTTGCGGTCGCCGTGGTGAAAGTGCGAGTATTCCGAGACGATTGGTTTTAAGCCGGGGTTTAATCCTCTTGCGAGCCGGTCCCGCCTGATATTCGACACTTCCCATTGATGGCCCCAGGCGCCGGGTTCCGCCCATCCTTCGGTGAAGATAAAATCGATCTGATGATTGAGCAGGTTGAATGGCGGTTGCAGTCCAAGGTTGGTGAAAAAAGGGATGTTGGAGTTTTTTTGATGGCGGGCGTAGTCCACGAGCTGATCGAAGAAGTGAGAGACAATTTTCGGATCGCTCGGATGCTCGTCGAGAAAAGGGTTGTCGAAAAAAACCGCATCAAAACCATCGTCAATGACCGCTGCAACTCGCTGTTCTTGATATTCGACCCAGCCGGGGCTACTGACATCGGCGACAAAGCGCAGAGCGTCGTGTCCGTCTGAATAGCGGTATGGAACTCCATCGCTGCCGGTCATGATCCACTTCACTGATTTTGGATCGTCCTTGAACATGCTTTCCCAAAAAATCGAGATGGCGCAGACGTAGGCGGCTGCCTTTATCCCCCGAGCGTGCAGCTTTTTGACGACTTCTCGCGCTGCGATTCGTTGCGCTTCCTCGTCCCGCCAGGAAAAGCCGACGCTGTAGGTGACCCAGACAAAATTGATCCTGGCCTGGACCAGGAGATCGATCATTTGATCGGCGTGAGTTCCGTACAGATTGGTCATCAGTTCGCGATCTTGAGGCGAGAAACCGGCAGCCCAGGCCGATCGCAGTGTTTTTTGGGTTTCAATCGGGCCGCCATCAAAACGCGCAAAGCGAACTGTTCCGGACTTGAGCCAGGCTGGCAAGGAGGTTTGTTGGGATTCGACAGTCGTCCCAGCGACGGCGGTTTGAGCGTTTGCGCCAGAACCAGTCGCAGTCAAAACAAAGAAAATCAGCGCCAGTGCTCGCAATGGTGCTGCGAAACTCCTCGCGCCAGCCGCGCCACTCAGAAGGCCGATCAACTCTCTTGGTTGCATCTCTTATCCTTTTTTATCGGACGAAAGCGGGTGGTCATGGCCGTTTTCACGAGCCGGCGTAGCGTCTTATTGCCATAAAAATGCGGATCAATCCACGCGGCAGTCTGGGATATCGGTCTGTTCGAAGCAACCAAAAAGTTTTGTGGGTGGGGTTTAGCCAAACTCAATAGGATATGCTTCGCTGCCGAGGGCTAAGACATAAGTAAGATCGAACGATTCAATCTCGACTTAACCCGCATCAAGTAAATTTTGTTTGACACATGACCGCCCAGGTCCGCATATACACTGAGCACCGGCGATTTTGTCCACTGTCGCCGGATTGATGTTCATGAGGACTTGTTCAATGAAACTCTGTTGCCTTCGCTTGATCTTTTGCGTCGTGGCCGGGCTTGTGTGGTTCGTTCCGGGCGCTACCGCACAAGATACGGATCGCTACGTGCGCCCGGCACTCGAAAAGCCCCTGCTGCCACACGATGTGCTGGTCTATCAATTGCGGCAGTATCTTCTGGGACCAATCGCCGAGCCACCTGCTCCGAAATCGGCGGCGGCATGGACTGCCGACGGCCAACAAATCCGGGCAGAATTGTTGCGGAGAATTTTTCACGGCTGGCCGCAGGAATGGATTGATGCCAGCCCGAAATTTGAAGAAGTCGGGGTAATCGAGACCGGCAAAGGATACCGGATTCGCAAATTCCGCTACGAAGTTGTGCCCGGATACTATGCCAGCGCCGTGCTATACGAACCGGAAAAAGTGAGCGGGCGGGTGCCTGGAATTCTGAATGTTATGGGGCACGTGTTGGAAGCGGGCAAGTCTGCCGAGTTTATGCAGAAGATTTGTATCAATTTTGCCAAGCAGCAGATCATGGCGCTAAGTTTGGAATTTATCGGCACCGGCGAACTGAACAAACCGGGCAATGACCATTCCTTTGGCGCGCAATTGAATCTGGTGGGGTTGCAGGATGACGGGCTGTTTTACCTTGCGATGCGCAAGGGGCTGGATTATCTGGCGTCCAACAAAAACGTTGATGCCAGCCGCCTGGGCGTTACCGGCCTATCGGGCGGTGGATGGCAAACAGCGATGTTGAGCGGGCTGGATGAACGGGTTGCGGCGGCGGTGCCGGTCGCCGGCTATTCATCCATACAACAGCGAGTGGAAGAACTGGAAGAATTGACCAGCATCGGAGATCTGGAGCAGGTCTCTTCCGACGTTTTCGAAGGGTACGATTACACGCATCTTACGGCGTTGCGCGCCCCGCGGCCTACGCTGCTGATCTACAACGTAAACGATGACTGTTGCTTTCGCGCGGCGCTTTCCAAGCCGTTAAATTTTGACGCGATTGAACCGGTCTTCAAGTTGTACGGGAAAGAAGATGTCTTCCAGTGGTATGCGAACGAAAATCCCGGCACTCACAATTATCAGCGGGACAATCGTGAGCAAGCATACCGCTTCTTTGCAAAATATTTGCAGACTCCGCTGCAGAATAAGGAAATTTTCTCGGACGACGAGGTCCGGACATACGACGAACTGGCTGTCGGTTTGCCCGCGGGCAACCTTACCTTGCTGAGTCTGGCGCAGAAGACTGCGGCGGGATTCCATCACTCGGCGGTTCCGCCAGTGGGAGCGGCCCGCGATGAATGGTCCAGCAAGAAAAGAGAGGGGCTGCGAGCGGTGGTACGTTACAAGCCGGTGCCGTTGGCGCGGGCGTGGCGACTCGACACTGGACACCGCGACGGAATTGATTCGATGTCGTATTTATTTGAAATGAAAAATGGGTTGAGCATTTCCGGAGTATTGCTGAAAGCGGTGACCACAGCTACAACTGCGCCGGCAACTCTGGTGCTGGATGACCGGGGACGTGGAATGGCTTCGGTCGAAGTAGCCGCGCGGGTGGACCGCGGGGAACAAGTACTGGCGGCAAACCTGTTGCTTACTGACGAGAAAGCGATGACCAAGCAAACGGACGGTTTTGGAGCGACCGGCAGCGCGATGGGAAGCCTGGCAGTCTACAGCTATATTTTCGACACCTTAGGAGAACGTACGCTCGGAATCGAGGCGGCCCAAGTGGTTGAGCTGGCCAAATGGATGCGCACTCACGCTGGCCGCAAGACAGTGCGGATCGAGACGCGTGGCGTTCGCAGTCAGACTGTCGCGCTGGTGGCGGCAGCCATTGAGCCCGGGCTCTTTTCCGAAGTAGTGACAAAGCAGGGAATGACGAGCTTTGCTTACCTTCTTGATCATCCCGTCAGTTCCGATGATGCCGAGGATCTGTTCTGTCTCGATCTTTACAAGGAATTTGACGTTGACGAATTGGAAGCTATATCGGGGTCGGTTCGCGTGGTTCGACGCGATTCGCTGGAGGCGAAAACGGCAAGTCACTGACGCGGCCCGGTTGAGGCGCTATCGTTGCGGTGCTATTCTCGATTTATGGCGGACCCCACGATTTCTCCGCCGGAGGCTGTTCCGTCCCCGGTGCTCGACCACTCCCGGCGTCAACTGGAAGCGCTGCTCGACGTCAGCAAGATCATCGCGCAGCACCGCGATCTGAAAACGCTGTTTCATGAACTTGCTGTTCGCCTGCGCTCAGTCGTGGAATCGGATTTTCTGACGCTCGTTTTGCACGATCCGCAAAAAAACACCATGCGTCTCCACGTGCTCGAAACGCGCCTGGACAGCGACAAACCGGTGGGCACGGAATATCCGATCGAGGGCAATCCTTCCGGTTGGGTTTGGGAAACGCAGCAGCCATTTATCGTTGCAGATGCTGAAACTGAAACGCGGTTCAGTGAATTTCTCTTGCGGCTTCGCGGAGCCGGCGTTCGCTCCTTTGCCATCCTTCCGCTGACCACCGCGCAGCGTCGCCTCGGCGCCATGGGTTTTGGCCGCGTACATCCGCAGGCCATTTCCGATTCGGACATTCGATTCATGGAGCGAGTGGCGGCGCAGGTTGCAGTGGCCGTGGACAATGCGCTCAATTTCGAATCGACGCAGGCATACCAACAGCAGCTTTCCGAGCAGCGCGACCGTTTGCAGGTGCTGCTGGACATCAATAATGTGCTGGTGACCAGCCGCGAGTTGAGCGATCTGTTTCGCGGAATGGTGTCCGCGCTCACTCGCGTGATTCATCACGATTACACCAGCCTGGCGCTGCTGGATCCGGCGACCAATCGCCTGCGGCTGCACGCTCTGGATTTCGACGGCTCGGACACGCTGTTTGCGGGGAAAGAAGTTACCGTTCCACTCGACCAGTCGCCTGCGGGACGTTGCATGCTGGAGGGCAAGCCGGCCGTTTTTCACGGCGTGGAGCTGGATCAGTTTCCCGCCGAACTGGTTCGTATCCTGCGCGAAAAGGGCATTACTTCAATTTGCTGCGTGCCGCTGATCAGCAAAGGCCGCACGCTAGGCACCCTGAATCTTGCCAGCCGCCGGGCCGAGGCGTTTTCCGAGAGCGACGCGGAACTCCTGGATCGGGTGGCGGGGCAAATCGCCATCGCCGTGGAAAACGCGCTGGCGTTCAAGGAAATTGATTCGCTGAAAAATAGATTGGCGGTGGAAAAACTTTATCTGGAGGAAGAGATTCGCAGTGAATTTAACTTTGAGGAGATTGTTGGAGAGAGTCCGGCGATCAAGCGCGCGCTCGGCCAGGTTGAACTCGCGGCGCCGGGAAATACCACGGTCTTAATTCTGGGCGAAACCGGCACCGGCAAAGAGTTGATTGCGCGGGCGATTCATAATCTCAGCCCGCGGCGCGAGCGCACTTTCGTCAAGATAAATTGTGCTGCGATTCCCTCCGGCTTGCTGGAGAGTGAATTGTTCGGCCACGAGCGCGGGGCATTTACCGGAGCGATCGCGCAGAAAGTCGGGCGATTCGAACTGGCGGACCGTGGCACCATTTTTCTGGATGAGGTTGGAGACATTCCGCTGGAGCTTCAGCCAAAACTTTTGCGTGTTCTGCAAGAGCAGGAGTTCGAACGGCTGGGCGCGACACGGACCATCCACGTTGATGCGCGGGTGGTGGCGGCCACCAATGCGGACTTGAGCCGACTGGTAGCCGAACGAAAGTTCCGCAGCGATCTTTACTACCGTCTGAATGTTTTCCCGATTCAGATTCCGGCATTGCGGGAACGCCGCGAGGATATTTCGCTGCTGGTGCGTTACTTTGTGCAGAAATTCAGCCGCCGCCTCAACAAGACGGTGCAATACGTTCCTTCCGATGCGATGGACGCGTTGGTTTCCTATTCCTGGCCCGGGAATATTCGCGAGCTGGAAAATCTGCTGGAGCGCGCGGTGATTCTCTCGCCTGGTAAGGAACTACGGGTTCCGCTGTCTGAGCTAAGAAACGCGCCGGCTCCGGCCGAGGAAGAATCGCCGTTGGTGGTGTCACACCCAGCGCCAGTCGGGACACTTGAAGAGGCTGAGCGCCAGCATATTCTGCGCGCGCTTCGGCATACACAATGGCGGATCGCGGGACCGCGCGGCGCGGCAAATATTCTTGGTATGAAGCGCACCACGCTGCAGGCACGGATCCGCAAACTTGGGATTCGCCGGCCGATTTGATGCCGTTTGTTGCGGAGAAGAAGGAGCAGCGCCGTAAAGCCGCTGCTACACAACCACCGACAAAAAACTACTTCAATTCGGTATTCAGCAAATTCGCCAGGCGCGCGCCGGCCAGCGCTACTCGCTTTCTTGCCAGAATCGCAGCCTTCCTTTTGTATGGCGGGGTCAACGTAAACGGCCCGTCTCCCGCCACGACAGGCGCGGAATAGACCGTCTGCTGCGCAGCCTGAAAACTCTCGGCAATCCAGTCCTTTTCATCGGATTTCGCGGCCAGTGTGGCATCGGCCGTTGCCAGCTTTTTCGCGGCTGTCACCGTGGACTTCAATTTATTGGACGTGCCGAGCAGGTCGTCCCAAAATGCATGCAATTCACACTTCGAACAATCCAGCTTCACCAGATTTCCGCCGGCATCGCCGCCGGGATCGGTGCTGCTGACCCTAGTCGCAGCGTGCAACGGTTGGTGCACATCGCCAACAAGGTGAAGAAGCCAGGTCAAATCATAAGATTTCAAAGGATCGGGGCTGGTCGAAGCCAGCACACCGCGAAACAGCGCAATGCGTTCCTGCGCATTCGGAGTTGGAATCGCTGGCAGAGTGCTGCCGTCCGTGGTGAATGGTGTATCGATAAAATGCCAATACCTATGCCTCATTAAGTCGTCGTAGCCGGTATTCCTTCCAGGGTCCGGGCTGCCATCAGGCCGGTCTGGGTTCGGGCTGCCATCATTGCTATAAGCGGTGTCGCGCTTGATGCCGTCAGCCCACGTCGCGGCAATCATGAAGATCATCATGTCCTTATCGGCGGCGGAAGCACCCGGCACCTGAGTGTCCACAGTGGCCGCCCAATCGTTGTATTTCGGATTCAACTTAAGCAGCAACTTCACGCGGTCCCGCGTCGTTGGCGTCAATTGCTGGTACGCCACGTAGGCCACGCTCATATGTCCCCGGTCATTCCAACCAAAAGACTGGCTGCTTAGCCCCGCCGCCAGCACTACTCCCAACACCGCCGCCAGCATCCTCGACTTGAATGTCATAAGCCCTCCGATCGTTACTGCAATAGTGTATTTGGGCCGGCAAACGTTTCTTACAATGTTGTAAATTCTGGTCGAGTGTATCGACCAGCACTTTCTCTCCGGTTTCGCCCCCGGTCCGTGTAAAATTATCAGTTCAACTCCACCTCAAAAAGGGGCCGCCGACAAGGGCTTACACATGGCAAACCTCAGCACCAAGAAGGGCATCATCGGAATCCTCACCGGAGGCGGCGACGTCCCCGGGCTCAATCCGGCAATCCGCGGTGTCACATTCCGCGCGCTGCGCGAAGGCTATCAGGTTATTGGCTTCCGCCACGGCTGGGGCGGGTTGATTGACATGGTGCGGGATAAATCGCACGACAATTCCGAAAATTATCAGGTGCTTACCGAGGACATCGTCAATCGCGCTGGACGCACCGGCGGCACTTTCCTCCATTCCTCGCGCACCAATCCCGGCCGCACCGGCAAATCCAGCGTGCCGGAACATCTGAAGAGCCAGTACACGGAAGAGAAAAACGACCTGACTCCGGAAGTGCTGAAGAATCTCGAGTGGCTCGGGATCGATTGCATGGTGCCCATTGGGGGCGACGACACGCTCAGCTATGGCGTTCGCCTGCACCAAGAGGGTTTCAAAGTTGTGGCGATCCCGAAAACAATGGATAACGACGTGCCCGGCACCGATTATTGCATCGGGTTCAGTACCTGCGTTACGCGCACCATTCAGCTGACCAACGATTTGCGTACTTCCGCCGGGTCGCATGAACGTTTTCTGGTGCTGGAAGTTTTCGGGCGCTACGCCGGATTCACGGCGATGCTCCCGACAATGGCGGGAGCGGCGCATCGTTGCGTGATTCCGGAGCATAAATTCAACATTGATAATCTGACCGAGCGGCTGGTCTCTGACCGCCACAAGAATCCCAGCCACTATGCCACGGTGCTGGTCTCCGAAGGCGCGACGTTCGAAGGCGGCGAAATGGTTTTTGAAGGCGAGGCTGCCGATGCCTACGGCCACAAGAAACTCGGCGGCATCGGCGATCTGGTTGCCGAAGAAGTGAAAAACCGCTCAGCAAAATACAATAAGGGCAAGAAAATCGACGTCATCAGCCAGAAACTCGGGTATCTCGTGCGTTCGGGCGATCCCGACGCGCTCGATTCCATTGTGCCAATGGCGTACGGGAATCTGGCGCTGGACCTCATCCTTAATAAGACCTACGGCCGGCTGGTGGTGCTGAAGGAAGGCCGCTATGACAACGTGCCCATCGGCACGATTACCGCGTCGAAAAAATTCGTGAACGTGAAGGAGCAATACAACACTGAGCGCCTTCGCCCGCAATACACCAGCTTCGGCAACAAGCCGTTGTTCCTGATGGGCTCCTAACCGTCGCGTCGTCTATCTTCCCAGGGGCGCGAACTAAGCTTCGCGCCCTTTTTATTGTGTTTTATTGTGGGCACCGCCCTTCCGGCCAGCTATCTCTTTCGAACAACCCTCTTCCCTTTAACCTCTTATCGCTTCACAATGCAGCCAAGCCTTCCCGGCCTTTCGCGTGATTCGGTTTCAGGGTTTGCACCCTGGCCCCAAAAAGACGCTTGCGCGTTTAGCCCGAATTCTGTTTCGCTTATAAATCTCGCCGCACGCTACCCCGCGCGCGGACCGGCGGTGCACTATGCCAGAAACAGCACAACGTCTCCTCGGCCAGCTCGCGGACGGCCGATTTCCGCTCCGCAAGCTTCTCGGCGTGTCTCCAAATTCAGCGGTTTTCTTGACCTCAGACGCCACCGCGAGCGGTGATTCTTCCCCCGATGCCGTGATCAAGCTGATTCCGGAAGACCCCGGCAACTCTGATCTGCAACTGAGCCGCTGGCGCGCCGCAGCTACTTTGTCGCATCCTGGAGTTCTGCGGATTCTGCATTTTGGCCGGTGCAACATTGACGGCTCGCCTTGCCTGTACATCGTCACCGAACTGGCCGACGAGGACCTCGGGCAACTGCTTCCAACGCGCGCGCTGACGTCGGACGAAACCCGTGGGATGATGGCACCGGTCCTTTCCGCGCTCGACTTTCTGCACGAAAACGGTTTCGTCCACGCCGGACTCAAGCCGTCTAACATTCACGCCATCGGCGACAACGTGAAGCTTTCCGCGGACCGCATCGTTGCCGCGGGCGAGTCCTCGTCGAGTTGGCCGCTGGCCGCGCCGTATGCCGCCCCGGAATCCATTATGTTCCCGGCGTCGGACGTCTGGTCGCTTGGAGTTGCTTTGTGCGAGACGCTGACCAGGACCTTTCCGGAGCGAGAATCCTCTGGGCGATTCGCGCTGCCCGATCTTCCGCCGCCGTTTGCAGAGATTGTGCGCGACGCACTGCTGGAAGATGCCACGCTGCGCATCGCGCTGGACCAAGCTCGCGCGCTGCTCGATCCTTCATTTGTTCCGAGGCCCAAACCGGCTCCGGCGGCGATTCCGGCTTCAGCTCCGGTCGCAGCGTCTTCGCCGGTTGATGTTGCTGCGGCTCAAGCCGACTCTCCGGAAGCGCTGTTGGCTGCGGTACAGCCTGCCGTCGCGCACGCCGCAAAAAGCCAGGCTGCAGCCGCGACGGCCTCAGGTAATTCGCAACACCTGCCGATGCCGCAGATTGATCCGCTGGCCGTGCCGTTGTCTCCAGTCTCGCCAAACAGCGCGACAGCGCCGGTGCGCGCACGAATTCCAGTTTCCTCGCTGCCGCAGGTGAATGCGACCATTGCTGGCCCGCGACGGGTCGCCACACCTCCGAAATCTTCCAGTTCGAACACACTGGTGATGGTCGGCGCCGCTGCAGCCGTTCTTCTGGCGATACTTTTTATTCCGC
Organism: uncultured Acidobacteriota bacterium; assembly: GCA_963814635.1. Taxonomy (GTDB): domain Bacteria; phylum Acidobacteriota; class Terriglobia; order Acidiferrales; family UBA7541; genus Acidiferrum. Next base: position 285,370 of record CAWFDP010000003.1, on the reverse strand, counting down.
GATATTTTCTGCGCTCGACGAAACCAGCCGCGCCAAGTGCTGCTGGCTCCAGTAGGGCTTCCGGGACTCCGGAAAACGCCGCGCCGGCGAAAACTCCCTCGGCTACTTCGACGATCATGTCGGCGCCGGCTGCAACAAATCCGCCTGCAGTGGCCAGGTCGGTTGCGGGAGCGCCGGCCAAGGAGTCCGTCAAGCGCGATTCTTCCGCGGCGTCGTCCGCGGCTGCTCCGCCGGCCTCGACTGCTGCCGCTCGGCCAGCATCTTCGAAAGTGAATCCGCTGGCTCCCACCGTTCTTCGCAAAATTCTTCCAGTAGTCTCGGAAAAAGCGCGCTCCACAATAAACGGCACAGTACGCATCAATGTGCGCGTGCAACTTAATCCTGACGGCACCGTCTCTTCCGCCGAGCTTGCGAATTCGGGGGGAAGTCAGTTCTTCGCCGACCTCGCCTTGAAAGCCGCAGAGCAATGGCAATTCGGGCCACCTGCGTCCGATGACACCGCTCCGGTTCCGACCTCGGCGGTCATCCGTTTTGATTTCACGCAAATTACGACCAGCGCTTACGTGCCCTGACGCTGACGCGCATTTCTGTGTTATTTTTCTGGCTGGGCGATTTGCCACCACATGCCATCACCCACCGTAGTTCAGATCTTCGGGCAGACATATTCCATCGCGGGCGATCTCGATTCCGCCTACGTGCAGAAACTCGCCGCTTATGTGGACGAAAAAATGCGCGCCATTTCTGACGCGACCAGCACCGTGGACACGCAAAAAGCCGCGGTCCTCGCGGCGCTGGCTATTGCCGACGAATTGCACAGCGGATTACGGGAACGCGGCGAACGGGAAGAGCTGTTGCGCGAACAGGCCGAGCGTTGTTTGACGCTGGTGGAACGCGCCCTCAAGCAAACTGCTTAAGAAAGTACTCCGTTTTCAACCGTCAGTAGAAGCGACCCCGGTCAACAAAACTAGCGTGCTGGTAACAAGCTGCGTAATTTTCGCTTCACCTTGGCGGTCACCGATTCGCGCGTTACCGAACGTACCCAACGGTGCTTGCGCAGTTCGGCCAGCAGATCCGTGGGAAGTGGGCCGCGCTCGCTGATCGCAAGATTCGCCTCCACGTTGCGGGTCTTGCGCATGCCGGGAATGGTGGTGCTGACGTCGGGATTGCTGAGAATGAAGCGCAGTGCCAGTTCGGGCAACGTCATGCCTGCTGGAAGCAACGCTTTTAGAGCATCCACGCGCTTCAACGTCTCGTTCAGGTTTTCACTGGAGAAATATTTATTTCGCCAATCGTTCTCCGGCCAGCGGCTTGAAGCGGTCAGCGTTCCGGTCAGCGAGCCTTCGTCAAAAGGGACCCGGGCAATCACTGCCACATTTTTCTCGCGGCAAGCCGGAAACAGTTCATCTTCCGGATTTTGGTCGAAGATGTTGTAGATCACCTGCACCGACTCCGCCAGCCCGGCACGCACCGCTTTCACGCCATTCCAAGGCTGCCAGCGATTCAGGCTGAGGCCGACCGCGCGAACTTTTCCGCTGGTTTTCAGATTTTCGAGCGCCGGGGCGATGCGCGAATCTTCCAGCCAGCGGTCATTCCAGGAATGAAGCTGGATCAGGTCCATCGATTCCAGGCCGAGGTTTTGCAGACTCTTGTCGACAAATTCCGTGATGTGCTCCGGCGGGTAGCTTTGGTCCAACGTGGAGTTTGCCGGAGCGGGCCAGGCGTTATTTTTCGGTGGAACTTTGCTCGCTACATACAATTTTTTCGTGGAGTTCGCTTTCCGCACCTGTCCCAGCAATTTTTCACTGTGGCCATTGCCGTAGACCCATGCGGTGTCGAAAAAATTGCAGCCCAGATCGATCGCGCGCTGCAGCGAGCCGAGCGATTCGGTATCGTCCGAACCACTCCATCCGGCCATGCCCCACATGCCGTAGCCAATTTCGCTGACGTCCCAGCCGGTGCGGCCGAATTTTCGGTATTGCATGCTTACTGACTCCATTCGGTTGGAGTGCGGTCCCAACGATGCTTTTGCAATTCAGCGTGCAGCACGCCGGGAAGCGGTCCTTTGTCACTGGTGGCGATGTTGGCTTCAACGTTGTGAATTTTTCTCATGCCGGGAATGATGGTGGCAACGTCCGGATTATTCAGAATAAATCGCAACGCCATTTCGGCCATGGACGCTCCGGGAGGCACAAGATATTTCAGCGCGTCGGCATGCTCGACACTGGAAAGCAAATTCTCCGGAACAAAATAAGTGCTGCGCCAATCTTCCTTGGGCCATCTGCTCTCGAGTGTGAGTGTTCCGGTCAGTGAACCTTCGTCGAACGGTACGCGCGCAATCACGCCGACATTGTTGGCGCGGCACGCGGGGAAAAGTTGGTCCTCGGGATTCTGGTCGAAGATGTTGTAGATCACTTGCACCGCATCGATTAATCCGGACTTCACGGCGCGAATTCCGTTCCACGGCTCCCAGCGGTTCATGCTGATGCCGACGGCGCGCACTTTGCCGCTGGAGCGCAACTTCTCGATGGTGCGCGCGGTGCGTTGGTCGTCGAGCCAGTTGTCTTCCCAAGTGTGGTATTGCAAGAGGTCGAGGGTTTCGACGCCGATGTTATGCAGACTTTTTTCAACATATTCAGAAACATATTCCGGCGGGTATGAGACCTCGAGCGAAAACTCCCGCTTTGACGGCCAGCAACGATTCTTGGGCGGGACCTTGGTCGCTACATATAACTTCTTGCCCTGATTTGCGCGCAGCGCTTTGCCCAGTAATTCTTCGCTGTGGCCGTCACCATAGGCCCACGCGGTATCGAAAAAATTGCATCCCAGATCGATCGCGCGTTGCAGGCTTGCCAGCGATTCCGCGTCCTGCGAGCCCGTCCACCCCGCCATGCCCCACATGCCATAGCCGATTTCGCCCACTTGCCAATCTGTCCGTCCAAAACGCCGGAATTTCATCTCGAGTTCTCCTCGCTCGGTAGCTTGCGGGACATTATCACTCAGGGTTTGCAAGTACAACTTCTTCACCTCAGGGCTGGTAAAACAAGCCCTGAAACCCGATAGGTGCGGAAGGCCGCCGCCTGCGCTTATGACTGATGCGCCGCAACTGTACTTTCGTACAGGATGCCGGGTAAGGGGCCAGTGCTAGCATCGGAGGTAACCCGGGTGTTTTTTGATCAGGAGAACGACTTCCATGTCTCTTCCCCGCAATTGCTTTACTGTTTTGCTGCTCGCGCTTTGCGCAATCTCCCCGGTGGCAGCGCAGAACCCGGCGCCTGCACAGATGCGTCTGACAACCGCGTCAGAGCACGCACCCGCACTTTTTGGCCAGGCAGTCCTGCTCAGCGGGAACTATCGCCTGGATGAATGTTTGAAAAGCCTGCGCACCGCGGTCACTGAGGACCCGAACTTCGCGGCGGGTTGGGGTTTGCTTGCCTACTACGCAACGGATGCGCACGAAGCAGCGGAAGCTCTGGCGCACGCGCAAAACCTGGCCGGCAAGGCTTCGCCCAGCGAAATTCTGTTTGTGCAGTGGGTCGGGTCACTGAAGCGCAATGACCAGCTCGCGGCTATTTCCAATCTGAACGATCTGGTGCATCGCGAGACTGGCGACAAATTTGTCCTGTACCTTGCGGGACGCTGGTTCCTGGACCAGCACGACCAGCAGCGCGCGGTTTCGCTTTTTGAAAAGGTTCTGGCGCTCGATCCGCAATTTACGCCGGTCCTGAATCGCCTGGGATACGCCTACGCCGCGGCGGGCGATCTGCCTCGCGCGTTGGTGCTGATGCAACGGTATGTCGCGGCGATGCCAACCGATCCGAATCCGGAAGATTCCTACGGAGACATTCTTTTCAAAGCCGGAAGATACGACGAAGCGCGCGCGCACTTTGAAGCCGCACTGAAAAAAGATCCGGCGTTCGGTCCCTCACAACACGAGTTGGGAGACGTTTTCGCGATGCTGGGCAAAGAAGATGCAGCGCGCGAGGCATATCGCAAATCCGCGCTGGTGGCGGCGAATCCGCGGCGCAGCCTGGAATACCGCTCATCGTTCGCACTGGCATACGTGCGGCAGAACCAGTACGCGCTTGCTGATAAGGAATATTCGGCGCTGGCGTCGGAGGCGAAGTCGAAAAAGTTCACGGACCTGGAAGCCGGGTTTCACGAAGCGATGGCGCTCTATCAACTAGACGATTCGGCAGCGTTGCGAGAATTAGAAGCGGCGGAGTTGGCGATTCGCAATGATGCGGATTTGGCTACGGTGACCCGCGACGAGCATATGGCGGTGATTCGCCGCTGGCGGGGGGTGCGTTCGCTGCACTCCGGCAATGTGGCCATGGCGGAAGTTTGTGTCCGCGTGCTGCAGCAAAAGTACGAAACAACAGAAAACGAGATGGTCGGCGATCAACTGCATGCATTGCGGGGCGCGCTGCTGCTGGAGCAACACCAGTATTCTGAAGCTGCCGCGGAGCTTGGACCAGTGGAAAACGATGCGTTTTCGCTGGATTTATTGGCGCGGGCCAAACGTGAAGCAGGCGATGCACCGGGCGCCGATGCCGCGCTGCGCCAACTGCTGGCAATTCATGCCTCAACAATTGATTCGGTGTTAGTGGTGGAGCCAGCCCGGCAAAAGTCCGCCGGGTCCGCTACCGCCGCTGTTAATCGCTAACGATTCGAACGAATTTCCGGATTATTCCTTCAGCTTGAGCTTGCCTGCGGATTTTTGTTCCTCAAGGAAGGCTTTTAGCTCGTCGGCAGCCCCGAGCAAACGTGTCCACTGTTCGTAATAAAGCGTGACCGGAAAGCGGCCGAGGCCATAGACGCTGACGCCGCCCTTTTCGCCGACACGAAAATCGAGCACTCCGCTCTTTTTTGAGCCGAGTTGTTTTTGCGCTTGTTCCAGTTGCGCTTTGAGTTCTTCGTAGCTTGGTTCGGACATGGTTCGATCCTCCGCGGACAATCAACAAATAAAATTTAGCACAGAGGACCGAGAGAGCACAGAGACCGCGTATTTCACACCTGGAGGCGGTCGCCATCGCGAGCTGCTACTTCGTATAGGACCGGATTCACGAAGAATCCGAGGACTAGCCGCGAGATCAGGCCAGCAACGACCACAATGGCGAACGGTTTTTGGGTGTCGCTGCCAACGCCGCTGGACATCGCCGCGGGAAGCAAACCGAGGCAGGCGACCAAAGCGGTCATCATGATCGGGCGCAAACGCAACAGCGCGGCCTCGCGCGTAGCTTCTCGAATCGAGCGCCCTTCAAGCCGCAGTTTATTGATGTAGCTGACCAGAATGACGGCGGTCTGCACGGAAACGCCGAGCAGCGCAAGCAGCCCGAGGAAGCTGGAGACGCTCAGTGGCGTGTGGGTAAGTTTCAGAGCGATCAGCGCGCCGACCGGCTCCGTAAGCACCACGCCCAGCGCAATCGAGATGGGAAATTTCAGGTTGCCATACAGCGCAAACAGAATCATGAAAATCAAAAATACCGCGAGCGGGCCAATCACGTAGAGCTGGGACTTTGCTTCCAGCAGTTCGCTGTACTCGCCGCCCCAATCCAGATGATAGCCTTCGGGCAGGATCACATTTTTTGCGACGCCCCGCTGGCCGCGGTTCACAATACCTTCAAGGTCGCGGCCCTCAACGGAAAATTGTATTCCGATATAACGAGAATTATGTTCACGATAGATAAACGAAGCTCCGGAAGCCTGATGAATGTCGGCGAGTTCCGAGAGCGGAATCTGCTGGCCGGCAGGGGCAGGAACCAGCAGGTTGCCGATATCCCGCGCGTTCGAACGGAATTGCGGCTCCATGCGAACGACCATGTCAAAAAGTTTTTCGCCTTGAATGACCTGGGTGGCGGCCTGCCCGCCGACAGCCGCTTGGATGACCGCTTCCACATCGGCGACGTTGATGCCATAGCGCGCGATTTTGCCGCGATCGGCGTCAATGATCAGGCTAGGCTGACCAAGCTCGCGAACTACGGTTAATTCCTTGAAGCCCGCAGTGCGGGCCAGGACGTTGCGGATTTCGACGGCCTTGTTTTCAAGAACTTCGAGATCCGGACCGAAAACTTTTACCGCCAGCGAAGACTTGAGACCGGTAAGCGCCTCGTCCACGGCATCTTCTGCTGGCTGCGTGTAATTGAAGATGACGCCGGGATAGGAGTCGAGTTTGTGTTGGATATCTTTTTGCAGTTCTTCCTTATTGTGGATGGAAGATTGGTTCCAGGATTTATCGTTGTAGGGCTTCAAACCAACATAAAACTCGCAATTGAAAAAACCGGTGGGGTCAGTGCCATCATCGGGACGCCCGAGCTCCGAGCCAACCACCGTGACCATCGGATATTGATTCAGAATCTTGCGGATTTCAGGCGCAAACGCGGCGGCGTTCTCGAACGAAATCGTGTACGGCATGGTGGCGCGAACCCAGATCGCGCCTTCATCGAGGTGCGGCAGAAATTCCCCGCCGATGTAAGGAATCAGCAGCAGGGTAGAGGAAAAAATCAGCAGGCTGACCAATATAGTAGTCTTCGGATGATCGAGGCACCATTCGAGGCGGCCGGAATATTGATCGCGAATCCAGTTGAAGATGCGATTTTCCTTTTCTTTGACACCTTTACGAAACCAGTAGGAAGCGAGAACCGGAACCAGAGTTAGCGTGATCAGCAGCGCGCCGATCAATGCAAAGGCCATGGTGTCCGCCATGGGATGAAAAAGTTTTCCGGCAGGCCCGCTCAACGCGTAGATCGGCAGATAACCAGCGATGATCACGGCGACGGAATAGAAAATCGGACGGTCAACATCGCGCGCGGCGTGCAGCAGGACCTCGTTAAGCTTGTAATCCTGGCCGTGGCGTTCGCTGAGTTCGCGGTAGATGTTCTCCACCATGACGATGGTGCCGTCGATGATGATTCCGAAATCGATGGCACCGATGGAGAGCAGATTTGCCGCTTCTCCGGTTAAGTGCAGAAAAATAAACGCAAAAAGCAGGGCGAGAGGAATGGTGAGTGCGGTGATAACCGCGGCGCGCAGGCTGACCAAGAAAAATATCAGCACAATCAGCACCAAAATCATTCCACGCAGCAGGTTACCTTCGACGGTATCAGTGGTCACGCGCACCAGGTCGCTGCGGTCGTAATACGGGCGGATGCGCACGTCACGCGGCAGAATGTTCTTGTTGATTTCCTCGGTTTCGCGCTCGACACCCTCCAAAACGTTTTGCGTTTGCTCACCGCGCCGCATCAAAATCACGCCTTCGACGGCGTCATCGTTATTTTTCGCTTTATCCTGAAAACCGAAAATGCCGAGGCGCGGAGCGTGGCCGATTTCTACGCGGCCGATGTCTTTGATTCGAACCGGCGCGCCGTTATTGCTAGCCACCACGATTTCGCCGATGTCCTCGGTGGTCTTTACCAATCCCAGTCCGCGCACGTAATAAAACTGGCCGCCTTGCGAGTAGAAACCTCCGCCGGTGTTGGAGTTATTGGCCTGCAGTGCAGTGAGTACCTGCACCAACGGAATATGAAAATTGTAGAGGCGGACGGGATCGAGCAGTATGTGATACTCCATGGTGGGTCCGCCGAAACCGGAATCGTCGGCGACGCCAGGAACACTGCGATAGGCGCGTTCGATGATCCAATCCTCGAAGGTGTGAAGTTCCTGCGGAGTGCGATCGGGACTCTCGATCACATAGCGATACACGAGCCCACTGGGACTGAACAGTGGCGCCATACTGGGCGTCACGCCCTGCGGGAGCGTGGCATCGCTGAGACGTTGGAAAACCAACTGCCGCGCGAAATAGGGATCGACACCTTCATCAAAGGTGAGGCGGACATCGGAGAGGCCATAAAGCGAGATGGAACGCATCACCTGAAGATGCGGAGTTCCGTTCATCGCGAGTTCGAGGGGGAGCGTGGCAAGGCGCTCGACTTCCTCAGAGGCGTGACCAGGCCATTGGGTTACCAGCTCCACCATCGGCGGGGAAAGATCAGGGTAGGCGTCCACCGGCATCTGGCGAAAGGACCAAGCGCCGACGATTACCATGATTACGGTGACCATAAGAACCAGAAAGCGCTGGCGAAGCGCGAAATGAACAATGCGATGGATCATCGCTGGGTACCGTGATCTCCCTTGGAACTTAGTGCTGCAACGAATTCATGAACTGCAAAAACAGGCTGCCATTGCCGGCGACGTGCTCGCCTTCCTTCACACCGCTTGCCAATTGAACACGGCCGTTGCTCGAATCGCCGAGGGTCACCTGTCGGCGTGCAAATTCGGTGGTTCCAGTCTGGATATAAACGAACGGTTCGTTTTCGGTGTCGCGGAGAACCGCAGCATCGGGGACAGTTAACACGTTTTGCAAGGAAGCGGCGCGCACGGTGGCATTGACGTACATGTCCTTCTTCAATTTCTTTGCGGGATTTTGCGTGACAATGCGCGCTTGCAAAGTGCGGGTGGTGGCGTCGAGCCCGGGCGCAATATAGGAAATCTTTCCGTGAAACTTTTCGGGATAGGAGTCGGTGGAAATTTCGACGTCCTGGCCGATTCGAACGAATCCCAGATCGCTCTGATAAACGTTGACCAGCACCCAGACCGAACTGGTGTCCGAAATCGTGAAGCACTGGGTGGCTCCGGATTGCAGCAGTTGGCCCGGACCGACCAGGCGTTCGACAATTTCTCCGCCAACCGGCGCGATCACCGGAATTTCCGCGGTGGACTGCACCGGGTTTTTCGCCAGCGCCTCGGGATCTTTCAGCCCAAGCGCGCGGAGCGCATCGGCCGACGATTCGAGATCGGCGTGAGCCTGGGTGCGATTGGATTCGGCCTGCTCGAGGTCCGCCTGCGCGATAGCGCCGTGTGAGAACAGATCCTGCGCGCGGTTGTAAAGCTTATCCGCAAGCGCATAAGCATTACGCGCCTTGAGATACGCGGAGCGCGTTGCGGAATAGTCTGGGCTGGTAACGGTGAGCAGCGGCTGGCCTTTGCTGACTCCCTGCCCTGGCGCCACAAGAATCTCGTGTACCGGACCGCCGATCGCGGCAAAAACGGGAGTGGTGAGAAAGGCGTTGTAGGCGACCGCGCCGGTAAGCCGCAAGGTCCGCGGCAGATTTTCTTTTTGTACCGGCACGATTTCGATGTGCGACAACTGCTGCTGCTCGATGTGAAAAGTCTGCGCAGTGTCGGACTTCTGTTCACTCGAGGTGTACGACGTCATCTTGGATTCGGAATCGCCGGAACCGGAGCCGCAACCCGCGGCAACGAGTGCGAGCAAGGGGCTAGCCAGCAGAAAGAAGAGCGAACCAAGATGCTGGGCGCGATTTGTTGCGGTCGTTACTGCAATCGTCTTGGTCATGGAAGGTTCCTTGTGCCAACCGCCTGGCGCAACTGTTCGATGGCCAGCATGTAGTTGGCAAGCGACTGGCGATAGGCAAGCTGGTTCGCGCGGTAGGTGCGTTCGGCATCCAGAAAATCGAGCAAGCTGGCGGCGCCGCGGCGATAGGCGTACTCGCTGATGTCGCGCGATTTCTGGGCCTGATCGACGTAGCCGCCGCGATAGAGCTGAATGATCTGATCGTTGCTGCGCAGATTCTCGTAAGCATCAACTACATCGGTGGACACTTGCTGGGTGGTTTCGCTGGCCTGTTCCTGGGCCTGGGTGATGGCGTAACCGGTGCGCGCGATTTCGCCTTGATTGCGATTGAAAATCGCCAGCGGAATGCTGAACGACACGGTTGCCGAGTTGAAGCCGCCGGTGTGCGAGTATGCGGCTCCCGCGGTCAGGTCCTGCTTGCCATTGGCCCTCGCCAGCGTTTCCTGGCTGCGCGCGGCGGTGACGCTCTGTTGCGCAGCGATCAGGTCCGGACGCGAGCGCGATGCCAGCACCTTCAAATCGGCCAGCGTGGCATTTTCCGGTTGATAGTCCAGGTCGCCGGTAACGTCATAATCGTCGGGAACCGATTCGAACCCGAGGAACTGGCGAAGTCCGGCAAGCGCCTGAACCCGCGCGAGTTTCGCCGCAGAGAGGTCAGTCTGGAATTGCAGTAGCTGCAGCTTGATTTTTAGATAGTCGCCTTCACTCATGTCTCCGGCGTGCCAGCGCACTTCGCTGATGTCCACGGTCTTCTGAAAGCTGTCGAGATCCTGCCGTGCGAAGTCCAGTGTGGACTCGGCAAGCAGAACATTGATGAACTGCTGAGCCACGTTGAAGGCCAGCTGGCGCTCGGAATCGGTGACTTGCGAGCGCACCACGGTGGTTGCATCTTGCGCCGCACTGAGGCGGTGCTGCCGCTTCTTGCCTCGTTCGAACAGATAACTGACCCCGATATCGAATTGCGCGTTGTTGTTGAAATAGTCCTCGCTGAACTGGCTGGGCTGAAACAGCGGGAGAAATTGGGCGTCCCAGTTGAGGTTTGGATTCGGACGAAGGTTCGCGGTGGTTTCCATCGCCTGGTTTTGCAGAATGGTGGATCGCAAAGCCAGCAAGGAGTGGTTGTGCTGAAGCGCCAGACGCAGTGCATCATCCAGCGTGATACGAGCGGAGGGCGAGGAAGCTTGCGCCGATTGCGCGGCAGGTGCCGGCGCGGGCGCAGAGGGTTGCGTGGGCGCCTGTTGCGCGGCAGCGGTGTTCACCAGGGCCGAAAGCAGCGCGGGTAGAACGAGAACGGTCCTCATGTTGGAGATACCTCTTAGATCCGTGCCGGGGCGACGGGTATTCGTTGAGTGAGAGCTTACGGGAACCGGGGAGCGGACTTCAGAGAGACGGTGGTGCGCGAGGGGAAGTGACGGCGAACGAGAGTGATGGTGCCACTACTTGAGAACAGGGAACTTCCAGGCGGCAAACGGCGGGCGTAAGCTCTGCCAGCAGGGTCGGTGCTAAAACCGCGTGACCAGCGGTGGCGCAAACCTGGCAAGCGTGCGTACCGGAATTCGCACCAGCAGCAACGTCGCCGCACAGGTGAAATTGCGCCCCCAGGAGTAAGAGGGCGATACCGAGCGTCAGCAGGCGGATTGTAAGGCTATTCCCGCGCATATAGCTACAACTACGAGGATAGGGAAGAATCAGCGGCGGGTCAATAACTCATACCAGAAAAAGGGTACTAAATCGCGCAACCACAAAGCTTTTTTACGCGTCTAAAGGGCTGGGGAGGGGTGTAAGCTGATCTTATGTCGGCGGCCGGAAAAAACTCGCGGGGACTTCAATTGCGGCGCATAAGCGCAGCTCTTCTGTGCCTGGCGCTGCTTTATTTCGCGGGCGGCGGCAGCTTTCTGCACCAGCATAATGGCGGCCCGGACACCACGTGTCATGTTTGCCAGTCGCTGCATGCCCCGGCGTTAACGTCCTCGTTCAGCGGAATTGCCTCCGCTCCTCAAATTACCGGCTGGCATGATTCGCGGCCTGTTTTTACGGCCGCCCTTGACGAAGTTTCACTGCTCCGCTCTGGCCGAGCTCCTCCCACCGCTTAACACAATTCCTTTGAAGCCTGCCCAGTAGTCATCTGTCCTCCGTCCGGCGTGTACGCCGCGGAAGACTCGCCGCTTTCCATCTAGCGGCCTTGATCCACCCACTCGCACATCGCCCATCGGGCGCGGAGAAAATCATGTTAAAAAGTTTTCGAAGAATCGCAATTTTGGCTTTCGTTTTGAGTTTGTGGATCGGCGCGATCCCGGCGCGAGCTCAGCTGGGCAACTCCGGCTCGATCGAAGGTGTGGTGAAAGACGCGTCTGGAGGAGTAATTGCCGGAGCAAAGATTGCGGTATCTAACCCAGTCAGCGGCTTCAGTCGCGAAACAGTCACCGGCAGCGACGGCAGCTTCCGCATCAGCAACGTGCCGTTTAACCCGTACCACATGACTGTGACTGCGGCGGGGTTTGCGTCGTATTCGCAGGATGCGGATGTGCGCTCGACTGTGCCCACAACGGTGCAAATCAGTCTAAAGGTCGGCGAGTCGGCCACCAGTATCACCGTGGAAGCCAGCGGCGGCGACTTGGTCGAGACCGAATCCACTTTTCACACCGACGTGGATCAAAAAATCATTGACCGGCTGCCGCTGGAGAGTGCTTCGTCCTCGCTAACGTCGCTGGTGACGCTGGTGTCTCCAGGCGTGGCTGCGGACTCCAACGGCAACATGCACGGGCTTGGCGATCACGCGCAAACTTCGTTTTCCGTCGACGGGCAAAAGATTTCGGACCAAACCAGCAAGGTGTTCTCGAACCAGCTTTCCTCCGACGCGGTTCAATCGATGGAAGTCATCTCTGGCGCTCCGCCAGCGGAGTTCGGCGACAAGACCAGCCTGGTGATCAAAGTTACGACGAAATCAGGCCTGGGGGTGACCAAGCCCACCGGCGCGGTAACCGCTTCCTACGGGGCCTTTGGCACCACGGATGTCGGTTTCAACCTCGCATTCGGAGGCCAGAAGTGGGGAAACTTCACCGCTGCCAGTGGATTGGAGAGTGGGCGCTTCCTCGACGGGCCGGAGTTTTCTGTGTTCCACGACAAAGGCAACCAGCAAAATATTTTTGATCGAGTGGATTATCTGCTTTCGCCGAAAGACACCATTCATGCGAACTTTCAGTACACACGTTCGTGGTTCCAGACGCCCAACACTTACGACAACCTGAACGTGCTTGATTCCAGCGGCGCCAATATCGGCGACACTGATCAACGTTCGAAGATCGGAACGTTTAACTTCGCGCCGGTGTGGACCAGACTTATCGGCCAGTCCGCAGTATTTACGCTCGGCGCTTTTGTCCGCCGCGATCAATACAACTATTATCCGAGCAACAACCCATTCGCCGACCTGGGGCCCATCAATTCGGAAACCATTTCGCAAGATCGCAGCCTTACCAACGCTGGGCTGCGCTCGGACATTTCTTACGTGAAGGGCATTCACAACATCAAAGCCGGCGTCACTTTCGAACATACATTTCTTAACGAAAATGACCGGTTCGGGATCATCGATGCAAACCTGCTTCCGTCCACCACCGACGCCCTTGGCAATCCTTGTTTCGATCCGATCACCAACACCGCGGTGCCGGGCACGCCATGCGCGACTCTGCTCCCAATCGACCTGACTCGCGGCGGCAGCCAATTCGGTTTTCGCGGTCACGCCGACGTAAAAGAGATTGCGCTCTACGCCCAAGACACCATCTCGAAAGGAAACTGGTCCTTCAATCTGGGCATTCGCGGCGATCTGTATCGAGGATTGTCCTCCACCAGTCAAGCCGAGCCACGAGTCGGCATCGCCTATAACATCAAGCCGTCCAGCACCGTGCTTCGCATTTCTTACGCGCGGACGCTCGAGACTCCCTTCAACGAAAATCTGATCATTGCCACCACTGGCTGCAATGTCGACGTGATTGCCGCGCTTATTCCGTGCGTGCCGGCAAACTCGCCTCCCGGATTCCGGAATGAGTTCCATGCAGGCTTCCAGCAGGCGTTCGGGAAGTACATGGTGATTGACGCCGAGTATCTGTGGAAATACACGCACAACGCCTACGACTTCAGCGTGCTGGGCAATACACCGATCACTTTCCCGATCGATTGGCACAATTCGAAGATTCCCGGCTACGCAATCCGTGCCAGCGTCCCGAACATTCACGGTTTCACCGCGCTGGTGGTGATGTCCAGCGTAGCGGCTCGCTATTTCCCTCCGCAGGTTGGCGGCCTTGGCGTGACGGTGGGACAGAGCGGTTCGGTCTTCCGCATCGATCACGACGAGAAGTTCAATTCCACTACTCACTTGCAGTATCAGCCCTGGAAAAAGGGTCCGTGGGTGGGCTTCAACTGGCGGTATGACAGCGGCCTGGTGGCCGGAGCAGTGCCGGACTTTGCAACGGCATTGACGTTCGACGGAGATGGCCAGGCAGCGATCGGCCTGTTTTGCGCCGGGCCTGGTGGCCAGAGGATTTTTGCGACGCTCGCGTCACCGCTCAGTAATGACCCCGCTAGCTGCGGTCCCAGTCCCACCGGATCGGGAGCCACTCGCGTCAGCATCCCGACAAACGGGACGGAGAACGACGATAAGAACCCGCCGCGCATAGCGCCACGCAACCTGTTCGACGTTGCGGTGGGCCACGACAACCTGTTCCGCGGCGATCGCTTCCGCTGGAGCGCTCGCGTAACGGTCATCAACGTCACCAATAAGGAAGCGCTATATAACTTCCTCTCGACGTTCAGCGGAACCCACTTTGTCAGCCCGCGGGCAGTGACAGGGGAACTGGGCTTCCACTTCTAAATCCGGCGCCGAGGTAAAAACTCCCGCGAGGATCGTTCTCCCGGAAACGCCTCGCGGGAATTTCCATAGCGTGTCGTCGGTAAAGCTTGTTGCGCCTGGAATACGCTTTCGTCGATTTGTGGTCATAGCACCCGGATCACAATCCATCGCATCCAATCAAAGCGTATGAGATCGCTTAAAACCTTCAAATTCAAGCAGATGAATCTGTTCACTGGCTGGACATGAGGCCTGCGATAGTCGTGCGCCCCGGGGAACCAGTCACGAGACAATGGGGAAGTAACCAACAGTTAGGAAAGACCGTGACCCTAGATCGATCAGCAATTGAAAATAACACCGCTCTTGCACCTTCAAGCGGACAGGCGGCTCACCTCTGGCGCAGTTGCTTGCGGACGGCACTGACCTTATGGGCTTTAGTGTTTGTAGCTATCCCGGCAATGGCCCAGACCCCATCGGCCAGCAATCAGAAGCCGGGCAACGGCTCTATCCATGGGACTCTGACCACCTCGCAAGCAGACGCCTCTGGCGGACTGGCCGGGATCTCCGTGCAGTTGATCACACAGCCCCCAGCCGGCAACCCTCTCGTTGCCGACACCGACGACGCAGGACGCTATGAATTCAAGGAAGTTAAGCCCGGTTCCTATACGCTTGCAGTGAATCAGTCCGGATTTGCGGCATTCACAAAGTCGGTGCAGCTGAAACCGGGCGAGACAGCTGTTGTCGACATTCGCCTCGAGCTACAGACGGTCGCCGAACAAGTTCAGGTCAACGAAACCACCCAAACCATCGCAACCGAGGACGCCGCAACACCAAGCGTGTCTCTTACCCAGCGCCAGTTAATTTCGCTTCCGACCGCGCAGGAAAAAATACGAGAAGTTCTTCCAGTGACACCCGGCGTGGTGAAAACAATGGACGGCAAGCTGGACTTCAAAGGCTCGGATGAAAATCAAAGCCTGCTGCTGGTGAACTCCGCGCGGACCACTGATCCGGTCACTGGCAGCTTTGCGGTGCCGGTGCCAACCGACGCGGTGCAATCGTTCAACATTTACAAAACACCCTATAACGCGGGCCAGGGTAGCTTCACCGGCGGATTGGTTGAAGTCGAAACCAAACCGCCGGACGACGGGTTTAGCTACCGCCTGAAGAGTTTTATTCCATCCGTACTGGGCAAGAACGGAAGCATGATCGGCCTGCAGGAAGCTACACCAGGATTCGATTTCAGCGTGCCGCTCATCAAGCACAAGCTGCTCTTTTCGGAAATTTTCCAGTACGACATGAAGAAGCGCACGGTGCGCGGCTTGCCGTGGCCCTACGACATCAGCAAGAAACAGGGATTCAGCACATTTTCAACTCTCGAGGCGATTCTTTCCGAGCACCATGTGGTGACGCTTACCGTCAACGCTTACCCGCTGCGGGTCCAGCACGCGGACATCAACGCGTTGGAACCGCAGCCTGCCTCGAACGATCTGAACCAGACCGGCGAGACCTTTGGCTTAACCGATCGCTACCAGTTCAGCTCCGGCGCCATTTTCAGCACCATCGCGCAATACACCCGGTTTGACAGCAATGCGCACGGTCAAGGCCTTGCCGACATGCTGATCACACCAGAGGGCTACGGCGGAAATTATTTCAATCAGTGGTCGCGCAAGGGCAAGGAATTTCAGCTGGTTTCCGCCTACCAATTCTCCAAAAAAGAGTGGCTCGGCCACCATGAACTGCATGTGGGCGTGGATTTTGATCATCGCTCGTTCACCGGAACCAGCAACTCGAATCCAGTGGAGATAATGGACCAGAACGGGATTCTGGCAGAGCAGATTGCCTTTCTTCCCGGAACCAGATTTAATGCCTCGGATAACGCGGTGGCCGAGTTTATCCAGGACCATTGGGTTATGAACTCCCACTGGGCGGCGGATCTCGGTGCGCGCTTGTCGAGCGAAACCAACGGCTGGTCCGCGGCGGTGGCTCCGCGCGTTGGTGTGGCCTACTCTCCGGGCGACGGCGGCAAAACCGTGATCCGCGCCGGCGTCGGCCTGTTTTACAGTTTGCTGCCGTTACTTGCCGGCGATTTCGCTGCCAACCCATCGCAAGTGATTACTCCGTATGGCCCCGGCGGCATTCCAAGCGGGCCTTCGGTGACCTACACCAACGCCTACGTCGGTGGGCTGAACCCTTTGACCGCTGCCGGTCTGCCGAGCCAGACCGACACCACGCCGCGCAACCTGACCTGGAATGTGCAGGTCGAGCACGCGCTGCGGAAAAACATTTTCCTGCGCGTCGGCTATCTGGATAGCCAGACGTCATACCTGTTTACCGTGGATCCGTTCACCGCTCCGGTCGGCGCCCAGTCTTTCCTAGGTCTTGCTAACACCGGTTCGTCCCATTATCGCGAACTGGAAACCACAGTACATTTCACCGTTCACGGAAACAACGAAGTGAACGCCTCTTACATCAGGAGCCAGACTCGCGGAGATCTGAACAATCTTTCCAGCGTCTTTATTCCATTTCAGCAGCCGGTGATTCGCCCCAACGTTTACGGCATTTTGCCCTACGACGTCCCCAATCGCGTGGTCACCTGGGGAATCTTCTCACTTCCGAAACAACTGAAATTCAGCCCGATTGTGGATTGGCACTCCGGCCAGCCGTATTCCGACATCGATACGCTGCAGGATTACGTTGGAACTCCGAACGGGCAGCGCTTCGCGAGCTTTTTTACTCTGGACATCAAGATCTACCGTCAATTCCGCGTTCCGTTTTTTGGCTCCGATCACGGAAAAAGCAAGGGCCATCACGTCCGCCTCGGATTCTATTCGTTGAACGTGACCAATCACGGCAATTACAACGCGGTTTACAACAACGTGACCGCGCCAAATTTCGGACGGTTCGCAGGATTCCTGGATCGCCGCGACGGAGCGGTGATCGACTTCGTCGACTGACCGGTCTACGCCCCGGCGAACCGGCTCCGGAGAATCGTCGCGACCTGGCTTCGTAAAGTAAATTAAACCAACCAATCATGTTAGACAGAAGGGGCTGCCGCGCCGCTGCCCCTTTTTCTTTTCGCAATTGACAGCCGCCATCTGAAACGAAAACGGTTGCGGTGTCACTACTTTTCTCAGCGATTATTGCCGTCCGACGGGGCGCCGGATCACCGAGGGGAGGCCAGCGTGGACAGCGCGTGCCAAGAAAAGGCCATCGTAGGCGTTCAGGAGTTGCTCGAGAAGGAGCGCAAGGAAATCGCCGAATTGCGCTCGCTTCGCAAGCTGGATCTTCCCGCAAACGCGCCGGTCGTCGGGCTGGCATTTTCCGGTGGCGGCATCCGCAGCGCAACCATAAATCTCGGCATTCTGCAGGGGCTTGCCAAATACGATCTCCTGAAGCGAATCGACTATCTTTCTACCGTTTCCGGCGGCGGCTACATCGGCGGATGGCTCGCGCGCTGGATTTACGAGCGCGGCATTGACGATGTACAGAAACGCCTGGGCGAGCCGTTCAAGGATCACACCGAAAAGGTGCATCAACGAGAAACTCCGGAAGAAATCAGAACCGAAGTGGAGCCTGCGCCGGTTACTTTCCTGCGCGATTACAGCAACTATCTGACTCCGCGCACCGGCTTGCTGGAAGCGGACGCCTGGGCCGCCGTAGCGACCTATCTCCGCAACGTTCTGCTCAACCAGACCATTCTGGTTGCATTTCTCGGTTCAGTTCTTTTTTTGCCGTGGATTCTCGGGAATACTCTGGACTCCGGGTCTCCCTTCGAGCTGAAGTCACGACTGATCGCGGCCTGCGCGGCGCTGCTGGTAATCGTCGCGGTGGCCGCTGGAGTCGTGCATACCAGCAGTTGCGCCGGAACCGATGCAGACTCTGCCGCCAGCCTAAAGCAGCAAAAGAAAAAAGACACCTGGGGCTGGACCTCGCAACGCTGCGTGCTGGTGCTAGTTGTTCTGCCTCTGTTTGCCGGCGCCTATTGCCTCAACTACACGATGTTCAGGGACATCCGGGATTGGCGCTTCGACGTTTGTGTCTGGACTGGCCTCGCGGTTTACACCACGGGACACTTGGTCGGCTGGCTGGTCTCTAAGGCGAAGTTCGGCTGGAACTGGAAGGGTATTCCGGCCTTCTGGAACGTGCTATGGGCCGTGCCGAGCGGAGTGCTGGCCGGAATTGGCGTGCATGCGTTGAAGCACTTGGTGGGTGTGTGGCTTGCGGACCCGGTGGTTGGGAAATGGGAAGCCGTAACTTGGGGGCCTCCGTTATTTGTGCTGGTGTTCCTCTTGGTGGGTACGCTACACATCGGGCTGGCGAAATTCGCGCTGCACATCGAAAGCTACGAGTGGTGGGCGCGGCTTGGCGGATGGCTGATGCTGTGCGGAATCTTCTGGGCGGCGATGTTCGGACTAGCCATCTTTGTGCCGCTGCTGGTCTTTAAAGTCGGCACTTGGGTTTCCTGGCCGGCAGTCTGGGCGAAGCGCGTGGTGTTTGTCGGATGGCTGGCACACAGCGCGATCGGCGCGAAGCTCGGCTGGAGCACGGGCACCTCGGGCAGTCCGCTCAGCCAGTCGACCAAAGAGTTAATCGCGAAACTCGCGCCGTTCGTTTTTGTCGGCGGATTGTTAGTCCTGCTGGCAACAGGCGCCCACGCTTTGGCTCTGGTCATGAATCAGTTGCCTCTGGGCGGTGTGCACGATTGGTGGGCCGAGGCATCCGCGGTTCCGATACTTTCCTTTCTGAAGCTCGCGGTCGGATTGGGATTGCTTACCGCATTTCTTTCCTGGCGTGTGGACATCAATCGCTTTTCCATGAACATCTTGTACCGTAACCGGCTGGTGCGTTGTTATCTGGGTGCTTCTAACGAACATCGCAGCGCTCAGCGCTTCACCGGGTTCGATCCCGCGGATGACCTGAAACTGGCGTGCCTCGCGGAAGCCAGCGCATGCGATCCGGACGAATTGGCACGCCGCCCGCAAGGTTACGACGGGCCGTACCCCATCCTGAACGCAACGCTTAACGTGACTCACGGGCAGCGCTTGGGCTGGCAGGAGCGCAAAGCGGTATCGTTCATCTTCACTCCCAAGTATTGCGGTTTCGACTACCCGGAAATGAAGGAACCGGGAAATCAGAAGCTCTCAGAACTGAAAGGCGCCAGCGACGGCGGCTATCACCGCACCCAGGAATGGGCGATGCGCGAAAACGGGGTTTCGCTCGGCACCGCAATCGCGGTCTCTGGAGCCGCTGTCAGCCCCAACATGGGCTTTCACACTTTTCCGCCGCTAGCGTTTCTAATGACGGTGTTCAACGTACGACTCGGAGAGTGGCTGGCAAATCCCCGCTTCACCAACGACCAATTTCTCGCAGCCGTCTCCAGGGCGATGACTCGTTGGGAAAAACACAAGTCTGCAGCGGAAAAGGCGCGCATCGAACGCGAACGCAGAAAAGTCGCCAGCCCGGAAGGCGGCCCGCGCAGCTCGCTTCTCTACCTGCTGTTTGAATTATTCGGCACCACCACCAATGTCTCCAAATATGTTTACCTTAGCGATGGCGCTCACTTTGAAAATTTGGCGCTCTACGAACTGGTACGCCGCGAGTGCGATTTCATCCTCGCCAGCGACGCCGGCGAGGATGCCGGATATGTCTTCGAAGACCTGGCCAATGCGATTCGCAAATGCCGAACTGATCTGGGAGCGGAAATTGTGTTGAATCTGGCGCCGATTACTGCCAATCCGCAGACCCGGCAGGCGAAATATCATGCCGTGCGCGGCGATATTTTCTATCGCAGTGGCAGAATCGGGAAAATTCTGTTTTTCAAGAGCTGCCTTACTGGCGACGAACCAAACGACGTGAAAGATTACCTTCGCCTGCACAAAGAGTTTCCGCAGCAAAGCACCGCGGATCAGTGGTTCGACGAATCGCAATTTGAGAGTTATCGCCAGCTCGGTTTCTTTGCCGCCGACAGCATTCTGAAACGCGGCAAAAAACCTGCACCATCCATCGAAGCGGTTTTTGCCGCCGCTCCCTCAAGTGACTGTAGCGAAGGATAAGAGAAAACCAGATGACCGCCGTTTGGCGCAGCGGCGCCGCCAGACTACAATTGAGGTGGAGCGGCACTTCGAGGCAGGTGTCAGAGCGAAAGCCGTTTGAACCGTAATGAATCTCTGGGGTGCTGCGGACAGACAGCCTGTGTGCACGGCCTGTCCCGCTGGCTCGCCGCAAAACTCTCAATCGCGTAAAAAGCATGCGGCGCGCGAGCGGGGCAGGAAAGCCTAATGGTTGGCTCGTGGTGCCCACCTAATTCGGAGGTTCACGGCCTAGCTCTCCACGGCCGAGCAGTCCGCTCCTTTTTTGGTTTTAAGTCGTAAGTAATAAGTTGTAAGTACAAACGTTTTTATGGCCGCTGCTTTAGGATTTTGCCTGTAAAGCCAACACCGAGAGGCAATCGCGGGCGGCGCGAATACTTTCTTTCTGTAAACTTAGGACTTAATACGTCGAACTGCCTTTATGCGCGTTCTTTTTATCGGAGACATTGTGGGATCGCCGGGCCGCGAGATTGTTCGCGACCGCCTGGCCGATCTGGTATTACAAAAAAAGATTGATCTGGTGATTGCCAATGGCGAAAACTCCGCCGCTGGATTTGGCATCACTCCGAAAATTGCCGAGGAATTGTTGCGAAACGGCGTCGAGGTCATCAGCGGCGGAAATCACAGTTGGGATCGCCGCGAAATCATGGAGTTCTTGCCGCACGAACCACGGCTGCTTCGCCCCGCGAATTTTCCGGACGGCAATCCAGGTAGCGGAATGTACGTAGGCACCGCGAAAAATGGACTGAAGTACGCGGTCATCAACTTACAAGGGCGCGTCTTTCTTCCGGCGATCGACGATCCATTCAAGAAGGTCGATGAATTGATGGCCAGCCTGCTGGCCGATGTGGCGTTCCTGCTGGTGGATGTTCACGCCGAAACCACCAGCGAAAAAATCGCCATGGGCTGGTACCTGGATGGGCGCGCGACGGCGGTAGTCGGCACCCACACTCATGTGGCAACAGCGGATGAGCGCGTGCTCCCCGAAGGCACCGCGTACATCACTGACGTGGGGATGACCGGGCCGCACACTGGCGTAATCGGAATGGACCGCGCCGCGATCATCAAGAAATTTCTGGACGGGCTGCCCGCGCGCTTCGAGGTAGCGCAAGGCGACGTGCAAATGAATGCGGTCTTGATCGAAACCGACGACGACGGCCCACGAAACACCGCGGGGCGCCTGAAAGCTCTCAGTATCGAGCGGTTGCGACTGCGGATAGACTGACCACCAGCGGTTTTCAACCGCCAACACCCGGTATTGTCCTCGGCAGCACCGTAAGTCCAAATCAAAGCAACCAAAAGGCTTATCCGGTACTCTCACCAGACGAATAGAAATGGGAGCAGACCCGGCCTTGAGAATTCTTGCGGCGATGTGTCTATTGTTGAGTGCGGCGACGGCAGCAACCGCGCAGATTGACGCCGACCTGGTGGCGAAGCGCCGGTTATTTTCGCCGATGGGTCCGGGATTGAAACAGATTCGCGAGGGCGCGGACGGAAAAATTTATGTACTGGCTTCGCCGTCGCCGGGCTTAGTGGTTTATTCCCCGGAAGCGCGTCATTTGTTGACGATGCGCGAGGCTTCGGACTTGCCCGCAGCGGCGCTGGCCGAGGCCAAGGCATCCGGCGAAGTCCTGGTGGAATTCGGCGAAGACTTTGACGTCGACGCCGAAGGCAACATTTACATCGCGGATCGCGCTGCAAATACCGTTCAAGTCTATTCGAGCCAAGCCAAGCATCTGCGAACCATTTCGGTCAACGAACCGCTGGCCGTGGCGGCTTTGCCTGAAGGAGAAGTAGCGGTCGGTACCATGCGCAAGCCTTCGCTGGTAAGCGTTTTCGATAAGAATGGCCGCTTGGTACGCGAATTCGGCGATCCGGAATCGCTCACCGAGCGCACCGACCTGAATCGCTATTTGAATCTCGGCGAGCTGGCCACGGACGCATTGGGGCATTTGTATTACGGCTTCAAATTTTTTCCGGAGCCCACGGTGCGCCAATTCGATCGCTTCGGCTACGCCGGCGAAGATGTGCGTTACACCGCGATCGACGCGTTTCCCGAAGCGGCCGCAATGCGCCGCGAAATTGCGCGGCAGGAACGCCGCGGCGAACGGCCGCAATTCAAACAAGTGATGACCGCGATGGGAGTCGACAAGGAAACCGGCGAAGTTTGGATCGCCGTCGGCAACCGGCTCCTGCGTTTTGATCGCGAAGGAAATCAGCGCGCGGAGTTCAGGATTTACACGCCCAGGAATTCGCGACTGGAGGCAGTCGCCATTGTGGTAGAGAAAGACCGGCTGATCATCGGCGGTGATCCGCTCGGAATTTATGAATTCGAGCGACTCGACAAAAAAAAGGAAGCGAAGTGACATGGCACTTGAAAAAAGGTGCGAAGCCAAAGTTAAAATATTTTGAGTTTCCGGCGTTTTCCACAGGATCGCAAACAATAGTTTTGTAGATTTTTGACGCTCGGCGAGTGCTTCGAGCTATGCACTTAACTTTTTTCCTCAACGAAACCATCGAGTTGCGAGATGCTGCCCTTGGTTCCCGGCGATTTTGCTGCCTGTGGAAAAGTTGTGTATGCTATGTGAACGCTGGCACGTTCCCTGCCATACTTTTTACTTGCCCCGCCCGCGTCAATCGGAGAGAATCCCGCGCTGACTCACAACGGTAGTTCGGCGGTCGAGGAACAGAAATAGGACGTGCGCGGAACTTAGGGGCATGTTAGTGTTCGCGCTCGGACGGTCTTCCCGCACCAAAAAAGTTCTTCAAGAGGGCAGTAACTAAGCGCAGTCAGGTCTTTCCACAGGATATGCACATCTGTGGAAATAGCGAGGACTTGGTTTTTTGTTCAAATGACGACGGCTATCCAACTTGGCAAAGAGCGCGAAGCAGCAAACCTTTGGGACAGATTCCTGGAACGCGTGAAGTCCCGCGTAAGCATCAATACATTTAATACCTGGTTTCAGCCTACCCGGCTGAACCGAGCGGAAGCTGAAGTGGTGTACGTACAGATCCCCACGACGGTGTTCCGCCAGGTGCTGACCCGCACCTACGGCGAGATCGTGAAAGCCGTTTTCCATGAACTCGGCGTCCCGAACATGCGAGTTCAGTACGTCTGCACCGAGGAAGAACCGGTAGCCGCCACATCCGTTGCCGCCCCTTTGAACGTCACCCAGTCCAAACTCAATTTTGAGAGCAGTGACCACCAACTGAATACGCGCTACACCTTTGACTCCTTCGTGGTTGGCAAGTCGAACGAATTTGCGCACGCCGCTTCGCGCGCCGTTGCCGAGCAGCCTTCCAAGGCTTACAACCCGCTTTTCCTTTACGGCGGAGTGGGCATGGGCAAGACCCACCTGATGCACGCCATCGGGCACACCATCAAGCAGCGCAATCCTGCCGCGCGGTTGAGCTATGTCAGCGCGGAAAAATTCACGATTGAAGTGATCAACTCGCTGCGCTTCGACAAAATGTTCAGTTTCCGCGAGCGTTTTCACACCGTGGACGTTCTTCTGGTGGACGACATTCAGTTCATCGCCGGAAAAGAACGGACCCAGGAAGAGTTCTTTCACACCTTCAACGCGCTCTACGAGCAGCACAAGCAGATCGTGATTTCGTCGGACTGCCTGCCGAAAGACATCAACTCGATTGAAGAGCGTTTGCGTTCGCGTTTTGAATGGGGCTTGATCGCCGATATCCAGCCGCCGGACCTCGAGACCAAGATCGCAATTCTGCAAAAGAAGGCAGAAAACGACCGTTTTGCGCTGCCCGATGAGGTTGCCGAATATATCGCGCGAGCGATTAAATCGAACGTGCGCGAATTGGAAGGCGCACTGACCCGTCTGATGGCTTACGCCTCGCTGACCGGCGCGACGGTCTCGCTGGCCACCGCCCAGCAAGTCTTGCGCAACATCATCGCTTCTCAGGAAAAGCGCGTCACCATCGACCTGATCCAGAAGCGGGTCAGCGAGCACTTCAACTTGCGCGAGCAGGATTTAAAAGTTCGCAGTAATACCCGTGCCATCGCCTTCCCTCGCCAGGTTGCGATGTATATCGTGAAACAGCTGACCACCGCTTCGTTGCCCGAAATTGGCCGCCAATTCGGCGGAAAGCACCACACCACAGTGCTGCACTCGATCAATAAAATCGAAGAGATGCGCCGCTCCGACAAAGACTTGAACCGTACGATCACGCGTTTGATGGACGCCTTGCAGTAGCCTCCAACTAATCACCAGCTAGACCCTCGCCAGCCATTCGAACTGCGCCTCTATCGATCCAGAACATCTTTGTTCAGCGACGCACTCCGGTGTCCCTGGCTTCGTTGCGCTGCAAAATATCGTCGCGAGTTGGCTGTGAACAAGCCTTGGGAAATTTGCGGATAAGTTGTTCAAGTTGAGGATGGAAAATAGATTTCGATCGTAAATCGGTGGAGCAATGCCGAGATATCCGAGAAATTCACATTGACTGCGGAACTCGGGCAAAGTTGCATTGAGTTGAGTCGAGGGGCTTTATTACCCTTTCCACATATTCACAGCACTCATTACAACAACAAGGGCTAATTTCGATTTAGAGAAATCTGCAAAGCCATTTAAGAAGCATTTTGTTGTTGAAGCTGTGATTGTGGATTTCTCATGGCGGAAGGTAACCGGCGCCTATCACGCCACCTAAGTTTCCCACCGATTTCCACATCAAACTGGCCCTGGATTTCATTCGTAAGGCTTTCGCCCGGCGGCAAAAACGAGTAAAGTACGCTGCAGCGGATAAGCGTCCTCTCAAGAAAGGCACACATGTCTGCAACCGGAACCGCACGCGAGGAAAGCCAAGCGATGGAATTCAGCGTAACCAAATCAGCCCTGTTGGATGAGTTGACCACGACGCAAGGCGTCGTCGAGAGAAAAACCACGATTCCAATCTTGTCCAACCTACTGGTTGAGGCCCGCGATGGCCGGGTAACCATCACCGCCACCGATCTGGAATTAAGCGTGCGCACATCGTGCGAAGCAAAAGTCAAAAAAGAAGGCGCTGGCACGATTCCTGCCAAGAAACTACTTGAACTGGTGCGCTTGCTGCCCGAAGGCGAGATCAAGTTCAAACTTCTTGATAATCATTGGATTGAAGTTGTCAGCGACAAAAAGAAGTACAAGCTCGTCGGGATGGCCAAGGAAAATTTCCCGGCGCTGCCCGCGATGCCGCACGTGCTGGTGAAAATCCCCGCAGCCGTTTTGGAAGGCCTCATCTCCAAAACGAAATTTGCGATTTCAATGGAAGAGTCGCGCTACACACTGAACGGCGGTTTGTTAATTCTCAAGCCCGACACCCTGGCGATGGTTGCGACCGATGGCCACCGCCTGGCGCTTGCCGAAACTGATCACAAACTCACCGGACTCAACGGCGAAGTAAAAGTCTTGATTCCCAAGAAGGCCATGGATGAAGTGGAGAAACTATCGAGCGCGGCCGGCTCCGAAGCGCAGATGGACTTTGCCAAGGACGAAAGTCATCTGTTTTTTCAGGTGGGTCACCGCTTGCTGATTTCACGCATCCTCACCGGCCAATTCCCGAACTACGAAGCGGTACTGCCGCGCGACAACAACAAGTCCGTGGTGATCGAGCGCTCGGAATTGAGCGATGCGGTGCGCCGCGTTTCGCAACTCGCTGACCAGCGCTCGCATGCCGTAAAACTTGCGGTTTCCAAAGAAGGCATCGAAATTTCCGCTTCCAGCCCGGAATACGGCGAAGCGAAGGAAAATATCGAAAAGGATTACAAGGGCGACCCGATCTCGATTGGATTTAACTCCTCGTACGTGCTGGATTTTCTCGCCGCCGCCGCGGATGGCCCGATCAGCATCGAACTAAAAGACGAACAAAGCGCCGGCCAGATGCGCCCGCTTGCCGATGAATCTTATCGCTACCGTTACATCATCATGCCCATGCGCATCTGAGTTCGCGCGCTGCGTATCCTCGGTCACGACTAAGACCAAATCTAATTGATGCTACCTATGATGCCTGCTTGGGCGGCTCCTTAGAATGTCGCTCTGTGCCAAAGGCGCCTTAATTCCGGAGTCCTCTCATCGCGCAAAAAATATATTTTGTACGCGGCACTCGAGTCATGAGCGACAGCGATCTTGCGCGGCTTTATGGCGTCGCAACCAAAAACCTAAATAGGGCAGTTAAACGCAATGCAGACCGCTTCCCGCCGGATTTCATGTTTCAACTCTCTTCGAACGAACTGCAGAACCTGAGGTTCCAGTCTGGAACCTCAAAGAAAGCGTACGGCGGGCGGCGTGTAGCAATGCTCTCGAGTGTGCTGCGCAGCCAGCGCGCGGTGCAGGTGAACGTGAGCACATGTTCGTGCGCTTGCGAGAATTGCTTTCTACCCATGAAGATCTTCGCCGCAAGATTGACGCCACGGAAAAGCGCTACGACGCGCGATTCCAGGCGGTATTCGACACCATTCGGCAGATGTTGGAAACACCCATTCCGATGAAAAAAGCCATCGGATTTCACGCAAAATTTGCACCTGCCGCAAAGTCCACAAAGTCGAACAACCTCAATCGTAAATAACAGAAAACAGGAGCCTTATCCTTAATCCGCTGAGTCTCTCACAGCTTGAGAAAGTGCCCCGGTTCGGCTATACTTCTGCTGTTGTCGATTCGCAGAGATTCTTGCAGATCGACACGCTCCGATCGCATCGGAGCACGTCCACCGGGAATTGTAGCCTTGCAATTTTGCTCCGCGCCAGGAGCGAATGGCGGCAAGCCTTGGAGAAACGAACCTGCAGAAATTTTGCAGGGGATTAGTCTTCGCCGCGTCCCGCTGTGCGGGACGGGATGGAGCAGGAACCCTACGAGCCGCGGCGCTGCTTGCAGCACCGGCGGTCAAAGGGTAAGGCGTCGGCCCAGCAAGTTTTGCGGCCGCACGGGACGATGTTCGGATCCTTCCGCAATCGCGCCAGTCTTGTTCCAGTACAACAACCGATTTTGTCGGCGGGCTTTTATCCGGCACTTACCCGCGACCGCCGCAACAAAAACTTGCATGCGCGTTGAGTTTAGCCAAGGTTAGATTTTATTTTTTGTTCGCTGAGAGATGAGGGCTCATGGGCGATAAAGAAAAAGAATCGGTAACAGGAAAAGCGCCGGCCGGCCATCAGTACGACGCAAAATCCATCAAAGTCCTTGGCGGACTTGAAGCCGTGCGGCTGCGGCCCGCGATGTATATCGGTTCGACTGGCGAAATGGGTTTGCACCACTTGGTCTGGGAAGTGGTCGACAACTCCGTGGACGAAGCGATGGCTGGCTACGCCGATGAAGTAAACGTCACGGTACACGGCGACAATTCGGTCACCGTGGTTGATAACGGGCGCGGCATTCCGGTGGACATGCACGCCACGGAAAAGCGGCCGGCGGCGGAAGTTGTGCTCACCGTGCTGCACGCCGGCGGAAAATTCGACAGCGATACCTACAAAGTTTCCGGCGGCTTGCACGGAGTCGGCGTTTCCGTCGTCAACGCTCTTTCCGACTGGCTGGAATTGGAAATTCAGCGCGATGGCGCGGTGTGGGAGCAGTCCTACGAAAAAGGCAAACCCACTTCCAAGTTGAAGCAAACTGGAAAGTCGCGCAAGACTGGAACCAAAGTTAAGTTTCACGCTGATCCCTCAATTTTTGAAAAAACGACCTACAGCTACGACACCCTAGCCACGCGTCTGCGCGAATACGCGTTCCTCAACAAAGGCTTGAAGATTACGCTTAGCGATGAACGCAGCGAAAAATCCGCGGAATTCCGCTTCACCGGCGGCATCGCTGAATTCGTGAAGCACATCAACCGCGGCAAGACCACGCTGCACGATTCACCGATTTACATGGAAGGCAAGCGGGGCAACGTCGAAATCGAGATTGCTCTGCAGTACAACGATACTTACGGCGAAAACGTTTTTGCGTTCGCCAACACCATCAATACGGTTGACGGCGGCACACA
This sequence comes from uncultured Acidobacteriota bacterium, assembly GCA_963814635.1. GTDB lineage: Bacteria > Acidobacteriota > Terriglobia > Acidiferrales > UBA7541 > Acidiferrum. Next base: position 257,103 of record CAWFDP010000003.1, on the reverse strand, counting down.
TCTTTCCGGTTTTCGCTCCGCGCTGACGCGCACCATCAACAATTTCGCGTCGAACGCGGGAATGTTGAAAGAACAGAAAGACGAAGTCAGCATCTCTGGCGATGACGTGCGCGAAGGGTTGGTCGCCGTGGTCAGCGTGCGCCTGCCGCAGCCGCAATTTGAAGGGCAAACCAAGGGCAAGCTGAACAGCGACATCAAGGGCGACGTCGAGCAATTGGTCAACGAAAAGCTGGGCGAATGGTTCGACAAACATTCGACCGTTGCCCGCCGCATCATCGGCAAGTGCATTGATGCAGCCCGCGCGCGCGAAGCCGCCCGCAAAGCCCGCGAATTGACGCGCCGCAAATCCGCCATGGATTCGAGCGGCCTTCCCGGAAAACTTGCGGACTGCCAGGAGCGAGATCCTTCTCGCTGCGAACTGTTTGTGGTCGAGGGAGAATCCGCAGGCGGCTCGGCAAAAATGGGCCGCGACCGCAAATTTCAGGCCATCCTTCCGCTAAAAGGTAAGATTCTCAACGTGGAAAAAGCGCGCTACGACAAAATGCTGGGCCACGAAGAAATTCGCTGCATCATCACTGCGCTGGGCACCGGCATCGGCAAGGACGATTTCGACGCCGGCAAGCTCCGCTATCACAAAATTATTCTGATGACCGACGCGGACGTGGACGGTTCGCACATTCGCACCCTGCTGCTGACATTTTTCTTCCGTCACATGAAGGAACTGATCGAGCGCGGGCATATCTACATCGCACAGCCGCCTTTGTATCGCGTGAAGCGCGGCAAGAGCGAACGCTACATCCGCGACGAACAGGACTTCGCGCGCGAACTGATGAAACGCGCCACCGAAGATCATGTGGTCAAAGCCAAGGAAGGCGTCAATCTTGAAGGCGCCAAGCTGACGTCGTTTCTGCTCAACGTTCAGGAATATGAAGCTGCGGCAGCAAAACTCGGCCGCAGACTGCGCGAACCGGCGCTGGTTGAACTGCTGGCCGAAAGCGGCCTCGACAAGAAGGCCGATTTTGAGGACAAGAAGGCGCTGGAAAAACTTCTGAAAGAGATCGACAAAGCCAAAATCAAACTGGAAGGCAAAGTCGCATTTGACGAAGAGCACAGCCTGCACGAAATTCAGTTCGGCGCGCCGCACAATCAAAAGATCAACTGGGCGCTGGCATCAACCGCGGAGTACAAACGGTTGCGCGGGCTGACCAAACAGATCGAGGAATTCAATCACCCGCCATTCACGGTGACGCGCAACGGAACGAAGGTATCCAAGGAAAAAGCCACCGACGTTCTGAATTACGTGATGGAAGACGCCAAAAAAGATTTCACCATCACCCGATTCAAGGGCTTGGGCGAAATGAACGCCGAACAGCTCTGGGACACCACGATGAATGCCGACACCCGCACGCTTCTGCAAGTGAAATTGGAAGACGCGGTCGCTGCGGAAGATATTTTCACCACCTTGATGGGCGAAAACGTCGAAGCGCGCAGAAAATTCATCGAGGACAACGCCCTCGAAGTCGTCAACCTGGATATTTAGCAGCAACCGCGAGAGCATGTATTTGTCGTGCTCCTGTTTGGGGAAAATGCACTACCAAGTGGGCTGGACAACTCTGCCGGGACTGCACGGATTGAGTGTAAGCGAATTTCGCGCTGAGCCGACAGAGAATCCCGATACCGTACGCGGAGTTGCTGTCGAGTTTGCGGACGGGGCTGAGTGCGCTGGGTTCTTGCAGGCTGCGGAAGCGGAATTTTCCGCGCGGCGATTCAGCAACGCGGCCGACGCGTTCGATACGGTAAAGGCGTACGTACTGGAACGCGCAAGCAAGTGAACCGTGGGAATGGTTTGAAATTTTCGCAGGTCTTAAATATCAGGCGTTGAGGGATCATGGCGGACGAAAAAAACACATCAATACTGCTTCCGATTGATATCGAAGCGGAAATGCGCAAGTCGTATCTCGACTATGCGATGAGCGTAATCATTGCGCGCGCGCTGCCCGACGTTCGCGACGGATTGAAGCCGGTGCAGCGCCGCATTCTGGTGGCGATGAACGATCTTGGCCTGGCGTCCAATCGCGGCTACCGCAAATGCGCGAAAATCTGCGGCGACACTTCTGGAAATTATCATCCGCACGGCGAAGCGGTGATTTATCCCGCATTGGTACGGCAGGCGCAGGACTTCAACATGCGCTATCCGCTGATCGATGGCCAGGGGAACTTCGGCTCCGTCGATGGCGATCCTCCCGCGGCGATGCGGTATACCGAAGCGCGCCTGGCAAAAATCAGCGAAGACATTCTCGCCGACCTCGAAAAAGAGACCGTCGATTTCATTCCAAACTTCGATCAGACCCGCGAAGAGCCGGTGGTCCTGCCGTCGCGCATTCCAAACCTTCTGGTCAATGGAGCTAGCGGCATCGCGGTCGGCATGGCCACCAACATTCCACCGCACAATTTGCGCGAAATCGTTGACGCCACAATTTTGCTGGTGGAAAACCCGAACGCGTCACTGAAAGAAGTTCTAAAAATCGTGCCGGGACCGGATTTCCCGACCGGCGCGTACATCGCTGGCCGCGAAGGCATCGAAGCCGCGTACCGCACCGGCCGCGGCAGCTTTGTAATGCGCGCCAAAGCGGCCGTCGAACAAGCCAGCAAGGACCGCGAAAACATCGTCATCACCGAAATTCCGTATCAGGTGAACAAGTCGCGGCTGATCGAGCGCATCGCCGAATTGGTGCAAACCAAAAAGATCGAAGGCATCTCCGATGTGCGCGACGAATCCTCGCGCGAAGGCATGCGCATCGTGGTCGAACTTAAGCGCGACGAGGAATCCCAGCTGATTCTGAATAATTTGTTCAAGCACACCCAGATGCAGGAATCGTTCCACATGATCCTGCTATCGATCGTTGGCGGACAGCCGCGCGAACTCGGCCTGATCCCGATGATCAAGCTGTTCATCGAGCACCGCATCGAAGTGGTGCGCCGCCGCACCATGTTCGAACTGCGCAAAGCGGAAGAGCGCGAACATATCTTAATCGGCTACCAGGTGGCACTAGATCATCTGGACAATGTGATTCGCGTGATTCGTGGATCGGCCAGCCGCGCGGAAGCCAAGGAAAACCTGTTCAAGTATTTCACCGAGCAGGACGTGACCATCATCGAAAACGGCAAGTCGCGCAAGCTTGAAGGCGTGAAGCTCGACGGGCGTAAATACCGTTTTCTCGGCGCGCCGGAAATCGAAGCTGCCGCGGGCGCCAACGCCCTGGGCCTCAGCTACATCCAGATCGACGCCATCCTCGAATTGCAATTGCACCGCCTCACGCAACTTTCCATCGACGATATTCTCAAGGAATTGAAATCGATTCGCGATTTGATCGCCGAATTGCGCGAAATTCTTTCCAGCGACAAGAAGCTCAAGCAGGTCATCACTGCCGAGCTGAAAGAAGTGCAAAAAGCTTACGGCGACGACCGCCGTACGCAAATCGTGGACAAGGTCGAAGAGATCAAGCTTGAGGACCTGATCGCGGACACCGAAATGCTCATCACGGTGAGCCACGCGGGCTACATCAAACGCACTTCGACCGACACTTACCGCCACCAGTCGCGCGGCGGCAAAGGCCGCATTGGTGCGAAAACCAAGGAAGAGGACTTCGTCGAGCATCTCTTCATCGCGTCAGCGCATAGCTATATTTTGCTGTTCACCTCCAAGGGCCGCGTGTACTGGCTGAAAGTTTATGAATTGCCGGAAGCCGCCGCGGCCACGCGCGGCAAGGCTATTAACAGCCTGGTGAAATTCCAGGAAGATGAAAAGTTGACCGCGCTGGTCGCTGCACGTGATCTGGAAGCCGCGGATAAATTCGTCTTCATGGCCACCAAAGACGGCACCGTCAAGAAATCAGCGCTGACGGAATTCTCGAATCCCCGCTCGACCGGAATCATCGCTATCAACCTGGAAGCTAAGGACGAATTGATCGGGGCCAAGCTGACCGACGGCAAACAGATGATTTTCCTGGCCAGCCACGAAGGCCAGGCGATTCTGTTCCGCGAAACCGAAGTTCGCGCGATGGGACGGAGCGCCGGCGGCGTGAACGGCATGGACCTCGACAAGGAAGATTACGTGGTGTCGATGGACGCGGTGCAGCCGGACTTTGCAATCATCGCCAACGATCGAAAGAAAACTACCCAGAATCTCGAGGAACTCGAAAACGAGGACATCAAGGAATCCCTGACGACGCTTATGCTTACCGTGGCCGAAAAGGGCTATGGCAAGCGAACCGCGCTTGCGGAATACCGGATCACTTCGCGCGGTGGTAAGGGCGTGACGAATATGAAGACTACCGACCGCAACGGCTCGGTGGTTTCGACGCTGCAGGTCACGGAAGAATCGGACGTAATGATTATTACCGAACACGGAAAAGTGATTCGCGTGCACGCCAACGAAATTCGCGAAGCGGGCCGCTCCACGCAAGGCGTGCGTTTGCTGAAGCTCGACGGCGATGATTCGATTGCCGCCGCGGCAGTTCTGCGAGAGGAAGACGAAGAAGAAAAGAAGTAAGGTTGGCGGTTGCCAGTCCTGTAGCGCAGGGTGAGTCTGAAAGCCCAGCGGGTTTTTTCCCATCCCCAGCGGGCCGGCCATATCAGCGTGTTCCCGTCAGCGGGCCACTGAATGGTGTCAGCCGCAAACATGGGTTCACGCGCGGCGCAGGGCTCGCAGCCTCGCCCCGCGCTATACGGTTTCAATAAATGCTAGACTATCGGGCGCCATGAACAACTTGCGCCGTATTTTATCGATTGTCATTCTACTGATTGCTCCACTCGTGCTGTTTGTTGCGCGCGGCGGAGCGAAGCCCTCTTCACGTACCAAATACATCGCATACGTCGGAAACTACACCAACAAGACTGACAGTAAAGGCATCTATGAATTTCGCTTCGATGCCGCGACCGGAAAAATGTCCGGGCTGGAGCTTGCCGGAGCGACGAAAGACCCGTCTTGGGTGCTGGTGCATCCCAGCGGAAAATATTTGTATGCCGCGAACGAAATGGGAAAAAGCAGCACGGTCAGCGCATTCGCCATTGACCGTGCCAGCGGCAAGCTCACGCTGCTGAACAGCCTGCCGGCGCTGGGCGAGGACCCTTGTCATCTCTCGTTTGATCGCACCGGCAAATTTCTGCTCTCGGCGAACTACAGCAGCGGCAACGTGGTGGTGTACCCGATTCTCGCGGGTGGAAAACTGGGCGAGCACACCGCGCAGCAGGAGGACAACGGCAAGTCCGGCCCAAACATCAAGAGGCAGGATCGTTCGCATGCTCATTGGATTGGCGCATCCGAAAACAACCAGGTTATTTATGTGGCTGACCTCGGACTCGATGAAGTATTGACTTACAAGTTCGATTCCGCCAGGGGGACACTAGGCCCAACCATTGAACTGGACGGGCCCAGCACGTTTGCTGAATTCAAGCCGGGTACCGGGCCGCGGCACATGGCGTTTTCGAAGGATTTCAAGTTCATGTACGCCCTGGGAGAATTGGAATCGACCGTAACCGTCTTTGAAATCAAGGGCCCAACAAAGTTCACTTCAGTTCAAGATATTCCAATGCTGCCCGCAGGATTTTCAGGAAGGAACGATGCGGCGGAGATCGAAATTCATCCGAGCGGCAAGTTCTTGTACGCGTCAAACCGCGGCCACGATTCGATCGTCTCGTATGCGATTGACGCCAAGAGCGGGATGCTCACGCAGATCGAAGACGTGCCGACCGGCGGAAAGGAGCCGCGGCATTTTGCGATCGATCCCACCGGAAGTTTTCTGTTCGCGGAAAATCAGAACACCAATACGATTGTGGAATTTCGCATCGACCCCTCGACGGGAAAACTCAAGCCGACCGGCGAAACGCTTTCGGTGCCTTCGCCCATATGCCTAGCTTTTCTGCCGATGGAATGAAAGAGCCGTATCTTAAAGCTCCGTTGCACACGTCCAAGTGAATTAGAATCCACGTTCTTTTCAACACCGGGAGAGGTTCATGAATCATCCGCATCGCTGGAAGCTCGCAGTACTCGCCGTGCTCTGCATGTTTTCTGCATCCTACGCGAAGGCTGATGGCGAGACGCCGCCGGGCCGCGATGCCAAGCAACCGGTGGACGAGGCGTACACCGCGAAGATGAAGAAGTACACCACCGAGCCGTTTTTCACTTCGCCGCTGGTGAACTATTTGCCGGCTTCGAAAAACGTGCCCACACCGGAAGCGGTGCTGGGCGACGTAGCGGGCGCGCCGGGAATTCTGCCGTATGCCGAAGACGTTTACAAATACATGCGGATGCTGGAAAGGGCCAGTCCGCGGGTGAAAGTCTTCTCGATTGGAACAACAGAGGAAGGCCGCGAGATGATCGCGGTGGCGGTTTCCTCCGAAGAAAATCTGAAAAAGCTGGAGGAAAATCGCGCGAAGCTGGCGAAGCTCGCCGATCCGCGAACGCTGCAACTGAATGACGCGGAAGCGGACAAGATTGTCGCGCAAGCGGTTCCCGTTTATTACATCACTGGAACCATTCACTCCCCGGAGACCGGTGCGCCGACTGCGTTGATGGAGTTGGCGTACCGCCTCGCGGTGGACGAAAGCCCGTACGTTAAAGAGATCCGCGACGGAATGGTTACGCTGATCACGCCGGTAGTCGAAGTCGATGGCCGCGACCGCATGGTGGACATTTACAAATGGCATCTGGCGCACCCCAAGGATTTTTATCCGCCGCTGGTGTATTGGGGAAAATACGTGGCGCACGACAACAATCGCGACGCCATGGGCGTGACGCTGAAGCTTACCGAAAACGTGCTGAACACTTATGTGCAATGGAACGCGCAGGTGCTGCACGACCTGCACGAGTCGGTGCCGTATCTCTACGACAACACCATTGGAGACGGGCCGTACAACGCGTGGATCGATCCGATTCTGGCGGACGAATGGCAAATGATCGGCACGCGCAACGTCGCGGACATGACCAAGTTCGGAATGCCGGGAGTTTTTGCGCACGGAGATTTTGATACGTGGTCTCCGGGCTATCTGATGTTCATCGCTGCGATGCACAATGGAATCAGCCGTTTGTACGAAACCTTTGGAAATGGCGGAGCAGACACGCTGGACCGCACGCTCGATCCGGAAGAGTATGCGCGAACCTGGTACAAGCAGAATCCGCCGTTGCCGAAGGTGATGTGGTCGCAGCGCGACAACAACAATTATGAGGAAACCGGGCTGCTGGTTTCGCTGCACTACTTCAACCAAAACAAGCGGATGTTCCTGAAGAATTTTTATCTGAAGGCCAGGCGTTCAGTGGAAAAGCCGACCGAAGAAGGACCGGCGGCTTACGTGCTGCCATCGGATGAAACGCGGCCAACGCTGCAACTGGAATTACTGAAGGTGATGGAAAAGCAGCATGTGGAGATTTCGCGGCTAACTGCGGCGGTCACCGTTGCATTGCCCGTAAAAAAAGAAAAGAAGGCGGACAAGTCCGGCGATAAGGGCGAAAAAAAAGAAGCGAAGAAAGACGAGAAACCACAGCCCACGGCACAAACTTTTCCCGCGGGAAGTTTCGTGATTCGCATGGACCAGCCTTATTCGCGGATCGCGGACGCGTTGCTGGATCACCAATACTGGAGCCCGGAAGATCCGCAGAAGACACCGTACGACGATACCGGCTGGACGTTTGGCGAGCTTTACGGTGTGCAGGTGGCGCGGGTGACCGACGCTAAAATTCTGCAGGCGCCGATGGAGCGAGTGAAGGAGTTGCGGGTGCCCGGCGGAGTGAAGGGCGACGGCACGATTTATGTGGTCGAGAATCACGCTGAGCCAGCGCTGGCGTCGCTGCGTTACAGATTGCAAGCTGTCGACTTGCAAGCAGCCGAGGAAGCATTCGAGTCGGGCGGAAAGAAATTTCCCGCGGGAACAATTCTGGTGAAGAGCGCGGACCGCGGGCAACTCGACGCCGCTACGAAAGAACTCGGATTGCAGACCATCGCCCTGAGCGCGGCGCCCAGCGTAAAATCGCATCCGTTGCGTGCGGCGCGGATTTTGCTGCTGCACACCTGGCTGAGCACGCAGACCGAAGGCTGGTGGCGGCTGGCGCTGGACAAACTGCAAATTCCCTACGGTTACGCGAGCACCCAAACGATCGCCAAGACCGCGGATCTGCGGGAAAAATATGACGTGATTCTTTTTCCACCTGTCGGCTGGGGTGGCTCGCTGAGCAACGTGATCAACGGAACGCCAACAAGCTGGGGAAATGCGCTGCCGTGGCAGAATACGCCGGAGACGCCGAATCTGGTTGGGAAAAATGATGCCACCGATGATATGCGTCCCGGGCTTGGTTGGGATGGCGTGGCCAAGCTGCAGAAATTTGTGAACGAGGGCGGGGTGTTGCTGACGGTGATGGACACCGCGCAGTTCGCCGCGGGAATCGGTGTGACCGGCGGAGTGAGCGTCAGCAACTCCGAGAAAATGAAAATTGTCGGCTCTGTGGTGGGAACAAAGCTGGTGGATGGCGCAAGCCCGATCGCTTATGGCTACGGCGAGAAAGTTTCGGCTTACTGCGACAACGGCCCAATTTTTTCGTTGAGCAGCATCTCGGGTGCGCGGCGAAGGAGGCGGCTCGGTCCAGAGATGGGCGCGCGGCCAACTGGTCGCGGCACGAAAGATGATCCAGATTTTGCGGTGGGCAGAGCGGGAGTGGAAGCTCCCGACGAACCGGAAAACGAAATCTGGGAAAATCCGAATGTGACCGACGAACAGCGGCACAACAATCCGAGGGTGATACCGCCGGCGATGCGCGCGCGGGTGGTGTTGCGCTACGCGGATAGCAAAGACCTGCTGATTTCCGGACTGGTGGAAGGCGGCAACGAGATCGCGCAGCATCCCGCGGTGGTGGATGCGCCGTTCGGTAAAGGACACGTGGTGATGTTTTCGATTAATCCGGTGTGGCGCGGCGAGACTCAGGGGACGTACTCGCTGGTGCTGAATACAGTGATGAATTACGACAGCCTGAACGCGGGCCGCAAGGACGACGCGAAGTAGAACGCGCAGCAGGAAAAAGCCGCAGGGCTCCCCGTTACTTCATCCGGGGGGCGGGCGCGGATTCGCCGTGTGCTACAAGACTTGGCCAGAGCCGGCAAGGATGCCGGCGCTACCTGGCTGGTTTGGCGGACAGGGATCGGCCCGGGTTCCGCTTGCCATTAGACATGATTAGAGTACAATCCCCGCCATCATGGCCAAGAAGAAAGCGAAGCGGGCCAGCAGTAAGAACAGGGCTCGGCGCAGCGGCAAGGCGCGCGGTGATGCAAAGCTCCCAAAGAATGCGGTGACTTTGGCGGTGATTCTGCGGCCGCGCGACGGGCAAGACATGATGCTGGAAGCGGAGCTGCGCGCATTGATCGGGCCTACACGGAAAGAAGAAGGCTGCCTGCGCTACGACCTGCACCGGTCAGCCGAGGGGCCCGGAGCGTTCCTGCTGCACGAAATCTGGGAGACCCGCGAGCACCACACCGCGCATACCAAAACCGATCACTTCCTGCGCTGGAATGCGCGGAAGGATGCGTTGCTGGTGTCGCGCGAAGCTGGGTTTTGGAAGCAGATTGCTTGAAAGAAAGTGGTCAGTCTTAAGTTATAAGTACTAAGTTTCCGAGGAAGAACCGCAGGGCTCCCCGCAACTTCATTCGGGGCAGACGCGGACTCGCCCGCTGCAAGAATCCGCCGGAGCCGGCAAGGATGCCGGCGGCCCCCCACCCCCCGCCCTTTGTTTGTAACTGCAGAAAATAGAATTAGCGAGCGAAAAACTGCATTTGCCCCCTACCCCCACCCTGCTGTCCATAAGTATGAAAACAGAGTGCGGTGAAAATATGGAAAAGTGAAGAGCATGAAAAGAAAGAGTTTAAAAGTGTCAATCGTGTAAGAGCATCAAACTAAAAGACTTACCTTGTGAAACGCGAAATTCAGTGAAAGGCAGGCGCAGGTATATCCGAGGAAAGTGTACTAAATATTAATATTAAGTAAAGATAAAATGCGAGGCGACGAAAAGAAACTGAGTTCATTTTGGGACTTTTCGTCTGCAGCTTTTATTTTGGAGGTGGGGAAGGGTCGGACTTGGCCATACGGACGACGGGGAGCGCGGCGCCGTTGTGGAGGGGGACTTCGAGGCGCTCGACGACGTGATAGCCGCGGGCGAGGTAGAGCGGGACGCCGGTGAGGGTGGCCCCCATTTCAAAACGGGAAAAGCCAGCGGCGCGAGCGGCGGACTCGCAGGCGTCGAGGATTTTGCTGCCGAGGCCGCGGCGAGCCCAATCGGGATGAATGAAGAAGGCCCGGATTTTGGCGGCGTCAACGGCGGGATCGAGGGAATTTGGCTCGCGGACGGCAGCGTGGTCGCTACCGAAGAGAGTTTTGCGATGGCTCCAGCCGCCACAGCCGACCAGGATTCTGGCGCAGGCGGCGCGGGCTTCGGCGACGAAGTAGGTGCCGTCGGCGACGAGTTGAGTGTCGAGGCCGAGAAGCGTGCCTAGCGCGCCGTCGATCTGTTCGGATGTGTAGTCGTTTCGTTGCAGGCCGCGCACGGAGGCTTCGATGAGCGCGTGGAGCGCGGGCTCGTCGGTGGGAGTCGCGAGGCGGAGAGTGAAGTTAATGTCAGGCATGCTGGAGAGAATCCTACTGCGAAAAACACTGAAAGCGTAACGCAGTGCGTCATCGATCGAGTCCGCATTTTTTGTTCGTGGGTTGCAACGACGCCCGCAACCCGACCCCGTAGCTAGAATGGGGAATGCACATTACAATACAGCGCCTATGTATTCAAAGGTTCGTCAATCCTTCGTAACAAGTTCGTGCTAAACAACAGCAATGAGCGGGAAAACCAAGAGAAATCAGACGAAGCAGTGCGGAGCGCCACTAATGGTACGGCGCGGGTTTGCGTTGGTTGGCGGGTGCGTCGCGACTTTGCTGCTGGTTTGGGTCACTGTAACCAATTCGGCCTACGCCAACGAAGACCATGCGGTGGCTCATGCCGAAATTGCCGAAGCGCTTGGCTGGCTGAAGCAAGCTCACGGCGATGGGGTGAGGTACGACTACACCATGACCGCGCGGCTGCGATTGCTGCTGTTCTGGGTGGGCAAGGACGATGTCGGTGACGGCTACATTCGAAGGGGTTTTTCGAAAGAAGATCCGCGGGAAGAGCGGATTGAAGTGCTGTTTGGATCCGACCCGGCAAAAGCGCCGCGCGCGATCAACCGATGGGGTGGAGGGACTGAAATTCTTTGGCATCAGGACAAAGGCAGCGGATCAGCGCGAGGAGATGACATCGCGCGGAGCGTATTTTTCGGATTCATGAAGTCGTCACAAGGGAAAACCGCAGGCGAGATGCAGAAGGAGTTGAGCAAGGAGAAATCCGGCGGTGAGCATTTGTTTACCGGAATTTTGAGCCGAGTGTCTCCGGGCCGCGGCGTGTCGCTGGTCGAGCCACTGGCCTCGCACACTGACTATACGATTCATCAGTATGCGGAGGCGGAGCCGCTGATTTTTGAAAAGCTGAGCTCGCCGGACCGTCCAATACGGGAAGTCAACGATCCGCAGGGCTGCCAGCGCGCAGGCGAGTTTTTGCAAAGTGTTGCGGAGTTGATGGATCGGGCGCTGCGCCAGGAAAAGACGCCGGTGACGTTGTGCTACATCTACGACGCCAAGATATACAAGCTGACGTTGGTGCGGAGCGAACCGCTACAAAAGCTGGCAGTGCACGTGAAGGGTGTTAAGGGCGACACCCTGCTCGACAAGACCTACGACGACTTGATTGAAGCTGAGTTTGTCTCGGAGACCCCGGCGGCAGGAAAACGGTCGGAATTTACGATCGACATCGGGACAAAAGACAAGCTGCGCGGCGTTCCGGTGCAGATTCGCTATCAGCCGAATTGGTGGTTCCAAGTGGTCTTGAATCTGCGTCAGGAACCCGGCGGAGGAACGTAGTATCCGGGGCGGGTGGTGATTTTCTTGCCTTGAGCTTTGTCGGGCACGATGGATACGGAAATCTGGTGATAACCGTAGTCCTGGACGACGTCATCGGAGCGGGGCTTGGGCGAATAGCTGATGAAATATTGGGAGTGGAGTTCGCCGCCGATTTCGTCGATGGCGCTTTGCATGCTGCGGCCTCTGTAAGTGGAGTAGTAGGCACCGCCGGTGGCGGCTGCGCCGACTTCGAGAGAATGTTTGGTGGCGGCACTTTTGGTGTGCTCCACGAGGATTTGGGCAAGGGCGATGAGGTCCATGCCCTCGGGTTGGCCGGCGCCGGGCGTGGGGGGCATGCCCGGAGGCGGAGGCACTCCGGAAATACCCGGCGGCGTGATGGGCCGCGGTGCATTCGAGCGCGACGAATTGGATTGTAGCTCGGAGCGCGTGGTGGAAAGTCCAACGGTGAAGATGGTGATGTTTTCCCGCTGAGCGCGGCGGAGAATTTCGCCGAGGCGCGCTTCGCTGCCGTTGTCGAGCGATTCGGAGAGGATCAGGAGAACGCGGCGGCCAGGGACGGGTGTTTCTTTTGTTGGCATGCGGCGGCCGGTGAGCATTTCAACGCCAGCATTCATCGCGTCAAAAAGGTGCAGGCCGGAGTCGCCGGTTTTGAGTGAGGCAAAAGCGGACTCGACCGAATCGTGGCTGCTAGTGAAGCCCTGCAATACCGTCACAGAATCGTCAAAACCAATGATCGCCGCTTCGGCGTCGGGGCCCATCACTTGTTCACTAAAAAGAATTCCTGTTTTGCGAAGTTGCGGGAGGAACGGATCCACGCGATCGCTGGTTTCGACCAGAATGACCAGAGAGATGGGGTCACCGCCGATTTCAAAGTGGGTGATTTTCTGCGGGACGCCGTTGTCGGTGACGATGAAATCCTGTTGGTCGAGATTGTGAATCATGGCGCCATTCGAATCGCGCACGGTGACCGGGGTGTTGACGAGCGTGACGCGGGCGCTGATTTTTGCGAGAGCTTCAGGAGGAGTAGGCTGGATTTTCGCGCCGGGCTGCGGCTGCATGGGGCCTTCGGGGGCCTGGGCGAAGACAACACTGGCGGTGAGCAGCGTCAGGAGAAGAGGCAGCGTCAGAGTGGCTGGGAGAGATTTAATGTGGATCATTTGCACCTTTACGTAGAGCCAGAAGCTTGTTTCAGTAACCCGGCAAGCCTGCCCGAACGGTTTGAATCTTCGCGGTGCTAAGACCGAGCGCAGACATGATTGTCTGCGCTACAGCCGTATCGGCGGTGTTGACGCCGCGCACAGCCAAGAGTGGCGGTGCCGCGGGACTGCACTGAATACGACGCGGAATATGGCGGTGGCGTTGCCGGAGGACGCGGAGATACCTACAATCAGAGTTCGTCCGAATGAGCCGGGAGGCAGGAAAATGTCCGCGAAGCAAGGGAAGCCCAAGCCGCAACACTCGCCGAAAGCGCCGCACGAGGATCCGAAATTTTTGGAGAGCACGCCGGCAAGACCGCTGCGAATTCTGGCGGAATACATCAACCCGCTGGCGCAACTGAAGCGAGAAGGGATTGGAGACACAATCGTGATGTTCGGGTCGGCGCGAATTCATTCGCGGGAAGATGCGGTGGCGCGGCTAGGACGCTTGAAGCGAGCGAAGCCGGGAAAAAGCGCGGAAGCCAAAACAAAACACCGAGCGGAGCTGACTTCTGCGAAGAGTGCGGTGGAGATGTCACGCTACTACGAAGAAGCACGTGCGCTTTCACACAAGATTACGACCTGGGCGATGTCGCTGGGGCCCAGGCCTCGGCGATTTGTGGTGTGTTCGGGAGGCGGGCCGGGAATCATGGAAGCGGCGAACCGCGGCGCGTACGAAGCGGGAGGAAAGTCGATCGGACTCTCGATCGAACTACCGCACGAACAGTTTGCCAATCCGTACATCAGCCCGGAGCTGAGTTTTAATTTCCATTATTTTTTCATGCGGAAATTGTGGTTCGCGCAGATTGCGAAAGCGCTGATTGTTTTTCCCGGCGGATTCGGAACGATGGACGAGCTGTGGGAGATGATGACGCTGTCGCAGACCGGCAAACTTCCCAAGAACAATCTGATCTTGATTTACGGGCGAAAATACTGGGACGACGTGCTGCACCTGAAGGCCATGGTGCGCTGGGGAACGATCAACGAATCGGAATACAAGCTGCTGCAGTTCGCGGACAACGTGGATGATGCGTTCGAACTGATTCGATCGGGGCTGGAGAAATATCACATGGAAGTGGATCCATTTCTACAAGCGTATTGAACTGCTGATTGGCGACTGGTACCAGATCCTCCCCGCAGCAAATTTCTACCGCAACACTTGAAAGCAACTAGGGTTTACACGGTATGGCCAATCGGCCCGCAGAAACCTAGCCTTCCCTTGGGACGAACCAACACGACAAGCTGCAAGGAGAGAAAATGCGACATCGTATTGATTTGAGTCATTGGAAATACATTCTGGGAACGGGTGCGCTTGCGACGGGACTTTTGCTGTTTGCAGGCGCTCCCGGGGCGAAGGCGGATGGCTGCCAGGACCGGCTGGTCAAGGCCGACCACAGACTGCACGAAGCAATCGAGCATAATGGCCCCGAAAGCAAGCAGGCGGAGCACTGGCGCCACGAATTGCACGAAGCCCGCGAATATTGCTGGGCGCACGGGCACCGCTGGTGGGATGTGGATGGCAACCGCTGGCGCTCTGAGCGCGATTGGGACGATCACGATCACGACCACCGGTAAGACGAGAGAAGCAGCTCTAAATCCAAGAATACGAAAAGCGCTCCGGTTCGCCGGGGCGTTTTTTTTTTGTGTGATTTGCAACGGAGGTAAGCAGCCCTAGATTGAGCGCCAAAATGCGGAGTTCCGCAAAGAAGAACATCGCGCCACAACTTTTTACAGAGGAGAGTGTTTTATGAGCAGGAGCAAGGAGGCGAAAATGAAAGTATTAGAGAAAGTGGGAAGCAGCGTAGTGCGAAAGGCGGTCCTGGCGACCGCGCTGATGGGTGGCTTTTTGGCCTTCTTTGGCGCGGGAACCGCATCGGCGAGACCCCGAGTTGTGGTGGGATTCCGTGGTCCGGTGGTCGAGGGCGGCTATTACCGGCCAGCGTATGTTGCACCGGCATATGGTTATGGCTACCATTACGGCCCGCGGCACCGGTACTGGGATGCGCGGTTTCATTGCTGGCGCTATCGCTAAGCACCGCAGCTAAAATCAAAATTGAAAAGCAAAAACGCCCCGATAAAATTCGGGGCGTTTTTGTTTATGAGTGCGGGCGCTTTCTGATGTTTTTCAGCGAGTGACGGCCAGCGGCTCGTCGGCAAAAACCGCAGCGAACCGGCGAGTTTCATCCTGATCGTGCAATAAAACAATCGGAACAACGCGAAGGTATTGTTTGCAGGAGTGGCACTGGGTCACTTCGCCTTGTAAGTCCTGCATGAAGCCGTCGGTAAAGCGATACAGAGTGCGCTCGCGGCGAGCATTCTTCTGGTCACGGTGGCCGCAGTGCGGACAGAGAAATTCGACAGTGTCCTGCTGCGGATCGCGGTCCAGAGCTGCCCAGCCGGTGCGGCGCACCCCGATGGTTTCGGGATTATGCCGTTCCATGGAAAGCCCTCCTTGGATCCACGTCCTCGGGATAAAGATGCGTTAAGGGATGGAAAAGTTACAACAAACTGCATTGCGCTCAAAAGAGGGCACTTATTGAGAGCCACGAGTTGGGTCAGGCGCAATGAGGTGGAGTGCCGGCGTCGCAAAGAGTCAGTCGCTAAAACAAAGTAAACCAGACGGGAACCGGGCGCGGCTTGCGGTGTCCAAGAACATGAGGACGCGCGCACCTCACATCCCTGCGAGCGCCGCGCCGGTAACTGCAAGTCCAGGGCTTGTACCTACAAGCTCCTGAACCCTGCGGCAGCCGGTGCGGCAGAATTGCAACGCTCGCGGGATTCTCACAGGGATCAGCAAATGCAAGTTTTTGTATCGGAGGCTTGAGATGCAAGCCCTGAAATCTCTGTGGAGGTGTGTGATGTCCAATGAAGAGCGAGTGAAGGTGGAGCCAATTGCGGGCGCATTCGGCGGGTGCCTGGTGGAAGGCGACGCGGAAGAAACCGCGCGAGAGAGAAAGAGCAAGCGCCGCGCGGTGGTGATTTCAACCACGTTGCAAACGGCGGGACTGGCGGCACTAGTGATTGCGCCGCTGTTTGCGAAGCCGGCAGTGCTGGTGGAGCGCGTTGCGACGCCGATTCCGCCGTATGGGCATACCACACGGCATGAAACCGCGGTGCAGCGCGAGCATCCACATACCAACGTTTGCGTGATTTGCCCAACCGCACCGACTAGGCCGATCACCGCCGCGACCACTCACGATAACTCGCGAATCACTCCGATTGGTCCGATCATCGAGGGTATACCTGGTGCTGATGGTCCAGCGAATCTCATCAGCGGGTCGGGCACTGCTCGACCGCCGGTGCCGCCTGACGACACTCCGCACGGGACAAGAAGGCTTCATCGGACTCGCATCGATCCGGCGCTGCTGACACGGCGAATCGAGCCGGTGTATCCGGCACTGGCGCGACAACTTCACCGCAGCGGCAGAGTGGAACTACGCGCCATTATTGGAACCGATGGCACAGTGCAATCGCTGCAAGTCGTAAGCGGGGATCCGCTGTTCATCATTTCGGCGCGGGAAGCGGTCTTGCAATGGCGATACCAGCCGACATACTTGAACGGAGAGCCGGTGGAGATCGACACATTCATCACGGTGATTTATACGCTGCAGTGAGGCGAAGTTTCTCCAACACGGCCGCAGAACAATGCGGCTGAAGTAGCGCCGAAGGTGCAAGGGCCCACGTCTGCCACGTGGGCCCTTCTTGCCTGCACCGAGCAACCGAAATCGAGAACGGAGTGAATCGAGACGGAAGAGAGATTCCTCGCTCCGCACGGAATGAAGGACGATAGTTTAGATCGAAGGCTTAATTAGAAGTGGAAGACGACGCCGGTGGAAACGCGCAAATTATTCTGGCTCTGTGTACCGAGGCCCAATTCGTTAAAACGAGTCAGGAGATATTCCACCTGCAGCGGACGAACCGAGAAGCGATTGGACACTTTCACATCCACTCCACCGCCGACGGTCATGGCGAAGGAATTGTTAGAACTGGAAAATCCCAGACCATTATTTCCGCCAATGTGAGCCACGCCGAAAAGCACCTGGCCAAAGGGAGTGATGCGTGAATCGCGGTGATAGGAAACCCGCGGCCCGAAAAGATAAGTGGAGAGCGTGCCATCAACACCGGTGCCGAGAATATTGTTGGCGCGATAGCCGCCGAAATCAGCGACGCCGCTGAGCCAGTGATTCGCATTATAGGCGACCGAGGCACTGCCACCATTCATGCTGAAGCTGCTGATGCCAGCGGTGTCGGGATTTGCGCGCAGGTAAGAATATCCGGCGAAGACGTCGAATTTGGGCGGGTCCTGGGCGAACACGGGAACGCCGAACAGCGAAACAAAAGCGAATAGACACACTACAACCTTCAGTTTCATAACTCCTCCAGTGGGTTTTGTTTTGCGCGAGCGCGCGCCAGATTGCGCGGCTACACGTGCGCGGCGCGCTTCAGGCAGGGAAGCGGCGATACGCAATTTCCATTTTGTGTTACCTAAACAGATGCTCTGGCCAGGTGGAAAGTTGCAGGAGAATTTTGCGGTAAGACAATGTTTTGTAAGGATTTATTCTGGTGCGGGCGGGAACTTTTTATAGCAACTGCTCGCCGGAAAACTTGGCGATTTGTTCGCGTGCGGCATCGCGCAGGCGAACTACTTGGTGCCAGTCGGAAGATTCCGGCGCGGCGATTTTAGGAAGTAACGGAGGAGAGAGCGTGATGGTCACCGAAGTTGGGCGAGGGAGATAGCTTCTGTCGCGCAGAAAGCGCCGTGTCCCGGCGAGCGACACCGGGATAATTGGCGCGCCGGTCGCGACTGCCGCATTGAACGCGCCGAGTTGGAATGGGCGCACGCCTTCTTCCGGCACAAACGTGCCTTCCGGAAAAACAAAAACAGAGTCGCCTTGACGCAAGCTCGATTCGATTTGCTGAACGGCCTCGCGGCGGGAATCGGCGTCGCTGCGCACAAACGAAAGATGATTCATCTGGCGCAAGAAAATGCCGATGAACGGCATACTGTGAACTTCGCTTTTGGCTACGAAACGATAGGAAACGCCGAGGCCCATCATCAGCGGAAGCACGTCGAAATAACTGGTGTGATTCGAAGCGTAGACTTTTGCTCCGGGCGTGTTCATATATTCCTTGCCAACCACGCGAACGCGAATGCCCGCAAGGAAAAAGAGAAATTTAAGAGCGGCGGAGGTGTAACGTCCGGCGGCGCGATAGTCGCGAAAGAACAACACACCGGCACAAGTGGGAATAATCCAGATGACAAAGACCACGCAAAAATACAGGCCGTAGAGAATTTCCAGGCCGCGCTTGATCCCGGCTACCGTGTTCTGAAAAACGCTCTTCAGCGCACCGGATGTGCCGAGCCGCGCAAGCTGCAGCCAGGCTGGCGCTTTTGTCACATTGAGCGTGCCTGCAAGATAGAGCTGCTTGGTCTCTTCGCGGCGCAATTTTCCGCTGGAGGTTTTGGGGATGCTGCCGGGCAGAAGTAGCTCAACGCGATCGGGCGGCAGGCCGAGTCCCTGCGAGATTTCGTTCGTTATTGCCGCGGCAATCGCCGAACGACGCACCGGATCAGATTCGCGGGACTCGGCAACCACAACAAGCTTTTCCGTGCCGCTGCCTTGGTCCTTCAAGCCGAAAGCCACGATGCATCCCTTTCGAATTCCGTCGGCGCGGCCGGCGAGCTCTTCGACTTCGTGAGGATAAAGGTTGCGGCCGCCTTTGATGATGATGTCCTTCACGCGGCCAGTGACAAAGATTTCGCCTCCAGCGCGATACGCACGGTCGCCAGTGTTTACCCACGCGAATTCGCACTGCGTCGCGCCTCCGACCGGAAAAAGTTTCTCGGTTGCGGCAGGATTGTTGAAGTAGCCGCTGGTTGCGGATGGCCCGCGAAACCAGAGAAAACCCTCAGCGCGGTCGGGAACTTCATTTCCGGAATCGCCAACGATGCGCACTTCGTGATTGGGAACCGCGATGCCGGAGGAGACAAAAGCGATTGGATTGGAGTCTGCCGGTGCGGGCACGGCGCGCCCTTGCGCGGTAAACGTTTCGCGTTCGACATAATCGACGCGCGGGCCGCGATTGAGCGGCGGAAAAGTCACGGCGAGAGAAGCTTCTGCCAGGCCGTAAACAGGAAGCTGCGACTCGCGGCGAAATCCATATTTTGAGAAGCGCTGTTCGAACCGTTCGAGCGTTTCGGGATTTACAGGCTCGGCGCCGTTCAGCGCCGCGCGCATGGAGCTGAGATCGAGGCCTTCGATGTCCTTATCGGCGATTTTGCGAACGCACAACTCGTAAGCAAAATTCGGCGCTGCGGTGATCGTTCCGCGATGCTGATGAATGGCGCGCAGCCAGCGCTCTGGACGCGTAAGAAAAGCGAGCGGCGACATCACATGCAACGGAGTACCGAAATGTAACAGCGTGAGCCAGGCGCCGATCAAACCCATATCGTGATACAGCGGCAACCAACTTACGCCCACGTCGTCGGAAGTAAGTTGTACGGCCTCGCCGATCGCGCGCATGTTCGCGAGAAGATTCGCGTGCGTAAGCATTACACCCTTGGGATCGCCCGTCGAGCCTGAGGTGTATTGCAGGAGAGCAAGATCGCTGTCCTTGCGCACCCGGATTCCGGAAAGATGCGCCGGCAGAGCGCCGGGCGCTGGTGGCGGAGCATTGTCCGCGGCGATGAGGAGTTTTTCCGCGTCGGCGACGTTTTCGAGCGAGCGCACGCGCGGCTTCAATAATTTCGCTACCGCTTCGGCGCGGCGGAACGTCAGCAACATGCAGACGCCTGCGTTATTCAAGATGGCGGACTGGCGCTCAGCGTATTCTTCGATGCGGTCCGCGCGAAACGGCGGATAGATTGGAACAGGAATCGCGCCGGCAAGAAGAATGCCCGCGTAGGACACAAAAAATGCCCGCGAAGTAGGCAACATCAACGAAACCCGTCCGCCGGGAGGAACGCCGCGGCGCGCCAATTCGGCCGCGCAACTCTGCGCTGCGGCGTAAAGTTCCGCAAAGGTCAGGGTAAGAGTTTTGTCGCCGGAATCTGATTCTTCAGTGATGTACAGATGCACAGTCTCCGCATCATGCTGCGCCCGGTAGCGGAGAACATCGATCAGTGTGTGCGCGGCGAACGCGCCATCGTCAGTAGTGGCGCGATGCAATTTTTCAGCGGTCAACGAAGCGCGCGCTGCCGACGGAGCTTGTTCGATTGCGGAGCTGGCTCCCGGCGCTGCGAGTACCGCTGCAGTCAATTCTTCCGGCGTATTTACTTCTGCGGCGACCCGGTCCGGCAAACGAATGCCGAACTCCGTTTCCAGCCGCGCGAGCAATTCCACGCGCTCCAGACTGCCCAACCCCAGTTCGCTGTCCAATCGTGAGGACGGCCCGAGCATTGGCAGAGCGCCTTCGCTGCCGAGTTCAGCCAACAATGAGCGCAGAACATGCAGCACGCGTTCACGCGTGGCAGGGCGGTCGAGTTGTGCGCTGGGTGTCGCCACGAAACTCCGGATGGGGCTTAGCGCGAGGCTATCACGCGTTTTCGTCCATCGCCACTCACTGAAAATGAGTGTGGCTTAAGCGGACTTGCTCTCCGCCTTTGATGCCGCGTAGTTGCGGGGCATCAGGGTGGTGGAAAGGTCCACGCCGGAAAGATCCGCGCCAGTGAGGTCCGTTTCGCGCAGGATGGCGACGCCCATATCCGCGCCGGAGAATTTTGCTCCGTTCACGTTGGCCAGCCGGAAATTTGCATTGCGCAACAGCGCGCGCCGAAAGTTTGTGTTGGAGAGGTCGCAGCGGAAAAATTCCACGCCACTGGCCTGCGCCTCTTCCAGATTCGCGCCAGGGAGGATCGCCTCGGTCATGTCGGTGTTGCGCAGATCGGCCCCACGCAGATTCGCGCCGGTGAGGTCGGCACTCGCCAAGCGAGCTTTGCGCAAGTCGGCGCCCTCGAGATTGGCGTTCTGCAAAACAGCGCCGTTTAGATTCACGCCACCCAAATCAGCGCCGCTAAGGTTGGCGCCGCTCAAGTCAGCGCGCACACCGCCGTCTTTGCCGGAAAAAAAAAGCTGGTGCGCTTCCAGAATTTCGCTTACGCGTTTGCCGCCATGAGTAATGCTTTTCGTCTTTTTGAGAGCCATAAATCGCCACTTTCGTTGTTGGATTCTAGCTTCTATTTTACCGGAAGCCGCTGCAGCGCGAAACCTCCGGCGGCATTTTTTGCGGTTTTGCGAGGTGCTGCTGCGATTCTGGTACCGTGGCGCATAGGCAGGAGTAAACTGGGGAAGATGCGCGAATCGAATCAACGGTGGCTTTTGCCGATTGGCCTGCGGATACAGCGACTCGGAATCTGCTTCGCGTTTTTTTTGACCGTTGCGTGCGCGGCGCCGGCGATGGCGCAGGATCAGGACGACGAAATTGTTGCGACGCTTTCTGGCGGCCGGATTATCGTCCATGCCACTTCGGAAAATGTCACGTTCATCGCGATCGACGAGCCCATCGAGGCGGGATCGGTTCCGCCACGAGTGGTGACGTTGGATGGCCGACATGTCGGTGTGCTGCTCGGCTCGTCGGAATGGCGCATTCCCGCTGATCCGAATCCGATTCGCTTGGATCGAGGACAAGCTCGAATCGGTACTCCGGACCCCCGCTACCAGGGCACTTACAACGGTGAAGCGGAAGCAGATCTGGAGACCATGGGCGTAGCCTATCTGGAAAAGCTCACGCCGCTGGCGGCGCGGCTGCATCACAAACTGGATTTTCCTCCTGACCAACCGCTCTTCGAAATGGTAGTCATCGGCTTTGGGCCGAAGGACTATGGGCCCGAGGTTTGGACTATGGAATTTCGCATGACACAAACAATGGTGGCGACCCGGGGCGACTACTGGCAGACGCGCGTACTGCGCCCGCGTTTCACACAAATCTATCCGCCAGAGAAACATGCGCCGCGCAAGATTGTCGAAACGTGTTACCCCGGGGAATGCCAAGGGCCAACCGTTCAGCAGTTAATTGAAGGCAATGAGCCGACATTCGAAAAAGTGGCTCGTTCCGATCCGAAGTTCTTGAAGGTATTGGAGCTTATTAGCAAAGGCCAGGCACAAAAAGCGGTATCACAAGACGCTGCAAGTTTGCTGCGAGCTGCCGTGCCGCTACTGTTTCCCGGCAAGAAGTTCGTGATGGGCACGATTGAGGAACAGCACGGCTTCGAGTGGATTGTGCCTCCAGACGAGCCGATGGAACGCGCCAAAGATGACAAGAACCGTCCGGCTGAAGCACCTACGCTTCGCCGCAGGGTCGAACCGCCTCAATAAGATAAAATTTGAAATTGGAAATCTCGCGAACTAGGCGGTCGCCGCCGCCACGACTCGCACTATGGAATCGCCGGAGCGAATCGTGCCGCCTTCGACCACCCGGAACAGCATTCCTCTTCTGCCATATATCTCACGTCGTAGTCCGGGACGCACCAGTTCGAGCTGATCGCAGGGACTGCAGACGGCGCTCACCTGCAGCAGAACGTCCCCGATTCGCAATTGCTCGCCAATCACCAGCCCGTTTACATTCAGTCCTCGAGTGGTGATGTTTTCACGGATTATGCCGGGCTGCAGGCTCATCGCTTCCAGAGTCTCCTGATCTACCAGCAGCACTTGACGATTGCCGTTCTTCTTGCCGTGGCAACATCCCGTAAAGCCAAAAGCTGCGATGGCCTCGATCTGTTCAATCTCGACCATAGGTAAGTGCCGTTTGGTTGCGCGGAAAAGGTGAGTGACCTTCGCCATCGGTTCAGTCCCCGGCAGTCTTCGCCTTACCGGCTCCGCCACCGATGTCGGTGCGGTAGTGCATTCCTTCGAAGCGAATCTTGGAGGCTGCATCGTAGGCATCGGCAAGAGCGGAGTCGAGATTTGGGCCGTAGGAAGTTACGCCCAGTACCCGACCGCCGCTGGTAACCACGACGTCGCCCTGACGACGGGTTCCAGCATGCAAAACCTTCACACCGGCTTTATTGTTAATACCGGTTAGTCCATGGATAATCCGCTTGGTCTCAAAGTGGCCCGGGTAGCCGACGGACGCGACCACGATGCAAGCGCTCGCGCCCGGCTTCCATTTCCATTCTTGTGGATCGAACCGCCGAGTTGCCAGCTTGGCCAAGGCTTCAGCAATGTCGAAATCGGCGCGTGCCAAAATTGCCTGCGTCTCCGGGTCGCCTAACCTGACGTTGAACTCCAGTACTTTTGGCCCTTCCTTTGTCAACATCAGGCCGATAAAGAGAAATCCTTGAAAGCGGATGCCATCGTCGGTTAGCCCATGCAGTGTAGGTTCTACGATAGTTCTCTCGATCAATTTCTGCAATTCGGGGGACATCAAATCGTCGGTCGAATAGGCACCCATGCCGCCGGTGTTTGGTCCGCGATTGCCGTCAAAAACCCGCTTGTGATCTCGGGTTGGTGCAAGCACCGCGTACTTGTCTCCGTCGGTGACCATGATGAAAGAAAGCTCGTCGCCTTCCAGCATCTCTTCAAACATCATCTGCTTGCCGCCCGCGCCGAATTCTTGAATGAGCATCGCGCGTGTAACGAAATCCTTGGCTTCGGCGGCGGATTGTGCCAAGAGCACACCTTTGCCGGCACACAGACCGTCGGCCTTCACTACGATGGGGTATTTGAGATCCGAGAGCGCAGCGTAGGCTTCGTCTGGCGCGGCGAACTCGCCATACAATTCCGCGGTCGGAATCGAGTGGCGTTGTAGAAATTGCTTGGCAAATATTTTGCTGCCTTCGAGTTGCGCGGCGATTTGCGACGGGCCGACGACTGCAAGACTGCGGGAGCGCAGCGCGTCACCTAGACCGTTGACGAGCGGCAACTCGGGTCCGATGACGGTCAGGTCGGGGCGCAGTTTTTCGGCAATGGCGATCAGGCCGTCGACGTCGCCCGCTTCCACTGGGAGGCAGATCGCGTCCTCCGCGATGCCGCCGTTTCCCGGAGCGCACCAGATCTTCTCGACCTGCGGACTTTCCTTAAGCTTCCACACCAGTGCGTGCTCTCGCCCGCCACCACCAATAACCAGGACTTTCACGAATTTCTAGCGCCCCTTGGAAAAAAATCGCAGCTTCGACGATAGTCGCGGCGGTCGCAGGTGTCAATGCCAGGCAGCGCAAAACGCTGCAGCGCGCGGCTCTGCTTAAGCTGCAAGTGAATTGAGGAACTTGAGGTTGAACTACGTGCCCCTAGGCTTGGCTGAGCGCGCGAATCGGAATGGTGACGCTCGCGCTGGTTGCGGTATCGGAAGACGCCAGCATATGGCAACGTCCATCGAAAATGCCGCCGGGATCAATGAC
The DNA here is from genome assembly GCA_963814635.1 of uncultured Acidobacteriota bacterium. Taxonomy (GTDB): domain Bacteria; phylum Acidobacteriota; class Terriglobia; order Acidiferrales; family UBA7541; genus Acidiferrum. The sequence continues at coordinate 232,593 of CAWFDP010000003.1, read as the reverse complement.
CAGGCACGGCGAGTGAACTTCACCGGTGACCACGCCCTTGGCCTGAATCTCGACACGGCCCTTGGCAAAAATCACGCCGTCGTAGCGACCAGAAATTACCACGCGATTGCCTTCGATCTGGCCTTCCACTTTCGCGTTCTCGCCTAAAATCAAAGTCTGTTCGGAGATGATGTTGCCCTTCACGTTGCCGTCAATGCGGAACGTTCCGGTGAGCTGCAGCGTGCCTTCCATAGTCACGCCCTGATCGATGAAACCTGTCCATTCTTCGCCGCTGCCGTTCGTTGAACCGCCTGGCCATTTCCACGCCATAAATTTCTCCACGCCCCAAAGGAATTCGTGTCGAATCTTTCGACACTTTCACTTTAGCTGGATGCGGGCGCAAGTCAACGCAACTGATGTACGGAGTTGTCGAATGAACCCACTGAACCAATGGGCAGTACGCGAAATTGCCGCGTCAAATCTACTTCATCAAGCGATCGTAGAGTCCCATGAGTTGCGCGTCTTCATAGTATTCGAGCACCAGCTGGCCCGGGCGCACTTTCGTTCGCTGCCGCAAGAATATTTTAGTGCCCAGGTGGCGCTGCAATTCGTCGAGAGCTTCCTTGACATTGGGATCCACGTGAATCTCGGTCTTTTCTTTGCGGCCGCGAGCGTGGCGCGAAGCCAGGCGCTCAATCTGGCGCACGGTCAAGCCACCGCGTGACGCACGCTGGGCGTAGCGCATGCGAAGTGGCGGATCGAGCACTGCCAACAGCGCGCGGCCATGTCCGGCGGTCAGCTTCCCTTCCTCAATCCAGTCCTGGATGGTCGGCTCCAGCTTCAGCAAGCGAATCGCGTTTGCTACCGTAGCGCGATCCTTGCCGGTGCGTTCGGCGACCGATTCTTGTGTTAGCTGAAACTCCTCCATCAGACGTTCGAATGCGCGTGCCGCTTCGATCGCATTGAGGTCTTCACGCTGAATGTTTTCCACCAGTGTCATTTCAAGCGCCAGCTCGTCGGAAACCTGCCGCACGATGGCCGAGACTCTTCTTAAGCCTGCTCGCTGAGCCGCGCGCCAGCGTCGTTCACCTGCGATTAGTTGAAAGCGATTCCCAATCGACCGAACCACAATGGGCTGGATGATACCGCTAGCTTGGATTGAACGCGCAAGCTCATCGAGCGCTTCTTCCTTGAAACGGGTGCGTGGCTGATAGGGGCTGGGCTCAACCAGGTCGATATCGAGCTCCTGCGGGCCGTGAAGGGCGGGTTCGCGTGCGGGCGCAGCGGCAGCGCCGCCAGTTGTGGCGACGGCGGCTGGCTGCGAAATTTCTACGGCAGGCGTTGCGGGCTCAGGCTCCCGAATGAGCGCTCCGAGCCCCCGTCCCAAGGCGTTTCTCGGCATTGGCAATTACCTCCTGGGCGAGCTGCGTGTAGCCCTCGGCCCCTTTACTGTGTATATCATAGAAAATAATAGGCTTACCAAAACTTGGTGCTTCCGCCAGACGTACATTGCGCGGGATCACGCTCTGAAAGACCTGCGCTCCGAAGAAGCTGCGCAGATCCGTTGCCACCTGACGCGACAATGTCGTCCGCTCATCGTACATGGTCAGCAGAATTCCTTCGATTTCCAGGCTAGGACTGAGAGTGCGCCGGATCCGCATGAGTGTGTCCAGCAGCTCGGAAACTCCCTCCAGCGCCAGGTATTCACACTGGATCGGGACCAGTACAGAATTTGCCGCGACCAATCCGTTTAGGGTTAGAAGATCAAGCGCCGGCGGGCAATCCAAAATCACGAAACGGTACTGCGGTAGGAGGGGTTTCAGGAAGGCTTGCAGACGATATTCACGATTTTCTGAGGTCACCAGCTCAACAGCGGCTCCGGCTAGGTTTTTGTCGGCGGGGACGACATCCAGATGGTCCACCTGCGATTTCTGGATGATTCTTTCGGACGGCTCTCCCAGGATCAAAGCATGATAAAGAGTTCGCCTTGAAGGGTCTTTAGGAAAGCCTATCGCTGCCGTGGCGTTCGCTTGTGAGTCACAGTCGACGAGAAGTGTGGGTTGGTCGGCGGCAGCGAGACAGGCAGCGAGATTAACAGCTGTGGTGGTCTTTCCGACCCCGCCCTTTTGATTTGCCACCGCAATAATTCTTGCCAAATCGCCCCCAACAAGGCTGCGTGGCGAAAATTTAGCAAAGTAACTTCCTGTGCGCAAGCTGTTTCACGTGGAACAAATTACGGTCTGTGGAAGATTTCAATGATAGCCCGGACGTTCCACGTGGAACAAAGCTACGTCATCTACGATGCGGGCAGTAAAGGCTGATCGGTCGTACGGTTCGTTCCACGTGGAACGCTAGAGAGAGAAGACATTGCCATTCTCGCGTTCCACGTGAAACATAATGGCGCGTGATTTCAATCGACGTCCAAGATCGTTCCACGTGGAACGCTTCGACGCGGGCGAAGGCGAGGAATTCGATCGAATCACCGAACATTTTCGCCCAAAAAGACCTAGGTTTTGTTAGCCGTCGGCATGTCGGCAGACCGACATCTAACCAGTATTATTATCAATGATTTACGGACTTTTTAAATCGCTAATTCTGACGAACTCCAGGCGGAATACTTCTTGCATCGATGCGCCCCCGTTTGATGGTTCGGGAGAGAGGTTTGCTAGCTCGAGCGCTGATTCTCGCAAGGTGCCACTGCCTTGAATGGAAAATACACCGCTTCCTGCTGAAACCAATAGTCAAATTCAGTGGCAGGAGCGATTCATCCAATACGGCGGGAGTGAACGAGGACTAGAGTTGCTCGGCGCGCGTGCCGAGCACGAGGTAGCGCTGGAGTGATTTAGGGACAGGTTTTGCATCGGCCCAAGTCCAGCCCGGAACGGCCTGCACTTCATCGAGATCGCGGCCGCCGAGCCAAAGCAGCGCCTGCCTCGCATGGACGTGAGAAGCCGCCCATCCAAGAAAGCTGGCGAAATCACCCAGCGCGCGAGAGCAGACGACATCCAAGGGTGCTATCTCCTCACCCAGCTCTTCATAGCGGCTGATCAGCACCCGGGCGCCCGTAAGTCCAAGCTCACGAATGACTTCCGCGAGGAACGTAGCCTTCTTTATGTTCGATTCGACCAGGTAAACGTCAAAATCCGGGCGTAAAATCTTCAATGGAAGCCCAGGAAAGCCCCCTCCGGTGCCAACGTCGGCCAGCCGACAGTTTTCCACAGGCAATAAAGAGGCGCCAAACATGGACTCGCAGAAGTGACGATAAAGTATTTCTAATGGATCGCGGATCGCGGTCAGATTTACCTTATCATTCCAGGTCAACAAAATCTTCGTATATTGTTGAATTTGCTCGACTTGTTGTTCATTTACAGTGAGCTGAAATTCACTGGCAGCGCGAAGTATTGCGCGTGCGGAAATCGGCGGGGGACCGCTAGTTATCATAATAGTTAACAATCATTGAACTTGATTCACAGCCTCCGCGGCTGATTCTTGTCCGACAAGATATTTTGATCCGGCAATTCCCGCGACGATGTCCAGTACGGCGTGCCAGAGCACTACGGGAAACAAGCTATGGTATGTGATTCTGACCGCGCCGAAAAGAACTCCGAGGAGGGCTGTTCCCACACTGCCACCCTTGCCCTGATAAAGGTGCGCGACTCCAAACATCGCCGCGGACAACGGAATTACAATCCACTTCGTTAAGCTCAGATGAAACAGGGCCGCAATCACGAAGCCGCGGAATAAGAATTCCTCGCAACAGCCCGCCGTAACCGCGAGCAAAACGTAAATGATCAACTCAGTTGCTGTGCGGGGGAAAAGCCGCGCGCCCATGGCACGAAGTCTCTCAGCTGCGGCATGCGTCGAGCGGCCCAGGCGCCGCATGTTCATCCAGTGCGCCGCGGCGATCAATACTGCGCCCGCACACCCTACGACCAAGACTCCCGGCGTTCGGCCCGGTGTTACACCGAGTTCGCGAAGAGTTAATCCCCGGGCCACAGCGCGCCAACACACCATCGCAGCCAGCGACCACTGAAACAGGATGGTCGTAAGGTACAGCTTAATTCGTTCGCGGCCACTGGCTTCAGGCAGTGCCATGAAATGCTTCATGCGATGACGACCACGCCACGGCAGAACGACACCCAAAATCAAAAAGATTAACCACAAGTCCCACGGCATGCAGAGATGTAAGCACGGCGGAGAAACAAAGCGCAACTCGGCATAGCGATACCATCGCGACGCACAAATGCGGCGCCGCGCAAACTCCGCGGATCCTCTCTATAATGCTGAAGCAGACTACACAGGAGGCTCCATGACCGATCGCGTCAAATTGACGTCGATGGCCAAGGCCGCTGGTTGAGCGGCCAAGCTGAGTCCCGGGACGCTGGACTCTGTTTTGCGGCAACTGCCGCGGCAAACTGACCCGAACGTGCTGGTTGGATTCGAAACCAGCGACGACGCCGGGGTGTATCTGCTCGATGAAAATTCGGCGCTGGTGCAGACCGTCGATTTTTTTACGCCGATTGTCGACGACCCGCGCACCTTCGGTGAAATTGCAGCCACGAATTCGTTGAGCGATATTTACGCGATGGGCGGCCGGCCGATTTCCGCGCTTTCGATTGTCGGCTTTCCGGAAAAAGGAGATCCGGAAATCCTGGCGCAGATTTTGCAAGGCGGCCTGGCAAAAATGATTGAAGCGAAGTGCACGGTGATCGGTGGCCATTCGATTCGAAATGAAGATGTGTTGTTCGGCTATTCGGTCACTGGCCTTATTCATCCCAGGAAAGTTTGGAAGAATGTCGGCGCGCACAGCGGTGACGCGCTTTTATTTACCAAGGCGATCGGCACCGGTGTGATTTCAACCGCAATCAAAAAAGAAAAAGCCAGCGCGGAGTCGATTGCGGCGGCAGTTCGCTCGATGACCACGCTCAATCGCGCTGCCGCTGAAGCGTTGCATGAAATCGGTGCACAGCCGCAATGGGAGAATGCAGTTCATGCCGTGACCGACGTAACTGGTTTCGGCCTGCTCGGCCACGCACGCGAAATGGCCTTGGGAAATCCAGAAAAGGGAATTCAGCGCGTTTCTTTCGAAATCGATCACCGCGCATTTGCGTATTTGCCCGGTGCGGTCGAAGCAGCGAGAGCCGGTCACCTAGCCGGCGGCTTGAAGAATAACCGCGATTTCATTGGTGATTGCGTCGATTTTTCGTCGAGCGTCTCGCAGGAACATCGCGATCTGCTCTTTGATCCACAGACCGCCGGCGGTCTACTTATTTCCGTCGCCGCCGAAGCCGCTTCCGGCGCCCTAACCGCACTGCAACGTCATCAGGTTACTGCCAGCCGCGTCGGTACGGTTATGGACAAGAGATCGCCACTGGTTCACGTCAAATAAACATGGACACCATAACTCACGGCATTGCAGGCGCCCTGATTGGCAAAGCATTCTGTTCCGGCGAGACCATGTTTCCGCCCAAGCCGATGACCCGCGCCCGCATCATCACCTGGGCGCTGATGCTCGGCGCGATTTTTCCGGACAGCGACGTCTTTCGCGACATGATTTCGCACAACGAATTGCTGATGATCACCTGGCATCGCAGCATCACCCATTCATTGCTCATGCTGCCGATTTTTTCCTTGCTTCTCGCGGCGATCAGCTACTGGCTCGCTCGCAAATTCAAATGGGACGCTCCCTCCTTCGCCGCGCTCGCCGGGATTTATGCCATCGGAATTCTCAGCCACATCCTGCTCGATCTCGTAACGACTTTCGGAACCATGATCTGGTCACCCCTGAAATGGTCACGGCCCGCGTGGGATCTTATTTTCATCGTGGACTTTACGCTCACCGGAGTTCTTCTGATTCCGCAGTTGCTGGCATGGGTCCATCGCAATCCAACTCACGCACCGCGCCGCGCAGTCATGATGTGGCTGCTGTTTATTCCAGTGACGTTTGGCATCGCCGCGATTGGACGAATTGTCGGCGCGCCGATTTCGACTCTGGCTATTTGCATTGCAATCGTCGTCTTTTCAACGCTGTTCCTGCTGCCGGCGTTTCGCGGATGGGGTTCGAAACTACGAGTTGCGACCTGGAATCAGGCGGGTTTTGCTGGCGCCTGCGTCTATATCGCGCTCGCGCTATTTGCGCACCACCAAGCGTTCGAACGGGTGAAAAAATTCGCCGCATTCCAAGGAGCCCAAGTGCTATCGATCGGCGCGCTGCCGCTGCCGCCGTCGCTTTGCAATTGGGATGGTCTAATCCTTACGCCACGCGGCGTCTACGAGCTGCGAATGGATTTGAGCCAGCCTTCAGGAATCCCCGACGGCAACAGTTCCAACGCCGCTGCGTCGCAAACCGGCTTCAGCTACAAATACTTTCCAGACGCTGCGACAAATTCGCTCATTCAGCAGACCTGGCAACTACCCGAAGTGCAGAAGGTTCTGGCCTTCGATCGTTTTCCGGTCACCAGATTTCACAAGGAAGGAAACGAGTCGCTCGTTGAAATTCTGGACTTGCGCTTTCCGCAGATCCGCACAGACCGGCCTGCTTCCTTCACCTATCGGGTGCGTTTTGACGCCGCAGGCAAGGTGATTTCGCAGGGTTGGGAACGTAGATAATCGGAAGCAACGCCCAGAAATTCACTGCGGCGATTTGAGATCCGCTGGATGAATCACCACTTGTCGCTGCTCGCCGGTCCCAATACTTTCCGTCCGCACTCCAGGGAATTCCTGCAGAGCCAAATGCACGATTCGCCGCTCGCGTGCCGACATCGGATTCAACTTGAACAGTTGCCGCGAACTCTGCACGCGCTCCGCAGCCACTCGCGCGGTCATTTTCAATTCCTCAATACGCAGCGCGCGGTAACCGCCGCTATCCAACAAGAGCTTGTCCTGCCAGGGTGGCTCAAGCCGCAACGCGCGCAGCGCCAGATGCTCGATGGCATGCAACAGTTCAGCTCCGCGCTCCAGCAGCAGCTCACGATCGCGGCCGCTCAAATCCGCAAATACTTCCGCCCCGCCGGCATCGGCTGGTGCGCCAGCCGCGAGCGCGTTCACGCTGATTTTCAGATCAAGTTTGGCGGTGCGAACGATTTCCTGCAGAAATTTCTGAAGCGCTTCCGCAGTTGCAGCCCGGTCGAGCTTGCCGTCTTCAAATAGGTTTAGAGTCATCGGGGACGCGATGCGTGCCCATATGCTACGACAGGTTGGTGAGCGCGGCTCAGGATTTCTTGCCGCCCTTGGCTTTGACCGGCGCGGTCACCGGATGAGTGCGATTCAAGTACCACTGCTGGCCGATGCCAACCACGCTGCTGGTCAATATATATACCGCCAGTCCGCTCGAAATCGGAAAGACCACGAACATGCCGGCGAACGTCAGCGGCATGAATTTCATCATCATCTGCTGCTGCGGGTCGGTGGTGGTCATCGGCGTCATCTTCGAAACCAGATACATCGAACCGGCCATAATCACCGGCAAAATGTAATAGGGGTCGCGCGCGGAGAGATCCGTAATCCAGCCGAACCATGGCGCGTGCCGCATCTCAATCGCCGAGCTAAGCGCGCGGTTTAACCCAAACCAGATCGGCATCTGCACCAGCATCTGGAAGCACCCGCCCATCGGGTTGATCCCTTCGCGCTGGTAAACCGCCATCACTTCCTGATTTCCCTCCGCTTTCCGCGGGTCATTCATCTTGTACTTTTTGTATTTTTCCTGGATGGCCTTGATTTCTGGCGCCACCCGCTGCATTTTCATCGTCGTTTTGTAGCTCGAGATACGCAGCGGAAACAGCAGCATGTTGGCGATCAGCGTCAAAACCACGATCGCCCAGCCCCAATTGGGAATGTAGTTGTGCAGCCACTTCAGCGCATGAAAGAGCGGATCGGCGATAATTTCCATCCAGCCGAAATTCACCAGCGACTGTAACGGCGGATTCATCTTCTTCAAATCGTCGTAATCTTTTGGCCCGACAAACAGCCGCATGTTGGTCGGCTGCGCGGATGTGACTGCAGCGACTTGCGGCACAGGTTCGGGTTTGTCTTCCTGTTTGCCATCATTGTTGGTGGTCTTGGTGGTATGCCAGGTTTTCCAGTAGCGGGTTTCAATCGTTCCGGGAGGCGTGCCAACCGGAGCCAGAAATACCGCGGTGAAATAGCGGTCTTCAATTCCCGCCCAATCTTTGCCGCCCTGCCACAGCGCCGGCCCCCATTTGCCGTTGTCGTCGAGTTTCTTGTGAACGAAGCCGTTCAGCTTGCCGCCTTCAGTATAAAAAGTGCTGACGGTTTCAACCGGAATCGGATTCTGTACCGTAGTGTCGCCGAATCCGCCTAGCCATGAGAGTCCAGCGGTGACCGGCTTGCCGTCGAGCTTCGCGCTGACCTGCGTTTGCACCACATAGCTATCGTCAAATTTGAAATGCTTGGTGACTTCCAGGTGCCCGTCGCTCCAGGTGAAATCGAGTTCCGCGGGAGCGTTCAACGTTGCAGGCGCCGGCTCGCTTTTCGCGGTCGCTTGATACAAACCAGTGTTCGCGGTCTGATCGAGATTCGGATCGCTCAGCGCCACGCTCAGCGGCCACGCATTCAATTCCTGCGAAGCATCCTGATGCACCAGGTCCAGCACGCGCTGCGGCTTGGCGTCATCCTTATATTTTTTCAGCAGCCAGCTTTTCACCACGCCGCCGCGATTGGAAAACTCCACGCGGTACAGTCCATTTTCGACAACGATCGTGCGTTCCTGTGAATCGCTCTTCACCGGCACGGGGACGTTTACGGCCGCAGCCATGCTGGTCGCTGCGGGAGCACTGTTTCCAGTTGTGGATGGCGAAGTTTGTCCGGGAACCGCCGGGGAGCTAACTGCGGGTTTACTCTTTTCTTGGGTCTGAGGGGGAACTTTCGGCGCGAAGAATTTCGCCCACGCTACAATCACGATCATCGACAACAGCGAAGCAACCAAAATGCGGAGTTCCGGGCGCAGGCCCTTGTCTTTTTGCGGCTCGCTCACAAACGTATCCCGTCCTTCAGTACGGCAGAGGGTTCACCCACCTGATTCGCCACTGCGCGATTTAATTTCATTTGTTGTTTCGGGTCTTCTGAAAACGTCTCGGACTCATCGGGAACCGGGTCATATCCGAATTTTCCAGACCAGGGATGGCAGCGCGCCAGCCGCTTGCCGCCCAGCCAAACTCCGCGCAGCACGCCGAATCGCTCGATGGCTTGATACGCATATTGCGAGCACGTCGGTTCGAACCGGCAAGTTCCCGCAAATAGCACCGACCAGTACGCTTTGTAGCAGCGTAGCGCAAACAGCGCGATTCGCACGCCAGCACTCTTGGTTGCGATATTTTGCGGCGATTCCACGCTCACACCTTCAGCAGCCGCAACAGATCGCTCTCCAGCGCAGCAAACGCCGCCTTCTCCACGTTCGCTTTCGGGTGTATGACGAAATCCCATCCTGCGGAAATCTCCTCGCGATGCAGCCGGATCGCTTCCCGTACCCGCCGCCGAATGCGGTTGCGCACCACCGCCCCGCCTAGCGCGCGCTTGATGCTGAATCCAAAGCGGCTCTCCGGAAGTTCGTTCGCTTTCAGGAACACGGTAAAGTGGGAACTCGAGCGGCGCTTCCCGTTGCGGTAAACAGCGTCGAAATCCGCCTTGCGCACGATACGTGCCGCGCGCGGATACTCCTGCCCTGTTTTACTCGGGCGTGAGGCGATGGCGTCCCTTCTTGCGGCGTGCCGCAAGAACTTTCCGGCCGCCTACCGACTTCATACGCGCGCGAAACCCGTGCGTCTTGGCGCGGCGTCTCTTGCGCGGTTGATATGTGCGCTTTGGCAAAACAATCCCCCTTTGTTACACGCGATCGCGGAGTAGCTTCTTTCCCCGCTTCGCAGCGACACTCTACTAGCCGCTTCAGCGGCTGTTTGCGAATTATCTAGTCTATTAGACCGATGCGTGCATGGTCAAGAAAACCGCAGCGGTCTCCGGCGCGAAGATATTTCATTCCCGGTGTTCCCGCTATTTTCTAAGTACGAATCCGTCGCTGTCCAGGACCTCGCGGATTTTTGTTCCCAGAGTGGCGGCGGAGAATGGCTTCTGCAAAAATGCAAACGTTTCGTCGAACCCGTGGCTATGAATCAACGCATCGTCGGTGTATCCCGACATAAAGAGCACTTTGATATCCGGCCGTAGTGCTCCGACGCTTTTAGCGATGTCCCGGCCGCTCATTCCCGGCAAGATCAAATCCGTCAGCAGCAGATCGATGCGCCCGGAGTGTTTTTCACAAATACCGCCAACGTCGCTGGGCTCTTGCGAAACCAGCACACTGTAGCCTTGTTTCCCGAGCATCGCTGTGACTAAATCCCGCACCGCAGGATCGTCCTCGACCAGCAGAATCGTTTCCGATCCGCGCGTCTGCGCATCCTGCGGTTTCTTCTCCGCCGAACTCGCCGCTGCCGGACTCGACTGCGGCAGATAAATCTTGAATGAAGTGCCCTTGCCAACTTCGCTGTGCACCCAAATGTAGCCGCCGCTTTGCTTCACCACTCCATACACCATCGCCAATCCCAAGCCGGTTCCGCTCGCAGGACCTTTGGTTGTGAAGAACGGCTCAAAGATTCGCGCCAGTGTTTCCGCGTCCATTCCGGTTCCGGTGTCCGAAACGGTGAGCATGACATGCGGCCCCGCTGTCGAGCCCACCTGCCGCCGCACGAAATCCTCATCCAGTTGTATATTCTCTGTCTCCAGCGTCAGCCGGCCGCCCTTGGTCATGGCGTCGCGCGCATTCACGCTCAAATTCATCAGCACCTGTTCCAGTTGACCGGCGTCGGCTTTCACCCAGGCCAGATTTTCCGCCAACACCGCGTTGATCTCGATGTGTTCGCCGATGATCCGGTGCAGCATCGTCAGAAGATTCGCGATGATGTCGTTGAGATTTACTACGCGCAGCTGAAATACCTGCTGCCGGCTGAACGCCAGCAATTGCCGGGTCAGCGCCGCGCCCCGTTCCGCCGCCTGGGCAACCTGCTCCGCGGCAAGTTGTTGCCGCGAATTCTTCTCCAATTCATCCGAAAGCGAACTGCTGTAGCTCAGCATCACCGTCAATAAATTATTGAAGTCGTGGGCGATGCCGCCCGCCAGCGTTCCGATCGATTCCATTTTCTGCGCTTGCCGAAACTGGCCTTCCAGCTTGCGGCGCTCCGTGAGATCCCGAATTGCCGCCGAAACCCACAGTCCTTCCTCGGTTTCCAGCAGGCTGAGACTGATCTCCACCGGGAATTCCCTGCCATCCTTGCGCAATCCGTAAAGCTCCAGCCCCTCGCCCATCGCTCGAGCTCTGGGCTGCTGGAAGAACCCGCCGCGATGTCCTGCGTGTCGCTGCCGCAATCGCTCCGGTACCAGAATTTCGATGGAATTCCCCAACAATTCTTCACGCGGATATCCGAAGGATGTTTCCGCCTGGGCATTTACCAGCACCATGCGACCCTCTTTATTGACCACCACCATGGGGTCCGGCGCCGATTCCAGCAGACCTCGAAATTTTGCTTCCGCCGCTCGCAGCGATTCGGTCAGGCGCTTCTGCGCGGTTAGCAATTCATTCTGCGTTCTTTGGTTCAGCACCAAACGAACGCTGGAACATCCGAACGACGCCACCACCGCCACCACCGCTAGCTTCAATTGCTGTTCAATCGCCGTCGTGGCCATGGCCAATACCAGCAGTGGAAACGCCACGTGCGCAAATTGCGCCAGCAGCAGTGATTCGGTGGAGCTCTCTTTGAGCTTTGGCTCCGGCTCTGCCGGAGGGATCCAGCTGGTTGCAAGCCAGATCATCAGCATCCGCGGCATACTCCACATCAGTTCGCGCCAGGTGCCGAACGTCAGACCTTGCCAGGTTTGTGCATAAACAAAGGAGGAGTCGCAGATCCCGAAAATCACCAGGAAAATGGCCATGCGGCCGAACATCGACCTGATTAGCCGCGACTTGGTCAGCGTTGCCCGCAAGGTAAATGCGATCGCTACGATCAAATTGCGCCACGTGAACACCCACCAGTAGAGGGCATCAACATCTAACGAGCGCTGCGGTGCGCGAAGCGGTAGATATAGAAAAAAAATATACGCGGAAAAAGAGACGATGCCGATCTGCAGAAAATCCAGCCAGTGTTGCCATCGATACGGCCGCGACTCGGCCCGGTCGTCTACCAGAAACAACGCCATCAACATCGGCGCCGTGTAGTACAAGAAGAAAAGGTCGCTCGGCCACCATTGCGTCAGCGATGCGTGCAGCACGCTGTCGTAGTAGGTCACCAGCACTTGGCCTAAGCCATAGACCACGAATGCCGCGCCCATCAACCGCCAGAAACGCCGCGCGTACCCGGACCCACGGCTTGCCGCTTCAAAACAGGCAGCCACGGCCAGGGCAATCAATACAAATTCAATGATATTGCTGGCAATCGCGGACTGAAAAGCCAGCGCAACGAAATGGCCCGCCAATACCACCGCTGCGATCACAAATATCTTGCGTGAAGCTGGCATCTTGCCTGTGACCTCAGTGAGGAAGCGAAACAACGGCTTAAAATGATATTTCCTGCGAGGGGACCCGTTAAAATCTTATCGTAAGAGTCTTCTCATCGACGCGATTTCACGGCAGCTCTTTTCCTTTTCGCCACTTATTGCACATTACGTAACATTAAAGTTTATTAGCCGGCGTGAGCGGGGCTTGGTTACTCACGGTTTCAACGAAGCCGCGTAAGCCGCCAGCGCCACGATATCTTCCTCTTTCAATTCCGCCACTACACCGGTCATCATCTTGCTCCCTGCGCCGGACCGCGCTCCCAGCTTCATGCCATAAATCTGCCGCACCAGATAGCTTGGCGAACGCCCTGCAATTCCCGGAATCGGCCCCAGCCCGCGCAGATCCCCTCCATGGCATTTCCCGCATGGCAAAGTCTTGCCGTTGCCGCCAGTGGTCGCCAGCGCTTGGCCTTTCGCAATGCTCCCCACCGGAACATAAGCAATGAATTCGCTGTGCGTGTCGCGCGATTCGAATCGCTCCAGATCTTTCGGCATTTCGATAATTCGCATTCCGATCGGCTCTTTCTCTTTGCCATTCACTGGCGAAAACACCCAAGCCGCGATGTAGGTCTTCGGGACTTCGTTCGCTTCGATCACCGTAATCGATTTACGGGGCTTCAAACTGGAAAAATACCCGGCTGCCGACGCGACCTCTTCCTCCGTCGCAGCCTTTCCAATCGCTGCCATCGCAACGCTCGGTAAGTGTTTCGCCACCGCGCTTTTCCGCGCGCCGCTCTTGAAGTCCGCCATCTGCTGCACGATGTACGCTTCGGGCAGCCCTGCCAAATTCGCATTCTCCGGACCGCCCGGTCCATCCGCCCGATGGCAAAATCCGCACGCATATACATCCGGCTTCTGGCCCCCGGCCACAACTTCCGGCATCGCCCGATGCTCTTCTGGATGCCAATCTGGCGCGAAAAAAGGATCCCGTAGCTGGGTCAGCGTCCAACCTGCAGTACTGTTCGGGACGTGCCGCACCGTTCCATCATCCAAGGGCTGCTTATACTCGGGCGCAGCTACCGCGAACGCCCAGCTCGGCGGTTCTTCGAGCTTCTGGGCGCTCGTAACAACTCCTGATGCCACTGCCAGTGCCAAGTACAAAACTGGTTTCCGCAAGCTTGTGTCGCCTTTCTTCCGCCCCGGCAATCGCCTGCAACCAAATCAAACACCACCTCGGCAGCGTACCGCAGGAAACAGTGCGCCGAAGCTCCGTGAGGTGTATGATTCTGCCAGATTCCTTCCGGGCTTGCTCAGGATTACGCCCATGTTCGCTCGCATTTTGCATATCCTCGTTTTCGCGTTGCCTCTATTGTTGGCCGCTGGCCTTGCGGCACCATCGCTTGGGCAACAAGCACAACAAGACTCTCGGCCTGTGGCGGCGGCCACCACCAATCTCGATCTGAATATAAGGATCGCACTGCCGCTATTGAGGCCACCGGCATCTCCGCGGCCCGGTTCGAACTGGGCGCCCCTCGAGATCGACCAAAATGTTCCGCCAGTCGAGCCCGGCTCCGCGTGCGACCTTGACGCATTTTTGCTGAAGGCCGGCAGAAGAATTCAGGAGTTTGTCGCGAACGTCCAGCGATTCACCGCCACCCAATCCCTGCTCCATGAATCATTCAACAAAGCCGGAGAAGTTTCCCAAAAAGAACAACGTAAGTACGACTACATGGTTTCCATCGAAGAAATCCGCCCGCAGTTTTTCGGCGTGGAAGAATTCCAAAGCAGTCGCTCTTCCCCCCTCGATTTTCCCGGCGGCATCGTCGCCAAGGGCTTGCCCGCTCTCGTGCTGATCTTCCATCCGTACTACGCCGGAAATTTTTCCATGCAATGCGAAGGTTTGGCTACCGTCAATGGAAAACCGGCCTGGCAGCTTTATTTTCGTCAGCGAAAGGACAAGCCAAACACCATCCGCGCCTACAAGATTGGCTGGAATGGCCCGGCGTTTCCGGTTGCCCTGAAAGGCCGCGCCTGGTTTGCCGCTGACAGTTACCAAATCGAAAATTTGCAGGCAGACTTGATCGACCCCGTCCCGGGTATCCGCCTCAGCGTCGACCACACCGCCATCGAGTATGGCCCAGTGCACTTCAACACCCGCGATGTCGATATTTGGCTGCCACAGAATGCCGAAGTCTATTCCGATTTAAGAGGAAAAAAAATGCACCAGCGCATGACCTTCACCGATTACTTGCTGTTCTCAGTCGACGACAAGCAAAAAATCTCTGCGCCCAAGGTTGATCTTAAAGATCTATAAGTCGTATTCCTGGACTCACCGTATCGCTTATCGTTTCGAACTAGTCGCTCACGCTTTCTTGGTCTGGTATTCGCCAAACGCCGCAAGAAACCGGTCCACATCCTTGCGCAGTACATAATACGGCGTCGAAAGCCGAATCTTTGAAGGCGCTCCGCCGCGAATGCGGATCTTCTTGCTCTTCCACATCCAGTTTTCAAGCTCCGTAATCTGAACCGGCGGAACATTCACGGTCGCAATCGCGCACCGCAATGCCGGATCGGGCGAAGTCCACGATTCTGCTCCGTGCTGTAACATCTCTTTCAAGATGTAATTCGCATTCTGCCGGTGCCGCTTCTCGATGCGCTCCATTCCGATTTGATTCGCAAACTCAATTGCCGCGCGCAGCCCGCACAGCGCCGGAACATTCGAGCTGCCGATCCGCTGAAACCGCTCGGCCCTTATCTTGGTGTCGTTCCAGCCTTCCGTTGCAATGGTGCTCCAAATCCGATCAATCACTTCATCCCGAACGTATAAAAACCCAGTCCCCTTCGTCGCCTGCAGCCACTTGTGTGGGCTGGCCGAGTACATATCGCAACCCAGATCCTGCAAATCGAGCTTCATCATTCCCGGAACGTGCGCGCCATCCACCGCCGACAAGATTCCCTTCGAACGTGCCAGCGTGCATATTTCTTTCGCTGGCAGCACCACTCCGGTCACCGTCGTGATGTGGCTGAAGAAAATCACCCGGGTCTTCGCCGTGATGGCATCATTAAAAAGGTTTAGCACCGGGTCTTTGTTCGGAAGCGGCCTAGGCAGCGTGATTTTCTTGACCACAATTCCGTAGCGCTTGGCCCGCAAGTCCCACGGATGCTCTCCGCCAGGATGCTCCTGATCTGTAATCACCACCTCGTCGCCAGCTTTCAAGTCCACGCCATTCGCAATGTAGCTGTTCGCCTCCGTCGCGTTGCGCACCAGCGCAATCTCATCTCGTCTACAGCCCACAAAGGCCGCCAGTGGATCGCGAAATTCGTTCCATGCCGCGTACCCCCAGATCGGATAATCTTCCGGCTCGGTCTGCGCCATGCGTTCCGAGTCGTGGTAACTATCGAAGATCGCCTTCAACACTGGCATCGGCGACGATCCCACCGTACCGTTGTTCAGATACACCTCGTCTTCCGGAATCAAAAACTGTTTCCGAATCGCTGCCCAGTAACCCTCTTCATCCTTTTCGTATAACGCCGCGTCCGGCATCGCCGGCGCCGCTTGCTGCGTCTGTTGCTCGTAAGTTTTTGCGATCGGCAAAGCAGCCGCTGCGGCAACTCCGCTAATCGAAGTCAAAAATCCCCGGCGATCCACCATTTGTGCCTCCACAAGGCAATTGCGCTGCGCGGATTCTATGCGTTTGCTCCGCTCACAACAACAGCTCTGCAAAGTTGTCATCCTGAGGACATCCGATAAGGAAGTGCGAAGGAGCTCTATCTGTATCGGCGAAGGTCGTGCCGATTGACGCCCCCAATGCCGCCCTACGAAACCAATACCCGACTCCCCACGTCTAGCCTTACAATCGGGTGTTGGCCTTTCTTAATGCTGGTCTCGTAAGCGATTTATGCGCCGGGTTCTTCTACAGCTGTGCGAATTTCTCACCTTTGTTGTCGCTGCTTCCCTCGCAGCGTCCGCGGCGCTTTCCGCCCAGGAGCTTCGCGGCTCGCTCCGGATCGAAGTCCGTGACTCGTCCAGCGCCGCCATCCCCGCCGCTCGCGTCACACTCTCCGAAGAAGAATCATCCACCCGTCTAACGCAAACCACCGATTCTCACGGCGAAGCCCGCTTCCTGGCGCTCGCTCCCGCAACTTATTCCGTCGAAGTCGCCTCGTCCGGCTTCGCTTCTCAATCCAAGCGCGTGGTTGTTTCCATCAGCGCTCAACCATCCATTCGTTTTGTCCTCGCTCCTGAATCTCTTCGCCAATCCGTCGAAGTCCACGATCGCGGCCCTTCCCTCGCCAGCCATCCGCTCGACACCGCCAGCAGCGTCGTGCAGACCGTCATCACCTCCGACGACCTCGACGAAGTTCCGCTCTCCGCCCGCAGCTTCGCCAATATCGCCATCATGGCGCCTTTCACCGCGCCGGTCGAACCTTCCGACCCCACCAAAGCCCGCATCACTGCCGTCTCTTTCGGCGGCAGCTCCGGTCTCAACATCGATTTTTCCGTCGACGGCGGCGACAACAACGACGATTTCATCGGCGGCTTCCTGCAGAATTTTTCTCCCGAAGCCATGCAGGAATTCGTGGTCCGCTCCGCGCAATTCGGCTCGGAAACTTCCCGCACCAACGGCGGCAGCATCATTCTTTCCACCCGCAGCGGTTCGAACCAATGGCATGGCAGCGCTTCGTACTACTATCGCGGAAAAAATCTCAACGCGCGCAACCCGCTCGATAATCCCGACCCCGATCCCAAGCAGCCTTTCGCGCGACAGAATGTTGTCGGCACTTTCGGTGGTCCGCTCCGCCGCGACAAGCTGTGGTTCTTCACTTCCTACGAATTCATCGACGAAAATGCCAGCGTCGCCTACAGTTCGACCTCCCAATCACAATTCAACGCGCTCTCCCAACTCGCCGCCGACGGCCTCATCCCCGGCATCAATTCCATCGCTGCCCCCTCCAGCGTCAGAGTTCCTTTTCGCGACAATCTTTTTACCTCCCGCCTCGATTGGGCCCAATCCGCCAATTCCCAATGGTTCCTCCGCTTCTCCCTCGACCGCAATCACACCCAAAACGATCTCGTCCAGCAAGCCGCTCTGCCTTCCACCGGCTCCGCCACAACTTCCAACTACTACAACCTTCTCCTCGGTCAGCAATTTCGCTTTTCACCAAACTGGTCCGGCTCGCTCACTCTCGAAGCCAGCAATTTTCATCACGTCAAAGATCGCAACTCCGATCTAGGCCTGGCCCTCGCTTTTCCGTTCAGCGCAAATTTTCACACGACCTCCGGATTCGAAACTTTCGGCGACAACCAGTTCGCCACCGTCGTCTCCGCATTCCCCATCGCCCGCGACCAGCAAAAATATCAGTTCCGCTACGACGTCACGCACACCGCTGGCCGCCACGCTCTTCGTTTCGGCGTGAATCTCATCCACGAACCAGTTCTCCGCGGCGCGCTTGCCTCCACCGCCGAGCATCTCGTCCAATTCACCGAAGATCCATCCTTCTATTTAACCAATCCCGCGCAATTCACCGCCGACTACAATTGCACCGCCGCAGCCCTTCCCGATACCACCTGCACCGACACCGATGCCGGCGACGGCGCCTTCGCGCAATCTCTCCGCCGCCTCGGTTTCTACGCCGAAGATTCCTGGCGCGTCACGCCATCTTTCACCCTCAACGCCGGCCTGCGCTACGACACCACCTTCGGCCTCTTCGTCGCTTCCGGCCGCGATCAATCGCAAAATCCCGCTTTCTCCACTCTCAACGCGCTCAATGTTCCGCTGGTCAACGGCATTCCTCATGACTACCGCAAAGCCATCGCGCCGCGCTTCGGCCTCGCCTACGCTCCCGGCGCTTCGCAACATACCGTTCTTCGCGCTGGCGTTGGCCTCTATTACAACGACCTCGCGCAAAACGGATGGGTCGACGCCTTCACCGCCGTCAATCAACCGATCTCGCCCTGCGTCAGCTATGATCCAGCGAATCCGTCCTGTCTGCCCAGTGGCGCGAACGGCGGCCAAGGCGCTCTGATCGATCCCAACTACCGCACACCCTACGCTTTGCAAACCAGCGCTGCCTACGAACATGACTTCACACATGGTTGGGCAAAAGATTGGCGCATAAGCCTTACCTACGAGCACCAGCAGGGCGTCCATCAATATCGCCGCTACGAATTTATTTCTGGATTCTCTTTGCCAGTAAATTCGCCAAACATCTCTCTCTTCCGCACCGACAATCGCTCCAGCTACAACGGACTCGCCGTCCAGCTCCAGCACCGTTTCTCAAATCGATTCGAACTCACCGCCAACTACGTTCTCTCGCACGCCACCACATGGGGCGCGGTCGTCGGCGAACTCTTCGATTACGTCAACGGCGTTTCGAATCCGCGCAACGCTTTCGGCCCCGGCGATCACGGCCCAAGCGGCGAAGACGTTCGTCACCGCTTCGTCATAATCGGCACTCTCCAGCTCCCCTGGCATTTCGAAGCATCCACGCTCTCGCAATTCGAAAGCGCTCGACCCTTCACCATCGCCACTCCCGCCGACATCGCCAACGACGGCTTCTCCGGCAACGACCGCGCTGTCGCGAACGGCATACAAGCCACCCTCGACCAATTCCGCGGCACTCCGTTCTATCAAGTCGATCTCCGCATCAGCCGCAACATCAATCTCGGCGAACGCATGCAGCTCCGCCCCTTCGCCGAATTCTTCAATCTTTTCAACCGCCAGAATCCCGGCAACAATTACGTCGGCGACATCTCCGCACTCCCCACTCCCGTCAACAGCCTTTCCAACGCCACCGCCTTCTGCCTCGACCCCGCCTGTACCCAAACCTCGCCCATCACCAGCTACAAACAACTCCGCGCCCCCGCCGGCGCGCTCGGCGATTTCTTTGGCCCCGGCACCACCGTCGGCATCCCCTTCGCCGCCCAACTCGGCCTAAAGCTAACTTTTTAGCCTAGACGGCGGCGGCTTGACGCTGCTGAGCCAACGCGTAACTCTTTTCTTCAGAGCTTTTTTGCGCTGCCAGTTGCAACACCGCGCTCCTTCAATACTTCCTTCTTACTCTTCGCTCTGTGTCTCTGTGGTGAATCCGCTTCTTCCTCCTTGCAAATCCGCCGCTCACCCCTCACGATGTCGCCCACACCGCATGCACCACTCGCACTCACAAACCACTCGCAACCAACTGCTGCTCTTCACCCCGACCCTCGTCCTCCTCTGCATCTGCGTCCTCATCAACTATGTCGACCGCGGCAATCTTTCCGTCGCTGCCCCGCTCCTCAAAAACGAATTTCACCTTTCGTCCTCGCAGCTCGGCATCCTCTTCGCCGCTTTTTTCACCACCTACACCGCCATGCAATTCGTCATCGGCTGGCTGGTCGACCGCTTCGATCCCGCCCGCATTTTGGTCGTTGGATTCCTGGTCTGGTCCCTGGCAACGGCCGCCACCGGAGCAACTCGCACCTTTGCCGCACTGTTCGCGATGCGCTTGATCCTCGGCGTCGGCGAAGCCGTCGCTCTCCCCTGCGGCTCCAAAATCATCGCCCTGCATTTGACCGAACGATATCGCGGTTTCGCCGCCGGAGCCTTCATGGCCTCGTTGCGCGCAGGCAATGCCGTCGGCACATTCGGCGCCGGAATGCTCATGGCACATTACGGCTGGCGCCCGGTATTTCTATGGATTGGACTCGGCAGTCTCGTCTGGCTGCCCGCATGGCTGATCTGGAAAGCACCTTCGCCCGGCTACGAAAAGGTAGCCAGCAATTCGGCGGTAGCTCCGCCAGCACCCAACAACAATCCCGCCGCCTCGCCAACTCTTCTTCGTATCTGGAGCCAGCGCTCCTTCTGGGGCACCGCTCTTGGACAGTTCTGCTGCAACTATCTGCTCTACTTCATGGTCACCTGGTTGCCGTCGTATCTCGTAATGGAGCGCCACCTCTCCCCCGCTGCCATGGCTAAAGTCGCTGGCGCCTACTACCTGATGGACGCCGTCGCCGCCATTGGCACCGGTTGGCTGCAGGATTTTTTCATCCACGCCGGCTCTTCACCGACCCTCGTTCGCAAGCTCGCCATGTCCCTCGGTTTCGTTGTCGCCATCGCCGGACTTCTCGGTTGCGCTCTCTCCGGCGCAAACTCCTATCTACCTTGGCTGCTCACCGCCGGAATCGGCTGCGGCGCCACCTCGCCCGGCATCTTTGCCTTTCCGCAAAGAATTGCCGGCCAGCAAGCCGTCGGCAAATGGTACGGCTCGCAAAACGGCATCTCCAATCTCGCCGGCGTTGTCGCTCCGTCCCTAACGGGCTTGGTCCTTCAACGCACCGGCACCTTCATCGCCCCCTTCGCCATCACTTCCGCCCTCTGCGCCCTCGGCATTCTCTTCTGGTCCTTCCTCGTCGGCCCCGTCGAACCCATCAATTGGTCCGCCTTCCCGCACGCATCTTCCCCTCCATCCCAAGATAGTGCCTAGCTGCCTGAGTGCATTCTCAAGATCTTCAACGAGCGCGCCCCCAATTCCCATCGCTTCCCTGCGTTCGTACTCGCCGGTTTGCAGTCCACGTAAACCTGATCAGTATTTACGGTCGCCGCGTTTTTTCCGTAGTTGGCCAGCACCAGATAGAACTCGCGGTTCGCAAACACCGAAGCAACCACGTCCTCCGGCAATTGCCCCGGTATCAACGTCGTGTCCGCAACCTGCAGCCACGCCCAGGTCCCTTCTTCCACCATCGGTGCGTATTGTTTCAACCAATCCGAATGCGTCTTCCGCGCTTCCGGCCTGCCCGGTACCGAATCCCACCAGCCATAGCTGAACGGGCCCTCCGGATGAGCCTGATAGTATTTCCAGATCCTGCGGCAATGTTCGGTCCAGAAATCTTCCGATTCCGGCACGTATTGAACTCCCGGAATCAGCCCGCGCTCTCCGGTGAACGGTTTCCCCGCGAGCAGCAGCGGAAATTGCAGATACGGGATCGATTGCAGGTACAACTCATCTTCGTTGGCAATTTTCGCCCGGCTCATGTCTAGGCACGGAACCACATACGGCAGATAATTTTTCACCGCGTTTCTCAGTGCGTCGCCGCTCTCAATCTCTTCTCCTACCCATAGATAGTCGTAAACTTTCAGCTCGGTCAGCGGACGATCCGTGGCCCCGCAATGCACTTTCACAATTCCTCCGCGCCGCTTCACCTGCTCGTAGATCAGCGCCAGTAAATCGCCCAGCGCCCCGTCCATCGTCTCCGATTCCGGAAATGCCGCGACTTCATCCCTGGTCGCCGCATGAGGGTTCCCTGCAAGCGGAAGATACCCGAGGTCGTTGTAGATTCCGTCCACGCCGTACTCATCCAGAATCCGGTTGATCTGCTTCAAGATGTACGCCCGCCAGCTCGGGCTCGCTGGCGAACACCGCGCATAGTGGTAGAACAGCTCCACCAGGTCCTGGTCGCGAGCCCATTCCGCGCGGAAATCCGAATCTCTCTTTTCAAAAAAACCACTCGAAGCGTACACAATCACTTTCATCCCGCGCTGGTGTGCCAGATCCAGGAACTGCCGGAATCCCTTTTCATTGAGCGGAGAATATTTGTTGGCGGCGAACAGCCTTTGTGAATCGTTCCACTCCTCATGCAATTGAATCAGCCCGATGCCTTCCGCTTTCAGTCGATCCAGTTCCTGGGCGTCCCATTCGGTAATTTCCCACGGCTTGCGGCACGGGTATTCGCCCAGGTTGTAACTGCACTGGCCCGGTAAATAGCCGGAAACCAGATGCTTGCGCATCGCGCCATGAATCGAACTCTCGCACCGCGCGATATTCCGCAGTCTTCGGCGATGATCCTGTTCGCTATATTTCTTCAAACTTTCCGGCGCTTCGGCCGAACGTAATTCCAGGCGTGGAGCGGTCGCCCAACGATCCTCCGCTCCAAGTCCAGTAACCAGACTTGCTCCCGCCAGCGCACTTCCCGTTCCCCTCTTAAGAAATCCTCGCCGATTCATTTCAATCTCCGAACTCTCTCTTGGTAGCACAGCTAACCTGGCTGCTTGAGGTCCACGTCGGCCCATTGTACTCGCAGCAATTACCGGTAAAGTTGGTTCTATGCCGCACTTTCACCGGTGATGGAAAGTCGGTAGCCAGTGGTAGCTGTTGTCTGCTTGGAGCGCCATAGATGCCGCAGAGCAGAAGAATATTTCTGGCTAGGCTGGGAGCCCTTGCGCTAGCCGTCCAGGCGCGTTCGTTCTACGCGCTGAGCGGTACAGCGGACCAGCTCGCGTGGCAGCGCGAGGCAAAGTTTGCCATGTTCATTCACTGGGGACCGTACTCTGTGGCGGGCGTTGAAGCTTCCTGGCCGATCATGACACCCACGGACGAAATCTCCGAGGCGGAGTATCGCGCGTTGCCCGCTCGATTCAATCCTGTGCGCTTCGATCCTCAGGCGTGGATCGACTTGGCCCGCAAATGCGGGCAGCGTTACATGGTCTTCACCGCAAAACACTGTGACGGTTTTTGCATGTTCGATTCGGATTACACGAACTACAAAATCACCCGCACACCGTACGGAAAAGACATTGTGCGCCAACTGGCGGATGCCTGCCGCGCCAGCCAAATGCCTCTCGGCTTTTACTACTCTCCGCCGGACATGAACCATCCCGGCTATCGCGATATCAGCAAGCCTGCCGCCAGCAATTTCCGCGGTGAGCCTGAGCGTCCCGAATGGCCGCTCTATTTGGAGTACATGGGCCTGCAGTTGCACGAACTGCTCACGAAATACGGACCTGTTGCCGAGGTCTGGTTCGATACCGTCGATCCCGATGCCCAGGCACGCTACGACGGCCAGCGCTTCGTGGATGAAGTCCGCCGGCTGCAGCCATCGGCTCTGATCAATAACCGGATGGGTGTGCCGGGAGACTTCGTGACCCCCGAGCAGTTCATTCCCAAGGCGATACCCGTGAAAGGGGTTCGTATGGACAGCCCTGATCACAGTTTGGCCGACAAACAGGCAATCACCGTGCCACGTCCAGAAGATTTCCAGCCCTGGGAAGCTTGTATGACTATCAACGAAACTTGGGCCTATCGTCCCAAGGACCGCAATTTCAAGGACGCCGACACTCTGATTCGCAGTCTGATCGAGATCATCAGCAGAGGCGGTAATCTTTTGCTCGATGTAGGGCCACAGCCGGACGGGCAGATCCAGCCTGAATTTGTGGAGCGCCTCGAAGCGATTGGCGAATGGACGCATCGCAACGCAGCGGCCATCTACGGCAGCACCTATGGGCCGATCCAGGGAGAGCCGTCGTTTCGCACCACCCAACGGGCAAACAGTGTTTACGTGTTTGCGATGGACTCGTCGGCAGAAGAAATTCGGGTGCAAGGGCTGCGCAAGATCGTGAACAAGGTGCAAATGGCATCGACCGGCAAGCCTGTGGCGTTCACGGCGACACCCGGGGGCATTCGCATTCCAGACGCCAAGAGGTTGTGGGGCAATGGGATTCCGGTAATTGAGCTGCACAGTTAGCTATGGCAGGACCGGCTCCTCGGCTTCGGCCTCATGTACCCTCAAAGGCTCCCACCTCCAACACGTTTAAGATTCCCCAGAAATTCGGTAGCGGGCTAGTTTCCGATTACCCGGTTAGAACGAAGCCACCCGGCGGCGGACGCTACGGGTGCTGCGGTTCTCGCGCATGCTCATTTTCTAAGTACCGCAAAACCAACAGCTTACAGATGAGCGAAAAGATTGAATTCCCATAGCTGTTAGATCGGGTCCCTTAGCCCGCATCCACCGCAACCGCCACCGGCCACCTTCAAACGGCTCTATCGAACGCGCGCAGAGCACCTCGCCCGGGCTTCACGCTTTCGTGAAACGCGCCTCCGATAGAGCACTAACGTAACCGGAACCTTGAGAACTTTGATGAATCCGACAGCCCAACTTGCCAATAGTTGACTTCGTGAGCGCAACTGAACCACAGGACAGTTATTGGCTGAAACCTGAAATGCTAGCCTGAGAGTAGGCCGCGAAGAAAAACCGGCCCTGGCGCGCAAAAAGCGGCGTCAAAGACTCGGTGATCAGGCATAGGTGATCGTGCTTCATATGGATTACATCTCGTGCGTTCTTACTGTCGTTTCGACCATTCTCATAGGAAGGAAATTCTGGCAAGGGTGGATGGTAGCCGGTGCAAATAGCGTGGTCGTCTGCGTAATTGCTGCCCGAACTGCGCAATTTGGATTCATACCCGCGAATCTCTTCTGTATTGCGCTCTATTCCTACAATGTGCGGAACTGGCGTAGCGCGCGAGTGCGAGCTTCCAAGTAGGTCCTTCCATGAGAAGGCCGGTGAGTGTCAAGACGGTTTTTCTTTTTGCCCTGTAAGAGTTTTTTACATTCGGGCCGGGCCGCCTCTGTCGCCATCCTTCCATCCGCACTCTTTGTTGAGCGATTTTCGCTCGGTGCCAGTTGGGCGTCCTCATTTCAGCAGGTGCTGCTACCTGATAATCGACCTCGGCTCCCATCTCTACGCCCCCGGCATCGCCAAATGGAACCAGAACCATCCCCTACTTTTGTTTACCCCGGACGGCTCGGGGCTGTGCGCGATGCAGCCCACGCCACTAACGCCGCCGCACATTCCCATTTTGGAACGCCGCTTCGTTTGACCACCCCACACCCCACGCCTAAAATGCTTGTCAGAACTTATTACCTAGAACTTATGACTTACAACTGACCTTATGTTTGAAAACCTCACAGAAAAGCTGCAACGCACTTTCAAGAACCTCCGCGGACAGGGCAAGCTCACCGAAGAACACCTCGACGCCGCGCTAGCCGAAATACGCGAAGCCATGCTCGAAGGCGACGTCGCTCTTCCGGTCATCGACGAACTCCTCGCCAGTATTCGCAACAAAGCGCTCGGCAGTGAAGTCATGCTGCAACTCTCCCCCGATCAGCAAGTCATCAAGCTGGTTCGCGACGAGCTCACTACACTGCTCGGCAAACACGCCAAGCCGCTCTTCGCTTCCCGCCCTCCTTCGGTCTGGATGATTGTCGGTCTGCAAGGTTCCGGCAAAACCACCACCACCGGCAAGCTCGCAAAATGGCTGGCGCAACACGGCCATCGCCCCATCGTTGTTTCCACTGACGTCTATCGTCCCGCCGCACGTGAACAACTCGCGCAAGTCGCCAAAGCCATCAACGTAAGTCTCTGGCCCGGCGCCGGCACCGACAAGCCGCTCGAAATTGTTCGCGGCGCCATCAAGGAAGCAAAACTTTCCGCCAGCGACGTGGTCATCGTTGACACTGCCGGCCGCCTGCACATTGACGATGACTTGATGAACGAACTCGGCCATCTCAAAAAAGAATTGCAGCCCAGCGAACTGCTCTTCGTTGCCGACGCCATGATCGGTCAGGACGCGGTGCGCTCCGCCGGAGAGTTTCACAAACGCCTCGGCCTCACCGGTGTCATTCTCACCAAACTCGATGGCGATGCGCGCGGCGGCGCGGCGCTCTCCATCAGCAAAGTTTCTGGCGCGCCGGTAAAATTCGTCGGCCTCGGCGAAAAATACGACGCGCTCGAGGGTTTTTATCCCGAACGCATCGTCTCCCGCATCCTCGGCATGGGCGACATCATGTCGCTCATCGAGCGCGCCGAGCAGGCCGTCGATAAAAAAGCCGCGCTGGAGCTGGAGAAAAAACTCCGCACCGATGGTTTTACCCTGGAAGATTTTCGCGATCAGCTTCGCCAGATTCGCAAAATGGGCCCACTCGATCAATTAGTCGACATGCTCCCGAAAGTCGGCCCGCTGCAAAATATTCCCAAAGACGCCAGCGTCGACGAAGGCAAATTGAAACAAGTCGAAGCCATCATCAACTCCATGACCAATCAGGAGCGCGCCGACCACAACGTCATCGACGGCAAACGCCGCAAACGCATCGCAAAAGGCAGCGGCACCAGCGTCCAGGACGTCAACCAGGTCCTGAAGCAATACCTGCAAATGCGCACCATGATGAAGCAATACGGCTCCCTGGCCGCCCGCGCCAAAATGAAAGGCCTCGGCAAACTCTCCGGCTTGTCCTGATTTTCAGTGCCACAGACTTTACAGTTTGTGTTTTGTAGGCGAAGTTAGTTTTTATCGTAAAGGGGAAAGTAGTTCTGCTAAATCTCACCGCGCCAGTGCGCGAAAGATTGCCAGCGGACCAAGTATTCCCACGGCGATTCCGTAACCTAGGTCTGCCCAAATCACACGTGCGTAATTCAAGATCACCAGCACCCCGGCTAACGGCAAACTGATAATCGCCAGGATATTTCCTTTTTTTGCCAGCGCCGGCGCGGCGGCCCACAAATGTGAAAGGTCGGTGGTGGAAGGAAATGCGTGCATTCCGATCGACAGTCCCAGCCAGTAGAAGAAGTAAGCGAGCGGATCAAATACTTTCAGTTCCCACACCGGCAGAAACGCCGCGGAACAAAATAAAATGCAGAGAATGGTGTTGGCAAAAAACGGGCCCATGCTCACAAAAAACTGTGCGGTGAAATTTTCGGTCTGCTCGTGAATCACGTAGCCCGCCGGATTTCCGAAACGAAAAAACTTCACGTCAAACACCTGCAGTTTGAAAAGTTTGCAGAAAAACAAGTGCCCCGCTTCGTGGATGATCACGCCGGGGAAAGTCAGCGCGGCGATCACCGGGCCGGGAATAAAAAACATTGCCGCCTCCTCTATTTTTGCTGCGCAGTTTCTTTGCCGTTGCGAAACTTCCGATCGTACGCGCTCTTGGTAATAATTTGCCGCGTCCGCAATCGATAATTGTGGCGGTCCTCGAATTCCGTCAGTTCCGCCAGCATTTCCTTGTCTCCGGCGGCCATCTGCCGGGCCTTGGCCATCATCTCTCCGGAGCGATCGCGATACTGCGGGTCACCGGTGATCGCGTATTTGCAATCCAAGGCGCTGGCCATTTGCATTGCCGTTGCCGCGGACGGCAGTAGATCCCAGTTTTTATTCGCGAGAGAAAGAAATGTGTCGTAATCCTTTTTTGCGAATGCCACGCCGCCGTCGTAAGCATTCATTGCCAGGCCGATATAGGGATATTGCGGATAGTCGGCGGCGGCCGCGTGCACCAGCTGCGCTGCTTCGACTTCGTGACCATCTTCGATTTCCAGTTTTTGCGCCTTTTCAATTTCGGCGAAAGCTTTGTTGGCGCGATTCCATAGGGCATCGACTTCCTGAAATTCCGGTTTGCCGGAGTCTTCGAAATAGCCGTTGTTATGCCCGTGCAGGGCCTTGTCGGCAATATCCGGACGGCCGCTGAGCAGAGCGGCCTTGGCCGCGAGCAGCACGGCTTGGTCCGAGGCCGGCGCGATCTGCACGGTTTTTTCCAGATAAGGCAGCGCCTGCGCGTATTTTCCTTCTTCGACGAGCCGTTCGCCGACGTAGAGTGATTTTCCCGCCGCGAAATATTTTGAACCGTGAGCGAGCGCCACAACCAGAAGCAGCAACAATCCTGCCAAGCTCAAGCGAAGCCACTGCGGATATTGCCAGTCCTGCACCATCGCGCCGCACGGTTCGCAGAAGCGAAGGTGGCCCGATTGAACGAACGCAGCACCTTCACTCAAGTAGCGGTTGCAGCGCGCGCAGAGCAATCTGTTGGCGAAAGGAAAAACGGAGGTTGGTTGGCCGCCGGCTTTGGCCGATTCGACGGCAGGTTTCACGCATGCAGAGCAATAAGCTTTACCATTCAGGTCGTACAGGGAATTGATTGGGGTAGCAGTTCCACATCCGCCACAGGTGGTGTCGCCCATTGGTGGGCATTATGCCGCGAAACCATAGGGCCGGGAAGAGCAAAGTGCCCGCAGCGTAAACACTCACTTCGTGGAGAGAAATAGTTGCGCGGCTTGCAGCGCCAGGTCGCCTTGATCGAGGTCGGTGCGATTGCAGAGAACAATTACGGTCACATTGTCCCGCGTGTAGCGAAAAACTGCGGTCTTGCATCCCATGGTGTCGCCGTAGTGCCACATCAATGGATGCGCATCCTGCAAATTCAGGAACCAACCGAAACCGTAGGCGCTGGCGTGGCCGCGCAGCGATTTCGGAACGTCCTCGGCGAGTTTTGAATCGGCACCGGGAGGCAATTTCGCGGGCGTGATCGCAGGTGCAAACTCTTTTTCGCTGAGCAGAGTGTGATCGCGCAGCGCATCATCCCACTTGGACAAATCTTCCAGGTTCGAATAGATTCCGCCGTCGCCTTGCGTTGCTGAAGTGGAGCTTTGATCGGTCTCGATGAACACGTCGTCTTTTTTCGAATGGCCGAACGCGCGATTCGTGACTTCGTTCTTGCCTTTTTCAAAAACGAGGGTGTGCTCCATTTTCAATGGAACGAAAATTCGATCGTGCAGGAATTCGCCGAAAGGCTTTCCCGAGACTTTCGCCACGATCAATCCGAGAACGACGTAGCCGGAATTGCTGTACTCCCATTTGGTTCCGGGCGCGAATTTGCCTTGCGATTCTTTTTCCAGCAAGCGCAAGACCTTGGCGTCTTGAATCTGTTTTTCCGGCGACCAGATTTGGCCTTTTGCTTTTTCCGCGGCATCCATCAAGTCTTCGTAGTCCGGCAAGCCGCCGGTGTGGTTCAGCAAACTGCGAACGGTGATGGTTTTTCCATACGCCGGAAAATCCGGAAAGATTTCGGCGAGTGTTTGGTCGTAACGCAGTTTTCCGTCGTGCACCAAGAGCATGATGGCCATCGCGGTGAATTGTTTGCTGAATGACGCAAGCCGGAAATTTGTTTGCGCGTCGATCGCCGTTTTGGCGCGCAGATCGCGGAGGCCGTAACCTTTTTCGAATACTACGCGATTGTCTTTCTTTACGAGTACTGCAAAGCCGGGAGAATTGGCGGAGGCCATTCCGGAAAATGTGCTGTCCAATTGGTTGGCAAGATCTTTCGAAGTTGATTGCGCGAACAAGGACGACGCAGCGACAAGAATGATTAAGAAAAGAGATGAGAAACGATCGGGAAATGTCATGCGTTAGGTTTTAACGCCTTCAGGCCGCGGGGGACAAGAGGCAAAGCGCGGAGGCGGATGCCGGTGGCGTCGAAGATGGCGTTGCCGAGGGCGGGAGCGAGACCGACGATGGGAGTTTCGCCAGCGCCGGCTGGCGGCAGATCCTTGCGGTCGAGAAGTATGGCTTCGATTTTGGGGACGTCGCGGAAGCGCGGGACGCGATACTGCGCGAAGTGCGGATTCGAAACGTGGCCGTTATCGAATTCGATGGATTCGAACAGCGCGCCGCCGAGTCCCATGATGTTTGCGCCGATGACCTGATGGCGCAGTCCATCCGGATTGACAATGGCGCCGCATTCGAACGCAGTGACCACGCGAACCACGCGAACTTCTTTGCTGGATTGATCCACGGCGATTTCGGCAAAGGTTGCGACGTAGCCGCCTTTTTCCAGGCCGCCGCCCAAGCCGAAGCCCTGCCCTGGTTGCGATTTCTTTTGCGGCCAGCCGAAACCTTTTGCGGCGGCTTCGAAAACGGCGCGCAGCCGCGGATCGGAAAGATTCTTCATGCGGAATTCGAACGGATCGATTTTCGCGGAGTGGGCGAGTTCGTCCATGAAGGATTCGCGCGCGAAGTGATTCGCGGTTGCGGCGAGTCCGCGATAGGAGCCCTGGCGCAGCGGCGAATTCACGGGATGAAATTGGATCAATTGATTGCCGACGTCGTAGGGAGTCTGGATGCCGGAGCCGCCGGAATTGTAATTATGAAATTCCCAGGCGGTGAGTTTTCCATCCGCGGAAATTCCGCTCTTCATTTCGATTACGCCGGCGGGGCGGAAATAGGACCAGGTGAATTCTTCCTCGCGAGTCCAAACAAGTTTGACCGGACGATTTGCGGCGCGCGCGAGGCGAGCGGCTTCGAGCGCGGCGTCGGCGGTGTGCTTGCCGCCGTAGGCGGAGCCGGTATCGGGAACGATGACGCGCACGCGATCTTTGGGAATGTGCAGCGCTGTGGACAATTCTTCCTGCACGCCGAAGGGACGTTGCGAGCCGGTCCAGACGGTGAGTCTGTCGTCCGTCCATTCGGCAACGGCGGCGCGTGGCTCGAGCGGAGTGTGAGCGATGTAAGCGACGGTGTAGGTCTGTTCGAATCGCTGTGCTGTGGCGGCCAGGCCCTTTGCGACGGAGCCTTTTTCGTTCGGCTTCGGCCGATCTTCGTTGTCGAGATGCTGTTTCAGATAGGAGAAAAGTTCTTTGCTCGAAGGTTGCGGCTTGTTTTTCCATTCGGCGTGGATGGCCGCTAGCGCTTTTTCCGCGGCGCGTTCGCTGGGCGCGGCCACGGCTACGAAATCTCCATCGCGAACGGCGAAAACTCCGGGCATCGCTTGGGCTGCCGATAAATCCGCGGAGACCAGAGTGGCGCCAAAGCTCTCGGGTCTTAGCACCTTTGCGTGAAGCAAATTTGCGGGGCGAAGGTCTGGTGTGTACTGATGCTGGCCGGTGACGAACGCGCGAGCATCGATTTTGGGCGTGGAGGTTCCGGCGACGGTCCACTCGGTTGGCGGAGTGATGGGATCGGCGTCGGGCATATCGTGGGCGAGCGTTTTGCCTTGCGCGAGTTGCGCGTAGGTCAACGCCGCGCCGGTTTCTGGGTTGGTGATTTTGCCGTCACTAGCGTTCAATTTGTCGGGAGTGGTGTTCCATTCGGTGGCGGCTTGCGCCAGGAGCAGATCGCGCGCGGCGGATGCGGCTCGGCGCAGAACCGGTGACATGAACGGAGTGGAGCGGCTGCCGAAGGTGCCCATATCGAATGGCGTGAGTGCGGTATCGCCCATGACCATGTGAACGCTCGCGAGCGGAACGCGAAGTTCATCGGCGACGGATTGCGCCAGGGTGGTGCGGGTGTTCTGGCCAACTTCGACTTTGCCGGTGAAGACGGTGACGATGCCGTCGTCGTTGATGTGCAGCCAGGAGGAGATGTCTTTGGGCTGGTCTTGATCGGGGCGGCGGCGGGCGCCGCCAGATTCTTGCGCGGGTGCGGCGTTTGCGGCGACGGTGAAGATGGCGATGCCTGCGCCCATTAGTTTGAAGAAGTCGCGGCGTTGCAGGTTGAATTGGTGGATGGCGGGCGAATTGAGTTCGTAGCGCTCAGGCTCGATGGCGAAATTGTCGGCATCGGCGACGGCTGCACTGGAAAATGCTTGAGCGTCCGGCCGAGTGACCTCAGGGGTTAAAACCCCTGGTTGCTGGGCGCCTTTCGGCACGGCTGAAGCCGTGCCCTGACGTGGAATATTCTTGCGTAAGCTCGTGGTCGGCTTCATTGCGAGCTCTTCCCGGGCGATGGGCCCACATGGATGGCTTTGGCGGCTTGTTGAACGGCCGCGATGATGCGCGGGTGAGTGCCGCAGCGGCAGATATTTCCTTGCAGGGCTTGCACGATTTCCGGTTCGGTGGGATTGGGATTTTTCTGGAGGAGCGCGACGCTGCTGACGATCATTCCGGAAATGCAATAGGCGCACTGGAACGCGCCTTGATCGAGAAAAGCCTGCTGCACGGGGTGAAGCTGGCCATTTTGTTCGAAGCCTTCGATGGTAAGGATGGATTTTCCGTCGGCATCGCGGACAGAAAGCTGGCAAGAGCGGCGTGGCGTGCCGTTGAGCAGAATGGTGCAGGCGCCACACTGGCCTTCGCCGCAGCCGTACTTGGTTCCGGTGAGGCCAAGCTCTTCGCGCAGTGCAAAAAGCAAAGTCGTTTCGGGGTCCGATTCGAAAATGCGGCTTTTTCCGTTGATTTGAGTGTGGATTGGCCCGGCCATGTGCTCCTCGACGCACCGCGCGGTTGCAAACGCGATGCTCGCATTTAGTTTGCACTTCCGAGAAAACGAAGACAAGAGGTGCCCGGCTAACACTGCGCGCGAGATTCTGCTGAATACACCGCCATGCTAGGCTGCTAGTCGAACGCCAACGAAAAATCCATTTCATGTAATCGAGTCAGATACGCTGAGTTGGCCCGCAGCCTTCGCCGCTGCAACGACTCGGTTTCGGCTGTTCGTAGCTGCCGATGTGACTGACTGTTCGACAGAACTTATTTCGAAGTTTGTGCTAACAGCGTTGAAGGGTGGGATGGTGTATTTCTGCGGATGGGGACCAGACTGCGAGAGATTTCACGACATTGTTGACGAGGAAATTGTTGCCGATGACATCGGAGAACGACTGTTCGCCAGTAAAAATGGCCGCGATCGAATTCTGACCACGTGGCATGCGATCCACACTTTAGATGAGGCCCTAGATTTCTTCGTTCATGGGGCTAAGCCAGATGGCGAATTCGCACAAGACAGCGAGTGTTGGGTGGCTGTGTGCGTAGACAATTCTGAATGGGCGATATCAATTCGACATGTTTTCGAGTTGATTTGAATCGAACGCCAGGGCAAGAGCGGGCACGGCATGCCGTGCCCCTACGGGAAATTATATTCCGTAAAGTGATGGAAGGACTCTCGGTTTGAGCCACCTCAAGCCGAGGTTTGCTTTTTTATGGAAGGGCGGAGCTCGAAATTGCTCAGGAGGCGATGCAGGTAGTTGGCGTGGACGCCGAGGAGTTTGGCGGCTTCGGTGACGTTTCCGGTGGCCTGGTCCAGGGCGCTCAGGATCAATTGTTTTTTTAGGTTGCGGATCGCTTCGTGATATTTGGCGGGGGCGCTGGTTCCGATTTTCGCGCTTTCGAGAATTGTTTCGGGCAAATCGTCGGCGAGGATTTTGTCGGAAGAGCCGATGACCACGGCGCGCTCGAGGGCGTTTTCTAGTTCGCGGATGTTGCCGGGCCAATGGTATTGAGTGAGACAGGCCAGAGCTTCCTCGGAAATTCCGCTGATGCTGCGATTGCAATTTTTGGCGTGGCGCGCGATGAAGTGTTCAGCCAGCGCGGGAATATCTTCGGGATGTTCGCGCAGAGCGGGAAGCGCGATGGAGATGACATTGAGGCGGTGAAAGAGGTCGGCCCGGAAGGTGCCTTCGCGCGAGCACTGTTGCAGGTCTTTGTTGGTGGCGGCGAGGAAGCGAACGTTGATTTTAATGGGGCGGGTGCCGCCGACGCGGACGAATTCGCGTTCCTGTAGAACGCGGAGCAGTTTGGCTTGCAGGATCAGGGAGAGTTCGCCAATTTCGTCCAGAAAAATGGTGCCGCCTTCGGCAACTTCGAGAAATCCTTTTTTCTGGCTGACGGCACTGGTGAAGGCGCCTTTTTCGTGGCCGAAGAGTTCGCTCTCGAGGAGAGTTTCGGTTAGCGCGGCGCAATTGAGAGCTACGAAGGACTGATTTTTTCGGGCGCTGTTTTTGTGCATGGCGCTGGCGACCAGTTCCTTGCCGGTGCCGCTTTCGCCGTGAATCAGAACCGTGGAATCGCTGGGAGCGACGCGCTCGATGAAGTGATAGACCTCGCGCATGCGAGGGCCGCGGCCAACCATGTCGTGAGTAAGGCTGAAATCGGCGCGCAGGCGCTGATTTTCTTTGCCGAGGCGATCGAACTGGCGAGCGTTTTCAATGCCAATGGCACCAAGACTGGCGATGGCGGTAAGCAAGCGGAAATCTTCTTCGGTGAGGGCGGTCGCGGAGCGGTGAGATTCAAGATAGATGAGCCCAAGTGGTTTGTCTTTTGCCAAAGTGGGTGAAACGATCGGCACGCAGAGCCGCGTTTGCTGCGAGCCGCTTTGACTGGGCTCAGAGTCCAGCAATGAAACTCCTTCTTCGATGACTCGGCGGATAATTCCGCGGCTGACGTGGACGGGTTCTTGATGCGGACCTGAGACGCGGTCCCACGCGACATGCGAACTAACCTCGGGCGAACTGGGCTCGGTTGAACCTTCTTCCATCAGGAGAATCGCGCCGCGCTCGGCGGGAATGACGTCCATGATCATGCCGAGCAATTGCCAAGGCAGCGATTCCGCGTCGCCGAGTGCGCCAACTCCTCTACAGATTTGCAGCAACGCGCTGAGATTACGAGTCATGCGCTCCTGCCGGGGAAGCGCGGCGAGGGAAT
Organism: uncultured Acidobacteriota bacterium; assembly: GCA_963814635.1. Lineage (GTDB taxonomy): Bacteria > Acidobacteriota > Terriglobia > Acidiferrales > UBA7541 > Acidiferrum. The sequence goes on along the minus strand of CAWFDP010000003.1, from coordinate 198,128 downwards.
CGGGATCGAGGGTGAGCAGTTCGTCGGAGCGAAACTCCAGAGTGCGTGCGTTGCGGGCATCCTGATCGAAGATGTCGATCGGTGTGTTCATCGCGGATTGCGGCTTTTCGACTTCAAAAAGGAAGACCGAATCGCCGACGGCGATTTCGTCGCCCGGCTTGAGTTCGCGCAGGGTTACGGGAATACCGTTGACGAAAGTTCCGGAATGGCTTTGCAGGTCGGTGAGAATGGAGTGCTCGCCGAGGATGTGAATGCTGCAGTGATGAGGGGAAACGGCTGAGTCGTCGAGACCGATGGAGTTGTCGGGGTCGCGGCCGATGGTTAAATCTGAGCCGAGTGGGAAGTGGGAATTTCGCAGCGGACCGCTAACCACCAGAAGTTTCGGCAGGAGTTTGGGAGCCACAGCTGGCCTCGGGGCTTGCAGCTTGGTTGGAAGCCCACGTTGAAGGCGACATTCTAGCGCCAAGAGCGAAGCACGGCTAGCTGAAGCTGAAATTGCTATCCGAGCGGAGAGAGAGGCTATCCGAATGGATAGAGTGCCAGGCGGACGGGCGAGGGCGGCGGCCTCGCCGCGCGAGGTCTGGATAAATTCATTTGTTTCTTGGATTTGCGGCGGACGGGCGAGCGGTTGCTGTTGTGCATGAATCGGAGTCGGCGGTATTGGCTATGCTGGAGCCTAGTTGAAGATATCCCGATGGATAGGAGGCGGGAATCCGCTGCGCTGGTCTGGGCTGCACTCCGTTTCGCCAAGTTGTTTTGCTGCAGGGAGTTAAAGAAATTTTCGTGCGCAATTTGCTGAAAATTGCTTTTGGCACGCCGCCTGCATTACTTCCTCGCGTAACGCCGACCTATAGAAGGGGTGGGAAAATGAAAATTCAAAATATTCTTCGGGCGCAAGCAGCGATGATCGGGTTTGCAGGAATGCTGTTACTGGCGAGCTCAGCGCCGGCCCAGGAAATTACGAACAGCGAGTGGCCAGATGGGAAGAACGTTAGCGCGCCAGCGCAGGCCAAGCCGGCGGCCAATGATCTGAACGTTGCGGCGGCGAATGCCGGTTCAGTGGCTGGCACGGCCGCAGTTGCGCAACCGGTCGCAGTGCAGGAGGCCTCGGTTGCTCCCTCGGCGGAAGTCTGGATGGTAGCCGCGGTGCTTGCTTTCTTCGCGATGTTTGCCATGTTGCTGCGAGCAGCGACGCGGCGGGGCAATCGGAAGTTGGAGATGCGAGTTCGCCAGGTCAATAACTGGGTTGCGCTTTCCTGAGTGCGCGGCCGAGTTATGTAGTAGAAAGCGCGGTTAGTGGGTCCGTACGGAGAGGGCCCACTAACCGTTGAAGTGTCTTAGAACTGACGCGATTTGAAGTTTTCCCGCCTAGAATTTCGCTCCTACCTTTACCACCAGGCTGAAACTCCTTCCGCCGCATGCGAAAAATCTTTTAAATAATGCTTGACAACTTATACTGTATGCAGCACAGTGTGTGTCACATCCTATGTGGAACACCGTACATGAGACTTGACGGCAACCTTTTCGAGAATTTGCGGCTGGAGCTGCGGCGCGGATCGCTGGTGCTGGCGGTGCTGACGCAACTGCGCGGCGAGCAATACGGCTACACGCTGCGAAAGTCTCTGGCTGAGCACGGGATGGAGATTGACGAAGGGACGCTATACCCGCTGTTGCGGCGGCTGGAAACGCAGGGACTGCTGGTGAGCGAGTGGCGGGAAGAAGAGAAGCGCAACAAGCGTTTTTACAAATTGTCGGCTGACGGGAAATTAATTTTGAAGCAGTTGCTGACGGAGTGGAAAAGCATTGACACTTCACTGAACGGAATTCTGAAGGGGTGATGAGATGGAACTGATCGATCGTTATTTGAAAACAGTGGGAAGTTATCTGCCGGCGGCGCAGCGAGACGACATCACCAGGGAGCTGTCGGAGAACATCCGCTCGGAGATTGAGGACAAGGAAGCGGAACTGGGCCGGCCGCTGACCGAAGCGGAGCAGGAAGCGATTTTGAAGAAGAAGGGGCACCCGCTGCTGGTGGCGGGAAGCTACCGGCAGGATCAGGGAAGCCTGGCGTTCGGGCGGCAGTGGATCGGTCCGGTGATCTTCCCGTTCTATATCAAGGTGCTGACGTTCAATTTGGGGATTTCGTTCACGGTGGTGACCATGGTGTTCGTGGCGCTGTTCGTGAGCGGCCAGGCGATTACGTTTTCGGATGTAATGTTCGCGTACTCGCTGCAACTGATTGTGCAATTCGGGATCGTCACCGGGATTTTCGCGCTGGTGGAGAAGCACTTGACGAAAAATCCGGACAAGTGGGATCCGCGGAAGCCGACTCAGTTCAAATATCCGGAATTTTTTGAAGCCAGCGCGGCGAAGAACGGGCAGCGGGTGCCGAGGCTGGAGTCGATTTCGCAATTTATCGCTTCGGCGGTGTTTTTGGTGTGGTTGAAGGCGGCGCAGAACTCGCCATTTTTGATTTTTGGACCGGCGGCGGCGATTTTCCGGCTGGCCCCGGTGTGGCATCAGGTGTTTCTGCCGAGCCTGCTGATCATTTTGCTGGGAATGGTGCAGGCAGCGGTCAATCTGTTGCGGCCGGATTGGGTGCGGTTTCGCTCGGCGGCGCGAGTGGCTGGTGGCGCTATCACGCTGATGGTGGTGTATTTCCTGGTGAAGGCGCGGGAGTGGGTGGTGCCGGCGAATCCAAGCGGGAGCGTAGCGCACGATTACCGCCATGCGATGGAAATTGTGAATCAGACGATTTTATATTCGCTGTTGATGGCGGGAGTGATTGTGATTGTGCTGATGCTGAGGGATGTTTGGCAACTGGTGCGTGCGGAGCATGGGCCGGTGGAGTCGCGGGCGTAGAGTTGTTTGCTTTGCCTGATTGTTGACTGAGGCGCCGTCAGATCGAGAACAGAGATTCCTCGCTGCGCTCGGAATGACGGCGTTTTTCTTATGCGGCCGATGCCCGCAACCATGACGCCTACCATTGATTATTTATCGCAACTATGATATAATTATTAACGGAGATTCACAGGACTTCCTCGCCGCAGGCTACAGGGCGGGCTGCTTTTGTTTTGCGCCCTGTAGCATGAAAAGGGCGCGGGTCGTTTGAAAGGACAAAGCGATGGCGATGCAGAAGCAGATGATTCAGTACCAGGATCGGGAGGTTGCGCTGACCGGGCAGTTGGTTTGGGATGAGTCGCGGAGCGGGCAGCGGCCTGGGATTCTGGTTATACATGGCGGCGCTGGGCTGGATGAACATGCGAAGGGGAGGGCGCGGCGGTTTGCCGAGCAGGGGTTTGTGGCGTTTGCCTGCGACATGTATGGAGCGGGAGTTGCGGGAAATCGAGAAAGGATTATGGCGCGGCTGACGGAATTTCGGGAGGACCGCGCGAAATTGTGCGTACGAGCGCGAGCCGGGCTGGAGGTACTGGCTTCGCAGCCGCTGGTGGATGGGCGAATGGCGGCGGTGGGTTACTGTTTCGGTGGAATGACGGCGCTGGAGCTGGCGCGGAGCGGGGCGGAGTTGGTGGGAGCGGTGAGCGTGCATGGAAGTTTGGATACGCCGCGCCCTGCAGCTGCGGGCAGCGTGAAAGGGAAAATATTGGTTTGCCATGGTGCGATTGATCCGCATGTGCCGACGGCGCAGGTGAACGGGTTTGTGGAAGAGATGAACGGAGCGGGCGCGGACTGGCAGCTTAATGTTTATGGCGGAGCGATGCACGGATTTACGCATGAGACGGGGCGGTATTTGCCGGGGGTGGCTTACAACGCGGCGGCGGATGCGCGATCGGCGGCGGCGATACGTGAGTTCTTTACCGAGATATTCGGCCGTGGCCAACTAGTGAGTGGTTGAGATATTTTGCCAAACGCGAGAATTTACGGCGCAGCTTACCTGGGCCTGAGTTCCCTATGGCCTGCGGAGAGACACGGACTCCCGGCTAAGCGCGGGACAAGTTCCGCTTGTGCCACCAGAATCAGCGGAAGAGGAGCTGGGCAAAGTCGGTTAGGTTGCGGCGCCAGACCATCCAGGTGTGCATGCCGGGAGTTTCGATGTCAGTGTGCTTGACGCCTTTCGAGGCCAGCCAGTTGCGGAAGTTGCGATTGATTTCGATCAGACGGTCGTCGGTGCCGCAGGCGATCCAGAGCAGATGAAGCTGCTGGCTGGATTTGGCGTCGAGTGCGGGAAATTCCTGGTCGAATTCGGGCGTGAAGCCGCCGGAGCTGAACGCGCCGACGTAGGAAAACGTACTTAAGGTGTTGAGGCCGGTGAGCAGGGATTCGGCGCCGCCCATGGAGAGGCCGGTGATGGCCCGGGAATCGCGGTCTTTTTTGACAAGATAAGCGGATTCGACTTGCGGGATGACTTCGGTGAGCAGCGCTTCGCGGAATTTATCAAAGTTACGATCGGTAATGGAGCGATCGCGAAAGGCGCCGGAGTTGGGCTCGAGAATTTTTGGTTCACCGTAGCCGAGCGGCATGACGATGAGCATGGGCTTGGCTTTGCCCTGTGCAATGAGATTGTCGAGGATAACGTTGGCGCGGCCAACTTCGGTCCAGGCGATGGCGCCGTCGCTGTAGCCGTGCAGCAGATAGAGAACGGGATAAGCTTGCTTGCCACGCGGGTCGTAGCCGGGCGGAGTGTAAACGAAAAACCCGCGGTCGTCGCCGACTACCTTGGATTTGTAGAAATGGTGATGTATTTCGCCATGAGGTACGTTGGCGATTTCCCAGGTGAGTGTGGGCGGGCCGGGGACGTGGACTTCGCTGGCGCGATATAGAAAGTTTGGAATGACTGCGTGATTGGAAGGATCGAAGAGGCCAACGCCGTCGGCGACAAATGTGTAGCCATAGAAATCCGGAGTGAGCGGTTCGGTGGTGACGGTCCAGACGCCTTGATCGTCCTTCTGCATGGGCAACGGCTTTTCGCCGCCCGCAATCTGGACCGCGACTTCCTTCGCGTTGGGAGCGCGGAAACGGAAGGTCACGCGAGCGTCGCCATGAACTTCTGGAGAAACGATGGGAGGCGGAGGCGTTTGCGACCTTGCAACTCGAGGTGCAGCGAGTACGACTAGAAACACCAGCGCGAGAACTGAGACGGAACGTTTCATGGGTCACCGTGGCAGCGACGTGAGTCGAAGGGCATCAGGTACGGCCGCTGCGCCGAGAGATGTTACACCGTAAATGCTGTCAAGCAAACGCGCTAACGAATCAGACTCCAGGGATATACGCCGACGTTAATTTTCATGATGAAGTAGCTGAAGCCGCCGGGGTCGGGCTTGGGCTGGTGCGGCGTGTCGGGCGGAATGAGCAGCCAATCGCCGGTTTTTACCTTGAAGGTTTGTGCACCGACTACCGGCTGGCCGCGGTATTCGCCGGGGATGACGCCGTCCTTGTCCTGAAGATTCTGGCGGTTGGCGATTTTCCCGCCGACGATCATTTCGCCGCTGCCTCCGGTGAAAATATAGAAGTCGTAGGCGCCGGCGTGCTGCTCGGCATCGTCGAGGACGCTGTTGACTTTAGTCAAGCTAAGGACTGGCTTGTCGCGAAACATGCGATAAAGCATAAACATGCTGAAATTACGGGTTTGCACATGAACCGGACCGCCGCCGAACGATTGCGAACTTCCGCTGCCGGCTTCCTTTGCCAACTTCGCGGCTTTCTCCGCCATTTCGCCGTGCGCCTTGTGAATGTCGTCGATGTTCCAGTAGGCGATCGGCGGAGCATCGGGCGCGAGCTGCGGTTCGCGCGGAGAATTGAAGCCGAAGGGCATGACCTCGGCCTTGTTGTCCTGCGCGTTGGCGCTGGGAATCATGGAAAAATCATCGAAGTGGCCGGTCAGAACGGATTGTGCAGCAGGTTTGGAAGCGTATCCGACAACGAAACCGAAAAGTGCAGCTGCTAGCAAAAGTACGGGAAGCATTCGTTTCATAAAACATTCCTCCGTTTGAGAAAAACAATTCCTGATGCCCACTATTTCTTGGCAGCGGGTTTCGTCGATTCAAATCGAATTTCCTTAAGCATTTCCGATTGCCGGTAGAGTTCGGTTTTTCCAGCCGGAAATTTGTTGACGCTCAGCATGAACGCCAGAATGTCCGAATCCTGCTGGCGGGTGAGGCGGCCCGGAGCGCTCTGAGGCATGGTCTTGCGAATTCTGTCGAACAGGTCGCCCACTGTCAGGCCATTCCAGTTTGCAAGGAATGCGCCGCCGGTCAACGGAGGGGCGGATTCACCACCATTGAGCATGTCGCCATGGCATGCGGCACATTCCTTATGGTAGAGCTCGTCGCCACGCTTGGCTTGTTCTTCGGTGTAGACGCCGTCCCACACGGATTTTGTTTCTTCAGGCGCCTGCACGGGAAACAGACTTAGCGGCGAGATGAGCGCCGCGAGAACAAGGGTCGCGATGGAATTGTTGAGCATCACTTGGTCATCGCGCGTTGTTCGCAATTTCGCAATTTTTACATTCCCGAAGCGCCACCATTCTCATTCCCCTGTTGACGGCAGCGAGTATGCGATATATTCGCCGGAGTACGGGCCGCCGCTGACCGCAACGACGATGTACTGTTTGCCGTTCACCATGTACGTCATGGGCGAACCAGTCTGCGGCGCCGGCATATACACTGCGCCGACTTCCTTGCCCGTCATCTTGTCGTAGGCACGGAGCATCGCGCCGCGCGGATGCTCGGAAGTCGTGGTGACGTGCCCTTCACCAGCGATCAGCAACGTTTTTGTAACCAGCGTGCCGATGTTGTAGGTCTCCTGACCGGTGCGCGGGATGTTCAATCCTTTAAGGGCTTCGGAATTGCGGACGACATCGGGCGTTTCGCCATGCGCGATCTGCCAGACGAATTCACCTTTATCTAGATTGATGGCGGTGATCGTGCCGTATGGCGGCTTGACCAGCGGAAGTCCGTCAATATTTAAGGAGATGTAGCCGCTGCCCGAGCTTTTTTTCGGAGACTTGGGAGAATCCGCGCCGGCGTTTTCACCCGGACCTTTCAGGATTTGCACTTCTTTTCCGGCGGTTCCGGCAATGTAATTGAGATCGGAAATCTCCTTCGGGGCGCGCACCAGGCCAATCGGTTCGATGCAGGAGTTGCAGGCGTAAACATAAACGTTGTGAGTTTCCGGATCGTAGGAACCGCCGGGCCAATTGGTGCCGCCGGAGGCGGTGCCCATGGTGAGAGTGCCAAGTGTGCCGTCCAGTGTGCTGACGGTTGGCGGCGTATAGACCGGGCCCAGGTGATATTTTGCGGCGATTTCTTTGGCGCGATCGCGCAGCGCGGGAGTGAAGTCGATCAAATCATCGATCGCAACTCCATTGCGGCTGTACGCCGGGGGCTTACTCGGGATAGGTTGGGTCGGCGAATACCACTCACTGGGAACGTTGCCCACTTCGACGGGCTTCTCCGGAATTGGCCAAATTGGTTTGCCGGTGACGCGATCGAAAACATAAAGAAATCCTTGCTTGGTTGGCTGGGCAACTGCCTTTACTGGTTTGCCGTCGATGGTGATGTCGGCGAGAACCGGCGCGGAAGAAATGTCCATGTCCCAAAGCGCGTGATGCACCAACTGAAAGTGCCACTTGCGTTCTCCGGTTTTCAGGTCGACGCAGACCAGAGTTTCGCCAAACAAATTGTTTCCCGGGCGATGGCCGCCATAAAAATCGCTGGTCGGCGATTCCACGGGCAAATACACCAAGCCGAGTTGCTCGTCCACGGTGATCTGGGTCCAGACGCCGGTATTGCCGGTGTATTCCGCCGAACCCTTTTCCCAGGTGTCGTAGCCAAACTCGCCCTTTTTCGGAATGGTGTGAAAAATCCAAAGACGCTTGCCGGTCCGAACGTCGAAGCCGCGGACATAGCCCTTGTTGTTGCGCATGCTTTTGGGAGTCATGCCTTCGCGAAATGCCGCGCCGATGATTACCGTATCTTTGGCCACCACCGGCGCCGACTGGATGCCGATTTCTCCGGTGATCAAGTCCGGAAAAATCTCCTGATCGTCATTCAACTTCAAATCAACCTCGCCATTATTTCCGAATGAGGGGATTCGAACGCCGGTTCTCGCGTCCAAACAGATCAGCCGAAAGCCAGGCGTGACATAAAGGATTCGCTGCTCTTTGCCGTCCGACCAGTAGGCGAGCCCGCGCCCGGAAAGTTGCCGGGGAGCAGCGCCACCGCGTGGCCCTTCGTGCTCGCCGTGGATCCAGAGCAATTCGCCGGTAGCTGGGTCCAATGCAATGACCGCGCGTCGGGAGCCGGCAGTCGCATACAAGACGCCGTTCACCATGAGCGGTGTGCCTTCAAGTTTATATTCGGGACGATCGCCAAAATTGTCGGTCTTGATGCGCCAGGCAATTTCCAGATCGTTGAAATTGCCGGCGTTGATCTGGTCCAACGGGCGATAGCGAGTTCCAGCCAAGTCCGCGCCGTAAGTCGGCCACTCGGTGTCTTTCGGCCGATACTGCGCCGAAATCATGACTGGCAGCAAGAGAATCGAAGCGACAGCACAGAGCAGAAATCCCCTGAAACGATTGCTATGACCCATCATTGATTCTCCGTAAATCAATTCATCTGCTTGATTTGCTCGAGGGCCTCTTTAATCTTGGTTTTTTGTTCTTCGGTAACGTTGGAATTCGGCGGCCGCTGATAAAACTGCCGCGTTCCCATCTGGAGGCTTAATGCGTATTTCATCGGTCCGTATTCATCAACGCCGCCCGCGCGCAGCAGCTTCAAGGCGGTTTCGAGTTTTGCCACCGTTTCGGTGAGATCTTTGCCGGCGCGCTTTGCGGCAAACACCGCGGCGATGTGTTTCGTAAAATTGTTGCCTTCGGCGAGGATCGCGCCCATATCGTGATCCAGCGCGTATTTCAGATTTTCAGTGGTGCCGGTGCGCATATTCAGCTTGGGAAACTCCGCGAGGAAATCGTGATAGACCTTGGGATCGCTAACCGAATCTTTTATGCCGGTGAGATTCGGATATTTTTCCATGGCGTGCAGCAATTCGTGGCTGATGGGAACGCCGGTGGCGAAGGGAATGTGATAGAGATTGATGGGAATTTTCACTTGTTCGAACAACATGGAAAAATAGCGGGTCAACCCGTCCAGGCTGGGATGCTTGTAATAAAACGGCGGCACTACCAGCAGGCCATCAGCGCCATTGGCTTCCGCATGTTGCGAAAGCTCCAGTGTTTCAGGGAAATTCGCGGTACCCGGCGAAACGATGATGTTCAAGCCGTTTCTGTGCTTAAACGCGGTCTCGGCAATTTTTTTTCGCTCCGCCACGGAAAACGAAGGGAACTCACCGGTCGTCCCCAGGACGACGACGCCATCCGCGCCATTGCTTTTCAAGTACGCGAGCAGGTCCTTGTATAGCTCTTCGTCAAATTTCAAGGTTTTGTCGCAGGGAGTCGATGCGGCAACCCAGAACAAAACTTTTTCTGAAGTTGCAGCGGGGGCATTGGTTCGGAGCGCCGCAGTCGTCAGCGCTTCGGGAAGTTTGCCGCCGGTGGCAATTCCCAGCGCGGCGGTAGCTCCCACCGCGCCCAGAAAAGTTCTTCTCGTTGTTTGCATGATTCCCTCCTGGCAAGAAGCCCGCGGAAGTCTATGCCAGTGGCGCGCAAGAAACAATCGCTGCTGGGCCTAGCCGGATGGAGACAAGCCGCGACCCAAGTCGTCGTGGCCTGTGCCGAGGGCACGGCGGGCTTTCATCCCGTTGTAACAAGACTTCGGCGAGACTATGGGGCCATAATGATGGGCCGAACCACAGAGAAACAGCGCTGTTCGCTAACGATTAAACTATGCGCCGAACGACTCTCAACGATCCGCGTTACTACCTGAACCGCCATGTGCAGTGGATGGATTTCAACCGCCGGGTGCTGGAAGAGGCGCGCGATCCTGGGAATCCACTGCTGGAGCGAGTGAAATTTCTGGCAATCACCGCGAACAATCTGGATGAATTTGTGGAAGTGCGGGTGTCGAGTTTTCTGCAGCGCATCGAGCACGGTTCGACGGAGCGCAGCCAGGACGGGCACAGCGCGCAAGAGGAACTGGAGCTAGTGACCCAGTCGATGCACGGGTTCGTGCGCGAGCAATACAAATGTTGGAATGAAGAACTGCTGCCGCAGCTGGCCAAGGAATCGATCCGAGTGCTGCGGGTTTCTGAGTTGGATGCGAAGGCCGAGCAGTGCGCGAAGAATTTTTACAACCGGCGGGTGGCGCCGATGTTGACGCCGGTAACGGTGGATCCTTCGCATCCGTTTCCGCATGTGCTGAACAAGGCGTTATGCATTTCGTTTTTGCTCCGACGGCGCAAGGGCGGGAACGGCAAACAATATTTCGGAGTGCTGACGGTGCCGCGGGCGCTGCCGCGACTGTTGCGGGTTCCGGCGGAAGGCAACGCGATTCACTATGTGGCGCTACAGGAGATCATCTCCGCGTATGCGCCGAAGCTCTATCGCGGCTACGAGATTTTGGCGTCCGCGCCGTTTCGAATCACCCGCAACAGCAATCTTTATCTGGAGGAAGAAGAAGCGCGAAATTTGCTGGATGCGATTGACTCGCAGGTGGCACAACGGCGCAAAGGCTGGGCGGTACGGCTGGAAATTGAAGCCGGAGCGCAGCCGGAAATTATCGAGCGCCTGGTGACCACGTTCGAACTGGATGAATCGCTGGTGTTTCGCGCGACCGGCCCGGTGAATTTGCAGAGACTCTTCCATTTGTATGAAGAAACGCCGCGGCCGGACTTGAAGTATCCCCCGTTCGCGGGGCGGCAAGTACATATCGGGCACGACGCCGATTCCATGTTTGCCACGTTGCGCCAACAAGACGCGCTGCTGCATCATCCGTACGAGTCGTATGATGCGGTGGTGAATTTTGTGGAGACCGCGGCACACGATTCGCGGGTGCTTTCGATGAAGCAGACGCTGTACCGCACAAATTCCGATTCGCCGATCGCGCGGGCACTGCTGGAAGCGGCGTCGAAAAAAGAAGTGACCGTGGTGGTGGAGCTGAAAGCCAGCTTCGATGAAGCCTCAAACATTCGCTGGGCGCGCAGCCTCGAAGATGCGGGAGTGCAGGTCTTTCACGGACTGGTGGGACTGAAGACGCATGCAAAGCTGGCGCTGGTGGTACGGCAGGACCCGGACGGAAAAATTCGCCGCTACGCGCACCTCGGCACCGGAAATTACAATCCGTCGACGGCGCGGTACTATACGGATTTCAGCCTGCTGACCAGCGATGAAGCGATCACCGATTCAGTGAATGACGTTTTTAATTTTCTGACGGCGTACGCCGAACAGCCGAATTACAAGCCGCTGTTTGTGGCGCCACGGGACTTGGCCAAGAATTGCATTGCGCTGATCGACCGGGAAGCACGCAATGCCAAGCGCCGAAAATCGTCGCGAATCATTGCCAAAGTGAATGCGCTGGTGGATCCGCCGATGATTCAGGCGCTGTATCGCGCATCGCAGGCCGGCGTGGAGATTGATTTGATTGTGCGCGGGCAGTGCGCGCTGGTACCGGGATTGCGAGGCGTGAGCAGCCACATTCGAGTGCGCAGCATTGTTGGAAGATTCCTGGAGCATAGCCGGATTTTTTATTTCGAAAATGGCGGAGCGCCAGAAATTTACCTGGGCAGTGCGGACTGGATGCAGCGGAATCTTTATGAACGGGTGGAGGTATTGTTTCCGCTAAAGGATCCGGAACTGCGGCGGCGAATTTCCCAAGAAATCTTGCCGGTGTATCTCGCTGACACCCGGACCGCGCGGATTCTGGATTCCGACGGAAAATTTACCCGGCAGCACGGCGGCCGCAAGAGCCGCGGAATTTCGGTGCAAGAACAACTGATGCGTGCATCGCAACAAGGCGCTTCCACATTCGGCACGCGAACGGCGAGGGCCAACGGAACACTGACCACCGCGGTCTATGCTGGTTTCGTAGGCAGCGCCGCCCCCGAAGACCCCACGGACGAATCAGCCTCACCGGACTCCCTAAATGCAAGCGTATGACCTGATTGTGATCGGCTCCGGGCCTGGCGGCCAGCGGGCGGCAATTCAAGCGGCAAAATCGGGCAAGCGAGTGGCGGTGATCGAGAAACGAGCGGCGGTCGGCGGCGTGTGCATCAACACCGGGACGATTCCCAGTAAGACCATGCGCGAAGCGGTGCTGCATCTCTCCGGCTTTTACTATCAGAGTTTTTATGGCGCGAATTACCACGTAAAAGAAAATGTAACCATGGCCGACCTGAATTTTCGCGTGCAGCGGGTCATCGAAAATGAAGTCGCGGTGATTCAGGCCCAACTGCAGCGCAACGGCGTGGATGTGATGTACGGCATGGGAAGTTTTCTGGATGCGCATCGAGTGCAGGTGGAAAACGACGGCGGGCGCAACGAGATCGAAGGCGCGAACATTCTGATCGCAACCGGGACGAAACCGGCAGTAAATGCGAAAGTTCCGGTGAACGGGCGGAACATCATCGACAGCGACCAGATTTTGTGCATGACGCAGATTCCCAAGACACTGATCGTGGTGGGTGGCGGAGTGATTGGCGTGGAGTATGCCTGCATGTTTGCGACGCTCGGCGTGCGAGTGACGATTGTGGAGAAGCGGCCGCGGCTGCTGGAGTTTGCCGACACTGAAATGGTGGAGGCGCTGACCTACAACATGCGCGACCGGCGGGTGACTATGCGCCTGAACGAGGAAGTGGATAGTGTGGAAGAGTTGCCTGATGGCCGTGTGGCGGCGATGCTCGTCAGCAACAAACGGGTGATGGGCGATGCCTTGCTCTACGCGGTGGGGCGGCAAGGAAATGTTGACGGGCTTAATCTGGCCGCTGCGGGAGTGATTGCCGACAATCGCGGGCGTATTCAGGTGGACGCGGATTACCGCACTGCGCAGCCTCATATTTTTGCGGTTGGCGATGTGATCGGATTTCCAAGCCTGGCTTCGGTTTCGATGGAACAGGGGCGCATTGCGGCTTCGCGGGCGTTTAATTTAAAGATTCACAGCGATCCGGCGACTTATCCGTATGGGATTTACACCATTCCGCAGATTTCGTTTATTGGAAAGACGGAAGAGCAATTGACACAGGAAGATGTGCCGTATGAAGTCGGCGTGGCGTATTACCGGGAGATCGCGAAAGGACAAATCACCGGGCAGACAGAAGGTCGGCTGAAGCTGCTGTTTCACCGGGAGACGCTGGAGCTGCTGGGCGTACACATTTATGGCGAAGAAGCGGCGGAGTTGCTGCACATTGGGCAAGCGGTTTTCACGCTAAAGGGGAAAGTCAGCTACTTCGTGGATACGGTTTTTAATTATCCGACGCTGGCCGAGTGTTATAAGGCTGCCGCGTTTAATGGGCTGAACCGGTTGAATTGAGAATCAGATTGCGCCGAGCCAAATTACCGGCAGACGGCCGGCGACCGCGTTAACCAGTCTCTCATCGGCAGTGACGAGCTGTCCCGCAGACTCGACCGCTAAAGCCAGATAGATACTGTCGTATACGCTGCGTCCGAAGACCATAGCTTTGTCCAGCGCAGAGAGGCAGGGTTCGGACGGTTGGTATACGATGATTGCGCAAAGCGATCAACGCAGCTTCGGCGTTCGTTCGGCTGCTGCGACCAACGCGGATCGCTTCGCACAGTATATTTGTAATCTCAATCCAGAAAAAATCCGGCACAACCAGGTTTAACTGTCCATCCATCCACCGGCGAAGAACACTCTCCGCTTCCGCGCAAAACGGTTCGGATGCGCCTGGCAACATCCATTTTGCGGCGACGCTGGCGTCCACCACGTACAACTTCACCGCTCACGATCCTCGCGGAGCATTTCTTCGGTCGAAGGAAAAGTACCAGGCAGTGGAGAAGGCGCTGACCGCAACTTCGCCAAAACCCTGAGAGCTTTTCTGCGATCCCGTAGAACGGCCTCAGTGGGAACATTTTATTCAAGCAGTTCCAGAACCTCGGCGGCTATGGAGCGGCGCTGGTTGCGGGCACATTTGCGGAGCGCTTCGTAGAGTTCGTCGGGGACGTTTTCAACGTAGAGAGTAGCCATAGGGAATCCCTAGGGAAAGCATAGGAAACCCTAGGAGAAATACAAGGCCCAAATAGTGGTGCAAGATAGCAGCCGCAGGATATCGCAGGCGATCTGTTAATCGGGGATTGCCCGAGCGGCGGTTCGCAGGCTACAATTGAAGCTTCAGGAGGAGTGCGTTTGTGCTAACGATTCGTCTGTCCAGGTTTGGCAAGAAGAAGAAACCATTTTATCGCGTGGTGGTGATTGAAAGCAGCAAGGCACGCAACGGGCGTGTGGTGGAGTTGGTCGGAACCTACGACCCGCTAAAGAAGCCTGCGGAGATTAAGTTGGACGTCGAGCGGGTGAAATACTGGCTCGGAACGGGCGCTCAGCCGAGCGATACCGTGCGCAGCTTTATCCGTCAGCAGAAAATTGCGTAGTTCGAAATAATCACGCACCGGATTTCTGGCGAACTTTTGCGACCCCCCGACGAACTCGGGGGGTTCGGCATCTAAGGAATCTGAGGAAGTGTTCCGTCTGGTCCCGGACGAGGGGAGTTTGACATAACGAACCCCGGGTTGAAGCGGGGTGCGGGGTTTGTACTTGCAATCCCCGCGCAGAAGAAGGAGGTGCCGGCATGAAAGAACTGGTGGAGCAAATTGCCAGGGCACTGGTGGACCATCCGGACGACGTGAAGGTGGCGACGGTTGAGGGGCCGCAGGCTACGGTCGTTGAGCTGCGGGTGCATCCCGAGGATTTGGGCAAAGTGATCGGGCGGCAAGGACGAACCGCCAAAGCCATGCGTACGCTGCTGGGCGCCTCCGGAATGAAAGTTCACAAGCGGTTTACGCTGGAAATCCTGGAAGAGTAAGCTCCCGCCGAATGAGTGATTCCTCAGAACAGAAGTTTGTGACCGTGGCGCGAATCGTGCGTGCTCGCGGTAACAAAGGCGAAGTTGCCGCGGAACTGCTGACCGATTTTCCCGAACGGCTTCCTGAAATCAAAGAGATGTTCTTGCGTGCTGAAAACGGCGCGCGGCGCAGCGTTGTGTTGCGCACGTTTTGGGTGGATCGCAATCACCCTGGCTTCTCGGTTTTCCACTTTACCGGCGTCGATTCGATCAATGACGCGGAGAAGTTGCGCGGGCTGGACGTGCAGATTCCGTTCGAAAAGCGAGCGGTGCTGCCATCGGGAAAATATTTTGTGACGGATTTGATCGGATGCGCGGTGTTTGAATTACCTGCGTTGCCGGCCGCGGTTGCGTCTTCGCCGTGTTCACTTTCGGAGGCGCCGTCACTGCTGGGGAAAGTGCGTGACGTCTATTTCCCGGGCGAAGGGCAGCCGGGTACGCCGTTGCTTGCAGTAGGCACCGCGAACGGAGAATTGTTGGTTCCGCTAGCCGCGGATATTTGCACGGCGATTGATGTCAGCGCTCGGCGGATCGAAGTACGGCTGCCAGAAGGGCTGCGGGATTTGTAACCTCCTCTACCGGCCATGACAACCTCTTCGTTGCTTGGTTAGACTGAAATGCAATGCGATTTGATCTAATCACGATTTTCCCTGAGTTTTTTGCCGGGCCACTGGAACATGGCATCGTGCGCAAAGCGCGCGAAGCTGGCTTGGTCCAGATTCACGTGCAGGACTTGCGAGAGTTTACAAAGGATCGGCATCGTAGCGTGGATGACCGGCCGTTTGGCGGGGGCGAAGGAATGGTACTGAAACCCGAGCCGCTGTTTGGGGCGGTAGAGTTTCTGCTGGGCGACTCGATGGGCGATGCGGCAGCGAAATGCTCTCTCGATTCGATGACCGCGATTGTGTTGCTTTCGGCGGCCGGCAAACGGTTTACGCAGGAAACAGCGCGGCGTTACGCGCAGTTGGATCGGATTCTGTTTATTTGCGGGCGCTATGAGGGTGTGGATGAGCGCGTCGCGGAGCACTTGGCGACCGAAGAACTGTCGATCGGCGATTTCGTTCTGTCCGGCGGCGAACTTCCGGCGGCGTTGATCGTTGATGCGGTGACTCGGCTGCTCCCCGGTGCGCTTGGGAACGAAGCATCTTCGCAAAACGAGTCATTCAGTGTTTTCGAACGTGTTGAGCCGTCGAACCCTAGCACGACCGGAAAACCACCGTCCGCAGACCGAGGGTTGCTCGACTATCCGCACTACACTCGCCCAGCCGATTTTCGCGGCTGGAAGGTGCCAGAGGTGCTGATCGGCGGCAACCACGCGGAAGTGGCCAAATGGCGTCGCGAGCAGGCGCTGGAAAAAACAAAACGAAATCGGCCTGACTTGGCAGGTTGGGACACAGGGAAAGCCGGACAATAGGATGCTAGAATCTCGCTGTGAAACACTCCGAGGCTCCCCGGCGAGACGTTGGCTGGCGCGGCAGGTTGGGCAGCTGTGGCCATGGGAGTAGTTTTGGGTCTTTACGGGTTTACGAAAATCAAACAAGGGCTTCCGATTTACGAGAACTATCGAGGGCAAGATGGATTCCTGTGGGATGGAGAGCCTAAGAAACGCCGATTCGGATGGTACAGCCTCCGAAATCGGCCTAGGAAATTGCCCTGAAATTCAGTATAATTGCAGTTTGTCTTAGAAGAGCTGGCCCCGCCTGAGTGGGTCTGCAGGGAATAAGGAACATGAATCCGGTAATTCGTAAGCTGCATGAAGCGCAATTGCGCAAAGATTTGCCCGAGTTTCGGCCGGGCGATTCGGTGAAAGTGAATGTGCGCCTGCAAGAAGGCGAAGGCGAAAAGGTCAAGGAACGCATCCAGGCGTTCGAAGGCGTGGTGATTTCGAAGAAGGGCCGCGCGTCGAGCGCGACCTTTACCGTGCGCCGCGTGAGCTTTGGCACTGGAGTGGAACGTATCTTCCCGCTGCACTCGCCGACGATCGCATCCATAGAAGTGACCGGCAAGGGCAACGTCCGCCGCGCTCGCCTGTATTACCTGCGCGAACTGAGGGGCAAAGCGGCCCGCATCAAGCGCGCCAGCCGAGTGCAGGAAGAAGCTGCGGTCGCAGCAACTTCGGCCACCCAGGCCTAAGTCCGGGCGGCTCGCAAGCTGCCAACCAAGATTACGGGAGAGGCCCTGCAGTTTGCGGGGCCTTTTCTTTTCGGGCGACGAAAAGAAGAAGTAACCCCTGCCGCAGGCGGTACACTCAAATAAATGGTGCTAACGAGCGGTGTGAATTTTCATGGCTGAACTTACTGTACTCTTCGATGGCTCCTGCAATCTGTGCCGAGGCAGTGCCGCGCGGGTGCGCCGGTTTGACCGGGCCAAGCGCATCGAATTTCTCGATGTGAACGATCCCGCCGCGCTGCAACGATTTCCGCAGGTAAATCGCGAGGAAGCGCTGCGTTGGATGCAGGCGGTTGATTCGAACGGAAAAGTGTTTGGCGGAAGCGATGCCTGGGCTCGTATCGGCGGTCTGTTGCCAGGCTGGAAATTGGTCGCGTGGATTCTGCTGATTCCCGTGATTCGCTGGTTTGCCGGGAAGTTCTATGCATGGGTTGCGAGGAACCGTTATCGCTGGAATCGCGAAATGTGCGAAGACGGCAGTTGCCGCGTGCACGTCGAGAAGACACCCGCATCACGGTCATAACCGGCTGATTCGAATGCCGCTGGCGCGCTATCATCTCCGGCGATGAAAAGTTTCGCGCCAGGAATCCTTCGATGGTGGGCCGGTCCAGGGCCCGTGGGCCCGCCCGGCTATTTGGTTTCGCGCTGGTTATTCCTGCGCGCACTCGGCGTAATTTATTTCTCCGCGTTTTACTCACTGCTCTTTCAAATTCGCGGAATGCTCGGGCCCGACGGCCTCTTGCCTGCTGGTTCGTATCTGCAGGAAGTTACCAAGGCCATGGGCACCGCGCGCTATTGGTATGCGCCGACTCTATTGTGGCTCGGGAGCGGAGACCATGCGCTGCTCGGGTTGTGCTGGGCCGGCATTGGCGCGTCGTTTTTGTTGATTGCAAATTTTGCGCCGCGCCTGATGTTGGCCGTTTGTTTCGTGTGCTTTCTATCGTTCATCGCAGCGGCGCAGGATTTTGCCGGTTATCAATCGGATGGAATGCTGCTGTGCGCGGGATTCATCAGTTTTTTCCTCGCGCCGAGTGGGTGGCGACCCGGTTGGGGAGAGCGTGAACCTCCACCCCGAGCATCGCGCTTCTTGCTGCAGTTCCTGTGGTTCACCATCTATTTCGAATCGGGCATCGCGAAATATTTTGGCGGCGATCCGAGCTGGCGCGATTTGAGCGCGATGAACGAATACTACCAGAACGGCCCGCTGCCAACTTGGATTGGCTGGTATGTACATCAGTTGCCGGTGTGGTTCCATGAATCCACTGCGTTCGTAACGTTAGGTGCGGAACTGCTGGTGGTCTGGCTGGTTTTGCTGCCGCGCGGCGCGCGTATTCTCTGCTTTTTTTTTATGACCGGCCTGCAGATCGCCATCATCCTTACCGCGAACTACGCCTTTCTGAACTACATGGTGCTCGCGCTCGGTATTTTTCTCCTCGACGACCAATTTTTGATTCGAATGGTTCCGAGCCGCTGGCGACATGCCATAGAGGAAAATCTGCATCAGCCACCCGCAGTCTCCTGGCGCAAGAATTTGCTCGGTTCATTTGCAGCGGAGCCTGAACCGCTTTTGATAACCGGTTCAACGGCAGCTGGTGATGGTACGGCAGCCAGCGAACCAAACGTAACGACCGGGTCTGAACAGCAGTCACTGCCCGGCGCGCTCTTCAGTTCATCCGGTCTGTGGCTTAAAACGCTGGTTCTCGCGTGGGTTCTTTATGCCATGGCATTTCTTATGTTTCAGCAAGCGTCGCCGGGATTACCGTTGCCAGCGAGGCCGGTCGCGCTCCTTGAGCCGTTTCGAATCGCAAACTCCTACGGGCTATTCGGGCGGATGACCTGGGCACGCTATGAGATTGAATTTCAAGGCTCGAATGATGGAACGAACTGGATTGTCTATCCATTCCGCTATAAGCCTCAGGATGTTTACGAGGCACCGGGGATTTATGCGCCGTACCAGCCGCGATTCGAATGGAATTTGTGGTTCGCTTCGCTGGGAGCGTGGCGCGAAAATCCGTTTGTGGCGCGAACCGAAGAGCAACTGCTGCTCAACACGCCAGACGTCCTAGCACTCTTTCGTTCGAATCCATTCGCCAACACCGCACCGAAGCAGATTCGCGCCGTCGTGTGGCAATACTGGTTCACAGATCGCGCGACCAAGCGAGCTACCGGCCAGTGGTGGCGGCGGGAATTCCGTGGACTCTACGCGCCGACACTGGAACGCACTTCGGACGGAAAAATTCTCGTAGCCGAGTGTCCGCAGACTTTTATCCCTCCGCCCTGATCGCACCTGCGATTTAGTTTTCAACAATTGTCAGCCAAGGACGCGCGTTGCGCCGTGCTAGAATTTGCGCGAACAACGCATGGCGCGCCAATGCTCATCCCGTTTCGAACGAGCGGCGCGGCAACTGGGCTGGACGCGAATCGCCGGTATTGATGAAGCCGGGCGAGGAGCGCTCTTCGGCCCGGTGGTAGCCGCGGCGGTAATCCTCAATCCCAAGCGCCGAATTGTCGGCCTGGACGACTCGAAAAAACTCCCTGCCGAGCGCCGTGTTGAACTTGCGATTCGAATCCGCGAACATGCATTGGCCTGGGCCGTGGCCGAAGTGGACGCTTCCCGCATCGATGCCTGGAACATCTATCAAGCCAGCCGCCAGGCGATGACCGCGGCGTTGCAGCAACTTTCCATCGTGCCGGACTATCTGTTGATTGACGCCATGAAGCTGGAGGTCTTGATCGAGCAGAAGTCGCTGATTAAGGGCGATGCGCGGAGCGTTTCGATTGCGGCGGCTTCCATCCTTGCCAAGACTCATCGCGACGCGCGCATGGACGAATGGGACGCAATTTATTGCGGTTACGGATTGGCGCAGCACAAAGGCTACGGCACTCCGGAGCATCTTGAAGCGTTGAAACGGCTTGGCCCCACGCCGCTGCACCGGCACTCCTTTGCTCCAGTTCGAGAAGCGGGGTGCTGGTCGACGGGTGCAACCCAGACGCCGCTGCCGATTTTCTAGCTTCCGAAGGCGCAGTGGCATATCGCGCTGCTACAAAGAGCCAGCATGCGATGTAGGAGTGCCTGTCGAAAAGTCGCCTATCCGCCACGGGGGTAATTGCCTGCTCACAGGCCGCAGAGCGTGCGTTGACTCCCCTTCGCCGCGCCTGTAGCGTACAAGAGTGGCGTTCTGCCGCCGTTTGGCGCAGCTCGCCAGTCCGTTTTCGCATCGCGGTCGGTAGCATGGTGGCCGACCTTACGTTGATTGCCCAGCCGCATTAAGACTGAGGAGAAAGTCTCGGAAGTGCCCGGTCAACCGCTTTGCGGTTGCACGTTTAAGAGGGTGCCGTCCGTGTTCACGCATGGCCTATAACAAGAGCAAGTACGTCGAAGCCGCGCAGAAGCTGCTGAACCAGGGCAAGGTCCCCCAGGCCATTGCAGAGTACCAACTCATCCTGAAGTATGAGCCGAAGGATCAGGTCACGCTGATGACCATCGGCGAACTGTATATCCGGCAGGGCGAAACCTTCCAGGCCATCGAATATTTTGAGCGCCTCGCACAGATCTTTGTTGGCGACGGGTTTTTGACCAAGGCCATCGCCGTTTACAAGCGCATCGCCAAGCTGGCGCCCGAAGAGATCAAGCCGCTCGAGCGGCTAGCCGATTTGTACGTGCAGCAGGGCGTGATGAGCGAAGCCCGCCCGCTGTTCCTGCAACTGGCGGAAATTCACCTGAAGCACAATCGTCAGGCGGACGCGGTTGCACTACTGAAAAAGCTGCTGCTCGCGGAACCCGACAACCTGCGCATTCAAATTCGTCTCGCTGACCTCTACCAGTTGATGGGCAAACCGGGCGAAGCGGTTGAGACTTATATTTCGGCAGCGCAACGGGCGCTGGCTCGCGGTGACCACGCCGAATCCGACAAACAATCTGACAAAGCACTGAAACTCGATCCGGCCAACATACCTGCACTGATCGTGAAGGCGCGCTCGGCGTCGTCACAGGGTCGCTTTGCCGATGCCGCGGACTTTCTGAAGAACTTGTCGGGATTGGAAAAGGGCGGCGAACAGAGCGAATTTCTGCTCGACTTGTATCTGAAAACCGCCAATTGGGATGAGGCGACTTCGCTCGCGTTGAAAGTCTTCGAGGGTGATGAAAAGAATTTCGGCCTGGCGCAAAAGGTTGCCGAGTCGCTGATGGAGTCGGGACAAACCGAACGGGCGCTGGCGCTGGTTTCCCGGCTGCGTATTCCGATGCTTGACGCGGGTGAGCACGACGCGGTGGCGCGGATGCTGAACGATCTTGCCTCGCGAATGCCGGGACGCATTGAGCCGCTCGAATGGCTCGTGGATTCTTACGGACGAACCAGCGATTCATTCCGGATGCCGGACGCGCTGGCGCAACTCGGTAATGCGCTGGTCGCCACGAAGCAATTGAGCCGTGCCAAGGAAGTTTTCGAACAGCTGGTGGATCGGCAGCCGGAAAGCGAATCGGCCAAGCGCAAGCTCAACGATGTGTTGCGCAAAATGGGATTGCCGGCGCCGGAGGAAGAGCCGGAACCGGAAAACGAGACCCTACAAGCGGAAATCCCGCAACCGGAAGCTCCGAAACTCCGTCCAGACGAAGCCGCACCGTCTGAGCGGGCCGCGGCCGAACCCGTTCACGAGCAGTTGGACGAAGAAACGCAAAAATTCATCGCGCAGTCCCTCACCGACGTGGACTTGTTTGCGAGCTACGGGCTGACCCAAAAAGCTATCGGCCTACTGGAAGCGATTCTGCGCAGAGCTCCAAGCCACACCCCGACGCTCGAAAAGCTGCTGGACTTTGTTCTGGGTGCGGGCGACGACCGGCGCACTGCAGAACTCGCGGCACAATTGGAAAGAATTCACCGTGAACGCGGTGACGTGCCGGGCGCCGAGCGTTTTGGCGAATTGCGCCGCAGATTTCAACGTGCGGCAGGCATTTCTGATGAAGAAATGGCAGCTGCTGCGAATCCTGCAGCCGCGGCGCCCAGTGATGCGGCGGAAGTCGTCCCGGAACAAGAGGCATTCGAAGAGTTGCCGGTCCCGGTTGAGCGAGCTTCGATTGCCGAGGTTGCGCCAGAGCCAGCGCCGGCACCGAAATCGAAGCCGGCGGAAACACCAGTACATGAGGTCGATCTGTCCGATGAGTGGGCTTCGCTGCTGGAGCAGGGCGCAAGTGCAGCGCCGCCTGCCGCGCCACCGGCTGCGCCTGCTCCTCCACCAAGTAACAAAGTTACGCCCGCGCCGGCCAAAGCAGAACCCGCCACGCCGAAAGAATGGGAGATTTCGGAGTTTGAAATTCCCGTCGAAGCGCCGGCGGTCGAAGAGCCAACGAAGGGTTCCTTTACCGGAATTTCGGCGGAGCTTCCAGAGATATCCGCCCCCGAAGAATCAGCTGAAGAAATCATCGAGGTCGTACCAGTCGAAGAGTCCAAGCTAGACGAACCGCCACACGCTGCTCCGCAGGTCGAGCCAGCGCCTGTCCAGGAAATCGCGCTGGATCAGGAATATGAACTGGTGCTCACGCCGGAAGAAGAACAAGAACCGGCGGTTGAGAAGGCGCCCGCGAAGCCGGAGAAAGCTCCCGAACCTGTTGGTTCACAAGTGCTCTCCTCCGATCAATTCCTCGCCGATCTGGCAAGCGAAATCGATCAACTCGGCATAGGCGAGTTGACCCCGTCCTTTTCTGAACCTGTGGCCACGGAATCTGCTCCGGTCATCCAGGCAAAGGCGGAAGCTGCTGTTCCCGCAACGTCCGCGGAACACGAGCCGCTCAAGGAAGTGTTCGACGAATTCCGTGCGGAGTTCGGCGAGATGGGCGCTGAAGACGAAGATCTGGAAACTCACTACAACCTGGGAATCGCGTTCCGCGAAATGGGATTGCTCGAAGAAGCCATCAGCGAATTCCAGAAGGTGGCCAAAGCCAACGAAAAGGGCAAGGCGTTCCGCTACGCCATGCAGTGTTGTACGCTGCTCGGACTGGCATTCATGGAAAAGGGACAGCCCGGCATTGCCGCAATTTGGTACGAACGGGCGCTGCGAACCCCAGGCGTGGACGCGGAAAGTACGCTGGCCTTGCGGTATGATTTAGGAGTCGCCCAGGAAACCGCGAATGATCTGGATGCGGCGCTGAAGAGTTTCTCACAGGTCTATGCGGTGAATATTGATTACCGCGACGTCGCCGACCGTATCGCCGCTCTTCAGAAGACCACGCGCTGACCGCGGCGCTTCCAGGTATTCCGGCGTTCATGAACAAAGCATTGCGAGCCATCTTAATCGTGTTGTGCTTCGAAATGGGAGCACTGCTGTTGTATTTGCCGTGGTCTGCCTTCTGGGAGAGAAACTATTTCCTGACGCACTTTCCCGCACTAATGCCTATCGCGCTGCATCCGTCGGTGCGCGGTTTAGTCAGCGGGCTCGGAGTTCTGGACATTGTTGTGGCCATGGGCTTGCTTCAAGCGCCGCGGGAGACTCCTCGTGCCACTCCTGGCTAAACCTGAACGTCCGCTGCTTTGTTATGTGACGGACCGCCGTAGCTTGCCGCTCTCCACTTCCGTGGACGCCCACCGCTTGCTTTTGGACAACGTGGAACGAACCGCCGCCGCCGGCGCCGATTGGATTCAACTCCGCGAGAAGGACTATTGCGGAAAGGAGTGGATGGATCTGGTGCGCGAAGCGCTTCGCCGGGTCTCGAGCGCCGGTTCCCGGACGCGGATTTTCGTGAACGACCGGATGGATGTCGCGCTGGCCTGCGGAGCGGGCGGAGTGCATCTCAGCGAGAGTGGAATTCCGGTCGCCGAAGCCTGCCATCTGCGGAATGAGTTTTTTTCCGGCCGCGAAGAAAACCGCAATTTCTTGATCGGCGCCTCATGCCATACGATGGGTTCGGCCTTGGGAGCGGAACGCGCCGGGGCCGACTACATCTACTTCAGTCCGATTTTTAAAACCCCCTCGAAAGCAAACTTCGGGCCGCCGCAGGGTCTGGAACGCCTGTCGCAGATTTGCCAGTCAGTCAAAATTCCGGTGTTTGCCATTGGCGGAATTGGCGCGCAAAACGCTGTGAGCTGTTTGCAAGCAGGGGCTTCGGGCATCGGCGCTATCCGGCTATTTCAGGAAACGGCGGGGTTGGACGAAATTTTAGGCAACCTGCATGGTTCGGCGGCGCAGTTAGCGTAATTCCTAAACTTAATTCTCCATGATCCGGCGAAGCAGGCGAATCTGGCCTGCATGGTACACGTCGTGAAACGCCACTCCCCACAGCATGCGGTGCGCTTTCCGAGTGAGCGGCTTCTTCAACGCATTCTTAATCGCTCCGCGGAGCGCTTCATGTGCGTTCTTCAGAAGTGCTTTGTCCGCCTTCCAGGCCGCTTCAGATAACTTCCCAGCCTCAGGGCGAGGAAAGAAATTGCTTCCCTGCAATGTGAATGAGCCCCGTTTGCCGCCCTGCAGCCTGCGACGAACCGCGTATTTCCAATACGCAGCATGCAACGCCAGTTCCCAAATGTTGTGACGATTCGAGCCGCAACGCCAGGCAGCCTGCTGCGCGGTGACTCCCTTAAGCGATTGCCAAAGATTCGGCCCATGCCAGGTCTTGCGCGCAAAGCCTTCTTCAAAGAGGTTGAGCACATGGAGATCGGTCTTCATTAGGGTCCCCCGAATCAAAACTCCCAGAAGGATGGCCTTGTCGATCGGCGGAGTCAAATAACAGCAATAAACTCCACCACCATATTGCAAATGAATTGCATCTAATATACGACTAAGTTAGTCTTATATGGTTCTCGGGGTCCAAAACAGGGGGATTCGATTGACTCGGATTGGCATGGTCTTGCTGGCAGCGTTCTGCACTCTCATAAGTGGGGCTACCCGGCCGTTGGCCGCTCAGGAAAACCCATACTTCGTTGCGTACGATCACAACCTGGAGGAGCCCGGGAACCTGGAAATTGAGTATTTCTCCACTTTTGGCACCCAGCGAACCGGCAACGACTTCCACGCTTTCTGGACAGAGTTTGAGTACGGGGTGACCGCCTGGTGGACCACCGAATTCTACCTGGACGCGCAATCCACGTTTCATGACAGTACCGTCTACTCCGGCTTCAAGTGGGAAAACCGTTTTCGGGTGCTGAAGCACGAACATTGGATCAATCCGGTGCTGTACGTCGAATATGAGGACACCAATGGTACCGACAAAACGCGGAAGGAAGTGGTCGGCCACGACGTGGAGTCGGACTATCTGACGCCAAATGCTGCGGCGCGCGTGGAGCACGCGCGCGAAATGGAATTGAAGTTGATTCTTTCCAGCAACACCAAGGGCTGGAACTTTTCCGAGAATATCATTACCGAGAAAAACCTGTCGAACGAGCCGTGGGAATTCGGCTACGCGCTGGCGGCCAGCCGTCCGCTGGCGTTGAAAGCCTCCGCGAAGCGCTGCAATTTCTGCCCGCAAAATTTTATTGTTGGAGCGGAAATGTACGGTGGATTGGGCGACCGCCATAGCTTTGGTTTAAGGGAAACGTCGCACTATCTTGCTCCGGTGGCGGGCTGGAATCTGCCAAGTGGTTGGACCTTACGTCTCTCGCCAGGATTCGGATTGAATGACAACAGCCACAAATTCTTGCTGCGTTGGGGAGTCTCGCGCGAGATCAACGGATTCGATCAATTGGTCCGGCGTTTGTTCGGTGCGAAATCATGAAGCCAGCGTTCGCGGCTCTTCTGGTTTGCGTGATGCTGATCGCCATTTCAGAATCGTCCGCCGGTTCCGGAACTCAATTGTCAGGTTTCAACGCGATGCAGTTCCGCTTCGGCGCAGATACCTATGCGGAGCTGCGCAAAGCTCCAGAAAAAGCGGCAAGCCGCACGAATCCCCTGGAGACCGATCCGGTAGCGCTGGCCGCAGGGAAATTGCTTTTTGAAGATCACTGCTCGGAGTGCCACGGCGATGATGCGCGCGGCGGACGTAAGGGGCCAAACTTGCGAGTTGTGGACGTGCAAAACGCCACTCCGGGCACGTTGTTTTGGCTGCTGACGAATGGTGTCGTCAGAAAAAAGATGCCGGCCTGGTCGAAGTTGCCGGAGCCGCAGCGGTGGCAGCTGGTGCGATTTCTGAAATCGCCCGCCGTGCGAACGTCCACGGAAACAGCGAACAAGCCATAGGAGTAGTCAGTACTGCTGGGTCCATCGCAGCAAGACTCCTCACTCCGTTCGGAATCACGAAATCGGAATACCGCTAGGCGCTGAGCCAGCGACCTATGGGTTTCAAAGATTCGTTGTGTTCGCAAACCACCCGCAGCGTCGCGGTGATGGGTATTGCCAGCAGCAAACCCATGCCGCCCCACACCCAGCCCCAAAAGAGCAGCGAAATGGTGATCGCAACAGCGTTCAATCGCAACCGCTTGCCAACCAACTGCGGCGCTATCAGATTCAACGCAAAAATGTGAATGCCTGTGAGAACTCCGGCAATCAACAAGAACCAGCCGATGGTTTGCCATTTGGTGAGCGCCAGCATAAACGCCGGCAGCCACGCCAGCACCGCGCCGATGTACGGCACCATATTCAACACGCCGGAGACAATCCCGAGCAGGATCGGGTATTCCAGCCCCAGCACCCAGAAGAACAGGCTACTGAAGGTGATCACCATTAACGTGACGACTGACATCCACAGAACATAGTCGCGGAGAACGATGCGCAAATCTTCCAGCATTTCCTTGACCTGCGTGCGCCGCGATGCCGGGAAAAGCTGCAGCGTCCCGTGCCAGGCTTCTCGTTTTCCTGCCAGCATAAAAAAGACCAGAAATGGAACGAAGGTGATTTCGAGGAACAGCGCATACAGAGAGCCCATGCCGCGCAAAATCAGCATTCGAACGACTTCGCTGCTGCGTGATGGCTCGTATTGAGCGGCGGGCTGATTCGCAGGCGTTGGCGCTGCTCCCGAGACCCCGCGTTCGATACCGCTGATTTTCGATTCGATGGAGGCCACGGTTTGCCGCCAGGCGCCGCTGTATTTCGGCCAACTTTCGGCGAAGTCCGAAACCCGCGACCACAGCCCGTAACCTACCGCGCCAATCACCGCACAAAGCAGCAACACCATCACCATCGAGCCGATGGTTCGCGGAACTCGCCAGCGCTCCAGGAATTCCACTACCGGGTCGAGACAGTAAGCCAGCAGAATCGAGAGCACCAGCGTGATCACCACGCCCTGCGCGTAGTATGCAAACAGCAGAATGATTGCTCCAGCGATGACCCTCAGGCTGAAGGTCGAGCCTACCAAACGCGCGTATTCCTTTTCACGAGGTGCTTCGGTCGCGGGCAGGCGTGTCTCCGTCATTTTCCAAACATCAACTTAACACAGGATGCGAACCGTGAATCCGCAACGTGCCACAAAGTTTCTTCTCCTGCACAGCGATTTTTCGCGCCTCAGAGCCGTTCCCCTGCTGTGCTAGAATTTTCCGAGGGAGCGCGGTTCCAGCCACCTTTTCTTCGCCTATGGCCAAACAATTTTTTGGCACCGATGGCATCCGCGGTGTTCCCGGAACGCCGCCTCTGGACGACGCGACGCTGCATGCCGTAGGCCGCTCCGTCGGAGCATTTCTCCACAAAGAGCATCGGACCCCGCACGCGCTGATTGGCATGGATACCCGCGAATCAGGACCGCACATCGCGGCCATTCTTGCAGCGGGACTGAAGCAATCTGACGTCGAAGTCACATTCGCAGGAGTGCTCACGACTCCCGGCGTAGCGTACCTGGTCCGCCAGAACGATTTCGACCTGGGCGTGGTGATTTCCGCTTCCCACAACCCTTTCCACGATAACGGCGTAAAACTTTTTTCCCACGCCGGCATGAAATTCCCCGACTCTGTGGAAGAGGAGATCGAAGCCGATATCCCCGAATACATGCGGGAGACCGCGGAATCGCCAGGCACGCCTGTCTCAACCGATGAATCACTGCATTCGGAGTATTTGCATTTTTTGCGCGGCCGAGTTCTGCCCGGTGCAAATCTCAAGGGCTTACGCATCGTGCTCGATTGCGCGAACGGTGCTGCATTTCGTCTGGCGCCGGAACTATTCCGTTCGCTGGGCTGCGATGTAGTGTCCGTCGGCGACCAGCCTGACGGGCGAAATATCAACGCCGGATGCGGCTCGCTACACTTGGAAAAATTACAACAGCGTGTGCCGGCGGAAAAAGCTGGGTTGGGCGTGGCGTTCGATGGCGACGCAGATCGCGCTTTGTTTGTCTCAGCCTCCGGCAAGATTGTGAACGGCGACGGAATCCTGCTGGCGGTCGCACGCTTTTTGAAAAGCGCCGGAAAACTCCCGGGTAATCGCGTGGTCGCGACTTCGATGTCCAATTTAGGCTTGGAACGGGTTTTGGCAAACGAAGGAATCGCGATGGCCCGCACCAATGTCGGCGATCGCTACGTACTGGAAGAGATGCTGAGTAGCGGCAACACGCTCGGCGGCGAGCAATCTGGGCACATTATTTTTCTAGAGGATTCACCGGCCGGAGATGGACTGTTGACAGCGGTCAAAGTGGCATCGCTGGTGGCTCAGCGCGGAAGTCTCGAGGCCCTGGTAACTGGATTGAAGGACTACCCGCAGACCATTGTAAATGTGAAGGTTAAGTCCAAACCTCCCCTGGATTCCGTGCCGGAAGTGGCGAAGGCTCTGGCCGAAGCCATCAACAAGCTTGGAGAAAATGGCCGGATCGTGTTGCGCTATTCCGGCACCGAACCGCTGGCACGAGTGATGGTCGAAGCCGAGCATGCTGAGGACGTCGAGCGCTTCAGCCAGTCGATCGCCACAACAATAAGCTCCACGATCGGTGCATAGCGTCAAGGTCAAACAGTCGCTTTCCACTTTCCACCGGAGTCTCTATCCCAAAGAATGTAGAAGACCCGCTCGCCATCTGTGAGATTTTGTAGATTTCAGCGCTGCCCGCCAAGGCTTAAAAAAGGTTCCCGACTGTTAACCTCAATAATACCAATAGGTTAGTGATTTTCCTGCGGTCTTTCAGAGGCTGGCACCTCACTTGCACTTGTACCCTGCAAATACAATATTGGCTTCCCGGGGTGGCCGGAACACAACCTCGACTGTGTTCTGGTTTTGGGGGGTCAGTTAGCAAAGGGGGCTTGCACCGGCCCCCTTTTTTATTTCTAGCCGGAAAAAATCAAGACATTCTGAACCCTGCGACCGGCTCGCCATCGCGACCAGCATCCTCGGCCTGACCCCTCTTGACCCGTCGAATCGCGCCAACCAAGA
Source organism: uncultured Acidobacteriota bacterium (assembly GCA_963814635.1). Lineage (GTDB taxonomy): Bacteria > Acidobacteriota > Terriglobia > Acidiferrales > UBA7541 > Acidiferrum. The sequence goes on along the minus strand of CAWFDP010000003.1, from coordinate 168,770 downwards.
AATTTCAGACGCCGGACTGATATATGTGATAGAAACTGATAATTTTCTGTGTACTTACCGCGCAGTTTCTACGGGGTGCCGATGAGTTGGACTGGCAAGGTAAGCCCGAAGCCTGATCTCAGAAGAAACGCCGTACTTTCTAAGTCGCGTTGCTATCGCAACAGGCTTTTCATCTTCCAGATAGCGGCCCTGTTGCTGATATGCCTGACGTTATGCGGCGTCCTCCGCGCCGACACCATCACCGGCAGCATCAAAGACCCTTCCGGCGCGGTGGTCGCCGGGGTGCGCATTGAAATTACAGCTAACGGCTTGACCAAGCCCATCGTTTTGATGACCGACGAAACGGGCAAGTTCGCTGTGCCAAATCTGAGTCCCGGAAAATACTCGGTGCGCATCACCAAAGACGGCTTCGATGAAATCGTTACTCCGGTGGACTTGCACGGAACCAGCGATCTTGAGCTGAGTCTGACCATATCGGCGCAGCAGACCAGTGTGAACGTAACGGAAAAGAGCAGCGGTTACGCGAATTCGGATACCGTTTACCGGCAACTCCGCGACGTCGGTCTGGGCAATTCATTTCATGTCGAAAAATACATACTGAAGATGGACGTCGGTTCATTTGAGTTTAAGTCCGGAACGATTACTCTCCTGGCCCCGGTCAACCGATTCGTAACCGGCGCCATTTTCATCGGCGAGGGGCATTTTTCCCTCAAGCCGGTTCTGCGGCCGGATACCGAGGAGCTAAAGCGGCGCGCCGGCGCGGAAACCGCCGAGGAAGACTTTGGCGAAGTGGTGTTCCGGTTCAGCGGTGGCATGTATCCTCAATTTGCCGCCGCATTGGGCAAGCAGGAGGACACTCCCAAGGAAGCAGCGGAGGCATTCCAGCGATGGAGGAACCGCCTGCGGCATCGCCACGAAGTGCCGGAAGGACTCACGCAAGGCATTCTGGAAGGCGCGGTGATTGACAACGTGGACGCCGATGTTCTCTCCGCGATCTACAATCTGAATCATCCACCCTTCTTGAATGCCTATATGGTCGGCAAGCCTCACAAAGATTTGCGTTTTTTTGTGCGCGCGCGAACCGGCGCGATTCCGCAGTTGGACTCGCCAGAGGAGGTGGCGCTCCTGAATTGCAACGGCGGGGGGATGGACGACGGCGTATGGTATTCCCAGCATTTGCTCGCGGAGCTGAAAGCGCACACCGCGAATTCGCGGGAAGAAAAGCGGCTGTTTGCGTCAAAACGCTACCGCATCGAGACGGTGATCGGAAAGAACAATCACCTTGCAGGCCTGGCGACCATCACTTTTGAGCCCCTGATTCCTGGCGAGCGCGTGCTGAAATTCGCACTTCTGCCGTCGCTGCGGGTACTGCGCGTCGTCGATCAGAGCGGCAAAGACCTGCACTTCGTTCAGGAGGACCGCAAGCTGGACGGTTCGTTTTACGCGCTGCTGGACGATCCTTTGGAGGCCAGCAAGGAACACTCCATCACCGTCGAGTATGCCGGCGACAAAGTACTGAACGACGCTGGCGACGGAAGCTATTACATAGGTGCGCGCGAATGGTGGTACCCGAACCTGAATGGGACTGGTTTCGGAGAGAAGGCGCTATACGATCTGACCTTCAAGGTGCCGAAGTCGAACGTGGTGATTAGTGTCGGTAAGCTGCAAGGTGAATCCACCGAAGAAGGGTATGCGGTGTCGCATTGGGTGACTCCGGTGCCGATAGCGGTTGCCGGCTTCAACTATGGGCGCTACACCAAGATCGATTTCCCCGATACCATTACCCACTACCAGATTTCCGGATACTACCTTTCGGAATTACCCAACAATTTGAAAGCTTTCTCAGGAGGCGCATTTTCGGGTCCCGCCTCGGAGATGCGGTCTAGCGCTCTGGCCGCGATGTCGCCCGCTTCGATGACCAAGTATGCCTTGGATCAGACGCGTGCTCAGATGCAGCTGTGTACCTTCTATTTTGGCAAGGGCCCGTTCGACCACATTGAAATCACCGAACAACCAAACTTCGATTTCGGGCAGTCCTGGCCAAACCTGGTGTACTTGCCGATTTCCGCGTATATCGACTCGACTCAACGCTGGATGCTATTCGGCCACATCGATAACAAGTTCAGCGGTTTCGTTCAGGAGGTCACGCCGCATGAGGTTGCACATCAGTGGTTTGGCCATAGTGTGGGCTGGGCTTCGTATCACGATCAGTGGTTGTCAGAAGGGTTCGCGGAGTTTGCTGCCGGATTGTTTCTGCAACAGGCGATGGGGCCGAAGTGGCAGAAGGACTACATCGATTTTTGGGGCCGGCTGCATGCCCGTCTGTTGGATAAAAATAATTTTGGGATTTCAGCAAACGACTCCGGTCCGATTTGGCTGGGTCTGCGGCTGATTTCTCCGCGGACCGAAAACGGCTACGTGAACGTGACCTATCCGAAGGGAGCGTATGTGCTGTCCATGTTGCGGTCACTGATGCATTCCGACGAACCGAATGCGGCCAATCGGGATCAGGCATTCATCGATATGATGCACGACTTCATGGAGAAACACGCCGATCAGCCGGCGTCCACGGAATCGTTCAAAGCGGTCGCGGAAAAGCATATGGCCAAACAGCTGGACCTGCAGCGGAACGGCCGGCTGGACTGGTTCTTCAACGAATGGGTGTACGGGACCCAGGTTCCGCGGTATTCCTTCAAATATGACGTGCAATCCGTTCGCGCCAACCAGGTGAAGATCAAAATGGAAATCACGCAAAGCGAAGTGGACGAAAATTTCGCCATGTTTGTGCCGGTCTTCGCCGACTTCGGCGCGGGCATGATCCGTCTCAATCAGGTAGCCATGGTTGGAAACACCACGCGCACCGTGATTTTCGACCTGGATAAAGCACCAAAAAAGGTCGCCATCAACTACTACAAGGACGTTCTGGAACGCTGAGCCGCCTCATTAGATCGAAAAAAATGAGCCGCCGGTGGGGGCACCGGCGGCTCGGGCGTGGGGTCGGAGGGAAACAACCTGAAGATCAATGTCTCGGGCGCTTGGCCAGCGCTTTCTGCGGGGTATTGCTACCCGCGGCGCTCAAGAGAATCAGAATCATGCAGAGAACCAGACTCGTAACCACCATGGTTGTCTCCGCTCTGGCGGCCGCTGTATTTCACTTTCCGGGCCGCCTTCGATGAGCCCAGTATGCTGGGGACGCATGCCGCAGTCAGTAGCCCGATAGGTTCAATTCGAGGAGTACGCCGCGAAGTCTGGTTTCGGTACCAAAGTACCGGGCGGTGACGATATCTTGTAGATTAGATATATGGCCTTCGGGCGAAGTCCGCAAACCATTCGTGCGAAATCGCAGATATTTGTTGCAAAAGGACGCTCTCAATTTGTCAATCCTTGCGGGGTTGCAAGGGTGGGGCTGCCGTTCGCTAGCCTCTTCTTGCCCCTGCTCCCGTCGTATCGGGACTTAGCGCCGACCTTGCAGAGGCGCAAGAGTCTCAACGCCAACATGGGACTGGCACAGGATTGCTTTCAGTTGAGGTGCCCACTTTCCAAAATCGGATTGGCAGCATAGAATCGCGTCGCGTGATTACTTTAGAAGTTACGTCATTCCTAGAGTGCAAGGTAATACATGAAACCATTGCTTCGACTTGCTTTGTCCTCCGCTTTCTTCCTTTCTTGTCTTGCCAGCGCTGCTTTGGCGTCTCAGAACCCGGATGCAAAGGCCCAAGCGCCCAATGTCACCTATTCTATGGGGCCGACGCTTCGCTCCGGGGGCACACATCCCAAGGGGATCGTGCTGGCCGATTTCAACGGTGATGGAAAACTCGATGTCGCGATCTCGAACTTCGATCAGAACACCATAGCTGTGTTCCTTAATAATGGGGCGGGAATTTTCGCCCCGCCAATAACGGTTCCCATCATAACCCCTGTTAACCTCGACGGCTCTCTCGGCCTTAACGTTGGATCGCTCGCGGTCGGAGATTTCAATGAGGATGGAAAACCGGACTTGGTTGTGTCGACAATCGCCGGAGGTCAAGCGAGCATCGTGCTCCTCGGCAATGGTGATGGCACCTTCTCCCAGCAACCGCCCATACCAAATTCGTTCGGATTTTTGAGTGCGCGGGTTGTCGATCTGAACGGAGATGGCCACCAGGATCTGGTGTTTGCCTTGGATGGAGGAATCGGCGTCTCCTTGGGCAATGGAGACGGCACGTTTAGCGCGATGACCGGCCTGCCCTCCGGTTCCTTTCCCGGTCTGTACTTCGGACTTGCCGTAGCCGACTTCAATGGTGATGGAAAACAGGATATCGCGGCCACCGACTTCGGTTCTCCATTTGGAGGGTTTGGAACACTCGTATTCTACGCTGGGAATGGCGATGGGACCTTTGCCGCTCCAACGGCGGTCACATTGTCCATTTCGAGTTTTCCTGGATCGCTCGCGAGCGGCGATTTCAATAGGGATGGAAAGCAGGACCTGTTGATTGGGTTTCCCGGTCTCGCGCTTATAGCACCTGGTAACGGCGACGGAACGTTTAACCTGGGGTTCGACAGCCTGCTATTTGTTTACGGTAGCAATTTCCCCGGCTTTAACACGAATAGCGTTATAGTGTCCGCTGCTGACCTCGCTAACACCGGAAAATCTGATGCAGTCACCGCCGACTTCAACACCGGGACACTGCAAATTACACTCAACTCTGCGATAGGACTTTCACCGCGTAGCCCAGGGGTTTTTTCATTTTCTCTCGGGCCAGGCCTTTCGGCATTTGCCGTGGGTGACTTGAACGGTGACGGAATCCTTGACGTCGCGGCTATAAATTTTCAGACGAACGAGGTAAGTATCCTGCTTTCACACAAGCACGGAGCTAACTAGCAGTCCCAGGCAAGCGCGCTAGCCGGAAGCTGACCTACTGCCCGCCGTCCCTCGGGTTGCGAGCGGCCGCTACCGCTGCTAAAATTCCTTGTTTGCCGAGATGTAGCCGTCTGCGCCGGAGGCGCGGGCGGCTTTTTGTCCGTCTGACGCCTGGTTTTTTCGGCATGATTCCTCGATATTTTCGAGCGCGACTGCGGTGAAAACGCACTCCCCTCATCGCCTGCTGGTCAACGGAAGGCCCCACGAAAGAGAGGATACGAGTGGCTAAGTACGATGTAGCGATTATCGGAAGCGGACCGGGCGGCTATGTGGCCGCGATTCGCGCCGGCGAACTTGGACTGAAGACCGTCGTCGTTGAAAAGGATCCCTTTTTGGGCGGCACCTGCCTGCACGTCGGCTGTATTCCCACCAAAGTTCTGCTGCACCACGCCGACGTTTACGATCATTTCAAGAATGGCGCGGAACTGGGATTCGAAGTCAGCGGCCTGAAGGTCAATTGGGCAAACATTATCGCGCGCAAGTCGAAGATCGTAACCAAGCACGCCAAGGGCATCGAATTCCTCTTCAAGAAAAATAAAGTGGAATGGAAGCAAGGCTGGGGCCGCTACGAGGGGCCCGGAAAAATCAGCGTTGAGAAAGACGGCAAGAAGGAAACCATCGAGGCCGCCAATATTCTGATGGTCAGCGGCAGCGAAGCGCGTGCCTTGCCGGGAATCGAGCCGGATCATAAACAGATTCTGACCAACCGCTCCATCCTCGAATTACCGGAGATTCCCAAGACACTGATTGTGGTTGGCGCAGGCGCGGTTGGCGTCGAGTTTGCCTCCATTTACAACTCGTTTGGCACCCAAGTTACGATTCTCGAAGCTTTGCCCCGCGTGGTTCCGGTTGAAGACGAAGAGATTTCCGTCGAGCTCGACAAATCCTTCCGCAAGAAAAACATTCAGATCCAGACCGGCTGCAAAGTCGATAGCGTGAAGAAGGACACCAAGGGCGTGACCGTTTCCTTTACCGATAAGGACGGCAAGAAACAAACCCTGCAGGCCGAAAAGCTTTTGCTGGCGGTCGGACGAATGCCGCTGACCGAAAATTGCGGCCTGGAAAAATCCAAAGCGAAACTCGAACGCGGCTTTGTTCACGTCGGCGAGAACATGGAGACCGCGGAAAAGGGTTTATATGCGATTGGCGACATTGTCGCCGGCCTCCCACAGCTCGCTCACGCTGCCATGATGGAAGGCATCATCGCGGTGACTCACATTGCCGGCAAGCCCACCCAGCAGATACGCAAGGATCGCATTCCAAACGCCACCTACTGCGAGCCGCAAATTGGTTCGATCGGTTTGACCGAAAAACAGGCGCGCGACGCCGGCTACGCGGTGAAGATCGGCAAATTTCCGTTTGTCGGCAACAGCAAGGCCACCATTCTCGGCAATCACGGCGGCTTCATCAAAGTGGTCAGCGAAGAAAAGTACGGCGAAGTTTTGGGGATTCACATCATCGGCCCGCTAGCCACGGAAATTCTTGCGGAAGCCGCGGCAGTGCTGAATCTCGAAGGCACCATCGACGACCTGATGAATATGGTCCACGCGCATCCCACGGTTTGGGAAGCCCTGGGCGATGCGTTTGCCTCGGTGCGCGGTTTGCAAATTAACGTCTAGGATGAGCAATCTTTCCATCATCGATCTCGGCCTGATTGGCTACGCGGAAGCGTGGGAACTGCAGAAGCGCGTGGTGGCAGCACGCAAAGCTGGCCTGATTGAAGATGTTCTGCTGTTTTGCGAGCATCCGCATGTGATTACGCAAGGGCGCAGCGGCAATCGCGCCAACCTGCTGGCCAGCGAAAATGTTTTGCGCCAGAAAGGCGTCGAATATTTCGAAACCACGCGCGGCGGCGACATCACCTATCACGGCCCCGGCCAGATCGTCGGCTATCCAATCCTGAATTTGGGCGCGATTCGCCGCGATGTAGTCTGGTATGTGCGTTCGCTCGAAGAAGCCATGATTCGCGCCACTGCGGAACTGGGAATCCACGCGGCTTGCGTAGCCGGCAAAACCGGCATCTGGGTCGGCGAGCCCAGCGCCGAAGAAAAATTGGCGGCGATCGGAGTGCACATCAGCCGCTGGGTCACCTCACATGGTTTTGCCTATAACGTCGCCACCGATTTGCGCTACTTCGAATTGATTGTTCCCTGCGGCATCGCCGATCGCAAAGCAACCTCGCTCGAAAAACTGCTGGGGCGAAATGTTTCGCTCGGCGAAATCAAGCCGCTGCTCGCAAAACATCTCGGCGGGATTTTCGGCCTGACGGTTCGAACCGCGCCGCGCGAAGAGCTTTTCGAAAAGTTGCGGGAGTGCGAACAGGCCCTGCCGGTTTCGGCGTAGAAATTCTCCGGTTCGAACCGCAGAGTGCAGATTTTGGGAGCAGGAATGAAGAAAGAACTGACCAAGCAGCAATATCTCGATTTGTACTACTTCATGCGATTGAACCGCGCGGTGGAAGACACCATGGTCAAGCTTTTCCGCCAGAACAAAATTGTTGGAGGTCTGTACTCCAGCCTTGGCCAGGAAGCTGTTTCCGTCGGCACCGCTTACGCCCTTGAGAAAAAAGATTGGCTGGCGCCGATGATTCGCAATATCGGGGCATTGTTAGTTAAGGGCGTTCCGCCACGCGACGTCTTCATGCAGCACATGGCCAAATACGATTCGCCCACCAAAGGAAAAGACGGCACCAGCCACTTCGGCGACCTGGAAAATCTGCACATCGTGTCGCCGATTTCCATGCTCGGCGATTTAATTCCGGTGATGACTGGCGTGGCCATGGCCGGCCGCTATCTCGGCCAGAAAATCGTAGCCATGACCTGGATCGGCGACGGCGGCAGCTCCACCGGCGTCTTTCACGAAGGACTGAATTTCGCCGCGGTGCAAAAAGCTCCGTTCGTGCTGATCCTCGAAAATAATCAGTGGGCGTATTCCACTCCGGTCAAGCGCCAGGTGCCTCTTGAAAATCTCGCCGACCGTGCCAAGGCTTACGGAATCTCGAGCTACACCGTCGATGGCAACGATGTAGTCGCGGTCTACACCACCGCCAAGGAAGCCGTCGAGCGGGCGCGCAACGGCGAAGGTCCGATTCTGATCGAAGTCAAAACCTTCCGCCGCCTCGGCCACGCGCAGCACGATCCCGCCGAATACGTGCCGAAAGAAATGCGCGCGTACTGGGAAGCTCGCGATCCGATCATGCTTTACGAAAAATTCCTGACCGGTAAAAAATTGCTCGAGGCTAAAGCAATAAAAGAAACCGGTGAAAAAATCGACAAGTTGCTCTCCGCGGAGCGCGACTTCGCGGAAAATTCTCCGATGCCGCCCGCGGAATTTGCGGCGCAAGGCGTCTATTGCACCGGCGACGATTGCCACAAAGTCGCGCCCAAGTGGGAGCGCCCCATCGCCGAAGTTACGCCGCCGAAATCCAGCGTTGCCGCGGTGTGGACCGTGAAAGGTTTCGGCAGTGGCAAGGCTTCCGGCGGCGGTAGCGCGGCAATCCATTTTGGCGACACGGAGAAGCACGCCAAGGACGCGGCCTCGGCGGAAGAAGCGTCGCAATCCGCAAACAGGCCGCGCGCGGCCAAACCACCTGCCAAGAAAATAACGAAGTCCGTTGCGGCACCCGGCAAGACCGCCAGAAAGGCAGGGCGCTGAACATGGCCACCGCCGTCAAGGAAACCGGCATCCAGCCGGGAGCCGCAACCCAAGTCACTTTTCTCGAAGCCATCAAGCAGGCCATGTACGAAGAGATGCAGCGCGATCCCGCCGTCGTGCTCATCGGCGAAGATATCGGCGTCTATGGCGGCGCATTCAAGACCAGCGAAGGCTTGCTCGAAAAATTTGGCTGGGAGCGGGTCATCGACACTCCCATCAGCGAATCGGCCATCATCGGCGCGGCTTGCGGCATGAGCTATCTCGGCCTGCGGCCAATCGCCGAAATGCAATTCATTGACTTTATTGTCTGCGCGTTCAATCAAATCACCAACTTTGTCGCCAAAGGACACTATCTCTGGAATGCGCCCGCTCCCATCGTGATTCGCGGACCTTCCGGCGGCGGCGTACACGGCGGGCCGTTCCACTCCGCCAATCCGGAAATGTATTTCGTGCATACGCCCGGCCTCAAAGTGATCTATCCTTCGACGCCCTACGATGCCAAAGGCTTGCTGAAGGCCGCAGTCCGCGACAACAATCCGGTGCTGTTCTTCGAGCACAAATTTCTCTATCGCCGCATCAAGGGAGAGATTCCCACCGAGGACTACACCGTTCCCATCGGCAAGGCCATCGTACGCCGTGAAGGAAAACACCTCACTATCATTTCCTACGCCGCGATGATGCACACTTCGCTCGAAGCCGCCGCTGAACTGGCGAAAGAAGGCATCGAAGCCGAGGTAATCGATCTGCGCACGCTGCTTCCTCTCGACGAAGAAACGATTCTCACTTCAATCAAGAAAACCAACCGGTGCTTGGTGGTACACGAAGACACCAAAACCGGCGGCATCGCTGGCGAAATTGCCGCCATCCTCTGTGAACGCGCCTTCGGCGATCTCGACGGTCCATTGATGCGCGTCACGGCTCTGGATACGCCGGTGCCCTACGCGCCGTCGCTCGAGGAATTCTTTCTTCCCAACAAGGAGAAGGTGCTGCACGCCGCGCGCACCCTGGCGAAATACTAAAGCGCGTGTTTGTCGTTTGCGGTCTGTCGTTGGTCCCAATACCACGCTCATCGCGTTTCTGACGGTAAACGGTGAACGGCAAACGACGAACCGAAAGTTTCATGCTGGATTTGTTAGAGTTGTATCTACGGGAGAAAAGCAATGGCCGCCGACGTCGTAATGCCCCAAATGGGGGAAAGCATTTTTGAAGGAACCATCACCAAGTGGCTGAAAAAGCCCGGTGACAAAGTCGAGCGCGACGAGCCGCTCTTCGAGATCTCCACTGACAAAGTGGACGCGGAGATTCCCTCGCCCTCCGCCGGCGTGCTGAAAGAGATCAAGGTCAAAGAAGGCCAGACCGTGCCGATCAACACGGTGGTAGCAACAATCGACGCGGCAGGCGCGGCGGCGTCCGCTCCCGCGGCGGCATCTGCTCCTGTGCCAGCTCCAGCGGCGAAGGCTGAGGCTCCCAAACCCGCCTCTGTTCCTGCGCCGCCTCCCGCAGCAAAGCCCGCACCCGCTCCGGTCACGCCAATTTCAGTGGCTCCCGCTGCCGCAGCGCCCGCTCGCGAAGGCGCGCGCATTCATAGTTCGCCGCTGGTACGCCGGATGGCCAAGGAAAACGGCATCGACCTTGCCAGTATTCCCGGCACCGGCGCTGCCGGCCGCATTACCAAGGAAGACATGGAAGCGGCGATCGCCGGCGCAGGTGCCTCCGTTTCGGCGCCCGCAGCAGCCGCGTCTGCGGCTCCTGCAGCGCAAGCCCCGCCTCCGCCTCGGCCCGCGTCAGTTCCGCCGCCACCCGTCGCTCCCGCCCCTCTGGCCGGCCCGGGCGGAGCCGCAGCTCACGGCACCCAATACGTTCCGGCACTGCAGCTCGGCGTCCCACGCGAACGTTTGTACTTTGGCAATTACGAAGTCGAACCGCTTTCCACCATGCGCCTGAAAATCGCCGAGCACATGGTCGCCTCCAAGCACGTTTCACCGCATGTCTACTCGGTCGACGAAATCGACATGACCAAGATCGCTTCGCTGCGCGCCAAGTCCAAGGACGAATTCGAAAAGCAGTACGGCACCAAGCTGACTTTCATGCCGTTCTTCGTGAAGGCTGCGGTCGCCGGTCTGCGCGCCTATCCCACGCTCAACTCTTCGCTCGATGGAACCAGCGTCGTTCGCCACAAGGAAATCAACATTGGCATCGCCGTGGCTCTCGACTGGGGCCTGATCGTGCCGGTCGTCAAAAACGCCGACGAGAAAAATATCCTGGGCATCCAGCGCACCATGAACGACCTGGCGGAACGCGCCCGGTCGAAGAAGCTGCGTCCCGAAGAAGTTCAGGAAGGGACTTTCTCCATCACCAACCCCGGCGTCTTTGGCGGCTTGTTCGGTCTGCCGGTCATTAGTCAACCAAACGTTGGTATCTTGGGGTTAGGTGCGATCGAAAAGCGCCCGGTGGTCATCAACGATTCCATCGCCATCCGCTCGATGTGCTACGTCACGCTGAGTTACGACCATCGCGTGGTGGACGGCGCGGTGGCCCACCAGTTCCTGCACAAGGTGAAGGACACGCTGGAGAACTGGTCCGAGCCGCTAGTTTAGTTACAAGTAATAAGTATTAAGTCTTAGATACTCAATTAAAAAAAAGAGCCCGCCGCAAAGGTGCCGGGCTCTTTTTTTTGCATTGCGCCTGCGGGCCGGCCTGGCCTGAAAATGGCCCTGTTTTCAAGACGGCAAAATTCCGCAGTTGGATTTTCGTCGCAAACTTATTACTTACGACTTAGGACTTACAACTGCAGTTGCGCCTTCAGTTTCGGCACCCACCTGGCGAACGAACTCATGTCCAGCGATTCGATACCCGCGTCACGCAGCGTATCCCGGACGAATCGATGCCGCTCGTTGTCATCGGGCTGTAGCTGGATATCGGTCACCGCGGCGAATTCCGGCGGAATCTTGCTGGCGACACGCTGCGCCGTATACGCCAGCAACTTACATTCTGCAGGAGCGCGCGAGACGCTGAGCGGGTGCACGAATCCATGCGTTCCGTTCCGGCGATAGCCGTAATCCAGACGCATGGGATCGCCGGGAAACGTGAATTCGCTTACCCGCACCGCTCGCTCGATACCATGCCACAATTGCGTCTGCCGCCACACCTGCGAACAGTACTGCCGCACCATCGCCCGGCTGCCCGGCGCACCCACCCGCGGCTCTCGGTGCGGCGGCGACCCATGCTCTCGATACAGCCGTTCTGCTTCGAAGTCCAGGTCGTCGGCGTGCACGCCTTTTTGCTCTGCCAGCTGGATTCCGTTCGACAGCGTTGCGTTCCACTTTTCCACCAGCGCTTGCAATGCCTTTCCTGGCTGCACCGGGTCTTCGCGCTCGCCGCGCTCACTTCTCAAATAGATGGTAAAGCGATCCTGTAAATGATCTCCAAGGGCCCGGATAGTGTCTTCATCAGCGCTCGGCCAGGGTACCGGTTCCAATATGGAAGGCGCCCGCGGCGATTCGGAACGCCGTCAGGCACCTTGACACACCTAAATGAAACTGGCCCAGCGAATACTCTGGGCCAGCTAGTTTGTTTACTGAGCGCCGGGAATTAGCGCTTCTTCTTTTTCTTGGCGGCCTTCTTGGGCTTGCTCTTGTTGGCTGCTTTTTTCGCCGGCTTTTTTTTCGCGGCCTTTTTCGGCTTGGCTTTCGCCGCAGGTTTCTTGGCTGGTTTCTTTGCGGCCGGTTTCGGTGCGGGCTTCGCCGCCGGCGCGGCATCCTCCTCGTCCGAATCCTCCTCCACGATGATTACTTCCTCGTCGGTTTCCACGATCTCATCGGAGTCCCCGCCGAGTTCCTCTTCTTCCAGCGGAGAAAGCTCCGTCTCATCGTCGAAATGATCTTTCTCGAAATCCATTCCATCCTCCCCTGGGAGAGTCTCGCCCGACGTATCGGGGCCGGGTCACTCCGAAAACATCGTGCGTGCCCGGCAAATCCTTTGGCGTTCGTACCGTATTCAGACGGCAATGTCAAGGATTCTGAGCAAGCTCAGGCTGCATTGCGCTGTCTATCGAAAATTACCATCATCTTCAGAATTCATGCCAGCGAAACTTGCCGGAAGCCGCCAAGCGCAAGGCCTTCAAGGGGTTTTCGTGCCGTGCGCCGCCGTCGAAGCGGTGCTTACCGCGGTGCTCTTCTTTTTAGCCGCCGAATGCCGGCGCACCGGGATCGATTCAGGGGCTCCGCCCAACGTGTAAACCCGTAGCACCATTCCCCGGCTGACCTTTGCGGTCTTCAACCCATTCCATTTGCGCAGAGATTCCGTGGAGACGCTGAACTGGTCGGCGATGCCGCCCAAGGTATCGCCCTTGCGGACCCGATAGCGCACCAAGCGGCTCTTGCTCTCGCTAACCGGCTGGCTCGCTGGAATAATCAATTTGTCGCCCGGTGTCAGCATCTCGTTCTTGCTCAGATTGTTGGCCGCCGCGATCGCCGGAGCCGTAACGTGGTATTTCCTGGCCAGCGACGTCAGAGTGTCGCCCGCCTCCACCCGGTGCCGGCGCCAGCTCACCCACTTTTCCGGGGGAATGCTGGCAATTTCAGACGAGAATTTCTCGGCCGACCCGCGCGGCAGGTGCAGTTCGAATGATGGATCATCGGGCGTGGCCATCCGCAACAGCGAAGGATTCAGCGCGCGCAGCGTCTCCACGTCCGCATCAATCGTCTCCGCCACCAGCCGCAGGTCAATCGCCCGGCCCGGTTTAACCACGTCATAAGGGACTGGCTGCTCAAGGTCGGTCTGAATTCCGTAGTGCGCCGCATCTTTGGCGATCAGTGTCAGCGCCACGATAATAGGCACGTAATTCTTGGTTTCCCGCGGCAGCACGTTGCGGCGGTACAGCTCCCAGAAATCGGCGTAGCCCGTTCTTTCGATGCCTTTTTGCACATTGCCTGGCCCGCAGTTGTAGGCGGCCATGGCCAGATACCAGTCGCCAAAAAGACCATAAAGGTCGCGTAGATGTTGTGCGGCGGCTCGCGTGGCTTTCTCAGGATCCTGGCGCTCATCGACCCACCACGACCGCTTCAGGCCATACTCATTTCCTCGCCACGGCACAAATTGCCAGATGCCTCGCGCTCCCGCGCGCGACAGTGCCAGCGGTTGGAACGCGCTCTCCGCTTGCGCCAGGTAAATCAAGTCCTGCGGAACGCCTTCTTCGTGCAGCACCCGCGAAATCATTTCGCGGTACCGGCCGGAGCGGTGCAAGCCAGTTTCGACGATCGCCCTGCCTCGTGGCGTCTGAAAAAAATTCAGAAAGGACAGGACTTCGTCATTCACGGTCAGCGGCAGATCGTGCGAAATATTCTTGGCGGCTTGCTCCGCACGGTCTTTCAACCGCGGATCCACTGGGAAGGTCATCTCCGCCACTTCGTCAATCGCCGCCGGAACGGCCGGCGTTTCCTGGAACCCGTCTCCCGCCCGGAACGCCTGCAGCTCGTAGGTGTATACGGTGTCCACCACGCGGTGGAAAAGTTCACTCAATTGCGGATCGCCGTTCGGGTCGTAACCGCTTTGCAGCAGCCAATCGACCGCATCGTCAAAATCGCGGCGCGCGGCATCCAGATGCCCAGCTTTGAAATTTTGCTCGCCGGACGCGAACTTTTCTTCGACTTTGGCCATCAGCCACGTCTTGCCGTCGGGAATCGCCGGAAGCAGCGAAGGAGAAACTGCGGCATTTGGCCGCAAAAGCGGCAACGAAGGCAGGATGGGCGGGATCGACTGCGCGGCAGATGTTTGCGTGGCCGCGCGCGGCTTGCTCTGCGGCACCGGCAGAGGCGCCGCCGAGGAGCTCGAAGTGACGACCGCAAACAGCATGGCTGTGCCGATCAACCGCATCATTCGATGGTATGGAGACTTTTGGGTGTGGGTCAATGAGTTCACGCGTTGCCGGTACTCGATTGGGCTACATCGTTCGAATCGCAATTCCAGGAGCGCAGCGAAAAAAACGTCATCGCTATTCCGCCAGCGCCGGAACCGCGGCTCCCCAGCCTTGCTGTTCGGGCAGCAGTGACTTTACCAAGTCTTCCATCTCGTGCGAGCTGACCACATCGCCCGGATAGTTGTAAATGTTAACTTCAAACGAAACGCCGAAGCCCGCCTGCGCGCCCTGCAACTCCTGCTGCAGACGAACGGAAATTTGCTTTCCACTCAGCCAATCGGTTTCGGGCAGGACCACTCCGAACACTTCCGGCGAGAGCCGGAAAATCGAATCGGTGGGACGCAGGCGGCGCGACATCGCTTTGGCGCAGGCGCTGCCTACCGCGGACATGTCCGGATTTTTGCCAACACCAGTCGCTTTGCCAACTTTCAGCAGAATAAGGGACAGCGTCTTTTGCATGGTCTTGGCGCGCCGGAATTCCATGGTCAGGCGGTCCCAGAACTGGCTGGCATCCGGCATCGAGCCGAGCAGATCGACGTTGGCCTGATGCCTGAGCGCGACGTTGCGCTCGACTTCCGCGAGGATGTGTTGCTTCAGTTTGTGCACGGTGCGCTGGCGTTCCAAAAGATATCCGACAAACAGCAGAACCAGCGCGCAAAAGCCGAAGAACGCCACGCGCATGGTCCACTTGTTGCCTTCGGGATGGACGAAGACCAGAGGATACATAAATGCCGCCAGGCCGCCGGCGAGGACCAGCAGAAAGACGACGGACAGAACTGTCAACTGAAGCTCGCGGCGCTCCAGTTTATCGAGTTCTTCGCGGTTAAGAATTGCGACACCGCTCATGGGACTTGCTCCTTCTTGCCTTGCCAGAACCTTGCTGGCCCGATGGAAACTGACATTGAATATGAAGGGAAAAGCCGCTGCGGACAATAGAACTAAGTGGGCTGGTGTAGCCGAAACAGCAACGGAATCAACAGGTTGAACTGGAACCGAATGGCGAAAAAAGGTGCGATGGAAAAGAAAACGGGGGACTCGATTGCTCGAGTCCCCCGTTTGAACAGATTCTTTGTTAGGTTCAGGGCTTATAAGTACAGACCCGAAACCCGAGTGGTTTACAGAGGCTGAACGTTCGAGGCCTGCAGGCCCTTGGGGCCGCGGACGACTTCGAATTCGACCGCTTGGCCGTCGTTCAGGGACTTGTAGCCATCGGCCTGGATCGCGGAAAAATGTACGAATACATCTTCCCCGGTCTGGCGCTGGATGAAACCAAAGCCCTTGCTGGCGTTAAACCACTTCACTGTTCCTTGTTCTTTGCTCACTTCGTTATACTCTTTTCGTTAATAAAGCTATCTGGTGCCCCGCAAACCGGAACAAAATTGCCTCTCACTGGGAGTAGGCGACTAAGCTCTGGCCGTCTTCAGCTGCGCTTCTTTGTTTCCGGTTCAGCTCAGGGTTTGCAAGTACAAACCCTAAAACCGTTCTAGCTCAGGGTTTGCAAGTACAAACCCTGAAACCCGGCGTGCGGGCACAAAAAAAGGCCGCGAGTTTGACCCGCGACCGCTTCACAACTTCAAAGGCGATACAAGAGCAACAAACGCAAAAGCAGGATAGCACCCAGCCGGAGGGAATGCAAGAGATTTCTTAAAGGTTAAGCTGCTGGTGACTACTGACCGGTCTAGAGCGGAAGCTTACCGTTTGCGGAAATTCAAAACCCGCACCCTTAGACCCGAACGCGGCACCCAAAGGCAAAACCAGGATCAAAAGACAGACCTCGCGTCCGGCGGCTGATGGGATATCGAGTTTCGCTAGAAGGTTAGTCGGAGCGTCATTTGAATTTGGCGGGCGCTGCCGATGGTTTTGTTGACGTTGCCTAAGCCGTTCGGGCAATTGTAAAAGCCTTGGTTCGCCTGATTGTCCGGATGGGCGGTACATGGAATGGATGGACCCGGCGACGCGTAATAGCCCTGCGCAAAGGGGAACCCGTTGTAATACTGGTTTTGGGTGACGTCGTCGATGGGAACGTCGAAGCTGGGCGTATTGAAAACGTTGAAAACGTCGAAAGAATACTTCAGTGTGAAACGCTCATTCAACTTGGTGAGCTTGACCATGGAGACATCCATGCGCTTTTGCCAGGACTGGCGGAAGATGTTGCGCTGGCCGGTGGTGAAACCGGTTTCGTAAGGGTCGTTCATGGGGATGGCGCCGTTCAATGCTCCCGGTTGCAGCAGCGGAATCGTAAAGCATCCAGGGTTGAGGGCGGGAAGTCCCGGTGTGGCGCCATTATCGCCGGTGACCGCCGAATGAGGCGTGCAGTTCGCGGCCAAGGGCACAATCGGATTGGTGATGCCATCAGAGACGCCGTAGAAGACGCTGCCGACGGCGCCGCTGTAGTCGATTACGCTGAAGGGCTGGCCGCTCTGGTAGATGCCGAGGCCTTCAACGGCCCAGCCGTTGGTGAATTTTCCTTCCATAGATGTGTCGGCGGCGAATTTTGGTAATTGATAGACATAGTTGAAGTTAAATACGTGAGTGCGGTCGAAGTCTGACGAGCCGAAACCCGAGCGTAGGTTAAGCGGATTGTTGCCGTTGTAGAAGAGTCCCAAGCCGCTTTGTTCATCGAGGGCGTGAGAGTAGGTGTAGGAAAAGCCGACCATCAAGCCGTGGCTGACGCGCTTTTCAATGTGAGTTTGCAAAGCGTTATAAGCAGAAACGCCGGCGGCGCTGTAGCTTTCGGACTCCGCGGAATAGCCGATGTAGGGGACACGGAGGTCGATGTTTCCACCTTCGTAGTTATTCAGGTAATTTCCCGCCGGCGCGTTGGTTATGGGGTTGTTGGGCAGCGCAATACCGGTAAAGGTGTTTGGATCGAGAACCTGATAGCCGTAGGAGTAGATTTGTGCGAACGGGCATCCGGAAGCGGCGCAATTGGTGGTGTTGAGAGGATGCGAAGGGCTGGCGATCTGCGCCTGGTTGAAGGGCACAGGAATGACCAGGTGACGGCCGAGGTTGCCGACGTAACCGATCTGAATGGACAGGTCGCTGCGTGGCTGCCACTGAATGTCCAGCGTGTTGTTGATGGTGTAGGGCAGCTTGTTCTTGCGGTTGTAGTCCGCGAAAGAAAAAAGTTGCGCGCCATTCTCAATGGCGGTGGCGCTGGGCAGATAGTTGATGATGTCGGCGGCCTTGCCAGTAGGCGGTGCCTGAGGCGACGGTCCCCAAGGAGATGATAACGACCCACCGGCGCCACCGGGAGTGGAGGCGGTAGCGGCATTACAAGTCGGAATGTAGAACTGGTAGTAGGTGCTGATGTCGGTGCAGACCTGAGAGTTTACGTAGGGCGGAGCCTGGTTGAAACCGAAGGGGCCGCCAGCGATGACGCCAGCGGCGAATCCCGGCGATAGATAAGTGAAGAGTTCACCGCGATCGTAGTAGAGGCCGGTGCCGGCACGAACGACGATCTTGTTGTGAAACTTCACCGGGCTCCAGGCGATGCCGACGCGCGGCGCAATGCCCCACTGGCGGCCGGTCAGAGTGGTACCACTGACACCGCCTTGCTTGGCGACGATGAAGCCGGTTGAGGTGACCTGCCCGGTGTTGTCGTCGAAAGAGTATTTTGAGGGGTCAAAGTTGTAGATGCGCCCATGCTTTTCGGTGAAGCCGCCATTCCAATCATAGCGAAGACCGAAGGTGACGCTGAGGTTCGAACGCAACTGGAACTTGTCTTGAAGGTAAGCGCCGGTTTGTCCCGCCCGCAGATAGCGATTGGCGTCGCCCTGCAAATAATTCGAGGTTACGTAGCCATCGACGGTATAGGGCGTGACAAGACCTTGCAGGAACTGCGAGAAATCTGCGGTACCGATGAGGCCCTGATTGGTTCTTTCATCGCGGGTATTGAGCTGGGTATAAGCGTAGCTGCCGCCAAAGGTAAGAGTGTGCTTGCCGAGACTCCAGATGGCGTTTCCTGACGGCATAAAACGATTCTGGAATACGCCGGTAAACGCGCCCTGGGCAGCCGCCCCTTCACCGATGGTCAAAGCAGCGTTGGACACGCTGTTGGTGTTGTAGGCGGCGCTGTTGCCGTAATCGTCGACGATCGAGATGCCCGGGAAAATATTTGAGCCAAAGGTGTTGATCCCGATTGACGCTGCCGAGAACGGTTGAGCAAGGGTGCTGTAGACCTTCTGTCGGATGAAGCCGAAGGTTTCGGTGACGCTGAGATTGGGTTTTAGGGTTTGCGAATTGGTGATGGTGGCAACCTGGCTGCCAGCGTCTAAATGTTGCGAAAAACCGGCAACGCTCGAATAGGCGTATGGAGCGATGGTCGGATCGTGCTGGTAGTAATACTTGAAAGCGAGGGTGTCCTTGGCGGTGGCGTTCCAATCCAGGTCCGCGACCGCTTGATGTGCGATGAAGAGGGCGGTGCCGGGAACGACGGCATTCTCGGGAAAATTGACTGAGGGAGTGATGTTATCGGCGGAAGGAATCAGATACTGGCCGTTGGCGAGCTTGGCATTCAGCAAAGCAAAGGCGACAGGATTGATGTCGCCCGGATTGGTGCCAACGTTTGCGTTGGTGATTGCGGCATCGGGGAAGTTGCAAGGTATGGGGTTCGACGACATGTCGGCGCAGCTGGAGCCGTCGAGGTTGTTGTTAGCTACTCTGGCCAACCCGGCTGCGCTGCGGTCATTGGTAAGGCCGGCGGGGACAGTGATGCGCGAGAGACCGATTTCCTGGTCGGAGCTGTGAATGTGCTGGTAGCTGATAAAGCCGAAGAGTTTGTCCTTGATCAGCGCGCCGCCCAGAGTTCCGCCAATTTCGTTTCGGTGCAATTCGGGATTTTTCTGGCCGGCCGGAATGTTAGGGTCGGCGTTGAAGAAGAATGGATCAGCGTTAAGAGCGTTGGTACCGCGATTGACCCAGGCACTGGCGTGGAGCGTATTCGAACCGGACGCGGTGCTCATGTCAATGTGCGCGCCGCTAGTGGAGCCTTGTTGCGCGTCGTACATGCTAGTGTTCACGCGCAATTCCTGAATGGACTCCGGCGCTGGCGTTGGCAAAGCCTGGCCGATGGACAGATAGGGAGAAGCGGTGCTCTGAATGACCGCCGCGCTAGTGCTGGCCGCGCCGCTGACGCCAGTGTTGTTTACAACGCGGGCGGAAGCGACCGAGCTGGTGCTCTTGCCGTTAAACAGATTGCTGGCGTCAACACCGTTCAAGAGGAATGAGTTACTGGTGTCGCGTTGGCCGTTGGCCCACACCGGTTGGTTGCCGAGCCCGGCGTTGGCTCCGGTTCCGCTCGGGAGTTCGGCGTTGACGCCGGGCGAAAGTATGGCGAGGCCGGTAAAGCTTCCGGTGGGTAGAGGTACGGATTGGATCTGATCTTTTTCGAGGATGTACCCATTGGTGGTATCCACGGCGTTGAGCAACGGGTTGGCTTCAACAGTGACGGTGTTGGTGACCTGGCCGACTTTCAGCGTGACGTTCAACGATGCGGTGCGATCGGCTTGCACAGTGATTGAGGGTATTTTCTGTGTTTCGAACCCATCATGGCTGAACGTGAGTGTGTACGTGCCGATTGGGAGATTCACGAAATCGTAGATGCCGCTGGCGTTGGCGGTTTGGCTGCGGGTCAGCGTGGTCTGATCGTTGACCAGCGTGACCGATGTTCCGGTGAGCGCGCCGCCGGAAGCGTCAGTGACGACGCCGGTGATGCCGCCGAGAGTTTGCTGGGCGTGAGAGCTAGTTGGAAAAACGAGGGAGCAAAGAACCACGAGTGAAAATGAAAACAGAGAAAAGCTTCGCTTGCTAGGCATTCGCAATGTTGCTCCTGAGTGACAGAGAGATAGGGGCGTTAAGGAACCGAGCACCGCAGCCGAAGTGACGCGAAAAATGAAAGCGAATCGAATGGGCTCGCATTCATAACACATACTTGGCCGAAAACTGTTGGAAGAAAAGTAGACCAGGCGGATGCTAATCCGAAACGCATTGTTTTGCTAGAACGAATCAGGAATTTGTATGTGGGTGGGTTGTGGAAAAGTGTGAAAGAGCGCGACTGCAAAGGGAACGAACAGACTGAGCGGAAGTTTGATAAGCCACAACTGCGGCTAAATTTCCACGGACATCTGGACTTCGACCAACGCGTAGCGCGGAAGCGCAGAGACGCCGATAGCGGCGCGAACATGGCGGCCAGAATCGCCGAAGACCTCGACGAACAAATTCGAAGCACCGTTGATCACTTCGGGGGAATCCTTGAAGCCAGCGACCGCGTTTACGTAGCCGTTGACGCTGATGATGGACTTAACCGCGTCGAGTGTGCCGAGATGACGGCGAAGTATCGCAAGTTGGGTGAGAGCGCAGGCGCGGGCGGCGGCGTAGCCCTCCTCGACCGTACGATCGACGCCCAGCATGCCGGTAATGATGCCGGAAGCGTCTGTGGAGACCACGCCCGAGAGAAATACGATATTTCCCACGGTGCGCGCCGGGATGTAATTGCCGCCGGGCGAAGGCAGCGGTGGAAGGGTGATTGAGAGTTCTGCCAGACGAGCTTCAGTTCCTGCAGGCATTGGGCGAATTCCTTCCTGAAAAATATCGCGACACTTTAGCATAGTCCTATATTTGGCAAAGGTGCGCTGGAAACGAGAATTCGACTCAGCGGAAATTTATTGTTGCCAGAAAGTCGTCGTGAGCTAGCATGAGCCATGCACAAAGTCTGGTGGGGCACGCTCCTCGCGGGTGTAGCGATTTTTTTCGTGGTGAGCGGGCATGAGGAATCAATCGCAGCGGTTCAAGCCAACAACAATTCACACGAGGCCAGTCCGGTTCGCGTAGTTCTGCAGGAACATCGCGGTTCGGAATTGGATTTGGCGGTAGGTGGCGACTTGGCGGGAATGCCGAGCGGTGCAACGCGCTACATTTCGCGCGAAGAGCTTTTGAAACTTCCACAAGTGGTTTACGAAGTTTCTGACGATCCGAACTTCAAAGGCGGGGTACAAATCAGCGGCGTGTCTCTGGAAAAACTGGGTCGCGCACTCGGTGCTTCCGCAGCGGATTTCGTGGTGGCGGTGTGTGGCGATCAGTATCACGGCAACTTTCCGGCAGAGTATGTCCGCGAACACCATCCAGTGCTGGTTTTGAAAGTGGATGGGCAGCCTCCTGCCGGCTGGCCGAAAGACGCGGAAGGCCACGGCGCGTACATGGGGCCGTATCTGATTTCCCATCCGAAATTCACGCCCAGTTTTAAAATATTTGCGCACGAAGATGAAGCGCAGATTCCGTGGGCAGTGGTGCGATTGGAGTTTCGCGACGAACGAAAAACATTCGCTGCAATCGCGCCGCGCGGGGCCCAAGCCGGCAATGCCAACGTACAGGCCGGATTTCGAATTGCACAGCAGAATTGCTTTCGCTGCCACAACATGGGCGACGAGGGCGGAAAAAAGTCGGGGCGTCCGTGGCTGGTGCTGGCAGCCTGGGCCGCGGCAGGACCGGAACATTTCGCCTCGTATGTCAGGAATCCGCAGGCCAGTAATCCGAATACGCAAATGGCCGCAAGTCCGCAATACGACGATGCTACGATGAAGGCGCTGATCGATTATTTCTCAACCTTCATCGCCGCGGAGAAACCATGATCCTGCGAGCCGGCAAATTTCTATTGGTGGCTGCAGTGGCCGGCTTTTATACGCTGGTGGTAATGAATAATACGACTGACTTCGAATCGAACTTTCAGTTTGTGCAGCACGTGATGATGATGGACTCCACGTTTCCGGGAAATCACGCCATGTGGCGCGCCGTGAATACTCCGGCACTTCATATTGCGTTTTATCTGTCGATCATTGCCTGGGAGAGCGCGACCATGCTGCTCTGCTGGTGGGGCGCGCTTCAATTGGCACGCGCGTTGCGTCGAACGCCGGCGGCATTTCAAGCGGCGAAGAAATGGGCGATCGCGGGCCTAACGCTTAGTCTGCTGATGTGGCTGGTGGCATTTTTGAGTGTCGGCGGAGAGTGGTTTTTGATGTGGCAATCGAAAACGTGGAACGGGCAGGAAACGGCGTTCCGGATGTTCACGGTGGTAGGGATCGTTTTGTTGCTACTCGTGCAACGCGAGACAGAGGATCAAGTGTAGGCGTTCGAACCAACGCGCCTGTTCAGCCTTGCGAAATCGTTTCACGCCCGCGCCGATTACCCGCAAAAAACCAAATCATGCCTAGAGCCAGATACGCCAGATAGATAAGCGGCAGCTTCCCGTACGGCCCTTCCGGAATCGGATAGAGGTTGCCGGCCAGAGCCAGGAGCATCGCGACAAACGCGAGCACGGGAATGACTTGCGAACCACTATGGAGCACGCCGAGTTCCCGCAAATAGCGTGGAAGCGAAATGCTCACCAAGGCATAGGTGACGATGAAACCGTAAGTGGCAAGACTGCCGAGCCATCCGTAGACGTCGAGGCCGCTTGCGCCACGCGCTGCGAGAATGACCACGGGAAGCACTGCGGCGATTCCGGTCACCAAAATCCCGCGGCTGGGAGTGGCGTTCCGAGTGTGAGTGTTGCGAAGCGAGCCGTGCGCGAGCCCGTTATGGGCCATCAGGAGGAGTACCCGGGAGGCGGCGGTGATGCAGGCAAGTGTTCCTGCAAAAAGACTCACCAGCGCGCCGATGTCAATAAGCAGACCGAGTACGGGAACGCCGCCGACATTTGCCAGAACATGCATTGGAGCAGGACTGGTACCGAGATCCTGTCCGGCGGAGCGGAAGCCAAGCACTTCGGCGTACGCGCAAACTACAAAAATCACGCCGGAGAAAACCGCGCTTTGAATTACCGCGCGAGGAATGGTGCGCAGCGGATCGCGTGCCTCGGTGCCGAGAGTGGTGGCGCTTTCGAATCCAACGTAGCTGAAAAGCGCGAGCACCAGGCCAAGACGCAAACCGGAACCAGTCATGCCGCGAAGTCGCAGCTGCTCGAGATCAAAATGGGCTCCGTGGCGAAACAAAACCAGAATCACCACGATGAAAATTGCGGTCAGCGACGCGACTTCGATCCACAACATAAGCCGCGCGGAGATTTTCACGTCGCGCCAGGCAATGGCCATGGAAACCGTGGTCACCACAATCGCCAGAAACACGGTGGACAGTGCCCTGCCAGAGGACTCGCGCAGAATGATGTTGGCGTAATGATAGAAGCCACCGATCACGCTTGATCCGGTGGCGACGTAAGCGAGCAGCAAGCTCCACGCCGCGACTGCACTGAGCGGCGGCGGCAAAGTTTTGCTGGCGTAGGTGTAGAGCGATCCCGGTGAAGCGGAATATTTTGCGAAACGGCTGATGCACCACGCGACTACGAAAATGGCAGCGGTGGCCAGAACGTAGGCGAGCCAGGTGCCATTTCCAGTGAGCGCGCAGACCAGCGGAATGGTTGCGACCGGCGTGGTCGAAGGAGCCATGGTCGAAACGGATTGAGCGAGGGTCTCGAAGGGCGAAAGAATTCCGTGGCGTAGACCGTAACCCGCGTGTTGATCCAGAGGTCCGGCGTCTGCCATTCGCGAAATTCCTTTTGTTGCGGACAGAGTGGAGATTCGAAGCGGCTACAGTATAGGCGCGACAATGCTCAGGCACAAAAAAATCGCCATGAGAAAAAACGATGGACAGAATTTGTGTGAGCGGCCGGCTTCAACTTGGTCAGAGCGCTGATTCAAACTTGTGAAAGCGGCGCTCCAGTTCCCATTGCTGCTGCGCCTTTTCACTTACTTTCAAAAATGATGCACACCGGGCCGACGGTTTGTCCGTGCCGAGCGGATCGTGAGAGCAGGCTGTCACCGACGCTGAGAATTTGTCCGGCGCGGCCCACAGGCTGGCTCCCGGCAGGAAGGTGTGCTCGAGTCCGGTGCGCACCATTTGCTTCAACTCCAAATAAGTCAGCCCGTAGGTTTGCACTGCGCGGACGTACTCATGAGTGAGATCTATGCGCGAGACGCCTTCGTCGTCGGTCGAAAGCGCAACCGGCACGCCAAATTGCCGGTAAAGCGCGAACGGATGATCTTTGCCCGCAATGCCCAGAATCAGGTCGTTGCTGGTCAGGCTGATTTCCACCATCACGTGCTTCGCGGCCATCTCTTTCAGCAATTCGTGCGGCCGTTCTTCGTACATCACGTCAACGCCGTGACCAATGCGTTCGGCAACACCTTGATCAATGGCCAGGCGAATGTGGCAGCACAATCCTTCGTAAGGCACGAGGCCCGGCGCGAGCTCTCCAGCGTGCAGGCTGATGTGAACATCTTTATAGAGTGGATGCAGGAATCCCACCATGCGCATCTGCAGCGCGTAGTCATTCATCGATGTGTAGCCGTCTTCCGGCATCACGAAGTTAATACCAACAAAACGATGGTCCGCTTTGGCCAGTTCGAAACAAAAAATCGTTTGCGCGAGGACCTGTTGCTTCGGAAATCCGCGAAGTACCTGGCAGAGATAACGAATCCCGACGCCGCAGGCCGAAGACGCGTCGGCCTGTCCGCAGTGTTCGCGCTGGGCGCGCAACTTCTCCGCTGTGTCCAGTTCTTTCGACGCTTCGGCGATTTCCGGACCGAGTCCCTTCGCCAGAAGTGCATCGCGGAAATGCCCAAGGTCGTCCTGCCAGCCTACTTCGTAGCCCGCCTTCGCGGCGCCACCGAATTCCGGTGTGTGCATCAATTCGAGATACTGCTCGTTCTGCCGATCGGCCCGCGTAGCGACTTCATCCAGCCATTCGCCCAGGTGGCGATGGGACGTCCCGCCAAATCTGGCAAAGGTGCGAAAAAACTGATCGTGGCCCATTACCCCCGGAGAGGGAACAAAGCCGCGCATGGAAAAAGCGTCGATCAGTTCGTCATAGAGAAACTGGTTCTGGTACACATCCGCTGTGGGAATTGTTCCGTCTCCACAGCCAGCGGACTCCTGCTTTTTTTGCGCCGAGAAAACGGATTTCGTTCCTTGCAGCGCAGAAGGATCGAGGCACAGTCCATCTTCAGCGGCCGCGCGTATCCAGGATTCGGCATAAATCGCACCGCTCAAATGATTGTGCAAGTCTGCCCCTTTGGGCATCTGGAGAAGTAAATTGCGCAATTGCAGGGGATTCGACCGCGCGGCATCGAGGTTGAGCGAGGCGCGGCGTTCGAGTGGCGTCATCCCGGCTAACGGCCTGGCCTTCAATTGAGAGTAGGACGGCGTGGCGAACGCCAGCAGCGCAGTGAGTGAAACCAGCAGCTTTTCCATGCGGTACATGCCTGGGCGACTCCTTCTTTTCTTCATCAAAGCAATTCTTTCACTGGCGAAAAATCGCAACTCTTCTTGGCAAACGGCGATTCTTTCGTACACTAGGTGCCTTCCAGAGGCAAGCATATGCCGCCGGTGAAAAGAGAGCATAGCAGGGGCGCAATAATGTTTGCGGATAGAAAAGTGAAGAGCGCATTGCGAATTATTCTGGTCGCTGCGTTGTGGCTGGCTCGCGCTGCGACGGCATCCGCGCAACATGAAAAATCGAACCCGCCAATCCGGGTGAAGGTGGTAGTGGTCGCAATGTTTGAGCGCGGCGAAGACACCGGAGACGTTCCGGGCGAATACCAATACTGGGTGGAGCGCGAACATCTGGATCAAATTCTGCCGATGCCGGCGGGTTATCACCACGTGCGAATGAATAAAGACGGTGTGTTGGGGTTGCTGACCGGAGTCGGCACTGCGAAAGCCGCGGCTTCGGTGATGGCGCTGGGGTTGGATCCGCGATTTGATCTTTCCAAAGCATATTGGATTGTGGCCGGGATTGGTGGCGGAGCGCCGTCGGATGTTTCGCTCGGTTCGGCGGTCTGGGTAGACCACGTTGTGGATGGCGACCTGGCGTTCGAACTCGACGCGCGGCAAATTCCAGAGAATTGGCCGACGGGGTACGTGCCGTTGGGGAAGAGCGCCCCATTCGAACAGCCGATGGACGAAAAGCGCGCCGGCATTTTTACGCTGAATCCAGAACTGACTGCGTGGGCGTTGTGGCTGACCCATGATGTTCTACTCGCGGATTCCGAAGACTTGAAGAAATACCGTGCACGATTCGCGGGATTCCCCAATGCTCTGCGGCCACCGTTTGTGACTCGCGGCGACCAGATTTCGTCCAGCACGTTCTGGCACGGATCGAAGATGGAAGAGTGGGCCAAAGAATGGGTGCGCTACTACACCGGCGGGAAAGGAAATTACCTTGTTTGCGCAATGGAAGATTCCGGAACGCTACAGTCGCTGGCGTTTCTGAATCAGGCTGGCCGCGTCGATCTGCAGCGGGTGCTGGTGTTGCGAACGGTGAGTAACTACGACCGCGAACCTCCGGGTGTTACTGCCGCCGACAGCTTGAAGTCGTTGGCCGTGGGCAACTATTCGGCGTATCTGCCGTCGCTCGACGCCGCAGAAATAGTTGGCGACAAAGTGGTCAGAGAAATTCTGGCGCACTGGCCCGAGCGCGAAGCGAAACTCCCGCATGCGCCCTGATTTGCCGTTCACACAATTTGAAGCACATCGTTTGACACCGCCAGGCGGCGGACCTATATTGACGCACCGTTTTCGGGGAGGCGGGAATTGCTCGAACGCATTTTCCATCTGCAGGAAAATCAGACCACGGTCCGGCGCGAGCTCTTCGCTGGACTCACCACGTTCATGGCCATGGCCTATGTGGTAGTGGTGAATCCAAGAATTCTCTCTGAAGCGGGAATGCCGGCAGATGGCGTGCTCTTCGCAACTTGCATCTCCGCGGCCCTGGCCACGCTGTTGATGGGACTTTGGGCAAACTATCCGATCGCTCTTGCGCCCGGCATGTCGCTGAACGCCTATTTCACTTATTCCGTGGTAATTGGAAGAGGTGTGCCTTGGCAGACGGCATTGGGGGTGGTCTTCCTTTCCGGTTTGCTGTTCTTGTTGCTGACACTCACGAAGGTGCGCGAGCACATCGTCAACGATATTCCGGACTGTCTGAAACACGGGACCGCCGCGGGTATTGGTCTATTCATTGCGTTTATCGGATTGCGCAATGCCAAGCTGATCGTGGCGAACCCCGCGACCTTTGTCGCATTCGGCAAAATTTCCGACCGCGAAGTGCTGCTGGCAGCCGCCGGGCTTTTGTTGACCGCAATCCTGATGTCGCGCAAGGTGGGCGGCGCGATTCTAATCGGCGTGGTGACTATTGCAGTTGCCGGAATTCCTGTGGGGCTAAGCCACTGGCCGGCTCACCTGTTTTCTCTCCCGCATCCCTCTGGAACATTCTTGAAGCTCGATTTTGTTGGAGCCACTAAACTCGGTCTCGGTGAATTAATCTTTGTCTTTTTCTTTGTGGACCTCTTCGACAACGTTGGAACCCTGGTTGGTGTCTGCGAGCAGGGCGGATTTTTGCGCGACGGAAAACTGCCGCGCGCCAGCCGGGCTTTACTTGCAGATGCGTTTGGAACCATGGCAGGAGCGCTCACCGGAACATCCACAGTAACCAGCTATATCGAAAGCGCGGCGGGAGTCGCAGCAGGAGCGCGAACCGGGCTGGGAAATATATTGATTGCGGCGCTCTTCCTGGCCGCGATGTTCTGCGCGCCGCTGGTCGCTGCCGTGCCGGTTTACGCCACTGCTCCTGCATTGATTCTTGTCGGGGCGCTGATGTGCGGCGGTGTCGCGCGGGTGAAATGGGACGACTTCACGGAGGCGTTTCCTGCGTTCATGACCGTCATCGCCACGCCGCTAACATTCAGCATCGCGACCGGCTTGAGCCTCGGACTGTTGTCATTCACTTTCCTGAAAGTGGGAACAGGGCGCTACAAGGAGATCAGCCCGCTGATCTGGATTTTGTCGGTGCTGTTTCTCTGCCGCTACGCATTCCTCGGCAACGAATAGGATCGGCCGCTTAAAGTTCATGCTCTAGCGGCAAGCTTCGCTGTAGTCAGTAGAGCAGTGCGCGTTAAAAATGTGTCGTCCGATGAAATAGCCAAGAAAACTTCCTACCGCAACGTCAGAAGCAAAATGTTCGCGGCCCGTGAATCGCGTTACCGAAATCGCCGTCGCAGTCCCATACGCCAATATTTTCACCCACCTTCGTGGATACTCGTGCGCGATGACTGATGCCATCGTCCAAGCAAAGAGCGCGTGACCTGACGGAAACGAACTGTTGACCGAATGATTCTGCAAGAAGCGTCCGTGACCCACGCCCTCGTTCGGGCGCTCGCGTCCAGTAATCAATTGCAAGCCGACGTAGATCGGAACCGCGTTCGCCAGGGCCTCTGCGGTCAGAAATCCCGTTTCCTGTGCGTGAGGATCGTGAGTGACCATGCCGGTTACCCATATAGCTCCCGCCGCGGCTCCCATTCCATAAATTCCGGCATTCGAAATATTTCGGTTCAGATCGATGTGCTCGTTTGAAGTCCAGCCAATGGTGTGCTTGTCAGTGGCGATGAGCGCTGCGGTGCCGACAAGAAAGACTGCGTCCCACTTCAAATTCGATGGTTCGAACGGAGCCGTGTATAGACCGGCCTGGTCGTGAGCAAGACGAACCAGCAGCCGATGGCTGCCTCCGGAATTCGAGGAAGGCTGCGGCGCATTTGCCGCTGCATCTGCCGAACTCGCTGGCAGCCCGTCGCACATCGCTCGACTCAGGAGGATGCAGTGGTCGGCGGGCGAAACTACCACCAAGTTTCTAGCGGATAGCGCAAAATCTTGCGCTGGAAGAGTTTGCGCGGAAACAAGAACAGGGAGGAACACAAACAGAATCGGCGCAAGAAGCCGGAATGGGCGCAGGAGCACCGCGTTGCGTTGCGAAAACATGAATCCGCTTTCTGGGCTGGGAAAGGGCGGGAAGAAACGCCGTCGGTTACTGGTCACATGATATTCGATTGCAGGGCGTGATAGCGAACTGTTTAAATCGATGCTTCGGCAGTGCACAAGCTGTTCGGCCTGGAATGAACGCTATATTTCGTCATTGGAACGACGCGACGGCGAGTTGCTGGTCTTCGAACACCTCAAATAAATTCACCACGCGAACCAGCTTAAGAGTTTGCAACGCAAACTTTGAGGGATTCAGAAGCTTCAATGAACCACCCCGCTGCTTGGACGCGGTAAGGTAGCGAACCAGCAGGCCGATGCCGCTGGAGTCGATCATCGGAACTTCCTGAAGATCAAGCACA
Source organism: uncultured Acidobacteriota bacterium (assembly GCA_963814635.1). Lineage (GTDB taxonomy): Bacteria > Acidobacteriota > Terriglobia > Acidiferrales > UBA7541 > Acidiferrum. Next base: position 139,138 of record CAWFDP010000003.1, on the reverse strand, counting down.
AATCGCGATTCGCCAGCGTCTAGGAGATCCTTAATCGTCTCGTTCGTTCGGTCTAGAGCGGGCCCCAGGTTCAGTTTCCCGCGAAGCTTGATGACCTTCACCTGGTCCTGCGTGCGCACATCGATTTCCACTTGCCGCTCCTTTTCATCCTGGCCCCTGCCGACCTACGGATACCTTGCGTGGGCGTATCTTGTCTGTTAGAGTGCGCGCTCAAATTAGAAGAATGGTGGGGATTTTGCAAGTCGGGCGGAATCCGCCACCAAGTCCTCGAAGTTGAGCGATCCTTTGCCCGGATCGCTGTGCAGGAATTTTGATTGAAGATTGACCTCACAAAACTTTCCCCTGAACTGCTCGCAGTCCAGGAAGTAATTCCACGGGCGCGGCGTGTTGCGCGCTTTATTACTGAAGTACTGCCGGGTTGCTCGGTAAACATCTACGCTGCGGGTTCCTTGAACGGAGTGGAAGTGTGGATTTCCCGCGCGTGGGCCGGCGAACAGACCGTTCGCGGCGCAACGGTGCCGGCAAGTGCGGGCACGCTTGGCGAGGTCGCAGCGCGGCGGGAATCGTTGCTCTTTACCGGCACAGACCTGTTGCGTGAAGAATACGCGCATTTGGACATCCGGCGAACCCTGCGTTCGCTGGCATATCTTCCTTTGGAGTCTGGCGGCGAACTTTCAGCCGTTGTGGAGATACTCAGTTTCGACGCGGAATTAACGCCCGCCGAGCTTCTTGAACTACAGCCGCTCGCACCAATTGCGGCGACCGCGCTGGAGTCGGCTCAGCGATATGAGAATGAACGCAACGATTCACTCGAGTCGATTAGCCGGCTGACCCAGCTCTACGACCTCGAGAAATCTTTTTCGTCCACGCTTGAAATGGATGAGCTGATGCCGATCATCGGCGAGAAATTCCGCGAAGTTATGGAATGTTCGGCGGTGAATCTCTGGCTGCTGCGCGGTGACGAGAGCTTGCAATTGATGCACCAGGCGGGCTATGACCCCACTACTCCCGCCGGCAGCATACAGAAACCTGGCGAAGGAATTCCGGGCGACGTCTCCGACAACGGCGAAGCGGTTCTGGTCAGCACTCCAGCCGATCCGCGCCTCGGCGCGCGCAGCGCATCCGCCGCTGAGGGAGGAGTTTCTTCTCTCATCGTCACGCCGATCATGGATCGGGGTTCGCTGGTTGGTGTCGTCGAGGCGGTAAACAAGCTCGACGGAAAGCCCTTCGATGACGATGACCTGTTTGCGCTCTCCAGCGTAACCGAGACCGCTTCGACTGCGCTTCACAATGCCAGTCTTTTGATGGCGGAACGTAAAGTCGAAATCCTCGAGACCCTGGTCACCGTCAGCCACGAAATTACCTCGACCCTGAATCTCGAGCGCATGCTGCAAACCATTGTGAACGCGCCGCAGGCGGTCATCCCGTATGAGCGCGCCGCAATTTCTCTTGAGCAGCGCGGCCGGATTAAACTTAGCGCCGTTACCGGCTTCACCCAAGTCAACGCCGATGCTCCAGAGCTCGCTCCACTCAACAGCATCCTGCAATGGGCCGCTCTGGCGGAAGAGGTCGTGAACGTGCGTCAGCACGGCGATGAAATCGAAAGCGACCGCGAAGAAACCCGAGCGAAGTTCAAACAGTATTTTGCGGCAAGCGGCATGCGCGGCTTTTACGCGCTCCCGCTGAATGACGATACCGGACGGGTTGGCATTCTCAGCCTGGAAAGCAGCGATCCGGATTTTCTTTCCACCGTGCACATCGAGCTTCTTCAAGTCCTCGCCAGCCAGGCCACCGTGGCGCTGCGCAACGCGCAAATGTATAAGGAAGTTCCGTTCATCTCGGTTCTCGAACCGGTGCTCGAACGAAAACGCAAATTCATGGCGCTGGAAAAAACGCGCCGGACGATGATTACCGTAGCCGCTGCTGCTGCGATCATTTTTCTGGTGATCTTCCCCTTGCCGATGCGCGTGGATGGCGACGCAACCGTCGGCCCCGGGCAACGAGCGCAAGTCCAGGGGGAATTCGAAGGTGTGGTCAGCAAGGTCTTCGTACATGAAGGCGAAGCAGTAAAGCACGGGCAGGTGGTCGCCGAAATGGACGCTTGGGATCTGCGTTCCTCACTCGCCGCGGCGCAGGCCAAGTATCAGGCCGCACTGTTGCAAATGAACCATGCGCTCGCCAGCAACGACGGTGGGGAAGGCGGCATTCAGCGAGTCAAAGCAGACTACTGGAGAGGGGAAGTGGCCCGCTCGCAGGAATTGCTCGGCCGCGCACAACTTCGCTCGCCGATTGACGGCGTGGTGGCGACTCCTCATATTGATACCTTTGCGGGACGCCGGTTGCAGCTCGGGGACACCTTCGCTGAGGTCGTGGACACTTCGAACGTAATCGTGGACGTCGCGGTCGATGCGTCGGATGTTGCGCTTCTTCGCGCAGGTGAAAAAGCTGCCGTCAAGCTGAATAGTTACCCGACGCGGACATTCCACGGAGACGTTGCTCTAGTTAGCCCTAAAGGCGTGGCAGCGGGCGACGAGCGTGTGTTTTACGCCCGAGTCGCGGTACCAAATCCGGATGGCGCACTGCGAACTGGAATGGAAGGGCGAGCCAAGATCACCTCGGGCTGGCGCACCTCCGGCTATGTGTTTTTCCGCAAGCCGCTGCTCTGGATTTATTCCCGAATCTGGAATTGGTTTGGCTGGTGAGGACGAACTTCATGACAGGCTGGAACAAATTATTCATTGTTGCGCTGCTAGCGACTGCGCTGGCTGCGGGCTGCGGTGACAGCAAGCCCGAAACTTCGTCAGTACCTCCGCCGGCGGTTTCAACAACGCATTCCGCAGCCTCGTCGCCGGTTGCACCAGACGACGGACTTGCGATTACCGGACCATTGATCGTCGAACATCAGGTGGACGTCACCGCGCAGCGTGACGGCATCTTGACGAGTATTTCGGCAGACACCGGTGCGCGCGTCGCCACCGGCGCAATTCTTGCCCGTCTGGACGACCGCCAATTGACCGCAAACCTCGAAGCATCTCGGGCAAAGACCAGGAGCATTGAAGCCGACCTGAAAAATTGGCAAGCCGAAGCGGAAGTCCTGAAAGCCGATTACGTTCGCGCCCAGCGTTTGTGGAACGAAAAACTGATCGCCGAAGAACAGCTGCAACACGCCAAGTACAAAGCAGAATCGGATCAGTGGGACATTTTGCGGGTTAATGAGCAGCTCAACACCGCCAGGCAGGAAGAACACTCGCTGGAACTTGAAGTCGAAAAGACCCGCATCATGGCTCCCTTCGGCGGTTTGGTCGCGCGCCGCTACGTTCGTCAGGGGCAATCCGTCAGCAAAGGCGACCGCCTCTTTTGGGTTACCGCGGAAGGTCCACTGCGCGTTCGATTCACCCTTCCGGAAAAATATGTCGGCCAAATGAAAAAAGGCCAGGAGCTGCCTCTGACTTCGCCGGACGCACCTGCCGAAAAGCACGTTGCCAGAGTGATTGAGGTCAGCCCGGTCGTGGATCCCTCGAGCGGTACCATCGAAGTGTTAGCTGAACTTTCCGGCCCGCGCGGCGAACTTCGGCCCGGCATGAACGTGGTGGTTCGCGTTCCCAGCTTGCCATGAACCTGACTCGAGCCCTCGACGTCGCGTTGCCGGAAATTCCGGCGCGCTCCTTGTCGCAGCGTATGCCTCGCCTCGATCCCGGCACGACCTTTCGCGAACATATCGAGGACGGGAACCGCATCGTCCGGGTCTACAAGCCAAGTTCCGGCTATATGTTCAAGCTGTCTCCTACACAGTGGACCCTAGCGCAGCTTTTTGACGGCAATCGGTCCTACCCGGAAATTGCCGCCATCTATACGGAGCAAACCGGCGAGTATTACGATCAGCAGGCGATCGCAGATTTTTCCGCAGAGCTTGAAGCTGCTGATTTTTGGTATTGCACACCACAAGAAAAAAATGTTTTGCTGCTGCTGCAAAGCAAGGAAGAACGCCGCAAGAATCTGAAAGCAAAGAATCGCTTTGCCGATCTCTCCATCATCATTTTCCCGGCATTCAATCCGGATCGCGGCCTGAACTGGATTTATTCCTACAGCAAATTTATCTACACGCGCTGGTTTACGGTTCTCACCGTACTGGCCTTTATTTTCACCGCCGCAATCACCGTCAGCCGTTGGCCGGAAATCGGGCACGATACCGTTCAGTTCTACAATTTCTCGGACAAATCCTTTGCCGACATTCTGGTTCTTTATGCCCTCGGCATGTTCGTCGTGGCGGTCCATGAATACGCTCATGCTCATGCCTGCAAACACTGCGGAGGGCGCGTCACCGCCATGGGGTTTGCGCTGGTTTTTCTAACGCCGGCTTTTTACACCGACACCACCGAAGGAGCGGTGATGGGCGACCGCGGGCAGCGCCTGGTGATTTCGCTCGCCGGCATCTGGTCCGAACTGATAGTTTGCTCAATCGCTACGCCGATTTGGTGGTTGTCCGAACCGAACACCGTCATCCACGACGGCGCGTATTTCATGATGATGCTTACCGGCATCGTCTCACTCATCGTCAACTGGAATCCGCTGATCAAGCTGGACGGCTACCACATGCTGTGCGAGATCATCGGCATCGCCGAACTCAAGGAAGATTCGACGGCCTATCTCTCGGCTTGGGTGAAGCGTCACATCTGGCGCTTGCCGGTGGAAGTTCCGTTCGTTCCAAAGCGCCGCCGCTTCGGCTTTGCCATCTACGCTCTACTCTCTGGCGCGTACAGTTACACCGTGCTGTACGTCGTCGCTCGGTTTGCCGGAAACGTTTCTCGAAATTTCAGTCCCGAATGGGCCTTCATTCCTGAATATGGCGTTGCGCTGATGGTGTTCAAATCCCGAATCCGACTTTTGGTGAACTTCATGAAACTCGTTTATCTCGACAAAAAAGACCGCGTTCGCGCGTGGCTCGGTTCGCATCAGGCGATATCCACTGCTGTGGCCGTGATGGTGCTCCTACTGCTCCCGATCTGGCACCTAAGCACCACCGGCAATTTCGTGCTCGAACCGGCCAAGCGCGCGGTCATCCACACCGTTGTTCCGGGAGTCGTGGAAGATATGTTGGTACGTGAAGGCTCGACGGTATCCGCGGGGCAGCCCTTGGCAACCCTTCACAACTTGCCTCTGCAGAGTGACTTGGCACAGGCCCAATCTCAGTTCGTTGTCGCCGCAGACCGCGCAACCTACGCGGCCTTGCACTACGAAGATTACGGAGCGGCCGCCCAGGACCGAGAGGGCGCCGCTGCCAAATCACAGCAATTGGGATTGAAGACCGCAAATCTGAAAATTGTCAGCCCGATCTCGGGTGTGGTTTTGACTCCGCAGCCCCAGAATCGCGTCGGTTCCTACTTAACGGAAGGGTCCGACCTGCTCGAAATTGCCGACCTGAATACCTTCCGCGCGCGCATTTACGTTTCCGAGTACGATATGTACAAGGTGCGTGAGGGTGCGCCAGCCAAGTTGAGAGTCGAGGGAATCGCACATACCTGGAACACGATCGCTACTGCTATCTCACCCGTTTCGCAGCAGACCGACCCTACTTTGATCGATACGACAAAATTCAAGGGACTTCACCCGCCGCAGTTTTACCTTGTTGAATTACTGGTTTCGGGAGGCGATGGCAGGCTAAGGCCGGGGATGACCGGCGTCGCGAGAATCTACGGAAGACGGACTAGCCTCGCGGAGCTCGGGTTGCAATCCTTGCGCATCGCATTGGGCCGGAAGATCTGGTAAAAGCAAAAAGGCGAGGGGGGCTGGGTGCCCTCCTCGCCTCTATTGCTTAGACCTGGTCTAAATCCTTGTCCGGCCTTAACCGGCGTTACGCCTTCCGGAAGCTCCTCTGATTGAGGCCCTTCATCTGCCTGAAGGACTGCTTGGTGTTCGCCTGCCGCATGCTGTGGGTTTTCAGATTCGCCTGGCGCATCGAAGCTACTTTTGCGCCCTTGGCATCAACTTCGTTCGTGCTGCTGCTGGCAACATTGGCTTTCTTGGCCGTCTTCAAAGTGCTGATTAATGACTTTTTCTGGATGGACATTGTGTGCTCCCTGTCGCTAAAATTTTTTGTCTTCGCTTCAGACACAATACCTATATGCAACGGGCGTGCCAATCGTTCGCGCCAATCGCGCCGGTCGCCAGTCCAAGCAAAATCAATCACTTGCGGGGATTCCGAAGCGGTGGGCTCGCGCCCTACAGGAATACCCGCCGCTATTGGGTTGATTTTTAACCGTCATTAGGTTACTTTTTAACCTTTCTGTGCTGACTTCTTGCTCTTTCCTCATACTTTGTCCGCTCTCCGGCCGCTGCTCGCAGATTCTTGCGAACCTTCTTGCGGTACGGGTGCGCTGGCTTCAGGCGCCGTTCGAATACCCTGAGCGCTGCCTGGAGCAATGGAAGAGCCTCGAAGGGCCGGCCGCGGCCGGTTAGCAATTTACCTAGGTTGTTTCGCACGATGGCAGCGTCCAGACTGCCGCGCCCGAGCACTTTTTCATGCATCGCCAGCGCCCGCCGGTACAGCCGCTCCGCTTCCTGATACTTGCCCAACCCCTGCCGGTTCGCTGCCAGGTTGCCCAGATTTACCGCAATCTCGTGGTGGCGCTGTCCGTAGACCCGACGAAACACCGCTAGGGCGCGCTTGTACAGCTTTGCTGCCTCAGCGTACCTTCTCTGGCCGTCCAGAATGGCTGCGAGCGCCGCCACATCTGCCGCCACGTCAGGATGCGCTGCGCCGAGCGCCTTCTCGCGAATGCGCACGGATCGCCGGGCTAGCGGCTCTGCTTGCCGAAAACGGCCGCGTGAGTGTTCCAGTCCGCCAAGATTATGGTAAAGGCTAGCCAGTTCGGGATGGTCAGGACCCAGAATTCGCGCGCCGATCCTAAGTGCTTGACTATAGAAGGTTTCCGCCGCGTTGAATCGCCCTGTGAACTTGCAGAGAACGCCTGAGGCGTTAAGCGCAGCCATCATCTCGACGCTGTTTGCGCTAAATGAGGCCCGCGCCAATCCCCGCGCTTTCGTATAAAACGGCTTGGCCTGGGCATACCTGCCCCGCCGAACACAGATCGAGCCCAATCCGAGCAGGCCGCTCAGTCGTAGGCTCGCAGAAGCACTGCCGGATTTCGAGCCCCGCAGCTCTCTCAGCGCTTTACGGTAGAGTTTTCTAGAGCCGGAGTAATCACCTTGAAGCTCGCGCGCCGCAGCCCGGGTTAAAAATACTTCAGCGCGTTGCGATGGAGCATACTTCGGCAATTTTTCAAGTCGATCGAGTGAATGGCGCCGTTTTCCAGAGCCGGTACTACAGCAGGATTTGGTTGTGGTTACTAGAGAGTCTCAAATTCGTCTGGTTATGGTTCGCCGCGAGCCTCATGTTCGCCAATTTCTTCGCCGAGACCGACTTTGCCGGCGCGGCAACTTTCGCGCTGGCCGCTGCGGTCTTCTTCGATCTACTGATCAGGGACTTTTTCTGGGTGGGCATGTTTGTTCCTCTCGTAAAACGATCTTGGGTCTTACACGCGGTCACTCTACTGCATACGACTGGCCAATGAAAGTGGCGAAGAGTGCCAGTCCCTTGGGACGAAGAATCAATCACTTACAGCAAATCGTCGGCTTTCCAACACCGTACCCAAGACGATCTATGCGAAATCTTAACCATCGCAGTTATAAATTTACGTTTATCGGGTTAATTTTTAACCCCTAAAGCTTCAGTTTCCGGCACAGGTACTTCATCCGTTGCCCATCCAGCCGCAGCAACGCCGCCGCCGCAGACTTCTTCCCCCCGGTCCGCCGCAAAGCCGCCGTCAGATACGCAATTTCGATCCGTTCCATTTCGGCATCGAAGTCCACCCCATCCTCAGGGATCAATATCGCTTCCTGGCCGCTGGCGCTGTGCTGCAGCAAGTTCTGCGGAAGATGCTCGGCGGTAATCGTCGGGCCGTTGACCAGCACCACCAGCCGCTGGACTATGTTTTCCAGCTCCCGCACGTTCCCCGGCCACGGGTATTCCTCCAAAATCTCCAATACCTCGGGTTGTACCGCCTTCAGCGCCTTCTTCGCTGCCGCGCAATAGTTCCGCAGGAAATGATCGACCAGCAGCGCCACATCGCCGTCCCGGTCGCGCAACGGCGGCACCACGATCGGCACTACGTTGATCCGGTAATAAAGGTCTTCGCGGAATTGCCCTTTCTTAACCAGGTCTTCGAGATCGTCGTTGGTCGCGCAAATCAGCCGGAAGTCGATCTTCTTGGACGTGCGCCCGCCAAGCCGCTGCACCGTACGTTCCTGCAACGCGCGAAGCAGTTTGCTCTGCAGCCCGGGATTTAGCGTGGTGATTTCGTCCAGAAACAGCGTGCCATTTTGCGCGGATTCGATCAGCCCGGCGCGCGCCGCATCCGCTCCGGTAAACGCGCCCTTCTCGTATCCAAAGAGTTCCGATTCGATCAGCGATTCGGGCAAAGCTGAACAGTTCAGGCAGATGTATGGCTGGTTTGCGCGGTCGCTGCATTGCACGATTGCGCTGGCGATTAGTTCCTTGCCGGTACCGCTTTCTCCACGCAGAACCACCGTGGTATTGCTGTCGGCAACCGCCTGTATCGTCTGATACAGCTTTTTCATCACCGCACTTGCGCCGATCAGTGAACAGAACGCAGACTTGCTTTCCAACTGCTGAACCACTCGCCGGCCTTCCAGTTCGTGCGCGCGTTTCTCAATCGCGCGTGCCAGTACCACTTGTAATTCCTCGTAATTTGCCGGCGACAGCACAAATCCGTCAGCGCCTGCCTGATTGGCGCGTAGTGGAATGCCGTGGTCGCGCGACCGGGTCATCGCCACCAGCACAATGTCGTCGCGGATCGCGCGAATTTCCTGCAGCACTTCCAGGCCATCGCGCGCGCCTTCTCCGACGCTGTCCAGGTCAAACAATATGGATTGCAGCGAAGGATCTTCCACTGCGTCTTTGATGGAAGTCTCGGTGTCCGCAAGGATCGCGCGGAACCCTGGCAAAAGGCCGCGCCGCATCTCGGGAAAGTCGGCAGCCTCGGCGATCACCACCGCCACCGAATAAACTTCGCCTTGGGTCGGATTGAGTTCCGTAGGCATGAGCAGAGACGCGCGATTATAAAGGAACGGTTTTGTGCTGGAAAGCGATTCCACGCAGTGGTAAGTCGTCTCCGCAAAATTTCAGCTCCAGGATGCAGCCAACTCGTGTAGATCCGCGCCGCCCCGCAAAGCCCAAACATTTTGTGTTTACGAAGCGTCGCCAGGCATCTATTTTTAGCAGCGCAGCTGTAGAGGAGCTTCGCCAACGGAGCAACGATGCCCGACCAATATCAGACGCCGCAAAAGAGCATTTTCAGAAATCCTTTCCTCTATTCGTCCGCTGTGATTCTCATCGTTGCCCTATACGTCGGCTGGATATTGCTCTCGCGCCGTCAAGAAAATCGCGCCTACCAGCAGCGCGCCGAACAAGCTCAGGCCAAGAAGCAGCGCGAAGCCGATCAAGCCGCCATTGAACAGCTCGGTGGCAATGAACTCGCCATCCAGATGCTGTACGCCACTGCGAAGATCCGCCGCGGAGAGACGGCGCAAATTTGCTACGGCGTAGCCAACGCCAAAACCGTCACGTTGCAGCCGCAAGAAAATCCCGTCTGGCCCTCGCACAGCCTTTGTGTTGACGTAAAGCCAGCAAAAACAACCACTTACACCCTCACGGCTACCGGCGCCGACGGCAAGATCCTCTCCCAAGACGTCAAAATCGAAGTTCGCTGATACATAAAATCCGTACTTGTTCCCGCAATTTCCCTGCATCTATACTAAGGACTGCGCGGGGGCGGCCATTGGACCTTCCAAATCCCTCCCCCGCGAATCTTTATTTATGTCAGGGTTTGCAAGACAAACCCTGAAACCCGTTTGGTGAAGGCGCATGTCCGACCCTATCGCGAAGATCAAAAAGAAGTTGCAGGATGAAATCGACCAGCTGGACCACGAATTGAACGTGGACCTTCCGAAAGAGATCGCCGTGGCCCGCGCGCACGGCGACCTTTCTGAAAACGCGGAGTACAAGTACGCCAAAGAGCGCCAGGGTTTCGTCAACGCCCGCATCGCACAATTGAAAAAGCGCATGGGCGACCTCGGCATGCTCAATCTCACGAATATTCCCACCGACCGCTCTGGATTCGGTTCCAAGGTCGTGGTCATCGACATTCAGAAGGATCTTCGCATCGAGTATAAGCTGGTCAGTAGCGAAGAGGCTGACGTCGAAAAAGGATTCATCTCCACTACTTCGCCTATCGGCCGCGCTCTGCTGAACCGCAAGGTCGGCGACGAAGTAAAGGTAGCCACACCCGCCGGCAGCAAAGAGTTTGAAGTCGTTGAGCTTCTTACTATCCATCAGCTGGAGTAACCAAACCGCTTCTCCAGCCGTCACAGTAGTGAGCGCGAGGTTTTATGAATTGGGGCGCCGGGTCCACGCTGGGTTTGCTTGCAGTTCTTGGCTACATCGTATCGGTAAGCGGAGCCGTTCTGCTCTGGACCAATCGCCTCGATGTCCCGGCCTGGGTGCACGACGAGTTTGGTGCCGTTCGCCGCAGCGTCATTCGCCACGCCATTTCCGCCAAATTCCACGGCCTTAGAGAAGAAGTCTCCTGTAAGGCTTGCCCTTCCTGCTTCGTACGTAGCCTGGCCCGGCCTTCGCGCCGTCGCATCAATCGTGGAGCCATCCTGTTGGCAATCGGACCACTGCTCTTCCTTCTCGATTTGCTAATTTAAAACTAGGCCTCTCTTCTGAACCGCCGCCCGCTCCATTACAATTCTTGCTACCATGAAACCATCACTGATCGTCCACGGCGGCGCCTGGGACATTCCTGACGAAGCCGTAGCTGCCTGTAACCAAGGCTGCCACAACGCTCTCGCCGCCGGATGGAACGTCCTTGCTGCTGGCGGCTCTGCCATTCAGGCTGCCGAAGCTGCAATTATCGTCCTCGAAGATGATCCCGTTTTTGACGCGGGCTATGGTTCCCATCTCAACGCCGACGGCAAAGTCGAATGTGATGCCATCGTCATGGATGGGGCGACACTGCGCGCAGGCGCCGCCGCCGGACTGCAGCGCTTAAAAAATCCCATCCGCCTCGCACGCAAGATTCTCGAAGAGTGTCCCCACATGATGCTCATCGCAGACGGCGCAGAGCGCTTTGCCCGCGATCACGGTCTTGCGCTATGCAAACCGGAAGAACTGGTCAGCGAAGCTGAATGGGAAGCGTATCTTCGCTGTAGCAAGGATGAACACGCCGCCGAACACCATCGCGGCCACGAACAAGGCACCGTTGGTGCAGTCGCTCTCGACTCCGATGGCCGGCTCTTTGCCGCTACTTCAACTGGCGGCACTTGCTGCAAACTTCCCGGCCGCGTCGGTGATTCGCCGCTCATCGGTTGTGGCTGCTACGCCGATTCACAGTCTGGCGGCGTTTCCTGCACCGGCTACGGCGAAGCCATCATGAAAATCGTGATGGCCAAGACCGCGGTGGATTTTCTCCGCCGCGAACCTTTGAACGGTGAGAACAAACCGGCCGTTGCCAAACGTGCCGCGCAGGACGCGGTCCACCTCCTCGCTGAACGCGGCAAAGGCACCGGCGGTCTCATCCTCCTCGATCACCACGGCAATCCTTCCGTCGCCTTCAACACTCCGCGCATGGCCTATGGCTACGTCAATCCAGACGGTCAATTTGTCACATCCGGGCTGAACCCTAGTCTTTAGACGCTTTGTTGTTCGCCCTGTTGTGGCGGTGATACAGATCGCCGACCGAGTACGTCACGCCGCTGAAAAACGTTACTCTCGGCAATTGTCCGTAGGCGGCCGCGTACATGCCGAAATCAAGCACCAGTCGCGACGATAAATTGTAGGTCGCGGCTCCCATAATCGTCATTGTGGCTGGCGTCCTTAGATTGGCGTTACTGAATCCCGCGATCTCTGCCGTGGCTCCCCACTTTTCCGTAATTCCGTGCGAGTACGCCAGCGCGGTGAAATAGTCGCGGTCAAATCCATTGCCTCCGGGGCGCCCCAGCCATTGCGCGCTCTCGTTAAAATCGAAATGATGCTTGCCAAAATCCTTGCTCACTAAGATGCCCACGGAATGGCCAACCGCTCCGGCGCCGACGTCTGCGGTTGCCGTCGGAATCGTCGCCGTGTACAACACCGAAAAAGTGGGCCGCCACGATTTCTCTTCGAAGACCTTGTACTTGAATCCCGCTCCGGAATCGCCCCGTCCGGCAATACCCGCATCTCGTTCGATCGGATTGTTGGCGAAACGCAGCTCCAGGTTTTTCGTGATTCCGAACTTCAACAAACCGTTGATATTTTGGTGCCCGTCCGCGGCCTCGACGCCGTATTCGATTTCGAATACTCCGGGCTGTACCGACTCCGCGGTCGTCGAAAATGTGGGCCGGTTCGGCACGGCGGTAATCTGGTCTGGGGGTTGGTCCGGATCGCTCGCTGAGGTGGATTGGCTTCCCGTTGCGGCTGGCGGCTCAGTCCGCGCACCCTGCGCTCGCAACGCTCCGCATAGCAGCGCGCAACAGAGAAACGCCAGCATCACTCGCGTATAGTCGGAATGGTTCATAATCTGTTCTTCGGGGAAGCTTAGCAGTGAGGAGTCCCGCTCGGTGTGAACGTCGGCGGTTTTCGCACAGACTTGCCCAACTCATTACGACATCCAATCATGAGCCCGTCAAATACATCATTCGCCGCCGGTCTCTGCGAGCAGTGCCGCCACGCCCAGAAAATCGAGTCCAGCAAAGGCTCGACCTTTTTGCTCTGCAAGCTCAGCCAGTCCGATCGACGCTTTCCCAAATATCCCCGCCTCCCGGTCCTCTCCTGCTCCGGCTACCAGCCGACCGGCCACCAACAACCTTCGTCATCCTGAGACGATCGGTTAGGATCGTCGAAGGATCTCAACCTAATCTCATGCACCCGTTATCACAGACCTCATCTATAAAATTGCCTCTTCTATAATCTCGCCAGCGACTTGCTCGACGTGCTGCACCGAAGTTTCATCCAAGAATCAACCGATGTCTGCCGCGCCTCAAGCAACTCCCGACGGCTCGCCGTCCGCCAACCCACGCCGCTCCGACCGGCACCGTCAAATTTACCGAGGCGGGTGACGCCGAGATGTATATTGACGACCAATTCGTCGGCAACGTCCCAAGCACAATCCAACGGTCCGAAGAAAAACACCAAATTCTGATCAAGGACCCCAAATCCCCAAATTGGCAGAAGAACTTGGAAGTCCACGCCGGAAGCAGCGTGACTCTCCGCGCGCAATTTCCAGTCGCCCAATGAAATACCGGGAGGCCCAGCAATATATGTCTCTAGTTGAATGGAACTGGTCTAGAATGCGGCCGGATCGCTTCGCTAAATGAAATTTTGAACTTCACACGCAAGACAGAAGATGGCAAGGAAAGAGGAACATGAGCCTGCAAATTGGAGCATTTCTGACGCTGCTGCTGGTTTCGTTCGCTGTCCCGACTATTCTTTTCCTGTCTTTGCGCGGCAGCCTTACCGATTTGTTGCGAAGCACTCTCAAGACCCCTGCGGCGGTCACTTTCTACCTGCGCTCCTTCCTTCTCATTCTTTTTCTTTCGGCGCTTTCTGCCGCGGTCGGAACGTCTTTTGATCTGAAGACCGATTCTCGTTTTATGGAATATGTTTGGAAGGGAGCGGACGGTCTGTCCTCAACGCTGGAGAAAACCTTGTGGTTTGTCTCCATTTATTTGGTTCTTGTCACGGTACTCGTCGCCACGCTGAAGATCAAAGATGACAAATGAGCGGTACTTGATCGTTTCTTATGTGTGGGTGTGCGCCATCTCCGCTGGCGTCGGCATCCTAGTGTATCTCTTTCTTCGCCGCCCCTTCGCAGGTGTCGCAGACGCCGCGACCAGTAACAGCTACTCTTCCTTGCTGAAACGGCTATTCCCTTGGGGATTGTTGTTCCCAGCGCTGCTGGGATTTGTCGTCGTTTCTTATCAAGGCTGCAGTAGGAGCACCTATCAGGAAATTATTAAAAGCAGAGATTACCTGGTCGAGAAAAATCAGCAACAGCTCTCTTCCATCTTGGTTTATACCCTTATCGCGGTTGTTTTCTGGGATGGCATTATTCTCCTCACCTTGAAGTTTCAACAGAAAATAACCAACAAGTCGCAACCGCCCAAGTTAAGCAATTGCAGCGGTCATCGCAACTGACCGGTTAGTTTTCGCCGGTCCGTCCGAGCTTCAGGTGTGTCCGTCCGCTTTAACAGGAATTTCTTGCGCAAGTAATGCAAGTTTCGGGACGAGAGCGTAATTAAGCCTGATGGCTTCAGCCCACAGCTCATACCCCGACTTTAAACATCCAGAGGAGGATTTCGTGAAATTGAGTCGAACGTATCCAAGAACCGGTACGACTGCAAGCACACAGACCACGCGCAATTGGTGGCAGCAAATGCTGGCCGCCGCTATCGCTGCATTTTTGGCGCTTTATCCAGTCGCGCCGGCATGGGCCGGTGAACCGGTGCCTGCAAAGCCGGCGGCGCCCGCCGCCCCAGCAGCCGCAGGTAAAGGCTGTGCGCTGAACTCGCCAAAGGGGAACGTCAAACACGTAGTCACCATCATCTTCGACAATACCCACTTCCAACGCGACCCGGCGCGCGATGGCTCAACGCTGGTACCCTCCGACTTGGAGCAGATGCCCCACCTGCTCAACTTCATCAAGAATAATGGCGTACTGCTTTCCAATCATCACACCCAGCTGATTTCGCACACCTCCGACGACATCATCACCATCCTCACCGGCGTCTATCCGAGCCGCCACGGGATAGCGACCGCCGCCAACAACTACCTGGAATACAAGCCGGATGGCACCACCCTATCCCAGTCTGGCTTCACCTACTGGACTGATCTAAGTGCGGATAACACCTATAACCTGCTCAGCGGCGCTGCGGATGTGAATCATCCGAACGGCGTCAACGCGCCCGCGCCGTGGGTGCCCTTCACCCGCGCTGGCTGCGACGTGGGTGCAGTCGCTGCTGCGGACATGGAGATTGAGAACACCGGCGTCGACCTCAAAACTGTTTTTGGAGTTGGCTCCCCTCAGACCACCGATCCCAACGCCTTCGCCAACTATGAGGGCGTTGCCATCCACTGCGCCGCAACCAGCACGCTCTGCTCAACTGCCAATGGCGGCTTCCCTGATAAGTTGCCCTGGGAGCCGAATGCCGATGGCACGGCCGCATCGACCGATCCGATCACTTTGACCTCCACTGCCTACGAGGGATACAACGCCCTCTTCGGCCACAAATATGTAACCCAGGCCTTCAAAACTCTGGGGCTCAGCAACAAGGTGCTGGACGCCAACGGCAACCTGTTGGACATCAACGGCAATGTCTTTGTTGATGACTTTCCGGCTGGCACCACCACGCCGGGCTTCCCGGGCTTCAGCCTGCAACCTCAGTACGCACTGGGCTACACCGCCGATATGCTTGAGGCTGGCGTCCCAGTGGTCTACGCCTACATCATCACCCCGCACCGGCCGCTCCCGGTCAACCCCTACGGCTATGGCTTCGCCGGCGCGGACGGGTCAGGGGACAAGAACGACTATGGTCCAGGGGAGGCCCACTACGTACAAACACTGCAGCAGTACGACGACTCCTTTAACAAGTTCTTCACGCGTCTGGCCGCCGACGGCATCACCCCGGCGAACACGCTCTTCGTAATCACCTCGGAGGAAGGCGATCACGTGGTTGCGGCCAACCCCACCAATCCGGGCTGCGACGGCGTGACCACGCCATGCACCTACGGCAGCACCCCGGGCAATGAGGTCGGCGAAATCAGCCTCAACTTCCGGGGCTTGCTGCAGGCCGAAACGGGCATTACTACCGTCGCCTCCGTAAATAGCGATGACGCACCAGATATCTACTTAAAGGGTAATCCAGTCCCGACCGATCCCATTTTGCGGGCCTTCGAGCAGGCTTCGGGCACCTTAAGCGTCAACAATCCGATCTCCGGGGCTACAGACACCATCGCGCAAGACATGGTCAATCCTGCCGAGTTCAAGATGCTGCACATGCTGACCTTCGATCCGCTCCGGACCCCGAGCTTCACCATTTTCGGTGACCCCGATTACTTTATTACCGGATCCACCACCTGCGGCCTCAGCCTTACCCCGGCTACCGACTGCGTCGCCCAGACTCCGGGCTTTGCCTGGAACCACGGCGACGAACAGAAGCAGATCACCACCATCTGGCTGGGTATGGTCGGCGGCGGGATCGATCAGGCAGGGTTAGACAGCGTGACTTGGTCCGACCACACCGACGTTCGGCCGACGATCCTCACGCTGCTGGGCTTGAAGGACGACTACCAGCATGAAGGGCGTGCATTGGTCGAGAAATTCACCGGCTGGGCGCAGCCATCGGCGGTCAAGAACGGCGGAAACTTCCTGGCGCTGGCCCAGGCCCTGAAACAAATCAACGCGCCCTTGGGGCCGTTGGGAGTAGCCAGCGTTCATGCCTCAACCGTGGCCATGGAAAGCAACGAACTTGGCGACGCCAAATACACCAGTATCGAAAACCAACTGGATTCCTACCGAGCCCAGCGCGATGCGCTGGAGGCGCAGATCCTTTCCGTGCTGGAAGCCGCGGAGTTCTCCGGCACGCCCATTCCCGACGCGACCGCAAACAACCTGATCCAGCAGGCGCAGTCGCTGCTGTCCAGTGTGGAAACCTTCGCTGGCAGCCTCTAATCCCACCCCGCTGTTTGCGTGGGTCAACCAACCTGGGCGCGAGGCAACTCGCGCCCTATTCTTTTGATTTCTGTTCCGGCCGGCGCTAGACGATGAAGACTCGTTGGCACCGGGGAACGCACTGTGCTAGCATCCCCGCCGGGTTGGACGCTTCGGCATCCGTCCCAAACAGGAGAACGGACCAGGGGATTTTTCGATTGTCCTTCGCCTTGCGGTGCTGCTCGAAATTTTAATGAGAAACACCGCGAGTCCCAGGTAAACGGCGGCGAGCTCGTTTACACCAGTTTTCCGCCGCGCAACATGAGGCCACGCTCTCCTTCCCCAGCTTCATAATTCATTCAGGCGCAGGCCCGCGCCTCTTATTATCAGGACGGACCTCGCCTGCTCGCCTCGCGCGGCGCAGATCGGGAGGTCTGTATGAAGACGTATCTCACCAAGGACATTCGCAACGTTGGCATTGTAGGCCACGGCGGCACCGGGAAGACCCAGCTGGTGTCGTCGTTACTGTATACGGCGGGTATGACCGCGCGCTGGGGAAAAGTTGCGGATGGCACATCCACCACCGACTTTGACGAAGAAGAAATCGCCCGAAAAATTTCCACGCAAACCGCTCTGGCCTACGCCGAATGGCCCTGCACCCTCTGCTCCGGCTCCAATATCAAAGTCAATTTTCTCGATCTTCCCGGCTATGGCACCTTCATCAACGAAACCAAAGCTTCCCTCATCGCCGCGGATTGCGCATTGATCGCTGTCGACGCCCACGTCGGCGCCCAGGTCACTACCGAAAAAGATTGGGATTTCTGCCTCGAGTACGATATTCCCCGCGCCTTCGTGCTCACCTGGATGGACCGCGAACTCTCCAGTTTCGAACGCTCCATGGAATCCCTGCAAGAAGCGTTTGGCCGTAGCGTCGTCGCTTTGCAATTGCCGATCGGCACCGAACGTGGTTTTCGCGGCGTGATCGATCTGGTCGCCATGAAGGCTCATTTCTACACGCCCGACGGCGACGGCAAGGCAAAAATTGAGGAAATTCCCGCGGCGCTCGCGGAAGATGCCAAGCAAGCTCACGAAAAACTGGTCGAAATGGTTGCCGAAGGTGACGACGAGTTAATGGAAGAATTTTTCCGTGAAGGCACCATTCCCATCGTCGATCTGATTCCCGGGGTTCGCAAAGCCATCGTCGCCGAAAAAATTGTTCCGGTGCTGATGATCTCCGCAGCCCACAACATCGGGAACAGCAGCCTTCTCACCTTCCTCGCCGATGTTTTTCCGCATCCCGACGAACACGAAGAAGAGGGTTACACCGAACCCGCCGGAAAAGGCGATCGCGTCCCTCGCAAGTATGACGACGCGCAGCCCCTCTCGATTTTCGTTTTCAAGACCATGGCCGATCCGTTTGCCGGGCGCATCAACTACTTCAAGGTCAAAAGCGGTGTCCTGAAAAACGACGCGACGATCATGAATTTCACGCGTGGGACTCCGGAACGCATGCAGCACATTCAAATCGTTGAGGGCAAGACTCTGACCGAAGTTGGCGAACTGCATGCCGGCGATATCGGCGCCATCGCAAAATTGAAGGACACACTGACCGGTGACACCCTCGGTGAGAAAAACGCGCCAGTGTTTTACCGGCTCGCGCAAATTCCCGAACCCGCCATCACTTTCGCCGTCGAGCCCAAGACTCGCGCCGACGAAGACAAAATCGGCGTGGCCATCCACAAAATTCTCGAAGAAGACACCGCACTGCGCTTTTCTCGCGACCCGCAAACCAAGGAATTCCTGCTCGCCGGCTCCGGCCAGCAGCACATCGAAGTGGTCGTGGCAAAACTCCACAAGCGCTATCACGTCGATCTCACGCTCAAGCCGCCGAAAGTTCCCTATCGCGAAACCATTCGCGGACGCGCCGATGTCGAGGGCAAACACAAGAAACAGTCCGGCGGACACGGCCAGTTCGGCGTATGCCGCGTCAAGTTCGAGCCCGCCGAGCGCAACAAAGGCATCGAATTCGTGGACGATATTTTCGGCGGCGCCATTCCGCACAACTGGATTCCGTCGGTCGAACGTGGAATCCGCGAATCCGCGGCACGCGGCTTTCTGGCCGGATTTCCCATGACCGATTTTCGCGCCACGCTTTACGACGGCAAATATCACGACGTCGATTCTTCCGATATCGCCTTCAAAATCGCCGGCTCGCTGGCCTTCAAGGAAGCCATGAAGCAGGCGCGCCCGGCGCTGCTCGAACCGGTCATGCACGTCGAAGTCTACGCGCCCGACCAATATTCGGGAGACTTGCTCGGCGATCTCAGCTCGCGCCGCGGCCGCATCGGGGGCAGCGAAGTCCGTGGCCACAGCGTAGTGATCAAAGCGCAGGTTCCACTCGCCGAAATGCTTTCTTACGCCACCGACCTCACCTCCATGACCCAGGCCCGCGCCAGCTATTCCATGGAATTTTCTCACTACGACATCGTGCCAAACGAATTGGCCGACAAAGTCGTTGCCGCTCACAAATCCGCCCACGGCGAACAACTAGTCGAAGAAGAAGCCTGATCTTTCTGATTCGATTACATTTCGGTCGTGGCCGACGTTCATGAGACGTTGGATCTCAACTGTGAATTCGGCACGACGCTTCTTTCCTGGGAACGCCTGCTCTGCGCCATCCCGCGATTGGCGTTTTTGGTCTACGGGCGCCGCGTCAGATGATTACCGGCCCCCTTCCGCACGCCTACGAAACCGCGGCAAAAACATCCCGGTATGTTGCCGGTGCTCGGCAAATCCGTCCCCAAATTCTTGCGACAAAAATAATTCTTCCCGCCGCGCCTTTCGATACAACGCAAAAAATACCAGCGCAAATCCCACCGCTCCGCTCCACAATCCCTGCGTAATCGCCACCGCCAGCAGCGCCGCCAGCATCCCGGTATATATCGGATGCCGGATCGAGCGGTACGGCCCGCGCCGGATCAGTTGGTGATTGCTCTTAATCGTCACCGAGCCGCTCCAATTCGCTCCCAGCGCCAGCCGCGCCCATACCGAAAATAACAAACCGAGCATGGTCACCATTACGCACAGCAAAAGTAATGTCGGGCCAGCAACAAAAATCGGCCGCGCCAGCCAAGCTCCTCCAAAACCTTCCCGAAAAATCAGAGCAAATCCCACCATCGCCGGTAATAAGTGTTCGAACCGCTGCATCACGCTCTCGCTGCGTTTCGTGGATTTGTTGAAAAACGCCATCGCGAGCCAGCAAATCGCCCAGATCATCCACGCCCGTCCCTCAATCTCCATCGCTCGGCGGATCGTCAGTGTGGACACGGCGGGGAGCGCCCGCAACAGCAACGCAGCAACCGTGGTCGCGGAATCGTTCATGGCTATTTGAATCCCGGGCATGCTCACCTCCGCAACCACTGACGCTGTCGGTCGCCTTCAGCCCCACGCATCATCGCAAACCGCTCTGCGCAACGCCAATTTGGTGCTTGTCCGCTGAAAACTCGCCTCCAAAATGGTCTCATCATGAAAAAATCCTCCGCTTCCAAAAACCATCGCCACATCGGACCGCAAACTCTCGCCATTCACGCCGGCGAACCACTCAAGCACGGCGTCGGCGCTGCTGTCGGCACTGAAATCTGCCGTTCTTCCACCTTCACATTTTCTTCCACCGCGGAAATGAAGCGTTGGGCCGAAGGCAAAAGCAGCGCCTACATCTACACCCGCTACGGCAATCCAACACTAAGCGTAGCCGAAAAGAAAATCGCGGCTCTCGAAGGTGCCGAAGCCGCTGTCGTCACTTCCAGCGGAATGGCCGCCATTTCTTCCGCACTTCTCGGTGTACTGAAACAAGGAGACGAACTCATCTCCACCGCGCAACTCTACGGCGGCTCTTACCGCCTCATGCGCGATGTTTTTCCTGACATGGGCATCACCGTCCGCCACGCCCCCACTTCGCTCGAGGGAATCGAGAGCCTTGTCACGCCGCGCACCAAAGTTCTCTACGTCGAAACGCCAACCAATCCCACGCTCCGCCTGGTCAATCTTGAAAAGGCCATCGCCTTCGCCAAAAAACACAATCTCGTTTCCATCATCGACAACACTTTCGCCACGCCAATCCTACAGAAACCAATCGCTCTCGGTTTCGACATGGTGGTCCACAGCGCCACCAAATACCTGGCCGGACATTCCGACATCATCGCCGGCGCCGCTGCCGGCAGCCGCAAGTGGATGGATCGCGTCCACCACATGGTCATCTATCTCGGCGGCTCGATGGATCCCGGCGCTGCGTTTCTCCTCATTCGCGGAATCAAAACCATGGGCGTCCGCGTCGAACGCCAGTGCTCCAACGCCATGAAGGTCGCCACCTTTCTTGAAAATCATCCCAAGGTCGCGCGCGTTCATTATCCCGGCTTGAAAACGCACGCCGATCATTCTCTCGCCAAAAAACAGATGAAGGGCTTCGGCTCCATGCTGGCCTTCGACCTGAAAGGCGGTCTCCCCGCAGCCAGAAAATTCTGTGACCGCGTGCAACTTTTTCTGCTCGCCGCAAGCCTCGGCGGTGTCGAGTCTCTGGTGGTCCTCCCGATCTACAGTTCGCACTACAACATGAGCCTGCAGGAACTCGAGCAGGCCGGCGTCACTCCCGGAACCGTGCGCGTTTCCGTCGGCCTTGAAGACTCCGACGATTTGATCGCGGACCTGGAGCAAGCTCTGGCTTGAACTGACCTCCACGCACAATCAGTGGAAATTACCGCAATTCGAGAGGATGATATTCCTAACCTAGTACCAGGTTTGTCGTAAGGGAGAACACCATGCGCCATAAAATGGGACTCTTTCTGGCAGTCTTGTTTCTATTCTCCGTCGCAGCCCGCGCCAACAACTCTGGCGCCAACGCTTCCGCATTCGATCAATTAAAAACCCTCGTCGGCGAATGGGAAGGCACCAGCCGTGAAGGACCCGTGAAGATCACGTACACGCTGGTCTCGGGCTCAACTGCGTTGATGGAACGCATGCAGCGCGGCGGTGAACCCGAAATGATCACCATGTATTCCGCCGACGGCAATGACATTCTCGTCACTCACTATTGCAGCGCTGGCAATCAGCCGCAGATGAAATCCGAAGTGATCATGCTGGGCAAGCCGCAAAAATATTCATTCAGCCTGGTTCGCGTCAGCGGCCTCAAGACTGAAGACCAAGGCCACATGATCGGTCTCGTGCTCACCATCCTCGACAATGACCATCTCACTCAGGAATGGAAATTTCAGGAAAAAGGTAAGACCGGCGTGGACCTGTTCCAATACAAAAGAAAGCCCGAAAAACCCGCGGCGATCGTGCCCGCAAAATATTGACGCTGAGCCCAATCCAAACGCTGCGTGCCGCGCTCCTCGCAGCTGAAACGTCTCCGCGCCAACTCGCTGAACAATCGCTCGAACGCGCCAATCAAAACGCCAGGCGCAATGTTTATCTTTCTCTGGATAAGAATTGGACCCTTCGCGAAGCCGATCGCGTTGAAGAAGATTTTGCGCAACGCGAAAAACCATCGCTCTTCGGTTTGCCCGTTTCGCTGAAAGATTGTTTCGACCTCGAAGGATTTCGCACAACCGCTGGCACCAAGTTCTACGCCGGCAAAAGCGAAATTGCCCGCGAAGATTCCGCTGTCGCAAAACAGTTGCGCGCGCAAGGCGCGGTGATCGTTGGCAAAACCAATTTGCATCCATTGGCCTACGGCATCACCGGCGAAAATCCCGACTTCGGCGATTGCGTCCAGCCTGCCGATTCGAAGCTGCTCACCGGTGGCTCGACCAGCGGCGGCGCGGCCAGCGTGCAGGAAGGGTCGGCGGTCGCCGCGATCGGCACCGACACCGGCGGCTCGATTCGCGTTCCCGCGGCGCTGTGCGGATTGGCCGGCTACCGCGGGTCGATCGCGCTCGCGTGGGATCGCCAATTGTGGCGCGGCGGAATTCATCTCGCGCAATCCTTCGATACGCTGGGATGGATATTCCGCGATTTGCGCGATGCGCCGCTGCTCGCGCAAGGCTTGTTCGGCATCAGCGTTCCGCCGCTGGCGGATACCCGAGTGCGCATCGGAACCATCGTTCCGGAATTTCTCCGTGACTGCGACGCAAACGTGCAGACCGCATTTGCGGCGTTCAAGCACTCGCTCGCCGAATCCGGCGCTGCGCTGCAATGCTTCGACGCCGCATATTGGGAAGATGCGCTCAGCATCTACGCGCCGATTCAAGGCAGCGAAGCAGCAGCGATTCATGCGGCCGCAACCGGCGGTGACTATTCCGTGTTTCCCGAGCCCAGCAATGAACGGCTTGCGTGGGGCGCTTCGCTCAGCGCAGACGAAATCGCGAAGCAGCGCGTGCGGCACGCCGAATTTCGCGCGCGCATCGATTCACTTTTCAGCGCGTTCGATTTTTTGATTTTGCCGTGTGCCCCGATGAGCACGCTGGAAACGGGAAGAGATCATTCGCAAACGCGAATGAAAATTCTGCGTTACACCGCTCCATTGAGTCTGGCGGGGACTCCGGTAGTCACCGTTCCGTTCCCCGGCGGGGCGGGAATCCAGCTCGCCGCGCCACGCGGTGCAGACTCGTTTCTGCTGGCTTACGCCGCAACGCTCGCCGCGAAAATTCCTCAGCACATTTCCGGAGCCGTGCATGAACCGTAGGTGGGAGTCCAAAGGCGAAGGTTCAAAGTTGCAAGAAAACCGTCGGCTTGAGGACCGTCGACCCGATGGCGCTCGCAAAGTGCTGGTTAGTCCTACCCCCACCCCCTTTTTTTGCCGATAGAGTACCGTTCGAACGGCAAGTGCGCGCAATGTGCAGCGGCATCGTTTGGAGAGGCAGGGCGCGTAAAGCGGACCCACGCTTTCACAGCGCGAAAGCGTGGGTCCTCCCGGAGGTCTTGAAGATTTACGATTGAGACGATCGCGTTTTGTTATTTCGCGGGGATGGTGTCGAACTTCCCGGAACCTTGCTCGTAGAAGATGGCGCCTTCGGTTTTGTCGCCGCCGCTCCAGTGTTTGTGGCCGCCGGGGACGAAGAGGTATTCGCCAGGCCCGACGCGCTTTTCGCCGGCTTCGTCCTTATATAGGTAGGCGCCTTTGATGACCACGATGGAAACGTCGTTGGTGTGGGTGTGCATACCGGCATCGTAGCCGGGCGCAAATTTGGTAAATGTGGCATGAGGGCCCTTATCCATTTCGCCAACGAGGGCCTGCATGGAAACGCCGCCCATCGGCGACGGCGCATAAGTGCCTTTCGCTGAAGATACGTAGACGACCTGTTTTTCTTTCTGGGCCTGGGCAACGCCGACTAGAGCCGCGACGACGGCAAAAGCCGCGACGGCCGACACGATCAGTGATTTCTTCATTTTTTCTTCTCTCCGTGAATTTCTAAGTGGGTGGTTCGTTTTCAGGGCAAGGCTTGGGAACAGTTATACACCGTGGCAGGGCAGGGTGGGTAAGTATCTGGTGGCGCGAGATTCGGCGAGTGTGCCACCCGCCAGCGGTCTGAAGACCGGCCACTACGAAGTCGGAAGAGCGCAGCCAAGACTGGCTACGCTACAAAATTGCCGGAGAAGAGAAACGGGCACGATATATCGTCGGCATGCCGTGCCCCTACCGGAAAAAGAAAAAGCGGACGGCAAGTTTATTTAGCAGGAGCGGAGCAGGCGAAGTTGGCGGCGTCGTTGGTGTCGCCGGAGCCTTTGTATTTGGCGATTTGGGGGAAGGGGCAGAGTGGACGAGTCATTTTGGGGGGCTTGGCGGGGTCGGTGGAGTCGGGCCCAGCGGAACTGAACTTCGAGGCGATGATGGCGGTTGGCGCGGCGCCTTTTTCGACCCACTGTTCGAGGGCTAGTTCGATGTTGTGTTGCGCGTCGGATGTGCCGCCGGGGTTTTGTCCGAAAGAGTCGGGGCCGGGGCCGCCGGCGCAGTGCTGCATGCCGGGGACCATGTAGAGGCGGGCGAAGGATTCGACTTGGTTGCCGCCCATTTTGCTGAGCATCTCGGTGAAATAGTTGACGGTGTTGAGCGCGGAAATAGCGGGATCGTTCCAGCCATGATAAAGGATGAGCTTTCCGCCGTGGGCTTTGAAGGGAGCGAGGTCGGGGTTGGTGGCGTTCAGGACTTGCGCGGT
Organism: uncultured Acidobacteriota bacterium; assembly: GCA_963814635.1. Classification (GTDB taxonomy): domain Bacteria; phylum Acidobacteriota; class Terriglobia; order Acidiferrales; family UBA7541; genus Acidiferrum. The sequence goes on along the minus strand of CAWFDP010000003.1, from coordinate 114,222 downwards.
TTTTTCATCGGCGGTTTTCAGCGCGGCATCGACATTGGCGGTGCGATAGTTCCAGTCGGATTTTTCGTAGATGATGTCGGAAAAATATCCGCCGGAGAAGGCGAAGAGTAGGCTCTTGCCAGGCGCTGAGCCGGTAATCCACGGGGCCCAGCCGCCTTCGCCGTCTTCGGCTCCGGGCAAGTAGCCTGGGAAAATTTTTCGGCCGCTGCCGTCGTCCGGGCCCGCGTAAAGTTTTTTCAGGGCGGTGATTTGCGGGGCGGTGAGGCAGGAGTCGGAGTCGGCTTCCTTGCAAAGTATCGCGGCGGGATCGAAATGGCATTTGCGGGGATCGTTGAGGATGCCGTCGGTGACGCCGTCCTGCGCATCGCATGCGGCGTTGACCGCGCGAGCAATCGCTGACAGTTTGCTGGGAGGAATGTAGCTGGCGGGATCGAGCGTGGTGGCTTGCGCGTCGGCAAGCGCTTTGCTGAGCAGATGCGTCCAGAAATTGGCCGGAGCTCCGGCGAGGATGCCGTCGTAGTCGTCGGGAAAACGCTGGGCCTCCATCAAGGCCTGGCGGCCGCCATTCGAGCAGCCAATGAAGTAGGAATGCTGCGGATCCTTGCCGTTGAAGGCTTTGATGGTGGATTTGGCGACGCGGGTCATTTCGTGTATGCCGCGATAGCCGAAGTCGGCGACTTTTTCGGGATGGCCGAGAGCCCAGGTGGCGTCAGTGCCGCCTGCAGCGTGGCCGGTGTCGGTGCCGACCGCCGCGTAGCCTTTTTTCACTGCGATGGCCAGCGCTTGATAATAAATTTCTCCGGCAAAGCCGCCGTTGCCCCAGCCCTGGAGATTTCCGTTCCACGCGACGTGGTTTGCTGCATTGATGGGAATCCACACTTCAATTTTGATGGAGGAATCAGCGCTGGGCTCGGCTTCGGCGATGACCCGACAGAAAGCGGGGAGGGTTTTGTAGAGACTGGGATCGCCGAACAACCACGCGGGCACCGTAGGCGGGGGAGTGAACGCGCCGGGCGCGACGGTTTGCGCGGATAGTATTTTCGCGCCGGAGAGTTCGAGTTGGGCGAGGGATTCGCAGGAATGGGTTCCGGACTGCGCGTTTGCGACGAACGACAGTAAAAGAGCAACGATCGCGGTGAGAATTATTTTTGCCATGGCGGGAACCTCCGAGCGAGGTAAACGGCGCAACCCAAGACCCAGGTTCACAAACCGAACCTGGGGCCCCCTACGTGGTGGCGCGACTCAGGGAAGGACTATAGCGAGTCTGGGAAAAATTGGGAAGGAGTGCGAGTAGTGGCATCTCGATGAATCGGGATAAATGCCACCGTGGCAAAAATTGCCCGCCTCCCCGCGGGGCAGGTAGAAGGCGGCCGCTACACGAGACGAAGGCGGGCACGGCATGCCGTGCCCCTGCTGGAAAAAGTCAAAACATAGCGACGTGCGAAAGCTGTACTTCACTCTTCGCCGATGTCTTCGTGCCAGATGGCGGGATTTTTCTTGATGTAGGTGGAAAGGAGCGTTACACATTCTTGCCAGTCGAGGTCGATGACTTCGATGTTGAGAGAGCGGAGCCAGTCGATACCGCCCCGGAAGGTGCGGGATTCGCCAACGATGACCCGGGCAAAACCGAATTGGCGAATGAGGCCGCTGCAATACCAGCAGGGAGCGAGCGTGGTGACCATGATGAGTTTGCGGTAGCTGCGCTGGCGGCCGGCGTTGCGGAAGGCGTCGGTTTCTCCGTGCAGCGAAGGATCGCCGAGTTGTACGCGGCGATTGTGACCGGAGCCGAGGAGCGTGCCGTGTTCGTCGAAGATCGCGGCGCCTATGGGGAGGCCGCCTTCGGCGAGTCCTTTGCGGGCCTCGGCGAGCGCGGCCGCGAGCATGGCGGAGTGATCGAGAAGGTTTTCCATTGACGGGATTATTGCACAGAAAGAGAAAGTCAAAACCCGCACCCCTAACAACGAAGCGTGCGGCACCCACGCCAGCATTGATGCGGGATCGCATGGAACCCGAACACCGGACGGGACTTAAGGCTGATGCGAAAAAGTGCGGTAACATGACTCGCGATTGTTCGGGGGAAAAAAGAAGAGATGAGCGCAGCGTCGAGTGCGGTGGCTTCACCGCGAGTTGTGAACATTGCGGATTTGCGGGAGCTGGCGAAGCGGCGGCTGCCGAAGGCGGTGTTCGATTATCTGGATGGCGGCGCGGAAGATGAAATCACGCTGCGGGAAAACTGCCGGGTGTTTGAGGAGTTTACGTTCCGGCCGCGGCAGGCAGTGAAATTTCCGGAATACAATTTGCGGACGACGGTGCTGGGAGCGGAGATTTCGTTTCCGGCGTTTTTGGCGCCGGTGGGATACAGCCGGGTGATGCATCCGGGCGGCGAAGTGGTGGCCGCAGCGGCGGCGGACGAGGCGGGAACGGGTTACACGCTTTCGACCATTTCCGGGCACAAAATGGAAGACGTACGTGCGGCGACCAAAGGTCCGGCGTGGTTTCAACTTTATTTAGTGGGGGGGCGCGCGGCCGCCGAAGGTGGAATCGAACGCGCGCGAAATACGGGATTCAATGCGCTGGTGGTGACGATCGATACGCCGGTAGCGGGCATGCGCGAACGGGATTTTCGCAATGGGATGTCGGAAATGTTTGCGGGCTCGCTGTTTGCGAAACTGCCGTACATGCCGAATATTCTGGAGCATCCAGGATGGCTGATGGCATTTTTTCGTGATGGAGGATTGCCGAAGCTGGAGAACATTGTTATTCCGGGCGAAGGGCCGATGTCGTTGATGGATGTGGGCTCGGCGCTGTCGCGCGCGGTGGTGACGTGGGAAGACTTGAAATGGATTCGCGAAATTTGGCGCGGGCCGATGGTGATTAAGGGCGTGTTGACCGGTGATGATGCGAAACGTGCGGTGGATGCGGGAGCGGCCGCGGTGGTGGTATCGAATCACGGTGGGCGGCAACTGGATTGTGTGTCGTCGGGGTTGCGCGCGCTGCCGGAAGTGGTGGCGGCGGTGAAAGGGCAGACGGAAATTTTGATGGATGGCGGAGTGCGGCGCGGCGGGGACATCGTGAAGGCGCTCTGTTTGGGAGCGCGCGCGGTGTTGATCGGGCGTGCGTATGCGTACGGACTGGCCGCAGCGGGGCAAGCGGGTGTGGCGAGAGCGCTGCAGATTTTGAAAACGGATGTCGATCGCACAATGAAATTGCTGGGGTGCGGGTCGGTGGCGGATTTGGATGGGTCGTATTTGGAGTTGACGCGGCGCGGCTGGTGACAGTTGATTCCGCTTTGACACGGGTCCTTACGGGTGGCGGGGATCGGTGATGGATTTGCGGATGGCGGCGAGGGGGGCGTCGTCGTGGAATTGCGCGGAGCCGTTTTCGACGCTGACGCCTAATTGTTTCCAGAGAGCGTCTAGGTCTACGTTCATCGGAGCATCGCGCATTTTTTCGTACAACTTCATCAAGACACTTACGCCAACGGATTGATCGCCGGCGTTGAGGGCGTGGGGAAGATCCCAATCCTGGAGCATGTCGCCGCCGGAATCTAGAATTCCGCGGAGAGCGTCCTGCAAACCTCTTTTATTTTGGGTTTGTTTGCGAATTTCGATATCCGCCAAAAAACAGAACAGCGCGCCGCCCCAGTAAGTACGTCCCCAAGTGTGAGTGTGATCGAGCCCTTCGTCGCCGGATTGCGGCTGGCCTTTTGGCATGTCTCGAACCAGTTCGAACCACATGCGCGAGGCGCTGAATTGGCCGGCCTGAATGCGCGCGATCGGTTCGACGTAGGTGGCGATTCCTTCTTCGATCCAATGACTTTGATCGGGCATCGAGGGAAATGTCAGGTGAACCATTTCGTGAGTGAGCATCCAGTCGGAGTGCAGATCGTCGGGGGTGGTTCGGTTGCCGACCGCGATTCGAATGAATCCACCGTGAGCGGCGAATGTCTGGCCGCCGCGCACGCCGGTGCCCTCGAACGAACGAATTTGAAGAAGGACGTGTTTCACTGCGAAGTGGCCGTAGTACGCGATGACCGCGTTCGCTGCGTCTTGAATCCATTGCTTGAGCTGGGCGTCGGATAGTTTCAGCGAATCGGTGGTGACGGAGACTTCGATTTGCGACGCGCCGGCATCGACCGTGAATTTACTTTCGGCGTGAGTAACGCGCGGGACCGCGGTGAGAACGAGAAGGCCGAGAAGGGAGTATAAGAAAACTGAGCCGGAGCTTGCCAAGCCAGTTGCGGTCACAAAAGCCTTTCCGGGCGCGGGTTCGAACAATAATTGTAGCTTAAGAGGCGCGCGACCCGGCTGAGGCCTGGTCAGCAAGATGAAAGAGGCGACGTAGCACGTAATCGACGCAGAATTTTCCCGGGCCGAAGATAAAAATAATGAGAGAGGCGATCAGAAAGACGTAGGGAGCGGCGGCGGAAAATCTGTCGGGATCGGAGAAGAACGAGAAGAGCGCTTCGCGGTCAGCGGTCACGTAGGCCATGATCATGTTGATGGTGAGGACCAGCGAGATCAGCCGGGAAAACAAGCCGATGGCCAGCAGGATTCCGCCGAAGAATTCGAGGCAAGAGATCGCGACGGCCATTTGCGCTGGCATGGGCAGGTTCAGCGAGCCGAAAAATTCGGCGACCTTGTCAAGATTGTGCAGCTTGCCCCAACCGCTTTGCGCGAGTTGCCAGCCCCAATAGAGGCGGACGAACAAAAGAAAAGGGGACTGCAAGTAAGAGACCAGCGCGAAGAATCTATCGTGCAGTGCGGTCAGTCTGTTCACAAGTGTGTTCATACCTTAGTGGAGTCGCAAGCCGCGAGAAAGTTTCAACGTTCTTTTGATTTTTTTCCCGATTTCGATGGCACAGCACAAAACCAGCCGAGATCGGACCAGTTGCGAAACCACTCGGTGATTTGAGCGGGATCGGCGGCGGAGCTCCCGGCGCGTTTTCCGAAGACCTGGCTTACGGCTTGCCCGAGTGTTCTGCCTTTTTGGATGGCAAGAAGCAAGCCGTATTCGGCGGCGTCGAGGCGGCGGAAATAAACCGAATCGTCATTGCGGTGAACGGCGAGAAAAATAGTGTTGGGCTTGAGTCTGGCGACCGCGGTGACGCGCTTGCGCTTGCGACGTTCGCGAAAAGTGTTGCTCAGGAATTCGGTGTCGTCGTTGAAGCGCTTGATTTCGAGAACCAGGGAATCGACGGGATATTTGAATTCCAAAAGTTGAACGTAGGGCTGCAGCCGGAGCTGCAAATTGCCACCGGCGGACTTTGCGATGCCGGCGGGACGAAGCGGTGGTTCGGCAGCGCCGTCGAAGGCTTCGATGTCGGCCCACTCGAGACGCACCATGTCGAGGGCGATAGCCTGCTTCGAACCAGCCCATTTGGGATTTTTCTCCAGCCAGGATTGCAGATCGCGGCCAAGATTGCGAAGGGTGAAGGAGCGCGAGGGACGCTTGGTCAGATAGGCTTTGCAGAGAGATTCGAATCGTTGATTTCCAAGAATTGCCTGCAGGCCGGGAAAATCTTCGGCCATGCTGGCCATCAAGCGCCACCAATATTGGCGGTTGTAAATTTCCAGGCGTTCGAATGAGGTGAGGCGGTCGTTGGGCTTGATAAATTGCGCGGCGTACTTGGCCATGGGCGCGCCGTTCGGCGCTCGCTTGCTCATATTCTCCGAAGGAGTAAGCGGCTGCATGACCGCTTTGGCCATGGTGCGTTGCAGGGAGAGCAGGCTCATACGGAAACCTTCCTCATAGGAGTGGCTTCATACAGCGCGGGCCAAAACACTCTTCGCGAGGAAGCGATTCGCTTTCAAGGCTTCATTGTGAACTTCGCGGAAGGTGGGAATGCTGTCGTCCCATTCGAGAAGAGTCGCAGTGTGGCCAACGCGCTGAATGGCGCGGTCGTAAAGCTTCCAGACCGGATCGATCACCGGGTGATCGTGAGTATCAAGAATATATTTTTCGTATTTGGAATGGCCAGCGATGTGAATCTGCGCGACGCGTTCGGGGGGAACGCTGTTGACGTAATCGAAGGGATTGAAACTGTGGTTCTCGGATGACACGTAGATATTGTTGACGTCCAGCAGGATGCCGCAATCGGCGCGTTCTACAACTTCGTTCAAGAATTCCCATTCGGTCATTTCGGAGACATGGAATTCGGCATAGCTGCTGACGTTTTCGACGGCGATGGGAACTTCCAGATAGTCTCGGACCTCGCGAACTTTTTGCGCGGTTTTTTTCGCCGCCTCGAAGGTATAGGGCATGGGAAGGAGATCGTGGGTGTAGCGGCCGTCAACGCTGCCCCAGCACAGATGATCGGAAAGCCAGGGAGTTTTGGTGCGTTTTACAAGTTCTTTCAGGCGGCGAAGATGATCGCGGTCGATGCGGTCCGCGGAGCCGAAGTACATGGAGACGCCGTGCTGAACGACGCGATATTGATCAAGGATTTGATCGAGGACGTGCCGCGGCCTGCCACCATCGATCATGAAGTTTTCGGAAATGATTTCGAACCAGTCGCAGACCGGTTTGCGGGTGAGGATGTGATGGTAGTGCGGGGAACGCAGACCGATGCCGATGCCGTAGTCCGTGAACCCGTTGAAGCGATTAGCCGGCAAGGAAGTCTCCCAGGAAATGCAGAAGTGGCGACGATGTGCAGGTTGAGATCCTTCGCCCGCCTGCGGCGGGCTCAGAATGACAACGGTTAGGCGACAGCGGGCCCTACCGACCCCAACGCAAAAGCCTGCAGGACACATACTTAAATCCGCGAAGCAAATCGGAGGCCGGCGACTGGCACCGGCCCCTCAGCGACAGATACAGATACTACGCGAAGCAATTCTCAGGCGGGCGGCTTCTCTTCGGTCATTGGCTTTCCGTCCGTCCTGCAACCGCCCTTGCCCTTGCAAGAGTTCTTGCCCTTGCAGCCGTTATCGGAGGCCTTGCAGCCACCCTTACCTTTGCAAGAGTTTTGGCCTTTACAAGCGTGCTTTTCTTTTGCTTCCTTCTTGTCGGTCTTGGCATCGCCACCTTGATCCTGAGCAGCATTGAAGCTGGCCCGAACCCCAGTGAGCAGATTGGAAGCCTGAACAGCGCTGCCGCTCGCGAGCAAACCGGCGAGTGCCGCGCCAACGATCAGGCTCTTCTTTGATTTGGTCATGATTGTTCTCTCCTCTTAGTGATGCTCGAACGATTGTCCCTCAAGACGGAAACCCGTCCCGAAGCTCTTTAGTGGGCCGGGCCAGATGGCAAGAGACGTCGAGTCAATTTGCGTCTGGCCAAGGTAACCGAGGACTGGTGTGTCAGTTTCCCCCGCTTCTGAAGATGACCATGCGTCCGTAAGGTTACAGACGCAGGCCGACCGGATAATACGCCTGCTCCATGAGCTGGAAAAGTCAAATTTTTGTTCATAAACGGGTGGACCGGGCGACTGCTGGCGATAGCCAAGGGCGCCGAGGAGATATCTGCGTGGTCCCATATCGAGGAATACGGCAATCCGAGAGAATCGGATGGCCGCGACGGAAGCACGTGGGGCCGACCAGAGCCAGTACTGTTACTTAGCGGACGGCCCGACCAGCGGGATATTGTTCTTTAGCATGAGGTCGTTGAGGGCCGGAATGTCCTTGGCCAGGACCTCGCGCCACTTGACGAGCTGGGATTCAAGGCGCCGGTCGAGGTCGGCGAAGACCCCAAGCTCGGCGGTGGTAGGGGCGGTGTCGGCGCTGTCCACGACGTTGAATAGGTAGGCGAGCTTACTGTTGAGCCTAGTCGGATAGTTGGCTTCGTCTTCGCTGGATTTGGCGTTGATCTGGATGAGTTCTTCTTCGATAGCGGTGGCTTTTTTGCGGAGGTCCGCGGATGAGGAGGCGATAGGCTTTACGGAATCGGCGGATCCGATGCGTTTTTCGAGGGCCGCGAGCTGCGTGCGGAGGTCGCGAATTGCAAGGATGGCTTTGTTCATTTCGTCCTCGCGGTCGCGAATTTTGACTTCCAGGTCATTTTGCTTGCGGAGATCTTCGCTGCTGGTTTGCACCCGCGGATCGATTTTTATTTCGAACGGCGTGGTTTGCGATTTTCCGGCGACGGTGAGGCGCACTTGATATTTGCCGGGGAGGGCAAAAGGGCTGAGCAAATCACCGGAATCGTAAATGGCGAGAGGAATTTTGGCAGGCAGCTCGTAGCGCAGATCCCAGGCGAAGCGGTTCAAACCTGCTTTGGCGGGAATATGATCGATGGTTTCGTCGCGTTCGCCTTCTTCCGCGGCTTCTTCTTTTTTCTTTTCCGCGCTGGAGTAGGAGCGCACCACTTTGCCCTGCTCGTCCAGGAAGTCGAGTTTCGCCGGTTCTTTCGGATCTTCTTTCAAGTAGTAATAAAAGATTCCACCGGAGGGTGGATTTTCACCGATAGGATAGTGGCGCGGTTCCACGTGGCCGGCTCTGGTGCGCAAGGCGGTTTTGGGAGTGAAAAGATGCGCGTCCTCGGCGGCGATCGAAGCGCTGACTTGACGCAGTGGGCTGAGGTCATCGAGCACCCAGAAGGAACGGCCGTGAGTGGCGGCGGTGAGATCGTCGTCGTGAATAACCATGTCGTGAATCGGAGTCGGAGGAAGATTGAGCTGTAACGACTGCCAGTGGGAGCCGTCGTCGAAGGAGACCCAGATGCCGGTCTCGGTCCCGGCGTAGAGCAGGCCTTTACGTTTCGGATCTTCGTGCACGGCATGCACATAGGAGTTGTCTGGCAAGCCGGTGGTGGTGAGAGTCCAGGTTTTGCCGAAGTCGCTGGTCTTGAATATGTAGGGCTTGAAGTTGTCGAGTTTATGGGCGTCGACGGCCACGTACGCGGTCGCGGCATCGAACGGAGAAGGCTCAATCAAGCTGACCATTGCCCATTCAGGGAAACCCTTCGGGGTAACGTTGGACCAGGTCTTGCCGTCATCGCGGGTGAGTTGCACCAGTCCGTCGTCGGTACCAGCCCAGAGCACGCCTTGCTGCTTGGGTGATTCCGCGAGAGCGAAGATCACGTCGTAATATTCGACGGTGTACTGATCTTTGGTGATCGGGCCGCCGGAATCCTGTTGCTTGGATTTGTCGTTGCGGGTCAGGTCGGGACTGATGGTGGTCCAGTTGCGGCCGGCATCACTTGAACGAAAAACGTACTGGGCGGTGTGATAGATGACCTCGGGATTGTGCGTGGAGACGACGATGGGCATGGTCCAGGTGTAGCGATATTTTTGTTCGGAGGCGGGATGGCCATTGGGATCTTCGGGCCACTGTTGAATACTTTGCGCTTGATTGGTGCGGCGATCGAAGCGGGTGAGGATAGGGCCCTCATCGTCGGCATACACAATGTTGGAATCGCGGGGATCGGCGACGATGTAGCCGCTTTCGCCACCGCCGACCGCTTCCCAGTCGGGGCGATCGATATAGCCGTGGTCGCTGCGGGTGCGAATGCCGAGAGAAGAGTTGTCCTGCTGCGAGCCGTAGACACGATATTGAAAATCATTGTCGGCTGCGACGTGGTAGAACTGCGCGGTCGGCTGGTTATTTTGCGTGGTCCAATTCTTGCCGCCATCGACGGAGATGGTGGCGCCGCCGTCATTGCCGTTGATGAGTCGGTTCGAATCATTGGGATCGATCCACAGTGCGTGATGGTCGCCGTGAGGAGCGGGGATGACTTCGAATGACTTGCCGCCGTCGATGGAGTGGAAGAGACCAGTGTCGGCGATGTAGATGCCGCCGACGTTTTTGGGGTCGGCCCAGAGATGAGTGAAATACCAGGCGCGCTGGCGGAAGCGGTGATCGTCATTGACGAGCGACCAATTGAGGCCGCCATCCCCACTGCGGTAGATGCCGCCTTTTTTTGCTTCGATCAGAGCGTAGACCACATTCGAATCGGCGGAGACAGCCACGCTAATCTTACCTAGCGGTCCTTCCGGCAGGCCATTGCCTTCGACGCGCTTCCAGGTTGAGCCGTCATCGTTCGAACGATAGAGGCCGTCTTTTTCGCCGCCGCTGTTGAGCGACCACGGTGTGCGATAGCCCTCCCACATGGCGGCGAATAGAATGTGAGGGTTGTGGGGATCGAAGACAACTTCGATTGCGCCGGTTCGATCGTCGAGGTACAGAACTTTTTCCCAGGTTTTTCCGCCGTCGCGGGTGCGGAAAACGCCGCGTTCGGTATTGGGGCCGTAGGCATGGCCGAGGGCGGCGACAAAAGCTACATCGGGATTCGTAGGATGAATGATTACCGCGCCGATGTGGCGAGTGTCTTTGAGGCCGATGTTGATCCAGGTTTTTCCGGCGTCTGTGGATTTGTAAACGCCGTCACCGAAAGAGATGTTTCCGCGGATGCAGGCTTCGCCGCTTCCGACGTAGAGGATGTTTGGATCGGAGTCAGCCACCGCGAGGGCGCCTACGGAGGAAATGTTCTGCTTGTCGAAAAGAGGGTTCCAGGTAACGCCACTGTCGGTGGTCTTCCAAACGCCGCCGCCGACCGCGCCGAAGTAGTAGGTGTAGGGCTGGCTGGGAACGCCAGTGACCGCGATGGCGCGTCCACCGCGGAAGGGGCCGATGAGGCGCCACTTCATTCCACCGTAGAGTTTGGGATCGACTTGCTGTTGGGCGCGAGCGGTAAATGAAATGGAAAGGATGACGAGAAGTGCGAGAAATATTGGACTGGCGTTACGACGGCGGGATGGCACACGAACCTCCGGTGAGTAGCTGAGAACGCTGGCGAATGAAAAGTCTACGCGAGGTTTACGCAAATCACCAAGGCTGGGAGGCGGGGCGTTACTTTCAGGCACTCGATCGGACTGATGTTGCTCCTGGCATGAGACGCGGAGATCCCGCAGAAGCTGGCCAGAGTTTCAGGCAGAATTTATCGCCCAAGCCTGCTGCGGTGTGCCCACAGGCCAAGTCCTGGATTCGCAATGAAAAAAACATCTTCGCCATTAACGCGATTGAAGCCGTAGCGGAGCTTTTGCGGATCGTAGCTCGCGGACATCGATTGTAAATCGCCGTACTGGAAGCCAACCTCTTCAACTTCCCTTTTTGTGAGATGGCCGGGGCACCAGGTTATTTTGAAGCGGCCTTCGGACGAAGCATGAATCAGATGAGCCGCCGCGCTCAAATCGTTGCCGAGATCCTGGTTCGAATTGACCGCTTCGAGCGTTGCGGGAGTTCCGCGGTAACCGTATTTGCGAATCAGGGCGTCAATGGCCTTATCTTCGCCGAAAGTGTTTACGCCCGGCGCGAGGATGATGAGTTCCGCGCCATCGGCCAGCGCCATGCGTGTGCGATAGACGGCTTTGTTGCCGAGCCAGGTGCTGTGAAATTCGTGGGGATCGAGGTACACGACCGCTTTGCTGAGCGGCGTATCGACAACCTCGAAATTCACTTTAAGCGAGAGTTCCGCGGCGCGCTGAAAGCATTCGATGTCGTCGCCGATAAAAAGGCCGCGAACGGCCAGATTGCCATCCGCGGCGAGACCTACGACCGTGAGCACGTAGACGATCGGAAGATGGCGCAGAAAACGATCGGCGGCGTAGTTGAGAACGTTGCGAACGGGATTTTCGGCGCGGCCCATGATGCGCTCCATGCCGTAAACTGCGCCGAGATAGTGGCTGCGATTGATTGCGTCGCGGCCGCCGGCGCCGATCAGGATATTTTTGTTGTAGTTGGCCATGCCGATGACTTCGTGAGGAACGACCTGGCCGATGGAAAGAATGAGATCAAAGTTACCGCGCGTGATAAGCCGATTGACCTGCGCGGGCCACGAGTAGTTCAGCCGACCTTCTGACTGTTCGCGAATAAATTCTGCAGGAACTTCGCCGAGCGTTTCCACGTCGGTGCGCCAGTGGTGCACGCGGAACAGTTGCGGCGGCATTTTCCCGAACATGCGGGTGAGTTGAACGGGCTGCATTGGAGCATGGGTGCCAAGCGCGGGGAGGACGGCCTGCAGCTGGTCGCCGTAATATTCCCAGGCGACGTGAGTCAATTCGCCGGCGCGGGAGCTTGCGCGGCTGGCATCCGGCGGAATGACTAGGACGCGATCGCGTTCGCCGAGCTTCGCCAGGCTTTCCGTCAGCAACCTTCTTAGTTGCGGCGGCGGGAGATCGAATTCAACGCCGCCATGAGCGCAGTAGAGACTCACGATGCTCCTTACAGCCGGTACGCCTTTTTGACCAGCCGGTAGGTGAGGTCGTGCGCGACTTCGACGGCTTCGTCTTCGTCCAGGCGATGTTCGGCGACAAGTCGCGCCAGGAAGGCACAGTCCACGCGGCGCGCAACGTCGTGGCGCGCGGGTATGGAAAGAAATGCGCGGGTGTCGTCGTTGAAGCCGACCGTATTGTAGAAACCCGCGGTTTCGGTGGCTTGCTGGCGGAAACGCATCATGCCTTCGGGGCTATCGTGAAACCACCACGGCGGGCCGAGGCGGAGGCATGGATAGTGCCCGGCGAGCGGCGCGAGTTCGCGGCTGTAGGTGGTTTCGTCGAGCGTGAAAAGAATGATAGTGAGATTTCGCTCGTTGCCGAATTCGTCGAGCAACGGTTGTAATGCGTCGACGTAATTTGTTGGAGTCGGAATATCGGCGCCGATGTCCCGGCCATAGCGTTCGTACAGTTCGCGATTGTGATTGCGCGAACAGCCGGGATGGATTTGCATGACCAGGCCGTCGTCGAGGCTCATGCGCGCCATTTCGGTGAGCATCTGCGCGCGAAACAATTCTTGTTCGGAGGGACCGGTTTTTCCTGAGACGATTTTTTGGAAAAGCGCTGCGGCCTCATCATTGCGCAGATTCGCGGTGCGCGCAGTGGGATGGCCGTGATCGGTGGCGGTGCAGCCCAACTGCTTGAAGCGAGCGCGGGTTGAGCGCAATGCCGCGAGATAGCCGCTCCAGTTCGAAGCGTCTTCACCGGTAAGCTCGCCGAGCTTTGCTAGGTTTTCGCGGAAGCCGGCGAAATCAGGATCGACCACCGGGTCGGGGCGAAAGGTTGGCAACACGCGTCCGCGCCAGGCGGAATTTCGAATCGCTAGATGGTCGGCGAGGGAGTCTAGAGGCGAATCGGTGGTGGAGAGCACTTCAATGTTGAAGCGCTCGTAGAGTGCACGCGGGAAAAACTCCGGCGCGTGTAACTTTTCGGAGATGATATCGAAATACTTGTCGGCGTTTTTGCCGGAAAGGCGTTCGGAGAGCGTGAAGAGTTCCTGGAACACGAAATCCAGCCAGATGCGAGTCGGCGTGCCGCGAAACAAGAAATAGTTGTCAGCGAAGATGCGCCACACTTTGCGCGGATTTTGCAATTTGACGGCGCCGATCTCGAGGTCTGCAAAGCTGACGCCCTGGCTAAAGAGCATGCGGGTGATGTAGTGGTCCGGCTGAATGAAAAGTTTGGCAGGATCGGGAAAAGGTTCGTTCTTGGCGAACCAGGAGGCCTGGGTGTGGCCGTGCGGACTGACGATCGGCAGCGTTCGAACCGCGGAATATAGTCGTTGCGCGATTTCGCGGGCGCCGGGCTCGGCAGGAAACAGTCGGAGATTATGCAGTAAGGTTATGGCGATGGAGTCCATGGTTCAATTTAGGCTGCGCGCGGCCGCGTAAAAAGCATTTGCGGAGAAGCTCGCAAAATCGCGAATCGCAAACACGAGGATTGTAACACTGGCCGTCTTCCAGCAATCGGATTGCAAACGAAATGTAAACTTGCGCCCGCATTGCGAGCGGAGGTGTGAAAAGTCAGCGAAAGCGGCGGATGACGAGGTTGTGACGATCTGAGCGATAGAGGCCCAGGACGTAGAGAATCACCGTTCCTTTTTTGGAGTAAATCACCTGGCGGATGCGCAGTAGCGGTTCACGGCGCGGCACTTCAAGAAGTTCGGCGGTTCTGGGATCGGCCGCAGTCGCATCGACTTCTTCATCGGCGTATCCCAATTCCACGTTGTAGTGTTGCTTCAGAATGGCGAACAGGGACTCACGGCTCAGCGGTGTATCCAGAAACCCGGGAAATTGAGTTGCAGAAAGATGGCAGATCTCCAGCGCAAACGGTTCACCGGCAGCGTGGCGCAGGCGCTCGAGCTTGATGATGCGACTTTTGGGAGGCAGAGAAAGACGCGCGGTCGCTTCCTGCTCGTCATCAACAATCTTTGCGAACAGCACTTGCGAGGCGGCAGTCAGATTGCGGCTGGCCATCTGCTCGGTGTAGCTCATCAGCTTGTTGAAATGAATTTTGGGAGCCGAGACGAAGGTGCCAACGCCGCGGCGGCGCTCAACAACGCCTTCGCGCTCCATCGAGGCCAGCGCATGTCGAGCGGTCATCAGGCTGACTTGATGCAGTTTCGCGAGTTCCCGTTCGGAAGGAACGGCATCGCCGGGACGCAAGCCTCCGGCCTCGATTTTCTGCAGGATGGTGCCCTGGATCCTCTGGTAGGCGGGCACTCCGTTGCGGGTCTTTACAGCCATGCAATTTTCCTCGACCTAAGCCAACAACGCTAAAAGCGTTTCAATTCAAGTACTTACCGGGCATTAAGAATTGGCATGAGCCATGTTGGGCGTGCCAAGGTCACGCGGAAGCTGAGCCCTTTTTCGAAAAGTCCATCCATAGCCATCGTTCGCAGCACCGGACCCAGGCACCCGGCGGAAGGACGGCACCCCTTCCGCAACTTACCGTGATATAGAGCGCGGTAGCCATGGTGCTATACCGCGCCTGACGTAATGCCCTTATAAAGTAAGATTTTCTTCTTGACAAGCATTAATTAGTGCTATAGAGCTATACCTCACAATTTGGTTCGTTCATCCGGGGTGCGTTTAGCGGTACTGCAGAAATTCAATGAGAGGAGAGATTCCTGCTTTGTGGGGTCTCGATTCGGAGGCATGGACATGAAGAAATGGCGTGTTTGGGGGATGGGGTTGGCATGCATGGCGCTGGTCGTGCTGTTGTTCGGCGCGAGCGCAGTTGTGGCACAGGAAGTAACGGCGTCAATCACGGGAACTGCAACGGATGCGACCGGCGCGGCTGTGGCCGGCGCCAAGGTTACCGCAAAGTCGGTGGAACGCGGCCTGACGTATACGGCCGAAACCAACGAGTCCGGTCTTTATCACATTTCGCAGCTCCCCGCTGGTAGTTATGAACTCAAAGTGGAAAAGACGGGATTCGCTTCGCTGGCGTACCCGGCGTTTGTGCTCACGGTGAATCAAGTCGCACGCATCGACGTTGTGTTGAAAGTCGGCCAGGTCACCGAAACGGTTGAGGTAAACACCTCCGCGCCGATCTTGAAAACCGAGTCGACACAGGTGGATACGGTTATCAACGCCGCTACCAACGACAATCTTCCCTTGGCTTCGCGCAACTATGTCCAGTTGACCCTGCTTGCGCCCGGGTCGGTATCGACCGATCCCGACAGCTTCAATAGCGGCAACAATACGGGTAGTTACGGAAGCCGACCCTTAATTAACGGCAACCGTGAACAGGCTAACAATTTCCTGCTCGACGGCATGGATAACAACCAGGTGTCGGATAACCTGCTGGGATACACACCGTCGCCGGACGCTATCGAGGAATTCAACCTGATTACGAATAATGCTCCGGCGGAATTCGGAAGTTTCATGGGCGGCATTGTCAACGCGACAATCAAGTCCGGGACCAATAGCCTGCACGGAGATGTGTGGGAGTTCTTCCGGAACGACAAGTTGAACGCGAATAGCTGGTCGAATAATTTCAACGGAAATCCACGCGCCAAGCTGCGCTGGAATATGTTTGGCGGTACACTTGGCGGTCCGGTCTTGAAGAACAAGCTGTTCTTCTTCGCAGACTACCAGGGTCAGCGCTTCGACACCCCCGCTTCGTCGACCCCAACCACGGTCTACTCCACCGCCGAGCGCGGTGGCGATTTTAGCCAGCTGTGCCCAGCGGGATTCAGCGGCGGAGTATGTACCTCAACGACCAACGGGAACGTTCAGTTGTATAACCCATGCGTATCGTTTACTGCCCCCTGTACTCCGTCTTCTCCGTTTGCCGCCGTCCGCCAGCCATTCCCAAACAACCAAATTCCCTCAGTCATGGTCAGCCCTGTTGCGAGCGCACTCTTCGCCTCCTCGCTTTATCTGCCCGCCACAAACACTAACCCGCAGAACAACGCGACTTATATCACCAACAACAAGCAGAACGTGGACCAGGGTGATATCAAGGTCGACTACAAGGCCAGCAGCAAGGACAACATTTCGGGTCGTTTCACCCGCGCCTACCAGAACAATCCCTCGGCGAATTCGGATTTGTTGGTGGGAAACGGATACTCGACGACGCCGATATATAATACGGTCGGTGATTGGAGCCGAACCATCGGCACCAATCTAGTGAATGACGCCCGCTTCGGTTGGAGCCATATCACGCTGAATGCCGGTACCAGCTGGGGCTCAGGCGTCGGGGAGTTTGGCAATACGCTTGGCATCGGGAATGGCAATCCTTCGGGCATCGATGGGCTGTTGGCCATCAACTTTGGCAATTCCGCAATTTCCAACCTCGGAACCTCGGAGCAAACAACTAGCTTCGACGACAAGGTCTGGCAAGCCGAAGACGCGCTTAGCTGGATACACGGACGCCACGAGTTCAAGTTCGGCGGCCAATTTAATCACCAGAGTGTCAAGACCTTTTATGCGGGTAACAATGGGCAACTTGGCATCATGGAGTTTGACGGCCGATTTACCAGTGACACCATCGGTAGCGCTGGCACCGGTTCAGGCGACGGCGGTGCGGACTTCATTCTGGGTTTCCCCTATCATATTGGGCGCGGAGTCAGCACCGGCAAAACGTGGACCCAGACCGATAATGTTATCGGTTTCTATGCCGAAGACACATGGAGAGTCACAGAACGCTTAACCTTAAATCTCGGTCTGCGATACCAGGCCTTTACTCCCTGGGTTGAAGTAAACAACCAGCAGTCTAATTACAATATTGCCACCGGCAATGTTGACCTAGCCGGTCAGGGCGGAGCCAGCAGATCTCTTTATAATGGCTTCTATGGAGGAAGGGACTTCGAACCGCGCCTTGGATTTGCCTGGACTCCTGAAATGCTGGGCAACCACACAGTGGTTCGCGGCGCGTTCACCGTCTCCTCTTATCTGGAGGGAACAGGCACAAACCTGCGCTTGGCTCAGAACCCGCCTTTCACCCCGGCCCAGCTCGACACCCACTATAACAACGTAGCATTGCCCGGTTCGGACACCACAGACGGCATTCCGCCCACGCCTCCGAGCGGTAGCTGCGCGAACTACTCCTGCTTCGCGGGCGCCATCCTCAATCTTTGGGATCCGAACGTTCAGCCGGCGCTCGACTACCAGTGGAACCTGGCAGTCCAGCACCAATTCTGGGGCGATACCACCTTCCAGATTGGGTACGTCGGTCAGCGCGGAACTCACCTCATGGTGCCTTTCTCTTATACACAAAGGGTGCTGCTTCCAAATGCCGGTTGCGCGACTATGAATCCGCCTGTGACGGTTCCGCCGACTGCACCGGTGCCGTGCACCGATCCAAGCCCGTTCTTTGCCAAGAATCCAACATTCTACAACACCATTTCGACGGTCGCTGGTGGGACCCAGTCGAACGGAACCATGTCTTACAACTCGCTGCAGGCCGTCCTGCAGAAGCAGATGAGCCACGGCTTGCAATATCAGCTGTCCTACACCTTCTCCAAGTGCATGTCGAACAGCACGGGCTATTACGGAGCATGGAATAATGCTCTGAGTGCATCGGCATACTGGCAGAACATATACGATTCGAAGTCGGAATGGGCGCCGTGTTATTACGATGCCACCCACATCCTTTCAGCCTATGCCGTTTATGAGCTGCCCATCGGCCGCGGCAAAGCCTTGGGCAAGGACCTGAACAAAGTGCTCAATACTGTTGTCGGAGGCTGGGCGGTTAGCCCTATTTTCTCGTTCCGCTCCGGCTTCCCCATGCCCGTCTACGGGGCCGCGGACGAGTCTGGGACAAATTCACGCGGTTCGCGTGCGGATTGCAGTTCGCTTCCGGACATCACTGGAGAAACACCGATCTCTACCCCGGGGGTTGGTGGTTACCAGTGGTTCACAAATAACGGTAACTTCTCCAATCCGGCAGTCGGGACATTTGGAAACTGTTCCCCACAACTCGGAGGTTTGCGAGGACCGCGTTACAACCATGTGGATTTGAGTCTGCATAAGGACTTCCTTCTCACGGAGCGGTTCAAGCTGCAGTTCCGGACCGATTTCGTCAATGCGTTTAACCACGTCCAACTCAACGCGCCGAATATGGGCCTTGGATCTACGATGGGGCAGGTTACCAGTGCCCAATCGCCAAGGAATATTCAGCTGGCGCTGAAGCTCTACTACTAAAAACAAAACGCGTATAATGAGGCAGGCGCACACCCCCGCCTGCCTCATTTTGTTTTTGGGCGACTTATCCGGAGAAGCAGTTCAATAGCGCGTCCCATGCGAAAGTTCAGCCAATCAAGAATGTGCTGGTTTTTCTTCTTTGCTCTAACCTTTGTGTGTTTGGGTTTTCCTCTAGTGGCTCAGCAAGAGAAACCGGCCTCGCCAGCAGCCACTGAATCCCAGTTATCCATAGAAAAAGCACTCGCTTTGGCCCAAGCGGGCCGTTGCCGGGAAGCCAGTCCCGCGCTCAAGCGCATAATGGGCAGCCAAGCCCAAGCGTCAACGAGAAAAACGGCGGGGATTGCTGGGCTACATTGTGCTTTGGAACTGAATGATCGAGACTCGTCCCTCGACTTTATCCGGCTGCTTAGTAGGCAGTTTGCCCGGGATCCTGAAGTGCTTTTTATCCTGGTCCATGCTTATTCCGATCTCTCGACTGCTGCGGCCCAGGAGCTCGGCCGGACGTCCCCGCAATCCATACCTGCTCACAAACTGAACGCTGAAGCGCTTGAGATTCAAGGGAATTGGGACGCGGCCCAGCTCGAATATGAAGGCATTATCGAAAAAAATCCCGGCATCCCCGGCATTCATTTTCTTCTGGGGAGGCTGTTGCTTTCGCGACCCGACGCCCGTGATAAATCCACCGAACGTGCCAAACATGAATTCCAGAAAGAGTTGGAAATCGATCCGAAGAATGCTGGTGCAGTCTACGTGCTTGGGGAGCTTGCGCGTCGAGACGAAGACTGGGACGAGGCAATCGCAAGATTTTCGCAAGCTGCAAAGCTCGATACGACTCTTGCTGAAGCGTACCTGGAATGGGGGTCGTGCCTGGTTGCCGTGAAGAAATACGCAGAGGCGATTGAGCCGCTACGCACGGCGGAGAAACTGATGCCCGGAAACCCAGCCGTGCACTTCAACCTGGCCACGGCACTGAGTCGCTCGGGACACCAGGAAGAGGCGGAAAGAGAGTTTGCGATTCACCGTAGCCTCGTTGCCGCGGCTCCAACCGCGCCGACAGACGAAAAGCCGCGATAGCTGCTTGCCATTTCGAATCAAAATGCGAAAGCCCCGGGGAATCGTAGCGTGTATCGGATTGGCTTAGAGCTGGAGTCGTATGCGGCATAGCGGGCGCCCACGTGGGTTGACGCGGCGTGGGTTTCTGGCCGGAATCAGTGCGGGAGCTTTGCTAGTTCCCGGCCGGCGCAATCCGGGCTTTCAACACGCAGACCGCGATTCGTTCGAAGAAATTTCCGCCGAGCGAAGTGGCATCCGCTGGAGACACACCAACGGAAAATCCCCCGAGAAATACCTCCCCGAATCCACCGGTGCTGGTTGTGCTTTCCTGGACTATGACAACGACGGATGGATGGACATTTATCTGGTGAACAGCGGCGCGTGCGACTTCTGGACTCCCGCCAAGCCGCTTCGAAACGCCCTTTATCATAACAATCGCGACGGGACGTTTACCGACGTCACCGAAAAAGCCGGCGTAGCGGGGAACGCGTTTGGGATGGGTGTCGCGGTGGGAGATTACGACGGAGATGGCTGGCCCGATCTGTACGTAACCCAGTATCCGCACAGCATCCTATATCACAACAACGGTGATGGAACGTTTTCGGATGTTACTGCGAAGGCGGGTCTGACTGCCCCGGGTTGGGGAACCAGCGCCGTGTGGTTTGACTACGACAACGATGGCCGTCTGGACTTGTTCGTGTGTCAGTTTGTAGAGTTCAGTAAGGAACTGAACAAACCCTGCGGCATCCATGAAGACGGCCGCCGCCACTACTGTATTCCCAAAGTTTATGCGCCGAAACCTAGCTGGCTCTTCCACAACAACGGTGATGGGACCTTCACTGACGTAAGCAAGGATTCCGGCATCTCTGCTCATTTGGGCAAGGCATGGGGAGCCGTCGCCACCGACATCAATAATGACGGGTTGATGGACCTGTGGGTAGCCAACGACACGGTAGCCAATTTCCTGTTTGTCAATCGCGGTAAAGGGAAGTTCGACGAGATCGCCACGGCCGCAGGGGTTGGCTACAGCGCGGACGGCAAAGCTCGCTCCGGCATGGGCGTCGATTCCGCCGACTTTGATCAGGATGGCTGGATGGATCTGTTCGTCAGCAATCTGGACCGCGAACTTTTTTCAATCTACAAGAATAATCATGACGAAACTTTTGATGACGCGGCGCTCCCTACTGGGATCGGCAAGGCCACAAAGTTCATGAGTGGTTGGGGACTAAAATTTTTTGACTATGACAATGATGGGGCCTTGGATCTGTTTCTCGCCAATGGCAATCCGGATGATCTCATCAGTTCTCTGCACGGCGAGGTCACTTACGAAGAGCCCCTGATGTTGTTTCACAACACTGGGAAATCGTTTCAAAATATCAGCGCCCAAAGCGGCGCCATTTTCTCCAGGCCGCTCGCCGCACGTGGCTTGGCCATCGGCGACTTCAACAACGATGGCGCGGTGGACGTGCTGATCGCCGTGAATGATGGCGCGCCAGTCTTGTTGAAGAACAACATCGGCGCGCAAAACAACTGGCTGGGAATAAAATTGGCCGGAAAGAAATCCAATCCTGACGCCATCGGCGCGCGCATCACCTATCAATCAGAAGACTTGAAGCGTAGCCGGATGAAGGTCGGAGGCGGAAGTTTTCTCTCTTCGCACGATCCGCGCATGGTGCTGGGCCTTGGAGTGAGGCGCAAAATGGATTGGCTCGAAGTCAAATGGCCGCTCCCCGGCGGCAGCATTCAGCGATTCACGGATCTTCCCATCAATCGCTACATCACCATCACCGAAGGCGATAACAAGTGGAGCTGACCTCCGGGTCCGGAATACGAGTCGTCGTCAGTCGGATGCGTGGCTACTAAGGGCGTCGAGACCCGCGGACTGAATGAGTTAGAAATTGAGAATTGCGGCGGTAGGATGCCGAGCGGCGGGATGCGATTGAACGGCTCACTAGACTGGCAGTTAGGTATGGAGGGTTGTTAGATTCCGTCGTAGCGGGAATATCCACGTTCGGCCCAGTAGTCTCTCGGCTCGTCTACGGAATAACTAATCCGGGTAATGGCCTTTACATTCTTCAAACCAAGTTTTAGCGCAATCGCAACGTGGGACGTCAGAGAGCGGAGTAGTTCGACATCTTCGCGCACAAACTCCTGACCCCGCTCCTTAGTTGCAACCAAAAGTCCGTATTTTTGCTGGGAGGTAAACACGGGGAAAATGTAAGCGCTTCTGCCAACAGATTGGGCTGCAAACGGAGCCAACTCGGGGTGTTTCAACATTTCCTGCGATATGTCAGGCAGGAAAACTGGTTTTTGTTGCTGCAGAGATTGTGCTGCCGCGCCAATCCGTGAAATTTTGGTGCCAATTCTAATGGCGGGCGCGTCCGCTTCTCGATCAAACTCGAGAAGATGCAAAG
This sequence comes from uncultured Acidobacteriota bacterium, assembly GCA_963814635.1. Classification (GTDB taxonomy): domain Bacteria; phylum Acidobacteriota; class Terriglobia; order Acidiferrales; family UBA7541; genus Acidiferrum. Next base: position 92,401 of record CAWFDP010000003.1, on the reverse strand, counting down.
TCTGTTGACCACTGTCCAGGAGGTAAAGGTCAGTGCCATGGAGGCGAACGCTGCTGGACAAAACTTCGCGCAGGCTATGGAGAACGGCTTTCACCGTCGGTTGCTCGACAATCGCAGCGGACACGTCGAGCAAGGCTCGATACCTGCTATGGGCGGGCGCCGCGCATACATCATCTTCCGGCATGTGCATCAGACTAGCACCGACCGGTTCAATCGAGAACCATAACGAATATGTCAGCCAGAAGAATCCATCCTCTTTATCTGGCTGATCTGCTCTGGCCCGGGAAAGTTCAGTGTCGATTACTGGTTCGCCGGCAAGTTATCGACCGGCAATGGGGTCAGATAGGGTCAGGCGAGTGTGACTGTTCGAGTTGACTGTCGATGGCGGCCGCCACCCTTTCCGGGCTTGCATCCGACTTGTCGGGATTTCCACAGTTTGACCTTTTACTTTTGGCTGAAAAAGGGGTATGAATAATGCTTAGACGAAAGGAAAGCGAAAGAATGACGGCCACCGCCTCTGCAAAGCAACCATTCACGCCACCAAGTACCGTAGGCAGGGGTAAGACAGCTTTCATAGCAAACCATCCCACCGAAACAGTTTGGCAAGACGATCTGATCAAAGTTGAACTGGGAGATAGCATTAACCTTTATCACCAGTGGGAAAGACCAACAGTCATCGTCTCAGACGGAGGCTATGGCGTTCTCGGATTTGAGGGAGACACGTCGGACCATTTAGACCTGCCACAGTGGTACGAAACGCACGTTCGTGCTTGGGCGGACTACGCTCAACCGAGCACGACCCTTTGGTTTTGGAACTCCGAGATCGGTTGGGCAGCAGTCCATCCAGTCCTCGAGAAATACGGCTGGCGCTACGTCAACTGCAACACCTGGAATAAAGGAAAAGGACATATCGCGGGCAATGTGAACACGGGTAAGATTCGCCGATTCCCAGTTGTTACTGAGGTCTGTGTTCAATATGTTTTTGAGGCTCGCATCCAAGGGAAACCGTTAAAGGAATGGCTATTGTCCGAGTGGAAGCGGACTGGGCTTCCGGTCCGAGAAGCTAACAAAGCATGTGGCGTTGCTGATGCGGCAACCCGCAAATATCTGGACCAGGGGCACCTTTGGTATTTTCCGCCGGCGGACGTGTTTGTGAAGATGCAGGAGTATGCGAACTTGTATGGGGAATGCACCGGACGTCCGTACTTCTCTATTGACGGTAGGGGACCTGCAACTGCGGAAGACTGGGCGACGATGCGCTCAAAATTCGAGTGTCCGCACGGCGTGACGAATGTTTGGGAACGCCCAGCTTTGCGTGGTAAGGAACGCGAGAAGGTTGATGGTCTTAACGGCAAGGCGATTCATCTGAATCAAAAACCGTGCGACCTGCTAAGCATGGTTTTGCAGGCCAGCAGTAAGCCGGGGGACGTGATTTGGGAACCGTTTGGCGGACTGTTCACAACCTGCTTGGCAGCACGCAAACTTGGTCGGCGAGCATTTGGCGGAGAAATAGACCCGGCCTATTTCCACTTCGGCGTTGAGAGGATTAAACGAGAAGTTTCCCAGGAGCTGCTTCCTCTATCTTCAGATGCTCTTTCAGAGCAGCCTTGATGCTCGCATCGTTCTTGCCCCACGACTCAACAATCTTCGCCGCTTCTTCAAATTCGCGCTGGGTTCCCTGAAACTTGTAACCATCAGTGTTGGTCTGCTGCAAGTTTCGTGTACGTGCCGTTGTATCTCTCGGCTCAATTACGAGATAGTCTGGCGGGTTAGTGATATTGTAGATCTCTCTCAGGAGCGCGTGTCGGAAATTTCGTTGACCGCAAGTAATGGCAAAGCCCACGAGTCCCGTACGGAAGGAACCTCCGGATAATTGGGAGCACACCGCACTTTATCAACGGGTGCGAAAGGCTCTTTACGCTGTTCCAGTGTATTTCAAAACGGAAACAGTCATCTCTGGTGTTATGGCAGGTGACCTCCATACTCTCGGCAATGTGCTTGGAGCTACCGTCGAGGAGCAGGTTGTGCAAACCCTCAACGAAATTCGTATGGTCTGGGACCCAAAAACAGAGTACCAACTGTACAGCTTTGTGCGTCAAGGCCAGACCTTCCCAGATGTCCTGTTGCGCAGCGGGGAAAACGAGTCCGACGTTATCATGGGAATAGAATTAAAAAGCTGGTATCTACTGGCGAAAGAGGCAGTGCCAACCTTTCGTTTTGCGGTAAATCGGCAGGCATGCAATCCCCAAGACCTTCTCATGGTTGTTCCGTGGGCGCTGTCGAATGTGTTATCTGGTCGTCCAGTCGCTTTTACTCCGTGGGTGGAAAACGCAAAATGGGCAGCAGAGTATCGCAATTACTGGTGGCAAGAAGTGCGTAAAACGAGTGAAGGGGTTTCAAGCGACATTAAGGAGCCATCCAATGTGAAACCCTACCCAAAAAAGTCGGACAAGATTGAGGACAAACCTTTCGAAGATTCCGGGGGAAACTTCGGGCGCATCGCACGTACAAAAATCATGGATGCTTACCTCCAGAAATCTACCGAGCTCTTGATTTGCGGTATCACGGTTAAGGAATGGGTATCGTTCTTCAAAAAGATTCGCTCCAACCCTAGAACCGTCAAGAGCGACTAGGATTTCCTCAGAACCGAATTGACCAGTCTGAGCGCAAACTTTCTTTTCTGCTGGTCCTCGCCGAACACCAAACGAAACCGCAGCTCGTCGGGCACCGGAAGCGTCCGTATTCCGAGGGAGAGAGTTTGTCCGCGACCGCCCGTGCACAAAATAGCTGCTATAGCATATAGTTTTACATTATAGCTGTGATGACATATTTATAATTGAGGGTACAATATGCTATAGTAGCTGTACAAGGAGTCCTAGATGCTTAAGCAGATGGGAAAGAGCCTGCAGCAAGCTCGAAGGGCCCGGGTTATGACCCAGGCAGAACTCGGGGCGCTGGTCGGCCTGCCACAATCGCATATTTCGAAGATCGAGCGCGGGGAAACCGACTTTCAATGGACGACGCTCGAACAGATAGCCAACGCGGTGGGTCTTTCCGCTGTTCTCGTCCCCACCACTCTGGTTCCCATCGTGGAAAGCCTCACGAAGGGACGCGAGGGAAAAGGCGAAGAGGAGCCGGTACCGCTCGTGGGGAGCCTTAAGGAAACGGACGGATAGCAGGAATTCAAGATGTCCACACTGAGAATCAAACTCGGAAACCGGCTCGTCGGCACCATCACGAACGTCGTGACCGACAAGAACATCTTCGTCTTTGATCCGGGATATGTCGAAGACGAGCAGCGCCCGGTGCTCAGCCTGAGCTATTACGATATCGAACGAAAGCTCATCACAAGGCCGCGGGAAGTTCAGCGGCGCCTGCCTCCTTTTTTCTCGAATCTCCTGCCCGAGCGCGCCGGCGTACTGCGCGACTATCTCGCGCAACGCGCCGGCATCAGTCCGGAGAGAGAATTTCCGTTGTTGTGGCTTGTCGGTGCCGACCTGCCCGGCGCCGTGATCGCAGAAGACAGTGAAGGACAACCGTTGCCGCCGCCTGAAGAGAAATCGGAAACGCGAGAGGCGAACAAAGAAGAAGTGTTGCGCTTCTCTCTCGCCGGCGTTCAGTTGAAATTCTCTGCGATCGGCAGAGGTGGAAAGCAACTGCGCATTCCGGTGCAGGGGCGGGATGGCCAGTGGATCGTAAAGCTGCCGTCACCAAGATTTCCCAAGGTGCCGGAAAATGAATTCGCGATGATGACACTGGCCAAGGAAGTGGGAATCGATGTACCGGAATTTGGGCTCATACCGGTCGGATCGATCGGGAATCTTCCGACTGAATTCGCAGAAGGCAAGACGAACGCGTATTTTATTCGGCGTTTTGATCGCGGACCGGACGGAGAACGGATTCATGCCGAAGATTTCAATCAAATCTACGGACAGTATCCGGAAAAGAAATACGAGGAGCACGGATACACGGGCATGGCGAAAGATATCTGGGCGCTTCTTGGCGAAGATGGGTTAACGGAATTCATTCGGCGTATTGTTTTCAATACGGCGATCGGGAATGCCGACATGCATTTGAAGAACTGGTCGCTGCTTTACCGCGATGGTAGAACGCCGACGCTTTCGCCTGGTTACGACTATGTTTCCACGATGCGTTATCTGCCGGAACGGGGCCTGGGCCTGCCACTCGCCCGAACGAAAGACGTATCTCGCCTAGACAATGAACTCCTCGAAAAGGCATCGGTGCAGGCTGGTGTTCCTCGAGGCTTAGTGAAAAACGTAGCGCACGAAACCGCGCGCTTATTCATTCAAGTGTGGTCACAGCACAAGGCAGGATTGCCGATCGACGATCTCGGGCGCCGCAAGATCGACGAGCAACTCCGGCTCGTGCCACTTTTCAAGGAGCATGTTGTCAGCGGAAAACCAACACGAAAGAAGCGCTAAAGCGCGAGTCGCAGTCGAATCCGAGCCGAATGGATATCACAAGCTCCGGAAGCTGGTTCATGTCTTGGATGGTCTCCTCAATTTGGGCAACTGAACTACGGCTCCTCTTATATTTATCGAACCAAGTCCCTGCGGTCGAAATACGAGGTCTCCCGTGGGCTCGGTTCAACCCGCGAAATGATCTCTCGCAGGGCAGTCTGGAACCCCGACGATCAGAACCCGATCCGTTCAGTCCGCCGAACTTTGAGAGGATGCCATCCGGAAGTCACCATAGATTTGCTCCGGATGTCTGTCACGAACAACGCATGTCCCAAGGAGCGGCTCAGAGGAGACCAGACTGCATGGAGGGATGAGTGTCAAGGGCTCGGCTGAAGGTCAGTTCCGTTTAGCTCGAATTTAGCTCGAAAAAAGCGGCGATCGGAAGGAAATAGGGAGACTGGAGAGACTGTAGCGGAAGAAGCGAAAACAGCTAAGTCACTGAGCCTTCAAGATTTTCCAATGATATTGGAAAAAATAAGTTGACATGGCGGAGAGGGGGGGATTCGAACCCCCGTTAGGGTGTTTAGTCCCTAAAACGGTTTAGCAAACCGCCGCATTCAGCCACTCTGCCACCTCTCCGCGGTTTGTTATCAACAGCTTACCACATTTACTTCAATTCACCTGCTGAACAGTTGCTGAACATTTGTGGAAATCGTCCAAAGTCGTCTCCAAAGTCTTCATCGCCGCCAAGACTGCCGGGTCAAAGGCCTTGATGTAACGCTCTTTGGTCACGTGCGGCCCGCGTGCCCGTGATGGAGAAGAATTCCGCGAACTATTTCCGGCAAGTTCTGTTTCTATGCGATGAGTACCAGCACTTCGCGACCGTCGGCGAAAGTGAACCGACAGGTGATGAAAAATTCTTCAGTCTTTCCCGACAACCGAAATGCATTCCCATCATTGCGACGCAGAGCATCAGTTCCCTCAAGTCCGCCCTGCCGGGAGAATCGTGGCGCACCCTGCTCCAAACATTTCGAACCAAGATCTTTCTGTCCCTTTCCGATGACTTCTCCGCGCGGACGGCCAGCGAGCTTTGCGGACGCGAGGACCGGCTGAAGGCCAGCTACAACCTCTCCGAGAGCGGGCACGATGCCCAGGTCAGCCTGCTGACCGGAAAGGCCATGTCGCACAAGGCGAATATCACCGCGTCGAAAAGCTATAGCCCCCATCACGATCTCCGCTTCGACATGAAAGACTTCATGGAGCTGCGCAACGCCCAATCCGTGACTATTGCCTACGACGGAACGAACCCGATGCCGCCGACGTTTTGTTACCTCAAGCCTTACTACAACGACGTCAACAAATCGTATTTCCGCCAGCTGTCGGATGGAGAACTGTAATGAATGGATTTGAAACCATACTGCCTTTTCTCAAGCCCATCGAGCACCTGATTCTCGATGATGCGATCAGCGAGGTCATGGTCAACGGCCCGGACCGCATCTTCATTGAAAGGGCGGGGTTCATTGAGCCGGTACAGGACATCCATTTGGGCGAGAAGTCCCTCATGGTCGCGGTCAAGAATATTGCGCGGCGATTGGGTGACGACATTTCGGAATCGAAACCCATCCTCGATTCGAGGCTTCCGGATGGAAGCCGCGTGGCCGCCGTGATTCCACCGTGCAGCGTGAACGGCGTCACGCTCACGATCCGCAAATTCAACGCTCGGCACTTCGGTATCGAGGACCTTATCCAGGCAGGAACACTCGAACGGTGGCTCGCCAACCAACTGGAGACCTACGTCCTGGCCCGGAAAAACATTTTGATCGCCGGCTCAACGGGGAGCGGAAAGACTTCGCTACTCAATGTGCTCGGGAAATTCATCCCCGCGGATGAACGAGTCCTGCTCATTGAAGACACCGCTGAAATTCACATGGCCCAGGACAACCTCGTCCGTTTCGAAGCCCGGCAGCCACAAAACGGCCTTCCTGCCATCAGCATTCGGGATCTGCTCAAAGCCTCGCTTCGTCTCCGCCCGAGCGGGGTTTTATTGATAGAGGACATCACAGCGGCCGGAGAGTTCGGAAGCCATCCCAATCATCGGAGGTGTTCGTGCAAGAAACGAGGAGAGTTCTTCTACGCGAAGAGCTGTACGAGCGAGTCTGGACGACCTCCGTGCACCGGCTCGCGAAGGAGTTTGGATATTCGGACGTTGGACTCTCCAAACTATGTCACAAGCACCAGATCCCGACTCCAGGGCTGGGTTATTGGAGGAGGGTGGAGCTCGGTCAGAAGCCTCCTCGCACCCCGCTGCCAACAGTGGAGCAACCCTCTCTCTACCAAATCGAATTGACCATCCGCGAGCATGTTCCCGGTCAAAGGAGACCGGACAAAGCTGACGTGCCGGTTGTTGCAGTCCCTTCCGACAAGGCGCTCTCGCATCCTTTCATTGTTCGGCTGGAGCGTCTTTTTCGAAACGCGAAGAAAGATGAAAAGTCATTGCTGGTTCCCCGAGCGGGCAGAACCTCACACTTGATGGTCACCGAGGGCACATTTCTAAGGGCACTGCAAATTGGAGATGCTCTCTTTACGGCGTGCGAAGAACACAGCATTCAGGTCGTTTGGCCTAAGGAAGATGGTTCCAGCCTGACGTTGATTCACGAGTCGGAAACGGTTGGATTCTGCATGTCGGAGATCCTCGAAACCAAGGCGCACACTCCGTCGAAGGAGGATATCGATCGCAAGAAAAAGGATTATTGGTGGTCGGCTCCGAAATGGGATTACACGCCAACTGGCCTTTTGAGAATTTCTCTGCTGTCCGGCGAGACGACGTTGACACGGAAAAACTGGTCGGATGGCAAAAAACACAGGCTGGAGGAATGCCTCGGCGAGGTAATTGCCGGCGTCGGCGTATTAGTGCAGGCCATCAAGAAAGTAAAGGCAGACCGAAAACGATGGCACGAAGAATTTGAAGCCGAGCAGAAGCGGCGACGGGAAGACGCGGAACGGGCGCGCGAGATCGCGCGGAAGGGCGAGGTCGTTGCCAAGGCGGCTCAGGCGCTACACCAGAGCCAACTTGTTCGGCGGCTCGCAGTGCGTCTTGGAAACTCAGTGCATTTCGACAAGCTGGACAATGAGTCGCAGAGTCAAATGCGGGCGTTGCTTGCCTGGTGCGCGGAGTATGCGAATCGTATCGATCCGACGTGCGAGCCGGATTTGTTACTGCTCAGCTTCTATAAGAAAGAGTCCGACTTACTGGGACCCTGACGATTCATCGAGCGGAGCAGACCGCCCGTTACGCGGGGTTTCCAGAACGCCGTGCTTGAGAACTGCTTCGATGCTGTTCAAAGGAACAAGGGCGCGGCGGCCGATGCGCAGGACGCGGATTCCGTGGTTTGCGATGCAATAGTCGATCGTGCGGACACTTATCCCGAGCGCTTGGGCGGCCTCCGCTTTTGAAAGCGCCAGCGGCCGACCAGTCGGTGATTGAGGATCGCGCCCCTCTCTGGGAGCGGGCTGTATCAGCACGGTTTCCAATTCCTTGCGCACAACACGTCGCAGAGCGTCGAGAAATGATTTTGCCACTTCATCCAGCGAGCAGGAGGTCTCCTCGGCGTTTGATTCGAAGATGAGTTTGATTTCCATCGTTCTGTATACACGAAAAGTTTGTCCAAGTCACTGCCGCTCCTGCATGAGCGATTGGCAGCCCCCGCTGTGGTTTGGAGTGCAGGAATGAGGACAGAGGCTTGGAGAGCGTTCGGTCAATGTTCTCCAGTCGCAACTCGCCTAGCTTCGAAGTGTCTTGGAAAACGAGGCGATGACCGGATGCCTTGAAAGGAGTAATGCGACGGAGGAGGAGAAACGAGAGTCTCGCACATCATTCGAAACGATCGGTTCGCTGTCAGGCAACGCTGAATCGACGAGCCATTTTTGGTTTTGTTTTAGTTTTATAGCTGGCAGCTGACAAATCGCTTCTCGCGCTTCGAGCCCCGTTTCTCTTTTCCGCCTTTGCCGTCCGTGTGCCTCCTTGCTCCGCTTTGGAGATCAAAAGCGATATTCCGTCCGGAGCCGCTTGTCTATTGGTCTATGCAGAAGCAGGTGAATTTGTCTCAAATGTCTTCTCTGCCTGACTTGGGCTCAGCAGGAAAGAGGAATCATCTGTCAGCAGAAGCAAGGCGTTGGTTTCGGCAGTCGCACTGCGTCCTACGTTCGGGAGATCGGGTGGCTCTAAGAGGCGGCGGTTACTTGGAAAAAATGTCGCTGGCCGGATTATCGGGAGGAAGAGCCCCGTTATCTTGGAGAATTCGAACTACAGCTGAAACATTGGCTTTTCCGTTGGCGTCCATTTTTGCCATTTCCGCGGCCACTTCACGCGCCAGGTTTTTCTCGTTGATCCATCCGTAGAGAGGGTGGCGGTACTTCTCAAGCCCGATCCGATTGAGGGCTTTGCCAGGGTCCCTCGGCATTGGAGCTTCGGGATAAACAGGCCCGACATACGTGCCACGGAGCTTCGCTGGCGCCTCGCTCACGCCGGTGTGGAGGAGGATGAGCTGGCCAATGGTCATACCAGGGTACAGTACGATCGCGGTGTTGGAAACGTTGGCGATCTCGAGTGTCAAGCAGCCGCGGTACAGCGGATGAATCCAAGGCGCAGTTTCAATGACCATAAACATTCGGGCAACGGAGGATTTGGTCAAGATCTGTCCCGAAATATCGTAGGGCAGCTTGATGTATTCCAGGGTCGCTCCGAGAACGGTCTGGTGCGCCGGGAGCACAAAATACGCCCCTAGGGGGGTGTGAAGCCGCAAATAGGATTGGCTTGCGGCTCCCGCCGATGTCGGGTCGACAAACGGCTGCGGAGGGATCTGGGGCAGCAGAAAGTATGTACCGAGACGAAGGTCAACGGAATCCTCGTCGAACACGTCCTCGTCCAGCATGGGCGTGATAACTAGATTTTTCGCCTCGGTAACTAGCAGCTGTCTTCTTTCGTTGATTTCCTTCTTCGAGAGAACGGCCATTTAGGTGGTTCCTTTCGCTCTCACGATGTTGCCGTCTTCGATCGCCTTCGCCGTCCACATTTGGACCTTTGTGGCCCATTCACTCCGACATTTGATATCCCCAACCTTTGCATCCTCAATGTGATTCAAGAGTTTATCCAGCGACTGGGCATAGAATTTGTAGGACGAATTCAGTAGGGAGACCAAGCTGGGTACGTGGAACTTCAGTTCTCCGGATTTTTGTAGAAGGTTCGAAGGCACGATTCCATGTTCCAGATAGCTCTCGATTTTGGGGCACACCTCTTTCCACTCCGTGACGCCGGATCCGAACCCTGCGGTAATGGCGTCTAATTCAGGAAGGATCAATGGAACCACGGTGAAAAAAGCTCCCATTATGTTTGAGGCATCGATTCCGCTGACGTTAGACAACGTGAAGTCGGCCTCTTTCATGGCATCCACTTTTTCGAGCAAGTGGACGTAGTGGACATCGACGCTATTCAGTTCGTCCCACCATTTGTCTTTCTTCAAGACTGTCATTTGTTGCTGCAGCCGATAGAGATCGGGAGGGTATTCGTCAAAGTCCGTCATGCCGGCAGAACGCGTAAGATTTCTACCCTCGTCCAAAGCATTCGAAATATCAAAAAGCTCAATAAAGGCGAAGGAGTAGCAGAATCCGACCATGCGAACTGCGAATAGATCGCAGAAGAGTTCCTCGGCCCATTTCACCAGACCGCTGGTTATTGCGCTGCGTTCCAGGGTGGTCAGAGTGGCGGCGAAGCGATTCTTCAATTCTTGTTCCACAGACTGACCGAATTTTGCTCGAAGGCCTTTGTCGCCAAAGACGTAGTGACCCATCTCGTGGGGAATGAGGCAGTTCATGAATACGGAAGAAGATTGCGAATAAGGAATCCCGATGACCGCCAATTTATCAGGAAAACTCGGCCCATTGACGAGGCCGGCAATCTTATCTGCAATTGGCTTAAAGACGTTCAGCTGGACATTGAAATAGTTGAAGAGGTCCGTGTGATAAATGACAAAATCAGTGTCGGAATAATTGGGAATTTCCCGGAAACGCCCGATCAAAGCCTGGATGAGGGAGGTCGGCACGTGGAGCGTGTCGCCGTCCAAGGTAGGCTTGACGAATTCGTGTAGAAACCTCCAACTCAAGCGGAGGGTCGCGATATCCTTGCGGAATTCCAACAATTCGATTGCTTGCGTGCGGCCACCGGGGAATTCGCTTAAGTAGGACTTCGTCTCAAGGCCAAGTTGGGCGATGTACTTAAAAAAACTCTCCGAAGAGCTTATGTATGCCGCTGCTGGATTCTTGTCTTCGCAATATCGCGTAATGGAAGAAACAAATTGATATAGGGAACACGCGTCGTGACGCAGCTGCTCTTCCAGCGTTGGCATATATCGAAGTTACCGACCGGACGCAGAACTGGCCGAAGTGTTGTACCGCTGCAGTGCACGGTTCTCGAGCGTCGAAAAAAACAAAATTGCCAAGTCGATAATCGCCACTCGCTGCTCGGGTTCCAAAGCGTCGTTCAGTTCGGAAAGTCGGTCCGCCACATTTTGTCCCTTCATCGCCGACTGAACTTCTTCGAGCGTTTTCACCTGCTCGTAGTGCTGATAGGAGAACTTGGGGTCCAAGTTCGAAAACAGAAGCTCACCGCTACTGAGAGCGCGCAGGGAGTCCACGGTGTCGTGGATCGCGCCTTTTAAGTCCTCCGTGGCGGTGCCAGTTTGCGCGGCTTGCCTCAGTGCCTTAATAGTTTTCCGTGCGTCCAGTGCCAAGGAGAGGTAATTCGTACGATCTGTATTGAAACTGACCATATATCCCTCCCCTGTTGGACGCGTGAGTCTATACCAGCGTGATGTGGAAATCGTGTAAATATATTTACACGATTTGGTAATCATATTTACACCAGCCTTTCTCGATGTCAACATGTTTACAGAAAGAAACGGCATTTCCTTACTTCCAACGATCCGCATGAGCTGGCAACACGAACTCGGCCGACAGATTCGGGACGCGCGCCGGCGCGCCGGAATGACGCAAGGGGAACTTGCCGGTCACCTGACTGTGAGACGCGAAACGGTCAGCAATTACGAAAACGGAAAGTCTCCGGCGCTGGTCAACGTGATCGCGGAAATCGCACAAGCGCTTGACGCCGAATTCCTCATTGGCAATTGCAAGATAACCAAGGCTGATATGAAACGCACGCCGGACGCTCCCGCCGCTGAACAGCTGTGCTTCACTTATGACACGGAACATCGTTACAAAACGGGAGTGGTGACCATCCGAACCAACCGTAAGTCCATTATCATCAATGCGATAGTCACGCGTAGCGGTAAGCTGTAACGCGTTTCCGTTAAATGGGTAGGAGACGACTCACGAGCTTCGATGACCTAAACACGACAGCGTTTGTCACCGAACTGCAGCAGGGTTCGGAGGAGGCATTCTCGCGTCTGATGTCGGAAATGTCGAGCCCGTTATTTTGGTTTCTGACGGCCCGAATGAGCATTCCGGAACCGACGGCGGAGGAAATCGCCGCGGACACGCTGTTCGCGGTACACCAGAAGGTGAAGACCTTTCGTATTACGGGCAAAGGAAAACTCACCACGTGGATTTTCGAGATTGCAAAGAATCGCGCGATCGGTTATCACCGCGCGCCGAGACCACAAATCCAGGAGCTAAGCGCTTCGACGTGCATCAGCCACGAGGACGCGCCATCGGATGAGGTGGAGGAGACAAATGGAATGATCCGCTGGATTCGCGAAAAGTTGGGGGAACTGTCCGACCAAGACCGTCAAATTCTTACGTGGAGAGCGCTTGAGTTTTCGTACCAGCAGATCGGCGAGTGGCTTGGTATCAGCGAAGGATCCGCGCGTGTGCGTCACAAGCGCGTGCTCGACCGGCTAAAGGAGCAATCGAAAACAGCCGTGCTGCCAGGGAGAAACGCACAATGAAAGAAGAAGATCTGAACACGTTGTTGCGGCTAGCCATCCAGAAAGGCGAGCTGCCCCTAGAGCTTGACGACGCGACTGTCGACAGCTGGCTGGCCACGGACATGACGGGGGTGGCGCCTGCGGTTCCGTCCAAGATCAAGCGTCTCGTGAAAGCACGTCTACAGGATGCTGCCCTTCAGGAGAGCGCGGCGTCTGTTGGCGAGATCATTACACCACTCGGCCGGCTTGTCTTCACGATTCGGACGAAGGCGGGGCTTTCGAGAGCCGATGTCTCCGAGCGCCTTCGGAAACCGGACGAATTTATGGAGCAGATCGAGGATAGTCAGTCCATCGTGCCGAGGATCAGTACGGAAGAATTCATTGGTCTCATGCAGCTGCTGCGGCTGACATTCTCGAAGGTATCGGAAACAGTGCAGCGGACGATCGATTCCTGGGGGGTTGCGAGCAACTCGGGTTGGACAGACGCGATCGCGACTGGCTTAACTTCCAACAGAGATGAATCCCTAAGGTTCCGCAAGCCAAATCGTTCCCATGTTCCCGTGGGGGATCGGGAAGCTGCCGAACGGTGGCTCTCGAGCTTGCAGTCGGAATTGGCAAAACGCAGTCTGACCGACTTGCGCGAATAGTCCGTCCTCCCGCGCGCTCTTTCCCGATGTCTGTGATTCCTGTAACGCGCACTCGTGTCATTCAGTGAGTACAACGGAGACCCTGAGGGCACTCAATGCCTTTCCGATGGCTCCACACGATTCGCCCACAAAGGAGGGCGCAGGCCATGAATACCGCTGTCGAAAAGAAATTCGCTGTCGAGGTGATTTATAACGGCGTGGAGAAATCGCTCGAGGTCGAAGCGCACGAATCTGTAACAGCGCTTCTCCAGAAGGCGATCAAGGAATTTCACATTAGCCAGAACCCCCATCTCCTTTCTCTGTTTCGCGAGGATGGAAGCGTGGTGCCGGAGAATGAAACGATTGAGCGTGCCGGGATCAAGCCGCATGAAATTCTTCTTCTCCGTCCCAACGCCGTGAAAGGGGGGAGTGGATCGTGCGCGTGAGAGCGGACATTCTCGAGAAATCATTCGAGACGTTCCGTGCATGCGGTCGTGCGGAATGCGAATGTGCGGTGTTCTGGACTGGGCCGCAGGATAAGGACGGGGTGGACGGGGTGGAACATCCCGTCCACCAGCGTTCGCCGTACGGTTACGACGTCAACGACCAGTGGCTGACAGACTTTTGGAAACGTCTCGTTGTCTCGAAGCAGACGATCAAGGCACAGGTGCATACGCACCCCCGCGCCGCTTTCCACTCGGCCACGGACGATCGTTGGCCCATTGTTTCGCAAACTGGGTTTCTTTCGATCGTCATTCCCGACTTTGCGATGGGCGACGTGTCGCTCAAGGGTGCGTGGATTGGGCGGCTTGGCGAAGACGGCACATGGCGCCGTGTAACTCCGGCAGAAGAGGTGATCGACCTGGCATGAATATCGTTACGCAACTCGATCGTACCGTCTTGCTTTGCCGCGATTACGTTCATGACGGGCTCTCGAACGAAGCTATCGCGGCGAGCTTCGTGTCGCAGCGCGTGCTTTGCGTTGCGGACGGCCGAAACCTATCTTCGCACAGCGGACAGACCTGCTTGAGTACGCTTGTCACGCTGCTGAGTCGCATGGGCATTCGCGTGGCTTTGGCCATTCCGGAAACTTCACTGCTTCTCCCACAACCCCCGTTTGTTGGAGGTCTCCTTCGGGAGTCCCTTCTCGCTTCGAGCAACAGACTTGTGGCCGGTGCCGAGGTGGAAGTCTGGGACGGAAAGGCGAAAGCAGATCTCACCTTTATTTTGGGAGATAGCCGAGCGGTGGAAAACGGCGATGCCTGTTGGCGATTGGGCGGAAGCGATTGGGCTGGCGTCGTCGAACAAAGGGGGATGGTACCTCGTTGGACAGCGCACTGGCCTGTGGGCGCGATGGTTAGCGCAGCGCTGGCCGCTGGGGAGGCCTTCAAACATGCCATCCGGCGCTTGACCTTTCGCAATTCGGAGGACAAGGTCTTTTTTGAATCGTCTCTTCGTGCGAAATGGGAGTTTGCGTCCGTTGCGCCACCGGCAAGCACGGACCTGGGTGAAGTGGACATCGTCAGTGCGGGAGCCATTGCCCAGGCCGCGATGTATGCGCTGTTGCGGTTACCGAGTGTGCGGATGAAAGGCCGCGTGTTCGACGATGATGTGACGGGCGAGACGAATTTGAACCGCAATATGCTTTCGCTGGTGAGCGATGTCGGGTCGTCGAAGGCGTCGTTGGTGGCCGAGCGGTGCATGCCGAATTTTGATCTTCGTCCCATGCGAGAGCGGTTCGGAGTTGGCGGGCAGGTGGAACAGCTTGCGCCGTGCGTTCTTGTGGGCGTTGACGATATTCCGAGTCGTTGGATAGTCCAACGTCATACGAAAGGCACTGTCTTTGTCAGTGGGACCAGCCATTTCAGTATTTCTTCTTCGAGCCACGTGCCGGGTGAACCGTGTTCCGGTTGTCAACATCCAGTCGATGAAGTCGGCGGTGCGGCCACGATTCCGACGGTTTCTTTCGTTTCGTTTTGGGCTGGCTTAGCCATGGCCGTTCGACTGATTCACCGCGCGATGGGGGTGGTCTATCCCGGAAACCGTCAGCATCTTTGGATGACTCCCCTGAGGATGGATTTGCCTCGCGCGGCGCTATGGTCTCCTGTGGCGGCGCGCATCGACTGCCCAGTGAAGTGTGTGAGTTCGCGGCAAGCAGCTTAGTAATGAAGTTGTGCGGATCAGGGGAGCTGTGCCTGACGGAAGGTGCGGCGCATTTCGCGAAAGACTTGTTCGAAGGGAGGCAAGGTCGCCATTTGGTGAGCTAGGCGATGATTCCAGAGTGTGCGTAAGCGAGTCTCTTTTTGGGCAAGGGCTGGCTGGAGGGCTTCGCAGGGTTTTTGCCGAAAAAGCAGCTTTTCGCAAATGGCGGGGATGATCTGTTCAAGATGAACTTCCTGTTGTCCCGTCATGTACCACAGGTCGTATAGGTCGCGAGGTTCGTTGCGGGCAGGGTCGGTTAGAGCCAGGGTTTTTTCCGCCGCGATTTCATTGAGAGAGTATGTGGCGACGGTCCGGTTGTCCGGAAGATCAGCAAATTCCGCATATCCGCGGAGAACGGCGCGGTCTTCGAGCGGGAACGACAATACTTCGTTTATGGTGACGTTGACCTTTACGTCATTGCTGCGCGGAAGGGGTCCGGTGTAACGGAGGTAGAACGTATGAGTGTTGGCGCGCGCGGTGTCTTGGCGGTCGAAGGTAAACACGACACCGGATTGTTCGTGGACGATCGCGTAGATGGCTTCCAGGCGCGCGCGCAGCTGATCGAACGTAATGGGTTCGCGAAGCGTGAAGTCGAGGTCTTCCGAGAATCGGTAGTCGGCGAAATAGCAGCGCTTAAGCGCGGTACCCCCTTTGAAGGCGAGGACAGGCCGGAGGTCGGATTGGGAGAGACCATTCAAGAACCAAGCCAGGCAATAGTCGCGTTCGAGAAGATCCTCACGGATGCGCTGATGGCCGCCTGCGGCGAGGCGGTTCGAGAGGACGGAGATGTTTCTCTGGGGTATCACTTAGGTGCTCCGAATGACCAACAATTCTTCGCGAGAGACATTGAGTTGGAGGCGCCACTTCGCGATGTGAGTCCCTTCGCTCGGAAGGGATGGGTCGAGGGGCACGTAGGTAGCCGTGAGCTTGTCTTGGAGAGAACGCAGCTCCGTGGCCGTTGCGATGCCGAAGAGTTCGAGCAAATAGCCCAAGCGACGTCGGACGGCGCCGACGTTCAGTCGCGTTGAGTATTCGATGAGCTTGTTGACCTGGATATCTATGTGGCGCATCCAGAGACCCTTCGCGACCTCGGTGATGCCTCCGCAGTTTTCCGGATGGCGCAAGCCATCGATGACGGTCCGTTCGAGGTCGCTGATTTCGGCGTACTCCTGTTTCGTGACCCAGTGCTTCGTGGTGCCGAAGAGGTCATCAGGCTTGAGGAACAGAAAGCGGAATTGAGTTCCACGGAGGGTTTGGTTCGAGATTCGTTTGGTGCAGGAGACGAATATCGTGAACTGGGGTTGCGTCACCATGCGGTGAAGTTCCATCGCTGTTGCATGGGACAGGAAGTAGGGTGCGCCGCTTACCAGATACCGGACGATCAAATAGGGATTGCCGGCATATTCGGATGTTGTTCCGAGTTCGGGTGGTACCAGGACGAAGAGGCCCCGTTTCAGTCGAGAGACGAGGCCGCGTTGTTCGGCCTTGTGAATAAGGCTGCTTGCGAGAGGGACGCTCAGGCCAGTTATTTGTGCAGCCTCGGTGGTTGTGAACATGGTCTTACCCGAGTCGTAGAGCGCCATAATGAGGTTGGCGGTGCGGCTCCGAGCAGTCTTGAGATTATGGTTTATGCGCAATTGTTGGCCCACTGGGCAAACAGGTATGCATAGAGCATAACCAATCTTACGGTCTCTGTAAAGTAGTTTGCCTGCAAAGCGAACTACTATACACAGAACATAACGCCAAAGAACTATTGTATAGGGCTGGAACTTGGTGTTGACTTCAAATCAACAAAGTTGCATCCTGAAGCTGGGGAAGACGATGCGCTTTGGTGAGAGGATTCGCGAGCTCCGGAAAGAAAAAGGAATGACCCTGCGAGAGGTCGCCGAGCGTGCTGGAATCGATTTCACGTACTTATCGAAAATAGAGACCGGAGGAATTCCGTATACGCCGGCCGTGAAGACGATCCGGCAGCTGGCAGAGGCTCTTAAGGTAGATGCGATCGAGCTGCTTACGCTAGCTGACAAGCTTCCAAAGGAATTGGAGCCACTCCGGACGAATCAGCACGCACGGAGATTCTTTGATCGCGCGGCGAAGGTGGCATCGCCGGGCGACTGGGCGGCATTCCTGGATTTGCTTGAGGAACGGCAGGCGAAGCGGGGCAACAAAAAGGCGAGTGAAAAGAAGGACGAGTAGATGGGACTGGAGTGGTCATTTTCGACAGACCGACGAATGCGACGGTGCCAAAGGCAGTTGTTCTTTGCCAACCTCGCGGCGTGGCACAACGCAAAGGATCCTCTCCGACGGGAAAGCTTTTTGCTAAGTCAGGTCAAGACGATGGATGCCTGGCGTGGCAACCTGATGCATCACGCGATCGAAGCTTATGTCGTACCAGCGTTGCAGGCACGCCAGACAGTTTCGTGGGACCAAGTGATAGAAGCGGCGCGGCGCCTCGGAGCCCGGCAGTTCGAGTTCTCGGCGAGGCGACGCTTCCGCGAAAAGGAAATGAAGAAGTCGAAAGCCGGGGACGAATATTGCGCTCTGTTTGAGCACGAATTTGGGCCACCGCCTACGGCGGAAAAACTAAACAAGACACTCGATTCCGTGGAACATTCGCTTCAGAATCTCGCGAAGCTCGAGGATTTTTTGAAACACGTGTCCGGCCGGAGTTTCTATCGAGCAGAAACCAACATTTCCGCCGATTATAACGGTGTGCGTATTCAGGGCGTGATCGATCTAGTGTTCAGTGGAGCTTATGGACACTACGGCATCGTGGATTGGAAAGACTATTCGGCGAGTTCGACGACCGAAGCGCGCCTGCAGATGTCTCTCTATGCCTGGCTCATGTGCCAAGCGCCGGCATGGCGTGTTTCTCAGCCGGAAAACATCGAGCTGTGGGAAGTGAATCTCGGGCTGCCGCTGGCGCAGCAGTACAAGATCGACCAGGCAGCATTCGACGAACTCGAAGACTTCATGTACCGGAGCACGGAAAATTTGCGGCGATTGTGCAGCGATGGAACGTACCGGGCGACGGACTTGGAGAACTACGAGTACACCGAGAATCCGAATTCCTGTCGTTTTTGCCCGTATCAAAACGTATGCCGGGAGCCTGAACCATGGATCGTCACCGAATCAACCTCTACGAAGTTGAAAAACCAACGAATCACCGATTCCGCTACCAGCTTGTTCAAGTTATCGGACTTGATCGGGAACACACCAGCAACCCTGACCTAATCGACCGCGGGTTGAATCAGCTCGGTAAGCGAGTGTCGATTCGCGAGCGCTGTCCGGTAGCCGTTGTCAAAGGAGCGTCCGGCGTACAGCTTGCGATGCCTGCCGATGTGAGTTTGTCGGAGACGGAGTATGGCCTTGCCCCAGACATCGTGCGTTTGAAAGCGGAGGGCCGCGTGAAGGACTGCCACTTGGGCACGACTGACGAAGTCGACCGTCGCATTTGCCTGAGTTTCCTGCAGTTCGAAATCCGGGGCCGTCTCTGGTCCGAGCCGGATCTCTGGTCGGGGAATATTCATGAATTCTTTCCGAGAAAGCCATTAAACGGCGGGAATCTCAGCCGGGAAATTGATTTCTATGAGGGATTTCATTTCCACGTGCGCTTCCTGGACGGCCGACTGTTTGTCGGGATCAAGCTGGTGCATAAGTATGTGGATGCGGCGTGGGCCGTCAACCGATTTCGGCAAGACGAGTTTGAGCGGGTGAAAATGAGGATGTTCCTCTATCATTTTGGATACAAGTGGTATCCGATCCAACTCATCGAAGTGATGGAGAAAAGCATCGCGGAAGCGGAGTTCGTCCTGGAACATTCAGACAAAGCGGTGACACTGTTCGATTATGTGGTGGAGAAGGCTGGTGGCAAGAATCCACCACCCTGGATACGGAACTTAGACTCAAAGTCGAAAGCGGTTCGCTACCGGAATCCGGGCCGCGACGTGCGCTTGTTTGCGCCGCTCGCTTTATTGAAGTTGATCCACCGAACACAGGATTCAGGAGCGAGGGAACTGCATCGGCAATCTATTCGGGAGCCGGAAGACCGTTTTAGCTTTGGGCGGCAAGTCATCGAGCGATACTTCCAGAACCAAAGTTTTCTCGGAGAAGGACTCGCGATCAATCCGAGCGCGCATATCGTGCGGCCACGAGTGTTCGCGGTACCACCGATGGAGTTCGGGCAGGAGAAGATCCTGCGGGTTACGGAAAATGGGAAGGACGGGGGAGTTGCGCTCGGGGAGTTGGGACGCGCGCGCATGAATCTGTTGACGGACCGGGGCGCAGGGGTGGCGGTGACATCTCCTCTCGAGCCGCAGTACATGCTGGTTCCTCGATCCTTGGAGCGGGCGATTGCCGAAGACATTACGAAGAAGATCGAAGCTGCCACCAGGAGCTTCCTTCAGACCTCGTATCGCCTTGAAACTGTGCTCTACGATGATCGGAGTTCGCGGACCTTGAAGCACTATGTGGAGTCGATCGTCGCGGGAGTTCGCCAGGCGAACGTGAAGTATGGGCGCGGTGTATTGGTTCTTCCAGCGAACGGCCCGGCGGATTTGCACAATTACATAAAGAAGGCGTTACGCGAACAACTTCAGTTTCAATGTCTCGACGCTACCAAGGTCGGCAGCTTCTATCAGACGGTTTTGCGAAACGGCGGGAGTGCGATCGAACCGATTCCTTCGTTGTCACGCAAACTCGGCAGCTATGTGAATTTTGCGTCGCTCGGATTGTTGATCGTGAACCGGCAGTGGGGATGGGTGTTACCGGAAGGCACGAGATACGATGCGTACATCAGCTTTGACGTGTTGAACGGGTGCGCAGCTTTCACGTTCTTTTATCAGGGTGGACGCCATTGTTATACGAGAAGCTTTGATTCCGGTCAGCCGGAAAAACTGTTGCGGGCCCAGGTACGAGCCACAGTGTACGACGGGCTGAAGGCTGATTTGAAAGTGGTCGGAGCGTTGCGATCGGTTGTGCTTCAACGAGACGGTCGGCTGTTCAAGGCAGAATGGCTCGGCTTTGAAGATGCCATCAAACAGCTGGTCCGTGAAGGCGCATTGCCCGCCAACGTTATATTTGGTGGGATCGAAATCGCCAAGAAATTTATTTCTGGCCTCCGGTTGGTACACGAAACAGGAGCCCGGCTGCAGAATCCGTTGATCGGGACGAGTCTCCGAACAGGCGAGGACGAGGGTATCGTTTGCACGACGGGGGAGCCGTTCCGTATTCCAGGGACGGCATCGCCAGTGGCGGTGCGCGTAGTACAGGGTGGGCTGGATCTGGACTGGGTGATGGAAGACGTCTTTCGGAAGTCGTTGCTGTGCTGGTCTTCGCCTACTGCCTGCATGTCAGTACCGATCGATTTGAAACTGTGCGACGAAACGTTGCGAGCGCTTGCGGGAGAGGCGAATGATGAGGAGGCGGTTCACGGCCAAGAAGTCGAGGATTCAGCGGAAGTTGCGTAAGCGAGGAACGGAGTAAGGACATGAGCGACGTTTCAGCCTTATCCCACGAGTATCGGACGTCGGCAAAGCTGGCGGAAGAACTGAACAGCGGGATCATTGCTATTAAGAAGGCGCGTCTGCACCGGCGTTCGGAGTTCACTGAGGAACAGCGGCGTCAGCTGACGAACACGCTCGAAGCGGTCCGGAGCCGCTTGGCGAACGAAGAAAAAACGCCTGCGGTAATAGTGCCACAGGAAGTCGTGACACGCTTGGTGGAACGGCACAGATCCAAGTTGGCGTACTTTCTTGAGGATCTCACGGAGGCGGCGGCGGCGCTTTCAAGACCGTCCACACCCGTTGAGGATTTTGTTGTCCATTTGCTCGATGAGATTTGCGACGTCGCGGACCAGACGGCTTCGTCGATGTTCCGCCGCATGCGTAGGCGGTAAATGGGTCACGTCCTCGAACCCCTGCTGCACGATCTCGCGGAACGATTCCGCTTTCTCGAAGAGGAGCTGCGGCGAATGACTGTGCCTCCGGAAGCGGAGGCCTCTCGGCAGCAGATTCATCAGCTGGCTGCGCGCGCGAAGCTGTCCGTCGAGGGTGTGCTCGCGGATCCGGATGTGTCGCGGCCGGAGTTCGCGAAGAACTTCTACCACACCTTCAAACGACTCTCGGAGCTGGCGCAGGCGATCGATGAAGGCCCCCTTTTTTCGCTGAGCCGTTTTCGAGACGAGGACCGCTTCCTTACAAAGGTCGTGGCGGCGGTTTGCCGGGATTTTCAGTTTCCCGACGAACCTCCGATCTGCGGGGCTATGAGCGCGCAGTACTACTGCGCCATGACGGAAATGAATTTGATATTAGTGCCTCAGGGTGAAGCGACCCATCTTTTGGGGTGGCCTGACTTCTATCATGAGTTGGGTCATTTCATCGTGTTGCGCAATGAGTCGGCTGTGTTGGTGCCTCTGATGGATCTGGTGGCGCACCACTTCGCGCAGGGCATTGACGAAGCAAGACGGACCGGACGGCCGGAGAAAGCGATCGAGGAACTAAAGACGTTTCGGGACTTATGGCTGGGCGATTGGATTGTGGAGTTTGCTTGCGATCTCGTCGCTACGTTCGCCACCGGTTGTAGTTTCGCTTGGGAGAACCTACGGTTGTGCGCTCGGATGAGCACAGATGTGTATGCGATTGTGAAGAGCCATCCCGCGGACGCGGCGAGAGCGGAATTAATTGTCGAGATGGTGTCTTTGATTCTAGACGGGAAGGAAAAGGAATTTCTGGAAGACCGGTGGTCGGAACTTGTGGTGACTGTCGGAGCAGCTGAACCACAGTTATTCCGGGCGGCGTTTCCGAAGACTCTGCTGCGGGATTTAGCGAAGAAAACTAAAGAATGTTTCGAAGCATTGGGATTGAAAGCCTATAGTGCGGGTCAATGTCCCATGGCGGACTTGCTGAACGACGCATGGAAATATTTTCAGTCACATCCCGAGTCGTATGCGGACTGGGAACGAGCACAGATCGTCGATCTACGACACAAAGTTGGTATTGGCGATTAATAATATTGCGACCCGATTAGAAACCGAAGAGTTATATTGGCTCGCCTCACATCGAGCCCGACAAGTTCATCTCGAAGGAGAATTTCATGGATGTTAGGAAACAGTTGGTGCTTTTGGCTGGCTGGATAGTACTCGCGTCCACGTCGGCAAACGCACAACAGTCGAGTCCGATCTTAGTTCCCACGCTGGGGCATACGAACAAGATTTCTGCTTTGACTTATTCTCGTGACGGCCGTCTCCTGGCTACGGGTGGAAGCGACGGCATCATCATTCTTTGGGATGTCGATTCGGGGGCAGAACTGAAGAGGTACGCTGCGAACTCAGGCGTCCTTCGGGTCGAACTCTTCGGTGGAGACAACCGCCTTTTTGCCGGATACGAGGACGGCAAAGCACGAATCTGGAATACCAACTCCGGTGCCGAAGTCCGGAGCTTCCCCGGGTATGTAGCGCCTTTGGCCCACGACTATCTTTATGGGGCCCCGTTTGCAATATCCAACGACGGTGCCGTTGTCCTTACGGCTGACAAGGATGGAGTCGTACACCTTTGGGATGCCGCTACAGGTACAGAAAATTCACACTTCCAAGCAAAACTTAGCAACGTTGGGTACGCCAGTTTTTCTCCGTCTAGCCCGTTGGTTCTTATCGCTGGGTCAGATGGAGCGGCAATATTTGACCAGCACACGAGTCATCAAATCTGGCGGATAGACGGCGATATGGGCGCGGTCCAATTTTCCAAGAGCGGTTCAATAGCCATCACTGCTGGTGCCGACGGGGTCCATTTCCGCGACACCTCAAGCGGAACATTAATCAAAACGGTGCCTTTAGCATCCGCTTTTGAAATTAGCGTGTCGTCCGACGGGAACACCCTCATCGGCGGCACTTTTTCTTCCGGTGCTTCGGTTTGGGATGTCTCGTCGGCAACAAAGCTCTGGGAGGCACCATACATCTATGGCGGAAACATTAATTCCTCAATTTCAGTCGCTATGTCCCCGGATGATCAGTCTTTTGCGTGTGCCTTTATCGACAGGCACATGGGCAGCTGGGACAGTGAGGTTCGCGTCTTCGCAAAATCAGACTTTAAGCAAATTGGAACCTTGCGAGGAGCCACTGCCAGACTTCTGTCGATTGGCTTTATAGGGCACTCGCCATACATCCTTGCCGCTGATGCTACGGGGGTGGCATTTTTATGGCGTGCTGAAGGCAAACTAGTGCGCTATTCCGGTCACGTTGCTCCAATCATCACAGGCGCGCTATCGCCAGATGGGAGGCATATAGTATTAGGAAGTCTTGATCAGTCAGTTAGCTTGTGGGATGTTGAGGGAGATGAGCGCTTTCACTTTACAGGACATACACAATACATCGCGTCAACCAGTTTTTCACACGACAGCAAATACGCTTTCAGTACAGGAGGTGCAGGATTCAAATGGTCGTTAGACACAGGTGAGAGGATGGCTCAATTCGGATCATCTGATCTTGACGGAGCAGTGCTCAACTTAGTGTCATCTAAAAACGACCAATACGTATTAACACAGGCATTCGGCAAGACTAAAGTTTGGACGAACAACGGGAAGCCTGTGGCGATACCTGCCCTACTGTCGCGCTCGAAGGAAGGTGATCCAACTAATCCAACTTTGACTCCTGACGGTCGGCTTCTAACCATAAACTGCAACGGCATCTCCAATGCCAAGCTCCCCGAAACACTCTTTGGTATGCGATTAGCGTGCAGTAGTGCTTATCGTGGCATAGTCAGAGGCCTTTCGAAGGACGGAACATGGGTAATGAGCAGCGAGGGTAGCGTCGGCCATTTGCAGAGTCGAACATCTGCGATTTCCTTCGATGAAGAGCGAGAAGTTGACCTGATGGAACTTTCCGACGACAACGCTCTCGTTCTCACTGCCAGCCTGCAGGACGATATTGTCCATTTGTGGGATAGAGCAACGATGATGGAGTTGTGTCGGATGGTCTTAATGAGGTCTGGGAATTGGGTCGTCTTCGACACTTCAGGCCGCTTCGACACAAACAATATTGAAGGCACGCAAGGTTTGAACTGGATAAGGCCAATTGCGCCTTTTCGCGCGCTCCCGCTCGATATCTATATGCGAGATTATTTCACTCCAGGTCTACTTTCACGCGCCACTGATGGTATCTTGCCCAAGGTTGCGGCAATCTCCGAACGAAACACCGCCGCTCCAGAAATCACGATAGAGGATATTCAGCAAGATACCTCGGAAAAGACGGCACAGCTTAGCCTTAGAGTATCTTGGCCTAGAACAGAGGTACAAGGTCACAGCTACGATCTGCGCGTGTTTAGGGGTGGCAAGCTCGTGGCGAGCGTCCCGGAACAGGGGGGACTTCTCGATCCTTATCTGCATAACCAGACGATCACAATAAAAGATATTCAGCTTCCGATTGCATCTGCCGGTCCCGAGATTGAATTTTCCGCGTATGCCTTCAACCAAGACCGGGTCAAAGGAAGGACTGGCAAAAGAAGCTTCCCATTGCACCCTACTGATAAAGCGCGCAGCGGCGTCGCCTACGTACTTACCTTTGGCGTAAATGTATTTGACGATCCACGCTGGAACCTGCGGTTCGCAGCAAATGACGCTCGGGAAATGGCCACTGATATCTACAAGAATCTAAGGGACACCTCACAATTTAGTGATGTCATTCGGATTCCGTTGGTATCTGATACGGTTCGGCGCGAGGGTGAAGCAGCGGCTTCCAAGAGCAACTTGCAATCGGCAATTGCCATGCTCAGTGGCCACGAATCTCCCAATGCAGGAGCCCTTGCTACAATGCATCTGAAGCAAACAACTCCAGACGATCTGGTTGTGATTCACATTGCTACACACGGCTACACAGATGGTTCGGGCACATTTTATGTGATACCTACTGACATTGGTCGAGACGTTGGGACTTCATTGAGTCCGCAATTGCAAGCCGCTTCCATTTCCAGCAGTGAGCTGACCTCATGGCTCGGAAACATTGACGCAGGAGAAATAATATTGATTTTAGACACCTGCCAAGCAGCCGCAATCGCTGGCAGAGAATTTAAGCCCGCTCCAATGGATGATCGCAGTTTCGGTCAACTTGTCTATGATAAAAAGATCCATCTACTGATGGGCACGCAATCGGATTCCGTTGCTCTTGAAGCTGATAGCCTTGAACACGGCTTGCTGTCGTATTCATTGGTTCGCGACGGTCTCCGATTCAAAAAAGCCGACTTCAATCCATTGGACCATACCATTACGATTTCCGAATGGCTTCTGTACTCAGCTACTCACCTCGGCGAGTTGCAAACAGCTATAGCAACGGGGCAATCCCTCGGCGCAGGTGTTACTGTCAAGCGTGCTAGTATCTTTGGGTTGAACGATCAGCCCCGGACTCCCATCGCGCAGAAACCGGTGGTGTTCGATTTCGGTAGCGGAGTTGAACCTGTAATCTGGGGTCAACCCTTCTTCGACTCGAACTCCATCCGCGATAGCTCAGATGTTGACCAAGCTGAATTCAAGGCTGCTGCTGACATTTCCGATCCTATCGCGTCCGCAGCAGCACTCAAGAGGTTCATTGCCAAGCATCGACCAGGTGCTGCTACGGCCGCAGCATGGGCATTCGTGACAGCCAATTTGATCGAAGCACATGCTCCCTCAACTGACCTGATCAGCGGGGCTCGCCTAGCCGTGTCTCACCTCTCACTCGTTGGAGACGCTCGTACTGCGGGTGCTGTGTTGAATTCCGTTGCGGACGAATTGGACCGACGACACGAGTTTCCTGAGGTAGTGACTGAATTCCGAGGGATCATCAGCCAGCTCAGAAGTCGCTAGCACCGATTCCGGGAGGCACTCAAAACACGCGTAATAGAGATTTAGGTCTTGCACACGGAGCAAACATTCCCCGTTTCACAGCCGATCTAGGGAGTCGATAACTTGTGAGGCTGTGGCCTCTCTTCATTTAATCTCACTTCCAATTGCCGATTAAAATAAAGGGTGCCCAAAAAAACGGGTGCGTCCAATCGCGCTCAGTTCTTAGTTTCGGGTCTGTTCCAACGATCTGCGCGCGATCGGGGGAACACGATATTGTCCTGAGGTCTCTGGAATCCAGCTCAAAGACTCCAATCCAAATGTATGCGGAATATCTATTTTCACTTTTCACCAGCACTTTGGCTGTTGGATCAATGAGGCTCACGCTGACATCGACGCCTTTCCGGCGCGTGTCAACGAGTTTGAGACCAGTGTTCATGGAATTTAGTGAGTATTTTCATTTGAGTTGAGCGGTTTGTTGATCCAGACCTCGGCTGGCACCGCTGGTGGTTTTGGAGCTTGGTGTACGAAGCGTTCAGGATGGACGCGATAGGCGGCATCGAGAACGGTTTGGCGCTGTTCGAGGATGAGCGCGGTTTGCTGGTAGTGGACCATTGCCGGCGTGAGCAAGCCCAGCCCGGAATGGCGATGTTCTTCGTTGTACCAACGAAAAAATCCCTGCGAAAAAGCCCGGCTATCTTGAATGCACCCGAAGCGGTCCGGGAACTCCGGCCGGTATTTCATGGTGCGGAACTGGCTTTCCGAATACGGATTGTCATCGGAGACGTGCGGCCGGCTATGTGTTTTGGTCACACCCAAGTCGGCCAGTAAGAAAGCCACCGGTTTGGAACTCATCGATGTGCCGCGATCGGCATGCAGGGTAAGTTGTCCGGGTCGGATGTTTTGTTTCGCACAGCTCTCCTCGATCAGGCGCTTGGCCAACTCCGCGCTTTCACGCATCGCCACCATCCAGCCGGTGACGTAGCGGCTGAACACATCGAGGATCACGTAGAGATAAAAGTAGGTCCACTTCGCCGGGCCCAGCAGCTTGGTGATGTCCCAGCTCCAGAGTTGATTGGGAGCGGTGGCTAGAAGTTCTGGCTTCTGGTACGGCGGATGAGTGAGTTGGTCACGGCGTTCTCTGGATTCACCCCTCCGTTTCGGCAAGCGGCACATCGAGCGAATCGAGCAGAGATACTCGCCTTCATCGAGCAACGTCGCATAAACAGCGGCGGGCGAGCGATCCTGGAAGCGCTCTCCGTACAGATGCGTCAAGACTGTTTCGCATTCCGCCGGAGAAAGCGCACGTGCCGGTGAAGGCCGCGACTTGCGTACTTCGGGACGGATCGACGAACGCCGTTGGCGATAGTAGGAAGCACGCGGCGCAAACAGCGCACGGCAAGCGGCGCGCGTGCCTACGGCGGTGGCCAGTTCGGTGACCGCGGCCATCAGGAGTTCTCCTCCGGGTCCGGTTCTGGAATCGGACGGCCCAACAGCGCCGCCACTAATGGGATGGTCCGCCGCCAGTTGAAAAGTTGTTGCGCGGTGTACAAGACTTGCGGAGGAGGAGTATCCCATGAAAATTTGCACGGTTGGCATTGATCTCGGCAAGACCGTCTTTCACTTGATTGGCCTGGATGAGCAGGGGAAGGTGATCGCCAAGAAGAAATGCTCTCGATCTCAGTTGCTTGCCTATACAGCCAACATTCCCGCAGCCCTTATCGGCATGGAAGCATGTTGTGGCTCACATCATCTCGGTGCCGCTCTCGCTGCCCAAAGTCACCAGGTCCGATTGATTCCACCTCAGTTTGTAAAACCATTCGTCAAGTCGAACAAGAATGATTACAACGATGCCGAAGCGATCGCTGAGGCCGTGCAACGACCAAGGATGCGATTTGTGCCAATCAAAACGAATGATCAGCTCGACCTCCAAGCTCTTCATAGAGTTCGGGATCGCCTCGTTCGCCGCCGCACCGGAATTATTAATCAGATCCGTGCGTTCCTACTGGAGCGTGGCATCGCGTTTCGCGCCGGCCGCGTTTATCTCCGAAGCCACATGGCCGCGATCCTTGAAGACGCTGAGCTCAATCTCTCTCCTCTTTTGCGGGGGCTGCTGGAACAACTCTGGGAAGAGTGGAAGATTGCGGAATCGCGGATTGAAGAGGTAACTGATCAACTAGAAGTGATCGCCGATCAGGGTCTAGTTCCACGACAGAATTCCACAGGAGGAAAGCCTAAACTTCTGGGGATCAGCAAGCGTGGCAACTCCTATCTCAGGCGCCTCTTCATTCACGGTGCGAGAGCCATCCTTATCCGGGAGCGGAAGAAGTACGCTTTTGGCGGTTGGATGACCCAGTTAGAAAGTCGTGCCCATGCAAATGCTGTGGCTGTTGCCGTGGCCAACAAGCTAGCCCGAATCGCGTGGGCGGTCCTCGTCAAAGGCGAGAACTATCGCCAGATCCCTGCACTCTGTGAGGGAAACATGGCTGCGTAACCTGGAATCAAGGGAGGGCGGGCTGCGCGTGTTCCACTTTCCAATTCAACCCGGCGTATGTATCAATCTTAAGAGCTTCCACCAGATCTGCTGAGCGAGAATCGACGAGATGACAGAACAGTCCAACGGCGTGCCCGAAGCCCGGAAAAAAAGTGGTCTCTGTTAGACCGTGCCACTTATAAGGACGGGGACGCGCGAATACTCATCCTGGCCAGGAGCTTGCTCCAACAGTAGGCCGAATACATTTGAGCAGACTATTTCTACTCGTCTCAATGATTCTTCTTGCAGAACGGCGGCGGACCATACATTTTTTTTGGACGTCGATGATGATGTGCGCCTTGCGTAGCTCTTCGGTCAACCGCGCATTATGGCGTTGCAGCTTCAGATTTTCTTCTTCCAGCGAGTTGCGCTTGGACTTGGGTCCTCGTTTCTGCGGAGTCAACGCTTCGAGGATGCCGTTGGACCGCTCACGCTTCCAGGTTGCCAGTAGTGATGAGTACAAGCCTTCCCGGCGCAGCAGAGTTCCGATACCACCGCGTTTGCCAGCGGCGTCCTCGACTTCTTGCAGAATGCGAAGTTTATATTCCGCGGTGAAGATGCGCCGCTTTGCTTTCGCGACAACTTCGGGATTAGGACGCGAGGCTAGTCCCGCGCCGCCACCCGTTTTGGTTGCCGCTGCACTACGCTGCGGCTCGCTTCGCTCGCCTTCGCTCCGTTCCGCGCCAGCCAAAACCTCTGGGGAAAGAACAACACCTAGAGAATTCATCTCTTCCTTTTTCTTTCTCGCCCTGCTCATTAATTAAGAGTACTAAAACGGTCTCAGAGATGTTGGCACGGAGGGTTCTTCGTAACCGTTACTTGGAGAAATTGGTCTTTCTGGAGCACTACAAGGAAAACGTCAGCCTGTCCCGGAGCGAGCATACTCTCAACGGAGGAATTGGCTTGAATTTCCCGGGGTGCTCCGTTCGATCCCAAAGATGGCAAAGAGGCGGCAAGAAGCACTTGAATACACAATGCTCCAACAGCGACAAACCGACGACCACTTAGTAGGCGCATCATTGATCTCCGCAGATTGACTCTGAAGGCGTCGTCTCCGATGTTCACCTTTCAGCCTTTCGGTTAGTGCTGACGTGCAACATACGCTAGCTGCGACTGAAAACCCTTGGAAATTCTAAGAGCAGCGGACTATTTAATCTTGACAGTATTATATTACGGTGATAATGTCCGCCGCATTACTCTCGTCGCGGAGGCACTCAATGATGAAAAGTTGCTTTTTGGCGCTCATGTTGGCGGCTGCTCCGGCCACGCTGCGAGGCCAGCAAGTTACGTGTAAGGCTCCCGACTTATCAACGATACCCAAGCTTGACCCGAAGACCGTGCAACAGCCGGATGGCACTGTGGACCTGGGCTCTGTTGTCGCCGCATTGCAAGCGGCTATTGATTGCTATCAAGCCAATAGAGGGGCTGGATCTGATGGACTATTACCACTGACTTCGGCCGCTTTTGATTTCAAAACCACCACAGGCAAAGTCGGCGGGTTTAGCATTAGTTTTTTTATCTTTAAAATCGGTGCATCACATGAAAAAGACACCACTAATGACCTCACCTTTACGTACGCCGTCAAGCAGGTGCCTCCGAGAGGTCGCGCGAAACCGTCGCAGGAATTGTCGGACGCGCTAGCGAATGCAATGCTTGTAGCCGCCGCTGCTGCCAAGAAAACACCCACTGTTGCTGGGATCCCACTCAGTAAAGTCACCGTCAACATAGCCTTTGGGATCAAGAATGATGTCAGCGGGGGACTGACTGTTCCGGTCCACCTTGTAACTCTGGGCGGCAGTGGTGATTACAACAAGAACGAAACCCAATCTGTGACACTGACGTTCGGACAGTAGAACGTTAAGCGCTAGTGACTCCGGCGCGCGAAATTTAATGTCTCGATGATGGTATATCCTCCGGATTAATTAGAAGTTAGTGGAAGATCGCCGAAGTTGTTTATGCTTCCGCGATTCTATCGATTGCTCGCAGGATTGTTAGAAGGCCATACGCTATTCAAGATTGTCGATTGGATGGAGGCACGCACCGTCCATGCCGCGTACGCTTGTTGCGATATCCATTCTTGCCTGCGGTTTAATGACTTCAACAGGTCACATCGTTGCTCAACCGCAAGCTGCCAGCCAAACTCGTCCAACCCCGCGTAAGCACGCGCTACTGGTCGGCGTTTCTGGGTATTGTAGAGAAGCTAACAAAGGATGCGAACTCGGCGGCAAATATTGGTGGGACTTGCACACTGCTCCCGACGTCGAAGCCTTGCGAACTGTGCTGAAGAGCGAAACATTCGGCTTTAAAGACAGCGAGATAAAAGTTCTGAAGACTCCAGCAGAAACTACCCACGCCAACATCATTAAGGCATTCCACGAGTTTTTGATAGACCAAACAAGTCCTGGGGACGTCGTTTATTTTCACTACTCAGGCCACGGTACCGAAGTTCGCGATGACGTCGAGAGCCCGTTCAACCCAATTAAAGGTGAGTCATTTGATGGCATGGATGCGTCGCTGGTGCCGTCAGATTACAGATCTCAGTCTGACGGCTCCAACAATATTCGTGGAGATGAAATTACGATTTTACTTCAGAAGCTAGCGCTGCGACATCCCAGTAGCGTTACGTTGACCATCGATTCTTGCTATGCAGGAACTGTTACGAGGGGAGGACCAAGGCTGGTTCGCGGCGCGAAATACGCAGGTCAAATGCCGGACCCAAAGGCTGGAGGGCCGATGAAAAGCCCGAGCGGATTCCTCGGGCAAGGCGTGCTTGACTCTCTTGGCTATGTTCTGGTTTCCGCAACGCGAAACAAACAGCTGGCCCAGGAAACCCCGGAAGGGACGATGGGTGCTTTTACCTCGTCCTTGGTCAAAGCATTGAAAGACGCTAACCAAAATACAACCTATCGAGACATATTCGAACGAGTCTCAAATGAAATCACCGCGGCAACTTATGATCAAAATCCACAAATCGAAGGCCCTAGAGACCGCGTATTGATGAGCGGTATTTCGCTACCGCCTCAAGCATATTTTCCGGTGTCGGTTCAGGGTGAGACGCTTTCTCTTGACTATGGGCAATTGCACGGGATTACGCTCAACTCTCAATTTGCCATTTACGCTAGAGGAATACGCGACTTCCGGACAGCTAAGCCTTTGGCTCGGGCGACCGTTAGCTCACTCGCAGCGACGACATCAATACTCACGATTTTGCCCCCACCGCCCGCCGACATTTCGGACCTAAGAAATGGCCGGGCAGTTGAAACGACCCACGCGTTCGGCGACGTGAGGCTGAAGGTTGCTGTATCTAAGGATGCAGAACGTGCGCTCACGCCCGAGGGCCTTCAGAGAATAAAGTCCTCGGGCTCCTCGGACCTCGACACGCCCCTCGATGGCCATTGGGACGAAATGATATGTATCGGTCCGTGTGAAAACGAGAAGACCTTACAGCCGTCGAATGCGCCACCAGGTACCTTCTATACGGTAGAGCGCAATGACGGTTCTATTGCTTCTCGCCCTGCCATCGGCGGAGATCCTATCGGTGAGATTATACGGGTTCTTGAGGGTGAGACGCGTTGGCGGTTCTACAAGGGGCTTGAAAACCATGATCCAACGCTTGCTCTTTCGATTCGTTTAGTGCCTGTCGCGAACATTAAGACCCTGAATCACTTGGCAATAAGCGCAGACGTGATAAGTCCGGAGGTCTTGCCAGATCCGGGAGGACAGATCTTGCTTGAAAAAGATGACACCGTAATGTTGGAGTTCAAAAACACCGGTACTGCTGACCTTTACGTAACGACTCTTGACCTCCGAAATGACGGTTCGATAGAACCACTTTGGCCCTCGCCAAGCATCCCGCTAGGGAACGCGCAAGATAACTTGATCGCCCACGACGGCGTTTGGCATCGGGTGCCGTTTCCGTTCGTGATCCAAATCCTACCTCCCTATGGCCCGGAGGTATTCAAAGCGATTGGAACCACGTACCCGAGTGATTTCAGTCCTCTCTTTTCAAGAACATCGGCTGACTCCTTGCAAAGGGGTACCAGCAGAGGTGGTCAAGCACTGGAGTCCCCTTTGGGTCCAGCGTTAATGTTTGGAACTTTGGTTAACACTCGCAGTCGCGGAGCAGGCGTTCTCGGGATTGACCCTGCGAATGTGGGCTTACCTGTGGCAGCTTGGGTGACCACTTCGATTCCTTTCACCGCAATACCGAAGAAGGCAAAATGAGGCGCAGCTCGACGCCCTCAAAAAAAGCGTCGGCAGATTTTTTGCGATACGGTCATTTTCGAGAGGGGTTCGTGCCCATGGCTGTGACAAAACGTCGACATACACCTGCGTCAACGCCCGAACCGGCAAGAACGCCATCAGAGTTCGAGAAGCTAAAGCTCATCTTCCTCAACAACCGATACATGGCTTTTTTCCTGCTAGTGATAACAGTTTTCGGTTTGGGGATAAAGCAACTCTCTGACTCATTTGACTTCTTCAAGCGT
Organism: uncultured Acidobacteriota bacterium; assembly: GCA_963814635.1. Classification (GTDB taxonomy): domain Bacteria; phylum Acidobacteriota; class Terriglobia; order Acidiferrales; family UBA7541; genus Acidiferrum. The sequence goes on along the minus strand of CAWFDP010000003.1, from coordinate 59,389 downwards.
TTTCGCTCGCCGGTTGTGTCGGTGAAAGCGTCCTCAAGGCAATTCGACTCGTCGCCATCGACCTTCCTAACCATACCGCTGACCATTACGCTCGTTTCTTCGGACAAAGATCAGATCAACGATGTAAAGATTCGTGTCACGGCGGAGAAGCAGAGGGATGACGGAACCTTCAGCGCTGTGCCTGACAAGGACCTTCCATCGTACTTTATCGTCGATCCGGAAAGCATCGACGTTGGCTCTATCGATACCAAAACAGGAGCAACGCCACACGATTTACGCATGATGGTGGAGGCTTCGGGAGAATTTCTACTTCGCATCTCTGCAGTCAGCGGCGGCAACGAAGTGGGCTATAGCAAAGTAGCTCTATCGGCAGTATCCAAAGATGTCCAGAATGCAATAACAAATGCCGACAAGAAGAGTCCGGTCACTCTAGTGAAACGAGACGGCGTGATCGAACCGTGGCCTGTTGACTACAGAAAGCTATCCGATTTTAGCCTGTTGCTTCTCCGAGAATTTAACGAAAAGGGGGACGCGGCGCGCGCGACACTACGACTTCAGGACTACTACGTAGGCGCATGCCCCAAGAACTGCTTTATGGGTTTTGGTGATTTGGGTGGAGAGAGGAAGTCCGAACCGACAACAAATCCCCCATCTCCGCACTTCACTGAGCTTGGCCTCATGGGTATTGGACCGATAACGCGCTTCCCAATCGGAACGAGAGTCTACGAGCTTGATAGGCTGTATGACTTCCGACTTACCATAAAGGATGCTACCGTTTCCGCGTGTGTCCGTGTGGAAGGGATCACGGATAAGCCACCTTCTTACCACGGCAAAGATCGTACCTGGTATTTCAAGTCGTTGAACATCAGAGCTACGGAAAATACAAACTGTGGCGCAAGCGGTCGAATATGCGCGACGACAGTGTCCTTTAATGGCAGAAGCTTCGAGCACGTAGACTCAATGGACGAATCGGAGCCCACGCATTCAGACTTTCCCGCCTTTTTCGATTTGAAAGACGATAGCGTTAAACGGATCAACCTGACGGACGGCGCCGTCACGATTGAACAATGTGCCTTGCAATAAAAAGGGTGAGCAGGTTCGTGCCGCTTCCCTCGCTAGGTTGAAAGTTACCGCGCCGCCTCACACGCCAGTTGTTGCCGGGGATCGGTCATGACTGTCGCGACATGCTAGGCTTACAGCTCTCTGGAGCGGTGGCAGAATCAAAATCGGTCGGCGCTGCGTCCGGGATCCAGGACTTAGCACCCATTGAGGTCGAATTCAGCGATTCGTACCGACAAACGCGCTTGTGTTGATTTAATTTGGTGGGGGACTTTACTGGATGGTTGGCAACCCGGAAAAACTGCTGGTACTGCCCTGTCAGAATGAGGGAAAGCCGATAGTTTTTTGCTGAACATTTGCTGAACAATAGACTGCAAATGAGAGCTTCCAGCGCAACTGGGAAGGCTGTAACGCTAACAAAACAAATGAAAATCGGTCTGTGCGAACAGGTCAGGGTGAATTGGAAAACCGGCACCCATAGTTCAGATACACTGAGCTGATGAGTGCACGAGTCATTCTAGATCGAGTGGAAGTCGTTCGCCGAGGACGACATCTTGAATATTTCACAATCGCGTGGAATTCCCTGGAAGGCTTGGTGGCTGTGGTCGCGGGTGCCATCGCTGGCAGCATTTCTCTCGTCGGCTTTGGAATCGATAGCTTCATCGAAGTTACGTCAGGTTCGGTGTTGCTGTGGCGGATGTCGGTTGATGCGGACGTTCAGCGACGCGAACGGAACGAGAGACACGCGCTGAAGATTGTTGGTGCCTGCTTTCTCGCCCTGGCTGTTTACATCAGCTACGAATCGGTGATGGATTTGTGGTCTAAGAAGGCCCCGGAACATAGCATTCCGGGAATCGTTCTGGCCTGCGTCTCCTTGATCGTGATGCCGTTGCTCTCACGAGCAAAGCGAAACGTGGGAAGCGCGCTAGGTAGTGCAGCAATGCACGCGGACGCTAAACAGACGGAGTTTTGTACGTATCTGTCCGGCATCCTTCTTGCCGGTTTGCTTCTCAACGCCTTCTTCGGTCTGTGGTGGGCCGATCCAGCGGCAGCGCTCATCATGGTTCCCATCATCGCGAGAGAAGGAATCGAAGGATTGCAGGGCAAAGCCTGCGATGAATGCCGCGCGTGATAACTGCTGGTATTGAATCTAGCCCTCGCCCTGACGCTCCTGGCTGTTAGCTGCAAAGGCGCTCTGAGCCCACCCATAGTTGAGCCAGATCTCTGAGGTTGTCTTTGTATGTGCGCGTTACCAAATATTCTTTCCCACCTTTTACACGCAGCCTGTACTCTCCCGTCGGTAATGGTTGGATCTCCTCCACGGCCGAAATATTCACGACGACCGAGCGGTGGATGCGAATAAAACCGTATGGCTTGAGTTTCTCCGCCATGGACGAGAGGGACTCGTGCAGCAGATAGGGATTGGGTTGGTGTCGCAACGAAACATAGTTACCCTCGGCTTGCACCGCCACGATCTCGGCTAAATCCAAAAATAGGATTCTACCCTTTGTCTTGAACGCGATTCGTGGCACCTGGATCTGCTGGCCCATAGGTTACTTCTGCCCAGTGCTTACCGCTGACGGAAAGCTGGATTGTGCGCCGAAATAGCACTCAATAGATTCCAACTGTCCGTTCTTGATGCGGAGGTACTCCACGTTCCGGAACGATTTACCGTTCTTGGTGTGGCAAAGATACTTCACAAATGCATCCCCCTCGCCAGTGGTGATTCGCTCGAGGTCAAAGTGTCGAATGAAATCAACCTGTGTGTCCCAGCATTGCGTTTTGAAAGTGCTCTTGCTTATGTGGTCGTCGCCGGCTGCGCTCGAAAAAGTGAAATTGTCGGCGAGCAGCATATTGAACGTGACCAAATCCTTCTTTTCCCACGCCGAGTACCACTTACGGATGATCTCCTCGCTCGTTGAGCCGGGCCCTCCCAACCCGCCGGTCCTTGTTAGTCCGGGTAGGTCCACGGCACCGGCGAGCGCACAGGCTCCGGCTGCGAGCAACTTCCTGCGCGGCATTGTGGCGATCCTCGTCATGGTTCGTTCTCCCTTCAATGATGCCACTTCAAACGTTTAGCCCGCTTGCGATGCGGTCAGCCCCGCTTGTCGTTGTCCGGCGGCCGAAGAGACCTCAGCCATCCCACGATATTTCTGATTCCCGCTTTCCACACCTTCGCATCTTGAGCATTCTTCGATAACGTCCCGTAGCCCTCGACCGTCGCGATCAAAAAGCTGGCAGCCTCCGCTGGACTCACGTCGCGGCGGACAGTTCCCTGGGACTTCCCCCTCCGCAAGAGCGTTGCAACACCTTCCTGCCAGTCAAGGAATATCCTCTCCAGTCGCTTGCGGAATTGCTCGTCCAGCGGAGACATCTCCTGCGACAGAAGGAGCAGCGGACAACCGGCTCGAACGTCTTGCGGACTATCTGGTATACGTCGGACAACGCCGATCAAGATATCGATGGCGTTTCCCTCGCTCTGCATAGGACGCAACCACCTGTCGCGCGTAAGTTTTGCGATCTTTTCTTCGACGACGGCATAGCCTAGGGCTTCCTTGCTCTCGAAGTGGTAGTAGAGCGCTCCCTTGGTGACGTTGGTGGCGGCGAGAATTGCATCGATGCCGGCACTCTGGAAGCCTGATCGGTGAATCTCTCGAAAGGCGGCTTGCAGCAAGCGTTCCCGTGTACGCTCCGGATCACGAGTCCTTCGTTTCTTTTCGTCAGCAGCTAACATACAGACTAGTATGTATGTTAAAACCATTTAAAAATCAATCGAAATTATCTGTCTGACTCTTGGCTGCTCGGTGTTCTCGAATTTCGTAACCTCTCGCTAGTTTGTATGAAAAGTTGGAGAACCAGTCGCTCTGGTCGTTTGTGGGTCGCCCCAGGAAATTGTTAATCCGCCACTGGTCTGCGAACTCCGACCTATTGGGCCTGTTGTGTCACGTAATCGTCGTGAACGTGGAACACCACCTGCTTCCTCAGTTGTCACTCAGCAGGAATTTGTCGAGTTGTGAGCCAATGCTGCTCTCAACGGCTAGAGCGCCGAGTGGCACATGACGTAAATCGCCAGTCATGTTGGCACGGCGACTTTCATCGAAGGAAAAGAGGACACATGAACACGCTAAGACGGTTGCGGAATTTCTGGATGCCTTGGGTTGCGATGATTGTTCTGGGTTGCTTCAGTGATGCGGTCGCTCAAACGAGCTACAAAGTTGTCGATTTGGGCGTTGTAAACGACAAGGATAATTTCAGTTGTGCCATGGACGTCAATAATTTCGGCTGGACCTTGTCCCAGGAGGGTGTCATGGATCCGGTCTCGCTTAATGCCGGCGCGGTAGTCTTACCAGGCCAATCGGTGATAAACATCGGCGAATCCAAGATCGACCTCGGCACGCTTGGCGGACAGAACAGTTGGATGAACTGGGGCGGCATCAACGACTTCGCGCAAGCCGTGGGTGAGGCCGAAACGGCGGTTCTTGACCCGGACGGCGAAGACATTTGCGGCTTCGGCACACACCATATCTGTCGCCCGTTTCTTTGGCAATTCGGCCACATAAGCGCTCTCCCGACGCTGGGCGGAAATAACGGCTCGGCCAGCGATATCAATAACCGCGGGGAAATCGTAGGCACTGCGCAAACGACTGTCAGTGACCCCACATGCTCACCATCCAAACCTCTCCAGACTATATTGCCGGTATTATGGGAAAAGGGCAGAGTCCGAGCTCTTCCGACGGTGGATGGCGATCAAGACGGGATTGCATTCGCGATCAACGATCAAGGCCATGCCGTAGGCGGCACGGGAAACTGCGCCGGTGCGATTCACGCCGTATCTTGGAAAAACGACACTGCCGTTAAGCTTCAAGACCTCGGATTTGGCGCTACCGCCCAGGGCCTTAACCACCAGGGCCAAATTGTTGGGATCGTTAATAGTCCTGGCACCATATTTGCCGCGCTTTGGGAGAACGGCGCACTCACAAACCTCGGCACTCTGCCGGGAGATTTTGCCGCCATAGCCACCGGGATCAACAACCGCGGCCAAGTGGTGGGAAGCACGCTGGACTCCGGCTTCAACTGGGTCCACGGCTTCATCTATCAGGACGGCAAGATGACCGACCTGAGCACGCTGTTTCCTGCGAGTTCCAACCTCTACCCAAGAATGGCTGACAAGATCAATGAGCGCGGACAAATCGTGGGAATGGCGACGGTTCTCAGCGGGCCGCATACGGGCGACATCCACGCCTTTCTGGCAACCCCTGTAAATGAAAGGATCGACAGGTCAGTTGCAGATCTCGCACTTACGCAGCCGAAATCCGATTTGCCCGCGGATGTTAAGAAACAGCTTTTGAAGAGATTCGGACTCGGCCGACTCGACCAATAGGGGTATTCGTCCCCCCGGGTATGTTCCTGGTCTCTGGCTCGGTTTGCTTCCCCGGACGCGACGGCAACCACGATTAGGACCACGAACCCGTGAGGCGTGTTAAACGGCACGCCACACGGGTTCTTTTTCGATACGAAAAGCTAATTTGCGCTCGGCTGATCGCAACATTTAACTTTGCGCGTGCGATTCTTTTGGCTGCAGAGTCCCGCGACGCAGGGCACGCTCCTTCATCAAGGCGAAAAATACGGGCACGAGAATCAGGACGTGAATCGTTGAGGTGATCATGCCGCCCACGAGAGGAGCGGCGATGGGTTTCATCACATCTGCGCCGACACCTGTTTCCCAGAGAATCGGAATCAGGCTGGCGAGCACAACGCAGACGGTCATTAGTTTTGGCCTCAGACGGTGAACGGCCCCTTCGATCACAGCGGATTCGATGTCTTCGTGGCGCAATGGAACGCCAGACTTGAGGCGGTTATTCAGGGCTTCGTGGAGATACACAACCATCACGACGCCAGTTTCAACGGCAATGCCGAAGAGAGCGATGTAGCCGACCCATACGGCTACGCTGAAGTTGTAGCCAAGCAGCTTTTGTAGAATGAGGCCGCCCGTCAACGCGTAAATCGTTGGGAAAATGAGGACGGCGGCTTCAGTGACGGAGTGAAACACCACGTAGAGCAGCATAAAGATGACAAAAAAGACGATCGGCAGAATGACTTGCAGCCGCTCTTTGGCCCGCAGTTCAAACTCGTACTCGCCGGACCATTTGTAGGTAAAGCCTGGAGGCAAAGCGAGTTTTTGCTTGAGCAAATTACCCGCGCGCGCTACGAAGCCGCCGTAGTCTTTGGTATTCAGATCGATGTACACGTAGCCCGTCAGCGCGCCGTCTTCATCGCGGATCATCGACGGTCCCCGAGAGAACGATATTTTTGCAACATCGGAAACTGGAATCTGCGCGCCGGACGGCGTGCCAATTAGGACGCGCCGCAATTCTTCAACGTTGTCCCGGAAGTCGCGGCTATATCGGACATTCACGGGGTAGCGCTCGCGGCCCTCGACATTCTCAGCGACCATCTCGCCACCGATTCCCGAAGTGACCGCCTGTTGAACGTCAGCGATAGTCAGGCCGTAGCGAGCGGCCTCGGCCCGGTTCACTTCCACGTTGAGATAAAAACCTTGCGAAACGCGTTCTGCAAAAATGGAACGCATCTCCGGAATTGCCGAGAGGATTTGCTGGACTTGCGCGCCAACCTGCTGGATTCCCTCTAGATTCGGCCCCTGGATCTTCAGGCCGAGAGGCGTCTTGATGCCTGTCAATTCCATATCGAGCCGGTTTTCGACCGGCATGGTCCAGGTGTTAGACAACCCGGGAAACTGGAGTTTTGCGTCCATTTCCTGAATGAGCTTTTCGTAGGTCATCCCCGGCCGCCACTGACTGCGCGGCTTGAGCATCAGCGTCGTGTCATACATATCGAGTGGAGCGTTATCGGTCGCGCTGTCGGATCGCCCGATGGAACCGAAGACGGTCTCGACTTCGGGGAACGTGCGAATGATTCGATCCTGTTCTTGGAGCAGTTGTGACGCCTGCCCAATGGAGATTCCAGGCAGGGCCGTCGGCATGTAGAGCGCCGAACCTTCGTAGAGGGGCGGCATGAATTGACTGCCAATGTGAAGCGCGAGCGGAAGAGTGACAACCAGAAAAACCAAATTGAGCAGCAAGGTGGTTTTGCGGAACCGCAAGCACAGACGAAGAACCGGCAAATAAATAGCTTGGGTGATTCTTGAAATGGGATTTCGCGATTCAGGTATCAGCCGTCCGCGAATAAATAAAACCATCAGTACAGGCACAAGCGTGATCGCCAAGACGGAGGAGAAACCAACGGCCAGTGTCTTCGTCCACGCCAATGGACGAAACATGCGTCCTTCCTGTGCTTCGAGTAAAAAGACAGGCAGGAAAGAGACCACGATGATGACCAGCAAGAAGAAAATAGCCGGACCAACTTGCTTCGCTGCATCCAGCAGGATTTTCCGTCTCTGGGTCTCCGGAAGTGGCTCGGACTGAGACGCTTGGTGTTCCGAAAGTTGCCGGTATCCGTTTTCGACCATGACGATAGCGGCGTCCACGAGGACGCCAATCGCCAGCGCCAAACCGCCGAGCGACATGATGTTCGAAGTGACATGGAGGTAGTACATCGGGATGAAGGCCGCGAGCACAGCTATGGGAAGGGTCAGAATCGGAATCAACGCCGAGCGGAAGTGGAATAAGAAGATGATGATGACTACGCTGACGATGGCGGCCTCTTCGAGCAAGTCGCGTTGCAGAGTTTCGATGGAGGCGTGAATCAATCCGGAGCGGTCGTATCCCGCCAGCACTTCCACACCCGGTGGCAGCGAAGGTTTGATTTCCGAGAGTTTCTGTTTGACGCCATTGATGACGCTGAGAGCATTCATCCCGTCGCGCATCACGACAATCCCGCCAACGGTTTCCCCCTCGCCTTGCCACTCGGCAACACCTTCCCGAATGTCCGGCCCGAGCGTAACTGTCCCCAAATCCCGGACGAGGACCGGCGTACCGTTCTTGGTTGCTACAGGAACGGTTTCGAGGTCGCTCAGCGAATGCAAATAGCCGAGACCGCGAATCATGTATTCCGCTCCGCCCATTTCCAGCAGGCGTCCACCCACTTCGTTCGTACTGGCTCGAACTTTTTCGATGACTGTTGAAAGAGGAATTCCGTAAGCGCGAAGTTTGTCGGGGTCCACGTTGACCTGGTACTGCTTGACGAATCCGCCGATGGTGGCGACTTCGGCCACTCCGGGAACGGTCGCGAGCTGATAGCGCAAATACCAATCTTGAATGCTGCGCAAGTCGGCCAAACTGCGTTGATGGCTGCGGTCGACGAGCGCATATTCATAGACCCATCCTGCGCCCGTCGCATCCGGCCCGATGACGGGATGAACGCCCGAGGGCAAACGACCTGTGATCTGTTGCATGTATTCAAGGACGCGCGAGCGCGCCCAATACAAATCGGTTCCGTCTTCAAAGACTACGAAGACGTAGGAGTCTCCAAACATGGTTTGTGCGCGCACGGCCTTTACGTGCGGTGCGGCGAGAAGCGTGGTGACAATGGGATACGTGACTTGGTCTTCGATGAGACTGGGGGGCTGACCCGCCCAAGGCGTGTGGATAATCACTTCCACGTCGGAAATGTCCGGCAACGCGTCGAGTGGAATGTGACGCAGGGCCCAGATTCCCGTGAGCACCAGCAGGACTGTTCCCGTGAAAACGAGGAAACGATTTTGCGCGCACCAATCAATCCATCGTGAGATCACGTTACATACCTCCCGTGGCGTTCACGCTCAGTTGCTTGGTTGCGATCGGCTGGCCATTCTTTTTTGCGAGAATTGTGACTTGCCATGTGCCGCCGTTTTCCAGTTGTCCGGAACCTTCATAGAGACCATTGCCTTTGTCGATGAGAGCAACGGGTACGCGCATCGATGCCATGCCCATAGCGGGCATCGCCGGCATAAAAAACGTCACGCTGAGTTCCGCCCCGGAGATGGGTGTTCCACTCGCATCCGTGAGTTTCACGCGGAACACGTTGTTTCCTTTCCGCGGGGTGGGCGGGTCGGAACTGAATTCGACATTTCCTTGAGGAGCATTAGTCGTAGAAGCCGCACTCGCGCCGGGCGGAGGCGGAACGAAGGAACCGAGGGCAGCCTGAAGCTGGCTTTCGGAGTCGATCAGGAAGTTTGCGGAGGTAACAATTTGCTCGTCCACTTTCAACCCCTTCAGCACGATTAAGTCGTCACCCACGCGAGAGCCCAGCTGCACTTCACGCGGTTCGATGTAACCGTCGCTGCGCTCGACAAACGCAATCGCGCGAGTACCGGACTGTAGGACGCCGCTTGCAGGGATGACTAGCTGATTTCCCATCGGAACCTTGAGAGTCACGTTCACGAACATTCCCGGTTTGAGTTGGAGCCCAGGATTCGAGAAGACAACCCGAACTTTGGCCGTGCGCGTATCCATATCTACCTGCGGATAGACAAAGTCCACGCGGCCAGTGAAGGTCCGGCCCGGATAGGTATTCACGGTGAGCGTTGCGGGAGCGCCTATCTTTATGCGTTCGAGATCGTTCTGGAAGACCTGGGCCTGAACCCAAACGGTTGAAAGGTCCGCAATGGTGTAGAGGCGCATTTCCGGTTGCACGGCGACGCTCGGTAGAGCATTGCGGTCGGTGATGTAGCCGGAGGCTGGCGAATCGACTTCTAGTTCCTGCTGCACTTGGCCGGTGGATTCGAGACGGGCGATTTCTTTTTGCGGAACGCCCCACTGTTTGAGACGCTCCGCAGTCGCGTCGAGCAGCGATGTTGCGCTGAAGGCGACGCCTTGCACCGTGCTCTTCGCCACCTGCTGTTGATTCTGCTTGGCCACCAAATATTCCCGTTCGGTGGCCACTAGATCCGGGCTGTAGACGGTGAACAGCGGCTGCCCTTTGCGGACGTATTGGTACGTGGCATCGGCAAATACTTTTTGTATATAGCCGGAGAACCGCACTTGGACGTAGGCCAGCCGCCTTTCGTCCACAGCGACACTGCCGGTGGTGCGAATCTCGTCCGCGACGGATTTCCGTTCGACCTTGCCCGTTTTCACACCGATACTTTGCAAACGTTGCGGCGAGATCTGCACCGGAACCAGCGGCGCTTCCGTTGGTGCTGCGGACATGGCCATAGACGTGGCCATAGAATTCTGCCCGGCGGAATTCGACGACTTGGTTTCCATGTTCGACATCGGCTTCGGTGCCCGATAGTGCAGCCACAACCCAACGAGGACGACGGCGAGAGCGATGTTTACAATCAATGCCACTAAAAATCCTGTGCGATATGTTTTCATTGTTTCGCTCCTTCTTCCTGCAATGGGAGTCCGGTAAGTTGTTCGATCCGCGCGACGGCCGTTTCGTATTCGGCGATGTTCTGCCAGTAGTCCTCGTCAAGATGCAGGACATCGAGAAACGCCGTTAGAACTGCCTGAAAATCCTGTTTGTTCGATTGGTAGGCCGCGAGACCTGATTGAAATTCCGAACGAGCTTGCGGGGACAAGCCTTCGCGGTGAATCTTGAGCAGTTCAGAGGTCTGCTGCACGATCACGTATTGCGACCGCAAATCGCCAGCGAGTTGTTGCGATTGCGCCTGGAGTTCGCTTCGCGCACGAAGCTGTTCTGATTCGGCCTGCGCCAGTTCAGGGCGTTGTTTGCGACTGCGATAGATCGGGACCTTAATGCCAACGCTCAGCATGTAATAGGCGCGGAACTGCGCGGGGTCGGTACGTTGCCACATGTACTGCACGTTGAAGTCGGGATAAAAATCCTTGCGGGCGAGGTCCACTTGCAACGACTGTCTTTCGATCATCTTCTGTGCGCCAGCGAGTTCCGGGTTCTGTGTTTGCGCCGCGGACAGAAGATCGGCGTACGTTTGCACGAGAGGTGTTTCCGTGAGATCGGTCGTGTCGATGTCCGGTGATTCCTGGGAACGATTGAGAAGTTGTTTCAGCTGGGCTTCGAGCTTGCCGACCTGCAAATGATGCATAGCGATTTCGCGAAGCAGCTTGGTTTTTTGGAGTTGCGCCTGGAGAACGTCCTGCTGCGTTCCCATGCCCGAGCGGTAGCGGGCGTCGGCGGCCTGCTCCACTTGTTTGAGCAACTCGCCGTCCTCTTCGAGGATCGTGAGTGTTTTAGAGAGATAAGCGAGTTGGAAATACGTACCCTTGAGCTCAGCGAGAACGGCGCGCCGCACGGACTGGACTTGTTGCTGTGAAACATCCGCGTCACGTTTCGCGATTTCACCCTTCAACCGCAGCTTGCCTGGGTATGGGATGTCTTGCGAGACGCCGAGGCCAAGATAGGCGAAGTCGCTGTTGGTGTAGCCGGCAAAGGGGCGAGGACTTCCGACGCTGACATGCTGCAAATTGAATTGCGGATCGGGCAGCGTGGAGACCTGCGTTGGAACTTGTTTGGCCGCTTGCCATCCCTGCCGCGCCGCTTCAATCTGCGGATTGTTCTTCTCCGCTTCCGCGAGCAACTCGGAGAGTGGAATGACCGCCCTCGTGTGCGATGCCGGAGACTCCTGCCCAAAAGCACGAGCGGCTAGAACAACGGAAAACAGAATCACAAAGATACTTCGACCAAAAACTGCGCGTGACGGACGCGTAGCGAGACTGGCGCTTGCTATCGAAAACATCTTTTTCTCCTAAGCGTGTGAATCGAGACCGCGTCGCGTCGATGAGTCACCCAAATGGGCCTCGACCGAAACACGTCGGCGGGTTAAGTGGACAGTGGAGACACAGAAATAGACTAGGCGGTGCGTTGCCGCACCGTTGAGCAGCGGATCAGATCAGGAGGGAAGAATAAAGGGCGTACAGTTCGGGAGGGGAATGGGTCGGAGCGTCAAAATCGAAGCGAGATACATCGGGGTACGTCATGGTCGGCGGCGATTCAAGTATATGGGTCGCAACCATCACCGGCGCATGGAGCGTCACGTGAGCGACGGGCAATACGCTTGGGGATTGGGACGAAGCCATCGCCTTGCAGCAATCGTGACTCTGATTGGATGGATCGCAGGGCATGGAACCGCAGCACTTCATACTCTGCTGGTCTTGCGTCATCGCGGACATGCAGTCCGCGAATTGCAGGCCCAAAAGGGCGACCATGGCTACGACAATGAGTAGTCTTTTTGTCATTACCCTAAATCAACTCTGACAGTCTTAGACGCTCGCGTCAACGAAAGGATACAGCACTCGCCCACCCAAACGATGCGAGCGCGTCTACACCATACATATTTTTGCTGAACACTTGCTGAACTTTAGACTGCAAATGGGGGTATTTCAGTGCAACTGAGGAGCCCGTAACGCTAACAAAACAAATGAAAATCGGTCTGGGCGAACAGGTCAGGGTGAATTAGCAAACCGCCGCATTCAGCCGCTCTGCCACCTCTCCGCGGCGTGCAATCAACAGCTTACCACACGGCCCTAGTTTATTTGGTGCACAGTTGGTGCACAGAGTTTCATGGCATCCAAAGTAGTCTCCATCCGCTTCATTGCCGCGAGGACTGCCGGGTCAAAAGCCTTGATGTAGCGATCCTTGGTCACGTGCGCTTTTGCATGCCGCAGGACACGCTGGACGATCTTTTCGTTCGCGCCCAGTTCATTTGGTTTCTGTGAAGCGATCAGCATCACGTTGTAAAGGCTGTAGCGGTGGAAGCGCCCGATGGCCTTGAGATAGCTGGTAAGCGTCTCGCTATGACCTTGCTGCAGCGCAGTCACGAGCTGTTCGGTGGCCTTTTCCGTGATTTCCTTGATTTGTTCTGCTTTCATTTCCGTTCTCCTATGCGGGATTTGGTTCCCTCACTCGAAGCCGGGGAGCCAAAGAACCGCGACTGCAGGAGAACGGAAGGAGGCCAATGGAGAGCCGGAGCGGGAGGCAACCGATGTGCCGCGAGTCTGCGAGTGGCGCACCGGTGTGCAAGCGAAGGCTCGGGGAAATCAGGAAAGACGGGAACTGAAAGGATTGGTGGGCAGCGCACCGGGGACTGAGACAGAACGGTGGCCCTATCGCATAGACCTTGAGGGGCGCCCAACTCTGGCTACGGCGGTTCTTGTCGAAACAGCGCAGTTCCGTGCGAGAGGGCCGGAATCATTCACTGTCAGCGAGGACGGCCATTACGTGGGTGATCTGCAGATGGATGATTCAGAATGGACTTGGTTCAATGCCAGAAGAAATGTGTTGTCCCGCGGAGGCAAAGCATCAAGGAAGAACGTCACGGAAGGAAGCGAAACTCATGATGAAACGATTCTGTTCCAGGACTGCTTTTGCACGGTCAGCGTCTTCCACAGTGATAATGCCCCCGGAGATTGCAAGACTGAGAATACCGGGAGTGTTCAACAAGCGACCCGCTCCGAGCCGTGCCAGTGTTTCGCGGCGGAATTTTTTCTTCTCGTCAGAGGCGATGAGCCAGTGTCGGCACTGCGCCAAGCTCAAGCACGCCGCTTCTCCGGAACCCAAGATCTGGATGAGATCCGCATACACCTTCAATTCCGCCGTGTCCGCGAGTTGGACCTCCACCAACAGCCCAGAGGATATCGCTGTCTGGAGTGCGTTTGCCTGGTTATGCTCCCTGACTTCCTTTACGACTTCTTCCGGGATGACGAACGAATAAGGAGGCAATTTTCCGAGCAGATCCAATCGGCCAATGTGAATGAGATTGATAAGGATGTTCGTGTCGGTTACAACGACACGAACAATGGACGACCCGGGAGGAGACATTCTTACTCCGGCAAGAGGACGGGCTGCGCTTCCGCATCGTCGATTCCCGCATCAACAAGTAGGTTTTGCGCAATCCACTCATCCACGCCGACGCGTTCGGCCAGTTCGAGAAACTTCGCCTGACTGATTTTCTCGCGTCGCAATGCTTCCAGCCCAAGAGCTAGGAAGCGTCTCTGAAAGTCGCCACGCTGTTCCAGAGATTCGTCCGTCTGTACCCCAAGCGCAACTGCGATTTTCTTGCTGCGTCCATCCCCATCCATGGTCCGGAGGCGTCCAAATTCCGGTTCGGAGACAAGCTTGAGATTGCGTAGTCGATAGAGGGTCGAGGGGACACTTACGCCATAAGAGTGAGCGAGCTGCACAACGTCGTACAACTGGATCTCCTGCGTCCCAGGGTCCGTTCGGGAATCAATGGCGACGACTCCCGCCTCGTCAAAAATGTCCGCGTGAATGCGACTAGCTGCGCCCTTTCCAAGGGATGCCACAAATTGACGAACACCTTCTTCCGGAAGAAGGAAATTCGCGGCAAACGAATTTGCCCGCACCTCTCTCAAGTCATTTCGTTCACTTTCACGACTCACCATGCCAATCGCGTCCTTGTCCAGCAGAACGTGAGCATACTCATGACACCAGGAGAAGCGTCGTCTTTCGCGAGAGTGTCTGTCATTCAGGACAATGAAAGGTCCGACCTTGGGATGGCTGATGGTGAGGCCGGAAACGGAATCCAACATGGAAACCGTTCCGGTTCGTATGCCTTGCGCTTCGATCATCGAAGAGACGTCTGCGAGCGGAGCGGAGCCAAGACCCAGTCGCCGGCGTTCTTCGAGGGCAACATGTTCGCCAATTTGAATCGCTTCCCACCGGCTGCGGGGAAAGGCGTGCGCGTAAGTGGCGACGGTGACCGTCGCTCGACTGATACCAAGAAGATCTTCCAGATTCGTTAGTTCGTGCCCGAGCGCGATGCAATCACGAAGAGCTTGCTTGACGCCGTCTTCGCCGACGTCCTCATACGAGCGGAACAGCGCGTGCACCACGTCGTCTTCGGCGAATTCATCGGCCAGAAACTCGCGAATGTCCCTGGCGAAGAGATACGCAAGCCTCTGGAGTTCGAGACCGGAGACTGGTCGTTTGCCCTGCTCAATCTGTACAACAATTGGCCGGGAGACGCCGAGTTTTTCTGCGACCTCGTCCTGCGTCATGCCACACGATTCGCGCGCCTGCCGGATTCGGCGGCCCAATTCGATTTGGTCGATGGCCATGTTTCCTCCTAACAGAGGACTGGGAGCGAACTCGGAGTGAGCGAGTCTAATGCCAAGTGCGAGGCGTAACCAGCGAGAAGTCCGGCGAGCAAGCCGGACAGAAAACGGAAAATGAGTTCAAGTGCGCTGTATCCGATCTGGGGCAACACCGAGGTTGAGGCCGCGCGCAACTGCGCGTAGCGTTGCGCCTCCGCACGAAGATTCGCCTGCCATTGAGGAAGCTGCTGATTCACGTAGTAGCCGACCGTGCCGGAGATGCTCATGCTGTGCGCTTCGGCGCGGTGGCGTGGAGAACATGGAGTATCAATCCAGTCGGGAAGCAGTCCACCGCCAATCCCTGCAACTAATCCTCCCGCAGCCTCAGCCAATATATAGGGTCCAGGCTGTCCCCACGCATGGTAGGTGGCATAAGCGGCCCCAGACACAGCTCCGACAGGAAGATGGACATCACGATTTGGCATAACAGGCTCCCTTCGTATCGAACTTACCATAATTGGCAGATATTGGAAAGTCGTGTTATCTTATAGCAAAGGAGCTGGCATATGGCAACGGCGCAGAGTGGAACTGGGCTCCAAGGAAGAAACCGAAGAGATCATTACCTTCCTCAGAGCTATCTGCGCGGATTCGTCGCCCCCTTGCGATGGAAGTCGGAGCGGCCGCTCTGGTATCTGGACGTGCCGAAGGATCAATGGCTCGAACGGAGCCCGCGCGAAATAGGATACCGGCAAGGCTTCTACGATTATGCAGGCAGCGAAATTGGG
Source organism: uncultured Acidobacteriota bacterium (assembly GCA_963814635.1). GTDB lineage: Bacteria > Acidobacteriota > Terriglobia > Acidiferrales > UBA7541 > Acidiferrum. The sequence continues at coordinate 43,611 of CAWFDP010000003.1, read as the reverse complement.
CTGATTAGTGCCGACGAGGCTTTCGGTGAACTGGAGCGGACGTTCCCCCGGATTCGTCGGGACCTCCTGGACAGTAATTTCAAGGATTGGACTCGTCACCTGAATTTTCTCCTGCGGTATGCGCCGATGATGCGTGCGAGATCGCTACTCTTTTTTGAGCGTCAGTACACGGAGTGGAAAAGCACCAAGGCATGGATTGTGGAGGAAGTCTACCCTGAGACAAATAGCATTAAGGTTCGATCCATGAATCCCGAAGTGTTGCCCGACACTTTCATTCGCAACCGAACCATTACTGAAATGCGCGAGGAAATAGGCAAAGGGGCCGCATGGCTAAATGAATTTCAATGGGCACTGCGCTTCTGTGATTCACCTGCAGATCCTTTTGTGATTTCGGAAGTGCCGTTCGTCTGCCGCGGACACCATGCAAAACTCGCCGATGCGCTGCGAGATCCGGGGACACTTCTATTCTTTCCGCTCTGTTGGCGTGCTTGTCTGATCGGAAGTAGGCAACATTTTGACGTCGCAACGAGTCACTTTGGCCCCGAGGACATGCGGACGATTCGGACCATGTATCGCGAGAGTGCGAAGCTCTTTGTGATTTCTCCGACAAAGGTGCAGTTCTAAGAAATCATGCGGGTCTACCATTTCCTGTCCGCCGTCTGGGCCTTGGATGACATCCGGAAAAGACGCCTCAAAATATCTACAATCGACCAGCTCAATGATCCGTTCGAACTATGGTGTGTAGAGCAGCGGGACAAGCGGCTTCGGCAGGCGCTGCGTGGCTTCAAAGGAGAGATGGTGGAACGGTTCGGAATGATTTGTTTCAGCAGGCACTGGCACAACCCTTTGCTGTGGAGTCACTACGCGGACAAGCATCGAGGAATTTGTCTTGGGTTTGAGGTTGATGACAGGGAGCTTAAGCCAATTTTCTACGCAGACGAACGACCGATCCTGCGGGTTCCTCCCACGACTGAAAGTATCAACGAACTTCTATTTACGAAGTTTCGGGACTGGAGCTACGAGGAGGAGTTACGAAACTGGTTCCGGTTGGATGAGAGGGAAGGAGAACAGTATTTCTATCCGTTCGATAGTTTGGTTCGCCTGCGCGAAGTCATTGTGGGGCCGTTATACAGTTCGAGTAAGGCGGAAATCGAGAACGGTCTCGCGGGGTACAGCGGCGTGACTATTCTCAAGGCGAGACTTGCTTTTAAAACGTTTCGAATCGTGAAGAACCGAAAAGGATTTCCTCACTAAAAGAGGATCGAAAAATACTTTGTGCGGTGCGCTGAACCAATTCGTCACCGAAGGCCAATTTCGTCCTCGCGGATGCCGTGGATCCTTGCATCCTCCTCCGCTTTTTGCATTTCGAGAACCGCCCACTGTCGTATGCGCCTCGAGCCGTCGTTCAGAAATGCTTTCGCTTGCAGGGCTTCTTTCTGCCGTGCTTCCGAGTAGCTCCCCCAATATCCTTGGTAAGAATGAACGCCAGCGACGAATTCACTGAATGTCCGATCGTCGTCTTCAAATGTTGTCAACACAAACCGGGTCAGCTGGTCAACGTGCGGTCGCCCATCGGCGGCGACCGAAGGAGCAACCAGATGGCGGGCAATTGCACGGGCACCGACAACTCCGACTTTGGTTAACCAGCCCTTTACAACATCGAATGGCATGGCGGCCAGAAACGAAAACTTACGAACAAAAAAATAGTCTTTGGTCGTGTCGTCCGTGATGCGGTTGCCAACGGCCTCCATCATTTCGACCGGGTGCGATTGCGCGAGTTCCGCTAGGAGCTTTTCCCCTTCCCCTTTCATGGGGTAGCTGTCGCCAACGATCATGCGAGAAGCAAGTTCGCAGCCGCGGGCCGGATCCAGTTCAATGGCTGCTCTCAGAACCTGAGCAAACCAGAAATCCTCGCGGCCAGGATTCGCGACAAAAAGATCCATCAGTGACCAGAGGTGCTCCAGATTCTGATCGAAGATTTCGAGCAAGACCTCGGACTTACCTTCCGGATTGGACTTATTAATTTGATAAGCAACGAAGTCAACGGCGACATCAATCACCTCACGGTCGCCAGCCTTCGCAAGCGACAGCAACAATCGCGCGGCTCGTCCGGCTTCCTGCGGTGTTGTTTTACGGCTTCCCACCCAGACTTGGAGATTTGAGAGAACTCTTGCGGGAACTTGTCCGGAGTTCACAACGGTTAGCGCGCGTTCGAAGCTGTGAACGGAATCGCCCGCGGGCAACATAATGAAGAAGGCTAATTTGGGATTCGCTTCCTGTATGCGGTCGATCTCTGTGTTCAAACGGTCGAGGGGAGGTCCCGGATGTTCGGTGACCCCATACACGTATCCGCGTGCGAACGCATCGGCTTGGTTTTGGATCGCGGCATCTACAATTTGGGTCAAGTATTTTTGATTTCACGGCCAGACTGAGGTCCTGCACGTATTCCCCGCTATGCCTGTTTCTCTTGCTGTGGAATTTGGCCGGGTTCGGATGCCAAAAGCCGACATGCCGTGGCTCCTCTATGACCAGGTGAACGCTCAAGGTGGATTTATTCGGGCCCTAACGATTCCAGAGGGAGAAGAACAACAATGATCGTAAACTCCACAGTAAATTCCGTCCTGCAGCTCGTCGTGACCGAAATCGAGATTCCCCGCTCGTACTACGAGAAAGCAGTCGCACGACATCGCTCTCTCGGCGAGTGGTGTTGCCGCCCCGAATCGACGGTGGTCGCATTCGCGCCGGTTGTTGTTCCGCAAGGGTTTTTTCGGTATGGGACCGTGGTCCGGCCTGTTGTACCGACACAGAAGTATGATCTCGACAACGTGACGACACTTCAGATTGCGAAAACCCAGATGTCGCAGAAAGAGCTGAAGAATCTGTACGGCGCGGAGGTCAAGGCCTACGCCATCGCGCACCAGATGACGGACCCTGTCGAGGAGCGGAACCGCTGCTGGCGCTTGTTTTACGCGGACGCTTTCAGCTTTCATTTGGATTCGCTGCCATGCGTGCCGGAAGATCAGCGCGTCGTGGACGCGATCGTGGCGGCCGGCGTGCCGCTGCAGCTGGCACAGCTTGCGGTTGCGATAACCGACAGGCGCCATCCGCACTATGAGCGCATCTCCTCTGCGCTTCTCAGCAGCAATCCGAGAGGGTTCGCGGACTGGTTTGAACAGTGCGCGCGAAGCTGGGCTCTTCCTCGCCTGAAAGAACTCGTCAAAGGAAATTTCTACACGGCGGTTGAAGATGTTCCGGCCTACGAGTTCAAGACTCCGCTGCAGCAAGCGATTCAGATTCTGAAACGGCATCGCGACGTGATGTTTCGAACGAGCTGCAACCTTGCACCGATATCAATGATCATTACCAACTTGGCCGCGCACGCCTATCAAGGGGAACTGGACTTGTTTTCTGCGCTGACAAACATAGTGGAGAAGATGCCCCATTTTGTGCGGACCGAGAAACCGAGGGTGCCCAACCCCGCGAATCCTGCCGAGGACTACGCCGACAAATGGTCTTTTGATCCGGGCCTTGAACGATCGTTTTGGCGTTGGCATACGCAGGTTCGGGCTGATTTGAGAAAACTCGTCGATGCGGTGACCGGAGAAACACTGGGTGAGCTGATTGTGCGAACGTTTGGTGTGGTTCTTACCGAAGAACAGTTGGAACAACTTGGAGTGAGACGAACCAGCCGTGCGCCCGCTGTTGTGCGCGCGCCGGTGGTGGCGATACCGAGATCGACACCGCAGCCCTGGGGAGATCGTCATCGCTCCTGATATTCCAGTTCGTTGGGGTCTTGAAGAACTCCTGGTCAGGCAGCCGGGACTTCGCATCGTTCCGGAGGCTTCGGATCTCGTCCTCGCGGGCAGGCTGGAGTTCAATGCGGAGATTTCCGGAAAAGCGCGGATCAGTGACTGCTATGAAGTCGAGATTCGAATTCCTGAAGCGTTCCCGCGAGGAATTCCTGTTGTATTCGAAACGGGTGGGCGCGTCAGGATTTCCTATCATCACCTTCGAGACGGTTCTCTCTGCCTGGGATCTGAAACGCGCCTGCGCTTAATGCTTGCCGAAGGGTTGTCCCTTGTAGGGTTTGTCGAACGATGCGTGATTCCGTACTTGTCTCGGTATTCGTATTTGAAAATGTACGGAGAGGCTCCGTTTGAGGACCTTGAACACGGTCCGAGTGGCATCGCGGAGGACTTGCGGTTGTTGTTGGGGCTAAAGCGAGAGTCTGAAGTTTTGCCGTTTGTCAGGTTGCTCGCGATGAGGAAGCGCCACGCAAATAAGGAGCGGTGTCCGTGCGGCAGCGGTAGCCGGTTGGGCCGATGTCACCATCGTTTGGCAAACAGACTTCGTGGCGGCTTGGGTAGATATTGGTTTCGCGTCGTAGAGCAGCAATTGGTTAGCAGTTTGCCTTCGGGAAAATCGTCCGGCGTTCGTGTGCGGCTGACAGAATGGGCAGAGGAGCGTGTCTCCCGTAGTAGATCGGGGGAGATTCCATCACGGGGCCAATCCATGCCGCCGCTTTCTTTGCAGCCGGCAGAAGCAAATAGGTAAATCATCGAGTGAAATTCCGTGTACGGGCGAGTGCCAGAGATGAATACTCGCCCGAGCCTACCCTTCCTTAGCCATTCGGGCGACCTTATATCCTTATATAAGGATGATTTGTGCTCTATGGACCGGTTTGTTGGGAGCGCGTGGCGCACCTAGATAACAAACGTATTTTCAGCATACTACAATTAAATACCTCACTACAGATAGGACTTGTAGTGTGCTATACTCTTGTAGTGATGATCCGCCACGAACAATCCTTGATCGACTATGTGGAGCTGGTCACCGGAATTCGGCCCAGGCTGGATGAGGCGCCGCCGGCAGCGGCGACGCTGCCTCTTTTTCTGAAGGAGCAGTACGAATTTGCCGAGATGGACTTGTTCGGTCGACGACTGCGTCTGGCCGTCGAAAAGACGCCACCCGAGGAACTCTCGGCCAGCGAATACGCACGCAACGCCGCGATGCTTCGGCAGCGCCTTGGGCAAGACGTTGTATTGGTCATGGCCAAGCTGCCGTCCTACGTAAGGAACCGCCTTGTGCGCGAGAGTGTTCCGTTCATCGTGCCGGGAGCACAGATGTTTCTCCCGATGCTGATGATCGATCTTCGGGAGCGCTTCTCCAAAGCGCAGTCTCGAATACAGGACAAACTCTCACCAGTTTCTCAGCTCGTCGTGATTCATCAGATCCTAAGAGAGCCGGACGCGCACATTCCGCTGGCGCAGTTGGGCGAGCGCCTCGCATATTCGCCGCAAGCCATCAGCTTTGCGCAAGAGGAACTGCGCGACGCGAAGCTGTGCGAAGTGCGGCGCGCGGGAAAAATGGTTTTTCTGGAGTTCGCGCTGCGAGGCAAGGCGCTGTGGGAAAAAGCGGAGCCGCTGATGGCCAGTCCGGTTCGCAGGGCACAATGGGTGCGTTGGGGGCAGCCGCGCGCGCGCGCCGTCGTGTCCGGAACTACTGCGTTGAGCCGGGTCTCCATGCTTGCGGAAGATGCTATCGCGACCTATGCCATGCGCGACCGTGCGTTGGGGGCGGCGCTCGAAAAAGGCGAGCTGGTCGGATGCCGCAGTCGCGATGAGGCGGATGCACGGATGGAGTCGTGGAAATACGATCCCTGGGTGCTAGCGGAAAACGGAGTCGCCGACCCGTGTTCGTTGTACCTGAACCTGCGCACATCCGGCGACGAGCGGATCCAGAAGGAGATTGCATTGTTGATCGAAAGGCTTCCGCAATGATTCGAGGGCTTGATGTTTTCCGCGAGCATTTTGCGGATTACCGGAAAGCATTCGTGCTCATTGGCGGCGTAGCTTGCCATGAATGGCTGTCCACGCAAGGCTTGGAGTTTCGGGCAACGAAGGACATGGACATGGTTCTGATTGTGGAGGCGTTGGACGGCGCGTTTGTGAAGCGATTTTGGGAATTCATCGAAGCCGGGAAATACCAGGGCCGATTCAAAGCGGAAGATGGACGGCAGCTTTATCGGTTCGTCAAGCCGGAGGACAAGCGATATCCGGCGATGATCGAGATTTTCAGTAGAAAGCCCGCAGGCATCGACCTCGCCGAGGGACAGGTTATCGTGCCGATCAAGATCGACCAAGATGCCGCGAGTCTGTCTGCGATTCTGCTGAATGACGACTACTATTCGCTGGTGCGAGAACAACACAACGAAGAGAAGAATCTTCCATTTGCGAATCCGGTCGCGCTGATTCCTCTGAAGGCGCGTGCATATCTCGACCTGGTGGAGCGCGCTGCGAAGGGCGAGTCCGTGAAGGGCGAGGACATCGCCAAGCACCGGACGGACGTTTTTCGAATTGCCGCGACGCTCCCCGGCGAAGCGGGGCCGGCTATTCCCGGAGCGGTTCGGGACGATTTGCGAAAGTTTCTTGCGGCGTTTCCGCCAGAGAACAAGGAACAATGGCAGGCGATCCAAGCTGGGCTGGAAACGACCTTCGGTTCTCGAAGGATAGAACCGAAGACCTTGATTGAAGCAATCCGCAATTACTTCGAGTCGAAATAAGATAATGCGGGTTGCGGTTCAGTACGCGGCGGCGTGTTCTGAACTCGTGAGTTCAATCCCCAGAGCTTGAGTGAGTTCTCGCACGATCGGCCTCCACTCGGCGCGGGTCTCGTCGAGTTCGTTTAAGATCTTGGCCTTTAAAGCCCAAAGCAGAATAGTTACGCGAAGATCGTTCTCGGAAGTCGCAGATGCGGAAAAGCGCCATGGCGCTGCGCGGACGGTGTTCTGAAAACAAATGAATGAGTGTGAGTACAAACAGGACAGGAAGAATTAGCAAGGCGAAGTCTCGAGAACTACAATCACTACGTCCGATCCCACTGCGCGATGGTTCTCAAGGGAACCATTCTCTGGAATATCAACATCATTGTAATGGCTTTGCAATTGTGTCGGAATGGAGTCCTATCGAATGAGCGCCATCGGACTGCGTTGAACTTTTTCCATGACCGCACCCTACATGCCTCCGAGTATTGATGAATACCTGCGCAAGCGCCTTATGCCCGTGGAGGGTGCGATTCCTCATGTGCAGGGCATCGAGATGTACGGTAGTTCCATTCCCGCGGGAACGGTCGGCGGCGATCTGTTTGAGTACATAAACTTTCAACAACGCTACGACATTGATGCGCGCATTCAGCGGGCCTTGAAGCGATCGCAGGAGTATCTCGAGCCCATGCAGGTAGGGGCACTGCCGCGCAACTCGGTGGACGATCATGTGGAATGGCTGAAATCAAGGTCGGGCAACAAATCGGAACTCGAGAGTGAGTACAGAGAGGCACGAAGCTCGGAGCAAGTACGGATCGCCGAAGATCTGCACGAGTTGTACACCACTGCGGGAGTCCTGCTGGTGGACGCCCAGGGGCATGGAATCATTTCAGCTAAAATCGCGTCCACGGTCCACGACACGTTTCATGCACTCATGCTTGCAGAACTCGATCACCGGGGGAAAACGACGCCAGAGTTTTTTGAGAGGATCAACCTGCGGCTGGCCCTCTCGGTCACGGCCCGCAATGCGCTCGGCAGGAGTGAACAAGCGAACGCTCAGGAGATCGCGACTATGCTTTACGGTGAAGTGCGCCCTTATGGGTACTTCCGATTCGTGAATTTCGGACATCCGCCGCCGCTGGTCTTTTCCGCCGAATACCGCAAGTTTATGGACATTGACAGCAGTCAGATGGTGCAATTCCTTCCACTCGGCGTGCAAATCCCGGAAGACCACCCGGACCGCAACAGGTATTTGTCGCTGGATTTCCGCAGGAGACCGGTGAAATCCTCCGATGTATCCGAACTAACGCTGATGAGTCCCGGGGACATATTCGTTCTCTATACCGACGGCGTTTATGACGGCAGCGACAAAGCAGCACGCCAGAAGCTCGAGGAAGTAATGCGCGAGCACTACCAGCGGCCAGCAAAAGACATTTGCAATGCGTTGCTCCAATACGCTCTAAGAGAAGACGACCGTTTCCGGCAAATTGGAGAACAAGATCGCATCGATGACAAAACAGTTTTTATCATCAAACGGAACTAAGTGGCATGACATGTCTGCGCAGGGGGCAACACGGTGTTGTAGTGGATGAGTTTGGGATACGCCTGCTCGGCCCGGCTTCGCGGGGCGGGAAAGAGTTCGTCGGGAAACACGCTCACGGCGGTGGGACAACGACGCCTCTCACGCCGAAGAACGAATAACCCTTGTTTTCCCAATAGAGACGAGCCCCCGAGAGCGCCGTATTCGTCAGCCAGCCACACAAGCTGCATTCCTTAATGACTGGCGTTAACGGACTTCAGGTAAGCCACGACTGCTTCGGCATCGGAGCGTATGATGTCAGAATCGAGGCATCGGGGCGCGGAGGGGCTTGCCGCTTCGTGTCTAGAATAAAACTGATTTCGTTGATGGTCGATTATTTGCGTGCGGCAGCAGCCTTGCGAGCGATGAGACCAAATCCCTTGGCGTTCGCGGCCGTCTCTAACGAAGTTAACTGCGCTTGCGCCGCAGCGCCGTGGCCGGACTTATTGTCCAATTCTGCCAGAGCGAGCCGGGCTTCGAATTCCACGCCTAGATAGCCATGTCTGCGCGCGTCCTTCAGAACCTGTTCCAATCGCGGGCGGGATGATTCCGGATGGTCCGATGCAAGCAGCACGCAAGCAGACGTTAGGGCGAACTGGAGGCGGGCGAGAAGGTTTTGACTCTTATTCGCAAGGGGTTCCGCTCGTTCAAGTTCGGCTTTTGTATCCGAGTATTTCCCTTGCGTGAGCAGCGCCTGAATAAGCACAACAGTTGCGGCTAACTCGTCGTCAGCCTCCTGCTCTTTGTGAAACTGGTCCCTGAATTTGCGAGCGGTTGTTTCGGCGGCCGCTGGGTGTCCCTCCTCAATCGAAACCAGCGCTAGGGCAACCTGACTCTCTGCCGCAGCTTGTTTCTGCCCGGTTTGCGTTCGCACGGACAGCGATTCCTCGTAAGACTTGCGCGCTGCAGAGAGTTCGCCTCGATCTTTGAGGATATCTCCGAGCCCGGAAAGGACGAAAGCACCCGCGCTCTTGTCGTCGATTTCTACTGCGGTTGACTTTGCCTGGTGATAAGTGGTTTCCGCGCTTGTCAGATTGCCCTGGTGGCGCGAGAGGTCCCCAAGATCGTTCAGCACAAGAGCCACCCCATCCTTGTCTCCGATTTCCTGATAACTTGGTATGGCTAACTCCAGCATCTTCTTTGCATCGCTTAGATTTCCTCGAAGAAGCAGTACGTCACCGACGTTATTAGTGGCGGCAGCGAATGCCCCCGGATCGCCAACCTGCCGGAATTCCTTCGCGGCTTCGCGCCACATGGTCTCTGCTTTGGCCAGATCGCCACGTTGATAATAAACACCGGCAAAATCGTTGCGTGTTCGTGCTTCATTATTTCGGTCGCCAGCTGAGTCATAGCTCTGGATGGCCCTCTCACAGTTGCTGATGTTCTCTTCGGTGGACACTCCGGTGGCGATGCCCTGTTGGCAAAGAATCCCATATCCCCGAGCCACCATCAGGTGGGAGCCTCGGGACATACCTTTCGCGATGGCGCGCATTGCCGCAGCTTGGGCCGCAGGGATATCTTGAGTGTTCAGTGCGGACGCTTCCAGAAGATCAATCCTTGGGTCGTCTCCGGCTGGAGCGGGAAGCTGACGCAGTGTTTTCAACATGAGCAGTGCGTCAGCCGGCTTGACGTGGTAATGCGCGCCGGCAAGGTGGAGCCCATATTCAAGGCTGTCCGGATGAAGTTGAAACAGCGTCTGATATGCTTCCACAGCTTTGGGCCAGTCCTCCATCGTTCCGCGATAAGAGCCCTCGATGAGCAAGCGATCTTCTTGCAGGAGTGTTCCGGAAAGTTCCTGCGCGCGCCTGGCTTCCGCTTTGGCTTTCACTCCGTAACCCAAATGCCACCACGTGTCGGACAATGCGGAATGTGCTAGGGAGGAATTGGGGTCCGCAGCCACTGCTTTTAACAGCAGATCCCGAGCGCCAACGAAATCGAAGTCCCAGAGCTTCGCTTTGCCTTCCGAATAGAAGCGAATCGCTGCTTGATTGGAAGGAAGCGAAGCGCGCACGCCAATTGCAGTATCAAGCGAGAGCGCACCCATGCCCAGACTGCTTCTCAGGTGCGCGCCAGCACGCGTGACGATTTCGAAAAGATCTTCTTTACCGCCCGTCACCGCTTCTTCGGCGATCGTCTCCCCGTTTGCCGTGTCTTGTAGGCGAACGTCCAGCCGGATGCGTTCTCCTTCTTTCCCAGGCATCGGTGTGTATGACCCGAGTACTACGACGTCGGCCCCAGGGTTCATGCGCAGCCGGTCAAGTGTGGCCTTGGCCAGCGTTTCTTCGTCACCGAGAACAAGTTCGCGCTTGGCGCGTGCCACGTCTTCATCGGAGACCAGCCGCAAAACGCCACCGGCCGCCAGCTCCGTGCTCAGCATTTCCGTGAAGGCTTTCGACATCCAGTCTTCATCCTTGCGTCCCGGCAGATTGCGAAAGCCTAGAACAGCTACGGAACGCCGTATCTGGGGCCGAGAAGGCGAGGTCCGCGCCTCTGTGGTAGAAGCGTAGTGCCTCCGGACAGTTCGGAGCGTAAGCGCTCCGGCAAAAACCAACAGAACGGAACCCAAGAGAATCGACGGGACTGTAACCCATCGACTGGTTGAGAAGCGCGCGCCGGGAACGGGTCCTTGTTCCGGCTGGGGCGCGTCCGGAATCTTGGATTGTTCGGTCAAACGCGAGGCGTGCTTGATTGGAAGCAAAAAACGATATCCCCGCTTGGGGATAGTTTCGACAAAACGAGGGCTTTCCGCGTCGTCCCCCAAGGCGTCACGCACTTTTCTCACAGCGACGCCCAGGCTGTTGTCGAACTCAACGAAGGTATTCTCTGGCCAGAGTCTTTGCCGCACTTCTTCGCGGGTAACAATCTCACCGGATCGTTCAACTAACATTAGCAAGAAACGAAAAGGCAAGTCTTGCAGTTTGACGCGAGCCCCTTCCCGGAAAAGTGCTCCTTCAACAGGGTCCAGTTCAAAAGGACCGAAACGGTAGGTCGCAATTTTTGGCTCAAAAGTGCCCATAACCCACGACGGCAATCGTGCCGAGTCTATCACGATGAAGGCAGCGGGTAGTTAATTCCCCTCCTAACTGCAAGCAAAAACGGGAGTTCTCAGTTAAGGCAGACTTAACGCTCTGTTTTATTGACGCCGCGGTTGGTGTCACGCAAATTCGCCGAATAAGAGCAACGGCCCCAATCGATCTGGCGGCTTCTGCTCTGCCTCATCCATGTTACTTGCGAAGTGAGGAGTACATATAAATGAGCAGGTTGGGAAAACTCACGCTTGAGATGGCTGTAGTCTTCTGTTTGGCATCAACAACCGCAATGGCACAGCAGACCAAGGACGTGCCGTCTATCATTGACGTACACTTGCACGCTCTACATGCCGATTCTTTTGGCAGCCCGACACCACCAGTGTGTACCGGGGACAAAGATCTGGCCTTCGTACCTATCGACCCGAAGAATGGATATAGCCTGCTTAGCATGGAAGCCTGCTCTGCGCCGATGCAGGCACCTCAGAGTGATGAGCAATTACAGCGCGATACTTTTGATCGACTGGATAAATACAACATCGCAGCGGTGACCAGCGGTTCGCCTGAGTTGTTGAGCAAATGGCGCGCGATCTCTCCCAAGCGGATCGTTCCTGGCCTTGCGTTCAATCTCGAGGGCGCGCCTAGTGTGGAGACGTTACGGCAGCTCTATAAAAGTGGCAAGTTTGCCGTATTGGGCGAGGCCTTCACACAATACGAAGGCATCTCTCCCGATGATCCGGCCTGGGAGCCGTATTTCGCTCTGTGCGAAGAACTGGATATTCCCGTCGGAATCCACACGGGACTAGGGCCCCCCGGCGCTTCTTACTTCAGCTCACCCAAATACCGCGCTCGAATCAGCAACCCATTGTTGTTGGAGGACGTGCTGGTGCGCCACCCAAAACTGCGGCTCTACGTGATGCACGCTGGCTGGCCCATGAGCGATCAGATGGTTGCTCTTCTTTATGCGCATCCCCAGGTATATGTGGACGTTGCCGTGATCGATTGGGCCATTCCGCGCAAAGAATTCCATCAGTATCTGCGCCGCATCGTGGAGGCTGGATTTGGCAAGAGGATCATGTTCGGCTCCGACCAAATGGTGTGGCCGGGGGCAATTGACATCGCGATCGAAGGGATTCGTTCGGCGGACTTTCTGTCGGAAGAGCAGAAACGAGACATCTTTTATAACAACGCAGTCCGCTTCCTGCGATGGAACGCGAGCAAACAGTAGGCATAGGGGCGACGCCAGTGGAACTGCAAATGATATTCGCCGATCTCGGCGCGACCGGAGGCCGAGCTCGTTGCGACAAGGAATTCGCTCGCTGTCAGCGCGTTGTCCTGCAGTTTGGCGAAGACCTTCTTGTGATGCTTGAGTTTGGATGCTGTGAGTGCGGCGAGCATGCTTCGATTCGCGTGGCACGAATTGTCAGAGTCTGCAGGGTAGTTCCGACGGCCGAATCGGAAGGGAGAATCGAGTGAACCCGCGAAGGCATCTGCTGATCCCTCCGTCCTACTTGGATTCCATTCGAAAGAGACCTGAAGGAAGACTCACAGCTTCTGGCCCGCCAGAGTCAGCCGCAGAAGACCACGCAGAGAAGATGCGCAAGTTGTGGAGCGATCTCGGCGACCGTGCGAGCGCCGAGAATCGGCAATCTACGAAGTGGAAGCAGCAGCAATGAAGAGCGATGTTCAGGTCGCCGGCTTTCGCAATTCGTACTTTACGTGGGCCGGCATCGCAACGATGCTGCTTGTCTTTGCGGGATTTGCGCGCACGTATTACTTGAAGATTTTCTTTACCACTCCGGCGCTTCCGACTCTGTTGCACCTCCATGGAGCAATTCTCACACTTTGGTTTGTGCTGTTCTTCGTTCAGGTGAGGCTTGTCGCACTGCGTCGAGTTGACCTGCATCGTCTGCTGAGTACGTTTGGAGCGGTGCTTGCTGTTCTGGTTCTTTGGGTTAGCTCGGCAGTGGCGATTCAAGCTACGCGGCGTGACTATCTAGCGGACCCGCATTCGGATGCAGCTCTGAGCTTCCTTGCGTTCTTGCTACTTGGGGAACTGCTTTCCTTCGCGTGTTTTGTTTCGATCGGGCTGCTGTTACGTCGGCGTCCTGAAATTCACAAGCGATTGATGCTGCTTGGGTCGTGCTGCTTACTCGGCGCTCCTGTCATTCGGATTCCGCTGCATTTCATCCAGACTCTAAACGTATGGGCCATTTTGGGAATCATCGATTCCATCCCAATCGCGTTCATATTGTTTGACACCATCCGGAATCGCAGGTTGCATCCCGCCTTTTTGTGGGGCGGAATCGCGTTTGTTCTGGTGAACCCCACGCTGATGTTTGTGAGCAAGACCGCGGTTTGGATCCAATTCGCGAAATGGCTGGTGCTCTGATGAATTTCCCTATGAACGCTCCGAGCCGCCTCGCTAGTCGGTTCTGATTCAGCGGGTTTGGGGGCGTGGATTAGCGGGAATTTCCATCAGAGGACATTTTGAAGGGAAGATTCGATGAGAAGAATGCCGATCGATTCGCCGCGAGCCGACGATTTACAGTCGCCGGCTTCGTTTCTTTTGGAGGAATTGTGAAGGACCACCATTGCGCAGTCGCTTTGCTGCGCGCAGTTTGTTTGCTGGCATTGTTTTGCTGGGGTTCACCCCTTCGCGGGCAAGCACCCGCCGGAAAAACGCGGACCTATTACGTTGCGGCCGACGAAGTCAACTGGGACTACGCCCCCACGGGGCGTGATGAGGCGATGGACCATCCGTTCGATGCGCTGCAGAAAGGCTTCACCGATTCGGGCCCGCACCAAATCGGGCGCGTTTACAAGAAGGCGATCTACCGCGAATACACAGACAACACCTTTACGACTCTGAAGGAGCGCAGCGCGGATGGCGCGTATCTTGGCCTGCTTGGGCCCGTTCTACGCGCGGAGGTTGGCGACACGATAAAAGTCGTTTTCAGGAATAAGGCCACACGTCCCTTCAGCATGCATCCGCATGGGGTGCTCTACCAGAAGGACTCCGAAGGCGCGGATTATAACGACGGAACTTCTGGAGCGGACCAAAGCGATGGCGCGGTGCCTCCCGGTAAGACGCACACGTACGTTTGGCAAGTGCCGGAGCGCGCCGGGCCGGGACCGAGCGATCCCAGTTCGGTCTTCTGGCTCTATCACTCGCACGCCGATGAATTGCGGGACGTGGCTTCCGGCTTGTTCGGCGTGATTGTGGTGACGCGCAGGGGAATGGCTGGGCCAGATGGGAGTCCGAAGGATGTCGACCACGAATTTGTGACGATGTTCGTCGCCATCAATGAAAACGAAAGCTGGTATCTGGAGGACAACATCCGCGACCACACCACGGATCCGAAAGGAGCGGATCGCAATGAGTTTTCCCAGGCTACGCCGGAGGGAATTGTTGTGTCATTTCCAGTCGCGGGCTTTGCGGCGACGAACGTCAAATCTTCCATAAACGGATACATTTTCGGAAATACGCCACTAATGAAAATGCAGGCGGGAGATCGCGTGCGCTGGTACGTCACGACCCTGGGTGACTTCAACAATGCGCACACGCCGCACTGGCATGGCAACACCGTAATGGTCGGGGGGCGGCGGACGGATGTTTTATCAGTGGTTTCCGCGGAGATGATCACCGCGGATATGGTGCCAGATATACCCGGTATTTGGCTGTACCACTGTCACATCAGCGATCACATGCTGGCAGGGATGGTGACGCGCTATCAGGTGACACCGCGGTAGGTCAAGAAAACAACTTGAGGGGGAGAATTCGATGAAAACAATGCTGAGAATCGGGCTAATCCTAATCGGTGTTCTGACCATCTGGGTTGCCTGCTTTGCAAAAGAGCGTGGCCAGTCGCTGACCAAAGCGCCGGAACCTGCCGTCGACTTGCAATCCCTGACGAAGGCGCTGTCGGGTGAGTGGTCTCTCAGTGTGAAGTTTGAAGCGGACGCCTCGACGCCGAATGGAGTTGTCAACACCGGAGAGGAAACTTGGCGAGCAGGTCCGGGCGGATACACATTACTGGAAGAGGAGCATCTGCGGTTCCCCCAGGGAGATGGTTTTCTGCTGGGAATTATCTGGTGGAATAAGACCACAAAGACATTGCAAGGAATGGAATGCCAAAACCTGCTCCCTTACACGTGTGACGTAAAGGGTGCGCAGAATGACATCGCGATGAGCTGGGATGGCAAACAGTTTGTCATCGACGAAATCGAAACGTCTGAGAGCGGCCAGAAATCTTTGTGGCACGAGGTTTGGTCGGATATCACTGCGACTTCGTTCACGCAGACCGGAGAATACGGACCGCCGGGGGGCGAACGGAAGCGACTATTCACGATTCACGCCACAAAGGTGGCGACGGCGCGCAACAACAAGACAGCGGGGCTTAGTGTTGAAGGCTATCCGGATTCGCACGCGGAGGCGCCGGTACCGGAGATGCAAAGTCTCGAAAGGACACTTGCAGGCAATTGGTCTACAACATACGAGTTTGAACCCGGTGGCATGTCTCCAACTGGAGGTGGCGGCACGGGCGAAGAGAATTGGCGAATCGGACCCGGCGGGTATGTGCTCATGGAAGAGGAGCACGTACACGCTCCCTTTGGAGAAATGTATCTGATCGCGTTTCATTGGTGGGACAAGAACACGAACAGTCTGCGCGGGATACTTTGCAACAATTCCGGTCCCGCGGCCTGCGATTTCAATACCTACTCCAACAGCTCACTGAAGTGGGATGGAAAACAGCTCACGATCGACATGGAATTTCCCCAAGGCGGCAAGAAGATGACCTGGCACGAAGTCTGGTCAGGCATTACCGCAACATCCTTCACGCAAATCGGAGAAATGGGCGAGGTTGGCGGACCACTGAAGAGAGCAGTCACGATTCACGGCGCCAAGGTCGAGAACTAGGATTCGATTGAAAGTAGCGACCAGGTAACTCGAATGCAGGTGCATTTTTCATGGGAGGAAAACAATGGACAGGAGAGCATTTCTTGCGGCGAGCGCTCTCGCTTCGTTCGAGGGATTCTCGCCGGACTTGGCGGCCGTCTCGCAAGTCTTCGCGGACATGAATCAGGCAACCAACAAGGGCAATGCCCGGCGGCCCGTGTTGGTGCGGTCCGGCTTCACTCGCGCTTCCGACGGTACCGATGCGCGACTTGCCATCTTTGTGTTTCCTGCGGGAGACCATCACCCTTATCGCGGCGCTCCTCTTCATGTGCATCACGAGCAGGATGAGTGGGTTTACATCCTAGCGGGCGAGTTCGTTGCCGAAGTAGGCGGCAACCGCATGCGGCTGAAACCTGGCGATTCCTTGCTGATGCCGATGAAAGTGCCACACCGCTGGAGTGTGGCGCAGGAACAATACTGCGGCGCCATTCATCTCTATTCGCCCGCCGGCTTGATGGAGATGGACTGGTCGCCCGTTGCGCAAGACGCAGATCCCAGAAATCAAGAAGCGCGCAAAGCGGAGTTCGAAAAGCACGGCTTGACACTGCTTGGAGGGCCGCTCAGTAGGGAAGAAATCGACGGCGCAGCGTAAGTGAATGGGCAAGGTCTGTGACATTTAGGGATACCCGACGTGGAACCTGAAGATTCCAGTTTTCGGACAAGGTGAAAAATGGCTGCCAACAGATCACTTCCCATTCGCAAGCGCACGGACGATTTCTTCTTTGCCTCGATGGCCGGGCTCATCCTCTTGACTGTGTTCATCGGATTCGCCCGCACTTACTATTTGGCGGGCATTTTTCACGCCCACTTGCCGAGTTTGCTTGTCCATTTTCACGGAGCGATCTTTACGTGTTGGATTCTTGCGTTCGTTGCCCAAATCGTTCTAGTTTCCTCCCATCACATTCGCTGGCACATGCGGCTTGGCATTTTCGCGATCATTCTTGCGGTTCTCATGGTTCTTATCGGATTCGCGACCCTCATTGCTGTAGTGCGACGACATGTCGTCTTCGCCATGGGGTTGGACAACTTGTTTGCTGGCGATGTTCTTCAACTATCCACGTTCGCCCTCTTGGTCGGTTGGGGTTTTCTGGCGCGCCGAGATGGTCCCGCGCACAAGCGTCTCATGCTCTTGGGGACCGTCGCGTTGTTGGGTCCAGCCTTAGCCCGCTGGCCATTTCCCTTTGTATTTTCGAGTGCTCTCGTCTTTTTCGGAATGCTCGACACTATACCGATTCTTCTGATCGTCTTTGACCTCTGGTCATGCAGGAAAATCCATGTCGTAACCATTTGCGGAACTCTTCTCCTGCTTGTTATGCAATTCTCGATGCGCCCCCTCGGGCACACGGCGGTTTGGCATCAGTTCACGCTTTGGGTTCAGAGTCTCTGAAGGTTGTGAGCAACGCAAAACGAAGAGGACAAATGGTGATCAAATCTGAGCATGCACCTGCGAGGCGTAGGTACGAGCGATACTTTTTTTCTGCTATGGCAGCATTGATTCTGGCCACAGTGTTTTTTGGGTTTTGCAAAGACGTATTTCCTGGCGGGTATGTTCCGGGCGCCGCTGCCGAATTGGGTGATTCACCTACACGGTGCGGCCTTTACCTTGTGGATAGTTTCATTGATCGTTCAGACGTCGCTGGTTTCGGCGGGGCGCGTGGACATTCATCGTCGCCTGGGCATTTTCGTTTTTGGCTTGGCGTGCGTGATGGTGATCCTGGGCTCGATGGCGGCCACGGATTTGCTACGCAGGGGTATGGCTGCTCAATCCGTCGATGCAAAGACTTTCTATGCTTCGCCCCTCGGGGACATGGTTATTTTTGCAACGCTTGTCTTCTTTGCGTTCCGCGCACGGTCGAATCCCGCGGCGCATAAGCGATTGATATTGATCGCGACGATTACGCTACTCGCGGCCGCCATCAACCGCTGGCCTTCCCCAATTATTCGGCAGGAGCCGATCCTAATCGTCTTGATCGACGATGCATTTTTACTTCCGCTGGTGGCATACGACCTTTGGTCGATGCGGAAGGTACATCAAGCAACACTGTGGGGCGGACTGTTTTTGGTGATCATGCAACAACTGGAGTTGCCAATCGGCAGCACGGCAGTTTGGCAGAGTTTTGCGACCTGGGTTTTGGAGCGAACCAAAACATTCCACTGAAAGTGATGAAAAGGCAAAGCGGAGAAATGTCGAAAACGTCGATTCAGATTGGGTTCAGAGTCTCAGAAGGTTGTGAGCAACACAAAACGGGGGAGAACAATGACCAAAACTTGGCGCACAGGAGTTCTGGCCACGGCCGTACTTACAATCGCTCTGTTAGTCGCGATGCCACTCTCTGGAAAGGACCACACATGAATCGACGAGATTTTGTCAGCACTATGTCTCTGGGTCTGGTGGCAGGTCTTCCAGTTTTTACCGAAAACGGCTTAGCCGATGTCGGGGTGGGTAGTCCCAACGCAAATGTTACTGCTCTAACCTCCAGTCGGGCAACGAGTCCGACTGGACGGTTGGAATTTGCATCGGCGCTGGAAGCTGCGGAGGCCATTCGCAAAAAGCACATTTCTTCGTTCGAACTGACGCAACAAACCTTCGCGCGGATCGACGAATACAATCCGAGACTAAATGCGTTTACATATCAGCTTCGAGAAGAAGCGCTCGCGCGGGCAAAACACGCGGATGAAGTGTAAGCAAGCGGGAAATCGCTCGGCGGCCTTCACGGCGTGCCGGTTCACGTGAAGGAAAGTTATGGGGTGGCGGGGCATCCTTGTACTTGGGGAATTCCGGCGTTGAAAGACTCCAAGGCCCCGAGCAATTCGGAGGTGGTGGCTCGGCTCCTCAGCGCGGGTGCCGTGCTGATTGGGGCAACGAATGTTCCGATCGGGCTGGGCGATTGCCAAAGCTACAACCAGATTTATGGCACAACCAACAATCCGTGGGATGTGAAGCGAACGCCGGGAGGATCATCCGGCGGATCGGCGGCAGCACTCGCTGCGGGCCTCGGCTATTTGAGTGTGGGCAGCGACATCGGCGGATCGATTCGCACTCCAGCGCATTTCTGCGGCGTGTACGGGCACAAGCCGACGCTGGATCTAGTAAACATGCAGGGACACTTGCCAGGCGGGCAGCACCAAGACCCTGATTTCTCGACTCTGCTTGCCGTTGGCGGGCCGCTGGCGCGCAGCGCCGAAGATTTACTCGCTGCGTTGCGCGTTCTGGGTGGTCCGGCGGACTACTCCGCGAAAGCGTGGAAGTGGGAACTGCCCGCAGCGCGACACGAAAGTTTGCGGGGATTTAGGGTCGGCTACGTGTTTGACGATCCATATTGCCCCGTAACTCCGGAAACAAAAGTAGTACTGGAGAATACGATCCAGAAACTTGAGAGAGCGGGTGCCACGCTGAAACGCGGATGGCCCACAGGAGACAAGATTGAAGAGCTGAACCGGAATTACAGGTTCCACCTGGATGCGTTCATGTTCAGCGTCGAGACCCCAGAGCAGCAAGAGGCGGAGCGGAAAGAGGCTGCAGCGAGCGGGAAAGTAGTGCCGGGCTTGGCGAGTTTCGCCGACTGGCAAAAGCAAAACTTCCGGCGGCTGGGATATCGCGCGCAGTGGCAGAGTTATTTCGATGAGGTTGACGTGTTCCTCTCACCCGTCGCCTTCACCACGGCGTTTGAGCATGACCACAGCGAACCACACGACAAGCGCAAAATTGCGACGGTGCACGGCCCGCGTGACTACCACGATATGGGGCGCTGGATTGCGCATGCGACCTTGACGGGATGTCCGGCCACAATAGCACCGGTCGGGTGCGGCGAGGGCGGCTTGCCCGTCGGCCTACAGATCATGGGACCGTATTGGGAAGACGCCACGCCGATTATTTTTGCGAAACTGCTGGCGCAGGTACTGGGCGGATTTGTAGCGCCTCGCGGTTACGAGGGGTAGGGCGCAGCAGCGAATGCATGGCCAACCGGCAGGGCTAGTACGGCGCGAGCTGATAACTTCCGGATTGCCCGTTTGGACGTAGCCGCCCGGCGGCTACGTCCAAACGCGCATGTGTTGACCGAAGTATCTTGGGTTGCGGAGGCCTGCAACCATCCGAATTGTTTAGTACTGCCTTTTAGCGTGGAAGTGATCCGGCTCGCAGCGTAGGCGACACCGCGAAGGTCAACGGTCATAAGCATAAGCAAAACTAATAGTATATTAAATAATTATGACATTGACTTATAGAATTTGGGTTCTTATATTAACGCCCGATGGCGCTCCAATCTAGCTTTGGGAAGAGAGCCTAAGATGTTGAGCAACCCGTCGGAAAAATATCGGCCGACCCGCTGTTTTGAACTAGTTAATCGACAATGGCCGTCCAAAACTTTGCAAACTGCACCTGCATGGTGCAGCGTAGACCTACGTGATGGCAATCAGGCACTCATTGAACCCATGAGTATCCAGAGTAAGAAGGCCATGTTTGATCTTCTCGTCTCCATTGGTTTCAAAGAGATTGAGATTGGATTTCCCTCTGGTTCACAGATCGACTTTGATTTTTGCCGTCAACTTATCGAAAATAAATTGATCCCTGAAGACGTTGCGGTACAGGTTCTAGTACAAGCAAGAGAACACCTCATCCAGCGCACGTTTGAAGCACTTCGAGGAGTCCGTCGCGCGATCGTTCATCTCTACAACTCCACCTCGACTATTCAGCGCAAGATTGTGTTTAGGTTAGGGAGGGATGGGGTCAAAGAGATTGCGGTGAATGGCGCAACGATAGTCAAACGTATTGCGAATCAATTTCCGGAAACAGAGTGGATATTCCAATATTCGCCCGAGAGCTTTACCGGGACCGAAATGGACTATGCCCTTGAGGTTTGTGAGGCTGTCGTAGATGTTTGGAAACCAACCTCCGATAAGAAGGTAATTATCAACTTGCCCGCTACCGTGGAAATGAGCACACCGAATGTTTATGCCGATCAAATTGAGTGGATACATCGAAATATCAAATGCCGCGAGGCTTTGATATTGAGCGTACACCCCCACAATGATCGTGGGACCGCAGTTGCAGCAGCAGAACTCGGACTTATGGCCGGTGCACAGCGAATCGAAGGTACATTATTTGGCAATGGCGAGAGAACAGGTAATGTTGATCTGGTATGTGTGGCGCTGAACCTTTATAGCCAGGGCATTCATCCAGGTCTGGAGTTGTCTAATCTTGCTGCAATTGTAGATTGCGTCGAAGAGTGTACTCAACTTGAGGTACATCCACGGCATCCTTATGCCGGTGATTTTGTGTTCACTGCGTTCTCTGGTTCGCATCAGGATGCGATTCGGAAGGGGTTATTAGCTCAAAGCGTCGGCGGGCCGTGGGAAGTCCCATATCTTCCGATTGACCCGAAAGACATAGGACGTAGCTACGAACCAATTATTCGCGTCAACAGTCAATCCGGAAAGGGAGGGATTGCCTTTCTTATGGAGAGTGACTATGGGGTTCAGCTTCCCCGGAATCTGTTGATCGAATTCAGTCAAATTATTCAGCAGTTGAGCGATTCCAGCGGAAAAGAAGTTACGTCCCCCATGATTTGGGAAGCTTTTCGTGTCGAATACCTAGAGTCTCGGACGGAGGTTGCCAGGGGGCTGCTCAATTGGGTAATGGGCAATTCTATGATTCTGCAAGATGTTTCCCATACAACAGGTGCGGGCCAGATCGAGATGTTGGTGCAAATGGTTAGAGAATTTATTGGAACTAGCCTTCGAATCGTCACGCAAGAACGGTGTCACACAGTGTCGCAGACCAAGAACGAGAATATTGTGTTTTTGGAGATGTGTGTGGAAGAGGCTGATCACGTTTTCGGCGTTGGCATGCACGAGGATCCAATCAGGGCGGGCTTTAATTCCGTAGTTAGCGCAATCGATCGTGCGGCGCGAACCCAACTTCTCCCATCGTCGAAAGTGTCCGTGGATCACGACGTTTCGTTGTCTATGTAATTTGTAAGGCCCTCGTGGCAACTGTATTGGCTTGCTGCTTCAATCTACTTACGCAAAAGAGTGCGGCTGAAACATACCGTTTGTTAACGAAGGCAACGGGATTGGGCGATCAGGCTCATAAGCCAGTCCACAAACGGTGAGATCAGGTCTATCTCGCTCCGCAGCCAGGTGTGCACCTTCAGCGGAGCACGGAAACGCGGTTTGCGCGGAGCAGACTGCAAAGATTGGAAACTGCCAAACTGCCGACCCAAATCATTTTAGCAACCTCCCTGCGTCATTCTTTCGCGCCGTTAAGAAAGAACAGCATCGTCGCGGGATTTGCGCCATTGTTCCGCCACGCATGGCGCGTGCCGTTTTGCACGAGGACGTCTCCGCGTTTCAGATGTAGAGTCTTGGCGTCATCAAGCTCCAGCCAGATCTCGCCCTCATAAACTACGGCGTAGTCGACAGTGTTCGTCTTGTGCATGGCGGGATCTTCTTTTTCAAAGTGATCGGCTAACCCTCTGAGCCGAATCAGGGCCTCACTGCGCGCAGTTTCGGCGTCGAACGATGGTTCCGCAAAGGCCGAACTCGGAGGAAACGTCACGAAGTGAAGACTTGTGCCGCCAGGTCCCGGGACGACGGAATCGGGATAGCGGTCAAACCTTTGCTCGTCGCGAAGGTCCGGGGTGGTCGGGTTTACCCAGACAAGCGTGTGCTCGTAGCTGGGTACGCTCTTGAACTCATACGCCTGCAATTGTTCATCACTCTGGACGATGGATTTGCCGCCTGCATTTCCGGTGACGATGCGTCGGTAAGTACTCGGTTGTTTACTGTGTTTGGACAACTCTTTTTTCTTTGCAGCCGTTCTATTCATAACTAAATCTCCGTCTTGGCAATTTTCTGAAGCTACTTTCCGAAGCTCTTGGCCGCAGGTGCATCAGGGCAAGCGGGCATTCGAATTCTCCGCTATTTGTAGGTTGGGAAAGTTTTTCCGAACATGGGAGCGCCGCTTTTCGATTGCTCTTCTGTGGCCTCATCCTGAATGACGTCCCAATGCTCGACAAGAATTCCGTCTCGAATGCGCACAATATCTGCGGCAATCCAATTCACGGGGGCGCCGAAACCGCTAAATCTTCCATGCACGATCACGAAGTCCCCCTCGGCCACGATCAATCCCGGTTCGTACTTCAACGTTGGCGGGATGCTCTTGATGAGATTGAACAGACCCTCGCGGCCCGGTGCAATATGAGCGCTGTGTTGAATGTAACGCGGGGACCAGTAGCGCTCGGCCGTTGCGTAATCCCGTTTGTTGAAGAGCGTGTCAAAAGCCTCAAGTACGAGTGCCTTGTTCTTTTCCTGTTTAGTCTGACTCATTGTTTTTCCCTTTCAGGCAAAACCGTACTCAGGTTGGGAAGCTGCTCTGCTATTTCATCTACCCGGTCGGGATAGAACGCGACATGGCCTCTAATGTGCCCGACTGCAGGGAACGGATCTTCGTATGACCACACCGCATTGACCGACTTCTTTCCTCCGGCAGGAACGCTGTAGTAGTTGCAATCGCCTTTGTAAGGGCAATAGGTGACGTGATCCGTGCGTTCCAGTTGCGAAAAATCGACATCCTTTCGTGGAATATAGTGAACGGGCGGATACGTTGCTTCGCGCAGCGTCAAAGAGTTGCGGCTATCGGCGACCACCCGGCCCGCTACGGTCACGACAACGCGAGCGGGATTCCGCTCGATCGAAATCGGGTGATCCGGGCCTGGTGGTCTTACCGATTTTTCCTTCATGTTCTCCGTTTTCATTTTCTGTTCATCGCGCAAGTTTTCCGCCGTCGGCCGCGAGTGATGCCCCAGTGATGAAGGAAGCCCTATCCGAGGCCAGAAAGAGAATCGCGGCGGCGACCTCTTCCGGTTGGCCAATGCGCTTCATCGGCACGCCCGAGATGAGTGCGGCCTTTTTCTCAGGAGTTTCGGTGAAGCGGTTCAACATGCCGGTCTCGATGGGCCCGGGAGCCACGACGTTGATTCGGACTCCGGTGTCGGCGAATTCAAGAGCCGCTGCTTTGGTGAATCCCTCCACTGCGTGCTTGCTGCCAACGTAGAGAGCAGCGCCCGGTGCCCCCGATCTTCCATAGGTGGAGGAAACATTAATGATGCTGCCGTGGCTTTGCGGAAGCATGACCCGCAGCTCATGTTTCATGCTCAACAATGTGCCGAGAACATTCGTGTCGAATGTCGCGGCGTAGGTTTCGGCGGTCTGATTGGTGAAAGGTCCCGGCTTGCCCTCGGTACCAGCGTTGTTGACGGCCGCGTCGAGCCGGCCGAAGCGAGACACAGTTCTGGTCGACGAGGTTCTGGACATCGTTTTCGCGACGCACATCGGCCTGCACGAATTCTGCATTTGCTCCCAGTGTTCGCAGCTCAGCTGCGAGTTTTTGCCCTTCATCTGTGTGGCGGCCTGAAACGACTACCTTCGCCCCTTCTTTGGCGAAGGCAATGGCAGTAGCGCGTCCGATCCCAGTTAGTGCTCCCGTAATCAAAACGATTTGCTCCGACATAAACACTCCTGTTTATTTAGACGATGATATTCTGCAGCGCAGACGCATGCTGGTTCGATCAGGCATTCATTCCGCCATCCACAGTAATATTCGCGCCGGTGATGTATGAGGACTCTGGTCCAGCGACAAACGCGACGGTATCGGCGATCTCCTCCACACGTCCGTAACGATCGAGCGCCGTGGCGGCCTTCTGCGGCACCGCCCAATCACCGGAGGCGGGATTCAATTCCGTGTCGATCGGACCGGGCTGAACGTTGTTGACGGTGATGCCCCGGCTACCGATTTCTCTGGCCAGCGCCTGAGTGAACATCTTTACGGCTCCCTTCGTGCCCGCGTATGGCACAAGCCCCGGCGCCGCGACACGTTCACCCACGGCCGAACCGATCATGATGACGCGACCGCCGCTCTTCATGTGTTTCAGCGCCGCCTGAGTTGCGACGTACACGCCGCGAACGTTGATGGCAATCACGCGGTCCATTTCTTCCAGCGTTGCCTCTTCGAACGGTTTGGGAATGGCCGTGCCAGCGTTGTTCACTAGCACATCCAGTCAACCGAAAGTTGAAAACGTCTTTTCGACCGCGACTTTAACCGCGTCGGCATCGGCGGCATCCGCCTGAATCGCGATCGCCTTTCCGCCAGCGCGTTCAATCTCCTTGATGACCGACGCGGCCGCATCGGCACCTTTCGTGTAAGTGATGGCCACGTGCGCTCCATCCGCCGCCAGACGCTTTGCGATTGCGGCTCCGATTCCGCGCGACCCGCCCGTAACCAGTGCGATCTTTCCTTCCAGTTTCTTAGTCATTGTTTTTCCCCTATTCCTTCCATCTCGCTCTTTCCCTTGCTTCTGACGTTGACCGCCTCGTTGGATGTTGGCGTGCCGCGTTTGCCACATACTTTGTTAAGCTGGCACCGATGCCTGACGAGTATGGGAGTGAAAAATGGAATTACGACATCTTCGCTATTTCGTGGCGGTCGCGGAGGCAGGAAGTCTGACGGTGGCAGCACAGCAAAAGCTGCACACTTCACAACCTTCCTTGAGCCGGCAGATTCGAGATCTTGAGAGCGAACTAGGCGCCCAACTCCTGGCGCGCCGCGCTCGCGGAATCGAGTTGACGCCCGCTGGTCGAACCTTTCTGGATCACGCGCGCTTGGTGCTATCGCAGGTAGTCGCGGCAAAGGAAGCCGCTCGCCGGGTCGCTCATCCCAGCAAGCCATGCTTCACCATGGGCTTTTTGACCGGTCACGAATTGAGGTGGATGCCCGAAGCCATGAGGATCTTGCGCGACGAACTGCCTAACATCGACGTGATGATCTCGAGCCAATACTCCCCGTTGCTTGCGGACGGCCTATCAAAAGGAAAAATCGATGCCGCGTTTCTTCGGCGGGAGAAAGGTGCGCCAGAGCTGGCGTACCGTGTTCTTGTCAAGGAGCCCCTAATGGTGGTTTTGCCCAGTGACCACCGTCTCGCAGCCCTCAAAGCCATCAGTCCGAAGGATCTCGTGGGCGAACCATTCGTGATTGTATCGACTACGGCTCCTGTGCTGCGGGCGGTTATCGACAAGTACCTGAAGCGCTCCGGAATCGATATCACGCCGGCTCATGAGGCGGACCACATTGCCATGGGAATGTCGTTAATAGCCTCGACAGGCGGGGTAGGGCTGTTGCCCGCTTACGCTCAAAACTTTCTCCCTTCGTCGGTAACGAGTCGTCCTCTCAAAGGCGACGCGCCAACTGTCGATCTGGTCTTCGGCTACAAGAAGTCGAACCAGTCTCCCGCCCTGAAGCTATTGCTTTCGAGATTGGACGAGTTGGTCGCTCGTGCGTCAAGTAAGACCCGATAAACAGGGAATCCATCGTAGCTTCAGCTGTGGCCCGGCAAAGGGTTGCCAAGAGTACAACTATATTGCGGCTGGTGAGGCTCTCAGTCTCGGTGACCGCATCGAAGGAACGAAGCGCCGGTTCGCCAATTCGCCCCTCGCATACGCCGAAAGCATCGCTCCTAAAACTACAAAGTATTGGTTAGAGAGGCTACCAAGAGCCGCTTACTGCATCAGATAGGGTGATCTGCCATCGTCATGAGCAAGCTAGCCAACTTCTCGTTGCGCGGAGCGATGTGGAGAGCGCTCGAGCGGACGCGGCCCGCGCCGCCGTGCGCACACTCCGCGCTCTTGGTGGCGGGTGGGACATACGCAGCAATCCGCCTCTGACCGCAGCCAAGTAAAAGACTAGGAAGAAGGACAGCGCAACAACGGAGAAAAAGAATGACCAAAAAACTCGAAGGCAAGATCGCCGTCGTCACTGGCGGCACAGAAGGAATTGGGTTAGCTACGGCAAAACTTTTCGTCAAAGAGGGTGCTTATGTCTTCATCACGGGCCGCCGACAGAAGGAACTCGACGAGGCCGTGAAAGCAATCGGCAGTAATGTTTCTGGCGTTCAGGGCGACGTTGCCAAACTTGCTGACCTTGATCGTCTTTACGAGACCGTTTCCAACGTGAAGGGCCGAATCGATATTGTTTTCGCCAATGCCGGCGTTGGCGAATTTGTTCCCTTTGGGGCCGTCACCGAAGAGCATTTCGACAAACTGTTCAACATCAATGTGCGGGGAACGCTGTTCACGGTGCAAAAGGCCTTACCGCTGCTGAGGGATGGTGGCTCCATCATCCTCAACGGTTCAGTCGCCAGCGTTAAGGGTACTGCCGCCTTCGGCGTCTATGCCGCGAGCAAAGCTGCAATCCGCTCCTTCGTGCGAACCTGGACTACAGATCTGAAGGACCGTGGTATCCGCTCTAACGTTGTGAGTCCCGGTCCAATCAATACGCCGATGGTGAGTCGGCAATCTGCAGACGTGATTGCACGGATTGTGTCAACTATCCCGATGGGACGCATGGGCGAACCTGAGGAAGTTGCCAAGGTAGCGTTGTTTCTCGCTTCGGATGACTCCAGTTTCGTCACGGGTATCGAACTGTTCGTTGACGGCGGCAGAGCCCAAGTCTAACACGAATTCCCGCGCGACGACATTGATGTCCAAAGGAGGGCGAGAAGGCTCCAGCGGAAAAGCAATACACTTCGCCGACCCTCTAACTCCTGGGATAGTCTGATCATGTCGTCATTTGCGCAAGAATTCTTGTGCGTCGCGACTGCGGGTCGCTAGGAGGAGGTTGGACGCCGTAAAAGTCCATTCAATTCGTAACAGTAACCAGTTCCAGATCGTTCGCCGTAAGGATTTTTCCTTTCGCGTTGTGTACTTGGACTCGAAAGGGTTTCCCGGTGCGTTTGTCCAGAACCAGAAGACGTTTCTCACCGCGGGAAAACAGATGACTTCCTCCCCACTGGCCCAAAGCAACGATTACCGGGAACAACTCCCAGCCTTTTTGGGTCAGGGCATATTCCCGGTAGGCACTGCCGTCCGAAGCCGGCACCTGTTCCATGATTCCGCACGCAACCAACTTCTTGAGGCGCGTGCTCAGGACGTTCTTTGCCAACCCCAAGCTCTTCTGAAAATCGGAGAAGCGCCGTATGCCGGTGATGGCGTCACGGACGATGAGCAAAGACCACCATTCGCCGATGGTATCGAGCGAGCGTGCCACAGGGCACAGGTTGGCTTTGAAGGATTTGTGTCGCATAGCTCCTCGCAGCTAATCGCGAAAATCTGGTTGCACCATTATACCAGATTCGGACATCCTATCAGTGGTTGCATCATGCAACCAAACTGAAAGAAGACGGATCGCTCGATTGGTCCGCCTGCAAAAGCCCAAATGGAATACCCGAGCCGAAGTCAAACTCAGACGAGGGATACATACCAAATGAAAAGCATAGGCAAAACAGTGGAACTCTCCGCACAGACGACTGGAAAGATGTTCAAGAGAAATTTGACGCGCTTCGCGGCCGTTCTCCTCGCAGTGCTGGCCGGCCTTGTCGGCGTTCCGAACGCGGCTCTGGCTGCCCCCCACCAGCATCATGATCAGGTGCCGGGCTTCTACCGACTGAAAGTCGGCGACCTCGAAGTGACGGCTCTATACGATGGCACCGGCGTATTCGATTCGCACTGGCTGAACGGAACGAAGGCGACGATGGATGGTGTTGTCAAGGCACTGCAGGAGGATCCGCACATGCTGGACGTTGTTGACAGCGGCTTCCTGGTCAACACCGGCAAGCAACTAATCCTCGTCGATACCGGTGCCGGCACCTGGTGGGGTGGAGGAGCACTCGGGCGCTTGGCGGGGAGCCTCCGCAGCGCAGGCTACACGCCGGAAGAAGTCGACATCGTTTTGATCACGCACCTGCACTCCGACCACGTCGGCGGCCTGACCACGCAGGACGGAAAGCGCGTCTTTCCCAATGCCGATGTTTACGTCGCGAAGGCAGAAAGCGATTTTTGGCTGTCGCCGGAAATCGGTGCTAAGGCGCCGAAGGAAGCGCAACCGTTCTTCCAGAGTGCACAAGCCATCGCAGCGCCGTACATCAAGGCCGGTAAGTGGCACACGTTTACTGGCTCCGAGACAATCGTCAACGGCATGCAACTCGTCCCGCTGCCTGGTCATACTCCTGGACATTCGGGGTATGAGTTTTCGTCGAAGGGACAAAGGATTCTCTTTTGGGGCGACACCGTCCATGCGCAGCGCGTCCAGTTCCCGCATCCCGAGGTCACGGTGGTCTTCGACATCGACCAGACTGCGGCTGCGGCGACGCGGAATCAATTGCTGCCTAAGCTCGCGGGCGGGGATGTTTTGATCGCGGTTCCGCATTCATCGGTATTTCCTCCGCTGGGGCGCTTGCGCAAGGAGGGGAGTGGGTATAGCTGGGTGCCGGTTGTATTTACCGATCGATGGGACGAGAAATAGTGATGGTGCGGGCAAGCCGCGATAGGTCAAGCCGCCATCGGAATTGGCGATGGCCAGGGTCCCTCACGACTTGCCCGCGTTCATCAATGCCCTAGCGCCGAATGGCCCCATGCATTTGGTGGAGGTCAAATTCATACCCATCATCGGCGAATAATCAAGATAGGAGAATCTATGGAGCGTCTTGCTGTTGGTTCAGCGGTGATTGGGCTCATGTTTCTAATTTCGTGGCCATCTGCATTTGCGGCTGGTCAGCAGGGTTTTTCAATCAAGGTGTTCACCTCTCCTGACGATCAGTTCTGGACCAACTCCGTCATTATCGAGGGAACCCATGAAGTCATGTTGGTCGATGCGCAGTTGACAAAAACCAATGCGGAAAAGGTATTACAGGAAATCAGAGAAACTAAAAAACCTCTGTCTATCATCTACATTACTCACGAGCATGCCGATCACTTTCTTGGTCTTGAGATTCTTAAGGAGGCGTACCGGGAGTGAGGATTATCGCGAATTCTGTGGTAACGGACCGAATCAACAAGGTCTATCAAGAGAAAGTAGACAAATGGAAAAAGATCTTGGGCCCAGGTGCAACCTCTCAGGTTGTTGCTATTGAAAAATTCGACGGCAACTTTATTGAGTTTGAGAACTCAAAAATAGAACTCCTTAAAGACGTCCAAGGCGACACTGATGAGAACACGATGCTTTGGATTCCTGGACAGAGAATTCTCATTTCGGGCGACGTATTGTTCAACGGCATGCACGTTTACACCGCAGAAACGGACAGTACCGCTAGAGAGAACTGGTTGAACTCATTGCATAAAATCAGAGAATTAAAACCTTCGGTTGTTATCCCTGGACATAGCAAGGTTGGAGCTCCCCTTGACGCGATTACCGCCGTGGATTTTACGGAAAACTATTTATTGGTTTTTGAAGAAGAACTCAAAAAAGCCAAAGATCCGGACAGCTTTATCAACACCATGAAGGAAAGATTCCCATCCGCCGACCTCCTCTTGGCACTCGAACGGGGAGCGAAGGCTAATGTTAAACCGTCACAAAAAAACTAACGATTTGGTAGACCGAACCTTCGTCTGTGCTACCACTTCGGCCAGGCGGTGCTCGGACTCAAGTGATCGAGCGTGAAGCATCCGAGCTGGAGATTTCAGCTGAGCAACGACGGAGAAAACAATGACCAAAAAACTCGAAGTCGGGAGACTGTTTTGCAGGGCTCGCTCGGAGGTGAAGGCCCGAGCGAGCAGTTGCTTTAGAAAAGGAGCAAAGATATGCGATCCGAAAACGCCATAATGACTTCAAGACGTGAGTTCCTATGGAGTGCCTTGGGAATCGCTCTCGTATCGGCCATGACACGGCCAATCCGAGCTGACCAAGCCCGTTCGATGCACGGACAATCCGACAGCAGTACCGCCAACTCTGGACGTACAACTCAGAAAATATCCCTAAGCTGGGACGTGTTCCTGGCGTCCAGCATACCCGCCATCACGAGCGATTTGCCTCCAGGCGAAAAAGAACGGCCGTGGCCGCCGATTTCTTCAACGCTTATTTCTGGCGAGCGCGACGCTGTCCTGGTCAACACCCCCATTACGGTCGAGCAGGCGCGTGCCCTGGCGAATTGGATTGCGGCGAAAGGCAAGAATCTGACGACGATTTACGCCACCCATGGCCACGGCGATCATTTCTTTGGCACCAGCACAGTTCTTGAGCGATTTCCAGGTGCCCGCTTCGTCGCGCGTCCGGAGGTGATTAAGGTTATGCGCCAGCAGGCTTCACCGGAGTCTCTCGCTACGTTTTGGAATCCACGTTTTCCCGGCCAGATTTCGAGCCATCTCGCAATTGCCGAAGAGCTAACCGGGAACGCCATTGATTTGGAAGGCCACGATTTAGTCAGTGTGCCACTCGGATTCACCGACACTGCTAGCACCACCTGCCTTTACGTTCCTTCCATCGATTTGATCGTTGCGGGTGATGCCGCATACAACGGCGATCATCTGCATCTGTCAGAGTCACCAGATCAGCAGAAGCGCCAAGAGTGGATTGCTGCTCTCGATAAAATGGAGTCGCTTAAGCCACGCGCGGTCATCGCCGGGCACAAGCGCGTCGGGAATGATGACAGCCCTAAGATCCTCGGCGAAACGCGGAGATATATCGGCGATTTCGAGCGCCTTGCTATGCAGACGACGACCGCGCGGGACCTATATGACGAAATGCTCAAGCTGTACCCTGATTGGATCAATCGAGGCGCGCTCTGGAGTTCAGTGCGCGCCATAAAGACTTAATCTGTTCTGTCTGGACCTTCGCGCGACGCAAACCTCTTTTGGTGGAACGAGTGAGCCGATGAAAATCGCAATCCTAGATGATTATCAAGATGTTGCATTAAAAATGGCAGATTGGTCGGCCCTTACAAGGCGCGCGGAGATTACTGTCTTTACCGACCACGTTGCAGATCCATCTGCTGTTGTCGAGAGGCTCCTGCCGTTTGAAGTCGTTTGCGTAATGCGGGAGCGGACTCCATTGCCGCGGGAGGTTCTTCAACACCTTCCCAGGTTGAAGCTGATTGCTTCAACCGGCTCGCGTAACGCCTCGATTGATATGGCGGCGGCGAAGGAACTGGGGATCACCGTGACCGCAACGGGGTACAGATCTTCGCCCACAATCGAAATGACGTGGGCGCTCATTCTTGCGAGCCTACGCGGCATCGTTCACGAAAATAATTCGATCCGGAACGGTGGCTGGCAAAAATCCGTCGGCCAGGATCTTAGCGGCAAAATTTTGGGAGTAGTGGGGCTTGGCAATATCGGCGGGCAGGTCGCGCGGATTGGTCTTGCCTTCGGCATGGAAATCATCGCGTGGAGCCAGAACATGACTCCAGAGATTGCTGAAGCGGCGGGAGCAAGATTGGTTTCTAAAGACGAACTGTTCCGCCAGGCGGACATAGTTACGATCCACCTCATCTTGAGTGGGCGCACCAAGGGCCTTGTTGGAGCTGCCGAACTTGGACTGATGAAGCCGACTTCCCGCTTGATCAATACGTCGCGCGGGCCGATTGTCGATGAGCCATCGCTGATCAAAGCGTTGGGGTCGCACGCAATAGCGGGAGCCGCGATCGACGTTTTCGAGGAAGAACCGCTACCAGCACAGCATCCGTTTCGATCGCTGGACAACATGCTTGCGACTCCGCATATCGGATACGTTTCGGAAGGTCTCTATCGAACATTTTATGGAGACTCTCTGGCCGATATCACTGCGTGGCTCGATAGGCAGGACCAGGATAAAGCTGAGTGAAATACCACCGTCCTAGCTAGATAACTCACGTTCAGACCCACGTCCTTTGGATCGGTTCACCATCCACCAGCGCCAAAAATTGGCGTGTCGCGGGAGTTGACAACACGGACGCATCGGGTCTACACTCTGAGTTAGTTAAATAACTAACTCCTCCGAGTCGGAGAATATGCGAACGGCACAACCGGACAAGCGAACGCGGCTGATTGAGACTGCGACGAAGCTGGCGTATGGACGCGGTTTCCGAGAGACGAGTCTGGCGGACATCGCCGAGGCGGCTCGCGTACCGGTAGGCAATGTCTACTACTACTTCAAAACCAAGGAAGAACTGGCCGAAGCCGTGGTCGAGCGGCGCTTGGAGGAATTTCGCGCAGTCCGGGCGGAGTGGGACCGCTTGAGTTCTCCGAAGGAGCGGCTGTTAGCTTTCGTGGGTAGCGTCGAAGCGAACCGGGAGCAACTCGCGCGTGGAGGATGTCAATTCGGCGGCCTGTGCTCTGAGTTGCACAGGGAGGGCGGTGCTCTGGCGAAGAAGTCCGCAACGCTCTTCACTGAGCCCATCGGCTGGCTTGAGAAGCAGTTCCGGGCCGCCGGCTACGAAAAGGACTCACGTAAACTTGCAATGCATCTCTTCTCCGCCTTTCAGGGGATGGCTGCCGTGGCGCATGGCACGAATGACCGCGAGGTGGTGGTGATGGAGGCAAAGAGGCTTAAAGACTGGATCGAGACCTTGTGACACGCAATCGCGATGCCTTGACTCGTGTTTGGGCGGCGGAACTCGGTCCCAGGGCGTTACGGTAAACGCGGTGGCCCTCCGGTCTGGTGGATACCTCGACACTACTGGCGGTTTGGCCCCCTAAATTGAAAGTGAATAAATAAATTCCGAGATCAGAAACGAGAATGGAGTTTTTGTGAAAATTATTCTGATTGGCGCAAACGGAAAGATCGGCGAACTGGTTCAAAAGGCATTGGCGGGTGCTGGCCATGAGATAGTCAAGGTCGGGCACAAATCTGGGGATTTTCAAGTCGAGATCGAGAACCGCGAAAGTGTCAGGAAGCTTTATCAAGCCGTTGGCTCGTTTGATGCCGTGGCTATTGCAGCAGGCCAAGTCGCATTTGCGCCGCTTTCGGAACTCACTGCCGAAAAGTGGCAGTTTTCGTTGGGAAGCAAACTCATGGGTCAGATCAATCTGGTTCAGGAGGCGATCCCGTTCATCAAAGAAAAAGGATCCTTCACTTTGGTTTCGGGCATTCTGAATGACGACCCGATCATCGCCGGCGTCGCGGCTTCAACCGTCTCGGGCGCGTTGGAAGCTTTTGTTAGGGCTGCCGCAATTGAGCTTCCTAAGGGACTGCGTATCAATGTGGTGAGTCCCACGATGCTAAAAGAATCCGAATCTCAATTTGCCCAGTTCTTCATCGGCATGATTCCGGTCGAAGGATGGAAAGTTGGACAAGCCTACAAACGCGCTATCTTGGGGGCGCAAACCGGCCGCGTTTACAAAGTTGATTGAGCTTACTCAGCGTTTATTCGAAGACCGCCCATCAACGTTCTGAGCCGTCTCGTCAACGTGGAGTGCGATTTGTAAATGGTCACGTAATTTAGGGGGGGTATTTAATTATGAAACTCAGGAGCAATACGATTTTGATCACCGGTGGTGCCGGTGGCATCGGTTACGAACTCACCAAGCAACTCACCGCACTTGGTAACACGATTCTTATCACGGGCCGCGATCAAGCTAAGATGGACCGTGCGAAAGCGGCCTATCCACAGATTCACACCTTTCGAAGCGACGTTTCCGATCCGAAAACGATCGCCACTCTTTACGAAGAAGTCACCAAACAATTTCCTGAGCTCAACATTTTGATCAACAACGCCGGCATCATGCGTGAGATCAATATTCACGACAAAGCTGGAAGCCTCGAAGACATCACTCGAGAGATTGAAATCAATTTGAGCGGGCCGATTCGCATGGTGAAACAGTTTTTGCCGCATTTAAAAACAAAATCAGAGGCGGCAATCATGAACGTTTCATCGGGATTGGCATTTGTTCCATTGCCCATTTCACCGGTTTATTGCGCTACCAAAGCCGGTCTGCATTCGTTCACCGAGTCTCTTCGTGTGCAACTGAAAAACACCAAAGTGAAAGTATTTGAGCTAGCACCGCCGGCGACACAAACCGAACTCTTGGGTGCCTTTGATTCTGAAGACATGAAAGGCGTTTCTATCATGAAGGTGGAAGACATGGTTAAAGTCGCCGTCAAAGGAATGCAAAACGATCGATTTGAAATTCGTCCAGGTCAGGCGAATCAGCTCAAGATGATGAGTCGCGTGGCGCCTGGATTTATTTTGAAACAAATGAGCCGATCGGTCGATCGTATGCTCGGAACACAGAATTAATTCGAACGAATAATTCATGACCCAACAAACACTAAACAGGCAGCACGGAGCGAAAAGATGACAGTCGCGCTCGATAAAAAAAGGTTCGGCCCTTGGGCACTGGTTACGGGTGCCTCGTCTGGAATAGGCAAGGAATTTGCGCAGCAAATCGCAGCTTCAGGAATCAATATTGTCCTCGTGGCGCGGCGGGAGGACTTGCTTAAGGAAGTAGGCGTTGAATTTAGCAAGCGTTACGGTGTGGAACATCGAGTCGTCGTGCTTGATGTCTCCCGGGAGGATTTCATCAGGCAACTCGCCTCCGCCACTGACGATCTCGACATCGGCCTTGTCGTCTCCAATGCCGGCACCGGAAATCCCGGCGAGTTCTTGAAGCTCGATCGACAGCTGCTCGAGGAGACCTTGCGACTCAACACCATGTCGCATTTAGACATCGCCCATTACTTCGGCGGGAAGCTCGCCGAGCGGAGGCGGGGTGGCTTGATCCTCGTGGGGGCAATGGGTGCGGAAAACGGCATTCCCTGTATGGCGAATGACGGAGGCGCGAAGGCGTATGTACACAGCCTTGGCGAGGCGCTTCACTATGAGTTCAAACCTCTAGGTGTTTACGTCACTGTACTGGCAGCCGGGGTTACGAACACAGCGGTGCTCGAAAAGTTTGCCCTGGATCCGAAGACTATGCCGACGAAACCGATGAGCGTCGAGCAGTGCGTATTTGAGGGCCTCAGCGGTCTGGTCAAAAACCGCTCCAGAATCGTTCCAGGCCGGCTGAACCGCATCATGAACGCCCTCGTGCCCGCTTCTCTTGCGCGGAAGATGCTCGCGGACTTGCTTGGTAAAGGGCTTGCGCGCAAGCCCGCTCCTGAAAACGCACGGGCGGAGACCTGATCACTGTCGGGCGACCGGTCGAGCCGCTCGAACCATGCAAGATGAGAGCAATGATCTGGCGCACAACGCTGCGTGGTTAGGTAAAAAGAGCCGACTGAGCGGGCCGATCCTCAGGGGTCGCAAAAATTGCTCAGGCCGATGTCAACCAGGCGAAACCGCTGGTGTGGTCGGAGGCCATGCAACTGCGCATCGTGCACCGGCACTGCCGGGCTATAAAACCTATCGGCTGATTGTTGAGGAGTGCAGCTGTGAACGCTGCAGGAAATGAAATTTCAAATACGCGCTCGCATAGGAATGGGGGACAGAGGTGTTCCGCTCGATTATCAAATCCTCGCAGTCTGTGAATAAGTGCATAGCACATGTACAGGCGGTGTCTTGGGCTTGGAAGCGACGATTGAGTAACGGTTCCCGGAATAAATCATCCAACGTGGTACGCGGGACGGCGGCTTCGGATCGATGGCGACTCTCTACCGGTACTTTAAGGATTTGTGGCAGCTTGCTGTCGTCGCTCTTGTCCTGGCGGCGATCAATCAGATTTTTTCGCTGTTGGATCCGCTCATTTTCCGGCACATCATCGACTCCTACGCGACTCGCTATCGCGAGTATTCGAGCCCGCAATTCATTCGAGGTGTAGGCCTGCTGCTCGCTGCGGCGGTTGGCGTGGCTCTGGTGTCGCGCATCGCCAAGAATTTCCAGGATTATTTTGTCAATGTAATCACGCAGAGGGTTGGCGCACGCATCTACACCGATGGCGTTCGACATTCTCTGGATCTCCCGTACACGTTGTTTGAGGATCAGCGCAGCGGCGAGACTCTGGGGAAGTTGCAGCGGGTACGAAGCGATGTCGAGAAGTTCATCGCACTGCTGGTGAACATGGTGTTCACGACTCTGATCGGCCTGGCGTTCGTCACGATCTACGCCGCCAAAGTACACTGGTCCATTGCCCCAGCTTATTTGTTAACAGTTCCGCTGCTTGGCAGCGTCAGTTCTCTGTTGAGCCGCAGAGTCAAGACCGTCCAAAAGCGTATCGTGACGGAGACGACGGCCCTAGCGGGTGCGACGACTGAATCCTTGCGGAACATCGAATTAGTTAAGAGTTTGGGTCTTGCTCAACAAGAGATTGAACGTCTTAATTCGACCACGAACAAAATCCTCAAGCTGGAACTCGAAAAGGTCCGCTACCTCCGCAGCCTCAGTTTTGTCCAAGGCAGCTTCGTCAATCTCCTGCGGACATCCATTCTCTTTCTGATGCTTTATCTTATTTACACACAGCGCATCACGGTAGGGCAGTTTTTCTCTCTTTTCATCTATTCATTTTTCATTTTTGGTCCGCTGCAGGAACTGGGCAATGTCGTCAACGCGTACCGCGAGACGGAGGCATCGCTCGAGAATTTTGAAGAGATTTTGAAAATGCCGACGGAGCAAAAGCCCGAGCATCCGGTCGCACTGGCTTCACTCGAAACACTCGAGTTCGACCGAGTTAGCTTCCAGCATCAGTCGGCTTCTTCCCCAGCCTTGAGCGAAATCTCATTCCGCGTGGGGCGCGGCGAGACCATCGCGTTTGTGGGGCCGTCGGGTGCGGGCAAGACGTCTTTGGTGAAATTGCTGGTTGGCCTCTACCGCCCAAAGAGTGGCCATATCTTTTATAACGGAACGCCGGAAGATCAGGTGGCAATTGAAGATTTGCGTGAACGAATTGGATTCGTGACGCAGGACACGCAGCTGTTTTCCGGATCGATTCGCGAGAACCTGCAATTCGTGCGCCCGGACGCCACGGACGAAGAATGCCTGGAAGTCTTACGCCAGGCCGCTGTCGAAGGTCTGCTCCTGAGAGCCAACCACGGACTCGACTCGAAGATTGGCGAAGGTGGGGTGAAGGTTTCGGGAGGAGAAAAGCAGCGGCTCTCGATCGCGCGCGCTCTTCTGCGCCGCCCGCAATTGTTGGTGTTCGACGAAGCAACGTCGTCGCTTGATTCTCTGACGGAAGAAGAAATCAGCGAGACCATTCGGGATGTCGCCGTGAGCCGAGACGCGATTACGATATTGATCGCCCACCGGCTCTCTACCATCCTGCACGCGGATTGCATTTACGTATTGGAACGGGGGCGAATTGTAGAGAGCGGCCGTCACGAAGATCTACTCGCGAGTAAAGGTCTTTATAGCGCGATGTGGCGGCAACAGGTGGGGGAGGGCCGAGAGAAGTTGCTCAACCCTGCGTGACCGACGGAACGTTCGAAGATCTTGGTTTGAAGTTTCCTGCAGACCTCTTAGGTGCAACCCCGCAACCAACTCCGGCGCATCGCGACCAATTGTTGGTGCACTCTCGGTGCACTTTGGGCTGCAAATGAGGTGAACCAGCGCAAATGAGAGCGCCGCAAATCGTTCAAAACAAATGAAGTGTGAGCACAAACAGGGCAGGATGAATTAGCAAACCGCCAAAAACTGCGACGGAGGTGACCTCAGAGAACTCAAGAGAACTTGGGAGCGCCCAAAAACACCAGCACTCAATTCGGATTTTCGGCGGTTTGGAAAACCGCTGCATGGAGTTTGGATCACGTTCGAAGCATACTCTTTTGAGCTGAGGATCTGACAGAGACTATAGGAATCGAGATCGTGCGTGAAGCAGCCTTGCGATAAAGCCGTAGTCCGGTCCGGGAGTTCTGACACTCTATGCAGAACTCAGTCACGGGCTTGGGTGCTCGCAGCCACCATTCTCGGTTCAAGCATGGCATTCATCGACGGTACGGTGGTCAATGTTGCTTTGCCCGCGCTTCAATCCAGTCTTCGCGCAACGGTCGTAGACGTCCAGTGGGTCGTTGAGTCCTATGGCTTGTTTCTCTCCGCCCTACTCCTGATCGGCGGCGCAATGAGTGATTCCGTTGGCCGCCGTTCTATTTTCTTACTGGGAACGGGAGTATTCGCCGCGGCCTCGGTTGGGTGCGGTCTTTCTTCGAATATTGCGCAGTTAATCGTCGCACGTTGTGTCCAGGGTATTGGCGCCGCATTTCTGGTCCCTAGCAGTCTCGCAATTATCAGTGCATCCTTCGATGAGAAGTCTCGTGGCCAAGCGATCGGAACCTGGTCGGGATTCACGGCCATCACGGCTGCTTTAGGTCCTGTTTTGGGCGGGTGGTTGATCGAGCATGCTTCATGGCACTGGGTTTTCTTCATCAACGTTCCCCTTGGCGCAGCGGTGATCGCAATTTCGTTGTGGCACGTTCCGGAGTCCCGCAGTTCCACTCCGCAAAATGCCGATTGGCTCGGAGCTTCGGTCGCGACGACTGGTCTGGCTGGAATTGTATTTGGATTTGTCGAGTCCGCGACACTAGGCTGGTCTCACCCCCTCGTCCTTGGAAGTTTGTTCGTTGGTTTGAGTTCTCTCATTGTTTTTGCGTTCGTCGAAAAACGCGTAGCCTCACCTATGGTTCCGCTTTCGCTGTTTAAATCACGCAGCTTCAGTGGCGCGAACGTGCTGACATTGTTGCTCTATGCTGCGCTTGGAATCTTCTTTTTTCTCTTCCCGCTGAATTTGATCCAGGTGCAGAAATATTCGACGACCGCGACTGGCGCCGCCGCTTTACCATTAATTTTGCTCATGTTTTTTCTTTCCCGCTGGTCGGGCGGCCTCGTGGCCCGCTATGGGCCCAAGACTCCGCTTATTGTTGGCCCGCTCATTGCCGCAGGAGGCTTCCTCTTGTTCGCGTTGCGGTCCGTGGGGGGCAGCTACTGGACGACCTTCTTTCCCGCCTTCGTTGTTCTGGGTTTAGGTATGGCCGTCAGTGTCGCGCCTTTGACGACCGTCGTCATGAGCTCCGTCGATCAGACACGCGCGGGCACAGCCTCGGGTATCAACAATGCGGTGTCCCGCGTTGCCGGCGTGCTCGCTGTTGCCATTCTCGGAATTGTGATGGTGAGCGCGTTCAGTCATCGGTTACAGCGGTCCCTTGACAGTTTGGATCTCGCTCCCGGCGTTCTCCATCAAATTCAGTCGAGCGAGATTAGGCTCGCCGGTCTCGAGGCGCCTCCCGACCTGGATGCGCAGGCTTCGTCTGCGCTTCGGACCGCCATTGACCAGGCATTCGTCTTTGGATTTCGCCTGATCATGCTACTTTGCGCGGGGCTTGCCGTGGCGAGTGCCGCGGTTGCGTCTCGAATGATTCCTTCGCGCGCTGCGCGTTAGGCTTCGATCGACCGACCGTTTGTGGATCAACCCGCCTGCCGTGCGTTGAATTGCCTATGGCGCAGGACTTGGAGGGTTGTTAATTCTGTTTCGGTTGCCCGCAGCTTGTCACCAGCATATTTCCGATGTATTATTGAGTGTGCACTCAGTAATAGAGAACCTCAGTGGCGCGTCCTAAAAGCGAAGACAGACGAAATGCGATCCTGGACGCCGCGACCCGCCTATTCGCGGAACGCGGTCTTACCGCTGCCCCAACGTCAGAGATATCAAAACAGGCTGGCGTCGCCGAGGGAACTCTGTTTACGTACTTCAAGACCAAGGATGATCTCATCAATGCCCTTTACCGGGAGATCAAGCTGGAACTCGCGGACGCCATGATGTCGGATTTCCCCCGGAAGAAGAATGTTCGTACCAGGCTGCGGCATGTTTGGGATCGCTATTTGTGTTGGGGAATTGCGAACCCTAAGCAGCGCAAGGTGCTGGCACAACTACAGGTGTCGGAGGTACTCACAGAAGATTCTAGGAACGCCGGAAGCGCGCCGTTCGTCGAGTTCCAAATCATGATTCGTGACGCGATAGAGCAGCGTGTCTTTCGGAATGATGTTCCGGCGGAACTGATTTCGAAGTCGTTAACAGCTTTGGTGGAGGCGACGATAGACCTTACGGTGTCGAACCCGTCCAAAGCGAAACAATACCGGGATAGCGGCTTCCAAATGTTCTGGGCGGGCATAACCAAGCGATGAGTTATTGCATCCAATAAATGAGTGAGTAATCACAGTAGATTCACTCGCGAGACCAGTGGGCCGAGTCTAAGCTCCTATCGTCCATCTAAGAAGGAGAACGGAGGATTTTCATGTCTAAGGTCTGGTTGATTACGGGAAGCGGAAACGGGTTGGGGAGGGACATTGCCGAGGCGGCGCTGGCCGCAGGGGACAGCGTGGTAGCCGGAGCGCGCCGGGCGGAGGAACTGGCGCCTTTGATGGCGCAGTACGGCGCGCGGTTGAAGCCCGCTACGCTGGAAGTACGCAATGAGGTCGCCGCAAAGGCAGCCGTGCAGTTGGCGTTGGACAGTTTCGGGCGTCTGGACGTGCTGGTCAACAACGCCGGTTATGGACAGATTGCGCCCTTCGAGCAAATGAGTGCGGAGGATTTCCATGCCGTCGTGGATACATGCTTTTACGGGGTGGTGTACACCACACGTGCCGCGGTCCCGGTAATGCGCAAGCAGAGGAGCGGTCACATCTTTCAGGTGTCCTCGGTCGGTGGCCGGCTCGCAGTTCCCGGAAACACGCCGTATCACGCCGCCAAGTGGGCCGTCGGCGGTTTTAGCGACTCGCTGGCGATGGAAGTTGCGCCATTTGGGGTCAGGATCTGCACGCTAGAGCCGGGAGGCATTCGGACCAACTGGGCACGGCGCGCGGGTGAGAGTATGCCGGACCTGCTGCCGGACTACGAGGCCTCGGTCGGTTCGATGCACAAGATATTGCGAGGACTCGAAGGGCGTGCGGAAGGCGATCCGCGGAAGATTGCCGATGTCATCGTGCAACTGGCGAACAGCGACGAGGTGCCGGTGCGGCTGATTCTCGGTGTAGATGCGGAAAAGCGGGTGCAACAAGCGGAAGCCGCACGAGCGAGCGAGGCCGAGAAATTCCGACATCTCACTGTTTCAACGGTTTTTGAAGATGGGCGCTTTGACAGCCGATTGTATAAGGCAAGTAGCGGAGTCAATTCCTGAGTTGCTGAATCCCGAAAGGAACACGATTATGAAATACAGATTACTCGGCAAGAGCGGACTTCGGGTCTCCGAAGCATCGCTAGGCGCCATGACTTTTGGCGACGAGTGGGGATGGGGATCACCAAAGGCTGAAGCGCAGAAGATCTATGAGACCTACCGCGAGGCAGGCGGAAACTTCATTGACACAGCAAATTTCTACACCGGCGGCACGAGCGAGAAATTCCTGGGTGAGTTCATGCAGGGGCATCGCGAGAGCGTCGTTCTAGCCACGAAGTACTCCAACGCCGCGCCAGGCAATGATCCGAATGCGGCGGGCAATCACCGCAAGAGCATGATGCAGGCAGTGGAAGCCAGTCTGAAGCGGTTGCAGACCGACTACATCGACCTGTACTGGGTGCACATCTGGGATGGGATCACACCAGTGGAAGAAGTCATGCGTGGACTGGACGATCTCGTTCGCCAAGGAAAGATTCTCTACGCCGGCATCTCGGACGCTCCCGCCTGGTGGGTCGCCCAGGCAAATACTCTGGCGGAGCTTCGAGGCTGGACACAGTTTATCGGGCTGCAGCTCGAGTACAGCCTGATTGAGCGGACGGTCGAGCGCGAACTGATTCCCATGGCCAAAGCTTTGAACTTGGGGCTTCTGGCTTTCTCTCCTCTGGCGGGTGGATTTCTAACCGGGAAATATCACGGCGAAGGCAAGCCCGACGGCGGGCGGATGACCAATGAGGGAGTGAAAGCCTTCTATCCTCAGAGGGAACAACGCGCGGCGCTGATGATATCGGCTGTAAAGACGGTTTCCGAACAAACCGGTCGCAGCATGGCGCAAGTCGCACTCGCCTGGTTGCGCCATCAAACGGTGCCAGTAATCCCGATCATAGGAGCGCGGAAGGTATCTCAACTCCAGGATAATCTTGCCAGTCTGGATCTCGAACTCTCCGCCGAGCAATTGAAATTCCTCGATGGAGCAAGCCGAATCGAACCCGGATTCCCTCAGAGTATTTACGACCGAGAGATGGTTCGTGCAATTAGGTATGGCGGCACGCGGGATCGCTTGCTGCTCTAAGTGCGGCACTGCAGACGGAATAGTGATGTAGATGCAGGCGTTTCAGCGTCCCGCTTGCTCCCGAGTGACGGGCAAGCCGTCGTCCGTCAGATTCGTACCGGGAGACGCGCTTGTAATGATCGGTCTGACCAACTTTCGGGTGGTCGGCCGCACAAATGAATTCGAAGCGTAGACCGGACCGGCTACTGCTCGTAGTCTTCGACGACGTTCCGGGGGACGAACCTTCGCGTGATTCGGATCCCGCCCGAACTCACGTAAAGCCCGGTGCTGGCGAAGCAAGTCCCAATACGGCGGGGGAGTCGGAATTCTTAGCTCATCTGATTCCAACGTAACTTACCGATTCCACTATTCGTCCAAAACGATAAACACAGCGAATTAGTACAAGTGAGGTACACGGCGCGTACGCGAAGTTGCGAGGAACGCGGGGCCCCTGGATTCACTTACCGAGGAGATCTCTCAGAACCCAGTTTCTGGCCAATTAACAGAAATCGATAGTTCGGTGCCACAAGCGTGTTGATTGAATGTGTGGCGAATTTACCAGATGGTTGGCAACGCGGAATTGGTGCTAGCGTCGCCCATCAGAGTGAAGAAAAGTAGCAATT
>CAWFDP010000002.1:0-507651 GCA_963814635.1 uncultured Acidobacteriota bacterium | reverse complement strand
TTTTGCTGAACACTTGCTGAACTCTAGACTGCAAATGGGGGTATGCCGGTGCAACTGAGGAGCCTGCAACGCTAACAAAACAAACGAAGATTGGTCCGTACGAACAGGTCAGGGTGAATTAGCAAACC
Source organism: uncultured Acidobacteriota bacterium (assembly GCA_963814635.1). Taxonomy (GTDB): domain Bacteria; phylum Acidobacteriota; class Terriglobia; order Acidiferrales; family UBA7541; genus Acidiferrum. The sequence continues at coordinate 507,523 of CAWFDP010000002.1, read as the reverse complement.
GCCGCATTCAGCCACTCTGCCACCTCTCCGCGCTTGGGGCAGGCAAAAAATGCGCCTAGCTCCGCTAGTATATCGCCAAAGCGCTCTCCGCAAGCCGGGCTTTCCGTCCCTGACACAATATTTTCACACTTTTCCGAGCGACAAGAGCACGTCTCCCTGCGTCCAATACCCTAGGCCGGGCGTCGCGCCTGGGGGTGCTGTAGTAATCGTATCTTTTCCCGGAAATTCTTTCTAAAATGAGGGTTAACCGGATCGGGGCGGTTTTTAGACGAACAGTCGTTCTGCCCTCTTCGGTCTTCAAGGTTTGCGTCAGTCTAGTCGCCTCCGTCAGCCCAAGCGCCCCGCAAGGTCTATTGGGCGAAACATTTAGCCCCTAAAGGGCGTATGGATAGGTAGCTACGGACTTATTCCGAACCATAAGATTGTCTCCCCGCAGGGTGGCCGCCAAGAATTTCGGGCGGAGTGGCTGCTGGAGATGTGAAAAGGAAGCAACTGTTATGAAGATGTGGCAAAAAGTGGCGATTGGTGCCGGAGTCGTGGTGGCTGGCGGCATCATTGTCCTCGTCAGTATCAACCAGGCCAACAAAGGCGTTACCACCGTTCAGACCGCAAAGGTCGGCAAACAGGACACCTTGGTCTCGCTGGTCACCGCATCAGGTGAAATCAAGCCCACCACCTATACCAATGTCCAGGCGCAAGGTTTCGGCCGCATCACCGACATTCTCGTCAAAGAGGGCGACCAGATCAAAAAGGGCGAACGCCTGATGATTCAGGACAGCATCCAGGCCAACGCCGATGTCCAGGCGCAGGCCGCGGCATTGAACTCCTCTGAATCCGGCATCCTCGCCGCCGATGCCAGTTACAAAGCTGCTCAGGCTGATCTTATTTCGCAAAAAGCTAACCTCGAAAAGGCGAGACTCGATTTCGATCGTGGCCAGGGCCTGTACAAGGATGGCCTTATCCCCAAGCAGGATTTCGATCAGCGCAAGACCACTTTCGACGCTACAGTCGCCGCCGTCGATTCCGCCGCTGCAAAAGTGGCCCAGCTCAAAGCGCAGCTCGAACAGTCGCGCGCTCAAAATAGCCAGACCAAGGCGGTGCTCAGCCACACCCGCGATATCCTTAACAAGACCACCTACGTCTCGCCCATCGATGGCATCGTCAGTTATCTCCCGGTGCGCCTCGGCGAATACGTTGTCCCCGGCATTCAGAATTCCAACGGCAGTTTCCTCATGACCCTCTCCGACATGTCCGTCGTTACCGCTGAAGTTAAGGTCGACGAAACCGACATCGTAAATGTACGCATGGGTCAGGACGCGGACGTCACCATTGACGCCGTCCCTGGAAAAATTTTCCACGGGAAAGTCACCGCCATCGGTTCGCAGGCCGTTCTGCGTAGTTCCGGTCTCGCCACCACCCAGTCCACCACCAGCACTCAGGAAGCAAAAGATTTCAAAGTCGTCGTCACGCTCGATAGTCCGCCCGAAAATCTTCGTCCCGGCCTTTCGACCACCGCCAAAATCAAGACCGCGGAAAAGAAAAGCGTCGTCGCCATTCCCATTCAGGCCCTTGCCGTTCGTTCCCGCAAGGATATCGAAGAAGCCAAAAAGAGCGCCAAGGGTGGCAGCGGCAGCAGCGTGACTCTGGCCGCCTCTCTTCCGGCCTCCACCGGCGGCGACCCGAAAAAAGACGAAATTCAGGGCGTGTTCGTCGTCAATGGAAAGAAAGCCATCTTCCGCCCGGTAAAAACCGGCATCAGCGGCGTCACCGATATTGAAGTCACCGACGGTTTGCAACCTGGCGACGAAATTGTGGTGGGCAGCTACAAGGCTTTGCGCACTCTCAAGCCGGAAGCTCCCATCAAGGTCGATAACTCAGCGCCCAAGAAGACCGACGACCAGCAAAGCTGATTCGCGTTTCGTACCGCCAGCCTTTACGGTGGCTTCTACTAGGAGAGCAAATGCCCGTGGCCACGATCGAAACTGAATCTTATCGCGAAGACCTCGTCTCAACCGGTCTGGTCATCAAGACCTCCGAACTCGCCAAAGTTTACGAAATGGGTTCGGAGCAGGTGCACGCCCTGCGCGGCGTGGATCTTGAAATTCACAAGGGCGAATACGTCGCCATCATGGGCCCGTCCGGCTCCGGTAAGTCCACGCTCATGAACCTGATCGGCTGCCTCGATTCTCCCAGCTCCGGCAAGTATTGGCTCGCCGGCCGCCTGGTCAGCGAACTCGATGACGACGAGCTCGCCTACATTCGCAACAAGGAAATCGGCTTCGTCTTCCAGACTTTCAATCTTTTGCCCCGCGCCACTGCTTTGCACAACGTCGAACTTCCGCTGATTTACAATGGCACTCCCTCTGAAGAGCGCCTCGAAAAAGCCAATCAGGCATTGAAGCGCGTGGATTTGGGCGACCGCACCCATCACAAGCCCAACGAACTCTCCGGAGGACAGCGCCAGCGTGTGGCCATCGCCCGCGCTCTTGTGAACTCCCCTTCCATCGTGCTCGCTGACGAGCCCACCGGCAACCTCGACTCCAAGACCGGCGAAGAAATCATGGCCCTCTTCGCCAACCTGCACAGTCAAGGCAACACCATCATTCTTGTTACCCACGAAAACGACATCGCCCAGCACGCCCACCGCATCATCTACATCCGCGATGGCAAAATCGCCTCCGACGAAGCCGTGAAGAAATAACCCGGTCTGGGAAAACGCGCCGACTCCGCAAAGCTTGGCTAAGACGTAATCGACGGGTTGTTCGATCGTCGCCTATTGGCGTTTTATTTTTTTGCGACTTCTAGGCCCCAATTCATTACAATTCCTCGCGGTGAGCGCTCATTTCCATATAGACCTCGGCCCCTTCACCGTTGACGTCCAACTCGACGACTCGGCGGTTCACTCGCAACGCGGCATCCGGACCGAGACCATTCCCTGGGCAAGAATCTCCGGCGCAACTCTGCTCCGCGAACTGCACCACGATCAATCGCAGGACCAGCAGGAAGAGCAGCAAGCCGCAAAGTTTCTCGGTCCGGACGCAGCGCAAACCATCCATTCGTTGCGCGGCAAAGTCGGCCGAATTGCCGTCGCCTACCGCGACGACCGGAACCACCTTCGCGAGACTGAGGTTCCCGCGCCTCTGAATGACCCGGCATTCCTGCAGGAGTTCCAAACTCGTCTCGGCCCGCGCTGGCTCGGCGAATCCGCCGACCGCCAGCAAGCCGCCAAAAGATTGCACACCAATCCTGGCTTCTTCAGAACAATCTTTGTGTTGATCGCGCTTTTGGCAATCCTTGCGGCAGTTGCCGCAGTCGCCTTCTTCGGTTTTCTCGGCCCGGTTCTCAACTTTATGTCCATCCAGAAAATGTTGCTGGATTTGCAGGACGGCAACCTCGCCAGCTTCGCTTACCGGCTGGTCACCTATATCGCATTATTCATACTCGGCTATCTTCTGCATCGAACCATCCACAGTTTGTTCGCAGCGCGGCGCGCAAGGATCGTTTCAGCCCCGCAACGTAAGTCGTAGCGATTGCCGCGGCCAGCCAGAACGCTGGCCGAGAACTCGCTCAAACCGATGATTTCTCGCGAGCCCGCAAGTCGTTCAGTAATTCTTTGGCCATTCCGCCCTAGAACTGTCCGCCTTCCCCAGTGCACACACCTTAAAATCAAGGGTACGCAATATGGCCTCTTCCCGTACTTATGCCTGGATTATCGGCGCCTTTGTCCTCTTCCTGGGGACCTACGCTGCCGCCTCGCTGACGCTTCACGGCCAGTCCGTCACCACCTTCGGCGACATCATGCAGTGCCTGGTGCCACTCATCGCCAATGCCGGACTGCTTCTCAACGCCGGTACCCCGCATTGGCGGCGAAATTCTTTCTGGATGCTGGCTGCCCTTTCCTGCACGCTGTGGATGATCGGCCAGTTTCAGTGGACCTACTACGAGGTCTATCGTCATCAGCCGCTCCCGGACATGTTTCCGGGCGACATCATCTTTTTTCTGTGCGGAGTTCCGATGATGGCCGCGCTGGTGCTTCGCCCGCACCTCAAAAAAAATGAGCTGAACATTCGCTTTGGATATTTGGATTTCACTTTACTGCTGTCCTGGTGGATTTTTCTTTATGTCTTCATCGTGCTGCCGTGGATGTTGGCTGAGCCCAATCTCGGCGAGTACAACTACACCTTCAATGTGATCGATTTCGTGCAGAGCTTCATCATCGTTTTGGGACTTGGCGCGCTCTGGCTGCGCAGCCGCGGGCCGTGGCGACTGATCTATCTCAATCTTTTCGGCGCTACCGCATTGCGCATGCTCTCGTCGCTGACCCTCGACGTCGCCATAGATCTCAAGCTCTACCACACCGGCAGTCTGTACGACCTTCCGCTGATTGCCTGCTACTTGTGGCTTGCCGCCGCGGGCCTGATCGCCTACGAAAAGCGCCACGAGATCAATGAATATTCGGATGCTTCGCAATCCGAAAATTCTGACCGGAACAAAGCAGAGAACCTGATCGCTTCTCGTTTTGCGACGGCTGCGGTGATCTCATTGCCGGCCTTCGCCATTTATACCATCAAGTTTTCCCATGATTCTCCGGCCGTCCGCGACTTCAGGGTGATGTGCGTTTTGCTGGCTGCGGTTCCGCTGGGCTTTCTGGTATTCCTGCGCCAGCATCTGGCGGATCGCGAACGCGCGCTCCTTCTGGTACGCGCCGAGCAATCCGTTGAAAATTTGCAGCGCTTGCAAGCGCAAATGGTGCAATCAGAAAAGCTGGTGTCGCTTGGCCAGCTGGCCGCCGGTGCGGCGCACGAAATCAATAATCCATTGACCGCGATCCTCGGCTACTCCGATCTGTTGGCGGACGATTCTTCGCTGCCGGACAAAACCAAAGCAATCGCCGGAAAGATCCGCGACCAGGCGCGCCGCACCAAAACTCTGGTCGGCAATCTGTTAAGTTTTGCGCGCCAGGTTCCCGCCGAGCGCACCCTGCTCGACCTCAATACCGTGGTCACCAACGCCATGCAGCTTCGCGCCTTGGACCTTCGCAACTCCAGCACCAAGGTCGAGCTAAAACTGGAATCAGTCCTTCCCGGAGTGCGCGGCGACGGCAATCAGCTGATGCAGGTTTTTTTCAACATTATCAGCAACGCTCTGGACGCCGTGGAAGCGCACAACGGCGGCGGCACTCTCACCATCAAGACCATGCGCGACCGCGCTAGCGTGGTGGTGCTGTTTTCCGATACCGGCCCCGGAATCAAGGAGCCACACCGGGTGTTCGATCCTTTTTATACGACCAAGCCGATTGGCAAGGGCACCGGCCTTGGCCTGAGCATCTGCTTCGGCATCGTGCAGGAACATGCCGGGAAAATTCTTTGCTACAACGGCCAGGGCGGAGGCGCGGTGTTCCGCGTGGAACTTCCAGCGGTGCTCGCGAATTTCCCGGCGCGCGATCCGCAGGCGACTCCCGCGGGATCGTTCTTTGTGAAAAGCCCTTGAAAGCTTTTGCCAATTGCGCGCGCACTTCCTCTTAGGTAGCCGTACGCAAGCCCGTTTCCCGATTCATGCTAGAGTCCTTTTTCGCCCCTTCTCCGGAGCCAGACACCGATGCCTGAAATTGCAATCGCCACCGAAAAGCTGTCGCGACGCTTTGGCGCACTCACCGCGGTAGATGCTATCGACCTGCAAGTGGAGTCCGGCCAGTTTTTCGGTTTTCTCGGGCCAAACGGCGCCGGCAAATCCACCACGATCAAAATGCTGACGGGACTGCTCGCTCCCACCTCAGGCCGCATGGCGCTGCTGGGAATAGATTTCGCGCAGCATCCAGTCGAAGTGAAACGGCAAATCGGGGTCGTTCCCGAAGGGATGGGTCTATTCGAACGGTTGAACGCGCCGGAATATCTTGAATTTGTCGGCCGCATGTACGGCCTGGACAAAGCCACCACTCGCAAACGCAGCGACGAGCTGCTTGAATTCATGCAGTTGGCCGACCGCTCAAAAACTTTGATCGCGGACTATTCGCATGGCATGCAGAAAAAACTGGCACTGGCCGCCGCGGTGATTCACGGCCCAAGAATTCTTTTTCTGGACGAACCATTCGAAGGAGTGGATGCGCTGGCCGCCGGCGCGTTGAAGGAGCTACTGGCGCGTATGACCGAACGCGGCGTAACCATCTTTCTCACTTCGCACGTGCTGGAAATCGTCGAACGCCTGTGCAGCCACGTCGCCATCATCAAGAAAGGCCAACTGGTCGCGCAAGGCTCCATGGAACAGCTTCGCGCCGGAGTTCCCAGCGCCGAAGGCCAGACGCTGACGCTGGAAGATATTTTCCTCTCGGTGGTCGGACAAGGTGCGGATCGCCCACAGCTTGAGGAACTTTCATGGCTGACGTAACCGCGGGGATCAGTCTGGCCGAGCAGATTCGCTTGGTTGCCGGGCTGCGCTGGCGCATTATCCGCCACAGCTTCAACAACAAAAACCGCCGCCTCGATCTCCTCGGATTGATTTTCTCCGGCATCTTCGGCGCGCTGTTCGTGGTCGGAATCACCATCGCTTTTTTCTTCGGCACGCGATTTATTCTGGAAAATCATCAGCAACATTTTCTCGGGCTGCTATTTCTGGCGCTGCTGGTGTGGTGGCAGTTGTTTCCCATTTTGCTGGCGGGATTTGCGCCGCAATTTACTTTTCGCTCGCTGCTCCGTTTTCCGTTGAACCTTTCCGCGTTTTATTTGATCGGTATGGCGTACGGTTTGGCGGACTCCGCCGCGCTTGCCGCGCTGGTCTGGATGGCAGCGATGGTTGCGGCGGCGCTGGTGACCCAGCCGATCGCGGCGCCGGCGATGTTGCTGGTATGCCTGCTGTTCGCGGTTCTGAATATCACCATCGAGCGATTGCTGGGCGCATGGGTGGAAAAACTTCTGTCCAAACGCAGGACCCGGGAAATTTTCTTTGCGCTGTTTATTCTATCGATGATCAGCGTGCAGTTCCTGAATCCCATCCTGCAAAAGTACGGCCGCGCCCTGCTGCCAATGGTCAGAAGTTGGCTGCCATACTTCTGGCTTCTTCCGTCTTCGTTTGCCGGAGATGTTGTGGCCAAGGCTGCACAACATCAGTGGGGCGCAGCGTTGTTGAAACTCTTCGGCCTCACGATGTATCTGCTGCTCTTCAGCGTTCTGTTGTGGAAGAGATATACGAAGCTATACGCAGGCGAGGAGCTAAGCGAAACCGCAGCGCCCTCGCGCAAGGAAAAACGTGCCGCGCCCACTGCAGCAGACGAACGCGACTCGTTTTCATTTCTGCCGCCACAAGTGCTGGCGGTTTTCCGCAAGGAGCTGCTGTACCTCAAACGAAACACTTTTTTGTTCTTCGGATTGATCTTCCCGCCTGCGATGCTGGTGTTCTTCAGCGTGCAATTTACCGGAGTTCACCCGACCGCCTTCAAACACGGCATTTCCCCGGACCGCTTTTTTCCCGGCATGATGGCGTACCTGGTTTTGATTCTGATCGCCCCGGCTTACAACTGTTTCGCTTACGAAGGCAAAGGGATTCAAACCTACTTCACGTCTCCGGTGCGATTCCGTGAAGTTCTCATGGCCAAAAATCTGATCACCGCGCTGCTGCTGTTCACTGAAATTGCCATTTGCGTCGGGCTGGTTGGCTGGCGGGTCGGTTTGCCAACGGTGCCGATACTATTCGCCACGCTGGCCGCGCTAGTGTTTTCGATTGTAGGCCAGCTGACCATCGCCAACTGGTCGTCGCTGAGCTTTCCGCGCAAGATTGAATTCGGCAAAATGCAGGGCCAGCGGAACTCAGGAATGTCGGTGTTTGTGGTGTTCCTGGTGCAGATCGTTTTTGGCGGCGCCGGCGCTCTAATCCTGCTTTCCGGAAACTGGACAGGGAATGCCTGGCTGCCTGCGGAAGTTTTTGCGGTGTTGGCTGCCGCCGCGGTCGGCGGTTATTTCGCCGCGCTGGATGGATTCACGCAGTTGGCGGAAAAGAAGAAAGAAGTGCTGATCGACGCTCTCTGCCGCTAATAGGCGGCCTTTGGTGACCCTCCGTTTATTGTGCCCAGAACAATACCCTCCTCAGTCCTATAGGAAGGCGGTACTAGTGGTGAGCGGTTTGGTACCGACGCCCTATTTCTGGCCGCCGGGGCGCATTCTAAATTAGCGTTATGTACAGAGAGCACGATAGTCCCACAGCACTAATGGTCGAAACTGCCACTTCGGCCGCAGAAACCACCACCCAGAGCCACGAATCCGGCGTGCATCAAGCCACTTTCGCACCGCTTCTGAGCGTGGCAGTTGCTGGCTCGGACCCGGTGAGCGGTTCGACGCTTCGCCACATGCTGCTGCAAAGCGGTCTGGTGAAGGAAATTCACGAGTGGGCGTCCATCAAAACGGTGGAGCTGGGCCATGCACAGGACGTCCCGGATGTAGTGTTTTTGGATCTCAGCGGCAACGGGGAAACGGATTTTGCGTTCGCGCAGCAAATGTGCAAACTGCGCCCCACCACGCACATTATTGCCTGCTCGGCAAAAAAAGAGTCGAGCCCGGAGTTTCTGCTCCGCGCGATGCGTTCCGGAGTGCGCGATTTCCTGCAAAAACCTTACGAACGCGGCGAACTTCTGGCATTAATCGCACGAATCAGCAGCGAGCACTCGCCGAAGACATCCGCTCGGACAGCTACCGGCAAACTGTTTGTGGTGCTGGGCACGAAAGGCGGAGTCGGAAGCAGCACCGTCGCGGTAAATCTGGCGGTGCAGTTGGCGCAAATCCCCGGTAAGACCACGGCGCTCTTTGATTTTTCGCGGCCGCTTGGCGACGTGGCCGGACTGCTGGACCTGACCGCGAAGTTTCAAGTGCGCGACGCGCTGGAAAACTTCAAGCGGCTGGACGCGACCATGCTGGCCGGATTGCTGACAACCCACAAGAGCGGGCTTAAAGTGCTGTGCGGGGCGGCGCGGCTGGAAGATTGGCAGAACGCTTCTTTTGCGGCAATCGAACGACTCGTGGAAGCGGCGCAGCAGAGTTTCGATTTTACGGTGATGGACCTCGGATCGTTCTATTCCGCGGAATGGCAAAACGTGCTGCAAGCGTCGGAAGTGCTGCTGATTTCCGAGGCCGACCTTCCGGGCCTGGCCAAGCTTAACCGCCACCTGGGATCGCTCTCCAATCTGGGAGTTTCATCGACCAGCGTGCGCCTGGTGATTAACCGGTGGCATCGTCACGACGAGCCGGCGCTGGAAAAAGTGGAAACCGGGATGAGGATACCGGTCTTCTCGCGCTTGCCGAACGAATTCAAGCTGGTGAATGAAGCCACGATGCGCGGCGACTCGCTGAAAAAAGCCAGCGACCCGCTAACCGCGGAATTTCAGAAAATGGCAGCCCGACTTGCCGGCGGCAGTGTTGGGAAGCAGGCCAAGAAATCGCGGCTCAGTCATCTTTTTTCCTTTTAATTATTTGCGGCGCCAGCGCGAAAGCGATTTAGCCGCAGTAACGGGTTCTCAAAGTTGCTTCGTTCGAACGAATCCACGCGAGAATGCGGTCGAAGCCCGCGTCAAGGCTCACCGTCGGTTGCCAGTTTAGCATTCTGCCGGCCTTGCGGTTGTCAGTGAAATAGATGGGCAGATCTGCTTTGCGAACCGCGTCTTCGGTAGTGATTGCGGTACTGCGCCCTAGTTTCCTCTCGAGCAGAGCGGTCCCCTCGCGCAGTGACAGAGAATTCGCAGCGCCTCCGCCAAGATTAAAAATGTCGCCGCGGAAGCGCTCGATCTGATTCATCTGCAATTCAACCAGTGCGCAAACGTCCTCCAGGAAAACAATGTCGCGCACCTGCTTGCCGTTCCAGCCGATATATTTCAGCGGCAGACCAAAATAATGGGCGATGGCCCACCAAACCACCCAACCCTGATCGAGCTTAGCGAACTGGCCAGTTCCGGCAATCACGCCGAAGCGATTGACGACGATCGGCATATCGAAAGCGTGCGCGTATTCCTGACAGGCGGCGTCGGCAAGCAATTTGCTCAGGCCGTAGATGCTGCGTTGGCCGCCGTCCACGGCAAACTCCTCGGCCACACCATGCACCGGATCAAAACCACGCTGCCGCGATTCGGCGGGAATCTTTTTCCAGGCTTCGGGGTCCCATTCGATGCGTGTCGCGGCCTCGCGGCGCGGCAACTCCATCAAGCGATCCACGACGTAGACCCGATTGGTGCTGAAAAAAATTAGCGGGCAGTGATGCTGGCGGGCGAACTCCAAAACGCGCACCACTCCGAGCGAATTATTGGTGATATCGAAGACCGGATTGGTGTAGCCGGAGACGACGGAAGGTTGCGCGCTGACATCGCAGACGAATTCGATTCCCGCGGGCAAATTGGCAAAATCCTCGGGATTGCGCACGTCACCGTGCACGAAGGTGACCCCGTGCCGAGCCAGCCGCTCCAGATTCGATTCGCTACCGCGGCGCACCAGGTTGTCCATCACCACCACGCGGTGATTTTGTTCGGTCAAGCGAACGGCAAGTTCGGAACCGACAAAGCCCGCCCCGCCGGTAATTAAGATATGCACGCGATTAGGCCCCCGCCGCAGATTGCTGGGGCGAGGGATTGGAGCGCGCCGCCAGCCATAAACGGAAATCCCGATAGGGAAGATACATGAGAACGAGAAAGTCGAGGGGCAAGAGTTGGTAGCGCCGAGCGCCAAGGTCGCGCGAGACGAGTTCCAGAAAGGTGTAGCGAAAATGAACGAAGATGGCGTGGCCGATCACCGATCGCAGGCGCACGCCGTTGGCGTAGGCATTGACGCCGGATTTCCACCAGCGCCAGTAGGTGTCAAGAATTGAGGGGATCGTATCACGGCGAAGATGGGTGGCGCGTGCGGAGGGTTCGTAAACCAAATCGTAACCATTGAGCATGAGACGCCGCGAGAGATCGCAGTCTTCGCCATTGGTGCGCATGGACTCATCGTAACCGCCGGCGCTGAGCACCGTCGAGCGGCGGAAGAGGTTATTGCAGCCAAAAAGAAACTTGGGATTGCGGAGAAAAGTGTCGCCCCATTCCTGCGGCATGTGCGCGCGGCGCCAACGATCGGCGAGGGAGAGTTGCACGCCTTCAGTGAGGCGTCCGCCAGCGCCCACCACCTGGGGATCGTCGAGCTGGGTGACCAGACGAGCGAGCCAATCCGGTTCGGCGATGCAATCGGCATCCAGGGAAGCGACCAGTTCGTTGCGAGCGGCGCGAAAAGCGGTGTTGCGGGCCGCGGCCAGTCCAAGATTGCGTTCATGGCGCAGCAGCGTAACTTGCGGATAGCGCGAAGCAATTTCGGCGGACTGGTCGCGCGAGCCATCATCTACCACGAAAATTTGATCCGGGAGGAGGGTTTGCGCCAGCAGACTTTCAATGGCGCCGGCAAGAAAGCCCGCGGCATTGTAGGCAGGGATGTAGACGGTAATCTTGGTCACGTAACCTCGTTCCCTAGCTTACCCGGGAGCCGGGCTAGACCGACAACTTCATTTCAGCGTGCTCCGTGACGCTGCGAAACTGCAATTCATTGAAGTCCTAAGGCCGGTTGAATCCTTAATGTTATCTGAGATAAGCGGCGGGGGCGAACGAAGATGGGCAATTCCGATGATTAGCGGGATGAGTCGTTGCGTAGTTGCTCGATGTCGCGCTCTTCGATGGTGTGCAGCGATTCTTTGCGCCGGAACAGATAGGATTCAAGTTGGGAGACGATCTGCTTTGGTACGGCGTGAAACTGGTTGTGAGTGACTTCACTCCAGGAGACCGGTCCACGCGCCGGGATTAAGTGCGCTCCCCACTGAAAAATCAGGCCAAGATTCCACAGCACGAAAATGCCTAACAGCCCAGCCAACGACGTGGAAGCGGCGCTGCGGCTTGGGAACAGCAACGCGAGTTGCTCCAGAGCCACCGCCAAGCCGAGAACGAAGAAAACGGTGAGGGATACGAAAAAGCGGTTTCCGTAGGAGGATATGCCCGGCCAATCTGGATACGAGGCCATGAAGTAGTAGAAGGCAATCAGCACGCACCAGATGGAAATGCCGATGCGAGGCGCCTTTCGATAAAAGAGAAAGATTCCGACCACGGCGACCAGCAAGAGCGGCGTCCAGGAAAAGAGTCCGTGATTGGACGAGAACAAAAGCGCCAGAAACCACGGAGAACGCCAGGCCCACCGAGTGATGGGCGTATAGCCGGTCTCAAAAAGACTTCCGTACAAGAAATATTTGGAGAGGAATGTCGGAAGCAACGAGACCAGAGCAATCGCGCAAAAAAGAAAGTGCTGGCTCAGCAACAGGGCAGGCTTTTGTGCGTCTGGCGCCTCGGGTGCCCAGGCATTGCGGTAATTTTCTAGCGCTTCCGGAATAAGTGCCACCAGAATCAGTGCGTTGGGGTAGTAGACGTTGAGCATCAGTCCGGTGATCAGTGCGAGAACCACCCATTGCCCTGAGTTGCGATTTTCACGAGTGCGCAGCCAGTACCAGAAAAATAGCGCGACGCAGAACGCCGAATGCGCATGCGACCACGACGGATTGAAATACATATATACGGGAAGCGAACTGGCCCACCAGACGGCAAGGGTCGCAAAGAGCGCCCAGCGTTCGGCAACGAATTGGCAAGCGATTCGATAGGAGAGCAGCAACGCCAGAAATCCGTAAAAAAGCGTGCCGATGGCCATCGCGAATAAATAGGGCAGCGAAAATCCGTCCGCGGTCAGGTGTGCTCCGAGGGCGCGTGCAAGCAAGACTCCGGCGTGCGCGAACAATAAAAACGGCGCCCAAAGCATGGCCGGACCGATGGTGAAGTGATTGTCCAGGTGGCCGGTAGCGGTTCGAAACTGAGCCTTCGGAGCACCGTTGGCGTCCAGTCGCGCTTCGCGAAAGCCTTCGTTGGCGTGCTGGTAGTCGGGCGCGAAATCCAGATTTCGCTGGGTCAACAGAGCGCGAGCGAACGCGTAGTATCCGACGCCATCGCCGCGCACCCACGGATTCATCAGCGGGAGCGTGAGCAGCAACAGCACTAGCATCACGCGGGGCGGAAATTTCCCGCCGGCCGTGGCTTGCACACTTTGGTCGTTGCGTTCCACTACGAAGTCACCCATTTACGACGATGAGAGGAGAACAACAAGGCCAACGGTTGCCCCGGGACCCGTAGCATCAGTATATATATTGTAGTATAGCCAACAATCGTGCAGCGCCACGTAAAGCTGCCGACAGCAAAGGTTTTTATCGTTTTAGGCAAGGATCACTCGAACAGATCGCTTTCAGCTAGGTGTACCAGAAACCGTGCGTGGCCGGGTGGCGGCGTCCTTCTCTCGCAGGTAGGATGACACCCGGTCGATAATATCCGCGAGCTTGGTTTGCGGGCGGAAACCGGTCAAAGCGTGCAATTTGTCAACGCAGGGCACGCGGCGCATCATGTCTTCGAACCCCGGTTCGTATGCCTGATCGTATGGCACATAGGTGATTTTGGACGAGCTGCCGATCCGGGACTTTACGGTTTGCGCCAATTCGGCGATTGAAATTTCTTCGGTGTTGCCGATATTCACCACTTCGCCGACGGCGCGGTCGGTATCCATCAAGCGGATCAGCGATTCCACGGTATCGCGTACGTCGCAGAAGCAGCGGGACTGTGTGCCGGAGCCGTAGACGGTGATTGGCGCATTGTCCACAGCCTGTCTCACAAAGTTGGGCAGCACCATTCCGTAGCGGCCGGTCTGCCGCGGGCCAACGGTGTTGAAAAGTCTGACTACAATCACCGGGACCTGGCGTTCTCTCCAATAGGCGAGCGCGAGAAATTCATCCAGCGCTTTCGAGGCGGCGTAACTCCAGCGGCCTTTGGTGGTTGGGCCCAGCACCAGATCCGCCTCTTCGCGAAACGGCACCTGGGTGCTCTTGCCATAAACTTCGGAGGTGGACGCAGCCAGCACCAGCTTGCGCTTTTTTTCCGCGGCTTCCAGGATGATCTGTGTGCCGTTTACGTTGGTTTCAATGGTTCGTACCGGACTCTCGACAATCAGCCGGACGCCAACTGCCGCCGCGAGGTGCACTATGATGTCCGCATCGTCCACCAGCTCGGCCACCAGACTGCGGTTCTCGATTGCGTCCAGGTGATATTCCATCCGCTCTTTTGATTTCAGGTGGCGGATATTTTCCATCGAGCCGGTGGAAAGATTATCGAGAAGCGCCACGTGGTCGCCGCGATCCAGCAGACGTTCGGCCAGATGCGACCCGATGAACCCGGCTCCCCCAGTGATCAGATAGCGCACCGCGCCTCCCAAAAGAAATTAAAGTGACTGCGAATCGTCGTCCGAATAGTGCGAACGCGGCTTATCCGAGGAATGCGCATCCTTGACGGCATAAAGTTCCGCGGCTTCCTGCGGGCCGTAGCCGTAGGAATATGGATAGTAGCGATACGAGTAGTAATAATCCGGCGCGCTGGAATCGACAGCGTTCAGCACCACGCCCAGCAGATGGCACTTCACGCTGGTCAGCAAATCCTTGGCCCGAGTGAATGCTTCCTTGGGAGTCTCACCGCTGCGCACTACCAGCAACACTCCATCAGCCTGCACCGAGAGGATCACCGCGTCAGTAGCGGCCATGATTGGCGGAGAATCAATCACGATAAATTTGTACTGGCTGCGCAGCTGCCGCAGCGCGTCCGCCAATTTGTGAGAAGAAAGCAAGTCGGCAGGATTGGGCGGCAAAGGCCCAGTCGGTATCGCCACCAGATTCGGAATCGCGGGATGCGGCACGGTCACCAATTCCAGGCTGGAAACTCCGGCCAGATACGAACTGAGCCCGGCATATTTTCCGTCGGTCATGTTCAGCAAACGACCGACGCCCGGCTTGCGAAGGTCGGCGTCGATCAAAAGCGTGCGATCGCCAAGTTGCGCCAGCGTGACTGCCAGGTTCGCCGCGGCGGTGGTTTTTCCCTCGCGCGGCAACGCGCTGGTCACCAGAATCACCTGGGGAGGATGGTCCGCCTGCGAGAGCAACAAGGCGGTTCGAAGCGCGCGGAACGCCTCGGACATCTGCGATTTCGGCAAATGTTGAGCCACCAGCTCGATTCGCTTTTCGTGTCCGTTCGACGATGCCCCACCTAACAATCCACGGCGGCGCGCGGTTCCGCTGCCGTCGGTGAACGCTGGAACCACCGCGAGCGAAGGCAAGCTCGCCAGCGTTTCGATGTCATCGGGAGTCTTCACGGTATTGTCGAGATACTCGCGCAACAGCGCGAGTCCGATCCCGCCGACCAACCCCACCAGAAACGACAAGGCAATATTTCTGGCCTTTGCCGGACGCGACGGCGTCGCAGGAATCATCGCGGGATCAACCACCCGGATATTCGAGGACTTCAAACCAGCCGATAGCAGCGATTCGTTCAGCTTGGTGAGCAGCCCGTCGTACATGGTCTTGTTGGCTTCAGCCTCGCGTTTCAAGATGTTGTACTCGACCATGCTCTCGGCCATCACATTCACTTCGGCCTTCTGCTCGTTCAGTGCTTCGGTCAGCAAACCTTCGCGCTGCCGCACGGCATTGTAGTCGTTGCCCAATTCCGCGAGGATGTTGTGCTTTTCGGTGTCGATCAGCCCGTCCAGTTCTTTCAATTGCGCTTGGGTGCGCTGCACTTTGGGGAAATTCGGGCCATACTGATTCAGCGCGTCGAGGTACCCGGTATAGGTTTCGGTGCGCTTTTTCATCAGATCCTGCAGCATGGTGTTTTCGCGCAGCTGCGGCACCGCATCAATGTTTCCAGCCTTCGCGAATTCATACAGCGCTTCCTTGCGCATCCGTTCGCTCTGTGCGTCGGTCAATTCCTTGTTGATGTCGGAGAGCCGCTGGGTGGTGATGTTTTGCTTATCGTCAAGCTCCCAGATCTGGTGCTGCCGCTCGTAGGCCAGCCGGGCATCCTCGGCTTTTTGTACCTTTACTTTCAGGTCGCTGAGCTGGTCCGCAAGCCAGACCGTGGCCTTCGCCGTCGTGTCATACCGGCTGCGCAGATTTTGTTCGGTGAAATTGGCGATATGCGCGTTCAGAATTTGCGCCGCCAGTTGCGCGTCGGTGGACTCGAAACTGACATCCAGCAAGCGGCTCTGCGGCACGCGTTTTATGGTAAGGCTGCTCAAGAACGCTCCGAGCTCCGGAGGGCGCTTGTGATTGGCCAAACTTCCGGAGGTGATGGCCTCGGACGCCGAGGCGGTGCCTCCCATCTCCGCATGCGGGATCAGGCCGCTATTGCGGATGGTCTGCAGCGCCATCGTTTCGCTGGTCAGAATGCGCGATTGGGTCTCGATGTAGTTGTCCTGGTCCATCATCAGGTCGTAGGAATCGCCGCCCTGGAACGGCAGGATGTTGGTATTTTCGCGGTCAATCTCGATTCGGGCCGTGGCCGTATACACCGGCTGCATCCGGAAGGTGGCGATCGACACGATGGTCACCACCGCCAGCAAGAATGACACGATCAACCACTGATGTTTGCGCAGGATCAGCAGGTAGTCGTAAAGATGCGGTTCCCGCGGGGATAAATCAAAACTGGGAAACCGCTGCGGCACTGCTACCACTTCCACCGCTCCTGCCCCGTTTTCTCTTGGAATAAGTTTGCTATCGTCCGCCATGTTCTTCCTGATTATCTGCCCAGCCGGTACACCGTCAGCGCTGTGCCGATGGCGAGGCCAATCTCTGCCCCGCGAATGAGCACTGCCTTTACCCTATTATCTGGAATGTACAATATATCACTCGGCATCAATCGCACGTCTTCAGATTTTTGCGCAATGATTTTGGCCAAATCCAAGGGAATCGACTGTTGATTGCCCTGTAGGTCCTTGCGAATAATCACCGCCTGACCTTTTTTCGCAATCTGCGTCAACCCACCCGCCATCGCCAGCACCTTCAAAGCGGAAAGCTGCGCCCGGTCATTGGCTGAAACATACGCTCCCGGCCGCTGTACGGCGCCAAGCGCGTAGACGATGCCCGCGTGCGGCACCGTAATAATGTCCCCGCCTTGCAGCGGAATATTGTTTTGTACGTCTCCGCGTTCCAGCAGTTCTGACAAATTCACGGTGATCACGTTTCCGATCGGTGGCGGCACGTCGCTCGAGCTGATCGCCGGAGGTGCCGCAGTCGTCTGCGCCCCGCTCGCCGCCGGGCCGGGCATTGCGCCCTGTTGCGCTGCGCTTGAGTCTTTCGGGGAAGCCGGAGCAGATATTGCCGGCGGCGTAGCAGCAGGAGCCGTGGGGTTGGCGATCGGAATAGCGTCTTCCGCGCCAATCTCTGGCGGTTCGGAGCCGTTGGCACTCGCACCATCTCCGGTGCCGGCGCGAGTCACGATTACCGTATCACCAGCATCCGCCAAAATTCCCCCGGCTTCGGCCAGCACTTGAATCAAAGTCACCTGACGGTCCGCCTGGTACACCATCGGGTGGGCCACTGCCCCGACGATTGTGATCGGTCTGCTCTTTTTTTCTTTCACCGAAACCATTACTTGCGGATTGGTGATCAGCCCGTTCGCTTCCAGCACTTCCGCGATCTTTTGCTGGGTCTGCAATTCCGTAAGGCCAGAGACGTATAACCGCACCGGCACCAGGGGAATTCCGACTGTTCCGGTTTGGCTGACCCTGAGATCTCGTGTAAGTTCCGGAATATCAAAGACTTCCACGGTCAAAAGGTCGCCGCGTCCGATTACGTAATCGCGCGCCGGGGCTGTCGAACTCTTGGACAGTTGCTGAATTCGTTCGTTGACTTGTTGCTGCGTTTCGAGATTTGTTTGTGCGGACGCGGTCGATGCAAGCAAAAAATTCCCGCAAGCGTTCATCGCCAGCATACACCACAGCCCCACGCCCAGTCTTACCGGTTGCATTTCGTACCATCGCCCCCAACCTTGATTATACAGCCCGAACCTGCAAGTCAATCAGGGTTTTACATGAGCCCGCCGCCGCTCACGCCGCGTGGCTTCCGGAGCTGCCTGCCGAATGTCTGCCGTGGCCAGCAGGCTCATCAGCAAGAACAGTAATAGATTCGATGGAATGTGCAGGTTGAAATCCACCAGGCTGTGCACCAGCAGTCCCCAGCACGCCGTGAATCCGCATAGCCGCAGGGTATTCGCAAACGAAGTGTCGCCTGCCTGCAGAAAGGTTAGACCTCCGAGGAACAGCGCTCCAACGAACCAGGCACAGCACAGACCTCCGGCCAGGCCGGTCTCCGCCAAAGCTTCCAGATAATCATTGTGGGCGTGATTCACGATCTTGCCGTCGTACAGCGTTTCGTACGGCGGATAGACTTGTTGCAGCGTGCCCAGCCCGGTACCCAGCACCGGATGGTCAACAAAAATCCGCCAGGTGCCGTGCCGCATCGAACTGCGCTTGCTTCCGGTGACTTCCAGCGTTTGCAGCTGCGAAAAGCGCGACAGGATTTCGTTTACTCCCAGCCACGAAACCGTCAGCAGCGCCAGCAGCACCACCATTCCGCCCACCACCACATGGCGCCCGCCGGTTCGCCGCAACGCCAGCACCAGCACCAGAAACGCCAGCTCCGCACCCACGCCGATGATTCCGCCTCGCGACGCCGAGAGCAGCAGCGCGCTCAGCGGAATAATCGCCAGAATTCCCACGATAATCAGGCGTTCGCGCCGCACCCGTCCCAGCAGCAGCGGCACCAGCGCCATCGGCAGCACCAGTTCCGCGAATCCCGCAAAGTGATTGCGATTTACATATGGTCCGAACGGAATTCCGCCGTAGCGCATCTCGCGAAACCAGTACAACTTACCGTTGAACGTCAAATGTTGCAGAATGCCCAGGCCGGCAACCGCAAACGCCAGAATCATCACGAACCACGCAAAGCTTCGCCACTCAGCCAAAGTGCGAAACGCTTGCGCCGCCAGAAAAAACAAAATCAACATGCTCAACAACAACTGCAATTGGACCCGGGTGGTAAACGCCGATGCGGTCAGCCCCAACGTCCACTGCGCGATCACCACAACCGCGAAAGCCGCCAGCGGAAACAGCAGCAACGGCGCGGCAATCTCCTCTTCTCGTTTCGAACCAAGAAAAAGCAAAGCCCACAAGATCAACAGCAGTCCCGCGGCACACTCCAGCACCGCTTGCGACCACGGTTCAACTGCTCCGTAACTCAGTACCGCGAATGCCACCACCGCAAAGAATCCCGCGCGCAGCAGCTTCATGGTTTGCTCGAAGCCTCGGCCACTGGAACCAGCGCAACGTCATCAATCCACGCGGCGCCTTCAATGTTTGCTCCATGCTGGTCGCTCATGTTGCGCTCCACGCAAACCGAACCGAACGATGCTCCCTCCGGAGCGGTCCACTCCAATTGAATTTGCTTCCAGCCTTGCGTGCCATGCACCTCCTCGCTGGTCACCGATTGGTTCGTCGTCGGTGTGAACACAAATATTTGCAGCCGCACTCCCTCGCTGCTGGTCAATTGTTGGGTTCGAATCCAGGCACTGAGCAGGTAGCGTTGTTTCGACGTCGGAACGATCGCGTGGCAGGCATCTTCGAAATGGAGATTTTGCCGCCCATTAAAAAGAATCCGCAGCGATCGCTCGCCGGAATGTTTCTCCGCCCGGTCGATGGAAATCTGTACGTCCCGCGTCGCCGGCACGTAATGCCAGGCGAATCCTCCCCCGGCATATCCCGATTCAAATCCCCCGTCCCATAGGATCGAGCCTTCGGGATCCGACGGCGGAGGATTCCGCATGATCGAGATGGCCTGCGGCCAAAGTTGCTCGGCTTCGCTGACCCGCCGCTGGTGGATCAATTCATCAAGAAACGGGACCATTTCGCCCAGCGGGACTTTTTGATTGAGGGCAATCAGTCTATTCCACACTAGCCGCGCCGTATCCAGATTGCCCTCAGATGAAAGACTGTGCAGAATCGGCAGGTAAACCGCCGCGCTTGCCGGCACCGCCTGATCCAGCAGCATGTTGGCGTCAGGCTGCACTCGCATGGCAACCGAAAATCCTTCTGAAGCGCGCTTCGGCTCCAGCTCCACCGCCTTGTGGATTTCCCGAAATGCCTCTGCCTGTTGCCCCTGCCTCAACAGAAAATTTCCGTAACTCCAGCAAACATCGGCCGAGAGCGGATACACCCGTTTCGCCGCCAGAAAGGTTTCCCCGGCCTTCTTGTTGTCGCCCTCGCTGTCATAGGCGTTGGCTAGATCCACCAGAGCTTCCGCCGAATTTGGGTCCAGCGCCACCGCCCGGCGCAAAGAATCTATCGCCCGTTGCGTGTCCGGTTGTTCCAGATCATAAAGATACGAACGCCCAAGCAGATACCAGTTGCGCGAGTCCCCCGGTTCCAGCTGCACCGCGCGTTCGTATCCCGCCCGATTGTCTAGCTCCTGATAATGCGCTGCACGCGCGTTGCGGACCCCGAAATAGGTCAGAAGGATCGCGAGCAGGCACACGAAGAACAGCAATCCGAAGCGAACATTGGTATTAGGTAGCGGAAAATTCATCCCTCAGTACTCTGCCTAACCCCCTGCCAGCCGCGCAAGCAGAAAGTCTATTTTGGACCAAGGGAACTTCGTTGGCGATTCGACCTTATGACGGCGTACGGATTGCAAGGCCGTCTCGCGGGCGAGAAACTGCACGAAATCTAGCAAGCTCAAATGTCAACGAATTGTCATTTATACAAAAGTATAGATATTTACACGTTTTCGCGGAAACTCCGCGCGCGCTCCTTAAGGTCGCATTGAGTTATTGCAAAGGTTCTGCCGCGTTCTAATTTACTGAGAAAGCTTGGCTTAACCATTGGGTGCGGTCCCGTTTGTTCTGTTTTGACTTCTTTGGCCGTCAAGTTGCCATGTCTTGGCATATCTATTTCTGTTTCAGAACGAGATTTTTTGAGCTCGACCTTAATCTCGGCTCGTGGACATCTGATTTTCTTCTGCTGCACCCACGTTTGCCCCGATCTCGAGGATTGAAAACGGAAAAAACTAAGGGGCCGCTATGAACAAGTGGAAATTCAGCTCGAATTGCCAAGCTAGACTGGCGAGTGTCTTGATGCCTGGAATTGCTTTGCTCGGGTTTGGTCTGGTCTGTGCTGTGCTGTCGCTCGCGCAAACCTCCACCGGAACCATTACCGGTACGGTTGTGGATTCGCAGTCGCTGCCCATCGAGGGCGCCAGCGTAATTTTGACCAGTCTCGATACCAATGTTCAATATAACGGCGCAACCAGTTCTTCGGGTGGCTATCAATTCGCTCGCATCGATTACGGTCGGTACAAGATCGCAGTGTCCAAAGCTGGATTCAAGACCGGCGTGGTCAGTGGCATCAAGCTGGACGCCTCCACTGCGTACTCCGTTGCCCCGATTCTTTTGGAAGTTGGCGCGACCTCGGACTCTATCGTGGTTGAAAGCGGCGAGGAAATGGTGCAGACCACCAGCGCCGAAGTGACCGGCACAGTGGAGAAAAAGCAGATCGACGATCTGCCGATTTTGGATCGCAATCCGCTCGCGCTGTTGAGCCTGCAGTCCGGTGTTGCCAATAGCGGGCCGGGGGGTTCGGCAGAGACTACCATCAACGGCCAGCGTTCTTCGTTTTCCAACATCACGCTCGATGGCATCAACATCCAGGACAATTTCATTCGCGAGAACGCGCTCGATTTCGTGCCTAATCTTCCGTTCTTGAGCCAGACCCAGGAATTCACGGTCACCGAGCAGAATGGCGATGTCGACAAGACGGGCTCGTCTGGAGTCAGCATCGTCACGCCGAAAGGCACGAATATCTGGCACGGCGAAGGTCTCTGGTATTACCGCACCAACGCGTGGAAGGCCAACGACTGGTTTAATGACGCCAGCGGCGTGGGTGTGCCGCGGTTGCTGCAAAATCAGGGCGGCGGAAATTTGGGCGGCCCAATCAAGAAAAACAAACTCTTCGTCTACGGTTACTACGAACTGCTGCGCTTGCGCGCTCAGAGTCCCAACAACACCACCGTTTTAAGCCCCGCAATCCAAGCCGCTCTGACTGCGTCAACTCCATCTCTTCCATTTACCTACCAGCCTCTCGACCCCAATACCGGCAATCCAGTCGGTCCTCCGGTCACCCAGGATCTGCTCAATCTTCCGAATCATCCGCCATTCGCGCTGGACCCGCTCGGCGTTGGGGTAATCGAGCGGGTTCCCATCATCTCCAACAACACCCGCGCTGGAGACGGGGTCAACCTGCTCGGCTATCAGTTCAACGCCCAGAACAACAATTCGCGCGACAACTATGGATTCCGCGTCGATTACGAACTCAATTCCCGTAACACCATCAGCGGCACCTACTCCTATAACCGCAACTTCGTCGATCGTCCGGACATCGACACCAGTTTCAACACCACTCCGCTGGTCACCAACGATGACCACATTAAATTCCTGTCCACCGCTTGGCGCTGGAGTCCCAAGACCAATCTGACCAACGAAGTTCGTTTCGGTTTCAATCTGGCCCCGGCCTTTTTCTTGACCAGCCAGTCGTTTTCTTCCGGATTCACGATTGACAGCGCCGGCTTCCCGTTTACCGGGCCGGACCCCAACTTTCTGCCGCAGGGCCGCAACACGCACACTTACTCCTGGCAGGACAACGCCAACTGGGTGCGTGGAAATCACAGCTTCAAGTTCGGAGTGCAACTCCAGCGGGTAACAATTTTCGAAACGGATTCAGCGGGCATCTTTCCGGACCTGCAGGTGGGCTTCAGCGCCTCCAACAGCAACGCGCCGCAATTTGGCGATTTCCCGGCTGCTTCCGGAGGGCAGATTAGCGCTTCCGATTTTGGCAATGCCTCCGGGTTGCTGGCCACCGCTGCGGGGATCTTGAGCAATGTCTCGCAGACCTTCAACGTCACCAGCCAGAAATCCGGATATGTGAATCTGGCGCCGGATGCGCGCAACTTCCGGCAAAACGATTTGGCGTTTTATTTTGCCGATAATTGGAGAATCAGCCGCAAACTTACCTTCAACTACGGCGTCCGTTGGGAATATTTCAGCCCGGTCGACGAAAAGAACGGCTTGGTGCTGCTGCCAGTGATTCCTTCTGGAATGACCGCGGCGCAAACTCTGCTTACCGACGCAACTGTCGATTTCGCCGGCGGCCCGAGCAAGCGTGGGCTCTATCACTCCTATTACAAAGGTTTCTCTCCGAACATCTCCCTCGCTTGGGATCCCTTCGGCAATGGCAAGACCGCGGTTCGCGCCGGATTCAGCATGAATTACGTCAACGATTCTTTCTTCACCGCGGCGCAGAACGCCATTTCCGGGAACGCGGGGTTGTCCACCACCAACACCGCCGATCCGAATGGTCTCAATGGTCCCACTCTTAGTACCGCTCCGGCCGTTGCGATTCCGTCCTTCGGCATTCCCACCACCTTTTCAGCTAACGCCGCTAATGTTGGCGTTGCCAACAACGCTGGTTATGCCATCGATCCGAATTTAAAGCCGCCTTACGTCGAACAGTGGAACCTGACCATTCAGCGCGAGATTGCCCACGGCACTACGATTTCGGTCGGCTACGTCGGCAATCACGGCGTTGGTCTGTTCCGCGCCATTGATGTCAATCAGGTTGTGCTCGGGTCAAACGGGTTCCTGGCGGATTTCAATCGTGCCAGGGCCGACGGGTTCCTGGCGGCTTCGCTTCCATCCAATGCCCCTGGTTGCACTGGACCAGGAACACGAAACCAGTGCGGATTCTTTAACCCCATCTTCAGCGGACCAGGCAGCCAACCGCTCTCCATTTTCCCAAACATTTGCGGTCCAGGGGGCTTTGGCGCCGCAGGTCCAACCGATTTCAGTGGTATCGGTTTCATCAATACCGATATCCAGCAGGGTTTTGCCGGCGACCTGGCGCATACCTACCAGGAGTTTGGTTGCGGTCCTTCACCTGGCTTCTTCGCTCCCAACGATAACATCGTTGGCGGCGACTTGCTGAAGAATACTTCGTTCTCGAGTTACAACTCGGGCGTGGTGGAAGTCCGCCGTCGCTTGACCGGTGGCCTCTACCTCCAGGCCAACTACGTCTTCAGCAAAGTCTTGACCGACTATGCGCCTTCCACCAACAATGATCAGTCGCGCTTCCAGCCGTTGCTGGATAATGCCCAGCCAAAACTCGAGCGGGAACGCGCCCCGTTCGATTTCAACCATCAGTTCAAGGCCAATTTCACGTACGAACTGCCGATCGGCAAAGGTCACCGGCTTCTTGCCTCTAGCAACAAGCTCGTCAGCTTGCTGGCGGACGGCTGGCAGACTGGCTCCATTTTCACCTGGCAGAGCGGCAATCCCTTTTCCATCCTGTCCACTCAG
Organism: uncultured Acidobacteriota bacterium; assembly: GCA_963814635.1. Classification (GTDB taxonomy): domain Bacteria; phylum Acidobacteriota; class Terriglobia; order Acidiferrales; family UBA7541; genus Acidiferrum. The sequence continues at coordinate 483,228 of CAWFDP010000002.1, read as the reverse complement.
CCCACTTTGAATCGCGCTGGGCTGCGTTCGTCGCGCAACACCGCAGTTTCCACGCTGACTCCTGCGCAACTTAAGGGCGATGTCGGAGTCTATGTGCAACCGGACGGCACCGTTTATGTCGTTAACCCGACGCTGGTGAGCTCCAACGGCACCGGCGCTCCTCCTTCGAATGGCCTGACTTGTGCTCCTGCTGTGAGCGGCGGCTTCTGCAATCCGCAGCCAGGTGAAGCCGGCAATCTGTCCCTCGACGCTTTTACGGGTCCGACCTACTTTGATTGGGACCTCTCGGCGGCGAAAGATTTTCACCTTTCAGAGCGGTTCAAACTGACCTTCCGCACCGAAGCGTTCAATGTGCTGAATCATCCGGTATTTTTTATTTCAGACCAGTCTGGAAGCACCACGGACATCAACGACCAGCAATTTGGCCAGAGCACCAGAACGGTGTCTTCGCCGCGCATTCTCCAGATGTCTTTGCGCTTGAAGTTCTAGACGCCGCGCGCCGCTCAGTCGGCCACTGCTGCCAACGCCGGGCATTCTCTTCATTGGAATGCCCGGTTTACTTTTTAATCCTCAATGAAAGGTTCGCCTGCTGCCAGCAGTCGCGGGCTGGTTGATATCAATTGCGGACAGTTTCTGCGCGCTCGCTTGCCTGGCCCCTAACCCCCTGCCAGCCGCGCAAGCGGAACGTCGCTGCGGTCGGAGTGCACCAAAGAAATAGGAGATTCCAGTCCGCGCTTACGATCATTTAATTCAAGTTCACGCAGAATTTGCCGATTCCAGAATCCTGATGCGGCAATAAAGTGTACAAAATCGCACAGACTCATGGAGAAGTTGCGCGGAAGATAGGCGAACTTCGGCTCATTGCCGAGATTTAGCCCCGGTTAACGCCAATTTTGCCGATTCCAGGAAGTCGTGAACTGCGAGTGTCGTGGCGCGCCTCGTCGGCGCTACCCGGTGCGGTCTGCCCTTAAGAGGTTACTAAGAGTGATATTTAATACGACAAGTTGTGACCTAGCGCACAGAAAGGCAACCTTGGCTGCACTGAAAATGTGCGTGCGTTCGGATTTTGATTCTCGTTCCCGGAAGCGTGGCTTATGAAAATGCTCTTAAAAAGAATCGCCGCGGCGCTCAATCGAAGCTACAGGTTGCTGCTAACGGCTGGTGCGGTAATCGCGCTCACTTGCTTGGCCACCGTAAGCTTTGCTCAGAAACAGACCGAGTCCTTGCACGGACCTTCTGTCGCCAGCCATGCCCCCGAATTTAACGCCCCGGCCAGCGATTTTGCCGGCCCTGACACCTGCAAGAGTTGCCACAAGGAAGTCGCCGCCGAGTACGGCAAGACCACCCATTCAAAGCTGGAATTCCCCGGCAAAGAATATATTCGCGGCTGCGAGACCTGCCACGGCCCGGCCAAAGCGCATGCGGATGCCATCAAGGCTGCCCACGGCGATGACGCTGCTACCGCCAAAGCGTTGAAGGATCATCCGTTGTTCACGTTTCGCGCTTCGGCCGAGGAAAACGCCGCGCGCTGCCTGAGTTGCCACACCTCCAGCAAACAGCAGGAATTCTTCGCGCACTCCGAACACGCCGGCCACGGCGTCTCCTGCAACCAGTGCCATACCGCGCACCTGGTTGATGAAGTGAAAGATCACAGCCATGGCGATTTGACTTATCCGCAAGCGCATTTCTTCCAACTGCCGCAAATCGGCGATGAAACGCGCTGGCTGCACAATAGCTTGCTCAAGCAGTCTGAGCCGGCGCTCTGCTACACCTGCCACCTCACCGTACAGGCCAAGTTTGCCCTGCCAAATCACCATCGCGTGCCCGAAGGCCTGATGAAGTGCTCGGACTGCCACAACCCGCATGGGACGGAAAATTTCGCCAGCTTGAATAAGCCACGCATGGAAACCTGCGTGAATTGCCACATCGAAAAGCGCGGGCCGTTCGTCTACGAACATCCGGCGGTGAAAATCGAAGGCTGCGTCACCTGCCACAACCCGCATGGCACCGCCAACCAGCATCTGCTGGTTCGCCGTGAAGGCCGGCAGCTCTGCTTGCAGTGCCATACCGGTTTCCATACCCAGGCTGCGGTTCCGCACAGCCGCCTGGGCTTCCAAACCAGTGGCGAATGCACTCGCTGCCACGTGGCGATTCATGGTTCGAGTTTTGATGTCAACTTCTTGCGTTGAGGCTCCGATGAACGGAGCGGTAAGGACGGCGTTATGAAGCGAGTCCAAAAGTTTTTGCCGGTTCTGGCTTTTCTTCTGATGTCCAGTTCTGCCGCGTTTGCGCAGGACGAAACGCCCACCGTGCCCATCGTTTTGGGCGACTTCGATATTTCCGGTTCCGCGACCGGTGGCTATCGATTCGAGACGGTAAAAGGCTACCAGCCGCAGTTCCAGGAGATGTTCGACCTCGGAAAAGGCTTCCGGTTGTTCGATCTGAGCCTCTATGGAAACGCCGCGGACGGAAAAAATCCTTTTGCGGATAGCTTCTCGCTGCAAACCAGTGGCTTGGGCGGCGATCCGTTTCCTACCGCGCAGTTCACCATCTCCAAACACAAGATCTACGATCTGCGGGTTGACTGGCGGCAAAGCTATTACTACTGGAATCAGAACGATAACGTCATCCTTCCAATCGCCGGGACGAATCCTGCCGCACTTTCCAAAGGGCTGACCAGCAACCACGACTGGTCGACCGTGCGAAAATTTGCCTCCGTGGATCTCACGCTGCATGCCACCAACAACCTGCGCTTCCGTTTTAACTACTATCGCCCGTCCGATGAAGGGAACACCTTCACCACGCGAGCGCTCGATTTTCTCGGTTCGCCCGGCTATTGGGGCTCTTTTGCGCGCGCCAATCCGTATTCGCTTTATGCGCCGACGAATGATTACGCCAACCGCTTTACCGGTGGCGTGGACTACACGGTGAAAGACTGGAGCTTCCACTACAGCGTCGGCTACCAGACCTATACCGAAAACATCAGCCTGACCAATGTGAATTCGCCGGAACTCAGCATTAATCCGATCACGTCATCAACCCTCGATCCGCTGGCCAGTCTTTCCTGGTCGCAATTCCGCAAGTCCACGACACCCATCAGCGAATTCTCTTTTGTCGGCAAGCCACTGCCAAAACTCGAATGGCGCGGCGCTTACATGTACTACCGCTACGAAGGTCCAGTGACGCTCGATCAAGCGTTCAACGGAGTTGCTCCGGGTGCCGCGGCGGGTTCGCTTTTGCCCTACACGGTCACGCAGAACGCCCGCGCCAACGTAACCGAGCCAAATAACATCGTCAGCCAGGGACTCACCTATCACATCAAGGACTGGTGGAGCGTCGATCTTGATTACCGCTATTCCCGCTTTACCAGCGATTCGAAAGGAAATTTTGCCAGTCTGTTTAACGGCACCACCGCAACGACTGCGACTACCGATGTGATTTGGCGCGACGGAATTGGCGATTTGTCATTACAGATGGATTTTCGGCCAATTCGCGCGCTGATTATCCGCCCGGGAATTCAGTACCTGAAAACCGACGTCGAATCGCTGACCAACGCGGTGGTCGATCCTGCGATCACCTTGCGTTCGAAAGTGGTGCGGCCGGAATTTAGTTTTGGCTACGAACCTTCCAGGATTTTCACCGTGCGTGGCGACTTCCACACCATGACCAGCGGCGCTTCCTATACCGCGATTACTCCGCACACCCAGCAGGGCGGGCACTTGGTCATGCGATTTCATCCGACCGAAAAGTTTTCTATCGAAGACGAAGTCGGATTCGCCAACAACAAACTGGTCGACGCCAATTTCCAAAATAATATCCGTTCGAATTCGCTCACCGCGTCCTACGCTTTGGGCCAGCGGTTCTCGGTCTTCGCCGGATTCAGCTACGAAAGCGATTATGCGCAGGGAAATATTCAGTACGCGCGTGGCACCACACCAATCGCCGAAATGTTGCGCGACCAGGAAGTGAACCGGGTCTGGTCCGGCGGCATTGATGCCAAACCGACCAAGCGCCTGGACCTGCGGCTCTCGGGAAATTTCGATCGTTCGAGCGGCGTCGGCGCCATCAGCGGAACCGGAGGGGCACTCAACAACGAGCCGCCGGCCTACGGACCGCTTACCTGGCCGCTGGTGACCGGAACGCTTTCTTACGATTTTCCAAGAGTTGGGCACTTCGCCATCGATCTGCAGCGCACCTATTACAGCGAACAGATCGTGACAGTGAATAATTTTAGCGCTAACCTGCTGACCATTCGTTGGACCAAAAACTTTTGATCCTTCTGAAGGCTTGCGGAATCTATTATTTGGAGGAACTTGTGGATCGAATCATGAGCGTGTTCGGAATATCCGTTTTGATGGCTGGTGCAGCTTTTGCATTCCTTCTGGTATCCGGTGCTGGAACTTCTTCGCGGGCGGCGGCCGCGACTCCGGCAGCGGCTGCGCAGGAGGTTTATCTGGATAAATGCTCGGTGTGCCATGGGCAGGACGGCGCTGGCAATACCGCCAAGGGCAGAAAGCTGAAAGTGAAGAACGTGCGGTCGCCGGAAGTACAGAAACTGACCGAAGCGGAAATGATCGATATCGTCGCCAAGGGCAGAGGCAAGGACATGGACGGATTCGAGAAAGAACTTGGCAAGGACATGGTCAAGGATCTCGTAACTTATTACCGTTCGCTGGCCAAGCCGTAGGCGGCGAAATAATTCGCGGCTCAAATTCGCCGCGACGAAATACAAAATTTGTGGGGCGTAGCAAGCCGCGTATCCCAGGATGTGGAGCCGCTACATTTTTATGCACAGCACCGCACTGATCCTGATTCTGTTTACGGCGATTGTCGCAGTCCTCGGATTGCTGACCGCTTTGCGCCCGGAATTGACGCGCGCCCGCGGCGGCAAGGTGCTGGCATTCGTTTCGCTGATCATCTTGCCGGTGCTGGCGATGTGGGCCGGAACCCAAGAACACCTGGAACGTTCGACTTCCACGCAATTCTGTTTGTCCTGCCACGTGATGGCAGATTTTGGAAAAAGTCTTCGCGTGGACGACCGCAGCTACATCCCCGCGCGGCATTTCCAAAATAATCTTGTTGCGCGCGATCACGCTTGCTTCACCTGCCACACCGACTACACATTATTCGGCGACTACAAAGCGAAATGGCGCGGCATGCATCACGTGCTGGTGCAATATTTCGGAAAAATTCCGAAGCCGGAAGAAATAAAGTTGTACAAGCCGTACAACAATCGCGAGTGCCTGCATTGCCATGCAGGAATGCGCGCGTACGAAGAAGCTTCATCCCATCACAAGAGTCCGGACATGCTGGCGCGCGCCGCTTCCAATCAACTTTCCTGCGTTTCCAGCAATTGCCATGACACCGTGCACGACGTCGCGAACGTGAAAGACGCGCCGATGTGGACGCCAAAGGCGGCCGAATGATGTCGGCGATTTCCATCGAGATGCGTATTCGCTGGGCCGGTGTGCTGATCGTACTGGGCCTGCTGCTGCAAATGCTGACGCTGATGTGGACGCATCCGTTGGCGTTCATGTGCTTCCTGATGATCGGCTGCCCGCTGGTTGCCGCCGGAATGCTGCTGTTTCTGTACTCCCTCGTTTCTCATCAGACTCCAGAGTAACGACCTCCTCGCAGTCAGAAATCCTTGAGAATTGGCTGGAAAGCTATACAATCCTCAGCTCAGGGTTGTAAGTACAACCCTGAAACCCGGCCCGTTGCGTTTCCCTTCGATCGTCCAAAGAGGAGTTCCGCCCCATGTTCTTTGCCATGACGTGCACCAATAATTTCCGCTCGGCCCGAATTTTCTCCCTCGCTCTGCTCTTCGTTTTGCTTTCCTGTTTTGTGATTTCCGCTCCAATGGCATATGCGCAAACGACAGACGTTACCGCGAAGCTGGGCGATTTTGACGCCTACATGAATCAAATTTTGAAGGATTGGAACACGCCGGGAATTGGCGTGGGAATTGTGGTGAACGACAAGCTGGTGTTCGCCAAAGGCTACGGCTTCCGCGACTACGAAAAGAAATTGCCGTTTACGCCGACCACTTTGTGCCCGATTGCATCGAACTCCAAACTTTTCACCGCGATTTCGGCGGGCATGCTGGTGGAAGAAGGAAAATTGACCTGGGACAAGCCGGTGCGCGAATCGGTTCCGACCATTCAGTTTTTCAACGATCAGCTCAACAACAACGTGACGCTGCGCGACATGTTGTCGCACCGCACCGGAGTGACGCGGCACGACCTGATCTGGTTCAAGTCGCCGTTCACGCGCGACGAACTTTTCGGCAAGCTGAAATATCTGGAACCGCAGGAGCCGATGCGCGAGACGTTTCTGTACAACAACCTGATGTATGCCGGTGCGGGACACGTCATCGAACTGAAATCGGGCATCCGTTGGGAGCAATTCGTGCGCGACAAGATTTTTACTCCGCTTGATATGAAATCTACGGTTTTCACGATTGCCGACATGACGAAAAATTCCGATCACGGAGTGCCGTTCCGCGAGAAGCGCGATTCGTTCGAGCTGTACAAAATCCCGTTCTACGAAGATACCGAGGGAGTCGCACCAGCCGGAGCGGTGATTTCCAGTATCGAAGATTTGTCGCACTGGGTGATCGCGCTGATGAACGACGGGAAGTACCAGGGAAAACAAGTGCTGCCCCCGAATGTTTTGAAAGCGACGCTGCAGCCGGCGATCGGCTTGCCAAATTCGCTGGGCGAATCGCAGGGATTCTGGGAACTGCTGAATCCGGCGTACGGAATGGGCCGGGAGACGGCGGCGTATCGCGGGCGTTTGCTGACTTTTCATGGCGGCGATCTTCCGGGATTTCATTCGCAAGTTTCCTTCATGCCCAACGACAAAATCGGGGTGATCGTGCTGGTGATCAGCGATCACAGCGCGCCGCTCTATAACATCGTGAGCTACAACGTGTACGAACGGCTGCTGGGGATGGACCAGACGCCGTGGAGCCAGCGGCGATTGCAACAGAGGCTGGCCGGAAAAAAAGCCGGAACGGAAGCGCGCGCGAAAGCGGGCGGTGACCGCGTTGCGAATACCAAGCCTTCGCATGCGCTGGCGGACTACGCCGGCGAGTATGAAAATCCGGCTTACGGCATTTTGCAGATCGGACTGAGCAGTGACGCGCTACAATTCGGATTTCACGAATTTCATTTTCCGTTGAGCCATTTTCATTACGACCGGTTCGACACGCCGGACGACGAAGAGTACGGCAGGTTTTCGGTAAATTTCCGGACCAACCCGCAAGGCGACATTGATAGCGCGGTGATTTCGCTGGACGAGGCGGAAGCGGTTTTTACCCGCAAGCCAGAGACAGTGGATCCCGCGCTTCTGGAAAAACTTGCCGGGACTTACCTGACGCCGACCAAGGTGAGATTTCAGGTGGTGTACCAGCCGGGCGCTGGACTTTCGCTGGTGTTTCCTGGAGGACCGCCACAGAAGCTGCTGCCGATCAAGGGCTTGAAGTTCCGCACGCCGCAATTTGCCGATGACATTTACGAATTCGTGATGGAGAACGGCAAGGTGACGACTCTGAAGGAGCGGGATCCGTCCGGCGAGTTCACGTTTACCAGGCAGTAAACAAGAGAGAGACACTCCCCAGGACCCTTTGCCGGTACCGCTCAGCGGACTTGGCGGGTACCGAATCCCGATCAGGCCTGTGCCCACCACCCAGCCTTTTTTTGTAACTGCAGATTCTAAATGGGTTAGAAGTCGTCCAAGACTCGTTATCGTTGTAGTCCGATATTTGATTGTCGAAGAGCTACGCGGCGGGCCCGCCGCTCTTCCTGCAACTTCTGAAGCGATGGTATCGGGAATTCCTCGTATTATCAATAGAGTGTATTATACTAAACTCTAACGATTCGAATGGCTATGAACGGCGGATAGGACCAATCGGAGATTGGCGTTCCCGGGAAGAGAATCCGCGGAGGATGATTTTGCGCGTGCTGATGACTCCGGTTGATCGGAATTGTATAGACCTGAGAAAGCTGTTAGCGCATGGAGAAGCCTGGGCCGAAGCGGGTTGCTATTGGCCGAGGTGTTCTAAATGGAGGATTTCCTAGAAGCCGCGCGCCCTGGGATTGCCGATAACCTAGACTGGTATTCCGGGCGAAACTCGCTACAATCTCGGCGCATGAAGCGCATCCATCGACTGTTGTTTGCATTCACATTCACTTTCATTTGCAGCGTTCCAACAACATTGCAGGCCCAGAGGGAATCGTCGGAAGGCGTGATCGTTTTGACGAATCTAACCGTGCTGGATGTGCGCAGCGGTGAGCTGCAGCCGCAGCAAACGGTGGTGGTCAGAGGCAAGCGGATCGTTTCGGTGGGGCCGAGCAAGGCGGCCGGAGATTCTTCGAAGTCGCGGATGATTGACTGCAGCGGGCTTTACGCGATTCCGGGGCTGTGGGATATGCATGTGCATCTGGTGTTTGGAGATTGGTTCCCGGGAGGAAATGACATTTCGCTGCCGCTATTTGTGGCCAACGGTGTCACGAGCGTGCGGGATATGGGCAGCGACCTTGAGGTGATTCAGAAGTGGCGCGGCGAAATTGAGAGTGGCGCGCTGGTTGGGCCGAGGATTTATTCTCCTGGTCCGATGCTGGACGGGCCGAAGCCGCGGTTTCCGAGTTCGGTGGCCATTAGTACGGCGGAAGACGGGCGGCGCGCTGTGGATGCTTTAAAAAGGCGCGGGGCAGATTTTATCAAGCTGCAATCGTTGATTCCGCGCGAGGCGGTGTTTGCGATCGCCGATGAAGCCAAGAAACAGGGGATCGCGTTCGAGGGACACGTGCCTGATTCGGTGCGTGCCAGCGAGATGTCGGACGCGGGAATGAAAAGTTTCGAGCACCTGATTGGAATTTTTGAAGGTAGCTCGCCGTTGGAAAATGAATTCCTGAAAGGGAACAAGACCGAAACGCGGTTTCTTGCGACTTATGATCCGGCGCTGGCCGGGGCGCTGGCCAAAATCCTGGCCAAGAATGGGACGTGGCAATGTCCTACATTGGTGTGGGAACGTGGCGGAAATCTGATCGACGCGACGGATTTCGGCAAAGACCCGCGAGCGAAATACGTGCCCGACGGATGGAAGAGCAAGACCTGGAGACGGTTCACCGAGGAGATTTCGCAGGGTTACGGTGGCGATGATTTGACGGTGCGGAAGGAATTTGTCAGCAAGGAACTCGAAGTGGTTCAGATGCTGCGGAAGAATGGAGTGGAGTTCCTGGCGGGGACTGATACGCCTGCGGGAGTGTACGTGTTTCCGGGGTTCAGTTTGCATGAAGAGTTGCAGCGGTTTGTGGCGGCGGGATTTACTCCGCTGGAGGCGCTGCAGACTGCTACGCTGAATCCGGCGCGGTTTTTTGGGGCGGAAAGGCAGTTGGGGACGATTGAAAAAGGAAAATTGGCTGACCTTGTTTTGCTGAGTGCGAATCCGCTGACAGATATTGGCAATACGCAGAAGATTGCGGCGGTAATGGCGAATGGCCGGTATTTCTCGAGGAAGGCGCTGGACCAAATGTTGGCCGGCGTGGAAGCCGCGGCGCAAGCGCAATAAAGAAAGACAAAGGGAGCGGCACGCAGCCAAGAGTGGCTACGCTACCAAATCAATGGACGGGGGCGGGGAGGGAGACTACTACTTTGGGGGCGTCGGTGTAGGCGGCAGAAAGATTGATGGGGCGGAGGGCCAGGTGGCGGGCGCGGAGGTTACGCTGAACGCGGCGGCCCCAGGTGCGGACGAAGGAGAAATTCAAAACGCCGCCGACGACGGAGCTGGCTAGAGGAATGAGGCGGCCAACCCATTTTTCGGCGGCTTCTTCGCCGAATTTTACGGCGAGACGTTCGGCGATGCGTGGGGCGAGTTTTTCAATCATCTGTTTTTCGGCGAGGTCCTTGCCGAAATCGATGCCGGTGGCAGTAGCGGCGGCGAGCCAGAGTTCACGACGCTCGTCGGGGCCGGTGGCTTCGAATCCATAGAGCAGAGTGAGACGTTGAATCAGGCGCAGGGTGATGATAGTGAGGAGGCCTGCGTCGGGGACCAGCGTGATCAGGCCGCCGAGGCCGAAGCCGGCGCCTTCGGCGAGAGCGATGCGCTGGGCGTCGCGAATGATGATGCTTGCGATGTAGTCGAGGCGTTCTACCGGAACGCGGTGCATATTGCGGAAGTCGGAAACGTGCAGGCGGTGTTTTTTTGCGAGGTCTTGGCGAAAGTCTTCGGGATCGATTTCGACCGAACGCAGTCCGCTGAAGAGGCCAAAGCGCAGGAAGCGCCGGAGAGGCGATGCGTCTTTCGGGTTTGGTAACGGAGCCATGGCTAAGAGCATCCTATGCCGGTTGGAGGCTGCTGGCAACAGGGGTGTTGTGTAGGGGTGAAACAAGAAAGCCCTAGGGTGGAAGTGACTGAGGAGATTGGCGTCCCCGGGGGAAGACAGATCGCAGCGCCTGCTCAGTCGGGAGCAGGGCTCACGCTAATTTGGGCCAGGCGTGGTTGACGCCTTAAAGGCGGCAGCAGGGCTGCCGCACTGCACATAAGGCACGCAGCCGAGCTTGAGCCAAAAAATCAGTTGATATCGAAGAGAGAATCTTCAGAGTTAACGGAATTGTGACGGAAAGACGAGCGTACTACTTGACGGGGGAAGAGTTTTCGGTAAACTGCGTTTTCGCTATGGCGGCCTCGGTCCAATTCGTTCCCGCAGAGACGTTGACGGAATTTGAGTTTCCGCAGCGTGAGGCGGCGTTTTTCTATGGGCTATTCCTGCGTGGACACTCGGCGGACCAGTTGCGGCGGGATATTGAAGTGCCGCCAGCAGTGCTGGCGAAGTGGCATCGCGAAGCGGAGCGTGAGCCGGAGTTGCGGGACATTCTGTCGCGGGTGGTGCAGTACCGGCGGCATGTGCTGGCGATTTTTGACACGCTGGTAGATTCGGAGAAGGTGCCGCAGCGGCCGCAGTGAGCGGAAAAGTTAAACAAGGCTAGGCGGGTTTGTTGCGGGAGGGGGGCAGAAGATAGGCCGCGGAAGTTCTAAGATGAAGACTCACCGCTTACCTGTACGACCGTACAGGTTTTCAAGAATACAGGCAACCCGAGTAGGAACGGGACGAATCTAAACCAAACCGGGGACAAGTGTCTCAAAATGCAGGAGATTCGGCTTCTCTGGCGGCCGGGGCTGTTGTTAGCAAGCCCCTGAACTTGTTTGACGTGCCGCTTGTCCGGGCGTTAGAATCCTAAGGTTTAAGCGGTTGAGGTGTCCAAATGGCCAGGGTAGTTCGATCCCTATTTGCTACTGCATTTTCGGTATTGATCGCGATGTCGCCAGTGGTGGCGCAACAAGCGCAAAATCCTGACCCTACAGCTCCGATTACGTCGCAAAAGCTAACCAAAGAACAAAAAAAGAAGATGGGCAGAGCTCTGAAGGAGCTGGATGCCCAGTACAAGCAATGGCTGAGCGAAGATGTGGTTTACATTATTTCGCCGGCGGAGCGGACGGCGTTTTTGCAGCTGAGCACCAGCGAAGAGCGCGAGCAGTTTATCGAACAATTCTGGCTGCGGCGCAGCAGCAATCCGGATTTGCCGGAGAACGATTTTAAGGAAGAGCACTACCGCCGGATCGCGTACGCCAACGAGCATTATGCTTCGGGAATTCCCGGTTGGAGAACGGACCGCGGAAGGACTTACATCATTTGGGGACCAGCGGACGAAGTTGATTCGCATCCGACGGGCGGCACGTATGACCGGCCGATGGATGAAGGCGGTGGTTCGACTTCGACGTATCCGTGGGAAACCTGGCGTTACCGTTATCTGGAGGGTTTGGGAAACAACGTGATCCTGGAATTCGTGGACCCGTCCGGATCGGGCGAGTATCACATGACGATGGACCCTTCGGAGAAGGATGCGTTGTTGCATGTGCCGGGCGCGGGCTTGAGCTTGATGGAATCGATGGGAATGGCGTCGAAGACGGATCGTTTTACGCGTTCGGACGGGACCAATCTGCCGACGACCCTGGGTGGCGAGCCGGCGAGCATGAATGAGTTCACGAGGTTGGAACAGTTCGCGAAGATTCAGCAGCCGCCACCGGTGAAGTTCAAGGATCTGGAAGCGCTGGTGACTTCGCGCATCGTGCGGGACCAGGTGCATTTCGCGTGGCGGACGGATTTTCTGAAAGTGACGAACGATACAGTACTGGTGCCGGTGACAGTGCAGGTGCCGAATACCCAGTTGTCGTTTACTTCGAAAGATGGAGTGCACTCAGCGACGCTGAACGTGTTTGGCCGGATCAGCACGCTGACAGGCCGGGTGGTACAGACGTTTGAAGAGGCAGTGAGCCGCGACTTTCCGGACTCGCTGTTCCAGCAGTCGGTGAAGCTGCAATCGATTTATCAGAAGGCAGTGCCGCTGCGTCCAGGCCTCTACCGGCTGGATTTGGTGATCAAGGATGTGCACAGCGGAAATGTGGGCGTAGTGAATTCGAGATTGCAAGTTCCGCGTTATGAAGATGAAAAGCTGGAAGCCAGTTCACTGATTCTGGCGGACCAGATTGAGCATGTTCCAGCGAAGCAGATTGGCGCGGGGCAATTTGTGATCGGCTCGTCGAAAGTGCGGCCACGGCTGGAAGGCGACTTCACAAGCGCCGATAAGCTGGGAATTTACATGCAGGTGTACAACCTGAAGCCGGACGACAAGACCCACAAGTCCAGCGCGACATTTCAATACACGGTGAAAAAGTCCGGAGAAAAAGCGGATCAGCCGCCGATTATGCAATTCAAGGAAACCAGCGGAGACATGAAGCAGACCGGCGATCAAGTGACGATCGAGCGGTTGCTGCCGTTGGGGACGCTAGCTCCGGGCAAGTACTCGCTGGAAGTGAGCGCGACGGATTCGCTGGCGAATCAGACGATATCGCGCAGCGCGGAATTTACAGTCAAGACACCAATCGCGGTGCCGGTGAAAGCGGCGGCAAACACAGCACCGGGGAGGTAAGCGTCGTGCAACAGGGACGGCTCCGGCTCTTGGGGACCCTGGTAATGATCGCGGCGAGCGCGTCGATGGGGACGAGCGCAGCGATGGCACAGGCGAAGCTTGTCTCGGGCAAGCTGACCGGCGTGGTTCGTGATTTGACCGGCGTGCCGCAAATGGGCGCGAGCGTGGAAATTGTTCCGGAAGCGGCCGGAGTAGCACCCTCGCAAGGTTTCCTGACCAACACACAAGGGATTTTCCGGGGCGAAAAACTCTTGCCCGGGCTGTATACGATTCGAGTGACCCTCGCCGGATTTCTACCCACGCTGCAGCAGCACGTTCGAATTAATCCAAATCTGACCACGCTGGTTCGAATTGAAATGGAGTCGATGTTTGCGTCGCTCGAGCAACTGCGGCGGCAGCCGAATTCCGCGAAGGCGGATGCGGACGATTGGAAGTGGGTGTTGCGGTCGGCAGCGGGAACGCGGCCGGTATTGCAGTGGGATGAAACCGCAGCGCAGATGGCGAATGGTGATTATTCCGGGCCAGCACCGAAAGTTCTGATGGAATTTTCGGACGGGGCGAGGCGGCCGGGTTCGGTTTCGAACGTGGCGTCGGCGCCGGGCACGGCGTTTGCGTATAACCAGAAACTTGGCGGAGCGAGCCGGCTGCTGGTTGCAGGACAGATGAGCTATGACGACACTGCGGCGGGCGGCGTGGCCACAGTCTGGCTGCCGACGGGAACAATAGGTTCGGGGCCGCACACAGCGCTGGTGCTGAGGGAAGCGCGGCTCGGCGATACGGGAATTACATTTCGTGGAATGAGGATTGATCAAGGCGGAACAGTCACGCTGGGCGACCGGATCTTGCTGAAGTACGGCGGAGAATATCTTTTGGTGGGGCTGGGCAGATCGGTTTCGTCGATTCGGCCGCGCGTGAGCGCAGAAACGAAGCTGGGAGGCGCGTGGCGAGGGAGTTTGATCTTCGCGTCGCAGCCAGGCGCACCAAATGCGATGGAAATGGGCGGCGAGGATCTGCAGTCAACACTGGTCAGAGCACTGGATGAGCTGGATGCTTTTCCGGCACTGATGTGGAGAAACGGGCGGCCGGTGCTGCAAGGCGGATGGCACGAAGAAATTTCCGCAGAGCGCCGCGTTGGCGAGCACGGCAAGCTGCAAATTGCGGGATTCCACGAAGACAACCAGCATCAGGCGGTGTTCGGGCGCGGCAGCGATTTGCCGGCGCAGGAATATTTTCAAGATGTCTTCTCCAATGCTTTTGCGTATGACGGCGGAGCCTCGAGCAGTTGGGGCGGCCGCGTGGCGTTTCGCGAAAAGTTGAATGATGACGTGGAAGTGACGGCGCTCTATGCATTGGCTGGAGCGTTGGCGCCGGATACGACCGGAGACGGAAGCTTGCGGGACATGCTGCACGCGGTGCCGAGGCACAGTGTCGGCGTGAATGTTTCCACGAAGCTGCCGCACTTGGGCGGGCGAATTAGCGCAGGATATAAATGGATCAGCGGACCGGCGGTGACCCGCGTGGACAGTTACGGAGAATCGCTGTACCAGATGGACCCGTATATCCATGTATCAATTCGGCAGCAATTGCCGAAGTTTGGACCGGGACGTTGGGAGGCCATCGCGGATTGCGACAATCTTCTGGCGCAGGGCTACGTAACCCTCAACACGAGGGATGGACAGGTTGCACTGGTGCCGGCTTTTCGAACGTTCAGAGGCGGACTCAGTCTGCAGTTTTAGAGGGTCTTGAAAGCTGTAGAGCCCTTCCAGAAAGTGTAGCTATGCGGCCGGCTGAGCTGGCAGGCAGGCTAAAGTACAGAAAAATATAGGTTTAATTCTGGCGTATACTTCCAAAGAGTGGAAGTTGAGTTGCACCGTAGAATCCCTAGGTGTTGGTGTACTCAGGTGGTTTACCGGTCATGAAGCAGAGTTTTCGCGTCAGCCTTGGAGCGGTGATACTAGCGATAGCGACGCTGGCGGCGGTGATTTTCGCCTTGTTGAATTTTGACCAGCGTGCCCGGTTCGAATCGCCGGACGACGCGGTGGCTTGGCGCGATACCGATCGGGGTGTGGAAGCCTGGCAAGTCAACCCGAACGGCCCGGCGGCCAAGGCTGGAATCCGTCAGGGCGATTTGCTGGTGGAAGTTGGCGGCCAGCCGATTACCCGGGCGGTGGATGTCACCAAGCGGGTGTGGCGTGCCGGGCTGTGGAGCCAACTACGTTATAAAGTCGAACGGACCGGGGACTCCTTTGAGACACCGGTAATCATTGCGCCCGCGGAAAAGCCTGTAAGTGCAGAAAACTATCTGCGCGCTGTCGGGCTGATTTATCTGTTCATTGGAATATTTATCTTCGTGCGGCGGTGGAATGCGCCGCGAGCTGTGCACTTCTACGTTTTTTGCCTGGTCTCGTTCGTTCTGTACACCTTCCACTACAGCGGTAAGCTGGATACGTTTGACTACGAAGTTTATTGGGCGAGCGTGGCGGCGCGATTGCTCGCTCCTGCGCTACTGCTACATTTTGCGCTGGTTTTTCCGGAGAGAACCGAAGCGGCGCGAAAACTTTTGGCTAGACTGGCGGTGGTGTACGGTCCTCCGCTGGTTTTGCTGCTGGTGCATTTAAATGTTGCCGGCAACACGCTGGGATTTTTGCCGTGGCTTGGCGCGCGAATTTTTCTGGACAAGGTTGAGCTGGGCTATTTAGCCGCATGCTTCCTGGCGGCGGGCCTGGTTTTCTATTCCAGTTTCAGGAAATCGCCGTCCGGCGTGCTACGGCAGCAGTTGAAGTGGCTTTCCGGCGGAACGCTGGTTGGCAGCCTGCCGTTCGCTCTTTTTTATGTGTTTCCGTACCTGGTCAATCCGGTTCAGAAGCAGTGGATGATGGTTTCGTCGCTGAGCCTGGTGCTGATCCCGCTGTGCTTCGGATACGCGATTATCCGCTACCGCTTGATGGATGTGGACATCATTTTCAAGCGCGGACTAGCGCACACAGCGGCGACGGCGGCAGTGGCCACAGTATGTTTCGGTTTAGTGGGTTTGAGCGGACTTCTGTTCCACACCAGAGGGGGCGATAGCGTGGTCGCCGTGCTTGCGGTAGTGATCGCTTCTTTTCTTTTTCAACCAATTCGTGAATGGACGCAGGGACGGCTGGACCATTTCTTTTACCGCGACCGGTTAGATTACCGGCGGACGCTGATTGAATTTGGCAAGACACTGACCAACGAAGTGCGGCTGGACCCGATGTTGAGCTCGGTGATGGATCGGGTTTCGCAGACGTTGCTGGTGGACCGGCTGGCGATTTTTGTGGAAGACATCGAAGCACCTGGCAAGATGCGGCTGGCGCGATCGATGGGAGTGCGGGTCGCCGAGCCACTGGATTTGAGTTTTCTCGATTCAGCGCGACCTGAGATGGCGCGCGGAGCGGTCTTTTTCGAATCGCCGCGCGCGGTACGCGACGTCGGTCCCGCAGTGCAGAGCGCGCTAGGTCAACTGGATCTGAATTATTACGTGCCGTGCCGGATTCGCGAGCACTGCGTTGCGGTACTGGGACTCGGCAAAACAGTCGATGGAGATTTCCTGTCGAGCGACGACGTGGAACTGGTGGAAACCATCGCGGGATACGTGGCAGTGGCGCTGGACAACGCGCAGCTTTACAACTCACTCGAACAGAAAGCGCTGGAGATTGTGCGGCTGAAGGACTTCAGCGAAAATATCGTGGAATCATTGAACGTCGGCGTGCTGGCGGTGGACCTGAGCGGGCTGGTGGAGAGCTGGAACACGCGGATGGAGCAGTTGTTCGGAGTATCGCGGCAAGAGGCGGTGGGGGCAAAGCTCGACGCACTGTTGCCGAAAGACTTGGCTGCGGAAGTTGCGGCGCGCGGCGACGGCGAGCAGATCACCGGAATTTACAAGCAGCGGCTGCAGCATCAGGGCAAATCGTTGACGCTGAACGTTTCGATCACACCGCTGGTCAGCAAGTCCGGAGAACGAATCGGGCGGCTGCTGTTGTTTGACGATGTGACGCAGCGGGAACGCATGGAAGAGCAGATGTCGCAGACAGAAAAGCTGACATCGCTGGGATTGCTGGCGGCGGGAGTGGCGCACGAAGTCAATACTCCGCTGGCGGTGATCTCCAATTACATCCAGATGCTGGCCAAGCAGATGCCGGAAAACGATCCGCGGCATTCGATCATCGAAAAGATTGTGAAGCAGACGTTCCGGGCAAGCGAGATCGTGAACAACCTGCTGAACTTTTCGCGCACCGGAGCGGCGGAGATCAGCAACGTCGATGTCAATCATGTGGTGGAAGAGACGCTGTCGCTGGTGTCGCACCCGCTGAAGACCTCGCAAATCCAGGTGGTAAAGAATCTAGGAGAGGGATTGCCGGCGGTGCGCGGGTCGGCGAACAAGCTGCAGCAGGTCTTCCTGAATCTATTTTTGAACGCGCGGGATGCCATGCCGTCGGGCGGCATCCTGGAAGTACGAACCAGCGCGCACAACGGCAGTGTGGAAATCGAAGTGGTGGATACCGGCGCGGGAATTCCGCGCGAACATATTCACAGGATTTTTGATCCGTTCTTCACGACCAAGGCCAGTGGACGAGGCACGGGACTTGGGCTTTCCGTGAGCTATGGAATCATCAAGGAGCACGCAGGAAAAGTGGATGTCCGTTCGGCGCCAGGCAAAGGAACGTCATTCCACGTCGAGTTTCCCGCGGTGAGGAAAGCGGTTCATGTCTAAAGGTGCGATTCTCGTCGTGGACGATGAATCAGAAATTCGCGAAGGGTTGGAACTGCTGCTGACCAGCGAGGGTTACGGCGTGTCGAGCGCCGAAACCGGAGAGTCTGGACTGGGAAAGCTAGGGGAGCAGCCGTTTGATTTGCTGTTACTGGACGTGAGTTTGCCGGACCGCAACGGGCTGGATTTGTTGCGCGAAGTGCGGCGACGCGATCCCGACCTGCCGGTAGTGCTGATCACTGCATATGGTTCGATTGACATGGCGCGGGCCGCGTTCAAGGGCGGCGCGCTCGATTTCATCACCAAGCCATGGTCCAACGACGAATTGCTGGCGCAGGTGGCACAGGCGGTTGAAGCGCGGAAACTGCGCGAAGAGAACGTGCAGCTTAAACGCGCGTTAAAACAGCGTTCGAGCTTTCGAAACATCATCGGCAAAAGCGAAAAAATGCTGACGCTGTTCGATTTGGTGGCGCAGGTAGCGCCTTCGCGTTCGACAGTGTTGATTAGCGGGGAAAGCGGCACAGGCAAAGAGTTGATCGCCAAAGCAATCCACTCCGCTTCGCCACGCGCGGACAAGGCGTTTGTTCCGGTCAATACCGGATCGATTCCAGTGGACCTGCTGGAATCGCAATTATTCGGCCACGTGAAGGGCGCATTCACCAGCGCGGTTTCCTCGAAGAAGGGATTATTCGAGGTTGCGGATCAGGGCACGATTTTCTTCGACGAGATTGCCACCATCAGTCCGGAAACGCAGGCAAAACTGCTTCGCGTGATTCAAGAGCGGGAATTCATGCGGCTGGGCGGCACCGAGCAGTTGAAAGTAGACGTGCGGATCGTTGCTGCTTCAAACATCGAACTGCTCACGCTGGTACGGGAAGGGCGTTTTCGCGAAGACTTGTATCACCGCCTGAACGTAATTCACCTGACGCTGCCGCCGCTGCGGGATCGCCGCGAGGATGTGCCGATGCTGCTGGCACATTTTCTGGTGAGGTATTGTGAGGAAAATGCGAAGCCCATGCGGCAATTTACTCCGGCCGCGTTGAAGTTGATGATGGATTACGAGTGGCCGGGGAATGTACGCGAACTCGAGAACGTGGTCGAGCGGGCGGTGGTGCTGTCCACCACGGAACGAGTGGACGCGGATTTGCTGCCGGAAAGCATCCGCAGCAAAGAGATTGTGCGCGGAGTGCGTTTGCAGCTCTCGGAATTTATGCCGCCGTTGCCGGGAGAGCCGGGTGCGCGAACCGGCGCGGATCAATCCCGGCCGTCGTTGTTTCAAATCATGGATGAAATTGAGCGGCGGATCATCGTGGATATGCTGGACCGCACCAACTGGAATCAGACCGAGGCCTCGGAGCGATTTCTGGTTCCGCTATCCACATTGAATCAGAAGATCAAGCGGCTGGGGATAGATGTGAGGCGCCGGGGACGGGGCGAAGATTCCTTCATGGCGTCTTCGGGGAAGTAGAAAAGTTAGCGATCGTGGCTGTCGCAAGCAGACGCCGTTTGGGTAAACTGATATCTGAACGTGCAGCTCGTTGCGGATGGTCCGCAGGAGTTCACATGCAAATAAAACGTGAATGGATATTGGCCGCAGCGCTTTTGGTTGCGGCGATGTTGGTGGTATTGATGCCTTCCGGCGCACGCTTGAACGCAAAGCAGGCGGCCGCGCAATCCGATGAGCCGGTGCCGGCTTATCACAATCAGGCGCCAACAGCGGCGCTGCCGGAAACCATGGATCCTGGGCAATTCGAGAATCCTGTTGTGAAAAATGCCTACGCGCTGTCGGCCAAGGTAAGAAAGGTGCTGTATCAACAGCCGTGCTACTGCCATTGCGACCGCGCGCATGGACACAACAGTCTGCTGGACTGTTTCACCAGCAAGCACGGATCCATGTGCAACATCTGCCTGGGAGAAGCGCTTTATTCCTACGAGCAGACCCGTAAGGGGAAGACTGCCACGCAGATTCGCGACGGCATCGTTCACGGGGATTGGCAAAGTGTGGATGCCTCTAAATATCAGACCTACCCTGCCAAGCCCTAAATTGGTCCGGCTACGGTTCCATTGAGTCCCAGTGATTTTTCTTGTGCGTGCATTCTTCGGGCCCTAAAATAAAAGTCACCCAGCAAGATGGAGGATAAATGAGGGTTCGCTACACGACACGTGTGTGCTCGATTCTGCTTGCGGTATGCCTTGCCGTCGGGTGTTCTGTTCCGGCGCGCGCACAGGAAAAGGATCATGCCGTCTCAGCAGGGCAGCTTCACAGTGACATGCAAAAGGCCGCGGAAACGAGGCAGGCAAACGAAGCGGCAGTGCGTGGAATGTTTGCTTCAGAAAAAGGGCGGGCGGCGTTAAAGTCCGCCGGTATCGACTACCAGAAGGTGGAGCAGGCAATCGGCCAGGTAAGTGACGAAGACCTCGCGCGAATGGCGGACCGGTCGCGGGAAGTGCAGAAAGACTTTGCGGCGGGGAAATTCTCTGACCGCGATTTGATCATTATCCTGTTGATTGCTGTTGGCCTGATTCTGGTGATTGTCGCGGTTCGCTGAGTCACAAAAGGCTGAGCGAGCGAGGCATTTCTGCTAATTCAAAAACAAACCGTTCTTTCGGGGGCGCTCTTGCTGCTGTGTTTCGCAGTTGCGGTGGAGGGTGCCCCCGGACTTTGGCTGGATGTCCCCTACGTCCACCAGGAAAAGGACGGGTGCGGATCGGCGTCACTGGCGATGATTTTGCGTTATTGGCAGGGCAAGAATGTTCCGGTTGCGGAGGGACGAGCGGATCCTTTGCGGATTCAGCGCGAGTTATACGCCGCAAAGCCAAAAGGAATTTATGCCTCGGACATGGAGCGCTATTTGCTCGAAAGCGGGTTCGATGTGTATACGATGCGCGCAGAATGGAGCGACCTGCGTTCGCAAGTCGCGAAAGGGCGTCCGTTGATAGCGGGTCTGAAGCCGAAGGGCGTACCGCCGCACTACGTGGTGATTGTGGGAATCGCACCCGGCGACGCTGAAGTCCTGGTTCATGATCCGGAGCGCGGCAAGCTGCAGCACATCGAGCGCTTGGAATTCGAGAAGGACTGGCGCGGCACGGAGAACTGGACGCTGCTCGCCGTGCCACACCATTCGGAGTGAAAACGCGAACTACCGGCGTCGTTCTGGCGATATTGCTGCTCGGTTTTGTATGCGGAGCGCATGGCGCCGACGACGCACAGCGGCTTGAGACCGTAAGGAAACTCTACGAACAACAAAAATGGGAAGAAGTTTTGTATGCTGCGCAGGGGCCCACGGACCAGGCTGCCGATTTCGATTACTACGCGGGGATGGCGCTGTCACGCCTGGAGCGATGGAAGGAAGCGCGCGATGTTTTTTCGAATGGCGCGCGGAAAGAGCCTCGCAAGGCGCGATTTGTGACGGAACGCGCTGGCACCGAATACAAACTGAATGATTTCCGGGCCGCAAAGCGGGATTTGCGCCAGGCGATGCGGTTGGACGCGACCGATTCCTACCTGCCGGAATTTCTCGGAACAATCTACCTGCTTGAAGGAAACGTTGAAGCGGCATTGAAATACTGGAACATGGTGGATAAACCGCGCCTGGCGGCGGTCGAGGCCACTCCGCCGCCCAAGACGGACAAGAGACTGCTCGAGCGTGCCGTTTTGTTTTCTCCGCCAGGAATCTTCGAGCTCGACTCCTTTTTGATGTCCGATGCGTTGCTGGAAAACATGGGTGAATTTCCGGGGCGACGAACCGAGCTGGCGCCGGTGCCAAGTTCGAATCACAAAGATAGCGACGAATACAAAGCAATGCTGCATCTGAACGAGCGAAACGGCTGGGGTTCGTCGTTTCTGGATGGCACAATTTCGCTGCTGCGCGGGGTACTTTACGAAACTGTCTTTCCGTCTGATTATAATCTGCGCAGCGAAGCTATGAATCTCGATTCGCTGGTGCGCTGGGATGCACAGAAACGACGAGCCGCAGCGACGTTTTCCATGCCATTGTTCCGGCAGCCAGAGAAGCGTTTGCGTCTGTTTTTTGACGCGCGAAATGAAAACTGGAATTTGTCACGAACGTTCTCTGGCAGTCCCATACCAATCAGTGATTTGAAGATGAAGCAATATGCCGGTGGAGTGGAACTTCACGTCGTGGAAAGCGGGCGATGGGATCTGACGGTCGGAGCCGAAGGGGTGTCGCGGGAGTTTAGAAATGTGCCAGCCGGCCTGGCAAAATCCGCGACGCCATTTGTTGCCGACGGAAGGTCTGCTGATGCGTGGGTCGGGGCTCATCGGTCCCTGATCCGCGTTCCGGAACGGCGGTTCACTCTTGATGGCGATACGAAAATTCGCGCTGGACGGAATTATGCATCCGGCCTCGGAGCGTTCAGCAGCGTAAGAGGCGAGTTGAAATCTCGTTGGTTGCCGAAAGCGCGCGGCGGTGATTACGAATTTTTGGCAACGCTGCGCGGCGGCAGCACTTTTGGCAAAGTTCCCTTGGATGAGCTGTATCAATTGGGAGTCGAACGCGACAACGATCTTTGGCTGCGAGGGCAAGCTGGCACCCTTGATGGCCGCAAGGGCGCAGCTCCGCTCGGACGACGTTATGTACTGCTGAATTCGGAGTTTAACAAGACCGCGTATGATGGAGCCTTTTTCCGAATTCAAATCGGCCCGTTTTTTGACTCCGGAGCAATTGCAGATTCCACCGATCTATTCGGCTCGCGTAAATGGTTATTCGACACCGGAGTGCAAGCGCAAGTTCGCGTGATGGGCTCGGTGTCCGTGGTTCTTTCCTACGGCCGTGATTTAAGGGGTGGAAAGGGCGTTTTTTATGGAACTGCGATCCGTTGAGGAAAGTTTGCCAGGTTATAAAAGGGGTTGTGCTGATTTGATAAGCTAAATAGGCTTCGTGCACCGGTTTAAGCGCCAGCCTACGGGGAGATAAATGCTCACGTTGATTCCATATCGTCGCATTGCTGCGATCGCTGTGTTGTGTCTTGCGTCATTCGGCGCGATAAAGGCGAGCGGTGCCAGCGGCGATGCATCGAGCGGGTGGGGATTCGGTCCCGCGAATCTCGACAAGACTTGCCAGCCGTGCGACGACTTTTATCAATTTGCGATGGGCGGATGGATGAAGAGCAATCCAATTCCGCCGGAGTTTCCAACCTGGGGCTCGTTCACGATGCTGTCGGACCGAAATCAAACATCGATGCGGGGAATTCTGGAAGACGCGGCAAAAGCGAACGCGGCTGCCGGTTCGAAGCAACAGAAGATCGGCGATTTTTATGCAAGCTGCATGGATACGGCAGGGATCGAAGCGGTTGGCTTCAAGCCGATCGCCGCGGAGTTGGCAGCAATCGAAAAGTTGAAGGACGCGAGTGAACTGCAGCCGACGATCGCGCGCTTGCAACAGAGCGGAAACGGCTATCTTTTTGACTTCGATTCCACGCAAGACCTGGACGACAGCACGCAAGTGATCGCCGAAGTCGGGCAAGGCGGATTGGGCTTGCCGGACCGGGATTATTACACCCGTACCGATGAAAAGTCGAAGCAACTGCGCGGCGATTATGTAGCGCACATCGCAAAGATGTTGGTGCTGGCCGGGGACTCCGCGGAAAAGGCCGACGCCGAGGCGCAGAGCGTGATGAGTTTCGAAGCTACTCTGGCGAGCGCCTCGATGTCGCCGGTCGAAATGCGCGATCCGCACGAAGTCTGGCACAAGATGACGTTGCCACAACTTGAAGCGTTGGCTCCCGATTGGCCGTGGGACGCGTATTTCCGGCAGCGGAATGCGCCAAAGTTTTCGGCGATCAACGTGGGGCAACCGGATTTTTTCAAGGAAGCGAATCGGATGTTGACGGCGACTCCGCTTGCGCAGTGGAAGCCCTACCTTCGCTGGCATGTGCTGCACGCCAGCGCGAATGAACTTTCCGACGCATTCGTACAGGAGCATTTCAATTTCTATGGGATGAAGCTTTCCGGTTCGAAGCAGATTCAGCCACGCTGGAAGCGGTGCGTGCAGAGCGTCAATCGGAACATTGGCGAAGCCCTCGGAGAAGTCTATGTGGAGAAGTATTTTCCGCCGGAGGCCAAGGCGCATGCACGCGAGATGGTGATGAATTTGATCGGCGCGCTGAAGAGCGACATTCCGGCGCTGAATTGGATGGGGCCTGAAACCAAAAAGGCCGCGCTGGATAAGCTCAATGCATTTCAAATCAAGATCGGATATCCGGACAAGTGGCGCGACTACTCGGCACTTTCCGTGGAGCGCAGCGGCTACCTGGCGAATGTGCAGCGCGCGGTGCGTTTCGAAAGTGCGCGCGACCTGCACAAGATCGGCAAACCCGTGGATCGCACTGAATGGGGAATGACCCCGCCGACCGTCAACGCGTACTACGATTCGACGATGAATGAAATTGTATTTCCTGCGGGAATTTTGCAGCCGCCATTTTACGATCCCAAGGCTGACGATGCTGTCAATTACGGCGGGATGGGGGCGGGAATCGGCCACGAAATCACGCATGGCTTCGACGACTCGGGGTCACAGTTTGACGGGCAGGGGAATTTACGCGAATGGTGGAGCAAAGACGACCGCAAGAGTTTCGATGAACACGCTGCCTGCGTGCAACAACAGTTTGACGGGTACGAAGTTGAACCGGGGCTGCACGAAAACGGCAAGCTGGTGCTGGGCGAAAGCATCGCGGACCTGGGCGGGCTGGCCATTTCATACGCCGCGTATGAAAAATCCATCGAAGGGAAGCGGCCGCAAGACATTGATGGATTTACGCCGGAGCAGCGATTTTTCCTTGGTTGGGCGCAAGTGTGGGGTGCGAATCTGCGTCCGGAATACGCGCGACTGATCGCCAACACTGACGGGCATCCGATTCCAAAATTCCGGGTGAACGGGCCGCTGTCCAATATGGAATTATTTGCAAAGGCATTTGGTTGCAAAAAAGGCCAAGTGATGGTGCGCGAGAAGGCCTGCAAAATCTGGTAGAAGCTCAGGAATTGCGCCGGATTTCAGTTGCCAAGTTAGACTTGGCCGTGCGTGTAATGGCAAAGTTCAGTACACTATTTTTGCCCGCCAATAAAATATGAAAACGATTCTGGTTACCGGCAGCAGTGGTCTAATTGGTTCCGAAGCAGTTGAGCACTTCGACCGGCAAGACTATCGGGTCATCGGCGCCGATAATAATATGCGCCAGGTATTTTTCGGTGCGCCGGGAAATACCACGTGGAACCTGGAGCGTCTGAAGCGCTCGACGAAACATTTCCAGCACGTCAATCTGGATATTCGCGATCGCGACGCGCTGGATGAGCTTTTCAAAGCCAATAAGTTTGACTTGATCGTGCACTGCGCCGCGCAGCCTTCGCACGACAAGGCGCGCGACATCCCGATTCTTGATTTTGAAGTGAACGCGCTCGGCACCATCAATGTGCTCGAAGCCACTCGCCAGCATTGCCGCGATGCAGTGTTCATCATGATGAGCACCAACAAAGTGTACGGCGATTCGCCGAATGAAATTCCGTTGAAGGAATTGGAAACGCGCTACGACTACGCACGGCCGGAAGATTTCGCCGGCGTGAACGAGTCCTGCAGAATTGATCAGACTTTGCATTCTCTTTTTGGGGCGTCGAAAGCCGCCGCCGACCTGGTTGCGCAGGAGTATGGCCGCTACTTCGGCATGAACACCTGCATTTTCCGCGGCGGCTGCTTGACCGGTCCATCACATTCCGGCGTCGAACTGCACGGATTTCTTTCCTATCTGGTGAAAGTGGCGCTGAGCGGCGGAACCTACTCGGTGTTTGGTTACAAGGCCAAGCAGGTGAGAGACAACATTCACAGCCATGATGTGGTTCGCGCGATCGAGGAATTCGCGGCAAACCCGCGGCCCGGCGAGGTGTACAACCTGGGCGGCGGGCGTGGAAACAGCGTGTCAATGCTCGAAGCCATCGCCAAGATCGCCGAGATGACCGGCAAAAAACTAAATTGGAAATATGTCGAGGAAGCCCGCAAGGGCGATCATATCTGCTACATCTCCGACTTGCGCAAATTCCAGTCGCATTATCCGAACTGGAAAATCACCAAGGGTCTCGACACCATTTTTCAGGAGATCATCGCCGCGCAACAAGAGCAGCTGGCCTCCAGCGCGGACCGTTAAATGAGTAACGCACCTGCCGTCCGCAAAGCGTCGTTCGTAGTTTACGCATGACCATCCTCTGCCTCTGCCGCGAAGAACATCACTGGAAGCTGATCCCCGGCTATGCGGCTGCGTTCCGCCGCCGCGGCATTGAGTTCTTCTGCGTGGATGATTTGATTCCGTTCGACGCCTCGCTTGAAGATGTGCTGCGCGCCTGCCCTATGATTCCGACCGCGATTTTTCATTTCGAATCCGCGCACCCGCTTTTTCCGATTGGCCTCGAACGCGCCGAAGTTCCTACCGTATGCTTTCACCCTGATACTTATGCATTTACTGAGCGCCGGATTCGTTGGTCGTCCGTTTTTGATTACGCCGCGGTCTTTCATCCAGGGTATGAAGAACGTTTTAAGCGCGCTGGCCATCCCGGAGCATTCTTGCTGCCGCACGCGGTGCGGCGGGAGTTTTTTGAAGGTCCAGAATTGCAGCGGGAATTCGAAATCGGCTGGGTCGGGCAAACCACCGGCGAATTCTATGCGCAACGCGCCCGATGGCTGCCACGACTGGCAAAGGAATTTCGCACGAACGATTGGTCGCGCAAGTATTTGGTTGAAGAAGTCGCGAATGTTTATCGCCGCTCGCGCATCGTGGTCAACATCGGCCGCGATGACTTTCCTCAGGATGCCAACCTGCGCGTCTTCGAGGTGCTGGCTTCCGGCGCGCTGCTGCTTACTTCTCTGCCCACGGAGCTCACGAAGTTGGGATTTCAGGAAGGTGTTCATTTTATCGGGTACCATGACCCAGCGGATCTGAGCGGGTTGATCCGCAAATATCTGGGCGATGAATCCGCGCGTAGCCAGATCGCCGACACAGCACGCACACTGGTTCTTGCAGAGCACACTTACGATCGGCGCGTGGACCATTTGCTGGAGCGGATTTCTGACGCGAAATTGCAAAGATTGGCTCCGGCACGCTCCTGGCCAGAATCGCGCGCGAGACTCGTGGCGCTCGACTTTTTTGCCGCGCACAGACTCACCCGCTGCGCCGCCAGTCAATTTCGGCATGTTGTGGGGCATGGCATTCGCGAGACAATACAAGGGGCTGCTCTGGTAGCTCGTTCGTGGCTGAAGAATTTACGTTTTCGATGACTCTGAATTCGTCATCGGATAAGGGGTTGCTCTCATAACTTGAGAACGTCCGGAAATTCATGCTGACAGTTGGCATCAACTATTCGCAGATGCACGATTCGTCTGCATGCATCGTGCGCGACGGCGAGCTCCTCTTCGCGGTCGCTGAGGAACGTATTTCGCGGGTCAAGCACGATGCCGGCTTTCCGAAACTCGCAATTCAAGCATGCCTGGATTTCTCGAAAGTCTCCGCCGCCCAGATCGATGAAGTGTGCTTCGGCTGGCAGACCGCAGGCCCGGTATTTCGCCACGACTTGAAGTTATATGGCACCGGTAACTGGCCGATCTCGTACCTGAACGTTTTGAATTCTTCGCGGCATTTCCTCAGCATGTGGCATCAGGAATCTGGCGCCGCGCCATTTCGACGAATCTTCGGTACCGGCAAAACGCGATTTCGTTACGTGGATCACCATCTTGCCCACGCAATCAGCGCGTATTCTTATTCAGGATTTGACGATGCGGCGGTGGTGGTTATGGACGGCCGTGGCGCGTGGGAAGCCACGTCGATCTGGCACGGGCACGCAGGACGTATTGATCATGTGCTGACGCTGAATTGGCCCGATTCTCTCGGTCTTTTCTACGCCCAGTTTACCGGGTTTCTCGGTTTCGTCCCGAACAGCGATGAATGGAAAGTGATGGGCCTTGCGCCTTACGGCCAGCCCGGAATTGATCTCAGCCAGTTCATCAATCCAAATGGCGCTCCGTATCGCGTGCACATCAAGACGCTCGTCGGCGATGGTGCAGGCTATTCGCACTTTCCATCCTTGCTGGGAGCGCCACGCGAGGCGGAATCGGATATTTCCGATCAGCACAAGAATATTGCGTTTGCGGTGCAAGAAGCCTGCGAAGCAGCGATGATGTCGGTGGTGAAAATGGCGCTCGCGAAAACCGGCGCGAAGAATTTGTGTCTGGCCGGCGGTGTCGCGCTCAATTCAAAAGCCAACGGCAAAATTGTAGCTTCGGGCGCGGTCGATCAGATTTTCGTACAGCCTGCGGCTTCGGACGACGGAGTTGCTCTCGGCGCGGCGCTCGCGCCGTATCTCGATGGAAATGGACGTTTGCCAAGCAAGCCAATGCGGCATGGCTATTGGGGGCCATCGTTCGACGATGGGGCCATCGAAAAGGCCTTGCTCACCTACAAGATCCGCCACACTAAATTGAGCAATCTTGCCGGGACTGCAGCGCAGCTTCTGAGCGCAGGAAAAATCCTGGGCTGGTTTCAGGGCCGCATGGAATTTGGGCCGCGCGCTCTCGGCAGCCGCTCGATTCTCGCGGATCCTCGCGACCCTGAGATGAACGCCAAGGTCAACAACGCGGTGAAATTCCGCGAGTGGTGGCGGCCATTTGCTCCTTCATTCAAGAAAGAGGCCGCGCCGGAATATCTGGAATCCGCGTATGATTCGCCGTTCATGATCCTCACCGCGCAGGTGCGGGCGGAAAAGCGAAGGGTGATCCCTTCAGTCACGCACGTCGATGGCAGCGCGCGCCCGCAGACCGTCGAGCAGGAGACCAACCCACTCTATTACCGGCTGATTGACGAGTTTGGCAAAATCACCGGGGTTCCGGTGGTCATGAACACTTCGTTCAACTTGCGGGGTGAAGCGATCGTGCACACACCAACCGATGCGTTGCGCACATTTTTCAGCTCGGGGATGGACGCACTCGTTATCGGCAGTTTCCTCGTCGAAAAATGAGCGCGCAACGCGTCATCGCACTACTGGGCCGCCGCGACGAACCTACTGATGCCGTCGAGGAATATTGCCGGCACCTCGGCGCAGCTCTCGTCGCTCACGGACTTCAGCTGGATATCCGGCGCGTTCCATGGAACGAGCATGGCTGGTCCGCTTCGCTCGACGCATTACGGCTGCAAGCTGAGGCGTGGAATGGAACGTGGGTTCTCGTTCAATACACAGCGCTGGCCTGGTCGAAGCGCGGCTTTCCTGGAACAATTCTTCGAGTCTTTCGCGTACTTCAAAAAGCTGGCGCGCGAATTGCAGTCATTTTCCACGACGTCGAGCCATTCCCTGGAACGCGGTTGATTGATCGCATTCGGCGCCGGCTGCAACTCGGCGCGATGGGAGACGCGGCAGCATTTTCCGACTGCAACGTATTCACGATCGCCACCGACCACATCAGCTGGATCGGTGAGTCGGATGCGATAAACCAGTCGCTCTTCATTCCGGTCGGCGCAAATCTTCCGCTTCCGCTCCCGCCGCAGGATCATGACGTGCTTCATTCGCCGCCGACGATCGGCGTGTACAGCATCACCGGCGGCGGGGCGGGCGACAACGAAACCCGAACGATCGCCGCAGCGCTACGTTTTGCGTCCCAAAGACTCGGCAAGCTGCGTCTGCTGGTATTTGGCCGCCATGCGGAAGTGCGCGAAGCCGCGCTACGCGAAGCCCTTCAGGATCTTCCAATCGAGCTGCAAGTCGAAGGCGTCATCGACGAATCCGAGCTGGCGAATCGTTTCGCGGCATCGGACGTGCTGCTTTTTGTGAGAGGGACCATTTCTTCGCGGCGCGGCAGCGCCATCGCAGGAATTGCCTGCGGCCTGCCGGTTATAGCGTCGCAGGGAAAAGAAACTGCTCCGCCGATCACCGAAGCTGGAGTGCTGCTCGTGCCGGAAGACTTGGATGAAGCGGCTTTACAAACACAGCTTGGCGAGTCACTTGTGAAGGTTCTCTCGGAGAACGATTATCGTCAGCAGCTTGCGCGCCGCAGCCGTGCGGCGCAAGAGAAATACTTTTCCTGGCAGGCGATTGCTGCCCGCTTCGCGGAATTCCTTCAAAACGTGAAGTAGAACGTGCAGACTTCGGAAGGAAAACCAGGGATCAGCACTAAACTGGCGGAGGAGGAGGGATTCGAACCCCGAGACCCTTTCGGGTCTAACGGTTTTCAAGGCCGGTGGTTGCGCTTCGGCTCGCGCCTAAACCTTTGATAACTATAGACCACATTCGGCCGGCTCCGGGCGGTTTGGGCACGGTTGGCAGCGTATTGGGATAAATTGGGATAAGGCTTTAGTGCACCAGATACGTCTTCTATCACACGTAGTTCGGGCGCATTCTTTCGGCGTAAGCACGAATTTGTTTGTTTGCTCGCTCGCCGCCTACCTGTCCCGCAAAGGAGGTCGCGCGTTCGGTGCCGTCTCTCTCACGCCAACATTGGCTGGGGTCTAGCCCGGTGCAGCTCCAGAAGTTTTTGGCACCTTCGAGAGGGAGCCTGCGGATGGAGACAATCCGCGTGGCTCGAGTGGCTGGCTTCAAATGAAAGTAGATGCGGCCGGGGCGATCTGGGACGGTGATATCGGCTGGCGCCACGTTCAATTGATCTGATCAGTGGATCACATCGCCAGCGATGTGATATCATTCCCGATGTGAGAGTGGTCGTAGATACTGATGTGATCGTGGCAGCGATGCGCAGCCCAAGCGGGGCGTCCGCGGCAATTCTACGCACGGCGCGTCAAGGCAGGATAACGCTGCTCGTCAGCGTCCCACTGGCTCTGGAATATGAGGCAATTTGCTCAGAAGCTGAGCACCGGCTGGCGGCGGGGTTGAGCGAAGGAGAAGTAGAAATATTCCTGGATGCGGTGGTGGCGATGGCGGAGCCGGTGAAAACACACTTTCTGTGGAGGCCGCAACTGCGAGATCCTGGCGATGAGATGGTGCTGGAAACGGCGGTCAATGGGCGCGCCGACGCATTGGTCACATTCAACGTGCGGGACTTTGGGACCGTGCCTGCGCGATTCGGGATCGAAGTGATGATCCCTCGTGACGCGATAGGGAGGATGAGACGATGACGGAGACGATGACATACCCTCTGCGGTTGCCACGTTCGCTAAAGAGAGCGGTGGAGCGACAGAGCAAGGAAGATAGGACGAGCATAAACCAATTCGTCGCCACAGCAGTGGCTGAAAAGCTTTCAGCTTTGCAAACGGCGGAGTTCTTTGCTGACCGTAAAGCGCGCGCAGATTTCAAGGCCTTTGACAAGCTCATGAAACGGCGCGGAGGAAAGCCGCCGCGTATAGGTGATGAAATGCCGGGCAGCAAAGCAAAAGCATCTCGTCACGTTCGTGACAATCCATAGCGGCTCTGCGTTTGGCTATCGAGTGAGACGCAGAATCAGCGGTTGCTGCAATCGCAGCACGGCAAGTTTGTGGGACGAACTCTTGTGAATCCTTACTGGATAAAAACTGAGGGAGTTCGCCTTGCGATAATACCGCGGCCAAGAGGGCAGGATTGGCTTCCAGATGACATTAGTTTGTTGCAGCGTGCAGGAATTGACGTGATCGCTTCTGCCTTGACGGCCGCCGAAAATGAGGAGTTGGGACTCGTCGAGGAAAGTCGTTGCTGCCAAAGCAGAGGTATCGAGTTTCTTTCCTTCCCCATCGAAGATTCAATCACTGATTTCCTGCGTAAAGGAAAAGCGGTTGCAGTTCATTGCCGAGCCGGAATCGGGCGTTCGTCAATGATTGTCGCTTCCGCGCTGATTCATATCGGGCTTTCAACAGAATCCGCATTCCGTTCGATTGAAGAATCCAGAGGCTGTCCCGTACCCGACACTCACGAGCAGAGACGATGGGTAGAACGCCATTCTTCTGGATTCGATTCGTCTGGAACCGTGCTACCTGCAGACTGATCAATTCAGAGTGTGTGCATTGCAAAAAGTAGTAGCAAGCCACAAATAGCCGCATGTTTACTGCATTTTTGAGCAGTGGCGGAGGAGGAGGGATTCGAACCCCCGAGACCCTTTCGGGTCTAACGGTTTTCAAGACCGCCGCATTTAGCCACTCTGCCACTCCTCCGCATTGATTCTATTACACTTGTGCGACTGACGCTAACTCTTGCAGACGATCGAGTGTCGCCAAATCATCTAGACTTGACGCAAAACAGACAAAAACAGCGTAAATCGAGAGAATAGAGATTGGCGCCGTCTAGCGGCTGGCAAGGTATTTAGTTGAATTTTCTGGGAGATATCGTATTGGCGATTTAATTTTTGTAGTCCGCCTGAAGAGCCCCAATTGCAATAAAAACTCGACTTACTCAAAAAAAATACCCAGCCTCTTCACGGTCATTGACACGATTCGAGCAATCGTGCACTGAACGGCTTGCCGAACGGCTTGCCGTTGACTTTCCTCCGTTCTCCTCCTAGCATGTGCATCGCTGGCAACGCGTTGTTTTTTCTTGGACCATTCATGGCCCCCATCAGCCCCCTAACGGCACCGGATCTGCCGCCAGAAGTGCAAAAGGTTCTCGACGAATTTGTACTTTCTGCCAAAGAAGCTTTTTCTGACCAAGTCTGTTCCTTGGTTCTCTTCGGCAGCGCTGCCGAAGGCAAGCTTCGCCCGGCCTCGGATGTCAATCTTCTGGTCGTTATTTCCACTTTCGAACAGAGCCGCGCCGATCGCCTGCGACAACCGCTCCGCGTCGCCGAATCCGCCGTCCAGCTTCGGCCCATGTTCCTATTGCGCGAAGAGGTCGCCGTCGCCAGCCGTGTCTTTGCTCCCAAATTTGCTGATATCATTCGTCGCCGCGTAATTCTTTTCGGAGATGATCCTTTTGCCTCTCTGTCGATTCCCAGAGACGCAGAGATCCGCCAGCTCAATCAGCAGTCCCTAAATCTGACTCTTCGCCTCCGTGCCGCCTACGTTAGCCGCAGTCTGCGCGAGGAGCAGCTCACCCGTTTCATTGCCCGCACTCTCGGCCCACTCCGCACTTTGTCGGCCGCTCTTCTGGAACTCGAATCCCGTCCGAGTATGTCTCCCCAAGCCGCGTTTGAGTGCCTCGGTGCCGAACTTAAATTGCTGCAATGGCCTGATACCCTGGCGCTTCTCGCAGCCGCTCACGAAAGCCGGTTGCTTCCGGCGGGCTCTGCCGCTCAAGTCTTGTTTCAGCTTCTGGAATTTCTTCGCGGAGCGACGCTGAGAGTCAAAGCATTGTCCTCTGAGGTGCGCCGTGAATCCGTTTGATCTCCACGGCCCGCAATTTCTTGCCTTCTATGTTTGTTTCGCCCTTGCCGTTCTGTTCGTACTTTATCTTTCTCGCACACTTGGTGGCAGTCGTGAGATCGTCAAACCTCCGATGGACGACCCTTATTTCGTTGCCTGTCTGCGCGGCGGCGAAATGGAATGTGTGCGCGTCGCCACCCTCGCGCTCATCGATCGAGGATTGTTGACCGTCAAAAGCTCTGGCACTTCTGTTCTCACCGGCGCCGCCATGGGCGAAAACCGCCTGGAAGTCACCGATCCGCACGCCATCTCAACCGTGAAACGGCCAATCGAAAAAGAAATCTTGGAGGCTTTTAAATCGTCCAGCCCGGTCAATTCCACGCTTGATTCTCTCCAGTACAGCTCCGGGTGTCAGGCCTACGCCAAGCGGCTGGAGCAACTGGGGTTGGTACACAATCAGGAGGTCCGCGACGCGTTTCCCTATCGAGTCTGGGTCGCTGTCGCGCTCCTGCTCGGTATCGCGGTTATCAAGATATTCATCGCGCTGAGCCGGGGACGTTCCAATGTATTGTTTCTCATCATACTAGCCATAGTCGCTTCCTTTGCCGCCACCCGCATCAACTCACCCTTTCGGACCGTCTGCGGTGAGAAATTTCTGCAGAGTGTCCGTTCGCTGTTTTCCAATCTCCGGCTTCGTGCGTCCATGCTTCGTCCCGGAGGCGCTTCCTCCGATTTAACTTGGCTCGCCGCTGCATTCGGCCTAGATGCTGTACCCGCACTGGTTTTTCCCCATGTCAGCATGCTCAACGCTCGGCCTGTCGGAACCCCTTCAGATTCCGGTTTTTCTTTCTTCAATAATTCGAACCGTTCATGTGGCACTTTCAGCAGTTGCGGCGGTGGTTGTAGCAGCGGCTGTGGTGGCGGGTGTGGTGGTGGCTGCGGTGGTTGCGGGAGCTGAAGTCATGAACTCTCAAACAGACAGAGTTGGACTCGGTTGGCGTCCCGAGCTCGCCGCCGGCATTTTCGACCATCTTGGCCAGATCGATCTGGTGGAGGTCATCGCCGACGATTACTTTGGCGCGGCGCCGCGCGAGATCCAGGCTCTAAAAACTCTCTCTTCCACGTTGCCGGTCGTACTTCATGGCGTCGGTATGGGTTTGGCTTCAACCGCGCCAGTGCAGCAGCGTTGTCTTGATCGCATGGCCCGCCTGTGCGAACAGGTGCGCCCCGAACTCTGGTCTGAACATCTCGCCTTCGTTCGTGCCGGAGGAATCGAAATCGATCATCTTGCGGCGCCTCCACGCGCTCCCGAAAATGTCGAAGCTACTGCCAACAATATTTTTCGTGCTGTCAAAGCAATTGGTTCAAAACCTCAATTGGAAAATATCGCCACTCTCATTGATCCTCCGGGAAGCGTTCTATCCGAAGCGACCTGGATCAACTCAATTCTTGCCGCCACAGGCTGCCATCTTCTGCTCGATCTCCATAACGTCTTGGCCAATGGTCTGAATCACGGCTATGATCCCTTTAGTTTTCTCTCCAAGATTCCGCCTTCTCGGATTCGTTCCATTCACATTGCCGGCGGAAAATTCATCTCCGCTCCCGACGGCACCACTCGCCTTCTTGACGATCATCTCCACGATGTTCCCGATTCGGTCTTCGCACTGCTGGAAGAAACCGCTACCACAGCACCCAGTCCTTTGACCGTAATCCTGGAGCGTGATGGGGACTTTCCTTCGATGCCAGCCTTACTCTCCCAAATGAGGCAGGCACGCCAGGCTGTTGCTCGCGGCCGAGCCAGAAAACTCACAGCCACGGTGCTCCTATGAGTGGCTCCGCGCTCGAATCGTTTTTGGCTTCCATCTACGTCGATTCTGAAGCTCGAGCCAGATTCACCGCAGATCCCGCGGGAGAGGCTAAGCGCGCGGGCCTTTCTCCACAAGAATGTGCCGCGCTCACGTGTCTGGATCGGAACAACCTGGAACTCGTGGGTCGTAGCCTGTCCCACAAGCGTCAAGCTAAACAAAGCGTCAAAACGTTCACCTTATCCCAAAAAATTTGGCAAGCCGTACGCAGCACACTCCGCCTCATCGTCTAGTCTGGCTTCACTGAATTAATTTTGTCGATTGCGTATTTTTGTATCTTGCTAGCTTAGTGAGGAACAACCAAGGCATAATCCACCGACGTTCGAAGTGTGAGGTCCATTGCTGAAACGCGTTGCTGAATTTCTGCGATCCGTCATACCTGCGACCCGTTTCAGTTGCTGTTTCTCGCCGGTGTCGTATGCCTAGACTAGTGGCCCGCCGCGCTGGCCTTCAGCAGGCACTGAGGGCCCAATAATAAGGTTGACGGTCAACGGATGATTGCGTATCATGGCCGTGTTAATTAACGTGGCCATGGTAATTACCATGGCCGTGGTAACCTCATGCCAAGCCATCATTCAAATCCATCGGTCGACAATGAGGCACAATTCGGGCGGATCGTGGCCAACCTGTTCCTTGAAGACGGCTGGAAGGTCCTCGAAGAGCCCCGCGCGAAGAATGTTGCGCCCGACTTCCTCATGTCGCGGCACGGAAAGAAATTGGTCGTAGAACTAAAACGGGCTTCGGAGGGGCGCAAGGACCGCGTCATTCCGTTGCTCTCACAGGCCGCACTAGAAGCGGTCCATTATTCCCGAATCATCCCCGGTCATCCGGTCCCCGTCGCGATCGTGGGCGCCAATCGTATTCCGGATTCCGTTGCCGAAGAAGCGAAGCAATTCATAAGGGAACGGGCGCCCGAAGTCGCAATTGGATTGTTGGATCTTGAAGGGCTTCGGTTGTTCGCAGGCCAGGGGCTGGAGTCGCTGAGTTCAGCGAGGCATCCGCAGAGCCATCTCCATCCGCCGAGAGTACGCGCGCCGCAGCTCTTTTCCGATTTAAACCAATGGATGCTCAAGGTCCTTCTCGCTCCTCGAATTCCCGATGCGTATCTGTCGGCCCCGAGAGGCCGCTATCAGGGAGCATCGCAGTTGGCGGAAGCAGCCGGTGTTTCCGTGATGAGTGCATTTCGTTTCGTCGAGGAGTTCTCGAAAGAAGGCTTCCTCGAGTCTGGCCCAGGAGTATTGCAGCTAGTTCGGTTGAGAGAATTGATGAACCGATGGGCTGCTGCGAGCCAGCGGCGCGTTCTGGAAATCCCGATGCGTTGGGTACTTCATCGCGGCCAAAAGGCGCTCGGGAACGCACTTCGTTCCTACCAGTCTGACCAATCGATGCCGTCTCCGAATGCTGCCGATCAGTTTTCGTCGCCACGGCCGCGTTTGTGCCTCGGGCTGTTTGAAGCGGCTGAGGCACTCGACATCGGGTTTGTGCGCGGGGTGAAACCATATCTTTATCTGGAGCGTTTGAACGCCGAAGTTCTGAAGGACCTGGGCCTTTCGGGGGACGCCGGGGAAAAAGAAGCGGACCTCTATCTGCGCATTCCAGGGAACCGCGAGAGCGTTTTTCGTGGAGTTGTCCGGAAAGACGGTGTGCCGGTGAGTGATATTCTCCAGGTCTGGCTTGATATTGGACAGCATCCGTCCCGAGGTACGGAGCAGGCGGATCTCATTTGGAGAAAAATTCTGTCTTCCGCATTTGAATCGTCCGAACCATGAGCGAACAGGAGCCCGAACTCGAAGCGTTTTCGAAATTCATTGTTGCGGTTGAGCCCTGGCTCGGCGAGGTCGTTCTCGTCGGCGGATGGGCACATCGTTTGTATCGCCTCGATCCCCGTGCGAGAAAACTCGATTATCTTCCGCTGACAACCCTCGATGGCGACGTCGCCGTACCACCCAAGCTCAAAAAGGAAGAATCGACCGTACGGAAACGCCTGCTGGAAGCCGGCTTCGAAGAAGAGTTCATGGGAGAGGACC
Organism: uncultured Acidobacteriota bacterium; assembly: GCA_963814635.1. Taxonomy (GTDB): domain Bacteria; phylum Acidobacteriota; class Terriglobia; order Acidiferrales; family UBA7541; genus Acidiferrum. The sequence continues at coordinate 446,347 of CAWFDP010000002.1, read as the reverse complement.
GCCCGCCGGCTACCCATTACCATTACGGAAGAGGAGGCGGATTCTACGCGGAGTTTCTCGCGGCACTCGAAGGGAGCGAATACGATCGGAACGGAAAGCGGAAGGCAACGAAGGAAGTGGGTGGCGTCTCGTCCCAGTTGCTTCGCTACATCGAGATCTTGCTACTCCCACCCTGGAAAGTCGAGTTAGGCCACGAAAATGGATATGCATTAGCACCGAAACGGACGGTGCAAATAGCCAACCCGGCAAGCTTCCTCGCGCAAAAAATCCTCTCTCAAACAAGCGCATGGGGAGTGACTAGCTTCGGAGGAAGACGTCCGCAGGGAGTTTGAAGCGTGCGCTTAGTTTCCGTACTTGCCCCAGCGTGAGCTTCCGCTCCTTCGCCAGAAACATCGAGACGGCGCTTTCTGATCCGAATTCCGGAATCAAATCACGCTGTGTGAGGTCCTGTTGCTCCAGGAGGAACCGCAGGACGGAAACCGCGTCCGCGGCAGGAATCGGATAGTGCGTTTCTTCGTAGCGTTCGACCAGCAAGGTTAGAAGTTCAATGGCTTCTCGTTCGGAGCGAGAAGGATTCTTCAGTGCTGTCAATTGAAAGAGGGCGTTGGTATAAGTTTCGAGCTCCTGGTCATTATGTATGACGTGGGGAGCCCCCTTCGCGATCATTTTTGCGGGGTCTGCTAGAAGTGTGCTCATTTTGTGCCAAATTTTCTATCCCAATTTGCAGGATTGTCGTATTCCTTGTGTGTCAAAAAAGACCGAACGTAGACATGCCCTTGGGTTCGCTTTTGATTTGTCGTTTTCGCATAGTGAATGACTGTGACGAGCCTGTAGCGGTTCCGCCGAAAATCAAATATCACATACCCCTTAACATTATCGGCGTCCTTGAACGTGCTGCGAACCTCCGGAAAATTATGCCATCGAACCCCTCCGACGATAGCCATCGATGCCTTGATCTCGTCCGCCGCATCCGGGTACTCCTCCATAGCCTCGCTCAGATGCTTGCGCGTCACGATGTGCACCGCCTGATGGTGCTTCACAATATGTTAAGTTGTCAAATGCGCTTTAAGGGCGGTGGTTAGTGGCTGAAGGCAGGGGAAGTCGTGGCCCGACGGATCCAACTTGTTAACTGAATCTGCGCCGGCGTAGAGATATTTGTGGAGTGGATCAAGTTGCCGAAGGCGTCGTAAGCACAGACGTTTTGGTCGGTTCCGGGCTAAGTCTCGGTAAGTCCAATTTCCGTCCATTTGAACCGCCAACTTTCGCGCCGGATTCCACTTGTCCGCGATCCACGTCAATCAGGACTTGTCGGCAAAGTACTGATGAAAGCCATCATGATGGTTGCGGCCTTCTGTGGCTCTCGTTGCAAGAGCAAGTGTGGCGCAGGAACTGATCTGACGAGAGTATCCGCCCTGAGGTGCGAAAACTCCTCTTTGCATGAGAATCGTAGAAGTCGATCTAGTATTTGTTCTTCCTTTTAAAAACTCCCAAATGCGGCCTCTTCCTGGTTCGGGACTATCCGCAAGGACGTACCGCTTGCAGTGCCAAGAATGAAAAGCGGGTTTCTTCTACCAGACTGTCCGATAATGGCGATCAGGCATTGGGACGGAAATCTGCCTTTTGAACTACCGGTGGTTAAAGGCTTAAAGGAGATTCACAGATGAAGAAGACAATGGGAGTGATTGCATTGCTCGTGCTGCTGGCGGGTGGCGGTGTGGCGCGGGCGCAGGAGGCGAAGGCGGCGGAGCAGCGCACGACCGCTCAGGTGATGGACTACCTGGTGGCGGATGTGGAGGGCGAGTTTGTTTCCGCGGCGGAAGCGATGCCGGAGGAGAAATATTCGTTTGCGCCGACGAGCGGGGCGTTCAAAGGCGTGCGCACGTTTGCGCAGCAGGTGAAGCATGTGGCGGCGGTCAACTTCATCGGCGGAGCAGCCATCCTGGAAGAAAAACCGCCAGCGGAAGTAGGCGACGGGAGTGGACCGGATGCGGTGAAAAGCAAAGCGGAGATTTTGAAATATCTGAAGGCGTCGTTCGCGTACGCGCACAAGGCGGCGGGAAGCATTAATGAAGGCAATCTGTTGAAACCAATCAAGAATCCGTTTGGCGACGACCAGGCTACGCGACTGGCCGTGGCTACAGTGATTGTGGGGCATTGCTTTGACCACTATGGGCAGATGGTGGAATATTTGCGGATGAATGGGATTGTGCCGCCGGCGAGTCGGTGAGGAATGTGCATAGGGAATAGGGGACCCTCCTACGCCAAGGCTAGGTGCCCTCACCACAGCCGCAAATCCAGAGCCCGCGACATGATGTCGGAGTCGAGGGTTCGCTAGCAGGAATCTCGCGCTCGCGACATCGCCAAGGATGTGGAATCAAGAGCTTTGAAATTTGATCGTGTGACACTAAGAATTTGCGCCATCACAGACGGATGACCAACACCTAGCTGAGTCGTTGGCGAAACTCGGGTATCCGGGTTTTGCCTCTATGCGGAGTTGGGTATCGAAGAAGAATCCTGCCGAGGTCTTGTTGATGGCACTAGGGCAGGACAGGCTTGAAGCCCGTGTTGCAGAAGCTCTGCCCTGGGTTGTGATGCAATTCGGTCACTGCACCTCGAACTGGTTGGTTGAGCAGGCCAGGAAATTCAACCTTCAAAATCGTTTGGGGTTTGTCGTTGGTCTTGCTCTTCAGGTTGCTGAAAGAGTTCCTGGCCACGACAACACCAGAGTACAGTCGCTTCGTGAACTCAGATCTAAGGTCGATGGATATCGATTATTACTCGGCTGCACCCTCCGCTTTCGATTGTATCTTGCAATCGCCCGTCGCGGTGCATCGCCCATCCGTGGATTTGAGGCATCGGCAACGGCTCGAAACTGCCAACAGGTATCTTGCCCGACCTGCCTGCAGCCTGTCGGAAACCTTCCCGCGTTAAGAGCATCCAATGCAGCGAGTAGCGGGTATTATTTGGAGAGGGGCAACCAGCAGAGCTCGTAACTGGTTCTAAATAATAGACATGCTGATCAAGAAGCCAACTGGACTGACCTACGCCGACATCACCCCGAAGAGCGTCTATTTCAACCGGCGCAATTTTCTGCGCGGACTCGGCATCGCTGGAACGGCCGCCGTGGTCGGCGAACGGTTTGCCGCGATTCTCTCGCCGTCAACAAATGTGTATGCGGGCGCCAAGCTGACCACCGTCAAGAGCGCCTACACGGTCGACGAAAAAATCTCTTCCTACAACGACGTTACGCACTACAACAATTTCTACGAGTTCGGCAGCGATAAAGCCGACCCTGCGAAAAACGCGCAAAAGTTCCACACCTCTCCGTGGACGGTTTCGGTCGAGGGCGACGTCAAGACTCCCCGCAAATTTTCCATGGACGAGATCTTGAAACTCGCGCCGCTCGAGGAGCGCATCTATCGCCATCGCTGCGTCGAGCGTTGGTCCATCGTGGTGCCCTGGATCGGTTATTCGCTCAGCACCATTCTCAAACTGGTCGAGCCGCTCCCGAAGGTAAAATACGTGGCGTTCCAAAGTTTCTACGACCCTCATGAAATGCCGGAGTCGAGGGGCACCGGCCTCGACTATCCCTACGTTGAAGGGCTGCGCCTCGACGAAGCCATGCACCCGCTTGCGCTGCTGTGCGTCGGAATGTACGGCGAAACTCTACCCAATCAGGACGGCGCGCCGGTGCGCATGGTGATTCCATGGAAGTATGGCTACAAGAGCATCAAGTCCATTGTGAAAATCAAATTACAGTCCAGCGAGCCACCTACCACCTGGAATCGTCAGTCTTCCTACGAATATGGCTTCTACTCCAACGTGAATCCCAATGTCGATCACCCGCGCTGGAGCCAGGCCACCGAACGCCGCCTTGGCGAAATCTATATGCACAAGACCCTGATGTTTAACGGCTACGCCGATCAGGTGGCTTCCCTGTATGCTGGAATGGATCTGAAGAAGTTCCACTAATGCGCGCCATCCTGCGAAAAGTTCTTGCCGGCAAATGGGCAAAAGTAATTGTTTTTGCGGTTTCGCTCGTTCCAGTGATTCGAATCGCCTGGCGCGCCTATCGCGGCGATCTTACTGCAAATCCAGTCGAGTTCCTCCAGCACCAGACCGGTGACTGGACGCTGCGTTTTCTCATCTTCACCCTATCCATCACTCCATTTCGTAAACTGCTGGATTTGCCCGAGCTGATTCGCTTCCGCCGGATGCTTGGTCTGTTCGCGTTCTTCTACGTCAGCCTGCACTTCCTCACCTATCTCGGTCCGGACCAGTCCTTTAATTTTGCGGGGATGCTGAAGGACGTCGTCAAGCGCCCGTTTATCACAGTGGGCTTCGCGGCCTTCGTGCTCTTAATCCCGCTGGCGTTTACCTCAACGGCTGGCTGGATACGCCGTCTCGGTGGCAAACGCTGGCAGCTGCTTCATCGCAGCATTTATGTTTGCGCGTGCCTCGGAGTCATTCACTACTACTGGCTGGTGAAATCCGACATTCGCAAGCCATTATTCTACGCCGCGCTGGTCGGAATTCTCCTTGCTTGGCGTTTGCTGAGCCGGCTTAGCAAGAGCAAAGCTCCCGCCGCTTCGCATACCACTCCCCTGAGCGCTTCGTAAAACGTGGTTGTCTGTTTATTTTTAGTGTACTGTCGAACTATCGTTGTTGGATCTAGCAGACTCAGAAAATTCCAGCCCCCAGAAGTGCGGCGCAGGCGTCAGGAACTCGATTCCCACGCGCTGGCCTTGATCGCACAGCTCGCCCAGATAAACGATCCGGCATTCCAGCTCTTCCTGCGTCTCCGGATTGGTAATCACCAGCAATTCGCCGTCGTCCACTTCGTGCTTCAGCATCAACAGCCCGCCGTGCGCGCTGACCACCAGCGTTTCGCAGGTTTCCCGGAACTTTTTGCCGTTATGCGCACGTCCTTGCGCTTGCATCTTCATCTTGCGAAAAATTCGAGCGCTGCGCCGCGGAGCGGTGAATTCAGCTGTTGTGCTCATGTCCCAATGTTCTGCGGCTAAACTGGAGCCGTCAATTGCCCTTCCGGCCGGATGTATCGCATGAGAAACGAGGCCTCCTCCCTCCCTTGTCCTTTGCCTGAGCACGGTCTTACAATGAAATTCGATTGCGCGGCGCTCATAATTCCGTTATTTTTCATTCCCGGTCCGGCAACTTTCATCAGCTGAATTTCGTACTATTCTTTGAAAGGACTCATACTCTCGTCCGTCCCCATGACTCTGGCCGAATTCATAGATTCAAGACGTGAGCAGAACCTCGCTGAATTGAACGAATTCCTCCGAATCCCCAGCGTTAGCGCCAAGTCCGAGCACAAGCCGGATATCGAGCGCGCCGCCCGCTGGGTTGCTGATAATCTGCGCTCCGCCGGATTCTCCACGGTTGAGATTGTTCCCACGGCCCTGCACCCGCTGGTATATGCGGAGTCGCTCGAGGCCCCCGGAAAGCCGACCGTTCTTTTTTACGGACACTATGACGTTCAGCCGGCCGAGCCGCTGCATTTGTGGACCTCGCCGGCCTTCGAGCCTGCGGTCCGCAACGGCAATGTCTATGCCCGCGGAACCGCCGACGACAAAGGCCAGGTACACATCCACCTGAAAGCGCTCCAGGCGCTGCACGAAATGGCTGGCAAATTTCCCATCAATGTCAAAATCCTGATCGAAGGCGAAGAGGAAGTCGGCAGCGTCAGCCTATGGAATTTCGTGCAGCAAAATAAGGAACGCCTTCAAGCCGATGCGTTGGTCGTATCCGACACCTCGATGCTCGGCAAGGGCGCGCCGTCGATCACCTACGGCCTGCGCGGATTGAATTATTATCAAATCGAGTTGACTGGGCCGGTGCGCGACCTGCACTCCGGCGTCTATGGCGGCGCGGTACCCAATCCGCTCAGCGTGCTGTCCGAATTATTCGCCAAGCTTCACGACAAAAATTTCCGGGTTACCGTTCCCGGTTTTTACGACAAGGTGCAAACAGTCTCGAAAGCCGAGCGCAAAGCGTTGAACGCCTTGCCCTGGAGCCGCAAAGCCTTCCAGGAAGCCGTCGGCGCTCCCGACTATTTTGGCGAAAAGGGTTTCACCACCGTCGAACAGCTCTGGATCCGGCCGACCCTCGAACTGAACGGAATTTGGGGCGGCTACCAGGGCGAAGGCGCCAAGACCGTTATTCCATCGAAAGCTTATGCGAAATTTTCCACGCGCCTGGTTCCCGGCCAGGATCCGCAGCGCATCGCGAAGCTCGTGGAAAAGCACATTCGCAAATTATTGCCGAAAGCGGTGCACTGCAAGTTCGAAGTCCTGAGCACCGGCAAGCCGTGGGCGGCGCCTTACCACGCACCGATTTTCCAGCGTGCACAGGCTGCCTTGGAAAAAGGCTTCAAGAAAAAAGCAGTTTTCATACGTGAAGGCGGTTCGATCCCCTTTGTCACCCAGATGTACGACACTTTTAGAGTACCGTGCGTGCTGATTGGTTTCGGCCTGCCCGACGAAAATGCCCACGCCCCGGACGAACACCTGTACCTGGAGAACTATTTCAGCGGCATCAAAGCCATCGCCCATTTCTATCAAGATCTTGCCACTCTCTGACGGGCGCTTCTCCAGTAGCCGCGGCTTTCGCTTGGCAGCGCCTGTTCCGGTACCCAGATCTACTTGCCAGCACCGACCGGTTCGCTTTTCATCACCATGGCCTTCGGCAACGTCACCACGAATCTGGTGTGTTCGCACTCTGCGTCGAGATTCAGGTGTCCTCCGTGTGCCTCCACAATTCCCTTCGAAATGCTGAGTCCCAGCCCGGTCCCGTGGCCTACCTGTTTGGTTGTAAAGAACGGCTGCCCTATCTTGTCCCTAATTTTTTCCGGAATGCCTTTGCCGCTGTCGGTCACCGATATCTCCACATCCTGGCCGGCATTCCTCACTTGCAGCTCCACCCATTTTTCCGATAGCGTCTGCACCGCGTCCACCGCATTGTTCAGCAGGTTCAGGATCACCTGGGAAATCTCCGTCGGCCGGCAATCGACGCACAGCGAAGCTTCCACCGGCGCCATCCGCAATTCCACACAATTTTGTTTCAGGCGCTCCATGCAGAAGGGCAGCGTTTCCTCCAGAATCTCCTGCACTGCTGTCTGAGTTGCCGGGTCGCCGCGCGTCTCACGCGCGAACTTTCGCAATCCGGTCGTAATTTTGGTCACCCGCGACGCCGTATTGCGGATCTTTTCCATCGTCGCCAGCACCATCGTCGCCGGCACCGTGTCGTTCGCCGCCGCCACTTCCATAAGGTCGCTGGCGCGCGCGTGAATAATTCCCATCGGATTGTTGATTTCGTGCGCCATCCCGCCGGCCATCTCGCCGAGTGCCGACATTTTCGCGGCGATCGCTATTTTCTGCGTTTGCGCTTCGATCAGCGCTTTGGCCAGTGTCAAATCCGCGTTTTGCCGCTCCAGGGTTCGGTTGAGCTCTTGCGCTTTTGCTTCGACATTTTTTAGCGCCGTGATGTCCGCATTTGTTTCGATCACCCTAAATCGTTGCCCGCTCTTGTCCTTATGCAGCACCCAGCTGCTGTTCACTACCATTTGCTTTCCATCCTTCGTGCTGTGCACCAACTCACCTTCCCAATATCCGGTTCGCAACAAGCTGGCGTCGATGCTGTTTAGCAAGGCCGGAAACTTTGTTTTCAGCAGTTCGTGCGAAGTCGTTCCTTCCGCTTCCGCTCGGGTGTATCCGTACATTCTCTCCATACCGGAATTCCAGCGAAGAATTCGTCCATCCAACTCCCGGATCATGGTTTGCGCCAGGTCTTGCAGCCGGTAATCGTGCAGCTCCCGCTCTGCATCGCGCCTCTCGCTAATATCCCGGACGCTAGCGATGAACCTCCGCTCCTTCCCGGATTCCACCGGACTGAGACTGATCTCCAGTGGAAATTCGGTGCCGTCCTTCTTCAGTCCGTTCAGGTCCAGCCCCATTCCCATCGGCCGGGTATGCGGTTCCTGCTGATAGCCCACCCGCCGACCGATATGCGCGCCGCGGTTTTTCGCGGGCACCAGAACCTCTACTTTCTTGCCCAATAGCTCTTCCCGGCGATATCCGAACATACTTTCCGTCCGCCCATTCACAAAAACGATGGTTCCGCGTTCGTCCACCATCAACACCCCGTCCGGTGCCGACTCCACGACTACTCTGAACTCCTCCTCTTTTGCCTCCAGGGCCTCCCGGTTCTCGCGAAACTCGGTGACGTCTCTGGTAGTCTTCGCGTATCCGGTAAGATGGCCGCTGTCCCCGAACAGCGCGGTGATCGTCACCTCCGCCCAGAACTTAGTCCCGTCTTTTCGAACGCGCCATCCTTCGGTTCGCACACTCCCGCGGTCCGCTGCCTGCGCCAGCAGTTTTTGCGGTTTCCCTTGTGCCACATCTTCCGCCGGATAGAACACATTCGTCGGCTTGCCGATAATCTCCTCCGCCCGGTAACCCTTCATCCTTTGCGCTCCGGTGTTCCATGTGGCGACTAGCCCTTCCTCATCCAGGAGGAACACCGCATACTCCTTCACCCCATCCAGCAAGATTCGGAATTGCTCCCTGCTTTCCTCCAGGGTTTCCCGCTTATTCCTTAGCTCTCCGCTCAGCCATCCGACTCCGATTGCCATCACAACAAAGATCCCAAATTCTGGAAAAAGTCCGCTATCGAGCTGGAAACTCCAGGTAGGGCTCAGGAAGAAATACTCCAGAATCACCGCCGCCAGAATTCCGGCGGTCACTCCTAACGCTTTTCTGCCCACCCATCCCGATGCTCCAACTGCCAGCAGGAGCACTGGCGCTGCAGACTGCGGAACAACCGGTTGCAGCAAGAGTGAGCCGAATACTCCAACACCCAGGAACAGCGCAAATGGCACTCCGCGCTGCACACTGCGCTCCGCAATGCTCAAGTGCTTCCATTTCCGCTTCGAACGAAAAGACGATTCCACTGGATCCTCCAGCAACTCAATTGCTGTTTTCGCTTTCCGGAGTGCGGTGCTTGCTCAGCATCCAGCGGACCTGCGGATGTGTCGCTGTCGCACGATTTTTTGCGCGAAGCCGCCCGTTCGGAGACAACTCTGCCAAACAGCCGCGCTATTGTTGGAAGGGGGAACCGCAGACTTACATCCAGATAGTAGTCTTTTGGATGCTTCAGGACAAAATTATTCTTTGTGCTGTATCCTTCGCGTTACACTTCATCTGCGTGGGTAACCGGTCGCTCCGACCTTAAACAGGCGTCCCACGCTCATGTCGCAACCACAACCGTTCTCCTGGAAAGATTCCCATATTCTTATTGCCGATGACGAACCGGACATGCGCGAGATCTTCTCCGCATGGTTCTGCAACCTCGGCTGCTCGGTCACCGAAGTCGCTGACGGAAAAGAGGCTCTCGACGCTCTCGCACGGCAAAATTTCGATGCTATCGTGACCGACGTCCGCATGCCTCGCGTTGACGGCGTTCGGCTGGTTCGCCAACTTCGTCAGTCCGGCCGCTACATTCCCGTCGTTATTTTCGTCAGCGGCCATGTGGACTTGACGCTTCCGGACGCCTTCGATCTTGGCGTCGAAGCCGTTCTTTCTAAGCCTTGTGAGAAAAAAGTCCTACTCCATGCAGTTCGGAGAAGCCTGCAGCGGCGCAACCTGATTTTCGAACCGCCCGAAGCGGTGGCGCCGCCCTCGACGGAAAACCACATCCGCGAGTCTGCCGCCCCGGATGCTGCTCCTTTATATCTCGCACTGGGCCGCGGCGGCCTGTCTATGAACGTTCAGCAACCCATCGATCCCGATGCTGCGATCGGGTTTTCGTTAGCCATCGAGGACGGACCTCTCACCCACCTTGAAGGCTGGGGACTGCTTCGCTGGCGCGAAAACCTGCAGCACGGCTCCCGCATCGGCATCGAATTTCTGCACTTGGATGAAGAAAGCCTATCCCAGTTCGCGCGCTGGCTCGAAATCCACGCTCCCCAGAGTTTCATCCCCAAGGATTGCCAGTCTGCTCCGTTTTTTCCGCCTCGTCTTAGCACGGCGCGGACCGACGCGCCCTAAAAAAACCGCGAATTTGGCTGCGATTTCCACATCCTTAAATAAAAAACTGCGTTTTTCCTGCATTTTTCAGGCAATTGCACTTGCGTTCTCTTACCGCCTTCGCTATAGTCCACTCGGCTCGAGTTTTTTCGCCCAATCCCAGGGGTAGACGAAGAAATTCCGCGGCCCGCCCGGGTTTCTCGGGACGGATAGAAATCTACAGGAGGATAGGCAGACTAGATGGCATCCAAGCCACTCAGCAAGACTAAGATTGTTTCGCACATCGCCGAGAAGCTCGGCACACCAAAGAAGCAGGCAGCGCTCTTCTTCGAAGAGTTGCACAAGCTTGCCGTGAAAGAAGCCAAGGGTTCCGCTGGCAAGTTCGTCATTCCGGGAATCGGCCGCGTTGTTAAGGCGCACCGCAAGGCGCGCATGGGCCGCAATCCCCAGACCGGTGAAGCGATTAAGATCAAGGCCAAGACCGTCGTGCGCCTGCGCCCGGCCAAGGCCCTCAAGGATGCGATTCTGAAGTAGCTGCAACTCCCGCAAGGGAGTTGCACAAAAAATTGCCCCCGAAGTCATTTCGAACTTCGGGGGCTTTTTCTTTTTCCGCGCAATCCGCGACCGCAAAAATAAATCGTCATTCCGAGCGCAGCGGGGAATCTCGCTTACAGCGTTTTCACATACGCGATCACATCTTTAATTTGCGCGTCTTCAATCACATCCTTGAACGGCGGCATCAGTGAATCGCCGTTTTCGATCCAGGTCTTCAGGGTTTCGTCGGTTACCTTATTGTTGTTTACCGTGAACGTACCGCGCTTTCCGATGCCTTTCAGTCCTGGCCCGATCTTCTTCGCGTCGCTGGTATCGTAGTGGCAGGTCGAGCATTTCTGTTGAAACACGTCCTTGCCCCGCGCCACAGCGGCGGCATCTTTGCCTGCCGGCGCCTTCTTCGTCGTTTTTGTCTGCGCCAGCCCCATGCTGGCCACCAGCAGCGAAATTCCAAACGCAACCGTTGCGAGCATGGCTCCTGTCCGGACAAAGTTACGATTCACGATTTCTCTCCTGTAATTGCGATTCGCCAAAACTAGCTACAGTTCTTATTCTCTCCATTTGATGCGCAAAATTGCAATCTTTCTACATACCCAGTCTTAATTCCTGCTCCGGCCCTACCTGTACCACCGTCAGGAAGGACAGGTTCACTTTGCGAACCTTTGGGACTTCCGTACCGTAGGCAGCCCGCGCCTCGAGTGGTAACAATGGGCCATGGATCAGGAGACCCTTACTCACGCTTGGGAAGTTCTTCAGGACGCCTATCAGGCTCAGATGGAGGGCGATTACGATCGCGCCGTCGAGCTCTACCAATCCTCCTTGGACCTGCACCCGACCGCCGAAGCGCACACTTTTCTCGGCTGGACCTATCATTTCCAGGGCAAGCTGGAAGACGCTATCTCGGAGTGCCAGCGCGCCATCAGGATCGATCCCGATTTCGGCAATCCCTACAACGACATCGGCGCCTACATGATCGAACAGGGCAATTTCGATCAGGCCATTCCCTGGCTGCAGCAGGCCATCGACGCCAAGCGCTACGAGCCGCGCCATTTTCCGCACTACAATCTCGGCCGCGCCTATCTTGGCAAGGAAATGTACTCGCAAGCCATGCGCTGCTTTCAGGAAGCCATCGAAATCGAGCCGCGTTACGCACTGGCCCGCCAGGCGCTGGATTCGCTCCGCCGGATGCTGAACTAACCGAAGCGACCAGCGATCAGTGACCGGTCAACGGTCATCAGTTTTCAGTAAGCCCTTAAAACTCGCCTCTGCGCTTTGAAGCGTGACTCACGCCGCAGACGCTTCGCTTGGTTTGACGATGCGGTCGTAAATCCAGAGCAACAGCGCGGTGATCAGCCCGACGCTGGTAAAAATCCACCAGGCGATTTGCGGCTGCTTGGTGATTTCGGCGAAGTGATGTATAACGCGGCCGCCGAACCAGCCGCCCACCAGCGAACCAATTCCCAGCGGCAGAAATGCAAAACCCATATAAGTGCCTTGCTGCTCGGGCGGCGCGAGCCGCGAAATATATTCGTAGTAGCGCGGCTGGTGAATAATTTCGCCGATGGCCAGAACGAAAATCGCCAGGTAGCAAGTCCACACGCGCGGATAAACCGCCAAAACAATCCACGCCAGCGAAGTGATCAAGGTTCCCAGAATAATCGCGGTGAACGCGGGAATCTTCCGGGTCAAGTGATTGAGCAGCAGCGTCAGCGCGATCACCGCCAAGCCGTCGGTGATCAGAATCATTTCCACGTCGGCCTTGGCGTCAATGAAACCGTGCACATACCCGGGCAGGGTGATGAATTGTTGCCAGAAAACAATCCAGTAGCCGGTAAAAATTAAAAGGAACAGCATGAAGCGCGGATTGCCCGCCACCACCACGAAATTTTTCAAAGTGTTGGCGATGGACTGCGCGGGCGCCGATGGATCACGCGCCGGTTCGCGGAAAAAAATCAGCACCGCGAAGAACATCAGAAAAACGCTGGCGGCGCAAACCCGAAAAACGGTCTCGACTCCAAAGCGCCGGTGCGCCCACGATGCGATGTATGGCCCGGACGCGCTGCCAATATTCACCATCGTGTAGTAGATGGAGTAGCCGAGCGACCGCACATTTTCCCTGGACGTGCGCGCGGTGGTTCCCACCACGCATGGTTTAACCATGGAAATTCCCAGCGCCGGCAGCATCAACACAAATCCTACGAAGACAATCAATGGCACCGAGTTGCGCACCGGCGCCAGCCATGGCGCGCCAATCGAGCCGATCAAAAAATACGCCGCTGCAAGAATCAAGTAGGCGAGCGAGAGAGCGCGTCGGAACCCGAGGCGGTCGGCAATGGCACCGCCAAAAATCGCCAGGAACCAGACCATGCCTCCAAAGAGTCCGGTGAGCGTTCCGGTTTGCTGGGTGGAGAAGTTCAGCTTTTCCTGGAGGTACACCGCAAGCGATGCGAACGCCCCGTAATAGGAAATTCGCTCGAAGATTTCGCTGATGTTGGCGACCCAGAACGGCCGCTCGAATCCGGTGCGAACGTCTTCAAAGCGCTGGCTAAAACTCATGAACACTCCTTTAGTCCAGGGTTGTAAGTGCAACTTCTTTTAAGGCCTGTTAACTACGGTCCTGAAACCTTGCAACCCTCGCTCGGCTCACCAAGCCTCCCGAAAAGGTGCGGCGGGGATGATAGCAGACGAATGCAGAGCACGGCGTCCGGCGACCGTTGGTGTAGCGACCGATGCTAGGATTCGACCAGGGAGGTGCCTATGCCCTTTGTAGACACCAGCAGCCTCAAGGTCATCGAACGTCTGCCGGGCTGGTATGGACGCTATTTCCATTTACCGAGCATGACCTTCGCACATTACGACTTCAAGCGCGGCGCCAGCATTCACGAGCATTTCCATCCGCAGGAAGAGGTCTACGAGGTGATCGATGGCGAGCTTGAGTTGACCATCGACGGCGCAACGCAAATCGCGCGACCAGGCTTGGTGGGGATCGTACCGGCTAACGCACGGCATTCGGTCAAGGCTCTTACCGATGGCCGCGCGATCATCGTCGACTATCCGTTGCGGCGCGAATTTGAGTAGGACAGCCGCCCAACTCACCTGCGACAAGCCGCATATAACGCGCGGCAACTTCACTCGTAGCTACAAACAGCTCTAGGCCCCGGCCAGTCGTTCCGCCCAGGATCTGGTGGTTTCGGCCAGTTCGCGCAGGATTTCCATATCGGTACGTTTGCAGCTCTTGAGAATGTGGAAGGAATGATCTGCGGATTCGATGATGTGCAGCGTGGCAAGCGGGGCTAATTTTGCGCAGATGGGGCGCAGCAAATTTAGATCAGCGAAGGTATCGCGCGTACCTTGCAGGAACAACATCGGCAGCGTGACTTTTGCCAAATGCTCGGCGCGTTTGGTTCCGGGGCGATTGGGCGGATGAAGGGGGAAGCCGAAGAACACCAGGCCTCGTACCCCGTCAAGAGAATTCTGCGCCGCCGCGGCTTGGGAAGTCATGCGGCCGCCCATGGATTTGCCGCCTGCGAGCAACGGCAAGTCCGGGGCGACGCCTTTTGCCGCTCGCACCGCAGCCGCGACGGTCGCAGTCAGCACTGCGGGAGAATCGGGAACGCGGCGGCGCTGCTCCATGTAAGGAAACTGATAACGAAAGGTAGCAACGCCGACAGCGGCCAACTCGGCGGAGAGATTCTCCATGAAGGGATGAGTCATGCCAGCCCCAGCGCCATGCGCGAGCACCAGCAGCCAGCGCACGGTTGTTGGCCACGCCAGCAGCGCCGAAACTTCGCCTGCTCCTTCGACGGCAAATCGCAGCTCTCGGTGTTCTGGCATTTCTCCGCGATTTTAGCAGAGGATGGTGAAACCACAGGAAAATGCGGAGAAACGACTCAATTCGTGTAAGGTACTGAAACGCGGCTGGAGCGTCGCAAACCGGAGGAGCCAAGCGTGCGGTGTTCAGGTCAATTCGCGATGTGCCTGGTGACAGCGGTACTTTTCCTTGCGGACGCGACCGGACAGAGCGTAGCAAGGCCAACCGCAGAGGAGTTGGCAGCGATCACCGAACGAGGCCGCGCTTTGCAGGAATATGACCAGGCAGCCTGGCATGCAACCGACATGGTACAGACCGCGAACCCCAAGATCGTGGACGGCCAGCACTATCTCGCGAAACAAGAAAATGGGCGATGGACGGTGGTCTTCGGCGCGTTAAACATCGACAAGTCTAAATTCCGAATTTCTTATCAGGCGGAACAGCTCGCCAAACCCTCGGAATTTTCCGTGAAAAAAGTTGAGCCGCCCGCCGAAGACATCGGGTTCTATTTGTTTGCAGCGCGGGCGCTGGAACTAGCGCTGGCGGATTTAGGGAAAGTGAATCGCCCCTACAACGCCGCAGTTCTGCCGGCCACTAATCCCGAAGTCAAGGACAGCGAAGGTCTACTGTATGTCTATCTTTACCCCGCGCCAACCAAAGCCGGAGTTTTTCCGCTGGGCGGCGATATGCGTTATCTGGTCTCGGCGGACGGAACCAAGATTCTGATCAAGCGGCAGTTGCACAAGACGATTCTCGAAGTCGCTCCGGCCAAAGCAAAAAAAATGGTTGCGGGATATCACACCCACGTCCTCAGCGAGCAGCCCGAGGACACCGACGTCCTCCATGTCTTGCAGCAAGATCCGCCGCTACCGGAATTCATTGCCACGCCGCATTTCCTTTACCAGGTAGCGGCCGATGGCTCCATCGGGTTTGGAAAAAGTCGGAAGAAATAAGCCGTGGCCTTGGCAAAGATCGCGAGCTCGGTCCTCGCGTCACGCCGATAAGTGCAGGAGAGGCTTCTAAGTTGGCTTCGTTGATTTCGCATGCGGTGGCGGCTCTAGGACTCGGCACTGTTTTCGCACGTCCACAAGTTTCGAATCGCGTCTGGATTATCGGCGCTGCGTGTTCGATGATTCCGGACGTCGACGTGATCGGATTTCAATTTGGCATTCGATACGGTGACTTTTGGGGTCATCGTGGCTTTACGCACTCTCTCGTGTTTGCCGCGATTCTTGCAACCGTCGCAATAGCCGTCGGATTCTATGGTGAAACACAAGGCGTCAACCGCGCGGTGTTGTGGGTGTACTTCTTTCTCGCGACTGCCAGCCACGGTTTGCTGGATGCCATGACCAATGGCGGTCTAGGCGTGGCGTTCTTCTCGCCGTTTGATAACCGCCGATATTTTCTTCCCTGGCGGCCGATGTAGTCTCGCCAATCTCGGTGACGCGATTCTTTAGCGGTCGAGGCTTCGCAGTCCTGCAGAGTGAACTTCTCTGGATCTGGATTCCCGCGCTGGCGCACTCGCCGCGCTGATGTTGGTGCTACGGAAGGCCTGGCCAGTGTATGGAGGCGGGAAGCGAAGTCATTGAATCCAATGCGCTTAGCGCCGCGCAAAACGCTCATCCGTCGCATCCACTTTTTGCGTTGGACGCCCGCCGCACCTCGCCCTAAATTGGTTGAACTGATTCGGAAGCCCGTGCAGCTGCGTGGTCCCTGCGCGGTTGCACGCTGGCGCTTCAACCAAAATGCATCCGACCCGCTCGCCGGGTCGCGGAAAGAGCAATGACAGCCGCGCCGACGCCAATCCGAACCCATTCCTCGCTGGCATTCGTGAACTACCAGATGGATAGCGCGTACGACGAAATGTTCACATCGCTGGGACTGCCGCGCGAACATTACCGCGCACTGCAGCAAACCCTGCTCGGCCTGGCCCCCGAAGAGCTGCGCAAAATCCAGCAAGCCGCCGACCTTACTTTCCTCCACGAAGGAATCACCTTCACCGTTTACGGCAGCAAAGAAGGCACCGAGCGCATTTTCCCAAACGATCTTTTGCCGCGCATCATTCCAGCCAGCGAATGGATGTGCATTGAAAAGGGACTCACCCAGCGGCTCACCGCGCTGAATCTTTTCTTGCGCGACATTTATCATGAAGGCCGCATTCTCGCTGAAGGCGTCATTCCTCGCGAGCTCATCTACAGTTGCAAACATTTCCGTCGTGAAATGCGCGGCCTCAATGTCCCTCGCGATATTTACGTCAGCATCTGCGGCACTGATCTGGTTCGCCTGCCCGACGGTTCGTTCGCGGTGCTCGAAGACAATCTCCGCGTCCCCAGCGGCGTCTCTTACATGCTCGCCAATCGCAAAGTCTTGAAGCGCGTTTTCCCAACGCTCTTCCGCGATTACGGCGTCTGGCCCATCGATCATTATCCGCAAGCGTTGCTGGCGACTTTGCGCTCCATGTGGCCGGAAAACTGCGCTTATCGGAACGATCCTACTACCGTCTTGCTCACGCCTGGCGTTTCGAACTCGGCCTATTTCGAACACGCCTTCCTCGCACAACAAATGGGCATTCAAGTTGTCGAAGGCCGCGATCTTTTGGTGCACGACAATCTGGTCTACATGCGCACCACCGCTGGCCTGCGCCGCGTGGACGTTATCTATCGCCGCGTTGACGATGATTTTCTCGATCCGCTGCGCTTCCGCCCGGATTCCAGTCTAGGCGTGCCGGGATTGTTCAACGCCTATCAGGCCGGAAACGTCACCCTTGCAAACGCCATCGGTACCGGTGTCGCCGACGACAAGGCGGTCTACGCCTACGTCCCCCAAATCATTCGTTATTACCTCAACGAAGATCCGATTCTTCCCAACGTTCAAACATTTTTGATGACCGACGCCACCCACCGTCAGCACACTCTAGACAATCTGAGCAAGATGGTGGTGAAGGCGGTCGGCGAATCCGGCGGCTACGGCATGTTGATCGGCCCGCAAAGTACCGCAAAACAGCGCGACGAATTTCGCGCCCGCGTGCTCGCCGACCCGCGTAACTATATCGCGCAGCCCACGCTTTCGCTCTCCAGTGCGCCCTGTCTGATCGACGGCGAAGTCGAATCCCGTCACATTGATTTGCGTCCCTACATTCTGATGGGCGAAAAAGTTACGCTGGTTCCCGGCGGACTCACTCGCGTCGCTCTGCGTCCCGGTTCTCTGGTCGTTAACTCCTCGCAAGGCGGCGGCAGCAAAGACACCTGGGTTCTTCGTGAAGGCGATCGCCCCGGAGGTCCCGCAGTCGCATGAGGCCGCCGCGCAACTTCTACATAAAAACTTTTCGCCGCGAAGCCGGCATGCTCTCGCGCGTCGCGGAAAATCTTTATTGGATGAGCCGCTACCTCGAACGCGCTGAACACACTGCGCGCCTGCTCGACGTCGAGCTTCAGTTGTGGCTGGATCAGTCGCCCGAAGTCGGCGCCGGACGCTGGCGATTCCTCGTTGACGCATTACAAGTCGCAGGCGTCCAAGGTCGCCTCGATCCGCTGCAGCTTGCGGAAACTCTGGTTTTCAGCCGCGCCAACGGCTCTTCAATTGTTTCTTGCATGTCCGCCGCGCGCGAAAATCTCCGCCACGTTCGCGAGCAGTGCAGCTCCGAGATGTGGGAGCAGTTGAACAAACTTTATCTTCAGGTGATCGACCGTAGCCCCGATGAAGGTTGGATCCTCAATTCTCATGAACTCTTTCGCGCCGTGCAGGAAGGCGCGCACCTTTTCCAGGGCGTTACCGACGCCACCATGAGCCACGGCGAAGGCTGGCAATTCATCCAACTCGGCCGCTACGTCGAACGCACCAACACTCTTGCGGCGCTGATGGGTACGCACTTCAAGCGTTCTGCTCCGCCCAGCGATCAGCCGGTGGATAGCGGGGAATATCTCAGCTGGGTCGGTTTGCTGCGCGGCTGCGCCGCGTTCGAAGCATATTGCAAGGCGCAAACCGCCGAGATTCGCCCGCTGCGCGTCGCCGAATTCTTGCTGCTCAATCCTGAACTCCCGCACTCAGTTCGTTTTTCCGTTGATCGCATGAATGCCGCGTTGCATGTCATCGGCGATTTAACAGAGCGCCGCGAAAAAATGCCCGCGCGCATCGCCGGCCGCCTGCGCGCCAAATTGAGCTTCAGTCAGATTGAAGAGGTCATGGAAGATGGCGTCGCCACCTACCTCGAGAGTGTTCGCAGCGACTGCGCGGAAATCCACGCCGCCATTCACCAGATTTATTTCGACTACGCGATCGACGCAGAACTCGCTTCCTAGATGAAAAATGAAGTTTTGAGATAAAAAAGCCGGCGCGGTTTGGGAGCAAGAAACAAAATTCGAAAATGGCCTATTCGATAAAACATATCACCACGTTTCGCTATCACCCCGCCGTCGGCGAAAGTGTGATGGAAGTTCGCATGCAGCCGCGCTCCGATTTGCGCCAGCGCTGCATGACGTTTTCACTGGACGTCGCGCCGCACGCTAACGTCATGATGTACCGCGATTTTTTTGGCAACGCCGTGCATCACTTCGATATTCCCGGCCGTCACAAAATTATCGAAGTCACCGCCCACGCCATCGTGGACATCAACTCCGCCGCATGGCCCGCCGTAACCTATGGCACCTGGGAAGATCTCGATACTCGCGTCGCCGAAGGCGACTACTGGGAGATGTTGCTTCCCAGCCAGTACGCGAAGCCTACTGATTTATTGTTGGCGCTCTCAGCGGAGCTCCGGCTCGAGCGCCGGGCCTCGCCGCTCGAATTGCTCATTGATCTCAATCAATCGCTGTACGATAAATTCGATTACGCACCAAACACCACCAAAGTCGATTCGCCGATCGACGATGCACTTCGCGCCCGCCGCGGCGTCTGTCAGGATTTTGCCCACATCATGATCGCGCTGGTGCGTCCGCTGAAAATTCCCTGTCGCTACGTGAGCGGCTATCTTTTTCACGGAGACAAAGCCAAGGACCGCTCGCCCTCCGGCGCAACTCACGCCTGGGTCGAAGCCTATC
Source organism: uncultured Acidobacteriota bacterium (assembly GCA_963814635.1). Classification (GTDB taxonomy): domain Bacteria; phylum Acidobacteriota; class Terriglobia; order Acidiferrales; family UBA7541; genus Acidiferrum. The sequence continues at coordinate 426,905 of CAWFDP010000002.1, read as the reverse complement.
TCGGCGAAGCCGGCTGGGTCGCTTTCGATCCCACCAACAATTTGTTGGGTTGCGAACGCCACATCCACGTCGCCGTGGGCCGCGATTACGCCGATGTGCCGCCGACTCGCGGCGTCTACAAAGGCGATGCAGAAAGCGAACTCAGCGTCCGCGTCACCGTCGCTCCGGTAGACGCCCCGCAGCCGGAAGAATTGCCCCCGGCCATGGTCTTCCGCAGCAAACGCCCCGACTCAAAAATCGCCTCCGCCACCGATCAACAGCAACAACAGCAGCAATAATCCGCGGCGTTTGTTTGTGTCTTTGTAGCACCCGCCTCCCGAGGCGGGCGGGTTAACATCGGCAACGAGTGCACGTTTTGGCCAGGAGGCGGCGTGAATCCCGCCACCGCATCACTTTGCAAACAGTCGCGAATGAAACTCCAGAGACGCTGGCAAATGCTCCGCAAAATATTGCCAGTCGTGCCTTCCAGGATAAATGTGCGCCTCATGTGGCACGTGCCGCGCGGTGAGAATCTTGTCTAACGCTGTGGCGCCGGTCTCAAATCCAAAATCGTCCTGATCCCCGCAATCAAAATAAATTTTCATCCCCGCCAGATTTGCGCTGCGCGCCAGCGTCAACGGACTGTTGCGATCCCAGAACGCCGGATCCGGCGGCGAACCGAATGTCCCGCCCAACACTCTGCTGCGTAATCCGCCGCCCGCGGTCGGCGCGGTGAACGCCGGAAGCTTGTCGATAATCGCGGCACTGTGCGCGCTTACCGCGGAAAACAGTTCCGGGCGGCGGAATGCCAAATGCAGCGCGCCGTAACCCCCCATCGACACTCCGGAAACGCCACGATTCGCCCGTCCCTGCTTGGTGCGGTAACGCGCTTCAATTCCCGGTAAGAATTCCTGCACCAGAAAATCCTCATAGCGTGTTTTCCCATCATGCGAGTTGACGTAAAACGATGCGCCCGCATTCGGGGTGGCAATCACAAATTCGCCGATCTGCCCGCGCTCCCACAAATCCTCCACCAGGTTGAATCCTCCGGTGTGAATGAACGTCTGCTCGTTGTCGCCCAGTCCGTGGAAAAAATAAAGCACCGGATACCGCCGCGTTTTCTCCGTGTCGTAGCTCGGCGGAAGAATCACGCAATAGTTTACGGGATGCGCCAGGATTTTGCTGGGCAGCGAATTGCATTCGATTCGGCCAGTAGCCGCGAAAGAAATCGGCGCGCAGCAAAGCGCCAGAAGAAAACTTCGGAGAATTTGTCGAAGGCTCACGAAAATAGTTTACTCGTACCGCAACGCATCCACGGGATTGAGTTTCGCCGCGCGCGACGCCGGATACAGCCCAGCGATCAAGCTAACCAGCACGGCAAATCCGATCGCGCCCGAAATCAGCCACCACGGCACCGCGAAAATCTCCACACCCGGCAAATCCTGCCGCTTCAGATAAACGTTCGTCGCAAATGTCAGCACCACGCCAATCATCCAGCCGAAAAGAACTCCCAGCACGCCGCCGGCTAGCCCCATCACGCCGGCTTCCACGAAAAACAGTTGCTTCACATCGCTGTCAGCCGCGCCAAGCGCCTTCAAAACACCGATTTCACGCCGCCGCTCCAGTATCGCCATCACCAGGGTGTTGATAATTCCCAGCGTGGCCACCGCCAGCGCCAGGCTTCCGAAAATTCCCAGCAACAGATCGAACACCGAAAAAAAGATTCGCAAACTCTTTGACGCATCGAGCAGCGAAAACGCGCCGAACCCCAGTTCTTTAATTTTTGCTTCGGTGGCATCCACCAGCGAAGGGCTCTTCACCCGCACCGTCAGGCTCATATACGCCGGCTTGTCCGAAGCCGAATCGCGCAGCACATCGCGCAGATCATTCACCTGCGCCGCGCGCAGCGTCTCCGCCACCGGCAGCGGTATCAGCAGTCGTCCGCTGCCAAATCCTCCGAATCCGGATGCCGGCTCAGTTTCCACAATTCCAATGATGCGCAAATGCTTTTCCTTCGGCACCACCGAAAATCCGCCCGATCCCTGCGGTCCGGCCCCCGCATCCGCAGCAAGTGCCTGCCGCTCTGCATAGCGCAGAATCAAGTCCTTTCCGAGCAGTGTCGAAGTTTGCGGATTCAGCTCCTTCGCAAATTCGCTTTGCAGAATCGCTTCATCGGCACTCGGCGAAGAAAAGAATTTGCCCTGCATCCCATCGAACGATCCCGTCAGCTTCGATGATTCTGGCATTCCCGCCACCATCGTCGCGAACGGCTTTCCGTCAAATCGCACTTCGGTGAAAAACCGAATCTGTGGATAGACCTCAATCACGTTTGGCAATTTTGTAATTTCCGCGCGTGCCGCTTCATCCAGCGGCCTCGCCTTCGCCGCTGGCGCGCGCGTCGCCGGCGGTCCAGAACCCGGTCCGCGTAAATTCGTTTTCGGCGTGACAAACACCGAATCGAACAATCCGCTCTTGCTCAATCGGCTCGTGGCCAACTGCTGCAATCCCGCTCCCAGCGACAGCATCGCCACCAGCGAAGCCACGCCCACCGCCACGCCCAGCGTCGTCAGCGAATTGCGCAAAATTGCTTCGCGCAGATTGCGTACCGCCAGTTCCGTCATGTCGCGCAGTTTCATTGCCGCACTCCCGCGCCGGTTCGCTGCGAATCCAGTGTCGTCAAGAGTTTTCCGTCGCCCATCGTCGCCAGCCGGTCGGCAAATCTTTCCGCCAGGTGCCGCTCGTGCGTCACCATCACAATCGTCATCCCCATCGACGCCTGAATTTCCCGCAGCAGCGTCAGAATCGCTTCGCCCGTGGCCGAATCCAGATTTCCCGTCGGCTCATCCGCAAAAAGAATTTTTGGCCGGTTCACCAGCGCGCGGGCGATCGCCGTTCGTTGTTGCTCGCCGCCGGAGAGTTCGCTCGGCCGGTGCCCGGTACGCTTTGCCAACCGCACCCGTTCCAGCGCTTCCTGCACCCGCGCACCACGCTCACTGCGGTCCACTTCCGCCAGCCGCAAGGGAAGCTCTACATTTTCTTCGAGCGTCATCCGTGGCAGCAGATTGAACGATTGAAAAACCATGCCCACGGTATTTCGTCGGTAGCGCGCCAGCTCCAGCGCCGAGAGCTCCGCAAGGTTCCTCCCGCCGGAAAGAATCGAGCCCGAAGTCGGCCGGTCCAGTCCCGCCATCAAATTCAGCAACGTGGATTTCCCCGAGCCCGAACTTCCCAGCAGCGCCAGAAATTCTCCGGTCGGAATGGTCAGCGAAACATCGTCCACCGCGCGGATTGACGATTCCCCCATGGTGTAATGGCGCGAAACTTTCTCAATCTGAATCGCCGCCTGGCTGGCTGCTGCTTCGCTCGTTTCTTGGGTTTTCGGCATAGGGATTGGCTCTCAAGAGTACTACGCGTTCGCGGCCGGTAAAATTGCAGACTTGCCCACGGCAAAGCCGCGCAAGGTGCTCCCCGCATCACAGTCCCTGACGATATAGAATGCGGGGCGTTGCGGGGAGGTTCTTATGAAGCGAATGATTCCGGCGGCGATCACCGCGTGGTTGGCGTTCGCTGCTGGCGTACGGGCACAAAAGCCGCCACTGCTGCCGGAAAAGGATGTCGCAACGCTCGCCAATGAAGTTAGCGGCGAAATCGCCAAGCGCAACCTTGAAGGCATCGCCCGCTTCCACCGCCAGCGCGGCTCGCAAGGATTCCACTCCGCCGCCGAGCTGGTTGCCGAGCGTCTCCGCGCCTACGGACTGAGCGACGTTGCAATTTTGCAATTTCCCGCCGACGGCAAGATTTTCTATGGTACGCAGCGCTCGCGTCCGGCTTGGGATGCGGAGAAGGGGACGCTGGATGAAATTAAAGTAGGCCCGATCAGCTCGATCCACGCGTGCGAAGGGAGTCCCGAAGTAACCCGTAGTTCTTCGACTGGCGCACTCATGAGTTACAGCATCAAGGACTGTCTCGACATTCAGAAGGTAACGCGGTTCGCGAGTTATGAAGCGGAGCCGGTGGTACTAGCGGAAGACAGCGAAGGCGCGGACCTAATCGCGGAACTGGTTGACGTTGGCGATGGAACAAAGGAGAGCGATTTCGCCGGAAAGGATGTGAAGGGCAAGATCGTGCTGGTTAGTGCCCAGCCAGGCGCGGTGCAGGATTTGGCGGTTGGAAAATTCGGCGCCGCCGGAATTGTCAGCTATGCGCAAAATCAAAAAACCGCGTGGAGCGGCGATGATCAGAATCTGATCCGCTGGGGCCATCTTGAGACTTTTTCGCCAAACAAAACTTTTGCCTTCATGGTGTCGCTCAAGACCGCTCGCGCGATGAAAGAACGCCTCGCGAAACAGGAAAAAATTGTTTTGCGCGCTGTGGTGAACACCGGGCAGCATCCCGGCCACTATGAAGTGGTGACCGCGACGATTACCGGCGCCGATCCGAAACTGAAGGACGAGGAGATTGCGTTTTCCTGCCACCTCGATCACCAGCGGCCAGGAGCAAACGACAATACCAGCGGCTGCGCAACAATTCTCGAAGTTGCGCGGACCCTACAAGAATTGATCAGCGAGAAAACGCTGGCGCAGCCCGCGCGCACCATCCGGTTTATTTTCCCTCCGGAAATCGAAGGCACAATTACTCTGCTGAACGCGAAACCGGAATTCGCCAAGCGCATCAAAGCCGTGATTCACATGGACATGGTAGGCGGCGGGCCGGAAACGAAAGCCGTCTTCCACCTAACCCGCGGGCCCATGAGCTTGCCGAGCTTCGTGCATGACGTGGCGTGGTCGTTTGCCGAGTGGGTGAACGAAGAGTCCTACAAATTTGCCGCAACCGGCGAAGCGCAATATCCGATGATCGCGCCGGAAGGTGGCAAAGAGCCGCTGCGCGCCGAGTATTCCGCCTACACCATGGGCAGCGACCACGATGTCTATCAAGATTCTTCGTTCGGCGTCCCCACGATTTACTTGAACGACTGGCCCGACCGCTACATCCACACCAATTTTGACGCCGCCGCCAACATCGATGCCACCAAGCTGAAGCGCGCCGCTTTCATCGGCGCTGCCAGCGGATATTTCCTGGCTCGAATGAGCGCATCCGATTTTCCTGCTGTTTTCCAGGCAATTAGAACCAATCAGTATCACCGCACCGGCGAAGCCTTGCGGCGCGCTTCACTGCTTTCCCCAGCAGAATCACAAAATGTTCTCAACGAATTTGCCCGCAGCGAAGAACGCTTGGCGATCTCAATCGACGCAATCGTGCCCATAGCTCTTCGCGGCGACGAAATCCGGCCGTCCATTGCCCGAGTCACACCTCCGCTCGAAGCGTTGGCGAAGAGCACCGTGGTCGGCGCGGGCGCCAAGCCCTACTGGAAGCGCAAATCGGATCCGAAAGGGCCGCTCGCAGTATTTGGCTACGACTATTTCGCAGACCACGCGAAGGCAGCCGGAATTGCTACTCCCAAATTGCTGACCTACGAAGGACTCTGGGGCGCCGGTGAAGAGTACGCCTACGAAGTGCTGAATTTTGCAAACGGACAACGCAATGCGCAGGAGATTCGCGATGCAGTCTCGGCGGAATTCGGCCCGATACCGCTGGACTTGGTCCTTGAGTATCTGACGGCGCTGGAGAAAATCGCCGTGGTCGTGGAGGTTAGGTAGCCACAAGTCATTACAAAATATTTCCCTCGCACGCTAAGGATTTTCTTCGGTACACTCTGCGGGGTTACACATGGACAAACTATCGCGCCGTAACGTACTCAAGACCGTGATTTCAGGAGCCACCATGGCTTCTCTTCCTTCGGTCTCCTGGTCCGCTGGAGACGAGCCCGTCAAGCGCAAAGGCAGCATCAAGCAATCCGTCTCGCGCTGGTGCTACCAGAAAATTCCCCTCGAGCAGCTTTGCGAGTACTCCGCAAAAATCGGCCTCAAAGCTGTCGATCTGCTGGAAGAGAGCGAATGGGAAGTTCCCAAGCGCTACGGATTGGTCTGCAGCATGGGCTACGGCGGCGGCGGAACCATTCCAGACGCCATGAACCGCCTGGAGAATCACGCCAAGATTGAAGAAGCCTTTCGTAAGTCCATCCCACTGGCCGCCAAAGCCGGCGTTCCCAACGTCATCACTTTTTCCGGCAATCGCAAAGGCATGTCCGATGACGAGGGCGCCAAGAACACCATCATCGGCCTGAATCGCGTCAAAAAAATCGGCGAGGACCACGGCGTCAACATCTGCATCGAGTTGCTCAACAGCAAAGTCGATCATCACGATTACATGTGTGACCATTCCGCGTGGGGCCTGAAGGTCGTGCAGGAAGTGAATTCGCCGCGCGTCAAGCTGCTCTTCGACATCTATCACATGCAAATCATGGAAGGCGACCTGGTCCGCACCATCCAGAAAAATATCGAGTGGATGGGCCACTTCCACACCGGCGGAGTTCCCGGCCGCCACGAGCTCGACGGCACCCAGGAAGTGCAGTGGGACGGCGTGATGCGTGGCATCGCGGCCACCACTTACAAAGGCTACGTCGCGCACGAATTCGTTCCCTCGCGCGATCCGCTCACATCTCTGCGCGAAGCCGCCGACCTCTGCGACGTCTAAAATTGTTTTGCCACGGCCTGCGGAATGTCTCTGCAGTCGATTAGCAGCTGAGGTTTCGCAGCGCGATAGCCAGGTTTCGCGGAGAGCCTCTCGATGCCCGAAAAGATTTCCAGCACCCCGGCAAACTGGCGTCGCGGCTTTTGCGGCCTGATCGTTACCCAGTTTCAGGGCGCCTTCAACGACAACGGTCTCAAATTCTTCGTCATTTTTCTGATCCTCGGGCATAACCCTTCGCAAACCGAAAAAGACCTCGGCGTTTTTCTGATCGGCATTTTGTTCGCCGTGCCTTTCCTGCTCTTTTCGATGGTCGGCGGCCATCTTGCCGATCGCTACAGCAAGCGTACGGTCACTATCGGCACCAAACTGTTTGAAATCGGAGCAATGCTCTTCGCGATTCTGGCGTTTTCGCGCGGCAATCCTTTTATGGCGTACGCGGTCATTTTTCTGGCCAGTACTCAGGCGGCGCTGTTCGGTCCATCCAAATATGGACTTCTTCCCGAATTGCTGCCTCCCGAACTGCTTTCCTGGGGAAATGGAATTCTCGAGCTGACCACCTTCCTCGCCATCATTTCTGGAACGGTGTTTGGTTCCGTACTGGCGCAGAGATTTCATGAGCATCCTTCGGTAGCCGCTTTGATTTTCGGCGCTTGCTCCTTGCTGGGGCTCGCCACCAGTTTTCTGGTCTCGCGCGTTCCTGCCGGTGATCCCACAAGAAAATTCCGCTTCAACCTGTTCGCGGATCTCGGCGCTCAGTGGAAATTGGTGCGGCCGGATCGCGCACTCAAACTCGCGGTGATCGGAAATACCTATTTCTGGTCGCTGGGCGCGCTGCTGCAGTTCGTGATCGTGTTTTACGGACGCGAGATTCTGAAACTCGACGAAACTCACAGCAGCTATCTGCAAGCGGCGCTGGCCATCGGCATTGGCGTCGGCAGTTTTGCCGCAGGATATCTTTCCGGCGGAAAAATCGAGTATGGATTGGTTCCCCTGGGCGCCATCGGTATGGCGCTCTTGGCCTGCGTGTTATCCGCTCCGGGATTGTCTTTTATTCCAGTCTTGAGTCTGCTCGCCGCGCTGGGCTTTGCCGGCGGATTCTTTGTCGTGCCTATCAACGCGCTGATCCAGCATCGTCCCGACGAAGCCAAAAAAGGCGGGGTGATCGCCTACGCCAATTGGCTGTCGTTTCTCGGCGTGATGGTGGCGTCCGCGATTTACTCCGGATTCACTCATTACTTGCACGTTGGGTTGCGGACATTTTTCGCAGGAACCGCAGTGGTTTCGCTCGGCGCGGCGGTCTATACGGTGTGGCTGCTGCCGGACTCGCTGGCCCGACTGCTGCTGTGGTTCGCGACCCATACGATTTATCGCATGGACATCAGCGGCGCCGAGCATGTGCCGGCACGCGGCGCGGCCTTGCTGGTGCCGAACCATGCATCGATTGTAGATGCGGCGCTGGTTATCGCCGCTACCGACCGTCCGGTGCGATTTCTGATGTTCAAGGATATTTACGAGCATCCGCTGATTAAGCCGTGGGCAAAAACTCTGGGAGTAATCCCCATCTCTTCGTCGCAAGGGCCTCGCGAAATGATTCACTCGCTGCGCGTAGCGACGCGTGCGCTGCAAGAGGGCGAACTGGTGTGCATTTTCCCTGAAGGCCAGATGACCCGCATCGGTCAGATGATGCCGTTCCGGCGCGGCATGGAGCGCATTCTAAAAGGTCTGGAAGTTCCGGTAATCCCCATGAACATCGATGGCATCTGGGGATCGATCTTTAGTTTTTCCGGCGGAAAGTTTTTTTGGAAGCGCCCGCGCAAAATTCCCTATCCCGTGCGGGTAACCTTCGGCAAGCCGCTGCCCGCCACCGTTACCTCGACGGAAGCGCGTCAGGCGGTGCTGGAGCTCGGCGCCGATGCATTCTCCCGCCGCAGGCGCTACATGAAAACCATTCCGGAATCCTTCATCCAGACGGCGCGGCGCCATCCGCTGCGGTTCGCGATGGCCGACTTTCGGACTCCCAGGCTGAATTTCTTTCCGGCGTTGGTAAGAACGATTTTTCTAGCGCGACGTTTGCGGCGCATATGGGATGAACAGAACAACGTGGGTGTGCTGTTGCCGCCTTCGATTGGCGGAGCTCTGGTGAATCTGGCGGCAATGATGGCCGGAAAAATTCCGGTCAATCTGAATTACACCGCTTCGCAGAGCGTCGTGGACGCCTGCGCCCAGCAAAGCGAGCTAAAGACTACCGTGACCTCGCGGGCATTTCTGGAAAAAATCAAAGTGCAACCGCCGGGAACGGCGGTGTATTTGGAGGACTTGGCGGAAAACCCGAGATTCGCGCAGCGCTTCGCTGCACTGTGTGCGGCGCTGTTTTTTCCGCTCGGCGGACTGGAACGTTTCGTCGGAAATCCGGCCCGAACCAAACTGGACGACGTGGCGACCATTATTTTTTCCAGCGGTTCCACTGGCGATCCCAAAGGCGTTTTGCTCACCCACTACAATCTCGCGGCCAATGTCGAGCAGTTGAACCAGGTGTTCATGCTGCATAAGGATGACCGCATCCTGGGAATCCTGCCGTTCTTTCATTCTTTCGGATTCACTGGAACCCTGTGTCTGACCAGTGCGGTCGGTGTCGGCGCGGTTTATCATCCCAGCCCGCTCGATTCCCGCACCATCGGCGCGCTGGTCAGCAAGTACCGCATCACTTTTTTGCTGGCCACGCCGACCTTCCTGCAGGCGTACATCCGCCGATGCGCGCCGGAAGATTTTGGCAGCTTGCGATTTGTGATGGCCGGCGCGGAGAAGTTGCCGGCGCGTATTTCCGAAGCCTTCGAAGATCATTTCGGAATCCGGCCGCTCGAAGGTTATGGCTGCACCGAGTGTTCGCCGGTGGTCGCTGTGAATACCAGGGATTTTCGCGCCGCGGATTTCCGGCAGGTGGGCGCGAAGCGCGGCAGCATCGGTCATCCGCTGCCGGGAGTTGTGCTGCGAATTGTGGATCCCGAAAGCAACTCGGTGCTGGCCGTGAACCAGCCTGGACTTTTGCTGGTTCGTGGTCCAAACGTAATGCAGGGCTATTTGAATCGGCCGGAAAAAACCGCGGAAGTACTGCAGGACGGCTGGTACAACACCGGCGACATTGCCACCATCGATGAAGACGGGTTCGTTCGCATCACCGATCGCTTGAGCCGCTTCAGCAAGATCGGCGGCGAGATGGTGCCGCACATCAAAATCGAAGAAAAATTGCAGGAGCTGGCCGCCGCCACGGAACAGGTCTTTGTGGTAACCGCAGTTCCGGACGAGCGCAAAGGCGAAAAATTGATTGTGCTGCACACCCTTGCGGATGAGCAATTGAAAGAAGTGTTGGTGCGATTCGCGGAAGTCGATTTACCGGCACTGTGGAAGCCAAGAGCCGATCAGTTCCACCGCATCGAAGCCATGCCCTATCTGGGCACCGGCAAACTAGACTTGCGCCGCGTGAAGGAACTTGGAAATGAGCTCGCCGCGCGCTGACCAGTCTTGGCGCAAACCGCGTCGTGACCTGCGTTACGTAACACATTACGGTGTACAATGTTTGTGTCCATCCGTCATAAAGCCTCAGGAAGTTTTATGATCAGGACGATTCACGCGGCGTAAGCAGCGAGCAACCGCCGAAGTTGCCAGACATTCTCGCCCGCCTCGATGCAGCCGTGCCCCATGGACTTGGACTTGCCTGGATTTCGCTTGCATCCATTGAAAGGCGAGTTGAAAGGCTTTTGGGCCGTGACCGTTCGCGTAAACTGGCGGGTTAGCTTCCGCTTCGCAGGTCGAAATGCCACGGACGTTGACTATGTCGATTATCATTAGAACAGGTGAAACATGGCGATGAAGAACCCACCGCATCCAGGCGGATTTGTATTGCGACAATGTATTGAACCACTGGGTTTGACGATCACGGACGCTGCCGCAGCTCTCGGCGTAACGAGAACCACTTTGTCGGAATTGGTAAACGAAAAGCGCGGCATTTCTCCGGAGATGGCCGTACGATTGTCAAAGGTCTTTGGTGGCAGCGCGGAAAGCTGGCTGACCCAGCAGGCCCAGTATGAACTTTCGCAAGTCCGCACCGAGCGCATCAAGCTGCGGCGTTTGGTTCTGGCTTAGAGAATGCAAGCTGAATCAGAGAACAAATATCTCGCTAACATGCGTGAACAATCGATCGGATAAAGACGGAATGAAAGCGTTGCGGAAAATGCAGGCGGGGCGCGGCTTATCGCTGGAAATAGCGGCGGCGCCCGCGATGGGTCCAGGCGACGTGTTAGTTCGCGTCAGGGCGGCTTCGATCTGTGGAACCGATTTGCACATTTACGGATGGGATCGCTGGTCGCAGGGAAGAATCAAGCCGCCGGTGACGCTAGGGCATGAGTTTTGCGGTGTGGTGGAAAAAGTTGGTAGTGAAGTGGAAGCAATAAAAGCTGGAGCTTTTGTCAGCGCGGAAATGCACGTGAATTGCGGGCATTGCCACCAGTGCCGCGTCGGCGAAGCGCACATCTGCCAAAATCTGAAAATTATTGGTATCGATCAGGACGGCGCATTCGCCGAATTCGTAAAAATTCCCGCGGCGAATATCATCAAATTGGATCCGGCGATTCCGGAGCGGTACGGCGCGATTTTAGACCCGCTGGGTAACGCGGTGCATACGGTACTGGCGGGACCTATCGCCGGTCGCACGGCCCTGGTGACCGGTTGCGGGCCGATTGGCTTGATGTCGATTGCGGTGGCCAAGGCTTGTGGAAGTTCGACCGTGTTCGCCACCGAAACCAATGAACACCGGCGGGCGATGGCGAAGAAGATGGGCGCGGACGTGGTGCTGAATCCGGCAGCGGAAGATGCGGTGGCGAGAATACTGAGCGAGACCGGCAACACCGGAGTGGACGTGCTGCTGGAGATGAGCGGAAATCCGACTGCGATCCAGCAGGGATTTAGGGCGCTGCGGGCGGGCGGCCGCGCTTCGTTGCTCGGAATTCCCACCGAGAATGTGCCGCTGGATCTGGTGAACGATGTGATTTTCAAGGGCGCGACGGTGCAGGGAATTTACGGGCGCCGTATGTATGAGACATGGGTGCAGATGACGGCGCTGCTGAAGGCGGGACGGCTGAATCTGGAGCCGCTGTTTGGCGAGCGCGTGAAGCTGGAACAGTTTGAAGAAGCGTTCAGCAAATTGCAGGGCGGTCTGGCGGGCAAAATACTGTTGTATCCGGATGGAATACCGCAGTAGTTTGTATGGAGTAGTGTGAGAGAGAAGTCTTTTTGCAACCGGCGAGCACCCAGCTCGCTTGCGACGTTGAGATCCTTGCAGCCCTCGAACCGACCACGCTTCAGAATGGAGATGACGCATGTCTGAACAAGGAACGCAGGTGATGAAGCAGAATCCGCTGCAGTACGTCAGCGATCAATTGAAGGAGTTGCGCGAGAAGGGAGTTGCGCCGAAGCTGCGGGTGCTGGAGGGCGAGCAGAAGGCGGTGTGCACGTTCGACGGGCGGGAAGTGATCAATCTGGCGTCCAACAATTATCTGGGACTGACGACGCACAAGGCTCTACGAAAAGCAGCGGTCGAAGCTACGAGGAAGTACGGAGCGGGAGCCGGAGCGGTGCGGACGATTGCCGGCACAATGCAACTGCACATGCAACTGGAAGAACAGATTGCCAAATTCAAGAAGGTGGAAGCCTGCGTGGTTTTTCAGTCGGGATTTACGGCGAATGCGGGAACGGTTTCCGCGGTACTGGGCAAAGAAGATTTAATTATTTCGGACGAATTGAATCACGCTTCGATCATTGATGGAGCGCGGCTTTCGCGCGCCACGATCAAAGTTTTCAAGCACAAGGATGTGAAGGACTGCGAACGGATTCTGCAGGAGAACGCCAGTTTCCCCGGCAAGAAATTGATTATCACCGACGGCGTATTTTCCATGGACGGAGACATTGCGCCGCTGCCAGAGCTGTGCACGCTGGCGGAAAAATACAACTGCATCATGATGGTGGACGACGCGCATTCGAGCGGAGTGCTGGGGCGCGCCGGGCGCGGCACGATCGATCATTTGGATTGCCACGGGCGCGTGCACATTCAAGTCGGTACGCTCAGCAAAGCGATCGGCGTGATGGGCGGGTACGTATGTGGCTCGCGCGATCTGATTGACTTCTTGTATTTGCGTGCGCGGCCATTTTTGTTTTCGACTTCGCACACGCCGGCGACCGCTGCGGCCTGCATGGCGGCATTCACGCTGTTGGATTCGCCGCAAGGCGAGAAACTGGTGAAGCGCCTTTGGAACAATACCAAGATTTTCAAGCGCGAACTGAAGAAGCGCGGATTCCAGTTCAAGGTTAGCGAAACTCCGATTGTGCCGATTCATGTGGGCGACGCCGCGAAAGCGTTTGAATTCTCGAAAAAACTTTTCGAGGCTGGCGTGTTCGCTCCCGCGGTTGGCTATCCCACGGTGGCCGAAGGAAAGGCACGGCTGCGAGCGATCGTTAGCGCCGCGCACAAAAAGGAACAGCTGGTGAAGGCTGCGGACATTCTGGCGGATGTGGGAAAGCCGCTCGGGATCATTCCGACCTAATAAGGCCGTTCCGGCGTTTTGTGCCAGGGCTGCGGTGTTGCAAAAATACAACACCGGTTTGGTAAGAATTGGGTACCGGAACCACAAAGCACGAAAAGATTTCGTACCCTTCTAGATGTCTTGGACACATAACAAAGGAGTTAGGTGATGGCGCTGGTGTTGCACCACGTTTAGGTGGTATTGTCGTTGGCAAAGTTCCGGTCGCATCGCCCAGAACAGGGAGGCCCAATGAAGATCAAAGCTTTTGCGGTGGCGCTCCTTGCAACGCTGTTCGCAGGTGACCTCATGGGGCAGACAACTACAGAGCATAAGCAGGCACCACAGGGACCGGCGGTCACGATCCCGTTGAGCCCCGGCACGCCAATCAACGCGTCGCTGATCGGAACCCTGGATTCGGAGAAGAGCAAGCCGGGCGATCCAGTAAATGCGATTGTCATGGAGTCGGTGGAGTACCAACGCAGCGTGCTGATTCCGAAAGGGAGCCGCATTGAGGGGCGCGTGGTTCGCACCGGCGGTGACGGAGAGGTGAATTCCGCGCTATTCGTGGAGTTCGATCGCGTGATTCTGAAGGGTGGCCAGGAAGCGATTTTGAATGCCGGAATCCAGGCGCTGGCGCCGGTGGGCACCGCGCCAACAATTCCATCGCGGGAAAAGTATGAAGAGAATCGGATGGCTGGCGCGGTGCCGGCAGAGACCGGGTTTGGCGTTCCGCAAACCCAGGTAATGCCGTCCACATACACGATGCCCAGCCGGGTTCTGCCAGACGTGCAGACCCAGAGAATTGAAGGCGGGTTGGACCGCAAAGGAATGTTTACGCCGGACAGCAAGGGCGCGTTCAGCGAACCGAATCTGAAAGTGTTTACGCCGGTGTCCGAGGGCTCGCATGGAACGGTGCTGGTCGGAAACCGCACTAGCGTGCACCTGGACAATGGCACGCACCTGCTGATTGTAATTCAACCGCCGGCAGCTTCGCCGGATGTTCGCTAGCTAGCCGCTAAATCCCAGCCAGTTTGAGTACGGTAATTCGTGCAAGCTGAACGTCCGGTCAAAAGGCCCGGTCCTGCCTAGTATTGATGAATTGCCCAGCATCGGTAAGTTAGAAGATGGCTATGGAAGTGCCAAACGAATGTGCCGCGACAGCTAGCGATCAAGGCGACGCTACTTGTGCGAAAACAAGAAACAGACATCCAACAGGGAGGAACGAACAGATGGCACGCATCAATTCATATGTTTTCGGAGCACTGGCGTTCATTGCTCCGGTGGCTTTAGCGCAGACCTCGGGTCAGGCAGGGAGTCAAGCTGGTGCGCAAGCCAGTGGCAGCGCGAATGTCCAGGTCAACGGAACGGCGGCCTCGGGCGAACAATCAGGCTCACTGGCGGCGGGTACGGCGGTGAACGCCGAACTCAGCCAAGCATTGGACTCCAAGAAAGCCAAAGAAGGCGACGCGGTAACGGCTCATACCACGGAAGCGGTGAAGTCCGGCGGAAAAGTGCTGATACCGAAAGGTAGCAAACTTGTCGGCCATGTCACTCGGGCCGCAGCTCGGGCAAAAGGGGACGCAGACTCGGCTCTAGCCATGCAATTCGATCGAGCCATCCTGAGGGACGGCCAGATCATCCCGCTGCAAGTAACGATACAGGCTCTAGCATCCAGTGAACCCGCCGCAGCTGTGAGTGGAGACGATTTGCAGGGAGTCGGCAACATGGGAGGCGGAGGGTCGGCGTCCGGCGGTGCAGGAAACAGAGGCGCTATGGGCGGTGGGGCCGGTACCGTGGGTGGCGCGGCTAGCGGCGCAGCGAGTACCGTGCCGCGAACGACGCAAGATGCCACTGGAGCGGTGAACTCGACGGCTGGAGGAGCAGCGAACGCCGCAGGACGAGCGGGAGCGGGCACCGGGCTTAACGCCGGCGGCCAGTTAACGTCAACGAGCAAAGGGGTATTCGGCTTGAATGGATTGAGCCTGAATGGCAACGCCGCGAACTCCGCGGAGGGATCGGTGATCACTTCGGCGGGTAAGAACGTTCGGCTGGACAGCGGAACCAGGATGTTGCTGGTGGCGCAAGCGGGAACGTCGGCGTCCGCTCAGCGATAGGGTCTGCTGCAACCATAGCGAGGGAGTCTGAATTCCCAGCCGTGCTGGTCGCGGCTGGGAATTTTTGTATGTGGCCGGCTGCGGCATTCTGGCGGTGGGGCGGCGCCCCCCCCACGCCCCACCATTTTTTTGTAACTGCAGGATGATAAAGGACTTGCGGGAGCAGATTTCTCGGCTCGCGGCTTATATTTTGCGCTGAAGCTACCTCGCGAGTTAGGCATAGCCGGCATCCCGGTAAAGCCATGCAGCCAGGAGTGCCATAAGGGGAAGTGGCTCGTCCTGGGCGGGCGAATGAGTGAGTGGCCGTGCTACAAGGGCGGACCGCCTCAGGAGCCGGCCCCTACAACGGCAGGAAAAAACACGCAGCAAAGGTGCATGCCTTTGCAGTTCGCACAGAGCCGGCAGGGATGCCGGCGCTACGATTCGGAGGCGATAGCTTGGGCAGGCGCAAGTCGGCGTTACGATTTGTGCTGCGCGGAACCGCTTCAGTGCAAAGGGCGTTTGGTATACTCGCGGCGCAAAGAAGGCGGGCTGCAGATGGCAACCACGAGTGGTCAGAAAAAATTGTTTCTGGTGGATGCGATGGCGCATATCTACCGGGCGTTTTATGCGCCGATGATGAGGATGAACGGACCGGGTGGGTTGCCAACCAAGGTGCCTTTTCTGTTCGCCAATATCCTGCGAAGAATCATCAAGGATTACCAGCCGGAGTATCTGGGGATTGTGTTCGATCCGTCGGGGCCGACCTTCCGCGACAAGTTGTTTGAACAATACAAGGCGCAACGGGAGCCGATGCCGGACGAGATGCGGGTGCAACTGCCGTACGTGAAGAAACTGGTGGAAGCGATGCGGCTGCCAGTGCTGGAGATGAAAGGGTATGAAGCGGACGATGTAATCGGGACCCTGGCAGTGAAGGGCGCGAAGAACGATCTGGAGGTGCTGATCGTTTCGAACGACAAAGACATGATGCAGCTGGTGGGAAAGAATGTGCGAACGCTGCGAACGGGGTCGGGAGGAGCAAAGGCCGATGTAATTGTTGATGAAAAGAGAGTGGAAGAGATTCTGGGAGTGCCGCCGGAGCGGGTGATCGACATCATGGCGTTAATGGGCGACACAGTGGACAACATTCCGGGCGCGAAGGGGATTGGGGAAAAGGGCGCGACGGAACTGATCAAGAAATACGGGAGCGTGGAGAATGCGCTGGACCATGCGGATGAAGTACCGAACAAGAGGTATCGCGAAGCGCTGCAGCAGCAACGCGAACAGGTGATGATGTCGAAGCAGCTGGCGACGATCGCGACCGACGTGCCGATCGAAATGGATCTGGATGCGCTGAAAATGAAGGCGCCGGACGTCGGGGCACTGGCCGATTTGTACCGGGAGCTGGGATTCAATTCGCTGTTGAGGGAACTGGGAGCGGAGGCGATTGCGGTTTCGGCGCCGGAGGGCGAGGAGAAGGCAAAGAGAGATTATGCGCAATTCGCGAAGGTCGAAGAGTTTCGCGAATGGCTGAAAAAAGCGGCGGCGAAAAAGCCACTGGCGGTATGGCTGAATCTGGATCTGGGCGGGCGAGAGAGCGAAGGATTCGGAACGAAAGTGACGGGGATAGAAGTGTCCACGGCGGCGGGCGAGGGCCGAGCGGTGTGGGTGGATGAGAAGGAAGAGGCGATCAGAGCGGTTGAGCCGGTATTGAAGGATGCAAAGCGCGCCAAGATTGTGCACGATCCCAAATTATTTCAGTTGATGGTGGGGACAACGGAGGGGATTGAGCACGCGACGCAGCTTTATTCATACCTGCTGCGGCCGACGACCGGAAAGCATGATTTTGCGGATGTGATGTTCCGGCAATTCAACGAACCGCTAGGCGGCGGAGCGGGGGAGCGCGCGGACGCGCTGCAGCGGCTGGCGCCGGCACTGCGGGCGCAAGTGCAAGAACAGAAGCTGGACGAAGTGTACGAAAAGATTGATCTGCCGCTGTCCGGAGTGCTGGCGGGGATGGAACGCGCGGGAGTGCGCGTTGATCCGCAGGTGCTGGAAGAGATGTCGAGGTCGATGGAAAAAGAAGTGCGGCGGCTAGAGAAGGAGATCTGGAAGCTGGCGGGAGGGGAATTCAACGTAAATTCTCCAGCGCAATTGGCCGAGATTCTGTTCGACAAATTGAATCTGGAAGTGGCGGCGAAACGCGGGAAAGCGAAGGCTCGGTCGACGGCGGTGGAAATTCTGGAAGAGCTGAGCGCGAAACATCCGATGCCGGCGAAAGTGATTGAGTACCGTGAATTCACGAAATTGAAATCGACGTACGTGGATGCGTTGCCCAAGCTGATCCATCCGGAGAGCGGAAGGCTGCACACCAGCTTCAATCAGACGGGAACGGCGACCGGGCGGCTGAGTTCGAGCGATCCGAACCTGCAGAATATTCCGATTCGAACGGAGTTAGGAAGAGAGATTCGCGCGGCGTTTGTGGCGGAAAAGGGGAAGATTCTGCTTTCGGCGGATTATTCGCAGATCGAGTTGCGAATCATGGCGCACTATTCGAAGGATCTAGTGCTGGTGGACGCGTTTCGAAATGGGGAGGACATTCACGCGCGTACGGCGCAGGAAGTGTTTGGAGTGGGGCCGATGGCACAGACGGGAGAACACCGGCGAGCGGCGAAGGCCATCAACTTCGGAATTATTTACGGGCTGTCGGCGTTTGGTTTGGCGCAGCAACTGGGCATCGCGCAGAAAGAGGCGGCGCAATTCATCAACGCGTATTTTGCGCGGTATCGCGGGGTGAAAGAGTATCTTGATAAAGTGCTGGTGGAAACGCGAAAGAGCGGTGAGACGCGGACACTGTTCGGAAGGATGCGGCCAATACCGGAGATTAATTCTCCGCAGCCGCAATTGCGGAATTTCGCGGAGCGGACTGCGCTAAATTCACCGCTGCAGGGGACCGCGGCGGATTTGATCAAGCTGGCGATGATTGCGATTGCCAAACGAATAGAGAAAGAAAAGCTGAAAGCGCAGATGATTTTGCAGGTGCATGACGAGTTGTTGTTTGAAGCGCCGCCGAAAGAGCAGAAGTCGCTCGAGAGATTGGTACGCGAGGAGATGGAAGGGGTATACGAGCTGGCGGTGCCACTGGTGGTGGAGATTGGCGTGGGGCCGAATTGGCGGGATTTGGAGTAAGATCGAGAAAACCGCCCGCCGCGGAAGGCGGCCGTTACAAATGGCAAAGCCAGAGTGCGAGACCTGGTACCAAAGGGAACGTTTTTGCGCTGCCCTACCCGCAAAGGTGTAGACTCCATCGCAGAGATCCCCGATCACAATTCAAGAAGCATCGAATGGTGCGGTCGGCATCTGGCTGTGCCACGGGATTTCTCGGGAGGAGATCATGGGCATGATGGTTCGAGTGGTGGGCCTGGTGATCTTGATGAGTTTCGGAGTCTGGTCCGCGCAGCAAGGCAGTTCGCAGGACAAGTCGAAAGAAACGGCAAAGGAAGCACCAAAAGAGGCGTCGAAGGAGACAGCGGCAACGCCGCCGGCTGCGGCGCCAGCTTCGGACGCGTCTGACAAAAAGAATCCAGTCAAGCCCACGGCGGAAGGTCTGGCAGCGTCGAAAAAGATATTTGGCTACGATTGCACGATGTGCCATGGCGCGAACGGCGACGGGAAGGGCGACCTGGTGGAGTCAATGGGGCTGAAGATGAAAGATTGGCACGACGGAACGGTGCTAAGTGGGCTGTCGGATGGAGACATCTACGAGTTGATCGTAAAAGGGAAAGACAAGATGGTGGGAGAGGGAGACCGGCTGACCCCGGCAAAGGTGTGGGCGCTGGTAAACTACGTGCGATCACTGGCGAAGAAACAATAGGCAAGACAGTTCCGCAGAGCCACAAAATTGTGGCAGCGAGATTTTGTCAAAATTTGAGAATGAATCGGGAGTGATGCGATGAAACATTCGCCACAGTTCTTGAAACTCGTCAATGAAGTAAAGCTCAGAGTGAAAGAGACGAACGTGGCCGAGGTGCAGCAGCGGATGGACAGCGGAGAAAAGTTCCTGCTGGTGGATGTGAGAGAAGACAACGAATGGGTGAACGGGCATTTGCCCGGAGCGTTGCATATGGGCCGGGGGATTATCGAGCGGGATATTGAAGTGAAGGTTCCGGAGACTTCAACCAAAGTAATTCTGTATTGCGGCGGCGGATTCCGCTCGGCGCTGGTGGCGGACAATTTGCAGAAAATGGGATATACGAATGTGGAGTCGATGGACGGCGGGTGGAGAGGCTGGCTGGAAGCGGGATTGCCGACTGTTAAGGATTGATTGGCTGCGAGCGCATCCGGCCGGAAAATTTGGCTGGGGCGGAAGGATTCGAAAATAAACCCCGTGTGCTCAAAGAGCCTTAGAATCGCTGCTTTTCTCGCGTTCCCAACGACTTAGAACGCTTCACGCTTTAAGCGACGGGAAGCGCCTTTAAGCGTTTTTATACCTCAATTGGTATTAAAACGGTAGCAGGAAACGCAACCCCATTGCATCCAATCAGCCCGTTCCGTTGGCGACTCTAACGACCGACCATCGAGCCGACAGCCGGGGAAATCTTCGTTGTGCTGGACCTAACTACAGTGGAGAAGAGAACCGCACAGGCAAAGAAACTCGTGAAGTCGAAACAAGCTCAAGTGCGGTTCCGGACTGTTCGTGCTCATGTCACCGAGGAAACGCCATCTTCGCCCTTGCCCGACGGCAACCGAAGCTCAGTCGCCAAGGTGTACGGACCCAAGGGACCAACGATAATCTGGGCGCCGCAGCCTAGGCAGGTGTCGATGCCAAACACTTCCAAGCGGCGCTCAACGCAAAGTCCTAAAAGTGAGCTAGGCAGGATGGGACCTCAGTTGCACAACGGCTGAGGGCCTTAGTCGCTGTTGTCCGGTTTTGGCATGAAGGCTAGCTATTCGGAGATATGGTCCTATTACTCCACATCTCCGATAGCTGATTTACATGGTTTCTAAACGTACATCGCTCTGATGTGTCTCCTGACCATGGGCGCATCTGTAAAATCACGTTGCCCGATGGGGCGGCTCCCGCGCTACGGAAGGACGGTTATCTTTCCCTTCATGCCAAGGCCGTCATGAAGAGCACAAATGTAGGGAAACACACCTGCGTGCGTGAACGTCACTCGGAATCGGGTGACACTGAGACGTGGTGCAGCGAGAAACATCTGATCTTGCGGTGCCGCGAGTATGAGCCCGGAGTGAACACTGTCGGCGGTTGAACTAATCGTGCCGTGCAAGGCGCCGTCTGGGTCCAGCGTTGCATTGACTGGGAAAACGGGATTCATCGGCTCCACGCCAAACGTGATGGTATGGGGAGTCGCCGGATCTAGATTGGTCCATTCGACGGTTTCGCCCGCATGGATCGTTTTTGCTGCATCCATAAATCGCATGATAGAAAAAGTTCTGGAGCCTCCGCCGTTGGCCATGACCTCGCCCATGCCGACGGTCACGGAATTGATGTTGGCTTGCTCGTGATCCGCGGCAATTTGTGCGCGTTCATGCTCCAGGTCATCATCAGACAACAGCGCCTTGCTCTGCTGAACCGCCTCATGGTCATAAAAGTCCTGCCAATGAGGAAGGGTCTCGATAAGACTGAGCACATGGACGACGCCGGTCATATTCTGGTGGACCAGACAGACCAGTTTGAAGTTACCGATAGCTGGGAATGTCACAGTAAACTTTTGCCCCTTGGTCAACGGTGCAGTGGAGAGGCATGTTGAACCATCGAAACTGCCAGTTACGCCAGGAGCAAACCCCGGACAACCGGCGTCAAACGGCAGGCGCACTTGATCAAGCTTGAGAAATGTCACAGTGTGAATTTCATTGGAATTAAACGTCCAAGTGACGCTATCACCCGCGTGAATCCAGATTTCGTTTGGAAGAAAAGCCAGGGCTTGATGTGCCATAGACGGATTCTCAGCTCCTACGCTCGCTTTCCACTGCGCACGAGCTATCTGAGGTAGAATCAGGAAAGCACCCACCAACAACCATCGCGAACTCCACGACGCCAGAATCGAACCAAAATGATTCATTGTTTCTCCTTGACCTTACAATCGTTCAGTTGCCGCGGGCTGAAGTTTTGCGCCAGCGCGATTCAGAGGTCAATAGAGTCGGGGTGAGTTCGCGGTGAGAATTAAGTGTAAGCGTAACTGGCAGCAAATAAGCTAATTAGGCGCTTCGAGCAGACAGGCTGAATCCAGGTCTCGGCCACTGAGCATCGATAAAAGATGGTAAACTCGTCGACATGCCGCTGTACGGCTCCGTGCCGCAAAATTTCACACTTTCGACAGCTCGCTTCGGTCCTTTTGAGATCGATTTGCGCAGCGGCGAGCTGCGAAAACTGGGGATCAAACTCAAGCTTTCCGGACAGCCCTTCCAAATCCTGGCCATCCTTGTCGAACGCCGTGGCGAGCTGGTCACTCGCGAAGAGCTGCGCGAGAGTCTGTGGCCCGCGGACACCTTTGTCGATTTTGAACACGGTGTGAACACTGCAGTCAAGACTCTCCGCCAGGTAATGGGCGATTCGGCAGGGACTCCCCTTTATATCGAAACGTTGCCGCGCCGCGGATATCGGTTCCTCGGTCGGATCGAAGACTGTACAGCGACCGTCACAACCCCCCCCACTTCGGTAGCGACTCCAGCCCCAAGGCCTCGCCGCTCGGTCCTTATCGCCTTTGCACTTCTATCTTTCGCTGTCCTGGCGGTCGGTGCGGGGAGCCTGAACCGGCGCTTTACCTCGAGTGCCAATGGTCCTCAAATCAGGAATCTGGCGGTTCTCCCGTTCGAGAGTCCTGTAAATTCAGACCAGGAATATTTCACAGACGGTATGACGGAGTCACTGATCACAGAACTCGGTCAGCTGAGCGCTTTACGGGTAACTTCACAAACTTCATCGATGCATTACAAAGGCACACACAAGACCCTTCCGGAGATTGGGCATGAATTGAATGTGGACGCTTTTGTTGAAGGTTCCGTAGAACGATCTGGCAATCGAGTTCGCATTAGGGCGCAGCTGATTCGCGCATCCACCGACACTCAAATTTGGGCGAAAACGTTTGACGGAGACGTTCGCGACATTTTCACCATGCAATCCCAGGTCACGCAGGCCATCGCAAATGAGATTCGAGTGCGCATCACACCGCAAGAGCAGTCACATCTTCATTCCGCTGGTCCGGTTAATCCTGACGCGCTGGATGCATATCTAAAAGGCCGCTATTTCTGGAATAAATTCACGCGCGACGGCGTGCTCAAATCCGCCGAGTACTTCAACCTTTCGATCCAAAACGATCCCAATTACGCGCCCGCGTACGCCGGCCTGGCGGACGCCCACATTGTTTTCGGCAATCTTTTTGGCAGGCCGACGCAGGAATTTCCCAAGGCTAAAGAAGCCGCCATGAAAGCGCTGGACCTCGACGAATCACTTGTCGAAGCACATGTTGCCATGGCCGCTATTCATCTATTTTTCGATTGGGATTTGCCAGGAGTGCAGAAAGAGTTAGTCCGATCTAAGGAGTTGAATCCGAATTTCATTCGTATTTACAACCTGGAAACATATTGCTTCGAAATTAGCGGGAACCTGGCGGACAGCATTGTAGTTATGAAGCAAGGCTTACGGCTCGATCCGTTAAGTCTCATCAGTGAAGTTGATTTGGGATTTGCCTATTCCTTTGCTCATCGACCAGACGACGCTATCATGCAGTTCCGCAAAACGCTTGAGATCGAGCCAAATTTCCCCATGGCCCACAGTGGTCTCGGGCTTGCTTATGAGCAAAAACACGATTTTGCTAAAGCCCAGGAAGAATATCGCTCCGCGCTAGCTCAGGATCCGGACAATTCTTTTTGGCTCGCAATGCTCGCTCGTGCTGACGCTCGCACGGGCAATAAGTCTGCCGCGCGAAGAACGCTTCGCGAATTAGAAAGACGCTCGCGCCGCCAATTCGTCGAGCCAACTTTCATGGCCATGATCAATATTGGGCTAGGCGATAAAGACGCAGCCTTCGCAAGCCTCGGAAAATCGATTGACGAACGTTCCGCGAAGTTGATCTGGCTGAATGCCGACCCCATCTACGACGACTTACATTCAGATCCCCGTTTCACGGAACTCCTCCACAGGATTGGCCTGCAACACTAGGCGGGCCCGCGGCGGAGCACCCGGAAGTGCATACCGGATAGCAGGCGTAGATTTTTCTCCGCGTGACTGAGCCGAAGCCCGTGCAACACATTATTTCCAGAGGGGGAATTTGGCTGGGGCGGAAGGATTCGAACCTTCACCGTCCTCATTAACAGTGAGGTGTCCTACCAGTTGGACCACGCCCCAGCGGGGAATCGCGGGCGACGAGCCGGGCCGCGCGAAGTGCAGTAGCCTTCGCCGAAAAGCAGGGGCGAAGTATCCCTCTAAGATAACACGAGGCCGACGTTGGCCCAACCGGGCGAAGGGACATTTGTAAAAATTCTTGCATCAACTGGAATGGATGAATCATCCATCAGACGAAGTCCCATGACGGTTTTGCGGTCTGCGAAATGAACGTAAACAAAGAGTAGAGAGAAGAAAAATGGGGGTGCAACGTAATTGTGTGGCGTAGTTGCAATTCGAAAAGATTTGTAAGAAACTATCGCGTCATATTCGGACTCGAGCAAGCGCTGGCTCGGTGACTGAGGGTGGATTCTCCTGGTCCCGATCCCTTCTTTAGGAGAGCCGCCACAGCGCAACGCAAACATGGCCCAAATTTTTCACCGCAGCACGAATTTTATCGCCAGGTTTAGTCTCTTCGCAGGGATATTTCTGGCGGGACTGGCATTGACCGGCGTGATGGGGCTGGCGCGTTCGCCATATTTTACGCGGCAGAACGTGGTGCGGTCGCAGCCGGTGCAGTTCAGCCACAAGCACCATGTGGGCGATGACGGAATTGATTGCCGGTACTGCCATACCTCAGTGGAAAATTCCGCGACTGCCGGCGTGCCTCCCACCAAGACCTGCATGAGCTGCCACTCGGTTCTCTACAACAACGTTGGGTATCTGGAGCCGATCCGGGAGAGCTACCGGACAGACACTTCGATCGAATGGGTGAAAGTGCACCGGCTGGCGGATTACGTGTATTTCAATCACAGCATTCACGTCGCAAAGGGTGTGGGCTGCTCGACTTGCCACGGGCGGGTGGATCAGATGCCGCTGATGTTCCAGGCGAATACGCTGCTGATGCAGTGGTGCCTGGACTGCCATCGGAACACCGAGATGGCATTGCGGCCGTTGGACAAGGTGTACGACATGACGTGGCAGCCAGCGGCGAATCAGGCGGAAATCGGCAAGCAGTATCAGCAAGAGCGGAATATTCGGAACACGACCGAGCTGACCAGTTGCTCGACGTGTCATCGTTGATGGACGGTATGAGCGAACACGAGCACAAAATTGACGTAGACAATCACCCAGCGACCGCGGAAGAACGCGAACTGCGCGAGTACCCGCTGGATTTGGCGGCGGTGCGCGAAAGGCTTGCGGGCAAGCAGGGCAAGCAGTATTGGCGGACGCTGGAAGAGCTTTCCGAGAATCCACATTTTGGCGATTTGTTGCATCGAGAATTTCCGCGGGCGGCTTCGGAGTGGGATGAATCGGTTGACCGACGCGACTTTTTGAAATTGATGGGCGCTTCGCTGGCGCTGGCAGGAATGGCGGGCTGCGGTGCAAACGACGAGCCGCATATTGTGCCGTACGTGAGGCAGCCGGAAGGCATGATTCTTGGCAAGCCGCAGCATTATGCGACGGTGATGCCGTTTGGCGGAGATGCTCTGGGCTTGTTGGTGGAAAGTCACGAAGGGCGCCCGACGAAAATTGAAGGAAATCCGGATCATCCGGCGAGCCTGGGCGCTACGGACGCCTTTGCGCAAGCATCGGTGCTGGATTTATATGATCCGCACCGCGCCAAAACCACCTCGTACATGAGTGAGCTGGATACCTGGGAACGGTTTCAAGCGGCCGCGGTGAGCCTCGCGACTTCGCAGAAAGCAGTGAATGGCGAGGGCCTGCGAATTTTGACCGGGACGATCACTTCGCCAACGCTGGCTGGGCAGATTGATGCGTTGATTAAATTGTACCCACAAGCGAAGTGGCATCAGTGGGAGCCGGCGGTCAGCGACGGAGCGCGCGAAGGCGCGAAGCTGGCGTTTGGCCGCGTGGTGAACACGGTCTACCGTTTTGACAAAGCAAATGTGGTGATTTCGCTGGACGCTGATTTCATGACCAGCGGGCCGGGGCACGTGCGCTACATGAAGGAGTTTTACCGGCGGCGCAACCTCACGGGCCCGAACGACGAGATGAACCGGCTGTATGTGATTGAGCCGACGCCGACGGTGACCGGCGCCGCGGCGGATAACCACTTGCCACTGCGTTCGAACGATGTGGAATTGTTTGCCCGGGCGCTGTTGGCGAAAGTTGGTCCGGGCGGAGCGGCGACGGCTCCAGCGGGTTCAGAAAAGTTTTTGGACGCGGTGGCTTCCGATCTGTTGAAGCATCGCGGCGCGGGACTGGTGATTGCGGGCGAGCAGCAGTCCGCCGAACTGCATGCGCTGGCGCACTTGATGAATGAAGTGCTCGGCAACAACGGGACGACGGTTTATTACACCGAGCCGGTGGAAGCGAATCCGGTAAATCAGACGGAATCACTGCGCGATCTCTGTACTGTAATGATGAAGGGCAAAGTGGATTTGCTGCTGATTCTGGGCGGCAATCCGGCGTACACCGCGCCGCATGATTGGGACTTCGTGAACAAGATGCGCAAGGTCAACACCATCGTGCATCTTTCGCCCGACTACAACGAGACCAGCGAGCATGCGCAGTGGCACATTCCGGAGGCGCACTTTCTGGAAATGTGGGGAGACGCGCGGGCGTTTGACGGAACGTACAGTGTGATTCAGCCGCTGATTGCGCCGCTATATCGCGCGCACACCCCATTTGAAGTTTTGGCGGCGTTTACCGACAAGCCGGGTGTGACCGCTCTCGATACGATCCGTGAACGGATGAAGAGCATGCCGGGGGGAGCGGACGCGGACAAATTCTGGCGGAAATCGCTGAATGATGGATTTGTGACGGGATCGGCGTTTGCGCCGGTCAGTGTTTCGACGAAACTCACTTTGGCAAGCTTGCCGCCGGCAAAAACCACCGCCGACATGGAATTTATCTTCAGGCCCGATCCGACGATTTATGATGGGCGGTTTGCGAATAACGGCTGGCTGCAGGAATTAGCCAAGCCGATTTCGAAGATTACCTGGGACAACGCGGCGTTGATGAGTCCGGCGACGGCGGAAAAGCTGGGCGTGACGCATAAGATCATGTCGCGCGGCGGCGAGCACGGCCAGGTGCGGTCAGCTGTGGTGGATATCGCTCTTTCGAATAGTAAGGTGACCGCGGCGGCTTGGGTGATGCCAGGTCAGGCGGACGGAGTGGTGGTGCTTCCGCTCGGTTATGGACGGTCAAAGTCCGGGTACACCGGTTCGAACAAAGGATTTAATGCGTATGCGGTGCGCGCATCGGATGCGCTGTGGACCGCGAGCGACGGCAAAGTCACGGTGACCGGCGACGACTATCCGCTAGCTTGCACCCAGTATCACCACAATGTGGAAGGCCGCAAGATTTTGAGCACGGCAACGCTCGAAGAGTACAAGAAGAATCCTAATTTTGCGCACGAGCACGATGAAACGCCGCCCAGTGACATGTCGTTGTACAAAGACTTCGGTAAAGACTACCCGCAGCTAAACTTTTATCAGGGCTACAAGTGGGCGATGGCCATTGATACCACGAAATGCAATGGCTGCAATGCCTGCGTGGTGGCCTGCCAGAGCGAAAACAATATTCCGGTGGTCGGCAAAGATCAGGTAATGCGCGGCCGCGAAATGCACTGGATCCGCATTGACCGCTACTACGAAGCTGGACTGAAAACCGAGGAAGACAAGCCAGAGGAAAATGTCGCGTTGGCGAATCCTCCGACCTATTTCCAGCCGGTGCCGTGCCAGCAATGCGAAAACGCGCCCTGCGAGCAGGTTTGCCCGGTGGGCGCAACGGTGCACAGTGCGGAAGGCCTGAACGACATGGTCTACAACCGCTGCATCGGGACGCGCTATTGTTCGAACAACTGCCCATACAAGGTGCGGCGATTTAATTTTCTGCGCTTTCAGGATTGGGAAACGCCTTCGCTGAAACTGATGAGGAATCCGGAAGTAACGATTCGCAGCCGAGGCGTGATGGAAAAGTGCACGTACTGCGTGCAGCGCATCAACAATGTGCGTATTACCGCCGAAAAGGAAGGCGAAAACGGCGCCAGCCGCGGCATTCGTGACGGCGAAATAGTGACCGCTTGCGAGCAGGCTTGTCCGTCAGAAGCGATCGTCTTTGGAGATGCCAACGATCCGAACAGCCGGGTTTCGAAGCTGCGCGGGCAGCAACGGAATTACACCCTGTTGGGTGAATTGAACGCGCGCCCGCGTACCACGTATCTCGGTGCGGTGCGCAATCCGCATCCTGACCTGACGCCAGCAGGAAAGAAGGAGCCGGCATGAGCACAGGAGATACACCTGTGAACTCGCCGGAAATCCGCCGATTGGCGCGGGTGCTGGAGCCCGGGCACAGTTACGCGTCGGTAACCGACAAGATTGCGTCGATCGTCTTGACGCGGCCGACTTCGATTGGCTGGCTGGCAGGATTCAGCATCGCTTTCACGCTGATGATGGTGCTGATGGGTTCGATTGCGTGGCTGATCGTCAAGGGCGTCGGAATCTGGGGCATCAATATTCCGATCGGCTGGGGCTTCGCGATCGTCAATTTCGTGTGGTGGATCGGTATCGGCCATGCCGGAACACTGATTTCGGCAATTTTGTTTTTGTTGAACCAGAAATGGCGCACTTCAATCAACCGGTTCGCGGAAGCGATGACGCTGTTTGCTGTAGCCTGCGCGGGCATTTTCCCGCTGATCCACACCGGTCGTCCGTGGATGGCGTATTACATGTTCCCGTATCCGAGCACCATGGGAATCTGGCCGCAATTCCGCAGCCCGCTGATCTGGGACGTTTTTGCGGTGTCAACGTACGGCACGGTTTCCGCGTTGTTCTGGTTTGTGGGATTGATTCCCGACCTGGCGACGCTGCGTGATCGCGCGACGAACAAGCCTGCGCAACTTATTTATGGAATGCTGGCGATGGGCTGGCGCGGTTCGGCGCGGCACTGGCACCGCTACCAGTCAGCGTATTTATTGTTGGCAGGCTTGGCGACGCCCCTGGTGCTTTCGGTTCACACCGTGGTGAGCTTCGACTTTTCGATCGCCATCGTTCCCGGATGGCATACGACGATTTTCCCGCCGTACTTCGTTGCTGGCGCTATTTACTCCGGTTTCGCGATGGTGTTGACGATTGCCATTCCGCTGCGCAAGGCCTACGACCTGGAAGATTTCATCACCATGCGGCATCTGGAGAATATGGCCAAGGTGATGCTGGCGACGGGATTGATTGTGGCGTACGGCTATTTCTTCGAATTTTTCATGTCGCTGTACAGCGGCAACAAGTTTGACGTGTTCCTGGTACAGCAGCGCCTGCACGGGCCGTATGCGCCGTATTACTACGCGTTGATTTTGTGCAACATCCTGACACCGCAATTGCTGTGGATCCAGAAAGTGCGCACCAACGTCGCGATGCTGTTCATCATGTCGCTGGTCATCAACGTCGGAATGTGGCTGGAGCGTTTCGTGATCGTGGTGATCAGTTTGACGCGCGATTTTATGCCCAGCGCCTGGGGCCGGTATCAGCCGACGTTCTGGGACTGGAGCACATTCGTCGGGACATTGGGATTGTTCGTATCGTTGCTGTTCCTGTTTGTGCGCGGACTGCCGGCCATTTCCATTGCGGAGATGCGTGAACTGGTGGCGCACGAGGATCACCAATGAACCTGCCACATCCACATCTCTACGGGCTGCTGGGCGAATTCGATTCGCCGAAACAGTTGATGGACGCCGCGAAAAAAGTTCGCGAAGCGGGCTACAAGCATATCGATGCGTTTGCGCCGTTTCCGGTAGAAGGGCTTTCGCACGCGTTGGGGCTTGGCCGGAAGCACGATCTGGTACCGTTGCTCACGCTGATGGGCGGACTTGGCGGCGGGCTGACGGGATTTTTCTTCCAGCTGTGGGTCAACATGTCGGCGTATCCGATGAACGTTGCGGGCCGTCCACTGAATAGCTGGCCTGCTTTTATTCCGGTGACATTCGAGTTGACGGTGCTGGGCGCATCCACGTTCGCGGTGTTTGGCATGCTGGCGTTGAATCGCCTGCCGCAGCCGCACCATCCACTGTTCAACGTGGAGCGGTTCAAGCGCGCTTCGAACGACAAATTTTTCTTGTGCATCGAGTCGCACGATCCGAAATTCCACCTGGTAGATACCGCAAAGTTCCTGCAAAGCGTCAACGCCCAGCATGTCACCGAGGTGCGCGATGAAGATTAGCGCGTCCCTGTTGATTGGCGCGGCGATGTGCGCGATGGCGCTTGGCGGTTGCGATATGGCACTGCGGCAGGACATGGCGGATCAGCCAAAGAACCGGCCGCTTTCGCCGAGCGAATTCTTTTCCGATGGCCGGTCAGAGCGTCCGCTGATTGAAAATACCGTACCACGCGGCGCACTGGAAAATGACGTTTACAATGTTTCAAAGGAATACGCGGGTTTCCCGCTTCCGGTGAATGAAAAGCTACTGCAACGCGGCGAAGATCGCTACAAGGTATTTTGCACGCCGTGCCACGGATTGCAGGGCGACGGCAACGGCATGGCGGCAGTGCGCGGCATGAAGCATCCGCCGAGTTATCACATCGACCGGCTGCGGCAGGCGCCGAACGGATATTATTACGACGTCATCACCAACGGGTTCGGCGTGATGTACAGCTATTCGGAGCGGATTGCTCCGCGCGACCGCTGGGCAATTATCGCCTACGTGCGAGCCCTGCAATTGAGCCGCAACGCGAAGGTCAGCGACTTGCCGGAAAGTTTGCGGGAAAAAGTGGCGAAGAGCGAAGAGTCAGTTGGGGGAGCCAAGGAATGAGCGCGCAGGAATACAAAGCGCCGGAGAGCGTAGGGCGGCTGGGGCAGCGCGCGCTGGTGGTGGGTGTGCTTGGATTGATCGTGTCCATCGTGGGATGGATCACCAAGCCAGAAGAGTTCTTCCACTCGTATCTGGTGGCGTTTTTGCTGGTGTTGGGACTGTCGCTTGGCTCGCTGGGATTGTTGATGCTGCAGCATTTGACCGGTGGGCATTGGGGAATTTTGATCCGGCGGCCGCTAGAATCAGCGACGCGGGTGCTTTGGCTGGTGCTGGCATTCTTTCTACCGATTCCGTTTTTCGGAATGAAGTATTTGTATTCAGCCTGGCTGGATGCGCCGAAGACCGGCGAAGGCGCGTTGTCGCCATTGCAGCAAGGCTACCTGACGCACAACTGGTTTATCGTACGCGGCTTTGTCTACTTTATCGTTTGGATTGGCTTGATGCTGCTGTTCAATGCGATGTCCAAGCAGCAGGACGTTAATCAGGATGACCGCGCGCTGCGTGCCAGAATCAAGTTCTACGCCGGGCCGGGAATTATTCTGTACGTTTTTGCGATGACCTTCGCCGCGATTGACTGGTCGATGTCGTTGTCTCCGCACTGGGCTTCGACGATTTACGGTTTTCTGTTTGTGGCGGGCCAGGCGATTTCCGCGATGTCGTTGATGATCATCACGGTCGTTATGCTTTCCAAGGCTGAGCCGTTTGCCGGATTTATCCAGAAGCGGCATCTGCACGATCTCGGCAAGCTGCTGTTCGCATTCAATATGCTGTGGGCTTATTTCGGGTTTTCACAGCTGCTGATCATCTGGGCGGGCAACCAGCCGGAAGAAATTACGTTTTATAAGTCGCGGCTGTTTGGCGGTTGGGGCGTGGTTGCGGCAATGGTGCTGATCTTGCACTTCTTCGTTCCGTTTTTTGCGTTGCTGTCTCGCGACTTGAAGCGCAATCAGACGTTGCTGCCGAAGATCGCCATGTGGCTGATTGCCATGCGCTGCCTGGATCTATTCTGGCTGACCCGGCCGGAGTTTACTTCCAATGCGTTGCCGACTCTTTGGGACATTGGCGCAGTTTTGGCGTTAGGCGGAATCTGGCTGTGGTTTTTCGCCGTGCAGTTGAAGCAGCGGCCATTGTTGCCGCTGGGCGAGCCGAAGCTCGCGGAGGCCATCGCGAACCATGAACACTGATAGCCACAACACGGGCCAGTCGTCAGGCCAGCCGCCGGTACACGAGACCGTCACGTACGAAGGACGCGACATTAATGTCGGCACGGTGGTCAAGCAACTGATCTATTTGGGAATTACGATTGTGGTGGCGCTGGCGATCTGCGTGCCGATTTTGAACTTTTTGACCAGCAGGTCGGCGGAGAACGATACGCCGATGGCGCCGATACGAGCTGAGATGAGTCAACCAGCGCGCGATGCAATGGAATTGCCGCCGGAGCCGCGTTTGCAGGGCGTTCCCGGCCACGATAAAGATGCGCAACAGGACTTGCGCGAAAAAATCGCCGCGGACACTGCCGCCAACGAATCGACCGGCTGGGTGGACAAAGCGAACGGCGTCGCCAAGATTCCGGTCAGTGAAGCGATGAAAATTATTGCGGCAAAAGCCGGCAAGGGTTGGGCAGCCCCGGCACCGGAGAAAAAGCCATAACGATCATGAACAAGCTGCGCGCAATTTTCGCTGTGGGCATGCTGCTGATGGCAGCCGGGCGGAGCTTTGCGCAGATGGCTCCGGATAATGTTGGTCAACCCGCTAACGGTATGCCCGCGATTTTGCAGAATGTGACTTTTCGGCCGGAACTGAATGCGCAAATGCCGCTGGACACGGCGTTCACGGATGAAAATGGGAACAGCGTTCAGTTGGGACAATATTTTCGCCAACAGAAGCCGGTGCTGCTGGCATTTGTGTATTACGGATGCCCAATGCTCTGCACGCAGCTGGAACAGGGCGTGGTTGGTTCGCTGCGGATGCTTTCGTTCAATCCGGGCCGCGACTATGAAGTTGTTTTTGTGAGCTTTGATGATCGCGACACTTCGGAGATGGCGGCAGCCAAGAAAAACACCGCGATGGATCATTTCCGGCGCAAGGAAACAGCTGCGGGCTGGCATTTCTTGACCGGTTCGAAAGAGTCAATCGCTGCGGTGACCAACGCAGCGAATTTCCATTTCAATTTTGACGCCAAGAATAATCTTTTTGCGCATGCCAGCGGGATCATGCTGCTGACGCCGGATGGCCGGATTTCACGGTACTTTTACGGGGTGGAATTTCCCGGACGGGATTTGCGGCTGGGCCTGGTGGATGCTTCGCAGGGGAAAATTGGAACGCCAGTAGATAAAATGCTGTTGTTCTGCTTCCAGTACGATCCTTCGACTGCGCGGTATAGCGCGACGATCTTGAGTGTTATGCGCATTTTTGCGCTAGGAACCATCGCCGGGCTGGTGCTGATGATTTTGATTTACCGCAAGCGCGATATGCGCGCGGCGCGAGCGAAGTTGAGTCACCAAGGAGCACACTGATCGTGCAGTCGCAAATTCCATTGTATCCGGAGCAAGCGTCCAACTTTGCTCCGCAAGTGGACGCCCTGGTGGTGTTCATGACGGCCGTGTGCCTCTTTTTCGCGGTGGCGATCTGCGTGGCGGTCATCTATTTCTTCTTCCGGTACCAGCGCAAGCATCCGGATGAAATCGGAGTGCCAATTCACGGCGACTTACGCCTGGAAATCACGTGGATCGTGCTGCCATTCTTCCTGTTGCTGGCGATGTTCGGATGGGGCGCGGTGATTTATGTGGATTTCCGGCACACCCCAACCGATACGCTGGATGTCTATGTGATCGGCAAGCAGTGGATGTGGAAGCTGCAGCAGCCGGACGGCCGCAAGGAAATAAACGAGCTGCACGTTCCCGTGAATCGCAACGTGCGGCTGATCATGGCCAGCGAAGACGTGATCCACGATTTTTCGGTACCGGCTTTTCGCGTGAAGATGGATGTGGTGCCCGGACACTACAACACTATGTGGTTTCGGCCGACCAAGGTCGGGACTTACCACTTTTTCTGTTCGCAATACTGCGGGACGAATCATGCCGTGATGGGCGGCTGGGTCACGGTGATGGAAGCCGACGACTACGCGAAATGGATGAGCGGGACGAGCGGGTCGGGCGATCCGGTGGCCATGGGCGAAAAACTTTATAACGAACTGGCATGCAGCACTTGCCACCTGCCGGACGGCAAGGGCCGCGGCCCGTCTTATAACGGCGTGTACGGATCGAAGGTGAAACTTGCCGATGGTTCGACGGTGGTCGCAGATGATGCATACATTCGCGAATCGATCCTGCAGCCCAACGCCAAAATTGTTGCCGGGTACGTGCCGGTAATGCCCAGCTTCCAGGGGTTGGTTACCGAGGACCAGATTTTGCAACTGACGGCGTACATCAAGTCGTTGAAAGACGAGCCGCCACCAGCCAGGCCCGGCGCAGCTGAGCCGGCTACGGGGAAGAAATAGTATGAGCAGCACACCAGCTACAATTTCCGGCGAAGAAAAGCTGCCGCGCGAGCATTACCTGAACGCGACCTACGGGATCCGTTCGTGGCTGCTGACTACGGACCACAAACGCATCGCGCTGCTGTACCTGATTTCGGTCACATTTTTCTTTTTCATCGGCGGAATTTTTGCTTCGCTGATCCGCATTCACCTGCTCACTCCCGGCGGTTATCTGGTCACGCCCGAGACCTACAACAAACTCTTCACCATGCACGGCGTGGCGATGATTTTCTTTTTCCTGATTCCGTCGATTCCGGCGGTGCTCGGCAATTTCCTGATTCCGATCATGATCGGCGCGAAGGATTTGGCCTTCCCGAAGATCAATCTTCTGAGCTGGTATATCTATCTGGTTGGCGGCGGATTTGTACTTTATTCGTTTGCGACCGGCGGCCTGGATACCGGCTGGACGTTCTATACGCCGCTGAGCAGCATTTATTCGAATTCCGCGGTGACACCAGCAGTCATCGGAATTTTTATCAACGGATTCTCGTCGATCCTGACCGGGCTGAACTTTATCGTCACCGTGCACACCATGCGCGCTCCAGGCATGACCTGGATGCGGCTGCCGCTCTTCGTATGGGCGCACTATGCCACCAGCATTATTTTTATTCTGGGGACGCCGGTTATCGCTATCACCCTGCTGCTCGCCGGCCTCGAGAGAATGTTCCACCTCGGCTTCTTCAACCCGGCCTACGGCGGCGACCCGATTCTTTTCCAGCACATGTTCTGGTTCTACTCGCATCCGGCCGTGTACATCATGATTTTGCCGGCCATGGGTGTGATCAGCGAAATCATTCCGACCTTCGCGCGCAAGCCGATTTTCGGTTATGACTTTATCGCCGCTTCGAGTATCGGGATCGCGGTGATCGGCTTCATCGTCTGGGCGCACCACATGTTTTTGACCGGCCAGTCCACGTACTCAGCGGTGGCGTTTTCATTCCTGACATTTTTGGTTGCGATTCCGTCGGCGGTGAAAGTCTTCAACTGGACTTCGACCCTCTATAAAGGTTCGATCTCGTTTGATACGCCAATGCTTTATGGTTTGGGCTTCATCGGACTGTTCACCATCGGCGGCCTCACCGGTTTGTTCTTGGCTTGCCTGGGCCTGGACATTCACCTGCACGACACCTACTTCGTGGTGGCGCATTTCCACTACATCATGGTGGGTGGCGCGATTATGGGCTACCTAGGCGGTATTCACTTTTGGTGGCCAAAGATTACCGGACGGCGTTATCCGGAATACCTGGCGCGCATCGCTGCAATCGTTCTGTTCGTCGGATTCAATCTGACGTTCTTCCCACAATTTATTTTGGGCTTCCTCGGGATGCCGCGCCGGTATCATGACTATCCGCCTGAATATCAGGTGCTCAACGTGATGTCTACGGCGGGTGCGTCGATACTTGCGCTCGGATATTTGTTGCCGATGGTCTACCTGACATGGTCCATGCGCTATGGAAAAGTTGCGGGCAAGAATCCCTGGCCGGCTACTGGGCTTGAGTGGACCACTGATTCGCCGCCGCTTACCGAGAATTTCCACGAAACGCCGGTGGTTGACTGGGAAGTTTATGACTTTGAGCATCGGCCGGAGCTGGGTCTGCTCGGCGCGGTTTCGAAGAAGCCTGCGCCTGCGCACGGCGACGATTAGCAGGACGGTTTAATTTTGCCGAGGGCGATGAGCCTTTGGTCTACCGGCTGCGAGGCCGGCGCAGTGAGATAAAGAAGAGGAGCACCGAGTGCACCGCACCGGAGAACTGTTCGGACAGTATCGGACGCTGGAGCAGCAGAAGGAAACCGCATCGCTGGGGATGTGGGTCTTCCTGGTCACCGAAATTTTGTTCTTCGGCGGCGTGTTCCTTGCCTACACTATCAATCGCCACGCGTTTCCGACGGCCTTCGGCGTCGGCGGCAACATGCTGGATTTGAATCTGGGCTTTGCCAACACCATTGTGCTGATTGCTAGCAGCTTCACCATGGCCATGTCGGTGTGGTCGGCACAAACCAGCCACAAGAAATTGGTTCCGATTTTTCTGATCCTGACGCTGGTTTTGGGTTCGGTCTTCCTGGGCATCAAGGTGGTCGAATACAAGCAGAAATTCGATCACCATCTGATTCCTGGCCACAGCTTCGATATCTCATATTGCTCGAAGAATCCGAGCGCCTGCGGACTATCTGGGAAGGCACTCGAAGACGAGAAGAAAGAAATTGAAGAAGGTATTCAGGCGGAGAAGAGCAATCCTAAAGATCCCGACGAGAGCGGCCTCGTCGCTCTGAACGCTCACGCACAACTTTATTTTTCGTTGTACTTCGGCATGACTGGATTGCACGCGCTGCACATGATTATCGGTGCTGGATTGTTGTTGTGGCTCATTTTGGAGGCGCGCAAGGGCCGGTTCGACGCGAATTACAATACTCCGGTTGACAACATCGGGTTGTACTGGCACTTCGTGGATATTGTTTGGATTTTTCTGTTCCCGTTACTGTATTTGATTAACCGGCATTTGGCCTAAGCGGAGAACTAAATGGCAGAGCACACAGAGCACATTGTTTCTCCGAAAGTTTATGCAGCGATTCTTGCGGCACTTCTGGTCGGCACCGTATTGACCGTGGAAGCCGCGAAGATCAATCTCGGCCGCTGGAACATCGTTCTGGCTCTGACCATTGCCACGATCAAGATGTCGCTGGTTATTCTGTTTTTCATGCACGGCAAGTACAGTCCGAAGCGTACGCAATTGGTAATCGTGGCCGGCTTTTTCTGGCTGGCGATTATGTTGGGACTTACCTTGCAGGACTATTCCACGCGACACGCTGAGCCCAGCCGGAGCCAAATCTCCGATCCTGCTTCTTCGCTCTACATACGTTCGTAACAGCGATTTTCTCAACTATTTTCGTTTTTTATTCGCTTGAGCACACCTCTGCCGTGTTCGGTAGTTCGGGGTGTTGGAGGGGTCGGTGAGTACCGGAGGCGTTCCGGGTCACCATCGGCAGAAGTGAAAAGGGGAGAAATTAGCCGGCCCAGCCCTCAATCCCCTAAAGGGATCCTCGGCTAACTTCTCCCACGCCTTTTGACAGTGCAAACACTGAGCCACTCCTAACTCCTTTATCTGCAACACGGCGGGTGCCTGGCACTTTGTAAAAATGCACCACCCCCACGCAAAATTACGTGTAAGTGAAACCCTGTATGCCCTTTTCTGTCTACCTTTTACGAATCGACCGGGACCTCAAGAAGCGAGTCGCGCCATCGCGGCAAGTTGACCACAATTCACCACGCCTGCTATGGTTAAAAGTTATTCTGGCCTTAGTGTACCCACTGAGCGCCGGAGCCCGCTTAGGCGGACAGGCTCCTGTGGAGGGAGCGCTCGCAGACCATGGGGCTGACCAAACTTGTTGTCCGCGGAGCGCGCCAGCACAACCTGAAGAACATCAGCCTGGAAATTCCGCGCAACAGCCTTACGGTGATCACCGGTTTGTCCGGCTCCGGTAAGTCCTCCCTGGCGTTCGACACGATCTACGCGGAAGGCCAGCGGCGCTATGTGGAGTCGCTCTCGGCCTATGCGCGGCAGTTTCTGGACCAGATGGAGCGCCCGGACGTTGACGTAATTGAAGGGCTCTCGCCGGCGATTGCCATCGAGCAGAAAACCACCACCCGTTCGCCACGTTCCACCGTCGGCACCATCACCGAGATTTACGATTACCTCCGAGTGGTGTACGCCACGGTTGGCGTCCCACACTGCCCAAGTTGCGCGAAGCCCATCAAGCGCCAGTCCAGCGAAGCGATCGTGCAGGCCATTGTTTCCGGCGAGCTTGGCGCAGCGGAAGATCGGGTGATGATTCTCGCCCCAATCGTGCGCGGGCGAAAGGGCGCATACCGCAAAGAGCTCGAGAAGCTTGCGCAGGACGGCTACGTCCGGGTGCGCGTCAATGGCGAACTTTTTCAGCTCGACGATCCGCCGCAGCTCGACAAGCGGAAGAACCACACCATCGAAGTTGTAGTTGACCGCCTACTGGTGAAACAAGGCATTGCTTCACGCCTCGAACAATCCATTGCCACCGCGCTGAAGCTGGCTTCAGGCCTGGTGACTGTGGCCATTGTCGGCGGCAAGGAATTCACATTCTCGGAAAAGCTGGCATGTCCCGATTGCGGCATCAGCGTCCCGCAGCTCGAGCCGCGCTCGTTCAGTTTCAATTCGCCGTATGGCGCGTGCCCGGCGTGCAATGGCCTCGGTTCGAAATATGATTTCGATCCCGCGAAAATTATCACCGATTGCACGCGCCCGCTGTTTGATGGCGGCTTGGGGCCCGGCTCCGCCTCCTCGATTCTGAAGCGCACATTGGAACTTGCCGCTTACGCGCACGGATTTAACATCGACACTCCATTCGAGAAATTACCGGCAAAAACTCAACAGTTAACGCTGTACGGATATCCGCCTATTGGCGCGCCTGGCCATTCGAAGGATGACTCGCAGAAGTCCAAGGGAAAGTCCGACAAAGGCTTCCGTTTTCAGGGCGTGCTGAAATTCCTGGAGCGCAATTTCGAGGAATCCAATTCCGACTCTTACCGCGAGTGGATGACGCAATATATGTCCGCGACGCTTTGCAGCACATGCCACGGCAAGCGGCTGCGCCCGGAATCGCTCGCGGTAAAGCTCGCCGGATGGTCTATCGCGGACTTTACGGCGCTATCCTTGGCCGCAGCGCGGCCGGCGGTGGACAAGATCGTGTCGCACCTCTCGGCGCGTCAAAAACAAATTGCTGAGCGCCCACTGGAAGAAGTGGCGGAAAGAATTGAGTTCCTGCTTGCGGTTGGCCTCGGCTATCTGAGCCTGGATCGTTCGGCGGCGACGCTTTCCGGAGGCGAGGCGCAGCGGATTCGTCTGGCCACGCAGATCGGCTCGCGGCTGCGAGGCGTGCTTTATGTTTTGGACGAGCCATCCATCGGCCTGCACGCGCGCGACAACGAACGGCTGCTTGGCTCGCTGGAACATTTGCGAAATCTCGGCAATACCGTTCTGGTGGTCGAGCACGATGAAGACACCATTCGCCGCGCCGATTTTGTCGTGGACCTTGGCCCGGGAGCCGGCAACGCCGGCGGCTACCTCGTGGCGCAAGGCGGGCCTGCACAAATTGCAGCAAGCGCCGAATCGTTAACCGGTCAATATCTTGCGGGCACGGCAAAGATTGCAATTCCGGAAACGCGTCGCAGCCCCAACGGAAGATCCATCCAGATTCTGGGCGCATCCGCGAACAATCTAAAAGACGTTGACGTCACCATTCCGCTGGGTCTGCTCACGGTAGTCACCGGCGTCTCAGGCTCCGGCAAATCCACGCTGGTAAACGACATTCTTTACCGCGCGCTTGCTCACAAGCTCTATCGTTCGATGCAGCAGCCCGGAGCGCACCGCGAAGTTCTCGGCATGGAGCACATCGACAAAATCATCGAAATCGATCAGGCCCCCATCGGGCGCACGCCGCGTTCGAATCCCGCGACCTACAGCGGCGTTTTTGCGCCAATCCGCGAACTCTTTGCCATGTTGCCGGAATCGCGCGAACGCGGTTACAAACCGGGCCGATTCAGCTTCAACGTGAAAGGCGGCCGCTGCGAAGCGTGCCAGGGCGATGGCTTGCGCCGCATCGAAATGAATTTCCTGCCCGACGTTTACGTAATGTGCGAAATCTGCCGCGGGCGGCGCTACAATTCTGAAACGCTGGCGGTGCGCTTCAAGGGCCACTCGATCAGCGACATTCTGAATCTGCAAGCGGTGGACGCGCTCAAGCTGCTGGAAAATATTCCGCAAATTCAGCAAAAGTTGGCCACCATTGTTGAAGTCGGCCTCGGCTACGTGCAGTTGGGCCAGTCCGCAACGACGCTGTCCGGCGGCGAAGCGCAGCGCATCAAGCTGGCGCGCGAGCTTTCCAAGCGGCAAACCGGTCGCACGCTTTACATCCTTGACGAGCCGACAACCGGCCTGCACTTTGACGACGTGCGCAAATTGCTGGACGTGTTGCAACGATTGGTCTCGCTGGGCAATTCGGTGCTGATCATCGAGCACAACCTCGATGTCATCAAACAAGCCGACTGGATTATTGATCTTGGTCCCGAAGGCGGCGAGGCTGGCGGCCGCATCGTAGTGCAAGGAACTCCGGAACTGGTCGCGCGTACCAAGAAGTCGTACACTGGCCAGGCTTTGGCGCGTGTCCTGCCGCCCGTCGTGACATGATTGGTTCTTGAAAAGGAGTTGCGTCGTTATGGACGGCCTGGGTTATTTTCTTGTGAAATTCGTTGCCTACACGCTTTGGAGTTATCTTGGGCTGCGCATTTTTCGCCCACAGGCATCGTTCATGATCGCGCGTGCTGCCGGATACGGGACTCTTCGCCTCATTATGGGCCTGTTCTTTGGCGTCGCTATTTTCTTCCTGGCCAGTTTTTGGGTGCACTTTCTTGGAACGGGATTGCCGCAGAACATCTTCACCTATCTCGGAGCCTACGTTCCGGTGCGCTGGGTGGAGTGGACGATCATGGCCGCCCTGCTCAGTCCGGGGCTGCTTCAGCAGCGGCACTGGTTTATCGGAACGGGATCGCGCGATGGTTTGTGGAGATTCGGCGGCATCCTTATTTCCTGTCTCGCAGATATTCCGCTCATCGAATCGCTCGGCGGAGTAGTCCCCACAGGGCGCTTTCTTTGCTGAGCTGGCGTCGTCGTTTCTTGCTCCCATTCCCCTTTTGCCAGTAGAGTGTTCACTTCGGCTATGACCGTCTACTCTGTAGTGCCCCTCATTCTCGGCGACGTCGAAACTTACCCGCTTGCTTCTCGGAAGAGCAAAGTTTCTGTGGCTGATTTTGCTAAGCCCCTATCCACCAATTCTTCCCTTGCAAAGTTTCTCGAATCGCTGCCCAGGATTCTTGCGGCTGGCGAACTGCGCGCTCTTCTCCAGGCCATACAACAGACGAAACGCTCTCGAAAAGCCATCCTGTGGGGTATGGGCGGACACGTCATCAAGACCGGCCTGGGCGTGGTAATTGTGGATCTGATGCGCCGCGGATTTATCTCCGGCATCGCCATGAACGGCGCAGCGCTGACTCACGATTTCGAAATCGCGCTGTCCGGCCAGACTTCCGAAGATGTCGAGGCTGGCCTCGGCAAAGGTAAATTCGGCATGGCCACCGAGACCGGATTGTTCCTGAACCAGATTGCCAGTACCGCCGCTTTCTCGGGTATCGGTTATGGCGAAGCCGCTGGCAAATTTCTCGCAGCGCGCAAGCTCGCGTCACAAAATACCCGGGCCAGCGTGCTTTGGAATGCCTACAAATTGCGCATTCCTGTGACCGTGCATCTCGCCATTGGCACCGACATTTCGCACATGCACCCCGCCGCGGACGGCGCTGCGCTCGGTGCCGCGTCGCACCACGATTTCCGACTCTTTTGCAGCCTGGTGAAAGAAATGCACCCCGGCGGCGTATATCTCAATTGGGGATCCGCGGTGCTACTCCCCGAAATTTTTCTTAAGGCGGTGTCCGTAGTTCGAAATCTCGGTGTGCCTTTGCGGCCAATCACCACCGCCAACTTTGACTTCATCCAGCATTATCGCCCGCTGCAGAATGTCCTAAAGCGCCCCACGGCGCCGTCAGGAAAAAACCGCGCCAGCGAATCGAAAGGTTACGCCATCACCGGACACCACGAATTATTGCTTCCACTCGTCGCTGCCGCGCTCGTTTCCGGCTGGCCGCGCGCTCCGCGTACAGCCAGGAAAAAATCATGAGCCAATTTGACGATCAGAAGCCTCCGCCGGGCGGCGCACCGCCTGAAGATTCCTCGACTGAAAGTCAACAATCTCCCGAAGATCTTGCCGGCAAAATTGTTGTCGGCGTTCCCGAGCCTGTTCCCGACTTGCCAGGCACCACCATCTCTCTAGCGGAGCTGCAACCGGTTCCTCCGAGCCCGCAATCGAATCTCCCGGAAGACCTCCGCATCTCCTGGGGCTGGCTGCACTTCCTGGGGTTTTTCATTTTTGGAGTCATCAGCTTCCTGATTACGCAGGTGGCGGCGGGCGTTTATCTGGTCGCGCAGTCGCACAACGCCCGCTTGTCCGAAAAGGATCTGCAGCAGCTGATCATTGCCAAACCGCAGGTTCCAATCGCTGCAAACGTAATCCTCTTCGGCTTGATCATCTTTTTTCTCTATATCACGCTTTCGGTGATGGACGGAGTCCCGTTCTGGCGCACGCTCGGCTGGCGAAAACTCGTGCCTGCCTCTATGGCGCCATCGAAACCGTGGTTCTATTTCGTTGGCGGTATTGTGCTGGCGATTTGCGTTGCCATTGTCAGCTCGAGCATGAAGACCCCCGATAATTTGCCCATCGAAGAGCTCTTCAAGAATCGTACCGGAGCCTTTCTGCTGATGGGCATGGCCGTTCTCCTTGCCCCTTTGGTGGAAGAGACCGTTTTCCGGGGCTATCTTTATCCACTTCTTGCGAAAAGTCTTGGCATAGCCCCGGCCGTGGTCATCACCGGAGTCCTGTTCGGCTTGATGCATGGCGCGCAGCTTGGCTGGACGTGGGGGCTGGTGGCGATGCTAATCACCGTCGGCATCATTTTTACTTTGGCCCGCGCCCGCTCCGGTACCGTGCTGGCAAGTTTTCTGCTTCATCTGGGCTACAACTCGATGATTGCCTTTTCCGCGATTCTTTCCACCCGTGGCTTTACCCACATGCCGCCGCACCCCTGAGCGTAATTTTTGTCCCGCACGAGGCATCGTTTACAATAGAGCTTTGCGGAGAGTGCAGCCCGATGTATGTAGCACAGCCCATTGAATGGACCGACCAGGGCGTAGTTATGCTCGACCAGCGCCGCCTTCCCACTGAAGAAATTTCCTACACCTTCACCACCTACCAGGGGGTAGCCAAGGCCATCCGAGAAATGGTCATTCGCGGCGCTCCTGCCATCGGAGTTGCTGCCGCCATGGGCGTCGCCATCGGAGTGCAAAATTCCGCCGCCAAATCGCTAGCTGAGATTCGTGCCGAGTTTCCGATCATCCTCGAGACTCTGGCCAAGACCCGACCGACCGCCGTTGATCTCTTCTGGGCGCTGGACCGTATGAAGCGCCGCTTCGTCGAGATTTCCGCGCAGACTTCCGACCTTGCGCAAATCAAGCGCTCGCTTGTTGAAGAAGCCAAGGCCGTGCACCTTGAAAAGCGCGCCACCGATGAAGCCATTGGCCGATTCGGTGCCGAGTTTATGCCGCGCGAAGGCCGCGTGATGACCCAGTGCAACGCCGGCGCTCTCGCTACGGGCGGCATCGGAACTGCGCTTGGCGTAATTCAAGTTGCCGTCGAACAGGGCAAGAAACTCCACATCCTGGTTCCAGAAACGCGTCCGTATCTGCAAGGCGCGCGACTGACCGCCTGGGAACTTCATCGCAGCAATATCCCGCTGACGCTCATCACCGACAACATGGTCGGCCATTTCCTGAAAA
The DNA here is from genome assembly GCA_963814635.1 of uncultured Acidobacteriota bacterium. Lineage (GTDB taxonomy): Bacteria > Acidobacteriota > Terriglobia > Acidiferrales > UBA7541 > Acidiferrum. The sequence continues at coordinate 383,552 of CAWFDP010000002.1, read as the reverse complement.
TGGGAAACGTCGGAGCGATTGTTACCGGCGCCGATCGCATAGCCGCAAACGGCGACACCGCCAACAAGATCGGCACGTATCAGATTGCTGTACTAGCCCGCGAACACAACGTGCCCTTCTATATTGCGGCGCCGATTTCCACGTTTGATCTTTCCATCGCTTCCGGCGAACAGATCCCTATCGAAGAACGCTCTTCCGCGGAAGTCACCGAGATTCAAGGCATTCGAATTGCGCCGGACGTTCACGCGGCGCATCCCGCGTTCGATGTCACGCCCAACCGCTACATCACCGCGATTTTCACCGAACGCGGTGTGGCCAAAGCTCCGTACACCGAATCGCTACGCGCGCTTGCCTCGCAAACCACTTCTCCAACTGCCCGGTAGGCTCCCCTACTTGGCGCCAGTGTCGTTCTGCATCACCCCGAACACGTTGCCTTCGGTGTCTTCGCAGTAAGCAAAATAGCCAACCCCGGGAATCGCATTCTTCGGCGAAAGTTGTTTGCCTCCGGCCTTCTTTATCGCCACCGCAGCCGCATCCACCGACTCGACCTCGATTGTGTTCGTCGTTGACTTCACCGTGCTGCCGTTCGGCAACAGTCCACCGTTGATTCCCGGTGCTGCGGCATCGCCGGTCGAAATCAGCCAGTACTCCATCGGGCCCGGCCACTTCTCAAATTTCCAGCCAAAAACCTGAGTGTAAAAATCCACTGCTCGTTTGGTATCGCCTGCCGGAACTTCAAAATGCACAACTCGACCCATGACTATTCTCCTCCATCTTTGATTTTGTGGATTAATTTGCTTCTGTAATAAAGAAACGGAAATCGAAGATTGCTTAGCGAGCCGCCGCGGGCGTGGCGGCAGAAGCTCCATACCGCTGCGTCGCCCATCCGACCAGCATTCCTACAATGCTTCCCGGCAAAATGATTTCGAAATAGTAGCCGTGCTGCAGGAAAGCTACCAGGAACGCGAGCACGAAGCCAACCGCAAGCCCGAACAGAATTCCCAATGGCACCGAATTTACTTTGCGCGCGAAAATTCCAGCGGCGACGCCGGCGATGACGCCCTTCATTGTCGAGCCGATGATGATGCCCACTATCTGCGCGCGGACCGCCGGAGTGAACCATGCGGTGCCTCCATCGATCGCTCCAAGCAGCGCTCCCAACAGCAGTCCCAGCAGAATCTTATTCATCGCACGTTCCTCTCTGGATTTCGGGTGGCGTAGTGCCCGCATTTTCTCCCGGTCTGCGGTTCTTTACAACGGCCGCTAGAAGTCCTTTAAGACTAGCGCCGCGGGTACAGAATAAATAGCATGCGCATTGCTAAGTACATTAGTATCAGAAAGATAGCGGCTTGATAACGATGATAGAAGCGCTGTGCCCGCTCCAGAAGATTCTCGCGGTACGCCGAAACTGGCTGGCCATCGAGGAAACGGGAGATGTCCTCAGCGAGCGCGGAAACAGTTGCATATCGATCGCCCGGATTTGTCGCCGCTGCCTTTTCACAAATTGCGCGTAGCGCTGGTGGAAGTTTCTCGGGGCGAGAAGCATCCGGGCGCGCCGTCATAAATTCCAGCAGCTTGCCCAAGGAAAAAATGTCGCTCCGTACGTCGAGACGGGCGGTTTTTCCACTGGCCTGTTCCGGCGACATATATCCGGGCGTTCCCATCACCACTCCGTCTCCAGTGGCGCCGGTCGCCTGAGTGTTCTCGTTATCGGCTCCCGGATCTAGTTTGGAAGCGACTACCGTCTCGTTTTCGTCGCGATTCGAATTAGCATCCGTTTGCGGCTCGAGAATTTTCGCCAGGCCCCAATCCATCACCAGCACTTCACCAAATGCTCCGACCATGATGTTGGCCGGCTTCAGGTCGCGGTGCAGAATTCCCCGCGAATGTGCAAACGAGACCGCATCACAAATCCGCAGGAATAACCGTAGCCGTTCGATAAGCACCGGAACTCCGGCGAGAAATTGGTCCAGCCGCGCGCCTTCCACAAATTTCATCACGTAAAAAACGCGACCATCCGCCAGAGTCCCCGCATCATGCACCGGAACGATTCCCGGATGCTCGAGTCGCGCGAGCACTCGAGCTTCCCGCAGCAGCCGTTCAGCCAATGCTCCCTGTGGATCCTCCGCATCCAGAACCTTCAGCGCCACCCGGCGCTTTAGCGACCCATCTTCCGCGACATATACCGCACCCATCCCACCCCGCGCCAGAAACTCGACCAGCGTATAGTGCGTCCCAGAAAGGTCGGGCACCGATCCTGCCAAGCGCAATTTCTCGACTGTTTTGTCGTTCAGGAAGCGCATCAGCGATCGCCACCAAAAAGCAACCTGGCTTCGCGCGCGAATTCCTCTTCCGTAGCGCAAATTGCACGCAATCGTTCCCGCGCACGCTGCCGAAATTCGCGGCGCGCCCAAGCGAGTTGATTGGTCACGTCACTTGCGGTGGTTTTGTGCGTTGCGGCAAGTTCGGCGTACGAAGGATGCTCGTCGTCGGACAGATCGTAGGTTTCGAACAGCGCAAACGCCGCTTGTTTGCCGCGCGCCGCGGATAGTTGTTTCAGATCTTCAACCGCAGCTGAAAACAGGCTGCGAATCCATTCCTTCTCGAACAATTCCTCGAATCGCTCTGGCGACGGAATCGATGCGGGATCAATGGTTTGTGCGCTCAGTTCGCCTTCCGCGGACGAAAAATCGAGTGCAATGTGCAACGCTTCTCCGCCGCGCTTATGCCTGCCGGCATGCTTGATTTCATTCAACACGAAGCTGTCAGCGCACAATCGAATATAAGTGCGCAGCCGGCTTTTCTGCGGTTCGAACCGCGAGAGCAGGTCGCGCTCCAGCAGTTCGATGAAAAGTCCTTGCGTCAAATCCTGCGCTTCCTCAGGCTGCTTCGAATATTTCAGCCGGATATATTTGTAAACCGGCCTCCAGTAAGCGGCGCAAAGCAGTTCCAGCCCCCGCGTTCGTTCATGTGGATCGCCGCTTCGCACCGCGGCAACGACCGACAAACGGGTTGCAGGGAAGTTGCCGCCACCAAGGGCGAAGGAATCCTTAGGCGCCATAAATGTCGATAAATCTAATCAAATTTGCGCTAGCGAGTCCACGCACGGGCAGAAAAAATCAGGGAAACGGCGGAACGTTTTATTCGTAGCGCAGCGCTTCCACCGGATCGAGCCGCGCCGCCTTCCAGGCAGGATAAATTCCAAATCCAATTCCAATCATCGCGCATAAAACCAGCGCTGCAATCATCCACGCCACGGAAAGCTCCGCCGGCATGTGCACCGCATATTTCAGCAAAAGTGTCAGTGCCGCGCCAAGAATCACGCCAATGATCCCGCCCAGCGCGCTCAGCGTCACCGCTTCAATCAAGAATTGCATCAGGATGTTGCTGCGTTTCGCTCCGATTGCTTTCCGCACGCCAATCTCGCGCGTCCGCTCGGTGACGCTCACCAGCATGATATTCATCACTCCAATACCGCCCACCAGCAAGCCCACCGACGCCACCGCAAACATCAGCAGAAAAATCAGTCCGCTGATCTTGTTCCACAAGTCCAGAAAATAGTCTGAAGTAAACAGCGCAAAATCATCCGGCTTGTCGTTCGAAAGCCGCCGCTTCCGTCGCAGCAGCTCGCGAATCTCCTCCACAGCCTCGCCCACAAATTTCGGATCGCTGGCCTTCGCAAAGATCACGTAGTCGCGTTTGTTCGGATACAGCTTGCGCAAGGTAGTTACCGGCATCAACGCGATGTTGTCTTCCGGGTTAGAACCGCCGGAAATTCCTTGTCTCCGCTTCTGCAGCGTACCAATCACCGTGAAAAGCTGTCCGTCTATGGTGACTTCTTGCCCCACAGCTTTGTCGGCGCCATCCGGAAACAGCAAGTTTGTGGTGTCGAACCCAAGCAGCACCACCGGCGCGTGATGTTCGGTGTCCGTGTCGTTAAACTCCCGGCCGGTAGCCAGCTTCAAGTCAAAAATCTGAGTAATCGAAGGCGCATTCCCCTGAAGGATCACGTTCTTCGCGCGATTCGAACCGCGCCGCACATCCGACGTGCCTACGCCAAATTCCGGCTGAAAAATCCGCATCGATGGCGAAGCCGCTTTCACATGCGGAAGCTGCGCCATGTCATCGGCAAATTCCGGCAACAACTCCTTCCGTGTAAACCAGTCGCTTGGCGGCCGCGACAGCGAAGCCCACGGAAATCGATAGGCGATAATGGTGTCCGAGCCGAGGTCGCGAATCCCGCCCAGCACGTTGTCGTTCAGCCCGTTGATCACCGAGCTCACCGCAATCACCGTGGTGATCCCGATCACGATGCCCAGAATCGTCAGCCCCGAGCGCAGCAGATTCTTGCGCAGCGTATCCAGCGCCAGCGCAATCTGCTCGGTCAACTTCAGCGTGTTCTCCACGCGCACCAGCGCCTTTAGCCGCCGGGCCCGTGAATCCGCTAACGTGTTTGCGATCGTTGACATTTTTTAAGAGTGCAAAAGTTTGTCAGTTAAAAATACCAATACTACTCCGAGCGCAGCGCCTCCACTGGATCCAACCGCGCCGCCTTCGATGCCGGATACGTTCCGAAAAATAGTCCCACGCTCAACGCCACCAGCAATCCTCCCAGCACCGACCACAATTGCACCGCGGCAGGCAACGGCGTAACCAACGCAACCATTTTCGCGGTAAACACGCCGCCAACCACTCCGATCGCCCCGCCAATCAGCGCAATCGTGGCCGACTCAATCAAAAATTGCAGCAGAATGTCCCCACGCCGCGCGCCCAAAGCTTTTCGAATGCCAATCTCCCGCGTCCGTTCAGTTACGCTCACCAGCATGATGTTCATGATGACGATTCCGCCGACCACCAGCGAAATCGAAGCAATGGCAATGGTCACCGCAAAAAACGACGAGCTGATGTCCTTCCACAACGACAAAAATGAATCGCTGGTCTCAATCGCAAAGTCATCTTTTTTGTCGTAACCCAGATGCCGCCGCCCGCGCATGATCTGCCGTACTTCGTCCACGGTTTCCTGAATCTTCGCGGCGGAGCCTGCGCGAACCGTCACCCGCAACGAATTGGTCTGCGTGCCTTCGTCCTTCTGATAAGTGCTGAGCGGCAGAATGATCCAGTTGTCCAGCGAAGTCCCGAGCGACGATCCTTCCTTCTTGCCCACGCCAATGACCGTGCACGCAAAATTGTCCCAGCGAATCTCCTTGCCGACCGGATCCACTCCCGGCAGCAGGTTGTCCACGATGTCCATGCCGATCACGCACGCAGGCGAGGCGCTTGTCAGGTCCGCCTCCGTGATATGCCGCCCTTCGATCAGATCCACGTCGTAGAGTTCCGCCATTTCCGGCGTCCAGGCGCGCAGGTTGGTGTCCTTCAGCGAATTCAGCCCGCTGCGCACTTCCACCCGCCCTCCCAGCGCAGCCCCAATCCCTTTGCATGACTTGCAGAGCTCTCTTACCGCCTCGTAGTCTTCAATATCAATTCGCTTGCGCTTCTGGAATTCCAGCCAGTCATCCACATTGGTGATAATCGAAGGCTGTTTGGACAGCCCAAACACATCCGCGCCCAGCCGAAACACCCGTGTTGCCACATACTGGTTCGCGCCGTTGATCAGGCTGACCACCGCAATCACCGCCGCCACCCCAATCACCACTCCTAGCAGCGTCAACGCGCTGCGTAGCTTGTGCGCCCACAAACTGGAGGTGGCGATGGAAACCGCCTCGGTGAAGTTCATCTTGCCGCCGCGGCGCGCACGCGCCTCGCCGGCCGCGTTTTGTACGCCACTCTGGGATGTCAGGCTAGCTACCGCCGGGGTTAGAGCTGCTGTTTCGGGCTGGTCCATGGACAATTGGAAGCGGGGAATACTCTCATCCTAACATACGCGCCGCAGGCCCCAGGAATTACCTCTGAACCTCTTGCCAGAGGGCGAACAAAAACAAAAAGGGCGCCCCGAATTGATCGAGACGCCCTCGAATCCGCCGCCGCACCTTTCAGGCGCTGCGGGCTATTAGAACGAGAACTTCAGGCCGATACGGATTGTACGGCCCTGCTGGTATCTGTTTGGCTGGCCATACTGGCTGTTCACTGTCGCCGGCCCGCAAACTCCACCGGGGTTGGTTTTTGTCGGGCAGTTAATGTTGCCCTGCGCAGAATTCAATAGCGTCGTCACGTCATAGGGATGAAATGCCGCAGAGTAGAACGCGGTACCGTCGAAAAGAGTATTGCCCCCGGGTGCCAGGTAATTCTGCGCAGTGTTGGTTTCGATCTGTTCTCCGATTGCAGTAACCGACCTCTCGTTCAGCAAGTTGGTAAGAGTTCCCTGGAAACTCAACATCTTGCTCTCGCCAATCTTGAAACTTTGCTGCACGTTGAAGTCGGTCTGGTTGTACCACGGAGTCCGCTGGATATGCGGGTTGCCGAGCGTAACTAAACCAGTCGTCGGATCTTGGGTCACATTCACCCATTTGTCGATGTTATTCGGATAGGTTGGAAAACCACCCGGGAACGCGAAGCCCACGTCGACATAAGAGGTCTCCGGCGTGCCTTGGTAAAGCACTTGGAAAATGCCGAATGTCGTCGTGAACTTGCGCAGCCAGTTCAGCTCATAATAAGTGTAGCCCTTGAGCGCATTTGGGCGGTCCGTCGGCAGTAGCCCGCTGGAGGATCCACCATTGGCGTTCCACGAGAAAAATGGCTCGTCGAAGGCACGGCTGTTGTTTGGAGCATTGCGGCCACCGCCGCCGTCACCCTGGAAGGAACTGGTTAGGCCCGCATAGTTGCCCCACAACCGGCTCCAAGTGTAGGAGAACAATCCTCCCCAATGATGGGATGGAGCCTTGGTTAGCCGAAGTTCTACGCCGTCGTAGTCTCGCTGCGCTGGAATTGTCGGAGGGCAAGCCGACCCGCAGTTTGAATTGTTCACTCCGTAGAGGAAATTAAAGAACTTGTCGTAAGTCGAGTTGATCCCCTGTCCCGGATTGACGATTACGAACGTTTCCCCGACGGCTGGGTTGAAGATAGCTGAGTCCTCAATTACGTGGTCGAGGCGTCGCCGATCATAGCGGGCTTCAAACGCGAGTGTAGGACTCAACTGATAGTCGACACCGGCGGTGTACTCGTGCTGCTTGTAGGGCTTCAGGCCCGGAGCTACGCCCTCTTCCGTGATCGAGCAGGTCGAGCACGTCGTCGGGTTGGCGCGGAAGTTCTGGTTTTCCAGGAACGTTAACCCGGCAGGCGTCCCGCTAGGGAAGTTCGCAGGGGTGGCAGAGCCAGTGGGACCGTTGGTGCCGGGGCAGAAGCGTTGATTGCTGTCAAACGCCGGTGCGATGGAGGCAACATCGGAAGTATCCAGTGCATAGAAGCACTGGTTCCAATACTGTCCGCCGAACGAACTGATTGCCAGGTTTAGCTTCATCTGGTCGTAGAATTGGCCATACCCGCCGAAAATTTTGATCTTTCCGTGACCGGTCGGATCCCAGGCCACTCCGATGCGGGGGGCAATCTTATCGCCCCACCCGAAGTTGATCGGATGAGCAATTCCACCAGCTGGCTGATTTTCAGCCGGTAGGTATTCCCTTTCAACGCGAAGACCGTAGTTAATAGTTAAGCCCTTTGCGATCGACCAGGAGTCCTGCGCAAAGATCGAGTGATTGTAACTGGTGACCCTGCCGCCATCGCCGAAGTCATAGACGCTGACGTAACCAAACTGGCCTTGGCACTGTGCCGTGCCATCAGCAGCTTCGACCGCGGCGCAATTGTCGATTCCGACCTGTCCTTGAGGAGAATAAACTGCCGTCGAGCCCACCCAAAACTGAACGTACGGTTCGTTGTAGTGTTGCGCTAAGAGGTTGCTAAGCCGGTTTAACTGATAGCCGACCTTGATGTTGTGCGTACCTTTCCACCCGCTCTTGACCCATGCCAGGTTGGCGTCGAGCTGGATTGCCTTGTTGGCGTTGACAGTTGTGAAGGTAGGGCTAACCGCAGCGTTTATAAACCCTTGCGGCTCCTGCAAAGAAGCCGGCAACGGCTTACCAAAGGCGTCGGTAGAGGTCGTGCCGCTGGTCTGCCAATTGTCGATAACGCCGTTTGTCGGCAGACCAAAGTCGTGATAATTTGCGAAATAGTATCCAAATCGGCCGGTCGCAACCAAACGCGGCGTTATTTGATAATCCGCGCCTACGTTTACCGTCTGGTTTGGAGCCGTGAAGCCAATCGTGTGGGCATAGGTCGAAGGCTGAATATTAGCGCTCACGTTGTCAAAGCCCTGTGTTGAGTCCGCGAACGGCAAATTCGTTCCGTATTGCTTCTGAAGTTGGTAGAGCCACGATGAATAGAGCCGTAGCTTCTGTGTTATCACCGTGTCTACGCGAGCCGTTGTGTAGTAGGTCTGAGTGTTCTGGCTGAACTTAACCAGCCCGAGAGGCTGAAGCGTCGGGTCTGTGGAATTCGCGTAGTTTACGCTGCGTTCTATCTGATTGAACTCCGGATTAAAGCCAACGAAACCGAAGATGCGGTTCTTCCAGATCGGGCCGCCAAATGTAAACCCTGGAAAAACGTCGCTGGATTTGTCTTTCTTGGCAATGTAGGCCTGGTAGGTCGGATCGAGAACTCCCCAGCACGTTGATGCCGCGGCGCAGGCGGCTGGCCCACCAGGCCCAGCGAGTGTTTGAGAAGCCTGCGGGTCCAACCGCGAATATGCGTTCGGGCCTGCATCCATGCCATCGTTTTCGAATTGCGCAAAGAGCGACCCGTGGTACTGGTTCGTGCCCTTCCTCATGATCACGTTGACTACGCCACCCAATGCGCCACCGTGCTCGGCTTCGATTCCAGAGTTCTTGATGTCCACTTCGTCAATGAAGTCGAACGGAACCTGCGTGTGGGAGAACCCACCGGCGAGGTCAGCCGTTTCCTGACCTTCCACAAGGTAGGAGTTCTCAGAGTCAGAGCCGCCCGCGACAGAAAAGCCGTGGTTGCCGCCGTTCGAGCCATTACCGGGCGCGATGCTGCCGGTGCCGTTGCTAATCGAGGAGTTTCCCATCAGCGGCTCATTGCGAGCAGCAGGAGCAAACTGAATTACCGATTGGAACGACCGTCCGTGCGGAATGTTGTCGATGACATCTTCCGTGACGTTCGTTTGCGTCACGTTGGTCGTTACATCGATCAATGGAGCCGCCGAGCTGACCTCGACGATCGTCGATGCGGCGCCGACTTCAAGCGTAAAGTCCACGGATGGTAGGTGACCTACTTCGAGCACCAACTCGCGTTTCACGGTCGCAAAACCCTTCGCGCTCACAGTGATCGTGTAGGTTGTTGCTGGCAGATTCGAAAAACGGTAGTAACCACTCGAATCCGTCTCAACTTCCTTGCTGCCGACCAATGCCGGGCCCGTTACCGTTACTTTGGCATTTGGTACCACCGCTCCGGAAGGATCCTTCACCGTACCCTGCAAACCGCCGGTAGTTTCCTGCGCATGGCCAGTAAGCGGCACCAAGAACAACAGTCCGAGGGCTGCAACCACACAAAGCAACCTATCTAATTTGAACATCAACAACTCCTTTTGCCTGGTTACTGGTTAAGACTTCTTATCTCGATGAATAAGGGGCCAAATCTTCGGGTGGAAGTTCGCCGTCAAACTCACTTCATCCCCAGCCTACCTACCCCCACGACTGCTCATGCATACTGCATAAATTCTGCCAAACCAAGACATTCTTGACATAAGTTAAAGCATCTATTTTCAATAGTATACAAACGCGAAATCTTTAAAATTCATAAATTGCAACACATGAATACATATTTTGGTATTTGATGTCGAAAACGGGAGGAACCGAGCCAGTCCCGGTACTCACTGTCCATTTGTGTTTGACTCTTACTGGTGGCGAATCCGGTCGGCGAGCGTCCGGGCGCGTTGGCGGGCGATATCAACAAACTTTGTGTCTGCCGAAATCTGGTCAAGCAGGGGGATCAGCCGCTGCGGCTCCGGCATCAATCCACGGTTCAGGTCCGATTCGAATTGTAGCAGAGCATCATTAATCCCAAGCCGGTCATAGCGCATCCGGCGTGAGAGCAGCGCAAAATGCTCCTGCTGGCGGGCCAGGCCCTCGAATATCTGCAGAAGCTGGTTCGCCGACTGATTCAGCGTGTAGTTAAACTTGGTCTCGTGCGAAACAGTGCCTTGCTCCCAACGAAGCGTCTTCTCGCCCAAATTAGCAATTTTCCGGTGGACATCCAGGTCCTGCCCCTGAAAACGATTCAAGTCCGCTGCCAACCCGAAAATTTTGGTCCGCAATCCTTCGCTCACTTCGAACGGCGAAGACCCAGCATCTTCATCCAGTTGCCGGATCTCAAAAGTCCCGGCGTTCGAATCGTCGCGCACACTGATCTCGATAAACTCCGGCGCGCTTCCCTTAAAAATTCGGCGAAACGTGATTTTGGACGCCTGTGCGGGATAAGCTGCACCGGTTGGCGCGAAAAGCGGTGCGGCGGCTAACAAAATGACGGCAATTCCCGTCAATCGCGATCGTTCCGCCACCGTGAGCCGGATATTCATCGCGCCGGCAGAACTCGAATCGACTCAGCGCGAGCGCTTCGATTCGCGCTTACTCTTACCACCCGCGGCGCGCGCGTAGCGGCCACGATGGGCAGCGCAAAGCGCGCCCGGAACTGTTCATTCTGCAGATGACACAGCGCCACGGCCAAGGCATCCGCAGCATCGGCCGGTTCTGGAATCTCGGCCATCCCCAGCAGCGTACGCACCATCACTTGCACATGTCTCTTGTCGGCGTTGCCATAACCGGCAACCGAAGCTTTGATCAGCCGCGGCGCATAACTGTGTACTTCCACTCCGTGCTGCGCCGCCGCCAGCAGCACCACTCCGCGGACTTCCGCCAGCCGCAGTGCGGTTCGAACGTTCAACGCGGAAAAAATCGCTTCCACCGCCATCGCGTCCGGCGAGAAATCCCGCAGCAAATCGCAAATGAGTGAGTGCACTGCTTCCAGCGCAGCGCCCGCGGACTCTTTTCGCAACTTGTCCGCAACTTTCAGCGCGCCGTAATGCAGCGTACGGCAACGCTGCCCGTCCGATTCCACTATGCCGTAGCCCGTGGGGCCGGCGGCCGCCGGGTCAATCCCAAGCACACGAAAAACCGACTTGCGCGAATTGGTTTCACTCATCGCAAAAAGTGTAAGACCCGCGGTGCTTTGTTGCCAGTGATTTGTGCCGCGCTGTGTTGGTTTTGACTTGTCTGGCTACAGCCAGCACTAAATTACGCGCTTAGTTCGCGCCAACTGCCGCCTGTATTTCGCTCTCGTCAATATCAAAGTTCGCGTACACATGCTGCACGTCGTCGTGCTCTTCCAGCGCTTCCACCAAACGCAGCATCTGCTTGGCCTGTTCGCCGGTCAGCTTTACGTAGTTCTGCGGCACCATCGAGACTTCCGCGCTCTCCGGAGTAATTCCCGCCTTCGCCAGCGCTTCCTTCACCGTCTCGATCGCTTCCGGCGGGGTCACAATGTACCAGCTCGAGCCATCGTCCTTGATGTCCTCGGCGCCTGCTTCCAGCACCAGATCCATTAACTTGTCTTCGCTCGCCGCTTCTTTCGGCACCGTTATTTCGCCCTTGCGGTGGAACATCCAGCCCACCGCGCCGGCTTCCGCCATGTTCCCGTTGTTTTTCCCCATTACGTGCCGCATTTCGCCAACCGCGCGATTCCGGTTGGTCGTAACAACATTAATGAGAATTCCCACGCCGCCCGGCCCGTACCCTTCAAACGTCACCTCGTCATACACTTCGCCTTCGAGTTGGCCAGTGCCGCGCAAAATCGCACGCTCGATATTGTCGTTCGGCATGTTCTCGTTCTTGGCCGCAAGAATCGCGGTGCGCAAACGCGGATTCGAATTGGCGTCGCCTCCGCCAAGGCGCGCGGCGATCGTCAACTCGCGGATCAGCCGAGTAAAAGCGCGGCCGCGCTTGGCGTCGGTGGCGGCCTTCTTGTGCTTGATTGTGGCCCACTTTGAATGCCCAGACATGACAGTTCCTTCGTATTCCTGGATTTCGATCTCCCCGCTGCACGGGGATGTGTCTGCGGAGATCTACGGAGAAGCCCGGCCCCTGAGAGCTGTAGCTTGAACCTTTGCAAGTTTAGCACAGCAGTTTGAAGCTTCGAAACCCAGTTATACTCGTTTTCGGGGCCGCTCCTTGCGCAAAATCCAGATGGACTGCACTGATTTTACGTTGTCGCCGCACGACCCAAACGCCAATGTCTGAGCGTCCTTTCAAAGTCCTCGCGGTCGCCACCCATCCCGTCCAATACATGGCGCCAATTTTCCGCCGCATGGCCCAAGATCCGCGCCTCGACCTGTACATCGCGTATTGCTCCCTGCGTGGCGCCGAAGCTGGCTTCGATCCTGACTTTCGCACGCAAGTACAGTGGGATGTCCCGCTCCTCGACGGATATTCCTGGACCGAAGTTCCCAACAAAGGTTCCGGCGAAGAAACCTTTTGGGGTCTCAATAATCCCGCGCTCAAATCTCTCATTCGCGAAGGCAATTTTGACGCGGTCCTCTGCTACGTCGGCTACGTCCGCGCTTCCTTTTGGACCGCCCTGCGTGCCGCCCGCCGTTCGAACGCAGCATTTCTGTTCGGCACCGACGCCCACTCCCTCGCCCCCCGCGACGCCAAGCCCTGGAAAGTTTGGTTCAAGAAAATTTTCTGGCCATTGCTGTTTCGTCTGGCCGATCAAGTCATCGTTCCTTCTACCGGCACGTTCGAACTGGTAAGGAGCCTCGGAATTCCTGCCGACCGCATCACCCTCACTCCCTACTCCGTTGACAACGATTGGTGGAAGTCGCAATCCGCCAGAGTCGACCGCGTATCCGTTCGAACCGAATGGGGCGCCGCTCCCGAACAACCCGTAATTCTGTTCTGCGCAAAGCTGCAGCCCTGGAAGCGTCCCATGGATCTACTGCAAGCTTTCGCGCAACTAACGTTCGAACCGCTGCCTCTTCTAATCTTTGCCGGCGACGGTCCGCAGCGCGCCGACCTGCAATCCGAGGCCGCAAAGCTCGGCATAACTCAGCGCGTAAAATTCCTCGGCTTTGTCAATCAGTCCCAGCTCCCCGCGTTATACACTTCGGCCGACGCGTTGGTCCTCCCCTCCACTTACGAACCATTCGCCGTCGTCGTTAACGAAGCCATGTGCTGCGGCTGTCCCGTTATTGTCAGCGATCAAGTCGGCGCCGCCCGCGACCTCGTCGCCCCCATTCGCCCCGACTTCGTTTTTCCCGCCGGAGATTCCGCTGCCCTGGCGCGTACCTTGCACTCGGCTTTCGCCGACCGAGCGCAACTCCGCGAGACAGCGCAGCGCGGCTTCGCTCAAGTAGAAGCTCACTCTCCCGACAAAATCATTGCCGCAACCGTGGAATCCATTCGCAAAACCGTAGCCCGTAAGAAAGCTGCGCCATAAGATGAGCCACGCTTGCATTCACAATCATCGGAGCCCGCAACCGTGCGCATAGCGCTCTTCACTCCGTTTTCTCCAGACATCGGCGGCGGCTCCGCACAACTGCGCAGCCATCTCCGCCAAATGCCCGGCCTCGATCTCGATTGGTATTATCTCGCCCAAAATCCCGTCTCCGGCGAACGCCGACACCATCTCGGCCCGCCGCTGACTCCCGCGCAATTCCTCAGCGATCTTTCCGCTCGCACCGGATTTTTGCCCGGCTCAAAAGCCGCCGTTCGAAGCATCGTCAAACAAATCCCCGCCGATCTCTACTGGATCGTCGCCCACAACCAAGGCATCTCCGTCGCCGCCGAACTCCTCGACCTCGGCAAGAAAATTCACCTCACCGTGCACGACGACCCTTTTGCCACATGGATCCGCTCCGACCGCTACCGCCTCTTCCGCCCGCTCCTGTCCCGCACTCTCCCGCGCATCCTCCGCGCCGCTCAAAGCATCGACGTCACCAGCTGGGGTATGCGTAATCTCTATCGCCAAAAATACGGCGTCAGCTGCTTCGCGCTCTATCTCCATGTCCCTCAATTCCCCGTACTTAACGTCGTCCCCGATCCCAACCACCTCACCGTCGGCCACATCGGCACTCTCTACCATCCCGAACCCTTCCGCCTTTTCATCGCCGCCTGCAAAAAAGTCGCCGTGCAAATAAATCGCCGCCTCCGCTTTATTCGAATCGGCACCTCTCCCGAAATCGACATCATTGCAGCAAAAAATCCCGGCACCTTCGAATTCCATCCCGATCTAACCGAAGAATCCGCGATCCCCTTACTCGCTCAGTGCGACTTCCTCTACGCCATGTATCCTCCCGGCAAACGCTTCGAACTTTTTCGCAAAACCAGCCTCCCCGTAAAACTCTCCACCTATCTCCAGGCCCAGCGCCCGGTTTTTGCGCACTCTCCCGCCGACAGCACTCTCGCCCGCATCGTCAGTCCTTCTAACATCGGTAAGCTCTGCACATCCAATCAGCAACACGACATCGAACAAAGTATCCTCGAACTCCTCCAATCACCCATTCCGCCTGCCAACTTCGAATCCCTCCGTCAGCAACTCATGGGCCCTGCTCAGGTGCAGCAGCTCCAGGCCACTCTTCGCGGCGAAAATTGTCAGCAATTCCCCGAATTCGATTTTCCCCGTTGAACCTGATCCCGCAACGATATCCTCGGCCCGCTGCCGCCAAATATTCCCCTGCGCTGAATCCCCGTGCTAGCCTGATGTTATGCATGTGCGCGTTCTATCGCCGCTTTTTCTGGAGATGACCTAACCCGTGGCTCGTTTGTTCAGGCCCGGCTTCTCCGGAGAGTCCCGCACAAGATTACTCTCTACTCTGGTCATTTTTGGTGGCGGACTGATCGCCGCCTTTCAGGCCGCCATGTACGTTCTCGCTAACGATTGGAACGGCCTCACCTTCGTCGTTGTCATCATCGTCGGCATCGTTTTTGCCGTTCGCATCCTCAAAAATTGGCGTCAGGGCCTCTATATCTTTTTCGGTTGGCTTTTTGTCGAGGATTTTGTCCGCAAGTATCTTGGCAACAACATGGTCATCTACTTCGCCAAGGATTTCTTGGTGATCTTGATCTACGTCTCTTTCTACACCGAGCGCCGCAACCTCAAACAAAAAGTTTCCTTCCGCCCGCCTTTTCTCATGCCATTGCTGCTCTTTTTCTGGTTTGCCGTGGCCCAAATGTTCAATCCTGGCGCTGGCAGCTTGTTTTACGGACCCCTCGGCTTGAAACTCTACTTTCTCTACGTTCCGCTCATGTACCTGGGCTATGCGCTCGTTGATTCCGAACTAGAACTTCGCAAGTTCTTCATGTTCAACGCACTGCTGATCTTCGTGGTCGCCATGCTCGGCATCGTACAGTCCATCATCGGGCCGGGCTTCCTAAATCCCTCCACCCTTCAGGAAGACATCCGCGGCTTAAGCACTCTCTACCGCGAGTCCCCGCTCACCGGCTTGATTGCCTATCGTCCAACTTCACTGTTCGTCAGCAATGGCCGCTTTCAAGATCTTTTGATCACCAGTTGGATCATCATGGTCGGCTTCGGCGGCTATCTCATCCTGCGCACCCGCAAGGGCCGTACCGCCGCCTTCGTGACCATCGGCGTAGTGGCCGGCGCTGCGGTCATGAGTACTTCCCGTGGCGTCATGATGTGGTGCGGCGGCAGTTCCTTGGTCATCGCCGCTGCTTTTGTATGGGGCGCGCCTTGGCGCCAAAAAGAGGCTACCCGCGTCATGCGTTCCATTCAGCGCATTGTTCTGCTCGGCGGTTTGGCGCTGATTATTCTGAGCTCGATCTTTCCTGAACAGGTCAATTCCAGACTGGCCATCTATTCCGAAACTCTTAGCCCCTACAGCACCGCCAGTGAACTTGTAACGCGCACCCGCGACTATCCGCTGCAGAATTTCCTGGCCGCCTTCGATACCCCTCGCTGGGTGTACGGCTACGGCACCGGCACTGCTTCCCTCGGCATTCAATACGTCGCTCGCATCATGCAAGCACCCAACACTGGAGTCTCGGTTGAGAACGGCTACGGCCAGCTGGTCGTTGAAATGGGAGTCTTCGGCCTCATCCTTTGGCTTATTCTCGGCGCGGCCGTCTCCATCTCAGCCTGGCGTATCGTTACCCGATTGCGCGGTTCGCCCTGGTTTCCTGTCGCCTTCGTAATCTTTTGGCTAGCGTTCCTCCTTTTTTTTCCGATGGGCTACAACAGCATGCTCTTTTACCAGGACTTCTTGGTCAACGCCTACTTCTGGATTCTTATTGGTATTTTGTACCGTCTTCCGAGTCTTGCCCTCTCCGTTCAATTTGCCGCGGATGCCAGAACCTCCGCCAATCCGCTGCTCGCTCGCCGGCTTTCCTTGCCCACAGCCCAGGCTAAATCCTAGTTCGGCAACTTGCTCTACGCTCCGGCTGGCTTCAACTTCAATTTCAGGAATCGTTCTTCGAAAAAACCAATCGGCGCGGCCTACATTAGCAAGCGCGCAACTGGGCGGCGAACCTTCGCTATATAAATCTCCCAGTCGAAATGCGTTTGCCGTTCGATCTGGATTGCGTCAAAACCGCTGCGAACGCCTGACTATTTTTGGTCGAGACCGGCATCACGTTGCAGCGCAGCATTCGCGAATTTCTCCACGCTCCAACTAAAACCTAAAATCTTTCTCACCCTTTTTCTCTCGAACTGTTTCATTCTGAAAATTACCCAGCCTCCGCAACTCCCCTCGTTTTTCGTGTGGTACAGTCAACCAATGTCCGCAATCCATCCGTTTTTCTTGCCCATTCTTCAGTGGCTAGACCAGCGAGCCACGTAGCTTGCGCGTCGCGGTCATCTCTCCGTTTGTAGATCACCAGCACGGCACCGAGCGCGCCGTCGCCGAATTGCTCGAGCGTCTCGCCACTTATCACGACAAAGTCCATCTGTACGCGCAACGTGCCGCGGATTTATCTCTTGGCGATTCACAAACCGTCGAAGAAAGTGGTGGTATTCTGTGGCATCGCGTCGGCAAATTTCCCGGACCGCACGTCATCGGCTTCCTTGGTTGGCTCTTGTTGAACTACCGGGCGCGAAGGAAGGATTCCTCAAACGCAAAGACCAAGCCGGACATCGTTTTTTCTCCCGGCATCAATGCTCTGGATGCCGACGTCATCCAGGTTCACGCAATTTTTCATCGCCTCGCCGAATTGCAGCCCAGCAGCTCTGTCACAGGATTGCGCGCCCTGCACCGCAAGTTGTATTACGCGTTGCTTTGCGCACTCGAACGCCGCATTTACTGCAATACCCGGGTCACTCTCGCGGCCGTTTCACAGCACACCGCCGATCAACTCGCTCACTATTTCGGCCGCAAAGACGTCACTGTGATTCCGGTTGGTGTGGACGCCGGGCATTTCTCCCCAGCGGCTATCACCCCCATCCACGAAACTCGCCGCCAAATTCTCAGTTATTCGCCGGAACAACTGGTGTTGCTCTTGATTGGCAACGATTGGCGCAACAAGGGCCTACAAGGTCTGCTCGAAGCATTGGCTCGTTGCAAGGACCTGCCGATCCGCCTGATGGTCGTCGGCCAGGATCAGCAATCCTCATTTAGCGCCGCAGCCGAAAAACTGGGATTAACCGACCGCGTCCAGTTCTTCGCCCCGGTCCCCGACGTCAGAATTTTTTACGCCGCCGCTGACGCGCTCGTTGCTCCCTCGCTCGAGGACTCTTTCAATCTTCCCGTGCTCGAGGCGATGTCATGCGGACTTCCCGTAATCGTCAGCCCACGCGCTGGCATCAGCGCCTGGCTCACCCATCTTCACGATTCCGTTCTTCTCAACGATCCGGAAAACTCCGTTGAGCTCGCCGCCGCCATTCGTCTGCTAGCTACCGATCCTTCTTGCCGCGCCACACTGTCTGCAAACGCGGCACTCACCGCCCGCAAGTTTTCTTGGGACACTTACGCCGACTCTCTCCGCAACCTGATGCTCCAAGCCCTCGCACAAAAGCGCAAAAATCTTGCGTAGGGGCGCAGCGCCGCTGCGCCTTTGCTGCCCGGGCCGCATCCTTGCTTGGCCATTTTTAGCTATCGGCGTTCATCTCCAGTGGCACAGACTTTAAAGTCTGTGTCCGGCGTGGCCCACACTCAGGCCACCACGGTTTTGCTCTTCAGTAGCACAGCCACTCCTGGCGGTGCGCGGTGTAATCCGCACCTCACTAAAGTTCCGAAATTCGTGCTCGCTCGTTCGCCTTCGCCCGCCCCGTCTGCGCCAACACTGCCTTCCGCGTCGCCTCCAGCGTAAACGTCAACGTCTCCTTTGGAATGCTGGTAATAAACGGGCCAATCATCCAGCCCAATCCCGCCGGAAGGTCCCGCGTGAGGGAAACCACTTCGCTCTGCACGTACACTCCGCCATCTTTTTCCTCCATCCGCCACCAGGTCTCCATGCCCCATAGGAATCCGTTGTCCTCGTCGCGCGATTTTTCCCGTTCGTCTTTTTTGCCGGCATTCTCCACTTCCGCGATGTGTGTGGCGCTGCTGCGGCTGTGCGCGCGGTTGGGCGAATCGCGAAAATAGTGAATTTCATGTTCCGTATTCAGCACCACCGTAATTACTTTTTGCCGCCGGAATCGCATCAACACTTTGAAGTGATCGCCTTCGTGCGCTTCAATCTTTGACCGTGCCACGTCCGGCGCGTAATACTCCGCGTGATGGTCGTAATCCTCCAGCACCCGCAGCACATCATCCAGTTTCGCGCCCGCCACAAAAATCACGCCCTCCCAGTGATGGACCATTCCCCCAGGACACGCAATCTCCTGCCCTCGTTCGAACGCCTTGCGCTGCTCCATCACCACTTCGCCCTGCGCCAGCGCAGCATAATCTTTCTTGCGCTCCGCTTCCGGCAATTCGTCAATCCACAGCAACTTCAATCCGCGCTTTAGTTCGGAATCATTTCGCAATTCGGTGGCTTTCACATATTCCGCAAACGCTTCTGCCGTCTTCCGTTCGAACGTCCGCGGTTCGCCGCAAGAACGCGCCGGCGGCAGAAACAGCGGTTGCCCCAAACACAGCGCCGCCGCAGCAACCAGTCCGCTTCGAATCATCGTAGTAAGAACGTTCAACTGTCGGCGCAACACATCACCCATGACGGTCCCCGGATCGCCTGATGTCCGCAACTCACTGATTCCAGGCATGTCTAATCCACCGCATCCTGTCGGATGCAACCTCTATGCCGTTCGTTTCGATTGGATTCCCAGCGAAGAAAATCGTGAGGTTAACAAAACAACTGGTAACGAAAAAACAACCGGGTTGGCTAGCTCGCACACCGTCCGGCCCTTCGGCTCTATCCGGTTGCAACTGCTCGCGTTATCTGATTTTGGTGGTTTGGGAAGTACCAGAACTGCTCCCACATCCTGCGGCTTTCCAGTATCTTTTCACTGCTACTTCGTGCTGTGTGACCGAAGAGAGGCTCCCGGGCTGGTTCGCCCCCCGATACTTTGCTGTCGTTCAATGGCTGGAACCGTCTCACGCCGCGTACTCGGCGGCGTCCACTCCATCTCCTCCAACCCCTCAAAAGCCATTTCCTGTAGTTCCTTTGGGATTCGTTGCTTGAGATAGACTCCCGCGATCTCCTTCTTCCCCCGGATGCCAGAACAGCGTGTCGCGTGCTATCGCCGTGGCGATGGCTTCCGGATTGAAACTCTGGTATTTCTTGTTTGATCTTAATTTGCAGCGCCTATTGCTGAAGATGGAACGCACTACCAAACTACCTCCTTTGTTTATCTTACTCACTTTCTGTGTTGGGGATTCGGTTTGTCCATCGGTTGCGCGCGGGCTTACTTGGGGAATTCGGGAATTCTAAAGTGCTAGAATTTAGTGTTTGAGAGTTAATTTCTTTCGTACGTACAGTCTTGCATAAACGGGTCGGGCCGTTGAAAGGACAGTCGCGAACAAATGATCAAAGACTTCCTTGAGTTCGACGATGGGGCATGCATTACGGCCGACGTGTGCATCATCGGGGCAGGAGCCGCGGGCATAACTTTTGCGAAGGAGTTTCTGGGATCACATTTCAAAGTATTGGTGCTAGAGAGTGGCGGTCTTGACAATGAAGTCGCAATCCAGAAGCTGAATCAGAGCGAAGTGGTTGGACACCCCCACGCCGGCGTCGAAAGCGGGCGATTTCGGGCCTTGGGCGGATCAACAATCGCGTGGGGCGGCCAAACTCTCCGTTTACGTGCATTCGACTTTGCGAAGCGAAGCTGGGTTCCCAACAGCGGATGGCCCATCACCTTCCAAGACCTCGAGCCGTACTATGATCGAGCTGAACGAGTCCTTCGACTCGGCCCAAACCTCTCTTATGAGGATCTGTGTGCCCGCGCTGGAGTTACTCCCCTGGTCTTCGATTCCGCGAAGCTCAACGTAGAGTGTTCTCGGTGGAGCCCGTCACCAAATTTCGGGACCACATACCGTAAAGAACTAGCGGCGGCTCAAAATATTTCGGTAATTTTGCACGCCAATGTAACCCAAATAACCACGAACCAAACGGCAAAGACCGTGCAGGGGCTTGAAATCAGGAGTTTAGCCGGGAAGACCGGAACTGCGAAGGCGCGTTTTTATATCATCTGCTGCGGAGGTATTGAGACGGCCAGACTCTTGTTAGCTTCGGATCGAACTGAGCAGCATGGTGTCGGCAATAAGAACGATTTAGTGGGTCGCTATTTTCAGGACCACGTACACATATGGTATGACGACATCGTTGCGAAAGACCGGAAACAGCTACAAAACTCGTACGAATCATTTTTTGTCCGTGCACAAAAGTATGCTCCCCTGATCGTGTTGGGCGAGCGGCTTCAGGCCGAAAAACAGTTGTTACGAATGCACGGAACAATTATTTTCTGGATGGAAGCCGATTCGTCGGTTGCCGCTCTGAAGACTCTTTTCCGAGCTGCGAGAGGCAGGACACTGCCCCCGTTCAATGAGACTCGTCATTTGCTGGGCAACGCATTGGCCGATCCCGGCGAATTGCTCGGAATCATATATCGCTACTGTATTCAAAAACGAGCTGGCACTCCAAAGCGCGGAAGGGTCTATCTCGCTGCACTGTCGGAAATGGCGCCGAACCCCAATAACCGAATAACTCTGAGCGATGTCCGCGATCAGTTAGGAATGCGCAGATGCAGAATCGATTGGCGACCCGGTGAACTTGAACGACGGACTGCATGTGAATACATCAGGACAATCGCGAGCGAGTTCGCGCAGCTCGGAGTGGGAAGTTACGATCTCAACCAAGTTGCGGCTCTTGACGACAAAGTCTCCTGGGTGCAGATGGCGACTGATAATAGTCACCACATGGGAACGACCCGAATGCACGAGAGTGATAAATTCGGCGTAGTGGACGCGAACTGTCGTGTACATGGAATAGACAATTTATACATCGGGAGCAGCGCTGTGTTCCCGAGTAGCGGTTCCGCATACCCTACATTAACGATACTTGCGCTGTGTATAAGGGTCGCCGACAGAGTTAAGGAATTGCTGACCACAGGCCGGCCGCCGGACTTAAGAAGTGAGCAAGTGTTGATGGCGAGGGGAGATGGAGGGCGGCGTCGCCCGGGTGGAACAGATGCAGGGAATTAGGATCAAAATTCCAAGTGTAGGCTTCGGGTGTAGCACCCTCACGAGCGTGGGACACAAGAAAGCACTTCGATTGTTAGCCAGTGCGTTTGATGCTGGCGTTCGACACTTTGACGTCGCCCGATACTACGGATATGGGGAAACGGAAAGCATCCTGGGAAATTTCATCAAGCCGCTCCGTACGCAGATAACTGTCACCACCAAATTTGGCATCGACCCGCCGCGCCGTACCAGCGCTTTGCGGATCGCTCTAGGAGCGGGTCGACGGATTCTCCGGTTTGTGCCCTCGGCGCGCAGGATAGTGCAGAAGCACGTTGCGCTTGGTGTCAAGGGCAGCGCATTCACTGTGGCGGACGCTCAGACGAACCTGGAGACCAGTCTTCGGGAACTTGGGACAGATTATATCGATCTCTATCTATTGCACGACTATGTTACCGGAGCACATCCTTCCGATGAGCTAGTCGCTTTTCTGCATCAAGCCGTCAAAGTGGGTAAGATTCGATACTTTGGTCTCGGAACAAGTGTGGACAGTGTAACGAGGGCGCTGGATTCAGAGCCAGACCTGTGCGGAGTCATCCAGTTCCAAAACAGCGTCCTGACACGCAACCTAGATAAGCTGCCATCGCAGTCAAGGCCTCGGCTGGTTATTACGCACGGGGCTCTCGCAGGTGCGTTCAGCTCGGTGTCGGTATTTCTAAAGGGTGCTGATAGCAGAGTGAAAGACTGGTCGAAAAGACTTGATCTGGATTGTTCCGACGACAGGACATTGGCAGCCTTGTTATTGAATTATGCCGTCGAAGCAAATCCCAGCGGGGTTCTTCTATTTTCAGCGAGAAACACAGACCGGATCAGGGATAATGCAAAATCGATTTTAGAGCGCCGTGTAACACCCTCACAGGTCAAGTTATTCACGCAACTCATTGAACGGAACATGCC
This sequence comes from uncultured Acidobacteriota bacterium, assembly GCA_963814635.1. Taxonomy (GTDB): domain Bacteria; phylum Acidobacteriota; class Terriglobia; order Acidiferrales; family UBA7541; genus Acidiferrum. The sequence goes on along the minus strand of CAWFDP010000002.1, from coordinate 361,000 downwards.
ACAGATACTAAGGACTTCATAGAGCTTTGTAAGCGCCCATCACCCCTCTCGACAGGAAAGAACGCAAGAAGATCGCCAAGCGCGTCAAGAAAGAAGGCGAAAAGCTTCACTTCGCCCTGTGGGAAGGGACGCTGCGTTGGGCTTCACGCCTTCCGCCATACGCTGACCTCTGTGCTCCTCCAGACCACGGGGTGAAAGTCGCCCAGCGGCAACTCCGCCCTTCTGAAGCCGCTTTCACTCGGGATGTTTACGGGCACGTGACGGGCGACGACCACACAGAGGCGATGGACAATCTCGAATCGGTACTTCTTGGGCCAAGTGGTAGCTAACGGTACTTTGCGATTTTTCCCATCTGTAAGCGATTGGAAAATGAGGTACTTCTGAAGAGCGGGTTGGGTAGCTCGCACACGGCCCCTTGCGGAGCCGCTGTCCCCGCGCGGCCCCCAACCCGTTGTAACAAGTTACTGCCTGCGCTAATTTCTGTGAATGGCCCGTCGGAGCCAGAGAACAGGGTACCCGAGTCGTGGTACCACACCCCCCGTAACTACTAGGTGATAAACGCACATAAGGACAATTATATCTTATACTTACGTGTAGTACTACGACCTGTACAAACTCCCTGTTCGAACCCATTTTACGATCCGATATTCACGCCGCTCAAAAACCCTCCCAGGTGCCCGGTCGCCGCAACGATGGCGCACACCGCCGCCTCAATCATCAGCAATCTCACTGGTGTAGCCGCGTTCGAATCGCCCCGCACCCGTCCCCGCAACCAAACCGTCACCCACAGCCCGATCACCGTCGCGCAACCGAACAAAAGATGCAGTAGCAGGACTCCTTTCAGGTGTTTTCCCTCCAGCGCCCACTGCCACGCAATGATTCCAGTTGCTGCTGCGGGAATACTCATCACCGCGGCGAACAGCAGATTCCAGCGCGCGACTTCGGCCAATGCAACCTTGCGAAAAATCCGCGCGCAAAAATCAAACACTGTTCCGCTGAGGTACAGCGCAATCGGGAAATGAATCACCACCACGTGCTGCGCGTGTTTCGCCAGCAGCGCCGCTTTCAGATCAAATGGATTCAGCGTCATCGCGCACTCACTTCACGACAACCGTGCCGGTCATCTTCGGATGCACCGAGCAGAAGTAGGGATAAGTTCCCGGCTTGTCGAAAGTGAAAGAAAACGATTCGTCGGTATCCATAACCTTGGATTTGAAAATGCCTTCGGTGCTGACCACGGTGTGCGGAATGTCGTCGCGATTGGTCCAAGTCACTTTGGTTCCTGGCGAAACGGCGATGGACTGCGGACCAAAGCTGAAGTTATCAATCTTCACCGCCACGGCGCTTGGCGCGGCTTGCGCGGCGGGATGAGCAGTTTCGCCTTTTACTGCCGCGAGCGAAAACGCAGCGACCAACAGTAAAGCGAGCACACAAATCCTGATCAAACTTTTCATGGAAATTCTCCGTTTCAATTTCCGGGGTTTGAAAGTACAAACCCCTGAACCCTTAGATTGTTTTGAAAACTTTTATTCGCTTAGGCGAGGCTGGAATCTACAAGCGCGAGCGCATTTTTGCCGCGCACGAATTGCACATCAGTGATGCCGAGAACTTTGCGAAGCTGCTCGGCGGGAACTTTCATTGGCCCGGGAGAATCGGCGGTTCCCGGAGCAGGCTGCGGAAACGCGGTGGATGCCGCGGTGTGGAAAGTTACGTTGCCTTCGACCTTCTGCATGATTTGGTGGATGTGTCCGTTAAGCACAGTCACCGAGCCAAAACTTTTCAGGTACGCGAGAGCCTGGGTGGCGTCGTCGGTGCCCCAGCCCCATTCCGGGTACACGCTCCACAGCGGAATGTGCGCAAAGACCACAATCGGCGTGCTCTTCGCGCGCGACTGCAAATCCTTTTCCAGCCATTCCAATTGCTCGGCGCCGAGTGTGCCGAGACCGCCGGCTTTCAGGTTCATCACATTCACCAGGCCGATGAAGTGCACGCCGTTTTTATCGAAGCTGCGCCATCCGGTGCCGGCCGATCCTTTGCCGTAGCGCTCGCGGAACTGTTGCCCGTCGTCATTCAGCACATCGTGCTCGCCGGGAACGAAAATTGTTTCCTTGCCGGTCGATTTCAGAATCTGATCGACCGCGTCGAACTCTTCCGGCTTGGAGAGGTGGCTGATGTCGCCGGTGTGCAGCAGAAATTCCGGCGCCGCAGGCAGCGCATTGATTTTGTCGACCGCCGCTTTCAGTGTTCCCGCGACATCCTGATTGGCGGGCTTGTTGAATCCCATGTGGCTGTCGCTGATCTGGACGAAGCGCAATTCGCCGGCCGCCGCCGTAGGATCGAGTTCGCCCGCTCGTCCATCGGTAAAGGCTCTGCTCAGGCTGAACGATTTCAGAATTCCGCCCTGCATCACGCAGAGCGTTCCCGTGCCGGCCCAGGCCATGCACTTCAGGAAGCCGCGCCGGTCAATGCCGTCGTGGTTGTGATCGATCAAGAGCTCGTCTTTCTTTTCTTTGCTCATCGCTGTCCTCTCGCAGTGGCTGGAGTTGCGGTGTTTTCCGGCCTGCAAGATGGAAGACTCAGGAGGCAGCAGTTTTATTCCCCGTTCGCTTCTGAAGCCCGCACCCGAATGGAATTGGACCCACCCCCTTTTGATTTCTTTAAGTCCCTTGTTTTTTGTAAGTGTGGCAGGGAAAGGACTTAGCGACGATTTTTTTGAATTGCGGGGACATGACGAGGAATGACAACTGCGATTTCCGCTGCTGGCGATGATGAAGGATTGGGGAGCGGCAGGAAAAAGAAGCGAAATGATAACGCAGAGAGACGCAGAGGTTCGCTAAGTCCAGACAGGTGAAGGCGCTGGATACGGATTGAGTCTGTTTCAAGGCATTAATACGGCGTGTCATTTTGTATTATGAGCACACAACGGACAATCAGTTTCCGGATACCGGCCAAGAAGGTGGAGGCGCTGGACGCGCTTGCGGAGACGATGGATCGCGACCGGAGTTATCTGCTGAACGAAGCGGTGGAGCATTACTTGGAGTTGAACGAATACCACATCAAGCTGATCGGAAAGGGGCTGCGGGCGGCCGAAAGAGGGGACTTTGTGCCGCACGCAGAGATGAAAAAGCTGATCGGCAAAATGCGGCGAGCAAAGTAGCGCACGGCGATGCGGGTGCGCTGGACGACTCCGGCCCGGGAACAACTGATCAGCGCGTACGAATACTTCGCGGCTGAAAATCGAGCGGCGGCGGCGCGGACTGCCGAACAAATCTGGGAAAGCACGCAGCTCCATGCGCTATATCCGATGGCGGGCAGGGAAGGCCGCGTGGCTGGTATGCGGGAACTGGTGATCCGAGGAACGCCGTTTATTGTTGGCTATCGCGTCCGGAAAAACGAGGCGTGGGTGCTGGCGGTAATGCATGGAGCGAGGAAATGACCCGATGAATTCTAGTGGTCGAAGCGCTGAACGCAGAGGCGCAGAGTTCGCGAAGGAAGGCGGGACAAGAAAAAGACAGACAGAAAGAAGAAACAACAGAATTCGGAGTTACACAGAGGACACTGAGTTCGGGACACGGAGGGCACAGAGAAGAGCCGGCAAGATGCCCGGCGCTACGACATGGCAGGGACGAGTGAAGTGCCGGGGGCGGGAGAGGGGCGGCGGTGGGGAATTGGGATTTGGAGCGGGATTGGGAATAAAATGAGGGGTTCGCCAGTCTACCTAGGGTAGAGATTGGAAACCGGACTTGCTGGAACTGGAAGAGCGAGAACGATTTGAGCGGCTGGTGCTGCCGCATCAGGATGCTGCGTTCAACCTGGCGCGGTGGCTGGTGCGCGGCCGCAGCGATGCCGAGGACGTGGTGCAGGACGCGATGATGCGGGCGTACCGGTTCTTTGGCGGATTTCATGGCGGAGATGCGCGGGCGTGGCTGCTGCAGATTGTGCGGAATACGTGCTACACGTGGATGGACAAGAATCGCAAAGGGGAGAAGAGCACGGAGTTTGACGAAACGATTCACAGGGCGGGAGAGAGTGTGACGCCAGAAGCGGCGGCGGTGGCTGCCAGCGAGCGGCAACGGTTGATGAAAGCGCTGGAGAGTTTGCCGACGCGCTCGCGCGAAGTGATTGTGCTGCGGGAGTTGGAAGGATGCTCGTACAAGGAGATAGCCACGATTACTTCGATACCGATTGGAACGGTGATGTCGACGCTGGCGCGGGCGCGCGAACGTTTGCAGGAGACGCTGCGGAGCGGCCCGGCCGGTGAGCTCGGCGGCAGAAAGGAGGCGCGCCATGACGTGTGAACATTCGCACTCGCTGCTGCACGGATATCTGGATGGCGAGCTGGACCCGCTGCGGGCGGAAGAGTTTGAGAAGCATCTGGAAAATTGTTCGCAGTGCATCGCGCAGTTGGAAGAGCAGGAGTCGTTGCGCGCTTCGTTGATTTCGGCGCAGCTTTATGAGCGGGCGCCGCACGCGCTGTCGATGAAAATCAAACGGCAAATTGCCAATGAGGAATCGGATGGGCAATGGTCATGGGTGCCGATCTGGCGATGGATTGGAGCGAGCGCGGTGTTCGCGGTGCTGGTGGCGGTCGCGTACCACGGAATCGAGATGTTGATGGCGTCAAGGGCGCCTGCGCCCGCTGCGTCGGTGCAGGTGGCCGAATTGACGGAAGTGATTGACGCGCACGTGCGTTCGCTGCAGCCGGGCCATTTAACCGACGTGCTTTCCACTGACCAGCACACGGTGAAGCCGTGGTTCGATGGAAAGCTGGATTACGTGCCGCCGGTGAAAGATTTGGCGGAGAACGGATTTCCGCTGCTGGGCGGGCGGCTGGATGTGTTGGATGGACGCAGCGTTGCGGTGCTGGTTTACGGGCGGCGAAAACATTTTATCAGCGTGTATGTGCGGCCGGACACGGCCCAAAATGGTGCGGCGATGCCGGGGCCGGGTACCCGCAACGGCTACCAGTGGAATTACTGGCATGCGCATGGCATGGAGTTTTGCGCGGTCTCAGATGTCAGCGCGGCGGATCTGCACGATCTTGCCGAATTGCTGCAGGAATAGTTGTTGCAGGAATAATTTTTCGCGGCGACGGTCAGTTATTTTTGCTGGCGGAGATGGCGACCTTCGGCATCTGCCTGGCGTAAATCAATTGCAGGGTGACGCTGCGGGTTTGTCCGGTGTGCACGGTGACATTTTTCTGCCACTCGGAAAAAATGCCGTTGGCTGAGGCGCGCAGATCGTAATTGTCGGACGGCAGCTTGGTGATGGTAAAGCGGCCATGCGCGTCAGTGTGAACGGCGTGCGCGGCGGCTCCGCTGGAAGATTGATAGCTGATGGTGGCGTGTGCGACAGGTTTGTCATTGGGGCCGATAACCAGGCCGGTGAGCACGCTGGTGCCCTTGGCCTCTCGACTTTGCGGCGACGCCTGCACCGAACGCGTGGCGATCAGCGCAGTGGTCAGTAAAATGGCGAAAATAATCGTGAAGTACAGAAGACGTTTCATCGCTGCGCCTCCGGGCGGACACTTTCAGTGTAGGCGCTGCGTGGCGCGGCGCACGCGAATACCGCTAAATTGTGCTCCGCAAAAACCTGTCTGGACGTACAGGTGCTCCGGCGGCGAAATGATTGCGGTGTCCGTAAGAGAATTAGTATTTCCAAGTATGCAGTAATTGCTACGGCAAACTCGGCGATTGCGAAGTGGAACTTGAGTGTGCCTGGCAGTACCATTTTAAAATGGCGTCCGCTGGCCGCTCGATCGCCAAATCCCCTTGCTCGACCAGAACAGGTTGATGGATGAAAAAGCCGCAAATTCTCTTGTCATTGATGACCGAAGAGAACGACTACCAGTTGGAGCAAGCGGCTTCGGCGCGGCGCGCGGCGGTGGGATTACCGGTTGAATTGCAGATTCTGTTCGCAAATAACGACACCATTACGCAGAGCACGCAAATTTTGAGAGCCATTCAGGGAGAGGCTGCGCAACGCCCGGACGCGGTGATTTTTGAACCGGTGGGCGGCACTGCGCTGCCGCAGGTGGCGCGGGCCGCGTGCAAGGCTGGTATCGGCTGGGGCGTGCTGAACAATCTTCCCGATTATTTTCCGGAGCTGCGCCAGACCAATGGCGCGCCGGTATTCTGCGTCAGTACCGATCAGGAAGAGATTGGAAGAATTCAAGGGCGGCAGTTTGCCGCGCTGCTGCCGCGTGGCGGGAACGTATTGTACGTGCAGGGGCCGTCAGAACATTTCGCGGCAAAGCAACGAACGTCGGGGATGCAGTCGGTGCTCCCTGCAAATATTCACATCAGCGGGTTGCGTGCGAATTGGACCGACGAAGGAGCTGCGCGCAGCGTCGCTTCATGGCTCAAACTCACCGCTGCCAATAAACTTCGCGTGGACCTGGTTGGCGCGCAGAACGACTTGATGGCGATGGCGGCGCGAAAAGTTCTGGAGGGCGTCAGCGACCTCACCGAACGCGAGCGCTGGATGAGCTGTCCGTTTACGGGATCGGACGGGCTGGAAAAGACCGGTCAGACTTGGGTGCGCGACGGTTTGTTGACGGCAACGGTGGTGATGCCGCTTTCGGCTCCGCATGCGCTGAAATTGATGCTGCATTCTCTCGGCAAGCCGGGCCAGGTGCAGGAACGGAATTGGCTTACGCCAGAGTCGTTTCCACCGCTGAATCTGTTGCGGCCGGTTGTGACTGCATCGTTGTAATTGCGAACCCGTCGGCGAACAGACAGTGGGTGTAAAATGAAATCGTTCGAACGGGAGATGTCCCGCCGTCATGAATTTTTCGCGACCACTGTTGCTCGAACTGGTTTGCTCGGCGTGTTTGTGCGCAACATTCGTTGTTGCGGGCGCTGTTGCCGGCGGCGGAACCGCGCGTCCCGCGCAGAGCGACTTGCCGGAAAATTTAGACGGCAAAGCGATCGATCCTTTCCAGGGTGATGGCCGAGTTGTGGTGCTGCTTTTTGTGCGTACCGATTGCCCGATTTCGAACCGCTACGCGCCGACGATTCAAAAGGTCATCGAGAAATATTCGGGGAAAGCCAAATTCTGGCTGGTTTATCCGGATGCGGACGAGTCGGCGACTCGCATTCGCGCGCACCACGAAGAATTTCATTACACAATTCCGGCGTTGCGCGACGTGCATCACGCGCTAGTGAAGCGAGCGCATGCGGAGATTATCCCGGAAGCCGCAGTGTTTGGCGCAGGTGGAAAGCTCACGTATCACGGCAGGATTGATAACTGGTACGAAGATTTTGGGCGTTCGCGCGCAACGCCGACCACCCATGAGTTGGATGATGCGATCCGAAACGCGCTGGACGGCAAAGCCAGCGCTCCGGCGCAGGTAAGCGCGGTTGGTTGTTATATCGCTGACATCAAATGAGTTCATCTGCTGCGATTCAAGTGCGAGTTGGATTTGTTACTGGCGCAGTTTTTCTATTTTCCTGTGCTCTGGCAGGATTTGCAGGACAGCATTCGCCGCCGCGTGACGATTCGAATCGCGTAGTGTTCTCGCGCGATATCGCGCCGATCGTTTTTCATTCCTGCACCCCGTGTCACCATGCAGGTGAAGCCGGACCATTTCCGCTGCTGACGTACGGCGACCTCAAATCGCATGCCCGGCAGATTGCGGATATCACCCGCAAACGTTTGATGCCGCCGTGGCTGCCTTCATCGGAAGGACCGCCATTCGAGGAAGATTCGCATCTTTCCGATCAGCAGATTGCACTTTTTCAAAAATGGGTTGCGGATGGATTGCCAGAAGGGAATCCATCGGAGCTACCGCCTGCGCCGAAATTCGATCCTGGCTGGCAACTCGGCAAACCCGACCTGATTTTGAAAGCGGCCGCGCCGTTCACGATTCCCGCCAGCGGAAGCGACGTTTACTGGAATTTTATTTTTCGCGAACCGGCGAATTCCTCGCGATTTATTAAAGCGATCGAAATCCATCCCGGTGAAAAGCGGCTGGTGCATCACGCCAATCTCCTGGTGGATCGCTCGGAATCGGCGCGGCGCGAGGAAAAATCTCCGGGCAGCGGATTTGCCGGCATGGAGCTGCAGATCGAAACTGAATCGTTCGATCCGGATGGACATTTTCTTTTCTGGAAGCCGGGAAGCGCGCCAATCGTCGAGCCGCCGGGAATGGCGCTGCGCCTCGATCCCGGCAATGATCTGGTGCTGAACGCGCACTTGCAGCCCTCGGGCAAGGAAGAATTGATCCAACCAACCATCGGCATCTATTTCACGAACGAAGCAGCCAGCAAATTTCCGGTTTTGCTGCAGCTGGAAAACGATCGGGCGCTGAATATCCCGCCCGGCGAAAACAATTTTCTGGTGAGCGACCAGTTCACGCTTCCGGAAGATGTGCAGCTGCTGGCGATCTATCCGCACGCGCACTATCTGTGCCGCGACATGCTGGCGCTGGCGCGGTTCCCGAACGGAACCGAGAAAACGCTGATTCACATTCCGCGCTGGGACCTCAACTGGCAGGCGGTGTTTCGGCTGGCGCAGCCGGAATCGCTTCCGAGCGGGACCAGCATCGTGATGCGCTACCGCTACGACAATTCGCCGGAGAACATTGCAAATCCGAATAATCCGCCGCAGCGAGTGCGCGGCGGAAATCGCGCGGTAGATGAAATGGCGCATCTTTGGCTGCAAGTGCTGCCAATCACGCCGGCGACGGACTCGCGTGATCCACGCATGACGCTGCAGGAAGCGCTGGCGCGCCACCATATTGAAAACAATCCCGCCGATTTTGAGGCGCACTACAATCTGGCCGCGATGTTGCAACTGCGCGGTGCGACGCAAGAGGCCTTGCAGCAATATCAGGCAGCGCTGGAATTGCGCCCTGGCGACGCGACGGTGGAAAACGCAGTGGGCGGCGCGCTGCTGGCGTTAGGCAGAGTCCCGGATGCGATTGCGCATTTGACTTCAGCGACAAATGAACGCCCCGATTATTTTGCCGCGCATTACAATTTGGGAATTGCGCTGGCGAATGCCGGAGAATTTTCCCGGGCCGAGCAGGAATTCGCAGCGGCGGTAAAGCTGCGGCCTGCAGATGCCGCAGCCGAAGCGAATCTTGGCGCAGCGCTGGCCGAACTTGGCGAAACGAAAAAAGCAATCGCCCATTTCAACCGGGCATTGCAGCTGAATCCAGCGAATGCTTTGGCCAAGGAAAATCTGGAAGCGCTTCGTGGCGCCAGCGCGCAGCCATAACCTGGCGCCAGCAAAATACCGAAACAGAGTTCAGAGGCCTCCGCCCGATATAGAGAAATTTGTCGGTCAAGCGTTCGTGCCGCCGTCGACCGTCAGATTAGCGCCCGTAATATATGACGCCTCCGGACCCGCCACAAACGAGACCAACGCAGCAACTTCGTCAACAGTTCCGTAGCGGTTGAGTGCCGTGTTGGCCTTCTGAGGCGCCGCCCAATCGCCCGCGGCGGGGTTCAAATCAGTGTCGATCGGACCCGGCTGAACATTGTTGACTGTGATTCCTCGATCTCCCACTTCCCTGGACAACCCCTGAGTGAACATCTTGATGGCTCCCTTGGTGGCCGAATAGGCCGCAAGACCGGGAGTCATATTGCGCTCGCCCACGCACGAGCCGATCATGATGATGCGGCCTCCGTTCTTCATATGCTTCAGCGCTGCCTGCGTCGCCACCAAGGCGCCGCGGACGTTGAGGCTAAACATCTGGTCTATTTCCGCTAGTGTGGTCTCCTCGAACTTCTTCGGAATGGCCGTGCCGGCGTTATTCACAAGCACATCCAGTTGCCCGAGGGTCGCGACCGTCTTTTCGACCGCGGCTGCGACGGCGCCGGCGTCTGTGGAGTCCGCCTGAATTGCGATGGCCTTTGCACCAGTACCTTCAATTTCCTTAACGACCGACGCAGCCGCGTCGGCGCCTTTGGTATACGTTATGGCCACGTTCGCCCCGTCCGCGGCCAGGCGTTTTGCGATTGCAGCTCCGATACCACGGGAGCCTCCGGTGACGAGTGCCACTGTATTGGTTAGCTTAGACATGGGTCTCCTTGGTCTCATGCAAATGATTCGATACGCTCATTAAGCCGATTACTACTTGTACGCTTCGATTCAAGTAGGCGTTTTGATGCACGTGAGTCAAAGACAGGTACAGCATTGTATAGAGTCCTGGCAATTTGAATGTATAGGTCGTCAGAAAGCGGTCCGGCAGCACCGCGCGGCGCACGCCCGGGACTTCGAACAACTTGTGTATTCGCGCTGCGGGAGTTACTTTTTCTCGTCGATCTTGTTGGAGGCAACTATGCGGCGCACTGTTTCGCTGGCGATTCTACTGATTGCAATCTGTTCTTCGGCGGTGGCGTTTTCACGTGGAGCGCGGACCGCGACTCCCGCAGTGCCTTCGCCGGAAGCGATGCTCGCGGGATCATCACGCAAGCCTCCAGTCAGCGGCTGGACGATGGTTCATCTGACTGGCAGTCCAGCGCAAATCGGCTATCAGCACGGATATCTGCTGGCGCCGGAGATCGCCGACCTGCAAAAAGTTTTCCTGCTGGAACTGACGCACGACACCAGCAAGGATTGGAATTTCTTCCGCGACGCCGCGAAAAATATGATGTGGCCGCACATCGAACGGGAATACCGCGATGAAATGCAGGGGATCGCGGACGGGCTCAGCGCGCGTGGTGTGAAGCTGGACGTGTGGGACGTGGTGGTGATGAACGGCGCGGAGGAGTGGAGCTACTACGTCAAGGAGTACGACCAGCAGCACAAGATCGCTTCGCCCGCGACAGTAACCGCGCCGGATCATTGCAGCGCGTTCGTTGCCACCGGAAGTTACACCAAGGACGGCAAAGTGGTGATCGCGCACAATGACTGGACCGGCTACATGGACGGCGCGCGGTGGACGATTGCGTTCGATATTAAGCCCGCGAACGGCTATCGCTTGGTGATGGACGGCCTGCCGGGCTTGATTCATAGCGGTGACGATTTCGGCGTGAATGCCGCAGGAATCGTCATCACCGAAACGACCATCACCGGATTTTCCGGGTACGACTCCAACGGAATTCCGGAATTCGTGCGGGCGCGCAAGGCGCTGCAATATTCGGAGTCGATTGACGACGTGGCGAAGATTTTCAAAGAGGGAAACAACGGGGGATACGCCAACGACTGGTTGATTGCAGACACCAAGAAAAATGAAATCGCCAGCCTGGAACTGGGTTTGAAAAATGTAACGCTGGAACGCAAGACGGACGGTTATTTTGTGGGAGCAAATTTTCCCATCAACGCGAAGCTGGCCGCGGAAGAGACCGATTTTAATTTGCAGGACCCTGGCAACAGCCCGAACGCGCGCCACAAACGCTGGGAACAACTGATGAAAGAAAACAAGGGCAAGATTGATGTTGCGGCCGCGCAGAAGTTTTTGGCGGATCACATGGATTCATTGACCGGGAAACAGCAAGCTAGCGAACGCACTCTTTGCGGGCACGTGGAGCTGTCGCCGCGGGGCATGGGCAGTTGGCAGCCGGCGTACGGCACGGCAGGCGCGGTGCAAAACAAAGCGACGGATTCAACGATGGCGGCAAAACTTTCGTTTACGGCTGCGGCGGGGCATGCATGCGGGCTTGATTTTATCGCCGCGAAACATTTGGCCGCGCACCCTGAGCTGGCCTGGCAAAAGCCCGAACTGCGCGACATGAAAGCGTATCCCTGGACAGAAATCGCAGCCCAGTAACCCTCAGATTCGGCAAGCGTCAAGCGTCGCAGATTTTCAAATTAATGCGGAATTGGGGTTCTCGTCTCCGTAGCGGAGTTTGCGTTGGTGCGTCTGGTCGGCCGATTCGAAACCACCAGGCTAGTGCCCAGTAGAGCCAGGACTACCGCAATCTCACCCGGTAGAAAATTGACTCCGTCGTCCTTTGTATTTGAGGGCGGATTGGGCGCCATTGGCGAGGAGGATTTTGCGGTGGAGGCTTCCTCCCTGACTGCTATGCCATGCAAAATGAAAGCGGACTGAACGGCCAACAGCAGCGCCGCCAGCGCCAAAAGCACAATCCCATGAAGTCTGTCAAATTGCATCGGACCTCCTTCGAGCTGGGTTCACCGCTCCGGGGGTCGACGCATCTCCAGTTCAATACTCGTTCTCGGTAATGATAACCAGAGGGCATCTCGCCCGGTGCCTCTCCAGCTCAATGTAAATGGTGTTTGGCTTGCCGGTCGACCAGTGAAATGCTGCATGATCGGAGCGCTCTAAGTCATTGATCAATAGGCGCTTATTAGAAGGCCCGTGCACCCATTCGACCTGGGCGCACTGCAAGCTTGCGCTAGCGAAGTTGGCCCGGAAGGATTCCCTTCTTTCGCGCCTCGTCGTAGATTGCATCTACTTGCCCCAACAGTTGCGATCGTTTCTGCTCGAGCTTGGCGATCTGGTCCGGAATCGGCGTGGCATTGTAACCCTTGTGCCACTGATGGCTGGCGTCGCCATTAGTCTCACCGGCCTGGAATCGTTTTAAATCATCGAGCTGCTTGTCCGCATCTTTGATTTGAGCCGCGAGCTTCTCCAGTTTTGCGCGCATGGTGCGCGCGAGTTCGCCGTTGGGATCTTTACCGGGCTGAGCAGGAGAGCTGGCCGGCTTTGCGGCCGCCGCCGGTCCACTGGGCGACGGTTGAATATCATCATCCGTATAAATTTTTTTCGGCTTGGGAGTATTGGGAGTAGAAGTTGCCGGAGGCGGATCAGCCGGCTGTTGGCTGGCGGCGATTCCCGCAAACACCAGGAGCAAAATGGTAGCGAGAGACAGACGCGGAAGACCTGACCGAATGGCACCAGTTCGGCTCGTCGTTCGGATCAAGGGCGCACACCTCTTTCTTGATTTAACCCTTCGCCCCCAAAAAAGTTGCTAACGATCCGCACCCGGCTTGGCCTTCATGGCGTCCAGCCGCGCAATTTCCGATTGAAACAAAGGGATGGCCTGCGCCGGCGGTCCGATGTGCCTGTAATCGGTATAGAAAGTTTTTTCATGAATGGAAATGTTGGTGAAAAGCTTTCGGCCGTCAAAGTCGTATTGCGAAAAGGAAGGCAGCCATAGTCCCTGCGCGGTCGCATAGCGATCCTGCCGGAATTTGCTGCCTTTATAGATTTTGGCAAGGAACAGGCCCAGCGAAATATCGTCGGTGACTTCGCCTTCCACACGCGCCAACTGGTGCGAAGACTCGTCCACCCAAATGTAGCCTTTGACCTTGGCGTAGATCGAAGTAGTGCGATTGGTGGCCTTGAAACTGGGGTTTGGCTCCATGCGGTATTTCAAAAGCGTGCGGTCGCCGCGCGGCTCACTGGCGACGTAAGTAAAAATGAAGGCGTTGCGGGTGGCTTCGATCAGATCTTCGCGGTCTTTCTGCTTCTTTTGGACTTTTTGATAGGCGTCGTGCTGCTGCGGCCCGTTTTCTGCCGCCCAAAGCAGTGACTTAAGCACGCGATCCAGTTCGGCGCGATAGTAGTCCGTGTCCACGGGCTTGGCGTCGAGCCCAAGATTGATCTTGGCGACGCCGGTTCCTGCCGGGACCACCCGGGTGACCCAAGTCTTCTGTGGCTCTTTGTCTCGAGAGTCCTTGCGGGTTTCGACCCTTTCGATACGCTCGTAAAGGGATTGCGCGCGCTCGGCTTCCTTGAGACCGTCAATGACTTGGCCCATGACCTCGCGGACGTTGGCGTCCGGTGACGCACCGTCGCCGGCTCGAAAAGAGGCGGATTCCTGAGCCTGGGCGGTTGCGCCCAGGGCCACGACCAGCAAGAAAACCCAAAATCTGGCCAAGCGGAGCAATGTGGTCTCCCAAAACTAGACTGTACTCGTTTTGCCGCGAAGCTTTGGATCCAGCAAACAGGGTAGATGTTGTATTGGTCAAGGATAGACCGAACGGCCACGATTTTGAATTGGCTGGCTGCGAAAATATTGTAACTTGTTGATATAAAACGTGTTAGAATTATTTTGGCGGCCAATCCTCGGTCGCTTTGGCGGGTGCCTTTCAGCGGCGCCGGCAATATTAACGTCTTTGTGAAGCAAATCGTCCGCTTTCAACGTCTAATTAGGAACGAAAGGGTGTTCTTGCGCGTATTAAAGACACGGGATAATTGTGTCGGGCAGGATTGGGAGAGACTCCGTTGGGTGTAACGCATCTTGATAGGCTGGCGCAAGTAGGCGCAGCGGTAGGAGTGGACGCACGGATGTCGAAGCTCGCGCGCGCGCGGCGTTCTTTGGTTGCGCTGCTCGAGACCTTCCGGTTGGCAATCGATTCTTTGCGGGCGCACAAATTGCGCAGTTTTCTGACGCTACTGGGCGTGATCCTCGCGGTGACCACGCTGGTCGGCGTGATGAGCCTGGTTTCGGGCATGAATTTCTACGTGGCGGACCGCATCGCCAACCTTGGCGCCAACGTGTTTATCGTGGACCGGTTCGGCATTATCACCAGCAACGACGCCTGGGTGAAGGCCCAGAAACGCCCGCTGCTTACGATGGACGAGTTTGAGTATCTGCGCGACAACATGAAGACCGCAAGCGCTGTTGCGGCGGTCGATGACCGCAATATGGATTTGAAGGCGGGAAATGAACGCCTTGAACGCACCGACGTCATGGGCGTAACGCCGAACTATACCGACGTTCGTAACATCGGAGTCGGACAAGGTCGCATGATCACTGAAGCGGATGACGAGCACCGCGCGCAAATTACTTTTATTGGCGCGGACGTAGCGGCGAAATTGTTTCCGAATATGGACCCCATCGGCAAGACGTTGCGTGCCGAAACGCATGAATATCAGGTGGTGGGAGTCGCTACCGCGATCGGTAGCGCTTTTGGGCAATCACAGGATAATTTCATCATCCTGCCGATCCACACTTACCAGCGCGAGTTTCATAAACAGAATGACTGGGTCGGAATTTTTGTGCAGTCACCGAATTCGGAAATGATGGAACCGGCCAAAGACGAAGCGCGGATGTTGATGCGCGCACGCCGTCATCTGGCCTACGATGCCCCGGATAACTTTGCGATTCTGGGCTCGGACTCAATCATGGCGTTGTGGCACGATTTGACTGGCTCGCTGGCTGCCGCTGCGATTGCAATTGTCAGCGTGTTTCTGGTGGTGGGCGGCATCGTGATCATGAATATCATGCTGGCCAGCGTAACCGAGCGCACCCGCGAAATCGGAATCCGGCGTTCGCTAGGTGCGAGAAAAGTTCACATCTTGCTGCAGTTTATGACCGAATCCGGAGTGCTTGCGGCGGTTGGCGGGTTGATGGGTTTGCTGTGCGCGTACGGGCTGGTGGCGATCACCCGTGCGGCAACCGACATTCCAATGCAAACGCCAATGAGCGCGGTGATCATTTCGCTCTTTCTTTCTACAGCGGTAGGCCTGTTTTTTGGAATTTACCCCGCAATGCGCGCGGCGAAATTGGATCCGATTGAAGCCCTGCGGGCTGACGGATAGGAACATCAGATGGCCCAAGCGTACGGCGAAAACCTAAAGCAAGCCCTGGACACGTTGCGCAATCACAAGATGCGCAGCGCGCTGACGGTGTTTGGCGTGGTACTGGGCGTGACCGTGGTGATGCTGGTGGCCGCGCTGATCACCGGCTTCGACTACACCATCCAGGAAAACGTGAAGCAGTTTGGCGCGGACACCGCGTTTATTTCCAAGTGGGACCAGGGATTCCACGGCGGCAGCGCTCCGCTGGAAGAGCGGCTGCGCAAACCGCTGACCATCGAAGACGCTAATGCGATCAAGGAAGGCGGCAAGTCCGTAAAAAACGTGACCGCGTTCATCCAGACCGGCTGGCAACAATCGCACACCGTGCGCACCAAGGCCGGTGAAGTGACCGCGATCGATTTCCGCGGCGTACAGCCGAATTTTGGCCAGGTGTACGCGAACGCGGCGACCATCGATGGCCGGTTCATCAGCGAAGGCGACGACCTGCACCGCGAAAAAGTGGTGATGCTGGGCGAAAACGTTGCCCCGGTGCTGTTTCCGGAAGGCCATCCGATTGGCAAAGATGTGATGATTGACGGCACCGATTTCCAGGTAATTGGGGTGGTCGAAAAGCCCAAGGGCGGTTTCGGGATGGGCGACGAAGACCGCCGCGTTCTGATTCCCTTCAATACATTCAAGAAAACCTATCCCGCCGCCGACGAAATGAACATGCGGGTTCAGGCTTACGATGGTCAATTGGACTCAATGGTGGATGAAGCCACCGAAATCTTGCGCCGCCGCCGTAATGTGGCCTATGACGCGAAAAACAATTTTTCGATCGAGACCGCGGCGCAGCAAATATCCGAATTTCACAACATCATGATGATGGTCTACCTAGCCACCTTCGTTCTGAGCGCCATTGGGCTACTCATCGGCGGCGTCGGCGTGATGAATATCATGCTGGTCAGTGTGACCGAGCGCACTCGTGAAATCGGCGTGCGCAAAGCCATCGGCGCAAAAAGCAAAGACATCACCTGGCAATTCCTGCTGGAAGCGATGACCCTGACCGGCGCGGGCGGCATTATTGCGTTGGTGCTGGTCAATGGGCTGGTGTTCCTGATTCGAATCACGCTGCAATGGCACGGCATGGTGCCGGTGTGGGCCGCGGTGCTCGGCGTTTCCGTCAGCGTCGGCGTGGGATTGATCTTCGGTGTATGGCCGGCGATGAAAGCCGCCAAGCTCGATCCGGTCGAAGCACTTCGCTACGAATAAGAATCCTCAATTGGAAATTTTCCGTGTGGCGCTGCCGTTTTTAAGCCGAACGCAGCAGGCGCGAAGCGCGATCGCGCAGGCTCGTAGTTACCACCGGCTTCGCTTGCGCCTGAGCCGCTGGAACAACCACTTTGCGCCGAGCCAGCGGGTACAGAAGTTGAGCGAGGGTTTCGCCAGACGCTAAACGGGTGTCGGGATTTTTTGCCAAACACGACGCGATAACCTCGTCAAAGCTTACCGGGACGGATGGCTGCAGCTGCGACGCGGCAGTTACGGTTGACGACAGGACACGGTTGCAGACGCCTTGCAGAGTTTCGGCGGCAAACGGCTTTGTTCCGGTCACCATTTCGTACAGCACTACGCCAAGGGAGAACAGGTCAGAACGCGCATCTTGCGGGCGGCCCATGATCTGTTCCGGGCACCAATACGCCGGCGTGCCCAGCAAGGGCGAATCTCCGGTGTCGCGCTTGGCGACGCGAGCCATGCCGAAGTCGGTCAGCTTCACTTTGCCGTCGGTGGTAATCAGGATGTTGGCCGGTTTGACGTCGCCGTGAATCACACCACGCTTATGCGCTGCGTCGAGGGCTTCGGCGGCGTGAGCAATCCAGGCGCATGCGCGTGGAAACGGCAGCGTGCCTTTTTCAAGCACCCGGTCCAGCGGCAGGCCCTCAACGTACTCCATCACCAGATACGGAGTTTGCGTGGACTCCTCGATTCCCATGTCATGCAGAGTGATGATATTGGGATGGGAGAGTTGTCCAACGACGCGGGCTTCGCGCAGAAAACGATCGCGCGCCTCGCCCTGGGCAAGATCTGAGGGAAAAATCTTGACAGCCACCGGGCGGCCAATCATCGGGTCAAATCCGCGCGCTACCCGGCTAGTGGCGCCGACTCCTAAAGTCTCGAACAGCTGGTATCTTCCGACTTGCATGGGGACCTTCCGTTCTAATGGAATTGTCGGTTTTGTATTGATCAGTGCAAATGAAGCAACGGTTCCATCGAAGGGAAACTGCGGTACTAGGACGGAAATACACGCTAAATATAAGAAAATAAGGGCGTTACTCGGCGCAGACCGAAGCGCTCGGGGAATTGTCACATTTGGTTACAGCTTCGTCTTGATGTACGCGGTAGTCCGCAAATATCGATTCTGTTTTTAGTTGAGACTCGAAGCTTCTGACGAAGGACTTCATAGAAGAGTGCCAAAGGCCGTTAAAGCCAAAGAAATACATTTCATTCATCGCTTGCTCGGAGCTCCAGCCGTCAAAGGCCATGCGATACGCCGCAACAAATACGCCGGTGCGGTCTTCTCCCAAGCGACAATGCACAAACACCTTTTCCTTTGGATTTGCGCGAAATAGCGAAAGAAACTGGACCAACTGCTCGTTACTGGGTGGTGCCCAGCCGCTCACTGGAATTTTTACAAAGTGGATTCCAAGCGCTTCGGCTTGCTGGCGCTCCCACTCCGATTTCTGAGCGTCCTCCCCACGAAGATCCACGATCGTGGTAATTCCCAGACTTTGCAGCTGCCGCATACCTTCAGAATGTGGCTGCGCTCCGCGGTACAACGAGCCGCTGATTCGCCCTCCGTTAGGCAACCCTGGAAGCTTGAGTCTCTCCCCGTAGCCGGTTCGCGTTACTTGCGCAGGGGCAGACGGCTGTTGGGCGGCCTGAGCTGCAGGCGTTTCCGTCAGAACGAGGGCTAGAAGCAGGCTAAAAAGCATGAGTAGCGTCCCAGGTTTGGATGCTCCAATTGTAACGCGAGTTGGCCCGTTGGATGTAGCCACTGGCAACCGGCCGGTGACTTGAGAGAAAGCTAGTCGCGCTTGGGAGCGCTGCGAAATCGCGCAAGCTCCGGGGACTCCTCCAGCCGCAGGGGAAATTCCTTGACGTATTTCCTCATCGCTGGATGCCAAAGGCTTTTGAAATGAAATGCCTTCATCTCCTGTACTGCGCGCTGCGGAGTCCAGTGTTCAAATGTAATCCGATAGGTGGCGAGAAACACCCCGGAGCGGTCGCCGCCAAACCAGCAATGAACGAAGATGCGTTGCCGTGGGCGTTCTCGTATCAGGGAAAGAAATTGCGCGACTTGTTTGTCCGATGGTGGAGACCAGCCGTTTCCAGGAATCGAGATGAAACGTATCCCGAATTTTTCTGCTTGCAGGCGTTCTTTCTCGCGTCTTCCTTTCCATTCGCCACGCAGGTCCACGACCACCGTAACGCCAAGTCTGTGAAGTTCTTCGATGCCTCGTTCATTTGGTTGCGAACCACGGTAAAGATAGTCGTTCACTTTTCCGGCGTCAGACACTCCCGGGATTTGAATTTTCTCAGCAAACGCCGGTCGTGAATTTTTTTCGCCGTGATGCTGCCAATGTTTTGCACCGCACAGAGAAGGTACGACCAATAGAAGTATGGAAAAGATTTGGCAGCGGGAAAACATGTTAATTGATTGCTTTGAAAGAGCTTAGGAGAAACAGCGCCGCTGATACATCAGAAAGAAACTGTATTGCCGCAGTTCACAGAGGGAAGCCCACCGCTAGATATAGACACAAATTCAAAAAAGTCACCCACATTTTGCGTTTTTCTCTTGACAGGATTTTTCCGCCCATTGATACTTCAAATCCAGATTCGGGGGATCGTGGAAGCGCCAGGACGGACCCAGTCGAAGCTGACAACGGTCCGGTCTTACCCACGAAACCAGCCCGGGTTTTTCGCAAAACATCCAAGCGCGAAGTATCGGCTCCGCGCGAAGCTAGCGCGAAGCAACTGATTTGCCGTGGAAGCTGGTTGGGGCCAGCAGCCGACGGCAGGTCGTTGGTAGTTATGGGCGAAGCGAACAGCGCGCCTTTTTTTGAGCTGTTTGGATCGCCGAGATTGAGAAGCTATCACGGAATGTTTTCAGGGAATAACGAGTCGGCGAACTTTTAATCAAATTGGAACGGGCATGACCTCTGTTATCGCAGAGGAGTAAAATAGAAGGGTTCCCCCAATAGAACGGGGACCCAGGTCTGGGAGGAACAGGATGGCAACGGTGAAGACGGCTCCGATCGGAAAGTCTGTCGAAGCGGGTGCACCCGAAGTGGCGGGAACTCCGAGTGGATTGGTGTTTGAACGCTTCTTCACCGACGGAAAGATCTCGCCATTCGACGCGGTCGAGTGGGAAAAGCGCACCGCGCTGATCGGCAATGAGAAGGGCGTTACGATCTTCCGCCAGGAAGATGTGGAAGTGCCCAAGGGCTGGTCGCAGACGGCGACCAATATCGTCGCGAGTAAATATTTTCACGGCAAGCCCGGAAGTCCCGAGCGCGAAGGTTCAGTTCGCCAGTTGATCGGCCGCGTGGTGAACACCATCGTTCGCTGGGGTACCGAAGGCGGCTACTTCACAGACAGCGCCTCACGCGACGCCTTCAAGGATGAGCTGACCCACCTGCTGGTCGAGCAGAAAATGGCCTTCAACTCGCCGGTATGGTTCAACGTCGGCGTGCAATCCAAACCGCAATGCTCGGCGTGCTTCATTAACTCGGTGCACGACGACATGGAATCGATTATGGGCCTGACCCGCACCGAAGGCATGCTGTTCAAGTGGGGCTCCGGCACCGGCACCAACTTCTCAGCGTTGCGCGGCAGCAAGGAAACGCTCTCCGGCGGCGGCATCGCTTCCGGTCCAGTCAGCTTTATGAAGGGCTTTGACGCCTTTGCGGGCGTGATCAAGAGCGGCGGTAAAACGCGCCGCGCCGCGAAAATGGTCATTCTCAATGTCGAGCATCCGGACATCGTTGAATTCATCGAGTGCAAGTACAAGGAAGAGCAGAAAGCGCACGCGTTAATCCGCGAAGGCTATAACTCCGCCATCGACGGCGAAGCCTACACCTCGATCTTCTTCCAGAACGCCAATCACTCGGTCCGCGTGACTGACGACTTCATGCGCGCAGTCGAGCAGGATAAAGATTGGTGGACCAAGAACATCACCGATGGCCAGCCTAACGAAAAACTTCGCGCTCGCGACCTGATTTACAAAATGGCGGAGTCTACCTGGCACTGCGGCGATCCCGGCATGCAGTACGACACCACCGTCAATCGCTGGCACACCTGCAAGTCCACTGCTCGCATCAATGCCAGCAATCCTTGCTCGGAATACATGTTCCTGGATGACACCGCTTGCAACCTGGCCTCACTGAATTTGATGAAGTACGTCAATTCCACCGGCCAGTTTGAGGTGGAAGCTTACAAGCACGCTTGCGATGTCACCATCACCGCGCAGGAAATCCTGGTGGACTTCGCCAGCTATCCGACGCCGAGAATCGCCGAAAATTCTCATAATTTCCGACCGCTCGGCTTGGGCTACGCCAACCTTGGCGCACTGCTGATGTCCATGGCGCTGCCCTACGATTCCGACGAAGGCCGCGACGTTGCCGGAGCTGTCACCGCGCTGATGTGCGGCGAAGCCTACGCGCAGTCGGCACGCGTTGCCGAGCGCATGGGTCCATTCCCTGGCTATGCCGTCAATCGCGAGCCGATGCTCGATGTGATTCGTATGCATCGCGACTCCGTGCGCGGCATCAATCCCTCGCATGTGCAGCCGGACCTGATGTTGGCGGCGCAGCAGTCCTGGGATGACGCCTTGTCGCTCGGCGAAGCCCACGGCTTCAAGAATTCACAAGTCACTGTTCTGGCCCCCACCGGCACCATCGGTTTCATGATGGATTGCGACACCACCGGCATCGAGCCGGACCTCGCTCTCGTAAAATATAAGAAGCTCGTCGGCGGCGGCTTGATTAAGATCGTCAACAATACCGTGCCGCAAGCCATGATGAAGCTCGGCTACACGCCCGAGCAGACCAGCGAAATCGTCGCCTACATCGACAAAACTGGAAAGGCCGAAGGCGCGCCGCACTTCAAGGCGGAGCATCTTCCCGTTTTCGATTGCTCGCTGGCTCCCGCAGGCGGCGGCCGCTCGATTACCTGGACCGGCCACGTGAAGATGATGGCTGCTGCTCAGCCGTTCCTCTCCGGCGCCATCTCCAAGACCATCAACATGCCCGAGGAATCGACGATCGAAGACATCATGGATGCCTACATGGAGTCCTGGAAGCTCGGACTCAAGGCCGTAGCTATTTATCGCGATAATTCCAAAAAGTCGCAGCCGCTCAATGCCAGTGGTGACAAAGACAAGAAAGAAAAGGCCGCCGAGGTTGTGGCCGCGGTGGTTGAACCCATGCAACGCGAACTGTTTGCCCGCGCCCAGCGCGAAAAAATGCCGGCGGAACGTGCTTCCGTCACCCACAAGTTCAGTGTCGGCGGCCACGAAGGCTACATCACCGTTGGTCTCTATGAAGACGGGCGCCCCGGCGAAGTGTTCATCAAGATGTCCAAGGAAGGCTCCACGCTTTCCGGCGTGATGGACGGCTTGGCGCTGACTGTTTCGATCGGTCTGCAGTACGGAGTTCCGCTCAAGGTGTTCGTGGACAAGCTGCTGAACACCCGGTTCGAACCGAGCGGCATCACTGCCAACGCCAACATTCGCTTCGTTTCGTCGGTGCTCGATTACATTGCGCGCTGGCTCGGCGGACGTTTTATCTCTTCCGACTATCTGAAGCTCAATGGCGCCGCGCCGGAAGTGATTGCCACTGCAGCGCTGCAAACGAATCTGCAAACGACTTTGGCTATGCCGCCGGCGATCAAGCCGTCCGAGCCAGCTGGCTCGCGTTCGCCCAGCAACGCTCACGAAGGCGCGCCAACCTGCAGCGAGTGCGGCATGTTGATGGTGCCTAACGGCGCTTGCTACAAGTGCGAAAATTGCGGCAGCACGAGCGGGTGCAGTTGAGGACGCCACAGGAGCGAGATACGCCATGAGCGCCTCCGCCCCACGCCAAGCAATTTCACCCGCGGCAACTATTCCTCAAACCCGGGGATTTCTGCACATCGTTCGTCACGGCAACGGCCCGAATGCCGTTTACGTTCTCACCTATCACCGGTTGGATCGCGTTGGCGTGCGGCCGAAACCGCTGCTCGCGGAAGGCGCTCAGCCGCTGCTGGATCTTCTCGACCGCATCGGTGTGGACTTTCGCTTGAGTGAAGTGCGTGGCGCGCTGGAGGATATTCTTCGGCTGGGTTCCGCCAACATTCCTGACCTGTGGCTCAGCGACGAAGAAATGCTGGAAAAAGGCCTGATCGAATCCTAGTGCCAAGTAGCGTACGCGCTCCTGCGTGCGTGCATTTCCCCGCCAACACTTCGAACAATCACACGCAGTCACGAATGGCGACGCCGATCGCTAGCGCAGACAATCCTGTCTGCGCTCTTTCCTTCGATTTTGGGTAAGCCTAGTGGGGTCTTGGGCGCAGCGGCGGGCGCGCCGCCAGTGCGCGCGGCCGCATGCGTAGCCGCGGACCGATCGGTGGCGGCACCGCCTGCAACATGCTTCCGCAACTTGGGCAAAACTCCAAGCCGGCGTTGGGGCCGGAGAGATGTGCGCGCAGCCAGTGGCCTCGCGCGGAACATTCCGAATTGATGCATTGTACAGTCCAGCCGGGCAGGTATTGCATCGTGCTTCCCCCAGTGGCCGCAGCGGGCGGATGAGCACACGCCAAGCGGCCGAAGCAGCAATCTCGCCGGATTGTGATGCGGGAAGCCAGTGGTGTCAAGAACAAACCACACAAGATATAGGGTACCGGTTGCGGACGTGTGGATTTCCTGTGAACTTTCGAATAATCCGAAACCGTTGATTTGGACGCTACCGCGGTTAGTTGCGCCGCCTTCCCAACGTAGAGGATGATGAGAGCAACCTGGAGAGCAATTCGTCTTACCCAGCTTGAGATGGAGGAACACCATGACAACACCTGGACGCGGAGGATTTGATCTCGGCGGTTCGCTGAATGCGGTGCCAGGCCTCGGCAATATCAGGAACCGCTTTCTGCGGTTAGTCGGCGCGATTCTGCTTTTGATTCTGCTGTTCTCAAGCATCACTTCGATTCCTACAGGAAACGTCGGGGTGTTGACGCTATTTGGCCGGGTCACTGGTGACGTGCTCGGTGAAGGCATTCACCTCATCAATCCGCTTAAGTCCGTGCAAAAGCTTTCCGTTCAGACCCAATCGGTGAAAGAAAGCGCCAACGTACCTTCGAACGAAGGGCTCATCCTCGCACTGGATACTTCGTTGCTCTTCCGCCTGGATAAGAATAAAGCGGCACAAGTCTTTCAAACCGTCGGCGAAGACTACGCGGCAAAAATCGTCGAGCCCACGCTGCGCGCCGCCATCCGTGCCTCCACCTCCGCGCACACCGCGAATGCGCTCTATACCAACGCCCGCGAACTCGTTCAGCAGCAGATCCAGGACGAACTGACGACTCAACTTGCGGCACGCGGCGTCATCGTCGAAGCCGTACTTCTTCGCGATGTACAGTTGCCGGCGATGCTGAAGGGTTCTATCGAAGCCAAACAACAAGCCGAGCAGGACGCTCTCCGCATGAGCTTCATCCTGCAAAAAGAAAAGCAGGAAGCCGAACGCAAGCGCATCGAAGCGCAAGGCATCGCCGATTTTCAGAAAATCGTGGCGCAGGGAATCAGCCCGCAATTGCTGGAATGGAAGGGAATTGAAGCCACCGAGAAACTGGCGCTCAGCAATAACGCAAAAGTAGTGATCATTGGCAATCCCAAGAATGGACTGCCTCTGGTACTCGAACCAAAGTAGCCGTTTACGTTTAGTTGGCCCTTGATTTCATCGAAGGCCTCCCCGTGGCACAGACTCAGTCTGTTTGCCTCGATTGAAATAGTGTCGAGCTAACGCGCGAGTCAAGCTTCGTTGGCGATTCCGGGGATTGGTGTTTATTGCGACGGCGGTTTTTCGTCCGACGGCGGCTTGCTCTCTGTCGCCGGAGGCGCTCCTGCATCCACTGCGGCTTGCAATTCGGCGATACGGGCTTTCAACGTTTCGATGTCTTCTTGCTTGGTGGTAATTTCCTGTGCTTCTGCGTCCAGCTTCGCTTTGCCATCAGAATCGCTCGAGAAGTCCGGCTTCGAATAATAGTCGTCGCTGTCCAGTTTGGCTTTTCGTTGCATCACGTCCAGTTCGCCTTCGGATTGCGCCAGCGATTTCTTGGCGCGATCGAGCGCGGCAACGTTGGCTGCATGTTCTAATTTCGCTTTTTCGACGCTCGCGGCATCCGCCGGTTTTGCCGTCGCGGCAGCGGCCGGGGGCGCAGCACTGTCATCGGTCTTTGCAGCCTTCGCGGCTGCGCTTGCGGCGGCCGAACCTGCCGGAGGAGCCGGCGGAAGGTCATCGTCGGTCAAAGTCTTTACGGGCTTAACGCCGGCCTTCTTTTTCTCACGCGCGCGCCGCGCTGCTTCCGCGACGGACTGCGCCGAATCATCCTGCGACTGTGCCAGTGCCGTGCCCGCCAGCCCGGTCAAGAAAAGACCGGCCACAGCCAGCGCGATCAACGGGTAGTGATTTCTCATTTTCAGCATAGGGATACCCCTCTTGAGGGCCTAAACTCACGATACGCCGCGGGAACTTCCGGCGCAATGCGCTAACCCATCCGCTGCCGCGAATGAATTACGCCCGAACGGTTTGAGCGGCGCCCGGCCGCCCCAGTTCCAGTCAATTTCCCGCGCTAGCCACGCCCGGCGGCGCCAGATCCTTGAATGAAAAATGTGTCTTCACGTCTTTCAGCGGCTGGCCGTCCACTTCGGCGTAAGGATAGACGAAAAAATTCAGAGGATCGCTTTTTTGCTCTGCCGACAGCCGGATGTCCCGGCCATACGTGAACCTCACCCGGTCCGCGTCCACGGCTCCAAAGAAATAATCGCGCTTGGCTGGATTCTTGGAAGCTTCCGATGCATCCACCGGCACCCAACCGATTCCATCCAGGTAAAATTCGGCCCAGCAGTGATACCCGGGAATGTCTCCCTCGGCCTTGCCAGCCGGTAGCGGGAAACCGATTTCGAAGCGCGCAGGAATTCCCGAAGAGCGCATCATTCCGATCAGCACCGAGTGAAAATCGGTGCAGTTGCCGCGCTTCGAATCGCAAGCCCACATCTCATCGCCGCGGCCCCAGCCTTCGCCGGATTTGTCATAACGCATCGTCGAAGCCACGTAGTTATAGATCTTGTGCGCTTTTTCGATTGGCCGCGTGATGCCTTCGGTTTGCGTGCGCGCCAACTCCGCGATGGTCGCATTCAGCGGCACCATCTTGTCCGGCTGCAGATAACGCTTGAGCATCGCATCTTTCGCCTGCGGGGGTTGACCGCCCGTTGCTCGCAGATCCCGCAGGTACTCGCGACGCGTCACCTCAAACCGCAGCGTCACTTCGTAACCAGCCGCTGCTTCCGCCGGCGGTGGGGCAAAGACCGCGAAGCTGTTGCCGTATTCTGATTCTTTATCCGTCTTGTGTGCCACGCGGCTTTCGATGACCAGCTTATTAATCGACTGGTGCTCGTCGGACTGCGGCAGCGGAATCCACAAGCGGCTTGATACCGATTCGGCTGGAACCGGCGGCACGTGCACTTCGTACGTAAACGCGAAACTCCGTTGGGCGCGGCCCGCGGTTTTCTCCGCTGACAGCAATCCCGCAGCAAGGGCCAACGCGCCCGCGACCGGCATCGTCGCGGCCAGAATTCTTCGCACCGTCCGGTCATTCATGGAATGCTCCTTTGCGAAGCTTAGATTGCTTTTCAGCTCAGTGCAGTATATCCCGATACCAACATTCCCGAATAGCGTGGCAAGCCTCGCGGCCAGGCGGCGTCACCGCGCGCAGAAAGATCTGCCGCGGTGCACGATTCGCCCGGCTGTCTTAGAATGAATGGGGACTTACGGCCAACTGAGGAACAATTACAACTTGGATTTTCCCAATTCAGCGATTGCGCGCGCTTTTCTTCTATGTCTCGTTGCCGCATTTCTTGTCTCTGGACTGGCATACTGCGCGCCGCGTTCGCCTGGCGATTTTTTGATGCAATCCCAATCTTGCGGCCACAACCATCTTGATCCACCCTGGTCCGTGCTTCCCTCCTCCGCGGATCTTGCGTCCTATCGTCGCCGTGAACCTGCGTGCTGCAAGAACTGTTTTTCACTCCCGCTCGCCCGGCAATCCGCTTCCGATGCTCCAAAAAATCAGACCGCCTCCGCTGCCCCTGCCGCGCAACCCAAACCCGCTTCGACCGACGAGCACCGTTTTTGGGACCGCGAAAACGATCTGCTGTTCACCGCCGTTGCCGCGTCTCGCACGCTCGATTATTTCTCCACTCTGAATTTTCGCCGTCGCGGCCGCGATGAAGTGATCCTAACCAATGACATCGTGGACAATCATGCCGCCTTCGCCTCGATCGAAGCTGCCGGCACCGCCGTCTCGATCGGTGTTTCTTATCTTTTCCACCACTATCATCACCACCGGCTTGAGCGCTGGACCTCCATCATCCACGCCAGCCTGGCCACCTCCGGCGCCGTGCGAAATTATTGCCTGAAGACCGCTCATCCATAAATACCGCCTCAATTCTTGCTGGGCACTGCTCCCGTTCTTCGCTCGCCCTCCATCTAATAGAGTGGATGCATCCTATTTCTATACCTGCTGCGCCGCGCCTCATACCCGCTTGCAGGAAAAGCATCATCTGGCGCATACTCGGCCCGCTTGCGGCGCTGGGTGGGCTCCCGCAGGGTGTATTCAGGAACACGATGCGAGGGGGACGAGTCTTGCTTCAACGCATGCGATGTGCGTTGTTACTCAGCTTATTCATGGTGGTGCTTTTTCCAGGCGCCGCGCATGTACCGATCTTCGCGCAGGAAACTCCCACCGTGCGCACTCCTCCGCCGCAACAAATCGAGCCTCCCGCTGACACTCCCGCTCCGCCTGCCGCCGATGAGACTCAGCGATACACTCTCTCCCACGAACGTTACGAAAAAGCGGTGGCCTACTCTCGCGCCGGCTATACGCTGTACTTCCTCTCGGTCTTTGTCGGATTTGCAGTACTGTTCGTAACGCTACGTTTTGGTTTCGTGGCGCGAATCCGCGATTTTGCCCAGCGTAGTTCGGAAAATCGTCTGGCGCAGGGGCTGCTATTCATCCCTCTGCTCGTCATCTTTTTGGATCTCGTTGAACTTCCGGTTCACATCGCCTGGCACGCGCTCTCTTTGCACTACGAACAGTCCGTGCAGCGCTGGGGCTCGTGGTGCCTGGATTGGTGTAAAACAGAACTGATCGCCATGGCCTTTCTTACGCTGATGGGCCTCATTCTTTTCTTCATCATTCGCAAGAGTCCGCAGCGCTGGTGGTTTTATTTCTGGCTGGTGGCTCTGCCGATTATCCTCGCCGTGTTTATTCTTGAGCCGCAGATCGTTGACCCGCTGTTCTTCAAGTTCGACCCGCTCTCCGCCCAGCATCCGGCGCTGGCTGCCGATTTGCAAAAACTCTCGCAGCGCGCCGGCTTGCAGATTCCGCCCGAGCGGATGTTCTTGATGAATGCCAGCACCAAGACCAACCAGCTCAATGCCTACGTAACCGGCTTTGGCGCTTCGAAACGCGTCGTCATTTTCGATACGCTCCTTCAGAAAATGACGACGCAGGAAACGCTCTTTATCTTTGGCCACGAATCCGGCCACTACGTCCTCAATCATGTTCGCAATGGTTTTTTCTTCGCCGCGCTACTGCTGCTGGTCACCATGTATGTTTCCTACAGGCTGTTACACATTCTTCTCGACCGTTCGGGAACCAGCTGGAAAGTTTACGGCGCTCAGGATTGGGCCGCGCTTGCAGTGCTTCTCCTCATTCTCGAAGGCATCATGTTTTTCTCTTCGCCCATCATCAATGGCTTTAGCCGTATGCAGGAGCACAACGCGGACGTTTTCGGGCTGGAGCTGATTCACGGTATCGTACCCAATTCCTCGCAAGTCGCCGCTCACGCCTTCCAGGCTCTCGGCGAAATCGATCTGGCCGACCCCAATCCGCCCGCTTTCATCACTTTTTGGATGTATTCGCATCCGCCCATGGCCGAGCGCCTGGTGTTTGCTCATTCCTACGACCCGTGGGGAAAGAAGCAGCAGCCGAGATACATCAAGGACCAAAAATAATTTCCTACGCGTGATGTGCGCGTGCTTTCTCGGTGCTGTGCCGGCTGGCAAACGCTGCGACCTTGCTCCGGTTTCCGCAGTGCGCCATCGAACACCACCGCCGCCGGTGCGTGCGCGAATCGTCGTAAAAAAGCACCTGGCAATTCTTATTGCCACACTGCCGCAACCGGCTCGCTGTGCCCTCCGCGATCAATTCCGCTCCTGACCTCGCAATCGCCGCCAGCAGCCACTCCAGCCCTTCCTCTTTTGCCAGAAAGCCCAGTCTCCACCGGTCGCCACGCCATTCCAGTTCATCGTGGCCTTCGGTCACCCGAAGAATTTCGTTGATTGGTTCAACCGCTTCGCGATGCGCTCGTTGATTTTTCAATATCGCGGTGAACGCGCTCCTCATTGCATCGCCTAACCGTTCGGCATGCCGCAGCAGTGTTTCCGCAGCCCGCGGATCGCTGTCCGGCAGCGCGCTTAATTCCTCGCTCTTTTCGCCGGAAACAATTCCTTTATCGGACATGAAATCAATCAATTGTGGCCAAGAGCCAGCGCGCGGCCGTGGGTCTCCTGGATCGAACGGCAGGTTCACAAAATCGAGGCAAAGCCGGTTTCCCGGGATGCGGCCTTTCGTATCGATGGCCATAATGACCTCTCGCAAACTTCTGCGCGGCTAACCGGTCAAGACTAGTCTCGCGGTTAGGTGTGGTCAATGCCTGTTTTTCCGGGCTTCGGACACCTTTTCTTGTCCTGGCAATCTTATAATCGGCGTCATAATCGTCTGACAGGCGGTTCCATATGCGTTGGAAATCGGTAGCAGTAGTCTCGCTCGTTCTTTTTGCGTGGGTTGCTTTTAGAGTTGACCGTGCCGCAAGTCTCAATTCCGCCCGCGTGGCGGGTTCCCAAAGTTCGCCGGCTCGCCCGGTGGTTCTGGAACTCTTTACTTCCGAGGGCTGTTCGAGTTGCCCACCTGCGGATGCGCTCTTAAAGCGGCTCGACGAGGCCGGACGCATCGGCGAGACCGATATCATCGCCATCGAAGAGCATGTTGACTACTGGGACCACCAGGGCTGGCGCGATCCTTTTTCCTCCAGCGAATGGACCGAACGTCAGGAGCAGTATTCGCGCGCACTGCATCACGACGGAGTCTACACGCCCGAACTTGTGATTAACGGCTTGAGCGACCTGGTAGGCAGTTCGGAGCGCGAAGTTCTCCGGCACATTAGCGAAGCGGCAAAGACTTCCGATATTGCAGTTCGAATCTCTTCGATAAACCTGTTGCCAAAATCCGCCGAATTGACCATCCACGTCGAGACAACCTCCACCGACGCGCGCTCCGCGGATCTTTGGCTGGCGGTCACCGAACGCGGTCTCTCCTCGAATGTCCTTCGCGGCGAGAATGAAGGCCGTAATCTCCCGCACGCTCCGGTGCTGCGTTCGCTCACTCGCGTGAGGACCCAGCACGGCGACTCCTCAGTAACCACGGAATACAAAGCAACGATTGGCCTCGACAAGTCCTGGAAGCGCGAAAATCTTCGCTTCGTGGCATTCTTGCAAGACCGCAAGTCTCTCCGCATCCTCGGCGCTATAGCAACAACTGCTCCGCAGTAGCGGCTTGTATTCAGCCCGGCCGCTGCGGGAAACTCTTGCGGAGTCATTCATGGACAACGAATCTCCGCAGCGTCCAATCAACGAAGAATCCTTGCCACCCGCGTCTCCCGCCCAAAATCCGCAAGCGCCGCTCACTCCCGTTTCCGCAAATGGCCAGCAGATGGGTGCGGGCCTGCGCCTGGTGATCTACTTGTTTCCTGTCCTTTTTCTTTATTTCGCTTTGAGTTTTCTTCTCGGCGCGTTCTCTAATTTCCCCGAGAGTTCCACCGCCTTTGCGGTCCTCATGTTCG
Organism: uncultured Acidobacteriota bacterium; assembly: GCA_963814635.1. Lineage (GTDB taxonomy): Bacteria > Acidobacteriota > Terriglobia > Acidiferrales > UBA7541 > Acidiferrum. Next base: position 330,347 of record CAWFDP010000002.1, on the reverse strand, counting down.
TAGAAGAGCTTCTCTTGTTCCTGATCGTTTTTCTGCCGGCTTGCATGATGGCCCGGCTGGAAAATCGATCGGTCGGTGATTACGGTCTGCCGCTCCACTCTTTTTTTGGCAAACGATTTTGCCAGGGCTGCGCCATCGGGCTCGCCGAAATTACCATCCTCATCGGCTGTATCGCCGCTTGCGGCGGATATTCTCCCGGTTCGCTTCATTTGCGAGGCCCTGCGATCTTCGCTTGGTCGGTCTACTGGGTATTTTTCTTTTTGCTGGTTGGATTTTTTGAAGAGTTCGCTTTTCGCGGCTATCTGCAATTTACGCTGGCTGACGGCGTCGGCTTTTGGCCTGCGGCGTTTATTCTTTCGATTGGCTTCGGCGCCTTGCATCTTTTGAATAAGAACGAAGGATGGGTCGGCGCGGCCGGGGTCGCAACGATCGGTTTGATCTTCGCCTTGGCGCTCAAACGCGTCGGCAACCTGTGGCTGGTGGTTGGCTGGCATGCCGCGTTCGATTTCGGCGAAACTTTTTTATTTTCCGTACCAGATAGCGGCACGGTCTTCGAAGGTCATCTAACAAACGCTTCTTTGCACGGCCCGGTCTGGCTGACCGGTGGGGCTGTCGGTCCTGAAGGCAGCGTTTTCAGCTTCCTGACCATGGCTGCTGCCGCGCTGTTCATCCACAAAGCCTTCCCGCCCCGTAAGGAAGCGTAAGGCGGTGTCTTCAGTAACACCGCCACTCCTGGCTGTGCGCGGTGGAAGCTTCAAGCAAGAAGTCCCGCCTCGGAATCTCAGTGCACCAACTCGGACACCGGCACCAGCCGCACGCCTTGCTTCTTCGCTTCCGGCAACATTTCCCGCAGAGCTTCGAGCGTCGCGGCATGCGGATGCCCGATAGCGATCGCTCCGCCCTTTTCTTTCGCGCCGCGAATCGCAATCTGTAATTGCCGCTTCACCGCCGCGGTGGTTTGCACGTCATCCAGAAACGGCACATTCCGAAAAGCGGTTTTCACTCCATCGCGTTTCGCGATGTCGTAAGCCACGGTCGCCGCGGTAGTGCGGCTGTCCACATAAAAAACGCCGGCGTCGCGCAACACCGGCATCAATTCATCCATTAACACGCCGTTCGAAGTAGCTTGCGATCCCTGATGGTTGTTTACGCCGTCCGCTTCCGGCAGCGACTCCAGCATCTTGTTCACCATGTCATCCACATCGTTTTTCGAAAGTCCCGGCCGCAGTTCCTGTTGCTCCGGCGTTTCATTCGCCAGCGATTGCATCGGCAGGTGCAGCATTACTTCGCAACCTTTTTTGTGCGCGTCTCGCGCAATCTCCTGTGAATGCTCGTGATACGGCAAAACGGAAATGGTAATCGGAACACGCAGCGCGAAAATTGCATCCGCCGCGCTGCGGTCACTGCCCAGATCGTCCAGCAAAATTGCCAGCCGCGGCTGTCCGGCCACGGCGTTTGCGGTGCTTTCCGCCGGGCGCAATGACAGCGTCTCGATTTCAATCCGATGAGTTGCCACGCCGCCACGCAGCGTTATCCGCACAGTGTTTCCGGACACGCTCGGAGCATCCACCGTGAGGCGATGCTGGGTTGCAATGGCCTCGAGTCGCTGCTCCAGCTGGTTCACGGTGGCGGCAGTTCCGTGCACACCGATATAAATTTCATCCTCGCCACCGGTTGGTCCGCCCCTTGCTCGCCGAATTTTGATCAACGATCCGCTTGGAGCGGCTTGCGATGCCGCCTTTGCCAGCTCCTGTGTAACTTGATGAATTTGCGATTGCGAAAGTTTTCCCGCGTGTTCCTGTTTGCAACTCGTCACGCAGAAGCACAACATCACCAGCAGCGCGAAGAATGCAGCTCCGCCCGCGCTGCTAAATTTCAATTTAGTTTTCAAGGAAAGCTTCGCGGGCTCGCCGCCGGACTTCACGGAAAAATTACGCTGCCTTTTTTGCAGGCGTCTTCAGCAGCTCAAGCGCTTTTCGGTAAACCGCATCTTCGGGGGAAAGCGCACGCGGTTCCGCAGGTGTCGCAGTCTGCGCATCGGCCGAGGAATCTTCGTCGTCCGCGTTGTCGTCGGCTGCGGCGAGTTCCTGGCGTACCACTTCGGTCGGGGTCACGCCTTCTTCTAGAATCGATTTGCCGTTCGAATTGTAATAGTTCGCTACGGTCAGGATCAGCGCCGAGCCATCCGGAACGGTAATCAGCTTTTGTTCCGAAGCAAGTCCAAACGTGCGCTCACCCAGCACGTCGCCGCGATGCGCTCCCACCACCGCCGAAGCCAGCACCTCCGCTGCTCCCGAAGTTGTGCCATCAATCAAAATCGAAACCGGACCCTTCCAAACCACCTTGCTGGGTTCTGCCGCAAAGGTCTGTGCTGAAACTGTCTGGCCGCGCAGCGTCGCTAAATTGCCGCTCGAAATGAACAAGCGCGCTACCGCCAGCGCTTCGGAGACCGGTCCCCGCCCGCAATTCCGCAAATCCAGAACCACTTTGTGAATGCCTTGCTTTTCCGCTTCCTGCAATCTCGTGCGGATTTCGTCCGCGCGCCCGGTTTCCAGCGTCATCAGCCGCAGCGCCAGAATATCCGGGTCGGTTTTCTGGACTACGACTTTCGTCGTCGGCAACTTTTCCCGAACAATGTCCACATTTTCCGGTTCATTCTTCCCGCGCCGGATCACTCCGACTTTGGCTCCGCTTCCTGGAGAACCCTTCAGAAGATTCAGCGCCTGCCCGACCGACATCTCCCGTGTGGTGAATCCACCCACCGACTCAAAAATATCTCCGCTGTGAATCCCAGCCTTCTCGGCGGGACTTTCCGGCAACACCGAAATCACGATCACATAGCCGTAACGCTTGCTGAGCGTCAGCCCGGTGTCTCCGGGATTCGCGCTCGCCAGCTTTTGTTTGTACTCCGTGTATTCGCGCGGCGTCAGGTAACTGGACTCCGGATCCAGCGATTCCAGCAGTCCGTGCAGCGCGCCCGCCGTCACCAGGTGCATGTTGGGCTCATCCACGTAATCCTGCTGAATCTTCTGCAGCACTTCGCTGTATACCGTCAGCGATTTGTAGGCACGCTCTTCGTGGGTCTGCCCCAGGACGTGTCCCAGTCCGGCATAGCAAAACACCACGACAGAAATAGCGAGGATGGCGATCCGAGCAGTCCGGTTCATTCTTGGCCCTTCCTTAAATCAGTTCGCAGCGAAAAGTATATCACTGACATTTGTTTGATGCGCCCTTGTTGTGACGGGCCGCATGATCAAAGGCTAGCCTCGTGAGCGGTTCAAAAACAGCAAAGTTCGCCGAACCGCCACGGTTAACTGCCGGTTTGTTGTACGTTTACCACACCACTCCAGAGAGTGGTGCCTAATTTGTCCGTAACAGATTGAAAACAAAGAGCAACGAGCTCTAGTTTGAGTGGCGCAATACCTGCTATTCTGACCTCTGCTCTAATGTTTCAGACCTCCATTCAGCAACCGGTTTCGACCGAAGGCGTTGGCCTTCATACTGGCGTTTTTGGCCACCTTCGGCTGCTGCCGGCCCCCGCCGATACTGGCATCGTCTTTCGCCGCACCGACCTCGACAACTTTCTCATCGAGGCCAGCGGCCGCAATGTGGCCCGCGTCAGTTACGCCACCAGCTTGATGAAACAGGGCGTACTGCTGTCCACGACGGAACACCTTCTCGCGGCGATTTACTCCTCCGGAATCGACAACATATATATCGACATTGATTCGATAGAAGTTCCCATTCTCGATGGTTCAGCCGAGCCGTTTCTCCAGTTGCTCGACCAGGCCGGCGTTCGCCGCCAGCGCCGCCGCCGTCGCTACCTTAAAGTCATTGAGCCGGTCGAGGTGATCGAAGAGGATCGCCACATCGGCATTTATCCCGCCGACGAATTTCGCGTGCAATGCTATGTGGATTTTCCGCATCCGCTGGTCGGCCAGCAGCAGATTGAAATGGCCGTGCTTCCGGAAACGTTCCGCAGCTTGCTGGCGCGCGCGCGTACCTTCTGTTTCGAACGGGATATCGAGCCGCTTCGTTCCATGGGCCTGATTCGCGGCGGTTCTCTCGACAACGCTATCGTGCTCACCAACGACGGTGTGATGAACGGCCCGCTACGCTATCCCGACGAGTTCGGCCGCCACAAAGCGCTGGACTTGATTGGCGATTTGGCGCTGGTTGGTCTACCGCTCCTCGGACGAGTGGCAGCGCATAAGGCCGGCCACTCGCTGCACACCCAACTGGTCAGCAAACTTCTCGGCCACTCCTCTAGCTGGGTGATCACTACAGAAGACGAGCACTCGGTAGAGAGTCACATGCTCGCTGAAGCCCCCGCCGCGGACTAATCTTTCCTGGACAGTCTCGCAGGACTACTGAAGCGACTCGCTGTTTGCATCGGCGCCGCCTTGAGCGCTGTACCGAATTATTCCGCTTTCGTCTGTGAAAAAATGTCGCACTCCTGACGTTCCTGGCGCCACCGGGTCAGCGGACAAGACGTACTTCATCACGTGTCCGTCGGCATCCGGCTCTGCGGTGTAAAAAAAGCGGTAGCCGTTTTTCACCGGAACCGACATGGCCAATTGCGCCCCCACCAAGTTCTCGTGCGCGCATTTGTCGGTGTCCGTCGCGCCAAGATTCGACAATTTCTTCGGATATCCGATGTTCGGGCATGTGCTCGAGTACGTAACCATCGCGGTGTTGTACGTTCGAAGCGTTCCCACCGCGCTCGCCTCGTTCGCCGCCATTCGAGAGCGCAGTAAATTTGGAATTGCGATCGCCGCAATGATCAAAATGAATGGAACGAACGCCAATCCGATGTATCCCAGTACCAGGCCTGCGATTGCCATTCCTTGTCCCGCCAAGCGTCCGGCGCTTCTCTTGATCTCCGAAAGCGCGAGGTGCCCGAGAATCACCGCGGCCAGCGCCGTCGCCGGCCACAAAAAGAAAATCACTCCGCAGACCAGGCTGGCGGTAGCCTTTCCGCTCTTCTCCTGCGGTCCGCTCGATGCAGGTTGCGCCGCTCCCGCCGGAGCGACCGCGACGTTCGCTCCGCAGTACGGACACACCGGAACGTAATCGGCAAGGTTGCCTTTGCAATTGGGGCACTGTTTCATGGTCGTTCCTTTCGTACCGCTAATGATTGCTCAGCGGCTCGCTGCTCGGGCCAATGATCTGATTCGGTGATTCGCGGATTACTCCGCTTTCATCCAGATAGAAGTAGCGCTTGCCGGTAAGCCCCGGAGTGACTGGCCGTGCAACCAGCGCAAACACCGTCACTTTTTCGTTTCCCGTTACTCCGGTTCTATACTCAAACAGATAGCCCTGGCGCTTCGGATTGTTGCCCGCCATCGCTGAATCCACCAGATTGGCGTGATTGCAGTCGCCCGCTCCTGGGCCCAATGGCGACAGTGTCGCCGGATAGACTTGTTGCGGACATTTCTTCGCGAACTTGTGAAATGCGCCGCTGTACATCAACATGCTGGAGACCGCGGCAGTTTCGTTTGCGGAAATCGCGTTCAAGTCTACAGGGTCCGGCTTCGGCGGACTGTTCGCTTCAGGTTTGTCGTCTTCATCGTTGTCCGGAACCCCCCGGTTATCGCCGAGCGGCCTGCTGTTGGGTCCGATATTTTGCGTGGCCGATTCGCGAATCACTCCGCTCTCGTCGAGGTAAAAGAATCGCGCTCCGCTCATTCCCGGCGTCACCGGTCGTGCCACCAACGCGAACGCCGCAATCTTTTCCGGGCCGCTCGCACCGGTCGAATATTTGTACGTGTAACCCTGCAGCACCGGAACTGGCGCCGCCAGCCGCACCTCTATCAGGTTGGAATGTTTGCAGTCGCCAGCTCCCGGTCCCAAAGGAGTCAGCGTGGCGGGATATCCTTGCTGCGGGCATTTCTCGGCGTAGGATTTCAGCGCCTGGCTATACGTTCTCATGGTCGTGACCGCGGTCGCTTCATTCATCGGAATGCCACGGCCCAAAGTCGTGCGAAACAGGAAGACCATAAACACGATATAAATCGTGGTGAGCGCGATTCCCAGGTAGCCCATCACCAGCCCCGCAATGGCCATTCCTTTTCCAGCCATGTGGCCCGCGGTTCGCTTGATGTCTATCAGTGCTAGATGGCCGAGCACCACCGCCGCAATCGAAGCCGGCGCGCACATAAAGAGGACACCGCAAACCAGGCTGGCAATAGCCTTGTTGCTGTTCTGTGGCGGCGCGCCCCATCCCGGCTGAGCCATGGCCACCTGCGGAACCGGTTGCGACACCCCGCAGTACGGGCAAGTCGCAACGAAGTCCGCAAGATTGCCGCGGCAGTTTGTGCATTGCTTCAAGGCCGTTCCTCCGCTGCTACGTCACCCGCGAGCAAAGAATCCTGTGCGAAAATGTAAAGGAAATCGGGAGTTTCGTCCATCTGGCAATTGGCAGTCGCCCGCCCCGGCGGCTGCCAGACCCCTTGACCTTTTTTCGAGAGTTACTCGTGGCGAGTTACTCGTGGCGATTGTCAAAGCGCGGAGACCGGGAGAGAATAGCCGGACTATGCCGAATAAAGATGTAGTGGTTGTGATTCTGGCCGCGGGCAAAGGCACGCGCCTGAAATCGGCGCTGGCAAAAGTCTTGCATCCAGCCGGCGGACGTCCGCTCGTCGAATACGTGGTGCGCTGCTGCGCGCCGCTGAAGCCGAAGAGGATCGTTACGGTTGTCGGCCATCAGGCCGAACAGGTGACCGCAGTCGTCGAACCGCTCGGATCGCAAACCGTTTTGCAGCAGCCGCAACACGGAACCGGCCACGCGATGCTGGTGGCCAAGCGCGCGCTCGGCAACGCAAAAATTGCCATCGTGCTTCCGGGCGACGCTCCGCTGATTCGAACGGAAACGTTGAAGTCGTTGTTGGCCACGCATCGCACGGGCAACGCCGCGGCAACGATTCTTTCCTCGGTACTCGCCGATCCCAGCGGCTACGGTCGCGTCGTCCGCAAATCCGAAACCCAGGTTGGCGCGATCGTCGAAGAATCGCAGCTCGCCCCCGAGCAGCGTGAACTGAACGAAATTAATTCCAGCATTTATTGTTTTACGCTGGCAAGATTATGGCCCGCGCTTTCGCGAGTGAAACCGAACAACAAGCATCGCGAAATCTATCTGACCGATGCGATCGCGGTGCTGGCGTCGAACGACGAAACCGTTCTGGCGCAGATTGCGCCCGACCCGCGCGAAGTTCTCGGCTGCAACACACGCGCCGACTTGGCGGAAGTAGACCGCATTTTCCGCGAACGCAAGCGCGAAGAGCTGATGGCCGCGGGTGTAACCATCCAGTTGCCGGAGACCGTGCTGATCGATCCGGAAGTCAGCGCTGGAGAAGACTGCAGGATTGAACCCGGTGTGCAGTTGCTTGGAAAAACAAAACTCGGCACTCGCTGCACCATCCAAACCGGAAGCGTGCTGCACGACTCAATTTTGGGCGATGACGTCCTGGTGAAAGCACATTCGCTGATCGAGGAGAGCCGGCTCGACGACCATACGATTGTTGGACCGTTCGCGCGGTTGCGCGTTGGCACCCATTTGAAAGCCGGCGCGCGGGTCGGAAATTTTGTAGAAACCAAGAAAGCGGTGATTGGGGAAGGCAGCAAGGTTCCGCACCTTTCGTATATTGGCGACGCCAGGCTCGGCTCGAAAACCAACATTGGCGCGGGAACGATCACCTGTAACTACGACGGGGTAAATAAATATCAGACCGCCATTGGCAACCGCGTTTTTGTCGGCAGCGACTCGGTGCTGGTGGCGCCCATAAAAATCGGCGATGGCGCGTACATCGCGGCGGGCTCCGCGATCACCGAAAATGTTCCGGCGGAATCGCTGGGAATCGCGCGCGGCAAGCAGGTCAACAAAAAAGGCTGGGCCGCGAAAAAACGTCGAGAAATTGCCGCCGCGTCGCACCGGAAATCCGCGAGAAAAAAAACCAGCAAGCGCCGCTGACATTTTCCGTTCTCCACATTTGCGAGAAACATTGAATCGGGTGTGCGGCAGTGTTATCGTGCGCTGCACGTATCCCTCGAAGAGGTGGCCGTGGGCAATTGGGTGAACTGGCTGCTGGTCATCGCCGGAGTTCTGGCGGTGGCTGCCGAACTGACGCTAGGCGCAATCACCGGCTTCGATCTGGCGCTGGTCGGAGCATCGCTGGCGGCCGGCGGCGCCATCGGACTGCTCGCAAAATCCTGGCACGCCGGGCTGATCAGCGCGGCGATATTCGCGCTTTTGTACTTCGCGCTGTTCCGCCGCTGGCTCAAGGCAAAATTGCACGTGTCCGACCAGCCGTCGAACGTGGACGCAGTCGTGGGGAAAATGGGTGTGGTCACCAAACGCATCGGCCAGCGCGATTGCGGCATCGTCAAAGTCGGCAGCGAAGAATGGCGTGCGGAGTTGGCGCAGCCCAACGATCCGGCGCGCGAAATTGGCGCGGATGTGAAAATAATTTCGGTCGAAGGCGTGACGCTAAGAGTTCAGTGAGGTCAGGGCAGCCATGGATAATCCAATCACATTCTTTCTGCCGGTTCTGCTGGGCGCATTTTTGTTGTTCGCGCTGATCGTGATCATTCGCTCGGCGCGCATCGTCAACCAGTACGAAAAGGGAATCGTGATGCGGCTGGGAAAGTATCACGCGCTGGCCGGATCGGGATTGACGATCATCGTTCCGTTCACCGACAGCATCATCCGCGTGGACATGCGCGAGCAGGTGATCAGCGTGCCGCCGCAGAAATTGATCACCAAAGATAACGTGACGGTGGAAGTAGACGCGGTGGTTTATTACAAAGTGGTGGATCCGGTGAAATCGCAGTTTGAAGTGCAGGATTTTGGTTATGCCTGCACCACGCTGGCACAAACCAATTTGCGCAATCTGATTGGCGACCGCACGCTGGACGAAACTCTGGTGGCGCGCGACATGATCAACACCAATTTGCGCCATGTGCTGGATGAGGCGACCAACGGCTGGGGCGTAAAGGTGACTCGCGTCGAAGTTCAGAAGATCGACCCGCCTCGCGATATTACCGAAGCGATGTCCCGCCAGATGAAAGCCGAACGCGACAAGCGTGCAGCGATCCTCGAAGCAGAAGGGTTCAAGCAGAGCCAGATTCTGCAGGCGGAAGGCGTGAAACAATCGGAAATTCTGAAAGCGGAAGGCGAAGCGCAGGCCCGGGTAACGCGCGCCAACGCCGAAGCCGAAGCGATTCGCCTGGTTTCCACCGCCGCGGAAACCTTCTTCAAGGATCGCGCCGAAGCCATGCGGCGGCTGGAAGTGCTGAGCACAACCTTGGTCAACAATACCAAGTACATCGTGCCGTCCAACGCGGGTTTGCTGAACGTATTGGGTCTTGACGGCGCAATCGGAGCGGCCGCTGCCGGCGCCGCCAGCGGAGCCGTGGCCCCACCGAAGCCCCCGTCGAAAAGCTGAATGGTCCCAGCACGCCGCACTCCGGCAGTACCGCCGGGTTACACCGAATTCCTGAAAATGTGGAGCACGCAGTATCCGGGAGATTACCCATGGCGCGATTGAAAAATATCACCATCACCGTGGAAGAAGACGTGGCACGCTGGGCGCGGTTTGAAGCCGCCAAAGAGGACACCAGTGTCTCGCGGCTCGTCGGCGAAATGCTGCGCCAGTGAATGCTGCAGCAAAAGCGGCGGGCTGCGGATTCCTTTTGGTCCAGGATTTGCCGGCCGGGCAAGATTTGGATGGAATCAAAGTCTTGAATCCGTTCCTAACGGACCTGGCATCGCTCGGCCTATAGCTATGTCCGGGTCGACTGCGGCGTCTGTGCTAAAATAAAAGCTCCCCAAATGCCATCGGGAGCCACATCACTATGAAATTTGCGGTGGTTGTCTTTCCGGGGTCGAACTGCGACCACGACGCGTTTTACGCCGTCGGAAATATCCTGAAAAAGCCTGTCGAGTTTATCTGGCACCAGTCGCAGGACCTGGCTGGCAGCGACGCCATTATTCTGCCTGGCGGGTTCGCGTACGGAGATTATTTGCGCACTGGAGCGATTGCGCGGTTTTCTCCAGTGATGAAGTCGGTCGAGAAGTTTGCCAAGGGCGGAGGAATTGTTCTTGGAATTTGCAACGGCTTTCAAATTTTGTGCGAAGCGGGGCTGTTGCCCGGCGCGATGATGCGCAATGCCGGGCTGCGATTTATTTGCCGGCATGTATATGTACGGGTGGAGCAGACCGATACCGCGGCAACATGCGCGGCGCAGAAGGGGCAGGTGCTGAAGATTCCGATTGCCCACAATGACGGGAACTACATGTGCGATGAAGCGACGGTGGCGGAACTCGAGAAGAATCGCCAAGTTGTGTTTCGCTATACCACGCCGGACGGGAATGATGACGCCGCCGGAAATCCGAATGGCTCGGTCCACAACATTGCGGGGATCTGCAATCGCGAGCGGAATGTGGTGGGGTTGATGCCGCATCCGGAGCGCGCCGTCGAATCGGCTCTCGATTCCGCCGACGGCCGGGTGATTTTCAACTCCCTGGTCGAATCGCTGGTCGCTGTGGCCAAGGCTACAGCTTGAGTCGCGAAGGACTTTTCGAAAGATTTTAGGTCGTAGCGCCGGCTTCCTGCCGGCTTTCCGGAAATTGACATATGGCGACAGCGAGCATGGAAATCAAGGTGACACCGGAGATCGCGGCGGAGCACGGAGTGACGCGCCGGGAGTACGCGCGCATCCAGAAAATTCTGGGGCGCGACCCCAACATCACCGAGCTGGGAATTTTTTCGGTGATGTGGAGCGAGCACTGCTCGTATAAATCGAGCAAGGTTCATTTGAAGCGGCTGCCGACCAGCGGAAAATTGGTAGTGCAAGGGCCCGGCGAAAACGCCGGCGTAGTGGATATCGGCGACGGACTGGTCGCGGCGTTCAAAATCGAATCGCACAATCATCCGAGTTATGTGGAGCCTTTCCAAGGCGCCACCACCGGTGTCGGCGGAATTTTGCGCGATATTTTTACCATGGGAGCCCGGCCGATTGCGGTGCTGGATTCACTGCGATTTGGCTCGATCACCACTCAGGGTGATGTGGATGCGCGTTTCACGAAGGGCCAAAAGACTGACGACGCGACAATTGCTGCCAACCGCCGCATCCTCGATGGAGTGATTCGCGGCGTCGCGCACTACGGAAATTGTTTTGGCGTGCCGACCATTGGCGGAGAAGTTTGTTTCGAGCCGTGCTACTCGCAGAACCCGCTGGTGAATGCACTGGCTCTGGGGATTGCGCGCAAGGAAGAGATATTTCTGGCCAAGGCCAAGGGCGTTGGCAATCCGGTGATCTATGTCGGCGCGAAAACCGGGCGCGACGGAATTCATGGCGCATCGTTGCTGGCTTCGGCGGAGTTCACCGAAGAGTCGCAGCAAAAGCGGCCGAACGTGCAGGTGGGCGATCCGTTCGTCGAGAAATTGCTGCTGGAGGCGTGCATCGAAGCGATGCGCACCGGCGCGGTGGTGGCGATTCAGGATATGGGCGCGGCGGGGCTGACCTGCTCAACGATGGAGATGGCCTCGCGCGGCGGAACCGGAATTGAAATTGAGCTAGCGAAAGTGCCGCAGCGCGAAACCGGCATGACTCCTTACGAAATCATGCTCAGCGAGTCGCAGGAGCGCATGCTGCTGGTGGCAGAGCGCGGGCGCGAACGCGAAGTGCTGGACGTTTTCAAGAAGTGGGGATTGGACGCGGTCGTGATCGGTGAAGTAAAGGAAGGCGAACTGGCCGTAGTGAAAAATCACGGCGTAGTGGCCGCGGAAATTCCCGCGCATCCTCTGGCGGAAGAAGGCCCGGTGTACCAGCGGCCGCTGGCCGCGCCTGCTCCGCGTGTGGAGAGTGAAAAGAATTGGTTTGCCTTCACGGCCGACGGAACGGACTTAACTGCGAATTTCAAAAAATTGCTGGCGTCGCCAGCGATTGCATCGAAGCGATGGGTCACCGAGCAGTACGACACCTCGGTGCGAACGAACACGCTGGCCGGGCCCGGCGCGAGCGACGCGGCGGTAGTGCGCATTAAAGAGTCCGAGAAAAATGGCGTCATGCGAGCACTCGCATTGGCGACAGATGGAAATGGCCGATGGTGCCAGTTGAATCCAAAAATCGGCGCGATGCACGCGGTGGCCGAAGCGGCGCGCAATGTGGCGACCAGCGGAGCCCGTCCGATCGCGGCGACAAACTGTTTGAACTTTGGCAGCCCGGAAAAGCCGGAAGTGATGTGGCAATTTTCCCAGGCGATTGACGGGATCGGCGAAGCGTGCACCGCGCTAGGCACGCCGATCACCGGCGGGAACGTGAGTTTCTACAACGAGACGCTGGGGAAATCGATTTATCCTACACCGGTGATCGGCGTGTTGGGAATTTTGGACGACGCATCGCGGGTAGTGAAGATCGCGTTTCGCCATGCCGGCGACGTGATCGTTCTCTTGGACGGTGTTTCACGCGACCGTCATTCCGAGCGAAGCGAGGAATCTCTCCTATTGCCGCCGGCCAAGGAATTGTCATCGAGCGAATACTCGAAAACCGTCAGCGGAATCGTAGCAGGCGAACCGCCAGCGATTGATTTGGCCGCTGAGAAACGATTGATCGATTGCCTGGTGGCGCTGGCGTCGGATGGCGTGGTTGTATCGGCTCACGATATTTCCGATGGTGGCCTGGCGATGGCCATTGCCGAGTCCTGCTTTGCGTCTTCCGTAGGGGCGCAACCTATTGCGCCCCGGCTTGGCGCGAACGTCAGCACCGAGGACGGTTTCTCTTCGGAATACGCAATCTTTGGCGAACGCGGCGCCCGGTGCGTGGTCAGCGTGACTCCGGCAAAGCTTGCCGCGCTTCAAGCGATTGCGCGACAATACAACGTCGCGGCGAACTCCATCGGCCAAGTTACCTCCAACGGTTTGCTGCGCATCGAACATAAGGGTCGCGCGGTAATCGATTCTCCGGTCGAAACCCTGCGCGATCTTTGGGCCAATTCGTTGCAACGTACGCTGCAATCTAAATGACAGAAAAACGCGCATTCGCTGACGATCACTTCCACGACCACTGTGGCGTGGTCGGGGTGTACGGTCACGAAGAGGCTGCGAAACTGGTCTACCTCGGCCTGTATGCGCTGCAGCATCGGGGGCAGGAATCGGCGGGAATTGTTTCGACCGACGGAAAAGATCTGTACGCGCACCGCGCAATGGGTGAAGTGGAAGAAATCTTCAAGCCCGACGTTTTGGAAAAGTTGCCAGGGAGCGCTTCGATCGGGCACACACGGTATTCGACGGCGGGCGATAAGGCTTTGCTGAATGCGCAGCCGATCATGATCGATTGCAACAAAGGTAAAATTTCCGTTGGCCACAACGGAAATCTAACCAACGCCGCGGAATGGCGTCGCAAGCTCGAACACAAAGGCTCGATTTTCCAGACCAATAGCGACACCGAAGTCATTGTGCATTTGCTGGCGCGTTCGCCGGCGCGGAATCTTTCAGGAGCGCTGGGCGACGCGTTGAACCAGTGCGAAGGCGCGTACTCGCTGGTGGTGCTGACTCCGGATGAATTGTACGCGGTGCGCGACCCGCGCGGATTTCGTCCCCTCAATCTTGCGAAGTTCACCACGCCGACCGGCGAAACCGCGTGGATTGTGGCCAGCGAAACCTGCGCGTTTGATTTGCTGAACGCGCAGTACGTTCGCGAAATCGAGCCGGGCGAGATGCTGCGCATCTCGCGGTCGGGACTCGAGTCGATTCACTTCGCGCCGGAAAAGCCGCACCAGTTCTGCATTTTTGAGCACGTTTATTTCGCGCGGCCGGACAGCACTATTTTTGGGCGCAGCGTAAACGACAGCCGCGAAGCGCTCGGGCGGCAGCTGGCGCGCGAACATCCAGTGGACGCGGACTTGGTGGTGCCAGTTCCGGATTCTGGCGTGCCCGCCGCAGTCGGCTATGCAATGGAATCTGGAATTCCGTTTCGAATGGGACTGATCCGCAATCATTATATTGGGCGCACGTTCATCGAGCCGTCGCAGGCCATTCGCAACTTCGGCGTGAAGCTGAAACTGAATCCGGTGCGCAGGCTGATGGAAGGCAAGCGCGTGATCCTGGTGGACGATTCCATCGTGCGCGGAACCACCAGCCGCAAAATTGTGCGCATGGTGCGCGAAGCCGGCGCCAAAGAAGTTCACGTTCGAATTTCCTGCCCACCAACAATTTCGCCGTGCTACTACGGCGTGGACACTCCCACCAAGGAAGAACTGATTGCGTCGTCGAATTCGCCGGAAGAGATTTGCCGCTTCCTCGGCGCGGATTCGCTCGGCTACATTTCGATGACCGGATTGAAGCAATCGGTGAACGACACTCAGGGCAACTTTTGTACGTCCTGCTACACGGGAAATTATCCCACCGACCTGGTACAACTCGAAGTGCGCGAGGGCGCGATAAACAGAAAGCTGGGCGAACCGGCGGCGGTAACGGTGGAACATGAAGGTTAGGCAATCGGCAAAAAACAAAGCGACCAAGCAGCCGGCGTTGACGATGAAGGAAAAAATCGGACGCGAGGCGCTCGCTTGGTTCTGGGTGGTCCTGGTTTTTCTGCTGATCAATGGCGCAGTTGGCCAGGCGCGGGTGATTCCGTCCGAGTCCATGCAAAATACTTTGCTGGTCGGCGACCACCTGATCATGAGCCGTGTGGGCTACGATGCCGGCATTCCCTTCACCAACTGGCACGTTCCGCTGTGGAGAAATCCGAAGCGCGGGCAAATCGTGATTTTTCGCGCGGTAGTTCCCGGCGACAATTCGGACATTATCAAACGTGTGATCGGACTGCCCGGTGAAACGGTGGAGGTGCGCGAAGGCGCGGTTTGGATTAACGGGACTCGTCTGCATGAGAGCTATACAGTTGGGCGCACCGATCCGGCCGATCCTTCGATGTTTCGCGCGGCGCTCAGCGGACAGACCAAAATTTTCCCGTACACCGTGCCAAAGGATTGCTACTTTGTGATGGGCGACAACCGCGGCAATTCGCTGGACAGCCGTTTTGAAGGATGCATTCCTCGTTCCAATATCATCGGCACGCCGCTGATGATCTACATGTCCATTGATACGCCGTCGGAGTCCTGGGGCTCCGGCGCGATCGGCGACCGGATTTCCGCTTATGCCAACGCCCTGTTGCATCCCAGCGAGATTCGCTGGCACAGGCTGTTTCGGTTATTCTAATAGTTGAGCGACTGGCCCTGCAGGATAAACAGGAGCCGGACGCCGGTGAGACTCCGTGAAGGCTGAAAAAGTCCAAACCAAACCGCAGGAAAAGCTGACCTTCGAGCAAAAGGCTCGCCGCGAAGTGATCGCGTGGTTCTGGGTGGGCCTGGTATTTCTGCTGATTAACGGCGCAATCGGGCAGGCGCGGGTGATTCCCTCGGGCTCGATGGAAAATACTCTGCTGATCGGCGATCACCTGATCATGAGCCGCATCGGCTACGACGCCGGAATTCCTTTCACCAACTTGCATGTGCCGCTGTGGAGAAATCCCAAGCGCCAGCAAATCATTATTTTCAAGCCGCCATTCGATCCGACGCAGCCGGACTACGTGAAACGTGCGATCGGATTGCCGGGCGACACCATCGATATTCACGACAATGCGGTGTGGATCAACGGGCAGCGGCTCTCGGAAAATTACACGCTGGGAAAAACAGAGCGTATCGAAACTTCCGACATCAAGATGCCGTACAAGGTGCCGGACGATTGTTATTTCGCGATGGGCGACAACCGCCAGAACTCCTACGATTCGCGATTCTGGGGATGTGTGCCGCGCAACGACATTATTGGGACGCCGGTGCTGATCTATATGTCGCTGGATGCCGGAGAAGATCCGTGGAAGGCCGGCAAAATCAGGACGAGATTTTTGGCGTACATGAACGGCATCATCCATCCCAGCACCGTTCGGTGGAGGCGATTGTTCCATATTTTTTAAGGCCGCAGGAATCGTCCCAGCAAGTGGCGAGCCCGCCTTCGTCTCTTAGCTCGGGGTTTATAAGTACAAACCCCGAACCCCGGGCTGTGCGAAATACACAAAGGTAGCGCCAACGAACATGAAATACGCCGACGCTGGAGTGAATATCGCTGTCGCGGATGACGCGAAAAATCGCATCCGCCATCTTGCCACCCGCACGTTTACCAACGGAGTTCTCGGAGGGATCGGGAGCTTCGGCGCGCTGTTTGAACTCGACCGGAAAAAATTCAAAGAGCCGATCCTGGTTTCCAGCGCCGACGGCGTGGGCACCAAGCTGAAAGTCGCCATCGTCATGAACGTGCATTCGACGGTCGGCGGCGACCTGGTCAATCATTGCGTGAACGACATTCTGGTGCAGGGCGCGGAGCCGCTGTTTTTCCTGGATTATCTGGCGCTGGGCAAAATGGATCCGCACGTGGTCGAGCAGCTGGTGGACGGAATGAGCCGGGCCTGCCGCAAAGCCGGTTGCGCGCTGATCGGCGGCGAAACCGCGGAGATGCCGGGATTTTACGGAAATGGCGAATACGACCTTGCCGGATTTATCGTTGGCGCCGTCGAAAAGAAAAATCTGATCACCGGAAAAAATGTAAAGCCGGGAGATACGCTGCTGGCGTTGCCGTCGTCGGGGTTGCACACCAACGGCTACTCGCTGGCGCGCAAGCTGGTATTCGAGGTTGCCAAGCTCAAGCCGGACACCTACGTCGCGGAAGTGGGCAACAAGATTGGCGCGGAGCTGCTGAAGCCGCATCTTTGCTACGCGCCGGCGCTGCGCACAATTCTTGCCAACGGCTGGGTTTCCGCACTCGCGCACATTACCGGCGGCGGAATTCCAGGCAATCTGCCGCGGGTGCTTCCCGCAGGCGTGAAGGCAGTGATTGATCTGGCGTCCTGGCCGGTGCTGCCGATTTTCAAATATTTGGCGAAGGTTGGAAAAATGGATTCGGACGCTTTGCTGGAATCGTTCAACCTCGGAGTCGGAATGATTCTGGTGGTGCCGTCGGCATATGTGAAGAAAGTAGAAGCGGATCTGAAGCGCCGCCGCGAGAAGTTCTTCCAGATTGGCCGCATCGAACGCGGCGACACCGCCAAAGCGCGTGTGGTCTACTCTGGCGCCCTCAGTCTGTAGAGAAGAACGACACCCAAAGGCCTTAAGGTACCTAACTTCGTAGCCACCCGCTACCCAAGGACCTTAAAGCACTTGACCCCGTAGCTACCCGGCTCATTGGCCAGCGGGCGGTTGCCAGAGCTCTACCTTGTTTCCTTCTGGATCGATGACCCAGGCAAACTTCCCATACTCGGAGTCGTCAATCTTTTCCAGCACGTTGCAACCTTCTTCGCGCAAGACTTTAACCAATCCGTGAAGGTCTTCCACCCGGTAGTTGACCATGAACGATGCGGTGCTGGGAGCAAACTGCTTGCTTTCTGCCGGCGCGACAGACCATACGGTTGTTCCAGCTACGGGGTTACCGTCACCGTCAGTCCAGGTGAACGCCGTGCCGCCCCATTCTTGCACATCTATTCCCAGGTGCCGCTTATACCAAGCCTGTAGCGCCGGAGCGTCTTTGGCCTTGAAGAAGATGCCGCCAATGCCTGTGACTCGCTTCATGGAACCTCCGAGGTGGGGTGGTGGTGAGATGAAGTATGTTCTCTGCGGCCTAACTATAAATATGCGCCCTAAAAGGTGCCATTAGACACACCTCAACACAAGAGGGAAATTCGGGGACAAATTCGGGGACAAACGGAACGCTTCCGCATTCTCAGAAGATGGCGGTCGCGACTGTCCCTCGGTTTCTCTGGGTTTCCGGCGTTGAAGCGTGTGCCACCCGCGCTGGTTATCCGAGTGAGAAAGCTTACGGTGCTTCCGCCATGCGCGTCCATGAACCGTTTTCACCCTGATTTTCCGGTGTGGCATTGGGACTGTCATAGGAGCGGTAGTTGCCGAAGCCGTCGGTGAAGTGATTGTAGCCGCCCAGGTTGGAGACCTCTTTGGTGCCGCCAGTGCTGGGATCGTTCATGGTGTCGACGTTGCGGAGGAGATCGCTGACACGGTCGGAGGAACTGCGAGCACCGCCGCCACCGCCGCCTGAATCATCCGTGCGCAGAAAACCGTCCACCGAATTTCCGCTACCGCTGTCGCGCATCATAGCGCGTTCCTGACGATCGAAGTTTGCCTGGAACGCCTGCTGATCCCGCATGGTCTGGTCGGAGATGGCCTGAGCTGCACGGAGCTGATCCCAACCTTGCTCGAGCTTCTGGTTGAACATCTGCAACAAGGTGGCGTTGATGGCCCGATAGCGTAGTGTCCATTGCGGGTCAAATTGGACCGACTTGGCGATCACACAATAGACCGGCATGCGCTTGTCGAGAGTGCCGGCGGGCGCGCGGAAGCTTTGCAGCGCTTGAAATCCCCAGTTGGTCTGTACAAGCGAATTCGCAGCCATTTTGATTTGACCCAACTGGGCTCCCGGCGTTCCTCCTTTATTCAGGTAGTAAACGCCAAAGAAGGCTTCTTCGACGGGTTTGCCGTCTAAGTCGTAACCGATTTTTATGGCGACGCCGTGCTGGTTGGGCGAGGGGGCGAGACGCAGTGCCTTTGCCAGGTCAGGCAGATCTTGTTGGCCGAGCCACTTCAGATTGGTAGCATCGGCGCGAACCTTCTTGATGAACGTGACCATGGCTTGCAGCGGAGGGACCGGTGCGAAGTTAATTTGGCCGGTGGGCGAACGCTCGCCAGGCTTGGCGGGCTTTACGTATTGCCGGTATTGGGGCGCGACGTCGATGTTGATCAGCCGCAATGACTCATATTGGAAATAGGCTTCGGCATTGGCGGGATTTTCAGCGTGCCAAGAGGGGTTGACCGGGACCTCGATCCACCCGTAGTGCCATTCAATTTTGCCATCGAAGCGCCAGCTTTCTGGAACGTGAACAGTTACGGCCGTCATGCCGCCCTGCTGGGTGTCGATGACGGAGCGCTGAACGAAGCGTTCACCGAGGATGGCGACTGGTGCGTTCGTGGTTTTGGTTGCGGATGCCGGTTTGGCGTGGGAATCCGCAGACGAAACGGGCGGCGTAGTAGCGGGGGGCGTAGCGGGCGAACCGGCAGAGTCGGGGGCAGAACTACTATTTGGTTTGGGAGGCAGACCGGCGGCCTGTCTGCAGCGATCGGACAGCGAATCCTTGTGGTCCTTGAGGCAAGCCACGACTCGGCCCCCACCGGGCTGCACTGTCCCGCAGAACTTCTGAACGTCCTCTGCGCACGCGGCGCGAATCGCAGCAAGCTGATCACCCGCCTGCGCAGATTGCGCCGCCGTGGCGGGGACCGACGAAATAGTTAGAGAAAGCATGATGCAAGCGAGGATAGAGACCCACTTAAACTTCATAATCACCCTTTCTAAACGGACTGTCAGCTCGGCGGGTGGCCCAGAGACAGGTGGTGGAAATTCGTTGCGATGGAAATGGTAGGGAGCGTATCACTGCGGCACTTCCGCGCCTGCGGAACGTTTCGTCTGGCGTTGCGCCGACAGTCTCAACGGGTTGAGCCGCTACCCAGATCACGCCGAAATTCGAGGAGCTCAACCGGCGCGCCGCTATCGAGGATCATCGCCACGGTAACGCCTTCCGAAGGCGAATGCGGGGCGGTGAGAATTTCCTTTCCATCAATCGCGGCCTGAAGGTCTTCTACTTCAAACGCTTCGTGAGGGACTGACTTAATCAAGGCGTGCACTGGGCTATCGGGCTCGAAGCGCCTCCATTGAATGCCACAAGGACTCGTCTCAAACGCGGAGACGTACATCTTGAATTGTTCCAGATAATATTCGCCGGGTCGCGGAACTTCAGTCGGGATGGCGATGTGGTGATACCGCCAGCCATGTACCGCAGTGGCCGCAGGTTGGTCGTGCCCCTTCCGCAGGGTATTCGGGCTATCAGACTTGGGTTCTGAAATGCACATGACCTTTTCCCGCCCAAGATACCACGGCGCCCTGTTCCTAGCGATGGTCAAGCCAGGAAGTAGTTCTCCATAGCGTCGTTCATGTGTCGTGCAGTGCGGGTTTGCCAGCCATCGGACCCAATTCCTGGTAAGAACGGCATGTTCCAAGGGTCAACCGCTTAACTTATTGAAAATGCGCGGCTTTAAGTCGCGTACTGGTGCTCTACTTGACAGACTCGTTGCAAGCTTGCAGAGTTTGCGCGTCTGAACCATGTAGCCCCCTTAGACAAGGCAAGTTTAAACGGCGCCCAGCGCCCCGGAGGTGTGTGTATGTTTGTGCTCGATTCGCTGCTTAGGCTCTTCTATGAATATCCGCTGTTGGCAATCGGAGTGTTGCTGGCAGCGGGCTATATCGTGTTGTCGCTGCACAAGATCGGTCCGACGGAAGTGGGCCTCGTCACCAAACGGTTTTCGTTCAAGAAGCTGGCGAAGGACAACCCGGTGGCGTTCAACGGGGAAGCCGGCTACCAGGCCGACCTGCTGATGGCGGGGCTGCGCTGGAAGCCGTTCCTGGTCTATACCGTGGAAAAGTACCCGTGGGTGCAAGTTCCCGCCGGTGAGATCGGCGTGGTCATCGCCCAGGTTGGCAGCCCGCTGCCGATCGGAGCGAAGTCCGCGATCTTTAAAAAGGAGTTCGCCAATTTTTCAAACTTGCGGAGCTTTGTGGACCTTGGCGGGCAGAAAGGCGTGCAACGCCCGGTGCTGCCTCCGGGCTCGCTGGTGCCGATTCACCCGCTGGGCTTTTTGATTTTGACGCGTAGCCGTGTTTACGGAGTTCCCGTATCGCCGGAGCTGCGCCACAAGATGGGACGCGGCAGCGAATTGATGCCGGCGTCGTTTGGACTGAAGCCGGAGCAACTGGAGCTGGTTCGAATCGAGCCGCAACCGCGCGGAAAAGATGGTACGACCTTGGACTTCGTGGGCATCGTGAACACTTATGAAGGCGATCCGCTGCCGTCCGGCGATCTGGCCAGCCGGCTTGGCGGTTATGCCGACGTGGAAAAACTGGAAGCGCCGGGAGGGACGACTTCCGACGCGCAGATTATCGAAGCGCTGCTTGGCAGCAAGAATAATCTGCACAACAACTATCAGGACTATCAGTCGTTTCTCGATCACGGCGGGCACATTGGTATGCAGCACGACCCGCTGCTTTACGGCGCGTACGCGTTGAATCCATTTCTGGTCAGCGTGGAGCTGGTGCCGATGATGATCGTGAAGCAAGGTCAGGTCGCGGTGATCAAGGCGTATGTCGGATTGGCGACGCAAGACACTTCCGGCGAGGAGTTCAAATACGGCTCGTTGGTGCGGCCGGGGCATCGCGGCGTGTGGCAGGAGCCGCTGCGTACCGGAAAATATCCGCTGAACCCGCGGTGCTACGAATCGGAAATCGTGCCGACCGCGATCCTCAACTTGAACTGGGCCGATGCGATCAGCGAGGCCCACAACCTGGACGCGCAGCTGCAGCAGATCGTGGCGAAGTCGAAGGAAGGCTTCGTCTTCAAAATCGATTTGCAGGTGCAGATCCACGTGTCGGACACCAAAGCGCCGCGAGTGATCTCGATGGTCGGCACCATGAAAAATCTGGTGAACGAAGTGTTGCAAGCCGCGGTGGGCAACCACTTCCGTAATTCATTGCAGAGTATGCCGGCGATCAGTTTTATCGAAACGCGCCAGCAGGTGCAGGTGGAAGCGTTTGAACACATTCGCCAGCAGCTCGAGCAATATCAAGTGGAAACAAAGGGTGTCTACATCCAGGACGTCATTCTGCCCGAAGACATGGTGACGGTGCTCACGCACCGCGAAGTGGCGAACCAGGAGATCGAGACGTTCAAGAAACAGAAAGCGGCGCAGGATCAGCGCATCGAGATGGAACAGGCCAAAGGTACCGCGGATATGCAGGCGGATTTGGCGCGTTCGAAAGTTGGCGTGAACATCAAGAAGAACAACGCTGACGCGCGCGTCGCGGAAGCTACCGGTGAAGCCGAATACATTCGGCAGACTGGTACGGCGAAAGGCGCGGAAGTCGAGGCAGTTGGTCTGGCTCGGGCACGCGGCTATCGCGCACAAGTCGAAGCGCTCGGTTCGAACGCCACGGCCATCGTCAACGTGGTGGCGGCGCTGGCCGAAGGCAAGGCCAAGTTCGTGCCGGACGTGCTGGTGACTGGAGGCGGAAACGGCGGTGGCGCGCTGGATGGACTGGCGGCTACTGCGATGAAGTTCTTCGGCTCGGGCAATGGCGGCTCGGGAACGGGCGCGGCGGCGAAGTTGCCGGCGGCGCCGATTAGCGCGGAAGGCGAAGCGGCGATGAAAAAGCTGATGCCGAAGGAGTCTTCGGGAAAAGCATAGCCACACGATGTTGTAAGAAAAGAGGCGGCCCTGGCGTTTGCCGGGGGCCGCTTTTTTTATTGTGGCAAAGCGGATTATTTTGCGAACTTCTCGTTTGCGGAGACCAGTGCCGGATGTTTGGCGGCGGCGCGGCGACGCGCTGCGCGCCGCACGGTGGTGAGCCAGCGCAGCTCTGTTTCGAGGTGCGCGATCATCAG
This sequence comes from uncultured Acidobacteriota bacterium, assembly GCA_963814635.1. Classification (GTDB taxonomy): domain Bacteria; phylum Acidobacteriota; class Terriglobia; order Acidiferrales; family UBA7541; genus Acidiferrum. The sequence goes on along the minus strand of CAWFDP010000002.1, from coordinate 307,805 downwards.
TTTCACCATCCAGACGGCTTCGTGATTCGCGTGGCCTACTTCTTCGAGGACTGAGGCCAGCGTGGCGCGTTCTCGTTTTAATTCGCGTCTTAAAAATTCCTGACGCTTCTCAAGTTGGTCGGTGAAAACGCCTTTGCGTGCCTGCCAGGAAAGCGCCATCCAGGTGAGAAACACGGGCCTATTGCGTTGTACCGCCCAGTCATCGCGTTCGAGTGCGTCGGCTAAAGAAGTTTTTCCTTTGCCGGTAATCGCGAAAATCGCGCGCTCCGGGCCTTCGGCGGGCTTGCGGGTAGTTGCGGCTCGCAGCATTCCGAGTCGCGCAAGTTTTTCCAGCGAATAATAGACCTGCGGGCGGGAAATTCCAGCCCAGTCCTGCACTTCACGCCGCAGGAGCTCAGCATTCGCCTGGTAACCGTGCATGGGCTGCTCGGCCAGCAGACTGAGCAGCACTAGATCCGCGGTCGTGAGTTTATGCTGATCCTTCTTCTTCACTCCCGCTTTCCTCGGTGTTTTTGCGGTTCTGTGGCCGTCTTTCTTTTCTTGCTCCACCACCACCATTGGCATTGCTCTGCCGGCAGCCGCGGATTGCGGGCCTGAGCGACTGCCGCTTCAAAGGTGTCGAGCACGCAAATGTCCTGGTGCTGCCGCGCGATGCGGCCAAGCTGGTCGTACAACTTTTTGGCGTCTTGTTTCGCCAGTTGCTCCACGCTGCGGATCTTCAGCAGGTCAAAGTCGCGCAGCATCGCCGGGCCGATGGAGATCAAATCCTTCAGTCGTCGCTGGTTCTCTTTCATGGCAACTCCTTGACAGCGATAAGGATGTTGTACTAGTCTAATCGAGACTAGTTGTCACCGCAAGGAGAATCCAATGGCCGTGAAAAAACTTACCCCGATATTGTTTGTTGAGAAGATCGAGCCGGTTCTGCCGTTCTGGCTGCACCATCTCGGCTTTGTCAAGACGGTCGAAGTTCCTGACGGCGATAGGCTGGGCTTCGTCATCCTGCAGCAGGGCGGCGTGGAGGTGATGTACCAGTCCTACGCGAGCGTGGACAAAGATATGCCGGCGATCGCGGCGGATGTACGCAAAGGCCCGACGTTCCTGTATATCGAAGTCGAAAATCTCGATGCGCTGAAGCCGGCTCTGCAATCCGCGGACGTGTACATGCCCGAGCGCAATACCTTTTATGGCGCGCGGGAAATTGGGGTCCGCGATCCCGCCGGTCACTTCCTGACGTTTGCACAAATGTCCGCCACCGGACAGAAGGTCTGAGCAGCTTTTCAAAATCCGTTGTCACCAAATTGCGGCACAGCGTTAGAATAGAATTTCCTGCCAGCCGTGAGGTGCCTCATGCAAACCGCCGTGCTCGATCGCCGTTCATTTTTGAAAGTCAGCTCGCTTGCCGGTGGCGGGGTGCTGATCGCTTGCTATGTTCAGCCGGTGGCTGACGCTTTCGCACAGGGCGCGACTGCAGTGGCGCCGGCGTTTGCTGCGATGGCGTTCTTCCGCATCGCAGCGGACGGCGTCGTAACCATTTTGTCCAAAAATCCGGAAGTCGGGCAGGGTGTGAAGACGCACCTGCCGATGATTCTTGCCGACGAGCTTGATGTGGACTGGAAAGATGTACGCATCGAGCAGGCGGACCTGGATGAAACACAGTTCGGTCCGCAGCGGGCGGGCGGCAGCACTTCGACTCCGACCAATTGGGATCCGTTGCGCCGCGCGGGGGCAGCGGTGCGGCAAATGTTGGTCACCGCCGCGGCGCAAGACTGGAGCGTGCCGCCGGCGGAATGCAGCACCGCGTCCGGGCGCGTTTCGCATGCGGGTTCGAATCGTTCGTTCGGCTATGGTGAACTGGCCGCCAAGGTGGCGACCATGACGCCGCCCGATCCGCAAACGGTCAAGCCCAAGGATCCGAAAGACTACAAAATTATCGGGAAGCCTACGCGCAGCGTGGACAATCCGAAAATTGTTCGGGGCAAACAGATTTACAGCATCGATACCAAAGTTCCCGGCATGCTGTATGCGGTTTTCGAAAAGTGCCCGGTGTTTGCTGGAAAGATAGCCACTGCCAATATCGACGAAATCAAAACCATGCCTGGCGTGCGCCATTGTTTCATCATTGATGGCACCACGGAACTGCTCGGACTGCACTGCGGCATTGCCGTCGTGGCCGATTCCTGGTGGCAGGCGCAGTCCGCGCGCAAAAAATTGCGGGTCACCTGGAATGAAGGAACGACTTCGGAACAGAGCAGCGCCGGGTTTGCCAAGCGCGCCGAAGAGCTCTCCAAACAGCCGCCCAGTTTTTTTGTGCGCAGCGACGGCGCTCCCGACAAGGCCATGCAGTCCGCCGCGAAAGTGGTCGAGGCGTCTTATGCTTATCCTTTCATCGCCCACGCGCCGCTGGAGCCGCAAAACTGCCTGGCACATTACAAAGACGGCAAACTGGAATTCTGGTCGCCCAGCCAAACGCCGGGACGCGGCCGCAGCCAGGTGGCTCAGCTTCTCAAGATGAACGAAAGTGACATCACCCTACACATCTGCCGGATTGGCGGAGGATTTGGCCGCCGCCTCACCAACGATTACATGCTGGAAGCGGCGGCGATTGCAAAAGAAGTCGGCGTCCCGGTGAAGCTGCTGTGGACGCGCGAAGACGATTTCCATCACGACCACTACCGGCCGATTGGATTCCACTACTTGAAAGCCGGGCTCGATTCTTCCGGCAAAATTTCCGCGTGGCAGAATCATTTTGTCAGCCTTGGGCAGGACAAACAGTTTGCGCCAACGGCGGGCATCGGCGCAGGCGAATTTCCCGCCAGTTTTGTTGCGGACTATTCACTCGGCGCAACGCTGATGCCGTGCGGTGTGCCGACCTACGCGTTGCGCGCGCCGGGCAGCAACGCCTACGCCTTCGTGTTCCAATCTTTTCTGGATGAAGTTGCGCACGCCGCCGGGTCGGATACCATCGCGTTTCAATTGGGGCTACTAAGAGCGCCGCGGGTCGGCGCTTCGAACGCCGCCGCTTCGCCATCACCAAGTGCGCCTCCGCCGCCGGAGTTTGACGCCACACGCATGCGCGGCGTTCTCGAACGTATAGCTGAAGAATCCAAGTGGGCTTCGCGCAAGAGTCTGCCCAAAGGCACGGCAATGGGCGCGGCTTGTTATTTTTCGCACCGCGGCTATTTTGCGGCGGTTGCCAACGTCCGCGTGGACTCCGCCAAAAAAGTGAAAGTGAACAAGGTGTGGGTGGTCGGCGATGTCGGCAGCCAGATCATCAATCCGCTGAACGCGGAGAATCAGTGTCAGGGAGGGGTGATCGAAGGTTTGAGTTCGCTGATGTCGTACGAAATCACCATTGACAAAGGCCGTGCGGTGCAAAATAATTTCGATTCCTACACCCCGATTCGCATTCCGCAGACGCCGCCGGAAATCGAAGTGCATCTGACGCCCACTGATAATCCGCCGACCGGCCTCGGTGAACCTGCGCTGCCGCCAGTTCTACCCGCGGTGTGCAACGCCATCTTCGCCGCCACCGGCGAGCGCGTCCGCTCGCTCCCGCTGGCCAAACACGGCTACAGCTGGGCCTGATTGGAACAAGCTCTCACGGGCAACCCCGCGGCTAGTTCCCGATTCCTAGTCGCCTAAGGGTGTGCCTCCGCCAATCCGGCCTGCGCCGGAGTGGCGGTCTCACAAACCTGCTGCAACTTTCGCGGAGGTTTCTTCCATGCCCAACCGCCTGTCGCGCGTTCTCTCGTTCGCCGCCATGAACCTGCTGTTTGTGGGCCTCGCGTGTTCTCAACACAGTTCTTCCGACCAGGACAAACCGTCGATCAGCACATCATCAAGAAAGCAACGCAAACAAGCGTCGAAGGAACTGAACGACACGCGCCGGGACTGGCTCGATCAGGAAGTGCCTTACATTATTACGCCGGCCGAGCGGGAAGCCTTCCTCAAGCTCGGCAGCAACGAGGAGCGCGACCAGTTCATCGAACACTTCTGGCAATTGCGCAATCCTGATCCGGATTCGCCCGAGAATTCAGCAAGAGAAGGACACTATCGGCGCATCGCCTATGCGAACGAACATTTCGCATCCGGCGTAGCCGGATGGCGGACCGACCGCGGCCACATTTACATTCTCTGGGGACCGCCGGATGAAATTGAGTCGCATCCTACCGGCGGAACTTACGACCGGCCGGTGTGGCAGGGCGGGGGTTCGACGCAAACCTACGCATGGGAGCTTTGGCGCTATCGCCATAACGAACTTGGCGACAACATAGAACTGGAATTCGTCGATCCGAGCGGCTCCGGTGAATATCACCTGACGCGTGATCCCGGCGAAAAAGACGCGTTTTCTCATGTCCCCGGCGTTGGGCTCAGCACCAGTGAAATGTTGAACGGCGGCAGCAAAGCCGATCGCTTTAGCAACAGCAACGGCACGACGCTCCCCGCGCCAATCGGCGGCTTGCCCGCCAGCCAGGACGAGTTCGCCACACTCGATCTCTATTTCCGCGCGATGCGTCCGCCGGAACATCTGAAAGACCTCACCTCGTTTGTTTCCTCGCGCATCATCGGAAATCCCATTCACATGGACTATGCCGTTGATTTCTTGCGCGTCACCGCTAGCTCCGTGCTGGTGCCCATCACACTGCAGATTCCGAATCGCGAAATCGCCTATCGCGACAATAAAGGTGTGCAGTCCGCGACGCTCAATCTATATGCCCGCATTACCTCGCCTTCTGGTCAGACGGTGCAGACCTTCGAGGAGGTCATCGCTCGTGACATTCCGGCCAGCCTGTTTCAGAAAACTCTTGAACAGTCCTCGATTTTTCAAAAAGCAGTCCCGCTCCGGCCGGGATTGTATCGGCTGGACGTGGTAGTCAAGGACGCTCAGAGCGGAAACGTCGGCGTTATTCAAACCGCACTTCGCGTGCCACGGTTCGAAGATGACACTCTCGGCGCCAGCACCCTGATTTTGGCCGACAAGATCGAATCTGTGCGGTCCTCCCAATTGGGACTTGGTCCTTTCGTTTTCGGCTCGCTAAAGGTCCGTCCACGTCTTTCGCACGAATTTGCAGCGTCGGAGAGTCTTGGTCTGTTTCTTCAGCTCTACAATCTGCAGCCGGACGAAGCGCTGCGGAAGTCGAACATTCAGGTGACCTACAAGCTGGTGAAAAACCACGAACAGCTCTGGGAAGCGACCGAAACCACCGATTCCATTCGGCAAACCGGCGAACAAGTTACGCTGAACCGCAGCATCCCGCTGGCCGGTTTCGCTCCCGGCTCTTATACCCTCGAGGTGACCGTGCGCGATCGTGTTTCGGGGCAGTCCCTTTCGCGGACTGCCGATATTCAACTCAAGCCATAGCTCGTCCAGTTGGGAACCACGCCGCAACTGTGCTAACTTTTTTTGGTGACCAACAAGCGAATTGGCGTGCTGCTGAGCGGCCGCGGTTCCAATTTTGAGGCGCTGGCCCAGAGCATTTCCGCAGGCCGCATTCCCAGTGCGGAAATCGCGCTGGTGCTCAGCAACCGCGACGGCGCTCCGGGCATCGATCGCGCAAAGGCTCGCGGACTCGCTACGCGCGTCATTCCATCCAAAGGCCTCGAACGCGAAGCCTACGACCGTCTTGTGGTCGCTGCGCTGCGCGAAGCTAGCGTTGATCTAATTTGTCTTGCCGGCTACATGCGTTTGCTTTCGCCGTATTTCGTTGCGGCTTTCCCGCAGCGCATTCTGAATATTCACCCGTCGCTGCTGCCGTCTTTTCCCGGGCTGGAGTCGCAGAAGCAGGCGCTCGAGTATGGGGTAAAATTCGCCGGCTGCACCGTGCATTTTGTCGATGAAAATTTGGATGCCGGACCGATTGTGCTGCAAGCCGTGGTCGCGGTCGCGGATAGTGACACCGAGGACTCGCTTAGCGTGCGGATTCTGAAAGAAGAGCACCGCATTTATTCTGAAGCGGTGAAAATTGTGTTGCAAGGGAATTACAAAATCGAAGGCCGCCGCGTGATCCATCGCTCATGACTCAGATCGACTTCAAGCCCGTTGACGAACAGCTCGCCTACATCAAGAAAGGCGTCGCTGAAATCATTCCAGAAGATCAGCTGCGGGCCAACCTCGACAACTCGCGCAAGACCGGACGGCCGCTGCGGGTTTATCTCGGGGTTGATCCAACCGCGCCGGACCTGCACCTCGGACACACCGTGGTGCTGCGCAAGCTGAAACATTTTCAGGATCTGGGGCATACCGCGGTGTTTCTGATTGGCGATTTTTCCGCGATGATTGGCGACCCCACCGGCGTTTCCGAGACGCGACCACCGCTGACCCGCGAACAAGTGGACGCGAATGCCAAAACTTATCTTGAGCAGGTGTTCAAAATTCTCGATCCGGAAAAAACCGAGGTCCGCTACAACAGCGAATGGCTCGGCAAGATGTCGGCCACCGATGTGGTGCGCTTGTGTTCCCATTACCGGCTGGCCCGCATGCTGGAGCGCGAAGATTTTCGTTCCCGCCTGCAAAACAATCACCCGATCTCCGTGCACGAATTGCTGTATCCGCTGCTGACGGCATTCGATGCGGTGTCGCTGAAGTCCGACGTCGAACTGGGCGCCACTGAGCAAAAATTTAATTTGCTGGTGCATCGCGAAATTCAGCGGGAATATGGTTTGCCTGGGCAATCCATTCTCACCATGCCGATCCTCGTTGGCCTCGATGGCTCGCGCAAAATGTCCAAGAGCCTCGGCAACTACATCGGCATCACCGAGATGCCACAGGAAATGTTCGGCAAGCTGATGTCCATTCCCGATGAGCTAATGTGGAATTACTACGCGCTGGTCACCGACCGCACTGAAAAAGAGATTGCCGATCTAAAGAGTGAAGTGTCATCCGGAAAATTGCATCCGATGGACGCAAAAATGAAGCTGGGCGAAGAAGTCGTCTCCACCTTCCACGGCGCCGAAGCCGGACGCAAAGCCGCCGACAATTTTCAGCGCGTCTTCCGCGACCGCCAGGCGCCGGAGGAGGCGCCGGTACATAGGATCGCTTGCGGGGCGGCCAAAAAACTGACGGCGCTACTTGTCGAATTGAGTCTCGCTCCATCAAAAAGTGAAGCCGAGCGTTTGATCAAGCAAAAAGGCGTCGAAATCGACGGCGTGACCGTTGATGATTTTCGCAAAGAGATTGATTTCAGCCAGCCAGGCGACTTTCTCCTGCGTGCCGGAAAGAAAAAATTCCTGCGCATCATCGTCGCATGAGCCTCAGGAGTCACGAGCTAGCGGTCACGAATCCCATGTCACGTTTCCCGCCACTCGCCGCTTCTTCTACTCGCCACCGCTGACTTCGTCAAAATATGCCGCGCAATCCGCCAACTTGCCGTCGGTGCCGTCATGCACTGCGTATTTCGCGTGCTTGCTCGCCTCGTATCCATTCCTCCACAACGACGCGCTGCCATGCACGCCGTCCTTGTTCAAGGCATAAAAATAAATGTGGAACGTGCCGAGCTTTTTCTTGTCGTTGTTGTAATTCCGCGCCACGCGGTGCATCGCCTCCAGGCACGCATCGGTCGGTGACATTCCCTTGCGCATCATTTCCACAATGGTGTGCCCGCCGGATATCTTGATGTTCTCCTCGCCTTTTCCGGTCGAGCCTGCGCCGCCCACATCGCCATCGACATAAAGCCCTGCGCCGATGATCGGGGAATCGCCGACACGCCCGGGAATTTTCCACGACAATCCCGAAGTCGTGGTGGTCCCTGAGATTTCGCCTTTTTCATTCACCGCAAGGCAATTAATCGTTCCGGTCGGCGGATCCTTGATCACTTCCAGCGCCCGCGCCATCAACACTTCATCGTGTTCGCAGATGTCCGCCAGTCGCTCGCGAAATTCCGGCGAATCGAGCGGTCCGCTTTCGCGGGCAGTCGCGGATTTAGCCTTCCACTCCGGACTGTCGATTCCCGGTCGCCAGTTGAACGACGTCGAAGCTTTCCACGCCAGCCAGATTTTCCGCGAGTGTTCGGTTAGCAGGTTCTTTTCTTCGAACCCTTCCGCCAATGCAAACCGCCGCGCGCCGTCACCGACAATCATGGTGTGATTGGTGCGCTCCATTACGGTCTTGGCCAGCCGCGCCACGTTGGCGATGCGTCGCACGCTGGCAACCGAACCCGCGCGGCGCGTCGGGCCGTGCATCACGCTGGCGTCGAGCTCCACTTCGCCTTCTTCATTCGGCAATCCGCCGTAGCCCACCGAATCATCGTTCGGATCGTCCTCAACGACAGTGACCGCAGCGACCGCCGCATCCAAGGTGTCGCCACCGCTCTTCAAAATGTCCATGCCCTTCTGCAGCGCGTGCACTCCGTTGGCGCTGGAGATAATGATTGGCCGCGTTCCGGCAGCCGCTGCCCCAGGTGAACCCAGCAGGTCTGTCGCCGATCCATTTGCTGGCAGTGTCGCGGCAAATAATTTTGTCGCTCCGGCAACAGCCGTTCCCGCCAGCGATGTCAGAAAAAATCTCCGTCGTGACCACAAGCTCATAATCAACCTCCTGAAGATGCAAAATGTTTGCGAATAAGTGCGAGGCCGCAACTATACAAGCGCACGGATGTTGTGGGAAGGGGAAGTCACGCTCTTGATTTTGTGGAGCGGGGCTTCAGGTCCAGCGAAGTTTACTACGGGCGCCAGCTACAAATCGGCCCACTTTGGGACCGGCTTCTTTTCAAGCAGCGCTTCTGCCGCCCACTTCCCGAGATAGACGGAGAGAGCCACTCCATGCCCGGAAAATCCGCCGAGCACTATTACATTGTTGTTCTTCGGGTGGCGCCGAAACACCGGCACAAAATCTTTGGTCAGCAGAATCGGTCCGCCCCAACGGTGCTTAATTCGTACGTTCTTCAGCGCCGGATGCAGTCTGCGAACGCGTTTCTCCAGCGTTCGAACCCGCTTCGCCGGTTCACCGCGCCGAATATCGAACGCTTCCAAGCCGCTCCAGACTTTCTTGATCTGTGGATCTTTTGATTTCCGCGGATACTCCTCGCTGCGCAAAGATTCGCCAAACCCTGGCACCAATCCGCTGCCAAAAATCATGCGGTTATTCTTCACCAGGCGGCCCCACAAGTATGGAAGATCCACACTGTAAAACGGGCGCCCCGAACCCATCCCGATTGCTGCGATCTGATTCTTGGTCAGCGGCGCAGTGGCGATCGCAAAGGTCAGCTTTGGTTCCGCAGGAACTCTTCCGCCAAACAATTCTCCCGCCAGCTCGAGAGAGCCCGCGTTGGCCGCCAGCAGCACTTTCCCGGCCGTAAGGACTTGTTTTTCGGCGCGGCTTTTCAGCTTTCGCCGCACATGCAGCCGCAGCGGATTGCCAAATTCAATCTTTGCAACCTCGGCGCGATCCACAATCTGTGCCCCGGATTTCTCAGCGGCTCGCGCCAATCCAGAGACCACCTTTCCCGGATCCACCGTTCCGCCAGGAACTCTCTTTACCGCGCGCACCCGCCCGGAATCGTTCCAATCGATCGGCGAGCGCTTGAAGGGAAGAACGATCTTTCCTTCCATCGACCGGTTTCCGCGCGCGATTTCCCAAACGCCCGGCAATCCCAGATCCGCCTCGACGCGCAGCGTTTTCAAAATGTTCCGATACCCGCGAAGCACATCGCCGAGGCCGGGCAAATCTCCCGCCGCTGTCTGGGCTAACGCCATTCCGCCGGTCCGTCCGCTGGCTCCGTTGCCCACCGACCCTGCTTCCAGCAGCAACACCGATTTCCCGGGAGCCACCCGCGCCAGCCACGCCGCCGCCGCGAGGCCCGTAAATCCTCCTCCGACCACCACAAAATCCGCGTGATCCGGTGGCCGACGCGCTCTGGCGCGAAGCGCAATCTTCCACGGGGTCTTGCCCCAGTTTGGTTTTTTCGACTTCATCGAAGTAAATTACAAAAAATAGGGTGGGCAGGCTTCAGGAAACCATTCTAAAACTACTCGTCGGGACCGAGCGGAAGAAAGTACTGGGTGCCTTTTACCGGTTCCTGCAGCCGCTTCAACAATTGCTGCAAATCATCGTTGCGCGCCACAAAGTCGATCTCCGAAGTATCAATCACCAGCAGGTCCGACGCTTCGTAGCGGAAAAAGAAATGCTCATACGCGCGGGAAACTTCTTCGATATATTCAGTCGAGATCTGATTTTCGTCCTTGACCGCTTTTTTCGCGATACGTGCGCGCAATACTTCCGGCTTCGCCTGCAGATAAATGACCAGGTCGGGCGCGGGAATGTCGCGGGCCAGCGTTTCGTAAAATCGTTCGTAAAGTTTCAGCTCTTCGTCATCGAGATTCAGGTTTGCGAAGATACGATCTTTTTCCATCAGAAAATCGGAAAGCAGCGGAGCCGGAGAATCCACCGACAGCGCTTCACGCAGGCGTTTTTGCCGCTCCATCAGAAAATACATTTGCGCGCGCAACGCCGAGCCCGCCTCTTCCTTATAAAATTCGCCGAGAAAAGGATTGTCTTCGCAGTCGTAGACGCGCCGCGCATGCAGGCGTTCGGCCAGAATTCGCGCCAGCGTGGATTTTCCCACGCGCAACGGCCCTTCGATGACGATGTGTTTCGGAGCGTGTGGTCCACGCTGCGTTTTGGGTGCGCGCTTGGCTGAGGAAGATTCGTGCGCGGTCATTGGCTCGTGCCGCCGGATTGCTGCAACTTTGCGCGGCGTGCCCAAGAGTATAGCAGAGAGCTTGCCGGTAAAAAGCGAAGAGCGCGGCATGAGTTCTTCCGCAGCCGCGCTCTTCACGCTCCTCGACCAAATCAATTGGTATGGCGACGGTCGCCTAGCGCGTCACCATCACCACCACGAACGAGTCCGGCTTCATCTTGCCACGCCGCTCGCCCGCCGCTGGCGCATCGAAGTCCGCCGCCGGCAGAAAAATATTGTGGGTCTTGGTGTCCAGGGCCATGGTCCGCGCGCTCTTCTTGGTCGGCACATTTTCGACAACCGTGAATTTGTCTGGAGAATCTTCGTGAACCACGGTCAGCGTGCCTTCGCCATTGGACGAAAACGCGAAACCCGTTCCCGGATCGAATCCGTTGGCGTCCGTTCCATCGCCCGTCGGAACCGTGGTAATTACTTTTCCGGTGTCCGCATTCACGATGGCCATGACCTTTTCATCGCAGCCCACAAACAGCCGCCGCGTCTTGGTATCCATCGCCAGTCCGGAAGGTTCCTTGCAAGGAGCCAGCGGCCAGGTGTGCAGCACCGTCAGTTTGTCCGCGTCAATCTGCACCAGTTGCGATTTGTCTTCGACGTTGACGTAAATCGTGCCCTTGCCATCGGCCGCCGCAAATTCCAGTTTTCCGCCAACCGCAATGGTTCCCGCCACTTTGCCGTCGGCCGTGTTGATCGCAGTGATGTCGCCGCTGCGCCCATTCATCGCAAATACCCGTTTGCTGTACGGATCATAAATAATCGCGTCGGGATTGGTTCCCGCGGGAATTGTGCCCAGCGTCTTCAGAGTTTTCAGATCAAACATGGTGACATTGTTCGAGCGTCCGTTGCTCACAAACCCGTGCCCGGATTCGGACGCGATCGCGATTCCATGCACGCCCTGCGTATCAGGAATATCTCCGACCACCGCTTGGGTGTCCGCATCAAGTACCACCACATGGGTGCCGTGCGAAATATAGAGCCGCCGCGCGTCCGCATCCACCGTGGTGTAATCCCAAAATCCATCGCCACCCACCGGAATCGTTTTGCTGACGTGATACCCGCTCGCGCCTGCGGGCGCCCTGCCCGCCACCGCCGCTTCACGCGCCGAAGCATGCAGATTCATCTGCATCGCCACTGCAAAAATCGCCGCAGCGAAAACCACCGTCGCCGCCAAAACCACCGACCATTTGCGCTGACTCAGCATAAAAATCCTCCGCCTTGAACGTAAAAGTCCTTCAAGGATTCTCAAACCTTACCGCAACGCAGATAAATTGTGCATTAACAGCTTCGTCTGTTCAGCAGGGAACTGTTCGCAGAAAATCCCAATATCGCAGCCGTTCCGTTGACACTCTTTCCCGGATCCCCGGTAGCTCAATGGTAGAGCATTCGGCTGTTAATTTTCAGACGAACCGTTGATTCTGCACCGTTTAACCCCGGAATTGGCCTCCGAAAACGGGCAAGTTGGACCCCAGTTTGGACCCCAAACGAACGCCTACGAACTCAAAAACCGTTATGCCGGATCATTTGTGCGAACCTCACGCAGATCGATTCCGAGTTGACAATCTGGGAGTTGTCGCCTACCGGCTCGAATCGAGGATCAGTTACAACAGTGTCGCGAAGGGCGGATGGCTTCCCATCCTTCCCTCGCAATGAACGGCACGAGGGCCAAAGCCGCGATCGGGTCTGCCCACGGCGCGTGAAAGATCAGGTTTGCCAACAGTCCTGCTAAAGCGATCAGTGACAAGTAGCCCCAAAGAGCGGATTCGGTTGCATCTGCTCTCAATAATGCACTCGCAACTTGAGTTGCCAGCTTCCGTTTCTGACTTGCCAGCCACGGCATACCGATGGCCGCCACAATCAGCAGGATGATCCCGGCGACGGCAATGGGTTTGAGAGTGCTCTTCTCGCTACAGCGAACGCAGGAAATCGATGACTTCCTGCTGCTTGTGAATACTCAATTTACTGAAATGTTCGATGACCCTATTTGCCTCGCTGCCCAGGCTCCGGTGATCTCGGATGGCTTTCACCAGGTCGGTCGTCCGTCCATCATGGAGGAAGAAGACGCGTTGTCCGACGCCCCAGAGAGGAGCGGTGCGGAACTCGTCGGGGCCGGCGCCGCCTTGCGTGATGCCGTCGGCGAGTCCCTTGCCCATGTGATGGACGAGGAGGTCGGAGTAAAGATTGGCGGTTTGATTGGAAAGGGCGGCGCTGGGGTTGGTGGAGGAACCGCTGGCAATCTTTACGCCGGTTTTAAGCGAAGGCGTGTGACAGTGGGCGCAGCCAACCGATGCAAAGGTGGCGTGTCCTTTTTCGGTGGAGGGTGTGGCGGGAGCGGGAGTGGGCGGAGCTAACATGCGCATGAAATCGGCGAAAGCCTCGATGTCGGAGAGAACGGCGGTACGGGTGGAGCTGGCAGCGGTGGTGAAGTTGATGGTGTCCTCGGGAGTGGAGTTGAAGAGGCAGCCGGGAGTTTCGTCGCGCTCCTGGGGGAAAAGCTGGTTGGTAATGCCCATTTCGACGTTGTAAGCCTCGCTGGCGAACATCAGGAGCGATTTATTTTGCGCTTTCCAGCCAAAACGCGTGATGGTGCCGTCGTTGCCGCTACGGTTGACGTTGCCGCTAAGATGAGCGTTGACATGTCCGCGAATACCCATTGCCGACTTCTCGGCGGCGTTGGCTTGCATGTTGGCAAGTATGACGGAGTCTGGAATGGCTTCAATGAGTCCTGCGCCGAACACGGGAGTGGGGATGCGGAAAATGATGTTGGGATTGCCGCCTTGGCCGGTGAGCGGATTTCCGGCGGGGAGGAAATCGAATTGGGAGATGTTGCAACCGGGGGCGTCGGCTCGGCCGGTGATGACGAAAAGGGCGTGCACGTTGCCGTCGGCGGCACCGTTGGTCTTCTTGAAGCGCGCTTCGCGGACTGGGCCGTTGGCAGTGATGAACCAGGGGACGATGTTCTTCGCGCCGTTCAAAGTGGCGACCGCGATCATCGGATTCTGCGCGGGGCTCGTGCCGCCTGAGGCCGGCTGCGCGTGGCAAGAGAGACATTGATTGGAGTTGAAGCGCGGACCGAGGCCATTGTTCGCGCCGCCGGTCACGACTTCGATGTCAGCGAAGCGCGCCTGGCCATCCCGGAAGAAGGCGGCTTCGTCCGCAGTAAGACTGCCGAGCGGACCGCCGGCGCTTGGCGGGCCAGTGCGCACACCCGGATCGATTGGTCCTGAACTGGGCGGAGTGGAACTAGATTGAGCGAAGGTGTAGACGCTGGCGGCAAAAGCCAATACTACGAAGATCGCGGCGAAGCCACGGCGCACAAGTTTCCCGAGAGTCATCACGGTTAGCCTCCGTGAGCTGGGAATGCTGGCATTGTACACCGCAACGGGTTATCAGCTTGTCCGTCGGATAAGTACTGACAAACGCGCATCTCACAAGCGGACGCATTGGTTACTGCGCAGATTGCCTGCGGTCGGCGACAACGGTGACCTGAAGGTCTATCCGCTGGCCATTTGCTAAATCTCGATCTTCGAGAAGCGCCACGCGCCGAGACCGAGCAGCCCCACGGCGACGACCGCAAGCACCACGGCATCCACAATCACGCCAAAGTGCGACGTGCCAATGAGCGCAGCGCGCAATCCATCCACTCCATACGAGAGCGGATCGAGTTTCGTCACAAACGATAGCGGCTTCGGCAAATTGTTCAGCGGAAACAGCGCTCCCGACAAAAAGAAAATTGGCAGCACTAGAAAATTCATGATCAGCTGGAATCCCTGCATGTCCTGCAAGCTCGAACCGATGGACGTCCCCAACGCTGCAAACACGATCGCGATCAAGGCCATAAAGGCAAATCCCAGCGGTATCCCGAGCAAGCTCACCGGGCGGAATCCCGCAATTAGGCATACCACTACGATCAGCGTGCCTTGCAACATCGCCACCGTCGCGCCGCCCAGCGTCCGCCCGATCATCACGTAAATCCGCGGCACCGGCGCCACTAGCGTCTCTTTCAAAAATCCAAACTGGCGGTCCCACAGAAGGGCGATGCCGGAAAACACCGAGGTGAACAGTACCGCCATTCCTACAATTCCCGGCGCCATAAATTGCAAGTAGCTTCCACCGCCAGCTTTCTGATACACGGGCCCGAGTCCGAAACCCAACACCAGCAAATACAAAAGCGGCTGGCCGAGCGACGCGATAATTTGCACTCTCGACCGGCCGTACTTTTTTACTTCACGCAGCCACAAAATATAGATAGCGTTCATCGGCGGCCTCCCCCACGAAACATCTGCGCTACCTGCCGCAACTGATCTTTCGATGTCGCGGACTCGTCGCGAATCGTTGAGCCCGTCAGCGCCAGAAACGCGTCTTCGAGCGAAGTTGCATTCGTTCTTTGTTTCAATTCGTCGGCGGTTCCGATCGCTACAATCTTGCCGTGATCGATCACCGCAATCCGGTCGGCCACGCGTTCGGCCTCGTCCATGTAATGTGTCGTCAGGAACACCGTTACATGGTCCGCTTCATTCTGCCGCTTCACGTGGGTCCATAACTGGTTGCGGCTTTGCGGATCGAGACCCAGCGTCGGCTCGTCCAAAAATAAAATCTTTGGGGTATGCAAAAAGCCGCGTGCAATTTCCAGCCGCCGCCGCATTCCACCGGAGAATGTCTTTACCAGTGCGTCTTTTCGCTCCCAAAGCTCGAAGAGCTTCAGCAGGGTTTCCGCGCGCTCGCGCCGCACCTTCCCCGGCACGTGATAGAGCACGCCGTGCAAATCCATGTTCTCCCAGGCCGTCAAATCCTGGTCCAGGCTCGGATCTTGAAACACGATTCCAAAGCTCTGCCGTACTTCGTTCTCGTGCGTCGTCGGATTGCGCCCGTCCACCTCGACCGTTCCGCTCGTGGCCTTCAGCAGCGTGGTGAGTATCTTGATCGTTGTCGTTTTTCCTGCGCCGTTCGGTCCGAGGAACGCAAAAATCTCCCCTTTAGGCACCTCAAACGAAATATTGTCCACCGCCGTAAAGTCCCCGAACTTTTTCACTAAGCCATCCACCCGAATCATTACGCCCACTCCTGCCTCCCCGCCGCGAATTTCTTCGATTCGGCAGACTAAACGGTTTAGTTTAGGTCAATCTCTACGCGCCCAAGCGCCTGCGACTTGCCGCGACGCAGCGTCTTGCACACTCCAGGCAAGCGCATTCTCCCGGACTGTTCACCGCGCGACGGAAGTTCTTTCACCAGGTAAATCGCGTCCAACGCGGCCACCAACCAAGTATTCAACCAAAAAATATTGAGCCAAATTTTCTCCGCGGCGTCCAGCATTTCGGGTGTCGCGCTGCGAAATAAATCCGGCAGGGAATGCGAACGCAGCGTGTTATACTGTCTTTAGAAACGCTCTTTTATCCCGGTTTTTCTTCCTTTTTTTCAGGCCCTATAAGATACCCAGAAGACCCACGTATTCTGATTTATGCGTTCTGGCTTTGGCGTCTTCTTCCCAGCGGCCTCTTAGACGCGTGCTTCCTCTTGCCCAGAAACCTGTCTTTCACTTCCTACGATCCCGTTTCTGGATGACGACCTAGTGTGGCGCGGCGGCCTGCGTATGGTAATTAGGATATGGCGGTCGATGAGGATGGGGGACCGGGTTCTGCTTCAACTCTTCCATGACCACCTCAACGGCCTTTTCCAATTGCGGATCGTGGCCCTGCATTGTGAGTTCGGGGTCAAGTTCCACTTCGATGTCCGGCGTGATGCCGTGGTTCTCCACGTCCCAGTGACCATCGGGATTCCAGACGCCGGAGCTCGGCGCCGATACGAAGCCGCCGTCCATTAGTTCCGGCGCCGCGGCTCGTCCGACCAAGCCGCCCCAGGTTCTCTTCCCAATCAGTTTGCCGACACCCGCGCGCCGGAAGTACCAAGGCATGGCATCTCCGCCCGAACCGGCGGATTCGTTGATGATCATGACCTTCGGTCCAAAAATCGCGCCCTGGGGTTGGTCTTCGTCTTCGCCATCTCGCGTGGCGACCAGGCTCAGCAGCTTGCGCTGAAGAATTTCAATGATGTCAGTAGCGAGCGCGCCTCCACCGTTGAACCGCTCATCCACGATCACCGCTTCTTTGCCAACCTGCGCAAAAAAGTAGCGAGTAAAGTTCGCATAGCCGCCGAATCCGGTATCCGGCATGTAGACGTAGGCGACGCGCCCTCCGGTCATCTGGTCGACCTTGCGGCGGTTGTCTTCGATCCAAGCGAGGTTGCGCAGCCGCGTTTCGGTCGGCACGGGAACCACGGTCACTTCGCGCGATTTCGCGCCGGCGGGATCGGAACCGACCTTCAGCAAGACTTGTTTGCCAGCGGTCTCCTCGAAGAAACCGTAAACGTTGTCAGTGGCCCGGAGTTCGCGCCCGTTCACGGCCAGCAAATATTCCCCTGCGACTACGTTCACTCCGGGCTGGGTAAGCGGTGCTTTGAGCTCGGGATTCCAGTTCTCGCCGTTGTAAACCCGCGCGAAGCGGTAGTGGCCGTTTTCGATCTTGTAATCGGCGCCCAGGAGCCCGGTCTGGATGCGCTTGACTTCGGGCGTGTCGCCGCCCGCGATAAAGAGATGTCCGACTGTGAGCTCGCCGAGCATTTCTTCGAAGAGATAGTTCAGATCATTTCGCGAGACGATGTTCGCAAGATAAGGCTGATATTTCCTCTCAGCGGCCAGCAGGTTGAGGCCGTGGTAATTGGGATCATAAAAAAAATCACGCTCGACACGCCAAACCTCGTGATAAATCTGCTTCCATTCCGCGCTTGGATCTACACGCACTTCCAGGCCGTCGGTTTTGAGCAATCCCTCGTCGCCGTCGCCGCCACCTGGGGGCTGAGCTCCCGGACCCGGGCCGCCGCCGGTGATAGGTTTGGGAGCTTTGATGAACCAGCGGTCGCCTTGCCGATAGAGCATCTTCTCGCCATTCTGCGAAATCTCGAAGAAGCGTACGGCAGTTAGACCCACGTCCGACTTCCGTTTCTTCAGGTCGAAGCGGTGGACGTTGAAATTAAACTCCACTCCCGGCGCTGGGGCCGGAGCCTCCAGTGCATACAGTTCGCCGGCCTTTCCGATCTGCAATCCAATATAGCGTCGCGCCGGCAATGGGAGCGCCAAAATCCGCTGGCCAATATTGTCGAAGTCGATCGCCACGACGATCTTTTCTGGAGCCTTCACTTTCGCATCTTTTGCGTCTTTGGCCGCCTCCGGCTTCTGATCGGGTTCGTCCTTCTTGTCCGCAGACTTTTTTTCGTCGGCGGGTTTCTCCTCGTCGCTCTCCGGTGCCAGCGGGGAGGGTTGGTCCTTTGCCAGCACCACCAAATAGATGCTACGCGTCACGGGCCGCGTGAAACTGTGGATGTCGGGCTCCAGCGATGGTCCGGAGTCGGTGCTGGCGCTGAAATAGAGATACTTGCCATCTTGGTCGAAGACTGGGCTTCGGGCATCACTCATGCCGTCGGTGAGTTGAGCGTGTTTCGCGTCGGCGATGGAATAAACAAAGATCGCGTTCAGGTGGCTCGGCAGCCTCTTTTCGTAGGCGAGCCAGCGACTGTCGGGCGACCACACAGGCGGCGGGCCCCCGAAGGTCCAGTAGATGTCCTGATCCACTTTAACGGGTTTCTTCTGCTCCAGATCGACGTACCAGATGCTGAGATGACTGTCGCGATAGGCGATCTTTTTGCTGTCGGGTGACCAGCGAGGAGAGAAATAGAATCCGGCGCCGAGGCTGATTTTCTTCACCTCGCCTTCCCCGTTTTGCGCACGGACGTGGAGCGCGTACTCGCCGGTTTCGTCGGAAAAATAGGCGATCGTTTTGCCATCGGGAGACCAAGCAGGGTCTCGCTCCATGACCCCCATCGTGTTGGTGAGGTTTCGCGCGTCGCCCTTTTCAGCAGGTACCGTGAGGATGTCGCCGCGCGCTTGGAAAACCGCGCGCGCCCCGGTTGGGGAAATGTGGGCGCTTTCCAGATGTTTGCCCACGTTTACGATATGCTCGCGAAGCTCGAGCATGTCCCCCGCGATACGAACGTTCACTTGTTTGGCCGCGCCAGATTTCAGATCGTAAAGGTGCAGATAACCGAACTGCTCGTAAACAATGCCGTCCGTTCCAATCGAGGCGGACTTCACGTCCAGATCGTGATTCTCCATTTCCTGTTTTACCTGCTTCGAGCGCGTGTCGTAGGAAAACAGGGTCACTGGTCCGTTCCGGTCCGACAGGAAGTAAATCCTGTCGCCCGCCCACATAGGATTGAAGTCGTTGGAATTGTCCCGAGGGATCTTCTCGATCCGGCCGTTTGAAAGAGTTGCGATCCAGATCGGCGTGGTCTGACCGCCGCGATATCTCTTCCAGGCTTCCTGCCATTTGGGATTGGGAACGTAGGCGATCCGCAAACCGTCCGGTGAAAACGAACCTTGCTGCGCCATGGGAAGCGGTACTTCAGTGGGGAATCCGCCCTCGACCGGAACGGTGAAAAGCCGGTCAAAGTACGAATAACTATTCCGAGCTGAACGAAAGAGCACCCGTTTGCCATCTGGCGTCCAACCCACAGCGTCATCCTCACCGGGGTGGAAGGTAAGGCGTTTGGGCACGCCTCCGGAGGCGGGAATAACAAAAACATCGACATTGCCGTCGTACTCGCCGGTAAAGGCGATCCGCGTACCATCCGGCGAGAAGACCGGGTTGGATTCTACACCTGCTCCGACCGTGAGCCGAGTAGCATTACCGCCGTCTCGCGAGACGCTCCAGAGGTCGCCTGCGCAGACAAAGACGATTTGGGTGCGACCCAACGCAGGCTTTTGCAATAGCAAATGGGAATCGTCTTCAGCGGCAGCGGCGCAAACGGCCCCCGCCAGAAACAGGAACAGGCATAACGCACAAACCAAACGCGGCATGTTAGACCTCCGTTTTAAGACGCTTAAATATAGCCTAATGAGGAGAAGGTGCGCGGGTTGAAGGAGCAACTACTCGTTGCGCCATCGCGCTGATGGCTCCCACAATCCAAGAGGAAGGGTGCAGCAGATTCAATTTCTCTTGGGTCGCGGCCGAGCGCTACCTGGGCTGCAAACAGAGCAGTTCAATCACCCGAATCCGTTAGTCTCGTCTGCATTCCTAGCGGAGTAACCAGCATTCAAATCGTTCGCGTAATCAAGAAATATCTCGCTGACAATCCAGCACACCGTCCACGTGGGTCTTGGACAAGTTGAACCAAACCGAACAGCGGAACGCGACCGCCGCATACCGGCCTTCGTTAACGAGGCGCGTGGTAAAGTGGCGCATCCAGGAATGGGACGCCAACCTGGCCGCGAAAGTCGCGTCGGCGATTGCTGTCATCGGCGTCAGCAATCCAAACAGCTAGCCTGCGTAACAGATACCGGGACTTTGTACTCGCTGCCTACACCCGGCGGGAAACATTGGCGGGGTTGCGGCAGGGCCTCAGGTGGACTACCATCCCCTCGTAACCCCGCTCCTCAATCTCCTCCACTTTCCACGAGCCTTTTGAAACCAACCCACTGAGACTCTATTTGGTGACCAATGAACATACTTTCCACCGAACCGACCTTTGACGGAAATGGCCGCATCGTAAGATTTCAACTTGGACAACGAAAGTTTGCCGCGCACATTGAGGACGTGGAGGCCAAGGCACCGGCAATTGAGATAACGGATGAGTGCACGACCGCGAAAGTAGAACTGTCTGGAGCCTTCAGGCACAACATTCTCAAAGCAGCCACAGCGTAATAGCTTGTCCGCTAAGCCTACGGGCAGAGCACTCACGACAAGGTGGGCAGTGGTCCCGATTCTGGTCGTGTCACGGGCCACTCGGAACTTTCCGCCGCGGGGTCCTCCATCTCGGATTGTTGAGACTCGTAAAATGTGTACCCATATGCTTGCTACATACGCTAGCTTAGCTAACGCTCAGGGCTGGACGTTGGTGACGCCCTCGGCACCGGGCCTCGGGAAATGCTTTTCGTACCAGGCGATCGAACGGTCGGTCCAGTCGATCTGGTGCTTGACCTCTTGGAGTCCGTGGCCTTCGCGAGGGTAGCGGACGAAAACGGCCTCGGTGCCGACGTCTTTCAATCCGATGAAGAATTGCTCGGCTTCCGCGATCGGCACGTCGTTGTCGTTTTCACCGTGAATAATGAGCGTCGGCGTGTGGGCTGCGGACACATATTTCAGGGCCGAGCGCTTCCAGGCTTCATCCAGCAGCGTGCCCTGATGCAAGAATTGGCCGAATTCCATTTCTTCGTATTGGTTGTAGTAGGTCATGTAGTTGTAGCTGACCAGATTCACGATTCCGGCGGTGGGAATCGCTGCCTTGAACTCATTCGTCTGGGTGATGAGCCATTCGGTGAGTTGACCGCCGTAGCTGACGCCTTCGATGCCCATGCGCTCGCGGTCGATCCAGAGATTTCGCCGCACGGCCGCACTAACACCGTATAACACGTCCTGGGCTTCGCTTCCGTTCTGGTCGCCGAAGACCGCATCAGCGAATTTCTGTCCATATCCTGTCGAACCCCGGAAGTTCACGTTCAGCACCGCGTAGCCATGCGCCGCAAAGACTTGATTGCGAAAATTGAAAGCCGGGCCGTTCTGTCCATGAGGGCCGCCGTGAATATTCACTATGAGCGGGTGCCGGGTTTCAGGGTTTGTACTTGCAAACCCTGAATTAGAAGAAGTCGTGGCGGTCATGCCGATGGGCTTCGTCAGAAAGGCTTCAACTTCGAACTTGTTGTCGTTGCTGATGAAAGTGAGCGATTCGACTTCGCCCAACTGCTTCGCCGCCAGTACGTCTGCGTTCAGGTCGGTTAGCTTTTTGGGCGCGCCGCTTCCGGTCTTCTGGTAAAGCTGTGGCAAATCGCTTGGTGAACTGTAGGTGAAGAAGAGTCCGCCATCCCTGCTCACCGAAAATGAAAAGACGCTTCCTCTTTCCTTCACGACATATTGCGCTGTACCGCCGCTCACTGGCAGACGCATCAGCACATTGTTCCCGCGCTCCTGCACAGTAAAATACAACGCGCTGCTATCCGCAGACCAGTGCGGCGCTCCTTGCCGGTTGTCGATCGCCGCTCCGATTTCGCGCCGGTTGCCTCCGTCGGCGTTCATCACCCAGACGTGAGTGTCCTCCATCGTGGTCTCGCGGTCGGTAATTCCGCGCCGGGTGCCACGATACGCAATCTGCTTTCCGTCCGGGGACCAGATGGCGTCGTACTCGGTGTATTCCGTGGCGGTAAGGCGCTGAATGGTTCCGTCCGCGACATTCAGGGTGAAGAGATCGTAGTTGAAGAATTCATCTTGATTCGGTTCGCGATTCGAGCCGAACAAAATCTTCTTGCCATCCGGCGACCAGTCGACGGAATGTTCGTCGAAATCGCCCTGCGTCAATTGCCGCACCTGCTTTGTCGCCGCGTCAACGACAAAAATATGGAGCCGCTGATTGTCGTTGAAGCGGGTCATGCCCTCGCCGGCGTCGGGCTTGTAGAGATAGCGAGTAATCACCATCGGATCGCCGCTAGCTTCGGGTGCTCGCGGATCTGGCGTCGAGCAGACAAAGGCAATCTGCTTGCTGTCTGGGGACCAGGAAATCTCGTTGCCCGTGCCCGGCAAGGGACTGTTTGTTCCACGCGCCTCGGCCAGAAACGTCACCTCCGATCCGTCCGGCCGCACGGCGAACAGGCCACCCTTGTCTCCCTGATGTCCCGAAAATGCGATCCACTTGCCGTCCGGCGACCAGACTCCGCTTCCGCCGCCGTCCTTGTCTCCTCCGACGCGCACGGATTTCTGGGTGGACAAATCCATGATCCACAATTGACCGTACGGACGCCCGGGCCGGTCCCGCATGACGACGGTGTACGCGACGCGCTTTCCATCGGGCGATGCAGCCGCTCCACCGACCGACCTTAACCGCAACAGGTCACTGCTCACGAGTCCCTGCGGGTTTGCCGCTGCCGCAAAACCGAGCGAACCAATGGCAATCGCCACGGTTGCAGCTCTCATACCCCAGCTCAAGCACATTGGTGCTCGCATTCGTCACCGCCTCCTAAGCGCATCTCAAACTCATTTCGCCCGGCCATCCTAGGCACCTGCTGCGGCTTCGTCAATGAGGACAAGCTGTCGAGAACAGGAGTTAGCGCGCGGACGCCGGACTCACTGGCTTCGGATTCCGAGTGGACAACTCTGACGTAACGCGATTAGGTAAGGGTCGCCGACCACTCGGAAGTTGGCCAGACCAACCAATACAAGCGCGTCTATCAAGAGTTGAGTCTCGAATTGGAAGGGTTTTAGAATTGAGGTCACCCTTTGGTGAAAAGAGGGTGAATGTCCACCTCACACCACGCGGTGACTTCTCTGGGAGTTGCAAATGACTACAAATGTGCTGACAGCACTCATTACAGGAGGCACTAGCGGTATTGGCCGTGCGGCGGCTAATAAATTGTCCTTGCTTGGCATCCATGTCTTGGTCGTCGGCCGCAGCGTGGAGCGCGGCGAGAGGACGGTTGCCGAAATCCGCGCAACAGGAGGGCAAGCTGATTTTATTTCGTCCGACCTTCGGGACGCGTCGAGCGCGCGCGAAGTGGCGAAGAGAGCAATCGAGCTCGGAAACGGCCACGTCGATATTCTGATCAACAATGCGGGAATCTTCCCGTTCGGGCCGACGAATGAGGCGACGGAGGAAGAGTTTGACAGGGTGTATTCGCTCAACGTTAAGGCGCCATACTTCCTCGTCGCGGAACTGGCTCCCCTGATGGCGAAGAGGGGCAAAGGGGCAATCGTCAATGTATCTACGATGGTTGCCGATTACGGAGTGTCCGGCATGAGTCTCTATGGTTCGAGCAAGGCAGCGATCAATCTATTGACGAAATCGTGGGCGGCAGAATACGGCCGCAGTGGTGTCCGCGTCAATGCAGTGAGCCCTGGACCTACACGCACGGAGGGCACCGACGCAATGGGAGAGGGCTTGGAGCAACTAGCCGCCCAGGCGCCAGCGGGGCGTCCGGCTACCGCGGACGAAATTGCAGAAGCCATTGTCTTCCTAGCGACCGATCGTTCTAGTTTCATTTACGGCGCAAAACTCGCCGTCGACGGTGGGCGCACTGCGATTTGATGTGCGCGTTCGCTACATGCCCGATAGTTGGCCGGAGACCTTGACCAACAGGCGAAAACCTTACTTCTAACGGCGATGGCCCATTGGGCACCACGCCCTTGAAGTCCCTTGTATCCGCTATCCATAGGGTCAAACTAGAGTTCCTGCAAGTTAGTCCGGTTCGCTGCAGTCGTCTCCCTCTCCGCAAACCGAATCTATTTGTGTTGCCCCACGTCTGGCGTTTCCACACGTGAATCCAAGGGCTACACGCAAAGAGCGGTGTCGATCATGATTTTGCTGACTGTCATTCGAATTGTGTTATTGACAATCTCCTGCGTGCTCGCGGTCTCGGTTTCTCCGATGCTTTATGGGCAAACGACAGGAAGTCTGTCTGGCTCGGTATCAGATAAATCCGGGTCGAGCATCTCGGGGGCAACGGTGACCATCACTTCGCAGGGGACGGGCGTGGCTCGGTTAGCGAATACCGATGATGCCGGCCACTACCTAATTCCCTTACTGCCGATAGGAATGTATATCTTGCATGTCGAATTCACTGGCTTTCAGACCGCCAATGCCAGAGACGTGCGCCTGCAGGTTGACGAGGCGCGCCAGATGGATTTCGTGCTTGCACCGGCATCCGTTGTTTCCGAGGTCGAGGTGCTGGCTTCAGTGGTGGCCGTGGAGACGACCAATCCGTCGCTCGGGCAAGTCATCACCGCGCAGCAAGTGACGCAGCTTCCCCTGAACGGACGGGACTTCGTCCAACTTGCCACGCTCACCCCCGGCACCGTTCAAGAAACTAACAGCAGCAGCTTTTTCAACGGCGGCGCCGACAGCGAAGTGTCTGCGCGCGGCTCGTTTTCCCTCTCGGTAGGCGGCTCCCGTGCCAACAGTACAGATTGGCTGCTCGACGGCAACGATAACAACGAACTCACGGCTGGCGGCATCGCGATTCTTTCCTCGATCGATTCTATTCAGGAATTCAAGGTTCTTACTTACAACTATTCCGCGGAATACGGGACTCGCGCGGGACCAACCGTCCTGGTTACGACGAAATCGGGCTCCAACGACATTCACGGTTTGCTGTTTGAGTTCTTGCGTAATACATCGCTGGACGCACGCAGCTTCTTTGCGGTTGCGCCGGAAAAGTTCAATCTGAATCAGTTTGGCGGCTCCATCGGCGGTTCCATCCGCAAGAACAAAGCGTTTTTTTACCTCGACGGCGAACAGAAGTATCAGCGCAAAGGTATTACGTTTACGGGATTGCTTCCGACCCAGGCGATGCGCAGTGGCGACTTCTCCGCGGACCCGTTCGGCAATCAAATTCTGCTGCCCACCGCGCAAAATCCGCTTCCCCCCGGGGCCATCGTCAATCCGAACGTGACTGGGGCGAGCACTGATCCTGCGATTCGCCCGAATGTGTATTTCCAGTGCGACGCCTTTGGCAACCCGCTGCCGGCGAATACCAATGGAAGCCAGGCAGCGGGAACGAACTGCTACAAGATCCCATCAGGCCTGGTAAATCCCATTGCTGCGGCAATGATCAATTTTTATCCGCTTCCAAACACCACCAATGGGGTCAGGGTATACAACTTCGTTAGCGAGCCAGTGCGCACACTCGATGAAAGCAAATTCGACGCCCGGCTGGACCACAATTTTTCGAGCTTCGACAACATGTTTGCGCGTTTTAGTTACGATCAAGCAACCTCTTACGTTCCTGGTGGCGCTCCCGGCTTTGCCGAGCAAGGAGCCTTCGCCAGCAATCAAGGCATCATCAACCACGCACGTAATATCGCGGTTTCAGAGGCGCATGTTTTTTCTCCGACGGCGGTCAACCAGCTCAGCGGCGGCTACAACCGAATTTTCAATTACATAACGTCGCAAGGCACCGGTAGTTGCCAAGCAGCGAAGATCGGCATTCCCGGAGCGAATCTTGATTGCAACCCCAGCAATGTCTGTTCCCCGGATGGCACCAGTTGCGGCCTCACTTCGACGCAGTTTGATGGAGGCTACTGGGCACTTGGAGATCGTGGTTTCTCCCCCTTCACCGGCGGCACAAACGTCTTTTCCGTTAGCGATTCTCTGGACCTGATTCGCGGTAAGCACGACATAAAAATCGGCGGCGCGATTCGCGCAAATCAGCTGAACGTTCGAACCGAGGGCTTCCAAGACGGCTACTGGGTGGTGACTGGCTTTTGGACCAATAATCCTGAGGCCGATTTCCTGCTGGGCCTGCCCAGCCTGGCAATTCATGACCAGACCTTCAAAGGCGACGTAACCGGCCGACGCTGGAAAATTTTTCGTCCCTACGTTCAGGACGATTGGCGGGTAACGAAGAACCTGACGTTGAATCTGGGCTTGGCCTGGAATCTAACGACTCCGATTTCTGAAGCCAGCGATCGTCAAGCGAACTTCGATCCCGCCACGACACAATTCCTGATTGCCGGACAGAATGCGGGGAAGTGGGCCGGCATCCAATTTGACAAGACCGCATTCGAGCCGCGCATCGGCTTTGCGTGGAAACCCTGGGGGGGCGCGAAGACAGCGGTGCGGGCCGGCTACGCGATCTATCATGATTCCTCGTGGAGTCAGGGCGCGCAGGGATTGTGGCAGAACCCGCCCTTCTACGCTGAATCGGACCGTTTCGCCTTTGGTGGTTCATGCACATTTGTGACGGCCGCCTGCGCTACTTTGTATGGAAACTTGCCCTCGGCTATCAGCTTGTCCGACGGATTCCAGATTTTTGATGGGCCTCCAGTCCCGGCGAACTTCACGGGAACAATCCAGTCACAAAACAGCAATTTCAAACTTGGCCGCGTTCAGCAGTTCAATGTGAACGTGGAACACCAGTTTCCCGGCGATGTAGTGCTCACCGTTGGATACGCGGGTTCGCGCAGTTCCCATATCCTGATTGACGGAAATAATCTCAACGTGAGCAGTCCCTCCGCTTGCGGAACTTTGCCAGGCTATACGCGGGGCTGCGGGCAGGATGGAGCGTTCGTTGCAATACCTTATCCATCGTTCCCGTTTTCCACGATCTCCAATATTACCGACCAGGGCCGGGCTCACTACGATGGCCTGCAAATCCGGGCGGAGACAAAAAACTCGCGTTCTGGCGTTTACGCTCTGATCGGCTATGTCTATTCTCGCACCTACGACAATGGTTTTTCCGATGCCCTGGGAACCACCATCGGTGCGACCTACTATCCGTTGCCGAATTGGCAGAAGCTCGATGAGGCGCTCTCGCAAATCAACCTAAACCACAACTTTACCGCTAGCGTCATTTACGATTTGCCTTTTGGCAAAGGCCGGCATTTCGGTCAGGAGTGGAAGGGTGCAGTCAACGCCATTTTGGGGAACTGGCAGATCACCGCCATTGAGAAAGTGACCTCCGGTTTTCCGGTCTTTGTGATCGATAGCTTCAATCAGAGCGGCGTGAACTTCCAGAACAATGGCAACAGCCTGAATCGCCCCGACCTTATTGGCGACCCAAACAAGGCTGGAGTGGTGCCCGCCAATCCGGGTTGCGCGGCGCCTCCCCGGTTGCATACGGTGACGGCGTGGTTCAATCCTTGCGCGTTCACGTCGGCTGCTGCTGGCCAGCTGGGCGATGCCTCGCGCACGCCGCTCTCGGGGCCAGGTTTTGTCAATACAGACTTCTCGGTCCTAAAGCAGTTCGCTTTACCCTGGGAGAACGTCCATTTGAATTTTCGGGCGGAGTTTTTCAATCTTTTCAATCACCCGCAGTTTAGCCTCCCGGTCACGCCAGGCACTGGATATGCAGACATTAATGGAGGCAACTTCGGAGCGATCAGTTCCATTGTAAACAATCCACGTGTTCTGCAATTCGGAGTCAAATTGACATTCTGATATGGCCGACCTTGCTGGCTGGGACTTCTGCGGCATCCATACCGGCGCATGGCAATTCAGCGGACCAGTCAATTTAGAACTCGAGCAGAGGGGCATTCCGAGCGTGAGAAAAATGAGGTCGAGATTGCTATCACCAACAAGAATCCGTTTCTGTGTTACCGGCTGGCGATTGGTTGCGATCTTCCTGCTTGTTTTATTTTCTGGGATCGCGGTTGACGCTCAATCGCTGCGTAAGGTCATCATTGACCAGGATGCGTCGGGGCCGGGCGGAAGCGATATGCTGGCGGTCCTGGTGCTCATCAACTCGCCGCAAACCGACGTGCTGGGCATTACCGTTGTGACCGGCGACGCCTGGAGAGATGAAGAAGTACTCCATGTGCTTCGCCTGCTGGAAATCATCGGCCGCACCGACATTCCGGTAGTGCCCGGGGCGACCGTCCCGCTGGTCAGCAGCCGTGAATATATCGCCAAATGGGAATCGCTCTATGGCAAGATCGCCTACCAAGGCGCTTGGAACTATGCAAAACGCAATTCCGTCCATGGGCCGGCGGAGATTCCGCCGATGCCGGAGGGCGCGCCGACCACCAAGGCCTCAAGCGAAGACGCTCCCCACTTTCTCGTGCGCCTGGTGCGCCAGCATCCTCACGAAATCACCATTTACGCCGCCGGGCCACTGACCGATCTTGCGCTAGCGATCGCACTCGAACCACGCTTCGCCGAACTAACGAAAGAACTCATTATCATGGGTGGCAGCATCCATCCGGAAACCAACGATCCGCAATTTGCGCGCAATCCGCGACGCGAATTTAATTTCTGGATGGATCCGGAAGCTTCTCACGCCGTGCTGCATGCGCGCTGGGCGCGTTTGGTACTTACCACCGTTGACATTTCCGTGAAAACCCACATGGCAGAAAGTCTTATCGCGCGAATCGCGAGAAGCCCCGAACCCTCGGCACGGTACGCCGCCAGTTACGCCGAAGCGGGCTATCTGTGGGACGAACTTGCCGCCGTAGCCTGGCTGGATCCCAGCCTGATTACCAAATGGGAGAATCTCTACGTTGACGTAAATGTGGATCACGGCGCAGGCTACGGCGATACGCAGGTATGGGTACCCGGGCGGCAACCGGGTTTGGGCGAGCAATTGGCTCTCGTCCAACAAGATCTCAACACAGAAAAGTTCTATCAAGAATACGTGGACTTGCTTGTGGGCCCGACACCGAGGAGGTCAAGTGAGACGGCGCACCCCGGAAAACATTTCGACGATCAGGGAGGGGCGCCTAGATGCCCGTAAGTCTTGCAAGGTAAGGGCTTAACGGAGGCGTCGGCGTCCGAGTTTGCGGCAAGCATTTTCTAATCTTTCCAGGCACAACAGACTCCAGGTTGGCCCTTGAAGCGCTGGATAGAACCTCGAGGGACCGTATCTCGTGACGGCAATGCCGCGAAGGATCTCAAAATTGCTGATCGCGCAAGGGTGAGTGAACATTTGGCGATCGCGGATCACTATCGGACGAATGGTATTTGCAGAATTTCCTCGGGCCACATTTTCATTTCCGAGCACCACTAGCCGATATGTTTCGCGAACGAACGTTTGTGGCCTTTGATTGGCGTCGCCGAGCTTGTGCCACCAAGGCCCCCTCGAAAAAGCTGGAGGTTCGATTGACCGAAGACTCGCGACGAACGCTTCGACAGTTACTCATTGCAGTGTGCTTTATAGCGGTGCACGTGCTGCTGGACCGTTCCACCATGTCTTTTCAGATTTGGACAGAGATCAGTGCATGGTACCCGCCCACGGGTCTGGCGTTCGCGGTGCTGATTGGATTCGGGCCGCGTTACGCGGTGCCCATCCTGATCGCAGCTGATATCTCGTCGATCGTGAACTATCACCAGCCAGTGTATTCGTTTTCTTTTCTGGTTGGGAATATTGAATTCACAGCTGTGTATACCGCGGCTGCTCTGTTGTTGAGGCACGTCATCAAGATCGATCTGCGTCTTCGATCGCTGAGGGACGTAATGTGGCTACTGCTGGTCGCTTTGTTTTCCTCTTGCGTGGTAGCGTTCGTGGGCTCGGGATTCCTCGCCTTGGACCATTTGATCCCTTCGAAAGAATACTTACGCGCTACCTTCAATTGGTGGGTCGGCGATGCCGTGGCCATTGGTTCGATCGCACCGTTTTGTCTTATCTATGTGTTGCCCAGGCTTCGGCAATTCGCAGGGTACTCTGTACCCGCCAGTACTCCCGGGGACCAGGCCACGGTCGTGGTGGGTCGACATCAATCGCAAGGAATTCGGAGGGCGGCGGAGTCGATTCTATTCGCAGTTTGCATTACGACGGTGCTCTGGGTGGCTCTCAGCGGGCGCTGGTCTCGCGGCGACGAGATGTTCTATCTCCTCTTTCTGCCGCTGATCTGGATGGCGGTTCGGCGAGGTCTGCGGGGCGCCACCGCGGCGATTTTAGCCTTGGATTCCGGAATCATTCTGGCGCTGACGATCTATCCGCGGGCACCAAGCGAACTCACCGTGCTGCAATTTCTGATGCTCATTTTGTCGCTCGCCGGACTGGTGCTGGGCGCGTTGATCAGTGAGCGGGATGCGGGAGAGCAGCGGTTGTCGCAGGAAGAGAGCCGGATACGGCTGTTGCTCGAATCGACCGGCGAAGCCATCTACGGAGTGGACACTAAGGGGGAATGTACCTTTTGTAATCTCGCGATGCTCCGGCTGTTGCGCTACGCTTCGCAGGACGAGGTGCTGGGCCAGAACATTCATGACGTGATCCATCATACCCGTCGAGACGGATCACCCTACCCGCGGAACGAGTGCGCGTTGCAGACCGAATTCCGGGCAGGCAGAAAATTTCATGAGACCGACGAACTGCTTTGGCGTTCTGATGGCACCAGTTTCGACGCCGAAATCTGGTGTCACCCGTTGCTGCAACAAGGCCTCGTGCAGGGAGCTGTCGTAACCTTTGTGGATATCACCGAGCGGAAGAAAGCGCAGGAAGTTCTGCGACGGGCCAAGGAAGATGCCGAGGCCGCGAACCGCGCAAAGAGCGAATTCCTGGCCAATATGAGTCACGAGATCCGCACGCCGATGAACGGGATTCTGGGAATGACGACGCTTGCGCTCGAAACCAACCTGGACTCGGAACAGCGTGACTACTTGAGTATGGTGAAGAGTTCAGGCGAATCGCTGCTCACGCTGCTGAACGACATTCTGGATCTGTCAAAGATTGAGGCCGGTAAGATCGAGCTGGAAATCGCGGAGTTGTCGGTGGAGGACTGCATCGAGGAGGCCTTGCGACCACTGTTGCTTGCCGCACAACAGAAAGGCATCGAGCTGGTGTGGAACACCAGCAAAGATATTCCGAACGTGGTCCGAGGGGATCCGACGCGCTTGCGGCAGGTACTGATCAATCTGTCGGGAAATGCCCTGAAATTCACCAATCAGGGGCAGGTGGCCATTTATGTGCGCCTTGCCGGGGCGACACCGGATGGCTGGGTCCTGGAATTCACGGTCTCTGATACCGGCATCGGAATACCAGTGGCAAAGCAAAAAACGATTTTTGAAGCGTTTGCGCAGGTGGATACGTCTACCACCCGGCGTTTCGGCGGCACCGGATTGGGATTATCAATTAGCCAGCGGCTCGTGCAGCTTATGGGCGGGCGCATATGGCTGGAGAGCGAAGAAGGGCGAGGCAGCAAGTTCCATTTCACTGCGACGGTGTTACGAGAGGCGGCGCAGGAAAACGCCGGCAAAACGCGGAGCGAAACAGGCCAGGCAAAAGTCTGGCGCGTTCTGGCCGTCGACGACAATCCTCTCAATTGCGAGTTGCTGGAACGCTTGCTCACCCGCTGGAATATGAAGGCGGTGATAGCCTCCAGCGCCGAGGAGGCGCTGGCCCAGATCGCCGAAGCACAGCGCACAGGGTTGAGCTTCTCCACAATCTTGATAGATAAGGATCTGCGGAGTCCGGGAGGATTGGCGTTGGTCGCCACGCTGCGCGGATCTCCCGCAGCCGAAGTACCGGTGATCTTGGCCCACTCGCGGTTGCTGGATGCTGAAGAGCGGGAACGCTGCCGCCAGTTGGGCGTCACGCAGACGATCCTGAAACCGTTCCGCCGGTCAGCGCTGTATGAAGCGCTGCAAACCTGCCATGGCGAAATAAACGAAGTGCCCGAGATAGAGATCCCCACACAAGAGAAACAGGTCGGCTTACGGATTTTGCTCGCCGAGGACAACATCGTGAACCAGCGATTGATTTCGCGGCTGCTCGAGAAAATGGGGCACCACGTCACCAGTGTGGGCGACGGTCAAATGGCGCTCCGCCTCTCCGGCCTGCAACAGTTTGATCTGGTGGCGATGGACATGCAAATGCCTGTTATGGACGGAGTGAAGGCCACCGAAGAAATTCGCGCCAGGGAGAAACAATCCGGACAGCACCTGCCGATTGTGGCGATGACCGCTAATGCGTTTGAAGAGGACCGACAGAGATGCCAGCAAGCGGGGATGGACGGATACGTTTCCAAGCCCGTTAGCGCACATACCATCACAATGGAAATTACCCGCGTGATGGCATTGCAGGCAAAATATGAGGAGTGCGAAGCACCGTCTGATAACCTTTCTTAATGCACCTTCACGGTTTCCGGAAGCGGCCTCCACCCGAAAGCGCAAAAGTCTAGTTTCCGCTCATCGATTCGAGGCCCATTCGATTGGAGACGATCAGTGAGGAGCCGTTTAGCACTATGAGTTGCCGACGCCTAAATGTGCTTAGTGTTCGAGTGACTGTTTCGCGGGTGGTGCCAATGAATTCGGCAATCTCTTCATGCGTCAAGGGGATTTTGACTCTTCTACCCTGATTGGTGGTGTCCCCGCCGGCGGTCCATTCGATCAGGAGTCGCGCAAGTCTTTGCGGTGCGGTACAGAGGACGAGGGTACGCAATCGTTCGCGAGCGTCGAGGCAGGAAGAGCCTATTTGACGAACCACCTCGCAATTTGCGTCGGGGTGTTTGGCGAGAAACAAGAGAAAATCCTTCCGGCGCACGAAAGCGAGCTCGGAGGGACTGAGGGTTTCAGCCGTCACCTCATAAGGATTCCCTGTTACGGTCGCTATCAGACCAAGAACGTCCCCACACTTGGCAATCTTCAAGATGATCCTCTTCCCTGCGCGGGAACTGATCGAGAGTTTCACCTCGCCGGAATAGAGCACAAAGACTCCACGCGAGAGCTGCTGTTCGAGAAATAGAATTGCATCGGCAGGATAAACAGACGAATAGGTCAAGGTTTCGAAGTCTGCCATGGACTCCGCCGATAACCGAGAGAAGAAAGTGCTGCTCCTCGGCTTGCAGCTCTCGATAAGCTCCAAGCAGTCAGGTCCGCGCATCTCAAGGCTTTTTTGCTCTACGGTAGACTCAAGGCGATGTAAAGACTGGGTGATATGTAATTTGAAACTCGGCGCCATTCCACGCGTGAACGTGGCCATCGTGTTCTCCTGCGCTTCAAGTCGGTCTTGTTCACTGCTGATTGTCGTCTTGTACGACTGACCAAGTAAGCGTTTCTCCGGCATTACTCTACTGACTCCAAGGGAACGCCAGGCCGTACCAAGCTGGCCAACTGGGCAGCAAGCAAGGGCCGGCTGAAGAGGTAGCCTTGACCCTCGGCACACTGCCGGGCCTGAAGGAACGTGAGCTGTTCCTGAGTTTCGATGCCTTCCGCAATAACGCGAAGCTCGAGGTTCTTACCCATGGCGATGATGGCGCTGACGATAGGGGAGTTCTCGGAGTCAGCGGTGATCTTTTGCACGAACGATTTGTCAATCTTCAGAATATCGATGGGAAACTGCTGGAGGTAACTGAGGCTGGAATAGCCGGTGCCAAAATCATCGAGAGCAATGTTAAGTCCTATGGACTTGAGGGCCTGGAGTATGACGGAAGACGATTCGGGGTGCTGCATCAGAACGCTTTCGGTGAGTTCGAGGTCCAAATAGCCCGGTTCGAGGCCAGTTTCTCTTAAGGCTTCACGAACGCCCGCGAGAAAGGTCTCCGCGCGAAATTCGGCACCGGAAACATTGATGGAGATCCTGCGGAACGGCAAACCCGAGTCTTGCCATTCGCGCGCCTGACGGCAGGCTTCGTAGAGCACCCAACTTCCGATGGGAAGTATGAGGCCACAATCCTCGGCGACCGGGATAAACCGTGAGGGAGGTACGGAGCCAAGGTCCGGGTGCTGCCAGCGGATCAGCGCCTCGACGCCGGTGATTTCGAGGGTGTTGAGATTTACCTTGGGCTGGTAGTGCAAGACGAACTCTTTGCGTTCCAGCGCTCGGCGCAGGCTTCCTTCTAGCGATTGCCGCTCGACAGCCTTCAGATTCATTTCCGGTGTGAAGAACCGGAAATTATTGCGGCCGCCTTCCTTGGCATGGTACATCGCAGTGTCCGCATTCTTGATGAGCGCTTCGGCATCCACTCCATCTTCCGGGTAGATGCTGACACCGATGCTGGCGTCGATATTTAACTCGTGTCCGGCGATGGAGTGGGGAGCGCCGAGTGCAAGAAGGATTTTTCTGGCGCTGGTAGCCGCGTCTTCCGGATGAGCGATCTCGGGAAGCAGGATCAAGAATTCATCTCCGCCCTGACGGCTAACGGTATCGGAACCACGCACGGCGGAAAGCAAGCGCTGTGAAACCGACTGAATGAGCTGGTCGCCGACAGAGTGTCCCAAAGAATCGTTGATGCATTTGAAGCGATCCAAATCCAGGAAGAGCACCGCAAACGGCCGGTTCTGGCGGCGGGCCAAGGAAATGGTCTGCATGATCCGGTCGTTAAGGAGCATACGATTGGGGAGGTTGGTAAGAACATCGTGCTGCGCGGAGTGGGTCATTTGCAGGGACATGGCGCGGGCCGCGCTGACATCGTGGAAAACGATCACCGCTCCAATGATGCGGCCAACCCGGTCGTGGATGGGAGCGGCGGAATCTTCAATCGCGGACTCAAAACCGTCGCGGCGGATGAGCACGCAATTCACGGTGAGTCCTACCGTTCTATTTTGCTCGACCGCCATGTCCATGGGATCTCGAGCGGTCTTGTGG
This sequence comes from uncultured Acidobacteriota bacterium, assembly GCA_963814635.1. Lineage (GTDB taxonomy): Bacteria > Acidobacteriota > Terriglobia > Acidiferrales > UBA7541 > Acidiferrum. Next base: position 273,071 of record CAWFDP010000002.1, on the reverse strand, counting down.
GTGGTGCCGTCGACAATTTGGAAGACTTCGGCCAGGGGTTTACCGATGGCTTCCTTGCGGCACCATCCGGTCATGGTCTCGGCAACGAGATTGAGATAGGTGATGTTGCCGGAAATGTCGGTACAGAGAACGGCGTCACCAATGGAGTTAAGGGTGACCACAGCTCGTTCCCGTTCCACGAACAGTGTGTCCTCGACAGCTTTGCGTTCAATGGCGTTATGCAGTGCGCGCGAAAGTGAATAGCTATCGAGATGACTCGGCAGAATATAGTCTTGCGCGCCGCGGCCCACGGCTTCTTTAGCGAGCGCCTCGTTGGTGTCGCCGCCGAGGATCAGGATAGGAAGGTCAGGCGCAGCAGTGAATAGGCTATCGAAGGTCGCAATGCCCTGACTGTCGGGCAGGTCCAACTCGATCAACGCGGCGGCGATACCCTTTGTTTTCAGGCGCTGCAAGCCTTCAGAAAGCTGCTGAACCCATTCCACCTCGAACGAGTCTTCGAAGTTCGTGGCGAGCGCCGCACGAATGGCATCGGCGGCGGCCAGATCGTTTTCGATGAGAAGGATCTTCACCGGCAGGATAGCCGCATTCATGTTTTGGCTCATCGCTGCACCATCGCGACCGGACTTAACTTGAACCATTCCTGCAGAGCTGCAACCACGCGAAAGGTCTTGGAATTTACGGTCCCGGGAGGAGCCATCCAATAAACGGTTACGCTGTTGGTCAGGCTATCGATGCACATGCGCTGATGGGTTTCGCTGACGGTATCCGGCGCGGTCTTCCTAAGCCACAGGACGTTACCTTCTCCGGATTCACTGACCTTGACGAAGCCACCCTCCCGGACCGCCGTTTGAAAAGCCCTGAAGTCTGATCATTGTCTCCGCCCCTCCTGCCCTCCCTTGTTCGCTAGGGAGTATTCTTCCCTCACCGATGTTCTTGTACAGCGTCTACGTCCTTATCGCCCTTGCTCTCTCTGCCATGCTCTTCATGTTCCTGCTCAAAGCCTCTTACCTCTAAAGACATCGAGCCGCTCGAACGCGAACCTAAGAAGCCGGAAACGTTGTCTACGGGTGCAACCTTGAGCAGTTTGGCGATCGCGGAAAGCAAAAGGCCTCGTCCTCGAGCCGAGCGTCAGTTTAAGAAGCGATGCTCCGGGCCGCACTTCTCGTCGCAACAATGATCCTTGGCCCGCTTACAGTCCTGATTAGAGTTTCCTTGAACTACTTTAAAATTGATTGGGTTGCTCGAAGTTCCGCCGACGGTTACCATGACGTTACCGGTAGTCGCGTCTGGAGGCACCAGGATTTCAATGGTCGATTCGCTCCAACTGGTCGTAGACGCAGGCACGCCATTGAGAGTGACTCTACTTGGTCCCTGCGATGGTCCGAAGCCCGACCCGAAGATTCTGACTTTAGCGCCGATGCGGCCGGAGGTTCGAGATAGCCCCGAAATAATCACTATTTCCACGCTGAAGTGACCGGAGTTTGAAGTTTCTACTGAGGTAATCACGGCGACTTCCGCGAGGCCGGCGTTTGAAAGCGATGGGACTTGTGCCACGATTGCGTCAGGACTCCACGATTCGACCGATGCCTGCATTCCGCCAATTTTGACCAAGCCGGTCACAGATCCGAATCCCGAACCTGAAATGGTGACGAGAGAACCGGCACTTCCGGTCGGAGGTAATACGGATGCTATGTGTGGAACGACGGACAGCGCGCTTAACAGCGTTACAAAAGCGTCGCCACCACCGCCATAAGTGGTTTGCAGTCCAGTGGTAGTGGTCGGAAAGTTATTTGAGAAGGTCTGACCAACCAAATAAATGTTGGAACTCGAATCGAGTGCCAGGTCAAATACCAAATCTCCTAGGATTCCAACGGCGGCTGTCCCGCTACCGCCCAAGTACGTCGCGTATAAAACCGTCGAGCCGTCCGGGCTGAGCACCGTCAAGAATCCGTCTCCCGTGGTGGTACTCAAGAGGCTTGACTGAATGGCATCCGAAGTAACGGGAAAGTCTGATGAACTGGTTTGCCCAACGACGTAGCCATTTCCATTCGCGTCCACAGCGATTCGGTAGGGCCAGTCTCCAAAAGAGCTATTATTTCCGCCGAGCAGCCTGGAATAGAGCAGTGACGCTGCCCCTGAGAGACGAGGGTTGAACAGCGCGGCAAAGCCTTTTCCGTTCTGACTGTTGGACTGTAAAAATGTCGATGGAAAGTCAGCCGAGAACGCTTCGCCCGTAACATAGACGTTTGCGTTTGAATCGATTGTGATGCCCCATCCCCAATCACTGTCGGTGCCGCATAGGTAAGTCGAGTAGCTGAGCATACTCAAGCCGACTTTGGATAAATCAAGTTGGGTAACAAAGCTGCAATAGGCTTGGGCGCTGTACGAGGATTGAAACGCTGTGGCTGGTGTTACCGGAAAGTCCGATGAAGAAGTCCAGCCGGTCAGATAGGCATTCTGATTGGCGTCTATCGCGATGCCGGTGATTGCGTCGTCTCCGGTAATTCCGCCTAGAATGGTGGAAAAGATCAGTGAACTCACCCCTGATTGGGTGGTGTCGATGTGCGTGAGGAAGCCATTCCCGAGAGGATAGTTACCGCTGGGAATTGTTTGGAAGGCAGTGGCAGGCGTCAGCGGGAAATCTGCACTAGTTGCCTGGCCAACCAGATAGGCATTTCCGCTATCGTCGGCGAGTACAGCGTACCCGTCATCGCCGCCTCCCGAACCGCCTAGATAAGTGGAGTACAGAAGAGACTGCCCGTTGGCAGCAAGTTTCGCTAGAAAGGCATTCGCACTTGCCCCAATTCCAAGGCTCCGTTGAAGAGCGCCTTCGGTAGTTGGAAAATCGCTCGATGAGGCATATCCAGTGGTATACGCTTGGCCAAGCGAGTCTACTGCTATGCCGTTTACTCCGTCACCCCCCAAACAACTCGAAGAGCCAGTAGTTCCGCCAAGGTAACTCCTATACAGGACAGAGGTAAGAGTAGGATTAAATTTTGCGACGAACCCCACACAAGTTCCGTTCGGGGCACCAGAAATAGCGGTGCTTGTTGAAGGGAAATCCGGCGAAATTGTAAATCCACCGATATACGCGTTCCCTGAAGCATCAAGGGTGGTGGATACCGCCGCGTCCCAGCCTGAACCACCTAGATAGCTCGAATAGACCAACACCGGATCGACAACCAGCAACTTAGTCGGATCATAGGCCCCGAGTTCCACTCCGACGGAATGATTTGGCCGCAAGACATAGCCACCCCCGACCGGTCTCTTCTGTCCGTCAACCATCTGATAGATGGAGGGCTTCAGGAGCGTTACTTTACCGGCGTCGCTGTCCATCGCCAGATTACCGATATTATCGATGGCGAGAGCTTTCGCTCCGTCAAAATCGAAGGCAATATTGTGCGGATCAGCGCCTGGGCTTAAAACAAAATCATATTCCAGCTGGTGATGGTTTCCGTAGTAGTGAAGGTCGATCCCCGGGTAGACCCCGCTGTACAAGACATCGGAATAGGTCGGAATTCCGGTGCGCCATTGTGTCGTGTCGGACCCGATAAAATAGTTGACAGTGCCGGCGAGCCGCGTTGCTCCCTTCACTAGTGGCGCGGCATTGCTCCCTGACAGCTTCATTCTTATGACTGAAGTGACGTCCGGGACACTTTTAAGCGCCCGCTGACTAAAAGGGCTTCGGCTGGCCGGCGGGGTCGTCGCTGGTTTCTGATGAGTGAGAACAAAAACCGCCTCATTCTCAGTCAAAAACAAAGTGTAGCCGGCGCCGCGGGAAATGAACTGGACGCTAGAATCAGCCTGCCCTCGGTTCTCTTCAAACTGAAGAGGAATAGATGCAGAGATCTTTGGCGAGACTCCGGATTTGGCAGATTGCAGGAGACCGGTATTTTTCACGGACGCCGCGGCCGCTTTCGCTGCAGGTATGTGCTTTCGGGGGACGGCCCATGCCTGGGGACAGCAGGCGAGGATGTACGCGAACGTCGAGACTATGGTAACTCGCTTCAGATCTTCAACTTTCAATTTAGAAACTCCTTCTTCCGGGACGTTTAGGTCACTGGTTTTTTCGCAAGACGAAATTAGATTGCTCGGACTGGTTAGACACCGAGCGCTTCAGAAGACACAAAAGCATCAATTTCCAGAGTGGCTTTAGGGCCTAAGCTGAAATTCACCCTCAAATAGAATCAATTGCTGGCGATTGGCAAATAAACGGCCGTGTTGTGCCCGATGGAGTATTGGCTGCCTATCCGAGGGTCCGCCGTTCTGGAACATGAAAAACCGTTCCTCAATTAACAAGATAAGGAACGGAATAAGTCGTTAAATACCGGGATTTACATACGTAGTTTGATTTTGAACACCAAACTGGCGCGGACCAGGAGCCGTTTTGCGGGTGCCATGAGCTGAAACGGGGTTGAGGATACTGGGTTCGTGCGCTGAATGCTCAGTGTGGCAAAGACGGCGTAGAGCGTGAAACCAGAATGCAGCGGTCCGACGATCACCTACGTGTGTTCGAACGCGATGATAATGATATAGTGAAGTAGACTCGTCTTGGTTCACGATGGCTGAAGTAATCGTTTCTCTGCCCAGACTTGCAATTGGCCGATGCGAACTCCGATGTGCCATTGACAGGAGGGCCCTATGAGCCAGACCGGGACCCCTCTTCCTGGTTCTTACGACTACCGCCTTGTCGCTCTCTCCGTGTTCATCGCTGTCTCCACATCATACGCAGCACTCGATCTTGGCGGACGCGTAACCGCCGCGCGCGGTTGGAAGCGCTCGACTTGGTTACTTGGGGGCGCTGTGACTATGGGCCTTGGAATTTGGTCCATGCACTTTACCGGGATGCTGGCTTTCAGTTTGCCAGTCGCGGTGGCTTACCACTGGCCGACTGTGCTGCTGTCCCTTTTGGCTGCGATGACCGGCTCTGCGATCGCGCTGTATGTGGTGAGCCGCGAGAAGGCGGGTCGCGTTCAGGTGTTAGTCGGCGGCATCCTTATGGGACTCGCAATCGTGGGGATGCATTACATCGGTATGGCCGCCATGCGCCTCTCCGCAACGTGCCAGTACAGTTTCCTCCTCGTCGCCGTCTCCATCTTGATTGCAATTGTTGCTTCCCTATCCGCGCTGGTTTTCACGTTCGACTACCGCGAAGAATTTAGAGGAACGACCTTAGCAAAGGTTATGAGCGCAACTGTTATGGGTATCGCCATTTCCTTGATGCACTACATCGGAATGGCCTCGGCGAGGTTTGTTTCGTCCACCGTGATTCTGGATCTGTCCGAGGCCGTGAGCGTCTCATCTTTAGGACTCTTTGGAATCTCATTTGGCACACTGATAGTCCAAACTGTGGCCGTATTGACGTCCTCGATGGACCGTCGGCTCGCTGCTGGGGCGCAAGAGCTGCAAACCAGCCAACGCTTTCGCCAGATTGCAGACATATTGAAGGACGTTCTCGTGCTCAGCAAGGCGGACCTCAGCGAAGTCCTGTTCGTGAATCGCGCCTACGAAACGATTTGGGGGCGCACGGTCGAAAGCTTATACGCCGATCCCGACTCGTGGCTGGAAGGCGTGCACCCGGAGGATCTTGGACGAGTTGAGAATCATGTGCAAACTCTGTCCGAGGGACGGGCCGTCGAAAATCTCGAATATCGAGTGATCCGGCCGGACGGCTCGATGTCCTGGGTAAGATTGCGGGCCTATCCCGTACTTGACGAGCAGGGTCGTTGCAATCGAGTAGTGGCCATCGTTCATGAATTCACAATGCGCAAGAGGGCGGAGGAAGCGCGCCGGGAGATCGAGGAACAATACCGAACGGTTGTCGATACCGCGATCGATGCCGTGGTCAGCATCGACGAAAATAGCCAAATCATTTTCGTAAATCCCGCGATGACTAAACTTTTTGGCTACGAATCGGCCGAATTAGTTGCCCAACCATTGACGGCGCTGATGCCGGGGTCTTTGCGCGATGCTCATAAGGCGGCTTTGCAGAGTTATCTCACGACCGGTGAACGACACTTGAATTGGCAAGGCGCGGAACTGACCGGGCTCCGGAAAGACGGAGTGGAGTTTCCAGTGGAAGTCACGTTCGCTGAGACTACAAGGCAAGGCCGCCGCATCTTCACAGGGTTTGTAAGGGACATCACGGAACGCAAGCGGGCCGAAGACCGTCTTAGGGAGGCCATCGACACCATTCCAGCGCTTGTGTGGAGTGCCCTGCCCGACGGGTCCCGTGACTTCTCGAATCGGACTTGGATGGAATACTCCGGGCTATCGCGGGACGAGGCGCTCGGCTGGGGCTGGACGAAAGCGGTTTCTCCGGAAGACTGTGCCATTTTCATGGACGAATGGCGCAGGGCTTTGGCCGCCGAGGAACCCTTTGAGAAGGAGGTGCGTTTCCGCCGGGCGGATGGAGAATATCGTTGGTTTTTAATTCGCGCCGTGCCCCTGCGAAACGCGGAAGGCGAAATCGTCAAATGGTATGGAACGAGCAGCGACATCGAAGAATTGAAAAGGGCGGAAGATCGCCTGCGCCTGGTCATTGACACCATTCCAACCATGGCCTGGACAGTTAGGCCTGATGGCTCCGTTGATTTCCTGAATCAGCGCTGGCTGGACTATACGGGCCTCTCTTTGGAGCAGGAAATCGAAGACCCGATGCGTGCAATTCATCCCGAGGATCTTCCGGCAATCAGTGAAAGGTGGCGCGTGAACATGGCCGCCGGGAAGCCGTTCGAGGATGAAATGCGCTTGCGCGGGGCAGACGACGAATATCGCTGGTTCATGGTTCGCACGGCCCCACTGCGCGACGCGCATGGAGGCATTGTTAAATGGTACGGAACGAGTGTCGATATTGAGGACCGCAAGAGGGCCGAATTGGAGTCCCGGACGCTGCTCGATGCCATCCCCCAGCAAATCTGGAGTGGCCCGCCGGACGGGTCACTTGACTATTGCAACGAGCGCTGGCGCGCTTACGCCGGGATTGGGCTGGAGGAATTGCGACGCGGAGGCTGGCAAGCGATGCTGCATCCCGACGACCGGGACCGATTGCTAAAAGCATGGCGCGAGTCAGTCGCAAATGGCACGCCCTACGAGCAGGAAGAGCGTCACCGCGGAACCGACGGAGTGTATCGTTGGTTCCTGGCGCGCGGCGTGCCGCTCCGTGATACCAAGGGGCGAATCATCCGCTGGTATGGAACGAACACCGATATTGAAGAGCGCAAGCGAGCGGAAGAATCCCTCAGATCGAGCGAGCGGGAACAACGCCTCGCAGCCGCGCAATTGGAAAGTGAGCGCGCTCGCTTGGTCGAAGCTCAGACCGTGGCGAAAATGGGAAGTTGGGAAGCGGAATTGCACAGCTTGGAGGTAATTTGGTCAGAACAGACACATCGCATCTTTGAGACTGATCCTGCACATTTCCACCCCACCCGCCCTGGGTTCCTAGAATTGATTCATCCCGAGGACCGCGCAAAAGTGGATGCAGCCCTGGTAATGTCCCTCGACCGGCGCTCCCCGGGCGCGGTGGAATATCGGAGTGTTATGCCGGATGGCCGTGTCAAAATTCTGGAAGAGCGCTGGCAAGTTTTTCTTGACGACGAAGGAACGCCGGTTCGCCTTGCGGGTACTTGCCGTGACATCACCGAACGCGTGCAGGCCGAGGAGGACTTGCAGCGCCTCTCCGGGCTACTGCTGCGGTCGCACGATGAAGAGCGACGGAGAATCGCAAGAGAACTACACGATTCCATGGGACAGAATCTCGTCGCGTTGGCAACCGATCTGTCGCAGTTGCGAACTTCCATTCCTTCTTCTGCCCGGAAGTTGCGCGAACTGGCTGCGGCGTGTCAAGACTTGGCCAACCAGTCCGTCCGTGAAGTCCGGACGCTCTCCTATTTGATGTATCCGCCACTGCTGGATGAATCCGGGCTAGCAGACGCGATTCGTCATTTCGTAAACGGTTTCACACCACGCACCGGAATCAAGGTGGAACTTAGTGTGAATCCGAAGTTCGGGCGGATGAGAAAGGATGTCGAGTTGGCGCTATTCAGGGTAGTTCAGGAAAGCCTTGCGAACGTCCATCGGCATTCAGGAAGTAAGCGGGCAAGGATATTGCTGGACCGCCGATCGGATGATGTGACAGTGGAAGTTGCCGACAGTGGCCGAGGGGCGTCTGGTCAGAAGCGCGGAACGAAGAGAGGAATTCCGTTTCAGGTCGGTATCGGCATTTCTAGCATGATCGAGCGTGTGAAGCTCATCGGAGGCCACTTCGAGATCGTCTCCGAAGCTAACGGCACAACCGTACGGGTTACGATTCCGCAAGTTGAAGAGATCGACGAAAAAGCTTCGCATGTGGACTCCTGATAGATCGGCGTTAGGAGCGCGTCAGCAAGTCCCACTGGAGACGTCATCCCGACGAACATTTTCTGGTTGTGGAGATAACGTCTATTGGGAAGAAGAAAGTCGGTAGAAGAATTTTCTCGCTGCGGTGAGGACGTGCTGCTGCCAGCCTAAGAAGTAGATGGCAAATTGTCGGTGGATCTTGATTCTCGGTCGCCCGCGTTCATATGATCCAAGTCTACTAAGGAACTTACTTTAATTGACCCCACTGGCCGCAGCCTCGTACCGTTTGAGCTTGCGATAAAGGGTAGTCCTGCCAATACCCAGAATCCTTGACGCTGCACGCTTATCGCCGCCTGTATTGGCGAGGGCGAGAAAGATAGCTCTCCGCTCGACCTCCGTGAGAGGTAGCGACACATCCATGCCAGGCAACGGCTCAACTGAAATGTCACCTAAGCTGCCGTGCAAATCACCAACTTCTATCACATCGCCGGAACTGCAAACCTCTCCGCGGGCGATGACATTTTGCAGCTCGCGAACGTTTCCTGGCCATCCGTATGCCATCAACCGCCGCATTGCGCCTGCCGAAATCCTCAAAGCTGGTACCGTTGCCGAGGCCGGATGTTTCAAGAATAGCGCGGTGAGACCGGGTATATCGCTCTTGCGCTCGCGAAGTGCGGGCAAGTGAATCTGGATTACGTTTAAGCGAAAGAACAGGTCGAGCCGAAAAGTGCCGGACTTAATGGCTGCATAGAGGTCACGGCTAGTCGCGGCAATGACACGCACGTCGATCGGGCGGCTGTGATTGGTTCCTACCGGCCGAACCTGGCGCTCTTGGGTAGCCCGAAGAAGTTTGGACTGCATTTCAAGCGGCATTTCACCAATTTCGTCTAGGAAAAGCGTTCCCCCGCTCGCAGCTTCGAGCAAGCCTTGCCTTGACTGCATGGCACCGGTGAAGGCTCCTCTTACATGACCGAAAAGTTCGGACTCGATGAGATTTGGCGAAATCGCCGAACAATCTACCGGGACAAATGGGCCCTGTTTGCGAGCCCCGCGGATGTGGATCTCGCGCGCTACCAGTTCTTTCCCCGTGCCGCTCTCCCCGAAGATCAGCACGGAGTGGTTGTGCGCGGCCACTTTTTCGATTGTGCGATAAACGGAATTCATTTGGCGTGATCCTCCGACGATGTTGCCAAAGACGGCGCGATCGCCGGAACGACGTTGGTCCGTTGCTCTCACCCGTTGCTCGCGATACTCAAGCTCCGCGCGAAGTCCGTCAATGCGAATTGCCTTGGTGTAGCACTCTGGTATTGCCGGGCTTGGCATCAGAGTTTCGGAACCAACCGGCCCTTGGGCAAGAAAAAGGATCGAAATATTTGGTCGAGTCGTTAGCGCACTCTTTAAGAACCCGACGTCCAAGCAGAGTAGGTTAAGATCGAGTACCAGAACATCAATCGATTGCTCCGCTAGAATGGCGGTCGCCGACGTAAGCGAGTCGGTCTGCATTGGCTTCATTCCAACGTCGGCTGCAATTAACGCACAAAGCTGGGAAATCGGTGCCTCCCCGACAGCCAACAGGGTGTTGGTGCGGCCTATCGACGATACTGGAACTACGTTCGAGACGGGCTCTTGTGCCATATTGGTTTAACAAACCTCCTGCACCGCTATTCCCGACTGTAGAAATTAATTTAGCGATAGCTATTTAATGCGCGATCTACCTGGAATGCCCTCGCTAGTCAGCACAGCGACCCACTGCGGAATCCTTTGCGCTCTGTGCGCTGGAACGCAAGAATCGCTGCGTCTTGCCGCCTGGGTTCGGTTTCTTCCCACTGGAGGTCTCAGCCTCTCGCGATACTTCACGTTTGCATCAGCTGGGACTTCTTCTCTTTTCACGCGGTTCGTTTCTAGCGCTCCTTCGGACATTGATCTCGTTTTAAAGAAAGCAAACCTCCCTGTCCCCAAAAAGGTTCCAAAAAATCTCAGACAAATGTAGTATCAACTAAACTACTATCGGTCGTTTGGGACGCGTTTTTGATCCAAGCAACTCTAGAGGGCCCTGTACTCTCACGGGCCCCCATAACTACGATCCCACCCGCTTGGTCAGAATGGTCAAGCCAAGAGGTCGCCTAATTCGCCCTTCCCCCTAATCAGGCGGCCTCGAAAAATGTGGGGATCGCAGTTCCTCTCGACTGGTGAGCAAAGAACATTCTCAATCCAGTGCGGTACCATTTACTGCTTCCTTACTCTTTCCAGGAATACCGGGAACTACGTAGAGTATTAACGGGGTGTGCCATTTCTGGCTGAAGTGATATACGCTTGTTTCAACAGCCCGTTGAATACTGTGGGTCGACTCTCTTAATCGATCCTCGCGGACGGCCTCAGATGTTAGTTTTATTCAGTAAATTCGACAATACACCTCTACTATATGAAGATGGAATTATTCATACGGGTGTTCCTTTCATTTCCCGCTGCGGAAATAGGATCGTTCGAATGCGGGTGCCCGAAGCTCCAACAGGCAGTATTCCTTAGTCCGTCTTTCCCAGTTTTTTTTACATCGCCCAGAACCGATTGCAAGGTAAGGAGTTCGAGTGATGAACAAAATCAAGGTTTTGATTGCAGATGATCACGAGCTAATCCGACAGGGAGTCCGATCGATATTGCACTCGGAACGAGACGCGCAGGTAGTTGGAGAAGCGGTCACCGGGTTACAGGCAGTCGAGCAAACTCAGAAGTTGAAACCGGACGTGGTGATTATGGATTTGGCGATGCCCGAGCTTGACGGCATCGAGGCGACCCGTCAGATTCGCGCCACCAATCCGAGGACCCAAGTGATTGTCCTAACGATGCACGATTCAGAAATCATGGTGCGTCGAGTGCTAAACGCTGGCGCCAGCGGATACGTCCTGAAGTCGGAACTGGCCAACAAGCTCAAAACGGCTCTGCGGGTCGTACACCGGGGCAGGCGATATTTGAGTCGTCAGATGTCCCAACGGCTCACGGATCGGTACCTGCAGCAAACTGGTGCGGGGGAAGAATTACCGTTCAGTTTAACGAGTCGCGAGCTGGAAGTGGCCCAACTCCTGTCCGTGGGCAAAAGCAGCAAGGAAATTGGTGAGGTTCTGAACATCACGGTTCGAACCGTGGAAACCCACCGCGCAAATATCATGCGCAAGTTGAATGTGCACAGTGTCACAGAACTCCTTCACCGTGCATTTGCAGATAAGGTCACAGATCTGAGGTTGAGAAGGCCGGTCGGCGAACTCCGAGAGACTAATCGCAGTTGAGAACCCTGGGCAAACCGGCACAGGAACGGAACTGGTAGCCAAGGCTCTCCATCGCCTTCGTAACTCTGGTTCCGGCCCGTTTGCTGTGTGCAATTGCACTGCTGTTGTTGATACGCAGTTCGAGAGCGAACTGTTCGGATATGTAAAGGGAGCATTTAACTGGGCAACCGAGGACAAAACTGGCCTATTCGAATATACCAACCACCGGAATGTTTTTCTTGACGAAATCGGTGCGATGCCGATTGCTGCGCAGGTAAAACTGCTCCGCGTGCTCAAAGGACGAGTGGTTCATTTCGGGACGCGCGTAGCGAAATAGGACGGGCCGTCTATTTCGGAAAGTGCCACGAACGTTGCTGGCCTTTACGATGTTCCGCTAACCGACTGAAATCACGAGAGGTAGTAAGGCCACGGGAGTTCGCGTGGAGCAAAGTCAAGGTTTGGCATCAGCAGTGCAGTTAGCTTTGCCATGAGCTCTATGATTGCGGTCCACCTCAGTAGCCTCACCGGCGTAAAGTCTTTGTCACTCCCAGGATGCAGTTCTATTATCAGTGCGCCATTCTCTGCAGATTGCCTTCCAAACCAAACCTCAGTTGGAAGATCGAGACTAGTGGAACTAAATCAACTTGGTACTTCCTGCTCGTGTTTTTCGACGAAGTGAAGGCGCCAATTACGAAACGCTCGACCGGACAGTCGTAGCCACTCTTCGGCGGGAGGACAGCATAAAGCCTTGAAGACCCAAGATGACAAAATCGAGCAAGCGAGCGCGATGAGCAAAAAGTTCTCGCAGATTGAGGCCCGCGAATGGGGCTTGGTGGTGACCGCTATCGTCATCACGCTCTTGCTTACCGGGGGGATTCTCTCTTTTGCAATCCCGGCATTTCGCTCCGTTTCCGGCCTTCGCGATTTGCCTTCGTCCCATTTATTTCGTGGCCTAGTGAGCCTGGTCCTGCTTTTTGATTTGTACAGCATTTATCAACAACTGCAGATTCAGCGGATGCGGCGCCATCTTTTGGAGCGCGAGGAACTCTTCCGGCTCATCAGCGAAAACGCGGCGGATATGATTGCTGTGGTAGACAACAAAGGCAACCGCATTTACAACAGCCCCTCCTACCAAAGAATTCTGGGCTATTCAGCGGACGAACTCAGTCAAACTTCCGCTTTCGAGCAAATTCATCCGGATGATCGCGAAAAGGTTGTCGATGCGGCGGCCTACGCACAGAAATATGGTACGGGCAAGGCAATTGAATACAGAATGCGTGATAAATCCGGGCAATGGAGAGTCCTAGAGTCAACCGCCAGTTCGGTCCGAAATAAAAACGGCGAAGTAGAAAAATTGGTTATCGTCAACCGTGACGTCAGTGAACGCCGGTTGCTGGAGCGGCAGTTTCTCCAGGCGCAAAAAATGGAAGCCATCGGCCGCCTTTCCGGGGGCGTGGCCCACGACTTCAACAACCTGCTTGGCGTGATTCTGGGTTATGCGGAAGTGCTGGAGGAGCAGCCAGCGGCGGCCCTGGCGGATCGCCGAGAAAGCGTGGAGCAAATTCTGAAGGCAGGGCGGCAGGCGGCATCGCTCGTCAGGCAGCTGCTGGCCTTCAGCCGGCAACAAGTTCTCGAGCCTAAGATCGTTGACGTTAATGCAATTGTCCGCGACACGCAAAAGATGCTTAGCCGCTTGATCGGGGAAGACATCGAGCTAATTACGCAACTGAGCGACGAGATCCGCAAAGTAAGAGTGGACCAGGGACAGCTGGAACAGGCCATTATGAATATGGCAGTCAACGCCAGGGACGCCATGCCGAATGGCGGCCAGCTCAGAATTCAAACCGACAATTTTGAAATGGATGAACAGGCTGCGCTCAAATACCAATATCCGGTACTTGTCGGCTCTTATGTGCGCCTAAGCATTTCCGATGATGGCGTAGGAATGAGCCCGGAGACCTTGGCGCGAGCCTTCGAGCCGTTCTTCACCACCAAGGACAAGGGGAAAGGCACCGGGCTGGGGCTCGCAATGGTCTATGGATTCGTGAAACAGAGTGGCGGATATATCGATCTCACCAGCGAACTGGGAGTCGGAACGGCTCTTACCATCTATTTTCCCCAGGTGCAGGAGCAGCAGGATCAGGATGAGCCTGTGGTTATTTCCAAGGAAACTCTCGCTGGTAACGGAACCATTCTTCTGGTGGAAGACGATGACCCGCTTCGGAAATTAACGGTGCGCCATCTGCAATCATTCGGCTACAGAGTTCTTGATGCGCAAGATGCAACTACCGCGCTGGTGATCAGCGACGCCGCCAGGGAGGATATCGATCTCTTGTTGACCGACGTAGTTCTACCGAAAACCAATGGCCGAGCACTCGCAAAAATGCTGCTCGAGAAACGGCCAGCGCTTCGCGTTCTTTTCACTTCCGGCTATACGGGCCAGAGCATTTTGAGTGGCAACATCCTGGAAGAAAACTGTCATTTCCTTGCGAAGCCATATACCCGCAGCAGCCTCGCGCAAAAAGTGCGCGAGGTGCTCGAGGTCAACACCACACTGAGGCTGAGCTGATCCGTCGAGCGAGTATTAAGTCCGGCAGGGAACATGATGAAGAAACTGGTAGTAATTGACGACGATTTAAGAGTGCGCAACCTGATTCGCAAGCGCCTGCAATCCAATTATGAATTGTTTGATACCGGCGACCCGGAGGAGGCATTTGGCCTGGTCCTAGCGAACAAGCCCGATGCGATCCTACTCGACTTAATGATGCCCGGCCATACCGGTTTTGAATTGTGCCAGAGCCTGAATGCCGTCACCTACTCTTCCAACATACCCATATTCATCGTTTCTGGTGAAGACGGGAATAAATTCAGGGAACACTGCAAGAGTCTCGGCGCATGTGGGTACTTCGAAAAGCCGATAGATTTCGCGGCGCTGACGGAGGCGATCGAATCGGAACTCAGCCGTCGCAAGGTGTACCGGCGCGTACACTCGCGCGTTCCATTCAAGCTGACACTGAGACTTGTCAACCGGGACGAAGCAAATAATCCCACGGTAGCAAGGGTCACTACGGAAAACATAAGCGCAGGGGGATTTTTGTGTGTCTCTTCAACTCCGCTGCTCACGGATGCGGTCTGGGACGTCTATTTGGACGGGCACGACATGCGGTACGTGGGCAACGCGCGCGTGATTCGGAAAGCCGAATCTGAAGCGCCTTGGCAAAAATACGGCTTCCAATTTATCCAAAAGACGGAAGACTGGTTGTTGCATTGACACATGCTTGGCGCATCGGGACAGTCTGGCTTCTAACTGCATCCCCGCTTGAGAGCTGATAAGAGGAGCGCAAGCCCCTCCCGGAGCATCGTTTGCGCTCACATTGACAATGCTATTACCTCGGATTATCTGTGCGTCCCGATGCTAGCGCATGGCGAGGTTCTTGGAGTTCTTCATCTCCAGTGTGACCCCGATCACAGTAGAGATATGGAAGCTGACCAGAAGTCTCGTGACTCACTAAAGCGGCTCGCTGCCCTCGCAGCCAGCCAGATTGGGCTATCTATTGCCGACCTGCATCTGCGAGAGGCACTTCGCGACCAGGCTATCCGCGATCCGCTGACCGGCCTGTTTAACCGCCGATTCATGCAAGAATCTTTAAACAAGGAAGTGCAGCGGTCGAGACGCAAGCAGCGATCGCTTGCGTCCTTTTCCTTGATCTCGACCATTTCAAACACTTTAACGATACCTTCGGACATGACGCAGGCGACAGCGTGCTCAAATCCATGGCGGACATCTTTCGAATGCACTTCCGCACCGATGACGTCATCTGCCGTTACGGGGGAGAGGAATTTGCGGTCATTCTTCCTGAATCATCGATCGAGGATGCTGTCAAACGCGCGGAAGCGTTGCGGCTCGCAACGATAGATCTTAAGCTGATGCACCGCGGTACCCTCCTTAGTCCAGTGACTCTGTCCATCGGAATCGCGGGATTTCCCGAGCACGGCAAAGACGGGCAGGAACTGTTGGATCAGGCGGACAAGTGCCTTTACCAATCGAAGGCGAACGGCCGCGACCGCGTGACAATCGCCGGTGCACGCGACTCGCAGGCGATCCTGGCGTAGCCTGGCAACATGGTGACAGGCCAGTCATGTGCCTTCGCGCGCCTTGAAAACCGGAATGTACGCGCGGCTCAAACCTGAGAGAAGGTAAAAAAAACATCGTCTAATCTCTTCCGCAGAAGCACTGTTGTCTTTATCAAGCTCGCGCACAAACTTGAAATTCACGGTAAGCGGCTGCGATCTTGCGAACTGGTAGAACCAGCGAAGAAGCCGGTTCGGCGAAGCGTCACGCCATTTACGGACGGCAAACACCAGCATGGGTCTTGGCCCCCATAGCTCCAATCGCATCAGGTACTCCGTGTGGCCACGTACAAATGCAAAGCTACTGACGACCGGTTCCGGCGGAAGGTAGTGATGCTCCTCCACGATGACCGTTCCGGCCTCCGTATTAATTGCCCCGCAGACCTCTTCTATTGTTTTCAAGAGCTGTGATTCTTCCAAACGCTGACGAGTCTCAGCCGACTGAATTTCATTATTCCTTTGAATAAGGCGTCGTTCACGGAGAAAGTCCTTCAGGGATATCGAAGTGTCTGCCATTTGCTAGCGCTCCGCAATATTTCTCGCGACATTTCTCTGACTTAACTATGGCGAGTTCCGGTCACCACGTGGTACCCGCACGCTCGCGCGTCACCAAGCTTTTACTCAGATCCTCACTTGGTATTTGCTGATGTCCCTGAGAGCAAGCTTTCGCCTTCGACCGATTGCGAAATATCGCACAGACGCAAAAACGATTGGAGAGCTGGCACCAATTCAGCCGACGATGGACCGCGCCTCAATTGCCAGCAGTGGGAAACGTTAATCCCCCTCCCACATTCAAACTGCTCAACCGAAGAAACCAGGATGACCAGTGGCACCGTGCCGCGAAGGTCGGGAATCTCCCTTATCGAATCGAGGACTCCTCGTTCTCCGTAACCACGATGTCGCAGGTCCAAAAGCAAACAGGTCCTTGGCGGGGCTGAGCCGCGCTCGTCCACAATTTGCATTTCGACCAGCCCTCCGGCCTCCAAGATTGAGAGCGATTCCAACGGACCTGCCATAGTGTGGGTAGTCTGCCTGATGAAGCCTGGCTCACCTTCGTAGCCCTCAATGAGAAGAACCTGCCCCTCACTTCGGCCAGACGCCCGGGCAACTGTCGGCGCGCCTTCCTGGTCTGCTGCTTCTTTACGAAGGAGCGCGCCGACCTCATCCATAGACTTCAGACCGCATGTGGGACGATGGTACGGTTTCTTTCTAAAAGAACTGCTCTTTAAAACCGACATACGCACCTCGCGTTTCCCGCTCGGGCACCGAACCCAGCACCAGGTGAACCATCGAACATCCGCCACCAACTCAACGAAATCTTTAGATGGCATGCTGGTGCTGACGACGAACCCTAAGGATTCAGCTCTCGGGCAATGCTTTCGGGCCATTATTGTCGAGAATGTTCCGAATCATTTGGCTGAGCTTCGCAAGATGGTAGGGCTTCTGTAGAAACATCGCACCCTTCTCCAACAGCGCGACCAGAGACTCTGCTTCGTCCGCGTACCCACTGGTAAAGATCACCTGGATCCCGGGTTTGATCCCCTGCAATTCCGGATAGGTTCTTAGGCCACTTTGCCTGGGCATAACAACATCCATAACCACCAAATCAATTTCCGCGGCCTGTTCTCTGAACACCTCAACAGCCTTCTTGCCACCGGACGCGGAAATAACGCGGTAACCAAGACTCTGCAACATTTCCTGAATTGACTCTCTAAGCCCATCGTCGTCCTCCGCCAGCAAGATTCTCTCCGAACCCTTAAGCCTGTGGCCGTTCCCGCTGACCTCTCGCGGCTCGTGGGTTCCGCATTTGGCCGGAAAATAGACCCGAAACGTGGATCCCTTGGCGAATTCGCTGTCAGCATAAATGAAACCGTGATGCTGTTTGACAATGCCATAGACGGTGGATAGTCCAAGCCCCGCTCCCTTGCCTGTTTCCTTTGTAGTAAAAAATGGCTCGAAGATACGTTCCGCGGTGGCTTTGTCCATCCCTACCCCGGTATCACTCACAATCATGAGAACGTAGCTTCCCGGCATGGCATGCTCGCAATTACAGTCCCCCTCTAACTCAACGTTACGCGTTTCTATTCTCAGCTGTCCGCCAGCGGGCATTGCGTCTCGTGCATTCAAGCAAAGGTTCATGAACACCTGCTGAAGATGACTAGGGTCGGCGTTAATCACCTGGAGGTCTGGTGCCTCCACAATTCTTACGTTAATATTCTCTCCAATGATTTTCCCCAAGAAACTCATCTCTTCTCGGATAAAAAGATTAAGATCGACTTTGCGGGGTTGCAACACTTGCCTCTTTCCAAACGCCAGCAGTTGAGAAGTCAATTTTGCGGCACGATAGGATTGATCTCGGATTTTTTGAAATCGTTCACGGATTTTGGTTCCGACACCCGCTTCTTCATAGCCTAGTTCAGCCCACCCCAAGATTGCGCCGATCATGTTGTTGAAGTCTTGTGCTATCCCTCCAGACAGTCTTCCTATCGCTTCGAACTTCTGCAGTTGTTGCGCGTGCTTCTGCAGGCCTTCGCGTTGCTTCCTTTGCTGGTGCTCCCGGAGTTCGCGTTGCACGACGGGCACCAGCCTTGTCAACTTGCCCTTCATCAGATAGTCCTGTGCCCCGTTCTTCATCGCGGCCACAGCCCTTTCTTCGCCGACTATTCCCGAAACGAAAATGAAGGGCATCTCCAGATTTTTTGCTCTAACCAGTTTCAATGCGTCAGTGCCTGAAAGTTGCGGCATGGAATAATCGGAGATGATCAAGTCCCATACCTCGGAGTCGCAGCCACGGCAAATAGCATCGCGCGAGTCGACTCGTTGATATTTCACTGCGTATCCACCTGAGTTTAGTTCACGGACTATCAACTTTGCATCGTCTTCAGAATCCTCAATAATTAATACCCGAAGAGGTAAACGCATTTTACGATCTCCTAATCGGTGGCTGTTCATTCAACGCTACCCAAGAGAGGCCGAAGTGGACGGCCGCACCAATGAACGCCTGAAATCCAACAGTTTCCATGCAGCGCTGTTCGCGTCGAACTCAGAGCCGTCTCCTCCCGAATGGCACAGACTGGCGCCACTGGGGAATTCGGGGGGATCTGGAAGGGTAGTCTTTTAGAGCCGGTCCCGGCCGGGAAGACCGGCGGTAAGCGCGTTCCATAAACAGGCGAAGACATGTTATGCCGGCTTCTCGTCTCCTTAAGAACCCGCGGTCTTGTTTGCCGGCATACAGCTGCCGCAAGTGCCGAAATAGGGCAAGATGTTGAATTTACTGGCAGGTTCTCAAGTACGGTTTCATGTTTCTAACTCAATAGTTGGCAAGAACGGTCAATGTCGCAATACCAAAAATTACGTAGTACGGCGACGTAGGCCGCGTCGGGTGTGACGTTACTCTCAAATCCGCTCCGAGGGACGAGCTATTGTCATGGACTACTCGCATAACGACGTCAGCGTAAGGCGGTTCCAGATGTAGGTGTGTCGTTTATCACATTGATCTTATTGTTTTCATGATCTTATGCCGCATGAAAATCGCGATAAACCATTTATCATCATGGGGCAACCCGAATGAGCCCCAAATATTTCCTAACCCGCAACTCCGATACCGGCGCCGCTCCTAGCGGCGTTTCGTCGTGCGTACACCGCATAGTGGATCACAGAACTGCCTTGATATCGATGGCGTGTCGG
The DNA here is from genome assembly GCA_963814635.1 of uncultured Acidobacteriota bacterium. Classification (GTDB taxonomy): domain Bacteria; phylum Acidobacteriota; class Terriglobia; order Acidiferrales; family UBA7541; genus Acidiferrum. The sequence goes on along the minus strand of CAWFDP010000002.1, from coordinate 253,656 downwards.
CCGATAAAAGTATCGCGGCCGATCCTTCGCGCGAAGCCCCGGCCAGCCCGGCACCAGCCGGGTCGATCGTAGTCTATTGGACAACCTACATCCAAATCCGGCTTCATCCGTTATGCTGCCAGTGTAAACTTTAGTCCCTTCGACCCAGCACGTAGTTGCGGGCGCTAATGGCCCTGCAATCTTTCCGTGTGGTTATCCCCATGAAACTTTCATCCTTAATTTTGTGAGATGAAGTCGAGTCACCTTTGCACGAATATGGGGCGGGTTTATGACAATGAACTCAAACGATAAGCAGGACTGCGTACTTCTCATTGAGAACGATCTCGCCGATGCCAGCCTGATCACAGAGATTCTTGCCACTGGTCCGGTCGACGTGGAATGGGTTCGGAATCTCTCGGACGGCCTCGAACGAGTGAGTCGAACAGGAATAGGTGCGGTGATGCTCAACCTGTTCCTTCCCGATAGTGAAGGTATCACGACATTCGACAAGGTATTTGCAGCGGTGCCGCATATCCCGATTTTGATCCTCAGTGATACGGAATGTGAAAATCTTGCCACGCAGTCCATACAGCGTGGAGCGCAGGATTACGTTTTGAAAAGGCATCTCGACCGCTACTGGCTGCCCCGGGCCTTGCGTAACATAATCGAGCGAAAGATCTTAACGGAGGCGTTGTTCTTAGAAAAAGAACGCGCCCAAGTAATGCTGAACTCCATCGGCGACGCGGTGCTCGGCACCGACGTCTCGGGCAATGTAACCTATCTGAACTTGGTAGCTGAAGCCATGACCGGGTGGCCTTGGAAAGAAGCGTCAGGCCGCCCGGTTGCCGAAGTGTTCAAAATTATCGACGGTTCTACGCGTGAACCTGCTCGGAACCCCCTAGAACTAGCTGTCCAGGAAAACAAGACCGTGGGGCTTACGACGAACTGCATTCTTGTCCGACGTGACGGCTATGAATCTGGCATCGAAGATTCCTCAGCCCCAATTCACGATCGAGAGGGCCACGTTACTGGCGGCGTGATGGTTTTCCATGACGTGAGTGTGGCGCGAGCGATGGCGCTAAAGATGTCCCATCTCGCACAACATGATTCTCTTACGGATTTACCCAACCGAATACTACTCAAGGTGCTGCTCACCCATGCGATTGCGCTAGCCCGTCGCCACGACTACCGCCTCGCGGTGCTGTTCTTGGACTTGGATCGCTTTAAGAACATCAATGACGCAATGGGACACGTAATCGGTGACAAACTTCTTAAATTGGTTGCGGAACGCTTGGTTGCGTGTCTCCGAAGCTCGGATAGAGTGAGTCGCGAAGGCGCGGACGAATTTGTAGTAATGCTTTCAGACATTAAGAGCATAGACCACGCGGCCGAAGTCGCAAAGAAGATTCTCAGTGAGCTGATGGTTCCCTATTCCATTGACCATCACGATCTAGATGTTACAGCCAGCATTGGTATCAGCGTCTATCCCGATGACTTCGAGGATGCGGAGGCTTTGCTCAAGGCCGCAGACACCGCGATGTCGGACGCGAAGAAACAGGGGCGCAACAATTATCAATTCTTCCGAAACGACATGAATGTACACGCCCGTGAGCGGCAATCCCTCGAAGGCAGTCTGCGGCATGCCCTGGAGCGCAAAGAGTTTGTGCTGCACTACCAGCCAAAGATAAATCTTGAGACATGTGCAATTACGGGCGCCGAGGCGCTTATACGCTGGATGCATCCAGATCGAGGTCTCGTTCCTCCCGGTCAGTTCCTGCCAATTGCCGAAGACTGTGGCCTCATGGTGTCGATCGGTCAATGGGTCACGCGCGAGGCATGTACGCAAGCTCGAGCATGGATGGACTTGGGTTTCCCGGCGATTTCCGTGGCAGTCAACATTTCCGCCACAGAGTTCCGGAACGATAGCTACATTGCAGATCTGAGAAATATACTGACTGATGTTCGCCTGGAGCCACGTTATCTTGAAATCGAACTCACCGAAACCGTCCTCATGCAGCATTCGGAAGCCACTGCATCCATGCTTCACGCCCTGAAAGCCATGGGTGTCCGGCTTGCGCTCGATGATTTCGGCACCGGATATTCAAGTCTGAGTTATCTGAGGCGATTTCCGATTGACACTCTCAAGATCGATCGTTCGCTCGTACAAGAGATTGCCGGCAGTTCAAATGATGCCCCGATTATGAAGGCTGTGATCAGCATGGGCAAAAGCCTCAAACTCCGCGTAATCGCGGAGGGAGTGGAAACGAGCGAACAGTTCGCCTTTCTTCAGGACCGGCACTGCGACGAGGGACAAGGCTACTATTTCAGTCCGCCGGTAGTTGCCGAACAATTCGCCGAGCTACTTAGGTCCGGTATGGGACGAAACGGCCGTCCAGCAGCGCTTACATCGTCGTCCTAGGTCCGAAATTTTTTGCAGATAAACAATTCCGTGCAGACCTTCAGATGGTCAATTTGAGGCAGCAATGCCGCGTTTGCGAAGTTCGGAACTGTGGGGTTTCCCGTTCGATCGGCGCCAGAGTGTCGGTAGTCCCGCCCTCCCGGTTTGCCCGATTTATTGCAAAGAGCTGCCACGATGTCCCCTTCGACGCTGCGAAGAAGCTATTGAGACGGTCCGGTCCCGCGTTTGGGTGCTTCTTGAGAAGGCCGGGCCGCTTGTGGAGCGGATGGAGTCTCGGTCAGGGGCACTCGTTCCTGGAGGACGGACGTTCGGGGAGTCTGCCGCCGCTCCAGGCTTGCGCTAGATCACGTGCCGCGAAGTTGCTGGCGGCGATGACGATGGCTTGCCTGCGGTTTTCCCTGCGTTCTTCGATCATGAGGTTTCTCCGGTGAGGATGGGAGAGTCGCGGAGGAAGGGAACCTGATTTTACTACACCCGGAATCAGACTGCTGTTTTTTTTGCAGTACGCGGCTCGCGAGTTCTACGAGATGCTGTGCAAACAGGGCCTCTGCTTCGCTGCGGGTCAAAGCGCTGGAATGGAATTTGACCGCAAAGGATTCGCCGGTTTGCAGGCAATAGATGTACCCGCTGAAAGGGCTCTCGTACGTCGTGAAGGTGATAACGGTTCCGTTCGGTAGTTCCTTTTCCCATGTCTCACTCATAGGATTCCTTCGGGCCGGGCGGGCCCGGGGTCTTGCTGTCAGAGGTTCAGTTTCTCCGGCCGAACTGCTGCGCGAAGGTCAGAATCAGGTCCCGGTCTCGGACGTGCAGCTTGCTGACTGCTCGACGAATCTTCATGAACGTGCGAAATCCTCTCCGGTGCGAAGCCCAGTCGTCTGCTTGAGTGCTTTGAGGCAGCGGCAATTCCTGCTTCTCGCTGCCATCGTAAAAAATTTGGTAGAGCGGAACTTCGGAGGCTCTTGCGAGCTTATCCAGCGTTCCGAGCGATGGCCTCGCGTGGCCGTTCTCAACGCGTGAAACGTAGCAACGCAGGAGTCCGGTTCGCTTCTCGATGTCGCCTTGAGACAACTTCTTCGCTTCACGGAGATTCTGCAGACGGTCGGCGATGTACATTTGCCACCCCCAGTGCGCCCTTTATATAAGTGCACCGTACCTAGACACTATATATCGCTTTAAGGTAGATAGCAATTGCGAATGGATCGTTTTTTGGCTGCGGGTAACTGCCGTATCGTACACAACGGAACCGACATGAATCTTCGCCACGGCTAGGGCTATTTCAACGTAGCTACTGTGGTCAAAAATGGCAAAGGGTGAAGTTTTTTTGCGTGGCAGCCATTCAGGATTGCAAGCAGCGTTAACTTTTCGCGCTTTTCGCATGTTGAAAAAAGTGGGGTGGCAACAGCCATTTGCATCACCGCCCACTTTTTCTCTCAAAATGGTTAGAAAAGGTTGATAAATGCGGGTCGATTCGGTACACTTTGTTAGGTTCTCTTATGAGTGCGTCCGTTTCAAATTCGAACAAGAAGACATATCGCGAACCCAAGCTGACCGTTTACGGGAGCCTTACGCAGATGACTGCAGCCAACGGCAGTGCCAAATCCAATAAGGATGGAGGCGCCAACAGCACGAAGACAGCCTAACCCCTTCCTTGCCGTGCCCCCTACCCACTGCGCTCTCGCGCCAGCCTGCATCCTTTACAGCCCAGACAAACGGCACGCCCGCTCAATGGATTACTCCACTGTGAAGCGAAGTCACCGCAGCGCAAAAGAATAGCGACGCTGGGAATCTCGTTAGGAACGCTAGGTCCTGGAAAACGCGGTAACCGTAGAATCCACATCCACGATTAAACCTAGGTGACCGGACACGGACAATCTTATGCGTGGTGGCGGAGTCAGTCCTTGTGATGATGGCCGTGACTAGAGCGAAAGAACCGCCCATCACAGACCGCACAGCGAAAATGGTTTTGAAACATCATAAAATGCCGAAACCAGTCGGCCACGCCGTTTCTTCGCGAACGGAAGAATTGTTTGCTACCGCAATGCGGACAGCTGGAGCCTTGAGGTTGAGAAGTGGTTTCCTTCATGGCAAACCCTCTGCCGGGGGTCCTTATGTTACAACGTTCGGCGGCCCCAATAGAAGTGGCCACGAATGCGGTCGGAATCGCTTCTGAATTATTCGCAGACGTTCTGCAAGTAAGGCGCACCTGCAATCACCTTGCCCGGATTGCAGGGGACCGCGCCCAAGTACTCATAAATTGCGCGAAGCTCATGGTCGGTCATGTTCCTAAAAAACGGCCATCTCATCACCTGCAGCAGATCGCCGTTGAAGGGTTTCGCGAGACAATTGGCAGGCGTGCCCGGGCCGGTGCAACTTGGATGTACGTGATCGAAATCGGTACCTTGCCTCATGATCTCCACGAACTCCTCGTAGCTGTGGCCGCCTGCAGGCAGCCCCGTTTTGTCCGGTGTCAAATTGCGCGAGTAAAGGTGCGGAATCTGCGGCGGTGCCCCGTACGGACCAAAATCCCGCCCTCCGCCTAGATAGTTCGCCGTATTGATCTCTTGTTTTCCGCTAAACGGCGGGGAAAGTTGATAAGGGTTGCCGCCACCGGTAAATTCCGTTGGCGGGCCTGCCGAGTGGCACCCGTTGCAGTCGCCCACGGCGTTGACAATATAGCTGCCCAATCCCACCAAGGCCCGGTTTTTGCCTTGCAGGTTCAGAGGCACCGGGGCGATGTCGAAGCCCCGTCGAATCCTGGATTCCTCTGTCTGGTCTGACGTGGCCTCGTCACGCGCTCCGACGCGCTTCGAGCTATCCACCATTCCCGCGAGAATAATCGCAGCGAATGCCGTGGCGATTCCCGCGATCTTCAAGGCTCTGTGGTTTGTCATCACGCGTCTCCTTAAACTTCCTTACGAACTTGCAAAAAGGGGGACCTCAAGGATGAATTGATAGGGATGTTAACCTTTTGTGGGGGAACTCTATCCCTATGGGGAAAATATGTAAACGGCTTTTTTCATTCCGAACGTTTCTGCATGGTTTATGTTGTTTCTTGCGGCCCACTTTCGTTTACCGTTCGTTGGATTCTACATCACCTCCGCCGGAGTGGCTGTATCGTCAAACTCTGCGAAGGTATATCCCTCCCCTGGCGACCCATCTGGAGACGACTGCGGGCGGCTGGTGTTCTGCGAGTCTCGACGTTGCCTACGAGCGAAGTGTGTGCGCCGGGTTCCAGTCCAGAGGGGGAGAAGCGATCGGCCAGAATTCTGGGCTCCGCTGGTCAAATTCAAACGAGATCGCGAACGACTCTTCGGAGGCTTTCTGGACTTGTAGCACACGACAGCTGGCTTCCTTGCCGGATTGAGGAATGACCAGGGCGATCGTTTCTCCGGCGCGAGTCCTGACGGGAGACTCCAACATACCACCGTGGGCGTTCACCCATGTAGTAAAGGCGAGTGTGGGTCGACTCCCGTCGTCTGGCGTCTGAATTCGCTGAAGGACCGCGACTTGGACCAAAATCCGCTGACTGCGCCTCCGGTCCTGAGGACGGCGAACAAATTTAGGTCTGAACGCGATTGGTACGGTCGCAGCTTTTTGCTGGCGCGCACTCGCCAGTTCCGCGTTTTCTGTCGAGTGGGTCTTCAGGTACTTCCGCCAGTTTAGCCAAGTCTTTAGCGACATTGCGGCAAGGATCACCCCGAGGGACAGCAATGCAGCGCCGCCGAGTAGCGATGTGTCCGAGTTTTTTGAAGCTGGCGCAAGAAGGGCTACGCCCAGTAGGCCGCAGAGGACACCGATGGCCATCAAGATCTGATTTAACATAATCTTCGTCCGATCTTTCTAGGCCTGGGGGCATGTCTTGTTGCGTTCCGCTATGTGTAACGTAGTACGTAGGCGTCGCTAGTTGTGCGAATTCTTTCGCCGGCCCAGCTGATGCGCGAGGTGCAGAATCAGTTTGCGGTCGTCGGCGTTGAGCTTGCTGACTGCTTGGCGAATCCTCATGAACGTGCGAAATCCTCGCCCGTGGGAAGCCCAGTCGCCCGGCGAAGTCTTTCGGGGCGTGCGCAGTAAATCCGGGGTCTCCTGGCCGTCGTAGAATATTTGGTAGAGCGGAACTTCGTAGGCTCTTGCAAGTTTCTCGAGTGTGTCGATCGCCGGTACCGTGTGGCCGTTCTCGACGCGAGAAACGTAGCAGCGGAGGAGTCCGGTTCGTTTCTCGATGTCGCCCTGGGACAGCTTCTTTGCTTCGCGCAGATTTCGCAGGCGGTCGGCGATGTACATATGTCACCCCCGGAGTACCATTTATAGAGTCGAGTAGTGCCTCGACACTATATATAGCTTGCGGGTACGTGTCAACGTTAAGAAAGCTACCGCGTGTTGCGAGATTGTCGGTGACGCTTGCGTGGCTTCAGTAGTCCGAGGTATGCGATGGTAGTGGTTTTCTAATTCATCTTGGTTCGCAAAGATCCTGCAGAACTCCTTCTCCGCTTCGAAGTCCGACACGAACTGAACAAATAGCCTCCCGCTGGCACACCGTCGCGCCACTCGCGGACTCGCGTCACGCCGGTTGCCTTCCGCGCGGCTTCTTGTGTCTGTCCTTCCGTTCTCCTGCACTCGCGGTTCTTTGGTTCCCCGACCTCAAGTGAGGGAACCAAATCCCCGCACAGGAGAACGGAAATGAAATCACAACAAATCAAGGAAATCACCGAGAAGGCCACAGACCAGCTCGTCGCTGCGCTGCAGCAAGGCCATAGCGAGGCGCTTACCGCCTATCTCAAAGCCATTGGACGCTTTCATCGCTACAGCCGACACAACGTTTTGCTCATCGCCCTGCAGAAGCCCAATGCAAGCCATGTCGCTGGCTTCCGCACTTGGAACCAACTCGGCCGCTTCGTCAAGAAGGGCGAGAAGGGCATCGTGATTCTCGCCCCCATCGTGCGAGGCAAACCGGAGAACTCCGAAGACGATGGAAAGGAGTCTTCCCGTATCGCCGGCTTCCGGGCCGCTTACGTTTTTGATGTCAGTCAGACTGACGGGCAAGACCTACCCGGCATCGGAGTTGTGCACGGAGATCCACGCGAATACAGCGATGGGCTCCGCAGGTTTGCCGCCGCGCAGAATATCGCGATCGAGTACTCGGAAGACATCGCACCTGCCCGCGGTAGTTCGTATGGCGGACGTATTGCGCTGCTTCCGGGTCAATCCTCCGCCGAGGAGTTCTCAACGCTTGTCCACGAACTGGCACATGAGCTTATGCACCGTGGCAATCGCCGCGAACAAACGTCGCGTAAAGTCCGCGAGACGGAAGCCGAGGCGACCGCCTTTGTCGTTTGCCATGCCATCGGGCTCGAAACCGGTTCGTCCGCATCTGACTACATCCAGCTCTGGAACGGAGACCAGGAAACGCTGACGAACAGTCTTACCTATATTCAGAAGGCCGCTTCGCAAATACTCGCAGCGCTCGCCGGATCGTGAGCGGACGACTCGCGAATGGCCTTTTTGCAGAAAACGCAACGATTCTCGGGGTCTGTTGCTAGGTATTGGGCGATTCGCAACGCAAGGCCTGGAACAAGCTTGTCCAAGTTTTCATGGGCAGAATTCACTCGCCAAGGATTGCAAGAGATCCAGTTTCACCATCCCTTCCTGGCTAAACCATGCACCTGATCCGTCCGCTCCTTCCGTCAAGGCTCTCCGCTTCGCTCCGATGAACGCACAAACCGCGGCCTTGACGGCGCGGACGGACAGGCGCCTTCCCTCGCCATGAAGGGATTTGCTTTTCATGCACCGCTCTGCGGTGCCTGCGGAGCAAAACCCAACTTCACGCGAAGGAGACTCCTATGCAACAAACCGAAAGAAAACCGCTGTTTGACCTCGGAAAGCTTGTCGCCACACCCGGCGCACTGGCTGCGCTCGAAAAGACCGGACAAAACGCGACGGACTTACTATCGCGCCACGTTCGGGGCGACTGGGGCGAACTGCCCAAGAAAGACAAAGACGAAATCCGACTCAGCCTCGCAAGAGGCTTCCGGCTACTCAGTAGCTACCGAACGTCAGCGGGCGACAAAATCTTGGTCATCACCGAGGCCGACCGCTCGCACACCACTCTGCTGCTTCCCGAAGAATACTGATTTGTGAAAAAACGAAAGCACAAAGGAGAAAAACGATATGACACAAGTTGTGGCAGTACCCGCAAACGAAGCGCAGTCCCGCGTCTTGTCCTTAGTTCAGGACATCCCGCTGTCTCGCATTCAGGAGTCAAGAACCAATCCGCGCCGCCAGTTTGACGAAGCCAAACTCGCCGACAATATCCGGCAGCACGGCGTCCTTCAGCCGATTCTGGTCCGTCCGATGCCGGACGGCGAACCGGGAACCTATGAACTTGCTGCCGGAGCGCGGCGATTCCGCGTTTCGAAACCGGCCAAACGGGAAGAAATTCCCGCGACCATTCGCGTGCTTACGGAATCGCAGTGTCTCGAACTGCAACTCATCGAAAACCTGCAACGCGCTGACGGGCACGAACTCGACGAAGCGCGCGGCTATGCCGCACTTATGCACCTGCAGCCCGAGATACAAGATCGATATCACCAGACTCACTGGCGAAGTCAGGCAGGAGCTGTCAAAGAAATCCGCAAAGGACACTTCCGCCAAATCAAAGAAGAAGTTCCCTAAGTAGTGGAGTCCCGCTTGCAGCCGGGCTGCGCGTAGGCACGTGGCCCGGTCCTCCTACGCCACGGGAGCGGACCGGCGGTTGCGGCCTGCCACTTTCTGCGTTATGACCATGATCAGCTTGCGGTCCGACTCTTCCGCTTTGCTCAGGCACTTCCTGAGTTTGTGCAAGTAGTTCGCATGCTTTCCACTGCTTCCCCACGCGATATCGTCCGACGATTTTCTCTTCAGAAGGTTCGGCAGCGTGGGAGGCTTCTCCCCGTCGTAGAACAGTTGATAGAGCGGTATCTCGAGCGCTCGCGCCAGTTTTTCGAGCGTCTCGATGGCTGGTACCGTGTGCCCGTTCTCGACGCGGGAGATGTAGCACCGCAGCAAGCCGGTGCGTTTCTCGATGTCCCCCTGCGATAGTTTCTTTGCCTCACGGAGTTCCCGCAAGCGATCCGCAATTATCATCGAGGTTTCCTTTCGGACTCTGTCTGGCATACAGCCCATGCCGCGAAGGTCGAACAGTCCAAGGTTTCCTGATTCAGCGTAGCAAATCGCACGCGCATCGGCACTGCCGAACTTTTACCCTAACGGTTTTGCATCGGAGCCAGCCGCATCGCAACGCCCGTCACCAGTCCCACAATCTCTGCGTCCCGCGGATAGGTGAAGCGGCGGATTTCGCGCTTGGAGTTGGGATGAGGGATGGCAAACAGCTGCCCGTCGCGAACCTCGCACCAGCTGCAGATGTATTCACCACGCAATTCGATGAAGTAGATGGGACGGTCATGCTCGTTGTGCCAGCTTCCCGCGACGATTCTCCGTTGATTGTCGTCGATCTGGACGATCGAGCCTGGGCGCAATATCGGGAACATCGTAAAGTCCGAGATGCCAATGAGGCCGTACACGCTCTTGCGAAGGTCCAGATGCTGCAAGAATCGGATCGGAACCTCTCCCCATATTTCCGCGAGCCGCGACAACAAGCTGGTCTTGTCCAGCTTGAAATCCTCTCGGGATTTCAGCGGTACGTAAATCGTCTGGCCGTCGGACTGCTCGGTTTCCGGGACCAGTTTTGTTTTCGGGGGTGCGTACAGAGCCTGGTCGCGCTCAATGTCACCCACGCGTAGTCCAAAGAAAGAAAGCAGGTGCGGCCAGCTTTCATGGTAAAGAACCGAAAGGGAATAGAGCTTGTAGATGCTAGGTGTGAATGATCCGTTCTCGACGTTGTTCAGCCAACCGCGGGAAACGATATATTCATTGTTCTGTTTTTCCTGGGCCAGCCGCCGACTCATGGTGTCCACGTCACGCAGCGTGAGGCCGAGGCGCACCCGGAGTTGCTTCAGTCGAGTGCCTGCTTCTTCCGATGGCCCGGTCCCATGCATTTTTGAGCCGTAGATATCAACGTACTCGTTACTACCGATATATGGACGTAAGGCCACCTTAGCACAAGCCATTCTCGTCTTCGTATTTATTTGGCTGCGTCTCGGATTCCGGACAACGCCATTGTCCCGAAATGCGGCCAGCGGAAAGTTTTCGCTCACGTCATTCTCGTCTGGTATTGCACTGGCTGGACCATGCCAGGTCCTGCCGATCCCCTCGCTGCATCCGCGCACAGAATTCGGTCTATCCTCTCCAGCCGCGGAATGACTTTGGCGGATGCCGCGCGTCGCTCCCGCGAGACATTTCCCGGCGACCGGCGATTTCATATTCCGTCGAATCTCTACTACCTGGTCGAAAGCACCGGTTTCAGTCCCGGTATCCACCAGCTTCTTGCCCTGAGTCACCTCTCCGACTACCGGCTCGTGGACTGGTTTGAAGTATTTGGCCTGGCTCTCGACGACATTCCCCGCATGCAGACGGTGCTGCCGGCTCGGTACACCACTCTGATCGACGATGGTCTCTACGACGATCGATCTTGGGCACTTTCCTTCGAACGGCGAGCGGGCGCGTTTCCGCCACCTTCACTCTGCCCTCTAAACGAGTGGGTTCGACTCGGTCTGCCTCGTCAATACAGTGGTGCCGGTGAAAGTCACGGACGAAAGCATTTGTACGCAAAAATCGGCGCAAAGGACGCCTTGGCGTTTCCCGACCTTCTTCCCGGGAGCATCGTCCGTATCGCGAAGATAAGTGAACCGCAATTTCGGGGAATATCGCTCGGTCGTCAGAACGGATTGTTCCTGGTTGAACATGCCCAAGGCTTGGTGTGTACGCGACTTCATGTTGTCGGCGGAAAGCGTCTAGTGTTGTCGCCAACTCATCTTCCTTTCGCTCAGGTCGAACTGGAACTGGGAAGGGAAGCGCGGATTCTGGGGACGGTCGACTACGAGCTTCGACCAGGCATGTTTTCGATGCCATCGGGTGTTTCACGAGACCTGTATCGATTCTGGATTCCGAAAACCCTCGAGACCCAGCCGCCGGACCTGCCCTTGAACGAGTTGTTGCACCGAGCGCGACGTCGTTCGGCCCTTACCATCCGGGAAGCATCAGCCAAGACCGCTTTGATCGCCGCCGCCCTCCAGAATCCCGAATTTTTCTGCGCACCAGCTGCGCTATCGGACTACGAAGCGCAAACCGAAGCGCCACGGCATGTGCACAAGATCTTGTCCCTGTGCATTCTGTATTCCCTGAGCCTGTGGCAACTACTGAAAGCCTCGGGCCTGCCGTTGACCCGTGCCGGGACCGCCGTCATTCCCGACGAGCTAATGGATCGCAAGGCACCGCGGGTTCGCGAAAGCGAAGAACAAATGCGCTCGGCGCCGGGCAGCGTTCCCCTTGTCGAATTCCCTTATGCCTTTGGACGAGTTGCCGCTGAATACTTCGGAATGGAGTACCTCTCCATGCGCGATTTGTTCTGGTTTGTCCCTTCGAGTAAATCCTTTCATCCCTACCTTGCGGACACGGATGTCCTCATCGTCGATCGCCGCAAGAAACGCGTCGTCGCCCAGCCCCAGGCTCCGCTTTGGGCACAGCCGCTCTATGTGTTGCTGGGCCGCGATAACAAATACGTCTGCACGTCTTGTGTTCATGACGGAAAGACCCTCACCCTTCGCCCGTTCGCCGATGGTTTCGACAGACCAATGCGCCTGAAACGCGCGGAGGACGTCGACGTGATCGGGAGGGTGATCGGGATGCTTCGACGTCCGCGTTAACAGCTGCGCTCCGGAACACAGTTCCGGCCCGCGGAGCCGCCGAAATGCGATTCCGAACGCTGAGAACCACTTCCGCTCCGATAACTTCGACGATAGAGAACCGTCTTCCCCGCTTTTCGCCACAACCGCAGTCGAATTGCGAACAAACAACGACTTCTCTCGCTTCCTCTTGAAGCAACTGCCAGAGTCCTCGCATCCCGAAACGATCATGCCAACCATTTCCAGGTCGATTCGACTCAGCAAAAGCGACGACGGTGGGGTCCTGCTCGATGTTGAACAGGGCGCAATCTTCAGCTTGAACACCGTTGGCGCGCGAATCGTGGAACTCCTGCAAGCGCAGCAGGTCACGGCTTCCATCGTCAGCCAGATTAGCCGCGAATTCGCGGCTTCCGAGCATGTGGTTTCGAAAGATGTCGCGGACTTTCTTCGATTACTTCACGAACGGGGACTGATCGAAGATCGGAAGCAGGCAAGCCATGACCGAGAAATGTGAAAACTGGCGGGTGCTGGTCGTCAGCCGTGATGGAAGGGACATCTTGCTGAGACCGGGCGATACGAGCTTTGAGCTTCCGCGAATCGTGATTCCTGCCGACCAGCGGATCGCGGCGGGAATCGTCAGTGGAGTGAAAGAACAACTGCAGCTTCGTGTCGTCGCGCTCTACGAAATCTTCCCACAGAGCCCTGCGCATGCGTGCGGTGACTACTATCACGCCGCAGTCTCGCCTGACGATTTGCGAGGGGTCCCCGCCGGAATGGTGTGGATGCCTTTACGTTCCGTTATCACCGAATCGCGTGTTCAACAGAAAGACGCTCTGGCCGTTGAAGCTTTGTGGTCGAAATGGCAAGCGAGGAATGATGATCGTCAATCGGAACCCTTTGCCCTACCAGATTGGTTTTCTGAAGTGACGGATTGGGTAGCAGGGTCGCTGCAATCGCATTCTCTATTTCTGACCGGATCATTCCGGCAACTCAACGCAAGTTCCACATTCAGTCTGATCGAATTTGACACCAACCGCAGGCCGGTCTGGTTCAAAGCCGTGGGCGACCCGAACACCCGCGAATTCGCGGTCACCGTCGCACTCGCGAATATCTGTCCTGAATACCTTCCGATGATCATCGCCAGCAAACCAGCTTGGCGTGCGTGGCTCAGTGAATCGGCAGCAGGAACTTCGCTGGCGGCAAGCTGCGCGAGGCCGTGGCAAACGGCCGCGATAGCGCTTGCTCGTCTGCAACTGCTCACGCGGTCTCAGACGCAACTGCTTTGTGAATCCGAAGTTCGCGACCTTCGCTCAAGACAGCTCGTTGTGCAGGTGCCGCGGTTCTTTGAGCGAATTGAAGCGTGCTGCCTCGCAAATGACGACCGATCCGAGGAGCAACAGCTTCAAACCATGGACCTTTCAACCTTGCCAGACAAAGTGTTTGAAACTTTGTCGGCTCTCGAAGAGTTCGGCATCCCCAACACCATCGGCCACATGGATTTGAATCCGCAAAACATCTTTTGCTCCGAGTCCGGCGGCGTGTTCCTCGATTGGGCTGAGTCGTTCATCGGATGCCCGTTCTTCTCCTTCGAATATCTGCTGCAACATTTCCGAAGGACGCCTTTCGCGGACTCGCTATCTGAAGCAGACCTTCGCATGGCCTACTTTGGCTGTTGGCACGACGCGCTCTCGCCTCAGGATATTCGCGCGGTGATGCAGCTCGTTCCTTTGGCAGCGCTGTTCTCCTACGCCGCCACTCTTAGCTCCAGCACTTCTCCGGACAGTATTCCTTCGCCCGCGCAGCGCCGTTACGTCCTTCGGCTGCTGCGAAAGATGAACCGAATGACGCGCCCCACGAAGGAGGTGTGCGCATGATCTTGCTCGTGCTCCGTGCATACGCGCTCCTCCTCTCCTTCGAGAGGAATATGTCCCGCCGCAACTTCCAGGGCATCCATCGGCGCGTGGAACATCGCAGACTTCAACCGTCAGGCACCTCTGCTTCCTGCGAAAACGCCTGCCGAGCCGTGAATTTTGCCTGTGTGCTTTATTTCAAGGAAGTGCAGTGTCTGCAGCGTTCCGCCGCCCTGGTATGCCTGCTGCGCGATCTCGGTATCCCTGCAACTTTGGTCATCGGGGCCCAACGGCTGCCGTTTCGGGCGCACGCCTGGGTCGAAGTGAACCGATGCGTAGTCAATGACAGCCTTTCCGCCGTCGAGTTGTATGGCGTGCTCGATCGCCTTTGAATCGGAAGAGGATTTTCATGAGAGGCCACTTCGGTATTTGGAATTTTGACGGTCGGCCCGTCGATGAAGTGAAGCTCGGAAAAGCTCGCGCGATTCTGGAATCGTTCCTGACGTTTCCGGTCCGCTTGCTCAGGCAGGGCGCTCTCGCGATTCTCGATGCGACCGGAAATGGCGCTCCCATCGACGGTCAAGTTGACGCAACCGCAGGCCGCCACGCCGATCTGGCCCTTTGGAACGGACGACTCGACAATCGCCGGGAATTGGAAGCCATGGCCGCCGACCCGTTGCATGCGGCCACGGATGCGGAGCTCATCCAAAAAGGATTCGACCGCTTGGGTACGGGATTCATCCCCCGCATCGTAGGCGACTGGGCCCTCAGCATGGTTCGTTGCGCCCAGTCCGAGTTGATCCTCGCCAAGGATTTTGCCGGAACTCGCCCGCTTTTCTACCATGTGCGAGGATCTTGTGTCGCGTGGTCCACGTTACTGGAACCACTCGTACTTTCGGACATCAGTCTGCCTTCGTTCTCCGAAGAGTTTCTCGCAACCTGGCTCTCCTCGTTTCCGGAAGTCTGTTCCACGCCCTATCGCGGCGTGTTCGGCATACCACCAGGCTCGATCGTACGCATCAGGCCTAACCAAGTAGTTTCGCAAAAATACTGGAGCCTCGAGGACCTAGGAACCATCCGATATCGGTCCGACAAGCAATACGAGGAGCATTTCTTATCCACCTTTCGAGAATCCGTTCGGCGACGGCTCGATTCGCCAACGCCGATACTGGCCGAGCTGAGCGGTGGCATGGATTCTTCCTCGATCGTGTGCATGTGCGATGAACTGCTCGGCAAACACGTCGACACCGTCACCTATTTCGATTCGCAGGAACCGGGATGGGACGAACTGCCATTTGCCGGGACCGTCGAAGTGAAGCGCAACCAAGTCGGACATCACATCGACATCGGTACCAGCGTGAAAATTCGGGAACTACCATCGTCCAAAACGCCTCCGGTGGTTCCGCAGTCGCTGTACTTCCGAACTTCCGCCGCCGAGGAGTTCGACCGGATCGTGGCTCACAACGGATACCGCGTCATACTCTCCGGAATCGGCGGGGACGAGATGCTCGGAGGTATTCCGACACCCATTCCCGAGCTCGCCGATCTGCTGGTGCGGCTGAAAGCGCTTCCATTTGGACGGCAGTCATTTCGTTGGGCGCTCGCCAAGAAGAAATCTATTTTCGCCCTCTGGCGAAGCATGCTTGGCTCTTTTCTGCCAGCGAGCGGGACCGCTTCGAGCGGCCTCGCTGACACCGCGGTATGGCTGACACCTGAATTCCGGTCACGCAACCGCGAACATCTGGCCGTTCCCCAGGCTCGCTTCCGGGTGTTCGGTGCGTTGCCGAGTCTGCAAGCAAATGCCGCAGCCCTCGAAAGTCTGACTCGCCAGATCTCCTGCGTTTCTTCTCCCGGACCCTTGGCGCTCGAATGGTGCTATCCCTTTCTCGACCGCGACCTCGTCGCGTTCTGCGCGTCGATACCGCGTGATCAGTTGGTTCGCCCAGGCCAACGCCGTTCGCTGATGCGCCGTGCCCTTCAAGGAATCGTTCCTCAAGAGATCCTGCAGCGAAAGCGGAAGGCCTACGTCAGTCGCGGACTGGTGACCATGCTGGTTGCGCATTGGCAGCACCTTCGCAAAGGCAGTTTGCGTCTTGAAGCGATGGACATCGTCGACGCTCCCTGTCTAGAGCGTTCGATCGATCAGGCCAGCCGGGGGATGGACGTTCCCGTTCTGCCGTTGCTCAAGACGTTGGCTCTTGAATACTGGCTGCGCGATCTCGATGGGGGATCGTCATGTCCGGACAGTCTCTCGGGGAGTGGCAGAGATGTCCGTCCGCCTTGCGTGGCAAAAGAGATTCTCGGCCGAGAAACACTACAACTGAAAGGAGGTAACAGCCATGACCTATGCAAAGCCTGAAATCAACACGATTGCTGAAGCGACTTCGGCAATCCGCCTTGACAATTCGCTGACCAAGTCGGCAAGCAATGCGGACCTTTCCAATCCGCAACAGCAGACCCCGCCGGCCTACTTCGACGACGAAGAATAGGCCAATTCCCAAACCGGGGCACTCGAATTCTTGTGCCCCGGCTCTTTCCATCGCAAAGGAAAGGAGGTGACAACCGCCATGACCTATGGAAATTGAAGTGCCCCACCGCCACTCGCCGCTTCTCTGCATCTTGTAGAACTTCCGGTAGTGTCTTCATACATCGCCCCCTGCGCAGGCATATCATGCCGCTTAGTTTCGTTTGATAATAAAAACTGTCTTGTCATCGATGCGATCTTGTTCTCCAATTTGCCGGAAACGGTCGTCTTCTCTTAGAGCGTATTGGAGCAACGCATTGCAAATGTCTTTTGCTGGCCGCTGGTAGTGCTCGCGCATTACTTCCTCGAGCTTCTGGCGTGCTGCTTTATCGCTGCCGTCATAAACGCCGTCGGTATAGAGAAAGAATATGTCCCCTGGACTCATCAGTGTTAGTTCGGATACATCGGAGGATTTCACCGGTCTTCTGCGGAAATCCAGCGACAAATACCTGTTGCGGTCCGGGTGGTCTTCCGGGATTTGCACGCCGAGCGGAAGAAATTGCACCATCTGGCTTCCGTCAATGTCCATAAACTTGCGGTATTCGGCGGAAAAGACCAGCGGCGGCGGATGTCCGAAATTCACGAATCGGAAGTACCCATAAGGGCGCACTTCACCGTAAAGCATAGTTGCGATCTCCTGAGCGTTCGCTTGTTCACTCCTGCCGAGCGCATTGCGGGCCGTGACCGAGAGGGCCAGCCGCAGGTTGATCCTCTCAAAAAACTCTGGCGTTGTTTTCCCACGGTGATCGAGTTCTGCAAGCATGAGTGCATGAAACGTGTCGTGCACAGTGGACGCGATTTTAGCTGAAATGATTCCATGCCCCTGGGCGTCGACCAGCAGGACTCCCGCAGTGCTGTACAACTCGCGCAGATCTTCGGCGATCCGTACTTGCTCCGAGCTTCGTGCCTCTCTGTACTCTCTCTCGAGCTCGGATTTGTCGCCTGACTTTGATTTCAGCCATTCCACATGATCGTCCACCGAGTTGCGCGGCAGTGCCCCCACCCGCATGGGCTCGAGATACTCCTGCGATCGCTTCAAGGCCCGCTGAATGCGCGCATCAATGTCGTAGCGTTGTTGAAAGTTTATGTACTCAAACAGATCGCCGCCGACCGTTCCCGCGGGAATAGAACTACCGTACATCTCGATGCCCTGCACATGAGGAATCGCACCCTCCACGGGCATAAGGCGCTTGCGCAGGTATTCATCAATACTTGGAGGCTTGTAGGGTGTGGTCATGGAAAAAGTTCAAGGCAATGCGGATCCAGCGATGTCCCTCAAGCTTCATCGCTTCGATGGGACGCCCGAAGTGTAGGTTTGCTTCTGAAAGCCGCCTCGCTAACTGCATATCTTACATGTCAACCCTACAGCCATTACTTGCCGGCATGTCGCCGAAAGTCTTAGCGTTGACTTAAAGACAATAATAATGTACTTTATCAAGGTTAGAGTATATTAAAATGGACTTTAAATATGAGGACCAGCAGATCCACGATAGTAGTTCCCATCCCGGTAAAACGGGCGCTGCGCAAGCTCGGCCACGACATTCGTGACGCCCGGCGGCGCCGGCGGATTCCGCTCTCCATTGCCGCAGAACGCGCATCGATAAGCCGGACGACATTAATCAAGATCGAGAAGGGCGACGCCGGCGTCGCCATGGAACTCTACGCCACTGTGCTGTTTGTACTGGGCTTGGTGGACCGACTTGCGGACCTTGCCGACCCGAAAAGCGACACTGCTGGCCTGCAGCTCGAAGAAGAACATCTGCCGCAGCGGATTCACAGCGCGCGGAGGCAAAACCGCACACGGAGTGAATAGTGGACCGAGAGGCTCTTGTATACGTCGATCTCGACGGCGCGCTACACCTGGTGGGGCGGCTGTGGGGCCGCCTGCGCAAGGAGAACGAAAGTGCCACGTTCGAATATGACGGCGGGTGGTTGAAAAATCCGGCGAAATTCTCGCTCGAGCCTGCACTCAAATTAGGCCCAGGCCCGTTTCACACGTCGGCGGACACTCGGATGTTCGGCGCGATCGGTGATTCCGCTCCGGACCGATGGGGTCGCGCCCTCATGAAACGCATGGAAAGAAGGCGCGCCGATGCCGCCGGCACTGCAGCCCGCACCCTGCGAGAAATCGACTTCCTAATGCTAGTCAACGACGCGGCTCGTTTAGGCGCGTTGCGCTTCGCGGAAAAAGAAGGCGGACCATTCCTGCGAGAGGAGGGCGTCAAGCGCATCCCGCCCCTAGTCGAACTGCCGAAACTGCTCGTCGCTGCCGAACACGTCATGGAAGGCAAAGACACTGACGAAGACCTGAAGCTGTTGCTCGCGCCGGGTTCTTCCCTCGGCGGCGCGCGGCCGAAAGCGTCAGTCGTGGAAAAGGACGGACATCTGTCAATCGCGAAATTCCCGCGCAAGGACGATGAATACAATACCGTGGTCTGGGAAGCCATAGCGCTGGCATTGGCAAGAAAGGCAGGTATTGTCGTCGCTAAAGGACGCATCGAAACCGTTGCCGATAAACCTGTGTTATTGCTGCGCCGTTTCGACCGCGATGGCCATAAACGGATTCCCTTCTTATCCGCGATGAGCATGATCGGATCGAAAGACAATGAGACGCGCAGTTACATGGAAATCGTCGACGCATTGCGACAGCATGGCGCGGCGCCGAAAGCCGACATGGAGGCGCTGTGGCGGCGCGTGGTGTTCAATATCATGATCTCGAATACCGACGACCACATGCGCAACCACGGATTCCTCTACGACGGACCTGAGGGCTGGCGCTTGTCACCGGCCTACGATATGAACCCGACGCCGACCGACATCAGACCGCGGATTCTTAGTACCGCGATCAACGAGGAAGACACAACTGCTTCGCTCGCCGTGGCCATGGCCGTCGCGGAGTATTTCGACGTCGAAGCGAAGAAAGCGCGCGCAATTGCCGCTGAGGTCGGCAAGGCCGTCACGACATGGCGCGATGAGGCCGCAAAGTATGACATAAGAAAAGCGGAAATCGACCGCATCGCGTCTGCCTTCGAGCATGACGATCTGAAGGCGGCGCTGGTAACGTAAATAGTGTCAGACACCGACGACCATCCACTTGGAACTGAGCAACGACGATGCTCACAGTAAAGACAGTTATCAGTTCACGGAACTTATTCTCACGGTTAACAGGCTGAGGAGTTTGAAGTCGTCCCCCTTCTGGAAGGTGAAACAAACTCCAACTGCGACACGGTGAAAACGTCCATGAGTAACTGCAAGTAGCCGTCTAAGACGTATGTGGCAAACGCCATCGACTACGCGGCGTGACACAGCTAGGTCCACAGAGCAACGGTTCCAGAGCATTGTGTCGGGCAAGAACTCCAACCACCAAAGAGTTCACTTCTTAAGCTGGGACTGTCCGCGTAATTCCCGCCACCGGCGATACTGATCCTCCTTTTCATGGCTCGGCCGCTCTACGCCCTTCAGCCAAAACAAAAACCAGTCCAGATTTCTCTCGTAGATTTCGTAGCGATGCTTCGGTTGATTGCGGACGTGCAATTCCAATGGATAAAGATAAAGCTCCACAGGCTTGCCCAGGTCCAGAAGCGAACGATACACCGGAAGATAGATCAGATACTCGGTGTCAGAGGCGTTTTCGAGGATCGGCGTTTCGATCTGGTCCGCGTTCAGGGACATCGCGATTTGTCGCCAGTTGGATTTCGCTCGGCCCTCGGGCCAGCCTCCCAGCCCCCAGGTTTCAAACACGCTCCACCACCCGGTTCCTCCCAGATAGTAGAAACAAGGATCGTAGAATGCCGCTCCGATAGCGGCTTGAAAGAGATGGGTGTGCGCGACGGCGTAGCCCGCAATCTCCTCGCCATGACTGAATCCGGCGATGCCAACACGTTCTGGGTCAATGATTTCCTCGGTGTCCAACTTTTGGATTGCCGCTTCCAGGGAAGCGGTTGGCGAAGCCCAGTCTCGCAGTTTCTCTTCAAAATCGCCGGCGCGAATGTTTCGATTCCATCCCACGTCGAAACACAGCACCGCAAAGCCATTCGCGGCGTAGACCTGGATCGGATTCTCATCTCCGGAACCACCGCGTAGAAAATAATCTCCGCTCCGATACGTTGTAACGACCAGCGGATAGCGCGTACCGAGTTTGTAGTCGAAAGGTCTTACGAGATACGCGAACCACGATTCGCCGAAGCGATTTGTGCCTTCGATTCGCTCCCCACGCGAGCGCCGAAGCGATTGAAATCCAGGATTCAAATTCGCGAGTATCCGGACTGTTCCGTCTTCCGTATCCAGCAGCGCGATTTGCGGAGGCGATATATTGTCCTCGATGAGGCATGACATGAATCTTGCCGTTGCGTCCGTCGCAAACGAGGAGACGTACTCTGCCCGTTTCGCTTTGAAAACAAGTTTCGCGTCTGTGCTTCCAGGCGCAACTTTCCAGAGTTCTGGAGAGTGGCCGTGCCCGTCGCGCATCGTAAAAAACAGCGTTCCATCCGTGTTCCACCACAGTTGATCGACGAAGTAGGCATTCGGCGTCAACTCGATCGAGCTATAGTCGCCCTTCGAGTACAGGAGAAGTCTAAGCGACCAGGTAGGGGACTTTGCCGGATCATCCACCACATAGACGAAAGCAACGTGCTTCCGGTCTGGCGAAGGGCGCTTCTCGACAACATGATATTGGGCAAACAGTTTTCTCTCTGCTTCGTCTGTTTCACCCGCCGCCGCTTCCGCTGGCCCCCATTCACGAATCTCGCTCGTCGTTGCCTGGCGCTCCTTTCCGGTCCGGAGATCGCAAA
This sequence comes from uncultured Acidobacteriota bacterium, assembly GCA_963814635.1. Lineage (GTDB taxonomy): Bacteria > Acidobacteriota > Terriglobia > Acidiferrales > UBA7541 > Acidiferrum. The sequence continues at coordinate 232,318 of CAWFDP010000002.1, read as the reverse complement.
TCCAATATTCGCGATTTAGTTCTTCCGCGACTCTCAGCTGGTCCATCACCGGGATCGTCTGGTAGGGGCGGATTTTCCCGTCGAAGAGTATTCCGGACCCAGATCCACCAGACGCCGGCCCTTTCTGCACTCGACCGGTTGCAGTTAGAAACAAAATTTCGTTGTTTGGGAGATAGCGATAGCTTTCGACATTTCCCGGAATGTGCGTGACCTGCTGCCTGTGTTTCGACTCTGCATTCCATGACCACACCTGGAAATGGCCGCCGTTTCGCGCGCAGACTCGATACCAAATCGTTTTGCTGTCGGAAGACCATTGCGGAGATTCCGAAATCCACTGGTTGATGTTATCCCAATGCGGCATGCCCGCCGAACCCAAAGACCGAACCCGGTGATTCCCCGAAGTCGAAACAACAAACAAGCCGGAACGATAACCATTCGTTTCGTAGACCGCTTGTCCCACGACGAACGCTACCCATTTTCCGTTCGGGGAGATACTCAGCCCCTTCGCCTCACGCAACGTCAGCAAATCCATCGACGTGATTGTTCGGCCCTCACCCGCGGCGAGTTGCCGGATGTCCACCGGAGCAGGGTCGAATGCCGCACCTTGCACTACTTGCGCCGAACCCGCTGTTGCCGCGCCGCAGTATGTAAGGAGGGCAACCGCTAGACTGACACTCCATCTCTCCGCCTTCACGCACAACTCCAGTGACACGCTTTCTGTGCTGCGCCTCAACGATTGGTTTACTTGGTGTTGTTCGCTTAGAAGATTAGCTTCAGGGATAGTTGCAGGGATCGCGGCCCGCCGCCTTGAAACAGCGGATTGAGCCCACCGAGGCCCTGATTCAGCATCTTGGTGGATTGAAGCTCAAGCGAACCATACTGGATGTAGCCTGCTGGATTGGTGAAATTGGGATGATTGAGAGCATTGAAGGCATCACCCCGGAATTGTAGCCGAAACCTGTCTCCGAAAGAGAAAAGACGACCGAGCGAAAGGTCGACTTGCGTGAGACCAAAACCAGAGATGTCGTTCCTTCCTTCGGATCCCTGCCGAACCGACGACGGAACGGCAAACGCGGCCGGGTTCAAGGTCTTGCCGCCCGGCGCGCCCGGATTCGAAATCCAGACGGGCTGTCCCGCAACCAAGTCAGGGCGAGTGTACTGTCCCGCGAGCGCAGATGCTCCGAGGTTCACGTGAGCGTTCATCGGGAATCCCGTTCGCACTACCAGCATTGAGGCGAGCGACCAGTTCTTGGTGGTCATCGAAAGTAACGGGTCGTGTGTGCCAGAAGGCAGTTCCCAGGTAACTGCACCGGAAAAACTATGACGCACGTCGAAGTCGGACGAAGCGTAGTCGTTCTTGGCGGAAATTACTGTGTTCGACAGCCCGGTGAGAAAATCATTCGATGCATTGTCGAGAGAATGCGAAAAGCTGTAGCTCAGCAAGGCCTGGACACTTTTGGCGAGCGGGCGGCGATACTGAACCTCCAAGGCGTTGTAATTCGAATACGCGTCGTTTCCGGTCACGTAGAACAAGCCGCTGAAATTTTGATTGGGCTGGTACAGCGCCTGCTTACGCATCAAGTCGCGGCCAGCCTGCCCCAGATATGTGACACTCAGCGCCTGTTTTCCGCCAAAGGCTTTTTCCAGAGCAAGATTCCATTGATACGACTTGGGCAGCTCAAGATTTGGCGCGAACGCGTAGATTTGGCTGGAATACGGTGGCGCCAGTGAAATTGGCGGCAAATAGGAGGAAGCGCTGTTCAAGGGGACGGAGACACCGGGATAGAAATTGAATGCGGAGTTCGGCCAATAAGAAGGAGCGATGGAAGCTGCCCCCAGCCCCAGATCGTAGAAGATGCCGGCACCTAGGCGTAGAACCAAGTCACCCTTATCATCCATCCGATACGCCAATCCAGCGCGCGGCGCAAGGTTTCCGTAGCGCGTATTCCACAGTGGCGTTCCCTGCGGAGCCGGACCGATCGCTGCTGGATTGTTCAGATTCTGCCAGGCGACCAACGTTGTGTTTCCCCGTGCGGAAGGCGCGGGGCTAATGTCCCATCGCAATCCGTAGGACAACGTCAGGCGTGAATTGAGGTTCCACGTATCCTGCGCGTAGAGAGAGAATGCCTTCCCCAGAATCTCCGCTGGGCGAGTGGTCGTGGCGTACAAATCGGCCTTGCCTGTGGACAGGAAATCCTGAACGCTGTCGACCGAGTATCCGATAACGCCGGCTGCGGGCGCGATCTTCAGATAGAGCAATCGCACGTCGGCTCCGAACTTCAATTTGTGGTTTTGAACCGTCCACGACAAATCGTCGGTGAAATTCAGCTGCTTCGTCTGATTGTGCCCGATGGCTCCCGCGGCAAAGTAATAGGTGTCGAATGTCTGGAAGCTGAATTCGTTCGAAGCCGGTCGCAGATCACCAAGGTACAGACTTGGCGACGGAATTGTCGCGCCGCCCAGCGGAAGAATCGAAGACCGAACATCGGAGGTCTGCGTCGAATAGTTCCCGCGCAGAGTGTTCGAAAATCTTCCTCCCCAATCCATGTTTGCTCCGACGGTCAGAGTTTGCGTATTCACGGGAAGCGAATCCAGCTCGGTTGGACTACTCAGGCTTGCAAGCTCGGACGGAGCATTGTTGTATCGCCCGAAAATCGAGAAATGGGAATCGAAGTAGTGATCTACCCGGATGCTTCCCGCATCGAGCGTACCAGAATTGGAAAATCCTCCGGCATATTGAGCCGTGTAACCGTCGGCCGAAATTGGGCCGTTGGGAAGAGGGAATGCATTCAAGAAGGGAGCCAGAGACGCGGGCGCGCTTTGCCTTGCGGAGACCGACGGCACCTCCGCGAACTGCGTCGTCGGAAGGCGGAGCCGTGCCCCTTCATACGACACGAAGAAAAACGTTTTCTGCTTCCAGATCGGTCCACCCAAGAAGGCTCCGAAGTCGTTGTGGTGTTCCGCTGTCCGTTCCAGACCAGCGCTGTTCGCGAACCAGTCGTTGGCGTCCATCACCGTGTTGCGGAAATAGTCGAACGCTCCGCCGTGCCAATCATTCGTGCCGGCGCGCGTCGTCAAGATCACTTGGCCACCCGGTTGCCGCCCGAATTCGGGTGCAAACGAAGATGTTTCGATGCGGAACTCTTGCAGGTCGTCTGCGGAAACGAGACTGCTCGTCCCACCGAGACTGCTGAAAGCCTGCGATTGTCCGAGACCAGACCCGCCTCCGGCAGTAATTCCGGGCTGCACGCCGAAGTTTGCCGAAACGCCGTCCACCGTGAAGTTGTTTGCGCTGGTTCTTTGTCCGGCAATACTGAACTGGCCAGGCGAATTCGAATTCGCCGGCGCGATGACCACGCCAGGAGTCAGCTGCAAGAGGGTATTGAAACTTCGCCCATTCATCGGCAGATTTTCGACAAACTGGCGGTCGATGACGGTGCTGACTGCCGCGGATTCAGTGTTGACGAGCGGAGCACCGCCCTGAATCGTCACGATTTCCGACACCGCCCCCAAGGGAAGCTTGAAATTGATCGCGAGTGCATCTTGAACGTTCAGAACGATGTCCGGCTTGATGATCGTCTTGAATCCGACCTTCGACACCTGCACTCGATAATTTCCCGGAGGAAGATTCGGAACGACGTAGATTCCTTCTTCATTCGTTCTTCCGGGGAATTGGACGCGAGTCGCGTCGTTTACGACGAGCACTTCCGCCCCGGCGATCGTGGCGCCGGTCGGATCAGTCACGATTCCACTGATCGTTCCGGTAGGAGACTGCGCAGCCGATGAATGAACGAGTATGAAAAGAAGAAATGAGAAATAAAAAAGTCTGCGCAGTCGCAAAGGATCCTCCCGGAAGTGAGGAATCGCGCCTCACTAACAAGGTCTATGCGAATCGCAGTTATTTTTGTCTCAATCATTGTTTGTCTGGATTTCCAGACAGACACTATGGAATCGACAATTTGCTATGGATGGTTGGGACTGATGCGGAGATAAGCAAAAAGCAGTTGCTTGCCGCTCGGATGATGGCTCCCGCCGTTTGGTTCGACCGTGACAAACACCGCGTCAATATCCTGCAGCGTCTTCGGATCGTTTGCCTTCAAAACCCAGCGCTTCTTGCTGACGTTGTCCTCGTAGAAAATACCCAGATTCAAGGCTTGTTGCTTATCCGGTCCGCGACGGCCCCAGGCTTGGAAACTCGCATTCTGCACACCCGGTTGTGCGTCCAAATCGTAGGCGTAAAAAATCAGCGACTTTCCCTTGGTGTAAAAGACTCGTCCGTAGGTCTTATCGGTTCCTGCCTTTGAAACATCGTGAATTTCCGCCATGTACAGATCGCGAGCACCCATCAGCTCGCGGATGTCCCGATCGTGTTCGAGCAACTCCTGATCTCTCGCAACTTCGGCATCCTTTTGATCGAGCGATCGTTCGCGGTCTCGTGCGAGCTGCGTCAGTTCGTTAACCTTTGCTTCAAGAACGGCGGCTCGGCGTGCGTTTTCATCGCGCTGGGCCGTCGCCGCCTCAACCGTCTTTTGAAACTCCCTAAGTTTTGCTTGTGCAGCCGCAAGCTCTTCCTCTCGCCTGGTGTTGCTCACTTCTTGGGAGTGTTGTTGACCGCTTTCCCTCGAGTCTGATTGACCCGCAACCGTGGACTTCAGTGAGTTCACGACTTTGATCTGTTCGGACAGCTGTCGCTTCAAATCATCGATGACCTTGGCATTCTCCGCGAGCTTCGCTTCCAATTGTGCTCGCTCGTAACCTGCATCGCTGGCTTGCTCCTCGAGAGAACCGCGGACTCTTTGGGCGCGGGTGGACTGATTCGCGCGACGTCCGCACCCCGCTTTATGCCTGTTCTGTAGGAGGCGATACCGAGCGCTAGTGCCAGAAGCACCGCTGCTGCGAACGTCATCCAGACTTCCCGCCAATGGATTTGCGACGGACGATAAGTAAAACGACGCCCTGGCACTGTGGCCGATTGCGCCTTTTTCTGCTCTTGGTCTAGACGCTTGAAAAACGTCTTCTCCGCTGCTTCGACGGACCAGGAGTCGCGACCCGATCCCTCTATCGGTTCCAATTCTTGTGCCAGCGCAGCCACCACGGTTTCGTGTGCAGCCTCATATTCACTCTTGGCGCGACGACAATCCGCGCAGCCTGCCAGATGTGCATCCAGTCTCATCTGTTCGTCAGCGCTCAGTTCGCCTGCGGTCGCAGCGGCGCAAAGCTCAAGGAACTCCTCATGCGAGCCCATTGGTCAAATGCCTCGACTTCCCATCGGATTTCATTTCATAGCACACGGACTATTGCCTGTTCAATTGGTCTTCGGTCAGGTGTCTGCGGAGCTTTTCAAGCCCTCGATAATGATGATTTCTGACGTTGGCGTAGGACTGGCCCAATCTCTCGGCAATCTCTGTGAACGTGTAGCCTTCAAAGAAGTGAAGCCGGAACGTCTCTCTTTGATCCTGTGTAAGATCCTCTACGATTTTCTTCCATCCGTTCCTGCCGAAAAGCCCTTCGACGGTATGGTCGTAGTCTGCGCCTTTACAGTTGGCGTGACTACTTTCATCCGCTTTGTCTGTGATTCCGGACATATAGAATCCCTGGGCCTTCAGTCGCCTTCTGCGCAAGAGAGCTTGCGTGTACGCGACCTGGACAATCCAAGAGCTGGCCGATCCTTTTGAACTGTCGAATAGCGAACTCTTTCGGTGAATGTAGAGAAATACATCTTGGACCAGATCGTCCGCCTCCCCGGTATGTCGAATGATGCGCTTGCCCACGCTACGGACCACCCCAGCGTACCTACGGAACAAGCTGGACAGCGCTTCTCGGTCTCCGCGACTCACCTTGTACACCAATTGCTCGTCGGATTCGACATCCTCGGCTGGTTGCGCCTGGTGCTCTTGGATGCGATCTTGGGCGACCCTTGGCGAAGCCAATGCCCCTCGGAATCCAATTGTCGCCAATACGTCCATCTTCGATGACCACACTTTCACACTGACTTCTTTGCGTCAGCGTACCACTCGTTCTTTTTAATGTCCAGCTATTCTGCTCGTGGTGTTTTTGCTCGTGTAGGACTAAATGGATATGCGTGATCGATGCCACCTCATTTTTTGCGGCACTGGGGAAGCGGGTCCGGCGTCTGAGAGTGGAGCGGGGCCTAACCCTAGAAGACATGATTTCGCGCGGGTTTTCGGCTCGTCATTGGCAGCAAATAGAGAAAGGGCGCCCAATAAATTGCACAACGCTGTTGCGAATCACTGTCGTTTTTGAAATCTCCTTAAATTCTCTCGTTCGCCGCCTTCCGCCACCCCTCTTCATTTCTGACGAACCGCATCGATCCGCGGGAAGGCAGGTGTGAATACGTGGGATTGGCACAGCTAATCTGCTCGTGGTGGTCCTGTCGCATATTCTCTAAATAGGTTGAGTGATTGATGAGCGACAATTTTTTCGTTCTTTGGGAGTGCGTGTCAAGAAACTACGCAAAGCCCGCGGTTACACGCAGGAAGACATGATCGGCTACGGATTTTCCGCGCGCCATTGGCAGCAAATCGAAGCGGGCAGGCCAATTACAATTAAGACGCTTTTGCGAATTTGCGGAACTTTCGGAGTAAAGGCGGCGGATCTGATTAGCGGGCTTGATCGTGGCATCTACTAGTAACATGAACTTAGACGTCCTACCCAGGAGTGCGGTCCGGCTTCTCTGAATCTTGTCCCTAATTACTGACACCGGAAATCCAAGAGCCTTCTGCTCCCGCACACGTGTTAGCCTTCCCCCCGCAAAGTAGGGCTAAGTTCGAATGCACATCCTATGAGACCTCCTTCTCTCTCGCCGCCCTCGGCGATGATCTCCAATTCTTTTCCCCGATGGCTTCGCTGGTGTTGCCTTGCCATGCTGGCGGCCTCTGTTGGTCTGCTCGGAGCTTCTCTTTTTGCCTACAACTACCGGGAAATCTTTGCCGCCAGTTTGGTTCCTTCTCTGCTTGCCGCGCTGAGTGCAGCAGTTTTCCTGAATTTCTATTCGCTCTGGCATCTCCGAAGAGAACATCGGGAAACTGACCAAGCTTTTCGTGACACCGATTGTGAATTCTCGTCCATCTTCGAGAATGTACTCGACGGAATTCTGATCGTGGATAACGAAGGCGATTGTTTGGATGCGAATCCCGGGGCTGCGGCCATCCTGCGATTTTCCGCCAACAAATTGATCGGCCAAAACATTAGTCGTTTCTTTGCAGATCGTGACGCATTTACCTGGGAATGGAGTACCTTCCTCCAGAACAAAAGCCAACGAGGTCGCGCACAACTCATCGCAGGTGATGGAACAACTTTATTCGTGGACTTTACTGCCGCCGCGAACTACTTGCCGGGCCGGCATATCCTTATCCTTTGCGACGTGACGGAGCGCACGCAGGCGGAGCTGTCTCTTCGAAGGAGCGAAGAACGATTTCAACACATGGCTAACAACATTCAGGAAATCTTCTGGATGATGGATGCCGACACGCAGGAGATCACCTACGTCAACCCTGCGTATGCCACGATCACCGGACACACCGTCGAGAGTCTTCAGGAGAATCCATCCTCGTATCGTGAACTAATCCATCCCGAAGACAGAATTCGTGTCCTCTCCAGACTTCAAGACCTCACAGTTCCGGGACTCTCGATGAAGAGTTTCGTTTCATTCGCGCCGACGGAGAAGTTCGCTGGGCATGGGCCAAAGGCGTTCCAGTCCCCGCAGACGGCGGCACGCGCTGGCTTGTCGGCACGGCGCAGGACATCACTTCGCGCAAACAAGCCGAGATGAAGATTATCGAGCAACTCGATGCCGTAGAAGCCGCCCGTGCCGAAGCCGAAGCACTTCGCAAATCGACGTTGGCTCTTAGTCAGAATCTGGCAATGGATTCAGTGCTCGACACGCTGCTCCAGTGCATTTACGACCTGATTCCGTTCGACAAGGCGACAGTTCTATTCGTGGAAGATGGCGCTGAGTTGATGGTCGCCCGTGAAGCTCCTCGCGTCGCACCCAAGAGGATTGGTCTCACCCTCAAGCCGTCTGACAATGTGTTTCTCCAACGCGTCCTCTTTGAGAAAAAGGCATTCTCCTGCAAGATGTTGCCAAGCAATCTGAGTGGCGGGACGTTCAGCCTCTCGACCATCTCCAATCATGGCTAGGCGTTCCTTTAGTCGCGGCTGGTCATGTTCTCGGAATTCTTTCCCTGGGAGCGAACGCACCAGCAGTTTTACGACTGAACACCTTCGTCTCGCGAAGTCGCTTGCGATTCCCGCCGCCGTTGCTATTCAGAACGCTAGGACTCACGAACGCGCCGAAATCTATGCCGCCGAACTCGAAGCCCGCCTGCAGGAATTGCGCGAGACTCAGAAGGCCTTAGAACACGTGGAGCGAAAATCGCTTCGATATGATGAACACTGACCATCGAAACCACTTCTCCCCGGTTGCTGGTCCGATAATCCAGCCCTGTTGTATCGCAAGGGCGGTAAGGATCGAAATTGCATCTCACCACTTCTAAGTCTTACCGATAGAGCGCGTTACCAACCGCTCCTCAAACCAGTGAACACCAATTCTTGACACTGCGAGTACAGCGAGAACGACGGCGACCAGCACCGGCCCACTCCAGTCCATAAGTCACTCGGACGAGCAGAACCGCGCAGAAGGTTCCATTCGCCGAACGGTTACGCCATTACAGAAAGCAACCCGCGTTCTTGCTTCGTATTGGAAGCAAAGCGACGCCAGATGTGTGAATCATCCCGATTGGCCCCAATCTTCAGGGAGTTGCACTGTTATTCGCTCGACAAACTACCGTTTCATAATCCACGGCAGGCTGCTGTCTCTGTCGGCCAGACGGCGGAACACTAGATGCAATCAGTTTCGGTTGAGACGACGCACAGTTCCATTCCCTCTCTTCGAGTGGTCGTGATTGACGACGACGAGCAACATCTAAAATTCATCGCCACTCTTCTTTCTCAGGATAACGTTCTCGTTTTCACCAGCCCTGATTCGCGCGCTGGCCTTGACCTCGTCCGAACACAGCATCCGCAATTGGTAGTGGTCGACTTGATCATGCCCGGCATGGGTGGAATGGAGATTCTCGAGAAAATTATCGATTCAGATCCCGCCACGGAAGTTATCTTGCTGACCGGACATTACAGCTCCGAGTCGGCGGTCGAAGCAATTCAGAAGGGTGCCTGCGATTACCTGACCAAACCGGTCCAAGGAGAGAAACTGCAAGAACGAGTGGAGTCCCTGCTCTTGGAACTCCGCAACCGTCAGCACTGCCTGGAACTAGAAAACGCCCTTCTTGACAAGTATAAATTTGCGTCCATGGTTGGACATAGTGCCCCCATGCTAGAGACGATCCGCCGGATCCGGCGCGTCGCGCAACACTTTAGAACCGTGCTGATCACCGGTGAAACCGGAACCGGGAAGGAGCTTGCCGCCAGAGCGCTGCATGACCTGAGTCCAGTTGCATCCGGCCCGTTTGTCGCCTGCAACTGTTCTGCGCTGGTCGAGACTCTCGCTGAGAGTGAACTCTTTGGACATGTCAAGGGTGCCTTTACCGGCGCCGTTCAAGATCGCGTCGGTGTCTTTGAAGCAGCTAACGGCGGGACCGTGCTTCTCGATGAAGTCGGCGAACTCTCTCCCGCCGCCCAAGCCAAACTTCTCCGGGTGCTGCAAAACCAAGAAATTCAACGCGTCGGATCTCCCGCTGTCCGCCGCGTCGACGTCAGAGTCGTCGCAGCGACTCACCGTGATCTCCGCTTAATGATTAAGGAGCTTCGCTTTAGGGAAGACCTCTTTTACCGCCTCTCTATGGTCCATATCAAACTGCCGAATCTCCTCGAAAGAAAGGACGATCTCCGCTTGCTCCAACAACACTTCATCAAACATTTCGCCAAACAGTATGGCAAGGACATCCGTGGAATTACTCGACGCGCGCAAATGGTTCTTTCGCGACATTCATGGCCTGGGAACATTCGTGAGCTTGAAAACGTCTTGGGAAACGCCTGTATGATGACGGACTCTGAGGCAGTTGACCTCGACGACCTCCCCGAGTACCTCCGTAGCAAGAAACCCTCTGAAACTCTTGACGAGACGGCGGTGGCCACACTGCACGACGTTGAGAAAGCACACACACAACGAGTTCTCGAAAGCCTTGGTGGAAACAAAGTGCGCGCCGCGGAGCTGCTTGGCATTAGCCGCGCAAAACTATACCGGATTCTGGCCGATAACGGCTCCGCCGAAGATGATCTCAACTAGCAGTGGCACATATGCTGATGCTGATGCGAGTTGGCGATTCGTTCTCCATCTTTCTTGCCAGATGAGTTCCCTGCGTACATACCTTTGATTCCGCCTGAATCCTTCCCAAGACTTCTCTCGGCACGTCGAGGAAGGCTGCGACAACTTGAGGGTCAAACTGCCGGCCTGCTTGCACTCGAATTTCCGCGATCGCCTGCGAAATCGACCTGGTCGCCTGGTATGGTCTTGGCGAGGTCATTGCGTCGAAGGCGTCCGCAACAGCAAAGATCCTGGCGCACTGTGGAATCTGGTCTCCTCGCAGTTTTCGAGGATAGCCCGTTCCGTCGAATCGCTCATGATGCGTTAAAACCAGTTCGGCAACCTCCTGGAGAAGCGGAATCCGACTAACTAGTTCATGCCCAGTCTCCACGTGGCCCCGCATGACAATCCATTCATCGGAAGTGAGCGCGCCCGGTTTCAAGAGTATCGAATCGGGAATCGCAAGCTTCCCGATATCATGCAGCAACGCCCCGTGACTCAGGGTCTTTAGCTGCGATTCCGAGCAACCCATCCGCTTGGCGATTTCAATAGAGTACTCGCAAACTCTGCGGGAGTGCCCTCCGGTCTTACCATCCCTTAAGTCCAGCGCGGACGCTAAGGCCAACAATGCACTCTCATAGCTAGCCTCCACGCTTCTCAGCGCGGATCGAAGCTGCATCGTTCGTTTTGACACCAACTGCTCAATGCGTTTCCGGGATGCCACTACCTCGCGCTCAACACGCTTTCGCTCCAAACATCTTTTTATAGTGCTCACCACGTCGTTCGCTTGGATCGGTTTAATGAGAAAGTCATCCGCACCATCCTTGACAGCCTGGACGCCAGCATGCGCATCATCGCGTTCGGCCAACAGGAGAAATGCGACTTTCGGATGGTCCTTTCGAACCCTTTTCACTAATTCCGCACCGCTAAATCCCGGCATTTTTAGGTCGGAAATGATGCCGTCTATGGAGCGCGTCTCTAGAATCTCTAGCGCTTCCGCCGCCGACCCGACAAACGAAGAACCGAACCCGGCAAGTTTGAGGGTCACGGAAAGAATCTGACCTTTGTTGGTCTCATCATCCACTACCAGAATTGTCGGCTTTTTCGAGCGCCCATTCCCGACAGAGTGATTTTGTTTACCGCGCTTCCCAGCATGAGGCATCACTGATTGAAGCGTTTGCTTCCCTAGATCTTCTCCGCTTCCAAAATTCATGGCAGTTCGTTCCGTTCTAGTGGCTACCCACCTACGAGCGTTGGTCTCAACGTACAAGCATCAGAATGCAATATCCATGCCAGCTGTTCCACGGGATCGAAACGTCCTGCTAATCTCCATCCCTTCAATGGACTACGCCCTTTGACGTGAGTTTGCCACGTTTTTGGCAACGCTTAGCACTGCCTCGGATTCAATCAGTGTGTCTGATTTCCAGACACTTACAAGAAGCCTCCGAGCGCCGGGCCGTACTCGTATGTAATTGCAACTAAAGGAGATATACAAGACAACCGGTTGGCGCGGCGATTGCAATTACCCTCCTGAAGACGCACACGAGTGCAGGAGAAATTAATTTTATGGCAACCGTAGCGATACCAGCAATTTCAACGATTCCGACGTTCGCGTTTCCTTATCTAAGTGATCGCGACGACAGCGACGTCTCCCTCCCACGAGGTGAATCTCCTCGAATTGCGGGATCAGGATTGAAGGTGTTAGTCGTCGAAGATTCGCCGTTCGCACGAAAGCTGATCGAGCAAGCGCTCTTTGGCCAGCCCTACTCGCTGATCTTCGCCACGACGGGCCGGCAGGCAGTCGACCTGTACGTGCAACATAGGCCGGCTCTCATCATCATGGACTGGATGATGCCCGACTTGAATGGCTTGGAGATCTGCCGCCGTTTGCGATCGATTTCCTTCGAGGCGTATACCCATATCATTATGCTGACCGGCAAGCGTGATAAGCAAAGCGTCGTAGAAGGACTTCAGGCCGGAGCCGACGATTACCTCACCAAGCCTTTCCACCAAGAAGAACTTATCGCCCGCGTGGCTGTTGGTTTCCGCACGGTCGAGCTTCATCGCCAGATTCAGGCCAAGAACAAAACCCTCGAAAAGCTCGCGCTAACCGATCCCATGACTGGCTTGCCGAACCGCCGCGCAATCGACGAATGGGCAACCCGTGAATTGAGCAGTGCCGCCAGGAACAATTTCTCCGTTTGGGTAATCGCCGCCGATTTGGACCGATTCAAATACATCAACGACACCTTCGGACACAATGCCGGCGATGAAGTTCTGAAACGTTTCTCCAAGATTTTGAAGGCTCATACCAGAAAGAGTGATTTGTGTGGACGGCTCGGCGGCGAGGAATTCCTGATCGTGATGACCCACGCAACCAGAGCCGACGTCGAAAAGGCGGCCGAACGCATTCGCACGGAATTTGAAATGGCGTCCTTCGCGTTCAGTGGCTGCAACATGATGGCTACATCTAGCTTCGGAATCGCAGGTTTCGAAGCGAACTCTCAGACACAGCCAAGCTTTGCTACCCTGGTCAGCCAAGCCGACGCGGCGCTTTACCAGGCCAAACGAACAGGGCGTAACCGTGTCGAAGTTGCGTCTGCCTTGCTATCCTGAAGTGACCTTCTTGATCCGCCGAGGTACTTCGCTAGCCGGCGAGTCATTTCGGGATCCTATTGCAAGACCCAGTTTTCAGGCCATTTCTTGAATTGACATCCGTAACGGGGATAATGCGTATCGTTCCACTCCGAACGAATGATCTCAGCCTTGCCGACATATTCGTCCTCACTCCCAGCCAAGTGCAGATGCACATCGATGCAAGAGCCGTTATCCATGACCTCGCTGCAAGTGCACAGAAAACCGGTGCGGCCTAAATTTTCCGTCGTGGTAACAACGTCAAATCGATGTCCGGTCCGATCGAGGCCTGTCAGTCGGAGCGTAACCTGTAAACGCACCCGCACCTCGGACCTCCGTTCAGCACGCTTCCCATCTAGCAACTCCGCAAGCCGCAATCTCAACGAATCGAAATCGACCGGCTTTTCGAAGTAGGCCGCAGCCCCCAAATCCCGGCAAAGTTCCTTGGTTCGAGGCCCTGCTTCGCCGCTGACGACAACGATCGGTATCAACTGTGTGGCAGTGAACGTGGCGAAGGTCTGGCATAGCTGAAATCCTGAATACCTCGGCATTCTCAGATCCAGCAAGATCGCGTCCGGTTTATTTTCGAGCGCCAAAGCAAGCGCCTGCTCTGGTTCGGCGGTATCGAGGACTTCATAGCTGTCGGCTAGGTTCAATCTAATTAGACGCCGGATAGCGTCGTCATCATCGACAACCAGAAGTCTATTCATCCGTCTACCCTCGGTTTATCGATCCCGGCCGGCTGTCCCGCACTTACGGCTGCAACGCCGTTCTCGATGCTTTCGATATCCCCTCGATGCAGCACCTCTCGAACTTTCTCGATCAGTTCCTCTTCCGTGAAAGGCTTGTTAAGCAGCGCCATTCCAGGATCGAGCACCCCATGAACCGCGACAAAACTATCGGTATATCCAGACATGAATAGCACCTTTATCGTGGGTCGCTTCGTAACTAACCGTTCCGCGAGAACTCGTCCATTAATTCCGGGCATGACCACGTCCGTTAGAAGAAGATGGATACTCCCCGAATGAAGGTCCGCCAAACGTAAAGCCCCCTCTCCGTCTTGCGCTGTGAGCACTCGAAATCCGTGTGTCTCGAGAAAAGATTTCGTCACTTTCATCAGCGGCTCAGAATCTTCTACCAGCAAGACCGTCTCTGATCCTTTCTTTACTTCGTCCTTAGGCGTTTTGGCGATCACCTCGCCGCCACTTTCTTCGTCAACCATGGGGAGAAAAACTTGGAACGATGCTCCCTCCCCTACCTCGCTGTCCACCCAGACGTATCCGTCGCTCTGTTTCACAACGCCATAGACAGTCGCCAAACCCAAACCCGTTCCCTTGCCCACTTCCTTGGTGGTGAAGAATGGCTCAAAAATATGCGCGAGAGTGTCTGCGTCGATTCCCATCCCCGAATCGACCACTTTCAGCATGACGTATTGCCCAGGTCGGGCGCCTGGGTGATTGCGGGCGAAAGCCTGATCGAGAACCCGATTCGAGGTTTCGATTCTTAATTTGCCACCCTCTGGCATCGCGTCGCGTGCGTTGACGGCCAGATTCATGATCACTTGCTCTATCTGGCTGCGATCAGCCTTAACACTTCCAAGGTCGGCAGCCAACGACGTGCATACCGTAATATCCTCTCCAATCAGCCTCGGCAGCATTTTCAACATGTCGGTGACCAGATCGTTCAAGTTCAGTACCGCGGGAGAGCGTATCTGTTGGCGGCTGAAGGCAAGCAACTGCCGCGTTAATGCCGCAGCACGCTGTCCAGCTTTTTCTATTTCCTGCGCGTGCTCCAGCAACGGACTCTGCGGATCCAGCTTGCGTTTGAATAGCTGGCTGTATCCGATGATGACCCCAAGAAGATTGTTGAAGTCGTGAGCGATTCCGCCAGAAAGCCGTCCGACCGCCTCCATCTTGCCGGCCATCTGCAACTGTCTCTCCAGAATTCGTTTCTCCGTGACATCCTCGGCAAATATGTCGAAACTCCGCAAGCCTTCTTGGCCCTTGATGCTGCGACCACTGCAACGGACCGTGATCTGTGCACCGTCCCGACGCTTAAGTTCAACTGCAACATCCTTGAGTTCCTTACCCTCGTCCAGGAGACTTCTTAATTTCTGAAACTCGGAGCTGCCGCCGAAAACCTCGTCAATTAGATTCCTTTGCAGCAGTTGGTCCTGGCTCTCGTAGCCCAACATCCGTTGAAACGCCGGATTCCCGCTGACAAGCCTGCCGTCACTCAGGCAGCGAAAGATGCCATAAGGCGCGTGCTCTACCATCGAACGGAATCCGGATTCGGATTGCCGAAGCGACTCTTCTGCATTCTTTCGTTCCGTTATGTCCCGATTCACGATTACGAATTTTTGCGGTTCGCCGCTCGGATTTCGAATCACACTTGCGGTCGATTCAAGCACGCGCCAGCTCCCGTCTTTATGTCGAATGCGATATTCAAGGGTCTTGCCAATGCCTGTCTTCCGCGCTTCCTCGGCTGCTTCTCGGACTCGGGGCCGGTCATCGTCGTGAATCTGTTCGAACGCGGATGAACTCTTCAGCTCGTTTTCGTCATATCCGAGCACGCGGCAATAGGATTGACTGTTGTAGATACGGTTTCCACTCATGTCGACGACCGCGATCATATCGGCCGCGTTATCACTGATCAGCCGAAACAGTTCTTCACGCTCAAACAGCCGCCGGCGCATTCGGTGAATCTGAAGTTGCTGGTAAACGGTATACAGATCGAAGAGCAGAACCATCGCGAGCAGTCCCCACATCGCGCGCCGCAACGTAGGCATATATTCAGAATGCTCACTGGATTGAAAAAATAGCGGTAGAAAGGAAAGAATCCCCGCAGTCAGTAAGAGCGTGATGATGACTGCTGTTGCCCAAAGCCACCACTCGCGCCGCTCGATGTGCAACAGCGACGAACGGGTCTGCTCTATTCCATGGTGGGAATAAGCCTCAACCTTGAGTTCAGCGCCCATGGCTGACATCCCGACCTTGACATCTCGGCACCAGTCGTCACCCTTTCCGAAGTAAACTCATCTCGCGTGCGTCTGAGCGTCCCTGGTTTGCCACCACAAAATTTTCGACCCCAACTCTCTGACATTCACGTGCCCGGCGAAGACCACGCGAATACTCGAATACTATGGTTATGGTAGAAAATTAGATCCATCGTAGGACCTTTGCTTCGTGTAAGAAGCATCGCCTCCAATGAATCCTTCTCCGCTCGAAGCAACTTCAAAGTCTTGCGAACAACCGTCGTGAAAAACAGCCAGCGTCGCGAGCTAAGTTCGCCAGAAATGATCGTTTTGTTGACAGGCTAACCACTATGGTTCCGGTCATGTTCAGCCCGCCAGGCGTGCATCTTGATAGCGAACTTTACCTGGGGGTACAAAAGAATTAAGCCCAACGCAAGGAGTGAAGCACCGCCGATGACTTCTGGAATCTGAGAAAGCCCAGAATGCGACACCGAGTCATATACCAAGAATCCGCCTGATCCGAACAGAATGACGGTCGCCACGATCATAGGGTGCAGAAAATAGCCCAGCATTTCGACCTCGCATATCTTAGGCGTTACCGCGCAGAGGAACTCTCGCCCTCTGCACCGCGGATTACCTGACCTGGAATCCAAATCTCTCCTCAATGGTTTTCAGCTCGTCTGGACGGATCTGCCTAAAAATGGGACGCGCATAAGCCTTTCGCATACGGGATCCACACCCGCACTTCGGATTCGTCCCATCCGCAGTCCGTGCTGCAGTCACCACATAAACCTCACATCTACATTCCGGATTCGAACAAATCCATCGTTCTCCTTCTCGCATGGTCATATTTTGTTCCCTTCTGGCCTGCCTCGTCAGTCTTCATCGCTTCCGGGGGCGGATCCCTTCCCGTATTGCCGGTTCACAGGTCTCCTCCGAACTGGCGCCCGCCCGCTTCTGCGGGGATATTGCCCCTGCACCCCGAATCATGGCGGAAAATGCGTGTCATGCTTCGTATCCGAAGCATGCTGCCCGCGTGCTCTTCTCCACCAATCCCGTTATAATTGCATTGCTAGATGTACTGGCATGGCTCAACGCGGTATTATTTAGCGTAATAACCTATGCGCCTTGGCCGAACTCTGAAGGAGTTGCGCACACGCTTGGGTATTACCGTGCGTGAAGTGGAAGAGCAGAGCCAGAAGATCGCCGAGGCACAAAGCAATCGCGAGTTTTTTGTTTCAAATAATTGGCTGACCAGACTCGAGAACACAGGTGCGGTTCCCAGCATTTACAAGCTTTTCAGCTTGAGCGCAGTCTACCGGATTCGTATTTCTGATCTGCTTCCAATGTTTGGCATCGACCTGGGATTGCTTGAGAAATACCAGATCGGGACGCCCCCGTCGCACACCCACCTTGTTACGTTAGAGGAGCCGGATCCGGTGAACACGGTTACGTTCCCGGTTCGATTTGACCCCGGCTTTCGCGCCGAAGAAACCAATCTTTTGTCGCGCATGGTCCAGGTTTGGGGGGAAATTCCAGTCTCCCTCATTCGACAGTTGGACATTCGGCGAAGCCGATACGGTTATATTGGCCTACAAGACTTTACGATGTATCCGCTTTTGCGGCCTGGGAGCTTTGTTCTGGTTGACGAGAACCTGCGCAATCTTGACGCAAGCCAATGGCGAAGCGAATATGACCGACCGATCTACTTTATAGAACTCCGCGCAGGATACGCCTGTTGCTGGTGTGAGTTGCGGGGCGACGAACTATTGCTCATTCCCCACCCACTTTCCTCTCGTCCTCATCGCCGCTTCCCGGCACAGGAAGCCGAGATCATCGGGCAGGTTACGGCAGTTGCCATGCGGATTGTGGACCATGGCTCGGTGCAGCCGCCTTCCAATCCCATGCCGCAATTGCCAAAGCGATCTTGACGTTCGACTCGAACAACTTAATTGTCAGCGGATCGTCGTGCAGTGGCGGCAGTATTCGATACGCCCCCAGTTCGTTCCATGTTCTCCAAAACTCGGTGGGTTCAGCGCATCCCGTACGAACGTAGCGTTCGAGCTCAAGTACAAGATTTTTCAGTGGGCAAAGCGCCAAACTGACGAAAATCTCGCGGTGTGCCACCGCCAAGGCCTGTTCTGCGACCGTCTTCGTAAACCGGAAGCTCAGTCCATCGTGCTCGTAGCGCCCTGAGCTATAGTCCCGAGTCGAGGCCAAGTACACCAATCTGGCAAAGTCCCCATCGAGCCTCGCTAACGTCCTAGTTTCGAGATCCCGAACGGCGTCTTCAACTGCCACAGGCGAAAATGGGCCCCGCTTCTCTTCCATGAACTCGCCGCTTCCTCGTTATTCCCAAGCTTTTGTTTTTCTTGCAAATGCGTCCGCTTGCAACGCGGCTTCAAGCCATCCATGAAACTGTCCGGAAAGACGAGATGCTCGCCCTACCATCCCGCGCAATGCTGCTGGGCCTCGCAGCAGAATCATGACAGCGATGAATGCAATTTTAGTCCTGATCGCGAAGAAATCAGCCGCCAGCCTGAATTCTTGCATCGGTTGGATCCTCTCCGATTTCCTGGCGTGCGAGACGTGAAGGCTCACGGCCGCTTTGGATTGGCTTCGTATTTCGGAAAGCCAAGATAAGGCAATCTTCTTGCGCTCCATTAGGAACAGTCGCCGAATTTCTTTTGAACCGTGGTTTAGTATGAAGTCCCAATCCTCATGACCAAAAACCCGGTCCAAAATATCCTTTCGCCGCTCTTCGAACTTCAGGGATGGAAACGACGAATAGGTATGAGGCAGAGCGAACGAGTCCTGCGCCGCGGACTCATTCCGGCGCAAAAGCGCCCCCAACAGCCCAATCAGCAGAAGCCCGATCGCGACGAAGGCCAGAGTGCCGCTCACGGTCGCATACTCTTATCCAAGTATGCGCGCGCCTGAAGCAGGCCCTTTCGAGTCACCAGGGCGAGCGACTGATAGTCCTCTTCAATTCTAGGCCGTAATTCCAGCAGCGGAGCCGGCTCATACTCCCACAGCGAACCGCACCAAATGAGCAAGACACCGGTATAACAGAGAGGCTGAATGAAAACCCAAGCAGATTGAAATGCGTGGCCAAAGAAATTGCGTAACGCTAAGGTTACTACGCAGGTCGCGATAAACAGACCGTAACCGATCAAAATCCCCTTTACGTTGCCGCTGATCGGCACAAGGTACGAGACGCTGAGTGCCGCCAATACAATCAGCGAAACGGCTTGGATTGCGCGCAGATTCCGCTCAACTTCAATCGCCGTGCTCGGCCATGACGCGTTACCACTCCAGGCGTTCGCGAGGTCTTTGGTTATTACCATTATCAAGGCCAAAAGGAGCACGTTGCGGGCCATACGACCCGCACCGGGGTAACGACCAAGTACTAGCCGAAAGATCTCCCAGGACACCGCGCAACCGACCGCTAGAGTAAAGAATTCTGCGTACCAATAGAAGGGGGTGTAATACCTGAAATGGAAAAAATAAACGGCTAAAAAGAAGACATCCTGAATCAATACAAGGGCGACGTAGACAAAGAAAAACGGATATCTCCTGAACCACCCCGAAACCAAGGCGCGTGTCAACAGCACGCTTTCGAGCGCGACACATGCAAGCCAAACAATTAGCGTATACGACTTCATGGTTTCGACCAGAAGAAAAAAATCGTACCACGGAAAAGGGAGGGCCTCATAGGCCCTCTCTTTCCTGTCTGATTAGCAAACCTGCCCAAACTCTGAAAACAAACGCGAAGGTGCAGGTGGAGTCGGCGGTGGTGGATGACCTCCATCCGCAACAAATACTCGCGGAACTTCAAACCGTGTCACAGCCGGAGGCGGTATCGGTGGAGGCGGGTGTCCTCCGTCCGCCATGGTCGCAATGGCCTCTTCGCGCCCAACGCCAAGATCCGCGCTTGGCCGCGAATTTAGACACCACGCAGTAGTCACTACAGCGATGATTGTGAAGCAGACTTCCGTTTTTGAGTACATTCGTATCCTCCATGTGATGAAATTGATTGCACAATTTGCCGAACTGCGGACTCAGAGTAGGAAAAAGACAGGACAGCGCGCCCACGATGACTTTTTTGCTTCGTATACGAAGCAGAACTCAATTTCTTCCTCAGCATGTACTTCTTATTATTATTGTATAAAAGATAAACTTGTACCAATATTTGATCGGCACAAAATGAATCCAAAGCTTGACGTGGGCAGGTCTTACGCCCTTCCCACGGGCGAGGTTCAACGTTCGGCATAACGAACATGTGCCGGGTGCAAGTGCGATCCCGGAAATCTCGTAAGGGCCCAAGCTGATTTCGATTTTTTGAAAATGAGAAGCGATGTCCTGCGGTGCACGCTCATGAATGAAAAAGTCATTCTGCTGGTCGAGGACAACCCGGATGACGAACTGCTTACATTGCGCGCTCTTCAGAAAAACAACATCACCAACAAGGTGGTCGTGGCGCGCGATGGCCAGCAAGCGATCGATTACGTTTTTGGGGTGCGATCTTCTTCCGGCCACCCCACCGAGCCGTTGCCGCAGGTGATTCTTCTCGACCTTAAACTGCCGAACCTCGATGGATTCGAGGTGTTACGGCGACTCCGCGCTGATGACCGCACACGCCTACTTCCAGTCGTCATTCTCACCACCTCCAATGAAGAGCAAGACCGGTTCGGCCGCCCTATAACTTCGTCGATCATCGGACTGGGCAGGTGTTCCTGGTTGCGAGGCTTACTCGCCCATAGTCTTTGCCGCGGTCCCTTCGACGACTTGATGATTTGATGTTTGTTCCATTTTCCGCCGCTCCTTTCCTTGGGCGCGGCTTCGGGATAATTCCTGCGCCCGGCAGCTTCGCGTCTTCTGCTTTCCCGGTTCCTCCCTTTAAGTCGTTGGTTCCCTCCCAGAATGCAGCCGCTCGCCTTGGGAGCAGTATCCACTCCGCCCTCGGGTGCCCCAAGGAAATGGGGCAGAAAATGGAGAAACAAATCATGTATCTCAATCACGTCCAACTCATCGGCTTCCTCGGGAAAGACCCGGAGAAGCGGCAAGTCCGCGGCAACGGTGCGAATTTCACCGTGCTGTCCGTCGCGACGCAACAGTCGTGGAAGGACTCGAACGACGAGTGGCAGTCCAAGACCGAGTGGCACCGCGTCGTGGCCTTCAACCGCCTCGGCGAATCCATTGCCGAAACGTTCCGCAAGGGCGACCATGTCCTCGTGGACGGACAACTCGTCAGCTCGAAGTACGAGCGGGAGAACGGCAAGTCCAAGAAGGCCAAGGCCGCCAAGGTCTCCGTCTTCTGGAGCGTTCGCGCCAATTCCGTGCGGGGGCTCAGCCGCGCTGAAGCTGAAGTTCCGGTGCTGCAGAGCAGCACCGGAGCTGCCGCCGAATCCGGCGACGCGCCGTTCTGACGAGGATGTATGAAGGCCCTCCGGCTTCGAGCCGGAGGGCCTTTTTTCATTTGTCCTGCATCCCTGCCAGAAAAAACAAACTTTCGCATCGCTCGTGCGGAATTGCAGAGGATACCCATCCTCTGCCAATGCCCTGCGTTCGGCGGAGTCGCAACACCGGTTCTTCCCCGAACCCTTGTTGCTTTACTTGAAGTTCAGAGCTGTCGAGAGCACGTCCCCGCTCTTTGCACCGGCCCATTGCCGGCTGTGAGTGGAGTGTGGCCATGCCCCAGCCATCCGCCTGTGATTGCGTTCTTTGCAACATAGAAACTCAGCTCCTCACAAGTCTGGACGCGGAACACTTCACTCCTGCCGAATTCAACGTGCCGGGTCAATTGCACCTCTTCTCGTCCGTGTCTGCGTTCGTTCAACTTCTGCGCGCGTCTCCGGCACATGGACGGTCCGATGAGTTATTTCGTGAGTTGCTCCGTTTTCGTCAGTCAAAGGCCGCGTTCATGGAAGGCCTTTTCGTCCTCGCTTTTATCCCGATGCTGCATCGCAGCATCCGCCGAGTCGCTGAATACCAGCCTACCCTCGCCGAAGAAGACATTACCCAGCAGGCCCTCAGTTTTCTTCTTGAGTTTCTGCGTTCGCAGGAATTGCAAGAGAGAGAATCCCATTTCGCGTTTGCGATCTCTCGCGCCGTGAAACGGCAGCTTTTTGAATGGGGTCGTCGTGAAGGGAGAAGGATTGCCGCGCTCGACCAAAGCAGCGACGGTCTGTCGCTTCTAGCCGTCGAGGAGCCATTTGAGCAATTCGCGCAGCTCCGTCACTTTCTTCACCGCTGCGTCGAACTCGGCAAACTCACGAATGCCGAACTCGACCTGCTGATCCAGTTCAAACTCGAAGGATCGAACGGGGATTTTGAGAACCCCAATGGGCGCTCGTCGAACGCACTTCGCCAAAAACTAAAGCGTCTGCTAGCGAGACTCCGCCGACTAGCGCGCCCTCGCCGCGCATTCATCGAACCCGCGCGACTGTCTTGAGGTACGGACACATCTACCCAGCAAATTCACGGCGGAAAAATAGTTTCATTTTTTCGCGACACATTTCCCGAGCCAAACACTGAATTGGGTAGATAGAGGGAAGTTCGCAAGCAATTCTCGTCTCCCGCAGCAATGCGGCGTCAAGACGCAACGGGCGAAGTTGTTCGGGGCAAGCCTAGCGTGTCTCTGGACCAGTGCGTTCCGGCCGCGACGCTATGCACGAGTCGGGGATCTGAACTTCCCTCGCACTGCCAACGGCAGTGCATTCCTCACGCCGAGGTCTTTCATGAAGAAAAGCAGGATCTTCCTTCGTCGCAACTTCCAGCCCGCCCGGGTCGCACTCTTCGTTTTCGTCGGTCTGCTTCTCGCCGCGCCAGTTTTCGCGCAAAGCAACTCCCCCTGGGAGAACGCCGTCAACGTCCTCCAGCAGGCGTTCACCAGCACCATCGCGCGAGGCCTTTCGCTCGTCGCCATCGTGGTGTCCGGGCTCACCTTCGCGTTCGGCGAAGGCGGTTCCAAGCGCGTACTCGCAGGCGTTCTCTTCGGTGTAGGAATGGCCATCGCCGCAGTCAAATTCAATGCCCGACACTTCGGCGTCGCGGACCTCATTCAGGCGGGAACGTTGGAGCGTTGGCTCGCCAACCGGCTCGAAGGGTACGTGCTTGCTCGCAAAAACATCTTAATTGCCGGCGCTACCGGCTCAGGAAAAACTTCCATGCTCAATGTTCTCGGAAAGTTCATTCCTTCGGATGAGCGCATTCTTCTCATTGAAGACACTTCCGAAATTCACATGAGCCAGGACAACCTGGTGCGTTTTGAAGCGCGACAGCCGCAGAGCGGCCTGCCCGCCATAACCATCCGGGAGCTTCTCAAGGCCTCCCTTCGTCATCGTCCCGATCGTTTGATCTTGGGTGAAATCCGTGGAGGAGAGGCTTTTGATCTCCTCCAACTTCTTAACACCGGACATTCGGGAAGTCTTTCAACCGTGCATGCCACTTCCGCACGGCAAGGACTTGCGCGCTTCACGAGCTGCGTGCTGCAGAGCGGCGTGGATCTGCCGTACCGCTCGATCAAAACCAACGTCGGTGATTGCGTGGATGTCGTCGTGCACCTCGAACGCCGTCCGGGTCGGCGATTCGTCTCCGAAGTGGTGGAAGTCCTCGGCTACGACCCCGACACCGACGAATACAACTTCGCGTTCATTTTCGATTGCCACAGGGAGCTCGCATGAATCCCGCTGAAAAAACGTCACCAGCTGTTCTGTCGGCCTCGGAATACATCCTCGACAATTTCGACGGCGCTGACCGCATCGCCATGCTTGTGCTCAACCGCGACTTTGGGGAAACCATCCAGCGCATTACCAGCGCACAGAAAGCCGCCAGTCCGGAGTTTCAGGCCTGGCTTCGCTACAAAAACGCGAACGGCTCGGACATTTATATAGGGATGAACCCGCTTAGAAAGGATGCCGCGACCCGCACCAAGGAAGATATCGAGAGCATACGGCATGTTTATCTCGATCTGGACCAAGGCGGAGCGCAAGCACTTGAAGCGATCGAGAACTCGAACGCCGTTCCCAAACCGAACTATGTTCTCAATAGTTCGCCAGAGAAGCATCAGGTCGTTTGGAAAGTCGAAGGGATGGGTCTGGAAGAAGCCGAGGGACTCTTGCATGCCATGGCGCGCGAATTCGGCGGCGATCCGGCCGCCACTGACGCCACTCGCGTCTTGCGTCTCCCCGGATTCGCCAACAAGAAATACGGAACCAATTTCTATGTCGAAGCCCGCAGGGAATCCACGGAAACCTACCAGTTTCGCGACTTCAAGTTGCACATCGACTCCCAGGACTCGCCCCGCCACAACTACGAAAACCGTGCCAAGCGAGCGTCGCCGGTGCGGACGCACTTGAGCCAGTCGGAACACGACTGGGCTTTCGCCAAGCGCGCGCTGACTCGTGGCGACGACGCCGAAGAAGTCGTGCAACAAATTGCAAAACACCGGGCGGAGGACAAACCCGACCCTCTGTACTACGCACGCCTCACCGTTCAGAAAGCGCAGGCGGAAATCCAACAAATGCGACGGGAGACCGGATCGTCCGAGCGCCTCGAATCGATACCCCCGAACGAACCGCTCAATCGCTAAAGCATTCTGGCCAGAATTTCTGGTTTGAATTCAGTGTCCACCGCGGGCTGAAATTAAGGACCGAAAAAGAAAGAAAAGGATTGTGGCTGCCAAACCATTGCCAGCGAATAGCAAACCGGATACCGTAAAGATGGTTACGGTGCCGAATCAACGAGACAGGAGATCTATGTCTCGCAGATCCGGACAAAGTGGTTCTGTATATGTAAGAGGCTCGCAGTATATCGGCCGCTATCGGGTCGATGTGCCGGGTCAGAACAAAAGGGTCAGACGTACAGTGATAATCGGAAACATCGAACAGTTCACGCGTCCCAAAGCCGAAAGATGGCTGTCGAAATTTATCGAAGAGGAGGGCATCAATGACGAAAGTCATCTTGCCCGTTCCCAATCGCCAGTCGTTACTTTCAGTTTGGCGGCTCGAGGGTGGATGGATCATCACCTCATCGTCAACAAGAAACGTTCGTCTCAACGCAGCATGTCTTGCGAGTTGAACAAGCACATCCTTCCACTTTTGCAGAACACTCCGCTCGAGGAAATCACCTATCCCCTCGTGCGCAGCCTAATTCAGACGTGGCAAAGGGAAGACCTCTCTCGCAAGTCCATCAAGAATCTCTTCGGTATCGTTCGGGCGATCTACAACTTTCAATTCGACGAAATGGCGCAAAGTGGCAAACCCATCGTGTCGCCCTGGCTCGTGAAATGGAAGAAGGTCGCACCGCCCAAGACTGTGCAACGGGAATTGCCGTACTTCACCGTTGCACAAATGGCCGCCATCGTGAATGCCGCGAAGACGCAAATGAATCGCGCGTTGTTCGCACTGGCGGCCGGCACTGGGGCGCGGGCCGGAGAGCTTTTTGCGTTGAGAGTTGAGACGGATGTGAACTTGAACGAACAGACGATCACCATTCGCCGCTCGGTTTTCGAGGGAGAAGAAAATACCTCGAAGAGCGACACTGGAGATGAGGACAGAACCCGCACGGTGCCCATTGATCCGTCGGTGGCAGCGGAGATCAAGAAGCATTTGCAGGGAAGACGATCCGGTTATCTCTTTGAAACCAGAAACGGCACTCCGTTGCGCCTATCGAATGTGCTGGAGGACAAACTTCAACCGATCTTGTGGAAGTTGAAACTCGTCCAACCCGGCACCGGGATGCACGCTTTTCGGCGAGGCCGGATTTCTCACCTCGTTTATTCCGGAGTGAGCCGTCAGGTTATTCGTGATTGGTGCGGACATTCTTCGGACAAAATGATCGACCATTATACGAAGTTGTTGCGCCAGCATCACGCGCCCGAAATGGCGAAAGTGAAGCCGTTATTGGACCCAAGTTGGACCCCAATTGGACCCCAGTTATTAGAGAGGAGAGTGGCACGCTAACGCATCGTGTTGTAAAATAAGGATCTAACTTGCCTGTTCCCCGGTAGCTCAATGGTAGAGCATTCGGCTGTTAACCGAAGGGTTGCTAGTTCGAATCTAGCCCGGGGAGCCATCTTCTTCACTTTCTCAACGAGTACCGACTGAGTTGTTGATCCGCTAGCTCCATTCGAATGACTAAAACTTGATCCGGGCCGCCTCGTCGCGCATCGAATCAGAGGGGAGAAACACCCGGGCAGTGAATGGGCAAACTCGCAGCCCAGATTTCCGCTGCGGAGCCTCATCCCGTGACCCTCGGAACCTCATTTGGAGAGAATGGTAATATCCATACGATGCGAATCCTCTTATTGAACCTCGGCCAGAATTCGGCCGCCGAGTGCAGCAAAGCGCTCGCCGGCCTTGGCTATGAAATCGCCACCGAATCCGGACTGAACGTCCAGCAGATCGAAACCTTATTGCCCGAACTGCTCGTTACCGAAGCCACGCCTTCAGACTTGAGCTGCTGCGGAATGATCACCCAAATCAAATCACGAGCCCAGACTAAATCCATCCGCGTGCTGATGGTGGTGCAGGGTGGCGCGCTCGAACGCGCTCGCGCCCTCGATCTCGGCGTTGACGACGTCATTTCCTCTCCGTTCGACCCCACCGAATTCGCCGCGAGGATCCGAACGCAATTCCGTGAACGCGAGCCGGAAGACGCGTTGCGTTCAAAGCTCCGCCAGGCCGAGGCCAAAGAGCATTTGGCGGAACTCGCCGTGGAAACCCTGAGCGGCGGCACCGTTACTCGCAAGAGGCTGTGGGTGCTTCCAGCGCTTATCATCCTTTGCGTGGTTGCGGTGATCGCCACGCTGGTCACCTCACTGACTTACCGGCGCAGCCGCACCGACGCACTGCAATTGAGGGCGGAAGTGGCTCGCTTGAACCGCGGCGTGGTCCAACAGAGCGATCTTCTGCAGCGCGCGGAGAATGAACGCCGCACTCTCGACGCTCAGGGCAAGACCGACTCTGCCACGCGCGAATCCTTGGTGGCTCAATCCGAAGAACTAAAGAAGAAAATGGCCTCGGCAGGAGGCGGCGCCGATGTCGATCTGCGCAAGCAGTTGCAGGATACTCAGGGCCGCCTGAACCGCCTCGAGAGCGAAGGCAAGTTTGCCGAAACCATTGTGCGAACTTACGGCACCAGCGTTTGCCTGCTGCATGTAGTCGTTGAATTTCTGGATCGCGGCAGCGGCAAGCCCATCCTTATCGCGGTGGACTCTCTCGGCAAGCCTCGCTTCGACGACAAAGGCATGGTGCAATTGGATACGGAAGGCGGCGGTCCGCATCTGCAGCTGGATGTTTTCGGGACCGGTTTTCTGGTGCGCAAAGATGGCCGCCTGCTGACCAACCATCACGTCGCCGAACCCTGGTGGGGCAACGATGAATTGAAATCGCTGCTCGATAACGGCGCATCTGCCTACGCGCTTTCTTATACCGCGTATTTTCCCGGCGATCACAAGGGAATCTCCGCGAAGCTCGACAAGATTTCCACTCACGCAGACGTTGCCACCCTGCGCCTCGATGGCGGCGCCCCGCAACGCAGCACCCTGCTTGAAATCGATGATCGCTCCGATGCCAGCGTCGCTGGTGACGCGGTCGTACTCATCGGATATCCCACCGGCATCGAGGGAATTTTGGCGCGTGCTGGCTCGGAAGCAGCCAAGGAAATCACCGGAGGCACTTCGGACGTTCACCAGATCATGCTGCATCTGGCAGATAAAAATCTCATCCGGCCAACCACTACTCAGGGACATATCGGCGACATCCTGCAGGACAAAATCGTGTACGACGCCGCCACCACTTCCGGAGGTTCCGGCGGCCCGCTCTTTAACCGCAGCGGCAAAGTGATCGGCGTGAATTTCGCCATCCTCAACGGATTCGGGGGCTCCAACCTCGCCGTGCCCGTCCGCTACGCAAAAGAACTCTTGAATTAAATTAGCTGTTACGTTCTTCCAATCAAAGCGTATGCTATGCGCGACGCGAAGGGAGCCTTTTCGATGAAGCTTGGAGTTTTTACGCCGGTATTTGCGAATCGTACCCTGGATCAGGTGATTGCCAAGTTGCGTTCTCTTTCCGGCGTTAGCGCGGTCGAACTCGCCACCGGCGGTTGGCCCGGCAGAGACCATGTGGATGTCGATGCTTTGCTGGGTAATTCGCACAAAGCCGAAGACTTCAGCACGCAGATCAAGGACGCCGGCCTGACCATCAGCGCCCTTTCCTGTCACGGCAACCCGATGCATCCGGACAAGTCCATGGCTCGCGAGCATGATGAAGCGTTCCGGAAATCGGTACGCCTTGCGGAGAAGCTCAAAGTGCCGGTGGTGGTTACTTTTTCCGGCTGCCCCGGTGACAGCGACGAAGCAAAATGTCCCAACTGGATTGTCACCCCATGGCCGCCGGAATTTCTGGAAACTCTCGAATGGCAGTGGGACAAGAAAGTAATTCCGTACTGGCAGGAAGCGGCAAAATTCGCCGCGGACCACGGTGTGAAAGTCGCTATCGAGCCGCACCCCGGCTTTGTGGTTTACAACGTGGAGACCGCGCTGCAGCTCCGGGCTGCGGCCGGCAAAAATGTCGGTGTTAATTTTGATCCGAGCCATCTTTTCTGGCAGGGCGCGGATATTCCAGTAACCATTCGCGCCCTGGGCGACAGCATTTTTCATGTGCATGCCAAAGACTCGGCGCTGAATGGACAAAACATCGCTCGCAACGGCGTGCTGGACGCGAAAAGCTACCGCCAGATGGCCGACCGCTCCTGGCTATTCCGCACCGTGGGCTGGGGCCACGATGAAATTGTCTGGAAGCAGATCGTCAGCGCGCTTCGCCTGGGCGGCTACGACTACGTGATCAGCATCGAGCATGAAGACGCGCTCGCCTCCGTCGACGAAGGCCTGGAATCCGCCGCCAACTTCCTCTCCCGCATCGTTCTCCACGATCCTCCAGTCGAACCCTGGTGGACCTGAGCTTTGCGCTGAATTTATCTTCTATTTAACTTGCTGAACCCAGCTCCTTTTCATCAATCTGTCATAAGTCCGTCACTCGCCGTTCGCATCGCTCGTCCCAAATAGAACGGAACGCAAATCTGTCCCGGTTGGCGTCTGTGTCCTTGCTTCCCTGCCCGCATTCGACCTTATACCGGGACTTTCATAAGGGTGTGGTTCATGCGCATTTCGCTAAAATCATTCGCAATGGTGTTCTCCGCTGTGCTCGCCTGTTTTCTCTTTGCAGCCGCCGTTTTCGCGCAGACCGATCGCGCTACGCTCGAAGGCACGGTCACCGATTCAACCGGTGGCGCCATCAGTGGAGCAACCGTCCAAGTCTTGGCCGTCCGAACGGGACTGAGTCAACAACGCACCACCAATCCCAACGGTCAGTATCGGTTTCCAGGAATCGCCAACGGTGAATACACTGTTTCCGTTTCAAATTCCGGATTTAAGACGGAAGTAGTTGGCGAAGTCCTCCTTCAAGTGGGGCAAACTCGCACCCTTGATGTCGTGCTGCAAGTCGGAGCGGCCAGCGAAAAAGTCGACGTGGTTGCGGAGGCCGGCCCAGCTGAACGCAGCAGCGCAGAGGCCGCCATTGTCATTCGCACCGATCAGATCGCCAACCTTCCGGTGAATGGCCGCGACTGGTCGGGATTAACTTTGCTGGCGCCATTCGCTCAGGATGATGGTGGAGGCAATCAACGTACCATCCGATACGCTGGCCGCGCCATTGACGACAACAATTTCAATTTCGACGGCGTAGATGCAGGCGGCATTCAGGAGCAAGCTCAGAAATCACAAGTGCGTTTGCAGATTTCAGAAGATGCCGTGGCTGAGTACCGCGTCAACAGCGCCCTATACGATGCGGAATACGGCACCCAGGCGGGTGCCCAGGTCGACGTGGTCACAAAGTCCGGCACCAACGAATACCACGGCACTGCTTTCGGCTATCTCCGTAACTCGGTATTTGATGCGCGCAACTTTAACGATTTTGACCTCAACGGGAATGCGGCCATCCCTCCGTTTCGGCTCGGGCAATATGGCGTTACCGCAGGTGGCCCAATCATAAAGAACAAGACGTTCTTCTTCCTGAGCTACGAGGGCTTGCGGCAATTGCAATCCACCACCCAGGTAGCGACCGTGCCTTCGCCGACGCTGCAAGCGGACATCCTGGTGAATGGCAGAAACGGCAATGGTCCGTCACCGCAAATGTGCTCTATCCTCCAGGCGTTTCCCTGGCGTACCTCCACCGGCACTTTGGGTGGTTGTGCCCCTAAGATCGTTGTTCCAGATGGTGCCTTCCTCGCCTTGGATTCTGACACCGATCAATTTACTCACGCTACGCCCACCGTCATTCATGAAGATACCTGGCTAATTCGCGTTGATCACAAATTCAGCGACAAGACCACGCTCTATGGGCGCGCACAGCGCGATATCCTGCATTCGGACCAGCCCATCAGCCCCCTCTTCGACCAGCAGCACATCGTCAACCATCCCGCCAACTACTTTCTGGCGCTTCAGCACGTGTTCAGTTCAAATCTGTTCAACGAGGCCAAGGTTTACGTTAACCGCTCGCCCTTCCACAATCCCCAGGCCAGTGTGCTTCCGTATGCCGTCAACACCGATAATTTCACTGGAATTAATGACAACACGGCCGACATCGAGATTGGTACCACGTATGGATTCATTGACAACCTTACTTGGACCCATGGCCGGCACACGTTCAAGTCCGGATTGGAAATTCGCCGCGTTCGTCTAAACCAGGGACAGACCGCCGATAACGTCCTTACCTTTGGAGATAACGACAGCCTCGTCGCGGCCGCGGTCACCAAACTGAATTTCATTGCGCCGTGGTGCTGCCACAAGTACCGCCGCACTTTCTATATGCCGTATTTTCAGGACGAGTGGAAAATTACGCCCACTTTCACCGCAAACCTGGGGGTCCGGTGGGATTATTACGGCGTTGCCAACGTGCCCGACAACCGCACCACGGTCTTCGACGCAAATCAGTTTCACGGGGCTTGCCTGGGCTCAGGCTCTTTCAACTCTCCCTTTCCCACGCCGATCAACACTCCTCCGTGCCCAACGAATCCTTCGCTCTACAATCCGAATTACAAGAATGTCGATCCCCGGGTGAGCATCGCGTGGGCTCCTGCCGCACTCCACGGCAAGACCGTGATTCGCTCCGGCTTCGGCATCTATAGCGGCGCAGCACAGAATGACGATCTCAACGCGGGCCTCGAAAGCGATACCTTCCGCGCTTCCGTCGTCGCGCCAACTCTCGGGCCGGCCATTCAACAGGAGATTCCCGATCTATCCGCCTATACCGGCACTGGCGGTTTCGCTAAAGCCGCGAATCATCCCCGTGGACTACAGCGCGAAGGACGCCGCGACCAGTATGTGGAAACCTGGGGTTTGACTGTGGAACACCAACTTCCAGTCGGTTTCCTGTTTACCTCCTCCTATCTTGGAAGTCATGGCGTGCACCTGTTCTCGCGGGGCGCCGTGAACCTTTGCAACACTCCGGTGGTTATTAATCCGAATAACCAGGACTGCTACCGGCCTTTGGACCAGTTTTTCCCTGACCCGGCACATCCCGGTGATCCCACCTTTACCATCGATCCGTATGGTTCGGTAGACTTCAAGAGCGATGTCGGGCAAAGCACCTATCACGGATTGTTGCTGTCGCTCGACAGGCGCATGAAAAACGGACTGTCCTTTCAAGCCCATTACACTTTCTCTCATTCCATCAATGACGGCGCAGTCGGCGGAGGAGAAGCCAACGGCCGGGAAAACGTCAATTGCCGCGAGTGCGACAAAGGGCCGAGCGTGTTCGATATTCGCCACAACGTTACGGTGAACGCGGTCTATGAACTTCCATTCGGGCCGGGCAAGACGTATTTGCAAGATTCCGGCGTCGTGGGGAAAATTGTCGGCGGCTGGGAAGTGAGCAGCGTTGGAACCTGGCACACAGGTCATCCGCTGACAGTCAAAATGGATCTTGGCGGCCAAATTTCGAGCCCCGGCACTTTGTTTGATGGCCTGGCGCAAACCTATTTGCTTCCCGATGGCAACGATCAGACCGATCAGCGGCCTGACCTGGTTCCCGGAGTTCCACTTTATCTGCCCGGCGGGGGGAAAAATAACCTGCCTTTGATCAATCCCGCAGCCTTTCAAGCACCGCCGGTCGACAGTAACGGAAATTTCACTCGATTCGGCAACGCTCCCAACGGTATCGCCCGTGCCCTGGATATTTGGCAAGTGGATCTGGCGATCATGAAGGACACCAAGTTGACGGAACGCTTCAGCCTGGAGTTTGGCGTGCAAGCTTTCAATGTGTTCAACCACACGCAGCTTGGCGACCCGGGAAACCTGACGCTCTCTTACAACCCGCCAAACTTGGGCAGCCCTACGCCGAACAATTTGAGCACTCCCGGAGATTTCGGCTTGATCACCAATACCGTGAACGGAAACGGAACCAACACCGGGACCGGATTGCCACGGCAATTGCAGTTCATGCTGCGATTTAAGTTCTAACGCTGTTTGCGACGGCGGCGGAGACGCAATGTATTTGGGTTGCGTCTCCGATTCGCCAATTCAATTGCATCGAGCTCTGCCGTGGGCCAGAATTTATTCGCCCACTCCTTCTCGAGATTGTTCCGT
Organism: uncultured Acidobacteriota bacterium; assembly: GCA_963814635.1. Classification (GTDB taxonomy): domain Bacteria; phylum Acidobacteriota; class Terriglobia; order Acidiferrales; family UBA7541; genus Acidiferrum. The sequence goes on along the minus strand of CAWFDP010000002.1, from coordinate 199,780 downwards.
TGATGTTCATCTTGTGTTTAGCCACGCGCTTGTAGAGTACTAGCCGGCAATGGCTTGGTTGAGGTGTGTGATCATGCGGACTCGAGTTTCCTTTCTGCTACTTGCAGGCGTGCTTGGATTCGCCGGATTTTGCGGAAGCGCATCGACGAAATCGACCGTTGCGAAAGACGCTGAGGTGTTGGTCGGAGCCGGCGATATTGCCGACTGCCGGGATCTTGCCGGCGCGCAGGCCACCGCCAAACTTCTCGAGAAAATTCCCGGAACGGTGATGGCGGTGGGCGATCTCGCTTATCCCGATGGCACCGCGGAGAATTTTGCGTGCTACGACAAAACTTGGGGACGCGAGAAGATGAGGACGCGGCCGGCGCCGGGCAATCACGAGTTTCACTCCGCTGGAGCCGCGTACTACTTCAATTATTTTGGCGCGGCGGCCGGCGATCCGAGCAAAGGATATTACAGCTACGAACTGGCTAGGTGGCACATCGTGGTGTTGAACAGCGAGTGCGCCGACGTTGGGGGATGCGATGCGGACTCGGCGCAGGGGAAGTGGCTGCGTGAAGATCTTGCGGCGCATCCGGTGGCGTGCACGCTGGCTTATTTTCACAAACCTCTTTTCAGCTCCGGCGGAGCGCACGGAAATGATCCGGTGATGAAGCCGCTGTGGGATGCGCTGTTCGCGGCGAACGCGGATGTGGTGGTGAACGGCCACGATCACGACTACGAAAGGTTTGCGCCGCAGACTCCAGATGGAGCTGCGGATGCGAGCCGCGGGATCCGCGAATTTGTCGTGGGAACCGGCGGAAAGGGTCATCGTCCTTTCGGTGCGCCGCGCGCGAACAGCGAAGTCCGCGACACCGCGGCGTTTGGAGTATTGAAGTTGACGCTGCTGCCCGGCAGGTATGAGTGGGAGTTTGTGCCGGAAGAAGGCAAGTCGTTCAAGGATTCCGGCTCCGGAAACTGCCACTGATGAGGAAGCGAGCGGTGAACTATGGAGTCTGCCGCTAGCCGTTTGTCGTTCACCTTTCAGGAATTTGGAACTAGTCCTAAACTGGCGTAAGCGCCGCTTCCCCTTCTTTTCCGTAAGTATTGATTCTAAAAGGGTTGCGGGTAGGCGCCGGCGTAAGTATGGAATCTAAAGGAGTAAGCGCAGCGGAGCGAGAAGAAGTCTCCGTTCAGTCGCGGAAACGGTCCATGCAATGTTGCCATGCCGACCCATGCGCAGCTTTTTCGCCGACTGAAACATGACACGCCTGATGCCGGAGTACAGCGCGCAGGTCCCGCGCGGATGTTACATGTTGTCTGTCCAATTCAATCGAAACCGGACGGTCGTTATCGTCGAACGAGGTGACTCCGTCCGTATTCTGGGTGGACAAGTCGGCCCAACTGACCGAGACATATGGCAGCTTTGCATCGAAACTCTCACGGTTGATTTGCTGATACTGCTGGAACAGGTTCACGTGGAAGACGGCCTCATGAGAGTAAGCATAACCGGCGCCGAGAAGAATTATCACGATGGCGATTGAGGAGACCGAGATTTGGAAGAAGCGGCGCACCTCAAAAGCCTATCCGGAGTGTTTTTCAGGCGGAATAGTACGGATGTTCTGTTCGAACGGCCAGCCAAGAACTTTGTCTTAATGGACAGGGATGTCCCAAGCTAACCGGCCGCCCGCGATCTAGGCGGGGAGATGAGTGCGGCGCTGGAGGTGGTAGTGGATGGCGGGGGTGAAGACTAGCGAGAGGACCATGGAGCTGAGGAGGCCGCCGATGACGGAGATGGCGAGGGGCTGAAGCATTTGGGAGCCGGCTCCGAAAGCGAACGCGAGGGGCAACATTCCGGCGACCGTGGCGAGCGCGGTCATGGCGATGGGGCGGAGGCGGCGGCGTCCGGCCTGGATCATGGATTCTTCGGCGGAGAGGCCGAGACCGCGAAAGCGGTGTTCGGCGTCGAGGAGGAGGATTCCGTTTTTGGCGACGATGCCGACGACCATGATGATGCCCATGAAGGAAGCGATGTTGAAAGTGGTGCGGGTGATGAGCAGAGCGAAGAGCGCGCCGAAGGTGGAGAGCAGGGCGGAAGCGAGAATGGCGGCGGGAGCGGAGAAGGTGCGGAATTCAAAAAGCAACACGATGAACAGCAGAAGCAGAGCGAGAAACAAAACTTTGAGCAGATCGCCGAAAGACTTTTGCTGTTCCTGATAGGTGCCGCCGTATTCGACACGGATGGATGACGGAAGGTGAAGATTGTTGACGGCTTTCTGGACGGCGGCGATGCCGGAGCCGAGGCCGACGCCTTCAAGGCGCGCGGTGACCTGCATGAGGCGCTGAAGATTTTCGCGGCGGATTTCGGTCTGGCCGGGATCGGTGGACAGAGACGCGAGAGCGCCGAGCGTTGCGGTTTTTCCGGTGGAGCTGAGCAGCGGGGTGTTCATCATCTGGTCGAGCGAGCTGCGGCTTGCTTCCGGGAAACGAATACGGATCGGATAGACGCGATCGTTGAGGACGACGGGAGTGGCGGCGGGTTCGCCTTCGAGAAGGGCGGAAGAGTCGACGGCGATTTCTTCCGGCGTGAAGCCGGAGCGCGCGGCGGTGGCGGGATTGATCTGAAATGTGGAAGCCGGGCCGCTGATGGTGTTTTCCACGCCATCGAGAACATCGACCACGCCGGGAACCTTGCCGATGGCGTCGGCGACGCGCGGCGCGGATTGCAAGAGAAGCTGGGGATCCTGCGAATAGAGTTTGATCACGACAGGTTCGGGTTCATTGCTGAGGTCGCCAATCATGTCCTGCAAAACTTGAACGAATTCGATGTCTGCGGCGGGCTCAACTTTTTTTATTTCGCCGCGAACATCGTTCATCACGTCATCTATATCGCGGGTGCGGGTCGCATTGTCGCTTCCCGATAAAAATCCCAGCCAGCCTGGCAGTGACGATTTCGTTTTCAGGCGGACGGTGAAATCGCCGCGATTGGCTTCAGTAACGGCGGCGAGGCCGAGCTGGAGGCCGGTGCGGCGGGAAGTGTTCTCAACTTCTTCGGTGCCTTTGAGAATTTTTTCCATGTGCTGAAGGATGCGCTCGGATTCAGTGAGCGAGCTTCCGGGGGGAGTGTAGTAATCGAGGATGAAGCCGCCTTCGTCCATTGCGGGGAGCAGGTCGGTTTCCAGGAAGTGATAGCAGGCGGCGGTGAGAAGAATAATTACGGCGGAACTGGCGACGAGCAAAAGCGGACGATGAATGATGGCCCGCATCTGCCGAACATAGAAATTGATGATGCGGCCGAAAAAACCGGAGAGGTGAGCTTCTTCCGCGGCTAGGAGCGCGGCGGGATCGATGTCAGGTGTTGTAGATGGCTGTTCGGTCGAAGAATCCTTGTGTTTATCGCGCAGGAAATATTGGCTGAGTGTGGGAGTCCAGGTCATGGCAAGGAAGAGCGAGACGAGGAGCGCGACGGTCATGGTGATGGCCAGAGCGCGGAAGAATGAGCCGGTGACGCCGGTGATGGAGACGAGTGGAAGAAAAACGACGATGGGAGTGATAGTGGAGCCGACAAGAGGCACGGCCATTTCGCGAAGAGCGCTGGCGATGGCTTGAAAACGGTTCTGTCCGGCGTCGCGATGGAGGACGATGTTTTCGAGGACGACGATAGCGTCGTCAATGACCAGGCCGACAGCAGCGGCGAGGCCGCCGAGGGTCATCAGGTTGAAACTCTGGCCGAAAATTCTGAGCGCGATGCAGGTGAGGAGAAGAGTGGCCGGAATGACCAGGCCGGCGATGAGCGAAGCGCCCCAATCGCGAAGAAAAAGAATCAGGATGGCGACGGAGAGCAGAATGCCGAGTAGAACGGCGTCACGAACGCTGGAAATGGAATCGCGAACGATGGTGGATTGATCGTAGAAGGGTTCGAGATGAACGCCTGGCGGAAGAGTCGCGCGAAGAGCCTTGATTTGTTGATGGACGGCGTCGGCGACAGCGATGGTGTTGCTGTCCGGCTGGCGATTGACGCCGAGCAGCACGGCGGACTTACCGTTGGCGGTGACGGCGGTGTAAACGGGCGCGACCGAGCGGGAGACTTTTGCGATGTCACCGACGCGGATGGGAATTCCGGCGGGGGAATTTTTGACGACGATCTGGCCGATCTGTTCGGGCGAATGGACCTGGCCGCTGACGAGGCCGAGGACCAACTGGTGATTGTGTTCGAAGAGACCGGGGGAGTCGATTAAGTTTGTGCGGCGAATGGAATCGAGGATATCGGCGACGGTGACGCCGGAAGCGACGAGGCGCGCGGGATCGGGAGTGACTTGATATTCAGGCACGCGGCCGCCCTGAATGAGGACGGACGCAACGCCGTCAAGACGATTGAGGCGAGGCTTAATGTCGTAGGTGGCGATTTCCCAGAGATCGTCAGGCGAGATGGAATCGGAAGTGAGGCTGTAGCCGATGATGGGAAAAGTGGCGAAGGTGAGGCGGTGCGTTTCCAGTTTGGCGGTGGAGGGAAGTTCAGCCTGGAGGCGAGCGACGACGGCGTCAACACGCTGGAGCGTGAGGATCATGTCGACGTTCCAGTCGAAAAAGAGATCGACTTCGGCGGAGCCGCGGCTGGTGATGGAGAGAACGCGCTGCAGGCCCGGAACATTATTGACTGACTCTTCGATGGGGCGAGTAATGGTGACCAGCATCTGGTCAATGGGCATGACTCCGTTGTCGACGCCGATGACGATGCGGGGGAAATCGGTATTGGGAAAAACGGAAACGGGAATACTGAATGCGAGATAGCCGCCGACCAGCGCGAGGCTGATGATCAGAAAAAGAATTGGGCGCGAGATTTTTTGAAACCAAAATACTTCTTGTTCGCCGGATGGCGCGGCGGAAGAAGAAATTTGCTCCGGCATTCGCGCTACTCCTTTTCCGGAGCTGTGGAAGGAGATTTTTCGCCGGATTTGTTTGCAGCGTCGTCTGGTGCCGGAGCGGCTTGGATTTTGATTTTGGTTTTGTCGGGCAGGCCGTAGCCGCCGGAAACGACGATGGAGTCGCCGGCGGAGACGCCGCTGGTGATTTGCGTTTCGGTGGCGCCCTGCAATCCGAGTTGAACTGTTTTCTGGTGCGCGATGTTGTCTTTTCCGGCGATGAGAACGTAGCTGCCGGCTTCGGGAGACTGGAAGATCGCGGTTTTCGGTATAAGGATGGCGTCCTTTGCGGAGGCCGCGGTGATGGAGACTTGCACGGTCATGCCGGGCTTGAGAGCGGCGGGCGGTTTGGCAGTTTCCACCCAAACTTCGATGGTGGTGCTGCCGGGATCGAGCGCCGGGCTGACGAGAGTGAGCTTGGCGGGGACAGGATCGTCGACGCCGGGAATCTGAATGGTTGCTGAGTCGCCGGCTTTCATGGTGGCCGCTTGCGATTGCGAGAGGTGCGCTTTGGCGATCAGGTGGCTGGTGTTCATCACCGTGAGCAGTGGCTGATTGGCGGTGGCCAGTTCGCCGGGATATTGCGGCCGGTCGGTGACGACGCCATCGATGGGGCTGCGAATTTGGGAGTAGCTGTAGAGTGCTTCGGCGCCGAGCATTTTGCCTTTTGCAGCGGAGAGTTGGCCGCTGGCGTTTTTGAGAGCCTGATCTTTTCCTACTCGGCGCAGATCTTCGAGTTGTTTTTGAGATTGTTGGAACTGGCTGCGGGCCTGAGAAAGTCCGACTTCAGCGGCGTCGAGATCTCGGCGCGGAAGAGCGCCCTGTTGGAAGAGATCTTTGCGGCTGTCGTACATTTTTTGCGCGGCATCGAGAGCGGTTTTGGCGGAGGAGGCGTCGAGTTCGGCTTTTTGCAATTGTTGCGGAAGGGTGGCGGCGGTGGAGGTGACGTAGCCAGCTTCGGCTTGTTCGAATTCACCTTTGCTTTGCACGGCGGCGGCGGAAAGGTCGGCGTTTTCGAGTACCGCGAGTAACTGGCCTTTGTGGACACGCGCGCCGCGCTGGACTTCGAAGGATTTTATGGTTGAAGTGATTTTGGGAGTGACCACAGCCTGCTGCAGCGGGAAAACGACGGCTTCGGAGGTAACGATTTGCGCGATGTCGCCGGTCTTTGCGGCGGCGACTTGAACGGCCACCTCCGGAACGACTTCCGGCTCTTTATTCGAGCAGCCAGCGGCAAGAAAAAGAAAAGCCGCAAGCGGCAGACACAGCGAGAGAGCTGGCCGCGGCGATCGCGGGCGGAGGGTGGGCGAGGTCATGGCGTTGTGAGAACTCCCGTGAGTGTTTGCAGATTAGCGAGTGCGACGCGGTAGCGGACGGCACCGTCGTGATAATTGTTGCTGGCCTGGACGAAAGCGGTTTGCGAATCGACAACTTCGAGGGCGGTAGATTCTCCGGCTCTGTAACGCAGAGTGGTAAGGCGCTGGCTTTCCGCCGCGAGTTCAGCGGAGCGGGCCAGGCCGGAAAGCTCGTTGAGCGAAGTTTCTGCTTCGGCGTAGAGCGAGTGGATTTCGGCGACGAGTTTGCGTTGGGAGTAAGAGAGTTCGAGCTTTGCTTGATTCTGGTGCAACTGAGCTTGATGAATGCGGCTGCGAGTGGAACCCCAATTCCAAACAGGAAAATCGAGCGAGGCGGAAGCAGAGGAGCCGAGATTGCTGAGTCTTTGCCCGTTGATGGTGGTGTTTGTGGCGAATTGCGCGGCGTCGATGCCGTAGAAGTAGTCGAGGCTCAGGGAAGGGAGATATACGGCGCGAGCGGAGGCAAGTTCGTGGTTGGAGAGATTGACGGATTCGAAAGCGGCGCGGAGCTCGGGATTGTCGCGAGCGGCTTGCTGCTGGACTTCTTCGAGAGTGGGAAGAGGAACGGAGGCACGAAGATCGTCAGTGAGCACGAACTTGTCCTGAAAATTGGGGAAGATCAAGACGGCGAGATCGAGACGCGTATTTAGCAGCGCGAGTTGAGCTTCTTGAAGCTGGCGACGGCGATCCTGAGATTGAAGTTCGGCTTTGATAGCGTCGGAGTGAGCAGCTTCGCCGCCTTTTTCGAGTTGTTGGGTGAGCTGGAGGAAGCGATCGCCCTCGTCGGAAGCGCGTTTGGCGACGTCGAGTTTGTCTTGGGCGGCTAGAGCGGCGAAGTAATTTTGGACAACGGTGACAACGAGGCCGCGTGAAGCGATTTCAGCTTTGGCGCGGGCCACCGCGGCGGCGGCGGAAACTTTGCGGTAATTCGCGACGGCGGCGAGGTCGATGACTTCGTGGACGTTGCCCTGGCTGAGGTATTCATGAACGGCGTTGTTGGCGATGTAACGCACACCGCCAAGATTGTTGCCCTGAGTGTAGAGAACCTGATTGTTGTAAGAGACCTGAGGAAGTAGAGCGTCACGGGCTTGGGTGCGGTCTTCGTGGGCGGAGCCGGAGTCGGTTAATGCAGCCTGGTAGACAGCGCTGTTTTTTCTTGCCAGGGCGAGAGCCGACGCGAGAGAAACCTGGACCGGATCACCGGTAGAAGCGGTTTGAGGGGCAGGAGTTTTTTGGGTTGAAGCTTGAGGTTGGGGGGCTTCGGGAGGTTCCTGGGCGTAAGCCGCGGAAATTGCCAATGCCAAAAAAACGGCTACCAGCGACAGGATGCTCAGGCGATGTTTGAAGAATAGGTCCATAAACATTCGATTAGTAATTCACGGGCTGAGGATTTGCGCCAGCGGCAAGGATAGCGGAAGCGAGATAAATCCACGATTAATGCGTTTGAGAAGCGATTACGGATTTCGTGGTATGCGAGCGGTAAAGACTGAGCCGACGGAATCCGAGCGAGCAAGTTCGATGGTGCCGTGGTGAGCCTCGGCAATCCATTTGGCGATGGAAAGGCCGAGACCAGCGCCGGATCCGGAGTTGGCACGAGTGCGGGCCTGGTCGGCGCGGAAAAAGCGTTCGAAAATGCGGGATTGAAATTCTGGTGGGATACCGGGGCCGTTGTCGATGATCGAAATTTCGGCAGCGTCAGGCAAAGAGTTGATGGAGACAGAGACTGCGCCACCGGAAGGTGTGTACTTGATGGCGTTGTCGAAAAGATTCAAGAGCATGCGGCGGATGAGGGACTCGTCGGCAACGATGGGAAGCTCAGACGGGGAATAGATGGAGAGGGAAATAGATTTGGCGGCAGCCAGGCTGCGCAAAGACTGGACGCAATCGGAGGCGAGTTCGTCGAGATAAAATTCGCGTGGCGTAACTGGATATTGGCCAGCGTCGGCGCGCGAGAGGGTGAACATGTCGTCGACCACGCGCGAAAGGCGGCGCGCTTCATGGTGAAGGATGGAGAGCGATTCGCGATATTCGGCGGTGGAGCGGGCGTCCTGAGAGAGCGCGACTTCAGATTCTCCCATGAGGATGGCGACCGGAGTACGCAGTTCGTGGGACGCATCGGCGATGAAGCGGCGCTGGCGTTCGAAGGCGAGGTCGAGACGATCTAGAAGCCGGTTGAAGGTGGCGGCGAGGCGGCCAAGTTCGTCCTGTGGATTTTGAATGGGCAAGCGATCGTGAATGGTGGATTCACCGATGCGATCGGCTTGTGATGTCATATCGGCAACAGGCGCCAGACTTTTTCGCGCCAGGAAATAACCACCGGCAGAGGCGAGGAGGATGGTAAAGGGAACGAGCCAGCCAAGCGCGATGCGGATATTTTCGAGGAGTTCGCTTTCCGGGTGAAGCGAAGCGAGGACGACCAGCTGATAGGAATTCCCCGCAGCGGAGAATTTACGGGCGTAACAACGCGCGCCACCGCGCTTGCTGCGAAGATCGCGAAAGGGCTTCGGCGAGGAGAGAGTTGCGAGGCAAGCCTGCAGAGTTGACGCAGAGGTTTCCGGATTGGGATCACCATGCTTTTGCGGAACGGCGCTAGACAACTCCGAGGAACTGGCAAGCAGCTCATTGGCTGACGTGAGCACGGCAAAGGAATGGCCGGGATATTGATGCTCGAGCATGGATTGGCGTGCGGCGCTGGGGATGCCTTCGGCGCGGGGGGCGTCGCTTAATTCAGCTTCGAGCGTCGCGAGAAAAGAGTCGGAAAGTTCGACCAGGCTGGCATCCATCCGGACGAGGACGCTTTGTTTGACGATCCAATAAATCACGAGAGAGAGAACGAGCAGGGTACACGTGAGGACCGCCGCGTACCAGAGAGTCAGGCGGCTGCGAACGGAGTTAAACATCGATTTTTTTGCCCGACGATTTTGATTTGTTGCGCGAAGCGGAGTGTGCTGAGTTCTCGGAATCGGTCAAATCGTCGATGGGGCCAAGCATGTAGCCGGCGCCGCGTCTGGTGTGGAGAAGCGGAATCTCCTTGGGACCATCAATTTTTCGGCGCAGGCGGTTTATGTAGACTTCGATCAGATTGGAGAACGGGTCGAACGTTTCGTCCCAGACATGCTCGGCGATTTCAGCGCGGCCAACGACACGCCCTGGATTGCGAGCGAGAAATTCGAGGAGCGAGTATTCCTTGTGGGTGAGGGAGATGCCGCGACCGGCGCGGGTGGCGGATTGAGCCGCGGTATCCAGGGTCAAATTGGCGACGGACAGTTGCGCCGGTTTGAGTTCGACAGGACGGCGGAGAAGAGCCCGGAGGCGGGCAAGGAGTTCGCGGAATTCGAATGGCTTGGTCAGGTAGTCGTCCGCGCCGTGATCAAGTCCGGCAACGCGATCTTCGATAGCGTCACGAGCGGTGAGCATGAGGATGGGAACCTTGGAGCCAGATTGGCGAAGGAGGCGGCAAACTTCAAAGCCGCTGAGGCCGGGAAGCATAACGTCGAGGATGATCAGGTCATAGGAGTTAATTTCCGCCAACTCCATCGCACCCGTACCGGTTGAAACAACATCAATAGCATAGGCCTGCTCTTTGAGGCCTTTGAGGACAAAGCGCTGCACGCCGGGATCGTCTTCCGCGAAGAGGATTCGCACGAGGGCATGATACTCGAAAAGAGGAGAGAGGCCAGAGGGTGAAGTGAACAGGATTTGCGATGTGGGCGATGAGAGCCGGAATTAGTCATTTATTGTGAATGACTTAAGGAGAGAAGGATTCTGACGAAATCCTTATATGGCGCTCATTCTTTTATTAGCCGCGTTTAGTAACTTGTATCAGGTAGGTGCTAGTGGGAGCTATATGCCGGATACTTTTTCATTGGTCGGAGTAGTTCTTCTTTTCGCGCTATCGATCTGCTATGTGCGGGGATGCGAGCGGCTGAAGTAATCAAGGCTAAATTTATGATTGGTCAAGTTTTGCTGATTGTGATTTGCGTGTGCCTGTTCGGGTATTTGCTGGCGGCACTGCTGTTTCCGGAGAAATTTTAAGATGAGTGCGAATGGCTGGTTCCAAATTGCACTGTTCTTCGCAGTGGTGCTGGTGCTGACGAAGCCGTTCGGGAGCTATCTGGTGAGGGTGTTCAACCGGGAGCGGACGCTGCTCGATCCGGTGCTGATTCCTGTTGAGAAACTCATCTACCGGGTGACCGGAGTTTCCGCCGACAAAGAGATGCGTTGGACGGAGTACGGGTTCGCAATGCTGTTGTTCAGCGGAGTGTCGCTGGTACTGCTGTACTTGATTGAGCGCACGCAGGCGTGGCTGCCGTTGAATCCAGAACATTTGGGGAATGTTGCGCCGGACCTGGCGTGGAACACGGCGATTTCGTTTACCACGAACACCAACTGGCAGTCGTATGCGCCGGAATCGACGATGAGTTACTTCACGCAGATGGCCGGGCTGGCATATCACAACTTCACGTCGGCGGCAGTTGGAATTGCGCTGGCAATCGTAGTGATTCGAGGAATCGCAAGAAAAGAGTCCGACACCATCGGGAATTTTTGGGTGGACCTGACGCGGGGGCTGCTGTGGGTGCTGCTGCCGGCGTGCCTGGTGTTGTCGCTGGTGCTGGTGTCGCAAGGAGTGATTCAGAATTTCAAGCCGTACGCGAAAACGCAGCTGTTAGAAACGCAGACAGTCACCACTACCGGTGCGGACGGAAAGAGTACGACCCAGACGATTCGCGAGCAGAAAATTCCGCTGGGGCCTGTGGCGTCGCAAGAAGCGATCAAGGAACTGGGGACAAACGGCGGCGGATTTTTCAACGCCAACAGCGCGCATCCCTATGAGAATCCGACGCCGCTGACGAATTTCCTGGAAATGGCGATGATTTTCGCGATACCGGCAGGACTGACGGCTACGCTGGGCGTGATGACCGGATCGCGACTACATGGCTGGGCGGTGTTTGGCGCAATGGCGGTGCTTTTCTTGATCGCGGTGAGTTTGCTGTATGGCCTAGAGGCGCATGGGAATCCGCTGCTGAAAGGCGCGGACCAGCAAGTATCCGCGACGCATTCCGGCGGCAACATGGAAGGCAAAGAGGTGCGATTTGGTATCGCGAACTCGGCGCTGTTTGCGACGGTTACGACGGACACTAGCTGCGGTGCAGTGAACACGATGCACGATTCGCTGACGCCGCTCGGCGGGATGATTCCGCTGGTCAATATATTGCTGGGTGAGGTGGTGTTTGGCGGAGTGGGATCGGGACTCTACGGAATGATCGTGTTCGTGATCATTACGGTTTTTCTGGCGGGATTGATGGTTGGGCGAACTCCGGAATACCTGGGAAAAAAGATAGAAGCGTACGACGTCAAGATGGCGATGCTGTCGATATTGATTTTTCCGATTACAGTGTTGTGCTTTACGGCGATCGCGACGGTGAGCGTGGCCGGCGTTGCGGGAATTACGAATCCGGGGCCGCACGGTTTTACCCAGATTTTGTATGCGTATACGTCGGCGGCGGGCAACAACGGATCAGGATTTGCCGGGATCAGCGCGAACACGCATTGGTACAACATCACACTTGGGGTGGCGATGATTCTTGGGCGATTTTTTGGAGTGATTCCGGTGCTGGCTCTCGCAGGAAATCTGGCGCGCAAGAAAGCGGTGCCGGAGTCTGCGGGAACTTTCCCGGTGACGACGCCGCTGTTCTCGCTGCTGCTGACGGCGACGGTGGTGATTGTCGGAGCGTTAACATTTTTCCCGGCGCTGAGTCTGGGGCCGGTTCTGGAGCATTTGCTGATGAATGCCGGGAAAGTCTTCTAGGCGCGGAACTTCGATGAAACCAAAATCACAATCACTGACCGATATGTCGCTGCTGCGCCGCGCGGTCAAGGACTCATTTTTTAAACTTGATCCGCGGGTGCAATTCAAGAATCCGGTGATGTTCGTAGTGGAAATCGGCGCGGTGATCACCAGCGTTGACCTGATCGCGGGACTCATGAAGCACGCGCCGGGTTTCGGATTCGATCTACAGATCACGCTGTGGCTGTGGTTTACAGTGTTGTTCGCGAATTTTGCGGAGGCGATGGCGGAAGGCCGTGGAAAGGCGCAGGCGGATACGCTGCGTAAGGCGCGGTCGGAAACGCTGGCGCGTCGATTGGATGAGTGTGGCAAAGAGGAACGCGTACCAGGATCCAAGCTGCATACCGGCGACATCATCGTGGTGTGCGCCGGCGAGATGATTGCAGGCGATGGAGAAATTATCGAAGGAATCGCCAGTGTGGATGAATCGGCGATTACCGGAGAATCGGCGCCGGTGATCCGCGAATCGGGAGGCGACCGATCGGCGGTGACTGGCGGCACACGAGTGCTGTCGGACGAGATCAAGATTCGAATCACGGCGAATCCAGGGCAAACATTTTTGGATCGGATGATCCGGTTAGTGGAAGGAGCGGAGCGGCAAAAAACGCCGAACGAGATTGCGCTGAATATTTTGCTGGCTGGTCTGACGCTGCTGTTCTTGCTGGCGGTAGTAACTTTGCAGCCGTTTGCAATTTATTCCGGCGCGCCACAGAGCGTGTTTGTGCTGATTTCGCTGCTGGTATGCCTGATTCCTACAACGATCGGAGGGCTGCTGTCGGCGATCGGAATTGCCGGCATGGATCGATTGTTGCGGCGCAACGTGCTGGCAATGTCCGGACGGGCGGTGGAAGCCGCGGGTGACGTGGACATTTTGCTGCTGGATAAGACCGGAACCATTACGCTGGGAAATCGAGTGGCGACCCGGTTTGATCCCGCACCTGGAATCGAGGAGTCGTATCTGGCGGATGCCGCGCAGCTGGCATCGCTCGCTGATGAAACGCCCGAAGGACGCTCGATCGTGGTGCTGGCGAAGGAAAAATACAATTTGCGCGGCAGGGATCTCTCTTCGCATGGCGCAAGTTTTATTCCGTTTTCGGCGCAGACCAGAATGTCGGGAGTGGACATTGATGGACGGGAAATCCGGAAGGGGGCCCGCGAAGCGATCGCGAAATATATCAACGAGCGCGGCGATGGGTTGCCGGTGGAAGTGGTGAACCGGGTGACGGAAATTTCGAATGGCGGCGGAACGCCATTGCTGGTGGCAGAGAATCGCCGAGTTCTGGGGGTGATAGCGCTTACCGACGTGGTGAAAGGCGGGATGCGGGAGCGATTCGATCATCTGCGGACCATGGGCATCCGGACGATGATGATTACCGGTGACAATCCGTTGACGGCGGCGGCGATTGCGCGGCAGGCGGGCGTGGACGATTTTCTGGCGGAGGCCAAGCCGGAAGACAAGATGGGAATCATCAAGCGGGAACAGGCCAAGGGCCGATTGGTGGCCATGACCGGCGATGGTACGAACGATGCTCCAGCGCTGGCGCAGGCCGATGTTGGCGTGGCGATGAATACCGGGACGCAAGCTGCAAAGGAAGCCGGCAACATGGTGGATCTGGATTCGAATCCGACCAAGCTGATCGAAATCGTGGAGATTGGAAAGCAGCTGCTGATTACCCGCGGAGCGCTGACGACGTTTTCTGTTGCGAATGACGTGGCGAAATACTTTGCGATTATTCCGGCGATGTTTGCGGCGGCGCTGCCGCAACTGGACTTGCTGAACGTGATGCATCTGGCTACGCCGCAATCGGCAATTTTGTCGGCGGTGATTTTTAATGCGCTGATTATCGTGGTGCTGATACCGCTGGCGTTGCGCGGAGTGCGGTACCGTCCACTAGGTGCGGCAGCGCTATTACGCAGAAACTTGCTGATTTATGGTTTGGGGGGAATCATTGCGCCGTTTGCCGGAATCAAAGTAATTGATGTGATTATTCGAGCGCTGCATCTGGCGTAGAGGAAATGATGAAAGAGCAACTGAAAATCGCGCTGTGGTTCACGCTGGTGACGACGTTGATATTCGGCATCATTTATCCGCTGGCGGTAACGGGGCTGGCGCAGGTGCTGTTTCCGAAGCAAGCCAACGGCAGCATGGTCGGCGGCCAAGTGCAGAATGGTTCGCGATTGATTGGACAGCCGTTTTCTTCGGATGGCTATTTTCATCCGCGGCCCTCGGGAGCGGGTGTGGGCTACGACCCGATGAACAGCGGAGGCATGAATCTTGCGCCGACCAACCACCAGTTGATCGATCGCGTTCAAGGCGATCTGGCTAAGTTAAACGCAGAGAATCCCGGCGTTCCGGTGCCGATCGATTTGGTCACTGCGTCGGCGTCCGGTGTTGATCCGGACATTTCGCCGGCCGCCGCACAATTTCAGATTCCGCGAATCGCCAAGGCGCGGAAGATTTCCGCGGAACGCTTGCGCGAGTTTGTGGATGCACACACTACTTCGCGACAGTTTGAAATTCTGGGAGAGCCGCGGGTGAACGTCCTGGAGTTGAATCGCGATTTGGACGCGACTTTCGCAGCCCATTAATCCTCGGGTTCTTCGGTTTTGCTGCTCTTGGGCTCGCGCGGTGCCTGAAAGCGATAACCGACCCACGGCTCGGTCAAAATCAACTTGGGCCTTGCCGGATCAGACTCCAGCTTCTTCCTCAGCTGATTGATCATCACTCTCAAATATTCCGGCTCGTCACCGTAGTCGGGGCCCCAGACGGCCTGCAGCAGCCGACGGTGGGTCAGGGGTTTGCCTGCGTTCAACACCAGATGACGAAGTAGCTCAAACTCTTTGGGAGTCAAATGAACGTCGCGGCCGCGGACCGTAACCAGGCGGGCTTCGAAATCGACGGAGAAATCCTTAGCGGTGAAAGTTAGCTCTTTTCCCTGCGGCATGCGGCGGCGAAGCGCGGCGCGAATCCTGGCCAGCAATTCCTGCATGCCGAAAGGTTTGACGACGTAATCGTCGGCGCCGGCATCGAGGGCCAGCACTTTGTCGCGCTCGGCGTTGCGGACGGTGAGCATCAAAATGGGAACATCGAGAGTGCGGCGGATTTCGCGGCAGGCTTCAAGGCCGCCAATGCCCGGCATGTTGACGTCGAGGAGGATGGCGTCGGGGGTCGAAGTGCGAATCGATTCGAGAGCTTCTTCTCCGGTGGCGGCTTCAAAAATGGTGTAGCCCTCGGCTGATAAGGCCGTGCGCAGAACTCGCCGGACCTGTTGGGCGTCGTCCACGATCAGAATTTTGGCGGAGGTCATCAGCGGTCTGCTCCGGGGCGTGCAATAGGCAAAGTAAATGTGAAGACCGAGCCGTGGTGGATCTGGCTGGTTACACCGATGGAGCCACCGTGAGCTTCGACAATGGCTTTGGAAATTGGCAATCCCATCCCAGTTCCTTGGATGACGGCGCGCTGATCTTTTCCCCGATAAAATTTGTCGAAGATGAGGCCTTGCTCGATAGTGTCAATGCCGGGGCCCTGGTCAGCGACACTGAAGGAGATGAAATTTCCATTGCTTTCGGCGGTAACGACAATCGGAGCGTTTTTTCCCGAATATAGGTTCGCATTTTCCAGGAGTTGAACCAGAACTTCCTTGGCGCGTGCCAAATCGACGCGGACCGGCGCAAGGTCTTCTGGGACCTCGATCCGAACGTCTCGAGACGCCAATGAGGTCTTACAGTTGGCCAAAGCCGCTTCGATTAACTGACGCGGCGGAACAGGCTGAAGAGCCAGCTCAATTTCGCCAGCCTCGAGTTGGGACATTTCCGAGGCGTCTTCCACCAATTTGTTCAGGCGGTCGCACTCTTCGTTCATGATTTCGAGTAATTCACGTTGCTGGCTGCCTTGCGGCGGATGATTGGAGAGAAGCGACGTAACCGAGGCCTTGATAGAGGTGAGCGGCGTGCGGAAATTGTGAGTGATCGAGTCCAGAAGAGCAGATTTGAGACGCTCGCTCTGACGATCGGCTTCGGTGCGGCTGAGTTGTTCGATGGCACGAGCGCGCTCGATGGCGATTCCCAGAAGCGTGCCGACGGCCTCAAGAGTTTGCCGGGTAAGCGGCGCGCCGGAAATGCCGAAGCTTCCGATGGACTTCATGCCCAGTCGGACCGGGCCGTAGCAAAAACCGCGAGCAGTATCAACGTACGGCTCTTCGCGCTCATAGGCGATTCGCAGCTGCTCTTCCTCGAGCTGCAGCGTGCCATAGCCGGAGCGGTAGAATTTTTGCTTGTCCGCGAGGAAGAGACTGGCAGCGCCGGTTTCGAAAGCGTCCACGATGTGATTGGGAATGGCGTTCATCAACTGAATGACGTTACCCTCGCCGAGAAGTTTCTGGCTGAAGGCGTATAGATGTTCAATCTCGCGGCGGCGGCGGTTGGCAATGTCGGCTTCGCGCCGGATACGGCTGGAGAGGCGGCTTCCGGTAATGGAAGTGACCAGAAAGGCCAAGAGGGCCACCCAATTTTGCGGGTCGGCTACGGTGAAAGTTCCGACCGGGGGCAGGAAATAGTAATTGAATGCGAGAATCGCAGCGACCGACATGAGGACCGAGACGGCCATTCCCCAGGCGGCGGAAACTGCTAAAATCGCGAGCAGAAACGACAAAGCGACCGTGGTCTGATTTACACGGGGAATGGCGTCGCGAAAAAATAAGGTGATGCCAGCCACGATGAGAAGGGCAAGCAGGCTCCGCATGGTGCGGCGCCGGACGAAGCGGATCATTCTATGATTCTAGCGTACTCGTGGCTCGGGACGGGAGCGAAGGCCAAGTGACCAAGAAGCCCGAAGACTGGCTTGAGGTAGCGTCACCTGCGCAAAAAACACGCGGAAATTTCAAATTATTTCTGGGTTACGCACCCGGCGTGGGAAAAACGTTTGCGATGCTGAGCGAAGCGATTCGCCGGCACAGCCGCGGCGAGGACGTGGTGATCGGGGTGGTCGAGACCCATGGCCGAAAAGGCATCGAAGAGCTGGTGACGCAGCTGGAGGCGGTGCTACGCAAGAAGATTGAGTACAAAGGAACGTTGTTTGAAGAGATGGACCTGGACGGGATTCTGGCGCGAAACCCGGCGGTGGTGCTGGTGGATGAGTTGGCGCACACCAATATACCGGGCAGCAAAAACCGCAAGCGCTACGAAGATGTGCAGACCATACTGGCTGCGAACATCGACGTGATTTCCACACTGAATATTCAGCACATTGAGAGCATTTCGCCGGTAGTCCGCAACATTACCGGCATCAATATCCGCGAAACCGTGCCGGATTGGGTGCCGATGACCGCCAGCGAAACGGTGATGGTGGACTTGACTCCCGAGGCTTTGCAGAACCGTATGAAGCGCGGCGATGTGTATATGCCGGCAAAAGTCGAGCAGGCGCTGAGCAATTTCTTCCGGCGTGGAAACCTGATCGCGTTGCGGGAACTCGCGTTGCGCCAGGTAGCCGAACAGGTAGACCGCAGCCTCGAAAATTACATGACTGCGAAGGATATCCAGAAAAACTGGGCGGTACGGGAGCGAATCGCGGTATGTGTCAGTTCGAGCCCTTCGGCGCAATATTTGATTGCGCGGGCGGCCCGGATGGCGCGGCGCCTGGATTCGGAACTGTACGTTATTCACGTGGATACTGGGCGCGATCATCATCAGGAGCACAGCAAGAAAACACTGGTTGCCAATCTGAAGTTTGCCGAAAATCTGGGAGCGAAAGTGATCGAATTGAAAGGCGTCAGCGTGGCGGACTCGGTGGCGAAGGTGGTTCGCGAGAAACACATCACGCAAGTGATTTTCGGACGATCCATCGAGCACGGCTGGAGAAAGTATCTCTACCTCTCGGCGGCGCACCGATTTTTGCGGGAATCGCCGGAGGTAGATGTTCATATTGTTACGCAAGAGAAGGACTGAAATTTTCAGGTGGCAGAGTGAAGTCGCGTTTGGGTCGGCTGACGGTGATTAAGGCGCCGCGGCAGTAGTTCCGCGGACCATGAGCTCGGGTTCAACAACAATATTCTTTGGGTAGTCGGAATTCTTCGGAGCGTTGATACGCCGCACCAGAGTTTCCGCAGCGGTCATGCCCATTTGGCGAAGAGGCTGGCGAATGGTGGTTAGCCCCGGATTTTGAAAAGCCGCGCTCTGAATATCATCAAAACCGATGACCGACACATCTTCCGGGACACGCTTGCCGGCTTCGCGGAGCGCGCGAATCGCGCCCAGAGCGGAAATATCGTTGAACGCGATGAGCGCAGTGAAATGCGGGGCGGATCGCAACAACTTGCAGGTCAAATCGTAACCCGGCTGTGGCGTCGGTGAATCGCCTTCCAGCTGTACGGTCAGTTCATCCGGCAGCTCGAAGCCGAGGACCTGTGCCGCGGCGTGTACTGCTTTGTAGCGCACCTCAGTATCAGAGCTGAAGGCCTGGCCTTTCATAAACGCAATTTTGCGGTGGCCAAGATTGGACAAATGCTGCAACGCCAGGTGCGCGGCTCTGCTGTGATTCAATGAGATGTTGGTGACGCCGGAGAGATGTTTGTGACCGGAGACCGCGACGATCGGAACCGGAATTGTTTGCTTGCAGGGCGTATCCACGAGGATCAGGCCCTCGACGGCGCGCTGTTGCAAAAGCCGTGGATATTCCTCGATCAGGTCGTCGCGGTGACGGTGACTGACCACGAAGTAGAAATAGCCCTCCTGCAGCAGATGGTCCTCGATACCGGAAAGTACCAGCGCGCCGTATCCTTCGCTGATTTCCGGAACAATGACGCCGATCGTAAAGCTACGCCGCTGCCGAAGCATGCGAGCCATGACGTTTGGACGATAGTTCAATTCACGTGCGGCGGCGCGGACTCTGGTTTGCGTATGTTGCGGAATGGATTTCGCGGCGGGTGAGCGGTTCATGACCAGCGAAACGGTGGCCACCGATAATCCCAGATGCTCGGCAAGTTCACGCAAATTTACTTGTTTCTCTGGAGAGTCTTGGGAATCGGCACGTTTTTCCGATTTTGCGCCTGGCATACAGTTGATGGTTGCGTAGTCTGTCACACGCAACGGTGTTGCGGCAAGCATAAGGAAGTGAACTGCAGCTCACTCGCGGTTGCTCATTCTTCGGCCGGAGTACTGCCAGAAAAATCGATTTACTACAGTAAAAATATAAGTTAAGCTCTGCCGGAATTGGGACTGAGCGGTTCGCTGGATCCGACGTTCGAGGCGTTGGAAAGACTGCTTGGCTCCTTTCGGCAGGCGCAAAGTCCACAAAGCTGAGGTGCATTCCGTTCAGCCATGAAAAACCACATGCGTTTCATAAAAGGCGTTCACGATTCACTCGTCATTTCGATGTTGTCGCTGGCCTTGTTGTGTGGCGCGACGTTTCTCTTCACAGTACCGGCCGACGCGCAATCGGGGGCAGCGGTGAAGTCGGTGGTAGCAACAGAGAAGGCGCTGGATTCGAAAGAGACTGAGCAGAAAGTCAGCGAACTTCTGCAGAAAATGACGTTGGAGGAAAAGATTGGGCAGTTGGTTCAATATTCGGCAGGGCAGGCCACTGGGCCAACGTCCGGCCGAACAGATGACACGGACATGATTCGCAAGGGCCAGGTCGGCTCACTGTTCAATGCAACCGGTGCTCGGAAGACAAATGAACTGCAGCGGATTGCGGTGGATGAGAGCCGTCTGCACATCCCGCTAATCTTTGGGCTGGATATCATCCACGGATATCGCACCACGTTTCCGATTCCGCTGGGGCTAGCGGCCACGTGGGAACCATCGCTGGTGGAAAAGGCCGCGCGAGTTGCCGCAAAGGAAGCCTCCGCAGGCGGCGTACGGTGGGCGTTTTCGCCGATGGTGGATATTGCGCGAGATGCCCGCTGGGGGCGGATTTCCGAAGGCGCGGGTGAGGACCCGTTTCTCGGCGCGGCGATAGCGCGGGCGCAAGTCCGCGGTTATCAGGGCGAACATCTCGATTCACCGGACAGCATCGTGGCTTGCGTGAAGCACTACGTTGGCTATGGCGCAGCGGAGGCCGGCCGCGAATACAATTCGACCGAGATTTCCGAGCACACGCTACGTCAGTATTATCTGCCGCCGTTTCTTGCCGCGGAAGAAGCCGGCGCCGCGACGTTCATGAGCGCTTTCAATTCACTGAATGGAATTCCTACCTCGGCGAATCCGTTCACTTTGAAAGAGATATTGAAAAAGGAGTGGGGATTTAGAGGCTTCGTTGTCAGCGATTGGACTTCGATCAGTGAGTTGATGGCGCACGGCATTGCCAATGACGGAGCGACGGCCGCGCGCAAGGCGCTGCTCGCCGGCGTGGACATGGATATGGTCAGCAATCTGTATCACCGGGAGCTATTGCAACTCGTGCAATCAGGACAAGTTCCGGAGTCCGCCATCGACGATGCGGCTCGACGAGTACTGCGCGTCAAATTTGCGATGGGACTTTTCGAGCATCCGTACGCGGATGAAAGCAAGGAATCTTCCACGATGCTGCGCCCAGAAAGCGTTGCGCTGGCGCGTGCAGCTGCCTTGCGATCGTTGGTGTTGTTGCGCAACGAAGTAGCGTCTGGCTCGTCTGTCTTGCCGCTTACGACAAAAGTTTCTTCAGTGGCGCTGATTGGGCCGCTGGCCGACGATGCGAACAACATGATCGGGTCGTGGGGCGCCCTTGGCCGCGCCGAGGACGCTGTCACCCTTCGCCGTTCGCTGACCGAGAAACTTGGTGAGGCGCGAGTGCGCTACGCGAAAGGCAGCGAAATTCTGAAGGGAACGGACGGCGATATGGCCGCAGCGGTTCGCGCCGCGCAGGAATCCGAGGTCGCGATTCTCGCCTTAGGAGAAGACGCGCCGACAATGACCGGAGAGGCTGCGTCGCGAAGCAATCTTGGACTGCCGGGACGGCAGCAGGAGTTACTGGAAAAGGTAGCAGCGACAGGCAAGCCGGTCGTGCTGATTCTTTTCAGCGGCCGGCCGCTCACGCTGCCATGGGCGTTCGAGCACGTACCTGTGGTGATCGAAGCGTGGTTCCCGGGAGTGCAAGCGGGCAACGCACTTGCGGATGTTTTGCTCGGAGAGGCGGCACCCACAGGGCACTTGCCGCTCAGTTGGCCGCGCTCCGTTGGACAGGAACCGTTGTACTACAACGCGTTGAACACCGGCCGCCCAGCTTCTGACCCTGCGCACCCAACGGAACAAGGCGAATCGAAATATATCTCACGCTACATTGACGAGCCTAATGCGCCGCAATTTCCGTTCGGCTACGGTTTGACGTACACAACGTTTAGCTACGGCGCCACACTGGCCGATGCCAAGGAACTATCGGTTGTGGCTCTGAAACGAACCATGACGGAGACGGGCAAGGCACCCGCCGTACTTTCGGTGAGCGCGGAAATTAAAAACACTGGAGCGCGAGCAGGCGAAGCTCTGGCGCAGCTTTATGTCCGAGTTGAAGGCACCAGCGTCGCGATGCCGGTTCGAATGCTGACGGGATTTCAGCATGTGATTTTGGCGGCCGGCGAATCACGCAAAGTCACTTTCGAGTTGGACGCAAAAACATTTGCATTTTGGGGAGCCGAGAATACCTTCGGAGTCGAACCGGCGCGGGTCACCATCTGGATTGCGCCGAACAGCGCCGAGGGCAAAGGAACAACAGTGGAAATTACGGGATCTGGACGCTAGTCGCTCCGAAAGCTGAACGACCAGCGAATTCTCCTGGATTAATTGCATCTGCCGCAAAACTTCAAAACTCCACCTAAAGCAGGCAATTCCAGATAAAATCCAATAGTCACCTAGCGAAGGGCCTGTAGCTCAGCGGTGAGCGAGCCTGCATGCGTGGTATTACGCCGTTGCTCCGGCTCCTTCTTTGGAGAACGACTGAATCGCGGCAGCTTCGTCCTGATAGACATCAAACACACTGGTCAGTTTGGTGATTTGCAGTAAATTAAGGATTTGGCTAGACAGCTTTAGCAGCTTGAGATCGCCGCCTTGATTTCGCGCGCTCGTCAGCGCACCCATTAGCTGCCCCACGCCTGAGCTATCGACGTAAGTCACGCCTGCGAGGTTCAGCAGAATCTTCTTTTGACCCTTTTTAGCTAATTCGTGAATTGTTTGGCCAAGCACAACGCCACTTCCTGGGCCGAACGCTAATGCCTCACCGAGACTCAAGCGCCCGCTCAGATCGAGAATCGCGACATCGCCAATTTGCCGAACATTCTGTTCTAGCGCCATGTTCGAGGCTCCTTCGACCTGTCAGGATGGCTGGATTATACGCGAAATTGTCAGATAAAAGCCTGGAGAAGAGGGCGGCGAGGAATAACGGTCAAAGAATCTGTTCTACTTCGCTTTGGTGCCGCGCTTTTTTGAGATTCGCCCTGCCATGAAAAGAATCAGATTCCTGTCGTCTCGACTCATCTTGGCTAGTAGCGGCGCTAACTTCTGCATCAGCACTTTTCCAGATCGAGACGACTCAAGAGATTGGTCCTTACCGAGTTTTGCAGACTTAGGCAAAGCGGGCGGCTCATCACCGTCGAAAATCAAATGGTAGAGCGGCAGTTCGAGAGCACGAGCAACCGCGTCTTGTAGCTGTCTGAACGACCTCCGAACTTCAAGTCTAGCCTTTCACAAATGGACTCAGCAGCCTTTCAAGGAACGTGAAAGGACGAGCAATGAAGAGGATCACTCCGGGTCCTGCCTTCGCGTTCGTGGCAGATGTTGGCAATTCAGGGCCTGGTGTTTCCACGATTCCTTGCTCGACCACGACTTGTGTGGAAACGAGTTCCACACACTTACAGTGCCAATGCCTTGAAGTTAGACGAACTCGTACCGCAAAATGCACCGGGGCAGGTTCCGGGAAACTAAACTGCACCTCGCCATTGCCATCGGTTTCGAGGCTTAAATTGGTATCGTAGTGTGCTGGAGTCACTTCGCCCTTCTCATAGAGCAGAGCAACTGAAACTTTTTGCTTCGCTAGGGGGTACCCATTATTCGCATTGGCCACGCGAATTTTCACTGCTTGACCGAAGCATAAGGGGCTGAGCCATAACAGAGGGAACCAAACAATACATCGATAGTATTGTTTCTTCATCGTGCCCTCCGGGGTATGCGGCATCGAATGCCAACATCATACGGCGTCTTAGATTGAATCATCGCCGACGATCTCGGCGATTCTAGCTGGAATTCGCATTCAATCTGCCACTCAAGTGACCAGGCTAGCGAGAACTATAAACTCTGACAAACCTTCCGCAGACTCGATACAGCAGGGCTGTTCGGTGCTAACACGCACTAATTCTCGGCCTTTTTCGTCCTGGAATCGCCCCAAGACTTCACACGGAACGGCCCCCGACCTCGGATACTTACTGTCAGCATCCAAAAGTTCGGCCGTAAATAACGGCACTTTGTTCCTTACGATATGGCGGCGATGCTTAGCATCCACCAGTTCGCAGTCAACCCCCCGGGGAATCACTATCAACAAATCGAACGATTTGGACTGAAACGAAATGCATGGCGGTTGTGTCACAGGCGAAGCGAGCAAACTGGCCGGAACTCCTTTAGTTGTGCGTTAACCTCCAATCCCAGAGGGGCAGAACGCAACGACTTTCTCTTGCTGGCTGCTCAAGCCAGTCAGCAGGGGGCTCGCCCCGCTCGCGGCATTCTTCAGGCTCATTTTCGTGGCCATAGCAAATGCCAACGTGCTCAACCACTTTGCGCCTTTGCTTCTGCTGTGTGGCGCAGAGTACTTAAAGGCGTTCAAGCCCGATCAGTTGCAGGCACTCGCACTAGTGTTCATCAGGCTCCGCACAATCGGCTTCGACATCGCTTTGGTGTTCTTCGGCTTTCATTGCGTCGTACTCGGTTACCTTCTTTTCAGGCCGACCTTCTTCCCGCGAATTCTGGGCCTGCTGCCGGCGATTGGGGGGATCGGTTTTATGGCCAACATTTTCACGAACGTTATTCCGCCAGCGATTGGAGCCCATCTCTTTCCCTACATCATGCTGCCAGCAGGGATTGCCGAAATAGCGCTGACCTTGTGGCTGATTGTTGTCGGGGTGAACCCTTCGAAATGGAAGGCGCAGGCCAACGCTGCGCGCAGTGACGGCTGACTCGGAAGTCATTCACGTGCCTGATAAACGCTAATCGTACAAATTAGGTTTTACTTTACAGCTCCGGTAAAGCGACTCACCTGGCGTTAGTCCGGTGGGAGCGATGACGACTATAATACGGAAACGGAATACCGGAATTTGAAATCGGTATACCGAGCCAGAAAAGAACGGTGAGTCCGAAGGAATCGTGGCTGGCCAATGCCCAGAAGTACACTCAACTTCGACGCCGTGCGGAGTATCGGACTCGCATTGCCCGGTGTAGAGGAGAGCACAGCCTACGGGCAACCCGCGCTTAAGGTGCGTGGAAAGCTCCTGGCGTGTCTCCCCGCCCATCGCTCGGCTGAACCCGACTCGCTTGTCGTCCTCGTGGATTTCGATGACCGTGCCGAACTGCTCGCTGCGGACCCCGATGTCTACTACGTGACGCACCACTATGTCGGCCATACCTCCGTGCTGGTTCGCCTGTCTCGCGTTAATCCTGATGCCCTGCGAGACTTGCTCGGCATGGCCCACAAGTTTGTGACCCGCAAGGCCGTGTCCCGCTCGCCAGCGCGGAAGCGCCGAGAGCTTGGACCAAGAAAATGAATAACCCGAGCGCGTAACGTGCTCAAAAGTGACCCACATGGACGATTCACGCGGAAACCGGGACGATCCGGCAGACCACCTGCACTTGGAACGCAGACCAGCCTGTTGGTGCCGCACTTTATTCGCTTTTCCTCAGTGAAAGAGGCTATATTGGCGAACTTAATTTCAACGCAGTTTCTTGCGTTTCTGGTGGCAACATGATCGAAGACTTGTCGCGATATCACCAACCGGTCGGCACACTACTTGCTGGGCTTTCCGCTGACTGGGGACAGTACCGCCTGAATGAAGAACAGCTCGAATTCTTTCGCGAAAATGGCTATCTGAAGGGCGTTCGCATTTTCACGGACGAGCAAGTGGAAGTTCTGCGTGGAGAATTGGACCAACTGATGAATCCGGAGCATCCCGGACGGCTTCTGTTTCACGAATATCATTCAAACGAATCGACGGATCCGAACCGTGTTGTTTTTCACGCCTTGGGCGCTTGGCGCGTGCTGCCCGGCTTTCACGATCTGCTTTGGAATCCCGCGTTTTTGGTGCCAGCCTCTCAGTTATTGGGCGGCCCGGTGCGCTTCTGGCACGACCAGCTTTTCTGCAAACCGGCAAGACATGGCGGAGTGGTGGCCTGGCATCAGGATTATTCGTACTGGACACGGACCACGCCCTTGGCTCATCTCACTTGCTGGATTGGTCTCGACGATTCCACCCTAGAAAACGGTTGCTTGAACTACATCCCGGGGAGCCACAAATGGCCAGACCTGCCTAAGCCAGTCTTGGCCGGAGAGATGGATGGCATTCGCGACGCTCTTCCCGAAGAGCTACGGGACAAATTCCAACCGGTTGCCGTGGAGCTGAAGAAAGGCGAAAGCTCGTTCCATCACGCGCGAACGATGCACGGGTCGCACGCGAACAATACGCCGGCACCGCGACGCGCCACGGTCATAAACGTTTTTCGCGATGGCGTCATGTCGAATGCCGATGAACCACTGCTGACGGGCGTTCCCATCATTCCACGCGGGAACAAGATGGACGGTCAGTTCTTTCCCTTACTGTTCGATCCTCAGTGATGCTTCGAGCGACTGGCGCTGAAAGTGACAGTTCGGCCGTCATCGGTGGAGGTGGTGCGTTTGACGCAAGTGTGAACAGCAAACTCCGCAGCGTAACTGCCCGGCAAGAGCATGGCGTACGGCGTTCGTTTCGCGCTTCTCCGTGACTGTCCTGAACTGGACAGACCTTCGTCCTGAGTATCGCTATGATTGCACTTTAGTTCGATGGTGCGCATGGCGGCCATGTCCCTTGCGGAGTGACTGCACACCGGGCGGACCTTTGCAGTTTGAACGCCTGGAAGCTGATCTTGCCGCCAGGTTCCATTGAAATGTCTATGGCTGAGTCGAGAAGGAGTCGCCATGTCGTTCGGATTGTACGCGACATGTTCCGGTACACTCGGCAGGGTCCAATCCGCGATTGTGGCAGGACGACGGCGCACTCAAAAATGAGTGGACGCTAGTACATATCTGTCCTGTTACTGCGCAGCAGGTAGCGGCGTCCAACCGTTTGTACGTCGAATCGAGGATAATTTGTTGCGTCGCTCCTATTTTTTAGCGCTCTTACTGCTGTTGAGCCCAGTCGTCAATCTTGCTCAGGGGACGCCAGGCGTCCAGTCTCCGGCCTTCACAACCGTACCAGAGCTTAGTGCTGGATTCGATCTCCTTTACCGGCAGAGATTCGCCGAAGCACGCGAAGCTTTCGCCAGCTGGGAATCCCGCAATCCAGAGCAGCCTTTTGGTCAGGTGGCCATCGCCGCCGGCTATCTCTTTGAGGAGCTTTCCCGCCAAGGCGTACTGACCAGTGATTTTTTCCTGAACGAAAAGAAATTCCTGAATGGGATTGTGGGTAGGCCGGACCCGGAGCGGATGAGCCATTTTCGCGATGCTGTAGATCGCGCCTGCAAACTCGCCAGGGAGCGCCAGAAAACAAATCCTAAGGATGGAGAAGCGCTTCTTGCGCTGACGCTGGCCGCTGGAATGGAGTCAGACGAAGAATCGATTCTACAGAAAAGGCATCTCGCCGCATTGAAAAGCGTGAAAAAAGCTAATGGATATGCGAAGGAATTGCTGGCGCAGTATCCGGACGTGACCGACGCCTACGTCGCCACCGGTATTGCAAATTACGTTATCGGATCACAGAGCGGCGGTACGCGCTTCGCGCTTTGGTTTGGTGGAATTCACGGTGACAAAAATCTCGGCATGGAGCAAGTCGCCAGGACCGTGGAAACCGGACGCTATCTCCGGCCGTACGCCAAAATCATCCTTGCCCTCGCCGCACGCCGTGAAAAGCAGGATGCTCTGGCGCAAAGATTGTTCCACGAACTGACCAAGCAATATCCGGATAACGAGCAGTTCGCTTCGGAATATGCCAAAGCCATGTCCGTGCCTTCTGGTAACTGATTGCGACAGTAATCCACATCCTGATTAACGTTAGTGCTCTATCGGAGGCGCGTTTCACGAAAGCGTGAAGTCGGGCGAGGTGCTCTGCGCGCGTTCGATAGAGCCGTTTGAAGGTGGCCGCTGGCGGTTGCGGTGGATGCGGGCTAAGGGACCCGATCTAACAGCTATGGGAATTCAATCTTTTCGCTCATCTGTAAGCTGTTGGTTTTGCGGTACTTAGAAAATAAGCATGCGCGAGAACCGCAACGGGATGCGCTACGTTGAGGCATGACGTGCGGAGCATAGCACGCGAAGCGTCCGCCGCGCCAGCGGCTTCGTTCTAACTCGCAAACCGGAGGCGGCGGCTACTACGGATATTCCAAGTGGGGCACCAACGGCGGCTTGGGGATCGTCGGTACCGTCGTGCTGATCAGAATCGACCTGAAATCACGGCTAATCCGCTCGCATCCGTAATTTCGGCTGGCGGCTGTTAGCCTTCTCCGGACCTCTTCTCCCGCCAGGCAGCGCTATCCAGCGTGGCCCCTGGCGTATTTACCGCTGGCGTACTTCCGCCACAACTCATCATCAGCGAGTTTCGCAACCGCGCTGCGATATGGCTCATCGGCTGCTATTTCTTTGACTGACTTCGCCTCAGCGTAGGCAAGCCCTTCAACTCCCTCCACCACACACAATTCCAGGGAACTGCGAATCGCTGCCACCTCGGAATCAACTTTATCGATGGCGCCAGGATGTTCTCTTTCGTGGCACGCGTGCCCGTATTCGTGAAAAAACGTCGTCAGCAAGCTCTCAGGCGTCATGTCCTCTCGCAACACAATGAGCTGGAAATGCACGCGAACATTCATTCCCACCACCTGCTGTGGATCTTTGTTCATGCCGAAGGTGGTGTTCGGAATGGTGATCGCGGCTCCTGGGTTAGCCAGTGCAACCCACAAGTGGCATCCGGTGTTCGCGCTATTCCAGGCATTGACGTATTTTTGCAGGATTAGTTGTACCTCTTCACGGGTCATCGATCCTCTCCCCGTAGCAGTGCTGCCGCACTCGCCTTATTTCGATCGCTCAATGCAATGTGCTCGATTGTCTGCAACGGTCAACCGCCACTGTCAATCCAAGTTATTTCTGAAGTTAGAGGTGGATCGGCTGACGAAACCAGTCAACAAATGACGCCAATAGTTTCGACCACTTGGCGAAAATATGCCTCTGCGTCCTGACCGAATCAATGAGCACCCACACTCCACAGCTCACTGCTACCGCCAGGAACATCAATCCTAGATAACCGCTGAGGAAGCGGACAACATGAGTGATCGGTCCCGCCACACTCATGCGCAGTGCCAGCGCAAACAGGATACTTCCAGCCATTCCCGCGTAGAGAATGGTCCGCCACCACAATTGCCATGAAAAATGCTTGCCCCACCAACGGTCGAAAACACGATTCCGACGAAGCATTGCCATCGCGTCGGCGCGCACCGCGTCTGGAGCTTGGTCGTTGGCTTCCCAATTGCACATCTGGAAAGCTCCATAGTTATCCGCTTCCACCCGCAATATCATTTCTTTGTAAATATCCACTTCCCAGCCCCCGTCGAGGCGAAACCGGAGTGCATTGCTCGATTCGTTGACGATCAGTCCACGGAGGGGTACCAGCGATTCTTCCGCTTCGATTTGCGGAACGACCTGACGGCCAAACCAATCCGAGTAATTTTGGGGCATAGATGCGACCACACTCCCGCGCCCCGCCACAATTGCAGAGGAGGCAATAGGATGTCTGTCCAAAAGCGAACATTTTTTGTTTCTCTGCTAATCGCGACTCCTTTTTAGTGCCGATTAAGACCGACGGACCAAGCCGGGCCATCTGCACTCGCCTCGTTAAATAGCCCATACCGCACATGAGTAAAGATAGGTGAGGCCGTCGCCCGCTAGAGACAGCCGCTGCTAATCTTGACAGAGTCATCGGAACGAACCGATGGGTTAAATATGACGGAGCACAATGCCTGTCCTTCTTTGATTTTGGAAGTGTTCGATGTTGAACAGACGCGACATTGCGGACCGAATTAGTATTACGCCGTTTTCAAACTCATACCGGCGCATGAGTCCGAACGGATGGAAAGCCGGAGTTTTATCGGATGATTGGCGATGAGATCGATCCTTGGCTGGGAGTGCAGTACAGGGGATAAGAGTCGGCCAATCGATCCAGAGGAGGTTCGAAATGAACTGGGATTTAATTGAAGGCAAATGGAAACAATCGATGGGGAAAATAAAAGCAAAATGGGGAAAGCTGACCGACGATGACATGACTGTGATCAATGGCAAGAAAGAGCAGCTCGTTGGCAAGCTTCAGGAGCGCTATGGGGTTGCCAAGGACGACGCGGAGAAGCAGGTCGATGAGTTTACCCAGACCTTTACTTCAGACGACTCGGCAAAAGCAGCTAAGACTTCCTGAATGAACCGGCAACCTTCGGGCGACAGAATCGCCCTGTATCGTCGGAAAGCGGAACGCAGTCCACTCGGCAATCGAGCCTACGGTCTGCTCTTCAGCTTCTCAAGCAGAACTTTTGGAGGTTAAGGATGAGACTCAAGATAGCGGTAACAGTCGTCGCATTGTTAGGGCTTTTGAGCTTTGCAGGACTAGCACAAGCACAGGACACAACAAAGACTACACACAAGAAAACGCGGACTCTCACTGGCTGCCTTGAGAAAGGTGATGATGCCAATGAGTACAGACTGACTACAGCGAAAGGCGCCACGTGGGAAATCAAGAGCGACCTAGTCAAGCTTGGAGATCACGTCGCGCATACTGTCACGATTACCGGCGTAGTCTCCAATGCGACGCTGCACGGCGCCAAAGAGGACGCGAAGGCTGAAGCGAAAGAGCACGGGATGGATAAGTCCTCGACCGAGCATGGGCACATGACGGTCACGCATTTGAAGATGGTCAGCGATAGTTGCTCAAAGTAATGCTGATCGCATCTACGTAAATGCGTGCACCGAAACGAACATGGAATTTAATCGCGGAGATTATGTGAAATTGACGGAAGGCGCGGCACAAGAGTCGTAGTTGTGTGGGCGTGCTGCCAACCGAGCTACCGGAATACGCTATCGAACTCAGGGGTAGTTTAGGACTTTGATCGCGGCTCTTACCATGCCACGGAAACGAGGGGGCGAACGATCCGGTGCGAATTTTGAGTAGTTACCAGATGTATCCCGACCTACATCTAAAGGAGAGGTATATGAAACGCCTTTTAGCAACTGCGATTGTTGTTTTGGCAGTCGTTTCTGGCAGTCTGTTTGCTCAGAGCAACCCATTAGTTGGAATATGGAAGCTGAATGTTGAAAAATCTAAATACAATCCCGGTCCGGCACCCAAAAGCTTGACACGAACCGTCGAACCGAACGGCGACGGAGTGAAGTACACCTTCGAAGGTGTTGCAGCTGATGGAGCGGCTATTGCTTACGGCTTTGCGGTCAGCTTTGACGGTAAAGATAATCCTGTCACCGGTTCTATGCCCAACGGGGCGAACAGCATCGCCGCAAAGCACACGAGCGACGACTCGTTCGAGGCGACTTTGAAAAAAGGCGGCAAAGTTGTCGGAACTTCTGTAGTCAAAGTCTCTAAAGACGGAAAAGTCACGACCGTCGAGTCGAAGGGGACTAACACAGCTGGCGTGAAAACGCATGACGTGCAGGTCTACGACAAGCAATAGAACCAGTTATAGTAATAGCCTCCAAGCACCCAACTTACCGTAGCAAATCGCTGGCGGTTCTTCGTCAGGCCGTCCCGATCTTGCGATCTTGCGAAGCCCGAGATTAAATCCGACGGGATTCTATCTTGCGCAGTTGGCTACGCCCTGGTTAGCTCGAATTTTCATTTTAAGGTAGTCAGTGACAACCTTAACCGGTCCGGCAATCACAAAAGATACGAAGACGTCGGATGTATAATGAGCCGAGAGGCTCCGCACTTCAACTTCACTTCGCTTTGTCGCTGCCGAGAGATGCTTTCGCGGGATGAAGCTTGTTATAGTCCTTTATGTACACTCGCAAGCCGGAGTCCGGCGTAAGTTTTGCATAGCCCGCCGAAAGCTGTTCCCTGTAGTGATCCAGGAAGAAATCAAGTGGATCATTTGGATCCATGTCAATGAGTATCAAATCTGTATCGTTCATGACCAGCTTGCCGAGGCGGATACGATTGTTTTTGAACGTCATGTAATTTCCGGCGCGGATATTTTTCCCCGGCTTGGCATCTGAACCCCCAAAAATCTGAATAATTTTCTCGCCCTCCATTCGTACGGAGACCACCTTACCTTCAATATGCGGCGGGGGAAGGATCTGTTCGAGATCGAGAATCAAATCGTTTTCTTGAGCCTCCACCCCGGGAACTTTGCCCTCTTCAATCAATCTGCTTAAATCGATACCGAAGAGATCCATTAATCCTTTTACCGGGAGATGCATAGCCTTAATCTTCTCGCTGTGCAGCCGAATCTTACCGTCAGCGGTGGGAATGAGAATTCCCTCCGTCTCGAACGGGATGTCTCCTTTGTCATGGAGTTTTCCTTTCACTTTCAAGTGCCCCTTCTGCACGCTGATGGATAGCTGTGTTAAGGGCGACTGCGGGCGCGCAAAAACATAGGAATTGAGAACGTTCGCCAGATCTGACGAGTCCATGGCGATCTCTGCCGAACTTACGCGCAGGTTAAACGAGTCTTTGTCGTCGAAGTTGGGAAATTCATTTTTTCCGAGAGGCACAAGCACACCGTTTAGTGATTTTATTTCTACCTCCACGGTCTCCGAAAAGCGAAACGTGACGTTGCGCATCTGCGTCTGGACCGTGCCCTCCTGGTTGTTGTTAGTCGGAGGGTTTTGGCTAATGACGATTCCCGGCGTCGCGGCGCAAAGAAGGGCGAACCGAGCGAGCGATATCAAAAACGGTTGAGTTATGTGGAACGGCAAGACCAAGTTTCCTACGAATTGCAATCTTGTACCTCTGGCAGAGCCTGGGCATTCTAATTTGCGAATCATCCCAAAGTCCGTGCCGAAAATTCCGCCAGCTCTTCGTCCGACACGGCGTAACTGATCTCAATAGGGTTGCAGCACACTTCGCAATCTTCTACGTAAGTTTGCTTGCGCACGGATAGGTCCAGCACCATCGAAATCTCTTCGCCGCAATGCGGACAGGCAAAGGAATGTTCCATAATATCCTGATTTTAGCGTACCAGAAGGTCGGGACTTCGAGTTCCCCCGCGTCTCCGCCACCGCCCATCGTCGCCAGCGATTGCTGGACCAAGGTTACAGCTTGTGGGTCTCGCTGAAGCATCGTAGTGGTTTGTTGATGGCCGTCCAGAAACGGCATCACCTCCTGACTCTCGGGTCAAGTCCAGAAGCCGAAGCTGCTGTGAGATCAAATGCTTTCATTTCTCCGGTGAGCCCACTAAAACGTAGAATGGCAGCGCGAGGCGCGAGGTGTCGATGAAAGAGAAAGAAGTAGAGAGCGAGGATCTGGAGCGCTTGTGTCAGGCGGTGTCGCCCAACGATGCACCGCGCGATTATCCAGCGACGGTGCATTGCACGAAGTGCGGGCGTTGGTTCTGTGATGCCCAGGCAGAGGATGTGGAGTGGCATCCGTGCATGCTGCCGCCTGGAGAGGGCGGCGAGGCATAGCTGACCCCCCCCCGTAACTTCCTACCTTCGTCCTTCCATCTCTCGTGTACTGGAGCGTCCGAGAAAACGAAGGGCGAAGATCCCCCGAAGACAGGCCAGATTTGTGTTTTCTGCGGGTATGACCCTAATCCTTCCCCTAAAGCAACGCAGACACTGTGATATCATATGAGATATGTAATGTGTGAGTTATCATGGCTTCTAGAATGGCGCTAGAACACAATTAGACGCCCGTACGCGCATTATTCCCCTTGCCCTGGGATAACGGGCTTAGAAACCATGCTTCTGTACCATCTGAAGAATGTAAACCCTTTGCTTTCAAGTGGTTAAGGGTAGTTATGAATGATAATCGGATTCGGGTCCACAGTAACTGCTTTATTTTCAAATAGTTAGAGGGGCTTCAATTCTGCTTTACCCGAATAGCCGCCGCTGCGCCGAATTCCGCTCCAGTTGAATTCAATCGCATTGTTAGCTGCGGGACTCTGTTCGACTACTCGGAGTCTTTAAACATGCGGTGTCGCAGCTTGCCGAGTTTACGATTCAAGAAATGCTCGCGCCCAAAGAAGGGCAATACAGGATCCCGGCGTTTCTCCGCCTTGCTGCGGGCCCGTTTTAACCGGGGGTCGTCGCCAAATAATCCCAGGGCGTAATCTAATTTAAGCAAGGACATCTCACGCAGCCCTGCCAGTGAATAGACTTCTGCGAGATTGAGATGGAACTGGATTTCTTTGGGATTTAACTCTGCTGCCATGTCGCAAAGCTCAGTGGCTTTAGCCCAGTTTCGCTGGGCACGCGCAATCGACACGCCGAGAAATGAAATGTAGTACGGATTGTGCTTGTCAGATTCGAAAGCACTCTGCAGTTTCACCAAAGCCTTTTTGGGATAGTCGTTCTTGAGAAACTCAACTCCCTCTTTGAACTCGGCAAAAGAGTCGAGAGACTTGTCGGTGGTCGTCTCCGTTGCGGATACAAGCATAGAGTCTTTGAGCCTCCGAGCTCTAATCTAGGCTAGAAGAATCGACGATATGGAGTCTACTGACCGAACGACCAGTTTTGCTCTATTGGCAGCCACGTTTCCAGTTAACATACTGCTTGAATTGGTATATAAGTCCTGCCTTCTTCAACATGCTCGCCTTCCGACCGCCCTGCAGAACTAGTTCCACGCCGTGATATGGAGCCCGACGGATTCCACCGAAACATACACGCGAACGTCATGTTTGCTACCTGGCTCGATCGCATACCAAGCCGTGATTTCCGCGCCAGTGGAATCATCCAATTCATTTTCCTGGTGAGTTGACCAATTCGAAGGGATCAAAATCTGAAGGCGGGAGACCAGGTCGCGGAATCTTGTCTGCGCTGCGGAACCGGAAGCTTCTCGCCAATAGCAAACGAACTGAGTTCCAAGACCTTGCGACTGAAACCCTGGGGCTTCCTTGACACTGCACTGCTTCGATCCTGCGAGTCTTACAGTAACGTCAGTTGTCCCGTCATTGCCTTTGGCAGTGCGGATACCCGCAAAAGTCTCGACGCGGGCCTCAAACACCTTCTTCAGGTTCTGGCAGAAATCATCGCAGCCGGCAGCGGTTGCCGAGGCGGCGGGAGCGGCGGACGAAACAGTCTTCGAAGGGGGCGGCGGCGGCTTCAAAAGATAAGGCGAGGAGAGTGAGTTCATCCAAAGATATAGCTTCGAGGTTCCATCGCTTTGTTTCATCGTTTGCAGGTGAAGTGGACATTGGCCACGGTGTGGCCCATCGTTGGGCGGAATTTCGCAATCTGCCGGGCCTGCATCCACATAGTGATCTTCGCCCGAAGAGCTAATTTGGAAATGCCATGTTGGGTTGAGAGCTTGTAGTATCTGGAGTGTTCTGGCATACCATTTTTGTGAATCTGGATTTGGAACTTTGGCGTAGCAGATATACATCGGCACGTTGTTTGCCCAAAGCGACATTTGACATGGGACAGCCGTTCCCTCGATCGAGACGTCAGGACCCGAGGTCTTGTTCGCTCGATATGTCCTAAAGTCAGTTACCGCCTCATCAAGTATGGCCTGCAGATTTCGGCACAGTTGCTCATTGCACTGCGCAGGTGCAGGAGCCGGGAAGAGGAGAAAAAACAAGGCAGAAAGTACCGGGACAATTGTCTTGAACATGGCACGGTTGAATAGCCGGATCGAACCAAGCGATGTCGAGGCAGAGGAGGGATTGTCCCAACATTCGAAGCGTGCCTCCTTGCCCTGAACCTTGTCAACCCGTTTTTTGCTTACGGCTCGCCTATGCTCAAAAACACACCTGTTTGAAGCTTCGGCGCCACCTCCCGCCGCCAGTCGTGAGCTCCATGCGTTTGCTTTTTCGGAGGTACCGGACAAAAGGAAGGTACAAAAAGAACTTGATTGCATAACACCTAAACCTCCAGGCGCGGATCGGGAACCGGGTAGCCAATCGCGAAATGGTAGACCACTTGTCCCAGCTCAGGAGACAGCCCCAGATACCGGTTCACTTGCTCATCGAAAAACGCACCGATGCCGGTGGCGCGCAGGCCAAGCGCCTCGGAAGCAAGATATAGTCGTTGACCAATCGCTCCGGCCTCGAAATGCACGTATCGATATCCACGATCGCCGTAACTGCGCGCAGCATTTTCAAGATCGCCGATCATGGAGAAAGCCAGGCAAGCGCTACCCGCCAGGTCTTGCCCCAAACTGAGAGCCGCTGCTACCAGGCGCTGGTCTCCTTCCTTGATTTTCTCGAGCTCTGCGCGTTCCGGCCAGTAGCGGTAAATTCCCGGCGCCAAGCCTGCAACGCGGTGGACGTATAGATAGAGGTGGACGAAACGAGCTGAAGCGAAATCGGCGTAGAGAGGCTGCTTGGTGGTTGCGAGGAGAGTTGCAAGTTGCGGGAGGGAGATCGAACCGTCACCACCTTTGAAGTCTAGAGCGGAACGCCGGTTACGAACGACTTCACCGAAGTTGCGGCTTGTGGAGAGATGAGGAGGCAGGCTGATTTCGCCGCGGCCGGATTCCATCGGCTGGCCTAAAGGGGGGACGGTGGATTCCGTGCTCAGCTTGGTGGCAGCGTGAATACTCTCAATCAGAGGAAAAGGCACTTGCTCTTCTGATAGGCGGTTGGGCTGACCAGCAAACAAAATCGTCTCGACCGGTTCGATCACCCTCACGGGAATGAACGGGCCGTGAAGCGCGACAATCAACATTGGCCACTCGTCCGGACTGAAGAGGCCCACTTCCGCTACTCGGTCGTCCCAGAAATTACCAAGCGCAAAGCTTTCGCAACCGATGGATCGAGCGGCAAGGGCGAGTGACTGCCAGGCATGGCCAATGTCGTGTAAGCAGTAGCGATAGGCGCGGTTTTGGTATTTCCAGGCTTCGCGCCAGGCAATGGTGGTCAGAACGAAAACGAGTGCGGCAGAGGAGTCGACGAGTTTAGCGGCAAAATTTCCGATGGCGCGTTGTTCTGCAATGTGAGACGACGGACGGTAATGATAGAGACCGTCGGGCCAATCGACGAGGCCACGGGTGGAGAAATGAAATTCGGTGGGGTGGAGATTGCCGGAAGAAGGATTCACGCGAAGTGCGTATGTATATCCGGTTGACGGCACTCGTTTAGACGCGCTGATCGAAGCGGAATAGAACAGCAACTGCGAAAGGAAATTCGCACCATCCGTGGCTGAAGTATTTCCTACTTTTCCTTCGAGTACATCAAGAGATGAAATCGGCGGAGCGGGCGGATCGGCTGGCAAATCGAGGACGGGTACGTCCTCATAATGCCGAAACGGATTGGGCATATTGGCCCAATCGAGATAGTGCTGAGTTCGCCGCAGCGATTCAGTGCTGTGTTTAGTCAACTCATGGTATTCGCGCCAGGTCATATCAATATGTCAGCCAAGAGAGCGTATCAAATGAAAGGTTTCGATTCCCAAGCGTAGTGGCCGGCGCTGGAACTGACAGGGCCCGTGCCTAGTAAACTCTTACCGAACGAGTACCATCGCGTTCGGGCGAGCCGACCAACGCACGTAGAATGGCTGCCGTGAGGTGCTTCCGTGGCAAACCGAGACAGCAGCGAGGAGTAATGGGACTGTCTAACAGACAGGCTGGCCGCGCGGGTGGAAAGAGCGTCTGGTGTGGAATCGGCGGAACTTTTGTCGTGCAGACCGCGTAACTCATGCCGGACAGGGAGACATGAGATGAGGAAACGAAACGCAAGTGAACGCCGCAAAAGCACAATCATCTCGCGTCCGAGCCTGTTAGCGAGAATAGCCCTGGCTGGAATAACGGCCCTAGCGGCGAATTCGCTCTGGGGACAGGAAAAGGCGCAAAAGGACACAAGCAAAGACAAGGAATTCTCGGTCACTGTGCAAGGCCCAGAAACCGATGCCGGATTGATCGTCAGTGCACGGGCCACCGCCAAAGAGGTCGGCCTACCGATCTACCCGGGATCGATACCGCACAAAGATCAAGATAAGGACCACGATAGTCCCGCAGCAAAGCTCGGGCTGTGGGGCACGTCGTTTGGATTCAAGCTCGTTGTGTTAAAGATGGAGTCGAAAGACACACCAAGGAAAGTCGCCGACTATTATCAAAAGGCGTTGGCCAAGTACGGGATGGTTCTCGATTGCACAAACGCCGACCGGCCTCAGCATGCGAAGGACGAGAACTCCGAAAAGCTCACCTGCGGTGACGACAAACCGGAACCGGGAGGGATGCTCTTCAAAGCCGGGACCAACGAGAAACAGCACATTGTTGGAGTCCAGCCAAAAGGAACCGGCGTAGTGTTTCAACTGCTATACATTGAGGGGCGCGGAGAAAAGAAGAAACCCGCCTGAATCTGGATTCGATAAAAAAGCGCAGGAGAGGCTGACATCACCTCAGCTACGTCTACCCTTTCGGATTTATGAATCACCTTCACCGGGGAACCAAAAAACTGACGCGTTATGAACCTACAACTACTACGTTTTTACTGCTCTAACCGCTGAGCTACAGGCCCCACGCTGTCTAATGCATTGATTCAAGAGCTTTCTTGCCGTTTCTCAATACCCCTGTGACCTTTTCTTCCCCTTCCGCTACCGCGTCTTGTAGCTGTCTGAACGACCTCGGAACTTCAAGTCTAGCCTTTCATTTCAGCGGCCTTTCAAGGAACGTGAAAGGACGAGCAATAAAGAGGATCACTCCGGGTCCTGCCTTCGCGTTCGTGGCAGATGTTGGCAATTTAGGGCCTGGTGTTTCCACGATTCCTTGCTCGACCACGACTTGTGTGGAAACGAGCGCCACACACTTACAGTGCCAATGCCTAGAAGCTAGACGGACCCGTGCCCCTAAGTGTACAGGGGCAGGTTCCGGGAGACTAAACTGCACCTCGCCATTGCCATCGGTTTCGAGGCTTAAATTGGTATCGTAGTTTGCTCGCTTTTCGGCAGCAAGAACTGGAAGGGATTATCGAGAAAAGAAAAGACAGCCTATACGAGCCCGGAGCCCGGAAAGCAAGCGGCACGTTGATTAAACTCCGGGTGAATCGCGGCCAAGAATTAGTGGTCGGCGGATATCTATCAGGCACGCATGGTCTCGATTCCATTATCGTTGGATACTCCAAGGACGACGATCTGATTTATGTGCACGTATGCGGAATGGGTTGTACCAGCCTCGCGGCGTCAGATGTTCGAAAAGCTGCGATCCTTGGTGATCCCGGAATGTCGATTCGTCAACCTGCCGGTGGCCCATCGTTCACTTTGGGTTGAGGGGCTAACTGCTGAGGACATGAAGAAGTGTGTTTGGGTGCGTCCTGAACGCGTGTCACAGGTCGAGCTCTTGGAATGGAGCGAAAGCAATCATCTCAGGCATTCGAAGTTCGCCGAGCTGAGGGAAGACAAGGACCCAAGGACCGTGGGCCAGGAACAGGCGAGCGACGCCTGAGTGAACGTGACGCAATTCTCAGCCTGAACAGTTTTAAGAGCCTCACGGCGCTGTGAATGGGAACAGGCACTTTTTCGGATGTTTGGCAGGTCGCTGCAATGCGGTACCCGCTGCCATCTAAGGAAAGTGACCGGAATGAGTTCTACGCGGGAACTGGGCTGCCTAAGCCGTCCGTACCATTCGTTTTTAGCAAACACAAAACGACAATTTGGCGTGCCACAACACGAAAGCAGAGGGCTTCAGGTGTCGCTCAATTCTTTCCATATACCCCCAAAATGGTTTGAAAGTCGTGTAAGTCTTCTGGAAGAGGTTCGCCGAAGACCCGACCTGCCGCTGGCAATGCACGAGGCCGGGCAAGCCTTTGCGTACGAGTTTAACGATATTAGTTTGCGGATCTCCGCTCTTGAGAAGACTACTCGAATAATTAACGGCGAACCGGTCGTTTTTGGTGGCAAGACCGAGCCTTCCCCGGCGGTTCAAATCACGAAATGTAATCTCTGGCAGCACGTTGTTTGCATGATGGCGGGCGTTGCCGCTCAACATTTCGTCGATGAGCAAGGCGCTCTGAACAGCGCAGTCGCAGATATGCAGCGTGCCGCCGAGTGCATTGAACGCGTTGGTCTGAATCAACAACAAGCGGACGAACTCATAATCGAAGCTGCCAAAGCGGGTGCAGATATAGTTATGAAAAATATTGCGACGGTCAGAACAATTGCGGACCTGTTGGAACAGAAGAAAAGAATAGAAGGGGATGAGATCCGGGACATTATTCGACGGCACAATGAAGCTGCGACTCGTTCGTGATTCAAGTTGACGGATGACTGTGGTTACCGTGACTATGACACTTTTATGACACTTCAACCAAAAGGTTGAGCCCAGCACTTACTAATCGGAGCATAATATAGGTGACATTCACGAAATAATGTGATAGTGTTTCGAGCATGGGAAAACAGGATGCTCGCTCGCTGCCAGGAGAAGCCCAAGAAGACCTTCGCCGGCGAGTCGTGGAAGCCGTTGAGAAAGGTCTTTCGCAAACTGAGGTGGCTCGAGTCTTCGGAGTAGCTCGCGGTACAGTGAGCCGCTGGATGGGGATGGTGGAACGGGAAGGACGACGGGCGCTGAAAGCACAACGGCGGGGACGACCTCCGGTTGCGCGATTGGCACCGCATCAAGCAGCCACGACGGTGCGTCACATTCTCAGCGGTTGCCCGGACCAGTTGAGCTTGCCCTTTGCGCTGTGGACCAGAGAAGCGGTGCAAGAGTTGCTGTCGCGAAAATTCGATCTGCAGGTTTCGGTGTGGACGGTGGGACGCTATTTGCGGGCCTGGGGTCTGACTCCGCAGAAGCCGGTGCGCCGAGCGTATGAACAAAATCCGGCCGCGGTGCGGAAATGGCTGGAGGAAGAATATCCATCGATTCGAGAACTGGCGCGACAGTTTAAGGCGCAAATTCATTGGCTGGATGAGATGGGGTTGCGTTCGGACCATCAAGCGGGACGATCCTACGGACGTCGCGGACAGACGCCGGTGGTATTTGGCACCGGTCAGCGCTTTCGCTGCAACATGATCTCTTCCATCACCAATCGGGGGCGGTTGGCTTTCATGATTTTCCGTCAGCGTTTCACGGCGCGGGTCTTTCTGAATTTTCTTGGTCGTCTGCTGCGGCTGACGCGAAAGACGAAGAGAAGAGTATTTCTGATTGCCGACGGTCACCCCGTCCACAAGGCACGATCGGTGAGGCGCTGGTTGGATGAGCATGCTGCACAAATCCGAATTTTCTTTTTGCCCTCCTACCGCCCAGAGCTGAACCCGGATGAATTGCTGAACCAAGATGTGAAGACGAACGCACTGGGCCGTGTTCGTCCCCTGAACGTCCATGAAATGATGGACAACGTTCGCTCTTATCTTCGGATCACGCAGGCTAGGCCCAAGTTGGTGAAGAACTATTTTCGCGAACGCCACGTCCAGTACGCTGCTCATTGATAAATGTCACATATTTAGTGCTCGGAGTAATAAGACCATACCGATGATCGCCGAATAGCGTTTGTCTGGGAAGCCGACTTACCAGATTAACGGTCGCTGTTAGGAAGCTTATGTGCCGTATTGAACTGCGCGACGAGATGACTCTGTGAGAGCATTCCTTCCACGTGCTTCTTATCTCCCTGAATCTTCTGGGCGCGCTCTTGTAGCTGACGCCAGGGAGGATTCGCCAGTATCAGATGCATCCCACCCCTAGGAAGCGTGACTGACATCGAGTTCGTCACGCTTCTCCACCCACCAAACGCAGCACTAGCCCGAATTATTCAGGTATTTAAAGACGCGAAAAGCCTCTTCGTGATAAAAAACTGTTGTTCACGCAGTTTTTGCATCACAAGAGAGGCCTTCGCTTGAGCGAACATACCACAACAGACTGTCTTCTTTTTTCAGATATTTTTGATCGACCGGTGGTTGCGAAGTTTGATCAACGGCTGGGCAGTTCCGATGGCGGAGCGATTCTGCTCAAGGCCGCCCAGCTGCGGTTAGGCCTGACATCGGCATTGGCGGCTGGTCTGCGAGATGACCGGCAAGCGGGTAAGGTGCAGCATGAGTTGCGTGAATTGATTACTCAGCGGGTCATGGCCCTCGCCTTGGGATATGAAGACGCCAACGATGCGGCACGGCTGGCATCGGATCCGATCCACAAGTTGCTGGTCGGTCGGGATCCTGTCGACGGCGAGGATCTGGCTTCGCAACCTACCCTCTCGCGCTTTGAAAATGCTCCGGATCGTAAGGAACTGTTGCGCATGACGGAAGCGTTGGCGGACTGCGTCATTGAACGCCATCGTAAGCGTCTGCATGGTCGGGCCCGTCGCATCACCATCGATCTGGATCCCACCGACGACCCCACGCACGGCCAGCAACAGTTCACCTTTTTCAATCGCCACTACGATAGCTACTGTTACTTGCCGATGGTTTGTTTTCTCACCTTTAATGAGGAAGCGGAGCAGTACTTGGTGGCGGCGGTGTTGCGGCGTGGGAACGCGACTGGCTCGCTGGGTGCGCTGGGGATTCTGCGCCGTTTGATTGCACGGGTGAGCAATGCCTTTCCCAAGGCGAGACTTCGGGTGCGACTCGACGGTGGCTTCGCGTCTCCGGAAGTTCTGGATTTTTTGGATTGTGAACCGAAAGTGGAATACCTCGTGAACCTGGCCGCCAATGCGGTGTTGAAGCGTAAAGTGAAATCCGCAATGAAGCGGTCTCGTCGTGCGTCGGAGATCTCCGGGCAAACCGAGCATGTCTATGGCGAGTGCCGGTACGCTACCAAAAAGACTTGGCCGTGGAAACGACGGGTCATCTACAAAGCCGAGGTGGTGCGCGCCGCGAACAAGGAAGCGAAGGACAACCCGCGCTTCGTAGTCACCAACCTGAAACAGAGTCCGCAGTGGATTTACGAGAAAACTTACTGTCATCGAGGCGACGTGGAAAACAGGATTAAAGAATTGCACGACGGAATGCAGATCGGTCGGACCAGTTGCTCGAACTTTTTGGCGAACACGTTCCGAGTGCTGCTGACAGCGGCGGCGTATGTGCTGATGCAAGAGATGCGTCTTCACCTGGCACCGACGCGCCACGCCCGGGCGCAAGTCTCGACCTTGCGCGAACATTTCTTGAAGCTGGGCGCTCAGCTGGTGGTCTCGGTGCGGCGAATCGTGCTGCACTTGCCTCAAGCGTTTCCCTACCGCGACAGCTTTCATCGTCTGGCCTTGAGCTTGGGCGCTCAAAGCGTGTAAGCCCCTCTCATTTCTTCAATCGAAATTTACCTTTGTCACGCTCTTACTCGTGGTGTCTCGTTACGCATCAAAATCAGACTGTGAACCCCGCTAAGAGCTTTAGAATCAGCCGCCCGGTCTAACAAAATTCCGCCCGTCGTCGCATCTTTGTCCCGTTCTCAAAAAAAACTGTTTGGCGTTCCACTTTCGCGAATAATGCAGGCTAGGCTCAGTCCAGCCGAGGAAATTGTCCGATAGTCCGGCACTCATCAGGAGTTTGCCTACCTGTGTCAGCGTAAGACAAGAAATCCCGAACACAGAAGAAAATGCCTTCCAGAGTATCGCGGGAAATATTGAAGGTAATTCAATCCCAGGAAGAAAACGACGGAAGAATGGTGTTCACAATCGTACAGACGCCGGCCTTCGTCACCGCTAGCATGGCCCTTGACTGAGCGATAGCTTGTGCGCAAAGGAGAATTTCGATGCTATTACTAATTATCGTTTTGCTGCTGTTGTTCGGCGGAGGCGGCGGCTACTACGGGTACTCCAGATGGGGCACAGGCGGAGGCCTGGGGATAGTCGGGACGGTGGTGCTCATTGCAGTGGTCTTATATTTCCTCGGCGTGTTGAGTTGACTTTTTCAGGATCGATCTGAAATCCACGGCCAAACTGTGGGCGCCCTAAACCGTTGGTGTCAAGCACGGCGGAGGATACCGACAGAATCGGCGACATTCCTTTTGTCGTTTTGATTGGCGGAAGAATAACAATGACTTGCATCGACCAGGTCACGAGCAGACAATCCGGCCATGGTCAGCAAACACATCCACGCCGAAGGTCGCAATCTAGCAGGCGTTGGGTCTGTGGCCGAAGAGCTTGGTCTGAGCATTCGATGTTGCGAAGTTGCGCTGTCATCAGGCAGCGCGGCAACATGGGACCGCAGAATCAAGAACGCGCAGAACGCTCACGACACCGCCGAGCGGTTCATGCATCGTTTCAAGCTTTCTGAGCACGAAGCTCAGCGGATAAGCCAACGAATCGTCCACCTGACAAGTCTTCTGGATGAACTCAAATAGTCAAGGTCTGCTCGTCGGTGCAGCTGCTCGCGAATTTTAAGAATCGCGTACAACAAGCTAAATCTAGAAGTACAGATTGTGGCGTCCGGACTCGCGGTGTCCTTAAATGGACAGACATTTGTCTTCGAGACGCGCAATCTAGATCTGTAAGAGGGTGCACCGTGCTTAGGCCTGGGTGCGGTGAGCGACTATAGAGGGCTCAGTTTCTTGCTCAGATGTAAGGAGACAAAAACATGTTGGGGATCATCGCAGCAATTTTGATCATTGGCTGGTTGCTTGGGCTTTTCGCATTTCACGTATCCACGGGTTTATTCCATATTCTGCTTGCGGTCGGC
Organism: uncultured Acidobacteriota bacterium; assembly: GCA_963814635.1. GTDB lineage: Bacteria > Acidobacteriota > Terriglobia > Acidiferrales > UBA7541 > Acidiferrum. The sequence goes on along the minus strand of CAWFDP010000002.1, from coordinate 155,803 downwards.
CTCATTCTGCTCGCATTGCATTTCATGAGAGGGAGAAGCGTCGTCGCATAAAAGAGGGTAGTGTACTGCTCCCCTCGGGTTCGTCACGCACCGTACAGTAGACATAATTATGGACAGCGATCATTTTCGGAGGAATGCGATGGCGAACAGTAAAGATGTCGTGGTCACCGGGGTCTCCACAGGAATTGGTTGGGGAACTACAAAGGTGCTTGTTTCAAAGGGATTTCGCGTGTTCGGTTCTGTACGCAAGCAGGCTGACGCCGATCGCGTGCAAAGAGAGTTCGGTGAAGGCTTCGTGCCTCTCATGATGGACATTACGGACGCCGACGCTGTACATCAAGCTGCCCAGAAAGTCGGCTCCATGATAGGCGACAGGAATCTGGTTGGCCTGGTGAACAATGCGGGAATTGTGGTGAGTGGGCCACTGCTTTATCTGAGGCCCAGCGAATACAGGCGGCAGCTGGATGTCAACATGATCGCTCCGCTTGTCGTAATCCAAGCCTTCGCTCCTCTTTTGGGAACAGATAAGAAGCGGCAGGGTCCCGCCGGGCGCATCGTGAACATCACCTCTAGCGGTGCAAAAGTTCCTATCCCGCTTCTCGGTGCGTATAGCGCCTCCAAATGTGGGCTTGAAGGAATGTCGGACGTGCTGCGGTTGGAACTAATGTTATTTGGCATCGACCTCGTAATGATCGAACCGGGCTTCGTGAACACGACGATGTACGACAAGGGCGAAAAAGAAGATCTGAGTGAGTTTAAGCCGACCGAGTACTGGAACGCAGTGCAGAACTTTCAGAAGTTCATCGTCACCGAAGGACGCAAGGGTTTCTCTCCTGAGCGTCTGGGCGAAGCTGTCCACCTAGCACTCAGCACACCAAAACCGAAGGCACGCTACGCAATCATCAAGCAACGTTTCAAGAACTGGACTTTACCCAGACTTCTTCCTGCGAGAATGCTCGACGCCGTGGTCGCAAAGCAACTCGGATTCATAAAGCCGCAGCCAGCGCCAAATGATCTCCCCTCCACGGCACCCAAAAAGGAGATCCACTCACCCCAACTTCCGTGAAAAAGACTTGACGTTTGCCTGGGCGAACGATCGTCAAAATTGTGAAGAGTCTTGAGGACAAGCCGAAGGCGCGAGTGGTTCAAACGAATCACAATAAGACGGACACTCTAAAGGAGAAACGAAATGTCCACTGCTCTGCCAACGATTCCACCGGACAGCCCCAAACGTAATCTCACGCTGACGCAACCCGACAACCTCCCCCACATCGGTCTGGTCGGCGATACTTACACCATCACGGTGACCGGCGAGCAGACCGATGGGCGCTTCTGCGTCATTGATATGCACATTCCGCCTGGTGGCGGACCGCCGCCCCATCGACATGACTTCGAGGAAACTTTTGTCCTGCTCGAAGGTGAGATGGAAGCTACCTTCCGCGGCAGAAAGTCAACTGTGCGCGCCGGTGACACATTGAACGTTCCTGCAAACGCTCCGCATCAGTTTCACAACGTTTCCACTGGGCCGGTACGAATGATCTGCTTCTGTTCTCCCGCAGGACAAGAAAAATTCTTCGTAGAGGTCGGAGTGTCGGTCGCCACCCGTACGACTCCCCCGCCGAAGCTCGGCGAAAAGGAGCAGGCCGCATTCATCGAGAAAGTGAAAGCGCTCGCACCCAAGTACCGCACTGAACTACTTAGAGAGGCCTAGTCTGGCAACGCGCCTATCGCATCGGGAACCGTAGTCGGCAAGGCGTCTTCACACTGCGCAATCAGAAAAGCGGGTGGGAGGATCGATAATTCGAGCCCGGTCTGTCGGCGATGGGAAGGAACCAGTCGCACCAGTACTGACAATCCGCTTGTGGAACCCGATTTCCGCCGCGGGACATCCCAGGTGAAAGAGGTATTCTTCCGGCGATAAATTCAATCTTGCGAATGGGACTTGGCCAGGATTTTCAGGGCCGCCTCACGCACTCGGCGAACGCGCTCGCTCGCGGGGCCGTTCGGCCGCAATTTCAAATAAGCATCCAAGTCCTGCAGTTCTGCGCGATAGTCGCCTTTGCTGGCGGCCACATTCCGCAGCAGAAGATAGGCGTCTGCGAAGTTCGGATTGCGGAGAAGCGCCTCCTGGGCGCTCCTTTCTGCCTCGTCCGGCCGATTGAGTTGCATAAGCGCGTTACCCAGGCTTACGTGACCCTCAGGTGCGGCATCCTCCACTTCCAATCCCCTACGGATGATTTTCTCCGCCTCGCCCGGTTTTCCTTCCTGGCACAGTAGGTAGCCATATTCGAACTGCGCCCAGGCGTACCGCCCCCCACTCAAATCGATGGCCATTTGAAAAGCGTTCGTGGCTTCCTCATCGTGGCCCAACTTCATCTCCGCCACGCCCATATGGTAATAAGCCTCGAAGTATCCAGGAAACGTTTGCGTAGCCTTCGTGAAGTGGCTAAGACTCCCGGCAGGATCATTCTTTGCCAAGCTTTCCAATCCCTTTTGCAACTCATTCCGCGCTTTCCCTGGGATCTTCAACTCTCGCACGGAAACCGTGTAATTGCTTTGCCGAATGGCCCCCGATTTGGACCTCAGATACATCACCAGGTTGGAGGAAGGGCCATCGAGCTGGGTGCTGGCCTGAACCGGCTCGTAACCCGTTTCCTCGACCGCGATATCGTAAGTGCCGCGCGGAAGGCGCTGCACTCTGAACTGACCCTCTAAATCCGTCAAAACACTACGAAATACTCCTGCGACATGCGATTTCAGGCTTACGATCACCTGGCTCGCCGGCCGCTTGTCCGCTTCTAGAAGCACGGTTCCCGATATCTCTCCTTCCGCCTTCTCAAAGTTGGACACTTGCGCCTTCGCGACCGGCGCCCAGACTATCGCTGTGATGTTCAGGATCAGGACAAGGTTCAGGTAAAGGATCGGGGGGAAACTTGCCCGTTGACGTAACCTATCGGCTCTCGGCAATTCAAAATGCAGCATCTCGACCTGCTGTGCACCTGCGAGGCATTTCCGGGGACTTGGGGGTGGGAGAGTCAATCCGTGCCGACGCTTGCAGCCACATCTGCGACTCGATTGTTGCCAGCGGCTGTGGTTTCGCCAAGGCCGCCGTTGCACCTTAACTCTTAGATGCCAACCGAATGCTCAGCAATCTTCTGCTAGGTGAAAACTCTTTGTCTGTCTCGTTTTGAACGATGCGGCCGATTACCGTTTCTACTTCACAATTGATTGGGACCACGAGCTCCACCGCTTTCCCTGAACTGTTCCTTCCGTCTCGAACCTCAACGCCATGAACCGTCGCCCGCAGGCGACGAGTGGAACGGTTTCGCTGACCCCCGCACAATTATCCATGCTGCTTGAAGGAATCGATTGGCGGCGTCCGGTACGCAGTTACGATCCGCAAATGGCGGTGTGAGAGAAAAGATTTTTTCTATTTTCTGATGCGTTTTCATCATGCTGTAAAAAAAGTGCGGTATGTTCGCGTGCAATGGATACCACCACGCCGCGCGATCTCGATCAACTCGATTCCCAAGGATTAAAGGCACTCATCCTGGCGCTGCGTGAGCAAGTCTTCTCGCATCAGAAGCAGCTCACCACACAGCAAGAAGAAATTCTTTCGCAGCGCGAGCAACTTGCTTCGCGCGATGCGGAAATCGAAAATTTGAAGCTGCTGATCGCAAAACTGCGTCGCATGCAGTTTGGCCGTTCGTCGGAGAAGCGGGAATTCCAGATTGAACAACTGGAACTACGGCTGGAAGAGTTGGAAGCAAGACGAAGCAAAGAAACAACTGCGGTGAAGGAATCAGCCCCACCAAGCACTGCTCTGGTCCGACCTGTACGGCGACCGTTGCCCGATCACTTGCCACGCGAAGTGCGAAAGGTTGTTCCGAAGCAAGAAGCTTGTCCGGACTGTGGCGGTAAGCTGAAACATCTTGGCGAAGATGTCTCGGAAATCCTGGAGTACGTGCCGGCCAGTCTCAAAGTCATTCAGTACGTTCGTCCCAAGCTGGCTTGCGGGTGTTGCGATCGCATCGTGCAGGCCGAAGCCCCGACCCGACCGATCGAGCGAAGCATTGCTGGTCCTGGGCTTCTGGCGCACGTACTGGCATCGAAATATTGTGACCACTTGCCGCTTTATCGTCAGTCGCAGATCTTTGCTCGTGCTGGCGTGGAGTTGGATCGCTCTACCCTGGCGGAGTGGGTTGGTGGATCCAGCCGGCTGCTCGCGCCACTGGTGGAAGCGTTGCGACGCCACGTAATGGCTGCCGGGAAACTACACGCGGATGACACGCCAGTTCCGGTGTTGGCACCAGGGTTGGGCAAAACTAAAACCGGGCGGCTGTGGACCTACGTGCGCGACGATCGTCCCGCAGGCGACAGCGCACCAGCTGCGGTGTGGTTCGCGTATTCACCAGATCGCAAGGGCGAACATCCGCAATCTCACCTGAGCAACTTTACCGGCACTCTGCAAGCGGATGCATACGCGGGCTTTAATCAGATCTATGAAGCAGGGCGCATTCAGGAAGCGGCATGCTGGGCGCACGTACGGAGAAAGTTTTACGATCTCGAGGTCGCACATAAATCCCCCGTCGCAACCGAGGCTTTGCAACGCATCGCGGCGTTGTATGCCATCGAGAAAGAAATCCGAGGACGTCCGTCCGACGAGCGGCGTGAGGTGCGCAACACGCGCAGCAGGCCCTTGCTGGAATCGCTGAAACAATGGTTAGAAGAGACCTTAGGGAAACTCTCGCGGAAATCCGATACGGCCATGGCCGTTCGCTACGCACTCGGGCGGTGGGCAGCACTGTTGCGCTTCTGTGATGACGGCGGCATCGAAATCGATAATAATGCTGCGGAACGAGCGTTGCGGGTCGTGGCTCTGGGCCGAAAGAATTTCCTTTTTGCAGGTTCCGATGGCGGTGGAGAAAGTGCCGCGGCCATTTACAGTCTGCTGGGCACCGCCAAGCTGAACGGAATCGATCCCGAAAGTTATCTACGGAACGTGTTGTCCCGTATCGCAGATCATCCGATCAAGCGCATCGAGGAGTTGTTACCTTGGAACGTCGCCGCAAGTCTGCAGCTCCCCAACCAAGAGGCGGCCTAAACGAAGACGCCACCACGAACGCTCCCACCAGCGGTCTTCCAGACTTCCCCTACATCGAAGAGACAATCGAACAGGGCGGAATCAGCATCGGAGTCATTCCTCCTCTCACGGAATGTGTCGCAGTGGCTCACGAGGGGCGAAACACACTGGCCATGCTGAAACGCCGAAAAGGTGAATCGCTGGCACAGCTGTTGTCCCGCCTGGATCTCGCCATCGCCAGGGCTCACACCGACGACATTTTCACCGACGAGATCAACCCGCCAGCAAAATCGCAGCGTCCCTAGCAGCTGCATCCCTTCGACACAAGACGGCCAGAAGCGAACGCTTACTTAACCGACGAACATGGCGATGATGTAATGCTCAAAAAGGGCGCTCACGTGGAGGTTACCGTGACAGCCGAACCGGCTAACCAGAAGTCAACCAGGATTCAACCGGAAGGTCCGAGCAAAAATGGAAGGTCCAAGACATGCTGAGTGTTTTTGCCGAATCCGAATCCTTCGACCAACGTCGTTAACTAATATAGAATCAAGAGGTTACTTCTCGGCGGGCTCGTAGCTCAGCGGTTAGAGCAGCGGACTCATAATCCGTTGGTCCCAGGTTCAAATCCTGGCGGGCCCACCAAATTCAAAAAAGAAGAGAGCTTTAATCGGCGACGCTCGCTTGTGGCGCAGACTCTTTGTTGTGGAAGCCAAGCGCAAAAAAGAGCAATACCGCGGCCGAAGCGACGGCGGGCACCATCCAAATGGGAAACCAGCGATGGCTGACAACGCCGCCGGAAGAGGTTGCTGCGTAAGCGTCCACCACTCGGCCGCAGATCAACGAACCAACGAACATGCCGATGCCGTAAGTAATGAACGTAATCATGCCCTGGGCGGCGGCACGCAAGGCCTGCGGCGCCTTCTGGTCCACATAGACCTGGCCGGTGACAAAGAAAAAGTCATAGCAAATGCCGTGCATGATGATTCCGGCGTAAAGCAGCCATTCGAGGTTGCCCGTGTTTCCGGCGCCGAAGGCGAGATAGCGCAGGACCCAAGCCAGCATCCCAAGCATCATCGTGTACTTCACGCCGACGCGCTTGAAAAACCATGGCAAGGCCAGCATGAACAACAGTTCGGACCACTGCCCGAAGCTCATCTTGAAGTCAGCATCGCTAAAATGGATCTCGTTCAGGTAAAGATTCGTGAAGCTGTAATAGAACTGCAAAGGAATGCAGATCAGGAAGGAAGCCAGCACAAAAATCGAAAAGCTGCGGTCTTTAAAGAGCCGGAAAGCTTCGGGTGGAAAAATGTTGCTCAGCTTGAAGCCGTGCGCGGCGCGCAGCGGCGGAGTATGCGGCAGGGTCAGGCTGTAAATTCCCATGACGATTGACACGATGGCCGCGAGACGAAGTGGCGTCGGTGACGCTTCGATGCCTTGTAGACCAGGCATTTTGGCCAAAACTTTGTCGATCAGAGTGCCGGCGACGATCCACCCGAAAGTCCCGAGCACTCGAATCGAGCCGAAGTCCTTCTGGGTGTCTTGCATCTGCCGGAACGCCAGCGCATTGGTGAGCGCCATAGTGGGCATGTAACAGAGCGCGTAGATCAAAAGGACGAAGTACACCATCCCGAAGCTGGTCTGGGTAGATGCGTACCAGAGCAAAACGCCGCCGATTCCGTGCAGCGCGCCGAGCAATTTCTGGTTGGCAAAAAGTTCATCGGCCATCAGCCCCACGAGAAACGGCGAGACCACCGCTCCGAGTGCGGTCGTACCCATGACCAGGCCAATCTGTTGGCCGGAAAAGTGCAACGTCTGCCCCAGCCACGTTGCCACCGGCACATACCACGCGCCCCAAATGAAGTACTCGAAGAACATCATTACTGACAGCCGGAGTCTCATTTGCAGCTGCACGCAGTCACCTCTCAGAAATCAGAAATATGTCTTAAAGCGGTTCGTTTCCGAATCGTTGCCCGCTCATCCTATCCTTTTTCGGATAAGCAGGGCCATTCAGCCAGAGATCGATGGGCTTCTTTATACCAGCGGGCGGCTGATAAGGCAGCGCAATCTTGCGACCCTCGCCAGCCGAAGCATACCCCGCATAGAGCGCGTGCAATACTGCGAGGCCATCTTCTCCAGTCGCTTGCGGAGTTTCCTTGCCACGCGCGCAACGCGCGAAATGATTCAACTCCTGCGGCGTTCCGTAGTTCCAAAGCTCTTCGAATACTGGATAGGTCCAGCCCTTGGTAGTCGGCGCTTTTTCCACTGCGTAGCCATAGCCATTTTCGCTGAACGTCGCCAGCGCGTTGCCCATGTGCAGGTTTGCGTAAGTCACGCCCGCATCGCCGAAGACCTCGATGCGATCGTCCATGCCGCCACGCCGTGCCCAACTGTTTTCGATCAATCCCACGGCGCCATTGGCAAATTCCAGAATGCACAGAGATTCATCCTCGGCTTTTGTTTTATCGCCGTGAACGTACGTGCCCATCTGGCAATAAACACTGGCGATTGCAGAGCGTCCCAGAAACCAGTAACAGAAAGCGATGCCGTGGCAGCCAAGATCCATCAACGCGCCGCCGCCGGACCGATTCACGTCCCAAAACCACGGGCTATGCGGCCCAAAATGTTTTTCGCTCTGCTTGATCAGATGGATCTTGCCAAAAGCGCCGGCATCCGCCATCTCTTTTGCTTTCAGATATTTTGGCGTGAAGAAAAGCTCCTCGCCGTACATTAAGAGCACGCCGTGGCGTTTCGCGGCCTCAATCATCTCTTCGCCTTCAGCGATGGTCATCGCCAAAGGCTTTTCGCAGACGATATGTTTTCCGGCGGCGGCGATGTCTTTAGTCATTAGCGCGTGCAAGCGGTTCGGCGCGCAGATCGAAACCATTTCGATGTCGCGTTCCTTCAACATCTCACGGTAGTCCGTGAATACGCGTGGGATGTCGTGTTTTTTCGCCAGAGCCGCGGCATTTCCGGGCGTGGGAGACGCCACCGCGACCACCTCCGCCTCGTGCGGCATGATCCGAAGCGATTCGGCCTGAATATCCGCCTGAAATTGCGAACCAATAATGCCGACCTTGACTCTGCCGCTTCCCATCACCTCTCCCGAGAATAGGAATCGAAACTTCTAGTTGCAGAACTACTTCAACGCAGGTCCCTGATCGTCGCACCCAACGTATTCCTGCAAAATTCGATTGCCTTTGTATTCCAGTTCGTCGTGAATGCCGATTCTTGAAGTGTAGTAGCACAACACGGTCATCTCTTTCAGGTCGTTAAAGAATTTCACTTCGGTCAGATCAGTCACCTTCGAGTGTTCGGAAAGCACGGTAAGTATGGCAACCCGTTCTTCCGGCGAAGCGTTCACAAAAGTCTTGCCACAGTAGTGCTGGCTCATCAAATCGATCAGCCGCAGCCCCTCGCGCCACAGCGTTCTCTTGCCGTCGTCGTAATCTTCGCGCAGGAATTTATCGATGGCGTCGGCCACTCTAGCGGCCTTGGCTCCGCCGGAGTGGCTGTCGGCGGGAATGATGGTTTCGCTCAACTCTTCCACCAGTGCGTGCTCCGCCGGAGTGAAGAAATGCGCTGCGGATGGATGCTCCTGCGCCGGCGTAATGCTGGCCGCATCGGTTTTCGCTTGCGGCGTCCCTGCCGCGATCGCTGGCAAGGGCAGCGCCGCAGCGCCCAGAATGCCCGCAGAAGTTTTCAGCCACTGCCGGCGGTCCTGCTTCAAATCAATGGGATCGTTTGTGGACATGGCGTCTCCTTAAAGGTTGCCCTTCTTGAGTTCATCCGCGAGGTAATCGCACGACCGCCAGCACAGTGACATGATGGTCCAGGTCGGATTCTGGCAACTGGCATTGACGAACGCACTGCCGTCGACCACAAACAGATTCTTGACGTCGTGCGACTGTTCGAACTGATTCAGTACGGAAGTTTTCGGGTCGTTGCCCATGCGCGCCGTGCCCAGTTCGTGGATGGACCAGCCTTCGGTAAGGATCCGGTCGCTCACATACATGATTTCGAATCCCGCGGCCTCGAACATCTCCTGCGCGGTTTCTTTCATGTCCTCTACCATGCGGTGCTCGTTGTCGCCGAACTTATAATGAAAACGCAGTGCAGGCACTCCCCACTTGTCTTTCACCACGGGATCGAGATCAACGTAATTCTCATAGCGGGACAGCACTTCGCCGAAAGCGCCCATTCCGATGTACGCGCCTTGATTCTTGCGTACCTCTTCCTTAAACGACGCCCCGAAACCATGAACGTCGGCGCCGCGAGGAAACATGGCGCTGCCGCTCGAACCTTCGAATCCGTAGCCGCGAATAAATTTGGCATGTTTCTCCGCGAGATTGCGAAATCTCGTCAGATAAAATCCGCCGGGCCTTCCATCATCAAGAGTCGGCGGCTTTCCTATCTGATCTTTCACCTTGCCTGCTACTCCGGGGCCCATCACGTGTTCGCAGAAATTGTGCCCGACGTGGCCGCTGGAGTTTCCAATCCCGTTCGGATAGAGATGCGATTTGGAAAGCAACAATAGCCGCGCGGATTCCAGTGTCGATGCCGCGACGATCACCACTTTTGCTTTAACGTGATAGTCCTTCATCGTTTGCGAATCCGTGAAGTGCACGCCACTGGCTTTGCCGGTATTGGGATCCACCGTAATCTCGCGCACCGTCGAGTTTGTTCGCAGCGTCAAATTGCCGGTGTCCATCGCGGGATAAATCAGACCAGTAGGAGAATCGAACGCCGCGTGAATGTCGCATCCGCCCTTGCGCTCGCACGCCCCGCGGCCATAACAACGGCTGCGATACTTGTTGTGCTTGAGTCCGTCGCTGGTCACGCCTGCGCGATACTGCGTCACTACCCGGCCCATTTTTTGCAGACTTTGCTTCAGCGTGAGCTCCGCACAGTTCAGTTTCGTCGGGCGCTGGAAAATGCTGTCCGGCAAATACGGTAGATTCTCTTTTACGCCGGTAATCCCGAGATACAAATCAACTTTGTCGTAGTAAGGAGCGATGTCGCTGTAGCTGATTGGCCAGTTCTCTCCGTAGCCGTCGCGATCTTTGGCCTTGAAATCGTAGTCCGAAAGCCGCAGCGCCAGCCGACCCCAGATATTGGTCTTGCCGCCCAGGCATCGCGCACGTACCCACGCGTAGTTTGTCCCCGTGTAGGGATTCTCGCGCTCCTTCACCACGATATTTTTCGTGTAGTCGCTGTCTCCGATATAGCTGTAGAGATTTTTGGCTTTCTCAAAGCCCGGCCCGTAGGGCGGCCGGCGAATGGTATATTCATTAAAGCTCAACGAATGAGAATTCGGCGGAAGCTCTCCGCGATTGGCATTGTCGTAGGGCCACTCCATCGAACGCAGCTCCTGCTCGATGTTCAGTTTCTTGCCTGCTTCGAGCAGCAGCACTTGCAATCCGTGACTTGTCAGGACATGTGCCGCCATTCCGCCTGCTGCCCCGGAGCCGACGATTACCGCGTCGTAGATCTTCGTAAGATTTACTTCGGCATCAGCCATGATCAATCCTCGCCTTCAACCCAGACGTACTCACACACACCTTTTTTCAGAACGCCGATTATGCCAAAAAATTTCGGCGGATGCGCCGGAATAAGCAGGCGGTGACGAGAATAATCTATTTGAGGCTTTCGAGATAGGCGATCAGCGCTTTTAGGTCATCTGGAGGCAAGTCGATCGGAGGCATGCCGCCGGCGGTCATTTTAGCCGTGGGATGTTTGAATAACTCTCTAACCTGTTCGGGCGAAAGTTTTGACGACAGGCCAACAAGTGCAGGTGCTGCGGCAGTTCCAACGCCACCGTCACCATGGCAAGCGTTGCAGGAATTGCCCTCGAAGATGGTCTTGCCTTTCGCAGCGACTGGATCGGCGAGCGCCGTGTTTTCAGCGGCCAAAGAAGCGGAGGAAAGCTCCGGTTTGAATGGTTTGCGCATGTACTCGGCTTCTTCCGCCTTTTGCTTGGCCAGCTGCTGAGAAACGCCGGCGTCGTGCTTGTCCAGATACTGGCTGCGCAATCCCAATCCGATTAGCATGCACATCACGAATGCATAGGCACCCATTGCAATTGGGCGCTTCCACGGTCGCCGCTCAATGCTGCGATCCAAAAACGGGACCGCGACGATGCCAAGAGCCACCACCGTCGGAATGATAAGCACTCCGATCACCGATGCCGCGCCGTGCCAGTATTTCAGCCATTGAAATATCGGCAGGTAATACCACTCCGGCCGGGGAACATATTGCGCGTCAGACGGATTGGCGGGTGGACCGAGCTGAATCGGCGTGAAGAACGCTAGCAGGCCAAGGCCTATGATAAGCAGCGCGGTCAGCGAAAGGTCCATCAAGACCTGGCGGGGATAAAAGAGTTCTGGCTTCAGCTTGGGTTCGAGCGGGTTTTCGTTCACTGGCCCAGCAGCTCCGGCCTTGCGAAATAGAAAAATGTGGGAAGCAACCAGGGCAAAGATGCAGGCAGGAATCAGGAAGACGTGCGCGACAAAGAAACGCGAAATGGTCAGCGTGCCCATTTCGCTGCCGCCGCGCATCATTTGTTTGACGCTTTCACCGATGCCCGGAATTTCGCTGGCGGCATTCGTGCCTACCGCGGTCGCAAAATAGGCGCGCTGATCCCATGGCAGCAGGTAGCCGGTAAACGCCATGCCTAAAATCAGAGCAAACAGCACGCAGCCGGAGAGCCACAGGATTTCGCGGCGCCCTTTATACGCGCCATATATATAGGTCTGCGAAAGGTGCAGCAGCAGCACGATGACCATCGTGCTCGAACCATACGCATGCAGGCTTCGTAAAAATGAACCGGCCGTCACTGCTTTTGTAATGTAGGCGACCGTGGTGTGCGCATGATCGGCCGAGGGAACGTAGTACAGCGCCAGGAAAACCCCGGTGATCACCTGCGAAATGAAAATGAACAGCAGCCCAGACCCGAAAATGTAGGCGAATCGCGCACCGCCGGGAATCGGCTCGTAAAGCGCAGTCTTAAGTACATCATCGATGCCAGTGCGATGGTTCAGCCAGGCCCACAAACCTGACGACGGCTTTTGATCAGAATTTTCCATGTTTTCCCGCTCGGCGGACATTTCTGCGCTAGTCCCTTCTTAGCCGACGACTTCCTTGTCGGCAACCAGTTGCCGGAAGTATTGAAACCGGACCATCAGCTTTCCGTCCTGCTGCGAACTCTCGAGCGAATCCATGCCACGCAGCGACGGGCCGCTGACGCGAGTCCCATCCGGCATAAACGTGCCGCCGTGGCAGGGACAAATGAATTGTTTCTTTTCCTTGTTCCACGGAACCGTGCAGCCAAGATGCGGACAAACCGACGTAAGCACGCGAAGCTTTCCTTCCTGGTCCCTGGCGATATACACCGCTTTTTCGGATACTGCTCTTCGCCAGCCATCCACCTGTTCGATTTGAATGGTGCGCAGCACCGGCTCGGTTATCGAAGAAAATTCGCTGAGGTCGCCTACCGGCGAACTCTTTAGCTCGGTGGTGCGGCGCAGCAACGGGAACAGTGCGAAACGCAGCAGCGGTACGGCCAGCAGCGCCCCCACCAGCACCGATCCGATCCCGAGCAGCACTGCAAGGAACGACCGCCGATCCTCCAGCGAAGTTCCCTCAACGCCAGGCTTGCATGGTGTTGCTTCCGGCTCACCTGCGGATGCACACATCGAACTCTCCTCTGCTAATAAAGAAACAGCGGTGATACGTTTTAATGGACCCGACTGATCGTCACGTCCCGTACACCATCAGTCGGGCCCTGGGTTCTCATCTTCTTGGTTTCAAACTGAGTACAATTTGGGATGCTGGCCTCCGAGCTCAGAAGACGAACCTCCCAAGCAAGAACACAGTGTTATTCCCATTCGCTGACCGTAGCGCTCCGTCGTAGTTATTTTGCGCTCCATTAAACCGCAGATAGCCGTTGTATTGCGCCGTGAAGTTAATATTCTGTTGCGGCCACCAGGACAAGTTCAAAATGTAGCCGTTGCTGTGTGGACTGCCATTCAAGCTGCCCGACACCGGGGCTTGTGCGAACAGCGTTTGATCGGATGTGCCAGACACATTGAAGAAGCCAGCCGTCCCGGAAAGCTTTGTTCCAAAGTGATATTCGGCGTTCAATTGCACTGTGTCCAGGTGATGGCGAGCCTGACTGGCTCCTCCTTGGAAAAATGTCGCGGCGAGTGAAGAGTTCTCCCGAATGTACGTCCCGCGGAATGACACTACATCATTCTTGAGTTGCGGGATGATCCTGTCGTATTGGAAATCGGCTGCCCAATCCGTGTAAGAATCGGCCAATCCACCAACCGTAATTTCGTTCGGCGAACTCTTAACGTGAATTCCGTAAGTGCCAATCATCAGGCTGTTGTGTTCGGTCGAAGTCTGGTAAGCAAGCCGCCAGTAGGGCGCCATGCCGCGAATGTTGATGCCAAACCCTCCGTCGGGTCCTGCTCCGGGATTCGGCTGCGATCCGCCGATATGCTCTGAGCGGTAAATCGTCCCGGCCACGTAGACATGTTCATTCCACATCGCGTAGCCGCCGGCTCCCGCAACGTCCTGGGCAAGTCCGCCGTTGATGAGCGCCCCAGCTGTAGGCGTCGGAGCAGCGCTGCTGGAAACGTAAGGAAAGCCCCAGGCCGGTGTGCTGTTCCAGAGATCCTCCACGGTGGGGTTATTGTTGAAAGTCGCGCCGTACGTCAAATTCTTGCCGAACAGCTTGCCACTATTATTCGCAAAGCGAATGTCGGTATTGTCCCAGCTGAAGTGATCGCTCTGGCTGTCGTAGGTCACCTGCACAAAGCTCCCTACGTGGCTACCCCAAGAGCCGGCCAAGAACAGCGATGCATCCTGAGGAAATTGGAAGTTTCCGTTCTGTGTCCCCGGCTGCGGAGCTTTGGTTGACGTGAACGAGGTATCAAACACCACCGAAATCGGGAACGCTTCAAGCAGCTGCAGCGCCGCGTTGTGGTCCTTCTTTTCGTCGCTCACCGTCGGCTTGGTCACCAGAGTGTAGCCTTCCAGCTTGAATTTCCGGCCAAAGGGCGTCAGTTCCGGTGGAGCGTAGTGGCAGGTCGCGCAAGGCATCCCGGTCTGCCGCGAATAGCTAGGCACCGCATGAACGCTCGGCTTGTAAAAAAGGACCACCAGCATGATCACCAGAAGGGGAGCCAGCGCTTTAAGCAAAACGCGTGTGCTCCCCGTTACATCCAGCTTCGAGCTTTGCATTTGAGTCTCCTTCATCCCTTGAATTTCGTGCGTCAGCGCTGACCCCCGCTGCATCTAACGTTTTGCGGCGACTGGCCGGTATCACGTGCGATCTCTTAGGGGCGACCTGGTACCCATCCGGTATTTCCGCCCGCCGGCCAGATTCGAGGACCCCGATGGTGACCCGCAATCTGGATCCATTCGCCGCACGCCCATATTGGGGGGAACAAATTCTTGGCGCGGTATTTTGCGTCACTTTACTTTGTGATTTGCGTCACATGCGCGGTGACCCGCGTCACAGCCTTTCAGCCTCGCAAAACGCGACGCTAAATGCAGAATTTGCATGCTAGATTCGCTGGAAAACCGACGGGCGCTACTTTCGGTAAGATTCGAACGAAGGAGTTACCAACATGCCTTCCGCTACCACCACCGGCACCGCTAAGGCTCACGAGCTTCCGCAACCTCTCTCACCCGAAGAGTTGAGTAAGGTTCACGCTTACTGGCGCGCCGCAAACTTTCTTTCCGTTGGACAAATCTATCTCTACGCCAATCCGCTGCTTCGAGAGCCGTTGCAACTGAAGCACATAAAACCCAGGCTGCTCGGGCACTGGGGCACTACGCCAGGATTGAACTTTGTTTATGTGCACCTCAATCGCTTGATCAAGAAGCACGATTTGAATGTGATTTACGTCGCGGGTCCCGGACATGGCGGGCCCGGTCTGGTGGCGAACACCTATTTGGAAGGCACCTATAGCGAAGTCTATTCGCACATCCCACAAAATGAAGAAGGGCTTCAGAAACTCTTCAAACAGTTTTCCTTTCCCGGAGGAATCCCCAGCCACGTCGCTCCAGAAACTCCCGGCTCGATTCACGAAGGCGGAGAGCTGGGGTATTCCGTGGCACACGCCTACGGAGCCGTACTCGATAATCCCGACCTGCTGGTTTGCTGCGTAGTTGGAGACGGCGAAGCAGAAACTGGGCCGCTGGCCGCAAGCTGGCATTCCAATAAATTTCTCAATCCAGCCCGCGACGGGGCCGTGCTCCCGATTCTGCATTTGAACGGCTACAAGATCGCCAACCCCACCCTGCTCAGCCGCCTGGACGACGCCACGCTCACTCAACTATTTACCGGCTACGGCTATAAGCCGTACTTCGTCGAAGGCCGCGAACCCGAAGCCATGCACCAACTCATGGCCCACACCCTGGACGCCATTCTTGAGGAAGTTCACGCAATTCAGCACGCCGCCCGCTCTGGGAAAACTAATAGTCTGCCTGCTTGGCCGATGATTATCTTACGAACGCCGAAAGGCTGGACTGGCCCCAAAGTTGTAGATGGCAAGCCGGTTGAAGACACTTGGCGCGCCCACCAGGTCCCGCTGACCGATTTTGCCAAGCATCCCGATCACGTCAAGATGCTCGAAGACTGGATGAAAAGCTACAAGCCAGAGGAGTTGTTCGATAAAGCTGGAAAATTCGTACCGGAAATCGCCGAACTCGCGCCGTCCGGGAACCGCCGAATGGGTGCGAATCTTCACGCGAACGGCGGACTGCTTTTGCGGGACCTCAGCATCCCGGACTTCCGCGCGTACGCCTTTAAAGTGACCAAGCCGGGGACCGAATTCGCCGAATCCACTCGCGCCTTAGGCCAGCTTTTGCGCGATGTTATGCGCCTGAACGCCGACAACAAAAATTTCCGCGTCTTTGGGCCTGATGAAACGGCTTCGAATCGTCTCGACGCTCTGTTCGAAACCACCGACAAAGTCTTTATGGAGCCGATGCTCAAGACCGACGAACATCTCTCCCACGATGGCCGGGTCATGGAAGTCCTGAGCGAGCATCTCTGCCAGGGCTGGCTCGAAGGTTATCTGCTTACCGGTCGCCACGGCGTCTTTTCCTGCTACGAAGCTTTCATCCACATCATCGACTCGATGTTCAATCAGCACGCCAAATGGCTCAAGGTTACGCGAAACATCCCGTGGCGCCGGCCAATCGCTTCCTTGAACTATTTGCTGACCTCACATGTCTGGCGCCAGGACCACAACGGCTTCAGCCACCAGGATCCCGGTTTCATCGACCACGTTGTGAACAAAAAGGCCGACATCGTTCGCGTGTACCTGCCGCCGGATACCAACACGCTTCTTTCCGTCGCCAATCATTGTCTGCGCAGCCGGAATTATGTAAACGTGATCGTCGCTGGCAAACAGCCCGCGCTGCAATATCTCGACATGAAATCCGCAATCGAACATTGCACCGCGGGCCTCGGCATATGGGAATGGGCCTCGACCGACGACGGAGCCGAACCAGATGTGGTAATGGCCTGCGCTGGAGATATTCCAACGCTCGAGACTCTTGCGGCTGTCGACTTGTTGCGTCAACATTTCCCGGACCTCAAAATCCGGGTGGTCAATGTAGTCGACCTGATGACCATCCAGCCCTCATCCGAACATCCCCACGGTCTTCCGGACCGCGAATTCGACTCGATCTTCACAACCGACAAGCCGGTTATCTTCGCCTATCACGGCTATCCCTGGCTGATTCATCGCCTGACCTATCGCCGCAAAAATCACGACAACTTGCATGTGCGCGGATACAAGGAAGAGGGAACCACTACAACGCCTTTCGATATGACGGTCGTCAACGACTTAGATCGTTTCCATCTGGCGGGTGATGTCGTCGATCGCGTGCCCCGCCTGCAGCACGTCGGCGCGCATTTCAAGCAAATGCTGCGAAATAAACTCGTCGAACACAAACAATACATTTGCCAATACGGCGACGACCTTCCTGAAATTCGCGATTGGAAGTGGCCGTACTAAATGAAAATCCTGGTGCTCAATTCCGGTTCGAGCAGCCAGAAGGTGTGTCTCTACGACTTGCCCGCGCCATCTTCCTATAACCCGTTGCCGGACGATCCCCCGGCTCCATTGTGGGAAGGCAAGCTCGAATGGCTCGACGACCGCGCATCGCTCGAAGTTCGAACCTCGACTGGCGCTAGCTCAAAAGAAAATGTCCCGAAAGGCAAGCGCTCCGCCGCAACTTCACATTTGCTCGACGAATTGATTTCCGGCAAGACTCGCGTTCTCCAGTCGCTCTCTGAAATCGATGTAGTTGGCCACCGTATCGTGAACGGCGGACGGGCGCTCGATCGTCCTACCGTTATTACGCCGGATGTGAAGGCAGCCATCGAAAAGATGGCAGTATTTGCTCCGCTGCACAATCGCACCGAACTCGAGGGCATCGCCCTAATCGAAAAACGCTGCGGCGCGGTTCGCCAGGTCGCCGTATTCGACACCGGCTTCCACACCAGCCTTCCGGATGCGGCTGCTGTCTATCCCGGCCCGTACCAATGGGTTCAGCAGGGAATCCGAAAATTTGGTTTTCACGGAATCAACCACCAATATTGCGCGGGCCGAGCAGCACAAATGCTTGCAAACAATCTCGCCGACCTAAGACTCATTACCTGTCATTTGGGCAACGGCTGCTCGCTCGCTGCGATTCACGGCGGAACAAGTATTGATACCACCATGGGTTTCACCCCGCTCGATGGCTTGATGATGGGCACCCGTTCCGGCTCCGTCGATCCCGGCATTCTGACCTACCTGATGCGAAGCGAAAAATTGGATGGCCAGGCGCTCGACAAAATATTGAACTCCGAGGCGGGCCTCCTGGGGATTTCAGGCGTTTCCGCCGACATGCGCGAAATTGTCAAAGCGTTGCAATCCGGCAACCAGCGAGCCGCGCTCGCCTTCGAAATGTTCGTCCACCGCCTGGCCGCTGGAATCGGCGCAATGCTCGCTGCCCTAAATGGCGCCGACGCCCTCATCTTCACCGGCGGCATCGGCGAAAACTCCGCCCAAGTACGCTCCGCTACGTGTGATCGCTTTGCGTTCCTGGGTCTCGCGCTCGATCCCCAGAAAAATTCGTCGCCAACTTTGGACTCTGATATCGCGACAGCGCAATCGAAAGTCCGCGTTCTCATCATCCGCGCTCAAGAAGATTGGGCCATCGCCCGCGAATGCTGGCAGTTGATTTCATCCGAGTAGTGGCCGATCGGAATTTACCCGACCCTGTCGGGAGACCGGCCAGGCATTACGCAGCCGACATTTTCGCTTTTCACGTTCGACCAGCCGTTGTCAATCCTATGACCCGGCCCGCCACTTGGGCCGTTGATGTCCAAATTTGCAAAAGCGCAAGACGAAGATCATCGTCGTGAACTTCTCCGCACCTTCAGCGGGGTTCCCACCAAGGTTCTGATTGAACAAGGCGATATCGTTTCCGAACTGAAAAATGCAATCGAGAAAAACAACATCGATCTCGTCGTGCTCGGAACATACGGCCGCTCCGGACTGGGCAAGCTGCTGCTCGGTTCCATCGCCGAAGAGATTTTCAGGGCCACCGCGTGCCCAGTCCTCACCGTTGGCCCACATTCCGATTCCACTCGTGACACCAAAAGTGAAATCCGCGAAATCCTGTTTACAACGAACTTCGCTTCCGAGTCCAAGGCGCCGGCGGCATACTCCGTTTCTCTCGCGCTGGAATTTCAGGCGCGTCTGCTCATGCTGCATGTGATTCCTGAGCCGAAAGTCGGCGATCTTGTATCGGCCCACGATGTAACGGATGCTTCGCACGAACTGCTGCGCAAACTGGTTCCGGCGGAAGCACAAGCCTGGTGCAAGCCGGAATACCTGGTGCAACACGGCAATCCCGCAGAGACGATTCTCGACATCGCTCAGTTGAGAGAAACCGATCTAATCGTTCTCGGAGTAAAAGAAGAGACTGGAGTCCCCCGGCGCATCCACCCATCTGCCGATCGCCACCGCGCACAAAGTTGTTTCCCGTGCGGTGTGCCCGGTTCTGACTGTCAGGAGCTGACTGTCCCTCATGGCCAGGGTCCCACCCGACGCTGCAACAATCGAATTGGCGAGGGTGGGACCTTTTTTTGCGGTCTTGATGGTAATCGTTTTTTTAATCTCGCGTGCGGCGAGAATTAGCTCTCAGGAGTTTTAAAGTTTGAGATATTGTTGGAGTTCGACCGGATTACGCTACTGAAACTGCGTGGCGCTGCTCTGGCTCAAGAAATAGTTCCGCCTGGCCCAGCAACATCACGCAGCCTTCGATGTACTCGAGTGTATAGTTTTCAGAACATTTTCCGCACAGCCAGAGGTGCTCCACAGAGTGGGTGTTGGGCGGAGCAACATCGGCTCGATGTGATTTGTGAAATCGAAAAAAGTGTCCCTCACGATAATCGAACGCCGTTCCACAATCTGGATTTGCGCATGTTGAAAACATCGTTCCTCGAATCTCTTTCGCTTTGCTTAGTTCGGCCCGGCGTTCGCCCTGACATGAATTTGCTGCGGCTCTCCGTCACCGGATTCCGGAGAATTCCGCTCTTCCAGATTCCGAATCGTTACCCTCAGCCATCTCCCAAACGCCTCTTCCAGTTCGTTCCTCGTGCCGGACCGGTAAAACGAATCAATGGTTTCTCCTCGTTCGTTCAACGGGATGTAGCGGCACGGAATTTTCTTGTTCCGCAGGTTTTCCGGGACCAGTTGCGTCAGCACGCAGCCAGTACAGGGTTTTGGCGGCTGCATCGGATCAAAGTTCAAGCACGAGGGTGAATCTTGAAAAATAAATTGCGGACGCCAGGGAACCCGCGCGGTTTCGCGATACCCGCCTTTTTCCAGAAATTCCAGCTCTTTTTTTAGAACTGGCAAAAGATTTCGCTTGTCGCTAGTCATATAAAACGTCCCCCACATACCCAGTCTTGTCTTCGCACATCCATGCTGCGGTGACCCAAGTCACGCGTGGCCATGCGCGCTGTCACCTCGGTGCGGGTGCCGTTCCGCTGGAGTCATAAGCGCATTGAGTTATACTCTCGGAGCAATCTCGGCAATTAAGGATCAAATTAAACGCAGCTCGTTGCGGGAGCGCGCCGAAATCGCAAATTGATCTAATGTGGCCCGTTTTGCGCTCAGAACCCTCTTTATCGAGGCTCCGGCTAAGTGACAGCAGATCCGACCAACGATCTATTCGAGAAACTCTTTGAGTTTTCGCCCGACGCGATTGTGGTTGCCGACCATACCGGCTCGATCGTTCGCGCCAACGCTCAGGTTGAGCGCATGTTCGGCTACTCGCGCCAGGAATTAGTGGGGCAATCAGTCGAAGTTTTGATCCCGGAACGCTTTCGCGCTGCTCATCCAAAACAACGCGCCGCCTACACCGCGCAACCACGGGTTCGCTTTATGGGCGCGGGGCTCGAACTCTACGGCAGGCGCAAGGACGGAACCGAATTTCCGGTTGATATTATGCTCGGACCTGTGGATACACCGGAAGGCACCGTGGTGCTCGGGGTCATCCGCGATCTCTCGCAGAAAAAGAAAGATGAACAGGCACTGCGGCTTAGCGAACAACAGAAGTCTTACCTTGAAGAAGAACTGATCAGCTCCCATCAATTCGATGAAATCGTTGGCGAAAGCGGCAAGCTAAAACGCGTACTGAAGCAAGTTGAAGATGTTGCCGGTACAGATGCCACGGTTCTGATCCTGGGCGAAACCGGTACCGGCAAGGAACTGATCGCGCGCGCCATTCACCGCCTGAGCCCGCGGCGCGATTTTGCATTCGTCAGGCTTAACTGTTCGGCGATTCCGTCCGGGCTTCTGGAAAGTGAATTGTTCGGCCACGAAAAAGGCGCTTTTACCGGCGCCATCGCGCAAAAAGTGGGCCGCCTGGAATTGGCGCATCAAGGGACATTTTTTCTAGATGAAGTGGGCGACCTTCCGCTGGAGTTGCAACCCAAGATTCTGCGCGCCCTGCAGGAGAAAGAGTTCGAACGGGTTGGTGGAACGAAAACGATCCCGGTGAACGTGCGTCTGGTGGCCGCCACAAACCGCGACCTAGCCAAGATGGCAACAGAGGGGCACTTCCGCAGCGACCTGTACTACCGGCTTCGCGTTTTTCCGGTCACCGTGCCGCCGCTGCGCGAGCGTCGCGACGATATTCCGCTGCTGGTCCGCTATTTCGTCAACACCCATTCGAAGCGCATGGGCCGCCGCATCGAAACCATCCCTAAAACAACCATGGATACGCTGGTCAAATGGCATTGGCCGGGCAACGTCCGTGAGCTTGAGAACTTCATCGAACGGTCGGTCATCCTGTCTCCCGGGCCAGAAATGCGTGCACCGCTGGCGGAGCTTGAGATCCTCGAAGCGCAACCTGATGCTCAGAACGTGAATCTCGAGTCCACAGAGCGGGACCACATCCTACGGGTGCTGCGTGAGTGCAAAGGGATGATTGGTGGCTCAAACGGTTCGGCTGAACGCCTTGGTTTGAAACGTACAACCTTAAATTCCAAAATGAAAAAGTTGGGAATCAAGCGGCGGGACTACATTTAGTCCCGAGACGATATTTCGTCTCGTCACGTATCGATTCGGAAGCGCCATTGCCATCGAAATCCGCAGTGACCGTCCTGTAAGTGCTCCATTTTGAACAAGTATCCAACCATTGGTGCGAACGCTCACTTTGGCCTGTGACCTGCATTACATGCTGTGTAATTTGAATCGACCGGTGTTAGGTGATGCTGAGAATCACAGTGCACAACAGCGAAAAAACTCAAACGATCCTGCTAGAGGGAAAGATTTCGGGAGTATGGGTCGATGAATTCGATCGCACGTGGCACCACCTGGCTCCGGCGCTCGGCACAAAGAAACTACAGCTTGATCTTCGCAGCGTGGATTTTGTCGACGGCAAAGGATGCAAGCTGTTGCGTGACATCTATCGAGAGACCAACGCCAGTTTCCTGACTGACTCGCCATTAACCCAGCACTTCGCAGATGAGGCCAGGCGAAGCTCATTGCGAGACAGAGAAGAAGGAGTCTGAAATGCGCGGACCATACGGATTCGAAATGAACGATAGCTGCCAGACCTGCAAACTGCGGTCGGATGGCTTTTTTTGCCAGCTTAGCCAAGCAGCAACCACCGACTTTAACGCTGTGCGGTCGCAGGCGGTGTATCCGGCGGGCGCAATCCTATTTCTTGAGAATCAGGACCCTCGCGGGGTGTTCGTTCTTTGCGGCGGTGAAGTAAAACTTTCCATCAGTTCCAGCGGCGGAAAGACTTTGATATTGCGAATCGCCAGACCCGGCGAAATACTTGGCCTTATGGCGACCATGTCAGGCAATCCTTATGAAGTAACCGCAGAAACGTTGCATCCCTGCCAAGTTACGTTCGTTGGGCGTGATGATTTTCTGCGGTTCGCCGCCAAGCATCAGGAGGCCTATCAGGGCGTGATCCGCCAACTGAGCAGCAACTACAGCGGCACCTGCAAGCAGTTGAGGACGGTGGGTCTTTCGACTTCTGCTCCGGAAAAGCTGGCCCGCTTGCTGTTGGATTGGCCCGCGGAAACCAAAGACCCCAAGCAAAGCTCGCAGATTAAGATGCCGCTGACTCATGAAGAAATCGCCGAATTCATTGGCACCACCCGGGAAACTGTCACCAGGACTTTGAGCGATTTCAAGGTTCGGCGTCTGGTCAGCGTACAGGGCTCGACACTGATGATTTGCAACCGGCCGGCTCTGGAATCCATTGGCGGCGCGTAGGATTGTTCCGTTTTTCGAACTATGAACATGACGTTTGCGGCGTTCGATTTACTGGCGATTCACTAGCCCCGAACCGTCAACACTGGACATGGCGCATGCGCCACCACGTTGTATGCAGTCGCCCGCTCGATGCGGGTTGCCAATCCCGCAGCGGTATCGAGGCCGTGTACACCCAACACAATCAAGTCTGCTCCACAGCGATTTGCCGTTGCGAGAATCTGCGTTCCCGGCTCGCCGTGCTCCACGGTGGGATCTGGCCTGCACCACAGGTCGGCATCCTTCGGCACCAACTCTTCCAGTTGGTGGATGGCCTCCGCCACCGATAAGACTGTCGGTTTAGGCTGCTTCCCTGGCTTTGGAGCGGGGAGAACATGCAGCAGAACCAGCCGCGATTGATTTTCCTGCGCCAGTGAGACCGCGTAAGGAGCCGCGGCTCTGGATACTGGATCGAGCGCGCTGGCGAACAATACACAGTGAAACCGGCCTCCGTTATGCGTACCGCTTTGGACTCCGGGGCCGATAGTGAGCACCGGCACTCCCGTGCGGCGAAAAACCTCCTCCGCCGCCGAACCGATCAGCGCCTTTTTGAACCCGGTTCGCCCGTGTGTTCCGAGCGCAATCAAGTCGATCTCGTGTTCCGTCAAAATCCGCGAGAGCACTTCCCAGACATTAACACCCCTCTCGATGATGGGTTCCCTCGGTACGCCAGCGAGGGCCGCTTCCACCCGATCCATCTCGGCTTTCGCCAAGTCCTCCTGATCGTCTCGCACAATTGGCCCTGATTCGGCGGCCATGTACTCATAAACCGACGGCAGCAGCACATGCAAAGCGGTTACCTTCGCGCCGTATGCGCGGGCGATCATCGTCGCGTAAGGTAGAGCAGACGCGGAAGGCTCTGAAAAATCCGTCAAGAACAATATGTTCTTGAGAGAAATTCGATGGTTGGCTCGAACGAGTGACATGACTCGCCTCCGCCACATAGCTTGCACTCAGCCGTGTAGGACTTTCCGTGACTCGGGTTACATTTGCTTGTGACCGGCGTCACCGTCGGTTATTTGCGTGGTTGTCACTATGTGTGCAGCCGGGCAAACAACGGAACCTGAGCGGTCCATGGTTTCCGTGGAAAGGCGCTTGAGATGAAAGTTCTCCTGGCCATCGACTCATCTCCATCCTCACAACGCTTGCTGAATGAGGCAGTGGCCTGCGCGTGGCCGCGAGACACCGCGTTTTGCGTCGCAACTGCGGTGGAAGTCACACTGTTCCTTGAATTGCCTGCGGTTCTGGAGGAGTTAAAGCGCGAAGCTGAAAAACTCGTCGCGGAGGGTGCTGCCGTCCTCGCGCGGGCGAACTTTAAGGTGAACACCCAAGTCCTGACCGGTTCTCCCCGGAAAGCAATCTCCGCCTATGCGGCGGAATGGGGAGCGGATTTGATCGTCGCTGGGTCGCATGGCCATTCCGCCATAGGCCGTTTTCTTCTAGGCAGCGTGGCGCAGGGCATTCTTCGTACTGCGCCGTGTTCGGTCGAAATCGTGCGATTCCCGGAGAGTGACTCTCCACCTTCGCCCCATCCTATGAAGATTCTTTTCGCAACCGATGGGAGTGAATATTCGCTCTCCGCCGCGCACGCGGCTGTCGAACGTCCGTGGCCCGCCGGCTCGCTCTTTAGAGCGTTGAGCGTCGAGGACCTGATCATTGCCGAAACTCCGATGGCGGCATACTCCGCGGCCACGATCTATCCGGCAAGCTTGCTGGAAGAACTGCTGGCGGACGCACGAACGCGGGCAGTCAAGGCGGTAGACGACGGACGGCAAATTCTGCTGAAGGCGGGATTGAAAGTGCTCGACCAGCAACCCATCCCGGCTTGCGATCCGCGCGTCGCGATCCTCGGCGCCGCCGAGGCCTGGCCCGTGGACTTGGTGGTTGTTGGCTCCCACGGACGCCGCGGGCTTGACCGCATGCTGATGGGAAGTGTCGCGGAGAACGTGGCGGTCCATGCGAAATGTTCAGTTGAGGTGGTGCGTAGAAACGCTCAGAAATAACGCGGCGAGACACGTTTCAAGTGCGATTTACTCCAACGGTAGTCCGACGTAATTTTCCGCGAGGGTCTGCGCGGCGGCTCGCGAACTGGTGACGTAGTCCAGTTCGGCCAGCTGCCGGCGCTCGTCGAAGGGATTGTCGCTGGCAAACCGGTGCAGCAGGGAAGTCATCCACCAGGAAAATCGCTGCACCTTCCACACTCGCCGCAAACAGTTCTCCGAATAACGAGCAAGTAATTCTGTTTTCCTATTTGTGTAGAATTCGCGCAGCGCGCGAGCCAGCACACGCACGTCGGCGACGGCAAGATTGAGACCTTTCGCGCCGGTTGGCGGCACAATGTGCGCGGCGTCGCCCGCTAGGAATAATTTGCCGAACTGCATCGGCTCGGTTACAAAACTGCGCATTCCGGTGACACCTTTTTGAATCACCGGTCCTTCGGTCAGCTTCCATCCGTCGGTCGTTTCGAACCGCTTTCCGAGTTCCTCCCAGATTCGCTCGTCTGGCCAGTTCGCGATGTCTTCGTCCGGCGCGCATTGCAGGTAGAGGCGGCTGATTTCCGGCGAGCGCATGCTGAGCAGAGCAAATCCGCGTTGGTGATAGCCGTAGATGAGTTCGTGCGAGGACGGTCGCGCCTGCGCCAATATCCCCAGCCACCCGAACGGATAATCCCGATCGTAGATTTGCAGCGCGTTAGCGGGAATCGACGGGCGGCAAATTCCGTGGAAGCCGTCGCAGCCCGCAACGAAATCGCACTGCAACTTTTCCTGGGTTCCGTTGGCGCGGAAACGAATTTCCGGCGTGGCGCTTTCCAGATTGTGGACGCCGACGTCCTCGGTTTCAAAAATGATCGGTTCGTTCGCGGCCAGCCTGGCCGCGATCAAATCCTTGATCACTTCGTGCTGCGCGTAAATCGTGACGCATTTGCCGCCAGTCAATTCGCGGAAATCAATTCGATGGCCGCGCCCGGCAAACCGCAGCTCGATTCCCCCGTGTTCCAGGCCTTGTTTCTTTAATCGCTCGCCTACGCCAAGTTCGTGCATCAGATCGACGGTGCCCTGCTCGAGTACACCTGCGCGGATCCGCTCTTGTACATAATTGCGGGTGTGCACTTCCAGCACGATCGATTCGATGCCGTGTCGCTGCAACAGCAACGACAGAAAAAGGCCAGCCGGCCCGGCGCCGATGATTCCGACTTGGGTTCGCATTTTTCTCGCTTTCGCCGAGTTCACGACAGCCAGAAAACGATACTCTACACTGCCTCAACGATTCCAATGCTGTACTTGATGCCTGTTCCGTAAGAGCTTAGGCGAAAATAAGTGTGCCGCCGCGCCGTCGAATCCAATACAATGCCGCGCTGGTACGGCTCCAAAAAATGAATTTCAGCGTCAGCTTAATGGCAAGTGCAACGCATGAACGTGGAGCGCGCTTCAGTTCGAAAAGGTGCGAATCATGCAATTGAACGCAGTTCTTATTCGCAGCACCGTTGTTGCAGCGCTCGGTGGATTACTTTTCGGCTTCGACACCGTGGTCATCTCCGGCACCACCCAGGCGCTCACCGATTTGTTCCGCCTTTCGCCGCTTGCGCTGGGCGCGACTGTTTCCAGTGCTCTTGTCGGCACCATTATTGGCTCGATGTTGGCCGGAATTCCTGGTGATGCCTACGGACGCCGCGACAGCTTGCGAATACTCGCCGTTCTGTATTTCATCTCCGCGATCGGCTGTGGCTTCGCGTGGAACTGGACGGCGCTGGTGGTTTTTCGCGTGATTGGCGGCCTGGCCATCGGCGGTTCTTCGGTGCTCGGCCCGATGTATATCGCTGAAATCGCGCCGGCAAAATATCGCGGCCTCCTGGTCGGGCTGTTTCAGTTCAACGTCGTGTTTGGAATCCTGCTGGCATATTTTTCCAACTACTTTATCGGCACCATGAATCTTGGCGCCGCGGAATGGCGTTGGAAACTCGGCATCGCCGCGCTCCCCGCCGCTTTTTTCTTTATGATGCTGTTCGGCATTCCGCGCAGCCCACGTTGGCTTGCGAAAAAGGGCCATATCGACGAAGCGCGCGAAGTGCTGCGCATTACCGGCGAGGAAAATTACGAGCAGGAGTTGCAAGACATCGTGACTTCAATCGACGCGGAGCATCATACCGGTGACTCGCTTTTCAATGGCAAGTATGGCTTGCCGATTTTCCTTGCGGTTTCCATCGCCATGTTCAATCAGCTTTCTGGCATCAATGCGATTCTTTACTATCTGAACCAGATTTTCGCGCAGGCTGGGTTCAACAAAGTTTCTTCCGACCTTCAGGCGGTTGCGATTGGCGCCACCAATCTTGTTTTTACCATGATTGCAATGTCCCTGATTGACCGCGTTGGACGAAAAAAACTGCTGCTTATCGGAGCTGTTGGCACAACGCTGTGTCTCGCCGGCGTGGCTTACGTTTTTCTGTCGCACAGCCACGAAAATATTCTCGTAGCCCTGCTGGTTTGCTACATCGCGTTTTTCGCGTTTTCACAAGGTGCGGTGATCTGGGTTTATATCGGGGAAGTGTTTCCAAATCGCGTGCGCGCTTCCGGCCAAAGCCTCGGCAGTTTTACGCATTGGGTCATGGCAGGAATTATTTCCTTGGGATTTCCTGCGGTCGCCGCAAAATCCGGCGGCTACCCGTTCGTTTTTTTTGCGATCATGATGGCTGTGCAGTTTTTCGTGGTCTTGCTGTGGTACCCGGAAACCAAGGGCATCACGCTCGAGGACATGCAGAAAAAGCTGGGCATAGCGTGAACGATCTTTGCGCGTGCAGACAGGTGTCTTCCCGGTTCCCGAAATTGATCTCTTAGTTGTTTGATTTAGATCTCGCGCTGGATTTCTTGGATTGGCTCGCGAAATGAATGGTCAGAGTTTGCCTCTGTGTCTCCATGGCTGAACTGCCTGGAATGAAGTTCACCTCGACGGAGTCACCTTCCGCTATCCGCGCCCCATCCACCGATTTGATTTGCTCTTTTCCCCAGACCGACAACGCGTATGTCTCGCCGGCGATCCCTTCCAAGGCAACCGTCAACGTCTCGTGCGAGGTATTCCACTTCTCAGAGATGACGCGCAGGCCCTGACTCGTGCTGCCTAAGGCAGGAAGGTGTCCCGTATAGGTAATCGCAAAATCGTTGCGCAACCTAATCTTCAGTGAATTCGTGCCCGCCGCCAAATTCACATCCACGATGACGTGTTGGTCGTTATCGTGAGCTTGCAAATGAAACGGCACACTCAGCCCATTGAAAGTGACGCCCAGAATCTCCGCACGCGGGCTGACGGCGGGGCGAAATGTCATTCGAACCTCCGCTTCGCCGTTGCGATCCGCCACCAGCGCTAGCGAATCGGTGCTCCGTGAAAATTGCAGGTCCACGGTATCGGGACCGGCAGCCACATGGCGAATCGAAAACGCTTTCCAATTCGCTGGAATGTGCGGTGCGAACGTAAGCGCCTGCGCTTGCGCGTCAAATTGCAGTCCAAACATACCGCGCAACAGCGGACTTATGACCATGGCGGCTGACCAGATCTGGTGCGGCGAATTGGTCGAGAGCGGCTGGTAATAATCGCCTGACAAAACTTCTGTGACATGACCCGGCGATCCGTCGAGCGCAAGTAAAGCGTTTGCGCGCAGGTTGTCGTACGCCGCGTTCGGCCGGTGATAGCGGTATTCCGCCACCGAGGCCCAACCCGTGAACAACGGCCAAACCGAGCCATAGTGGTAGCCGCCGCCACTATATTTTGCCGCGCGATTCGAGATGATGCGCATGCCCCAATCGGTCTGGTGTTCGGGCTTCGAAAGTTCGTCGATGGTCTGCTGCGATTTTTCTTCGTCGGTCAAGCCAAACCACATCGGAACTGTCGTCAAAACCGTCGCCTCGTCCACTCTTTTGATGTCGCGATCCATCGCAAACGCAAAAATCTTTTTCTCCGGTGACCAGAAAGCCTCGTTCAGTTGCTTTTGCTCCTTCGAAAATTCTCCCACCAGCGATTTCGCTTCGTCGTTTTTCCCGGTGAGATCCGAAAGATGCGTCAGCGCGCGAATGGCCGCGGCCGCCAATCCGCTCTGGTAGAACTCGCTCTCGATTGGCAGGAGCGGCCCACCTTCAATCCAGCCGTGCCCAACGCCGAAGTTTTTCGGGAATCCATTCGAATCGTAGGTCGAGCGCAGGAATTCATACGCCTTTGTTATATGCGCCCAATTCGCCTTGGCAAACTCCACGTCGCCGCTCGTCGTGACGTAATCATCGGCGACAACAATATAAAGTGGCGTCGCGTCCGCTGAAGCGTAAGCGTATGGATAGCCCTTGAACCAGTCCACAAAACTCGCGCCTTGCGCGATTTCGTGTGGAATCTTTCCATCCTCTCGCTGAAACTTCGCGATAAATTCCAACGCGGTCTTGGTCGTGGAGAAATCTCCTTCACTGTTCAACGCCAGGTCGCACCACAACGAATCTCTCCCGAAGAACCACGCAAATCCCGGCCGGTAGCCTTCACCAGAAGTCCGGTAGCCCGCAATCAAACCGTCGCCCATCGTCGGATTCGAAACCAGGCCCTGAATCAAGCTAACTCGTGACCAATCGTACGCCCGCTGTATCTTGGCATCTGGCAGTTCCATGCTGACCGTTCGCTGCAAATAATTTTCGTAAAATTCCGCCGACTCCCGCCACAGCCTTTGATAGTCCGACAGCAGCAAACGATAAGTCTTCTCCGCCTCCGCTCGGCCGTTCACCGAACCCGCCATCACGATAATTTTCGTATCTCCGCCCTTTGCCGTGACGCCCAGCTTCATCGAACTGGTATGCGTCCCTCCATAATTCGTGTCGTACTCAACCTCTGCGCCAGCCGCGCTCGGCGAACCCGCCAGAGCCGCAAACTTCTGGTGATCTTCACCAAAGAGAAATCCGTGCAGCTCCTCATTCCAACTGACGTACGTTCCGCCCATCGCCGCCGGCCACTCCAGCTGAAAATCGCGCACGAAGCTCGCTTTCAGTTCCAGCGGCTGTTCCGTCTCCACCCGAATTTCGATTACCGCACCGGGCTGGTCCACCGGGACAAGAAACGTCTCGCGAACCGAAAATGTATCCCCGGCATAAACCAGCGTCGTCGATTCCGGCCGCGCGATCACCGTTCGAACCAGCGTTTCCGCTGGAATCTCGCGCCCCTCGGTCAGAATCGTCAGCTGCAAATCCCGCAAAATCTTCAGCGGATAAACCCACGCTTCCACTTTTCCCGATTCGTTCCCGAGCAGTCCCGCGCGTTTGCCCACCGCCGCTAGAAATTCCCACGGCCGCGCCGGACGCGAAATCTCCAACCTCTTGGCCGGCGCACTCTGCGCTTGCAACACCGGCGCAAACGCGCATTGACCAAATGCCAGAGCAACCGTTAACAGCCAGAAGGGAATCGAACCAGCAGGGCAAGGCAACCGTCGCATCGGCATTCGCATGGCAATCTTTCATTTAGTGCGGACGCTTGCAAACCCCCGCCGCACTGTCTATGTTAGGTCAGGGTTTGTAAAAACAACTTCTTCATCTCAGGGCTTGTAGGTACAGGCCTGAGACCCGGAAACCCGAAAAGAAACGGCCAGAGTGTAGCACGCACCAAAGCCGCACAGTAGCCAGACCGACTCAGGAAGGGTTCACCTCGATTGTATTTTCCGCGCCGCAATTTCCTTAAATCACTTAGTCGTTCGGCGCTGGTGCTGTCCCTCGAGAGTCTGATCGCGGCGATTCGTCCAGTTTTTGCTGCGGTGCCGCATTCTCCTGCCATGCCGCAACTCGGCGTCAACTTCCTCAACATCGCGAAAGAGTCTGGCCTCAACGCGAAAACCATCTTCGGCGGCGAGCACAAGAACAAATATTTGCTTGAGACCACCGGTTGCGGCGTGGCTTTCTACGACTACGACAACGACGGCTGGCTCGATATTTTTCTGGTCAACGGCTGGCGCCTTGAAGGTTTTCCCAAAGGCCAGGAGCCGCACTCCCATCTTTTCAAAAATAATCGTGACGGCACTTTTACCGACGTTACCGAAAAAGCCGGCCTGGTACACTCCGGCTGGGGACAAGGCGTCTGCGTCGGCGATTACGACAACGACGGCTTCGACGACCTTTTCGTCAGCTATTTCGGCAAGAACGTCCTGTATCACAACAACGCTAATGGCACTTTCACCGACGTCAGTGAAAAAGCCGGCATCCAGACCACCGGTAAGCGTTGGAACTCCGGCTGCGCTTTTGTTGACTACGATCGCGACGGCAAACTCGACCTCTTTGTCGCCAACTACATCGATCTGGATTTGGCCACCGCACCAGTACCCGAATCCGGCCCCTGCCTATATAAAGGTGTGATGGTTGCCTGCGGCCCGCCCGGCCTGATTGGCGGCAAAAATATCCTGTTCCACAACAACGGCGATGGCACCTTCACCGACGTCTCGGAATCCGCGGGAATTCTCTCCGCCAACGGTACTTTCGGCCTCGGCGTGCTCACCGCGGACTTCGACAACGACGGTTGGCCCGATATTTACGTCGCCAACGATTCCACTGCCAGTGCTCTCTACCAAAATCGCCAGAATGGAAAATTTACCGACATCGCCATGGAAGCCGGCTGCGCGTTAAGCGCCGACGGCAAACCGCAAGCCGGCATGGGAGTCTCCGCCGCCGACTACGATCTTGATGGGAACCTGGACATCGTCAAAACAAATTTCGCGGGCGACACGCCTTCGCTCTACCACAACCTCGGCAAAGCCACGTTCGAAGACACCACGTTTGCCGGGGGCCTCGGAAAACACACTCAATATCTCGGCTGGGGCTGTGGCTTTTTCGATTTTGATAATGACGGCTGGCCGGATATTTTGATTTGCAACGGCCACGTCTATCCCGAAGTCGAGCAACTGACCACCGAAGCCGGCTATGCTCAGCGTAAACTGCTCTACCGCAATCTGCGCGACGGCCGTTTCGAGGACGTCTCACTCAACGCCGGCCCGGGCATCTCCACCCCGTCCTCTTCACGCGGCGCCGCTTTCGGTGATTTCGACAACGACGGCGACATCGATGTCGTCGTCAACTGCGTGAACGATTTTCCGCAACTTCTGCGTTGCGACTCTTCTCTCAAAAATAATTGGATCAAGATTCGAACCATCGGCGCAAAATCCAACCGCAGCGGCATTGGTGCACGCATTCGTTGCGTTACCCATGTTGCCGGCGATGCAAAACCGCACCAACAAATCGACGAAGTCCGCAGCGGCGGCGGGTATTTTTCGCAAAACGATCTCCGTGTGCATTTCGGGATTGGCACCGCTGAAAAAGTGGACTTGCTTGAAATTCGCTGGCCCAGCGGCCAACTGGATTCGCTCAAGGATCTTCAATCGAATCGTCTGTACTACGTAACCGAAGGAAAGGGAATCACGCGCACTGAAATTTTTCCCGTCGCAAAGCGCGGTTGAAGACGCCAGCTTCTAAAAGCCATCCAGCATCCACACGTTCGAACCGCCGGTAGCCTGCCAGATTGCCAGCCGTTTGCCGTCTCGCGAGGAAATCGCCCAGCCAATATA
This sequence comes from uncultured Acidobacteriota bacterium, assembly GCA_963814635.1. Taxonomy (GTDB): domain Bacteria; phylum Acidobacteriota; class Terriglobia; order Acidiferrales; family UBA7541; genus Acidiferrum. Next base: position 123,309 of record CAWFDP010000002.1, on the reverse strand, counting down.
TGGCTTGCTCTCCTGCAACACCGGTTTCACGTTGCCGCGCAAGTCTATATTCACCAGCGCGCGCATCTCTCCACGCAACATCGCGCTGGCCCAGAAACTTTTTCCGTCCGCCGCCCAGTCAATCGCCGAAATCCCTGCCCACTCGCGCACTGGAACATTTCGCTCCGCCCCGCCGCTGAGTGAAATCAATCGAATTTGAGCGTCTCTCGATACCCGCATCTGTTTGCACAACGCAAGAAGCTTTCCGTCCGGAGAAAGTGTCCAGTTGTAGTCCTGCCAGCCCTGGTCGCCAGTCTGGAAAAACTCTTTCATGGCTCCGGTCGCCGAATCAAACATCACAAACATCAACGCATCCTTTGTGAACTTGCTGAACACGCACTTGCGTGACGGTTCCCTCGCACATTGAAAATTATTGATACCGTCGGCTTCCAGCAGAAGTTGCCCAGTCCCTCCGTTTACCGGCGCACGCAGCAGCCGAACCTTTTTCCGTTCGAAGGCTGGAGTACGCGGCGAAGGAGGCGTCGCCGGTTCTCCCGGATAGCTAACTTCGCTGTTATACAGGATTTCCGTCGCATCCGGATTCAGCCGCATAATGCTTGGCGAATCGTGACCGTCCACCAGCAGCTCCGGTGAGACCGCATCAATCCGCTGCCGGTAGATGTGAAATTCGCCGTCGCGATCGGAAAGGTACAGAATCGCTTTTCCATCCGGCGTCCACTCGTACGGCCGGCTCCTGCTTTCATCCAGCGTTAATCGTTGCAGTTTTTCCAGCGACTTGGTCTTCACATCTACATCCGCCACATAGACGGTAGGCGCGATGTTGGTCCGCAAGAACGCCAGACGCTTCCCGTCAGCGGAAACTTCCGGCCGCGGCTTCCAATCCGGACCGCCCGTCAATCGCGTCAGCGCACCGCGAGATTCGCCAGTTTGCTCATCCACGCGGATTGACCAGACATTTGATTCAGAATTCGATGCTTCTTCGCCGCGGGTAAAAAACAATCTACCATCGCGGTTCCAGCTTAGCCCTCCTTGCAGACGGAAATCCGAATACACTCGCTTGGTTTTGCCGGTTGCGAAATCGTAGCTCTCTATCTCTACCTCTTCGTTGTCCCCCGGCCAGTAGGTTGCCTTTAGATAGGCAACCCTTCGGCCGCCAGGTGACCAGGTCAGCGAATTTGAAAATCCCGTAATGTCATACAACTTTCGTTCCTGGGTTCCGTCGGCGTTTATCAGCCACAGCTGAGAACTATTGAACTTTTCATCGCCCTTCAGAAACGCAAGCTTCGTTCCGTCGGGTGAAACCGTCCCGGACTCACTTCCTTCCTTCAGTTTTCTCGGCGCGCCTCCCAAGATCGAAACATTCCAAAGGCTGGAGCTCTCGCCCTCGCCCGCAACCCCGCCCACCAGCAAATGGCTGCCGTCCGGAAACCAGCTGACCGAATGCGGCTTGACGTCGTTCTGACAGATTTAGTTGGTGGGAATCTTCGCGGGCAATTTCCCGCAGAAACAGTCCTCGCGGATCGGTGTAAGCGAGCAATTTCCCGTCTGGAGAGAGCGCCTCGCGATAAACGGGCACGTCCACCGAGTTCGCAGTCAGCCGAACTTCATGCGGCGCCACCGGCTGAACGGTTCGATGCCCGATGTGCCAGCCGACCGAAATACATCCCGCAATGAGCACCAGCGTGGCCGCGATCCAACGCGCAACGTAACTCGGTCTCGGCACGTTGTTCGATCCCGTTCCGCGGCTCGGCAGCGCTCCGGCCACCGGTGCCACAAACCGGTACCCGCGCCTCGCCAGAGTCTCCACAAATCGCGGATCGTCCGCCGAATCCCGCAACGCGTCGCGCAACCTCTTGATCGCCGCGTTAAGGCTATGGTCAAAGTCCACAAAGGTATCCGCGGGCCAGAGCCTCCGTTGCAGCTCTTCCCGCGAGATCACTTCACCCGGGCGTTCCAGCAGCATCGTCAATATCTGAAACGGCTGCTCCTGAAGCTTTACCCTTATACCGTTCCGCCGGAGTTCCCCCGAATAGGGGTCAACTTCATACACCCCGAACCGAACCACCCCCGCCAGATTGCCGTTGAGCCCGGTAGCCACCGATTTTCACCCGTTTTCGATTACTTAGACGTCTCTCGCTTGGTATCTCTCTTACAACTACGTACGCCGTCGTATTTCGTTCCGCCCGGAAGCTGATTTCTTCGTCAACTTGTGAGTCATCTCCGGCTGTAACTCTATCTAGCAGCTAACTTTAGCTCGTCACCTACGTTTGTGCTCTGCGTTACCCAGAAAGCCTTGAGGCACCCCTCGATCTGCCGCATTTTCGCTGCGTTCTTGGGGAGTCTCGCAATGAAAAACGCAATTCGTGCGCTGGCAGTCCTGGTCCTCGGCATCACGCCGCAATTCACTACGGCCGACACTCGTCCCGATTCCGTCAATCTGACGGTGTTTGTCTTCAATGACGCTGCCGCCTCCGCTTCGGTCATGTCCCAAGCCCAAAGTCGCGCCACTGTGATCCTTCGCCGAGCCGGAATCACCCTGGTTTGGCTGGATTGCGGTACGGCTCATAACCCGCCGCCCAATTCCGGCTGCAGCGAGCTGTCTTTCCCACAACACCTCTCGGTCCGCTTGGTTTCCGTTTCCGGTCCCGTTTCTGCGGACACCTTCGGCCAGACCTTCCAGAACGCCGCGGGGGAAGGAAACTACGCGCTCATCTATTTCGGGTCGCTTAAGTCTTCAAATACAACTGAGGTGATTAAAACCGGAGATCTTCTCGGCTGTGTGATCGCCCACGAACTTGGCCATCTTTTACTCGGGCGAGATTCGCATTCCGCAACAGGACTGATGTCCGCGGTCTGGCAAGCTAACGAACTGCGCCAAGCTTCGCAAGGCATTCTCTTTTTTACAGACAATCAGCAAGACCGCATTCGCGCGCGCTGCCTGGCAGCGCAAACAGCCGTCAGAAAAGCGGCGAGCCCGTCATCAACCGGCTCAGGCAGATAGCGGTCACGAAAAACTCAAGGTCAGTGCGCACGGCCGTTGACCGCCGCTCCGGATCCTTCCTTTACGCTTCGAATCCCATCAATCTGCAGATTTGAAAACCGTTCTGTCAATCCACTCGGCCACCGCACCGCAACCCAATCCACCCGCTCATTGCGGCCCAGTCCGAAATGCACCCGCACATCGTTATTCGAATCGTAGCTCGACCCGCTGCGCACTTCATCCACCAGCACCCGTTCGCCCGCTTTCACACGAATCTTCGCGCCAATTCCGTCACGATTTGATTTTGTCCCGACAGCCTTAATCCCAATCCAGTGATTGCCCGATTTAACCTGATTCACCAGCAGGCTCATCGGAGCATTCATGTTGCTCGCCACCGCCGACATTCGCCCGTCGTTCCACAAATCTCCGACTGCCAGACCGCGGCCGGATTTCGCGGTCGTAATTCCCGGCCCCGCGCTGGCGGAAATATCCTCGAATGTTCCATTTCCTTTGTTGTGATACAAAATGCGCGGCTCCTGGTAGTCGCTCCCCAGATGCTGTTGGTCCACTTCTGGATAGACATGGCCGTTCACCAGCAGCAAATCTGGCCAGCCGTCGTTGTCCACGTCGACGAACATCGTTCCCCAACCCAGGTATTTCGTGTAGAACCCGAGTCCCGCCGCAAATGTCACGTCATCAAACGTTCCGTCCCCGTTATTTCGATAGAGTGTCGCCGTATCATCCGAGAAATTGGTCTTGAAAATATCCAGCCGCCCATCGCCGTTGTAATCGCCAATCGTCGAACCCATCCCGGCCTGCTCTTTTCCGTCTTCGTTAAAGGCAGCGCCCGCCACTACTGCCACATCCGTAAACGTTCCGTCGTGATTGTTGTGATACAGAATGCTCGGCGTGCTGTCGCAGGCCACAAAAATGTCCGGCCAGCCGTCATCATCGAAATCCAAAGTGGAAACACTAAATCCGTAGTGGCCATTGGTCTGGTCGATCTTTGCTTTCGTCGTCACATCCTCAAACGTGCCGTCGCCTTTGTTGTGGAACAGCATGTTCTTTCCCCACGGCAACCCGCGCGGCCCGCACATCACGGGAACACCTTTCCACATGCACGACGCGCGTTCTCCCGGTACCGGCGCGGTCTTCACGTCGAAGTCCACGTATGTCGCCACAAACAAATCCAGCTTCCCGTCCCGGTCGTAGTCCACGAACGCGCATCCGGTGCTCCACGCTCCGTTTCCTGCTACGTGCGCCTTCTCGCCAACATCCGTGAATGTTCCATCACCATTGTTGTGGTACAGAATATTTTTTCCGTAATAGGTTACGAACAGATCTTCATACCCGTCGTTGTCGTAATCTCCAACGCACACACCTTGTCCCCAGCCGCTGTGCGCCAACCCAGCCTTTTCTGTTACGTCCGTAAATGTGCCATCGTGATTGTTGTGATACAGGTGATTCGTTGGCTGCTTCTTTCCAGGCATGGGATCGAGCGTAGTTCCATTCACCACAAAAATATCCGGCCATCCGTCGTTGTCGTAGTCGAAAATCGCCACTCCAGTTCCGGTGGTCTCGATGATGAATTTCTTGGTATCCACTCCGCCGAAAGTGTTCGGCGCGCTCAGGCCAGCCTTCGCTGCTTGATCCACGAAGTACGCGATGTTTTTTTGTTCGCTCGACGCGCTGGGTTTTGCCACCTGCGAGTACCGCCGGGACATGCCTGTCGCGCCCCACGTAAGTACAAGGCTCAGTAAGACCGCGAAAAATGTTTGTGAATGTCTGCTCAAACCGAACTTTACCGTTCCCGCTGCTCGTTAGTTCAGCACTCGTAGCGCCACCAGCGACGATTCCACTGGCACTCCTCTGGCCACTTTTACCTGAATCACCGCTTCGAACGGCTTCAGCTCGCTGGGATTCGTCACATTCATTTTCTTCAACAATTCGTCGAGATAGTTCTCGCGGGTGACATACTCCACCGCCGCCTGCGTGCCGATCGTCGTTGTCCCGGCAAGTATCAACTCCGAGTGCTCGGGATTAATTCCTTTGACCAGCGCAACCACCGCGTAGTCTTCGAGCAACGGGACGTTAGATGGACTGGCTAGATAGCTCGTTGCTTCTCCCGGCTGCGGCCGGACATTGATGATTTCCATGTTTCCGGCGCGCGGGCCCTCTTGCATGCGGCGGAACGTGAACTGGTTGGTGCTGGGTATCTCCAGTAGTGTTAGATTTTCGCCCGGCGATCCTATGAAAATCAGGTCGTTGTTCTTTGCGTCGTCCAGCGAAAACAGGCTGCCTCTCTTTACGCGCAGCGACTGATGCAGCGCGCCGAACACCATGTCCAGATTGTGCACCGCCAGCACTTCTCCGACCCCGGTGTAGTGGTCCAGTATCGGCGTCTTCCCGTCTTTGTTTGCGTCGTAGTAGCGCATGCCGCTCGTGGGTGCTCCCACGAACTGCGCATTACTGAAGATCACCCACGGTTCGTCCGGTCCACGAACGAATCCCTTCCAGAATGTCCGTATGGGAGCAGGTGCCGAGACTTCCGCGCCGCCGATGGCGCTTGAAACTCCCGCATCTCGGCGGGTCCACACCAGCCAGCCAATCACTGCCAGCGACGCCACCAGCGCCACACTCAACACCGGCACCAGATATTTCCTCTTCGCCGCGGACGATGCGCTCTCTACCCGATCATTCGCCCACGCTGCGGCTCCGCTGCCGTTACCATGCGCCGGTGTATTCGCCGCCTTTTCGTGGAACGCCACCGCGTAGCTGCCCTTCGGCAACTCCACCACAAATCGATCGGTCGCGCCTTCGGTGTTGTAATACTCGGCGAGCTTCGTTCTCAGCCGTCCGGCTTGCACCCGCACCATCGAATCCAGCTGCGGATCGAAATCCGCCTGTCGACCAAACACTTCCGTCGCAATTTGATATTCCTTGACGGGTGTTCCCGGATGGTCCAGCGCCTGCTTGCCAAGGTAGCGTAATAGTTTACAGAGCGACTCCGAGCCATGCAGCGCGTGGCTCGCCACCAATTTCTCGATTTCCGCTTGAAATTGGGCTCTGTCGGTCAAAGCCACTCCCGTTACATTGATGTAACAGGAGCGTACCAACTCGCGCATCTTCTTGCAACCATAGACGTTTAGCCCATGTAACCGTATCAGACGCATGGAGACTTGCGTCTTCACCTCAAAAAGCCGATAACTCGCATCATATTTTTCGCTTGAAGTGTCCTAACGCGGGTGGACGCTGCAGGGTGGGTGTCGTTATCGCTGCAAACTTTAGCGCTCACGCTTTTTTGACTCTGTGGCTTTAGGAATTTTGGGCGAGTCGGTTGATTGCAAAGTTTTCTGTTTCGAGCAGCAAGATGGACTGCTCGTTCCGGGGCTGGGGTAGCCTACGCGGACGGGCTGGCAGTTATATCAGGAGGGGTGGAATGAGAAGTCGTGCTTTTCTGGGGTGTTTTGTTGTTTTTTGTCTCGTCTTCGCAATGTCCGCACCAAATTCTTCCGGTCAAGCCGTTTTCGGCGGTGTCATTGGCACCGTCACCGATGCCCAAGGCAACGCTGTCGCAGGTGCCAAGGTAACGGTCACATCGGTTGGAAAGAATACCGTCCTCGAGTCAACTACGAACGAGAGTGGCAACTTCTCGGTCACACACTTGATACCGGACACATATCGCGTGCACGTGGAAGCTACCGGCTTCAAAGCCTACGACGTGGCTAGCGTCGTCGTAAATGCCGACTCTTCAGTAAGCATCGACGCTTCTCTTCAGGTGGGCGAGGTTACACAGACTGTCGAAGTCACCGGCGACATTCCGCAAATTCAGACTGACCGCGCCGACGTCGCCATCCAGTTCAGCCAAAAATACGTAGAGGATCTTCCGGTTCTGAATCGGAACTTCACCAGTTTCGAATTACTGTCTCCGGGTACTCAGAAACTACCGGGTTTTAACCACGCCGCCACCGAAAATCCGCAGGGCGGTGGCCAGATTCAGGTTAATGGCCAGCACTTCTCGGGCACCAACTTTGAGCTCGATGGCACCGATAACCAGGATCCGATCCTCGGCATTATCGTCGTCAACCCCAATCTCGACGCTATCGCCGAAGCGAAAATCGCTCTTCAGGATTACGACGCGGAATCCGGCAAGGCCACTTCTGGAGTCATTAGAGTTCAAACCAAATCCGGCTCCAACGAATTCCACGGCAGCGGCTTCTATTACTACCGCAACAGCGACCAACAAGCGCGTGACCCGTTTTCCAACAAACCTGGCGTACCTCTTGCCGCAGCTACCTGGAAACAGTTTGGCGGTTCAGTCGGTGGCCCTATCATCAAGGACAAGCTCTTCTTTTTTGGCGACTACCAAGGCACCAAAATACTGCAGGGAATCACCAACCAATACACGGTCCCGACTTCCGAAGTCGTCAGCACTTGCAATCCCCTGACGAATGCCGCCAGCGACACCCCTGGTTACTGCAACTTGAGCGAATATTTGGACGCCTTTGGGCCCGTCGTCGGTGGCGTTCACAGCGGCCAGATCTATAACCCCGCTACCGGCAACACGTCGGATGGCTCCGGCCGCACCCCCTTTTGCGGGCCGACGTCAACCCCTGGGAATTGTGTGGGCGTAGGCAATCTCATTCCCATCGGCATGATCGGCCAGAACGTTGGCAGTCTCCTCGCTCTATTCCCGGCGTCAATCAGCGGTACTGCGGTGAACGCCGTCAACTTTATCTCTAGCGGTTCCGGTCCGTTCGATCAGAAATCGTTTGATACTCGCATCGACTACAGCGCTCCCCACAACTATCAGGTCTTCGGGCGCTTCAGCCTCGACTATTTCTCTTTGTCAGGTAAGGGCGGCCTCGGCGAGATCGGTGGCACTGGCTTCGGCCCAGGCGGTTTGAACGGCAGTTCCAACGTCCACAACTACAGTTTGGCTACCGGCGTCACCAAGCCCATCGGCACCAAGTGGCTCACCGACGTCCGCTTCGGATATTTCAAATACAATCCGCAGACGGCCTACTCCGATGCGGGAACCACCCCAATGACCACTCTCGGATTCCCGGGACTCAATTTGGGCTCGACTGAAACTGGCGGTTTCTCAGGCTTCCTCTTCACCGGCAACGGTAGCCCTTCAAACTTCGGCGATGGTTTGAACATCGGCCGCTGCAACTGCCCGTTGACCGAAAGCGAACAACAATTCCAGGTTGTCAACAACTGGACTCGCACTCAAGGCAACCACACCATCAAGTTCGGCGCCGATATTCGCTACGCCGAAAACCTTCGAGTTCCCAGCGATCAGAGCCGCACCGGTCTCTTGAGTTTCGACGCTGGCGGTACTTCCAATCAAGGTTCCAACGGCCTTGCACTGGCCACTTTCCTTCTCGGCGATGTCACTTCTTTCCAACGCTACGTCAGCCAAAGTACCAACGCTGCTGAACGCCAGAAGCGCTGGTTCTTCTACGGCCAGGACACTTGGCGCGTCAGCTCCAAGTTCACTGTCAGCTATGGTCTGCGCTGGGAAATCTACTTCCCGGAGACCGTCAACGCCAAGGGCAACGGTGGCTTTGCCAACTTGAATAACGGCTTGATCAACGTCGCCGGCTTCGGCGGTGTAGGCTCCAATGGCAACGTCGCAAATACCTACAAAGCCTTGGCGCCGCGCCTCAGCTTCGCCTACGCATTTGATCCTAAGACCGTGGTCCGTATGGGTTACGGCCGGGGCTTCGATATCGGCGTCTTTGGCTCCAACTTCGGCCACGTGGTTACCCAGAATCTTCCGGTGCTCGCGCGCCAGGATCTTTCCGATACCAACATTAATCCCGGCTTCACCAACAATCGCAGCGCGATCTTCACTCTTAGCCAAGGTCCGCCGGCCTTTGACTTTACGCCTATCCTCGGCTCCATCTCTGCCCAAGGGACTTTGCCCATCGATGGCATCGATGGCTCCACCGTGGGTGGAGCTCGCCCGCTCGTTCAGCGTCTCCCAACCATTGACCAGTGGAACGCCACCATCCAGCGACAAATCACTCCCACCCTTAGCATCACCGCCAGCTACATCGGCAACAAGGGAACTCACGTTTTCGCTGGCACTGGGCCATCGTACAACTCGAATGAACCGGCGCCAGGCGGCGGCAACAACTTTGTAGTTTGCAATGCGCCAGCACCAGTCCCTGTTCCCTGCCCGCAGGCTGACGTGGCGCTCGGAGGATTCCACCCCTTCCAATCGCAGTCAGATCGAACTCGTTTTTTTGCGAATGGCGTTCCGGCCTTCACTTATCCGGGCTTTACATTCACCGACCCGGTTACGGGTCTGCCGGATCCAACACCCGCTTGTTGCGCCGGCGGTACCACTTATTACGGCAACGACGCCAGCAACAACTATAACGCTCTACAGATACAAGCCGAAAAGCGCGCGAGCAACGGTCTCCAGTTCATCGCGCACTATACCTTCTCCCATTCCTTCGCTTACGACACCAATCAATACTCGACCTCCTATAAGAAGTTCGCGTGGGGTCCGAACCCGTTCAATCGCAATCAGGTGTTTGTCATCAACACCATTTACGAATTGCCATTTGGCCATGGCAAGAAATACATGAGCGGCGTCGGTCGCGCTGCCGACCTCCTGATTGGCGGGTGGCAGATCACCAACACAACTACCTATGGTACTGGTCTACCTTGGACGCCGAGCATCGCGGAATGCAGCCAAGTCACCGACGTGGACATTTGCCGTCCAAACGCAGTGTCCGGCAAGATCCACACCGGTGTTACTCATGCCAACGGGAATACTTACTGGTTCACGCCAGTTGCTGCACTCGCATACCCACTCAGTCCGGCGGACGTCGGAATCGATGCCTGTACCTTGGCGCGGCCAGCCTCCGGTCCGTTCGCTCTTCCCGCTTGCGGACAGATCGGCAATGTCGGCTTTAATTCTTATCGCGGCCCGCATGCTTTTTATGATGACGCGGCGTTATCGAAGAACTTTACGATCACCGAGCGCGTCAAGGCGCAATTCCGCTTCGATGCCTATAACCTCTTTAACCATCCTGTTCTGGCCGTACCGGGCAATCAGTGCGTGGATTGCTTTGGCAGCTCCAACGCCGGTCAAATCACGGACATCGAGGCTGACTCCGCCCCAGGCGCTCCTATTGGCATGCGTCAACTCCAGTTCGGATTTAAGGTCACTTTCTAACCCCTAACACCCCAAACGAAAACGGGGAGTCCTCGCGGACTCCCCGTTTTTTATGTTCTAATGCTTTTTTTGGAGTGCGGCGGCTTGACGCCGCTTTTACGGTTTATGCGCCTTCGCCAAATTGGACTTTACTCACGCGCTATACCGTTTCTAATACTTTCCATTCTCCCTCTTCAGTTTTTGGCCGCACCTCAATCAACCGATCCCGTCTCTTTCGACCAAATCCACCGCCTCACCGAACAAGGCAAATTTGGCGAAGCGCTCTCCGCGCTCAACGAAATCTCCAACTCCAATCCCGCCGCGAAAAATCTCGCTCACGAATTCGGCGTCTTCTATTATCGTAAAGGCGATTATCTCAACGCGATTGCTGCACTTCAGCGCGCGGTCTCGGAAAATTCCACCGACAACGAAGCCACTCAGCTCATCGGCCTCTCGCTTTATCTTTCCGGAAAGTATGCCGAATCCATCCCGTATCTCGAAAAAGTGCAATCGTGGTATCCCAGCGCCAGTGTCGACGCCTCCTACATCCTCGGCGTTGCCTACATCCAGACCAAAAATTATTCCAGCGCTCGCGCTGCTTTCGCCAAAATGTTCAGCGTCCCGCCGGATTCCGCTGCCGCCTACCTCTTCACCGCGCGTCTGCTGCTTCGTCTCGATTTCGGCCCTATCGCCGAAGACTACGGCAAAAAAGCCATCGAGCTCGATCCCAAGCTTCCCCTCGCGCACCAGCTCCTGGGTGAACTCTATCTTTACCAATCCAAAATTCCCGAAGCCTCAAGTCAGTTCGAACAGGAACTCGCCCTCAATCCCGGCAATCCCGTTGCTTACTACAAACTCGCCGACGCCTACTCCCGCCTGCAAAAATTTGATCAGGCCGAAAAGCTTCTCCAACGCTCCATCTGGCTCGATGCCACCAGCACCGGTCCCTACATTCTTCTCGGCAAAGTTCTGCAAAAAAAAGGCGAAACCCAGCTCGCCATCCGCGCTCTGCAACGCGCCATTTCCATGGACCCCAACAACGACATCCCGCATCATCTTCTCGGCCTCGCCTATCGCGATCTCGGCCGCAGCGAAGAAGCCGAACGCGAACTCAAACTCGCCGAGCAACTCCAATCCCGAGAGAAGCCCTAGCCATGACTCCTCTCATCTCCGCTCATTCCGATTCTTTGTTTTCCTCTTCATGTAGCACCGGGTTTATCCCGCTGCTCTTCGCTTTTGTAGCACAGCCACTCCTGGCTGTGCGCGGTGTACTCGGTGCCTCGACGTATCCGTCCACCAAAAAGCTTCGCCACGCGAACCACTCATGAGCACCCGCCCGCCAATCCCGCGCCCTATCGTCGTCGGCCTCGGCGAACTCCTCTGGGATCTTTTCCCGGCCGGCAAACAGCTTGGCGGCGCTCCCGCCAATTTCGCGTACATCACCGCGATGCTCGGCGATACCGGCATCGTCGCCAGCCGCGTCGGTGACGATCGCCTTGCCCAGGAAGCGCTCTGGCAACTCAAATCCAGCGGCCTCGATATCAACCGTATCCAGCGCGATCCTGTGCACCCCACCGGCACCGTCAAAGTCTCCGTCGACTCCAAAGGCCAGCCCGAATATCAAATCACTGAAAATGTCGCCTGGGACTTCCTGGAATTTTCCGAAGACTGGATCTCACTAGCCCGTTCCACCCACGCCGTCTGCTTCGGCTCGCTCGCGCAACGCAATGCCGTTTCCCGCACCACCATCCGCGCATTTCTCTCCGCGCTTCCGTCCTTCGCCATCGGCATCTTCGACGTCAATCTCCGCCAATCTTATTTCAGCCCCGAAATAATTCGCGATTCGCTGCGCCACGCCAAAATTCTCAAGCTCAATCACGAAGAGTTTCCGCGCTTCCTCGACCTCCTGAAATGCCCGTTACAAAATTCAGCGCGCTTCGATATTTCCGCCGCTCGCTGGCTCTGCAAGGAGTTCGCCGTACAAATCGTCTGCATCACCCGCGGCCCTAACGGCAGCCTCCTCGTCACGCCGTCCGCGCAAAGCGAACACCACGGCTTCTCGGTAAAAATCGCCGACACCGTCGGCGCCGGCGACGCCTTCACCGCCGCTCTCGTTCACCACGCTCTCCGGGGCTCTTCACTCCCCGCCATGAACGCTGCCGCCAACCGCATGGGCGCCTGGGTCGCCTCCCAGGAAGGCGCCACTCCCGCCCCCGACCCCGCCATCCTCGCAGAAGTCCGCGTCCCCCATCATTAATAATCCCTTGAGTGCAGTGCCGGCATCCTGGTCAGTCGGCGATTTCGCTGGTGCCCAAGGCCGGTTTTCTCTTGTCCTGAATCAGATCATTGGCCACTTCGTGCTCCACAACTTCCTGTAGACCTCTCCAGCGTTTCCCCGATGGACGCTCCCCCGTTCCAGCTCTACGCTTTTCTTGCCAGGTTGCTGTGTGTTCCTCTGTCTTCCCAGCAACAGGAAAAACATCTCTATAAAAACATCTCTTTAAGGAGCGTACCACCATGAGAATTGCATTCAGACTTGCATCTCTCACCGTCGCTTTTATGTTTGCTTCCGCCGTTGCCTTTGCGGCTTCGCCTCAAGATCAGGAGAAGAAAACCACTCACAAAAAAGTTCGCACACTCTCCGGCTGTCTTGAAAAATCCGGTGGTGGCGATGAATATAAACTGACCACGGCCGCTGGCGGCACCTGGGAAATCAAGAGTGACGCCGTCAATCTCGGCGAACACGTCGGCCACACCGTGCGCGTCACCGGCACCGTGCGCAATGCCACCGCTCACGGCATGAAGGAAGATGCCAAGCAGGAAGCCGCGGAACACGGCGCGGACAAAAACGAAACCGAGCACGGCCACATGGAAGTCACTGGCATCAAGCACGTCAGCGACTCCTGCAAAAAGTAGCAGCTAACCAACCTTTATGGGACACCGAGTGGCCCGCCCTTGCGGCTTGCGGAAGGGCGAGCCGCTCCCAGTACGGCGCACGCCTTCTCGGCCACTCACTGGTCGCTGGTCACTCGGTTCCATGCAACTGCTCCGCCGCTAACTTCTCTACCATTGCTTGGGGCAAATCGTGCAGGAACACCAGGAACACTCCATTCGTCCAGCCAAATCCCACAACATTTATGTTGTACCCGGCCTTCACCGCGGTTTCCGACGACCGCGTCAACGCATTATATTTTTCCCGGATCGTTCCATCGTGCCGGAAATTTTCCGCCACCATGCTCAGAAAATTGTAGCTGATCCGGTCCGCATCCGAATTGAATCCGTACTTCCGCAAACCCTCGATCGCGATCAACTGTGTCGGTGCCCACGCATACGGATAGTCCCACTGGCCTTCGGTCTCGTAAGGACTCATCACCAGCCCGCCCGGCCGCTCCAGTTTCGCAACATTTTTCATCACCGCCGACGCTTGCTCTTTGGTGGCCGCTCCCGCCCACAGCGGATAAAACGTCGTGATGTATTCGTAAGTCGAACGCTCTTTGCGGTCGCAGTTGTAATCAAAAAACATTCCGCTTTTCGCATCCCACAAATATTTCTGAATATTGTCGTTGCGCTTCGCTGCCCGTTTTTTCCATTCTTCCGCATCGTTTGCGTGGCCCAGAAGTTTGCTGATCTCTTCCAGATCTTTTTCATACTTAAACAGCAAACTGTTCAAGCAGACCGCGGCGAAGTGATGCGTCGCCGATCCGTGCGGCCCAAACCGGAACGACACATCAAACCCCGATTCACGCATCGAGCGGTCCGCGCGATAGAAATCCCGGCTCAGAGTAATCTCCTCGGTCTCCTCGCAGCCCGCTTTCTCCATCGTCGTTGCCACATCGCATATCTGCACCGAATAATGTCTTCCGACGATTGGCGAATCTCCGTTCTTCGTACCCGCCGCTCTGCGCACCAGGTAGCCGCGATCCTGCTCCGGATGATTCAGAAAGTACGACGCCACTTTGCGATAGTGATCCGTTTCGTCCTTCAAACTTTCCGGCGCCGGCGAATCCCCAAAATCGTAGTAGCGCGCCAGTCCAGTTTCTCCCGCCAGATGCGGCTCGCGCGCCCACATCTCCCAATCTTTCACGGCATATTTGTAGCCGCGCTCCAGCCATTCCTTGTCGTCGTGGCCCGCGACTTTTTCCGCGTCGTACACCGCGCGAATCATCGAAGTCAGAAACGGCGGCTGCGACCGGCTGAGGTAGTAGCTGCGATTCGCATTCAAGATCGTTCCGTAGTGTTCAATCTCGAAGAAGAAGTTCTCGACCATTCCCTTCGCCAGGTCCACCCGCCCGTCGCGCACCAATCCGCGAACAATAAAATAACTGTCCCAGCCGTACATCTCATTGAAGCGCCCGCCCGGAACTACATATTTGTGCTGAAGATAAAGCAATCCTGGAGGATCAAGTTTGCTGGTGTCTACTTGTCCCGGCTTCGTGATTTTTTCCGGCAGCATCTTTACTTGTATGTGACAGCGGCCTTGCAGTTCGGTGACTTCCGCGGGCACCGACAATTCGGCAGGAAGATACAGCACGGAATTTTGCGCCAATTTCGGATCGACGACGGTGGTGCAGTCTTCCATCGAGCGGGTGAGGGTGTCCCACGTTTTCGAGATGTAGCCGAGAATCGGTTCAAGGCCTTTCGTATTTGCGGACTCCGAATTTCCGCTCTCATCTGCAAACACGGTTGCAGGCAAAACAATGCAAATCAGCAGCAGCAGCAGGAGCATCTGGCACCTGGAAACAGAGTGGAATATTGTCATTCGAATGGCTCTCGGCGCAGCAGGAATGCCGCAGGCTAGCGTATGGCCAACGTATTGAAAAGTAAAGTAGTTATTTGATTTTGTGGCAATTCGAACTGGCCGATTCGTTCGGCGAATCGAGCAGGAAGTGACGGGGGAATTCGGCGGAGATTCCGGGCAAATCTAGCTGTGTCCGCCGCCGGAAAGCTCGCGCACGATGTTGCCGACAAAACCTTTGGCGTCGCCAAAAAGCATCAAGGTTCTGTCCAGATAGTAGAGCGGATTTTCGATGCCGGCAAAGCCCGCGCCCATGCTGCGCTTGATCACCATCACGGTGCGCGCTTTATCACAATCTAGAATTGGCATGCCGTAAATCGGGCTGCTGGTGTCGGTGCGGGCCGCGGGATTGGTCACGTCATTCGCGCCGATGATCAACGCGACGTCGGTTTGCGGAAAGTCGCCGTTGATCTCGTCCATGTCGAGAAGCTTGTCGTAGGGAATATCGGCTTCGGCCAGCAACACGTTCATGTGGCCGGGCATTCGACCGGCGACCGGATGGATTCCAAATTTTACGTCGACACCGCGCTTGCTGAGCGAGTCATACAGTTCGCGCACTTTGTGCTGGGCTTGCGCTACGGCCATTCCGTAACCAGGAATGATGACCACTTTGTTCGCAGCCGCGAGAATTGCCGCGGCTTCTTCCGCGGTGGCGCTGCGAACGGGTTTCGCTTCTTCTTTTCCAGCGACTGCGGTTTGTTCCTGCCCGAACGCGCCGAACAATACGTTGGTGAAAGAACGGTTCATGGCTTTCGACATGTTCACGGAAAGAATGAAGCCGGAAGCGCCGTCGAGAGCGCCGGCAACGATCAGCAATTTGCTGTCGAGAACGAAACCCATGGCCGCGGCGGAAAGTCCGGCATACGAATTCAAAAGCGAAATCACTGTTGGCATGTCCGCTCCGCCGATGGGAATGATCATCATCACGCCGAAGAAGAGCGGAATCACGACGATCAGCGGATACAAATACATGCGCGAGGGATCCTGAACAAGCAATCCAGCAACCACGATTGCAACCCCCAAGAGCGACAGGTTGACAATATTTTGTCCCTTGTAGGTGATCGGGCGTTGCGGGAGTATTTCCTGCAGTTTTCCCGCGGCCATTAGACTTCCGGTCAGGGTCAGCGAACCGAGAATCACTTCCATGGAAAGCACGGCCATCAAGAATTTAGGAACATTTGGAGCGCGCAAATAAAATTCGGCGGTGCCCACCAACGTTACGCACAAAGCGCCGAAAGCGTGACTGAGAGCAGTTCGCTGCGGGACCGCGGTCATTTGCACGCGGCCCAGAGGAATGCCGATCACCGTGCCGAGCACCAGGGCAATCGCGATCCACTTGTAGTCCACGATGCCGCGATTCAGAAGTGTGCCAACAATCGCCAGAACCATGCCTGCTTCGCCTGCGAAGACTCCGCGGCGAGCAGTGACCGGTGAGCTTAGCCACTTCAGCGACAAAATAAAGAGTGCAGTCGCGATGATATACGCGACTTCGATCACAATGTCGCTGGCGCCCATCGGGTTCATGCTTTTTTGGCTCCGCTGGACTTGAACATTTTGAGCATGCGGTCGGTGATGATGAAGCCGCCGACAATATTGCTGGTGGCGGAAACAATGGCGATGGTTCCAAGGATGGTTGCGAGCGTGGATTTGTGTTCACCGGCGAGAATGATCGCGCCAACCACGGCAATGGCGTCCAGCGCGTTGGTCAGCGACATTAGAGGCGTGTGCAAGAGCGGAGAAACGCGGCGAATCACTTCAAATCCGATGAACGCCGCGAGCATGAATACATAAAGACTTGAGAGAAGATCGAGCTTCACCGCATCACGCTCCCTTGGGTTGTGCGGCGACAGCCGGCAAACCGACAAATTCGCGGACCCGGGCATTCACAATTTCTCCGCCGCGGGTCAGAAGTGTTTCCCGGTGAATTTCGTCGCCTTCGTTGATTTGCAATTTCCCGTCTTTCACCAGATTCAGCAGGAACGCCGTGATGTTGCGCGCGTACATCTGGCTGGCGTGGTAGGGAACAGCGCTGGCCAGGTTGGGAGTTCCGATGATCGTGACGCCATGCTCGACGACGATCTCGCCTGCGCGGGTCAGTTCGCAATTTCCGCCACGCTCCGCGGCCAGATCGACAATCACCGAACCGGGCGCCATGCGCGCGACCATTTCCTTGGTTACCAGAATCGGCGATTTCTTTCCGGGAATCACCGCGGCGGTGATGACCACGTCGTTTGCAGCGACTGCGTCGCCCAGCAATTCGCGCTGTTTGCGGTAAAACTCTTCGCCTTGCGCCGTCGCATATCCGCGCGCGTCCTGAGCATCTTTGGCTTCGATCGGCAATTCCACAAAACGCCCGCCAAGACTTTGCACTTGCTCTTTAGCCGCGGGACGCATGTCGTAGGCTGAAGCTACCGCACCGAGCCGGCGTGCGGTGGCAATGGCCTGTAGTCCAGCGACGCCAGCGCCGATGATGAGCACGCGCCCAGGGGTAATGGTTCCAGCGGCGGTAGTCAACATCGGAAAAATTCGCGGCAGAGTGTCCGCCGCCATGATCACCGCTTTGTAGCCGCAAATGGTGGCCATGGAAGAGAGCGCGTCCATGCTCTGGGCGCGGGTGGTGCGCGGCATCAATTCGACGGCGAAGGATGTAACTCCGGTGGCGGCAACTTCTTTCAGGGTTTCCAAAGCGCCGAGCGGGCGGAGAAATCCGACCAAAACCTGACCGCTACGAAGCAACGGCAAATCCGCCTGGCCGGTTTTGTCGTTCGAACCGTGGCACAAAACCTGCGCGATGATTTCCGCTTGAACAAAAACTTCGGCGCGACTGGCAGCGACTTTGGCGCCCTTATCTAAATACTCCGCGTCCGGATAACCTGCGGCAGCTCCCGCGCCCGCTTCAATGACCACCTGCAGGCCGGCCTTGGCCAGATTGGCGAGCACCGCCGGAACCAGCGCCACCCGCCGTTCGCCCGGGTAGCTTTCGCGCGGCACTCCGACGATCATAACCACTCCTGTGCTGAAGTCCGAATTATCCAGTAATAAATCGGTTTAGCACGATTGCTAACGGGGAGAGTAAGGCAGGAGAAAATAGGGAAACGATCACGGCAAGAAAGGATTTTTTCCGCGGCGCACGCTTCGTCATCCGGCTCGAACACGCTCATCCCGTGTACACCGTTTCCGCATTCTATCGGGTATTTCCAGAATGTCCACTGAAACCTATTCTCCATTTCTGAGCCAACCCTTCTGTGCTCTGCGTTACATCATCGGCTTGACAACGTGCCCATGCTGCTGAGATCGTTCGCATCGTTGACGGAGGTCGCGATGCGTTTTCTCATACATTCTGTGCTGTGTTTTCTGCTGGCTGCGGCGTCAGTCGCTGCGCAAGGAACTGCGCCCGGTTCAGCCACTTCGAAGGACTCCGACGAAACGATCGCGCGGATCGTCGGGCACTCGCTGACCAGCAACGGCGCGATGGAGTTTCTTCAGACGCTCACCGATACCATCGGCGGGCGAATCACGGGGAGCCAGGGATCGCGCGAAGCTGCCGAATTGATTTTGAAGACGCTGAGGGATGCGGGGTTCGAGAATGCACACACCGAGGAGTACAGGTTGCCGTCGGTCTGGCAGCA
Organism: uncultured Acidobacteriota bacterium; assembly: GCA_963814635.1. GTDB lineage: Bacteria > Acidobacteriota > Terriglobia > Acidiferrales > UBA7541 > Acidiferrum. Next base: position 104,731 of record CAWFDP010000002.1, on the reverse strand, counting down.
CGGCGCGACAACCGGCGAAGTGATCGCACCGGTGCGGCGCTCGCTGGTGATTGGATCGTACGGATGGGTGCCGGGGACGCCTGGGCCGATCGAAGTAGCGGTGAGCGATTACGGATCGGCGGCGGGCGAGCACTTGAGTGATTTGAACGCGCTGAAGGGCAGCGCGGTGATTGTGGATTTGCGAAGCAACGGATTGTCAACCGCGTATGTTGGGACGAGAGAGGTGCTTTGCAAACAACTGGCACAGGCCGGAGCGGCGGCAATGATGATCGTGTCCGACAAGCCGGACCGGATGGTGTACACCTCGGCGTTCGGATTTTATCCTCGCGCGGCGCTGCCGGTGCTTTCGATCGCCAGTGAAGACGCAGCGTTGTTACGGAGGCTGTTGGCCAAGGGACAAGCAAAAATTCGGCTGGACGTGCAGAACTCGTTTGCCAGCGGGCCGGGCACCGAGCGAAACGTGGTGGCCGATTTGCCGGGCCAAGATACGAGCGAGATGGTGCTGATGATGGCGCACTTTGATGACTGGGACCCGGCGCAGGGAGCGAACGACAACGGGGCGGGAGTGGCGGTGATTCTGGAAGCGGCGCGGATTTTCAAGCGGCTGGGGATTCGTCCGAAGCACACGATCCGGTTCGTGTTTGTGTCGGGTGAAGAAGAACTGTCCAACGGATCGCGCGCGTACGTCGAACGGCACAAATCCGAACTGGACGATGTCCGCGCGGTTTTTAATATTGATTGCGGCGCGCATCCACCGCTGGGATTCAAGATTCATGGACGCAAGGACCTGGAGGTGGCGTCGCGAACGCTGTTGAAACCGCTGGCACCGCTGGGCGCGGATCGCGTGTCGTTAGAAGCAGACTTCGACTCCGATCAGGAAACTTTCATCGTGGCGGGCATGCCGATTTATTCGTTGATGGTGGACCCGCAGGATTATGACGCGCGCCACCACACCATTATCGATACGTTTGAGAGAGTGGATCCGATGATGGTGCGGTTGCAAACCGCGGTAATGGCAGTGGCGGCGTATTCGTTCGCGAATGCCGAGCACCGGCCGGGGCCGCGAATCGGGCCTGCAGCAGTGCAGGAATTGTTGAAGCGGACGGGACTGGAGCCGCTCTACAAGCTGGAATACGCCGACGAGAATCAGCGCTAGGCGGGAGAATCTAAAACGGGCTGCCTTACCTTTTCGTCCAGGATTTCGCGGACTTTCTTCCCGAGCGTGGTAGGCGCGAAAGGCTTTTGCAGAAACGCCAGACCCTTCAGGAGCTGGCCGTTTTGCAGAACGACGTTGTCCGTGTATCCGGACATGAAGAGCACCCGGATATCCGGGCGCAATTCTTGCACCAGGCGAGCCAACTCGCCGCCGTTCATTTCGGGCATCACGACGTCGGTGAGCAGCAGATGAATGGGGCCGGAATGCTGCTTACAGATTTCCAGAGCGACGGAAGGGGTGGAGGCCTCCAATAACTGGTAGCCGTTTCCCCGGAGCACTTCGGCGGCAAGCTCGCGAACCATGGGGTCATCCTCGACCAGCAGAAGCGTTTCATCGCCGATGACAAGTTTTGCGTGAGCCCGGTCGCGTTCGAGGGGCTGCGCCAGCTCATCGGCGCGCGGCAAGTAAACCTTGAACGTGGTACCGCGATTTTTTTCGCTGTAAACCCAGATCGAACCGCCGCTTTGCTTGACGATGCCGTAAACCATGGACAAGCCGAGTCCGGTGCCTTTGCCCAGCTCCTTGGTGGTGAAAAATGGTTCGAAGATGTGCGCCATGGTCTGATCGTCGATGCCGGTACCAGTGTCAGTGACTGCAATCATGACGTAGCTGCCGGGTTTTGCGCCGACGTGTTCCAGGGCATAAGAGCCGTCGAGTTCGACGTTTGCAGTTTCAATGGTGATTTTTCCGCCGTCCGGCATGGCGTCTCGCGCGTTGATCACCAGATTCAAGACGACCTGTTCGATCTGACTGGGGTCGGCCTTAACTGCGCCAAGGTCGGGGGCCGCGTGGGTCAGCAATTGAATATTGTCGTCCAGCAGACGCTGCAGCATCTTGCCGGCGTCGAGCACTAGAGCGTTCAAGTCGAAGACCTTGGGCTGGAGCAGCTGACGGCGGCTGAAGGCCAGCAGTTGTTTGGTGAGCGAAGTAGCTTGGCTGGTGGCCTTGTCGACGTGCGCGAGTTGATTTTGCGCAACCGGATCATTGCTGGTGCGGCCGATGACCAGATCGCAGTAGCCGCGAATGACGGTGAGCAGATTATTGAAGTCGTGGGCCACGCCGCCGGCCAGCCGGCCAATGGTTTCCATGCGCTGGGACTGCAACAATTGAGCTTCGAGATGTTTCTGTTCGGTGGTGTTGACGGCCATACCGATGACGAATTTGGGTTCGCCCTGACGCCCGCGCATCAGCCGCAGATGAAGATCGGCGGAAACTGTGCGGCCATCGCGGAGGATGTAACGCTTGTCCATGCGGACCTGATCGAGTTGGCCGCCGGCGACCTGCTGGTAGCGAGCCGCATCAATCTCGCGGCAATCGGGGTGAGTGAGCTGGTCGAGGAGGTCAGTGGTAAAGACCTCGGAACCTCCGATGCCGAGAATCTTGCGGTACGAAGAGTTGAAGGCCAGCACGGTGCCGTCGACGCCGACCAACGCCATGCCGATCGGCGAGCCATCAAAAACGGTGCGGAACCGTTCTTCACTTTCGGCGAGCGCCTCAGCAGCCCGGTCGTGCTGGCGATAAGTGAGAATCAAGCGGCCGTAGGAGATGCCCAGCGAGAACAAGATCGCGACGCCTGCCGCGATCAACTGACCGCGCGCCACTCCGGCAGCCATGACCAGCACCAGCACCGGAAAGATGAGCGGCAGAACTTGGGTAATCAGCATGCGACGCGCCGGGCGAACCTGCGGCGCGACGCTGGGAGTATCCTGCTGGTCCTTCCAGGTGACGGCGGTATAAAGAGGAATCAGCCAGGGAAGGCTCCAGACCAGGTCGAACCAGGCGCCGTCGTTTGGTTCCGGAAAACCCAGCACGAAATACATATCGGTGAAAAACGCAGCGCCGCGATAGGCGGCAATACCCCAATACAGAAAGCGCGAAGGATGTTTTCGCGCGACCAGCGCTCGAATGACGAAGCTGGCAGTCAGCAAGCCGTCTGTGGTGCCAGAAAGTACCCAAGTATCAACGTGAACGGTGTTCGAGGCGGCGCTGGAGAAATAGATGTAGACCAGGATGAAGACAATCCCCACTTGGCTGAAATCCAGCGCCCACTCCGGATTGAGACCTGCTTGTTCCCGTTCGCTGGCAGGGTCGAGAAAGAGGCACATGACGAGCGGCGCGGGCCAGGCGGTATAAATGACGTCGATATACCAAAGGCCCGCGGTGGGCATGTTGAGAAACGCGCCAAAATACGAACCGAGTGCCTGGCCAACGCACCACACCGTGAAGGCGGCGCCGGCAAGATTCCAGAAGGCACGGGCAAACGGTTGGCAACGACGCGCAGTGAGAAACGAGGTGTGTGCGACGAGCAATCCGAGCATCAACTGGCAGAGGTTGGAAAAAAGCGGGCCGGCTGCGTTGCCGCGATAGACAGCAATCGCCGCGGTCTGCATGAGCAGAACCAGCGCACCGGCAAGAAGGACGCGACGAGAAGGGGACAAGAGTTCCTCGCGTGAAGAGACAAAAATCGATGCTGGCAGGATAGCCGATTCAGACGCAGCTGTGTGGACGAGGCAAGTGCGGCACGCCCATTTAGTTAATCCGAATTAACTCTGGCGTTGAGATCGGCGTCATCGCCGGGGAGAGGCGAGGCCGCTCTTCAGGCAAGGCCAACTTTGCTGAACGGAAGTTCGCGGACTCGCTTGCCGGTGGCGGCAAAAACCGCGTTGCAAAGTGCGGGAGTGAACGGCGGAACGCCCGGTTCGCCGATACCCGCGGGCGGCGCATCGCTCTCAACGAGATGTACGTAGGTTTCGCGCGGAGCGTTTTTCATGCGGGCCATCTGGTAGCCGTCGAAGTTGTTCTGCTGAATCACTCCGTCTTTCGCGGTAATTTCGCCAAAGAACGCAATGCTGGTGGTAAACGTTGAGGCGCCTTCGAATTGTTGCCGCGCCATTTCCGGGTTGATGATGGTGCCAGCATCAACCGCGGTATCCACGCGGCCGATTTGCACTTTGCCGTCCTTGCCCATTTCCACTTGCACGACGGTGGCGACGTAGGTCAAAAAGCTGCGATGAATTGCCAGGCCCATGCCGAAGCCGTTGCCATTTTTCTTTTTGCCCCAGCCGGATTTTTCCGTGGCGATTTCCAGAACGCGGCGGAATCGTGCGATGTCGATTGGATACTGTGTATAGTCGCCGTCGTAGTTGGTGTAATCCTTGGCCAATTCGGTCTTGGGAATGATGCGGTCCGGCCCGAGAAGCGCCAAAACGTAATCGCGGGGATCTCTTCCGGCGGCGTGCGCCAATTCATCCGCGAAGGAATGTTCCGCAAAGGCGTGAAACACGTTGCAGACGCTGCGGAGCCAGCCGATTCGAACGTGGGCCTTGGCTTCGCCATTTTCCGCGCGGTGATTGGGAATGGCGTAAGGCAAGTCGCTCCAGCCGAGTCCGATCTCACCGGCGTCGGCGACCAACGCGCTGGCGTCAAAGGTCGAAGCGATCGGTGGGAAAGTGCTGCGCTGCAACCAAGCGGTCGGCTTTCCGTCCGCGCCGACGGCGGCTTTCAGATACATCGCAGCGACGCTGTGGTAGGTGTCGAACTGAATGTCGTCCTCGCGGCTCCAGACCACTTTCACCGGCTTGCCGGATTTTTTGGAGAGGACTGCCGCTTCGACGGCGTAGTCCGGAAATGATTTGCGGCCAAAACCGCCGCCGAGCAGAGTGACGTTAACTGTGACGTCTTCTTTCTTCGCGCCGACCGCGGCGGCCACGGCGTCGCGCGTGCCTTGCGGATTTTGCGTGGCGGCCCATACGTCCACTTTGCCGTCTTTAAAGTTTGCCAGCGCCGCGGGCGGTTCCATGGAAGCGTGCGCCAGCATCGGCGCGTAATATTCCGCTTCGATGAACTTGCCGCCCTTGGCGAAGGCGTCGTCCACGTTACCGATTTCGCGGACCACTTTTCCGGGCTTACGAGAAGTCGCCTGCAATTCCGCCTTATACGGTTCCGATGAATACGATTGGTGTTCGCTTTCGGTCCACTCGATTTTCAGTTTTTTCTTGCCTTGAATCGCCGCCCAAGTATTGTTCGCAAGCACCGCCACGCCGCCGTGCGCTTGAAAAAGAATGGGAGGCTTGAAGGGATCGATGGTCGCGGTCTGCTTTACTCCCGGAACCAGGAGTGTAGCTTTGTCGTCCACCGACTTCACAGCCGAGCCGTAAACCGGAGGATGCGCAACGTTGGCGTACAACATTCCGTCCAGGTGAGTGTCGATGCCGTAGGTGGCTTTGCCGGTGATCATGTCCCTTAGGTCGTAGCTGGAAACGCCTTTGCCCATATAGCGCCACTCGCTGCGCGGCTTGAGCTTCAATTCTTCCTTTTTGGGGACGGGAAGTTTTGCGGCGGCCGTCACCAGCGAGCCGTAACCGGATTTCTTCCCGGATTTTGCGTGGAGCACTTCATGCAAACCCGTTGAGCATTCGCCTTCCGGCAGGCCCCATTGCTGGGCGGCTGCGCGAATCAACATCAGGCGAGCTGAAGCTCCGGTTTCGCGTAAAGTATCGAACGAGCCGCGCACCGAGTGCGAGCCGTCGGTGTCCTGATCGCCATATTTTTCATCGCCGGTGGCTTGTACGATTTTTACGCGGGCCCAATCGGCGTCGAGTTCGTCGGCGACAATGCGCGGGAGAGCGGTCTTGCTGCCGCTACCCATTTCGGAGCGGTGCGCGATGGCGTAGACCGTGCCGTCGGTATCGATCGCGAGATAGACACTGGGCGAGAGCGGACCTTTTAGGCCGACGTCAGTAACACCGTTCGGCGTTCCGGCCGCGCTGCCTGCGGCGAAAACTTCACCCGGCAAATAGTGCGCCGCCAGCACAAATGCTCCGGCGCTTACCACTCCGCGCAAAAAATCGCGGCGGCTGTTGCCACTCTTGCTGCCAAACAAAGAAATATTTTCGACGGCAATCACGAAACCCTCCGGTTTTTCAGCGATTTCCATAGCAACATCGTACCGCCAATTCGGATTCTTGCAACTGGCGCCGGTGTTTTTAGCGTGTTATGACCCAGGCCAGATGCCCAGCGCATGGCGCAGATCCACGAGTTGTGCAAGATGATAGGCGTTGTGATCGGCCAGCAGCAAGGCCTCTCGCAGCAGCGTTTGGCCGTCGCCCCACGGAAACGAGGCGTGCAAGTCCAGGCGTTTGTTTGACACTAGCCGCATCATGGCGCGCTGGTCGCGTCGAAAGGAGCGAATGCTTTTCTTCCAGGCGTCGTCATCGTGTGGTGCCGGAGTGCTTGGCCAATAGCCGGCGGGAAAGTCGGGCGAAACATGCTTTGGATTACGGCTGAATTCGAGAATGTCCCACTGAGCGACGCGCAGATGCTCCAGCAATTGCCAAGCGGTGTGCGGCAAACCGTTTGCGTAGGCACCGCGCATTCGCTTGGGAATATTGTCCACCGCGTCCTGAAATCCAACGTGCGCGTTGCCGCCCTTCAGCAATTCGATCAAGTGCTGGCGAAGGGAAGCGTCGGGACCCGGTTTTGCGCTCAATGATTTTTTGTTGCGCACGGCCATTGCTATTTTTCCGCTACCACCACTTGCTGCGGCAGCTCCGAAACCGGATGCAGGCTGCAGCTCTGGAAGCCCGCCGCGCGGTGCATCTTCTCGTATTCTGCGAAAGTGTAGGCGTCGCCGGAGTCGGTGTGCGCCAGCATGACTAAGCTGAATGCGGCAGCCATTGGCGGTGTGACCCGATCAGCATTCGGAACGAATTCCACAGTGAGCGTCTTGCCGCCGGGTTTCAGTGCTGCATGGAAACGCTTTAGCAGCATTTCGTTGGTCGGAGGATCGAAGTGGTGCAGAAAATTGGTGATGAAAATGTAGTCGTATCCTTCGCCGAGGTCGGCATCGAATGCGCTGCCCGGGCGGGTTGAATAACGATCGAGGACGCCAGCTTTGGCGGCATTTTCTTTTGCGACATCGAGAACCGGCGGCCAATCCAGCGCGGTCACGTGCGCATTGGGAAGAATTTTGGCCACGGTGATGCCGTACATACCGTGGCCTGCGGCAATGTCCAGCACCTTGATCGCCACGCTGCTGGGCCCGATCATCTGAGCAAGAACGCCGGCCATCGGCACGGCCATTGCGCCCATCGAACGCGCGAAATTCACCCAGCGGTCATCCTCCGGTTTGCTGTTGTCGCCCATGTCGCTGGCGGTGCCACCCTTGCGCACCGACTTGGTCAGGATTTGCATACTGTCCAGGTTCTGGCCGCTGACCAAAAACTCGGCCATGGCGCCCATGTACGCCGGCGAGCGCTTGTCGAGGAATACCGCTGAATCCGGCGTCAAGGAGTACTTGCCATTTTCCTTAGTTAAGAATCCTTGAATCGTCAGATAATCCGCAAGAATCCGCACTCCGCGTTCGGCGGATTGAGTGCGCTTGGCCAGTGAGGCGGGCTCGTTCGAACCCTCGCCGATGGCCGTGAAGAGTTCCACATCAATGCCGGCTTTCAGGGCAAAAGTCTGCTGATAGCGGGTGAGCGCGTCGAAGATTTTCTCCGGACTTGGTCTGGGCGCGGCAGCGGACGACATAAACGATCTCCCTCCGGTTTGTGCCGGATTATTTTGGTTGACGAGAAGCCTGCGTGGGAACGGGCGCTAACTTCGTCGCTCTCTTTATACGCCTTTTTGCGCCCGGATGTGCAGGGGAATCGGGATTTGCAGCAGCGGCACGGTTGCTTGAAGTTCGTGCCGCTGGCATACTCTCGGTTTCCCCGATTTTTGACGAGGCCGCTCTCATGAAACGTGAATTCCATCGCTGGTATTCGCATCGCCTGGGCATCGAGCTTGGCGTCGTCGTTTATGGCCACTACGGCTCGCCGCTGCTCGGTTTTCCCACCAGCGCGGGAGATGAGTGGGAACTCGAAGGCCAGTCGTTGATCGGCGCGCTTGCGGATTTCATCGATGGCGGCAAGCTGAAGTTTTATACCGTCAATTCCATCAACGGTCTCAGCTTCTATAACAAAGGCGCGCATCCGTTTCATCGCAGCTATGTTCAGTCGATGTTCGATTCGTACTTGCGCGAGGAAGTTGTGCCATTCATCTGGGACAATTGCCAGTCGCAGGGGATCGCCATCTCGACCATGGGCGCCTCGTTCGGCGCGTATCACGCCGCAAATTCGCTGTTCAAGCATCCCGATGTCATCAAGCGTTGCTTTGCGATGTCCGGCGTCTACGACCTGAAAAATTTCATGGACGGAATGTTTGACGACAATTTTTATTTTAATAATCCGATCGATTATCTTGCGAATTTGAGCGATCCCTGGGTCTACGGCCAGCTGGCGACATGCGATATTCACATTTCGACTGGCACCGGCCAGTGGGAAAATTCCGGGCCAACCTATCGCCTCTCTGAGGTTCTGTCCAGCAAAGGCATCCGCCACTCGCTCGATAATTGGGGCCCCATGGGCGGCCACGATTGGCCGTACTGGAAACACCAGATGCGCGAATACGTCTCGCACCTGTTTTGATTGCCTCGGACCGAAAAAGAGGCGTTAGCCGCCGTATCGTGTGCGTGCCGCTTTGCGTGCCGCGCGCTGCAGGCCTTTTTTGCCTTTTGTATGCACCGCCTTTATTGCTGCGCGATGTAACGACGAATGGCCACGGCGCCTTGCTGCTCTTCTTGCCTGCCGGGATAGCGCAGACCTCGACGCACTACCGTGACTTTCTCTCCGCAAGGCCCGCATGACGCCACGTGATCGGGTGCGCGAGGTTTTTTTGTACCTGGCGCGTCCTTTTGCCAGATCGCGCTTTGCTTGGGTCCTTACTTTCCGTGAAACTCGTCCCTTTTTCGGCACTTTCAGTTTCACTCCCGCGCGTCTGGCCTTCGACAACCCGATGGCGATCGCCTGTTGCACAGACCTCGCGCCGTGCTTTCCTTCCCGCACGTGATGAATTTCTTCGCGCACAAATTCTCCCGCCTGGGTTGAAGCAGATTTTCCTTGCTCTTTGTCGTGTCGCGCCCGTTCAATTGTTTCTTGTTCCGGCATAGAAATTCCCCTGTTCGCGTTGCTGGGCGAGTCAGTCCGACCCTAAACCCGCGCTGTTGCACCGGCAAGTCGGCATATTCCTGTATGGCTGAAACGGTGGATCTAGGTTCAGGAGAGGTCCAGATGTTCCATCTGGTAGTGGCCCTTGGCGATGATTTGGTCGCTGTCGATCCAGACGTCGCAATTCCGCGTTAGAACATCCACGTGAGTTTTCGATTTCCAGTCGGCGTGAGTCTGGCTGCCGTAGGGATCGCCGAAAGCGATGTGCACGCCGGGAAATTTTTCGTCCTGCAGCAAACTTCCAATCATTTCTGACAATCCCAGATTTGTTCCGAAGGCCAATTCGCCCACGCGATCGCTGTTTTCATCGGTGTGGCAATATTCCCAAAACTCTTTTTCCAGATCCTTGCGCGCGCACTCCACACGAACCAGCCGCCCGCCTTCAATCGTCAACTTCATCGGCGTCGACTGCAAGTCGCCATACTTTCCGTTGAAATAGTCGCCCGCGGTCGCGTCGCACACAAAAGTTCCGTCCACGGTCGCAGGTGTCGTAAACACTTCGCCTGCCGGCAAATTCGACCAATAGCGCGGACTGATCAGCCCGCTGGTTTTTACCCAATCGAGTTTGCGGTCGAAGTGCGCGGCGAAAGAGGTGCCAGCTTCGGTTTTCACGGTCAGCGTTTGCGCCCGCAGCATTCTTTCGCGCAATTTGTCGCTCAACCGGTCCACCAGTTTGTAATCGGTGCGCATACCTTGCTGCATGATCTGCGGGGTGACGCCGACCATGTGCGCGTAGCGAATCCGCCGCCGCTCCACCACCTGCACAATTGCCATCCGCGCCGTAAGTTCGCCGGGCTGCGGATTCATCGCCAGAATTCCCACGTCCGCTTTCTCCAGTGCATCGAGCACCGGCTGTGGCGCGACCCGCATCGGCCGCGGACCAAAATCCTCCAGCAGCAGCGCGGTTGTCTTCGCATGATTCTGCTCCAGCGCCTCGGCCAGACTCGCCGCCACTGCGCTGCTCGTTTCGTCGGCAATCAACGCCACGTGCTCTCCGGGCTGCACCGCGAGACAGGTTTCCACGGCGTTTTTCGCGCCCGGCATTAGCTCTGGTTTCGAATTTCCGAAGTTCATTACAATTATTTTACAGTGGGATGAATGAATTTTGAAGCTGCTCGCGGAAGATTTTTCCAAATATCAACTCCGCGCATGCACGCGAAACGCGGGAATCTGCCCGCCGCCGCTGGTGACATTCGCCAGTCCGGTCGCACTCAAACGCGTCAGGAATCCGCACAATTTTCCGCGAAATAAGTACGGCGCAAAATCCACCAGCATGTCGCGGAATTCCACCTGGCCATTCGGCTGAATCCACGGAAAAACTTCGCGCCGGATGGGAATACGCTCCTGCACGATCCAGCATCCTTGCTGCGGCTCAATCGCCTTTTCAATCGCGGCGTCCCACTGCGCCTCGCTGGTTTCCCAGCCGAGGGTCACGCCGCTCCCGCCATATGCATCGCTTGGTTTCAGCACCAGGTTCTGCCGCTCGCTTCGCAAAAATTCCAGCAGCTCCACCGGCTTTCCATAATGCGAAGTCCGCACATCCGCCACCACGCGAGTCCACGGCACGTGTTTGCGGATCAATTCGCGCTCGCCAAACGAAAATAGCCCGTCGTTCCGCTCATCGGTCAACACCGCAAAAAAAGCCTTCACGTGCGGAATCTTGCAGCGGAAATGATTGGCCATGCACACCGCGTTCGCGGCAACCGCATCCACCAGCGGTTTGCATTCCGCGGCACGCACCACGATGTCGTTCATCAAAACTCGGCGGTAAACCAGATCAATCTTCTTTCCGTTCGCGGTTAGATGCTTTCCGTCGAAGTGCAAATCGCGCGGATCGGCCAGCTCCACCGGCACGCCCATTTTTTCGAATCGCTCTTGCAAAATCTCGAATTCGCTCCAGGTGGGCACTTCCCGCCAGTCGGTGATCAGCATTTGCGGACGCTTCGACGTGCCGCCCCAATCGATATAACTTGTCACCAGCGCGTCCAGCAACTTGGCGCTCAGCGGGTAAGGGTGAACTTGAAATCCTGTCGTGAACTCCTTCATCACCGGAAGCTCACTGAAAATCTCCGCCAGGGTTTCGGTATAGCCCGCGCCCGCAGGCGATTCGCCGTTATATTCCGCGAACTTTAGCGAATCCGGCAGCAGAAACGCGTCCAGACGCGAAGCGGTGCTCGCTGGCCCGGCAGTTTTTCCCAACCGTATCAGCCGCAACTCGTCTTCGCGTAAATGAAATTGCCCAAGCAGCGCGGGATCGCCGAGCGCGGCGCCGGCTACCCGTTCGCCGAGTTCGGCCATGGTCTCCGCGACGATTCGAACGCGCTGTTCGTCTTCCGGGGAAAGAAAAAAAGGCCGCAAAAAAGGACAATGCACGCGATTGCCAAAGGTAAGTTTGGCGGCACGCAGCTTGTCATAAAATTTGTCGGTGAAATACGGCGAATTCCGCAGCTCCGCCTTCAGCTTTTGGTCCCACAGTTCCGCCGCGGCGCTCGATAACGTGCCGCCCGGCGAAGTCGGCGCTGTTCCGGTGCTCATTTCGACTTGGCTCCGGAGCTGCCCGGAGCGGCCTGCGCCGCCGCGCGTGGCGCCCCCGTAAAACCAGCCGCCGAGCCGATTCCCAACATCTCTTCCCACCGCGGCCACGGATTTGAAGGTGCTCCGTTCAGCGCGCGATCGATCACCAGCCGCGCCATCTTGTCCACCACCATCTCGAAATAAAATCCGGTGATGCGGTCGCGCTCAAAATCCGGCGCCGGATTTAGAAAATCGATCGCGTACGGCACGTCGCCCTTCACCGCAAACTCGATGGTATTCATTTCGTAGCCCAGCGCCTGATTGATGGTCTGCGCGTCCTTCACCACTCTCGCGCCCAGCGCCGGCGACAAATAATCGTGCTCCACCAGATATTTCCGTTCCTTTGGGTCATAGTGCACCGGCACGATGTCCGTCTTTCCGAACGTGAAGCACCGCACATATTTATCGAAATCAATAAACTCCTGCAGGGTCATGCAATACGGCGAAGTTTTGTCGAACGCTTCGATCAATTCTTTTTTGTCATGGACTTTGTAGACGTGCTTCCAGCCGCCGCCGGAAAACGGCTTCAAAATTGCCGGCCGTCCGATGTAGTCCAGCAGCCCGTCCCAATCGATCGGATAATCAAGGTTGTGCAGCGATTCCCAGGTAATATCCACGCTTGCCGGGTAGCCTTTTTGCGGCAGCAGCACCGTTTTCGGAATGGCGATTCCCAATTTCGCGGCAACCGAGTAATTGAAAAACTTGTCGTCCGCCGTCCACCAGAACGGATTGTTGATGACGTAGGTGCCTTCCAGCGCCGCATGCTTCAGATAGCCGCGGTAATATTCCACTTCGTGCGAAATGCGGTCCACGATCACGCTGTAGCGCGCCGCCTCGCCCATTTTCGTTCCGCCCAGCTTCACAAACTCCGCTACTACGCCATCTTTCGCGCCCAGCTGGTTCACCTGCGCAATAAACGCCGGCGGAAACGAATATTCCCGCCCGCAAAGCAATCCAACGATCTTCATGGCTTTGTCTCCCAAATCCGAATTGTTCCATTCCGAGCGGAGCGAGGAATCGGTTTTGCCGCTCTCAATTCACCGCACGCGCCGAAGTGGATCTCGGCTCAATGGTTCCCGCGCGCGTCTCCGCCACTAGGTGCTGCACCACCGCCCGCAGATCGCCGGTCTCCTGAAAAACTCGCAATTGCCGCTCGGCGCTGGTGCCTTCGCTCAAAATCGTATTTACGTAGTTCACCGCGCTGCGGCTGCCCAGATCGTCGACCACATCGTCCACCAGCTCCAGCAGCTCGGGGATTAGCACCTTCATCGGCACTTCCTGCTCCTTGCCGAAGTCGATCATCTTGCCTTCGATTCCATAGCGCGCCGCGCGCCACTTGTTTTCTTCAATCAGCGCGCGACGATAGATTCGCCAGCTTTGATTGCTGGTATACAAACGATGCAGCTTCACGACAATCGCCTGGGTCAGCGCCGCGATCGCACACGCTTCTTCCACTTTGGTGGTGACGTCGCACATCCGGAATTCCAGGGTGCCAAACACCGGATGCGGTCGAACGTCCCACCAGATTTTTTTCGGAGTGTCGATGCAGTGCAGCTTCATCAGCAGATTCGTGAAGTTTTCGTAGTCGCTCCACGATTCGAACTGTTCCGGTATACCCGTTCGCGGAAATCTTCTGAATACCGTGGTTCGAAATGACTTGAGCCCGGTGTTCCGCCCCATCCAGAATGGTGAACTCGTCGACAGCGCCAGCAGGTGTGGCAGGAAGTAACGCACCATGTTCATCAGGTCGATGGTCGTTTGCTTGTCCGGCATCGCCACGTGGATGTGCATCCCGAAAATCAACAAAGAGCGCGCCAACTGTTGCAGCTCTTCCACGATGTGCTCGTAACGCTCGCCCGGCGAAATCACCTGATCGATCCAGCTGGAAATGGGATGCGTGCCCGCCGCCGCGACTTGCAGCCCGGCGCGGTCCGCCGCCGCAATCAGTTCGCCCCGCGTGCGGTGCATCTCGATTCGAAGTTCGCCCACGTTTTCGCAGATGTTGGTCCCGGTCTCCACGATCGACTGGTGCATTTCGTGTTTCACCTGGTCCTGGATCGACGGCGAAATCTCGTTCACCAGTTGCATCACGTGCGACCGCAACTCGCACGTCGTGGGATCGATAATCTGGAATTCTTCTTCCACACCGATGGTGAAGCGGTGAGCCATGGCTGGCCCTCCGTTCGCGTGAGCTTGCCGGGGACTTCGCCCGTATCATACCCCATCTCCACTTCCTTATCCTCTGCCCGCCCCGCCGCCCCTATGGCGCAGGCCAACCATCGAGCCCTGCGTTTTTCCCTCTCCTCGGTAGCCTAGCCACTCTTGGCTGCGTGCCTTTCTGATCGACCGGCTGGCCCATTCCTTGCTCCCTGGTAATTTTATGGCTATAATAGCCATATCGTGGAGGCACTGGCATGCGCACCGTAAACGTCGCCGAACTGAAAAACAGCCTGAGCAAATACCTGACCTTCGCCAAGGCCGGCGAAGAGGTCGTGATCCGCGAGCGCAACCTTCCTGTGGCCAAGCTCATTCCGTTTACTGCCGGCGATGCCGCCGATCAGGAATTGCTCCTCGTCGCTGCTGGTAAACTCCGCCTTCCTGCCGTCCGTTTGGATGTCCGCCAACTTTCCAGAATCCGTACCGGTACGCTCCAAGGCAATAAAGCGGTTCGCGCCCTGCTTGCCGACCGGGAAGATTCGTGACCAAGACCACCGCCTTTTGGGACGCCAGCGCGCTGGTCCCTCTGTGCATACAAGAGGCGTCTTCACGCCAGGCGCAATCATTCCTGCGCCGCTTCGCTCCCGTCGTCTGGTGGGGAAGTCCGGTCGAAATCGCTAGCGCTATCTGCGGTCTTCATCGTGAGGGTGATCTTACCGATGCGGGGAAGCAGGGCGCGCTCGCGCGTCTAAGCTTACTGAGCCAAGGCTGGCGCGAAATCCTGCCCACTCAACAACTGAGGGACATCGCCGCTCGCTGCTTGGAGTCTTATTCGCTGCGATCCGCCGACAGCCTGCAACTCGCGGCAGCTCTAGTCTGGTGCGACCACCGCCCCGCCCGCCGCCATTTCATCTGCGCCGACCAGCGCCTGGCACTCGCCGCCAGATCCGCAGGCTTCGCGCTTCTGCAAATTTCCATTGCTGCGCCGTGAACGTCCGGCGAAAACAAAAAAGGCGCCTGGTGGTCAGGCGCCTTTTGGACGATCCCAAATTGGACTGAAAAGAATCGCGTTAAGAAAAGTTGCGGCGATCTCCTCGTCAGACGGAACGCGTAAGCAAAAAAACCGCCTGCTCGAATCGATCTACGCCGCGCCCATGGCCCGCCGCTGCTGAAAACACTCGCGGCAGAATACCGGACGCCCCTGGGTCGGCCGGAAGGGAACCGTGGTTTCCTTCCCGCACTGCGAACAACTGGTCTTGGTTTCAGAACGCATCGGGCCGGAATTTCCCCCACCCGAACCTTCGGCGCGCTTGGCCTTGCAGGCCTTGCAGCGCTTGGGCTCATTCTTGAAGCCCTTGTCGGCAAAGAACATCTGTTCGCCGGCCGTAAACACAAACTCGGCGCCACACTCCGAGCACTTCAGAACCTTGTCATGGTATTCCATGGAAGCGTTCCCCCTGGACCCCAACAGGAAAGAGAACGCGCAGAAGTCTGCACGAAGGGTCGGACCCCACCAAAAGCCTTGGGGTCCAGGGAACCGGGCTGGGGCTCCTGGGGCCTGCGAGCTGGTATTCTGCAACTAGCAAACTTCCGTTCACTACCTGACCGGGGCCTGAATCACGGAGCGGGCGCCAAGCTGTGGACGAACTGGAGGTGACCGGGTTACGGTCACACTTGCAACGACTAATCCAGCTCGCGCCGCTGCTTTTTGCGCAGACGCTTCCGCGAAAGCGCTTCCTTCGCCCGGCGCTTCTCGCCGGGTTTCATGTAGAAGCTGTGCTTCTTGATTTCCTTGATGATGTCTTCCTGTTGCACCTTGCGCTTAAAACGCCGCAGGGCATTTTCCAGTGACTCACTCTCTTGGATAATGACTTCAGCCACTTGGTTAATTCACCCCCAATCCGGTTAGGATTGGTCTCTGTCGAAAACCTGGCTCCTTGCATCGTTCCGGGCCGGTTTCCACCGTCCTCATTATCGCACGCCGAATTGCCCGAGCCTAATGCCCGGTTCGGCCAATGCCGCCAAATTTTTAGGCGTTCGCACCCTAGACGAGGACGATCTATGGCCCTCTTCTTAATCAATTCAGCCTTGCCTGTCAAGCAATCTTTATAGAAGGAAGGCCAATAGTAGCGCTTAGTCCTTCAGGCATCAGAAACCCAAGACCCACCCTCACATCCGCCCGCCGCCTACGGCAAATACCCTGCCTTGTTTTGCGGTCGACTGCTGCTAGAATGGCGCGGCTGGAAACTTGTCCGCTTGCGGGGTGCCACCATGCAAGACATGCGCGATGCCATTGTGGTGTTGTTGGCTGGAGGGCAAGGCGAACGGCTGTGGCCGCTGACGCGCGATCGCGCCAAGCCTGCGGTACCGTTTGGCGCGCTTTACCGCATCATCGACATCACCCTTTCCAACTGCGTGAACTCCGGCCTGCGCCGCGTATTTGTCCTCACCCAATACAAGGCGCTCAGTTTGAGCCGCCACGTGCGCGCCGGCTGGTCGCCGCTGGCGGGGCTCGGCGAATACATCGAAATTCTGCCGCCGCAGATGCGCGTTTCCAAAGAGTGGTATCAGGGCACCGCCGACGCGGTTTATCAAAACATTTATTCCATCGGCAGCGAACGCTCAAAATTCGTTTTCATTCTTTCCGGCGATCACATTTACAAAATGAATTACGCCAAGATGCTGCAACAGCATCTGGATTCCGCCGCGGATGTAACCGTTGGCACCATTCAAATTCCCACGCACGAGGCATCCAAGCAGTTTGGCGTAATCGAAGTGGACAAGGACTGGCGCATCGTCGGCTTCGAAGAAAAGCCGGAGAAGCCCAAAGAGTCGCCGCACAACCCCGGGCAGTGCAACGCATCGATGGGCATCTACATTTTTAATACCCAACTGCTCATTCCGGTTTTGCTGGCCGATGCCGAAGATCCGAAATCCCATCACGATTTCGGCAAGGATATTCTGCCGCGCATCATTTCCAAGCATCGGGTATTCGCCTACAACTTCGTCGACGAAAACAGCAAAACTTCGCTCTACTGGCGTGACGTCGGCACCTTGGACGCATATTATGAGGCGAACATGGACTTAGTGAATGTCTCGCCGGTTTTCAACTTATACGACAGCGCATGGCCGTTACGTACCTGGCAGCATCAATATCCGCCGGCCAAATTCGTGTTTGGCGATCCCGACCGCATGGGAATTGCGGTGGACTCGATCGTGGCCGGAGGCTCGGTAGTCTCGGGAGGCCGCGTCACCAAGTGTGTGGTGGGAAACAATGTGCGGGTCAATAGTTTTTGCGAAGTGAGCGACAGTATTTTGTATAACCACGTGAATATTGGGCGGCACTCGAAAGTCCGCCGCGCGATTATCGATCGCCACGTGAATTTGCCGGAGCACACCGAAATCGGCTACGACCTGGAAGCCGACAAGCGCCGCTTCCACGTCACCGATTCTGGCATTGTGATAGTGGTTCGCCAGGAGTCGCTTATCGAAGAACCAGAAACCGCGTAGGCAGTCTGATGTTTACAGCGACCAAAGACCTGACACTGCCGAGCACGACGACCGGATCGTTTCCGCGGCCGCGGTGGTATGACGTTGGGATGTGGGGGCGGCCGCTGGATACCTGCATGCTGGATATTCGCTTCCGCGAAAAATTTCAGGATGCGATGGCGGTGGTGATCAGCGATCAGGAGCGCGCCGGTCTGGATATTCTCTCGCACGGCGATTTGCACGTTGACGAAGATTTAGCCGGACGCGGGTGGCATCACTATCCGCTGCAGCGCTGGGCCGGATTTGAAGGCGATCATCTGCAACCGGAAGAGACCACCGCGCCCTGGCTGCACTATCCGCCGGGAACTTTGTTGAATGAAATTTACACCGGATGGCGCTGGCCGCACGTGGTGGACAAGATCGAGCACCGCCCGCTCGACTATCCAAAATTGTGGCGGTTGGCGCAGGCCCGTACACGCAAGCCGGTAAAGTTCGGCACCTGCTGCTCGCAAGTGATGGCGCTGTTCCTGGATATTCATACGCCGAAATACAAGGACAAGCGTCAGGTGATCTGGGACATGGCGGAAGCCATGAACAAAGAACTGCTGGCGTTACGCGAAGCCGGTTGCCGCTGCATCCAGATTGAAGAGCCGACGTTTCACTTCATGGCCAATACGTTCGGCAAGGATCATGAAGATGTGAAGTTCATGATTGATGCGTTCAATCGAGAAGTGCAGGGACTGGACGACGTGGAGCTGTGGATTCACACCTGCTGGGGCAATCCGAATATGCAGCGGGTGATGGAAGATACCAGCTACGCGAACTCGATCGAAATCTACCTGGAGCGTTGCCGCGGCGACGTGTGGACGCTGGAGATGAAGGACCGCGGCCAAAAGGATTTGGAACTATTCGCGCCGTTCAAAAATAATCTGAAAAAGAAGATTTGTATCGGCGCAGTCAGCCACCGGCGATTGCAGGCGGATCGTCCGGAAGAAGTGGCTGCGGAAATTCGCAAAGCGCTGAAATATATCCCAGCCGAAAAATTAATCGTTTCAAACGACTGCGGTTTCGGGCGCCAAGGCTGCAACCGCGAAATCGCGTTCTACAAAGCCAGCGCCATCGCGCAAGGCTGCAACATGGTTCGCCGCGAACTCGGCCTGCCGACCGGTTATATCCCCGCCGCTGTTCCCGCTCTGCAGGTTGATGTGGTTCCCGGGCGAAACGCCTCGTCCGCAAAAAATGCCTGACCGAAAAGCAGCAATCAACGGGAACCGGCGGAAAATGCGACTTTCTGGCTAACCGCCCTTTTCCGCAAAGCACAGATTTTTGCGATTTACTCTTCCACCGACCGGCTTTCTTGCATCAAAGTACCGGAGACGCGCTGTTGGTATTATTGGAGAAGGGGCATTCATCGTCCCTTGGCGCCGACAACCAGGAAAGGTGGAAGGACAAGGACTGTGCGTGCCAAGAAAAAGGACTCACTGAAGAATTATTGGAATGGAAACGCTCGCAGCTGGGCAGTTCGCGGCGGTTTGCTGGCGTCGCTGACGCTTGGTCTGGTGCTTGGCAGCTTTCCAGCGAGGGCCCGGCAGAATCCTGGCACCGGGGAAGCTGCGCCCGGCGAGCAACAGCAGGCCCGGCGAATCAGCGGAAAGATTGTTGATCCGGATGGGGTGGCGATCCCCGGAGCCAGAGTAAAGCTTACCGGCCAGGAGCAGACCCCAGCCCCGGAGGTGCTAACGGACGATGCGGGTCAATTTGAGTTTGCGAATGTGGCTGCCGGTATTTTCCACCTCACCATTACAGCTGCAGGTTTTGCGACGCAGGAATTCTCCGGAAATCTGAGCGCACAGGAAAATTTTCTGGTGCCGCAAATCGCGCTGGCGCTCGCGGCGATAAACACTGAAGTGCGCGTGGTGCCATCCACCGTCGACGTGGCTGAAGATCAGATTAAAGTGGAGGAGAAGCAGCGAGCGTTGAAAATCATTCCAAATTTCTATGTGACCTACGTCCCGAATGCCGCGCCGCTCGCCCCGAAACAAAAATTCGAGCTTGCCTGGAAATATATGTTCGACCCAATCACCTTCGGATTGTCGGGAGCGATTGCCGGCCTGCAGCAGGCGCAAAATGATTTCAGCGGATATGGACAGGGCGGGCAAGGCTTCGCAAAACGCTATGGCGCCGCGTATGCAGACATGGCAACCAGCACCTTGATTGGAAGCGCAATTCTCCCTTCGTTGCTGCACCAGGATCCGCGCTATTTTTACAAAGGAACCGGCAGCAAACGGTCACGGCTACTCTATGCGATCGCAAATTCGGTGATTTGCAAGGGCGACAACGGACACTGGCAGGCAAATTATTCCGGTATTCTCGGAGGCCTGGCTTCGGGTGGCATCTCCAATTTGTACTATCCTGCCAAAGACCGCGATGCGGCGCTGACTTTCCAGAATTTTGCGATCGGACTCGGTGCGACCGCCGCCGCCAACATTTTGCAGGAATTTGTAATTCGCAGGTTCACTTCGAACGTGCCAAAGCGCGATCCGGGCAACGGCGGCAAACCGCAGAACCAAATCAGCAGGGTGTTTAGCTCCCTGATCCACGAGGGGGATTAGGTCGATTCCCGTTTATGTATTGTCACGACATTTGCGAAGAACTGCCTCGATCTAAAATGTCACCCTAGTCTTGGACAAAGAAGGAGTTTGACTTAACTTTTTTCCCGCCCTTCAATTCGGTGCAATTCTTAGGAACATTATCAACCAGCCAGAATTCAAGCTGCAATCGCATTTTTCCCGCAGCGCGGAGCGCAAACGGGAATTCCCGCGATTCTCCCGGCTGCAAAACATCGGTTCCTCGAAAACTTCCGACATCTGGCCCGATCAGCACTGTGCCCCATTTGTCGTTTGAATTCTGCTGTACAGTGAAAGGATAAGGAGTACTTTTGGCTTCGTCCCCAATCGGGGAGGTTTGACCGATTTCAACGCAGATAGTGGCATTCTTTCTGCCCAAGTTCGTGACGGTAGCCACAATCAGTTCACGTGCCTTGTATGTTCTTGCCGGCACATTGATTAGAACTTGCGCGGCGGCGGTATTTGCCCCAAGACAAAAGAGCAGCGAACCGATGCAGATAATCCGTTTCATGGCCAGAATTATACGACGGGGTCCTGAGTAAGGAAGAGCGATAAATCTCCTGTACAATATTGAGTTCGCGGTGAGCTGAGGAGACCAATAGAAATGTCCACGAAGATTGCAAAAGTGCATGCGCGGCAGGTGATTGATTCGCGCGGAAATCCGACGGTTGAGGCGGATGTGATTCTGGAAGGCGATGTGCTGGGGCGAGCAGCGGTTCCGAGCGGTGCATCGACCGGCGAACACGAGGCATTGGAGCTACGTGATGCGGATAAGAGCAAATATCTCGGCAAGGGCGTGCTAAAGGCGGTTGCCAATGTAAACGGCGAAATCGCCAAGGTGGTGGCGGGATTTGATGCGGCGGACCAGCGCGGGCTCGATCATACCATGATCACGCTGGATGGCACGCCGACCAAATCGCGGCTCGGTGCGAATGCGATTCTGGCGGTTTCGATGGCCGCGGCGCGCGCCGCGGCTGGCGCAACGAAACAGCCTTTATACAAATATCTTTCCAAGTATTCGAGCGACCGCACCGCGAATCTTTTGCCGGTGCCGATGATGAATATTTTGAATGGCGGCGCGCACGCTGACAGCTCGGTGGACTTTCAGGAATTCATGGTGATGCCGGTCGGCGCGCCGAATTTTTCGGAAGCGCTGCGCTGGGGCGTGGAAATTTTCCACTCGCTGAAGTCTTCGCTAAAAAAGCGCGGCTATTCGACTGCCGTGGGAGACGAAGGCGGATTCGCGCCCAGCTGCAAGTCGAATGAAGAAGCGATCCAAATCGTGCTGGAAGCGATTGGCACGGCGGGCTACAAACCGGGTGAGCAGGTGAGTATCGCACTCGATCCGGCATCCAGCGAATTTTTTGACAAGGCCAGCGGCAAATACGTGTTCAAGAAATCAGACAAGAGCGCGCACTCGTCGGATGAGATGGCCGCTTACTGGACCAGCTGGACCGAAAAATATCCCATCGTATCGATTGAAGACGGAATGGCGGAAGATGACTGGGCGGGATGGAAGACACTGACCAAGTCAGTGGGCGAGAAAACATCCAAGAAAAAGATTCAGCTGGTTGGCGACGATCTGTTTGTTACGAACACCGAAAGACTGTCGCGCGGAATCAACGACGGAATCGCGAATGCCATTCTGATCAAGCTGAACCAGATTGGCAGTGTGACCGAAACGATTGATGCGATTGAACTGGCTCGCAAGGCTGGATACAACTCGATCATTTCGCATCGCTCCGGTGAAACGGAGGATACGTTCATTGCTGATTTGGCAGTGGCAACCGCGGCTGGACAGATCAAGACCGGTTCCGCTTCGCGCACCGACCGCATTGCGAAATATAATCAACTGTTGCGTATCGAGGAGCAACTTGGCTCGGCCGCACGATTTCCGGGCAAGACCATTTTTTCGTAGTAGCCCGGAGAAAAAACAAGAAAAGAGAGATTCCTCGCTCCGCTCGGAATGACCGGCATTTTTTTTTCGCAGCCCGCTGAGCGGCATCTACTCGAGGCGAAAATACCGTGGTAAGTGCAGCCTCCTCGTCGCCAGAACCTTCGCAGCAGTATCGGGTGCGGCTGGCTGAGCCCACCGACACCGATGAGCTGGTGCGGCTGATCAACGCGGCGTTCGCGGTGGAAAAAATCGTGATCGAAGGCGACCGCATCGATTCCGAAAAAGTGCGTGCGCTGTTCGAAAGCGGAAATTTTCTGCTGCTGTTCGAAGCGGAAGAACTGCTCGGATGTGTTTACGTGGAAGTAAAAGGCAAACGCGGCTATCTGGGATTGCTCGGAGTGCAGCCTGGCCGGCAAAAATCCGGCTTGGGGCGCCGCTTGACGAACGCCGCTGAAGAATATTTTCGCAACGCCGGATGCGAAGGAGTGGACCTCCGGATCGTAAGCGTGCGTGCCGAGCTTCCGCCGTTTTATAAGCAGTTGGGATATAAAGAGACGGGAATCGCACCGATTCCCGAGTCCGTCCCGCTGAAGATCCCTAGCCACTTCATCGTAATGTCCAAAGAACTCTCCTGAAATTTGCAGCTTGATTTGCGCAATGCGGCGTACACTTGCTTGCCGCAACACCATTTTATTTGCGAGGCTCTATGAAAATTGCGATTAGCGTTACGATGGTCCTGGTGCTGGCAACGGGAGCACGCGGACAGAATTCAAACGCGCAGGCAAAACCAGAAAAGATCTGGACGGCGAATGAAGTAGTGGAGCAGATCAAAGCGCATGTCGGTATTCCGTGGATGGAAAAAACGGTGGACACGTTCAAAGCGGGCGATCCTCAGACGCGGGTGACCGGAATTGCCACCACCATGATGGCCACGCTCGACGTTTTGCAGCGCGCCGCGGCGAATGGACAAAACCTGATCATCACTCACGAACCCACTTTTTATGATCATTTGGATGATGTGCCGCAGCTGCCGGAGGGCGCAGAAGATCCGGTGCTGAAAGAAAAACGCGCGTTCATCGCGGAACATCATCTGGTGATCTGGCGCTTCCACGATCACATGCACCGCCTGGCAATCGATCAAGTCGAACTTGGGAACGTTCACAAGCTGGGTTGGGAAAAATTTCAGGACCCGGCGAACCAGTATCTTTTTACGATTCCGGAAACGACGGTAGAAAAACTCTCTGAAGAAGTGAGCGCGAAGTTGCGCGCCGCGGTGCCGCGAATTGCAGGCGACCGAAAAATGAAAGTGACACGCGTGGCGTTAAGCCCGGGGTTCGCCGGTGTCCGCAAAGAAACCGGTGCGCTGGAACTGCCGGACGTGCAAGTGCTGATCGCGGGCGAGACCCACGAGTGGGAGACCGTCGAGTATCTGACCGATGCGTACACCGAAGGCCGTGCGAAGGCGATGATCGTGCTTGGACATATTGCTTCGGAGCAGGCCGGGATGGAGGAATGCGCGCGCTGGATGCGCACCTTTGTTACCGGCGTCGCAATCGAGTTTGTGGCAACCGCGGATATGTGGGCGCCTCCGGCAAATTTGAAAGTAAGGCGCTGACCAAGCCGCAACTCTTTTGCGGCCGGACGCATCCAGTGGATTAGAATAGGGTGGGTCCCAGCCATGTTGAAGCGCCGCATCGCGTTTTGTTTCTTTGTCGCAATATTCGTTGCCGCTATGGCGCTTTTTGCGGCCACGCCTGCGTGGGACAAACCTCCCGAACTATGGACGCTAGCCGATGTGTTCCGGATTTTGCAGGATTCTCCGTGGTGCCCGTCGAAATTTTCGCTGGAATCGAATTACACCCAACGTACAACCAATTCACAATCGGGAGTGGTGGATGATTCGCACGTGAACGGGCGAAACACGGCGGTGGTGCCGGGTGTGACGATTTCGCGATCGCATCCGTTGCCGGCGGTCACCGTGCTGTGGTGGTCTTCCAGAACGATTCGATTGGCGGAAGCGAAGAGGGTGGAAGCGCGGGCCGGCGCGAAGGACGCAGTGGCGAAAGTGGATGGCAATCCGCTGCCGGACTACGTGCTGACGGTGGAAGGCGACGAGCCGCTGCGGATTCTGCGTGATGCGCGGGAAGATTTGCGCGACACGGTTTTTCTGGAACTGGAGAGCGGCGGCACGCTGGATCTTCAAGCGGTGAACTATGTGGAAGACGGCGATACGGATGTGGTTCGAACCGAGATGCACTTTTCGCGCTTGTTGAATGGCGAGCCGGCGATCGATCCGGAATCGCAAAAAGTGATTTTTCATTGCCGGGCCAACGCAAAAAAAGAAATGCAGAACCGCGATAACGCGCTGTCGTTTCGCGTGGAGTTTTGCCCGCGACTGATGAAAGCGCACGGCAAGCCGGATTTGTGATTTCCCCCGGTGCGTCGCATGATAGTTGTTTGCGCGATGCAGCGGCATGAAGCAAGCGATTCGAATCAATGCCCAAATTCAAGAAGCATATTTTCATTTGCATGAATCAGCGGGAAGAGGGCCATCCACGCGGATGCTGCGATCCCAACGGACAGGGCGAATTGCAGCGCTTGTTCAAGACCAAGCTGGCGGGACGCGGAGTGAAGCTGGTTCGCGCGAACAAGTCCGGTTGCCTGGATCAGTGCGAGCTGGGCCCGACGGTTGCGGTGTATCCAGAGGGCGTTTTTTACGGCGGAGTACGGCCCGAGGACGTGGACGAAATTATTGAATCACACATCTTGGGAGACGTTCCGGTCGAGCGACTACGCATTCCCGATGAAATTCTCAACACCACCCACGAAAAGAAGAAAGACGCCTGACCGCTCTCCCGCCGAAATGCACACTTGCAGGAATTCGCTGACCGCGAAATAATCCTCTGCTTGCGATGAACGGTTTTTGTTCATCGAGAAAGCCGGATTCATGAGTACTGCACCGGTGAATTTGCCTCTTCCTGAGCCGACGCAAGACGAGCGGACGATGGCGCTGCTGGTTCATGTGCTGGCGATTTTTTCCGGGTTCATCGCGCCGCTGGTCTTCTATCTGGTGAAAAAAGATTCGCGCTTCGTATCGTTTCATTCGCTGCAGGTGTTGATCTGGCATGCGGCGTACATGGTGATCTTTTTTGTGTGCATGATCATTGCATTGGTGGTCATGTTTTCGACGATCGCAGTGCAAACTCCGGGCCAGCACGACCCGGCGCCGCCTTTGGCGTTTTTCGGTGTGTTCGGATTTATATGGCTGTGGGGGGTTGGCGGCTGGATATTGAACGTGGTTTTGGGAATTGTTTTTGCGATCAAGGCTAATCATGGAGAGTGGGCGAAATACCCACTGATCGGGGACTTCGTTCTGAACAAGATTGTGGCAAATCAACAATTTTCATAATTCACCGAGGGACTCATGAAACGAATCATATTTGCAGTTGCAGCACTGCTGGCTATTGCAGTGCTGTTGCCGTGGTTGAGGCCAATTTCCAGCGACGAACCGGTGCTGGCGGGTTTTTCGGCGGAGTCTTCGCGCGCGGAACGACAATGGGAAGAAAAGTTCAAAGCGATTCCCAATCCACAGTTGATGCGCGATTACATGCAGCGGCTATCGGCGCGGCCGCACAATGTCGGAACGGCGTACGACAAAGACAACGCGGAATGGCTGGCGGCCAAGTTTAAAGAGTTCGGACTCGATACGCACATTGAGAAGTTCGACATTTTGTATCCGACGCCGAAAGAACGGGTGGTGGAGCTGGTTGATGGCGGGCCGAAGTTCGTGGCGAAATTGCAGGAACCTCCTGTGGCGGGTGACCCGACGTCGAGTCAGCAGAGCGAGCAGTTGCCGACTTACCACGCGTATTCGATCGACGGCGATGTGACAGGACCGCTGGTGTTTGTGAATTACGGCATTCCGGAGGATTACGAGCAATTGGAGCGGCTGGGTGTTTCGGTGAAGGGCGCGATCGTGATTGCGAAATACGGCCATTCGTGGCGCGGCATCAAGCCAAAAGTCGCAGCGGAGCATGGAGCGCTGGGCTGCCTGATTTATTCCGATCCGAACGAAGATGGATTCAAGCAAGGCGAAACGTTTCCGACCGGCGCGTGGCGTCCGCGTGACGGCGTACAGCGCGGCAGCGTTGCCGACGATCCGATCTATCCCGGCGATCCGCTCACGCCCGGAGTTGGCGCAACGAAAAACGCCAAGCGACTGGCGCTGAAAGATGTTCCGGTCATCACCAAGATTCCGGTGCTGCCGATTTCCTATAACGATGCGGAACCACTGCTCGCCGCGATCAGCGGAGCGATTGCTCCGCGCGCGTGGCGCGGCGGACTGGGCATGACCTATCACGTTGGGCCGGGGCCGGCGAAGGTGCATCTGAAAGTGAAATCCGATTGGGACGGTTTGAAAACAATCTACGACGTGATCGGAAAAATTTCTGGCACCAGCAACGCGGACCAGTGGATTATTCGCGGCAATCATCATGACGCGTGGGTGAACGGCGCGCAGGATCCAATTTCCGGATTGATCGCGGTGATGGAAGAAGCGCGCGCGATGGGCCAACTGGTGAAGGATGGATGGAAGCCGAAGCGCACCATTATTTTTTGCGCGTGGGACGCGGAAGAGCCGGGGCTGATCGGCTCGACGGAATTTGCCGAAGAGCACGCCGACGAATTGAAAGCGCACGCGGTGGCGTACATCAATTCGGACGTGAACGGGCGCGGATATTTCGGCGCGGAAGGTTCGCACACGCTGGAGAAATTCATCAACGATGTGGCGCGGGATATTCAGGACCCGGAGACGAAACTCTCGGTGTGGAAGCGCGCGCAATTGCGGCAGATCGGGCGGCCGGATGAAATTTCCGAGCGGCAAGAGGCGCGGGCGCGCACCGATTTACGCATCGGCGCGCTCGGTTCAGGTTCAGATTACGGAGCGTTTTTGCAGCATGATGGCGTGGCTGCGCTGAATTTAGGCTTTGGCGGCGAAGATGGCGGCGGTATCTACCATTCGATTTACGACGATTTCTACTGGTTCACGCACTTCAGCGATACGGATTTTGTATACGGCCGTGCGCTGGCGCAAATCGCGGGAACGGCGATCATGAGATTGGCGGATGCGGATTTGTTGCCGTTCGAATTCGGCAATTTTTCCGACACCATGCAGACCTATGTGAAAGAACTGAAAACCTTGGCGCAAAAATCGCGTGACGAGATTATCGAGCGGAACCACGAACTGGACGAAGGAGTATTCGCGGCGATGACCGATCCGAAAGTGAAATCGGTTCCGCCGAAAAGGGAAGCGGTGCCACCGTTTCTGAATTTTGCGCCGCTGGACAATGCGACTGACTCGCTGGCCCGCGCGAGCGCGGAGTACCGCAAGGCACTAGAGAGGGCAACGGCCAATGGCGGTGCAGCGATTGCGAAGGCGTCGCTTGCGGAAGTGAATGCCGCGTTGATGGAGAGTGAACACAAATTGACGCTGGAGGAAGGGCTACCCGGGCGGCCGTGGTTCAAGCATTTTGTGGATGCTCCGGGACAATACACCGGCTACGAGGCGAAAACGCTGCCGGTGGTGCGCGAAGCAATCGAACAAAAGCAGTGGAAAGAAGCCGACGCAGGGATTGTGGTAACGGCGCGGGTACTGGAAACGGAAGCCGCGCACATTCTAGCCGTTGCGCAAAAACTGGACGCCGCGGTTCGCTAGACATTTTGTGAAATTCAATTAGCAAGAAGAGGCTGACATTCCTCTCTACAATCTCGCCATTGTCGGTTTTGGAAATGTTGGCCGGGCGTTGCTGCGGCTCCTGATTGCCAAGGAGACCGAAATGCGGCGGCGGTATGACGTGCGCTGGCGGCTGACCGGAGTTGCCACGCGACGCGCGAGTTGGGTTGCCGATCCGGACGGGTTGAATCCGATCGCACTGCTGAACGGGCACTGGCCAGTGCCGCGGGCGTCGTCGCCAGTTCCGCAAAACGCTGCGGAGTGGTTGGAGCAATCGCGCGCGGATGTTTTCTTTGAAACCAGCTCGCTCGATCCGCAGAGCGGGCAGCCGGCGATCGATCACATCAGAGCAGCGTTGAATCACGGCGCGCACGCGATTTCCGCGAACAAAGGCCCGGTGGTGCACGCGTACGAGGAGCTGACGGAGCTGGCGCGCGACCACGGAAAAAAGTTTCTCTGCGAATCGACGGTAATGGACGGCGTGCCGATTTTTTCTATGTTTCCTTCCGGACTGCCTGCGACCGAGCTGCGGGGATTTTCCGGAGTGCTGAATTCGACGACCAACGTGGTGCTCACCGAAGTGGAAAGAGGATTGTCGTTTGAAGACGCGATCAAGCGCGCGCAGGCGCTGGGCATTGCAGAGACCGATCCTTCGAATGACCTGGATGGCTGGGATTCGGCGGTAAAGGTTGCGGCGCTGACAATCGTGTTGATGGGAATTCCGGTAAAAATGGAACAAGTGCAACGAACCGGAATTCGCGAGCTTAGTACTGAGAAGATACGCAGCGTGCGTGCCGCGGGGATGCGTTACAAGCTGGTGTGCCGCGCGGAACGGCGCGGGGCGGGAGTCGATTGCACGGTGCGTCCGGAGTTGTTGCTGGCCAGCGATCCGCTGGCGAATCTCGAGGGATCCAGCTCGGCAATCCACTTTGATCTGGATGTGTTCGGACTCTCGATGGTCGAGCACAATCCGGGGATTGACGCGACCGCGTATGGGTTGCTGGCGGATTTCTTGCGAGCGGTGCGCCCCGCGGTTTAGCTAGCTAAGCCTGTCGCCAAAATGTAGAGCGCATGCCGGCGTAGGCAACGACGGATCGCTGCGTTCGTCGCGAATTGGCGGATCGGCGACCAGGCGGAGCGGAATGATTCCGGCCCACACCTGCAGCGCGTAATCTTCGGCATCGTCTTCGACTCCGCCCACGCGAACCTTCGCGGAAACTTCGTTCAGTGGCAAACGCAAGATGCTGGTGGCCTTCAATTCTTTTTCGTTGGGCTGGCGCGCGTGGTGCCAGCGGCCGGGCAGGATTTTTTCGGTGAAAGCGCGGAGTGCCGCCAATTTTTCGACGGGTTCATCGACGATGGTCGCGTTGCCAAGCGCGACCACCGATCTGTAATTCATCGAATGATTGAAAACGGAGCGCGCGAGTACCAGGCCATCGGCAAGCGTGACGGTGACGCAGACGTTGAGGCCTGCGCTGACTCCGCGGAGCGTTCGGCTGGCAGCGGAGCCGTGAAAATAGATGGCATCGCCGACGCGCGCGTACATTGTGGGGATCACGAAGGTCTGCTGGTCCGCGGTGAAGCCGACGTGGCACACGAATCCTTCGTCGAGAATTTTGTAAATTGCTTCGCGGTCGTACACCGCGCGAACTGGCTCGCGCACGATGCGCGTCCGGTCTGACATCGCAACATTTTCCGGCATGGGCTTCCTGGGATGAATCGCGGCGCGGAGCGCTTGCAAAATCGCTCATTTGATTTTTAGCCGGCGCCGACGCGGCATGTGTCAACCAGCTCTTTTGATGCTAACACGGTGATGCTGGCACGCCGTGGTGTTTTCCGGCTGCTGCGAGTGTGAGAAACTAACGGTCTGCGATTCGCACTGGGAGCACCATGAGCACACCTGCTTTGCATGAAAGCATTTCCAAAACGTTCGATGTCGGCTGGGTTCGCGAACAGTTTCCGTCGCTGCAATTAAAAGTGAACGGCCAGCTGGCGGCGTTCCTCGATGGGCCGGCGGGAACGCAAGTGCCGCGTCAGGTAATGGATGCGGTGCAGAAATATTTTCTGGAAGCGAATGCAAATACTTACGGTGCGTTTCTGACCAGCAGCCGCACGAACGAAATGATTTCGGCGGCGCGGGCGGCGATGGCTGACTTGTTCAACTGTTCGCCGGAGGAAGTGGTCTTCGGGCAGAACATGACCACGATCACGCTGGGCCTGGCGCGGGCGATCGGACGCGAACTCAAAGCCGGGGATGAAATTCTGCTTACGGTGCTCGATCATGACGCGAATTATTCACCGTGGAAAGTGCTGGAAGAAAAAGGCGTGGTGATTCGCACCGTGGACGTTCGCGAATCGGACTGCACGCTCGATCTGGACGACCTGAAGAGCAAGCTCAACGCAAAAACAAAATTGGTGGCGGTCGGGTACGCGTCGAATATCGTAGGCACTATCAATCCGGTCGCAGAAATTACCAAGCTGGCGCACGCCGCCGGGGCGATGATCTACATTGACGCTGTGCACTACGCGCCGCACGGCCCGATCGATGTCAAAGCTCTCGATTGCGATTTTCTGGTGTGTTCGCCGTACAAATTCTTTGGCCCGCATATGGGCACGCTGTACGGAAAGAAAGAGCATCTCGAGCGATTTAAGCCGTACAAGGTGCGGCCCGCGACCGATGTAGTTCCGGAATGTTGGGAGACCGGCACACAAGTACAAGAATTGATTGCGGGGATTCACGCTGCGGTTGAATATATCGCTGAACTCGGCCGGCGCTGCGATCCATCGGCGAAAGCCCGGCGCGAGGCGCTGCTCGCGGCTTACCGTTCGACGGTTGCGTACGAACGTTCGCTGGTCACGCGGTTAATCGAAGGGTTGCTGGCGATTCCCGGCCTGCAATTTTTCGGCATCACCGATCCGGCGCAATTTCTGGAACGTTGTTCCACCGTTTCCTTTCGCCTCGGCAAGGGCACAGCAACCGACGCTGCAACGTTTCTCGGCGACCGCGGAATTTTCGCGTGGGACGGCAACTTCTACGCGCTCAACCTAACCGAACGCCTCGGAGTCGAAAAACTGGGCGGCGTCCTGCGCGTCGGCTTGGTGCACTACAACACGGCAGAAGAAGTGGATCGGCTGTTGATGGCTCTGAATAAATTTCTGGCTTAGTAGACCCCGATAATATCGCAAGAAAACATCTCAGGATTGCAGTTGTCTTAGCACCCGTTCCGGGAAATCCAACAGGCGGGTCGTCGCAATCCGGTGAATTCGAAGGCTTTGCCTATTGTGTTCTCAACCCTCTGATATTAACCTTCCAGCTATTCACATCCGAGGTGACGGTGACTATGCTGTATCTGCGCGTAGGTGTTTCGTTGTTGCTGCTTACCGTCTGCTGCTGCTGCAATTCGGCGAAAGTCCGAAGCTGGAACGAAGTGCGCAGTCCGCATTTTTACGTACTGACCGACGGCAGCATCGGAAGCGCCAAGAGAATCGCTCGCGAGTTTGAGCAGATGCGTTCGGTTTTCGAAACCAGCTTCTCGAACATGCGGCTGGACACCGGAGCGCCGCTATTGATTTTCGCCCCGGAAACCGAAGAGAGCATGAGATCGCTGGCCCCAGCACAATGGAAAAGGGGTTCGCCGAACGTTGCCGGCTTCTTTAAGACTGGATGGGAGCGGCAATTTGCGGTGGTCCGTTTAGATCAGGATGTTCCCGGTGCCTATCAGGTTGTGTATCACGAATACGTCCATTCATTGCTCCATGCCAACCTTCGCTGGTTGCCGCAATGGCTTGATGAAGGCTTAGCGGAGTTTTACGGCGGAACTCGATTTGAGACCACCAAGAGTTTTGTGGGGGCGCCGACTATGCGGGTAATGCATCTTCGCGGAGCGCTGCTTATTCCCTTGGAGAAACTGATCAGCGAGAACCCCTACGTAAAATATCGCGGAGATGACCAGAGAATCGACATTTTCTACGGAGAATCTTGGGCGCTAGTCCACCACTTCACGTTCGCTCCCGGCATGGATAATGGGAAGAAACTCACCGAATTTTATTCCAAAATACAGAAGGGAGAGGAACAAAAGAAAGCATTCGTGGAGAGTTTCGGGAATTTCGAGGACGTACAAGCGGCCCTGGAACGCTACGTCCGCAATTTTTTGTTTAACAGCTACGTTGTGAAAACTTCCAACCAGATTGACGAAAAACAGTTTCAATCGCGCAAACTGAGCGAAGCGGAAACGGCGGCAGCCATTGGAGGCTATCGGATTTGGAGCCACGATTTTTCTGAGGCTTTGCAAATTACTGAGGAAGGTTTGAAGGACGACCCCAAGCTGGGAGAATTACACGAAAACATGGGTTTTCTAAAGTTTTCCGAGGGCCATGACGCCGAGGCGATTCAGGAATTCTCAACTGCCTATGAACTCGATAATCAGCGGTACCTCTCGCTCTTCTTCAAGACCATGCTATCTCCCTCCTCATGGTCAGATTCTCCGGCTGAACTACAAGAGTTTCACGAAAAGCTTCTACAGGTACTGAAGGTCAATCCACGTTTCGCGGAGACTTATGCTCGCCTGGCATTCGTAGAATTACGCCAGGGTGACCTCACCACTGCGCTGGCAGTTTCACGGAAAGCGGAGCAACTTGAACCGTCGCGGGCCGGCTATCACCTACTAAGCGGAAAGATTTTGCTGAAGATGGGAAGAGGGGCGGAGGCAGCGGATTTCGCGAAGTATGTAGCGGAGCGCTGGCAGGGTCCCGACCACGACGAGGCGATGGAATTGTGGAACGCCGTTCAGGCAAACGAGCGTCCGGCTGCGCACTTTCCGGTTGACTTGGCGCAGGCCGGAACGGCCGCGCAAGGCACAATCAAATCCAGTTCTTGCGGAGACCAGTCAGGCCCGTCGACGATCACTATCGAATCTGAAGGCAAATCTCAGATTTTTGACGCCAGCGGAGGCCACGCAGTCGGCTTTTCCGACACGCTATGGTACGGCGCGGATCACTTCAGTGGCTGCCGTCACATGGAAGGGTTACGCGCGATCGTTCGCTACCAGCCCGGTGACGACAAACCGTTCACCGGCAAAGTGACGAGGCTGGAATTACGCGAAGATCTCCCGGCAGCGCTCGCAAAAACCAGCGAAGAAAAAACAGCCAAGAATCCCGCGCCAAACTGACGTTCAACTGGCAACGTTCTTCAGTATCTGAATGTAACTCCATCCGCACCGGAATTTGTGTATCCTGAGAAACTATGAGCAAACGACCAAAACCGATTGTGTTGACTGTGCTGGATGGATGGGGATATCGCGCGGAGACGAAGGGCAACGCGATTGCCCTCGCGCGCAAGCCGAACTATGACCGGCTGATCAAGGATTTTGCCAACACGCTGATTAAAACCTCCGGACCCGCGGTGGGTTTGCCGGAAGGGCAGATGGGCAACAGCGAAGTCGGGCACTTGAACATCGGCGCGGGCCGCATCGTGCACATGGACATCACCAAGATTGATTTGATGCTGGCGAACAAGACGCTCGATCAGGTTCCGCTATTTCAAAAAGCGATGGAGCGCGGGCGGCAGCGGCGACTGCATTTTCTCGGACTGCTCAGCGACGGCGGCGTGCATTCGCACATCCAGCACCTTTTTGCGTTACTGGAAATGGCCAAACAGCAAAAAGTGCAAAACGTTTCTGTGCACTGCTTCATGGATGGCCGCGACACTCCGCCACACAGCGGGCGCGAGTTCGTGCAGCGACTGCAGCAGAAAATGCGCGAACTCGGCGTTGGAAAAATCGCCTCGCTGGTTGGCCGCTACTACGCGATGGACCGCGACAACCGCTGGGAGCGCATTGAACTCGCCTATCGAGCGCTGGTGCATGGCGAAGCTGAAACACATACCGCCGATCCCGTTGCGGCGTTGAACGCAAGCTATGAAGCGGGCGTGACCGACGAATTCATCAAGCCGATTGTGGTGACGACTGAAGAGGGCTCGGCGGCGAAACCGGTTGCACTGATTCGCGACGATGACGCAATTATCTTTTTCAATTTTCGGGCGGATCGCGCGCGGCAAATGACGTACGCGCTGGCCGCGCCGGACTTCGACAAATTCGTTGATGCCAGGCGGCCGAAGAATCTTTTCTACGTGGCCATGACCCAGTACGACAAGAACTGGCCGTGGCTGCAATCGGTGATCAAGCCGGACAAGCTCGAACAAATTTTGGCGCAAGTGTTTGCCGATTTGAACTACAAGAATCTGCGTACCGCTGAAACCGAGAAATACGCGCACGTCACTTATTTTTTCAATGGCGGCGTGGAGAAACCGTTCGCCGGCGAAGAGCGCATCCTGGTGCCGTCCCCGAAAGTCGCTACGTACGATTTGAAGCCGGAAATGTCGGCCCAGGGAATTACCGATACAGTGGTAAACGCGATCGAGAAGAGCGATTTCGACGCGATCATCATGAACTACGCCAACGCGGACATGGTGGGCCATTCCGGAAAGCTGGAAGCCGCGATCAAAGCAGTGGAAGCGGTGGACGCAGGCCTCGGCACAATTTTTCAGACGCTGAAGCCGCGCGGTGGCGCGTGGATCATCACCGCGGATCACGGCAACGCGGAGACGATGATTGATCCGGTTACCGGCGGCCCGCACACCTATCACACCACCAATCCGGTTCCGTTCATTTTGGTGACGGAAAACGAAAAGCTGCAATTGAAGCCCGGCGGAGCGCTGCGCGACATCGCGCCCACGCTGCTCGGCGTTCTGGGCCAGAAGCAGCCCGCCGACATGACCGGCACGGATTTGCGCATTTTGCCGTGATGTCATTCGCCAGCTCAGCCGTTCGTTTAACGCCCGCAAAAACAAAAATGGTGATTTGTGTGTGGCACCCGTTTACCGAGTGGCGGCCAAAGGCGATTTTTGCCGAGACGATCCGCGCGTGCTACCCGCAAATGCGCGTCGTGCATTTGCCGAATTATGATTTGCTGCCGCAAGAGTTGCCTGACACCAACATTTTTGTCGGCGCATTTCTGCGGCCGGCGCAACTGGCGCTTGCCGGTAAGCTGCAATGGATTCACTCGACCGCGGCCGGAGTTTCGCAACTGATGTATCCGGAGCTGATAAATTCCGCCGTAATCGTGACCAACACCAGCGGAATCTCGTCAGTCCCGATCGCCGAGCACGCCATGGGAATGATTCTGGCGATGGCCAAAAATTTTCCGGACTCGCTGCGCTACCAGGACCGGGCGAAATGGTCGCAACAAGAATTGTGGGACACGCCGCAGCACATCAGCGAAATCAACGGCTGCATTCTGTTGATTGTGGGCTACGGATCGATCGGGCGTGAGTTGGCGCGGCGAGCGCGAGCGTTCGACATGCGGGTGTGGGGAGTGACGCGGTCGGGCAAAGGCGATGCCACCAACGTTGAGAAGATTCTGCCGATTTCAGAATTGAATGGAGCGCTGCCGCACGCGGACTATGTTGTGATTGCCGCGCCGGAAACTCCCGAGACCAAGCATCTGATCGGCGCGGAGCAGATTTCACAAATGAAGCGCGGCGCTCGCCTGATCAACGTCGCACGCGGTTCTTTGTTGGACGAAGCGGCGCTGATCGATGCTTTGCAAACCGGCGCAGTGGGTGGCGCGGCGCTCGATGTGACCAGCAAGGAGCCGTTGCCGCCGGAATCGCCGTTGTGGCGTGCGCCGAATCTCTTTATCACACCGCACACCAGTGCAATCAGCGAGCGGTTGTGGGAGCGCGAGACCGAGCTAATGATGGAACTGCTGGACGAATGGTTCAGCGGAAAAGAATTTTCAAATCGCGTCGATTTTTCGCGTGGGTACTAACAATTAATCGAGGCCCTTGGGGGCGACGTAGCCTTCGCGGGCGTACACCTGATATTTCTGTTTCTTGCCTTTTTGGTCTTGCACCGTAAGCGGAGAACCGTCGGGCGCGACCAGTTCTACTTTTACTTTGCGGAATTTTCCATCGCGATTGCGGTTGGTCGGGCTGTAGGTCAGGCTGTATTGGTTACGGAGGAATGCCGCCACTTCCTGGAAGATTCCCGGAATTTCCCCTTCGAAGCGAGGGAACCAGGCATTGCCGCCGGTTTCGTGGGCGAAAGTCTTCATCTGATTTTCATCCTGCACGAAATCAATTTCGCTTCCGCTGCGTCCGCGCATCTCCTGTGTAAGCATGACCACCTGGCTCATGCCAACGATGAAAATCGGCACGTCGGTTTGATGCAAAGCCTTCATAGTCTGATCATAGTTGTGCCGGGAAAACGTGTCGCGTCCGGTGGCGATCAGTAGAATGGATTTTTTGCCAGGGACGTCTTTCAGTCGATCCACGGTGTCGAGCAACGCGTCGTAGACGTTCGATTCGCTGAACCCCGGGAAATAAAGGTGATAAAGCGCGTTGCGAACTTCGTCTTTATTTTGCGTGAAGTCCACTTCCATCTTCGGCTTCATGTCGAAAGTAACGAGAGCGACGTAATCCTGCGGCTTTAGATGTGGGAAGAGCGCATCGGTCCAGTATTTCGCCAGATAGGAAAACCGCCCGTAATAGCGATTGCTGAACTCCATCACGATGACCATGGTGATGGGAGCTTCGGTGGGGCCGAAGTTGGTAATGGTCTGCGGAACACCGTCTTCGAGAAGGCGAAAATTTTCACGATTCAGTCCCGTAATGATGTCGCCGTGACTGGTGGTGGCGACCACGTCCATGGTGACCACGGGAACTTCGACGGCGATGGACAGGCCCGCCTCGGGTGGTTTTTGCTTTGGCGGGGTTGGAGTTTGCCCCGGAGGCGGCGTGGTCTGCGGCTGTCCGCCGGATTGCGGCCCAGTGGGAGCCTGGGCAAAAAGAACGGTCACACCGATCGCAAAGGCGATGCCTGCTAGCGCCAAACGCCGAAATACTCTTGCAAGAAATCCGATCATCCCATACCCCCATGAATTAAGCGCGGCGCGCCAGAAGCCGACGGTAGACTTAGGAACGCGCGGCGTTGCCAGCCGCCGGGCGGTCGCTAATCGCATGTTAGTATGAAGCAGAATTGAAGAAAAACGTTTGCTAATTGATTGCGCCACAGCGCGATCCGGCACGAAACAGGAGAGAACAAGGTGAGAAGCATGCGAGAGGTGTGTAAATCGCTGCTGGGTGCGCTATGCCTGGCGATCTTTGCTCCGTGGGCGGGGGCGCAGGTGCCCGGAATTGGGCAGCCGGTGGCGGGACAGCCGTTGATGACGCAGTCGAGCGGGCCATTGGGCGATACTTCAGCGCTGGCGCGGGAAGCGACCGGCTGGCTGATGGACTTGATCAAGATCAATACGACCAACCCACCTGGCAACGAGGAGGCCGCCGCAAAGTACATCGCCGGCGTTTTGCAAAAAGAGGGAATCAACGCGGAGTTGCTGCCGTTGTCTCCCGGGCGGAGCGCGCTGGTGGCACGGCTGAATGCTTCGGCGTTCGTTGACCCGTCAAAAGCGTTTCTGCTGGTGGCGCACACGGACGTGGTGGGTGTGGAGCGGGACAAGTGGACAGTGGATCCCTTTGGCGCGGTTAGCAAAGATGGATACATCTACGGGCGCGGGGCGGTGGACGACAAGGGAATGCTGGCGGCGAATCTGGCGGCGTTCATTGCATTGAAGCGCGCCAACACGCGGCTGAACCGCGACGTGATTTTTCTGGCGACCGCCAGCGAAGAGGGACCGAGCGACGCCAATATTCGCGCAGCGATTGCCAAATATTGGGACAAGATCGCGGCCAAGTATTCGATCAATGAAGGCGGCAACGTTTTCGTAAAGAACGGAAAAGTGCAACACGTTGCGGTGCAGGCCAGCGAAAAAGTTTCTGTGAGCGTGAATGTGATTGCGCGGGGAACCGCGGGTCACGCGTCGATTCCGCTGAAGGACAACGCGGTGACGCATCTGGCGGCAGCGGTGGAAAAAATTGGCAACTACACCGCGCCGGTGCACCTGACCACGATTGTGCGCAGATATTTTGAGGGAGTTGCACCGCTGCAGGATGATGAACTCGGTAAGTGGATCCGCTCGCTGGAGACTTCCGACCGTGGCGAGCACGCTATGCGCGTGGTCTCCGATACCAATCCGATGTGGAATGCGATGATGCGCGACACCATTTCACCAACGATGTTGAGCGCCGGAGTGCGGGCGAATGTGATTCCTTCGGAGGCTCGGGCAGTGCTGAACGTGCGGCTGCTGCCGGGAAATACCATTACCGCGCTGCTCGGCGAATTGAATAAGCTAGTGAACGATCCAGCGGTGAAACTGGAAGTACAGCCGGATGCCGGGTTGGCGGCGCCAGACTCATCGCTGGAATCGGAATTTTATGCGGCGATCGTGAAAGCTTCCGCGGAGGAGTTTGCCGGAGCGCCGGTGTTGCCGTTCCAGTCGACATGGTCGACGGATTCAGCGCAGTTGCGGCTGCACAATGTGCAGGCGTACGGATTGGTTCCGTTTCCGTTGACGGACGAGGATTTGAAGCGCATGCACGGCGACGACGAGCGGATTCCGGTGGCGGCTTTTGCTAAGGGCGTGGATTTGATGGTGCGGTTGGTTGGGGAGTTCGCAGCTGGGCGGTGAGTTGCTCGACGTTCTGAGTGGCGCTTATTTTGCAGCTGAGATTCTTCGGCGATCCCGCCGGATCGCCTCGGAATGACAATTCTCGGTAAATCTGGAAGTCACATGAGCTTTCGACATTCCAAAATTGTGTGCACCATTGGTCCGGCATCGCGCGACCCGCGGGTGCTAAAGCGATTGCTGCTCGCGGGAATGGATGTGGCGCGCCTGAATTTCTCGCACGGCAGCCATGCCGAACATTTGAGCTGCATGCAAACTTTACGGGCGACGGCCAGCAAGCTGGGCAAAACGATCGCCATCCTTGCGGACTTGCAAGGGCCGAAGATTCGCACCGGGCCGCTGGCCGGCGGCGTGCCGGTGATACTGC
This sequence comes from uncultured Acidobacteriota bacterium, assembly GCA_963814635.1. Classification (GTDB taxonomy): domain Bacteria; phylum Acidobacteriota; class Terriglobia; order Acidiferrales; family UBA7541; genus Acidiferrum. The sequence goes on along the minus strand of CAWFDP010000002.1, from coordinate 66,044 downwards.
GCGCGGGCCAGAAATTCACCATCACTACCGCGAAAATACTGGGCGATTCGACCCGGGTGAATACTACGTTCTTGCCTCTGCCCAGGGAAGTGCATCGCGGTGACCGTATTCTGTTGTCGGACGGGCTGATCGAGCTGCGCGTGGAGAATATCAGCGGGCGCAACGTAAATTGCCACGTGGTGAATGGCGGCGCGCTCGGCGAGCACAAGGGCATCAATTTGCCGGGAGTGAATTTGCGGGTGCCTGCGTTGACGCCGAAGGACAAAGCAGATTTGAAGTTCGCGCTGGCGCATGGAGTGGATTACATCGCAGTGAGTTTTGTGCGACGGCCGGAAGATGTGCTGCTGGCGAAAAGCCTGATTCGCCGGGCGAAAAAAGAGACTCCGGTGATCGCCAAACTGGAGAAGCCGGAAGCGATTGAAAACCTGGAAGCGATTTTGCGAGTTTCGGATGGCGTGATGGTGGCACGCGGCGACTTGGGCGTGGAGATGAATCCGGAAAAGGTGCCGGTGGTGCAGAAAAATATTATTGCCCGAGCAAGGGAGTTCAGACGTCCGGTGATTACTGCGACGCAGATGCTGGAGTCGATGACCGAAAATCCGCGGCCGACGCGCGCCGAAGCTTCCGATGTGGCCAATGCAATTTTTGACGGTTCGGATGCGGTGATGCTTTCGGCGGAAACCGCCAGCGGAAAATATCCGGTGGAAGCGGTCAGCATGATGGCACGAATCATCGAAGAGGCGGAGGCGAGTATTACTGAGTTCTCGCGGCCGGCGCCGCAGGAAAAATTGAAGGTGGCGGAGACGGTGGCGGAGCTGGTGTGCCACGCCTCGCGCGAACTGCACATGAAATGGATTGTGGTGTTCACCCACAGCGGATTCACGGCGCGGCTGATTTCGCGGTACCGGCCGCTGGTGCCGATTGCAGCGTTTTCTCCGGAAGCGGAGACCCGTCGGCGGCTGGCGCTGGTGTGGGGCGTGGCGCCATTGGGAATTCCGGATTTGCGCAAAGTGGACCAGCTGGCGGAAATTTCCGAGAAACGATTGCTGCAGGAAAAATTGGTACGCAAAGGCGATGTGATCGCGATTGTGGCGGGTACGCCCATGGGCGTGCGCGGCACGACCAACTTCATGAAATTCCACGTGATAGGCGGCGCGCTACAGTAAGACCCCTGCGTTTGGTCCGGAAGTATGCTTCCGATTTTGTCGCGAAGGTCTGGGCATTGGAAGCTGGCTAGAATACCGAAAATACTCTAGAGTTACCCGGATTTCGAGTGGTAGTGGAAGCTGGGCGAGAGTTATCTCGATGGATCGACCGTGACATCGCGGACGTTGAACGGGCGTGCCCCGTCGGTTTGGCAATTCCTGATCCCGCTGGTTTTGATCACTCTAATCTATACTGCCGCACGGTCAATTCTTAGCTTTCATGGGCTAACGCCTTCGTCGGATACGGATTTGGCCTGGTCGTTCGCGTTTCGCAGCGTATTGGTCGGGTGGGTGTATTTTGACCGGCGAGTGCGCGAATTCAGCGTGCCATTTGAGTTCGACGCGTTTATGTTTTTCGCATGGATTTTCTTGCTTCCCTATTATTTATTTCGGACTGGCGGCAGGCGCGGTCTGTTGTTGCTAGCGGGCGCTTACGGGTTGACTATGATTCCCTACCTGGTAACGCCGATTGTAGGCGCCTTGTTGAGATAGCCAGTTGCAAAATGGTGAGCATTTGAGCGAGAGGGAGATGATGAAAACACAAGTGGGGCGGCGGGGTTTTTTGGCGACGATGGCGGGGACGGCGGCGTTCTCTGTGTTTCCGCTGGAGGAGGAGAAGCCGGAGCTGATTCTGCACAACGGAAATGTTTGGACGGTGAATGCGCGGGAGCCGCGGGCGCAGGCGGTGGCGATTGCGCGCGGACGGATTTTGGCCGTGGGCAGCGATGCGGACGTTCTGCATCTTGCTACGGCAGCCAGCAAGAAAATTGATCTAGGCGGTAAGACGGTGCTGCCGGGATTCATAGATGCGCACTCGCACCCGGCGCAGGCTGGAGTGATGCACCTGCGGATGGTGGACTGCGATTTGCGGTCGATTGCGGCGATTCAGGCAGCGATGCGGGAACGCGCGGCGAAAACTCCGGCGGGAGAATGGGTGCTGGGGTTCAAGTACGACGACACAAAGACGTCGGACGGGCGGCCGCTGAAGATTGAGGATCTGGATGCGGCGGTGCCGGATCATCCGGTACAGATCGAACATCGCGGCGGGCATACGGTGTATTGCAATTCACTGGCGTTTCAAAAAGCGGGGATCACCGACAAGACACCCGACCCAGCAGGCGGAAAAATCGACCACGACCCGGCAACGGGAAAATTGAGCGGGCGAGTGGCGGAAAGCGCGCGCGAACTTTTCAATAAAGCGATTCCCGAGAAATTGACGCGCGATGATCATCGCCAGGGCGTCAAACTGATTTCGAAAATGCTGGCGAAGACTGGAATCACGTCGGCGACGGAGGCGCAGGGAACGCCGACGGATCTGCTGGCTTATCAGGACGCTCATGAAGCGGGAGAATTGCTGTATCGCGCCTACTGCTTCATCAACTATCGCTACATCGATTCGATGATTGCAGCTGGCGTTCGAACCGGGCTGGGCGATGACTGGGTTCGAGTTGGCGCGATGAAGCTGGTGTGCGACGGATCGATCTCAGAGCGCACCGCACGTTTGTCAACGCCGTATGAGGGGCGCCCGAACGACTACGGAATTCTGGTGATGACCGAGGAAGAGTTGTACAGCTACGGGAAGAAAGCGCATCTGGCTGGCTGGCAAATCGGGACTCATTCGAACGGCGATGTGGGAATTGACACCACGCTGCGGGTGTACGAGCGACTGCAGAAAGAAAATCCGCGGCGCGATCCACGGTTTCGGCTGGAGCACTGCACGATGATCAATGACGATCTGGTGGCGCGGATCAAGGCGCTGGGAGCGATTCCGACTCCGTTCTCGACCTACGTTTATTATCACGGAGAGAAGATGCGCTTCTATGGGCAGGAGCGGCTGAATCACATGTTCGCGTTGCGAAGTTTTCTGGATGCGGGAATTCGCGCGACGCAGGCTTCGGATTATCCGCCGGGAGAATTTATTCCAATGATGGCGCTGCAATCGGAAGTGACCCGGACCGACATGAAGGGAAATGTTTGGGGACCGAAACAGAAAATCACGGTGGAAGAGGCGATTCGGGTGGGCACGATCAATGGGGCTTATGCGTCGTTTGAAGAAAACTTGAAAGGATCACTGGAGGCCGGGAAGGTGGCGGATCTGGTGGTACTGGGGCGGGATCCGTTGAAGGAGGATCCGTCGACGCTGGTGACGATTCCAGTGGAACGGACGATGGCGGGAGGTCGCTGGACATTTGAGGCATAGCTGGAAATAAATTCATGGTCGGCAAATACACGTCTCGCCGCGCTGCGCTACAGGAAGATGCGTATTGATGGAAATGACCAATCATTAGTATCAAGGCGGCGGAGGTAGCGCTATGAACAACTCTGCAATAGTCACGATAGTGGTGGTCGCAATTGCCGCCCTCATCGGCATCGCCTTACTGGTCGCAAACCAGAGAAGCAAAAGACTGCGCGAGCGCTTCGGTCCCGAGTACACCAGGACTCTCGAAGAAACAGGCAGCAGAATACGCGCGGAAGCAAAACTGCAAAAACTGCAAAATAGAGTCGAACATTACAAGATAACTCCGCTGTCGCCGGAAACCCGAGCGAGGTTTGTCGCGGGATGGCACAAAATCCAATCGCGATTCGTTGATGATCCCGATAACGCGGTAATCGAGGCAGACAGGCTGATTCAAGAAATCATGGCCACCCGCGGCTACCCGGTAACAGAGTTTGAGGAGCGAACCGCGGATATATCAGTGGATCATCCGCTGGTGGTTGAACATTACCGAGCTGGCCATGAAATTTCGTTACGGCACTCGACGGGACATGCCAGCACCGAAGACCTCAGGCAAGCCATGATCCACTACCGCGCGTTGTTCGCGGAACTGGCCGACGAACCTGAGTTGGTCCGCGCTGGGACCGAAAGAACCGCCCGCGCCTAGGCGACACCGACACGTTGGCACAGGCTAAGAGGCCGTAAACCTCCAATGAGCTGATCGCGGGCGCCTGGTGACGCGCAAAGCCGCCTTGCGGCGGACTAGTTGACCCAGCGGTCGGGGCGGGAGGGCGGTTCGTTCTTGTTTTTGTTGATGTAGACGTCGAATTTTTTTCGGTTGCGCTGGTATTTCCAATCGGAAACTTCGTTGCGCAGGCGGAACAGGTAGGAATCGCGGCGAAGATAGAGATAGCCGATGAGCATGCCGCCGAGGTGGCAGATGTGGCTGACCTTGTCGCCACCGAGACCCAGAGTGCCGAGAAATGTGATCACGGCCATGCCTGCGACGATCCATTTCATTTTGATGGGAATGGGAATTGGGATGATGTAGGCGCGACGATCGGGAAAGAGAATGGCGCAGGCGATGAGAATACCGAAGATCGCGCCGGAAGCGCCGATGGTGGGAACGTAAGAATTCTCGCGTCCCCATAGCATGGGAACAGTCTTTACAACGACGTTGAGAAGGCCGGCGCCGACGCCAGTCAGAAAATAGTAGCGAAGAAAGCGATTGCGGCCCCAAACCAGTTCGACTTCGCGGCCAAACATCCACAGCGTGAACATGTTGAGGACGATGTGCCAGATGTCCGTGATGTCGTGCAGAAAAAGGTAGGTAAAAGGCTGCCAGATGCGGAGAAGAGGGATAACTCCTGCGGGAACCAGGCCGAACCATTTCAATAGCCAGGTGTAGCCGCCAACTCCGCCAAAATATTTGATGAACGCTTCGAGAATGTAGACAGCAACGTTGGCGATGATGAGAAGCTGCACACCCGGGGTAATGTAAAAATCGAAGCTGATGCGGTGGGTGCGGACTCCGGTGCGTGCGGCCATACAGAGGCCAGTTTACGGTCGAAAAGCGAGGGAGTAAAGCCGGTTGAGAACGAACGTCCAACGTCAACGAAGAAGCCGCGATTTCCAGAAGAAAAGAACCGGTCTAAAGACCGGCCACTACAATGGCAAAGAAAAGAGACGGCTGCCGCCTCAGTCCAGTTTCTTGCGGGCGAAGTAGAAGAGCGAGGCGGCGAGCATGGCGAACATGACGACGCCGAACAGGTTGCCGGTGGCGAGTGGGCCCAGGATTTTGGGGCCGAAGGCGAAGAGATCAGGACGCCAGGGCAAGCGGAGGAGAGTGACCAGCCAGTGCGGAACGTTGTTGGAGATTTCCGGATCCTGGAACAGATTGATGATGATGCCCAAGAGACCGAAGACGCCTCCGGCGGCGATCAGGCCGCTCGAGTAAAGAGCGCCGGGACTGGCTTCGCTCTCATCCTTCTTTTTGGTGGTGGCTTCGACTAACAGGCGCAGCAGTCCACCGGCAAACATTGCGGCGGTGGTGCCGAGCGGGAGATACGAACCCGTAGCGAATGCCAGTGAGCGGACGCCAAGGATTTCGACGGCGACGACCAGCGCGACTCCCATTAAAACGAGGCGCCAGGGCAGGCGCTGATTGAGAATGCCGCTGATAACGCTGGCCATCAGGCGAGCCTGCGGCGCGGGCGCTTTATCGCTGCCGATGCCTTGCGCCCACTGGTATTCGATTTGTTGCGAGGTGGAGTCGTAGAGATATTCGCCGTCGGCGATTTCGTGAGAACCGAGTGCGTTGATGAGCGTGTAGGATTTTCCTCGATAGACAAAATTGCTTTGCTCGACTTTTACGCCCGATGGTAATGATTGGACGTTTACAGCGATTTGCTGAGGGATGTATTTCTCGAGGCCCTTGTTCATCAGGTTGAGCGTTGCGCCGATGGCCAGCGTCGAAACGGTGACGCCGATGAGCAGCGCGTACTGCTGGCGAACGGGAGTTGCGCCAACCAGGTACCCAGTTTTCAAGTCCTGCGAAGTGGCGCCGGCAATTGCGGCGGCGATGCAAACGACTCCTCCAATCATCAGGGCGAGGACCGCGTAGTTCGAAGCGGTCCAACCGGCGACGAAGAAAATAGCGCAAGTGGCCATCAGTGTGGCGATGCTCATGCCGCTGATGGGATTCGAAGAGTTGCCGAGGAGTCCGCTGATGCGGCCTGCGACCGTAACGAAAAGAAAGCCGAAGACCACAACGAAGACCGCGGCGAAAAGATTCTGGTACCAGCGGGTGGCGGCGCCTTCGATCGGATGAAAAGTGAGCAGCACCCACATCATGGCGATGATCACGACGGAGCCGATGACCACGGTGCGCATCGGAATGTCGCGATCGATGCGACTGGACGAGGTGGATTGGCCGGCGCCTTCAGCGCGAACGTCTTTCAGTCCAGCGCGGAGAGCGGAAATGATGGTGGGCATGGTGCGGAGAAGAGTGATCAGACCGGCGGCGGCGACGGCGCCTGCACCCATGGGGCGTATGTAGCTGCGCCAGAGATCGTCAGGCGACATCAGCGGAATAGGAACAGTAGAAGGATAGATCGGAGTGTTACCGGAAAGCTGGCCGTAAAACTTGATGGCCGGCATGATCACCAGCCAGGAGATGATGCCGCCGGCGAAAAGAATTCCCGAAACGCGGGAGCCGATAATGTAGCCGACGCCGAGGTATTCGGAAGTGATGTTGGCGCGGAAAGATGCGCCAGGAAACCAACTCGGCCGCGATTCCGGTTGGGAAGTCCAGGCTTGCACGGTGTTCATGAGAAAGGTGTAGATGCCACCGAGGCCGAGTCCCCAGAAGACGCGTCCGGCGAAAGAACCGCCGCGTTCACCGGCGACGAGAACGTCAGCGCAAGCGGTGCCTTCCGGAAACGACAGGTTGCCATGTTCTTTAACAATGAGCTGGCGGCGAATCGGGACCATGAAGAGAACGCCGAGCCATCCGCCGAGAAGCGCAAGCGGGAAAATGCGCCAGAAAGTGAACTCTTTGCCAAAGCCGAGAAAGATCAGCGCGGGAATGGTGAACATGACGCCAGCGGCCAGTGATTCGCCGGCGGAGCCGGTCGTTTGCACGATGTTGTTTTCGAGGATGGTGGAGCGTCCAAAGGCGCGAAGGATGCTGATGGAGAGCACGGAGATGGGGATCGAGGCCGACACCGTAAGGCCAGCGCGCAGGCCGACATAAACGGTGACCGCGCCGAAGAGCAATCCGAAAAGCGCGCCGAGGATGATGGCGCGAACGGTGAATTCGGCGATTGATTCTTCGGCGGAGATGTAAGTACGGAATTCGCCGGGAGGCGCGGTGGAACTCCAGGGACGATTGGTCACAAAACCCTCCGTCGAACGGAATATACGGGATTGGAAAAAAGGTGCGCGGGGATTATGCCGCAGGAGAGGGGATAGGGGAAGGGTGACCTTGAAGAATGAGCTGGCCGCGAGTTCTCTTGACAGCAGCTTGCCGACAGGATAATTTGTCGCGCTATTAGGTACCCAGGTTATCACTAACTCCATGACCCAGCCCGAGTCATGCGTCGCGGTGAAAGTGAACGGGAGTTGCCGTAGGGAGTTGTGCGCGCGGGCGTCTGCAAAAAACCCAGGAGACAACCAATGAAAAATCGGCGATGGGTGGTAGTGTGCGCGCTCGCAATATCGATAGCGGCAGCTGGCTTGTGGAAAGCCAAGACCGTCAACGGCGATGAATGGCTCCCGATTTCACCTGAAGAGCTGAAGATGACCAGCGTGCCGGAAGCGCCAGGAGCACCGGCGGTGATTCTTTACAGGCAAGTGGACCGGGACGACGAAACGTCCCGAGAAATAAACTACGTTCGGATCAAGATTCTAAACGAAGAAGGCAGGAAATACGCGGACATCAGCATTCCTTTTGTGAAAGGGAGCGAGAGCATACAAGGTTTGAAGGCGCGCACAATTCGCCCCGATGGGTCGATCGTGAATTTCGACGGGAAGATGTACGACAAGGAGATCGTGAAAGCGCGCGGGGTGAAATACCTGGCCCGGTCCCTGAGCCTGCCAGACGTTCAGCCGGGCGCCATCATCGAATACCGCTACGCCAACCAGATGGATGAGTACCAGCTCTACAGTTCGCATTGGATCCTCAGCGAAGAGCTGTTCACCAAGCACGCGAAATTTTCACTGAAGCCGTATTCGCACGCGACGGTACGATTCACCTGGCAGGGCTTGCCAAAAGACGTGACTCCCATCAACGGAAATATCATTCGCCTTGAAGTCAACAATATTGCGCCGTTTCGGACCGAAGACTTCATGCCACCAGAAAACGAACTCAAATCCCGGGTGGATTTTCTGTACAGCAGAAGCGACGAGAAGGATCCCGCGAAATTTTGGAAGGCGGAAGGCAAGCAGTTGAACGACGTGGTGGAGAGCTTTGCGGGGAAACGCAAAGCGATGGAACAAGCAGTTTCGGAAATCGTCGCCCCGGGCGACACGCCCGAAGTGAAACTCCAGAAAATCTACACACGTGTGCTGAAGGTGCGCAATACCACGCTGCAAGTGGAGAAGACCGAGCAGGAGCAGAAGCGAGCGAAGGAAAAAGAAAACAGTAATGTAGAAGAAGTGTGGAAGCACGGGTACGGCAGTGGCCGGCAAATCAACTGGTTGTTCCTGAGTCTGGCGCGGGCCGCCGGACTGGAAGCAAACGCGGTATTTCTCTCTTCGCGGGGCGAATATTTCTTTAATCCGAAAGCGATGAATCCTGGCCAATTGAATGGGGATGTGGTTGTGGTCAAGCTGAACGGCAAGGATGTGTATTGCGACCCCGCGGCGGGTTACGCGCCTTTCGGGCTGATGACCTGGGAAGAAACGGGTGTGTCTGGACTCCGACTCGACAAAAACGGCGGGTCATGGGTCACGACGCCGCTGCCTGAGAGTTCCAGTTCGCAAATCATCCGAAAGGCCGATTTGAAGCTGACCGACGACGGAACTCTTCAAGGCAAGCTTGCCGTCACGTTTTTGGGTCTCGAAGCGCTGTGGAGAAGGGTGGAAGAGCGAAATGAAGACGATGGCAGCCGGAAAAAGTTCTTGGAAGACCAGATTAAGGAGTACATTCCGGTCGGAATCGAAGTGGAACTAACCAACAAGCCTGAATGGAACAGCTCGGCGATGGCACTGGTTACGGAATACGATCTCAAGGTTCCGGGATGGGCGACGAGCGCAGGACGCCGAGTGCTAGTGCCCAGCGCGCTCTTTGGCAACACCGAAAAGCACTTGTTCGAGCACGCCGACAGAACCCATCCCATCTACTTTTCCTTCCCATTCCAGAAAACCGACGATCTGACCATCGAACTGCCGCTCGCTTGGCACGTCAGCAGCGTTCCCAAGCCGGTGAACCAGGACGGCCACATCATTGCCTACAACCTGAAAGTCGAAGAGGAAAAGGGAATACTGCACGTGCAACGCCGAATGGATATGCAGATATTGTTGCTCGAAGCGAAGTACTATCCGGCGTTGCGCAACTTTTTTCAGACAGTGAGGTCAGCGGATGATCAACAAATCGTCTTGCAGCAAGGTTCAGCAGCGGCCAGCAAGTAAGCGCGGCCGTGCCATAGTGCGTCTAATAGCGCTGGCCTTGTTCTGCGCGTGCAAGTTTTTGCCGGTCGCCCAGGCTGCGGACGCGCCGGCTTGGATGCACGCGCTGGTAAACGTGCCAGTTCCGCCACACGACGAAAAGACCGAAGCGGTACTGCTGTATTCCGAAGACATCTTGAATGTGCAGGGAAACGGAAAGATAAAGAGTATCGAACGGCGCGCGTACAAGATTCTTCGTCCAGGAGGACGTGGATTCGGGGTGATTCACGCGACCTTCGATTCGGAAACGAAGATTACTGGCATCCGCGGGTGGTGTGTACCGGCGCAAGGCAAGGATTATGAAGTGAAGGACAAAGAGGTCATCGAGACGGCCTTGCTTGGCGTTAACAACGGCGAACTGGCCACAGATATACGGACCAAGCTGCTACAAATTCCTGCCGCCGACCCTGGCAACATCGTTGGTTACGAAATCGAACATGAAGACCGCCCATACGTGCTGGAAGACGAGTGGGCATTCCAGGAAGAAGTTCCAGTGCGCGAGGCTCGTTACACGCTGCAATTGCCCGCGGGCTGGGAATATAAAGCACGGTGGATAAACCATTCGCCTGTGGAACCGACTGTGGCCGGAAGCAATCAGTGGCAATGGGTGTTGAGCGGCTTGGAAGCGATTCGTGCGGAAAGCAGCATGCCACCGTGGCGGGGAGTCGCTGGTCGCATGGTGGTCACTCTGCTTCCGGCCGGAGGCAGCACGCAAAAGGGGTTTGAGAATTGGAAGGAAGAAGGCATTTGGGAAGCGGGACTGGAACGCGGACGACGTGACGCTTCGCCGGAGATCAAGCAAAAAGCTGCGCAAATCGTCGCTGGTGCATCCACAGCTCCGGCCAAGATGCGCGCCATCGCACAATTCGTGCAAAAAGACATCCGATACGTCGCCATCGAGCTTGGCATCGGGGGTTGGCAGCCACATCCCGCGGCGGAAATCTATATTCACAAATACGGCGACTGCAAAGATAAAGTCACGCTGATGAGTTCGCTGCTTAATGAAGTTGGTGTTGAGTCCTACTACGTGTCGATTAATACCCATCGCGGCGCGGTCACGCCGGAAACCCCCGCTTCGATGGGATTATTCAATCACGAGATCATGGCGGTGCGCCTTCCGGAGGGGACAAACGATGCTTCATTGCTGGCCGTTTGGCAGCATCCGAAGCTCGGTAAAATTCTCTTTTTCGATCCCACTGATGAATTGACCCCCTTCGGGCAACTGAGCGGAGATCTTCAGGCCAATTACGGCCTTCTGGTGGGCCCGGACGGCGGCGAACTGGTGCAGCTCCCGAAGCTGCCCTCGGCCATGAACGGTGTGCGCCGGTCCACGAAAATGAAGCTCAGCGCGTCGGGCACGCTGGCTGGAGATGTATCTGAAATACGCTTGGGAGATTATGCCTCGTCGCAACGGGAATTTCTCCGCGCGGTCAACACCGACAAGGAGAAGATCAAGTTCATCGAATCGCTGCTGGCGCATTCCCTGGGCACCTTCCAAATTACCAAAGCCACGATCACCAGCGCCGCAGACACCAGTCAGCCGTTCGGGTACGAGTACTCCTTTGTCGCAGAGAACTACGCGAAGTCGGCGGGCAATTTGCTTCTTGTCCGACCGCGGATCATTGGGATTGAATCCAGCGACTTGCTGGAAACTAAAGAACCGCGAAAATTCCCGGTGATATTCGACGGCCCGGAAATGAACTCCGACAAATTCGAAATCACCCTTCCCCCGGGATACGAAGTGGACGATTTGCCGCCATCGGTGGATGTGGACTACGGGTTCGCGAGTTATCACAGCAAGACCGAAGTGGCAGATAACGTTTTGAAATATTCGAGGACGCTTGAGATCAAAGAATTAAGCGTTCCCTTGAGCAAGATGGACGACTTGAAAAAGTTCTACCGTGTAATCGCCGGCGACGAACGGAATACCGCGGTGTTAAAGCCTGCAGCGCACTGAGCTGCGACCGTAGCTTGACTGCGGATGGTTTCGGCTTTACGTTTTCTTTTGCTTTCGGGATGACAGCGAACACGCGGCGGTCGAATCGCCAATCAAGAAACTGAAGAAGCACAGCGCGAGCACGGAATGATCGAGGGAAGCGCCGAAGTATTGCCACAACGGAGCGTGAGCGCCCGGGTAGTTGGAAGAAAACAGCAAAGTCAGCATGTACAGAAGCCCGAAGCAGCTGGCGGGGCGAACGCAAACACCAATCAGCAGCGCCACGCCAATTGCCAACTCACCGTAAGCCACGAGAAACGCAATGGTGTCGCGTGGGGAAGAACAAAGCCGCGCAGCACTGGAACCATGAGCGGGTAGGCTCCGTCCTCGAGAAACTTGTTGATCCAAAATTGAAAGCCGCCGTGCAGCGTGAACTGCGTTCCAAAAACCTTGTACTGGCCGAAAATCAGGAACAGCATTCCCACGGCGATGCGCAAGAATGCCAAAGCTCTGGAATTGGCCCGTTGCGATTCGGCTGAGGAATTCATTTTCGATTCGAGCGAGAGTTAAGTGCCCGGTTGAAGATCAACCGAGCTTCGAGAGCCGCTCGCGCACCAGGTCGCTGAGAGCCTTGCCGTCTACCGTTTTGCCTTCGAGCGCGGCTTTTGCCGCCTTGACCACTGCGCCCATCTGCTTGATCGAATTAGCTCCAGTTTCGGCAAAGGCTTTGTCGATGGCGGAGTTCATTTCTTCGGAGGAAGCGCCTGCGGGCAGGTATTGCTCGATAATCGCGGCTTCTTTCTTTTCTTTTTCCGCAAGGTCCGGCCGATTGCCTTTGGTGAATTGATCGATGGACTCTTTGCGCTGTTTCAGGATCGTTTGCAGCAACTGAATGGATTCGCTGTCGTCGAGCTTGCGGATTTTCTCCACTTCCTTCAACTGAATCGCCGCCTTGACCATCCGCAACACGCTGAGCTTGAAGTCGTCGCGAGCCTTCATCGCCACCACAATGTCAGTTTGAATTTTTTCTCCCAGCGTCATCGCATTTCCTCTAGACGAAATATAACAGCGGCAAGCCACGGATGACCAGCCGACGCGGCGGCTCGAGCAAACTCGGAATCGTGAACAGCTCTTGCGTGCCGTCGTCGCTCTATCGGCGGCAACCCAAAGAAAAATCGCAGGGTGCCTAACCTTCAAGTCACGACGGTGAGTTTCGCCGTTCTGATTTACTTCCGCCGTTTTTTCCGTCACTGGAATCGCCGATCTTGCGATCGGCGATTTTGCCTGCTGGTTCCAATCTCGTTGGCTTCGCCTTGCTTTCGTTGACTGAGTTCCTATTCGCAACCTAAGATGTGCTCCAGATGCCGGGAAGCGACACGCTCATCGGACAGATTGTTTCGCATTACCGAATTATCGAGAAACTCGGTGGCGGCGGCATGGGCGTCGTCTACAAGGCCGAGGATGTCAAACTGAATCGCCTTGTCGCGCTGAAATTTCTTCCCAATGATGTAGCCAGTGACCCGCAAGTCCTCGCGCGCTTTCAACGGGAAGCCAAAGCCGCTTCAGCTCTCAATCACCCCAATATCTGCACCATCTATGAGATTGACGAGAGTAACGGACAGGCCTTCATCGCCATGGAGTATCTGGACGGTGCGACGCTGAAGCACCGCCTTGAAGCAAAGTCACTAGCCTTTGCCCAAGTGATCGAGTGGGGAGTCGAGATTGCCGAAGCCCTGGAAGCCGCCCACGCCGAAGGAATTGTTCACCGCGACACCAAGCCGGCGAATATTTTTATTACCAAGCGAGGCCACGCCAAGATTCTTGATTTCGGCCTGGCCAAAGTAACTCCGGTTGGCCGGGGCCCCGGTGTTTCGTCCGAACCGACTGCCGCGACCGAAGAGTTTGTCACCAGCCCGGGCACTACCATGGGCACCATCGCATACATGTCGCCAGAGCAAGCCCGCGGCGAAGAACTGGACGCGCGCACTGACCTCTTCTCATTCGGCGCGGTTCTTTATGAGATGGCCACGGGTCGAATGGCGTTCCCGGGAAACACCGCAGCTGTGATCCACGATGGCATTCTGAATCGAACTCCGCCTCCATTGCTCCAAATCAATCCTGACCTGCCACCGGAACTTGGACGCCTCGTCAGCAAGGCCTTGGAGAAAAATCGTAAGCTGCGCTATCAGTCCGCTTCGGATATTCGCACCGACTTGCAACGGTTGAAACGGGACACAGAGTCCGCGCGTTTGCCAACAACAACCGGCGCAACCAATGGTTCGGCCGAGCAACCAGGAACACATTCGAAGGTAATTTTTACCGCGCTTTTAGCGGTTGCCGCCGTCACCGCCAGCACTTATTACTACCTCCACCGCGCTGGACACACTGCCCCGCCAGAAATTCGCTCTGCGGCGCCCAATATGCCGGCGGACAATAAATCGGCGGACAGTAGAGAGACGGACAGTAAACCACCCGACGCTAAACCGCCGGAGACACCGCCCGCCCACCAAGCCCAAACCGCTCAGGTTGAGCCGCCGAGTGATTCTTCTGAGGTAGACATCCGCGCCCTTCTGTCGGCGTGGACCGAATCTTTCAAATCGAAGGACCTGGCCCGCCAGATCGATTGCTACGCTCCGATGTTGGACACCTATTTTTTGCAACACAATGTCTCACGCGATTTCGTTGAATCCAACAAATCCAAGGCCTTCGCCGCCATTAAAGAAGTACGTTCATTCGAAATCAGCGACATCACCACCGAGATCACTTCCAGCACCACCGCAACCGTCAAGTTTAGAAAGAAGTGGGACACCGCTCTGGCCTCCGGCAAGACATTCTCCGGCGAGGAAATCGAGCAGCTTCAATTCGTGCGCCTCGACACCGGTTGGAAGATTTCTTCTGAGAAGGAACTGCAAATCTTGCGGGTCACCCGGCGTTCTCTATAGCTATCGATCAGCGGCCGCTCGTCGCGTTGATTCGGTGCTCAGGCTACAATCAATGCTTCAGCCCCCTGGGGTCAACCATCGTGAAGTCCACAAGTGCCGCAACCAGACGAAAAATGACCCGCCAATTCATCGCAAGATCAGCTTGCCTTTCGGCCTTGCTTGGCTCACTCTTCTTTTCCATCTGTGTCCGCGCCGATCAGCGCCAGCAGCCATCATTCGACTGTCGCAAGGCCACTTCGGCCTCGGAAAAAACAATCTGTGCAAATGCCGAACTGTCTCGCCTCGACTTCCAGCTCGGCCAGGCGTGGAAAAGTTTTCTGAATGCCTTTATCGATTCCGTTCAAATCACTCAGATAAAAGCGGACCAGCGGGCATGGATCGCCAGCCGGGGAAAGTGCGGTGATGAACTCACATGCATCGGCAAACTCTACCGCGACCGACTTGCCATCCTGAGCGGCGGCGACCCAGCGTATCGGTTCTCGGGCGTATATGAAGTGAAGGATATCGGATTTTTTGCGCTCTATCCAATCCGAGATCATTACCTCGTCAACATTCAGACCGCGGACCCAAGCGACGGTAAGTGGGCTTGTGAACTGGCAGGAGAAGCGGAATCCTCTGGCGACGATTTGAAGGTCCGCATCGAGCAGGCAGTTTTTCAGGCGCACCTTCGAGACTCCGACACGCTGGTTGTCGGCGATACCGAAAACGTAGCAGCGGCGAGTAGCCAGTACTGTGGTCTCAATGGCACCTTCGCCTTTACCTTCGTTCGGGTCCGCCCAATACGTTGATTTCAATATAAGCAGGGCGCCCCAGAGGCCGGGTTTCCGGGTCTCAGCGTTTCCGGGTTCGTACTCAAGAACCCTGAAACGGAGCGGTTTCGCTCCGCGCCGAGTCCGTCCGCTCCGCCCACGCTTCGCTGCTCACTGTTCGCCGCTTGCTCATCTCCGCTACAATACTTCTGACACAAACCAACGGCACAAAAGGGGAGTCATGAAGGTCATCGTAGCGGACAAGATTAGCGAACGCGGAGTCGAGCTGTTGAAGAAGTCGGGACTGACTACCGTGCTGACCACCAAGGAGACCATCGGAGCGGAACTGGCGGATGCCGACGCGCTGATCGTGCGCAGCGCCACGAAGGTAACTGCGGAATTGCTGGACAAGGCGCCGAAACTGCGCGCGGTGGGCCGCGCCGGAGTTGGCGTGGACAATATCGATTTGCCGGAAGCCACCAAGCGCGGCGTTCTGGTGATGAGCACGCCCGGCGGCAACGCGGTCAGCGTCGCGGAGCACACCTTCGCATTGATGCTGGCGCTGGCACGGCAAGTGCCGAAAGTGGATGCGGCGCTGCGCGAAGGCCGCTGGGAAAAATCATCGAGCGGAACCGAACTGCGCGGCAAAACGCTTGGGCTGATTGGCCTCGGCAGAATTGGCGGAGAAGTCGCGCGCCGCGCGGAAGCTTTCGACATGAAAGTGGTTGCCTACGACCCGTACATCAGTGAAGGGGCGGCGAAAGAATTGCAAGTCGGGCTGGTTTCGCTGGAAAAACTTCTGGCCGAGAGCGATTTCATTTCCATGCACACGGCGCTGAGTCCCGCGACCCAGAAAATGATTAACGCAGTGTCGATCCAAAAGATGAAAAAGACCGCGCGCATCGTGAACGCGGCGCGCGGCGAATTGATTGACGAAGCGGCCTTGGCTGACGCGTTGAAAAGCGGACGGTTGGCGGGAGCGGCGCTGGACGTGTTTGTGGAAGAACCGCCGAAAAATTCGCCGCTGATTGGACTACCCAATGTTATCTGCACGCCTCACATCGCGGGTTCGACTGCGGAGGCGCAGGAAGAAGTTGGCACCCAGGTCGCAGTGCAGATTCGCGACTACCTGACCGACGGCATTATCCGCAACGCGGTAAATCTCCCGGCGCTCTCCGCGGATCAATATCGCCGGGTGCGGCCATATCTGGAATTGGCGGAAAGGCTGGGGTCGCTGGTGTCACAAGCGGCATCGGTGCGGCCGGAACGCATTCGCATCCGCTACGCCGGTGAAGTGGCGGAAGTGGGAACGCATCTTCTGCGCAGCGCGGTGCTGGCGGGTGTGCTGAACGCGGTGCTGGACGAAAAAGTGAACGTGGTGAACGCACCGGCGATGGCCGCGGCTCGCGGGCTTACCGTCGAAGAAGAAACGCGCAAGCGCGAACACGGCTTTCCCAACACGCTGGAAGTGTCGGCGCTCTCCAAGCAGGCGAGCGATCCGGGCTTTGTGGCGGAAGGAACGGTGCTTTTCGATGGCTCGCCGCGAGTGCTGGCCATTGACGGAATATCACTCGAATCTCAATTGGCCGGAACTATCATTTATTTGCGAAATCACGACGAACCGGGCGTGATTGGACAGGTGGGAAACACCCTCGGCCGGCTGGGCGTAAATATCGCAACTTTCGCGCTGGGCCGCCGCGAAGCCACGCGAGGAGCGGAAGCAGTGTCGCTGGTACGTGTGGATGGCCCGGTGCAAGACGAGGTGTTGAGCGAAATCCGAAAGGTTAAAGCCATCACCGAGGCCAAGCTGTTTCAATTCAACGAGTAACTTAGTTCCCGCTCAGGACCGGAAAATAAATTTCGGATAACCTTGAGATTGTTTAGATAAATCGACCGTTAAACGTCGAAACTTGAGTTGACGGTCCGCTGAACCAATCCTACAACTGGGAAAACTGCAGGGCCGGTGGCTCGTAGTGTTTCCGTGCGCAATATGCGTGGCCAAAGACCTGCCAATAAATGCGAGCAGCAGGGTGCATGTCTGTCTCGCGCGTAACGGATAAACCAAACACGAAGTAAGGTGCGGAAAAGGAGCTGTTCATGCAGCGGCAGACTACAGGCCTAATTGGCCTTTCTATCGTTTTGGCAATGGTGTGCTTAATCCGGGGCAATGCGGCGCTGGCGCAGACCGGAACCACGTCTTTACGAGGAACGATTACTGATAAGACCGGCGCCACGGTCGCCGGCGCGAAGATCAGCCTCACGAATACAGCCCAAGCTTTGGAGCGAAGCAGCGAGTCAGGAAATAATGGCGAATACGAGATTTTAGCACTGCCTCCGGGCACCTACCACTTAACAGTCGAGAAGGACGGTTTTCGGAAGGCCGAACAGAGCAATTTACGGCTTCTGGTAAATTCACCGGGCACGGCCAACGTGACACTTGAAGTCGGTTCGGCAGTGCAGACAGTGGAAGTAACGGCGCAGGAGCAGACCCTCAATACCTCGGACGCTTCCCTCGGCGTGGCGTTTAGCGATCGCCAGGTAAGAGAGCTGCCGCTCGAAGCCGGAAATGTGCCGGAGCTACTCTCGCTGCAAGCCGGCGTCGCATACACTGGAAATAGAACCGACATCAACAAGGACACCGATACCAGAAACGGTGCGGTCAACGGAGCCCGCAGCGACCAGAGCAATATCACGCTGGACGGCGTTGACGTGAATACCGACACCAAAGGCTACGCGTTTACCGCGGTGCTGCCGATCACGCAAGATTCCATCCAGGAATTTCGGGTCACGACTTCTAATTACAACGCAGACCAGGGGCGCTCGTCCGGCGCGCAAGTTTCGTTTGTCACCAGAAGCGGGACCAGTCAGTTTCATGGCGGTTTCTTTGAGACCCATCGCAACACCGCCACCAGCGCGAATGATTATTTCATCAAGCAGGCGGAGTTGCAGGGCGGAGCGCCAAACACCCCGCCGAAATTGATCCGGAATAATTTTGGAGCTTTTCTTGGCGGGCCGATTAAGAAGGATCGGCTTTTCTTTTTCGTCGACTATGAAGGTCACCGGCAGAGGGAAGCGCAGAGCGTGGTGCGCATTGTGCCCAGTGCAGCGATGCAGGACGGAGTGATTCAGTACGCTTGTGCGGATCCCACCCAATGCCCCGGGGGATCGGTGCAAGGTTTGACGGCGAGCCATACCGTCCCGGCTGGATATTTCGGACTGACTCCTGCCGACATCCAGGCGATGGATCCGCAGGGAATTGGGATCAGCACGAACGTGGTGCTCCCGTATCTCCAGTCGTTTGCACCGTATCAGGCGAACGACAACTCGGTGGGAGACGGAGTGAATTTTGTGGGTTTCCGGTTCAAGGGACCGGTGGCCATCAACACAAACTGGTACATCGCACGCGCCGACTACAAATTGACGGCGAATGGCAATCACACCATTTTTTGGCGCGGCGCGCTGCGGAATGATACCAACGCGGGCGTTCCTTACTTGCCGGGCGGAAGTCCAGAAACGACGCAGGTAGATTACAGCAAAGGCTATTCTGTGGGTTACACGGCCGTGTTGAGATCAAACCTGGTCAACAATTTCAGATACGGTTATACCCGGCAAAGCTTCGGGCAAATCGGAAACCAGACGCAAGACATCATTTATTTCCGGAATTTGAATGACAACGCGACGCCGAATAACTCCAGTCTGGCTTACACAAATAACTCCAACTTTCAGGTCCCGGTCCACAACATCGTTGATGATGTTTCCTGGATAAAAGGGAAGCATACACTGCAATTTGGCGTGGACATCAACATACTTCGCAACCCACAATCGAACAATCTCGGGTCATTTTCGTCGGCTTCAGACAACCCTTCCTGGCTAGACACCGCCGCGATGGCCGGAACCGGCGCTCCAGCCCATTTTGATCCGGGCTGCTCGACGACCGCGGCGACGGTGACCGGGAACTGCTTTAACGGCGACCCAACTTCCTCGGGCTACAACCCCACGGAACCACATTTTCCAGGAGTGGATTCTGGTTTTGGTAATAACTACGACTATCCCTTGGGCGCGTTGATTGGGATGATTCCCCAGGTTAATGCCAACTACAATTACACACGGTCCGGAACCGCACTTGCGGACGGCGCACCGGTTTCACGGCGCTTCGCTGATGATTCCTGGGAGCTCTACACCCAGGATTCATGGAAGATCAAGCCGTCGCTGACCCTTACGCTGGGTGTGCGTTACACCTTGGTTTCGCCGCCATGGGAAACCAATGGACTGCAAGTTACTCCGACCACCAGCTTGAGCGACTATTTCAATAATCGTGCCTCAGGAGCACTTAACGGGACTCCGGCGAGCGCGGCATGCTGCCTGACATTCGTACCGGGTGGGCCGGCCAATCACGCTCCAGGATTTTACGATTGGAATAAGAAAGACTTTGGTCCGAGGGTAGCATTGGCCTGGTCACCGCGTGCTCATTCAGGCTTCTTAAGATCATTGCTGGGTGATGGCGATAAGACCGTAATCCGGGCTGGATACGGTATCGTATTCGACCGGCTGGGGCCGGCGCTGCTTTCGACCTTTGACGCCAGCGGCTCCTTTGGCCTGTCCACGGTTCTGACGAATACCGGAGGCATCGAGAATCCAACGATTGCTCCCCGCGCTACCGGACTTTCTGGCTTCAACAATTTACCGACCCAGGATTTAGCCAGTCCGCCAAACATACTTCTTGCACCGGCCCCTCCTGGAACATTCCCGCAGACGTTTCCCAACGGGTTGACCGGAGACACTGGATCGTACGCGGTCTATTTCGGCATGGACAAGAACCTGAAAACGCCATACTCACACGCCATCGATTTTTCGATTGGCCGAGAATTTGCGCGGGACTTTTCGCTACAGGTTTCGTATGTGGGCCGGTTGTCGCACCGCCTGCTTTCGCAGGAGGATGTGGCCGCACCCTTGGATTTGGTAGATCCAAGCACAAAGGTTGACTACTACACTGCCGTTACGGCGCTTGCGAAGTTGTATCGCGCGCTACCGTATGGCAGCACCATCAATGCTCAGATGGTCGGGCCGACGGCGCAGTATTGGCTGAACATACTGCAATCTTCGTCGGCGTATGCGGTCCCCAGTTTCTGCCAACTTCCGTCGACCACTGACAAATTGCAGGGAGCCTATAACCTGTTCTCCTGCTTTGCGAACAATGAGACCACTGCCATTCAGGGTCTGGATCAAGGCTGGGGCTTTTTTAATCCCAACACTGGAAACAGCATCTACGCAAACAGTGGCCCCTATTCTTTCGTAGATCCGCAATTTGCTGCGCTTACCGCGTGGCGTTCGGTTGGCACGGCGGCGTACAACGGACTGCAGGTCAATTTGCAGAAGCATATGAGTCACGGCGTGCAATTTGACCTGAATTACACGTATTCCAAATCGATCGATCTGTCGTCGGACGCCAGCCGGATTATCGCGTATGGCGGATTGGGAGGGCAGATCATCAATCCGTACCGGCCAAAGGGACTGCGGGGCGTTTCGGATTTCGACTTGACCCACCAGATCAATGCCAACTGGATTGCCGAGTTGCCGTTTGGAAAAGGCAAGTGGCTCGGTACTGATGCGCATGGATTCACCGAAGCGTTGATCGGCGGGTGGCAGCTTTCCGGCCTGGCCCGCTGGACCAGCGGATTCCCAATAAGCGTTACGAATGGTCAGCAGTGGCCGACGAACTGGGAACTTTCCGGAGCCGCCACGGAGGTCAGCAAGACTTCCACCGGCCTCTTCAAATCCGCCGACGGAACGGTCAACCTATTTTCAAATCCAACAACGGCGTTTGGCAATTTCCGCCCGGATTTTCCCGGCGAAGTTGGCAACCGTAACGTGCTGCGCGGACAGGGCTTTGCTGGCCTCGACGTGGGCCTCAGCAAGCGCTGGAGAATGCCGTGGCAAGAATCGCATACCTTGCAATTCCGGTGGGACGTATTCAATGCCTTGAACTTGACCCGCTTTGACGTGCAAAGCATCAGCCTATCTCTTACCAATTCCAGCAGCTTCGGAAACTACACAGGGTTGTTGACCAACCCTCGGGTAATGCAATTCGGGTTGCGGTACGAGTTCTAGAGTCCGCCACAAAGCTCGAATCACTGAGGAATCGACAGAGCCCGCTAGGAACGAAGAGTTCCTGGCGGGTTTTTTTGGTGTGCCGAGCATGATCGACAGCTTGGAGGTGCAAGTCCTCTTCACAACGTGATGGACGTGAAGTGATAGCGAAGCGCAAGGGTGAAATAACACTCGCCGCGAGGCGGGGCCTGAAAGAAGCGCGGAGCAAAGACGCGAGCCGATGAACAAGAACTGGATACGAGGCAGGCAGTGTTCGGGCGAGCTGGCCAATGGCAGCGAAGCCCACATCCATCAAGGGCACTGAATGTAAATCCAGCGGTTGCGCGCCGAAGGCGGTCGAACTTACCTCGGGAGATCTGCTACTGGTCTCGCATTCGAGACTGAGGAACGAGAAATCGTTTCTGATCCGGTGGCAGAAGTCAGCAGAGGGCGTAGTAGCGGCACAAGCAGCGAAGGCCCGAACGGTTCCCGCAAGGGGATAAAGGGAGCGATGAGTACGCGGCGCAACTCAACAACCGACAAGCGGCAGAAAAACCAGTACCGTCTGGCCTTCCCGGAGGAGAGTAGGGGTGCAGCCCCGAGGGCCTTCGAGGGAGGGACCGAATCGGAATTGGCGGAGCGCAGAGCCGAAAGTCCGGCTAGCGAGCAGTGGATGGAAGAAGTCTGCGAGCGGGAAAACTGCAAGCAGGCGTTACGACGAGTAAAAGCCAACAAGGGGAGTCCGGGCATCGACGGGATGACCGTCGAGCAGTTGCCTGGACACCTGAAAGAGCACTGGCCAGCAATTCGTGAACAACTCTTCAGTGGAACTTACACGCCGCAACCGGTAAGACGAGTGGAAATCCCGAAGCCGGACGGTGGAGTGCGCAAGCTGGGCATTCCGACGGTGCTGGATCGGTTCATCCAGCAAGCGGTGATGCAGGTACTGCAAAGGAGCTGGGACGGAACGTTCTCTGAACACAGCTATGGGTTTCGGCCCAAGCGATCGGCACACCAGGCGGTGGAGCAGGCGCAGCAATATCAAGCCGAAGGCTACCGCTGGGTGGTGGATCTGGATCTCGAGAAATTTTTCGACCGGGTCAATCACGACCGATTGCTCGCAAAGATCGCCGACAGGGTCAGCGATAAGCGATTGCTGAGACTGATTCGTGCATTCTTGCGAGCTGGAGTAATGGAGAACGGGCTGGTGAGTCCGGCTGAGGAAGGAACGCCGCAAGGCGGTCCTCTCTCGCCCGTGCTATCGAACATCGTACTCAACGAACTGGACCAAGAGCTAGAGCGGCGCGGACACCGGTTCACCAGATATGCGGATGACTGCAACATCTACGTCCGCAGTCGGCGAGCTGGCGAACGAGTGATGAGCAGCGTGACACGACTCCTCACGACAAAGCTCAAGCTACGGGTGAACAGCGAGAAGAGTGCGGTGGCACGACCATGGGAACGGAAATTCCTGGGATTCAGCTTCACGAATCACAAGCAACCGAAGAGGCGCCTTGCGCCGAAAGCGGTGGTGCGGTTCAAAGAGCGAGTCCGGGAACTCACGTCGCGGACGCGAGGGATAAGCCTCGCCCGAATGGTCCATGAGCTAACGGAATATCTCCGTGGATGGCTCGGCTATTTCGGACGATGCGAAACCCCGAGTGTGCTCGAAGAATTGGGGCAATGGCTCCGACGTTGACTTCGGTCGATGGTCTGGCAGCAATGGAGACGAGGAACCACGCGATATCGGGCGCTCCGCAAGCGCGGCATCGCTGCGCAGGAAGCCGCGCAAACTGCGGGTAGCTCTGATGGTCCGTGGCACCTCGCCAACTCCCCGGCGGTGAAGCTCGCTCTGTCGAACGCTTTCTTTGCCTCGCTCGGGCTTCCCGAGCTCACGGCTCATGGATAGCTCACCCCGCCGAACCGCCGGATGCGGACCCGCATGTCCGGTCGTGTGGGAGGGGAGGACGGGCAACCGTCTCCCCTATCCCGATTGTTGAAATGCGCCCACCTGAGAATCCACACCAACCGTAACGTCTGACGCATCCTCCAGCGAGGCGGTGGACCTTGAGAGTGCGTGTTCCACAGGGTAATCTTACGGGCCTTAGGACATTCAATTATAAATCGAAATAAATAAACCATGGCATCGAAGAACTTATATTGACATTAGATATCAATCCGTCCTAAAACATAGGGCAAATTAGGAGCTTCTGTGGTGGAAACGGGACCGCGCAGTTTGCGCGGTCAAGGTGCCCAGCCAGTCATTCGACAAGCCACAGGGTGTGCGCTTAGCATTTTTAGAGCGGTTAGTTACATCCCATAACGAAGTTGGGTGCGGAAAAGGAGTCTTTGATGCTTCGGCATATTAAAGGCCAGATTGGCCTTTCTATCGTGTTAGTGGTGGTGTCGTTGATTTCGGGAAGTTTGACGCTGGCTCAGACCGGAACGAGCTCACTGCGCGGAACGGTGACCGACAAGACCGGCGCTACGGTAGCTGGCGCCAAAGTTAGCGTCGCCAACGCGGCTCAAGCGATCTCCCGTGACGCTGTCACCGGGAACTTGGGCGAATATGAATTTCTGGGCCTTCAGCCCGGTGTCTATACGCTAAGCATCGAGAAAGATGGGTTCCGTAAGTATGAGCAAAATAAGCTGCAGTTGCAGGTAAATTCTCCCGCGACGCAAAATGTGGTGCTGGAGGTTGGCTTGGCCGTGCAGGTCGTTGAAGTGTCGGCACAAACGCAGACACTCAACACTTCCGACGCGTCGCTGGGGACAGCGTTTAATGAACGACAGATCAAAGAATTGCCTCTGGAAGCTGGTAACGTGCCCGAGTTGCTGTCTTTGCAAGCCGGCGTTGCCTACACCGGCAATCGGCCCGACATTAACAAAGACAACGACACGCGAAACGGCGCAGTCAACGGCGCTCGAAGCGATCAAAGCAATATTTCGTTGGATGGCATCGATGTTAACGCTGACACCAAAGGATATGCGTTTACCTCCGTCTTGCCGATTACTCAGGACTCGGTGCAGGAATTTCGCGTTACTACTTCAAATTATGGAGCCGACGAAGGTCGATCGTCCGGCGCTCAAGTGGCGCTGGTTACGAAGGCTGGAACGAACGATTTCCACGGCGGTGTGTTCGAATCAAACCGCAACACCGCAACCAGCGCCAACGATTACTTCATCAAACTTGCCGAATTGCAGAGCGGAGCTCCCAACACGCCTCCACGACTGATCCGGAACAATTTTGGCGGTTACCTCGGCGGTCCAATTAAAAAAGAACGCCTATTTTTCTTTGTCAACTACGAAGGCCACCGCCAGCGCGAGGCGCAAAGCGTTGTCCGCGTTGTCCCCAGCGCTGCGTTGCAGGATGGCGTGATTACTTATCTTTGCCAGACCAATCCAGACGGAAGTCTGGACACCGTTACGTGCCCAGGGGGGAGCGTGCAAGGATTAAATGCTTCCCACAACGTTCCGGCCGGCTATTTCGCGCTGTCGCCAAACCAAATCAAAGCCATGGATCCGCAGGGCATCGGCGTTAGCCAGAACGTTATGATTCCCTACCTGCAATCATTTGCTCCCTACCAGGCGAATGACACTTCAGTCGGAGATGGCGTTAATTTTGTTGGCTATCGCTTCAAGGGACCAGTTGCGATCAACACCAACTGGTACATCGCCAGGGCAGACTACAAAATCACGGCCAACGGTAACCATTCTCTCTTCTGGCGCGGGGCTTTGCGCAATGACTCTGACGGCGGCGTCCCATACCTTCCCGGCGGCGGGCCATTACAGAGCACTGTAGACTACAGCAAAGGCTATTCAATCGGGTACTCCGCAGTGCTTCGGTCCAACCTAGTGAACAACTTCCGCTACGGCTATACGCGGCAAAGCTTTGGCCAGATAGGCAACCAGACGACCGACACCATCTTCTTCCGCGGGCTCAATGATAACGAAGGCCCCAACAACTCCGAGCTTTCCGTTACCAACAACAACAATTATCAGGTTCCAGTCCACAACTTTGTTGACGACATTTCTTGGATCAAGGGTAAACACACGTTCCAGTTCGGTGTGAACGTTAACCTGCTCAGAAATCCGCAGTCCGGAAACGGAAACTCGTTCAGCTCTGCTTCGGACAATCCTTCTTGGCTGGACACCGCAGCTATGGCGAATTCTGGCCGCGCTGGCCACTTTGATCCCGGCTTTGAAGGCTATCCCGCCGTGGACGGCAATTTTGGCAACAACTACGATTATCCCCTTGGCGCTTTGATCGGCATGGTGACTCAGGTCAACGCGCAATATAATTTCACTCGCAACGGTAGTGCGCTCGCTGACAGCGTCCCGGTGTCACGCCGTTTCGCCGCGGATGCCTATGAGATGTATGCGCAAGACTCCTGGAAGGTGAAACCGACCTTCACTTTGACCCTCGGCTTGCGCTATTCACTTTTCTCGCCGCCGTGGGAGACTAGCGGCCTGCAAGTGGCCCCCAATGTCAGCCTGACTGATTATTTCAACCAGCGCGGCGCGAATATGCGCCAAGACATCCCCGCTAGCGCCTCATGCTGCCTCAGCTTCAACCTCGCCGGTCCTGCCAACCATGGTCAGGGCTTCTACAACTGGGACAAAAAGGACTTCGGCCCGCGGGTGGCCTTCGCGTGGTCTCCACGCGGCCACTCCGGCCTTGCCAAGTCGCTTTTCGGAGAAGGTGATCGCACGGTGGTCCGTGGCGGTTTTGGCGTCGTGTACGACCGCCTGGGCCCTGCCCTGCTCGCCACATTTGATCAGAGCGGCTCCTTCGGCCTCTCGACTTCGCTCACAAACACTGGCGGGATTGAGACGCCAGCCATCGCTCCGCGAATCATGGGTCTGACAGGATTCAACAACCTTCCCACGCAAGACTTGGCCGGTAATCAGATGCTAGCCTCGGCTCCGGCTGGCACGTTTCCGCAGACTTTTCCGAGCGGCTTGAATGGAGACACCGGATCCTACGCGGTCTACTGGGGCATGGACAACAAGCTGAAAACCCCCTACTCTTACGCCGTCGATTTTTCAGTCGGTCGCGAATTCGGACGGGATTTCTCCTTGCAGGTTTCCTATGTGGGGCGACTCTCGCATCGGCTGCTTTCCCAGTTTGATTTGGCGTCACCGCTGGATATAGTCGATCCGAAGATTAAGGTGGACTATTTCACCGCTGTGCAAGCGCTTGCCAAGCTCTATCGCCAGGGTGTGCCGACAAGCTCCGTCACTCCACAGCTTGTGGGTTCCACAGCGCAGTACTGGTATGACATTCTACAAAAACTCCCCGCCAGCAACCCGGGACAGTCTCAGGCGCCCTCATACTCGCTCCTCTGCAGCGGTGGCGGCACTACTGACGCGTTGCGGGCGGCCTACGATCTCTTTTCGTGTTTTGCCAATAACGAAACAACCGCATTGCAGGGAATCGATCAAGGATGGGGTTTGTTTGATCCTGATCCCGCGTTGACCGGCAATAAGGCTGTAAGTTATTACGCTGCGACTGGGCCGTATACGTTTGTCGATCCTCAATTTGCCGCACTTTACGCCTGGCGGTCCGTCGGAACTGCCGCTTACCATGGCCTGCAAATCAATTTGCAGAAGCATATGAGCCATGGCGTACAGTTTGATTTGAACTATACTTACTCAAAGTCCATTGACCTCTCTTCCGATGCCAATCGCATCGCAGATGAAGGTGGGCTGGGAGGCCAGGTCATCAACCCGTGGAGCCCCAAGGGTCTTCGGGCTGTTTCCGATTTCGACTTGACTCACCAAATCAACGCCAACTGGATCGCCGAACTTCCTTTCGGCAAAGGACGGTGGATTGGCACCGACGCGCACGGATTCGCGCAGGCTCTTATCGGTGGGTGGCAGCTCTCCGGCTTGGCTCGCTGGACCAGCGGCTTCCCGATCGGTGTCGGCAATGGAGCGCAGTGGCCCACTAACTGGGAACTCTCAGGATTTGCGACACAGACCGGCCCGGTGCATACCGGATTGTACAAAACAGCGGGCGGTACTGTGAGTCTTTTTGCCGATCCCAACGCGGCACTCGGCAACTTCCAGGCGGACTTTCCCGGACAGGTCGGAAATCGTAACAGCCTCCGCGGCGACGGCTTTGCCGGCCTGGATCTCGGCCTGAGTAAGCGTTGGAACATGCCGTGGAAGGAATCCCACACGCTGCAATTCCGTTGGGACGTGTTTAACGCTCTGAACCTGACGCGCTTTGACGTGCAGAGCTTGAGTTTGTCCATCACCAATGGCAGCTCGTTCGGCAACTACACCGGGCTGCTGACCAACCCGCGCGTAATGCAGTTCGCATTACGCTACGAGTTCTAAACCGAGCTTCAGGTTCAGGAATGATCGAGGCGCCGCCGTGCTGCAGTTATGCTCGGCGGCGTTTCGCATCTCGAGGGGCGGATCGAGTGGATGGCTTCGGTACGTTTCGGAATTGTAGCTGTGGCTGGACGGCTGGCTATGTTATTCTAAGAGTCCTTGCAGCGAACCTTCCCGGAATTGCTGCAGATTGTCGGGGCGTAGCGCAGCCTGGCTAGCGCGCCTGGTTCGGGACCAGGAGGTCGAAGGTTCAAATCCTTTCGCCCCGACCACTTCCAAAACCTTCCCCTTCATTGGTTTACGCTACTTTCTTTGTTTTAAGCTTCACTTCCTTTTGTGGACCAATGTGGACCAACTCTTACGTCCGCGGCAACGGTAAAGGTCTTGTGCGAGGTCGCACCAAAGGTTGATTGATCGAAGTTGGGAGAAAACTGTCCGTAGCGAATAAGCAAATTTGCAAGGAAAGGCGAATGCAATCCACAACCCTCATTTCTCTTCAACAAAAGTACCTTCAATCCCCCTCTCCGCCAGAATCTTCTCTTTCACCTCTGATACCTTTTAAGAAAAGTGCCCCGTTGCTCGTCGTTCGTAACTCAAACCTTCAAAGACCTGTTCCGCCGAAAGCGTGCTGTCGGCCGGGATCGTAAGACGGTCTTTGATTCTGCGAAACACCTCATCCGCCACCCGCCGTCGCACGTCGAACTCCAACGACGAACGGCGGGCCAAAAACGATTCAATCAATGCGCACTCTTCTGTAGACAGCCGGTGTGCGCCCAGCGGACCAATAGCCGCAACCGCCGCTGCGGAACTAGGAACCCTGGTTTGCCAAATCGGTGTGAGTTCTTTCAAGGAGGTCTCGCGTACTACCAGCGATCCCACCAGCAAGTCACCAAGCCGCTTGTTCCCCTTGGTCAAAAATGCGCTTACAATACCCACGCCATACAAAAAAGGAAGCCAGTCCACAATTCGCATCAAGTTGCGGCCGATTGATTCCGACGCGGTGAGCGGGCGACCCGAATCTTTAATGACGCGAATGCCCACACTTCTCTTGCCGGGGGTTTGCCCGTTCCAGATAATTTCGAAAAAGGCGTAATAACCGAAATAGAGCAGAAAATAAAAAAGTATCAGCACCGCCACGCCCCAAGTTTCCACCCAGGGAGCTAGCGTCGACATCCCCCCCAACGCGAATCCGCCGCCGATTCCAACAATTAAACCCACCAAGATTTGCGCCAACGAATCGTAGGCCACTGCCAAAAAACGGCTGCCGATTCCCGCCAAAGCGAAGTCCAACGCGGTCTGCTCAGGCGTTTCGATGGTAAGCTTGTCCGGCGATGACTCGGACGGCAGGTTGGCGCTGGGCAGGTTCAAAGCCATGATATCCAATCGTTGGATCGAAAAACGCAAACCATTCTGGGCACGCTTGGAAAGCCTGGTGGCGCGCTCCAACCGGGGAATTTCTTCCTTGAGCCACGGCGAATTGCAGGAACTGGGATTATTGTATCGCCAAACCGCGTCCGATTTGGCCTCGGTCCGTGAAGATGCTCCGAACCGTCAATTGTCCGTGTATCTCAATCAACTTCTCGGTCGCAGCCACAACCTGATTTATCTAGGACACAAACCCGAAGTCAGCGGCATAGTGCGCTTCTACCGCGATACCTACCCGCAAATCTTTCGCGAAACACTTGCACAAACATTGTTGGCCGTGGCGATATTTGTTGTCTCCGGCATTGTGGCTTGGTTGATTACCGCCAAAGATCCTGCTTTTGCGTATCGACTTTTAGGTCCGCGGATGATGGAAACGATCGAACAGCGAAAAATGTGGACCGAATCGATCGTCACCATCAAGCCGCTCGCTTCTTCGGGGATCATGACCAACAATTTGTCCGTCTCCTTCAGCGCCTTTGCCATGGGAATTACCGCCGGCATCGGCACCGCCTGGATGATCATGATCAATGGCCTGCTGATCGGTGTGATCGGCGCCGCAACGTGGAAAGCAGGCATGGCCACGCAGCTTTGGAGTTTTGTAGCTCCGCATGGCGTGCTGGAACTGCCGGCCATTTTTATCGCTGGTGGCGCCGGCATGGAAATAGCCAGAGGCATGCTCTTTCCTGGAATGCTTCCCCGAAAAATTTCCCTGGTGCAAGCTGGCGGGCGCGCGGCGAAGCTGTTGCTGGGGACAATTCCGTTGCTGATTGTCGCTGGCGTCATTGAAGGTTTTTTCTCGCCCAGCGCTGCGCCTCCGATTGCGAAGTTCAGTCTGGCCGCGGTCCTTTTCGCTGCATTGCTGGCCTATCTTTTCGGAACCGGCAAAGCACCAGCGCCCGTCACAGCAAGTTCCGCTCCTTAATGTCCAGGTATTGATTCACAATCGAAGAAGCCAGCAAGCCCGGGAGCAATTCGAACGCAAAAACTCCCCGCTGTCGTAGTCCTCGCAGCAGCACTTCACGCCGGCTGGCGATTTCCAGCGCCGCCGTATGCCGGTACATTTCTTCTTGGGTTTCGGGCACCTTCTCCGCCAAGGCCGCCAGGTCTCGTTGATTTATCGTCGTAAAAACCACCAGATGCTTTTGCCGCATTTGCATCGCGTACTCGATAACCTCAGGAGTGCTAGGCGTTTCCGCAAAATCCGTCAGCCAAACCACCAGGCTGCGCCGGCTCTGTGTCGTGAGCAACATCCGGACTGCTTTTGCGTGATTCGCTTCGGCCGTTTCGCCTCGCACCTGCGCCAGTGAATCAACGATGTTTCGCAGATGTGCCGGACCTCGGCCTGTCCCCACGTTCTGTTGCACGTTTCGCCCATACACCAGCAGCCCTACGCGATCGCCGCATTGCGAGGCCACCTGCGCCAGTGAAAGCGCCGCGTTCACCGCATAGTCTAGCTTCGCCATCCGTAGATCATTTCCCTCCTGGCGCACTTCGGCGCGCAGTAATCTGCCGGCATCAAGAACGATCCACACGGCCTGGCTCCGTTCCACTTCGAAGATTCGCGTAGTGAGCTGATGCCTTCGCGCGGTTGCCGTCCAGGACACATCGCGCAGTTCGTCTCCCTGGCGATATTCCCGCAAGCTGTCAAATTCCCGTCCTTGTCCGCGTTGGCGCCGCCGCCGCTTTTCCATGTCGACCTGGCGGCTGCGAATCAAGTACAAAGCCTGTTGTCGCGCCTGTTCCAGGTCAGGCAGAACACGGACCTTTTGCGAAATCTCCACCGCAGCCCAGCGCTCCGCGAATCCCAGCTGGCTTTGGTAGCGCAAGAAGAGCTGCCCCATCTGCACGTCGCCCCTTTGGCGCGGCATGATTGCATATCGCAACTGCACATGCTGTCGCGCCGGAACCGTGGCAAAAAGAGTCGGTGGCGCTCTTCGGAACGAAACCGGAGTTTCGTCCGTCAGCGCGCATCTGGCGGTAACATTTCCGAAATTGCGGACTGTCAAGATCACCTCAGAACCGAGTCGCAAGGGCCGGAGCATGCTCCCAACTGCGCCGTCCTTCCCATTCCGCCGGCTTCGGTAGTCGCACGAAATCAAACATAAATGCTGCCACGATAATCAAATCCCACAGGAGCATCGCTGCAACCAACTGCGGCACCCACCAGGCTGGCACGAGCCACACAAATCCCAGCAGCAGGGCGACAAAAAATCGCGGCCCAAATCCGGCCGCGACTCGGCCGCGTGAACGTCCTCTTCCAGCTATCTCCGGAGGAACCAGTGCTTGCGGCGAATTCATTCGTATACCTTCACGATGTTCCGGTTATTTGGGAACTTCTACGGCTGCAATGACTTGTGTCATCACCTGATCCGGCGTAAGTCCTTCCAGGTCTGCTTCCGGTTTCAGCAAAATTCGGTGGCGCAGAACAGGCAGTGCTGCTGCTTTTACATCGTCGGGCAGAAGGTAATCTCGCGCATCCATGCCGGCCAAAGCTCGTGCGAAGGCAAACAACGCAACAGCAGCTCGCGGGCTCGCTCCCAAAGAAATTGCCGGCCAGTCCCTGGTGCGTCGCACCAGCGAAATGATGTAAGACCGCAGCGTCGGCTCAACTCTGACGCTCTCAATTTCTCGCCGGGCATTTGTCAGAAGCTCGGGTTCGATCTTCTCTAACGGAATTTCCGCCAGCTGTCGCGGATTAAAACCGTTTTCGTATTGCGCCAGAATTCCCACTTCATCCGCCGCTGAAGGATAGGTCATGCGAATCTTAAGCAAAAAACGGTCCAGCTGCGCTTCCGGCAGCGGATATGTGCCTTCAAACTCGATCGGGTTCTGCGTGGCCAGCACCGTGAAATTTTCCGAAAGCGGCCATCTTGTACCGTCAATCGTTACTTGACGTTCTTCCATTGCTTCCAGCAGCGCGGCCTGGGTTCGCGGAGAAGTGCGGTTGATTTCGTCAACCAGCAGCAGATCCGTGAACACTGGTCCGCGGCGCAAGCTGAAGCTGCTGTCCTTCAAGTTAAATATATTCGTTCCGGTGATGTCCGCCGGCATCAAGTCCGCCGTGCACTGCACGCGCTGAAAATTCAGCCCGCAAATACGTGCCAGCGTTTTCACCGCCAGCGTCTTGGCCAGGCCGGGCACACCTTCGATCACCGCGTGGCCTCCGCAGACCAGCACCAGAATCAGCTGGTCGATCACCTCTTTCTGGCCGACAATCACCTTCGCCAGTTCCTTGCGAACCTGCGTTCCTAATGCGGAGAGATGTTGCACGATAGAGTCTTCCCCCGGGATGAATTTAAGCGCGTACGGTTAACTTTCCAGCAAGCCGTTCCAGTTCTTGAACAATCGCGAGGGCTTCGCGACCAGAGAACTTCTCGTCTAGCGTTGCCGCTCGTGCGCGGCGCAATAACGTGTCCAGCCCGGAATCCTTCCATCCCAACCGCTGCTCCGCCGCCGTTGCCAATTGTGCGTCGCCTGTGTCTGAAGGCAGGCTCAGGTGCCGGTTCAGCAATGTTCTCAGCCTGGAGTACGAAACCGAAACTGCTAGCGAAGCGGCTCCAGCACGCTCGTACAACCCGCCCAGCGTGTCCACGAATTCAAGGGGAGATAACCGCGAAACTTCCGCTGGCACATAGATCGGTCCACTCCGGCGACTGAAGGTGATAAGAACCGCCAGCGCCAAAATTCCTAATTGAACAACAATCCAGGACAGCGAGGTCTTTCCTACATAGCTCCACAATGATGTGCGCTGCCCATGAAAATACTCATCCCAATAAATTTGGTAGCTTTGCGCATCCGACCATTTCGCCACCGAATTCAGAAAAAACCTCAGATTGTCGTTGCGCGTGATTCCGGCGTTGGTCAGCGGAGTGGAACCTGCCCACCAAAGTATTTCTCCGGCGCCTTTCCGCCAGCTCACGACGGCAGTTACATCCGACTCGCCGTATAGTGACAGTTGCGCGGGTGTCAGTGTTTCCCAATACGCATGCGGCTGCATCCAGATTTGTTTCGCCTCACGCGTGATCTGGCTCGGCAGCGCAGAATCGAAGATCTGCGGCTTCGGATCGGCATAGTTCAACGAAACATCAGCCTCAGGGAAATAGTCCTTGATCTTCGGACCGGTAAAGAGAACATGGCCGCCCTTCTTCACAAAGTCATCCAGCGCTTGCCTTTCCTTGGCAGTTGGCGGCTCGTTCGGTTCCGCCAGGATTAAAAGAGCATTTCCCGCTTCGTCATTCAATTCCGTCGGAGGATTTTCCCAGCGGCGCACTGGATAGTGCAAAGCGTTAAGCAACCGGTACGCTGCTGCTGTACCACTCGATTGTACGGAATAGGTTGAGGGAATTTTCGAATCGAAGGGATCACCGGGCGGTGAAAGAAGGCCAATCGTCAGCGCCATCAGGACTACCAGGCCGCCGCCGGCCATCAACAGCTTGCGGTCAGCCGCGGCTATCCCAGCTGGCATCCCATGGCCTCCAGCTGTTCCATCGTCCGCTGAAAATCTTCCGGTCCCGCGCCGCCGTTTGCGTACCAGATACGTTCGAATCGCTGCGTCAACTCCGTCAGGGGCTGACGATACACATGGACCGATGTCAGCATGCTTTCGCCCTCAGCTGGTTGGGTTATCAGTCGCAAATACTCGCGCGGCGTCTTGGTGCGATCTCTCGGAACGGCGCCGACATCTTCCAGGCGGCTAATTCCAGCCCAATACGCCGCATGAATCGCCACGCGAAAATCGTTTCGCTTCGCCGCCTCGCGCGCCATTCTTATCCACTCTTGCCACGTTCTCGATGCGCTTACGATCTCGCCCAGCGGCATCGGATTCATCCGGTTGCGGCTGGCCACAAAACGGAATAGCCACAGCGCCAAGAATCCCACGCCTGCCAACATCACCACCCAGAACAAAATCTGCCCGCCAATCGGGTACCGCGCCAGACCGCTGAAAATCCGCCACAGCTGACGATTTACCCAGGCCCCCAATCGCTGCCGGAAAATATCCCACGCGCTCGGTTGATGGACCGCCGTAAATTCCGATCCAGCCAAAATTCTGTTCAATTCAGCCCTCGAACCGCCGGCCGTCCCGGAAACTTCGCCAGCATAAGCCCGCGCGTGTTGAATCACATGGTCAACCCACACTTTTGCGGACTCCACGTTTCCACTGGCCAGTTGAGTCTTCAGAAATTCGCTCGAAATCGAGTAACCGCCTTCTGAAGTTTGCACATTCCAAACCGGTGGCAGGGAATCCCGCAGTTCGGCTAACTCTTGGGCAGATATCTTTTTCCCTAGAAGTACAGCGAGACGCTGCTGTTCCACCACAAACGACTGAACATTATATTTAACGTTTACCGAACTGCTCGATGTCGAAGCGCTCTGTGGATGAGCTTCCGCAGTGAATTGCGCGACCAGGAATATCGTCAGCAGCAAAACCAGTGGAAAAAGTCGCTTCGTCACCTTATTATTCTCGCAATCTCTTGCCGGCTCAGGATAGCAGCGACGGAGCGGTCGAAACCGTTGGAGCCGCGGTGCCAGATGGATTCATCATCATCTGCAGGTCAAACGCTTCTTTCCGCACGCGCAGGTCGTAGTAAAACACTGAAGTCGCTATCAGGAAAAAGGGGCCAACTAAAGTCCCCGCAACGAAAGTTCCGACCTGCACCAACGCCAGTGAAATCCAGGCCATGCTCGGGTCCTTAGCCAACATCGCCGTCAGAAATAGTGAAGGAAAGGTGAACACCATGATGATCGCGTACAGCATCACTAGATAAATGACATAGATTCCAAACGCCCGGCCCGCATTGTCCTTCGTTAGCGCAAAACTTCGCGACAGCGATTCGCGTGCCCCAAGGTCCTCCAGAAGCGCAGCGGGCAGGCAGGTAATCAAGCGGCACGCGACGTAAATTCCCGGAATGATTAAAAAAAGCGTCGCCCCGAGGATCGCCAGTCCGTTCAGCAACGACACCCCGAATAAATTGAACAGACGTCCCCACATCCGCCGCAGTGATGTGCCTATTGTTGTAGGTCGTCCAAGATACAAATCCGAAACCGCGTAAATCGTGCCGCCCTGCGAAAACAAATACGCGACTAAAGAAATGATCACTACCACCAGCCCGCCGATCAGGCCGAACGCCAAAAATCCTCCGCTTGCCGATGCGCCCTGAATATTCGGAACGTGCCCAATGGCGACTCCTGCAGTGTTGGCTGCGGGTCTCACGAGAACCTGCGCCAAATTCAGCCCCAAGGTCAGCAGGTGCGGGATAGCCATGATCCCCACAAACAGCAGGAAATTCTGCCGATACAGCGAAAAAGTACGATCCAGAATTTCGCCCAACGACAATGGTCGCAATTCCCACTGCGTCATAGAATCCTCCAGCTTCCCGGACAGGGTCGTTATTTGCGGAACACTCTATCAGAACCTCACTAAAAACACGATGAAACCTTACCTCCCTTCCGGTTCCAGCCGTCCCTTTGGTTCGCGATTCCGATGTCGCTCACGAACCGTCACTCACTCGTTCTCCTTCGTCTTCGATGATGATGGGAATGCAGGGTTGGGGCCGATCCGCTTCATTAACCAACCGCATCTATCAGCCGTCGTCCACTAGTTACTTCAGAGTGCATCGCGACGACCAAAATTCACTTGTGGACGATTACCGAAGAAGTGCCCTAAGCATAGATAGTGGGAAAGATTTGGGAAAGAAGTCAGGTTTTCGAAATGCCAGTTAAGTCGCACAGAATCAACGGGCCATATGTTCGATTGCGTGCTCATAACACGAAGGTCGTCAGTTCAAACCTGTCCCCCGCAACCATTGCGCCTATGAATTCCGACTCGTCCACTACGATTGTTGAACTAAAGCCCGCTCTTGCCTTGCAAGAACCCGTAATCTAAATCGATGTGGGCGCAGGCGTTTCCGCCACGGCACCTTGGCCCCTTCCATTCCTTCCACTCTCTCCTACTGGTGGGGTGCTACCATCGGCTTTGCCAAGTCCGTCGGCGTAGGGCTCTTCTTCGGCTATTACCCCGCCAATCTCGCCGCCAACTTCGACTCCATCTCCTGCCTCCGCTACGAATTGGCTAAGCACTGTCTCAGTCTTACGCTGGTTGCGGAGGCTGCACTTATGCACCTCTTTTGTCCCGTGCGATCTGGAAACACGGTCCACGCACTAAAGCTCCCGGCGACCGTACGCGCTGGCATCCCTGATGATAGTTGCATTAGGCAGTACGGAAGTACCAGTGACCGTGCGTAAGACTTTAGCGAAAGATAAATGCTCGCGGAATGACGTATGCGGCAAGCTTATGGCGTGTCGCGGATGAGAAATTCTATGGAGCGCCCATGTCCCTGGCCCGAACCATTCGCCTGAAGTCCCTTTCACTCTTGGCTGTTTGCACCCTCGGACTGGCGGCAACCGCAACAAACGTGCGCGCTCAGAGCACCATTCTTGTTCCTGGGAACTATCCGACAATCCAATCAGCGATCAACGCAGCCAGCAACGGCGATACCGTGTTGGTCAGCCCCGGGACCTACGTCGAAAATATCAATTTCCTCGGTAAGAACATCACCGTGACCAGTTCCAACGGCCCAGCGGCGACCATTATCGACGGGAATCATAATGGGACGGTCGCCACCTTTAACCACTCCGAAACCGCGGCCTCAGTCCTTTCCGGCTTCACCATTCGCAACGGCTTCCAGAGCGGCGGATTTGGCGGCGGCATTTCCATTTCCTCCGCCTCACCTACCATCTCCTCCAACGTCATCACTGGGAATCATGCTGTATACGGAATCGGTATCTATGTCTACGACGGATCGGCGACAATTAAGAATAACACTATCACCTACAACGACCAGACTGGGGCCGGTAGTGGCGGCTTCAACGGCAGCGGCATTACCGTTGACGGAATTGATCCGGCCGCAAGCCCGCAAATCGTGGCTAACGCTATTACCAACAATAGTTCGGGAGGGGGAATTGGGATCTACTCAAACGGCACGCCGCTCATCCAGGGAAATCTGATTCAGGGCAATACTTCCGGCGATGGCGGCGGCTTGAGCTTTCAAGGATATGGATCGCCAATTATTTTGCAGAATCTCGTTGTGGGGAACGCCGCCTCGGACAATGGTGCCGGGATATGGATCTCACTCTACAATGCGAGCTATAGATCACCGGTATTGGTCGTAAACAATACCATCGCCGAAAATAATGGCGGTCCTCCTCACGAGACTTCGGGGATTTACACCACTGGCTTCGCGCAGAACGCCACCTTTTTCAATAATGTTGTCATTGCTGTGCCTGGCCAAAACGGTGTTACTTGTGACGCCAGCTCCAGTTCGGTTTCACCTGTTTTTTCTCATAACGACGCCTATAGTTTCCTCGGTGCAGGTTTTGCCGGCTGGTGTGTTGCCACCTCCCGTTCTGGAAATACCTTCTCCGATCCAGAACCGCTGAGCGTCGCTGACAATGATTTCCATCTGGCTAAATCATCGCCGGCGGTCGATGCCGGTGACAATACTGCCCCCCATCTGCCATCGATCGATTACGACGGTAATCCACGCCTCGCCGATGGCAACGGCGATGGCACCGCCACCATCGATATGGGGGCCTACGAGTTAGTGAATACTTCCTCTGCAGTCTTGAACCCAGCTTCGCTGAACTTCAACCCTCAGGCAGTGGGCACCACCAGTCCACCTCAATCCGTTTCTCTGACGAGTTCGGGCGCAACACCCTTTCAGGTCACGAGCATCCAGACCACCAGCGGATTTCTCCAGAACTCCAATTGCCCAATCCTTAGCCTTTTCGGAGGTGGATTAGGAATCCCCGCCGGAGATTCATGCAGTATCAACGTGGTGTTTGATGCCACATATCCGTTTCCAGCATCCGGAACTCTCACCGTGAACGGTACAAATGGGGAGAGTCTGACGACTAGCTTGAGCGGAATGGGTACGAACGGCCCTGTAGCATCGCTTTCCACCGCCAACCTGGTTTTCTCTCCGCAAATCGTCGGATCTTTCAGCGCGCCGCAACTTGTTACCTTCACGAACCCGGGCACCGGAACCGTAAATATCTCGTCGCTTGTCGTTAACGGTCCCTTCTCGCAAATCAGCAACTGCGGAAACGCGCTCACTGCAGGATCTTCGTGCACGATCAGCGTAGTCTTCGCTCCTGTAGCGTTCGGGCCAGCCAATTCAACACTGGCAATTCAGGATCAGATCAATGGCCTTAACTATTCCGTCTCCCTCGGCGGAACCGGCCTCGACTTCTCGATTTCGCCGTCCACGACTTTGCCCGGTTTGGTCGCCGGCTCTTCCATGCAGATTCCTGTTTCAGTGAACGCGCTGGGTGGTAACTTCCCGAATCCAGTATCGCTCTCCTGCTCCGGGCTGCCAGCCAACGCAACTTGCAGTTTTTCTCCGCTCAGCGTAGTGCCCGGAGCGAGCGGAGCCAATTCGATCATGACCATCGCCAGCCAGTTTTCCACTCCAGGTGGCAGTTTCCTTGTAACGATTACCGGAATCTCTACATTTTCTTCGCATTCCGCGCCATTACAACTGACCATCTTCAAAGCAGGCTTGACGCTTTCGGCCAATATTCTTAATTTCCCCTCCCAACCGGTTGGCTCAACTAGCGGCTCGTTATCCGTCGTATTGACGAATACCAACGTGGGTCCCGTCAACCTTTCTTCCATCTCGGCTTCCGGTCCTTTTATCCAGACCAACAATTGTGGTTCTGTGTTACCAATCTATTCCACTTGCACTGTGACTGCTTCCTTCGTGCCCGTGGCGTACGGTTCCGTAGTGGGATCTCTCAGCATACTCGACACTGTCGATGCACTGTCCTATGCCGTGAATCTCAACGGCATTGGCGTCGATTTCTCGATTACCCCAGCCGTTTCCGCATTGACCGTCTTCCGAGGCACGCCATCATCTATTTCCGTCAACATCGCAGCCCTTGGCGGTCCATTCCAGAATCCGGTTTCCCTCGCATGTGTTGGACTCCCCATCAGAACAACTTGCGGCTTCTCACCGCCAAATCCGTCGCCAGGCGCGACCGGAGCCACTTCCGTCTTGACTATCTCGACGGATCCGTCCGCAACCCAAGCCGGTACCTACGCAATTTCGATCGTCGGCTCATCCGGCGCCGTCTTGCATTCGGCGAACCTTCAGCTGACCATTTCAAAGAACAAGCACTGATTTGTTTTTTTGGACGAACGCCCGTCAAAGTTTGGAGAACTGCCGATAGCTACGAGAACCCGGCGCCAGTGATCTGGCCGCTGACGGTCCGGACGGCTACTTGCGTCATACCGCTGGGCGCCTTTTCTGACCAGCGGAGAGCCGCGGCTTAGGCTCGAACCTTTGCAGTGCCTTGGAACATCCGCAGTTTGTGGACCATGTGGACCAACTAGGGGCAGGTTTTGGACGCATTCGGGCCGTAAGTGCGACATCAGCAAGGCTTTAGAATTTTCGACTCTTCGGTTCGGGACTAGGAGGTCGAAGGTTCAAATCCTTTCGCCCCGACCACTTTTCACTTTTTTGCTTTCCAAAAAATTCAAATTAGAACTTAAGCGTGCGCCTGAATCCATTATTCGTCATACGCCATGGAATTGGCGCCGTGGAACTGTGCCTGTACCTTCGTACTAGTTGCAGATTTGCGACACGCTCGAGAGGGATTACAGAAGTATTACAAAGAGGCGGAGAACCGCGTGATACGGTCGTGGTTGGAAGCAAGAAATTTGTCGAGGACAACTCAACCATGAGCGTATTGGCAGACGATAAGACATTTCAAGAACCGGTCAATTGGACGACCACCTTTTTTCTGGGCGCGTTCCATGTCGGCGCGATTGCGGCATTATTCTTTTTTACGTGGAAAGCGTTTGCGGTGGCGTTTGTGCTGTGGTGGGTGGCGGGAAGCCTCGGCATCGGAATGGGCTACCACCGGTTGCTGACGCATCGCGGGTTCAAGACGCCGAAGTGGGTGGAATATTTTCTGACGACGTGCGGGACGCTGGCGCTCGAGGGCGGTCCGATTGCTTGGGTGGCAACGCATCGTGTTCATCATCAGTTGACCGACGTGGAAGGCGATCCACATTCGCCGCGCGACGGCGGAATTTGGGCGCACATGGGCTGGATCGTCACTGGTCGCGCGATGCACAACAAGGCGAAAGAGCTTCTGCATTTTGTACCGGATTTGCGGAAAGACAAATTTCACGTTTGGATTACGGAATGGCATTGGGTTCCGATCGCGGTGCTTGGGGTTCTACTGTATGCGATCGGCGGATTGCCAGTGCTGTTGTGGGGACTGTTTTTGCGGACAGTTTTGGGGCTGCATTTTACGTGGCTGGTGAATTCCGCGACGCACATGTGGGGAACGCGGCGGTTTATGACGAATGACACTTCGAAGAATAGTTTTTGGGTGGCGATGCTGACGTTTGGCGAAGGCTGGCACAATAATCACCACGCACATGCGCAGGCGGCGCGGCACGGTATTGTGTGGTACGAGATTGATATCAACTGGTACGGGATTTGCGCGCTGCGTGCGCTGGGGCTGGCGTGGGATATTAAATTGCCGAAGTTGACGCAGCCAGAGGCGGAGGCGGTGCCAGCCAGTGGAGTTTCGGCGCGGCCGTTCGAGCCGGTGGCGGAAGTTGCGGCGCCGGTGGGTGCCGGCGATTAGAACGTTTTTTGATGTTTAATACTGAGGAAAAAAGGGCGCAGAGTCCTGCGCCCCTCTAATTCGGCATCAACTTTTCTTCCGCTTTGATTGATCCCTTCTGACAGAAGCTACTCGACTGACATAAACTACAGGGCATGCGAATAACACGCCGTAGCAAAGCGATGGCGTTTTTCATCGTGCTGGGAGCGTGTCTGGTGGCGGCAGCGATCGCGCTGAACGTCACCTGGATTATTTTCCACTGGCGGCAGGTGGTGCCGCTGGTGCTGGGAATTATTTTGTTCGGATTGCTCATTGCAGGGATGGTCGTGAACACGATCTTTCTGGTGCGCGAAATTCGGCGTAACGAGCAGCAGGACAGTTTCCTCAACGCGATAACCCACGAACTAAAGACGCCGATCGCATCGATTCGGCTGTACCTGGAAACGCTGGAAAGCCGGCCGCTGGAGGAAGCAAAGCGGCGCGAGTTTTATCGAATCATGCTTGAGGACACGGACCGGCTACTGGGAACGGTCGAGCAGGTATTGAAGGCCAGCCAGGTTCGGCAGGGGAGTGCACGGCAAAATTGGCAGGAAGTGGATTTCGGCGCGGTGGTCCGGGATGCGCTGGGGCTGGCGCGAGTGCGGCAACATTTATCGGATGAAGCGATGTCGTTCGGCAGCGAGCCTTCGGACGGAATCACGGTATTGGGAAACGCGGAAGAGCTCCGCACTGCAGTGTTCAATCTATTTGATAACGCGATCAAGTATTCGGGGGAAAAAAAGAAAATTGTGGTGGATCTGCTGGCGCCGAATATCGATACGGTTTCGTTGCGGGTTTGCGATCACGGAGTTGGAATCGACCCGAAGGAGTTGAAGAGAATCTTTAAGCGCTTTTATCGAGCACCGAATCCGATGAGCGGCAACGTGAAAGGCACGGGCTTGGGTTTGTTTATCGTGCGTTCGATTGCGCGGAGGCATGGCGGCGATGCGTATGCGGAAAGCGAAGGCGAAGGCCGGGGCAGTACGTTTACCATGCGGCTTCCGAGGATCTACCGGGCATGAGCAGGATACTTATCGTCGAAGACGAAGCGCACCTCGCCGAAGGGCTGCGGTTCAATTTCGAGGCGGAAGGGCACGCGGTGCAGACCACTGACCGCGGGGAAGAAGCACTGGCGCGTTTGTTGAAGAACAAGGAAAAATTCGACGCACTGGTGTTGGACGTGATGCTGCCGGGGAAGGATGGGTTCACGGTGGCTCGGGAATTACGCGAGTCGAATAATTTTATTCCGCTGCTGATGCTGACGGCGCGCGGGCGGCCGGAAGACGTGCTGAAGGGCTTCGAATCAGGTGCAGACGATTATTTGCCGAAGCCATTCAACCTGGCAATTTTGATCGCGCGAGTGGAAAGTTTGTTGCGTCGGAAAAACTGGACGAACAATACAAACAGCGTCACGGCGGACCGGTTGCAGCCGGACCCCACATCTCCGGACACTTTCAAATTCGACGACAAAATCGTGGACTTCCGTAATCTGCAACTACGTGCCGGGAGCAAAATGTTTCAACTTACGCTGATGGAGAGCGACCTGCTGCGCTATCTGATCAAGAACAGCGGACATCCGGTATCGCGCAAGGCGATTCTTCAGGATGTCTGGAATTTGAATGAAGATACGGACACGCGGGCGATCGACAATTTTATCGTCCGGCTGCGCCGGTACATCGAGACAAAGCCTTCGAAGCCTCGTTATCTGGTGACGGTGCGCGGGCTGGGCTACCAATTCGAAGCGAAACCGAAGGGGTAAGCAACGCTGCACTGCAAGTCCATCTGCCTGTGGCATTTCCAGAACGGTTGCTATAGGCTGACGCCTCACTGAGATTTTTCGGGACAATGATGGAACTCACACGAGTAGACCCTTCTCTCTACAATCCTGACCTGGCGC
Organism: uncultured Acidobacteriota bacterium; assembly: GCA_963814635.1. Lineage (GTDB taxonomy): Bacteria > Acidobacteriota > Terriglobia > Acidiferrales > UBA7541 > Acidiferrum. Next base: position 23,402 of record CAWFDP010000002.1, on the reverse strand, counting down.
CGATTCCCGCCGAAAAACGCACCTGGGGCACTTACAACTACGCATCCCTTTGGGTCGCAATGAGCGTCTGTATCCCGACGTACATGCTTGCATCGGGATTAATCGCGGGCGGCATGAGCTGGGTGCAGGCGGTAACGACGATTTTTCTGGGAAATCTGATCGTGCTGATTCCGATGCTGTTAAACGCGCACGCGGGAACGAAATACGGCATTCCGTTTCCAGTACTGGTTCGCGCGTCGTTCGGAGTACGCGGAGCGAATATTCCGGCAATTTTGCGCGCATTGGTGGCTTGCGGCTGGTTCGGCATACAAGCGTGGATTGGCGGGCAAGCGATTTACTCCATGCTGCGGATTGTATGGCCAAGCGCAGCGAATCTCCCCGGCAGCAGTTGGATCTGTTTCTTTATTTTTTGGGCCATCAATATGGGTGTGATTTGGCGCGGGATCGAGACCATCAAATTTCTGGAAGGGATCGGCGCGCCGTTTATGCTGGTGGTTGGACTGCTGCTGCTCTTTTGGATTACCCGAAAGGCGGGCGGATTTGGCCCGGTGTTGCATACCCAAAGCAAGTTTCGAACTACACCGGAGTTTGTGCGATTCTTTATTCCGGCGTTGACCGGGATGGTTGGATTTTGGTCGACCGTGGCGCTGAACATTCCTGATTTTACGCGATACGCGAAATCGCAACGCGCGCAAATGATTGGACAAGCCATTGGACTGCCTACGGCGATGACGCTGTACGCGTTCATCGGAGTAGCGGTGACGTCGGCGTCGGCGTTGATTTTTGGCGAGCCGATATGGGACCCAGTCGTGCTGCTGGGAAGATTCAATCAGCCAGTGGTCGCGCTGATCGCGCTGGTGGCTCTGCTGCTCGCGACGCTGAATACCAATGTTGCCGCCAACGTGGTGTCTCCGTCGAATGACTTCTCCAATTTACGGCCCAGCTTGATTTCATTTCGAACCGGCGGGTTGATTACCGGCGTGGTGGGCATCTTGATGATGCCGTGGAAACTGATCAGCGATTTCAGTTCCTATATTTTTGTCTGGCTGGTGGGATGTTCGGCCTTGCTGGGGCCAATTGCGGGAATCATGATCTGCGATTATTACCTGGTTCGGCGCAGACAGCTTGCAGTTGAGGAGTTGTACCAGCGCGGTGCAGGGTATGAATACTTAGGGGGATTCAACCCAAAGGCGGTGATCGCTTTGGTAGCGGGCATCGGAGTGGCGCTGATTGGCGTGGGTGTGCCGGCGGTCCGCTGGCTCTATGACTATGCGTGGTTTATCGGTTTTGTGGTTTCAGGTGGATTGTATTTCTTGTTGATGCCGAAGCAGGCGGTTGTGTTGAAATAAGATATTGTCCTCAGAATCTCCGCCGAAAGAACTTTGGGGCGCTAGTAGGTTCTCTGATGCGCCGAGCAATGCAGCTCATTTGTTAAATGATGATCCGGAGGAAGTATTGACCGAGATCCGACCAAAGACGGCGAATGCAGACCCGCTCGGTGAGCTCTTACCGCCGTTGACGGCGCACGAAGCGGCCGTAGAGGCTGCGCGATGTTTGATGTGCTATGACGCACCCTGCACGCACGCCTGCCCGACGCACATCGATATACCGAAGTTCATCAAGAAAATCGCGACGGAAAATTTACGCGGTTCGGCCCGGACGATTCTGGAGTCCAACCTGCTTGGGGCGACGTGCGCCCGGGTGTGTCCGGTACAGGAATTGTGCGAAGGCGCGTGCGTGCTGGGTGCGGAACACAAGCCGATCGCTATTGGCAGACTGCAGCGGCATGCGATGGACTTTGCTTACGGAAAAGAATTGAAATTGTTTGAACCGGCAAGAGCTACCGGCAAGAAAGCGGTAGTTATCGGGGCGGGGCCGGCGGGACTCTCCTGCGCGGGTGAACTCGCCAAGCGTGGGCACAGTGTGACGCTATATGAGAAACGCGAGATGGCCGGCGGGCTTTCGACTTACGGAATTATCGGGCTGCGCGAACCGGTGGAAGTGGCGCTGGCGGAAGTGGCGATGATCGAACAGCTCGGCGTGAAGATCGAGAGTGGAAGAGAACTGGGAACGGATCTCGGTGTGGAGGAATTAAAAGCAAGTTTTGGCGCTATTTTTCTTAGCGTGGGTTTGGGTTCTACACCGGTATTAGGAATTCCAGGCGACGAGCACATTATCGACGGGTTGGAGTATATCGAGCAAAGCAAGCTGGCCGCTCGAAAAATGGTGATTGGTCACAACGTAGTCGTGATCGGTGCGGGAAATACTGCGATCGATTGCGCCACGATCGCCAAGCGGCTGGGCGCGAGTGAAGTCACAGTGGTCTACCGGCGCAGCGAAAAAGAGATGACCGCTTACGCGCACGAGTACGACTTCATTAAGCGAGAAGGAGTGGGTTTTTCATTTTTGACGCAGCCAGTGCGGGTGCTGGCGAACAATGGGACCATCGAATCGGTCGAGTGTGTGCGAATGACTCTTGGGGCGGCGGATGTCTCGGGGCGCCGATCGCCGCAACCTGTTGCCGGTTCGGAATTCCTGCTCCCCGCGGATCAAATTGTAAAAGCGATTGGGCAGGAGAAACCGGCGGTTGTGACATTGCTAGGACTCCAGACGCAAAAGGGATTTATCCGGGTCAACACAGAATTCGAGACAAGCTTGCCGGGAGTTTATGCCGGAGGCGATTGCATCCGGGCGCGAGGCGCAGCTTCGACCGTGATGGCGGTGCAGGACGGCAAGCTGGCGGCGCGGGCGATTCATGAAAGGCTGGTGGGACGTGGCTGATCTCAGCATTAATTTTGCAGGCATTCGTTCGCCGAACCCGTTTTGGCTGGCATCCGCGCCACCGAGCAATTCCGGAATGCAGGTGCACCGCGCGTTCGAAGCGGGCTGGGGCGGTGCAGTTTGGAAAACGATTGGCGCGCCGGTCTTGAACGTTTCGAACCGCTACGGCGCGTGGCACTTTGGCGGACAGAAAATGCTGGCCATCAATAACGTAGAGTTGATTTCGGACCGACCGCTGGAAGTGAATCTGCGGGAAATTGCGGAAGTGAAGCGAGCGTGGCCGGACCGCGCAATAGTCGTCTCCGCGATGGTGGAGTCGAAACCGGAAATCTGGCACGACATCATTCGGCGAATTCAGGATACCGGCGCCGACGGCATCGAACTGAACTACGGCTGCCCGCACGGCATGAGCGAACGAGGTATGGGCAGCGCTGTGGGACAGGTCCCGGAGTATTGCGAGCAGATTACACGCTGGGTGATGGAAGTCGCGAAAATTCCGGTTATCGTTAAACTCACGCCGAATATTTCGGACATTGTGATGCCGGCGCGCGCCGCGGTGGCAGCCGGTGCGAATGCGGTGTCGTTGATCAATACGCTGAATTCGATCATTGGCGTCGATCTCGACTCGCTTGAAATCACGCCCAACATCGGAGGCAAAGGTGGCCACGGTGGCTATGCTGGACCGGCCGTGAAGCCGATCGCTCTGAATATGCTGGCGGCGCTGGGACGAGACTCGGTCGTGGGCGGTTCAAAGATGCCGATTTCCGGGATGGGAGGGATTTCCACTTGGCGCGACGCGGCGGAATTTTTGCTGCTGGGCGCCGGGAGCCTGCAGGTCTGTACTGCTGTGATGCACTACGGTTTTCGCATTGTCGAGGATTTGTGCGACGGATTGTCAAACTGGATGGACGAAAAAGGAGTCGCAACGATTTCCGATGTGGTGGGCCGCAGCCTGCACCGCGTTTCTGATTTCAATAATTTTGATTTGTCCTTTCGCGCGGTGGCACGCATTGACCAGACGAAATGTATTCGCTGTAATCTTTGCTACGTCGCGTGCAATGACACCGCTCATCAATGTATCGACCTGATCGGCAAAGACGGAAGCGTGGTTCAGCCGTATGCCTACGACATTCAGGCTAATGGCAAAGAGGAAGCGGTGAGTTCACGGCCCAGCGTTCAGGTACGCGAGGTGGATTGTGTCGGCTGCCGGCTTTGCTATAACGTGTGCCCGGTGGAAGATTGCATTCAGATGATTGAAGAGCCGTCGGGAAGGCCACCGGTGACTTGGGGACAACTCTCGGAAACGCAGCGAGAAGTGACCGAGGACTGGGACAAGATGAAGGCCTATCGCGCAAAGATGGGAATTGAGATTCACTAGTGCGCTCTGAAGATTTGCTGGAGTGAATGATGGCCTTGCTGATTCGAAACGGGGAAATTGTGACGGTGGGTTCGCGGGTGCTCGCGGACATCTGCGTTGAAAATGAAACCGTCACGAAAATTGGCCAGAGTCTTGAGGCTCCTCCGAATGCCGAGATTATCGACGCTACCGGCAAACTGGTTTTCCCGGGGTTCATCGATCCCCACGTCCATATCTATCTTCCGTTTATGGCAACGTTTGCCAAGGATACCCACGAAACTGGCAGCATCGCGGCGCTGATCGGCGGCACCACAACGTATATCGAAATGTGCTGCCCGAACCGAAACGATGACGCCCTGGAAGGTTACGAACTCTGGAAATCGAAAGCCGCCGGCAATAGCTCATGCGACTACGCATTTCATATGTCGGTGACCAAGTTTGTGAAAGAAACCGAATCACAGTTGCGGCAAATTGTTGCGGACGGTACCACGTCGTTCAAAATATTTCTGGCGTACCAGAACTTTTTCGGCGTGGATGACGGCGAGATGTACCAGACGCTCGAACTGGCCAAGCGGTTGGGTGTAATTACCACGGCGCACTGTGAAAACGCTGAGCTCGTTGCCCGGCTACAGCAAAAGCTGCTGGCCGAGGGAAAAACTGGTCCGGAATGGCATGAGCCGAGCCGGCCGGAGTCGGTCGAAGCGGAAGGAACAGGAAGGTTCGCGACATTTCTCGAGAATACCGGAGCAACCGGGTACGTAGTTCACTTGTCGTGCGAAAAGGCACTCCACGCGGCCCTGGACGCGAAATCGCGTGGTGCGAAGATCAATGTGGAATCGGTGCTGCCCCATTTCTTGCTGGACAAAACATATGCCGAGCGGCCGGGAGTCGAAGGAATGAAGCATGTGATGTCGCCGCCGCTGCGCGCGAAACACAATCAAGATGCGTTGTGGAAGGCGCTGGCAGGCGGCTCGATCGATACCGTGGGCACGGATCACTGTCCGTTCGACACTGAGCAAAAACTTCTAGGCCAAGATTCGTTCGTCAATATACCCAACGGAATTCCGGGAATCGAAGACCGCGTGAATTTGCTTTACACACAAGGAGTGAAGCGCGGGCGGTTGGACCTTGAACGCTTCGTCGATTGTGCCAGCACGCGTGCCGCAAAACTGTTTGGACTTTTCCCGCGCAAGGGCACTATTGCCGTGGGCGGCGATGCCGACCTGGTGGTCTATGATACGAACTATCGCGGTGTGGTTTCCGCGAAGTCGCAGCACGTGAACAACAACTACAATGGCTTCGAAGGAATGGAAGTCGACGGCCGGCCCTCGGTGGTGACGGTGAGGGGCAAGGTTCAAGTGCGCGACGGCAAGTTTGTTGGTGAACGCGGCCGCGGCACGATGCTGAAACGCGAGCCGTCCCATTTCTAATTGACATACTCATGAGTCTTAATCCAAAACGAACGGTTGCGGAGTTGAAAGAACTTCGCGCACTTACTGCCGACGAAAATGGCGCGCAGCGTGTAGCGTGGACCGATACCTGGCTGAAGGCTCGTGATTGGTTTACAAACAAGGTAAAAGGACTTCCCGTCGAACAGCATCTCGACGCGGCGGGAAACAGCTGGGTGACGCTAAAAGGTGCGTCAGAAAAATGTTTGCTGATCGGCGGACATCTCGATTCGGTGCCGAACGGCGGATGGCTGGATGGCGCTTTGGATGAACTGGCTGGTCTCGAGGTGCTGCGGCGAGTTGCTGCGGAATTTCAAGGTCGCCCTCCACTCACCGTCCGTCTCGTAGACTGGGCTGACGAAGAAGGAGCACGGTTTGGCCGAAGCTTGTTGGGCTCGTCAGCGTTCGCGGGAACTCATTCGATCGAAGCAGACCGGGACCGCACGGATCGCGAAGGCGTAAAAATGGAAGATGCGCTGCGGCGCTGCGGTGTGAAGATTGAAAACTTTCCCGAGGCGGAAAAGGAACAGAAAAACGCTGCCGCCTATCTCGAACTTCACATCGAGCAAGGCCCGGTGCTCGAGCGAATGGACTTGCCGCTCGGCGTAGTGCTCGGAACCAAGGGCGTCGAGCGGCACAACATCACGTTTCACGGTCAGGAAGCACATTCTGGCTCGACTCCGATGAACGCGCGGCGTGACGCATTGGCCGCCGCAGCAAAGCTGGCGCTTGAAATTCGGACCATCGCAAAAAAACACCAAGACGCGGTCTGCACGATGGGTAGCGTAAAAACGTTCCCGGGAATCGTGACGGCGGTGGTGGGCCGCTGCGAGGTAACGCTCGACCAACGCGATCTCGACGCCAAGGTTCTTGCGCAGATGTATCGTGAAGCGCAAGAAGCAAGCGAGCGATTCGCCGCGGAAGAGGGCTGCACGGTAAACTGGTCGCGGCTATGGAATATCGAGCCGGTGCCGTTTCACTCCCATTTGCTCGACCTTTGCGAGCAGGCCGTGCGAGACACTTCGGGCTCATCACATCGGATGCCGTCGGGACCGCTACACGACGCGGCCGAAGTTGCCCGCGCAGGAATCCCAACGGTGATGATGTTCGTGCAATCGCTAAAAGGCATCAGCCATAATAAGATTGAAGATACCAGGGAAGAACATCTCGAAATGTCAGTCGTAGCGCTGGACCGTTTGGCTTCCAAGACGATGGAATGGATTCAGCAGCGGAGCTGATCGCATGGCTTGGAATATTTCGGCAAAAAGGACAGGCAATCCATGGATTCACATTCGCGCAAAGTAGTTCAGGAAAATCGCGACTACACAATGTTTTCGTGGTCGGTGCAGGGAACCTCGAATCCGATTCACATGAAGCGCGGCGAGGGCGTGTGGTTCTGGGACGGCGATGACAATCGCTGGCTGGATTTCAGTTCGCAGCTGATTAACCTGAACGTTGGGCACCAGCATCCGAAGATGCTGGAAGCGATCAAGAAGCAGGTTGACGAGTTGTGTTTTGCGGGACCGGGCTTTGCTACCGAGCCGCGCGGCGAGCTTGGCAAAAAGCTTGCCGAAGTTACTGGCCTCGCGAAAACATTTTTCACTCTGGGCGGGGCGGAAGCAAATGAAAACGCCATGAAGATGGCAAAGTTGGTCACCGGCCGGGAAAAAATCATCACACGCTATCGCTCGTACCATGGCGCCACGATGGGTTCGATGAGCGCTTCGGGCGATCCTCGCAGGTGGCCTGTCGAACCCGGAATTCCAGGAATTGTCCGCGTGTTCGATCCTTACTGCTATCGTTGCCCATTTGGGCAGAAAGTCGAAACCTGCCATCGCGAATGCGTTTCGCATATCGAAGAAGTGATTCAGATGGAGGGTCCAAACTCGATTGCGGCGATTCTCGTCGAGGGCATTACCGGTTCGAACGGGTTGCTGATTCCGCCGGATGATTATTATTCCAAGCTTCGCGCGCTCTGCGATAAGTACGGCATTTTGATGATTGATGACGAAGTGATGAGCGGATTTGGCCGCACCGGTAAATGGCTGGCCACGCAACACTTCGGCATCCGCCCGGACATCGTTTCCTGCGCCAAGGGCCTGACTAGTGGATATCTTCCGCTCGGCGCGGTGATTGTTTCGGACGCAATCGCCAAATATTTCGAGGACCACATGCTGTGGGGCGGACTGACTTACAGCGGACATCCAGTGTGTTGCGCGGCAGCCGTCGCAAACCTGCGGATTTATGAAGAGGACCACATTTTTGCCAATGTTGAGCGCCAAGGCCGCTATCTCGGTGCGCGTCTTGAAGCGATGAAGCAGAAATTCCGCTGTGTTGGCGACGTTCGCTACAAGGGATTGTTCAGCGTTTTGGAGTTGGTGAAAGACAAGAAGACGCGCGAACCGCTGGCGCCGTTCAACGGCAGTAGTCCGGAAATGGTCAAGCTGGCCGGACACTTGAAGAGCAAACATCTCTACGCGTTCAGCCGCTTTAATATGCTGTGGGTCTGCCCGCCGCTGATCATTAATGAAGATGAACTTCGCCAGGGCTTGGACATTGTGGAGGAAGGCCTCGCCGTGGTGGATGCCGCACTGGCGCCTGCTCCTGTAGCGCAAGAAGCAGAAGTTCTGGCGCGAAAATAGCGCATTTCCTGAGAGACCGGACGGTCGACATCCGCGCGCTTCGCGGTTGGCACACCCTTCAACCACTTTTTCGATTGATTGCTCCCGAAGTTTTCATGCGAAAGAACTTGACGCGCCTCAAATCGCGCAGATACTGGTGTGCATCCTTGTCCGACAAACCTGATTCGAATAAAGCCAGATTTGCTGCGCGGAGGATATAAACCGGGAGCACATGCGATGGGAGATCAAGTTCAGGGTAGGGCGTTTCGCGTAGGAATCGCAGGTCCCGTCGGGTCGGGCAAGACCGCACTCGTCGACCGGCTGAGCAAGCGATTATTCCCGAAGTTGAATCTCGCTGTAGTCACCAACGACATTTACACCAAGGAGGACGCGGAATTTCTGCTGCGGCAGGGCACGCTGCCCGCGGAACGTGTGAAGGGCGTCGAGACCGGAGCGTGTCCGCACGCCGCGATCCGCGAAGACGCCTCGATGAATTTGCAGGCCATCGCGGAGTTTGAAGACCATCTGCCTGGACTCGAATTGATCTTCGTGGAGAGTGGCGGAGACAATCTGGCGGCCGCGTTCAGCCCGGAACTCGTGGACATTTGGATCTACGTGATCGACGTTGCCGAGGGCGACAAGATTCCCCGCAAGGGTGGCCCGGGAATTATGCGTTCGGATCTGCTGGTTATCAACAAGATCGATCTGGCGCCGTATGTGGGAGCTTCGCTCGAAGTGATGCAGCGCGATTCACGCAAAATGCGCGGCGAACGTCCATTCATTTTCACGAATCTGCGAAAGGACATCGGACTCGACGCAGTGATTGCGTGGCTGGAAGAAAAACTGAATCAACCCGCCGCCGCGCGGCGCGCGCTGATCGATGCGCACTTGCCCTATTCCGGGCATCCACACAGCCACGAGCATGGCCATACTCACGGACATCAGCACTAACGGCCGCTGAAAGAGGATCGTCCGCATGCATCGAGAACCGAATCCGGATTTTGCCGGCGCTGCCGAAGATCTGGCGGAATTGCGGCTGCTTCATCTTGCTGACACTGCGTTGCCGATTGGCGCGCTGGCCCACTCGTTCGGCCTGGAAACACTTGTTGCAACGGAGATGCTACCTGTCAGTGATTTGCCCGAGTTCCTGGCCGGCTATTTGCAGGAGGTCGGAGCGCTGGAAGCGGTGGCTTGTCGCGAAGCCTTCCGCACTGTCGAGCACAGCCGAGAGGAATTGTCCGCGACACGATGGCTCGACCTTAACGAAACTCTGAGCGCGCTAAAGCCGGCACGAGAAGTCCGCAACGCCAGCGCTTCACTGGGGCGCAATTTTTTGCAAGCCGTGATTGCAGTCGGCGATTTTCCCGTCCTTCGAGAAGCTCGCGATGTTTCGATCTCATCGAAAAGTTTGATTCACCACGCGGCGGCATTTGGTTTAGTGAGCGCTGTCCTCGGATTTGATGTGAATCGCGCCGTTCTGGCATTTCTGCATCAATCGACGACAAGTCTGGTCTCCGCGTGCCAGCGATTGTTGCCAATCGGCCAGAACGAAGCCACGCGTATCCTTTGGAATCTGAAGCCGGCGATTGTTGAGGCTTTGGCGTTCAGCGCGACTTGCACACTCGATACTGTCACCTGCTTCATGCCATTGCTCGATTGGGGCGCCATGGAGCATCCAGCATTGCGCACGCGCCTGTTTATCAGCTAGCAGAAAGACTTCGCTCACAATGAATGCCACCGCTAGAGCAACCTTCGGGCAAACCGCCTCAGATATTTCCGGTTCTAGCCGCGTTCACGCCACGATGCGTCTGGATTTTGCGCGCAATACCAGCAATGGAAACACTTTTCTGGCTGGAAGCTCGCAGCAGCCGCCGCTCCGGGTCGTTCGTGCCTTCACTCTGGAAGACGGCACCGCGCTGGTTCATCTTCACAATGTGTCGGGAGGATTGTTGGGCGGAGACTCGCTCAGGCTCAGAGTCAATCTTGCGCGCGAAGCCTGCGCCCAAATTACGACCACCGGCGCGACCCGGATTTATCGGCACCGTCCAGAGTTCTCTCCAACGACGCAATGCAACGAATTTGTCGTCGGTGAAGGAGCATTGCTTGAGTATTTGCCTGACCCCACAATACCTTTTGCTGGCGCGAATTTTCTTCAGCGAACAACAATCGAGCTATCAACCGGGGCAGGGTTGTTTTGGTGGGAGATTCTCGCGCCTGGCAGGGAAGCCAGTGGTGAACTTTTCGAGTATGAGCAATTTGATATGAGAACCTGCGTGACTGCCTTCGGCCGCAAGATCGCGGCTGAGAATATCTGTCTCCGGCCGGAGAGCAGGAACGTCTTTTCGCTGGCCCGCCTCGGGCCTTATCGTTACTCAGCTACATTTTATATTTGTCGATTGGGCTTGGACGTGAATGCATGGCGAGTGGCGGAAGATCATCTGCGCAGTGTGACGACCGGACTCACGCGGCCCGGACAGGTGCTTTGGGGTATTAGCTCGCTAGTCGCTCACGGCGTGATCGTGAAATGTGTTGCACGCCGTGGTCATGAGGTCTTGGGTGGATTGCACGCCGTTTGGAGAACGGCAAAGCTTCATTTGTATGGCCGTGAGGCAATTCCACCGCGAAAAGTGAACTGAGATTTGCCGGCGGTTAGTTTAGGTTGGAAAAATTGATTTGGAGGCGCCGGTGCATCTGACTCCGCAGGAGCAAGAAAAACTGATGATCGTGGTCGCGGCGGACCTTGCACGGAAAAGGCAAGCTCGCGGGCTGAAGCTCAATTATGTAGAGGCCGTGGCAATTCTCACCGCTGAAGTGATGGAAGCCGCTCGCGACGGCAAGACGGTTGCTGAGATTATGAGCTTCGGCGGAGGAATCCTTACCTGCGACCAGGTAATGGACGGAATCGCGGAAATGATTCACGAAGTGCAGGTCGAGGCTACTTTTCCAGATGGCACCAAGCTGGTCACGATCCACGATCCGATCAAATAACGATATTGATCGGGTGTCGTGTCAAAATTCCGATTTCGAGCAGCTCGTCGAGGTGAAGCGATGAAGCCCGGAGAGTATCTGCTGGATCTGGCTGCCGGTCCGATCGAAGCAAACGTCGGCCGAAAGAGTTCTCGAATCTTGGTGAAAAATACCGGCGATCGTCCGATCCAGGTGGGCAGCCACTATCATTTCTTCGAGGCCAATGTTGCCTTGTCGTTCGAACGCAAGCTCGCTTTCGGCATGCGACTGAATATCGCGTCGGGAACAGCCATCCGGTTCGAACCGGGCGAAGAAAAGGAAATAGAGCTGACCGATTACGCCGGACGCCGCATCATTCACGGGTTTCATGCTTTGGTGGAAGGCGTTGCCGACAATGCCGAGTCGCGTGCCGAATCATATCAACGGGCACGCGAAGCTGGATTCATTCCCGATGAAGAGAGAAAGAAACAATGAGCCTCTCGATTCCTCGCCGTACTTATGCGGATTTATATGGGCCTACCAAGGGCGACCGGATTCGCCTCGGCGATACCGATTTGATTATCGAAATTGAAAAAGACTTCACTCGTTACGGCGATGAAATCACGTTCGGCGGCGGAAAAGTGATTCGCGATGGGATGGGCCAAAGCAGCACGGCAATCCGAGAAGCACAAGGCGGCGCGCTCGACTTGGTGATTACCAACGCGGTGATTCTTGACCACTGGGGAATCGTCAAAGGTGATATCGGTATCAAAGACGGGCGGATCGTGAAGGTTGGAAAAGCTGGAAATCCCGACACCATGGAGGGTGTCGATCCCGATCTCGTCGTGGGAGCTGCCACCGAAGTGATCGCCGGCGAAAATCTGATCGTCACGCCTGGGGGCATAGACAGTCACATCCATTTCATTTCGCCGCAACAGGTTTACGCCGCACTTTCGAACGGAATCACCACCATGATTGGCGGCGGCACCGGCCCAGCCACAGGCACCGCCGCGACCACCTGCACGCCGGGCGCATGGAATCTGGCGCGCATGTTGCAGGCAGCGGAAGCATGGCCCATGAACTTCGGATTTCTCGGAAAAGGAAGCGGCGCGGCCAAAGCGCCGCTTGAAGAACAAATCGAAGCTGGCGCATGCGGCCTCAAACTGCACGAGGACTGGGGTACTACGCCCGCTGCCATCGACACTTGCTTGAACGTGGCGGACGATTTTGATGTTCAGGTCGCGATTCACACCGACACCATCAATGAAGCCGGGTACCTGGAAGCGACGATCGCGGCCATCGGCGGCCGCGCCATTCACACCTATCACACCGAAGGCGCGGGCGGTGGACACGCGCCGGACATTATCCGCATCGCATCGTTCCCGAATATTCTTCCATCGTCAACAAATCCAACGCGCCCTTTCACCATTAACACTATCGCCGAGCATCTCGACATGCTGATGGTGTGTCACCACCTCAACCCGCAAGTCCCGGAAGACGTCGCGTTTGCCGAAAGCCGCATTCGCCCGGAGACCATTGCCGCTGAAGATATTCTTCACGATATGGGTGTGATCAGCATGATCTCCAGCGATTCGCAAGCCATGGGCCGCGTCGGCGAAGTACTGATTCGAACCTGGCAAACCGCGCACAAGATGAAAACGCAGTGCGGTGCTCTGCCCGGCGATTCCGCGCGCAACGATAACCAGCGCGCCAAGCGCTACGTCGCGAAGTACACCATCAACCCGGCGATCACCCACGGAATGGCTTCGGAAATTGGTTCCATCGAGCCGGGGAAGCTTGCGGACCTGGTTCTTTGGAAGCCCGCGTTTTTCGCAGCCAAGCCAGAAATCGTGGTGAAAGGCGGTTTCATTGCCTGGAGCGTTATGGGTGATCCAAACGCGTCTATTCCTACGCCGCAGCCTGTTCTTTATCGACCGATGTTCGGCAGCTTCGGCGCGGCCACTGCGCCAACTGCCATTACCTTTATTTCGCATGCCGCTCTGGCTGCCGGGATTCCGCAATCGCTAGGCTTGAAGAAAATCATCAAGCCAGTCAGCAAGTGCCGCAGCATCGGGAAAAAAGACATGGTTCACAACAGCGCAACGCCGGACATTCAAGTCGATCCGGAAACCTATGAAGTACGCGTTGACGGTAAACACATCACGTGTGAACCGGCCAGCGTCCTTCCGCTCGCGCAACGTTATTTTTTGTTCTAATTCTTCCGATATTTCAGGCGTTGCTCCAGCAGCCGTTTCGTTCCCCGGAAAAACAAATGTATTCTGTTGCCAGCTCAATCGCGCAAACTTTGTGCTGAGTCAAGACAGCGTTCCAATCAAAGAAATGGAGATTACGGTGAACAGGTCGCTCGCTCCGGAATCGCTTCGCGAATTGGTGGCACGTCTGCAGCAAGCGCACAAGGAATTCGAAGCTCATTACCCGGGCCCGCGCGGAGACCGCCAGCCGGTTCACACGGTTTACGGTGGCGCGCACCTGTTTCGCGCGGACACCGCGCGCCGCCTGGGCGAGAAAGCGCTGCAGTCTCTCGACGAATACGCTCCGGACTTCATCACTTTTGCCAAAGCCGTCGGTCTTCCCGGCTCGGACCGCCTGGATGGATCGCCAGAAACCGCGGCATTTCTGGCAAAATCCATTCTGACCAATCCAGAGATTGCGCGAAGAGAAAATCGTTCCATTTGGCTCGCGCACACCGTTTTTGAGCGCGTACGCGAAAAGCTTCGCCGCGAGCCGGTCGAGGATTTCCGTATCGATTTTGAAGATGGCTTTGGCAACCGGCCGGACGATGAAGAGGATCATCATGCCGCAGCGACTGCCCGCGAAGTCGCCGCTGGAATGGCTGCAGGTACTTTGCCGCCGTTCGTCGGCATTCGAATCAAACCGTTCAACGAGGAGCTTCACAACCGCAGCGTTCGCACTTTAGACATTTTCCTTACGGAGCTCGTCGCAAAATCAGAAGGCAAGCTTCCGCAGAACTTCTTCATTACGCTTCCTAAAATTACCATCCCTGAAGAATCTGCAGCGCTCGCAGCGATCTGCTCCCGGCTGGAATCCACGCTTCAGCTTAAGCAGGGCATTCTTCGTATCGAACTGATGATCGAGACGCCGCAATCAATTTTTAATGGGCAAGGCCAGGTGAATCTGCTGCCGTTGGCACGCGCCGCTCAGGGACGCTGCGTCGCGGCGCATTTCGGCACATATGATTACACCGCCGGCCGAGGCATCACCGCTGCTTATCAGCACATGACCCATCTGGCCTGCGATTTCGCACGCGAAGTCATGCAAGTCGCGTTCGCAGGCACCGGCATCTGGCTTTCGGACGGCGCGACCAATATTCTTCCTGTTCCTTTGCATCATTCTGCAAAAGGCGGTCTGGAGCTTACCCAGAAACAGGCCGACGAAAACCGGAACGCCGTACACCGCGCATGGAAGCTCCATTTCGATCACATTCAGCACTCGCTGGTGAATGGCTTCTACCAAGGCTGGGATCTGCATCCCGCGCAACTGGTTACTCGCTACGCTGCAGTCTATTCATTTTTTCTGGAAAGCCTGGACGCCGCGTCGGAGCGTCTCCGCAATTTCATCGCCAAGGCCGCGCAGGCAACGCTGGTTGGCGAAGTCTTCGACGATGCCGCGACCGGCCAGGGACTGCTGAATTATTTCCTGCGCGCCGTCAATTGCGGCGCCATCACCGCGGGCGAAGCACAGGCGCTCACCGGATTGAGTGAGGCGGAGTTGCGCAGCGCTTCCTTTGTCAAAATTCTCGATGGAAGAAAAAAGTAGGTGGCAACCTCAGTCGTTGCGAAGCGTGGCTTCGATCAGGCCATATGGTTCATCGGTCGGCAGAAAAAGTTCCCCGGGATTGTCCAGTTTAAGCGAGGACAGATCAACAAGATTGTAGTGTTTGTTCGGAAGCGAAAGGGAAATTTCTCGAATTCCGTGGAATTGTTTGAGAACCGCTTCACCCATCGCATAAAGGGTTTGCTGTAACGACTGACTGTCGTGCGCGGCGAAGGTTTCCAACAACGCTTGCCGCACAGCTGGCCAGACTTTATCGAATTCCACTCTTTCGTCACGGTAAGTCCAATTCGCCCGGATCACCGTTGCTAGGATGCGGTTGCGGTCCTCTTTCAACGTCGTGTATTCATCGCGAAGAAAATTCTCGAATGCTGAATTGGTGGCATTCAAAACCACCAGCCCGTCTATTCCCGCGAGAATTGTTTTTTCCTTGTGATCGCCGTGGACCGATGCCGTGCGTTTCTCTTCACCCGAGCGCGTAAAAGTATGCGGGTGGAATTCTTCGCCACCTGGTAGGCGTCCCCAGAGAGTTTCCGTTGAATCCACATGAGCTCGTGAAACTTGCGGATTGCGCGATAAGAAGTGTTGCAGCAACCGCAAGCAAAACACTTCAGGCGACTCAATGGGATATTGCCGAGCTAAGGCATACAGGGTATTTTTCATCGTGTCGGTCGGCAGGATATTGTGGTTGTCGCCGTTGGTGTGCGCTGCTTCAAAATCACCTTCGAGCCGGATACCGAGAGTCAGTTCTTTGATGTCGTAACACCCGTCGCGCTTCGAACGCTTCAACAATCGCACGCGCTGTTTGCCGTAGTTATTTTCGCCCAGCTGAATCGCCATCAGTCAGCTCCCGCGATACGTGGAATAGCCGTACGGACTCAAAAGCAGCGGAATGTGATAATGATCGCGCGCGTCTTTCACTTCAAAGACAATAACCACCTGCGGATAAAGTCCATCCACTTTGCGCAGCGAGAAATAGGCGCCGGTTTCAAACGTCAGGCGGTGGATGCCAGGATTCAAGCTCTTGCCCGCAGCCAAATCCTTCAAACGTCCGTCGCCATCGGTCGTACCGCGGCCTACGACCGTCCATTCGCCGTTGCCCAACTTTGCTTCTAAAAGTATTTGCACGTTGGCGGCAGGCCTCCCCAGTGAGATGTCCAGCACATGCGTGGTGATCTGGCTCATGAGTTCAGTAATTTCTCCAAGCGCAGCCGCGTGATCTTGCGCTGTTCTTCCGCCGCAACAAGAATTTCTGCCTCAGAATTATTGGAAATTCGCTCCTTCATAGCCTGCAAGATCTCCTCGCTCGTTTTTCCAGTGGCGCAGATCAAGAACACGTACCCAAACTTGTCGGCGTAAACACGATTACCTTCGGCGAGTCTAGCGCGAAGTTCCTGAGCCGCCTGCGCGGTGGATTGCTCTCCCGCAGACCAGCGACTCGCTTTCGCGGATTGCTTGGTGCTCGCGCGTTTCCCTCCGATCGGAGGGTGATGGCGGAAAGCCTCCAGCCAATCGTGGTGGCTCAGAACAGTCCAAATATTGTCGGCTGCGCTAAAAAGTTCCGCGCGACTCGCAAACGGCCGCAGTTCAGCAATCTGTTCCGCCCAGCTCCTCGATCCGCAGCAATCTAGTAGTGACTGGATTACTTTAGGCCTACCCAGGCGATTGAATCCTGCGAGTCCATTTGCCACAGTCTCCTGGATTTTGGCACGACCGAATATCCTCAACCGGCTTACTCCTCCGTCAGGATAAATCTGAAACCGCACGTGACTCACATCGTTCGAATGCCGAAACCCCGTGAATACGTGACGATGATTGGCTTTCAACTTAGTCCTCGGCAAAATCTCCAGCCAGTTCTGCAATCCAGCATTTGCCCCATCGAGTAGCACACTCTTGGCGTAACACGTGTCCAGCGAACAACTCTCCGGGAAATTTCCTTTGAAGTGCGCCGTACTTACTTCGATGCGTTGAATCCTGCCCGGCGCCCCCAGCTTCAGGATCACCCAATCATGCCCGGGGCCGCGCCGGCGCTTCGTTTCCCACCCGTCACCCATGTTCTTCGCTGCGTATGGCATCAGCAAATTGCTCGGCGCTCCGTAAAACTGATCGCTGGACACCACGACGCTCCCGCCATTCTCAACAGATACCAGATCGATTTGACGCCGCGAAAGCTGCTTCGCATCGGCCACTGCTTCGCCGTGCACCCGAAGCCGCGCTACTCCGCCGTCTGGGTAAATTCGCAAGCGCAAATGTGTAAACTTCGTGGTGTTTTCAACGGAAAATAAATTCTGCGAATCGCCCTTCAAGATCGTTTCAGGACAGATTGGCAGCCACTGCGTTCCTGGCGACAACAATTTCTTTCTTTCATTGCCGGGCGGGTGTGGTGATCCGCAATCGCAACCTTCCAGGGAAAACCGCTCCGGAAAGTTGCCCGTGAAAAAACTGGTGTCCACCACGATTCCCCGGATAATCCCCGGCAAGCCCATCCTGACGATGCACCAATCGTGTCCGGGCGTTCTCCGCCGCCGTGTCTCCCAGCCGTCCATCCATTTTCCGCGCGCGGTGTATTTTCCCTCCATAAAAACCGGCTTGCCTTCTTTCAACAGGTTTTCTTTGGGCGCAAAGAAGTCGTCGTTGGCCGCGATTACGCGACCGCCCAGACGTTCCGCCGCCAAATCGGCAAGTTGCAAGAAATCCATTATCGTTTTCCCCGCAGCAGTACGTTTCCGAGCGGTGTGCTACAAAATGTTCCACCATCCAAAATCTTTATCCCGCGCAGAAACGTCGTCTTCACCGCGCCAATCAGCTCAAGTCCAGCATAAGGCGTGAATTTATGTCGGTGCTCAAGTTTCGCTCGATCAACGCTGAACTTCGCCTCACTGTCCCAGATCACCAAGTCTGCGTCACACCCTTCCGCAATCGCTCCTTTCTTCTTTTCAAGCCCCGCCAGCTTTGCAGGACCGCTGCACATCCACTCGACCAGCTTCGTCAAAGAATAGCCACGCGCCCGCGCTTGCGTCCAGACCGTCGGCAAGCTGAGCTGCAGCGACGCGATGCCTCCCCACGCATCCATGAAATCACCTTTTTCGGGCTGCTTCATCCCGGGCGGGCACGGCGAATGGTCCGTAGCAATCATATCGATAGTTCCATCGCCCAACGCGACCCACAACTTTTCGCGGTTCTGGCGCTCTCGAATCGGCGGCGCGCACTTAAATTGCGTCGCGCCATCTGGTATCTCTTCCGCTGTAAATGTCAGATAGTGCGGGCACGTTTCCACGCTCGCGCGTTCCCCATTTTTCTTCGCCTTCCGGATTCGCGAAATCGCGTCGGATGACGACAGATGCACAATGTGAACGTGTCCGCTGTACTCACGGCCTAAACTCAGAAGCAACTCAATCGCTTCGTCCTCTGCGGCACGAGGGCGAGAATCGAGCCAGGTCTTATACTTCCGACCGTCAACTCCGCCGCCACGGCGTTTCATCGCATCCTCGATTGGCCCAGGCAACTCAGCATGTGCCAGCAGCGGAGCTCCGATCTTGGCTATGACCGGTAGACCTTGCCGCAAGTCGATTTCAGTCACGCGCGCAAAGTCCTGAACTCCACTCTCAACCAGGAAACATTTGAACCCAAAACACCCGGCATCCCACAGCGGGCCAAGCTCATTGATATTTCCAGGAACAAGCCCGCCCCAAAAACCGGTGTCCACCCAGAGCTTGCCAGTCGCCGCTCCTGTTTTCTCTTCGAATCCTGCGACACTTGTCGTCGCGGGAATGCTGTTCAGTGGCATTTCAATCAGCGTAGTGATGCCTCCCGCTGCTGCGGCGCGCGTCGCGCTCGCAAATCCTTCCCACTCAGTGCGACCTGGCTCGTTGATGTGTACGTGCGTATCGACAAGTCCGGGCATCACCACCAGATCGCCTGCATCGTAAACGGCGCTCTCAGCCTGAACATCTTCATATTCGGAAACCGCTGCAATCACCCCTGCGCGAATGTGAATTGCTGCGGGCCGTTCGCCTTGCTGCGTAATCACTCGTCTGCCGCGAACGATGAAATCTCGTCCGTCATCGATCTTCTCAGCGTTGTCGGGTGGAATAGCCATTTGCCGTCAGGCCGTTACGGCTTCGCAGAATTCCTTGAGCAGATTCTGCGCAACGCGCAGCCGGTAATTTGCAGTTGACCGCATGTCGTCGATCGGCGCAATCTCACGGCCAAGCGCCTCTCGTGCGGCGCGCACGGTGGACGGTGTATGTTTTTCTCCGCGCAACACTTTTTCTGTCTCGACCGCGCGTAATACGGTGGGTGCAACACTTCCCAACGCAATTCGCACCTCTTCCATTCGCCCCTCATTCATCCGCGCTGCCCCCGCAAAACATACTTTCGATATCGCCTGTGCTCGCCTGGTGCCAACCTTCCGATAAAAGTGCTTCCAGCCGGTTTCGCCTCGCGCTAGTCGGATGCTGCGAATCAACTCATCCTCACGCAAATTAATTTTCTTATAGCCCTGCCAGAAACCGTGATATTGCACCCATCGCGTCCCGCTCGCCGACACCAGCTCGAGTTCCGCATCGTAAACCAGCAGCGCAGGCGGAGTGTCGGCTGCCGGAGAAGCATTCGCGATATTTCCGCCAATCGTTCCGCGGTTTTGCGTCGCGATGCTTCCCGTTTCTGCGGCCGCTCGGGAAAGCAGTGGAAATTCACCCATCAGCGCTTCGTTCTGCCGTATTTCAGAATAGGTAGTCAACGCGCCAAGCGTGACATGACTGGTCGTCGCGGTGATCCCGCGCAGTTCCGGCAATTTCCAAATGCTCAGAAAGTTTCGCTGCGGCAACCTTCCTGCTTCCAGCAGTACCATCAAATCAGTCCCGCCTGCGAATACCTTCCACACACCGGGCTCGCTGGCCATTCGATCCAAGGTCTCGGCCAGTGTCCTTGGTGCTTCCATTTCATATCCTGGAACGTACGATCTCATCCGCCCGGCCTCGCGGCGCGGCATGCCGCCACCACCGACTCGAAGATCTTGGTGTAGCCGGTGCAGCGGCAGAGGTTTCCTGCCAGGCCTTCACGAATTTCACTTTCTGTAGGCTGCGGATTTCGCTCGAGAAGATTCCGTGCGGCAAGAATCATTCCCGGTGTACAAATTCCACACTGCGCTCCGCCATATTCGAGAAAAGCTTGCTGTACTGCGCTCAGCGTCGGGCCGTCGGCAACTCCTTCGATGGTTCGAATGACTGCTCCGTCGGCCTGCAAAGCCGGAATCAGGCAACTGTTTACGAGCGCGCCGTCCATATCAATGGAACAAGCCCCGCATTCACCCTCTCCGCATCCTTCCTTTGTGCCCGTTAAACCCGCTTGCTCGCGCAGCACATCCAGAAGGCGCGCCATTGGAAACGCGTCAAAGATCAAAGCTTGGCCGTTAATTTCGCATTGCACCCGAATTTTGCTCGCTGGCTCACGCATGCAAGACGTCCAGCTTCTCGATCAGTTGTTCCGGAGTGATCGGAATTTCCCTGACATCCACACCAGTCGCATTTGCCACTGCATTCGCAATCGCCGGAGCGGTTCCGTCTAGCGGCAGCTCGCCAATTCCTTTTGCGCCAGCCGGCCCTCGCCCATACGGAATTTCTTCGAAGAAAACTCGAATCGGTGGAACATCCATCGCCGTGGGCATGATGTAGTTGGTCATCTGCCCGTTCACCATGCGGCCTTCTTGCCACACTACGTTTTCATACAAAGCAAATCCAATTCCTTGCGCTACGCCGCCTTCAATCTGTCCCGCAGCGAGTACTGGATTGATCACTTTTCCGACTTCCTGCACCGCAACAAAATCTTCCACGCGAATCTCTGCAGTGCGGATGTCCACTGAAACCTCCGCGACGTAAACCGCCCACGCGTATGCCCCATACGCGTCACCCTGGTATTTTCCATCGTCCCAATGAAGATCTTTCGGATGTTGATACTTCACCAGGGATTGCAGTTCGCCGAA
Organism: uncultured Acidobacteriota bacterium; assembly: GCA_963814635.1. Lineage (GTDB taxonomy): Bacteria > Acidobacteriota > Terriglobia > Acidiferrales > UBA7541 > Acidiferrum. The sequence goes on along the minus strand of CAWFDP010000002.1, from coordinate 2,453 downwards.
TCGTTCAATATATCGGTCGCAAGCGTTCGCAAATTCCTTCGCGCTGTATTCGTCTCTCAGAAAACCCCGCGCCATCAGTGATTTCTTGATCGCCAGCGCCGCTGATTCCACAAGTTCCCCGACGATCATGGTTGTACGTGAAGCTACTGTCGGCCCGCTGTTTGGCACGAACGCGGTGTCCGGCTGCATGATTTCGACCTGCCCACAATCTATGCCGAGTGCTTCGGCCGCAATTTGCGCAAACACCGTATTGGTTCCTTGCCCCATCTCCGTGCTTCCCGCGCAGACCTGAATCTTGCCGTCGCGCGTTGCGCGCAGCAGCGCCTCTGACGCCAGGTATTCTTCTCCCGACCCCGTGAATCCCGCTCCATGCAAAAACGCCGCCAACCCGATTCCTTTTTTGACCGCGCCACGCTGATTCTCGGCCTTAAACTGCCGTCGCTTCTCGTGATATCCGCTCAATTCCAGCGCGCGGCCCAACAGTTTGCTTAAATCCATTTTTTCTCGAACGGTCTGCCCGAAGCTGAGCGCCTCTCCCTCACGAATAAAGTTCCGCCGCCGCAACTCATCCGGAGTCAGACCCACTGCGGCTGCAACTCGATCCAGATGGCGTTCCAGCGCAAATACACTCTGCGGCGCTCCAAATCCGCGAAACGCCCCATGCGGCGGCGTATTCGTCGCGACGGCGCGGCTCCGAATTCGCGCGTTCGGGCAATTGTACGGTCCTGCCGCGTGTATGGTCCCCCTCGACAGCACCACCGGCGAAAGAGTTTCATACGCTCCGCCATCCAGCGTGAAGTCGATCTCCATCGCCAGCAATTGTCCGTCCCTCGTCACTCCGGTGCGGTGCCGCGTCTTTGAGGGATGCCTCTTCGTCGTAGCCGCCATATCTTCTGCCCGATCGTAAATTATCTTTACTGTCTTACCCGATTTCCATGCCAGCAGCGCTGCGTGCCCAGCGATCATCGACGGATACTCCTCCTTGCCGCCAAAACCGCCGCCGGTTTCCGTCTGCACCACCCGCACCAACTCTTTCGGCAATCCAAACAGCCGCACCAGCGCTTTGTGCACGTAATAGGGACACTGCAGCGATCCCCACACCGTTACTCCCTCGGCGGGATTCGCCTTCGCGATCATTCCTTGCGGCTCGATGTACAGTTGCTCCTGCGCTCCTGTCTCGTACTCTCCTTCGACAATAAAATCCGCGGCGCTCCACGCTCCATCTACATTGCCTTTTTCAATCTGGTAGGCCCTGAAAATATTGTCTTCGCCCCAAATCACATGCTCTGTCGAAAGCGACGCCGCAATCGTGTGTACCGAGGGCAGCGGCTCGATCTCAATTCGTACCGCCCGCCGCGCCTCTTCGAGCAAATATTTGTCGGCGTGCGCCAGCAGCACCACCGCTTCTTCCGGATGATTCACCGCTTGATCCGCCAGGCATGGTTGATCTTCAATCAGCAATGCAACACAGTTTTTGCCGGGAATATCCTTAGCCGTAACGATCGTGAATTCGTCCCATGGCATTCCTTCTTCGAAATGAATTCCCAGAATTTTTCCCCGCGCAACGGAACTCCGAACGGTTACTCCGTAGATCATCTCCGGAAACGAAATATCATCCACATAGCGGGCGCTTCCGGTGACCTTCTCGCGCCCCTCTTTTCGTTGAACTGACTTTCCGATTTGCCGCGTGTCCATCGTATTCGTTCTTTACCGGGCGATTAGTCGAAGCTGTCTCATGCGGCGGCGACAGGCCATCCGTAGATCATCGTCGGTAGCACGATGATCGCGTGAAATTGTAGCGCACCCCATTCGAATCCGCCCCAATCCACCGAAGAGTTTGCGATTTCGCACAACCGGCGGAATGCCGCGTTGATATTTCCCGGTGAGCAAGGCAGGCTGATAATTGGAATCTCAAATCATGTCCGCGGAATTTATGCGCCGAGCCATCGCGCTGGCCCTTGAAAATGTTCGCTCCGGCCGCGGTGGCCCATTTGCCGCGCTTGTCGTAAAGGATGGCTCCGTGGTGGCCGGCGGAGTCAACTGTGTCACCTCCACCAACGACCCCACCGCGCACGCCGAAGTCGTCGCCATTCGCGAAGCCTGCCGCAAACTCGGTGATTTTCAACTCCCCGGCTGCGATCTCTATACCACCTGCGAACCTTGTCCGATGTGCCTCGGTGCCATCTACTGGGCACGCCCAACTCGCGTTTTCTATGCTTGTATCGCGGCTGACGCCGCAGCAGCTGGTTTTGACGACGCCTTCATCTACGACGAACTAAAACTTCCGCTCGCAGACCGTCGCGTTCCTATGCACCAGCTGCTCCGCGACGAATCCCTCACGATTTTCTCGGCGTGGAAAATTCAGGAAAAGAAAACTCCCTACTGAACACTGGGTGCGCCCCGCCGCAAAGTGTTTTAGAATACTAGTATTGCAGCGATGGGCGTGTAGCTCA
>CAWFDP010000001.1:0-3119497 GCA_963814635.1 uncultured Acidobacteriota bacterium | reverse complement strand
ACACAAGTGCTTGTGTGGATTGATTGTTCTTTCAGATATTTTCATGCGTCCGCCAGAATAATCTTTCTCAGCGTGCGAGATCGAGCGTGCGGATCAGCACAGACCCATCCAGCTCTATCGCGCCGGCGAGATATTTCTTCCGCGCCTCTTCCTCAATCGCCCGGCGGTTGGCCCGAAAGACTTCGAGCTTGTCCTTCTTGTCGCCCTTGAAGTGATCGTCCAGCGCCTCAAGGCTGACGGCGCATTGGACGCGCCTTTCGCCGTCCTGGCCCCAGAAGGTAACAACACGGCGGTCAAATATGTATGCTTCCTGCGGATCTGGAAATGTCAGTTCACGGACAGCCTCCGGCTCATCGCCGGTGTGAATTTCACTAGCGGAGGTGCCCTGTGCGTTGAAACCCTCGAACGCCTCCTTGACGATGGCCTCAAGCGAAGTCACCTCTGCGTCCGTCAGCCTCTTGAATTCGCCGGTCCGCCGTCTTTTGGATAGCGTTCCTTTGTTCTGCCGTATGAACATCAGCAGGTTCTCAGCGAGCCTATCAGGCATTTCGACTGTATTCATAATCCGGCGCAGTGCTTCGTCGTGGCGGCGCAGATAGTCGATTTCACGCGGCAAGTCCTCCTCGACCGTCCGCAGGACGCAGGCATACAGAAATTCTGCCGCTTCCGTCGCGTCGAAATAGCGATAGAGGTCCGCCGTATCGTTCTGCACTTCGATGTTTTGCTGCGGCGTCGGTCGCCACTCGATAAAATTCATCAGCGGTCGTGAGTGATCCTGCAAAGTTTTTCGATATTCGTCGAGCCGGTCATACATCACCGAGGACACCGGAAAGACCATTCCCGGCGGCGTGAATTTTCTCTCGGCGAGAACATGATGGACCAGGTAGCGGTGCAGCCGCCCGTTGCCGTCCTGAAATGGATGAACGTAGACGAAGCCGAACGCCGTCACCGCCGCCTGTATAACAGCGTCGGCGCCATCCTCGCTCATGCGATCATTTGCCGCGAACAACGCAGTTACGAGGTCGTTGAGGTCGGCCGGTCGCGCGCCGATAAATTCGGGCAGCGGGTCGCCGTTGTGGTCGCGCTCGCCGAGAAACACGCCGTCGGGCCGCAGGCCGACATGGACGAACCGGTCGTCTTCGATCAGCACCCCTTGCAGGCGGATCATTTCATCCACGGTGAGTTTATTCTTGCCCGCCTGCATGGCGGCCCGGCCCCAGCGCTCCAAGCGGTTGCGCGGCGGGCGCTCGCCTTCAATCTCGAAGCTCGCAAGGCTGTCCGCCAGAAGTAGGAAGCTCGCGGCCCGCACGACGAGGTGCCCGCCGATGCGGCCTACCGTCTCGACGGCTTTGCCCGCCAGTTTTTTGTTCGTGAATTCCGTCAGCAGTTTTGTGCGGCGTACAACCGGACAGAACCCCCTGGTGCCAAGAAGGTTGTCGCGCACTCGGTGCCGCCTCGAGAGGCGCGGCTTGCCCGTGAAATATTTTTCCGGGTCGAGCAGGTCCACGGCCGGCACGCCGGGATCGTCAGGCACATCGAGCTTGCGCCCTGTCAGCAGTTCATATAGATACCAGGCGCGGCGAGAGGGAATTCCGGTCGGCGTCGCTTTCACAAAATCCTCTACCACCTTCGCGGCAACGGCGTCAAAAATACGCTTTAGAACAAGCAGATCAAGGTTTTCATTGCGCAGGGCGAAATTAAGGTGATCGCCGAAGGTCTCTCCCGGCCAGTATCTTTTGTCGAAGATGCGCCAGTCCGCCTCATCGCGAAAACTTCCGCTGACGTGTCTGGCCGAAACGGCCCCCGGCTTCCGCACCGGACCTTTAACTCCAAGGGCTTGGGCGAGCGCGGCCCATCCTGCGATCCGGGTCTCTCCCGGTATGGCTATTTCCTGAAATGTTTTCAATCCCTCGTTTTCAAGACGCATCGTCGAAATCCTTATATCACACGTCGAAAAACGACTTAATTATTGCTATGCCGTCGAAAATAACTGTATCACGTAACATCGTCGAAAATCAACTACGGAACATCGAAAATCAGTAAAAACATGCGCATGCCGGCGAAATAACACTATTTCGATGTGGAAGGAAGGTCAGATCTACGGAATTGAAGGCGTGTGAACGGTGTCCGGGCACCGCTCACTTACCTTTCGGGGTTTGATGCCAAGCCCGTCCCTTGCGGGCTCGGGAAAAAGCACGTACGCGAGGATCGTGTCGCATCCGATCTCTCGGCGGGGATTCCTTTTCCGTTCCTTTCGATGTGAGCTAGGTCACGCCCCGGAACGTTATAACTCACTCACTCCCTCCCGATAGCGATCCTTAACCGTTTCTGCCGCCCCGTGCTTCTATTGTCCATCCATCAGGAAGATGGATGGTAAAGCGGTGGGGACCGAAGCTCAGAATCATATGGACATTCAAAATGAGTGACTCTGCGAAGACCCAAACTGGCCGAAAGCCGTTGAAACAACGAAGCGGGCAGACTAAAGATGCAATTAATGTTTTCCGAAGCAACCCGCCTCCGACTATCCCTTGTTGTGTATAGAGACCATGTGCGGTGAAGAACGCAATTCATACAAGCTGCACGTTCGCCTGTACCGAGGTCTTCACCCCTGTGGCGATTGATCTTCCGGCAGAGAAGCGAGATGGCGGAAGCAAAAACCAAACAGCGGGGGAGAAACTACAAAAACGAGCGGGAGCTACGCAACTTTTTCGGCTCTCAGCCGCCCAAAAGTTTTTGGGGTCGCTCCCGCCCTCTCCCTGCAGAGTGCGACCAATGACGGGTCGCGGGCCTGACCACACCACACCGACATCTTGCCCGATCTGTAGAAAGATGAAGCTCTCCCCCTAGCAATCGGCCATGCCCCAATTATTTTCACGTTCCTGCGACACAAATTCCGTTCCAAACACTGAATTGGAAGTTAGAGGGACAAATGTTTTGCCATTCCCACATGGTTTCGGGTGAACGAGGCGTCAAATGCCCGGTTCACCGACCCGTTCACCATGCTGTTCACCAGGGCGGGCAACGTAACTTACACATGACCAGAGGGATGCACACGACGCCAGAGATTAGATTGCACGTGGCCAAAACACCGATCTGGGCGGGAGCGACCCCATCGCGCCGCAAAATCGCGGCCCGATCCCTTCGGGCTTCGGGGGTCACTCCCGCCTCTTGCTGCCGAACTCCACAGCTCGTGTTTTGGCCGCGCAGGATGACGGAATCGGAGAAGTCGTAAGACAGGATGTAAGACAAAACCGTAAAGGAGGAACAAAAAAGAAAGCATGGCAATCATCAAGGCACCACTCAAAAAACCAAAGTCAGTGACCATCCAAGCGCGAGTGGAGGAGTCCGTGAAAACGCAGCTCGATCAATACGCAAGATTCATCGACTCCACTCCGTCCTACGTCATTACGGAGGCCCTGAAAGTCCTATTCAAACGCGATGACGAGTTCAAAGCCTGGCTGGGCCAACAGACCGGCAATGGGAGCAGTCCCAAACCGGATACGGGCCTACTCAAAGCGATTGGTAACACAGCGATCGCACAAGAAAGTGTGTGGAAGGAGAATAAAGAATGACGACGCAAATCCAAGATACGATTGTAGGCAGAACAACGGAAGCGATGGCACTGAGCAAGAATGACGTAGCGCAGATTCTCGGTGTGAGCCTGCGCACCGTAGACCGTTTGATCGCGCTGAAGCAATTGCCAGTGCGACGTTTCGGAAGACGGGTATTGATACAGCGAAGTGTCTTACAAAATCTGCTTCGTCGGGATCATCCAACGCAACCTACCAGAGAATCCAGCCGCTAGATTGTGCGCGTCGGACATGAACGAAAGAGAACTGCCCGCAAAGGAGTGTTAGCGTCCATGATCAAGATGGCAGCAAAGTCGGGGGACAGTCGTGCCATCGAATATATTTGCAAGGACGCTTCATCGGTTGGCGTTCCGATGTGGGCAGAGCGAGAAAAGGGCGTCCAGCTCCGTAGTTCCCGTACATTCGAGCGAACTGCCTGGCGCACGAACGAAAAGAGGAAGGGGAGCCGATGAGACAACGTGGAGTCTTTGAGAAAGAACCTGGGTCGGGAGTCTGGTGGATACGGTACTTCGACCAATTTGGCAAGAAACGGCGGGAAAAGGCTGGCACGAAAAGCGTTGCGATCAAACTCTACGGTAAGCGTAAGCAACAAGTGCTCGAAGGCAAGAAGCTCCCGGAGCTGTTTCGCAAGCCGTCGGCGAATTTTGGTCAATTGGCTGATGACGCGTTGGTTTATTCAAAGCGTAACAAGCGGTCTTGCAAGACCGATGTCCCGCGTTTTGCCAGTCTGAAAGAATGGTTCGGCGCACATCCGGCCGAGGAACTAACGCCGAAAGAGATCGAATACAAACTTGCACGGGTGGCAGAAAAGGAAAAATGGGCTCCCTCGACGTTCAATCACTATCGCTCGCTCATGTCGCTCAGCTACCGCTTGGGAATCTTAAATCGAAAGGTAACGACGAATCCGGCCCGGTCCGTGACCCATCGTCGCGAGGACAACAATCGTGTTCGATTCCTTACGGATGAAGAGGAGAAGAATCTCCGGAAGGTCATCCTGGATAAGTGGATGGCGCATCTGCCGGAACTGGATCTGGCGATCAATACCGGCCTGCGGAAGGGGAGCCAGTACGGATTAACTTGGGACATGGTAGACTGGAAGTCCCGAGAGCTTCACATTCCGCGTACAAAGAATGAGGAGCCGTTGCACGTGCCGCTAAACGACGCGGCTATCAGTGCGCTCGAGACGGTATTCGAGAGTGGGGATGGCAAGGGACGCGTCTTTACCTCTGTAAAAACGGGCGAGCCTCTCGAAAGTGGGCGTCACTGGTTTGATGACGCGGTAGTAGAAGCGAAGCTCAAGAACTTTCATTGGCACGACTTGCGTCATACGTTTGCGAGCCGGCTGCGAATGAAAGGAGCGCCGCTCGAAGATATTGCGGATTTGCTGGGGCACAAGAGTTTGACGATGACCAGGCGTTACGCACATCTCGGGCCGAACAAGTTGCATGCGGTGGTGTCACTGCTTGGAGCAAGTGACCCCACAAGTGACACCGGGCAAACCGGTCAAACAGCGACTACCTCACAAGTTGCTGTGCAATAAAGAGTTTAGGGGCGTAGCTCAGTGGTAGAGCAGCGGCCTTTTAAGCCGAAGGTCGTGGGTTCGATCCCCACCGCCCCTACCAATCCAACAGACTGAAAAAGCATGTACTTGCTCAGGTCCATTTTCCCGTGTACCTCTGGTGTACCCTCCCTATCAGCCGAAACACAATGCAATCGCCTCAAGGGGGTCGGCCAAACTGGCTTTGACCGGTTCGCTGACTTCGCAGATCGGGGAGTGGGGGTATTTGCGTTTGTAGGGCATTCGACGCTGAGCTAACTAATTACCGAGGAACATCGCACATGCACGCTATGCGCGGCCTACTTCTGCCCGCCTAGAGCATGCGAAACAGCATCGGAAAGCTCGCCGATCTGCCTTATGACACTCCATGCTCGTTCATCGCACATGGCTGCAATTCGGGTTACGGATTGCGGCCCAGCGTCATCGCGCATCTGGCCAGTGATAGCTTGAAAGTCATCTCTCAGTGGCCCCCGCGGAAAATCATCTTCCGCAATGCTGCCAAAACCGGTATTAGCCACCATTCCGCGTAGCTTCTCTTGCGATGTGCCGTCGCTAGCGGCCATGTACGCCACAGCCTTGCATAAGTGTTCGGAGCAGCAGCCCAGCTTGTCTGTCATTACCCGTTTTTCCTTTACTCGGAATTACTTTGTCGGCCCAGCGCATACGAAACAGCCTCGGAAAGCCAACAGATTTGCGCTATGACCTTCCGCGCTTGTTCATCGGACATGGCTGCGATGTTCACCACAACTTGCGGCTCACTGGCCTTGATTAGCGCCCCTGTGATGGTCAGATAGTCATTTCTCAAAGAGCCGGCCGGAAAATCATCTGTGCAAATACGTCCAAACTCAGTGTCGTTGTACATGCTCGTCAGCTTTTCTTGGGATGTGTTGGAACTGTTGGCCAGATGACGCACAGCCTTGCGAAGATGTTCTGCGCAGCGTCCTAGATGTTCTTTCATTAGGCCGCCTCCTTGCCGCGCTTCGATTTGACTGTGATTTTCACTTGCCCTTTCTCTTGCCGGCGTCGCCCTGTGAACAAATGACCTGCCCCTCGCGAAATAGGGCGATAACGTTTTTCGCGCCCATTTTTGATAGAAACATCGCTGGTTGAAAAGGCCTCTGTTGTTGACGAGTCATGGCGGTCTCAAAAACCCTGCTTAGATAGCGTTGTCGAAATTCAACTAACCTGCGTTCCACGATGCAATCTGTTTCTTCGTCGCATTCTCTCTTACTGACTTCGCAAGATGGGGCTTCGCAAGTTCCTTTCTCAAGTGGGCCAGTACTGCGGCATCCGATTCTCTCTCTTTCTTTTTGCGCACGTTTACACGGCTTTTGATCATCGCTTCTTGATTCTTTTCTTTCCCAGGGCCTCAGCCGCCACGAACTTCCGGTTTGAGTGCGGTTCATTTCGTAAAACACCAGCAACGAGAATGCACCGTTTCCCGGCAGCCACACCGCACGTAGGACAGGCGACGGAAGACTGTTGCTTCAGCGGCGTTGCTTTCATTTCTTGCCTCCGTTGCTTAGGGCGTCGCGGTTCGGCGGTCGTGGTACCGAAAGCCGGAGCCAGCGGCTGCGTCTACGTTTTCTTGACGGACATCGGGCGATTTTCCAGGAACGCGATGACCTGTTTGCTGTTTATTTGCAATCCCCCGTTGTAGCTGACCAACCCCTTCCTCTTGAACTCGTTCATGAATTTACTTACCCTTGGGCGGGTAGTACCTACCATCTCCGCCAGGGTTGATTGGCTCAGCTTCAGGGGAGAGTCCGACTTCGATTCCTTGGTTATATCCCCAAACAACAACAGAACCCGAGCGAGCCGCCTTTCGCTGAAATTGAAGAATTGATCTATCAGGTCTTCCTCGATTCGAACAACCCGTGAAAGCAAATATCCAACGAACAGCGTTACAAAATGCGAGTCTCTCTTGAGCATGCGAACTGTCCTCGCCTTTTGCAGTCGAATGATGTTGGATTGTCCAATTGATCTCGCCGTGCAAATCCTCCGAGACTGCCCTGCTAGACAGCCTTCGCCAAAAAAGCTAGCTGGCTGTAGGATGGCGATTATCGCTTTCTTCCGCGTGGTGACCGCCGTGAGCTTCACCGTCCCGCTCTCAATGTAGAAAATAGAATCAGCTGGATCTCCTTGCGAAAAGACGACCTCTCTGTCTCGATAGTTCCGAAAAGTCATCCGCGAACGGAACTTTTTCCGCAGAAATGCGCGACTGACAACGAGCCTACTTTTATTCGCCATCCAGTTCTGCTCCTCCAATCAAGTCAGGAAACTCGTCCAAAGATGACCAATCGTAGACTCCTAGGACTAACCCGTCTAGATGGCTAAAATTGACCACATGCAAGGTGTGCAGGATTGAACAGACAGAAGTGAGGATTTGTGGGGCAATAAACCGGTAGACTGGAACCCCGTTCTCCTTACCTGCATTCAATCTCAGTTCAGGACGTGAAGAGTGGGCCGAATGTGTGGGTGGACGGTTCGGTTTTCCGACCGCAAGGGCTTTCAGCACTCAACAGAAGTTCAGGCCGCAAGTGTCTATGAGGCAGCCTACCTCGCATGGGCCAAGTTGAGATCGGACGCGGAAGCTGAGGAAGAGTCGTTCAGGGCGTCGGAGTTCATTGTCGAAGTTCAACAGGACCCCAGAGTTTTTCATGTAGGGCAAGGCAGGGTCAGAGTAAGTAGCGTCCGTTCACGGACTGCGCCACATTTGTTGGCAAAGAAAGATTGTGAAGCTAGCGGCCGGCCAATTTTTTTGGCCATGCTCAAAATGAGCCTGCGGTCTTCCGCGGCGGTCCTGCCCGACAGACGGCGAAGCTTGTTTAGATACCGGGCATCTTTGCCGCTCATTTCAGTGCAGGGAAGAATACTTGGACTTACCTGCTGCACCGCATTCAGTTGATCTGGCCCGTTTTTCCCTGCAACTCCGGTGTGCCCTTCCCGTCGGTAAGCACAACGGGATCATTGCTCCAAGCGGCCTTCAGATCAGCCTCAATTTGTTCTTGTCGCGAGCGCGTCCAAGGTGCGTAGTGGCGCTCCGTAATTCGGATACTGCTATGGCCAAGAAGCACGGAAACTCTATCGAGGGGGACGCCGGCGAGCAGTAGTTCCACGGCGAACGTATCGCGGAACCTGTGTGCATGACCAGCCGTCGCCTTTGCTAACTCAAAGAGCCGCTGAAGTCTGCGCTGCCATTTTCCTTTTGCACTTCGCACCGTGGACTTGCCTGTCCAGAAAAAATAGCGGGCGCTGGAATGAGGAGCGGCATCCAGGGCTTTGACAACCATGTCCGGCAGAACGCAATAGACCGCTACCCCCGTCTTCTCGGTGTGCAACAGTAGCTTGCTCTCTTGAATCCGGTTCACGTCGAGCTGGACCGCATCGCCGATCCGCAAACCCGAATAGCGCAACAGCAGAACAAAGGCACGCAGCCGTTGCGCGTTGCGAATACCCGCGCTCTTGCCGTAGGGTTCGAGGGCAGTAAGAATGCGGATCATTTCTTCCCGAGTAAAAGGCATCGTGGGTTTGTTCGCAACTTTCGGGGCTTTCAGGTTAGTGGCCGGATTGTGCTCAATCCATTTTCTCTTTTCGGTGAAGCGAAGGAATGCTCGGAGTCTCTCGAGTTTTTTGAGACTGGAACGCGGGCCGTCTTTCCACGCTGCCCGAAAAATCGCGAGCGTGTCCAAGTCCAGTTGCTTGAGAAATTGCAGCTTGTGTGTTTCCGCGAAACTATCAAGCTGTCGAAAGAGCAGGCGATACTTGTAGAGCGTGGCCTCGTTGAGTTTCCGTGCCTGTGCGTCAGCCATGAACTTCGCGTGAGCATCCTTAATTGTGACTTCTTTCTCTCGCTGGACTGTCCGGCGGTCTTCGGCTTCCCATTGGCGTATGAGATCTTGAGCCCGCTGCCAATCGCGGAGCTTCAAAGACTCACGGATTTCCTTGCCGCCGATTGCCCCATCAACCCAAATAGGACACTGGCAGTGGCGGTACTTTCTGCCCCGAGCATGCTGTTTGCAGCTCTTGCGATGACGGCGATAGATCGTAAGCATTGGGCCAGCTCCTAACCGACAACGAATTTCGCTGATAGACGTGAATGGACCCGTTCCAGCACGGTCTGGGGAATCCGCAGTGTGACATATCGTCTCTTGTGGCGTGGGCTCCGCTCTCCAAGCACAAGCACACCTGGTTCCTTCTCGAAAAGCTCGCGAACTTTATCAGGGCTCAAGTTCCACATTTCGGCGATTTCCGTAACGGCATAATGCCGTTCGATGTGCACCGAGGTCTCGATTTGGGATGGTACAGCCATTGCGTGTTAGTGACTCCTATCGGGTCGTCGAATTGGCTCGTTGGCTTCCGAGAGAGCTGCGGAAAAAATTCTTCTTGCTTTGAGACACTCGTCGAGCTACGATAACGTAAACATCGTACATCGATGTAGGAGAATCTGTCAACCATGATGTCGATCCTCAAGAAGAAACCCCGGCATGAGGTTATCTCGATTCGACTCAGCGAAGACCGCCTCAAATTGTTGGAGCGCTACCAGAAGGTTCTCAGTGAACAACGAGGACGCGAGGTGTCCTTGGGAGAGGCCGCCTTCCTCGTTATCGAGGAGCGCGTCGAGGGGATGGACCGGGAAACAGCTCGTCATGAAATGCTCAGCACGCCGACCGCTTCGCTCTATCACATTCGCAAGAAGTGGGAATCGCAGCACACTCTGTCTGCCCCGGAGTGGGATGTTCTCGCGCAGTACGTGCAGATCGGCACAGAGGAAGAAGCTCAGGAGCCGCCACTGCTTTGGCCCGCGATTCCATCCAGAGAGTCATACCTCAAGTTACTCGACGCCTTCGAAGCCGTCTATCAGAACCGTAAGAAGCATGCATCGAAGCACGCCTGGTATTACTTCGGAAATCTTGGCGGCCACTTCACCGAAGTTCGGCTCTCCGATGAGGACGCCGAACAAAGACATCAAGCGGTTCTGAAACAAATTTCGCATCGCAAGGAGCTGCTGAAGTCTGCGGAGAAATGGCAGAACCCCGGCACAATTGGACGATGCTTCCTAGCCGCCATTACTGATGAAGGAGTCGAGAGCACTAGACTCGATCAAATCCTTGCCCCGTACTGGCCGACGCTCTGGGGCCTCGCCGCTCGGGGCCATTGGGTGCGACATGACCGCCAGCCCGTGCGACCAATGGGTCCAAACGAAGATGATTTTCGCCGCCGAATTATCTTGCCTAAGCCGCTCAAGGTCGATGACCTGAAGCTCTCGTTTACGACGACAGGTTGCCCGGAACTTGGCGTGTATATCGACTTTGGCCCAACACGCCGCGTGAACTATCTCATTGCTCGGTACCCCGACCTGGCCGAGTTCCGGGCCATGCTCGAAGGATGGTCGGCCAAGAGTTCCTGGAACGGCAGGCATTTCCTCACGACGCTGTTCGAGGAGAAGGGGCCAACGTTCACGCTTTGGCTTCGGCAAAACGATGTAGGTATCGACTTCACCGAGAACGAATGGAACGCCCTGCGCGAACTGTTCCAGAAGGCGTGGGCGATCCCCGAGCTTCAGCGGTGGATGCAGGAGCTGCAGTTGGAGTATGGCGAACAGGGTTGATAGCGCGAATCGTTGACTAGCGGCGCGTTTTGCGAGGAGCGGTGCCTACGGCACCGGGAGTTGGACTGACACGTCACCCCCAAACGGGTGCCGTACAGCAACCAAGGTTCCTGTATGGGAACTTGCTGAAAATCCAGTGGCTTGCGAGAAGCCACTCTATTAGAGCGCCGCGCAGCAACTCTTGGTTCCCATATGGGAACTTGTTGAATTCATTGGGGTGAACTCCATGCCCTCCCTTCGAACCAAATCCATCAGCACCAAAGTCAGCGACGAGGAATACGCCCAGTTTGAAGCCCTCGCAGGCGGACAGACGATCAGCGAGTGGGCGCGCGATGTTCTGCTGAATGCAACCAAGCCAAACGCAGGTGAGCAAACAGTCCTGGCCGAAGTGTTGGCGCTGCGAACCATTCTGCTGAACGTCCACTTCGCCGTATCCCAAGGGCAAACGCTCACCGACGAGAAGATGCAGCAACTCATCGAGCGGGCGGACCAGAACAAGTTGACCAAGGCGCGAGAGCGCCTCGCGGAAGCAGCAACAGGGGGTGTGCCATGAAACAGAGGTGGGGCCGAGAGGATGATGCAGGCGAGTTTCCAAGCGAGAAGGCGGTATGGACTATCGGAGCGTTCTGCGTTGCTTTGCTCAGTGTGTTCGCTATCGCTGGTTACCGCTACATGCGGGTGTGGACTCCGCTCCAACAGCACTATCTGACCGCCTACGTTGGCACGCCGGTAGCAGGAGCCTTCCGCACGGACGGCTGGTACACGCTGTTGATGGTGGTGACGCGCAAGGGTACGCGGCTCGCGCTCGACAACGAAGTAGAGCCTCTCGTTACAGAGAAAAGCGAGGGGACGTTTACGCTGACCGAAGAGGCCATCAAGGTAGGTGACTTGAAGCTCGAATGGCGGCGCGCACGCTATGACAATGCGAAGTTGCATGAGTTCCTGGGCCACTGGATATATCAGGACAAGACGCTCACCGATCTGGCGAGGCCGGCACTATGGGGCGGCTTAGGTGTGTCGCTCGTGAGTCTAGTAGTGGCGATCCCGAAGGACGCGGCGCGCAGGAGAATACGCAAACATGGGCGTCGGTTGAAAGGGCCGGAGCTTGTGACGGCGCGTGCGTTCAATCGCCGCAACCGATCAGACGGTATCGGCTTCTTGCAGCAGCAGAGCTTCACTCAAAAAATACTCCGCACGAAAGCTTGGCTGCGACTGCCGCGCGAGATTGAATCGAGCCACATTCTGGTTATGGGCGATTCGGGCAAAGGCAAGAGTGCGCTCATCCGCCAAATCTTGTTGCAGATCGAGGAGCGCGGGGAGACTGCCATCGTGTACGATCCCGCGACGCCTGCCGACTACGTACCCTACTTTCTTACTCCGTCGCGCGGTGACCTCATCCTTAACCCGTTAGACCAACGGATGCCCTACTGGACTCCGGGGGACGAGCTGCGGCAGGGAGCCGATGCTCTGACTTTGGCTGCATCGCTTTTCCCTGACCGACACAACGAAAACTCTTTCTTCGTGGAGGCCCCGCGAAAAATCTTTGCGCACTTACTCACCTTCCATCCGACGCCGCAAGAGTTGGTGTGGTGGATGTCGCACCCGGAAGAGATCGACCGAAGAGTGAAAGGAACAGAGTACGCGGCGATGATCGACCGGGATTCGCCGCCACAGCGCAACGGCGTCCTTGGTTCGCTGAGCATGGTGGCGGACGCCATGAAACTGCTGCCGAGTGAAGCGGAGACGAAGAGGCGTTGGAGCACGCTCGATTGGTCGAAGGAGCGGCGCGGCTGGCTGTTTCTCACGAGCACGCCGGACACGCGGAAGAACCTCGCGCCGCTTATCAGTCTGTGGCTGGACATGCTGGTGCTGCGCCTGATGAATCAGGGCCGCATGAGTCCGCGTCCGGTGTGGTTCATTCTGGACGAACTAGCGACCTTGCAACGATTGCCGCAGTTGCACACGGCGATCACGGAGAACCGCAAATCCAACAATCCGGTGGTGCTGGGTTTTCAGGGACGCAGCCAGTTGGAAGTGCGTTACGGGCACGAAGCGGAAGCGATGATGTCGCAGCCCTCGACGAAAGTCTTCCTGTGCACGAGCGAGCCGCACGCCGCGAAATGGATTAGCGACACCATCGGAGAGCAAGAAATCGAGCGGATACGAGAGAGCCGCACAAATGAGCAGTTCCCGCAATCGCGCAAGTCGAAGGGCTATAACCTCGAACGCGAGATCAGGCCGCTGGTGATGGCAAGCGAGATCAGCGGCCTTGAAAAGATGCACGGTTATCTCAAGTGCGGAAATCTCGTGGCGCGGATGAGTCTCCCGTACATAGGGCTTGAGAGCAGAGAGCCGCAATACATCGAGCGACCAGCACAGCAGCGGACCGAGGAACCGCCGAAGGCTGCGGCGGCCGCGGCCGGAGCGGGAAAACCGTTGGGAAATGGAGGATCGGGGCAGAAACTCGTTCCAAATGAACAGCAACAAAGTGCGGAACAGAAAATCCAACGAGAGCCAGCACGCCACCAAAGGGACTTCTTCGAGTAGGCCAACACAATGCTGACAATCTCGAAGCCACTGAGCGCAAGCCAGGCACAGTCGTATCACGCGGAAGAGTTTGGCAACGCCCGCGAGAACTATTACACCGAAGGCGAGCAGATTCGTGGGGAGTGGCACGGAAGGCTCGCCGAGCAATGGGGACTGTGCGGTGAGGTCCGCCAGGAGCACTTTCAGCGGCTTAGCGAAGGGCAACATCCGATTACGGGCGAACAACTCATCCGCCACCAAGCGGCCCGAGAATACATGAACAGGCGGGGCGAGAAAGTAAGCGCGATGGAACACCGCGCAGGGTGGGACGCGACGTTTTCAGCCCCAAAGAGCGTATCGTTGACCGCCCTGGTAGGTGGAGATGAACGAGTCCGAGAAGCGCATCGAGAAAGCGTCGGCGTCGCGCTTGACGAGCTAGAGCGATATGTCCAGGCCCGCATCGGCGGGAATCTTCCGGCAGAGACGACCGGCAAATGGATGGCGGCGAAGTTCGAGCACGACAGCGCAAGGCCGGTAGACGGCTATGCCGCACCACAACTGCATACGCACGTCGTCTTTTTCAATCTTACCGAGACCGACGATGGCGACGCACACGCGCTACAGCCACGGGAACTCTACAAAACCCAGCAGTATGTGACAGCAGTGTACCGCTCGGAACTGGCGCATCGGTTGAAAGAACTTGGCTACGAAATCGAGCGTGGTGAGAGCAGCCAGCCGGAAGTCAAAGGTTACAGCAAGGAGTATTTGGAAGCATCGAGTCCGCGCCGTAAGCAGATCGAGGAACATCTCGCAAAGGAGAACCATCGAGGAGCAGGCGCGGCACAGATCGCGGCGCACCAGACGCGAGAAGGAAAGCTCGAACTCTCACACGAAGAGATGCAGCAGCGACACAAAGAAATGGCCGCCCAGTTTGGCGATCAACCAGAGCGGGTTGTTGAAGCGGCAGGGAAGCAAAGAGAGCAACTACAGGAAGAACCCGGAGAGAAAGTCATCGGCCAGGCGTTCGCCTACTCGCGCGAGAAAAATCTGGAGCGTGACGCTGTGGTCGAGGAGCGCGACCTGTTAAGGGATGCGCTGAAACGCTCAATGGGTGACGCCACGCTTGCGGAGGTTAAAGCGGAGTTCGAGAACCGCGTGCAAACGGGCGACTTCATCGAGACGAGTAATCGCGGGCCGAGCCGCGCGTTCACCACAGAGGAAATGATTGACTACGAGCGCGACACCATCAAAGTGATGCGCGCGGGGCAGAATCAACACGCACCAATCGCGAGTTTCGAAACACGAAGAGCGACCGAGCAAGACCACTCGCATCTGAACGAGAGCCAGCGCGCGGCGGTCGAGCAAATCCTGTCGAGCCACGATCAGGTGACGGCACTGGAAGGCGTCGCCGGCGCGGGGAAAACTACTTCCTTATCTGTAGTCCGGGAAGCTGCCGAGCGCGAGGGCTATAAAGTCGAAGGCTTCGCGCCAACGTCACGCGCGGCGCAAAAACTCGGAGAAGCGGGAATCGAATCGAGTACGTTGCAGCGGCATCTGGCACGCAGCCAAGAGCCGTATAGCGGACAGAAACGACTTCATGTTCTCGACGAATCGAGTCTCGCGAGCACGAAGCAGATGAACAACTTCCTGCATCGGCTGAAGGAAAACGACCGCGTATTGCTCGTAGGCGACACACGCCAACATGAAGCCATCGAAGCGGGGCGACCGTATCATCAGCTCCAGGAGGCAGGAATCGCGACGGCGCGCCTCGACGACATCATACGGCAGAAAGACCCGGCACTCAAAGAAGTGGTGGAGCAACTCTCACGTGGCAATGTAAGAAAAGCAATCGAGGGACTCGATACGCAGGGCCGCGTACATGAAATCCCGGACCGAAACGAGCGGCTGAAGGAAATCGCGCGCGAGTACGCAGCGAAACCAGAAGGCACGCTGGTGGTGTCGCCCGACAACGAATCGCGCAGAGCAATCAATCAGGTTATCCACCAAGAAATGCAAAAAGGAGGCCAGGTGGACACGCGCGAATATAAACAGCGTGTGCTAGTTGCGCGACAGGAGATCACCGGCGCGGACCGACAGTGGGCGGCGCAATACGAAGTGGGCGACGTTGTACGGTACACGAGAGGCAGCAAGACGCACGGCATCGGGGCAGGAGAGTATGCCCGCGTCGAGGGCGCGAACGAAAAAGAAAATCTGGTGAGGGTGAAGCGTGCGAACGGCGAGCAGGTGAGTTACGACCCGCGCCGGTTGCACGGCGTGACGCTCTACCGCGAGACCGAGCGCGGATTCAGCCAAGGTGACCGTGTGCAGTTCACAGCGCCGGATCGGGAACAACACATCGCCAACCGCGAACTCGGCACTATCGAAAGGATCGACGATAGCGGTAACTTACAACTGCGCCTCGATTCAGGCCGCGAGGTCGCGTTCAACATCAAAGAGAATCCGCATCTCGAATACGGCTATGCAGTGACGAGCCACAGCAGCCAGGGACAAACCGCCGACCGTGTGCTCATCCATGTGGACACAGAGCAGGGGGGAGAGAAGCTCGTAAATCGTCGCTTGGCATACGTTGCAGTGTCACGTGGCCGCTACGACGCGAAACTGTACACCAACGACAAAACGCATCTCATCGAGCAACTCGCGCGCGATGTGTCGCACCGATCTGCGATGGGACCAAGCCGTGAATCTGCATCCTCGGCGCACGAGATCAAGTCGACGTCCGCACGAAGCCAAGTGCACGAACACACCCAGGTTGAGGGTCACAGCATCAGCAGGTAGCCTCCAATTATGAATACAAGTGCGAGGATGTAAACGCGCCATTCCCTTGGCTCGAAAGCAGGAGGCAAGGCCAACGTCGTATGGTGTATCCTCCTTAGCCGGACGCACGCCAAGAATAGAATCCCTGGCTTGTCTCGAACCGCGGGGTCGGGATGCGATATTGGTGGGTCAACCAGAATCAGACATTCCGCCAAGAGATCACAGGTGGTTATCTCTGGTCCCCTAAGCGCAACGCCAATGGTGCGCGCAATCCATTCTACGAATCGATGCGCGAAGTCTCGCCTGGAGACCTGATATTTTCCTTTGTAGATACTCGAATCGCTGCGATTGGATTAGCCAAGTCGTATTGTTGGGAGTGCCCGAAGCCAACTGAGTTTGGTTCTGTGGGTCTGAATTGGGAAAACATCGGATGGAGAGTGAACGTATCGTTTTCTCAGCTCCTGAACAAGATCCGTCCCAGGGATCACATGAAAGTTTTGAGAGCAGTTTTACCCGATCGCTACTCACCTCTCCAGCCTAGTGGAAACGGGGTCCAGTCAATCTATCTGACCGAACTTTCTCAGGACTTCGCGGAAGTCCTCGGCGGTTTGATTGGAGAAGAGGTTCGCTCACTAATGGCAGCCACCGCAGCCGGCGCCGCGATTGAAAATGGCAAAATCGTGACTGGTGACGATCTGGATGTCTGGGAAAGCAGGCTCGAGCAACAAATTGAGACTGACGGGTCGGTGAAAGAGACGGACCGCGAGGCAATTGTCCGTGCCCGGCGTGGGCAGGGCCTCTTTAAGCAGCGCGTTATGCGAATTGAAACCCGCTGCCGGCTAACGGGTGTTGATAATCCGAGTTACCTGGTGGCGAGCCACTGCAAGCCCTGGCGGGATTCGTCCAACGAGGAGCGCCTGAACGGCGAGAATGGTCTACTTCTGACACCAAGCATCGACCATTTGTTTGACCGCGGATTTGTTGGGTTTGAGGATTCCGGGAATCTCATCATCTCGCCAGTCGCACACAAACCTTCCCTGCAAAGAATGGGCATCGAAACGGAGCGGACAACCAACGTCGGGAACTTTACTGATGGTCAGCAACAATTTCTTGACTTTCACCGCAATGCCGTCTTGTTGAGAGCTGCTCGATGAATTTCTTTGTCGCGGTCACTGACTACGATTGGTTCCAATTGCACGCCTCCAAATCTCATGTCGTTGAAGTCAATTTCTGGCGTCCATCTCCTGAGGCTTCATTCAAAGCGCTGAGCGCCGGCGAAATGCTGCTATTCAAGCTTCATTCGCCGCGTAATGTCATAGTCGGTGGCGGGTTCTTCACCCGCTTTGTCCAGTTGCCCATCTCCCTCGCATGGGACGCTTTTGGTCAAGGCAACGGAGTTCGGTCCCTTTCAGAAATGCGTGACAGGATCGCGAAATACAGACGTGTGCTCATCGCACCGACGGAAAACCCCAAGATCGGTTGCATACTGTTGGCAGAACCATTCTTTTTCAACACAACAGAATGGATTCCGGTGCCCTCGGATTTCAGCCTCAACATTGTGCAAGGAAAGGGATACGACAGCAAAGACGGAACGACCGGCAAGGCGCTGTGGGAAGCGATCACCGAGAGATTGGCGACGCGAGCTACTGCGAACTATGACCCCGGCCCAGCGACTGTCGCCGCGGTCGAGAGTGCTCGCTACGGCGAGCCCATGGTTGTTCGGCCGCGACTCGGCCAAGGCATTTTCAGAGTGGTTGTGACAGATGCTTATGAGCGTAAATGCACGATCACGGGCGAACGTACCCTGCCGGTGCTAGAGGCTGCTCACATCAAGCCTTTCAGCGCGGGCGGCCCGCATGAACCCGAGAACGGTCTTCTTTTGAGAAGTGACTTGCACACGTTGTTCGATCAGGGATACCTGACAGTTGATGCCAATCAATTGAAAGTCGTCGTCAGTAGTCGCATTCGAGAGGAGTTTGAGAACGGGCGTGACTATTATCATCTGCACGGAAGAGCCATACGTATGCCCCGCGAGAGCAACAGTTTGCCCTCGCGTGAATATTTGGCTTTCCACAATAGCGTCTTTCACTAGCGGAACTTGTTTTTCTCTTCATCCCCAGGAATTCATTTCGCTCGCGGCGAGGTGCAATCGGGCGGCTGCGCGACATTTGCCTACTTACAAATCTTGAGGTCCGAACTCATAATCTGTCTGGACCCTTGCCGTTTTGCGACGCGGCAAGGGATGGGCCTCTATGCGCTGAGGCAGCCGCCGGACATTGGCGAGCATCCGCTGCCTTTGTCTCCCCTCTAATTCATCTTGCGGAAGCCCAAATCTACAGAGCGCACATCAAAGAATTGGTCGCCGACCGGATGGGGTCGCTCAACGCGCAGGAGATAGCCTTTCTTGTTGAGTGCTACAAGGCGGTTTCCCGCTGTGGTCTGTTCGATGCCGAGCTGTTCTGCTAATTCAGCTGCAGTCACAGTTCCTCCAGCGTTCAACACCAGTCGTAAAGTTTCACGGTCGTTCACGGTGAGATCGCCGACCGGCTCTGCTTGTTCGAGGTGCGCTGGTGACGAGCTAACAAACATCGCAAGGTTTTGAGCCGAGGCAATGTCGGTGAGAACGCTTCGAGTAGCATCGTCTTCGCTGCTCACTACGAAGGTGAAATTGCCATAACGGCCAGCGCGGACGTCCTCACCGATGGACACAATGACATCCCGTATAACAACTGGAGTTGGGCGCAACTTTGCTAGATCTAGAATTCCAATCATAGGCCCATGCCGGCGGTCCTGAGGCATGACTCGTTCTATCACCCGGTTCCAAGAACCGGTCGTGTCAGGGTCGTCCCAAACAGCCGATCCCGTTCCCGCATTCACAAACCTTACTTCGAAATTGACCTGCTCCATCGACCCTCCAGGGTTTCTGATGATAGCACTTGCCAGTGCCGTTTCGATTTGCTATATTCCCACTATACATCATGGGAATGGTGGAGGCTCGCCAGTTTCCAGAACGTGGAGTGATTATGCCGAATAGCAATGAGATCGAGTTGAATATCGTAGTGAACGGCCAACCAGTGATGGTTAAGACCAACGTTGAGGCACCGGTAAGCACTCTGATCGAACACGCCCTTAAGCAGTCCGGCAACTCCGGCCAGCCGATATCCAATTGGGAGTTGCGCGATGCAAGCGGCCAAATTCTCGACCCGACCCGTAAGATTGAGAGCTATAGCTTGCATTCGGGTGCCACGCTGTTCTTGAACCTCAAGGCCGGAATCGGAGGCTAGACTGTGCCAGTCCAGTATACCGATCCGACGGTTTCTCGATGCAAGTTTGACCGGGAGCTCACTGAGTACCGTGCCGTTGGAGAGGAATATCGTCGTCGTGGCTGGTTTCTCGTCCACTCCGAGTTCCCCAAAGTGATAGTTGTTCTCTCCGCGCCGAAGCTCAAACCCTCTGCGGTCATAATGGGTGTCACTTTCGACTACACCAACTATGATGCCGCACCACCCTCGGTCAGAATCGTGAACCCGTTCACTGGGGAACCATACAAGCTCAAGGAATTACCGAACCCGCTCAATCGCGCGCTTCCAGCGCAGGAGATCTCGTTACCCGGTATGCCGGCAGCGCAGAAAATGCTGGTCGGCAGCTTGCAGCCCTACATGCAGGCTTACGGGCAGGACGATATCCCGTTCCTGTGTCTCGCCGGTGTTCGCGAATACCATGAGCACCCGGCCCATAGTGGAGACCTATGGGAGCTGCATCGCGCCACCGGTGCCGGGCGGCTGGTACGCATCCTCGAGATAATCTACCGGTACGGCGTTGACCCGATTACTGGTTTCGGTGTGCAGCTTGTGCCACAGGTCGGTTTCAACTATGGGCCGGCACCATCGTGAATACCCTTGAAACCATAACGCGATTCGTTGTTCCTGCCTCCGTTGTTCGGCAAACGGACAGCCAGCTACGTGCTGCAGGACGTACTCGCTCAGAGTGCTTCGTTCTCTGGAGCGGTATGCAGGAATGCGACACTTTTCACATCCGCACAGCACACGTGCCACGGCAAACCGCGTACCGATTTTCCGACGGGCTATGTGTGCGCGTGGAAGGAGACGAGCTGCATCGCCTGAACGTTTGGTTGTTCGAGCATGGTCAGCAACTTGCCGTGCAGGTCCATTCCCACCCGACCGAGGCTTACCACTCGGAGACCGACGACACCTACCCAATTGTCACCGTGCGGGGCGGCCTCTCACTCGTGGTTCCAAACTTCGGGCGCACCGGTCTGCTTGGTAGTGGCGTCGCCTATTATCGACTCGGCATTTCCGGTTGGGACGAGCTCTCGCTCGACGAGGCCAAGCGAATCATTGAGTTCGAGGACTCAGACGATGGCACTTGCTGACTATTACGCCCGCAACGCTTTGGCGGCTTCACAAGTATTGGCGGGCTTCGACGAAGAGCGAATCCGAATCGCCCTGGAGAGTGTCCGAGTAGGTTTGGCTATTGGTACGGACGCGGCTCAATGCAGTGAGGGGCGTGCGCTTCTTGATCTCCTCATCCGTTTGCTCGCACGTCTTTATCCTGCGCTCGTGATTCGGACCGAAAACGAAGCACAAGGGACAGCAGACGACGCAAAGACCCTCGCTCGGCGCATTAATCCAACGATAGAGTTTTCTTCCGTTCCGACTGTTGAAATTGTGATCGGAGCCGTACCGCCATCTGCAGGAGCGTGGCCGCGTATCTTCGTGGGTTCAAATGGCTGGAATGCGTTCGTTGGGACCAAGGGACCACAATCGTTGGGTGCGTCGGAGAACCCTCTAGGCGCCGGTATCGCTGCCTGTTTGGGTGCTGCCAACCTCTTCCGCTTGGTCTTTCAAGGGGCGGAGGCTGCTCTCGATACGGATTCAATTTTCTCCGCACTTGGAAACGACTCAAATCGAGCGGGCGATGCGACCCTCAAAGGCTCGTTTGGCGAAGTGGTCCTCGTAGGGGGTGGTGCCATTGGTAACGCGGCCGCGTGGGCGCTCTCGCGAATACCCATGGAGGGCATGCTGCACGCTGTCGATCATCAGGCCATCGATCTCGGTAACCTGCAGCGCTACATTGTGGCAGAGCGCAGTGACGAAGGTGCACTCAAGGTCGAGGTCCTCGCGCGGTATTTTAGAGGAAAGATTCAGGCCGAGCCTCATGCGTTGAAATTCGAGGATTTTGTGGCGTCCAAGGGATATATATGGCCACGAATGATCCTAGCCCTTGACAGCTCGCGGGATCGCCGCGCCGCACAGGCATCGCTGCCAGAATGGATCGCGAACGCGTGGACACAGCCTGGTGATCTAGGTGTCTCATCACACGATTTCCTTGACGGCGCCTGCGTGTCGTGTCTGTACCTTCCAGAACATGCTCTGGAGAATGAAGACGCTATCGTGGCGTCGTCGCTCGGTATCCCTGATCGGCTAATGCAAATCCGAACACTACTTCACGATGGAAGCGGTGTTCCCCGTGACTTACTTGATTCAATTGCTGCCGCCCGCGCCATACCGATTGCTCTTTTGCTGCCGTTCGAGGGCCGCCCACTTCGAAACCTATACATCGAGGGCTTCTGCGGGGGTGCCGTCATTCCTCTAGGTGCGGTCGGCACGCCCCGGCAAGAAGTCCATGTTCCACTTGCCCACCAGTCGGCGCTGGCCGGGCTACTTCTCGCGGCAGCGGCTGTCCGGCAAGCTCTAGGGCTTAACCGCCCGGGGACTCAAGTGACCCGAATCGACGTTATGCGACCGCTGGGGTCATACCTGTCACAACCTGCGGCGAAGGACCAACGCGGCATCTGTATTTGCCAAGACGCCGACTACCGCGAAGTCTATAAGCGCAAGTATGCGGTGCCTCGACAAACACTTGCTGATGTGGGGGCAGCACAGGTGAGTGTGACAAATACACTGGATGGGGATGATTGAATGAAACGCAACTTGAAGCCGCGTGGAGAAGCGCCGGTGTCGGGGCTCTACGAACTTATCGGTCCACGCGGCGGACACACGGGAAAGCAGGGCACGGTCGCACGCGGGGAAGTTCTTCCGCCGACACCAAAAGCAGGGATGGAATATCGCGTGGCGGAACGTGCGCACAACAAGAGCGGTCACAACGCTAAGAGATAACAAGAGGCCCTTATCGACAACGTAGACTTTAAAGAAGAAATCGCAATGGTGACGGATGAGCTACCAAAATAAAACTTACGTAATTTTCGACGGCGATAAAGACATGTGGGCGTACGCGTTTATGAAAGGCTGGAAGTCGAACGAAAACATGGACTTCAATTTCTATGATGCTCACGATATCAGACCTCTGACTGACAGAGCGTCTGAAGAGACGGTCAGGAAGGCGTTGAGGGAGCGACTTGCAAATGCCAAACAGACAATCGTTCTCGTCGGCGAGAACACAAGGAACTTATACAGGTTTGTCCGTTGGGAAATTGAAATTTCACAGAAGCGAGAATTGCCGATCATCGTTGTGAATCTCAATGGTTCGAGGCAATTGGACAGTGATCGGTGTCCTGCAATTCTTCGCGAGTGGCTTGCTGCGCATATCGAGTTCAAAGCAAAAATTATCCAGCACGCGCTCGACAATTTCCCGGATGAACACACTCGACTGCGTGAATCCACAAATGGGCCCCGCTACTACACGGATGAGGTGTATAGAAAACTGGGTCTATAGATGAGGTAATTCTTGAGCCTTGATTATTCCGACTACCCAGCACTCTTCCGTGCAGCAGACGAAGCTTCTCTTGCCGCTCAGAGGAATTACCTGCGCCTCACGTGGGGCACCTTGATCTTGCTTGTTACTGGCGCGGCGTTAGCAGCCGTGTCCAGCGAATTCGCGTCCATCGCCTCCGCCGCGTCTGCTTTGGCTATGACGAGCGCGATCGTACTGGCGGGGAGTCTGTTACTAACCCTTTATTTGAAGATCTCAAAGGTGGAACAGGTTTGGTACGGCGGGCGCGCGGTTGCAGAGTCGGCTAAAAGCATGATGTGGCGATACATTGTCGGGGCCGATCCATACCCCATCGATTTTGTACCGGCCGCTGAAGCTGATAGGAAATTTTTATCGGACCTGGGATCCATCGTTAAGGAGCGAAAACAATTGGCCTTTGGTTTTGGTGGAGAATTTGCAGAAGAACCCCAGATATCTGAGCACATGCGAGCAGTACGAGCCGCGACCCTCGACGAAAGGAAGAATATGTATGTGACGGAGCGTATTTCTGGTCAACGGCGCTGGTATGGTAATCAGGCCAAACTGAATCGCTCGGCCGAAAACAAATATTTCGCTCTGATCGCCTTTAGCCAACTCTGTGCGCTTGTTGCCGCCATGGCGCTCGTCGAGTGGCCAGGTTCCAAAATCAAATTGACTGGGCTATTTACGTCGGTTGCGGCCGCATTGATCGCGTGGCTTCAGATCAAGCAACACAAGGAGCTTTCTCAATCGTATTCTGTTGCGGAATTGGAATTGAGTTTCATTCAGGAAGAAGCCCAGTTCGTCAAGAATGATCGCGAGCTGTCCAATTTTGTCGCCGATGCCGAGAATGCCATCTCTCGAGAACACACACTCTGGATAGCTCGGCGTGACAGAAGCTGAGCACAGGCTAGAAAGTAGGCAGGGAGAACTTATGATTCGACGGAAGAATTCAAACACGAAGGTTGAGAACGTTGAGAAAGCATACGACATTGATTTGAACAGTCGCGGCGACATGAAACTTGGAAACCTGTTGCGAAAGCGTGGATTTGATTCTCAATCTCAACTCGTGAAGGCTGCGCGTGGCCAATTAAAAGAGCATGTTCGACAGCGAAGATTATTTCTCAGTTTTCATTATGAGGACCGGAACCAAGTCAATGGTTTTAGACTCCTGGCCTACAATGAGAACTCTCCGATTGACTTCTACGATGGCAGCGTCCGATCAGCCGTGAACAGCGACCAAAGTAGTTATCTGCGCAGGGTGATCCAGGAGAAGATAAAGAAGTGCTCCGTAGTTGTTTGCTTAATCGGAGACGGTACGGCTTGGCGTGATTGGGTCGATTGGGAACTCGACACTGCATTACGGCTCGGTAAGGGCGTTTGTGGAGTTCGTCTGAAAGAGTCCAGAGGGAAAGCACCCGATATCTTAGTGCAAATCGGGGCTCCTATTGCCAGCTGGAACCCAGAGGCCATTATTGCGGCCATAGAATGCGCAGCGGCCAGACGCAGCTAAACCGCTTTCGCTCCTTGCAACCTTACAAGCTATAAACTACCACGCCCATTCCCACATCTCTTAGGAACTCTGGTAGGTTCATCAGCCAGGGCATGGCCCCAGTTCGACGTGGTTTACAAAAGGGGGATTACGCTAAGTGTGGCTAAGCGTTTAGAGCTAGTTTTAAACTTGCACGCTAGTTTAAGAACGTGCTATTTTGCTAAGTATGGCTAAGCAAAGGGAAGGAAAGCTAAACTATCTAACACATCATCTGCCCGAAGGACTCTTGGTGGATGCGGCATGGCTTAGCAAAAAGGGATATTCGAGCTCACTCCGAAGCCAATACGTGACAGGGGGCTGGCTGGAGCAGCCCGCACGGCAAGTCTATCGGCGACCCGGGGGTCCGCTGCGTTGGCAGCAGGTGGTGATCTCCTTACAAACGCTCCTCGGCTACCTATTGACAGTGGGCGGGCGCACCGCCCTTGAACTGCAAGGCTACGCGCATTATCTGGCCCACCAAACAAAGGAAGTGCACCTTTACGGTCCTGATCGTCCCCCGGCATGGTTGAACAAGCTGCGACTAGATGTCCACTTTCTCTATCACAATAGTCAGAAACTCTTCGGCAGTGAGGATGTCCCTCGGGCTATAAAAGACCCCGCTTCCAATGCACACGCCAGCCGCAACACGGATGCGAACTTGCAGCATGGCGGCCTGATTCTTCAGCCTTGGGGCCAATGGGATTGGCCTTTAACTCTTTCTACGCCGGAGCGTGCTGTGCTCGAACTTCTGGACGAACTACCAGAGCGAGAAAGCTTTCATCAGGTTGACAAGCTCATGGAGGGTCTCTCGAACCTCAGTCCACGCCGCCTTCAAAAGCTGCTCTCCGACTGTCGCAGCGTGAAAGTGAAGAGGCTATTCCTTTTCTTTGCCGACCGACATCAACACGCGTGGGCAAAACGCATCAAGAAGGATGATATCGACCTAGGTACAGGAAAGAGGATGCTGGTAAAGGGCGGCAAACTAAACTCGACGTATCAGATCACTGTGCCGGAGGATCTCGTTGGCCTTCAGTGAAGTCTATCGGAAACAAGTTGAGCTGCTAATCAGAATCCTACCGTTCATCGCAGAGGAAGATTGCTTCGCGCTAAAAGGCGGGACGGCGATCAATCTGTTCGTCCGCAATATGCCTCGCTTGTCCGTCGATATTGATCTCACTTACTTGCCCGTTCTCCCACGCGCTGAATCTCTGGCGGCAATTGACGCGGCCATGAACAGGATCGCTGAGCGTATCCGTAAAGGTCTCCGCGGGGCTCAGGTCACTGAAGCCGTGATTCAGCCCGAGAAGGCAGTGACCAAATTATTGATCCGAGTAGGCGGCGTCCAGACAAAAATCGAGGTTACGCCGGTATTGCGCGGATGTGTGTATGAACCGAAATTGCTCACTGTCTCTCGCTCCGTCGAAGAGACATTTGGATTTGCGGAAGTGCGCGTCGTTTCGTTTGCGGATCTATATGGCGGAAAAATCGTGGCCGCTCTTGACCGCCAACATCCGCGCGACCTCTTTGATGTCCGCGACCTTCTTGCGAATGAGGGGATTGACGAAACGCTACGTCGTGCCTTCCTCGTTTACCTGCTCAGTCATAACCGACCAATGTTCGAAGTGCTGGCCCCGACCCGAAAACTTATCGAAGCTGAGTTCCGCCGTGGCTTCCAAGGTATGACAGCAGAACCTGTTTCTATCGACGACCTGACCCGTGCTAGAGAATTCCTAATAGAGACTGTCGTTGGAAAAATGCCCGAACAGCATAGACGCTTCCTTCTTTCTTTTGAGAGGGGAAAGCCCGAATGGTCTCTTCTCGAATTGCCTGGTGCAAACGACTTGCCCGCGGTTAGATGGCGGCAGCAAAATCTAGACAAGATGAGTTCGGCGGAACGTGCGCACCTTATCTCAGAACTCGAAGCCGTTCTAAGTAAGTCGAGGAAAAAGTAAACGGACCCAGCGCTTTTTCTCACGAGGCCCAAGAGGGACGGCATCACAAGTGGCGTGCCGGAGGCTGAGAACTTGGAGGTAGATACGCTGTATGGTAACTATCTAGTGCTCCGGAGCAAGAGATAGACTCTACAGATGACCTCGCTTGAGCGATTATCACGTGGCGGACAATGCCGTCAGCGGGACTGACGGATAGTTCAGGAATAAGGACCAAATATGGATTGGCTGCAATTCCTAGCCTCGCTTGTCAAATCGCTTGCCTGGCCTACCACACTGGTCATCTTGGTGCTGTTATTTCGCGTTCCTGTTAGACGAGCTTTGCTTAGTTTGACCCGCTTGAAATATAAAGACCTTGAGTTGGATTTCGGGCGCGAACTAAAGGAACTCGAAAAAGAAGCAAAGGCCATCGACATTACGCCTCAGCCACCAAAAAGTATCGCTCCGACCCAAAGGGATTCTTCGCAACTTCTGCAGGAGGCGGCACAGCTCGCTCAACGCTTCCCTGAGCCTGCGGTGGCTGTTGCTTGGCAAGCCGTTGAAGATGAACTGATGCAGGCCGTGATGCGTCTCGCGATATCGCCAGACTACCCCGCGCACAACTCCGCGCTCAAGAATGCGGAGTTGTTAAAAGCGCAAAACGCGATTGATCAACGTACGTTTGAGCTTTTCAACAGGATGCGGAACCTTCGTAATATGGCGGTTCATGGGGGGCATGGAGCAGCCTTTATCACAACTGACGAAGCCCTCGAGTTTCTCGCTCTCGCTAGGGGTGTTGTGGAAAAACTGCGGGCACTGCGTCGCAACTAAATCTTTAATGGGAACGCGACTGGTTCCGCGAACTCCACAAGGGAAGAGTGGCGAGATCTTTGAGGCAGTGCACCAAGTCGCCGAGAACGGGCGATCAGGGAGAAACCGAGAACGGTAGTGAAGTGGGCTCGCTCAAGACCAACTCCTCACCAGCGAGCACTAGCATTGCTTGGAGTAGCAGAGGCGATGGGCCATCCACACCCATAGCGAATTTTTCAACTCATTTTCTAAAGCCCGATAAACACCTGACAGGCGAAACCTTGCTGATTCCCCGGAAATCCCGTTCGGGGAAATCGCATGGCAATCGATGATCACCAATGGCCGCCTCGCTAAAATCTCCGTGTACCCGCCGTGTACCTCACTTGGGCGAATTGGCTGTTTTTAGCGTTTTTCGCGTTAAATAGATTCAATAACTTACGCGCCTTCAACGTCGCTTTTAGTTCGATCCCCACCGCCCCTACCAATCTTCTTGATTCCCAATGCCTTATCAAAGCAGTTGGCACCAATAAGGCGTTAGGCACCAATTGGCCCGAATTTCTCGCCTGAACAGACCCTTGGCCGCGATCAACACTAAAACCAGCCCGATTAGGAGCGCTGAAGCTCCAAGCGGGTTGGCAATTTGCGGAATGTAACGGCAGCGAGAACGCCAAATCCAAATCCGGCCAATACACGGCCAACTATCATCAGCCAGATTTCGAACCCGGTGAGATTCTTAACTTTTGCCCTGTTCCATTCCAGCATTGAAGGTTTGTCCAATCGCCAGAAATTCCATTTCTAGTTCACTGCGTACTTGGCTATGCGCGCCGAACGATTCTCAACGGCATCACGCTGTTGGTTGCCAACAACATGACCGTGGATTCCCAGCGTTATCCGTGGGTCACTGTGCCGCAGCTGTTTCTGCACCACAGCCGGGGTTGCACCGTCTGCAAGCAGAGCACTGGCCGCACCGTGCCTCATCGAATGGAAGCCGCCGCGTGGAATGCCCAACTTCACCAATAGCGGGTGTAGTTGTTTTTCCCGCAGCTTGTTTGCTGAGAATGGACGCCCACGGCGATTGACGAACAGGAGTTCGCTCTTGCCGTCGTGTTTCTTGACGAGAGCACGCAGCCTCGCCGCTAGCTGGGATGGCATCGGAACGTCTGCGCTGCTTGGGCCATAAGCTCGAAGTAGTCTGCGTCAAGATTATCCTTTAAGACCTGTGCCTGGACTAAGGGCGAATCCTTGTACTCACGCAGAACCTGCTGAACAGTAATGGCTTGGCCATTCGATTCGATATTCTCGCCGCGGGTCTCTCTGACGCGCTGCGCAAGACGATCGATCAGTTCCGGCCAGGTGGGATAACCCAGCGGTTTAGTTACACCGGCACCAGCAAATGCAAGCGCACGCCCGGAGCGAATCAGCTCCACAAGTTTGGAGTACGGCCGCCCTAGCTTTATCGGGAATTTAGATTTGGTGTCCAACGGTAAACGATCATGAGCTGGGAATGATGTAAAGTCAGTTATATGGATGAGTATATGTTCGAATGAGATTATTCGAATGAGATTAGAGGAAGTCGCAAAGGCGAAGATGTCGCCCTGAAGAGCGCCGCTACAAGATCAGGCGGTGCCGGCGACGGCCTTCTCTTTCGCCGCGTGAGACTCGCCGGGAGCGAATGAGGCGATTTTGCCCAGGTAGCCAAATGGATCGAGCCACTGCTGGATTTTTATCCCGCCTGGCTGGGTGCTGCCGAGACCACCATTTGCCGCGAGGCCGGCGTAATAGTTGTAATAGTTGGTGATTACGGTTTGGAGATTGTGGGCTCCGCTGCCTTGCACGAGCGTCGATGCCAGCCACTTGGCTGCGGCGCGCAACCCGTCAACCGACCATTCGGTGTAGGCGAGAAATTCACCGGCCATCGGACCGAAAGCAGGACCAACCAAAGCGGTGGTGCTGGCAAGGACCTGCTGTAACGTGACAGGCCACTTATTGAATTGCACGGAACCGAGCGCCATCAGCGGAGTGGACATCGCGGGCACTTGATCTTTGCCCAGCTGATCCAGAGCGGGAGCGAAGTATTGGATGCGATCGAGAAACGGCCATAGGGTGGCGAAAGTGGGAAGGTACATCTGAGGGTCCAAGCTCTCCGGGGACATGGGGAGAGTTTGCGCGCTGTAAGACTCTCCCTGGAAAGTGACGGCGCGCATCAGATTGGCGGTGCCACTGACGGTACCGGCGGAATTTACGGCCAAGGGCCGCAGGTTGACGCCGATGCCGGTGGTGAGGATAGTTCCGCGAGACAGGCCGACGCCGAATTGCTCGTAAAGAGGGTTATAGGCGATTCCGAACACCAGTGGTGTGTCGCCATTCTTGGTAATGGAAATGGTCGCAAAGACCCAGGTGGGCAAGTTCGTTACGCCATGCTCCTGAGCCAACACCCTCGTACCGAGCTTCAATTCAAATTTATCATTGGTTTTGCTGATGCCGGAAAGGGCAATCACTTGATTGCCGACCACGGTGGGGATCAAAGGCGAGCCATCGCTACCGAAGAAGCCTGCCGGCGGTGCGGGAGGCTGGGGCGCTCCGGGATGGTGAATGGGAATGATGGGCCGGGGGCCGAGGGGGACGGCCGGCTCCTGCAAGGGATAATCAGCGGCACCTTGAGCGTTAGCGCCGCTGAAATGCAGGGGAAAGGAAATATCCACGAGGAAGGTGGCGTGCTGATCGGCGGGAAACGAGCCTATGGTGGGGTCCGAGGCCTTCCAGAATTCCACGAAGTTTGTCAAAGGGCCGTAGTTGCGCAGGCGGTTGTAGTTGGGTGACGGTACGTCGGCGCTTTGAATGCCTTTGAGGAGCAGAGAGGTTGCGGGGTTGGCCATTTTGTTGTGTCCTTTCGCAGCGGTCGAGATGTAGTGAGAGGAGAGGGACAAACGTTACAAACCATTTTGCGGCAGAGGCAAATTTTTTGCGGGGCGATGGCGTGCGAGAGGTCGTACTACCGGTTCTTATGCGCTTTCACGAACTCGTCCAACGCTTTCTTGGACTCACGGTTATCAGCCGCTTCGGCTCCTTCTGAGTAAGAAATTTTGCGGTTCACGTAAGTTAGGGTGAAAACGGTCTTTTTCAGAGGCGAGTACAAGATGGCTGAGAAAACGTCATTGCAGGTATGTGACGATTCGGAGGATCCCCCGCCTTGTCAAAAGGCTCCAATTGGAATGGGGCAGCGGCGCTACGCCGTTTGCGCTGAAGGACTTAGAAGTTATGGATGCAATTTCGATCCCCACCGCCCCTACCAACCATCCCATTTGCTGTGAATGAGTTAGCGATTTTGCGAGGCGGCAAAAGGCGGCAATAAGAAAATATGGAGCCTCAAGGGTGGCGCCTTTGGCTCTGGTGAAGCATGTAGTCAGCTTCGATTTTCAAGCATTGCTTTCTTTTGATCGGTTGCAGGCGAGAATCACTTCCAACGAAAAGCCGACTTTCGTCCAAGTGAAACTGTGTCGGTAAACACAAGCGCGCTAGAACGAAGCCGCTGGCGCGGCGGACGCTTCGCGTGCTATGCTCCGCACGTCATGCCTCAACGTAGCGCATCCCGTTGCGGTTCTCGCGCATGCTCATTTTCTAAGTACCGCAAAACCAATAGCTTACAGATGAGCGAAAAGATTGAATTCCCATAGCTGTTAGATCGGGTCCCTTAGCCCGCATCCACCGCAACCGCCAGCGGCCACCTTCAAACGGCTCTATCGAACGCGCGCAGAGCACCTCGCCCGGACTTCACGCTTTTGTGAAAACGCGCCTCCGATAGAGCACTAACGCTTCACAGGACTAATGTTGAGTTCGGTAAACATTGGTCGCTGAGCGTATTGGCCTGAAGGCAACAGTTGAGCCAAGGGTCACTTAGCCGGAAATGCGGCTATTCGGCCAAGCGACGAGAAGCTCGTTCTAATTAAGCCTCCGCCGCCAGCCTTAGCTGTATCTCGCGCATGACGATCATCAAAACTTCAACTTCTTATTTCGCCTGCGCTAGCTCCGCAACAACTGCGGCAACTTTTTCGAAGGTCTCATTCCAGCCCTCGAGTTGTCCGCTGTTCTTTGCGTCTTCCATGGTTTCATTGCCAATCATGGTGAGTTTCGTCTGGCCGTTTCCAAAGTCCTCAAAAATAACCACGTCGCGAGCATCTTCTATGGCCTCATGTTCGCTTCCATACTGCGCAGGATCAACCTTGTTTCCCTGCGCGTCGGCAAAGTACAGGGAGTAAACGATCTTCTCGTGCAGAACAATCTCGTGGTATTCCCCGCCATTCCAGCCCTCCTGCCCATCCGGCGATCTCATGCAGCAAAGAAATTTTCCTCCCACGCGAAAATCAATCTTGCAAACCGGTGCTGTAAAACCCTTCGGCCCCCACCACTGCATCACATATTTCGGGTTTGTCCACGCCTCCCAAACCAATGCGCGTGGAGCGTCAAAAACTCTGGTGATCACCATTCGCTCTTTTTCGTTAACCGTGTTTTTTGCCATCTCTGACCTCCGTTTTTTTCATTTGATGCAAAACCACATCCAACTTGTCGAAACTCTCTTCCCAGAATCGGCGATAGCTAATCGCCCAGTCGCTGACTGTCTTTATCGCTTCTGGCCTAAGCGTGCACACGCTCTCTCTTCCACGCTTCGTCTTGATCACAATCCGCGCCCGCACCAGGTAGGCAATATGTTTTGAAATCATCTGCTGCGAGAATGCAAACGGTTCCGTCAATCCATGCACAGAGGCAGGCCCATGGGAAAGTCGTTCGATCATCGCCCGGCGGGTTGGATCAGACAGAGCCGCAAATGTTGTATCTAACTTATCCACAACCATATGGTAGTGGGTTATCCATCCATGTCAAGTGTGGATTTTGCAGTTCCCGATTTCTGTTTCCTGATCTCTGAACCCTGACACCTGCGCCAATTAGTGCTTCCCCACGCGCCGCGTATCGCAGCTGGGTGCATGGTTTAAAAATCGGCTAGTGTGGAGCTATTCAAGATCTGGATCCCACTTGGCTGGAAAACGCGCTATCTGTAGAAATCGCGCTCCCCTAACGGTCCCATTCCAACTCGAGACGGGATGTGGGTCTGTACCCCACGTCCCAAACGGTGCATTTCGTTGTTGTGTATTCACTTGCTGAATTGTCGGGGCGGTAATCAGCTACTTGATGGACATCGAAGGTCGTGACATCAACGATTTTCCGCCACCGATTGACTGCCAAGCCTCGG
Source organism: uncultured Acidobacteriota bacterium (assembly GCA_963814635.1). Classification (GTDB taxonomy): domain Bacteria; phylum Acidobacteriota; class Terriglobia; order Acidiferrales; family UBA7541; genus Acidiferrum. Next base: position 3,087,212 of record CAWFDP010000001.1, on the reverse strand, counting down.
AAAGCCAAGGCCGTTGAATTAATACACTTAGTATCCAGAGGCCGCCGACGGTTTTTTCGACTTTTTAGGGTCCAGAGTGAGTGACAAATTGCGTGAGGTGATGTTGGTTGGCGAGGTCAGCTATTCTTGCACGGATCTGACGAAGCCTTTTTCTCTAGCAAATTGTGCACCTTAACGATTGGCATATAAGCCGCTTGTGTCCGCAGATCCCCGGTTTGCCCTTGATTGGGCCGACGACTGTGAACGTACCGCACTCGAATCTTTTTTTCATTTGTTGCAGTTAACCTTGAATACAGTCAAGTGAAGGATCTAAGACTTGAGGACTGAGACTGGCGTCCTAGGTTGCGTGCCAGACTCGAGCGCGCAAGGTTTGTGCATCGCGGTACCGGCCAGAAATCCAGTTCGCAATGTTTCAAAGTGGTCCTTGTGTTCCAATCCAGGAAGTGCGGCACGCAAGGCCGCCCTCCCCTCGGTCCTAGACCGTCAGTTTTCCACAAGTTAAGCACGGCAAATGGAGTGCCAGTTGGATGCCCGCATGCAATGGTATTACTCGGGCAAAAGGGATCTGTTTCGACCGCGATGGGCCTTTGTGTCCTTAAGGGTCAGATGGATCGCATACACGGTGAGAGAAACGGCCATAGGCGATCTACTAGTGCGCTCAGGAATTATTGACGCTGCTGGACTCACTCGCGCTCGAGAGGCCCAGGAAAAAAACGGGATTTCGTTGAGCAAGGCCCTCGCAACGTTGGGATTGGCGAATGAGCAGGGAATGGTTGCGGCGATCGCCACAGGTATGCGTTTGGAGGAGCTCGGTCCGGAGTTGCCGGAGGTTCCCCCCGAGGTGGCAGGTCTTCTCCCTTCTGATTTTTGCCGCAAGCGGTCGGTAGTACCTTTGAGCCTCCAAGGGAAGATCCTCCGGTTGGTGCTTGCTGACCCCATGGACTACTCAACGATTCAGGATGCGGAATTTCGCAGCGGCAAGCGGGTGTTAGCCGTCGTAGGAGGTCACAGTCAGATCCAAAGCTTGATCCAGCTGATTTATCCCGAGAAAGCTCCCTCATCATTGGACTCTCTCGGTAACACCGATGCTCAGGGCGAGGTGGAAACGGTTGGAGACTTGGAGATCGAGGTTATCGATCCGGCGAAGTTGGCAAAGGACACCCAGATGCCCCCGGTCGTCCGATTGGTGAACCTGATCTTAAGCGGTGCGGCAAAGAATGGCGCCAGCGACATCCATATGGAACCCAAGGAAAATTTTTTGCAGGTTCGATACCGAGTGGACGGATTGCTTCGCGAAGTCATGAAAGTTCCCAGGAATCAATCGGATGCCACCATCTCCAGGATGAAGATCATTTCGGGAATGGATATCGCGGACCGGCGCCGCCCCCAGGACGGCAGGAGTCGGCTAAAGTATGAGGGAAAGCGGATTGACCTTCGCGTATCGACGCTTCCCACACAGTTCGGCGAAAAAGTAGTAATCCGGCTTCTAGATAGCAAACGAGCACAAGTGACCATGGAGCAATTGGGGTTGACGGCTGAGAATCAACACACTTTTCAATTGATGCTGTCGCGAGCGCAAGGAATGATTCTGGTTACCGGGCCAACCGGAAGCGGCAAAAGCTCGACGCTCTACACCGCTCTGAATTGGGTTAAGTCCCCCACCAAAAACATCATCACGGTCGAGGACCCCATTGAGTATCAACTCGACGGCGTAAACCAAGTCCAAATCAATACCAAGGCAGGCGTCACTTTCGCGGCTGGGCTGCGATCCATTCTGCGGCAAGATCCCAACATCATTTTGGTGGGCGAGATCCGGGATCAGGAAACGGCTGGCATTGCGCTGGAAGCGGCACAGACAGGCCACCTGTTGTTGAGCACGTTGCACACGAACGATGCTCCCGGGACCATTAGTCGGCTCTTTGACTTGGGGATCGAACCTTTCTTAATTGCTTCAGCGGTTATCGGCATTCTCGCGCAACGATTGGTGCGCAGCCCTTGTCCTTCTTGCAAGCTTTCCCAGCCACCCAGCGCAGACGCGATCGAAAAAGCGGGCGGAGTTTCGCGCCTGCCGGCAGATGCCAAGTGGATGGCAGGGCGCGGTTGTGAAGAGTGCCAGCAGTCAGGATGCAAGGGACGAATCGCCATTCATGAGCTACTTGTCGTCAATGATGAAGTGCGCGAATTGATCTCTGGCAGGGCATCTGAACACGCGATTCGCAAGGCCGCACGAAACGCAGGCATGCGCACCCTTCTTGAAGATGGAATCCTCAAGGCCGCGCAAGGGCTCACCACACTGGAAGACGTCGTTCGCGTCGTGGCAGCGGATGATTCAGCTGCTCACAAGGATGAAGCCACGAAACCGGGGGCAACACCTATATCCGCTCTTCGCGGCCGCGCCACCATAGTCCAAGAGGAACTCGAAGAGCAGGCAATTCCGAGTGCCGTTGCTGACGTGGTGCATGAAGCAATATATATGCCAAATGATCGATCTCTGCCTGCGGCGCGCGAAGGAGAAAAGCTGGGTAATACCCGTGAGAAGGCGCGGGTGTTAGTTGTTGAAGACAGCACCACAATCGCTTCGGTAGTGAAGTATTTCCTGGAACTCGAAGGCTTCGAGGTCTTAGTGGCCAAGGATGGAACATCGGGGTTAGAAGCCGCCAAGCGCGACCCGCCGCAGGTGATCGTGACGGACTACAACATGCCTGGCATGGACGGTATGACCATGGTCAAAGCTCTTCGAGCAGAGGCTGCGACGCGCGACATCGCTGTGCTGATGCTGACTTCAGAACAAGGTGTCGAACAGGAAGCGCAAGCCCTTGAAGCTGGAGTCGATGACTACATCCTGAAGCCGGTTGAGCCCCGCCGCCTTGCGGCTCGCGTGAGGTCCGTACTCGCGCGGTCGCAGCGCCGGAATCCAGCCGCAGTGCAATGATTTTCAACCGGAAATTACTTCGGCTACATCCGAAAGAGTCAAAGCATTGTTGAAGAAAGGATCGCCATATGGGGGGCATGAGCGCCATCGTCATCGAGTTCGTGGAGGAGGGCAATGAAAAAGCGGACCAACTCGAGCGCCAGTTGCTCCTCTTGGAACAGTCTCCCGGTTCGCAAGACATACTGATTGAAGTTTTTCGCGCACTGCACACCATTAAAGGAGCGACAGGCTTCCTCGGTTTTACGAAACTCTGCGCTCTTGCCCACACCGGCGAAAGCTTGTTGGCTCGTCTGCGCGACGGCACCTTGGCAACTAATCCAGAAATTATCACCGCGCTACTGTCTCTGGTGGATGCGATTCGTGAAATGTTGTCGGATATTGCATCGACCAGTCAGGAAGGGAATAGGGAATACGCGGCATTAATAAGTACGCTCACAAGGCTCCAGAAAGTTGGGTAGATCACATCGTTATGTAAGACAAGCTGGCATGAGTCTTTCAGTGGGAGCACGACCTTGCTGACAAACTAGGAGATCGGCAGCTTTGACTTAGAAGGGTGAATTGATGCTCGCTCTCGTCGTAGAAGATTCGAAGACCATTCGAATGATCCTTTGTGAATATCTGCGAAAGATGGATATTCAAGTCGTTGAGGCGGCCGACGGCCGCGAGGCTCTCGAGCGCCTGAAGGAGATGTCTACCCCGGATCTGGTGCTCGTCGATTGGAATATGCCGGTGATGAACGGCATCGATTTCATACGTGCCGTTCGCGAACTACATATCTATGATCCGCTTCCGCTAATCATGGTAACGACAAATTCGGAATACGAACATCTCGGCGCGGCGATGGAAGCAGGTGCCAACGAATACATCCAGAAGCCATGCACGCTCGCTGCGCTTCGGGAAAAGATCGAGCAGCTCGGCCTTCTGAAGACATAGACTCTTTATCCGACAGGTGAACTATGAACCTTGACGCTCAGCGTTGGGCTCACCAGTAAAATTCTTTACCGGATCTCCTGGTCCTTACAGTATCCGTGGTTGGCTGCGTGGAGTTACACATTACATCGCCAAAAGTGCGCCGATCGGACTTTCCGGACGGCGGATCACAAACTGCCTGTGACATTGTCCGGCGGTCCTCAATTAATTTTAGAGCGGCCCGAGAGCTATCCAGCAACGTTGAAGGAATTGGCTCCAAAAGGCTCCAATTGAGTTAGGGCGGCGGTGCTACGCCGTTTCCTTTGTTGGACTTAGAAAGTAGGGATGCAATTTCGATCCCCACCGCCCCTGCCAATCACTATTCAGATCAGAAGTCTGCACGCCCGCGGCAACGCGTCGCCGAAGAAGTTCTTTCCTGCGTATTTCACCGACCGCATTGCATTGATTCGCCACAAGAAAGACCCTAGATCTTTAGGAACAGTTTGCGCCGATACATCCAGAACAAGATTAGCCAATAACACAGAAGAATTGCCGCGCCCTGAAAAAATGGTTTCAGACCCGCGCCGGTGAACTGGAAGAAATTAGGACCCAGGTGAATTCGCAGCGTGCTTTCCAGAAACCCTTCCATGAAGTGCGCGATGCAGTACGCAGCGATCGAGTTCACACCGATGACCAGAAGCGGGAAGGCCCATCTTCTAAAACCCTTCACATCGATCACCCAACTGAACGTGGCCAGGAACAAGAAGCAGACGCCTCCACTGAAGATGGTCCACGACGGCGTCCAGATGCGCTTCACCATCGGGGAAATGTGCGAATAATGCAGTGCCAATCCCAGGGCAATCCCCGACACTCCTGCAATCAGCAATTTCATCATGGGGACCTTGGGCCGGGAATCGCGCAACCAGTTCCCCGCGATCAGGCCCAGAATCATCGTGCCTAACGTGGGGATGAAACTTAGCGTCAGGTATCCTCCCGAGTTGTATGCAAAGCTATTTTCGCGCGGAAACAGGTTCAGGAACCATTGGTCGAAACGATTTCCGAAATTGTAATTCTTGTTCCAGTGTGCGGCGAACCCCGTAAAGTTGTGCTCTGCGTTCCACGTCGCGGGAACGCCTGCGCTTTGCCAGTCAAAATTCGCGGGGGCCGCGGGATACGCGGCCCACACCAGCCAATATCCAACGAGAACTAAGCAGAGAGCACCCCATGCCCACTCGGTCCGCCCCGCTCCCGATGAATAGAATCCGAGGAGGAACAAGAATGGGTATCCCAGCCCGATCTGCGACAGCGTATCTTCAAATGTGAAATAGGTTATGGAATGATCCATGGAACGAAGAAACACGCCCAACGCAACCAACACGAGTGAACGCCACAGCGCGTGCCAGAATAATTCCTTGAAGCGCGCACCCTTCGCAATGCGCGCGGCAATGGAATACGGCAGAGCCACACCGACGAGGAAAGAGAACCCTGGCTGAATCGTGTCGTGCAGAGAGCAGCCGAACCACTCCACATGAGTCTGATTGAAGGCCAAGATTTTCCAGAAGAGGCTGGTCGGGTACGCCGCAGCCACACGTGAAAACTGCAACACCTCCGCCATCATCAACAGCATGACGAACCCTCGATACGCATCAATCGAGACGTTGCGTCCCGCAGATTGCTCGGGTCCAACCGCCCGTATGGTCGGCGCCGTTTCCGTGCCCGGAATTGCTCGGCTCACTGTCGCCATAAGCTCCTCAGCTGCAAATCGGTCCAAGCATACATGGAAAACCTGTAGGCGGACTCACATGCGCTGCGCGGACCGGTTTCAAAGGGTTCCATGTCTTCCCTGACTTGAACGTCTACGGCACATCCAAATCCTTGACAAGCCAATTTGAAAGAACTATTTAACTGGCGGCGAAAGTAAACGCATGCAAGCGAAAGAAAAAGGAAATAGCGGCCTTAGCGGGAACGTTTGGAGCGCTCACCGAATTGCCGGGGGCATGCTGCTCGCACTGATGCCATTTTTGACAACCGAGCTTGCGGCCCAGGAATGGCGTTACTACGGTGGCGACGCGGGAGGAACCCGATTTTCGCCGCTCAAACAAATCAATCGCGAGAACGTGAACCAACTGAAGCGTGTTTGGACTTACCGCACTGGAGAAGTAGAGCGGAGCGGAAATGCGACGGACCGGCACAGCATCGCGCCGTTTGAATCCACGCCGCTGGTCGTTGAGGGAATTCTATACATTTCGACTCCTTCCAGCCGGGTGATTGCCCTGGACGCCGAAACTGGTGCGGAAATCTGGAAATTTGATCCTCAGGAAGGAAGCGGCAAACCTCGGCAATACTTTCAACATCGTGGGGTCGCTTACTGGCAGAGCGAGAATGGGCACGACAGACGGATTTTGTTCGGAACGTTCGACGGACGTTTGATAGCGCTGAGTGCAACGACCGGCAAGCCGTGCGCTGGATTTGGATCTGGCGGGACAATCGATCTGCGTGCAGACCTGGAAGGAGATCAGCCGGGCTTGGAGTATTCGATTACATCCGCACCGGCAATTTACAAAGGCCTGGTCATTACGGGAGCAGCCGTACCAGAATTTCCGTCCAAGGGTCCGAGTGGTTTGGTACGCGCATTTGATGTGCGGACTGGAAAACTTGTATGGGCATTCCACACAATCCCCACACCGGGAGAAGCGGGACACGAGACTTGGCAGGGCGACGCCTGGAAAGAGCGTACGGGCGCGAATGTGTGGTCCACAATGAGCGTGGATGTTGAACGGGGACTCATTTTTCTTCCGATCGGGTCCGCTTCCTACGACTTCTATGGCGCCGACCGAGAAGGGAGCGACTTATTCAGCAACTCTCTAGTCGCGTTGGCAGCACGAACGGGGAAGCTCGTGTGGTTCTTTCAAATGGTTCACCACGATATCTGGGATTACGATATGCCGGCACAACCCGTGCTGATCACAGTGCGACACGGTAGGAAGCAAATTCCTGCCGTGGCGCAAGTGACTAAGATGGGATTTGTTTTTGTCCTCGATCGTGTTACAGGTAAGCCATTATTTCCGGTGGAAGAAAGGCCTGTGCCGCAGAGTGAGGTTCCCGATGAGGTCTCCTGGCCGACGCAGCCGTTTTCGCTTAAGCCACCGCCCTTAGTGCGGCAGGTGTTTGCGGAGGCAGACATCAGCGATGTGACACCGGAGGCCAAGCGTTTTTGCACGGACCTTTTTAACTCGCTCCATCACCACGGCATGTACACACCCTATGGTTTGCAGATGACGCTGATCGTGCCAGGGACGCTCGGTGGAGGTAACTGGTCCGGCGGATCGTATGACGCGTCCAGTGGGTTACTTTTCGTAAATGTGAATGAGTTGGGCGCAATCGGCGAATTAGAGCGTCAGGCGGAAGGCGCACCAGAGAAATATCGGAGAAACAGCAAGATTGGTGAATATGCGCGTTTTTGGGACGAAAACGAATGGCCATGCCAAAAGCCACCGTGGGGCACCTTGAATGCAATTAATGTGAACAGCGGCGAGATTGTTTGGAAAGTGCCGCTGGGAACTGTGGATAGTTTGCATGGAAAAACGGGGACGCCGAATCTGGGCGGGTCCATCGTGACCAATGGGCTTGTCTTCATCGGAGCAACAACTGACAGGAAGTTTCGTGCGTTCGACGCAAAGACTGGAGAGGAATTGTGGGCCGCCGATCTGGAAGCCAGCGCACACGCGACTCCGGTGACTTACCTGGGCAAGAGGTCAAAAAAGCAGTTTGTGGCAATTGCCGCAGGCGGTGGCGGCTTTTTTCGGGGCCCGATTTCTGACACGTTGGCCGCGTACGCACTAGCTGACCAGCGGTGAATGCGGAACATCCGATTTCTTCGGGAGACACAGTAATGTCTTTATCTATTTTGAGGTGGAGTCAAATTTTCGCAAAGCGGCCACGTTTAGCGGCTTTTGTATTCGGCTTGTGGGCACTGCTGACGGTTTTCCCGTGGACCACAGCAATGGCGCAACAAAATGTGGTCGTTGTAAGACCAAAGGAAATACACGATGTGCTTGTAAATCCGGGCATGGGAATTACCACGTTTCAGAGGTTCAATGGTCAAGAACCGAATCCACCACTGAAGTGGTCTGAAGTTGGGCCCGTGGCAAAATTGCCTGCAGCAGCCACCACACCTGACTTTCCGGAAGCTTCTGTAGCGTATTGCCGGTGGTATTGGAATGTGCTTGAACCCGAACCCGGAAAATTCGACTGGGGAATTGTAGATATTGCGATTGAGGAGGCGAGAGCGCACGGACAGAAGCTGGCGATCCGATTGATGCCTTATTCGAACGAGGATGCACTACCTGAATGGTACAGGAAATCGGGAGCAAGGCGCGCAAACAAGGATTCTGACAAAGATGGAAAAATCTGGCAGCCCGACTTTTCCGACCCGTTGTTTCTGAAATTTTGGAGTGAACTCGTTGTGGAGGCAGGTTTACGCTACGACGGCAATCCATATCTGGATACAGTTGACATTTCTTCGGTCGGATATTGGGGAGAAGGCTGGAGTCCGTACATGCCGGCATTTTCTCACCAAAAGGCCCTAATTGATATTTGGCTGGAGGCATTCAAGCGCACGCCACTGCTTATGAATTTCGATGAACCTCAGGCGCTGGCTTACGGGACGCAGCAGGGTGCAGGCTGGCGACTGGATTGTTGGGGCGACATGCGAGTGAGCTCAACCAATCCGTATTTTCCGGCGGAGATGCTGGAGATTTATCCTCAGCAAATTGTACGAACCGGGATTCAAAACGTTTGGCAACGAAGTCCTGTTTCGCTTGAAACGTGTTATACAGTCCCGGGATGGAAAGAACGCGGATACGACTTGGACTATATCATTGCGCAGGGGCTGCGCTGGCACGTGAGCACAGTGAATATCAAGTCAGCTCCGATTCCAGCTGAATGGAAGAGCAAGTTTGACGACTTTCAGAGGACGATAGGATATCGCTTCATTCTTCGACGGCTGGAATATTCAAAGACGGTGAGACCGGGCACGATGATGCCAGTACACATGTGGTGGCTGAACTCTGGTGTGGCGCCCGTCTACGGTCAATACGACTTGGCGATGGAACTCCGTTCTTCCAGGAGTTCTGCAATCATTCGAGTTCCTATGGATGTGCGCAAGTGGCTCCCAGGAGACGCTGTTTTTGATGACACGGTTTATGTTCCTCAAGAACTTGATGAAGGTACCTACGATTTGCGGATCGCGATGCTTGATCCGCGGACTGGCAAACCGGCAATCCGTTTTGCGATTGAAGGACGACAGGATGATGGATGGTATGCAATGGGTTCACTTATGGTGAAATCCCATTGAGATTGGCGCGCTTATTTCAATTGCTTGCAGCATTGACGCTGCCAGGTGGTCTGTTGGTTTGTGACTCCTCAGCACAGAACACTCCACCAGCCGATGCGTTTCAAGTCTTGGGACAAGTGCCTGCCGGACCACGCATCACGCCTTATTTACAATATCAGCTGGACCAAGCATGGCGGCAGGACGAGGCGCGCCAACGGGACTGGGAATCGATCCAATCCGAGCAGGATTTGCTGATGCTGCAGGCGAGTGTGCGTCAATCTTTACTTCAGATGATTGGCGGATTGCCCAGCCAAAAGACAAAATTGAATGCCCGCATTACTGGCAGGATCCAAATGGATGGATACTCCATCGAAAAACTAATTTTTGAGAGCTTGCCTGGAGTGTTCGTCACAGCCCTGGTGTATGTGCCGAATGACCATTCCCAAAAACATCCAGCGGTACTCGTGCCCGCTGGGCATGCGACAAATGGAAAGATCCACTACCAAGCGTTATGCCAAAGGCTTGTTGCCCGCGGGTATTTGGTGATTGCCTGGGATCCGGTCGGACAAGGAGAACGAAGCCAGTTTTGGGATGCCAAGGCGGGGAAGAGCCGGTACAACCTCGTGTGCGGGGAGCATGCGGCGCTGGGCAATCTCGCTTATCTGGCAGGAGCCAACCTAGCCCGCTGGGAAATCTGGGACGGTATGCGCGCCGTGGATTATCTGCTAACCCGCCCTGAGGTAGACGGCGAAAGGATCAACATCACGGGGACAAGCGGAGGAGGTACGCAGACTGCGTTGATTGCGGCGCTAGACACACGAATCAAAGTTGCGGTTCCATCGTGTTACATCAGTTCCTTGCCGATGCGGATGGGGAACCGCATTTTTGTCGATCCAGACAGCGACCCCGAGCAGGATCTGTTCAGAATGAATTCAAACGGTGTTGGTCATCCAGGTCTTTTATTGCTGATGTATCCAAGGCCGGTCATGGTCGCGTCAGCAGTCTTGGACTTCTTTCCGATCGAAGGAGCCCGCACGTCGTTTCGAGAAGCACAAAGACTTTACGAACGTTTTGGGAACGGGAACCGCATTGCGATGACGGAAGGATATCACCCGCATCAGTACTCCGATGAAAACCAGGAGGCTGCGCTGGATTTCTTGGATCGCTTCAACGGAATGCCGATTCGGCACGGGCTTGCACAGCCAAAACTGTTGCCGGACAAGGATTTGGTTTGCACTCGATCGGGACAGGTCATGGTTGACCAAAGTGATTTTCGGCCACTGGCTGGAGTTATTCGTGAGTACTACGAAGAGCGGAAGTCGCAGCCTGCGGTAAGCCTGTCGAAGGAGTATTACGAGTCCCGGACAATGCGTGTGGAGAATTCTAAATTGGAGAAGTTCAACGGTGTTCCACCCGGCGAGGATCAAACTCTTTGGGAGCTCGTCAGCAGCTCAAATGCAGGAGACGTGCAAATCGATAAGTACATATTGCGCCACAGCGGGGTGCTTGAGATGCCGTTGCTTTTTTTTCATAAGGTATCGAACGCGCCGCAGAAGGCTGTCTTGTGGTTTGGTGAAACGGGCAAGGCAACGCGCGCGGATTGGCCAGAACTGGAGAAGTTCCTGCAATCCGGATACAACGTGGTGACTTTTGATTTTCGCGGACTTGGTGAGACGCGCATGATGTATACGGCGATTTCGCCGGACGATCCTTCACTTGGGAAGCTGGATTTTGACCGCGCGTACGCGAATTCACTCTCCGGTGTACTTGCGAACTATGTCTACAACTCCTTGCTGACTGGACATCCATACTTTTTCCAGATGATCGAGGACACACAGATTGCAAGCCGGTTCGCCACTGAGAAACTGGGTGCAAAGTCCATTGCGGTCACTGCGCCGGGCGAAGCTTATACTTTGGCAAACGCTATTGCGGAAGTCTTTCCTGAGATCGAACTTCTTCCCCAGCAGAGCGCAACCGCCCTAAAATGGTCCGAGATTGTTGAGAGAAAGCAGGAGACTTGGCCAATCCAATATTTGGTGCCGGGAGGCGCCCATATCCACTAGCCAGGTTAATCGGAGCGCAGGTCACTTGGTAAAGCGCAGAATCCCAAATCTGCTCGGAACATGAAAGGTTTGGCCCTTGGGAATTGAGCTCCATGCCAGAAACATTCGCTGCTGGCCTCCTCCCTGCCCGGCGGCGCGAAAGAAATTCACACGCCAGTTCGTGCCAGGATGGATGGACTTAACGTTCATGGCAGAGAGGGGGATCCGAATTTCCGCCGTCCAAACGCGATTTGCGGAATCAATTCGAGTCGCATGCTCGAAGCCAGAATTCCAGGAAGCATCGTTAAATGGATTGTTCTTCTTCTCGATTTCCAAATCAATCCACTGGTTGTTTGGCGCTACTTCGAATTCGTAGTAGTGAGAAATTCTTTCCGGCTGAGGATTCAGGAACACTTCAGCCACGTCACGATTCCAGAGTTCCCAACGCTCCTTGGCAACATCTTCGCCCTGGTATACGTTCAACGACTCGTAGCGACACCAAAAAGCGAAGTAAACGGATTGATCTGTCCAGACGGCCGAGACGCGTGTAGCGGCATTCGGGTGGTTGAACTTGCCCGAGGCGTCATGCTCGAACTCCACCCACTTCGCTCGCTTCCAAACCTCCTTGGAAAGATTTCCGTCAGGGCTGAAGTCTCGTGCTGCATGCCTGGCGACGGCAACAATGGAACTCGAATATGTCTGGTCGGAACTTTCAGGGGCTTGTCCAAAAGACGTTCCGGGTGAAAGCAGAATGGCCGTTAGCAAGACGGTGAGAGGAACGGCGTGAATTGCCCAACGATTCATCAAGTACCTCGGCCTGAAGTTCTACCCCATGTCCCTTTTAGGGAGTATGGTAAGCACATGGAGAAGCGGAGTCTTTATGCCATTTTGACAAACGAAAGTAAACGATATAGAAAGAAGCGAAAAGAAAACCGCGCAGATCTTGAGGAGTTATGTTGCCGTTGAGCAATCCGAGGGCAAACACATGAACGAAATGGATCGAAGACGCTGGTTAGAGAGTATGGGATTGTTTGTAGCTGCGGGAGCTTTTCCGGCTCGAATCAACAGCTCCCAGCTCAAGTCTCCCGAAGGCTCCGGCAAAATTAAACTGGAGCTGAGCGATTTTCAGCCCAAAAGCATGCTGCACGTAGCGGAAACCAAAGTTCCGCGATCCCGCTACCCGGTCATCGACATTCACACTCATCTATCCATAAGGGCGAAGTCGGTGAACGGAGTTGGAGTTGGCGAAAACATGGACTTCCTGGCGACGCCAGAAGCGCTCTTGCCGGTAATGGATCGAAAAAACATCCGCATCATGGTGAACCTTACCGGAGGATCGGGGAGAGGGCTAGCTGAAGCAGTGGAAAAATTTCAACAATCGCACCCGGATAGATTTTTGACTTTCACGGAACCAACGTGGGAGCGAGCAAACCAGCCGGGTTACGGAAAGTTTCAGGCAGATGAGCTTGCTCGCGCGCACGGCGCGGGCGCTCGTGGCGTAAAAGTGCTCAAAACGTTGGGCCTTTATTTACGGGAGAATATTTCTCGAGGGCCGCTGCTGAAAATCGACGACGCTCGATTCGATCCGATGTGGGAAACGTGCGGATCATTGGGTATTCCGGTGGCAATACATGTTTCCGATCCGGAGGCGTTCTTCCTTCCAACGGATCGTACAAATGAACGGTTTGAAGAGCTAAACAATCATCCGGATTGGTCTTTCCACGGTCACGATTTTCCCAGCAATGCGGAGCTGTTGGAAGCACGCAATCGTGTGATGTCCAAGCATCCGAAGACTCAATTCATCGTGCTGCATGTGGGAAACAATGCCGAGAATCTTGCGTACGTCGGTGAATGTATGGATCGATTTCCAAACATGACGGTTGAGCTGGGCGCAAGAGTTGGAGAACTCGGCCGCCAACCGCGGATGTCTCGCAAGTTCTTTGAAAAATATCAGGATCGAATTATTTTCGGTACGGATGCCGTTCCAAACGGAACGGACACTCCGCAGCAGATTTTTGGCGACGAACTTTATGAAATCTACTACCGGTTCTTGGAGACGGAAGACGAATACTTCGATTACGCTCCGGCACCCATTCCGCCCCAGGGGCGCTGGCGGATCTACGGCATTGGTTTGCCCGATGGGATCCTTAAGAAGGTTTATTACGAGAACGCAGCGCGTCTTCTGAAGCTGAAGATGTGACTTAATCCATTTTTACGGAGCCGCTTTTGAAAAATATTGACAATGCAAATCGCTTCTGACAAAAGGAAAGCGATCGAATCGTATTGAAAGAAAAGGAAAGCATAAATGGCATTTTTCTACCTCAGAATTGCGTTAACGCTTTTTGCGCTCTTGGGCGGGGTAGAAGATCGCCCTGGCAACTTCAAGATTATAGGCCCCGGCGGTGGAGGGGCGATGTTCCATCCTACTATCAGCCCTCACGATCCGAATACGGTTTTGCTCAATTGCGATATGACAGGGGCATACATTAGCCACGACGGTGGTAAATCGTGGCGTATGTTCAACTTGCGTGGAGTGGTTGAATTCTTTGTATTTGACCCGCGGGACAAGAACACTGTTTATGCCGAGGCGACCGGCTTGTGGCGCAGTCAGGACAACGGAGAAACCTGGAAATTAGTTTATCCAAAGCCGGAGTCGCTGAAGGGCATCAAGATGAGCTCAGATCATTCCGATGAGGAGTTGATCGCCAACCCGAACCTGCTTGGCAGCATCTCCGCGATGGCAATCGATCCGGAAGACTCAAAGGTCTTCTATGCGGCGGCAAGAAACCGCGCCAATAATTCGTACGCTTTGTACACCTCTGGCGATGGGGGAGAGAGCTGGGTGAAGTTAGACGACTTGCCACGGCTCACCACTAAAATTTATGTGAATCCTTTTTCTTCGGGAACTGACAAGTCCCTCGTTGTTGCGGGTTTAGACTTCATCGAAATGAGAAGCGCTGGCAGCACGAAGCAAGTTCCCCTGCCGACGGTAAAGCAGCTTACCGATATTTCTGTGGGTTTTTCGGAGAAAGGATCGCCTGTTCTTTATGTGGTGGCTGACGAGTCGGCATTTGTGACCGAGAACGATGGCACGGATTGGCGCAAGGTCCAATTGGGCAAGGGCGAGATCAAGATTCGGGCCATTGCCACTAGCCTACGAAATCCGGCAACCGCATACGTGTCCTACAGAGATCTTGAAGAGGGCGGATTGAAATACATGGGAGTCGCCAGAACGAGCGATAGAGGTGCGGGCTGGAAGCTTGTCTGGAAAGAGGACAGCAGCATGACCGCCAAGCCCGGTGTGAACATCCACGATGCCTGGATTACGGAACGATTCGGGTCTGACTGGGGCGAGAATCCTTTGACTCTGACGGTTTCAGATAAGGATCCAAATCTGAGCTACAGCACCGATCTGGGAAGAACGATGCGTACTTCTGATGGCGGAGCGACATGGGTTGCGCTGTATTCAAACAAAACCGGCGAAAATAGTTGGAACAGCACTGGGCTCGACGTAACGACCAACTATGGCTATCACTTTGATCCATTCGATCATAACCGGCAATTTATCTCCACGACCGACATCGGACTCTTTCGAAGCGAAGATGGAGGCAAGTCTTGGATCAGCTCGACGAAAGGAGTTCCTCGAGATTGGATGAACACAACTTATTGGATTGTGTTCGATCCGTCTGTGAGGGGGCGAGTTTGGAGCGTGAACAGTTGGACGCATGACTTACCCCGGCCAAAGATGTGGAGGCGCGACGGAATTGCGAAGTATCGCGGAGGCGTGTGCCTGAGTCTGGATGGCGGCAAGACCTGGTCCAAATCGAATGCCGGAATGGAACAAACCGCGGCAACACACATCGTTTTGGATCCGACAAGCCCAGTTGATGCCAGAGTCTTGTATGTGGCTGCGTTTGGCCGCGGCGTTTATAAAAGTGTGAACGGGGGCAAGAGTTGGGAGTTAAAGAATATCGGAATCACCCAAAAAGAACCGTTTGCATGGCGGATCGTGCGCGATGACAAAGGAACTTTGTACCTCTTGGTCGCGCGGCGATCGGAGGATGGAAGTATTGGAACCGAAAAAGACGGCGCCTTGTATCGCTCCACGGACGCCGCCGAGCATTGGACACTGGTTGGGATGCCGGAAGGAAGCAACGCGCCTAACGGTTTGGCAGTAGACCCAGATGATGCGAACAGACTGTATCTAGCATCCTGGGCTCGTGACAAAGGCGAGCATGGTGATGGAGGAGGCGTCTTCTTGTCGGAGGATGCAGGCAAAACCTGGAAACAGGTTTTGGATCGCGACCGGCACGTCTACGATGTGACGATCGATCCCCGCGACCCCAAGATCTTATATGCGACCGGGTTTGAGTCTTCAGCATGGAGATCCACAGACCGAGGTGAACATTGGAAGCGTATTCCCGGTTTTAATTTTAAGTGGGGCCATCGAGTAATTCCCGACCCTGAAGACCTGCAGAAGGTTTACATCACTACTTTTGGAGGCGGTGTTTGGCACGGGTCGGTTAATGGAGAAGACGTTCCGCTTGACATTGTAACTCCGGAGTTGCAGCCAGGGAGGTAGCTCCTCTTTTCGACCGTAGAGAGCAATTGGCCGCCATTGGACAATTGTTGTTTTTCGGCTGTCTGGAAGAAGGTTTCAACCCGATTTACCGTTGGAAAGTGGAGTAATCAATCGCGTCGCGGAAAGACTCCACTGAATACTTCTTCATGGACAAAAGCAGAATTTGTTTAAGGTGATATCGATGCGATGGAAGCTCGTGCTGATGCTTTTGCTTGCCACAGCGCTCCCTGGTTTTTCGCAGGTCCGCGTTTGGGAAGGGGTCCTCGAATTGCCGGTATACGAGGAAGGAGCGCCAGATCCAAATCCTCCTTTCGACCAGTTTGCGACCAACCGGTTCAACTATCCATATACCTTGCGAAACGAAACTACGGAACAGAGCCGTCAACATCAGTTAAGGGCAATCTATCTCGAGAACGAGTACCTAAAATGCTCCGTGTTACCGGACGTCGGTGGTCACGTTTACACCTGTATGGACAAGATCAGCGGACAGCCGATGTTTTACGCCAACTCATCGATCAAGAAAGCGAGGATTGGCTACCGAGGCGCGTGGGCCGCGTTCGGAATTGAGTTCAACTTTCCTGTCTCTCACAACTGGATGTCCATGTCTCCCGTTGATTTTGTTTTCGGCGCGCATCAGGACGGCAGCGGATCAGTTACCGTCGGCAATGTCGATCGAGTCTACGGAATGGAGTGGAGTGTAGAACTGATTCTCAGGCCAGGCTCCACGGTTTTGGAACAGCGCGTGTGGCTGAGCAATCGCAGCGATGTGCGGCAGCGCTTTTACTGGTGGAACAATGCCGCCGTGCAAGTCTGGGATGATTCACGCATCGAATATCCAATGGAATACGCGGCGGCACATGGATTTGCTGAAGTACAGAAATGGCCCATCGATGCGCAGGGCAAAGATCTGAGCATCATCAGGAATCAAACCGACGGCCCGGTATCTTTGTTTGTCCATGGAAGTCGCGAAGGTTTCATGGGCATTTGGCATCCGCATACGAAGACCGGAGTAGCTCATTTCGCGCGCTACCAGGAATTGCCGGCAAAAAAGATCTGGTCCTGGGGAGTTGACGCGGACGGTTTGGACTGGCGAAAAGCCCTTTCGGACGACTATAGCGCCTACGCAGAGGTGCAGGCGGGATTGTTTCGAAATCAGGAGACCTATTCCTTTTTGGAACCGCGTCAGCACATCACTTTCTCCGAATATTGGATGCCCGTCCGTGGGACGGGTGGTATCTCTCGCGCAAATTTGACCGGAGTCATGCATTTAGAACGTAAGGAAGATTCGATTGCGATTTCGCTTAATGCCAATCAGAAGCTGCCTGACGCCACTGTTCAAGTGCTGGATGGCGAAAGCGCGGTGTTCACCGAGAAGGTGAATCTGGCCCCGGAACAAACCTGGACAAGAGAAGTGCGCATTCCAAGCAAAGACCACAAATACACCGTAGTACTCAAGGATCGCAGTGATGTGGCTCAGCTTCGACAGACGGAGGGCCAGTATGAATGGACAGCCGATTCAGAAATAAAGATCGGCCCACAAGCAAACTACGTGCTTCCCGACGACAGTGGCAGAACCGAGGATGATTGGCTGCAGGCCGGTGATAACGAAGAGCTAAACGGCGACAAACTCTCTGCCGTAAAAACATATGAGAGGGCGCTGAGTAAGTTTCCCACGAGTTTTGAACTACTCAGAGCGGCGGGACGTTTGGACACAGGGTTGAAACGTTTCGAAGAAGCCTTACCTCGGCTCGCGGCTGCACATGCCCGAAATACGACCGACGGAGAGGTTTCATACTATCTGGGTATGGCTCAGGAAGGCGTCGGACGAGAGAGCGACGCAGTTGATAGTTATGAGGCGGGTATGCGTTCGCCGGAGCACCGGGCCAGTTCCGCTTTACGCCTGGCTGAATTGAAAGCACGTGAAGGCAAACTTGCACAAGCCGGGGAATTGATCTCAGAGAGCCTGAAGTCGTCTCCGGACGACCTGCGCGCTCAAGAGGAGCAAATCGCAATTCTCAGCGCGACTGCTGAAACAACAGAAGCCGCAAAACAAGCCAAGAAGCTCCTTCAACGATTCCCACTAAGCGCTTTCTTGCAGGAAGTGGCAGGGGCCCCGGATCTTCCGCACCTAGGCTCAGACCCCTACCGCGTTCTGAACATTGCGGCGCAGTATGCGAGATTGGGTCTCTATCGTAAAGCACTGGAAGTTCTCTCGCGCAACTATCCAACTGCACCTGCTGATCAGCGCGAACCCGGCATTGGATTGCCGCAAGACAATCCACTGGTCGCCTACCTGCGAGGATATTGCCGTCAAAAGTTGGGTGAATCCGGAATCGAAGACTACGCGCGCGCATCGCAACTCTCAACGCTCTATGTGTTTCCGAATTCGCTAGAAGAAAAACAGGCTCTGGAGGACGCGCTCAATCGAAATAAGATGGATGCAACCGCGCACTACTTGTTGGGAAGCTGGTATTTCGCCCGCTCCAAGACACAGGAAGCGCTTCGCGAGTGGAATGCCGCTCGGCAATTGAATCCCCGGATTCCGGCCTTGCACGCAAATATTGGCTTAGCTCTCTTGCACGAAGTACATGATTTCGACGGCGCCTTGAATGCATTTGAGGATGGAATCAAGAACGACCCGAAAAACAGCGTGAACTATACTGGAGCTGTCTCTGCAATGGCCCTACTCGGAAAATTCGCCTCGGCTCGAATGAAATCGCTTGAGCGTTATCCAGATTTGAAGCAGATGCCCACGTCGTTGGTCTACGAGCTTGCACTAACTCGCACGGAGGCGGGGAACTACGAAGGCGCGGTTGCACTGTTTCACGACCGCTTCTTCGGCCGGGAAGAAGGCGGAACCAACGTTCGACAAGTTTGGATCGAGGTGAAATTACAGCAAGCGCTGGCCTTAGCAAAAGGCCAGCGTTGCGCGGATGCACTGGCAACAGCAAATACATTGAGCTCACCCGTCGCGGGTTTTGATTTCACGCGAGATGGCCTGGAGCCGTTCCTGAAATTAGTGAGGACAAAATATCTTTTGGGAGAGGTCTATGCTACCTGCGGTCAGAATGCTGAAGCTGATGCCAGATTTGAAGAAGTAAGCAAAGCGACCGAAATTTCCGACCTGTTTTGGGCTTGGTCGGCCGCCAAGCACCGCCAGGGTTACGCCACGGCAGCCTGGACGAGTCGATTGGAGGCTGGGATTGAACATGCCGAAAAGTCTTCGAGAAGTGGCTCCTCACAAGCGTGGTGGTATTACATTGCTGGGACCTTACGCATAGCCACAGGCGATAAAGTGCAGGGCCAAACGGAGCTTAGGGAAGTTTTCCTGTTGCCCGATGGCCGGATGTCCTATCACCTGAGCCAGCTAGCCCTGGCCAACGCTGCACTTCCATAACGTAGACTCCTTCCCACCTTTCTGAAGTCGCTGAGAGACATGCACCTTCTTTCGCGCCAAGATTCTACGAAGAGTGCCCAACAAGGCCGCCTTTCGGGGGCATGCTGAGCGCGAATGCTTTATCATTCTTAGGCCAGACGACTATTTTCTGTTGACAAATAGCGTTTTTCTGTATTTGGACTATTTTTTTCTACAGTTTCTGTTGCGTTTGCTCTCTGGTCGTGATAAATCCTCAGTCAAGGCAAGTATGGGGAGGTCATTCGTGTGGAATAGATCAGCAGTTGTAATCCCATTATTCGTTGTCTTGTTGCTTTCGGGCGCTGGAAGAGCTTTTGGCCAAGGTACGGATTTGGGCACGATACGCGGAACTGTCACAGACTCCGCCGGTGGTGTCATTCCATCCGCGTCCGTCACTATCACCGATGCTCTTACTAATACAGCCCGTAAAATCACAACGAATGCACTAGGCTCCTACGAAATGCTCGGCTTGAAGTCCGGCACCTATACGGTAACCGTGACCGCCCCTGGAATGTCCAAAATTGAAATCAAAGACGTAGTTCTCAATGGCAGCGATACGGTGAGTGCAGACGCAGTGTTGAAGATATCTTCCAGCCAAGAGAGCGTGGTGGTTTCGATTGAGGCGCCACTGATCAACACGGAAGACCAAACCATCAGCCAGACTCTCACCAACGTGGCAGTTACTGAACTCCCTCGCGATAGTCGCGACGTTTATTCGTTTCTCTATCTGAATCCGAATATTACGCAAGGCTCGACTGATGGAGAGTTTAAGTTCCTGGGCGCTCAGAGCTACGGTGCCAGTTTTTCTCTGGACGGGCAGCGTTCAAACGGCGGAATTTTCGGTGAACCCACTCAAAGCAAGCCTTCGCTCGAAGCAGTCGGCGAGGTCAATATTCTCACATCGGATTTCAGCGCCGAGTATGCCGGCGTCGCTAACGTGCGCGTAACTACCAAGCGTGGCGGTTCCGAGTATCACGGATCAGCGATTTACAACAACAAGAACTCGGCACTTGCTGCCTGGACTCTTTCCGATCTTAATGGAAAGGCTGATTTTGCTCCCACCGCGTTCCAAAGTAAGTATCCCAATCCGTACTTCAACACGAATGATATCGGCGGCTCGTTTGGTGGTCCGATTCCTCTCTTGAAGAAAACCTGGTTTTTCACATCGTACGAACGCGACTATGACGTAAACACCGTCAAGTTTCAGTCGAATGCCGTGGCTCATCCCGATCTGTACACCGGCAACTTCACTGACATCAATCCAGCCAATAGGCCGGCCGTGCCCAACTCCGTTCTCCTGGAAATGACACCACAAGAAATTACCGACAACACGGATAGCAGCACGGGCACAGTTCGCTTCGTCACTATCCCTTCCCGTTTGCTAAACACCACAACACAAGCGCTGATCAATACCTATTTCCCCAAGATTGGGACCGGCGTTCCGATTAACCCGGCCAACGGAAGAATTGTCGGCGGATTTCAAACAATCCTGCCCGGCCGCTCGACGCTCGATACTGGTGTGCTGCGCATTGACCGTGACTTCTCGGATCGGGATCACATATACGGCGTTTATAACGTTTCGTCGCAGATCAGCGCACAGAACCCGGTAGTTAACCCGTACACTGGATTGGGGCTGACGCAGATAGATCGCCGAAATAACACGATCTCTCTCTCTTATATCCACTCGTTTTCTTCAAATTTTATCAATGAAGTGCGCGGTGGCTTCAATCGCGAGAACTTGCTGCAGCACAGCAACACCACGCTGGGAGGCTTTCTTTCGAGCATCGGTTTTGACCAGAGCGATATCGACGCCTACGGTGCTGCGACTGGTGTGTTTGCCTTATCAACCTTTGGGCATCCCGCAGTAAATTTCACCAATACATTCGCTACTTTTACTAACGGAAACCGCAACACCTTTCGTCCGGAGAATCAGCACCTAGTGACCTATGGAGATACGTTTACCTGGATTCATGGCAAACACTCGTTCCGAATGGGCGGCGACATGGTTTACGATTCTGCACAAGATGGCTTCGCGCTGAATCGCGGCAATCCCCGGGGCTCGATCACTTATAGCGGGACGGGGTTGACGCCATTTACTAACTTCTTGTTGGGACTGCCAGGCAATAGCGTTAGTACGGTTTCGCAGCCGCGCCCGGCGATGGACGTTCACAACTGGGAGAACGGATTCTTTTTCCAGGACACTTGGAAGCTGAGCTCCCGGATTACTCTAAACCTGGGGCTGCGCTATGAATTGATTACGCCGTTCATTGACAAAAACGACCTGATTGCCAACTTCGATCCAGATTTCGTGGATTCCACGACCGGCCAACTTGGCCGATTCGTAATTCCGTCGAACAAAACACTGACGTACCTCGATTCGCGTATCATTAACTTTGGCTATGTTCTAGCAGGCGATTCGGGTTTGGGCGTTGGGCGCGGGGTTGTGCGTACGGACAAAGACGATTGGTCTCCGCGTGTAGGAATCGCCTGGCGCATTGGCAAAAATTCCGTGATTCGCGGCGGATACGGTATCTACTATCCAACTTCGGCGGCGCAGGGAATTCGCGACCCAATCGCCACCAATCCCTTTAACCAATCCGTTACCAAGACGAACAAAACATCGAACCCTCTGGAAGGCTGGCCGGGGAATGGTGTTGATGGCATCAGTCCACTGACCGGTGGCGCACTCCGAGCAACCGGCAACACACCTGCTGTCAACGTCGTTCCGTTCAACATTCACCAGCCGCGCATTCATCAGTACAACGTTACTTATGAGCGAGAAATTGGCTGGGGCAGCGCAATTCGTTTTTCCTACCTTGGTTCAACAATGCACGGTCTAATCGCTGGCAAAGATCTCAACGAACTTCGACCAACTACCACTCCTTTTGGGACGAATGCCGTAGATCCGAACACAGGGGACACTATTCCTGGACAATACTGTGACCCAACCATTGATCCTTCATCTTGTGGAATCACCCCCGAACAATTCCAATTGTATCGCTTTCCTGCTTTGGGCGACTTTGTGCTCAGTTACGGCAACTACGGCCACGCGCAATCCAATGCGTTCCAAACTCAATTCGAACATCATTATTCGCATGGCCTTCTATTGAACGTAGCATATACGTATCTAGACCAGAAATCGACCGCGCTTGATACCGGCAATTCCAGTCTGGGCGGCGTTACGTACAATGCCTTCCAGCCAGATAGCGACTACGGAATCGACGGTTACACTTCGAAGCATCGTTTTGTTGCCTATGGCGTTTACGACTTGCCATTTGGCAAGAAGCGCCGGTACGGATCGTCAATGAAAACTTGGGAAGACGCCATCGTTGGCGGTTGGTCCACCACTTTCAACATGTTCGCCAAGTCCGGCACGGGCTTCACGCCTTTCTGGATATGTGATGACTGCAATCCGATTGAACCAGGCAACATCGGCATTTCCTCTGTCGATGCGGTCGGAGACTTTGGTTCCGAACCATCATACCGCCCAACTATTGTCAGCAAAGACTTTGGCAAGAAGACAGGAGACAGTATTTGGAACGCTGCTGCTTTTGGACTTCCCTCAGTGGGCGCGGACGTTTTTTCCAATCCAGCCAATGCCAAGCGCAACCTGTTGTGGGGGCCGAGTACTTGGGGTGTAAATCTGGGCCTTCACAAGGATTTTCATCTTGGTGAAAAGGTGGCCGTACAGCTCGGAGCGGATGTAGACAACATTTTCAACCACCCGCTCTTCTCGCCCAATCAAGACGATGGTGGTGGTGGCGGGTCGTTCGCGCTTCTAGGAGATTTTAATATTCGCGTTAACCCGAACACCGGTGCCTTGGTTCCGATTGGGCAAGATTATCTTGGCGTTCCACATCCCGAGGACATAAGCCGCAATCCAGATTTTGGTCGACTGATCAACAGTTATTCGCAGGAAGGAGTCGACAGTCGTCGGACGGTGCGCTTACGCCTGCGCATCACGTTCTAAATCCCAGGCTGTATGGATGTCGAGTGGAAAGAGCGGCCGGCGCAGGCCACTCTTTCTGCCTTCACAGAATATTTGCTTGAATTGGGCGGGCAGCCATCGAGGGACTATGCGCGAGACGCCGCACGCTTTCTCTCCGGATGAGTTCAGTTGGCATCACAAGTTGTTGGAACGTTAGCTCCGGCTCTTGAATCCGACGTAGAGTAAATTCCGCCAAGTGCGCGCCCAATTCTTTCGGAAACTCTCGAACCGTTGTCAATCCGGGGTGCAGAACGTCACCCATAGTGTCATTGAAACCGGCCACGCTGATGTCGTCGGGAATTCGTATCCCTGATTCCTGCAGCGCCTGATAAACACCCGAAGCGGCCTGATCTGTTCCGACAAAAAGTGCCGTTGGCCGTTCGCCATTTGCCAGCAACGATTTCACAGCGAGATACCCCAGTTCCCGGTCTTCCGAGTGTATCTCGCTGAAATGCGGCTCAAGCCCCGCCTCTTTCATTGCTTCGAGGTATCCATTCGCGCAACGCGCAAACCACGGAAGGCGGAGGTTCCCGATAAACCAGATCATTGTGTGGCCTCGAGAAATCAAATACCTGGTCATTTCCGAGGATCCGCGGACGTCATCTGTGGACACACAATCGCACTCTTCTGGCCGCCACTCTCCGACAATGTTATTTCCGACGACGGAAAACGGAATTCGCTTTTCTCGAAGGACGGAAAAAATACTAGCGGAATGTGTTCCGCTTAGAATCACGCCTCCCGGGCGATTCGTCCTTGTCAGTGCGCGCGGTAGGCGCAGATTGGCAGGGGGGGCGTTGAGATCGCAGCGAAAGGAAATGAATTGGAGATCCCAATCATGCTGCGCACAAAAACTCTCAGCTCCAAGCAGTATTTTGGATTGAAACTCATTTACCGTATCGCGATTTCCGAGAACGAATGCAATCGTGCGGTTCTTTCGATAGGTGGTTAGGTCGATTCCCAGTTTCCTTGCGGCAGCGTAAACCGTTGACTGGATACGCGGATCTACCTGTGGATTGCCGTTCGCAACCCGGGAAACTGTGGCTGAACTCACCTTGGCCAGGCGAGCTACATCCTGAAGTCTTGTCTTCGAATCCATACCGATATCAATATCTTAGAATTGGAGACGTGTCCAATGGAATCTGATGGCAGTTTCTGGGAGAAATTTCTGAAAAATGTGAAATTTAATTGACCCCACCAGAAAACAGTAGTATTCTCGCCGACACCCTCGGTACTAGACTCACAGCGCCGCTGCTTGAGGTCCCTGTGCAACCTGGCCTCTGGTCCCAGGGGTCTATGGTTCGGCCGAACAGCAAGCACTGCGAGCCTGGGACAAATATACCTAAGTCTGGTCATTTCGTTGGAGTGGAGATCGGATATGGCGTGCTTGGTGACTTTCCACTCCTACATCGCCGACCGACCAAGAAAATCCAAGTCGAGCGACACTCAGCCTGAGGTTCAGAGAAAAGCCGCGTTCAATTCCATGACCATTCACATCGCATCGTTCGGCGGTGGGAACATCTCTGAGACCCATGCATGGGCCACACTATCAATCCCCGGTGTCCAAGTTTCTGCTAGTTACGAAGCGTGCCGGCTGGGGTAGGGTGTCGACGTGAGGGACTAGTTTTATTTCCACGCTTCAGGAATCGTACCCACTCACTTCGCAATTTTCTGTGACACTGGGATTGGGAAAAGGAGATGGAAAGTGGAGGTAAATGTATCGCCAAGCAAGCTTGCACTTGGGGAGGCTGCCGCAAGACACGCCGCGCAATCGCTTAGCAGAATTCTCGCTAACCGTGGTTCGGCTCGCCTCATTTCCGCAACCGGAGCGTCACAGTTCGACTTCTTGGAGATCCTCACCAGTACTCCGGGCATTGACTGGCTACGAGTGGAAATGTTTCATCTGGATGAGTACATCGGATTGCCAGTCACTCACTCAGCGAGCTTTCGCAAGTATTTACTCGAGCGGTTAATTCACAAAACGGGCATCACACGTTACCATTTGCTCGACGGTGAACGGGATCCGCGGGAGGTAATTCAACAGGTGGGTAACGAATTGAGATCTCATCCAGTGGATCTCGCGTTCGTGGGAATTGGCGAAAACGGCCACTTGGCTTTCAACGATCCACCGGCAAATTTCCAGACGGAAGAGCCTTATCTTGTCGTCGAGCTCGATGAGGCTTGCCGCAGGCAACAAATGAAGGAAGGCTGGTTTCCAGCCATTACCGATGTGCCGGCGCGCGCGATTTCCATGTCCGTCAGACAAATTTTGAAGGCAAAGGAAATCATTGCGATCGTACCGGACGCGCGCAAGGCGCAAGCAGTCAAATCCTGCATTGAAGGCGACATAAGCCCGATGGCACCCGCCTCCATACTGCGAACTCATCCGAACACCACTATTTATCTCGACGTGGAATCCGCCTCGCTTCTTAGCCAAACGGCCAACCGTTCTTTGTAAATGTAGACTTTCCGGTGAATTATGAGTGCGGTGGGATAGGAGGCGACCGAGTCCGTATGGCGTTCACGCAAAGCAGCATCTGGTCCCAAGCACAACAATTCGTAGTCCTTTTGGAGGAGCAATGAAATGAAACCATCCGAACGCAAAGTAAATAGAAGGGAATTCCTGCAAAAGGGAGCGATGCTCGCCGCCGGAGCGGCTGCCGTCAAGTCGACCGCGTTGTCCTACAACCGAATTGCCGGCGCGAATGATCGCATATCACTTGGGCATGTTGGAATCGGACATCGCGGTTCGGAGCTGGACGCCATGGTCGCGCAACTAAACAATTCGAAGAATGTGGAAATGACCGCCGTTTGCGATCTGTGGACCGGAAATCTCGATCGAGCTGTGGCTGCGAACAACAAATACTATGGGAGAGCACCACGCTCGATTCGTCATGCGGATGAGTTGCTCCGTCTCGAAGACATCGACGCCGTCCTAATCTCTACTCCGGAACATTCTCACTCGCTGTTGCTTAAAATGACCGTCGAAGCGGGCAAGGATGCCTATTGCGAAAAGCCCATGGGCAATGTTCTTGCTGAGGTCAAGGTTGCCCGCGACGCCGTCCGCACAAACAAGCGGATTGTTCAAGTTGGCACACAACATCGCAGCGAACCTTACCAAATCGCGGCGCGCAGCCAGCTTCTTACTGGCGCGTTAGGACAGATCTCAAAATATGAAATCGTCTGGAATTACCATGGACCCCGTTGGCGAGGCCGCCCCGAAGTGAAAAAACTGCATGAGCAGGACACAGATTGGCATGCATGGCTGATGAACAAACCCCTTCGTCCTTTTGATCCGCAACTCTATTTCGAGTATCGCCTATACAAGGATTTCTCCAGTGGTATTGCCGATCAGTGGATGAGCCACGGAATTGATTTGTGCCACTATTTCATGGACGAATCGTTTCCTGAATCTGTTATGGCCCATGGTGGCATCTTTGCCTGGCCGGACGGCCGAGAGAATCCCGACACATTTCAAGTCTTGCTCAAGTACCCCAAAGGCTTCCTTGCGAGCTATGCAACCAGCTTCGGCAATGATGCGCCCAGCTATACGCGCATCATGGGAAAGAACGGCACGCTTTTTAACACTGGTGGAGAAGGCAGTCCACGTTGGCAGTTTGTCGAGGAAAAGGGGAATCACGAAGAGGACTTTAACGTTGACCAGAAGAGAGTTGTGAAAGATATACTCCTGCCTGGAGATAAGACGCTCCCACCTATGGGAATCGGCGACGAGGATCTATCTCATATGACCAACTGGCTGGATTGCCTGCGTTCGCGCCACCAACCAAATGCTACCGTTGAACATGGATTTTCACATTCCGTGGCGTGTATGATGGCGGCGAAATCGTATTGGTCTGGCAAAAAGCTGTACTGGGATTCTAAATCTGAACAGATTGTGGAGAGCGCGCCAAGTTAACAGGGCTGACTATTTCAACAGCAAAGCATGAATACGGAGTTACCCGTTCTTCGAGCTCGAACAATATGGAGCCCTATTGCGGACTCTTCCCGCTTATCTCCACTTACCCCTCGCGCTGGGATATTTCACCGGCATGACGCTCACCGGAATTCTGTCGCTGGAGTGGAACCAATTCGATTCTCTCACTGGAAGTATCGCTTTGTGTGCCGGCGAAACAAAAACGACCCAGGCCTCACGATTCCAGTGCCTTCATCGCTCCGCCTCCTGCTTGTCGAGCAACGCAGCAAGCGTCAAGCCGCACCCGATCTCATGCAACGACTGCCCGGACTTCCACCGGCGTCAAATCTCGGATCTCTGAATGAGAGAAAGCCTCGACCGTTTCCCTTGGCTCACAAACACCATCCCTGAACAGCAGACTTGCCAGATAGCGTTGCATCGACCCATTGAATCCACCGACAAAAGTTCTAGCTATCTGCGCAGACCACTCACATCTACTCTGCCAGAATCCAATGCTTTCAATCCGTTCGAGTTATCGTTGAGCGAAAGGCAGATTCCTCGATTTATTGGAAATGTTAGTAATTAGAAGTGATGGGTGGAGTTGTTGGAGTCGAGTGTCGTGCGCCCAAGGAGGAACCCTGGACCCGTGAGCGGATTAGAGGATCTTCTCCGGCCATTAACAGGCCGTGTACCTGCCGCGTACCCAGCTTCAGCGAATGCGCGATGTTTCGCCATTTTGGCGATTCGAAGAATCAATAAGTTGCGCCACCGCCCTACTAAACTTTCTCGTTCGCGACATTTTATTGAATTGTGTGTATACCTTATTATAAATAATAACTAGACTGTAATACGACGCCAGCCGGGTTGATGGACTTGTGATAACCTCCACCAGTACCGAGCACACGCTAAGGGACATTCTGTCCTCAAGCCTTAAGGTAACGCAGCAGTCAGCTGAAATCGGGAAGGCAAGTGCCTGAGCGATCGTTTCGCAACAATTTGACGTGGTTGACATTTTTGGCGGCAACGACCGTCGCCGTATTGATGTTTGTATTTGAGCTGACCAAGCAGACGTTCTTCCCTTACATTTCGTTGTGGCAATCGCATGTGGTCACGATCGGTTTCACTACGTTCCTGGCGGTGATTGCGGTGTATGCGGTGGGGCGGAGATTCCGCACACTCGGCAGAAAACTGAAAGCGGACCTCGAGGAACGTAAACGGATCGATGCGGCGCTGCAGCACTCTGAAACGCGCTACCGATCGTTATTTGAGCGAAATAAAGCAGGAGTGTTTCGCAGCACGCCCGAGGGACGTTTTCTCGATTGTAATGACTCGTTCGCGGAATTGTTTGGATACACGCGGGAAGAGTTGCTGGCGCTTCCGGCCAGGGTGCTGTATGCGGGAGGAACCGATGAACGCAACGAGAAGCTCGCGGAGTTTGCCAGGACCGGACAAATCAAAGACATGGAAATGTGCTACCTGCACAAAAACGGCAGTGCAGTATGGGTGATTCAGAACGTGGTGAGGGTGAAGGAGCAGGACGGTCAAGAGGTAACCGAGGGCACGTTGGTGGATATCTCCGATCGGCGCAACCTGGAGGATAGATTACGGCAGGCGCAGAAGATGGAGGCGGTGGGGCAACTGGCCGGCGGGATCGCGCACGACTTCAACAATCTGCTGACGGTCATCCAAGGATATAGCCACCTTTTGATGGAGCACTTCAAGAAAGATGTTGAGGCGCACGAGCAAGTCCAGAAAATTGAAGAAGCCTCGGAAAGAGCGGCATCGCTGACGCGGCAGTTGCTGGCGTTCAGCAGGAAACAGGTTCTGCAGCCGAAGGTCATCAACCTGAGTAGCCTGGTGCAAAACTTGAGCAGCCTGCTGCACCGGCTGATCGGCGAACACATCGAATTGCGCACCAACACCGCTGAGGATCTGGGGCAAGTGAAAGCAGACGCCGCACAACTCGAGCAAGTGATGATGAACCTGGTGGTAAACGCGCGGGACGCCATGCCTGAGGGCGGACAGCTCACGGTGGAGACAGCCAACGCGGAGCTGGACGATTCGTATTCGACGGATCATCCCGGAGTAAACCCCGGCCCATACGTGATGCTGGCGGTCAGCGACACCGGTAAGGGCATGACGCAGGAGACGCTGGCACGAATCTTCGAACCGTTTTTCACGACCAAAGAGTTGGGAAGAGGAACAGGGCTGGGGCTCTCGACGGTGTACGGGATAGTGAAACAGAGTGGCGGCCACATCTGGACGTACAGCGAATTGGGGCACGGAACGACCTTTAAGATTTATCTGCCCAGGACGGAAGAAGCCGCGGACAGTAACGCGATTCGCCGGAGTGGGGCAACTTCGATTTCGGGAAATGAACAAATCCTGCTGGTGGAAGATGACGAGCAATTGCGCGCTCTGGCGCACTCAATTCTGACCAGTTGCGGGTATGCGGTGATTGCTTCGTCGGATACAGAACACGCCCGCTTAATTTGCGAGCAGCGTGCTTCGAGTATTCAGTTGTTGCTGACCGATGTGGTCATGCCAGGGATGAGCGGGCGGGCGCTGGCACAGCTGCTGATAGCGAAGAACCCCAAAGTGAAGGTCCTATATATGTCCGGGTACACGGAAAACGCGATCGTGCATCATGGAGTGCTGGATTCCGGGACGCACTTCATCCAGAAACCGTTTACGCCGTCGATGCTGGCGGGCAAAGTTCGGGAAGTACTGGATTCACGCGATGCAGATCGAAAATAAATGCGGGCTGCGCGCAAGAGATTATCGTGCGAAGAAGATAAAGAAGAAAATGCAGCGACGCCGCGACAAAAGAGCGGTCTCACATTGAGAAATAACCGCTAATTCTCAGGCCTTGTGCGAATGAAGTACTACGAAAAACGAGCGAAGTTGCGCGAAACGAGCGCAAGATCACAGCGCGATTTGAATCGCGCACAAAAAACGGCTACTCGGTAAACCACTGATTGCAGGCAATTTGAGAGCGCAAAGAGCGCCATGTGACGAGAATCGTCGTGGCTGACGGTTTTTGCACAGGACAAATCGAAGAAAAATTCACAGAAAATTCACTTTGGAACCCGTCTTGCATTTCTGAAGCGCCACGTCTTAACGGAATGCTCCCCCGTTTGGCCAATCACATAGGGAAGGTGTGTCTAGAAAATGCCCGCGAAAATTCTGATCGTCGACGATTCGAGCACGACTCTCCTGATGGAAGAGATGCTGCTAAAAAAATATACCAACTTCGATGTTATACAAGCGCGGAACGGACAGGAAGCGGTGGAAACGGCGCTTATTGAGCAACCAAATTTGATTTTGATGGACGTGATCATGCCGAAGATGGACGGATTCACGGCATGCCGAGAGATGCGCAAGCGGCAAGAATTGCGAGAGACCCCGATCATCCTGGTGACCAGCCGCGGCGAACCGCAAAACGTAGAAATGGGATTCGAAAGCGGCTGCAGCGACTATCTCACCAAACCAATCGAGAGCCAGGAACTGCTGCAAATGGTGAACGGATATCTGGCCGCGGAGAAGGCGCGCTAAATGTCCACGAAAACGAAAGATTTTTTACCAGCTTCCATTCAAATTGACAAAAAGGCGGCGGCTTCGCTGGCCGAACTTCTGGACGCGCGTTCGCGCCAGTATCTGGATCATTGCCTGAAAACATCGCCGGCCGCGGAACGCCATACGATCTGGAGCCGGCTGTACGCGGTGACTCAGCGGCTGAGGTTGGCGGTGCTGGCGGGCGGGCAGGACAGCATCGCTGATGCGGTGATCGAAATCGGTTCGAACATGATGGGTTGCGAAGAGATGGCGGTATTGCAACTCGATACCGAGTTCGGAGATCTTTCGATTTTGACTTCCGTTGGTTTGACTGTCGTGCAACGTCAAACGTTGAAGTCGCAGGCCAAGAAAATGTCCGCGGAAATCAATCGCGGGCAGGTGCGGATTGTGGACCACCGGGTTCCGGGCGACGATTTTCTTGCGAGCATCGGAGTCACGGCGTTGGTGCCACTGACGCAGGCGCAATCGACAGAAGGCGCGATTGTGTTCTTCAGCCTGCTGCCGCAGCGGAAGGGTTTCGATTCGCGGGATCGCGAATTACTGGGATTGCTGGCAGCATATGGGCCGAGTTTATTCGGACTCAAGGAGTCCGCGGTAAGAGCACGGTGATGAGCTACTTGACTCATGCAGGCAAAATTCACGCGGAGCTGGCCACGCGGACAAATATCGCGGTGACGCGAATTGCGGAGTCCGAGCTGAAGCAGGTCTATCTTCATCCGGGAGAGCTCTACGCATCTCCGGAACCGGCGAAGCTGATGATCATTCTGGGTTCCTGCGTCGCGGTGTGCCTATACAATCCGCGGCTGGCAATCGGCGGAGCAACACATTTTCTGCTGCCAACGCTGGAAGGCGAGGGACAACTTTCGCCGAGGTACGGCGATGTGGCGATTGAAAGGCTGCTGCAGGAACTGCGGCTGGCGGGCAGCAAAAACAAAGACTTGCACGCCGAGGTGTACGGCGGCGCCAGCGTGTTGCAGGCGTTTTCCGGCGGCGCCAACGGATCAATCGGCGAAAAGAACGTTCGCCTGGCAATTGAGACGCTGTCGCGCGAATCGATTCCAGTCATGCGGCGGGACACCGGCGGTTCGAAGGGCCGAAAGATCAACATGCGCACGGATACCGGCACAATCACCTGCAAGCTAATAGGAAGCTGAAAATGGAAATCTCGCGCGACATCATTCTGAACAGCTTTCTAGTGGAAACAGGCGAAGGCCTGGCCCAGATGGAACAATCCATCCTGGAGCTGGAGACTCATCCGGAAGACATCGAGCTGATTCAGACCATTTTCCGTGTGGTGCATACCATTAAGGGAAATGCCAGCATTCTGGAACTGCCGAAGCTCATGAGTTTCGCGCACACCACAGAAAACCTGCTGGACGAACTACGCAGCCAGAGTCTGGGAGTGACGCCGCAAATCGTGAATCTGCTGTTTTCCGCGCTGGATGTGTTGCGCGAGATGACGGCCGGCGCGAGAGAAGGCCGCGACGAAATCAGCGCCCAGGCACGAACGGTGCTGAACAAGATTTCAAAGTGTCTTGCCAGCGACTCAGAAACTCGGAAAGAAACTCCTGCAGAAGAAATCGTGCCAACAACCGATCAAAGCATCTCGAGCACCGCACATTCCAACCTGTCGGACTCGCTGCGCACAGTACGAGTTGAGGTAAGCAAACTCGATCGTCTGCTGGACCTCACCGGTGAAATCGCGATTGCGCGGGGCCGAATCGCAAAGCTTCTGGAAAACCCTGAAGAAACAAATTTTGATGAGCTAAAAGAGACCTCTCGACTCGCGGATACGCTATACACCGAGCTACAGGAAACAGTGCTGAAATCGCGCATGGTGCCGATGGGGCCGCTGTTCCGGCAATTCGTGCGCACGGTGCGCGACGTTGCCAAGTCGCACGGCAAGCTGGCGCATCTGGTAGTCGAGGGCGAAGACGTCGAAGTGGACACTTCGGTCATCGAGCACCTCAAAGATCCCCTACTGCACATGATTCGCAATGCCATCGACCATGGAATCGAGGCTCCAGGCCTGCGCAAAAAGAAGGGCAAAGCACCAACCGGGACGGTGACGGTCCGCGCGGTGCACGAAGGCGCCAGCATCGTGATCGAAGTGATCGACGACGGAGCGGGACTGGATCGCGAACGGGTCGCCGAAGTTGCCAGAAAAAAGGGGCTCGCGCTAGAACCGGAAAAAATGGCGGAGCGCGAACTTTTCCAATTGATTTTCGAACCGGGTTTTTCGACCGCCGGAACGGTCAGCGACCTTTCAGGGCGAGGTGTTGGGATGGATGTGGTTCGCCGCAACGTGCAGGCGTTACGCGGAAACG
Source organism: uncultured Acidobacteriota bacterium (assembly GCA_963814635.1). Taxonomy (GTDB): domain Bacteria; phylum Acidobacteriota; class Terriglobia; order Acidiferrales; family UBA7541; genus Acidiferrum. The sequence continues at coordinate 3,054,196 of CAWFDP010000001.1, read as the reverse complement.
TCACGATCAGCAGCGAACGCGGCGCTGGCTCCACGGTGCACATTCGGTTGCCGTTGACGTTGGCGATCATCGAAGGTTTCGGCGTGGGCGTCGGTGACGAAAGCTACGTAATCCCTCTCGATCAAGTTTTGGAATGCGTGGAATTACCGGGGGAGGCACGAGATTCGAATTATGGGAGCGGAGTGATGGAGCTTCGCGGCGAGCCCGTTCCCTATCTGCAACTCCGCGATCACTTTCAGTTAGAAGGGGCGCGGGGCGCACGCCAGAACGTTGTGGTGGTGCAACACGACGCGAAACGCGCGGGGCTGGCGGTGGACAGTTTGTACGGCGCGACACAAACGGTCATCAAGCCGTTGGCGCATCTGTTTAAGGACGTGCCGGGAGTTTCCGGCTCGGCAATTTTAGGGAACGGCCGGGTGGCCCTGATTTTGGACGTACCAGCGCTGCTGCGGAGCTTTGAAATGACTGCGGTGGAAGCGGAATAGTCGACGAATTTAGGGCCACGGGGAACGACGAATTTTAATTTGAATTTTTAGGGAGAAAAAACAATGTTGAAGAATATGCAGATCTCGCGGCGCTTGCTGCTGGGATTCGGAGTTGTGCTAGTGCTGCTGCTGATTGTCGCCGGGGCCGGCTATTGGGGCCTGGACTCGGTCAAGCAGGAGACCATTTCGATGTTACAGGGCGACGCCAAGATTGCCGAGTATGCCGCGGCGATCAACGAAGACACCCTACAAATGCGCCGGGCGGAAAAGGACACATTCTTGAATATTGACGAAGCCAAGATTCGTCAAGCCTACTTCGAAAAGTGGAAAACTCAGCGGGAAGAGCTGAAAGATCACTTGGCGAGCATCGGCAAGAAGAATCTGAGTGCTGACGATAAGGCGGCAGTTCGCAAGATGGAAGAAGACGCCGCGAACTACGAGAACGGCTACAGCAAAGTGATAGGCTCGATCGAAGACGGCCGTATCAAGACGCCGCAGGCCGCAAACACCGCGATCATCGAGTACAAGAACGCTATTCACGACCTTGAGCAAACGGCGCAGGAACTCTCGACGGCTCACTTCAAGATCATGGCCGGCAAGGACCAGGTGATGGCCGAGTTTGCCCAGCGCACCATGTTCCTGATGCTGTTCGTGGTGATTCTGGCTTCAGTAGTGGCTATTTTGACGGCGCAGGTGATCGCCCGCAGCGTCAGCCGCCCGGTCGAAACCATGACCGCACACTTGGCGGAAATGGCTGCCGGCGGCGGCGACCTAACCCGGCGCATCGAAGTGAAATCTACCGATGAAGTCGGCCAGATGTGCGCTTCGTTGAACGAGTTCCTGGAAAAGTTAGAGAAGATAATCATCGAGGTTAAGGGCGGAGCGGGCTCGATTTCGAGCGCCGCGCAGCAGGTTTCGTCAACTTCGTCGTCACTGTCGCAGGGCACGAGCGAACAGGCAGCGTCGGTCGAAGAGACCACTTCCAGCCTGGAAGAGATGAGTGCTTCGATCACCCAGAACTCCGACAACAGCCGAATGATGGAACAAGTCGCTTCGAAGGGCGCACGCGAAGCCGAAGAAAGCGGCAAGGCCGTTAAACAGACGGTGGACGCGATGAAGTCCATCACCGAAAAGATCAACATCATCGACGAGATTGCGTACCAGACCAACTTGCTGGCGCTGAACGCAGCCATCGAAGCAGCCCGTGCGGGCGAGCACGGACGCGGCTTCGCCGTGGTAGCTACCGAAGTGCGGAAGTTGGCCGAACGCAGCCAGACTGCTGCGAAGGAAATCAGCGGTCTCGCCTCTGATAGCGTGAAGGTGGCCGAACACTCCGGAAAGCTGCTGGACGAACTGGTTCCGTCGATTCAGAAAACGGCGGACCTGGTGAAAGAAGTTTCGGCGGCGTCGCGCGAACAGTCTGCCGGCGTCAACCAGATCAACAAAGCCATGTCTCAGGTGGATCAGGTCACACAGCGAAATGCGTCTTCGGCGGAAGAGCTTTCCAGTACAGCCGAGGAAATGGCATCGCAATCCGAAGCTCTCGCGCAGTTGGTCGGATTCTTTAAGACCAGCGATGGGGACGCCGGCTTCTCGTTCATGAACAAGGGCGCAAAAACAGCGGCCAAGCCGCAACACGCCTCCCACTTCGCAAACCATCCGGTCGCGGCCTCGAAGCCCAACGGCAAACCAGCCAACAGTCCAGCCGAAGAGCACAGCTTCGCGCGATTCTAATAAGGAGGAATGCGATGGCGACAGCGACGAAAGAAGGAATCGAACAGCAACAGTATTTGACGTTCCTCCTGGCCGGTGAGGAGTATGCAATCAGCATCCTCAAGGTCAAGGAGATCATCGAGTACGACACGGTGACGGTGGTTCCGAAGACGCCGAAATGGATTCGCGGGGTCATCAATCTGCGCGGCAGCGTGGTGCCGGTGGTGGATCTCGCGGTGAAGTTCGGCCTCGAGGAACGTCCAGTCACTCGAACCAGCTGCATCGTGATTCTGGAAGGACAGTTAGAAAACCAGAACACCACGATGGGCATTGTGGCCGACGCAGTGAGCCAGGTGATGGACCTTGCGGACGGAGACATCCGAGAAGTTCCGGAGTTTGGCACTCGGGTACAAGTGAATTATCTGTTGGGCATGGCGCAGCTAGGTAAGAAATTTGCGCTGTTGCTCGATGTAGACAAAGTGTTGTCCACCGACGAGCTGCTGAACCTCGATCAGGCCTCCGCGAACGCCGGGGCGAACGACGCCGACGGAGCGGAAAGCGACGCTACTGAAAATTGTGGCACAGCTGCTAACTCTTCCCGTTCGGGAGACGCAGACATTCTGGACGCGGTATAAGAAACGACCGTGACCACTGGTATGGAAGCCCTCCGTCGCGCAAAAACGGATGCAATCGACGAGCGCGGCGGCAGCTCTGAGGCGTTGTCCTTTGAGCTTCAGCCAAAAACCATCACTCAAAAAGAGTTTCTGAGTTTTCAGGAACTCATTTACCGGACTTCGGGAATCTGGTTGTCACAGGTCAAGACTGCACTTCTCGTCGGCCGGCTTTCGAAGCGGCTACGGCACTTTGGACTGAAATCGTTCAGCGAATACTTTCGGGTGGTCAGCAATGACCCGGAGGAATTCACGCGGATGCTGGACGCAATCTCAACCAATGAGACGAGGTTTTTTCGCGAGCCCAATCAGTTTGACTTCCTTGAGCAGCAGGTGCTGCCGCAATGGATTGCCGAAGCCGAAGCCGGCGCACGCGCGCGTAAAGTGCGGGTGTGGAGCGCCGGATGCTCCACCGGCCAGGAGCCGTATTCCCTGGCCATGACTTTGCTGCACCACCTGCCACCGTCGGCGGGATGGGAAATCGAAATTGTTGCCACCGATCTCTCGACGCAAGTCCTAGAGGTCGCAAAATCCGCGACTTGGGATTTTGCAAAGTCCAGTGAAATTCCCGATCACTACCTGAAGGCGTTCATGCTACGAGGGTTCGGCGACCAGAAAGGTAAAATGAAAGCGGGCAACGAAATCCGCTCGCTCATTCGTTTTTTCCAGTTGAACTTGAACGGACCGAATTACCCGGTTTCCGGCAAGTTCGATCTTATTTTCTGTCGCAACGTTCTGATCTATTTCGATCTGGAAACACGCACCAAAGTCATCCAGCGGCTGATTGAACATCTTTCTCCGGACGGATTTCTTTTCGTCGGGCACGCGGAAAGCTTGCATACCATGGCCTCTGTCGTGCGGCGCGTGGTGCCAACAATTTACACCCAGATTCCCAAGACCGAGGCAGCAGGCTAATGTCGCCGCTAAGCGAAAATACTCCAATCGAAGTGCTAGTGGTGGACGACTCCGCGGTAGTCCGGCAGGTCATGCAAGCGGTGCTTTCGCAGGAAGGCGATATGAACGTTACCGTCGCCGCTGATCCGATTTTCGCGATGCAGAAGATGAAGCAGTTTCGCCCGCATGTCATTGTTCTGGATCTCGAAATGCCGCGCATGGATGGCCTGACGTTTCTGCGAAAAATCATGGCGGAACAGCCGATTCCGACGCTGATCTGCTCCAGCGTTGCGGCGCGCGGCACCCTGGCAGCCATAAGAGCCGTGCAGGACGGCGCGGTGGGAATCGTAACCAAGCCGAAGCTCGCGGTTGGCGATTTTCTTCACGAATCAGCGGTGATGCTGATTGACGCGGTGCGCTCCGCGGCGGCGGCTCGCATCCGCCGGCGGGAAAATTTCCCAGTTCAGACGAAAACAAAGCCCGAATCCGTTCGAAGCTCTGTTCCATCTCTTCCAATCGACGGATGTAGACTGATCGCCATCGGCGCTTCCACCGGCGGCACCGAAGCCTTGGCGACGATTTTATCCGCCATGCCCAAGGATTCGCCGGGCATCGTCGTCGTCCAACACATGCCGGAACACTTTACCCTGGCATTTGCAAAGTGGCTGCACAACATTTGTCAGGTCGACGTCAAGGAAGCCGAGCACGGCGACGTAATTACGCCCGGCAAAGTATTCATCGCTCCCGGCAACAAACAGATGTCGGTGTTTCGCCTTGGCGAAAGTTGCCGCATTCGAGTAAACGACGGACCTCTGGTTTCACGCCACCGCCCCAGCGTCAACTTTCTCTTCCACTCCGTTGCCAAAGCGGTTGGCGACGATGCGCTGGGCGTGATTTTGACCGGCATGGGAGACGACGGGGCCGAAGGTTTACTGGAAATGCGCAACGCCGGTGCTTATACCATCGCGCAGGATGAAGCATCTTGCGTCGTGTTTGGTATGCCGAAGGAAGCGATCATCCGCGGCGCAGTTCGCGAGGTTTTGCCTCTTACATCGATCTCCGCCGCACTGACAAACAACGTATTGCAAGGAATGGGGCACTGATATTATTGTGCCCCGTGTAATCACCGGCTGAGCAACACCATGGAACTGGCATCGCCTGACTTGGTTCATTTTCTGATCACGCGCTTCCGGACAAATGAAACGAGATCTCGGCGTACGCTAGGAAGTCGCGGCTATCTGAACCTTACGCTTTTTCCTCAAGATCCCGGCAGAGGTCAACGTGATCAGTAGTCCTACTGGGAAAGGCTCCAGGAATGTGAGCGCCGAATTGTAGAGGGGATTCTTGTAGTTTTCCTTCAGCTGGTTAAATTCGTTGATCTTTGCTTGAATCACATCAGCTGTGGCCCCGGCCGCTCGCAATTTTTCTATCGTCTGCGAGCCATAGTTATTCATAAAGTCCGGCATAAACTTGAAGTAAATGATTTCCCATGTGCCCACATAGAAGGCGCACGAAATCAATGTGATACCAATTCCCACCAAAAATGCCCTTCCGAACGTGATCTCACCATTCCCGACATTCTCTCGATAGGACCGGATTCCGAAAAACACCAGCATGAACGAGAGCACGATGGCTGTATAGCCAACAATCGCCCCTCTGGTGGTTCCTATTTTGTGGAGAAACGGGATTGTCGACACCATCATGATCGACGAAATTGCTCCCGATATAAGTCCAAAGACGAGAATGGTTCGTTTCATTGCTTGGCTCCTTTAAGTCCGTGGGTACGCATGAATTCAGGCGCACCATACCGCATCAGGAGGGGGGCATGTCGTCACCCTTTTGGGTGATTTTGCCATTTGCAGCGAAAAATCACTCTTTCGGAGGACACTTTTAGGGCAAATCGTCTAGGGCAACAGCCCGAATTCCTTACCTAACTGAACCGCCTGTGTCCGCCGTCTTGCTCCTAATTTATCGAAAACCCGGCTCGAATGGGTCTTCACCGTGTTCTCGCTTACAAACAGCTTCTCTGCAATCTCCCGATTGCTCATCCCCTGTGCAATCAGCTCCAGGATTTCCATTTCCCTGGGAGTGATCGCCAATTCTTCTCTTTTCGCTTCATTGGGGCGAAATGGCCCGGCCCCAAGTACAGGCATCGCCACCGGCACCGCAACAGGCACTTCCTTCACGACAATCCTTTCCTGCTTGCGCGTTAGCTTCAGCCCCAGCCAGATCCCCAACACGGCAAACGTCACCGCGATTAGCGCGCTGTAGATTTCGATGGAGTGCTCAATGACCAGGAATCGGTATTCGCTCCATCTGAGCGCCGCAATCAAAATTCCACCGATGATCCCGTACAAGAAAATATGTTTGGCCGTCGCTTTGGACATCACCTGTCACCACTGCCACGCGGAAGAGTATCCCGCTCAATCGCCATCGGCAAGCTTCTCTTCATTGGTGCCGGCTCGCTTTGCCACCGCAAATAGGACTTCGGGAACCGCAGACTGGACGTCAACTGTCTTTTCAGGCAGTCACGCAAAGGAGATTACTGAGGAAAGGCTCTAGTTTTATTGCTTTTTACTATTGCGTACTTTCGCTCGCGTACTTGCGGTCGTTTTGCTCTTTAATTTGATCTGATTGTAATCAATGGCGTCACGGATAAGATTTTTTAGAGCACGGGCACTAATCTTATCGCCTTCGAAAAGATCGATCGCCCGCCAGGTGCCGCCGCTGAGGCCTGCGTTGAAGAGCCTGTGAGGATCGGGGAGGCGCGCCCCGTGGGCAAAGGTAAGCTTCACCTTATCTTTGTGGGCGTTGCCCACCGCGATGATTCCGTCGCGAGACCACACCGGGCTTCCCATCCACTTCCATTCCTCGATGATCTCCCGGTCGGCCTCAAGGATGGTCTTGCGGACGCTGGCGAGCGTTTTGCCGCGCCAGTCGGTAAGCCCTGCGATCAGCTGATCTATACGTTCCGATGGATTCATTGGATTCTTACGCCTCGAATTCTTGTCCCGTATTCAGGGCCCGATTACTTGCTGATCTTGGTCCGTTTCCGTTCATAGCGCAGCCCAACCGAGCCATTCGAGTAGGACTTGCATTCCGTCAGCGTGAAGTCGCGCTGCGGAAACTTGCCCGGAAACGCTGGGATGCCATCGCCCAACAGCAGGGGACCGAGTCCAATGAACAGCTCGTCCACCAAATCCTCTTGCAGGAAACTGCGGGCCAGTTCGCCCCCACCTCCCAGATAGATGTCTTTCCCCGGGCGGCTTTTCAGCTTTCGCACCAAGGCTCTCAGGGACCCGCTCACCACTTCGAAGCCGTCTCGCTTGCCGGGCTTCCATCGCCGTGAGACTACGTAATTGGTCATGTCCGGTGTGTCGGGGATCTCTCCACGCTCGCGCATCTTCACCCAGCCAGCCGCTGTTTTGCGGCCCATGATGGTGGTATCGACCTTGGAGAAGAAGTCCGCCATCACGGATTCACCTTCTTTGTCGATGACCAGAAAGTCGAGCCCGCCGTTGCGACGCGCAATATAGCCGTCCAGGCTGATTCCGAAACCGAGGATGACTTTTCGTGGCATGGCGCGATTGTAAGGCAGACGATCGCTCGCCGTTAAGAGTAATTTAGACCTTAACCAAGCCGCGGAATGCCCGCGCGGCATAGTAAGACTCCGCGCCGTTGTGATATACGAAAACAGCGTCATAGCGGCGATCGCAGAAGAGCGCACCGCCAAGTTTTCTTATAGCTGCGGGTGTTTTCACCCAGCTCGAAGTTTTCGTATCGAATTTGCCAAGTTTCTGCAGCTCTCGATATTGTTCTTCCGTCAAAAGCTCAACGCCCATGGCAGTCGCCACATCAAGAACGCTATTTTGGGGTTTATTTTCTTTCCTTGAATCCAGCGCTTCACGGTCGTAGCAATAACTTCTCCGCCCTTTAGGACTTTCCGCTGAACAGTCATAACAAATGTATTCGTCCGTCTTTTTATCATGCCCGACAACATCCGGTTCACCGCCAGTTCTTTCCATCTCATGGAGTGACCACAGTTTTTCAATGTTGGCCTCCAGCCTTGCCTGGACTTCAGCCCACTCAAGACCTCTATGGCGGTTCATGTTTTTCTCAAAACGGGTTTTCAATACTCCAAGTATTTCTTCGCGTTGTTTTTTTGAAAGGGTTGCGTTTGACATAGTTTCATCCACGAGCCGAGCTAGGAGTTAACTGCGGCATTTTGTTGGGCCGATCCTTTCAAAAGAAGCCGTCGAACGGCATGGCCTTTCCACATCCACAATCCTGAAATCAGCAATGCCGGGAGAAAAACATAGCGAATAGCCCAAGCGTAGTAGGGAGTATCCGCCGGCGAATCATAAATGTAGCCGAGGATCGGAATGCCAAAGATAATGTGAATCCATCGAAAAATCGAACGTTTGGTGGCTTCTTTCATGATTAATTAGTCCTCGCTTTCTGAGACGGCCCGTCGGGCGTTTCAATACCGAACTGCTTGGCGTACTCCGCGTGCAGCCGCTGCCAGCCGCCGAACTTCATGGCATCCGGGCCGACGAGACGGCCGATGGGAGTTCCGCTGAGAAGGTGATCCAGAACATCTAAACAAATGTGCCACCCGGCGGCACCCATTGCGATGAAGCGGTGACCGATGTTGGTCCACAGCGTCAGGCGCGTGCCGGCGCCCAAAGCTTCGAGTTCCCAGCGCATATCGAAGCCGCCCCACTTGTACTCAAGCTCCCTGGGAGGGTCGGCTCGGGTCACTCTTGTTTCGGTAACGCGCGGCGTGGACGCTCCCACCGTGGTGAGATTCACCGTGCCTCCAACCGTAGCGAGGCTCGCATCGGCTTCAAAGGGAGCCCACTCGCGCAGATGCGCTGGGTCGGTTAGCGCTTGCCAAACTTTTTCCGGCGCGTGGCGGAGTTCTCTGACGACAACGAGCGTCCACTTTTCTCCGTCCCTTTGTATGTGCGCCCTGTTGGCCGGACCCGGTGTGTACTGCTGGCGATCGGTCATCTATCTTCTCCTGCTAGTTAGCTGCCTTACTGAGTGCCTTACCAGCGTGCGAGTTGAGTGAGCTGAATAAGGTTGCCGCAGGTATCGTTCAGCATGGTAATCGTCGAGCCGGTCACTTCGGTGGGCGGCATCGTGAATAAGGCGCCGCGGGTCTTAATTCGTTCGTAGTCACCCTTTACGTCGTCGGTGAAGAACATAATCGCGGGCTGGCCCTGTTGAAAGATCGCCTGCTGATACGTTTTGGCTGCGGGATTGTTGTTCAGCGCAAGCTGCAGCTCAGTGCCGTCCGGCTCCTCGGGCGAGCCTACGGTCAGCCAGCGATATGGGCCCTGACTGAAATCGGTTTTCTTGGTAAAGCCCAGTACTTCGGTATAGAAGCGCAGGGCTTTTTCCTGGTCGTCCACATATATGCTGGTTACTTTGATTTTCATTTCGTTTCTCCTTTAGCGTTCGCGGTTTGCGCCGCGTGGTCTTCTTCTAGTCTTTCTTTTCTTTACTGTGGATTGTTCCATGCGGTCGAGGTGGCGTTCCAGAGCATCCAGGTGAGCGGACCAGAGCCGGCGGAACGGAGCCAGCCACGCATCGACCTCTTGCAGTGATTCAGGTTTCACCCGGTACAGACGGCGCTGTGCGTCCACGGTGGACTCCACGAAACCGGACTCGCGCAGCACGCGCAGGTGCTTTGACACCGTCGGCTGGGTCATACCAAGTTGCCGCTCGATCTCTCCCACCGACTGTTGTGATGAGGCCAGCAGGCTCAGTATCGCGCGGCGGTTTGGCTCGGCAATGATTTCGAAAACGGATTGCATGCTCTTGATATACGCCATGGAGCATATACGTGTAAAGGTATATTTTAAGATAGGAACGAAGCGTTTGAGCGCCGCGGTCTTTTGGCGTGTGTATTCTAAATCGGGTTTACAGTCCGAGCTCGGAAAGTCCGGGATGATCGTCTGGCCGCCGGCCGATGGGCCAATGGAACCGACGATCTCTTTCGGCGATCGCCAAATCGTTGATGCTGGCGTAGCGGCGCTTCATGAGTCCGCTGGGTTCAAACTCCCAATTTTCGTTTCCGTAGGAGCGATGCCACTGGCCGTTCGAATCGTGTGATTCATAAGCGAAACGTACGGCGATTCGGTTGCCTTCGAACGCGAAGAGTTCCTTGATTAGGCGATACTCCTGCTCTTGGGTCCACTTTCTGGTGAGAAAGGCGATTACTTCCGCTCGGCCGTTAAGGAACTCCGAGCGGTTGCGCCAGTAACAATCCTCGGCGTAGCCGCGAGCGACTTCCTCGGGGTTGCGGGTGTTCCACTTATCCTCAACCACGCGGACCTTGAGTAGCGCTGATTCCTTGGTGTAAGGCGGCACCAGACTGACGACTGTCTTTGATTGTGAACTCATGGTCTGCTCTCTCTTTCAGACCCGACTCGCTCATGTTGCCCCGCTACCAGGGTCCTCTTATCTCACTTTCGGTCACCACACGAACCGCTGCGTGACTACGAATTTGAATCAAGAACATGTCCGAGGGATACATCTAATTTTGCCAAGCCTGCCTCGATTTGACCTCTGCAATCTCGCTTTTCCATGATCGCGAGCGGCCGCTTTCACCAGATTGAAAAGGCAAATAAGCGGTTTGCATTGGGGAAAAATGCCTGCGATGATGCATGGGCCGCACTGGATTCGCAGGAAAGCGGAAGCGTTTGATGAGGAACAGATGACCCGACCGAGATCCGTGACGCGCCTGTTTCTAATTATCACAGCAATTACAGCGATGATTCTGCTGAACAGCTTAACGGTTCTGGCCGAGATTGGTGCGCCAACACATGCGCAGTGCGAGTCCATGGACGACCCGTTAGGAATCGACATCGCCCATCCACGGTTTTCGTGGTGGATGAATGATGGCGCGCGGGGCGCAAAGCAGAGTGCATATCAAATTCAGGTGGCGAGCTCGGTTGAAGCGCTGAGAAAGGGCGAAGCAGACGTTTGGGACAGCGAGAAAGTCGGGAATAGCGAGTCCGTGAATATGCCGTATGGCGGGGCGGAGTTGAAATCGCGGCGGCGATATTTCTGGCGAGTGAGGGTGTGGAATCAGGATGGGCAGGCTTCGCCGTACAGCGCGATTCAGTGGTGGGAAATGGGTTTGCTTGCAAGAGAGGACTGGAAGGCGGAATGGATTTCGGGGAATGACGCGGTGGCGCGCGGGGACGAAGAAGCCGGCGCCAAGTGGGTCTGGATGGCGCGCGAGCCGGTCAAACCGGTTGTGCGCGAGCACGGGTTCCGATTCGCGTTCGAACTTGGGGAGACGCCGCGAGCGGCCATGTTATTAATTACGGGCAAAGAAAATATCGAGACGTGGGTAAACGGACAAGTAGTACTGAAAAAATCCGGATACACGCTTTACGGGACAAAAATTCCCTGGGGCCGAATGAGGATTGTGGACGTGGAGAAGCAGCTGCGAAAAGGCAAAAACGTTATCGCGGCGGAAGCGATTGTAGATCCAAACGACGTGAATGACGCTGGATTGATCGCGGTGCTGCGAGTGGAGACGGCGGACGGGAAGACCGCGCGATTTGTCTCGAACGAAGGATGGAAAGCGGCCCGTGTGAAGGGCGTGAACAATTGGTTTGCGGAGAAGTTCGACGATTCCGCCTGGCCGAAGGCTGCAATTCTTTCGGAAAAGCAGCAGGTCAAACTGGGGAGGCCGTGGCCCACACGGGCGGCAAATCTGTTTCGAACGACGTTTCAGGTCAGCAAGCCGGTCCGCTCGGCGAGAATTTATTCGACGGCGATGGGAAGTTATCAGCTCTATCTGGACGGGCAACGAGTAGGAAACGACGTTCTTGCGCCGGGCTGGACGGACTATCGCAAGCGAATTGTTTATCAAGTGTACGACGTCACCGCGCAATTGAAGGAAGGTGCCAATGCGATCGGAGCGATTCTCGGAGACGGCTGGTACGCCAGCGGAATGACGTGGCTGCAGAATCGCTACATTTACGGACCGCCACCGCCGCGGTTGTTGGCGCAACTGGAAATTGAATACACCGACGGGACGCGGGACATGGTGGCGACGGATGGATCGTGGAAGACCTCAGCATCGCCGATCTTGAAGTCCGAGATTTATGACGGCGAGGAATACGACGCGCGGAACGAGGTGAATGGTTGGAACCAACCTTCGTCGTCAGTCGGAAATTGGGAAGCGGCGCGAGTCGAGTCGCCTCCAGGCGTGCCACTGGTGGCGCAGGATTATCAGCCGATCCGAGCGGAAAAAGTTTTGAGTGCGAAGCAGGTCACCAATCCAGCGAAGGGAGCTTATGTTTTTGACCTGGGACAGAACATGGTGGGCTGGGCGAGATTGCATGTTGCCGGGCCGCGAGGAACGAAAGTAACGCTGCGATTCGCGGAGGTGCTACAGCCAAACGGCGAAGTCTATACCGACAACAACCGCACAGCGGAAGCCACAGATACCTATATATTGAACGGAGAAGGCCAGCAAGTATTCGAACCGCATTTTACGTTTCACGGGTTTCGGTACGTCGAGCTAAAAGGTTTTCCCGGTGAACCGTCGCGTGATGCGGTTGAAGGAGTGGTGTTTCATTCGGACATTCCGTTCACGATGCAGTTCGAAAGCGGGAATGCGAATGTGAACCAGCTGTGGAGCAATATTCTGTGGGGCCAGCGAGGCAATTTCCTGAGCGTGCCGACCGACTGCCCGCAGCGCGACGAGCGATTGGGATGGACCGGAGACGCTGAAGTCTTCTGGCGGACAGCTTCGTTCAATCAAAATTTGGGAGCTTTTTCTCACAAATTTGCGGCGGATCTTCGCGACGCGCAAACAGAAGGGGGAGCGTTCACGGATTATGCGCCGACTTCCACCACGGGTCAGGAAGGCGCGCCGGGATGGGGCGATGCGGGAATCATCATTCCGTGGACCGCGTATCTTCAGTACAAGGATCGCGGAATTCTCGAAGAAAATTGGACGGCGATGGAAAGATGGATGGATTACATCCAAAAGGCGAACCCCGATTATCTGTGGCGGAAAAATCGTGGCGGCGACTACGGCGATTGGCTGGCAATCGGTAGTAAGACTCCAAAAGGATTGATCGCGACGGCGGTATGGGCAAACGATGCCATGTTGATGTCGCAGATTGCGCAACGGCTCAACCGTCCGGCGGATATAGAGAAATATTCGCAACTCTACAAAACGATTCGCGTGGCGTTCCGGAAAAGTTTCGTTAAATCGGACGGCACGGTGGGAAATGGCAGCCAGACTTGCTACGTACTGGCGCTGCACGCGAATTTATTGAAGGAAAACGAGCGTCCAGCTGCGGTGAAGAAACTGGTCGACGACTTGAAAGCGCATGACTGGCACCTGACCACGGGATTTCTGGGTACGCCGCATCTGCTGGCGGAACTGAGCCGCAATGGGCAGAGCGACGTTGCGTACCGGTTGCTGCTGAACACCACTTATCCCTCGTGGGGCTATATGGTGACGCACGGCGCGACCACCATGTGGGAACGTTGGAACGGGGATCAGATGCTTAAGGATCCCGGGATGAACTCCTTCAATCATTACGCGTATGGCGCGGTCGGAGAATGGCTATATCGCTTCGCCGCCGGAATAGACGAGGACCCCGAAGATCCCGGTTTTCATCACATTATTCTGCACCCACAGTTTAATTCGACGATTGGATCGCTGAGCGGCGCGTACGATTCGTCTTATGGATCGATTTCGTCCGGGTGGAAATTTACGACCGGCGGAATTACGTGGGACGTGACAATTCCCGCGAATACACGAGCTTCTCTTTACTTTCCTGCAGATTTTGCCGGGAAACTTTCCGATGGAGGCGTGGTGCTTCGGCCGAGCGCAAGTGCCACTGAATCACAGGCGGCAGGGAAGCAAGCGATTTTCGAAATTGGTGCTGGGACGTATCACTTCACGTTACTACGATAACCGGAGGATCGGCGGTCAGTCTTCGCTGGCAGGTCGCAGAAGGGCAGCTTGATTGTTCTTGCGCTGAAATCTGTAGTAGACGAAGCCCGCCAAGACGACTAAAGCTGTCCCGACGACGGTTTCAATCATTGCCAGGCGCGAAACGGTGAGCGCGGTCATGAAAACCAGGAGCCCGGTGATCAGAACCAGCCAGGTGAGCGCGGCCCAGCACAATGGGCGCGAGACATGTTTGCGCTCTTCGGAGTCGCGCTGATCTTTGCGGCGCGATTTTCCCCACAAAACCGAGCCTACGACCATGCCGTAGGTGACATACATGGCGAAAGTACAAAGGGCGATGATTACGACTTCGACCTGGGCCCAGATGGTGAAGAGCGCGGTAATCGGGATAATCACCCAGATGGCGTTGGCCGGAACTTTGTGAACGCTGACTTTTGCAAGAAAGCGGGAGCAGGGAACTTTTCCGTCGCGCGCCATGGCCCAGACCAACCGGGTGAGGGTGGTCAGATTTGCCAGAACGCAGGCGAAGATGGCGATAGAGATGAGGGCAAGAGCGATGCCCACGACGTAACCCGGGAAGTAGCTGCCAATGATATAGAGCAACGGCGTGGGGTGATGGCTGGCAATTTCCAGCGAAGGCACAGCAAGAGTGAACCCGATTAAGGCAGCCAATCCCAAGAGCGTGGCGATTATCTCGGACGAAACAATCGCGGTGGGAATGCGCTTTTCCGGCATGTGCGTTTCTTCGGCAACGTTGGCGGCGGCTTCAAAACCGCCCAGCGTCCAGACGCTCATCAGTGAAGAGGCGAGGAACGGGCCGAGGTACGCGATGCCGCCGGGAATTCCTGGGTGCGAAAAGAGATAGCTGACGGGATGAGTTTTGCGCAACAAGGCGATTCCGAGCAGGAGAAAGCCGATGACTACCGTGCCGAGAATTTCCGCGATCACGGAGAAATCGTTGACCATGCTGGCGAGGCGAATTCCGAAGTGATTGATGAGCGCGGCCAGAAGGAGAGTACCGACGGTGGCCGCAACGATATTGCGGTTGGTGTTGGCAAGGCCAAAAAACGGAACCAGGTAACTGGCCAGCGCGTAAGCTACGCCGGCCATGCCGGTGACGAACTGCAGGATCATCATCCAGCCGGCCCACCAGGCAAGCTGTTCGCCAGCCAATTCTCTGGTCCATTGATAGGCGTAGCCTGAAAGCGGAATTTGCCGGGCCAGTTGGCCGAACACCAACGCGACCAGAAGTTGACCGGCTCCGACGATCAGCCAGGTCCAGATAAACGCTGGACCGCCGGCGCGCAAGCCGTCGCCGTAGTTCGCGAAGAGGCCGGAAGTAATGCAGATGACGGAAAAGCTGAGGGCGAAGCTGGAAAAGTAACCGAGAGTGCGGTTTAATTCCTGGCGGTAGCCGAAGCGTTGCAGAGCCTGCTCGTCTCCGCCGGGCGCAACCGGAATTTGGTCCTGGGAATTCTGCTGTGAAAACACGGGCAGATTATATAACCGGTTATGGGCAATAGAAAGGTCAAAATTGAAAACTAATGGCCTTTCTTGAAAAAAGCGCTTATTCTGCTTTTTAGGCGCTTAGCATTGGCCCGCCGGTTTCCTCCTGGAGACTACAAGTGCGTTTTTGCATCCATAATCCAGCCGCAGCTATGATCACGCATGCAGGATTCGAGAGATTTGGCGTCGCATCGCCAGACATTTGCTTTGGCGGCGAAGCGAGTCCGTTGTGCGCTATCCTGCGGGAAGCATTGTATGTCATGACGGAAGCATGGCGTCGATGAAAGTCAATCTTTCAAGAATTTCCAGAAGCGCGGCCGGTTTGCTTGCAGGGCTTGTTTGCCTGCTGGCGGCGAATTGCCTTGCGCAGGAAAGCGCGGCAGGTCGAGCGAAGTCAGCTTCTCCCGCGGACGCCGCAATATCGAGAGGAATGAGCGATCTTCAGAGCGGCGATCTTAAAACGGCGCGGAGCGAGTTTGAAAAAGCGGTCAAACTTGCTCCCAATAGCGCGGTAGCACATAACCTGCTTGGCTGGGTGTTGCTTTCACAAGCCGAGGCCACTCCGGCAATCGCGCAGTTCCACGAATCGCTGCGCATCAATCCGGCGTATGCCGCGGCACACTTGAATCTGGCCAGCGCCCTGGAACGGACTGGAGATGGAGCAGGAGCGGTGCGCGAGGCACGGCAAGCGGTTCGGCTGGCGCCAAAGGATTCGGAGGCTCGACGCACGCTGGGGCGCACGCTGGCAAATACCGGCAAGACTGCTGAGGCGGCGAGCGAATTCAAGCGAGCACTGGAATTTGGAGCAGATCGAGCGGAGCTGCACGATGAGTACGGCGCGATACTCGTTGCACAAAGCAAGATTGGGGAAGCCGCGGCAGAGTTCCAGACTGCGTTGAGTCTGAGTGCTGATTACTTTCCCGCGCACTTGCATCTTGGCGTGCTCCGATTGACGCAACAGATGTTTGCCGATGCCGCCGATCAGTTGCGCGAGGCTGTACGTTTGGCCCCGGGCGACCCGCGGGCGCATTTTTTTCTGGCCGAAGCTTTGCAAAACTCGGGCGATGAACAACGTGCGATCGGTGAATTGCAAGCTGCATTGAACTTGCAGCCAAACTATCCGGATGCGGCCAATCGGCTGGGGATGCTGTACCAGCGAACGGGAAGAGCGGAAGACGCGGTCGCCATTCTTCGTGAAGAGGCAGCGCAGCAACCCGGAAATGCAGGCGCGCGCAATAATCTGGGGTTGGCGCTGCTGCAAACGGGCGATGCCAAGGGTGCGATCAATGAATTCCAAACTGCGCTGCAATCGCACAAGGATGACACCGCTTCGGAAACCAATCTTGGCGTAGCGTATCTACAATTGTCGGATTTCGATGCGGCTATCGCGCATTTTCAAACTGCGCTGAAGGCGGCGCCGCAGGATCCGACCCTGCACTACGACCTGGGCCTGGCCCTGAAGCTGATGGAAAAATTTCCGGAAGCGATCGCCGAAATGCGCAAGGCGACGGAGTTGAATCCGGACGAAGCTGACGCTCACTACACGCTGGGTGTCACGTTGTGGCAACAGGGAGAATTTGCAGAGGCCATCGAAGAATTGCAGCAGGCAATCCGCGCGAGACCTGATTATGCGGAGGCGTACTACACGCTCGGCTCGGTGCTGAAGCAGCAGGGAAAATTGCCGGAGGCAGCGGCGGCGCTGCGCGGAGCGATAGGTCTGCAGCCGGATTTTGCCGGAGCGCACAACAATCTGGCGGCGGTGCTGCGGCAGATGGGAGATACGGAAGGAGCGGCAGCCGAATCGCGCGCCGGCAGCAAGATTATGAAGCGACAAACCGACCAGCAGGCCGCGGTGCTGGCGCTCCGGTCGGGAGAGCACTTGATGAACGCCGGTGACTTGGATGGCGCGATTTCGCAATTTCGCGCGGCTCTGAGCGCGGCTCCAGAAAATGCGAAGGCGCATTACGAACTTGGGCTGACATTGAAAAGAAAAGGCGATTTGCCCGGTGCGACCCAGGAATTTGATGCGGCGCACAAGTTGGATACGCGTTTTGTTGCGCCTTAAGGGGCGCGCGTGCGCTTAGATCTGATTCAACAAGACAGCAAAGTGTTGTGCTTAGTCTGGTAAGCGTTGCTCGCCGCGAATCGTGAATCCAGCTTGCACGGTTGGCGCAGTTGTCCCGGGCTGGCCCCCGCCGACGCTTACTCGGTAATTACCAGATGCAATGACTCGATCTCCGGCTTCGTTCACCATACTCAGATCGCGCTGGTTGAGCGTGAATCGAACGCGCTGAATTCCCTGCGGCTTAAGATGGATTCGCTGGAAACCACGAAGTGCGCGGAGCGGCGCCCCGCCCACTCCAGGGAAAGCCAAGTAGAGTTGGACGATTTCGTCGCCATCGCGGTCGCTGATGTTTTTTACGTCGGCTTCGACGTTAAGTTGGTCCCCAGCTTTTAGTTCGCTGGCGGAGAGCTTCAGGCCGCCATAAGTAAATTTGCTGTAGCTGAGTCCATAGCCAAACGGGTAGAGCGGTTCGCCGGCAAAGTAACGGTAGGTGCGATTCTTCATCGAATACTCTTCGAACGGCGGCAACTGGGCCACATTTTTATAGAACGTTACGGGCAAGCGTCCGGCGGGATTATTTGCGCCGGCAAGAGTTTCGGCGATGGCCGCTCCGCCTTCCTCGCCGGGATACCAGGCTTCGAGAATTGCGTTGGCATTTTTTTCGGCCCAATTCACGGAGAGCGCGCTGCCATTCATCAAGACGACCACTAGCGGCTTGCCGGTGGCCTTTAGCGATTGGAGGAGATCCTCTTCTTCCTTGGGCAAATCGAGACTGGTGCGATCGCCGCCTTTGAATCCCGGAAGCGTGACCTGCAACTCTTCGCCTTCGAGTTGCGAGGTGATGCCCATGACTGCAATTACCACGTCAGCGGATTTCGCGGCGGCGACGGCAGCGGCGGCTGGATCGTCGATCAGCGGAAGCCACATAAGAGTGGCGCCGCCGTCATCCTGGGAGACCGCGTCGAGTCTCACGGCGTAGCGACGGCCCTTTTCGAGGTGGATGGTTGCGGTCCGGGGTGCGTTCGAATCGGGAACTGAAGTGTCGATGAGGAGTTTGCCGTCGAGCCAAAGCTTGTTGCTGTGGGCGGTGGGCTTGAGTTGATAGGCGGCAGACTCGGCGGGAGTGAGGAATCCGGTCCAGCGTATGGAAAATTCATTCGGCCCTGGAGGTTGCGCCAGAGATTTCTCGCTGAGCGGCGGAGGCTCTAAATTGATGTGCCGATCCACGCGCACCAGAGAAGGCTCACCTTGAAATTGCTTGTTGGCAAAATATTCGCCCTTCAGTCCGGGCTTGTGATCTTCAGTTGAGAAAACACTTTCGGGAACGACGGAGTCTGCGCGGAGAAGATTCATTCCAGGCGCATAAATGACTTTAGATGACGTAAAGGTCTTACGAATACCGGCGAGCGCGGTGGTGACGTGCGAGTTTGACCCACTGTAGTTGCCAAGCAGCACGCGCTCAGATTCGGCGGAAGGTCCGATCACCGCAATCGTTTTAAGGCTAGCATGCAGCGGAAGGATTCCATCGTTCTTGAGAAGAACCATCGACTCTCTCGCGGTTTTTAAGGCAAGTGAGCGATGCGCGTCGCTGTCGAGTTCGGCATCCGGAGTCTGTGCGTAGTGCACCATTTCTGGAGGATCGAATAATCCCAAGCGGAACCGGGCGGTGAACAAGCGCTTCACGGAGGTATCGATATCCTTTTCGGCAAGAAGGCCCTGAGCGACGGCGTCCACGTAGCGAACGTAATCGGAGTTGTCGTTGACCGGAGCGTAAGAATCAATGCACTCGTTGTCGGTACCGCGTTTCAGGGCGAGAGCGGCGGCTTCCGCGGCGGTCTTGACGTAGTGATGCTCAGAAAAAATTTCGTCAACCGAATCACAATCGCCTACCACGTATCCGTCGAATTTCCAGGCACCGCGCAATTGGCTTTCAAGGAGATAGCTGTTGGCGCAGGCTGGCTCTGAGTTGACGCGGTTGTAGGCGCACATCACCGAGCCTGCGTGGCCGTCGACCACGGCCGCGCGAAAAGCGGGCAGATAGGTATCCTGCATATCGTGCTTCGAGACTTCGACGTTCATTACGTGGCGCGTCGGTTCCGGGCCGCTGTGCACCGCAAAATGTTTGGGGGTCGAGATTGCCCGCAGATATTTCGGATCATTGCCCTGCATACCAGTAACAAACGCCACTGCCATGCGCGAAGTTAGGAAGGGATCCTCGCCGTAGGTTTCCTGGCCGCGGCCCCAGCGGGGATCGCGGGCGATATTGATATTCGGAGCCCAGAAGTCCAGCCCTTCCAAAATGTCCCGGCGGCCAGCGCGAACAGCTTTGTTAAATTTAACGCGGCCTTCGTCGCCGATCGCTGATGCTATTTCGTGGACCAAGCGGTCATCGAAAGTTGCAGCGAGTCCGATAGGTTCTGGAAAAACAGTGGCAAGCCCATTTCCGGCAATGCCGTGCAATGCTTCGCTACGCCAGTCGTATTGCGGCACGCCAAGTCTTGGGATCGCCCTCGATTGATTCACCAGTTGGGAAGTTTTTTCTTCCAAAGTCATTCTTGAGACCAGATCATCCACGCGAAGATCAATCGGCTGGTTCGGGTCAAGGTATAGAGGTACCTCCGGTTTCCCCGCGGTTTGAGCGACACAGCGGGCTGCAGTAAAGCACAAAAAAATCGCAGCTGAGAGGATGAGAATTGCACGTTTGCATTTTTTCATGAATGTTGAATCCTGCATGCTCTAACCGACAGGGTCGGCCCGAGAAGAAAGCGCATCTTGAATCGGCTCGGAGTCGCACTCCGCCGCGATCACGGTGATGGGGTCATCTTGAGCTTCGCTCGGCAAATCCGAAAAAATCAACTGACTGCCTCGCTGCGAAAATTCGACCGGGCGGCCCGAGGCTAGAAACCGCGCCGAGTTCACCTTGAACTTGACGCCGCCGACGGTCATCGTCGGCCCCGGCCAGAAATATATGTTGATGAAGAGCGTGTTCCCCTTGCGCGTATAGGAACCAATGTTGCCATGCGGGAAGCGGCACTTTTCGGTCGTATACGCGGCATCACCATTTTTCTGCAGCCAGCGGCCGATTACTTTCAGCCGCTCGACGCACTGCTCCTGAATCGAGCCGTCCGCGCGAGGTCCGATGTTAAGCAGATAGTTGCCGCCATCACGCGCGCACTCAACCAGGTTCTGCACCAAATGTTGCGGAGATTTCCAGTTGTGATCCGTCGGATTGCATCCCCAACTGTCGTTCATGGTCATGCAGGATTCCCAGTCGCCTTTGCCGGGCTGGGTCGATTGTTCCGGAGTCACAAAGTCTCCGGTCAGCAAATTGCGGTTGTTGATAACGATGTCCGGCTGCAACTTCAGGACCATGCGGTTCATTTCTTCGGAGCGCCAGCCTGCCGCATCCAGCGGGACCGCCATGTCGTACCAGAGAATATCAACCTTTCCGTAATTGCTCATCAGCTCACGGATCTGCCCGTGCGTGTAATCTACGAATCGTTTTCGGGCGTCGAGATCGTTTTTCGCAAAACGCCAATCCGGGTGATGCCAATCCATCAGTGAGTAGTAGAAACCGACGCGCAGGTTTTCGGCGCGAGCGGCGTCCACGAATTCCCGCACTAAGTCCCGCCCCGGACCTTGCTTCGGCGCGCGGTAGGCCGTGAGCTTCGAATCGAAATGGCAAAAGCCCTCATGATGCTTCGTAGTGAACACGATGTAGCGCATGCCAACTTCGCGCGCGAGCCGCGCCCAGGCGCGCGGGACGTTGG
Source organism: uncultured Acidobacteriota bacterium (assembly GCA_963814635.1). GTDB lineage: Bacteria > Acidobacteriota > Terriglobia > Acidiferrales > UBA7541 > Acidiferrum. The sequence continues at coordinate 3,033,134 of CAWFDP010000001.1, read as the reverse complement.
GCAGTGGCTGAAATTGCGGTGCCAGCCGCTCGTATTCGTGCAAAGGAATATCTTCATCGCCCATGGCCCAGGCATCGCGCCCGAGAATGCTGTAGAGCCCCCAGTGAACGAACATGCCGAACTTCGCCTCGCGCCACCATTGAATGCGCCGGTCGTGTTCGGGAGGCGGGGCAGCGGTATCCACCTCCGCTGGAACTCCCACGCTCGGCAAAAACGGGCAAGATGCCCCAGCCAACATGAGTTTCAGATAGTCTCGCCGCGAAGCGTCCATAAAGTGTGTTCTGCTTTCTTGGTTTACCAATTCTCGGGGCGGTGCATTTTCTTGAAAATGAACCGATCTCCGCGCGGTGATTAATGCTAAGGCGTCGCCTGCATCACGTTGCGCTCTTCATTGTGTTGATCATTTCTCAAGGTCTTTGAAATCTCAAAGTGCTGGTTGGCCTCGGTCTTGCGGCCCAGGTTTTGGTAAGCCTTGGCGAGAAAATAATGGACATAAAAGTTTTGTGGATCGAGTTTCAGCGCCCGTTCCAGAAAACCTGCCGCCAGCGCGGAGTCGCCTTTCTTCAACGCGATTTCTCCCAGCAGGATGTACGCTCCCGAAGACGATTCGTTTAACCAAATGGATTCTTTCAATACCTTTTCCGCTTCTTCGAGATTGTTCAGCCTCACATAAGCATCGCCCAGTCTCCAGTAGACCAGCCACACAGTGGGATTGATTGCCAACTCTTTTTGAAACTCGTCGACCGCTGTCTGGGACTTTCCTTGATACAGATCGATTTCGCCGAGCAGAAAGTGCGCCATCGGGACTCGCGGCTCAAGTTGCAAGGCTTTTTCGATATTTGGTACCGCACGGTCTTCCATCTGCTGGCGCACTAGAAGTTTTCCGAGCATCAAGTAAGCGAGCGCGCTATCCGGGGTGACCGAAAACATCTGCGCAAAGACCTTGCGGGCGTCGTCCGGGCGTTGCGTCATGATGTAGCAGATACCCAGCAAGTACGGACCGTCCGCATTGCTTTTCGAAAGTTGCGGCCCGAGCTTCTCCAGCAACGGAGTGGCCTGCGAATAATCTCCCGACCCGTAGAAGCACAGTGCCAGGAGTTGGGTGGACTCCAAGTCCCCGGGATTCTCCTTCAGCGCAGACTTCAGGTGAACAATGGCCTCGGCAAACTTCTTCGATTGGAAGTAGGCCTTGCCGAACATCGCTTCCACTCCAGGCGCTGCGGGATCGGCCGCGGCAAGCGCATTGAGGATGGTCAGGGCCTCCTCCGGTTTGCCAGCTTTCAGGCGTCCTTCGGCTTGGCCAAGCGAGTCTTTGGGTGTGGGCGCTGCCGGAACTGCGGAGCCCTGTCCTGCAGAGTCCTGTCCAATAGCAATCGAAGCAAATACGGCCAGCAGCGCGCTCAAAATGAACGGCCTAAAAAAGGGTATACGTGGAGAGCTCCTTCGAACTCTCCACGCATGGGGGTGTTTGCTGTCCTTTTTGTTGTGCACGAAACTGGTCTCCTCCGAGCCGCGGACTGCGTGCTCAGAGAGCAAGGATACGCTGCCTAGAACTCCACGCGCAGCGCAAATTGCATGCGTCGCATGGTGGCGTTGGAAGCGAGGCTGGTGATTACGCCGCCGCTGCCGCAATCCACGCACCCACTGGGATTGCCCAGATTCGCATGGTTGAATACGTTGTAGATCTCGGCGCGGAACTGCGCGTGGATCTGCTCGCGGATGGGAATGTTCTTGAAGACTGAGAGGTCGCTGTCAAACCAGCGCGGCCCGATCAATGGGTTGCGGCCTGCATTGCCGAAGGTGGCTGGCTGCGGGCGGCCCCATGGACCGCTGACGTCCCCATTTGCCGCGAGGACGTTGCTGGCAGGGATATACCATTCGTTCTGGGTACGGTGAGATGGAGTCGTGGAGCCTACGATGTTAGGCATACATACGCCGACATCGTTGTCCGCTCCGCAATTAAAATAGGAGACGTTAAACCCTTGTCCACTCATCCAGGTAGTAGCGTTCGAAAGCTGCCATCCGCCGACGAGATAGTCCACGGGCTTGGAGACGTCATGCAGGAACTGCTTTCCGCGACCGAACGGCAATTCATATATGGTTACAGCGACAATCGTGTGGTTTCGCTGCCAGTCCGGACGTCCATAGAAAAGATTGTGGTCCCACAAGAAGTACGGACCATCGTTGTTCTTAGCGTGCGAGAACGTGTAGTGTCCCAACACGGAGACGCCGTGCGAGAAGCGCTTCTCGGCCTTGGTTTGCAGCGCATTGTAATGGTTGTTTCCTTCGTTACAGAAGCAGGGCAGCGGCACGTTCCAACCAAACGCGTTTCCGACTTTCGGGAAGAAAGGCCGCCGCTCGTCGGTGGTCAAGCACCCAAGAACGAAGTTCTGGCAAAAGCCATCGACCTTTGGAATGTTGATGTCGATATTCGGTCCCTCACCCACAAAAATATGAGTACCCTTGTTTCCGACATAAGCAGCTTCTAGAGAAAAGGTGTTCGTGATCTGGCGCTGGACAGTGAAGTTCCATGCGTCTACGGTGGGCAAGCGCATTCTGTCCGGATAGACATAGGCACGAATCCCGTTCGGATAGAGGTGACTCCCGGTTGGACCGAGAGGCTGGGTATCCAATATGGTGCTTGGATCCAACGGCGCCGGGCCTTGCGACAGATTGAATACATGATCCCAACTGTTGGAAGGCTGCAAGCTCTGAGTGCCCAGCACCGGAAGGTTCTGAGTGACGCTGTGGCCGAAGATTGAGCCGAACATGCCTACGTCGAACGATCGGCCATAACCCATGCGAACCACGGTCTTGGAGTTGACCTGATAGGCGATGCCCAACCGCGGCGCCAGATTCTTGAACGAATTCTTAACTGGGCCACTGAGCGGCACGCCAGCTTCTCCCGCGACCAGCATCTCACCGGTGTGGATGTCAAGCCAGCCGCCCTTGTCTTTGCCAGTGACGGTTTGCGGGTTGTAGATTTCCCAGCGCAGCCCGTAGTTCACGGTCAGCTTGGGACTTACTTTCCAGGTGTCTTCTCCATAGAAAAAGCTGCGCCATTGCCGCTCGCCGGCGTCCAGGGAGTTTGAAACGTACCGCTGGAAGCTGCTCACTTCACCCAACATGAAGCTGGCGACACCCAGTCCACCGGCTGTCGGACCTTCGGTAAGTGCCTGAGTAAACGCAATTTCGCCAGATCGGTGCTGATCGCTCGGTATGCGCAGATTCTGCAAGCGTCGGATGTCTGGCCCAAATTTGATGGTGTGGTTGCCCTTAGTCCAAGTCCAGTTGTTTACGAATTGGAATTGCTGCATGCGCTCGATGAGCGGACAATTGCAATTGTCATATAGGCCATATCCGAAATCGAAGTTTGCATCGCCCTGAATATTGAAGTGGGGCATGCTCTGCGTCGTCGGATCGCTAGGAATATTCAGGCCAGGCGCGCCGGCTTGCGATGCGTAGTCCCCGATTCCCAACGGGCTCACGAGAATTCGCTGTTTGTACCAGCCGAAACGGAAGTCAGTTACTAAGGTGGGCTTTACCGTGTAATCAAAACCGAATGCATTGCTTTGCGGGCGGGTGTCTCCCGTTCCGACGTAACCGATGCTATTGAGTTGCGGTCCACCCGCAATCGAACCGTACAACGGCGGGGCGCTTTTTAGAAATTGCGTAAACGTGTAACGATCGAACATCCGCAATTTCTCGGTAAAGAAATAGTCCACTCGGGCGGTCAGTGCGTCGCCCTTGAAAGTATCCGATCCGCCGCCAGAGTAGTTCGGTAAGTCCGAGCCGTCGCCAGAAGTGGGAACTGGTAATAATTTCAATAGATTCTGCGAAGCAGTTGATATGTACCTGGTTGGAATCATGTTCGGGCAGCCAGCGGCGTTCGTACAGAGTGCGTTGACGTCAACGCCCGTTGGAAAGGCCACGAACTGCGAGCGGGAACCATTCGGGATAATATTCCCGGCCGCGTCGTATGGATTGTAAATAATCGTCGGATTTGCTCCAGTCAGCCAAGCGCTGAAGTCGCCGTTACGTTCGTTTGCGGTCGGAAGTCGGCTGGTTTGAGATCCACCGTCCTTGGCTCTGGTTCCCTCATAGGCCACGAAGAAAAACGCTTTATCCTTCTTAATCGGCCCGCCAAGGTTTCCGCCAAATTGATTCCATTTCGTCCCTGGAATGAGTTGCTTATTCGGGTTGCTGGGATCAGGGGCTTGCGCAAACGGGTCGCGTGCAAACGTTGCATCCGTTCGACGGAACCAGGAAGCGGCACCGTGGTATTGGTTGGTGCCGGATTTCGTGGAGGTTGTCACCACCGCTGCGCTAACCTGGCCAAACTCCGCATTGTAATTGGCGCTGGTAATCTTGGCCTGAACCACTGAATCCAAATCGGGGACGATAATCATGTTGCCGTACATCATGTCCCGGTTGTCGGTGCCGTCGAGGAAAGCGCCGACGCCCACGAATTCCTGGCCATTCACGTTGACCGCGATGCCACCCTGCGGGTTTTCAGTAGACGTGTCGCTCCAGTTGAACTGGACCGCGCCAGGCGTATAAAGCAGAAGTTCAGAAAAATTGCGTCCGAACGACGGCAATTCGGTTACCTGCCGGTCGGATAGCGTCGTGGCCACGTCCGTACGTTCGGTCTTCAGCAGTGGAATCTCGTCGGTCACTTCAATGGTCTGCCTAACGTCGCCCGGCTGCATGGTGATGTCCAGCGTACGCTGGGTGTCGACAGCGACCTCAACTTTCTCTTCGACCGCGGTCTTGAAACCTGGGGCTTCGACCTGAACCTTGTAGGTGCCAATGATCAGGTGCGAAAGTATGAACGCGCCGGTAGAATTGGTCGCCGTGTTATAGACAATGTTTCTGCTGGTGTCAGTGATTGTGACTTTGGCGTCCGAAACCGCGCCACCGGAACTGTCAATCACCGAGCCGCCGATGCTGCCGTACACTTGCTGTGCCGATGCGCTACTTCCTGAAAATGCCAAAATCAGGAGCAGGCCAGCCAGCAGCAACCGCACCCAAAGTTGATTCTGATTTTGCAAACTATTGAACTCAGTTCGAGAACACGCTCTGCTCATTGCTATTCACCCCATTCTTCGCAACGATCTTCGAAATTTTGGTTAGCCTTCACCCAACTACCGCTGCGCTTCGATTGCTCGACGCGCAGTGTCGCACCCCTTGTTCGTGCACCAAATCTCGACTTGTGGCGACTGCGGAAACAGCTGCGGGCTGCTTGCGAACCCTGCGGCGGTCGGCGGAAAATCCGCATACCGCTTAGCCGTTTCATGAACTGGCCCATATCTGTATCTTTCCAGCCTGCATCTTGTCAAGCTGAATTTTAAGGAAATCGTATTTTTCTCCTTGTAAGAGCGCTTAGAATCCTACACCATGAAAGCCATCCGGAACCTTGCAGCGGGATCTGGCTGCCAGTCGGTAACCGCTGAAACCTGCTCTTGCAAAAGAGCGGTTCATCAATTGATTCTTGCCGATCTACGCACACTAGCTACTTTCATGGGGAAAAACATGACACCCGCTAAACGCTTCGCCGGCCAGTTGATTTTTTTCTCCGCCGCAGTCTTCGTGGCAGGCTCCGCGAACGCACAAGCCATCGCCGACACCGTCGCGCCGCTTCTCGAAAAGCCTGTCCAGCCCACCGCAGTCACCGCCTTCCAGCTTCAGTCCTACATGATGAAGCACATTGCCAAGCCAGTCGTACCGGCGACCGCCGCGCAATGGACCGCCGAAGCGCAAAAATTTCGCAAACATATTCTTGAGGACCTCGCCTACCACGGCTGGCCGCAAGATTGGATTCATTCCGCTCCGCAGTTCGTGCAAACCGATGTGATTGAAACCAGCCACGGCTATCGCATCCGCAAGTTCCGCTATCAGGTCGTTCCGGGCTTTGAATCGACCGCCATTCTGTACGAACCGCAAAACATCAACGGCCGCGTCCCTGCAATTCTTAATCTCGTCGGCCACGATCCTCTCGGAAACGCAACCGAGTACGAACAAAAGCGCTGCATCAACTTCGCCAAGCAGGGAATTCTTGCGCTCAGTCTTGGTTGGCCCGGCTTCGGCGAACTCGGCCAGCCTGAAAACAGTCACGATTTCGGAGGGCACTTGGATCTGGTGGGGTCTAACTCTCTCGGTTATTTCTATCTCATCATGCGCCGCGGACTGGACTATCTGGCTACTCTTCCGCAAACCGATACCAAGCGCATCGGCGTCACTGGACTTTCTGGCGGCGGCTGGCAAACCATCGTGCTCAGTTCGTTGGACGAGCGCGTAAGTGTCATGGCTGAAGTCGCAGGCTTCGGCTCCATGGAATCGAATCTCACTCGGCCTACCGATACTCAGGAAGTGGAAGAGACTGCCACCGACCTATTGCAAGGATTCGACTACACCTTTCTCGCCGCCATGCGCGCCCCTCGCCCGACTCTCTTGATGCACAACCAGCAGGACGATTGCTGTTTCCTCGCCCCGCTGGTCAAACCGTACATTTACGATCAGATCGTTCCGTTTTTTATGCTGTACAACGCGGAGAACTCATTTCGCTGGCACGAAAATATTGATCCCGGCACCCACAACTATCAGCTCGACAACCGCCAGCAGGCCTACGCTTTCTTCGCGGAATTTTTCCACCTCCCGCCAGTCGGCAAAGAGATTTCCAGCGATTCGGAAATCCTAACTCCTCAGCAATTTGCGGGGACGCCGCCGAAAGACAACCTCACGACGGCAGGATTGGCTAGAAAACTCGCCAGCCAGATTTCCCGCAGCGCGGTTCCCGCCGCAGGCGCGGAACGCGAATCATGGGCCAAGTCTCAGCGCGAGCAATTGAAAAGCATTATTCGTTATTCTCCGGTTTCCGTAACCGGTCCGTGGAAACTGATCAGCACCAAGCGTCCCAGTCTGCAGTCATTTTCTTATCGTTTCGATTTTTCCAATTCGCTCAGCGCCACCGGAATCTGGATCGCTGGCAACCACGTGGCGCAGGACGCGCCTCTCACTATTGTCATCAACGACAAAAGTTACAAATCGTCCGCTCAGAACGTTGCCGATCGCGTCAATCGCGGCGAACAAGTCCTCGCCCTCGATCCACTCTTCTTCGGTGGCACCTCGCCTGATGACACCGATCCTGCGTATTGGGAACTGTTGGTCACCGGCAGCGGCGATCGCCCACTGGGCATCGAAGTTGGCCAGCTAATCGCGGTCGCCAAGTCGTTCCACAGCTCAAAGCAGAAAATTCGCCTGGAAACCGAGGGTATCCGCAGCCAAGTCGTTGCACTCAGCGCCGCGGCTCTCGAACCCGATCTTTTCTCTGAAGTCTACTCAAACAGCGCCATGAGCAGCCTAAGCTATCTTTTGGATACCCCAGTCTCTTACCGCACCGCTCCGGACCTTTTCTGCCTGGACCTTTATAAATATTTCGATATCGACCGGCTGGCCCTAATAGCTTCTCCGGTCGTCATCACTTCCGCCAGCAAAGCGGTTCCGTTGCCCGCGGCTCAGAGCCACTAGTCGCTCGCTGAAAGAGTTTGGGTGTTGTCATCCCGAGCGCAGCGAGGGATCTGCTTTTTCTGAAAAAACCATCGGTTACTGAATACTGGCCCATTTTTTTCTTGATTTCTGATTGCTCTTGTAGTGTAGTATACCTTGGGTATACACGCATTCAACACCCGCGAAATTTTAAGCGCCGTGTTTTGATACTCTTACCAAGAACTCCTTTTTAACTCCTTTCTTTTCACACTCTTCACTTTTCCATATTCTCGTCGCCCTTTGTTTTCAATCTCTTGTGGACAGACAGGTGGGGAAGGGGGGGTAAACTGCCTCACTGCCAATGTAAGTCCTTTAGAATCCGCACTTGCAAAACCGTATCAAAACAAAGGACTTTAACTACCTTTAGAATGAACACTTATGAAAAAACCGGCGAGGGGGGCTCTACTCGCCTTAGGATTTCGGGCTACAGTTCCTTGTGCTTGGCTTCCGCAATTTGGGTGTCCGCCAGTGGCCTGCACCGCGCCACGCTAAAATCCTGAACATTATTTAGCACGAACACCGGCGTGCCCGCCGACTGCCCCGCCTTGATATTGAAAAAATCGCTATGATTCACGTCATCTAGAATAATGGACGGCCGCCCGTCCGCGGCTTTCGCGATCACCTTGAAATCGCTCACTTCAATTCCTTCCGCGTGACGTATCAGCAGTCCGTGCGCAGGTGTAGTCCCAAACATCGTCGGTTCCGGATACTCCTTTTCCTTTTCTTCCAACTGAATAGCCGCTTGCTGCTTTGTTCCACCCCCAGGATGCTGGATCAAAATATTGCTTATCTTCACGTCTTCAATCCGGTGACTCGGAATTCCGGCGATCATCGAACACAGTTGCGATGAAGAGTTCCACGAAACAATATTTGAGATACTCACTCTTCTAATCGCGCCGACCGGCACTCCCGCCGGTCCCCGCATTCGCGATCCCAACCGCAGAAAAATCGGCGAGCCAACCGTATCCCGCATCGTGATGTTTGAAATAGAAACATCCTCGATCAGCGCGCCATCCACGCTCAGAATCGCCAGTCCGAAACATCCATCAAACACGCAGTTGGTAATCGTTATGTTCTTGTAGCCGCCATTCGATTCCGTACCGAACTTGATTCGCCCGTTTCGGTCAACATCCGAATTCGCGGGATAGCGTTTGAACGTAGCATCCAGCAAACTCCCCTCGACAAAACTCCCGCTCACTAGGCAGTCGCTGATCGTCACCATCTCCGTCGCCCGTGCGTAGCCCAGTGCAAACGAACTCTTCAGGCAGATAGCATCGTCCCACGGCGAATTCACGCTGCAATTCGAGATGCGCACATTCCGGCAGCAATCCACATCAATGCCGTCGCGGTTGGTATCGATTTTCAGATTGTCGATGGTGAGGTTGTCCACCCCAGTCGCGAGAATTCCAAAATGTCCGCCATGCAGAATTGAAAAGTCCCGCAGCAGCACATCCTTGCAGTTTTTCAGCGCGATGGCCTTATTTCCCACGCCGGGAGTTTCCGAAACCGGGCCTTGTCCCTCGCCGCGGCTCAGTCCTTTTCCCCAAATCAGGCCCGGCCCGCAGATCGAAACATTTTCCAGCCCTTCGGCCCATATCAGGCTGTTATGCCAATGGTTGTGCCCGAAATCCTGGAAGCTTTCCCACGGCGCATTGGACTCCGCCAAATCGTATCCCGGCCCGCCCTTGTCCAATTGCGAATCGGCGCCCACGATCACCGAACCGCTCGACAAAACCAGTTCCACATGACTCTTCAACCGGATGGAATAACAAAGATAATTCCCCGCGGGAAAAACGACCGATCCGCCGCCCGCGCTCGCTGCCGCTTCAATGGCTTTATTGATGGACGGCGTATCAACCGTTTTGCCGTCGCCCTTCGCGCCAAACGCCGTCACGTCGTAAGTACGGCACGCTCCGGCGCTGCTCGCATTTTCTGCCACCGATCCGACGTTGGGATTCACTGCGGCCCCCACGATCGCCACGCTTGCGACCTTCATAAATCCGCGCCTGGAATTCTTTTCACCGGCCATCACACTCTCCCATTGCGATTCTCGTTGTGCATTTAATTCAATTGCTTCAATAGGAGCCGCGCATTTCGCACTGCTTCCACGAACCGTCGCGCCAGATTTTCAATAATCGCCGCGTCGCCCGATTGCATGGCGTTCCGATCGATCAGCTCTCCGCCGACTCCAAGCGCCGCTGCTCCTGCCGCAATAAAATTCGGTATGGTGTCCAGATTCACGCCGCCGGTCGGAATCAGCGGCACATCAGGGAACGGGCCTTTCAGCGCCTTGATGTACGCCGCGCCGCCAACCTGCGCGCATGGAAAAATCTTTACAAAGTCCGCTCCAGCATTGCATGCGGCCATCAGCTCGCCTGGAGTCAGTGCGCCCGCCGCCATCACCACGTTTTCACGCACCGCAAGCCGCACCGTTTCGACGTCCAGCCCTGGACTCACCAGAAACTGCGCGCCAGCGTCCAGGCACCGCCGTGCCGTCTCCGCATTCAACACCGTTCCTGCGCCGACGATCACGTCCGGCATGTTCCGCGCCAATTCTGCAATCACGCCGACCGCCCCGGGGACGGTCATGGTGATTTCAACGATCGGAATTCCTCCGAGTGAAACAGCCTGCGCCGCAAACGCGGCCTCGGCAGGCGAATTGGCGCGCACCACCGGCACAATTCCGACGTCTAGAATTCGTTGGCGAATTTCATCTTTTTTCAGCAAGGACATTTCCCCGTTTAGCGCACGATGCGAGCGCCGGTTCGCCGCATCACTCGCAGCACTTCGTCCAAAGTCACCATGGTTGTGTCGCCGGGCGTGGTCATCGCCAGCGCACCATGCGCTGCTCCACACTCCACCGCCCACTGCGGATCTTTGCCAGCCAGAAATCCATAAATCAATCCCGACGCAAACGAATCTCCGCCGCCCACGCGGTCCAGAATTTCCAGGTTTTCGCGAGTTGCTGCCTGGTAGAAATTGCCGTCGCAATAGCAAATCGCGCCCCAATCATTTCGCGTGGCGGTGGTTGCAGTCCTCAACGTTGTGGCCACCACCTTGAATGGAAAATCCTTTACCACATTCGCGATCATCTTTTTAAAGCCATCGGTATCGATGCTGGTGAATTGTTCGTCCGTTCCGGGAATCTCATACCCAAGCGCCGCCGAAAAATCCTCTTCGTTCCCCAACATCACGTCCACAAAAGCGGCGAGCTTGCGATTCACTTCCTGTGCCCGAATCTTTCCGCCGAATGACTTCCACAACGAATCGCGATAATTCAAATCGTAGGAAATCACAACGCCGTGTTTTCGCGCGGCCTGCATCGCTTCCATCGCAACTTCCGCAGCCGACGGAGAAAGCGCGCAATAAATCCCGCCCGTGTGGAACCAGCGTGCGCCGAGCGAACCAAAAATATTCTCCCAATCAATTTCGCCCGGTTTTAATTGTGATATTGCGGTGTGCCCGCGATCTGAACATCCCAGTGCTGCCCGCACTCCGAATCCCCGCTCGGTGAAATTCAATCCATTCCGCACCGAACGCCCTACCCCGTCGTGCGGCACCCAACGCACCAGCGATTGATCAACACCGCCTTGGTAAATGAGGTCTTGCACTAACCGGCCCACCTGATTGTCCGCGAATGCAGTAACCACCGCGGTGTCCAAACCAAAACAACGTTTCAATCCCCGCGCAACATTGTATTCGCCGCCGCCCTCATAAACTTCGAAGCTGCGAGTGGTCCAGATCCGCTTCTCGCCTGGATCCAGTCGCAACATCACTTCGCCAAGACTGATCTGGTCCCAGCTGCAACTTTCTTTTGGTCGAATTTTCAGACTCATCTAAGAAGATCTCCTTCTACCAACTGTGCATGGTGCCGTCGAGCTTGCGGTTCACCGGAAGATACGCACGTCGATACGGATATTTCGCCGCCAGCGCCTCGTCAATATCCACGCCGAGGCCCGGAGCTTCTCCCGGATGCATCATCCCATCGGAAAAAGTGTAGGCATGCGGAAAAACGCGGTCGGTCTCGCCGGTATGGTGCATGTATTCCTGAATACCAAAATTGTGAACGCTCAGATCAAAATGCAATGCCGCGGCCATGCACACTGGACTTAAATCGGTAGCGCCATGCGAACCGGTGCGGACATGATAAAGCTCCGCGAGATTTGCGATTTTACGCAGGTGCGAGATTCCTCCCGCGTGTACGACGGTAGTTCGAATGTAATCGATTAGCTGCTCCTGAATCAGCTGCTGGCAATCATAAATGGAGTTGAAGACTTCACCGACCGCGAGTGGAGTGGTGGTGTGCTGGCGGATGATGCGGAAACTTTCCTGCGACTCCGCAGGGACTGGATCCTCGAGCCAGAACAAATGATAAGGCTCGAGGCTTTTCCCTAGCCGCGCGGCTTCGATCGGAGTGAGACGGTGGTGGGCATCGTGAAGCAAATGAAGTTCCTGGCCGAATTCGTTGCGCAATCGCTCGAAAAGCTGCGGCACAAAATTAAGATATAACTCGGTGCTCCAGATATTTTCGGGCGGCGCATCTTTTTCTGCCGGCTCGTAGTGCATCTTGCCGTGTCCGACGCCATAGGTACTGGGCAATCCGGGAATTCCGCTCTGCGCGCGAATCGCCTTGTAGCCGAGTTTCTTGTAATCGGCTACAGCCTTAACCGTCTCTTCGATGCCGGGTCCAGACGCGTGACCGTACACCAATACGTCTTCGCGCGATGCACCGCCTAACAACTGATAGACGGGCACATTCAGCGCTTTGCCTTTGATGTCCCACAACGCCGAATCCACCGCGGCGATCGCGCTCATGGTTACCGGCCCGCGTCGCCAGTACGCACCTTTATATAGGTATTGCCAGAGGTCTTCGATTCGTCGAGCATCGCGGCCAATTATAAGCGGAATGACGTGGTCGGCAAGATAGCTCGCCACCGCCAGCTCGCGGCCGTTCAGCGTGGCATCTCCAAGTCCGTGGATGCCGTCTTCGGTCTTAATTTTCAGCGTGACAAAGTTGCGTCCCGGGCTGCAAGCAATCACTTTGGCATCGGTGATTTTCATCGTGGATCGAGATCCTTCAGCTGGAAGCTGTCGAAATTAAGTCGCTTCATGGTCCGCGGCCTATACCGAATTCACTGGCTGCAAGCGTGGCACAACTATATGCATTAACCCCAGCGCAATAAGATACGCCGCTCCGGCCATTACGAACGGAACGAAATAACTTCCGGTCGCTTGCAAAACGTAGCCGACGATCTTGGCGATCAACATTCCGCCGATCCCACCGGCCATCGAGCCAATGCCCACCACCGAAGCCACTGCCTGGCTCGGAAACATATCCGAAACGGTAGTGTACAGGTTGGCGGAAAAACCCTGGTGCGCAGCGGCGGCAAGTCCAATCAAAAGCACCGTACTCCACAGCCCTTGCGCGCGGTACGCATAGACGATCGGCACCACGCAAACCGCGCAGATTAGCATTGCTATCTTGCGAGCAAAATTCACCGAGACGCCACGCCCAATCAGCCGCGATGATAACCATCCGCCGGCGACGCTGCCCGCATCGGAAATCAAATAAATCGTGACCAGTGGCAGTCCGACCTGGGTCAGATTCAAGCCATGCTCGCGCTGCAAAAATCCCGGCACCCAGAACAGATAAAACCACCAGATCGGATCGGTGAGAAATTTTGCCAGCGCAAATGCCCAAGTCTGTCTGTAACCCAGCAGCCGAGACCATGACACGCGCTCGGTGGTATCTTCGCCGTCGCTTCGAATGTACGCGAGCTCCTGTGCGGAGCATCGGGCGTGCTCTTCCGGCTTGCGATACACGGCCATCCACAGCAGGAACCACAGAAGCCCAAAGACTCCGGTCAGCAGAAACGCCCATCGCCATCCGTAGTGAATGGTGATCCATGGAACCACCAGTGGCGTGACAATCGCTCCAACATTCGTTCCAGCATTGAAAATTCCCGTTGCCAACGCACGCTCTTTGCGCGGAAACCATTCGGCAACGGTTTTGATGCTGGCAGGAAATGCACCGGATTCGCCGAAGCCCAGCGCCGCGCGCGCGATGCCAAAAGTCAGCAGGGAGCCGCAAAGCGCGTGGGCCATGGAGGCCACACTCCAGAAAATCATGGCCAAACCGTATCCGATGCGCGTACCCACACGATCAATGAACCGCCCAACCAAAAGCATTCCCAAGGCGTATGCCGCCTGGAACGCAAAAACCACATTGCTGTAGTCGATTTCATTCCAACCGAAGTCATGCTGCAGCGTGGTTTTCAGCACGCCCAGGACCTGACGGTCCATATAGTTTTTCGTGATTCCGAAAAACAACACGGCACAGATCACCCAACGGAATCTGCCAATAAAATAATTAGTGCGATTCATCGTGCTATTGATTGACGCCGCTGGCCAGGAAGCCTCCATCCACTTGCAAGATGGTGCCAGTAACAAAACTGGCCGCGTCAGAAGCCAGAAAAATCGCGGCGGGAATCAATTCTTCCACCCGGCCGAATCGCTTCATCGGCGTACGCATCAAGAACTCCTGGCCTCGAGCCGTGCCGTCGAGCAACTTGGTGTTCATTGCAGTGCGAAAAACGCCGGGAGCGATGGCATTCACGCAGACTCCGAACGGCGCCCATTCGATCGCTAGAGTACGAGTCAGCGCGGCGAGTCCGGACTTGCTCGCGCCATATGCTGCCACCTCATGCAAACCAACAAAGGAACCCAGCGAGGCGATATTAATGATTCGGCCGTATTTGCGTTCGACCATGTGGCGGCCGAAAACCTGGCTGACGCGATAAGCGCCGTTCAGATTGGTCTCGATGATTTCATTCCACTCGGTCTCCGAAACATCGAGAAACGGAGTGCGCTTGGTGCGGCCCGCGGCGTTCACCAAAATATCTACTTTGCCAAATTCGGCCACCGCGGCGTCGAGCAGCGTCTGCAACGACGAGCGATCCAGAACGTCGGATGATACGCGCAGCGAGCGGCGCCCGAGTGCTTCGATTTCTTTTGCAGCGGCGTCAACCAAGTCCGCGCGTCGTCCGGTGGGAATTACGTCGGCGCCACCTTCGGCCAAGCCGCGGGCCAGAGCCTGGCCAATTCCAGAGGTGCCGCCGACGACCACAGCGACCCTGCCAGCGAGATCGAAACCCTTGTAGCTCATCTTTCCTCTTTTCAGATCAATTTCACTTGCTATTTTCGCAATATACGCTGCAAATGGTTCCAACGTCATTCCGTCTCGTCCGAACCCACCATCGCCGGGTTGTCCTTCAGTGAACTGGTCATTCTCTCTGGAGTTAAGCCTCGCAACAAGAGTCGCAAGGCAACTCCGCGCGGCGGCTCATTTGGTAGGAGGCGCGGCCGCCCCAGGACCACCGACGCGAATAATTCTGGGAATGCGCGATTCGGCGCTGGGAAGAACGGGAAAGGCGGCGTGCGGTTCCGACTGATACCAGTAGGCGGTGGTGAAGAAATTATCCGAGCGATGATTGGCGTGGCCGTGTTCGATAGTGACCCGAATTGATTTTTGAAAGGAGATGGGGCTCTCCAGATGCCAGCGATAGAGACAGTAGCGCCCACCCACGCGTTCAGGATTAACCATCAGAGGAGCGCCATTGTGTAAATATCCAAACGGGCGCGGTTCCTCGATTCCGCCGAAGTCCCACGCGCCGTTGTAATAATCCTCGGTTCCTGTGCCGTTGATCACCGGTTCGGGCTGGCCATCAACAAAAATCATTTCGTCGCCTTCGCCCGGCCAGCCATCCTGGTTTTGCAGAATTGCGTGAGTCACGCCGACGAAGTGCCCGTGACCTTGCCCTTCCAGGAAAACATAATTGCCGTCACCGTTGAGATTTTTCTTGTCGTTGACCAGCGGCTCGTTGTTTTTCTTCCAATCGTCGGTCCAGCCGCGGCACGGCGTTGCCTGGCGGTATTGCGCGTGGAAGTATCCGAGATCGGCGGGCAACTCCTTGACCGCTACAAAATCAATATTGTAGTAAAGGCTGTTGACGCGCTGCTTTCCTTCGTTGTCCAGTGTCAGGCGTGCAGATTTGCCGAACGGCATCGGAAAGTATGCATTCAAGGCCTTAACCGAAGCGACCGTGGTCAGCGCCGACTGGTACAGAAAATATTCACCGAGCCCCAGCCCGAAAAAATCTCCGAGCGGCACTTCGACCGACGGCTCGGATTCTCCGTCCCAATACGCGCGCAACACCAGTTTCTTGAGATGAAATTCCTCGTCTGAATCGATAGTGAACCAAATGTGGGTGATGATGCCGGGTTCCGAAGTATTCAGGAGAGTGGCCGTTTGCCCGGGCTCGAGAACGGTGAAGTCGGCGTTGGCTCCGGTGCGGTCATAGCTGGAAGCGCGCTTGTTCTTGTAATCCCGAAATCTAGCGAGATTTCCCAGGTTGGCCGGCAGCGATGCGGAAGAAGTGGCGCTTTTTGACTGTGGCTCAGCATGCGCGGACGTTCCAAGCCCGAGAGCTGCTCCAGCGGTAGCCATCCAGGTCAGGAGGTCACGGCGCGGAAGTGCGGGACGATCGTCTGGTTGCAACGGGTTTTTATTTTTCATTTTGGCTCACCGAAAAATAATTTTGAATAAGTCCCGACGCGGTGCAGCCTAGGAGATGGGTCAGACAGCGTCAGGATTGGGAAGCATGATATCCCGAATTATCCCGTCCAGATCGTGACATGCGGTAATAAATTGGCGCAGCGTCCTGCGGGTCGCGGGGAATGCGTCGAACTCATTCATCGACAAGCCATCCAGTTCGAAAGCTCGCCGAAAATCGGCAAATTTGGCGGTCAGCGCTTGCACCACGCGGGGATCAACGGGATCCTCGATGCGGGGACGCACTTCGACGTCACTGGCGTTGAAACGCACTTGCCAGTTGTAAGGCGGCGAGATCACCACATCGCCGCCGATAAACTCGCTCCAATGCATGTGATTGCGGAATGCTGCGGAGAGCAGGCGAATGCGATAGCCGCGCTCGCGGAAAATCTGATACGTTTTTTTGAAAACGGCCACACCCGCCCATTCGAGAAATCCGGGATCGATGGAAATATTTTCTGTTTCCATCACCGCCTTGAGCCAATCATCCAGCCGGCCAACCATGATCGTACAGACTGGGCCCATCGAGGCGATTTCTTTGCCTTCGTGTTCGCGTCGTTTCAGGCCGCGTTCCACCGCCTCGGCAACGGCGACGCATTGCGGAAGAGTAAAGCAAA
Organism: uncultured Acidobacteriota bacterium; assembly: GCA_963814635.1. Taxonomy (GTDB): domain Bacteria; phylum Acidobacteriota; class Terriglobia; order Acidiferrales; family UBA7541; genus Acidiferrum. The sequence continues at coordinate 3,016,361 of CAWFDP010000001.1, read as the reverse complement.
CCGTGGCGTTGGTGCTGATGCCGCGATAAGTCGCTTCCTCGATAGCGGGAATTCCGGCGCGAGTGACTGGGATTTTTACGATCATGTTGGGAGCGAGCTTGCTGAACTCTTCGGCCTGACGGACGATGGCTTCGGTGTCGCGATAAAGTCGAGGGTCGGTTTGAATCGAGAGACGACCGTTGCGGCCGCGCTGCCCGTCGAAAACCGGTTTCAGCAGAGCCGCGCATTTGACGGAAATTTCCCGGACCACTTGCCAGGCGATTTCGTCCTCAGTGGCTGCGGGCCTTTCCCGTATTAATGTTTCGATGCGGCCTTTCCATTGCGGGAGCTCTTTTTTCAGAACTCCGAGGACGATGACCGGATTGCAAGTCGCTCCGACCGCGCCGTGTTCGATGGAATAGGTCAGTTCGGGAATGGAAGCGGAGTCATTCCACAAACAAGTGGGAGTGGTTTGCGTCATCTGGTGCAACGGGCTTTTGTATGATTCGCGGGCCGCCGTTCGAGTCATTGTTTTCTCCCTTGGCGTTGGGCTACTCGTGCGCCGCTTTTTCGCGAGCAACTTTGCAAGGCTGGCCGTGCAAATAGGAATTTTCCGCGGCGACGGCAATCTCCAGGGCACGCAGTCCATCTTCGCCGGTAACGCGCGGCGCCTTCTCGGCCAACATGGTGTTCACGAAATCGCGCGCTTCCGCGAGGTAGGCATCAGCGAACCGCGAAAGGAAATGGTCGGCGAGAACTTCGCTGCTCCCGCGATTGGTGAAGAAAGTTACCGGCGCGCCTTGCAGGCTGCCGATAAAGATCGATCCTTTGGAACCGACAATTTCGGTTCGCACGTCGTAGCCGTACAGCGCCTGCGCATTGGAGTCGACATTGCCAATCGCGCCATTCGCGTACTTCATGTTCACGACGCTGGCCACTACATCGCCGTACCTGGCGATTTCAGGGCGAATGGCGGTGGTGCCGAAGGTGTGCACTTCGGTCACTTCGTCCTGCATCAGCCAGCGAGCCAAATCGAAATCGTGAATGGTGTTGCTGTATAGAAGCGTCCCGTTGATGCCGGACTCGAAGGCGGCTATGGGCGGCTCGTCCTTGTCGCGGCCGAGCGACTTGAAGACCACCGGTGTGCCGATTTCGCCGGCTTCGATGCGCTTCATCGCTGCGGAATACGCCGGATCGTAACGGCGCATAAAACCGACTTGCATACGAACTCCAGCGCGGGAAACCGCTTGCAGCGCGGAGTTCGCATCCTCCAAAGTCAGCGCCAGCGGCTTTTCGCACAGAATATCTTTGCCTGCGGCCGCGGCGATTCGAATCGACGATCCATGGAATTTGTCCGGCGTCGCGATCACCACCGCGTCGATATCTTTCCGTTGCACCATCTCCTCGAGGCCGGTGTAGGCATGCTCGATTTCCAGTTCGTCGGCAACCTGCTTGCCGCGCTGCGCGGATACGTCGGCGATGGCCACCAACTGGGCTTGCGGCACCAGTCGCCGCATGTTCTCGGCGTGACGTTTGCCCATCTCGCCAACTCCAACAACTCCGACTCCGAGTTTTCGCACGATGGCTCCTTCCTGGAAATCTTAGCGCTTTGACGGCCAAATGAAAACAACAAAGTGCAAACCTATGGATTTGCGCGGGCAATGGCGGCGAACTTCTTTCCGTGGCTGCCAGAGCAAAAGTGACTTGTTCTGCCAGCAAAACGCGACAAATCCATAGTGGCAACTGTTAGTCCGCAGCGGCAAGCAAACAACGACCAGCGGCCAGGGTGGCGCCGCGGCGACCCGGCGACGGCCGCGCTAACCGTGATATTTATAAACGCTTATAATGATGGCACTGGCGACGGTGATTGAGTTACGATACACTCTGCTCGTTCATAACCATATGCAACGCAAACCCAAATTGGCCAAGGCCGGCAAGTCCGCCAGCATCTACGATGTTGCAAAAGAAGCGCGAGTATCGGTTTTCACGGTCTCCGCGGTGGTCAATCAAAAGAGCCACGTCGGCAAGAAATTGCGGGAACGAGTGGAAACGGCGATTCGCAAGCTGAATTACCGCCCCAATTTATTGGCTCGCAGCCTGGCAAAACAACAAACACACACTATCGGGATGATCGTCCCCGATATTGCCAATCCATTTTTCCCGATGGTGGTGCGAGGCGCGGAAGATGCGGCGCAAAAGCGCGGATACAATCTGCTGCTCTGCAATAGCGACGACACCCAGGAAAAAGAGGAGAGCGCCCTCGAATTGTTGCTCTCGAAGCGGGTGGACGGAATTTTGCTGACCAAGGCGCTTAGCGACCTAAGCCCTCCGTTGCGGCAAATGATACAAGAAACGAAAATCCCAATCGTGCTGGTGATGCGCACGTTCCCCAAGATTTCCAAAGACGCGGTGATTACCGACGACTACCAGGGTGCGTATGACGCCGTATGCCACCTTGCGCGCGCCGGACGAAAGCGCATCGGGTTGATGGGCGGTCCGCGAAAAATCAGCAATGGCAAGGCGCGGTGGGAAGGGTTTCGCGATGCCCTGAAAGCCAACAACCTTCCATACGATCCGGAATTGGTGATTGATGGCGATTACCGCATTGAATCCGGTTATCGCGGGGGGAATCTTTTGCTCTCTCACCGGCCGGACGGGGTGTATGTCGCCAACTTTCTGATGACGGTTGGCCTTCTTAAGGCTGCTGAAGAGATGGGACTGCGCTGCCCGGAAGACTTTGGCATGGTAAGTTTCGACGACTACCCGTGGCTGGCAATTTTTCATCCCAAACTAACCACTGTGGAACTGCCGAAGTATCAGCTGGGCAGTGAAGCAGTGGAATTGCTGCTGGATCGCATCGCCGGGAACGACGGTCCGGGAGTAGTGAAGAAACTGATGCCGGAGTTGCGAGTGAGAGAGTCTTGCGGTTTCAAGCAGGTAAAACCTGTGGCTGCGGCATCGGAATAATAGTTGAGTCCGATCCGCCCTCCGAAAGTTAAAAACCGCTATTGCGCATAATCTAGTTGACCATCAAAAAGTGCTTTGCCGACTGTCATTTGTGTGATAAAAGCGCTTAGAAGTATTTGGGTTTAAGGGACGAAAGTATAGTAGCGCTCCCGGCGAAGCGGCCGAGCGGGACTTGGTTAGCGTCTCATATCATGGAAGAAAAGGAAGATCATGAGCAGACTCAATGAACGGTTCCTATTTGCGTGCGCGCCCGATAGCTGGGGCGTGCTGGATTACCCCGGCCCATCCTGGGAGCAATCCTACGAACAGATGCTGGATGATATGGTGGAGGCCGGATATACCGGTACCGAACTCGGGCCGTATGGTTTTTTTCCCACGGATCCCAAGATCCTTCAGCCGCAACTGGAAAAGCGCAAACTGAATCTGCTCGGCTCATTTGTGCCGGTCAAGATGACGGATCCGACCGCGAACGCATCGGTGATCGAGAGGATCCGCAAGGTCGGTCATCTGTTGGCTACGCTGAAAGCGCCGTTCCTGGTGATGGCGGACGATATGTCACCGGAGCGGAATGCCTATGCCGGCCGCATCTACGATCCGGGCTGTCCTACGCTTACTGCCGAGCAGTGGAAGCACGTCGGACAAATTGTTGCCGATGCCGAAAAGGTGGCTAACGAGTTTGGCTTGGACCTGGTCTTTCATCCTCATATTGGAACCTACGTTGAATCGCCGGAAGAATGCGAGCGTTTCTACGACGTCACCTCGCACACCAACATCGGGCTGTGTTTGGACACCGGGCATTGTGTTTATGGCCATGGCGATTCGGTGAAGGAAGCCGAAAAGTACAAGAGCAAGTTGCGGTTCGTGCACGTGAAAGATTGCGATGCCAAGATTCTCGAGCAGTCTCGGCAAAACAAATGGAATTTTGACCAAGCGGTTGAACACAAGGTGTTCACGATCATCGGGCAAGGATGCATTGACTTTCCGGCGTTCTTCCAGACCTTGTTGAAGAACGGATATTCCGGCTGGTCCGTCGTGGAGCAGGACGTGAAATTTGGGGCCGCGGAAATTCCACCCAAAGTCAGCGTGGCCGCCAGCTTGAAATATTTGAACGGTGTGATCGACCAGATGGCGAAATCAGCGACTGCATAAACCTCGAACCAATAGCGCGACGGTTAGAAAAAGAACCGTTCCATTTTGCGGGCCACTTCATATTCAGCTCGCGCCGCGCGTACGGCCTCTTTTTCCGAAACTTCGGCGATGGCGACGTCCCACCAGGACTCATAGCCTGGAACTCGTTTTTCGTACGAAGTCTCGACCACGATCACGGTCGTCTGCGGCTGCCGTGCCGCTTCAGCCATAGCACTGGAAAGTTCAGCGCGAGTCTTGGCACGCGTCGCCCACGCGCCCAAGCTTGCCGCGTTGCTTGCAAAATCCACGGGCAAGAGTTCGCCGTCATACGAATCGCCGCGACGGTAACGGTAATTTGTGCCCATGCCATCGTTGCCACAGCTGCGGCTGAGGCCACCAATGCTTGAGAAGCCGTGATTGTCGAGCAGAATGATGTTGAGTTTGTAGCCTTCCTGGAGTGACGTCACAATTTCCTGCGCCATCATTAGGTACGAGCCGTCTCCCACCAGCACGTAAACTTCGCTCTTGGGATCGGCCATCTTCACGCCAAGGCCGCCGGCAATCTCGTAGCCCATGCAAGAGTATCCGTAGTCCATGTGATAGCCGCCCGGTTTCCTGGTTCGCCACAATTTGTGCAGGTCTCCGGGAAGGCTGCCAGCGGCGTTGATCATGGTGTCGTCGGCTTGGATGATGGAATTCACGAGACCAATGAGTTCGCCCTGGCTGACGGGGGACTCGTTGCTAATTGCGCAGATTCGATCGACTTCTGCGTCCCACTCCGCACGGAAGGTGGCGATTCGCTGGCGATAGCTTTCGTCCACGGTGTAACCGGAGACGGCGCTGTGCAGTTCGTCGAGGGTCGCTTTCGCGTCCCCGGTCAAAGGAAGCGCCGCGTGTTTGTAGGCGTCAAATTCGGCGACATTTATATTGATAAAGCGCACGGCAGGATTTTGGAACGCGGTTTTGGAAGCGCTGGTGAAGTCGCTGTACCGGGTGCCGATACCGATGACTAGGTCGGCTTCACGAGCCAGGATGTTTGCGCCGGGCGTTCCGGTTACTCCAACCGCGCCGACTTCCTGGGGATGGTCGTATGGAAGCGAACCTTTTCCGGCTTGGGTCTCACTCACCGGAATGCCGGTGGCGCTGGTAAATTTCCCGAGTGTTGCGCTGGCTTCGGAGTAGAGCACGCCGCCGCCCGCAATGATCAGCGGTTTCTTTGCCGCGCGAATCCATTGGGCTGCGCGCATCAGGAAAGTTTGGTCGCAGCGGCTGCGTGGAATTTCCCAAAGATGCTTTTGAAAAAATTCCTCGGGATAGTCAAATGCCTCGGTTTGCACATCTTGCGGGAGGCATAGCGTGACCGCGCCAGTCTCGGCCGGCGAAGTCAAAACGCGCATGGCCTCGGGCAATGCCGTGAGCAACTGCTCGGGGCGCTGGATGCGATCCCAGTATCGCGAAACGGGCTTGAAGCAATCATTCACCGAGACGTCTTGCGTGCTACTCGACTCCAGTTGTTGTAAGACCGGCGCGACGTTGCGACGAGCGAAAGTGTCACCGGGCAAAAGCAAGACCGGAAGGCGGTTGATGGTGGCCAGCGCAGCTCCGGTCAACATATTGGTTGCTCCGGGGCCGATGGATGAGGTGCAAGCAAGTGTGCGCATCCGGAAGGTGGCTTTGGCGAACGCGGACGCGGTGTGCACCATGGCCTGTTCGTTGCGGCAAAAATAATATTTAAGGCCTTTATCTTGTTCGAGTGCTTGCCCGAGCCCCGCCACGTTGCCGTGACCGAAAATTCCAAAGATTCCAGGGATAAACCGGTGTTCCTGGCCGTCGCGAGCGGAAAACTGATTCTGCAGATAGGCTACAATCGCTTGCGCCATCGTCAATCGGCGTGTCATCGAGCCATTCTCCTCGCGCGGTCTTGGCCTACAAGGGCACTAGCATGCCGCAGAACCACATGTAACGCCAACTGCAGTAACTGGGATTGTCACTTCACCAGCGGCAATCGCGAATCTGTTTCTTTCCACGAAGACTTGAGCCACACGTGGTCCGGATCTTCGGTGACCGCCAGGGTGCGCGAAGTTCCCGCCAGGAAATTCAAGTAATAGACGTTGTAACCGGGGCCTGCGACCACCGGATGGTAGCCGGAACGCACCAGGACAGCGTCGCCATCTTCGGCACGCACCGTTAAATCTTGCGAAGTGGCCGGTGAATACAGGCGTTGCAGCGCAAAGCCGGTGTCTGGACGATCGATCCGGTAATAGTAGATTTCGTCGAGGTCCACCTCCGCGGGTGGATTGTGTACGTCATGCTTGTGCGGTGGATAGCTGGACCAGTTTCCGCCGGGCGTATAGACCTCGATCGCCACCAGTTTATCGGCCGGGAAGTCAGTGGTGATGATGTCGACGATCTGGCGCGACGCGTTTCCACCACCGCGCAGGCCAGTCACCACGTCTTTTGTGGTGATCAGCCGCGGCTCCAGCTTTGCTTGCGAAGGAACACGGCATTCGGCGATTTCGCAAACGGTCGTCGCGCGAAATTTCACCGCGTGGCCGGCTGGGAGATATAGGCAGTAGGGAAGTCCATCGAAAACATTCTTGCGACCGCCGATTTGCTGGTCGCCGGCGCCCCAATTGGCGGTACAGAGACCTCCGAGGATTACGAACGCCGCTTCCTCGCCCTTGGTCACGGCCTCATAAGATTCGCCGGGATTCAAACGCCGCGCCGACATGCTCATCCATTGCCAGTGCACGGTTTCGCGGGAAAACCCTAACATCTCGCCCGATGTACCATCTGCAAGCTTCCGCGATCGGACTAAGAAGGGTTCAGAACTCATCGAAAACTCCTTTTTAACCGCCACGTAGCTGAGCCGACGAATCCGGCGAGCTTTTAGCCAAGTGGTCAAAGCGCTTTGCCATTCTATACATTTTTCGCAGAAAATATACCTGAAAATCGCGAAAGGTCGAAGATTCCCACTATTCTCCCAAGAATAACCGCCTAGAGTAAGTATTTCTTAGTAGGGGCAGGACGGAGAGTTGGCGTTGGGGCACGCAACGGAATGGATGTGAGTGGCTTAGGGCAAAGTCACGACCGCTACTGAAAACGCGTGGAGCGTAAGCTTGTCCGAATTCAGCTTGCTGGATGCTGGCGGCCGGAATCCGGTGCTGCGATCCACGCAGTCCGATTGGGCTCCGTTGGCACCAGCAATAGAGACGTCCAGATTGCGATCGCGTTTGTTTACCAGCAGAAGTTTGCGCTCTCCATGCTGGGTTCGAATTGCGAGTGCGGAGACCACGGAATCGTCGAAACCGGGCGCACTGACCGAGGCGCTTTCCACGATGTTGTCGCCAGGGGCAAAGTTGTCGTGGAGAAGTTTCAATACCCACAGACGCGCATTCGGTTTTCCGTTGTTCCATTCGACCATGGAGACACTGGGGAATTGGGTGGGATAACCAACTAATTGCGATTCTCCGACGACGTCTATCCCAATCCTGGTGAGTTCGGCAAACAGATAGGCGTATTCAGCGCCCGCAAGATTCCAATACAGATCAGGGATTGGCTGTGCGACGTGATGAGAATCGGTCTGGCCGCTGTCGTCAGCTGCAATGATGCCAACTTCATTGATCATGGTGCGGGTTGCGGGGGCCAACCTTTTTCGGATGGCCTCAACGTAGCGCACGGTATTCAGGTAACCATCGGCCTGGGCGAAAACCGTATGCTGCTGAATGTCGGGAGTTTCATCCGCCGCTGGAGACGCATAGAAATGGTAGGAGATGGCGTCCAGTGGCACGCCGGGTTGGTGGTTTTTCGGATCGAGAAAATATTCAAAAAACTCCGGGTTAAGACCCGGCAGGGCCATCGCTATTCCGACAAATTTCGTTTCTGGCTGGACCTTCTTCATCTCCAGGACGATCGCGTCATATAACCGCGTATAGCTTTGTGGAGTCATGTGATGCTCGAAATCAACTTCGTTCAGCACTTCCCAATAGGGGATCGAATAGTGATAACCGGATTCGTGGCGGTTCCCGAACTCGTCCGTAAATCCGCCCTTGCTGTACCAGGATAGTAACCGCGCAAAGTACTCGGCCACTTCTTTGCCACTCGGGTCGCGCAGTTCGGCGCCTTGTTCGTAATCCCAGACCGCCTTGTTTGGATCGTCTGGATAACTCACCGGCTTATCGGTCTTGTACATCCATTGAGGGATAGTGCTGAAATTGAGGACTACGGGATGGCCCTTGGTGGCCTCCAGAAAATCGATGGTCATCGGATCAATTAGGGAGAAATCCCAGGAGGTCTTGCCATCTTTGGGCGCTTCGAGTTCCGCCACGCCAAGACGCGGATACGGGAGCCAGGGTACATAGCGCACGTAGTCGGCACCGAGTTCGTGCAGTGCCTGGAACGCACTGTCGTGGACGGCGGTTCCGCGGCGGAGCGGCGGATTGACGACCACTTGTAAAGTCGGCGTGGTTTTGGATACGGAAGTTACTTTGTCCCAATGGACCGTAAATTGAACTGGAGCGTCCTGCGCGGCTAGCGAAGGCAGGGTTGCGGCCATGAATGCCGCTAAAATCCAGAACAGCAATAAATGCTTAACTCTCATTGAATGCCCCCAGTAATGCTCAGAGAATTGCGCGAATCATTTGGCGGAAGGCCGGCGATAGAGTTTTTCATGGCAACAAATTAGTTCAGGCCCGGTGTCTGTTCAATAGGCAATTGAGTTTTGGTATAGGATGCTGTCCGGCAACGTGCGGACCCAGAGGGCGCAAGCATGAATGAGACGGGTGCAAACCAGGAATTCAAAGTCGGGTTATTCGGCATCGGGCTCGAAGCCTACTGGCCGCAATTTGCAGGACTGCAGGAACGTCTAACCGGCTATATCAATTTAATCGCAGGGCGAATTGCACGACCCGGCCTCTCGGTTGTTAACCTGGGCCTGATCGATTCACCGGAGAAAGCGCAGGTTGCGGGGCATGCCTTCCGGCAGCACGATGTCGACCTGATTTTGCTTTATGTCACGACCTACGCGTTGTCCTCGACCGCACTTCCGGTGGTTCGAAGGGCGAAGGTTCCGGTAGTCCTGCTGAATCTCGCGCCTTCGGCAGCGATTGATTATGCGGCGTTCAATCAAATGGGCGATCGAACCAAGATGACCGGCGAATGGCTCGCCTATTGCCAGGCTTGCCCGGTGCCGGAAATCGCCAACGTGTTTCGCCGCTGCCAGATTCCGTTTTTTCAGGTTACGGGCACGCTTGAAAACGATCCGCTGGCATGGAACGCAATCACCGAGTGGATTGAGGCGGGCAGAGTCGCGCATGCGATGGAGCACAACCGGCTGGGCGTGATGGGCCACTACTACGGAGGCATGCTGGACATCTACTCCGATCTCACGCAGCAGTGTGCGTATTTCGGCGGACACATTGAAATGCTGGAAGTGGATGAACTTGCGGCCTTACGCCGAAAAGTTTCCAAAGAAGAGATCAGCGCTCGCGTTCAGGATTTTCGGGAACGCTTTGAGATTCAACCCGATTGTCCTCTGGCGGAACTGGAGCGCGCCGCGCGTACTTCTGTCGCATTGGACCGTCTTGTCGAGAATCATCAGCTTGGATCTTTGGCGTACTACTACCAGGGCACAGGTAACGCCGAAAATGAAGACGCCATCAGCTCGATTATCCTGGGCACCAGTTTGCTTACCGCGCGCGGTATTCCGGTGGCTGGCGAGTATGAAATCAAGAATGCTCAGGCCATGAAAATTATGGATTGCTTCGGAGCGGGAGGGTCTTTCACTGAGTATTATGCGGTCGATTTCAACGACGACGTAATCCTGATGGGCCACGACGGCCCCGGCCACATCGCCATCGCGCAAGGCAAGACCAAAGTGCGTCCGTTGAACGTGTACCACGGGAAAGCCGGACGCGGTTTGTCGGTGGAAATGTCGGTCAAACACGGTCCGGTCACGCTGCTTTCGGTGGTGCAAACTTTCGATGGAAAACTGAAATTACTGGTGGCGGAAGCGGTATCTGAGCCTGGCCCGATACTGGAAATCGGCAACACTAACAGCCGCTACCGATTCCGCATGGGCGCGAGAAATTTCATGAATGCGTGGAATGCAGAGGGTCCGGCACATCACTGCGCGATTGGCGTCGGTCATATTTCCGGTAAGCTGCGCAAACTTGGTGAGCTGTTGGGCATGGAATGCACGGTTATCGGTTGAATTTGTCTGAAGAATCCGAATGCGGAGATGCAGGCAATGACGGGAACTACTGACAGCATGATGCAACGCGATTCGGCGTTGGCGGAGAGTCCGTTGCCCGATCTCCTGGCGCGACAGCGAAAGGCATTCCGCGACGCACCTCCGGATTATCAGAAACGTTTGAGCTCGCTAAAACTCATCGAAGCGGCGGTTATTGACCGGCAATCGGAAATTGTTGCAGCGGTGAATACAGACTTCGGCGGTCGCGCGCGGCAAGAGACTCTGGCGCTGGAGCTGGTGCCTCTGGTTGATGCGATCCGGCACGCCCGGCGCCACCTTGCCAAATGGATGAAGCCGCGACGGGCGAGTGTAGGGCTGAATTTCTTTCCTGCCACCGCGCGGATTATTTACCAGCCGCTCGGAGTAATCGGCATCATCGGGGCGTGGAACTATCCGATTTTTCTCACACTTTCACCGCTAGTGGATGCGATCGCCGCCGGAAATCACGCGTTGCTGAAACCTTCGGAACTTGCGCCGGCAAGCGCGGCGCTGCTGCAGAAAATCGTTGCGGACACTTTTCCGGAGGAGTACATCGCGGTGGTGACCGGAGACGCGAAGGTTGCGGCGGAGTTTGCGGCCTTGCCATTCGACCATTTGCTTTTTACCGGATCGACGCGAGTCGGCAAATTGGTGATGCGGGCGGCGAGCGAGAACTTGACGCCGGTGACCCTTGAGCTTGGCGGAAAGTGTCCGGCGATTATTCATCCGGAGTTTCCGCTAGCCACGGCGGTCGAGAGAATTCTAACCGGAAAGCTGTACAACGCCGGACAAACTTGCCTGGCGCCGGATTACGTTTTTGTGCACGAGTGGCAGCAAGAGGAATTCGTCAAGCTGGCGGGAGAGGTGGCGCGGCGGCTCTATCCGAAGTGGGCCGGCAATCCTGACTACTCGCGGATTATCAATCGGTCGCACTATGAGCGTCTATGCGATTACGTGAAGGACGCAACCGCGCGCGGCGCGCAAGTGGTTGCTCTTGGAAAAAATACGGAGGGATGCAACGCAGAAAATCGGGTCATCCCGCCGGTCATGCTGCAAAACGTCACTGACCTAATGCGGGTGATGCAGGAGGAGATCTTCGGGCCGATCCTGCCAATTCTGCCATTTCGCGAGTTGGATGAAGCGTTGCGGTACGTCAATGACCACGAACATCCGCTCGCCCTCTATTATTTCGATTACGATTCGCGGCGGGTCGATCACGTTTTGCAAGCGACGGCATCCGGTGGAGTTACGATTAATGATGTGATTTACCACGTCGCGCAAAACAGTCTGCCATTTGGCGGTGTTGGCGCGAGCGGGATGGGCAACTATCACGGGAAAGCCGGATTCGAAACATTTTCAAAGAAAAAAGGAGTGTTACTGCAAAGCCGGTTCAGCACGCTGAAGTTTTTGCGGCCGCCGTATGGCCCGATGGCGGAGCGGGTGATTCGGTTTCTGTTACGAAAATAGATCCTTCGGGATTTCACTTTTCCCGCCACTGTGCCGACCGAGACTTTTTCTCTTGATTGATACGGCACCCAATCCGGGGGCGGATTGCTAACTCGCCAGAAATGAGCGACCGGTTCGAGAAGCTCGATGCCGACCTCGGTGATGCCGGAGGTTCGAGCGCCAAGCATGACCACTCGGCACTTGCGCTGTTCGCCGGAGCCGATCGGCAATGGTCAAGACCTGGCCGGTCATGATTTCGTGATTCAGAAGAATCAGCGTGCGGTGCGCGTTGACAACCAAGGTTGAAGTTTCTGCCTCCCACTGCGGTTGCCCATCGACAAAAAGGGAAATGCGAATCGGCATAGTGAACCAGATACGCCGGCTGCGGCGGGGTGGGGCGAAAGTGGTGGGCTGGGAGTTGGTGGCCAAGAGCTCGCGAACAGAAAAACTCTCCGCAGTTTTGTTTAGCAATTCAAAGCCCGCCGAACAAGTCGGCGGAAAATTCCGGCGGACAGCCGGGAAAATCGCAGGCGAGCGACAGCACGATTCGGATGAATGTGGTGCTGCTGGACAAGTTGATGAACCTGGTGGGGGAACTGGTGCTGGCGCGGAACCAGGTGCTGCAGTTCAGCAACTCAATTCATCACAACGGACTGGTGGCGGCGAGCCGGCGGCTGAATTTGATCACTACCGAGTCGCAAGAAGACGTGCACGATTGCCACTGCGGTGGAAGAACAGAATGCGACGGCCAACGAGATGGCGAGGAACTTGAGCGAAGCGGCACGCGGAAGGGTGGAGATCGTTCATAACATTTCCGGCGTGGCGGAAGCGGCGCAAAACACCACGCGCGGCGCGCTGGACATACCAAAGGCGGCGGAACTGGCGCGGATGGCGACTTCGCTAAAGGAATTGGTGGGACGATTCAAGAGCTAGTGAAGATTGCCGGCGGCTGGACGAAAATTTCTGCGAAGCGCTAGACGCGTTCGAGAGCCAGCGAAACTCCCTGGCCGACGCCGACGCACATCGTTGCCAGCGCGCGCCTGGCCTGAGTTTTCTGCAATTGATGAATCGACGTGAGGATGAGCCGCGCGCCGCTCATGCCCAGCGGATGCCCTAGCGCAATTGCTCCGCCGTTCGGATTTACGTGCGGCGCGTCGTCGCGGATACCAAGTTGGCTTAAGCAGGCCAGCGACTGGCTGGCAAAGGCTTCATTCAATTCAATGAAATCAAAGTCGGCGATGGAAAACTTGAGTCGCGCGAGAAGTTTCTTGGTTGAGGGAACTGGCCCGATTCCCATGATGCGCGGCGGAACTCCCGCGGCGGCCATGCCGAGAAAACGCGCGCGCGGCGTGAGTCCGTGGCGTTTTGCAGCATCTTCCGAGGCGACGATGATTGCGGCGGCGCCGTCGTTCACGCCGGAAGCGTTGCCCGCGGTGACGGTTCCGGGCGTTCGAAACGCGGGTTTGAGTTTTGCCAATGCCTCCATCGTCGAATCGCGGCGCGGGTGTTCGTCGATCGCAACGTTTGTAGTTCCTTTCTTTCCCGCGACTTCGACTGGAACAATCTCTTCCGCAAAAAATCCTGCCGCTTGCGCGCGAGCGGCGCGCTGCTGGCTGCGCAGCGAAAAAGCATCCTGATCTTCGCGCGAAACGCCAAATTCCTCGGCGACGTTCTCCGCGGTCTCCGGCATGGAGTCCACGCCGTACTGTTTTTTCATCAGCGGATTGATGAACCGCCATCCGATGGTGGTGTCGAAGATTTCGGCGCTGCGTGAAAACGCAGTGTCTGATTTGCCCATGACGAATGGCGCCCGGGACATGGACTCCACGCCGCCAGCGATCGCGAAGTCCAACTCACCGGCCGCTATGGCCCGCGCAGCGGAGCCGACTGCTTCCATCCCTGACGCACAAAGACGATTCACGGTGGAACCCGGTACAGTCTCGGGTACTCCAGCCAGCAGCAGCGCCATGCGCGCGACATTCCGATTGTCTTCGCCGGCCTGATTCGCGCAGCCAAGAATCACTTCGTCGAGCTGATTCCAGTCGGCTTTTGAATTTTGTTGCACCAATGCGCGAATCGGAATCGCCGCGAGATCGTCGGTTCGAACAGACGAGAGCGCCCCGCCGTACCGCCCAATCGGAGTTCGAATCGCATCGCAGAGAAAAACTGTTTTCATGTCGTCTACAGAGCAGGCTCTAGGTAGAGCCCGCACCCGCCCCCGTCAGATTTCCGTGCGCGAGTTTGCTGCGCTGTTCAAGATCCCGCAAAGTTTCCAGTTCGAAGGCAGTGGGCGCAGGAGTTTCCGCAACTTGATCCGCGAAGCGAATTTCCCAGCTGGTCGCTTTTGCCACCTGTTCTCTGGTTACGCCCGGATGCAGTTGGGTCACCGTAAGTTCCTTGCTGACCGGGTCGGGCCGCATCAGACAGAGATCGGTTACGACGGCGACCGGACCCTTCCCCGGCAAATGCAGCCGCTGGCGGGCATCGCCGCCGTCAAGATGACCGACTGAGGTCACGAAATCCAGTTTTTTCACGAAGGCCCGCGCCGATTGTTTCAGCACCAGCACCACTTCACCGGCACAACTGGCGATTTCCGGAGCGCCTCCCGCACCGGGAAGTCGCGTGGCTGGTACCTTGTAATCTCCGATCACCGTGGTGTTGATATTTGCGAAGCGATCGATTTGCGCCGCGCCGAGAAATCCGACGTCCACTCGCCCGCCCTGCAGCCAGTAGCGGAAAATTTCCGGAGTGGAAACTACCGTGTCCGCGGTTTCAGCGAGATTCCCATCGCCTATCGATAGAGGAAGCACGACAGGTTTCGCGCCGATAGGGCCGGATTCGTAAATTAGGACGATGTCCGGGGCATGAGTCAGCCGCGCGAGATTCGCCGCGGTCGAAGGCAATCCTATCCCGACAAAACACACCGCACCATTTTTCAACAAACGCGCTGCGGCGATGGTCATGATTTCGCCGGTGGTGTAGGCAGGGGCGGTGGTCATCGCACACCTTGCGAGTTCGGTTCTTGCAGCACCCGGCGATATTCCTCGAAATTGCTGGTATTGAGAATGTGCGTCTTGATCCAGTCTTGAAAAGTGATTCGATCTTTGGCGATCGCATCCCACGCTTGATAAAAGCGGTTGTCGCGTTCGTAGTAGCCGTGCGCGTAGGAGGGCGCGGCGCCGCCTGGAACGCAGCACACCGCGGAAATAGTCCAGCTCGGCAGGATGCAGGCGTTGGGCCACGCGTTCAGGTCGTCCACGATTTCTTCAACGGTGACGATGGCTTTTTTCGCGGCCAGTACCGCTTCTTTTTGCACGCCGAGTATTCCCCACAACAGCACGTTGGCTTTGCGGTCGGCTTTCTGCGCATGGATCACTGTGACATCGGGCTGAACGGATGGCACCGCCGCTAGCGTTTCTCCAGTGAAGGGACACCGAATAAATTTTATCTTGTCGTTGTGTTTCGGAAGATCGGATCCGGCGTACGCGCGCAACACGGCAAAGGGTAGATTCGAAGCGCCCGCAACGTAGGCGTTGGAAAGATCGCCGTGACCATGCTCCTGGATTTCGAGAGGCGCCGGCCAGTCATTTTCGACCGCGTCGCGCAAACGGTGCAGGGAACCGACGCCAGGGTTTCCGCCCCAGGAAAAAATCAGCTTTTTGGCGCAATTGGCTCCGATGAGCTGGTCGTAAATGACGTCCGGCGTCATTCGAACCAGCGTCAGATTTTTTCGCCCTTGTCGAATCACCTCGTGTCCGGCAGCGAAAGGAATCAGGTGGGTAAATCCCTCCATGGCGACCAGATCGCCATCGCGCACCAAACCCGTAACTGCCTCTCGAAGAGAAGTAATTTCCGCCATTATCGTTGGAAGACCAGCGCAAGCTCGAACCAGCCAAGTTCAGCTGCTCTGGTATTCATAATACACGGAACGACGCCAGGACCCGGAGCGGCGGTCTTAACGCTGGCCGTTCGATATCCCTTCTTTCCCCAATTCGTTATAGAATGTCGCAGTTTGTCCGAAGCTGATTTGCTCCCGCGATTTCAATTCTCCCGCCCGCCGAGGACATTCGCCGTGTGGCCGGAAAGGCATCCATGATTCCGCAAAACTTGAAGCGTGCTTTGACATACGTCGTGCTGGCTCTCTTTATGGTTTGTTCCGCGCAGGCGCAAACCAAATTGCTGCGGTTCCCGGATGTTCACGGTGACAAGGTCGTCTTCACCTACGGCGGTGACCTCTGGCTGGCCTCTACCTCCGGTGGTCTCGCCACGCGCCTCACCGCTCATCCCGGTATCGAAGTGTTCGGCAAATTCTCGCCGGACGGAAAATGGATCGCCTTCACCGGTCAATACGACGGCGACGAACAGGTGTACGTCATTCCCGTCACTGGAGGCATTCCCAAGCAGCTTACCTTTTATCCGGCGCGCGGGCCGCTCGCGCCACGTTGGGGCTACGACAATCAGGTCTACGGATGGACGAACGATGGTAAGTCGGTGATTTTTCGTTCTGGGCGCGAATACTTCGATTTGGGCGACAGCCGTCTTTACACCGTTCCCGTTACAGGTGGTATGCCCGAAGCCCTCCCCATGCCCAAGTCCGGCGCTGGCGATCTTTCCCCGGACGCTTCCAAGCTTGTTTACTCTCCGCTCTTCCGCGATTTCCGCACCTGGAAGCGCTACCAGGGCGGCTGGGCGCAACAACTCTACATTTTTGATCTAAAGACTCAAGCCTCCGAGAAAATCACCGACGATCCCCACGCCAACCGCGACCCCATGTGGATCGGTTCGAAGATATTCTTTTCCTCGGATCGTGACGGCACCAACAATATATTCTCGTACGATCCCGGCAGCACGAAGACCGAGCAACTTACTCACAGTACCAAGTGGGATGTCCGCTGGCCAAGTTCCGACCACAAATCGCAAATCGTCTACGAACTGGACGGCGAACTGAACATCATGGACAGCGGTAGCGGCCAGTCGCGCCATATTTCGATTGAGGTCCCCAACGATGGCGTTTACATGCGTCCCGCTCAAGTTTTGGCCGCCGAACAAATCGAAGATGCCAATTTGAGCCCCAAGGGCGAACGCGCGCTTTTCGTTGCTCGCGGTGATGTCTTCACCGCGCCCATTGAAAAAGGTTCTACCCGCAATCTCACCAACTCTTCGAACGCCCACGATAAATGGGCGCGCTGGTCGCCCGACGGCTCAAAAATCGCATTCATCTCCGATCTCGACGGCGAGGACGAGGTGTACCTGATCAATCAGGACGGCTCCAGCAAACCTGAGGAGTTGACTCGCGGTCTTCAGGCCATGCTCTATGCCCCTGAATGGGCCGGCGACGGCAAGCGGCTCGCGTTCTCTGACAAGGACGGCAAGCTCTACGTACTGACGCTCGACGACAAGAAAGTTACCCAGATCGCCAAAGATCCCGTTGGAAACTTGCGCGACTACACTTGGTCGCGTGATGGCGGCCATCTCGCCTTCACCATGAACAATCCCAATAGCTTTAGCTCCGTTTATATCTGGAGCGTTGCCGACGGCCAGGTCCATCGCATCACCACCGATCTCTTCGACGCTGGCGATCCTGCGTGGGATCCGGATGGCAACTATCTCTATTACGTGGCCGCTCACGATTTTCAGCCCGAGATCAGCCAGATCGAATTCAACTATGCGACCGACCGCAGCTTCGGCATCTTTGCGCTCGCGCTGCGCAAGGACACCAAGAATCCGTTCCCTCCGGAGAGCGACGAAGTCACCATCGCCAAAGATGGCGAAAAGGCCGCAAACGCCGACAAATCGAAGACTGAAGACAAAAAAGACGAAAAGAAAGACGAAAAGAAGGAAGAAAAACCGAAGGAGTACATTCGAATCGATTTCGATGGACTCACGGGCCGCGTCACCCGCGTGCCGATTGAAGGTGACAACTACC
The DNA here is from genome assembly GCA_963814635.1 of uncultured Acidobacteriota bacterium. GTDB lineage: Bacteria > Acidobacteriota > Terriglobia > Acidiferrales > UBA7541 > Acidiferrum. Next base: position 2,998,686 of record CAWFDP010000001.1, on the reverse strand, counting down.
GCGGCCTCGAAGTCACCAAAGACTATCTCGTCTACTCCCGCGGCGGCGCTCCTTTCTACGGTCGCGACAGCTATCCTCCCGCCGCGCTGATCCTCTATTCATTTAAGGACCGCAAGGAATCTACGCTCGCCGAAAACATTCGTGGCTTCAAGGTCTCGGACGACGGCAAGAAAATCCTGGTTCGCTCTGAGCGCGACTACAAGCTCTACGACGCCAAGCCCGAAGGCAAAGCCAACCCCAAAACCGTTTCTACCGCGGGATTGATGGTGGACCGCGTTCCGCAGCAGGAATGGACAGAAATCTTCAACGAAGTCTGGCGACGCTATCGCGATTTCTTCTACGTCAAGAACATGCACGGCTACGATTGGGAAGCTCTGCGCAAGCAATACGCTGCAATGGTTCCGTATGTTGCGCACCGCTCCGACCTCAACTACGTCCTCGGCGAAATGGTTTCCGAGCTCAGCACCTCGCACTCCTATATCGAGGGCGGCGATTACGACATGCCCAAGCGTCCGCAGATTGCCTTGCCCGGAGCCAAGCTCGAACTCGACCACGCTTCCGGCCGCTACCGCATCGCCAAAATTTATCGTGGTCAAAACGAAGAAGAACTATATCGCTCGCCGCTTACCGAAGTCGGCGTCGACGCCCGCGAGGGCGACTACATTCTAGCCATCGACGGCGAAGACTTGACGGCGGACAAGAACCCGTATCAACTGCTGCGCAACAAAGCCAATCGCCCGGTGCAGCTCACTTTGAATTCCAAGCCTTCCGCCGACGGCGCCCGCAAGGTCAGCTTCCGGCCGATTACCACCGAACGAAATCTCATCTATCTCGATTGGGTGAATCACAATCGTGAGGCCGTCGCCAAAGCCACCAACGGCCGCGTTGGCTACATTCACATCCCCGATATGGGCGCGAACGGTATCCGTGAGTTCATCAAGTTTTATTATCCGCAGATCCGCAAGGAGGCGCTGGTGGTGGACGTGCGCGGCAACGGCGGTGGCAACATTTCGCGCATGCTCATTGAACGCCTGCGCCGCCAATTGCTCGGCACCGACTTTAGCCGCACCTCGGAATATACCAGCACCTATCCCGATGCGGTTTTCTACGGTCCGAAAGTTTGCCTTATCAACGAAACCTCGGCTTCTGATGGCGACATCTTCCCGTATATGTTCCGTCAGGCGGGACTCGGCCCGCTCATTGGCAAACGCACCTGGGGTGGCGTCGTGGGCATCACTGGCCGCGGCCCGCTGCTCGATGGTGGCACCGCATTCGTCCCGGAATTTGCCACCGCTTCCGTTGACGGCAAGTATGTCATCGAGGGCCATGGCGTTGATCCGGATATCGTTGTGGAGAACGATCCCTCTGACGTCATTGCCGGTCGCGATTCGCAGCTCGAGCGCGGCATCGCCGAAGTCATGAAGGCTCTCGAAGCCAACCCGAAGAAACTTCCTTTGCGGCCTCCTGATCCGGTGAAAACTCCCAAGCGGTAGCCGAGGCTTGCTTAGGTTTGTAGCGTTTTGATGAGCGCGCTCAAGCCGTTCCAGGAAATCTGCACGCCGATGCAGACCAGCAGAAACGACGACAATCGCAAGATCACGTTCATCCCGCTCGGGCCGACCGCGGCCGCCAGCCGCGACGCGTAGCCGTAACAAATGTAGATCGTCAACGCAATCAGTGCTGAGCCGATCGCCGCGGAAATCAGCGCGATTACATTCGTACCCAAGTGCCGCGGCTCATTTGCTCCCAGCGTAATGGCAATCGAAATCGAACCCGGCCCGACCGTCAGCGGCAATGTCAACGGATAAAACGCATTCTTCAAAATGTCCGGTTGCGTTACCGATTGATCAGATTGTCCGCGGTCCACTTGATCGCTCCGCGTCAGCATCGCCCAGCCTGTGGATACCACGATCAACCCGCCGCCCACTTGCACCACCGGCAGCGAAATTCCGAAAAACGACAGAATGTGCGTGCCCACCACCACTGAAACGATCAGCAGGATGAAGCTGTTCAGTGCCACCCGACGCGCCAGCAGCCTTCGCGACGCTTCCGAATAGTCTTGCGTCAGCAACAGAAAAACCGGGCTGCCCCCAATCGGATTCACGATCGGAAATAGCGCGATAACGATAAGCAAGATGCTCTTGGCGGTTTCAAAAAACATGGCGGCTGGAGGAGTATACCCGAATCAGCAAACTCCATTGCGGGTTGCCATGCTATGCCGATCGCGCCGCTCGAACAATTTTCGCCGTAGTGATGGCCTGCCCAACATGCCGCTGCGTGTGTTCCGCGATGTGCACCAACAATCCGCCTACCGTTGTTGGCAGCGATTGCCGCCCCACGGTTCGTGAAGTCTCTAGGTCATTCGCGGCGAGCGCGCGCACCCGCAGTTCGGCTCGCTCCAGCACCTCGCGCAACTCCTGGAACGCTTCTGTCGGAAGTGCGTCCGCCGTAAGTTCGCCGTTCAGCGCCGCCAGTTGTGTTTCGTTCAACTGCCTGCCCTCGGCGTAAGCGAGCAGACGATCCACGCTTCGCGCGATGTGTCGCACATGAAACGCAGCCGGAGCCACGCCGCCTGGCCGTGCGTTGAACTCTTCGACGCTGAGTTCCCCACACCAGCGTTTGATATCTTCACCTGCAAGTTGAAGCGCGTGCACAACCGCACGATGCACCGCAGGCAGCTCAGTCAGCGTTCCTCGCAGCCACGGCTCGACTCTTGCTGCCTGCGTCATTAAGCCTCGTCAATCACTTGCCGTCACGGCCCGACAGTAATTACTCCGAACGTCCCGCTGAGGTAGTTGCTCGGGCCTGCGGTGAAAAAGAGCTGATTGTGTTTGCCGTTCGGTCCGCCATCCTGGCCAAATTCTATCGCCCAGAGGCCGTCGATCTCTATCGGTTTTCCGCTTTCATCCCGTAGTGGGCCAAGAAAGGCTCCGGTATTCGGGTCGAATGCTTCAATGCGGCCGCGCGAAATATTATCGCTGACCAGCAAGGCGTTACTCATCGGCCCGAAGTCAGCTGGAGCCTTTGCGATTCCCCACGGCGAGTGCAGCGGGCCTTGCACTGCAAAATGGCGGATCAGAACTCCGGCCGTGGTAAACGCATCGACAAACCCGCCTTGCGCCTTATTCAGAGCAGTGTAGGTTACCCAGACCGTTTCGCTTCCATCACTGTTGGCTATGGTCTGGATTCCGTATGGCGTGAAATTGTTTGGGATTTTGGGATCAGTGAAAGCATCGGCGCCCCAGTCCGCCAGCCGAAACGTCGCGTCGAATACGTCTATCCTCCGATTTGGCCCGCCGTCGGCTGCGAAAAGAAAATTGTGGCCGCCGTTGCTGCCGATCGCCAGCCCAGTGTAAACGGCTCCCACATCCGAGCGGTCCTTGGCGATGGTGGCGTTGGTGCCGCCTACGCCAGGATTCCAACCGCTGATGGTTCCGTCCAGTGTGGCGAAGATGAAGATTGCGTGTCCGGATATGCCATTTTCCGTGACGACAAAATCGGTCGAGACTGAGTTTCCCACGATCCCGGTGGGCGTGCCTTGCGCGCCGTTTAGCCCCGGAACCGTCACTACCAAGGGAATTATTTGCCCGGCGCCCGTATACAGAGTGGATTTGCCGCTGGCGTTGTCACTTACCCAGAACGGACTCCCCGGCAACGCTACCAGGCCCCATGCGTTTACCAGGTTTGGGTCCTGGACCGTCCCGCCGGCACCGCTATTGCTGACCAAATCACTTCGTACGTATTGCGCCGAGGCCTGGCTGCAAGATAGCAGTGGAAGAAACACGGCGGCGATGAACATTTTTCTTAACGTAGACATGGACACTTCAACCTCTTTCTGGGCAAAGCGGTATACATCGGTTTGCTCTGCCGTCTGCTTAGAGTAAGAAAGGCTAAACTGTAGATACTTCCATTTGTCACCAAAACGTCAAATTAACGTCAATTCTGATTTCGCTAATCCGCCGATTGCTGGCATGATGGCGCAGCGCCAACGGGATGAGTTTGCCCAGGCCCTGAGGAGTGTATGTCCACTGAAACGAAACAATCTGCCAGACACAAATTCGCGGTCTCCGACACCGGCGAACGAGTCAAAATCCTGATCTCTCGCGCCAAAATCCAGCGCAGAATCCGGGAAATGGCTCAGCAGATCCGTAAGGACTTTCCCGACGAACCGCTTCTCCTTGTTGGCGTTTTAAAAGGCGCGGTGATGTTCCTTGCCGATTTGGCTCGCCAAATCCCCGGCGAAGTTACCTTTGACTTCATTGCTGTCTCCAGCTATGGGAAAGATTCCAAATCTTCCGGCCAGGTAAAATTGAACAAAGATCTCGATTCCAGCATCGAAGGGAAAACGGTCATCGTCGTCGAAGATATTCTCGATACCGGCCTCACGCTTCGCTATCTTCTAAATATGTTCCGGCAGAGAAAGCCGAAGAACTTGAGCGTTGCCGTTCTTCTGGACAAAGTCGAGCGCCGCCTCACCGAAGTTCACGCCGATTATGTGGGTTTTCCCATTCCAAACGAATTCGTCGTCGGCTTTGGTCTCGATTACGCCGAGCGCTACCGCAATCTTGCGGACGTCAAGATATTGTCACTTCCCGCTGGGACTCACTAAAAAAAGCGCGCGGCGAAGGGTCAACCTCTTTTCACAGTCGGACTGCTACAATAAGAGTACGCATGAATCCAGCCGAATCATCTGCGCCAACTGCCACCACTCAGCTGAACGGAGAATTGCCCGCCGAGATGCTGGCGACGCTCGCCGAAATCGCCGAGGAGGTAAACGCTTCTCTCGACCTCGACGAGGTCCTCGCGCGCTCCGCTGCGCTCATCAAGAAGCATATTGATTACGAAATTTTTGGCGTATTATTTATTGACGAAGCCACGCGCACTCTCAAGCATCGTTTTGCCATCGGGTATCCGCGCGACCTCGCCGACAACCTTCGCATTCCCCTCGGGCAGGGAATTACCGGAACCGCCGCGGTCACCGGCCACTCGGTACGCGTCAGCGACGTCAGCAAGGATACCCGTTATATCAATGCAATTGACAGCGTGCGATCTGAGCTTGCTGTCCCCTTGATGTTTCAAGGCAAGTGCATCGGCGTCCTCGATATCCAAAGCAATCATCTGGATTATTTCACCCGCGACCAGCAAAACATTTTGACTCTGCTCGGCAGTCGCCTGGCCGTCGCCATTGAAAACGCGCGGCTCTTTGAACGCGTCCGCTCCCAGGCCGAAACGCTTCTGCTGCTGAACGAAGTCAGCCGCGAAATCAGCTCCATCCTTGACGTCGAGGAGTTACTGCGCCGCGCTGCCGAACTCGTCAAACGCGTGATCGACTATCAGATCCTCAGCATCTTGCTCTACGACGAAGAGCAAAAAATCTTCCGCCACCGCTTGGACGTCAAGCACGGCCAGCGCGTGCAGGGCAAACTGCGCGTGGCCGCCAGCGAAGGCATCGTCGGCGCAGCAGCAACTCTGCGCGAACCAGTGCTTGCTTCCGACGTCACCGTCGATCCGCGCTATCTGATGGTCAATCCGGAAACGCGTTCGGAACTTGCCATCCCAATGCTTCACAAAGGCAAAATCATCGGCGTCCTCGATCTCGAAAGTGCTCAGCTCAATGCATTTAATGAAGAGCATGTCCAGACGCTCTCCATTCTTGCCGCAAACCTTGCGGTCTCTCTCGAAAATGCCCGTCTCTATGAACAAGTCGCGCGCGACGAAGCGCGGCTCGATCGCGATCTGCAGGCCGCAAAACGCATACAAGGCGCGCTAATCCGCCCCGTGCCTACCGAGGATTTCGATCTGGACATGGCCGCCCGTTATATTTCGGCTCGCGAAGTTTGCGGCGATCTATATGAATTTCTGCGCTACGGTCCGCAGCAGCTGGGCGTCGCACTCGCCGACGTGAGCGGCAAGGGTACGGCCGCGGCACTCTATGGCGCCGTCGCTATCGGCATCATGCGCAGCCTCGCTCCGCAAAAATTGCAGCCCGCGGAAATGCTTCGCCAGATGAATCAACTTGTCGGCGAACGCCGCATCGAGGGCCGCTTCATGACCGCGTGTTTTGCCACTTGGCAAAAAGGCCGACGTAAATTTCGCGTCGCAAACGCAGGGCAATCCCAGCCGCTTCTCTATAAGGACGGCCGCTGCGGCAAAATTGAGCTTACTGGGTTTCCGCTAGGAATATTTGAGGAAACGAGCTACGACGAGTGGAGCGTCACGCTCGATCCAGGCGACATCGTTATCTTCCATTCCGACGGTATTGCCGAAACCATGAATAGCGAAGGCCAATTCTTCGGCACCGAGCGCTTGCGCAAGCTGGTCGAGACTCACCACGAACTCACCGCAACCGAAATGTCCGACTTGATTTTGCGCGAAGTGGATTGGTTCGCACAGAATGCCCCACTCTCCGACGACCGCACTCTTGTGGTGTTAAAAGCTCGATGAGCGCGCAAGCGGCGGCTTCTGCAAAGCCTCTCCGCTACGTTGATCCTGCGGAATTCACGCCGCATTTTGCCTGGCGCAATTCCAAAAACTTTTCTGGCCGGGAAGTGTTTTGCGAGGGCGTTTCCCTGGCCGACGTCGCCGCCAAATTCGCCACACCAGCTTATGTCTACAGCCACGCCGCAATCGAATCCGCATTCCACGATCTGGACAAGGGTCTCGGCTCGCTTCCACATACCCTTTGCTTCGCCGTCAAATCCAACGGTAATCTCTCCATCCTCAAACTTCTCGCGCAACTTGGCAGCGGCTTCGACATCGTTTCTGGCGGCGAACTCGAACATCTCGGCCACCTCAGTGTTCCCGGCGACAAAATTGTCTTTTCCGGCGTGGGAAAAACCCGCGAGGAAATTCGCGAAGCCCTCCGCTATCGCGCGAAAGGGAAGTCAGTAAATCGTGGGCTTTTGCTTTTCAACATTGAATCGGAAGCAGAGCTTGAAGTTCTGCTCGATGAATCAGCAAGGCAAATGAAACCTGGTGGTCGGGCCCCCAGCGTCTCCATCCGCGTCAATCCCGATGTCCAAGCCGGCGGCCATCCACATATTTCCACCGGCTACCGCGACCACAAGTTCGGATTAGACTGGAACGCCGCCCGCGAACTCTACACGAAACACTGCAGTTCGAAACGGATTCACTGGCACGGCGTCAGCGCGCACATCGGCTCGCAAATCACCGCACTACAGCCTTTCCAGGAAGCGCTCAGACGCTTGGCCGGCTTTGTCCGCGAACTTCGTGACCTCGGCATCAACCTGAAATATCTCGACTTTGGCGGCGGCCTCGGCGTTCGCTATACCGATCAAAATCCTCCGGCCAGATTCGACTACGCTCGAATGGTCGCCAAAATCGTCAAGCCCCTGGGCGTCCATCTTCTGCTCGAACCAGGCCGCACCATCATCGCGCCCGCCGGAATTCTTCTCACGCGCGTTCTCTACACCAAAACAAATCGCGCTAGAACTTTCGTAGTAGTCGATGCGGGCATGAACGATCTGCTCCGCCCCGCTCTCTACAGCGCCGTTCACCCCATCACGCGCGTCACGCGTACCAAGGCTGCAAAATCAGACCGTTCAAGGGTCGATATCGTTGGCCCCGTCTGTGAAACCGGCGATTGCTTTCTGCGCAACTGGCCGCTGGGCGACGTCAAAGCAGGGGACGTTCTTGCTATCTGGACGGCTGGCGCTTACGGCATGTCGCTCGCGTCCAATTACAACGCCCGATGTCGTCCAGCAGAAATCCTCATCGAAGGCACGCGCGCCCGCATCATCCGCCGTCGCGAATCCTCGCGCGATCTCTTGCGCGGCGATGTCCTCGCTTAGCCGATATTTCACTCAAGCGCTCGTTTGTCGGGAATTTAAACCATAAAAAAAGTTGTCATTCTGAGGCGATCCGATAAGGATCGTCGAAGAATCTAAACTGTCGAGCCATCTCGGCGCTCAGTCACCGTCGCCGCTCAAGCCTCGCCCCATTTCAACTTACTCCGCAAAATCTCGTAATACGACTTGCGATGTGGCTGAATCAATTTCAATCTCTGTGCAGCGCGCGCGATCAACACTCGATCCTCGGATCCCATCAGCAATCCCTTTTGTCCATCCAGCGTCAGGTACACCGACTCCGCCGCTCCACGCATCCGCATCTCCACATTGCGTGAATCGGGGACGACCAGCGGCCTATCGGTCAGGGTATGCGGGCAAATCGGCGTCAAAATTATAGATTCCACCGCCGGATGTACAATCGGCCCTCCAGCGGACAATGAATATGCTGTCGATCCCGTCGGAGTGGCCACGATCAATCCGTCCGCGCGATATCGGCAGACGAAGTCGCCATCAATGTAAAGTTCCAGCTCGATCATCCGCGCCAACGCGCCCTTGGTAATCACCGCTTCATTCAACACCCGCCGCGAATCGAGGACCTTTCCGTCGCGAACCAGCGATGCCGTCAGCATCATCCGTTCGCTCGCCTCCAGATGTCCAGCAATCGTCTCTTCCAGCGCTGGATACAGTTCTGCCAAAGTAAAACTCGTTAGAAATCCAAGACTCCCGAGATTAATCGGCAGCACCGGGATTCCCAGCGGCGCAGCCTCGCGAGCTGCCGCCAGTAGTGTGCCGTCGCCTCCCAGCACCAAAATCAGATCGCATTCGCGCGCCAAAACATCTCGCGCTTTACCTCCCGCTTCGTCGTGTAGCGATTCCGCCGTCGCTGTATCGTAAATTGCACGAATCCCGCGTTTTCCTAGCCAATCGAGCAGTGGCCGCACCACATCAGAAAGTTCCGCGCGGCGCGGTCTCGAAAAGATTCCTATGGTTCGAAAGGGAACGGATGGCATGGTTGTTGCGATTCTACCTTAGACGCTTTTCCGCGCGTGCAGAAAAAACTCCTGATTACCTTCTGCGCCCGCAAGTTGACTCGGTTTCACACCGAGATCGCTCAGCCCCAGCGCGACCGCTGCCGTTCGAACTGATTCAATCGCGCGTTGATGCAACTCTGGGTCCGACACAATTCCGCCCGGCCCAATATCTTCCCGTCGTAATTCGAATTGCGGCTTGATCAATATCAGAAAATTAGCTCCCGCCTCCGCAAGCGGTACCACCGCCGGAAGAATCTTCGTCACTGAAATAAATGAAACGTCCGCAACCACGACGCCGGTCTTTTCCGGCAAATCCTCCGCCAGTAATTCCCGCGCGTTTCGCTTGATCCGAACCACCCGCGCATCCTGCTGCAGCTTCCAGTCCAGTTGATCCACGTTCACGTCCACCGCATAAACCCTCACCGCTCCATTTTGCAGCAGGCAGTCGGTAAACCCGCCGTTCGAAGCGCCCAAATCCAGGCAAACTTTGTCGGCCACTTCCACCCCAAAATCCTGCAGCGCCCCTTCCAATTTAAATCCGCCCCGGCTTACATATTTCTGTATCCGGCTGTGAATCTCAATCGCCGCATCCCGCGTCACTGGCTGGCCGGCTTTCGCGGCCGTCGCGCCGTTCACCCGCACTTCGCCCGCAAGAATCATCGCCTGCGCTTTTTCGCGCGATGGTGCAAGCCCGCGCTCCACGATCAAAACATCAAGCCGTGCGCGGTCTTTCCGGGTTGTCATTGGTTAGTGAAAACGATCCGTTGAATTACGCCCGCCGGTGCACCAGAAACTCCGCAATCTCGCGCAGCCGCGCTGCCCGCTCGCCGTACGGCGCAAGATCCGCGATCGCCTGCGACGACAATTCGTTCGCAATCTGGTGCGATCGCTCCAGTCCGAACACCGATGGATACGTCGCCTTCTGCTGAGCAATATCCTTGCCCGCGGTTTTTCCCAGCGCCGCCGAAGACTCTTCCACATCTAAAATATCGTCCGTCACCTGGAACGCCCACCCAATCGTTTCGCCAAAGTGTCGCAACCGCGCCACATCTTCATCGCCCGCGCCCGCGCAAATTGCTCCCGCCGTCACCGACGCGCGAATCAGCGCCGCGGTCTTCGCTCGGTGGATATATTCCAGCGTCTCGGGTCCCACGCCTTTGCCTTCAGCTTCCAGATCCGCCACCTGCCCGCCCACCATCCCATTCAGCGTTCCCGCCGACTTCGCCACTTCCGTCAGCATCTTCACCCGCAGCGCCGCATCCACCGGCGCCGCCCCAATCGTTTCGAACGCCAGCGTCAGCAGCGCATCTCCTGCCAGAATCGCAATCGCTTCGCCAAATGCTTTATGGCATGTCGGCTTCCCGCGCCGCAAATCATCATTATCGAGCGCCGGCAAATCATCATGTATCAGCGAATAGGTGTGAATAAATTCAATCGCGCAACCCGGATGCAGCGCCGCTTTCACATAGCTCTCAAAAATTCGCGCTGTCTCCAGACAAAGTATCGGCCGTATCCGTTTCCCGCCGGCAAACACGCTATACCGCATCGCCTCATGGATGGATTTCGGCGTCGTATCAGCCGTCGGCAACAATTGCTGCAAAGCAGCGTCCACCACTTGCAGATCGTCTTCAAAAAATGAAGGGAGCTTCATCGCGCGAATGGCATCCAGCGCCAGGCAGCGCTTCGCATTTCTCTTCGCGCGCGGCGCGCGGACATCACGCCTCCGCCTCGCTTTCCGGTTCGAACGGCTCCGCCAGCACTTTGCCGTCCGCTTTTTTCAGCAGAATTTCGACCTTCCCCTCGGCCTCTTCCAGCTGCTTCTGGCATTCGCGCGAAAGCGCCACGCCTTCTTCAAACAGCTTCATCGCCTCATCCAGCGATAGCTGCGGGCTCTCCAACTTGCGTACCACTTCCTCCAGCCGCGCCAGCGACCGTTCAAAGTCCGGCTTTTTCTGCGCTTCTGGTTTTTTCGGAGCTGGTATGTTCACGCGGCCTTTTTCATGCGGTGATTTGTTCTTGTACCATCCGCAATTATTTTTTCAACTGCCGCTCCGATTGCTTCCCGTAACTCGGGCGGCTCTTGCTTCCAGCATTCTAAGGCACGCTCAACAACCGAAACAATTCCTTTGTGCTCCCGCCTCGTCACAACTCCGCGTCACGGCTTCAGCGTCAACGTATGTTTCCTCACCGCCGCTTCCGCCGCATCGCCGAACGGCGCAACCACCGGCTTGCCCTCATACCAATATCGAAACTGATCCGAATAATGGCTGCTCCCCAGCTGCCCGCTCTGCCCGCCCGGAATCACCATTAACGAATTGTCCCAATCGCCAACGCTCGCTGCCATCCTCATCGCCGGTCCGTGACGCCGAGTCGCCGCCCGCGGACTGAAGCTCGTACCGCCCTGCGCCTTCCCAGTAATGCTGAACAGCGTCTTCAACAATCCTTCCCGCCCCAGCGGGTGCAGCATTTCCAGCGAGTCAAATCGCTTCCACTGCCAGTCTTCGATTCGCGCGCTCCCGGAATCTTTCTCCAAATGTTTCACCGATTCATCCGCAGCGGCCACCAGCAGTTCATCATAATTCTTGTAGGCCGCAGGCAGCCACGCCGCCGGACGCTCCGTCAGCACCCGCTGTAGAAACGCCGTGCTCCTCCAGCGATATAGTCCGGTGTCGTCGCCCAGCATCGGCTGCAGAATTAGCCGCAGCGCCGCGCGCCGCGTCCCTTCCAGAAACGACACCACGGATGAATCCGCATCCGCAATTCCATTCCAATCTTTCGCCAGCGCGATCAGCTTCTGCGTACGCGAATCTTTCGGCGCAGCAATCTTCGCCGCAGGCGCAAGTTGCTCCGCCAGAAATACATCCGGATAGCTGTACGTGTCCGTCTGCACTTTCAACATGTCCGCTGGCCGCAAATCGTGTTTGTCGTGCAACAAATCCCAGATCCGCGCCGTCCGGTACGGCTCTTCCCAGTGATCCGTCAAATACGGCTTGTAATCCGTCCCCGCCACTCGTGCGTTCGCCGTCACAATCAATCCATCTTCCGGATTGATCGCCTGCGGCAGCTGTTCGAACGGAATATATCCCTTCCACTCATAATCATCCGTATCGCCCGGCACCGGCACCTCGCCGTGACCTTTCTTTCGAATCGGCACACGCGCCGCCATCACATATCCAATATTTCCGGCCACATCCGCGTACACCGCGTTCTGCGCCGGTCCCCACACACTCTTCAGCACTTCGCGAAACTCTTTCCAGTTCTGGGCTTTTCCCAGCTTCAGGTAAGTATTCTCCAGTCCACCCGGCTCGGTCGCCGTCCATTTCAACGCATATCCGGTGTCGTCTTCGCGAACCATCACCGGACCGTGCCGCGTCACCACAATCGGAAAATGGACGTCCGCTTTACCCTTCACGTGGATCACTTCATCCACCGTCTCCGCCTTCACCCATTTTCCGTTTGCTTTGTATTCATCCGGCTGCACGGGATTAAACGTCTCGATATAAAGGTCCTGCACATCCGCGCCATTATTCGTAAATCCCCACGCAATCCGGTCGTTGTGTCCAATCACCACCAGCGGCGCGCCCGGCAAAGTAAATCCCTTCACATTCCATCCCGGGCAAGTCAGGTGCATCTCATACCAGATCGGCGGAACGCTCAACTCCAGATGCGTGTCATTCGCCAGTAACGGTTTTCCCGTCGCGGTGTGATCTCCACTCACCACCCAATTGTTGCTGCCCAGGCTGTGCCGGATGTCCTGTTGAGACTCGCCCACCCACTGCACCACCTCCGGCGCCAGTGCAGAACTAATATCCGGAAAATCCTGCCCCGTCGGCGACGCGCCAGCCTTCAGCACATCATCCGGCGTCATGTCATCATCGTCGTCTTCATCATCATCGCCCGAACGCTGCGTACCCTTATTCGGATTATCGGGATCGCCCACCACAAAATGGTCCAGTGCAGCTTCCGCCGAAAACAAATCTTTGGCTCGTTCTGCCCCAACACGCGCCGCCACCTTCGCGCGATCAAATTTGTTTTCCCACGACTCCGTCAGCGTGTGGTACATGTACCCGGCAATCACCAGCGAATCCGTCGTCTTCCACGGCGCAGGCTTGTACTTCAACATCGTGAATTCCACCGGCAGCTTGTTCTGGTGCTGTTCGATAAATTTATTCACGCCGCGCGTATATGCTTCCATCACCAGCCGCGACTCGTCGTCCAACAGTCCCACATCGCGCTCTGCCGCCGGCCCAAACCGCATCAGTCTGAATTGTTTGTCAACCGGCAGCGCCACCGGCCCAACAATTTCAGAAAGCTCGCCACGCGCCACTCGCCGAAGCAAATCCATCTGCCACAGCCGGTCCTGCGCCATCACGTACCCTTGCGCCTCCACCATATCCGCCAGCGAACCCGCGCGAACATGCGGAATCCCCCAAATATCACGGTCAACTGTGACGTCGTGTTGTAAACCGGGAAGGGAAGCAGTCCCATCCACCTGCGGCAGCGGCCGCACAAACCACCACCACGCCGCCCCGCCCACCACCACCACCAGAATTGTCACGATCCAGCCAACCACGCGCAGCAAAACTCGCAAATTTGCCCCTCGAAAATTCCCAAAATCAAGTGTAGAGGAGCCATTCCACCCGCGCAACGCGGAACATCGTCAATCCGTTCACATGTGGTGGGAATTTTCGGGATGCGCGCTAATGGCGATACCTGGAATTTCAACGTCTTGGCACCAGCGAAAATCCGCTGCCACCACGCGAAGTTTGTTGTGGCGCCGGCATCCTTGCCGGCTCCGAGAGGGACGCGCCGCTCCATTCCATCTGCGACGAAGAGGCAGTGAGTAGGGAACGCGCCTCATCGATTTGCTTGCGAGTCATCAAGCGCGAGATCTGCCTCCGACGTTCGCTGCCAGAGGCATCACCCGCCGCAAGCGCCCGCGAATACCAGGTGTAAGCAGCGACGTAATTAAGTGGCACGCCGCTCCCTTGCTCGTAGAGGTAAGCGAGGTTCGATTCCGCGCTGGGCAATCCTTGGTCGGCTGCAAGCCGCAGCCAGCGGGCAGCTTCTCGGTAATCGAGTTCGACGCCCAAACCTTTGTAATACAAAACCGCCAGACTGTTTTGCGCCTCCGCCGATCCTGAATCAGCTGCCGCGCGAAACCACTTGGCAGCTTCTTGGTAATCGCGCGGATTCCCGGAGCCCAGGTAGTAAAGCGTTGCCACATTACACTGTCCGACTTGATTCCCTTGTTGCGCGGAAACCCCATACCATTCGAACGCTTGGCGCATGTCCTTCAGCACGCCCTGTCCGTGCTGGTAAAGAGAAGCCAAATTGTTTTCGGCGGTCGAGTGTCCCTTCAGTGCCGCCGCACGATAGTTCTCCGCCGCCTTCACATAATCCCGGGAAACGCCCTGGCCATGCTCGTACAAATAGCCGAGCATGAATTCCGCGCCAGCATTACCCTGGGCCGCCGATGCACGAAGCCACTTGAGCGCCGATTCGTAATCCTCGTTGGTCGCCCCATTAGTGGGCCTATTAGTGAGCACATCAGTGAAATTGTTGCGCAAGTATGAAAGCGCCAGCTGGTATTGGGCAGCGGCGTCGCCTTGTTCCGCCTGCGACTGCAGCTTGGAAGAAGACGCCGTGGCACTCCGTTCAGATTGCGGCCAAACGTAACCGGGCTGAACAGTCATCGATACCGCGGCGATAAACAACAGCCGAACAAGAAACGAGTAAGACAAGCGCAATTGCGAGTTCATGGTGGCCCCCTTGGTTGACGTCGAATTACCTTTCGGTGCGCCAAACTCTTCCGCCCAAAAAAGGCTCGGGTTTCAGGGTTTGTACTTACAAACCCTGAGATAAATTAGAGTCGAGACGCTCGGCGAGCACACCACCGCGATGGCGCATGGGGCCAAGGTGCGGCGCCAGAAACCGCCTGGCACACCCGTGCTCCTGCACGCCGAACGCGCGACGAGCTCTAAGATCCACTCGGTTGAACTGGATTGCTACGGTTAATGACGAGAGAACATACAAAAAAGTTTGGTCTCGTTGCGAACTCTTACCATCAATTTATTGTTACAACTGAACGCCTTTGCGAATCCTCGCAGCCCTTTGCCGTCAGAAACCGCCGCAGTCGGCCAAGATTGCCGAGAAAGCCCGGACTAATTCGGATCAGCCGCTCTGGTTAGAAGAACGTGGATCGAACGAGAATCTCGATCCTGGATTTGAATGTGTTTGGCCCAGTTAAGATAACTTGGGCTAGTCACGACAAGATCATAATCGCCTGGAAATAACTTCAGGCTAAACTTCCCGACTTCATCGACCTCTGGGAATCCCTCGGTACGCAAACCTCCGATTTGCGCATATGGTGTTGGTGTGCCACGTAAGTTCGTTACCGTTACCGTGATCGTGGGCGCCACTGCGACCGGAACTGGAGCTGGAGCTGTTTGATTTATCTGGAGCGGAGGATTTGGCCCTCCGTTGAATATAATCTTGGGGGTGAGGTCTGGGCGGAGTGTGACGCGGAAAGTTTGTGTTGACTGGCGTTGAACGTAAATGCTTTCTGCCGACGGAAGGAAGAAAGGCATCGCCGCATGGAGATGATAGGTCCCCGGAATCAACTTAACCGATACCTCGCCGAGGTCACCCGTTTTGAGTTCGGCGGGAGAGCTCGTCGTGGGAAGTAGCCTGATCTGTGCGCCTTTGACGAAAGCTCCGCCAGGATCGATCACCTCAATAGTGGCGGTGACAAAATCTGTTTCTTGAGACGGATCCGGGACGACCGGGCACGGATCGGGCATGGGCATCCACCCAATTGGAGAGCGATTTCGAATTTCTGATTCTTTGCCGCATCCACGGTGATGCGACGATTCAAGGTTTTGAACCCACGGCCGCTTGTGATCACTTCATAACTTCCCGGTTCCAGTTCAAGCAGGACCCGGCCTTCGTTGCCCGTTCGCAGTGTCTTACCATCCGCCGTGACCGCAGAAATGACCTCGACCTGAACATCGGAAACGCCGCTTCCATGCCCGTCTGTGACTTCAATGGTAACGGTCGAATTTTGCGTTGTCTGTTGGGCAGCGCCCAGAAAACAAAGCACCGAGAATAGAGCGACAAGCCGCATGGTGCGAACAGCGAAGAACTTCATATTCAAAACTAGTACGGAAGGGCCTAATTTGTAGCGGCCATTCGGCCCTCTTGCCCGGTAGGTCGCGTAATCCCCAGCGCCCAAAAGCCGCAACGCTTCTGCTGCTACAATGCTGCTTAGGGGAATCTGCACCATATGTTTGTAGTTCGCCTGCTTGGCGTGCTGTTTCTCGTCGCGCTCAACGGTTTTTTCGCCGCTGCGGAATTTTCACTTGTCGCAGTGCGCCTCTCCCGCGTTCGCCAGCTCGTCTCCGCCGGTAACATTCGCGCAAGAATCGTCGCCGACCTCATCGCCGATCTGCACCGCGTCGTCTCCGGCGTTCAGTTGGGCATCACCCTTACCAGTCTCGCACTCGGCGCTCTCGGTGAAGCCACCCTGGCAAATTTCTTTCGCTCGCTGTGGCCCGGAGTTCAGGGAACTCGTTCCGCCATCCTCGCTCACGCCCTCGCGCTTACCGTTGCGTTTGCTCTCCTCACCGCGCTGCACGTCGTAATCGGCGAGCTCGTTCCCAAAACCGTCAGCCTCGCCCGCGCCGAACGCGTCGCACTGCTCATCGCCCGCCCCTTTCACTGGTTCCTAAATACTTTTCGCTGGGCCATCGATCTCCTCGACAATGTTTCTGGCGTGATTATCAAGGCCATGGGCGTCAACCCCCAGGCCGGACACGGTGTCGCCCACTCCACCGAAGAACTGCAAATCCAGATTCAACAAGCGCGCGAACGCGGCCTGCTCGCCGCCGGCGAAGAGAAAGTCATCCTCAGCGCCATCGAACTCGGCCAAATCCAAGTTCGCGAAATCATGGTTCCGCGTCCCGATCTGCATCTTCTTCCCGTCGATGCCTCGCTCGACGAAGTTCTCCGCATCTTTGCGACCACCCAGCGTTCGCGCATCCCCGTCTATCGCGGAACCGTTGACCACATTCTAGGTTTCGTCCATATCAAGGACATGCTCTGGGTTTTGCAGGGCCGGGAACGCCGCGCCGCCGAAGGAGCTCCGCAGCAACCCTTCGATCTTCGCCGCATCCTTCGCGAAATCTTGATCGTTCCGGAAACCAAGCCCGCCAACGAATTGCTTACCGAATTGCTAGCCAAGCACACCACCATAGCAGTCGTCGTTGACGAATTCGGCAGTCTCCTGGGCCTGGTCACGCTCGAGGACATTCTCGAACAGATCGTCGGCGAAGTTCACGACGAATTCGACGTAGTTGAAAAGCCGCTCACTCTTTCCGACGGCGCAGTTATTTTCGACGCCGCTCTGAATGTCCGCGATCTCGAAGCGCAATACGCCATCTCCATCCCCGAAGATCCCGCCTACGCCACCGTCGGCGGTTTCGTCCTCGATCAACTCGGCTTTATTCCCAAAGGCGGCGAAAGTTTTGTCTTCGAAGATCTCCGTTTCACCATCGCCGAGATGGACGGCAAACGCGTAGCCCGCGTAAAAGTCGAACGCGTCAAACCGCCAGGCACTGTCGCCAAGAATAACGACTCCGCAACTCCCGCCGGAAAACCCGCAAACTCCCCCGTTTCCCGGTTGTAATTAAAAGCGGTCGCCGAGTCTCTGCCGTGAGGGCACGGCTTTAGCCGTGCCGCTAAGTGTGGTTAGTTGAAGCGGTTTTAACCACTGAGGTCAGTAGTAGAACTTGTGAATTGAGTTTCGATCAAAACAACTCTTCCGATGCTTCGCCATCTTCTCAAACGATTTCTCTTCACTCCGCCCGGCGTGTGGCTGGCCTTGAGTATGGTCTTCCTGATGGTTCACATCGTCCCGAGCGGTCCCAAAATAGTTGGTAACACTCGTTAGAGTGTCAGGATGGACAAATTTCGATAGTAGGAGCGTTGAGGTTCGGCAGGCACCCGTAGACAATGAAGGCGTGAGTTCGCACAAGCACCGGATCGCCGACTACCTGCGGCCCAAAACACTGGCCATGCTGTTGCTCGGCTTTTCTTCAGGCCTTCCCTTTTATCTGGTCGGCAATACTTTAGGTTACTGGCTGCGCGATGAACACACCTCTCTGACCGCCATCGGGTTTCTTTCCTGGGTGGGCATCGCCTATTCGCTGAAGTTTCTGTGGGCGCCCCTGATGGATCGCTTTGACTTGCCATTGTTTAAACGGCTTGGACATCGGCGCGGATGGATGATGTTCTCGCAGATCGTCGTCGGGCTGGCGTTGTGGGCCATGGGCGGAACCGGCACCAAAGCCGGGCTCGCCCGTCTTGGCGCGTTTGCGCTCGTCGTCGCATTCGCTTCAGCTACACAGGATATTGTTGTTGATGCCTGGCGGATTGAATCGGCAGATGACGGAGAAGAACAAGGCCTCCTCGCGTCTGCCTATCAGTTCAGCTACCGCTTGGCGCTGCTGTGTACCGATTCCGTTATTCTCATTGTGGCAGCAGCCGCGGGCTGGCGCATGTCCTACGGTATCTACGGCGCTTGTATGGCCATCGGAATACTCGCGACCTGGTTTGCGAAGGAACCGGAGCGCGCGCGTGCAGTGATGGATGAAAAGCACGGAACGCCGCTGTGGAGACGTTTCTTCGATGCCGTTGTGGGACCATTCATCGCTTTCTTCCGCGCACATGGCTGGCTCGCGTTGGTGATGTTGGCGGCCATCAGCCTCTACCGGTTGCCGGACTTCATCATGGGCCCCATGGCGAATCCCTACTACCACGATATCGGTCTTACCAAACAAACGGTCGGAACTGTGCGCGGCTCAGTCGGACTTATCGCGACGTTTGCAGGGATCGCCGCGGGTGGATTCTGCTCGCTGAAGCTTGGCTACATGCGCGCGCTCATCATCGGGGGCATTTTGCAGGCAGTTGCGACTGCCGCGTTTGCGACTCTGGCGTTCGCGGGCGCGAGCATTCCGCTCTTCGCGCTGGTCATGGTGGGTGACAACTTCGGCCTCAGCTTCGCAGGCGTTGCGCTGGTAGCGTACATGTCGAGTCTCACTAATCTGGGATATACCGCCACGCAGTATGCGCTCTTGAGTTCAACCTACGCGTGGTTGGGAAAGATCTTGAAGGGGTTTTCCGGCGCTACGGTCGAACGCCTAAGCGCCTCGCACGGCCTCACTCACGCTTACGGCATTTTTTTTATCGCTTGCGGACTGACCGGTGTGCCTGCCGTTCTTCTCTTCGCGGCATTGGATTACTGGCACCGGCGGAAGCAACCGTCCCAAGCTGCTGCCTAGGAATTTCCAGGAAACGATTACGCGGTGACGAGTGTGACTTGCGTGCCGCGACCGATCGCCAGACTCTTAGCGGCGTTCCCGCGGTTGATTCCGATTTCCACAAATCCATTCGATCCGATGTAGGCGAAGGCTTCGCCGGGAGCGCCCTTGGCGAAGGTGTCCACTAATTTGGTCACGGAATGAGTGCCAATCGTGAATTGCACTGTTCCGTTTTCAATTGCGGCAGCCGGCAAATCTTCCGCACGGAAATTTGTAATGAGGTTGCCAAACCCGTCGACGCGCAGCACTACGCCTTTGGTCGAGCCTTCGCCCGCTTTTGGTTTGGGCATGGAAAACTTTTTGTACTCGGTGATTTCTTCGCCCATGGCCGAAGCCTGCGCGCCTTTCGCGAGCCATGCAGCGACTGGAGCAAATACGTCGCGCCCGTGAAATGTTTTACTGACCGGTTCGAGATAGTAATGTTCGACGTTGGCGTGGCGCACCAAAACATTCGCTTCGCGTTCATACACCAGCGAAAGCACGCCATTATCCGGCGCAATGAAATATTGATTTTCGCCGGTCACCAGCAACGGGCGACGCTCGGTCCCTACTCCCGGATCAACCACCACCACGTGAATGGTGCGCGCAGGGAAGTACGAATACGACGAGCCAATGGTCAGCGCTCCGTCCAGCAGATCGTATGGCGTGACGTCGTGCGAAATATCCACGATCGTGACGTCCGGACAAATTTTCAGAATCACGCCTTTGAGCGTGCCAACCAGATGATCGTTGGTTCCGTAGTCGGTTGTGAGTGTAATGATTGGCCGCGCCACCTGATGAACCTGCCTCTCGCAAAAAACTTTTTGAACCCTTCTCGTTTGCTACCTACGACGCTAACCAACGCGGCGGCAATCGTCAACGAACCCGCGTACTATTGCTTCGTAAAGTAAACGTTGTCGCAGGCCAGCAGCGCGAATTCTTGCGGCGTTGCCGCGCCCCGAGTACAATCCAGCACCAGTTGCGTGTGATCGAGCATGAAGGAGAGACGCGAATGAAAATGACACGGCGCGAAGCGGTCGGCGTATTGGCGGGCGCGATTCCCGCATTGCATGGCAGCGCAAGTTTTGTCGAACAGGCCGTGCCGAAGAAAGAAATTCTCGCCGGACCTTTTCTGCCCAACAAAGAATCGCTTTCCACGTATCGAGTGCCGGAATGGTTTCGCGACGCGAAATTTGGAATTTGGGCACACTGGGGGCCGCAATCGTCGGTGGAAGCGGGCGACTGGTACGCGCGCAACATGTATATCGAGAGCCAGCGGCAGTACAAATATCACCTCGAACATTATGGTCATCCCTCGAAATTCGGTTACAAGGATCTGATTCCGTTGTGGAAGGGCGCGAAGTTTGATCCGGAATATTTGATGGGGCTCTACAAAAAGGCCGGCGCGAAATATTTCATGAGCATGGGAGTGCACCACGACAATTTCGACCTGTGGAACTCGAAGCACAATGAGTGGAACGCCGTGAACCTGGGCATCAAGAAAGATGTGGTGGGACTGTGGGCCAAAGTGGCGCGCGAAAACGGATTGCGATTTGGCGTAAGCGATCATTTGTGGATCAGCTACAAGTGGTGGGCGGTGAGCCACCTCGCCGACACCAAGGGCGAATTCAAAGGCGTGCCTTACGATGGGGCGAATCCGAAATTTGAAAGTCTTTATCACAAAATTGATGATCCTAACATTCTGAAAAAAGATTTTGCGTGGGACGACACGCTCATTCCGGAATCCTGGAAAGAGCATTGGTTCCACCGCATTAAAGATGTGATCGATCAGCATCATCCCGACCTGCTGTATTCCGACGGGCCGCTACCGTTCGAAGACTGGGGCAGCAGCCTGCTGGCTCACTACTACAACACCAGCGCGAAACACAGCGGCGGCAAAGTTGAAGGCGTCTACACCAGCAAACGGCACGAAGATTCCGACGCGGGACTGTGCGTGCTCGATCGTGAGCGCGGCGTGCAGGAAGATATCTGGCCGCATCCGTGGCAGACCGATACTTGCATTGGCGACTGGCATTACCGGCGCGACATCGAAGAGTACAAGTCGGCGAAGACCGTGGTGGATATGCTGGTCGATATCGTCAGCAAAAATGGCAACCTGATGCTGAATTTTCCGCTGCCGAATAGCGGGATGCTAGACGATCGCGAATTGAAGACGCTCGCGGGCATCACCGACTGGATGGCGGTAAACAGCGAAGCGATTTATGCGACGCGACCGTGGAAAATTTCCGGGCAGACGGTTCCGGCGGCACCTCCCTCCGGCGAGGTCAGCTTCAATGAGAGCAAGCGGCGGGCGTTTACCGCGGACGATGTGCGGTTTGTGAAGAAAGGCGAGACGTTGTATGTGTTGGTCATGGGCTGGCGGGAAAAACAGGCGACGATTGCGGCGCTGGGGAGTTCGAGCAAACATGCGCCGGGAAAAATTGAAAATGTGGAGCTGCTGGGGCACTCCGGCAAACTGAAATGGACGCGGGATGAGTCTGGCTTGAAAATCGAGCTGCCGGAGAAAAAGCCGAGTGAACATGCAGTAGCGTTCCGTGTTTCAGGTTCTGGTCTCGTGTAGCCTCTGCGATCTGCTGGTGAATAGCCGCAAAGGAGAAAGCTGTGATGAAAACGAAATGTTTGCGATTCGGGAGAACGCTGGTGGCGATTCTGTTGGTCGCCGTCAGTACGAATTATGTGCATGCGCAGCAGTCTCCGAACAGCTCGCCTGCACCGATCGACCTCTCGCTGAATAAGCCTGAATCCGTGGGCTTCTCCTCCGAACGTCTCGAGCGTCTGCACGCGCTCATGCAACAAACGGTGGACCAGAAGCAGCTTCCGGGAGCGGTTACCATCCTCGCGCGGCATGGCAAGGTCATCGACTACCGCACTTACGGCGTCAAAGATTTGGCCAGCGGTGCGCCGCTCACTAAGGACGCCATCTTCCGCGCCTTCTCGATGACCAAGCCAATCACCGCTGTTGCCATGATGCAGCTCTACGAGCAGGGGAAATGGCTGCCGTCCGACCCAATTGCCAAATTCATTCCGGAATTCGCGCATTTGAAAGTCTTCAAGGGACTGGATGCCGCCGGAAACATGATTCTCGAAGATCCTGTGCACCCGCCAACCATGCAAGAGTTGCTGACCCACAGCGCTGGATTCACCTACGGCTTTTTCGGAAACACCGTAGTAGACAAGGAATACGCAAAGGCCGGCGTGCTGCAATCGAAAACGTTGCAGGAGATGATCGACAAGCTGGCCAAAATTCCGCTCTCCTACCAGCCCGGTTCGCGCTGGGTGTACAGCGTGTCCATGGACATCCAGGGCTACGTCATCGAAAAACTGTCTGGCCAGACTCTGCCCGATTACTTCCAGGAGCACATCTACAAACCGCTTGGCATGAAGGACTCCGGCTTCTTCGTGCCCGCGGAAAAGCACAGCCGCTTTGTCGCCATGTATCGCGGCAACGAAAAAGGCGAACTGGTCGCCGCCGATGCCAGCTTCGGAGGCGACTATTCCGCTCAGCCAACCATGCCTTCCGGAGGCGGCGGTTCGGTAACCACCGCCGAGGATTACTTTCGCTTTGCGGAAATGCTCGCCAATGGCGGCGAACTCAACGGCGTGCGAGTGCTTTCGCCGGCTTCGGTGCAGCTGATGAGCGCGAACCATCTCGCCGCCAATCTGCTTACCGGCGAATTCAGCATTGGCCCACACGTTATGCGGCCCGGCTTCGGCTACGGTTATAACTGCGCCGTGGAATACGATCCCGCCCAGGCCAATCTCCCGGATGGCCGCGGCACCTTTTTTTGGGATGGCGCTGCCGGCACCTGGTTCTGGATCGATCCCACCAATGACGTGGTTTTTGTCGGCATGATTCAGCGATTGTTCGGCGTCGGCATGCCCAACGTCGAATACCAGAGCCGAGCTGCGGTCTATCAGGCCCTCCTCAACCCAAAAAAATAGCAAGCGCGCGTCCGTGCAAAGAGGTTCCGGATGTCGAACGCCCGCGCCTCGGAAGAGGTGTGACCGGGCGCCGGCGGTAACGGGGCGATTTGTGGGGAGGGCAGAGTGAGGGAGGCGCGCGATCGGCTTATCCAAGCAGAAATGGCGCGCCTTCGGCGCTTCAGCGGCGGACGGGGAAACGTCAAAGATGGCGGGATAAACCCGCCGCTACCTAGGAACGTACGAGGATGCCGAACTTGAACCAGGCCTGGCGAAGGAATCGCTATGCCTATTTGCCCGTAAATTCAAACCGCAACCGATTTGAGGTGACGCTGCCCTTCCAATAGGGCATCAAGGCAAGCCCCTTTACGTCTAGGTTGGCTTCCCGTTGCGTCAGGCCTCTGCCGCTGAACTGAGCCTCAAGGAAAAAGGTGCCGGGCTTGAATTTGTACGCAAATTCATTCGATGCTGCCGCCCAGTATTTTTCTAGGTCTACGGGTATTGAGAAGGTAGAACCTACCGGGAGGGGCACAATCAAAGGGTCCACTCGCCCAGCTATGCAGGTTGGTTCTATAAGGTCAAACCTCCGCGCTTTTCCTTGCGAGTCGGTGAGAATCAAGACGACTTCTCTCGGATATTGCTTTCTGCCATTCGCCAGCGTTATACCCAAGTTCAAGACCAGGTCTTCCTCCCCGGCGTTTTGCAACTCAACTCTGAATTTCGGAGTTTTGGGCCCTCCAACCTCGTTCAAATCGAGTTGAACATTCATTTTCAGCTCTCGATTCACCTGGCCCGGCTGTGGACCCGCGGACAACGAACCAGCAATTGATAGAAGACTTGCTAAAAGGGCAATCGATAGATTCTTGTGACCAACATTCGGAAAATTCACCTGAAGCCGCCTTCCTTTTACCTCGCCTGGATAATTAGACACCGACCGGAAGACTTTTGCATTGTCGCTTTGCGCTTCTGGATGTCACTGCCGGAGTCGATTCTTGGTTGGGAACTCGAACCAGCCTCCCAGCCAGCCACGGGGCAGGCGCATACGGAGAATAGAGACGGCAGCGCCGAAGAGAAGATCTGATATCTCGCTCGCTCCGGTCGCGTACCATTATTGGCAGTTGTTGGCAAACGACCGTTCTTGTTCGTTCAGGAGCGACCACGGATGATGCGACGCATGTTTGCTTGTTGCTTAGGGGCATGTCGGGTAGAGGCTAGTTGCCTAGTGCTGTTGTGCCTGGGTGGCGATGTGTTTGGCCAGACCGTCAAAGACCAGGCGCAGCCGCCCGCAGCGCCGGCCACCATAGACTCAAAATACCGCAAGCTGGATGAGCTCACTTCCCGCTTGCGCAAGCGCAACGAGGAGCAGTACGCGATTGCGTCTCCCAAGGGCATTTCCGAGTCAAGCTACGTCACCATCGGTGGCATCGAACAGTGGGTTACGATTCAGGGCCAGGACCGTGATAACCCTGTGCTGCTCTTCCTCCACGGCGGACCCGGCGACGTCACCAGCTCCTGGTCCTTTGCCCTGTTTTCCCCGTGGGAGAAACACTTCACGGTGGCGCAGTGGGATGAGAGAGGCTCCGGCCGGACTCTCGAAAAGAACGGTGCAGCGATTGCCTCGACGATCACCGTGGATCGTATGGTGCAGGACGGAATCGAACTGACGGAATATCTGCGCAAGCATCTGCACAAGGGAAAGATCATCGTTGTAGCACATTCGTTCGGGTCGATCCTGGGTGTGCGAATGGTGAGGACAAAACCCGAACTGTTCTACGCGTACGTGGGCACCGGCCAGGTTGCGGATTTTCCTGTGAAGAATTATACCGCCACCTTCGATGCACTCCTGAAAAAGGCGAAGGCCCTCGGCGATCAACGGGCCATCGACGAGCTGAGCCGTGTGGGTCCTCCACCGTACGAGTCCGGCCAAGGATATCGTGTGCAGTGGAAGTGGGCGAACACGTTTGAGGGCGCGACTGGGTTCCTATCCGCGACCGTGGGACTAATGCTTGTGGCACCCGGCTATTCGGTACAGGATCTCGATGCTAACGAGGAAGGCCAGATGGTGAGCGCCGAACGTCTGGTGCCGCAGACGCAATCGATCGGGCCGGCGGAGCTTGGTCTCGAATTCGCCATCCCCATGTTTGTTTTCCAGGGCGAAGAAGATTTCACAACTTCCACCGGGCTCGCCCAGCATTACGTGGAATCCATCAAAGCGCCGAGCAAAGAGTTCGTGCCGATCAAAGGCGGCGGACATTTTGCAGTGTTCATGCGCTCCGACCAGTTTCTAGAAGAGCTCATCACGAGGGTGCGCCCGCTGGCTGTCAGGCCTTAAGCTGAGAAGGGTGAAGTACAGGAGGGCGCTGTGGGCGCAAAAGAGAAAATGAGCTCAATGGGCAAGCCAGTGCCGGAGTTGCCGGTAGTCGATGTCGAACGCGCGCAACAGCATTACCGGGATGCACTCGGTTTTGAAATTGGCTGGCTTTACCCAGACAAAGGAATTGGCGCGGTGTCACGCGGTGGTGTGGGCCCGATATTCTTTCGGAAGAGGAATCCGCCGTTCGAGCCTGCGGTTCATTGGGTGTCCGCCGAAGATGTCGATGCGACGTACCAGGAACTGAAGTCGTTAGGCGCGAACATTGTGGAGCCTCTGAAAAAAGAGCCCTGGGGATTACGGCAATTCACCGTACAGGATCTGGACGGGAACATCTTTTATTTTCACTGTGACTAACAGGACGCCGCACAATGAGCGGCTGGGGATGATCGAATTACCGGCGAGTCGTAGGGTGCCGCAAAGATTGAGAAGGAAGAAAAGGAACGGGCCAGTGCGGCGGGGCCGGAGCGCGCAAGCGGGGAGACCGTGGCCGCAGGAGAAGCGGCGTCAAGCCGCCGCACTCCAAGAAGCGCGGCCCCCGCGCAGACGGGGCAGGCACGAGTGGCTATGCTACCAGAGCGGACCGCCTCAGAAGGCGGTCCCTACAAGTGCCACCCAAAGCGAATGCAGACCCCAAGAGAGATTCCTCGACTTCGCGAGCCGACCATCCCGACCGGGTTGGGACGGGAAGAAAAATCGGCTTGCTCCGCTCGAAATGACAAGGAGGAGTAAGGACATTATGGAGTCTGACCGGGATCATAGAGATCGGATTCCGAGACGACGGGCGCCGCGGAAGAGTGGAGGCCGGTGCGGTTGGCGGCGGAGAACATGGGTCCGCGGGCGGGTACGGTTGGCGCGAAGGAGGCGAAGCCGATGGGGACGGGCAGGTCGTCATAGATGGCTTCCATGCCGCCCTTGTGAAAGTAGGCTTCGTGCCAGAAGCCGGTGCCGCCGGAATCGCGCAGGAAGTCTTTCCACCATTGACGGTGCGGGTCGGAGCGGGTCCATTTGATCAGCGAATCGTGATCGCGCCAATATTGGCGCATGCCGACGTGCACGGGAAAAAAGGAGAAGAAGAAAAATTCGTGGCGCAGGAGGCCTTCGGGTTTGTCGGCGGCGGACTTGCCGATTTGCGGGCCGACGCCGAGAAGGATTTTGATTCCTGCCAGGCGATTGACGCGCATTCCCAGGTAGATGACCACGAGATCGGGATAAGAAGAGAGATCGACGGTGCGACGGTCGACTTTAGCGGCGCTCGTTGTCATGGAGTATCTCCCGGAAGCGTTGGATGCTTGGGACCGCAGGTTCGGTGATGCTCGCTAGTATAGGGGATCATCGGATGGCGTAGGGACCATGTAGCGGCCATCAAGGTCCGGCCGCAGGAAAAGCGGCGTCGAGCCGCCGGAAGCGCGCAGGCACGGGTGGCTACGCTACTGAAAGAGCCGGGCTTTTTCAACTGCGGGCTCCAAGTAGAGCCCGCGCCCGAGCCCGACACTACGAGAGAAAAGAAGGGCGCAGAGGTGCTGCGCGTCTACACGGAAGAGGGATCACGGTCGGGGGGAATCCATTGGCGGCGGGCGCGGCGATCGTTGACTACATCGAAGGAGTAGAACGGGCCGAAGCAGTCGCGGTCGTTGCCGAATTTTGCGACGGCGTGGCGGACAGCTTCGAGGCGAGTGGGGAAATTGCCGGCGCGAACGGTTTCGCCGATGAGACCGGACCAGAAGCGGGTTAGAGTTTCGTGGTAGCCGCTGGTTTCGGTGTTGGCGGTGCCGACGGATTCGTTGTGGTGGATGATGCCGGAGCGGGTGAGGTCGAACGCGCGGTCGGGCGGATGATCGAAGGCGAGGCGGGCGGCTACGGCGACGTGCGCGGCGTGGGTCCAGGAAGATTTAGGCAGCGTGCCGGATTGCCATTGATGGAAAAAACGATCGAGGGCGTGGTCGCTTTCGAGGAACGGATGAGTGTGATTTTCGGGCGGGCTGCCATGTTCGACCATTGGGATGTGGTGCACTCCACAAAACAAATGTTACGCAACTGAAATATTAGGCACGAAACGCGATGCGAACCGCGGGTTCGAGTCGAAACTTTTGGCAATTCCACGATACAATTAAAGGATATGATTTCGCTCAATAATATATCCATGCGGTATGGCGCCCGCGTGTTGTTTGAAGACGTCACGACGACGTTTATGGCGGGGCGGCGGTATGCGATCACCGGGCCGAACGGCGCGGGCAAATCCACTTTGATGAAAATTTTGACGGGCGAAATCGAGCCGACCAAGGGTAACGTGTCGCGTCCGAAGAAAATCGGCGTGTTGCGGCAGGACCAGTTCGCGTTCGATGAATTTCGGGTGATTGACACGGTGATTATGGGGCACGCGGCGTTGTGGGCCACGCTGCAGGAGCGCGAAGCGCTCTATGCCAAGCCGCATGATGAATTGACGGACGAGGACGGCATGCGGCTGGGCGAACTCGAAGGCCATGTCGGCGAAGAAGGCGGGTACACGGCGGAAGCGGACGCCGCGATTTTGCTGGATGGATTGGATGTGCCGTCGGAATTGCACGAACGCAAGATGGGCGAGCTGCAAGGCGGACAGAAAGTGCGAGTGCTGCTGGCGCAAGCGTTGTTTGGAAATCCGGCGGCGCTGCTGCTGGACGAGCCGACAAACTATTTGGACTTGGATTCGGTGCATTGGCTGCAGGATTATTTGAACGCGTATGAAGGCGTGCTGATTGTGATTTCGCACGACCGGCACTTTCTGAACAGCGTGTGCACGCACGTGGCTGATATCGATTATGAGTCGGTGCTGATGTACGTGGGCGGATACGACGATATGGTGATGGCCAAGACGTCGGTGCGTTCGCGGATTGAATCGGAGAACGCACAGCGGGAAAAGAAGATCTCGCAGTTGCAGGATTTTATCGCGCGATTCGGGGCGGGTACGCGGTCGGCGCAGGCTACTTCGAGAAAAAAGGAAATCGAGCGGCTGCAGACGACGGTTTTGGCGCGTTCGAACATCGCGCGTCCCTACATTAATTTTGTGATGAAGAAGCCGTCGGGGCGGCATCCGCTGGAATTTAAGTCAGTGAAGAAATACTACGGCGATCTGAAGGTGATCGACGGATTCAGCGCGAACCTCGAGCGCGGCGAGAAGATTGCTCTGCTTGGTCGAAACGGGGCAGGGAAGACTACGCTGATTCGTTCGCTAATTCGTAATGCGCCGGGATTTATTGATGAGAGCGAACGGCACTTTGGCGTGGACGGCGGAACAGTGCGCTGGGGACACGAGGTGGCCGTCGGGTATTTTGGGCAGGAACATACGCTCGAAAAAGAGAGTGAGCTAACGGTCATTGAATGGCTGGCACAGTTTGACACGCTGGCGGGGCAGCAGGAGTTGCGCGGGCTGCTGGGACAGATGCTGTTCAGCGGCGACGATGTGACCAAGCCGATTCGCGCGCTTTCCGGAGGCGAGACGGCACGCATTTTGTTTTGCCGGCTGATGCTGCAAAAGCCGAATTTTCTGGTGTTTGACGAGCCGACCAACCACTTGGATCTGGAGTCGATCAACGCGTTGAACATTTCACTGCAGAAATTCGAAGGCACGGTGCTGCTCGTGACGCACGACCACGACGTGATTGACGAAGTGGCAACGCGGCTGTGGCATTTCGATCACGGACATATCGAAGACTTCAAGGGGCCGTACGAGGATTTTCTGGTGCAGCAACAGCGCAAAGCTGCGCTGGCGACGGCGCGGCGGTAGCGTCGTACTCATTCAACCAAAAGAAAGAGCTAGCCGGCGATTTGCAGAGATGGGCGCGGAGCTCTGCCGGTGGACTTGCGGATGACCAGTTCGGGCTCGACCGCAATTTCACTTTGTTCTTCGCCGCGATTTTCAATGCGCGCTACCAGTGTTTCCGCGGCGATCTGGCCCATTTTCTTGAGCGGCTGGCGGACGGTGGTCAAGCTGGGAATGCAGAACGTCGCACTGACGATGTCGTCGAAGCCGACGATGGAAATATCTTCAGGAACCCGCAGGCCAGCTTCGAGAAACGCTCGCATGGCGCCGATTGCGGAGATATCGTTGTATGCAAAAAGCGCGGTAAAAGGAACGTGGCGAGCCAACAATTCTTTTCCGAAGGGATAACCGATCTCGGGAGTGGAATCGGTGCCCTGTAACTGCACCACACGTTCCGGGCAGATTTCGATGCCCAATTCTTGCGCTACTTCACAAATGGAATTCCAGCGGACTTCGGAGTCGGCGCTCTGCGGCTGGCCACGCAGGAAGGCGATCTGTTTATGGCCGAGGTCCTTCAAATGTTGCAGCGCCAGGAGCGCGGCCTGGCGGTGGTCCAGAATAATGTTGGTGACATTTTCGAGCGCGCGGTGTCCGGCCACGGCGACGGTGGGCAGTGAAGGCACATCCTGCAAAGAAGTGTCCACGGTGATAAAGCCTTCGACGCCGCGAGCGGTGAGCATGTGTGAATAGTTCTGCAGCAGCTCGGGGTCGTGGCGGTGTGCGACGGTAAGAAAGAAATAATTCTTGGCGCGGATGTACTCCTCGACGCCGCTGACGATCATCGAGCCGTAGCCGTCGCCAATCTCCTCGAGAATGACGCCAATGGTGTAGGTACGTTGCACGCGCAGCGAACGGGCCATGAAATTTGGGCGGTAATTCAGTTCGCGCGCGGCGGCCAGGATGCGCTTACGGGTGCGCTCCGGAATGGATTTTGAAGCAGCGGAATTATTCAGCACGGCCGAGACAGTCCCGGGCGTAAGGTCGAGATGTTCGGCCACTGCTTTCAACGTGACTTGAGATTCTTTTTTGTGAGGAGCTCGGCTGCTCTTCATGTGGTTGTGGGTCTCGACTAGCCCCAGCCAGGCGGGTCACCCGGCAGATAACGCATGCACACTATCTTAGCGCAACAATGCGCGGGCCAAGCAAGCTTCAGGGGTGTGGCTGGGGGACATTCGGGCAACGAGCAACATCCGGTACAAACGTCCTCAGCTCTTCTTTTCTCCAGGCTTCGATTCGACCGGTTTGGCTTCGGGATGCTTCACTTCGCCATAGCGAGCGGCAAGCCAGGCGCGAACCTGCGATGGGTAATACTTGAAGGGGCCGTTACCTCCGCGATAAGCGATTTTGCCGTTTTCGTCGAGGATGTACAGGCGTTCGGGCCATGCGGCGTACGCGTCATTGGCGGCGTTGCTTATGTCGTCCACGCCAAAGGGCACCGGATATTTGAAGCGCTTGGTGAAGTCGTTGGCGATGGCCAGGCGGTCGGAGAGATTGCGCGGCTGGGCATAACAGACATCGTCCTTCACGTTGGATTTCATCTGCCACTCGTCGGTGGGATGAGCTTCGCGAACATAAATGGTGAGAAAGTCGGCGTGATCCTTGTAGTCGTTGAATATTTGCACGATGTCGCCAACCTGGCGACGGAACGGGGGTCAAGTAAAGCTGCCGAAGACCAGGACCAGCGGTTTGCCGCTATTGCGCTCGCGGATGTGAAAGGTGTCAGTGCCGTTTAGAGCGAAGAGTTTGGCGTCGGGCGCGGAGTCGCCGGGCTTAAGGTTGCCGCGATGCATGTGGGGAAACGCGTAGCGAACCATGTAGAAGGCGTCTTTGGGACCGCCGGCCATCATCGAAAGCCCAACGAACGCAATTACCAGCAGCGTGCCCAGGCCGATTCCGATCCACATGAAGACTTTGTTCACCTCGAAGGACCTCTCACAAGAGTTCTTGCGCAAAAAAATAGCAGCGAAGCTCGTTCGCCGACATAGTGCTTTTATATTAGCGGTCGGTTTTGCGGCGATTTTGTCCGGCGGCACCGCCCAGGATCAGCTCTTCCTTGTGTTCCTGATAGCGCTTCAGCGATTTTTCGATGACGTTGAGAGCAGCGTAGGCGGGAAGAATCTCCTCGACTTGCACCTGTTTGCCTTCGAGCTGCTTGTAGTCCTGGAAGAAGCGCCTCAGCACCAGCAGGCGATGGCCGGGTAAGTCGCGCGCTTCCAGATATTCGCTGAATTCGGGGTCGTTGGTAGCAACGGCGATAATTTTGTCATCTGAAGCGCCGGAGTCGACCATGGTCATCACGCCGATGGCGCGGGCCTTGATCAGAGCGAGCGGCTGCACTGGTTCCTGGCAAAGAACGAGCACGTCGAGAGGATCATTGTCTTCGGCGTAGGTTTGGGGGATGAAGCCGTAGTTCGCGGGATAAAAAACAGCGGAGTGAATAATGCGGTCGACTTTGAGCAAACCGGTGGGTTTATCGAGCTCGTATTTGACGTTGGAACCGAGCGGAATTTCGATAACCGCCTGAAAGTCGCGGGGAACGTCCTTGCCGGGTGAAACGTCGTGCCAAGCGTGAACCATGCTGTAGGCCTCGCGGATAAAAGTTCAAAACAATATTATCGACTGGAACGGGCAAAAGTGCCTAATGCGGGATGCAGTTCCGTTGCAGCGCACATTGACTTCATAATAGTCGACCGCTATCGTTTTGGTCGTTCCAAAAAGAGCGAAAATCGCGAGCATGCCGGAGCTTTGATGAGAGATTGTGTGGGAAAGAAAGTCCTCACGGCCGTGAGCTGCGCATTTGCAGGCTTTGCGTTGTTTACTGGCGCAATGGCTTTCGCGCAGGATGGCGATGACGCGGCGGCCAACGAAGAAGCGGCGTCAGCCGCGGCGATTCGCGCCCACTACACCAAGTACGAATTCCGGATACCGATGCGCGATGGCGCGAAGCTTTATACGGCGGTGTATCTGCCGAAAGATGCTTCGCCGAACAAGACTTATCCGTTCCTGATGGAGCGGACGCCATACAGTGTTGAGCCGTATGGAGGGGACAATTATCCAAAGCGGCTGGGGCCAGCGCCAAGTTTTACCGCCGACGGATTCATTTTCGTTTACCAGGACGTGCGCGGACGCTATCAGAGCGAAGGCACGTGGCTCGAAATGACGCCGCACAAGGACGTGAAGAAGAGTCCGAAGGATGTGGACGAAAGCACCGACACCTACGACACCATTGACTGGTTGCTGAAAAACGTTCCGTACAACAACGGCAAGGTGGGCACCTACGGAATTTCTTATCCGGGATTTTATGTTGCAGCCGGAATGGTGGATTCGCATCCCGCGCTGAAAGCCTGTTCGCCGCAAGCTCCGGTCACCGACCTCTATATGGGCGACGATGCGTATCACAACGGAGCGTTCATGCTGGCGGCCAATTTCGGGTTTTACGTTTCGTTCAAGCCGCGCGTGGGGCTCGAGTTTCGTTCCAGGGATGACGACAACTTCAATTACGGCACCAAGGACGGCTACGATTTTTACTTGCAAGTGGGGCCACTCTCAAACGCGAAGCTGTACCTGAAAGACAGCAATTCTTACTGGGACGATCAGGCGCAGCATCCCAACTACGACGAGTATTGGAAGTCGCGGAATATTTCCACGCACATGAAGAATGTCTATTGCGCGGTGATGGTGGTTGGTGGGCTGTTTGATGCCGAAGACCTGGTCGGGCCGTACAAAATCTTCAATTCAGTCGCGGCGATGAGCCCGAGCACACCGGATCATATTGTGGAAGGGCCTTGGGTGCACGGCGGCTGGGCTTACACCAAGGGAGATCACTTGGGTCCGGTGAATTTTGCCGCCGATAATTCCACTTACTTCAACGATCAGGTACTGCTGCCGTTCTTTCAGCAATATCTGAAGGATGCCGGCGATGCAAATCTTCCGAGCGCGTTGGTATTCGAAACCGGAACCAATGTCTGGCGGCGCTACGATTCCTGGCCGCCAAAAGGAACGGCGGCGAAGACGCTGTACTTCCACGGCGAAGGAAAGCTGTCATTCGAACCGGCGAAAGGAAATTCCGGCTACGACGAGTATGTGAGCGATCCGAATCGTCCTGTTCCGTTTATCGAAACGCAGAGTACCAATGTCCCGCAAACGTACATGGACGCCGATCAGCGTTTCGCATCCAAGCGTCCGGATGTACTGGTGTATCGAACCGAGCCGCTGGAAGAGGACGTCACCGTTGCAGGGCCGGTTTCGCCGAAACTTTGGGTTTCCAGTTCAGGCACCGATTCGGATTTTGACGTGAAGTTGATTGACGTTTACCCGGTCGACTATCCCGATCCGGAGCCGAATCCCGGTCACGTGCACATGGGCGGCTATCAGCAATTGGTTCGCGGCGAACCGTTCCGCGCGAAATTCCGGAATAGT
Source organism: uncultured Acidobacteriota bacterium (assembly GCA_963814635.1). Taxonomy (GTDB): domain Bacteria; phylum Acidobacteriota; class Terriglobia; order Acidiferrales; family UBA7541; genus Acidiferrum. The sequence continues at coordinate 2,964,958 of CAWFDP010000001.1, read as the reverse complement.
TTCGAAAAGCCGGATCCGCTGGAGCCGAATAAGCCGACAGCGCTTAATTTCGATCTGCCCAGCATCAATCACACCTTCCGGCGCGGCCACCGCATCATGGTTCAGGTTCAGAGCACGTGGTTTCCGCTGGTGGACCGCAATCCGCAGAAATTCTTGAATATCCCTGACGCCAAACCGGAGGATTTCCAGAAGGCGACCGAGCGGGTGTTTCGCGGCGGGGAGCACGCTTCAGCGATTGTGCTACCGGTGATTCGATGAACGCACCGGCGCCGATGCATTGACGCAGCGCGCCGTTTTCAAATGCCACTCAAGCCACACAAGGTCGTCCATTTTCCTTCGCCGGAGAAGTTCCGCGCGTGGCTGGCGAAAAACCACACCGCGCTCGAGGAGCTTTGGCTCGGCTTCTACAAGACATCTTCGAAAAGGCGGGGCATCACATATTCGCAAGCACTGGATGAAGCGCTTTGCTACGGGTGGATTGATGGTGTGCGGTATTCCGTCGATGCAGAAAGCTACAAGATTCGCTTTACGCCACGGAAGGCGAAAAGTATCTGGAGCGTGGTGAACGTTCGCCGCGTGGAGGCCTTAAAAAAGGCAGAGAAAATGGTGGAGACCGGGCTCCGGGCGTTCGAAGCGCGAGAAACGCATCGCACTGGAATTTACGCCTTCGAACAGAAACGCCCGGGCCTTTCCGCAAAGTACAAAAAGCTGCTGCGCGCCAACCAGCGAGCCTGGGAATTTTTTGCCAAGCAGGCGCCGTGGTACCAGCGCACCGCTGGTTATTGGGTGAGCAGCGCCAAGCAGGAAGAGACGCGCGCGCGGCGATTGGCCAAACTGATCGAAGTTTCCGCGGCCGGTCGCCGTTTGGATCAGTTGACTCCCAAAGCCCAGCGCAAGCCGGCGGATTGAATTTCAGCGGATTGCGGCTTTATTCGACGACGCGGAAACTTGCATGAAGCTTTGCGTTCGAATCGTCACCGGCCCACACGTCGAACTCTTCCGGTTCTTCCACCCAGGCTTTGCGGCTTTCGCTCCAGTAGGTCAGTTCTTTCTTGCCGAGTGTAAAATAAATGGTTTTCGTTTCACCGGGTTGTAGCGAGACGCGTTCGAAGCCCTTCAGTTCGCGAATTGGGCGGGAAGCTGATCCGGAGCGTTGGTGAATATAGAGCTGAACGACCTCGTCTCCTGCAATGCTGCCGGTGTTGGTTACCTTTGCGGTCGCTTCCAGCGATTCGCCTGCTTTCAGTACGCGCTTGCTGAGCTGCAGGTCGCTAATTGAGAGAGTGGTGTAGCTCAGCCCGAAACCAAACGGATAGAGTGGCGTACTTGGCCCCTCCCAGTAACGCGAGCGATATTCCGGATCGCTTTCTGGATACTGAGTGATGTTGTGCGAATAGTAGTTCGGTTCGTGCCCCGCGCTGCGCGGCCACGATACCGGCAACTTCCCGCCGGGATTCGCGTCGCCGAAAAGGATGTCTGCGATTGCGTCGCCCGCTTCCGTACCCGGCTGCCACGCCATGACAATGGCCGGTGCGTGGTCGCTGGCCCAGGAAATATTCAGCGGCCGCCCGCCGACTAGCACCAGGGCTACGGGCTTTCCGAGCGCGACCACTTTCTCCAGAAGTTCTTCCTGCAGGCCCGGCAACTCCAGCGTCGAGCGCGACGCGTACTCACCACTCATGTTTGCAGTTTCACCGAGCACCAGAATCGCCGCATCAGACTTTTTCGCCAGCGCCACGGCGGCTTCGATTTCTTTTTCATTTTCTGCGGGACTGAGCGGCGGCGATTTCTTCGTGCCTGGAAAGAAGTCATCGAAGCGACTGGAGATGGTCCTGCGGATTTCTCCGCCGCGCGCGAACCCAATCGTTGTATTCGGCAGTTTCTTGCGAAGAGCTTCTTCCACGCTCACTGCGGGAGTTTCTCCGTCCACACCCCAGCCGCCATCAAGGTCGAGTCCCTCATTCGCAAGAGGTCCAATTAACGCAATCGAAGAAAGATTCTTGCTGAACGGCAGCATGTGATTGGTGTTGCGCAGCAGCACCATGGTGCGCTGTGCAGCGATGCGTGAATACTCCCGTGCCGCCGGATCGCCGAGCACCGCATCTTTTTTGGAGAGATCAGTGTAGGGATGCTCGAACAAGCCCATTCGGATTTTCGTAGCGAGCACCGGTCGAACGGCCTCATCAATTTGCCCCACGCTGATTTTCCCGCTCTTCACCAACCCGGCTAATTGTTGCGACAGAATCCGGCTGCCCATGTCCACATTCACTCCGGCGGTCAGCGCGCGATAAGCTGCGTCGGTTTCATCTTTCGCGAAGCCGTGAATGATTAGATCTTTCGTTGTAAGCGCGTCGGTCACTACAAATCCCTTGAACCCCCATTCGCTGCGCAACACATCATGCAGCAGCCAGTGATTTCCGCCGGCTGGCACATCGTTCAAATCCATGTACGCGCTCATCAGTGAACCGACGCCCGCGTCTACTGCCGCCTTGAACGGCACCAGATACACATTGCGCAGCGAAGTCTCCGGCAGATAGACGGAATCGTAGTCGCGCCCGCCTTCCGCTGCCCCGTAGCCCGCAAAATGTTTTACTGTCGCCAGCACATGTTCGGTTCCGCCGAGTTCTTGTCCCTGAAATCCGTGTACCTGCGCGCGAGCCATTGCCGCTCCGAGATATGGATCTTCGCCTGCGCCTTCAACGATGCGGCCCCACCTCGCGTCGCGCGCGATGTCTACCATTGGCCCAAACGTCCAGTTGATTCCGCTAGCGCGGGCTTCGCGTGCCGCGAACGCCTGCGCTTTTTCGGGCACTTGCGGGTCCCAGGAAGCGGCCATCGCGATCGGCACCGGGAATACCATCCGGAAACCGTGAATCACATCCAGGCCGAACAGCAGCGGAATATGCAGCCGGCTTTTTTCCACGGCGATGTGCTGATACTTATCGAGCTGCACTGAATCCGCGCTCCAGAGGAACGAACCGATTTCGCCTTTTTCGATCATCTCCTCGCGATTCGGCGGATTCAGAAAATTTCCGGCGGAGACTTGGTTCAACTGGCCGATTTTTTCCTCGAGCGTCATCTTCTTGAGCAATTCCTCGACGCGTTGGTTGATCTTCGCTGTTCGAGCGGCCGCATCATCCTTGGCTTCCTGCGCTGGCGCGCTTGCGCAAAACAAGATCGCCGTTGCCAGCGCCACTGACATCGCAAGTAAAACGTTTTTCTTGATCTGAAAACGCAAATCGGCCATAACCGCACCTCCGGTCGGCGAGCATCCTACTGCAATTGGCGTAAACAGGGAAGCGGCCGCAATGGGAAGAGATTGAGGTTTTATCGGGAATTATGCGCGGGCTTTATCAATCATCTGTTCCCAAACGCCTTTGGACTTGAGAATCAGCTCGATCAATTCGCGCGCCGCGCCCTTGCCGCCGGTTCGCACCGTTGTGTAGTGCGCCGCTTTCTTCACTTCTTCCACCGCGTTGCCGACCGCAACGGCGAGCCCGACGCGGCGCATTACCGTCAGATCCGGCAAATCGTCGCCGAGGTACGCGACTTCGTCTTCGGTTACACCGGTCTTTTGCAAAATTTCTTCATATGCGGCGATCTTCTGCGGCTGCTTTTCGTAAACGAACTCCACTCGCATCTCTTTCATACGCCGCCGCAACGCGGGACTTTCGCGTCCGGTAATCACTCCCATACGCAACCCGGCGGTGTTGCCGAGCGTCATCCCTTGGCCATCATGGGCATCGAACGTCTTAATTTCCAGTGCCGAGCCGTCCGGCTGCGAAAGCAAAATTACGCCGCCGTCGGTAATCGTGCCGTCCACGTCCATCAACACCACTTTGATTTTCGCCGCGCGCTTCTTCAATGCAGGGGCAATCTTCATCGAACGAGCCAAGTCTTCCTCCAAATGAATCGACAGCAACAACTCGCTTTTGTAGCGGCGACCTTCAGTCCACCATCTTTCGTTTTGCTTGACCTGCGATCACACCAATTGCATCCCCCACAAATCGTGCAGGTGCACCACTCCCAAAACTGTTCGCGCAGCATCCACCACGATCACGCAAGTGATTCGCCGCTTCTCCATCAGCGTCAGCGCTTCACTGGCCAGCACGTCCGGACCAATGGTCTGCGGCGTTCTTGTCATGCAATCAGCGAGCTTCATGTCCACCACTGCGCCGCCGTGTTTTTCCATCAAACGCCGCAAGTCGCCGTCGGTCAAAATTCCAGCCAGCGTGCCATCGCCGTTCACCACCGTGGTCATGCCCAATTTCTTCGCCGACATTTCGTGAAACGCCTGCGCCATCGGCGTCTCCGGCGCAACCTGCGGCAGTTTCTCGCCGGCGTGCATCACTTTCTCCACGCGCAAGAGCCGCTTGCCCAGACTTCCCGCCGGATGCAACGCGGCAAAATCGTCGTGGCGAAAATCACGTTTTTCCAGCAGCGCCACTGCCAGCGCATCTCCCACCGCCATCGCCACCGTGGTGCTTGCAGTCGGCGCAAGATTCAGCGAACACGCTTCTTCGTTCACACTGACGTCAAGCACCACCTCGCTCGCTTGCGCGATGGTGGACTTCGCATTTCCGGTCAAAGCAACAATTTTGATTTCCAGCCGCTTCAGCGCATCCAGCAATGCCACAATTTCCCGCGTCTCGCCGCCGTACGACACCGCCATGATCATGTCGCCGCGCGCCAGCATTCCCAGATCGCCGTGCAGCGCTTCCGCAGGATGCAAGAAAAACGACGGCGTGCCAGTGCTCGAAAGCGTCGCAGAAATTTTCCGCCCCACAATTCCAGACTTGCCCATGCCGGTCACCGCAACGCGCCCTTTGCAGGCAAACAAAAGTTCCACCGCTCGTTCAAACGTCCCGTCGAGCCGCGCCATCACATCTTGAATCGCTTGCGCCTCGATGCGTAGTACCCGGCGCGCGGTATCCAAACTCATGTTTTGTCCCACCCGCGCACCAACTCCGAAATCTCCTTTAATCTTGAAAGCAGCCCGGCCAACTGATTCAGCGGCAACGCATTCGCGCCATCCGACAGCGCTTTCGCCGGGTTGTCGTGCGTCTCGATGAAAATTCCATCAACTCCGGCAGCGACGGCGGCACGCGCCAGCGGCTCGATAAATTCCGGCTGCCCACCGCTCGCCTGGCCCTGTCCGCCCGGCAATTGCACCGAATGCGTGGCATCAAACACCACCGGATATCCGAATTTCTTCATCTGCGGAATGCCGCGAAAATCCACCACCAGATTTTGGTAGCCAAACGATGAGCCGCGCTCGGTCAAAATAATCTTGGTATTTCCGGTGGACGCGATCTTCTCCACAACGTTTTTCATGTCCGATGGCGATACAAACTGCGGCTTCTTCACATTAACGACACGTCCGGTTTTTCCCGCCGCCACCAGCAAATCCGTCTGCCGCGCCAGAAACGCTGGAATCTGCAAAATATCCACTACTTCAGATGCTGGCGCCGCTTGCGAAGATTCGTGAATGTCTGTCAATACCGTCAGATTCAGGTCCGACTTGATCTTGCCAAGAATCCGCAATCCTTCTTTTAGTCCCGGCCCGCGAAATGCAATTACCGAAGATCGATTGGCCTTATCGAAGGAAGCCTTGAAAACATATGGCACACCGGCATCCGCCGCGATCCTCGCAACGCGCTCCGCCATCATCCGCGCGTGCGCCTCCGACTCAATCACGCACGGCCCAGCGATGAGGAAGAGGGAAGGACCGCCAAGGCGGACTGATCCGATGGAGATTTCGGGAGTTGATGTCATCTGTCAGTTCTTGTAGCAGGGTAGCACAAGCATTCTTGCCAGTGCGCTTTGATACCCGGAGTTTCACAACGGAAAATGAAGAAGGATTACGCCGTTGCGTGGGGCGCAGATCGCAGTACCGGCGCATGCGGAGTCTCAACCGCCGGCGCATGCTGTCCGTCGTGCAATGCGGCCGCGCTGACTCCAGCCGCGGCAGGCTTGCTGCGTTCTTTCTTATGCTGCAGTGCCGCGCCGATAAACGCCGCAAACAGCGGATGCGGCTCGAGCGGCTTCGACTTAAATTCCGGATGGAACTGACAGCCCAGAAACCACGGATGGTCCGGCGCTTCCACAATTTCCACGTAATTCTCGTCAGGAGTCCGTCCGGTAATTTTTAGCCCGGCACCAACCAGCGCTTTCTCATGCTCACGATTGAATTCGTAGCGATGGCGGTGCCGCTCGCTGATTTCCAGCTTTCCGTACGCCTTCGCGGCAAATGATCCCGGCTCCAACCTGCAGTCCCAGGCGCCCAGCCGCATGGTGCCACCCATTTCGTCGATGCCGAGCAGTTCGCGCAACTTGTAAATAACGCGATAAGGAGTTTGCGGATCGAATTCAGTACTGTTGGCTTCTTTTAGTCCCGCAACGTCGCGCGCGTATTCAATCGTTGCGCATTGCATGCCCAAACAAATTCCAAAGAAAGGAATTTTGTTTTCGCGCGCAAACTGGATGGTGTAAATCATTCCCTGAATTCCACGCTTGCCAAATCCGCCCGGCACCAGAATTCCGTCGTAGCCGCGCAGCCGTTCTGCGGCGGTTGCCAGCGAATCGATCTCTTCCGACTCAATCCAATCAATCACCGTCTTGTGATTGTGCGCCAGCCCGCCATGCAGCAGCGCTTCGCGCAAACTCTTGTAAGCGTCCTCGAGTTGCACGTACTTGCCGACAATCGCAATCCGCGCTTCGCCCGCCGGGTGATGAATCCGCTGAATCAAATCCAGCCACGGCTGGAAATTCTGCGGACGCTCTTCCAGCTTCAACAAGCGTAAGATCTGCTTGTCCAATCCCTCTCGCGCCAGCTCGGCCGGTACCGCATAAATCGTGTCCACGTCTTCCATGGACACGACGCAGCTCTCGGCAATATTGCAGAACAGCGCAATTTTCTTTTTCAGGTCGAAAGGAATATGCCGGTCGCTGCGGCAAAGCAAAATGTCCGGCTGAATCCCGATGCCCAGCATCTCTTTCACGCTGTGTTGTGTCGGCTTGGTTTTCTGTTCGCCGGCCGCGGCGAGGTAGGGAACTAACGTGACGTGAACAAATAAAGTGTTTTCCGCGCCAAGCTCCAGCCGCATCTGACGGATCGCTTCCAGAAATGGCAGCGACTCGATGTCGCCCACCGTCCCGCCGATTTCCACAATCGCCACATCCACTTCCGTCGAAACTTTCTTGATGATTGCTTTAATTTCGTCGGTGACGTGCGGAATCACCTGCACCGTTTTGCCCAGGTAATCGCCGCGACGCTCCTTGGTCAAAATCGTTTCGTAGATTCGGCCGGTGGTCCAGTTGTTGTCGCGCGTCAACTTCGCGTGCGTGAACCTTTCATAGTGCCCAAGGTCCAGATCCGTCTCCGCGCCGTCTTCAGTCACGAACACTTCGCCGTGTTGAAACGGGCTCATGGTGCCGGGATCGACGTTGAGATACGGATCGCACTTCTGAATGTTGACTTTGAAACCGCGACTTTCGAGGAGACAACCGATGGAGGAAGCTGCTACGCCCTTACCAAGTGAAGAAACAACACCGCCAGTAACAAATATATATTTTGGCGCCATCCGTATAGCCCGCGCGGCGACTTGCTTCACCGCACCGGACTTCTCTTACCTCTCAGGCAGGCTGGATCATTTACCTGCCGCGGGGTTCGGGGTCTGTACTTGCAAACCCCGAGTACGAAAGACAGCGTACAAATAATTATGGGCGAGAGACGCCTCGCTGTCAATTCCAACTCTTTGCGCCTCCGCATCTAAAAATTTTCTGGCCGCGCAACCTTTTCATAGTCTTCGGGTTTGTCTTATCGGAACTCCGCCGGGCTGCGCCTTGCCCCTCGGTTCCGTCACTCGTCGTACAGCTGTCCGAAGTACAGTGATTTGTACAGCTGCTGTTTCCGACACACGCTGTACTGCGCGGAAACCCGCAGCGAACTTCTGCCATCTAAGCTAGTGAAGTCCTTTCGCCCCGCCTTCTGGCTCGGGGTTCGTTGATGTAAGCCCCCGCCTTGGGGGCCACAAATGGGGTGAGTTGAATGAAGCTTTTCCTGAAATTTGTCTCATTGTCCGCTGCGGTGTGTCTGCTTGGCTCGGCCGCATTTTCTCAGCAGCCACATTCCGGAGTTTCCTCCGGCAAGACAGCTCCCGGCGCCTACAACATCGCCAACGACGTTTCGCTCCAGGGCACGGTCCTCAAATACACCGAAAATTCTGCCGCTCCTCCCATCGGCACCCATGTCCTCCTGCAAACACCCTCGGGGAATGTGGATGTCCATCTCGGCGACGCGCGGCTGCTGCATCTCGCCAAGCTGACCATCACTCCGGGCTCTAACGTTCGTTTTGTCGGCCAGATGAACACCGAAGGCTCAAAGCAAATTTTTCTGGCGCGTCTGGCACAAGTCGGCTCGCAAGTCCTCGCCATCCGCAACGAGCACGGTTTTTTGATCAGCCGCGGCGCTGCTCGCGGTAACAAACCACTTCTTGCGAATGTGTCGGCTGACCAGAAAGCAGGCGCTCGATGAATCGCCTGGCGTTCTTCCTGACTCTCTCCACCGCCCTTTTCGCTGCCGCCTGCGGGAACAGCGGCTCCGTCCAGACTCCGCCTCCGCCCGTTGGCGGCTTCACCAACGCCAGCTTGAAAGGCCAATATGTTTTTTCGATGAGCGGCTCGGACACCGCCACCGGAGATTTTTTTGCGCGCATCGGCGTTTTCGTGGCCGATGGTCAGGGTGGCATTTCCAGCGGCGTCGAGGACGTCAACACTCCCGTTGGTGGCCAGCAAACGATTGCCTACACCGCTAGCAACTACTCCATTCAGGCGGATGGCCGCGGCACCATCAACCTCACCAACGCGACCGGTACTCTTTCTTTCAGCATCACTCTGTTGTCCGCCTCGCAAGGCCTGATCGTGCAAACCGACCCGAGCTTGGTCGGCACCGCCAGCGGTTCCTTTTATTTGCAAAACCCGAGCTCGCTCACCACAGGTCTCTCAGGGAACTACGTTTTCGATTTCAGCGGCGTCGACGCAATCTCGGGCGGCGGACCGGACTCCATCATCGGCCAGCTTGTCGCGCCAGGTGGCCTCACCGGCACATTTTCCAGCGGGCTCATCGACGAGAATGACAGCGGCTCGCTGCTGAGCGCGGCGCCGTTCACCGGCAGCAACTTCCAAGCTGACGCCATCTACGGCTCAACCTTTGGCCGCGGCACGCTCTCCTTCATCGCCAACGGCCTGACCTACAGCTACGCCTATTACATTGTCGATGGCACGCGCGCTCGCATGATCGAAATCAATTCCGGCGCGCTGACCCTCGGCGACGCCATCTCGCAATCCAGCGTTCCCAGCTCCAACGCCAATTTCAACGGCAGCTTTGCCTTTCTTGCCGCCGGAGGTGGGACCAGTGGTGCGATAACCCGGATCGGCCGTTTCACCGCCAATGGTTCCGGCGCTCTGAGCAACATCGCCGCCGACACCAACGACGCCTTCACGGTAGCTCAAGTCCCACATGGCTCGCTCTCCGCCACCACTTATGCAATCGACACCGCCAACGTCGGCACTGGCCGCGGCACGTTCACGTTCACCGATTCCAAGCTCGGCACCTATTCCTTTGTGTTTTATCTGAGTTCTTCCAGCGGCGGCGTCATTCAGGATGTAAGCAAGAACCAGGTTGCAGACGGCACGCTTGCCCTACAAACCGGAGCCCCATTCAGCAACTCCAGCCTCGCCGGCGACTATGGTTTAGTCCTAAGCGGTCTCAGCCATAACAACACTACCAATGCCACCGGCGAAGAAGACTTCGTCGGCCACATCAACTTCAGCAGCGCCACATCCAACAATGTTACCGGCGCAGTGGACTACACTGAGTTCAGTTCGAATCAGGGTCTTTTCACAAACGTGGTGGTTTCCGGCAACGGCTTGGCCGTCGGTGGCGACGGCACCACCAGCAGCGGCACCCGCAATTCCCTTACGCTTACGCTCAGCGGCAATCCATCCTCGACGCTGCATTTCGTTCCGTACTTCGTCAACTCACAAACCATGTATCTCGCCGGCACCGACAACAACCGCGTCATCTCTGGCACCATCTCCGTCCAGGCGCCCTGACGCCAGAGAACACTCCGGGGTACTACGACCAAACCCTACACTGCCGCCGTTGCCGATGCTCGTGAAGTCGAACGAGCGCCTGCCCCATTCGTCTTGGTCCAGCTGCACCGAAGCTCTTCCGCGCGGCGAATGACGCGGTCCACCACTTCGTGCGACGTAAAGCCTGCCGGTTCCGCTTCCGTCGCGTCCCCCACGGGCGCGATCTCCAACGTCTGCAGTTTTTCGATGACCGGCTTCATCGCGCCAGCCGGATTGCGCAGAAACTCGGAGCTCCGGATGCGCGTGAAAATCCAACCCATGCGTTCCAGCACCGCTTGCCGCTCCAAATCTTCGCCAAGTTTCTCCAGCGGTTGGTAACGGTCGCCATCACACTCGATCGCCAGCCGTTTGCCACCGCCTTCTACCACCAAATCGATGCGAAACGTTCCGATCCTCCAGTGCGGCGTCACTCGGTACCCGGCTGCCACCAGCCGTTTCATAACCGCTCGTTCGAATCCTGATTGCACGCGCTTTTCTTTTTCTTCCAGCGCACGCATCAGCCGCGCCGGATCTTCCGCATGTTCAATTAATTGCCGGCGAAGGTCGTCGGCCTTTAAATCGTTGTTCGGGCTGAGTGAATGAACGATCCACATCTGGTCGCGCGCCCGGCTGGCCGCGACGTTAAATCTCTGTTTGAAGAGTTCCTGGTCCCGCAACGAAAGCGAACCACGCTCCGCGGTATCTACCAGCGAGATGAGCACCACATCACGTTCATCTCCCTGGAATTGCGCGGCGTTTCCGCACAGCACTCGATGCCGTTCGTAGCGGTCCGGTGAGACGTGCGCTCGCACCAGATTGTCGATTTCGATCGCTTGCTCGTCGCCCACTAGCGAGACCACTCCGAAACTCATCGGCTGGCCAGCGTCGTTCTTTTTGTAATCCGGCTGCTCCATCGCGGCCGCCAGCAGCGAGGCCACCGTCAGCGCCTCCTGGCGATTGATCTTGCCGTCGCGGCTCGATCCGGTCACCCGCTGCGCCACAGTGTGCGGGCGCAGATGTACCCGGCTGGCATCCCGCAACGGTTTGATCCGCCCGTCATACGAAATCATGTTGCTGAACTGAATGATTTCCGGAACGCACCGGAAATGTTCCACCAGACACGTCGTGCCGCCGAACGATTGCCGCGCCAAATCGTAAATGGAGATCTGCCCATCGTAGAGATCCGAGTTCGGTATTCCACGCAGGTACTGGAAAATTAAATTTTGAATAACGCCCAGATCCTGCCCCACCGCCGAAGGGCTAACCTGTTCGTGATCGCCGACCACCAACACCGTTTTGCCCAGGTACAGCGCCACCAGCGCCATCACATCGCTCTGGCTGGCTTCGTCGATGATCACCACGTCAAAACGCGTGGTGCGCGGATCGAAATTTTCCACCACTCGCGAAAGTGGCATCACCCACACCGGAACCGCCCCGCGGCACTCGCTCATTTTCTTTGCCGCTTCACGGCGCAGCAGCGAAACACGGATTCCGTGCCCCTTGCCGATGCGCCGGATCGTATCCAGCCACCCAACCAGCGCCTGACGCTGCCGCGACGTTGTGCGCCGTGCTTGCGATCCCCAAGACCGTTTGTCGATGAGCTCGACAGTCGTACGCCTCAACTGTTCGCCCAGTTTCTCGCTCTTGGCTTGCAACGCCTGCAAGGAAGTGCCGGCACGCCGGTCGAGCTCGTCGTTAAGTTGCCGCCAGGTCCACGCCGCCCCGGCGTCGCGCGGCGGCTCGCCCCGGCCATGCACGCCAGTACGATTTCGAATTGCGCCAGCCCACGCCGGTGCGGCCGGCTCGAGCTTTGCCAGCAAAGCTTTTCGCAGGTCCAGATCTGCTTGCTTGCTCTTCAACTCCAGCAATCGCTCGTAAGCTTCGCGGTAGTCGTTGCTGCTTTCATCCGTAACTGCCGCCAGCAGCTGTGCGATTACCTTGGAGCTTTTATTGGCACGCGCCGCGAGTTTGAGCCGGCTCTTGAGATCGCGGGCCTCTTCTTCCAGTTGCAGCAGCTTCCGCTTTTTGCATCGGGAATCGAGAATAGGTAGCAGCGCCTCAATAACTGCAATGTGAATACGCGCCAACTCTCCCTCGGATCCAACCACCGCGGGCTGTTCCGCAAGGAACTTATCCCATCGGAAACCCAGGTCTTCAAGCCGCTGCTGCAGCGGGCGCCAGCAACGTTCCTGCCAATCCAGGCAATCCACAATGGAATCGCAATACTGCATCAGCGTCTTTTCAATCTCTTCGCCCATTTCGTTCGCACGCCGAGCGCCCAGTGTCGCCATCTGGCGGTCCCAACGCAAACTGAGATCTTCCCGCAGTCCTTTGAGCCTGAAAAATTGCCGCAGCGCGTGGAAATGTTCTTTCAAACGCGGCCGCGCGTCGTTCACTTTCGTGTGCTCCAGAAACTGGCTCCACGACTTGTGAGTGAACAGTGTCAGCGAGCCTAGCTTCCCGCCCTCTTCGAGGCGCGCAAGTATCTCTCCCGCAATGCGCTCCTGCTCTTTGGCCGCCGAATTATCGCTGGCCGCGGGCCCGTACTTCACAAACGATTCTTGTGCGTTCGCGGCCTCGCGATGAACCAGCCGTACCAGGCTGACCAGTTGATCCCACGGCTGCCGGTGCACCTCGCCATACTTTCCTGCATAGACCGCCGCCAGTTTCCATTGGTCCTTGCCCGAGAGTGGTTCCACCCCTTGCGCCAGGGCCGCCATCAACTCTGCGAATTCCTCAGGTGTTTCCTGCCGCGCACCGGACTCCCACAAATCGGACCGCAAGTCGAGCTCTTCCATGCCCAGACGGTTACGCTCGCTCAGGCTGTCTTCAAATTCCTCGGCTCTCGGAAGATCGTGCAACTCCGGCAGATGGCCAGACAGTTCATGCTCGTCTTCGCGGCTGATCGATACTCCTGTGCGATACAGATCGGCCAACTCACCGTGCGAAAGTGGCAGCGGCGCCACCGCCGCTACCGGGCCGGGAATCCAGCCATGCAGGTCTTTGTCCTCCACAACCTGTCGCGCGGCATCGGCGGGTGCCCAGCAGTTTCCCGCAATCGCAATGTCCCGGTACTCGTCGGCCCGCGCTTCCGTCAATTGTTCGCGAACTTCTTCCAGTTTTTTCCGCAGCTCGGCGCGCTCCGTTTCCAGTTTCGTTGCCTCCATCTCGAGTGAACCCGCGTCTGCTCGCGACAACCTCTCGGCGATGGATCCCACCGCACTTTCCAGTTGCTTGCGGCTGTCCAAATCGCTTTCCAGCACGCTCACGCACAACGGGCGCAATTCAGAAACAATATGGTGCCGCACCATGCGCAGCGCCTTGGTGGTATGGCTGGTCACCAGTACGCTCTTTCCCTGCGCCAGCAAATGGCCTACTAGATTGCCGATGGTGTGCGTCTTTCCCGTGCCGGGAGGTCCTTGCACCAACACTCCTCCATGCTCTTCAAGCTGCTGAGCGATTCGAATCTGCTCCGGATTTGCCGGTTTACTTAGCAGCACTTCGCGGTCGCTGCGGGCCGAACCTCGCGCTGGCGGAGTGTTATCTCCCGCGCCGGAAATCGGCGATTCTTCTCCCACGATATTCAGCAGTGACCACGGCAGATCTTCCCGCGAGCGCAGGTCAACCAGGATGCCTTCAATCGCGGCGGCGAATCCCAGCGTTCGCGCGCGCAGAAAAAGAATCGGATCCCTTCCAATGCACGGGTCGTTGGTTTCGGCGCGCGGCGCGCTTTCTTCCAGAAACTCGCCGCGCGGCGACAACAGCACCACCAAGCGCTTCAGAAAGCCCGAAGTCGAACCGTTCATCAGCGGATGGAAACCTGCTTCGTCCAATTCTTCGTGGCACCGTCCGATTGCCCGGGCGTCCACATCATTCATTGATTGAAACAACGCTGTGTACAGCTCAACCGGGTGGTCCGCTTCTGTTACCGTGAACTCCGGCACTGCGGCGTCAAACTGCAATTGCAACCTTTGCAGCAGGATCGGATGGAAAATTTCCCCCTCGCTGCGCCTCCAGCTCAGGATTCCGTCCCCCAGGATCAGTTCCACTCGTTCCGCTTCGCGGTCGATGCGGCCATAGAGCGCATAAAACGTCTCGAAAATCTTCATCGCCTCGCGAGCGGGTTTTTCACCTTTCGCCCACTCGTCCCGCTTTCTCCTCCAGCCTTCCAGGCTCGCCGTTCTCGCCGGATCGTCGGTAAACTTCGCAATCTTCTGCTCGCCGCGAATCCCGGATTCTTCCAGCGTCTCCTCGATGGCGATGGCACCATGCGGATCATCCCAGCCATCTTTCAACCACGCAGTAAGCTCCTCCGGCGGCTCCGGCGCGGGAGTCAACCGTGGCCGCTGCACTTTCAAAACGAAACTAGCGCCTCCGTCTTCCAGGCTCTGGCCGTTCCCGTCTTTTACCTTCGAAGAACCCGTCTTGCCGGTTCCTCTCTGAATCGAGGAATGTTCGGGAAGATTTCTCAGCGCCATGCTCCACGGTTGTTCACGGATCTGGCGTTTCGCAGGATTGCGGTGCTGGTTCAATGCTTCCAGATAGCGAAAGACTCGTGTGAGTTTTTCGCGGGCCACGCGGATTTTTTCGGCATCCATGGTTCGCTGCCTTTGCTGCACAAATGGTCCTGAGGTTTGGCTGAGGAGACTTCAGAATATCAGCGCCGAAGGGAGGGCCTCAATGGTACTCCGTTAGTACCGCTCTGTGATCCCCTGCTAATTCGTCATCCCGAGCGCAGCGAGGGATCTCTCTGCCTGCCTAATTCGGCGGCGTGCAGCAACTCTTCTACGCGCTTCACATCTCCCGGCACGTCCACGCTCACCGCGTCGTGCTCCACTTCCGCCACGCGAATCTTCCATCCATTTTCCATCCAGCGCAGTTGCTCCAACTGCTCGATGCGCTCCAGTTCGCCCTGCGGCAGCGTCGGATATTCCAACAGCGCTTCGCGCTGAAACACATACAGTCCGAGATGCTTCAAATGCCGGGCGTGCGTTTTCATTCCGGTATCGCGCACCCACGGAATCGGCGCCCGCGAGAAATACAGCGCGTTCTCGTCAAAATCCAGAACCGTCTTTACCACGTTGGGATCCATGATGTCCGCTGGCGTTCGAATCGGCACCGCCACCGTCGCGATTGCCGCCGCCGGCTCCTCCAACAGGGCATTGACCGCCGTATCAACCGCCGCCGGGTCCAGCAGCGGCTCGTCTCCTTGCACATTTACAAAGATATCCCCCTCGGTGTGCGCCGCTACCTCCGCGATCCGCTCCGTCCCGGTACGGTGATCCGTACGGGTCATCCTCGCCTCCCCGCCAAACCCTTCCACCACCTTCACGATGCGCTGGTCATCTGTCGCCACAATCACCCGACCCGCCGTCGCGGCCTGCTTGGCCCTCTCATACACCCGCTCGATCATCGGCTTGCCTGCCAGCGATACCAGTGGCTTTCCCGGCAGCCTCGTAGACCCAAACCTCGCCGGAATCACGATCACCACCCTCGACTTTTCCAATTTGGCACCCCTTTCCGTGCCTCTTTCGCCCAAAGCCAAGTCCGGATGCTACCATGCCCTTCAGCTCCATCCTCCGGCGAAATCCCGATTTTCTGACCGGCCTTACTGTACCTTTACGAATTGACATCCTTTTGACTTGTGTTCGTTTTCGCGAGTCGCTAGAATCCCTGCCAGTTCGATCCGCGCGACCGTTCCAGTTGGCTGGGGCGATGGGAGATGTGATGCGCGAGGTTCCAGGTTTCCGCCGTAGTTGCCTTCGGGTCATTCTCGTTGCTGCCAGTTCGTTCGCCTTGTTTTTCTGCGCTTCTCCCGCCTCTGCACAATCCGGTTCCGACGACAATCAGCCCACCGCCAAAGTTCCGGAAAAACCTTTTGACCCCAGCAGCGCCGAAGCCACTTCTCTTCACACTACCGTCAAAGACGACGTTCGCCGCGACACTCCCGGCCTCACGATCAAGCCCGGCAAAATGCTGCACACCGACGTGGACGTCGCGCTAGTCAATGTGACTGTCACCGATCCATACAATCGCCTGGTCACCGGACTCGAACCCGATAACTTCCGCGTTTTTGAAGACAACACCGAACAGGAAGTTGTCTCCTTCTCTTCCGAAGATGTTCCTATTTCAATCGGCGTCATCTTCGATATCAGCGGCAGCATGTCCAACAAAATCGCTAAATCCCGTGATGCTGCCATCCAATTTTTCAAAACCGCCAATCCCGCCGATGAATTTTTCCTGGTTAGTTTTAACGAACGCGCCGAACTGACCAGCGCCTTCACTAACAGCGTCGAAGATTTGCAAAATCGGATGTTGACTACCAGCCCCAAGGGCCGCACCGCTTTGCTCGACGCAATTTATCTTGGCCTTAGCCAGATGAGGGGTGCACACAACGCCAAACGTGCCTTGCTCATCCTATCTGACGGAGGCGATAATCATAGTAGGTACAACGAAAGCGATATCAAGCGGCTGGTGCGGGAAGCCGACACTCAGCTCTATGCCATCGGCATCTTTGACCCGCTTGGAAATCGCTCTCGTACCCCGGAAGAGCTCAACGGGCCTTCGCTGCTCACCGATATCACCGACATGACCGGTGGCCGCGTCTTCTCAGTCGAAAAGCTCGAAGATCTCCCGGACATCGCTACAAAAATTGGCATGGAGCTGCGAAATCAATATGTTCTGGGATACCATCCAAGCAACAGGACTCACGACGCCCGTTGGCGCAAAATCAAGATCAAGCTGCGCGCACCAAAAGGCCTCCCGCCCCTCAACGTCTTCAACAAAACCGGCTACTACGCTCCCAGCCACTAGGCCGCGTCGAGTCGCGTCTGCAGTAGCACAGACTACTCTTCGCCCTTTCGCGTTTTTTGCGAAAGGAATCTTGTCGGTGCTCTTTCTGTTCTCCGTGCTTGTTCTTGTAGCTGCTCCGTCCGCACTCGCCCAGGACAACCCGCTCTCTCTCCCGGCCTCCCAACCTCCGCCTCCCGGCCAGGGCGCCAACCAGCAGGGCGGCTCCATCAAAGTCGACGTCAGCTTGGTCGTCCTCCACACCACCGTCCTCGACGACCGCGGCAAATTCGTCGACGGCCTCAAGGAAGAAAATTTCCGCGTCTACGAAGACAAAGCCGAACAAAAGCTTTCCGTCTTCAAGCGCGAAGATGTTCCCGTCAGCATGGGTCTGGTTATCGACAATAGTGGCTCCATGCGCGACAAGCGTCCACGCGTCAACGAAGCCGCTCTCACTCTCGTCCAGGCTTCCAATCCCAACGACGAATCCTTCGTTGTCAATTTTAACGACGATTACTATCTCGACCTCGACAAGGATTTCACCAGCAGCATTCCGGAATTAAAAGAAGCTCTCGAGCGCATCGATGCCCGCGGCAGCACCGCGCTCTACGACGCCATCATCGGCTCCATCGATCACCTGAAAAAAGGTCACAAAGACAAAAAAGTTTTGCTGGTAGTCACCGACGGTGAGGACAACGTCAGCCGCAATTCACTGGAAAAAACAATTCGCGAAGTGCAAAAGTCCAACGTCGTGATCTATGCCATCGGTCTTTTTAGCGATGAGGACAAGAAGAACAAAAAGAAGGCTCAGCGCGCGCTCAAAGATATTTCCACTGCTTCCGGCGGTGTCGCGTTCTTCCCGGAAAATGTTGACGACGCCCACAGCATCTGCGAACAGGTCGCTCGCGACATCCGCAACCAATACACTCTCGGCTACTACCCGTCCAACACCAAAAAAGACGGCACCTTCCGCGCCGTGCTGGTTGACGTCATCCCGCCGCGCGGCAAGGGTAAACTCACCGCCCGCACCCGCAACGGCTATTTCGCTCCAGGCCAGGCCGCCGCTTCGAACGACACGCCAACCGCAACCACCGCCGCTGGCCGATAGTTGCATGCTCGAGATTTTTCGCTGTGCGCCAATTTCCCGCTGCGGGCTAACGTCGCTAACGTAATATTGTCACTCCGAGCGGAACGAGGAATCTGCGTTTCGTTCTGCCGCTTCCGTGTGGCGCCAGCATCCTTGCCGGCTTCCGACGGCAAACGCCAAACGGCGTACCCGTATTATTCAAAACTCTTATCAACTTTTCTTTAACTCAATTCCGCCGTTGGTCGTCGCTACTTTCAACTCGCGCCCGCCCCCGCCGCCCACCGTTCCAGAAAGATCCTTCGAACTGAAGCTCCCTTGCACCGTCACCGGGAAATCGGTGTGTACGCCTCCGTTGGTCGTCGAAGCTCTCACCGTGAACTCCGCCGTCGCCGGCAGTGTCACGTTCACGCTCCCATTGGTTGTCGACAACTCAAGCTCGCCTTCCCATTTGGCATTGCCCATCGCTACCCGCACTCCGCCATTGGTAGTTCGCGCCGACGCCCATTCGCTCGTCGAAACCTCCACGTTCCCATTGGTTGTCGCGGCTTTCACCACGCTGTTCAGGTCGTGCCCGTGCACTCCGCCATTGGTCGTCAACGCGGTCAGTCGCACCCCGTGCGGTACCTTCACATCGAAATCGATCTTGGCGCGATGCCCGTGCCAGTTCCAGTTGCTCGATTCCGACGACACTCCGCCGCGGTGGCAGCGCCCCGGCGTTTTATCCTTCGCATACACCGCGCAAATCGTTACGCCGTCCGAATACTCCACCACTTCGATAAAAAAATCGTTTTCGTCGCCCTCGTGCTTGGTTCCACCCACTTGTGCCGCGCCGCCGGTGGCGCTGTTTGCATCGATGTTTCCATTTCGGTTGATGACTTCCAGCGTCTGTCCTTCTTTCAGGTTTCCCTGCCAGTGAAAATCATTCTCGGTAAATACCGTCCGCTTCTCGTTCTGCGCCCGCACCGGCGTCCCGCTTCCCAGAACGATCAACGCCAAAAGCACCGCACCCAGCATCCCCGCCGTTAGAAAGCTGCTTCCAAAACGTAGGCCTTCGACTTTTTCCATCTTCCTCATCTGCAACCCCGTCCTTTTCTCGGACCAGCCAATTTCGCCCGCCGAGACCAGTGAATTATACGTCCGAAACTCTGCTGAGAGCCTTTGCACTTTTCGACGTCCGCCGCCTTCCTGTCGTCACGTATCCTTTGCGGCCTGCATTTCATCATTAATCTTGTCCAGCTAACAACCGCCAAAGGAGGCCTCTGTCATGGAACCCCGTATCTCCTACACCAGATATTCGCCCAACGCCCTTCACGCAATGTACGCGCTCGAAAAACATCTCAAATCCTCTACCATCGAGGAGAAGCTCCTGCACCTCATCAAACTCCGCGCCTCGCAAATCAACGGCTGCGCCTATTGCATTGACATGCATGCCCTCGACGCCCGGGCCCTCGGCGATACCGAACAGCGCCTCTACGCGTTAAGCGCCTGGCGCGAAACTCCGTTCTTCACTCCGCGCGAGCGCGCCGCCCTCGAATGGACCGAATCCCTCACCCTCATCTCCCAGACACACGTTCCTGATGATGTATACGAAGCCGCGCGTAAAGAGTTCACTGAAAATGAGCTGGTCGACCTGACCTACGCCGTCGCCACCATCAACGCCTGGAACCGCCTCGCCATCTCCATGCGCGCCGTCCCCGGCCAATACCGCCCTGCCGAGCGCAAAGCTGCCGCCACCTAGTCCGTTGTAGCGCAGGGCCCAGCCCTGCGGGCGTTTGCCTTCGCGGTCGTTAGGGCATCTCACCATGCCCAGGCGCACCGCCGCTCGCTCCAGTACCATTTTCTTTACTTGACTAGCGCAAAAGTTAATTGTCATATATTCCCGCCATGCCCGCCCGACCCACTCTCGTGCGCAATTTTCTGTCCTGCGCCTTCCTCGCGCTTGCCATCTGCGCATCCTCTGCGCTGCTCGCCACTACCAAACCAAAAGAACCTGCCCCGCGCTTCAACGCCAAGGCCACCAACGGCGATACTTTCTCCAACACTTCGATCAAGGGCAAAGTCGTTCTGCTGGAGTTTTGGACAACCTGGTGCGGCTACTGCAAGGCCGAGGCGGCCATCGTGGAAAAAATCAGCCATGAGTACCCCGACAAGGACTTGATCGTCCTCGCCGTCAACGTCGGCGAGTCCAAAAAAACCGTCAAGAAATATCTCGAGCAGTATCCCCGCACCTGCCGCATCGTTCTCACCGAAGACACCAATCTCGCCGCCATGTACCAGGCGACCGTCTATCCCATCTATGTTGTGATTGACCGCGAGGGCAATGTCGCGGGCACCCAGCGCGGCGCTGGCGGCGAAGATGCGCTCCGCTCGCTGCTCGCCAAAGCAGGCATCGGCACTGACCCCGACGCTGATTCCAATTGATTGTAGTATGTGACCCTGTCGCGGCGGGTGATCCCGCCGCTCTCGCGTTTTTCTGGAAGGAAGAATGTTTTTTCTTTAAGCCCGAGCGCCAACCAATTCCTCGCGCTCCTTCAACATCATCAGCCACCGCTCAAGCTTGCCCCGATCCTCCGAATCCATCGACACGATCGCCACGCCCATTCCTTCTCCAGGCACCACGCTCCTCACGTTCGCCCGTACTCGCAGATATCCGCGCGGCGTCACAATCAGCATCTGCAGCGTGCTTCCTTTTTTCGGGGGATTCTTGGTTTGGATAAAAAGCCCGCCCAGCGCGATGATCGTCACTCGCGACACTTCCTTTTGCTCGGTGGTTTTCCAGGCCACTACCGCGGATCGCGGCGCCTTCATCCGCGGATATCTTCGCTTGATTGTGCCTTCGGCCATCGCCGAACCTCGCGTCTAGCTAGTCAATCGCTCGCGTATCCCTGGATTTTTTCGCCGAGGAGTTTTCATTCGCGCGTTCCAACCGGCACTTCCACCGTGCTCAACTGCCTCAGCCAGCGGTCCAATCGTCCGCGGTCTTCCTGTTCCATCGAGACAATCGCCACTCCCATCCCTACGCCCAGCACCACGTTTCGCGCCGACGCCCGCACCCGCACCTCTCCCTGCGGCGTGTTGAATACCAGTTGCACGATCGTTCCTGCGTTTGGAGGATTCTTCGTCCGAATAAACAGCCCGCCCATCGCCAGATTTTCCACCGGCGACACGAACTTCTGGCTGCCGATTTTCCACGCCACCAGCGCCGCTTTCGGCGTTTTCACACGAGGATACCGCCGCTTATTCTCCGTCTCCGTCATGGCTGACCCCGTACCTTAACGATACGCCCGCCACGCGCGTCGCAGCTCCCAACGTACCTACTCGCCACCGTCCTTCGGTACAGGCGTGCATCTTTACGCTCGTGGCACGGACTTCAGTCTGTGTCCTTACGCCCCGCGTCAACCCTGGCAAAGCGCCTTAGACCACCGCCACCATCCTGCTTCCCGCTGCGCCCGCCCGCTTCCAAACACTTTCAATCTCTTTCATCGCCACCCGTTCCGTCTCGATCCGCAACTCGCCTCGCGCCCCGCGTTCCATCACCTGCTTCATCGCATCCACCAGAATTTCGAACGGCGGAATTCCACCCGTACCCAAAATCGTCACTGGCGCGCTCCGCAGCACCGCCGCCGGCAAAGTAATCTTCGCTCCCGCGCTTTCCCCGACTTGCACCAGCCGCGTCTCGCGCGTCGAGGCCGCAAATTCGGTCTTGCTGAGTACGCCCAGCAGCGCTTCCGTCGGCTCGCCCCACAAATAATCCAGAATCACATCGAAACCTCCTCCACGCAGGGTTTGCAAGTGCAAACCCTGAGACCCTGCCTCTCCCATCTCGCTCAGGTACGCGTCGCGCAGCAACTCCGCTGACTGATCCAGTTGAATCGTCGCATCCGCACCCAACTCCCCCAGCCGCGCCAGCACCCGTTCGTTCCGCCCAACTCCCACTACCCGCTTCGCTCCCAACAGCTTCGCAATCTGTACCGCCAGCTGCCCGGTCACTCCCGTCGCGCCCAGAATCAACACCGTCTCTCCCGCCGCCATTTTCGCCCGGTACGTCAACGACGCCCAAGCCGATACCCCTGGATTCGCTAGCGCCGCCGCTGTCTCATCCGCAATTCCCGCCGGCAGCGCAAAACAAAATGCCCGCCGCACTACCGTCGACTCCGCCATCGCTCCAAACGGTCTTCGGCATCCGCCAAAAAATACCCGCGTCCCATCCTGCAGCGTTCCCACACCATCCGTCCCGCAAATCACCGGCAAATCCGCTTCCCGCGGACTGGCATAGTGCTCCCCATTCGCCAGTTGCTTGTCCACCGGCTTCAACGCAACCGCCCGTACCCGCACCACCGCCTCGCCCTCAGCAGCCTCCGGCTCCTCAAACTCCTGCCACACTGGCCCCTTCCCAATCTCCCATAATACCGCTGCTTTCATAGCCGTCCGCCTCCATCATCGCAGCCGGTACTCTTGCATTGGCAAGAGTGCCTCATCAAAGAATTCTGGCAATATGAAGACGACAGGGCAAGCGGATGCGAACGGAGACAGTTCCATGCCTCACTTGACCGTAGACTCCATCGCTACAAACACCCGTTGCTCCCATCTCTTTCCCGCCAGCGGGCGCCAATGCCGTCTCCTCGCCTCTGACCCGCAATCCGGTCTCTGCGCTTATCATTTGGCCAGGAAAAAGGCTGTCGAAAAAGACGCCGACTTTTTCTTCCCGCTCCTGCGCCAAGCCAACCGTTTCCAGAACGCTCAGGCCATCAATACATCGCTCAACCATCTTTATGATCTTCTCGCCCGCGACCGCATCTCCGCTCGCCGTGCATCCACTCTGGCTTACATCAGCAGTCTCCTCCTCCGCAATATTGATCGCGACCCTGACTCGTCGCCCCTGACGCACCGGCGACCCAACCAACAACCCTCGTGACCTTAAACCCGACGGCGGGGGAGCAACGGATTAAGGTGCATGGTGAGGTCGTAAACGGAAGCGCCGCAGGCTTCGGAAGCGTCTTCGGGGCGGGAGCCGCGCTGGGCGTCGCGACTTCGGTCCGGATGACGAATAGGTAGGCCGCGAAAAAAAAGCAACGGAGCCGGTCTGGAGACCGGTGGCTACATGAGCTACAAAGAGGCAGCGGTGGGTAGTATGCTTGCGGGTGTTGGGAGAGACCGCTATGAGCTACACATTGCGAGGAACTTCGCAAGGAACTTCGCGACGGAAATTTGTGAAGACCACGGCAGCGGCAGTGGCTTCGGCCGCGGCGACTTCGCTTTGGGAGATTCCTGCGATGCACGCGACTCCGTTAGGCCTGCCGATTGGCCTGCAGCTCTACACCGTCAGCAAAGAGATGGACGCCGATCCGGCGGGCACATTGAAGGCAGTGGCGGCGGCCGGCTACAAGACCGTCGAGCTGTCTCCGCTCTCCGCAGTGCCGGCGAAGGACTTCAAGAAGATGCTCGACGATGTGGGGCTGAAGAATCCCTCAGGGCACTATATGCTGCCGGACCTGATGAGCAAACTTCAGGAGATGATCGAGTTCGCTCACCTGTTTGGGCAAGAGTTCATGATCATCACCGTGCCGTGGGTGGCCGATCCATCGCGGTTCAAACCCGATCCGCAGGGCGGGAAGTTTGCGCTGTTTCTGGCGGTGATCAGCGGGCTCACGTTGAGCGATTGGAAATGGAACGCGGAGCAATTCAATAAAGTGGGCGAGCAGGTGAAGAAGGCCGGATTGCAATTGGGCTATCACAATCACAACTTTGAATGGAGAGAGTATGACGGTGTGACCGGATACGACGAGTTTCTGCGGCGGACCGATCCGGGGCTGGTGAAGCTGGAACTGGATTGCGGCTGGGCGACGGTGGCCGGACAGGATCCGGCTGCGTATTTAGCGAAATATCCGGACCGCTACAGTCTGCTGCACATCAAGGATTTTCAGAAAGGCTTTACGCCACGGACGACGTTGATGGGCAAAGACCCAGGTGCCCCTGTGCCCACGGAATTAGGTCGGGGCGCGATTGATTATGGAAAAGTTCTGACCGCGGCGAAAAAAGGGAAGATTCGCGCGCTGTTTGTGGAGCAGGAGCCGCCGTTCACCGAAATGCCGGCGCTGGAAGCAATTAAAGTAAATTACGCGTATCTGGAGCGGCTGAAGGCTTGAACGCCAAAGGCGCGACGATCGGTGCGGATCAAACCATGCGGCGGGGGAGCAGCGGATTGAGGTGCATGGTGAGGTCGTAGACGGAAGCGCCGCAGGCTTCGGCAACGTCTTCGGGGCGGGAGCCGGGCTGGGCGTCGAAGAAGGTGGCGACATCGCCGATTTTGACTTTTTTAGAGTTCTCACCGGCGACCGCAGAGCGGTCGACCCCGATTTCCACGATGCAGTGACTGGCGGAAACCGAAGCGATGACGGGATATAGATTGCTGCCATCGACAGTAGTGGCTCCGGCAGTGGCGCTGTCGCTAGAACTGATCCGCACCTTCGCGCCCTTTTGGCCAGGTAAGGGTCGGCCAGTAGAGGGGGCGGCGGTGCGCGGCCAGCCGTCGGCATGACCTACCGGAAGAGTTGCGACCCACACGTCGTCTTTTGCCACGTAGGCGCGGTTGTAGCCGGCGCTTTCGCCTTTGCGCAATTTCTTCACGTAGATGACGCGCGATTTCAGGCTGATGGCAGGACGAAGATCGAGAATATTGGTACGGCGAAATTCGTTTTCGGAGTAGATGCCATAGATGGCCATGCCGGGACGAACCATGTCGAGAAAAGCGTCAGGATGCTGGAAGAGCGTGAAGCTGGAGGCCGCGTGCTTTTTGCCGAGAGCAATGCCTTCTTTTTCGAGCGACGCGCAACTCTCCGTGAAACGGCGCAGCTGCTCGTGGTCGAAGTCGGGATCCTCGGCGAAAGTCATCATGGTGCTCAGGATGTCGACAGATTTGCGGCCGGCAAGATCGCGCACCAGCGATGCGGCGTCGCGGTAAGGAACACCGACGCGGCCGATGCCAGTGTCGATGCAGATGACCAGCGGAACGGGCTTTTGCAGGCGCGCGGAGATTTTGTCAAGCGCTGGGCCGAGCGGAGTGTAGACCATGGGCGTGATGTTGCGGACCACAGCGTCGGAGAGATTTTGCTCGTCGAACGGGCCAAGCAAAAGGATGGGTTTCTTCACTCCGGCGTCACGAAGCGAGTGGGCTTCGTGAAGCTTGACGACGGCGAAACCGTGAATTTCGCTCTGGGGCTCGAGGAGTTGAGCGATGTTGACGACACCGGTTCCGTAGCCGTTGTTCTTGATGACGGCCAGGATGGGGCGGCCGCTGACGCGTCGAGAAATTTCCTGAACGTTGTGGCGGAGATTTTCTCGCTGGATTTCGACCCACGGATCGTAAGTTGAATCATGCGCGACGGATTCGGTTGCCGGCGAAGGTTCGAGAAGCGACGGCATGACACCGACTGCTGCGGGGAGGGCAAGTCCGGCTTCTAGGAAGGCGCGGCGCGAGTGCTTCATGTTTTGGGTGCTCCTGATGCGACGAGGATACTACCGAAATCGGCGGCGATGCGAGAACGTTGGAGAGGCCGACCGTAAGCCGAAGGTAATTTACAGAATTACGACGCTGCGCCAGCCGCGCGCGTCTGCACTTCGGCGTGGAATGCGGTTTCGATGGATGCCGAAAAAGTAGCTAACGGGCGAAAAGCAACGTGACGCCGTAGGTTCTGGTGGCCACCTGAACTTGAGGGACGACTATCGGCACCAACGAGGCGTGTTTGTGAGCCAAGTGGCTCATGTGCGTGTCGTAGACATAGTCGCCGATAAACCATCCCATGGCGCCGCCAACAAAAACGTCGGATGCAAAATGTTGCCTGGCGGCGATGCGTGAAGCGCTGACAATTCCCGCCAGGCTGTATGCGACCACGGCCACAATCGGGTGGTGCTTGTATTCATGACTCACCAGAGATGCGACGGACCATACCTGGATGGAGTGGCCGGAAGGAAACGAATCTCCGCCACCCCAAAAATCACCAGGTTTGTTTTCGTAAGGACGATTGCGGCGAAACACCAGTTTCAGCACTTCGACAGCAAGCAGCGAATCGATCAGGGACTCGGTGCCCAGGACTCCGATTTCACGCGCCTTGGCGTGGTCGGCCACGACACCAAACACGTAATAGCTCGCAACCAGCGGAACCACAGTGTAAGGAGCACCAATTTGAGAAATTCGTCCGCCCCATTGCACCTGGCCGCGGCTGTTTTCGAAGGAATTTGCGATTCGGCGATCTTCAACAATCAATCCCGCGGTAACAGTTCCGGACAGAAGCCACCACTTTGCGTTGTCTCGGTTAATGTGAAGTAGACTGGTGAAGATTTCTTTTTGGTCGAGGAGGATATTGAGCACGAGTTTCCGTCCGAGCGGTTTGAGGTTCTCGGTGTCGCCCGGATAGAAAATGCGATCGCGGCGATCTGGCGGCGTGGCGTCTGTTTGTGAGCTCTGCGGCGATGCTGGTTGTTGTGGCGGAGGAATGCCGGGGGCATCTGTGGCCGGTGGCTCGGCCGACTGCCAGCAAACGGGTGCGACCGCAGGGAGCACCGCGTAGCCGGTGTACATGGGGTCGTCTGTAGGAAACTCGGCGGTAAACCTGCCAGTTCGTCAACGTGAGCCGTTGCGGAATGTGCAGAGCTAGCTGCTGCCGCGAGAGCGAACAGCAGTAGCACACATCGAAGCACCAAACCACCTTTTCCCGTTCCGGGAGCGCACATGAGACTGAAGCCTAAACTTCCGCCTTAATGATGCCCCGTCTGCGGCCCCGACAGTCAATCGGGGAATAGGGGTATAAGTACGAGGGGATAGAAAAACACAGAGCGGAAGGTAAACATGGTTCAACGTCGTCAGGCTAAATAAGTTGAGCGAGGAAGCTGGCGCCGCGGGGGATGGTGCCGCCAAAGTTTTCGGCGATGGTTTGCCCCATATCCGCAAGCGTCGAACGAACTCCGAGACTGGGTGCACCATGGCTCGGAGAATACGCAAGAATCGGCACATACTCGCGCGAATGGTCGGTGGTCTCCCAGCCGGGATCGGGATCGCATCCATGATCGGCGGTAATCATCAGCAGATCATCGCTCGAAAGCAGCTTCAAGAAATCGCCCAGCAGCGCGTCGAATTCTTCCAGCGATTTTGCGAAGCCTTCGACGTCTTTGCGGTGCCCGTACAACATGTCGAAATCCACCAGGTTTGCGAAAATCAATCCGTCGGGCCGCTCGCCCACCGCCGCGGTCAATTTCCCCATTCCGTCCACATTCGATTTCGTGGTGACGTATTTCTCCACGCCGCGCCCGTTATAAATGTCGTGAATTTTTCCGATCCCGAATACCGGCACATTTTTTTCCGCCAGCACGTCCATCAACATCGGCTTGGGTGGATCGACCGCGTAATCATGCCGCCGCGTCGTTCGCACAAAATGTCCCGGCGCTCCGGTAAACGGCCTCGCAATCACGCGTCCCACCTTATGCGGACCATCCAGAATCTCCCGCGCAATTGCGCACATGCGATAAAGCTCTTCAATCGAAATCACATCTTCATGTGTAGCGATCTGAAACACGCTGTCGCCCGAGGTATACACAATCGGCTTGCCGGTGCGTACATGCTCTTCGCCCAACTCCTTGATAATTTCCGTGCCCGAGGCCGGCTTGTTGCCGATCGTTTTTCGTCCAATTCGTTTCTCGAACTCCGCAATAATTTCCGGCGGAAATCCGTGTTTGTAGACCGGAAAAGCCTGATCCAGCCACACTCCCGCCATCTCCCAATGTCCCGTGGTGGTGTCTTTTCCCGGCGAGTGCGTTACGCCTTTTCCGTAAGCGCCGAGCGGTTTCGCCGCGGGCGTCAGATGCGCCAATGGCGCAATGTTTGCCAATCCCAGCGACACCAGAGTTGGCACGCGCAACGGCCGCGATTCCGCAATATGGCCCAGCGTGTTTCGCCCTACGTCGCCATACTCGGCGGCATCCGGCAATTCGCCGATTCCCACGCTGTCCAGCACAATCCAGATCACGCGGCGAAAACCATTCATCATCCCGCCCCCAATGCATCAGCAGGCTGCTTCTCCGCGACGATAGCACATCTCATAACCGATCGCCGTTTCGCCGCTTTTCGTCAACTTGTGCTAAATTCCACTCGCCTGAACTATTTCCGTTTCTTATGCGTACTAGAGAGTGTGGAGGTTTGTAATGCCTCAGGACGACCGGCGGCCCAAGACATCACTGGTGATGCCTATCCTGCTCATCACGGTGGGCGTGCTTTTTCTTTTTGCCAACTGGCATCCCGGTTTCGAGCCGTATCAAGTTCTCAAAACTTACTGGCCGCTGATCCTGGTTCTGGTTGGCCTTGGCAAAATTTGGGACTACTCCCGCAATCGCGCCACGGGACAGCAATCCACGGGAATCGCCATGGGCTCGACCCTTGGTGTCGTCGCTTTTGTTCTGGTGATCGTGATCCTCGGGGCCCATTACCAGAAATCGCGCCGCCACAATAATTCCGGCGACAGCTTCCCGAATCACACCCAGCAGGTCATTGATCTGCAGGGCGCCAAATCGGTTTCCGCCACGTTACGTATGGGAGCTGGTGAAATGAATGTCAGCGGCGGCTCCGGCCATCTTCTCAATGCCGATTTTCATTTTGATCGCCAGTTTGACAATCCTGAGGTGGATTACCACGTCTCCGACGGCAAAGGCATGCTCGATGTGAATCAGGAAAGCGGGCACATCAATTTCGGCCCTTCCGACAATACCTGGGATCTGAACTTAAGCGATGACGTTCCGATCAATCTGCGTGTGGAGATGGGAGCCGGGCAAGGAAATCTCAAACTGCACGGAATGGATGTCACCGAAGTCGAACTGCAAATCGGCGCGGGGCAAGTAGTTCTGGATTTAACCGGGCCGCGCAAATCGGATTTGACTGTTTCCGTCAAAGGCGGCGTTGGGCAAGCTACGATTCGCCTGCCAAAAGATATTGGCGTGATTGCCCACGCCTCGGGCGGAATTGGTTCTATTCGAACGGCCGGTCTGCACGAGACTGACGGCGAATACCGGAACGACGCCTACGACAAATCACCGCATAAAATCAGGGTGGATGTGCAGGGCGGCATCGGCGAAATCGAGCTGATCCAGGAACCGTAAACGAACCGTACCTTTCATCGAGAAATCGCCCATTTGCGGCACGTTTCTGCGCGCAGTATAATTTGAAGTTTGGACAGTGTCTGCTGGACGCGCTGTCTGGGCTTCCTCTTGGCAAAACACGAAACTCTTCCCGAGGCCGCAACCGGCCAGTTGGATCAGGAAACGCTGCGGATCCGTGGCGCCCGGGTCCACAACCTGAAAAACATCTCGGTCGAGATTCCGCACAACGCGATCACCGTGGTCAGCGGAGTCAGCGGCTCCGGCAAATCTTCGCTGGCGTTCGACACCGTTTACGCGGAAGGGCAGCGCCGCTACGTGGAATCGCTTTCTGCCTACGCGCGGCAATTTCTGGAGCGGATGGAAAAACCGGACGTCGATGAAATTTCCGGCATCGCTCCCGCCGTTGCCATCCGCCAGAAAAATAGCACGCGCAATCCGCGCTCTACGGTTGCGACCTCGACGGAAATTTACGATTACCTGCGATTGTTTTTTGCGCGCTGCGGACAAACGTTTTGTATCAAGTGCGGCCTGGAAGTTCGCAAGGATTCGCCGGATGCGATTGCGGCGAAAGTGTTGTCCGCGGGGAATGGCCGCAGATTTTATGTGTTGTATCAATTGCGAATCTCAACGCCGCAGCCTGCGGCAAAGCCGCGTAAAGCGGAGAGAAAGAAAGTAAGTGGGCCTGCGCCGGACCAATTGCGACTGGCGCTGCTGGATTTGCAGAAGCGCGGATTTAATCGCCTGTACCAGGATGGCCGGGTGCATGAATTTATTTCGCCCGAATCGCTACTCGACGTTGACTTCAAAAAACCGGTTTACGTTTTGGTGGATCGCCTCGCGGTTAGCGACGAAGCAAAATCGCGGCTGATTGATTCGGTAGAAATTTGCTATCGCGAAGGAAATGGCGAAGCAATCGTCCAATTTGTTCCCGATGCCGATGGCCTGACTGGCGAGCGGTTGAACTTCAACGAGCGGTTCGAATGCAAGAATGACGGAACAATTTATCAGGAGCCGGAGCCGCGCCTGTTTTCGTTCAATAATCCGTACGGAGCGTGCCCGCGCTGCCAGGGATTTGGCAACACTGTCGATTTCGATTTGAATCTGGTGGTGCCCGATCCCAGCAAAACTCTGGATGATGGCGCAATTGAGCCGTGGACCAAGCCGCGTTTTCGGA
Organism: uncultured Acidobacteriota bacterium; assembly: GCA_963814635.1. GTDB lineage: Bacteria > Acidobacteriota > Terriglobia > Acidiferrales > UBA7541 > Acidiferrum. The sequence continues at coordinate 2,934,632 of CAWFDP010000001.1, read as the reverse complement.
CACTGTCGAATGACATGAAAGTGTGGGCGAAATCGCAGGGCATTCCGAGCAATGTGCCGTGGCGGCAACTGAAAGACGAGGACCGGCGCAGAATTCTGGAAGGCGATCCCAAAAACGACTACGACGGGGTGAAGGGATTTTTTGCGTGGCTGGAGCGCAAGAAATACAAGCTGCACGTGCGGGTGTTTCTGAGCCGCTACCGTGGCTACGCTACGTGCTCGGAATGCAGCGGAGCAAGACTGCGTCCGGAAGCGCGCGCCGTGCGAGTTGCAGACAGGACCATCACCGACATTTGCAAATTGACGGTGAAAGAAGCGCGGGTATTTTTCGCGGAACTGCAGTTGAGCGAAGCGCAAGCCAAGGTTGCGGACCGAATTCTGGAAGAGATTCGTTCGCGGCTGCAATTTCTGGATGAAGTGGGATTGGACTACTTGTCGCTGGACCGTTTGACGTCGACCTTGTCCGGCGGAGAGTCGCAACGTATTCAACTGGCGACATCGCTGGGCTCGCATCTGGTTGGTGCGCTGTACGTTCTGGATGAACCGTCGATCGGATTGCACCCGCGCGATACTCACCGACTGATCGAGATTTTGAAATCGCTGCGCGATCTCGGCAATACAGTGCTGGTAGTGGAGCATGACCCCGACACAATTGCCGCGGCGGACCGGGTGATCGATCTTGGTCCGGGAGCGGGCGAACTTGGCGGCAAGCTGTTGTTTGCGGGAACTTACGACGAAATTCTGAAGGACCCGAAATCGATTACTGGGCGCTATTTGAGCGGTGAAATGCGAATTCCGGTGCCAAACACCAGGCACAAGACCGCGGGAAAGTTTCTGCGGCTGTATGGTGCGACGCTGCACAACCTGAAAAATGTAGACGCGATGATTCCGCTGGGAGTGCTGACGGTGGTGACGGGAGTGAGCGGTTCGGGAAAATCCACGCTGGTGCACGACGTGGTGTACAAGGCGCTCCTGGCGAAAAAGAATACCGGCACGGAAAAGGAATTCTGCGACCGGCTGGATGGCGATTACCAGGTGAGGGAAGTGGTGATCGTGGATCAGTCGCCGATTGGACGAACGCCGCGTTCGAATCCCGCGACGTACTTGAAGGCGTTCGACGCGATTCGCGAAGCTTTTGCTGATACGCCGGATGCCAAGCGGCGCGGCTATACCGCGGGACATTTTTCGTTCAACGTGCCGGGCGGGCGCTGCGAGACGTGCCAGGGCGACGGAACGGTGACCGTGGAGATGCAATTCCTTGCGGACGTGGAGTTGATTTGCGAAGAGTGCCGGGGAACACGGTTCAAGAGCAGCGTGCTAGAAGTGCAATATCACGGAAAAAATGTGCACGACGTTTTGGGAATGACGGTGCGCGAGGCACTGGCGTTTTTTGTGAACGTGCCGAAAATCACTTCGAAGCTGCGGATCATGAACGAGATTGGGCTCGGATATTTACGACTGGGACAGTCGGGGACGACACTTTCGGGTGGCGAAGCGCAAAGACTGAAGCTGGCGGCGCACCTGACGCGCACGGAAAATCAGGGGATTTTGTATATTCTGGATGAGCCGACGACCGGATTGCATTTTGACGATATCGCGAAATTACTGGCGGCATTTCGCAAACTGTTGGAATCGGGAGCTTCGCTGCTGGTGATCGAGCATAATCTCGATGTGATCAAGTCGGCGGACTGGCTGATTGACATGGGGCCGGAAGGCGGCGATCAGGGCGGAAAAATAATTGCGACGGGAACGCCGGAACAGGTGGCGCGGAATTCGCAGTCGCATACGGGAAGGTTTCTGGCGAAGGTGCTACAGGCAAAGCAAAAAGGGAATGGCGCATCGAACGGTAGGCAAGCGGCAAACGGCAACGGGAAGAGCGCAATTGTGCCTTCGGGCAAATGAGCGGTGTCGGGATGATCGACCCAAGAGCCGGCAGGATGCCCTTCGAATCTCAGGGCAAGCCGGCGCTACGACATGAAGAATGGCGGCGCCGTCAAATATGAAGATCCCGGCACAGACGAATAGAAATGATACGTAAGGACATAATTAGCATCGTATCGTTGGCGCTTTGCAGTGCCGTGGGAGCGGCGGTGTGCGCTGGGCAGGTGCCGGCGGATGGAACGAGCAAGGGCACAAAACACAAAATCTCGAATCCGCTGAATGATTTGCTGGACGAGGCGCGGCGGGATATTGACAAGCAGGAATTTGCCGCAGCGATCGCGCCATTGCAAAAATTCCTGGCGGAGAAAGAGGATTTTGCGTACGCGCATTTTCAGCTGGGTTACGCGTATACCGCGCTGGAAAAACGCAAGGAGGCGCGCGGTGAATATGAGCGGGCGCTACAACTGGATCCGAAAATGGCGGAAGCCGCGCTGAATCTGGGAATTGTGCTGCTCAATGATGATCCGGCAGCGGCGGTTGGCCCACTGAAACAAGCGGTGGAATTGCTGGCAACGCAGAGCCGCCCGCGGACGTTGTTGGGGCTGGCGTACGAAAAATCGAACGATCTCAAGAATGCCGAGAGTTCATACGAGGGTGCGCTGGCGCTGGATCCGAAGGATGCGGAAACGAACCTGCATTTGGCTCAGCTGTATCTGAAGGAAAATCGCGCGCAAGATGCGGAGCGTAAGTATCGAGCGGTGCTGGCGAACGAACCGGAATCGCAACCAGCATTGGCGGGACTGGCGGAGGCATTGGAAGCCGAGAAAAGTCCTGAAGCTGCTGATGCGTATCAAAATTATTTGAAAGTGAAGCCGGATGATGCGGCGGCGCGCGCACACCTGATACATCTGCTAGTCACGAACCAGAAATACGATGAAGCGCTGGCGGAAATGGAAAAGGGGGAAAAGGGTGTAGCGCCGTCGCTGGAATCGCTGAAGCTGCGGGCGGATATTCTGATTGGGAAAAAAAAGTGGCCGGAAGCGGTTGCAGTGTTGAAGCAGGCAACGGCGCTAGCTCCGCGGGATGCGCTGCTGCGCGGCGGATTGGGCAGAACATATCTGCAGCAGCGCGATTTTGCCAACGCCGAGAAAGAGTTGAAAGCGGCGATCGAAATGGATCCGCAGAATCTGAGGTATTGGAAGGACCTGACAAGTACTTATTATCTGGCGGGAAATTATCCGGTGACGCTGGCGCTGCTGGACAAAGTTGCGGAACGCCAGCCACCGACGCCGGGCGAGTTATTTGTGCGGGCGCTCTGCTACGATAAACTGCAACAAACCAAGGCGGCTCTGGACGCTTATCAGAAATTTCTGGAAGCCGACCAGAACCGAGACGCGGACCAGGTATGGCAGGCGCAGCAGCGAATCATTGTGCTGAAAAAGACGCTGGACAAAAAGCGATAAGCCCTTTCCTGAGACCGGGAGCGAGAATCGCGACGATATTGCTGGTCGCGGCGCTGGTATGTCCGCGTGCGGGAAGCGTTGTGGTGGTGGAAGACCTCGACCAACTGCAAGCGCGCTTCGATCATGAGACCGACGCGGTGCGAAAGGCGAAGCTGCTGGCGAAACTGGGTGACGCACAGTTTGACAAGGAGCGCACCGCGGCCAAAGCCGACGATTATGTGACGGTCGGCCTGGTGATGGAAAAATACCGGGACAACGTGCGAGCCGCGCTGGACGGGCTGAAGAAAGCGCATCCTGAAGCCGAGAAACATTCCTCGGGGTTCAAGCAATTGGAAATACACGTGGGCCGGGGACTGGTGGAGATTCGCGATGTGATTATCGCGATGCCGGAACCGTTGCGGCCGCCGATGGAACTGGTGCAAAAGGATCTGCAGGATATCGACGTGGAATTGCTACGGTTGCTTTTCCCGCGGCGGCCGGGCGAACAACCGAGGGTGGCTCCCGGCGCATCCACTCCACAGAAGTCTGCGGTGCCACCGGAGAAGCAACCATGAAGCATTGGGGACGGGTGCTGTTGGCAATTTGTTTTGCGGGATTGACCGGCGCCGGCGCGCGCGCACAAGCGCCGCAGAAAGATTATTTGACGTCGATGGAGGCGGATAAGATCCGCGACGCCGAGACCACCAATGACCGGATTAAGCTGTTCGTGGAGTTTGCCGACGACCGGCTGAAAAAGTTTCAGTACGAACTGGAGCACCCTTCGCAGACCAATCACGAGCAGATGCTGAATTACCTGATGAATGCGTACATCGGATGCGTGGATGATGCGGCGGACCTGATTCAGCTGGGGGTCGAGAAACAGGAAAACATCCGGCGGAGCGTGGACTTCATGGCGGCGAAGACTAAGGAATACCTCGAGGTGCTGAAAAAGATTCAGAGCGATGGAAAAGAGATTGAGATTTATCGAGACAATCTGGATGATGCGATTGAAGGGACGCAGGACGCGCTGAACGACGCGGAGAAGGCGAAGAAGAGTGTGGCGCCGCCTCCGGTGCGGAGGAAGAGTTGACGCGGGAGAAGATGCGCGCGAGATGAAACGACAGATTGCATTGGTGCCGGGGGGATCGGCACTTTGCCAGAGAATGTTTACGAGGATTGGTTGCGCGGGGCCGCCGCCGGCGTTTCGCGTGGAGTTTTATCCGTATTCGAGCCTGGTATTGACGATACGGCAGCGCGACGAGCAGATGATCGTGCGGTTTTCGGATTTGTTGCAACGCGCGCCGATGGCGGTACTGGAAGCTGCGGCTGCGTTGTTGTTGTCGCGGATTTACCGGAGGCGCACGCCGAAGGCGCTGGTGGCTCCGTACCACGCGTACGCAAAATCGCATAAGACGCGGCAGCGAGTACAGAAGATGCGGGGCGGGCGAGTGCGTCCGGCGGCGCTGCATCCGGCTGGGGAAAAGTTTGATTTGAATCGGATGTTTGATGAGTTGAATGCGCGTTTTTTTGATGGAGAATTGCGCAAGCCGCATTTGGGATGGAGTACGCGGGGGTGGCGGCGGCAGTTTGGTTCGTTTGATCTGGGGCCGAATCAGATTTTGCTGAATCGAAGGATGGACCGGCCGGAAATTCCGAGTTATGTAGTCGAGTTTGTTTTGTATCACGAGATGCTGCATGTGAAGCATCCGACGCGGAAATCGGGTTGCAGCTTGATTTCACATTCGCCGGAATTTCGGGCGGAAGAGAAATTGTTTCCGGAATTCGAGCGGGCGCGGAAAGCGCTTGACCGGCTGGCGCGGGGAAGCAGCGGGCTGAGATTCAGGCTGGAGACGTTAACCAGCCGATTTCTTTTTTGATTTGTCGGCTTCGGAGCGGAGTTTTTCGATTTTCTTTTCGATTTTTTCCTTATCTTCGGCGTGGGGGAAGAGATCTAGATAGCGCGTGTAGGATTTGATGGCGTCGCGCTTGAGGCCTTTTTTCTCCTGACACTCACCGAGAAAACGATAAGGAATGGCGTAGCCGGGTTTGGCCACGGCCGCGTCTTGAAAACGATCGATGGCGGCATCGAGATCGCCTTTGTGCATGTAATACTGGCCGACTTCCAAATCACGTTCCGCGCGCAGGGGATCCCAGGTTGGCTGGTCTGGGGCGTTTTGCGTGGCGTTGTCGGTGCTGGCGTTGGGCTTGGGCTTTGGCGTGTCCTTTGAGGACGAAGATTGCGCGGCAAGAAAGTGCGGCGCGAGCGTGCAAAATCCCACGAGAACAGCTGCGGCGAATATTGAGCGGCGATTGAGCATTGAGCGGTTCACGATAGTCCGATTCACTCTAGTATGATGGAAGTTGCCCGGAGAGAAAAGATTGCCGGGCGCGCGGTCTTCAGATGGAACCCAAAGAAAAAGCGGGGCTGTTACCGGAGAAGCCCGGGGTGTATCTGTTCCACGACGCGGGCGGAGCGGTGATTTATGTGGGCAAAGCGGGTTCGCTGCGCAGCCGGGTGCGATCGTATTTTCTGGAATCGCGGTGGATGGATGCGAAGACCGGTTCGCTGGCGCGGGAGATCGCGGAACTAGAAACGATTGTGGTGGACAATGAGCGCGAAGCGCTGGCGCTCGAAAACCAGCTGATCAAAAGATATAAACCAAAATTCAACATAATGCTCCGGGACGACAAGACGTACCCGTACATTAGATTCACGGCGGCGGAAAAATATCCGCGAGTCTATTTTACGCGTCGGATTCCCAAGGACGGGTCGTTGTATTTTGGGCCGTATTTTCCGGCAAGCCTGGCGCGGCGGATTCTACATTTTGTACACAAGAGATTTCTGGTGCCATCGTGCGCCGTGGATTTGACGCGCATGCATCCGCGGCCGTGTCTGCAGTATTACATTCATCGTTGCCTGGGGCCGTGCGTGGCGGGACTGACGACGGATGAGCGGTACGCAGAGGCGGCGCATGACGTGAAAATGCTGCTGGAAGGGCGGCGGCACGATCTGATCAAGAGTCTGGAACAACGGATGGCTGCGGCAGCGGAGAAAGAGTTGTTCGAACAGGCGGCGTCGTATCGCGATTTGCTGCGGACGCTGGAAGATATAGAAGAGCGGCAGCGGATCGCCGCGGCGCAAGGCGACGATACCGACGTGCTGGCGTACCACGCGGAACCGCCGCTGGTGGCGGCGAATCTGTTTCACCTGCGCGGCGGGCGAGTGGTGGACCGGCGGGAATTTTACTGGGAGGACCTGGACGCATTTGACGCGCAGGAGTTTGTGCCGTCGCTGCTAAAGCAGCTTTATCTGGAAGCCGAGTATCTGCCGAAAGCGATTCATGTGCCGGAGGAATTTGAGGATCGCGAACTGCTGGAAGAGATGTTGAGCGAGCGGGCCGAGCATCGGGTGGAGATTTTTACGCCGCAACGCGGACAGAAAAAAGCGATTCTGGACTTGGTGCAAAACAATGCGGCACATTCGTTCGAACAACGATTCAGAGTGTTGAAGCCGACTTCGAAAGCGATTGGCGAAGCGTTGCAGAATGCGCTGAATCTTATTGAGGAACCGGAACGCATCGAGTGCTTCGACATTTCGCATATTCAGGGAAGCGATACGGTGGCTTCGATGGTGGTGTGGGAAAAGGGGCGGATGAAGAAATCGGATTTTCGGAAATTTATTATTCGCGGAGAGCATGGGGTCAATAACGGGCCAGCTGGAAAAAATGGCGAGGCAGCCGAAGAGAAAAAAAGCCGCCATTCTGGAGGATGGCGTTCCCAGGAAAATCGCGCCGGTGCGTTGGGGAATGGGGCTTCACAGTTTCGGATTTACCTGCAGAATGATGATTTTGCGAGCATGCGGGAAGTGGTAACGAGACGGTACCGGCGTTTGCAGGAAGAAAAGAAGGCGATGCCGGGGCTGATCTTGATTGACGGCGGGATCGGGCAATTGCACGCGGCGGCGGAAGCGTTGGATTCGCTGGGGATCATCAATCAAGCGCTGGCGAGCATCGCGAAAAAGGAAGAAATTTTGTACGTGTACGGGCAAGAGAACGAGCCGATTGTGCTGGAGCGTCATTCGCCGGTTCTGCATCTGATTCAACAGATTCGCGACGAAACGCATCGGTTCGCGGTGACGTTTCACCGGCTGCGGCGCGGGAAACGGCAGACCAAGAGTGCGCTGGAAAATATTCCGGGAGTCGGAGAGAAGACGGCGCGTAAGTTGTTGAAGGAGTTTGGCAGCGTGGCGAACGTGCAGCGGGCGGGGATGGAACGATTGAGCGAGGTGATATCGAGAAAGAGCGCGGAGAAGGTGTTGGAGGAGCTAGGAAAAGGGCAGGAGAACGTATAACCATTATGCGCGCTGGAACCGGTTAGGGAGTCTTGTGGCGCGCAAGTGGCTGTGTTACGTTGCAGGTGGAGGCGAACATGGCAGATAACGTTGGATCGAAGATTTCCTATTTTCTGGTTGGCCTAGGATTGGGCGCGCTGGTGGGAGTGTTATTTGCGCCGAAGTCAGGCGAAGAAACACGGCGGTTTTTATCGGACAAGGCCGACGAAGGCAAGGATTTTGCGCAGAAAAAGGCGCGAGAATTGCGCGAGCGCGCGGATGATCTGGTGGAACGCGGCAAGGAAACGGCTTCGCGGCACAAGGAAACAATTTCAGCGGCGGTGGAAGGCGCGCGGGATGCGTACCGGCGCGAGGCGTCGAAGTCGTAAGAATTTTGGCGGGGAATTGTTCGGCAAAATTCGCTTAACGGCCGAAGCGAAGGGGCGGACATGCAAAACTGGGTAGGAGTGGTGGTGGCGATTTCGCTGGTGGTGCAAGTGTCGATATTGACGGCACTGTTTTTCACCACGTGGAAGACGATGCAGAAGTTGGACAAGACGGTTGAGGATTTGAACGCGAAGGCCGGGCCAATCTTGACGCGCGTGCAGATATTGCTGGACGATACGCAGCCGAAAATTTCGACAATGGTGACCGACGCTTCGCACATCGTGTATCTGGCGCGTGGGCAGGCGCAAAAGATGGACCGCGTGTTCACCGAAGCGGCGGATCGTTTTCGCGGGCAGATTGTGCAACTGGATCGCATCTTGACTGGGACCATGGAGGCGGTGGAGGACGCGGGGGCGCAGTTCAAGCAGAGTTTCTGGCGGCCGATGCAGAAGGCTTCGGCGCTGGTGCAGGGGATTAAGATTGGATTGGATTTGTTGCGGGCGCGGAGGGCGGGGACGGGTCCGGTGGGGAGAGAAGAGTCGCCGGAGCAGGAAGAGGAATTGTTTATTTAGGAGTGGTTGAAAGTCGAAAGTTTAAAGTCAAAGATTCATGAAAGGCGCGGCGCGAGTCGCGCCTCTTTTTATTTTAACTGTGGAGAAGTGCTGTAGGTTGACCACCCCCGAAAGCAGTGGGTGGGGCACCGGCCGCTACAAACAGAGGATCAACGGATCCAGGAGCCGGCGAGGACCACGTCGTCGGAGTAGAAAACGGCGGCTTGGCCGGGAGTGACGGCGCGCTGCGGGGAATCGAAGGTGACGCGGGCGTGAGAGTTGGGTAGGGCTTCGATGATGGCTGGAGCGGGTTCGTGCTTGTGGCGGATTTTTACCGCGGCGCGAATAGGCTTCGATGGTTCTGTGATGGAAATCCAATTGACGGATTCTACTTCGAAGGAAGTGGTGCGGAGGATGTCGTCGTCGCCAACGATGACACGACTGGTTTCCGGTTCTATGGCGAGAACGTAAAGCGGTTTGCCGGCGGCAAAGCCGAGGCCCTTGCGCTGGCCGATGGTGAAATTGTGAATGCCGTTGTGGCGGCCGAGGACTTCGCCGGATTCGGTGACGATGTCGCCCTCGCCTGCGCTGAGCGGAATTTTATTTTCCGAAGCGTAGGCGTGGATGAATTGGACATAGTTGCCGTTTGGAACGAAGCATAGCTCCATGCTGTCGGGCTTTTCGGCGACGGGGAGCGCAGCGCGGCGGGCGATTTCGCGGACTTCGTCTTTGGAGAGTTCGCCAAGCGGGAATTCGCTGCGCGAGAGCTGCTGCTGCGAGAGTCCCCAGAGAAAATAGGATTGATCTTTTGTTGGATCCAGCGCGCGGAGAAGCTGGAAGCGGCCGGTGGATTCCTCGTGGCGAATGCGCGCGTAGTGGCCGGTGGCCAGGCGATCGGCGCCAATCTGGCGGGCCATGCGAAGAAGCGGTTCGAACTTCACGTCGGTATTGCAGTTGGTGCAGGCGATGGGAGTGCGGCCGCTGAGATAGTCTTTCACAAATGGGCGAACCACGCGGTCTTCGAATTGCGATTCGAAATTGACGACGTAGTGAGGAAAATTCAAGTGCTGTGCGACGCGCTTGGCGTCGTAAACGTCGTCGAGCGAGCAGCAACGATGCTGTGCGGGACCGTCGCCCTGGAGTTCCGGCAGGCGGCGCTGATTCCAGAGTTGCATAGTGAGGCCAATGATTGGGCGGCGTTGCTGTTGGAGTACCGCGGCGACGGTGGAAGAGTCCACGCCGCCGGACATGGCAACGGCTACCAGGCCGGGCGTAGTTTCTGCGCTGACCGGCAGAGACGTTTCGATTTGTGCGGTTTCATGCATGGAAGTCACTTAACAGTTTATCGCGGGTTACGCGAATGGCGAAATGAATGGTGCGTCAGTCAAGTGGTTTTCGGCAGCGTGATGTCGTTGTATTTGGTTGCGTCGGCGATGTTTCTGGCGGCGATTTCGCTTCCGTTTGATTTTCACCAGTGCATTTATCCTTCGCGAGAGTGTCCCTACTTTGTATCGGGAAGAATTATTTGCGGGACACTGCTGCCGTTTGCACTGATATACGTGGGCGCGATGGAATTTGTTTTGCGGCCGTTGCGGCGTTATGTCACATTCGCCGATTCCGTTTGCGGCGATTCGCGTTTTTATTATCTGCACCCAGCTATGGCTGCGGCGCGCTGTCTTTCACAGCAGGTTCAACCTCTTCGCCTTGTTGCGGAATTGACTGTCAGCGCGTTGAGCTGAAAGAAACGGGGCACTGACTAAAGTCTGTGCCACTGGAGCTTCGTGGCGATGCCCGGCAGAAAACACAGATTACTTTTGGTAGGCGGGGGAGAGCTCGCGGAGCTGCGCAACGGAGGATGGGACGATTTCGAGGGCGGCGGCGATTTCTTGTGGAGTGGTGTGGCGGCCGAGGCTGAAGCGGATGCTTGCGCGGGCGTTTTCCGGGGGCAACCCGATCGCGGTGAGGACGTGGGAAGGTTCGACGGCACCGGAAGAACAGGCGGCTCCGGTGGAGCAGGCGAGTCCTTTCAAGTCCAGTGCGATGATGAGTGCTTCGCCTTCGATTCCCGGAAAAGTGATGTTGGTGGTGTTGGGAGTGCGCGTTGCGCGCGCGGCGTTGGGGCGTGATTGCGGAATGCGGGCGAGCAGTTCGCGTTCAAGTTCATCGCGCAGGGCGGAAACGCGTTGCGTGTCTTCACTTAGTGAGTTTCGCGCGAGTTCGGCGGCTTTGCCAAGGCCGACAATGCCCGGGACATTTTCTGTACCCGGGCGGAAGCCTCGCTGGTGATGGCCGCCGTAAAGAAACTGGCGAAGACGGGTGCCACCGCGAATGTAGAGCGCGCCGATTCCTTTCGGTGCGTAGAATTTGTGGCCGGAGATGGCGAGCAGATCGACGCCGATCGCGTTGACGTCTACGGGAATTTTTCCGGCGGACTGCACGGCGTCAGTATGGAAAAAAATGTCGTTTTGCAGGGCGATTTTGCCGACCTGCTCCAGCGGCTGAACCGCCCCCAGTTCGTTGTTGGCGTGCATGATGGTGATTAGTGCGGTCTGCGGACGGATGGCCTCGCGGACGGCTTCGGGATCGACGAGGCCGTTCGAATCGACCGGGAGATAGGTGACTTCGATAGCGTTGCGGCCGCCGGGGACCATGCCGCCTTCTTTTTCGAGAGCCTGGCAGGCATTCAGAACAGCTTCGTGCTCGATCTGAGTGGTGATGATGTGTTTGGCCGCGCCCGCGGCGTTGCGAACGATGCCGAAGATGGCGTGATTGTCGGATTCGGTGCCGCCACTGGTGAAGACGATTTCCTGGGGACGGGCACCGATCAACGCAGCGACTTGTTCGCGCGCGGTTTCGACGGCGGCGCGAGCGCGCTGGCCGGGAGTGTGGATGGAAGCGGCGTTGCCGAAGTCAGCGGAAAAATAGGGGAGCATCGCGTCGAGGACCGCGGGTTCGACGGGGGTGGTGGCGTTGTGATCGAGGTAGATGCGGGGCATGGTGTTCGGTGCCTGGTGATTCGTGACTTGTGACTCGTGATCTGATGCTATCGGCAGATTGTAGTTTACAGCAATGGCTCGAACAGGGTGAAGAGACGGAGGCGATGTTCGAAGCGAATCAGACCAACGAAGCGGATTGACGGGTACACAAAAAAATGGGATTCTTACACATCGGATGAAGCAGGAGAGCGAAAATGCGCACGAATATTGAGATTGACGACGAATTGATGGAAGAAGCGATGCGGCGCGCCAAGACGAAGACCAAGCGCGAAACTGTCGAGGAAGCCTTACGCTTGCTGATCAGGCTTAACCGGCAGACCGGAATCCGAAAGTTGCACGGCAAAATCAAGTGGGAAGGGAATCTCGATGAACTAAGGGCAAGCCGGAGCACACCGTAAAATGGTAATCGTCGATAGCAGCGTGTGGATTGATTATTTTCGCGGGCTGGAGAACTCGCATACGCTATGGCTTGACTCGCAAGTCGAGCGTCACCGGTTGGGGCTGACGGATTTGAATCTTTGCGAGATCTTGCAGGGGATTCGAGACGAACGGCAGTTCGCGACCGCGCGTGCCGAGTTGTTGCAACTGGAAGTATTCACCACCGGCGGGACAGCAATCGCGTTGCATGCCGCGGAAAATTTCAGAGGGTTGCGAAGTATGGGTCTCACCATTCGAAACCTCGTGGATTGCTGGATTGCGACGTTCTGTATTCGGGAAGGGCACGAGTTACTGCACCGGGATCGCGATTTTGACCCGTTTGAGAAAGAGTATGGGCTGCGAGTGATCCATCCCTGAAAGAATCGGTTTTTCGCTTCGCGAATGCTCGACTGCGGCCTACTTTTTGGCTGGGGTAAGGTCGGAGACCGGCAAGTCCCAGTGGGCCAGCAGGATTTCAAAGCGTCGTTGTTCTTCGTGTTGGTACGTTGCTTGATCGGGGTAGAGTTTTTTGATGAGCGCTTCTTCGTCGGGATTCGAGGTGGTGGCGAGCGTGGAATTCTTATAGGTGATGGTCACACGATAGTCCCAGCGAGAGTCTTCGGTCATGTGATTGGCGGGAGTTTCAATTTTCAGCGCCACGATTCTGCCGGACTCCGCGATTTTCTGCAGCAACGGGAAGTGGTTCTTCAGGAAGAGATCTAGAAATTCCTTCTGATGTCCCCAGGCGACTTTGTAGTAGTACTCCATGACGTAGGGTTTGTCGGGTGAGCCTTGTGGGGGAGCGCCCTGGGCGAGCAACGCTGGTGTGAATAGAGCTAGAACTGCGAGCAACAAGAGTGTTTTCATTTAGCCTCCGAAGGGGACTGAATTCTAAGGCCAAGCGGGAGGTTGGTTCAAACCATTGTTTGCGTTGCGAGGATTGACTGGAAGTTCGAAATGACTACAATGACCATTATGACCATGTGGGAGGTGCGAGATGGCAAAGGCGACCTGGACGGTGGCGGAAGCCAAAGCGAAGTTCAGCGAAGTAGTGCAGAAGGCGGAAAAGGAAGGACCGCAGCGGATTACCCGGCGCGGCGAGGACGCGGTGGTAGTGGTTTCCAGGAAAGAATGGGACAAGAAGACCAAGAGGAAGGGAACGCTGCTGGAGTTTTTCATGAATTCGCCGTTGCGGGGATCTGGGATCGAAATCCCTCCGAGAAGCAAATCGAATCGGCGGATTGAGTTGTGAGCTATTTGCTGGATACAAATGTGGTATCCGAGACCAGCAAGCCAGCGATCAATGCCGGTGTATCGAAATTCCTGGCGGAGGCCGAAGAGGACGGGCTCTATTTGAGCGTCGTATCACTCGCGGAGCTCCGTTACGGGATCGAGCGATTGGCCAACGGGGCGAAGCGTTCACGGCTGGAGAAATGGTTTGCGGACGAATTGTTGGGGAGATTTGAAGGCAGAATCTTCGCGATGGATGGAATGGCCGCAGCCGAATGGGGAGTGATTATGGCGCGAGGCGAACGACTGGGCCATCCGATCAGTGAGATGGATGCGTGGATCGCTGCTACCGCGACGGTGCATGCGTTAACCGTGGTCACACGCAGTGTTGCGGATTTCACCGCGCATCAGGGAAAACTGTTGAATCCGTGGGAGTAGGCAACGACAGCCGCGCTGGCTATGGTATTGATGCACAGGCTAACTGATTCAGGCAGATGGAGGGGATGTGGCGTATCGGGATTTGCGGGAGTTTGTGAAGGCGCTGGAGAACGCAGGGGAGTTGAGGCGCGTGCGCGCGGAAGTGAATCCGGTGCTGGAGATTACTGAAGTGGCGCAGCGGATTGCGCGCGATGCAAACCGCCAGCCCAATAGCGTGGGCCCGGCGTTGCTCTTCGAAAAACCAAAAGGTTCGAGCTATCCGCTGTTGGTGAACGCTTTCGGCAGCGTGAAGCGGATGTGCATGGCATTCGAAGTGGATGAACTGGATGAAGTGGCCGCACGGATCCGCGGTTTTCTTGATACTAAATCCCCGGCGGGGATTCTCGACAAAATAAAAATGCTGCCGAAATTGGCGGAACTCGGATCGTTTTTCCCGAAGACCGTGAAGGATGGCGTTTGCAAGGAAGTAGTTCACAAGGCCAGCAATGTGAATCTTTTTGATTTTCCGATTTTGAAATGCTGGCCGCAGGATGGCGGGCGATTCATCACTTTTCCGCTGGTATTCACCAAGAATCCGGAGAACGGAAAGCGTAATGTGGGGATGTATCGCATGCAGGTGTACGACGAGCGGACCACTGGGATGCACTGGCAGACGCAAAAGCACGGCGCAGAACATTTTCGCCGCGCGCGTGCGAAGAATCCGGAGGGAAGCATTCCGGTGAGTGTGGCGATCGGGTCGGATCCGGCGACAACTTTATCGGGAATGTTGCCGATTCCGCCGGACCTGGATGAAATGATGTTTGCGGGATTCTTGCGCAAAGAGCCGGTGGAGATGGTGCCGTGCGAAACGAACGAGTTGGAAGTTCCGGCGAACGCGGAGATCGTGCTGGAAGGTTACGTCAATTTGAACGAGATGCGTACGGAAGGACCGTTTGGCGACCACACCGGTTTTTATTCGCTGGAAGGCGAATATCCGGTGTTCCACATCGAATGCATTACCCATCGAAAGGACCCGATTTATCTGACGACCGTGGTTGGGCCGCCGCCGCAGGAAGATTTTTATATGGGCTACGCGGTTGAACGTGTGTTTTTGCCGGTGATGAAAATGCAGTATCCGGAAATTGCGGATGTGGCGATGCCTGCGGAGGGAATTTTTCACAACTTGATGATTGTGGCGATTCGCAAATCGTATCCAGGGCACGCGCGAAAGATTATGAACGCGATTTGGTCACTGGGGCAGGCGATGTTCACCAAGATGATTGTAGTGGTGGATCACGACGTGGACGTGCACAACTACAGCGAAGTGGTGTGGAAGGCTTTGTGCGCCGTGGATCCGGAGCGTGACGTGCAGTTTTCGTTTGGGCCGGTGGATACGCTGGACCATGCTTCGCGGATTCAGGACTACGGCTCGAAGATGGGAATCGATGCGACGCGCAAGTGGCCGACAGAAGGATTTACGCGGCCGTGGCCGGACGAAATTCTGATGGACGAAGCGACGAAAAAGCGGGTGGCTGACCTTTGGAAGAATTTAGGACTCTAGATTTAGCTGACCGCCGGAATCCAGACCAGGCCATCGACGCCAGGCGTCAGAACGGCCGGGGCTTCCAGTTTTCCGCCGTGAATATCCAATACTTCAATCGTGCCTTTTTGCGGGCAACTGACGTAAGCGTGTTGGCTGGAGGCGTCGACGGCGATTTCTCCGATGGCTTCGGGAATGAGATAGGTGCCCACTACTTTTTCCGAGGATAGATCGATCACAAAAAGTTTGCCGGAAGGCGCGTTGGCGATAAGGAATTTTCCGTCAGGAGTTGGCGTCGAGGAATAAACGCTCGCGGGCAGGTCAATCCAGCGGGC
Source organism: uncultured Acidobacteriota bacterium (assembly GCA_963814635.1). Lineage (GTDB taxonomy): Bacteria > Acidobacteriota > Terriglobia > Acidiferrales > UBA7541 > Acidiferrum. The sequence continues at coordinate 2,919,107 of CAWFDP010000001.1, read as the reverse complement.
GATTTTATTGGTTGTGGTGTCGATGACCGCGATGCGCGGCGCGTTCTGATCTTGCGTAAATACCCAGCGGCCGTCGGTTGAAATGGAAATGCGCTGCACCGTCTTTGCGACGGGAATCACTGTGATCAGCGAGCGCTTCTGCAAATCGAGGACGCTGACGCTGCCGGGGCCGACGTTGGAGGTGTAGGCGCGGTGGCCGTCGGGCGAGATTACAAACATGTGTGATTCCGTCGTCCCAGTCGGAATTTCTCCCACCACCTTGTCCGTTTTTGGTTCCACGACATAAATCGCGGTGGCCAGTTCGGCGCTGACGTAGAGCAATCCGTCCGGACCAAACTTGGCGCAGTGCGGGCGGACGGGCTTGCCCAGATCGATGATTTTGACGGTGCGCGCTGTGTGCAGATCAATGACGTGAATGGTGCTGCCATCGGTGCCGGGTCTGCCGACGCCAGAATCGCCATAGATTGGTACGTAGCCGAGACGGTGATCCGGCGAGACCGCGACTTCGTGGCCGTTGATATCGACACCGGCCTTGCCGACGAGTTGCCGGGAATCGGCGTCGAGGACCAGCGCGGTGTGATCTTTTTGATTGGCGATGAAAAGGTAGCCGCGAGCGCCGACGGGCGATGGTTGAGACGGCAAGGACGCGCGGAAAAAGGAAGCAGCAAACAAGATCACGGAAAAAAGAGCGAAAGATTTCATAAATTCCTCAGGTTCACTGTCAGGGCTATGGCGCAGCGCAGTATATCACCGTGAAAAAATCGCAGGTTGGACGACGAAAACGAAAAATGTGCTGCGGCAGTTGAACAAGTGCATCTTGCAGATGGGAAAAGATAACCGTACCTTAGTACAGGCTCATTTTTAAGAAAAACCACAACATATAGTGTAAACAGCGGATACGAATATCAAAATATGGGGTGCAGTGCCCATGATAACCCTATGAATGCCTATGATTGCCCGTATTCTTAGGACAACTGCAGGCGTTAAACGCTTGACCGCGGATGTTTTGGGATGGGATAACGCTCTCACGGGATGCACTCCCTGTAAGTGTTCGGTGTAGGTTCAGGGGTGGCGTCGGTAACAACTTTCGGGCGTGGTTTGAGTCGCATGGGTGGCGTTCCTCGTGAATGAATCGCGTGAAGTAATGAATGTACGACAGGCGTCGCAATATCTGGGCATCAGCCCGGACACCCTGTACCGTTACATCACGGAGGGCGAAATACCTGCCTTCAAACTCGGGAATCGTTGGAAACTGCGTAAGACCATTCTGGATAGATGGATGGAACGCAAAATGAGCCAGGTGCACGCGAGGCGGCGTTAGTCGAAATCTCAGTCGGCAGAGTTTTGGCAGGGCGAAAGAATAAAGGGGCTGCGAGATGTTATTCGGCGGAAAAAAAAGCAGGCAGCTGGTAGGGCTGGATATCGGTTCCAGTTCGATCAAGTCGGTGGAATTGAAGTCCACCAAAGCCGGGTATGAGCTGGTGAGCTTTGGCATGGAATCGCTGGCGCCGGATACGGTCGTTGATGGCGCCATCATGGACGCACCGCAGGTGGCCAATGCCATCAGCCGGATTTTCGATTCCGCGGGCGTGAAGACGAAAAACGTGGCGACCTCGGTTTCCGGCCACTCGGTGATCGTCAAGCGGGTTCCGCTTCCCCCGATGAGCGAGGAAGAGCTGTACGATCGCATTCCGGCGGAAGCCAGCCAGCACATTCCGTTCGACATTGCCGACGTGAACCTTAGCTACCAGTTGCTGGAATCCATGGATTCGCAAATGGACGTGCTGCTGGTGGCGGTAAAGAAGGACAAGATTCTAAACCACACCAACGTGCTGGCCCAGGCCGGCAAGACTCCGGTGGTGGTGGACATTGACGCATTTGGTCTGCAGAACTGCTTCGAAGTGAATTACGAGCCGGACGCCGGGCAGACGGTGGCGCTGCTGAACATCGGCGCCAGCGTAATGAATATCAACATCGTGCGCGGCGGAATTCCACTTTTTACGCGCGATGTGAGCGTGGGCGGAAATCAGTATACCGACGCGCTGCAAAAAGAATTGGATTTGAGCTTCGAAGATGCGGAGCGGCTGAAAAAGGGTGAAACGCTGCCCAGCGTCACCGACGAGCAAAAACAGCAGATTCTGCGCAGCGTCAGCGACATTCTGACTCTTGAAATTCAAAAGACTTTTGACTTCTTCCGCGCCACCGCCAGCGGTGAAAACATCCAGCGAATCCTGGTGGCCGGTGGCACCGCCCGTGTGCCGGGTCTGGTGGACCTGCTGCGTGAAGAGTTCGCGATGCCGGTGGAAGAATTGAATCCGTTCCGCAAAGTACTGATTAACCCTGGAAAGCATAGCGACGATCAGATTCGCGAGATGGCGCCGCGGTTAGCAATCGCCGTGGGCCTGGCGTTGAGGAGCTTTGACTAGCCATGATCCGCATAAACCTTCTCGGACAGCAGCGGCCAAAGTCAGCACGGCGCCCGGTGGACACCGGCGCGGCGCTGCCGGCGGTCTTCATCGGAGCCGGCGTAGTGCTGGGCGGCCTGGTACTCGGCTATCTTTTCTTCTCCTATCAGGGCCAGTTGACGCAGGAGAACAACCGCATCAAGCAATTGACCGCACAAAAGACGGAACTACAGAACATCAAGCAGCAGGTGGAATTCTTCGAACAGCAGAAAAAGATTCTGCAGATTCGGGTCGAGACTGTTGAGAAATTGCAGCGTGATCGCACCGGCGGCCAGGAACTACTGGATATGATCGCCAATACCGTTTCGCGCACTGAAAATCTGTGGCTTTCCGACATGACCCGCAAGGGCAACACCCTGAACATTGTGGGCTCGTCCGCTTCGATCAACGCCGTCGCGAATTTCATTACTGCAATGAAGCGGTCGGGGTATTTCCAGAAGGTGGAAATCGACGAGACCAAGCAGGAAGACAAGCAGAACGTTGAGACCTTCACTTTCAAGTTGAATGCCGAAATTAGCCCGCCCGCAACGCAGGCCAAGCCGGCGAGTGCACCGGCGCAGAACGCCGCACCTGCGAAAAAGGGGTAGGAGACCGCAATGGCCAATCCTTTGAGAGACATGTCGGTGATCATGCAGGGCCTGGTGGCGGCGGCGATAGCCGTGGTCCTGGTGCTGTTGGGAATCTACCTGCCGTTTTCTCCAGTAGCGCAGGAAAAAGACCAGGTCGAGAAAGCTGCCTCGCAGCGGACCGCGCTTACCCAGGAAGTTCAACAATTGCAGGTCTACAAACAGCGCTACGGCGAATTGAAGCAGCAGATGGACGCGTATTCGAAGCAACTGGAGACGCTCAAGACCATCGTGCCGGAAGACAAGGAAACCGACGAATTTATCCGGTTGCTGCAGGGAGCGGCCAGCCAGTCCAACGTACAGATTCGCCAGCTTAAGGCCAAGGCGGTGGTGCCCAAGGACAACAACTATTACGAGATGCCGTTCGATATTCAGGCTGACGGTCCGTACTTTAACGTACTGGACTTCTTCGGACGGCTAAGCCGGCTGTCCAGAATTATCAACGTAGGCGACTTGGACTTCGCCGATCCGGAAAAAGCGAAGGGTGGGAAATACACTTTGCGGCCGGGCAGCACGGTCAGCGGAACGTTTACGGTAACGACTTATTTTACGAAACCGGCGGAGACGGCACCGGCAGCAGGTGCAGCTAAACCGGGAGCGAAAAATTGAGCGGGAATGAGCAAAATATGCGTCCTCTGATCACATTGCTACTTGGGATCTCGCTGTTTGCCGCGCCGGGAATGCGCGGCCAAAATCCGCAGGCCGCCACCGACCTTGCGAAACAAGCGGCAGCAGCGGGCGGCGGGGCCAATCCGTCTACACCGCAATCGGCGAAACCCGCGGAGAAGCCGTCCACGAAAGCTCCCGTGAAACCCGGGGCAAAAGCGTCGGCAAGGCCGGCAGCGAAATCCGGAGGAGCGAAAGCGAAATCCTCGACGCCAGCCGCAAAGACAGTTTCCGAGAAAAAGCCGGCGGAAAGCGAACAGAAACTCGCGCGCCGCGACCCATTCGAGTCGTTGATCGGCCGCAAGCAGGCTCAGGATGCTCTTAATAAGAATCTGCCTCCCGGGAAAGCCGGTTTGCAGGTCGGCACTTTGCAGTTGGAAGGCATTGTGAAATCCGCGAACGGAATGATCGCCGTGGTGGCAAATCCCCAGCAGCGGACTTATTTTCTGCGCGAGGGCGATCAGCTCTACGACGGCAAAGTGGATAAGATTTCGATGGAAGGCGTGACCTTCCATGAAGAAGGCAAGGACGCGTTCGGCAAGCCTGTCGAACGGGAAGTAAACAAGAGACTTTATTCGAGTGCAGGAGAACAGCAATGAAGACGAACTGGCCGGCCTTACGAAATGGCTGCCTGATCCTCGCAAGCCTGGCGTGCGGCACGGCGCCACTGCTGGCACAGTCTCAGGAGTCTGCTGGAGTGACGGCGACTTCCGCGGTGATCTCGAGCGTGGCGGTAACACAAGCCGCGCAGCACGCTAGCGTGCGGGTACAAGGCGAAGGCCGCCTGGATGCCCACGCGGCGCGCATGCAGAATCCGGACCGTCTGGTGCTGGATTTTGTAGGCACCCGGATGGCGGTTCTGCGGACCGTGATCCCCGGCGTTTCTGCTCCGGTGCTTGAAGTTCGGCTCGGACAATACCGGCCGGACATCGCCCGCGTAGTGGTCGATCTTACCGCTGCGGCGCACTACCAAATCGTTCGGGACGGCAATGCGCTGGTCATCGATTTCGACGCCATCGCTGATGCGCCATCGGTAAATGGAGTCAGCTCGACGACCGCCTCGGTACAACCAGCCAAGCCAGCGTTCCACTTCGCCGCAACTTCGCCAGTAGTTGCTGGACGCCGGCAAGCTTCTTCGATGAAGGTTTCCGCACCGCGCTTTGCGCTGCCAGCAGAATTGACGAAGCCTGGAACCATGCTGGGCTCCTTTGCCGGCAACAATCAGCCTGCACGTCCCGATGAACCAACCGTGCAGCAGGCCGCACAACAGGCCGTGCAACAGGCGAGCAACGCTGCCGCAACGTTGGCACCCGCTCCCGCTGCCTTGCAAAACGCTACGGTAACGGCGGCACCGGCGAACGGAAAGTACACCGGCGAACCGATTTCCGTGAATTTGAAGGATGTGGACCTGAAGGATTTCTTCCGCCTGATTCATGAGATCAGCGGCTTGAACGTGGTACTCGATCCGGCAGTAAAGGGAACCTTGACCATCGTTCTGGACGAAGTGCCGTGGGATCAGGCGCTGGACATTGTTCTGCAGAACAACGGTCTGGACAAACAACTGCACGGGAATGTGCTGCGCATCGCAACTCGGGACACCTTGAAGAAGGAAGCTGATTCTTCGCGCGATTTGGAAAAGGCGCAGAATGATGCCACGCCCACGACGACCGTAACGCGCGTGCTGAGCTATGCAAAAGCCAGCACGATTATGCCGACACTCAAGAAGTTTCTCTCGCCCAAGGGAGATATCCTTGCCGACGATCCTTCGAACCAACTGATCATCCGGGATATTCCGGCCAAGATTCCGGACATTGACAACCTGATTCGCCAGCTGGACCGCAAATCGCAACAGGTCGAAATCGAAGCGCGCGTTGTGCAGGCTTCACGTTCGTTCGCGCAAGATATCGGCACCGAATTGGGTTTTGCCGGAACTACTACCAGCGGCCGCTCACTTTTTTCGGGCTCGCCAGCGGTAGGTGGGAGCGGCGTTACGCCGGGTTCAGGCGTTCCGTCGAATCCGGTTAGCGTTGGGGGCGGAATAGTCTCCGGCAATGGAGTCACCACTGGTCTGCCTTTGCAGACCAATTTCCAGGCGGGTTCGCCGACTTCGGGCTTTGGCTTCTCGCATCGTTCGCCAAATTTCGCAATCGACTTCTTCATCACCGCAGCCGAAGCAAAGGGCGTAGGCAAGTTGCTTTCGAAGCCGCGGATCGTGACGCAGAACAACCAGAAGGCGACCATCAAGCAAGGTACCAAGATTCCGATCCAGACCACCATTAACAACACCGTTTCAGTGCAATACATCGACGCGGTGCTGAAACTGGAAGTGACCCCGCAAATCACGGCCGAAGGCACGGTTTTCATGGACGTGCTGGTGGAAAACACCCAGGTGGACAACGGTATCGCCCGGATTCAGGGCATCCCGGCGTTGGATACCCAGTCAACCGAGACCAAGGTTTTGGTTCCGGATGGCGGCACGGTGGTCATCGGCGGCGTAATTGTTACCCAACAGAACGTCAACGTGACCCAGGTTCCTATCGTGGGCAGCTTGCCGATTATCGGAAACTTGTTCAAGCGGACCGCGGTCACCGTGACTTCGCAGGAATTGCTGTTCTTCCTGACGCCACGGATCGTCCCTGGCTAATCGCAGTCTCGGAAACACCGTTTCATCAACTCTTTCAACTTTTAGTGAAATCGGGGAGACTAATGTCTCCCCGATTTTTTTATGCCGACACCACACGCGCCTAGGACCCAACAACTTCGGAAGCTGCTGAGACGCTCCGGACTGGATGCGCTGCTCGTCACCAGCCCTGCCGATTGGTATTACTTGACCGGCTTCACCGGTGATGCAGGCGCGCTGATTGCCAGTTCACGAGGACTGGCGCTGGTGACTGACGGGCGGTTTACGGTGCAAGCCGAGCAGGAGCTGAGTGGAGTGCGGGTCATTTTGCAAAAGGATGGCTTATACCGCAGCTGCGGCGAAGTTTTTAGAGCTGAGAAATGCAAGAAGGTCGGTCTTGATTCGAATCAGGTCACCGTTAGCCAATGGCAGCAGGTGAAAAAGGCTGCAGGAGCCGCAGTTCGCTTGCAAGGGGTAGCGGGAGTAGTGCAGAGCCTGCGGGCAGTAAAAGATGCATCAGAACTGGCGCAGATGCGAAAGGCGGCGATTCTGGCGAGCGAGGTCGTCCAGTCGGCTATCGGGATGCTGAAGCCGGGCATCCGCGAGTTCGAGGTGGCGGCGGAGATCGAGTATCAGATGCGCAAGCGCGGCGCGTCTGGAGCGGCGTTCGAGAGCATCGTGGCTTTCGGGGCGCGAGCCGCGCTTCCTCATGCGCGCCCTACCGCTAAACGTCTGAGGAAAAATGAGTTGGTGGTGCTGGACCTGGGTGCTATACTCGAAAAATATTGCAGCGACATCACTCGAACAGTCTATCTGGGTAAGGCTCCCGCAAGGATACGCTTGTGGTATCAGGCTGTTCGGGAAGCGCAGGCGGCGGCAATTGATGCCGTCCAGGCAGGTCGGACCTGCGGCGAAGTGGACTCAGCTGCCAGAGGGGTACTGGCGGCATACCGGGTGGATCAGTATTTTGTGCACAGTACAGGGCACGGCTTGGGGCTCGAAGTTCACGAGGATCCCCGGCTGGCCAAGGGCCAAAAAACACAGCTTGCCTCCGGAAACGTGGTTACGATAGAACCGGGGGTGTATATTGCGGGCGTTGGGGGCATTCGGATCGAAGACGACGTGGTGGTACTGGCAGGACGCAACGAAGTATTGACCCGCGCCTCGCGGGATTTCATAGAGCTTTAATACAAAACGGATGAAACAGAAAAAGCCTTCGAAGTCGAGTGATGGCGGGTCGTCTACTGGCCCGGATGTCGATCAGATTGAAGAACTCCTGAAGATCATGACGGAGCACAATCTGGAAGAGTTTGAATACTCACGGGGCGACCTGAAAATCAGGCTAAAGAAGCCGTCGGCCGGAGTGGCGATTTCGGCTCCCCGAATGGTGGCGGCACCGGAAATCATCGTCGCCGGGGCGGCGTCATCCTCTTCCAATTCGGTGCCTTCTGCGCCAGCGCCCGAAACAAGATCCACTGACGACCTGCATCTCGTGAAGTCGCCGATCGTTGGCACCTTCTACGCTTCGCCGAGTCCCGGGACTGAGCCTTTCGTGAAGATCGGCGGGTACGTGGATGCCGGGCAGACCCTGTGCATCGTGGAAGCCATGAAACTGATGAACGAAATTGAATCCGACAGCAGCGGAGAAGTGCTGCGGATCTTTGTTGAGAACGGCCAGCCGGTCGAATACGGCCAGCCGTTGTTCGGAATCCGTCCGAGCCGCAAGAAATAGGCGGCCACCTCTATGTTCAACAAAATCCTGGTCGCCAACCGCGGGGAAATTGCCCTGCGGGTTATCTGCGCTTGCAAGGAACTGGGAATTTCGACGGTCGCAGTGTATTCCGAAGCGGACCGCAATTCGTTGCACGTGCGATTTGCGGATGAGGCGGTTTGTATCGGGCCGCCGCGCAGCAGCGAGAGTTACCTCAATATTCCCCAGGTCATCAGCGCGGCCGAAATCACCAACGTCGATGCGATTCATCCCGGCTATGGGTTTCTTTCCGAGAACGCCAATTTTGCGAAAGTCTGCGAAGCGTCTGAAATCACATTTATCGGCCCGCGCCCTGAAATTATAGAAATGATGGGCGAAAAAGACCGCGCGCGGCGTGAGGTCAAGCACGCTGGCTTGCCAACGATTCCGGGCAGCGACGGCGCTATCGAAGGCGAAGAACAACTTGGCAAAGAAGCTGCAAAAATCGGCTATCCGCTGATTCTGAAAGCGGTGGCTGGAGGTGGCGGTCGCGGCATGCGGGTGGTTCGTAAGCAGGAAGAACTGCTTGCCGCTTACGAGACCGCGCGAAGTGAGGCCCAGCAGGCGTTCGGAACGCCGGATGTTTACGCCGAAAGGTTTATCGAAAATCCGCGACACATCGAGTTTCAGGTTTTGGGCGATCAGCATGGCAAGGTCATTCACCTCGGCGAACGCGAATGTTCCATTCAGCGCCGCCATCAGAAACTGATCGAAGAATCGCCGTCGCCGGTGCTGGACCCCAAGTTGCGCAAGGAGATGGGCGCCAGAGTGGTAAAGGCGCTGCACAAGATTGGCTACACCAACGCCGGGACGGTCGAATTCCTGATGGACCAGAACGGCGAGATCTACTTCATCGAAATGAACACTCGAATTCAGGTTGAGCATCCGGTGACCGAATTCGTAACCGGAGCGGATTTGATCAAGGCCCAGATTCGCATCGCTGCCGGCGAAAAACTGGACGATGCCGTGGGCGAGATTCAGTTTTCCGGCCACGCCATCGAGTGCCGCATCAATGCCGAGGATCCTGAGACATTTGTGCCCTCCGCTGGCCGCATCACCACCTTTCAGGCGCCGGGCGGGACCGGTGTGCGGGTCGATTCTGCTGCCTATGCTGATGCGGTGATTCCGCCGTACTACGATTCGATGATTGCCAAGCTCATTGTGAAAGGCCGCGACCGCACCGAGGCTATCGGCCGCATGAAGCGTGCCCTGGAAATGTTCGTGATCGAAGGAATCAAGACCTCGATCCCGCTGCACCGCCGCATTCTTGCCGACCCGGATTTTGTCGCCGGCCGTTTCGATACCCACTTCATCGAGCGGCTTCTGGGCAACAACGGATCAGGTAATTCCGGCGGCAATTCCGGCAAGCGCGGGAAATAAATTGATGGCGAATCGCCTTGCGCTGGCGCCGCTGTACGTGATACTAGACGCAGCGTTGCTGCCCTCCGACCCCATTGAGCTGACGAACAATCTGCTGGCTGCGGGCGCGCGTCTGTTTCAATACCGCAATAAGACTTCTTCATCGCGAGAACTTCTGGAAGCGTCGCAATCACTGTGTCTCACGGTCCGCCAGAATGGCGCGACTTTCATTGTTAATGATCGCGCTGACATTGCCCGGCTGGCTGGAGCCAATGGCGTGCATCTTGGCCAAGACGATCTGGACGTTTCCGCGGCGCGAACGGTGGTACGGACTGGAAGTATCATCGGTTTCTCAACTCACAATGTGCGGCAGTTCGAGGCCGCCGCCGCTTCGGATGCTGATTACATCGCGGTTGGTCCAATTTTTGCCACGGTGAGCAAGGCGAAGCCCGACCCGGTGGTCGGCATCGAGCTTATCCGGCAAGTTAGAAAATTGACGAGCAAGCCGATTGTGGCCATCGGCGGAATCACACTGGAACGCGCCAGCCAGGTGATTGACGCAGGCGCCGACAGCGTCGCGGTGATCAGCGACATTCTAAAAGCCAGAAATCCCTCGGAACGAGTACGGCAATATCTGGAAATTCTTCCGGCCGCGGCGCAGTCCGCGGGGAACTGAGGCCTCTGGCTATGGCAGACTCGGCGCTTCCGGCAGTCAACCCCACGAAGAAGGACGAACCCGGCTTTGTGCGCGCCATCGGATTGTTCGATGGCACGATGATGGTGGTTGGCTCGATGATCGGCTCGGGCATATTCATCGTCGCTGCCGACATTACACGCGTCACCGGTTCACCTGGCGGCCTGCTGCTGACTTGGATCATCACCGGCCTGCTGACGATTTCGGCGGCGCTGGCATACGGCGAATTAGCGGCGCTGTTTCCACATGCCGGCGGGCAATACATTTATTTGCGGGAGGCCTATTCGCCGCTATGGGGATTCCTCTACGGCTGGACACTATTCTTGGTGATTCAGACTGGGACCATCGCCGCGGTGGCCGTCGGATTCGCCCGCTATCTCGGCGTGTTGTTTCCTTCAATCTCTCCAAATACCTGGATTATTCATCCCATCGCGCTCGGCTCGAAACTTGCCATCAGCGTATCCATTCAGCAGTTCGTGGGCATTCTGATGGTTGTGCTGATCACTTTCCTGAACACGCTGGGCGTGCGCCTCGGCAAATTGATTCAGAACATTTTTACTTCCGCCAAAACGCTTTCGCTGCTCGGCCTGATTCTGATTGGCGTATTTATTGGCAGAAACCACGCGGCTATCGCCGACAACTTTTCGAATTTCTGGACCGTTCGTGGAGCGGTTCCGATCGAGCCGGGAGCGAATTTTTTCAAGTCGTGGTTTCCGACGTTGACAGCGGCCAGCGGCTTTTTCGGTCTGGTCGTCGCGTTCGGAGTATCCCAGGTTGGTTCGCTTTTTTCGGCTGATGCTTGGAACAACATCGGCTTCACCGCTGCCGAAGTGAAAAATCCTAAGCGTGATGTGGCGCTGTCGATGGCACTCGGTACCATCATCGTGATCTCGTTGTATTGCCTGGCGAATCTGGCATATCTTTTCGCCCTCCCCCTTGCACAAATCCAGAATGCTCCGGATGATCGCGTGGCCACGGCCGCTCTGAATGCCATCTTCGGTCCCGTCGGCGCGCTGATGATGGCGGGAGCTATCATCATTTCCACGTTTGGCTGCAATAACGGACTGATTCTCGCCGGCTCGCGGGTAGCATACGCGATGGCGAAAGACGGACTCTTTTTCAAAGCGACAGGAAAACTCAATACCAGAGGCGTGCCGGGGACTGCGCTGGTTTATCAATGCATCTGGATCATCGTTTTGATTCTGATGCGCACGCGCAAAGTGGACGCTGCCGGAGCAGTCAGCTACGGCAATCTTTACAGCAATTTACTGGACTACGTTGTGTTCGCGGCGTTGATGTTTTACATCCTGACCATCGCCGGAGTATTCGTTCTGCGCTCCAAGCGGCCTGACGCGGAGCGTCCGTACAAGGCGTTCGGTTACCCAATCGTTCCGCTGCTGTACATCATCGCGGCCTCGGTGATTCTATTTGTGTTGCTGTTCTACCGAACCGAGACCGCCGGATGGAGCCTGGTGATTGTGTTGTTGGGACTGCCGGTGTACTGGCTGTGGTCCCGTGCTAGTGATAAATCCGGCGTCAACCCTTAGAAATTTGTTGTAGTGGGAATCGGGGCGCGCCCCTACAATAGGCAAGTCCAATTTGGCCTAGAAAAGTTTTTGGTAGCTGACCCTCACAAAGGAGGAGTTGCATGGGCAACCCCTTGTTTGCAACGAAGTCGCTCGACACACTGATGAAAGAGGCTTCCGCTACCGGAGAGCATAGCCTCAAGCGCGCGCTCGGTCCCGTGAATCTGGTGACTCTCGGGATTGGCGCAATCATCGGCGCGGGCATCTTCGTGCTCACCGGTTCGGCAGCGTCGTTATATGCCGGTCCAGCGATCATGCTGTCGTACGTACTTGCCGGGACCGGTTGCGTTTTTGCGGGTCTGTGCTACGCCGAATTTGCTTCGATGATTCCTATCGCCGGCTCTGCCTATACATACGGCTACGCCACGCTCGGCGAACTGGTTGCCTGGATCATTGGATGGGACTTGATTCTAGAATACGCGTTTGGCGCAGCGACAGTTGCCAGCGGCTGGAGCAGCACCCTGGTTGCCTTCCTGCAGGACTACGGCATCAGTATCCCGCCGCAGATTTGCGATGTGCCGGGAGCGGTTTGGGTCCAATCAGCCGGCCGATGGGGTCCCATCGGTACCTTTGATCTCAGCGCCGACCAACTGGCCGCATTGCCTCACGCGACGGCACGATTCAACTTGGTTGCCTTTCTGGCGATCCTTGCGGTTACAACCATTCTCATTATTGGGATTAAGGAATCCGCGAATTTCAACTCCGCGGTAGTATTTGTGAAGTTGGCTGCGGTTCTTACCTTCATCGCCGTGGCGCTGCCGTTCGTTCTGAAGAATCCCGCAATCGCTCACGAAAATTGGAAGGTCTTCCTTCCACCGAATACTGGGAGCTTTGGTTCTTTTGGCTGGTCTGGGGTCATGCGCGGTGCGAGCGTGGTGTTCTTCGCTTACATCGGGTTCGACGCCGTTTCCACTGCCGCACAAGAGGCCAAGAATCCGCAGAAGGACATGCCGATCGGTCTTCTTGGCTCGCTGATTGTTTGTACCATCCTGTACATTATCGTGTCCGGTCTGCTAACGGCAACCGTGCATTATTCTCACCTGAATATCGGCGCGCCGGTTTCGCTGGCCATTCGAACCACAGGCGTTAAGTGGGGCAGTTACGTGATCAACGCTGGGGCGCTCGCCGGGCTTAGTACGGTGATGCTGGTCATGCTGTTGGGCCAATCGCGAGTTTTTTATTCGATGGCTAACGACGGCCTATTGTGGAAGTGGGCGGGCGAAATCCACCCGCGATTCCGCACACCCTGGAAGTCCACCGCGATCGTCGGCATCCTGGTTGCCATCGTCGGATCACTGGTGCCGATCGGCACTCTCGGCCAACTGGTCAGCATCGGCACGTTGTTTGCTTTCGTCATCGTTTGCGCCGGAGTTTGGGTCTTGCGCGTGCGGCGGCCGGAACTTCAGCGGCCCTTTAGGACTCCATGGGTTCCATTTGTTCCGATCATGGGGATGCTGATTTCCATTGCATTGATCCTCAGCCTCAATTTGTTGACGATCATACGGCTCTTTGTCTGGCTAGCCATCGGTTTGGTGGTTTATTTCACCTACAGCGTGAAGCACAGCAAGGTACGCAATCCTTCGTAGTGCGGCCCGTATCCGAGGTGGGGAGCCTTTTACTGAATTCCGGGAAATTATTCGAAACTTGCCCGTAAATTGTGCGAGGTCGCGCCGGGTAAGGTATTCTTTTCCTGCGTCCCGACATGACTCCGATCCGCGCCAACCTCTCCAATCTGTGGCGGCGTCTTTCCTGGCCTGACCTGGCGGCAACCGTTTTTCTTGCTCTGGGCTTGACCGCATATTTCCTTGGTCCTCCCGGTGGCATATACAGCTTCGCCAAATTTCTGGGCATCCTCAGCGCGGGTTATCTCGCCTTTCGCAGCATTGCCTGGTGGCGCAATCGACTACTTTGGAGTCTGCGCAATCGACTCATCGTTGTGTATCTCTTCATAGGAGTCGTTCCGGTTCTGCTGTTGCTGACGCTCGCCGTGCTAGCCAGTCAGGTGCTCTATTCTCAGCTCGGCGGCTATTTGTTGTACGAGGACTTTCACGGCCGCCTCGGCCGTATGGCCGATTCTGCGGCCAGCATCGCCTCCGCGGAAAAGTCGCTTCCCGGATCGTTGAACGACAAAGTGGTAGAAGAGGCTCTGGACGCGCAGATCCAGATGGCGTATTCGAAAGAGCTACCCGGCCTGAAGGTGGAATTTCACGCTGATCCCAAACGCCTGACCCGCATCGCCGGACCGAACGCCAAGGAGTTCACCGGCATTCTGCAGTCTGCCGGGCAAACCCACCTGATCGCCATGCGCGAAGTGGAATCGCCACGCGGCAAAAACATCGTCGAGCTCAGCTTGCGCGTAACGCCCGAATTTCTCGAGACCATCGCGCAGGATTTGGGGCCGATTCAAGTCACCGGTTTGCAGCGGGCCGAAGGCGAAGACTCGCTCAATGCCATCCAACTCGGCAGCATTCGTTACAAATTCCTGAATCGAATCGCCACGCGCAAGCGAACTTTGCAGCCCGCGGGCTATTGGTACGATCCGGTGATCGAAGGCTTCTCCAAGCTGGACGCCACCTACATTGATGTCGGTGAAAAGGCCGGTGAGAAGCAGCCGGTCTTCGCTTCATTCTCCGCCCGGCCTTCGGTGCTGAATGCGCGAATCTTCAGTTCCCTGGGCGAATTCAGTACCAGCACCGTCTTTGGTTTTGAGCTGGTGGCGTTCATTCTGCTGCTGATAGGAATCCTTGGGCTGGTCACCGGATTCGTGTTGATGCGCGCGATCACCGGGGCTGTCGCTGAACTCTACCAAGCCACCCAATTTGTTCAGGCCGGCGACCTGACCCACAAAGTGAAAATCGAACGACGCGACCAATTGGGAATTCTTGGCGAGTCTTTCAATCTAATGACCGATTCCATCCGCAGCTTGATCGAGGAACAGAAGCAGCGGCAGCGCCTGGAGAATGAACTCTCCATCGCGCGCGAAGTGCAAAATCAGCTCTTTCCACAGCGCGTGCCGTCCGTTCCCGGCGTGGAAATTGAAGCCATTTGCAAGGCCGCGCGCACCGTCAGCGGCGATTACTATGACTTCATTCAGTTGAGTTCCACCCGGATCGCAATTGCCATCGCCGATATCTCCGGCAAGGGAATTTCCGCAGCGCTGCTGATGGCCAGCTTGCAGGCCGCGCTGCGCAGCCAGTTGCTGGCGCCGGGCAGCGATTCCATGAGCACCGCCGAACTAGTCGAACGGTTGAACGTTCACCTGGTGCGCAATACCGCCGATGATCGCTTTGCCACATTTTTCGTCGCGGTCTACGACAGCGCGACGCGGATTCTCCGCTACACCAATGCCGGACACCTGCCGTCATTTTGCATCTGCGGCGACCACGCGATGTATCTCGATAAAGGCGGCATGGTGCTTGGCGTGTTTGAAGAGTACGTGTACCAGGAGGGTGTGGAGACGGTGCCGCCGGACGCGATTCTGGTTGGCTACAGCGACGGTTTGGTTGAGCCGGAAAATGTCTATGGCGAGGAATTTGGTATCACCCGATTGCGCGACGCGGCGATACGCATGAATGGAGCTTCGCCGAGCGTCATCGCCCAAGGCATGATGCAGGCCGCGGAAGAATGGGCCGGTACGCCGGAGCAGGCTGACGACATGACGGTGATTGTTGCGCGTCTGCGCTAACCCGATTTCGTGCTAATTCAGCGGCTGGGCTATACTTGAAAAACTCCAGCTTCGCGAAATGAGGGTGGGAATGTCACTGCGCAACCGGGTTGCGTTGATTACAGGTGGAACGCGCGGAATCGGGCGGGGAATCGCGCTGCGCCTGGCGCAGGACGGCGCGCGCATCGCCATCGGTTACCGTTCGAATAAGAATGTTGCGCAGAATACCTTGCGCCAGTTGCAGGCTGCGGGCGCCGATTGTGTTGCAGTGGAGGCGGATATAACCACCGCCGCCCGCTGCGAGCAGTTTGTTAGTACCGTTACCGATCGCTTTGGCCGCCTCGACGTTCTCGTCAATAATGTCGGCGATTTTCGCTGGGGCACGCTGGCCGAAGGCTCGCTCGAGGACTGGCAAGATATTTTCACTTCGAACCTGATGAGCGTTGTGTTCATGAGCCGCGCCGCGCTGCCACACATGCGCAAAGGCCGCTGGGGACGCATCATTAATCTGGGTGCAGTGGGAGCGGAGCGCGCGTTTGGCCAGGCAAAAATTTCCGCGTATGCCTCGGCTAAAGCGGCAGTCGTTGCGCTCTCCCGTTCGCTCGCGTTGGAAGAAGCCAAAAATGGAATCACCGTGAACGTCGTGAATCCCTCCAGCATTGACGAAAAGGAGTTGAGCCTCGACGAAGCGCGCCGCATCAAGGACGCGCGCTTCCCGATTGGCCGTCCGCCTACCGTCGACGACGTCGCCGCGTCCGTGGCGTTTTTCGCTTCCGAAGGAGCGGAGTACGTCACAGGCCAGGTGCTGAACGTCAGCGGCGGCTGGATGCTCTGATTTTTTTTTGTGCGCCTTCCGTTATGAAAGCTCTCACTGCAGCCGAAATGCGCGAGGTCGACCGGCTCACCACCGAGCGTTACGGAATTTCCAGCGCGCAACTCATGGAGAATGCCGGCAAAGCCGTCGCGGATTTTACTCTCCATCAAGTTTTACTTCGCTTTCAATCGCCCGTGCGGCAAGTTATCGTTCTTTGCGGAAAAGGAAATAATGGCGGCGATGGATTCGTCGTTGCGCGCCATCTGCGCCCGGAGATTCGCCACACCACGGTGCTTTTGTTCGGTTCGCCGTCCGAGCTTCGCGGCGATCCCGCGCTGAATTTTCAACGATGGCGCGACGAAGGCGGCGAAACGATCGTGATTGAAAACGAAGCCGCGTGGACTGCAGATTCATCTCGCGTTGCCTCCGCTGACGTGATTCTAGACGCGCTGTTTGGGACCGGCTTGCGCGGCGCTGCCACCGGTTTAATCGCGAAGGCAATCACCGATCTCAATTCTTTCTCGCGCAACGCCACTGCTCCGAATCCTGCTCTAATCGTTGCCGTCGACATTCCTTCGGGAATGCCTTCCGACGGCCAGTCGGCGGAAGGGCCGGTTCTTCGCGCACATCACACAGTTACGTTCACCGCGCCGAAAATCAGTCAGCTCATTTCGAACGACGGTTCTTATTGCGGCAATCTGCACGTCCGTGCAATCGGCACGCCACCGGCTCTGATCGAAGAGATTGGCAAGGGCAACCTTCGCTGGGCTGGCCCAGAAGAATTTGCATCGCTTCCGCTGCAGCGTCCCGCCGATTCGCACAAGGGCCTCTACGGTCACGTTCTACTAGTAGCGGGTTCGACAGGTAAGTCAGGTGCAGCAGTGCTGTCAGGAACCGGCGCACTCAAGGCCGGCGCTGGACTCGTGACGATTGCCACGCCCGATTCTGTTCAACCCATCATCGCGTCGCAGCATGCGGAGTATATGACTGACGCGCTGCCAACCGGCGCTGATGGTTCGCTCGCAATCGAAAATGTCAGCGATCCTGCCTTCGCGAAAGTGATCGCAGGCAAGTCGGTCCTCGCTGTCGGCCCCGGACTCGGCCAGCAGCCCGCGACCCAGAAATTTATTCGCTTGCTGGTTCAATCCACCGAGCTGCCCACAATTCTCGACGCCGATGGCCTGAACGCATTCGCAGGCAATGCGGATGCGCTTCGTGATCGAAAATCCAAGTTCCTGGCCGTCACGCCACATCCGGGAGAGATGGCGCGGCTGCTTGGCGTTTCAAACGCCGAAGTACAAAAAGATCGCGTTCGAGTTGCCACCGAAGCCGCCCGACGCTGGAACGCCCATGTGTTGCTAAAGGGTTTTCACACTATCCTCGCCTCGCCGGATGGCGGAATCTTCGTCAACACCACCGGCAATCCCGGCCTGGCGAAAGGCGGCTCCGGCGACGTGCTGACCGGAATTCTCGCGGCGCTGACCGGGCAATTTGGCACTACAGATTGGCTGCGAGTGCTTACCCTCGGCGCGTGGTTACACGGTCGCGCTGCCGATACGTTGATTGAAGACGCCGATCCCTCCGGCGTCGTCGCCGGTGACGTCGCCCGTGCCTTGCCTTACGCCCGCTTCGAACTTCTTGAGGAGATTCGCCGCGGTGGCTGAAGAGTTCATCACTCATTCCGCGGAAGAAACCACCGCCTGGGGCAGGGAATTCGCGGCGCGCCTAAGGCCGCCCGTCTTGATCCTGCTTTCCGGTGAACTCGGCAGCGGCAAAACCACGCTCACCAAGGGCATCGTCAGCGCGCTGGGCGCCGCCCGCGAAGAAGACGTGACCAGCCCAACCTTCACCCTGCTGCACACCTACGGCGACGCGCAGCCCATCTTCCATGGCGACCTCTATCGCATCGAAAATTTCCACGATTTCGAAACGCTGGGCATGGAGGACCTCTTCGCCAAGCCAGGCATCGTGATTCTGGAGTGGTCGGAGCGTTTCCCGCTTCCGTCGCCCTGGCCCGAAGTCCGCATCCGCCTCGAGCATCTGAACGGCGATTCCCGTCGCATCACTGTGCTCTGAAACATCCTAACTCTCTCGCTACCACAAACTTCCGGTTCCTTGCCTCACTCGTGGGCGGCTGCTAGCTTGGAAAAAGCCCCTAACGGCTGCCGCAATGCCAGAGAACCTGAGCCTCACTGCTGACAACACGCCGCGCATCGAGCTGACGAGCTATAACCTCACGCTTCCGATGGGCACGCTGGCCATTGGCGTGGACAATATCCACCACGACGTTTATCTTAGCCCCAAATTTGTGCAGGCTTCGCGCGACTATCTGTTCGAATTGATCCGCCAACACACCGCGGGATACTTCATGTCCGGCGTAGAACTGCGCAACGCCAAGACCATCGATGGCGCAGGATTCCGAAAGCTGTTGAGCGACCTGCTGCAATCTTCGGTGACCCAGGCCAAGTACTATAAAAATATCGAAATCGACATTTTGTTTCGGCTGGCGATCCTGAAATTTCTCACACAGGAACTCAGCAGCCAGTTCGCGAATTTGATTCTTGAAGGCAAAGAACGGATCCGCCAGCGCGGCGAGCATTTCGAACGCAGCCAGCAGGCTCACGTCATCAAAGCCAAACTTTCGGAGTTGCAGTCCTCGCGCCGCGATGTTCTGCGTACTGTTGGCCAACAGGTCGCGCAGATGGTGGTGGACTCCGAGGAAAATGTCATTTTCAAGGCGCGCCGCGCGTTGTTTGGAGATGACTTCGCCCCTTTGTACGACCTCCTGAAAAACCGCCTTATTTTTCTGGATGGCGGCAAGGACGACTCTTACTTCCTCGAACATTTCGTGCTGCTGGGAAATTACGTCCGCGACCCGGATCGCTTCGAAACCATGGACGCGCTGTTCCAGGAGTTTTTGCAGCAGGCCGGCGTGGCCATCGCCCGCGAATCAGATTTTATCGAAGCCGAGGAGGCTTATCAGTCCGCGCTCGCCCAGACCCAGGCGATGCGCGACGAAATCGCCAATCTGGAAGAGCAGCGCGAAGCGCAACGCAAAAAGCTCGAACGCGGCGACGGCTTTCTGAGCAAGTTTCGCGGAGCCAGCGATCCCGCCAATATTAAGGCCTCGCTCAACGATATTGAGGCGCGGCTCAAACACCAGGAACTGAAACTCGAGGAATTCGGTCCGCAAGTCGAGGCCGCCAAGCAGAAGCTGGATTTTTTCCTGAAAGATCACAATTCGCGGCTCGGCGACTTCTTGAACCATCCAGAAAACGCCACGCGCCTTTTCGATCCTGCCGCCGAGCCCGAATCGCTGCGCCCGCAACGCGCGCAACTGCTCTCCAAATTGCTGGAACGCCTGGAGCAGCAGGAAGTTCTCTACCACATTCTCGCCGGCTACGAAATCCGCGCGATTGCCGCGCAGTTTCATCCGCCGCTGCACTTGCAGCAACTGCGCAAGGCGCTGGTTTCCAAAGACGAATTAAAGCGTGTCGAGCAAGTGCTCAAACAGGTTCACGCCAAGCAGCTTTCCGCCAAGCCTATTGAAGAGCTCTCCCGCAAAATCCGCCGCTACTCGCGTGACGAAATGGAAACCTTCGTTTTGCGTTTCGCCGAAGATTTTCTCCGCCTCCGCCGCGAACTGCGCGACGCCGAGCATCTCACCACCTGCATGGAGCGCATCAATCTGGTCTCCACCGAGCAGGCGCGCGATCTCTCGCGCTTGAACAATCGTTTATACGAATGCGTGCTGCCGGAAGAAGCCAAGCCCAAGCAGGACCCGGTGGTCTCCCACGTCATTATCAAAGCCGACGTGCGCGGCTCCACCAAGATGACCCAGGATTTGCTGACCCGCGGATTGAATCCGGCTTCGCACTTCAGCCTGAATCTGCACGAGCCGGTAAAAAAATTGCTGGACCGTTATTCCGCGAAGAAAGTTTTTATCGAAGGTGACGCCATCATTCTGGCCATTTTCGAAACCGAGTCCAGCCGCGCCTACGCCCGCCCCGTCGCCAAAGCCTGTATTCTGGCGCGCCAGATTCTTTCCGTCTGCAATTCCTATAACGACGGCGCTGTGCAAACCGAACTTCCCGCGCTGGAACTTGGCCTCGGCGTGGCGTTTCAGGGCTCTGCTCCCGCCTATTGGACCGACGGTGATTCCCGCATCATGATTTCCAAGGCGCTCAATCTTTCCGACCGCCTCTCCGGCTGTACCAAGCTCGCGCGCCGCATGCTCGCTTCGCAAAAATCGAATTTTTCCGTGTTTCATTTCCTGCAGTCCATGCAAGGAGCTTCCGCCGAAGAACTCGACGAATTTCTGGTGCGCTACAACCGGAACGGCATTGAGCTCAACGAAGAAGGCTTTCAGAAACTTTCCGAGGAAATTTCTCTCGAATCCATCGACACCAAGCTGGATCTGCCCTGGGCCAAGGAAACCGTCACGCTGTATTATGGCGAAGTGCCCATCGGCGAAACCATTGAATTAATCGTGCTGCGCAAGGGCATGGCCCGCGAACTTCAACCCGACGGAAAACTCGGCGGCCCCTCCGAACATTCCTACTACGAAGTGTGCACCGCCCCAGCGCTCTTCGACCTGGTTTCCGCCCTGATCCGCGCCAACCAAACCGCCGCGCTCGCCTCCTCCCGCGCCTAATGTCGTAACGCAGGCATCTTGCCTGCATCCGGCTGACACCGCGCCAACCAAACTTCCGTGTTCATCTCCACTCGCGCCTAGGTAGCGCAGACAATCTTGTCTGCGCCTGGTTGACACCGCGCCAACCAACCCCCTCGTTTGCCTCCACTCACGCCCGTACGCCGTCTGGCTCCGCGGATAACCTGCGCGCTCCCACACCGCTGTCGTCCCGAATCCCTGCAGCATGTTCGGGGCGAGGGATCTGCTTTGTCAGATGACTCTTAGCCTCTATACTTTTCTCGGAGGCGCAAAGGGTCCGGTGATCCTCCCGGCCTTCAAAGCCTAAAAAAGCCGCTGCGCCTGCCTGCGCACACCTGCGGCAACCTGCTAAGTTGTTGATTCCACTCGAAGGCCCACTGCGCTACGTTGCACCCGACTGTGCTATTCTGCGAAACGAATAGCACCACAGTAGCACCAGAAAAAAAGGTGAATCATGGAAGTCGATAACGTTACGTTGAACCTGCTTATGGCAGTTATCCAGCAAGAGAACGAAATACAACTAACAGATTCCGAAGTTGGTCGCCGTGTTATGGAGAATCATCCTCAGCAAGTTCTCGTTCTCATCGAAAGATGTGTCCACATTTGGAGAGACAACGCTGGAAAGACCTACTACCGCGCGTTGCCGTCCGGCGCACCTGTTCCCAGCGAAAATCGGTACATCCTGTACACACACGCTTCATTTGAGTGGGTTGCGGACTCAAAGAATGCAACGTCGGACTACCGCGAACCCGTCGAAGCAACGCAAGCGGAATTGAAAAAACAGCTCAACATCGACACTGAACTGGTGGCAATCGGCGAACAATTTGTGCTGCGCAGGAAGGTCCGATAACAATGGTTTGGAAATATTGCTCGAACTGCCGAAGGGAAGTCTCAAAGTTGCACGATAGGTGTCCTGGGTGCGGCGGCGAGTTGAAAAATAAAGCAGACGACTACTCCAAGTCCAAGGGTGCGTTCAGGAAGAAAACCAATAGCAAGAGCATTCGCCGCAAGAGTAGTCCCCGAAAGCGCGGTTCCAAGTAAACCTATGGACGACCCGACAAGACTTTTGTGGATTGAACGAGCGATGACCGCGTCTGCATTTCTTGTGGCTTTTGGTGTCAGCGTAGAATTCGTCGGAAGTTGGCTAGCCACTCCAATCCGAGAGCGTATTGATAGCGCGCGCCGGACCGAGATTGCGCGCTTAAATAAGGCGGCCAGTGATGCAACGAAGCAAGCAGCGGACGCTGGACAAGGGACGGCCAACGCACTAGCTCAAGCGGCAGCGGCCAATGAGCGCGCTGCCGAATTGGAAGCAAAGGCGGCGCAACTCCGATTGGACCTAGAGAAAGAACGCGCTGCAAGACTTCCGAGAACCATAAGTGCACCGAATCGAACCAAATTATTAGCTTGTTTGAACGGCGGACCAAAAGGTCCTGTTGTTGTTGTCCCAAAGACATTTGACGAAGAGGCAGAGGCGTACGCAAATCAGATACGTCAAATTCTAGCGGACGCGCAGTTCGAAATCCGCCCACTTACCGGCCAGCGTCCTTTTGGATTTGGAGTTGCCGGTGCTTTTCTCCTTGTGAATGACATGGCGAACCTTCCGCCACACGCCGGACATTTACAAAGCTGCTTTCGGGAAATCGGCGTCGAATTGCTCGGATATTCCGATTCAAAAGATGTACCGGACCCCGGCGTGGTCTACATCGCAATATCATCGAAACCGTAAGCTAAAAGCGTTCCCATGAACTTCGAACATCTTCCCAATCGGCTCTCTGAGCAAGACATCGTGGATAGCGCGAAGCGCGGATCGTCGGGCGAAATTATTTTGTTGGTGCTGGTGGCGTTGATTCTGGCGGCGCTAATCTTTCGCTAGTTCGGCATCGAGCGCGGCTTGCAGTTGTTCGCGGATCGACGCCGCGTTTTCTTCGGCTGACGGTCTCATAAACGCTCTCATCATTTGCTGTGGGTGCATGACCTGTTTGCGGAAAATAGTCTCGCCGCCGGATACAAATTTTAGTGCGCGGGCACGAACCGAAAGAATCGGATACGCGCCTGAGCCGCCCACTTCGAAAACTCTGCCATACAAACTCGCTGGCGAACCTGCCGCTGTGACTTCGCCGCGAATCGTTCGGCCTTCCACTCGCGCCAAGTTTGTGTGGACGGCATTTGCAAGTGCGCCGGTCCGCCGATGCAGGACTTGGCCAGATAATTTTTGCGTTTTTATAAATCGTTCCAGCATCAGCAGCGCGGAATTCAGGGAATTTCTGAGCGCGAAGACGATTTCTTCCGGCTTGCGACGTAGCGCATCAACTAACTTTCGCGGATCGCTTTTCAACGAAATTCGAAGTAAAGGCATCGAGTCCCCCTAGTTGGCCCATCTCGCGGACCGTTGCACGCGCAAAGTCTGCAATGCGCGTTTAAAACCGGCAGCCGTTTCCGCCGCGACTTCCGGCATGTGAGCAGGAATGTCTTGCGTGAATCGCGCCAGAAATTCTTTTTCATCTTGCGGTGGCGGTAGTTTTCCGTCGTAACATTTTTCGATGACGGCTTGCAGGCTCACGACGAAGGTGTCCGGCTTCGCAACGTCCAGAACCTTGCGCGGAAAGCGTTGCGGGAAATTGGACTGAAGCGGTGAGTCTCGCTTGCCAAGCAAGAACGGTTCACGTCCTAGGAGCGCGTGCGCCATTTCCAGAACCTTGCAGTGCGGCGCGTTCCATCTGTTCGCAATCGCTTCACCAGTTCCGCGCCGCGCGAGAATATCGGCACAGATGCCGTCAATCTGTGCTTCGGATAGTGGCCGCCGTGGTTTTGCGAAACCGTTCGCTTGCGCGAATTTCGCCAGCTGGCGGACTGGCACTCGCAGGTTCTTGGCAATTTGTTTGTGCGAAAGTTTTCTCTCGCGCACCAATTCCAGAATTTCTTCCTTGTGAAGTTCAATGAGCGGCACGCGCGACGGCAGGCCCATCTTCGCCAGCCACTTGCGGATCGTCGGCTTCGAAATCCCTGTGTGCCTGACAATTGCGGCAATCGTCGCGCCCTTCGCGTTCATTTCCGCGATTGTCCGCAACTCTTCTTCGGTGGGCGGATGATTGCGATGTGCGCTCATTGCGCCGCCTTTCTTCGCCGTCCGGATGGCAGTGTCGGCAGGCCCATCGCTCGCCGCACCGCAATGATTGACTGTTTGCTGGTCCTGAAGTGCGCGCGAATTTCGACTGGTGGTACGCCTGCCAACATCATTCGCTGCATTTCTGTTTTTTCTTCTGCGGTGAATCGTCGGGCGGACGGTGCGGTAGGAATTGTTGGTTTTTCGGGCGCGGCAATCAGTTCGCGTTTCTTCTGCTCTTCGGCTCGTAGCCTGTAAACCGTTGGCTCCGAGGCGTCGCACCTTTTGGCAACTGTGCTTGGCGGAAGTCTTTCTTCGAAGAGCAGGGACAGGATTGCTTTCTTTTTTGCCGGTGACATCTTACGGCGGTCCTGTGAGCGCCAGCCAGTAGGGGCGGTCTCGCGTGACTGAACTAGCGACCGTGCGATTCGCGCTAGACGTGGAACGTGGATGTCGGCAACATCGGCATCCGCCAGCTGCTCCAAATAATTCGCAATCGGCAGTGACCGCCGCTCTGAGCCGTAGCGCATCGCGCGTGTGATTTTGAGCGTGACTTGATTGGCTGGCGTCGCCATGATTCTTTATTTCGCAACCCATACGGCGGGCACGTTCAGAACGCCATTCACGAATTGCGCCGATGCCGAGCAGCGGTAAAGCCACGTCGCGGCACTGCTTGTGCCCAATCTGAAGTAGCAATAATCGACTGACGCGCCTGCGACATCTGGCGGCGCGGCGGTACTGTTTGGATCTGCGGTGCCGAAGAGAATTGAAAAACCGTTGCCCATTCGCAAACCGGATACGACTTGCGCCATCATTCACCGCCTTCGATTGAAACCAAATCCGCGAAATCCTTATCCACTTCGGGCATGGTGGGCATTTGCTGGCCAGCTCGCGGCACCATTCGGATTCCTGGCGCTGTTGGTGTGACGCGGGAAACGGCCGACGGAATAAGTTTTTCGAAATCGCTACTGTCGGCCTTGTCGCAAGCCTTCGCGCATTCCGCGCAGCATTCCGCATGGCTGATATGGCTGTCCATTGCACTTTTGTGCATCGTGCGCTCGTCCGAGTCTTCTTCGCAGCCGTTCATCGCGGTTGCGGCCAGCTTCGCCATTGCCGTATGGTGCGTAGCTGCCGACGTGAAAAACTTTTTCAGTGTGGCTTTCATGTTGCTCCCTTTTACGCTCCGATGATTTTCACAATCTGCGGGAACGGAATAAAATTCGTGACGCCGCTCGAATCGGTGAACGTGACGCCACCACGTCTAACAATTCCCGAAAGTAGAGTGTCGAACGCGTCGAAGCCGGTTGACTGAGTTTGTGTCGAGTCCAGACTTTGCAGCGCCGCCGGAATGGGAATCGTCACCGTAGCCGTTGTGCTCGGTGGCGCGGAAATGAACGTCACTGTAATCTGGCTCACGCTCATCGGAATTCCTTTGCAACTTCGACCATCAGCAATTCCACGTCAGGATTGACATGCTCGAAAGTTCGCCGCCATTCGGCCAGCGCCGCATCCGCGCTCTGTCCCTTTGCCAAGCGGTCACGGAAATATTGCCTGTAGGCGCTTTTCGCATCCGGCTGCGAAAACTGTTTTGCAAGCCGTTGCGGATCTGCGGTCACTTCCGCCGGCGGCGCCGCATCTCGCGCGAGTTTCTGGTAGTAACCGTCGATGCTTTCGTGGACGTTCGCAAGTTCCACGTCGAGCGTCGCTCGGTCCACGTCGTACTCGATGTCCGCAAGCGTTTTGAGAAATGTATCCGGCTCATCTTCGTTCACCAGATGGTCTTCGGAAGTGTCTGCGAGAAGTTCGCTGAATAACGACGATGCTTCAGGGTCAACGTTGAAATTTCTCATGCTGCACTCTCCTTTGCCGCTTGTTGCTTCGCGTCACTCCACGAATGCAAAGCCGAATACCACACTTCGGTAATCCGGTCGCGCCGTCGAAGCAGCGCGCGCCATTGCTTTTCGACTTCCGCTCTGCCGCCGATTCCCACGACTTCGACACGAAGCAATCGGCCGAATCTGTCGGCCACGACGTGGTATCGCCCTTTGAACGCGAGCATCTCGTCGCCGATTGCGTCCAGTTCCCGCTTGGCTGCGAGCATTGCCAAGCGTGATTCTTCCACGGGATCGGTAGGCCGCGCCGGTGCATCCGCCGAGACGACCGGCGCGGTGACTGCGGATTGTGTGAAAGGCCACATTGCAATCCCAGCTAGCCACGCCGTTTTTTCACCGTCAAGCAAAATCGGTATCCCAACACGTCACTAACTCATACCGTAAACGTTTATGCCGGTTTGTGAAGAAAACTTTCGGTGCTACCCTGCGGGCATGAGCAGAGGGGTTTGCAGCGTTTGCAGTTTGCCGTCGGATGCCCGCGACTGCGGCGAGAAAATGATTTCTGAGGGCAAAAAACAATATCGGGAAATCGTGTTGCTATCGCCAAATGGTCCGAGCAAAAGTGCTTGGCATCGGCACATGACCGGCTGCTATCGCCGACGCCGGTTCTACGGGATCGGGAAGCCCGCGAGCAAAGCAGAAGAACGCCTAATCACCCAATGGCCGAATGGAAGTTTCACTCTCGACGGCCAGCCCTTCACCGCAACATTCCGACACGGCGACGTTGTGCTTAAAATCGTCTACGAACAAAAAGAAATCCGAAATCCGGCCGCGTTGATTGACGCAGCCCGCGCCGAAGATGCCGAACGCTTCCCGCCCATTGCCATGGAAGAAACGCGCGCCGCGCCGGTGGTGGAAGTCGAAGCGGATGTGTCGCCGCAAACGACACTTTCCGAGCCGCCGGAATTTATTGTCGTCGCTGACGACAATATTCCTACAACGCCTAAGCCATGCGAACACGTCATGGTTCGCGTTTCCGGTGATGTACGGCGCTGTGTGAACTGCGGCCATCAAGAGCAACCGCCGACCGTCGTCGGCGTTTCCCGCGCCGAGTACTTCGCGCAGCGACAACGGCGCTCGACGTTCGGTCGGTTCGGCTGAAACCACGCCTATGGACAGGCCGCCGACCAAGTGTGATAAGTTTTTTCCCCGCCGCTAAAGTGGCCGTAGTCGCATGAGTTCTCGCCGGTCCGTTTTGTCCATTGTGCGACATGGCCGTCAATCGGGCAGCGGTCAGGTCCCCTAGGAGCGCGTCGGACGGCAATGAAAATCAACAATCCGACCAACAGAATGCACGCGAAGATTACGCGATCAGGGGTCCAGCCTATCGGAACCTGTTGTTTTCGCTTCAAGACGAGTAGTGTTTCATATTTTGAGCTTGTTTCGGAATGGTCCCGCAAAACCCCTTTTATAAACCGTTTTGAATCAATCGCCGTCCCGCAAAAAAACAGTACCTAAAAACCTAGCGACTGAGCTTCGGATTGCCGGTTATCTCGATGCCATCGGTTATGAGTACGACTTTGCCGCGCTCTACGGCGTTCAGGCGGCATCGTGCGCGAGTGCTGGCCGCGCCGCTGGAATTCGCCGGTCTGCTCCAAGCGTTGCTCTGAATCGGCTCTCAGAGCCGGGAAGGCGTGTTGATAGCAAAGGATTTAGCGCCGTTTTGCGCAATTGGTGCTGCTGTGGTGCTGTCTCACCGCCAAAAAAATCGCCTGCGCGACTTTCGGTGCACCAAACCGGATGAGGAATTTGCCGAGAGAATAAAAACAATCGCTCTGCGGGCTTCCCAATACGTTCTGTGGGCGCTGTAGTAATCATTCCGGGTCAACAGAAATCGGTTTCGCGGAGCCGGTCCCGCTGGCCGGGGCTTGGCTGCCATTTTTCAATGAACGTTCGGACCTACGCCGATTCGTTCCCACGCCGCACGATAGGTTGCTGCGTCGAAACTCTGCACGTTCTTCGAACCAAAGCTTTCACGGAGAAGTTTTTCTACTAGCCTTCGGTCATAGCGGTCCGACGCCGGTGTCCAACCGCAGGCATCAACGTGCTGCCAAAAGAGCATAGAACGCTTCTTTGGCGTCAGGGTGTCGTAATCTGGAACGCGCTGGGATTGTGGCTTTGGTTTGGGTGTAGATGCCGGTTTGGAAGTGTGCGGCTGTTTGGTTCGAGTTTGGAACGGGCGTATCAGGTCTGGCCAGATGCGTTCTTCGATGACTCGCCAGTCTACGCCGAGGGCTTTGGCATCTCTTTTGAAATCGGTGAAGAAAATCTCGAAAGGAATCTTTCCAGCGGCGGCGTAGGTTCGCAGCAAGGATTTGGTTTCGGCAATCAGCGATGCGAGTTCGTTTGAATAATCTGGGGGCTCTGTTCCCCCTGGGTTTGCAGGAGCAGATGCAGGAGCAGATGCAGGAGCAGATGCAGGAGCAGATGCAAATGCAGATGCAGAGCGATTGCCACCCGATTCGCCTTGCGAGTCGCCACCCGAATCGCCACCCGATGAATCTCTCCATCTGGCTTCGTTACCGCGTTTGCCCGCATCTGATAGTTTCTGTTGACGTTGCTGCAATTCTTCCCATTGGGCGCGAAGTTTTGGATTCACCAATCTGCCGTCTATCTCAATCCACAGTTTAGGGAACTTCGCAATTAGACTACGCACGACGCGAGGGTCAAGTCCGGCCGACTTGGCTGCGAGTTGGACCGGAAGTGGCAGCGAACCGGGCGGGTCTTGGTCCCAAGATGCCGCCAACATCTCTATCAAGTCGCCTTTTTCCTCACGGCTCATCTGCCTGACGGTCGCGCTGGACCGCCAGTCTTTCGGATAGAACTGGAACGCCGGTGGTTTCCTCACAGCCCCTTTCCTTTCGACCATGAAAACCGGCGGCGCTACCGCTTCTCAGCTTTTTTGATGAAGTCCTGAATCGCCTCTTCGCTCACGAGCCTGCGCTTGCCGATCTTTACGCTGCGCAATTGCTTCGTTGCGAGGAGTTCATCAAACGTACGAAGCGAAATGCCTAGTCTCTGCGCACCCTGCAGCCTGCCGTACAAAAGCGGTTTGGTTTGAACTTCTGCTTGAATCATCTGTTTCTCCTTGCTTCCGACTAGAAACTTCTTGCATTCATGTGCAACATAACGCAGAATCTTCTCTAGTGGTGTGCAATTAAGACTATGAAAAAGGCACGTAGCCATGTGCACGAAAGAGATTACTTCGGCGACCGCACCGCCGAGCCTGTGATTGATTGGTTGAACAGCAAGCGCCGACCTGAGCCAGATGTGGTCGCGGACCTGCTCGAATTGAACGGGCAACTTCCCCTGTCTTTCCAAGAGTTGCTGGATTATTTCGCTGAAATCGTGCGTCGGTCCAAGTTCGCAACTGCTCCCGTCCTGCTGGGTGTTCGTCCGAATCACTGGAAGATTGACTGGCGTTTGGTTGGGAACATGGATGCCGAGCAAGGCTTGGCGTTCGGCAAGCTCATCCATCTTGCGGAGCAGGGGTTGCTCGGCCGCATTCGTAAATGCGCGAAGAAAGAATGTGGTCGATGGTTTTACGCGCGATTCGAGCACCAGAAATTTCACGCGCAGAAGTGTCAAGTGGAAGCGTTCCGTTCGGACCCGCAATGGAAAGAGCAGCGCCGCGAGTATATGAAGCAGTTGCGGCAAGAGAAGAAATTGCGCGAGCAGAAGTGGCTGCGCTCGCCAAAACGAAAGGGGAAGCGATGAGAAAAGCCAAACTGCAAGAGCAGGTGAAAAAATTAAGGGCACTGGCGAACGGAAATCCTAACGCTTACGAGGCGGAAGCTGTTCGACGAAAGGCGGAACAGCTGGAAGCCCTGCTCTCCGGGTCTGCGGTGCGCGGAATTTTCGAAAAAGTTCCGGGATCTGGCGTTTGGTGGATTCGCTTCGCCGATAGCGAAGGAATTTATCGCAGAGAAAAAATAGGCAGCAAGAGCGCTGCAACCAAGCTCTACCACAAGCGAAAGGCGGATGCCCTCGAAGGCGTCAAGTTGCCTCCTCTTCGGCGCCGGATTATTTCCTTCGGCGAATTGGTTGACGCGGCTGTCCTCTACGTCGAGGGTAAGTACGCGCGACCGGCCGACGATGTATCGCGGCTCAAGGTCGTTAAGGAATGGTTTGATGGACGAGGCGCGGAAAATATAACTTCGGCAGAAATCAGAGCCGCACTTGCGAAAGCAACTGCCGAAAACAAATGGTCCGCCTCGACCGTGAATCATCATCACAACATGATTTCTCTTTGCTACCGCCTAGCCATCGAAGCGGAAAAGATTAAAGACTCGCCGATTCACCGCAAGGTGCGCAAGCAAACAGAAAATAACAGCCGTGTGCGATTCCTCACCGCCGACGAAGAGAAGAAGCTGCGAGACGCCATCCGCTCGAAACCAGAATGGGCTGCGCACGAGCCTGAACTTGATCTAGCCATTGCCACTGGCCTGCGCCGTAGCAGCATGTATCTCCATTTGGTTTGGGAAAATGTTGACGAGACCAATCGCACCCTGACTATCCCGCGCACAAAAAACGGTGAGCAGATTACACTCCCGCTGAATCAGGATGCGATGCGTGCCCTCGCTGTTTTCCGTTCACGCGGCGATGGGACCGGTCGCGTGGTGCGGAACATCTGCGGCAAGACGCTGAGCTACAACGCCGATTGGTTTGCTCCAGCCGTGCGAGCGTCGGGCATCAAACCTTTTCGGTGGCATGATTGCCGTCATACATTCGCCTCGCGGCTTCGTCAGGCGGGAGTGCCGCTCGGCAACATCGCGGAACTGCTCGGACACAAGGGATTGGCCATGACCCGGCGCTACGCGCACCTGAGCATTTCGAACCTGCACGAAGCCGTTTCCCGGATTTCCAATAGCACCACAGTAGCACCAGAGCCAATTTCGGAACCGGCGCAAGTTGCGTACCTCAATTAAACTTTGTAGGCTGAATGGCTTACAACCAGCGGAGGCGCAAAGGGTCCGGTGATCCTCCCGGCCTTCAAAGCCGCTGATTCGGCTCTTCGCGATCCGAATGGTGGGTTCGACTCCCACACGCTTCCGCCAACTCTTCTGTTCTGAATTACTTAGCAGCGAACTTTAATACTCTATTGGTTGAGTCTACTGATTGGAGGTTTACTCCCTCCATTGCGTCGCGCTGGCTCTGCGGTATCGCGTGCGTGTAAATTCGCAGCGTTGTCGCGATGTCGGCGTGGCGCATTTGCTTTTGCAGGACCGACAGCGGCGCATTGGATTCAACCAGCTCCGTCGCCAAACCGTGTCGGAACGCGTGTAGGCCTGTATCTGCGCTAAGAATGCCGAGCTTGCGTAGCACAGGCTTTAGGCCACACTTCACAACGTTGTCGCGGGAACGTGGCCGCAGGCCGTTGCGTGTGGCGAATAGAATGCCGCCTGGATTCGGCGTCCAGTGTTTGATGTAGTTCCGGAGCACGGCTTCCAGCGCGGACGGCATTGGCAGCAGAGCAACAGAACTTTTCGTTTTGGGTTGCCGGATTTGGCGCGTGTTGTCGTCGGCGGATTTGTTGACGCGCACTGTCCTGCTGACAAAGTTAAGGTCATCCAAGGTGAGCGCCAGAAGTTCTCCTGCGCGCATCCCTGTGAACCAAGCGAGTGTGAACAGCGTTTTGAAAGGCTCTTTCGCCTCTTGAATGATGAGAGCAGCTTGTTCGCGAGTAAAGAAGGGAACTGGCGTTTCTCGTTTAGTGCTGCCAAGTTGCAGGTCTTTGAATCGTGCCTTCGCTACTTTCATGCCGCACTTCTCGGCGTAGTCAACGATGGCGAATACCGAACTGAGGATGTTGACCACCGTTTTGCCGGAAAGTGTTTTTCGCAGGTCGGTAGCGAACTGTTGAAGCTGATGGACGCCCATTTCGTGAAGAGCACATTGCGCGAAACGGGGCATGATATGAGTTCGCAGGAACGATTCGCGAGCACGTACTGTCCCCGGCGATAGGTTTGGAGCGATAGCTGACCGCCATTTGTTCGACTGCGTCCGCAAACGTCTGCCCCTTAGGAACAGGCGCAATGCTGCCGCGTTGAAAGTTGACTTCATTCATAATCCGGTCGTGCTCGCGCTTGGCAGCTCGCTCGGACATCGTCTTAATGTTGCCGATGAACCGCATCACTTGCTTCGTTGCGACCATCCCGTCCGGACCAGCCGCGTCGATGTAGTGCTTGCAGTACATTCCCCCGTTACCTTCCTTAATGAAACAGCCCTTCTGGAACCGCCTTCTAGGCACTGGACCTCTCTTGCCAGTAGTAAGCGGCGTTGCGGACTGACTTTCTAACGGGGAAGCACTGCAAATCAAGTCTTGTGGCGGCATTTGCTAGGCCGCCGTGTTAGGGGTTCAAAATAAGTGTTGACACGTGGTCCCAGTACTGGCAACATATCAATGCGTCAACTTGGTCCTGCCATCCGGCACGCATCCTGCGTGTCGTTCTCCTTCACCTAATACGCCAAACCAAAAGGAGAAACTCTATGAACAGCATTTATTCGCTCGAACAGGTTCGCCGTTTGATGTACCAAGCCTATAAGCAAGGACAGGGTGGCCACGTCGTAGCAGCCGGTTCGCTTAGTAGGTTAAGTTTGCAAAACCGCCGCTTCTCAGAACTGCGCGTGTTGTTCCCGCGCATCTTCAAAAACCCTTGCACTGAAGCCGCAGCGCGCCGTCGCGCTTTGAAAGGAGGTGACTGATGAGTTGGAACAAACGGGAATTGGCAGCCGCTGGTCGCAGAACAGAGGATGACGAAGATGACAGCATTTTGCCGGAGCTAGTAACCGAGGAGGAGTTTATGAATTGGCGTGAGCAAGGAAGAAGGATTGTTATTGGTGAGACCAACCGGCAGTGGGAATTGGGTCGATGGATTGTCTTTGGCGAAGACTTGAAGGAGCTTGCTGGTATCGCGCGGGACCAACGCTTTAGAAACGCAGTGTACAAAGCAGCCGCAGACATCACGGGATACAGCATCAAAACGGTCAAGCAACTGGCCTACGTTGTGCGTAACGTGCCCGAAGAAGTGAAGGAAGAGTTCAAAGGGGTGAGCTTCGCACATCTCAAACTGGTTGCGAAATACGACGTGCATCGCCAACGAGAGTTCCTCGAACAGGTCCAACGCAGCAATTTGACCGTAACAGAGGCACGCGACAAGGTGAAGTTCCTTGCTGGCGAGATGTCCGAAAAGAAATCCAAAGTCGACCGCGCCGCGAAGCGCATAACTTGGCACTGCAATAAACTGCTAGAGACACTTGGCAGCCGAGGTCTGAGTTCGGCGACGCCACACTTATATAGGGAGATGGTCGCTAAGATGGAGCAGGCCCGGAGCGCCTTAGTTAGGGAGCTTGAGGATGAGCGTTTCAGGCCTTCGGAACCGGCGTTAGTTCAGAACGAACGCGCAGCATAACTAGGCTGGCCGCAGTACTTTGTACCGCGGCCAGTTCTCGATGCGACTGAATGTCAAGCAGGAAATCCGCGCGTAAGTCATCGGAAATGACTTCGCATTTCCGCTCTTAGACAACATTTTCTTGAATGTTCTTCTTGTTTGACCTTGCGCTGGCGTTGATGCTGATTGGTGCAGAGGTGCGTAGTGACAAAACAAGAATTGCTAAAGCGCTTGGAAGGCATGTTCGACCAGATGCAGCGTGAGCGCTCGTTCGGTCAAATCGCTATCGCGTTCCGCGACGGCGAGGCGGACTACATCCGCAAAGAGACGACAGAGAAATTGAATGGAGCGCAAGGGACCACCCATGCCAAAACGACCCGCAGCTACTAAGGGCTTTCCTTGCAAGCCGGAAGACTGCTATGTCAGCCGCCACTTGGAAGGACCAGACTACAAAATTTACGACTTGATGCGCGCTGCCGCTCCTCTAAAGAACGGCAAGCGGATGTTCTACGCTCCTGTTCGTCCGTGGCTGTGCAATGCAGCCAATCAATCTGAGACAGCAGTTTCCGCAACGCTCAAACGTCTCGAAAAAGCCGGTTGGGTAATTAAGCATGAGGGCCAGCGTCGGCCAGACGGCAAGAAGACTTCAAACACTTACGAAATCATCGAGCACGAAGCCTTCGCTGCCAAGCATCCTAATTCCTGTCCGCCTTACGAGTACGCACCAAACTTTGAAGAGGCAGAGAAATACGGCGTGAGCCGTGGAGAAAAGCGCAAGCACGCGACTGCGTTGCCAAAGAACTTCTGGCCGACGACGTTGCTTGGTCGTGCGCTGTTCAAAATCACAGGAGAGGAACCTGCGATTATGAGCGACGAGGAAATGCAGGCTTTGAGTGAGCACTTTGCCATGCACGGTCCACCGGAGCTGGTAGCCATGCACGGTCAACAGGAGCCATGCACGGTTGACCGGAGCCGGGCCATGCACGGTCAACAGGAGTTGCCATGCACGGTTGACGGGAATAGCCATGCACGGTTGACCGTGCAGAATCCTAGTAAACCTATCTTAGAAAACACAACACACACACCCACACCCTACGCTGCGGCCAAGATGGCTGACAGTGAGGCTGAGGAGTGTGTGAGTGTGTTGATACTTAAGGCCGACCAAGATTGGAATTGGGCTCCACCCGGAATCAAGACAGTAAAGCCAGCCATGAAGGAACTTGCAAAGCAGCATGGCCGAGAACTCTTCCTGCGCGCAGGCCGCAATTTTATTTCCGACCCGCCGCCAAGCATCAACGCGAAAACTTACAGCCATTGGGACAAGTTTGTAAGCGGATTCGCTCTTTACTTGGGACGGTCAAAGCCGAAGGAAGTGACGCCACCTGAACAGATAGCTAAAGCCTACGAAATCGCAAGGCAGCGACACGAAGAAATGTGGGCAATCAAGCAGCCGTCCGATGAAGGCGGCACGCCGGAAGACTTTCTTGCAAGCGCACCGACGCCGACAACTGTTGACGAACTGCGGACCGCGATTGCAGTTATGGAGTTCAAGCCAATCGCTGACCAGAACCTCCGCGAACTAGAGGAACGCAAAGCAAAGGCAGAGGCAGACGGAAAAGCATTGGACAAAAAGATTGAGGACGGGAATTTCTAAGCCCTAACACGCCGACGCTAAGGCGTGGACCAGAATCAACAAACCGAAATCCGCACCGAGCCTTCAAAGCAGCCGAGGCCTCGCACGCGCAGGTGTGCGTACGCAAAGCGTGGCGTCCACTATTTTGTAATTGTGGACGGCTCGACGTATCCATTCTGTTCGGCGAAGTGCCAAAAGCGTGACGACAACGAAGGCCCAAATTGAGACAGCCGCGAGCGTATCCGGCGTGTGCCCCAGGCAGCCGAGATGACTACGAATGGGACGAGACGCATGAAGACACGCAAACCAAAAAGGATTTTGCCGGGAGTTGTGTACCTGCCAGCCGGAATCAATCTCCGCGAGTTCCTGTGGGCTCCGGACGAAGCGGAACTCCGCGCCGCGTTCGAGCCAAAGCGCCGCGCCAGCCAACTTGCGAAGCTGCACAGGCTGAAGTGCAAGTGGGAACGCGAGGACGCCGAAAGACTTCGCCGCCGCGCCGCCGAGTTGGCCGTCGAAGTTGAGAAAGACAAAGTGTGGCTTGCAAAAGAGGCAGCATGGGAGAGCTACGTGAGGAAAGCTCAGGCCGACATCGCGCAGATGCACGAATCTGACGCGCAAGTTGAACGCAAATTGCTTTTGGCGCGGCTGGAACGCGCAACGAAATCCATCAATGCCGATATTGCACGAAATGACCGCGCGGCGCTGACGCGTAAGGGACTGGTAAGGGGAACACGATGACAAACTTCGCGCGAGTTGCGTGGTTTAGAGAAATTCCTTCCCTTGCTAGCTTACCGACTCTAGAGCAGCAGCTAGCAAATCAGGCGGAAATGGCCGCTGTTGGTATAAGTGGCGGCAGACAGATATCCAAACTTGCCCTCATCCTAGGTTTTGAACCTACCGGCGTCGGACTTATGTACACGGTCGGCGACAAGCCGGTTAGGTACACGCTTTACTATTCAGGATTCAACGAGGGCGATTTAGTCGCGTTCGACTTCAAAGATGGCTCCCTTGACGACGCAATACGCGTAAGGCAAATCGCCATTGCGAATAACAACCCCGCTGTGCCCGCCGCCACAATGGCGCAGATACAGCAACAGCTGGACAAGATGCTGGCCGACCAAGCTGACGGAAAATTCCCTCAGATTGCGGTGAATGTTCGGCGCGCAATGATGGTTCCATCCTTCAAACTAGGCCGCATCACTGGCTGGACGTATCGCGAATTTGACCAAGCGGTTGCCGACAGCGTTGCACGCGCGCTTGCTGGACGCGCGGCTGAAGGGTACGTTCCGCCAACTTCACAGCTTCCGTGGCGTGGATAAGCCATAACAGCGCGAATGAGATTTGTCTATTCGTAGACAATGTTGGGCCAGCGGTAAGGCCTCCGGTGAGGCACCCGTGTTCGAAGGCTCGAGCATGGACTGTACACGTTCGCGTGTGCTGAATCATCGCCTCGCTGGCCCATCCTCCTTTTCCTCTCTTGTCTTGCCCTTACAACTGAGTTGAAGGTTTAACAGTGCGAAAACTTGAACTTTTGGGACAGAGATTTGGGCGACTGCTGGTAGTAGCAGATTTTGGAACGCCTCGGCTGAGTGGCGGTGCAGGCCCGACAAGAGGAGCTTGGCTTTGCGCGTGTGATTGCGGTCAGGAAAAGATTTACTGGGGCGACCAACTGGTCACCGGAAATTCTGAAAGCTGTGGATGTCGTCAGCGAGGTTACAAGCACGGAGGAGTAGGAACGCCAGAATACGTTTGTTGGAACAATATGCTCGCACGCTGCACAAATCCAAGCCATCGACAGTGGAAGGAATACGGCGGAAGAAATATAACGGTTTGCGAACGCTGGCGGAACAGTTTTGAAGCCTTTCTTTCTGACGTTGGGCCGCGACCCGCAGGCAAGATGAAGAGTGGACACGCGCTTTATTCACTCGACCGCTTTCCGGACAACGATGCAGGCTATTTTCCGGAGAACGTGCGTTGGGCGACGCAAAAAGAACAGGTTGCGAACCAAAGACCGAAGAGGAAAAGGAGCAAGGCGTGAAAATACTTCAGGTATTCAACGGTTACGTTGACCAAAATTTGTACGGGTGTGTGGTTCGCTCCCAAAGTGGCACGAAAACTTTCTCATCGTATGTTGACCTTCTAAGGAATTCCGACGTGTTGAATTCCGCCATCGAAACGACGGATGAGTCCAGCGAATTGCCAGTTCAAATCCCCGCCGCGTTCCGCAATCAAATTTACAAGGCTGCCGTCGAGTACAAGAATTCCGGCGTTCCGGCAAATGCCTGAAGCGCCTCCGCAGGCATGTCGAACTCCGCGTTGCAATGGTCATTCCGTGCGGTTTGGCTTGTGCGAACAGTGCGCGAAAGAGACACCTGAAAATCCTCGCGCGCATTTTGATAACCGACCGTGGAAACACTTCTACAGGAAAGCCAGATGGAAAGCGCCAGTAACTGGACTGCACGACGCCATCATGCGGCGAGACCCAATCTGCAAGAAATGCAATCGGCAGCCCTCCAAAGTAGCTGACCATATCGTTGCGCACAGGGGCGACGAAAAACTGTTTTGGGATGCGAAGAATTTGCAGGGCTTATGCGAGCCATGCCACGCATTGAAGACGGCTGCGGAAATAGCAGGCCGGCGCAGCCTTAGAGGTTTGCGGCATAGTGTTGCGCGGTAGTCGGTACCAGGACTCTAATTGTCCGGTAACCCGACTTACCGGGAC
Source organism: uncultured Acidobacteriota bacterium (assembly GCA_963814635.1). Taxonomy (GTDB): domain Bacteria; phylum Acidobacteriota; class Terriglobia; order Acidiferrales; family UBA7541; genus Acidiferrum. Next base: position 2,881,447 of record CAWFDP010000001.1, on the reverse strand, counting down.
CTAGTGCCGACATGATATGTTTGGTTCGATAATCTTCTGATATGACCCTTCAATCAAAATCAAAGGCACAATCGAAAAGTGGAAGCGGTTCAAATTTGACCGCAAAACAGTTGTTCACTGCGGCAATGAACTACTGCAGTGGCTATGGTGTTCGGAAGGACTGGCAGCGAGCGTTCTCACTGTGTCAGCAATCCGCCGACCGAGGAAATCTTGATGCAATGGATGCTCTGGGGTCGTTCTATACATACAGCATCGGTGTCAGGCGCAATTTCCGTTTGGCTGCTAACTGGTATAGGAAGGCCGCGAAACAGGGAAACCTCAACGCCCAATTCAATCTCGCGCTCTGTTACGCAGACGGGCACGGCGTCCCCACAAATTATCCTCAAGCGATTAGGTGGCTTCAAAAACCCCTTCGGACGAGGATGCCGGAGGCTGTCTATATGCTCGGCAGGTTCTATCGATTTGGGCAGGGTGTTAAGAAAGATGCGCGAAAGGGTTTCCGATTACTTTCCAGAGCCGCCCAGCGCGGCCACGCGGACGCCATGTTTTCGGTTGGATATTGCTTGAGCCAAGGCGAGGGTACAAATCCCGATTCCCAAAAAGCTTTGAGGTGGTATAGGCGTGCCGCTCGTACAGGCCACAAGGAAGCCGCTTATAACGTAGGCAACTTCTTGGAAAGAGGTCGCGGAACAAAACCAAATTTGGCCTCCGCTAAGGTGTGGTATCGAATGTCCGCACATCTTGGCGATACCGATGCAAAGCGAGCCCTCAACCGGCTGGCCTCAAAAAGACCGCAAAAACAGAATTAACTCCTGATTAACGCGGAAACCGGACAAGTGAACTCCGGGCGGATTCGCCTTTAGAAGGCTCCAAACCGACGCAATAACTTGGCGTTCTCCACTGATTACAGCCGCATTCCTCCACCAATCGAAGCATAGACAGCACACAACACAAAGCAAGTGCAGAACGCAGCGAGGAGTACACACGCACGACTGGCTGAAGGGTGGAAACGCATCGCTGCAAAGGCTTTAAGAGCAGGAATTTCGCCGACCCGTATGCACCACCAAATCCGTCGCGTCGCCCTCGGCAGGAACCGGTACGCACTAAAACTTAAACGTCCGCGCTTTGGATTCCTAGGTTGATTCCGTCCCTTTGCAACTTCCTTCAACCAAATTTCCGACTTGATTGACGCGACATTCGCTGCCCCTTCGTCGTGCGTTCCTCCGGCTGCGAAAAGCCATAACAGTTCCAGCAGGTAGGAAGAAGTTCGGCTACCTGCCGACAAGGAACCCACCATGCTTTTGCAACTGAAGGGCAACACCAATCCCAAAAGTCAATTCCACTTGCCAAGCGATGTAGCGAGCGTGCTCCTTGCATCTGGCATCGTGGAAGCACCTCCGCCGCCTGCGCCATCGGCTGCAAAGCCTGTTGAATGGCGCGTCGTCACTCCTGCGCCTCCTTACGACCAGATGGCTCCGGTCATCAAGTTCTCCTGCCCGAACTGCAATCAGAGCGGCCACGTCGAGAGCAAGCAAGGAACCGCGCACCAGACATCGCGATTCCGGCACTGCGGACGCGTGGAAGTGTGCCCCGATTTGGTTGCCGAAAAGTACGTGGCAGCTTTTCAGGTGTACCAGCAGCAGTTTCTCAAAATTCGAAATGTGAGATGACGATGGCGAACAAGGAAAACTTTTTGACGCGCAAACCTGTCCCACGACCGGAGTTTGTGAATCCTCCGGCGCAGAAACAGGACACCGGACTCAAGCAGGCCGCACTCGCGGACGTGACATCGCGCTTGGTGCTCGGAACCAAATTGGTTTAGGAGACATGATGGAAAAACGAATCCTATCAGCACACGAACTGCGCGCAAGCAAGACTGGCGACAAGCGAACGGTCGATGGCTACGCAGCGACGTACAACACGCTGTCGAAAGACCTCGGCGGCTTTCGCGAGCGCATCGCGCCAGGTTCTTTCAAGCGCATCCTGTCCACAAATCCCGACGTGGTTTGTCTCTTCAATCACGACATGAATTCTGTTCTTGGCCGCACCTCTGCCGGAACGCTGCGCCTGAGCGAAGACCGGAAAGGTTTGGCGTTCGCGTGCGACCTGCCGGACACAAGTGTTGGCCGCGACGTGTGGGAATCCGTGCAGCGAGGCGACCTCGCCGATATGAGTTTTGCTTTCAACGTTGCGCCGGGAATGGACGAGCTGACCGAAGAACAAGTTGAAGACGACAGCATCCGCGGAGCAGTAAAACGCACGGTGAAAATGATTGTGAGAACAATCAAAGATTTTGCCAATTTGTTCGATTGCTCTGTGGTCGTAAGTCCAGCGTATGGAAACACAAGCGTTGGCGTGGCTCGCAGCCTCGTCGTCGGTGCAGAACTTCGCAGCCGCATCGATTCGTTCAAGCCAAGCCAAAACACTTCCAAGAAGTGGCGCGAGATGTGCGCGCGCAATGGCGTGAGTTCGACCGTGTTGTTTGAAGACGTGCAGGAACAGCGCAAGCAAGTGCAGCGTCGCCGTCGCAATCTGTTCAACCAAGTTTAACGACCTAGCGCCCATCCCTAGGAAATCCAAACCGAAGGTGAACCATGATTAACACGCAAGAGCTGAGCGGCCTGCTACAGGAAGCCGGCGCACTGAGCAACAAACCGAACTGGACCAAGCAGGAAGAGCGCCGCAATGCGTTCCTCTTGTCGGCCATCGCTGCTGTCAAAGCGGGAGCCAGCTTGGCCGACGTGAATCAGGACTACCTGAACGCTGAAGAAAAGCGCATGGGTCTTCCAGTCACCGCGAGCCATCCGTTCCTCACGCGTGAACAGGAAGCTGAAGCGCGCGGCTGGAAAGCGTTTGTTGAAAAGCGCGACATGACCTCTGGCAGCATCATTCCTCGCCTCGGCACATACACTGGCTTGGGCAACTTTGTTCCGACCGAATTCTTTGCTGAACTTTACAAAGCGATGGCCTGGTACGACGTGCTGTTTGACGCCGACACTTGCACGGTCATCAAATCCACCAACGGACGGCCAATCACCGTTCCGGTTGCTGGCGACATTGAAAACGTTGCAACAGTTGTCGGCGAAAGTGCTTCGCGCAGCTCCGTTGACATTTCCTCGCTCGGACACGGTGTTCTGGGCGCATACAGCTATTCCACTCCTCGACTTGTGGTCTCGAACGAATCGTTTGACGACCTCGACAGCACGCTCAACGTCGTGAACCTGTTCCGAACCTTTTCGGCTGACCGGCTGTCGCGCGGCATCGGCAAAGACCTTGTGACCGGAAATGGTTCCAGCAAGCCGCTCGGATTGATTCCTTCGCTGGAAGCTCTCAGCATCGCTCCTGTGGCCGCAGTCGGTGCCTCTGGCAATACTGGCGGCGCGGAAACTGGCGCGAACTCGCTCGGCTCCTTGGATTTCCAAGCAGCCTACGCGGCGCTGGACGAAGCCTACGTGGCCTCGCCAAAGTGCGCGTGGCTGATGAACAAAAAGACGCTGGCGAACGTTGCCGGAATTGTGAACAAGTTCGGAGACCAACTCAACCTGGTGAAGTACGTGGACGGCAAGCCGTTCATTTACGGAATTCCGGTCAAGATTGCGCCAAGCATGGATTCGATTGGAGCGTCGAACGTTCCTGTCGTGCTCGGGGACTTTAGCTACTGGGCAACTCGCTTGGTGATTGACGACAACGCACGCATTCAGGTCTACACGGAAGCGCCGGGCCTGATTGAAAACGGCAACATCGGACTGGGCACCTTCGCACGCGCAGACGGCGAGTTGCTTTACTCGGACGTGAGCTCACCCTCGCCGTTCGTGTATATCCGGAACCACAGCTAAGAAGTTTGAAGTGGAATTGAAAGGCCAGCCGGTCAAGCAGCTCGCAAGGCGCGAGCAGTTTGGCCGGCTTTCCTTTAGCCGTGACATGGCTGCGTGATTCAGCGAGGTCTTTATGTTCGGCACACCCAAGTTTGACCAGAACGCTTTTCAGTTCAAGCGCGCGAAAGCTGTCTCGAAAAAGACAGGCATCGCGTTTTCTGATTTTGGTGCGATGCACATTGAACGCCGGAAAGTGCAGCAAGAACGCCGCCTGCCGGCACCTGCTTGGGCAATGTCCGATGTGTCGCTGCGCGAGGTAGTGCTGCGCTACTGCGAAGACCGTCTCTACATTCGGAACCACAGCGGAACGGATGCCGAGCGCATGGCGCGGATTTCCGCCGAAGCCACGCGGCGACTCCCGCGGATGCAAGAAGTCCTTCATAAAATGCTGCTCCGCTATGGCAAAGAGGCGAGCGAAGGTCAGCCATCAGAGAAACTTGACCGCTTGCAAACAGAAATCCAGAACAGAGACAGCGAAGTCATGCTCTTCAAGCGTGGCCTTGCCGCTGCCGTGGTGTCAGCTGTGTACAAGTACTACCGCAACGGCTGGGACAGCGTGCAGATTGCCGAAGAGCTAGGACTCACGTCGCCTATGGTTCGCCAATGGCTACGCCGCTTGAACATCACGGCAGGCGTGCAGGGCGACAGCACGTGGGCGACACCAGAGAACTTGCAACGTTTGTTCCAGCTAAGAATCAGCGGCCACACATTCCCGCAGTGCTCGAAGGTGCTTGGCATCTCTGTCGCTAACGTGCAGGAACACTGGCATCGGGTCTTTGGCGAGTTGAAAGTTCGTCCACCGAAAAAGGTTCGTGAACATGGAAAGCTCACACGGCTATGCAAGGCGCGAATTTGGACGCCTGAGCGTGTCGAACACTTGGCGAACTTGCGTTTTGACGGCCACACATTCAAGAAGTGTGCGAAGGTGCTCGGATTAAATGCACCGTCGACTGCGCGCGCTGCTTACGAACGGCACTGCCGCAAGGCATAACACGCGAACGCAGTAGCGGAGAACCATCATGGCGCGCAGACTTCCGACACAAATTAAGGCTGGCGATTTGCGCCACCGGATTCAAATTGTAAAACCGTCCGGCACACAGGATGCGATGGGCGGAGTCTCGCAGGACCCCAGCCAGTGGACGCCAATCCGAACTTGCCGGGCGAGTATTGAGGCATGGACTGGCGACTCCTCACTTGCGACCGGCCAATTCGTGTCGGCAACGTCGCACTGGATTACGATTCGCCATCCTCGCGCGGATGCGACTATCACGGCTCAAATGTACGCGTGGTGGAACAAACGGACTTTCCAAATCAACGCGGTTCTGAATCCTACCGAGCAGACCAAACTTCTCGTCCTCGTCTGCACCGAAATTAACGACAGCCAGCAACAGGCCGCGTCGCCGGTGGTGACAAGCTAATGTCTGACAACCCGGTCACCGTCAAGATTAGCGGCTTGGATGAGCTGCAAAAGGTTCTGCAAGAAAAACTTCCTGCCGATGCCAAGAAGGCTGTGCGTATCGCCTTGAGCGCCGGAGGCGGCGACGTAAAGCGCGCGATGGTCGCGAACGCGCCAGTTGAGGAAGGCGGCGAACACGCTGGCTTTCTGCGCGACAACATCCGCGTCAAGACGAAACTCTTTCGCAATGACCTAGCCGGATACGCGCTGGTCGGCCCGACTACTGCGGTCTATCCAGACCGCGCAGGAAAGCCCGGCCAAGTAACTATCAAAGGCAAAACGTTTTTCAGTAAGCACGCAGGACAAGTCACCGCTGCGCGCGTTGCACGGTTCCTCGAGTTCGGAACCAGCAAGATGAGCAAGCATCCTTTTCTCACGCAGGCGTTCGAAGGCAGCAAGCAAACGGCGCTGGACCACATCATTTCCAAGCTCAAAGAAGTGTTGAAACTTTCCTAGGAGACATCATGTTCGAGACGGGCCTAAACAAATTCCTTTCGACCTCGCCGCTCATCACGGCAATTTTGGGCACCAGCCGGAGCGACAGCACCAGCGGTGTGTTCCCGGTGCTGGCTATCGGCGAGGCCACCATGCCGTACTTGGTTTACCAGCGTGTGAGTGGTAAGCCGGTTACAAGCTACCAGGGCGCGAACAAATTGCAGGAAGCCCGCATCCGGCTCAGTGTGTACGCGGCATCCGCGTTGAAGGCCGTACAGCTTGCGGAAGCCATTAAGTTGACCTTCGCAGTCTGGACAGGCACGTTCCCCGACGGGACGCCGGTGCAAAACGTAACGCTGGAGATGGAAGCGGACGACGCCGAACCGATACCGCACGGCACGATTTATGCCAGGCACATGGACTACTCGTTCCAGTTCATAGACCAGGCTTAACCTGTCCACATTTGACGCCAGATTAGCAGTCCGGTTACGCTACGCAGTTAGTGACGCACACGAGTTCCCCATGAAGCAGATTGACAAGGAATATCGGCAATCATTCTTGATTGAGCCGACTAAACTGACCCGCCTCGTCGATAAAATTCACGAGCGGCTTGGCGTGCACACTGATATGGCTCAGCATGACTCCTTTGAAGTTTTCCTCTCCGGAAATAGGCACGAGGTAATCACCAATGTCGATTCCGTACTTGAGCTTGAGAATTCGCGTAAGCACAGGATAGAGCGGCTTCTAATCAACTGCTCGGCCGCCACGAAAGGCGTCGTTCGTCCGGAACATGAAGTTCAAGTGGACTTCGGTGTGGAAAAGAAGACGCAGGGCGCCCCTACCGCTACGAGGATAGTAGAAATAAGCGTGCGCAGCGACGCCCCAGGTTGGGCTAGCCGAACGCTGTCTGAAGTCGAAGAGCAGGTCGAAAGAACCTGGATGAAACAAGGTATCCCGGTTGCGGTATTAGGGGCGTTCCTCATTGTTCTCTTGTTTGGAATTCTCGCTATGTTCGTGCAAGTTGATACCACGCGACCTACAACTCAGGAAATTGTCCGTTCGATGTGGCTACGAGACGCTGATGCAGACCGTCTCGAGCAGCTCGTAGGACAGAATCGAACCATAACTGACGAAGAGATGCGAGAAATCGAGACCAGACAACTCCGTAATATCCTTCGCGACTATAAGCCGCCGACGACTCAGCAACCGGGAACATGGCGGCAGACATTACTTATTCTTGTTCCGCTTCTGACTCTGGCAATTTGCGCGGTCATACTGCTGAATTGTTATCCAACGCGGGTTTTCCTGTGGGGCGATGAAGTTGAACGATATGCCGCGGTTGTACAGAGACGTAAGCTCGTTTGGAACGTCATCATCGGAGTCGTGGTGGTAGGAGTGGTGGGAAACCTGCTTTCAGCGAAAATCTTGTCGTCATTCTCAAAGTAGCTACAGCTACGTTCCAAATACAACGACCACCTAATTGGCGTCGCCGCCAGATTTAGCTTTGGCAATCCAGCAGGCAGCGCCATCATTTGCGGGTGAGGTCACAACCTTATCGTTTCTGTCCTTCGCGACCCAAAGCATCTTGACTAGCTCCGGCTTGCTCAGACCTACATCAAATTCAAAACGGTAGTGGCCATCTTTCCACATCGGCCCCTCACGCATGGCCTGGGCGTCAATCTGAAGTTCCTGGGACGCCATTTCCTCCTTCAGGTATGCGCACTTCTTTTGAAGCTTCTTTGTCGGGTTGGCAACGTCCGTTCTTTCTCTGCGGTTTGGTAGCGTGAACTCAATTATGCCGAGATATGGCGCACGAGCAGACTTGGCAGGCACAACATCCCACTCTAAATTGGCGGGTGGGCCAAGGTGAGAGGTGTAAACCTGGCACTCGTCTTGGTAGCTGGATTTTTCCGCAGGGCACTGTTTCATCGCGTCGGCGATGCGCCGCATTTGCTCGATAGCCCTTTGTTTAGCCGAGTCCTCTTGACCGACCGAAAGGAACAGGGCCGCCACTGTCAACGCGGCGAGTTTTGCGGGTCGTGCGTACATGACGACGGATGGTAGCACGAACTGGAGGAAGTGGAACTGCGGCGAGGAAATACGTTCGGTAGCTGAAAGTGACTTATCGGTTCAGGAGAAACTGAGCCTTTGCAAACCTTTCCGCGCTCGGTCGAAGGTTCGTTTCAACATTTTCGACCGTGGCGAAGCCTTTGTGAATCTGTCCACGCCACCATGCGGCTTCATCCAATACTGATTGGACGGTCAGGCGAAGGTTTTCGTTGAACTGCTTGAGCATGATGTTTTCCATAGCGTCCTGATTCTAGCACACAGAACGAGCAGGGACCATTACACCTGATTGACCGGGCATCGATTGCGTGCCCTGGCGCACGGCCAGCGCGGGACACCCCAACCCCATGCCAAAACAAAAGGGCCACCCGGTTAAGGGCGGCCCGTGGGACTCAGTTTGGGATTTGGCTAGCGGCTCAAGAATATCCACTTAGAATTGACCACGGTTCGCCGTCGAGTTGTTTCCACCACATTCAGGTCAGGCCCAAGCGAGCGCGACACTGCGCCCCAGTCGGCCCGCGCAACGTCGGCAGGACGTGTTCCAGTTGTGGTCGCGCCGTGGCATTCGGTGCAGCGCGCGCCGTCAGCCGCGATAACGAACGACAACTTGAGCAAACCGCAGTCAGGACAACGCACAGCATTGGTCGAGCGGATGATTTGAGCGGTCACTTGGCCGCCTCCTGCGCGTGCTGCTTTGCGAAACGTTTCGCAATCGCGCTGCTAGGCTTCATCAGGTGCGCGGCCATTTTGTCGATGTTGACGTAAAGCGTTGTGCCGTCGCTCAAGCCGTGGATTTCGTACTTTGTGCAGGACGGCGACAGGCTGCTTTTCAGCAAGCAATCTACGGCGTTCTTTCCAGCTTCGCGGCGGATAAGAGCATCAACCGCTTTGCGCTGCGCTGCTTTGAGCTTCCGTTTCCTCTTCGTTTTGGCTGCCATGTTTTGACATCTCCTCGTCGGATATTTGCTGCACGACGAGGGTCACCAGTGTCCGGATATCAGGACAAGGGCTGCTCGGCCTATCTGGCACTGGGCCAAATGGCCCCGCCCCACGCTGGGCCGAATCAGTAGCGGTTCAGGTACCATTGCAAGTCATTGATTTATTGGTATGATGCGTGCACGCGAGGTGACTACGATGGCGAAAAAGCCGCGAGTCAAATGGACCTTTCCGAGAGCCACGATTGAACAAGCACAGAAGATTCCCTATACGCTCAAGGAGCACAACGGCGGTAATCCGTGGGAACCGGAAAACATCCGTACCGCCATAGGCGCCGGAACGGGTGGTAACGCCTTCTTTTACCTAACGTCTGCTTCTCGCGACTACGGCTTTACGACCGGAACAAGTACCGCTGAGAAGATTGGCCTTGCCGACCTCGGTAAGGAACTTGTTTACGCGCCAAACCCTGAAGTGGAGCTTGAACTGAAGAAAAGGGCCTTCCTCAACATCGCGGTTTTCAAGAGTGTTCTCGAATTCTACAAAGGCAGCAATCTGCCTGAAATGAAGTATCTCGGCAACACCCTTCAAAAGCAATTTGAACTAGCGCCGGTCATGCACGAAGAGTTCTCGCGAATTTTCCGAGAGAATTGCAAGTACCTCGGAATCACGTCCGGTTCAATCATAATCACCGACAGTGATAGCGGCGCTCCAGACTCGCCTAGTTCGACGACGACCACTCCGGGGACTGTCACGCTCGCCGAAGCGGCTGGCCCTTCAAAATTGAAGGCGTTTGTGATTATGCCCTTTGTAGAGCGAGACCCAAGACACGCAAGCGGGTTCTTCCTTGAAGTGCTCCGAAGCCTCATAACTCCCGCAGCTAAAGACTCAGGCTTCACAGTAAAGACCGCCAACCGCCAGGGAAGTGACCTTATTCAATCAACGATTGTGAACGACCTGCTCGAGGCCGACCTCGTTATTGCGGACCTTACTGAGCACAATCCTAATGTGCTGTTTGAGTTGGGAATGCGGCTGGCCGAAGACAAACCGGTCGTCCTAATAAAGGCGCTGGGCACGGGGCCACTATTCGATATCGACAACATGTTGCGCGTGTATGAGTACAGCCCAAACCTTTGGCAGACGACGATTGAAAAGGACCTGCCGCTCTTGCGAGATTTCATTAAAGGCGCGTGGGAGAACCGCGCGTCCGACAAGACTTACATGAAGATTCTTCGCTCAGAGAAGAAGTCTTGAGGAGCCTACTGAAACCTACTCGTTAGTGGAAGCGTGCGGTGTGCAACAGCCGCATAAAACCTGGCGATTGTGAAGGAACATCGCAAATTCGACTCCCACACGCTTCCGCCATACATCATTGGTTCGAAGGAGGTTACAAGCAGAAAGAGGCGGCAAAAGGCGGCATTAACGCCACAGTGACCGGTTTTGTTTTGAATTTCAGCTGCGCGAGTGACAACCGGTTCCTCGATGCGAGAGAAGAAAACCAAGTGTCAGTTTTCACTAGACCGTAAACACGCCCAAAATAACAAGCTATCTCTAACGACGCCGGCCCGTGTCGATTGCTTTTTCTTTTGTTATCACTGAATTCGAGCACACTTCCTCGACGACGCACGAACTGCGTCTTTTCTGCCGCTTCTGTTCATCTGTGTCACCCTAACCTGCCCAGCCCGTTTACGTTCATCAACTCAGTGTTGCCCACCAAACATCTCTTCGATCACCATCGACCATGATGAATAATTCGAACTCCCTCTTCCTCAAGGGAGGCGGGTAGCCTAATCAACCGGCCGGTGACTTTTAGCACCATAGCGCGTTTCTGGCATCCCCGCACAGGCATCACTGCTCTTCTGCTGCTTCTGTCCACGACGACAGAACTCGTTATACTCGATCTGATCCCGCAACATGATCCATAGCCGGATCCCGAGTTTGCGAGCCACGGCTACGCTCGCCTTCCCGAAACCTTTCTGGATTAATTTGCGGCGGTAAAAACGCCGCAACTCCGGATCCTTGCGTGCGGCATGCGCCCCCGCCTCACCCCAGAGAAACCGCAACAGCGGATTACCTTGTTTGCTCAACCCACCGAGCCGCTGCGCCCTCCGCTGGAATATTCACGCGGGATCATCCCTACATAACTAGCCAGGGCCTTGCATCTGCCGGGAAGAGTATCGGCGAAGACATCCGAAATGATCTTCGCCTAGAGCTCGCCAGGTAATGAAAATCTATGTATTGAGCGGTACTTAATTATGTTATATCCTTACTCCGATCGTTTCTTACCAGTTTGCTAGTTCATGGAGTCGAAATGAGAATTTGTTTACGTACGGTCGCACTTCTTGTCTGCTTTAGCTTGGCAACCTATGGACAGGGCAATTCGTTCGACCGCGTCCGGTACAACGGAGGGTCTGTTGACTCGAAGGTTGACCCGAAGGATTGGAAAAACAAGCTCACAATTACGTCCGATCTCATCACTCTGGCTCTCAAGGACGGCAAGACGGTACAAATATCTCCGAAGTCCGTAACCTCGCTTAGCTACGGCCAAGAGGCACACCGCCGAGTCGGAACGATGATTGCCTTGGCAATTCTTGTCGCGCCAGTGGCTCTGTTCGGCCTATTTCACAAGACCCGTCTTCACTACATCGGAATTCAATACACGGATGTGTCGAACAAGTCGGCTGGCATTCTCTTGCAGGGTGACAAAGACAACTACAGGGCGATTCTAGTTGCCCTTCAAGGCGTTACGAATGTTCCGGTCACGGTAGCCGAGAAGGACCGCGAATTCGTTCCAGTTGGAATTAGATCGGAAGTCACAAAGAACAGTGAAGAAAAAGGGACAGAATCGAAGGGTGAAACAAAGCCTGCGGCGACAACGGTTGAGCCGGCGAAGGGAGTGATAAATGTCTCCTCTAACCCTTCAGGCGCGGATATATCGCTCGATGGCAATTTTATCGGGAATTCTCCTGCAAGCCTCAAGCTCACCCCCGGCAAGCACTCAATCGTGGTCAAAATGTCCGGCTGGAAAGTCTGGACACGCGACATTGAGGTTCAAGCGGGATCAGAAGTCCAATTGACTGCGACTTTGGAGAAAGCACAGTAAGTACAAGCCCTAATCGAGTCATCGTCAAACTGGTTTGGGTCCAAAGAACGCCTAGTGCGAATGGTGTCAGCGTGGATACAGCGCTTGGCAAGTGTTCAATATTGTACAGACGCCAGAATCATAGCTGTTATATAAATAAGCAAGCTAGTAATTATATTTCTCTAATGATTACAGCGAATTCCGAGTCCTGTTCGGCTTTGGGGCAGGCGTCGCCATTTAAGACGCCTTGCAATGGATGATGAGGAGAAACTAATGCGCAAATTGAGGGCAGGCAGAAGTTGGATCCCGACGTTGCTGCTGGCCGTCGTAGTGGCGGGGTGCGGTGACCCTGATAAGAATGCTGGAAGCGGAAAGCCTGGCGATCCTCTCACTCCTCCGACCGTGACGTCCGTGACTCCTCCGGATGGATCAGCCCCCGTATGCCCCAACAACGCGGTGGTCAGTGCAACCTTCAGCAAGGCTATGAATCCCGCGACGATTGACGATTCTACCTTTACCGTGACGGTGGCAGGAGTTGGCGTAACCGGGCAAGTGGGCTACGTTGCGGCGACCAACATTGCAACGTTTACAGCCACTCTTCCGGCGAGCACTTCGTTTACCGCCACAATCACCACCGGGGCGAAAGACACTTTCGGGAACCCTCTAGCGGTTAATTTCATGTGGACGTTTACGACGTCCGCTGCGTGTGCTCCTCCAGCGACGGTAGCGCTGGGAGCAGCCTGCACTTTCGGAATTCTAGCCGGCTCCACGGTCACCAATACTGGCGCCACGATCATTCGAGGAGATTTGGGTCTAAGTCCAGGCAGCGCAGTGACTGGTTTTCTTGACACCAACACTTACGTGGGCACAGGGACCCATACGGCTGGACCGGGGACCGTGACCGGAACGATCCATTTGACGGATCCTCCGCCTCCGTCGAGCACCTCCGCAGCTGCTGCGCAGACCGCCTTGACTACGGCGTATCTGGACCTGCAAGGACGAACCATGCCTGCTCCAGCTACTGTGGCGGGAGACTTAGGCGGACAAACTCTGGCTCCGGGAATTTATAAGTCCACGTCCACGTTGGGAATCACCGGTACGCTAACCCTCGACGGCGGGGGTAACCCGAATGCTGTCTGGATTTTTCAGGTAGCTTCGGCACTCACCACATTGAGCAGCAGCAGTATCGTACTCGCCGGAAGCGCTCAGGCTCACAACGTTTTCTGGGAGGTAGGCAGTTCAGCAACTCTGGGAACCAACTCTACCTTCAACGGCAGCATTCTGGCGCTCACGGACATCACCCTTACCACCGGTGCAACGCTGAATGGCAGAGCGTTGGCACGAAACGGTGCAGTCACATTGGACACCAACATGGTGAACGTACCTAGCTGTCCTTGAGACATCCGGTAAAGGGACTATCTCGAATCGAGACTGATCCCGGCGGTTGCGCAGCTTAGATAAACGAGACTTCACGTCGTAAAATTTGGAGGAATGTTCTTATGTTATCTCATTTGAAGGGCCACGCAGGCCGTGTTTCAGCGCTACTGCCGCCAATGATTGCTGTTCTGTGTCTCCTTGTCACCGCGGCCGCAGCGCAGGACCCGCCCGCTCCGAAATGGGAACTTTATGGCGGGTATTCTTTTTTTCATCCCGGAGCGGATATACACGGCCAGCTTCCCGGAGGTTTGTTTCCGCTGAGCAGTCGCCTGGAAGCAAATCCGCGGGGCGCGGGCGCCAGTCTCACCTACAATTTCAACCGTTGGTTCGGGTTGACGCTCGACACCAGTACGAATTGGGGCAGCCGCGAATCCACGTTCGCGAAAAAAATTGATGATACCGCTTTCTCTAACCTCTCATTCGGGCCAAAGATCACCTTTCGCCATACTCATTTTTCGCCATTTCTGGAAGCATTAGTAGGCGACCATCGGCTTATGCCGGACGCTTTCCATGACGTTGACAAGTTGGGATTTATGTTCGGCGGCGGTCTGGACCTCAATCTCTCCAGGCACGTTGCTCTGCGGCTGCTCCGCGCTGACTATGTAATGTCGAGTTACCGCTACGGCTCTCCGAGTGTGCCAGACACTACAATTCGAGGAGTGCGCCTGCAGGCTGGCGTCAATTTTATGTTTGGTGGTGGAGAGTCGCCGGTGCCACCGAGTGCGGCATGCTCAGTTCAGCCGACTGAAGTGTTCGCCGGCGAATCGGTAACCGCGACTGCCAGCGGATCTAATTTCAATCCCAAACGTACCCTGAAATACGATTGGAGTGGTACCGGGGTGAAAGTTTCTGGGGGTGATGCATCGACGCAGATTGACACCGCCACTTTGCAACCCGGCGCATACGAAGTCACCGCCAATTTGAGTGATGGCAGCAAAAGAGGCGTTGCATCGTGCAGCGCCAGGTTCACCGTGAAAGCGCCCCGTCCACCGGTGATTTCATGCTTGGCCGATCCGGCCAGCGTGCAAACAGGCGGCACATCAACCATTACGTCGCGCGCCAGCAGCCCAGATGGCCGGAGAATTACGGTTAGCTACGCCGCTACCTCCGGAGAGATCTCCGGCAATGGCGACAGCGCAACCTTGAATACGCGCGGCGCACAGCCAGGTAGTATCATGGTGACCTGCACAGTAAACGATGACCGCAATCCCGCGCTCACAGGTTCGTCAACCACTGCCGTAAACGTGGAGGTTCCGCCGCCTCCACCAGCCCCGGCTCCGGAGATCAAGGAATTAGAAGCCAAACTGGCGCTCCACAGTATTTATTTTCCGACCGCTCGACCCACTGCCGCAAATCCCGATGGCGGCTTAGTAGACAGCCAGGCAGACATTCTGGAGAGGCTCGCGAGAGATTTTAAGAGTTATCTAAAGTATGTGCCGGATGCTCACTTGATCCTGGGTGGCCACGCAGATCCTCGTGGCTCCGCGGAATACAACAAGGCTCTTACACAGCGACGCGTGGATCGAAGCAAAAACTTTCTGGTTGAACACGGTGTACCTGCCGACCGTTTCGAGACGCGGTCTTTTGGCAAAGAAGACCAGCTGACTGCGGAACAGGTCAAGGAACAGATCGCGGAGAATCCGGAATTGAGTCCCGCCGACCGCCAACAAATGTCGAGGAATCTGCAGGTGCTGGTTCTGGCCAACAATCGGCGCGTGGACATTACGTTGAGCACCACCGGACAGCAGTCCACTCACCGCTACCCGTTCAATGCCAAAGATTACCTGGCATTGATCAACACCAAGGGCGGAGAAAAGAAGCCACCAGTCAAGAAGAAACGTTAGATGGAATGGCAATATGTCGCGTGCGCCATGTCGCCTGCGATTGACTAAGGCTGGGCTCCTCGTGGTCGAACGATCCAAACGAGGGCTTGACCGCGATCATGGTGACCGAGCGCACGTTCTGAATCGGCTGATCCGCCGAATGTGATCCAGGATTTCTGGAAGCCAGCTTACGAAGCGGTCCGCACCGAATCTTAGGGCTGACTTCGCCCTGACGCGCGAGTCCCAATCATAGTGCCGCACGCGACCCTTGTGCCCTTTGAAGGGCCGCTTCGATTCTCGCCACGCAACCTGGCAGGCTCGCTTCCCTGTATCAGCCTGGTGACACTTTGCCCGATGGCGGGTCAGCTTCGCCCATTCGTCCCGTATGAGCTGAAACCGGACAAGTCAAGATGGTCTCAAAACCACTTCTCAGGTAAACGGAAGGAGTTGGCCTCGTAATCAAAAGGCCGACGCATTGGGCCATCAGGACAAACTCCTGAATGACCCCGATTTTGTCCCAGATTTCTCTCAGTTGATGGACTTTACCCACGTCACCGAAGTAGCCCTCACGTCCGAGGATTTGCGCAGAATCGCTGACCGGTCCATTTTCTCACCCGATTCTCGTCGGGCCATCCTAGTTAGCAGCGACCTCGTATTCGGATTATCTCGCATGTTTGAAATATTTCGTGACATCTTGGGTGAAAAAGGTATTCGCGTCTTCCGCAATCTTGAAGAAGCACTCGAAAGGGTTCTTGGGAAAGACGGGTAGGGCGCGTTCTAAACAGCCGCTA
Source organism: uncultured Acidobacteriota bacterium (assembly GCA_963814635.1). Taxonomy (GTDB): domain Bacteria; phylum Acidobacteriota; class Terriglobia; order Acidiferrales; family UBA7541; genus Acidiferrum. The sequence continues at coordinate 2,865,548 of CAWFDP010000001.1, read as the reverse complement.
GCGAATTCGAGTAAACGGGCCGTGGTTGCCGTGGCCCGGAAGTTGGCGGTACTGCTACACAAGTTGTGGGTAAGCAGGGAAGTCTACGAGCCACTGCGGAACAACCACAAGGTGGTAAGCGCCGTGGCGTAGCGAGGGATTTTAACGGCCGAGCTCAACCGCCGAGTTCAGGTGACTGCGACTAAGCCTGGCGGAGTCGAGGTCGATTATCAGGAAGCAGCACCTGCTGAAATGAGGACGCCCAACTGGCACCGAGCGAAAATCGCTCAAAAAGAGTGCGGATGGAAGGATGGCGACAGAGGAGGCTCGGCTCGAATGCAAAAAAACCTTATAGGGAGGAAAAAGAAAAACCGACTTAACGCTAACCGGCCTTCTCATGGAAGGAGTTGAGCGTTCGTGCAAAGGTTTCTCGCGCTAGTCAGGCGCCTAATGACGACCTTGAAACCACTCGATGCAGCTGTGTACTGCTCGCTGCGAAAGAGGCGCGGATGAAACCTACCTTGGTGTAGCCTGCAGCTCTTTGTTGGCATGCTGATGAATCGAAAGACGAAGAGCCCAAAAATCTGGGCTCTTTGTCTCTTTTTTGAGCCAACAACGCCGGCCACGGCGATGCTGTGTGATGTGGTTAGGCGGTTTTGCCGTCAAGTCAATTGGCCGTGAGATTTGTGGTAGCGGTAGTGCCGCTGTGATTGACGCCGATGGCGGTGGTACCGGAGGCGAAGGTCTTTGCGAGACCTGCGTTTACCGGCGCGTTGGCGATGGTGGCCACGGTTGGAACGGTGGAGCTCCAATGGGAGTTGATGGTGACGTCTTGCGTGGAGCTGTCACTGAAGGTGCCAGTGGCGATCATTTGCTGGGTGGAGCCGACGGCCACCGAAGAGTTGGCCGGAGTGATGGCGATGGAGACGAGCGTACCGGTGCCTATGGTTACGGTGGTTGAGCCTGTAACGCCGGAAGAGGTGGCGGAGAGAGTCACCGTGCCGGATTTCTTGGCGTGGAAAATTCCGCTCCCGCGAACGTTTGCCAAGTTGTTCTTCGAGGAGTGCCAGGAAACGTTGACCAAGGTGGAAGTGCTGCCGTCACTGTAATTGCCGGTGGCGGTGAATTTCAGGGAAGTGTGAGTTTCCACGTGCGGATTGGCAGGCGAGATAGTGATGGAAACGAGAGAGACGTTGGAAACGGTGAGCGTGGTGGATTGCGTGACCGCTCCCCACGTGGCAGTGATGGTGGTACTGCCGATGGCCAGACTGCTGACGAGGCCGGCATTGTTGATGGTGGCGAAAGTCGGTGCAGAAGAACTCCAGAGTACGGAATTGGTCATGTCTTGAGTGGAGGAGTCGCTAAAGGTGCCTGTAGCGATGAATTGCTTAACAGCGCCCGCGGGCATGGAAGAGTTGGCCGGAGATATAGCGAGAGAAACCAGAGTCGCGCTGGTGACGGTGACCGAAGCCGTAGCGGAGATGGTGCCGGAAATTACGGTGATGGTGGAGGTTCCGGAACCGACGGCAAGACCGAGTCCGTTCTGATCGATGGTAAGGACATTGACGACGCTGGAAGACCAGAGAGCAGAGGTAAGGACCTGGGTGCTGCCGTCATCGAAATTGCCGGTGGCGATGAATTGTTGCTGAGAGCCGGGCGCGATGGTGGCAGACGCTGGAGTAAGAGTGATGGAAGTGAGAAGAGCCGGAACGACGGTGATGGTGGAGGTATCGGTGAAGGCGCCCACTGTTGCGGTGATGGTGGTGGTCCCAGAGGCGATGATGGTGGCGAGGCCATTGGCGTCGATGGTAGCGACAGAACTGACGGAAGAGCTCCAGGTGACGCCAGTGACCAGGTCCTGGATGGAGCCGTCGCTATAGATGGCAGAAGCGATGTATTGCTGACTGATTCCGATAGGCAGGGTCAGATCCTCTGGCGTGACGGAAATTGAGGTGATGGAAGGAGCGGTGACGCTGACCGTGGTGCTTTGAGAAACCGAGCCGAGATTCGCCGTGATGGTCGCGGAGCCAGCGGCAACTGCGGTGACCAGACCTGCGGCGCTCACGGTGGCGACGGCAACGTTGGAAGAAGGTTGCCAAGTGACGAGCGCGGTGAGGTCGCGGGTGCTACCGTCATTGTAAGTACCGATGGCGCTGAGTTGCTGGGTGGTGTTCACAGGAAGCGACGGGTTGGCCGGGAGCAATGCTAGAGACGTGAGGTTGGCGCCAGCGCTACCGATGGTGAGGGTCGCGGAACCAGAAAACGAGCCGGAGTGAGCGGAAACGGTGACCACTCCAGTGGCGACGCCGGTGGCGACGCCGGCGGTGGTGACGGAAGCGACGTTCGAATCGGAGGAGAGCCATGTGACCGACGAGGTGATGTCCTTGGTAGTGCCGTCGGAATAAGAACCGGTGGCATGCAGCGAGATGGTGGCTGCGGGAGTGATGGAAGCGGTCGGTGGCGTAACCGCGATCCCATTGAGCTGACCGCCACCACCAGTGACCTGATTTTTGACACCGCTGCAGGCGGCGAGAAATACGCAGATTGCGAGAAGACCAATTTTGTGTCGCACGAGGTTCCTTTGCGCGGATAAAACGCGCCGATGAAATCAAGATTTGGAGCTGACACGATCCGGCGAAATTCGCGGGTTCGAGGCAGAGCGGGATACGCCTTTATTCAGTATGAGTATTTGCTACGAGAGGGCCAATTTGAAAAATTGGGAAGCGTTCCAATGCGATACATTTTGACAGATGCGACACATTTTTGAAGCACCTGTACGGAAGTACAGGTGCCAGTACGGAACCAAATGTTGAGCTATGGACTGAACTCGGACTCCCACACGCTTCCGCCATCACTCGCAGAGGAGATCGGCGAGAATCCATAAACTTCCGGCAATCGCGAAGGTCTCCGCGATTTCGCCCCAATTGGTATGGCTGTGGGTATCGGAACGAACCAACGGTACCCACACCAGCAGCCCAAAACTCACGAGCATCGTTGTCAGCAGGCGAGTCGCCAGAAGTGCCATTCGATTGGTAAGAAGAGCCACGGTCGCGAGCGCGAATAACACGGTCGTCGCAGCCGCCCAAAACATCTGACTTGGCGGAATCCACGTCGGAACAAAATTAGCGGTAGCGTGAAGATAAAACGCCTGTTCGAGGGTAAAGGAAGCGGTGCAAATGCCCAACAGAATGCGGCCGGTCCGTTTCAGCGTTACTGGTGACCATGCCGATGACCGGCGCGCATAAAGAATCGCTGCTCCGGTCAGCAGCGAGAACTGCTCGAAAAAATTGCCCCAGCTATTGTAAATCTTCGGTGCTGCGACGATTCCTAACACGCACAGTGAGACGAAGACAAGATAAGCCGTACCAAGGACGGCCGCTCCCATTTTCGCGGTCCGACGAAACTGAATCGCGCCGCCGCCGAAGATCTGGGCAGCACCGACAGCGCAAACCAGGTAACGCGGTTGATGCCAGCCGTTATAGTCGTGCCAGGCCAGCGTGATGACGCCAGAGGCAAAAACCGCCACTCCAAATACATGACGGCCGAGGTTCGAACTAGGCCCATTAGGCCTACCAGGAATTGATGCGGTCATTCCGGCCGCACCCATCGCACGAAATCAACGATCCCGGCAACCGCAAACAGCAGCACCGCAATCAGCAAAAACAATCGCAGTTTCGGAAAGCCAGAGTCATTGTTCCGGTCGCCCGAAACTTTGAACGCAAACAGCAAAAATCCAGCCAGCACAAAGAAGATCAGCCAGAGCGGCATCTCCCGATATTACACCGAGCGCCCAAGCGGAGTTGTGGCTACACTGAAAATCCTCGGCTCAAAAACTGAAACGAATTTGCCCCTAGTCCCACTAGGAGTAGGTCAGGAAGCGACATTAGAAGCTGAATCGAGCTCCCAGTGTGATGACACGTGCGCCGAGAGCGCCCGTAATCGTGCCGAAGTTCGAGCTGCCAATGTTGTTCGAGATGTCGTTAGGATTGAGGTTCAAATTGTTGAATAGGTTGTAGGCATCAACGCGGAGCTCGATCTTGGCGCTCTCTCCGAGCACCGGCGCCTTGGGCAGTCCAAAGGCCTTGGCCAGCGTCAGGTCCACGGCCTTATAGCCGGGCAGATTGAGCGAATTGCGATGGACGCCAGGAGCCTGAGGAAGGGCGCTTCCTGAGTTGGTGCTGCCGAACGCAGTGTAGGTCGGCGTAGAGAAATACGCTGCTCCGCCATTGGGAAAGTTCGAGTCCGCTACAGTTTCGAATGCACTATTGCTGGTGCTATGGCCAGCGCCGCCCAGGTAGGCTCCAGGGAACAGCGAGCCGTAGCCGCATTGCCCGCAATACAGGCTTCCTCCATTGACGCTCACCATCGGAGTCCATGGGAATCCGGTGTGAATATTGAAAATCCCGCTCAGCGACCAGCCACCCGCGATTTTTTCGAGCCAGCTATTGCTGCCATGAAAGAGGACAGGCTGCCACACGCCGAAAATCTTAAACCCCTTGCCAACGTTGTAGTCACAGCGTCCGTAATCCAAGTTAAGGTCGTACGGGTAGGGCTGCTCCGAATACGGAGCGGAACTTGTGTCCATGCACTTCGACCAGGCGAATTGACCATCGGCGGTGAAGTGGTGCGTGAACTCATGCTTCAGTTCAGCGAGCAAAGCGTTATAGTTACCGTGGCCGTTCACGCCCCAGTAGTCTCCGCCACCGATTTGCGGGTTGAAGGTGTAACCCAACGTTGCCGGTATGGCGAGCGGGTTTTCATGGAAGAAGGTGTCACGCGACAAGCTTCCCTGATATCCCAACGATGCCACGATTTGGTGGCCGAGATCGTATTCAGTATCCACCGAGTAGTGATGGACACGCGTTGTGGGCAGGGTGCTAGGGAAGATTTCAACGCCAACTGAACCAGTTGTGGGCAGTCCATTCGCCCCAAAACTCGAAATGGTATTCGGATTCGCTGGATAGCCGTTAAGATCGTGCGCGCCCGACGAAAGGGCATAGAGAATGCCAGGATTGGGCGAAGTCGGCGTCGACATGGATAAACTCGGGAACACGACCGACCCTGGATTGTTGACAATATTTGACGAGATGGCGATTTGCTCTCCGTTATAACTCAGGCCGTAACCGCCGCGCACCACCAGTTTGTTATGGAAGAACCCCGGACTCCAGGCAATCCCGATCTGCGGCCCGAAATTGTTCTTCTGCGCGTTCCAGGAATCGCCCTTCCGAACAACCAGGTCCGTAAGGTAGTTCGCGCCAGCGCCGGGGACCGCAGTTAGCATGTTGTCTTCTTTTGCGTACAACGGACCAAAGTAGGACCAGCGTAGGCCGACGTTGACGGTCAGGTTCGCGCGAACTTTAAAGCCATCCTGGACGAAGAAGCCCAAAATGTTTTCGCGCTGGTCCTGGCGAATTGTTGTTGGGAACCCAGTATTAGGATTAAATCCCCCACCCTCGTTATGTGGCGCATCGTTGAGAAAATCCCATATGTTGAAGAAGTTATAGCTGGGCACGCCGCAACCGGCACATTCTTGCAGGTAAAAAAGCCGTGTGCCTTCAGCGCCGAACTTAATTGTGTGCCGTCCGTAAATCTTTGTAGCCACGTCCTTGAAAGTGTAAGTCCACTGGTCCAGGATGCTGCCAACGTTTGGCCCAAAAGTATTGAGCGTAATACTGCCGGTCTTATCAATTCTGTCTGTGGGAAATCCGACCGGAGACTGCGGGTTGGAAGAAATTTCATTCCAGCGCCAGCCGGCGGCATTCACGCGAAATTCGTTGAGGAAGCTCGGTGAGAAGGTATGATCCCAGATTGCCGACATCGCGTTATTGATTTGGTCATGATGGAAGACGTCATAAGCGCGATTGCCGTTGAAGTTATCTTTAGACAGAGGAACCCAGTAGATCGCAAAGTCGATGCGGTCCTTTTGCGTCACATTGGCATCCAGGCGGCCATTGTACTGAGTCGCCGTGAATTTTGTGGGATTGATAGTATTGTAATTGGCGATATCCGCCACAGTACTTAGGCCGCTACCGACGCCAGGGCTACTCGCGCTCGTCCAGCTGAGGTCCTGCATACCCAAGGGCGTCATTAGCGGCGAGCCGACGTTCAGACCCTGACCGGGAATCGTTACGCAGTTCACCCCTTCGGTTAAGCCGGCCGTCGCGCAGGTGGCCGCTGTGTTGAGAGTTCCAACCACGCCGTTTCCAGGAAAGGAAAGATACTGCGCCGCGATACTTCCCGTAGGGGCTAAAGCGTCGAAAGCCGGGGTGTCGTACCAACCGTTGCCGGTGAGGTTGGTGGTCGGTTCGCGAACTGTCTCATAATTGAAGAAGGCGAAGATCTTGTTTTTCCAGATTGGCCCACCGATGCTGCCGCCGAACTGCTCGAACTTATTGTCGTCTCGCGTTACGGCAAGACCAGCTCCGTTGAAGCGCTGATAAGCATTGAGGTTTGGCTGGTGGGTGGTAATAAACAGACTGCCATGGAAGTCGTTAGTGCCGCTCTTGGAAGTGATCTGAATCTGGGCACCGCTGAACCGGCCATCCTCCGCGTCATAGGAATTAGAGATGACTTTTACGTTATCAACGGAATCTTCAGACGGCGTAATAATCGTTGCGCCGCCCCAGACGGAGCTCGTGGTACTGATACCGTCAATCGAAATGCCGTTGTTCTCAGTCTGCTGCCCGTTAGCAATGAGCTGTGCGCCATTCTCAGTCTTGAAAATACCGTCTGCCCCACCAGACTGTCCCCCGCCAGTCTGAGTGCCGGGAAGGTTATAGTTGTCATTGCCGCTTGCTTGCGAGCCATCAGAAAATGAACCGGGAGCTAGCTGCGTGAGCTTCAGAACGTCGCGACCAAACGACGGCAAGTGCTGGATCTGGTTGCTTGAGACTGTACCGCTCACGTTGGCTGTTTCCGTGTCCAGCGCCTGCGTGGTCTCGGTCACCGTCACGGTCTGCTGAACATCACCCACCTCGAGTCGCAGGTCCAGAGCATTGGGCTGTTCTGGAATGATTTCCACGTGCTCCAACACCTTTTTCTTGAACCCGGGATGTTCTACAGTGAGCCGATAGGGTGCCGCCGGCAGCGCGTTGAACTGGTAGATGCCGTTGTCGTCGGAAGTCGAAACCAACGCTGCGTTCGTCTCCGTGTTTGTCAGCGTCACCGTCGCGCCGGCAACCACGCCGCCTTGCGGATCAGTCGCTGTTCCTCGCAGTGAAGCACGATACTGCGCTGCGGCTCCTTGCAAAAACACACACATGCAACCCAGGAGCAAAAGCCCCCGTACAGCCATTCTCCCCATGATCATCCCCCACCCCTTTAGGAGAGAGCCGTTAGCCAGAGTCCCCGCCCTCGCCAACTTTCGGTAAAACGGTTAAGTTCTACAGTCCGACCCCATTGGCGTCTATCAGCAGAAATATGTATGTCTGTCTCGGGTTTTGGCTGGATCACAATTCGGTGCAAATATATTAGGGAGCACTCGCATCTGATATGACTTGAACGCGACCTGAAGCCATGCAATGACTGGAGAATGGCCCTCATGCCTGCAGAGTCCCGATTCCATTTGATGCGCGAGATAAATTGGTCCAGAACGCAATTGCCGGTTGGTGTCGCTAGAAAGATAGTGAGTCGTTCCTTCGTTGTTGCCACGGTGTGCGTTATTTCTGTCTTTCACAGCGCTGCCCAGACCACTTATTACCGCCACACTTTTTTTGACAACGGACCCAGGACCTCCGGCTATTACTACTCAACCGGCAAAGCCGTTGCTCCCAGCACTGTTGAGCTGCAGGGCGAACGCCTCCCATTGGATTCGCGGACTTTTTTCACTCCGCCAAACTCTATTCGGCTAGCGTGGAAGTCTAATCCCGGCGGCTCCTGGCTCGCGCAACTTCAGGTTCTCGAGTTTCGTAATCGCGAAATTCTGTTTGAAGGCGACACGCTCTCGTTCTGGCTGTATTCCCCCGAAGCAATTCCTGCGGCAGCGCTTCCCGATCTTCGTTTACATGACTCCAATCGCGGTTTTTCCGCACGGATTCACGTTGGCGAGTTTTCCGGAGACATTCCAGGCAACAAATGGAAGCGCGTGCTCATCCCGCTCCGTCACCTCTCACCCGATTCTGTAACTTCGTTCGATCCGCATCGTCTCGCCTCCTTGTCGTTCGAACAAGCTGCTGCTGATTCGAAGCCGCACACACTTTTTCTGGATGAAGTCCGGATTGAGGATGCCAGCGGTTCGAACACCGCATCGAAGCCCGCACCCTCCACTGTGAAGAATCTGCAAGCGCGCGCCTACGAACGGCATATCGATCTCAACTGGGAGCCATCTCCCGATTCGAATGGCGAATCCGGACTCGGTCGCTTCATCATTTCTCGTTCATTCGATGGCGCCACCTTCCAACCGATTGGGACCCAAACTCCCGGCGTCTATCGCTTTACGGATTTTTTCGGCAAGGTCGGGCAGAAAGCCTATTACAAGGTTTCTTTCTCTGACCTCAATTACAGAGAGTCACCCCCGTCGGCTGTCGTTTCCGCCGAAACCCACTCGATGACTGATGATGAACTGCTCACCATGCTGCAGGAGGCTTGCTTCCGCTACTACTGGGAAGGCGCGCATCCCGATTCCGGAATGATCCGCGAAAATCTTCCTGGCAACGACCGCATCGTCGCCACCGGCGCTTCCGGTTTCGGCATCATGGCGCTGTTGGTTGGAGTGGACCGCGGTTTCATCACCCGCGAACAGGGCATCGAACGAATCGACAAAATCACAGCGTTTCTGGAAAAAGCCCCGCGTTACCACGGCGCATGGTCGCACTTCATGGACGGCAAAACCGGTCAGTCGCTTCCCGTTTTTGATGTAATCGACGGAGGCGGAGATCTGGTCGAGACCGCCTTCCTGATCCAGGGCCTTCTAGCTGCACGCCAATATTTCAATCGCGCGACGCCGCAGGAGACCGCGCTCGACAAGCGCATCAGCCATCTTTGGGAGACTGTCGAATGGGATTGGTACCGCAAATCGCCGGACAGCGACGCCCTCTATTGGCACTGGACTCCGGAATGGGGCTGGTTCATCAACCATCGGCTGACCGGTTTCAACGAAACCATGATCGTCTACCTGCTGGCCATCGCCTCGCCTACCCATCCGGTTGCGCCTGAACTCTATTACACCGGTTGGGCCGGCCAATCCGAAGCCGCCACTCTCTATCGCAAAGGATGGTCCGGTTCGAGCGAAGGAGCACACTACACCAACGGAACCGCTTACCACGGCATCAAGCTTGACGTTGGAGTCGGAAGTGGCGGCCCACTTTTTTTCGCTCACTATTCTTACTTGGGATTTGACCCGCGCTCGCTCACCGATCTCTACACAAATTATTTTGCGAACAACCGCAATCTCGCGCTCATCAATCGTGCCTATGCCATCGAAAATCCTGGTAAGCACAAGACTTACGCCGCGGACGCCTGGGGCCTGACCGCCAGCGATGGTCCACGCGGATACCTTCCCGAAGCGCCAGACCTCCAGGACGACCAGGGCACACTTGCCCCAACCGGTGCGCTCGCTTCATTCCCCTATACTCCCGAGCCATCCATGACCGCGTTCAAACATTTCTATCGCGACCTCGGCGATCGCTTGTGGGGAATTTACGGCCCAATCGATGCCTACAACCTGGATGAAGACTGGTTGTCGCCCATCTACATGGGCCTTAACCAGGCACCCATCACCGTGATGGTGGAGAATTATCGAACTGGGCTGGTCTGGAAGCTGTTCAATTCCAATCCGGAAATCCAAGTGATGCTCAAGAAAGTTGACGCCACCACCTCCGAGTTACGCGCGCACCAGACGAAGTAACGGCAGCCCACGTACACGTGCGGGCGGTCTGACTCAGTTCAGCAGTGGCTGCTGCGGGTCGCACGCCTCGTCATTCTCCTCGCCCAGATATTCGCCCATTGCGCCGCGATTCCAGGGCCGGTCCACAACCAATTCGGATGCGTCCGGCGGAACGACTCCGCAATGTGGCAGCTCCAGCATACCGGCGCGCTCTTCTCGAATGCTTCCGGCAGAAGTTCGGCGGGAATTTCATTCCAAAGAGCGGTGACATGATCGGAGCTTAGCAGCGCCGGCGGATGCTCGTGCCATTGCAATTTCTCAATCGGCTTTCCGCAAAATACGCAGGTCCGGTCAAGAAACCATTGCTGGGCCTTCGCCGATGCGTGGCACAACTCCGGATCATTTTCGATCTGGTGCAGACACTCCTGACCGCATTGCCGCTGTTCCGGCCACCGGGAACACTGTTCGAGCCGGAACTTCACGTCGCCGCCCTTGGGCGCGTCGAATGCGGCCCGTCTGGCATTCACGCGCACCGCCTCCGCTTTGCGTGTCTCTGGACAGACCACCACGCTGGTGCGCCGGTAATTCCAATAGCTGCTGAGGAAAACGCCGAAGCCGATCAGCGCCGCAGCAATCGAAATCAGGCCGAGAAAATCAAATAGATTTGCTGGAATCATGAGTCCTCCAACCGAGCAGACTAAGAAATCAGCCGCTAACGAAAGTGGCCCGGAACCAGGGCGATTCCGGGCCATTGTCTTTTCAACTTACGCCGCGATCTGCTTTACCAGCGGCACCGCAGTCTTGATTTCGATCTTGCGGGGCAGTGCAACCGCCGCAACCGGCGCGGTGATTTCCAGCACTCCGTTCAGATGTTCCGCGTTCAGCTTCTCGTAGTTCACACCTTCCGGCAGCGTGAAGATCCGTTCGAACGCGCCGTACCCGATCTCTTCCTCGAACATCTCGGCTTCTTTTGCCCGATGCGTGAGTTTCCGCTCGCCCTTGATCGTCAGCAGGTTGCTTTCGACGTACACCTGAACATCCTGCAGCGCGATCCCCGGCAGCGCCAACCGGCAAACATACTTCTTTGCATTCTTGTCCACATACGTTTCCGCGGCCGGGGCCATTTTGAAAGCATTCTTGAATTCCGGCAGTTCCCAGCCCCACGGATTGGTAGTCAAAATGCGATTGAAGTTATCGTCGAATTCGCGACGGAAGCCAAAGAGTTCATCAAAGAACTTCTCTGTTGCATAAAGATTTTTCATTTCATTCTCCTTGCGGTTTCCGCGTCTCGGGAGCCCGCGCCATTTCACTTGCAGGAGTCAGTGGTCATCGCCGAAGCATTTCCGGCCGGTTTGGCCGGCGCATCAGAACAGCCGATGTCTCAGGGCGGACTTCCGTCCTGACCCTGACTCGTGACGACGGGTGAAAGCTCTGTCCGGTTTAGCCCCTAGGTGCGTCCTGATCGCCCGCCTGTAAGGCAGAGCCGCTGGCTTTGCCGTTTCTTTACTTTCCCGGCAGCCACTGCAGCTCGTTCCCACTGGCAGCTCGCATCCTTTCGTCGCCTCTATTTGCGCCCTTCTGAAGGGCAAAATCTGTAGCACGAGTCACAGCATTGAGTGACCAAAAACACTCGATCGCATTTTGGCGGAGAGTTCGCCAAACGCCGCTTGCAGCAACGACCCAACCCAGGATTTCCCTGCAATTTGCTATTGCCGAGCTGTACCAAAAACCGTGCGCTATACGTCGTAGTACTTAGTAAAAGTGTGTCTCGAGGCCGCGAAAAATTGCTGCGCGGCGTCGTTGTTTCGGTTTAACGTAGATTTAGGAAAGATGATGCAAGATTGCAAGATGAAAAGAGTTATCGGCGTTTGCGGATTTCTCGCTTTGGCAATCCTGGCGCTCGCGACTGACTCTCGGGCATTCGCACAGCAGCCCGCCGCCAACGTGGCCAAGGCTGTGGGAACTGTCCAGGCGATTTCCGGGAAGACTCTCACAGTGATCTCTGACGCCGGCGCTCCGTCGTTGGTGTCGGTCGAGGACGCCACCAAATTGCTGCAGATCGAACCGGGCAAGACCGATTTGAAAGAAGCCACGCCCCTGCAATTTTCCGAACTGCAAACCGGCGATCGCGTTCTGGTTCGCGGCATTCTGGCTGACGACGGCAAGACGATTCGCGCCACTTCCGTGATTGCGGTCAAGAAAGCCGCGCTTGCGGAAAAACAGGCCAAAGAGCGCACCGAATGGCAGCGCGGAGTAGGCGGTCTGGTCAAATCAATTGACGCCGCCGCCGGAACCGTTTCGATTACCACCAACGGAATGTCCGCCAACAAAGAAGTCCTGGTCCACTTTACGAAGGACACTGTCTTCCGCCGCTATGCCTCCGATTCCACGCGATTTGACGCCGCGAAAGTGGCCCCAGCCACAGAAATTCAGGCAGGCGATCAACTCCGCGCCCGCGGGACTCGCAACGCCAGCGGCGCCGAATTCGACGCGGCAGAAATTGTTTCCGGAACCTTTCGCAGCATCGCCGGGCTCGTGACCAGTAGCGACGCCGCCAGCAACACGCTCGTCGTGCAGGATCTGGCCTCCAAGTCTCCCGTCACACTTAAAATTACCTCCGAATCGCAAATGCGAAAGTTGCCCGCTCAGTTCGCCGAAGGCATCGCCGCCCGTCTAAGAAATCAAGCGAGCGGTGCAGCATCGCCGGCTCCCGCAGCAGCGCAACAAGGCGCCGCAAATTCGCAGCAGGGTGGCGGCTCTCCCGGCGGACAGTCGAGCGGACAACAAGGCACCCGCGGCGCCAACGGTGATTTTCAGCAGATGATCGCCCGCATGCCCGCCGCGACACTTCCTGATTTGGCAAAAGGTGATGCCGTCATGGTCGTCACCACGCAAGGCAATGGAAAAGATCCTCTCACCGTCATCACGCTTCTTGATGGAGTCGAGGCAATTCTGCGCGCCTCGCCAAAAGGCGGGCAGGACATGATCCTGTCGCCCTGGAGCCTGGGTGGCGGCGAGCCTTCCGGCAATTAACGAATCAGCAGCACGAAATTTTTTGAGGAGAACGAATGAATTTGGTGTACAGGCATAGCGCAAGACTTATGGTGTCGCTTCTCGCGGCGCTGCTCATTTTTGTTGCTGGCGCGATAGCGCAATCTTCGACCGGAATACTGCGCGGCCAGGTAACCGATCCGTCCGGCGCGGCAGTCGCTGGTGCAACGGTCGTCGTACTTCCCGCGGAAGGCGCATCCAGCACCGCCACCACGGCCCGTGACGGCTCCTTCGAAGTAAAGCCCCTCGCGCCGGGAAAATATACGGTGCAGGTATTCGCACAAGGCTTCGCGCAATTTGAAGCCAAAGACGTCGCCGTGAACGCCGCAACGCCGGCGGTGCTAAACGTCAAGCTAACCATTCAGGAGCAGCAGGAAAAAGTCGTGGTGTCCGACTCCACCACGCAGCTCGACACTAGCGGCGGGAGCAACGCCAACTCCGTCACCCTCAAGGGCAAAGACCTCGAAGCTCTTTCCGACGACCCGGACGAACTGCAGGACGAATTGACGGCGCTCGCCGGTCCGGCCGCCGGGCCAAATGGTGGCCAGATTTATATCGACGGATTCACCGCCGGCCAACTGCCTCCGAAGAATTCCATCCGCGAAATCCGCATCAACCAGAATCCGTTCTCCGCCGAATACGACAAACTCGGCTACGGCCGCATCGAGATTCTGACCAAGCCCGGCACCGATCAATTCCACGGACAGTTCATGGTCAATGGCAACGATGCGGCTTTTAATGCCCGCAACCCCTTCGAGGGCTCTGCGCTGCAGCCTGGCTACCACACCGTTCTTTACAGCGGCAATATCGGCGGCCCAATCGTCAGCAAAAAAGCTTCTTTCTTCTTCAATCTCGATCGCCGCGTCCAGGACGAAATCTCGGTCATCAGCACTCCGGCTCTCGACGCCAGCTTCAATCCCATTCAGTTCACGCAAGTGGTTCCCAATCCCCGTACCCGCACAAATTTGACGCCGCGTCTCGACTACCAACTCTCCTCCAGTAACACCCTGACCGTTCGCTATCAGTATTTCCGCGAGAACGAAACCGACAACGGCATCGGGCAGTTCAGCCTGGCCACGCAGGGTTACAACGAACTGAACACCGAACACACCGTGCAAATCAGCGACACCCAAACGCTTACCGAGCGCACCATCAACGAGACTCGCTTTCAGTATGTCCGCTCCGATAGCAACCAGACCGCGCAGAACACTACGCCTGCGGTCAACGTCAGCGGCGCCTTCACCGCTGGCGGCAACGCGCAGGGCAACCTGTTTCAGACCACCAACGGCTACGAAATTCAGAACTACACTTCGATCGCCGCCAGCAAACACTTCATCAAGTTTGGCGTGCGCGCACGGATTGACGACGACTATCTGAACAAGACCAACGGCTTCAACGGCACCTTCACTTTCAACTCGCTAACCTCTTACCAGATCACCCAACAGGACCTGGCCGCAGGTTTTACTCCGGCGCAGATTCGCGCGGACTGCCGTGGCACGGACCCCGCCGGAAATCCGATCTGCGGCGGCTCCAGCCTGTTTTCCATCACTCAAGGCAATTCGGTGGTGCAGAACACTTACAGCGATCTCGGCTTTTACGCTCAGGACGAATGGCGCGTTCGCCCCAATATTACCGTCAACTACGGCTTGCGCTACGAGTGGCAAAATGGAATCAACGATAGTGGCGGTTTGGCGCCACGCTTGGGCTTGGCCTGGGGCATCGGAAAAACTAAGCAGGGTACGCCCAAAGCGGTGTTTCGCGCGGGCTACGGAATTTTCTACGACCGTTTCAGGCAGCAATATCTCGAGCAGGCCCAACTACTCAACGGCATCACCCAACAGAGCTTCGTTGTAAAAAATCCCGATTTTTTCCCCAATCTGCCTGGCACCGCTGAACTCGCTGGGGTGGGGTCTTCGCCAACCACTTATCAGGTGGATCCGCATCTGAGAGTACCCTACACCATGCAAGCCGGGGCCACACTCGAAAAGCAGGTCGGCCGCTACGCCAACGTCTCCTTCACTTATTTATACTCGCGCGGAGTGCATACGCTGCTGACGCGGAACATCAACGCCCCGCTTCCACCGACCTTCGATCCGGCCGACCGGCCGCTCGGCGGCAACAACAACATCTATCAATTCGACTCCGGCGGAGACTTCAAGCAAAACCAGCTGATCATCAACGGCAACGTGCGCGCCGGCAGCCGGCTGTCTCTTTTTGGTTACTACACGCTGAACTATGCCAACAGCGACGCTCAAGGCGCCACTGGATTTCCGTCCAATCAATACGACCTGGCGCTCGATTACGGCCGCGCTTTCTATGATATTCGCCAACGGTTGTTTCTGGGCGGTTCGATCGCGCTGCCTTACCGGTTTCGTGTCAGCCCGTTCCTGGTGGCCAGCTCCGGCGTGCCGTTCAACATCACCTCGGGTGTTGATGCCAACAACGATTCGGTGTTCACCGACCGCCCCACCTACGCCCAATTCCAGACAGCACTGGCGGGTGCCACCATTCCCGGCAACATCAGCTTCACTTGCCAGCCGCCTGCGGGACAAACTGAAATTCCCATCAACTGCGGATTGGGCCCGCCGCGTTTCGCACTGAACCTGCGGCTGAGCAAGACCTTTGGTTTCGGCAAGAAAACGCAAGCCATGACCAGCGCCGGCCAGACGGGCGGTGGAACCTTTGGCCGCGGACCGGGAGGCCCGGGCGGCGGTGGCAGAGGCAATCGCGGCGGTGGAGGAATGTTCGGTGGCGGCGATTCCTCCGGCCAGCGCTACAGCCTGACCCTGGGAATTTCCGCCCGCAACATGTTCAACAACCTGAACGAAGGCACGCCAGTCGGCGTGATCGGCTCGCCGATTTTCGGCCAGGCAAATTCGCTCCCCACGGGCATGGGTGGCAGCTTGTACTCTAGCCGCCGCGTGGATCTGCAGGCAATCTTCAGCTTTTAACGACTCGCAACCTCATAGTATGCGAGATGCGTCATTCCGAACGAGTCTTCGGACAGGAATCTTTCTGTTGCGGCCTAGTCGAGGTCTTTCTCTTTGCCCTTGTGGCTAGGCTTGCCTTCCTGCGTTGCGGGAAAAACATTGTATTGCGGCGCCGGCATCGGCTGATCGCCCATGCGATCCTGCCATAGCGCCTTATTGAGCACAGCGGTATCCACCGCGTCGGCGTGGCTAAAGTCCATGTTCTTGCCTTCCGCCCACTCCTTTTCGTTCTTTTGGTAAATCATTCCGTTGTCGCGATCCCGATAATCGGCGGAAAAAGGCGGCTGTGTTCCATCCCCGCTAAAAAGCGGAGCCATCACCGCGGCGCGCCCGTCATTGAAGTTCATCGGAGGCACGCCCAGCAGCGTTTCCATGGTGCGTACAACATTGATGGTGGTGTAAAAGTTGTGATCTACGAAGTAATGTGTCATCCCTTCGTGGGTCCTGGGCCGCGGTGAATATTTGCTGATCACCAGCGCAATGCTGCGATGGGAGTCCACATGGTCCGGACCGCTCTGCGCATCGTCTTCCAGAATGAAAAACGCCGTGTCATCCCAGTACGGACTGTGGGAAACCGCATCCACAACGCGGCCAACCGCCAGATCGTTATCGGCGACCGACGCTGACGGCGTCGGCTTGTCTTTCACCAGTCCCTCGGTATGGTCGTTACCCATCCGCAACAAGATGAATTGCGGCATGGTGTCCTTGCCTGCTTTGCGCTCCGCGAGGAATTGATTGAACTCGTTGAGAAACTCATCCGCCCGCAGCTGGTCGGGATAGGGAACCTCGAAATCGGGATAAAGCGGATCGAAGTGGCCGCGTAGTTCAACCTCTCCGGCAATATTTTTTGCCATGATCGGGATGTCCCAGGAATACGGGCTGGGGCCGCCGCGCGGATCGCCGACGTTCTTGTCGAGCGATTCGCCGTGCTTGATGACCGTGCGCGGACACAATACCCCGGCGATTTTGGGTGGCCCGGAGTAATGCCTGGCTTCCGCCTCCGCTTTGGCTTCGTAACACCAGCGGGTAATCACATATTCGCCGTAGTGGCGATAGCTCATCCCGTGCGCGGCGAAATTCTTCCACAGATAGCCCCCGGTCGGTTCGCTGGCGTCCGGAAAGCCGTCATCTACCGCGATCCCATTTAGAAATTGCCCTTCCGAGTCGTAAGTGTGTTCCTGGCCGCGATAGCCGACCGGAATGGTCTTGGCGATGTAGTCGGAGACCGAAGCCGAAGTAGACCACACGTGACCGTCGCCGGAAACGTCGCCGCTGTCGTAAAAATTATCGAGCACCCCAAACTGTTTCGCCAGTGCATGTTGGTTCGGCGTAATCTCCGCGCCGTACATGGTGATGGAAGGATCTCCGTCTCCCACTCCGAGATCGCCGAACACCTGATCGTAGGTGCGGTTTTCTTTGATGATGTAAATCACGTGGCGAATCTTGTTTTCACCGGTGGCAAACGGAACGTGATCTGTGTTTCCGCGGCTGGCGTTGCGGTCGAATGTCTCTTTCGAATAGTCCCCCAGATTGGCCTGGATTTCCGCGAGCGGCAGCCGCGCCAGTGAGCCGTGAATCATCCCGAGGACGTACGGATAGTTCGGCTGGCCATCCTTCTTGGTACCGGTGGGCTTTCCATTAGGGCCGGAACCATGGCCTTTGCCGCTCGCGATAAGAAGGTATTCGGATGCAGTGGCCACAACCGTGGGATACCACTCGGTCGGAATGAAACCCGTGGCTTCATGTCCGGCTAGATCGTAGACCCCGACCGAATCGGAAATTGCATTTGCGGAGAACAGAGTTTTTTCGTCCGCCGATAGCGCCAATGATTGTGGATCACTGCCCCCGTAAGTCTGCCGCGCGGGCTTGGTGAATAGCGTGTACAAGGTTTTGCCGCTGCGGGTATCGAGCGCCACAATTTGATCGCGATTCGTAAGTGCGACGAACAGCACCGAACTATCGCGATTCAGCAGCAGGGCCGTAGGATGCGAGCCACCCGCGAGCGGAGCACTGGGTTTTTCGAGCTCGATCTTGCGGAGCACCCTGCCCTTAATCAGATCTACTTCAGCAACTGCAGATGCGTTCCAGATCGATACGAACCCCCGGGTGCCGTCTCTTGTCATCACCGTGGTGTAGGGCAGCGATGCTGGAATTCGCTTGAAGGTGGACAAGTCAAAGCGGAAAACGATCTTGCCGTCAGCAGGATCCATCAACAATGCTTCGTCGGATTGATTGCTGGCTATCAGTAGCCGCTCCTCTCCGCCCACTTTGCCGACGCTCAGCCCGGCTGGATATGTGACGTCCTTAAATTCCTCGCGGCGCACTTTGCCATTCGGCAACGAGGTCCTCGGCACAATCGGCAGGAATTTTTCCGGCGAAATTTTCCCGTCGTCAAATCCGTATACCGCGATGCCGTTTCCTGTGTCGCCTTGCTTTTTTCCAAGCGGATCGGTGAGCGACGCCATCGACGCGTACAGATGTTTTCCGTTCAGCGAAAACGCCAGTCCAAGGAAGTACGTCTGATGCGCGTTATGGTCCAACCGCGAATCCGGAAAGTCGGAGAAATCGTTGGTCACGACGTTCAGCACCGATAGCGATTGATACGAGTGCTTGTAGTCCTCGTTGTAGGCGCCAAAGCCGCTGTGTAGAAACACCACAAACCGCCCGTCCGGTGAAACCGCTGCAGCAGTGGCAAGATTATTGATTTCGCGCGGCTTGCCGGGAACTTCACCGAGCAAACGCCCATTCGGCAGTTGCACCGTAGACCCAGAGCTTTGCGCATCTAAGCTGAGCGCAAAGATATTAAACGCTGCTGCGCAAACCAAAAGCATTCTCGCCAGTTTTTTATTAATCATAGGGACACTCTAACCGCTCCATGTGAAGGGATTATGAATCGTTGGGGGATCAGCCTGCATCCCGGAGCAAAGCAAAAGGTACCACGAGAGGTTCGCGTCGGGAACGCACCACCAGAAACTATTTCGAACCGAGACCGTTCCGGTCCAACACCTCGCGCACTTTGTCCGCCAGTGTCGCGGGCGTGAATGGTTTCGCCAGAAACTGCGTATCAGAGTCCAGCACGCCATGATGCACGATGGAATTCTCGGTGTATCCCGACATGAATAGCACCCTTACCTGCGGCCAGCGCACCGAAATCTGGCTGGCCACTTGGCGCCCACTGATGGTTGGCATCACCACGTCAGTCAGCAGCAAATCGATCTCGCCGCCGTGCGACTGGCAGAGCTTAGCCACTGCCGGCCCGTCCTCTGCGATCAGCACCGAGTAGCCACAACTAGCGAGAATCGAACGGGTTAAGTCGCGCACCAGTTGGTCGTCTTCCACCAGCAGAATGGTTTCTGTGCCACGAAGCATCGTAGACGAACGATCGTGATGCGCCACTCTTTCGGCAGGATCCTCGACTCGTGCCATATAAACCTTAAACGTCGTTCCGTGCCCGGGCTCGCTATACACCCAGATATGCCCGCCACTCTGTTTGATGATTCCGTATACTGTCGATAGGCCGAGCCCGGTTCCACGGCCCCTCTCCTTGGTCGTGAAGAACGGTTCGAAAATGTGCGCCAGAGTTTGCGCGTCCATGCCAGTGCCGGTGTCGCTCACCGCGAACATCACATACCGGCCCGGACTTACCCCTTCGTGCTCCCGGCAGTAATTCTCATCGAGCATGACGTTTGCAGTCTCAAGCGTTAGTTTGCCGCCGGCGGGCATCGCGTCGCGCGCGTTAACCACCAGATTCATGATCACTTGTTCCAGCTGCCCGGGGTCCGCTTTCACTGCACCAAGGTTTGCCGCCGTTACCGTCTCAACTTGCACGTCCTCGCCGATCAACCGGCGCAGCATCTTGTCCAGATTCACAATCAGCTCATTAAGATCAATCACCTTGGGCTGCAAAACTTGCTTCCGGCTGAACGCCAGCAAGTGGCCGGTCAAGGCCGCCGCGCGCTCCGCCGCCGCATCAATGTGCGCCGCGTTGGCCCGTACGCTTTCCGGCGGGAACGGTTCCTCGGAAACCATATGGCAATAGCCCTTGATCACCGTCAATAAATTGTTGAAGTCATGCGCCAGCCCGCCGGCCAGCCGTCCAACCGCTTCCATCTTCTGGGCTTGCAATAGTTGCGATTCCAGCGCGCGCTGTTCGGTGACGTTGGTGATGTAACCCACCACTCTGCCAAGTTTTCCCGCGGAGTCGCGCACCAATCGGCCTTCATCCTTCACCGTGATGTATTGGCCGTTTTTGTTGCGCATGCGGTATTCGATGTGCAATCTATCTCGGCCAAGGGCCAGCACCCGGTTGACTTCCTTGGCGTAGTTTTCCAGGTCTTCCGGGTGAATCAGTTCCCGCCACAGTCCGGGCACTGAGGCCAGATCTTCCGGCGTATAGCCGAGAATCGCCTCGACGTTTCCCCCGAACGTTGCCTGATTCGATTGCGGCCGCCACTCATAAATAATCTGGCCGCTGGCCTGCAACGCGGCCTCGTAGCGGTTCTTCCAATCGAGAATCTTGCCCTCGGCAACTTTGCGTTCCGTAACATCGAGCACGATGCCTTCAATAAACTCTTTGCCTTGCGGATCCTGAAGTAGTGAAGCACTCTGCAGCACCCACAGCAGGCTGCCATCCTTGCGGCGCATCGAGTATTCGGCGTTGGTGATGGTTCGCTGCTCACGAATGCGCGCCAGGCGCTCAGATCGCTCGGCGGGATTCAGATAAAGATCAAGGACGTTGCTTGCCAACACTTCTTCTCGCGAATCATAGCCATAGATACGCGCGTAGGCTTCATTGCAATCCAGATACTTGCCGTCCAACGCCGTTCGAAACACCCCAGCCAGGTTCCGTTCGAACAGCGAGCGGTAGCGCAGCTCGGAACTTTGTAACAGCGCGAACGTTCGAAATTGCCGAAGTTGAGTCAGCATCAGCCGGCTGAAAAAACAAATCACCACACCAGCTGCCGAGCCTGTGACCAGGTAGACTTCTGAGCGGCTTAGGCCTCCGCGAATCACCTCGAGCCCGAGCGCTACTGTCGGCAGAGAAAGCGTCAGCAGGAACGCCAGGACGCTTGAAAGGAAACCGAGAGGCTTTTCCGCTGCTTCTTCATGCGACTGATCCTCCCAGCCTTCGGCCAAAACCACGATCAATAGAAACGGCAGGGTCCAGCCGAGATCAAACCAACTTCCCAGATGGTTTGACCATAGCGAAATTCCGCGTTTGGCAACCCAGAATCCGGCCGAATAGAGAACTAGCGGCAGGCCAAGACGGAAATAGAGTTCGCGCCGGGATTTCGAGCGAGTCGTCAGAAATCGCAGAGCGAATCCTGCCGATAGCAGGAAGTTGCGCAAATTAACGGTGGCGGCCCGCCGTGAAACCCATTCCGCGGCACTCAGGTTCCACCACGGTATGTGTAGAAACAATAAATAAAACGTGGCGGAAACAATCAGAATCTGCACTAAATCCAGGAAGAATTCCCAGCGAGTGTCCTGCCCTGGAACCGACGGTGAGAGAAACAACGCCGCAAACAACGGCGTAAAGGAGAAGAAGTAGAGGATGATTCCGCGCGGCCCAGTCTGCGGATTCAACGCCGCAAGATACAAGTGGTAGGTGCCCAGAGTTTGCGCGAAGCACCAGAGAAAGAACGCGAATGCCGCTAGCCGCCAAAACGCCTTGGCGAACACCTGACTGCGCCCACTGGCTCGAAGACAACTGGCGGCCGCAAGCGCAGCCATCACTGCCTGTATCCCTTGCGACATCACTGGGCCCGGAAGCTTTTGACCTAGAATGGTCAAAACGAGCAACTGAGCCGCAACTGTCGCCAGAGCGCTCCAAATCAGGCCGGACCCCACAGAAAGGTTCTTTCCTACCATGGAGGCGCTGAGTCTAGCGCCGCCCCAAGCGAACCGTCAAGCAAACCGTCAAGCAAACCGCAAATCGTTGACCCTTGATACTTATACGCAGACGGCGGGATTGTTGTAGGATGCCGCTCTAACCTAACGAGAGGCTAAGAATGAAAAAGCGACCGAAGAAACTGGATAAAGGTGCCGAGGCGCGGCGGCTGGCGAGAAAGATCGGGCCGAAGCCCGGTGCCACACACGTTGTAATTGATAAGCGGCGGAAACCGGAGAAGCACAAGGCAACTTTGCTCGATTCGAACGGAGAGTGAGTCTCTTCGTATTGCCGAACGCTAGTTTTTCGCGTCGAAGCAGGTCCGACCGGACCTAGTTTTTGGACCCTCACCCAGGTTTGTTCGCCGGAACCGATTCGTCGGCCCGGAATACCGGAGAGCGCGTGATGTTGCGATGATCCGCCAGCGCGTCGGCGATAGCTTCAAGGTCAGCTTTAGCAAAGCCCATGCTGCTGACTTGCACGCTGGCGTCGGAGTTAATCAGGAACACGGTCGGCACCATGGTGAGGCCGTAAGCGTTGGACACCGAGTATCCGGCGTCGTCTATTAAGGTGGGGAAGGTGACGCCAAATTCGTTGGCAAACTCACGCGAAGCGCTGGCACTGTCCTGCGAAACGCCGAGAAATGTGACTTCATCGCCACCATACATTTTGTAAAGCCGCTGCAAGAACGGGAAAGTGAATTTGCAAACGGGGCAGGAAACTTTAAAGAAAGCCAGCACCACCGGCCCGCGTTGCAGGGCCGCATTCAACGAAAATTCCTTGCCGTCAAGCGACTTGAGAGAAAATCCCGGCGCGACGTTCCCGGGAACGATATGTGTCATGCGGTCTTCAGCTCCAAGCCAGCGTTGCAGCCAGCGGTAGATGGACATGAAAAAAGTCTAACCGACGCTAAGGTGCCTTCACAAATTAGATGTATGCAAAGTGCGAGGGTTATTTTGCATACGGAAGGTTATGCGGACATCGGTTATGGCGCGCCGGAATCGTGCGGAGACACGACGCGGCCGTATTGCGATGCGCGGCTGAGGCGATCGAACATTTGATAGGCCGCGTTGGAGATGTGGATGATGGCTTCGCCGCCGTCGCGTTCGTGGCGCAGATAAGTGGTCATTACGCTGATGACATAGGGACGATTGCCAGTGAAGACGATGCCGGAATCGTTGCGCACACCTTCCAGTTCACCGGGCTTGTTGGCGACGCGCAAGTCTTCGGGCAACTCGCGCGGGATGTAGCTCTCTTTGTGAATGCTGAGCAGATTGAAAAAGTCCGTGGTCATTTCCTTGTTCAAAACTTTGCCACGATAGAGAGCTTCGAGCAGTAGCATCATTTCGTGCGGCGACGCTACGTTTTCGCGGCCTTCGCTCGCGGCTTTCAGGTCCATCATTTTGCGGCGCAGCCGAGTGTGGGAGAGATTGAGCGTGTCGAGCAGTGCGTTGACGTTGTCCATGCCGACGCGGTCGATGATGATGTTGGCGGCGGAATTGTCGCTGACGGAAATCATGAGCGCGGCAACATCGCGAAGGGTAAGGCGCGTGACGCCGGGAGTGAGTGCGTTCGATATGCCGCTGCCGCCGACGAGATCGGACGATTGCAATGTGTAGAGGTCAGTCAGTTTCAGCTTGCCTTGCTGCGCCTGGCGGTAAAGTTCGGCCAGGATGGCGATTTTGATGGAGCTTGCGGTGGGCATTACTTCGTCGGCGTTGAGCAACAGCGTGTGGCCGGTGGAGAAATCGAGAATAGCTACGCCAAGCAATCCATCAAGCTTGCGATCTTCGTCGTGAATGGTAGCTTCGAGCTTCTGCCAAAGGAGCAGTTCCTTTTGCGGAGGAGGCTGCTGCGCGGAGACGGTTTGCGCGGTGAAGGCGGCCAGCAGGGCAATGACAAGAAGAGGAGATTTCATGGCGGAAAAGGTATCACGGGAAAGGCGGTTCAAAGTCGAAAGTTGAATGCCCAAAGTGCGAGACTGGAACGGGTCAGAGGCGAAGCTAGCTTTGGCCCTGTTTCCTCCTACCCTATCGCCCAACTATGTTACTTGACAATGTCTATACCTATGTGGTACATTCAGCTCTGTGTTTGGATTGACACAGTCGCTACGCGTGCCGGCATCCCAAAATATCCTCACCCAAATCAAAAAATCCCGTAACGCCTTTCCCTGCCATACTTACAAAAATCGCGCCCGTAAGTCCTTTCCTTGTCACACATCCAAAAAACGCTCCTCTAAGTCCTTTGCTTCCCGCACATTTTCTATTCTGGGTTACGCGGTTCATTCGGGTGCGGGCTCTATTGGAGCCCGCAGAACATTGGAACTCTGGAACTGAGCTGCCCGCTTTTGACACAGACGACACAGGGAACCCGAAAGGTGCTGAATTGCGAGTCGAGGCTTTCACCCATCGTCAAATACAGGAATCTCGGTAATGACAAGCGGCGGCTGAGGGAATACGTTAAAGGTGCCCACGCGAAAGTCCAGCCTGGGAGCCCGCTATGCAGGGAACTGACTGGCTGCAGGAAGCGCTGGAAAGCGCAGTTCGCGAAACGAAACCCGTGGACGACAAGATAGGTCTGGCCAGGCTGACCATTCTGGAACGACTGGTTTCTCCGGCCAGCACAAACCGGGACGATGAGGACGCGCTGTTTGAAGCGCTCGATGCGCTGCGAGCTCTGCAGTGGGAGCGGCTTTCGACGGCCAGCGCCTAAGTCACTTCTTCAGGAAGCCTTGCAGCTCGAGCCAGTCGGCGAAGCGGTCGATCCAGTGATCGGTCGGGAGACTATTCTTGTGCATGCCGAAGCCGTGGCCGCCTTTGGCGTAAAGGTGCAGCTCGGTTGATTTTTGCGCTCCGGTCCACCGTTGGTACAGAGCGACGCTGTCGGGGGCGAGTCCGAGCTGATCGTCGGTGGCGGCAGCGATAAACATTGGCGGCGCGTCAGCGGGAACCGGATCATCTTGAAACATTTTCGCGCCCGCATAGATTGGGGCAACGAACGCAGGCCGGCCTTCCGGCGAGTAATGGAAAGCAACCCCGGCGGTGACGGTTCCGCCAGCGGAGAATCCGATGATGCCGACGCGATCGGGGGAAACTCCCCAGTCCGCCGCGTGCTTGCGGACGTAAGTGACTGCCGCCATGCCATCAGCGACGGATTGCGGAACGATCTTCTGCAGCAGCTCCCGGAATTTCGCCTTGTCTTTGTATAGCTCAGTGAACTCCTGAGTGGCGTCTTCGCCGGTGTGCGCGAGGCGATATTTCAACACAAAAGCGGTCACGCCTTTGGCCGCCAGATATTTGGCGACATCGATCCCCTCGCTGTTGATGGAGAGAGCCATAAAGCCACCGCCGGGCGCGACGATGATTGCGGTGCCGTTGGCCAGTTCCGGAGGGGGCTTGACCACGGTCAGCGTCGGCTTGGTGACGTTGGTGACGACTTCGGTGTTCCAGACTTTCGAGAAATAGGCTTTCTCGGGATGGGTTTCCGGCGTCGAGCCCGGCGGCGTGCCGGGGTAGAGAGGAATCACATCCTGCGCAGCTGCGAAGGTCGCGACAAACAGGAATAGGAAAAGGGTCCGAAGGATGAGAGTTTTCATGGCCGCATAGTCTAGCAGAGAGCAGCGATGAGAACTCAAGACTTGCGCTCGGCGAGTGCGAAGCCGGTCTAAAGCACATTTCTGCCCGGCGTTGCGTACCTTTGCGATGATGTGAGTCGACGCGTTATAGCGAAGCTCAAATCGAATTGAGGGCGCGCTAAAAATGATCTTCCCCGTAAAACTTGAAAAGGCCGAGGACAGATGGATTGTTGCTGAGTGTCCGGCGCTCCCTGGTTGTGCGCTTTCTAGCGCTCGCGCCGCTATCACCGAGAATGGGACGTCTTGGAAACATTTCAGGGAAAGATGTTGCCAAAGCCTTCGGCAAGGCTGGCTGGGAAGTCATGGGACAAGTGGGCAGTCACTTGGTGATGACGAAGCCTGGCGTACGAGCCAATCTTTCGATTCCTTAGCACAAGGAATTGTCTATTGGAACTCTGCGAGCGTTGATTCAAGCAGCGGGATTGAGCGTAGAGGAATTTCTGGAGCTTCTGTACGGAAGGACCAAAATAAGTGAACATGAAACGCAAACTAACCGTTTCGCATGACGAGGCGATTGTTCGCCATCTGCGTAAAGACTCGGTTTTTGCTGTCGAATATCTCAAGACCAAGACTTCGTTGGAAGATGAAGATGATCCCTGCGTTCTGCTCATCGCGTTACGGCATCTGGTTCAAGTTTTCCAAGATTTAAGAGCAGATCGCTGCCGAAGATTGCAGGAATAACGGCAGACTTACGGGCTTAATCAGAGTTCCGACATCGTGGAAAATACTCCCGCACCGAAAGCCTCAGCTGGCTCTCACTTTTTTGCTGTCCTGTGCAGCACCTCCTTCCTGACCGTGATGCAGTTAGCTCTATAGGTTGGGTTGGCTGTGTGGGCGAAAGATATCGGGGGAATGTTGAATTTTGTCATTATTCCGACCGCTAGCGCTGTGTTAGGTTTTTGCGTGAGTCTAGCTGTGTTTCTGCCAGTCAGTCTGATCACGGAGAAGCTGAATTTCGGGCGCTCGCTGCGGTTTGTGGCTGGAATAACGCCTGCCCTGTCGCTAATCGTTGCGCTGGCATGGATTGTCGGTGGCAGGTCCGACCTTAAGAATCACCAGTTAACTCTGTTTTCGATTGGCGCGAGTGTTTTGCTCTACCTGGTGAGTGGGCTCATTGTTTACATGTGCAGTCTGGCGTTCCGGAGGCACCCGTTACGTGGAACGCTTCGTCTTTCGGTGAAGACCATTCCCTGTAGATGTAAGTTCAGTGTATGTGGCGGGTCTTGCGTTGCATGAAATCCATTAGGAGATATTGGCCGAGGTTTTGCGGGGTGGTGAAATAGGCTTTGCCGCGGCACATCTGGGTGATTTTCTGGACGAAATTGACGAGGGAATAGTCGGTGGCCAGCATGAAAGTGTTGATCATGATGTTGGCGCGCTTGCATTTGTTCACTTCTTCGAGGGTTTCGCTGACCACGAAGGGATCGAGGCCGAAAGCGTTTTTGTAGATGCGGCCGTCTTCGAGAGTGAGCGCGGAGGGCTTGCCGTCGGTGATCATGACGATTTGGCGCATGTCTTTTTTCTGGCGTAGCAGGATGCGTTGCGCCATGCGCAGGCCTTCGCGGGTGTTGGTGTAGAACGGGCCGACCTGGACGCGCGCTAATTCATTGAGCGGAACTTCCTCGGCACTGTCGTGAAACAGAACCAGATGCAGCGAGTCGCCGGGGAATTGCGTCCTAATCAGGTGCGAGAGCGCCATGGCCACGCGCTTGGCGGGAGTGAAGCGGTCTTCACCATAGAGAATCATGCTGTGCGAGCAATCGAGCATGACCACCGTGGCGCAGGACGATTGATATTCGCACTGGTGGACCATCAAATCCTTGTAGCCGATTTCGATGGGGACTCTGGCGCCGTCGCGGCGCACTGCATTGAATAAAGTTTCGCTGACATCCAGATTGAGCGAGTCGCCGAATTCGTATTGGCGTGAAGCACCGCTGGTTTCGACGCCGGTGGCCATGTCGCGAGTGTCGTGGCGGCCGAAGCTGCTGCGGCCAAGTGAGCCAAGCAGGTCGCGTAGTGTTTTGAAGCCCAGGAAATCAATCGTCTTGTCGGTGATTTCGAAGCGTGCTTCAGTTTTGCGTTCGCGCGGATCGCCTATCGCGCCCCGCGCCGAGGTCTTATTCGGCGGAGTGATTTGCGGCTGCTGCTGCGGATTGATGAAGCCTTCCTGCGCCAACCGCTCGATCAGTTTGTCGAGCAACTCCTGGATTTCCTGATTGTTCGAAGCGTCGGAGCGGTTCAGCAGCTTGCGCAACTCTTCGCTCATCTTGTCGTCGGAGAGCAGGTCGCCTTCCTGCAGTGCGCGCAAAATGGCTTCTTTCAGCGCCTCCATCGAACGGTCGGGATCGAATTCGGAGATGCCGTAGTATTGCGATTCGAAGCCGCTTTGCAGGAAGAAGTTGCCGAGGCGCTTGACGAGTTCTTCGAGGTCGACGCCGTCGGCGGGTTCGCCGGTGTATTTGGTGAATTTGGTGAATTTCATAGCGGCAGTTCAAAGTTAAAAGTTAAAAGTTCAAAGCGAGAAACTCGAAAGCTGAGCGTGTCCATCGCTTTCCGCCAGACATTACGTTGAGATCCTTCGCTCCGCTGCGCGGAACTCAGGATGACACTGTTGTTTCGGCCAAGGTTCGAGACTAAAGAGTGCTCAACGTGACGGTTTGCGTCGTACGAACACAGACTGAACCCTGTCCCACTGGAGCCTCGACTCGCGGTGTAGAGGGTCGTCAATTCTAACTCTGGCGCGGCGCACGGTTCGCGCCGCATCGAAGGCGCCCGCCTCGGAAGGCGGCCGCTACTAGATCTCGATGGCGTCACGTTGCGCATGTTAGTTATAACTCCGGCGCGGGGGACGATCGGGATTTTGGCGCGGATCGGGCTGCTTGGGTTTTTCGGCGAAGAAACCGCGCTCTTCGCTGCGGCCGATACGGCGATGCGCCCAAAGTCCTTCGAGAATCATTTCGGCGGCGGCGGAAACTTGCGCGTGATCTTTTTTGTCTTTCACGCCGAGACGATCGACATGATCGAGCAGGTCCTTTATGTTGGCCAGCTGGCGGTAACGTTCGGAAGTCGGAGCGAGTTCAGCGAGTTTCAGTTCGCCGCCCAGTTCGAACCATTGCACCACCGGTTGAAAATTGACGTCGGCGAATCGTGTGGAAAAAATGCGGCCGACGGCGGTTCGAATCAGTTCGCGGGCAACCGTATCCGCGCCTTTGAGTTCACCTTCGTATTCGAGTTCCAGTTTTCCGGTGACTGAGGGCAGCGCGGAATAAATGTCGGCTACGCGCGCGACGCCGACTTTCTCGCCGGTTCGCGCGGCGCGCTGTTCGGCGTTGCTGACCACACTCTCCAGCACCGAAATCGGCAGACGCTGGCTGACGCCGGAGCGCTTGTCGACACGCTTATCTTCGCGCGCCTGGAACGCGATCTCTTCCACCAGTTCGCGCAGATAATCCGGCAACTCGACGCGATAGCCGGAATCGCGGCCAGTCCACGCTTCCTGGCGAGTGATCGAAATGCCTTCCTCGATGGTGGAAGGATAGTGGGTGCGAATTTCTGCGCCGATGCGATCTTTCAACGGCGTAATAATTTTTCCGCGCGCGGTGTAGTCTTCGGGGTTCGCGGAAAACACCAGCAACACATCGAGCGGCAGGCGCAGCGGGTAACCCTTAATTTGGATGTCGCCTTCCTGCATGATGTTGAACAGGCCGACCTGAATTTTTCCGGCGAGGTCCGGCAATTCGTTGATGGCGAAAATTCCGCGATTGGCGCGCGGGAGCAAGCCATAGTGAATGGTGAGCTCGTCGGAAAGATCGCGGCCGCCGCGGGCGGCACGAATAGGATCGACGTCGCCGATAATGTCGGCCATGGTCACGTCGGGCGTGGCAAGCTTTTCCACGTAGCGAAGGTCGCGCGGCATCCAGGCGATCGGCGTGTTGCCGCCTTCGGCGGCGATGCGATCGCGGCAGCCGCGGCAAATTGGGCGCAGCGGATCGTCGTTAATTTCGCAGCCAGCGACGACTGGCACTTCGGCGTCGAGCAGATTCGCAAGTCCGCGCAGGATGCGGCTCTTGGCCTGGCCGCGCAATCCCAGCAAAATAAAATTATGGCGCGAGAGCAGGGCGTTGACGATTTGCGGGATGACCGTGTCTTCGTAACCGTGTACGCCGGGGAAAAGTGTTTCGCCGCGTTCGATGGCGCGCAGCAAGTTGGCGCGAATTTCATCTTTCACCGAGCGCGAAGCGGCGCGTGCGTCGAAATCCGGAATGCGGCGCAATTCGCCGAGAGTGGCCGGTTTCGCGCGGCCTCCGCCGGAATGCATCGAAGCTGAAGCAGTCATTTAGCCCCCAAACGCCGCGCTCGATGCGGCGATTCAATCTGTTAGATGCAACTTCGGCAATTCCGGTCGGCTCAGTTCAACCCGTGGCCGTTGGTTGTGGCGCGCTCGCGCTGCGCTTCTGCTTTCTGTAGATGCGGCGCCCACTCGCGCAGGTACGCGACCAGCCGTTCCTGGCGCTCGGACTCAGAGCGCAATTCCAGCACGCGCTGTTTCCACAAGAGATCCATCGGGAGTCTGGCGGCTATTCGATAGGAGACTTCCGCTTCGGGCGCATCACCGAGATCCCGCGGATAATCGTCAAAAATCAGTGTGTGGCAGGTTTCGTAGAGTTCGACCAGTTCGCGCGAAACACGTGGATTGACGGGCAGCGCGCGGTCTTCGAGGTAATCGACTTCGCCGCGCAACAGCGGGTCGTCTGCAAAAAGTTCGATGACCCGGAACGGTTCGCGGCCAACGGTGAGAATGTCGCAGCGGCCGTCATCGTAGCGGTTGGCCACTTCCAGGATTTCTGCGGTGCAGCCGGTGCCAGCCATTCCGTTCGGTAGCGCAAGCAGCATTCCGAAGGGCGTCTTTGTATCCAGACACTCGCGGACCATTTGCCGGTAGCGCGGTTCAAAAATGTGCAGAGGCATATCAGCGCCGGGGAGAAGAACGACGTTCAGGGGAAAGAGCGGTAGCCTGGCCGGTGACATGGTGACTTCCTGCCAAGAGCATAACAGAGGCGCGGAGAGAGACAAAACACCGCTTTGAAAGGAGGGATTAGAGTTCGTTTAGAAGTGCTTCCATCTCGGATTGTGCGTGTTGATTGCCCGCTCTTGAGGCTTCGGCAATTCCTTGTTGCAGAATTTCGCGTGCATCGTCCGGTCGGGATTCCTTTGCCAGCATTTGCGCGAACATCAGGTACGCCGGCACGTAGCCGGCGTTACGCTGCAGCAGTTCGCGAAAATTCGTTTCGGCGGCCGCGGTGTCACCGGTATTTATACACTCCATCGCCAGGCCGTAGCGCGAAAAGGCGTCGTCAGGCTTTTGTGCGACGAACGTTTCCAGCAACTCCCGCCGGGTTTTCTTTTGGTCAGCCATAAGGTGCAGGTAGTATAGCGGCTGGGAATTGCGGACCAAAATCGTGCAGCCTGAGGGCGGAATGGCGAAAAAGAAAAGAATCGCGGAGGTCGTAGCCGCAAAAACGAATACGGCGAGGGAAGTCGCGTTGAAAGGGAAACCGATCAGCGCTTCGCGTTCGGAGATGGCGGAAGTCGTTCTTCCAGCAACCACCAATCCCTTGGGAAAGCTTCTCGGCGGCCACGTGATGCATCTGGTGGACATCGCCGCAGCCATGGCTGCCAGCCGCCATTCGAACAGCTACGTGGTTACCGCCTCCGTCGACAACATCGATTTCCGCAATCCAATCAACATCGGCGAAATTGTGATTTTGAAAGCCCAAGTAAACAGAGTGTTTCACACTTCGATGGAAGTCGGAGTGAAAGTGTTCTCGGAAAATGCGCTCACTGGCGAACGGAAGCACACCACTACAGCGTATGTGACATTCGTCGCACTCGATGCGGTCACCCGCGAACCGAAGGCCGTCGCTCCACTAATTTTGAAAACCGAAGAAGAAAAGCGTCGCTGGCGCGAAGCCGGCGCGCGGCGCAAGGCGCGCCTTGCGCTGCGTTACAAAAAAAGCCGTGCCAGGGACTAGCCGGAAAATCGAAGAACGGCTCAATAGCTCGAAAAGTCCAAGAGCGCAGACAAGATTCATTTCGCAGAAAAGCGCGAAATGAGGAGGAGTAGTCTGCGCTACGTAACTTCTATTTTCCGGCTACTGCACCGACCCAAATCGGCGTGGTCGTCGGCTGAGGGCTGCCGCCTTCAGGCTCTTCGGTAATCGCCAACCACTTTGTGGCGCTTGGCGAATCTGGCGGACTTGCAACCAGCAGATCAAACTTTCCGCTCCAATCTGGCCGCAACGTCATTGAGGGCATTGGCTTCGCTCCAGGCGTCTTGGGAATCAGCCACAGCTGAAGAGTGCGGTGGTGTGATGGTGCCGGTAAATTCCACCCGGAGACAACAATTCCCAATTGCTGATGCCAAGTCGCCTGCAGCACCGGCAAATTCTTATCGCCGGCAGGCATCTTGATCCACATCGATTTCGGATCGGTCAGAATCAAGGCTTCCCGCTGCGCCAGCGCAAGCTGCCGGGAAGATTCCTGTTGCAATTGAATCTGCCGCTCGAGTATCGCCCGCGTCTCCGTAACTTTTTCCGTCGTAACTCGAACTTCATACGCGTTATAAAGCGCAACCAACAGCACCGCCGCTAGCGCGCCCCACATCCACAACGGAATCGACGACTTCGGTGTCGAAGCTGTCTCCGCAGCCGCTTCTTCGCGCACCGTTTTCAGCAAACGCCCGCGTAGCACCTCTGACGGCGCAGCCTCCGGCGCAAGGTACGCCAACTGGCTGACCAGCCATTGCGATTCGCCGAGCGCCTTGGTGCACTCCGCGCAGCCGGTCGCCAGATGCGCCACTACCGCTGTACGGTCCTCGGGATCGAGCGCGCCGAGGGCGTACGCTTCAATCAATTCCCGAAAAGGGTCTCGGATTTGGTCAGTGTTGCTCACGAGGTTTCCTGCAATGCTTCCTTTAAACGCAAAAGTCCATTGCGGATCCAGCTTTTCACGGTGCCCAGCGGCTCCTTCAATGCATTGGCAATTTCCGAATGGCTCAATCCTTCAAAATACGCCAATTCGATGGCCCGTTTCTGTTGCGGATTCAGCAATGCCATCAAATCGCGCACACGTTTGGCGCGCCGCTGCTCGTCGAGCGAACGTTCAAAATCCGGCAGGGTAACGACCGGTGGCAGCTCATCGGCCTGATCTTCGCGCCGCCGCTGCCGTTCGCTCTTCAGACGAAGCTGGTCGAGAGCGCGATTGCGCGCCAGCGTCAGCAGCCACGGCACAAACGGGCCGCGCGACTGGTCGTACTTCGCAGCGTTTCGCCACAGCGCCAGAAAAACGTCCTGCACCACTTCTTCCGATGTCGATGCCTGCTGGAGGATGCGCAGGACCAGCGCGAAAACGATGCGGGAATGGCGGTCGTACAGCTCTTCGAATGCGCTCACGTCCCGTTGAAGAAGCCGCCGCACCAGTGCCGCGTCAAGCGACACTTCGCGAGAGTCCGAGGGTGTGAAAACCGCAAGGAACACGTTCGGCTACTTCATCTCCTACAATATATACGGCAAGAGCGGCGCTCTGGATGAGACCCGGCGAGACGCTCTACAGTGATGTCTTCCGGGACGACGCAAAATGTTTTAGCCGATTCGAATCTGTTCCGCAACCGACTGTGCGTGCTCCACGCACGCGCCGATTGCCGGGCCTTTCCAATAATTTCCAATGACCCATAGTCCGCGCACTTGCGAGATGTCTTTTTGTACCGCGTTCAATCGCTTCGTATGTCCCAAATTGTATTGCGGAATCGCAGCCCAGTAAGGAGTCACTTTCGTTGTCACTGGCTGTCCTTCGATTCTCAGGATCTCACTCACTTCTCGATGCACGGCTGCCGACAACTCCTCCGGTGGCAAAGTGAGAGCCTTTTTGTCTTTCGCTCCCCCGATAAAACTGGTCATCAGGAGATGATCGTGCGGCGCCCGGCCTTCGAACAGGGATGAATTCCAGACGGTACCAAGTGTCCGGAGATGAGCCGATCGGGGAATCAGGAACCCAAATCCCTCCAGCTTGGAGCCGAGTTGAGCCTGGCGGTATCCGTGAGACACAACCGCGACCGGCGCGTAGTCAATGCCGAATAGTTCGCTTCCGGCTGACGGCGCAACGTTTGATAACAACTCTCGAAGGGCAAACGCCGGCGTCGCGAGAACGAGCTTGTCTGCCTGCAGACTTTCCTGTCCTTGCGCGCCAGTCACTTCCAGACGAAACCCGCTCGAGTCACCCTCGATTTCCGCGACGCTGGTCATGCAGTGCAGGGAATCGCCCACCGAAGCTGCCAGCGCGCGAATCAGCGTTTCGTTTCCGTTGCGGAAACTGTACAAGCCCGGTCTACGGCCTTGCTGAATTTTCGGCTTGTTTTTTGCCAGTCGAAGGCTGCCGCGAATTACGCTACCGCTCAATTTGTCGGCCTCATAGATCTGCGGAAACGCGGCGCGCAGGCTGAGAAACTCCGGATCGCCTGCATAGATTCCGGATACGAATGGGCCCACCCCACGATCCAAAAGCTCGGGCGTAAATTTCGCGCGTACAAATGCGGCGACGGATTCGTCGGATTCAGGTGATTTCGATGTTCGAAAAACTTCCGAGAGGATCGACAATTTCGTGCGCCAGCTGAAAAGCCGTGAAGACAAGAACGCGCCTGGGGAAAACGGCACCGGTACAAGTTTTCCGTCAATCAGAATGTAGCGAGGCGCGCCATGCGGAGCTTCGACAAGTTCATCCGAGATTCCGAGCTCGTTGCATAGTTTGAAGATCGCTTCCGTACCCGAAAAACTCTGTGGCCCCTGCTCAAACAAGTATCCGTTTTCTTGGATGGTCTGGATCACGCCGCCCGGCCGCGCGGAGGCTTCCAGTAGCAAAACATTCTGTCCGGATTTTTTCAGCGCGTACGCGCAGGTAAGGCCGGAAATTCCTGCGCCCACGACGATGGTGAGAGCCGCGGAGGACACGGCTCAGAGCGTTTTCGAAAAAAGCGGCTTGGCGTTGAGTTGCTGCTGCTCGAGGTACGGATCGAAGAGCATGGCCAGGTTGCGGATAAAAATCCGCCCAAGCCAAGTGGCGTGAATCTCGTCCGCGTCGATCGTGAGCAATCCATCCTCGCGCGGAAGTTCCAGCCGCTCGAGTTCTGGCGCGAAATGCTGGTCAAAATCTATGCCAAACGCTTCATTGATTTCACGTTTGGGAATGACTGTGTGGCAAAGCAAGCGGCTGATGACTTCTCGCCGCAGCCGGTCTTCGGTCGAAAGATGGTAGCCGCGCATCGTGGCGATCCCGCGTTCGTTCACCGCTTTTTCCCAGGCCGCAAGTTCGCGGTAATTCTGGGCGTAAGCATCGCGAAATCCGCTGATCGCCGTTACACCCATTCCGTAAAGATCCGCTCCGGCCTTTGTCGTGTAACCTTGAAAATTTCGGTGCAGCGTGCGCTTGGCCTGAGCGGTGGCGAGTTCGTCGCCGGGCTTTGCGAAATGGTCCATGCCAATATAGAGGTAACCGGCTTCGACAAACTTCAGCAGACCGCCGCGGAAAATCTCGAATTTCTGCATGCCCTCCGGCAAATGCGCGGCGAAAGAGCCTTGCTGTTTCTTGAGCCACGGCACGTGCGCATAACTGAAAAGCGCAATACGATCCGGCGCAAGCCCGATGATCTGATCCACGGTATGCGCAAAAGTGTCGGCTGTTTGATACGGAAGCCCGTAGATCAAGTCTACGTTGATGCTGTCGAAACCCAGGCTGCGTGCAGCTTGAATCAAATCTCGCGTGATTTCGTAGGGCTGGATGCGATTGATCGCCTTCTGCACCGGTTCATGAAAATCCTGAATGCCCATGCTCAGCCGGTTGAATCCCAATCGTCGCAGCGTTTCCAAATGTTCGCGCGAAGTTACTCGCGGATCAACTTCAATGCCAATTTCCGCTTCCGGCGAAAACGTGAAACGCTCTTTCGTGTAGCCGAATAAATCCTCAAGCTGCGCCGGTGTCGAATAAGTAGGAGTCCCGCCGCCCCAGTGGAATTGCACTACTTCGCGATCAGGCGAAACCGCTTCGCCCCTACGCGCAATTTCTTTTTTCAACACGTCGAAGTACGGCATCGAGACGCGCTTGTCTTTTTGGATGATCACGTTGCAGGCGCAGAACAAACAAAGGCTCTCGCAAAACGGCAGATGCATGTACAGCGATACCGGAGTCCGCTCAGCATCCGCCGCTGCGTGCACCGCTTCCAGATCCGCGGGACCGAAAGCGTCATTCCACACCGGCGCGGTCGGATAGCTGGTATAGCGTGGTCCCGGCCGGTTATACCGCGCCAGAAACTCTTCGCTGACGTGAAGCTCGTTTCTCATCTGCTCGAGTGTAGGTTGCGGAATCATGTTTCGACAATAATCCTGCCGTTACTTCGCTGCTGCTTTGTAAACGAAAATTGTTGTCCGGTCGTGATAAAAGTCTGTGCGCTTTCCACCGGCGTGCTTGGCAGAATGCCGTGCCCAAGATTCAAGATATGTCCCGCGCCGCCAAGTTGATTCAAAATACCCCGCGTCGTTTCGCTTATGTGTTCCGGCGGCGCAAACAATACTGCGGGATCCAAATTACCCTGCAGCGCGATTTTTGGCCCAACCGCCGCCCTCAACTCTCCGAGATTTTCACGCCAGTCGCAGCTCAGCACATCCGCACCCGAGAGAGCCACCGCCGACAACAAATGATGTGAAGCCTTGGTGTAATAAATCACCGGGACCGTGCCGCGCAGCGCCTCAATGATTTCCTGCACCGCCGGCAATGCAAACTCTTTGTAGTCCGGCAGCGCCAGCTCACCGCACCAGGTGTCGAATAGTTGGACCGCCGCCGCTCCCGCTGCGATCTGTGCTTTCAAATACCCGATTGTTGCCTGCGCAATCCGCTGCAGCAATTCGCGAAATACCTTTGGCTCCGTATACAAAAACTGTTTCACCGTCGCGAAGCCTTCTTTGGTCTTTCCTTCCACCATGTAGCAAGCCAGCGTCCACGGCGCCGCCGCAAATCCCAACACTGGCACTTCCGGTCCCGCCGTTCGAACGATTCGCCGGATCGCTTCCATCAAGAAGCCCGTCTCGGTCTCCGGATCGAAATTTCGCAATTTCTTCACGGTGGCAGCCGACCGCACCGGCTCCGGCAAATTCGGCCCCGCGTCGCCAAGCTCCAGCGGAAGCCCCATCGCCTCTGCCGGAATCAAAATGTCTGAGAAGACGATGATCGCGTCCACTCCAAGCCGCCGAAACGGCTGCATGGAAACTTCTACCGCCAGATCCGGCGTCTTGCAGACTTCCAAAAACGCATGCTTCGCGCGCAGTTCGCGATATTCCGGCAGGTAACGTCCGGCCTGCCGCATCATCCAAACCGGTACGCGCGACATCGCTTCGCCGCGGCACGCGCCGAGAAACAGCTCCTTACGATTCAGCCCCACCGAGGTTGTCGTCATGACTTTGGTCACCGTCGAGGATAACAAATTGCTCAAGATCCTGCGCGTGACGCTGGTCACAGTGCCGCCTCCCAGCGGCTAAGCTATACTCAGAGCAGAGATTCCTGCGATGCACATGTTGCAGTTTGCTACGTTGTGAATCCGAGCGAGCCGATGAATCATCTCTTTTTCTTGCTTACACTTGCGGCATACGTCGGCAGCTTCGCGGCCTACATAGACTACCTGGTGTCCGGCCGCGACTGGTCCGGCCGCCTCGGTTCGATTCTGCTCGCGGGTGGTCTCGTAGCCCACTATTTTGCTCTGCTCGAACGCGCCCGCGGTCTCCACACCGTTCCGTACCACGATCTTTCCGGCTCGATGTCGCTCTTCGGCTGGCTCCTCGCGCTAACTTACCTTAGCCTCGAAATGTTCCATCGCCAGCGCTCCGTCGGCGCTTTCGTCCTCCCCTTCGTTCTGGCATTTTTCGCGGTCTCGCAGCTCGCTCCCGCCGACCGCCTCGCCGCGCCGCCCGCCACCGGCATAATCTTCGCTTTCCACGTCACGCTCAGCATCCTGGCCTACGCTGCCTTCGGCCTTTCCTGCGTCTTGAGCGTCATCTACCTCGCCGAACAGCGCCTGCTGCGCAAGCATCGCGTCGGCGATGTTGTCTGGCGTCTCCCGTCCCTCGACCTTCTCGATCGCATGAGCCAGAGCGGCGTCCTCGTCGGCCTCATCTCGATCGGTATCGGCACCGCGCTCGGTTTTGTCTGGGTTGACCGCCTCACCGGCGCCGTCTGGCACTACGACCCCAAGTACGTCGTCACGCTGCTGGTCCTCGTCGCCTACGCTTTCTATCTGCGCATGGCCCGCTACCCCGCTTGGCGGGGCGCCCGTGCCTCCCAGCTTTGTATTTTTAATTTTGCCATCGTGGTTTTCAGTTTCACTGTAGTGAATTTATTTTTCTCGCACGCGCATCGCTATTTTTAGGAGCCGTCAGGAGCACGCAATCAGCGCCATGGAAATTGTGCTCGTTGGATTGAATCACCGCTCAGCGCCCGTTGAGGTGCGCGAAAAGGTGTCTTTCACCAACGACCAAGCTTGCCAGGCCGCCGAAGAACTGCGCGCCCGCGGAATTTTCAGTGAAACGCTGGTCCTCTCCACCTGCAATCGCAGCGAAGTCTACGGCGTTCCTCACGAATCCTCGCGCGAATCCGCAGCCGCTCTTTCCAACTACCTCAGCTCATTCCATTCCGTGCAACTCGAACTCCTCAGCCCTTCGCTCTATCATCACCACGATCGCCAGGCCGTCCGGCATCTTTTCCGTGTCGCCTCCGGTCTCGATTCCATGATGCTTGGCGAAGCCGAAATCCTCGGCCAGGTTCGCGAAGCCTATCGCGTCGCCTACGATCACGGCGCCACCGGACCCGTGCTCAATCGCCTCTTTCAAGGCGCGCTGGAAGTCGGCAAACGCGTCCGCACCGAAACCGAACTCGGCACTCGCCCCATGTCCGTCGCTTCCGCTGGAGTCAAACTCGCCGAACGCATCTTCGGAAAGTTGCGCGAACGCACCGCGTTGGTCCTCGGCGCCGGCATGATCAGCGAACAAGTTGTCGCGCAGCTTCGCGACCGCGAAATCTCTCGGCTCTTCGTGATGAATCGTTCGCTCGATCGTGCCGAACATCTTGCCCGCGAATATTCCGGCAAAGTCATCCCCTGGGACGATTGGCAGGCCGCGCTCAATCTTCCCGACGTTATCGTCTCCAGCGTCTCCGCTGAAGAAGCTGTCTTGAAACGCGCCGTTCTCGAAAAAGCCATGGCCGCTCGCGGCAATCGTCCACTTTTTGTGATGGACCTTGGCATGCCCCGCAATGTTGATCCTTCCGCCGCGAGTCTCTACAACTTTTATCTCTACAATATCGACGACCTCACGCAGATTGTTCAGCAAAACCGCAGCGCACGCGAAAGCGAAGTCCCACGCGCGGAAACCATCGTTGACGAACACGTCGGAAAATTTCTTACCTGGCAGGCCAGCGTCGAACTCATTGGCATCGTCGAAGCTCTTCGCCACAAACTGAAAGCAGAACGCGCCGCGTTTATCCGCGACCGCGCCGAGCGTGTCCCCAGCCTCACCGTCGAACAGCGCGAACAAGTCGAAATCTTGATCGACGAACTCCTCGAAAAAGTGCTGCTCGACCCCGCGCGCCGCCTGCAAAGCGAAAAAGACCTGCGCCGCAAAATCCAGCAGGTAGAAGCGATTCGCGAACTATTTCTGCCGGACCGGGAGCGCCCGTGAAACCCATTCGAATCGGCACTCGCGGCAGCATGCTCGCCAAGTGGCAGGCGGAATTCATCCGCAAGAAAATATTTCAGGCCACCGGTGTTGACGCCGAAATCGTCATCATCAAAACGACTGGCGACAAACTGCAAACCGCCTCCTTCGCGCAGATCGGCGGCAAAGGCGTGTTCATCAAGGAACTCGAGGAAGCGCTGCTCAACGAGGAAGTGGATCTCGCCGTTCACAGCGTGAAAGATATTCCCACCGACGTTCCGTCGCGCCTCTGTTTCCCTGCGATTTGCCGGCGCGAAGACACTCGCGACTGCATCGTCTCCGCAAAAGGTGAAACGCTGGCCACGCTACGCAACGGCGCGCGCGTCGGCACCAGCAGCCTTCGCCGTCAGGCGCAGATCCGTCACGCGCGTCCCGATCTCGATATTCGCGAACTGCGCGGCAACGTGGATACCCGCCTGCGCAAAGTCGAAAGCGGCGAATACGACGCCATTCTTCTCGCCAAAGCCGGACTTGATCGTCTCGGCTGGAGCAATCGCATCAGCGAAGTTCTCGCGCCGGAAGTTTGCATGCCCGCGGTCGGTCAAGGCGCAATCGGCGTGCAAGCCCGCGTGAAAGATACGGAAATCGCCGACGCGCTCGCCCCGCTCGACGATTTCGAGACGCGCCAGTCCATCGTCGCGGAACGCTCGCTGCTTGGCGCTCTCGAAGGTGGCTGTCAGGTTCCGCTCGGCGCCTGGGCGCGAGTTGAGCGCGGCGAACTGGTCCTAGACGCCGTCGTCTGTTCGCCCGATGGTTTACGGCAGGTTCGGCAACGCGCCACCGCTCCGCCCGACCAAGCCCGCGAACTTGGCACGCAAGTCGCGCAACTGCTGATCGACTCTGGCGCCCGCGAAATTCTTGAAGAGGTCTATCGCCAGCGTGGCTGAGCAAACTCCAATTCCGCCGGCTCCGTCTCCGCTCGCCGGAAAGCGTGTGGTCATCACCCGCGCGGAATCCCAATCCGCCGCCCTCGCAGCGACTCTCAAATCGCAGGGCGTCAGCGTCGTCGCGTTTCCGTTAATCCAGATTCTTCCGCCAGAGGATTATGCCCCACTCGACTCCGCTCTCCGTGACCTCGCAAATTTCGATTGGCTCATTTTCACCAGCCAAAACGCCGTCACCGCCGTCGTCGATCGCCTCGCCGCACTCGAAATTAATTTCCGTGCTGTGCCGGTTAATTTCAAGGTCGCCACCGTAGGCAAAGCCACCGCCGAGGCCGCACAACTCGTCGGATTCACCGTCACGCACATCGGCCAGGGCGGAACGGCCGCAACGCTGGTCCTCGAACTTGTCTCCGAATTGCACGAAAAACGCGTGCTCCTACCCCGCAGCGACCGCGCCGCCAGCGAACTCGCTCCGCGCCTACAAAAATTTGGCGCCGCAGTCACCGAAGTCATTGCTTATCGCACTGCCGACATTGGCAGTATTGATCCCGCCTTCAGGGAAGCACTCGCCGTCTCGGACGCCATTCTTTTCTTCAGCCCCTCCGCCGTCCACTCCTTCGCCGCATTACAAAAATCTTCCGCGCTCAATCCGCTTGCCAACACTGTTGTTATCGGCGCCATCGGCCCGATCACTTCCGTCGCCTTGCGCAACTCCGGTTTACGCTGCGATTTTCAGGCTTCCGAGCCCAGCGTCGATGAAATCGTCGCCACATTAGCGGTACACTTCGAAAAAATCTCAGTACAATCTCAGTCTGCTTCTGGAGCCAACTCCTGATGAGCTTTCCTGTTCACCGTCCGCGCCGCTTGCGCAAAACCGAACTCCTTCGCGGTCTGGTTCGCGAAACTCGCCTCTCGGCGGCCAGTTTCGTCTATCCGCTATTCGTCTGCCCTGGCACGAACGTCCGCCAGGAAGTTAGCTCCATGCCCGGCGTTTTTCAGCAGTCCGCCGACAAAATCGTCGAAGACTGCCGCGAAGTCGAATCCCTCGGCATCCCAGGCGTAATCCTCTTCGGCCTTCCCGAAACAAAAGATCCGCGCGGCGCGAGTTCGCTGCAAAAAGATGGCGTGGTGCAGCGGGCAATCGAAGTCATTCGCCAAGCAAAACTCAATCTCACGGTCATCACCGACGTCTGCCTATGCGAATACACCGACCACGGCCATTGCGGCCTCATCGAAAACGGCGAAGT
This sequence comes from uncultured Acidobacteriota bacterium, assembly GCA_963814635.1. GTDB lineage: Bacteria > Acidobacteriota > Terriglobia > Acidiferrales > UBA7541 > Acidiferrum. Next base: position 2,824,245 of record CAWFDP010000001.1, on the reverse strand, counting down.
TGCAAATGATCCCACGCTCGAAATCCTCGCGGAACAAGCTCTCTCCCACGCGGGCGCCGGAGCCGACGTCGTCGCTCCCTCCGACATGATGGACGGCCGCGTCGCCGCCATTCGCAAAAGACTCGACGCTAACAATTTTCCCGATCTACCGATTCTTTCCTACGCCGCAAAATATTGTTCCGGCTTCTACGGCCCGTTCCGCGAAGCCGCCGACTCCGCTCCGCAATTTGGTGATCGCCGAAGCTACCAGATGGATCCCGCCAACGTCCACGAAGCTTTGAAGGAAGTCTCGCTCGATCTTGAAGAAGGCGCCGACATGATCATGGTCAAGCCCGCGCTGCCATATCTCGACGTCATCCACCGCGTCCGCGAAGAATTTCATGTGCCTGTAGCCGCCTACAACGTCAGCGGCGAATACTCGATGGTCAAAGCCGCCGCGCAAAATGGCTGGCTCGACGAAAAACGCGTGGTCCTCGAAATCCTCACCAGCATCCAGCGCGCCGGCGCCGACATCATTCTGACCTACCACGCAAAAGACGCCGCCCGCTGGCTCAACGACTGAGGGTCTGCTCTTCGGTGGCACAGGGTTGAGCCTGTGAACGGTGTAAACTTCAAGTACAATTCTTGCCGTCTGCCATAAACCTTTCGCAAAGATCGTAGGAAATTAACCATGACCGCCACCCAAACCACCACCAGCCGCAACAATAGCCGCTCCCGCGAAATCTTTGCCGAAGCCGAAAAAGTCCTGGTCGGCGGCGTCAACTCTCCCGTCCGCGCTTTCCGCTCCGTCGGCGGCGAACCTCTGATCATCGAACGCGGCAACGGCCAGTATCTTTACGACGCCGATGGCAACCAGCTTCTCGATTTCGTCTGTTCCTGGGGAGCCATGCTCCTCGGCCACGCCGATCCCGCCGTCTCCGCCGCCATCGCCGATCAAGCCCAAAAAGGCACCAGTTACGGTGTCACCACCGAACTCGAAGTCCAACTCGCACAAAAAATTCGCCGCGCCATTCCGTTCATTGAAAAAATCCGCTTCGTCTCCAGCGGCACCGAAGCCACCATGAGCGCGCTGCGTCTGGCGCGCGGCTTCACCGGACGCGATCTGCTGATCAAATTCGAAGGTTGCTACCACGGCCACGCCGACAGTTTTCTCTCGCAAGCCGGCTCCGGCTTGGCGACCCTCGGAATCGCGGAGTGCCCGGGCGTTCCGCAAGCTCTCGCGCAACTCACGCTCAACGCCCCGTACAACGACCTCGCCGCCGTCGAAAAACTTTTCGCCATGCACAAAGACAAGATCGCCGCGGTCATCGTCGAACCTATCGCCGCCAACATGGGGGTTGTCCTCCCCCAACAAGGTTTTCTGCAAGGCCTGCGCGAACTCACCCGTAACAACGGCGCGCTCCTCATCGTCGACGAAGTCATCACCGGCTTCCGCCTCCGCAACGGCTCGGTGCAGCCTCTCTATAACATCGAAGCCGATCTCACCACCCTCGGCAAAATTATCGGCGGCGGCCTTCCCGTCGCAGCCTACGGAGGCAGCGCCGCCATCATGGGCCGTGTCGCGCCGCTCGGCCCGGTCTATCAAGCCGGCACCCTCGCTGGAAATCCCCTGGCAATGCGCGCCGGAATCGCCACCCTTGATCAACTCTCCGCTCCCGGCCTTTACGAAAACATCGAAAAACGCGCCGCAACTCTCGTCTCTGCAATCCGCAAATCCATCCGCGTGGAAACAATCCCCGCTTACGTCAACACCATCGGCTCCCTCGCCACGCTCTTCTTCACCCACGATCCGGTTAACAACTATTCCGACGCCAAAAAATCCGATACCAAACGATACACCCAGTATTTCCGCAACATGCTCGAACGCGGCGTGTTCCTCGCGCCTTCCCAATTCGAAGCCTCTTTCGTCTCCGTCGCCCATTCCGATTCCAATATCGACTTTGCTATAAATGCAGCACAGGAAAGCCTGCACCTGATCGCGACGTCCTAAGGAGAAATCAACCAATGCCCGAAATCGAAATCCACGCCCACCACGAGGGACACGAAAGCAATCCTTTGGTGTTGCCAGTTTCCCTCACCATCTCCATTTTGGCCGTCGTTGTGGCGGCCGCGACTCTGATGGGACATCGCGCTCACACCGAAGAACTTCTGCTCCAGGCGCAAGCCACCGACCAATGGGCCTACTACCAGGCCAAAAATATTCGCTTGCACGAAATGCAGGCCATGGTGGATCTCTTGAGCGTCGTCGCCAGTCCGGACAAGGATAAAACCGAGCTGATGCGCGAGAAATACAAGAAAGAGGTCGAACGCTACTCCAGCGACAAGGACCAAATCAGCGACAAAGCCAAGGAACTCGAACATGAACGCGACGTCCTGCGGACTCGCGCCGACCGCTTCGACGCCGGCGAAGGCATCCTCGAAATCGCCCTGGTCATCTGTTCCGTCACCCTGCTCACCGAGAAAAAACTCTTCTGGTTCGCAGGAATGCTCATCGGCATTGTAGGCGTCGCCGCCTCCCTGGCCGGCTTCCTCGTCCACTAGTCCACCAGGATTTCGTAGTTTCCGAATGTAGCAGCGGCGGCATTTATCCCGATCCATCGGCAGTTGCTCTTGCCGCGGCCGCACTTGTCCCGATTCAACTGGATGCCGCTGCTCTCGATTGTTTATGCTAACCTGGCCGATATCTGTCATCCTGAGGCGGGCGAAGGATCTCAAGGTCAACCTCTGCGGCCAACCCGATTTGCGTAGCCCTTCCTTACGCCTTCAACCCCGGCTGCTCTCCGCGCAACTTCGCGATTTCCGCCATCAACTGATCCAGCCGCTGCATCGTTGCGTGGTGCCGCGCCTCATCCGAACCCGGCTTCTTGCCAATAAACGAAATCGTTCCGCCCGGCTCCAGCACGCACTGCTGCACGTCACTCAGCGAATCAAATCCCTGCTTGCGCGCCGCAGCCTCCAACTGCGCCATGGTGATCAACTCTTGTTTCAAATGCTGGGTCTTCACTTTACCGTCCTCGATCAACACATCCGCGCGCCCTTCAATCATTTGATCCAGCGAGCGATGGTTGTACAAGAATCGCACCACCAGATAGTTGACCACCAGCAGCGAAGTCGCCCCGATAATTCCGCCAGTCACGCTGTTATCGTCACCGATGATCGCATTCTGCACCGTATTCGAAAGCGTCAGCAGCACCACCAGGTCGAACGGATTCAGCTGAACCAGTTCGCGTTTTCCCGAGAGTCGTAGTCCCACGATCAGAAATGCATACACAAAAAGCGGGCGCAGGATCTTCTCCAGAATGGGCAATCCCAGAACAAACATATCCTTCCAAACATCATGCATGGCGATCATTCCTCCTCGAAGGCCGTGGCCCGTATTTGTTTGAGTGTGCAGTCATACCGGGTCACGAGGTTAACACGCTGCCGCACAGCTTTATCGTAACCGAGAGCCCTGTTCCGATTTCCAGCCGAGGTGTATGCCCTCCTGAACGGGCAAACCAAAGTACTGTCCAAACGGACAGTCACAATTTCGCAACACCTTTGTTTTCCTCCATTTGCCAAACACTTCGAATCCCTTATGCTGGAATCCGTTCATCCTCTGGTGTGGCACGGTTCGGTTCGGGCACGATCATTTCCAGGTAGCGGTACATCGCTTCGGGACCAGTTCGCTGCTGAAGATCCCGGCGATTTGTTTTTGTTCAGGACTATGCCAAAGAGCTTAATGCCCGAGCGCGTCGCGGAATTCTCTCAAGAGCAGGCCAGAGCACTTCTCTCGATTACCCGGGAATTACTCGCTATAGTTTCTCCCACCGGTGAGTTTCTCTTCATTAACGGCAGCTTCGGCCGCGTTCTCGGCTACTCTCCGGAAGATCTTCTCGGCAAACGTCTCACTTCGCTGCATCCGCCTTCCGAAGTGCAATCGCTGAATCAAAAATTTGCCGCCGTGGTCGCCGAACCCGGCGCAAGAGCATCCTGCCGCTGCAGTCTCCGCACCAAAGCTGGCCAATGGCGCTGGTTCGATATCGTCGCAGTTAACCAGCTACAAGATCCCGACGTCCAGGGCATCGTCATCAGCTATCAGGACGTCACCGAATTCCATCGCCTGGAAGCCCAGCGTATGGTGCTCGCCAACGTCGTTCACGCATTGAACGAAACCTCCAATCTCGACGAATTGCTCCACCAGATCCACGACGCCCTCAAAAAAGTCGTCTACGCCGAAAACTTCTTCGTCGCGCTCTACGACCCGCAAACCGAAATGTTTCACTTTCCCTTCTTCGTTGACCAGTTCGACGCTCCACCGGCGCCGCAAAAAGTTGCCCGCACCTGCATGGCTTACGTGTTTCGAACCGGGAGGGCTTCGCTGATTCCGCAAGCCGAATTCGATCGCCTCGCCGCCGAAGGCGAAGTAGAACTCGTCGGCTCGGCATCACCCGCCTGGCTCGGCGTTCCTCTCAAGACCCCCGACGCCACCATCGGCGTTCTCGTAGTTCAGCATTACCAGGATGAAAACGCTTTCGACCAGCGGGACCTCGAATTTCTCGATTCCGCCGGCGCGCACATCGCTCTCGCGATCGAACGTATGCGCGCTGAAGAATCTGTGCGCAAAAGCGAAGCAATGTTTCGGCTGCTCTTTTCGAACACGCCGTTGCCTATGTGGGTGTTCGATACGGAAACGCTCAGCTTTCTTCAGGTGAACGAAGCGGCGACCAAACAGTACGGTTATTCAGAAGACGAATTCCGCAACATGACGGTCCGCGATATTCGCCCCGACGCCAGAGAACATTCCTTCCAGGTTCATGTCGAAGAGTGGCGCCAGCCGGGTCGTCATCAGGGGCATTGGCAACACGCCAGAAAAGAAGGCAAGCCGTTCGAAGTGGACGTCATTTCGCACCTGTTCGAACACGCCGGCCGCAACGTCCGCCTGGTTGTCGCTCAGGACGTCACCGAACGCCAGGCTCTCGAAGGCCAACTGCGCCAGGCCCAAAAAATGGAAGCCATCGGGCGTCTCGCCGGCGGCGTCGCGCATGACTTTAATAATTTGCTGATGGTCATCAAGGGCCACACCGAAATGCTTTTGCATTCGCTGCCGCCGAAAGACCCGGTTACGCGCAAGATCGAACAGATTGACCGCTCCGCGGATCGCGCCACCGCACTCACTCGCCAGTTGCTGGCGTTCAGCAGAATGCAAGTGTTGCAGCCGCGCGCGATGAACCTGAATTCGGTCGTCGAGGATATGTCCAAATTAATTCCGCGCCTGATCGGCGAAGATATTGAACTAGTAGTGCGACCTGCCGCGGATGTGGGAACGATTCGCGCCGACGCCAGCCAGATGGAACAGATCATCATGAATCTGGCGGTGAATTCGCGCGACGCCATGCCCAAGGGCGGACGGTTCACCATCGAAACTTCGAACGTGGAACTCGACAATCTTTATCGCGCAGCGCATCCGGTGGTGCAACCGGGCAAATATGTCTTGCTTGCGGTGTCCGATACCGGAACTGGGATGGACGCGGAAACCCAGGCGCATATTTTTGAGCCGTTCTTTACGACCAAGGAACAGGGCAAGGGAACTGGTTTGGGATTGGCCACTGTTTACGGTGTGGTAAAACAAAGTGGTGGCTTTATTTGGGTCTACAGCGAACTCGGCAAAGGCACCACCTTCAAAATTTATTTGCCGCGTGTGGATGAGCCGGCGGCTTCGATTCCGGTGGTACACATTCCCGCCAGCCTGGCACGCGGCACGGAAACCGTTTTGCTGGCCGAGGATGAACAGGACGTGCGCGAAGTGGCGCGGGAGTTCCTGGAATCCGCGGGCTACACGGTGCTGGAAGCAGCGGGCGGCGATGCGGCGCTGGAAGTTTCCGCCGCGCATACGGGCCAGATCGATTTACTGATTACCGACATGGTGATGCCCGGAATGAGCGGGCAGGAACTGGCGCGCAAGATGCGCGGATTGCGCGAAGGCATTCGCGTGATTTACATGTCCGGCTACAGCGAGCACGCGGCGGGCGAAGCGGCCAAGTGCGACGGCTCGGCTGTCGTACTGACCAAGCCTTTCAGCCGGACTATGTTGTTGCGTACGGTGCGCGACATTCTGCCGATTCCGGCTTCTTAACTGCGACTTCTTCTCCTTTCTCTTTCGTTCACTGCTTCCAATTCCTTTCCCGTATCACCAAGAACTTTCTCTAAGTTAACTTCGGGTGTTTGCGGTGCCAGTCGGTGTGCTGCTGGAAGATGCGCGCGGCGCGGATGACTGCGGCGTCGTTGCCGGCTTTGCCGACGAATTGCAAACCCAACGGGAGTTTTTCGTCGGTGAAACCGCAGGGCACGGAGAGCGCAGGCAATCCGCAAAGATTGCCAATGCCGCCGAGTGGGTCGGGAAAAACCAATTCGGTTTCGAGATTGGTTTCGAGCGGCGTGGCGCCGATCGGTTGCGAAGCAGCAACCAGAATGTCGAAATTGTCAAAGAGATCGGTCATTTTTTGCTGGACGATTTCGCGCACCTGCAGCGCGCGAACGTAGTCCGCGCCTGAAATCTGTTCGTTGAGGTAGCCGTTGATTTGGCCCAGCGGATCGGTGAGCTGTGCGACTTTGCCGGAGCGGATCAGATCGCGAAACGCGGCGGAGCCTTCCACGTTCATGATGACGTTGGCGGCGTCTTCAAATGGGCCTTCGGGGAGTTTCGCGGATTTCGCTCCGGGAAACATTTTCTGCACTGCGCGCAATGTGGCCTGCAGCGGTTTCTCGGCGTGTGAATCGAGTTTTGTCCAGGCGTTGCTGAGCATGCCGATGCGCAGCGGACTTGCGGACAGCTCGAGCGAGGGCGAGTAGGTGAACGCGGCCTTGTCGATATTTAGTGTGCCGCGATCCTTGAAATCGTGTCCGGCGATGGCGGCGAAAATATGCGCGCAGTCTTCGGCGGAGCGGGCTAGCGGGCCAATCTTGTCCATCGAGTAGGCCAGCGCCATCGCGCCGTGGCGGCTCACGCGTCCGTAAGTGGGACGCAGTCCGCTGACGCCGCAAAACGCGGCGGGACAAACGATCGAGCCCCAGGTTTCGGTGCCGATGGCGAAGCCGGCGAGGCCCGCGGCAACGATTGCGCCGGAGCCGGAAGACGAACCGCAGGTCCAGCACGAAGTGTTCCAGGGATTTTTCGCAGCACCTTGCAGCGATGCGGACGCGAATCGGTAGTTCATTCCGCCGGCAAGTTCGATCATGGCGGCTTTGCCGATCAGAATGGCGCCGACGCGGCGAAGATGTTCGATGACCGTGGCGTCGAAATCGAAAACCTGATTTTCGTAGGGCTTGGCTCCCCAAGTGGTTGGCAGACCCTTTACGGAGAGCAAATCTTTTGCGGCATAAGGAATGCCGTGCAACGGGCCGCGATAGTGACCGCGGCCGATTTCTTTTTCGGCGGCTTCGGCTTCGGCGAGGGCAATTTCCGGCGTGAGGCGGGCGTAGGCGTTGAGCTTGGGCCCGAGTTTTTCGGAGCGGTCGAGATAAGCCTTGGTGAGGTCAACCGGCGAAAGCGCTTTGGATTGAATGCGCTTGGCGAGTTCGCTGGCGGGGAGATAGAGGATGTCGGCGGTAATCATGGTCAGGGCTTTCCGCTGGCAGGATTTGCGGGCTTGGCGGCGGGCGGCGCGGGTTTTGCGTTGGCCGGAGCAGCCGCAGGTGGTTTAGTGGCGGGCTTCTTGTCGCGATCGACCAGCGGCTTCAGATAGAGGGCAGGCAAGTCGGAATTGGAGATGGTGTAAGCGCGAAGATGATCGAGCGACGGCTGAAGGGCGAGGGAGAGGCGCTTGAGATCGGCTTTCTGGGCTTCGGAAAAGCGATCGGGATACTGCTGAAGAATAGTTTGGTAACGGGATTCAGCTTCGGCCTGGCTTTGCGGAGATAGTTTGCCATCGCTGGCGGGTGCTTGAGGGGGTGGGGTGGCGGCGGCAGCGGGGACGAAGTCGCGCAGTGGGAGCAGGGTGGCGGAAGCGGCTCCGAAGGCTGCCCGGCGGGCGAATTCGCGGCGGGAGACGGGTTTGTCAGTTGGCGGCATGGCGGTCACCAGTGAGAGAGGATGATTGGGCCAGAGCGAGGCTACAGAATCCGGCGCAGGGGGTCAACCTCCGAGGGGGATAGCGGATATGGCTGGAAAAAAGGGACCACCCCTGTGCGCCGCCAGTAGTTGAACAGAATGGGGACTACGATTATGCTGTTCGCCATCTGCAAGATGGAATCTTCGGGAAAAATCAGGGCATCCAGATGCGTTAGCCGGTACTTCAAAGTAGGGCAGAACCTATGGGAACTCCCGCCTCATTAACGACGCTAGCCCAGAAGATCGAAGAACTATTCGTAACTCAGGAAAGCAGGCTCGGATTTCATCACGACGAAACCGACAATCACTACCGGGTGCAAGAAAAGCTGTTGTCCGCTCAGATGTTGGACATCTCTGTTCCCGACGAGAAGCATGTCGAATATGCCAGGGCCATCGCAGCCTGTGCCGAAGGGTATAAGCGGGACTTCGTGAATCCGCTTAAAAAGCTTACTGACGAAATCGGGCGGGAGTTGCTTAACTTTGAGCAAGTGTTGCGCACGTCTGGCGAGGTAAATGATGGGAATTTGGAGAATCTTGCCCGTTGGTACGCTCTGTCAAAGGCATTGTATGAAACGCGTCAGATGGCGATAGGCAGTGTAGAAAAGCGAACCGAATTTGACGCTTACCTTCCAAAAATCGTAATTCAGAATAACGGTTGTACACAGATTCAGTTGTCAGTCGATCAATCAAGAGAATTCAGCGAAGGCGTAGCCGAGTACGCTGCGTTAATGCAGCTGTCCCACGAGAACAACGAGAAGATTCAAAAGGAACGTGATCCTCTGAGGAGACTCTTATTCCCTGTAGAACAACCTCGCACTCCACCTCCGCCTGCGAAGCCGATTTCAGTTCACCCTCTTGAGGGCAAAGCCTGGTTCAGGCTCGTGAAAGTGCTTTATGTTGTTGGGTGGATTGCGGGTCTCGGCGGTGCTGCGCTCGTTGCATTCGCAACGACCGATTTTGTGGTGTTCATAATCGGAGCTGGTATCGTCGCTGTGCTACTAGTCGCGCTGAAGAAAGTGTTTTACTACGTAACTCTGGGGAGAGCGACCGCAACAGAGCAGCCAGGCAAGGGCTTCGTAGATTTGGAGGACTTACTCCACGACCAGGCTGAGGTCCGAGCGAACAACCCGGCGCTGTATCACGAAATAGTCGAGCCGTTCTTTCAATCCTGGAAAGAGCGATACGGCAGGCGTGTTCCCACCCAGGAAGTGGGCATTCTGCTTAAGCGCGTAAATCAAGAGATGGAGCAAATCAGGGAGAAAAAACAGAAGTTGATCGATAAAGCGGCGAAAGAGGGCGCAACGATAGACCTGGCAACGCTCCGTAACAACTTAGAGAAAACCAAGGCGGAATATACGGGTGAAGACCGTGATGGATATATTCGGAACATAGACAATTTCCTCACATCCTTGGAAGTCAAATACGGCAGTGCAATACCGCTTAACGAAGCCGACAAGCTGCTGGACAAGCTCGAAACGGATATCGAGGCTCGGGGCAGGACGCAAGGTCCGACCTCTTAAGAACGTGAGCCACTGGAATCGAGTTCATTGTTTTCTCCGACTTGCGGTTCGACGTAAGCCGCAAAATTTAACAATCGGCATAAGAAGGAATGCGGAGATTTCAGCGAATGCGACGCCGTTGGAACGGGGGTTAGTTGGTTTTTTCACGCCGAAAACGAAATTTGTACGGTTCGAACCGCAAAACGAACATAATCAGCACCAGTCGGCAATTTTGCACGCGGAACTTACTGAAACTAAGCCAGTTGCAGACGCCGCCTTTAATGCTTCACAAGGTTGTTCTCGAAAGAGCGGAAATTGAACGGGAATGATCTCTCGCAAAAACCAAAGCGCACGAATTTGATTGTATTTCACTTCTCCGGGTAACTGCGTTAATCAGGAGTTAGTAGATTGGGTCGCGTGGGCAATCCGAACCACTCAGCGGTGCAAAGAGAAGACTACGTTTGCTGTTCCGTCGATACCCACAGCTGTGCCAGCGATCGTGGCGGGTTTGTAACGCCAGTGCCGTACTGCGTCGAGTGCTGCTTGACACAGCTGAGGATCTCCGCTTATGACCTCAGCCTTTTCAACCCGTCCGTCTTTATCGATGCGAATACGAACAACGATGACTCCTTCGATCCTGTTTACCTTTGCCTGCAGCGGATAATCCGGGTCGACTCGGGAAATCAGTACAGCTGGCGTGCCGAAATGACTCGTACTCCGTACACTTCGCTCAGTTCCATTCTGCCATACCCAGAAAGGCCAACCGCCGAAGCCCAAAAAACGAAATGCCCCATCCTGATGGACATACGTCTCCCCCCAGGACACACCCGGTGACTTCTTGATGCTGATCTGGAATGTACAGAAAAAAAGGCTCACAACCTTAGTGGACACGACTCCGCTTCGTTTTCCGATGATATCTCCCTTAGGAGTTTCACCGTCCCCAAGTTCAACTTCGGTGCCCAGCTCTGCACCGCGAGTCGCTACGATATCCTTTACGGTTAGTTCGAAAGAATCCGCAAAACTCGCATACAGGCGGTCATAACGACTTGCGAAATCCTCGCTATCCGCAGGGTTTAGATGTTCCGAGAACCAATCTTTCGCATTCGGCAAGCGAAACTGCTCGATCAACTGACGGCCTCCCGTTGTATCGCCTTTTCGATACGATTCAACGATCGCAGCGACCTGAGCGCGAAATTCCTGATTGGATTGAGCATCGGCGCGGGTATCTTCAGCGCCCCGAAATGCACCCCGCGATTTCGCTGTCGACGGGATCCCAATCATCGACGCAAGCACAACAACACAGAAAAAACGGAGCCCAACCATGTTCTGCGCCTCCAGAAGCGCTTTAACTCTATCTAGAGAGTAATCGCATCGCAAGACTCACCGACGATTTGTCGCACTAGTCGGATTACCGGACAGGTGCCGTACCAGGACCCAGTTGAACTGTTGATCTTCGCGTAGCCCGACCACTACCTTCGCGAGTGTAGCGGCTTTCACCTTCTTTCCATTGAGAATGTCCCGAATCGTTTTGCGATCAAGCCCCGTTTCTTTAGTAGTTTTTCGCAATCCACGAGCGCTGATCTCTGCGATCAAACTTTCATTGGCAGCAACCCGTCCGCCGTCATAGTGAATGCACACGTCATCAATGTTCTCGATAAAATCGTCTTTGCCCTGCTCAAACCGAGAAACTTCCTTTCCAATGCAATGCTGTAGGCCCCCGTTGATCGTCATGCGACGCAGCAATCCACGCGTATGAGCCTTACAGGTTTCGTCGCCCGGCCCGAGCGACTTGATTTCAGGGTGCTGGACATAGCTACATAAAATATCTCCCAAAGTGACGATATCCGTTCGCGGAAATTCATCCAGACGATAACTCTTCCCATCGCGTGTGTTGATGCAAATAGAATGCGCCCAACCCGCGCGGTTTTTGCTGAATGGTGTGAGCAGCGTGAGCTTTAGCTTGTCGCGCGTTCGGGGATGCAAAACAAACCCGAACGGACTGGCTTTGCCTTTCATCTGGTTGAAATAATGAGGCGTCGAGATTCTCATTTTCATCATCGCGGGCAGCGCAATCCATGACGGCAGACCGTCAACATCGGCGGCGGTTTCAGGATTTATGGCTCGCCCGGCAACCATCAGAACATTGAAATCTGGCTCGACAATCTGTTTGAATTCGAGCGCTAGAAGAAAACTCCACAATTCCCACCACCATTTCGGCAGGTCGTTCTCGCGCTCCTCGCTAGGAGCAAAAAAGATTAGGCCGTGGGCTTTGGGGTCAACAACTGTGACGCATTTGCGATGACTGCAAGCTTGTTGCCCACATTTCGTCCTGTAGAGAGCATAGCGTTTGGCCGCTATCGACAGTCCGAAAAGTTGACGTTGCTTGCCATTCTTGTCGAAGTTCTCGTCCGTCAGCCGCAAGAGATGCGGCACAATTTTGCGGTTGTACGGAGAAAGAGAATCGAACCGGATCACAATTTCTTCGACTTCGCTCCATGAGAGAGCCTTCGCAGGGGAAGCGTCATCGGGCATCTTGACGGCTCCGCCGCGCTCGCTAGAAACGATAGTTAACGCGTCGGTGTCGCAGCACAAATAAGTCCCGCCAGCATCCCGGACGCAACGCTCGATCATTGCGAGCAGCAGGCGTCCGCCCGACGTAATCAAAGCGCCGAGCAGGGGAAAGTAAAAGCGGCCGGGTTGCTCGATAGTATCCGGCGCAGGCTGCATGAATATGTGGTCGCCAGAATAGACTGTGATTTTGGGACGGTTGCTAGGGTCAATCTTTACCGGATTCAATTCGAGATAGGTTCCGTAGGATGTACTGTTCGCTAACATTTTGAGGAAATGCTGCAATCGGTCATCAGCTTTATTCTGTTTCCTGTACTCGATAACGCGGGTGAAGAAGTCTTCTTTTCTAGGGTCAACTGAGATGAAGCTACGCAACTCAATCGGCCTAAGGCCAGGCTGCTTTCCGTGTGGAACAATGCAGAAGGCCTCCCGGACATTAGGAGTATGACCGCTCAATAGCACGCTGGCGATTAGATCAGGCCCGGCAATCCACATTGCCTGTTTCCAGTTAAGTGCGTTTAGGCCGATGTTGCAGGTGCCGGACTTACCGCCGTACACGGATCGGACTGGGAGAATATCGCCGTCAGGCATGATTCGCGCATAGAAGTTGAGCCCCTTCCAGGAAGCACGCTTGAACAATTTATCCAAGGTGACGTCGGCCAACAGTGCCCGCACGTCCTTCGTCACGTCCTTTGTAGTTAGCCGCGCCGCCGTCAGTACATCCCAGGTGCCGAGCAGCGCGTCAACGCTCGGATACTCGCTTGTTAGGTCAACCGGTGCTACGGGCACCGGCCAACGCCGGATACGGCATTCGGCGCGCCCGCCGTAATACGCTGCCATTGCGATTCCGTGAATGTTGGCCGGAATGTTCTTAAATTTCTGCATCGGCTCCACAATTCCCATTCCGCGCAGGTACGCTTTGCCGATGGACGCCGGGCTGTACGCTTTGTCAGGACGTAGAGCAATGGGATGCAGTTCGTACTCGTGCTTCAGAACGTTGAGTAGTCCTAACGTCGCACGCACATCTTGACGCGCATATGTAAGTTCGATGTCGGTTATAAGTCCGGTCGGGTCATACTCCATCTTTTCCGGTTTGGAACCAAACGCTTCAATCGCGGCAGCCATCGAATAGCTGTCATCCGTCAACGCAAACGCCAGGGTATGCAAATCCAGGAAACGGCCCCGACGCCACTTCTGCTGCTCATTTTTCTGGTGAACGGCGGTTAATTCGATCTGTTCGGCCACACCGTTTAGAGGCGCAATACGGATGCGCGGGCGATGGAGATTCTCAACTTGCTTTTCACTCAGCTGGCTAAGGACAAAAGAGAATCCACCATTACGCGCAGCTGTCCAACACACTGCGATGCGTGAGATGTCAAACGACAGGTTAAAGCCCACGATCAACGCGCCAGCGCGGACGGATTCCCAGAGAACTTTCTCGACAAATTCGGCCCGCGAGAGCACTGTCAATTCCGAGTCAGCGCCACCTGCAAGATAGTCCGCGAGATGTTTTTGCTTGTAGCCAAGAATCGTCTCCATGTCCTCACGAGCAAGCCCATCGCGGTAGAAGACTCCCTCTTGGACGGCTACGTACTCTGTGCCCTGAAGCTGGCAAAAACGCCAGACGCCAAAATTGAGCGTCTGTTCAAGATCAAGTGTCGTCTCCGTATCAAAAACGAGAGCGTAATCAGGCCACGGTTGTGGTGAGCGTGAGCGCTTCCGCGATTGTTCCTCCTGCTCCTCCTCATCGCCGGAAACAACGATGTGTGCTCGCAAGTAAAGATCGTGGATCATTTTATTTCTCCATTTTCTTGGCAAATCGCCAGCATGCTTTGGCAAGCAGTGAAAAATGAACGGCTAGCGCTCGGAAGTTTGCCCGAGCAAACGTGGTCGGGTCTTTCTCGCAGGTCATTGGCACATCAGCGTCCCGCAAATCCTCGTGCGCAACTGCATGACAATTCAGACAGGCAGGAACCGTGATCGAGTCCCGCTTGTCCCCGAAAATGTGGTGGTTCTCGATTCGGCGTGGACGCACCAGAAGAGGGTTTGTATTCCCACAGTAGACGCAACGCGCCTGCGCGGTTCCGTTTTGCTCTACCGCTTCTACCCTACGCCTCGCGGAACGCGCTGGATTGTGTGGCTGTCTCATGTCTACTTCTCCGTTCCGCCGCGATTTTGGCGATAAAGGCCGTCCAACTTAACCAAGTCAGCGTCGGCTAACACGCCGATCCGGTCAGGATCGGTGAGTAATTCAACACCGCCCACCCGCTTCCCAATGAACGGTTTAAGCCATTCCTTATTTCCAGTTCGAAGGAATCGATTGACCGCGACCAAATGTGCGGATGCGAGCTGCGCCTGTTTCCAAGAGCGACCGACTACCGGTACGTAACCGTCGAAGCTCAACACGGATAGGTCGCGTCGCAAGGTGTCGTTGCGAGTGCTTATGAAACGTCCAGAACTACTTCGTTTGAATTGTTTTGGAATGATCCTCAGCACAGTCCGTGGCGTGGTGTGTTCAAGACGTGCGGCCTGAGAAAGCGACTCTCCCCGGCTGCGCACCCGAGCAAGTACCGCTAGTGCGCGCAAACGTTTCGGACTTTGAAATTGTTTCCGTTTCATGTGCGCAGGATACCGGTCCTGTTGCACACGTCCACTGTTAGTGGTAGTTCACAAGCAAAAAAGCCTGAAAAGGCCGCGTAAAATCAGGGTTTTATCGAAGTGAAGATTTTCTCTTCGGAAAGAGAGGAGAGAGCGGTCGGTTCCAGGTTTACCGTTGGCGGTCGCGTTGGACGCGTGCTAAAGCCCGAGACTTATCCTGGTGAATGAGCTTGCGAAGGCGTCGGTCCAAGTAGGCTTTCGACCATGTGCCGGGCCATCCACTCCAAGTTGGCTGAGGCTGGACGCTACGCTCGTCCATTAGTTTCAGAAATTCGTTAATCGTAGGAGAAATTTCATCAATCTCAGCAATCAGTTTGTCTCTTTTCGTGCGCCGCTTATCGTGTGTCCGCCGACTGGTCCGCTTGGTGGGTCCACGCCCTTGCACGACGATTTCCCTGACTAAATTTGTCCCAGGTCGAGATGCCGCCCAACGTCCTTCTAAGCGCTGCAGCTGCTGGTCGAGCACTCGCCCAGTTAGAACTTGGATTTGTTCGGCGCTCTCAAGGTTCTTTGCGGCCGACTGGATCGCTTGCATTCTTTCAGGATTGTCATTGTCAAAACCTTCCGTGCGCAGTGGTTCCGGCAACCAGGCGCGGATGTGGGCTGGTAGTCCCTCGACTACTTGACTCATTTCCTGCACCCAGGCGGGCGCGTCAGCGGCCACAAGATTGAACGTGCGGTCGATCGTGCTTGACTCTACTTTATCGAGGGCGGGTGATTCTTCATATCGTGCCAAGAATGTTTCGTCGATAATCTCGATGAGCATGCGGTGCGCGAGCAAAGTAAAACATGCAATACGCTCTGGAACCGTGGCTTCAGGAGCATCCAGCAGGTCACGCACGTTTGGGTATTTGCCCAGAAGTTGCGTGACCTCACTGATTTCAGCATGGAAGACCTTGGTCAACAATTCCGCATTAGCAAACCAGAAGGGGCGTGGAGTGAACAAAGGCTCAGAGTCCTCAAACATTTCTGCGCGATTCTATCGGACCCATTCAACCCGTGCCAGACCGTTCATGGGAACAAGACCTCCTAGCTTGCCAATCCGAGGGGAGTCAAGATTTTGGAAGTGAGAATAAGTCCTGTGTTATCATAATGATAAGAAGAACAACGGGCCTGCCGTCTGTTAGAGCAGACGACAAGCCCTAACCACCAAGGGAGCATGAACTCCGATGGCAGCTACGCAGACCGTACCCCAAGTTTTTCGCCAAAGCAATTTCGTTCCAATCCTTCCGCGACACGGCGTCATAACCCTCTTCGGCTACGGCATCAATATAAATGTTGATCGCGGTCATTTGGTGATTCAAGACGGAATCGGCGCTGACCGACGCGAAGCGCGTCTGCCCCGCGTTGGTCACGGTTTGCGTCGCCTCGTGGTGATCGGTTCCGACGGCATGGTTTCCTTACCCGCGCTGCGCTGGCTCACGGACCAAAACGCCGCGTTCGTAATGCTAGACAGAATCGGCAAGGTTCTTGTTACTGCGGGACCTGTCCGGACTTCTGACGCTCGCTTGCGGCGAGCACAGGCTCTTGCTGAAACGACTGGCGCATCACTTCAACTCTGTCGTGAATTGATTTCAGCGAAGCTGTATGGGCAAGAAAGTGTTGCGAGAAACAAACTCCGGCGCTCGGATATCGCAGATTCAATCGCGCTATGGAGAGCTGAAGTTGATGTTGCGAAAGAGGATCGGATAATTCGCTTGTGCGAATCGCTCGGTGCCAAGGCTTACTGGTCAGCGTGGCACGATATGCCCGTGCAGTTCCCAAGAAATGATCTCAAGCGCGTACCTCATCACTGGCAAACATTTGGCACTCGGGAGTCGCAACTTACAGGCTCACCGCGTCTAGCCGTCAATCCCGCTAACGCAATTCTGAACTATTTGTACGCCATTCTTGAGGCGGAGGCACGACTTGCAGCGGCGACACTCGGGCTTGACCCAGGACTCGGAGTCCTTCACCTCGACAGCCGTAGTCGAGACAGCTTGGCTTGCGATCTGATGGAACCGGTTCGTCCTATGGTTGACGCTCACTTACTTGACTGGCTGAGCCGAGGTCCTTTGAAGCGTGAATGGTTTTTTGAGGAAAGAAACGGCAATTGTCGATTGATGGGATCGTTCGCGCAAACAATCAGCGAGACGGCTCTGAGTTGGCGACGCGCAGTCGCCCCCTATGCGGAGCGCGCTGCCCATATATTTTGGGCCTGTGCCAAGAGCTCACCTGGTGATCCATCGCCTGCAACGCACTTAACCCAAAGTAACCGGAGAAGGGCGAAGGGAAAAGATACGGTTCCGATCAAACCCGAGCCTCCTAGTTCGCCGACATTATGTAAATTATGCGGAACCTCTATTAGCGGACACCAGAAGGTTTGCGCAGCATGCGCTCCAGTCAATGCAAAGGAAATTCTGATTGAGGCAGCCTGTAAAGGGCGGATTGAAGCTCAAACACCTAGAGCCTTAGCTCAGCTCGCCGAAAAGCAAAGAAGGCACAGATTAGCTGAGAAGGTTTGGAAACCGTCCGGCAAACCGAAATGGCTCGACCAAACCGCTTACGACGAGAGAGTTAGACCCGGACTCGCGAACGTTTCGACATCAACTATTGCGATTGAGCTTGGAGTCTCAATCCCTTACGCTTCAGATATTCGCGCTGGCAGGCGCATTCCGCATCCGCGACATTGGTTACCACTTGCCCAACTCATCGGTGTCTAGCCCAGCGACCCCTTGGCCTGTTAAGCCTCCGCCGAATCGGCTATCCTTCGTCCCAGTTATCCGGTCCTAAACGACCAACCTCCCGTTGCAGGATGTTTGCATCAAGCTAGGAGAGTTCTGAACCCGTAGTGGCCTCTGGCGATCAAAAACTCCACCAAATTACGCGCCGCTACAACCGCATCATGCTGTCGGCTCTCTAGCGCCGCTTTGATTACGTTCCTCGCGTCCACCTCAACACCAATCAGGACCCAATTCTCGCGGTCGCCCTGAATCATTAGATCAAGACACTCAACCGCATCGCGGGGATGCTGAGGGGCCAACCCTGCCAACATTTTCATAACATCCATTCCATCATCTATCGACTTCGTGACTCGCAGCACCCTAAGCAGGGTGCCGATGGACCACGGATCGCCAAACTGGTCGGCGGTAAACCACCAGCCAAAGCCTGCGAGTTCCTTCGCGAAGTTCGTCGCAGAAGCACTCTCCTCTGCCGCCTTCAGTCGGTGCTCCATCATGCTGCGCAGGCGCTCAAGCACTTCTGGCGGGACCGTTTCGCGCCAACCCGCCGCGCTTCGTCCGATGTACCACATCGCGTGTGCCCGTGTGCCGTCGGAAGCCTGTTTGTAGAACTCCTCTAGCAATTGGTCCTCTCCGTCAAACGTAAGATCGCCGCGCCAGTAATAGGCTAGGAGATGGTCGGCCAAACTGTCCTTCGGTGACCCAGGGGACCGCATCGCGGGCGGCAGGTTGATCTCGGCAATCGCTTTCCGGTAGGCAGGCTCCATCTCTCGAAGTAATGAGTCGTGCGGCATGTTTGAAACGATGAAGCTCTCCCACGCGGCGTTGAAGTGAGCGGAGTCGTCTAGGGGGAAGATGCGCCAGACATTGCTACGGAACCACTCCCAATCTAGATTCGCCAGGACGGATAACCCCTGCCCGTAGACAGAGCGGATTGTGAGCGTTGGCTCCTGACCAATATCTAAGTGGCGTTCCAACACTCCTCGAACCTCGGGCATGAAATCGAATGTAGCCGTGGATGCTTCCGCCTCCTTCCGCTCGTTTTCGCAGTCACGGACCCACCGGGCATATGCCAGCACGGCGAATAAAGCACGACCTCTAGTGCAATTGATGGAGAGGAACGAGGGGTCAAATTTCTCGCCTCGCTCGTCATCTGGGGAAGGGAACGGATCCTCGGTGAGAGGGGCAAGAGCAGTCCAAACAAGCTCACGATGTTCGTAGGGAAGTCGCTCTTCTGCGCCCTCGAATCCGGCGTTCAGCAAATCTATGATCGCGTCTCGCGTCCAGCCCCAGTCAGGGTCGTTGCGGAATATGCCGCCTGTCCGACCCTCAATACTGCGTGGCCGAGCGCTCACCCAGCTAGCTAGGTCAAGTACGGGTTTCCACGCGAATTGAACGTTGTTCTTCAAGGCCGAAGTGAACCCGGCGAGCAATCCTCGTACATAAGTCGGGTCTAAGGTCTTGAACTGGTCGGCGACCGCACTAAATTCCGCATGTCGCTGGGCAACTGTAGATGTGAGCGAGCCAGCCAAACCGTCCGCTGTCGGCGAGAAAATGTCGCTGCCTGGTTTCCACGACGCCAAGAAACCAACGACCTCAGGCACGGTCATCGTTGTCAGCTCGGCTGCGGTTTTTGGCGACTGTGCTCCGACCTGGCTGAAGGTGCGAATGGGGAGTCGCTCCGGTGTGTCTGCGGGACCAACTGTTGCCACCAGTGCTTCATACTTCTCTCTGTAAGGCTCGGGAAGCTGCCCTTCAAGAATCGCAAGGCGGTCGCGCCGCCGAACCTTCTGGACTTGTGCGACTTTTTCATCCGTCGGTTCTTCTCCCGCGAACTTCTCAAGGAACTGACGAATCGGTTCTGCTGGATCATCGGCATCTATCCACGCGAGAATACGCTGTTGGGTTTCCGTGCTCAGCGCCCCGAATACTTGCTTGAGCAGCAGGATTGCCTCGTGCCTCAAGCTCGGCTGGGCTAAGATCTTTGGGTCGTTGAGGAACTGTTCCGCACAGTGGAGCTGCTGTCCTGGGGAAACAACAACGGCACGGGTTATGTGCAGCTCAAGCCGTCGAAATGATGTCCACTTGTGTTGCTGAAATACCTTCATCACTGCATCGAACTTCGTTGAGTCCGTAACAATCGCCAGTACAGCAGCATCCCGAGTCGCGCAGAGTAATACGCTTGGCACATCATCCCGGCCCGTTCCATGTTCGATTGCAGGCTGTCTGATGTAGAAATAATCCTCGCCGTGCTCGTCTTCCTTGACCGAGAAGCGAGCCGCGTCGTCAAGGAGTCCGCAAAATACCTCAAGGGTTTCCAGGCCAGCGGCTTCCGCCAGCGCTGGCAGCGACTTGCTAACAATGCGGGCGTAATACCAATCTCGGAACCGCGCTCGCGGCTCCCTTACAAGTGCGAGTTTGCCCTCGTCTCCAGACCGAGGGTCCGGGTCAAGTGCAAGTGCGGCACGAGTCAATTCGAGGGCGGCATGTGATTGCCCACCGTTAGCGAGTTGCGGGATCAGATTTGATAGTTTCTCGGCCAACAAGAGTTTGAATGGAGATTTGGTAGACCGAGAAATTTGCGGCACGAGCTTTGCCGCAAGTCTCGGTGGTAATGACAGAGCAATATCGGCGATGTCGTCGTGAACCCGACTATTCTCCGAGTCTGGGATGGCCCGTGCAATTTCAAAAACCTTTTCCTGCGCCTCCGCGATTCCCGCCATGCGAGCCAAATAGCGAGACTCGGGCCAGATGGGCAGGCGCACGTAGTCGCCTTCGCGAATTGGTTCCGGTGGTTTCGTAAAGAACCTTTCACGCTGAAGAGGTTCAAGCCAAGCAGGCGAGTTGAGATTCGCAAAGAAGTATTCATACTGGGCGTAGCCCTTCTGAATTTCTGCAAGGGCACGCTTAACCGCTTCCGGCTTAGGCATCGCCAGACTCCTCGGCCAAGATGCTGTCTATCACTGAAAGGTCTACAGATGGCGTGCGCGAAAGGTTGTCGATGAGCAGTCTCTCCAGTGCTTCAAGATTGGTGCCAAACTCTTGCACAGTAGTTGGCTCACCGTGGGCAGTATTGTTGAAGTAGCGAACTAGGTCCTTCCAAGTCTTGTAACGCAGGTCTACCAACTCCTCCGGGAGTTGCAGGCCATATGGGTCCATCTTGCGAAACATTTCTCGCGCCACTTCGCGGCGCTTTGGACGATTCACCCTTAGCCATTCGAACAAACGGTGCACTTGCTTGAGGAGGCTCCGCACAGGTAAGTCAATGGTGCCAATCCACTCCCCATTCTGGTGACAGCCACTGCTGAGTGCCCGCATCCAAAACGGTTCGAGAATGTCGACCTGTTCTGTGATGTACGCAGGGTTTACGGGGATTGGCAAATCGAGTGCTACTGGAAGACCTCCTGTCAGTTCGCGCAGCGCGTGTGCGGCGAGTGCTAATCGGGAAGGCAAAAGCTCGTCTGCATAAACGCGGCACGCTGCTTCATACAAATCACCCAGTGTCTGGTTCCTCTGCGCGAGCGAGACCTGGAGCTTTCGCTGGTGACCTGTAAGCTGGAACGGGACGCGCTGTGGGTTTTGGTCCACGGAATAACTGTAAACCAAAACATGGTAACCTCCGCAATGGGCAGGTCCAGCGGCGTGGAAAAGAGCGCGGCTTCGCTGGTTGAGGTCGCAAGAAGCAATAACTCCGATAATCTGAAGCTTACGCAACCGATTGTTCGCTTGATTCTAGTTTCTTGACGCGCGCGTTAGTGGCGTGCACAATCGCTTCTCCCGACAATGATCCATCTAGAGAATGTCACCAAGGAATACGACGTTCTTTCCGATCCAGCAGGGAAATTAGTCGCGGCGGATCGGCTGTCCCTCCACGTTCAGCGTGGCGAGATCTACGGATTAGTCGGTCCCAACGGAGCTGGCAAGACTACCACTCTTAAGATGGTTGCCGGCTTACTGTCGCCTACCTCAGGCGCCATTTTAGTCAACGAGACCGATATCGTCGCAAATACGGAAGAAGGCCAGAAACATATTGGCTACCTCTCGGATTTTTTCTCGGTTTACGATGACCTGAAGGTCTGGGAGTATGTCGACTACTTTGCTCGCGCTCACAAAATGGATCCCACCCGCATCTCCGGTCGCGTTCGCGAGGTCATCGGCCAGTTACGTCTCGAAACAAAGTACGACGCTTTCGTCGGCGGCCTCTCGCGCGGAATGAAGCAGCGACTCGGTATCGCTCGCGCCATCGTCCACGACCCACCGCTGCTAATTCTCGATGAGCCCGCCTCCGGGCTTGATCCTAAGGCCCGGACAGAGCTCAAGGAATTGATTCGCAGCATGAATCGTGACGGAAAGACCATCCTGATTACCTCGCACGTGCTCTCGGATCTGCAGGAAATGTGCACGTCTCTCGCGATCCTGGAAAAAGGCAAGCTTCTCCGCCACGGCAAGACTGCCGACGTCATGCGCGACGCAGGGCACACTCGTCGCATCACCCTTAGACTCGCGGCTCCTAGCTTTGGTCTCGATTCATGGCTTGCTTCCCGTCCGGACATTTCCGAACTTCATTCCACCATGGACAGTACTTCCTTCGCATTTCCTGGCGACAACTCTGAACTTGCAGTGCTGGTTCGCGACCTCGTCAATGCTGGCGCTCCCGTATGTGCAATCGAGGAGACGGTCGAATCGCTTGAGCAGCTATTTTCTCGCCTCTCCAGCGGAGAAGTGATGTGATCTCCCTTTTTTCCAATCCGGAATTCCTCCGCAATGTTCACTCACAGCTACGCCCTAGAAAGATGGCTGTGGTTGTGGCGATTTGCACGGTTCTCTCACTTTCAATCGCTTACGGCTTCTTGCACAGAACGCCCTCATCAATTCTGGAAACCGAAGCCAGCAACCTTCTGCAGCTGACACTCTACGCTCAGTCCTTAATCCTCGGAGCTGGTGGCAGCATCGCTTGCCTGAACAACATTTTCAAAGAGAAGGAGCGAAACTCTTTCGATTTTCAGCGCGTGACAAGGCTTACTTCCGCTGAACTGACGTTGGGCAAACTCTTTGGCGCGCCCGCCTTGATGTATTTCGTCTGCGCCTGCCTCATGCCTCTTTCCTTGGTCGCCGCCACACTAGCTCACGCCCGTCTTTCGTACTACATCGCCGCTTATGCGGTGATGGTTGTTGCTTCAATCGCCTTCCATTCGCTGGCGCTCCTTCTGTCCGTCTTATCGATCCGGGGTTCGCAGACAGGTGGCATCATCCTGATTCTCCTTGCTCTTTGGGTCACGGCATACCACGGCGGGGGCATGCTTACGGACAGTCCTTTCCGTTTGGAACCGCTAGGCCCCTTCTTCGCCCCGCACATTGCAGAGCAAACCGACTGGCGTCCCGCTGCGATCGAAAGAGCCGTCACATATGCCAACTGGACCGTTACGCGAAATCAGGGCATGACCGATGTCCTATTCGGTTTGCATGTGAACCATGTTCCGATTCTATTGGTGATCGATTCCATCTTTGCGTTCTGGTTCCTGCTGGCTGTGGTTCGCAATATCAAGCGTGATTCCGCTGAATATGAACTTTATTCGCCACGACAATTCCTAGGTCTGGCGGTATTTCTGAATTTACTGTTAGTCGCTTTTTTTAACTGGCATTTTCATTCGGATATTGACCAGCCGACCTTCTTACTCACCTTCGATTCCGGCGTGTTTATCCTGCTCGGCCTCGCTCTACTTCGCAATCGCGAGCGAACGCGGGTCATCGCCCATCGCCGCTCCCAAGGCCCTTCCTGGCTCGATTTTTGCTGGCCCGCTCCGCTGCTTTTTGGTGGCGCTGCTACCGTGGCCGCGTTGATCATCTTGAGCACTGTTTTGGCGGGGACGGCCGGATCACTTGGCTTGGGCTTTCTCATATTTCGAATCCTGTTTGCCGTTCTTTGGCTCGTCCGCGATTTTCAGTTTCTGCAGTGGGCCAGTCTGCGCAAAGGCAAGAACGCTCTCGTGATGGCTGTTCTCTATTTGGCAATCTTCTACGTCTGCGCCTCGACCATTTTCACCACCCTTGGTCTCTTCACGCGCGAATCCGTCTGTTTCACAGCTTTTCTTTTGCCAACTCCTCTCCATTGGCTCGATATCGATTCATTCGCCTCGCGCCCCGTTATTTGGGTCACCGCGTTCCTCTTTCAATTCTTCGTCATCGGCATCCTGTTCTATCTTCAAAGACAACAGATCGTGGAGCTATCGGGCCGCTCTGATCAAGTTGCCGCTACGCCTGAACCCGCCCAACCCATCGACGTCTAAGCATGCCTCGAAGCCGCGCCTGAAACTCCAGCTGTAGCAATTTCCCCTCAGCGCGCATAGCCCCAGTTCAAGAGGCGAAAGCCAGAGGCGGCAATACTGAGCCCTCGCGGGTGGTCCCTTTTTCGCGCCCGTATCCGCTAACCCGTCAACCTCCGAGGGGGATAGGTGTTAGCAGCCCGCGAAACTGCCCTCTTCGGCGCACAAAATTTAACTTGTCCGATTGCACGTTAGAGTTAGGTGTGTCTGCTCGTTTTCGAGCAGTTTGTTTCCCAACTACTCCTGCGTTGGGATGACGCGCTGCCATTTTTGGAGTGGCCTTTCTAGAGTAGACGCATAATGCTCCTGTGTCTGCGCCAGGGGCCGTCTGAGGGCGGAAGAATCATGACCGGCATCGCCGTATTATTGGGAACTTTTTTTGATTTTGTTCTTTGTCACGATCGGAATGGCAATCACGGGCCGGTTGACCGCCAGCGAGGGGATGAAATCGTATTGGGACGTTAATTTTTTGCTTCGCCCTCGCACATATGGATTAAAACACCGTTTCCGATGACGGCTCCCAGTCTATAGCGTAGATTTCCTCGACGCTGGTGTCACGCAAGACGAGGGGTGAATCGTCGGAAGCTAGACCCGTCCACTTTCCCGCAGTGGCCCAAGTCAAGATACGAGGATTCAACGTTGCGAGCTCCTCAATTCTTCGGTCGCTGATCCGCACACGGTAGAGAGCGGGCTCGTTTGTGTAAGGATCCTCGAAGTAAATGTAACCCCCGTCGTGCGACCAGTTCGGGTAAGCCACGTTCTTAGCCAATTTCTCCCATTTTTTGGTCGCAATGTCAAAGAGCATGAGCGTTTGCGAATCCGCTCTGAGCGCGGCAAGCTGCCGTCCATTAGGGGACCAGCGCACAGAGAAAAGCCCCTCGGAACCGGGTAGGGTGGTAACTTGCCCAGTTTTTAAATCGAGAAAGCGGATATCTGTGTTTCCTTCCAGCCAGTACAAAGGTGCGAACGCTAAAGAATTTCCGTCCGGTGACCAGCTCGGCTCGCCTTCGTTTCGCTCGCCTGGTATTGCCTGACTGGCAGTGCCACCGTCGGCCGAGACGATGTAAAGTTTTACAGGCTTGCCTACTATTTGGCCCAGAAAAGCAATGCGTTTCCCGTCCGGAGACCAGCGCGGCAAGGTTACCTTCATTGGCGGCAAAGTAAGCTGAAGACGCTCGCTGCCGTCTGCCTTGCTCCGCCACAATGTCCCCTCCGGAAACACGACATAAGTAACCCATTGCCTATCTTTTGAGAAATCGACTCCGTCCGCTGAAATTCCAGATAGGAACGGCAAAAATTGATGTGATTTTCCGTCGTAGCGCACCAACTGCCCTCGTGGCTGTACAGCCACGGCAAAAATCTTTTTGTCGTCTGCGCTCGGAAGGGGCGCAACGATGCTCATGGGCCCAGTAGTCAGCCGTTTCGGTTCGCGAGTTTTCCTTAAAAAGCCTGCTCCCTCGCGAATGGCCCAGAGTTGATCCTCGGACTGAAACACAAAATGTCTGCCGTCTGGCGTCCAGTTACCACAACACTCGTCGCGGTCTTGGTTCCCCCCAGAAAAGCGATGAAGACCACTCCCGTCGGTTGAGACTTCCCAGAGCCTGCGAGGACTCAACCCCTCTAGAACGGTGAAGCGCACCAGCCTTCCGTCCGGCGACCAACGAGGCCACCAAGCAGCGCCGCCGGGTACTGTTGCGAGCTTGCGAGGTTCGCTCCCGTCACTCTTGGACACGTATAAGTCGTGCCCGTTGGCATAAACAATCCGCTTTCCATCAGGCGACCAGTTCGCGTCGTGAGCTACAATGCCACCAAGCCGATGCGGCGCCCCTGCGGGAAGGGGCAAAACCATTACTGCGGCTTCAATCCGCACGCCATCGTAACCCAGCGCCAGGAGCTCTCGACGACTCGGGGAAGCGTCCAAAACTCGCCGTACGCGGATTTCCGTAGGAAATACGGTTGTTTCACCACCTCCCATGGAAACCTCCGCCAGCCTTGCGCTGCCAATAGCGCATTCTACGAAATACAATCGTGAGCCGTCGCTCACCAACGGTGAGGCCAGTTCATTTACATACGAGGCGGTTTTCCCCTGACCGTCGCTAGTCAACTGCACAGTACCGGTGACCCTAGGTGGCGGCAGCCGATGCGTCAACGCATAGCTTAGCAGCGCCGTCGAAACCAAGACTGTGCCCGCTACGATTAGGATTGTGTAGCGTAAACCGGCTTTTTTGGTTTGTGACCATTCGCCGCGTGGCGCTATGCTCAGGGATCCGCCTTCCTTCGCTACAGGGGACTCTGCGCCGCTTATTGGCGAGTCGAACATCGACGATACTCGTGCACCGCTCAACGGTGCGATAAACCGATAGCCGCGTCGCGGCACCGTCTCGATGATATGCGGATTCTCGGCAGAGTCTCCCAGCACCTCGCGCAGCCGGTTGACCGCCTTCTTCAGCGCCAGCTCATAATCAACGAAGGTATTTCCTGGCCAAAGCCGTTCGCGCAGTTCATCGCGTGTGACGATTTCCTGAGGACGTTCCAGCAGGGCTTGCAATACTTGGAAGGGTTGGCCCGACACCTTCTGCCGCATGCCGGCCTTGCGAACCTCACCGGCTGCCAGGTCCACTTCGAAGACCCCGAACTTGATCACCTGGTGTTGGCTAGGCGTGGTGGCCATTTGGTTGGCTCCTACCCAAGTGCGCGCAGTTTATCACACCTGTACGCTCCCCGGATGAGTAGGGCACCAAAGAACCTTCGCCAACTACATGCCTGGAATCAATGACTTATTGCGGAACCAACAAACCACCCGAGAGGTTCTTGATCCTCGCGTGCTCCTCGCCCAGTGTGTGCGCTTCGGTCCGCCAATTCTCGGCGCAGCAACCAGGAGCTCAGCATGGCGAGGACGTTTTCGCGGAGATTCAAAATCTGTGTACGGCTTCTAGCTCCACTGTTTTTCTCGGCCCTGCAATCGCAAGTCTCACCCGCCGCCAGCGCGCAGGATCAGGCCCCCGAGCAGCACTTCGTTTGCAGTGTCGGCTACACGCAACAACAGTGCGCCGTCGATATGGCCGTCTTGAGAAAGGTTCTCGCGAAATATCCTGTCGACGCGATTAGCGAATGGACCTGGGTCCTGGTGCGTCCAGAAGACTGGAGACGTATTTTGCTGGATCGAGGATTTAGTCCTGACGGCAGTCCTGCGTTCAGTATTCTTCCGCACCGGGAGACATTCCTCGAGGGGGCCCTGGTAACGAAAGTATCTTCTCGCGGCGTCCAACTGAGTACGCTCTGGCGCATGTCCATGGAGGACCTCCTCGATCTCGCGGTCCGACATGAGCTGGGACACGCTTTGTGCAATGAGCGCAATGAGGCCCAAGCCGACCGTATCGCGGCGGTGCTACAAAAGAGAAAACCTATCTCCTGCGCCGTGCAGACAGTCAAGGCCGGTGCGAGACGACTGCCAGCCTTTCGCAGTGGTGCTCGCTAGGCTAGGACTCCAAGTCTGATTAACGCAACCGAAATTGGTTTAATTGGCCAAGCACGGGGTGGTTTTTGGCCGCATGTAACAATCGTAGGAATTAGTCCGATTACCAAGAATCGAGTGGAACGACGGAGGGAAGCGGCATTCAGCACTACTTCTGATGTCCGGCCGGGAACGCGGAATTTTTCGAGTTTTACGGCCGCCACTTCGGAGATTGCCGACGCCCGTGTGTTCGGGGGCATCCATTTCCGGACGTCGTGCGTTCGGGGGAATGCGCTCGGACGAGCTGTCGCAGACTACGTATCCAAACATGCGTTTCGGAAGAACGGTGATCGCGAAGACTAGTCAACCGGTGTCTTGATAGAGATGAATGAGTAGGGAGCGCAGCTGCGGGTCAAAATCACTAACAGCAGGCGTTGCGCTTCCACTTTATTTGCCCGATTGTTTTGCATCAGGAACGGGAGAGCAACGAGTCGGCGCGGAGACAGAATATTGGAACGCGCGCAGACAGAGGCTGCGATGACGGATGCGCGGGTTCTTGCATTCCGTTGCAGGTGACTCTAACCTTAGAAGGCTCGATCGCGATTGAAGCGACGCTATGCCTGAACTCAACGCTGAAACTTTGGTGACGGGATTTATCTGGTATGTGGCGTTTTTGTTTTCGACCACGTGCCATGAGGCTTCGCACGCGCTGGTGGCGAAGCTGGGCGGAGATGATACGGCGGAGCGCGGCGGGCAGGTGACGCTGAATCCGATTCCGCATATCAGGCGCGAGCCGTGGGGCATGGTGGTGATTCCAATTCTGGCGTTTCTGTTTGCGAACTCGATGATTGGCTGGGCCAGCGCGCCATTTAGTCCGGAATGGGAGCGGCGCTATCCGAAGCGATCGGCGCTGATGGCCTATGCGGGGCCGGCCGCGAATTTCACATTGATGTTGATTGCGGCGATTCTGATTCGAATGGGACGCGCCGACGGATGGTTTCATCGCGGAGCTGAGGGACAACCCAACCTGTTTGGCCTGGTGCTAAGCGTTTTCTTCGCGCTGAATTTACTGCTCGGGGTGTTCAATCTGTTGCCGGTGCCGCCGCTCGATGGCAGCGCGGGAATTATGATGTTTATGGGGAATGAGACGGCGCAGCGATATCTGGACTGGTTGCGGACTACGCCGTATCGCAGCCTTGGATTGCTGGCGGCGATTCTGGTGTTTCGGTACTTGTACGGGCCGATCGAAGCGTTTGCGACGCAACTGCTGATATTTACGAAGATTTTTTAGTGTGCGAGAAGTAGCGATCGAATTGTGCCTTCGTAGTGTTTGAGATCCTTCCCGACCAGGTTGGAATCTTCGATCGTCCGTCTTCTGCCGGATCCGACGAGCGTGGACCGGGTGCATCCGGTGCCTTACGTGGCAGAGCGGGTGGCGGCTGAAGATGACGGACATTTTAAGGTGGAACCGGCGAGTCTGTACCGGTATTTGAAAGAGGATGGGTACGGGCCGGCGGGGATGGCGCGGGCCAAGACGGCGAGCAGCTAAGTATGGGCCGGATATCCCCGGAGACCTGAAGGCCGGTATGAGAAAAACGGCACGCTGCAGTGCTAGTAAAGCGCCATGCGGTGTAGCATGCCAGAAAATCGCGGGTCGGAGCGCAAGCTGTCCAGCCGAAAATCGGCTTTGATGAAATAGGCAAGATCGGTGGACTTTTCCGCGTAGGATTTTTCCAAGAATGTAAACGCTTTGTTCTTGTCGCCGAGACCGGCCCAGATCACAGCCAGCATATAAGGAGAAACGTAGCTTGTTGCCGATTCGCGCTGCATGTCGTCGAGGATTTTGATAGCAGCCGCGCGGTTCCCGAGAGACGTGTAAGTGAACGCCAGCGCCGAGCGCGCATCCATGTCGTTATCGGAAAGCTCCGTGGGCTTCTGGAATTCCGGGATTGCCTCAGTTTTTTTGCCCTGGCCATAATAGGCGACGCCAAGAAAATAGTGGCTGGCCCAGTCATTGGGGTTGAGGTCGATGCCTTGCCTGGCGCTTGTTTCCAGGCCGGCGTACTCGCGCAGATGATAGTGCAAGCCGGCTTCGTCGTTGCAGCGCAAGGGAAATGCCGGATCCAGGTGACGCATCAAGGCAATTTCGGCCACTGCTTCGTCGCGGCGTCCGCTCCAGCTCAGGAACCAGGCGAGGCCTTCGTGCGCATTCATATTGTTTTGATCCGCTTCGATGGCCTTACGATATTCGATCTCGGCGTCCTGCCAGTTCCATTCGTATTGCCATAACATATCCCCTCGCGAAACGTGAGCCTCCCCCAGCGAGGGTGTGAGCTGCGACGCCCGGTCGAGATATTCCCGGCCTTTGCTGCGGGCCACCTGCGGGGAGAGCCGGCGGAGCGTCCCAAGAGTCAGGTAGGTATCGGCAAGCCCGACGTAGGCTGGCGCAAATCCGGGATCCTCCTGAATGGATTTCTCGAAATACTGCTGGGCCATGCGCAGCTGGGGATTGGATCCGGCAGTGGTCCGGAGGCCGCGCGCCTTGAGGTAGTCTTCAAAGGCTCCAGCATTCGTCCAGAGACCCCGTGCCTTAAGATAATCTTCGTAAGCAGCCTGGTTGACGGCTGGCGGCGTGCGTAATTGCATAATCGGCTTCAGCTGGCACTCGGCCAACTGAACTTGCACTTTGTCGGCGATGGCCTGGGCGATCTCGCTGTGCAGCCGCAAGACGTCACCCATGGGGCGTTCATACGACTCGGACCAAAGCTGTTCATCGCGCTGGCCGCGTCAATTAATTCGACGTCGATGCGCACGCGGTCTCCGGCGCGGAGAACGGAACCTTCAATCACCGCGTCCACATTGAGCTCTTTGGCGATTTCCGGAAGGCTCTTCTTGGTCCCTTTGTAGCGTTCGGTGGAAGTGCGGGAGATGACGCGAAGGGGACGAAGCGCGGAAACATTGGAGATAACGGCGCTGGTCATCCCGTCGGAGAAATATTCCTGGCCGGGGTCGTGCGAGAGATTTTCAAGTGGCAGGACGGCAATGGATCCGATTCTTGTGGCGCCGGCTGAGCGATGATGACTAACGTAGGCCCAGGTCAGGGCGGAAGCGGCCAGAATCGCTGCCGCCAAGATAAGAACAGCTGCGATGCGCGCGATCGAAAAGGCGGACTTGACCTTGGAAGTAACTTGACCGGCGCCGATTTCCGACGGCGATGGGGCAGGCGTTAAAAGGGGAGCGTTGAACCGATAGCCGCGGCGCGCCAGCGTCTCGACAAAAACAGGGCGGTCCGCCGATTCCCCAAGGGCGTCACGCAACCTGGCGATGGAGGCGTTCAGGCTGTGATCGAAATCCACGAAAGTGTCGTCCGGCCAAAGCTCACGGCTCAACTCCTCGCGGGTAACAATCTCGCCGGGATGCTGCAGCAGCAGAGTGAGGATCTGGAAGGGCTGTTGTTGCAGCTTGATTTTGACGCCGCTTTTGCGCAGTTCGCCGGCGCGCAAGTCAACCTCAAAGACGCCAAAGCGGATGGTTTGCCTGTGAACAGCATTGGCCATGACTGTTTCGTGTCCGGAGAGAGATTGGCACCGTTCCCTGAAGCCGGAATCAGCGATTAGAGACCGTACCTACGGTCAGCCGCCGTAATCGGAGTCGGGCCAGCGAGGCTGGGCGAAAAGGGCGCCATCGACGCCGATGGTTTGGCCGCTGATGAAAGAGGCGTTTTCGCTGAGCAGGAATTCCACGGCGGCGGCGACGTCATCGGGAGTGCCGATGCGGCGAAGCGGCGTGAGGCGGGCCCAGGAAGATGCGAAATCGGGAAGCTCGGCTTTGGTGCGCTCGGTGTCGATCGCGCCGGGAGCGACGCAGTTGACGCGGATGCCGAATGGGCCCAGTTCCATCGCCGCGGATTTGGTGAACATTTCGATGGCGCCTTTGCTGGCGCTATAGCCTGAGAGATTTGGGAAGGGAATTTTGTTGCAGCCGGAGCCGATATTCAAGATGGCTCCGGAGCGACGCTCCTTCATGTGGCGGCCAGCGCGCTGGGTACAGAGAAAGCAGCCCTTCAGGTTTGTGGCGATCACGCGATCCCATTCAGATTCGTCAGCATCGAGCAGCGGCTTAAAAACCTGCACGCCGGCATTGTTGACGAGAGCGTTGAGCTGGCCAAACGCGGCGAAAACTTTTTCAAACATTGCATCCACATCTTTGGAGTTGGCGACGTCAGCGTAGACTGCGATCGCGCGGGTGCCGTTTTGTTGCAGCTCGTTGGCTAGAGATTCAGCGGCCGGCGAATCCAATTTGTAATTGATGGCTACGTCGTATCCGGCGCGGGCGAGACGGGATGCGATGGTTTTGCCGATGCCGGAATTTGCGCCGGTCACGAGAGCGGTGGGTCGCGTTGCCATTTCACAATCCTTCCGGAACGTGCCTATGAACGTGCGACCGCGATATTAACCCGAAGTCCGTCGTTGTGCGAACGGTGCTGATCGAATGGCTGCGGCGGAAGCGAGGGTGTGGAAGAAGACCGCGGTTGGGTAGGCAGCGGGACAGCGATCGTGTTGCAAAGTGAAAAGGGCCGTTGACCGCCCTGTCTCGTTCTACGGATCGGCGAGCTGAGGCGCGAGTCTGCCGCAGCGGCGGGTGGAACGGCTACTTGGGAGCCGGTACGTGGAAAATGAGCGAGCGCTGAACTTCGGAGCGAGTAGCATCGAGATCCTGGAGGCTGGCGAAGAGTTGGCTGATTGCATCCTGCTCTTCCTGGGAGCGATGGTCGCGGTCAGCCATGGCGGCCGCGCGGACCTTGTCAAGAGATGCCAAGTCCCTGACGGCATACCAGACGTAATGCGTGAAGTCGCCATCGGTGCGAACGTCTTCCACGGAAAGACCGTAGGCAATAACGACGCCGTCGGCGGCAAGCTTCTCAAAGATCGGCTTGTTGTATTTCTCCCAGGTCTTGCAGTATTCGCTGGCCTTGCCGGCTTTCACTTTAACGAAATTGTAGCGGACGTAGGGCAGCGTGCCGGCGGCGGAAGTGGGAGCAAAACCGATGACTAAGTCGCGGGTGAGATAGTCGTGGACCTTGGTCAAGTCGGCGACTTCGTTCAGCCGAGCCATGGTTGATGCGGCTGGTTTTTGGCCTTTCTTGGCGCCGCCCGATTTTGCGGCTTCTTCATCGAGTTTGGCAATCTGCGCTGCCATGGCGGCGGCTACTTTTTCGACGCCGGCATAGTCATTCACAGCGTACCAGATGACGTGAGTGGCGTTGCCGGGAACGCGAAGCAGCGGAGTTTGAACACCCCAGGCCATGATGACGCCATCGTTCATAAGTTTGTCGCGGACTGGCTGGCCGACAGTCTTGACCAGGTCCATGAATTCCTCTTCTTTGCCTGGGGTGACCGTGTATTCGTACCAGAAAGTGAGCGGCTGCATTTGTGGCTGGGTTTGCTGCGCGAAACTGGAAATGCAGGACAACATCATCGCGAAAAGACAGAAAAACAAACTCTTCTTCATTTTGAATAGTCTCCGTGAAAGTTTTTTGCCTGCAGCGGTGCGCATGCGGATTGCGAGTACCTGGAAGCCTGGACATTGCGGCAGGCGCTCAACGTCCCAACTGTGAAGTGGCCGACCTGAAAGAAACTGGCTAGGTTGTAGCACCGAGCGTGAGTGGCGTCAAGGAACGCGGCCGTTGACGAGCGAATTTGAAATTCTGCAGGAGTTCAGCGAAGCGATTTGGGAGCTTTCGGCGAAACGCCACGGTTTGGTGGCGTGAATCCAGGTCTCCGCGGCCATCAACTGCAGCACGAATCCAATCCAGAAAGCGGTGCCGAAAAATTGATACGGCGTTAAGCCAGAAAAACGGCTGGTGGCGAAGAAAATTCCAATGATGGGGCGGATGGTGGCCACGGCCAAGCCCACGCCGAACGCGCGAATCATCCATTCACGGTGCAGCTTGACTTCGCGGCGGCGAATATGCCAAAACGCCTTGCCAAGCGCGAACAGAAAAAATGTGCCGAACAGAATGGTGGCTGCAGCTTGATTGACGCCGCCGATGGACTGCATGGCGAAACTCATGACCAGAGCGGAAATCCCGATGACCAGAGCACAAACTACAAAAAGCCGGCCGCTCCAGCGATGCCAGCGAAGGTGCCGAGCGCGAATGGTCGGGCTGAACTGCAACGGGCCGAGAATCATGAAAAGGAATCCAGGCACGACGTGAATCAACGTCAGCAACGGGTGCCGGGCAAAAATCTGATCGAGGGCGACGTATTGGGCGGTTCTGGGATTGGACGCAACCGCTGGAGAATAACCATGAAACGCAATTGGATACAAGACGGCTATTCTGCGAGCGGCTACCGCGACTCCAATCAGCGCGAGGAAAATAGTCGCGCTCCACACCGCTCGCTGGAGACGAGTTCCTGGCTCCATGCATGGTAATACGCGGAACCCGCCTAATCTATTTCGGCAGGTTCCTTGGACAGGAATTTTTCCAGCGGCTGCCAATAGTGGAGTTTCCAACCATTTACGAGATTGGCGGCATCGCCCTTGGGAAATGCGGAGTGGCTGAACACTATCTTGGTATCGGAAGCGTGCTCGGCGAGATCGAAGCGAACAATCGAAAAAATACCCGGTTCCCAGTAAGCCACGCGCCAGGCCTGGACGATGCGTTGATGGGGCGCCAGTTCGAGATGGCGCCCGACGATGCGGCCGCCAAAAAGTGCGAAGCTTCCGCCGACTTCGCTGCTGATTTGGGTCGGATGAGCGGAGGAATTATTGCCGCCTTCGCGTGCCTGGATTTCGCGGGTCATCTTGTCGAACCTGGCGGTATCGGTGAGAGTCTCGTAAACGGTCTCGCGGGTGGCGTGGAAGATCAGTTCTTCGTGGATGGATTCGTCGGTGTGCGAGATTTCGTCCGCGGCGGCCGCTCCGGAAGCGCGGGCCGAAAGAGCCAGACCTCCCACCGCGAGAGCGGCAGCTGCGAGCGCCCGGCGGCGCGTGGGCGTTACGGGAATGAGGGACCGAAGCACATTGTCGTTCATCGTTATCCTTAGAGACGCGGTCAGGCCTGGTGGCTTGGCCGGCGAAGTAAGCATGAAAGCACGGAATCGATTTAAATCCCACTGAATGTTGAGGCTAAAGACGGCTCGGGGCATTGCTTTACACGTTTAAGAATGTTGTGTTACTCTGGATGAGTCGAAGAGAAGAGAAAATTCAGGGGACGACGGAGAGGGCACTTGAGCGCACCGAAAGCAGCGTTGATCGAACAGTTCCGTTCACATGTCAAGGATACGGGATCGCCCGAAGTGCAGATTGCACTGTTGAGCGAGCGGATCAACTATCTGACGACGCATCTCAAGAGCCACGTAAAAGATCATGCATCGCGGCGGGGATTGATCATGATGGTCAACAAGCGCCGGCGATTGCTGGATTATCTGAACCGCCGGGACCCGGATCGGTACCGCGAGATTGTGGAACGGCTCAGTCTGCGTAAGTAACGGTTTGCCCAAGAACAAGCCGAAAGCTACGCGCGAAGTGACAACTTCCAAGCAAGAAATGTCTGGAATTGGCATAGGGCTGGACGTCCGTCTGGAAACCAGGCGAATTGTCTCGTAGTGTATTTGAACCGGATCAAACAAGACCTGCCTCCGCTCAACGACAGAGCAAATCTGCAAGCGAATTGAAATTGGAAAGGGTAGCGGGTATCAGGGTTTGTACTTACAACCCTGAGCGCGAAAAAGTGCTACCCAGGTGCCGCCAGAGGCGGGACCAAAGGAATGAAACATGTCAGAAAATAATCACGTGCCGGCGCCATATCAGGTAAAGGTGGAGGTAGGCGGAAGAACGCTGACTCTGGAAACAGGGAAAATTGCGAAACAGGCAAACGGCGCGATTGTAGCGAAATACGGCGACACCGTAATTTTGAATACGGCTTGCATGTCAACGAAGCCGAACGATAGAGACTTTTTGCCGCTGACCGTGGATTATCGCGAAAACACCTACTCGGCCGGAAAAATTCCCGGTGGATTTTTCAAGAGGGAAGGCCGCCCGACAGAAAAGGAAATTTTGACTTCGCGGTTGATTGACCGCCCGATGCGCCCGCTGTTCCCGGAGTCGTGGAGAAACGAAACCCAGATCAATGCGATGGTGTTGTCCGCGGATAGCGACAACGACCCGGACGTAATCGCGGTGACCGGCGCGGCGGCTGCGGCGTATTGCAGCGACCTGCCGTTTCCGACGCCGATTGCGGCGGTTCGCGTGGGCCTGGTGAATGGCCAGTTGGTGGCCAATCCGACCGTGGCCGAGCAAAAGATCAGCCTGATCAACATCGTGATTGCCGGCAGCGACGAAGCCATCATGATGGTCGAATCCGGCGCTCTGGAAGTTTCCGAAGAAATCGTGGTGGAAGCGCTGGAATTTGGCCACGCGCAAGTGAAGAAGATTGTGGCCGCGATCAAGGAACTGCACGCGCAACTGAAGCCGAAGAAAGTGGAAGTGGCGCCGTGGCCGTTCGATCAGAGCATTTACGACTCGATCAAGAAGACCTATGGCCCGCAGTTGAAGGACGCGCTGGATACCGAAAAGCACCCGAAAAAGGAAAGCTACTCGCTGATCGACGCGCTGAAAGCCAAGATCGTCGAGACCATTCCGGAAGAAGACGAAGAGAAGCTGACGCTGACCAAGCGGGCTTTCGACCGCCTGAAGGAAGATATTTTTCGCGATGAGATTTTAAATGCGCGGCGCCGTCCGGACGGACGCGCGTTTGACAAGATTCGCAAAATCACCTGCGAAGTCGGATTGCTGCCACGCGTGCATGGCTCGGCGCTATTCACCCGCGGCGAAACGCAGGCGCTGGCTACTCTCACGCTCGGCACCAAAGAAGATCAGCAACGGCTGGATCTGCTGTTTGCACAGGACCAGCACAAGCGCTTCATGCTGCATTACAATTTTCCGCCGTTCAGCGTTGGCGAAGTGAAGCCGGTGCGCGGGCCAGGCCGCCGCGAAATTGGCCACGGTGCGTTGGCTGAACGCGCGCTGGTCAGCCTGCTTCCGCCGGAGACCGATTTTCCTTATGCCATGCGGTTGGTGAGCGACATTCTCGAGTCGAACGGTTCGTCCTCGATGGCGACCGTTTGCGGTGGTTCGCTGGCCATGATGGATGCTGGCGTTCCGCTGAAGTCGCCGTGCGCGGGCATCGCGATGGGCTTGGTCGTCGGAGACAACGGCAAATACGCCGTGATGACCGACATTGCCGGCGCGGAAGATCACTACGGCGACATGGACTTTAAAGTTGCCGGAACCCGCGCGGGTGTCACTGCCTTGCAGATGGACATCAAGGTCAGCGGTATCAGCATTCCGATGATGCGTGAAGCGCTGGCTCAGGCCAAAAAAGCGCGCCTGGAAATTCTGGACATCATGGATGCGACGCTGAGCGAAGCGCGCACCGCGATTTCCGCTTACGCGCCGCGCTTGTT
Source organism: uncultured Acidobacteriota bacterium (assembly GCA_963814635.1). GTDB lineage: Bacteria > Acidobacteriota > Terriglobia > Acidiferrales > UBA7541 > Acidiferrum. The sequence continues at coordinate 2,787,464 of CAWFDP010000001.1, read as the reverse complement.
CAAGTTGTCGATTCCGACCGACAAGATCCGCGACCTGATCGGGCCAGGAGGCAAGAAGATCAAGTCGATCATCGAAGCGACCGGCGTGAAGATTGACGTGCATGAAGACGGCACGGTGCACATTTTCGCGACCAGCGGTTCTGGTGGGGACGCCGCGCTGCAGATGGTGCGCGACGTGACGGCCAGCGCGGAACTCGGCAAGACCTATCTTGGCAAAGTGGTGCGGCTGGCGGAGTTTGGCGCGTTCGTCGAACTTTTCCCCGGCACCGACGGCTTGCTGCACATCAGCGAAATTTCCGAACACCGCATTCGCGACGTTCGCGACGAATTGAAGCTCGGCGACCAGGTGCTGGTCAAAGTGCTGGCGATCGAAGGCAACAAAGTGCGACTGTCGCGCAAGGCATTGATCAAGGAAGCGCGCGAGAAGGCGGCGAAGAGTGCACCGCCGGTTCCGGCGAGCGATGCTGCCGCCGCTTCCGAGTAATTTCACTCAACCAATTGACAGAGAAGGGCCTCCGAAATCGGAGGCCTTTTTGTTTGGTGCGACATGTGGCTCGAAATATTTCGTGTGTCAGGAGCTCGGAGCGTGGACTCGTGAGATGTTCGCGCCGAGGGCGTTGAGTTTTTCCACGATGCGTTCGTAGCCGCGGTCGATGTGATAGACGCGTTCGATGGTGGTTTCGCCGTTGGCAACGAGTGCTGCGAGGACCAGCCCGGCGCTAGCGCGAAGGTCGGAGGCTTGGACCGTGGTGCCGCTGAGCTCTGCGGGGCCGCGTACAACTGCACGGTGGCCGTCTACGGTGATATTGGCGCCCATCCGCTTCATTTCGAGTGCGTGCAGGAAGCGGTTTTCGAAAATAGTTTCGTTGATGACCGAAGCGCCCTCGGCTTGGGTGGCCAGCGCCATATACTGCGCCTGCATGTCGGTGGCGAAGCCCGGGTACTCTTCGGTGGTGATGTCGGCGGCGACAAGTTTTTTTACGCCGTGGACGCGGAGTTGTCCCGCACCAGTCTCCTCAATTGCTACACCCGTTTCGCGTAATTTGCCGATGATGGCGCCCAGATGCAGCGGTTCGCAATTGGTGAGCGTGATATCGCCGTTGGTAATGGCGCCAGCTACCAGAAATGTGCCGGCTTCGATGCGGTCGGGAATCACGGTGTGTTCCGCGCCGCGTAGTGACGCAACGCCCTGAATGCGGAGAGTGGAAGTCTCATCGCCTTCGATTTTCGCACCCATTTTTCGCAACAACACGATCAGATCAGTAACTTCGGGTTCGCGCGCCGAGTTTTCCAAAATGGTTTCGCCGTCAGCGAGTGCCGCAGCCATCAGAATATTTTCAGTGCCGGTGACGGTAATCTTTTCGAAAGCGATATGAGCGCCTTTGAGGCGGCCGCCCTTGAGAGCGCGAGCTTCGATGTAGCCATGTGATGTGACGATTTCCGCGCCCATTTTTTCGAGCGCGGTGAGGTGCAAATCAACGGGACGCGCACCAATCGCACAACCGCCGGGAAGCGAGACGCGTGACACGCCGGTGCGCGCGAGTGTTGGGCCCAGAGTAAGGATCGAGGCGCGCATGGTCTTTACCAGTTCGTAAGGCGCTACCGCATCGCTGATGGTATGGGCTTGGAACGCGTAGTCGGCGCCGGGAAATTCGCTGGTGGCAACACTCACGCCCATGTAGGCGAGCAGCTTGCCCATGGTGATGATGTCGCGGACCTTGGCGACGTTGTGAAGCGCGACGCGGTCGGCGGTGAGCAGGGAAGCGGCCATCGCGGGCAGCGCGGAATTTTTCGCGCCGCTGATGGCTACGGTGCCGTGAAGAGGATTGCCGCCGCTAATGAGAAATCTGTCCATGAATCGACTGCGGCCACCCGAAGGTGGCTGCTATAACTCCCCCAACGCGCGGCGCAGATTGCCGCCACCGGATTTCAATAATTGTCTTGCCTCTGCCGGGCCAATCTTCTTTTTCAGCATGACCAGCGCGACCCGCATGTTGTGTCCGGATTGCCGCAGAGCGTGTTTGGCCGCGGACAGACCCGTACCACTCGCTTCGGCAAGAATGCGCAGGGAACGCTCAGCAAGCTTGGCATTTGTATTCAGCATATCAATCATCAGATTTTCATAGGCATGTCCCAGCCGCACCATCGCGGTAGTTGAGAGCATGTTCAGTACCATTTTCTGCGCGCTGCCCGCCTTTAAACGCGTTGAACCGGTCAACACTTCCGGACCCACTTCCGGCGCAATCAGGATTTGCGCAAGCTTGGCGACTGGCATGTTGCGATTTGCGGTCAGCGCGACGGTGGTGGCGTTACATTTGCGCGCGTATTTCAATGCGCCAAGAACGTAAGGAGTGGTACCACTCGCGGCGATTCCGACAACCACATCCTTGCGCGTGAGTTTTCTTGCACGCAGATCGCGCTCGCCATTTCGCGTTGCGTCTTCCGCGCCTTCCACTGCATTGGTCACTGCTCTGCGTCCACCTGCAATCAACGCTTGCACCGCGGATCGCGACGTCCCGAAAGTTGGCGCACACTCGGCCGCGTCGAGGACTCCCATCCGCCCGCTCGAACCGGCTCCGACATAAAACAATCGTCCGCCTTGCTGCAGACTCTGCACGATGGCATCAACCGCTCGCGCGATTGCGGGAATTTCTCGAGCCACCGCTTTCGCGACTTTGCCGTCGTCGCGATTCATCAAGCGAACAATCGCTTGCGCGGACATCAAGTCGAGATTCTTCGAAGCGGGATTACGGCGTTCGGTCAGGCGCTGGTCCGAACGTATGGATGAAGATCGGCGGCGAGGCACAATCTATTATATAGGTCAGGCAAACGTGTCAGCCAATACGCGGCTGAAATGCCAGTACGCGTTCTGCGGGGTCGCCACAATACATGGTCAGCCAAAAGCGGCGCGGGCAGCCCGGGAATAATTCGATGGACAACACATCCGTTGTTAGACGGTACGGTCGGCGAGAATCGGCTATTCTGGAACAGTCCGCTTAGCTGCGTTTCACTTCAGCCGGATCGCCGGGGCGTCGCGTCATGGATTTGTTAAACAAACTTTTCGAGCAACATTTCCGCGCGCCGGCCAAGCGAGTGCAGCCGCTGCAAGGCGAATTGGGAGGTTCGGGCCGCAAGATCATTCGGCTTTCGAACGAGAAATCGAGCGCCATCGGGATTCTCTACGGCGTGCGCGAAGAGAACCTGGCGTTTCTCACTTTTTCCAAACATTTTCGCAAACGTGGGTTGCCGGTCCCGGAAATTTACGGAGAAGATCTGGATCAGGGCGCGTATCTCGAGGAGGACCTTGGCGATACCACGCTGTTCGAATTCCTCTCGAAGAATCGGCAAGGCGAACAAGTTTCTCCCAGAGTTGTGGAAGCCTATCGCAAAGTCGTCGCGGTACTTCCGCGATTTCAAGTCGAGGCCGGGCGCGATCTGGATTACGGCGTCTGCTACCCGTGCGCTAGTTTCGACCGGCAGTCGATCACCTGGGACTTGAATTATTTCAAATACTATTTTCTTAGACTGGCAGGAATTCCATTTAGCGAATCGTCCCTGGAGAGCGATTTTGGCCGGCTGACCGATTTCCTGCTTAGCGCAAACTGCGACTACTTTCTGTACCGCGATTTTCAGTCACGCAACATCATGCTGCCGGGCGGCGAGCCGTATTTTGTCGACTACCAGGGCGGCCGCAAGGGCGCGCTGCAATATGACATCGCGTCGCTGCTCTATGATGCCAAAGCCGACCTGCCTCCGGACCTTCGTCAGCAGTTGCTCGACCACTATCTCGACGAACTCGAAGAGTATGTCGCGATCGACCGGGACACCTTCCTGCGGCACTACTACGCTTATGTTTATGTGCGCATCATGCAAGCGCTCGGCGCTTATGGCTTTCGCGGATTTTACGAACGCAAAGCCCACTTTCTGCAAAGTGTCCCCTACGCGCTGAAGAATTTGCGGTGGCTACTGCATAACGCGCGATTGCCAATTGAGCTGCCGACCCTGATGGCCGCGTTTGGGAGCATGCTGTCGTCGGAAAAATTGTATGGTCTTGCCGGGCAAGCGGACAGTCTGACAGTGCGCGTTTTCAGTTTTTCATTTCATAAAGGACTGCCGAAAGATGAGAGCGGCAACGGAGGCGGATTTATTTTTGACGGCCGCAGCCTGCCAAATCCCGGGCGCGAAGAACGATTCAAGGACCTGACCGGCAAGGATCAGCCAGTGATCGACTATTTGAACCAGGCTGACGGCGTGCACCAGTTCCTTGCCAATGCCATGTCGCTGCTGGATGCAAGCATCGCCAACTATCAGGAGCGCGGCTTCAAGAATTTGATGGTGTCGTTCGGTTGTACCGGCGGGCAGCATCGCTCGGTTTTTCTCGCGGAACAGATGGCCAAGCGGTTGCGCGCGCGAAATGGCGTTCAAGTGGACTTGCGTCATCTAGGCCTCGAGGCGCTGGGCAAATGACTGGGCGCCGGTGAAAGGTTCGCAATGAAGGCTATGGTGTTGGCGGCCGGCCTGGGCAGGCGGCTGCGGCCACTTACCGACGATCGTCCGAAGGCGTTGGTCAAGGTCGCTGGCCGTACCCTGCTGGAAATTACGCTGACGCGTTTACGGTCCTTCGGCGTGAGCGAGGCTATCGTCAATGTCCATCACTTCGCGGACATGATCGTGGACTACCTGAAAACCCACAACAATTTTGGGATTCGGATTGAGGTGTCGCGCGAGGATGTGTTGCTGGACACCGGCGGGGGACTCAAGAAAGCGGCGTGGTTTTTTCTTGAAGACGGAAACGCCGACGCCGAGCCACTTGTGCTGCACAACGTGGACGTAATCAGTTCGATTGATTTAGGCCGTATGATACATATACACCAGGAAAGCAATTCCCTCGCTACGTTGGCTGTGCAGAAGCGCGAAAGTTCGCGACAGCTCCTTTTCGATGAGCACGGGCAATTGTGTGGCCGTCGCGCCGGACGTGACCGCGAACCGGAGATTGTTCGCGATGCTGCTAAACTCGAGCCGCTGGCGTTTTCCGGCATTCACGTCATTTCGCCCCGCTTGCTCACGATGATGACCGAGGACGGCGTGTTCTCCATCATCGATACGTATCTGCGACTCGCCGCTCAAGGGGAAAGAGTTTCCGCGTTCCGCGCAGACGAATACTACTGGCGCGACCTCGGCAAACCAGAAAGCATTCTTCTAGCCGCTCGAGATCTCTCCGAAAACACGCTTCTTCGCTGACCACTGAAGCCACTAATTTACTTTAGTTTGACGTTGGAAATTCACTTTGACGAAGGTACTGCCGTAGCCAAGCCGAGCGCCTGCATAACCGCATCGTGAAGCGCTGGGCGCACCTTGGCGATTTTTTGGTTTTCGCGCGTGGGATGAACGCGGTTGGTCAGCAGCACGACGAAGAGCTGGCGGTCTGGATCAATCCAGATCGAGGTTCCGGTGAACCCGGTGTGGCCGAAAGTGTGGGGACCCATGAAGTGGCCACTGGAGCCGCCTTCGGTAGGAACAGCCCAGCCGAGCGTGCGCGTGCCTAAGGAAAGTTCTTGCGGGGCGGTGAATTCGGAAATGGTGGATCGGCGCAAGATGCGCTGGTGCGCGTAAGCGCCGCCGTTCAGCAGCATCTGGCAGAACGACGCAAGATCCGGCGCGGTGCTGAAAATTCCCGCGTGGCCGGAGACGCCACCAATTGCGGCAGCATTCTCGTCGTGAACTTCCCCTTGAATCAGCCGGTGGCGGTACTGATTGTCGATTTCCGTTGGCGCAATCGCCGTCCAAATCTTTTTTGCCGGTTTGTACGTGGTATTGGACATTGCCAGCGGCGAGAAAATATTTTCACGCGCCAGTACATCGAGCGGCTTGCCGGTCAGGCGCTCGATGATTTCCGCCATCAAAATGATGCCGAGATCGGAGTAGACCTCTTTCGTTCCCGGCTCGTAGTCAAGAGGTTCTGCGAAAATCTTGTCGAGCGTCTCCTGTTTCGACTTCGAGGTCCGCCAGTATTCCTTGAACGGCGGCAATCCCGAAGTGTGCGTCAACAAATGGCGAACGGTTACGCGGTGACGCCAGTCTGGTTGCGGCCCGCTGGCCCATTCTGGAAGATAGCGCGCTACCGGCGCATCGAGATCTAGCCGCACTGGGAAATCGCCTTCGGCAAGTTTTGCGACCAACGTCGTCGTCGCGACAACTTTCGTCAGCGAAGCAATGTCGTACATCGTGTTGATCGCGACGTCAGGAGCCTTCGCATCATAAGCGATTTTCCCGAAAGCGTGCAGCGAAACTTTTCCGCGATAGCCGACCGCCAGCGTCGCTCCGGGAAACGCCTTATCCTCGATCGCCGTCTCGATCACGTCGAATGCCGGTTGCAACTGCGCTTCGCCGCGCACATCCATCGGCTGCAACTTCATCGGATCGGAGGGAACTTCGACGCCGTACCCGGCCTTCAATTGCAATCCTGGAATGGTCACAGGCAGGTGTCCACGCACCGGGATTTCGCCAAACAACCCGCGCGCCATGGAAATCTGTGCCACGTCGCTGATCCCAAATGCGCCGAGCCAGGTTTCCGCCTGAGGGAAGTTTTCAATCAAATAGGGACTGCCAAGCGCCAGTGTGATCACCGGCTTGCCAGCTTTGTAGACCTGTTCCGCGAGTGCCGCCTGTTCCGCCGGCACGTCCACATTTCCTTTGCGGTCGCTGACCCGCACAAACAGCGCGAGAATCGCCACGTCGTATGAATCGGGCGAAGGCAGTTTCAGATTTGCAGCATCACGGAAACGCGTATCAGCGCGTAGCGTAGTCACCGAATCGAAGCGAGAGCGGAGTTCGCGCTCCAGATCCTCGCCGGGAGTCGGCTCAGGGTCAGCATAAAACGCCAACAGCAGCGCCCGCGAAGGTTTCGTGCCATCAAGCGGCAAGCGGTGCGGTGTATCGCGCAGCAAGGTGATGCCGCGGTCAGAAATTTCCTGCGCCTGCTTTTGCCATGCGGCCTCGCCGAAATGCGAATTGATTGCATTCACGTCGACAAGCCGGTTTTTGTTGAGCCCAAGCTGCGCTTTCGCTTCCAGAATACGGCGCACCGAAGCATCCAGGCGTTCGCGCGAAATTCGGCCAGACTTCACAGCCTGCTGCAGCGCTTCGAACGCCGCATCGGGAACCGGCGGCATCAGCAGACAATCAGCTCCAGCAAGCACCGCGCGCACCGCCGCTTCACCGGGAGCGAAACGCACCGTGATTCCACCCATGTCCATGGCATCGGTTATGACCAGCCCCTGAAAGTGCAAATCGTTGCGCAGTAGGTCCGTCAGAATGTGCGACGACAAAGTGGCGGGCGTGTTCGGATCTGGTTCCAGCGCGGGAACGTTCAGATGACCGGTCATGATGCTTCCGACGCCTGCGGCAATCGCCGCTTGAAAGGGAACCAGTTCCAGCGAATCCAGCCGCTCGCGACTCGCGCGAATCACCGGCAAATCAATGTGTGAATCCGCAGCAGTGTCGCCGTGGCCCGGAAAATGTTTCGCGGTAGCCAGTCCGCCGTTCTCTTCGACGCCCTTCACATACGCGGAAACAAATTCCGCGACGCGCGCCGGATCTTCTCCAAACGACCGGGTGTTAATGATGGGATTCCCCGGATTATTGTTGACGTCCGCTACCGGAGCGTAAATCCAGTGCACCCCGGCTTGGCGCGCCTCGATCGCCGTAATTTTCCCCATGGTGTAGGCATCGCGCGGATCGCCGCCCGCCGCGATAGCCATTTGCGTAGGGAATGACGTGCCTTCATCCAGTCGCATCGCCGAACCACGTTCGAAGTCCGCTCCGATCAGCAGCGGGATCTTCGACTTTGCCTGCAGCTGATTGTTCAAGACCGCCGTTGGATATGTCTGACTCTTCTCAATTCCGAGCGGAGTGATGTGGGTGATCAGGATAAATCCACCGGCATGGAGATCGGTCACGTCATGCAAAATCTGTGCGTAAGCCGGTGAATCGGTGGGAATAAGGGTGCCGTGGTAAGTGGTGAAAAGCAGCTGGCCGATCTTTTCGTCGACGGTCATGCGGCGCATCGTGCTGTCCACCCACTCCCGTGCGGCCGGCGGAAGCGCGCGCAGCCCGCTCGCCGGCTTGGAGTGCGGCGCAAGTTTCGATTGTTTCACCGCAGCGGGGCGGTTCTGGCTTCGTGATTTTATGGCCATAAGAAACGCGAACGGTAGCAAAAGCAGGCACAAAACGGCGCGGCGTGTCGTCGGCATTCATTCTCCCGAATCAATTCCGGTTGGTCCGGAGTCACGCCCTGCTTCGTCCTCTGTTGATAACACACGCAACTCAGTGCGACAACGCGATTCACCGCAGGGCGTTCCAGAATATCATTCCAGTCTGGACGATTGAGGAGGAATCTTGCCGAAAATCACGCTGGGCACGCATGGGGCGCAGATCGGTGTTTGCGGTCTGACGTTTTGCCTGCTGCTGGGAGCAAGCGTTGCAGCGAACGCGCAGACCGCGAAAAAGCCCTCCCGAAAATCCGGGGCACGCGCGGGACGCGTGCAAACTGGCCTCGACGTTCTGGAATCGCAAAAGTTCGCTCCGCTGCGCGGCAAACATATCGGCATCATCACCAACCACACCGGTCTGGACTCGGAGGGAAAATCCACTATTGATCTGCTCGCGCACGCGCCGGGCGTCTCGGTTATCGCTATCTTCAGTCCGGAACATGGTCTGGGTGGCCAGGCGGATGACCGCATCACCTCCACCAAAGATCCCTCCACCGGCTTGCAGGTTTTCAGTCTCTACGGCGAAACGCTGCGCCCGACCGACGAAATGCTGAAAGGTCTGGACGCGCTAGTCTTCGATATTCAGGATGCCGGTGTGCGCTTTTACACCTACACCGTAACCATGGCTTACTGCATGGAAGAAGCGGCCAAGCGCAACATCGCATTTTACGTTCTCGATCGCCCTAATCCCATCGGCGGCGAAATTGTCGAAGGCCCCATCCTCGATCCCGACAAAACGAGTTTCGTCGCCTACTATCCAATCCCAGTGCGTTACGGCCTCACCATCGGCGAACTCGCGCAATTCTTCAATTCTGAAAATCATCTCGACGTGGATTTACACGTCATCGCCATGAAAAATTGGCATCGCAACTATTTTTTCGAAAGCACCGGCATTCGTTGGGTCCCTCCTTCGCCCAATCTCCGCACCATCAAAGGCTCCATCGTCTATCCCGGTCTCGAAATTCTGCAAAACGCCGGAGTATCTGTAGGCCGCGGAACCGAAGCTCCCTTCGAAGAGTTCGGCGCGCCGTGGATGGACGGCGAAAAGGTCGCATCCACGCTCAACGCCGCGCATTTGCCCGGCTTGAAATTTGTCGCGCAACCGTTCATTCCCGTGAGCGGCTTATACGCAGGCAAGCGCTGCGGCGGAGTCGGTATCCGGATCGGCGAGCGAACAGCGGTCCAGCCGATGCGCATGGGTATGGAAATCGCCGCGCTGCTGCAGAAAATGTACCCGCAGAATTTTGATGTCAGTAAAACGGTCGGACTGCTTGGTAACGCCGAAACCGTGCAAAAACTACAGGACGGCGCGTCGCCTGCCGACATCGTCGCATCCTGGCAGCCTGCGCTGGCGGACTACAACAAAACGCGCCGCAAATATTTTCTCTACAAATAGTGTGTGGAGTGCGGCAGCACAGCTGCCGCTTGGCGCTCTCAGCGTTAATCAGAATCCTCCGACCGGTAGCCCTTCTCCCGCTTTAGACACTCGCGCCAATCTACCTGCCATTGTGCTAAAGTCTGCCGATGACTGCACAGCGCATAGTGTCCCTACTCCCCTCGGCCACCGAAATTCTGTTCGCGCTCGGACTCGACGAGCAAGTCGTCGGCGTCAGCCACGAATGCGATTTTCCCGCCGCCGCGCGCTCGAAAACGGTGGTCATTCATTCGCGCATCCCCGAAGACGTTTCCCCTTTGGAGACCGACCGCCTCGTCCGTGAATTCACTGCCCGCGGCGAGAGCATCTATACGGTGGACGGGGAAGCACTGAAGCGCCTGGCTCCAGACCTCATCGTCACGCAGAATTTGTGCAGCGTTTGCGCGGCCTCTCCGGAAGATCTGGCGGCGGTGCTGGCTACTTTTGACTACCGGCCCGAAGTTCTGTCCCTCGATCCACTCGATCTCGGCGACGTGTGGCGCGACATTCTCTGGGTTGGCGACGAAACGTTCCGAGGCCATGAAGCTGAACACCTTCTCGAATCGATCGGCCAGAAATTAGCCACCATCGACGCTGAAGTCGCGCAACTTGTCTCTCGCCCGCGCGTCGCTTTGCTCGAATGGCTGCAGCCCATCTATGTCGGCGGCCATTGGATTCCCGAAATGATCGAACTCGCTGGAGGCCACGACATCTTTGGAAAAGTGCGCACTCCCTCTTTCCGCATTTCGCTCGAAGACATCATTGTCGCCCAGCCTGAGGTCCTTGTCGTCGCTCCCTGCGGTTACAATGCCGATCAAGCGCACGCCGAGTACCGCTCGGTCACTTTTCCGCGCGAATGGCACGAAATGCCCGCCGTTCGCAACAACCAGATTTACTACGTGGATGCCAACAGCTATTTTTCACGTCCCGGCCCCCGCCTGGTCACCGGCATCGAAATCCTCGCCAAACTCTTCCACTCGGGCATTACGGTCTCTGCCGAAGCAGAACAAGCAATTTACCCGCTCGCCGCCCACGCCACCGGGTAGTGTGCGTGGCGGCTCGCCGCCGCTTTTGCCAGTTGCCAGCCCGAGGGCTAACAAAGCTGCTGCCGGAAAAATGACCCCGCGGTGAGGTCGACGAACAGCACAGGGACTCCGCTAAACGCTAGGCGAATCGCTGGTAGTGGAATGCGATCGGCTCCAGTAACGGTAGAAAGGCAATCCCGCCGCGATGAGCAGCAATCCTAGCGACGATCGTCCCGGGCGCTGCATGAAAATGCTCAGGGTCAACGCCAGCGCGCCGGCGACAAAGATTCCCGGCACCCATGGATATCCCCAGCAACGATACGGGCGCGGCATGTCCGGCTCGGTCTTGCGCAGCCGGAACAGTGCCACTACCGCCAGCCCATAGAAAATCCACGCCGCAAAAATAAAAAGATTGGTCAGCTCTTCAAACGTTCCGGTCAGCGCCATCAACCCTGCCAGAGCGCCTTGAAAAATCAGTGCCCGCGCTGGCGTCAGGAACTTTGCATGAATCCCATCCGCAATCTTAAAGAAAATTCCGTCTCGCGCCATCGCGTAGGGAACTCGCGCGCCGCTCAGTGTGGAGGAATTCAGCGACCCAATCGCTGAGATTACCATGGCCAGTGTGATCCAGTAAGCTGCTCCGCGCCCAGCCACATGCTCCACCACATCGGAAGCAATATGCGAAGAACTCGCAACCGCTTCAAACGGTAGAACACGCAGGCACGCCGCACTGAATAAGAGATAGACCAAAGTGACTAGAGCAACGCCGCCCACCAGCGCGCGCGGGAAATTCTTTTGCGGATTCTCGACTTCCGAGCCGACCAGATTCAAATCCTCCCAGCCGTCATAGGCCCACAGCGCCGCGGCTAACGCAGCCAGGAACGCGATCAAGATGCCGCCATCTGAAGCCGTCGGCCAGATCGGATCGGCAGGATGCGGCGCCGAACCACCACCCGAGAAAAACGCCACACCAATCACCAGTAGCACCGAAGCGATCTTGATGAATGTCAGCACTACCTGCACCACGCCGCCCAGCCGCACGCCGAGATAGTTCACGATGGTCATAATAATCAGCCACAGCACTGCGACCGGCTGTGCCCAGGTGAACACAAAATCGTAGGCCTTCAATCCGGCAAATGCTGGTATGTGAAACGTGAAAAGTGGTGTCGCAACCGCGGGAATCAGAAAACTCGCAAATCGCGCAATCCCCGCCGCAATCGATGCCATTGACGATGGTCGTCCCACGATGGAATGCATCCATCCAAAAACGAATCCCCAGGCCGGACCGAATGCACGCCGCAGATAAGCGTATTCACCGCCCGCTTCGGGAATCGCCGCGCCCAACTCCGCGAACGACAGCGCGCCGAACATCGAAAGAATCGCGCCAACAATCCACGCCGCAAACACTACGGAAACGAATCTTCCTTCGCGCGCCATTTCCGCCGGCTTCAGAAAAATCCCCGTTCCGATCATCGTGCCGACAACAATCGCCGCGGACGCCCACGGCCCCAATCCGCGCACCAGTTCCAGTCGCTTGCCGCTCGCTTCGCTGCTCATCCGCTCACCTTTGCTGCGGTTGATGCCATCGAGATTTTGTCAGGCATAATCCGGCTCACCAAAGCTCCAATCAAAAATGTGCTACACGCCCCGACCAGAACGTACCAAGTGTAGGCGACAGCGGTAAATTTCCACACCACGATAATCGTTGCCAGTCCGCAGAACATTCCGGTCAATGCGCCCGCTGAATTCGCGCGCCGGTCCAGCGTACCAAGCAGAAACAATCCCAGCAGGCTGCCCAAAGGAAACGAAGCCACTGTAAGCCCCGTTTCCAGCAGCGAGCCCCAACGCACAAATCCAAATGCCATCAGTACCGCCCCCCACACCAGCGTCATCCGCCGCGAAAGCGCCAGAAACTTCTTCGGGTCTTGCCGGTGGCCTGCCGCAACCGAAAAATCCAGAATGCTCGAAGCCGCCAGTGAATTGAGCGATCCGCTCGCATTCGACATAGCCACCGCAATAATCGACGCCAGCATCAATCCCGCCAGCCCCACTGGCATCACGCGCACCAGAAACAGCGGAAGAATGCGATCCGTCCGTTCGCCCGCAGCCAGCAACGGCGTATGCTGGGAAAAAACAAAAAGCAATACGCCAACCAGCAAAAACAGCGCGAATTGAACCAAAATCACGCCGCCGCTGGTCAGCAGCGCTTTACGGCTGTCGTTTTGATTTCGCGCAGCCAACAATCGCTGCACAATTGTTTGGTCCGTTCCGTGGCTGGCCATCGTCAAGAACGCCCCGCCAATCACGCCCGACCAGAATGTATATTTGGTCGCCAGATGAAAGGAGAAATCCAGAAATTGCAGTTTGTTCCCCGCGGCCGCTGCGACTTGCGTTACTTCGCTCCAGCCGCCCGGAATCGAATGCAGCAGAAATCCCAGCGTCACCGCACTTCCGGTCAAGTACAGAATCAACTGTGCGACATCCGTCCAGATCACCGCCTTCATTCCGCCTTCGAACGTGTACAAAATCGTCAGCGCGATCACGATCACCACCGCAAGCTGTTCGGAAGTCCCCAGCACCACGCTGACCACCAGCGCGATTGCCGAAACGCGCACGCCCTCCGCGACTGCTCGTGTCACCAGAAATGTGGATGCCGCCACCGCCCGCATCCGCGTCCCAAACCGTTTTTCGATCAACTCATACGCGGTGAATATTTCCCCGCGAAAATAGCCCGGCAAAAACAGCAAAACAATCAGCACTCTTCCAACCAGATACCCGAACACCAGCTGAATGAATGTGAGGTTCGTCGAATAAGAGATCGCCGGCGTACCAATGATGGTCAGTGTCGATGTTTCTGTAGCCACGATGGAAAACGCCAGCGCCCACCACGGCGCCGTGCGTCCGCCCAGAAAATAATCCCGCACATCCTGCTGGCCGCGTCGGAAATACACTCCCAAGGCGGTTACGCCGGCCAGATAGGCGATCACGATCACCAGATCGACAGGATGTATACGCATTTTTCGGATTTTTTGTAGCAGTGGCTTTACGCCGCTGCCCTCTCCACGAAGCGCAAAAAATACAGTTTGCGCGCCGTAAGAACGGGAACGCTGAGAATAGAAGCCGCACTCCCGCACGTCAAGGAAGTTGCTGACATGTTTCCGAATCGAACCGCTCTCTGATTCATTCGTAACGAACGCCGTGCTCTGCGGACCCCAAAAATCGCATTCTCGCGTAAGCTTTTGGTATGAAGTGTTTCTTGGGATTTGACGGTGGCGGCACCAAGACCGAGTGCGTCGTCGTTGACGGATCGGGCTCAATCATCGCGCGAGGCCGCGGACCAGCCTCGAATCCAACCCGCATCGGTATCCCCTCAGCCCTCGACGCGCTGAAGCAAACCTGGGACGCGGCAATCGGCTCCACGCGGCTTTCATTGGAAGTTGCAGCACTGTGTGCTGGTCTGGCCGGAACTGCCCGCTCCGAATTTCGCGAACCAATTCTGCAATTCCTGAGAGCACAATTTCCGCAAACGCTGGTCGACGTTCGAACCGATCTCGATCTTTCGCTTGCTGCCATGCCGCAAGGCCCAGCCATCGTTCTGGTCGTTGGAACCGGCTCGGCCGCACTCGGTCGCGACGCCTCTGGCACCGTTCAGCGCGAAGGTGGCTTTGGCCCGGCTACCAGTGACGAAGGAAGTGCCTACGACATCGGCCGCGCCGCGATCGCTGCCGCATGCAATGAAAACTCCTCCGCCGAGGCCGACGAACTCTCACGGCAAATTCTGCGCCATCTTGGCGGTTCGAATTGGGCCGAAGTCGATTCGAAAGCTGTCGCTAACCCCGATACCGTTTATCCGCGCGTTTTCCCAGTGGTCGCGGCAGCCGCCGACGCTGGCAACGCTCTCGCGCAAAGCCTGCTGCAGTCCGCTGCCGAGAGACTCGCTGCAATCGCCGGCCGCCTCGCCGAATCACTCAATCTCTCGCGAGCAAAATTTCCACTTGGCAAAACCGGCGGCACCATCGGCCGTTCGCGTTTCTTCGATAACGCTATTGACCAGGAATTACGCCGCAAATTTTCCAGCGCCAACATCAGCAAACTTTCCGTCGAACCGGCCGAAGTTGCCGCTTGGACCGCCCTGCAACTCTTTCAAAGCGGAAAAGGAGCGGCCTAGTGACCGATGGCGAGACCAAAAATTTGCGATCGGCCACCGGCGACGAAATGGTTCGCCTGATTCACGAAACGCCGCCGGACCAGTTGCTCCCGATCCTCGACAATCCAGCCTTCGACGAAACGTCGCTCTGCCTTCTTTTGCAGCGCAAAGATCTCAAATCAGATTTTCTCGTGGAAATTCTCAAGCGCCGCCATTTTCTGAAAAATTATCAGGTCAAAAAGCTTCTGGCTTTTCATCCGCACACGCCACGTACCGATGGGATTCGCCTGCTGCGCGATCTCTATCTGATGGACTTGGTGCAATTCGCGATTTCGCCGGGAGTCCTTCCCGACCTGAAGCGCAAAGCCGAAGATCAAGTAGTGGCCAAACTTCCGCAAATTCCCTTGGGGCAAAAAATCACGCTCGCTCGCCGCTCTCCCGCGCGCATCGCAGGTGCTCTGCTGGCTGACGGTCAGTCCGCGGTCGTCAAGGCCGCGCTTTCCAATCCAAACCTCACCGAAGCGCAAATTCTCCGCGTCCTCGCTCGCGAAAAGCTTGCTCCTGTCGTCGCGCAATCGATCGCCCAGGACGCCAAATGGAGCCACTATTACAACGTACGCCTCGCGCTGCTCCGCCAGCCATCCACAACTCTCACCACCACTCTCGCGTTCCTGCCCGAACTCACCGTTTCCGATTTGCGCGAACTCGTCGCTCCCGGAATTCTCCCAGAAAACTTGCGCCACTGTCTCCAGGCAGAAATTAACCGCCGCCTGCTCAAATCAAAGGAGCAAGCCGAACCATCGCAAAGCGAACCCGGCGCACAACCGAAACACTAGTACTGATTCGTGGCGTTTCCGCCAATAGAGGGAACAAAACAAAGGGAAGCGGTGTCGTATTGCGATGACCATGATGAGAGTATTCTTGAGTTATGAATGCGGCGAAGCCCGTCCGCCGCAGTTAGGTATCCCGGGCAGGGGACACTATCAGGTACATGGGCATCGGAGATCTATCCTCTCGCCGGCTGGAACGCCGGTGGGCGCCGCGATACGATTTTCGCGTAAGCCTCGACATCGAATGGGGCTCGGCGCTGCTGCGTGCAATCACTCGCGACGTCAGCACCAACGGCATGTTCATCGAATCAGTCGACCCTCTATGGGTCGGTGCGGGCTTTACCGCAAACCTTCAGCTGGACCAGCCGGTGAAAGTCACCTGCTTTGTGAAGCGCGTCGAACCCGGGCGCGGCATGGGCGTTTCGGTTTCGCTACCCGACGAGCAGCGGGAGTCCTACCAGCTGTTGATTTCCAGGCTATCACAGACGCAACCTTGAGGCTGACGGTATACTCAGCTGCATGACCCGCTGCCTTGACTGTGGTTCGGAGCGATTCGCGGATCAGTGTCCCTCATGCGGCCTCACCTCGAACGCCGCGGAACTGCTGTTCCGCAAACGGCTGGTCAAGCAGACCTTTTTTTTTCTCGCGGGATCGCTGCTGTTTCCTTACATCACGCCGATTTACCCACCGCTCGATTTGGATTTGATGTTGGTCTTTTTTGGAGTGCTCTTCTTTATTGCGCTTGCGATTGCGGCGCTGCTGGATCGCCGGGCGCGCAAACATCAGGAGATCGAAGTCCTCAAACGGATTTATTCCGGTTTTATTCCGCTGCCGTGGATTTTGGCGTTCGCCATTTTCTTGAATGGCAGACTCGATTCGCCTTCCAAGCTGGTCTACGTGCCGGTACGCGTGGAAAGCAAATTCTTGATGAAGGGGCTGGTGCGCGGCACCCGACGCCTGGTGGTTCGCTCCTGGCGGCCCGATCAGAAAGTCGAACGGTTGCCGGTGGATCCCGACGACTTTGAGCGATTTCGGGTTGGCGATCAAATTGAAGTGGCGGTGCAACCCGGCGTTCTGGGAATTCCGTGGGTGTACGGCGTTTATCGCCAAGGGCGGCCACTTCAGTAAGCGGGCCTGCCGTTGGGCATCACTGGAATTTGCAACTCCATGAAATTGCCGGTTTGGCCAAACCGAAATTTGTGCCGCAATACCGGGCCGGAGTTTTTGGTTTTCCACTCGGCAGTGTCAATCGGATCGGCGGGAATATCCGCGGCGGCCAGTTCCACATTCTCTCCCGCGACTTTAATTTTAGATGGGTCGATCTCGAAGACGCTTTGCGAGTCGGTGTCAATCAGCAGGTAGCGCTTCCAGAGGCGTACCAAATAGATCCCTTTACGGTCGCCGCGATAGACGTTCCAGGATTTCGGCGCGTCGTCGTTATAGCGCACGATCGCGAACGGCAAAGTCTTCCAGTGTTGAGTGCCAGCCTTTTGCGCATACGCCCCGATCGCTGGGAAAAAGAAAAGACACACGACGAAGAATACCGGCCATCGCACTGATCGTAGAGTCCGGAGCCCTATCAACGAGAAAATCCGCAATCCTTCCAAAGCGTTCCCCATTCCCACAACCCAAACGACGTCTTGCTGTCCACCGGCATGCCAAGCTGGCGAGCCAGCATCGATATTTGCCCGCGGTGGTGCGAATCATGTGCGATCAAGTAGCCCGTAAAGGCCACCGCGTCTGGCTTAAAATTCGGCACCCTACCGGCTGGATCCTGTAATCCCTTTTCCAGCAGTTTTTCCAGAAGCTTGGCGCTCCTGCCTAATGCGTCCATCACGTCCTGCCGGGAGACTTTTTCATCATTCAGTTTGCCGGGTAGCTTGCTGGATTTGTCCGCGGCCGCCAGCCACATCAGCCGCACGTTGTGCATGTGCGAAGTAATCCCAGCGATAGTGCGGCCCTTTCCAGTAGGAGCAGCCGCGCGCCACGCGGCTTCGCTCACGCTCTCCAGCAATTTTTGATTGGCGCGCTCGTTGATGGCGAATGTTTCCAGCAGCGACCGCTTAACATCAAACTCGGCGATCGTTGCCGCTGCTCTTACACTGGCTTTGGCGCTCATCTCGGTACCCTGGCTCCGTTGCGCGAAGCGGCGAAAAAAAAATTCGCCTACATTGAGTTTACGATGGGCCCAGTGGCCCGGCAAGGCAGGCTGCCATCACAGCGCCATGCCGCCGGACACCTCGATTCGCTGACCGTTTACCCAACGATTCTCGTCCGAGAGCAGCGCGGCGATCATCGGTCCGATGTCGTCCGGCACGCCCGCCCGGCCAAGGGCAGTCATCTCGGCAACGTGCTTGTTAATCTCGGGATTGTCGCGAACCATCCCACCGCTGAAATCCGTCTGGATGGCACCCGGAGCAACGACATTTACCGTGATGCCCCTGGGTCCGAGTTCTTTGGCCAGGTAACGCGTCAGCACCTCCACCGCTCCTTTTGCCGCCCCATAAGCCGCAGTGTTGCGTCCGAGCCCGCGGCTTCCGCCAGTGATGATCGCGACTCCATCCTTCATACTTCCAACCGTTTCGTTGGCCATAGGTGCTCCTTTACCTTTTGTTTTCAGCTCAGTGTTCCGCTTTGTACACCAGGATTTGGCGTCGTATATTTTATACAGTCGACATCCTTAGTCGTGCGAACCGGCCGCGTGCCTGGTCTGTTCAGGTTCGAAATAAGTCCCTCGCTCAAGATCGGCAATGAGCCCCGCTTGCTTCGGCTGCCATTCCAGCTCTTCCTCAGTTAGCTTGCTTGATGCCGGGCTGTCCATACCAACGAAGTGCGCCAGCCAATCAAAGTGTTGGGCGGCCTGTTCGGGTGACTTGCTGACAACCGGCACCTGCAGGCGGCGGCCGATGACGCCAGCGATGTCTCGGAAGGCCACTCCCTCGTCGCCAATGGCATGGTAGCTCGCTCCTGCGGAACCCTTCTCCAGTACCAGCCTGTAGAGATGAGCAGCATCCAGTCGGTGCACGGCGGGCCAGCGGTTGAGCCCGTCACCCACGTACGCTGATTCCCCCTTCTCACCCGCGAACTTGATGAGAGCCGGAACGAAGCCATGATCCCCGTCCCCATGGACCGATGGAGGAAGGCGCAACACCGAGACCCGCACGCCACGGGAGGCCAGCGCCGCTGTTGCCTGTTCCGACTTGCGCGGAAAACTGGGAATGGTCGCATCCTGTTCCGTTGCGACCGGGCCTTGGCGTTGAAGGAGTAGAGTTCCGGAAGTCACGACCAGCGGGCGGCTCGAGCCCGCGAGCGCACTTCCCAGTATCTCGATAGCGCGCGTATCCTTCTCGGCGGCAGGCGCGTAGTTCGAGAAGTCGTGGATAAAGGCCGTGTGGATCACTCCGTCCGCAGCGGCCGCTCCGCTGCGCAAGCTCTCAAGATCCTCCAGCGAACCGCGATGTATCTCGGCTCCTGCCGCCGCAACCGACGCGGCTGCCGCATCCGAGCGAGCCAGGCCCAGCACCTTATGTCCCGATTTGATCAACTCCTGAACGATAGCTGAACCGATAAAGCCCGATGCTCCCGTAATGAATATCTTCATTGAGCCTCCTTCGAATTTTAAGTCACTGAAAAACCGAATCGCTAAAACGACTCTCCAACCATTTCTTCACTCTTCTTCCAAAGCGCCTCCGCACTGCTTGGGTCTAGCGCATATCCGCGGACTCCTTCGCTTACTCCCGTTATGGTCACGTGGTCCGGCGCGATCTGGCCGACATGGCAGTTCTCACAATATTGGCCGCCGATCTCGTCAGCCGGAGCAACCACACCGGCCCATACCGAAGTTGCGGCTCCTTGAGGAATGGTCTTCCACTGGAACGGCCCCTTACCCTCGGCTGCAAGCTGCTTATCTATTTGTTGAGTCAAGTTTTGCAGGAGGCTCGGGTCCATGTAACGGCCCAACTCGGTCTGTATGACTCCTGGATGCACAGCCGCGGCACGCACTCCACGCTTGCGGTGTCGTTGGTCGAAAGAAACAGCGAAAAGGATATTCGCCGTCTTTGAGCGGCCATAGGCCACCAACGGGTCGTAGGGGGTCCGCTCAAAGTTGGGATCCTGCAGATCTACGTTGGATATGCGATGACCGGCGGACGACAGGTTGATCAACCTTCCTCCGCCACGGATCAGTGGCGCAATCCGGTTGACGAGCACAAAGTGACCGAGATGATTTGTGCCGAATTGCGTTTCAAAGCCGTCCAACGTGTTGCCAAACGGCGTAGCCATGACGCCCGCGTTGGCGATGACCACATCGAACGGTTCACCCTTTTTGAGCAGCTCATCGGCACAAGCTCTCACGCTCTTCAGACTGCCAAGATCAAGCGCAACGAGCTCGAAGCTCCCACCCTTGGCTGCGGCGTCTTTTCGCACTTCGACGGTCGCCTGCTCGGCCTTAGCCAGATCCCGTGCCGCACCCACGACATTTGCGCCATGCGCAGCCAGAGACCGCGCCGTTTCCACGCCGATCCCCGCCGAAACGCCGGTAACAAGAATCCGCTTGCTGCGCAGATTAATCCCGGACAAAACTTCTTCTGTTGTTGAAGTTGCTCCAAAAACGTCCACCATTGTGTTCCTCCTTGTACTGGCCCGTTCGAGTTCCATGCCTACCCTACTGGCATTGACGAGCCGCCGCGATTTCGATAGATTAGATAATCGGAGACTGTCTCCGGTTACATGGATTTTTGCCCATGCCTAAAAAATATTCCCAACCAGTCAGGCGAAGGCCGCGCAGTGACGCGCAGGAGAATCGCGAACGCATTCTGGAAGTGGCCAAGGAAGCGTTCGCCCGGTCCGGCGCAGGCGCTAGCCTGGACGACATCGCCAAACGGGCCGGCGTGGGACCGGGAACTTTGTACCGTCACTTCCCGACTCGCGAAGCCCTGATCGAAGCCGTCTATCGCGCTGAGGTGGAAAAGCTGGCTTCGGCACAACGCGAACTTTCCGCAAAACTGCCTCCGATCAAAGCGTTGCGGGCATGGATGATGCTTTTCGTCGACTACATTGCCACCAAGCAGATCATCGCATCGGCGCTGAACAGCATCGTCGGCGGTCCTTCGCGGCTGTACGATTCTTCCCGCGTACAGGTTTCCGGAGCCATCGACGCACTCGTGAAGACTGCCATGAAGAGCGGCGACATACGCAAAGACCTCGAGCCATTCGACCTGCTTCGCGCGCTGATTGGCGTCTCCCACGTGACCACCGGCCCCGATTGGCAGCAAAGCGCCAGGAGACTGGTGGACATCCTGATCGAAGGCTCGCGGCCAATGAAGTAGAACCGGTCGACTGCACTAACCGAAAACCGGCCCACTACCTGCCGCTCGACCCCGTTTCAACCCATGATTGTTTATACTGTTTGCCGATGCTCTCAGCGGCGGCCCTCTCCAAACGCAGCCTGCGAATCTTCGCGCGCGTGTTTCCGCGCTGCGGAATGATTTCTCAGGCCATCGCATTCAATTTGTTCCTGGCTTTTTTCCCAACGCTGCTGCTGGCCGTTGGCATCGCCACCAGCCGCTGGGGCAGCCGCACCAACATGCTGGACCTCATCACCAATTTCACCAACTATTTGCCGCCCGGCAGCCGCCAGATCGTTTCTGAATTCCTGATCAAGCGAGGACCGCAGGCCTGGAAGTGGGCGGTCGTTGGCTGGGCCGGCACGCTCATTGCCGGTTCCCAGGTCATGAAACTCATCATGGAAGGCATCCACATCATCTATGGCGACACGGAAAAGCCCGGATTTCTGCATCGCCAGCTGCGCGGGCTGCTGCTGCTGGTCGCGACCATCGCGCCGCTGCTGATCGCCGCAATTCTTGGCGTGT
The DNA here is from genome assembly GCA_963814635.1 of uncultured Acidobacteriota bacterium. GTDB lineage: Bacteria > Acidobacteriota > Terriglobia > Acidiferrales > UBA7541 > Acidiferrum. The sequence goes on along the minus strand of CAWFDP010000001.1, from coordinate 2,765,908 downwards.
TTGGCCGCCCGCTGCACCATTGGATTGCGGGCGAACTCGGCGAATCCCACCCTTTTCACGGTTTGTGGACCCTATTCTTCCCGTTCGCTGCCTTCACTCTCTCGCTCTCCGCTCTAATTATGATTTACCGCGCAGCGCGCCCGCAGGAGGATAGTCTGCGCAACGTGATTCCCGGAGCGGTAGTCGCCACGCTGCTGTGGTGGCTGGTGGACGTGGTGTTCGGCGTTTACGTACGCCGTGTACCCTACAGTATCGTCTACGGAGGACTCGCCGCGGTCATCGGCCTGCTCATCTGGATGCAGCTCTCCGCGATCATCGTTTTTCTCGGCGCCGCCTGGAATGCCGAAGCCCAGTCCACACGCGCCAGCGGCAGGTAGGGTCAAACCGTTCAGACCGGCGTCATGCCGCCATCGACCACCAGTTCGACGCAGGTAATATAGTTGCTCTGGCCCTTCACATCTTACATATCCAGCTATGTGGCCTGGCCGGCCCCGGCCTTTTTCTTCTCGCGGGGAGACGTAACCATCTTCTGGAAATTCGCTATGACATAGACGAAGCGCATAGCAATCCCGAATCGTCACCGTGTCAGAAGCGCAGTTGGGTCTTTACCTGAATGGTGCGTCCGGACACATTGCCGCCAAGACCCGATCCGAGGACGCTGCTAGGCGACTGGTCCTGATAGAAAATACGGCCAAAGCCCACATCGGAAGTCGCGTTATCGGGAATTCCAAAATTCGGATGATTGAACAAATTGAAGAACTGTAAACCAACTATGAACACACCATTTTCCCAATGATGGATGTTAGTGCTTTTCATGATAGCCAGATCCGTTGTGATGTAGCCCGGCCCGCGGAACCGATTGCGCCCCTGTGCAAACGCCACACTCGGACCACTGCACGGCCCGCCAGGACCTGGCAGATTGCCCGTGTTGAATCCGGTTTCGCAACCAGTCTGCACAAACAAGGCTCCGGGGTTCGGAGAGCCGTTCGATTGCACCTGCGGGGGTAAACAGGGAGCCGGGGCCGCCGGTATGGCCGCACCTTGGCCGCATGAATTCCGCGGTCCGATCGGGCCGACTGGCACGGAATAAATGGGTCCCAAAATGTTGTCGTTAATCAGGTTACCGGTTTCTCCATAGTCAATCGCGGCGTACGGAAACCCGGTGCGGGCGATGACAGTTCCTGACAATTGCCAACCTTTCTCCAGCGCTTCTGGACCATGATGCCGCAGAGCTTCTTTAAACGGAACTTCCCAAACGTAGTTGGCGTTGACCGAATGACGCGCGTCGTAATCCGCCGCAGCGTAACTTCCGCGCAGGTTGCGGCCGTCCTGGGGAAACAGATTGCTGCCGGAATTAAATTGTCCAAGGCCCCCATTGGAAACCTCGTCCAGCGCGTGTCCGTAGGTGTAGTTCAGTTGAAGTTGCCCTTGGCCGGAGACTCGTTTTGCAAATGACACCACCATCCCGTTGTAATTAGAAATCGCGCCGGTCCCAATCTGTTGTACTTGCCCGAATCGCGCGTCATAACACGGCGCTACCGGCGGGCTCCCGCACGGGAGGGACGGAAACGTTGCAAAGCTGTGCCCATTCGCATTTACATCCTGGAATAACTCGTGGATCCCATGATTTCCAAAATAGCCAATCGTCAATGAATTTGAACCGCCGAAAGTTTCTTGTGCTTGCAAGCTCCATTTTTGAAACTGCGCTGCGTGCAGCGTGCGCGGAGGGTTGAAGACAGCCGGTGGTGTGAAGCGCGGATCGAGCGCCTGCAACTGCGCCAGTGTGGCGCCCGAAGAGAAACCCTGCAGCAGTGCAGCGTTAGAGGCTGCGGCAACCTGGGACAAACTATTTGTCTCCATCGGAGCCAGGTTATACCCGGTTACCGTGAAGGCGTTTACCAGCGGAAAATTGGTACTCTGATTTGCCGCGATGGCACCAGGTAGTGAGTCATAAAAAATTCCAATTCCCCCCCGCAGGACGGCGTTATGCGACACTCCGAGAGGCTGCCAGGCAAAACTCAATCGCGGCGACCAGACAATGCTGTCAGTTTGTGCAAAGGCCTGCTTCTGGTTCACAAGAATCGCTTGATTGTACGGCTGCTTCGGATCGTGACTGAGAGAATCGAACGAGTTCGCAAGGCGCGAGAAGCAGCGGGTTGCGCACAAGGGATTAGACTGATGAGTGGCGCGCGTCCCGATGGTGATCGTCAGATTGGCCAAGGCATGCCACTCGTCTTGTCCATAAAGCCCCAAACTGTAAAGGTTGATACGGTTCCACGTAACGGCAGGATAAGTTTGGTAGAAACTCGTAAAATCCTGCGCTGGAGTAGAAGGAGACGTTCCGCCATAAAAGAACGCATTGATCGTTTGCGGCAGAATCTCGCCGGTGCCGGCGAAATTGTAACCAAACACTTTCGTATGGGTGCGTAAGAAGCTGATTCCCAATCCCAGATTTTGTCTCGCCATCGCCTTCACAAAATCATCCGAGATTTGATAAGAAATCGTTTTTGTGCCTGAGGGCATGGCATTGTAAATATCGCTGTTTCCCAAATTGGTGAACGGACAACCCGCATTACACCAATTCAATTCCGTTGGAAAGACCGCTGGCTGCGCGGGGTTCAGCACGCTATCCAAGAGGGACATGTACGTTCCGGCTAGCAGGAATTGGTTCGATGCCGTAGGACTGATGGTATGTGTCTCGTTGAGTTGGCCTTGCCACCAGGGTTCTTTCATAACAGCGTTGAACGCGGAATTGATCGGGTCAATATACAGGGCGCGTTGACTATGGTCGTACTGCGCCAGAAAGAACAAGCGATCGTTCGCTCCCATATTCCAATCGACTCTGCCCGACTCGATCGATTCACTGGACCGATGGTACAAGTCCTCGAAAAAGTGAATTGCGCAGGGCGTGCCCACGCCCAACCCGTTGGGATCATTTCGATCATTTGGATTGGTCCATCCATTACAGCCAATCGGATCGTTGAAATTGCCGGCAGTTGCTTTACTCGAACCCGGCGCCTGGTTATACAGGTCGAAAGCTTGCTGATAGAACTTGTGTGACGCCGACAGCGGTCCAAAAACGGAGTCGATGTTGGCCATAGTCGCGGATTCAAAAGCTGCGCTCGGCAGGACAACATAGGTGGGCTGGGGAAGGATGAGGCGCATGCCCTCGGTGTCAAAAAAGAAGAACAGCTTGTCCTTGATGATTGGACCGCCTATCGATGCCGCCCACTGGTTTGCGATATCGAATGGGCGCGCATTTCCCTCAGCATTGTCAATCCAGTCATTAGCGTTCAATATGCGCCCATTCCAGTACCATGCGGCATTTCCGTGAAACGCGTTGCCCCCTGATTTTGTGACGTAGTTGATATTCGATCCTGCAGCCCCTCCTAATTGCGCCGAATAACCGTTAGTGACGACGGTGGCCTCCTGGGTTTCGTTCTGTCCCAACAGCATTCCCAGCGCTCCGGCACTGTTGGTGTTGAGGGGCAAGAAGTTTTCATTCGTACCGTTGATGGTGAATAAATTTGAAGTTCCGGGCATTCCCAGGATGGAAACAATTCCCGCAAAATTCCCGCCGATAGTGTCCGTATTCATAATCGCGCCGGGAGCCGTTTGCGCAAGGTAGGTAAGATCGTTTCCGGGATTCGGCACTTCGCTTACTTCTTTCTGATTCATCGTGGTGGCGGCATCGCCGTTCTCGGCTTGTAGCAGCGGCATCTCATCGGTCACCTTGACGGTCGAGTTGGCCCCCGCAATTTCAAGGGTGATGTTGCGTGTACCCGGAGGTCCCAGTGACACATTGACTTCTTGGTTTGCCTCGCGAAAGCCCTGATGTGACACGGTCAGCCTGTATCTGCCGGGGGGCAGAAAGAAGAATTGGTAAGTGCCTTCCTGATCCGTTGTTGTGGACTGAGTGGTTCCTTTGGAGTTGCTTCGGAGTTGAACATAGACTCCGGGCACAGCGGCTCCGCTCGGGTCAGTCGCCACACCGGTCAACGCGCCAGAAATTGTGGTTTGGGCTATCGAAATTGTCAGCGGAAATAGAAGCAACGTAAGGATGGAAATAAACCGAATCATGAGGCCCTGCTGCATGAAGGTATACCCTGATTTCACCAGACTGAGCAAAAGCCTCAGGAAATAAGCGCAATCCTACCGCAATCCGAACGTTCGCGGGCAATGGATGATAGCGAAGAGGAGAAACACACTGTCCGAAGTCTGCTCATCCTAAGTCTTCATGTGACATCAGCGCCAAATCCGCCGTATTGCCATTGTTCGTGGTGCGTTTTGCAAATCTTCTTTCGCGGCAAACTCGCAATTCAGCGCTCACATCTAGGGAGTGTGATTTAGTGTTAGACTCCCACAAAGTTAACGGAGACGGATTTGAAGCCGCTCTGCATCCTTCGTTTCGGGGTTTTCGAAGTCGATTTGCGTTCTGGAGAACTACGCAAGCGTGGCGCCCAGATCAAGCTGCAGTACCAACCCTTTCAAATTCTGGTGGCGCTGTTGAATCGGCCGGGCCAGCTGGTGACGCGCGAGGAATTGCGCCAGCAGCTGTGGCCAGCGGACACCTTTGTTGATTTCGATCACAGCCTGAATGCCGCTATCAAGCGCTTGCGCGATGCGCTGGGCGAATCCGCTGACGCGCCGAACCTGATCGAGACACTGCCGCGCCGCGGCTACCGGTTCCTGGGGTCGGTTACCGCGGTTGACGTTCATGCGCCGCAAAGCGCTGCGCAAACCGCCGTGGCGGCGGAGAGATCGCCAGCGCATGCCGTTGACCAGCGCGGAGATGGGCGGCGCTATGCGCTGCCGGTCGTTGCGGCGCTACTGCTTCTGGCCGCTACAGGGATCTATTTTCGTTACGACAGTTGGCTGGCGCAGTTCGCCGGATCGGCTGTCTTGCCGCCAGCGAAGGTCGTTCCCTTCACCACCGATCCGGGAGCGGAAATGCATCCCTCTTTCTCTCGCGATGGCAAGCAGGCGGCTTACGTGAAATGGGATGGCCAATCAAATTTCGACGCAAATGTGTACGTGAAGTTGATCGGCGGAAACCAGGAATTACAAATCACACACGGTTCTGGATGGGCGTGCTGCACCACTTGGTCGCCGGACGGACTGTTCGTCGCATATGAGCGGTGCGACGGCGACCATCAAGGAATTTTTGTTGTTCCCTCCATGGGAGGGCCGGAGCGCAGATTGACGGACCAGTCTTGCGAAGGAATCAGTTGGTCGCCGGACGGTGCGTGGATGGCCATTGCACGCGACGAGCCGACCTCTCCGCAGTCCATTTTTCTTTTGCGAATGAAAGATCTGCGGTTGCAGAGACTTACCTCGCCAGTGCCGCACGACAGGGGCGACCATTTGCCACAGTTCTCGCCAGACGGAAAACTGGTTGCATTTGTGCGCGAGACCAGCGCTTCGATGGACGATTTGTTTGTGATACCCGCCACAGGTGGGGAACCAAGGCGGCTTACCACGGACAATACGGGGATTCATGGGTTGGCTTGGACCAGCGACGGCAGAAGTCTTGTCTTTGCTTCCCATCGAGCGGGCGGAACGAGCCTTTGGAAGATTCCGGCGGTCGGCGGCGCGCCGGTTTCTGTGCCGGTCGGCGGCGCCGATGTCGAAGACGTGAGTATAGCCAGCACCGGAAACAGGCTCCTCTATACACAAGGAGGTGTTCGTCCGAACATTTGGGAAATTCCGCTCGGACTAGACCGCAAAGCACAAACCTCACAACCACTGCTAGCCTCCACGACCGGACAAGGAAATCCGCAATTCTCGCCGGACGGGAGCAGAATTGCCTTCTATTCGCGGCGCTCGGGCAGCCCAGAAATCTGGGTCTGCAGCTCAGATGGTTCTAATCCGGTTCAGCTCACTTCCCTGGGCGTCCTTACCGAAACACCGCGCTGGTCACCGGACGGAAAAATGATCGCGTTCGATTCCAGGCAGGCCGGCCATAGCCAAATTTTGATCTTGCCTTCGGGCGGTGGCGAACCCCGGCCGCTGACCGGCCCTGAAAATGAAAGTACTTTGTCCAGTTGGTCGCGAGATGGCAGCTGGATCTACTTCACTTCAAATCGCAGCGGGCTATGGCAGATCTGGAAGATTCCTTCCGCGGGAGGGAAAGCAATTCAGGTGACCGAAAACGGCGGATTTGTGGCGTTTGAGTCGGCGGACGGGAAAGACTTGATCTACGCCAAGGCTAACGAGTTCGGCTTTTGGATGCGCTCGGTTGGGGGCGGACCGGAGTCCAGAATTTTGAATCTGAAGGTGTCTTGGGGGCATTGGGCGCTCGGCAGGAGCGGCATCTACTTTGTTGACCAAGCTGGCGCGCAAGCGGTTGTTAAGTACTACGATTTTGCCGAACATAAGACCTCTTCAATCACCTCGTTGGCACGCCCATTGCCTCCGGCAGAGGGAGCCCTGGCGGTTTCGCCGGATGAACGGCGCATTCTGGTCATGGAGGTGGTCACTGACAAAGACATCATGCTGGTGGAAAACTTCCACTGAGGTGAGGCGCGGGGTCTAGCGCGCCGCCGCGTCTTCGATCTAAGGTGTCGAGCGACCAGTAATCGAGCCGACGGTCGACGGGACTTGTCGACGCGAAACAACTCGGCACTTCGTGCGTATAGTAGATTGCGGGTGTTTATGACCCGCAAGGTGGCACAATTTCCCGAAAGGACTTTCATGAACAAAAGACTCGGTTTTGTGTTTGTGGCATTGATGGCAGTTCCCGTTGCCCTACTCGGGCAGGAAAAACCGCCGGCGTCCGCTCCACCGCCACAGTCCACTCCGCCCGCAAACCCGATTACTGCGAGCGAGAGAGGTTTTTACTCGTTTGTAAGTAGCGCGGTCGTCGGTGCGGCGCAGAAAATGCCGGAAGAAAACTACTCTTTCAAGCCGACACCGGAAGTTCGTACTTTTGGCCAGCTGGTTGGCCATGTGGCCGACGCTTCGTACATGTTCTGCTCGCAAGCCATAGGTGAAGCAAACCCGGCAAAGGACATCGAAAAAACCAAGACGTCAAAGGCGGACCTCGTGGCTGCGCTCAAGGACGGCGTGGCTTACTGCAACAAGGCATTCGACAGTATGACCGATGCAAAAGGCACCCAGATGGTGAAACTCTTCAACTATGACCTGGCGAAACTCACATTGTTCTCGATCAATTCGGCGCACACCGACGAGCACTATGGGAACATGGTGACCTATCTGCGACTCAAGGGGATTGTGCCGCCGACAAGTGAAAACCAGCCCGCACAGCCACCGAAGTAAAAGGCTCGAACACCTAACTCGGCAAACCGCCATGTCCTGGTAAACGCATTATAAAAGGGCGTCCGTTTGAAGTAGGTTTTGATCGTTCGCATCAACGCCTACAACAAGGAGCGCGCTTAACCCTCTTTAGTCTTTGAGATCGACCTTAAGAATCTGGCCGCCCGGTGGCCCGAAACCAAAATTCGAAATGTAGAGCGCGCCGTCGGGTCCATAGGTCATGCCGGTAGGAAATACGAGCGGATCCGTGAGCGTGCTGTCAATCAGCACCTGCTGCTGGCCGTTGGGCAGTACGCGAATCAGTCGCCCTGTTCCAGGTACGGGACCTGGAGAACTCGTTGAGTACGAAGCCTCCAGCACGTACATACGACTGCGCCCGTCAAAAGCGAGGCCCAGCACCTTACTAAACCCGGTGGCCACCACCTTGAGCTGCCCGCTCGGCGTAATTTGGAATACGCTTTGCGTATTTAGCTGATCCGGATCGAATTGACCCAGGTTGCTGACATAAAAGACGCCGTGGTCGGCAATTACTGTGGGCACCACATGTCCCTGTGAGGCGGAAATGTCAACCACTCGCGTGATCTCGCCGTCGGCGGTGATCTTGTCGAGTTCGCCGTGATTCGGCTCCACCGCATAAAGGTTCCCGCGCACCGCGATCATGCTGTACCACGTCCCGTCTGGTTCAAAGTCGCCCTTGATCGGATCGGTCGCGTTTGCCACTGGATGGCTCCGCAGAAATGCTCCGAGATCCGCAATGATGGCTGGAGTGTGGTCGGGGTTTATGCGCACCACCGCGTTCGGAATGCCGGGCACGCCGTGTGAACATCCGGCGCCTGCGTAAATCGCATACATCGTATCTCCAATAAACGCCACATCGGCAACTCCGCTGGAAAGGCCTTCAGCCTCGCTGGACGGCAGGTTGTCCACGAAGGTGGTCACGTTGCCTCCGGCATCTACTTTTGCAATGCGTGATCCCGTCGTGCTTCCAAAATAATTCCCCGGACCAGTCGCTCCGGCCGAGCAATCTCCGCCTAACCCGGCGGGAGCCTCCACCGGTTCACCCGCAGGGAAGCCGGCTTCCGCGACGTACAGATAGCCGTCCGGGCCAAACTTCAATCCGCGAGGATTTGACAGTCCCGTTGCGAACACCCCCACCTTCACGGATGACTTTTGGGCGTGGGCGCTCAGACACCACGCTGAGGCAAATATTGCGAAACAACTGATTACTCTAAGCAAATGCATCGGTTTCATTAGCTACCTCCTGTGCCGGCGGATTGATGAGCCCGTGAAAATCGGTTAGGAAATTCGAGGAACCACAATCAGGTAAAGCGGCGGAGACGCAGGCAAACTACGTCCGTGATAGCCGTCACGTCAAGTTCTTTTTCGACTTATCCGTCGTAGCTCGCCAGTCCCCTTGCAGATTCTGTCGCGGCTGACTCGTCGACCGGTTGCGCTGGCAGCGCTTACCGGAGAAGGCGAATTTATGATTGAGAACTGTCAGAAACTAGGCTGAGCGGGATTTTTTCCATTCCAACGGCGGCAGTTCTAAGTGTCCTGCATTGTGAAGATAGGTCCTAGCATGTGCCGCAGCTCTGTCTTTTCCTTGTTCAATATCATCCACCGGCTCGGAGGGTAAGATCCAGTTCTTTGCGGTTACGTTGTAAACAGATGCCTGCACTCCCTGCGCGCTATTTTCCGAGAACAATCGAAGCTGTTCGTGCCCCACTCTGACTTCAGCCCAAACGCCATGGTCCAACATTGGAGAACTCCGGAAGGACGAGTTTTTGCCACACCCAGTCTACTAGTGACCGGTCAACTGCAAAAGTCCGGTAACCCGACGAATCGGCAGTTGACCGGCACGCACATCGGAACTCTGGGATTTACCAGTAGCAGCCTAGGCCACTACTCTCCGGCGTGCGATGACTTGTTCATCGCGTCAAACGCTGCGAGCGCCTCTTCTGGCCGGGCGCGGACCACGAAATCTTCCGTAAGATTCACCCAGCGCACCTTCCCCGACGGATCGATTAGGAATTCTGCTGGTCGCGAGATGTCCGCGCCGTCTTGTCGGCCGCGCACGTGCACCAAATCCCAGCTGCGGATCACGTCCCCATGTGCGTCCGAAAGAATCGGAAACGTATAGCCCTGCGACCGGCGAAGATTTTCGGAATCCGCGGGAGAATCCACACTGATCGCGATCACTCGAATCTTCCGCGCATCGAACTTCGCCAGCGCCTTCTCGAAACTCCGTAACTCGGAGTTGCAGAACGGTCACCAATATCCACGGTAGAAAATCAAAACCACGCCTGCCGCTTGGGCCGCGCCCTTCTCGGCGCCGGTTGCACTCTCTGCGGTGAACGGAGAATTCAACGCAGCCGTCAAACTCACTGGGCGATTCTGCGAATCCGGCAGCGTGAAATCTGGCGCCGTCTGGCCCACTCGCGGCGCGTCGTGCGAAGCGGGTAGCACATGCCGCGCGCCGACGAAAATGCCGTAGAGGAATAATCCGCTGACTGCCAGCGCCAGCACCGCGAGGACGCTGCCGAAAATTTTGCCGCGGCACAGATCCGGATGCCGGAATGCGCGCACAAGCCCCAAAGCCAGCAGCACCAACCCAAGCGCGATCATCGGCAGGTTCGCCCACGGAAAATCGCGAAGCACCGGGAAGCGAACGAAGAACAGCGGATAACTAGCCACTCCCAGGAAAACCAGCGACGCGCCGGTCCACACTGCCCAATTCCAGCGTCGTTTCATCGCTAACCCCTCCCCACTCCAGCTACGACTTAGAGTGTGCCTGCCCGAGATCGCGGATTTGAAACTTGTTTGACATTCTGCCGGACGTCAGATCATAGACCAACCGAAAACAGCGCCCAAAATCTCATTGTTGGCCCGGCGATCCTTAGTCTAGCCGAATTTCGTGAGAAGCTTTTCGTGGGCGCGATTCGGTTACGCACCCACTCAGGGGAAGTCCGTCACCTTTGGCGTCACGCGAGGATGTATCGCTGTCGCCTCGCCAGTGTCGTCGATCACATGGCTGATCGCGCCGTGATGGCCCAGCGCCACGGTGATCATGTCGTGGAACCTTACCTCCGGACTCTTCGGCGTCTCGATTGCCCGGGTCAGCCCGACATCCGGATAGATGAAGACGCTGTACACGCCCAGCCCCCACGCCTCATGCGTCGTCACTCCATCCGCCACTTTGTACGAGGCCCAGCCGTTCACCCCCGGTGCACTCGTATAGATCGCCTGATTCGGAGGATCGTAAGGAATCTCGGACTGATAAAAATACGTTCGTCCGCCATTGCCCTTCCACAGAACCTGGAATTGCTGGTGATGCTCCACAAACAAGCCATAGATCGTGACCTGGTTTCCGTTCACCACCAGCCCGTTCTCGCTGGTATTCAGCTCCCAGCCCACTCCGGCGCCGTGGTCCGCTCTCCAGATCCACGTATGGTCCACCAGTGTGTCGTTACTATTGATCCTCAGATTCACTTTGGCCCGGCCCACGCCCGCACCACCCACGCGAAAGAAAACATCGTACAGCGTGATCGGGTCCTTCGCGTGACGCGCCCGACTTCCCTCCGGCCCCACCTCCAACAGCACCGGAGACTCGCTCGGCCCCGCATCGAAGAGCAGTCCCGCAATCTCGATCCCGTCGTCATCAGTCGTCGTCATCGCCGCCGTGCCCTTCATCGGACGTAGCGTCGCAAACCCTAGGCCCAGCACCACTGTATGCGGCCGGGTCACGCGAATCGGAGCGGCCAGTTCATAGATCCCCGGCGTCAGAATCAAGTTCTGGCCCTGGGCAAGTTGCGCGTTGATCGTCTGCTCCGTATCCACATCCGGGCGCGCAATATAAAACCGCGTAATCGGAATTGTCTCTCCCGCTGTTTCCCCTCCGCGAAACGTAGTCCCGACGCTGTCGCTGTACAGTTCCGGAACCCGCACGCTGAACTCGCCTGCAGCATCCACCTGCAGAAACGGTTTCTCGCGCGCCACTGGCGTGCGCGCTACCTTCGTGTACGGCGGCGAAGGCCACGCGCCATCCGGCGGATGCGCCACGCCGACAAACACCATATTCCAGTTCGAGCCCGTCCAGCTCTTCCAATCGCAGTTGCGCGAGATCCACTGCTGCTGGCTGCCGGAGTCGACATTGCCGTCCACGAGCGAATCCGACATCCAGCCGCCGCTCGCCCAGCCACGATTCTGGTGCAGCACCAAGTCGCCGCGTACATGCATGCGCCGAAGCGACACCGCCTGCGAAACCGCCCACTGCATCGTGCCCCCCGCCGGCTTTATCGAGAGCCCTTCCACAGCTCTCCAGAAGGTCGTCGTCGCATTATTGTGTTTGTGATTTGCATCCGCGTGCACATTGCCCGCAATCCGTGTGGCATCGGGCGAGGCCCCAAGCCCTATCACCTCCGTGTAAAAGCCTACCGGCACGTCCACGGAATAGTCTCCAGGCAGGAATAGCAGCGCATTCCGCTGCTGTCCAAACTCGTTGTGCTGTTGCGCCGCATAAACTGCATCAATTTTCTTCTGGACCGCCTGCGATGGCATCGACGGATCGAAGATCAGTACATTGGGTCCGAACTCCGGCTTCGCGTCACTGGCCGCAAGGGCCGGCACAGCCGTCAGCCTCGGCCGCGCCTCCCGCTCCTGCCGCGAGTTAAACGACAAGGACAACAAGGAAGAAAACAGCAGGGTACGAGACAAAAACAGGACCAATCTCAGCTTCATGAGGACTCCGGCTTACGAAACCTGAATAGTTTGCGTCACTATTGACCTACGATTACTCCCGAGAGTAACGGGCCAACCGAAAAACCGATCCACTACCCGGCGGCACTCCTCATTGACAGCAATTTTCACCGCGGAGTATAGTCACTCTATCGCAATCGCCCTCAGGAAGCCTACGATTCGCTTGAGCTGAACCGCGCCGAGGCCGTTCGGTCGTGTAGTTGAGAAGGGAAAATGCGCCACATGCCTCGCCTGCTTCTTCGGAATTTCGTTTGGCGCTACCCCCCACCGTTTTTAGGACTTTTGATGCTCGCGTTACTTGCCGTACCGCTTCGCGCGCAAAATCCCCCCGCTACCGAGAATCCGCCGCAGCCGTCCGTGACTGCACCCGAGGGCTACACCGCCAAGTCATCAGTCGCGGAAGTTGTTACCAGGGATTCCGCCACCACCTTCAAAGTACGCGTTAACTTGGTGCTGGTCCGCGTGGTAGTCCGCGACGAACATGGCAAGGTCGTCGAGAATCTGAAAAAAGAAGATTTCCTGCTCTTCGATAATCGTAAGCAGCAAAGCATTAGCACCTTCAGCATGGAAACTCCAAAATCGCACGCGGTGCCGGTCGTCAGCGTGTCTGACCATTCGGACGCCGACGCCAACGACAAAAACTCCCTGCTCAGCGCCAGTTTGCCGCAGCGCTTTGTCACCCTGCTCTTCGATGACGTGCATCTCGAGATGACGGACGCGGTCACCGTACGTGCCGCGGCAATCAAAATTTTCGATGCGCTGGCTCTTTCCGACCGGGTCGCCATATACACCACCTCCGGTCAGGTCAGCCAGGAATTCACTTCGGACCGCGAGTTGTTGAAGACCGCAATCAATCAGGTTCTTCCCCGGCCGATCGCGGGCACCGGTTTCCATCAATGCCCGGATATCAGCTATTACCAGGCTGACTTGATTGTGAACCAGAATGATTCGCAGGCTCTTCAAGTCGCGGTGCAGGACGCCCTTCAATGCGCCTTCGGCGGCGACCCGCGGCAAACCTCGGCCGCCAGCACCATGGCTCAGTCGGCGGCGAACCAGACTTTGATTCAAGGAGACAACGCTTCGGAATACACTTACCGGCACATGGAAGATGCGTTGCGCCGTTTGAGTGCCATGCCGGGGCAGCGCAAACTGGTCTTCATTTCGCCGGGTTTTATACTTTCTCAGCTCCTCTCCGAACGGGTTGATATTATTGACCGCTCCAACCGCGCCGGCGTGGTCATTGACACCGTTGATGCGCGCGGCCTGTATACCCCGGATCTTCAGGGCGACATCGCCAATCCCACTCAGTCCTTCGGAACGGCCGGCTACAAGTCCACCTATGGAATAGCGGCGCAATTTGCGCAAAGCGGAATCCTCGATGACCTCGCGGTGGGCACCGGCGGCACTCACTATAAGAATCGCAACGACCTCGATGTGGCGTTACGCGAGGCCATGGCTGCTCCGGCAACGTCATATCTGCTCGGTTTCTCTCCGCAGAATTTGAAGCTCAATGGCAGTTTTCACAACTTGAAAGTCAGTCTGGCTGGAAAGCAAAAGTATTCGTTGCAGGCCCGTCGCGGTTTTTACGCTCCACGCACCTTGAAGAATCCGGACGAAACCGCGAAGGAAGAAATATCGGAGGCGGTCTTCTCGCAGGAGGAAATCCGCGATTTGGGTGTAGATCTGCAAACCCAATTTTTCCGCAAGGACCCTGCGCAGGCGCACCTCTCCGTGCTGGCCCATGTGGACTTGAAGTCCTTGAAATTCCGCAAAGCGGATGGCCGCAACCATGACAACTTGACGCTGGCGACCGTAATCTTCGACGAGAACGGTAACTACGTTATCGGCGGGGAAAAAATTCTGGAAATGAAGCTTCAGGATTCCACGCTGCAGCGACTGGATCGCAGTGGGATCACCGTGAAATCCAGTTTCGACGTAAAACCAGGTACCTATCTGGTTCGCTTGGTAGTGCGCGACAAAGAGGGGGAACAGATGGCCGCTCGCAACGGAGCGGTCGTCATTCCTTACTGATTGCCCGTACTTTTCGGTTAGGCTCTTTGCATTGTTTTGGCGGAGGATTCACATGAAAAATTTCACTCGCACGCTCTCATTGAGCATCTCTATTTTGACGCTCGCTGCACTGTGCGCCGCATTCCCGCTTGCAGGTTTCGCGCAGGACTCGCAGCCTGCCACTCCGGCTCCGGCTGCCGCCAATCCGCAGCAGCCGCTTCAAGTTGGTCCAACCATCAAGAAAGAAGCTCGCTTGGTGCTGGTCGACGCCGTTGTCACCGACAAGAAAGGGAACTATGTACACGACCTTGCCCAGAACGACTTCAAGGTTTATGAGGACAACAAAGAACAACCGATCACCAGTTTTTCCAACGGTGCGAATTCACCGGGGCCGCAAAATCAGCAGAAACACTTTCTGGTTCTGTTCTTTGATAATTCCTCGATGGCCGTACCCGATCAGATTTCCGCTCGCGCCGCTGCCACAAAATTTATTGACGCCAACGCCGCACCGGACAATTTGATGGCGGTGGTGGAGTTTGGCGGAACCTTGCGCATCGTACAGAACTTTACTGCCGACGCCGCACTGTTGCAGGCTGCCGCGAAGAACGTCAAAGGCTCTTACGTTGCTTCGAACGCCGACCCGGGCGGTCCGGGAGCTTCTCTCGTATCCACCCCCGGAATGGGCAATTTCTCGAACATGGAAACCGATTTCGGCGCTCGCTCCATGCTCCTTTCGGTTCGAACGCTGGCCAAGAATCTTCGTTCCGTTCCCGGCCGCAAGATTCTGGTCCTGTTTTCCTCCGGCTTCCCGCTGACCGCGGAACGCCAGTCCGAACTTACCGCAACCATCGACGCCTGCAACAAGGCCAACGTTGCAGTCTATCCGCTGGACGCGCGCGGACTGGTCGCGCCGGTACCTGGCGGCGGCGCCGCTTCGATTCGAACCAATCCGCGAACTTCCACTACTGCCGTGGCCTCCCACCAAAGTCATTCGAATCATTTGAATCATTCGAATCAATCCCACCGCGCTGGCCTTCTCCTCGCCTCCTACCCTGACCCCCAGCGCCCCGGCGGCGGTGGCGCGGGCGGCGGAACCGGCGGCGGAGGTGGTGGTCGAGGCGGCACGGGTGGGACCGGCGGGACGGGCGGTGGCGCGGGCGGAGGAAAAGGCGGGACCGGGGGAACGGGAGGAACTGGCGGGAAAGGCGGGACTGGAGGGACCGGAGGAACCGGCGGCAGCAGCGGGCGCGGCGGCGGCGGAGGCTATCCAACGAGTAACTACAATACGAATCCCATGAATCAGCCGCGTTCTATCGTTCCACAATTTCCGGAATCCACTTCCACCAACCAGCAGATTCTTTACGCTCTCGCGGATGGCACCGGCGGATTTACGATTTTCAACACCAACGATTTGTTCGGCGGTTTGCAGCGCATTGCGAAAGAGCAGAACGAATTTTATCTGCTCGGCTATGTGCCGGCGGAATCCACCGAAGGAAGCTGCCACACCCTGAAGGTCAAGATGAATCACGGTGGGATGAATGTTCGTGCACGCAGCGGTTATTGCAACGTGCGGCAGCCGAACATTCTTGACGGCACTCCGGTGGAAAAGCAGCTGGAGCTGCGAGCGCAAGATTCGCAGGGCGGTGGAGTGCATCCGTCGTTTCAAGCACCGTACTATTACATTGGACCGAACGTGGCCCGAGTCAACCTGGCCATGGAAATTCCCCAGGACATGTTCAAGTTCGACAAGGAAAAAGGAAAATATCGCGTGAACCTGAACGTGCTTGGTGTTGCCTATCGCGATGACGGTTCAATCGGCGCCAAGTTCAGCGATCAGGTGAAACTTGATCTGGAAAAAGACGAGTGGAAAGAATTCGTGAAGAATCCTTTTCATTATCAGAACCAGTTCGACGCCGCGGCGGGCCACTACAAAATGAACGTGGTGCTGAGCGCCGGCTCCGACACCTACGGAAAATCCAGTTGGCCAATGGAGATCGACGCCTACGACGGCAAGCAGTTTGCTTTGGGCGGGATTGCCATGACCAGTAATGCGCAGCCGGTGGAAAAGCTGGCTGCTCAGGCGGACTTTGATTCGGTGCTGCTGGAAGATCGCACGCCACTGGTGGTCAGAGGCATGCAGGTGCTTCCGACCGCTTCGAATCGATTCAAGCGTAGCGAGCGCGTGATCCTGTACTCGGAAATTTACGATGCGCAATTGACCAGCGAAAAGCCGCCGCAAGTCTATATGGGTTACAAGATCCAGGAGCGCGCCACGGATAAGGAAGTCTTCTTTTCGGGAACCGGCACCGCCGCCGATTTCATCCAGAAGGGCAGCCAGGTGGTGCCGATTGGAATGATCGTCATGATTAAGGACCTTACGCCGGGCGCGTACCGGTTGGTGTTGATGGCGGCAGACGCTTCGGGCGGTAAGGCGCCGAGCCGTACGGTCGACTTCGACGTCACTGACTAGCCCTGCCGGCTCATTTACAGCAAATCGCACGATGGACCTGTCCTTAGGGACAGATCTGTGCGGGCCATCTCGCGTTCGACACCTCTACATTTGGCACACAACTTCTTTGCTATTCGGGGGTTATTCTAGGAACGAGCGGTGGCTGTGCTTTGCTGTGCGCTCGAGACGTTCAAAACATTTGCCGTAAGAACTATCGAGGAAGGCTCGCGAATGGCTCCGATTTTTCACTCCATTAGCTTTCGCCCCGTGTTGGCTTTGCTGCTCGCGGTAGCAGTGTTCACCGCAACCTGCCTCGATGGGGCAACGGCCGCGCCCTCGTCCACGAAGGACAAGAAGGCAAAACAGGACCCTGCACTAAAAGGGTTACCAGTCTCCGACCTCAGCGCTGACGAAGCGATTCTGCACGTGCTGAATCGCCTGGCATACGGCCCGCGTCCCGGCGATGTCGAACGCATCAAGCAGATGGGCCTGGCCAAGTGGATCGATCAACAGCTGAATCCGAACTCCATCGACGACAAACCGCTGGAAGCCCGATTGCAGAATTTTCCGACGCTGCATCTCAGCTCATCGCGATTGATTGCCGAATATCCGCAGCCAAAACAAGCCGCGAAATCGGCAGCCACTCTGCAACAGCCACAAACGAAAGCCGAAGCAGCGGCGGTGGTGATTGCGCGCGATTCGCAAGCGAATTCCGGTTCCAAGACAACGTCCGCGAGCATGGATGAAAATTCAGACGCGCCGTCGCCGATGAAGCAAGCTCCGGAAAATGTGGCCACTCCCGGTGCAGCGCAACGCGGTGCACTGAGCATTGATCCGAATGCAGTTCCTCGCGCCATTGCCGATGACAGCAAACGCCCTCCACGCATCGTCGAGGAATTGGCGATGGCCAAAATGACTCGCGCGATTTACAGCGACCGCCAGTTGCAGCAGGTGATGGACGACTTCTGGTACAACCACTTCAACGTGTATGCGGCCAAAGGTGAGGATCGCTACTACCTGACGGCGTATGAGCGCGACGTGATTCAGCCGCATGTGCTTGGCAAATTCAAGGAGCTGGTTACCGACACCGCGAAGAGTCCGGCCATGCTTTTTTATCTCGATAATTTTTTAAGTGCAGATCCCCGCGCGGCACAGCGCCTGGCGGCGGAACGCGCGATGCGCCAGCAGACGCATCCGGGATATAACCGGTTTCCGCGCCCTGCACCAAATCCGCAAGCGGCAAATAAGAAAAAACAGGAGCGCGGGCTCAACGAGAATTACGGCCGCGAATTGATGGAGCTGCACACGCTTGGTGTTGATGGCGGCTACACGCAAAAAGACGTGACTGAAGTTGCCCGCTGCTTCACAGGTTGGACCATCGAAAAGCCGCGGGAGAATCCGGAATTCAAGTTCGATGAACGGATTCACGATCCCGATCCGAAAATCGTGCTCGGTAAAAAGATTCACGCCGGCGGCGTGAAAGACGGCGAGCAGGTGATTGACTTGCTGGTGCACCATCCTAGTACCGCGAAGTTTATTTCGACGAAACTGGCGCGGCGATTTGTTTCCGACAATCCGCCTCCGGCTCTGGTGGAGCGCATGGCGGAAACCTTTCAGTCGTCCGATGGAGACATTCGCGCGGTGATGCACACCATGATTTATTCCCCGGAATTCTGGACCCGCGACGCATACCGCGCAAAAATCAAAACCCCGTTCGAATTTGTCGCCTCCACAGTTCGCACGCTGGGCGCTGACGTTGATACTCCGATGCCGCTGGTGCAATGGGTTGGCCGAATCGGCGAACCGCTTTATCAATGCCAGCCTCCAACTGGATATTCCGACAAAGCGGAGACATGGGTGAACACCGGCGCGCTTCTGAATCGCCTGAATTTTTCGTTGGCGCTGGCGGGAAACAAAGTGCGCGGCTCGCGCACCGATGTTTCGGCATTGCTGGGCACGGAGTCGGCATCCGATTCGAAGCAGGTGCTGGATCGCGCGCTGCAACTATTTTTGGGCGGGCAAGCTGCGCCCAGCACGGTTGAAACGTTGCAAAAACAGTTGGACGATCCGCAGGTGATGCAGGCGAAGCTCGACGATCCGGTGAAAGCGGTGGATTTGGCGATGGTGACCGGATTGGTTTTGGGCGCGCCGGAATTTCAGCGGCGATGATTTGGAGTGCGGGAGCTTGCTCCCGCTTTTTTGGCATTGCAAGCGTTTGTCGGCCGAATGATCAGTGGCCGTAAGAAAAGCGGCGGCAAGCCGCCGCACTTCATAAAAGGCGAGAGAGGTTGCGATGAGTTACAAATGTTGCGAAGGCGTGAGACCGGTAAAATTCTCGCGGCGGTATTTTATGAAGCAGGGCGGCATCGCGATGGTCGGGCTGAGCACTATGGCCATGCCGGCGTTTTTGCAGCGCGCGATTGCGGCGACACCGTCGGCTGGAAAAAAGCAGCTGGCAGTTTTGTTTCAGCGCGGTGCTGCTGATGGTTTGAATATCGTGGTGCCGTTTGGCGAGCCGAATTACTATCGGATGCGGCCTTCGATTGCGATTCCGGAGCCGAAGCGTGGTGGTGCGGATTGCGCGGTGGATCTCGACGGATTTTTCGGATTGCACCCGAGCCTCGCGCCGCTGGCGACGCTGTTTCACAAAAATGAATTGGCAATTGTCCACGCGGCTGGCTCGCCAGATCCCACCCGTTCGCATTTTGATGCGCAGGATTTTATGGAGTCCGGCACGCCGGGCTTGAAAGCGACGGAAGATGGCTGGCTGAATCGCGCGCTGGAAACAATTCCTGAAGAAAATGCTTCGCCCTTTCGCGCGGTGGCGATGGGCGCGAATCTTCCACGCATGCTGCGCGGCTCAGCGCCGGCGATTGCGCTGCCTGACGTGAAGCAGTTCAAAGTGATGGCGCAAAATCCAAATATGGGCCAGGTTGCCGAGGGTGGATTCGAAGCGATGTATGCGCAGACGGTGGATCATGCGCTGCGCGGCACCGGTACCGAAACGTTCGAAGCGATCGACATGCTGCGCAAAGCCGATCCGGGGAAATATCAGCCGGAAAACGGCGCGGACTACGGCAAGAATCGCCTCGGGCAGAGCCTGCAGCAGATTGGGCAACTGCTGAAAGCGGACATCGGCACCGAAGTGTTGTTTGTCGATTGCGGCGGCTGGGACAATCACGTCAACGAAGGCGGCGCGCAGGGCCAGCTCTCGAATCTTTTGAAAGATTTGGGGCAGGGAATGAATGCATTCCGCCAGGACATGGGCGATCGCATGGAAAACATCGTGTTCGTCACCATGAGCGAATTTGGCCGCACTGCAAAAGAGAACGGCAATCGCGGCACCGATCACGGACACGCCAACTGCATGTTTGTGATGGGCGGCGACGTGAAGGGCGGGAAGGTCTATGGCCGGTGGCCGGGACTGAATGAAGGACAGCTCAACGAGGGCCGCGACCTCGCGCTGACCACGGATTTCCGCTCGGTACTCGGAGAAATCTTGCACAAACACAATGGCGTGAAAGATCTCGCTCCGGTTTTTCCGGGCTTCAACAACGACCCGCACAAATTCACCGGCCTAATTCGCTCGTAATTTGGAGTGCGGCGGCTTGCCGCCGCTTTTCCTTCCGTGCAAGTTTTTGCGTTCTCGCGTGATGCGTGGCCGTAAAAAAAGCGGGAGCAAGCTCCCGCACTCCATATGCGTTGTGAATCATCCCAGGCTGGGTATTTCAAAATTGTCTGGGATCGTTACTTTGGTGGCGAAGCGAGGATGGTATCCCCAAAATGAAAAAAACGCGGGAGAGGAATCTCCCGCTGTCGAAGCATAGTTGTCTACGGAATTTACTTTAGATAAGCTTTCATGGTTCCGTTAAGGCAAACTTTCAGTTGGTATTGACTCACTGTTCGGTTAGCTCGTCATCCCTCCACAGTCGGCCGCAGGCTCTTGTCCCGGAAGAACGCCTCCATCTTGTTGGCAGGCGCGAAAGCAATCAGCATCCTGCCTTGAGTATCGCCGACAAATGCCCAAGCGTGAGGTATCTCGCGCGGTCCGAGGATGGAATCGCCGGGTCTCAGGAGGAAACGCTCGGAGCCGATTTCGGCGATGTAATCACCTTCGAGGACGTAGAACCATTCATCCTCATTGTGGTGCAAATGGCGAGGTGGGCCACCCTTCTTGCTACTGGCGTGCTCCATGACAAAAAGACCGCCGCCGGTCTTGTGTTGACACCTTGATGGCGGCTGTGCTGACCCCGATGGTGTGGTGTTCGCCGAGTCGGTCCTCGCCACGCGCTACACGAGCAGGCCTGGACGGTGTTGAAGTCTGGATGGACTGTCCCATTAATGTCAGCGGAAGGGCGGCGATTGCAGCGCTAAGAAACGAGCGGCGCTCCATGTCCCGCATCTCAGTAGTGCTCCTCATCTTAGCCATTCAAAAAGTGTCAAAGGGCCAACCGCCACTCGCGTTCAACGATTGACGAGGCCCGAATTTTGCGAAGTATACTCCACCTGCGCACGGTAGTCGGCAATCCGGAAGTAATCCTCGCCGAGATTGGTTCACTGGTCAGATTGTCCGCCGGACTATCGGAATTTGATCCCAAAAGAAATCACCCTGCGGTCTATAGTTCGCGGATCCAGATGTTGCGGTAACGCACTGGATGATTGTGATCTTGCAGAGCGAGCGGCAATTTTTCTGGCGTTGCAGTGTATGGCGGGCGAACGTGATGGCCGGTGGGGCCGGTGAGTTCGACATTGTCCTGCGTGAGGACGCCATTGTGAAAAACGGTGACGTGCGCGGGGCGCGTGACTTTGCCATCGGCATCGAAACGCGGGCCGTGCCAGATGATGTCGTAGGTTTGCCATTGGCCCGGAGCGCGCGCAGCGTTGACCAGCGGCGGATACTGCCCATAAACCGCGGAGACCTGGCCGTCGGCATAGGTTTTACTGTTGAAGGAATCGAGCACCTGAATCTCGTAAAGCCCCATCATAAAAACGCCGCTGTTGCCGCGGTCCTGATCTTCGCCCTTTGGCGGATTGGGTTCAGCGAATTCGACGTGCAGCTGGCAATCGCCGAAAGATTCCTTGGTGCGCATGTCGCCGGTCTTTGCGACGACTTCGAAGTAGCCGTTTTCCACTTTCCATTTGGCGGGGCTACCGTCTTTTTTCACTACCCACTGCGACAAATCTTTTCCATCGAAGAGAACGGTGGCGTCGGAAGGCGGCTTGCCGGGCGCGTCTTGAGTGCTGGCGGTGCCGGGCGCGACGACGGCTGGAACTGGGCGGTTGCGGTCGTGGATTTCCCACTTGGGATCGACCTGAGCGTTGCAAATCGTCGCGGCTATGACCAACAGGATTGCCGAAAGTAAAGATCTCATCGATTTCCTCGCACTTCTTCGATGAGGATTCTACCCCGGAATCGCCAAAAAAGGTCGCCTTTGGAAGTTTTCCCTGGCGCCACGCTCCTTAGACCCACGACATTGAACGATATTTCGCCCAGAACGTGCAACGTTGCTTGTCAGCCGAGTGGACCCAGGCGTAGTTTCGGCTCAGTTCAGGGGCCCTCATACAAAAAAAAGGAGAAGTTCAATGTTCAGCCAGCCGTTCAGATTCATCCAGGCCCGATACGTATTATTTGCGCTGGCAGTTGCGATGATGTTTCCAGCAGCGAGTAAGGGTCAACTGCCGGCTGGACTGATCTGTTTATCGGAACCTACTATAGCTACCCTAGTGTAGACATCGACGGCAGCATCAATGTGGTCCAATCGCATGGAGTGTATTTCCACGGCCTCAACGTTTCCACAGGTACCAGCGGCGGCGGCGGGAACGGAATCAGCGTGTCGCAATCACAAGCTCTGGTGATCGATAACTCCACTAGCAACAGCAACGCAGGATTCGGGTTGTCGCTAGGCGGTGGCTCCGAAGCGCTGATTGTTTCGCCCGCATCCTTTGACAACAATAATGCCGGCGGAATTCAGTTGAGTGAAAACTCCACGGTGGAAACGTCTGGATGGAACGGCCAACCCGTAGACATCAGCAACAACCGCGGGCCGGGTGTTTATGTGTCGTTCGGCGGCTTCAATACGTATGGACGCACCACGATCATGAACAACGTTGCCGGACAGGGATCGCCTTCAGGTTACGGGGTGGACATGCGCGGTGGGTCGCGAGCGCAATTCGGAGCGCTGAGCGGTTCGAATGTGATTAGCGGAAACCAGAGTGGCGGCGTTTCCTTGCAAGAGGCAGCGGAGATTTCATTCTGGAATGGTGGCTAGCAGACGCTGATTCAGAACAATGGTCCCGTCGGCATCAGCGCGGGCTTCCACAGCCAGGTTACGTTGTTTAACGATGCGGAGATTTCCGGGCATCTGGGATCCGCGTTGGACTTGTACGCGAGTAGCCAGGCGTATCTTTATGGTGCCAATAACCTGCATAACAACGGAGCCACCGGCAATCCGCGAAGTGCTGCGATCCGCGTGGACGGCACCTCGGAAGCGTTTCTGCGCGGCGGGACGGTCTCGCAAAACGTGGGACCGGGAATTCTGGTGCTGGTGAATTCCAGCGTTGATCTGACTGGTGTTTCATTCGGTTCGAATAGTGGCGGTGTGGTGGAGTGCGATTCCAGCGCGTTCATGGTTTCCGACCTCGCGACCGGAACAATGACTGCGCCAGGAGGCAGTTGCCGGACTCCGCATTCGCTGGGGAATCGACCGTTCAATAGGCTTCAGGCGGCGGCTCCCGTTTGGACGGGCTTGAAGGCGCTGGTAGTCACAACTATGGCACGGGCGACCAAGCATTAGGCCGCGATCGAGCACAAGCAGAAAAGGTTGCCAGAGTTGGCCACCTTTGCCGCTTCGATGAATAGTAACTCCTTCAGTGCGCGTCGTCGGAACGGATGCGCATGGAGTAGAAGGAGCGGTAGACGAAGGTAAAAGAGACGACGAAGAAGACGGCGGCAAGAATGTGCGTAAGGCCGCTGCCTTGGGTGGCGGTCAGTTGCACAGCGAGTTCGACGGCCAGCAAGCCGAAGAGCGTGGTGAACTTGATGACCGGGTTGAGAGCGACCGACGAGGTGTCCTTGAAAGGATCGCCGACGGTGTCGCCAACCACCGTTGCGTCGTGGAGCGGCGTGCCTTTTTGCTTGAGCTCGACTTCGACGATTTTCTTGGCGTTGTCCCATGCGCCGCCGGCATTGGCCATGAAAATGGCCTGGTACAAGCCGAAGATGGCGATGGAGAACAGGTAGCCGATGAAGAAGAACGGTTCAACAAAGGCGAAGGCCAACGTGGCGAAGAAGACGGCGATGAAAATATTGATCATGCCTTTCTGCGCGTATTTGGTGCAGATTTCGACGACTTTTTTGCTGTCGGCGACGGAAGCTTTCTCGACGCCTTCGAGCTTGATGTTGGCTTTGATGAATTCGACGGCGCGGTAGGCGCCAGTGGTGACGGCTTGGGTGGAAGCGCCGGTGAACCAGTAGATCATCGCGCCGCCGGTGATGAGTCCGAGCATGAATGGCGCGTGGAGCAGGGAAAGTTTTTCCACGTTTGTGGTGAGGCCGTTGGTGAGCGCCATGATGATGGAGAAAATCATGGTGGTTGCGCCGACTACGGCCGTTCCGATCAATACCGGCTTCGCGGTGGCTTTGAAGGTATTGCCGGCGCCATCGTTGGCTTCCAGCATTTCCTTAGCTTTTTCGAAATTGACGTCGATGTTGAAATCTTTTTTCAGTTCGGCCCTGATGCCGGGAATAGTTTCGATCAGCGAAAGTTCGTAGACCGATTGCGCGTTGTCGGTGACCGGGCCGTAGGAGTCCACGGCGATTGTTACCGGGCCCATGCCGAGAAAGCCGAAGGCGACCAGGCCGAATGCGAAGACTGGCGCGGCGATCATCAAATTGCTCAAGCCGACGCCCGCGGAGTTCTGGACGCCAGTGACCAGGTAGCCCGCAGTCATCAGAGTGACCATGGCCATGCCGAGGTAGTAGGCAGAGAAATTGCCGGCTACGAAGCCCGACAAAATTCCCAGCGAAGCGCCGCCTTCCTGCGCGGAGCTGACCACTTCCTTGACGTGGCGCGATTCGGTGGAGGTGAAAGCTTTCACTAGTTCCGGAATGACGGCTCCGGCGAGAGTGCCACATGAAATGATCGTCGCAAGCTTCCACCACTGGGTCGTGTCGCCATCGAGCGACGGAATAATCTGCGACGAGACCAGATAGGTCAGAGCGATTGAGACGATGGAAGTGATCCACACCAGCGAAGTGAGCGGAGCTTCGTAGTTCATTTCGTCGACGTTGCCGTATTTGGCTTTGGCGATAGCGCCGTTGAGAAAATAGGCAGCAGCGCTGGCGATCAGCATCACAATACGCATGACGAAGATCCAGACCAGCAGTTGCACCTGAACTTCGGATTTATGTACCGCTAGAAGAATGAAAGTGATAAGTGCGACGCCAGTGACGCCATAAGTTTCGAAGCCGTCGGCGCTGGGCCCGACGGAATCGCCAGCGTTGTCGCCGGTGCAGTCCGCGATGACGCCGGGATTGCGCGCGTCGTCTTCCTTAATTTTGAAGACGATTTTCATCAGGTCGGAGCCGATGTCGGCAATCTTGGTGAAGATGCCGCCAGCGATTCGAAGCGCTGCGGCGCCAAGCGATTCGCCAATCGCGAACCCGATGAAGCACGGTCCGGCGTAATCGCCTGGAATAAAAAGCAAAATAAAAAGCATCATCAAGAGTTCGACAGAAATGAGCATCATGCCGATGCTCATGCCGGCTTCGAGTGGGGTGTGATAAATCGGGTAGGGTTTGCCGCGGAGGCCGGCGAAAGCGGTGCGGGAGTTAGCGAAAGTGTTGACGCGAATGCCGAACCAGGCCACGCCGTAACTACCTGCAATGCCAATTAAGCTAAAGAGTAAAATAATAGC
The DNA here is from genome assembly GCA_963814635.1 of uncultured Acidobacteriota bacterium. Lineage (GTDB taxonomy): Bacteria > Acidobacteriota > Terriglobia > Acidiferrales > UBA7541 > Acidiferrum. The sequence continues at coordinate 2,740,503 of CAWFDP010000001.1, read as the reverse complement.
GACGCGCAGCGCTTCGAACTTGAGGAGCACGCCGAAGTAAAGAACGATGACCACTGCGATGAAGATTTCCAGGACCAAAAGGAATTTGCCCTGGGTGATGAGATAGGTCTTGCAGGTTTCGTAGATGAGTTCGGAGATGTCGCGCATCGATTTGTGCACGGGCATGTTTTTGAGCCGGGAGTAAATCGTCAGGCCAAAGAGCAGGCCGAAAACGCAGATCAGAATGCCCCAGAGGAGGAGCTTGTGGCCGTCGATTCCGCCGAGGAATTTGACGGAAGACAAATCCGGCAATTTGAGATTGGCTTCGCCGCCCGCTTCGCTGGATTTTGCGGCGAGAGCGCCGGTGGTTGAAACCAGCGTGGCAAAGCTGAGGGCTCCGATTTTCGACAGACTGCTGGAAATTCGGGAACTGCAGTTGGACCAGGCATTTTGTAGCCAGGTTCGCATGAACGCTTCCTCCAGGAAAATTTGCGGATGATTTTCGGCGCGGGTTCCTTCGAACTACGCCCAGCAGAGCGGTTGAGATCCTTCGAGCTGCTGCGCGCCTCTCAGGATGACAACTCATTTCTTTCGCTCTGCGTATGCCCTACCTTTTCGCTGCGTATGCACCACTTTTTTTTCGCGCTGCGTTTCCACACACAAATCACCGGCGACCGTCTGCGTGCGCTTTAGCTGAGTGCGCAGCATTTCGCAGCGGCAGAAGCACTCCCCATGCTTATGCCAGACGAGCCGGAAGATGGTTTCTTGTCCCGAAAGGATGAGAAACCGCGCGCCACCGGCCGGGAACCCCTTCCCAGCAGAACATTAGTTCTAGCTTGTAAGTACAAGCCCGAAACCCTGCAGTTTGCCGGATATAAGCAAAATTCAGGGCGTGGCGAAGGTTTGATTTATAACATTCCAGCGATTTATTTTCAAATTAGGTGGGTGGGGAAAAGAGGTTAGAGACTGGCCGCAACTGTGGAAACGGGTGGTCACCGGAGAGCGAACCTCTGGTAACATGCGAAGCGTTGAGTTACGGAGAATCAGCAAGAATGTCGATTCGTTCTGTGGCCGCTGCCGAGGCACCAGTGCATCCGGTATTGCCGCTTAGAGCGGCGCGAGCATTCATGATGGCATCGCGAACCGGGCTGGCGGCGGGCTGCGCATGAGGCATCATTTTTTTGTGACTGGGACGGATACCGGTGTGGGAAAGACCACGCTGGCGGCGTTATTGTGTGCAGCGCTGGATGCGATGTACTGGAAGCCGATTCAGACCGGGACGCTGGAAGGATCGGATCGCGCGACGGTGATGCGTCTTGCGGGAATTGGAACTGACCGCACGATTGATGAGGTGTATAAGTTTGTGCCGCCGGTTTCGCCGGATTTGGCGGCGCGGTGGGCTGGCGTGGAGATCGATCTGGCTAAGGTTAATCTGCCGAATCATTTAACCAATGACTGGCTGGTGGTGGAGGGCGTTGGCGGAGTGCTGGTTCCGATCAACCAAAAACAGTTCATGCTGGACCTGATGGTGAAGCTGAAGCTGCCAGTGATCCTGGCGACGCGGAGCACGGTGGGAACGATCAATCATACTTTGCTGACGTTGGCGGCGCTGCATGCGGCGGAGCTTCCCGTACATGGGGTGGTCTTGATCGGCGATCAGAACCGGGAGAATCGCGAAACCATTGAGCGGTTTGGCCATGTGCGGGTGATTGGCGAAATACCGCGCTTGCCGAATCTGCATCGCACCGCTTTGATGCAGGTGTTTATGAATCATTTTGATCGGGCGGCGTTTGCGCAATGATGGTGTGACTGGTGTTTGGTGGCTCGTGACTTGCGATTCGTGACTGGTGGTCCTCGGTGATCCGAGGTCAGGTTGGAAGCAGCAGTGCACGCACTCGGTAATTCCTGAATCAGAGAAGATGTTGGACCAGGCTAAGAAAGGGCACGGCATGCCGTGCCCTACGGGAAGAGAACCTTTGGTCGGCAAACTGAGCGGGTGGAAGGTGAAGATTGTGGCGTTTGCCGCTAGTCTTGGTGCCCCGGGACTATTTCTAATTTCTTTTCTCGATTCATCGTTCGTACCATTTCCAATTATCAACGATGGATTGCTTATCTTGTTTTCTAGCCGGAACCACGCTCGAATGCCAATCTATGCGTTTTTGGCCACATCCGGCTCTGTTTTGGGCTGTGTTTTGCTGTATTTCATCGCCCGAAAGGGAGGGGAGGCGTACTTCCATAAGAAAGCCGGCGGCAGAGCGGACATAATTCGCAATTGGGTGGAAAAGAATGGGTTTGGCGGGATGTTGATTGCTGCCCTCCTGCCGCCGCCAACGCCGTTTAAGTTTTTTGTCCTTGCCGGCGGCGTTTTTGAAGTACCACTTTGGAGCTTCACGTCGGCGATCACGTTGGCGCGCTTGATCCGTTACTACGGCATCGGATTCTTGGCCGTTAGATATGGCGACAGCTACAAAGATTTCATCTCCCAGCACTGGTTGGCTATCGCTGTAACGTTAGCGCTGTTCGCCATAGCGAGTTATGGACTGTCGCGGTGGATTTTGCAGGTGCGGGATGTTGAAGCGCCAAAAACGTAAATCCAGTTTGGGAAGCATTTTGTGGAGTGCGGGAGCCGGGTTTTCGTTTTTCCGTCGTTGCGAGTGGTTGCCCTCTCGCGTGAGTGGTGGTTGTAAGAAAAGCGGCGGCAAGCCGCCGCACTCCGTATGGCGGCGCTAGCGTGGTCCGGATCTTTGCCACTGCAATTCAGATGAGATCACTTTTGCGGAATTATTCAGAGTGATGTCGGCAGAAATGGCGCGCGTTTTTTCTTCCAGTACTTGATCTTTCAAGTCCTGAATCTCTACGGAGTAGCCTTCGGTTTCTTTCAGCACCGTTGCTTTGGGGAATCGCGCAAACTGCAAAAAGGTGACGGCTGCGGGAGAAGCTTGTGCCGCGCTCAGAATCGGGGACGGATCGGGCTTGCGCAGAGTGGTGACGCCGGTGGCATAGGTGACTTCACCACCCATGCTGCGCAAGGTTGCCAGATGCAGGGCTGATTCGGTTTCAACGATGCTGTGCCAAAGAAAGGGCGAAGCGGAGTCCGGGAAAGCCGCGATGCGGCGAGGCGATTCGCCGGCGATGGTGCGGGCTTCGAGTGAAGCGACTACGTTCGAATGAAACAACGCGCGCGAGCCAAGATAAATCAAAGCAAAAGATAGACCGATAATCGCGCCAGTGCGGCCGCGCGGGCGCTTGTTGCGTGCTCCAATTTCGTCGCTCACCAAGCGAAGCAATTCCGGAAAGGCGATGGTGGCGATCAGGAAAATCAGCAGCCACGGATCGATGGTGGACGCGACGTCAAGCGAAACCTGCCTTGTTGAAAACGGCCAGAGCGGAGTGACCGGGTCCGATTGCAATAGATCCATGACGATGTGCAACGACGCTGCGGCGGAGACGGAGGTCCAGGACAAGCCGATCCAGTTCACGGAGCTTTCTTTGCGGCGAACCGTGCGTTTGAAGGTTGCGGCCAAGATGGCGAGCACGGCAACGAAGAGAATGGAATGGGTAGCAGTGCGGTGCAAATGCAAGTATTCGGCGGGACCAAGGGCCGCCGTGAAGCGGTCGAGGTCGGCGATAGTGCCGGCGGCGATGATTGCCAGGGCGCTACGCCAGGGGGCGCGAGGAAAAAAGCCGCGCTGCATTGCGAGCGAGGCCAATCCGTGTGTGAGCGGGTCCACGGTGAATTAGGTTGCTGCGGGTACGTTTTCCGGGCCGGGTACCAGCAAACGCAGAGCGTTCGGTACGATGCGGAACTCTACTGGCAAACGAGCGAGCGGCTCGCCATCCACTTGCGCGTAGGTCGGCGGATCGTTGTCGATTGGTTCGCAGACCAGACGATCGGACTTCCAGAAGTAGACGCCCTCTTCTTTGCGCAGATCGCCGAACCAAAGTGTTGGCAGGTAGCTCAAATATTTCAAGCCGCTCTGCGAGGTCAGGCCGACGAATTCGAATTGATCTTCGAACAGATCGGCTTCGGTAGTGATCTTGAACGGTCCGCCGTAATGCTTGGTGCGGCCAACAATCACCAGCGACACATCGTGCGATTTCCCTTCGCTGGTTACGCGGAAATGCTGAAATTTGTAGTTGAAGACTTCGCGCACGCCCTGCAGCCAATAGGCAAGAATTCCTAAGCGCGCTTTCAGCTCGAGATCGACGGCATAGGTGATGCGACCGTCGGGGCCGGCGCCGGCGACGCTGAGGAAGTAGCGTGCTTGTTCGGGATGTTCAAGCGGAGTAGCAAGGCCCAGCGCGACATCGCGCACTTCGCCGCGGAGTAGCTGCTCGGCGGCTTTGGGGATGTCCCAGGAAAGCTCCAGTTCTTTGGCGAGGACGTTCGCGGTGCCCGCGGGTAGCAGCGCAAGTGGAACGCGATGGCCGTTCTGCGAAGCGGCGAGGCCGTTGACAACTTCGTTGATGGTGCCGTCGCCGCCGCAGGCAATCACCAGCTGGCGGCCGTCGAGGTTGGCGCGCTTGGCGATTTCGGTGGCTTCGCCAGGGCCGGTGGTTTCCGCGAGATCGGCCTGAATGCCTTTTGCCGAGAGAATCCTGCGAGCTTCATCCAAATCGGTGCGCCGGGCGGAGCTGCCGCCTCCGGCGTTTGGATTGTGAATCAGTAATGCGTTTTGCAGTCCCTGCATAATTTCGAGCTGTCGTCTCCCAGAAGAATTAGATGCCGTGTATCAGACCGTCTATTCTAGCTTACGGCTTGTAAAGAACTTAGGGTTTGTAAAACAAACTTTAAAAGCCTCTATATAATACGGGCTGCGACGGAGTGAAAGTAACGCGGAGCGGACATGGCGAAGGCAGCGCCTGCATCGGTGAAAAAAGAGGTTGAAGAACTGCGCGAGAAGCTGCGCTACCACGAATACCGTTATCACGTGCTGGATGATCCGGAAATTTCAGATGCGGCGTATGACCGGATGCTGGTGCGGCTTAAAGAACTGGAGGCGGCGCATCCGGAGTTGGTGACGGCGGATTCGCCGACGGCGCGTGTGGGTGCGGCGCCGCGCGAAGGTTTTCAGTCGGTGCGGCACACCAGGCCAATGATGAGTCTGGACAACGCGTTTTCGTTTGACGCGTTGCGCGACTTTGACCGGCGAGTGCGCGAGGGAATCGGGCGGGAAGAGATTGAGTACATTGCCGAGCACAAATTCGATGGGCTGAGCATTTCGCTGCTGTATGAGGATGGCGCGCTGGTGCGCGGCGTGACGCGCGGAGATGGTACGACTGGCGAAGAAGTTACGCCGAATGTGCGAACGATTCGCTCGATTCCGTTGCGGATTGAAAAGGAGACTCTGAAGAAGGCCAAGGCGCCGGCATCGTTCGAGGTGCGCGGCGAAGTGATGATGACGCGCAAGGCGTTTGAAGCGCTGAACCGTCGTCAGGAGCAGACCGGTGGAAAACTATTTATCAATGCCCGTAATTCTGCAGCGGGTGCGGTGCGAGTGCTGGATCCGAGCATCACGGCGCAACGGCGTTTGGATTTTTTTGCGTATTACTTGTTGCAGGACGGAAGGGCGGCATTTCCGAAACATTCCGAGTCGCTGCAAGCGCTGAAGCAGCTGCGTTTTCGGGCTTCGGATGACTGGAAACTGTGCGACGGGATTGAAGAGGTTATCGCGTATTGCGAAGCGTGGGATTCGAAGCGGGAAAAGCTGCCGTATGAAATTGATGGCGTGGTGGTGAAGGTAAATTCAGTGGGGATCCAGAACGAGCTGGGATTTACGTCGAAATCGCCGCGCTGGGCGATTGCATTCAAGTATCCGGCCCGGCAGGAAACTACGGTGGTGAACGACATCATCGTGCAAGTTGGGAGGACAGGAGCGTTGACGCCGGTTGCGGTGCTGGAGCCGGTGCAAGTCGGCGGGGTGACGGTGAGCCGCTCGACGCTGCACAACATGGACGAAGTCGAGCGGCTGGGTCTGTACATTGGCGATACCGTGCGGATTGAACGAGCGGGCGAAGTGATTCCGCACGTGCTGAAAGTGGTGAAGGAAGGGAAGAACCGCAAGCCGTTTCGAATGCCGAAGAATTGCCCGGAATGCGGCAGCAAGATTCATCATGTTGATGGTGAGGTGGCGTACCGCTGCGTGAATGCGGCGTGTCCGGCGAAGCGGCGTGAATCGCTGCTGCACTTCGCGGGGCGACACGCAATGAACATTGATGGCCTCGGCGACAAGATTGTGGACCAGTTGGTGGAGAAGAATCTGGTCAAGGACGTTGCGGACCTTTATTCGCTGAAACTGGAAACTATTGCCGAGCTGGAACGCATGGCGGAGAAGTCCGCGCAGAATTTGTTGGATGAAATTGAAGCCAGCAAGAAAAATTCGCTGGCGCGGGTGATCTTTGCGTTGGGAATACAGTTTGTGGGGGAGCGAACGGGACAGCTGCTGGCGGAAAACTTCTCGTCGCTGCAGGAGTTCGCGGAGGCTACGGAAGAGCCACTGATCGAAGTGCCGGAAGTCGGACCGAAAGTGGCGGCGAGCATTGTGGAGTTTTTCTCGGAGTCGGCGAACCGGCAGTTGATCAAGAAGCTGGAGAAAGCTGGGGTGCGGCCGACTGCCGAAAAACGCGTCGTCAAGAGTGCCAAGCTAGAAGGGAAGTCGTTTGTGTTCACCGGTGGGCTCGCGAATCGCTCGCGCGAAGAGGCTGGTGAGATTGTGAAGCAGCATGGCGGGACGGTTGTCAGCTCGGTGAGCAAAAAGACCAGCTATGTTGTGGTGGGGACAGATCCTGGGTCGAAGTATGACAAGGCCAAGGAGCTAAGCGTTCCCATCCTTACTGAGGCAGAGTTCGAGAAGCTGATTGCCGGCAAATAGAGAGCCGCTGCGGGAATTCTTCGTGTCAATCCGACTGGCCAGTGATGAAGACAAAGATGCTATCTGGAAGATTCTGGAGCCGATGATTCGGCGCGGCGAAACGTATACGCTGCAGCGTGACACGGCGAAGGCGGAAGCCCTTGCGTTTTGGTTCGCTGCGGGAAACGAAACGTTTGTGTGGCAAGACGGCGGCGCGATCCTTGGGACGTATTTCCTGCGCGCCAACCAGCGTGGCGGTGGAGCACAGGTTGCCAATTGCGGCTACGTGACGGCGGTGGGCGCCGAGGGGCGGGGAATTGCGCGGGCGATGTGCTTGCATTCGTTGCAGCGGGCACGCGAACGCGGCTTTCGCGCCATGCAGTTCAATTTTGTGGTCAGCACGAACGAACGCGCGGTGAACCTCTGGATGGATCTGGGCTTCGAGATTGTTGGGCGCCTGCCTGGCGCGTTTCTTCATCCGGAGCAGGGGTTCGTGGATGCGCTGGTGATGTATAAACAACTTACTTAAGCCCTCGTGGGCTCAGTTTCGTATTTTTTGCCGGAAGAAATAATACGCGACGCAAGCAGTGCCTACGAGGCCGTAAAAGAACACTCGTGCCCCGACGGGATCGTGAATAAACCTGGCGAACTGTGGTGAGATTCGATCTGCATTGAATTCTATGAGCAAGAGAGGGGCGACGATCGACAAGCCAGCAACTAGCAGTTTCAATTGGTCGTGCGGAGGACGTTCTCTTGGAGCATGCTCCCACAAGACAGAGAGGTAGTGGTCGCCTTTGGCGAGGTATCTCAGTGCCTCGCTAAAGCTCCGTGCAAGAACAGGCTTTTCTTTTTTCAAGCGGGACTGCGCGCGATGTAGGAGGTTGCCAATTTTAGCTTCGTACTCGGAACTGTCGTTCTGTGCCTCGAACTCGCTGTTCAGCTCGACTGGGTTCTCGCTATTATCGTCGCTCTCTGTGAAATACATCATGCGCTTTCTAAATCCGAAAGAGGAACCCCGTCGAGGGAGGCCTGCTCAGCCGTTTCGATGACGAGGAAGTCTTTCGCTTCGCGAGCGTTCATGCGCTGGATTGTATGGTGATTGACGAAGCGCAACAAGTCTCAAAACCCGAGCTGTCCTCGCGGTATAATAGGAATGGCGGGTGAGTTGGACGATCGCTGGTTCCGAGTAATCGGGGCGGGAGGAAAGTCCGGACACCGCTCTGCGTCAGCAGAGAAATGGGCAACGCGCCTGGTAACGCCAGGGGACGCGGTCCGGAGGCTGAGCGAAAGTTCGGCGGAGCGACGGCGTCACGGAAAGTGCCACAGAAAATAAACCGCCGCGAAAGAGAGCTGCTGTGACGGGCGGCAGGGAAACCTGCTCATCGTCGTTGAAAGGCGCTTTTGCTGGTAAGGGTGAAACGGTGGGGTAAGAGCCCACCGCTCGTCTGGCAACAGGCGAGGCACGGAAAACCCCGCGTGGTGCAAGGCCAAATAGGAGGGGAGAGCCGGCCCGGCTCGCCGAGCGAAGCAGGCGAAAGTCTGTGGAGCTCCCTCGAAGGCAGCGCAAGCTGTCGGCGAGAGCAACCCTCGGGTAGGCTGCTGGAGCCGCGGCGCGAGTCGCGGCCTAGAGGAATGATCGTCGGAGCACGCTTCGCGTGCTCGACAGAATCCGGCTTACATGGCTCACCCGCTTTAGTTTCAATAACTTAACAGGGCTTTAAGTACCACAGTTAACCACTTTTTGTCAACTTGACAGCGCCTGAAACGGCGCTTCAGGACGTCATTTTCTTTTCAGAGAGTATGATTGCGAATATCATCATATATGGTTGTATTCACAAATATAATCGAACGAAAAAGACCAAGGCGGCGCATGAGCCTGGGCGCAATCGATGAGAAGAAGTTGCGTGAATACGGTTTGAAGTATCCGAATTCCGTTCGAGGGACGCTGCAGTTGCCGTGACCGAAGGGAACTCCGCGTGGGCTGTCCGGGGTTCTGCTTGGGGGCGGCTTGGAAAGCCGCTGCCTAGAGTTTGGATCAGCGGCAAACATTCGGTTGAAGGCCGCAAGAGCTAGCGTTGATCAGACGGTAGGTATCGTGCCGCCATCAATGATGTAGTCTGCACCGTGAATCGAAGCTGCACGATCGGATGCCAGGAATCCCACCAGTTCGGCGACTTCCTCGGGCTGGCCGGGCCGGCCAATGGGAATCCCTCCGATCATATTCATGATTTGCTGGCGAGCGGCGTCCTCGCTGATGCCGCAGCTCCGTGCGAGTCGTACGATCATACCGTGTGCGCCTGAAGTCTCGATGAATCCTGGCGAGATCATGTTGACGCGGACGCCCTTCGGGCCAACTTCGTTTGCCAGGCCTTTGCTGTAAGTATTGAGAGCACCCTTCGCCGCAGCATAGGCAAGCGTCGCGTCATAGAGCGGCAGACGGTGCTGGATGGACGAGATGTGGAGAATGACACCTGATTTGCGTTCGATCATGCCCGGCAGAAATGCTCGGTCGAGACGAACGGATGCCAGCAAGTTGACGTTGAGCGCCTTTTGCCAATCGTCGTCAGAGAGGGCGCTATATCCGCCGTTAGGAGCATCTGATCCTCCGACATTGTTCACTAAGATGTCGAGTCCACCCCACTCCTGCTGAATGCGCCGGATTATTTCTCGCACGCCTGCCGCCGTACCGATATCCGTCTGCACGAATAGAGCAAGCGCCTGCCCTTCCGGCAGCGGCGAGCGTGCAGTCGTTGCAACGGAGGCGCCGCTCAGAGTAAAACGGCGTACCATCGCTTGTCCCATGCCCTTCGTGCCACCGGTTACCAGAACCCGCTTGTCCTTAAATTCATCTTCTGAAATTGGGAAAGGGTAGGTCATCGTCATGATCGAATCTCCAGTGAGGCAATCTTGTCTTTGGAAAGTCTGAAGATGTGGTGTAGTTCAACCGGGCTCCCAGGAAACTCACCGGTCAGTCGGGCACGAACCGTCACCAAGTCTCCGAGCGTTTGAACGTCAACCGGCAGCAGGACGTATCGGTATTTCGCGTCCGCCGCTTGCTTCCATTGGCGAATCGAGTCACGACCGTGATAATCCTGCCCCTCGTCGTGGACGGTGCCATCTTCGATGAAGCAACGGGAAAGCGCATCCGCGTCCTTCGCCTTTTCGGCGGCCAGATATTCAGCGACGGGTTGGGGCACATCAAGAGCCATGCTGTCCTCCTCCGAGCAATTGCACAAACAAAAGTCTCGCAGTATACTGGCGAAATGGGAAGTACGCACAAAAAAGTGCGTTAGGAGAAACATGTATGCCGAAACGCTACACGCCCACATCCGCCGCCGCAGACTTAGAAGCAGCGCTCCGTCTCTTGGAAGGAAGATGGAAGCTCGTGATTCTGTTCCATCTATTCGGAGGCAAGGTGATGCGCTTCTCCGATCTGGAACGGGCGATACCCGACATCACTCAGAAAATGCTGGGCCAGCAACTGCGCAGCTTGGCAGCGGACGGAATCGTTGTGCGGACGGCCTATGCCCAAGTGCCGCCGAAGGTTGAGTACCATCTGACATCATGGGGCCAATCCCTCTGTCCTACGCTTGACGCTATCCTAAAGTGGGCCGATCGACGGCCAGCAGACCGAAGAAAGCGCAACTCGCGCTGAGCTCATTGACGTTGCGCATTTTTGCTTTAAGGAAGACTGTCGAAAAAGAGATAGACCGAAGCAATGCGACCATTCCGGGCGACGGCAAAATCGGTCCGTGCGAACAGGTCAGGGTGAACTATCGCCCCGTCGAATTCGCAGAGCCATCCGGCACGCGGAATATCACGCGGCGGGTTCTGTTTTTCGATTGCATGATGGCGTGCGTACTTACTCATTCTGATTCTGTCGAAGAAATCGCTGGCATTCGAAATAGCGAGGCTGTAGAAGAACGGCTGGAGGAAAAGCAATGTCAAGGATTTCTCTGGGCGTACTTTGTGGGTCGGTCTTCGGTGGTCTGGATACAGCGCTGATGATTCCCATGAGCTTTCCGGACAAGCGGGCGGCCATGCTCGGCGCGTTTATCGCGCGTTTCGGTCTCGGATTCGTAATCTGCAACATACGACTGCCTTGGCCGGGCTGGGTCGTCGGGTTGCTCCTCGGCATCCTGCTGAGCCTCCCGGACGCCATCATCACGAAAGCTACGGCCCCAATTCTCGCATCAGGGGCGGTGGGTGGTCTGATTATCGGGTGGATTGCTGGCAGATTTGGCCGTTAATTCCGACATCATTCATCACCCGATGTCCACCGTTGCGTCTCGCTTCATACGAAGCGGTACAGGCGACAGAGTGGTTGCCCCGGTGGTCGCGGCACCTATTCTCGTCACACCCACAAGCACTTTCTCATCGATCACGACTTACGGAACCCGGCGCTTCGCCCGCGCCGAGGATCGACGACGTCTGGCGGGCTTCGATAGGGGCCGGAGTAGCCGGCTGGTTTGTGACAGCAATTGCCGATGATGCCCATTTGAGCCGTCCGTTGCTACCCGCCACTTCCTCCGCGATTTTCGTGAACAACTGATCTTGCATGGCAGTCCGCTTCGTGTAGTCCACAACATAGCTGACAGTGAATTCGAGCGATCCGGAGTTTACGACCAGCGCGATGGTAGGTTCTAACGGAGGGTTTTCGCTTTGATAATATTCGCTCATACTTTTCCAAGAGGACTGCGCCTCGTGCAGGTACTCACCAATCGCCTCTTTGGCTACCCTCAAAAGCATCGCCCTAGCAAGTTGGGAGTCGCTGGTGCTCGTAAGCACTACCTTAATCTCGTCCCAGATAAACCGGAATCCTTGCGAGTAGTTGAAGACGGACCCTTTCAAGACGATGCTGTTTGGGATGCGAGCGATCCGGCCGTTGTATAAGTCCTTGCTGACCCAGTTCCCCGTTTCCATCAACGTGGTTCGCAGGAGTCCGATATCGATCACGTCACCTCGAGTATCACCGATCTGAACTCTGTCGCCCACGGTATATAACTTTGAAAAGCCGATCGCGAAAGCGCCGGCGATGCTGGCCAGCACGTCCTGCAGGGCCACGGCCACACCCGCGCCAGCGACACCCAGGGCAAAGCTCAGACGGCCCAAGCGATCTTCAAAGAGGAGGGCGAGGAAAAGTAGAATCGCAAGGTATCCGCAAAAGACCACGAACTTGCGGACCCTGTAACGCGCATCGGCCCGGCCAAAGCGCCTAGGCAGCGTTTGTTCGAGCACCCGAAACGTGGCGTGGATGAACAGGATTCCGACAACCGCCACTACGCACTTGCCGAGGAGCGAAAGCGAAACAGCTTCTTTTAGGAAAGCATTCATCGAGTCGCCGTCACGCCCCGTCTGCCGCTCCAGGGCGAAGTGAGACTATCGGATCTTTTAATTCGTTCGACAACCACGATTTATGATTCACGGGCGCTTGCCTCTTTCCATCCAATACTGTTCGTCTGCTATTGCGCGAGACGAACGCGTTTATCATTTCGTCTATGCGATCTTCGACCGAGGGAAAACTTCCTTTCGCGCCGTCTCAATTCACGTGCCGTATGGCAGTTCCGCCAGAAACGAGAACCAGGCCGTACAATCCGGCATGCGGCTCAAATGTTCGCTTCATACTTTTGTGAATAGAGAGCGCGCCTTTGCAAGATCGCACATTCTCAAACCAACATACATGAAAGGCCCGCCGGCTGTCTTCAGTGCGGCCTGCTCCCGTTTTCTTGCGCGATCCGACCCAACCGAAGCACCCCGGCGGCATCAATGGAGTAGTTCCCGGATTGTCGGCAAACGAAAATTGATCTGTGCGAAGAGGTCAGGGTGAATTAGCAAACCGCCGCCCCGTACAACGGATGTGTCTTGTGCGCCGTTGGATAGCCTGTTCGGCAGACGCCGGCTCAACATTGAGGAAGTATAGACCCAAGCGATCCAAATGGAGTTCTTCAAAACGGATAGGACGAAAAACTGTGCCGTAACTGTGACACAAAACCTGTTTTCACTGCCAAAACTGACTTCTTTGACGACTCGTGTTTGTTGATTCTACGCAACCTATTGAAAACACGGATGTGCTCGAAGATTTCGGCTTTCAGGCTCATCCGCCATTTTTCGATTTTTATCGACCTAATTTCCTATCGCCGATTCGTTTTGCCGCTCACCGACCTGTTCATGCCGAAGTTGCCGTGTTTTGCAGTACTGCTTTGGCCACCAGCAAGAATGCCATTTCAGAGCTCGTCCATTGGCCATGCTAATTTTAGAAAACAGGGCAGGCCTGCGCTGTCCGTTATCGGTCACCTTTGAAAGCGAGAATTGGATGCGACTCCGGTGAGTCGCATCGTGAGGACACGCCTCTGTGAACCGCACGATTCCACTACGGACAAAGTTCCTGCTGTCGATGCTGGTGGTCTCGACGGGCTTAACGGCCGCCACCCTTTCTGTGGTCAGTTACAACGTACAAAAAGGCATACGGCAGTCGTTAAACGAGGAACTGCGGAATTCGGTCAGAACTTACGAGACCTTCGCGAAGCAGCGAGAAGCCATGCTATCCCGCTCCTCAGAACTGCTCGCCAATCTACCGAACGTTCGCGCGCTAATGACGTCCGAGGATCTACCGACGATTCAAAACGAGTCTGGCGAGATTTGGAGACTCTCGGGAAGCGACCTGCTGGTTCTTGCCAATCGGGCCGGCGTCGTCGTTGCAGTGCAATCGAACGCTCACGATTTCGATCAAGCCATTGCGCAAATCTCGTTACGTACAGCACTGGATCAAGGTAATCCCCGGGCGTGGTGGAGCGGCAACGGGCGTCTCTATCAGGTCTGGCTGCAGCCCATTTTTTTCGGGCCAGCGAGCCGCAATACCACCATCGGATATCTGGCGACCGGCTACGAGATGAATTCCCAGGCCGCGCGGGAGTTCGGCGCCATCGTATCCAGCGAAGTGGCGTTCCGAAGTGGAGATACCATCGTGGCGTCCACGCTGGCGCGACTCGATCAGGGCGTGCTTTCTCGGCAGCGTTCTGACGGTAGAGACGTGCAGCCGCTGCAGGTTGGTTCCGAGCGTTACCTCGCTTCCACCCTGGCGCTGTCGGCGGACCAATCGCCGCTGGTGTCGGTCAGCGTATTGAAGTCCTTCGACAGAGCCACCGACTTTCTGCATCGCTTGAATGATGTGCTCTTGGGCCTGGGGCTAGTGAGCGTACTTTCTGGCACGCTGCTGGTGTTTCTGATTTCGCATACTTTTACCAAACCGCTAGGTAGTCTTGTCGCGGGTGTGCGCGCGTTGTCCGAAGGCAACTTCGACTTCCCGCTTTCAACCACCAGCCAGGACGAGGTCGGCGAAGTGACGGTCGCCTTCGATCGCATGCGCAACAATTTGCGTGCTGCTCAGACCGAACAAAAACAACTAGAAGACCGGCTTCGCCAAGCTCACAAGATGGAAGCCATCGGCCGGCTTGCCGGTGGCGTTGCCCATGATTTCAATAACCTGCTCACCATCATTCGCGGCAACAGCGACTTGCTTCTCGATCGCGGCTCGCTCGATGGCGCGCAGCAGCGCAATATCGACCAGATTCAAAAGGCTTCCAACCGGGCGGTGGCAATGACCCGGCAATTACTCGCGTTCAGCCGGATGCAGGTTCTGCAACCGCGCGCTGTGGATTTGAACTCGGCAATTTCCGAAATGAGCAAGATGATTCCGCGGCTGATTGGGGAGCACATCGAGTTCAGCTTCGAGGCGGGATCCAATTTGTCCACGGTAATGGCTGATCCCGGCCAGATTGAGCAAGTTTTCCTGAATCTGGCGGTGAACGCGCGTGACGCCATGCCAGATGGCGGCAAACTCCGTGTGCACACTGCGAATGTTGTTTTGAACGACGCCGAAGCCCGCTTGCGGCCTCCCATGCAGCCCGGCGCATTTGTGCTGTTTGCGGTATCCGATAGCGGACACGGAATGGATGCGGAGACCAAAGCGCGCATCTTCGAGCCATTTTTCACGACCAAGGAACTAGGCAAGGGTACCGGTCTTGGACTCGCTACCGTCTATGGAATCGTCAAGCAGAGCGGCGGTTTCATTTGGGTCGAAAGTGAGAAGGGCAAAGGGACAACATTCGAAATTTACTTGCCCGCCGCGCAGAAGTCCGCTGCCATGCCCGAACCGGCCGAGTTGACAGCCCTTCCGGGCGGTACCGAAACCATTCTTGTCGTCGAAGATGAATCTGGAGTGCGCGAGTTGGCCTGTTCATTTCTAAGAGCCGGCGGATATTCGGTCCTCGAAGCATCGGATAGTGAGGAAGCTATGCGCCTCGTTGCCAGATACCGTGGTCCGATTCATTTGTTGCTCGCGGACATCGTGATGCCCAAGCTCAGCGGCACCGAACTTGCCAAGCATCTGCAGGCATCTCGCCGCGACTTGCGCATCATCTTTATGACTGGATATGCCGATTTCTCCTCCAGCAGCGTTGGATCCGTGCCGATCGATTTAATTCTTTTGCAGAAGCCCTTTTCCAGGGCGTCGCTGTTGGAAAAAGTACGCGAAGTGCTGACTGTTGCCCAGGTAAGTTCCCTCGACAAGCAAGCCTAGGTCGCGAAGGAGGTAGCCATGAGCGATTACACGAGAACAAGAATCGGTTCGATTGGAGCTCTGGTCCTTGCGCTACTCTTTGCGTGGCCCGTGACAAATTACGCGCAAGAGCCAGCAAACTCCGATGCGGCCGTGCAGTCCTCCGCGCAAAATGCCGATCTCGCGAAAGTGTTGGCGGAACTCCAGAAGCTTCGCAATGAGCTTAGTGAGCTGCATACCGAAGTGGATCAGCTCCGAGCGCAGCAACGTATATCGGAACTCGAGTCTGCCGAACTTAAGAAGGAACTGATGGCCGCCAAAGATCAAGTAGCCGCGCCGGACGCCAATAAAGCCAGTGCCATTGCTTCCAGCCCGGAAAATGCCGATGTTGTGGATCGCGTCGCCAGGCTTGAAGAGAATCAGCAGATGGCCGATCAGAAGCTAGCCGTTCACGAACAGACCAAAGTCGAAAGCGGTTCGAAGTACCGGCTTCGCCTCTCCGGTATCCTGTTGTTCAACCTTTTTGGTAATGTGGGCGCGGTGGACAACATCGACTTTCCGCAGCTTGCCGAGCCGAAGCAATTCCTTTTCAACGATCACTCCGTCGGTGGATCTGTTCGTCAGTCGCAAATCGGCCTGCAGGCATTTGGCCCTGACGTTGCCGGCGCGCGCACCAGCGCGGACCTCCAGTTTGACTTTGCCGGCGGTTTTCCCGATGTCCCGAACGGCGCGTCCTTTGGAATTGTGCGCTTGCGCACCGGTACCGTGCGCTTCGACTGGACCAATACCTCCATCATCGGTGGGCAAGACACGCTATTCTTTGCGCCGCTTGCTCCCACTTCTATTGCGACCATCGCTACGCCGCCGCTCTCTTATTCCGGAAATTTATGGAGCTGGACGCCGCAAGTTCGCATCGAGCACACCGTCACTCTTTCCGATTCGACTCGTCTGAAATTCCAAGGCGGAATCCTCGACCCCTGGTCCGGTGATTTTCCGGACAGCACATATTCCCGCGCTCCGACTTGGGGTGAGAATTCAGGCGTACCGGCGATGGCCGGCAGAGTTGCATGGACTCAGAAGATCGGAGCGCAAGATGTTACTCTCGGCGCTGGGGGCTATTTCAGCCGGCAGGACTGGGGATTTCAACGCTCGGTAGATAGCTGGGTCAGTTCGCTCGATTTAACGATGCCGCTGGGAAGCCGTTTTGAATTCACCGGGCAGTTCTATCGCGGGCGGGCTCTGGGCGGTGTCGCGGGCGGAATTGGCCAGAGCGTTTTGTGGAATGGCTCGCTTGGTGATCCCACGGTTGCTGTACATGGCCTTGATGCAATCGGAGGCTGGGCGCAGTTCAAGTACAAAGCAACTTCCAAATTGCAGTTCAACTCGGTGTTCGGCCTGGACAATCCGTTTGCCTATCAACTGCGTAACTTCGGCGGCAATTTGAGCGCGTTTTTCGGAGAGCGGTATTCAAAAAATCAAAGCGGCTTCGTGAATTTCATCTATCAGCCGCGCTCAGACCTGTTGTTCTCGTTTGAATACCGGCGGCTCTGGACCTTTCAGTTGGGCCAGCCCTCCAACCAGGCCAATCAGCTGAATCTCAGCATGGGGTATATTTTCTGATGAGGACCAGCCAATTTCTGCGATGCGCGCTGTTCTGCTGTGGTACGTGGGTGCTGATCGCCGTTCGTCCTGCAGCCGCGCAGCAATCGAGCACTGTCACAGCCAGGATTGAGTTTAAAGGTGCGACTGAAGTCAGCGCCGCCAAGTCCACCAAGAAGCCACTGGACTTAAGCGAAGTTGTAGTGTGGCTCACTGCCACGGACCGGTCGGTATCACCGAAGCCGCCGGCGAACCGGCCTCAGATCGCCCAGCACAACAAGGGATTCGAGCCGCACCTGCTGGTTGTTCCGGTTGGCTCAACGGTGGACTTTCCCAATCGCGACCCGTTCTTCCACAATGTTTTCTCGCTCTTTGATGGCAAGCGTTTTGACCTTGGACTGTATGAAGCTGGCGCGACCAATTCCGTCAAATTTGATCGTGTCGGGGTCAGCCTGCTGTTCTGCAATATTCATCCGGAGATGAGCGCGGTGGTGGTGGCACTGAACACCCCGTACTACGCAATTTCCGACCGCACCGGCAACGTGTCCATTGCTGGCGTGCCGGACGGGAACTACGAACTGCACGTCTGGTATGAGCGCAGTCTTCCCGAGGAACTGAAGAGCCTTACGCGTCCGGTAGTGCTTTCCGCTTCGTCACGCGAATTGGGAGTACTGACCATCCCTCGCGACTCAGGGTTCTCTCTGTCTCACAAGAATAAATTCGGCCAGGACTATACGCCGCCTCCAGCGCAAGGCTACTCAAAGCCTTAGGCACTAATACTAGGCGCTGGCAACCGCGAGTTTCGCAGCATCCCACGCCGCAAAGCCTCCGGCGATTTCGCTGACGTCGGCGAATCCGTGCCGCTTCAGCAGACTCGCGGCGATCGAAGACCGATAGCCTCCCGCGCAATAAACAACCAGCGGCCGATTCTTCGGCAGTTCATTTGCGCGTTCCTCAATATGATTCAGGGGAATGTTAGTGCTGCTCTCGATAAATTTCTGAGCGTGTTCGCGCGGGGCACGCACATCGATCAACACGGGAGCCTGGTTCGAGGACAACAGTTCCGCAGCGAGCTGCGGGCTCAGGCGTTCGGTCTTGCTGGTGAGGTCGGGGTGCGCCTCCAGGCTGCGCATACCCTCGGCGAGATAGCCCGCAACATTATCGAAGCCGATGCGGCCGAGGCGCACTGCCGATTCGCGTTCGCGCCCGGGGTTTGCAATGATCACGATTGGTTGATCTCGATGCAGCACCGTTCCGGCCCACGTGGCGTACTGGCCGCTCAAGCCAACATTGATGCTGCCAGCGAGATGCGCGGCGGCAAATTCCTCCGGCTCGCGTGTGTCGAGGATCTGCGCGGCATTCGATTGCAACGCCAGAACACGATCGAGCTGGAGTGGTTTTAGCTCGCGCCCCAGCGCTTCATCCAGCGTTGGCCGCTCCTGGCTATTCAATACCGCATCATAGGCGAAATACGGAGGCGCCTCGGGCTGGTCCGCGGTGACCAGTTCGATGAACGCTTGTTTGCTCATCGGCTGCAATGCGTAATTGACGCGCCGCTGCTCGCCGATGGTCGAAACCGTTTCCTTGCTGATGGCTTTCCCGCAAAGTGAACCTGCGCCGTGCGCCGGGTACACCAGACTCGCGTCCGGCAACGGCAACAACTTGGATTGCAGGGAATCGTAAAGCAGGCTGCCCAGATCCGTCGCTGACCAGCCGAGCGCTGCGCGCAAATCCGGCCGTCCAACATCGCCGATGAACAATGTGTCGCCAGTCAACACCGCGTAAGGCTCGCTGGCACTGCGGCTCAGATCGTAAACAACGATCGAGATGGATTCGGGCGTGTGGCCCGGCGTTTCAAGAGCCTTCAAGCGCACTTTCCCAAATTCGACCGTGCTGCCATCGCTCAGCGGATTGAATTGATATCCGGCCTTCGCTTTTGCGCCAAGGTAAATCGTCGCGCCGACGCGATCGCGAAGCTCCAGATGTCCCGCCACAAAATCGGCATGTAGGTGGGTCAAAAAAACATGTTTGATTTGCTGGCTGTGATCTGCCGCAAACGTCAGATAACGATCGATGTCGCGCTGCGGATCAACGATTGCCGCGACACCCGTTTCTTCGTCTCCGATGAGATACGAAGCGTGGGCCAAACAATTCAGATAGAACTGTTGCAGGATCATGATTCACCGTCCTCGGACTCGGCCCGATCGAAAGAGCATCGTATACCAGGTCGGTTGAATCTATTTATTTCGGTTGCGGCACGATTCGCAAGTACGGCCGCGGCGCTTTCCATCCATTGGGATATTTCTGCTTGGCCTCTTCTTCCGTTACCACTGGCAGGATGATCACATCGTCGCCCGGTTTCCAGTTCACCGGCGTGGCCACTTTGTGCTTAGCCGTAAGCTGCATCGAATCCACAACTCGCAGCACTTCATCAAAGTTGCGGCCGGTGCTCATCGGATAGCTCAGCGTCAATTTTATTTTCTTGTCCGGACCGACCACGAACACCGTTCGAACCGTCGCATTGTTCGCGGCGGTGCGACCTTCGCAAGTGTCGCCAGCCTCGGCCGGAAGCATGTCATACAGCTTCGCCACTTTTAGCTCCGGATCGCCGATCATCGGGAACGTAACTTTGTGGCCTTGAGTCTCTTCGATGTCCGCGGCCCATTTGCTGTGGCTGGTCACCGGATCCACGCTTAGTCCGATGATCTTTACGTTGCGCTTTTCAAATTCCGGCCGCAGCCCGGCCATATAGCCGAGCTCCGTGGTGCACACCGGCGTGAAATCTTTGGGGTGCGAAAACAGAATGGCCCAACTATCGCCAATCCATTCGTGGAAGTTGATCGTGCCCTGCGAAGTTTCCGCCGTGAAATTGGGAGCTTCGTCGTTGATGCGCAACATTATTTTTCTCCTGGTATCGGGCTCCTCATTGGTGAGCCTTCATAATCAAATCCTTGGCCGCAAATAGTGTACCAAATGCAGCGCCACCGGTTCTCGCCACTGGCAACGTCATTCGAACTGGATCAATACAATTTCCGGGTGCGAGCATACCCGCAGCGGAGGTCCCCACGTCCCGGCGCCGCTCGAGGTGTACACCAGCATTTCGCCGAATTTCTGCAGTCCATAAGCGAATTGCTTGTACATTCGCTTGGTCAGCCAGGTCCACGGAAAAAATTGTCCGCGATGGGTGTGTCCCGATAATTGCAGCGATATGCCCGCCTTCTCAGCAACCGCCAGTTGATCCGGCGCATGAACCAGCAGCACGCTGGCTTGCTCCCGGTCGATCGCCATGTTCCCCAAAATCGTGTTCAGCCGTCCTGGGTGGGACGCTTCGTGATAATGAACACCAATGATCTGCATTCCATCGACAACCACCTTTTCATTGTTGAGCAATCGCAGTCCGGCATTTTTAGCGGCCTCCATATGTTCGCCCGGACTGCGGATCTCTTCATGATTCCCGCCTACAAAAAAATTTCCCAGCGGGGCATTTAGTCCGCGCAGCGGGCTGGCCAGTTCATCCAGATCCGCATGGCCGCCGTCATAAAGATCCCCGGCGAGAAAAACAATTGCCGGCCGCAATTGCCGGATGCGCGCCACAATGTTGCGGGCAAAGTTTGCGCCCCGCACATGGCCGAGGTGCAAGTCACTGATCATCGCCGCAGTGCGTCCGCGCCACGATTCCGGCAAGTTCGGCAAACGAATCTTGATCCTGCTGATTCGCGTGACGCTGGCGTTGATCATGCCCCACAGTGCCGCGGCGATTCCCGCCGCAAACCACCCGGCGATAATCCAACGCTGGCTCCACTGCCCGCCGATCACTTTTGAGGCAAGCAGGGTCAGCCAGGCGCCGAGCGTTGCCAGGAACAAAAAGTTGAACAGTCCCAGCCAGACCGCGGAAATGCGGTAGAAGACGCGTATCACCGAGTCCCAATATTTAAAGGACAACAGCGAGGAAGCAAGGAAGGTGAACGCCAGCAGGGCAGTCACTAGCCTTAGTAACAGAGCTGTTGAAGGCGGCACCGCGCCCCAAAAGTGCAGCCAAGTCTCGAATACCAGGAAGTGTGCAGCAAGAAGGATCGATTGAAATACCGCCAGGAAAACCACGAGCCGGGGTCTCATACCAGCTTAGATGTAGGAGGCCCGAAAATGTGTTCATTCCGCCGCTCGGCTGCCTGCGCGGGCTCTTATTGGTAAATCCGGCCGGATTTGGGCTACTTCTTTACGACGTCAGGTTTCTTCTCCATGGGAGCCACAACCACAACCGGTGCTCCGGTCAGCTCCGCCTTCACCGCCGGAGAAATTTTGTCCGCGTTTTTCACCAGCACGGCAACCTGCCAGATCTGCGTTTCGTTCAGTTGACCCTTAAATCCAGGCATTCCGGTCATGCGAATTCCGCCCTCCACTTTCCAGTAACTCTCCCAGGCCTCGTCGTCCGTTACACCCGTTCCTTTAAACAACTTCGGCGGCTTGGGCGACATTCCCTGCGCAATAGCCGTGGGCTGGCCGTCCGGCACTCCGTGGCAGACCGCGCAGTGGTCCTTATAAACCTTTGCGCCTTCCATCAGATTCTTCTCATCCGCCGGCACCTGCGGCTCGGGGTGAGGCAGCTTGGCCAGGTACGCGTCCAGCCCCAAATGAGCAAACTTGTGTTCGAACGGCATCTCCGGCGCGGTAACCGCCACCGGTGCGTGACCCCCGGAAAAGTAGAAGTACACGCCGGCCGCAACTCCGACCACTCCCAGAATGATGCCTACGATGATCCCTTTAATCATTGCTCACCTTGAGGGCCGCCTTGAAGTCTCAGGGCTACCCGCTATTCTTGCCCGCGTAGTTTACCGGAACTCGGGTATTTCGCATAAAGCTCGTTTTGGCCCATGAATCTCAATTTGGTGCAGCTAAGCCACAAATCGTCCCTCGCTGCCAATCCCGCCTTTTCCCAGCCCCGCGTAACCATTTTCTCTCCCAAATCGTCTTATTGACGCGTACCATACGCTTGCAGTTGGTCTGCGTCTAGAGAGTAGAGAACCCGCTTTCGCGTCCCAGCGATCGCTATTTCCAAGCAGGCTCTCACGCGTACCCGCGAAACACTTTGAGGAGCTTACGGATGGGTCATTTGAAATCCCTGGATTTGCCTGAACCGGGCCGCACGCCCGCGCAAGAGGTCTCGCAAACCCGCGCCTCGGGTTCCCGCGCATGGATTTGGGTTGTGGTCGCAGCGTTGGCCATCGGCGGTTTTTGGTATTACCGCTCTACCCGCGCTAAGGATGCGCAAAACGCCGCCGCTCCCGCCGCAGGCGGCAAAGGCGCTGGTCGTGGCGCAGCTGGAGGCTTCAGCGTGCCGGTGGTTGTGGCCACCGCCACAAAGGGCGATCTTCCGGTTTACCTGAACGGCCTCGGCTCCGTTACGCCGCTCAATACAGTCACCGTTCGAAGCCGCGTTGACGGCCAGTTAATCAATGTTGCTTTCAAAGAAGGGCAGTTTGTAAAAGAAGGCGATCTGCTTGCCCAGATCGATCCGCGGCCTTATCAAGTGCAACTCGAACAAGCGGAAGGGCAACTTGCCAAGGACGTCGCGCAGCGTAAAGACGCCGAAGTCAATCTCGAACGCTTTAAGTTGCTGTTTCAGGAAGGGGTCATTCCCAAGCAACAATTGGACACCCAGGCTGCCTCGGTCGGCCAGTTCGACGGCGCCATCAAATCCGATCAGGCCCAGATTGACACCGCCAAGCTGCAACTGGTCTACGCGCACATCACTTCGCCGATCTCTGGAAGAGTCGGGCTTCGCCTGGTGGACCCGGGCAATATCGTTCACGCAACCGACACTGGCGGACTCCTGCTAATCACGCAAGTGCAGCCTATCGCGGTAATTTTCACGCTGCCGCAGGATCAGCTACAGCAGGTCTTCGAAAAAATTCATAGCGGTACGCAGCTCGCTGCCGAAGCCTGGGATCGCGACAACACCGTCAAAATCGCCACAGGGAAACTTCTTACCATCGACAATCAGATCGATCCGACTACTGGCACTTACAAGCTAAAGGCCGTTTTCAATAACGAAGACAACATTCTCTTTCCCCAACAGTTTGTGAATACCCACCTGCTGGTGGATACCAAGCGCAATCTGAGTTTAGTTCCGCTTGCGGCGATTCAGCGCGGCCCGCAGGGCACGTACGTTTACGTCGTCGCATCCGGCAACACCGTAAAAATTCACAACATCACCGTCGCGCAGTCTACGGCCGGTACCGTGGGCATCAGCGACGGTCTTCAACCGGGCGAAGTGGTTGTGACCGATGGCCAGGACAAACTGCAGGACGGCACCAAGGTCATTCCGAATCAGGCTCCCGCACCTGCGTCTCCCGCGTCTCCCTCCTCAACCACAGGAAATTCCGGCGCTCCCGCCACTCTTAGTGGTGTTCAGCCTGGGAAAAGCTCAACCGCTAACGGTAAAGGTCGAGGCGCTAAACCATGAGCGGTATCTCCCGGCCGTTTATTCTGCGGCCTGTCGCCACCACGCTCTTAATGGTTGGCGTACTCTTGGTGGGTTTCGTCGCTTATCGCCAGTTGCCGGTTTCGGCGCTGCCGCAGGTGGACTACCCCACAATTCAAATTCAGACGTTCTATCCCGGCGGTAGTCCGGACGTCATGGCGTCCTCGGTCACCGCGCCGCTCGAGCGCCAGTTCGGCCAAATCCCCGGCCTGAACCAGATGACGTCGACCAGTTCCTTCGGCAGTTCGATCATTACGTTGCAATTCGATCTCGATCTGAATATTGACATTGCCGAACAGGAAGTTCAGGCGGCAATCAACGGTGCGTCGAATCTTTTGCCGCAGGGCCTTCCGAACCCGCCGATCTACAGCAAAGTTAACCCTGCCGACTCGCCGATCTTGACCTTGGCGCTTACCTCCAAAACTCTTCCGCTCTCTCAGGTCGAAAATCTTGCCGACACCATGCTCGCTCAGAAAATATCGCAATTGCCCGGTGTGGGCTTGGTCAGTATCAGCGGCGGACAGCGCCCCGCGGTTCGCATTCAGGCCAACCCAACCGCACTCGCCTCATACGGCATCGGCCTAGAAGATCTTCGCACGGCACTCGCCAACGCCAACGTCAATCAGGCCAAAGGCACCTTCGATGGGCCGCAGCAGTCCTACACCATCGGCGCCAACGACCAGCTTCTTAGCGGCGACACCTATAAGCCAATCATCGTTGCGTACCGCAACGGCGGACCGGTTCGCGTTGCGGATGTCGCCACCGTTAGCGATGGCGTGGAAAACACCCTGCAGGCCGCGTGGGCCAATCACGATCCGGCGGTCCTGATGAATATTCAGCGCCAGCCCGGCGCCAACATCATCGGCGTGGTGGACCGCATCAAGAAGCTTCTTCCCCAGCTTCAAGCCGCACTTCCCGCCTCCGTGAATGTTTCGATTTTCACCGACCGCACTGGAACGATCCGCGCTTCTGTTGAGGACGTACAGTTCGAGTTGATGCTCACCATCGCCTTGGTCGTCATGGTGATCTTCGTTTTCCTGCGTAGCGTTCGCGCCACCATTATCCCCAGCGTCGCCGTCCCGCTCTCTCTTGTTGGCACATTCGGCGTGATGTATCTGCTCGGCTACAGCCTCAATAATCTTTCTCTGATGGCGCTCACCATCTCCACCGGTTTCGTCGTCGACGATGCCATCGTCATGATCGAAAACATCAGTCGTTACATTGAAGAAGGCGAAACGCCTCTGCAGGCCGCTTTGAAAGGCTCGGAACAAATCGGCTTCACCATTCTCTCGCTGACCATCTCGCTTATCGCCGTGCTCATCCCGCTGCTTTTTATGGGCGACATCGTCGGCCGCCTCTTCCGCGAGTTTGCGATTACCCTGGCAGTCACCATCCTGGTCTCGGCCGTTGTTTCTCTGACCCTCACACCGATGATGTGCGCCAAGCTTCTTCGCCATAATAAAAAGGAAGACGAGAGCTGGTTCTTTCGCAAGTCAGAGGACGCCTTCAACGCCATCATCGCTTTCTACGGCCGCACCCTGAAATTCGTTCTTCGTTTCCGCACTATTACCCTTATCATCACTTTCGCCACGCTCGTCGGCACCATTCTTCTTTATGTCTACGTACCCAAAGGATTTTTTCCAGTGCAGGACACCGGCGTAATTCTTGGCGTCTCGGAAGCGCCTCAAAGCATCTCGTTCCGCGCTATGGGCGAACGTCAGCAGGCTCTCGCCAACGTCATTCTCCAAGACAAGGCCGTGGACAGCCTCTCTTCCTTCATTGGCATCGACGGCACCAACACCACGCTCAACAGCGGCCGCATTCAGATCAATCTTCGTCCTCTTGCCGAACGCAAGATCAGCGCCTCCGACGTGATTCGCCGCTTGCAACCGCAACTCGACAAGGTGGATGGCGTCACTCTTTTCATGCAGCCGGTGCAGGATTTAACGGTCGAAGATCGCGTCAGCCGCACCCAGTTTCAGTACAGTTTGGAAGATGTTGATCCCAAGGAACTGGCTTACTGGACTCCGCGCTTCATCGACCGCCTGAAGAAAATTCCTGAACTTCGCGACGTTGCCAGCGATCAGCTGAATGGCGGCTTGCTCGTGAATCTCACCATCGATCGCGACTCCGCCGCACGCCTCGGCGTACTGCCGGCCGACATCGACAACACTCTTTACGACGCATTCGGTCAGCGGCAAGTCTCCACGATTTATACGCAGTTGAATCAATACCACGTGGTGCTGGAAACCGACCCGCAATTTCAGCAGTCGCCGGATTCCCTCAAGAATATTTATGTAAAATCCTCCAACGGCACTCAGGTTCCTCTGAGCACGTTTACCACGATGACCACCGAGGCAGCGGCTCTCGCGCTCAATCACCAGGGCCAATTTCCGGTGGTCACTCTCTCCTTCAACCTGGCCCCGAATGTTTCTCTTGGTGACGCCGTCAACGCGATCAACGGCGCCAAGGATTCAGTCGGTTTGCCTCCCAGCATCCAGGCCACCTTCCAGGGCACCGCAGCGGCTTTCTTGAAATCGCTGGCCAACGAACCGGTGCTGATTCTCGCTGCGCTGGTCACTGTGTACATCGTTCTCGGCATTCTGTACGAAAGCTTTATTCACCCAATTACTATTCTTTCCACGCTGCCGTCCGCGGGCGTCGGCGCGATTCTCGCTCTTCTCCTCTGCCGCACCGAGTTCAGCATCATCGCTCTCATCGGCATCATCCTGCTGATCGGCATCGTCAAAAAGAACGCCATCATGATGATCGACTTCGCGCTCGACGCGGAGCGCAATGAAGGCAAGTCGCCGGTTGATTCCATTTACGAGGCCTGCCTGCTGCGTTTCCGTCCGATCATGATGACCACCATGGCCGCGCTGCTCGCCGGCCTGCCGCTCGCTCTCGGCAGTGGCGTTGGTTCCGAACTGCGCCGCCCGCTCGGCATCACCATCGTCGGCGGCTTGATCCTCAGCCAACTCCTTACGCTCTACACCACGCCGGTCGTCTATCTGGCCTTCGATTGGCTCTCGCGCCACATTTCGCTCGGCTTCGGCAATCCCGTCGACGATCCCGGCTACGAGCACGCTGGAGACTAGAGCATGAATTTCTCCTCTAACTTCTCAGCTCCTTTTATTCGGCGGCCCGTCGCCACGTCGCTGATTACCATCGCCATTTTTCTTTCTGGAGCCGTGGCCTTCCGCTTTCTTCCGGTGGCACCGTTGCCGCAAATTGATTTTCCGACGATTTCCGTCGGCGCTGGCCTACCCGGCGCCAGTCCCGAGACCATGGCATCGTCCGTTGCCACGCCTCTTGAACGCCAATTCGGCCGCATCGCTGGCATCACCCAGATGACGTCTTCCAGCAGCTTCGGAAATACCGGCATTGTTCTGCAGTTCGATCTCAATCGCGATATTAACGCCGCCGCCCGAGATGTCGAAGCCGCCATCAATGCCGCGCGCAGTCAATTGCCCGCCGATCTTCCCGGTCAGCCGACCTATCGCAAAGTCAATCCCGCAGACGCTCCGATCATGTTGCTTTCTCTGACTTCCACCAATATTCCTCCCCCTCAGATTTATGACGCCGCCGACTCCATCCTCGCCCAAAAACTTGCCCAAGTTGAAGGCGTCGGCCAGGTCTTTAGTTGGGGCAGTTCGCGGCCCGCCGTTCGGGTCAGTGTTAATCCCAACCTCGTCAACAGCTACGGTGTCAGCCTCGAGGCCATTCGCAAGGGCCTGCAATCCGCCAACGCCAATCTCGCAATAGGCTCAGTCTTCGACCCCACTCATATGTGGAGTCTTACCGACACCGACCAGCTTTTCAAAGCATACGAATACCGCCCGCTCGTCATCGCCGGCCACGTCGGCGCTCCGGTCCGGCTGCAGGACATCGCTGAAGTCAAAGATTCGGTCGAAGACGTTCGCAATCTCGGTCTCTCCAACGGCGAGCCTGCAGTCATTCTTGCTATTTTCCGGCAGCCCGGTGCCAACATGATTGACACCGTTGACCGCATCAAGGCTATCATTCCAGAGCTTCGCGCCTCTATCTCGCCATCGCTGCATCTCAACGTCGCCATCGACCGCACCACCACCATCCGCGCCTCAATTCACGATGTTGAAGTCACCCTGCTTATTTCCATCTCGCTGGTCATTCTGGTGGTCTTCGTTTTTCTCCGTAATTACTGGGCCACCCTCATTCCCAGCATCGCCGTGCCGCTCTCGCTCGTTGGCACCTTCGGCGTGATGTACCTGCTCGACTACAGCCTCGACAATCTCTCGCTCATGGCCCTCACCATCTCCACCGGTTTCGTGGTGGACGACGCCATCGTGGTCATCGAAAACATTGCCCGCCACATGGAAGGCGGCATGAAGCCGTTCGCCGCCACCATGCTCGGCGCCAAGGAAATTGGCTTCACCGTTCTCTCCATGAGCGCTTCGCTCATCGCCGTTTTCATTCCCATTCTTTTCTTTCCGACCATCATCGGCCGGCTGCTCCGCGAATTTGCCGTCACTCTCAGCGTCGCCATCATCGTCTCGCTCTTCGTTTCCCTCACCGCTACTCCCATGCTTTGCGCCCATTTTCTCCGCATCGATCAAGTCAAGAAGCACGGATTTTTCTATCGCCTCGCCGAAGGCGCCTTCAACGGCCTGCTCCATTTCTACGACCGCTGCCTGCGCGTCGTTCTTCGTCACCAGTTCGTAATGCTTTTGATAACTATCGGAACTGTGGCCCTCACCGGCTATCTCTATTTCGCCGCTCCCATGAGCCTGTTCCCCCAACAGGACACCGGTCGCATCAACGGCTACATCCAGGGCGATCAGGACATCTCCTTCGACGCCATGTCCGACAAGCTAAAAGCTTTCAACAAAATTGTCATGGACGATCAGGCCGTGGATACCGTCACCGCATTCACCGGCGGCGGCAACGGTACCAGCACCTCGCGCATGTTCGCCCAGCTCAAGCCTCTTGAAGAACGCAAACTCAGCGCCGATCAGGTTATTGCGCGCCTTCGTGGCAAAACCGCCAAAATTCCCGGCGCCGTGCTATTCATGCAGTCGGTACAGGACCTCAGCATCGGCGGCCGCTTCGGCGGCGCGCAATATCAATACACTTTGCAGGCGGAAAACATCGAAGACCTGAATCACTGGGCTCCAATCCTGATGAGTCGCATCTCGAAACTTCAAGGCATCTACGACGTTAACACGGACCTGCAGGTCCGCGGCCTGATGAGCCGTCTAGTCATCGATCGCGACACCGCTTCGCGCCTCGGCGTCAACATGACCGACATTGATAACACCCTCGGCGACGCCTTCGGCCAGCGCCAGGTCTCCAATATTTACAAAGGTTTGAACCAGTACCACGTCGTTCTGGAGGTTTCGGATAACTTCACAAAGGGACCCGAAGGCCTCAGCCACATCTACGTTCCCGCGAGCGGCGGAAAAGTTGTGCCTCTCAGCTCTTTCGCTCACTACGAGCCCGGCAACACTTCGCTCTCCGTCAATCACCAGGGCCTCTATCCCTCGATTACTCTTTCATTCAATATCGCTCCCGGCATGGCTTTAAGCACCGCCGTCACCGAAATTGAAAACGCCTCGCGCGAACTCCACGTCCCTCCCACCGTTCACGGAGGCTTCCAGGGCACCGCGCAAGCTTTCAAGGAATCCATCTCCAATTACCTGATCCTGTTGCTCACCGCCCTCGGCGCCGTCTACATCGTTCTCGGAATTCTCTACGAAAGTTACATTCATCCCATCACCATCCTCTCCACCATTCCGTCCGCCGGCATCGGCGCGCTTCTCGCTCTCAAGTTCACCGGGACTGATCTCTCGATGATCGCCATCATCGGCATCATCCTTTTGATCGGCATCGTCAAGAAAAACGCTATCCTCATGATCGATTTTGCTGTGCAGGCCGAAATGCAGGAAGGGAAGTCGCCGGAAGCCGCCATTTACCAGGCGTGCCTGCTTCGCTTCCGCCCGATTCTGATGACCACCATGGCCGCCCTGCTTGGCGCTCTTCCACTCGCTCTCGGCCACGGTGTTGGCTCCGAACTCCGCCGCCCTCTCGGTATCGCTATCGTCGGCGGCCTGATCCTTAGCCAACTCCTCACCCTCTTCACCACCCCAGTCGTCTACCTCTATCTCGACCGCCTGCAGGCTCGTCTGCTTCACCACGCGGGACTGCCCTCCGGCTCGCCACATCCTTCGCCCGCCCACTCGGACTAGAATCAAAGCGCGATTTCCTCCGAGGCAGCCGGTCAAGCCGCTCGCTGCCCGCTTGTCTTGGCAAATCCCGCCAGTCCTCTCAGCCGTCATTCTGAACGAAGCGAACCGATTTTTTCTTCCATCCCGCTGTGGCGGGACGTCGGTTCACGCCCTGAAGAATCCTTCTTCGTTTGTCGCCGGCGACCTTGGTCTCCTTTCCAGCCCGATCCGAAAAACCCTAAAATTCCTCTTGACAACATATTCCTATATGGGTATATATTTATCTCATGGCCCGCGCTTCCACCACCTCCGACGCCTTCAACGCCGTCGCCGAACCACGCCGCCGCGACATCCTGAGCTTCCTGGCTCTCGAAGAGCGCTCCGTCGGCGAGATCGTCGACTCGCTCTCCCTCGAGCAGCCCTCGGTCTCCAAGCACCTCCGTGTCCTCAAGGACGTCGGCCTGGTACAAGTCCGCCGTGACGGTCGCCGCATGCTTTACCGCACCAACGCCGAAGCCATTCGTCCTCTGCACGAGTGGACCGAGACCTTCGAGCGCTTCTGGCGGCATCAACTCAGCCGTATCAAGGAACGCGCCGAATCCAGAACACTTCCCGAATCCGATTCCGTCCAAAATCCAAAGGAGAAACCATGACCGCAACTGCATCCGCTTCAATCCTCGACGACCTGATGCTGTCCATCTCGGAGGAGATCCGCATCAACGCGCCGATCGACGTCACCTTCACCGTACTCCTCGAGCACCTCGGCCCCTACAGCGAAAAGCCGGACGGCACACCCATGTCCATGGTTCTCGAACCTTGGCCCGGCGGCCGCTGGTTCCGCGACCTCGGTAAAGGCGAAGGCCATTTCTGGGCCAACGTTCAGGCCATTAAACGGCCAACGCTCCTTGAGCTCGCCGGTCCGCTGATGATGTCCTACCCCGTTGCCAACAACGTTCAGTACCGCCTCAGCGAAGAAAACGGCGTCACCATCATCAAGTTCCGCCACAGCGGCTTCGGTCTCATCCAGGACGACCATCGCAAGGGTGTCGTCACCGGCTGGGCCTACATCCATCAAGGCCTTCGCAAACGCGCCGAATCCATGCGCAACAAATCCGCCGTCCAGTAGCGCAGACAATCCTGTCTGCGTCTGATGGAGTGCCACGCCGCAAACTTTCTCAATAGCGCTGTGACTCGCCAAATTTGTCGTTCCGAACGAAGGTTAGGGATCTGCTTTTGCAGTTTCAGTTATAAGTCCTACTCACGAAAGGAGCATCAAAATGTCTATCGCACAAACACTTCTCGCGGAGTTCGAAATCCAGGCGCCCATTACGCGTAGATTCCTCGAGCGCCTGCCCAGACAAACTCACCTGGAAGCCTCACGAAAAATCCATGACCGCAGGCCAGCTGGCCTACCACCTCGCCCTGGTTCCCGGCGGCGTCATTCGATTCGTGCAGAACAACCCGGCGCAGGCTCCCGAATTCAATTTCCCGCAACCCGCCAGCCGTCAGGAAATCCTGAAACTCTTTGACGACAATGTCGCTACCGTCCGCGAACTGCTTCCCAAACTGAGCGACTCGCAAATGAACGAAACCTGGCGCCTGTTCGCCGGCGACAGGGAAGTGCTCGCCCAGCCGCGCGGCTTGTTCATCCGCGACGTGATGTTCAGTCACTGGTATCAGCACCGCGGCCAGTTCTGCGTCTATCTACGCCTCCTTGGCGTTCCCGTCCCCGCCAGCTGGGGCCCCAGCGCCGATGAGCCACCGCTCTTCGCGCAAAAGGCCCAGGCCGCCTAAGTAGCGCAGACAATCCTGTCTGCGCAGAATTTGAGGTCGAAAAATGTGCCCCGAATGTTTCGCTACCATCGCGCTCCTCGTCACCGGAGCAGTCTCCACCGGCAGCGTCGCCGCCGCTTCCATCAAATTTTTTCGCAACCGGAAAATCGCCGCAAAAATTTCGCAACTGAAAAATCGAAAGGAGAAAGGGAAATGAGCACCGCAACAAAAGCACAACCGCAGCACAAAGTAGTTTCCGAGGAACAATGGACCGCCGCGCGCAAGGAATTGTTAGCCGCGGAAAAGGAGTTCACCCGCCAGCGCGATGCAATCAGCGCCAAACGCCGCGAACTTCCGTGGGTCAAAGTCGAAAAGAATTACGTCTTCGATGGCCCCAACGGAAAAGTCCCTCTCGCGGAAATGTTTCGCGACAAGAGTCAGTTGGTGATTTATCACTTCATGTTTGGCCCCGGCTGGGAGCAGGGCTGCCCCAGTTGCTCCTACCTCGGCGACCATTTCGACGGCAGCCTGGTCCATCTGAACGCCCGCGACATCGCTTTCTCCGCTGTATCCCGCGCTCCCATGCCGCAAATCGCTGCGTTCAAACAACGCATGGGCTGGCGTTTCCCATGGGTTTCGTCCTTCAGCAACAGCTTCAATTTCGATTACCGCGTTTCCTTCACCAAGGAACAAATGGCGCAGGGCAAGGTCGATTACAACTACACCATGCAGCCGTTCCCCAGCGAAGAAGCTCCCGGCATCAGCGTCTTCTACCGGGTTTCAGGGTCTGTGCTTACAGACCCTGAGGTGAAAAACGTTGCCGCCGGCGAAATCTTTCACACCTACTCAAGTTACGGCCGCGGCCTGGACATTCTTCTCGGCGCGTATAACTTCATGGACATGACGCCCAAAGGCCGCAACGAAGCTGGCCTCGCCCATACCATGGCCTGGGTCCGCCACCACGATCGCTACGACAACGGCTACACCGTCGACGCAAACGCGCCCTACGTGCCACCAAAGACCGTCTCCGGCCAGCAGGCGACATCCAGCGCCAGCTCCTGCTGCCACGACCAGCAAAAATAATTCGCAGTAACTTTTTTCCATTGTAGCGGCGGGGCATCTGTCCCGATTCATCGGGATCCCGCCGTCTACTGGGTCGTAACCACCGGCCCACGGCAGCCAGTCAATTTGCACGACCATTTACCACGAGTTAGAGCGCCAGGTGTACTATTCGGCGCTTGTCTTCCGTTGCGCCGCAAACTCGCGCCAATGCTGGATGCAGACATACCATTGTGGGTCTGGGTCAATTGTTCGCGGGCTCCACGAATGCTGATTGGTGAGGTTTCCGAGCGATCGCATGACTGCGAATTGAACTTCCCGGTCGGTGTCCTCCAAATGCGACAAGAGCACATCGAGAGCGTCCTGGGAGTTTGTGTATTCCAGAAAACGAGCCGCAGCAACCCTTTCCTCCGGGTGTGGCAATTCCAGCACCCGAGTGAGCAAAGGGATTGAGATTCGCGGCTCGAGCGTGGATATCGCCCGCACCAAATTTGATTTCGGATAAAACGACGACCTTACAGATTGGTCGATCTCAGAGTCGGGTCGGCTTTGACGTTTGGGATATTCAGAGCGGCTTTCAGAAAAGGCGCGGCGGCGGAGTCCTCATTGCTCAGAGCAAAGAAGGCCGGTGGATAATATGGGCTGACGAATTTATGACCTGAAGCAGTTTTGTTAAGGAATATTACACCGTATGTGTTGGGCGACACGCCACCTTGTGCCACGTTTCCCCACGCGTCTGTAGATGGAGACGAAAAATTGAGGATAAATGTGTGCGGAAGCGGTTCTCCTTTAATCACCTCGTTGACGCTGATATTCGCCGCGCAATCTTGACGCGGATAGTTGACTCCGTTGTATGTGGCGTCACCCGACCCTGTTTGTTGGAAGTTCACCACCTTCCCGACGATTATCAAGTCAGCGGAATTGGCGAGGTCTTCCATAGATAACGCGGGGACTAGCTCTGCGAAGCTGGGGAGCGTTGCGAGAATGAGAGCGGCGAAAACTAAATTCACAAATCTCACGGCTCGGTTATTGGAACACCGGATGGCGTTCTAGGCCATCTTTTAGCACTGAGTCCCGACTCGGATAATTGGAACCTGTCCCTCCACTATATCTCGTGCCCGCTCTTCGATTTCCTCCACGTCGTGTAGAATCTCCTCGCGCTTCCGACCCGTAGCAACTCCGATCGGAACACACGGAGCCCCCATGCAACGTCGCGAATTTCTCTACACGACATCCCTCGCCGCTTCCGCCGCTTTAGCGCATCCCAAAACCTCGCTTTTCTCCGCGCCCGCATCTTCTTCCTCTCGCATCGAACTCCTCCCCGACGAACCCCTTGGCACCATCTCCCCCGACATCTATGGCCACTTCACCGAAAATCTCAGTGGCGTGATCTACGACGGCGTGTGGGTCGGCGAAAATTCCAAAGTTCCCAACATCAATGGAATCCGCAAATCGCTCGTCGACGAAATGCGCAAGATCAAAGCCTCGGTCGTCCGTTTTCCCGGCGGATGTTTCGCCGACTCCTACGATTGGCGCGACGGCGTTGGCCCGGCCGACAAACGTCCTCGCCGCACCAATTTCTGGAATGGCGGTGAACTCGCCTCAGCTCCCGCGAGCCACAAATACGATCCCAATCAATTCGGCACCAACGAATTCGTCCATTTTTGCAAACTGATCGGCGCGCAACCCTATCTCGCCGCAAATGTCCGCAGCCTTTCCCCCAAAGATTTCTATCAATGGGTGGAATACTGCAACTCTCCCTCAGGCAGCACTTCGCTGGCGGATCTCCGCTCCGCCGCAGGCTATCCCGAACCTTTCAATGTCCGCTTCTGGGGCGTCGGCAATGAGTCCTGGGGCTGCGGCGGGAATTTTACTCCGCAGGAATATGCCGTCGAGTTCCGCAAATTCGCCACCTGGGTCCCGCAATACGGCCACCCGCTCTCCTTCATCGCTTCCGGGCCGAATGACGACGTTGTGAGCTGGACCCGAGGCTTCCTTGAGGAAATTCTGCGTAAAGGGAAGGGCCAGCTACGCTCGATTTATGGAATTGCGCTTCACCACTATGCCTGGAATCTCAGCCGCGGCCGTACTCAGGATTGGGATCAGGGTAAAGGCGACGCAATCAAGTTCGAACCAGTCGATTGGTATGAGCTGCTTCGCGACGGCGCAAGCATGGAATCGCTCATCCTCGGTCACTGGCAAGCCATGGAAGAGTTCGATCCCGATCACTCCGTCAAACTCGTCGTCGACGAGTGGGGCCCGTGGTATCGCCCGGGCAGTGAACTGACTCCCGGCGATCAACTCGAACAGCTTCCCACGCTGCGCGACGCCGTCTTCAGCGGCATGACTCTCGACATCTTCAACCGCCATCCAGAAAAAGTTGCCATGGCCAACTGCGCCCAGCTCATCAACTGCCTCAACAGTTTGTATCTCGCCCACGAAGATAAATTTTGCGTCACGCCGGTCGGCCACGTTCTAGGCATGTACGCCGACCATCAAAGCGGGCAGGGAATTCGCGCCGAATTCAGTTCGCCCTCCATCTCCTACGATCGCGATGGAAAGCAAGCATCCTTCTGGGGACTAAAAGGTTCCGCCTCGCTTCACGACAAACAAATCATCCTTACGGTCGTCAATCCCTCCGTCACCGACCCGCGTGAAACCGAAATCACCATCCGCAACGTCCGCATCAAGTCCGCCGTAGCCACCACCCTCACCCATTCCGACATCCACGCCCACAACACCTTCGACCAAAAAGGGGTAGTGGCTCCCCAAACCAAACCGGTCGCCGTCGCTTCCGCTATCCTCAACTACACATTTCCCCCAGCCTCCGTCACCAAACTGGCTCTCAAACTCGACTAGTATTTCGCGGTTGTCTATGTAGTGGCCGGTCTTTAGACCGGTTCTTTTTGAATTCCCGGCTCTTCAGCCCCGCAGAAAAGCTCAATGTGCTGCACGAGCCGTCGTTCGCTTCTTTCAACGCTGCGAAGGCTTGCTCGCGGGTAACACCGGGAAATTGTTTCAGAAATTCATCCAGTGTTTCGCCTCCTTCGGGGTAGTCCAATAAATTTTGAAAAGGCACACGGGTGCCACCGAAGACCG
Organism: uncultured Acidobacteriota bacterium; assembly: GCA_963814635.1. Taxonomy (GTDB): domain Bacteria; phylum Acidobacteriota; class Terriglobia; order Acidiferrales; family UBA7541; genus Acidiferrum. The sequence continues at coordinate 2,704,902 of CAWFDP010000001.1, read as the reverse complement.
GTTCGCCGCTAAGCATTTCGGGATCCTTGATAATTACGCTCGCGGGTTCTGTGGTCATCGCGAAACTCCCCCGTTCCCACAAATTATCGCATCCCTTCGGCGGAACTGTTGTGAAATCTGCGAGACGCGGATCTCGGTCAAGAACACCAGAGCTCCTCCGCCTCATGCTTTGACAGACTGCAGTGACACGCATAAACTGGCGACGTGGAAATAGAACTTTCAGCAGAGCTGCAAGCCAAGCTTGACCGTGTCACCTCGCAGCAGGGCCGCGACAGCAAATCACTGGTGCATGAGGCCGTCGAGCGTCTGGTGGGTTACGACGAATGGTTCATTCGCCAGGTCGAACAAGGCATGGCGCAGGTTGATCGTGGCGAGTCTTTGAGCCAAGAGGATGTCGCCGCGCGCATGGAAGACCTGATTGCTCAAAAACAGCGTCGGACCTGATGCGCGTCCGCTGGACCCCGGCTGCGACGGACGATCTACAAAATATCGCCAATTATCTCCTTGAGAAAACGCCGGAACATGCCCCTCGTTTGATTCGCACGCTCTGCACTGCCCCTTCGACCTTACGAGTTTCCCAAACCGAGGCCGCCTCGGAAAAAAAGAAGGAACAAGGGAACTCGTGTTGCCGTCCCTGCGCTACATAATCATCTATCACGTCCGTGGCCATACCATTCATGTTGTGCGCGTCCTGCACGGTTCACAGGAATGGCCACGCTGATACCCTGATTTGATTCCGTTCACACCCCGGGCACATTTCGCCGCTCGCCGGGGTCTAATACTCTGCCGCGCGGATCAGTTACGGGTGTGCCCGTGGGGGGATTCATGCTCGAGGCGCTTCAACTCACAAAGATCTACGGCTCGGTTCCCGCTGTCCAGAACATCAGCTTCCAGATCGGTCCCGGAAGTGTCTTGGGTTACTTGGGACCCAACGGCTCCGGCAAAAGCACCACCGTAAAAATGCTCATCGGCTTGCTCCAGCCAACTCATGGAGAAGTCCATTTCGATGGCCGGAACATCCAGCAGGATCTTGTGGCCTATCGCAAACACCTGGGCTATGTACCCGAAGAGCCGAATCTTTACCTGCATCTCACCGGTTGGGAATACCTTGAAATGGTCGGCAATCTTCGCGGCATGTCCGACGCCTGCCTTTCTGCAAAAACTACTCAACTTCTGGAACTTCTTTCGCTTTCCGGTTATAAGCATGTCCAAATGACCTCCTATTCCAAAGGGATGCGTCAGCGAATCCTCTTGATCGCCGCGCTCATGGACAATCCCGAAGTCCTGATTCTGGACGAGCCTCTTTCCGGCCTCGACGTTACCTCCGCCATGATCGTCAAAAATCTTATTCAAATTCTCAGCCGCAAAGGGCGGTTTATCTTTTACTGTTCGCATGTCCTCGAGGTCGTCGAAAAAGTCTGTACTCAGCTGATCGTCATCCGCAAAGGCCGCATGATCACTGGCGGCACAACTGAAGAAGTTCTCCGCCAGATCGGCCAATCGTCGCTCGAGCAAGCCTTCGTGCAACTCGTAGAGGACAAGGACGCCGGCCAACTCGCCAGCGACATTGTCGATGTAATGGTGGCGCCCCATTGAAAGCCACATTTCAATCTCGGCCGTTTTCTCGTTTACTTGGCGTTTTCATCGGTCGCATGTTTCACGCCGGCAGCGAACTCGGCACCGATGACCTCGATCTGGGTATCGGAGTCACCGGAATTCTCCTTGCCATGCCCGGTCTCTTCATCTCACTCCTGCTCTTCGAGAAATACGGCTCGCTGATACGCTTCCTGCGCGGCGACGGGACCTTTGATCCTTTCCAAGCCACTATCCCCGACGAATACTTCTTCATCGTCCTCTCCATGGCCGTCACCGGAATCGCCACGCTCTGGAAATGGACTGCAATCTTCCCCGACCGCCGCGACTTCGCCAACCTGGTTCACCTGCCAATCTCGACTCGCGATATATTCGTCGCCAACTTTGCGGCCATCGCCGCTCTTGCCGCCCTCTACACCCTCGTCGTCAACGCCGCTTCCATCATCATTTTTCCGGTCGTGGTGTTCGGTTCGCAGGGCACCATCGCGGCATTTCTCCGATTTTTTCTCGGTCACGCCGCTTCCGTGATCGCTGCCGGCATCTTTGCCTTCTGCATGGTTTTCGCGCTTACCGGCACACTCCTGGCGCTTTTTCCGTATGGCATTTCGCGCCGCATCTCGACCGTCGTGCGTTTCTTTGTGGTGGTATTCTTTTTGGGCCTGGTAGCCAGTAGCTTCTCGGTTCCGTTCTTCCTCTCAAATGGCGATCCGACCATTCATCGCTTTCTCGCAACTCTCCCGCCGGTCTGGTTTCTTGGCCTTTCTCAGAAACTCTGGCTGGGTAGTGCGGATCCTTTTTTCTCGCAGATGGCTCACCGCGCCATTTCTGCCCTGATCGTCACGCCGATCGTCGCGGTGTTAGCGTATCTCGCTGGCTTTCGCCGGTCGTTCCAAAAGATTCCTGAATCTGCCGACCTTCCCTTACTCCCGAGCCTCAGCTCGTCACCCTTCGCATCTCACCACGCGGTATTCGACCGGTTGTTGTTTCGAAACAAGACCCAGCGGACTTTTGGGCGGTTCATTCTTCAGGCGTTGTTGCGCAGCGAAGTTCACCTGCAGGTATTCTTATTCTTTCTGGCGATCGGACTCGTAGCGGCGGTAAGGATGCTCGCCGATGCGCCCCTTCGATTGGGCAGAGATGCTGTCACTCCGTTGTCCGCCGATGCTCTTTCTGTTCCGTTGATTCTTGCCTTCTGCGTAATTGTGGGCGTCCGCTTTTGCTTTGAGATCCCTCTGAATCTGCAGGCGAATTGGATCTTCAAGTTCTGGATTGACCCTGCAATCGGCGAAGCGCGCTCCACTGCTCGCAAGCTGCTACTGGTGCTCTCGCTCTCCTGGGTCGCCCCGCTCACCTTGGCCGTCTTTTTTTATTTCTGGGGACTCTTCGTCGCAATCCTGCACACCCTGGTGCTGATATCTTGCGCGATTGTGGTCATCGAAATCTCGATCCTGCGCCTAAGAAAAATCCCTTTCACTTGCAGCTATCCGCCCTTCCAAAGCCACTCGCCATTGATCGTCGTCGCCTATCTCTTTGGCGCAATCATTCTTACCAGCTACGTCCCCGAATTTGAATTGGAGGTTGCTGACTCTCGCTGGGCCGCGCCGCTGCTCTTCCTGCCCGCGATCTTGGTTCTGGTGGGCTTGCACTACTATCGAAAAAACATGCTCCCAATGGACAAAGAATTGATCTTCGAAGAACCCCAAAATGACTGGAACTGACCGCTAGTGTAGTCTTACGTCGCGCGCTCGCCAGACAGACCGCACTCATGGCGCTAACTTGAGAAGGTCGTCCTTGGACTTTGAACCTTGTACTTTGTACTGCGTTTCTTCCTCACGAACTCCCAATCAATATCCCCGTCAAGAACACCAGCACCCCGCCCACTACCACCTGAAACGCCGCCTGCAAAAACGGGGTATCCATATACCTGTGCCGGATCCAGCTGATCGTAAACAATTCCACCACCACCACTACCATCGCCACCGTCATCGCCGTTCGAAAATTGTGAATCAGAAAGGGCAGCGTGTGCCCCAATCCGCCCGCGGTGGTCATCGCTCCGGTCACGATTCCGCGAATCCACGGAGAACCTCTTCCAGTCAGCGATCCGTCGTCCGACAGCCCTTCCGCAAACGCCATGGAGATTCCCGCGCCCAACGACGCCGCCATACCCACCAAAAACGCTTCCCAAGTCTTGTGTGATGCATACGCCGCCGCAAACAACGGCGCCAGCGTCGACACCGACCCATCCATCAACCCCGCCAGCCCCGGCTGAATCACCTGTAACAAAAACAATTTCTTGTGGGACTCCGCCTCCGCCGCACGCGCATTCTCCGTCAAGTGTTTTTCTTCCAGGTTCCCAGCCGTCTCGGTGTGCTTTCGTTCCTCATCGGCCAGTTTATTCAACAGTTCTCTAGTCCCGGCGTGCGTCACCCGGTCCACCGCCTTTTGATAAAAGCGCACCGCCTCCATCTCCATCAGTTGCGCGTGCTTTCTCGCCGCATTCACACCCAGCGGTCGCACCAGCCACAGCGAGCGCCGCTGCAAAAATCCCTTCACGTCCTCTCGACGAATTGGCGGAATTTGTTCGCCAAACCGGGCACGAAATTGTTCGAACAGCCGGTCCCGGTGCCCAGCCTCCTCCACCCGCATCTCCTCAAACATATCCGCCGTCGCCGGATAGGACTCCCGCAGCGCGTCCGCGAATTCGCCGTAGATTCGCCCATCCTCTTCTTCGTTCTGGATCGCCAGCGCCAGGATTTCCCGCTCGGTCAAATCCTTGAATTGTTTCTGCATCCAGTTCCGTCCTTTTTCCCGTCACCACAAAATGCGAAGCAGAAGAATCGCACACTTTGCCCGCCCGCGTCACGCCATGCAAATCCCTTCATTTTTCGCAGCAATTTCGCATGTTCCGGTAAAAGTACCAATTCCCGCTAGTACCTCCGTAACGGCAAAACCTGTACCGCCTTTCCCCCTCAATTCGGTACTTTCCATCTATAGGCACACTCCGTTCGCTCTCGTACACTTCACGTAGTAAAAGTTGTAGAGTGAAAGGGCGGTTCTGAATGGCCACGCAAGACCTTATGACGAAGACCACTGGTAACGCAGCATTCTCCCAGAAACCCTCTCAACCCGAACGCCGCGGCAGCCGCCGCTGCAAAATCAACCAGCTCATGCGCATCCGTCCCTCGGACCCCGAGAAGGAACATTTCGAGGATCTGCGCGGCTCCACCAGCGTTTCGCGCAGTGGCGTTTCTTTTCAGACCAGCGAAAAGGGCTACGAACTCGGCATGCGGTTGTTCGTCACCATGCCGTATTCCCGCGACCCGGCTGCAATCAACCGTGAATACCTGGCCGAAGTGGTTCGCCTCGATTTGTTGCCCAACAGCCTGATCGGCGTCGGCATAAAGCTGCTGATGGAAATGGGCATGCAGCATTCCTACTCGTTCTCACCGCCTGCTCCGCCGCGCCGGTAGAAAATCTCTCTCCTGGAAAACAAGAAAGGGCGCCTGGATTTCTCCGGGCGCCCTTTCCTGCGTTTGGGGGTGCGGGCTGTACTTATAGCCCGCGGTGGAAAAGTCGAAAAATTGGAAAGTCCAAAGCCTTTTAGCTTCGGCCCATCATCTCCAGCGTGCGGTGACGAATTCTGCCGATCTGCCGGTTCAGCGGATGCCGGCGCGACAAGAACGAGAACACCGGGGCGCGCCGCTGCATCAGGCGGTTAATCGCCAGATTCAGCCGCACATCGCGGCGCGCATACTTCAATCCCGCCTGCAAAGTTTCCACCGCGTCGTCGCGGCGGCCTGCCGTTGCATATACTTCCGCCAAGTTCAAATAAAGCTGCGCCTGGTTGCGCTTCAGCCGCACCGCGCTGTCGCACAATTTTTCCGCTTCCGCCCACTTTTCTTCGGAGCGCGCCAGCACCACTCCCAGGTAGGACATGTAATAAGGATTGCTCTTTTCCAGTTGTGAGGCGCGTTGCATGTGGGGCAATGCTTTGTCCGCGAAGTTGTCGCGCAACAGCGCCAGCCCCTGCTTGAATTCCTTGAAGGCTTCAGTCTCTGTCATGGCCACCTCTTCCGGCTTTTCCGGCGGAGTTAGGTTGCGGCGTTCAGGAACGCTTGTACTGCGTGCGCTTCGCGCGTTGAATTTCCACCACTTGAAAATTCGGCAGGAAATACGCCGGCATCTCCACGGACACACCACGGAAGAACCGATTGATTCCTGTTTTTTCGAGAAGCGCTGCGAGAAGGTTTCCCATTGCCGACATGCTGAACGATAGCGTTAAGGCCGCTTCGGAATCTACTGAACGCAAGTACAGTTCTGGGACAGCCGGACAGTGGTGCAGTTCATATCGTTCGAGTGGCCAATCAATCCGAGCCGTTGTGTTTTCGCCAGGCTTTCCAGTCCTGGCGTGTGGCTTCGGCCATCGCTTTGGCGGCTTTGTGCAGCCAGCGGCCGCGCCGCGCGCCCAAATCTTTTTTCAGTAACGCTAGTTTTTCACGGCTGCCTAGATGAATGTTCGCGGTTTCCCAGCCCATTGCGTAAAGCAGCCGCTCTTCGTCGCGATCGGTGGGCAGGGAAGAGAGTTCGATGCGGCTGCAATCCGGGGCCAGACGGCGAATCACCCAGTTTTCGTGAAAATGCAGGTGCGGGTCGCGGACCCGAACAGCATTGCAGATAATCTGCTCCTGCAGCAGCGGTGCATCGGTGTGTTTCTTGCCGGCCGCCCAGAGCCAGCCCGAACGGGTCAACGCCTTGGCTTCACGCACCACGTGCGAGCCATGCCATTCAAACACTGCCAAGATACGCGGATGGCCCAGGCTACCCAGTCCCGCGATGCGGGTCTTCATGTGCATGGCGGCGTCTTTCACCGGCATGCAACCCTTGAGTAACTCGAATACTAGCTTCGGCAGTTTGCCCCGGAAATCCGGACAGGTTTCGATTTTGGCCCAGAACCGCACCGGATCCCGCAATTTGCTCATCGCAATCTGGCGCAGCCAGGTGTAGCGTTCGGCCAGCACGTATGGCGAACCGCCTTTGTCCATCGCGTCGCGGTAGCCGTCTTCGAGCGCTTCGTGCGCCGCGCTGCGGCTCATCAGAAGTTTATCTTCATCCATCGCGAAGTACGCGCTGACCAGCAGCCGCACCAGATCGGCGGCGTACGCCGCAGGCCATGCTTCGTCGAAATCGTTGACTCCCCAGATCAGCCGGCCTTCCAGGTCGCGCCAGGTGCCAAAGTTTTCCACGTGTAGATCGCCGACCGCCAGCACTTGCGGCGCGCGGGAAAATTCCGGACAGACCACCGGCCACAACTGCGCCCAGCGATAAAACGTTGAGCGCATAAACGGGAATGCCGACGAGGCCATCATGCGATGCTTCTGGAGCAGATCACTGCGTACAATCGAGAGCTGTTCCGACTTCCAGCGCTCGAAGTCGGCCGTTGCAGCAACGATCCCCGGCAGATTTTTTGCTGACAGCTGGGTTTCCCTCATTCGCTCCCTATTCCAAACTCAGCATGACCAAAGACTACCGACTAAAGTCTGTGCTACTGGTTAGCACATGCGCGCGTGGTCCGCTGCGTTGGTACCTCGCACCCGTGATTCGTAAATCGGGAATTTCGCCGCCAACTCCGCCACTTGCTTGCGGACCTTCTGCTCGACTTCGGCATTTCCCGGCGCCGCTAAAATTTCCACAATCCAACCCGCAATTAACTCCATCTCCGACTCGCGCATACCGCGCGTGGTGATCGACGGCGTGCCCAGCCGAATGCCTCCGGCCTTCATCGGCGGTAGTGGATCGAACGGAATGGAATTTTTGTTCACGGTAATTCCGGCTCGATCCAGCGACTTTTCCGCGTCGCTTCCGGTAATTCCGCGCGAGTGCACCTCCACCAGCAACAGATGATTGTCGGTGCCGCCAGAGACCACTCGCAGCCCGCGCTTGGAAATTGCCGCAGCCAGCGCTTTGGCATTCTTCGCCACCTGCTGCTGATATTCCTTGAACGAGGGCTCCATCGCTTCCTGCAAGCAAACAGCTTTGGCCGCGATGGTGTGTACCAGAGGTCCACCTTGCAGCCCCGGAAACGTCAATTTATCCAGCTCTTTTTGAAACGCCGCCTTGCACAGCACCAGCCCGCCGCGCGGCCCGCGCAGCGTTTTGTGCGTCGTCGTGCTGACCAGGTCCGCGTGCGGCACCGGACTTGGATGCACTCCCGCTGCAACGAGGCCGGCGATGTGCGCCATATCCACAAAAAACAGCGCGCCCACCGACTTGGCCGCTGCCGCGATGCGCGGAAAATCGATGATCCGCGAGTACGCACTGGCTCCCGCTACAATCATTTTCGGCTTGTGCTCGGCGGCCAGTTTTTCGATTTCGTCGTAGTCTATCTGCTCGTTGTCCTGCCGCACTCCGTAGGCCACGAATTTGTACATGCGCCCGGAAAAATTCAGCGGATGGCCGTGCGTCAGGTGCCCGCCATGGGAAAGATTCATACCCAGCACGGTGTCGCCCGGCTGCAGCGTGCTCATGTACACCGAAACGTTGGCTTGGGTGCCAGAGTGCGATTGCACGTTGGCGTGCTCGGCTCCGAAGAGCTGCTTGGCGCGGTCGATCGCCAGCTGTTCGACTTTGTCGGCAAATTCGCATCCGCCGTAGTAGCGTTTGCCGGGATAGCCTTCCGCATACTTGTTGGTGAAAATCGAGCCCATCGCTTCCAGCACTGCTTCTGACACCAGATTTTCGCTCGGGATCAGTTCGAGGCCAGTAGCCTGCCGCTCGGCCTCTTCGCGCAGCAGCGTCGAGATCTGCGGATCCACCTGTGATAGCGGCCGCTCCATCCTTGCATTTGCTTCCGTCGTCTTGGTCATATCGTCTGTTTCCTCTGTTGTAGCGCCACTTCCAGGTGGCACTCTGCAATTCGTCGTTGTAACTTGCACGGCGCTGACACCGCACAGAGCCTGAAGGCTGTGCCACTGAAGATCGCAAACATGATAGCGCGGGACGGCGGGAGCTGGACAGTAGCGTAGGGAAGTGGTGGGACGTAAGCGGTGAGAATGGAGTAGAAGAGGGCAAAAGACGGATTCACCACAGAGACACAGAGGAGGAGTAAGGAAGGAATAACGAGACGGGGTACGGGTCGCAGTTCCAAATTGGGAATTGTGATTTTTAGGGAGGGGAGTACCCAGGGTACTTTTGCCAAGAGTGGCAAATACAGGACTTATTTGTTTAAGAGTGGCAAGGAGTGACGAAGAGTGAATGGGCGGTACTGAAAATAAAGGGGTTAGGAGATCACTGTTTTCGCTCTTTTGCGAATTTCTCGTAAGAGTGGCAAATAGAAGGACTTAGCTCGGAAAAGTGCGGGGCGGAAAGGAAGTGGGATGGGCGATCTGGTGCAGGGAGCCAACTGATTACTAAATAAGGTATATTAACACTATAGTTACTAGAAGTCAAGGAAAATCGATGGTCCCCCGAGTCATGAGTCAAGGAAAAGTGGGTCGTCAGGAGCCCGATGTCAGCGGGCCGAGGCGGAGGGGATGCGTTTGGTGCCGTTGAGTTCAGATTCGATGTCGGCGATATTGCGTTTGGCGAAGTAGTCGAAGAATTGCCAGGTGCCGTATTTTTGCTGGAGTTGCGGCAGGACGCCGTCGACGACTGCCGAGCCGGATTTGCCATCCTTCTTTGCAGCGGAAACCCAATCACGAATATCGGAGAGATAGCCGCGGAAGGCGGCTACGTCGGAGGCGTTGCCGGGATCACCATGGCCGGGGATGAAGACCACCGGTGATTCAGCGGAAAATTTCGAAAAGGTGGCGAGGGTTTCCATCCAGGGAAGAGTGGAAGCGTCGATGAGATTCGGGAGAGTCTGCCGCCAGAAGAGATCGCCACCGAAAACGACCACGGATTTTTCTTTTTCGACGATGACTACGGAATCGCCGCCGGTGTGGCCAGGGAAAAACTCGACGCGGAGCTGAACCGACCCGAGGCGAAGTTCGATGGTGGATTCGTAAAGAACATTGGGGGCAGCGAGACTTTCGACCAAGGATTTTTGTTCGGACTTGATGTCCTTGCCGAAAAATTTGAGATTTTCGGTGTGAATCCAGGCACGGACATTGCGGTGAGCGACGATCACCGCGCCTTCCTTGGCGAAGATCGCGTTTCCGGCGACGTGATCGAGATGGTAGTGAGTGTTGATAACAAATTTGATGGGTAGTTTGGTGATGACGCGAATTTCGCCGAGCAAGGCTTGCGCGGCGGGCGCGTTATCGAAGGTGTCGATGACAGCGACGCCGTCATCGCCGACGACAAAACCTGCGTTGGCGCCGGATTCGCCCTTGGGGTTATCAATGGCGGCGTACATGCCGTGGCCGAGAGGTTTGAGGGTGAAGGGAAGCGCGGAATTTGCGGTGGGCGCCGGGGTTTGCGCGTGGAGAGAGGCGATGGCTGCGCAGCAAAGGAATGTTAAGGTCAGAATTCGCATGGCAAAGTATCGTAACGCAAGAAAGTTGCGGTTGACTACAACGTTCAACGCGGCAGAGGTGCTGAACTCCAATTGACCGGACGAACGGCACTACGAAGGTGGCGATTAGTCGATGTGATGGCTAGGCGCTTTCCAGATTTTCCGCGATTTCCAGCATGTTGGTGACGGAGTTCCAGTTGCGCCCGGTGCCAGGTGTTTGCAGAAGTTTGTTGATGCGCGGAAAGGGCAGTTTGGATTGGCCCTGGCCGTTTGGAAAATAAATGTAGAGTTCGCATCCGATGGCGTGGAGCTCTTCAGGCTGGAATTTTTGATCGAGGACGGCTTTGCGGGCTTCGTTGCCGGGATTAGCGGCGAGAAAAACGACCAGGAGTTTGCCGGGTTCGACATCGGCGCGCTTGGCGAAGGGATTTTTCTTGATGATGGCGCGGAAGTCTTCGGCGGTGCGGAGGATGACGTCGGTGCTGCAGCTGAATTTCTTTTCGATGGCGGACTGGATGCGCTTTGCGATGGTGGCGAGATTACGTTCGCTGGTTTTGAAGATGACGTTGCCGCTTTGCAGGTAGGATTGCGGATTTTCAAATTTCAGAGAGGCATAGAGCGCACGGAGAGCGTCCATTTTGATTTTGCCGTGACCGCCGACGTTGACGGCGCGGAGCATGGAGATCAGGACGGGCATGAATGAAGACCCCGGATGAGCAGCAGAATGAATCGTTGGCCGCGGCCGCATTGTAACGCAGAAGCCTGTCGGCTAGTTCCGACGTTGACGGCTTTGGCAGGCAGCGGTGGTGCCAAGCGGTGATTCGAGGGATGGCAGAACAACGCTTAAGTCGCACCTTTGCTCGAACGGCACCAGATGGCCACCGTTTTGCTGGTTGTGGCTTCCAGTACTTGATTTGGCACGAGACCCGACTGGCGTAAGGGGGGGTGATGCGGCGAATGGCGACGGCAATCCTGGTGATGATGGCGTTGCTCGCTTGGCAGCCGGAGGGTACGGAGTTGTGCGCACAACAGCCGCCGTCACTGAGCAAACACGCGGAGAAAATGAAGAACACGATCGAAAGCCTGGGGGTTGGCACTGAATCGCGGGTACAAGTGGAATTGCGGGACAAGACGAAAGCGGCAGGTTACATCAAGAGTCTGCAGCTTGACGGATTTGCACTATTCGACGCGGCGAGTGCAAGCGCAAAGAACATCAAGTATGAAGAAATGAAGAAGGTCAAGGCGTTGGGTGGTGCGTGGGTGCAAGGAAGGTCCACCGGGCAGCGCCCGTTGCTTGGAAAAGCGGCGATCGGAGTGCTGGTGGTGCTGGTGGTTGTGGTGATGGCGCTAGTGGCGTCCGACAAGTCGTGACGGTTAACGGAGGAGGTTTTTGTATAGGGCCATGCCTACGGCGGCGTCCATTTTTAGCTTCGTGAGGGCGGAGATTTCGCGGCGGGCCTTGATGCCGCCGGCGGCGATGATCGGGTGCGCGGTGGCGGCGCGGAGTGATGCGAAATATTTAAGATTGGCGCCGGAGAGAGTGCCTTCGCGGTCGACGTCGGTGCAGAGGAATGCAGCACAATACGGTTCGAAAGCGGACATGACGTCCTTTGGGTGAAGAGCGACGGATTTGCGCCAGCCGTGGGTGGTGATTTTTCCTTGGAACGTGTCGAGGGCGATGACGATTTGTTTCCGAGGGACGGCGCGATTGAGAGCGCGAAGGAACCCTAGGTTGAGCTTGCCGTCTTTGAAAGCGGCGCTACCAATAATGATTTGCGTGGCCCCGAGTTTGGCGAGCTGCGCGGCGCGGGCCGCGGTGCGAATGCCGCCGCCGACGCGGACCTTCATTTTATATTTTCGGCGCGCGCGTTTGCAGAGCGCGGCGACCAGCGAATTGTTGTGGGATTTGTTCATGGCGGCGTCGAGATCGATGATGTGCAGCCATTGGTAGTCGCGGAATTTGTGGAGTTGCGCGAAGACATCGGGCACGGCGAGTTCGCGGCGGCGGCCGTGGACCAGTTGCACGGCCTGGCCGGATTGTAAATCGATGCAGGGGATCAGCACGGGAGGCGCACCATTCGGATGCGGCGGGATAATCCCGCCACATGAGGAGAAGACACAACAAGAGAAGCCCCACCCTCAAAACCCGAGGGTGGGGCACCCAAAACCAGGAAGAGAGAAGAGAAGAACGCAGACAAGATTGTCTGCGCTACTGGAGGCGATATCACGGCAGGCGCACCTCGATATTTTGTGAGGCGAGGAATTCTTTGAGAGCGCGGATGGATTGCACGTTGTCGTGGAAGATGGAGGCGGCGAGAGCGGCGTCGGCGGCGCCGGTGGAAAAAATGTCGGCGAAGTGAGCGGGAGTTTTCGCTCCGCCGGAGGCAATCACCGGAACCGAAACGTTGCGGGAAATTGTGGAAGTGAGAGCGACGTCGAAGCCGGCCTGGGTGCCGTCGCGGTCCATGCTGGTCAGCAGGATTTCGCCGGCGCCGAGTTCAACTGCGCGCTGCGCCCACGCGAGGGCGTCGAGATTAGCGGAGTCGCGTCCGCCACGGACGTGGACATCCCAGTGCGGATCAGTTGACGGCGATTTGAGTTTGGTGTCGATGGCCAGGACGACGGCTTGCGCGCCAAATTCGCAGGAAAGTTCGGTGATGAGTTCGGGGCGCTCGACGGCGGCGGTGTTGACGGTAATTTTGTCGGCACCTGCGCGGATGACCGAGCGGGCGTCATCGAGCGATCGGATGCCGCCGCCCGCGGTGAGCGGGATGGCAAGTTCGGCGGCGACTCGGCGAATGGTTTCGAGAAAAGTGGGCCGGCGATCGCGCGAGGCGGCGATATCGAGGACGACCAGTTCGTCTGCGCCTTCGGCGTTGTAGCGCGCGGCGAGCGCGACGGGATCGCCGGCATCGCGGAGGCTCACAAAATTGACGCCCTTGACCACGCGAGCGCCGTCGGTGTCGAGACACGGAATGATGCGGCGGGCAAGAGTCATCGTATGGCGCTCATGCCGCGAGGCTCACGAAGTTTTGCAGCAGGCGCGCGCCCGCTGCGCCACTTTTTTCCGGATGAAATTGCGTGGCGAAGATATTTTTGTGTTCGAGGACGGCGGCGAAGTTTGCACCGTATTCGCAGGTGGCGACGATTTCGCCGGATTGGGCGGTGGCGGCGAAGGTGTGTGCAAAATAAAAATGGTCTGATTCGGAAAGGCCCGCGAGCAATTGTGACGGGCGTTGAATACGAACGCGATTCCACCCCATATGCGGAAGCTTTAGGCTTGTTGGAAGAGAACAAACCGAGCCTTGGAAGAGACCCAAGCCGGAGAGGGTGGGCGCTTCTTCGCTGGACGCATAAAGTGCCTGGAGGCCGAGGCAGATTCCCAGCAATGGAGTGCCGCGGACAATCGCATCAAGAATCGCGGAACGGAGATTTTGTTCGTCGAGTGCGCGGATGATTGCTGCATAGTGGCCGACGCCGGGAAGAACGATCGCGCGCGCGCCGTCGAGTTCAGCGGCTTGCGCGACTCGCTTGGTCGAGACGCCGAGTTTTTGCAGTGCGCGTTCGACCGAGGGCACGTTGCCAGCGCCATAGTCGATGAGCGCGATCGGAGTCGCCGTGCTCATAGCAATTCCTTGGTGCTGGGTAGAACGTTCTTGAGGCGGCGATCGCGGCTGACCGCGAAACGCAGTGCGCGGGCGAACGCTTTGAAAATCGCCTCGAGCTGATGATGCGACGAGCGGCCATAGAGGCAGCGGAGATGCACGTTCGCTTTTGCCGCTTGCGCGAATCCCTGAAAGAAATCATCGATGAGCTCAACGGTGAAATCGCCGACTCTTTGTGCTTTTATTTTTGCGTGGATGACGCAATGCGGCCGTCCGCTGAGATCGATTGCCGCAGCGGCGAGAGTCTCATCCATCGGCATCAGAAAATATCCCGCTCGTAAAATTCCTTTTTTTGAGCCGAGCGCCTTTTGTACGGCCTCACCGAGCGCGATGCCAACGTCTTCCACGGTGTGATGCTGGTCAACCTCGAGGTCGCCTTTGGCGGCGATAGCGAGATCGAACGCGCCATGGCGCGCGACGAGATCCAGCATGTGATCGAAAAAGCGGATGCCGGTGGAGACTTTCGATTTGCCGCGGCCGTCGAGTGCCAGACGGAGCCGGATGTCGGTCTCGGTGGTCTCGCGATGGATGGTGGCGGAGCGGGGCATCAGCTTGGTCTCCAGTTCTTACGGATTTCAGCAAGCAGCGTTTTCATTTCTGCGGGAGTGCCGATGGTGATACGGACGAAACCCGGGCCTATGTCCTTGCCACGGTCGCGGAGAAGGATTCCTTTGCGTTCGAGCTTGGCGAAAAGTGTCGGGCCGGTGGGCCCGAAGTTGGCGAGAAGAAAATTTCCGGCGGAAGGGAAAGTGATGACGCCGAGTTTCTGCAAGGCATTGGCAAATGTCTCGCGGGTGCGTTGAATACTGCGGACGTAGCTGCGAATGTGTTTGCCGTCGCGAAGCGCAGCTTCGGCGGCAATCAGTGCCGCGAGATTTACTGGAAAAGGGGGCATGGCGCGGCGCACGAACGCGAGCGAATCTTTTGCGGCGATGACCGCGCCGAGGCGGAGAGCAGCCAGGCCAGCAGCCTTGGAAAATGTGCGCGCGATGAACAGATTCGGGTAACGGTGAATCCACGGGATCGTGGAAAAGCCGGCAAACTCAGCGTAGGCTTCGTCGAAAACGACGACAGTGTTCGGCGCGGCGTTCAGGATTTTTCGGAGCGCCGCTGGCTCTACGAGGGTGCCGGTGGGATTGTTGGGATTGGCAAGGAAAAAGACGCGCGGCTTTTTGCGCAGCGCGGCAAGAACTTCGTTAAGAGGAAATCGCTGCTGCGAATCGTAGCGGCACACTTCGATGCGCGCTCCGGCGATCTCCGCGTAGTAGCGGTACATCGGGAAGGTCGGTTCGCAAATCAAAATGTGGGTGCGCGGCTCGACAAAAGTGTCGAAGAAGACCCGCAGCGCGTCGTCGCCGCCGTTGGTAAGGAGCAGCTCTTCGGGCCGAACGCCGAGGTGGCGCGCGATGCGCGCGGTTGGTGCCAGATACTCGGGATACATTCCGAACTGCTGCGCAGTGATTTCTCTCAACGCGCGAAGAACCGCTGGGCCGCAGCCCGCAGTGTTTTCGTTGAAGTCGAGCCGGATTTTTCCGGCGCGGCCTTCGGCGGGGGCCTCGTATGTTTTTCGATTGAGGATTGCATCGCGAACCGGCAAACGAGTGTTCATCGGCGAATCCTCACGGCGTTGCGGTGCCCAAGCAAGACTTCCGATTCGGCAAAGGCCTCCGCGGAATCGGCGAGGGAAAGAAAACCTTTGCGTGAAATGGTCTGCACGGCGATGCATTTTACAAAATCGGCGGCAGAAAGGCCGCCGCGCCTCCGGGCCCAGCCTGCAGTAGGAAGCACGTGGTTGCTGCCGGTCACGTAATCGCCGAGCGGTTGCGCCGCCCAGGGCCCGATGAAGATTGTGCCGGACGAGCGAATTTGCCGCAGCAAGTCGGTTGAGTCCGAGGGCAGGCTGAGATGTTCTGGAGCGAATCGATTCACGAAATCGCAGGCTTGCCGAAGAGATTCTGCCATGAGGATGGCTCCCGATAACAAGCGAAAGGCAAAACTCACCGCTCTTAACGGCAACTCCGCGAGTTGCCACTGCACTTCTTGCTGGACTTCGCGAGCGAGCGCCATCGAAGTCGTGACGAAAAAGCTGGCAGCGTCTTCCGCGTGCTCAGCTTGCGCGAGGAGATCAGAGGCGATGAACCTCGCGTTGCCGCGCTCGGCAAGGACGATGGCCTCGGTCGGCCCAGCAGGAAGATCGATCGCGCAATCTGCGGAGACGATTTGTTTTGCGGCGGTTACGTACTTGTTGCCGGGACCGAAGATTTTCTCCACGCGAGGAATGGATTTCGTTCCGTAGGCGAGCGCGGCGATGGCTTGCGCTCCGCCGATCCGCGCGATCTGCGCGACGCCCAGGAAATTTGCGGCGGCGAGCAGTTCGTTGTTGGGTTTAGAGCAGACGGCGATGATGTGCGGAACCGCGGCGACTTGCGCCGGCACCACGGTCATCAGAAGCGTTGAGACGAGTGAGGCGTTGCCGCCGGGTATGTAGCAACCAATCGATTCGATCGGGGCGACGCGCTGGGTGATGCGCACGCCGGGTTGGACTTCGATCGACCAGGGCTTCGGAAGTTGCTGCTCAGCGACACGGCGAATATTTCTCGCAGCCTGGCGGACGGCGGGCAGAAAATCCGCGCTGACATGGCGCTCGGCGGCCCGAATTTCCTTTTGTGAAATCCAGAGGCTACTGCGCTGAATCTCAGGGTCATCCAGCTTTTTCGTCCAGGCCAGCACTGCGGCGTCGCCGCGTTTGCCAACGTCAGAAACAATTTCCGATGCGATTCGCAACGCTTCGGCATCGGTTTCCGCGCGCCGCGACAGAAGCCGCTTTTCGAGTTGTGATGTAAGTTTCAGGATGCGCATCAGAGCACGATCTTGTTCAAAGGATATTCGACGATGCCTTGCGCCTTCGCCGCTTTGAGTTTGGGGAGGAGTTGCCGCACCACAGCTTCCTCGATGATGGTGTTTACGGCGACCCAGTCTGGATCGCTCAAATTGGAAATAGTCGGATTTTTTAGCGCAGGCAGCACAGCCAACACGCCGGGCAGATCGTCGCGGCGCACGTTGAGCAGCAGGCCGACCTTGCTCGCCGCGTCGATCGCACCTTTCAGCATAAGAATAAGGTTCTCAGCTTTTTCACGTTTCCACGCCTCGGCGGCTGACGTGCGATTCATGATGAAGACCGTGGCGGACTCAAGCACGGTATCCACAACGCGCAGACGATTGGCGCGCAGCGACGATCCAGTCTCAGTGACTTCGACGATGGCGTCGGCGAGTTGCGGAACTTTTACCTCGGTGGCGCCCCAGGAAAACTCCACGCGGGCTTTCACTCCGAATCGTTGCAGATATTTTTCGGTAAGCTGCACAACTTCGGTGGCGATGACTTTGCCCTCAAGATCGCGCGGTTCGCGAATTGGCGAGTCTTCCGGCACCGCGAGCACCCAGCGTACGCGAGCCAGCCGCTGCTTGGCATAGACCAGTTCGGCGAGTTCCTGCACATCCGCTGACGTTTCGGCGACCCAGTCGTGCCCGGTAATGCCGGCGTCGAGCGCGCCGGACTGCACATAACGCGCCATCTCTTGGGCTCGCACCAGCAAACACTCGATTTCAGGATCGTCGATGGCGGGAACGTAGCTGCGCGAACCGAGCGTGATTTTCCAGCCCGCGCGCGAAAAAAGATCGATGGTGGCGTCCTGCAAGCTGCCTTTGGGAATGCCGAGTCTCAGTCGAGAAGATGACATGGCTATTTCGCCTCGCGGTTGGGCTTGGAATTTGCCGGAACATAAACAGTGTTGGGAGAAAAAGTGCGCTCCGCGATGACGCGAGCCGCGCCGTTTTGATCGATGCTGCGGAAAAAACAGCTGCGGTGACCTTCGTGGCAGACACCGGGACCGACAGGATTCACGCGGATGAGTACAGCGTCGGCGTCGCAATCGATGCGAATGTCACAAACTTTCAAAACGTGTCCGCTGGACTCGCCCTTTTTCCATAGCCTGTTACGCGAGCGGGAGAAGAAAACAACTTCGCCGGTGCGCCGCGTCAGCTCAAACGATTCGGCATTTATAAAGCCGAGCATCAAAACGTCGCCGGTTGCGTCGTCCTGGATGATGGCGGGAATCAGTCCGCCGGATTTTTCGAATGCGATGTCCACGATAGCTCCTTAGAGAGTTCTCCAATAAGTGCGCCGCAAAAACAAAAAACCCGCCGGGCTTGCTGCGCCAGCGGGCTGAAGAGCGTTGTGATTAGCGAATTGCTATCCACACCCCAGCGCGCGCGCCGAATGGCCGTGATGATGATGGTGGCGGTAGGTGTGTTGAGCGAGAATCATGAACCGACAGAATAGGGGAGTGCGGCGGCGGGTGTCAAGAAAGAAGGAGCACGACACGACTAACGCTAAAGCTGGAAAGATTAAGCGCGGGGGCCGGACTTTGATTTGGAGGACATGTTGACGGACATTTTAAGATCGACGGCGACGCCGAACTTGCCGTTTGCCAGGGTATCGATGCGGACGACTTCGGCGAGGTATTCTGAGTTCATGGGATCGTGCGCCGAGGTGTAGGGGAAGGTGACAAAGACCCGCATGCCTTTGTAGTAACTGGTGCGTTTGGAAATGAAATAAATGCCGTGTTTTGATGCGTTTACGCTGTTGGGCAGGTCTTCGAAATGGTCGTCGCGAGGTTCGGAAGGGCGCACTCGCATCGGGCGCGCCATCTTGGCGCGACGCGCGCGGCGATGCTCAGCAGAGGTCGTTTCGGTTGTGCTCGTGCTACCGGATTTGGATCTGGAGTCTTGCACTACGCTTACTTTGACGTTGAGATGCTGTAACGTCAATAGACTGAAGCGAATCGGATAACAGGACTATAGTTTATCGGTGCAGATAGAGAGCCGGGAGGGGAATCGATGTCCGACGAAAAGATCACCAAGAGCGACGCCGAGTGGCGCAAACAACTCACGGAGAATCAATACTATGTGACCCGGCAGAAGGGAACCGAGCCGCCTTACAGCGGCGAATACGAAGAAACCCGCACGGCTGGTACGTACAAATGCGTGTGCTGCGGGCAGCCGTTATTCCGCTCGGAAACCAAATTTGATTCCGGATGTGGATGGCCGAGTTTCTACGCTCCGGCGAAGAGCGAGTTGGTGGAGGAGGATGAGGATCGCAGCCACGGGATGCGCAGGGTAGAAGTGAAGTGCAGCAAATGCGACGCGCATCTGGGGCACGTGTTTGACGACGGTCCGCAGCCCACGGGTTTGCGGTATTGCATCAATTCGGCGTCGCTGAATTTAGACAAGGACTAGGCGATTTGTGAACGCAGCGTAATTTCGATGAAAGGGAAGTTACCGCCGCCGATATCAGGCGGCGGTGCAGGTCAGCGCGGCGATTTCGGCCACGGGGTCGCGGTCCCATACGCCGAGCAGCAGAACCTTGCTGCCGTTGGGATACTTGAAAATGTAATACACGCGGTCGTTGCCACTGACTTCAAAGAAGCCGGGGCGGCGCGGATCGGGGCGCAACTCAGCGCTATTGCTCAGCAGCGTGCGCAGCTCGGTCAGCTCTTCCTGAGAATGATTTCTCAGATCTTCCAGAATGGGCGGTTGTTTTGGCATATTCATAATCATGGTATATTTCCGCCGGCCAGCGAATCTCCTCACATAGAATAAGACGCTTGAACCTTTAAAATGTTTCATGCTTTTTGACTCGAAACACGATATTTTGTGGGGCCTGCCGCGCACTTATAACTTCGGCCCGAGCGGCTATAACCAGAGGGTTTTGCCTGCCGGGAAGTAGTGCTTGCCTTGCAGGAGTTATGTTGCGATAGTTCAGTTCAACAATTATTTAGTGGAGTGTGGAAACGTGCCCAAATCAGATAAGACCGCCAAACGAGGCAAAGCGCCTTTTAATAAAGACAAACGAAGGCGGCATCATCACTTCCTGGTGACCATCTCATACGCCGATGGAGAAAAGTTTGGCCGCGTCTATACCGACAAGGAAAAAGCTTCGAGGTTTGCGGATCGCCAGCGGCGCTCGCCGGTGGTCAAGGCGGTCAACGTAGCGAAGGTGTCGTAATTACAGCTATTCGAGCTGCGATCGTCCAGAGGATCGCGTGATACGAAGAAGGCGACGGGATGTCTCCCTCAGTAGACCTGTATAACAGTGCTTATTCCAATTATGAGGTGGATGTTTATCGGGAGATCCGCGTCGAGACTTACGGCGTTGATCTCGGGCAGACCAGTTGGGTGAACACTGAGGAATCCAACGAAATACCTCTGGCGTTGAGGCTCACCCCGGAATCCTGCGTGCTGGAAATTGGCTGCGGTTCAGGCCGGTACGCAATGCGAGTGGCAGAAACGGTGGGTTGCCGGGTCGTTGGTGTCGATATCAACGAACCGGGGATCCAGACGGCGAATCAGCTTGTGGCGGCCGCGAACATCTCCGGCCAATTGCGCTTCGAGCGCTGTGACGTTTCGAAAGCGCTGCCTTTTGCGGACGCGACGTTCGAAGCAGCTTTCGCCAATGACGTGCTGTGCCACATTCCCCAACGGTTGCAGGTATTGCGGGAAATGTTTCGCGTGGTGCGGCCCGGCGGACGGATGCTGTTTAGCGACGCTCTGATCATCGGCGGAATGATTTCGCAGCAGGAAATCGCAGCCCGAAGCTCGATTGGCTACTACATCTTCAGTCCGCCTGGAGAGAATGAACGAATAATGGAGCGGGTGGGATTTCAGGTGGTCAGCGTGCGAGATACCAGTGACAATGCCGCTTCCATCGCCAAGCGGTGGCGCGAGGCCCGAGAAGCCCGAAGAGAAGCGCTAAGCGCCGTGGAAGGTGCAACGAATTTTGCAGGATTGCAACAATTCCTTTCCAGTGTGCAGATCCTCTGCGGCGAAGGGCGGCTGCGGCGGTACCTGTACATCGCGCAAAAGCCGGCGTGAAGGTGGGCCTACAGTAGGTGGTAATTTCCAACGTGTCCCTGAGTTTGCAGTGGCAACCGGGGACTTGCGCGGGCTTGTCGGCTCCGGTCGATGCGTGTTATAAATAATTTGTAGTTGAAATCGTTGCGATGGGCGGCCTTAGTATAGTGGTAGTACGGAACCTTGCCAAGGTTCAGGTGTCGGTTCGATTCCGATAGGCCGCTCCATAATTCTGCCGTTCTAAAGTTTTCCCCGCGAAAATTTCCTCAACAACCTGCTCCGCAAGAATCGGCGCGCAAAGTTTTCCTCAGCCTGCCGAATTCCGGCTGTTCAATAGCTGAATCGGCGATTACAATCTCCGAGAAGAGGGCCGATTGTTGAGCGATTTGATTATCGCTGTCGGAAGCATGCGCAAACCGAAGCTTGCGGCGGTGCGCGCGGCTGTCGAGGGGATGAAGGATTTGCTTTCCGCGGGAGTTCCCATCGAAATTACCGGCGTGGATGTTGAGAGCGGAGTGAATCACACTCCGATGAGCCGCGAAGAGTGCATGCGCGGCGCGCGGCTGCGAACCGAAGCACTGCAGCGAATTTCCAAGCAACAGTCGAAGCCGTGGAATTATTTTGTGGGCCTCGAAGGCGGATTGGACTCGATCGTTGAGAGTAGCAAGCGGCGGGTTTTTCTGGAAAGCTGGGCGTATGTCACCGATGGAACGCGCGGGCATTTTGGACGTTCCGGCGCGGTGGAATTGCCCGAGGCGCTGGCCGAAGAAGTTTTCGTGAAGGGCGTGGAACTATCGGTAGCGATTGACCGGTTTGCCGGCGAAGCCGGAGTTCGCGACATGCAGGGCGCATGGGGCGTACTGAGCGCGAACAAAATTACCCGGCAAGAAGCATTTCGAGTTGCGCTGATTTCGGCATTTGCGCCGTTTTTTAATCAGGCGATGTATCACCGAAGCGCGATCGCCAAACAGGCCGGAACGAATTAAAGGAGCGAGCGTGGATATCGTCAAGGGCAATATGGGCTGGATCGAAGTGGTGGTCGGCCCGATGTTTTCCGGCAAAAGCGAGGAGTTGATCCGGCGATTGCGGCGAGCGGAGATTGCGCGGCAGCGGGTGCAGATTTTTAAGCCGGCAATTGATGCACGCTATGCGGCCAATGAAATTGTGTCGCACTCTGGACTGGGCATTCAGTCGGACACGGTTGCAAAAGCGTCGGAAATATTGGAGAAAATCCAACCGCGCACGGAAGTAATCGGAATCGATGAAGCGCAATTTTTGGGCGAAGAAGTTTTGGACGTGTGCAGCAAGCTGGCGAATCTGGGCAAACGAGTGATTGTCGCTGGACTGGACACCGATTACCGCGGGCGGCCGTTTGAGCCGATGCCACGTCTGCTGGCGATCGCTGAGGAGATTACAAAACTGTTGGCGATTTGCGTGCGCTGCGGAAATCCAGCGGTGCATACCCAGCGGCTGGTAGAGAGTGACGAGTTGATCGTTGTCGGCGCGGGCGGAGCATACGAAGCGCGTTGCCGGCGATGCTTTGAGCCGAATCCGGCGCAGGTGAAACACGAAGTGCGTCAACATTTGATGTTCCGCCCCCGCGCAGTGAACGAGAAAGAATGACCAGACTATTTGCGGTTCCTGGGTAGTTTAGAACCGGAACACCAAGCCACGATTTAACGCGCATCTTCGACAGTTGCCGCGCTATGCTGACCTTGCATTTAGCAGAGTAAACCCCAGCAGAATGAGGAATGACGTTGCGGATTGAATCCAAGGCACCAACGCGCGTGGACCTGGCAGGCGGCACGCTGGATATCTGGCCGCTGTATCTGTTCCATCCGGGAGCCGTGACCATCAATGCGGCGATCACGCGTTATGCATCGTGCGTAATCGAAACGCGCGCGGTTGGAGACAAGCGAATTCATCTGGTTTCGCGCGACACCAAACGCGAGGAAAGTTTTCCATCGTTCGCGGCGATGGTGCATGCCAAGCGATACCACCTTCCCCTGCTTGCTGAAATTGCAAAATTCTTTGAGCCACCCGGCGGATTTACTCTGACTACGGATTCGGAAGCTCCCGCCGGCGCTGGCATTGGCGGTTCCAGTGCGATGGCGGTAGCCATTTGCGCGGCGCTGGATCGTTTTACCGGAGCAGGGAAGAGCAAAGTCGATTGGATTCACATCAGCCGCGACGCGGAAGGAATCGTGATTCGCGTGCCGACCGGGACGCAGGATCACTATCCACCGGCGTTTGGCGGCGCGGCGGCGATTGAGTTGCCACCGGGCGGCGAACGGCGAGTCGAGTTGCGGCTCGATGTCCGGGAACTCGAGCAACGGCTGGTGCTTTGTTACACTGGCAAGCCGAGGCAATCGGGAATCAACAACTGGGAAGTGTTTAAAGCGCATATTGACGGCACCAGAAAAGTGCGGGCGAATCTTGAGCGCATTTCGGAAGTGGCGCAGGCGATGCGCTTGTCACTGGAAAAATCGGACTGGAAAGAAACCGGCCGGTTGATGCGCGAGGAATGGCTCTTTCGGAAAAAAAGTTTGCCGACGATTTCGACCAAGACCGTTGACCGCATCATCGAAGGCGCGCGCAAGAAAGGCGCTCTCTCCGGAAAAGTTTGCGGCGCGGGCGGCGGAGGTTGCGTGGTGATGCTGATCGAACCTGACGCCCGGGGCGGAGTGGAAAGAGCGGTCGAAGAAGCAGGCGGACATATTCTTCCGATGAAAATTGACCGGTCGGGCGTGCAGGTGACAGTGTTCTGAGCATTGCAGTCTGGACGTCGCTACGAATGCCAATCTCCAGGCGTGTTCGTGGAGGAGTTGAGTGACCGCATGTTGCTGGCTCTGATTCCAATCGCTTTCCTGCTGCACTATTTCATTTTGAAACCACAGACAGATGATCGAAGGTTGGCGGCCTTGTTGACGGCGCTGATGTTGGGCGTTTATGTGGCCGTGGTGACGGAAGTATTGAGCGTGTTTCATGCGGTGACCAGGACGGGAGTCGCGGTCGCGTGGGCGGCAATTTGTGCTGCGGCAGTGATTGCATTGTGGCGGCTCAGTTTGAGGCGGGCGGGTGGCGCTGCGAATGACGCCGCGCGTAGGGAAGACGCCGCCAGCGCTGGCAACGGAACAGAAGCCAAAGCGCTGTTCGGTGGAGTTGGATTACTGACGATCATCATCGCAATCACCGCGATTGCGGGCGCACCAAACGTTTGGGACGCGATGGAGTATCACCTGCCGCGGGTGAGCATGTGGATGAGCAATCACAGCGTGGCGCTGTTTCCGACTCCGGATTACGCGCACCTGATTTTTGCGCCGTGGGCAGAATTTTCGATGATGCACGCCTATTTGCTTTGGGGCTCGGATCGCTTCGTAAATTTTGTGCAGGTGTGCAGCTTCGTCGGTTGCATCGTGGGAGTTTCGTACTGCGCGAAGCTGCTTGGCGCCGGGCGATGGGGACAACTGCTGGCCGCGGTGATTGCCGCAAGCATTACGGAAGGTGTTCTCGAAGCTTCCGGGCCGATGAATGTTTACGTGGTGTCCTTCTGGATTCTGCTGACAGTGATTTTTTTGCTGCGCTTTAATGCCCAGCCGAACTGGACCAACGCGGTGTTGGTCGGGACTGCGGCGGGACTGGCGGTTTTGGCCAAAGGCAGCGCCTACGTTTACTTGCCGTTTTTGGTTTTGGGGTGCTGGCTCGCGGGTGATTCCAAAGCGCGCATCGAATTCTGGAAAAAGTCGCCGGTGTTTTTGTTTTTTATTTTTGTGCTGAACGGGCCGCAATTCTGGAGATGCTACAAGCTGACCGGTTCGCCGCTGGGAATGCCGTTCGCGGACGGCGGTCAGCGGTTGGCCTGGATGGCTTCCGGGTTTGGCGTCCGGGAACTTGTGGCCAACGTGATTCGCAACATCTCCCTGCATGTGGTAACGCCATCGGCGGGATTGAATGCAGTCCTGTTGAAAGGATTTCGCGCGCTGATTCATCTGGTAGGCGCCGATCCCGACGATCCGCGAGCGGTGTGGCGCGGTTTTCACTTCGATCTGAATCATTTCTCGACGCATGAAATTCACGCGGGCGATCCGTTGCACCTTTTGTTGGTGGTAGCGTGCGGAATTCTGCTGCTTGGGAACTATCGGCAGCTACGCCAGAAAAAAGAAGTCATGATTGTTGCGGCAGGACTGTTCGGTGCGTTCCTGATGTTCTGCGGACTGCTGCGCTGGCAGATCTGGGGCGCTCGGCACCATCTGCCGCTGTTTGTGCTGGCGGCGGTGCTGTGTGGGCTGCTGCTGGAGCAGTTCGCATCGAAGCGGCTGAGCACTGCGGTGGTTGCGATATTGCTGGCGTACGGGCTCACGTTCTCGCTGGTGAATCGCACCCGGTCGCTGATTCCGTGGAGCCGGGTCGCGGATGTTTACAAGCCGCGGGCGGTGCAGTATTTCGCGGACCAACATGAGGAACAGGCGGCGAACGATATCGCGCTGGCGAACGCCGTCAATCAATTGCCGTGCCGCGATTTGGCTATAGATGCGTATACCGGCAAACGCTCGGTCGATCTGCAGGGCGAGATAAATTCGTTTTTCAGTTACCCGATATTTGCGCTGACTTACGTCGATGGTTTCACGAAAACTGGGCATTACGTGGACATGGACAATTTATCGGCGAACTATGCGTTGGCCGCGACTGGGGCCAGGCCGTGCGTGGTGATTTGTCTTGATTGCGCGAAAGTGCCGCTGAAATGGGACGAGTATAAGAAAGATTGGGCTGACGCGCAGGTGTTTGGCAGAAACATTGTTTTTTCCAGGCGGCAGAATTCTAGATAAGAGCGGAACCGCCGCGATCGTTTCAACTTCTTGTGTGAAATTATTTCGCCTTTGCGTGCTTCGATTCACTCAGGATCGTGAATAGCGCGACGAAGTGCCGGTAACCGATGCCCGGCAGTTTGCGAAGCTTATATACCTGGGTTTCGCCGGCGGCCCGCTCGCGATGATTTACCGGCAATTCCTTAATCGAATAGCCGAGCAGATGGGCACGCGCGACAAATTCCCACCAAAAGCCTTGCTGCATGGCGCCCATTCGCGGCCCGATGTCCTGGATCACTTCGCGGCTGGCGAGCATGTAGGGACAACTGGGGTCTTGCACTTTACAGCCGTAGAGAGTCTTCCAGACAAGATAGAAGGTGCGGGACATGGTCTTGCGGATCCAATTGTCGGCGCGATTGACCCGCCAGCCGAGAATGATTTCGGCGGATTTGCGGGCTTCCCAGAACTTCGGAAAATCGTGGGGATCGCACTGCCCATCGGAATCAAGGCAGAGCAGATACGGAGCGTCGTTTTCCTGCATGCCGTCACGCACGGCGCGCGAGTAGCCTTTGCGGCTTTCGCTGAGCAGTAGCTTGGCCGGGCGGCGGGTGGCAACACCGCGGAGAATCTCTTTAGTGTTGTCCTTGCTGCCGTCCTCGCATAGCAAGAATTGAAGATTCACCTGGGGAGAAAGGTCGCGATAGAGCTCTTCAATGGTGGCTTCGATGCTTTCCGCTTCGTTGTGGATGGGAAGTAGAATCTGAACGTCGTAGGATGCGCCCGAGGGCATGGATTCACCTTAGATTCCGAAAGAAAAAACTGCCGGGACTGGCCGGATTATAGGAATAGAGCACCACCGGTGCAAGGAATCTGGGCCGGCGAGTTGCGTGTAAAGCATCTATTCATTGGGGTCAGAGCGTCGTAGAATGTGGGATAGGTGGCCGCGACTGGGCTTGCCACCGGACCGATGAACGCGATCGCCATAGTTTTGACGGTTTTGCTGCTGGCCGACGCGGATATTCCGCGGTCGATGAGCCTGCGTCCTCCAGATGCGTCTCCCGCACCGAATTTTTCCAATGAAGAGCTGCCGCTGTTTCCTGCTTGGAGTGACGAACAACAAGGGCAGGCTCCTGCCCAGGCCGGACCGAAGAAAGCCACGCTGCAGGAAACTTCAAAGCTGGAGCTGATCCGGTATGTTTCGGGCGAGTTTGCCAAGGCCGCGAAATCACTGCCTGCGGGTAAAGAAGGGTTTTTGCAATACGCGGATAAGCCGCTGAACCTGGATTTATTGACGCGTGCAGTGGCGACCCACGGTGCTGCGGTGCACGCCGGCGATCAGGTACAAATCACCAAGCTGGAATTTCGCGACCACACGATTTTTGTGGATGTAAATGGCGGTGGGCGCGGCAAGCGGCACTTTATGGATCACGTACAGATTTCGGCGGGAGGAGTGCCGACGATGCGTTCGGCCTCAGAAGCACAGGAAAAGGGCCCGCCGGGAATGCAACCGGGAGCGGGAAGTACGCTGATTCTGGAGTTTAACAAGACGATTCCGGATCTGACACCGCAAGAGTTGAAACAGCTGCTTTCGCCGTTCATGGATTTTGCCAGGCAGCGGTCGGCTTCGGTGCAGTGGGCGGACACCCTTCCGCCGGATATCAAGAAGGCGATTCAGGAGCGGATAGCCAAGGTCGGCATGGACCGCGAAATGGTGGTGGCGGCGATTGGCAAGCCCGGCCATAAAGTTCGCGAACGGGACAACGAAGGCAACGAGATTGAGGATTGGATTTACGGGACGCCGCCGGATCGGACGGTGTTTGTCCGGTTTACCGGAGATAAGGTCACGAGTATTAAGCAGTTTCCGCAGTAGCCAGCGAGCACTCCAGGAAAAACCCAAGAGAGATTCCTCGACTGTGCAGGCCGACAGTCTGGTCGCAGGGTTTGCAAGTACAAACCCTGCAACCCGCGCTTCGCGATTGAAGAAAAAGTCGGCCTGCTCCACCCGGAATGACAGTTTTGTGGCGTGAAAGCGGCCAATACAGGAAATCAGCGAGGATGCGACTAAGTGGCGGCTAGCTGCAGAAATTCGACCTGCCAGGGAGTTTTGCCGAGATCGAGTCGGGCGAGCGAGATGGGCAGAGAGAAGCGCCGGGGGCCGGCGCTGCCGGGATTGATGTAGAGGACGCCGTCTCGCCAGTGAGAATCGGGTTGGTGGGTGTGGCCAGTGACGACGATCGAGATTTCGGACAGCTTTGGGTCGAGATCGATATCGTGCAAATCGTGCAGCACGTAAATATGGGAGTCTCTTGCTTGCAGAGTTTCGCGGAGCGGCAATGTGCTGGCCCAGTTGCCGCGGTCTGTGTTGCCCCGCACGGCGAAAACTGGTGCGATGGTTTTTAGCTGATCGAGGATAGTGGGATCGCCTACGTCGCCGGCGTGAATGATGGCTTGGGAACCTCTTAGAGCTGCCAGTGCTTCAGGGCGGAGGAGGCCGTGGGTGTCGGAGATGATGCCGAGGTGAAAGGAAGTCATCAATGGTGATCATACCAGCGCTGGGAATTGCGCTTTACTGTCAAGGCCGTGGCAGGGCTGGCATCGCGCACGGCCTGAAGGCTGTGCCACTGAAGAGGCGGCGAAACGCTGGTCGGCGGTCACGAACTGTTGTGCGCGAGTCACGTTGACTTTTGTGGCGGCAGCCCATAGCATTTTTAGTTCGCATGGCGAAGTGGCCCGCTTCGGAGTGCTGCGTGTTTGCCCGCGAATCGTATTTGCCCCTTTTTGAGTATTAAGCGGGATGTCTCGAGCCGTGACCTTGGCGGCTAAAGCCGCTAGGAGTTTACGCTTCCAGCGGCACGACTAAAGTCGTGCCCTCCCGACCGAAGTAGAACGATCGACTCCAGGGGTGGACGATGCGAGAGGACGAATTTCGATAAACGGCTCGGACGCGGATGTTCTAGCCGAAATTTCTGGAGGAAGAATGGCGATCAAAGTAGGGATTAACGGATTTGGACGCATCGGAAGGAACATCGTGCGGACGGCGCTGGACGACAAGGATATTCAGTTCGTCGCGGTGAACGATATTACGGATTCGAAGACGCTGGCGCACTTGTTGAAGTACGACTCGATTTTGGGGAATTTGCCGCATACGATTACGCACACCGAGGACACGATTTCGGTGGAGGGCAGGGCGATTAAGGTATTCAAGGTGAAAGATCCGGCGCAAATTGACTGGGCGAGCGTTGGCGCGGACATTGTGGTGGAATCGACCGGATTATTTACCAAGGGCGAGCAAGCGAGAGCGCATCTGCGCGGCTCGGTGAAAAAAGTGATTATTTCGGCTCCTGCAGACGGGCCGGATGCGACATTTGTGCTGGGTGTGAATCATCACACTTACGATCCGGCAAAACACAACGTGATTTCGAACGCTTCTTGCACCACGAATTGCTTGGCGCCAGTGGCCAAGGTGCTTCATGAAACGTTCGGGATTCACAGCGGCACCATGACCACGATTCACTCCTACACCAACGACCAGAAGCTGTTGGACCTGCCGCACAAGGATTTGCGGCGCGCGCGCGCGGCGGCGATCAGCATGATTCCGAGCTCGACTGGAGCGGCGAAGGCGCTGCATCTGGTATTGCCGGAATTGAAGGGCAAGCTCGATGGCTACGCGATGCGGGTGCCTACGCCGAACGTCAGCGTGGTGGATTTGACGGTTTTCGTGGACAAGCCAGCGACGAAAGAAACGGTGAATGCGGCGCTGAAGGCGGCGGCGAATGGCCCGATGAAAGGCATCCTCGGCTACACCGAAGAGGAACTGGTTTCGGCGGACTTCAAAGGCAATTCAAATTCGTCGATCGTGGATTCGGAGTACACCAAGGTGGTCGGCGACAAGTGCGTGAAAGTGCTGGCGTGGTACGACAACGAGTGGGGATACTCCTGCCGGTGCCGGGATTTGATTAAGTTGCTGGCGTCGAAGTTCTAGGGGAAGTGACTGGTGATTCGAGACTGTCGGCGGCGCGGTTGGCGATAGTCACGGAGCAAGAGAGATACCTCGACTGCGCAGGCCGACACGTTCGCAGGAGCGAGCGTGGAAGAAAAAACGTCGGCCTGCTCCGCTCGGGATGACAGTTTGGTGGCGTGACGGCGGCAACTAGCAGGCGTTGCAGTACTAACCCGCCATTCTGGAGAATGGCGTTCCCAGGGATGAAAAATGGACAAACTGACGATTAAGGATTTGGATTTGCTCGGGAAGCGCGTCTTCATGCGCGTCGATTTCAATGTGCCGTTGAAAGACGGTGTGGTGACGGATGATACGCGGATTCGCGAGACGCTGCCAACGCTGAAGCTGGCGATTGAAAAAGGCGGACGGTTGGTGCTGGCTTCACACCTTGGCCGGCCCAAGGGTGGTCCGGAGTCGAAGTATTCGCTGCAACCGGCGGCGAAAAAATTGGAAGAGTTGCTGGGTAAGCCGGTGGCGTTTGGATTGGATTGCGTCGGGCCTGGCGTGGAGGCGCAGAGCAAAGCGCTGATTGATGGCGAAGTGCTAGTGCTGGAAAATGTGCGCTTTCATCCGGAAGAAGAGAAAAATGATGAGGCCTTCGCGAAGCAGCTGGCGGCTTTGTGCGACGGGCTTTTTGTTTGCGATGCGTTTGGTTCGGCTCATCGCGCACATGCTTCGGTGGTGGCAATTACGAAGTTTGTGCAGCAATCCGCGGCGGGATTGTTGATGGAGAAAGAACTCGCGTACCTCGGAAAAGCGGTGAGCAATCCGGCGCGGCCGTTTGTGGCGATTCTTGGGGGGGCAAAAGTCAGCGACAAGATCGAAGTGGTGGAAAACCTGATGAAGATCGCCGATGCGATGCTGATCGGCGGCGGCATGGCCTACACGTTTTTGAAGGCGCGGGGTTTGCCGATTGGCAAGTCGCTGGTTGAGAACGACAAGATTGATCTCGCAAAGAAGATTCTGGCTGATGCGAAAGCTCGTAGCTTCAAATTTTTGCTGCCCGTGGATCATGTGACCGCGCCGGAATTCAAAGCCGACGCAACGGCCACTCTGGGCGATGTAACGACGACGCCCGCGGAGCAAATGGGCCTCGATATCGGGCCGAAGACTATCGCGGCGTACGCGGCGGAGATTGCCAAAGCCAAAACCATCGTGTGGAACGGCCCGATGGGTGTGTTTGAGATGCCGTCGTTCGCCAAAGGCACACTGGAAGTGGCCAAAGCGGTGGCGGCGGCAACGGTTGGCGGGGCTACATCGATTGTCGGCGGTGGAGACTCTGTGGCGGCAGTGCATCAGTCCGGCGTGGCCGACGAAATTTCGCACATTTCGACAGGGGGCGGCGCTTCGCTGGAATTTCTCGGCGGCCGCAAGTTGCCCGGCGTGGAGGCGCTGACCAATCGATGAGTGCTTCGAGCAGCGGTGACGTGCGTCGCAGGGTGATTGCAGGGAATTGGAAGATGTACAAAACGCAAGCCGACACCCGCGCGTTTTTTGCGGCATTTCTGCCACAGGTGGCGGTGGCAACTCACTGTGACGTGGTGATCGCGCCGCCGTTTACCGCAATCGCGGCGGCGGTGGAAGCCGCTAAAGGCAGCAAGGTCGCGATGGGCGGGCAAAATCTCCATTGGCACAGGGAAGGCGCCTTCACTGGCGAAGTTTCCGCGGGAATGCTGGCCGAGGCTGGCTGCCGGTACGTCATCGTGGGGCATTCGGAGCGGCGCCAGTATTTTGGCGAGACCGACGGCTCGGTAGCGCAGAAGAGCCGTGCGGCGCTGGCTGAAGGCTTGACGCCGATTATCTGCGTCGGAGAACAATTGGCCGATCGTGAAGATGGAAAGACGGAAGAGGTGCTTTCTCAACAGTTTATCGGGGGGCCGGGCGCGTTGACCCCTGAGGAGTTCTCCCGTATTCTATTAGCTTACGAGCCAGTCTGGGCTATTGGGACGGGCCGTACGGCTACGCCGGAGATTGCCGCGGCGGCTCACGGGTTCTTGCGCGGCTGTGTGCACGATCAGTTTGCCGGAGAAGCGGCCGCCAGCATACGAATCCTCTACGGCGGCAGCGTCAAGCCTGACAATATTCACGGGTTGATGGCGCAAGTGGAGCTGGATGGCGCGCTGGTCGGCGGAGCGAGCCTGGATGCCAAGTCGTTTGCCGCGATTGTAAACTGCAAGTAGAACCCGGCCGAGGCCGGAAATTTAAGCGAATTTTGAGGTGATGAAGCAATGCCAGCTTGGATCAAATGGGCGATCGCGATTGCCCTCGGGTTTGGAATCATCGTCGTCGGTTTTCGGTGGGCGGGCTGGCTGCTGACGTCGTTTTTCGTGTTGAACTGTCTGGTCTTGATCATCGTGGTGCTGCTGCAGAGCGGCAAGGCCGCTGACCTCGCCGGAGCTTTCGGTGGAGCGGGCAGCCAGACTGCATTTGGCCCACGCGGGGCGGCATCGGTGCTTTCGCAGGCGACCACCTGGTGCGCGGTGATGTTCATGGTTTGCGCGATGGCATTGGCGTTGCGCTCGGACCGCGCGGTTGGGCCGGGAAGCTCAGTGATTTACGATGCCAACAAGCCCGCGAAGAAGGCGACTGCTCCTGCGACGGCGCCCGCGACGACTCCGGCGCCGGCAGCTACCCCCGGGACACCTGCTCCGACTGCGCCAGCACCGACTACCACGGCACCATCGGCGCCGAATAAGAAGCCGTAGTTCAAGGCGAACGTTCGATGTTCGTGGCGCGGAGAATTTTCGCCAAGAGTTTTGATTGATTTTGCCGCGGTTTGCGGGACAATCAGAAGCAGTACGGCTGGCTGCTTCCTCAGGCGGCTAGACCGAGCGGCGATTCACTTAGTTTGAAACAGACTTTTGCGGTGGTGGCGGAACTGGCAGACGCACCAGCTTGAGGGGCTGGCGGTAGCAATACCGTGAAGGTTCGAATCCTTTCCACCGCACCAACTTCCTGACCTTCTTCGCGATTCCGCTTGCCGTGGCATTCCTGCCGCGCGCAGGCTTTCCCTGCAAATATTGTGTAGACTCAACCGGCGATTCATCGACGGAAGGCGGAATCGGAATTTGTTTTCCTGTGGACACAAACAAGTGGGGCTTCGCTATCTGTGGCTGGCGCTGTTCAGCGTGGTGCTGGGCATGGTTTTGTCGATAGGCATGCGGATGCAAATCGCTCACAGTGCCGCAGCGCAATCCGAACGATACGCGGCACTGATCCTGCTGCACGGTTCGCTGATGGTGTTTTTTGTGCTTACCGCCGCGCCGCAATTTGGTTTCGGATATTATTTCCTGCCGTTGCAGATCGGTTCGAATGAAATGGCGTTTCCGTGGTTGAGCGGAATTTCGTTCTGGCTGACGTTTGTGTCCCTGCTGGGAGTGTCCGTTTCGTTCTTCTTGCCCATTCAGAGCGGAATGATGTTGTGGCTGTTCAGCGTTGTAAGTTTTTCTTTCGGCGCAATCCTGTCTTCAGTGAATTTTTGTACTACTGTGACCGACCTGCGTACCGACGGCATGACGCTGACGCGGCTGCCGCTCACGGTTTGGGCCTGGTACGTGACAGCAGTGCTGAGCTTGCTGATTTTCGGAATTTTGCTGGCGGCGTGCGCGCTGCTGCTTTCAGATTGGTATCTCGGAACCCAGTTTTTTGCAGTGCATGCGCCTTCGCGGATGGCCTTGCCGTTCATTTGGCAGCGCTGGTTCTGGTTTTTCGCGCAGGCTGAAGTGTACGTTGCGATGCTGCCGTGTTTTGGCATCGTCTCGCACCTGGTGGCAACATTTTCGCGGCGCCCGGTGTGGGCCGAACGTGCCGCGGTACTGGCGCTTTGCGCGGTGGGAGTCTTCGGCTTCTGCATATGGGGATTCCACATGTTTTCCAGCGCGTTGAATCCATACTCTCCGCTGGTGTTTGCGTTGCTGGCGTCATCGCTGGGGATTCCGGCGTCGGTGCTGCTGGCAAGCTGGTTCGGAACCATGTGGGGCGGAGAGATTCGCCTGACCACCTCGATGTTGTTTGCCGTTGGATTTATTTCACTTTTTCTTTCGGGCGGATTGTCCGGGCTGTTTCTTTCCAGCCATGATGTTGCGGCCGCCGCGGTCAGCGACGATTTCGTTACCGGACATTTCCACCTGGTGATGGGCGTCGCAGCCACATTCGCGATTCTTGGCGCGCTATTTTTCTGGTTTCCGAAGCTCTACGGTCGCTGCTTGAACGAAACTCTTGGCAAAATTCATTTCTGGCTAACCTTCGCTGGGGTCTATTGCATCTTTATGCCAATGCACTGGCTGGGACTGCTTGACCGAATGCGAGGCGAAAACTCGACGCTATCCATTGCGCACGGAGCTGCAGTGGCGCGATCGTTCATTTCCACGGCTGCGATGGCGACCATCGCTGCGCAGACTGTTTTCTTGTTTAATTTTTTCTGGAGCCTGCTGCGGAAAGGAAATGATGCCAGCCGGAATCCGTGGCATGCGACTACACTCGAATGGTTCTTGCGTTCGCCAATTCCAGCCGACGATTTTGGCAGTTCGGTACCTTCGGTTTATCGTAGCGCTTATCTGTACGGCGAGCCGCTGGCTGGTTTAGACTTCTTGCCGCAACATGTTTCGCCCGAACAAGTTGCGAAATTTCGCTAGATTGAGACTGGGGACCACGTTATGCCGGGTTCAACCGTATTGGACGACATCGAGCTGATCATCGAAGACGTTCGCGGAACCGGCGGCGGTAAACCTCCTTCAGGTGACGGTGATGGCGATGGCGGCGGAAACAGCGGGGGAGAGCGGAACCCCGAATCGCGCAGATCCGGCGCAAAGAAATACTCGACGGCGATTGCTCTGGCGATGCTTTCCATCCTGATGTTTTTCATGGTACTGGCCGCGGCGTTTCTGGTGCTGCGTGTTGAGAATTTGCGCCACTGGGCGGGCGTCCGTATTCCCAGAATTCTTTGGGCGAACACTTTGCTGTTGCTGGCTAGCAGCGCCACGCTGGAACTGGCGCGCCGCAAATTGCAGATCGACAGTTTGAGTGGATTTCGGCAATTGTGGGCGTTGACGACCGTACTGGGGCTGTTATTCGTTGGCGGTCAAGCGATCGCTTGGCGCCAGCTTGTGGCGCAGGGCATTTATTTAACATCCAGCCAGGCGGGCAGTTTTTTTTACGTATTTACCGCGTTGCATGCGATCCATCTCATTGGTGGAATCTGCCTGCTGCTATACGTGGGATTGCGGCGGTTCGAGTCTGCACGCGTCAGTCGCGGTGCCGCGGTAGAAGTCGCTTCCTACTACTGGCATTTTATGGATGGGCTTTGGCTGTTCTTGCTGGCGTTGCTGTACTTTGGGTTGTGAGTTAGAAGAATACGAGCGACGCGAAATTGGAATTCAGACCTAACCTACTGGCTGTAAAACTCTGCAATTGCCGTAGCCACGCGCTCAGTCTGTTCGGCTCGCAACTCAGGAAACATCGGAAGCGAAACGACTTCATCGGCGGCTCGTTCTGATTCCGGAAAGCTGCCGCGTTGGTGCCCGAGACCCGCATAGATCTTTTGTAGATGCAGTGGCACCGGATAGTAGACGGCGTTGCCGATTTTACGTTCGCGCAGAAATTTCTGAAGTGCATCGCGTCGCGGCACACGAATCGTGTATTGATGGTAGACATGCTCGTAGCCATCGGGAATTTGTGGCGTTTTTACGCTGCCGACCGGTGCAAGCAATTTTGAGTAGAGAGCCGCATGAGAGCGGCGCGCTCGCTCCCACTGTTGCAAGTAGCGTAGCTTGACTCTTAATATCGCCGCCTGAATTTCATCCAGCCTGCTATTCCAGCCGGGTTCGACGCTGTTGTAGCGCGTGGCCTGGCCGTGATTTCTCAGCGTGCGCAGCCGCGCATCCATTTCGGTAGAGTTGGTGACGATCATTCCCGCATCGCCGTAGCCGCCTAAATTCTTGGTCGGATAAAAACTGATGCAGGCCACATCGCCAAGCGATCCGGTGGGCTTACCCTGGTAAATCGCGCCGATGGCCTGAGCGTTGTCTTCGACGATGGGGATGCCGTGATGCTGCGCTACGCTTCGAATCGGGTCCATGTCGGCGGACAGGCCGTAGAGATGAACCACGAGAATTGCGCGGGTGCGCGAGTTAATGCGCTTGGCGATTTCGTCTGGATTGATGTTGAAGGTATTTGGCTCGACGTCGGCAAAGACCGGCGTGGCACCCAGCGCGCTTACGGCGCTGCCGGTGGCCACAAACGTAAATGGCGGCAGAATGACTTCATCGCCAGCCGCAACTCCCACGGCGCGCAAAGCAAGAATTAACGCATCGGTTCCGGACGCAACCCCAATGCCATGCTTGACGCCAGAAAGCTCGGCGATTTCACTTTCGAGCGCGGCGCCTTCCGTACCCAGTACAAATTGCTGGGACGCCAGAACCTGCAATACGGCTTCGCGGATTTCCGCGCCAATTGCGGCGTACTGCGCCGCCAGATCCATTTGAGGAATCGCTTGCAAGTCAGTCATGGAATGTTGAGTGGCACTCATGCCGCAGTGAACCGTTGTTCAGTATACGCCATGCTGAGCGGCGCCGTTTTGCCGGCTGTCAAAGCTAGAGGGGCGTGTCAGGAGTGCAGATTTCTCAAGTGCGCCAGGCGAAATGGCGATCCAAGGTTTTCCCGCAATTCCTTCCAGTGCACTTCGGGAATAGACAAAAAGACTTCGACTACCTTGGGATCGAATTGCGTTCCAGCGCAGCGCTGGATTTCTTCCCGTGCGTGGGACATCGGCAAAGCTTTGCGGTACGGGCGGTCGCTGATCATCGCGTCCATACTGTCGGCGATGGAGAAGATTCGTGCCCCAAGAGGAATCTGTTCGCCTTTGAGTCCGCGCGGGTAACCGGTGCCGTCATAAAATTCCTGGTGAGCCAGCACGATTTCCGCCGCGTCGCGCAAGAAGGGAATGCGGATCAGCATGTCATAGCCGATCTGGCAGTGTTTACGCATGATGGCTTTTTCCGCGTCATCAAGCGGGCCTGGTTTCAGCAGCACATTATCCGGAACGCCCATCTTTCCGATGTCGTGCAGAAACGCGGCCCGCGCGAGCACCGGCAAGTAGGTCTTGGCCACCGGCATGGTGCGAGCAATCGAAATGGTAAAGGCCGTGACGCGCTGGCAGTGGCCTTCAGTTTCCGCGTCCTTTAAATCCAAGGCGCTGCCCAACGCCTCCAGCGTATCGTCGTAGGACTGCTCCAGTTGGGCCAGCGCATCGGTCAGTCGCGCAGTTTTTTGCTCCACTTGCTGCTCTAACGTCCGTTGATAATTGCGATTTTCGGCGACCAGCCGGCGGTGCTGCAGCGCGCGGTTCACGCCGAGGTACAACTGATCTTTTTCGAAGGGCTTGAGAATGTAATCGTAAGCGCCCCTGCGAATGGCTTCCAGCGCCGTGGAAATGTCGTGGATGGCGGTGACCATGATCACCGGAACTTCCGGGTCATACTGCCGGAGCCATTCCAGCAATTTAATTCCGTCCATTTCGGGCATGATCATGTCGCTTAGGACCAGATCCGGCGTGGATTTTTTCACCTGATCCTGGGCAGCCCGGCCATTGCTAACCGCAGTGCAGTGGTAGCCTTTGGACTCCAGCATCGTGGAAACTACTTCCCGAATAGCTTCTTCGTCGTCAACAACCAGAATGTTTTCGATAGTCTCAGTTTGCACTTTGCTAGACTCCACTACCTATTATACGAGAGGTCACAATCTGACTGGAGTACCGTTGCCCATTCAGAAAACAGCATGTTAGCTTGACCTAGGTACCAGTACCAGCAATTTTGCGCCGCTTGTGTCCTTCTTCAGGCGCAGGACTCGCTCCGGCTACTGCCCAATCTCATTGGAGGCGGCGCTTCGTGCTCGAAAATCAGGGCCTATCAGCCGTTGCCTTCTTTGCAGCAACCGCCTTTGTCATTCTGCTGGTGCTTTTTGTTCTGCTGCGCAGGGATCATCCGTCACGCTTCTTACGAATCTGGGTTGCCGGTTGGACACTGCTCACAGTCAAAGCAGCATTCGAGCTGACCCAAGTTTCTCTCACTTCGCCTCAGCTTCGCATAATCAGACTGCTTCTGCTGGTTGTTGTGAATCTGATTTTTCTCGAATCGGTTCTGCGTTACACGCGAGCGGTGCGTCCCTCGTTCCCGGTAATCTGGCCGGGGGCCTTTTGCATCGTGCTGGCCGCGTATGCCTTCGAATCGCGCGGGATGCCCGGTGTTCCGCATATCGGATGGTTCACATCTAGTGCAATTGCAGGCACTAGTCTGGCGGCAGGCTGGCTGTTGTGGAGATTTTCGCGAAACTCTCGCGGCCACGGCGCTCGACTGTTGGCCGGCCTGTTTATGCTGAGCGGCCTTAATGGTCTTGACCGTCCGATCTGGCTGGAAAACCCTTACTTCATACTCCGCTTGGCGTTTGACAATCTTCTCGCAGTGGCCATCGGCATTGCCATGGTTGTGGTGGTACTCGAGGGCGCCCGCATTCGCACCGATGAACTGAACGACAAGCTCCGCCGCCTGAGTCTCCTGACCGCGGCTAGCACGCAGACGCTTTCGGTTGGTGAACTGCTCGACCGCGTGCTCGCGAACCTGGTCGGAAGCCTGGGTATCACTCATGGCATGGTGCGGCTGCTGGAAGGTGCCGGCGATTCCGCGAAGCTGGTGTCGCACTCGGCGGTTGGCTTCGATGAAAAATACATTGCCGAGAACCTGGAAGTTCCGGTGAATGAACCATGGGCGCAGCGCGCTCTCAAGGA
Source organism: uncultured Acidobacteriota bacterium (assembly GCA_963814635.1). GTDB lineage: Bacteria > Acidobacteriota > Terriglobia > Acidiferrales > UBA7541 > Acidiferrum. The sequence goes on along the minus strand of CAWFDP010000001.1, from coordinate 2,666,699 downwards.
AGAATTCTCCAGTGTGAAGATTGCCGACAGCAACGGCGAACGCCAACGCGACCGGATGGCCGCCACCGGGGTGAATGAGATCGTAACTCTGATACTGCGGGGGAAAGATTCGCCGATCGGTATTTTGCTGGTGGGTTGCTGCCAGGCCGCGAAATTCCAGGATGACGAAATTGATTACTTGAAGAACACCGCCAATTTGCTGGGCCTGACTCTGCAAAATGTTCTGCTCTTTGAACAAGTGGACAAAGTGCAGCGCCAATGGGCCTACACATTTGACTCGATTGGCGATCCGATCTTCGTGCACGACGCGGAAGGGCGTATCCTTCGCGTTAATCAGCGCATGCTGCATCTTGCCGGGCGCGAAAACAAGCCAGCCATCGGAAGATTAACCGGTGAGCTTTTTCCGCAGCGGAGTGCCGCGTACTCAATCTGCCCATATTGTGAAGGCATTGCCGGCGAAGGAGACGATCCCGATCCCTGGCTGCCGGGATATTTTCTCGCCTCGAATTCGGTTTTCGCCGACCCCCTCGGACGCCAACTGGGCACGGTGCACGTCCTGAAGGACATTTCCGATCGCAAACGCGCCGAAGAAAAGTATCGCACGCTGGTTTCCAACGTACAGGAAGGCGTCTTCATTTCCACACCACAAGGGCGTTTTCTGGACTTCAACGACGCTTTCCTGCGCATCGCCGGATACGCCACGCGCGACGAACTGATGCGCGTTGACACTGCGTCGCTCTACGCAAATCCCGTCGATCACGAACGCCTCAAGAAACTGCTTTTGGATCACGGCTCAGTTGCCGATTTTGAGTTCGATATCAAGCGGAAGGACGGCGAAATCCGCACCGTAACGGAATCTTCCAACGCAGTCCGCGATCTTGCCGGGAATGTCACCGCCTACCAGGGGTTTCTGCTGGACATCACCGAACGCAAACGCGCCGAACTGGAAATTCGGAGGCGCAACCGCGAACTGCTGGTGCTCAACTCGATCTCCGGAACTTTGACCGAGTCGCTGGACTTGAGTGCTTCGCTGCACCGCGCTCTGCTGCAACTCTCGGAGTTGTTCAAGTTGGACACGGCTTCCTGCTATCTCTTCGATTCCAGTAACGAAGTACTACGCCGGATCGCCGTGGTTGGACATCGCTCCGAGTATGCGCGCCAATTTCCGCCAAGCAAAGTACAACCCGAACTGCTGCAGCACATCCAGGCGGTTCATGCGACGTTCCTCTCGACCAACGGATTACAACTCCCGGAAACCTTCAAGGAACTGCACCGTCAGGAGCAAATTGCTTCCGCATACGTTCTTATCCTTTGGTCCAAGGACAAGGTGATTGGCGGCTTGGTGGTCGGGAGCCGTTCGTCCCGTGATTTCTCGCCCGCGGACATCAACCTGCTTATCGCGGTGGGCAGCCAGATTTCCAGCGCCATTGAACGCACACAGCTCTACGATCAGACCCGCCAGGCCTACGACGACCTGCGGCGCACCCAGGAACAGTTGCTGCACAGCGAAAAGATGGCCGCGGTCGGCCAATTGATTTCCGGTGTTGCGCATGAACTAAATAATCCGCTCACTGCGATTTTGGGCTACAGCCAGTTGCTGACTTCCTGCGGCCAAGTAGGTCCGCAGGGCTTGGAATACACAGAAAAACTCTACAAGCAGGCACAACGCACCCATCGCATCGTGCAAAACTTGCTGAGCTTTGCGCGGCAGCACAAACCAGAACGTGTTCCGGTTGGTTTGAATCATGTCTTGGAAGATACTCTCTCGCTGCGGGACTACGATTTGCGGATGAATAATATCCGCTTGCACCTGGATCTTGCAGGGGATTTACCGTTGGCCGCGGCAGACCCTCACCAGTTACAACAAGTCTTTCTGAATCTGGTGAACAACGCAGTGGATGCGATCCTCGAGTCCTCGCCAAACGGCGATTTGTGGGTGCGCACCGCGGTCGAAGCGGACAAATTCATCATCGAATTCGTGGACAGTGGAAAAGGCGTCAAGGACCCATCACGAGTGTTCGACCCGTTTTACACCACCAAGCCGGTAGGCAAGGGAACCGGCCTGGGCCTCAGCATCTGCTACGGGATCATTACCGAACACGGCGGGCAGATTCAGGTCTGTAACACTCCACCACGGGGAGCTTGCTTCCGCATTCAGCTGCCATGCATTTCGACTTCCGCGGTCCGCGATTCGCGGCCAGCTGAGACGGTCGGAACAGTCGTAGCCACGATTTTGAAGTGAAGATGCCTTAACGGCCAAGAGCGCCGGCACCATCAGAACGTTTTGTTTGTTTTATTATTCCGACTGGATCGCGAGTTCCGCGGCCAGCGCCGCTCGTTCGCCAAGTTTCGCAATCGCCAGCTCGATTTGTGCCGCCAATGTAGCCACCATCTGTCCCAATAAGTCGGTCTGCGGAAGTATGAGCGCGCCCATCATCAGCCGCAGCCTCGTCAGTTGAAATCGCAAACGAAAGCTGATCGTTAAGCGCAATCGATCATATTCGTGGGAACTGGAAACCTCTGGCGACAGTAGAGCTACAATGCGCGCGATCCTCAACAATTGTTCAAAATCCTGGCGTATCGCTTCCAGGTACAACATCACGACCTTGCGGCGCTCGCGCCGCAGCCTCGCTGCCAATGCCTGGCCGCCTTTCGCGGCGGTGAACTGCAAGTCCGCCTCGTCCAATGCTTGGCGTATTTGCACCATGTTAGTGACGTGCCGCGGGGCTTGCTCGATGATCCCTAACCCTTCCTTCCCGCCTTTGCGAAGGCTGGCGCCGCGCAACGCCCAAAAAAGCAGCAACGCCAGCACAATGGCGAAAATTGCCGCGACGAAGAGGAATGCTGCGTTCACGGCTTGCGCTGCTCCTTGCTCCAGAGTTTGCCTAACTGCTCATTCAGCTCTAGCAGCCGGCGATTAACTTGCGGCATCAACGTCTGGTAAGCAGTTGCTGTGCTTAGCTCAGGTTCAGAAACCGGCACTGCCACCTGCTCCCACAAACCCCAGATCCAAATTCCCAGAACTGCGATGAAAGCACTCGAAGAAACGTAATTCCATTTACTCAAATAAGCTTTAACGAACCTCTGAAATACCACATCATTTAGAATTTTCAGGCAGGAATTGAGTCCAAGTCCAAGTCCCAGCAAACCCACCGGACGGGAAACCTGCACGTCATAATAACGGGCGAAACAAAACAGCCCCACCACACAAGTGGCGATAAACGACTCCAGCCCGATTTCCAGTTTCGTCACCACAAATTGGTAGCCGTCTTGGCCGAAATACAAAGCGCAGCCCAGCACCAGAATCCCGCACATCACCATTAGGCGCGAAGACATCGCCCAGACGCCCTTAAACTTTCCAAGAACTTGGTGGCATACTTCCGCTGCGGCCAGTGCCCGTACTACCACTATCGCCGCCTGCGTTGTCCAGCCAAACCAGAAGGCCAACTTTGACCAGAAACCATACCACTGGTACAGGTAGACACCGACCGCCGACTGAAGCAAATTGCAAGCCAGATAGGCCGTAAAAACCGGATAGAAGCTATACAGCTTGATTACGACGATCCGGCCCAAAAGAATGAGGGTCAGCAAGGTTGCCAACCCCCAGGTAATAAGAGTGAATATTGGCAGTTGAGCCAGCACGGGCGCAGTGTAGCAGTTTGTACGAGTCTGGGAAATACCTAACATGGCAATTGCCACGGAATTAGACTTTTCCACGGCGCCCGCTAGCATCTGCCGCAGTTTGAATCAGAAGTCTCTCATCCGAGCTGCACTGTTCCAATCGCATTTGGCGGCGGCAGCGGCGGGAGTGGCATTCCATCTGCCACCAGAATTGTTCCAGCCGCGTTCGCTGGCGGCCACGGCGGCAGTGGCATACCATCTGCCAGTTGTATCCGTTGATTGCTGTTGGTTAGGTTGTTGTGGTTTACTCGCTGAGTTGCGGGACCTACTAAGGAAACGACCAACAGAGTGAAACTGGTCGCCAGAGCTATTCTTGTGACACGCATTGGTGACACCTCCAAGCGTCATCCTTTGCGTGGGCTCCCGAATGCTAAGTTTTGGCGTTAAAATGTTCCGAATTCGGAACTGCAGTCTAATTTATGGACGATCAGATTCTGCGGAACAAAAGCGTGGTGCGAGACTTCACGGCTACTTCTCTGGCCGCGATACCGAATCTCTTCGGCCGCTTGACCTACATTGCGTCCTTGCGGGACCTCTCCTCAGGCAAGTACGAACACGCTGGTCTCACCGCGGTATATTCTCCGGAGGCCGTTCAAGAAGCGTTGGAATGCTGCCATTACGAGATTTTTCAGAAGATTCTTGAAACGCCTCTTGCGGTACAGGCCGAGGACTTGCGGGAATGCCTGGGAGGAATGACTGGACCGTTCGCGGCCACGGTTTCTCACTGGCGGCAGATCGAGTCCTATCGAATTCTGCTGCCGGGAAACACCCCGGATTATCTCAGGGAGCTTTTCTTTTCAAATTTGCGCGCTCTTCTCGAAATTCTTGATTTGCAGTGCTCCACGGCTCGTTCAACCGAGTGACCACTCCAATTACCTTGCCAACCACTTCAGCCTCCAGCGGGAATTTCCAGCTTTCGGGTATACAACGAGACATCGGATGCGGCTGCATGACCAGCGTTCCTTGCGATTTCTGAAACCAGCCGCAGCGATAACCGTTTCGTACGTCAACAAGATACATTGGCCGGTCGTGCTCGGAAGTCCAGCCGTCATCGTCAATCTGACGTATTTCGGTATCGATCAAGACCAGACTTCCGGGGCGCAGCAACGGCACCATCCTTCGGTCTGCCAGCCCGATGTACCCATAGCAGTGCCGGGCATTTCCTTTGGTTAATGCCCCTTCAAAGTGACCCCACCGCTCCACCATCCGCGAAAGAAAGTCCGTACGTCTGGGATCGAAAGCAGGATCGAATCGGATCGGTACACGTAGTCCGCTCGGCGGCGCAGCCAGGTGCGTTCTCGGGACCGGAAAATTTATACCGTCCTCGAAACACTCTTCGATTGGAATGTCGAACCAGCCAAAAAGTTCCAGCGGATTCAGGTGGTAGAGTACGGCAAGCGTGTACAGCTTGTGCAGGCCCGGCACAACGTTGCGATTCTCGATATCTGCCAGTCTGCTGATGTGCAGGATAAAGTCGGGGCGGCCGCGCCGCAACGCGAGTTCGTAGCTCGCAGTTTCGACATCTCGGTAGGTTAGTCCCAGACGTTCGCGGACTTGACGCAGTCTCAATCCGGGCAACATCGCACCCCCTGCGGGGAGGTTTCACATTCAAATGAGTATACCCGAATTACCATTCTGTTAAGAATCCAGAACAAAATAACGAAAATGCTCGATTCGCTGACCTAACAAACCCAGGGAATACGACTTTGCTAAACACTTTCCGCTTCGAATTTGCCTCGTGCGCGTTCTGTCGTTGGAATCTGTTATTCTCGAAAAATGATAATTGATCGGCTTTCTGGATCCTGTTTTGGCGCGTTTCTGCGTCGGCTGACCCTTGGCTTCGCCCTCTTCTCCGTTTCCGTCACTGTTCTTGCCGCCCAACAGTCACCCGCCGCCGATACCCCTCCGGCCGCCGTTTCTCCCGAGGAATTTACCCGCGCCGCCGATGAAGTCTTGCACGAGATGAGCCAAATCACAGGAATGACGCTGATCACTCCCTTGAAGAAGACGCTTCGTTCTCGCGATGAGATTCGTGCCTACGTCATCCGGCAAATGGATGAAGACAAGGATGTTGCGCAACGCTACGCCGACGCCAAATCTGCAGAGGCCTTTGGCTTGCTACCCAAAAACTTTGATCTGGACTCTTTCATGGTTGAACTGCTGACCGAACAGATTGCCGGCCTCTACGACCCCAAGTCCCACGAATTCTACATCGCTGACTGGATTCCTCTTAAGAGCCAGCGCGAAGTGATGGCCCACGAACTGACTCACGCCCTCGAAGATCAACACTTTCAGCTTGAGCCCTGGTTGAAAGCAGCGCGTCCCAATGATGACGCCGAAATGGCCCGCGAAGCGGTGCTCGAAGGCAGCGCCACTGCGGCGATGGTGGACTATCTACTGCGCGAGCAGGGCATGAACATGTCGTTTATGAATATGCCGGAATTTGATCCTTCGATGCTGCTGGGTGACCTCGAGGATTCACCCAGTCTGAAGAAAGCTCCGCCGTTCATTAAAGACAGCCTGATCTTTCCGTATATTTCAGGCATGAATTTTACCGCGGCCGCCCTTAAGCCTTCCGGCTGGAATTCGATCGCTAAAGTATTCGCCAATCCGCCTGCCTCCACTCAGCAGATTCTCCATCCGGCGCTTTACATATCCGGCCACGTGCCCGAAAAAGTCCAACTGCCTTCGATCGAAGCCAAACTCGGGAAACAGTGGAAAAAACTCGACGACAATCTGATGGGTGAGTTTGGTTGGCTGGAAGTGTTCAAACAGTTCCTTGGCGACGAGCGCGCCAAGCCGCTGGCCGCTGCCTGGGAAGGAGACCGTTATCAGCTGTTCGAAAATCAGCAATCCAAGAGACTCCTGCTGATTTACCGTTTGCACCTCGCGAACGGGGAAAAAGCCGCGCGGTTCTTTGGCCAGTATTCCGAACTCCTCGAGAAGAAACACGACACGCGCAGCAATCTTTTTCGCAGGCCGAATTTCTTTTCTTTTGACACCCCCAATGGCGGCGTTTTCCTTCGTTGTTCAGGAACCGACTGCCTGATTCTGGAAGGCGGCGACCGCGCGCTCTTCGTCGACCTGAACAAACAGCTCGGATTGGGAATATTGCCGGAGCCCGATCAGAAATCGGATGCGGCGCCCACCAGGACCGTGAGTAATTCGGCGCCTGCTCTCACTTCATCCGTCGCTCGCTGGGCAATTCGGAACTAATTGCCTGCAGAGGTGGCAAGTGCGCGCCGCAAGAGCGGAGCGGTACCCTGACGGCTATCGGCATTGAGCCGCTCTTCCAGCCGCGCGATGCGCTTCATTAGACGCTCCATCCGCCGGAGGTCTCCGGTTTGCGTCATTCCGTATTTGGATCCGCTGTTGCGCTTGCGCAGTTCTTTCAGCGCAAGCCACGCAAACTCCAGCGCTTTCCTGAAATCCTTCGCGCGTCGCTCGTAGTAAATTGCCAGCTCTTCACAAGCGTTAGAACGGCACTCGCCATCCTTTAGCAACTCTTGCCAGATCTCCGCCGCTTCGGCGTGCTCGCCTCGTCGCTTGGCCATTTGCGCGAGTTCCCGCCGTGCTTGCGCATCGTAGGCGACCGGCAGGCCGCGGTCCCGCGCTGCAACACATGCCGATTCCGCCATGCTCGCTGCGCCGCGACGTTGCAAATACCGCGACAATCCAAACAAATCCAGCGCTTCGGTCTCCTCACGGCGCTCGGCGCTCAGCAGGGAATTAAGCTTTCCGAAAAGCGCGGCCAGCCCGCGCAAATCCATCCGGTTGTGCCGCACCACTCCCGCCAGCGGCCCGGGTGAGCCACCGCGCAAATAATCGAAATAAAATTGTGGAATCAGCGATGACGGCACATCGTCTTCGCGGTGCCAACCCAGCCGCGGCGCGTCCAGCACATGCCGCTCCAACTCCACCAGGCGCACTGAACCCAACCGCAGCTTCCACACCGCGCGCGCCGGATGCAGCAAATCGAGATGCGCGGCCAACTCCGGCACGCGAATGGAGCGCGTCATCAGGTAGCGACTCTCGAGCAGCGGCCAGTCAAATGATTTTCCGTTGAACGTCACCAACACCGGGCGCTCCGCGATTCTCGCCGCAAGCTCCACCAGCAACGAATGTTCCTCGGAAAAATCGCGCATCATTAACTGTTCGACCTGCAGCCCGCCCGAATCCCACCAGGCGATCCCCACCAGAAACGCATAGGTGCCCGTTCCGCCCGCCAGCCCAGTCGTCTCGGTATCGAGAAACAGCCACTTCTCGGGATCTTCCGCTGCCGCGCGCCATTTTTTTGTTCGCGCCGCGTCCTGCGTTCGGCACAGCAAATCCAGCGCGGCAGGCGCAATTTTCGGAAATTCCGGCGTCGCGTGCCAATTTCGAATGCTCAAGTGGCTGCCAAACTCTGTGCTGGCGATCGTCGCACCCAACAAATTCGCGAGCGTACATTCATCCACGCCTGCTGTGGGTGAATCCTCGGGTGATGATCGTTCCTCGCGGATCATCACGCTCGGCACCGGCCGCAACGCGGCCAATCGCGCGAATTTATCTGAAGTCGCCGCCATCTATGCGCACACCTTTTCCAGAATCGCCAGCGCCGCCTCTTTCGCACGCGGCGCCAGATCTCCCGCCGGCCCTACGCACGATGGGCAGCCGCTCTCGCATCCGCAGGCTGCAATCAATTCGCGCGTCTTCTGCACCAGCAAGTCATGGGCGCGAAACAACGGCTCCGAAAATCCGATTCCTCCGGGATATGCGTCGAACAAATACAAATTCGGCTCGAAGAACTCTTTCGCGGTTGCGCTTATCGCCTCTTCCAGCGGCGCCGGTAAAAACGCTTCACTCTCCGCTCCCGGCGCTGGCGGTCGTTCGCCAATTGCGGTACCCAAATCCCGCCCGTCGCACATCAATAGCAGCGTCGCCACCGACTCCATCGCGTGCAGCAAACCAAACATCCCGCTTTGCCGCTCGCTGATCGAAAACGGCAGCGATTCCACCAACGCCCGCTCCAGCGTCAACCAGTACGCCGTCGTGTGCATCTCGTTTTCCGGCAGCTCTAATTTTCCCGCGCCAATATTTTCATTGGTAAAAAACTTGATCTTCTTGAAGCCCACCACCTGCGACCGCACCAGCACGTCCCCGTACGACCGCCAGTGTGAACCGCCGGCCATCGCCGCCGTGATTTGATCCGCGTTCGCCGGCTCTTCAAACGTCCGCGATTCCCCCGCCGCCTCCAACACCCGAACCTGCGTATACCTCACTGCATCGGTGTAATAGTCCACATCCACTTTCTTTACGTACGCTTTGCGTTCCTTGAAATCCAGATGTTCGACGTGATATTGCTCGCCACCATGCAAGTAAATCGCCTTCTCGTGTACGGTGGTTAGCGCGCTCGGAAAATCCACTTCGCCAATCACTTCCGGCTGTCCGGTCACATCAATAACGATGAAGTTGTCGCTGGTCACCGACCGCAAACTCACCGTATCCGCGGGATAAGCCTCCTGCGTCCAGTGATAATGCTCGCCGGTACGGTGCAAGTAGCCCGCGTCAGCCAGGCGTGCGCACAAATCCTGTACATCCACATCGCCGAATTTATCCTCCGGAGCGATCGGCAATTCGAACGCCGCGCACTTCAAGTGGTTGATCAGAATCTCAAGATTATCCGGCTGAATGAATGCGTGCTCTGGCGTATTCCCAAAAAAATAATCCGGATGCCTCACAATAAATTGATCCAGCGGCGCCGAAGACGCCACCATCACCGCGCACGAATTTCCGCTGCGCCGCCCTGCACGCCCGGCCCGCTGCCAGGTCGTCGCAATCGTGCCCGGATATCCTGCCATCACCGTTGCATCCAGTGAACCGACGTCAATTCCCAATTCCAGCGCACTGGTTGAAACCACTCCGCGAATCCGACCTTCACGCAAGCCGCGTTCAATCTCGCGCCGTTCGCGCGGCAAATATCCTCCGCGATAGCCGCGAATGGTCTCCGCCGTCCCCGGAAAATGCGAACTCGCCTGTTGCAGATACGTCAGCAGGATTTCCGTGTGCAACCGCGAATTCGCGAATACCATCGTCTGCAGATCGTGCTTCAAGAATTCCTGCGCCACCCGCGAGCTCTCATTGATATAGCTCCGCCGAATCCCCAGCGCGCGATTCACCACCGGCGGATTGTAAAATACAAAAGTCTTTTCCCCCGCAGGCGCGCCATTCGAATCGAGCACCTCCACCTCGTCCTCAATCAGCCGCTCCGCCAGCTCTCCCGGATTCGCAATCGTTGCCGAGCAGCAAATAAATTGAGGATCGCTCCCATAAAATCGCGCAATCCTCTGCAACCTCCGTAGCACGTTGCACAGATGACTGCCAAACACTCCGCGGTAGGAGTGCAGCTCATCAATCACAATGTATTTCAAATTCTCAAACAGCCGCGTCCATCGTGTGTGGTGCGGCAAAATCCCGGTGTGCAACATGTCCGGATTGGTCAGGACGATGTGCCCCTTCTCCCGAATCGCCTTCCGCGCGTCGCTCGGCGTATCTCCGTCGTATGTAAACACCCCAAACGTCTTCGCCTCTTTTTCTTGCAGTGGTTGTTGTAGTGGCCAGGCTTCAGGCCGGTTCTTTTCCCCAACGGCCTCCTGCGCACCATCCAATCGTTGATTGACGTCATACAATTCCGCCAACTGATCCTGCGCCAGTGCCTTGGTTGGGAACAGATACAACGCCCGCGTATCTTCATTCCGCAAAATCGCGTTGATCACCGGCAGGTTGTAACAAAGCGTTTTTCCCGAAGCTGTCGGAGTCACAATCACCACATTCTTCCCAGCGTGTACCGCCTCCGCGGCCTGCGCTTGGTGCGAATACGGCCGCGCAATCCCTTTGCTCGCATACGCCGCCCGCAACTCGGGTGTAACCCACTCCGGCCAATCGGCAAACTCCGCTTCCCGGGCAGGGAACCGCCGCACCGCCGTTAACACTTCACCGTTGTAATCTCGTTCGGCAAAGCCGCTCAGCACCGCATTCACCCGAGCGATGGCTTCATCGCTCTTCGCAGGAGCCACGGCACCGCCAGTTTTCCGCCGAACCGCCAACGATTCGCCCATCCAACCCTCCTGCAAATTCGCCTTTTGTTCGCTCAGCGTAGCATCCGGCGCGCTTTCGCGCAACGGAGTTTTCCTGGCTGTCACTACAATGGATCACTGCATTTGCCTGACTCGCGGCACAATAATCCACTGGCTTCCAATCTCTCTAAAGGTACAATCCCTACCGCAGGTGACCCATGGCCGCGAGCCTCTCACGTAACCAGCCAATCCCGACGCCTCGTCCGAACGACAAAAATCTCATCGCCGAGCATTACGACATCGTCAGCCCGCTATACCGCTCCCTTTGGGGCGAACATATTCATCACGGTTATTGGGTTCGCGGCGACGAATCGAAAGAACAAGCCCAGATCCAGCTCATCGAACATCTCGCCCAGCTCGCGAACATCAAACCCGGCGCCCGCATTCTCGATATCGGCTGCGGCTTCGGCGGTAGCAGCCTCTACCTGGCCAAAGCGTTCAACGCCAGCGTCACCGGCATCACCATCTCGCCAGTTCAAGTCGAAATGGCAAAACGCGCCGCCGCCGACCAGTATCTCGACGCCAATTTCCTCCTGATGGACGCCGAAGCCATGACCTTTGATCACCAATTTGACGTGCTCTGGTCCGTCGAATCCATCTCCCACTATCACGATCGGGAAAAGTTTTTTGTCTCCGCCGCCAAGTTCCTCAAACCCGGCGGCACCTTCGCCATAACCGATTGGTTTAAGAAGGAAAACCTCACCCCTGCGGAAACCCAAAAGTTCATCGAGCCAATTGACAAAGGCATGTTTGTCGAACTACAGATCATGGACGACTACGACCGCTATTTCCGTTCGAACGGCTTGCAAATCCTTCACCGCGAAATTCTGAACAAGAACTGCGCCAAGAGCTGGGACCTGAGCCTCGAAATTATTAAGGATCCAGCGGTCTGGGCGTTCGCCGCCAAGCACGGCTCGCATTTCCTCGCCAACCTTAAATCCTTCCACGCCATGCGCGCCGGTTTCGCTTCCGGCAATTTTGTCTACGGCCTCTTCGTCGCATCAGCCGAGCTCAACCCAGAGTAAGCCGTGTCTCGATAGAGCTTGAGCTCGCCTTTACACGCTCCTTGCTTTCGCCGCGGACTCGCTCCTGCTTTGCTATGTACTCGCGGCGAAGGTAAAATACCCGCCGATATAGCAAGCGCCTCGGCCGCATCCGACCGCTTTCAACTGGTTTTTGCATCTGGAGGAACGTCTTGAAAATCAGAACTCTTAGCTCTACTTCGCGCTTTCTTCTCGCTTTACTCGTTGCCATTGGCCCTCTCACTTCAGCGTCTGCGCAGTCCGATGCTCCTCCGAAGCAAGCCCCCGCGCCAAAGGCGCGCTTCGCCTCCACCCCCAGCGCAACCTTGGCTATCCCCGATATTCCTTACACCAAGTTTGTTCTCACCAACGGGCTCACGGTTCTGGTTCACGAAGATCACAAGGCGCCTATCATTGGTGTCAACACCTGGTACCACGTGGGTTCCAAGAACGAAAAGCCCGGCAAGACCGGTTTTGCTCACCTGTTTGAACACCTGATGTTCAGCGGCAGTGAAAATTTCAACTACACCTACATCAACGCCATGGAACGCATCGGCGCTACCAACCTCAACGGCACCACTAATGGTGACCGGACCAATTACTTTGAAAATGTTCCTACTTCCATGCTCGATTACGTGCTCTTCGCAGAAAGCGACCGTATGGGACATTTGCTCGGCGTCCTGGATCAGAAAAAACTCGACCTCCAACGCGGTGTCGTACAAAACGAAAAGCGCCAAGGCGAAAACCAGCCTTACGGTGTTACCCGCCAGCTCCTCGCCGAGAACACTTATCCCGTCGGCCACCCGTACTCGTGGACCACCATCGGTTCCATGACCGATCTCGATGCCGCTTCCATGAGCGACGTGCAGGAATGGTTTAAGACCTACTACGGCCCCAACAACGTCGCCCTGGTCATCGCTGGAGACATCACTCCCGAAGTCGCGCGCCAAAAGGTCGAGAAATATTACGGCGGCATTCCTCCCGGACCTCCGGTCGTCAAGCGCGAAACCTGGATCGCAAAACGCACCGGCACTCACCGCGACTCCGTGCAGGATCGCGTTCCCCAAGCCCGTCTCTACCGCGTCTGGAATGTGCCTCAGGCCGATTCGCCTGGAGAGGCGATGCTCGACATGATTGCGCAAATCCTCGGTCAGGGGAAAACCTCCCGCCTCTACAAGCGTCTCGTTTACAAGGACCAGATCGCCACCAGTGCCAGCGCCGACGATGGCAACGCCGAAATTGCCGGCCAGTTTACGATCACCCTCACCGCCAAGCCGGGTATCGAACTGAAAACCGTGGAGGCTGCAGCGGATCAGGAATTGCAAGACTTCCTCAAGAACGGTCCCACCGAAGCCGAGCTGCAGCTTGCCAAGACTCAAATATTCGGCCAATACGCGCGCATCATGGAGCGGATCGGCGGTTTCGGCGGAAAGAGCGACATCCTCGCAAAATGCCAGACATTTACCGGCAATCCCGATTGCTACAAGGATTATCTAAAGTGGGTACAGGCGGCGACGCCGACTTCGATCAGAAAAGCCGCCGATGATTGGCTCTCCGACGGCGATTACGTTCTCGAAGTGCAGCCATATCCCACCACGCTGAAAGCCACTGCCCCAATCGACCGCTCGAAGGAACCTGCCGCCGGTTCTGCGATGTCCCTGAATCTTCCGTCCATGCACAACGCCACGCTCTCCAACGGCTTGAAGGTCGTGCTTGCCGAGCGCCACACTGCTCCGGTTGTCAATTTCTCTTTGCTGGTGACCGGCGGTTATTCCTCCGACTCCACTTCCGCTCTCGGTACCTGCAGCTTCGCCCAGCGCATGCTGGAAGAAGGCACGCCTTCTCGGGACTCCCTGAAAATTGGCGAGGAACTTGAATCTCTCAGCGCTGAATTTTCTGCCGGCGCCAATCTCGATTTCGCGACCGTTGATCTCAATGCCCTCAAGGCCAATCTCGATCGCTCTCTTGAAATTTACGCCGACCTGATTCTGCATCCGGCTTTTCCGGAAAAAGAATTCGCCCGTTTGCAAAAGGACCGCATGGCCGCCATTCAACGCGAAAAGGTCACACCCATTTCCATGGGGATGCGGGTTATGCCGCCGCTGCTCTACGGCAAGTCTCATCCCTACGCCGGCGCTTACCTCACTAACGGCACTGAATTCAGCATCAGCAAAATGACCCGCGCGGATCTTGTCAAATTCCACGACACCTGGTTTAAGCCCAACAACGCCACGCTGCTCATCGTGGGCGATACCTCCCTCGCCGACATCACGCCAAGACTGGAAAAGCTGTTCGCGTCATGGAAGTCCGGCGACGTTCCCAAGCTGACCATTCCTTCCGTTTCGCAGCCGCAATCCGACGTGGTTTATCTTCTCGACCGTCCCGGCTCTGGCCAAAGCATCATCCTCGCGGCGCAACTTGCGCCACCCTACAACGATCCCGATCAGATTTCTCTGGATATTGTGAATGACATCTTCGGCGGCAATTTCAGTTCACGCATCAACATGAATCTCCGCGAGGATAAACACTGGTCATACGGCGTTCGCTCCCGCGTCGTCCCTGCTCGCGGCGACCGGCCTTATTACAGCATCTCGCCGGTGCAAACCGACAAAACCAAGGAATCCCTCATCGAGTTGCTGGCGGAGTACAAAAATATTGTCGGCAGCAAGCCGATTTCGGACGCTGAACTCAAGGACGAACAATCCAACGCCACTCTCGGTCTGCCGGGAAGCTTCGAAACCGTTCGCCAGCTCTCCGGCGCTTACGGTAACATCCTGCAATATGGTTTGCCCGGGGATTACTACAATAATTTCACCCAGAAAGTTCTGGCCGTCACGCCAGACTCCGCCAACCAGATCGCCAAAAAATATATCCAGCCCAGCCATCTCGTCTGGATCATCGTCGGTGATATGAGCAAAGTCGAAGCCGGGATCCGTGAACTGAATATCGGCGAAGTCCACAAAATCGACGCCGACGGCAACCCGGTTCAGTAGGGCATAGCCATCGCAGGTAGTGCCGGCCCGGCTGCCTGCCCTGGGTAGTCGCTTTTGGACCCGTGCTTTTCTGTTTCCCTCGGGAACTAAATGACCGACTCGTGCGTCCAAGACCGTAGCCGCATCTCCGAGGTTACCCATGACTAAGCGAATCTTCGCCATTTTGCTGCTCGCCCTGCTTGTTTTGATTGTACCCGCTCGCGGTCAGCAGCCCGCCATTCCCGATACCCCCGCCGGGCACACGTTCAAGGCTTGGCTGGGCGCTTTCAACAGTGGTGATCGCGCCGTTGAAGAGAAGTACCTCCGCACCTACGACCCCGAGAAATCCCTCGACGACGAAATGCGCTTCCGCGGAATGACCGGCGGTTTCGTCCTTCAACAAATCCTAAAAAGCGAACCGCTTCGTCTCGAGTTCATGGTCAAAGAGCACAACGGCGAAACCGTCGCCATCGGCAAAATGGAAGTTAAAGCAGGCGAGCCTGCCCAGGTCGCCAGCTTGTCCATTCGCGCTGTTCCGCCCGGCACCAAAGCGGCCGATCTCAACTTCAAGATTGATGCCGCAACGCGCGCCAAGGTCGTTGACGGTGCCGCCGCTGCTCTGAACGAATCTTACGTTTTCCCGGACGCCGCGAAAAAAATGGAGGAGGCCGCCCTTGCCCACCTGAAAAAAGGCGACTACGACGCCATCACCGACGGCGACGACTTCGCCAAACGTCTCACCGACGATTTCCAGGCCGTCAGCCACGACAAACATTTGCACGTCATGTTTAGCGCGGCGGCCTTGCCTGACATGGACTCCGAAACCCCCGACCCAAAACGCGAAGCGGAAGAACGCCGGGAAATGGAGCGCATGAACTGCGGCTTCGACAAAGCCGAAATTCTCGAAGGCAATGTCGGCTACCTCAAATTTGACTTTTTTGCCGATCCGGCAATCTGCGGGCCCACGGTCGTCGCAGCCATGAATTTTCTCGCCAACGTTGACGCCATTATCTTTGACTTGCGCGAAAACGGCGGTGGCGATCCAAAGATGGTCGCCTTGATTACATCGTATCTGTTTGCCGAGCGCACCCATCTGAACGATCTCTGGACCCGCAAAGGCGACGTCACCGACCAGTATTGGACGCTTCAATATGTTCCCGGCAAGCGGCTCGATGGCAAACCAGCCTTCGTGCTGACCTCCAAAGAAACTTTTTCGGGCGGCGAAGAGTTCACCTATAACCTCAAGACCCTGAAACGCGCCACCATCATCGGCGAAACCACCGGAGGCGGAGCGCACCCTGTCCGCGGGCACCGCATCACCGAACATTTCGGAATCGGTGTCCCGTTCGCCCGCGCCATCAATCCGATCACTCACACCAATTGGGAAGGCACTGGCGTCGACCCCGATGTCAAAGTTGCTGCCGCCGACGCCCTGGCCTCCGCGCAAAAGCTCGCCGCCGAAAAACTTCATCCGAAGTAGGCCCAGAAATGTCAGTGAAGCAAAGTTCCGAAGTTTGAATGTCGCTTTCGGCTGAGATACACTGCACGGCGAATGGCGGACTCTCCCTCGATTATTGGCCGCACCTTCTCTCACTACACCGTCCTGGAAAAACTCGGCGGTGGCGGTATGGGCGTCGTTTACAAGGCCGAAGACACTCGTCTTCGCCGCCCCGTCGCTCTGAAGTTTTTGCCGGATGCAGTTTCGAGCGATCCACAGGCATTGGCCCGTTTTCAGCGCGAAGCGCAAGCCGCTTCCGCTCTGAATCATCCCAACATCTGCACCATTTATGACATAGGCGAACAGGACGCTCAGGCCTTCATCGCCATGGAATTTCTGAATGGCGTCACGCTGAAACATCGCATTGATGGCAAACCGCTCGAAACCGAAGTATTGCTTACGCTGGCCATTGAAATTGCCGATGCTCTCGACGCTGCTCACGCTCAGGGCATCATTCATCGCGACATCAAGCCCGCCAACATCTTTGTCACCGACCGCGGCCACGCCAAGGTTCTGGATTTTGGTTTGGCCAAGGTGTTCGTTGCCGGAAGCCGCAACGCCGAAATCACTACCACCTCCGACGATTTGAGCAGCGATACCACGGCGGAACTCGTGACTGGCAAGGGCCACACGCTTGGCACTATTGCCTACATGTCGCCGGAACAAGTTCGCGCCGAAGAGCTCGATCCGCGAACCGATCTTTTTTCATTCGGAGTCGTGTTGTACGAAATGGCCACTGGTACATTGCCGTTTCGCGGCGAAAGCACCGGGCTGCTCTTCGATGCGATTCTGAATCGCGAGCCGAAGCCTCCCGGCGAACGGAATCCTCAAATGCCGGCGGTGCTCGAACGTATCATTCATCGATCGCTGGAAAAAGATCTCGCTCTGCGCTACCAAAGCGCCGCCGAGCTTCGTGACGAATTGAAAATCCTGAAGCGTCAGGCGGATTCCGGACTCTCCAGCACTGGCGCTGCTTTGTCAGGTGCGTTGCAGCAAGCGCGGGATGCGCACGCGCGTCGTGGTCGCCGTACTTTGGCGCTCGGTTCGGGTGGGGCGCTGATAGCGATCCTTGCGGTCTTCGGATACGTTTTCACGCGGCCAATCGCGCCGCCGCGCGTGCTGCGCACTGTGCAACTTACGAAAACCAACCTTCCAAAATCCGACGTAGTCACCGATGGCGCCCGTCTCTATTTTATCGAGAACCAAAACGCGCTGTCGCAGACATCGGTCACAGGTGGGGAAACAAGTCCTATTCCCACTTCTCTCGAAGACACTGGCTTCGCGAACATTTTCGATATCTCGACCGACGGTTCGTCACTTCTGATGAACACCGCCCGCGGCACTTCTCTCGACGGACCTCTTTGGAGCGTGCCGGTGGTTGGCGGGTCGCCGCGCCGCCTGGGCACCTCGGTGGGACACAGTGGTGCATGGTCGCCGGACGGAAAGAGCCTGGCGTTCTCGAAGGGCAACGATTTGTTCCTCGCAAAGAGCGATGGCAGCGGATCTCGGCGTCTCATTACAACGTCGGGAACTTCCAGCGATCTTCGCTGGTCGCCAGATAGCACGATTTTGCGTTTTACGCTGAATGATCCGCAGACCAACGCCCGCACCATCTGGCAAGTTTCCGCCGACGGCAAAAATCTTCATGCGTTGCTACCGGGCTGGAATCCCACGCCCAACGAATGTTGCGGCAAGTGGACGCGGGATGGCCGGTATTTTGTGTTTCAAGCGGTTCGCGACGATACCGCTGACCTTTGGGCCATGAACGAACGTGGCGATGTTTTCCGCGCAGCGAAGCGCGAACCGGTTCAGCTAACCACCGGCCCGATGAATGTTGGGAACCCTGTGCCCAGCCAAGATGGCAAGAAAATCTTCGTGCAGGGTTGGCGTCCGCGGGGGGAACTGGTTCAGTACGACAGTAAGTCGGGACAGTTTGCCCCGTACCTCAACGGAATCTCCGCAATGGGACTGGATTTCTCGCCCGACGGCCAGTGGGTTGCCTACAACGATGCGGCCGATGGAACTATGTGGCGCAGCAAGATCGACGGTACCCAGAAACTCCAGTTGGTTTTTCCGCCGATGCTCGCGTACCTGCCGCGGTGGTCGCCCGATGGCAAGCAGATCGCTTTCTTCGGTCATCCTCCGGGCGAACCCTTTCAACTTTATGTGATTCCCGCCGAGGGCGGCACGCCAGAGAAAATCTATCGAAGTACTACCAACCTCGCGGATCCGAGTTGGTCTCCGGACGGCAAATCGCTGGCTTTCGGAGAAAATTCGCTGAATAACCAAGGCTCTGCCGTCTACATTCTCGATCTGAAGACGAAAGTCGCCAGCAAACTCCCAGGCTCCGATGGGCTTTATTCGCCGCGCTGGTCGCCCGATGGACTCCACATTGCGGCGATCCCGCTGGATTCGCTGAAGCTGATGCTGTTCGATCTGACCACTCAGAAATGGACGGAGCTGGCCAGGATTTTCGTGGCGTATCCGGTCTGGTCTCGCGATTCCCGTTATATCTATTTCGACGGAATTCTGGACAATCTGGAAAGCTATTGCCGAGTGCAAGTTTCGGACGGAAAACTCGAACACCTCGTAAGCTTGAAAGGGTTTCAAGCGGCCGGCGGCGCATTCGGAAACTGGTCTGGCATCGCGCCAGACGGCACTCCGCTTCTGGTGCGCGATGCCAGCATCCAGGAAATTTATGCGCTAGAGTGGGACGCACCATAAACCGAATTCAGCTTACGTTCCAACTCGCCTTTAATGAGATGCAGTGTTGGTTTCGTGGAGTAGGACCACGTCGGAAATGACGTGTCGGCGGGCAACGGCGAGGGTCTTGCCGTCCGGCGAAAATTGAAAAGTATTAATCTGATCGGAAGTAAAGTTCGTCAACATATGGCCCTTGGAGCCGTCGAGCGGCTGCGCCCAGATGTTGCCGACGCCGTTTTCGACGACCGTGTAGGCCAAGGCTTTGCCGTCGGGGAGAAAGCCAATATAGCGCCAGACGTCAGCACGAACATCGAGATATTTTGCGGGGGCGTCGAGGTTTGCGCTTGCGTCGATGAGCGCAATTTTGTGTATGGCTACTTGAGTGCCGGGATCGGTGGACGTCAGGATTTCCGGCATCCACTTGCCATCAGGCGAAAAATTCAAAGCACCGGACATGATTCCATTCGGGGCCGCGCTGGCCTTGACCCATTCCGGCGTGCCTCCGCCGATCGGCATTTTCATAATCCGAACGGTTGATTGATCAACAAAGTAAAACGACGTTCCATCAGCCGAGCAGAGCGGAAATTCCTCGTCCTTACCGGTAGTGAGTTGCTTCGGACGAGAGCCGTCCACCTCGATGCGCCAGATGTTGGTGGACGTCTTTCCTTCCCGTAGATAGGTGCTGAAGAGAATCGGACCACCGCGAGCACAGACCGACGAATTTAAAATTCTCTCCGCTGGGTCATTTAGAAGTGTGGTTTGTCGGGTGCCGTCGGACGACATGCCAAGGATTGCGGTCTCTGTTGTGACCAGCAAATCGCCACGCGCGTCCCAACCGACACCCCGCACGACAGACTGATTCGGTATGCCCGAAACCGCTGCGAGCGTGCCGTTACCCGTGGCGGGTTGCGAGGAAACAGAGTCGGATTGTTGCCGCTGAATCGAGACCAGCGATTTGCCGTCGGCGGAAAGGCTCAGCCGCCGATAGCCCCGTGTGTCATTGGTTAGAGGCTGGAACCGTCCGGCGGGATAGGAAACGAAGCCGAGTTGCAAGGTAGCCGCTCCCGAAGCTCGATAGTTCACAATCAGTCCATGGCCATCCGGAGTCCACGCCAAGTCTACGAAGAGCTTGTCTGGGAATGAGGTGAGAGGCGCCTCTTTCTTGTCTGCGAGATCGAATATGCTCACCTGTCCCTGAGCTTCGCCTCGTGAATACGAAATGAACGCGATTCGCGTACCATCAGGGGACCAGGAAAGATTATCCGGTATAGGCAGCGGAGCGATCTGCAGAATCTTCTCGTCGCTCCCGTCCAGATTCGCTGTCAGCAGACGATATTTACCGGTCTCAGGATCGTTTGCCCGGAGGTACGCCATGCGCTTGCCGTCAGGCGAGATCCCCGGGCCATTGTCCACATCCCCGCTGAGGAGTTGCTGAGTGCCGCCGAGCACCGGCACGCGAAAAATGTTAAATACGTTTTGGCTGGAATCCGCCGCTTTGCGAAAGAAGATATAGTTCCCATCCGGAGAAAACGCGGGACTGAGAACTTGTAATGGTTCCGGATTGAGAACCTGGGTGTTGCTCCCAGTGGCTATATTGCGGAGCCACAAGCTATCTTTCCCGTTGTCGCTGATCACGCTGACTACGTACTTTCCATCGGGTGATACTGCGGCATAGGTAGCCAGTCCGGAGTTCGTAACCTGAGTAGCCGCGAAACTCTGAAAGGGAACGGTTGTGCTGCGGTTGACAAAAAGTGAGTACGCGCCGTAGGCGGCGCCGACGATGAGCAGGAGCACGACTGCGGCGCCGGCGATGAACACCGTTTTGTGCTGCTTGGCGGTATCGATGACCACCGAACTGCTGGACGCGTGAGCGACTCCGCTTTGTGTGTGCACGCCGGAGCCGCCGGCCGCAACGGCGGCCGAAGGGTGAATGCCGGAGGTGCTGGCGCTGGCGGCCGATGACGGATGCGAATCGGATATGGCAGTTGCCGCGGACCCTGAGCGGTTCGAATCGGTATCGCGCTTGAGGCGCTGCAATTCCACGCGGACGTCGGAAGCGTGCTGATAACGGAGTTCGCGATCCTTTTCTAATGCACGGTTGATGATGTCTTCCAGCTTTGCGGGAAGGTCGTGATTCAACCGCATCGCCGGTGTTGGCGCGCCATCCAGAATGGCTTTGAAAATCACGCCGGAGCTTTCGCCGCGAAAGGGCAAGGCGCCGGTGGCCATTTCGTACAACACAACGCCAAAGGAAAAGAGATCGGTGCGTGCGTCGAGAGGCTTGGCGCGGACCTGCTCCGGCGACATGTAGGAAATGGTGCCGAGGGTCGAGCCGGGACTGGTTAAGTGTTCAGCGCTGATATTTTCGGTGATGTCTTCGGCAGGCGATGCGCCGCTGCGATTTTCCGTGAAGGTCAGCTTGGCCAAACCGAAATCGAGAATTTTGGCGTGGCCGCGTTCGGTGACGAAAATGTTGGCGGGCTTGATGTCGCGGTGAACGATGCCTTTGCTGTGAGCGGCGTCGAGGGCGTCGGCCATTTCAATGGCAAGGCTCAACAAGATGTCGGTGTCGAGCGGGCGGCCGTTGATGCGGTGCTTCAATGTGACGCCTTCGAGAAACTCCATGGCGATGAAAGCTTGCTCGTCTTGTTCGCCGATGTCGTAAATGGTGCAGATATTCGGATGATTGAGAGCGGAAGCGGCTTGAGCCTCGCGTTGGAAGCGGGCCAGCGCCTGAGGGTCGCGGGCAACGGCCTGGGGCAAGAATTTCAGCGCGACGAAGCGGTGAAGACGAGTGTCTTCAGCCTTATAGACGACGCCCATGCCACCTCCGCCGAGTTTCTCAACGATTTTGTAGTGAGAGATGGTTTGACCTATGAGAGAAGAGGAGTCTGGCATGCGGCGGACATTTTAGTTTGCGTAACGCAGAGAAGTCAACGAAGGCGCAGAGTTGGTCGGTCGATCCGCTTTGACTGGTGGGTATAAGCAGCCGAAGCATGTAAGTTAGTATTGCGAAGAAACCTTCCTGCCGGTCAGATTGCAAGAAATACGCTGGGGTGCCGTCATGTGCTTTGCGGTTTATCTGGCTGCCGACAAGCCGCTCCGATTGGTTCAATGGAATTCGGATCAAGCGCCCTTCCACGTTCGCGATCTCCAGGACGACGAGAGAGAGGTGAATAGCCATTTCAGTAAGGAGCATGTAGTGTACGCAGGCGCGTACGAAGGGTGCGGCTGCGGCTTTCAATATTGGGAGTACGGACCAGAACACTACGAGCCGACGCAGTGGAATCAAGGCCGCCGGTCGCTTGAAGAGTTTAGTATGTATCTCCGAGTCGAGTTAGCGAATGTTGGGGCACTCGAACTTTTTGCCTGCAACGAAGGCGAGCAGGCCGAGCCACCTGAACATCATCGGACGCTAACGCCTGCTGCTATGGGGGCTCCAGGGTTCTACTTCCTGACGAAGGAACGCTCATCGATTGTCGACGACCCATGCGAATAACAACGTAAATTGTGAGCGGGCCGCCGTGAAAACTTTGCCGTGAGAAATCAGGGCTTGATGGTTACAACGACGACGGCGTGCGATTCGACTTGGGCGCCGAATTTGCCGGTCATCTTGCCGAGGTCCTTGTGCGCCCAGAGATCGCGGACGCTGGCGGAAATATTCGCGGGATAGCCGATCGCTTCCCAGGGCACGGTAATTTCGGAAGTGGTGGCCCCGCGATTCAGCAGCACCACCGCGCGGCTGCCGTCTCTTAGTTGCTTCGACCAGATTTCGCGGTCGCCGTCTTTCCACACGCGGGTACCTTCGCGGCCGAGCGGATCCTGATTAATGGCGATGACTTCCTTGTTGGTCAGGATTTCCTTGATTTCGGGAGTCATGTTGCGCAAATCGTTTCCGGCGATCAGCGGCGCAGCCAACATGCACCACAAACTGAAGTGCGCGCGATATTCGGCAGTGGTCATTCCGCCGTTGCCGACTTCCAGCATGTCGGGATCGTTCCAATGACCTGGTCCGGCGAAGGAGTCTAGGCCGACCTGTAAATCGAGGATGTCGAGCATGCCGAGTTCGCAGCAGGTTCCATCCGGCCACTTCCGTTTACTGGACCACTTGTCGACGATGTCTCCGGTGGACCGCCACAGATTCCCGACGTCTGTGGCCCACAGCCACGGTTTGCCGTCGCCCCATTCGCAGATGCTAAAGACGATCGGGCGCCCAGTAGCCTTCAGCGCGTCGCGCATTGTGGAATACGCTTCTTCCTCGTTGCGCTTGCCGGTGTTGCACCAGTCGTACTTGAGATAATCCACGCCCCAGCGAGCATACATCAGCGCGTCTTGATACTCGTGGCCCATGC
The DNA here is from genome assembly GCA_963814635.1 of uncultured Acidobacteriota bacterium. Lineage (GTDB taxonomy): Bacteria > Acidobacteriota > Terriglobia > Acidiferrales > UBA7541 > Acidiferrum. Next base: position 2,643,356 of record CAWFDP010000001.1, on the reverse strand, counting down.
TGCCGGGCCGCTTGCCGCAAGTTCCCCAGCCCGCATCGGAATAGATTCCGAATTTCAGTCCTTTCGAATGGATGTAATCGCCGAGAGCTTTCATGCCGGAAGGGAAGCGCTGCGCGTCCGGCACAATGTTTCCGTCGGCGTCGCGGCTGACTTGCCAGCAATCATCGATCACGACGTATTGATAGCCGGCGTCCTTCATGCCGCTGGAGACGATGCCGTCGGCCATGGACTTGATCAAATCTTCGCTGACGTTGCAGGCAAATTTGTTCCAACTATTCCAGCCCATCGGAGGCGTGAGGGCGAGGCCGTTGTCCCAGGCGCGGGCTTCGGGCGCAGAAAACAAAGTGGCGATCGCGCAGGTGAGCACGAGAAGCGCGATGCGGGAACAAGTAAGCGTTTTCATTGCAATTCCTCCAGACACAAAATGCCGCACAAATGGTACACGAATTCCTGGCGGCGGGGGCAGGGCAAGAGAGATTCCTCGCTGCGCTCGGAAATGACGGCTGCGTGGTCACCCGTGTAGTCGGTGGTGAGGGCTACGCCAGACACAGACTTCAGTCTGCGCCACAGAAAACCGCGGCGGTTCACTTCACGCGCAAAATTAAGATTGCTCCGGCGGCGAACAGGGCGGCCGAAGCGGCAAATGCGGCGCCGACTCCGAAAGCGCTCCACAGAGCGCCGACGAGCAGGCTGGAGAGAAAATCGCCGACCGCGTTTACTGCGGCGAGGGTGCCAAAGGCCATGCCGTGCTGCTCGCGCGGAACAATTTCTGCGGCGACGGAATCTTCAAGCGCTTCTTCGGTGCCGATGTACAAACCGGCTAAAACAAAAATTGCGCTCAGCAACCAGAGTGAGTGCGTTCCGGTGCAAAGCAGAAGAGCGGTGACGACTGCGAGACCGAAGCCGCCGGCGAGGACAGCACGGCGATGGGGAACGTGATCGCTTAGCCAGCCGCTGATGTATGCGGAACCCGCGTAAAAAACATTGTGAAGCGTGTACAAGATCACGGCAAGGCTGGCGGCGCGGGCCATTCCGTATTGCGCGGCGAGCATCTTAGTGGCGTAGAGAATCAGCAGAGTATGGGAAAAATCGCCAGCGCCAAAAATTCCTACGCCGACAAGAAACTTGCGAAAGTCTGCGGGAAGGGCTTGCAATCCAACGAGGAAGGATTTTTTCTGCTTTGCTTCGAACGGCCGTTCCCGGACCAGGAGCCAGAAGCATGCGACGGAAATCATTCCGGGAAGAAGAGTCCATAGGAATACTTTCCGGTAAGAGTGATTTGTAGCCTGCAAGATCCAGAGCGCTGTAAGCGGGCCGAGGATCGCGCCGAGGGTGTCCATTAAACGTTCGAGGCCAAAGGCGCGGCCGTAAGCGCCGGGCGGAACGTCCGCGGCGAGCAGCGCTTTTTTCGCGGGCGAGCGAACGCCGCGGCCGAGCCACGCGGCGGAACGGCCTGCCAACACTTGAAGTGCGTGAGTGGCGACGCCGAAGGATGCCGTTGCGAGCGCGGTGAACGCGTAGCCGAAAACCGCGAGCGGCTTGCGATGCTTGAGGCGATCGGTGTAATGGCCTGCAGCGAGTTTTGCGAAACTGGAAAGGCCGTCGGCGATGCCTTCAATGGCGCCTAGCCATGCCGGACCCGCGCCAATCGCCGCTAAAAATGCGGGCAAGACGGCGGTCGCGGTTTCGTGGCTCCAGTCGGAGAACAGGGACGTGAGGCCGACGCCGAGAACGGTGCGATTGAGCCAACCGTTCGGGCTGGTTGGATTTGGCGGAGATTGGTTTTCGGTTTCGGCCATCTACTTTTTTGCGGCGCGGTAGAGAATGACCCGGACTTTTTCCAGCGTGATCAAACCGCCTTCGACCATTTCGTCGAGGTTGGGAAGAATTTGTTCGATGCGCTCGGTGGACTCGATGACTTCCACAACGATCGGCAAATCCTGAGAGAGGCGAAGAATTTTGTCGGTATGGTAGACGCTGGACGAGCCGAAGCCGCCGACACCGCGCAGCACCGTAGCGCCAGAGAATTTTTCCTTGCGCAGCAACTGCACGATGGCTTCGTGCAACGGCTTGCCGTGCCACTTGTCGGATTCGCCGATGTGGATGCGCATCAGGGTGCGTTCGCCTTCGAATTTTTCGTGGGTCATAGAGTGCTCCCGGACAGCGGACTCCTAGAATTTATTGGCCAGGCGAATTCCGACGATCGACAGCAAAAGTCCAGCGAAGACGCTGGTTCCGACGTAGGTAGTGGCACGCAGCCATTCACCGTCCTCCAGCATTTTGGCGGTCTCCCAGCCGAAGCTGGAAAAAGTGGTGTAGCCGCCGAAAAAACCGACGGCGATGGCCATGCGCACATCGGCAGAGACCAACATGCGGTTCAACGTGAGTTGACCGATTAACCCGAGCAGGAAGCAGCCGGAAAGATTGATGAGCAGAGTGCCGTAGGGAAAAACGCTGCCCATACGGAACTGTACGGCGCCTTGCAGGCCGTAGCGAGCGAGCGTGCCGATGGCTCCGAAGAGCGCGATCAGGAAGATTTTCAAGCAGTCACTCCTTGCCGCGAGTGTTGCGTAAACAGCATAAAGCAAGTTGGCCGTGGATGGGAACGCGGCAGCTGGACCTGACAGGAGTCGGGGTAAACTGCCGCACTCCATATATCAGCGCTAGAAATGAAAGCGGTAACGGAGTTCTCCGCTGATCTGGCGCGGGTAGTTCCAGTGAGTGCCGCCGAAAGTGTTGGAGTTGTCCAGTTGATAGCGCCCATCGCTGACATTTTGCGCGGTGAGGCCGATTGAGAAACGTTCGCCGAAGGATTTTGAAAACGACAGTGAGGCCTCGGTGTGACCGGAAAAATGGAGCGGCCCGTCGCCATTCAAGAAGCCGGAGCCGTAGGAAACGTTGGCCGAAGCTGAGACTCGCCACGGAAGTACGGCATGGAAACCGCTGCTGAGTGTATTGCGCTGGTCGTGGTCGAGGTAGCAGAACCCGCCGTTATCGCAAAGTTGACCCGAATCTGAGAGCAAACCACCAGTGATGACGCCGCCGCCTTCGGCCATTTGATTCGAATAGGTGAGATAGACATCGAGAAGTTTCTTGATGCGCGGCGAATGAATAGTGGATTCCCATCCGTGAATGCGCGCACGGTCGATGGACAGCGGAAAAAAAATGTTGGAGTTGCCGAGAACGTCGTGGTCGAAGAAATTTCGCGCGTGGGTCTGGAAGTTCGTGAAATCGACGGTCCAACCGCGAAAGGGAATGGTCAGGCCGAATTCGCGCTGCTCGTCGGTTTCACCGTGCAGCGGCAAGAAGGCGATTCCCTGTGTAACTGCCAATTGCAGCAGCGGGCCGGAAACCGTGGTGAGCGGCGGTGCCTGGTAATAGCGGCCGTAAAATGCGCGGGCGACCCAGCCGAGTTTTGGAATGCGCAGAGCGGTGCCGATGCGCGGGTCGGTGTGATCTTCGACGACGCCGGCGGAGAGGTGGGTGTAGCGGACGCCGGCGTTAAATGTGAGCCATTCGGTGGCGCGGAACTGGTCTTCGGCAAAGAGTGTGAAGATTCCGCCGGAGGGTGTGTCGGTTTCCGAAGCGATCGAGCCGGAGCCGTCGGTGGCAATGACGCGGAAGAAAGAATTGTCCTGCTGCGCGAAACCGTAGGTGCCAAAGCGCGCGTTGTGGCGTCCCTTGGTGATAGCCAGCGTGACTTGCGCGCCCTCGTAGTGCGAATTGTTGTGGTCGGTGGGAATTGGCGGCTGATCCGGCAGCAGGCTTGGAATTGGTGAAAAGCCGTCGTAGTCAGCGCGATTCCAGTGGACGAAGGGAGAGACGGTGAGCAACAAGCCGGTGTTCACGGTGTGAACCCAGGAAAAATTCAGGAAGCCGTCGCGCTCGTGCTGGGTGTCGCGAATTTCCGCGGCTTGCTGATCGGAGGTGTTGGGCACCTGGAAAAAGTCCGCGCGCGCGGAAGCTGCGAGGCGCAACTGGTCATTTGGAGTGGCGTTGAAAATCAGCGAGGTGAAGCCGCTGACGCCGTTGTTGTCGTCGTGGAGCGCGTTGGGTTGCGGCGGCATAAGTCCGACATCGGAACGGTTGGCGCTGACGCTTGCGTAGTAAGCAAATTTTTCGGTGTGGTCGCCAATACTGATTTGGCTGTCGGTTTGGTGAAAGTCGCCATAAGTCGCGAGCAGTTCAATTTCGCGGTCGCGTTCGAATCCGGAGCGGGGAATTACATTGAACACGCCATAAATGCGATCGCCGTAGTCGGCGGCATATCCGCCGCGCTGAATTTCGACCACGTCCATGTCCTTTGGATCGAATTGCGGGCCGACATTGGATGCGATGTTGGTGTTGGGGACCGGAATGCCGTCGACCAGCCAGGAAACCTGATGGCCCCCGCGGATATGAAGTTGATCGTGAACGAGATATGCGCCGGGAGTGTAGTCGGTGATGAGATCGAGGCTGTTGGTGCGGGTTGCGCCGGGCGTGGAGTCGATGGTTGCGCGCGTGAGAGTCGATTGGCTTGAGGAGGAAGTGGTGTCAACAGATTGCGCGTTTTCGCTGACTTCGACTCTTTCGGCGACGCTGGCGAGTTCCAGTGGGAAGTGTCGAAGCGGTGCGGAGTCGGCGGCGACGGCAAGGTCGGCAAGCGAATCGCGGAAGCCGTCGTGCGAGATGCGGATTGTGTAGTCGCCGGCGGGAACAGCGTCGAATTGAAATTTGCCTTCATTGTCGGTGAGTGCCTCGCGCTTCCAGTCGGAGGTCCGGGATTGCAGAGAGACATTAGCAGCGTTGATCGGGCGATGTTGGGCGTCATGAACGATGCCGCGGACGGTGCCGAAGATGCCGGCGAAGGCTGGGCTGACGAAAAAAACCGCTACTAGCAGCGGAAAGCAGTAACAACGAAAATTCGATATTCGAGTCATAGCGAAACGAGTTCTCCAAAAGCTGTTTGGCTGCCCGGGTCCCCGGCCGGCAGGATAGACAATCAAGACGCCCCTGATGAATTGGGGCGCCGCGATGACAAAGAGGAAATGACTATTAGCTGACGAGAGATTTGGGGGGAGGAGCGAGCGGCGAGAGCGAAGTGAAAAAAACAAACGCCGAAACTACGGGTGCTGCTGAGGAAATTGGAATGAGTGCGGCGGCGAGAGAAATCGGAGTGAGAACGTACACGTGCGCGTGCACTGCGGGTTGCTCAACTGTATGGCAACAGGACATCGAGCAGTCCTGCATTTTGCTTGCGCCATGGCCATGATGATCGCAGGCCATCGGTGAATCGTCGATGCGTTGGGCGGGGGTTTCTTTCGAAGGATGATGATTGCCGTGGATAGGGCACTGGTCGCCGGTGCAGCAGGCGCCGGTGACGGCCATCAGCGTGGCACTCGCGATCGGGGCGTAAATCAGCAGGATCGCTGCGAGGCTGATCCAAGCCGAGACGCGTCGGAACGTGGACTTAGCGTGCATGGATACGGGGTTCATTTGGATTGCGAGCCCTCTTTAATGATACGTCAAGTCTGTAGCCAAATGTCCAGCAACAGGTGCGGTGGCTTTCGAAAAGCGGCGTCAAGCCGCCGCACTCTAAAAAAGCGACGTCCTTTTACGCATCGGAACACGGCACATTGAGATTCTTGACTTGGAGTAGATAGCGACGCAGACTGAAAACATGGCACACATTTACATGAGTTTTGACTTTGGTACGGATGAAGAAAAGGCCCAGCTCGCGCGGCATAAATTGGAGATGTGGAAGCAGGCGTTCCGTCTGGACAAGAAATTGTTGTACAAGTTCGAACGGACGGGGCCGGAGGCGCATTCGGCGGCACCAATAGCCGCGGAGAAGATCGAAAAGCCCACAAAGGTGGAGAAATCCGGAAAGGCTGGCAAGGCCGCAAAGAGCAAAACCAAAGCTGAGCCAGAAGTTGAGAAGAAGGCGGCGACACCGGTGGGGCCGGTGAAGCTGCATTTGCGATTGGGATTTTCCGGGCACGAAAAAATGACCGAAGAGCGATTGGTTAAAAGGATCCCCGGAGAAGATCCATTCAAAGATGCGGCGCCTGCGGTGATGCGGCAGGGCGAGCCCGGTTTTGATGAGACGGCGGCGGTGTTCGACGCGCTGGAGTAGAGTCCATTCGGCGGAGCAATAAAGCGGAAAGCAGAACCTCCACCCCGGGTTCGGGATGACACTCGGAGCTGTAGTCCAAATTGGACTGAGACGTTTGCAACGCTTCTTTACCGCGGAGGAAGGGGCCGAGAAAGGGTCTTGTATAATTTGAATTGGAAGCGCAGGAAACGCCCAACGACCGAGGTCAGACTGAATGGCCGTGCAAACCCGCGTTAAGCCCGCCAAGAACGACGCCAGCAAAATTGAAAAACATGCGAGCCTCAGCCGCGACGCGCTGATCCATCTGTACCGCGCGATGTACTGTTCGCGAAAAGTGGACGATCGCGAGATTCAACTCAAGCGGCAAAACAAAATTTATTTCCAGATTTCAAGTGCGGGGCATGAAGCGGTCACCGCGGTTATGGGGTTACTTTTGCGTGCGGGCGAGGACTGGCTGTATCCCTACTACCGCGATCGCGCGCTGTGCCTGATGCTGGGCGTGACGCCGCTGGAGATGCTGCTGCAATCGGTGGGCGCGGAGGCCGATCCGAGTTCGGGCGGGAGGCAGATGCCGTCGCACTGGGGCCACACAAAATTCAATATCGTGAGTAAATCGTCTTGCACGGGTACGCAGTTCGTGCACGCGGTGGGCGCGGCGGAGTCGACGCTATATTACGAAGCGCATCCGAAAGCGTTGGAGCAGGCCAAGAAAGCGCCGCTCGGTGAGCTCGCCAGACATTCGGCGGATGAGATCGTATACGTATCTTGCGGAGAAGGGGCGACCAGCGAAGGCGAATTCTGGGAATCGTTGAATGCGGCATGCGCCAAGAAATTGCCGTTGCTCTATCTGGTCGAGGACAACGGCTACGCGATTTCCGTTCCGGTGGAAGTGCAGACCGCGGGCGGAAGCATCTCGAAATTAGTTCAGAGCTTTCCGGGCCTGCACGTCGCCGAAGTTGACGGGACAGATCCCGTTGCCAGCTATGCCGTTTGCCAGGAAGCGGTGAACTACTGCCGCGAGCGGCGCGGCCCGGCGCTCGTTCACGCGCATGTCACCCGGCCGTATTCGCATTCACTTTCCGACGACGAAAAACTTTATAAAGTGCCGGAAGAGCGGGAATCCGAAGCGCATCGCGATCCGTTGTCGAAATTTGCGTTATTTTTGGTGCGTGAGGGCGTGCTCGATCAAAAACAGATTGAAGCACTCGAAGCGCAAGTGGATCACGAAGTGCGGCAAGCGGCCGATGCGGCGCTGGCGGCGGAGCCCCCTGCGGTGGAATCGATTTTGAAGAACGTGTACTCGCCGGATGTGGACCCAACATCGGCGGCGTTCGAAGCAGAAGTGCAGGTGCACGGCGCGCCGAAGACCATGGTCGAGATGGTGGCGGCGACACTGAACGACGAGATGTCACGCGACGAGCGCATCACGGTGTTTGGCGAAGACGTTGCTGATGCCAGCCGCGAAGAAAATTTGAAGGAAGTGAAAGGGAAGGGCGGCGTCTTCAAAGCAACCGCCGGCCTGCAGCGAAAGTATGGCGCGATGCGCGTTTTTAATACGCCGTTGGCAGAGGCCGCGATCATCGGCCGGGCAATTGGAATGGCGACGCGCGGGCTCAAGCCGGTGCCGGAAATACAATTCTTCGACTACATCTGGCCGGCGATGATGCAGATTCGCGACGAGCTGTGCGTGCTGCGCTGGCGTTCGAATGGGGCTTACAAGTGCCCGATGGTGATTCGCGTGGCGATTGGCGGATATCTGACCGGCGGCGCGGTGTATCACAGCCAGAGCGGCGAATCGATTTTCACGCACTGCCCAGGATTGCGGGTGGTGATGCCTTCGACCGCGCTGGACGTCGCGGGACTCTTGCGCACCGCGATGCGCTGCGATGATCCGGTGATGTTTCTGGAGCACAAACATCTTTACCGGCAGCCGTATAACCGCTCGGAATATCCCGGGCCGGACTTCACGATTCCCTTCGGAAAAGCGCGGGTGGTGAAAGAAGGCACCGACGTCAGCATCATCACTTACGGCGCGTTTGTGCATCGCGCGGAGGTGGCTGCGGCGCACTTGCAGCGTGAAGGAATATCCGCGGAAATTGTGGATTTGCGTTCTCTATCGCCGTATGACTGGGACGGAATTTGCGCTTCGGTGCGCAAAACGCATCGCGTGATCGTGGCGTATGAGGATATGTTGAGCTGGGGCTACGGCGCGGAATTGGCGGCTAGAATTGGCGACGAGCTATTCGATGAGCTGGATGCGCCGGTAAAGCGGATTGCGGCGATGGATACCTTCTGTGCCTACCACCCAAAACTGGAAGATGCGATTCTGCCGCAGTCAGACACGGTGATCGCGGCGGTGAAGAAGTTGTTGGAATACTAGAAGTACCGACGGCGCAATAAACCGGTCGTCACGCAGTCCGAGAATCAGACAAGACGAAACTTTTTGGGGTGCTCGGGCGTATATTCCTAGAGAGCGGGGCGTCAGCCTGCTTGCGGGGGGTCAACCATGATCTGCAATAGCTGCCAGCGGAATATCGCGGATGGATCGAAGTTTTGCTACAACTGCGGCGCGAGGCAAGTGGTGACCGGAGCGCCCGACGTGGCGTACGTCACTGGCGGGCCGAGGAAGTTGATGCGTTCGAGCACCGACAAGAAGCTCGGCGGGGTTTGCGCTGGCTTGGCGGATTACCTGGATATGGATGTCACACTGGTCAGAGTGTTGTGGGTGATCATCGGCTTCTGTGCGGCGGGAACTGGAATTCTGGTGTATCTGGTTTTGTGGATTGTGTTACCGCTGGCGCCGCTCCCGGTGGCGGTTGCAACGCCGGCACCGCCGCAAACTCCTATTGCGACGCAAAGCTGACGGCTATGTTTTCGAGGGCTTCGGGGCGCGTGAGCGATTCGAACCGCCTTCACCAAACAACAGATGGTCAATCGAAGCCACGCCCGCTCCGACCGTCGCGAGCGCAATCGCGCCTGCAGCCAGAGCTAGCGGAAATTCGTATTCGTGCAACGCCATAATTCCGTGCACGCTGTGCACCTTCACAATCGCGACGCCCATCTCAATCGCGAGCAACAGCGCAGCACCTCGTGTGAAAAGCCCGAGGATCAGGACGATGCCTCCGAAAGTTTCCAGTACTCCCGAAACGTAAACCAACTGCGCCGGTAGACCGTGCTGCACAAACATGGCTTGCAGCGGACCGCTCGCGCGCATCAACTTGGGATACCCATGCGTAAGAAAAATCACGCCCAGTGCGAAACGCAGCGCCAGCAGGCCGAGCGGTTGAAACGACTTTAGAAACTTCACGCAACCCTCCGCGAAAATCGGTTCGAAGCAAGATTACGAAGTGCATTCTAGCAGAACATGATTTTCCGGCCGGTATCGGGCGTAGAGCTATACATATCAGGTAGAATTTAATGGCGGCAGAATGAGCGGCACGAAGGATGCCGCGAAACACAGAATGAAGAAAAAACTTTTGATCGCGGTCCCACTGCTGGCGCTGGTTGCGTTGACCGCTTGGTTTTTTCGCCCGAAACGCGAGCTGCTCGGCGAAGCTTACGTGAGCGAAAAAAGCGTGACGCTGTGGAGCGGCGTGGCGCAGGTACGCGAGCCGCTGGGCACTTTGCGGTACGGCGACCGCCTGGATACGTTGGCCAAGCGCAATGATTTTGTGAAGGTGCGGACCGTTGCCGGAATCGTTGGATGGGTGGACGGTCGCCTGTTGATGGACCCAGCGCTGTGGCAGCGTTCAGAAGATCTGCTGAAGCGCGCGGAGTCGTTGCCGGTGCAGGGCAGCGGGCGAACCAAAGTCGCCACCAATTTGCGGGTTGAGCCGGGACGCACCGCGCCGCGGCTTTATCAATTTGGGCGGGGCATTCCCGTGCAGATTCTGGCGCGCGCGATGGCGGACTGGGCGCAAACTTCCGACGAAAAAGAATCGAGTGAGCCGCAAGAAACCAAAAAAGAGGACTGGTTCCTGGTACGAGGAGTGGCCACGCGTCCGCCGAGCGAGACTACGGCGCGGCCCGTGGTTCCGTCCAACACCACCGATCCAGGAGATCAGAGTGTGCCGATTGCGGGGTGGGTGATTGCGCGATTTCTGGAGTTGGATGTGCCGGATGCGGTGCGCGAGGGAGCGAACTCGGCGAACCTTCGGCCGATCGCATGGTTCGAATTGAATCATGTGGAGGATCCCTCGGGGAACAAAGCGCAGTATTTACTTGCGGCCGCGCGCGGCGCGGAAGGCCAGGCATGCGATTTTTCGGTGTTGCGCGTTTATACCTGGAACCGCAAAAAGTCGCGTTACGAAACGGCGTTTATTGAAAACAACTTGTGCGGTAAATTGCCGATACAGACGGACAAGTCTACAACCGGGGCGCCTGAATTTCGCTTCTTCCAGGCCGATGATCCGCAGCATGAACGCCTGTATCGCCTGACCCAGACGGTGGTACGGCGCGTTCATGAAGAAGGCGAGGCTCCGGACAGGCGAAAATCTGCGCGGCCTGCGAAGAAACCGGCTGCGAAGAAAATTGCGTCCAAGCCAGAGCGCTGAGCCGCGCGAGATTGCACAATTGCGGCATACTGGAAGGCGGAAGTTCGAAGAAGGGTTAGTACCTTGACGCTGCACATCAATGAATCGGAAGTGAAACGCGTCTTCACCATGCCTCTAGCAATTGAGGCAGTGGAAGCCATTTCCAAACGTCAGGCCGCCGGTGAAGTGCTGGTGCACCCGCGACGGCGATTCGAACTGGCTGGCGGCGCGTTCTTTCACCACATGGCCGCGGCCGATATTGCTGCAGGCTTGGTAGCCACCAAGCAGTACACCTATGTCGGCGGAAAATTGAAGTTTCTGGTTTGCCTTTTTTCCACTGGAAGCGGAGATTTACTGGCGCTGATCGAAGCTGACACCATGGGACAGTTGAGGACCGGCGCGGCAACGGGAGTCGCCACCAAATATCTGGCGCGCAAAGATGCATCGACGGTGGGAATGGTTGGCAGCGGATGGCAAGCGCGGACGCAGTTGGAAGCGGTCGCTTCGGTTCGAAGGCTCGGTTCGGTGAAGGTCTTTGGCCGCGATGCGGAACGGCGCGAAAAGTTCGCTAGCGAAATGTCGGTGCTGCTGAAAATTTCGGTTAAGGCCGTGGCGTCGTCCGTAGGGGCCACGTCAGACGTGGCGATTGTGTGCACAGCAACCAGCGCCAGCCAGCCAGTGGTAAGCGGCGAGAATATCTCGCCGGGAACCCATATCAACGCTATTGGCGCAAATCACATGCGCAAACGCGAACTCGACACCGCGACGGTCGCGAAGTGCAGCAAGATTTACGTGGATTCCATCGAACAATCGCGCCAGGAAGCAGGGGATCTGGTGATGGGATTCGCCGGGCACGAACAGCGCTGGGACACCGTGCGCGAACTGTCGTCGCTGGTTGCGGGGATTTGTCCCGGGCGAACAGACGACTCGCAGGTCACGCTCTTCAAATCCAACGGAATCGCCGCGTGGGACCTGGCAGCCGCCACTTGCGTTTACCGGTTGGCGCTCGAGCAGAGGCTAGGCCGGGCGTTGCCTCTTTGGGATTCCAGCTCGAACACTTCATCCTAACTCGCGCCCGCCGCGTTATTCTTATTGGGTAGACACTGAACATGAAAACGCTGCCCGATCACCTCCGCAAAGGAATGAAACTCGTTATCGTCGGATGCAATCCGACCGAATCTTCGGTGCGCACCGGCCATTATTATTCCGGGCGAGACAATCCGTTCTGGCCTACGCTTTACGAAACCGGCGTTATTCCGGAGCCTCTGGAATACCGCGATGATAAACGCATCATTGAATTTGCCATTGGCCTGACCGATCTGGTTAAGCGTCCCACTCGCGCAATCGAGGAACTCACTCGCGAGGACTACGCCGAAGGCCGCATTGTGCTCTCGCAGAAACTCGGCGAATACCTGCCGCACGTAATTGCCTTTAACGGAAAAAATGTCTACGAACAATTTGCCCAGCGCCGCGCGAAACTTGGTCTGCAAAAGGACTCGTTGTACGGCGCCAAAGTTTACGTGTTGCCCGCGACGGATTCGCAGCACGCGCAAAAGCCCAAGGAACGGCTGGTACACTTTCGCAAGCTGGCCGCGTTGGTGCGAAAAGTGGAGACTTCACGAGACGCGAAGCCTTTATAAATTTTAGTGAGGAACTCATGAGCAATCCCCCGACTGTGGTCGCTGCCAGCCCCGTTCTGCTCGAATCCGCTGCAAATGGCGTGACCTTGCTGGTCATGAACCGTCCGGAGAAGCTGAATGCATTAAACGGCGAACTGGCCACAGCGTTGAATCAGGCGTTCGACCGAATCGGGAAAGATAGCAACGTACGGGTGGTGGTGATTTCCGGAGCGGGCCGGGCCTTTTGCGCCGGAGGCGACCTAGAAATTATTGGCAAAGGGAGAAAAGCGCGCGACGTCAAGCAATTGGAACCTATCCTGCGCGCCGGAAGCGGTGCGATTTTTCGCATGAGGATGATGCCCCAGCCGATCATCGCGGCAGTGAATGGAGCCGCGGCGGGCGCTGGCATGAATATTGCACTTGCGGCGGATCTGCGCATTGCGGCGGAAGAAGCGGTCTTCGGACAAAACTTCGCCAAGGTCGGATTGTTTCCGGATTATGGCGGCACCTATTTTTTGCCGCAACTGGTCGGACCATCGAAAGCAGCCGAACTTTTCTACACTGGCGACATGATCGATGCGCGGACCGCGCTGCAGTTGGGACTCGTCAATCGCGTCGTGCCAGCCGCGCAACTGGAAACGGAAGTGAAAGCCTTCGCAGCCAGACTCGCCGCTGGTCCGGGGATCGCCATGCGCGCCGTGAAGCAAACGCTCTTTGGCAGCGAGAAGGACGCACTCAACCGCGCGTTGGAAGCGGAAGTCCAGCACCAAATGAGATGCTTTGCGTCGGACGACTGCCTGGAAGGAATTCAGGCGTTCATGGAGAAGCGTGCGCCGAAATTTCAGGGCCGCTGAAGAAATCCACCACCAATGAGCGAACTCGAGATTACTGTTTCAGAATTGCAACGTCGGCGCCAGTCCGGTGAAAAGTTTCTCTTGATCGATGTCCGCGAACAATGGGAGTACGACATCTGCCGGATTGAAGGCGGGAGACTGATTCCGATGAGGACGATCCCCGCGAACCTGCAGGCCCTTGACGGTGACGAAGACATTGTTTGCTATTGTCATCATGGGATGCGCAGCCTGGACGTGGCCGCATGGTTGCGATCGCAGGGAATCGAAAACGCGCAGTCGCTGGCCGGGGGAATCGATCGCTGGTCCGCGGAAATCGATCCGAGCGTTCCACGCTACTGACATCCCGCTGCAGCACGTTCACAGCCTACAGGAGAGAAGCCATGCCCAAAGTTAAGGTTAAGTTTTTTCAAAAGCCGTCTTGAACCACCTGCCGCAAAGCAAGAGGTCTCTTGCTAGAGCTGGGCGCAGAACTGGAATTGCGGGATCTGGACGCCAATCCACTATCGGAAAAAGAATTGGAAAAGTTAATCGGGGCGCGAGATTACCAATTGTTCCTGAATCCGCGCAATGAACTATATCGCGAACGGAAGATGGCGGAGAAGGCTCCTGCCCGTGATGCGGCGATCCGCCTGATGTCCAGAAATCCAAATCTGATCAAGCGGCCGGTAGTGGTGCGCGACGATCAGATCGTGCTGGGGCTGGACGTGACCGCGTACATGAAATTGTTAAGATAAGAGACTCAGCGCAACTCTGAGGAGCCTTTTCCGGAGACGCTTCCGATGGATGTAAATACGATCGGCGTCATTGGCGCCGGAACGATGGGGCGCGGTATCGCTTACGCTGCCGCGCTCGGTGGTTACCGCACCATTCTGGAAGATGTGATGCCGGAAATGCTGGCCAAGGGCACTGCGTGGATCGCGCAGACTGTCGATGAAGGCGTGAAACGGGGCAAGTTATCCGTTGAAGACGCAAACTCCGCGCTGGCGCGCATCGAAACTGCCTCGGCGGTGGAAGATGTTTCTCGCGAGGCCGATTTTTTGATTGAAGCCGTTCCGGAAGAGATGGAGCTGAAGCTCGAGCTCTACACTTTGTTCGACAAGTTCGCAAAGCCGAATGCTGTCCTGGCCAGCAATACCTCATCGCTCTCGATCGCCGAAATGGCCGAGATGACATACCGTCCGGAACTCTGCGTGGGTATGCATTTTTTCAATCCGGTGCCGAAGATGCGTTTGATTGAGGTGGTGCGCGCGCCGAAAACTTCCGATGAGACCATTGCCACGTGCCGCGAAGTCGGCGCCCGCATGGGAAAAGAAGTTGTGGTCGTCAAGGAGTCGCCGGGCTTCATCACCAGCCGTGTTAACGCGCTGATTGGCAACGAAGCCTTCGCGATGCTGGAGGCGGGCCTCGCTTCACCCGAAGACATCGATAAAGCGGTGAAGTTGGGGTTAAACCATCCCATGGGCCCGTTCGAAATGGTGGACCTGGTCGGCCTTGATGTCCGGCTGCGCATTCTTGAATATCTGCATGCCACGCTCGGCGAAAAATACCGCCCGAACCAACTGCTCAAAAAGCTGGTTGCGGAGGGTCGTTTGGGCCGGAAGTCCGGCCGTGGGGTGTACGACTACCCTGAAACCAAGAAATCATAAGCGGGAATCGCGGGCGGCCAGCCGGGCTGGCTTTATCCAAAAGCAAGTCCAATACTAAAACTATTGTGATATAACTATTTTTATATAACTATTACATAATCTAACATTAATAGAAAATCCGTGCGGCGGTCGGTCTCCGTTGCCATCGATTGCGGTCGGAGGTCTTCTCGGGAACGAGCAAACGGCAGTCTTGCAGAATTCCAGTGGCCCCGAACAAAGCTTCGCGGAATCTCAACCCGAATCGCCAGATCCGCCGGAAACTTCATCTCGCAGTGAGGTGACGGTTGGAGGGCGCGAATCGATCCTTGGAACCGCCTGTAATTTTCCGGAGTGCCGCTGTAAAGCGTATAAACCCGAGAAAGCGAAAAGCCAAAAGAAGTCCAGGCGCTAGCCGCGCATTCTTCTGGGGCAGCCGCCGGCGCGAAATGCTACTGCTGCTGGGGTGCAGAATTCGTTCGGCTGGTAAGGTTCAATACGTTCTGAGCTTGTGAATTGTTGCGGTCCAGCCGCAGCGCAGACTGCGCATCGCTCCTTGCGGCCTCCAATTCACCTCGTTTGTAATGAAGTGCGGCGCGGTTCGACCATGCTCGTGCGTAACCCGGCGCCACCGCAACTTCGTGGTCCAGGATGGTCGCGGCCTCGCCGAGCCGATCCATCTGCAATAATTGTGCCGCGAGATTCACGGCCATGAAATCGTAATTGATATTTTTTCGATTGCTGAAGTGCAGTGCATGATCCAGCAGCCGAAGAGCTTCGGCATTGTCGCCAGTCCATGATTCCAGCAACCCCAGAGACTCTTCGGTATCCGGAGAATTGGGATCAATCTGCAGAGAAAGCTGAAGCTCCGTTCGCGCCAGGTCCAACCGCCGTTGCAGCAGGTAAATGCCGCCGAGAGTCGAATGAACTTTCGCACTGCCCGGAACGGTACGCGCCGCTGACTCGTTTAGCGTCAAATCGTTCTTCCAATCTCGGTTACGAACGATGGTCCGCACTCCGAAGGCCACGATTAGAATTGCAATGACCGAAATCGCCACAATGCGCTGGCGGGATTCCAGCCATGCCAGAACCAACGCAAGCAGCAGGCAGAACCCTGCCGAGGGAAGATAGGCGAGCCGTTCAGCCATAATCGTTCCGGTTGGCGTGAGGATGTTTGCGGTCACCGCGAAACCGGCGAAATAAATTGCGCCGGCAATAACCAGCGCTGGTTTGCGTTTCCATATCGCCCAGCCCCATGCCGCCAGCAAGCCCAACGTCGCCAAAAGAGCCGGAAGAGTGTGCCGCAGGTCTTGGTATACCGGGATCGCGTTGAAGGAATAGTCGCAAGAAAGTTTGGCTGGATAGAGTTGAAGACCAATGTATTTCCAGGCAATTCGCAGAGCATTCAGGATTCTCCAGCCGGGAGAGAAGCTGGAAAGTGGATTATCTACAAATGAAATCTCCGCCAGACCAAAGCGGCCGCCTTGAACCTTCCACAGTAGACCAATGAAAAGCAGCGTCACACCCGCAAGCGAAAGATACCGTAGGATTGGCTTGAATTTTCCGCTCGCGTAGTCTCCCGCCAGTGCCAGCGGCAAGAAAGCCACCGCCGACTCCTTCGAAAGCAACGCGATCGCAAAGCTAAGAGCTGCCAGAAAAGGGAGATCATGAAGGTGAAACAGCCACGCCGCGAGCACAAATCCCGCCGCCAGCAATTCCGAGCGGCCGATAACCGATGTTACCGCCTCAGTGTGAATCGGGTGCACCGCGAAAAGAAGCACCGCGGCAAACGCGATGGTATCCCCGCGCGGTTCGGACCTCAGAAGCGTACTCAATACGAAAAACAGCAGCACAGTCACGCCAGCATGAAGAAGAAGATTGAACGCGTGATAGGCCCACGGGTTTTGTCCGTTCAACTCGAAATTCGCGGCGAGCGTGGCGAAAGTGACCGGTCGGAATACAGCGGTGTATGTGTTTGGCTGGAACAAATCCTTCAGCGAATGGCTTGTTACCTGGGCGTTGCGAAAAATATATAAATCGTCGTCCATGGCAAAACCGTTTCGAACGGTATTGCCGTAGACGAATATTGCGACCGCTACGAGGATGAACAGTTTTAGATGTCGGATCATGCCGTTAGCAAGCCCGGGAACGGCCAATCTGCTTCAACATCTCAACATTATCGCTTGGTTGTGGCAGGCCGAGACACTTAGTCAACGGCACGGTTGCCTCGCAGGATACTTCCAGAGCTTTAGCGTGTTTTATGGCTGCGGCTTTTTCAGGTGCGGACGCCCATCGTCTGCGGCCGGCGGCGGAGTTGCGGCTTCGCCCGTAGGCTTGGCAGTCGAAGCGGCTTGCGCGCCACCTTCGTTGTACGGCTTTTTCAGATAACGGTCGGCGGTTCCCTGCGCCCCGCCCGTATTGTCATTGGTCTGCTTGGCCTTGCTGTATTCGTTCACCGCGCGTTCACGCTGGCCCAGCAAGTCGAAAACCATCCCCAGGTAGATGTGGCTCCAGGCTTCCGTCCATTTTTCCGACGCCTCCGGCACTGACTGAAGCGATTCACGAAACGCGTTCGCCGCCGCCTGATAATTTTTCTGATAGAAGAACGCTTCGCCCATGCGGAAATTGGCCAGCGGCCGCCCGGGTTGAATACTCAAAGCTTTTTGATATTGTTGGATGGCGTCGTAGTAGCGCCCGGTTTCCGCCAGCTCTTCGCCGCGCGCAATCGCCGCGCGCGCACGCAACCCGGTGTTGCCCTTGAGGATTACGTTGTTCGGATCGATCTTGATGCCGCCGGGCTTGGGCCGCCCAAACGTTTCGACCGTGAATGTCGATTCCGTGCCGACAACCTCCACGGTCTTGAGTTCCGGATTACCTTCCGTTTCGATACGCAATTGTACCGGCATCGAAAAAGTGTCCAGTGGCTGCATGATTTTTCCGACCACTCGAAAACCCTTCGGTGTGCGGTATACCACAAATTCCAGCTTGAAATCCGGAACGCCGGTGGAGTTCAGCCACTGCGCGAAAAATCCGGAGAGGTTCGGCGATTCCTGGCCTGGCTTTAAGGCGGCCTGAGTCTGCTGAACGGCCATCTGCTGGAATTCGGCATTGGTTGCGTTCTTTCCGGCATAAGTCGAGTAGAACCTGTGCAGCAGGGACTTGAACGCGACTTCGCCCATCTGCGCGCGCAGCATGTGGAACAGCATCGCGCCTTTGTTGATTACCACCGAGCGGTAATCGCTGGTAAACGGCATAATGCGCGCCGCCTGCGAAATCGGAGCAGCCTCCTCGTTCATCAGCGAGCCCACCGCGAAGTCATCCACCGCGCGCAACCCGGCTTCCTTGCCGGCGTTCTGTTCGGCGTACAGTGCTTCCGAATAACGCGCCAGCCCGTCGCTGATCCACATGTCGCCGCGGGTTGCCGGCATCACCTGATTGCCCCACCATTGCGAAGCCACCAGCCGTGCAATCACGCGGTCGTTAATTTTCGCGTCCCATGCGCGTTGCGCAAGAACCAGCAATCCCGGCCCCGAGAATTCCCGCAAGCCGCCGTCGGGAATCTGCGCTACCGTGAACTGTGGTTCATCGCCCAGCGGGCCAAACAGGTCGGAAAATGCGTTCACCGAACGTGCGATCGAGTTCGCAAAATCACCGGCGCTGGCCGAAGCCGCTGGTGGAGCATAGACCGAGACGCTGACGCCCTCCGCCTGTTTCGGCGTGAGCCGCAGCCCCCCTGCCACAAAGGTGCCGTTCAATCCGGGCTGTGAACATTCAAATGTGTACATCAGCCGGTTGCCCTCCGCCGCGGTCTTGCCCGCAACTGGCGTCGGCGAAAGCGACTTGCCGGTTCCCGTCACCGCAAACGTGTCCGGAACGTTCAGTCGAAACGTGCCGGTGTAGCGAGTCGTCGGATAACCGGTTAACGGAAACCATCGCGCCGGCAACAAAAGATAGGCGCCGTCTTTGTAGATGGAAGCGAACCGCACGCCTGGCACCGGACTATTGTCCTCGTTGGCCAGCGGCCCGGAATATACGAAGGTGAGTGTGACCGTGGAATTGGTGGCGGCAGCCGAAGGCAAGTTGATGTTCAAGAGCAGCGGGTTCAGATTGTCGCGCTCGTAATTCAGCGCCTTCCCCACTGAGTTCTTGATTTCGGTGACGTTAAGATTGGGATGGAGTTCGACGCGAACGATGCTCGAGACGTCGTTGGCGCGGAAATCTACTCTAGCTATAGCCGAAAGGGACTGGCTTGCCGGATCCAGCGTGGCTGCGATGTCATAGTGCTCGGCCAAAAACGGCATTTTCGCCACGTCCTGCGCCGGGGAGGCGATAGGCATCAGCAGGTAAGTCGCTACAAGCAACAGGCAGGCTAGTCGAGACGCATTGCGGAGAACGGCCATCGGGTTCATTTCCTTAGGAAGCGACTACAAGGCTCCCTCTATAGGATAGCAGCGGGTCAACTTTCGTTGCCAGACACCCCTGCCAGCAGAGCAGTTATTGCGTCGGCGGCCCGCTCAACGGCCCCCGGGGGACCCAGTTTTTGCCTTACTTCGGCCAGATTCGCGCGCATCGCCGCAATTTCACCGGGATTCCGTAGCAGGCGCAGCGTTTGCGCCGCCACCCTTTCTGCCGTGAAGTCTTTTTGAATGAGTTCAGGCACCACTTCGCGCCCGGCGATCAGATTCACCATGCTGAAGTGTTTGGTTCGCACCAGCGGTTTTGCGAGAATCGCGGTGAGCGGAGTCACTCGGTAAACCACCACCATCGGCGCATCGAGCAACGCGGCTTCGACGGTCGCCGTTCCACTGGACACGATACTGGCGTCGGCGTGAGCCAGCGCATCGTAAGTCTCATCTTCTACCACCCGCACATTCACGCCGCTCGGCCAGCCTTCCTGCAATGACGCTGACCGGCCTGGAGCAGCCGCCACGATGAACTGCATGCCGGGTAATTCTGCGTTAATTTTCGCGCTCGCCTCACCCAGCACCGGAAGATGCCGTGCCAATTCGGAATTGCGGCTGCCCGGCAAAATCGTTACCAGCTTTTGCGTAGGATCCAATCCGTGCGCAGCAAAAAATCCTTCCCGGCTTTGCGATGCGGCCACGTTCCCTACCAGCGGGTGCCCGATGAACTTCACCGGCACACCCGCATCGCCAAAGAATTTCTCTTCGAACGGGAATATGCACAGCGCCAGGGCGAACCGCCGCCGCACGATTCGAACCCGCCACGGCCGCCACGCCCAGAACTGCGGGCAGATGTAGTAAACATTTCGAACGCCCAGCGGCTTCAGCTTGCGTGCCAAGCGCAAATGAAATCCCGGAAAGTCTGTGAGGATGGCCAGCGACGGACGCCGCTTTTGCGCCGAATCCACCAGCTCGCGCATCGCGCGAATCAACTGCGGCAAATGAGCAAGAATTTCAGTAATCCCGAGAACCGATACTTCCGAATAATCCTTGATGACTTCCACGTCTGCGGCGCGCATCTGATCGCCACCCATCCCAAATATTTGGCACTCGGTTCGTCTCTTTAACGCCGCTGCGAGTTGCGCGGCGTACATGTCCCCGCTCGCTTCACCGGCGGACAAAAGGATTTGTGTAGCTGGCATCGGGCTGCGGCGCGCTCAGTCGGTCGCTGGCAAAGGCGCTGGGAGGGATGGAAACGCGGCCGAACTATCCGAAGCTTGCAGAAGCGGCAGTTCCTGCTCTTTGTATTGCAGCTGATAAAGCCGGTAGTAGATACCACGCTGAGCCAGAAGCTCCTGATGCGCGCCCTGTTCGCGCAGACGGCCCTTGTGAAACACCAGAATCCGGTCGGCGTACTGAATGGTGCTGAGGCGGTGCGCGATCACCAGCGCGGTGCGGCCGGTCAACAATTTGTCTAATGCTTCGCGGATCAGCAATTCAGTCTTGGTATCCACGCTGGAAGTCGCTTCGTCCAGAATCAGGAAACGCGGATTGTGCGCCAGCGCGCGGGCAAAATTGATCAGCTGCCGTTGCCCAACCGAGAGTGTCGAGCCCCGTTCATTTACTGAGGTGGCGATTCCGTCCGGTAGTGAGTGGATGAAATCGCCCAAGCCGATCTTGTCGATGGCTCGCTCCACTTCTTCACGGGTGATGCCGGGCGTGCCCAAACGAATGTTCGATTCGATGGTTCCGGTGAACAGGAACGGATCTTGCAGCACGATCCCAAAGTGCCGACGCAAATCCTGCAAATCGAGGAATCGGATATCCACGCCATCCAGCAGAATCTGTCCGCGTTGAATGTCGTAGAAGCGCAGCAGCAGCGAAATCAGCGTGGTCTTTCCGGCGCCGGTGTGGCCCACAATCGCGAAAGTCTGTCCCGGCGAAATGCGGAACGATACATCCCGCAAAACCCAATCTTCATCCGTAGGTTCCGCTACGCCGCGATAGCTGAACCACACATTGCGAAATTCGATTTCGCCACGAGCCGCCGTCAGGCGCTTCGCATCCGCGGCCGATTCGATGGTCACCGGCTCGTCCAACAGCTTGAATATACGTTCGCTCGCGGCCATCGCCGACTGCAAAATGTTGAATTTCTCGCTCAAGTCCTGAATCGGCCGGAAGAACCGCTGCGCGTACATGGTGAACGCGGTAAGCACGCCAAGAGTCAAGCCGCCGTGCAGAATGCGCAGCCCGCCGGTCCAGAAAATCAGCGCGATGGTGGCAAAGCTCAGAAATTCCACCGCCGGATAGAACAGCGCGTAAGCCAGAATCGCGTCGCGCCACGCCAGCATGTTTTCCTTGTTTCGCAGTTCGAACTCCGCCATCGCTTTCTTTTCGCGATTGAAGAGCTGCACCACATGCATGCCGGAAATATATTCCTGTAAAAATGAGTTGATACGCGCGATCGCCGTACGAATCTTGCGGTTGGCCTCCCGCACGTAATGCCGGAAAACGAACGTAACAATCAGGATTCCGGGAAGCACCGCCAGTGTGGCCAGCGCGAGCCGTACATCAATCCAGAAAAGCACCACCGCCATCACCACCAGCAGGAAAAGATCGTTGATCATGGTGACAACGCCCGCGGCAAACAAGTCGTTCAGCGCGTCCACGTCGGTGGTCACACGTGTAACCAGCCGGCCCACTGGATTGCGGTCGAAATAGCTCATTGGCAGCCGTTGCAGGTGGCCAAAAATGCCGCTTCGCATGTCGTACATCGTTTGCTGACCAACGCGCTGCATGATGCGGATCTGTGCGTATTGCGCAAGAAAATCGAATAGCAACACCAAGAAATAGATCGCGGAGATGATCAGAATCCCACGCCACGCCTGATTCTCGCCGAGCGCGCCCTTCATTGCCGGGACGAAGTAGCGGTCAATCGCGTTCTTAAACATCAGCGGAGGCGCCAACTCCAGCGGGGTCACCACTGCCACCAGTCCCAGCGCCAGAACCACCCACCACTTGTACGGCGCCATATATCCGAGCAGCCGCCGCATCAAGCGTCCGTCGTATGCTTTGCCGAGTACCTCTTCTTCGTGCGGGTTACTCATGCGCGTTCGAGCTCTTCTTCCAAGAGTTGTTTTCGGTATAAATCGGCGTAGTAACCGCTGGCGGCCAGTAATTCGTCATGTGTGCCGCGTTCTATAATTTTTCCGCCCGATAACACCACAATCTGATCCGCGTCGCGCACCGTCGAAATTCGGTGTGAAATCAGAATCGTGGTACGGCCGGCCATGATTTCCTTGAGCCGGTTCAGAATCCGTTCTTCGGTCTGCGTGTCTACGCTCGAAAGCGAATCGTCCAGTATCAGGATGCGCGGATCGCGAATCACCGCGCGCGCGATAGCCGTTCGCTGCCTTTGTCCGCCGGACAGCGTGATTCCGCGTTCACCAACCACCGTTTCATAGCGTTTCGGAAAATCCTGGATGTCTCCATCGAGATTCGCGATGCCAGCCGCTTCCCGTACCTGGTCTTCCGTAAATTCTGGCAACCCAAACGCGATATTGCCGCCAACCGTCTCGCCAAAAAGGTAAGTATCCTGCGGGACAAATCCGATGGAACTGCGCAATGTCTGAAGTGGCCACTCTTTCAGAGGTTTCCCGTCGAGACACAGCTGCCCGTCCGGCGCTTCCCACAAACGCGCAATCAGCGCCGCCAGTGTGGTCTTTCCGCTGCCGGTCGGTCCCACGATCGCCAGGGTTGAGCCCGCCGGAATTTTCAAATCGATATTTTGCAATACCGGATGCGAGCCGTTTGCGTGGCCGTTCGACTTCACTTTCGCCGCCGCGTCATTGCCGGAGAGCGCGGTCGGGTATTTAAATGTCAATCCACGAAACTCAATTTCTCCTGCCGGTTTTGTGTTGGGCGGAACTTTGGCGTTGGAATCGTCAATGCTCGGCTGCGCCGCCAGAATATAACTCAGGCGCCCCATGGACGCTGCGCCACGCTGAAAAATATTCGTTACCCAGCCCAGCGCAATCATCGGCCACACCAACAGCGTTAAATAGGCGTTAAACGCAATCAGCGCGCCCAGCGAAATCTGCCCGCGCAACAATTGGTGCCCGCCCTGCCACAGCACAATCAAGAACGTCGTCCCGATCAGCGCCTGCAGCGACGGCATGAACATGCTCCAGGTTCGAATCAGCTTGATGTTACGCGCAACGTACTCGCGGTTCGGCTCGTCGAACTGCTTCCGTTCGGCTTCTTCCTGTGCATAAGCGCGTACTACGCGCACGCCCGACAAATTCTCTTGTACTCGCGCGGTCAAGGTCGCCAGCGCCGCTTGAATCTTTTCGTAGAGATCGTGAATGGTGCGCCCGAAGAACCACACCGCTACCGCCACCACCGGCGCCGGCAGCAAAACCCACAGCGTGAGCGTGGGCGACAGCGCCACCATCACCGCAATCGCGAAAATCATGGTGACGATTGTAGTCGCGCTGTACATGATGCCCGGACCCAGCACCATGCGCACCGAGTTCAAATCGTTGGTCGCACGCGACATCAACTCGCCGGTTCGGTTGCGCACATAAAATTCCGGCTCCAGCAGCAACAGCCGTTTCAGCAAGTCGTTGCGGATATCAAATTCGATGTCGCGCGAAACGCCGATCAGCGTCCACCGCGCGCTGAACGACAATAGGCCCTTGAGTCCAACGCACACAATCACGATCAGGCAATAAATGCCTAGCGTCCGGCGGCTGCTCGGCGCATAGAACGGAATCGAGCGGCCGAGCTTTGATCCGACCAGTACGGTCGCCACCCCGGCGTGCGCCTCTGAAGAATGTTCGAACGGCGCAGCATTGCCGGCAAGTGCATCCGTGATGATACCGGTAGCCAACGGAATCACGTTGCCAATAATTCCCATCAGCAAGACAACTAGTAGGCCCACAACGATCGATAAAGTGTATCGGCGCAAATACGGCATCAAGCCGCTCAAGTCCTTCTTCGGCGGTGCCGTCCTGCTTTTTTCTTGTGTTCCTGAATTCACTTAAGTTGCGACCTTTGCGTCGTGAGCGAAGGCGATTCCAGTAAAAACTGCTGATACGAGCGGTCCAGCGATTGATAACGTTTGTTTTTCGGATTCCACCGCACGCCGATCGGCAATACGTGCTTGTCATCCATTCCGGTCACCGGAGTCAGATACAGCGTCAGGCCCTGTACCGGATCCTGTTCAAACTGAACCCGCCAGCCGCTGACCGGCGCCAGCGGCGTCATGCCCAGATAGCCTTTGGCATTTTTCAGATATTCGTCGCCGCGAAAGAGTTCCGCCCACTGGCCGTTATCGTTTTCGGCGATCACCGTGCGCGTCACAATCGTTCCGGTAATGTCGTTCTTCGGAGTCTTCGGCACCAGATTCGCCGCCAGTAATTGTTGCTTGCCGGTTTTCGCCAGATCGCCAAACGCCAAAACCTTTGTCTCCGAGCCGAGCAATGCCTCCGCCGCAGCTTGTACGTTAGCTGGAATTTCCGGCTCGGCAGGCTTCGCCGCCACTGGCTCCGCGGGCTTCGGAGCAGGCTCCGAGCCACAGCCACTCAGCAAAGCCGCTGCGAACAATACTACTAGCAGGGAAGCATAAGCAGTCGCCGCGGCAGCGCGCACAAGAGTCACTATGCTTCCAGACGAACACCGCACCGCATTGTGAGCAGGATTTCGCATATTGTGCTTGTATCGCTCCGCTACAGGCTCGACGCCGCCAGCGTTATCTCCACCACTCGGCTCGGCATGCGGTCCTTCTCCACTGTGCACAGCACCGTCATTACCTGCGGCACGTCCGGTCCCGCCCAGTCAAACGCGTAATACAGCAATTCTAACTGCTGCCGGCCTTTGGTGCTAGGACTCCGCGAGTCCGGCTGGCCGTACAATTTCATCACGCGGCTTTCCAGGTCGCCATCCTCCAATTTCTTTCCCGTCTTCCACGCGATCTCGGGTCTGCGCTCGCAATCCAACTCCAACACCTCTTGTCGCAAGTCAACTTGTATTGCCTGCACCACACCGGATTCGTCCGTGGTTACGAACAGAGATTCCGGCGGGCAGTGAACTTCCCATGAAAATTCGGTCTGGCCTTTTCTTCCGATCTTCGGCTTACCGTAGAGGCCAAACACTCTCCCGATTCGGTCCCGTCCCGGGCGGATTCCTGCCAGGGTTAACTCGTTCGCCCGCAGCGGAGCGTGTGGCCGGTGCGCGTCCTGTTGGTTCGCTTCGATCGCCGGAACGGCCAGCAGTAATGTACTAACGCTGACCCACGATCGCATCCAGCCGCGCCTCAAAATTTTCCTCACCTTCGCTCGACAACTCGTTCCGTTCTACCGGCAGCGCGCGCTCAATCGACTCAATCCAGCCGAATAATAGTTGGATGTTCTCCCGGGTCTTTGCGGCATATTCGCGGCGGTTCGCTTCCACTGACATCCATTGCCGGAAAGTCTTCTCAAGCGGGTGATCCGAACTATCGAAGGGATTCGAAGCCGCCCCCGGCGCCAATATCCCTGCGTGCCCGGTAAACAAATGTTCGAATCCCAGGTCCACGCTGAAGTGTCCGTCGCTGGCCGCCGCGCCATCATCGTACTGCAGCCCGCGGCACACGATCTCCATCGGGTTTGGCCCCTGTTTCCATTTCAGCGTTTCGCTCTCAAACGTCCACAAATCCCACTCCGCCTCTACGATGTACGCGGAGTCTTCGTGGATGTGCTGCGCCGCAATCGCCGCCACTTCCGGCGCGCCGAATGCTCCTTCCCGGAAATCCCACTCAGATACGGGGGTTTCGGTCGCGTCAATCGCCTGTATCACCAGATTGTCAAAACTATTTCGTGCCGCAGAAAGCGGCACCGTCGCCAGAAATCGCACGAATTGCGGAATCATCGATTCTCGCGAAAATTCCCGCGTCCAAATACGCAGATATGCCCGGTTTGCCATGGAAAGGGAATTATACAGGGCCCCCAGTAGCACAGCCAATCCTGGCTGTGCGCGGTGTAATCCGCACCGCGAGCCACGCGCACACGCAAATTGTGTTTGTCAAAAGGAAAAAAACTAGGCGTCTTACGAGACGCGGACACGCCGCAAAGCGTCATCCGTCCGCCGAAGGCGGGCGAAGGATCTCAACGGTCGAACTGTCGCGGTGCCTGAAAGGCAGATTTACTTCGACTCGGGCGACGACGCCCCGGAAAACTCCGCGGTAATCTCCTGCAACCGCTTCCGCAACGACTCGCCAACATTCGTAAAAACATCCGCGCACGCAGCACGCAGTTTCTGTTGCGCTGTAACCGACAATCCAGTCACCACTTCGCGCGATTGATGGTCCAGCTTCGCCACCGTCGTCAGCAGCCAGGTGTTCGAAACATTGTCCAGCCGCGACTTGAATTCGCCAGTCGCCGCGGTGCTTAGGTCCGCCATCGACTCCCGTAGTTCCGCTTGCTGCTTCTCGGTCATCGCTTTCCACGATTCCCAGATCGGCAAAAATCCGTCGTTAATCTTTTCCTGCGCCTCGCGTACGCCGCTTTCCAGCGCACTGTCCATCCCCGCCTGAAACCGCTGCAAAAAGTTTTCCTGCTCCGCCGTCAGCCGCTGTGCCAGTGCCTCGCGCGAAGCAGCAAACTGCCGGTCCGATTCGACGGCGGACTGCTTCACCGTCTCCGTAAATCCATCCAGTTCGTGCCGTGCCTGGCGCTGAATTTCGTCCGTGAACGCCGCGGTCGTGGTGTCCGCGGCTTCCGCAAACAGCTCCCGCGCGCGGTCAAACGATTCGCGCACTACTTCCTTCATTTGATTGTTGGTGTGGCCAACAAAATTGCGGCTGGAATTATCGAGTTCCGCTGCGAACTCCGCAGAAACCTCGCCCGCCCGTTCCCGCAATTGATTTCCGCTTTGCTCCACCATCCGTTCGGCCAAACCGTTCAGCTGCGTCTGTACTTTTTTTTCGTACCATTCCGCCGTCTTGTAAACGTCTTCGACGGTGCGGTGCCGAATATCGCCAGCTTTGACCTCAAGCTCCGTCAAGTCGCGGCCGATCACACCCTGCGAAGCTTCATGCAGCAACTGTTCCACTCCGCCCAGATTCTCCCGGAACCGCGCCAGCGACTCCGCAAACGCTTCATCCGCCGCACCGCGGATGCGGTCCTGTTGCAAGGTCAAAGAAGCATCCAGCAGCGATCGCCCGCCGGCCATCCGGCTGATCGCTTCATTGGTCTGGTTGACGTGCGGTTCCACCATCCCGCGAATCTGCTCATCGAACCTGTTCACCGCATCCTGGCTGGCATCGCTGAAGGAGCGGTGAATCCGCGTGTTCAATTCCTCGAACAGCGATTCACTCCGCCGGTGCAGCTCGTTGCGATGCAGCGTCAGTACATCGTCGAGTTGCGATTGAAAGCCTTCCAACGCCAGTTGCTGGGTGGTTCCCAGCCGGGAAGAGAACTGATCTACCTGTGACGCAGCGTCGCCTGCCCGGGTAATCACTTGCTCCAGCCGTCCAGAATGTTCCTGCAACTCGCCGCGCAACGTATTCACCCGCTGCTCGGTTTCTGCCGCAAAGCCATTCGCCGTGTCGCGCAACGTTGCAATTCGTTGTTCGAACTCGCGGTCAAGCTGTTCGCGAATCTGGGTTCGAATCTCTTCCGCGCTTTGGCTCGCCGTATCCGATACGCCAGTTTTCAATCGAGCGACGGCTTCATCCGCGTAGCCCTGAATTTGCGCGCGCGCGGATTCAACCTGCTTTGCCAACCCTTCTTGCAACTCCTGCTGCGCATGGGCAACCGTGTCCGTCAATTGCTGTTGCGCCGCCCCGGAGCTAGCGTTCAGCCGCTCCTGCTGCGCGCCAAACGCTTCTTCCTGCTTTCGCGCTTGGCTGTCCAGCACCGCCGATGTCACTGACGCCTGCTCCGCGATTCGCCGCTCGGCATCCTGCGATTGGTTTACGATCCGCCGCGCGACTTCTTCCGCCTCCCGGCAAAGCTGCTGCACGCGTTCCGTAAGACTCGCCAGGTGCTGGTTGTGCAGCACCCGCTGCTCGCTGCCTGCCTTTGCAATCGTCCCCGCAAGCTCTCGCGTCAATCCTTCCAGGTGCGGTGTCAGCCACTTCGGCAGCTCATCTTCCAAAGCCTTCGCCGCCGCTGAATACGCGGCCTTGCTGCGTTCTTCACTCTGCTGGCGAACCCGCTCCACCGCGCTTCCGGCTTCATTCAAAATCTCTTTGCGCGCGCCCGCGAACTTCTGCTCCCACTGTTCCGAAGCCGCCCGATGTTCTGCAGCCACCGCCTGTGCTGCCGCTTCGCGTGCTGCTGTGTTGATCTGCTGCTTCGCGTCGGCAATCAGCCGTGCCACTTGCCTCGCCAGTTGCAATGACGCATCGGTAGCGCTCGCCATCGGCGGCAGCAGATGCAGCGTATCTGTCCCAATCGCCGCTGGCGGCAGGTCTGGTTCAAGCGATGGAGCCGGCACTTCCATCGAGTGCTCCATCGGCGGCGCGATAATTTCTTCACCCATCCCAATGGCACCCTTTGCGCTGGCCGGAACTCCAAGATGCGCCCAGTCTTCCGGCGGAAATCCGATCCCCCACACGTTTCCAGGTAGCTCCAGCTCCAACGCCACCTGGAACAACTGCCGCACCGTTCGCGGCCGCTGAATCCACGCCACACGCCCACGCACTTTTCGCGGCGGCTGGCCCGTCTCCGGATGCGGGATCTCCAGCGTGACCCACATATTTTTCAGCACGTAATGTTTCGACTGGTAGCGGCAGCCGTGGCAATTGATGATCAAGCTCGAGGTCCGCTCCACAAACGGGCGGCCCAGCGCATCCACGCCGGTCACCACCAGCGGCACCGCTTGCACAATCCGCGAGCTGCGCCGTTTGCGCAGTTCCTCGCCCGCATTCATCGCGTTTTCTGAGATCATATCTGTACGTATACGGTCGTCGGCACGATCTTTGCCAAACTCGTCCATTTCCGACGCCTTATCCCTGACTTATCTCGCGTGTTCTTAAACGCTTAGCGACGTTCCGTTTTCTGCTTATCCGTTGCTGCCGCCGGCCTCGATCCGGTCAGGAAATCCCAAGCCTCTTTTGCCACCCAAATCGGGCCAACCAGTAAATAAACTGGTCCTTGAAAGAACGCCGGATGATTTCCTTCCAGTTTGTGCCCCAAAAACAGCAGCACCCAGCCACCAACAAAAAAGGCGCCGCCCCAGATCCATTTCATCAGTAGCAGCAGGACAATCCCCGCAAATATCAGCGGGATCCCTATTCCGTGTAGAAGTTTGTTCCATCCGGAAGAGTGCTCGTGATCGTACTGTGCCATGTAGTGCGCCAGACCAGGCATAGCGCACCTCCTTGGGATGAGGAATACCTGTAGAATTGTGACTCTACAACGAAAAAACTAAAATGGCTAGACTGGCCTAGGAGTACTGAAGCGCCAGGCTAGTACGCCCCCTGCAGCGTAGCCACTCGTGGCTGCGTACCACGTTGCCCGTACCGCCGCCTCGTGTAGCAGCGGCTTTATGCCGCTGCTCTTCGCCGCAGGACAAACGCGTCTACATTTACCGCCGAACCAATCGGTCATCCTGAGCCCGCCGCAGGCGGGCGAAGGATCTCAACCTAAAATGTTTGCCGCTGCCCATCGCAAGACACAACGGCGCGAACGCGCCTACAAATCCCGCCGCCCTTCCATCGCTTTCATCATCGTCACTTCATCCGCGTACTCCAAATCCGCTCCTACCGGTATCCCCACACCAATGCGGGTCACCCGCACTCCCAGCGGCTTCAACAACTTGGACAAATACATCGCGGTAGCTTCACCTTCCGCGGTGGGATTCGTAGCGATAATAATCTCTTCGACCGTCCCGCCCTTCAGCCGCTCGATCAGCGGCTTGATTCTCAATTGTTCTGGCCCGCGCCCCTGCAGTGGTGCCAGCGACCCTCCCAGCACGTGGTACATACCGCTGTACATCCGTGTCTTCTCGATCGCCATGATGTTGTGCGCTTCTTCTACCACGCAAATCGTCCGTTTCATACGGTTTGATCCGGTGCAATACAGGCAGGGATCAGCATCGGTGATATTCCCGCAAACCGAACACTCGTGGACATTCGCCTTTGCGTCGCGAATCGCGTCCGCCAGCGCCAGCGCATCTTCCGGCGGCAGTCTAAGCAAATGAAATGCAAGCCGCTGCGCCGTTTTCTGGCCAATTCCCGGCAAGTGTTTTAATTCATCAATCAATCGTTCAACAGGAGCGGCAAAATCTGGCATGCCCTCTGTGTAACACACCCGCGCACGGCCGCGCAAATTGCGGACCCTCGCAAGTTCGGCTCACAGACGGTTACGATCCTATTGACAAGCGTGGTATAATACTCTTCGGGTATATCCGCGCTTGAAGTCTTTGGATTCGCCACCCTCCGTTTCGCTGCAAAATTTGCCTGATTCCTACCGATTCGTGGTCAAGTCATTTGTTTTGATACGCTTGCGAACACTTGGGTCCGGCAAAAATCGTATCTTGCTTATTTTCAATCACTTCGGAACACTAGAAGGCAAAACACCCGGCGTGGGGTAGGGGCAGCCCTCGCTTAAGGCGCCTGTACCGCACCGCTGTGTCTCCAGAGCCACAGTCGTCCAAAGCCTCAAACTTCCAACTCCTTCATTTTCAATAGCAATTTCATGGTTCCCGGCATGCATTCCGAACGCTCGGCGGCGGGAGGACGCAAGCCATGTACAAACAGCCCGATAGCGAAGTCAGCAAAACAGTCAGCCTCAATTCGGCCTTCGTGCCCATTTTGTGCGCCACGATTTTATATGCCGGTTCCTGGATCCAGGGATGCTCCAACGCTCCTTCGCACAGTGCAGGAGGCGGCAAGAAGCTCACCTCGGCCCGCGAGCTCGCAAAACTCTCGCCCGAAGACGCCGACGACAAACTGGTACCCACGCTCTCTGGCCGCAAACTTACCGTTGAAAAAATGGCCCAGCGCGCCGCCACCTCCCTGCAATATTCCAATGAAGAGTACGGAGTGGCCTTCGACGCCCCCAAAGGCTATTTACTGAAAGAAGGTGAACTCCCGGAAATGGATCGCGGCCTCGGCTATCTAGGTCCGATTCCGATGCACTTTGCTGAACCTGGCGGAATTCGTCTCGCCACCGTCGAACCCCCGCAAGGTTTGCACCTCGGCACCAATTTCGTAAACGAATTTTTCACGGTGAGCGCGCACTACGGTGCTGACGAAGCCATCTGCACCCAATTGAACATTTCGCCGGATGCACTCGGAGCTCCGGTCACACGCACCATCGACGGCATCGAATTCCACGGCTTTCAAGAACATTCCGCCGCCAGCATGCACCTATACTCCGGCATCTACCTGCACGCCTTCACCAACGACACCTGCTACGAAATCGGCTACGGCGTGGCCACCGCAGGCTCTGGCTCGCCCAACGTTTCCAGCAACCTCAAAAATATCAACCCAGAAAACATCCTGCACAAACTGGAAAAATTTCTCGACAACGTTCGCATCAACCCGCCAGCCTTCGAGCGTACCACTTCCACCGATTAGGTTTTGTAGCGGCCGCCTTATGCTTGCCCCGCTCATCGCGGGGAGGCGGCACTTTTGGAGTGCGGCGGCTTGCCGCCGCTTTTCCGATGTCAGAAGCCACGTAGATGGATTAGTGAAAAGAAAGAATGATCGTTAGAAGAATTACTTCGAAGAACAATTGCGAAGCGAGCGAGAAAATTCCGAGCAGCGAACTAAAACAATCCAGGAATTTTCATTCCCGGCATTCCGGGAATGCTTCCGGCGAGCGACTTCATCTGGTTCGCGAGTTCATCATCCACGCGGCGCGACGCTTCATTCACTGCGGCGCGAATTAAATCCTGCAACATCTCCTGATCCTTCGAGGCAAATACTTCCGGCTCGATGCGCACTTCCAGCACCTGCTTCTGGCCGTTCATCTTTACAACCACCATGCCACCGCCGGCCGAAGCTTCCACCGCAACCGTGTTCACCTGCCGCTGCAGGTCTTCCTGCACCTGCCGCAACCGGGAAAGCATCTGTTGGAGCGCATTGACTTCCATCAGGATCTCTCTTCGCGGCGCTTCACTTCGGAAATTTTTCCGCCGAAGCGCTGCAGCATCGAGCGTACCATCGGATCGCGTTCAAATTTCTCTCGCAATTCCTTGGAGCCGGACGCTGCACGCGACGCATTTGCGGACGCCGCCGCAACTGTTTCCATCTTAGCACAGACCCGCACCGCGCGATTTAGTACCTTGCCCGCCGTTGCTCGGATTTTTTCCAGCGACTCGCGGCCCTCGATTAATTCCGCGAACGCACGCTTCTCCATCGCAAAATAAATTCGCAATTCCGTGTTTTCCAATTCCCAACGATGCGCGTGCTCCAGCAATTCGCCCAGAAATTTCTGTTGCGCCTGAATCGCGCCGCGAATTTCCATCACGTGCTCGACTGTCAGTCCGCTGGCCGCCACGGAAAGAGTCTCCGCCGCCGCTTCCGCCACGACTGGTTCGGTGTCGGCGATTCGCTCTACGTTTTTTTCTCCGACTTCGATCGCCTGCAACAAAGCTTCACTCGGTCCATTCGCCGAAGCTGACTGTGCCTCAGTCGGTGGGTGCCCCATCCTCGGTGTTTGAGGGTGGGTCTTCTCTGCGGTCTCTTCACCCTGTGCAATGGAATCTGTGGGGCTTTCAAACGCTGGAGCAACAGCAGTCGCCGCTCCATTGGATTTTGTAAAAGCCTCAGGTCGTTGGCTCCACGCCGGCGAACTGAAACTTACTGGCGCCGGTGCCGCACTCTTTTGTGCAGGCAGGGAAATCGTCGAAGAAACCGCCGCGTTCGCAACTTCATTCTTCACGGACCACGCGGGCGCAGCCGCAGGCGCGCTGGCGCGCGCCACCGAAGATTTCGCCGCGCCGCCGTTGCCGCCCGCTCCGCCCAGTTCCGCCAACAATTCTTCCAGCGGCGCCAGCCGTCCGGCATTCACCAATCGCAGTAAACCCATTTCCAGATGCACTCGCGGATCGGGCTTGCGTCTCAAGTCTTCATCGGTCTGCAATAGAATATTGAAAAAACGCGTCAGGTCTTCTTCGCTGAATTGCGAAGCCGCTTTCGCTAGCGCAGGCCGCTGGTCCGGGGTCGCTGCAATTAAATCCGAATCTCCTCCGCAAACTCGCGCGATCAGCAGATTGCGAATGTGACGAATCGCCTCACGGCAAAAATGTTGCAGGTTGCGGCCCTCTTTTTGAAAAGTATGAACCAGTCCCAGGGCCCGATCCGCTGAGCCCGTCGCAATCGCGTTCACCAATTCGTTCAACGAATCCTCCGGAACCACGCCAAGTAGTTCGCGGACTTCCTTGTCTGGAATGTTGTCGCCGCAATAGGCGCGCGCCTGCTCGAGCAGCGACAGCGCATCGCGCATGCTGCCTTCGGCCATGCGCGCGATCACCGCAATCGCGCCGTCGGCAATGGTCAGATTTTCTTCCTTGGCGATGTGTTTAATGCGATCCGCAATTTCGTTGAAGGTCAGCGCGCGAAAATGAAAGTGCTGCGAACGCGACCGGATGGTGTCTTCCAAATCTTCTGGTTGAGTTGTCGCCATCACAAAGATTACGCGGTCCGGCGGTTCTTCCAAAGTCTTTAGCAAAGCGTTCGACGCATCGCTGGTCAGCATGTGCGCTTCGTCGAGTATCACCACTTTGCTGCGCGATGCGGCCGGCGCGTAACGCACCATCTCGCGCAGTTCTCGAATCTGGTCAATGCCGCGATTCGAGGCCGCGTCAATTTCAATTACATCCAGCGAATTTCCCGCCGCAATCTCCTTGCATGAATCGCA
This sequence comes from uncultured Acidobacteriota bacterium, assembly GCA_963814635.1. Taxonomy (GTDB): domain Bacteria; phylum Acidobacteriota; class Terriglobia; order Acidiferrales; family UBA7541; genus Acidiferrum. The sequence continues at coordinate 2,609,377 of CAWFDP010000001.1, read as the reverse complement.
AACCCCGCACGGTTCCGTCGTTGGCCCGTTTACACAATTCAATGCCTTCGCAAGTATTCGAGCCGCGGTAGTCTTTCCAACGCCGCGCGCTCCAGAAAAAATGTAGGCATGCGCCACGCGGTCATTCTTGATCGCGTTTGCCAGTGTTCCGGTAACGTGCTCCTGCCCAACTAAATCGTTGAATGTCTGCGGACGCCATTTCCGCGCAATTACCTGATAGCTCATAAGAGGAAGTCTCGCACGCCGCGGCGCTCCAGAAAAGTTCTAAGTTTTAAGTAAGTTTTTCCGAGAAGATCGACACTAAGTGCGAGAAACAAACAGAAAGGCGAGCTTGAACGAATCCGCGTTGGCCTGAAATCTGGAGCCGCATCGTTCGAAGCAACTTAGTACTTAAGACTTGCCATTTGTAATTTTCTGCGGTGCGAGGAACTTCGGGTGATCTGGGGCACACGAGGCGATCCCGGTACCGTTGCTCCCTTCCGGGCCTGGCGGGGTTCGCGGGACCTCGTTGCACAGAGCCCGAAGTTCCACGCTCCGGCAGTCCCGCAAAGCGGGACTGCTGACAAAATTGTAGCACACCGATTCAGCGCGGTAATTTCACACACACCGCAAAAACTATTGCGCGGGCTTAGCGTCTGGTGGAACAACATCCGCTGGGTTCACCCAGTTTACTTTGAACGGTCCGACGCCGTGCACTTGGACGACGCAATCGGTCTTGCTCAACGCAAAATGGCGCATCTCTTTTGGCATGTTGATGAAATTCCCGACGTTCATCGTTTCCAACTTGGTCTCGTCGAATTTTTCTCCCATGCCTACTTGAAACGTCCCTTTGAGCACCGTCACGTTTTCGTCGGTAGGATGCCAGTGCGCGGGAATCTTGGTGCCTTCGGTGCAACGCAGCCGGACCACGAATGGTGTTCCTTCGCCATTTGGATCGCCGTTCATCGCCGCCAAATCGCATCCTTTCATGATCGGCGTCCATTTCAGGTCGCCGGAATGCACGATTTTATGAGCAGCCGCGGCTGCGGTTTTTTCCTGGCCTTTAGATATCAGCGCGAATGCGAACGCTCCGGCTACCACAACAAACGCCACTGCAAAATGGGTAAATTTCTTCATTGATTCCTCCGTCGCAAATCGTCGAGGCCCGAATGGATGCGAAGATACTCTTTCGCTCGTGGTTGAGCAAGGTGCGCCGTGTCACTCTCTGCCTCGGCGCTAACGGTTACTGGTTTACGGACATCTTGTCCGGAACGAAACATGCGTAAAATTGCGTGAATTGAACCAAGGAATCGGGTACGCTATTCGTGGATGGAGTTCCTCCCCCGTCCACCTGTCGATTGCCGCAGCTTTCGCCGGGTCCGCGCGCCAGCGCCGCATCACGAGGCATCGCCTCGGTGCCGCTCCACGTCACGGAGTATACCTGCCACCGCAGGAACGCCCGCATCAAGAACGGGCAGGAGGAAAGTATGAAATTTTCAGTTCGACTATTTTCGCTGGTTGCGCTTTTTGCGTTCGCAACATCAATCTCGCAAGCAGAACCCCGCCAGATTATTCAAGGCACGCAGATCCATCTGAAACTTTTGAGTGACATCAGCACATCCACCGCCCGCAACGGGGACGGATTCATCGCTGTTACCACCGAACCGTTGATGCTTGGCGGGGAGACACTCTTGCCTGCCGGCACCCGCATTCGCGGCATTGTTACCAACATCAATCACGCGCGGCACTTTGCGCTATTGCGCGGCGAAGCTTACATGAACATTTCATTCCGCTCGGTGGAAGTGGATAGCCGCCTGATCCCCATCCAGTTGAGCGTTTTGCAAATTGAAAAGCCATCGGCCGAAGGCGAAGGGCGTCGGCGCAAGGACGTTGACATTACCGAAGGGCAGATGCTTCAGGAAAAGCACGACATCAAGGGCGATATCATTGCCGGCACCATCGGCACCGGCGGCTCCACGGTGATCGGAAAACTGGCCAGCCACGCCGCCGCAGGATTTGGCATCGGCCTTGCCGGCAGCGCGATTTATGTGTTTCAGCGCAAGGGCAAGGAAGTCATGCTTCCCGCCGAGACGGGAATGCTGGTTCGAATGGATAACACTGTCACCGTTCCAGGCGTCAGCGCTTCGACCGGCTCAGTGAACGGCAGCCGCTAGTCGTTGCCGCATATTTGCGGGAGAGATTCCTCGTCCGCCTCCAGCGGACTCGGAATGACGGGAAATCCTTAGGTTATTTTTGCGGGAAGTTCTCGTTGGCTTTCACTTCTGGTTCGCTAACGTCCGGTAACCGCGGCTCGTTGCACGATTTCCTCGGTCGTCAGGTCCTCCAGATGACTTGCAATATACCAGTGATTTCCCCAAGCATCCAGTAATGAGCCGGAGCGGTCGCCATAAACCTGGTCGGCCATATGCTGCAACTGCTTGCAGCCGTTGGCGACACCACGCGCGAAGACCGCGTCGCAGTCTTCTACGTAATAATGGTGGGCAACCTTACGTGGGCCCCACGGCGCGCGCCCTTCACTCACCTCCACAACGGTGTCGCCGATGCGCACCTTCGCGTGCTGGATCGTTCCGTTGCCGGCAGCTTCTTTCACAAGAATCTCCGCGCCAAGAGCCTTTTCAAGGAAGTCAAGGAAGCGCCCAGCGTCCTTCACGCTGAAGTACGAATTGAGATCCTGCAAGATTTCAGGCTTGTAGCTCTTTCCTTCCAGGTGGGTAGCGATGAACCAGAAATTGCCGGCCGGATCGCGAATGCCGGCTTCGCGGTCGCCATAATCCCGGTTGGTAGGCTCGTGTAAAGAAGTTCCGCCGGCTTTGACCGCCCGTGCGTAAATTTCGTCCGCGTTCTTCACGTAGTAGTGTAGGCCCGCGGGCATGGCGCTGTACGCTGGGCCAGCATCGGCAAACTCGATGATCGAATCGCCGATTCGAGCCTCTGCGTGCCTTATCTTCCCGTCTGCATCGCGCATCATGAACTTCTCGCTGGCGGCAAAGGCAGTCTTGATGAACTCAAAAAATTTTTTGGCGCCGTCAACGACGAGATAGGAAGTCAAACTGTGAAAACCTTCGGGAATTGCGCTCTTGGCTTTTGACATGTCGTCCTCCTGGCAATGGCTGGCTTACCGGTCCATTCTGAGAGCTTAAGCAGGCGGCGTATTGTAAAAACTTGACCTTCCGGTGGCGCTCAGGCGATTGGAAGATGATTGTGGTGGCGCGGAAAATCCTTATAATCGGCCAGATATTTTGACGGATTGATTCCCGAAAATGCGCGGAAGTCGTGGATGAAATGCGACTGATCGAAGTAGCCACACTGCAGCGCGGTGTCGGTCCAATTTACCGCCCGGCCGCTGGTGATACTGCGCAGAACCTTTTGAAACCTGCGAACGCGGCAAAAAAGTTTGGGCGTGATGCCAACATGCTGTTTGAATAATTCGATAAAGCGACGCGAACTGAAACCGGTTTTGTCGGCAACTTCAGTGATTCTGGCGGTCGCCGGTTGCAACAGAAAATTCTCGACGGCATATTCCACCACCGGCTGACCGTCGAACATCCCTGCCGCGCGTTGCAGCAATAGCAGTTCCACCACACGAAGTTTTGCTTCGGGAGTCCTGGCCGCCAGCGCCCGTTCGCGAAGTTCGCGCGCCAGACTTCCCCAGAGGTCTTCCAACTCAATGTGTTGGTTCTGCAGTTCGCAGCTTGGCAATTTCAGGAAGGGAACCGCGCCCGCCGGGCGGAAGGAAACTCCAATCACGCAGGTCTGTTCATCGGTATCGATGGCAAAGCATTTTGTATGCGGTCCTCCGACGCTGCAGCCGCTTAGCCTGGTTAGCTTATTCAGGTTGTCGGCGTCGTAGATCCGCGTTTCATTTTGCACCAGGTTGATAATCAGGCCGACGCACCCGTCGGGCATCAGACGCTCTTTGTGGTGAGTTAGCGGTGGTTGCTCGTAGTACCAGAGCAGTTCCACGAATCGGGAAAGAGGCGGCGCGGGCTTTACGTGGAGATGTGGCATCTTTTTACATTCTACGCCCTGCTTTGGCACGCGGGGCAGGATCATCATGCTGCGCGGTCCAATTGTAGAAATTTCCCGAATCCTTCGCATCATTTCTTTCGATTGACGCATTTCCGGTGCCCGCGTTACCCTTTTTGGGCATGATTTCATTTTGTCTGCTCTGTTGCTCACCTCAATCTTTTACGCCAACTTATTTCGAGGAGATTCATGTCCACTGAATTGCGTAACTTTCTAGCGCTCTCTTACGACGAGCTTGAACAACTGAACATCAAGGCCAAGGAGCAGCGCAAAAATCGCGTCGCGATCCATAAAGTTCAGGAAGACCGCCTGAAGTATTTGACCGACGAAAAGCGAATCAAAGCGGTCACGGTGCTGTTCAGCGACCTCGAAGGCCGCCTGCACATGCTGGACTACGACAAGAAGTTTCTTATCAACAGCTGGGACAACCTGACTTTTGACGGTTCCTCGATTCGCGGATTTACCGCGCAGCGCGAAAGCGACCTGCGATTGGCAATGGACTGGAGCGCTTTTTACTGGGGGCCGGCTGACTATTTCGGCTCGGGCAAGGTAATGGTGTTTGGCGAAGTCATCGACAAGGATGGGAGTCCGTACAGCGCAGACATCCGGGGCGCATTAAAAGGCTTCGCGCAAGAGTTGCACAAGAAGGAAGGCTATACCCTCAACGCTGCAAATGAGATTGAGGGTTTTCTTTTCAAGGGACCGGACGCCGAGAGGCACTATCACGAGACACAAAAGTTTGAGTACGTGAATACTGGCGGGTATTACCACTCTCTGCCGGGCGATCTGCTGCGTGGATTCATTGACACCACCGCCGAAGTGCAGCGTTCCATGGGCTTCCAGAATGAGAAGGACCATCCCGAAGTTGCGCCCTCACAGTTCGAAATTAACTACGGTTACGGCGAGGTGGTAGCGGCAGCGGACCAGATCCAGCTTTACAAGCTGATTTGCCGGCAGGTGGCCACGCACATGGGACTCACCGCCAGCTTCCTGCCCAAACCGGTGGTCGGCGTCAACGGCAGTGGAATGCACACCAACGTTTCGGTCAGCAAAGGTGGCAAGAATCTATTTTGGGATCCGAAGGGCGAAGAAAAGCTCAGCAAGCTGGGCTGGTCGTTTGTGGACAAGATTCTTACCCACGGCAATGACGTGTGCCTGCTGCTCAACGCCAGCGTCAATGCGTATCGCCGCCTGGACCCGCACTTTGAGGCGCCCAACCAAATTAAAGCGTCGGCAGTGGATCGTGGCTCGATGATCCGCATTCCGATCGGCAACGAGCGCAGCATGCGGGTGGAAGTCCGCTCGGTGTCGCCAGACGCCAATCCCTATTTGGTGATGTATTCCATTTTCAAGTCGGGACTCGAGGGCAGCACTTCGACCATCAAGAACCTGCGTCAGGCGGAGCGCTACTTGCCGGACAACATCTATACGGCGATTGAGAATTTCGAGAAGTCTGACTGGACCACCAAACTGCTCGGCGCGGACGTCAAAGCGCGCTACGCCGACTTGAAGCGCGCTTCCGCTGACCGCTGCCCCCGTGCGCTGGGAACGTTCGTCAAGGCGCCGGAAGTGCAATACCATCACGAGGTTTACAACCAGTTCCTGTGGAACATGTTCTAGGCGCGACCGAGGGACTCGGTAGCCTAGGAACGCAGATTCGATGAGGCACGGCTCTCCGCCGTGCCTCTTTGATTGTACGCCGCGCATGTTCGGCAGCTTGCGGGTGAAAGTCCCGTCCCAACCTGATGGAGGTGAAGGGTAGCGAAGCGCAAGGGCGTCACCGTGAGGTGGGGTCTGAAGGAAGCGTGGAGCAAAGATACGGGCCGATGGACAAGAACCGGATTTGAGGCCTACGGCGTTGGACGAGCGGGCAATTGATCGCGAAGTCCGTATCCATCAAGAACGCTGGTGGTAAATCCGGCGGTCGTGTATCGAAAGCAGTCGAGCTTATCGCGGGAGATCTGTTGCACGTCTCGAATTCGAGACTGAGGGTGGAGCAATTCACTCTGATCCTGCAGCAGAAGTCAGCAGCGGGCGTAGTACTCACGCGAGTGAGGAAGGCCCAAACAGTGAGAGCGAGTAGTAGAACGTCGAACTCATGAGTGGCACTGCGCCAGCCAATCAGCTTCGGCTGAGCTTTACAGGTTCAGAAGACGGTGAAGCCGAAACGGAAACCTGTCGAGTGGCGAAGCTCTTGTGGCGAACGACGACTCGAACCTCCGGCCCGCAAGGGCTCAACTTGCTGAACCGCCGTATGCGGACCCGCCTGTACGGTGGTGTGGGAGGGGCGAGCAGGTGACTGCTCCCCCTATCCCGATTCAACTGACCGATGCGGCTCTGGATTTGTCGTTGGTTGTCCTTCGATGTCGCTGCTTGTCGCTTGCGCTGCTTTCGGCTTTCTCTATTCTCGGCCCATGCAACCTGAAGCGGAGGTTGTAAACGCGGAAGCCGCGGTAGCTAGCGCTCAACGGGATGGTTACCCAATCCAGCGAGCGGTGAGCCGGCAAATCTAAGTCGATCCGGAGGGCATCATGCGAAGCAACTTGTTAATCCTGGCCATTCTTTCGCTCATCCCGTATTTTCAGCAGCAATCCAGCGCGCCCGCGGCCGCGCTGGAGCAAGAAAAGCCTGCCGCTACAACTGCCGTTGTTCTGAATCAAACGGCTGCGGCGCCGGCGATGTCGACACTGTATTTCTACCGCCCGCGACTTTACCGAGGCAGCGCCGTACGCATCGGACTCTTTGTGGACGGCACATTGGCGGTGAACCTGGTGAACGGGCGTTGGGCCTCGATTCAGGTGCCGGCGGGGCATCACATAATCAAGCCGAAGGACGATCAGAGTGGGATCGAGATTGACGCTGAGGCCGGGCAGGGCTACTACTTTCGATCTGGATGGGGCGAAGCAGGGATGTTTCACGGCGCCCACAAGAACATCATGATCGTCATGAAGGAGCAGGCGGCGTACGAGATCAAGCAGCTAAAGCAACTTGACGACAAGGATGTGACTTGGCCGGGTGGGCAAGGAACGCCAACAACACCTACGCCGCCCACGACGCCCGCGACCAAGTAGCGTCGGCAGGAATTTGTGTTTTAAAAGGAGTGAGCGCCGCACGGATGAAAAATCCGGCGGCGCTTTGGTTTGGAGAGATTCTGGCTGGGGGTAGTGGGTTCGCTGAAGTGTCTTTTGCAGGAATTTCGGACTGCTTGCACGGCAGCCAAAGCGATTGGTTCACTCCGCTTTCCATGCTTCCTATCTCTTAGCTCCGAGTTGTGTGTTTGCTGCGTTGCCGCGCTCTCGATGGTACGAAGAAGTTTGGCGCTGCAACGCTTTGGGGAACCTAAGTGCATGAGGCGTGCCAAACCGATGAGCGAGGAAAGCCGCTGGAAATATTGAATTTAAGCGCGGCACGCGGCGGGTGGGATGAATCAGTGCGGGAAGGAGTTTCACCTTGGAACAGCGCGAGTACGGGTTTGGAATTTGAGCCCGCGCACGATGTGTTTTCGGTAGTTTTGAAGGTGTTAGTTCAGTCTGGGCTTGCTAAGACAGACTTTGCAGGACTTCGCGAATCTGGCGAGCCTCGACGATGCGTTTCTCTGTGCCGTTCTTGGCGGCAGCCAGCAGCGCCCGGCCAAGCTCCTGTGTTGTCGTGACGTACTGCGGCCAGAATCGGTGCGCAGCGGAAAGAAGAGGCGCCAATACCTTGTACATAATACGGTAGTTCGCGGTCTTCGACTCGATTCCATCAAGCGGCTGAATCATCGCGGGACGAAAGACGTACACTGCGCGGAAGGGCATGGCGAGAAGCGCATTTTCAGTTTTGCCCTTCACGCGGGCCCACATCACTTTGCCGCTTTCGGTGCTGTCGGCTCCTGTGCCGGATACGAATACGAAAGTCATTCCGGGATTCAGCCGCAGCAGTGTTTTCGTAACGGCGACCGTGAAATCGTAGGTCACCCGCGAGTAGGCGTCTTCGGCCATTCCAGTCGAAGCGACACCGAGGCAGTACAGGCAAGCGTCGAGGCCGGTGAATTGGCTTTCGATTGGGCGGAAGTCGAGAAAATCCTGGTGCACGATTTCGTGGGGCTTTTCATGTTGTTTGCCGCCTGGCGCGCGCACCACCGATACCACGCGTTCGACATCGGGATCGCGCAAACACTCTTGCAGCGCGCCCTGACCGACCATTCCAGTGGCTCCAAAAATTACAACATTCATGGCCATCACCCGCCAATCTTCAAAGTGCACCGCGCAGCAGCCATTTTGACATTGATTTGGACCGGACAATTCGGCTCTTTTGGTGTGGGGACCGCGGACGTACCCTAGGCTGCGCAGCCAGGAGAATTACTCGCCGCAGTTTACAAGGAGTCTTACGTGCCCCCATCCATCGCCCGGTTCGATTTTGCTGAAATCAACGAACTTCTGAAGGCGGCCGCAGCGAGCGCGGACCAATATCTGAGCACGGTAACCGAGCGGCGCGTCAGTCCATCCGCGGAGGCGATTGGCGGACTTAGCCGCTTTCATGAGGGATTGCCGGAAAGCAAAACAAATCCCCGCGCAGTGATCGAGCTGCTTCATGAAGTTGGATCGCCTGCGACGGTGGCCAGCGCCGGCGGGCGGTACTTCGGATTTGTGATTGGCGGGTCGCTGCCGGCGGTGACTGCGGCGAGCTGGCTGGCCAGTACGTGGGATCAGAATGCAGCGCTGCGGGTGATGTCACCGGTAGCCGCGGAGCTGGAAGATGTGGTGTTGGGCTGGATCCGAGAATTGCTGGGACTGCCGAAGGATTGCGACGGCGGGCTGGTTACTTGCGCGACGGCTGCAAATTTTACGGCGCTGGCGGCGGCACGTTCCGCGCTGCTGGCACGCGACGGGTGGAATGTGGAAGAAGATGGACTGTTCGGCGCACCGCCGATCCAGGTAGTCGTTGGAGAAGAGGTGCACGCCTCGATGCAGAAGGCGCTGAGCCTGGCGGCCTTTGGCAAGAAACGGGTGGCCATGGTGGCGGCCGACGGTCAAGGCCGGATGCGCGCGGAAAAGCTGCCGAAAATTTTAGAACGAAGCATCGTTTGCATTCAGGCTGGGAACGTGAATACCGGAGCGTTCGACTTTGCGGAAGAGATTTGCGCGCGGGCGCATGAAGCGGGAGCCTGGGTACATGTGGACGGCGCGTTCGGATTGTGGGCCGGTGTGTGTCCGCGATATCGCCAGCTGTTAAAAGGATTTGCGGACGCGGATTCCTGGGCCACCGACGCGCACAAGTGGCTGAACGTCAGTTACGACAGTGGAATTGTGATGGTGCGCGATGCGATGGCGTTGCGGCGCGCCATGACCATCTCGGCGGCGTACCTGGAGCCGGGAGTTAACCGCGAGCCGATGAATCACGTTCCGGACGCTTCGCGGCGAGCGCGTGGGATTGAATTGTGGGCGGCACTGAAGTCACTGGGGCGCGCTGGAGTGAGCGAACTGGTGGAACGAACGTGCAGGCTGGCGTCGCGGTTTGCCGAAAAACTCAGGTCGGCGGGATACCAGATCCTGAACGAAGTGGTCATTAATCAGGTGCTGGTTTCGTTTGGGGGTGAAGGCAAAACGCGGGAGGTAATTCGGCGTGTACAAGAAGAAGGAACTTGCTGGTGTGGCGGAACCGTGTGGCAGGGAAAAACGGCTATGCGCATCAGCGTGTCGTCGTGGGTGACCACTGAAGAAGACATTGATCGAAGCGCGGAGGCGGTAATCCGTATTGCGAAGGGAATTGGCGAATCGGATTGAGTAAATTGTGTAGATTGAGTAGTTGCCACAACTGGTCGATGTATGTTTAAGATGTCGCTATGAAAAGACGAACCGTATTGAAATCGATTTCTGCGGCGGCGCTGGTTCCGGCCGCCAACCTGCTTGCTTCGGCGAAAGAAACGCTCGGCGCAGTGCCGGACACGAGCCTGGTCTACGAACTGCGTATTTATCATTGCTTCGATGGCAAGCTGCCGGATCTGCTTCGCCGGTTTCGCGAGCATACGATGAAAATCTTTGAAAAACACGGCATGAAGAATATCGCGTATTGGACGCCGATGGACGAGCCACAGAAATCGAATACGCTCGTGTACATCATCGCGCATCACAGCCGTGAAGCCGCCGCGGCGAACTGGAAAACTTTTAGCGCCGATCCGGAATGGCAGGAGGTCCAGAAAGCGTCCGAAGCGAACGGCAAGATCGTGGAGAAGGTTGATTCGACTTTCCTCACGCTGACCGATTTTTCGCCGGCGTTTCGGTAGCGCAACCACTTGGGCGCAGCCCCCCGCAAAGAAGTGTTTCTGGAAATTCATAAGAACCCGAATGCTTCGGGCCGGGCCGATGATATAGTTCCGGCCAAATGATCCTGATGCAAATGAAGCTCGCGATTTCCCTCCTCGCTGTGCAATTACGACAAAGGAGTTCTGGCCGATGAGAGTTCGAGCGCGATGGCACGTTTTTTTGATTTGTGCGGCGGTGATGCTGGTGTGCTTTGCCGCATCGGCTTCCGCGTTCGCTCAAGGGAAGAATCCCTACGCGGGCGACGCGAAAATGGCGAAGTTAGGAGAATCGCAGTTTCGCGCGAACTGCGCGTTTTGTCATGGATTGGGAGCACGGGGAGGCGGACGCGGACCGGATTTGACACGGACGCCTAAGAAGCACGGCGATGCGGACGGCGAAATTTTCAACACGATTAACACCGGAGTTCCGGGCACGGCGATGCCGCCGAATGGCGCTACACAACAAGGCGTGGGGATGACCGAAGAAGAGATCTGGCAAGTGGTGACTTACATTCGCAGCGTTGAAAAAAAGCCGAGCACCTTGAGCGGTGACGCGAAACACGGCCGCGAATTGTTCTATGGAAGCGCGGCCTGCGCGACCTGCCACATGTTTGAGGGCAAAGGCGGGCGATTGGGGCCGGACTTGACGGCAGCGGGAACGTCGCGTTCGACCGAATATCTGGTGGAGTCGGTGCGGAACCCGAGCCGGAGATTGGCGCAGGGAATCAGCGAAGCAATGAAGGAGTTTTCCGCGGAGTATGAAACGGTAGATGTGGTGACCGGCGACGGCACGAAATACAAGGGCACGCTGTTGAATGAGGATAGCTTCACGATTCAGTTGATCGATACGCGTGAACAGGTGCATTCGTTCGATAAGGCGGCGGTGAAATCCTGGAAGAAGTCGCGGGAGTCGTTGATGCCGGTGTATGACGATAAAATGTTACCGCAGAAGGATTTGCAGGACTTGCTGGCGTTTCTGGTGGGAGGTGGCAAGTGAAGATCAAACTGGCGTTCAGCGCTGGACTGCTGCTACTTTTTGCGTCGACTGGGAAGACGCAAGTCACGCCACAGAGATTGCTGAATGCGGGACAGGAGCCGCAGAACTGGCTGATGTATTCCGGTGACTACGCGGGCAAGAGATTTTCTTCGCTGCAGGAAATCAAAGTTGGAAACGCGGACAAGCTGGTTCCGAAGTGGGCGTACCAAACGATGGCCGGCGGAAAATTTGAAACGACACCGCTGGTGGTGGATGGGATTCTGTATGCGACCGGGCAGGACGATCGCGCGTTTGCGCTGGATGCGCGCACCGGTCGGCCGATCTGGCAATACCAGCGCGCGTTGCCGGGCGATATTCGCCCATGCTGCGGAAGAGTGAATCGCGGGCTGGCAATTCTGGGCGACAAGGTTTTTATGGGAACGCTCGATTCGCATGTGATCGCGCTGGATGCGAAAACCGGCAACGTGGTTTGGGATGTGACTGCGGTGGATTATACGAAGGGCTACAGCTTCACCCTGGCGCCGCTGGTGATCAAGAATCTGGTGCTGGTGGGAATTTCGGGCGGCGAATATGGCATTCGCGGATTCATCGATGCTTACGACGCGAACACCGGCGAACGAAAGTGGCGATTTAATACGGTGCCGGGACCGGGCGAGCCGGGGAATGAAACGTGGGAAGGCGAATCGTGGAAGGTTGGCGGCGCGCCGGCGTGGATTACCGGGACCTACGATGTTGAGACAGACACGACGTTTTGGACGACTGGGAATCCATCGCCGTCGAACCGCTCGGTGGGACGCGCCGGAGATAATCTGTATTCCGACTCGCTGCTGGCACTAGATCCCGACACCGGAAAACTGAAATGGCATTTTCAGTTTACAACGAATGATGATCACGACTACGACGCAACGCAGGTTCCAGTGATGGCGGATGAAAACGGGAAGAAATTGATCCTGCAGGCGAATCGCAACGGTTTTTTTTATGTGATCGACCGCGCGAATGGAAAATTGATTCGCGCGGAATCGTACGCAAAAGTTTCCTGGAGCAAGGAAAAGGATTCGAATGGCCGTCCAGTGCCGGCGGCGGACGGCAAACCAACTCCGGATGGGAACCGAGTGTGTCCAGGGGCGGCCGGCGCGACCAATTGGATGTCGCCGACGTACGATCCGCAGACAAAACTATTTTATGTGACGGCGCGGGAGCAGTGCGATGTGTTTTCCACGGCGCCGCAGCCCTACGACGCGGGGCATGCTTATTACGGATCGGCGTATTTCCCGAATGACGATGCCGCGCCATTTTTCGGAGCGTTGCGGGCGATTGATCCAGCGACCGGAAAAATAAAATGGGAGTGGAAACATCCTTCGCCGACGTGGTCAGGAGTGTTATCGACCGCGGGCGGAGTGGTGTTTACGGGCGATGCGGAAGGAAATTTCATCGCACTGGACGCCGCCAGAGGAAAAGCGCTGTGGCATTTTCAATGTGGCGCATCGGTCTATTCCTCGCCGATGACCTACGCGGTGCACGGCAAGCAATACGTGGCCGTGGCAGCAGGGTCAACGCTATTTACGTTCGGTTTGCCGTAGCGCGGACCGATCATTCCCATGCGAGCGATCGGACTTGGCGGATCATGACGTTTGAGCGGAGCATTATCGATTTTCATCAGGACGAATTTGGCGATTGGGTCGCTGATCTCGAATGCGGACATGGGCAACACACCCGCCACAATCCGCCATGGACGGATCGCCCGTGGGTGCACACAGAAGAAGGCAGAAAGTTGCGCGTAGGCACAAAGCTCACCTGCAAGCGTTGCGCGGAAGAACAGACCGAACAAGAAAAAACGGATCGCTAGAGTCCAGGTTAAGGTGTCTGAGTTGGCGCGTTGTTGCTGGCCGCAGACTTGCCGATGGCGTCGCCATTGACGACGAGTTCAACGCGGCGATTGCGCTGGCGGCCTTCGGCGTTGTCATTCGAAGCGACGGGCTGAGTCTTGCCGAAACCCTTGGCGGTCATGGAAGTAGCTCCAACACCCTGCGAAGCAAGAAAATCACGGACGCTGTCGGCGCGGCGTTCGGAGAGTTGCTGGTTGAAATCATCGGAGCCGACGCTGTCGGTGTGGCCCTCGATCTGAAGCGTGAGTCCCGAGTGAGCGAGCAGGATGCCGGAAATTTTTGCAAGCTTTTCGCGGGCACCAGGCTTGAGAGTAGAACTCCCGGTGTCGAAGAGCACGTCGGACATGTTGACGATGAGCCCGCGAGCGGAATCGCGAGTTTGCAAAATGGAATTGAGCTGATTGAGCAGTTGCGCGCGAAGATCAGCCTTCTCGGCTTCGGCTTTCGCGGCGGCTTGCCGCGCCTTCTCGGCTTCCGCTTCGGCGGCTTGCTTTTGTTCGATTGCGGCTTGCTGGTCGGCTAACGCGGCAGCCCGGGCTTTTTCCGCTTCCGCTTTTGCCACCGCGGCTTCGGCTGCGGCCTTCTGCGCTTCCTGCTGCAAGCGTTCCGCGTCGGCCTTGGCGGCTTCGGCTTGTGCGCGAGCCTGGTCCGATTCCTTGCGGCGTTTCACTTCGGCTTCTGCGTCAGCACGCGCTTTGACTTCGCGTTCCTCGGCGGCGCGTTTTTCGGCGGCAACTTTGGCTTGAGCTTCTTCTTCTGATTTTGCCTTGACGGCGATTACGCGGGCCTCTTCCGCGGTCTGGATAGCGTCACGAGCGGCGGCTTCAACGGTCTTGCGATCGCGCTTCTGGGCGTAGGCCTCTTCCGCACCGTGCAGCTTTTGCACTGCCGTGGTCATCGAGGCGGAAGCATATTTTTCGGCGGAGGCGTTTCTGGCGATTCGAATCGCGTTACGCGCTTCGAATAGTTCCAGCGGGGTCTTGCGATCGATTCCGAAAATGGCGTTCTCGATTTTGGTGTTGGAAGAAGAATAGACGCCGCGCGCGAGCAATTCGTAGCGCGCTTCGATGCTTTCGCCCCCGCTGGCGTCGGTGGAATTTTCGAGCACCACGGTGTCGCCCGGTTGAGTGACCGCGAAATACGGTTCAGCGGTGACAATCATTCCGAAGGTCTGCATGTCGGTGATGGCTTTGACGTCGCCGTCGCCATTCTTGAGCGTGAGTTCGCCAAGATTTTCCGCGCGACCCTGCGGTGAGACCGCCCACAAAACGTAAGTGAGATATTCCAGTCCGAATTTCGTGGCTTCATCAAGATTCACGAATTTGGCGCTGATCTCGAGGCGGTTGCCTTTATTTTTCACTTCGGCTTCGCCGGACGCCGTTTGCAGCAGCGGCGTTCCATGAAATGCGATCTTGAGGGTACTGCCGGCGCGACGATAGTTGATGGCTTTGGTGCTGTGCACGACGGTGGCGGCAGGCGGCGCCGCGACAGCGGGAGCTGAAGCCTGGCCGAAGGCAGCAGTAGCGGTAAAAGTCAGCGGGGCAATGAGAACGCCCACTGAGAGCGCGATCCTTGAGAATGAAAGGCTTAGCGGCTGGTTTGGCGAAAGGAAGAGAGATGTGCGCACAAGTTTGCTCCGGTTGCCGGCGCGGCAGTAACGCCGCTAGTGTCCGCATCCCAAGATTTTGGCGGAGAGCCGGTTAGAGAAAGCGTAGCAAACACGGCGGGCTACGACGCAGCGAAGGCCAGGTATTTGCTCAACTGATTATGGGCGCGCCGCTGGAAGGCTAGACGCAGGCATTCGCGGCATTGGACCATTCCAATTGAACGGTGTAAATGCCGACAGTTTTGGTTTTCCAGGCGCAGATGTCGCCGATCTCTCCGTTGGAGTCGTCGTACCAGCCGGTGCCGGGAACGGGATCGGTGATGGCTTCGCAAAGTTCGTGCGAGGACGTGGAGGTGAGGGCGTCGGGAACGGCCAGGCCGCCTTCGCATCCGGAGCAGCCGGGGTAGGGCATTACAGCGTAAAAAATATTGTCGCTGGTGGCGTCGTGATAGCCGCAAAAAGTCTGGCAGGATTTGCTGCCGCCTTGCTCGACCTGAGTGCCGGGAGGTAGAAAGACGAAGTACAGCGAATTTGCGCTGTTCGCCGGAAACGCGCCGGAGGAAATTTCGTCTTGGAGCATGGATTGGATAGCAGCGTCGGTGATGGACTTGCCTGGCTCGGAAGTGATGAGATTGGTCGAGCCGGTTCGAACGCCGTGGCCGATAGTTTTTCCGGGCACGCTGTATTCGGAGAGTTGATCCAATAATTTGCTGGTCAGGATGAAATCGAAGAAACTGTTCATCTGGGTGGCGAGAGGGGAATTAGCGGCGTTCTGCCAGGCTTTTCCCCAGAAGATGGCGAAGACCTGAACATTGGTGAGTAACGGGCCGTTGCGATAGGTAAGTTTCGGAGCCGCGGCGGCGGCGGCGCGCGGTGCCGGGTGTAGCGGTACGATTCGAAGGGGACGCTGGTGTTCGAATGTTAAGTGACGCGTTTCTTTTGCTTTTTTTGTCGTGGCCACGGAGCGCTCCTTTGCGGCTGCCCGGATGAATTTGGGCTGGGAGGGCGCTTGCCGAAAGTTCGAAGCTAACGCGATGTCGAGCGGTTGTAAATGGTACGCAAAAACAGAATCAGGAAAGATTTTTCAGAGTGGCCGCAACGAGCCTGGTGGTTCCGGCGTAGGGGTCGCCCTCGGAGTCGAATTCCATCGAAAAAAAACCTTTGTAGTTGTGTTTTGCGGCGAGCGCGAAAATTTTTGCGATATCCACCTGAACGACCGTGTTTGCAGGAGTGGTGATGGCGTCCTTTACGTGCGAGATGGCGTAAGCGCGCGCGAACATTTGGTCGACGCCGCGTAAAGCTTCTTCAGTGGGCAGTGCGGCAAAACTATTACCGAAGTCGGGCAGCGCGCGGAGCCAGGGGCTGTTGATGCGATCCAGCATGCTGGCGATGAAGGAAGCATCTTCGCTGACAGGATCGTCGTTTTCGAAATGCACAACAACATTCTTCGATGCTGTATAGTCCGCGATCGGTTTCAGTGATTCGGCGACTTGCGTGACGTCAGGTTTTGCGTCCTTGTATGCCGCGATGTGAATCCGCACGCTGGGCGAACCAAGGTGTGCCGCCACGTCAATCCAGCGCTTCGAGAATCGCATGGCGCGTTCGCGTTCGGCGGCGTCCGGGGAATAGATGCTGTTCTCGCCATCAGCAGCAATGTCGGCGAAACCGCTGCCGGCTTTTGCCGCGGCGTTGCCAAGCTGGTCGAGGTAGGCAGGTTCGGCCGACTGAAAATGTGCGCTCCATGGCTCAATTTTTCTGACATTGAATTTGCTGACGACGTGAGCAGGGAAGTCCGTGAGCGGCATCTTGGTTGGTTTCGAGGGCTTCTCGTCGTGATGGCCGGAAATGAAATCGCGGAACGGGTATGAAGCGACGGCGAGGCGTTCGCGCAGTTCGGTTGGAAAGTGCACGGCCGACCCTGGAGTCTGAGCGGCAAGAGTCGAAAAGCTGGCCAGTGAATTCGGCAAGGCGCCTGCGAGAGTTGCCAGCGAAGCACGCTGTACAAAATTTCGACGGGTAAATAGCTTCATTGCGTGACCTCCAGCGGATCTGGCTTTAATCCAAAGACCCAGCGAAGAATGACATAAGCGATCGGGCCGGTGGCCAGCAGCCATGGTGCCCAGCGCCAGACGAAGGGTTCACTGTAATAGATTTTCACACCGCAGAGGATCGCTGGAAAGATGATCGCGCATGCCAGGCCGATCGAGCCACCCGGCACGAGGAATTCGCGGTGAGCGTTCGGAAGCTTTCTGCGCATGCTCCAGACGGCGAGCAGCGTAAGCATGGAAGTGGCGATGCGCGCCCAGATATAGATGTTGACGAGATCGGCGACCTGGAATCGGGCCAGCAGGCAATAGACGACCAGCGAAACCACGATGGCGCGCGCTGGCGTTCCGAAGCGCTGATGAATTTTGCCGAGCCATGCGGGTAGATAGCCGTCCTGCGACATGGCGGCCGGGATTCGCGTGGTGTAGAGAATGGTGCTGTTGGAAAGAGAGACGGTGCCAATGATCGAAGCGAGGAGCATGGCCACGCCGAGAGATGTGCCGCCGATGAGCCGCGAAGCCTCGACGATGTAGCCGGTTTGCCAGGCCTGCCAATTACCAAGCGCCGCGATCGCCAGCGAAGCCGGCAGCGTATAGGTGAGGATATTCATCGGCGTGTTCCATAGAAGGATGCGCGGAAAAGTTTTCTGTGGATGGTCCATTTCGGCGGTGACGCTGGAAAGTTGTTCGTAGCCCGCGTAGTTCCACATGGCGAGTGCGAGTCCCACGCCGAAGATCGAGCCGAACGGCTTCCCCGGCGGGATCAGCGGAAGAAATGGATTGTGGTGCCAATGAAACACGGAGACGATGCAGAGCCACGCGACGGGGATCAGCACAGCGATCAACATACTGACCGAAAGCCAGCCGGAAATCTGAATGCCGCGAATGTTCAGATAGGACAAAATGCAAAGCACCAGACAGGCGCCCGCCCATTTAGCGTTTCCGGTTAGTCCGGGAAAATAAAAAACCAGATAGTCCATAACCAGGACGCCGTAGAGGCTGTTCAAAAGAAATGTGCCGACCCAGTTCCACCAGCCGCACTGGAATCCCCAAAAGTCTCCGAAAGCGTGGTGGCTCCAGCGATAGAAGCCGCCTTGTACCGGAAGAATGCTATTGAGCTCGGCGGAAGCGTAGGACATGGGAATGCTCCAGAAGAGCGGTACGAAGGTGAGGAACACCAGAGCCATGCCGGGGCCGGATTGCGAAAAAATGTCTTCGTAACCGAAGGGACCGCCGGCGGTGTAGCCGTAGAAGAGCGCGAGCAACGGGACGAATCCGACGGTGCGGATGGGGCTTTTCTGGGAGGGTTGACTCGTTTGCTGGTCGGTCACGCTGTGGCCTCGGCGAAGGATGCTACCTTGCCGGCAGCGAAACTCAAAACAAACTTCCTGAGTAAAAAGACCGCGTTGGCGTCTCGGCGTCGCGTTCGTCGCGTTCGCGCGTTCGTTGACAGTGTTCGCAGCGTCCGTTAGGCTTTTTTGTTCGAAGAAGCGCAAACTTTTTGCTGAGAGAAGATAGAGAGCTGCATGGCTGAAGAAAAACTTCCGACACGGGCACAGGATTTTTCCGAGTGGTACAACCAGCTGGTGTTGAAAGCGCAATTGGCGGACTACGCTCCGGTGCGCGGCTGCATGGTTGTGCGTCCGTACGGCTGGGCGCTGTGGGAAAACATTCAGCAGGCACTGGATTCGCGGTTTAAAGCGACGGGCCACCAGAATGTGGCGTTTCCGTTGCTGATTCCGAAGAGCTTCATTGAAAAAGAAAAGCACCACGTCGAAGGATTTTCGCCGGAGCTGGCGGTAGTGACGATCGGCGGCGGTGAAGAGTTGGCCGAACCGCTGATTTTGCGGCCAACTTCCGAAACGATTATCGGGCACATGTGGTCCAAGTGGATTCAGTCTTACCGGGATTTGCCGGTGCTGATGAACCAGTGGAATTCGGTGGTGCGCTGGGAGCTACGCACGAAATTATTTTTGCGCACGCTGGAGTTTTACTGGCAGGAAGGGCACACCGCGCACGCTACCCAGCAGGAAGCTATGGACGAGACGCGGCAGATGCTGGATACCTACACGGATTTTGCGGTTAATGAAGCGGCAATTCCGGTGATTCCGGGCGCCAAGTCCGACGCCGAGAAATTTGCCGGCGCGGATATTACCTATTCCATCGAGGCGATGATGGGCGACGGGAAAGCGCTGCAGTCGGGTACTTCGCACTACCTCGGACAGAACTTTTCGCAGGCGTTCGAGGTGAAGTACCTCGATCACACCGGTGTGCAGCAGCATTGCTGGACGACCTCGTGGGGGCTTTCCACGCGGTTCATCGGCGCGATCATCATGGTACACGGAGATGATCAGGGCCTGGTGTTGCCGCCGAAACTTGCGCCGTATCAAGTGGTGATTGTGCCGATCTTCAAGAACGACGAAGAAAAGGCGGCGGTGCTCGGCGCTGCGAAAGAAGTAAAAGCGCAGCTCGTGAAAGCGAAGATTCGAGTAACGCTGGATGAACGTGAGGGGCAGAGCCCCGGCTGGAAATTCAATGATTGGGAAATGCGCGGAGTTCCGGTGCGCGTTGAACTCGGCCCGAAGGACGTGGCGAAACAGGCGGCGATGTTGGCGCGGCGCGATCGGCCGGGCCGAGAAGGAAAAATCTCCGCTCCACTTACCGATCTTCCGGCGACGATTGAGAAGCTACTCGCGGAAATTCATCAGTCGATGTACGACAAGGCGCTGGCATTCCGGCGTTCGAACACCCACGCTGCCGCGGATTACGACGAGTTCAAGAAAGCGGTCGAGGGCGGTTTTGCGTTTGCCGGCTGGTGCGGAAGCGGCAGCTGCGAAGAAAAGATCAAGGAAGAGACGCGCGCGACCATGCGGTGTATTCCGCTGGACCAGGACGCGGTGCTGGGCCCAGGCGGCGCAGCCGGGACTGGCAAGTGCGTCTATTGCGGGCATGCCGCCAAAGAGCGGGCCATTTTCGCGCGCGCCTACTAGAGGCAATGAATCCACGCGGTTTCGGGAACTGTCCGAAGGGGCGGGGTTAACTCCACGCAACACCAGCCCGGCAGAAGTATCGACACCGGAAACGCACAGTGCTAATTTCGAAATGTGGAAAATACTGTCAAAAGAGCGTTGCAGGAGCGGCAATTGTCCGTGAAAAAGAAAGACCAGAGCGGATTCCGGTCGGAACGTGGTGCCGGCAAGCTAAAAGCGATCATCGTCACAGCCATTCTTATCGTTGGCGTCATCGCTGCCTGGAAGATCATTCCGCCGTACTCTGCCGAGTACCAGCTAAACGACAAAATTGAGGAAATCGCTCGTTTTGCAGTGGTGGAGCGCAAGTCGGAAGATCAGATTCGCGAGAGCGTGTTCAAGACCATTCAAGATCTCGAGATTCCCGCGACCCGTGACAACATCAAGGTGACATCGACCGGCGCCAAAGTGACGATTCTGGTGGATTACACCGTACCGGTGGACATTCTTTTCTATCACGTGGACTTGCACTTCACGCCGTCGAGCGAAAACAAATCACTCACATAAGCGAATTCCGAGCGTCAAAAAAATCTAGCCATGGCTTGCGATGACTCGAACGTCCAATCGTCAGCGCAGTCTGGCCATGCCGCGGATGGAAACTGCGTCTTTTCTGGAAGTCGGCAGTAAGAGACAATAGAACTTCAGCCCGCTGGAGAACACTTGCGTATCCGCATTCAAAAGGGCTTCTGGACCTCAAAGTTCGGACTGGCCCTGCTCGGCGTGGTTTTCGGCTGCATTCTCATTGCCGCCAGCATCTTCGGCTACTACTACGTGAAATTCGGGCGAATGATCGATGCCCGGCTTTCCGGCAATATCCTGCAAAACACCACGCAGATTTTTTCCGCGCCTGAAGTGATTTCGCCTGGGCAGGCTTGGGGCCCTGACGACCTGACAACATATTTGCAGCGAGTGGGCTACCGGCCGGAGTCGGACGATTCGGCGCTGGGACAATTCACGCTCAACAACAACGTGGTGGACATACGTCCGTCCAAACTTTCCTACTTTGGCGGAGGAAACGCGCTGGCGGTGCAGTTCGCTGGAAAAACCCTTCGATCGATCCGGCCGTTGAGCGGCGGAGCCGAAATGGGGTCCGCGGAAATCGAACCGGAGCTCATTACCAATCTTTTTGACAGCGCAAGAGAAAAGCGCCGGGCGGTGCGCTACGATGATCTCCCACCCACGCTGGTGAACGCGATTCTTTCCGCCGAGGACAAGCGCTTCTTCGAGCATCCGGGCTTCGACTTCATCCGAATTTTTGGCGCGGCATGGAACGACTTGCGGCACGGCACGCATTTGCAGGGTGCCAGCACCATCACGATGCAAGTGGCGCGAACGTTCTTTCTTTCGACCGACCGCAACTGGCGTCGGAAAATCGCCGAAGCGATGCTGAGTTTCGAGTTGGAACAGCGCTTTTCGAAGCAGCGCATCTTTGAGATGTACGCCAATGAGGTTTACCTGGGAAACCGCGGAAGTTTTGGCGTACGGGGTTTCGCGCAGGCTAGCGTCGTGTATTTTGGCAAGGACCTGCGGCAATTGTCGTTGGGTGACTGTGCCTTTCTGGCCGGAATTATCCGTGCGCCGAACTACTACTCTTCGGCTGATCGCCATCCGGAGCGCGGCCTGCAATCGCGCGATCGTGTGCTGCCGCAGATGGTGGAAAACAAATACATCACCGAAGCCGACGCGCAGGACGCCAAGCGCGAACCGCTGAAAATCGTGCACACCTCGGCGACCTCCAGCGAAGCGCCATATTTTGTGGACATGGTGAAGGATCACCTGCTGGACAAGTATTCGGAGAACGACCTGCTCAGCCAGAACTATCGTGTCTACACCACGCTGGACCCGGCGCTGCAACGGGCGGCATCAGCAGCAGTCGAGAGCGGAATCAAGAACGTCGACGATCTCTTGAAGAAGAAGTACGACAAGTGGAAGAAGGACAAGGCAAAAAAAGGGAACACCGACGCGATTCCGCAAGTGCAGATAGCGCTGGTGTCACTCGATCCGCACACCGGTGAAATCCGCGCCTTGATTGGTGGGCGTGATTACGGTCAGAGCCAGTTGAATCATGCGATTGCGCATCGTCAGCCGGGTTCAGTGTTTAAGCCGTTTGTCTACGCGGCGGCTTTCGATAATGCGGTGGACGGCGTGCAGCCTATTGTGACGCCGGCGACGCCAGTGGACGACGAGCCAACAACTTTTGAATTCGACGGGCAGGAATACACACCGAACAATTACGGCGAAAAATTTATGGGCCACGTGACGGTGCGTGACGCGCTGACCAATTCGCTTAACGTGGCCACGGTGAAAGTCGCGGAGATGATCGGCTACGGCCGGGTGGTACAGATTGCGCGGCAGATGGGACTCGGAAACAACATTCGCGCCACGCCAGCCGTTGCGCTCGGTGCATACGAAATGACGCCGGTTGACGTGGCGGCAGGCTATACCGCGTTTGGTCAGGGTGGGGTCCGCGCCGAACCGCAATTCTTGCGGACAATGGTAAGTGCGAACGGCACAGTTCTGGAGAAGACCACTCCAGTAAATCACAACGTGCTTGATCCGCGAGTCGCGTTCCTGGTGACTAGTCTTTTGAAAGATGTTTTGAATAAAGGCACCGGTGCAACGGTTCGCGCGCGCGGATTTACCCTTCCAGCGGCGGGGAAAACTGGGACTTCACGCGACGGGTGGTTCGCCGGATATACCTCGAACCTGGTGACCGTCATCTGGATTGGTTTTGATGACAACCGCGATTTGGGACTGGCCGGCGGTGTTGCTGCCGCTCCGATCTGGGCCGAGTTCATGAAGAAGGCGACCACACTTCCGGGATACCGCGCCGTCAAGGATTTCGACATGCCGGAAGGCGTGCAGTCGGTGATGATTGATCCCGAATCGCTGGAGCTGGCAACGCCGAATTGCCCCGCAACGCGCGAAGAAGTCTATGTGGCAGGTTCCGCGCCAACCCAGTATTGCGAGCTGCACGGCGGTCACGGCATCATTTCTTCGACTGGATCGTTTCTTTCGCATATCTTTGGAGGAGGGCAGCCTAAGGACCAAGCCGACCCTCCCAAAACAGGTGCCGTTACACCGCCGCCAAACGGTACCGTTCCCGCCATCGGGCCGGACGGCAAACCCCTGCCCGCTGACGCCAAGGCCGAACCGCCAAAGAAAAAGAACCCTTTACAGAAGGTTTTTGGTATCTTTGGGGGTAAGAAGAAGGACTCCGACACGCAAAAACCGCCGGAGAAGGGAGAGTCGCCATGACCCACTACGGAATGGCGGTTCCAGCAGCACTGCTTCTCGTAAGCCTCAGCATTCCCTCAGCGGGACAAACGACTGACGACACAGTTCCAGTGACGAATTATGTGGCGCCGGTGCAGACTCCTGCACAGGTGACTTCACCGAATTCGCCGATGGGGCAGAATCAGCTTTCGCCCGAGGAAATGGCCGATATCTTGATGGCTCGGAAGGACTATCGCGAAGCCGCGTTTTCCTACAAGCGACTGATCGACGCCAATCCGCGCAACGCTGTTTATTGGAACAAGCTGGGTATCGCCTTGCACCAGCAGGAAGAACTTTCTGCCGCGCTGAAATCTTACCAGCAGGCGGTGAAAGTGAATCCGCAGTACGCAGACGCGGAAAACAACATCGGAACCATCTGGTATCAACGCAAGAAATACGGCAAAGCGATTCGTGCGTATCAGCACGCGATCAAGATGCGCAATGACATGGCGGTGTTATACAGCAATCTCGGCTACGCCTATTTTGGCGAGAAGAAATACCAGGAATCGATCGCGGCCTTCCGTCAGACGCTGGCGATTGATCCGCAATTCTTTGAGCGCGGTTCGTCGCGCGGCGGCTCGGTGCTGCAGGATCGCTCGGTAAGCGATCGCGGGCGGTTTTACTTCCTGCTGGCAAAATCGTTTGCCGAAGCCGGCAATTTCGATCGCAGCCTGATCTATCTGCGCAGAGCCAAGGAAGAAGGCTTCGCTTCGATGAACGATGTGAAGACCGACCCATCCTTTTCAGCGATGCTGAAGCTTCCGGAAACGCAGGAGATTCTTGCGCCGAAGCCTGCCGATTCTCCGTTGCCCTGAGCGAACTGCCGAAACTCGCATTCTGCGCAGGCGGGTTTGCCGCTCTGTTACAATTCCTTCGATGAATCGATCACTCGCGCTGCCTTGGTGTGCGGCGGCTCTACTCGCGTTCTGTGCTGCTGGCACCCTGTCCGCGCAACAACCCGCGCCGCCACGCGTCGTTCGAACCCCAGCTTCGCAAGGCGTTTTTCTGGTGTTCCCGTTCGAGAATGACGGAGCGAATCTGCGCCTGGACTGGCTGTGCGAAGGTTTGGAAGAGTTGACGATTCAACGACTATCGGCCGCAGGACAACAAGTTTATTCGCACGCGGGGCGTACCACTGAGTTGGACCGGTACGGCCTGCCGCCCTCCGCCAAATTTAGTCACGCGACCATGCTGCGCATTGGCGCGGATCTGGACGCGGACTTTGTAGTCTTCGGGAAATTCGCCTCCGACGGAAAATCGTTAACCGTGGAAACTCAGTTGCTTCGCGTCAGTCCGACCGCACTTTCCGCGCCGGTGCGGGAAACCGGGCCGCTCGAATCGCTGATGGAACTGCATGAGCGGCTGGCGTGGAAACTGCTCGCAGCGAATGACAGGGGTTTTCCGCTGAACCTCGCGGAGTTTTCGAGGCTGCAACGTCCGCTGCGCCTCGACGCGTTTGAACATTTCATCCGTGGCTTGCTTGCGAACGAAGACGAGACGCGGCTCCGTGAATTGAAAGAATCGGCGAAGCTTGAACCTGACTGGCCTGAGCCTGCTTTGGCATTGGGTCTGGTTTATTTTTCTAAACGCGATTGTGATTCGGCATTGCCGTGGCTGGCACGCGTGCCTGCGGGAAATTCTCGTGGAGCTGAAGCAATGTTCACAATTGGAGTCTGCCGGCTGCTGATGAACCAGCCGGAAAAAGCCGAGGAGGCTTTTCTGGGCTTGCAAAATAGTTTGAAAAGCAACCTGGTTACGGGCGCGGAGCTGCCGGAAATCCTGAACAATCTTGCGCTGGCGCAAGCGCGGCGGGGAAATACCACCGTCGCGGCGTCGGGCTTGCTGCGGGCGTTGGATTTGGATCCGGAAGAAGACGACTATCCGTTCAATCTCGGACTGCTCTATTTGCGGGGCAACGACGCCACCACGGCGGCGAAATATTTTCGCGAAGCCTCGGATCGCGAGCCGGAAAATCCTGATGACCGAGCGCTGCTGATTTATTCCCTGGAAAAAGCAGGGAATAAATCCGAGGCCAGCGAAGAGCGCAAAGCTGCGACCGAGGCGCTCGGGCCGAACGCGTTACCTCCCGTGAAGCCGGAAACTTTTGCTAGGCTGGACCGAATCGTGACCGAACTGGACGTCGCGACGTTGCAGCTGCGAGTTGCGTCACATAATGCCACGAGCGCTGATGCGACCACGCCAGCGGCAACCGCCGCGACTGTCTCGTCTTCAGCGCTGGTGCGCGAAGGCAGGCAAGAACTTGCCGTCGGGCGCCTGGATGCAGCGGAGGCGGACTTCCGCGCGGCGCTGGCGTCTGCACCGAAAGAGGCCGCTGCTCACCGAGGGTTGGCCGAAGTGCTGCGCCGTAGAAATAAACGAAACGAAGCTGTGCAGGAACTGCAAGCGGCGCTTGAGCTGCGTGATTCCGCGGTCGATCGCACCACGCTCGCACGAATCTATCTTGAACAACGAAAACCAGACCTGGCCAAGGCAGAGTTGACACGCGCACTGAAGCTTGCGCCAAATTATGCGGAAGCCCGGCAGCTTCAGGAGCATTTGCAGAACGGAAAGTCCGCGGCAACGCCATGATTTGGGACTTACTCCAGGGACGATCGAAGTTCGGAATTGCTTCTGCTTTCGTTCCGGCGTTGTTGCTGTTGCCGTTGCTGTGCGCCGCGCCTTCAGGAAGCACCGGACAACAAGCCGCCCAACCGCTCGTAATGGATTTGAAACTAGACGGCGAAGTCGAACCGGTGCTCGCGACTTATATTGATGAGGGTATCGCGGAAGCAGCGCGGCGGAATGCGTCACTCGTTCTAATAACGATGGACACGCCGGGCGGATTGAGCGATTCCATGAAAGACATCATTCAACATATTTTGGGCTCGCCGGTTCCGGTGGTGGTTTATGTCGGACCGACCGGTGCACGGGGCGCATCAGCCGGCTTTTTCATTTTATTGAGCGCAGATGTCGCGGCGATGGCACCTGGAACCCGCACTGGAGCGGCTTCACCGATTGTCGCGATTGGCGGGTTCACCATCGGCATTGACGAAACGCTACGCAAGAAAATCATGAACGATGCCACGGCGTTCTTGCGCAGTTACTCGGAAAAGCGCGGGCGCAACGCGAAACTTGCGGAAACCGCAGTGACCGACGCCAAGGCTTTTACGGAGACCGAGTCCCTGGACGGCAAGCTAATCGATTATGTGGAACCCACTCCGGAACAATTGCTGCGCGATTTAAATGGCAAGACTGTGACCAGGTTTGATGGAACTAAAACCACACTTTCGCTGACCAATTACCAGCGCGCCTCGTTCGAACTGTCTGCTCGGCAGAAGTTTCTGGCGCGCATCGTCGAGCCGGACATGTTTTTCCTTCTGCTGATTCTGGGCACGCTCGGACTGTACGCGGAATTTACCCACCCTGGCGCGGTTGTCCCCGGCGTGGTCGGCGGAATCTGCGCGGTGCTGGCGTTGTACGCAATGCACCTGCTGCCGGTGAACGTAGCAGGCGTGCTGTTGATCGTGATCGCCGTAACACTCTTCGTGCTTGAAGCGAAATACACCAGTCATGGAATCTTGCTGGCTGGCGGCATAATCGCGATGCTGTTCGGCGCGATATTCCTGATCCGTTCGCCGTTGACTTCCGGAGGAGTGAGTCTCGGAATGGCGGTCGCCGTAACGTTGCCATTCGCTGCCCTCAGCGTGTTTCTGATGCGCTTGGTGTTGCGTTCGCGCAAATGGAAGCAAGCAGCGGGCACTGAGGAAATGTTGGGTGAGCAGGGAATTGCCACAACTGGATTGAAAGCTGGCGTGGAAGGTTTGATTCGCATCCACGGAGAAATGTGGCGTGCGATCGCTGCGCAAGATGTTGTGGCCGGTGATAGGGTGCGAGTGTCGAAAATTGAGGGACTCAAGCTGTCGGTCGAACTCTCGAAATCACAGAGCACCACAAAGATTTCCAAGTAAGGCAATAAACGAAAGCCGGAGGAACAACATGAACCCTGTACTGCTGGCGCTTGCGCTAATCATCGTATTCGGCCTGATCTGGATCAAAAATTCACTATACGTCATCAAAGAGTGGGAGCGCGGAGTCGTGCTGCGTTTGGGGCGCTTGCTTCCACAAGCAAAAACCGGAGGCGTCAATTTCGTTTTTTGGCCGATTGAAACGCTCCTTCGAGTCAGTCTCCGGCTGGAAACGCTCGACGTTCCCCCACAAGACATCATCACCCACGACAACGTTTCCGTTAAAGTGAACGCGGTGTGCTATTTCCGTGTGGTCGATGCGAACCTCGCCATCTCGCAAGTAATGAATTACCAGTACGCGA
The DNA here is from genome assembly GCA_963814635.1 of uncultured Acidobacteriota bacterium. Lineage (GTDB taxonomy): Bacteria > Acidobacteriota > Terriglobia > Acidiferrales > UBA7541 > Acidiferrum. The sequence continues at coordinate 2,581,902 of CAWFDP010000001.1, read as the reverse complement.
CGTCGCAGCTCGCGCAAACCACTCTGCGCAGCGTCGTCGGTCAGTTCGATCTCGATGAAATTCTCTCGCAACGCGACAAGGTCAACGGCAAATTGCAGATCATTCTCGACCAGGACACGGAAGCCTGGGGCATTAAGGTCTCCAAGGTTGAAGTAAAACAAGTTGATATCCCCGAGCAGATGCAGCGGGCCATCGCTCGCCAGGCCGAAGCCGAACGCGAACGCCGTGCAAAAGTAATTCACGCCGACGGTGAGTTCGAAGCTTCGCAAAAGCTCGCGGACGCCGCTAAGGTTCTGGAAACCCAGAAGTCCGCCATACAGCTACGTTACCTCCAGACATTAACTGAAATAGGTGTCGAGAAGAACACAACGATTGTGTTTCCGCTGCCCATAGATATCATTAATAGCTGGGTGGAGAGTTTTGGGGGAACAAAAAAGTAGGCATGGCTTCCAGCAAGCGATCTAGTGCGGGCGAACGCGTTCTCGAGGGGCGGCACGTCATCGGACTATTTTTTCTGATGCTGCTTTTCTCCGGCGTATTTTTTACGCTCGGCTATGTGATGGGACACAATCAGCTGGAAGGGCAAGTGCGCGCCGCATCCACGCACACTTCCGATGCGATCGTGCCGCTAAAGCCCGAGCCTGGAGCGAAACAAGGCAAGAGTCCGGTCAGCACTCCTGGCAATTCGGATCCTGCTCCAGACACAACCGCGGCGCCGCCAACTTCGGACTGGGAGTTTTACCGTGCGGGCGACAAGCGCGCTTCGAACGATCATCTAAAGCCGGCGCCGGCTGCAGCACTGCCTCAGCCTAAGGCGATTGCTGCCAGCGCTAAATCTTTGCCTGCCTCACCCCCGGTGAAGACCACCGTGAGCGCGCCTGGAACCCCGCACGGGTCATACTTATTGCAGGTTGCTGCGCTTCGCACGGAGTCCGACGCCATTGCGATCGCTAAAGAATTGCAAAAGAGAAAATTCCCGGCGTTCGTGCAGACCCCTCAGGGCGACAAGTATTACCGCGTGCAAGTCGGGCCGTACACCGACCAGAAAGCCATGCAAACCGCGAAAAAAGGCCTGGAAACCGCGGGCTTTAAAGCGATTATCAAGCACTGATGCCGGCATTCCCTTGGCTGGACTGGTTCCGCTCTGATTCCCAGAAAAATTTCCCGGCCACGTTTCGCTTGATTGTTTCCGCAATCACCGGAGCGGGACTCGCGCTCTCGTTTACCTGGCTGTACTTTCCGGTTTATGCGTGGATCAGCGTCGGCCTGCTGCTGATGATGCTGTTCGGCGCCAAACCGCGCGTCGCCTTTTCCTGCGGCTTCTTTCACACCATCGCGTTCGTGTTCGCATCTGTCCCGTGGATCGCGGAAGTATTGTCGGTACACGGAGGAATGTCGCGCGCGGCTGGATGGGGAGTGCTGCTGCTGATCGCGATGACCATGGGAATCCTGACCGGCGGCTTTGCCTGGACGATAAATCGCATCTCGCAGCGCAGCATTGTGCTGGCATGCATTGCCGCGCCGTTCGTTTGGGTTACTGCAGAATTCGCGCTGGCTCACCTGCCGGAAATTAGCTTCCCATGGAATCTTCTTGGCTATTCAGCTTCTGCGAATCCCGTGCTCTTGCAAATCACCACGCTGACCGGAATTTACGGACTTTCATTTCTGATGGCGGCTTTCAATGCTCTACTCGCATGGGCCGATGCAGCCAAAGCCGTGGAAATTAAGAAACGGCTCGGGATCATCGCGGCGGCAATTACCCTGATTTTGACGGTCATGTTTCTCGGTACACGGTTTGTTCCCGTGGCGAATGCAGGCCACTTCGCGCGGGCAGTGCAGCCGAATTTCCCCGAAGTCGAGTCGTTTCCGGCGAATTGGTTCGAACTCCACAAAGAGGACATGGATGATCTTGACGAACTAAGTCTGCAGTCTTCGCCGTACCGGACGGACCTCATCATCTGGCCGGAAGCTCCCGCGCCGTTCTCCTGGCAGGACAATCAATTTTCCAAGCGCGCCTCTAGCCTTGCCATTCGCGCCGGGCATCCGTTCCTTGCCGGTGTGGTCGAATGGAAAACGGAAACACTTTCTTCCGGTCACACAATACAAGCTCCGTACAACAGCGCGGTATTGGTCGATCCGCAAGGACAAAAAGCTTTCGTTTACGATAAGCGCCATCTCGTTCCATTTGGCGAGTACGAACCGTTTCCGCTGATTCATCGTGTGGTGCAAAGTGTCTCCGACGAAGTCGGCGGCTTCCACAAGGGTTCGGCCGCAGTGGTCGGTGTGCTTCCCGGAGGCTACAAATTCGGTGCATATATTTGTTACGAGGCGATCTATCCTGCGGAAGTCCGCGAATTCGCGGCCAAGGGCGCCAATCTTCTCATCAACATTTCCAACGACGGCTGGTTCGGCAAATCGGCGGCCGCTGAACAACATTTGCGCATGGCGCGGGTTCGAGCCGTGGAAAATCGCCGCTGGGTACTGCGCGTCACCGATAGCGGGTTGACCGCGGCAATCGATCCATACGGGAGAATTTACCAGAGCATCCCGCGTGATGTCCGCGGTGCGGTGGACTTGCCCTACGATTTCCGTACAGACACCACGATTTACACGCGCTTTGGTGATTGGTTCGCCTGGATGTGCGTCGCCGTTTCCGCTATTCTTCTATGGCAAACTTTTTGGAAGAGAATATGATTCTTGAAGACCTGCAATACCGCTACGAAGGACTGAAGCAGCGCATCTCGCTTGTGCGGAGTTATCTTTGACGTTCCGCATTTCCGCGAACAACTGAAATCGCTCGAAGCAAAAATCGCGCAGCCGGACTTCTGGAACGACCAGGAGAAGGCCCAAAGTGTGCTCCGCGAACGCAAACGCGCCGACGACCAGATGGCCGCCGAAACCAAGCTCGTTTCGCTAGTCGGCGACATTGATACCTACATCAATCTGGCGCAGGAAGAAACCAACGCGGCACAGCGCGAAGAACTCTTGAAAGATCTCGATCGCGAACTCACTGCTGCCGACACTTATATTTCCGAACTCGAAACGCGCACCCTGCTGGCCGGCGAAACCGACCAGTTGAACGCCATCATGACCATCAAACCGGGCGCCGGTGGAACCGAATCGCAGGATTGGGCTTCCATTTTGATGCGCATGTATCTGCGTTGGGCGGAGCGCAAAGGATTTAACGCCGAGGTTCTGGATGAAACCGAAGGCGAAGAAGCGGGCATTAAGAACGCCACCATTCAATTTTCTGGTGAAAATGCTTACGGCTTGCTGGCTGGAGAAACTGGCGTACACCGACTGGTGCGCATTTCACCGTTTGATCAAGCCGCGCGGCGGCACACCTCATTCGCGTCAGTGTTCGTGATTCCGGAGATCGATGACCGCATCGAAATCAATATTAAGCCAGATGACTTGAAGGTGGATACCTATCGCGCGGGCGGCAAAGGCGGACAGAACGTAAACAAGGTCGAGACCGCGGTTCGCATCACGCACCTGCCGACAGGCGTGGTGGTAGCCTGCCAGGCGCAGCGCAGCCAGGGAAAAAATCGCGAAATGGCCATGAAGATGTTGCGCTCGAAGCTCTACGATCTGGAATTGAAGAAACGCCAGGATGAAACCGACAAGCTGGATGAAACCAAACTGGACATTTCCTTCGGCAGCCAGATTCGTTCCTACGTCATGCAGCCGTACCGACTAATTAAGGACCATCGCACCAAATTTGAAGTCGGGGACGTAGACAAGGTTCTCGACGGCGACCTCGACCCGTTCATTCGCTCTTATTTAATGGCCAAGAAAACCAAAGGCAAGCTGACCGTCGAGCCCGACGAAGACGCCGCGTAAAGAGCGGCCAGAGCTCAATTGATTTCCTGCCGAGCCTGCGATGCGGCTTCTTCAATCATCTTCGAGACTTCCTTGGGCCTCGAGACGTAAACCGCATGGCTGGCTCCCGCGACTTCGACCTTATGGCTTTTGGCTCGTGCGGCGTACCACCGTTCAAGCTCAGGATTGATGGTTCGGTCTGCGCCCGCTACCAACATCCAGCTTGGTTTGCTCCTCCACGCAGCCGTGGTGATGACCGCTTTGAAATTGTCGGCAAAGTTTGGCACCTGCGAACTCGCCAGGAACGCGGCCTCTTCGGTGGATAAATCCGCCGCGAAATACTCATGAAACTGCGCAGGGTCCAAATATGTGAAACCGTCCGCGGTCTTCTTAATCGCGCCGGATTTGCTGAGGTCACTCGGGAAGCGCTTTCCGTCGTCCAATTCGCTTTCTCCCGCATCAGGCATGTGAGCGGCGATGTACACCAATCCGGCTACCGATGCTTCGTTTCCGGCCTCGGTGATAACCGCCCCTCCATAACTGTGAGCGACAAGGATGCACGGCCCGTCCTGCTGAGCTAGAACTCTTCTGGTAGCCACCACATCGTCTTTGAAGGACGTCTCCGGCTCCTGCACGATGCTGACGTTGTATCCATCCTTGACCAGAAGGTCGTAAACGCCTTTCCAGCCGGAACCATCGGCCCATGCCCCATGAACCAGCACAATATTTCGAACGCGATGTTGCCCGTTCTGTTCTGACAAGGCGCTGCCCGCGAATAGGACCAAGATGACAAGGACAAACCAAGATAGTCGTCTTATTGCTCGCATGCAGCCTCCGGTTAAATAGCGTGCAGTGTGGCGCGAGAAACCACGAGAAGTGGATGTCAAGCCGAGGTGGTCAGATACAAATTTCTTGACCAGTCGGGACAACAAATAGTGGGATTTTCCAGGTTGCTTCAGTCTTTATACGGGTCGAATTCGTTCGCGCCGGCCATGGCCACGCCAACCGGGGTGAGCCTGTGCAGAACACGAATGCTATCTCCGTGTGCGTGCAGCACATCATCGAGGCGTTTGTAACAATGCGGCGATTCATCAAGTCCCGCGCCACGCAGTTCGATTCGCGCGCGGCTCACCCACTCCTGCATCATCTCGTGCGAAACCCTTCCGGGCCGCAGGACTGCACCCGTCTTGCGATCAACTTTTCCTTTGGCTTCCATCCGGCCCATCACGCGGCCGGCGCCGTGCACCGTGCTGTACAGCGAATGTTTTGCTGATTCATTCTCGACGCCTTCGAGAATGACCGATTTTTCGCCCATCGTTCCACCAACAAATCCTTTTTGCCCCGGGAAGGCAGGTGTCGCGCCTTTCCGCACCACCCAAAGTTCTTCGCCGCTGTGCGTCTCTCGCCACGCAAAGTTGTGATGGTTATGAACCTCTTCTACGATTTCGGCTCCAAGAATTTTCGCTACTCGCCCGCACACCCAGTCGCGCCCTGCGTATGCGTAAGCACCGGCAAGGTGCATGCTCTCGATATACTGGGTGCCAAGATCGGTCGAAGCAGGAATCACGCAGGGCTCCACGTCCATGCCGTCCTTCGCGCCGGCTTTCTGCAAAAACCATGTCGCCAGCTTGTGGCCCAGCCCACGCGAGCCGAAGTGCACGCCAATCCACACGCGATCCTGCTCGTCGGTGAAAAGATCCACGTAATGGTTTCCGGAACCGACCGTGCCAAGTTGTTGGCGCGCCATCTCTTTCAACGGTGCCGCGGGCTGCGACTTCCAGGCATCATTTTCAAATAGCGCATGATCCACGCGTTCATTGTTTCTCCGGCCCACTCCGAAGCTGACCGTGCTCCACACATCGTCCATGATGCGCTGAATATTCGCGCGCAGCTCTTCACCCGGCATATTCACGCGGACCGCCTTATTGCCGCACGCGATGTCGTAGCCCACTCCCGACGGGCTGATTGCGTTGCGGTAGGCCACAACTCCGCCGATCGGCACGGCGTACCCCTTGTGATGGTCGGCCATCAACGCGACGCGGTCCGCAGTCCGCGCGCAAGTCTTGATCTGCGAAACCGCGCTCTCGTCGGGAGCGCCCCACACCGGAATTCCATCAATAAATTTCATAGTGAACTTCGATCCGGTTACTTGGTGGTAGCCTCAGACTTGCCGCCCGCATTTTTCGGCAGCGCGAATGCGTACAACACATCCATTACCGGCATCAAAATATATTGCCGATCGTCCAGCTCGTAGGTCATCGGCGATGCCAGCAACTCTCCGCCAAGATTCAAGTGCCACAATGTCTTTCCCGTGGCCGGATCGAGCGCCAGCAGGTTGCCGGAATTGTCCGCGCTGAAAAGAAGATGGCCGGCCGTCGTGAGAATTCCGGCAATACTTTCGTCCTCGCCAAGCTCGTGGTTCCAGACAACTTTTCCGGTGCGGAAGTCCAGCGCGCGCAAAGTGGAATCGGCAAACAAATTTCGGTCGCGCCCGCCCCAACCCTCGGCCTTGCCGGTTGCCGTGTTGAAGTACACGCTGAATAACCGCCGCGCATTTACGTAAAACAATCCAGTTTGCGGATCAAAACTCGGCGCCATCCAATTCGTCGCGCCATCGGAGCCAGGCTCGACCAGCGCGCCGTCAGGACTTGGCGTCGCTTCCTGCTTGGCGATTGGCCTCCCACGCGAATCAACGCCGGACGACCACGTCTGGTCGATAAACGGTGCGGTGACCAGATGCTCGCCGTTGGTGCGATCCAGCAAAAAGTAAAATCCGTTACGGCTGGCCTGCGCCAACAGCTTGCGCGGCTTGCCTTTGAATTCCGCGTCAAACAATACCGGCGTCTGTACCGCGTCCCAATCGTGCAAGTCGTGCGGCGACGGCTGGAAATACCAGACCAGCTTTCCGGTGTCCGGATTCAGCGCAACAATCGAGCAGGTGTACAGGTTGTCGCCCAATCGACCATCGCCTACCAACACCGGATTCGGATTGCCGATTCCCCAATACAGCAGATTCAGCGCCGGGTCATACGTCCCGGTCATCCAGGTCATTCCGCCGCCGTGCTGCAGCGCTTCACCATCTTTCGGCCAGGTCTCCGAACCGGGCTGTCCAGGATCGGGCGTGGTATTCCATCGCCACTGAATCGCTCCGGTTTCCGGATCGACCGATTCCAGGAACCCACGTACGTCCGTCACATCTCCCGAGACGCCCACGATAATGTGATCGCGGATCACCAACGGCGCCATCGTCGCGAAATACCCGAGCTTTCCGTCGGCGAGCTCAACGATCCAGCGCAATTTTCCGTCCTTCGCGTCTAAGCAAACCAGATGCGCGTCCGGCGTCTCGACAAAGATCGACTCTTTGTACATCGCTACGCCGCGATTCCCGATGTGATCGCCCTCGGAGGCTCTATGGTAATGCCAGATTTCGCGCCCGTACTTCGCGTCCACCGCCCATACATTGTCCGGCGATGAGAAATACAATACGCCGTTTACCTCGAGCGGCGTCGATTTCAAAATATTTCCGTGCACTCGAAAAGCCCAAGCAAGCGTCAGCGATCCGACGTTGCCGGAATTAATTTGTGCCAACGTGCTGTATCGCGTTCCTGAATAGTCTCCGTTATACGTCGGCCAGGCGCTGGTCGGCGGCTTGAGCAGCAGCTCGGGATCAAGTCCCTGCGCCCACCCGTTCGGTGCAAGGAATGCGGCCGTCAGGACAATCATCATAAAAACGAACGAGGCCAGCCGGACCGGGTTCCGCTTGGAGCCGCGAACATGATGCATCGCACTAAAAAATTGCAAACCCATTGCGGCTCCAGTCTTTCGATTACTTCAAACTATTGACGTAGGCAAAAAGGTCGTGAACTTGCGCAGTAGTCACGGTGTCCAGCAGCTTGCGGTGCGCTTCCAGCGGGTCGTGAAGTTCAACCTTTACTTTGTCCCGCGAAAACGACCGGTACCACCCGGAATCGTCGCGCACTCCGATCATAAAATCGTCACTGCGCACAACAGTTCCACGGACTTGTTCGCCCGAGGGAAGCGTGACGACGGCTGACTTCGGTTTGTCCCCCGGATACAACATGTGCGCTTCCAGTTCCACCGGCGAATACTTTCGCGCGACGCCTGCCAAGTCTCCCGTCGCGGAGTGGCAATTCTTGCACCCGCCTGAACCTTCAAAAAAAGCCTTGCCTACGTCGGCTTTTCCGGTCAGCAATTTCTCCGCGGGATAATCGAGCGGCACCGACGACGATTCGAGCGCCTCCAGCGCGCGTGCATGAAGGTACGCCGCAATATCGGCCACTTGCTGATCAGTGGCAGGGATCGCTGGCATTCCTTTATCCGGTCGGCCGCTTCGAATCACCTCGCCGATCATCTCGCCCTTCTGGTCATGCGCCACCAGAGACGAGCGAATCAGGTCCGGCCCGCGTCCCCCGGTTGCGTCTGGTCCATGGCAAAAAGCGCAGGTCTGGGCAAATTGTGCGCGCCCACGCTTTGCCGCAGCATCTTTTACATCCGTCTGCGAATGTGCCGCGGTCACCCATAGCCCAAGAATCGCCAGCATCACCGCGCCCGCGATTAGAAGCTCTCGGAGATTCTTGCTTCGCACGTCAAAACGATTCTGGCCGCCCATGGTCACCTCAGCCGCACTGCATTCTAGCCGCCTTCAGTCACGCTCACAACCGAGTGTTCGAACCGCCTACTGCAACTGACGGCAAAATCCCTTTAAGTCTCACGGGCCTCCGCCGCGCCCTCCCATTTAATGCATAAAACCGCCATCCAATGCTGGATAACGCCGTTAGATTCAATTCATTGTCCCAACCCCCTCTGGGATGATATTTTGGATAGTCGGGCAAAGGGCGCCCTTGGCGCCGTAGAGCGTGACACCCAGTTGTTAATTCGAACTGTGCACGGGCATAGCTGCACTTCCTGTAGCTTTCATTCCCCAGGTTTGACCTGATCGGAATTTGACCGGAAGAGGACTGCTAACCCCAGAGGAGCGTTCGTTTTGAGCGAAGGACTTAAGAACTTTCTGTTTACGTCCGAATCCGTGACCGAAGGTCACCCGGACAAAATCGCCGACCAGATTTCCGATGCGGTGCTCGATGAAGTAATGAAGCAGGACCCCAAAGGCCGAGTCGCTTGTGAAACTCTCGTGACCACAGGCCTGGCGGTCGTCGCTGGCGAAATCACCACCTCCGCGCACATTGATTACGATCAGTTGGTTCGCGACACCATTCGTGGCGTCGGCTACGACCGCGCCAAATACGGCTACGACGCCGACACTTGCGCCGTTCTGTGCACCGTGAAGCGCCAGTCTCCCGATATCGCCATGGGCGTGGACACCGGCGGCGCCGGCGACCAGGGCTTGATGTTCGGCTTTGCCTGCGACGAAACTCCCGAGTTGATGCCTATGCCTATCCAACTCGCCCATCAGCTCACCTTCAAGCTTTCCGAAGTTCGCAAATCCAAAAAAGTTGATTTCCTCCGGCCAGACGGCAAGTCTCAGGTCACCATCGAATACCGCAACGGCAAGCCGTCGCGGATTGATGCGGTGGTCATCTCCACCCAGCACAGCGAATCCGTCTCCAACGACGATCTGCGTAACGCCATTCTCGAGCATGTCATCAAGCCGGTTCTTCCCGCCGCGATGCTCGACAAAAACACCAAGTACTACATCAACCCAACCGGCCGTTTCGTCATTGGCGGACCGATGGGCGACGCCGGTCTCACCGGCCGCAAAATTATTGTGGACACCTACGGCGGCTACAGCCGCCACGGCGGCGGCGCATTCTCCGGCAAGGATCCTTCGAAGGTTGATCGCTCTGCCTGCTACATGGCCCGCTACATTGCCAAGAACGTTGTAGCCGCTGGGCTCGCCACCAAAGCCGAAGTGCAACTTGCCTACGCCATCGGCGTCGCCGAGCCGGTCTCGGTCATGGTCGATAGTTTCGGCACCGCAACCATTCCCGAAGAAAAAATCACTGAAGTCGTACGCGAAACCTTCAAACTCACGCCTAAGGCCATCATCGAAACTCTCGATCTGCGCCGCCCGGTTTACAAAGCTACCGCGGCCTACGGTCACTTTGGCCGTACCGGCCCCGGCTTCACCTGGGAGAAGACCGACCGTGCCGACGCCTTGCGCAAGGCCGCCGGTGCAACCGCGGAAGTCGTGGCTCGCGGCTAGTCATTACGCATCTTAATTTTTTGTCCCCTAAATTTCTGAAATTCGAAAAGGAGCAAGTGTGGCGACAGCAGAACTCAAGAAGGGCGATGTAAAAGATATTTCGCTGGCCGATGCCGGCAAACGCAAAATCGAGTGGGCGCAGCAGCAGATGCCGGTGCTACAAATCATTCGCAAGCGCTTCATCAAGGAGCAACCGTTGAAGGGCTTGCGCGTTTCCGCGTGCCTGCACGTCACCAGCGAAACTGCCAATCTGATGATCACGCTTCGTGACGGCGGCGCCGACGTCGTGCTCTGCGCTTCGAATCCGCTCTCGACGCAGGACGAAGTCGCTTCCTCGCTCAATCGCGACTTCAACATTCCGACGTACGCCATCAAGGGCGAAGACAACGACACTTACTATTCGCACCTCAGCGCCGCGCTCGATCACAAGCCGCAAATGACCATGGACGACGGCGCCGACCTCGTTACCATGCTGCTCACCAAGCGCACCGATCTGGTGAGCAACGTCATCGCCGGAACCGAAGAAACCACCACCGGTGTCATTCGCCTACGCGCCATGTCAAAAGATGGCACGTTGAAGTATCCGATCATCGCGGTCAACGACGCCCAGACCAAACACTTTTTCGACAATCGCTACGGCACCGGCCAGAGCACTCTCGACGGCGTGATTCGCGCCACCAACTTGCTCCTCGCTGGACTTAAAGTGGTCATCGCCGGCTACGGCTGGTGCGGACGCGGCGTCGCCATGCGCGCCAAGGGCCACGGCGCTGACGTCATCGTTACCGAAATCGATCCGGTGAAGGGAATTGAAGCCGTGATGGATGGCTTCCGCGTTCTTCCCATGGCCGATGCCGCCAAGGAAGGCGACGTGTTCATCACCGTCACCGGCAACAAGAACGTCATTCGTGCCGAACATTTCGAACACATGAAGTCCGGTGCGGTCATTTGCAACAGCGGCCACTTCAACGTGGAAATCGACATCCCCGCGCTCGAACGCCTTTCGTCCGGCAAACGCGAAGTTCGCCCGCTGGTTGACGAATACCTGATGAAAGACGGCCGCCGCATCAACCTCATTGCCGAAGGCCGCCTCGTCAATCTAGCCACCGCTGAAGGCCATCCCGCTTCGGTGATGGACATGAGCTTCGCCAATCAGGCGCTGTCCGCGGAATATCTGGTGAAGAATTCAAAGAACCTGAAAGCGCAGGTCTACGTAGTCCCAGAAGATCTCGACAAGGAAATCGCGCGCCTCAAGCTAGAATCCATGGGCCACAAACTCGACAAACTTACCGCCGAGCAGGAGCACTATCTCGCCTCCTGGCAAGAAGGCACGTAGCTCGCAAACTCGTTTTGCATGGTAAATTGTAGCGGCGGCTTTAAGCCGCCGCTCTTTTTTTTGCATACGTTCTTGGTGAATCCATGTGGGACCTGACCGGCAACGCTCTCGACACCCTTAAACTCCGCGGCGCAACTTACGCTGACACCCGCATGATGCACATCCGCCAACGCGATCTCACCACCAAAAATGGTGCGGTTGGCACGCTCGCGCAATCGGAATCCATCGGCATCGGCATTCGCGCACTCGCCAATGGCGCATGGGGCTTTGCCTCGACTGATAAACTAACTCGCGAAGGCGTAGCTGCTTGCGCCGCGCAAGCCGTCTCCATCGCCAAAGCTTCGGCGCTCGCAAAACGTGGTGACGTAAAGATGGTCCCCGAAGACGCTTACATAGACAGTTGGCAAGCTCCTCTTCTCAAAGACCCATTCGAAATTCCGCTGCAATCCCAACTCAATCTCCTGCTCAAAGCTGACGCCGCCATGCGCGCCGTCAAAGGCGTCACGCTTACCGAAACCGGTATGCAATTTCGCAAAATCGATTGCTGGTACGCCTCCAGCATCGGCTCGCGCATTCACCAGCGTAAAGTCATCTCCGGTTGCGGCATCGGGGCCACTTCATTCAAGGGAACCGAAATTCAAAAGCGCTCTTATCCCAACAGCTTCGGCGGCCAGTACGCGCTAGCGGGATATGAGCTGATCGAAGCACTGGAACTACTCAAGCACGCGCCCCGCGTCGCCGAAGAATCCGTCGCACTCCACTCTGCTGCCCAGTGCCCGGAAAGAACCGGCACCCTTCTCCTCGACGGCAGCCAACTCGGCCTACAAATTCATGAATCCGTCGGCCATCCTATCGAACTCGACCGCGTCCTCGGCCAGGAAGCTAATTTCGCCGGAACCAGTTTTCTCACCCTCGATAAATTGAACAAACTCAAGTACGGCTCGGAAATCGTCAATGTCGTCGCCGACGCTCGCCTTGCACACGGCCCCGGCCTCGGTACTTTCGCCTACGACGATGAAGGCGTCCCCGCGCAGTGCACCGACATCATCAAGGACGGCCAGTTCCGCGGCTATCTCTCCAATCGCGAAATGGCCCAGCTCATCGGCCTCAATCGCTCCTCCGGTACCATGCGCACCGAAAGCTGGAATCGCCTCCCCATCATTCGCATGACTAACATCAGCATCAAGCCCGGCAGCGGTTCGCCCGACGAATTGATCGCCGGCACTGACGACGGCATCTGGATGGAAACCAATCGTTCCTGGTCAATCGACGACCGCCGCTATCAATTCCAGTTTTCCACTGAAATCGGCTGGGAAATCAAGAACGGTAAGAAAGTCCGCATGTTGAAAAATCCCAGCTACAGCGGCATCACTACCGAGTTCTGGAACAGTTGCGACGCAATTTGCGGCGAAAAATATTGGACCCTATGGGGAACTCCAAACTGCGGTAAGGGCCAGCCCATGCAGACTATGGGCACCGGCCATGGCGCATCTCCCGCGCGTTTCCGCAACATAAAAATGGGAGTCGCGTTTTCCGGTCACTGAGCCCAATGACCAATAAATCAAAATCCGGCAAATACGAAACGCAATTGTCCTCGCCGGGCGACCTCAAGAAGCGCATTGATAAAATTCTGCGTCTTGGCAATATCGCCGGCGCCGACGAAACCGAAGTGCAAATCGATGAGACCATTGACGCCCTGACGCGCTTCGCAAACAACGCAATCCACCAGAACGTCGCCGAACACGGAATCACCGTCTCCATTCGAACCGTCGTCGATGGCCGAACCGCTCGCGCCACCACCAATCGTCTCGACGAAGATTCGCTTTTCGCTGCGGTCAAATCGTCCCTGCAGCTTGCGCACAGTCAACCCAAAATTCCAGGTTTGTTGCCGATGCCTGGCAAGCAGCACTATCGCGCCGTGGATCGTTTTACCAGCCAAACTGCGGCCGTCACTCCCGAAGAGCGCGCGCGTGCCGTCAAAAAAGCTTGCGATCTCGCGATTCGCAGCGGCCAGGTTGCTGCTGGGATTTTTTCTACCGGGCAATCCCAAATGGCACTCGGAAATTCGCAAGCCCTGTTCGCTGCACATCGCCAAACCGATGCCGAATTTTCCATCACCATGCAGGACGAACCCGCCGCCAGTTGGGCCAAAGCCAATTCCGGCGACGTCCGCGATTTCGATCCGCAAAAACTCGCGGCTCGCGCCGGCGATAAAGCACGCATGGCGAAAGACGCGCAAGAACTCGCGGCTGGCAAATACACGGTAATCCTCGAACCTGCCGCGGTCCTCGATCTGGTAGGTTTTCTGTTTTACGATTTCGCCGCCACCGCCGTAGCCGATCAGCGCTCCTGCCTTCTCAAACGCATGGACAAAGCGCTCTTCGGTAAAAATATTTCCATCGCCGACGACGTCTATCACCCGCAACAGCTAGGCGCGGCCTTCGACGGCGAAGGCATCCCACGTCAGCGCGTCTCGCTCGTCGAGGGCGGCGTTCCGCGTAATCTGGTTTATTCTCGCGCCACTGCAAAAAAATCCGGCAAAAAACCCACCGGCCACGGCTTCGCTCTTCCCAACGAATACGGCGAAGCACCCATGAATCTGGTTTTCGGAGGCGGCGATTCTTGCATCGAAAAAATGGTCGCCAGCACCGATCGCGGCCTGCTGGTCACCCGTGTCTGGTACATCCGCGAAGTCGATCCCTACGAAAAAGTAATGACTGGCATGACCCGCGACGGCCTTTACCTGGTCGAAAACGGCAAAGTCACCTCCGCCGTCCGCAATTTCCGTTTCAACCAATCGCTCATCGAACTTCTCAGGAACGTCGAAGCAATGTCTCCTGCATCGCGCGCCACTGCCGAAGAAGCCTTCGAAATGGTCGTCCCCGCCATGAAAGTCCGCAATTTCCACTTCACCGAACCCACTAAATTTTAGTTACGATTCGTACAGTCTGCCGCCTATGCATACGGCCACTCACTTTGTCTTCTACCGCGAACTGATTTGGTTCGCTATCTCTGGGCCTATCTTTGCTTCGCTCGCAGGACACTGGAAGCGGCGGCCATGGGTATGGGCCATCTTGGGATATTTCTTCACAATACTTGCGGTCTTAGCGTTGTTTGTCCCTGAAACTTTCTTACCGCGCAGTTACCGTCGCTCCAACGATTCGTGAATTGGCCAGTCCTTCATCGGCACTGTCCACCTCAAGAACCAGAAATTCAATTTTGCGAATCAATTTTCTGCGTTGTACAGATTCCGCCCCTCGCCCCTATAAACGTATATGGATCTGCCATCCCATAAGCGCCAGTGGCAGTGGAGCAGCCGTGTGCGCCCCAACTGGGGCCATCCGGACCATGATGCCTGCGGCACCGGCTTTATCGCTCGCCTCGGCGGCCCGGCAGGCCACGACATCATCGATTACGCACTGACCGCTCTCGAGCGCCTTACCCACCGCGGTGGAGTTGACGCCGACGGCGCCAGCGGCGACGGTGCCGGCCTCCTCGCCGCGTTCCCCAAAGGCTTCTTCAAAGCCAAGGCCGCCGAGCAGGGAATCGAGCTGCCAGAACAATTCGGCCTAGGCTTTGCCTTTTTTCCGACCGACTCCGTAGCCGACGCCAAGTCCGCCATCGAAGCCGCCGCGGATCAGGAGCGCCTCCGCATCCTCGGCTGGCGTCGCGTCCCGGTAAATCCTAACTGCCTCGGCCGCCGCGCTCTCGAAACCATGCCGGAGTGCTGGCAATTTTTCGTTGCGCCATTTCACGCCGCACGACCCGCCGAGCGCTTCGAGTGGCGCCTCGCGCTGCTCCGCAAAAAAGCCGAATCCCTGCTTCCCGAGCGATGTTACATCTGCTCGCTCTCTTCGCAGACCGTCGTTTACAAAGGGCTGCTCACGCCCTGGCAATTTCCCCAGTTCTATCAGGATCTGCGCGATCCCGCTTTTGAGACCACGTTTGTTATTTTCCACCAGCGCTATTCCACCAACACCCAGCCGTCCTGGCACCTCGCCCAGCCTTTCCGCTATTCCGCGCACAACGGCGAAATCAATACCATCGTTTCCAATCGCCGCTGGATGCGTGCCAAGGAACCTCAGATCCGCGAAAAGCTCACCGTCGGCTCCTGGTTTAAAATTCTCGAAGACAACGTCAGTGACTCCGCCAGCTTCGACAACGGCCTCGAAGTAAAACTTCTCGAGGGCTTCTCACTGGACGAGTCCATGCTCGCGCTGGTTCCGCCAGCTTTTGAAAACGATCCTTTGCTTTCGCGCGATGTTCGCGGCGCGCTGGCTGCGCTCTCGCAATTAGGCGAGCCCTGGGATGGCCCCGCCGCACTCATCGTTTCCGACGGCCAGTACGTCGGCGCAAAGCTCGACCGCAACGGCCTACGCCCCATGCGATACACGCTGACTCACGACGGCCTGCTCGTGGTCGGCTCGGAAACCGGCCTCGTCGACTTCGAAGAGTCCCGCATCGCGGAACGTTCCCGGCTCGGCCCCGGCGAAATGATTGTCGCCCGTCCCGACGCAGGCATCTTTCTCCGTTGGCGCGAAATTCTGAAAAAACTCGCCAGCCACCAGTCCAAGCTCACACCGCCGCGCGTCAGAAAACTCGATACCTCCGCGCCATCCGCGGTTGTGCCGGTCGATGCTCCCAAACGCGTCGCCGCCTCCTGCGGCTGGACCGAAGACCAATTCAAAATTTTATTTTCCGCGCTGGTCCACGGCAAGGAAGCCGACTGGAGCATGGGCGACGACGCTCCGCCCGCGTTCCTCTCCGCTCTTCCGCGGACTCTTTGGGATTATTGCAAGCAGCGCTTTGCGCAAGTCACGAATCCGCCGATCGATCCGTTGCGCGAATCGCACGTCATGTCGCTCGAAGTCAAACTTCCCGCCAATTCATCCGCGCCCGGCGGCATCGTTCTGCCCGGTCCAATCCTCACTCAGCGCGAACTCACCGACCTCGCCGCGCAATTTGGTCCGGTCGCGACCATCGACTTTACTCTTCCTGCCAACACGGGAGTCCCGGGAGCACGGGGCGCACTCGCCCAGTGTCAGTCTACCCCGCAGGGCGGCAACGCGCGCCCGGGGCTCTTCCTCCTCACCGATCGCCGCCTCGGCCCAGATCGCGCCGCATTGCCCGCGTTGCTCGCCACCGCTGCGCTCTGGAAATCCATGGTGCGCGAACAACTCTGGGACGTTCCGCTGATCATCGAAACCGCGCAAGCCTTCGACACTCATCACGTCGCGCTGCTCATCGCCGCTGGCGCCAGCGCCGTCGTTCCTCATTTGATGGAGCAATTCGCCGAAGCCCAAGAACCCGGCGGCATGACCAAAGTCCGCGCCGCCATCTACGCCGGCCTTCGCAAAGTTCTCGCCCGCATGGGCGTCTCCACCCTCGCGTCGTATCGCAATAGCTATCTCTTCGAAATCGTGGGACTCTCCGAAGATCTCTGCGCAGAATATTTCGAAGACGCCGCCGACTTCGCCGGACAAAAATCTCTCGACGATCTGCTCAACGATTATCTCCGTCTGCACAAGGAAGCTTTCGCGAAAACCACCGAAGAGATGCCCGACGCCGGCCTCTACCGCTTCCGCAAAGGCGCCGAGCTCCACGCCAACTCTCCCGAAGTTGTTCGCCGCCTGCACGCTCACGTCAAAGCGCCCGACGCCGGAAAGTATCCCGCGTTCGAAGAACTCGCCGACAACGGCGGCAGCGTGGTCTTCCTTCGCGACCTGCTCGAAACCGTCGCTTCAACTCCGGTTCCGATCGAAGACGTCGAGCCCGCCGAAAGTATTTTGAAAAAATTCAGCACCCAAGCCATGTCTCTCGGATCTCTGAGTCCTGAAGCTCACAAAACTCTTGCCCTCGCCATGAACCAGCTAGGCGGCAAGAGCAACACCGGCGAAGGCGGCGAAGATCCCGATCTCTGGATCAACGAACCGCAAGCGGCAAACAAAATTAAGCAAGTTGCCTCCGGCCGCTTCGGCGTGACTTCCGACTATCTTGTTCACGCCCAGGAACTCGAAATCAAAATGGCCCAAGGCTCCAAGCCCGGCGAAGGCGGCCAGCTCCCGGCGAAAAAAGTCACGCCCTACATCGCGCGCATCCGCCACGCTACACCTGGCACTCCGCTCATTTCTCCGCCGCCGCACCACGATATCTACAGCATCGAAGATCTCGCTCAACTCATTCACGATCTTCGCGCCGTCAATCCCCGTGCCCGCATCGGCGTCAAACTCGTTTCCGGTTCGGGCGTCGGCATCATCGCGGCCGGCGTCGCCAAAGCTGGTGCCGACGTCATCACCATCAGCGGCCACAATGGCGGCACCGGCTCCTCCCCGCTCACTTCCATCAAGAACACCGGCCTCCCCTGGGAAATCGGTTTGCGCGAAACGCATGAAACTCTGGTTCGCGCGGGCCTCCGTTCACGAGTCTCTCTTCGCGTGGACGGAGGCCTGAAATTTTCTCGCGACATTCTCATCGGCGCGATTCTCGGCGCTGACGAATTCGGCTTCGGCACCGCTTCGCTTCTCGCCGTCGGCTGCGTCATGGCCCGCCAGTGCCATCTCAACACCTGCCCGGTCGGCATCGCCACTCAGGACGAAACTCTGCGCCTCCGCTTCAATGGCAAGCCCGAAATGGTCGTCGCCTATTTCCGTGCACTCGCCGACGAAATCCGCCGCAAGCTCGCCGAGCTCGGCGCGAATTCTCTCAGCGAACTCAAAGGCGCCTACGATTGCCTGCGTCCGCGCGATCCGAATTACGCCGAAACCCCTGCGCTCGCTCTCGAGTCCAACATGTCTTTCCGCATCGCGCCGCAGCAGGCCCCCGGCCTGCACGCCTCGCTCGGTGATTTGCACGCGCCCGAAGTCGACCTCGAATCCGAATCGCAAAGCTCAATAATTCGCAATTCCGACCGCAGCGTCGGCGCCGGGCTCAGCGGCGAAATGGCCCGCGATCGCGCCGCAGGCCGCATCTCCAACTCCGCCATCAATAAGGAATTTCACGGCAGCGCAGGCCAAAGTTTCGGAGCATTTCTAGGCGCAGGCATCGATTTCAAGCTCGACGGTGAAGCCAACGATTACGTCGGCAAGGGGCTCTCCGGCGGCACCATCTCCATCACCGCAGGTGTTGGCGCGTCCCGCCGTGGCGACGTCCTCGCCGGCAACACCGTTCTCTACGGCGCAACTTCCGGCCAGCTTTTCGTAGCAGGCCGCGCCGGCGAACGCTTCGCCATACGCAACAGCGGCGCGCTGGCCGTGGTCGAAGGCGTCGGCCAGCACGGCTGCGAATACATGACCGGCGGCGTAGTCCTCATCCTCGGTCCGCTCGGCCTCAATTTTGGTTCCGGCATGACCGGCGGCCTCGCCTACGTCCTCCGCGCCGAAGCCGAAGACGTTCTGCATCGGGATTTTGTAAACACCGAAGAAATCACCAGCAGCGAGGATGCGTGGCTTCGCCGCACTCTGCGCGAGCATTTCGATCGCACCGGAAGTCCCCGCGCGGCCCGTCTACTTTCGCGCCGCGGAACGCTTCCCATGCTGCGCGTTCAGCCCGTCCATCTCCAGGGCACGGTGCAAAGCGTTTGGGAGCCAGTCCTCGCACACCTCAAGCCGGAATTTTCAACGACCATTGCCGATTCTCAACCAGCCCCAGTCGCTGCTGCACATGCCGTCTCCATTTAACTCTCTCAATCAAGGAGGAACGCTTCTTTTTCCGCCCGCTCTTCCGCTATAATTCGGGCCGAGTTCACCACCTATGGATTTTGATCAACTCACCACTTTCGTTTACGTCGCAAAACTGAAAAGCTTTTCGCGCGCCGGACAAAAAGTTTTTCGCTCGCAATCCGCGGTCAGCGCGCAAATTCGCCAGCTTGAGCAGGCCTATCGCGCCAAGCTGCTCGATCGCTCCGCAAAATCCGTCGAACTCACACCCGCCGGCGAAGTGCTCTTCGAATATGCGGAAAAATTGCTGCGCATGCGCGATGAATCTGTTCAAGTCGTCGCCGACCGCGGCAACGTCGTTCAGGGTCCGGTCGTTTTCGGCGCCAATGAAGCCACGTGTCTCTATCTTCTGCCCGAAATCTTCGCCGAATTTCAGCGCAAATTTCCGCTGGTTCACGTAAGCGTTTACCGCAATTTCAGCCACAAAATTCTCCAGCGTGTCGAAGACGGCTCGGTCGACGTCGGCATCGTCAGCATGCCGCTCAAGTCGCCCATCCTCAAGGTCCATCACATTTATCGCGACCGCCTGCGTCTGATGGTCAGCTCCAAAAATCCCTTGGCCAATCGCAACAAAGTCACGCTGGAAGAAGTCGCAGGCCAACCGCTGATCGTTCCGCGCACCGGCTTCACCCGCCAGGTGCTCGATAAACTCTTTCGCCCGTTCCGCGCCCGCGTTCAGATCGCCATGGAGCTGCCCAGCATCGGCATGATCAAAAAGTTCGTTGGCGCCGACGTCGGCGTCTCCTTTATCAGCGAAACTTTCGCCAAGGATCAGGTCAAAGCCGGTGAAGTGAAGTTAATTAACGTGGAGGGCGTGGATCTGTGGCGTGAACTTGGCCTGGTCTACCGCCGCGATCGCAGCCTGCCGCGCGCCGCGCAAGCCCTCATCACTCTCATCCGCGAACACAAAAATCTCTCCGAGCACTCCGAGAAAGCCTAATCCTGATCCGCTCCGAATTTTCCATGTCGGGGCGTAGCACTGCTGGCCTCCGCTTGCCCGGGCCCAAGATGAACGCGCGTCATTCCGAGTGCAATCGAGGAATCTCTCTTGGAATTCACCGCTCGGCGAGGTCGGTGTAACGGCTCTCAGTGAACGTTAAAATCCGTGCTGGAAATCGCCCGCGCGATCACATTTTCCTGTATCTGAATCAAATCATTGTCCGCATGCGTCATCCCCAGCATGGTCAGCACATCCGCGCCGCGCGATACCACCACCAGCGTCCCTGACCAGTCATGCTCGTCCGCATTGCCAACGTATTTGTATTCAATCGCCGGCGCTCCGCCCACCACCGTCTTGCGCCGCGACAGCATCCGGTAATTTGTGTAAATCTCCCGCAGCCGCTTTTCCACTCCGTTTGCCGAAACGTCCAGCGAATCCTTCAACGGTTCCTGCCCCACCACCATCAGCGTGGATTCATTCGAAGTACCCATCGCCACAATTGCATTGGGCAGCGCTTTGCGCGCTTCCTCGATAATTTCCCAGCTCGGCGCCTTATACATTTTGAAACCGTGTGAATAATTGGTGTAGAGATTACCCTGCACTTCCTCTTTGTTCGCCGGAGCCTCAGGCTCTTTCGGAGCCGCAGGAGTCGCCGCCGCCGCAATCGAGGGTGTCGCAGCAGAACCGCCTGCAGTTGACTTGATTGCCGGTGGCGTTACCTTCGCACTATTAGAAGTTGCCGGCAGCGACGGCCGTACCGGTTCACCAGAAACTTTTGCTTTCGCAGGCGCGGGCCCCGCAGCTTCGGAATTGGCCGCAGCCGTCGTCGGTGTTTCGGCGTCAGGTTTTATCTCATTCGATTTTGCTGGTCTGCCAGTCGGGGCAGGTTTTGTCGCCGCCGCAGTCGCGCCAACAGCCGGAGTCGTCGGCACAATCGACGCAATCTTGTCCTTCTCAACCAGTACAAATCCAAAGTCCGTCTTCACCTTGAACATGCCGTCTTCATAGGCCACGATCACGCCATAAAGCTTCTTCCCATCCTTCAGGCGTATTTCATCAGCAAATGCACCGCTAGCGGCAATCCAAAACGCAGCGCAGGCCAATCCAATTTTAGCGGGGACTCGCATATCAAAAGTATCCCGCCCGGATTGTGGCGGAGCAAGCTTGGCTTCGCCGTGCGTTACACGAACGGCACGGGGGGAACAGTACGGTAGACAGGTCGGCATGGGGGAAATTATGTGGTTGACGAGCCGCGAAGCATCACCGGCGAGGGTGTTTCAGTGTACCCAGCGCCAGAGGCGCGGCAGAACTTAGCCCAGCGCGTGAGCGCTGGGGCTGTTCCGTGACGTAAGATATTCCACTAAGCGCCGTAGGCGCGACACACTCGTTGCGAGAATCTGGCGCCACGATTGACGAAGTTTGCCGACCTTCTCCAATGTTTGCCCGCACTCCTGACGCCATTTTTGTCGATTTTTTACCTGACGTAAAGTAACTTATATGATATCGCGCTTTCTGGATTCAGGCGATGCCTTCTTCTTGCCTTCCGGCTTCCCACCCACTTCTCGGCCCAATCGAAAAATCCTGTAACTCCCTTCCCTGCCACACATCCAAACATCCCGCCTGTAAGTCCTTTGCTTGCCACACATTTTTCAAATTTTAAACGCGGGACGGCGGTTCTTCGCCACCACGCCAATCGTGGCTCGCAATCGTCGGCTATATGGAAAGGAAGGCGGTGGCAAACTCGCGAAACAGGCTGGGCAACGCCGAAAGCGTTGGCAGTGCCGAAAGCGGAAAAGCTGCGAGAGGTTTAGTCTTAGGCTGAGCGTCCAGCCCACGAGCGTGGTGCCAGATCTGCCGGGCCAGGGGCTGGCCGAAGGCAAATTCGAGAGCAGGCACTGGCACTCGGCGCAGTTCGCCGATGGTTGCAATTCCGCGGCGGCGAAGGCTCTTCGCATCGATTGAGCCAAAGCCATCGAGAGCTTCCACTGGAAGGGAAGCCAAGTGGGTGGTCTCGGAGCCGGGAGCGATGACACGAATGCTTCCCGGCTGTTCCATCCGGGACACGACGGCTGCCGTAACCTTGGACTTTGCAGCGCCGATGCTCGCGCTAAGACCAGTCAATTTCAGGATTTCGAGCTGCAAACGCCGAAGCATCCCGGCGAAATCGCCTTGCAGATAAGGCGAGCCAAAGAAATTGAGAAAGAACCCGTAGCCGGAGTCAGGATCAACGACGGGAGTAAAGGTCTCAAGAATGGAGCGGAGACGGTCAGAGAATTCAGCGTAGCGTTCGTGTCGCGCCGGTAAGACCAGGGCGGCAGGACAGACTGTCAATGCTTGCTTCATGGCTATGCCGCGGGTGATTCCGAGCGAGGCGGCTTCGTGGCTAGCCGAAACCACCATGTTGCCGCCGATGAGGACCGGTTTCCCGCGCAGCCTGGGGCGCAGCGACTGCTCCACCGCTGCAAAGAAACCGTGAATCTGGACGTGAACGATCTGCGGAACTGCTACGACAATCTTTAAGGCGTTCATGGCTCCCCCCGGATGGTGTGAGGACTAACAGGCGGCCACCGGCTCGTGAGAGCCTCTAAGGCAATGGAGCCGGAGCCACCTGTTTCCCGTTTCCTCTACCGTGGGGCAGTATAGCGAACAAAAAGCGAAAGTCAAGGGGGTATTTTTAATGTCTGTAAGTCGGTCTCCGACAATAATCCCGCCGCACTAGAACAGCTTGCGGAACGTCCAGAACAGGAAGCCCGACAGCGTCATGGCTACCGGCAGCGTAAGCACCCAGGCCATCAGCAGGTTGCGCAGCGTGCCCATCTGCAGGCCGGAGCGATTGGCGGCCATGGTTCCGGCGACGCCCGAAGATAAGACATGGGTGGTACTGACCGGCAGGCCAAAGTAATCCGCCGCGCCGATGGTGGCCATGGCGGTGATTTCCGCGGCGGCGCCTTGCGCGTAGGTCAGGTGATTCTTGCCGATTTTTTCGCCGACGGTGACCACAATGCGCTTCCAGCCAACCATGGTGCCGAGGCCAAGAGCAAGCGCGACGGCCACCTTTACCCACATTGGAATAAAACGGGTAGCACGGTCGATGTGGCCCTTGTAGTTTTTCAGTACTGCCGCGTCCGCTGCGGAAATCTGCGGCTTGCCGCTTTTCTGCATGATGCGGAGGGCTTCGCTGGTCAGGTACATGTCATTACGAAAGTTGCGGACATCGGTGCTTGGCACATTCCTGAGGTCTTTGAAGAGCGCGATTTCGGTGCCAACCTGATTGATCAGAGTGCGCATAGCCAGCATGGTGTTTGCTTTGAACTCTTTGGTGCGGATAAAGTCGGTGACGTCATCGCGGGCATCCCCGATGGCGGCAGCCGGGGAAACATATTTGTCGAGCGCATTGGCGGCTTGCTGAGAGACGGCGATGAAATCCTGGGTCTGGGTTGCGGTCATTGAATGGTTCAACGCGTAGGTGGTGGGGACGGTGCCGATCAGAATGAGCATGATGAGTCCCATGCCTTTTTGGCCGTCGTTCGAGCCGTGGAAAAAGCTGACGCCGGTGCAGGTCAGCATCAGCAAGCCGCGAATCCAAAATGGTGGCGGCGCGGTGCCTTCCGGCGCTTCGTAAAGTTTCTTTTCCTTCACGGTAATTTTCATGAGGAGCAAAAGAAGGCCGGCGCAGATAAAACCAACGATCGGCGAGATTAGAAGTGATTTGCCGACGTTTGCAGCCTGGCCCCAATCGACGCCGCTGGTGCCGGAGCGCGCGTTCATCAACTGGTTGGTGATGCCAACGCCGATAATTGACCCGATCAGTGTGTGCGAACTGGAAGCAGGCAGTCCGAAATACCAGGTACCGAGGTTCCACAGAATTGCTGCGACGAGAAGGGCAAACACCATGGCGAAGCCGGCGTTGCTGCCAACCTGCAAAATCAGTTCGACCGGCAGCAGCGAGATGATGCCGAACGCGACGATGCCGGCGGAAGTGACTACGCCGAGGAAGTTGAAAAAGCCGCTCCACACGACGGCGATGTGCGGGTTGAGCGAATGCGTGTAGATGACGGTGGCCACGGCGTTTGCGGTGTCGTGGAATCCGTTGACGAATTCAAATGCCAGAGCCACAAAGAGCGCCACGCCGAGCAGGATATACGGCAGCGCCGAGGTCATGTGCAGATCGATGAGGTCGCGCGACAGGCTATAGCCGATATAAGAGATACCGACGACGAGCACGGCGACGAAAATCACTGTGCCCATTAAGCCGGGGCCTTTGGCGAATTTATCGTGGACCGCGGATGTGCTTGGAGGAGTGGTTGCGACAACGGTAGCCATGGGGCTCCTTCGAAGTGGGTTTAGGGACCTGAAAAGTAGGTTGAGTTATACGAGACAGGCGTTACAGACCAGTGAACGCTGTATTGCCGTTTGTTCATGAAAAGCGGAGAAGGAGTTGTTGACAAGGGTAAAAATGCGGGGCAAGTTGTAGCGGCTATGATTTCCACACAAGTACTTGCATTGGCCTTTTTGATCGGAGTGCTCGGAGGCTTGCGCGCGCTTACCCCTCCGGCAGTTACGGCGTGGGCTGCGCGGCTGGGGTGGTTGAAGCTGCATTCGCCACTGGCCTGGCTCGGTTCGCTGCCCGCAGTGATTTTGTTCACAGTGCTGGCGCTGGCGGAACTAGTTTCGGACAAACTGCCGAAGACGCCGAGCCGTACCGCGCCTCCGGGATTGATTGCGCGCATTGTGCTGGGTGGTTTGTGCGGCGGTGCAGTGTGTCTGGCGGGAGCGAGTCAGGGTTTGCTGATTGGAGCGCTAGTCGGCGCGGTTGGGGGGATCGTTGGCTGCTTTGGCGGATACCAGATCAGGACTCGCCTGGTGAAAGCGCTCGGCTCGCCGGACTACGTGGTCGCGGTGGTCGAGGATCTGATCGCTATCGGCGGATCGTTGTGGGTGGTTTCGCGATTCTGAGGTGAAAAAGTGTCGGCAAGCGGTTCAACCCAATACGATGCAATTGTGATTGGGTCGGGGCAGGGTGGCACGCCTTTGTGCCGGGCGCTGGCGGAAGCAGGAATACGCACGGCGATGGTGGAGCGCGAACATGTGGGGGGAACGTGCATCAACGAAGGATGCACGCCGACCAAGACCATGGTGGCGAGCGCGCGCGTGGCGTACCTTGCGCGGCGTGGCGCGGATTACGGCGTTCGAACCGGTGAAATCAAGATTGATCTAGCGAAAGTGCGCGAGCGCAAACGCGCGGTCGTGGACAGTTTTCGCAACGGCAGCCAACGCAGAATTGAAAAGACCGCAAATCTGGAATTGATCTTTGGCCAAGCGGAATTCACCGCACCAAAAACGATTCGCGTTCGAAAGGGCGACGGAGCTGAAATATCGCTAAGCGCGGAGAAGTTTTTCATCAATGCGGGCTGCCGGCCGGGAGTTCCGAAGGTCGAGGGGCTGAGCGCGATTCCCTATCTGAACAGCAGCAACGTCATGGAGCTGGATGCGGTGCCGGAACATCTGTTGGTACTGGGCGGCGGATATATCGGGTTGGAGTTTGGCCAGATGTTTCGCCGCTTTGGCAGCCGGGTGACCATGGTGCAATTCGGGCCGCAACTGCTGCGCGGCGAGGATGCCGACATTGCCGAAGAAGTGTTGAAGATCCTGCGCGAAGATGGCCTGGAAATTCTGTTGAATAGCCGTGCAACGCGGGTGGCGAAGACCGCGAATGGTCTGGATCTTACGATTGAGAGCGATGGAAAGCAGCAAACCACTTCCGGCTCGCACCTGCTGGTTGCCGCGGGCCGCGTGCCGAATACGGATTGGCTCAATCTGGGCGCGGCGGGAATTGCCACTGACAAAAGAGGATTCATTCAAGTGAACGACCGGCTCGAGACGGCCGCAGCGGGAATTTTTGCGCTGGGAGATATCAACGGCGGGCCTGCGTTTACGCACATTTCTTACGACGATTTTCGAATCATTCGGAGCAACGTCATTGAGAAGGGAAACGCTTCGACCGCTGGGCGGTTGTTGCCGTATACGCTGTTCATTGATCCGCAGCTGGGGCGGGTTGGAATGACGGAAGTCCAAGCGCGCGCTTCGGGCCGAAAAATTCGTGTGGCGAAAATGCCGATGAGCTATGTGGCGCGAGCGCTGGAAGTGGATGAGTCGCGCGGTTTCATGAAAGTGATTGTTGATGCGGAGACGTTGCAAATGCTCGGAGCAGCGATTCTGGGGATTGAAGGCGGCGAAATCATGGCGCAGATTCAGCTGGCGATGATGGGAAAGCTGGCGTACACGGTGCTGAAGGATGCAGTGTTCGCGCACCCAACGCTAGCAGAGTCGTTGAACAACCTGTTCTCGCACTTTCAGGACTGATCTTTGACCGGATCGAATGCCGCTGGGCAACGTGGAGGAAGAAGAGTAGAGTTGAGCTTCTTCAGCGGGCGACGAACCCAATTCAGGAGAGAAGAATATGGCGAGGCGCAACTTTTTGGCGCAACTGGCGGGATTGCCGTTCCTAGGGCTGGGTGCGAAGGTCGAAGACGTAAAGCGGCCGCTGAAAATCATGATGAAGAGTGCATGGGGTTCGGACGACCCGACGCGGGCGTCCTTTCCCTTTGCGCACGGATTGGTGCTGGCGGAAGCCGGACATCAGGTGCAAATTTTTCTATTGGCGGAAGCCACTGCGATTTTGCGCAAGACGATGGTGAACTCTATTATGCCGGTGGGCTGGCCGCCGCTGAGTGAGACGCTGGCGAAGGTAGTGGCTAAACAGATTCCGATTTTTGCATGAGGAGCCTGCTCCCGGGCCCGTGGGGTCACGGAAACAGATTTGAACCAGTGGGGCGCGAAGTTTGGCAGTCCGGCGATTTTTGTATCGCTGGTGGAGTGGGCGGACCGAATTATTGTTGAATGAGGCTCTCGACGTAGCGGCGACACTGGTCGCAAAACAGAGTGGCCACCATCTCCATCCGTCTCAACATTCCGGATGGTCCGTGACTCCGGCAGGATGGCGAAGGCGATCGGGCAAACTACATTTCCGGTTATCGGAATAACGAGACCTTGGCACAGTTTCGTTTCCAATCTGCTGTACTCCATCCTCCATTCGTGTTCTTGCCTCGTCTTCCGTGCCTCTGTTATCGTAACCACGGCTTAACTGGACTCTTCCGGGGAGAGTCAAATACCATGCCAGGACTTTTGCAGCGGTTTTTGCCGCGCGAAGTTGGTTTCTTCGACCTTTTCGCCAAACAAGCAGCGAATATCCATGTAGGGGCCAACGCCCTGCATAAAATGCTGTCGCACTACACCGGTGTGCCGGAGCAAGTGCAGATCGTCAAAGCCATCGAGCACGAGGGCGACGAGATTACCCACGCCCTCTTCACGAAGCTGAATCAGACTTTCATCACGCCTTTTGACCGTGAGGACATTTACGAGCTCTGCAGCCGCCTGGACGACGTGATTGATCTGATCGACGCTGCTGCCAGCCGATTTGTGCTCTATCGCGTTGACAGCATCCGTAACGGAACCATCGATCTCGTCAAGGTCCTGGTTGCGGCGACCGCTGAGGTTGAGATTGCTGTCCGCGCCCTGGAAACTCCGCAAAAAGCCCTTAAGCACTGCATCGAAATCAACCGCTACGAAAACGAAAGCGACCGCCTGTGCCGCACGCTCATCGCTCAGCTTTTCGACGAAGAAAAAGATCCCGTCCAGATCATCAAATGGAAAGAGATTTTCGAAGTCATCGAAACCGCCGTCGACAAGTGCGAAGACGTCGCCAACGTCATCGAAGGCGTCATCCTGAAAAGCGCCTGACCTGCCGATGACCGGCTTCACTCTTCTGTTCATCGTGGTCTTTGTCACCCTTGCGTTCGAGTTCTCGAACGGCTGGCACGACGCTGCCAATTCCATCGCCACCGTCGTTTCCACTCGTGTCCTCACGCCATTCCGCGCCGTCGTTTGGGCCGCCTTCTTCAATTTCGTTGCTGCGTTCGTCTTCGGCACCGCCGTAGCCAGCACCATTGGCAAGGGCATGGTGCACATTGAACTGGTAAACCAGCAGGTGTTGCTTGCGGGACTCTTCGGTGCCATCTGCTGGAATACCATCACCCTCATCCTCGGTCTGCCCACAAGCTCTTCCCACGCCCTCATGGGCGGCTACGGCGGCGCGGCCGTAGCTCATGCCGGTCTGAAAGCTCTCATCCTTGGAGGTTGGACCAAGCCGGTGCTCTTCATCTTTCTGTCGCCGGTTATCGGTTTTTTCGTTGCCATGACCGTCACCATTCTCACCAGTTGGGTTGTCCGTCGCCAGCGCCCGCTGCGTGTGGATAGGTGGTTCCGCCGCCTACAGCTTCTCTCCGCCGCACTTTATAGCCTCGGGCATGGCACCAACGACGCTCAGAAAGG
Source organism: uncultured Acidobacteriota bacterium (assembly GCA_963814635.1). Taxonomy (GTDB): domain Bacteria; phylum Acidobacteriota; class Terriglobia; order Acidiferrales; family UBA7541; genus Acidiferrum. Next base: position 2,553,517 of record CAWFDP010000001.1, on the reverse strand, counting down.
CATGGGCATCATCACTGCTGCACTGGCTGTCGGAGGCCTTGCGAAATCGGGTCAGGTGCCCCGTTGGGTGATCATTTGCTGTCATCTCGCGATGGCTGGCGGCACCATGGCCGGGGGATGGCGCATCATTAAGACCATGGGCCAGCGCATCACCAAGCTTAATCCGTTCGGTGGCTTTGCGGCTGAAGCCGCCAGCGCCGTAACGCTTTTCGGCACAGCACATTTCGGAATCCCAGTCAGCACCACGCACACCGTAACCGGCGCGATTGTCGGTGTCGGTTCTACCCGCCGTCTAACTGCCGTCCATTGGGGCATCACTCGCCGCATCGTCTTTGCGTGGGTACTTACCATTCCTGGAGCCGCTCTATTTGGAGCCGCTCTTTTTCTAGCAGGCCGAGCCTGGGTAAAATGATTTCATTGGGGCATACTAGCAGTTCTCTGTTCCTCCGCTCTTTCGCAGAATCCTGGATACCAAGCAGGATCTGTTCCCACACGTAGCCATATAGAGCAAGACCGCGGCCCAATGCCAGCGTATTAGTTTCTCGCCCTCTTCGAGTTGGCAAGAAAAAAAACGGTCATTCGTGACGCGGCCCGCTGGCGGCGATTCCAGCTGAGGCAAGACACTACAAAGGGCGCAGGATTTAGAGGTGAGCGCTATTTTTTAGAACACGCGGCCGAGCTGGAAATAGAGTTTACGGTGGCCGGAGTCGCCGTAGCTGCCGCCGATGACCAGAGGGCCGAAGGCGGTTTCGGCGAGGACGCCGACGTTGAGGTCGTTGGGAAATGCGCTGGCCTGGGTGAACCCGTACATTTTGGCGAATTCGTAGGACCCGATGGCGTAGATTTTTTTGCCGAGGAATGGCGGCAACGTGAAGAGGTCGTGGAGATAGCCGATTCGAAAGAGGTAATACTGATTGCCGTAGAGTTCGTTGGTACCGTAAGCGCCGAGGCGCAGCGGACCGCCGAGAAAAAATTGTGGGACTGGGCCGACTTCACGCGAGCTGAAAGTCGTGCCGCCTTGCGCGGTGACAAAAATGGAAGCGGGCGCGGTGATGGGCTGGAAATATTGCAGTTGCGCATCCATGGTTGGAAAACCTTGCGGCGCGCCGGGGCTGGTGTCGTACCAGCGGAAAGTGGTTTCGGCGGTGTAGCCGCGGCGGGGAATGACCGGGTCGTCGCTGTGGTCCATAAGAAAATGCATTTTGGCGTCGCCGATGCGGCCGGATGAGGAAGGGAACTGGGCTACGCCGAGGCGCAGGCGTTCATCGAGCGCGCCGATTTCGTAGCCGAAGCGGATTTCAGCGAAGCGATCGAAGCCGTAGCCGACGTCGACGCCGCCGATGGCGACGTTACGGCCGTAATCCACCAGCGGATCGTAGCGCCGATAAATTTTGAATTGGGTGTAAGTTTCGGAGGCGTGCGGCGCGATGAACCATTTGGTGGATTCGGTGAACGGTTTGTATAGCTCGGTGGAAAGGCCGTAGGTGTTACCAAAGAGCAGGTCGGTGCGCCATTCGGAGCGGTAACCGGCGACGCCCATTAAAGTGAGGCGAGTGGCTTCAGTGAACGAGACGTCGGCAGTTTCCGAGCCGTCGACTTCGAACGCAAATTGCAGGAGCGGCGGCGCATAGCTTTTTTCGTGGATGGTCACGAGCAGACCGGTGCGATCGCCATCCTGAATTTCGCGGTAGCCGGCGGTATCGAATCTTCCACCACCGGTGAGTCGGGTGAGCAGGCCGTCGAGCGTTTTGGTGTCGAGCGGCTTGCCGAGCAGCGGCTGCAGGAATTTTTCGATGTGCTGGGCGGAGTCAGGATCAGTGCCTTCGACGCGAACGAATTGCGGAGTCAGAGCGGAGCTACGGCGGCGCGAATTGCGATCGCTTAAGTAGCGTTGCCAGTCGGTGTCGTTGAGCGCGAAGGGTTCGAGGACGCGGGCTTTTTCTGCGGTAGCCGAGCGGCCTTTTTCGATGATGGTTTGCGATTTGGCGTAGTCGAGCGAACTGTATTCGTGCAGGTCCACGTTGACCACGAGATCGGCAGCCTTGAGGCCGCGAATTTCGTTTTCGCGAACGACGACGTCCACGGAGCGGCCGAGCACGTTGAAGAAGGACTGAATTTCTTCGGGCTTGGCTGGGGAAACTTCGAGGTGAATCGCGATAACGACTTCGGCGCCCATGGTGCGGACGACGTCGGTGGGGAGATTGCCGACCAGGCCACCGTCAACGAGAACTTGATCGCCGATTCGAACCGGACTGAACAGGCCGGGAATGGACATGGAGGCTCGCATCGCCTGCGGGAGGCTGCCGTCCTTGAAAACAACCTCTTTGCCGCTGACCAGATCGGTGGCCACGCAGCGATAGGGAATTGGCAAGTCGTCGAAGGATTTGAGGTTGGCGTACGGAAGTGTCTCGCGATCGATGAGCAGGCTAATCTGGTGGCCCGCATTCAGTCCGGCGGGAACCAGTTGCCATTTTTTCAGGCCAATCTGGATTAAGGTTGGATAATCGCGAGCATCTTCCTTGCGGCGGTAAGACAAATCTTCGTAAGGAGTTTTTCCGCCGATGATGATGTCCCAATTTTGTTGTTCGACGATTTGCTGAAGTTCTTCGGGAGTTTTACCGGTGGCGTAAAGGCCGCCGACCAGTCCACCCATGCTGGTCCCCGCGATGTAATCCACGGGAATGTGGTGCTGTTCGAACCACTGCAAAACTCCGATGTGAGCGAGGCCGAGCGCGCCGCCGCCTTCGAGTGCGACGCCGATTTTGGCGCGTGGGCGTGGGGATTGCGTTGTGTCGCTGGTAGGGCGATTCTGCGCGGCGGCGTGGGATGGCGCGAAATTCACGAGAAGTAAAAACAGAAGGATGCGCACAGTCCGAGTCATGAGGCCTCCTGGAAACGTGAAGCGAGGGCGCGCCGTGGCGCGGCTTAATTTTACTTGTAATCGCGAGGCGGGACTATTTGCTTGAGTCGCTTGTGTCGAACGATTTGTCTTCCTGAAGGAGGTTGCCGCCATCGACGACCAGCGATTGGCCGTTGATGTAGGAAGCTTCACGAGAGGCCAGAAAGCAGACGGCGGCGGCGACTTCGTCGGGATAGCCAGCGCGGCGGGTTGGCGTGGCGCGAGCGGCAATTTTTTCTGACTCGGTGGTTGAGGCGGTTTGAATCCAGCCGGGGGCTACGCCGTTGCAGGTGATTCCGAACGGAGCGCATTCGAGGGCAACGGCGCGCATCATGCCGTCCATGCCGGCTTTACCGGCGCCATACGCGGCGGAGCCGGGCGAGCTGACGAGCGGTCCGGTGACGGAGGACACGTTGACGATGCGGCCGTAGCTTTGTTGTTTCATGATGGGGAGAACGGCGCGAGTCATCAGAAAAGCGGAATTGAGAGTGATGCCGAGCTGGCGCTGCCAGTCTGAAAAAGTGAGATCCTCGAGAACGCCCGAGAGCATGGGCTGGCCGGTCTGGATCATGCCGGCGTTGTTGACCAGAATATCCGCGTGGCCTTGCCAGGAGAGTACGGAGTCGACGAAAGCTTTGGCCTGAGCTTCGAAGGTGAGATCGGCGACAAACGAGAAGACGCGGGCGTCGGAGGAGTCCAGTTCGCTTGCGCGTTGGACGATGCGGGTGGTGGTCGAGGTGATGGCGACTTTGGCTCCCAGCTCGAGGAGACGGCGCGCCACCGCGAAGCCGATTCCTTGCGGGCTACCTGCGCCGGTGACGATGGCGACCTGATTTTCGAAAGATTGCGGCAAGCGATCCCCCAAGACGATTGAGTGCGATTCAACGCGCTGCGGCATCTTCTCAAATTATTGGCTGGGAAGAAAAGCACGGCGTGCGGGTGCTTGCTGCCTGCGCTGGAAGGCTCAAGGTTGTACAATCGCAATTGCAAGCACGGGGCGGAATTGCCAGCAGTAGGCGAGGCTTCCATGAGCAACGAGAAAAAATTGGATACATTGCACCACGCGGCGCTGCGCGTGAAGGACGTAAAGGAAACGGTGGATTGGTATACCGAACGGTTCCGCTGCAACGTGGAATATCAGGACGCTACGTGGGCGATGTTGGCATTTGAGAATGTGCGGCTGGCGTTTGTGGTGGCGGAGCAACATCCGCCGCATATCGCGATTGTCGGTGATCCGGCGGCGTTTGGCGAGCCGACGATTCACCGCGACGGTACGAGTTCGGTGTACTTGAAAGATCCGAATAACAATAATGTCGAGATTCTGGCGCTGGCGCCTGAGACCGCGCCGGTGGCGAAGGGCTAAGGTTCGGGGCTACGGCAGCTTGACGCCGTCTTTGATGGTTTTCTTTTCTTTGGCGATGCTCAATAACGCCGGGTAAAACTGAACGAAGGAGTGCTCGACCGCGGCGTTTTGATCGTGGCATTTCCAGCAATCGTTCTTGCCTGGCGACATTGCTGCAGCGGATTTTTCCGTGGCATCAAACCCGAAATAGGCCCACTTATCGGGAAAACGCGACGCGTCTTTCACTTCGACGTCGAGTCCCATCAATTCGGTCTGGAAGTGCCCGTGGGTGTTAATGGAACCCTTGGATTGCGAGCCGTATTCTTCCAGCACGAACATGGTTTTGTCCGGCCAATTGCCGTGTTCGAGGAAATAATCGTAGTCGGTGGGCGGCACGAAAACATTGGTGAACATCAGGTGGTCCTGGTCGTCGGATGCTTTTTGCGAGTAGCTCATGCCGTAGCCTGAGGAGAGAAATACCCACTTACGGTAGCCATCGGGGCGGACGAGTTTGCCGTCGGAAGTAAATTGTGGCGTTCCATCGGGTTTTGGCGAGCCGACGGCGAGGTGCGGCCCTTTTTCGATTGCGAAAATGGCGAGCACCGCAAAAAGCGTCGCGAGATAGATGGATCGTGGCATCAGCGTCCCTCCGGACAAAAACTTGAGCGCTAGTGTGAATCGTTTATTCCAATGCGTATAGAACAAAACTAACAATTGCGATCCGCCGCTAAACGGTGCGGCGGGCATGGAAGAACGAGCGGAACTGACCCGGCGTCTGTCCGGTGCAGGACTTGAAGACGCGGCCCAGGTGGCTTTGATCCGCGAAGCCGGCGTCGCTGGCGACGATGGCAAGGTCGGCGCCGTCCTTTGCCAGGGCGCGGCAGGAAAATTGTACCCGCAGGCGGTTCATGAATTCGGCCATGGTGCAACCGTAGCGCTTGCGAAAAACGCGGGAAAGATGGATGGGATGTACGCCAACTTGCTCGGCAATTTCTTCCAGAGTTATTGATTCGCGAAAGGACTGGTGCAGCAAATCGAGCGAGCGATTGAGCCACGACGGATTTGAGTTTTCGCCGTGGCTGCGCCCGCCACTGACGCGTTCCAGCATATCAGCGCAGAGTTCGGCGAGTTCAAGAGTGTCGAGCGTTTCGCCGACGAATGAGCGGTAAAGGCGAAGTCCGAGCCAGGTGACTTCTGAGGCGCAGAGGTCCGGCACAAATTGCGGAGCGGTGAGGAATGGGCGGGTGCGATTGAGGTAGGAGTCTCGCAGTTCGATGCAGAACATGCGCGAGCCGAGCATTCCAACTTCATCGGAGTGCGTGAGCGCGGGCGGATGGAAGCCCATGGTGAAGGGCGCGTAGTCGACGGCGCGATGGGTGCATTTCTCGGAGTAGCTCCCTGCGAGCAGCAGGCCGAAATATGCCGACTCGTGGGTGTGGCAGGGAAGCTTGCGCCCGCAGGGGTGCGCGATTTCGGAGAGAACGATGCCGCCGGATTCGAAGCGGCGCTGGGTCTTGCCGTAAAACGTTCCGGTTTGAAGTGAGTCACTCATTTGGATCCGGCAGGGAGCACCACCCCTTGAGAAAGACGACGCTACGGCGCGATTTGTTCCGGAATTTCCGCGTCGGTGGCTTGACCGAATGCGGTGTTTGCTTCGTCTTCCGGGCGGCCGAGGCGATTGGCTAAGCCTACACCGAACAACACCAGAAGGCCTCCGGCAATTTGATAGGCGCTCAGCGGCTCGCCGAGCAGCAGTGCGGCCATGGCAGCGGTCAGCGGGCCTTGCGACAACAAGCTCACGGAAGTCACCGTGGCAGGAAGATGGCCCAGCGCGTAGGTCAGCGCCAGGTATCCGCCAAGTTGCGAGACGAGTCCCAGCCCCAGTAACGCCAGGAAGGAGCGGCGGTCCGGGACGGCGAGCGGAACACGAAGAATCAGCGTAAAGATGAACATGAAAATGGTGCTGAAAAGAATCGCCAGACGCAGAAAGACCAGCGTGGAAGTGTGCGAACGGACCTCTTCGGTAGCGAGGAGATAAACCGCGAAGCACGCGGAGGCGGCGAGTGCCATGGCGTCGCCGAGACCGAACTTGGCGTGTTTGGCGAGGTCCGCTCCCATGACGACGAGTGAGCCTGCAACGGCGAGAGCCAGTCCGATCCAAAAAGAAAAACTTGGGCGGCGGCGAAAGATCAACCATGTCAACAGGCCTACGAAGATTGGAGTGTTGTTGCCAAGAAGCGTGGCGTTGGCGGCGCTGGTCTGCAGGATCGAGGTGTTGTAGAAGGCGAGATCCAGCGCGAAGAAAAAACCGCCGATGGCGATGATGGCGTAACTGCGCAGGCTAAGTTTTTTGCGATTTTGCGGGAGCAACCAGGTTGGGAGCAGAACTATAGCGGGAATCAGCAAACGGTAAAACGCAGATGCTGGACCGGGGATGGACGTCCAGCGGACAAAAATCGCGGACCACGCGATGCAGGCGATTCCGAGGATGAGAGCGGCGTACGGCCACTTTTTGCTGGGAGCGGAATGGGTCATGAAATTTCTAGCTGCGACTTGAGATAGCGAGGGCGGCGCGGCTCTTTGAAGTATGACATGCGAATTGGACGGAAGGCCGCAGCCAAATTGGAGTTAAACGTGAGACGGATCTCGGGGGGTGTTCAGCAGGTCGGCGTATTCGGGATGTTTTTGCATGAAAGCGGCGGTGTAGGGGCAACGCGGCTCGACTTTTAGATTTTGTGAGCGGGCAAAATCGAGGGCGGCGCGAGTCATGCGTGCGGCGAGTCCGTGGCGTTCGAATGGCGGCGGCACTTCGGTGTGGTAGATGACGAGCTTGTCCGGTGTACGCCGATAGTCGAGGACGCAGAGCGAGTCGCCCAGGCGGATTTCGAAGCGCGACTCCGGCTCATTGTGAACAACTTCTGAACTTTCGAAATGTGGGTCGGATAGCACGGAAAGTTTACGGCTAATTCGTTTGGGCGCGCAGACCGCGGCCTAGTCTTTTTTTTCCTTGGGCAGAGTTTGCAAGAACAGGCGCGCTAATTCTGCGTGTTCCATCACCACGGCGGGATCGCGTTGAATCGCCGCGAAATACTGTTTTTGAAAGCCGTCTCCGGTTTCCGTCGGTGTAAACATTTTTCGAGCGAGATCGAAAGCGGTTTCCGCGTCGGCCGGGCCGACGGGGGCGTTTCCGGTGAGCGCTTCATCGATTCGAACCACAAATTCGGAAATATTGTGCAGCCAGCTGAATTGCGAGTCGTCTACCACCAGGCGGAAAAGCTCGCCGACGTTTACCGCGCCGTGCTCGCGTTCGTAGTCGCGGCGTTCCATATCCAGCAGCGACTTGTGCAGACGGAGCAGCGCGCCCCGCAGCGCCACCATTTTTTCCCGGGCGCCGGAATCATCGCCTTCGCGATGCAGCGCATTTGGGGACCCTGACATCATGACTATTTATGGTACCGCTGTTCGCCGACGGGAAGGGCGATCGGCAGACGATTACCCGCGGGAGGGAGCGGGCAAGTTGCAAATTGGGTGTACGCACACGGCGGGTTTTCCAGATGATTGAAGTCCAGCACCAGCCCGCCGGGCTGGTCGATTCCATGATCGGGAAAGCCGGTATACAAGAATCGGCAGGCAGGATAGGTCGTTTCGGTGCTGGTGGTGTCGCGCAAGATGAAAAACAGCTTGGGATTGTTGGGATCCTCGAGGACTGGTTCCAGGCGAAATGTCTTGCCCTGTAGAGTAAATTCGGCGACTCCGGGCACGGGCAGGGAATAACTTTTTCCCACCAGCCTGGCGAGCGTGACGTTTTTTGCGGGGACGTAAGGAGTCCACTTTGCGGTGACGCGGTAGGCGGGGTTGGTGTCGTACCACGCCAGCGGATGAAATTCGAAAAGCGTCGGAGACTTCGAATCTTTGACGCGCACCGCGAAGTCATCGGCGCGACGAATCACATAAAAGTTGATAGTGCCGAACGTCACACGGGAATTTGATTTGTCTTTGTCTGGATCCGCGCGTAGAACCTGCTCCTTTGCTGGAGCACCGTCAACCATCAGCCCAGCAGGGAAGCCTTCCTTCGGCGCCAGCAAGGTGACCGAATTGTTTTCAAATTTCAGAATTGCCAAGTGAGCAGGAGCCGTCGAGGGCAGGTGAATCTTGCTGTCAGGAGCGGAACCAACCGGGATTTCGCCGGGTTCGAGCCAGTCCAGGCCAATCAGCGAAAGCCAGCCGTCTGGCTTCTGCAGGTCGGCGACGTGCTGGGTGCGCCATGCCAGCTCGTCTTTTTCCGAATAGGCCTGCTGAGCTGAAGAGGCGAACGGAAATAAAGCAGCGAGCCACAAAGTCACGGCGAGCATATAAATCGAGACTCGGAAGCGCATAAAAAATTATAGCGTGATTCACGATTTTCGCGAAAATGAGTAGCCGGTCAGGACAAAACTACACTAATGGCCCGAACGACCGAGCCAGAGCGAAACCGCCGTTATTTTTTCTCAGTGGTCGCGACGGTCAGATTGTTGGTGACCGAAAAAACGTTAGGCACGCCGTTGGCCCGGAGATTTGCGAGATTCTTGTCCGTTTCGGAATCGACCACACCCTCGAGAGCGACGTTTCCGTTTTTCACGATGATGTGAATGGAAGGCAGCGCGGACATCCCGTAGCGGGACAATGCGGTGTCGCCGTAGATGGCGCGAAACACGGCGCGGCGGGTCTGATCATCCATTGGCGAAACTGGAAGCACTTCGATTTGATTATCCACTGAGCTTACGGACTCGATACTCTTCACTACATTTTCGGCATCACTCTTCAGCGTTGGGCGCACTACTTGACCCATAAGCGTGACTTTGTCGCCGTCCACCTTGAAAAGCAGATTGTCGAACACCGAGTAATAGGGGAGGAGCAGCAACTGGTGACGAACCTCTTTGACGATATTGTCGTGCAGCTTCTTATCATTGCGTTGAGGAGAAGTATTTTGTGCCGCGGCAGGGATGGTCGAGCTGAACAGCAGAATTGCAAAACCCAAAAACGAGAATCCGGAGCCTATACAACGCTTCATCATGGGGTTTGTCCTTTCGATAATCAATCGGAGGCCCATAGGGGATTATAAGGCGGCGAACCGGGGGTTCATCAATACCATCATCACTGGAGGGCTAGTTACGAAGGGTAGTCTGGCGCAGGCTGGCCGGCTTGGTAACCGGCAGTGATAGGATAGCTTGGGTTAAGGCCGCCGCAGCCCGTGCGGATAGGAACGGCTCGTACTGGAGAGAGGTGGAGTGTTATCGATTGCTCATCGTGGGGCATCTGGTTACGCCCCGGAAAACACTTTCGCGGCGTTTCGCCGGGCGATTGCCATGGGCGCCGGGTTCATTGAGACCGACCTGCAACTCTCGCGCGATGCGCGATTTGTGGCGATTCACGATGCGACGGTCAATCGCACCACCAATGGCCAAGGAACGGTCCACGACATGACGCTGGCGGATTTGCGGCGACTGGACGCCGGTTCGTGGTTCGGAAGCGAGTTTGCCGGCGAACGAATTCCCACGCTGGAAGAGATTCTGGAGTTCGCGAAAAAGCATGACATCGTTTTTTACCTGGAGATGAAACCGAGCGGCTCGTGGGGCGGAGAACATGCGTTGATCAGCGCGCTACGCGAATCGGGAGAGATTGCGCGTACCGTGGTCATTTCGTTTGATCCGGTGATTCTAGAGGGGGTTCGCAAAATCGAGCCTACGGTGATGAGCGGGTTGCTGTACGAAGGGCAAATCAACGATCCGCTGGATAAGGCGCTGGAAATCGGTGCGAGGCAAATTGTGGTGCGCGGCGACCTGGTTACGCCGCGGCTCCTGAAGGAAGCGCGCGAACGCGATTTGCAGGTGGTGTGCTGGACGGTGAATCATCCGGCGCACATGAGGCTGCTGGCGGATGCGGGCGTGGACGGAATTATGTCGGATTATCCGGACCGCTTGCTGGAACTGGCAAAGCGGCGGGACGGCGCAGGGCAGCGGTAAGGCTGGTTTGCGGCGCGCGCAAACGCGAAGAGCGATTCCTATAGTTCCAAAAGGAAAGTAGGCAAGGCGTCAACCAAGTTTTGCAAAGAGCGCGGCTAGCTTCGTCACCGGTAATTCCTCCGCGCGGGATGTTGCGGGCAGACCCAATTCCGCGAGAGTCTCTTTCACTTTGGCGGGTGCGGCGAGTTCTCGCAAATTGTTGACCAGCGTTTTTCGCTTTTGCGCGAAACATCTTTTTACAAACTCCATAAATGCGGCTTCGTCAGGAATTTTCAGATGCGCATTTTCTCCAGGAAGTCGCAGCGATACCAATGCTGACTCTACTTCGGGCGGTGGATGGAACGCTTCCGGAGGAATTCTGAGCGCTATCGACGGCTTCGAAAAATATTGGGTCAACACCGATAAATAGCCGTAATCGCGCGTTCCGGGCTGCGCGACCAGCCGATGAGCGACCTCCAGCTGGATGAGAATGTGGATCTCGTCGATCAGGGCCGTGATTTCAAAAAAACGGTGAAGGATCGGCGAAGTGATGTAGTATGGCAGGTTTCCGTAGAGATGGATTCGGCGCCCCGCGGCGATTTTGGCGAGGTCTGTTTCCAGCACGTCGCCCGGGACGATCGTCAAGTTCGGAAATTTCCCGGCGAGCTTTTGTAGCGGACCGATCAGCAGTGGATCGAGTTCAATCGCATAAACCGGCGCGCCGGTGGCTGCCAGGAATTGTGTCATTTCACCGTGGCCGGCGCCGATTTCAATCCAGCAATATGGCTTTGCCGATGATACCGGGGCTTCCGGCGAATGGTGAGATATTCCAATCGCGCCGGCGATTTCTTCGCGCCAGCCTTCATCGCACAAAAAATGTTGCCCCAGCCGTTGTCGCGCCATGCGTGCGCAAGTGTAGCAGAGCTACGCGCCGGGCTTGGCGACTGAAGGAAGCGCCAGTTCTTTGGCGATCTGCACGGCGGATTCTTGTGGTGGTTGGAAAGTTGTGTCTATGCGGAGTTGTGGCCGTGGCATTCGAGGCGATTCAAACCTGCCCTGGCCGCGAAGCTCGCGAAATAGTTCCACGGAAAGCAATTTTTTCATCTGGCGGCGATTCGGAGTGTCCAGCCGTGTTTCCAATACAGCTTCGTCACAAAAGATTTCCACGAAGTCGATCGTACCGCGATGTTTTGCGATCACCAATTGCACAGTATCAACGAAACTTTCCCGCACTGAATTCTCGGGGTTGAATGTAAAAATCAGGCCTTCGGTCTTAGTTGTCGCAGCGGCTGCAATTACCGAGAGCCAGATCTGCTCACGCAGTTCCACAAATTCCGGGCTTCCAAACGGAAAGACGGTGAGCAACAAGTCCACCGTCAAGTGATTGTGGAAGACGCTCCAACCAGTCAAAGCGCCGAGCTCCCGTGCCACGGTAAGTTTTCCGGTTCCCGGAAGGCCATATAGGAAAATCAGCTTCATTCCGAATCCGCTCCACCAAATTCATTAACGCCGGGACGTGCGATTCGCTTGACGCTTCTCCCGCTCTTCTGTAGCTTACAAGATTCGCCTATGAATTTATGAGAATCCTCTTCGTGGCTTCCGAAGGCCTGCCTTTTTCAAAAACTGGCGGCCTCGCCGATGTGGTTGAAGCACTGCCGAAGGCGCTGGTCGCGCGCGGCCACGAAGTCGCAGTCGTCCTTCCGCGCTATCGCGGCACGCAGCCCAACACCGTGGTCATTCCCAGCCTTACTGTACCGCTCGGCAATCGCCTGCGATTTCCGGCAATTGCTGACGGCACGCTGCTCAATGGCGTGCGTTATTTTTTTGTGGATGATCCCGCGTACTTCGACCGCGACGGGCTTTACGGCGGCGCCGCCGGCGATTACCCCGATAACGCCGAGCGTTACAGCGAATTCTGCCGGGCGGCCATTGAGATCGCCAAGCACGTTTGGCCGGCCGATGTGTTTCATTGCCATGACTGGCAGACTGCTTTGCTACCGGTCTTGCTGAGAACTTCTTACGGGGATGATCCGGTCGTGAAAGATCTGCCAGTCGTTTTTACCATTCACAACATGGGTTATCACGGACAATTTCGCCGCGATGTTTTGCCGCGTGCGGGCATTCCGGAATCCGTCTTCAATCCCGGCGCGCTGGAATTTTATGGCGACGTGAATTTCTTGAAGGGCGGCTTGGTCTATTCCGATTACCTAACGACCGTCAGCCCGACCTATGCCAAAGAAATCCAGACTCGCGAATTCGGTTACGGCCTCGATGGAGTGGTTCGGGGACGAGGCGATCGCGTAGTCGGCATACTCAACGGCGTCGACTACACCGCCTGGAATCCCGCCAAGGATTCTTTGATCGCGGCAAAATATTCCGCCAAAGACCTGACAGGCAAGCAAGCCTGCAAGCAGGATCTTCTGCAATCATTTGGCCTGGCCAACGATAATCCGCACCGCGCATTGCTGGGAATCGTTTCGCGCTTCGCCGATCAGAAGGGTTTCGACCTGATTGCCGACCGCGCCCACGAAATGCTGCGCGAGGACGTGATGCTGGTGGTGTTGGGCACCGGCGACCGCCGTTACGAAGATTTGTTCCGCGCGCTGGCTAATGCCTATCCTGGCCGGGTCGGCGTGAAGTTTGCCTACGACAACGCCATCGCTCACAAAATCGAAGCCGGCGCCGATATCTTCCTGATGCCCTCGCGCTACGAGCCTTGCGGCCTGAATCAGATTTACAGCCTGAAATATGGTACCGTCCCAGTGGTGCGTGCCACCGGCGGTCTCGACGACACCGTCGAGAATTTCGACGTCGAGCACGGTACCGGCACCGGCTTCAAGTTTTCCGAGTACACAGGGGCGGCGTTTTTGTACGCCGTGAAGCAGGCGCTTCAGCATTTTGCGGATGAGCGCATCTGGAAGCGCATTCAATTGAACGGCATGGTTAAGGATTTTTCGTGGAAGACACCGGCGGCGGAATACGCCAAAATATATGAGGCGGCTCGCGTGTCGCGGGGGCTGGGCGTACCTGCAGGAAACCAAATACCTGTTGCAACATCTAATTAGGGGAGAAGGAGACAGCGGAAAGCCAGAAGGCTGGTAAGTCGCTGAAAGTAAACAACATGGCAGACAATTCAATTTTGAGCGTGAATGACGGCAACTTCGAAGCCGAAGTGCTGACGGCGAGCAGTTCACAGCCGGTCTTGGTCGATTTTTGGGCGGAATGGTGCCGCCCGTGCCATATGCTGGCGCCCACCGTGGCCGAGGTGGCCCACGACTACGCCGGCAAACTGAAGGTGACCAAGTTGAATGTGGACGAGGCGATGAATTCCGCCGGCCGCTACAATATTCGCGGCATTCCGACCTTGCTGGTTTTCAAGAACGGGCAAGTCGTCGAGCAAATCGTCGGCGCGGTCCCTAAGGATCAAATCACCAAGGCCATCGACCGCCACGTCGGCTGATCGCCCGGCAGTACCATTCGCAAACATTGGCGCGCGAGCTTCCAACAGCCTGCGCGCCATTTTCATTCTTGATTTTGCGATCCTTGGACTGACTTAGATATTTGAGCTATTTGGCGAGAAGAGAACCGATGCCATCGCGTCATAAATCATCTTCGCAAACCTCCATCGTGCGCTGCGCTTGGGCGTCGAATGAGTGGAACCTCCCGTACCACGACACCGAATGGGGCGTACCAGTTCACGATGACCTCGTGTTCTTCGAATTCCTGATTCTTGAAGGAGCACAAGCGGGCCTCAGTTGGGACACTATCCTGCGTAAGCGCAAACGCTATCGGGAAGTTCTCGATGATTTTGCTGTCGAGCGAATCGCTCGCTACGACGTCAAAAAAGTTCGCTCGCTGCTCGCCGATCCGGGCATCATTCGCAACCGCTTAAAAATCTCGGCCACCATCGGCAACGCCCGCGAATTTCTGAAAGTACAGGAAGAGTTCGGCAGCTTCGATGCCTACATCTGGCGATTTGTTGGCGGCAAGCCGAAACTCAACAAGTGGGCTACCCACAAAAAAGTCCCGGCAAAAACCACCGAGTCTGACGCTATGAGCAAAGACTTGAAAAAGCGTGGCTTCCGCTTCGCGGGCTCAACGATTTGTTACGCATTCATGCAAGCAACAGGAATGGTCAACGACCATCTGACCACATGTTTTCGCTACCCGCAGGTATAGCCGTCATTCCGAGGAGCGCAGCGACGACCGAAGGTTCCGACCCTGTCGGAAGGAATCTCTCTCGGGTTGGCGCGCAGATAGTACGTGAAACTTCGCGTTACTTCGAGTCGGGCGGCTTAACGTCAGTCTTGGCGTCGGTCTTCGGCGCAATCGAGATCAATTCCACTTCAAAGATCAGCGTGGAGTTCGGGCCAATGTCCTGCCCTGCGCCCTGCGCGCCATAAGCGAGGTCTGGCGGCACGAACAGCTGCCACTTCGATCCGACCGGCATCAATTGCAGCGCCTCGCCCCAGCCCTTGATCACTTGGCTCACACCAAAAGTCACCGGTTCGCCGCGCTTGTAAGAGCTGTCGAACTCCTTGCCCTCAACCAGCGTGCCGCGATAGTTGCAGGTAACTTTGTCGGTCGGCGCTGGCTTCGGTCCGGTGCCAGCCGTCAAAATTTTGTACTGAAGTCCGCTCGCCAGCGTGACCACTCCGTCCTTGGTCTTGTTTCCTGCCAGGAACGCGTCGCCTTGTAGTTTGTTGGCGTTGCCAACTGCGTCGAGCTTGGCTTGTTGCTTGGCTCGCACCTCGGTGGCCATCACCGTCAACGCCGCTTGCGCTTCCTGATCCGTCAGCAGCGGCTTGGCGCCAGAAAGCGCATCGCGAATTCCGCGCGAGAGGCTTGCCGCGTCCAGGTCCACGCCGTCCTTCTGCAGTCCGCCGCCAATTCTTAGCCCGATCGCGTAGCTGCCTTTTTGCTTTTGCGTTGTGAGCGGCGCTGCTGCTGCGGTCGCGGGCTTCTTCGCACCCGTAGCCGACTTCGCGCCCGTGGAAGCTTGCCCGCTGGCTCCGCTCTTCGCGGCAGTCGAAGGCTTTGCCGGAGTAGTTGCCGCAGGTGCTTGCGAGCCACTCGCGGGAGTCTGTTGCGCGAGCAACGCATCGCCCGACGCCAATCCAATTGCCAGAGTGCCAATCAACAATAAGGTTTGTTTTGTCATGTATTTATTGTCCCATCGGATGCAATTCTCCGCAAATCCGGAAAATACCTTGCAGACAGCCGGCCTCGCTTGCGTTGCTGCCGTCTCCATCGTAGGATTTGAATTCTTCTTTTTCCCCGACACTTCATATCCCTTCGGCTCCTGGGGAACGGTGTGGGCCGGTTTTTGAAAGAAAGGCATAACGGATGAAATCGGTGGTGGTGGTTGGCGCGCAGTGGGGTGACGAAGGCAAGGGCAAGGTCGTTGACTATCTTGCCGGGTCGTTCGATTTCATCGTTCGCGTGGCTGGCGGCCACAATGCCGGGCATACCGTCATCATCGGCAAGGACAAGCACGTTCTCCAATTGATTCCGTGCGGCATTCTGCGGCCGAAGCAGCATGCGGTGATCGGGATGGGTGTGGTTGTCGATCCTGCCGCACTGGTCAACGAAATCGAGACTCTTCGCAAGTCTGGCGTGGACGTCGCCGGCCGCCTGCACATCAGCAATCGCGCCCACCTGATTTTTCCGTATCATCGCGAACTCGATAAAGCCGCCGAAGGCGCGCGCGGCGCCAACAAAATCGGCACCACTTCGCGCGGCATAGGTCCTGCTTACGAGGACAAGATGGCGCGTCGCGGCCTGCGTATGTGTGACCTGCTGGAGCCGGCGCTGTTCCGCGAAAAGGCCGCGCGTGTAGTGGCCGAAAAAAATCGCCTGGCAAAAGGCGCGTATGGCGCGGACATCGACTTCTCGCACGAAGTCGACGAAACGCTGAAGTTTGGCGAAAAAATCCGTGGCTACATCTGCGATTCCGCGGAACTCGTAAACCACGCTCTCGACGAAGGGAAGTCGGTGCTGTTCGAAGGCGCGCAGGGCACCATGCTGGACATCGACCACGGCACTTATCCTTACGTCACCAGTTCCAGCGCCATTTCCGGCGGCGCTACCACCGGAGCCGGCGTGCCGCCCACAAAAATCAAGCACGTCCTCGGAATTTCCAAGGCCTATACCACCCGAGTTGGCGGCGGACCGTTTCCCACGGAGATGCCCGATCTCGATGCCAAAGAAGTTCGCGAACGCGGCAAGGAGTTTGGCGCCGTTACTGGACGCCCGCGCCGCTGCGGCTGGCTCGATTTGGCGGTGCTGCGCTACGCCAAAATGATCAACGGCATCGATTCGCTGGTGGTTACCAAGCTCGATGTCTTCGACACCCAGCGCGAAATTCAGGTCTGCGTCGGCTACAAGTACAAAGGCAAGCCCATCCATGAAATGCCTGCGCTAGCCGAGGAATACGAACACGTCACGCCAGAATATAAGACGCTTCCTGGCTGGAGCGATCCAACCTACGGCGTGAAGGATGCCAGCAAGTTACCGAAGGCCGCGCTCGACTATCTCCGTTTCATCGCCGATTTTCTGCAAGTCGAGATCGGCATGATCTCCACAGGCCCGGAGCGCGACGCCACCATCGTCCCCGAAGGCACGCTCCTGGCCCGGTGGCTGTAATTTCGATATTTAAATCGCGCGCAAAATTGTTGCGATTCTCGACGTCTCCGCGTCCTCTGCGTCTCCTCCCCTCCGTCTCTGCGTTAATCCTTTTCGTCTTCGTTTCTTGGGCGGCTTTTCACCGCAGCAGGAATTCCGCTAAGCTCTAACCGATGCTCTCGTATCAACAAGCCCGCGAGACGGTAATCACTCGGATCGGCGCGATTTCGCGCACACTGGAAACCGAAACCGTTCCACTGCGCGAATCGCTGCACCGCATCCTCGCGCAAGACATCCTAAGCGACCGCGACTATCCGCCCTTCCATCGCTCCATTCGTGATGGCTATGCCGTCCGCTCCGCGGACACCCATCCCGGCGCGCAGCTCCAGTGCATCGGCGAACTGAAAGCCGGCGATCCGCCCACAATCGCCGTCGCGCCCGGCAACTGCATTCAAATCATGACCGGCGCTCCACTTCCCGATGGCGCCGACGCAGTGATCATGGTCGAGCACACTTCGCGCGACGCAGACACCATCACGCTCGATCGCGCCATCAAGCCCGGCCAGCACGTCGTACATCGCGGCAGCGAACAGGCCTCTGGAAAAACCGTTCTCTTCGCTGGCACCCGCCTGGGTTTTGCCGAACTCGCCGCCGCTTCGCAAGTCGGCGCCGCGAATCCCATCGTCGCCAGCAAGCCGCGAGTCGCCATCCTCACCACCGGCGATGAAATCGTGGGCTTCTCCGCCACGCCCGGCCCGTACCAAATCCGCAACAGCAACTCCGTCTCGCTCGCCGCGCAGGTTTCTCTCGCAGGCGGCGAACCGATTATCCTTGGCAACGCCAAAGATTCCCTCGAAGACCTCCACGCCAAAATCACCGTCGGCCTCGAATCCGACATGCTCATACTGTCTGGCGGTGTTTCGATGGGGAAGTACGACCTCGTCGAACCCGTCCTCAAGGAATTGCGCGCCGAGACAATCTTCGATGCGGTCGCCATCCGCCCCGGCAAGCCGGTAGTTTTTGCCATTTGTAAAGACAAGACCGTCTTCGGCCTTCCCGGCAATCCAGTCTCGGCAATGGTTACCTTCGAACTCTTCGTCCGCCCAGCGATCGCCATCCTCTCCGGCACCGAGCCCTGCTCGCTTCCGTTCATCGAAGCCATCCTCACCCAACGTCTCTCCGAAAAGCCCGGCCTAACCCATTTCCTCCCCGCCATTATGGAGTGCGGCAGCCCAGCTGCCGCTTTCACGGCCACAGGCGCTCCCGGGCCCGAACAGCGGGAGCCCGGCTCCTGCAGTCCAAACGCCCCCTCCTCTCCAGGTCCCCCTAAGGTCTCACCCATCCCCTGGCAAGGCTCTGGTGACGTTGTCGCCATGGCCCACGCAAATTGTCTTTTGGTAGTTCCGCCCGACCGCGAGACCATAGAAGCTGGCGAACGGGTGCACGTCCTCCCGCGCGGCCTATAACGATGCTCTACCGTTTTCGTAGTGCTTCGTAGTGCCGGGCTTTAGCCCGGCTCTTCTCTTCGGTCCCCGATGCCCAAATCTCACGCCAAACTCTCTCACTTCGACAAACGCGGCAAAGCCCGCATGGTGGACGTCACCGCAAAATCCGTCAGCCATCGTTCCGCCGTCGCCCAAGCCTTCGTCAAAATGTCGCCCCGGGTCCTGGCCGCCGTCCGCAAACTCAAGAATCCCAAGGGCGATCCCCTCGAAGTTGCCCGCATCGCCGGCATCTCCGCAGCCAAACGCACCGCCGAGTGGATACCTCTTTGTCATCCACTCCCGCTCACTCACATTGATGTGCACCCCCGCGTGTGCAAAAATGGCGTGGAGATTCGCACCCAAGTGACCGCCGCCGCCCAGACCGGCGTCGAAATGGAAGCTCTGGTTGCCGCTGCTGCCGCCGCCCTCACGGTTTACGACATGTGCAAAGCGCTGGACAAAGGCATCGAGATTCAAGACGTTTTTCTCGTCGAAAAAACCGGCGGAAAGAGCGGCGATTTTCACCGCAACAGCAAGCGCGCACGAAAGGGAACTAGTCGCTCCGCGAAACGTTCATGACCGCTCTATCCGCCAAATCGGTGCGCCTGCTGGTCGCTGAGGACAATCCCCTCATTCGCGACCTGATTCAGAAAGGGCTCGAAGCGCATTGCGACATCGTTCTTGCCGCCGATGGCGGCGACGCGCTGCTCAAAGTTATCGACGATCCTCCCGACGCCATCCTTTGCGACTACAAAATGCCCGGCCTCGACGGCCGCCAGCTTTTTGAAAAACTTCGCGGCCGCGAACAGACCCGCCACATCCCGTTTCTTTTTATGGCCAGTCGCGGCGACATCGAAGAACGTCTGCGCCCGCTGATGGACGGCGTGGAAGACTTCATCTCCAAACCATTTTTGCTGCGCGATCTGGTGCGCAGCACCAAAAAAGTTTTGGACCGTATTCACCTGGAAAAATTGCAAAAGCGCGCTTCGCGCCCGGGCGTCATTCAAGGCCGCCTGGAAGAAATGAGCATGACCGACCTGCTGCAATCCCTCGAAATGGGGCAGAAATCTTGCCGCCTCATCGTTCGCCATGATGGCCAGCAGGGTGAACTTTTCTTCGCCGCCGGGCAGTGCCGCGACGCGCAAATCGGCGGCATCGAAGGTGACGACGCCGTCTATAAAGTAATCTTGTGGACCGCCGGCGAATTCGAAATTGATTTCAACGCCGCCAACGCCTCGTCCCGCACCACCACCACCCGCGGCACCACCGGCCTGCTCATGGAAGCCATGCGCATCATGGACGAATCTAGCCGCGATGCCGTCGAAACTCCCTAAGTAATTCCATGTAGCGCGATCCCAAACCGATAGTCATCCTGGCCGCGTTGCTGATCGCTCTTGCGGTCGCCGCCAAACTTTTAATTCCTCGCGACTTGCCGATGCGTCTTCCTGGCGGCTGGCCCTTTGGTAGTGTCTACTATCGCTACGACACAGTCGCTTTTCGTCTCCTTTTGGGCGCGGGCGTCATCGTCGGCGTCCTCGCCCTCCTTCGAGCCATGCTCCGTGCGCAGTGATAACTGTCGTGGTTCTCTTCTTTTTTCTGTCCTGCTTCCTCTCTTCTCTGCGTCCTCTGCGTCTCCTCTTCTCCGTCTCTGCGATAATCCTTTTCTTTCTTTCCGCTTTTGTGAAAATATTCTTCCATGAAAATCGCCATCATCACCATTAGCGATTCCGTCGCCAAGGGTACGGCCAAAGACGCCTCCGGCCCCGCCATAGTCGCCCGCTGCCAGCAACTAAACTGGTCCGTCGCCTCAACTCACCTTCTCCCCGACGAGCCCACGCAAATCCAATCACTCCTCCGCCAACTCGCTGACGAAAGCTCCGTTGATTTAATCCTCACAACCGGCGGCACCGGCCTCGGCCCGCGCGACTCCACCCCCGAAGCCACCCAAGCCATCGCCGAAAAATTAATCCCCGGCATGGCCGAAGAGATGCGTCGCAAGGGCCTTGAACACACTCCCCGCGCCATCCTCTCCCGCGGCATCGCCGCCATTCGCGGCACCACCCTCATCCTCAATCTCCCTGGCAGCCCCAAAGGCGCCGTCGAATCCCTCGACGCCGTCGTCGCACTCCTCCCACACTCCGTCCAGATCATCCACGGCGCCCGTCACGACTGACGGAAATTGTTCGTCGGAGTAGTTCGCGAATTATCTTGGAATTACTGGAAGCACGATACGCGAAGCGTGTTCCGCATCGTTGTAAACGCGAATGTGGCCGACGCGCATTTCTGAGGAAGTGATCTCCGATTTTCCAGTTTGCAGGTTCCGCGAAAAATTTGGAAAGAACGCGCCCGAAACCTGCACTCGTACGCGGTGGCCTGCCTTGAATACGTTCGAAGTTAGCAAGCGATTCAGCTCCAGCCGATAAATTTTCGCCGCCTCCAGCAATTCCGGCTTCGCTGATTCATTCCGGTAGCTCGCTCGCAACACATCCAGCCCAGGACTCATCAGGTTATACGCCGTGCCATCCGGAGCCACATCCAGCACGCGTACCCACAAATCAAAATCCGGCACATCAGCAGACACGTACATCTCCGCGCGAATCGGACCGGTCACTTCCGTGTCCAACGGCAGCGGCTCACTGTCAAAGACCAAAACACCCTTGCGCTCCGCAAACGACCGGTAATCCCGCGCGCCAAATTCCGCGTAGGGATCCGTCACCGGTTGCGCCGGATCGGAAACAAACTCCGCGAAGAGTTCACACTGAACGCACTTAGCGCTCGCCAGCGAGAATGCGCCGCGTTCCACTTGTCTGTTCGACGAAAGATAGAAGCTGGTGTCCTTCGCCCGCGTCAGCGGCCAAGAGTCCTCGTCGCGCCACACGTCATCGCCCATCACAAAAATCCGTACCGGTTTCTCTTTTCCAACTCCGTTATCCACGCCCTTCAAATAGTGATCCATCCAGCGCAGAATTATTTCGTCGTAGTCCACCGCCGCCGATTTTCCAAACTCGCGTTCGCCGGCTTTGGATCTTTCCAGTTCACCGTGCGTCCAGGCGCCGATGATGGTTGCCGTCCGCGCATCTTTTTCGTCACTGCGCGCGACGAGCAGCCCATTGAAATTCGTCGTCGCACCGTCCGGGCCATACGCCTCGTCATACCATCCGGAAATATTCAGCACCGCCGCGTGCGTCCGACCATATTTTCCGCGCAGCTCTGCCCAATCCCACCACGGATCCGCCGGCGCATGCGCCAGCCACTCGTAGTAGAAGGGCGCGACCTGCTTCAAATCCGGCAGCTCCGCCATCGGTAGAAAGTTCTGCAGCCGTTCATGTGCCGTCTTCCACTCAGCCGCAGCCTCTTTGTAAGTTCTTGGCCCCGGCAAATTCTTCCGCCGTCGCGCGTCCGGCGCAATGTTGAACCAGATCCAGTCCAGCCACGAACCGTCAAACACTCCACCTGAATAAAAGAAATTTCGCGGCGTCGAAAACGTCATCGCCGGAATCATCGCCTTCAAATGCGGTGGATTTTCTACCGCCGCCAGCCACTGCACCGCTCCGGGATACGACAACCCGAACGTTCCCACCACGCCGGTCGACCACCGCTGGGCCGCTGCCCACTCAATCGTGTCATAGCCGTCGCGCCCTTCATTCTGGTAAGGCACAAATTCGCCATCTGAGGCATATCTCCCGCGAACATCCTGAATTACCACCGCATATCCGCGCGCCACCACCTTCTGCAGCGTTGTCCACTCCGAAGAAACGCGGTCTTTTCCATACGGCGTGCGATAAACGAGCACCGGATATTTCCCGCTATCCGAAGGCAGCATCACGTCGGCGCGTAACACCACTCCATCGCGCATCCTGACCGCTACATTTTTCTGAATGATTGAAGTGCTGTTGGGCGACTGACCTTCAGTCGTTTGTACAAGCCAAGCGGCCGCGAGGATCGCGACACCGCAAATCAGACACGCCAATGTTCGCATGAGGCGCCGATTCTACCCCGAATACCGTCGTTCCGAACCAGTAGCATACCGCTAATCCGTCATTCCGAGCGGAGCGAGGAATCTCTCTTCGATTTGTTTCTGCTTCCCGTGCGCCGTCCTCGGTTTGTGTTCACCCCGACCGCGTCGGGGTGGGCGGGTCTTGATGTTTGAGCTTCGGCACTCTCGAAGGTCTGCTACCAGCACGTCGGTCATCAGCGAATCGTTATCCGTGCGTCGCCCGAAACGATTCCAAACACTTCTTCGCCGTCTCCAATTCGGAAAACCGGCTGCCTTCCTGTTCCACAAGATAATATTCAATTCCGCCGCCGTGCTCCGCCGCCTCAAATAATTTCTTCCAGGGCGCTATGCCTTCGCCTAGCAGTACTGAATACCCCTTGTCCGCCTCCGGTGACCATTCCTTGCAGTGCATCGAACGAATCCGCCCCGGATTCGCCTTGATCCACGCAACAGGATCAGATCCTGCCTCGATGCAAGTCCCGACATCCAGCTGCAGCATCACCGACGGTTTGGTGTTCTTCGCCAGAATCTCCATCGGCCGCACTCCTTCCACCGGCCGCCATTCCGTCTGGTGATTGTGGTAGCCGACGCCCAGCCCGTCCGCCGCCAGCTTGTCGCTGGCTGTATTCAGCGTTTCTGCCACTTTCTTCCAGCCCTCAATGCTCGCACTTTCGTGCGAACTGGACATCACCAGGTACTTGTTTCCAAGGATTAAGTTCACTTCGGTGGCATGCCCAAGCTTCTCCGGAGCGAAGAAGCTACTATCGTTGTGCGTCGAAAAACAGCGAATCTTCAAATCATCCAGCAGCTTACGCATCTCTTTCGCATATGCCACAGTCCACTCGAAATACGGCCCGTAAAACTCCAGTCCCTGATAGCCCATCTCCCCAACCGCGCGCACCGTCCCCATCAGATCCGTCTTCATCGTGTTGCGCACCGAATACATCTCCAGCCCCACCGGAATCGCACCAGCCGCCGCGCCAAGTCCGCGGTGCATTCCCGGCAACAACGCCATCGCCGCAGCGGACCCTGCGCCCGCCACCAAGAAATTTCGCCGCGTCCACGCGCGATTGTTCCCGTTTTTTGTCATCGGATCTCCGGAAAGCTAATCCTTGTCCAAATACTCGCCGGGCACATCATCCTCCGGCACTTCATGCGTGTGCACTTCTTCCTCGTCGGCGACGTCTTCCACGCCCTTGACAATCTCGGCCTCAAACGCGTTTCCTTCTTCCAGCAATTCGTCCACGCTCTCCGAACTCGCTCGCCCGCGATCAGAAAGCCCCTGCAAATCGCCGGACTGTCCGCCCGACCGCGCTCCCAATCCTGCCGGCTCGAACGATACCGAACCCACAACGTCGCTTTTTCCGCGCGCCGGCTTCTTCGGTGCCGCGGCCTTCCTTCCGCGAGTCAGCTTCTTCTTCGCCGGCTTCTTCGCCACTTTGTTTTTTGGCGCGCTCTTTTTCTTAGTCAACTTCTTCTTGGACTTCTTTTTGGTAGCCATACGCGGAGTGTATCACCACTCCTCGCTTTCGTCGCGGCTCGCCGATGCGATTTGAATTGTCCCAGGCATGATGATAGCCTCGGCTGCGAATCTCATGCCCAACGACGATGAATTTGACGGGACACTGCTCGTTGAGACCGCTGCCGGTGATCCTAGCGCAAGCTATGCCTTGCTATACTCGCGATGGGGAGAGATTTACATCTATGCCCTGCCGATCGTAATCGTACTCGTCGCGCTTGTCGCCTGGCTTGCCTATCAGTTGTCCGGTCATAATTCTGACAAATTTACCACCGTGTTTCTGATCGGCGCCGTTTTGCAACATTGGATCTTCTGGGCCGCAGCGATGGGCCTGGCGCTGCTACCCCTATACAAAATCTGGCAGGATGCCGGCCCGATTCGAAATTCTGGTGTGACCCATCACCAGTTTTCAAAGGAAGGCATCGGGCTAAGAAGCGGCGATGATGCATCCACAATCGCTTGGCAAGACCTGTCGAGAGTCGTTGAAACTGAAAAAGGGTTCCTGTTCTATGTCCGTGGAAGGTTGGCAACCGTCGTTCCTCACAAATGTTTGGCCGGTCCATCGGAAATAGCGATCGTTAGAAAGTTCATTCGACAAAACGTTCCGGCAGCGACACTTTTGGCTTAACCGCGGAGCAGACAGGATGCTTGCTACCGGTAGCAAAACTGAAAGGAACCAATGCCGACGGTATCCTCCATCCTCGCCGAACTGAAAAAGAAGGGCACCGCGCAAACTCAGAAGACCTACGCGCGTCACGGCATGGCGCCCGAACACACCTTCGGAACCAACGTCGCCGATATTAAACTCATCGCAAAAACCATTAAAGGCCAACAAGAGCTCGCGTGCGAACTCTACGCCACCGGCAAAATGGAAGCGATGTACCTGGCCGCGCTGGTCGCAGATGGCGCCCAAATGACCGAAAAGCAATTGGACCAGTGGGCGGAAGGCGCTTCAGACTTACGCATGGTCGCCGAGTACAACGTGCCCTGGGTAACCGTCGAAAACCACAAGGCCCGCGAACTTGCGCTGAAATGGATGAAGTCCAAAAAGGAACTGGTCGCCTCCGCGGGCTGGTCCACCTACGCGGGGATCGTCTCCATGACGCCGGATGACAAACTCGATCTCAAAGAAATCGAGAAGCTCCTCGTCACCGTCGTCAAGGAAATCAAGACCGCTCCAAACCGCGTCCGCTACACCATGAACAGTTTCGTGATTGGCGTCGCGTGCTACGTCCAGCCTCTCTCCAAGCAGGCCAAGTCCGCTGCCAAACAGATCGGCGCGGTCTCCGTGGATGTCGGTGATACCGATTGCCAGATTCCCCTGGCCACCGCCTACATCGAAAAAGTCGAATCCAGAGGCCGCCTCGGCCAAAAAAAGAAAACCATCCGCTGCTAGGTGGCGATTGATCTCATAAATGCTTTTTCAGCAGTTGGCTACTCCCTAAGCAATTACTTCCGGATTGCCCGCCCCTAATTGTGAGTAAGTGACACCTCTACCTGCGATGAGGGGGAGCGAGGGTTAGGCTCGCCTAACGCCAAAGTGGCGAGATTGGCCTGCGGGCGCGTTATTTCTTCGCTCCAATTTCCTCGGCACCGTCCTGATATCGTTTCAGAATGGTGAACTCACCGTGTTCGTTCTTAGAGAACTCGAATTGGGTGGGCCACGGCTTGGAAAAGAATTTCGTTTCCGACTCCGGAAACACCGCAAGCGTCCCGCCACTGTCAAACTCGACTAACAAATGATTGCCTTCGGGGACCATCTTGAGGCTATATTGCGGAAACTGGTACGTTCCCGCATACAGAGTCAGAACTTCCTTCGACAACGAGATTTCCTTGTGCACGGAGGGGATGGGAGGAGTCTCCCCGTGTGCCACCGCCGCAAGTGCCCTCGTCATCTCGCCGGTAACGGTGCCATTAAGATTTGCCAAAACAATAACGGTAATCCTCTCTTCGGGGTAGTAGGCCATATCTGCGTTAAAACCAATGTTGTTCCCATCATGTTCGATCATTACGTGGCCGTTAACACGCTTGACGTACAAGCCGCAGGCATAGTCACCCTCGAAAGGGGAAGTCATTTTTCGCAGGGATGCAGCCGTCAGCAGCTTGCCGCTGAACAGTCCCTGGTTCCATCGGAGCAAATCCTCGGTTGACGAATAAAGAGAGCCTGATGAAAAGCCGATCCTTGTATCGAAGCTGCGGTCCGCATTTTCGATCCCATTGTTGCCGGGCCAATAACCGGACGCACGTCGCGGAATGACAGTCACAAAGGACATCATTCCCGAGTCCTTCATTCCCAGCGGTTTGAAAAGATTCTGTTGAATGAACTCTTCGTAGGTCTGTCCGCTGATCCTTTCTATCAAGTATCCGAGCACGATGTACCCCAGATTCGTGTATTCCCATCGTTCGCCCGGCTGAAAAGTGAGAGGTTTGTCATTAAAAATCAACTTA
Organism: uncultured Acidobacteriota bacterium; assembly: GCA_963814635.1. Lineage (GTDB taxonomy): Bacteria > Acidobacteriota > Terriglobia > Acidiferrales > UBA7541 > Acidiferrum. The sequence continues at coordinate 2,527,223 of CAWFDP010000001.1, read as the reverse complement.
TCTGGCGTGCCGGGTTCGTATCTGGCGGCGTCGCCGCTAATGCCGGATGTATGCGTCAGTAGGTTATAAATGGTGACCTTGTCCCAGGATGCGGGCGCGTCAGGGAGGTATTTCTTCACCGAGTCATCGGTTCTCAGCTTTCCGCGATCCTCAAGGAGCAAGATAGACGCTGCGGTGAATTGCTTTGTCATGGACGCGATGTTGAATCGAGTCGTGGAAGAATTTGGAACGCTCCACTCCAAGTCCGCCATGCCAAAGCTCTTGCTGAAAATGACCTTTCCGTTTTTAGCCACGAGTACGCTTCCCATGAACATCTGGGCATCGACATAAGGCTGCACAACTTGCTTCAGGCGGTCGGGCGGCGCTTGAGCATTGCAGGCGTAAGCCAGCACCGCGAGGGCAATCGCTGGGGGTAGCGTCCGAAAAAGCCGCTTAGGCGATTGCGTCATCCGGCGATTGTACATGCTGGTAAATCCCACGAAAAGAAATAGGCAGCGATAAACGCCGTAGCGTTGACCGAACCGATCATTACAGGATGGTCTGCAAGAACGAAGCCGCTTGTGCGGCGGACGCTTCGCGTGAGGTAGTGGAGCGGTGGTTGCCGAAAGGTTGAGATAAATTGTCGGGTCATAAGGAGGCCATCCCCATGACCCGACTTCGCAAAATGATGCTGGAAGAACTCCAGCGTCGTAACTTTTCTGAAGATACCATACGTCATTACATCCACACAGTCGAAGATTTTGCTCGACACTTCGACCGCCCACCGGATCGCTTAGGCCTGCGGCACATTCGCGAATACCAAGCCCATTTGTTCCAGAAGCGCAAGTTATCTTCGGGTTCCGTTACGAACCACCTGGCAGCTCTGCGTTTTTCCTACATCCAGACGCTCAAGAAAGCCTGGAGCGTCGCCGAGACTCCCTCTCCGAAAAAGAACCATCACCTTCCAGCGATCCTTAGCCAGGAAGAAGTCGCACGACTCATCGATGCCGCTGACACTCCCTTCCATCGCCGCCTAATCGAACGCGCGAGGAGCTACATGCCCACCTTCACTGCTCTGCCAAAACGCGCGTCCGATTAAGCACTAACGCAAGCCGGAATGTATGGTCCGCCGCTTTGCCGCAAGCGAAGAGTGATGTCACGGGTCGGTCTGCGCAAATGTATACGGCCTTTGTTGGAGTGAATCACTTCTGGCCAGGATGGAGTGCGCTGCGCTCTTTTCCCCATTCGTTATTCAGTCTCGAGAGACTGCTTCCGGTTACGGGTTTGGAGAGCGCCGGGTTCGACCGTTGTGCCATCTCCTCATTCGCCAGCAGGCCTGGCAAGAAACCATAATCTCCGCGGGAATCGCTAAGCTGCAGCTACAGCCAACACGGGAGGCCGATATTGTTCATTCTTCGCGAGCGCGGCCCACGCCATACGCGCCATCTTATTCGCCAGGGCCACTCGGCCATATTGCGGTGGCTGCGCGAGTTCACCGTCAACTTCCACATCAGACACAACTACAGCCAGCATCTTTTTATGAACATCAATTCCCGGTATCCTGTAAGGGCATAAGCTGCTCCTGGCCGGGAGCGGAGAGTGTGCTGCGGTTACCTTAACCAGGGTCGCGGGCTATCGCCGCTCCCCCCAGGGGATACGACGACGCCCAATTATTCGCTCAATCACGCACGCTCCGGATCAGGCAGTTACACGGCCTCGACTTCTCCACTGCAGATTCGGCCTCGCCGCACCGAGCCGTTGCGACCTTACCTCTAAGTGATTTTCATGAGCTTTCGCGGGCCGCAGGCCCTAAAGGGCAGTTACGAAAAAAGGGTGGGGAGTACCCGCCCTGTTAACCAGGATCTCGAAAAATGAACACCGCTACCGCAGCAAATCGCTTCGTCGCCACCTCGTACTTTCCGCTACTCTCCTGCGATCCAATATCGCCCACAAGTCACCAGTTACGAACCACCAGTCACCGCCTTTCGCCTGTTGACGCCACCCGCAGCCTCAGGAACAATTGACACCGCCGCGGTACGCGGCCCACTTACAAACAATGGCCCTCAAACTTTCCGACAAGAAACTGGCAGTACTCGGCTCCGGCAAACTCGGCGGCATCCTGTTGCGCGCCTATCTCAAGCAAGGCCTCTTCCGTCCGAAGAACGTCACCGCCACCGTCAAGCACGGCGAAAAAGCCGCGCTGCTCGCCAAGGAACTCGGCGTCTTTGTCACCACCGATAACCGCAAAGCGGTCAAAGGCGCGGACATCGTGCTGCTCGGTGTAAAGCCGCAAGTCATCGCAGAAGTATTGAAAGAGATCGCCGGCGAAGTCAGCGCCGACACCTTGATCATCTCGGTCGCCGCCTCAGTGCCAACAAGCTATTTGGAACAGCACCTCGCAGCCGCGAGCGCCGCGGGCGAGGAGAAGCGCGTCCCGGTAATCCGTGCCATGCCCAACACCCCCGCCGCCGTAGGCTGCGGCATGACCGGCATCTGCAAAGGCGCCCACGCCGGCGCCGAGCACCTGGAAATCGCGCGCGCCATGTTTGACGCCGTCGGCCGCACGGTAGTCGTCGATGAAAAAAATATGGACGCCGTAACCGGTCTATCCGCCAGCGGTCCAGCCTTCGCCTACATCATTCTCGAATCGCTGGCCGAAGCGGGCGTAAAAGTCGGCCTCCCGCGCGACGTCGCCACGCTACTCGCTGCGCAAACCATGAAGGGCTCCGCCAGCGTAGTCCTCGAAACCGGCGACCACCCCGCCTTGTTAAAAGACGCCGTCACCACCCCCGCCGGCTGCACCATCGACGGCATCCTGGAACTCGAAGAAGGCAAACTCCGCGTCACTTTGATTAAAGCGGTGGTCAAAGCCACCTCCCGCGCCGGCGAACTGCTCTTTGAAAAATAACTCCTGTGCCCGACGAAAACAAAAATTCCGATCCGCAGTCGTCTCCTATTCTGGAGAAGACCAAACAAGTCACCAACGATTCCGCCATCGCGATGGAGCTTCCGTTTACATTAGTAGGAGCGGTGGTGTTCGGCGGACTGCTGGGATATTTCTTGGATAAATGGCTGCACACCGCGCCGTGGCTTCTGGTTATTTTCGGCGGTCTAGGATTTGTCGCTGGAGTCAGGGAAGTCATTCGCAGGCTTCCCGCGAAATAGGGCCATGTCCAGAACATTGGAAATCGCCGGCTCGCGAACTGAACTGCGCATTGGTTGGTTGACGCTAATACTGGGCGCTGGCGCAGTCGCCGCGGCGGCGATGCTTGGCGACCGGAAATGGGCGAGCGGCTTGGCCCTGGGCGCAGTACTCGGCTGGCTGAATTTTCGCTGGCTGGGACGCGGCTTGGACGCCCTGGTGCTGGCCTCCACGGCCCAGCACGGACACGAAAAGCCTATAGTGCCGTGGTGGACATATATGCTCGCGCTGTTCCGCTACGCCTTGATAGGCCTCACTGTCTATGTTATTTTTAAATATCGGAATATCCCCCTCGCGAGCATGATTTTGGGTTTGTGCGCGCTGGCAGCCGCGGCCATCGCCGCAAGTGTGTGGGAAATCGTCTCGACGGGATAGGTGATGGAAGAACAAGTTCTTTGGATTACTCGTCAGGTCAACAACGTCCTCGGCCCGCTGGCCGCTGCGCTCCTTTCCAAGCTGCATATCACTCCGACTGATCCGGCGCTGCCGATTCCACAGCACGTCGTCATGGGCATATTGGTCGTTCTGATCGGGACCGTGTTGGCGCTAATCCTGAAGTCGCGGCTGTCTGTCGAAAAGCCCGGCGCATTTCAGCAAGCCGCTGAAATGCTACTTACGAATCCGATGGGATTCGGGATCAAAGATTTGCTCGAAGAAAATGTGTATCACGGCGCCTCGAAGTTGATTCCCTTCGTCGGCTCCATTTCGATTTTCGTTTTGCTTTCTAACCTGATGGGCGCTTTCCCGAATACTTTCCTGGTCGCACCGACAGGTAACACCACCGTACCACTGGCCTGCGCGATTCTTACATTTCTGTACTTCAATTGGCAGGGATTGAAGCATCATGGACCCGTCAAGTACCTCGGTACTTTTGCGGGTTCGCCGAAGGATTTCGGCTCTTGGGCGCTGGCGATCTTGCTGTTTCCCGTTGAACTTATCAGCACCACTGCACGCTTGCTTTCGCTCACAGTACGTTTGTGGGCCAACATGTACGCAAGCGATTTGATTTACGGAATTTTCCTCGGACTGCTCGCGAGTGGCACGGTTGGATTGGCAAGCCATCCGATCCGAGGCTCTGTTTTTGTAATCTTAACGACATTTTTCCCGGTGGTATTTATCGCACTGCATATTTTTGTCGCGGTTGTGCAGGCCTACGTTTTCACCGTTCTGCCGGCGGTTTATCTCGGCATGGCCACCGCCGACGAACACTAAATTTGATTTTGCCGGAGACGGAAATTTTCCGGCATTGTGCCGTTTCAGCGTGAGGCCGGCTGCTCGGTGTCCGGCAACCACCCACTGGCGGCAATTTATCGGGCTTCAGGGTTTGTGCTTGCAAACCCTGACTCGCAAGGAGGCAGTAATGAAGAAAGTAGCAATCGTAATGATGGTGGCGTTCGTAGCCGTCATGGTTCTTGCGCCGGCAGCGATGGCGCAGGAAAGCGGAGCACCGTCGGGCGGCGGAAAAGCGTTGGGCGCACTGGCAGTGGCGATCGGTATGGGCGCAGCGGCATTCGGCTGCGGTCTTGGCCAAGGTCGCATCGCTTCGGCGGCTTGCGAAGGCATGGCGCGCAATCCGGGAGCAGCTGGCCCGATTCGCGCAGCAATGATTCTGGGTCTGGTTTTCGTGGAAACGCTGGTGCTCTTTACGCTGGCGATGCTTGCACTAAAAGCATAAAAGATTCAGCGCAGTTGAAATGATCCGGGCCGGAGGGAAATTTCTCCGGCTCTTTTAATTTGGTAACGACAGAGAATTTAAAAGAGAAAAGATAACGCAGAGACGCAGAGTACGAGAATTCGCGGAGAGGTTCTTGAGCGAGACGCAAGACTCTGGTCTGTTTTCGAACTTCTATTTGTTGAGTTTCCGCACTGCTACTTGAGGTTGCCGATCAGGGTTTTTTCTAGGAGCAGGCGGAGGATTTGGTTGGGGAAGAGGCCGAAGTACAGAGTGCCGAGAGCGGAGACAGCGAGAACGATGTTTACGGTGAGCGGGAAAGAAATCGGCGCGGCGGATGCGGATTCTTCGCTGGAGTCGCGCATGTACATTGCTACGATCACCCGGAAATAATAATAAGCGCCGATGATGCTGTTGACGGCCATCAGGACGGCTAGCCAGATGAGATTCGAATTGATCGCGGCTTTGAAGACGTAGAACTTTCCGAAGAAGCCCGCGGTGACCGGCAATCCCAATAGCGAGAGCAGGAACAGGCTCAGCACGGCAGCGGCGAACGGATGGCGCTGCGATAACCCTGCGTAATCGTCCAGCGTCATGTACTTTTCGTCCTTGCCGCCGAGTTGTGAAACGATAGTGAACGCGCCGACCTTCACTAGCGCGTAGCTCAATAGATAAAAAAGAATTGCAGTGTAAGCAGGAACTCCGCCGAGCGCGGTCTGATTTTCGCCGGTGCTCATGGTGGTGACGGCGGCGAAGGCGACGAGAATGTAGCCTGCATGCGCGATGGAGCTGTACGCAAGCAGGCGCTTGACGTTGGTTTGCACCAGCGCGCCAAGATTTCCCACGAACATGGTGAGCGCGGCAAGAATCCAAAAAGCCCAGAACCAGTAGTGAGTTGCGGCGGGAACGGTGGCGAAAATTCTGAGCAACAGCGCGAACGCTCCAGCCTTGGGGCCCGCGGCGAAAAGAGCGGTGACGGGAGTTGGCGCGCCTTCGTAGACGTCAGGCGTCCACACTTGGAAGGGTGCTACGGCAACTTTAAATCCGAGGCCGATCAGGATTAGCGCGAGGCCGAGTTTTAAAAGGCTGTTGTTGGGATCGGTGCTGCCCATCTGATCGAGCATGGTCGTTCCGGTGGAACCGTAAACGAGCGCGATGCCGTAAAGAAAAAACGCAGTGGCGAAGGAGCCGAGCAGGAAATATTTGAGCGCGGATTCGCTGGACTTGAGGGTGTCGCGGCGGTAGCCGGCAAGGACGTAGCTGGCGATAGAGCTCATTTCAAGGCCGATGAATGCGGTGAGGAGTTCCTGCGCGCCGGCAAGAACGCCCATTCCGGCAGTGGCGAATAGGATTAGAGCGAAAAATTCAGCGCTCTCGAGATTGGCGCGAGAGAGATAGGACTCGGCGGCCAGGATGACCAGGAGCGCTACGCAGCCGACCAAAACGTGAAAGAAGAGGCTGAAAGTATCGGCCTGGATGAGACCGAAAAAGCCCGGGCCGGGGAAGCGAGCGCTGAGCAGAGCGGAAGCAGCACCGAGAGCGGCGCCGAGGAAAGCGACGGTGCTCAGGAATGCGCGGTTCTTGCTAAGCGACTGGAACAGCATCAGCAATACGCCGAAGGTGCACCAGACGAGCTCCGGCATTACGCGGTAGAAGTCTGCGGGGCTGGGAGTCGAAAACATTTAGCGGTTGCCGGACCTTTCGAGAGAAATGACTGTGCCGTTGCCGGAAGCCGGTGCGGCGCCTTGGTACCAGCCGGGACGGTCCATCTGGCTGCGGATGGTGTCAGTGGCGGCAGCGGTGCGGCGGGTCAGGAATGGCGAAGCGAGGCCCATCCAGAGAATGACCACGCACATGGTGACCAGGATGAAGCGTTCGCGCGCCGAAGCATCAGGCAGCGATTTGTTTTTCTCGACGGTGACGTCGCCGTAGAAGACGCGCTGGTAGGACCACAGCAAGTAGCAGGCGGAGAGAATCACACCGAGAGCGGCCCAGGTGGCATATTTCCAACCATTGCCGGTAGTGGGGCCAAATCGCGAAGTGTAAGTGCCGAGAAGAATCAGGTATTCACCGACGAAGCCGTTGAGCATCGGCAAGCCGAGGGAAGAGAGGACGGCGAAGAGGAAAAATGCCGAGAGCTTCGGCATCGGAGTGGCGAGGCCGCCGTATTCCGTGATTTCAAAAGTGTGACGGCGATCGTAGAGCATGCCGACAAGCAAGAAGAGCGCTCCGGTGGAAATGCCGTGAGCGAGCATCTGGTAGACGGCACCCTGCATGCCGATGACGCTGAAGGAGAAAATGCCGAGAACGACGAAGCCGAGGTGGCTGACGCTGGAATAGGCGACAAGCTTTTTCAGGTTGGGCTGAACGAGCGCGACCAGCGCGCCATAGATGATGCCGATGATGGCGACGACCGCGACGTAGGGAGCTGCTTTGCGCGCGGCAATCGGGAAGAGCGGCAGGCAGAAACGCATCATGCCGTAGGTGCCCATTTTGAGGAGCACGCCAGCCAGCATGACCGAGCCTGCAGTGGGAGCTTCGACGTGGGCGTCGGGCAGCCAGGTATGCAGCGGGAAGAGGGGAACTTTGATGGCGAAGGCCACGAAGAACGCCAGGAACAAAAGCAATTCGGTCTGCGCGGGGAGAACCAGCGCGCCGGACTGCAGCGCGCTCTGAATCTCGACCAGATCAAAGGTGCCGGTCTTGTTGTAAAGCCAGAGGATGCCGACCAGCATGAGGATTGAGCCCGCCATGGTGTAGAGAACGAATTTGATCGCGGCGTAGATGCGGCGTTCATGGCCCCAGATGCCGATCAGGAAGGCCATCGGGATGAGCATGACTTCCCAGAAGAGGAAGAAGAGGAACAGGTCGAGCGAGAGGAACACACCGACCACGCCGACTTCCAGCATCAGAATCATGACGAAGAATTCTTTGACGCGGTGATTAATGCTGGTCCATGACGCGAGGATGGAGATTGGCGTGAGGAACGTGGTAAGGATGACCAGGAAGACGCTGAGGCCGTCAACGCCAAAGTGGTAATGAATGGGCGGAGAGCTGATCCAGGGAATATTCAGTTCGAGGCGATAGCCAGAAGAGCCGAGCGGCACGGCAGGAATCAGCAGCAGCGACAGCAGAAACTCGAACGTGGCGACGACCAACGCCATGCGGCGAATCCAGCCATGATCGTCGGCGCGGAGAATCATCAGCGCCAGCGCTCCGAGCGCCGGGAAGAAGACCAGAACCGTAAGCAAGTGGTTGCCGGGAGCGATCATTTGGTCACCGCGGCCTGAGCCGGCGCGACAAGCGCATGTAGCGCCGGCCAGAAGAGAATGAGGATGATTGCGAGCGCGCCGATGACTACCCAGACCGCGTAGCTTCGAGTGTTGCCAGACTGGGTGTGACGAACAGTGTCACCAAGTCCAGTGGCGCCGTGGGCGATGCCGTTGACGGTGCCGTCGATGGCTTCGACGTCCACGACTTTCCAGAGGACATTTTCAGAGAGCCAGACCAGCGGGCCAACGACGGCCGCGGCGTAGAGTTCATCAACGTAATATTTATTGAGCAGCGTTTTGTAAGCGGGTTGCATGGATTTGGTGAGTTGCTCGGGCTTGCCGGGCTGCTTCAGGTACAGCCAAAAGGCGGTGAGCAAGCCGATGGTGGCCGCGACGACGGCGACGCCTGCAAGCATAAGTTCGAGCGAGTGCATCGCGGCTTCACTCATTCCAGAGGCTTCTTTTGCTGCGAAAATGGGCGAAAGGAATTCGGTGAAGTGATCGGTGCCGCCCCAAAGCGCTGGCGCAGCAACCCATCCGCCAATGACGGATAGAATCGCGAGAACGACAAGCGGGCCAAGCATGTTCCACGGCGATTCGTGAACGTGGACATGATGCTCGTCGTAGCGCTGCTTGCCGTGGAAGGTGAGAAAGATTAGGCGGAACATGTAGAACGCAGTGAGCAGCGCGGTGAGCAGGCCGATACCGTAGAGAATGTGGCCACCAGTGTCGTTCCCATTGCCCACCGTGAACGCGCCAAAGAGAATCGCGTCCTTGGAGAAGAATCCTGCCAACGGCGGGAAACCGGCGATGGCGATGGTGGCGGTCAGCATGGTCCAGTACGTGACTTTGATTTTCTTGCTGAGGCCGCCCATGTTCATCATGTTCTGTTCGCCGCCCATAGCGTGAATGACGGAGCCGGCAGCGAGGAAGAGCAGAGCCTTGAAGAAGGCGTGGGTCATCAGGTGGAAAATGCCCGCGCCAAAGGCGCCGACACCGCAAGCTAGGAACATGTAGCCGAGCTGGCTGACGGTGGAATAGGCGAGGACGCGCTTGATGTCGGTCTGCACCAGGCCGATGGTGGCGGCAAAGAAAGCCGTGGCGCAGCCGATGACGGCCACGACGACGCTGGCAGTTTCTGAATGCTCAAACAGAATGTGCGAGCGAGCAACCACGTACACGCCCGCAGTGACCATGGTCGCCGCGTGAATTAGAGCGCTGACCGGTGTGGGGCCTTCCATGGCGTCGGGCAGCCAAACGTAAAGCGGAAGCTGCGCGGATTTCCCGCAGGCTCCCATGAAGAGGAGCAAGCCAGCAACGGTCATGGTGCCGAAGACGCCCCAGGCTTCATGCGGCCACTGTTGCGCGGCGATTTTCGAATAGAGTTCCGTGAAGTCGAGCGTGCCGAAAGTGCGGAAGAGCAAGAACATGCCGAGCATGAAGCCGAAGTCGCCGATGCGGTTGACGATGAAGGCTTTTTTGCCTGCGTCGGAGGCGGATTTTTTCAGGAAATAGAAACCGATGAGCAAATAGCTGGCAAGGCCGACGCCTTCCCATCCAACGAAGAGCAGCACGTAATTCGCGCCGAGCACCAGAATCAACATGAAGAACATGAAGAGATTCAGGTAGCTGAAGAAGCGGTAGTAGCCGCCTTCATGCGCCATGTATCCGGTGGAGTAGATGTGGATGAGGAAGCCGACGCCGGTGACGACGAGGACCATGACCACCGTGAGCTGGTCCATTTGCAGATCGAAGCCAGCGCGGAAATTTCCGGCGACGATCCAGTCGAAGAAAGACTTATGGAAGGCGTCATGGTGTTGCGGGTAGTAATCGGTGACAAATTCGCGGACGGCTTCGACGGCTGCGAGGAAGGACAGGCCGGTGGATGAAAGCGCGACAGTGTTGACGATGGTATTCGACCACTTGGCGCCGAAAAGGCCGTTGATGGCCGCGCCGAGCAGCGGGAGCAGTGGAATGATCCAGAGATATTCGAGAATGGGCTGATTGGGCATTAGAGTTTGAGAAGATCCACGCGCTCGACGTTGAGCGAGCGACGATTGCGGGCGGTGAGAATGATGATGCCGAGGCCGACCGCGGCTTCAGCAGCGGCTACGACGATGACGAACAGCACGAAGACCTGTCCGTCGAGTCTGCCCCATGACTGGCTAAAAGCCACGAATGCGAGGTTGACGGCGTTGAGCATGAGCTCGATGGACATGAAAATGGCAATGATGTTGCGCTTGACGACGAAGGCTACCGCGCCGAGTCCGAAAAGAATTGCGCTTAGGATTAAATAATATTGCGTTGGGACCATGTCAGCTCTTCTCCCGCTGGGCGAGGACCAGAGCGCCCATGATGGCGACGAGGATGAGGAACGAGGTCAGTTCGAATGGATAGACGAAAGTCGAGAAAAGCAACATCGAGATGCTGGAAGTGCTGGCGAGCGCGTCAGGGTTGGTGGCATTCGCGACGGAGCCGCCGTGACGAACCATAGCGGCGGCGAGAAGTCCGGCGAGCGCGAGTGCGAGCGGGAGGCCGGCAAATTTTGCAATTTTGGAAAAGTCGGTGTGCTCTTCTTCGCCAGCGTTCAAGAGCATGATGACGAAGACGAAGAGCACCATGATCGCGCCGCCGTAGACGATGATTTGCACCGCGGCGACGAACTCGGCGCCCATCAGCAGGTAGAGGCCCGCGAGCGAAACCATGACAACGATGAGAGAAAGCGCGCTGTGGATTGGATGCTTTTGCAGAATCAGGCTGAGCGCGCCGATGACGGCAACTGCAGCGAGCAAGAAGAAGATGATTAGCGGAGCGGTCATTTCATGCCCCTGAAGACGATGACTGCCGCGGTGATCACGACGTTGGCGATGGAGACGGGTAGCAGCAGCTTCCAGCCGATGTTCATGAGCTGGTCATAGCGGAAGCGGGGCAAAGTGCCGCGGGCCCACACGTAGAAAAAGAGGAAAAAGAGCATTTTGCCGAGCAGCCAGAATGGGCCTTGAATGTACTCGTTGACAGTTGGGAAGACGATGAGCGCGGCGCCCATTGCGGCGATGGCGGTGCCGAGTCCGGGAAGGACCAAGCGGCCCCAGATGGTCTCGTACTTGATGCCGTCGTAGATGACCCAGAGGCCGAAGGGGATCAGGATGACGCTGGGGAGAAAGTGTGTCGGCGTCCATGAAGAGGGGAAGGGCGAATTCCAGCCACCGAAGAAGAGAATCGAACACAGCGCGGAGACGGTGATCATGCTGGTGTATTCGGCGATGAAGAACATGGCGAACTTGAAGCTGGAATATTCGGTGTGGAATCCGGCGACGAGTTCGGACTCGGCTTCGGGCAGATCGAAGGGCACGCGATTGGTCTCGGCGATGGCGGAGATGAAGAAGCAGAAGAAGCCGACGATCTGAGGAATGATATTCCAGGAGAAGAAACCGTATTTGGAGCTGTCCTGGTCGGAGATGATTTTGGTGAGGCTGAAGCTGTTGGCCATGAGAAGCACGCCGACGACGGACATGGTCATGGAGAGTTCGTAACTGACCATTTGGGCGGAGCTGCGCAGGCCGCCGAGGAGCGGGTATTTACTGTTGGAGGCCCAACCGGCGAGTGCGACGCCGTAGACGCCGAGCGCGGTGATGGAAAAGAGAACGAGCAGCCCGATTTGCGGATTGGTGATCCAGAGATCGATCTGATGGCCGAAGAATTTGAAGGGCAGCGGATCCGGGCCGAAGGGAATCACGGCCAGAGACGCGAGCGAAAGTGTGAGCGCGAGAAAGGGCGCGAGGAGATAGACGAATTTGTCGACGCCGGCGGGCATGGCGTCTTCCTTGAAGAGAAATTTCAGGCCATCGGCGGCGGGCTGCAAGAGTCCGTGCGGACCGACGCGATGCGGGCCAATGCGGGATTGCATGAGCGCGACGACTTTGCGTTCGAACCAGGTGAGGTACGCGTTGACCGTGAGCACGATGAAGAGCAGCAGGGCGATCTTCACGATGGTCAGAACCCAGAAGCCGCCAGCCTGCGTCAGAAATGAAATGACGGAGTTCACGATTTCGCCTGCGCCTCCGGAACGGATTCGATGGTCTTGAGGAATTTGCTTAGCGTGCCGCTGGTGAAAAGAGTGTCTTGCGCAGAGCGGATCAGGCCGACGGGGACGTCGTAGGGCGCGTTGCCGTTGCGTTTGACTTCGACGTGGGCGGATTCTGCGCCGCCGGTGAGCAGGCCGGTTAGTTCGAGATCGTAGCCCGGAACGGTCTTGCGAATTTCTTCGAAGACGGCGGCGGGATTCTTGTAATGGAAGGCTTTGCCGAGGCCTTGCTTTTCGAGTTGATGGGAGAGGATGCGCAAGAGATCGAAATCGGTGCGCGGGCCCATGACTTCGGCGGCTTTGTGGAGGAGTTGCACTTCGCCGGAAGTGTTGGTGACGGTGCCAACTTTTTCGTAAGCGCTGGCGGCCGGGAAAATGATGTCGGCCTGCTTGGCGGTTTCGGTCATGAAAAGTTCGTGGACGATGAGCAGTTCGGCTTTGCCGCGGCCGAAACCTAAAGTGCCGAAGTGTGCCAGCGGATTTGCGCCGACCACGTAAAGAGCTTTGAGCTTGCCGTTTTGCGCGGCTTCTACCATCTGCGGTGCGGTGAGGCCGGACTTGGAAGTTTTGGCATAGCCTGGGCCGCGGTCGGGAAGAATGCCCATATCGGCGGCGCCACGCGAGTTGGCGTAATCGCCGAGCAGCATGTAACGAACTTTGCCGTGGAGCTTGGAGCCGAAGCCGACGAGTTCATGAATCGCGGCACCGGAAAGTTCGGAACCGAAAACGATGGCGACGTCGGGATGGGCGTCGATCGCTGCCTTGAGTTGGGTGAGTTGTTCGACGAGATTGGGGCCGAGCGGAGCTTCGGTGTGCAGCCAGCGAACGGCGGCAGCTTCCTGGCCTTCGGCAATTTGCACGAACTGTTCGGCTTTGCGTTCGAGCTTGATCTTTTTCGAATTGACGACAAAAAGTTTCAGGCCGTGGTGGCGAACGCCGGTGCGAATCTGCCAAGCGACCAGCGGATTCTGATTGGTGGGATCATTGCCGATTAAGAGCACCGCCGAAGATTTGTAGAGTTGCTCTATGGTGAGCAGGGAATCCCTGGCGTTGTCGCCGAGCGCGGTGATCAGGCCGGTGTAGTCGGCGGTACGGTGATGGTCGATGTTGGCGGTGCCGAAGGTTTCGCGCGCCAATTTTTGCAGTAGATAATTTTCTTCGTTGGAGGTGCGATTCGAACCGATGAAGCCGATTGCGCCGGCGCCGTCTTTGTCGTGGATCGCCTTTAGTTTGGCGGCGGCGGTTTGCGCGGCTTCTTCCCAGGAGACCGGGAAGAGCTTATCGCCGTTGCGAACCATGGGCTGCTTGATGCGATCGGGATGCTTGGTGAAATCGAAGCCGAAGCGGCCCTTGACGCAGAGGAAATCGCCGTTGATGCCGCTCATGTCGCGATTGTTGGCGCGCAGAATTTCATGATTGCGAACGCTCAGCGTGGTCTTGCAGCCGTTCGAACAGTGCGCGCAGACGGTGGAGACGTATTCCATCTCCCATGGGCGAGTCTTGTAGCGATAGGTGCCGCTGGTGAGCGCGCCGACCGGACAGATGTCAATGCACATGCCGCATTCTTCGCACTCGAGGTGGTCTTCGCGATTGGGAATGATGACGCTATTGGCGCCGCGGAATCCGACGCCGAGAGCTTTGACGTCCATTCCCTCATCGCAAACGCGCACGCAGCGGAAGCAGAGAATGCAGCGCGGGGCGTCGTAATAAACAATTTCCGACCATTTTTCTTCGGGGCGGTGAATTTTTTCTTCGACGAAACGGCTGGTATCGGCGCCGTAGCGGAAAACCATGTCCTGCAGCTCGCACTCGCCGCCCTTGTCGCAGACCGGGCAATCGAGCGGGTGGTTGGTGAGCAGAAATTCCAGAACGCCTTTGCGAGCCTGCTTGATTTGCGGAGTGTCGGTTCGAACCACCATGCCGTCGGTTGCGACCAGGGTGCAGGCGGTCTGCATCTTGGGCATTTTTTCGACTTCGACCAGGCACATGCGGCAGGCGGCTTGCAGGGAAAGTCCCGGGTAGTAACAGAAGGACGGAACTTCGGTGGCAATCTGTTTGGCGGCTTCGATCACCAGCGTGCCCACGGGGACTTGCAGTTCGCGGTCGTTAATTTTGAACGTGACTAATTTCTGTTCGCTCATGATTTTCTAGCGGGCACCCAAAAGCGCTTCGGTATTTTTGTACGCGCAACGACCGTGCAAGTGATCTTCAAATTCGCTGCGGAATTTTTCGACGATGCTGATGGTCGGCATGGCGGCGGCGTCGCCGAGCGGGCAGAAGGTGCGGCCCAGCATGTTTTTCGAGAGTTCGGCCATTAAATCAATGTCTTCGATGCGGCCGAGACCGGCGTGGAAGCGCTCGAGCATTTTGCGCAGCCACATAGTTCCTTCGCGACAGGGTATGCACCAGCCGCAAGATTCGTGCGCGTAGAAATGCATGATGCGGCGGGCCATGTCCACCATGCAGGTGTCTTCGTCCATGACCACCATGCCGCCAGAGCCCATCATGCTGCCGATTTTGGCGACCGAGTCGTAGTCCATTGCGACGTCGATCTCGGCGGCGGTGAGCAACGGACAGGAACTGCCGCCGGGGATGACGGCTTTGAGTTTTTTACCATTGGGAATGCCGCCGGCCATTTCGTAAATGAACTTTTTCATGTTCATGCCCAACGGAATTTCGTAAATGCCGGGCTTGTTGATATGACCGGCGACGCAGAGCAGGCGAGTGCCGCCGTTTCGCGGCGTACCACGATTGGCATAGGCTTCGCCGCCTTCCTTAAGAATGGCTGGGACGGCGCTGAGCGTTTCGACGTTGTTGATGACAGTCGGACAGCCGTAGAGGCCAACCACGGCAGGGAACGGCGGCTTGATGCGCGGATAACCGCGCTTGCCTTCGAGCGATTCCATCAGGGCGGATTCTTCTCCGCACTCGTAGGCGCCGGCTCCAGAGTGGATCAGCAAGTCGTAGTCGAAGCCGCTGCCAAGAATATTTTTGCCGAGGTAGCCGCGCTGATAAGCCTCTTGAATGGCTTCTTCGACCAGATCGAGGACGTAGCGATATTCGCCACGGATATAGATGAAGCCGCGATTGGCGCCGATGGCGCGACCGGCAATGATCATGCCTTCGATCAGCTGATGCGGGTCCATTTCCATCAGCGGACGATCTTTGCAGGTGCCAGGTTCGGACTCGTCGGCGTTGCAGATGACGTACTTTGCTTTCGGGCTGTCCTTCGGAACGAAGGACCACTTCATGCCGGTGGGGAAGCCAGCGCCGCCGCGTCCGCGAAGATTGGATTTTTTGACTTCGTCGATGATCGAGGCCGGGGTCATTCCCTTCAGCGCCTTTTCGAGCGACTGATAACCGCCGTGCTGGAGGTAGACGTCGATCTTGCGGGAATCCTTGATGCCCCACATTTTGCTGATGAGCGGCGTTTCCTGCGGATCACGGGGATGAAGCGCGCCGGAAATAACCGGTACGGGCACGGGTTTTCTGCCCGCATCGAGATCCGCGATGATTTTATCGAACGATAGCGGGGTGAGATTTTCGTAAAAATCGTAATTTACTTGAATAGCTGGTGCGCCGGTACAGGCGCCGATACATTCGACTTCCTCGAGAGAGAAGAGGCCGTCTTTGGTCACTTCCTTGTGACCGATTTCCAGGCGCTTTTTGGCGCGTTCGAGAATATCGTAACCACCGCGCAACATGCAGGCGACGTTGGTGCAAACCTGGACGTGATGCTTGCCCATCGGCTTGCGATGGAGCATCGAGTAGTAGGCGAGCGTTTCTTCCACCTGAACCGTACGCAAGTCCAGGCGAGCGGCAATTTCCGCGATCATCTCGTCGCTGACGAAACCGAACTCGTCCTGCGCGTACATCAGCATCGGGATCAGCGCACTGCGCTTGACCGGATAGGCGTTCTGCAGGTGTTCGAATCGCGCCGTAAGTTGTGGTGAAAGTTGCATAATCTCCAGATTGTGCTGCCTCAGATCAAAAAAGTCGTCGTTGATTGCTTCTTTTTACCGCAAAAATCCCGTTGAGCCGATCACGCCGCTAGCGATCCACGTCGCCTAGCACGATATCAATGGTTCCGATGCAGGCAACCACGTCCGACAGCAATTGCCCTTCGATGATGCGGGGCAGCGCTTGCAAATTTACGAAAGACGGGGAACGGAAATGGCAGCGCAGAGGTTTCGGCGAGCCATCGCTGGCAATGTAGCAACCCAGTTCGCCGCGCGGTGATTCAATCGCCACATACGCATCACCCGGAGGCGGCGAAAAGCCTTCGGTAAAAATTTTGAAGTGGTAGATGAGCGCTTCCATCTCGGTCTTCATTTTTTCGCGTTCCGGGGGAACGATTCCCGGTGCGTCGGTTCGAATTGGCCCCTGGTCGGTGATTTTGGCCATGGCCTGTTCGACAATTTTCAGACTTTCACGGATTTCCGCGACGCGCACCATGTAACGGCCGTAGCAATCGGAATCGGTGCGGGTGGGTACGTCAAATTTGAACTCTTCGTAGCTCGAATACGGGAAGACTTTGCGATTATCGTGCGCCAGACCCGCGGCGCGCAGCGTTGGGCCGCTCATGCTGTAGGCAATGGCGTCGTCCAGCTTGATCTTGCCCACGTTCTGCATCCGGCCCATCCAGATGCGATTCTCTGTGAGCAAAGTTTCGTACTCATCGACCCGGCTGGGCATCATTTTCAGGAAGCGGTTCACCATTTCGCGCCAGCCGGCCGGCGGTTCGAGCGCGACTCCGCCGATGCGGATGTAACTGGTCATCATGCGCTGGCCGGCAAAGCGCTCGAAAATCTTCAGGATCTCTTCCCGCTCACGGAAGCAAAAAAGAAAGACCGCCATTGCTCCCATGTCGATGGCGTGGGTGCCAAGCCACACCAGGTGTGAAGAGATGCGTTGCAATTCGACCATCATCACGCGGATGTACTGCGCACGCTTCGGCACTTCGATGCCGAGGAGCTTCTCCACCGCCAGGCAGTACACCAGGTTGTTGCCGAGAGGATTCAGGTAGTCCATCCGGTCGGTGAGCGTGATGGCCTGCATGTAGGTCTTGTGTTCGCAGGATTTCTCGATGCCAGTGTGCAGGTAGCCGATGTCGGGGTCAGACTTAACGATGATTTCGCCGTCCAACTCCAGCGCCACGCGCAGCACCCCGTGGGTGGACGGGTGCTGCGGCCCCATATTGAGGATCATAGTCTTGGCTGGGCCAGTGGCTGTTTCGACGGTGGTCATGGTTGGTTGTATCTCGGCGATACTCTCCTACTTCTTGAAGCCCGGCAAAAATGTCGCCGGAACGTCCCGAAATCCTTCCGTCGGGTAATCACGCCGCAGCGGATGGCCTTCCCAATCCTGCGGGAGCAAAATGCGCCGCAAGTCCGGATGTCCGTTGAAACGAATACCCATCAGATCGAAAATCTCACGTTCCAGCCAGCCAGCGCCGGGCCAGACTGGAACCAGCGAATCGACCACCGGGTCAGCGCCGCTGACGCGGGTGCGCAGGCGAATCTTGGTTCTGTTGGGAATCGAAACAAGGTGATAATTCAGTTCGAAGCGCGGTTCGATGGGGAAGCGGTCCAGGGAAGTGGCGTCCGAAAGATAATTGAATTGCAGATTCGAGCGACAGTGTTCGGCTGCGGCGCGCAGCAGTTCGCGCGGGACAACAATGGTCGTTTCGCCGTGAAATTCGATCACTTCCGATACCGCATTCGCGTTCCAACCGCGAAGCTGTTCGGCTACAACACTAGCGTTTTGACCGCCACTCTCTGACACGATTTATCCGATTTGCGCCGCCGGCTATGTATGCCAGTCCAGCGCTCCCTTTTTCCAAAGATAGAAATAGCCGACCAGAAGAATTGCGATGTACAGCATCATTTCATAGAAGCCATAACGGCCCAAGGTGCGAAAAACGACAGCCCAAGGATAAAGAAAAATCGCTTCCACGTCGAAAAGAATAAAGACCATCGCGACGAGGTAAAACTTGACCGAAAAGGGTTCGCGGGCGTCGCCGGTAGGCTCCATGCCGCACTCATAGGCTTGCTGCTTGGCACGGTTGGGCCGGCGCCAGCCGATCAAAACGGACAGAGTGCTGATCAGGCCAGCCAAGATGGCGGCGACCAGTAGATGGAGGACCAGCGGCCCGTAGGTTTGAAGACCAGAACCACTCATAGGCGAAGCGGTATAATATCGAGTACAAGGCGTTCGGTCAAATCGGTTGCGAATCAACCGGATGACCGATGATTAGATTGTTTTCAGACCGGGAAAGATTCCAAGAATGTTGTTTGGCCATAACAGCAACGTAACGGTTGGAACTGATGTCGTCCATGTGCAAACCGAGGATCGCGGCGCGAACCACGCGTTCATTGATACCACGGTGCACTGGAAGGGGCGGGTGCTGCATCGCCGCACCAACAATTATCTGGACTTGCTGCCGCTGGACGCGGAGCGGGAAACGACGCTGAAGGCGCGACTGGACGATCAGCACAAGACGGTGATTGAGGAGATCCGAACGGGAGCCCTGAAATTGACGCTTCCAGCTGCGCCTTCGTCTCTGGCGGCTAAGCCGCAGGATCCAGTTGTAGCCAAGCCCACAGCTGTGGCGCCGTTAATCTTGAAAGTAGAACTGACGAATGCCAAAACCTGGCTGGCCGGCAAGCACGCGACGTTGCAGATCGTCGTTAAGGATGGGGCCGGGACTGCGATCTCGGGAGCAGAGACCAAAGCCCGCGTGGAAGGCGCCGAGAGTCCGGCGGAATTTTCTGCCAAGACCGGGAACGACGGCGGCGTGACGCTACAATTTGAGATGCCGAAGCTGAGCGGGCCGGAAGTTGCGCTGGTGATTGAAGCCAGCCACGGTGTTCTCAAAGGGCATCTGCGGTTTCAGTTGCGCGCCAAGCCGCGGGCGTGAGAACGGTGAGAACGGTGCGAATGAATGAAAAGATTTCAATTGTTGTGAATGGTGAGGCGCGGGAATCGCGGCAAGGCGTGAACGTGGCGCAATTACTGGAAATGTTGGGAATTCACGGCGGCCGGGTGGCAATTGAGCGGAATACGCAAGTATTGCCGCGCACGGCGTGGAACGAAACGAGCGTTGCGGAAGGCGATCGCTACGAAATAGTTCAATTCGTGGGCGGCGGATAGCGCGTAGACCTGACGGAAGGGAAAACTGCCTGCCTCACACGCCCTTCAACAAATGTCCCATCTTTTTCTTTTTCGTTCTTAGATAACCCCGTGAAATTTTGGAGATGCGCGGCTGGCAGGGAACACGTTCGGCAACGTGAATGCCAGCGGCTTCCAACTGGCGAACTTTTTCCGGATTGTTGGAGAGTAAGCGGATCTGCATGGCGCCTAACTCCTTCAGGATTTGAGCAGGGAAGTCGTAGTCGCGCACATCGGCCGCAAATCCCAGTGACTCGTTGGCTTCGACCGTGTCCATGCCCTGATCCTGCAGTTCGTAGGCGCGCAGTTTGTTCATCAGGCCTATGCCGCGGCCTTCCTGCGGCAAGTACAGAAGAATTCCGGACGGCGCTTCGCTGATTTTTTTCAGCGAGAGTTCAAGTTGCGCGCGGCAATCGCAACGCTGCGAGGTAAGCACGTCTCCGGTGAGGCATTGCGAGTGCACACGCACCAGCGGAGCCGATTTCTTCGATTGGAAAGGGCCGCGGATATTGCCGCGTACCAGCGCGACCGCTTCGTCCTGCGGACCGGCACCGCGAAAGCCGTGAATTGTGAAGCGGCCGTAGCGGGTGGGAAGCTCGGCTTGGGCCACGTCTTCGACGGAATTTTTTGCGACACGGGGCGACAGTGAGTTTTTCTTGGCCATCGGAATCCAGAATTATAGCAGGGGTGTAAGATCCGCGCAGAGGCCGCGGGCCGCTTTACATACGGCAGTGGATTGGCTAGCGTTGGGCGTGGCGGCGCGTTGAGCGCAGCGCGCGGATTCCGCTGAGGAACATGGACGCGTCATTTTCTCCAAGAGATTTCCTGTTTACGCTGTTGCTGAAAGTTGGTGTGGCGTCGTCGTTTGCCGCGCTGCTGGCGCGCTGGAACACGTTTCGCCGCGTATTATTCACCGAAGAACGCGACGTTGACCAAAAATTGAAATTGATGATGTTTATGACGCCGCCGCTGATTCTGGGCGTGACTCTGCGGCTGGTCGGTACTCAGTACAAATTTGCCGATTTGTCATTGGAAGGCGCATTTCTTATGGGTTTGCTCGGCGGGCGGGTGGTCGGCCCGATCGGCGGAGCGATCATTACCATTCCGGCGCTGATGGCGCACGAATGGCTGGGGATGCCGCTGGCTTCGGCAGCGGGATTGTTGGGCGGGCTGATGCGGCAGGCAATTCCGAATAAAGAGGAACTTTGGAATTTTGGGCCGTTCACGTTTTTGAACATTCCCAAAGCGGTGGTGCGGTTCTTGCGCAAGGTGGACATTTCATGGGAAATGTTGCCGCTGGGCGCATGCGTCGGGCTGGAGTTAGGGCGCGTTGGACTGGTGCTTGCGACCAAGCCGAAGTGGCTGTTCGCGATTGACCAGCATTGGGACTGGTGGCTGGGGCTGGCGGTGATTGCGACTCTGATGTCGGTGGCCGCGCCGCTGAAGATTTGGAACAACACCCGCATCGAGATGAATCTGGAGCGGCACCAGCAACTGCTGTTGAAAGCGCGCATGGATGCGCTGTCCAGTCAGATCAATCCGCATTTTTTATTTAATACGTTGAATACCGTTTCGGCGTTGATTCGATTCGATCCGGATTCGGCACGCGGAGTGGTGCTGCGGTTGAGCAATATTCTGCGGCGGCTGCTGCGCAAGCACGAAACATTTGTGCCGCTGAAGGAAGAGCTGCAATTTATTGACGACTACCTCGATATCGAAGTCGCGCGATTCGGTAAAGACAATCTGGAGATCATCAAGGAAATAGACGATGAAACGCTGGAGGCGTTTGTACCCAGCATGCTGCTGCAGCCGATGGTGGAAAACTGCCTGAAACACGGGCTGGCTCCGAAGATCGAGGGCGGTCGGATTCGCCTGCATGCTGAGCAGCACGACGGCCGGTTACGAGTCGAAATTGAAGACAATGGTGTCGGCATTACGGAAGAGCGCATGCCGCACGTGTATGTCGAAGGAATCGGTTTGAGCAACGTGCGGGAGCGGCTGCGCGTGTTGTACGGCACAGATTTTCGATTGGAGATTGAGAGCCGTCCGGGCCAGGGAACCATCATTCGAATTGAAGTACCGGAGTTGGTGCCGGCGATGCAGGAAGCGACGCCGAGGCGGTGAGTCAGTGGCGGAAGAAATTCAGGGCAATCAAAGAGCGGACGGAATGTCGGTCAAGGAAAAATCCAGGCCTTTGAAGAGTAGTGGCTCGCCAAGCGTTTTTGCTAACGCGTAAGAAAAGCAATCTCCGAAATTCAAGTTTGCAGCGTGCCGTTGCCTGCCGTAATCGGACCAGGCCTGGCGCGCGGCGTAAGCCTGCTCTTCAGTGACAGGTTCGAGTGTAATTCCGGCACGGCGGAAAAATAGATCCCACTGACGGCTGCCGATATCACCGGTTTGTGATTCCACGACGATCGAGACCTCGACAAATGTTGCAACCGACATCCGGCAAACCGGGGCGTCGCTAACGGCGCGGGCAAATCGCTCGGCGTCGGGTTCAGCATAGAGAACAGCAAGCACCGCGGACGAATCAAGAATCACTTTGGCAGGCCCTTCTCGTCGTAGAGCAGAGAACCATGGTCAATCGGAGTCCCCTTCAATTGCTCGGAACAGCGCTTTCCGATGGCCAATAGCTCCGCGGCCGTAGCGTCGGCTTTGCGGGAACGGCGGATCCTCGCTATTCGCTCTCTGAGAGCTACGGTAACTGCCTCCGTCATGGTTTCACCGGTCGTTTTGGAGAGTTCCTGGGCGAGTTTGTGGGCTTCAGGATCTTTGATGTTTAGGCTCATGTTCTACCAATACAGATAGCTGTCTACCTATCTATACCAAGGATAGGGCGGTAGGGCGCGAGTTTGCAATAGGAAAACGCTTGACACAGAACTAGTGTTACTGTATTTACTGTAATAACAGAAATGACAGATACAATACTCAATTCAGTTGCTACGCTCGCGGCCCAGAAGCAATCGCTGCGTGTGGTGCTGGTAGGCGGCAGCGGGCACGTAGGCACGCAGCTCGCGCGACACTTTCATAGACAAGAGCACGACGTCTGCGTGTTGGCCCGCACAACATTTTCAGTGCCGTGGCGTGTTGTCGCTTGGAATGGCGGAGATCTCGGCGATTGGGTCAAGACGTTCGACGGCGCGGACGTCGTGATCAATCTTGCGGGCCGAAGCGTCGATCCGATCTACGCGGCTAGTCGGCGAGGCGATTCAATCACTCCCGAACCCACCAGCGGTCTGGCTGAATGCGAGCACCGCTACGATCTATCGTCACGCGATAGAGCGCGCGATGGACGAAGAAACCGGCGAACTTGGCGGAACAGAGTCCGAGGTTCCGCATTCATGGCGATTCAGCATCGAAGTCGCCAAGCGATGGGAGGCTGATTTTGAAGAGCAGGCGCGTGATACCGGGCAGGTTGACAAGCGAAGGAGTTACATTTGTGTTTCCCGAGTGGCGGATGGCGGCGAGCGATTTGGTTCGGCGGTGGCGGAAACAAAACGACAGAAAAGGGGATTAAGTATGACCGAACAAACTAGTGCGCGGTCGAGTGGGCTGGCGCCGGTGGAGGAGAAGTTCATCTTGCACTGGGGCGAGATGGGGACGAAGTGGGGGATTAACCGGACGGTCGCGCAGGTGCACGCGCTGTTATATCTGGCGGCTAAGCCGCTGCCGGCGGATGAGATCTCGACGACGCTGTCGGTGGCGCGTTCGAATGTCAGCACCAGTTTGCGCGAGTTGCAGGGCTGGGGAATTGTGCGGGTTGTGCATGTACTGGGCGACCGGCGAGACCACTTCGAGACGTTGAAGGACGTTTGGGAGATTTTTCGGATCGTCGCTGAAGAGCGCAAGAAGCGGGAGATCGATCCGACGTTGCGGGTGCTGGCGGAATGTGTACAGGAGGCTAAAGCGAGCGGTGCGGAATCGGCTACGAAGGAACGGCTGGAAGGAATGTTGGAGTTTTTGGCGGCGATGAACGGGTTGTTCGAGGAGTTGGTACGGATGCCAACTGGCGCGCTGAAAGGCGTGGTGAAGCTGCGTGGGAAAGTGCTGACGATCTTGGACTCGGGCAGCAAGAAGGCGGGATGAAGAGAAGCAGAGGGGATTTGCCACAGAGATACAGAGACACCGAGATAAGACGAAACAAAATAAGGAAAAGTAAGAAAGTGCGGCGACCGATGATTACGCTGGTGGACGAATTTACGGATCGGAAAGGGCGGCAGGCGCGGGGATGGCTGTTCTTTGACTCGGAGTGCCGATTCTGTACGCGGATTGCGCGATGGATGGCGCCGATTCTGGCGCGGCGTGGACTCGGCGTTGCGCCGCTGCAGGATCCGCGTGTTGGCGCGCTGTTGGGAATGTCGCAAACGGAGTTGTTGAAAGAGCTGCGATTTTTGCTGAGCGATGGAACGCAGTTTGGCGGAGCACGCGCGGTGCTCGCGGTGGCGCGAGCGATTTGGTGGGCGCGGCCGTTGGTGTGGTTAGCAGCTGTCCCGGGAATGATGAGAGTGCTCGATGCAGGCTACAGATGGGTGGCCGGGAAACGCGGATGCGAAGCAGTACATTGTGGAGCAGAAAGCGGCAACTGAGATAGAAGCGCCGAAGTACGTTTAAGACCTTCTTGTTTTTGAAGCGTTTGTCCCTTTCGGTCAGGCGGAGGTGACCAATGCGAATTGGAAATATCTGGCAATGGGAGGGGCGCGTCGATCGTGCGACCTACGCGACGGTCGGTGGTACCGCGTTTGCGCTGAAGTTTCTGGTGGATTGGCTGGTAGTGACCCGGCTGTTTGGGCGGCCATGGAGCCTCCTGAGCTACTGGCGTCCGTTCGGCGCGATTTCAGGCATTCATGGCTTGCAGCTGCAAGATCGTATTTTTGCCGGCGCCATGCTGCTGATCGCGGTTCCGTTTATATGGCTGGGCCTCGCGATGACCGTAAAGCGTCTGCGCGACGCGGGTGAACCGACGTGGGTTGCGGCGTTGTTCTTCGCGCCCATCGCGAACTTGCCGTTTTTTCTGGTGCTGAGTTTGAAGCCATCGGCAGCGAACGTGGTGCGCGAAGAAGGTGCACCATGGCCCGGGCCAAGATTTCTGGACAGCTGGGTACCCAAATCGCGGACCGGAAGCGCATTGGTCAGCATTGCGATCACTGCGGCGATCGGATTTGGATTCACTTTGCTCGGAACGCAAGTGATAGCGACTTATGGCTGGGGACTTTTTGTCGGGCTGCCATTTTGCTTGGGACTGTTTTCAGTGCTGTTGCATAGTTACCGCGAACCGCGTCGTTACAGCGAGTGCGTGACGATGGCGGTCCTGCCGGTGTTGATACTCGGAGCGATTCTGCTGCTGGTTGCCATCGAAGGAATTATCTGTATCCTAATGGCAGCTCCCATCGCAGTGGTGATGGCGTTGTTGGGAGGCAGCCTGGGCTTTGTGATTCAGTCGGCGCACTGGGGACGGCAGCACGCGCCAGCCATCTTTTCCGTGGTGGTCTTGCTGACGCCGGGTTTCTACGGGATTGAACATTTCATACGGCCGCAAGCCGGCGTGTTCGAGGTGAAAAGCGCGATCGAGATTAACGCGCCGCCGCAGAAAGTTTGGGACAAGGTGGTAGCCTTCGCGGAGATTCCGGCGCCGAAGGAAATGCTCTTCCGAGCGGGAATCGCTTATCCCATTCGCGCGGAGATCGCGGGGCACGGGCCGGGTGCGGTGCGGCACTGCGTGTTTTCGACCGGATCCTTCGTCGAACCGATCACCGTCTGGGAAGAACCGCAGCTGCTGCGGTTCAACGTGACCGCAAACCCCGCGCCTTTGAATGAGTTAACTCCGTATGGACACATCGAGCCGCGCCATCTGCACGGCTATTTCGAATCGCATCAGGGACAATTCCTGCTGACCGAATTGCCGGGCGGCCGCACGCGGGTCGAAGGCACGACTTGGTATTCCCACTCCATGTGGCCGGAAACCTATTGGCATTGGTGGTCAAACTACGTCATTCATCGCATTCATATGCGCGTACTGGAACACATCCGCCTAGAGGCAGAAGGACGAAAGACTTAACACAGAGCGCACAGTGCCAAGAGCGCAGAGGGCGCAGAGACGGCTGGGCGAAACGGAACCCAAGCTAAGCTCAAGCTGTCGCCGCGCGGGATTCGGAGAGTACGCGCTGATAGTACCGTTCGTAAGACGGGATGACGTCGTTGGCGCAGAATTTTTTCTTGGCGTTGAGGCGCGCGAGCTGGCCCATTTCGCGGCCGCGGTCGGAACGTGATAGCAAGTCCACCGCGTATTTCGCGGCCGTGGCAACATCTCCCGGCTCGACCAGATAACCATCCACGTTGTGTTCGACAACTTCGGGTATGCCGCCCACGTTCGTCGCGATGACCGGTACTTCGCAAGCCATAGCTTCGAGCGCGGCCAAGCCAAATGATTCCAACTGAGACGGCAGCAAGAATAAGTCCGCATCCGAAAGCAGACGATAAACTTGATCTTGCTTGCCCAGGAAGTGCACGTCCTTCTGCAGCTTCTTTTTGCGGACCAGAAATTCCGCGGCGCCGCGCTCTGGTCCGTCTCCCACCAGCACCAGTTTAGCGGGCATTTTAGAACGGACTTGCGCGAAGATCTCAACCGTATCGGTAATCCGTTTCACCGGCCGGAAATTGGATAGGTGCATCAAGATTGGCTCGCCGGCAGGCGCCCATTTAGCGCGTTGCGCCAGGTTGGGCTGGCGAGTGTAGAGATCACAATTCACAAAATTCGGAATCACTTCGATTGGCCGCTTGATGTCGAAGTCTCTGAGTGTCTGGTTCAAGAGATAGCGCGAGATGGAGGTGACTCCATCGCTCTGCTCGATCGAAAACTTGGTAATTGGCAGGTACGAGCGGTTGCTGCCAACCAGCGTAATGTCGGTGCCGTGCAGCGTGGTGATGAACGGCAGACGGCGCGGCGCTGCCATCGAGCGGGCCAGCATCGCGCTGACCGAATGTGGAATCGCGTAGTGTACATGCAGCAGGTCCAGCGATTCCGCTTCAAAGACCTCGAGCATCTTGGTTGCGAGAGCCAGCGCGTAAGGTGGATGATCGAATAGCGGGTAGGACGCGACTTCCACTTCATGAAAAAAGATGTGCGGATCGTTCAGATTCATCCGAATGGGCGGGGCATAGCTGATGAAATGGACGTCGTGGCCGCGCGCAGCCAACTCTTGGCCAAGCTCGGTGGCGACGACTCCGGATCCGCCGTAGGTGGGATAGCAGGTTATGCCGATGCGCATGGTCTTGGTGGTCTCAGTCGCCGGAGGCAGGCTAACACACCGACCCTCCGGCTTGCTGCTAGAATGACGGGCAGGCAGTCTCGCCGGCGCCTGACTTTACCCTCGGTTAGACGCCCGGGCCTGAGCAACCGTGACATTGCCGTAGCAAAGCACGGACGAAGAGGCCTATGGTCCGTAGAGTGGGTGAACGATGAACGAAGGAGCCTGACTTGGCCAAAAATGGCGGACGCGACCTGAAAAAACAGCACTTGGAGTACGCGCAAAGCCGCATGAAGTTGAGCAAATTCAGCGTCTTAATGGGATTTGACGTCGAGCGCTTATACGAAGGCGGCGCCGTCCTGGGAATGACCGTCGGGGACCATCATCGCCAGATTCACAACGTCGTTCACGGAGGCGCTATCGCAACGCTGGCCGATACCGCGGGGGCCATTGCGGCCTATACGGTTGCTCCAAAAGGGGTTGAATTAGCCACGATAGAGCTCAAAATAAACTACTTGCTGCCGATCGCAGGGGGCAAAGTAGAAGCCGAAGGAAAAGTGCTGAGGGCGGGCAGGAATTTTATGGTGGTGGAGTGCGACGTCAGGAACCACGAAGGAGTACTGGCGGCAAAGGCCCTAATGACCTTTGGCGCGGCTGGAGGGCGCGCCTTGGAAAATGCTCGCGAAGCCGACCGTCTCGCCGCCTTGGAAAACGCCGGCAAACAGAAGACAAGCCGTAAGAAGCCGCCGCGCTAGGCCCTACTCCTCGCCGTTTTCCTCGCCGTCCTTGTGTACGTACTTAATGGTTCGCTTGAAGATCATCAGGTTGGGGCTGCCTTGCCGCGTCAGCTTGATGCAGTCGCGGTCATACCATTCGACAATCCCGTGCAAAATCTCGCCACTTTCCAGGACGATCGCCATCGGCGTCCGCGATTGCATCTGCTTGATCCAGTAGAAGTTTTCCGCGTGGGTAACTTCGGGTGGTGCGGGTTTCTTGCTCGGGGCCGGTCCGGGACCGGCGTTGTGGTTGCCATGCGCGGTGCGGGGCGGCGGCAGGGGTTCTTTTACGTCGGGAAAACCTGGGCGGAACAAACGGCGATTCACCATGAATAACTCCTTTTTGGCCCAAAGGTAGGGAATTAGCACCAATAGGTGTGAGATGCGTTTTGCGAGCAGCGGGTTACAGTCAAAAAGAGAAAGTTACAGGCCCCTCGCAGGGAACTTCCTCTACGTTTGACGGGAAGAAAGCGTAGGGGATAGCTCGGCGGCTAGTGCGTCGAGGCCCAGCTGCCGATTCAAATTGCGCCGAGCTCCAGTCGCAAGCTCGTCCAGACCGCGCAGCGCCTGTATCACCCATCGCGCATCAACTTTTTTCGCCAATACATCCAGATCCTTTCGCAGTGACAAGTTGCGGATTTGCGGCGATGCGATCCCCGAACTGATTTCGAGCAAGTCCGAGAGCAAGCTGTAGAAAACCCCGAGCTGCTCTTCGAAAGATAGTTCACGATCCTTGGCGATGGCCGAAGTCTGCGCGAACAGCGGGCCAAATTCCTCGCCGCGCACCGCGCGATCGAGGATTTTCAGCGCGTCGCTGCGCCGCTTGCTCTCTTTCTCTGCATCCATCTCCAAAGCGAAGCCGGGACTGCCCTCAGAAAGTTGTGCGGCGAGCCGCACGTTGGCTGGCGAGAGGCCAGACTTTTCCTTAAGGATCGACGCGACTTCGGCTTCCGGCAACGGAGCGAAATGAAATTGCATGCAGCGGGAAACGATGGTCGGAAGCAGCGCGTACGGCGACGGCGCCGTGAGAATCAACGTCGCCGAGCCAGGTGGTTCCTCCAGAATTTTAAGAAACACGTTGGCAACATCCCAGCGCATGGTTTCGGCTTCGTCGATAATGAATACGCGGCGGCGGCCCATCGGCTGAAAATACGCAGCGCGCTGCACTGCGCGGAGCTGGCCGATGCGAAGCACCGGACGCGCCACTGGCGACTTGAGTCGCACTGGATCCGGCACCAGCACCCACACATCCGGATGCGTTTGCAGAATCAACGGAGTTCGCTCCACCATCGCCGCATCAGCGCTTTCGCCGCGTTCGGCGAGGCCTTGCTCAATCAGGCGTTGTGGTTCGGCGAGTAGCGCGATGCGCTGGCAGCTGTGGCACTCGCCGCACGCATCATCCGTCAGGCGCTCGCAATTCGCGGCTTGCGCGAACAACCGCGCCAAAGTGTACTTCCCGACACCACGCGGACCGGTGAAAAGCAGCGCGTGCGGCACGCGTTTCGCGCGCATCGCGCCGCGCAGCGCCGTCACGATTTGCGGGTTGCCGCGAAATTCGGAGAAGGCCATCGCTAGACGGTCCCCTTTTGCTTGGATAGGCACGGCAAGACCGCACCCAGAATATCTGCCGCGATTGCCTCCGGGGCGCGAATTGCTTGCGTTGCCGCATCGAAACATTCAATCGTCTTCCAGTTCGAACCGCGCGACAACTGGTCATACATGTCCGCTGCATCGTGCAAATGGCGAATGTTCGATTCCAGAATGTCGTGCGCTGCATCGGTGTAAGACCTGGCGGATTTCTTCGCGACCAGGCTTTGCGCTTCGCGCGGCGGAACGCGCAGATAGATCACAAGATTTTCCTTGGGCAGTCCGTAGATGTTGTATTCGAGGTGTTCGATCCACGAACGAAACGCTGCGCGCTTTTCGGGTGCGCTACGCGCCGTTTGATGCGCGAGGTTCGAGCCGACGTAGCGATCGGCGAGCACAATTTCGTTACGCACCAGCGCCGTCACAATCGGCTGCTTGCGTTCGAAGCGATCTCCAGCATACAGCAGGGCTGTGAAATGCGGATCGAGCGAATCGAGCGGACCGAAATCACCGTTCAGAAATTGCCCGACCATCTTGCCGAACCACGAGTCATATTGCGGGAATCCTGTGGCCAGAACCTTGTGGCCGCGCGATTCCAGTTCGCGCGCCAGCAGTTTCACTTGCGTCTGCTTGCCGCTACCGTCGATACCTTCGATGGCGATCAGTCTTCCGGGATAGCTCATGAGCCGAATGTGCGCCGTGCGTTAGTCTAACCGGAGCCGCGCGAAGCCGCAAAGCCGACATGGTACGATTTTGGTTCGCCTATGAATGAATCCACGTTACCGGAAAGAGTTGCAGCGATTCGGGAGCGCATCGCCGCCGCCGCGGAACGCGCAGGCCGCCGCGCCGACGAAGTCACGCTGATTGCAGTGTCGAAGACCCATTCTGCCGAAGAGATTCGCGCCGCGTACGACCTCGGGGTAAAACATTTTGGCGAGAATCGAGTGCAGGAGTGGGAAGGGAAGCGTGCCGCGGTCGAAAGCTTGAGTGCGGAGTGGCACTTGATCGGTCACCTACAGAGCAATAAGTCCGCGAAAGCGGCGCGAATGTTTCATAGCGTTGACTCCGTGGATGATTTTGCGCTCGCTCAGCGTCTGGATCGCGCGCGAACGGAAATTGCTTCAACACATAAATTGCGAGTATTGATCGAAGTACGCGTCGTGCCGGAACTTACCAAGAGCGGTGTGGAGCGAAAAGATCTGCCCAAGCTGGCCGATCAGCTAGTTACGCTGAGCGGCCTGGATCTGCAAGGCCTGATGTGCATCCCGCCTTTTCTGGAAAACGCCGAGCGGGTACGGCCGTATTTTAGCCAGTTGCGCGGTTTGAAAGAACATCTGGAAAAACGTTTAGGAAGAACGCTGCCGGTTTTATCAATGGGCATGTCGCACGATTTCGAAGTGGCAATCGAAGAAGGCGCGACCGAAGTCCGTGTTGGCACCGCGCTTTTTGGAACGCGCGCCTTGCCGCCGAATCCAACCGCTTAGAGGGCAAATACCAATGAATCTTTTTAGCTCGGTTCGAATGCGCG
The DNA here is from genome assembly GCA_963814635.1 of uncultured Acidobacteriota bacterium. Taxonomy (GTDB): domain Bacteria; phylum Acidobacteriota; class Terriglobia; order Acidiferrales; family UBA7541; genus Acidiferrum. Next base: position 2,496,709 of record CAWFDP010000001.1, on the reverse strand, counting down.
ACGTGGAGCTTAGGAATCGTATCGTGGTGTCTCCGATGTGCGAATACTCGGCAGTGAACGGCCATCCACAGCCGTGGCACCTCGTTCATCTGGGCAGTCGCGCGGTGGGTGGAGCGGGGCTCGTTTTCACCGAAGCCACTGCGGTCGAAGAGCGCGGGCGCATTTCACTGGCGGACACCGGAATCTACCTCGACGCGCACGTCGAGTCGTGGCGCCCCATCGCGAAATTTGTTCTGGAACAAGGCGCAGTGCCGGGGATGCAACTCGCGCACGCAGGACGTAAAGCGAGCACGTCGTTGCCCTGTCTCGGTGGTAAGCCGCTAAAGGCTGGCGAAGGCGCGTGGGAGGCGGTCGCACCAAGCGCGATCCCATTTGATGACGGCTACCCTGTGCCGCGAGCGCTCACCATAGCGGAAATCGATGACTTGGTGAAAGCGTTCGCGAGAGCGGCGGAACGCGCATTGGCTGCGGGATTTCAGATCATCGAAGTTCACGCTGCGCACGGGTACCTGCTGCATGAATTTTTGTCTCCGCTTTCGAATCAGCGCGCCGACGAATATGGCGGCAATTTTGAAAATCGCACACGATTGGCGCTGCGGGTTGCGCAAGCGATTCGAAATGTTTGGCCGGAACGTCTGCCACTCTTCTGCAGAGTCTCCGCGACAGATTGGAAAGATGGCGGCTGGGATTTGCCGCAGTCGATCGAACTGGCGAAGTTGTTGAAAAAAGCAGGCGTTGATTTGATTGACGTCTCAAGCGGCGGTCTCGTGGCACGCGTGAGCATCCCAGTAGGCCCCGGCTACCAATTACCATTCGCCGCTGCGATTCGAAAGGAAGCCGGCATCGCCACCGGCGGCGTGGGGCTAATCACCGAGCCCGTACAAGCCGAAGCAATTTTGACGAATGGTCAGGCCGATCTGGTTTTTCTCGCCCGCGAATTTCTGCGCGATCCGTACTGGCCACGCCGCGCCGCAAAACGGTTGGGCGCAAAACTTAAGCCCCCGGTGCAATACGAGCGGGCCTGGTAGACCATGCCTCCGTTCGAAGTGCAAGCGCATCCGGAGCGTGGAACCGTTGTCTTTGCAGTTCGTGTGCAGCCGCGCGCAAGTAAGAACGCACTAGCAGGCCTGATGGATGGCGCACTGAAAATTAGATTGCAAGCGCCAGCAGTTGAAGATCGAGCGAATGAAGCTCTATGCGTATTCCTCGCTGAACTTTTGAAAAGACCCAAGTCGGCTGTTAGAATTTTGTCCGGCGAGCGCAGCCGCAGCAAGCGCGTGGAGATTGTCGGTGTGACCGCCGCAGAAGTGGAAGCCCTGTTGAAGCACGAAGCGTAAGGCCAGGGTTCTTTGGAGAAAAATCGCGAAACGATGAGCTTCCAACTCAGTGAAATCCAAGCCGATCTGCGCGCAGCCAAACTCGATGGATGGCTGTTTTACGATTTTCGCGGCCGCGATCCCATCGCGCACCGCATCCTGGCGCTGCCCGACGGGATGCGCACTCGGCGCTGGTTTTATTTTGTGCCGGCCAAAGGAACGCCGAAGAAGCTCGTCCATAAAATTGAAACGGCCTCGCTGGCCGCGCTCCCCGGAGACACCTTTTATTATTCCGGCCAGGAGGAGTTGCGCGGCAACTTGAAGAAGATGCTCGGCCGCGCGAAAAACGTGGCCATGCAGTATTCGCCGAAAAATGCGATTCCGTACGTCGCCATGGTGGATGCCGGCACAGTGGAGCTCGTGAAAAGCTGCGGCGTAAAAGTCGTAACCTCCGCAGACCTCGTTCAAAAGTACGAAGCCTGTTGGACTCCCGAACAGTTGCAATCGCATCTCGAGGCCGGTAGAGCAATTGACCGCATCGTCGGCGAAGCATTCCTGCATGCTGCGAACGCCGTTCGCGCAAAGAATCCACTTACCGAATTTGCGCTACAACAATGGATTTTGGCGGAATTTGAAAAATCTAGCATCACCAACGAAGAAGGCCCGGACGTTGCCGTGAACGCGCATGCCAGCGATCCGCACTATGCTCCGTCAAAGGATCGTCCAACCGAAATCAAGGAAGGAGATTTGCTGCTGCTCGACGTTTGGGGGAAAAAGACAGCGTCCGGCAGCGTGTACTACGACATTTCGTGGGTCGGCTATCTTGGCGCAAAGGTTCCGGACAAATACGCGAAGGTTTTCAAAGTGATCGTGCGGGCGCGCGATGCTGCAGTATCGCTCATTCAATCTTCGATCGCCGCCGGCAAGCCGCTGCAAGGCTGGCAAGTGGACAAAGCAGCTCGCACTGTCATCGAAAAAGCCGGCTACGGAAGGTATTTCTTTCACCGGACCGGCCACAGCATCGGCCAGACAGTCCACGGAAATGGCGTCAACATCGACGGCCTGGAAACTCACGACACTCGTCACCTGATTCCCAGAACCTGCAACTCGGTCGAGCCGGGAATTTACCTCCCGGAATTTGGCATGCGCAGCGAAGTGAATGTCTACGTCGACAAAGACCAGGCGCGGGTCACTGGCGCCGTGCAAAAGGAGATTCTGGCGTTGCTGGCTTAGCCACGGCGCAGAAGCCAAATGTCCGACGAAACGACACCTCGCCATACGGTTGACGTGCCGCAGACTCCAGAACCAGCCGACGTCGCCACCAATTATCCAGTGCATCAATCGCACGGCAGCATGGAATCCGAAATTCGCGCCATCGCTGTCGCGCTCATGGGATGGCTGGTGCCAGGGCTCGGTCACGCCTTGCAAAAAATGTGGGGACGAGCAGTCGCCATTTTTCTGGCGGTCGGTTGCCTGGTCTATCTTGGCGCGGGATTGCGGGGAAATCTCTTCGCTCCTGGCGGTGAAGATGCCTTCGAACGACTCGGCTATGCCGCCGACTTGGGCACTGGTGGATTTTATGTGGTAGCACGCATGCTGGAAGGATCAGGTGCCGACGTTTCCCACGCCGATGGCGATTACGGCACGCGCTTTCTTGCCACCGCCGGCGTCTTAAATTTGCTGGCCGCGCTGCACGCGTACGAAGCAGCCCGCGGCCGGAAGGCGTGACCGGCATGGTGCCACTGCAATTTTCCCATTTTCAAGCGTTGCTGCTGTTTGCACTGATCATTTCGCTGGCTTTTGGCACACTCGGGCGCCGCCGCCCGCTCGAGCGCCTCAAATATGCCGCCTGGTCTTTCGCCATGTTCCTTCTGGCGGGAATCGCCTTGGGCTGGCTGATGTACCCCTTCTCCCGCTGAAAATGGCGCATTGAAAACAGCATTTCTCAGTTGAATTGCGGATTCGAATCGCCAATGTTATCGTAAATAAATCAGGCCGAAGTAGCTCAGTGGTAGAGCAGTCGATTCGTAATCGACAGGTCGTGGGTTCAACTCCCACCTTCGGCTCCAGTTTTTACCTTGTCGGGTCGCTCACCTATGTCTCAGGCCGCTCATCCAAAATATCACCGTGCACCCATGCATACTCTACGCGCTCTTCGAATCGTTGTTGTTGCGCTCTTTTCCTGCGCATCATCGCTGACAGCACAATCAACGCAGCCGCAAGCGCCACCAAGCCCGCACCCGACTGTTCTGCACGCTGCGCGCTTGCTTGATGTCGAATCCGGTCACATCACCAGCCCCGGTGAAATCCTAATCAAAGGCGACGTCATCGTCGAAGTCGGTGCGAAAGTCGCTCGCCCGACCGGCGCCGAAGTCATCGACCTCGGCGACTCCACTCTGCTCCCGGGCCTGATCGACGTGCACGTCCACCTGTTCCTTCACCCCGGCGCCGAAGACCTGCAAACCGTTCAGGAATCCGTTCCCCAGCGCACCATCATGGCCACACTCGCCGCTCGTGACGACCTGATGGCCGGATTTACCGCCGAACGCGACATGGGCACCGAAGGCGCAGGTTCCGCTGATACCGCCGTTCGTGACGCCATCAACTCCGGCCAGATTCCTGGGCCTCGCCTGCGTATCAGCGGCAACGCCGTCAACATTCTCGGCGGCCACGAAGATGCCATCGGCTACAACCCCGAGCAGCACATTCTTCCCAACGCCACCTACGCCAACAACGTCACGGAACTCGTCACCGTCATTCGCCAACAAATCAAAGAGGGCGCGGACTTCATCAAGATTTACGAAACCGGCGCAGACTCAGTGGTAAATGGTCGCCTCGCTACGCCTTTTCAGTACGCAGAGGACGAACTGGCAGCAGCCGTGCGGGAAGCCGCACGCGCCGGAAAGCGCGTTGCAGTTCACGCCACCGGCGAGCCCGGAACACTTTACGCGGCTCGCGCCGGCGTCGTTTCCATCGACCACGCCAATCAACTCAGCGACGAGACTATGCGCATCATGCGTGAGAAACAGATCTTCGCCGTTCCCACCTTCACTATCGCCGAATATTTTTCGGACCACGCGCGCTCCCCGGAAGCCGCCGCCCGCGAACGCCAGATGCTCGCCCTTCACGCCAGCGAATTCAAACGCCAGCTCGCCGCAGGCGTTCCCGTCGCGATGGGCTCAGACGTCGGCCCGTTTCCGCACGGTACTCAAGCTCGCGAGTTTGCCCTGATGGTGAAGTTCGGAATGTCGCCGCTGGCAGCAATACAGGCTGGCACTGTCAACGCAGCAAAACTCTTAGGCTGGCAAGATAAGATCGGCGTCCTCAGGTCTGGCTTCGCCGCGGATATCGTCGCCGTGCCGGGCAATCCCCTCGACGACATCTCCGCACTCGAGAAGGTTTCCTTGGTCATGAAAAACGGCGTGATCTACCGGAAATAGCGACAAGCCGGAACCCCCGAAAAAAAAGACGCCAGCGAGTTGAACTCGCTGGCGTCACTTTATCCAGGTTGAACTAAGCTCGTTCTGCGAAGCGATTACCGGTGTCCGCCGCCGTGGCCTCCACCGCCGCCGTGGCCTCCACCGCCACCATGGAAACCTCCCCCTCCGTGGGACCCGCCTCCACCACCGCCATGAAATCCGCCGCCGCCGTGGCCTCCGCCGCCGGCGTTACCACGAAATCCGCCTCCACCGCCGCGCGCAAATCCACTACCACCACGGAACCCGCCTCCGCCTGCAAAGCCGCGGGACGTTCCTCCACGGAACCCGCCTCGGCCACTAAACCCGCGTCCGCCGAATCCGCGACCGCCAAAACCTCGACCACCGAATCCGCGTCCGTAGTAGCCGCGGCCATAGAATCCGCGACCGCCCCACCACGGGCCGACTCCGATGAACACGCCGTTCACGAAGTAATCAGGTCCCCAGAAGCCATACGGCGCGCAAGCGTAGGGATAATAATCGTAGTAACCGTACGTGCAGACTGGCGCTGGCCCGTAGTCTTCGTAGTACGGACCCACGCCTACCCCGACCGCAACTTGTGCGTTGGCGCTTCCCGCTGTCATAAACAGCAATGCCCCGAACAGCGCAACGTAGCTCAAATATTTTAGAGTTCGCATTTCCTTTACCCCGCGTTCAGCCCACAGCCGAATTCTAATCCAAAGTGAGCTGAAATGCTTCCCGGCAATTTGGCCTGGGGAAGCTGCTTACATACATTAGAACCCCCATCGGGTAGAAAAGTTGCGAACCGTGTAACCTGCTGAAAATAGAAGGGATAACGCGCTGCGGGATTGCAATTCCGCGAGAATGATACATACTGGATCGAATGACGCCGAAATTCGACCACCAGTTTGCTCGCCGCACCCGTTGGAATCTCGAGGAGAACTCCCTCAGTCGTGCAATCGCGTCGCTTCGAATTGCAGGCACGTCGTACCTTAATCTCACGCGTTCGAATCCGACTGAATGTGCATTCAGCTATGACCAACACGGAATTCTTCGCTCTTTCGCGCAGTCAGAGATTTTGCGTTATGCACCAGACCCTTGCGGCCTCTCTCTCTCTCGTGAAGCAATCTGCGGTTACTACGCTGACCTGCAATCGCCGATCAGCGCCGGCGACATTGTTCTCACCAGCGGCACCAGCGAAGGCTATTCTTTTGTCTTTCGACTGCTCTGCAATCCCGGCGACGAAGTTCTGATTCCTTCTCCAGGCTATCCGCTCTTCGATTTTCTCGCCGATCTTTGCGACGTGAAGCTGGTTCGTTATCCGCTGCTCTACGATCACGGCTGGCAGATCGATCTTGCGGCGCTGGCAGCCGCCGCCACTGAACGGACCCGCGCCATCGTTGTCGTCCATCCAAACAATCCGACCGGCCACTACACAAGCGCGAACGAGCAAGCACAACTCAGCCGTTTCTGTACCGAACGCGGGATCGCACTAATTGCCGATGAAGTGTTTCTGGATTTTTCTTTGCAGGGCACCAGCGAAAAAAGCTTCGGTTGCGTTGAGGATGCGCTGACTTTCACTTTGAGCGGCATTTCAAAAATCTGCGGCATGCCGCAGATGAAGCTGGCGTGGATCGTCGTAAGCGGACCGGCTGAACACAAAAGGGAAACGCTTGCCCGGTTGGAGGTTATCGCCGACGCATACTTGTCGGTTGGCACTCCGGTACAGCTTGCCGCGCCCGAACTGCTCGCGATGCGAGCCTCGTTTCACGCGCAAGTGATGGCACGCGTGACAGCCAATTTGCACGAACTCGACGCTCAGCTCTCAACCCAGACCGCTTGCAACCGCCTCACGTGCGAAGGCGGATGGTCCGCCGTGTTGCGCGTACCTGCCGAGCAGTCCGATGAAGAACTGGCAATTGCCCTGCTCAGCCAAAAAGGGGTGCACGTCCATCCCGGCCATTTCTACGATTTCGCGCGGGCCGGCTACATTGTTGTGAGTTTGATCGTTCCGGAGCAGGAATTCGCCGATGGAATTCGCCGTGCATTGGCGCATTTCCGCAGATGAATGTAATTGCGATTCTCTGAATGTGACCAGCGAAAACGAATTACGATTTCTCGGTCAGAGCGTTCGGCACCCGCCAGCCGTCCAGATTTGTCGACGCATTTAGCTCCGGCACGCTGATGAAGCTCCGCGCCGACTTGGCCTGCATCACGTCGTGGAACGCAGCCTGAAACTTTTCCATTTCTGATTTGGTGCCGACGGTAATTCGCACATGTGTCGGCCACACCGGCCACGCCCGTCCAATGAACACATTGCGCGCCGCCATGGCATCGATAATCTCCTTGGTGGGCCTCTTGGTATCCAGCATGAAGCAGTTCGAAACGGACGGAATGTAGCTGTAGCCATTCTTATCCAGCCAGGCAAACGTTTCGTTTCGAACCGATGCGGCGATCCGCTTGCGTTCGGGCACCACCGTTGCGTCATCCAGGCTCACCAGCGCAGCCGCTACTGCTGTCACTGGCAGACTATTCCACCCGCTGAAGCTCGCAATCTTCGCCACCAGATCCGGCCGCCCGATTGCCAGCCCGCATCGCAGCCCCGCCATCCCGTAAATCTTTGAAAAAGTGCGCAGGACAATTACATCCTTGTCCGCTTTCACCAGGTCCAGCGCGGTCATCCCATCCGAAAAATGGATGTACGCCTCATCCATCAGCACGATCGAGCCTTTTAGCTTGTGCTCCACCAGATACTCAATGTCCGCGTGTGGCGTTAGCGTGCCGGTCGGATTGTTCGGCGTGCACACATAGAACAGCCCCGCATCCGGCGCCGCAGCGATCATCGCTTTCACATCATGTGCATGGGTCGCCGTCAGCGGCGTCTTCACCACTCGCGCGCCAGAAATCTTCGCCGCGTGCATCCCAGCTTCATAGCCCGGATCAGCCGTCACATAACTCCGAGAGCCCGAAGTAAACGCCAGCACCGAAAAGTGTAGCGGCTCGCCCGAACCCGGAAACGCCCGCACATATTCCGGCTTCAACCCTTGCTGCTCGGCAAATCGCTTCGCGAGATCTTCCGTTAGCCAATAGCTGTACCGCCCCGAATCGCCGGTAATCTCTGCGATCGCCTCGCGTGCCACGCTGCAAGGACCCAGCGGATTCTCGTTGGCATCAATAATCACCGCGTCTTTGGGAAACGGACCGTGCGGAAGGGAAGCAGCGCGCGCGGCCGCCGCAAAAAATGACTCACCCAAAATTCCCGACGCCACCGCAGCCGGCACTCCCACTCCCAACTGCAGAAACCCTCGCCGCGAAGCCGCACGGCCATTACATCGTGAATCGTTTTCCATGATGTGCCCCCAACTCGCTTCGAACCGCGCCACTAAGAAAAAATGCTTCCGGCAAGCGCTGTGCACTCGCCGGAAGCATCATAACCGAAATTGCTGCTTATCAGCCGATTACCACCGCAGCTTGGCGGCGAGCTGCATGTTGAACTGCTCGCCAGGACCAAGTCCCGGCGCGCCGTTGAAGTCGCCAATGGTGTCGGTGACAGTACCGAAGCCTGGTTTGCAGTGATGGAGTGTGAAATCTTCACTGCATCCGGTTCCGACGGAACCCACGCCAGAAGCAAAGTTGATGCGATTGAACATGTTAAATATGTCCGCTCGCAACTGCAGGCTGATACGTTCCCTGATCGGGATGTTCTTGATGACCGACAGGTCTACGTCCTTGAAGTTGGGTCCCGCGTATTTGTTCCTGGAAACCGTGGCTCCAGTGCAACTGGGATCGGGCAAGCTAGTGGAAGGATCTATCTGGTTCGGATTGCAGAACGAAGCTGGGTTTAGCCACTGGAGACCCGGCAAAGAAGCGTTGAAGCTGTGAGACACGCCACTAAACGGACTCCCCACTTGGACCAAACCGGACAGTACTTCGTCGTAAGGCTGGCCAGAGTGGAAATTCATGATGGAGGTGACTTGCCAATCGTTGAAGATTCGCTTGGTCAGGGCAGACGTCGCGAACGAAGCTTTTGGCACGTCGTAGGTGAAATTCACAGTGAATAGATGGCGGGTGTCAAAATCGCCGTTGCCGTAATCAACGCGCTTGTTGAAAGCGTCATCGAGAATGGCGGCGCGATACTCGCTGATTTCATCCAGCGAGTGGGACCAGGTGTAGCCAAACTGCGAGGTGAGCCCGTGCCAACTCCGGCCACGGAACACCGCCTGAAGGGCGTTGTAGTTTGAAGTGCCGCTGGTATTGAGCTGAAGAATGGCGCCAAAGTTCGCGAAGGCACCGTTCTGGTTGATATTGCTGACCAGGTTCAGCTTGCGGCCTTCGCTGCCGACGTAGCCAACTTGCAGCACTCCAGCGTTGCCCAGGCCCTTTTCGACCTGCAGGTTATAGTTGTAGAAGTACGGTGTGCGGAAGTTTTTGCTGACCGAATATACTCCCACGCCCGCGGGATCACCGGCGTTGCCGCAATTAGGATCACTGCACGCGAGCGCCGGGCCGAAGATCGATGACGCCGCATTGGCGGCGCCGGCGTTCGAATATCCAGCCGGGCAGACCGCCTGTTGAACGTTATCCCACTGATAGCTGCCAAGCGGCAGAGTCCCAGGCAAGCCTAAGGAAGTTCCGCAGAACGGTGCGTTGTAGGTGGTGACCGGCGTAGACCCAAAGGCGTTCCCTTCGATGCCCTGCGGAGCGGGGACATTCGGTCGGAAGTCCAGGAACGGGTTCAAGTTGATCTGATCGTAGAATACTCCGATTCCACCGCGTACCACCAGGTCACCCTTCTGGTTGGCTTGATAGGCAAAGCCAAAGCGCGGCGCGAAGTTGTTCTTGTCTGCCGGGAAAACGCCACCGCCAGCCGGTACGTTCACCAAACCAGTTCCAGGAACGAAGTTGGCGATATCGGCGTGTTGGCTGTGCATCGGGCCAAAGTATTCGTAACGAAGGCCAAACGTCAGGTTCAGTCTTTTGGTCGCCTGCCAGCTGTCTTGGAAATGGAGACTAAACGCATTGACAACCACAAACCGTTCAGGGTTTCCGACAGCAATGGTAGAGCCGGCATCTGTGATGTTATTGGACACGAAGCCCGCCAGGAAATCAGCGAGAGCTTCGGCCCCGGCCAGTTGGCTATTGGTGTCCAATGTGCCACACGCTGCAGTTGGCACCGCCGCGCCGCAACCGCTGGCACCGCTCCACGGGCCTACGTCTCCGGCGAACGTGAATTTTCCGGTGCCACGCCGATGGTAGAACTCGTCGAGATGTGCTTGCCTGACTTCAGCGCCATAACGCAAGCTGTGTGCCCCAACATTGTGCGAGATAACGTCGGTGATGTGCCAGGTCAGGTCATTGCGGCCTTCCGGTGGGGTCAACCCGATCTGCTCAAAGGGTCCGATCACGATATTGGGAGCGCCCTGGATGTATTGGCCTTTGTTGACGGCGTCCGGGCTCAAGAACAGCCCCATCGATTGTGTGTTAAACCCGTTGTTGAAATCGCTAAAAGTCTGATTGAAATAATTGGCGCCGAATAGCAACTGGTTCGTCAATCGTGAAGTGAAGGCCGAGTTCAACACTGCGGAGTAGTTGAATACGTGAATAGGGGCGACCTCGAAATAGTTCTTCAGGTTCGAAGAAGCGGTGCCCAAAGCCGGGCTTCCCCCCAGCGGTGCGGTTTGCGATCCCTGGCCGCCATACCAGCGCAAATACAGATGGTGTTTGTTAGAGACTTCATAGTCCACGCGCGCGACTCCGTTGTAGCTGAAGCCGGTTTCGGCGATTGGTGCGAAGTAGTTATTCAGAGTTGCAGGGAGTGCGGCGATCGAGCCTGTCCCGGACCTCGGCCAGAAGCCAGTGGCTCCGATCGCAGTGGTCGAAGCCGCGCTTTGCGTTACCCCTGCGTACGAGCCGTACTTACCAAGAGGATTTGTCAACAGATCCTGAGCTAGCGCCACCCACGCATCCGAAGGTTCCGTCGCAATTCCCGAAAGTCCGATGTCAAATTTCTGCTTTTCAAAGTTCGCAAAATAGAACAGCTTATTCTTGAAGATCGGCCCGCCCAGCGATGCGCCGTAGTTATAATTCCGCAGTGGCGGCGTACCCGAGCCAGACGGCAAGAACGGCGTGTGCGCCGCATAAAATTCATTTCGATTGTAGTAGTACGCCGTACCATGCAACTCGTTGCTGCCGGAGCGGGTGACGACGTTTACCGTACCGCCTGCGTTCCGGCCTGATTCAGGTCCGGCTTGCGTCTGCGAAGAGAATTCAACGATCGAATCCATTGGCAGAATTACACCCGCAATTCCCGAAACACCGCCCTGGTTCACTGCCGGAATGTTATGCCAGAAGTCGTTGTTGTCCACGCCGTCGATCTGCCAGTTAATCTGATTCGGGCGAGTGCCATTCAACGACCCGAATCCGCCGACGTTGTAGCCGCCAAAGCCAGGCTGCACCGCAATCAGTTGGGTGAAATCGCGTCCATTCAAGGGCGCGTTCTGCACTGACTCGTCCGTGATCGTCATGGTTTGGTTCGCGGTGGTGGTGTCCAACGTTACCGCAGCCGCAGAAACTTCCACCGTTGTTGACGATTGTCCTATTTTGAGGGAAATGGAAATGGTATGAATCTGCCCGGCGATTACTTCCACCTTGTCCAGCGAGTAAGCCGGGAAGCCTGAGGCGCTTACAGTTACTTTATAAAAGCCCAGCGCCAAGTCCTGAAACGCAAATTGGCCTTCACTCGAGGTCACCGTCGAGTGTTCGATATTCGTTGCGCTCTCCGTTGCCTTTACCGTCGCTCCAGGCACCGAAGCGCCCGAAGGGTCGGTCACTGTGCCATTGATTGATCCACGGAAGGTCTGTGCATTGGTCGTTACCACAAAAGCTAAAGCCAATAAAAACAGAACCAACAATCGCTTCATTTTTAAATTTCCTCTCAGACACTAAGTTTCGGCAGGCACCCGGAATTTCCGTCAAGCGCTGCACCGCGCAGCACGGCGTGGTTTTCCGCCAAGAAAGAAACTGTCCCCCTGAGCGTCTCTGCCATGACTACCGCTCTCAGGTTCTTTCGTTTGCGGGGCTTACAGTCTTGCTGGAATCGCCAGCCGGGAGTCCGACGAGCCGACCCAGTTCCTGGATTGGGGGGTACCCAATCAGTTTAAAGACCAATTTGGCCGCCACTGATTGCTAAGAGCATAGTGCGGCCAAATCGACCTGTCCAATGGAAAATTCATCTTTGAACGATTCGATTGCCGGAGCGATTAGGTGGGGTACTAGAACCAGCGCCCGTGGATTTCTGTATGGGAATTCTGCCTAAGAATGAGAGCCGCTAGGATTATCCGTGCCGCCCGCCCACACCCGCGCGTCTTCCACCGCCAGGCACAATGGTTCGAACCGTCGCATACAACAAGGGGATAAAAATAAGGTTTAAAGTTGTGGCCGCGATCATTCCGCCAAACACCGTCGTACCCACCGAGATGCGCCCCGCTTTTCCCGCGCCAGTCGCCAGCACCAGTGGCACCACACCAAGAATAAACGCCAGCGACGTCATCAGAATCGGCCGCAGCCGGATCCGCGCAGCCTCAATGGCGGCGTCCGCAATCGTGCTTCCTTGCGCCCGCAGTTGCTCCGCAAACTCCACAATCAAAATCGCGTTTTTGCTGGACAGTCCGATCAACATCACCAAACCGATCTGGCAATACACATTGTTGTCCAGCCCACGCAGAGCCAGCGCTCCCACCGCTCCAAGCAGCGCCACCGGCACCGCCAGCAGCACGATAAACGGCAGCACAAAACTTTCATACTGCGCCGCCAGTGTCAGGTATACGAACACTAAGCCCAGCGCAAAAAGGATCAGCGCCTTCCCGCCTGACTGAATCTCTTCCAGCGAGAGTCCGCTCCATTCGTAAGTCATACCCGCCGGCAAACTCTTTTTCGCCAGCGCTTCCATGTCCGCAATCGCCTGCCCGGAACTGCGTCCCGGCGCAGCCGAACCGTTCACTTCCGCCGACCTGAACAAATTGTAATGGCTGATCACTTGCGGATTCGCGGTCTGCTCCACCTTCACGAAATTATCCAGCGGGATCAGTTTCCCAGTGTCCGACTTCAGGTAATACTGCCCAATGTCCTTCGGCTTCGAACGGAACCGGCTGTCTGCCTGCACGTACACGCGATACGACCGGTTATTGAAGTCGAAATCGTTCACGTACACCGAACCCATGTACACCTGCAGCGCGTCGGTGATTTGTGTGAAGGGAACTTGCAGGCTCTTCGCTTTTTCGCGGTCTATTTGCACCAGGTATTGCGGGTCGTTCGCGGTAAACGAAGTAAACAGACCGGTCAACGTCCCGCTGGTATTTCCCGCGCCGATCAAGCCGTAAGTCGTATTCGCAATCTGCTGAACCGAGTTGCGGCCCAGATCCTCCACTTCAAAAGTGAAACCGCCAAAGTTTCCCAGTCCTTGCACTGCCGGGGGATTGAATGGCACCGCCAGCGCGCCCGAGATTCCGCCGAGCGCCGGGCGCATCCTTTGCAGCAGCGCAGCCGCGGAGTGTGCGTCGCCCTTGCGTTTGTCGAAAGAAGTCAGCGGCACGAATACAATCGCGCGATTCGGAGCGCTTCCGGAAAATCCAAATCCCATCACCGAAAATGTGCCTTCCACATCCGGCAATTTCAGAACTTCCTTTTCAATCTGCGTGCAGATCTCGGACGTGTACTCGAGCGAAGCACCCTGCGGCGCCTGCACGATCACCATCACATAACCCTGATCGTCCTCCGGAATGAACGCCGTCGGCACACGCGAATACAGCCAGTAGGTCAGGCCCAGCGTTGCCAGAAACGCGATTACTGCCACCACTCGCCATTCCAGAATGTGTTGAACTGTGCGCCGGTACAATTCCGTTCCTGACGCCACCACTCGGTTGAACCAGCTGAAGAAAAAGCCCTTGGCGCGCTCTCGATAGTGGCCCAGAAACAGCGCGGAAAGCGATGGGGTAAGCGTCAACGCATTGAAAGCGGAAATCGAAACGGAAAACGCGATGGTCAGCGCAAACTGACGGAACAAAATGCCCGTGGTCCCCGGAAACAGTGCTACCGGTACGAATACTGCAACCAATACCAGCGACGTCGCGATCACCGCGCCCGCCACTTCTTTCATCGCCACCGAAGCCGCCATGTGTGGCTCGCTGATTCCTTCGGTGATGTGGCGTTCCACGTTTTCAATGACCACGATCGCGTCGTCCACCACCAATCCGGTGGCCAACGTAATGCCAAACAACGTGAGCGTGTTGATCGAAAAGCCTAGGGCCTTCACAAAAATAAACGTACCAATCAGCGACACCGGGATGGTGATTGCCGGAATCAGCGTGCTTCGCCAATCCTGCAGGAATATGTAAATAACGATGATCACCAGGATGATCGCCTGTAACAGCGTTTGCATCACATCCTGAATCGATTCCCCGATCACCGTGGTGGTGTCAAACGCCACCGCTACTTTCAATCCCGGCGGGAAATTCTTCGACAGCCGGATCAACTCCGCTTTCACTGCTTTATCCACGTCTAGCGCGTTCGCGCCCGGTAACTGCGTCACGCCCATACCGACCGCGTCGTGCCCGCTGAAACGCAGCAGCGTCCCGTAGTCTTCCGCCCCCAATTCGGACCGCCCAACATCCTTCACGCGAACCAGCGTTCCGTCGGCGCCGGTCTTCAAAATGATGTTGTCAAATTCCGATGCTTCGGAGAGCCGTCCGACCGCGCGCACGCTGACTTGATACGCTTGCCCCGTTTGCGATGGTGGCTGGCCGATCTGGCCGGCGGCCACCTGAACGTTTTGTTCGGTCAGCGCGTTCACCACTGCCGACGCCGTCAGCCCGCGCTGCGCCATCTTTGCCGGATCCAGCCACAACCGCATCGCGTATTTGCGTTCGCCAAATATAATGACGTCGCCGACGCCGGGCACGCGCTTCACCGCGTCCTTAATGTAGACGTCGATGTAATTGCTCAAAAACAGGCTGTCGTATTGACCACTTTCGGAGTACACCCCGGCGCCCAGCACGAACCCGCTAGCCTGCTTGGTGATAATGACCCCGGTGTTCTTTACCGCGTTTGGCAACCGCGCCAGTGCCTGGTTCACGCGGTTCTGCACGTCCACCGAAGCCAGGTCCACATCCCGCGTTACGTCAAAAACTACGGTTATTTGGCTGGTGCCATCGTTGCCGCTGGATGAGGTGATGTACTTCATCCCCTGCACGCCGTTGATCGCCTGCTCCAGCGGAATCGTCACTGCCGACTCCACGGTCTGCGCGTTCGCGCCGATATAATTGCTGCTTACGATTACCTGCGGCGGCGCCAGGTCCGGCAGTTCCGCAATCGGCAGCGTCGGAATGGAAATCGCGCCCGCCAGCACGATCAGCAATGCGCACACCGTCGCGAACACCGGCCGTTGAATAAAAAAATCAACGAACACTAGGGCGCTCCATCGATCCGCATTTGTTGGGGGAAACGGTCATGGTCAGTGGGCGGTGATTTAATGCTTTGCCGGGCCGGTTTCCTTTTTCGTGGTGTCGCTGCCCGTTGGCGCCGCGGTTTGCTCCGCCACCGGCATTCCGTCCTGCAAGAATTGCGTGCCAGAGACGATCAAATGTTCTCCCGGCTTGATTCCGTCGAGCACTTCCACGTCGTTGCCGACGTTGTCGCCGATCTTCACCAGTTTTTGCCGCGCAATCGTTCCTTTGCCTTCATTCACCGCGACGAATCCAAAATACTGGCCGTTGATGCGGGTAATGTCGAGGAAGGGAATCACTGCTCCTTGCCGCTGACCCCACGTCACTTGCACTCGTAGCTGCTGCGAAATCCGCAGCTTCGCCTGCACATTCGGAACCGCAGCTTTCGCCAAAATTGTCTGCGTATCAGGATCTACCTGCGGCGACACAAAGGTAATCGCGGTGCTCGCCAGAAAATCACCTGACTCGCTTAGCAGTTTTACCGGCAGACCAAGCTTCAATCCTTTCGAACGCTCCACTGGAACATAAATGTATGCCTCCAGCGCGCCCGGCTCATCCACCGTCGTCAATAATGTCCCGACCGTCACCCGATCGCCCATTCGAACCGGAATGTCCCCCACTAGTCCGTCCATCGGCGCGCTCACCGAATAGTAGTGCAACTCGACTTTCTGCTGCGTCACCTGCTCGTCCTGCGACTTCAGCTGCGCTACCGCCGCGTTGTAATTCGATTCCGCGGTATCGTAGTCGGCTTTGCTGATCACGCCCGCTTCAGAGAGCTTTTTCGCGCGCTCATAGGAAACCGTCGCCAAACGCAAATTGGCTTCTTGCGCGTTGCGCGCTGCTTGCTGGCTATTCAAGGTTGCTTGCTGCTTCAGCGGATCAATTTCCAGCAGCAGCTCACCGGTTTTTACCCGGTCGCCCGACTTCACAAATATCTTGGTAATCTGGCCTTCCACCTGCGGATTGATGTTCGCCGAATGCCGCGATTTCAGGACCGAAAGATATTCCGCAACGTCCGGAATCGTCGCGCTCTTCACGCTCTGCACCTGCACCGGCATTCCGCCCGGTGGCAGCCCACCCGCGCCGTCTGCTGCGGTCTTTTGCCCGCAACCCGCCAGCATGGCGACTGCGAGGCCAACGCACAGCAATCCCCAAGCACCGTTCCGCGCAGTACTCGGCTCGGTAAATCGTTTTTTTATGGAAATATCCATGCTCCCCTGAATCTCCGTCTTGCGGCCGCCAAGATGTTACGACATTCTCCGCCCGACACGAAATCGCGCACTTCGCAGCACTGCCCGTTAGACGCTTTCGCCTGCTTTTCGTTACATCTAGAGGTGGGTGGAAACGGCTGGATTTTGGACTTATTTAGTATCAGTAGAAGTCACGAGGGTCGATGCGTTTGCCGGACAATCCCAACTGCAGCACTTCCATGTCTTCGGGACGGTCAAATACTTTCCCGGGGAAAAATCTCTTGGTTACCACGCGAACTCCGCCAAACGCTACGCCCATCACTATGGCGAAGCCGCAGAATACCATTGTGCCCATAAAAATATTCTTGAGAACCGACACCCACGGCGGATCGGTCAGCGTCTGCGAAGGCTCGTTCCAGGTGACTTGCATCTGGTACTGAATGCCCTCGCGCAGCTTGGCAGCCGCCTGTGGCGAAGTCGGTGACAGCACCAGCGACAGCAGGGAAGTCTTCCGCTCGACGGTCACTCCCGCCAACGCTGGATTCGCCGCAATGACCGACTGAATGTGGTGCAACCGCTGTTCCGCAAGCTGCGGCGTCGGATAGTCAATAATCAACAAATCCTGCGATTTGTTGCCTTCCGATTGATAGCTCGCCAGCATCGCTTCCGCGCCAGTCGCAAATCCAATTTCCGGCGTAATCGCCGCAAACTTGCTTTCATTTAGCGCTTCCAGCGCCGCATTGAATCCCGCCGCTCCCAGCGCGTAGCGCTGCGTCCCTTGTACCAACTGCTCTTCCGGCAAATAAGCGCGCACCGGCGGCAACGGAGTGTGATCCGCTTCCTGTTTCACGGAATCGAGCAGCGACTTTAAATCAGTATCACTGGCATTCTTGATCCACAAGACTCTTACGATCCGGTTTCCAACCAGTGCTATCAACTGGTCGTCGCCCGCGGCCGTGAGCGGCCCCATGGTTGAACCGGTCAGCTTAGGATTCAAACTCGCGGTGTAGGCTTGGTAGGCTCCGCTCGGATCGCGGAACTCCTGCAGCCACACACGAAGCCACTGCTTTCCATTGGTGTAGCGCTCCAGTTCGACTGCTGACTGGCCGGCTTCTTCTAACAGCGGCGAGTTGAGCGCCACAAGCTTAGGCTCGTCCGTCGGTCCGTCGCCAACCACCCACTTGGCAAATTGTTTGGGCAATATGTGCGGCTGATGTTGCGCAAATACGACTGGCGCCAACGTGCAAAGCGCCGCGCCCAGAAGATACCAAGCGAATCTTGAGTGGTGGTTCATCCCCGTAAGTCTATTAGACACCGGAACCCTAGTTTCGGTTGCGAGATGATTCTACCTCGGCGGAGGTGGTGGTGCGCTTGGGGGCGGGAGTGCTGCTCTGGTTGACCGACATGCTGTTCAGATTCTGCAGGTAACTGGCTACGCCCTGATAAATTCCTTCGGCGACCCGTTGCCGGTGTTCGGGCTGCTTCAGCATCTTTTCATCCGCGGGATTACTCAGGAACGAAATCTCGGTCAAGATCGACGGCATATCCGCGCCAATCAGCACCACAAACGGCGCCTTGCGAACGCCGCGATTCTTCACCGGCTTGGCGGCCTTCTGCACACGTTTGGCCAAAGAGTCCTGCACGTCTTCAGCAAATTCTTTTGACTCGTCAATTTTTTCGGTCCGCGCGATCTGTTTCACCAAATCCTGCAGTTCGTGGATGCCCTGATCGTCGGTGGCATTTTCCCGCGCCGCCACTTCCATTGCTTCCGCCGAACCCTTCAAATTCAAATAATAGGTTTCGATTCCACGTGCGCCCGGATCCTGGCTGGAATTCGCGTGAATCGAAATGAACATATCGGCTTTCGCTTCGTTGGCGATGTGAGTGCGCTCTTCCAGCGGAATAAACGTATCGTCCGAACGCGTGTAGACAACATCCGCGCTCGGTAATTTCTGCTGAATGATTTTTCCCAAACGCAGCGCGATGTCCAGGCACAAATCTTTTTCCATCAAGCCAGTTGGCCCGATGGTTCCGGTATCGTGACCGCCGTGTCCGGCGTCAATCACGATGCGGCCGATTTTCAGTCCCAGCGCCCGCGTCAAGGTCGAGTTTCCGTCGCGCGTCGGCTGCGGCGCCGAAGCCGGTTGCACCAAGTCCGGCGACTTCCCGGAAGCTTTGCCAACCTTTGCCGTCGCCAGTTTGTTCTTCGGCTGCGGAATCACGGCCGCGGACTCGGTGGTATCGGCGTTCGGAGTCCTCGTAGGTATCGGAATCGCGGACTGTACCTTTTCCGATGGCTTGTTGACAGAAGCTATTACTGCGTTTTCGGTTGCGGGCGTATCCACGGCGCCGCCGGAACTCTCCGCGGACGCGGTCTGCATGGCCTTGGCACTCGCATACAAGTCGATGATCAGGCGATTTGGCTTGCTCAAAAGGGAAGCGGTGTAATCCTTCACGCCGTTGACGTCCAGCACCACACGAACCACCCCTGCGGGATTCTGCGCTACGCGCACCGCGGAAACCATCGGTCCGTCAGCCTTGATCTTGGCGTGCACCAATTCCGGCATCAGCCTGGCCGCATGCAAATCAAAATAAATCCGGTCGGGATTGGCGATGCGCCCAGAAATGTACTGCACGCTGCCATCGAGATCGATGGTCACTCGCGCGGTGTCCGCGGCGGCCTTCGCGCTGATTTTGTGTATCAGCGGAATGCGGCCATTGGCGGCAGGACTTCCGCCGCTCGGGCTGGCAGTTTTCTTGGCAACTTCGACTGCTATATCGCGCGGAACTTCTTTCGCAGGCACTCGCGGCGCGGGTTCGGGCTTCGCGGTTTCCGCTTCCTCGTTTTTCGTCAAGGAATTCGTGCTGACTTGAGGTGGCGTGGAATTCTGCAGCAGCGCCAGTTCCGCACGCTCTTCCTGTGCTTCACGCTTGTGCGGCGAACGGGGGAATTTCTTCAAAAATGTCTCGTAAGTCTTGATTGCCCCGGAGGTATCGCCCAGCTGATCCTTCTGCAATTTCGCCGAACGCAAATAGGCATCCTGGCAGTAACGGCTCTTCGGGTATTCCCGCATCAAGAATTGATAGGTATCAACCGCGGATTGAAAGTAGCTGCGGCCAAACTTCTCGCCCATTTCGGTGTAAATCTCAGCGACCGCCAGCAGCGCATCTGGCACTTCATTCGCGTGGGGAGTAATCAGGTAAACGCGGCGGTAGGAATCAACAACGTGCTTGTAATCCGCAAGCGTGCGCTTGTCAGCAGGCTTTTCGTTCAGCGCGGCGCGCTGATCTTCCGCGCGCGCGAACTGCGAGCTTGCCGCCTGGCGCTTTACTGCAGCGGTCGGATCAGCAGCGGCTGCGGTCGATGTCGAACTGGATGCGGAAGAAATCGGCGTGAATACCAAGCCTGAAGCGGCGAGTAGCGCTACAGCAAAAACCGGCGAAACGCGGGCGAAGGTCCTGTGCAAAAAAAAGGCCATACCGCGCCGGCAAGAAGAGGATTCACCCATACCACTAGAATCTTGGCAGGAACTGGCAAAAAACTCACACAATTTTTTTCGAATGACTTGCATCCGCCAACCCGCCGCCCCAAACCCCATCTCGCCGAACTGCTAACCAGCTCTCAGTCGTTGGTAAATACCGTTCGGCCATTCGCGCCGGTCGCCTTACGGATGGCGCGAGGATTAAGGAACGCGCCGTCCAGGCGTCCCGAGCCCGGTCGAAAATAAGCACTCTGCACTTTTTGTACGTAGTCCCGAGTTTCCCGGTACGAGGGCACGCCGTGAGCACGATCCACCGCTCCCTCTCCCGCATTGTACGCTGCCAGGGCCAAGTCCAGATTGCCGTTGTAGCGCTGCAACAGCGTCTTGAGGTATTTAACCCCGGCATCGACGTTCTGTTGCGGGCTGTACAAATCGTTCACGCCGAATCTTTGTGCGGTGGTCGGAATCAGCTGCATCAACCCGACCGCGCCCTTGCGGGAAACCGCTCCCGCATTCCAGTTGGACTCGGTTTCAATTACCGCTCGAACCAGTGCGGGATCGACGCTGTGGCGCTCGGCAGCTTCGCGCACCAGCTTTTCCGCGCCGTCGCGATCCACGTTCATCGCGGGTCGGGCCCGGCCGGTAATCGAAGTTGTGGAGGGAAGGAAGATGGAGTTGCGCCGTGGGATTAACTTCAAGACTGCGGGCGGTTCGGCGTTGACGAACAGCGTTCGGCCGTCATAATTGCCGATTTTGGCGATCTGAGCCTGGGCGCACGGTGCAATGAAAAAGGGCGCGCAGAAGAGAACTGCTGGAATCGCGAGGAGGCCCGAGTTTGGTCTTCGTTTTCCCATCACCTTTGCGTCGGGGAAGGCGCTTTGGTGCCACTACCTTACAGCTTGCTGCAAACAGGCGACTGGTCTTCGTAGCGGCCACCTACAGGTGGCCATCTTGGCGAGTCGTCGGCCCGGTTAGGGCAGGCTAGATCACGACCCTTGCGGGGTTCGCGAATCTGGCAGGATTATAGCAATCCTTCCAGTAGGGCCGTCACTCCCCCAAGAGTACTATCGAGGGCTTTTGTGTCCTCTCCGCCACCCTCCGCAAGGTCAGGTCGTCCCCCGCCCTTGCCACCTACCTGTTTGGCCAGTGTCTGTATCACCTTGCCAGCATTGACTTTAGCGGTGAGGTCCTTGGTGACTCCTGCGATGAGGGCGACCTTGCCGTCGTCGACCTGGCCAAGAACCACTACCCCGGAGCCGAGCTTCTGCCTCAGGCTATCCACCAGCTGCCGGATACCGTCCCGGTCCAGCCCTTCGACCTGCCCTACGACGACTTTCGTACCATTGATGAGCTTTGCTTTGGCGGCCAGTTCATCGAGCTGGTTCAAGGCGCCTTTGCGGCGCTGGTCGGACAGCTGCTTTTCGAGCTGCCGGGTGGTCTGGGTCAGCTTTTCGATGGAAGCCACAATGGCGTCCTCGCCGACGTTCAGCTGCTTGGCCACCGACGCCAGCACGTTGGCTTGCTGCTGGTAATGCTCAACGGCACCAATGCCGGTGACCGCTTCGATGCGGCGGACTCCGGCTGCGACCGACTCTTCGCGCACGATTTTGACCACGCCAATGTCGCCGATACGCTTCACGTGCGTGCCGCCGCACAGTTCCTTGGAATAGAACCCGCGAGGCGCGCGCGGATCGGGAATAGTCACCACGCGGACGTTGTGCTCGGGATATTTGTCGCCGAAAAAGGCCAGCGCGCCGCTCGCCAGAGCGTCGTCGAGCGAGGTGACGTTGGTTTCGAGTTCCGTATTCAGGCGAATCTCGTCGTTAACCATTTGCTCGATGTCCCGCAGCTCTTCCGCGTCCACCGGAGCGAAGTGCGAAAAGTCGAAGCGCAAGCGATCCACGCCGTTCAGCGAGCCGGCCTGCTTCACATGCGGGCCCAGAATGTTGCGCAACGCTGCATGAACGAGGTGCGTCCCAGTGTGATTGCGCATCACGCGGTCCCGCCGCGCCAAATCGGCGATCACCGTGACGCGATCGCCGACGCGCAGAGTCTCTTTCGCCGTAACGCGATGAGCGACGAGTCCTGCAACCGGGTAATACGCGCCAGAAACCTCCGCGAGCACTTGCGATTCCGAGCTGTCGTAAAACGCGCCGGTATCGGCAATCTGTCCGCCCGACTCTGCATAGATCGCCGTGCGATCCAGCACGACTTCGCCCGATTCTCCGGTTTTTAATTCATTGACCGATCCGTTCTTGGTAATGATGGCTTCGACTCGGCAGTCCTTGTCGGCGGTGCCATGATAAAATCCCAGCTCAGTCCTAAACGTTTCCGCAATCTTCGCAAACGCCGGATTCGCCGCCTCTTTGTGCGTACCTTTCCATGAAGCCCGCGCCTTCGTCCGCTGCTCCTCGATGGCGTTACCAAAGCCGATCTCATCGAAGCTCACACCGACGTCGCGTGCAGCATCAATAATGAAATCAAGGGGCAACCCATAAGTGTCGTAAAGTTTGAAGGCCGCGTCTCCCGGCACTATTGGCGCTGCGGCACCGCCAAAGGCGCCAGGGTGCACAGCGGCGGTAAGCCCGTTAGTGTCCGCCGCGATCTTTACACTCTCGCGAATTAAATCATCCAGTTTCTTGAGCCCGATGTCGAGCGTCTGTCCGAACCGCTTCTCTTCTGAAAGGACGATATCCGGAACGCGGGCTGCCGACGGTTCGAGCAGTTCCGGATAAGCGCTACTCATGAGCTGGCGCACGGTCTGAACCATTTCCGATAGGAACGGATTGTCCGCACCGAGGAGTCGACCGTGGCGAATTGCGCGCCGAATAATCTTGCGCAGAACGTAGCCTCGCCCGTCGTTCGACGGCTGCACGCCATCGGTCATTAGAAACGTTGTCGCGCGGGCGTGATCGGCGATGACGCGCAAGGAAGCCGCGCCGCCTTTGCCTTCTTCCAGTTGTTCCTCGCGGTTGAAATCGACGCCGCACAATTTCGCTGCGCGCTTCGTCAGTGGCTCGAACAAGTCCGTGTCGTAGTTGGAGATGACACCCTGCAGCGCTGCAGCGACACGTTCGAGGCCCATGCCAGTGTCAACGCATGGTTTGGGAAGAGGAGTAAGGGTGCCAGTGGCGTCGCGATTGAACTGCATGAAAACGAGGTTCCAGATTTCGACGTAGCGGCCGCACTCGCAGGGAAATTGGCAATCGGCATGGCCTTCTTCGGACGCCTCGGGCCCCATGTCGTAGAAGATTTCGCTGCATGGGCCGCACGGTCCGGTATCGCCCATGGCCCAGAAGTTGTCTTTCAAGCCGGGAATCGGAACTACGCGATCGGCGGGAACGTTTTGTTCGAGCCAGAAGCCGCGCGCTTCTTCGTCTACGCCGAGCGTAGTACCAGGAGCGAGTTCGGCTCCACCGAAAACGGTCGTGTAGAGTTTGTCTTTCGGAATCGCAAACCATTCCGGCGATGTCAGCAGTTCCCACGCGTAAGCGACAGCGTGCTTCTTGAAATAATCGCCGAAGGAAAAATTGCCAAGCATTTCAAAAAAGGTGTGATGGCGTTTGGTGAAGCCGACATTTTCGAGATCGTTGTGCTTGCCGCCGGCGCGGACACATTTCTGCGCGGTGGTGGCGCGGGTGTAGTCGCGCTTCTCCAGGCCGAGGAAGACGTCCTTGAACTGGTTCATCCCGGCGTTGGTGAAGAGCAAAGTGGAATCGCCGTGCGGCACCAACGAACTGCTGCGTACGCGCCGATGGCCTTTGCTTTCAAAGAAGCGTAGGAACGTCTCGCGGATCTCGTTGCCGGACCACTTCATAGCGCACTCATGGGGCAAAACTTCGCATTTGTAGCCGTAACCGTCAAGAGGAGCCTCAGGTAGAAAAGATGAGTGCCATTATCGCAGACCCCGGTAGGAAGTGGCGAGCGGACTGGAGCCAGGAATTGGATTGCCACAGAGTCACAGAGGGCACAGAGAAGAGAAGAATGAATTAGATCGGCAGGTCGGGAATAGGCTCAGAACTACCCAAAAAAACTCTCGACTTTGCTTGATCGTGTCTCTGTGTTTGGTTCGACGCTTCCGGTACGCCCTCCTTCAACTCCCCAACCTCTCGCGCAAACGAAAAAATCCCGTAACTCCTTTCGTCGCCACTCCTACGAAATTTACGCTCGTGAGTCCTTTCCTTGCCACACATCGAAAAAAACGCGTTTGTAAGTCCTTTGCTTGCCACAGATTTTCTAATTTTAAGTGGGCGTTCCATTTTGGAACGCCCCAAGCTCACTAGACTCTAGGAATAAGAACCAGTCTCAAGACCGGTCACTACGAAAAATACGGAGGCGCCGACAGAATTGTTTGCGCTACAAACTCTGTGGTCTCTGTGACTCTGTGGCGATCCGATTCTTTATTCCAGGCTGGCCTCGGCTTCCGGGACTTCTTCGGCCGTGAGCTTTTTGAGTTCGGTGCGGATGACGTCGGAAGGGAAGCCGGCGCGGAGCAGCGAGCCGTAGATGGAGGAGATTTTCTTGTCGTCGATTTCGCCGCGGTAGGATTTTAGTTTGCGTTCGATGCGCTGGCGAACCATGTCGGCCTGCTCGGTTTGTGTTGCCGAGCCTTCGAGGGCGGAGTTGATGAGGCGGTCGGGGACTCCGCGGGAGCGTAATTCGCGGGCAATGCGAAATTTGCCTTGCTTGCGGGATTGGGTGCGATTGCGAGTGAACTGCTGGGCGTAGCGCTCGTCATCGAGCTGGCCGTTTTCTTTTAGTCGTGCCATCACCACACGTACTAGGAGTTCGTTGTCGGTGCGACGCGCCAGCTTTTGTTTCATTTCGTGCATGGAGTGAGCGCGGCGCATGAGTGCCCGCAAGGCTACGTCGTAGAGTTCTTGTTCGGTGTCGAGCTTGCGCGGGCGGGAACGAGAAAACATGAAGGAGAGAATGAAGTAAGGAAGTGATGAAGTAAAGAGCGACTCCGAATCTACTGCATACACCACGGAACCGGTTACTGCGGGTTCTTAACGCAGAGACCACAGAGGTCGCAGGGAAGAGGCTAGTGGCTTGAGGGTCTGGTACTTCTACGATTGCGCGCGTAAAGAAAAGATCAAGGGAGCATAGAGATAAAACTTATGGGATTGCGCGCCGAATGGCCATGACGTAAATTTGGATTGACCCACAGGTGCAAGCCCGAATGACTCCCCAAGAATTCACCCAACCCAGCGTGGCCGAGATGGTTGCGGGTGTCGGCGCATATCTGAAGAGGGAGCGGGACTTATACGTGCGGCACAGCGAGGGGCTGGCTGCGAATCTACGGGAAACGATCCAGCCCTATTTCTCGAAGGAAATGCTGGACCGCCTGAAGACCATCACGCTGCATGGAGCGCGGATTCCTCCGCCGCCGTTTTACGCAAAGGCAAAAGAGATGAGCGGCGGTAAGTTTCCGGATTTCGTGCACATGGCATCGATCACTTACATCGACGTAATTGTGTTTCATGACCGGATTGAGCCGCGAGCGTTGTTTCATGGAGCGGTGCATGCGGCGCAGATCTCGGTTTTGGGCTTTGAAAAATACGTTGATCTGTATGTGCGAGGGTTCGTAAAGAATCTTTCCTGGCTGGCGATTCCGCTGGAGGAGCAGGCTTACAAGCTGGATGCGCGGTATGCGGAGAATCCCGACGAGGTATTCTCCGTCGACGACGAGATTAGAGCGTGGGACGAAGAGGGACGCTATCTTTAGGCTTAGTTGTAGCTGCGTTCCACGAAACACTTTGATCAAAGAAAAGCGGCGTCGAGCCGCCGCAGTCCAAAAGCGCCCGGACCGGGTCGGGGCCGCTATCAAGAAAAACCGTGGAGAAAAAGAAAGAGCAGCGGCGTAAAGCCGCTGCTACAAAACACGAGAAAAATCTGGACGCAGGGGTTACTTGCGGGCGAAGCGTTCGAAGTCGGCCATTTGGCGTTCCATCTCTTCGCGCGCGGCATCGGCGGCGGAGCGGACACCTTGAATGCGGAGTTTGAATTCGTCGGCGTTCGAAGCGCGAATCAACGCCTCGTCGAGGGTGATGAGGTTCTTGGTATAGAGATCGAATAGCGATTGATCGAAGGTCTGCATCCCGTATTGCGAACCGCCGGCGGCGATGGCGTCGTGAATCAGGCGAGTTTTGTCGGCGTTGATGATGCAGTCGCGGATGTAGCCGGTGGCGATCATGACTTCAACGGCCGGGACGCGGCCTTGATCGTCGGCGCGGCGCACCAGGCGCTGGGAAACTACAGCCTTCAAGGTTGCGGCGAGCTGCAAACGAATCTGTTTTTGTTCGGGCGGAGGAAAGACCGCGATGATGCGCTGAATGGTTTCGGTGGCGTCGAGAGTGTGCAGGGTAGAGAAAACCAGGTGGCCGGTTTCTGCGGCGAGCAATGCGGTGGAAATGGTTTCCAGGTCGCGCATTTCGCCAACCAGAATGACGTCAGGATCCTGACGCAAGGCAGCGCGTAACGCGGTTGAAAAGTTCGCGGTGTCCACTTCGACTTCGCGCTGGTTGATGAAGCTGCGCTTGTCGCGATGCAGAAATTCGATAGGGTCTTCGATGGTGATCAGGTGATCGGAGCGGTTGGCGTTGATGCGATCAATCATCGCGGCCAGCGTGGTGGACTTACCGGAACCGGTGGTACCGGTGACCAAGACCAGGCCGCGCTGCTCTTCGCAAATTTTGTTGACGACCGGAGGAAGATTTAGCTCTTCGGAAGTGCGAATTTTGGTGGGGATGACGCGGAGAACCATGCCGACGTTGCCGCGCTGTTGAAATACGTTGACGCGGAAACGGCCGAGACCGGCGACGCCGTACGCCATATCGAGTTCGGCGCTCTCTTTGAACTTTTGCTTCTGGCGGTTAGTCATCATGCTGAACGCCATGGAGAGCATTTCTTCGGGCGTGATGCGGGGCACGTCGGTGAGCGGGGCGAGCACGCCGTCCACGCGCAGATACGGGTGGTTGCCGACTTTCAGGTGCAAGTCCGACGCCTTTTGCTCGACGGCGCGGCGAAGAAGATCGTCAATGCTCAGGGCCATAAAGGAAGTTCTCAGTTCTTAGTTTTAAGTAGTCAGTAAAATGCTGCAAACCGTTTTCTATAAGTGCCGATGCATTGCTTCGGGCCTATGGCGAAAGTAGCACTGCACTATCGGGTGGGCAAGAATGTCGTCAAGACGGGTAGCGGGCTAGTTACCCTGCGCGTTGGGACAGGGTGATCGTTTGCCGTTTGGCGCTAACCGTTTGCCGCCGGAAATGCGGACGGGATGGGTTGATGACTGGGTTTTAACTGCAAACGACAAACGGCGAACGGGATAAAGCAGCGGGCTACCAACCAAGTTTTTCGCGCTACTTTCTGTCGGGCTGCTTCTTTTGCGCGTCTTCGGTCCAGGGCGGAGTGATGCCGACGTTGCGGGCGTAGGCGATGGACTGCCCGAGGTGCTCGGCGCCGTGGCGAACGATGAAGAGCAAGATTCCGCGTTCGGTGTTCTTGCCGCCAAACCAGTCCAGGCTCTTTTCGAGGTCGGCGTCCGGCATCGCAGTGATGGCTTTCCTGGCGTGGTCGTATGAGTTTCTTAGGGTAGCGACAATCTTGGCTTTGTCGGTGGTGGATTTTTCGAAACCTTTGACATCAAATCCCGCGGGCGGCGGCGTGCCGACCAGTTTGTACAGATTGAAGTTGGCGGCGCTGACGTGGAGAAAGACTTCGGCGACGGAGCGAACGTCGGGTGCGGGCCGCCAGGTGTATCTCTCGGCGGGGATGGCTTCGGCGAGGCGGACGAATTTGTCACCCTGGATCATGACTTCGGCCAACACTTCGGAGCGGTACCCGGTGACGCCGGGCGTGCCTTCTTTGTATGGATTTACTTGCGCTCCCGCTGGAATCGCCGCAGCCGTCAGCCACAACGCGAAGACCGCCAAGAAAATGGTTTTCATGAGTTTCCTCCTGAGAATCCGCGTGATGCCACGCAGCAGCGAAAAACTAAACCTGCTTCCGCGAGTACAGCGAGTCGTAGATGAGGCCGGCCAGAAAACCTCCAGCCAGCGGACCTACCCAGTAGACGCCCTGATTGGCCCAGTGTGAGCTGGCCAACGCGGGGCCGAAGGCGCGGGCCGGATTGAGAGCGGCTCCGGTGAACGGTCCGGCGACGAGAATACCCACGGTATATACGAGGCCTACAGCAAAGCCTGAAACTGAGCGCGACTCGAGGTTGTCTTCGGCAGTGGTGGCGAAATAGACCAGTACCAGGAAAAAAGTGATTAGAGCTTCCAGTCCCATTGCAGGAAGACGAGTGAAATCGCGCACCAGGTCCAGAACGCCGCCGAGCACCGGCTGCCAGGCTTCGTCGCGCGGCAGGATCGCCTTCAGCAGAAATGCGGCGACGATGCCGCCGAGAACCTGCGCGATCCAGTAGCCGATGACTTCTATAGTGTTGAGGCGCTTGGTGACCCAGAAGCCGATGGTGACGGCTGGATTGAAGTGCGCTCCGGAGATATGGCCGAAGGCGATCGAAAGTACGGCAATCGTCAATCCTGATGCCAGCGCTATGCCCAGCGGGCCAGCGCCATTGGTTTGCAGGAGCCGGTCGGCGCAGATGGCGCCAGCGCCAAAGAATACCAGCGCGAAGGTGCCAAGAAATTCAGCGACAAGTTTTTGCGAGGTGTTGTACAACGGCATCTCCACTCGAAAGGGAAGTTCGGGAAGATTCTAACAAAACCGGCGAAGTTAGCGAGCACCGATGTGGTGATTCAAACATGACGCGCGCAACGTGGCGGCGGTAAGGAAAAAGCAAGAGGTGCACGGGTACACAGAGAAGAACACGGAGTGCACAGAGAAAGAAAGACCACAGACCAGGGTAACTTCTTCTCAGTGGAGCTCAGTGACTCTGCCTCGGTGAACTCTGTGTAACTCTTTTCCCTAGCGGGCGGCGGCGACTGGGGCGTTGACTGGCGTTAGCCAGTTGTGGCGGTCGGGTTTGGAGCCGCTGGTGATGGCGAAGAATTCTTCCTGCAGGTTTCGCGTGATTGGGCCGGCGACGCCCTTGCCGACTTGAATGTGATCAACCGAGCGGATGGGCGTAACCTCGACGGCCGTGCCGCAGAAGAAAACTTCGTCGGCGATGTACAGCATTTCGCGTGGGATGACCGATTCCTTTACGGAGATGCCGAGGTCGATCGCCATTTTCACCACGGAGTCGCGGGTGATGCCCGGAAGAATGCTGGTGGCCAAGGGCGGAGTATAGAGTACGCCGTCATGCGCGACAAACACGTTCATTCCGGAGCCTTCGCTGACGTGACCGTCGGTATCGAGCGCAATGCCTTCGGCGTAGCCGTTGAACTGCGCTTCCATGCGAATCAGCTGCGAATTCATGTAGTTGGCCGCGGCCTTGGACATAGCCGGCAGCGTGTTCGGCGCAATGCGTGTCCACGAACTGACGCCAACTTCCACACCCTTGGTCAACGCATCCGGGCCGAGATACGCGCCCCAAGACCAACAGGCCATGTAGCACTCGATCGGCGAGCTCAGCGGGCTCACGCCAACTTCGCCGTATCCGCGCAGAATAATCGGCTTCACGTAGCATTTATCGAGTTTGTTGAGGCGCACCAGTTCGCACGCCGCGTTGCCAAAATCCTCGACCGAGAAGGGAAGCTCCATGCGATAAATCTTCGCGGAGTTGATGAGCCGCTGCATGTGTTCGCGCAACCGGAAAATCGCCGGGCCCTGCTTGGTTTCGTAGCAGCGAATGCCTTCGAAGACGGCCGAGCCGTAGCTGACGACGTGAGATAGGACGTGGAGATGAGCGTCGTCCCAGTTAATCCATTTTCCGTTGTGCCAAATTTTTTCAGTCTTCTGAACCGGCATAAATGCTCCCTAGTCTCTAATGCCACTCTGATTTTCAGAATACGGTACGGCACAGGCAGCGTCAATTGAGTGTGCCGTGAAAATTGTGTAACGGGAGAACCAAATTGGCGCAGTTCGAATCGAGCCAATGGGATTGCCCTGTGAGCTACTGCTTTACGTTTGGCGATTGAATCTGCGGCTGATCGGAGTGATTCATTGATTCATACGCCGCTTTGGCGTCCCGCAGGATTTTTCCGTTTCCTTGCTCGTAGATGCCAAGTAGTAGGAAGGGAATGACAGTGGCAGCCGCGAACAATTTAGCATTACGCGGGATTTTGGTTTCTGGCTCCCAGCGGAAGAGCTGAACCGCCACGAAGAAAGACAGCGCGCCCCACGCGACCAGCGAGAACAATTGAACCGGAAGCGCCCACACTGCCACGCTCGAATAGATGCCATTCTGCAATCCAGATACCATGTAGGTTGCCGGCAGGAACAAGGCGGCGCCCTGCACATAAGGCGAGAGGTAGGCGACCGGAATCGTGGCGCCGGAAAGGAAAATCATTGGCAGCCAGAGCAACTGGTTGAGTACCTGAGTCTCCTGCATGGTGTTGGTGATGCTGGCGACGACCAAGCCCAGCGAGCCGAAGGAAACCGTGCCGACCGCCACGAGGACCATGGTCGTCAGAATGTTGCCGATGTCATGCACGTGGAAAATGAAACGCGCGCCGAGGAGTTCGGCGAACACCACGGGAAGCGTCAAAGAAAAGTTTGCCAGCACGCTGGAGGCGAGCATGTCGGTTGCCGTTACCGGCGTGACGTGAAAGCGGCGCAGGATACCCTGTTCGCGGAACATTACCAGCGTCGCGCTGAGTCCCCAGAAGCTGCCCATCACGTTCAGCGCCAGCACCGGGCCAAGGTAAAACTTGACCTTAGTAGGATCACCTTTGGCAAAGACGCCGCAATAGAGAAAGAAAAAGCCGAGCGGCATGACCACGCTGAAGAAGAAAAACATTTTGTTACGCAGCGCGAGGCGCACGCGGGTGCGCGTCAACGTTCCCAGGTAGCTCAATCGCGTAGCCTCCTTCCGGTAAGTTCGATGAAAACGTCTTCGAGCGAAGGAGTGGCAATTTCCAGGCTGACCAGTTCGTTACCTTGTGCTTCCAGGTGCTTGACCAGCGCGACGATGGCCTGCGGAGGGCGCTGGCAGTGCAGCACGAACGCGCCATTGATGTCGCGGCAGTCGCTGACTCCGTCGAGGCACTTCAGGGTGTCGTTGGACTCAGGTTTGGCGAGGCGCACTTCGATGCGGGTTTTGTCGGCGGAGCCCTGCTTCAACGCGCGCGGCGTGCCTTCGATGATGAGCTTGCCGTGGTCAACGATGGCCACGCGGTCGCACAGTTTTTCGGCTTCTTCGATGTAATGGGTGGTCAACACAATGGTCTTCTTTTCGTTCTTCAACTCTTCGATGACGTCGTAGATTTCGCGGCGTACTTGCGGGTCGAGGCCGGCCGTCGGCTCGTCCAGAAACAGGACTTTCGGATCGTTGACCAGGGCCATGGCGATCGCAAGGCGTTGCTTTTGTCCGCCGGAAAGCGAGCTATAGAACGCGTTCCGCTTTTCTTCCAGGCCAAATCGTTTTAGGAGATCGTCAACGTTGCGGCGCCGCTTGTAAAAGCTGGCGAAAAGCCGGATCGCTTCGGCGACGCGAATTTTGTCGGGAAGGGAAGTGGATTGCAACGCGGCACCGATTTCGTGCTTGAGTTCATCTGCGTGAGTGCGGGGATCGTAGCCACAAACCGAGAGCTTTCCGCCGTCCGGCGTGCGCAGGCCTTCGAGAATTTCAATGGTGGAAGTCTTGCCGGCGCCGTTGGGACCAAGCAGGCCAAAGACTTCGCCTTCTTCGACCGAAAAGCTGATCCCACGCACCGCTTCCACATCGCCGTAGCGTTTGGTGAGGTTTTCTACCTGTATTACCGGATTCGCCATAAGTTGTGAGCAATGAGCATACCGCAATTCGCGCCATGTCCGAAGAGTCGGAGGGTCTTGCGAAACGGCTCGAGGAAATATCCTCGCCTGTCTGTACGCGCGAGGCGTAGGCGTTATTTCCTCAGTTTCTTCTTGGCTCTGATCTTCTTGCGGGTGGGTGTCCAGGCGTGTATTTTCATGTTCACGCGGGATTCGAGGAGGGTGACGCCTTCGGATTCGAGGAGTTTGCGCTGCAGGCTGGCGTACGGTTCGCGGATCAGCAGCTTGCCGCCATAACCCACGACACGATGCCAGGGAACGCCTTTTCCGGAGGGGCTTGCGGCCATCGCCCGGCCAGCACTGCGCGCTCCGCCGCGGAGCCGAAGAGCTTTCGCAAGCCCCCCGTAGGTGATAACCCGGCCGCGCGGGATTTGTTTCACAAAGGCGTACACTGGCGCCCAGGACATTCAGCAGGCCTCGCTTGTCAACTCGCTGTCTCCGAAATGCAATGAATTGAATGCTAGGAGAGCAGGCGAGTACGCGCAAGCATCGAATTGGAAGGAGCCGTGTTAGATCAGGTGACATCACGGACGGATGAGAGTCCGGGCAGGAAAGTGAAAATGCTATCGGGGAAACGAATGAAACGAAGCGGAAAAAATGATGGGCACAACTGGAAGCAAGACGTTAAGTTTCAAGCATCACTTTTAAGGCACTTTTTTGCGGTTCCCGGCATCTAATCGTTGACGGTGTAGTGGAAGGTAAATACACTACACGGAGGGTTTCAGGGTTTGTACCTACAACCCTGAGTTAGAAAGGCGCGGTTGAGGTGAAGTCATGGCATTCGTTCGTCGCAAAGGCAATGCCTACTATCTGGTGCACAACGTGCGCCGCGGCGGGAAAGTGAAGCAACTGCATCTGGCCCGGCTCGGCGAACACGCAAGGATTACCGATACCATCGTCCGCGAAGTCTCGAAAAAGCATCCGTTTGTCGATCTCAATTGGCGCGCGCTGCGCGACCAGCTCAGCCAGCAGATCAATCTTGCCGATCCCAATTCACGTGAGGTCCAGAAACTGATCACAACGCTCAGAGCATTGCACCTTGATCTGGCGGACATGTTTCCGCCCGCTCTGCAAATTTCCGAATCACCCGCAGTGGCCAAAGAGCTATTGGTGCAGTTGCGGCTCTTGCAGTCCACAATCCAGGTCAAATTGGAACAATTCGGACCGGGACGCGGGCGCTTGGGAACCGCGTCGCTGCAGTTGCGCGACGCCAGGAGGCGGTCATGAACACTGAAATTCTTCCGCTCGATCCAGAGAAACGCAGCTCGAATACGATGGAATTCAGGACGTCGCTGGCTGCAAAGATTGTCGGTCAGGAAGAGGGAGTGCAGGCGTTGGTCGACCTGTATCAGGTGTTCTGCGCGGGGTTGAATTCGCCTGGGCGGCCGGTTGGCAATTTGCTGTTCCTCGGTCCGACTGGCTCGGGCAAGACGCGCATCGTGGAGGCCGCTGCGGAAATATTGTTTGGCGACCCTCGCGCGATTATTAAGGTGGATTGCGCGGAGTTTCAACACTCGCACGAAATCGCGAAACTGATTGGCTCGCCCCCAGGCTATTTGGGCCACCGGGAAACTCATCCTTTGATTACCCAGGAAGCGTTGTCGGCGAATCACACTGACAAGCTGAAGTTGAGCTTTTTGCTGTTTGACGAAATTGAGAAAGCCTCCGACGCGCTCTGGCAGTTGCTGTTGGGCATGCTGGACAAAGCAACGCTGACACTGGGCGACAACCGCCGCGTGGATCTGTCTCAGACAGTCATCTTTATGACCTCGAATTTGGGCGGCGGCGAAATCACCGAACTGATGGAAGGCGGGATGGGGTTTGTCCAGCCAAAGGACAAGCCAATCACTGGTCTGGACGAAAAAGTGCAACGTACGGCAATCGAAGCGGCGCGGCGGAAGTTCTCACCAGAATTCATGAATCGGTTGGACAAGATTGTGGTGTTTCATCCGTTGCAACGCGATCAGTTGGAAGAAGTGTTGGAAATCGAGCTAGGCCAGGTTCAGCAGCGGGTGCTGGAAACTGCACGCGGTCAGTTTCTGTTCCGTGTAACTCCAGCGGCGCGGGAATTTCTACTGACCGAAGGCACCGACCAGCGCTACGGAGCGCGTCACCTGAAACGTGCCATCGAACGCAACATCGTGTATCCGCTCGCCAACCTCCTGGCCACCGAGCAAGTTCACGTCGGCGACTTGGTCCGAATCGACTGGGACGGCGTCGCCAAGGCCCTCTCCTTCGTCCGAGAAAGTGAAGGAGCTCTCATCGAAACGCCCGAGCCGATGGTTAGCCGTGCCGCCGCAATTCAAGAGGCACGCGACGGCAAGGCAGTCGACGCTCCTGCGGTCGCTGCAGCCGAGGCTTCGTCTCCACAGGCTTCGTTGCCGGCTGCGTCGCCGGCTGCTGCACCGCAGGGGCGCAAAAAGCCAGAGCGGTCCTAAGTTAAGGTAAGACTTTAAGTTAGGTATCTCTTTCGAGGGGCGACTTCTCATCGGAGTCGCCTTTTTTCGTCGTCCATCCCTCGACACAATCTGTTTCACCGCTCTCACTTTGCGTCTCGGTGAAACACAGTCTCACGCCGTGAGACAGGTTTAAAAAATGCGTATCCCGTATCTTATTGAGATTCAACAGGTTCACCTATGCCTGTGGAAAAGTTAGGAATGGTCTTTCTCCTGCATAATTGAGGATGCAGCGTTTCCGTGAGACGCCGATTCTTTTGCGAGAAAGTTCAGCAAGAGGGAAGCCCAATGAGACCAGCCGTCCGACAGCAACTGAATCCCACCATCCGCAGCAACGAGACTCGTGACTTCGAAGGTTCGCTTCGCTCGAAGATCGTCGGCCAGGAAGAGGGTGTGCAGGCGCTGGTGGACCTATATCAGGTGTTTTGCGCCGGGCTGAACTCGCCTGGGCGACCGGTTGGCAATCTGTTGTTTCTCGGTCCGACAGGTTCAGGCAAGACCCGCATCGTGGAGGCCGCAGCCGAGATTCTCTTCGGCGATCCAAGGTCGGTGATTAAGGTGGATTGCGCGGAGTTTCAACACTCGCACGAAATCGCGAAATTGATTGGCTCGCCCCCAGGGTATTTGGGCCACCGCGAGACACATCCCTTAATTACACAGGAAGCGCTCTCTGCGAATCATACCGACAAGCTGAAGTTGAGCTTTTTGCTGTTTGACGAAATTGAGAAAGCCTCCGACGCGCTCTGGCAGTTGCTGTTGGGCATGTTGGACAAAGCGACGCTGACGCTGGGCGACAACCGCCGCGTAGATCTGTCGCAGACGGTCATCTTCATGACCTCGAACTTGGGTGGCGGCGAAATTACCGAACTGATGCAGGGCGGGATGGGCTTTATTCAGCCGAAGGACAAGCCAATCACTGGTTTGGACGAAAAAGTGGAACGTACGGCCATTGAAGCCGCGCGCCGGAAATTCTCACCGGAATTCATGAACCGGTTGGACAAGATTGTGGTGTTTCATCCGTTGCAGCGGAACCAGTTAGAAGAAGTACTGGAGATCGAACTGGGCCAGGTTCAGCAGCGGGTCTTGGAAACCGCGCGCGGGCAGTTCTTGTTTCGGGTAACCAGCGCGGCGCGGGAATTCTTGCTGGTCGAAGGCACCGACCAGCGCTACGGAGCGCGTCACCTGAAACGCGCCATTGAACGCAACATCGTCTATCCGCTGGCCAATCTGTTGGCTACCGAACAAGTTCACATCGGCGATTTGATCTGCATTGATTATGACAAGAAGGAAGCCTGCCTGACGTTTACGCGCGAAGGCGAGAATCTCACCATGCCTGTACGGCGGCAGGAACCGGTCACGCTGCTTCGCGCGGCGCAAGCCAAGAGCGGCAAGACCGTTGAGACGCCAGCAACCGGGGGCACTCCGGAACCGATGCCGCGGATGGCTCGCTAAGAGTTTCCTCCATCACCACCCCTGAAGAGGCTTGGGCGGGCAACCGCTCGGGCCTTTTTTTTTCCTCAAGACCGATAAGTCATCTGCGCAAAGGAAAAGGGCGGCCTCGACGACAGCCGCCCTTTCCTTACGACTCGTTCGAAAAAGCTCGAACTCGTCCTTATTGATTGTCCCCCTCGCCGTCCGAGAAGAGGGACGGCAGCGCCGGGGTACCTTCTGTCCGCACAGCATCCAGGCTTTGGGGATCAAGTCCCAGAAGCTGAAGGATGGTTGGAGCTACCTGAGCAGTCTCGACGAAGCTATGGATGGTCTTGGCGTGGATGTGCGGGTTCGAGACCAGCAGCATCACGTTTGTATCATCCCATGCGTAGCCGCCGTGTTCGGACTGCTTTTTGTTGCCGCCGGTGTAGACCACGCCGACGTTTGGAATCACTACGATGTCGGGACTACGCGGGTCGCCCCCTTCACGAAGCTTGCAGCAGGGACCGGGAACATTGGGGACGCCGGGTGGGTTAAAGAGCGTGTTCAGGGAAGCGCCATAGTAGATCTGGCCCAGTCCGATAGCGGTGCCGGCATTCTCCAGAGCCGTTACTGCCTCCGCAGTGGTGCTTGGATCTGTTAACCAGATTTGAGAAATGTCGTCCTCAGCTATTCCGAGGCCGTTGGTCGGGTCGCTAAAGACTGCTGGGAGAAGGTTAGGATTAGGGGGTAGCAGTGCAGCGGAGGGCGGCTCACCGTTGCTGGTCTTCCCTGGAATCGGGAAGAAGCGATTCGGGTCGATCGGCGACTGCCCGTGTTTTGCGGTGATGATGATGGTGGTCGAATCCAAAAGGCCGTCATTTTTGAGCGCAGAAACCATCTGTCCGATCGCTGCATCCACGAATACGATTTCCTTCAACATCAGGGGTCTGGGCGTACCCTGGGCGTCCTCATAACCACCCGAGTTGCTGTCGGTGCGCGCTGCGGGCAAGGCTGCGGGCGTAATAAGCTTCTCGCCGACGCTGACCGCCTGGAAGTTCATGCCGAGAATCACCGGGACCGGAGCCTTGCTCGTCCCGAGGTGGTTCTTGCCGTTGATCTCGTTCACTATGGCGTTGACCTTCAACTGGTCATAGCATTTGATGGCATCGAAATCGGTCGTCCAATCATTCCCGTCCATTACGACGTTCGCGCAATTGTAGTTGGTTCCCGCTGTGGTCAAGCCAGCAAGTGGAATCTTATTGGAGTTGACTTCCGGGGAATAGTAGTCATCCACGTTGCTGGGTTGGTCGGTTCCGGTGGGGCCCGAAACGAGCGCGTAAACAGCGTGCTTGTCGGACCAGGCTGTATAGCCGCCTGCGGCGTGGATCACACCATAAATGGTGTTGGTGCGAATGAAGTTCCAGGGGTATACGGCTTGGCAGTTGTTAAACGGATCGCGCACCAGCCTGTCGGGATTGATTGATTTAATGCCACCGTCGATTTTGGAGTATCCGGGAAAGCCACCATTGAGCTGGGTCTGGTCGATTTCATCGCCCTCTTCATATTCGGTTTGCGTTCCGTTGATGACGTTCAAATTGCAGGTTCCGGCCGGCAGTCCATTGCCGGTAGCAATCTTCGGCGGCGCCAGAACGCGATCGTAAGCTACGTCGTAGAATCCGCCGACCGTTCGGGGGCTCCCTCCCGTCACCAATGCCAGCAGGCCGGGAAAGGAATCGGACGGCCTGGATGTGGTGGTGCGAGTGTAGTTCACGCCGGTCCTGCCGAGAGCGGCCAGATGTGGACAAGTCTTCGATGCCACGCAATTTTCATAATCAACCGCATGCATGCCATCGATGCTGATCAGCAAAACATGCTTGACCTTGCGGCCCTTCAGTTCATCATCTCCGGCGCGTGCCGGAGTCGTTCCGCCGAGCAGGACAAGACTCAGCAAGATTGCAGAAATGCTTTTCCTCAAGGACATTCTCCTTAATGAATTCATGATCCGAGTAAGTGCCAACACGACGCTCTACGGTAGGTGGTAAGTGTTACGGGACGGAGAACGAACGATAGCTGCTGGGTAAATGCCAGGAAAAATCTCGGAAGGGCAGTACTACGAGTTTTGTAGTGGCTGAAGAAAATAGAACAGTCAGAATCCGCGGGAGGCCACGATTAGAGGCGGGTTCTTAGCCTAATTCGCGAAACGATCGACCGGTTCAGGCTGCGAGTGATGAAGTTCCGCCGCTCTCGCAATCGCATCGGTGATGCTCGTACAAATATTTTCCGCCCCGACGTGTCGTTCGAACTCCGCCTGCTGTATCAATTGAAGGGGCTGTTCGCGCGCGCCGCAAAGCACCAACTGCCGTCCAGATCGATGAACACGGTCGGCAAGTTCGCGAATCGCGCCCAGCCCGGTGGCATCGATTGCCGTCATATTTCTCAAACGCAGAATTACGATCGGCGGCAAAGTGTCGAGCTCTTCCAGGATATCCGCAAACTTATCGGTCGCGCCGAACAGGAACGGCCCGTGCACCCGGTACACCACCGCGTAATCGGGAATGTCCTTGCCCTGCAGCACGTGCACGCTGCTGTCCGCCACGTAGTCCCGAGTCACACGTGTTACGGTAGTCGTCCGCGAGACCTTTCGGATAAAAGTCAGCGCGGCAAGGATCATTCCGAACTCCATCGCGAAGGTCAGGTCGGTCACCACGGTCAGGGTCAAGGTAACCAGCCAGATCGCAATATCCGCCGCAGACAGCTTCAGAATCTCGGGAATCTCTTCCCAGTCGCCCATGTTGTAGGCGACGATCATCAAAATCGCAGCCAGCGCCGCCAAAGGAACACCTTTTACCAGTGGCGCCGCGAACAGGATGATCGCCAGTAGCGTCACGGCGTGAATTATGCCGGCAACCGGAGTTTTTGCGCCGGCGCGAACGTTGGTGGCGGTTCGTGCAATCGCGCCGGTCGCAGGCAAACCACCGACCAGCGGAGAAAGGATATTAGCGATTCCTTGTGCGATGAGTTCGACGTTGGGATTGTGTTTGTCGTGGCTCATTTTGTCCGAAACTACCGCGGACATCAGGGATTCGATTGCGCCTAGCATTGCCACCGTGAGAGCCGCGGGCAGCAGGGCGTGGGCGGTGTCGTAATTGAATTGTGGGACGGCGATGTGCGGCAGCCCTTGCGGGATTCCGCCGAAGCGCGAACCGATGGTGGACACGGCGGGATGCAGAATCGAGACGGCCGCGGTGGCTCCGAAACAGACCAGGATGGCGCCGGGCACTCGCCTGGCGAATCGCAAGCAGAAAATCAGTACGGCCAGTGAAGCCAGGGAAATTACTGTCGCTTCCCAATTAATTGTGGGAAGCGCGCGAGCCAGCGCAGCCATACGATGGAAGAAATCGCCGGGCGGCTGCTGGAGTTTAAGGCCAAAAAATTCCTGGATCTGGGTACTGGCAATCAGAATGGCAATGCCGTTGGTAAATCCAACGATGACCGGGCGAGGAAAATATTTTACCGCGGAGCCCATGCCGGTCACACCGAGCAGCACCAACAGGACCCCCGCCATCATGGTGCATATAAAAAGGCCGTCGATGCCGTGTTTGGCGACGATGCCGGCGACGACAACCACGAACGCGCCGGTGGGACCTCCAATTTGTGTTTTGGAGCCGCCAAAAGCGGAAATAACGAATCCGGTGACGATGGCGCAGTACAGCCCAGCCTGTGGAGGAACTCCAGAGGCAATGGCAAAGGCCATCGCCAACGGCAAAGCGACCAGGCCGACCGTGACTCCGGCCGCCAGGTCCGACCCAAATTTGTGGCGGTCGTAGTCCCGCAGGAGAATTACGGACTTTGGTAACCACGCATCAATTGCAGATGGCATACGCAATCAGGTCCTAAGCGAAGGGGGGAACTGCGAAAATCATATCAGGATGCGCGACGTCGGCCCGTGATTCGTGCAATCCGTGTGTCGGGATGGAAAATCACGACCGGCGCGGTCGCACTTAATCTGCGGCGTTGCTCTTTGCGGCGGTCTTCCAGCGCAACACCGGCTTGCGCGCTGCGCCGACTTCATCGAGTCTCCGCACGCGCGTTGTGTGCGGCGCGGTCTTGACCAATTCTGGCGTCGTCGCTGCTTCTTCAGCGATGCTTTTCATCGCGTCAATGAACAGGTCGCATTCTTC
This sequence comes from uncultured Acidobacteriota bacterium, assembly GCA_963814635.1. GTDB lineage: Bacteria > Acidobacteriota > Terriglobia > Acidiferrales > UBA7541 > Acidiferrum. The sequence goes on along the minus strand of CAWFDP010000001.1, from coordinate 2,456,855 downwards.
CTTCGATTCCGATTCGGTCGGCTCAATCATTAACGCGCCCGGCACAATCAACGGAAACGCTGTGGTGTAGGGGTGAAAGCCGTAGTCGATCAGCCGCTTGGCGATATCCATGGTGTTTACGCCGTTGCGTCTCTGAATCGCGTCGCTGAACACCACTTCGTGCATCGAGGGCAGGGAATAGGGCAAGTCGTAAACGCCCTCCAGATGCTTGCGAATATAGTTCGCGTTCAGTACCGCATCTTCCGTGGCCTGCCGCACTCCCGGGCCATACGCAAGAATGTACGCCAGTGCGCGCACCAGCACGCCAAAATTTCCGCCAAACGCGCGAACCTTTCCGATGGAATGCGGGCGTACCTGCTCCAAGGCCAGCTTTCCACCTTCGCGCTCCACCAGAATCGGCACCGGACGGAACGGCTCGAGAACCTTTTTCATCGCCACCGGACCGGCGCCAGGGCCGCCACCACCGTGCGGCGTGCTGAACGTCTTATGCAAATTCAAATGCATGACATCGACGCCTAAATCACCCGGCCGCGTTACGCCGGTGAGTGCATTCATGTTTGCGCCGTCCATATAAAGCAACGCGCCCTTGGCATGCAGAATCTCCGCAATCTCTGGAATCCGTTCTTCAAAAATCCCCAACGTCGAGGGATTGGTGATCATTAGGGCCGCAACGTCCTCGGTCACCAGATCGCGGAGCTTGTCCACGTCAATCTGTCCGTGTGACTCGGACTTGATGTTCTCGACTTGGTAGCCTGCAATCACCGCCGTTGCGGGATTTGTTCCGTGCGCCGAATCCGGAATCAAGACTTTCTTGCGCGCGTTGCCCTGCTTTTCGAGATAGGCGCGAATCAGCAGCAGTCCGGTAAGTTCGCCTTGTGCGCCAGCCGCAGGTTGCAGTGTGATCGAATCCATTCCAGTAATTTCCAGCAGGCACTTTTCCAGCAATTGCAAAATCTTCAGGCAGCCTTGGGAAAGTTCCTGGGGCTGATACGGATGCTCAGTCGCGATTCCGTCGAGGCGGGCGACAAATTCGTTAACCCGCGGGTTGTACTTCATGGTGCAGGAGCCCAGCGGGTACATGCCCAGGTCAATGGCGTAATTCCAGGTCGATAGCCGTGTAAAGTGGCGAATCACTTCGATCTCGCTGACTTCCGGAAATCCTTCAACGCCGTCACGCCGGTGCTGCGCCCCGAGCGATTTCGCGACGTCAACCTTCGGCACGTCCAGCGGTGGCAATTCGAACGCGCGCTTGCCCGGCGAGGACTTCTCGAAAATCAGCCCTTCGCTCTGATTGGTGTGCCGCGCCGCTTTCTTGATTTTGTCGTTCATTTTCCCCACAAATCCATTCCAAAACTCTTTGTGCCCGCCTATACCGGCTTGGAAAGTATTGCTTTCAGTGCCGCGGCAAACCTCTCGATTTCCCCGCGCGGCGTTGTCTCCGTCACACAAACCAGCCCATGCTTGGTCAGTTCCGGATACGCCGCTCCCAGCGATAGCGGCCCTGCGATTTTTTCCTTCAACAACCCGCCGTTGATCATTCGCACCGAGCGCGGAAATTCCAACGTGAATTCATTGAAAAACGGCCCGTCAAACGCCCTCGTCACGCCCGGAATCTTCAAAAGTTCGGCCAGTGCAAACTGCGCCTTGGCCAAATTCTGCTCCGCCATTTCGCGCAGGCCCTCTTTGCCCAGCAGCGTCAGGTGCACCGTAGCCGCCAGAGCGCAAAGCGCCTGGTTGGTGCAAATATTCGACGTGGCCTTCTCCCGCCGGATGTGCTGTTCGCGCGTGGCTAGCGTCAGTACAAATCCGCGTTTGCCTTCGGTGTCAGTGGTTTGTCCCGCAAGCCGCCCCGGCATCTGCCGCACAAATTTGTCGCGCGAAGCAATCACTCCCGCGAACGGACCGCCGTAACTCGGCGGCAATCCAAAACTCTGCGCTTCCATGGCGACGATGTCGGCCTCTGATGGAGGCTTGACCGCGCCCAGCGAAACTCCTTCGGCGATCGCCACGACCAGCAGAGCACCGACGGTGTGCGCCGCCTCGGCGATTCCCGGCAATGCTTCCAGCACGCCAAAGAAATTCGGTGATTGCACCACTACTGCCGCCACGTCCTCTTTCAACGCGCTCTTGATCGCAGCGATATCTACCGTCCCGCTTTTCGTGTAGCCGATCTCTTCCACGTGCAGCCCGGAATTCTTGGCATAGGTCTGCAGCACTTCGCGATACTCCGGATGCACCGACCGCGCCACAAGCACTCGGCTGCGTCCCGTCAACCGCTCCGCCATCAGGACCGCTTCGGTGGTGGCGGTCGAACCGTCGTACATCGAAGCGTTCGCCACTTCCTGCCCGGTTAACTGGCACATCAGCGTCTGAAATTCAAAAATTGCCTGCAGCGTGCCCTGCGTGATTTCCGCCTGATACGGCGTATATGAAGTCAAAAACTCGCCGCGCAACAAAATCGTGTCGGTAATCACCGAACGCAAATGTTGATACACACCCGCTCCGAGAAAACTGGTGTACCCCAGCGAATTCTCGCTCGCTCGTTCCTTAAAATATTGGATGACTTCCGCTTCGGAGTACGGCCCAGGCAGTTTCAGCGCTTCGCGCAACCGGTATTTCTCAGGAATCGTTTCAAACAGCTCGCCAATCGATTTTGCGCCAATCGCGGCCAGCATCTCTTGCCGCTCGGCGGGGCTCTTCGGGAGGTAGCGCATCAGGCCGAGGCTTCCTTGCCTTTCGCCGCGATATACGCCTCGTAAGCCGGGCCGTCCATTAATCCATCTAGCTCTGCGGGATTCGCCAGCTTGATCTTCACCAGCCACGCCGCACCGTGCGGATCAGTATTGATGGTCTCCGGCTTATTGTGCAGCTCTGCGTTCACTTCAAGGACTTCGCCGGAAGCCGGCGCGTAAATTTCGCTTACCGCTTTCACCGATTCCACCGTGCCCAGCGACTTTCCGGTCTCGAGTTTCTTGCCGACTTCCGGCAGTTCCACAAACACCACGTCGCCCAATTCGCTTTGCGCGTAATCCGTGATTCCGACCGTCGCCACGCCATCCTTCGCGTCCACCCACTCGTGCTCTTTGCTATAACGATAGTTTGCTGGATATCCCATCAGACCACTCCTCGCTGAATGATTTTCCGTCAGTTCAAACCGGCGGTTTGTGGCGGCTGCTTTTTCACGCGCTTGTAAAAGGGCGTTGGCACTACCAGCGCTTTCACTCGCTGCGCGCGCACTTCCACAAAAAGATGCGTACCAAGCGCCGCCAGCGTCGGCGGCACATACGCCAGCGCGATGTTCACTCCCAGCGTTGGCGAAGGCGAACCGCTGGTGATCAACCCCACCTCTTCGCCCGCCGCATCAAACACTTTATACCCATCGCGCGCGATTCCGCGCTCCATCATCTGCAATCCCACCAGTTCGCGCTTTAGCCCAGCCGCCGATGCCTTCGCCAAGGGCGCCCGTCCAATGAACTCCCGCTTCTCCATTTTGCAGTAGCGGTCCAGCCCCGCTTCCCAAACATTGATCGTTTCGCTGATCTCGTGGCCGTACAGCGCCATTTTTGCTTCCAGCCGCAGCGTATTCCGCGCGCCGAGGCCGCACGGCAAAATCCCAAACTCTTTTCCCGCCTCCATCACCGCGTTCCAGACGTTTTCGCTGGTCTCGATATCCCCTGGAACATAAATCTCAAATCCGTCTTCACCGGTATAACCGGTCCGCGCAATCAGCCGGCAGGGTAGTCCGCACACCGTTCCATGTGTGAACCAGTAATTCTTGATCGCGTCCAGGTTCGCGTCAGTCAGCTGCTTCACGACATCCACCGCGCGCGGCCCTTGAATCGCCAGCTGCGTGTATGCGTCGCTGTAATCCTCGACCACGCAATCCATTCCCCGGGTATTTTCCCGCACCCAGGAAATATCCTTCTCCCGCGTTCCGGCATTAATTACAAACAGAAAATCATCTTCGCCCATTCGATGCACAATCACGTCGTCCACGAACGTGCCTTGCGGATAGAGCATCGCCGAATAGTGCGCCTGCCCCAGCGCCAACTTTGAAGCATCGTTCATGCTCAGGTGCTGCACCGCGGCCAGCGCTCCTCCTGGCGCTTTTCCCGTTCGAATCCGGATATCGCCCATGTGGCTGACATCGAACACGCCCACGCTATTGCGCACCGCTTTGTGTTCCGCAATCAGGCCGCCACTGCCCGGATACTCCACAGGCATATCCCAACCGCCGAACTCCACCATCCGCGCGCCCAGCCTTCGATGCAGCGCGTTCAGCGGCGTTTTGCGGAGTGTACTTACAATTTCAGGAGTTGTGGCGGATTCCATTCCGTTTTCTCAGGCGGAAACCGATGTTAACACGCTCACACCGGAGCGTCAAAAAACGTGAAACTGTTTGCCAATCGCGCGCCGCCAACGCATAATCCCGCGCAATGTCCTCCGCCTCGGTTGGCCAGCTCCGCGCAAAATCGCAATCTTCTTTCGCTCCCGCCTTGGTGCTCCTCGGTCTGGCCATCGTCATCAACTATGTCGACCGCGGCAATCTGTCCATCGCTGCGCCGCTGGTTCAAACGGACTTAGCCCTCTCCGCTACCAAGCTCGGCATTCTCCTTTCCGGATTTTTCTATACGTACACGGCTTTGCAATTCGTGGTCGGCGGCATCGTGGACCGCTTCGGCGCAAATCTGGTTCTCAGTGCCGGGCTCCTGCTCTGGTCTTTGGCCACCATCGCCACCGGTTTCGCTGGCGGCTTCGTCGTCTTGATGTCGCTTCGTCTGCTGCTAGGCGTCGGCGAGTCCGTCGCGTTCCCGTGTACGTCCAAGGTCATCGCAGAAAATGTTGCGCACGAAAACCGGGGCTTGGCCAACGGCGTGATTACCGCCGGCTTAAAGCTCGGTCCGGCAGTGAGCGCGTTCGGCGCCGGCCTGCTGATTGCAAAATTCGGTTGGCGCTCGGTATTCCTGTGGACCGGAATCACTAGCCTGCTTTGGCTTCCAGCTTGGTTTAAGTGGATGCCCAAGCCTACAGCTCCAGCAAACACCGCATCGCAAGTTCCCATCAGCGAGCTCACGATTTTCAAGCAGCGCGGTTTTTGGGCCTGTTCCGCTGGTCACTTCTGTTTCAACTATCTCTCCTACTTTCTTATGAGCTGGCTTCCGTTCTACCTCGCACACGAACGCCACCTCTCGCAGCTGGCGCTCTCGAAGGCTGCTGGTACGTACTATCTGGTTGACTCTGCCTCCGCTCTTTTCACCGGCTGGTTTTGCGATCGGCTGATCAAGCGCGGTGCGCGCGCATCTTTTGTTAGGAAAGCCGCTTCCACGATAGGCAGCCTGATCGCAGCAGTCTCACTTTTGGGGTGTGCCTTCGCAGGCGCAAACTCCTATTACGCGTGGCTCTTATTGGCCGGAGTCGGCTGCGGTGCTGCAGGCTGCGGAGTATTTCTCTTCGCACAAACCCTTGCCGGTCCGAGAGCCGTCGGAAAATGGTCCGCATTGCAGAACGGTTTCGGTAATTTCGCTGGATTGACCGCTCCCGCACTCACCGGCTTTATGGTCGACAAGACCGGCCATTTCTTTACGGCCTTCGCTCTCGCCGCCGCCATTTCTGTGACTGGTGCGCTGGTCTGGAGTCTTGCTGTCGAATTCGCGCCGATCGATTGGTCGCTCCAGGAGTTAGCGTCGCCGTCCGCTTCCGGCAGAAACGCCTGATCCAGACTCGGCCCCGGCACTCTTGCGAAACCGTCTGCAAAAACTCAACGCCAAAACCTTGCCGCAAACCTCCACGCTCAGGTAAAGTATTTTTTAGGAGAGCAGCATGGCCGTTTCCCAGATTGTCTGCGTGCAGTGCGATAAGCCCGAGTATCAGTGCACCTGCGAGCGTTATTGCACTATCTGTAAGGGAATGGAAGGCGTTCGGCTTTGCATGGACGGTTTGTACTACTGCCCCGACTGCCGGGAAGCTTGCGACGTCACTCTCGCGGACACCAGTGGCCACTGACCCGAAACGCATCGCGTTGCATCTCGATGCCGACCCTCGCTTCGCTGCTGCCGCCGGCGGCGCCGTTCGCTGCCTCGCTGAACTTGCTGGCATGTCCCAGGAAGACTCCTGCGAATTTCAGAACGCCATGATCCAGGCCTGCCTGGAAGCGTTCGAATCCCATACTTCTAACAGCCATCTCATCGAGTTCACCGTTTTCGATGACCGCCTCGAAGTCGTCGTCGATTCCAACGCCGGCCCCTCCGCCATCCGACTCTCTCGCCAAGTCATCCCGCAGATCTGATCTTCGCTCCGTTTTGGGTAGCAACGGCTTTATGCCGCTGCTCTTGATCTGCTCCATTCTGTCTACTCCAACTTCCACCGAAATGAAAAACGGCGGGCTGCTCGTCCGCCGTTTCGTCCTTCTAATCCTGGAATTCGCTACCGACTACATTTTCAACGCAAACGTATTCTTCTTGATCAACGTCGTCATCTGGTCGTCGGTTAACGCCAACCGCAGCACCACCCGGTCTCCCGCTGGATTTACCGTCGCCTGTCCCAGCAAATTCGCCAAATCCGGATTCTGCTGCTTGGCCTGATATTGCTGGTACGCAAACGCCAGCGTCATCAATTGCGCCAGCGTGTTCGCGTCGTCCACCGATCCGCAAATCGCCTGGAACTTTCCGTCGATCCCGCTGCCTGCCTGAATATTCAAAATCAGGTTCTGCATTCGCGTCACCAGTTTGGCCGCTTCCGGGAACTGCTGCACTTGTGGCGCCAGCTGTTGCATTGCCAGCCTGGTGTACGCCGGATTCAGCACCGCCCACACCACGCCGCTGCCATTCGCTTCGTTGATCAGCGAATACATCCTGTCATTCCGCAGCAATCCTTCCGCGCCGCCGTACCGCACGTCCAGCATCTGTTCCAATTCACTGCGGTGCCCGAAAGCTGCGGTGTTCGAATCCAGAAACAGAAAAAACAGATCGCTCGGACCAGTTCCGCTTCCAAACGCATACATCGTGAATCCGTGCGACTTGAACGAAGGCAGCTTCTGCGCCTTGAAGTACGCTTCCGTTGAATTCGGGTTGTAGTTTCCCAGCGCCACCCCGACAATCTCTTCGCCCGTCGGCACCGCCGTCGATCCTGTTCCCTCGGTCTTCGCCGTCACGCCTTCGGCGATCAATCCCCAAGCCAGTTCTTCGACTTGCGTATTCGGGTCTACGCCCGCGGACGCCAGAAACTTTTCGAATTGCTTGAACCGCTCCGGCAGCATCTGCTCCTGCAATTGCGGAAACCATTTCTCGGCGCGCGCCTGCTTCAAGTTCGCGTAGGCAAACTCACCCACGTTCTTGGGGAACAACGCAATCGTGTCCGGCCCCACGCGCTGCGCGAAAGAAACTTGCGCCCCACACAAAATTGCCGCGGCCATCGCTACCGCGCCCGCGATCCGTATCATCGTCTTTCTCATTCATGCACCTCTTGCCCGCTTCTGAATTCCCATCTGATACTTCATTACGTCAACTTTTCGTTTCTTTAAGCCGCCGGTGTCGCGCTAAGCCGGTCCCGGAACTTGGTAATCGCGTGCCGCTTCGCCGCTACGTACGCCAGATCCTTGATGCCATCCAGATTGATCTCGACGTTCGCCATCGCTCCCTCAGCTCCCGCCCCGGCCATCAATCTCGCCACCTTTAAGTCTGACTTCATGGATGCCGCCGCGATAGTCTCTAGTTGTCTCAAACGTTCAAAGAGTACAACAGCGCGCTCCGCCACTTTCAACGGCACTTCCGCCGCTCCCATCGTCGTTTTCTGGATTTCGGCGTTCCGTACCGCAATCTCGTCCGCATTTCCTTGCGGCAATTTGAACGCTGCCATCACCGCGTCGTACGAGGCAGCATCCGCATCAATCGCTTCCGTCAACGCATCCGCCTCTCGCCGCAACGCATCCGCGTGCTCCAGCAGCTTATCCACGTGCATGGCCTGTGATTTCTTCTTCTGCGAAAGTCCCGCCACCATTTTCCCCAGCGCCGCCGCCAGCGCCGCGGCAAATGCTGAAACGCTTCCGCCTCCCGGCGTCGCCGTCGGCTCGGCCACCGCATCCAGAAACGGCTTCGCCATCGCCGCCAACTTTCCATCCTTCTTTTCGTTCATCGGCGCGCCTGCCAGCGCCGATGCCAATTTGTTTTCAAACACCTGCTCCGGCGAAAAATTCTCCAGTTGCAAGAAGTAGTCCGCAGCCATCTCGATTGCCTTCTTCGGTATCAGCCCAACAATCTCGCTGCCCACCGGCACCGCTCCGTACCGCTCCGCTTCTCGCTTCACGATTTCGTACACCCGGTGCATCGGTGTCTGCTCGTAATCCGTCAAATTGATCGATACTTGCGCCAGATTCCGCGCCTTCAATTCCACGCCCATGGACTTCACATAGCGCAGCCCGCCGCTGGAAAACCGGATCGCTTTCGCAATCTTGTTCGCGACTCCCACATCCGGCGTATTCAGATTCACGTTGTACGCCACCAAGAATTTCCGCGCACCCACCACCGTCACGCCCGCCGTCGGATGCATCTTCGGCTCGCCGACATCCGGCTGGCGGTCGTGATTCTTCTTCAACTCCTCCTTCATCCCTTCGAATTGCCCGCGCCGCACATTCTCCAGATTCACCCGGTCCGGCCGCGTTGCCGCCGCCTCATAATAAAAAATCGGAATACGAAATCGCTTCCAGATTTCCTCGCCCACTCTGCGCGCCAGCGCCACGCAATCTTCCAGCGTCACGCCCTCCACCGGAATAAATGGCACCACATCCGTCGCGCCCACTCGCGGATGCGCTCCCTTGTGCAAATTCATGTCGATCAATTCCATCGCCTTGCCGGTACCACGAATCGCCGCCTCGGCCACCGCTTCCGGATCGCCCGCCAGCGTAACCACGCAGCGGTTGTGGTCTGCATCCATCTCATGGTCCAGCACCCACACTCCGGGCACACCGCTCATGGTCTGGATCAGCGCATCCACCTTCGCCTTATCCCGCCCCTCGCTAAAATTCGGCACACACTCAATCAGTCGTCTCATATCCCCGTCGCTCTACCTCGTAACTTTCAGTTTTCGCCTTTGAATTGCCTTCGTAGTGGCCGGTCTTTAGACCGGTTCTTTTCTGGCCCGCGTTTCTCCTTCTGCTCAATTTCGTGACTCAATCGCGCAAATACACAATCTCCCCGCGTTTCACCATCATCCAACACGTATTCACTCCAAAATAGTAGGGAATTTCCCGATAGTCCGCCACTTCGAACACCGCCAGATCCGCCTGCTTCCCGCGTTCAATCGACCCAATCTTATCCGCCCTCCCCAACGAATACGCCGCATTGATCGTCGCCGCCGCAATCGCTTCCGCCGGAGTCATCCGCAATCGCGAGCACGCCAGCGACAAAATCATCGCCATGCTCAGCGTCGGGCTCGTCCCCGGATTGAAATCCGTGGCCAGCGCCACAATCGCTCCAGCCTCAATCAACTCCCGCGCCGCCGCATACCTCTCCAGCCCCAGATGAAAATCGCACCCGGGCAAAAGCGTCGCCACCGTTTTCGATTTTCCCAGCGCGCGAATGTCGGCGGCCTTCAGATATTCCAGATGATCGCAGCTCGCCGCTCCCAGCTCGATGCCCATCCGCGTCGCGCCGGTATTCGATAGCTGCTCCGCGTGCACTCGTGGCGCCAAGCCGCGCGCTTTCCCCGCCTCCAGCACTCGCCGCGATTCGCCGTGCGTAAACGCTCCCCGCTCGCAAAACACGTCGCAAAATTCGGCCAACCCATTCTCCGCAACCTCTGGAATCAGCTCCTCCGTCAGCAAATCCAAATATTGCCCCGTACCGCCGGTCTTCCCGCGAAATTCCGCAGGTACCACGTGGGCGCCCAAGAATGTCGAAACAATTTCCAGCGGTTGCTCCGCATCCAGTTCCTTGTGCAGCGACAAAATCCGCAGCTCGCTCGTTACATCCAATCCGTACCCGCTTTTCGCCTCAATCGTCGTCGTTCCGTGTTCGACAAACTTTTCCAGAAATCCTCGCGCGCGTTTCTTCAGCTCTTCGGCTGTGGCCGCACGCAACTTCTTTACCGAGTTCAGTATCCCCCCGCCTTTGCGCGCAATCTCCTCATAACTCGCCCCACGAATCTTCAGCTCGTACTCTTCCGCGCGGCTGGCCGCATGAATCAGGTGCGTATGAGCGTCCACAAATCCGGGCAGTACCACCCGCCCGCCCACATCGACCTTCGTTGCTTTCTTGCTTTCTTTCAGTTTTTCGATTTTCCGGGAAGGACCAACCGCCGCAATCACCCCATCGCAAACCAGAATCGCTCCGTCGCGAATCACTCCAATTTCAGAAAGCGCGTGGCCCCGCCGCGGCCCGCGCCCCCGCACCGTCACAATCTCTGCCGCGCCGCTGATGAGAAGGGAATCGCTCACCGTGCGGCCACTCGCCATTCGTCACTCGCCACTCGCCACCCTCCGTTACGCCCCCGCTGCCTTCGCCCGATACGCCGGCGCAAACACTTCCTGCGCCCAAACCTCAATCGTCGTCGCCGTCGTATTTTTCTCCGACCTATCCTCCAGCGGCTTCAGCCGCCCGTCATTCGCCGCGTCATTCATCTCGCTCATCAGCGACGCGGTCTTCCCCGGAATTCCCATCTGCTTCATCCCTTGCTCCAACAAAAACGCCGGAAAATTCTTGTACGACAATTTCGGCTTGCCAATCGCCGCTCCAATCGCCGCTGCCGCTTCGTCATGGGTAATATCCCGCTGCCCATGCAACTCCCGCAACGAAAATCCCGAAAAATCCAGCTTTTGCAGCCGGTCCGCAGCAACTTCTCCGATATCCCGCGTAGCAATCATCGCCATCTTCAAATCGCTGTCAATTCCGCCCGCCAGAAATCCCATCGACTGCACCAGCGGAATCAGCAGCAAAAAATTTTCCATAAACGGTCCCGGTCGCAGCGAGAGCATATTCAGATTCGCCACCTGCTTCAATTTTTCCTCGAACGTATGCAATGCCTGGATCGGCCCGGTCTTGTTCGCGTGTTGCGCTCCGATGCTGCTCAGTAGCACCACATGCGAAATCCCCGAAGCCTTCACCGCCTCGCTGATCGCCGTGCTCATCTTGTCGCCAGACCCAAGCAAGTCCGGATCTTTCGCTCGCGGTGGCAACAGCAAATAGGCCGCCTTCGCCCCTTCGAACGCTTTCGTCATCGCCGCGACATCGTGAGCGTCCGCCGTTACCAGTTCTGCCCCGGCGTCAGCCCCCCCGGAATAAAGTTGCCGCAATTTATAAACATCGCGCGCCACCATGCGTACCTTCTCACCCCGCTCCAACAGTCGATTCGCCGCTACCGCTCCGGTATTCCCCGTCGCTCCCAGAATCACGTACATGTTCGTCTCCCAATGTTCAGTTAATTGTTTGAATCCGCACCGCGGGCGAGTTCACTTCCGTTCTTCTCTGCGTCCTCTGCGAACTCTGCGTTAAGAAAAACCGTCAGCCCTCACTCGAACTCATCGGCACTTTCACGTCTTTTTTCTTCGCAAACTCAATCGCCTCCGCATATCCCGCATCCACGTGCCGAATCACGCCCATCCCAGGATCATTTGTCAGCACTCGTTCAATCCGCGCCGCCATCTCCTTCGTTCCGTCCGCCACCGTCACCTGCCCCGAATGTTGCGAATACCCAATTCCCACTCCGCCTCCATTGTGAATCGACACCCACGACGCTCCGCTCGCCGTATTCACCAGCGCATTCAACAACGGCCAATCCGCAATCGCATCCGATCCATCCAGCATCGATTCCGTTTCTCGGTACGGAGAAGCCACGCTCCCGCAATCCAGATGATCCCGCCCAATCACAATCGGTGCTTTCAGTTCGCCCTTGGCCACCAAATCATTCAGCGCCAATCCAAATTTGTCCCGCTCGCCATATCCCAGCCAGCAAATCCGCGACGGCAATCCTTGAAACTTCACTCTCTTCTGCGCCAAAGTAATCCATCGCTTCAAATGCTCGTTCTCCGGAAACATTTCCAGCACCAACCGGTCCGTCCGCGCAATGTCCGATGCCTCTCCCGATAGCGCCGCCCACCGGAACGGCCCTTTTCCCTCGCAAAACAGCGGCCGAATATACGCCGGCACGAACCCCGGAAAGTTGTACGCGTCCTTAACGCCCTGCTGGAACGCAAACGTCCGGATATTATTTCCGTAATCGAATGTCACCGCGCCCAGCTTCTGTAAGTCCAGCATCCCCTGAACATGCCCGGCCATCGCCTGCATCGAATGCTTCTTGTACTCTTCCGGATCTCTCTTGCGCAGCTCCAGAGCCTCCGCCAGCGTCATCTTGTTGGGCACATACCCTCCAATCGGGTCGTGCGCGCTGGTCTGATCGGTCAACAAATCCGGCACCACGCCGCGCTTCGCCAGTTCCGGAATCACATCCGCGCAATTCCCAACCAATCCCACCGAAGTCGCTTCGCCCGTTCGAACCGCATTCTTCAAAATCCGCAGCGCTTCGTCCAGAGACGTCACCATCACGTCGATATATCCGGTCTTCAGCCGCTTCTTGATCCGCTCCGGATCAACATCAATCCCCAAAAACGCCGCGCCATTCATCGTCGCTGCCAGCGGTTGCGCTCCACCCATACCGCCAATTCCGCCGGTAACAACTAATTTTCCCTTTAAATCCCCGCCAAAATGTTTCTGCGCTGCCGCCGCAAATGTTTCATACGTCCCCTGCAAAATCCCCTGCGTGCCGATATAAATCCAGCTCCCCGCGGTCATCTGCCCGTACATCATCAGTCCCGCGCGGTCGAACTCATGAAACTTGTCCCAGTTATTCCAATGTCCAACCAGATTCGAATTGCACAACAAAACGCGCGGCGCATACTCATGTGTCCGAAATATCCCCACCGGCTTTCCCGATTGCACCAAGAGCGTTTCATCGTTCGCCAGCCCGCGCAGCGCTTTTACGATCGCATGAAAACATTCCCAGTTCCGTGCCGCTTTCCCAGTCCCGCCGTAGACCACCAGCTCTTCCGGCTTCTCCGCCACTTCCGGATCCAAATTATTCATCAACATCCGCAGCGCCGCTTCTTGCTGCCACCCCTTGCAGGAAATTTCCGTCCCCCGCGCCGCCCGAAACGGTCCTCTGCTCAGCCCCGCCTCCGCCACCGTCTTTACCATACCCATCGTTCGCTCCCACCTGCTTCGTACCACGCCATTGTAGCAGCGCCGGCATTATCCGGCTGTTTGGTAGCACAGACAACGGCTCTCATCGCGCGACTTCGGCGCGATGAATCTTGTCTGTGGTGTAGCCCGCGCCACTGCGTCTACGAATGCACCAACGGCTCTCCACCATTTCTCTTCTGCTTCTATGTCCCCAGCGCGTTCGACTCATTGCACCGCCGAATCCACCAGGTTAAAGTGAACCGCGTCCAATGCTCTCTCCGACCCTTCGCGGCCTCATGTTCCTACTCTTTGCTGCAATCGCCACCCGCGCGTCGGCCAACACCTATTACATCGATTTCTCCGCTGGCTCGGACCGCAACTCCGGACTCAGCACGTCTTCCCCGTGGAAACTCGCTCCTGGCATGACCGGCTTCGCTGCCTCGTACCGCCACGCGCCCGGAGACAAATTCATTTTCAGAGGAGGCGTCACCTGGCCTGCGAGCGTCCTGCCCCTGAACATAAAGCTGAGCGGCGCCGCGGGCAATCCGGATATCTACGCCTCAGAACAGAGTTGGTACGTAGGCTCCCACTGGACGCCACCCATCCTCGATGGTGCGCAAAACGGAATCACTCTTCTGAACATCAACTCTTCCAACTTAACCTTCAGCAATTTCCATCTACAAAACGTCGGTCTCCTCAACACCGCCGACCGATTTAAAGCCGCGGTCATCGTCGAATCACAAAATCTCGACTTCAACCACAACATCGTCGATTGCGCCTGCTGGATCGGCGTCATTTATGGCACGCAATCCCCCGGGACGCTGCAAAACATCAACATTCACGATAACGAAATCTCCAACGCCGGCATGGCCATCGTCGTCTCCACCGGCGCTCCTGGCTCGGTACTCAATAACGTCCAGATCCACGACAACACCATCCACGACCTCTCGTCCAAAATTGGTGATTGGGTTCACGGCGACGGCATCCACGTCTGGGGCGGCGCCGACGACACCCAATACGTTTCCAATCTCAGGATTTACAACAATCTCTTTTATGGAAAATTTGCGCGCTCTTTCTCCAATTCCGGCGGCATGACCGCTTACATTTTTATCGAGCACGCAACCACCGGCGCGCTCATCTACAACAACGTCGCCAGCAGCTCAGACCTGCCCCAGCAGTCCGTTTTTGGCGCGTTGATCATGATCGACGGTCACGCCACCCGGGGAGGCGGCCACCTGATCGCGAACAATACCGTTCGCGGCACCGTCCGGGGCTCCAACGCCGCAGTCCTGCTGTACAGCTCTCCGAACAGCTCAATCAAGAATAATATTTTCGCGGGGATGTCGGAGGCCTACATCGCAATGGATCGCTTGACCACTCAAGGCACCACCGTCGACCACAACGATCCGTGGACCAGCAATCCTGCCAGCCTGGTCGGCGAATGGCCCGACTACACCAAGTTCGACTGGAAAGCCTGGCGCGCCGCCGGCCGCGACCTTCACGGCATCGCCCATGACCCGCTCTTCCTCTCGCCCACCGATTCACATCTTCGGCCTTCGTCTCCCTGCAAACGCGCCGGCGTCAATCTCTCCCAGTTTTTCTCCACCGACAAAGACGGCCATCCTCGCCCGTCATCCGGTCCCTGGTCCGTCGGCGCGTTCGAATAAGCGTCTTCAACGCGAACAACATGCTTCGACGGGAGGGCACGGCTTCAGCCGTGCCGAAAAGATAACCAAGTCAGGGGTTTTAACCCCTGAGGTCAGGCTGGCAATGCTGCTTTTGGTCCGCATCGCCGCGAAAGAATCTTCCCTCGTCAGTACTCTCTAACTCCACGCACTCTTCGAAGCCGTTGACAAACCCGAATCGGCATTGGAAACTTCTCATCAACTCCGGCGCAGAGCCGCCCCGCTCTCGCCATTCTGTGTTTGGCAATTCGCGTACCTTCTGTTACGGAGATCGTTCATGAAAACGGTTTACACGCTGCTCTTGGCCGCACTCTTTTTCTTTTTGCCAGCGCTCAGCTTTGCCGACGGCATCGACGCCGGCGGCTCCTACCAGGTTACCGGCACCGTCACCATGACCGCAGGGGCTCCAGGAGCGTGTGGCAATACCCCATGCGTTGAGACTTTGGCGTTTGCTTTCTCGCTGAGCACCACACCGTTCGACTTTTTCGGCACACCATCGGCTTTCGACACCTTGAGTAACGGAACTGTCACAGCCAATGGACCCATCGGTGGACAGTGGACAGTGGGATTGTGGCAAGGGTACGCCGGTGGATTTGTTGGATTGTATTTTCAGAGTGACCTTGCCTTGCCACCGGGCCAGTATTTACCGCCAGAGATCGACGCACCGGGGTTTAATTCACCGGACGGATTTCCTCATTCGTTCACCGGTCCAGCGTGGTTTTATGCGTGCGCGGGTGTCGTGTGTGATGATTTCGGTTTCCAGTATTCAGGCACGCAATCCATCACCGTAACCCAAACCCCGGAGCCCAACCCCTTCATTCTCCTGGCCGCGGCTGCCCTATGCTTTCTTGCATTCTCCCTCGCCCGGCGCACCTTCGCACCAGCCAATAGCCGCTAGACTCCGGTCCGCGCCTCCGGCCCAACGGACGCTCGTCGGGCAATAACTTCCACCTGTCCATTATTTGAACTTTCTGCCAGTTTCCTCCGCCTTGGCGCGGTCGTACATTCAAGCTCTCCCAGTCCAAGGTGAACATATGAATGGCCTCAACGCTTTGGCTCAAAACTATTGGTTTGCTTCGGCCAGTCTCTTTATCCAGCTTGCATTCCTGATCGCGGGCCTCTGGTTTGCGCTCAACATGTTAAGAACCCTGCGCGCTTTCCAGGAGCAGATTGGCGCCCTGCTGAAGTTGTCCATCACTGGTGTAACTCCCACTGGCGTAACGCCCGATCGAAGCCTCTCTACCGCCTCCGCCACTCGGCCCCTCACAGACGCCAGCCCTTATTGGCTCGCACCTTTGGACGCCGTACCAGCCTCCGCCCCAACTTTTGAAGAACGCGGCCCCGCACGCATCACAGTCGCCCGCCGCAAAATGGTTCTCTGGCTGCAAACTCCGATGACCAGCGCCCAGCCCGCCCCCTGGCGCCGCTTCGTCAGTTGGCTGCAAGCCCCAGCCGGCACCTGATCACCGCCTCAACGGGTTCGGCCAATAGTGTGCTTTCCTGAACAGTTCGGCCTCCGCTGGTGTGTTCTACTCCAATAGCCGCGATCCATCCTTCTTGCAGAGCGGCGGAGGTACGTGCATGTCCGTAAAAATGACCGACAGCGAAGTAGACGGTGTCTCCGTACTGGAACTGGACGGTCGCATTGTGCTCGGCGAAGAGAGTAACTCGCTCCGCGAAAAACTGAAGAGTATGGTCGCCGCGGGAAAAAGAAGAATCGTTCTGAACCTGTCCAATATAAAATATATCGATAGCGCCGGGCTGGGCGCGCTGGTCGCCGCACATGTCAGCGCGAAGAATCAGGGCTCCTCCTTGCGCCTGTGCAATCTCGGACAAAAATTCCACGAAGTCCTGCAAGTCACCCGGCTGCTTACGGTCTTCGATGTCTATGACACCCAGGCCGCCGCGATCAGCAGCTTCTGAATCTCCTTCCACTGGAAACGCTGCGGACCAGCAGCCTCGCCGTACTCGAGGTACGCGAAGTAATTTTCTTCTCGTGCGATGCGTCCCGGATGACTCTACAGAACAGCAAGCGTGCGGCTACCATTCGCAGCTACCATTCGCAGCCTTCACTCATCGCCGTCCCTCAGCTAAACTTCGGTCGGCCACATGACCGACCAACTCGCGCATCAGGCGAACGACATTCGCGGCCTCGATCTCGATCCGCAAACCCGCTGCGCCCACTACCACTCGCCGCTGGACATCATCGCCATCAAAATGAAATGTTGCGGCTTCTATTACGCCTGCAAGGATTGCCACATCGCCCTGGCCGATCATCCGATTGTCGCGTGGCCCCGTGCCGAATTCGATCGCCACGCCATTCTCTGCGGCGTCTGCAAAAAGGAATTAACCATCAACCAATACCTGCAAAGCGCCTCACACTGCCCCTCCTGCGCCGCCCCCTTCAATCCCGCCTGTGCCAACCACCATCACTTTTATTTTGAAGTGGCCGGAAAATAATTTCTCTCGTCTCTCGTCGTCAACTCACAAGGTCCGCAATCCTGATTAGGGCGCGGCGCGGGCGCTCGCTCCCGCCGCGCCCATGAACCCGCGAACCAGCTGCGCAATCTCATGTGCCGCTGTGTCCAGCGCAAAATGGCCACCATCGACAATATGCACTTCGGCCTTCGGCACGTCCCGACGATAGGATTCCGGCTCCGAAGGGTCGAACGAAAGCTCATACTTGCCCCAGATCACCAGCAGCCGCGGCTGTTTCTCCCGCATCCATGCTTGCCACTTGGGATATGACTCGACGTTCGTCCGGTAGTCATAAAAGAGATCGCTCTGAATGTCGGCTTGGCCCGGCTGGTTCAGAAAATTAAATTCATCGCTCCACAAATCCGGGTCATACCTTTCCACGTTAGGGTCGCTCCCGACATGTCGCGTCCGCGTCGTTGCCAACGACAGCAGATTTGTTCGCAGCGCGCTTTCGTTTCCGGCGCGATCCGTCCAAAACGCGCGCCGCGTTTTCCAATTCGCCCCCAAGCCCCCGTTATGCGCCACCGCGTCTTGCACGACCAACGCCTCGATCCGCTCCGGATGCGTTAACGCCATCCGAAATCCCACCGGGCCGCCATAATCCTGCATGTAAAGTGTGTAGCGCGAAAGCCGCAGCGCTTCCGTGAAGTGATTCATCGTCTCCGCAATATGATCGAAAGTGTAAGCGAATTTTTTCGGGTCCGGCCAGTCGCTGTGTCCGAAGCCCGGATAATCTGGCGCCACCAGGTGATAGCGGTCCGCAAGCCGCGCAAACAGCGGCTCGAACATCCGCGACGAAGACGGAAGTCCGTGCAGCAACAAAAGCGTCGGCGCGTCTTTCGGTCCGGCCTCCCTGTAAAAAATCGACAGCCCATCGATCTGTATTGTTCGGTAAGAAGTCGGGTGTTCCATGCTTCGTTCCTTTCCTTGCGTTTGCGCCTGAAATTGGCTAGCCAGTGAAATTGTTGCGAAAACCGCGGAAATTGCCGCCACGCGGAAGCCGTGCATGCCTCGGTTCGGAACCGACGCGCTGAAACTACGCATCTTCGTCCTCCCTTAGCCCGCAACCTCGAAAATGATATCCAGCTCGATCGGTGTTCCGAGCGGCAGGCTTGCCACGCCATACACCAATCGACAAGGTTTTCTTCTTTTCCAAATACGTCTTGCAGCAGCTCCGACGCGCCATCCGCGACTTTCGGATGATCTCGGACGTCGCCCGAAGTCGCCACTGAAACCCAGCCGCACGATACGCTTCACTCTGTCCAGCGATCCCAGGTGCTTTCGCGCGGCGGCCAGGCCGTTAAGCGCCGCGACCCGAGCCGCTTTGTTCCCCGCTTCCACGTCAAACTCTGCTCCCACCCGCCCAATGAATTTGGCTCTACGACCTTCGGTGGGCAGCATCCCGGTCAGAAAAAGTAGATTGCCGGTCTGCACCGCTTCCGCGTAGGTGCCAAACGGCTCCGGCGGTGCCGAGTTCCCAACCACCCTGTAATCTCGTTTCAGGAATTCTTCCACCAGCGCCGCGCCGATCCCCTGCGAAGCGCCGGTAACAATTGCGGTTTTGTTTCCAATGGTCATTCTTGACCTCTGATTTGTCACCGCTGCATTTTCAAATTGTTCCGTATTCCCACGGCCGAGGCCGTTCGCGAACTCTCCAACGGTATTTAGACGCTCCAGCGAACTGAACGATGCAATTAATTGTTGCTATCGCTTCCAATTCGTCTTTCGAATCATCCAGCTCCGCCGCTTCTAGCTCCCGCCCGTAACTAATTCGCGCCGCCACTTCCACATTCTTAGCCATTCCCCTTGATTTCTTCCGTCAACTGTACTAGTGTCATAGGACAGATGGCGATCATGCTGCTGCAAGTCAATTTCAAGTCTGGCCTCCCGATCTACTTGCAACTGGTCGAGCAGATCAAGGCCGCCGCCGCTTCCGGCGCACTCCGGCCAGGCGAGGCGCTCCCTTCCATCCGCCCTCTCGCGGAGGAGCTTCGCGTCAACCGCAACACCGTCGCCAAAGCCTATTCCGAGCTGGAAAGCCTCGGCGTCATCGAGACTCTCCCCGGACGCGGCTGCTTCCTCAAAGAAAATCACTCTGCTCTCCGCAAGGAAGTCCGCCGCAAACTCTTGATCGTCGAAATCGACCAGGCCATCGTCCAGGCTCACCATTTGCAAGTGCCCCGCAATGAATTCCTCGAATTAATCCGGCAACGAATAGACGCGCTGGACGTCAAACGGCGCAGCAATGAAAACCACAAGGAGGATTGAGCACCTATGACTTCTCCCGTTCCTGCGATCCAGATCGAAAACCTTTCCTACGCTTACGGCCGCGCCGAGGCGGTCCATGATTTGAACCTCACCGTGCAGCCCGGCCGCTGTTACGGACTCTTCGGCCGCAACGGCGCGGGCAAAACCACCACCATGAAGTGCCTGCTCAATCTGCTGCATCCGCACAGCGGCAAGGTGCGCGTCTTCGGTCTCGATCCCACCAAACACGAAGTCGAGGTCAAGCGTCTCCTCTCTTACGTACCGGACCAGGTCGCTTTCTACCCATGGATGAGCGTTCGCGAAACTCTGGATTACCTCGCTTCCTTTCGTCCGCAATGGAATCGCAAAATCGAACAGGAATTGTTCGACCGTTTCGGCCTCGATCCCGCGCAACGCACTTCCAGTCTCTCCAAAGGTCAGCGAACTCAGGTCGCTCTAATCGCCGCAATCTGCCCGGAAACCGATTTGCTTGTCCTCGATGAACCAACTTCCGGCCTCGACCCCATCGTTCGCCGCGAATTCATCCAAACCGTCATCGGTGCCTACCAGCAGGGAATTCCCGGCAAGCGCACCATCCTGGTCTCCACTCACCTCATCACCGAATTCGAAGGCCTGATCGACGAATTCACCATCATCGATCACGGTCGCGTCGTGCTCACTCAAGATTCCGACCACGCTCGCCAGTGCTATCAGAAAATTCGCGCCCGCTTTTCACAAGAACCGCCCGAACTCGACCTTAAATCAGCATTGCGCGTGCGCCGCGAGGGTCGCGAATTGGAATTGATCGCCAACGGCACTGGCCCTCAATTAATGGAACTCCTGCGCAGCCATAATCCCGAAGAGCTTTCAACCGAATCGCTGACCCTCGAGGAAATCTTCGTGGCCACCCTCAAATCCTAGGAGACCGGAATGACCCCCAAGACCACCCGAATCCTCAAAGAAGCTCGCATCCTGTTCTGGCCATGGCTTGTGGTAGTTCTCGCGGGCGCGCTGCGCTTGGTGGATACGTCACATCCGGCGCTGTACGGGCGCGGACTTTTCTCCACAGTCCACAATTTCATCGAGCCCGCCAGTTTTCTCGGTTTTTTTATTGGCATCCCGTTGCTGGCCACCCTCTCTCTCGGAAACGAATTCCAGCATCGCACTCTCGCCCTGCTGCTGAGTCAGCCTATCCGTCGCATGGAAATCTGGAGCGAAAAGTTCAGCGTCACCATCATCGCCGTGGTCTCCGCGGCCCTGGTTTTCGGTTGGACCTGGCGATCCGCTTTTCACCAAGACCGCGAGCTCTGGATCGGCGCCGCCGCGCTGATCCTCATCATGACCGCGTCCGCTCCATTCTGGACTCTCATCGCGCGCTCCACCATGGGCGGCCTCGCGCTCAACTCCGTCAACAGTTTTATCCCGCTGATTATGACTGCCCGGCGCGACTGGATTCCGGTTACGGCGATTGCCCGTTCGTTCGCCGTCGCCGCCTTGCTTTGTTACGCCGGCACAATGCTTTGGCTTGGCCGCCGGACACTGGCGCGATTTCAAGTCACTGGAGGCACCGCCGGAGACGATCTGCTTCTGGCTGGCCCGAATGTGATGCCACCTGCAATCGCCGAATGGTTTCGCTCCCGCCCTGCCGGTATGACTCTGAATTTAATTCGCAAGGAATTTCGCTTGCTACGGCCGGTTTGGTTGCTCAGCCTGCTGGGTCTGTTGGCTTGGTTCTGCCTGCCCGCATTTACCTCCACCTGGGAGCGCGGATCGTTTCCCGCAATGCTCTTGGCCATGCTTATGATTGTTGCCTTCACGCCATTGATCGCGATCCTCGCTGGAACTCTTTCGCTCGGCGAAGAACGATCTTCCGGCACTCACTCCTGGCATCTCACCCAGCCAGTCTCGGCCGTCCGCCTGTGGCTCATCAAGTTATCGATCGCCTTGTTCTCCAGCTTTATTTGTGCTGTTCTCCTCCCAGCTTTGGCGTTAAGCGCAGGCAAATTCGTTTTCCGTTCTCCTATCCCGTTTGCGCTCGCTGACTTGGATATGACTTGGGTCTTCTGGGTCTTAATCGTGACCTTCGCATCTTTCTGGTGC
This sequence comes from uncultured Acidobacteriota bacterium, assembly GCA_963814635.1. Classification (GTDB taxonomy): domain Bacteria; phylum Acidobacteriota; class Terriglobia; order Acidiferrales; family UBA7541; genus Acidiferrum. Next base: position 2,435,179 of record CAWFDP010000001.1, on the reverse strand, counting down.
GCATCCGCAACCAATGGCACGGTCCGTGCCGCACTCAGCGTTTTTCCAGTGATCATCACCATCGTTCTTGCCGGCTCACTCGGTGCGTGGCTCGCTCCCGGAACCGTCGCCTTCTTGGTTTCGAGAATCGATTTCTTCGCCAACTTCCGGTTCACTGACTCCGCTGCAAACTTTCAATTGACCGCCGTTGGCGCCCGCCCGCTGTTCGATTTCCTGCTCTTGCTGGTGCCAGTGCTGCTTTTGGCAATCGTTCAAAGTTACCGCCTGTTCCGAAGACAATTGCCGGACAGCGCTCTTCCGATGATTCGAAATCTGCTGCCGTTGGCCGCGGTATTATCCCTTTGCGTTTTTTCCATCGTCGGCATTTCTTCCTTTGTAGTCCACGCCAGGCGATCGATGTGGACCATGTTCAAGGAAACCCATGAAGCCATCGAGAAGTCTCAGCCCGGCATTGCAACCCTCGATGCCGCTCATCCGTTGCAACTCAGCGTGGACGATCTGCTCAAAACCGCTCCGCTCTCCGCCCGCACACAAGCCTGGCTGCACGATTCACGCATCACTGTCAAAGACCAACCGCATTTTGCCGGTCGCTACTGCTGCGGCACGAACACACAGCTCTTCACCATCCTCCCTGACAAGGCCCATCCGTGGTATTTGGCGACCATTCATCTGCCCGACGGTTCGAACTGTACCCTGTCGTTCCGGGCAACCCGCGAGCTAGGTATCCTCGGAGGCGTCTGTAAATAACATCTCGCCATCCGCGCCGTTGCTTCACCCCGGCAAGTTTCGGCCGCGATCAGAAACTCGCTCTCTTGGTTTCCGCCGATAGCCTACTTTTCTCAACCCGTCCAGCAATCGTTACGCTCAAGCGACGCCCGGCACTGGTTTCCTCGAATGACCACGTGTATCCTCTAACCTGCATTATTCGCGAAAGTGGAACGCCAAACAGTTTTTTTTGAGAACGGGACAAAGATGCGACGACGGGCGGAATTTTGTTAGACCGGGCGGCTGATTCTAAAGCTCTTAGCGGGGTTCACAGTCTGATTTTGATGCGTAACGAGACACCACGAGTAAGAGCGTGACAAAGGTAAATTTCGATTGAAGAAATGAGAGGGGCTTACACGCTTTGAGCGCCCAAGCTCAAGGCCAGACGATGAAAGCTGTCGCGGTAGGGAAACGCTTGAGGCAAGTGCAGCACGATTCGCCGCACCGAGACCACCAGCTGAGCGCCCAGCTTCAAGAAATGTTCGCGCAAGGTCGAGACTTGCGCCCGGGCGTGGCGCGTCGGTGCCAGGTGAAGACGCATCTCTTGCATCAGCACATACGCCGCCGCTGTCAGCAGCACTCGGAACGTGTTCGCCAAAAAGTTCGAGCAACTGGTCCGACCGATCTGCATTCCGTCGTGCAATTCTTTAATCCTGTTTTCCACGTCGCCTCGATGACAGTAAGTTTTCTCGTAAATCCACTGCGGACTCTGTTTCAGGTTGGTGACTACGAAGCGCGGGTTGTCCTTCGCTTCCTTGTTCGCGGCGCGCACCACCTCGGCTTTGTAGATGACCCGTCGTTTCCACGGCCAAGTCTTTTTGGTAGCGTACCGGCACTCGCCATAGACATGCTCGGTTTGCCCGGAGATCTCCGACGCACGACGAGACCGCTTCATTGCGGATTTCACTTTACGCTTCAACACCGCATTGGCGGCCAGGTTCACGAGGTATTCCACTTTCGGTTCACAATCCAAAAAATCCAGAACTTCCGGAGACGCGAAGCCACCGTCGAGTCGCACCCGAAGTCTCGCCTTGGGAAAGGCATTGCTCACCCGTGCAATCAAACGGCGCAGAATCCCCAGCGCACCCAGCGAGCCAGTCGCGTTCCCACGCCGCAACACCGCCGCCACCAAGTACTGCTCCGCTTCCTCATTAAAGGTGAGAAAACAAACCATCGGCAAGTAACAGTAGCTATCGTAGTGGCGATTGAAAAAGGTGAACTGTTGCTGGCCGTGCGTGGGGTCGTCGGTGGGATCCAGATCGATGGTGATGCGACGGGCCCGACCATGCAGACGCTTACGATGGCGTTCAATGACGCAGTCCGCCAACGCTTCCGTCATGCGCAACAGTTCCTTACGATCCGGAGCATTTTCAAAGCGCGAGAGGGTAGGTTGCGAAGCCAGATCCTCGCCGTCAACAGGATCCCGACCGACCAGCAACTTGTGGATCGGATCCGATGCCAGCCGTGCCGCATCGTTGGCGTCTTCATATCCCAAGGCGAGGGCCATGACCCGCTGAGTAATCAATTCACGCAACTCATGCTGCACCTTACCCGCTTGCCGGTCATCTCGCAGACCAGCCGCCAATGCCGATGTCAGGCCTAACCGCAGCTGGGCGGCCTTGAGCAGAATCGCTCCGCCATCGGAACTGCCCAGCCGTTGATCAAACTTCGCAACCACCGGTCGATCAAAAATATCTGAAAAAAGAAGACAGTCTGTTGTGGTATGTTCGCTCAAGCGAAGGCCTCTCTTGTGATGCAAAAACTGCGTGAACAACAGTTTTTTATCACGAAGAGGCTTTTCGCGTCTTTAAATACCTGAATAATTCGGGCTAACCCATGACACTATCGGCTAGAAATCGTCTTGAAGGCGAAATTGTGGAACTTCAACTGGGTGGAGTAATGGCTCACGTCGCCGTCCGGGTTGGCGGTAACTTGATTGAGAGTGTGATCACCCGCCGCAGCGCTGAAGAAATGAGACTTAAGGTCGGCGATAAAGTTACAGCCGTGATCAAGTCCACTGAAGTAATGTTGCAAAAAGACTGAAGCCAACGGCAGGCCTCATGTTCGAACGAAACTCACCGGTGCTTCGCACATTTGCCTCTGGTTTTCTGGTGCTGACCGCACTGGCCCCGATGCATTTTCTTGGCGCCGCGCAGCAAACCACCGCACAAACTTCAGCGCCCGCCGCGGAACTGCGAATCAACGGTGCTGTCTCCAACCCGCTCGTTTTGACCGCTACCGATCTCAAAAACATGCCGCGCAAAACCCTCTCAGTCATGAATCCGCACAACAAGAAACAGGAAAGCTATGAAGGTGTCCTTCTCGAAGAACTGCTGCGCAGGGCCGGAGTTCCGCAAGGCGAAAAGTTAAAAGGGCCTTTGTTGGTCACCTATGTGATTGCAGGTGCGGAGGACGGTTATCGGGTAGTCTTTTCCTTGGCGGAACTTGATTCTGGCATTCTCGATTGCGAAGTCATCGTCGCCGATACCCTGGACGGCACCCCTCTCGCCCCCAAAGAAGGACCATTTAAGCTCGTGGCCCCGCACGAAAAGCGTCCCGTGCGCTGGGTCCGAATGTTAAAGTCAATCACCGTCGCCGCCGCGCCATCGCAGTAACTCATGTTCTCGCGTTCCATTGCGACTGCGCCTCTTATGCGTTACAGTTTCGTTTGGCACCATTTCTCTGCCGCCGATGAATTACGGAACGCTTCCCTCCAAGTTCCTTCACGCCATTGAAACGTGGCCCAGCCCGCGGGCACAGATGTTTTCAACCCGATCCGGCTGGCAGAACATTTCCAGCCAGGAATTTCTTCGCCGCACCGCAGGCCTGTCCCAAGCATTGCTCGAATTGGGCGTAAAGCCCGGCGATCGCGTCGGCCTCTTTTCCGCGAATCGCCCCGAGTGGCACACCGCGGATTTCGCGATTAATGGTAATGGCGCTGTCACCGTTCCGGTCTATTTCAAGGAATCCCCGGAACGCATGGCCTACATTTTGAATCACGCGGAAACCAAGGTTGTCTTCGTCGTCGGAAAAGACCAGCTGATCACCTTGCTCGCGATCAAAAGTGAATTGCCGCAACTCGAACAAATTATCGTTGCCGATGCCGGCGACGACCTCCCCGCCGAATGTTTGCGCTACGAAACTTTAATCGCCTCCGCGGGTGGAGCGGAAATTGCCGCGTACCACATGCGCGCTTCGCAGGTTCTTCCGGGACAACTTGCTTCGATCATCTACACTTCGGGAACTACTGGCGAACCAAAAGGCGTGATGCTGACGCACAACAATTTTTGCTCGAATGCTGCCGACGTTGGTTCCGATTTTGCATTGCGTTCCAGCGACGATGTTGCAATTTCTTTTCTGCCGCTGGCCCATGTTTACGGCCGCACTCTCGATTATCTTTATTTGTTTCAAGGGGTGCCGATCGCTTACGTTCCGGCGATCGAAGATGTCGCGCAAGTGCTAAAAGAAATTAGGCCGACGGTGATGGCCGCCGTGCCTCGGGTGTTCGAAAAACTTTACGCGAGAGTGATGGAGCAGGGAAGCGCCGCCACCGGAGCAAAAAAGAAAATATTCGATTGGGCCATGCACGTCGGAGAGCGCGCCGCGCCGTGGCGTTGCGGCGAAAAATCGGCGAGCGCAATGCTGAAATTGCAGTGGGCCATCGCCGATAAATTGGTCTACGCAAAAATCCGCGAAGGCACCGGCGGACGGTTGCGCATCGTTTCTTCCGGTGGCGCTCCACTTTCAAAATCGCTGGCGGAATTTTTCTGGAGCGTAGGCATTCCAATTTACCAGGGCTACGGGCTGACGGAAACTTCGCCGATTGTCTCCAGCAATTTTCCGCGCAACCGCGTGGGTAGTTCCGGGCTGCCGATTCCGCACGCCGAAATAAAAATCGCGGAAGACGGCGAAATCCTGGTGCGCGGCCCGATGATCATGCAGGGCTACTACAAACGGCCGGACGCCACCCGCGAAGTGGTTGATGAAAGCGGCTGGTTTCACACCGGCGACGTAGGCTACCTCGACCAGAATAATTATTTATATATCACCGACCGCAAAAAAGATCTGATCAAGACCTCCGCCGGAAAATTTGTCGCGCCGCAGCCCATCGAAAATTCGCTCAAGACCAGCCCGTACATTCTGAACGCCATGATCATCGGCGACCGCCGCAAATTCATAGTGGCGTTGGTGGTGCCGAACAGCAAAACCGTTTCGCAGAAAGCCGCCGACAGCGGAAGCGCGATTTCTTCTGGCGAAGAAGTCGCCGCGCATCCGTTCACGCGAAAACTGATCGAAGCGGAAATTCAGCGGCTCACCGCGCATCTCGCGCAGTACGAAACGATCAAACGCTTTGCGCTGCTGCCTGCCGATTTTACTTTTGACAATGGTGCGCTCACTTTCACCATGAAACTAAAGCGCCGTGTCGTCGAGGAACAATATCGCTCGGTGATCGATTCGCTGTACGCCGATGTGGCCGAGCCTCGTCCCGTCATCCAGGATTGATCTAAGCCTTTCTGCTGGCCTCCTGATTTGTTCTTCGCGTTGTGTCGTTCTACAATTTCTTTTAGCGATTCTTTGTTTCGTACATCGAGGTCAAATCATGTCTGACCAGTTGGTGATTGCGGGCCGCGCATTCTCTTCGCGGCTGATTGTGGGCACGGGAAAATACCGGAGCTTTCAGGAAATGCAGCGAGCGCATGCGGCGTCCGGCGCGGACATGGTGACGGTGGCGGTGCGCCGCGTGAACCTTACCGACAAATCTAAAGAATCGCTACTCGACTACATTGACCGCGACAAAATGTTTATTTTGCCCAACACCGCCGCTTGTTACACCGCCGATGAAGCGATTCGCACCGCGCGGCTCGGACGCGAAGTGGGCCTCTCGAACTGGGTAAAGCTCGAAGTGATCGGCGACCAGCAAACGCTTTATCCGGATACCGAACAACTGATTGAAGCGACACGCGTTCTGGTGAAGGAAGGATTTGTGGTGCTTCCGTACAGCAACGACGATTTGATCGCGGCGCGCAAACTGATCGATGCAGGAGCGGCGGCGGTGATGCCGCTGGCGGCTCCGATCGGTTCCGGCATGGGCATTCAAAATCCGGCGGCGCTGCGAATTCTGCGCGAGCGCATCACCGAAGTTCCGCTGATCGTGGACGCCGGCGTTGGCACCGCGTCGGATGCGGCCGAAGCAATGGAACTCGGCGCCGACGGAATCTTGATGAACACCGCCATCGCCGAAGCGACGGATTCGGTGCTGATGGCGGAAGCGATGCGCGACGCGACGATTGCGGGACGCAAAGCTTTTCTTGCCGGGCGCATGCCGAAAAAACTCTACGCTTCTGCTTCGTCTCCTCTCGCTGGCGTGGTGCGTTGAGCGGAACCCACACGCAAATACGGCGTGCGGTGCGCCCAGCCGCACGCCTCTATTAATTTGAGACGGGCTCAGCTTTCTTCGCCTTGCCGTCCTTGGATTCCTGCTGGAGTTCAGCAACTTGTAGGTCGATTTGTTGCTTCATCGTTTCTATCCGCTTTTGCATGAGCGGGCGCATCGCTTGCATGGCCTCAGCCATAGTTTGAGGCATTTCGTTTTGGACCTTTTGCCCCGTGGGTGTCGAATAAAACGCGATCAGATTGTCCACGTCTCCCTTGGTCCAGTGTTTTTGATAGACAGAAACCATAACATCGATCATTTCATCGATTGGCATATTCTTGAACATTTCATCGGCATTTTTCCGGATTCGCTCCTCAGCGTCAGGCGGAAGCGTTTCTTTGTTTTTTGCCACCTGATCATGTACCACATCGTGGATGGACTTAGCCATTACTTCCATCACCTGCTTAGCTCTTTCGCGAGTATGCGTGACTTCGAAGAACCGCTGGATGTCTTCTTTGCTGGCGGGGGCGTCGGCGGGATTTTGTTGTGCGACGATACCGGAGACCGAGAAGAGTGCCAGGATGAAAAGCAGAGAGAGTTTTTTCATTTTGTTTCTCCTCGTGAGCCGAAATCGTGACGAATTCTGTTCAACTTGTCGGGTAAACGAAAATAGGTTCCATCAGAGCCCTTTGCGCTTTTGCGGCTTGCTATCGTGGCGCGGGTGCAATCCCAAGCCTTTGGGCAGGGAATAGATGATATCCAGAGTCTGCTGCATGCCTGCCGGCTTTTCGCGCAGGACGATTTCATCTCCGCGGCGGAAGATTTCCAGCTCCTTGGCTTTGACGCGGAACTGCTTGGTCAGGCGGACTGCCTGGCTGTAACCGGACTTGAAGACTTTTGCGCTGGGATATATCCCCCAAATTCATATACATTAAGTATTCGCCAAATATTCGCCGCCGTTGTTAGGCCAGAGCGGCTTTTTTGGCTTGTGCGGAGTCGTAGCTTTCGCCGTAGATGGCGGGGACTTTGCCGCCCATGGGACGGAGGTAAGTGGAGAGCTGTCCTCGATGGTGAATGGTATGGTTCAGGCCGAACTGCAGAAACATGACGGCGGGCATCTGGAGCATGCCGCGGAAGTCCACGATTTTGGAGAGCTGTTCGCCGGAAAGTTTGCTGATGGTGTCGAAGTCGTTGGCGAATTTTTCTTCATACCATGCGGCGACTTGCGCGGGGGTAGTGGCGTCATCGGGAATTTTGACGCTTCCTGGACTGAAGGCGCCGGTGATGACCGCTTCGGTGAAGAAGAATTCGGCGGTGGCGATGTGGCGGAGAAGTTCGTTGGCGGTCTTGGCGCAGGAATCGGGCTGGTAGGTGAGCTTATCCGCGGGAACGGCTTCGAGAATTTTTTTGGTGGTGCGGCTCTCGTTCTTCAAGGTGCCGGCAAACGCTTTGTGAAGAATGCTGTGAGCTTGTTCGGGGGTCATGTGAATCTCCTTTTATGAGTCAAAGTCTGGCCGATTGTACTCTGAATCGGTAGTCAGGCGGAGACGAGAGGATGAAGGGCCACGGGCCGCTTAGCGGCCCAATCGCCGCGGTGACGCCCCCTCCTATGATATTCAGTCCGTAACAGAGTCCACCGCATTCGTCTGATCCGTCATCGACGGCCCGCATCACGAGGGAGAATTGTAATGTTTCTACATAGGGTGAGGAACCGCAACCGGTCGGCACACTTGCGACGAGAGTGGCAGAGCCAGAGATGGCATAAGTTGCACTCGCGCCAACCGAATCGGCGCGGGAAATCGAGCAGAAACAAAGGGTAGTCGCTAAGAGAAGAGACAGGATGTGGGAACTGCGTTTGTTTCTGCGGGCTCCAAGTAGAGCCGAGCAGGAAGGAAGCGGACACAGACTCCCGATAAGAGCGGGACAAGTTCCGTCGGGGAGACCGTGATTAGAAGCCTAATTCCGCGGACTGGGCGCGGCTGAGGATGCGGCTGGTGATCTCGGTGCATTCGGCGATCAAGGAGTCTGCGTTCGTTCCGGAGAGGGTCGCGGCGTCTATTTCAGTAATCAAGATACTGGTGGTTGCCACGTCGGCGCTGCATGAAAGACAAAACTTGGCGGTCTGGCCGGGGAGATCGAATAGTTCTGCCGCATGACCGCAGATACTACAGTGGCCGACCGAGTCCGAACTGACTTCATTTAGGTTGAGGGACATTACTGATCCTTTCAGGCCCGAAGAACGCGGGGTAGTAGAGTTCAATGGTAAGGAGGGGAGGCTAAGGAAGTCCTAAAGAGGTGATTAGAAAACTGTGGTTGGGCCGTCGGGAATTTGTCGTAGCGTAAGTCCCGTATTAACAGTGGATTAGACTGGCTACGGCGGTTCAGCGAGGAGGTTATGAGCAATGGGACACAGACTCCCGCGAAGAGCGGGACAATTTTCGTTTGTGCCACGGGTGACGGTCCGGAGGTGGTGGCTGAAAGTTGAGTTTGGTTTGGGAGAAAGAAAGACGGGCACGGCATGCCGTCGGCATGCCGTGCCCCTACGGGAAAAAGAGAGAGTTCGGAAAAGAAGATGTTCTCCGCTTCGGAATGACAGGCGAGACCGTTTTGTAGGTAAGTGGAGCATGCGGCGAAAAGAACGGGTCCGCAGTTAAATCGAGGGCTCCAGGTAGAGCCCGCACCCGAGACCCGCCACTACAAACGCGAAACCGCACCCGATTGTCTGGCTTTCCGCGGCGGATGAGAGTAGCGCCAAGAGGTCAATACACATCCTACCGCCACGCCGAGACTGGGCCACGGCACCTTGTGCAGAAGACGGCACGCCAAGGTGCGAAAACGGCAGGCCTACCCTTTGCAACCTTAGCGAAGCACGAAAACAGATTGCGGGCGGGTGTGCCTCCCGAACCGGGCGCTGCGAGGAAACCAAGAGCTGGCTGGAAGCTAGCGCTACGCATGGAAAGCACCGGTTGGAAATGGGCTGTAAGCGGTGCTGGAGCGCTGGAGTTTCTTCAGGACGAAAAAATTGGGTGTGTGGGCTGCGTAAAAGAGGTTCTATGGAAGTTGTTGAAGTGAGATTGGCTTTGCGAGCGCTCTTGGCGGGGAAGAAAATGGAATCGGTCACGGTGCGAGAGCTATACCTTGCGGGCTACATCGGAATTGATTTGGAATCGAAGGGAAGAGAGTTGTTACCGAAAGAAGTAACGGAGAAGGGGTGGCAACTACTGACCGGTTGAGGTTTGTGAGGTGTGAGACGTTGGGTCGAATGCGGAGAAGTGCGCCAGAAAACTGAACCGGCGGAGGGTAAGAAAGAAGGAGACGCGATGCATCGTGCCCCCGCCGAATGGGTTTTAGTGAAACCATTCTTGTCAATCTACTTTGGCCGCTTTGGACAACTACTGCGGACACGGGACCGCGGACTGAGTGAGTGCGCTGGTGTTTGGATAGCTGAAGGCACCGCCGAGCGCGTCGGAAACCGTACCCATTTCAAACCACTGCAATAGAGCCTCGGTCTGGGGGTGATATAGGAAGGTTTTATTGCGGTCCTTCAGGAAAATGCCGACGGTGGCATTTGGCAAGACCTCGACAGGGTCGCCGGTTTCGAGATTGCCCTGGCACAGCTTGGAATCCGCCGGTTGGCCGGGGAATTGCCAAACCGGGACAGGGTTGTCGCCGAAGGGATCGTTGAAGGCTTCGGAAGTTTCATGGGAGAGAGCGACAACGTCCTGGAATCCGGGGCCGAACAATCCAGGAGAGATCCAACTGGCGAAGGCGAAAATCCAGCGCGGCTGCGGGGTCTGCGAGGAATCAAAAATATATTCGTGGAAGCCGAGAACGCAGCAGTCCGAGAAATGGCCCTTATCGTCGATGGAGAACAAATAGGTATTGGGCCAGGCCTGCATATTAAAGGAGTCGGTGGTGTAGTTGTTGGCGACGATGTCGTTGACGGCCTGATTGAAGTAGAGAAAGTTGAACAACAGGTCCAGCATTTCGACGAACGGGGTGCCGTCGGGGGCCTGTCCGACAAAATAGGATTGCACGGTAACGATGCTGCCGTCGGGCAGCTGGACCTGAACGTGGCGAGGGATATCAAGAGTGACGCGGTTGACGACACTAGGATCGAGAACGGTGTGCCAGTTGGCGGCCATGGTGTTGAAGAACTCGGCACGCTGAACGGCATCGCCGAATTGAATCTGGTTGCCGGAAGTATAGTTTGCGCCGGCAAAGTTGGGAGAGTTGGTGAACAGGCTTTCGAAGCTGAATGGGACGCTGGGAGAAAAGCCGGCGGGTGGGTTGAGCAGATTGAGCGAAACGGTGGTGATGTGGGCGGGAATTTCGGTTTTGCCGCCGAGGAGCGGATGATTGCCGATCATGACGTAAGGAAAGACGTTGCCGGCGGAAGGGCCGCCTTGAGCAGCAAATGCTCCGGTAAACGTGGGCAAGGTGAGGAGCCCCGGGATGTTTCCAGCTGGGTTGCTGGGAACGTCTCCAGTGCTATTGCGACCGCTGGCAGCCGCGGCGTTGCTATTGCGAGTGAATACTGCGCGGGAAGTGTTGGCGTTTGGCGGGAAGGTCAAAAGAACGCCCGAAGAGGCCGGCGCAACCACGGCGGCGGAGGCCAATGCGCGCGGCGAGGCCTTGGTGTAGCCAGGAGCGGACTTTGCCATAAACGGAGAGGGCTCACTCTTGGCGGTCTGGGCGTGCGTGCATACAGCAGAGACAGCCAAAAGGCCCAAGGCGAGAGACAAAGACAAAAATCGTAGTGAGTTTCGCATTGATCTTTCTCCAGAACCACACCCAGACGTGGAAAGCATGGGGAAGATACACTCGCGGCAAAATGAACGCAAGAATGAGTTGGTAAAAAAATGGTCAAATGTTCGATCGCTGCGGAATTTTCCGGGAAAGGCTGAAAAAAATTGCGTTTCTGGCACCCCGCGCAAAGGTTGGCAGGCTCCTACCCGGATAGGTCCTGAAGCTTCTATGACCTGGACGATGGGTTGCCCTAGCTGTGGGTCCGGGTGAACTGCTTTTCAGAGGTCGGCGACAGGCAGTACACGGGTATGATGCATCGGCGAGGAGGTGACATGGGACCGAGTGCAAGGCAAGAGGTGAAGACTACGATTGCGCCGTGGTTGTCGGTGCGAGGGAGTAAGAGGGCGGTGGAGTTTTATAAGGCGGCGTTTGGAGCGACAGAGGCGTTCAAGATTGAAGATCCGGACCAGAATGTGGTGGCGCGGCTCTCAGTGGATGGGGCGGAGTTTTGGGTGGGTGATGAGTCGCCGGAGCATAAGAATTTTAGTCCCGCGACGTTGGGGGGCGGGACGGTACGGATGGTGTTGACGGTGAGCGATCCGGATGCGGTCTTAGAGCGCGCGGTGAAAGCGGGAGCGATCGAGGTGCATGCGGTGGCAGAGGAGCACGGATGGCGAGTGGGGCGGGTGGTGGATCCCTTTGGGCATCATTGGGAGATTGGGCGGGAAGTGTAAAGGGGAAAAGTAAGTAGACGGTACAAAAGTGCAAAGTACAAGTGGGGTTGAAGCCGTGAACCGTGGATGGATTGATGGCGTGGAGTAGACCGTGCACAGACAAGATTGTCTGTGCTACCGGGAATAATTGGAGATCGGGCGGGAGGTGGGTAGAGAGTAGTGAAGTAGCGGAGAGAAAGCGACGCGGGACTACGAGGGTTCGGGAATGCGGGTGACGATGGGTGGAGTGGTAGTTTGGTGAGTGGCGCGCGGTGGCGGGGCGAGCTTGGGCGTTTCCTTCTTTGGTTTTTTCTTTTCGCGGCTGCGTCGGTCTTTGTTTCCCATGGGCATGATATTGGCATAAACCGGAGTGGAAAGAAAGTGTGTGGCGTGGGAAGGACGGCGTGCAGGAGTGGTTAGGGAGTTCAAAAGTTCAAGAGTTCAAGATTGCGAAGTGAAATTGTTGCGGAAGTGTTGCGAAGAGCGGCGAGCAAGAACAGAGAGCAGAGAACAGAAAAAGCACCGGTCTAAAGACCGGCCACTACGTAGGCTGCCGGGATGAGAGACGAAGTTGACGCCGGGGTGAACGGGACGAAGAGAAAGAGCGGAGAGATTCCTCGCTGCGCTTCGCTTCGTTCGGAAAGACGAATACGACCTCTGCTACATAAGGAAAAAATTGTCGGGGAATTAGGTGGTGATGAAGAGGAAGTGCCAGAGGATGTCGACGGCGGCGTGGACCAGGGCGGAGGCGAAGATGGAATTGGTTTTGCGCCAGGTCCAGCCGTAGAAGAGGCCAGCGATGGAGGCGAGAAGTACGTAGCGCCAGTTCGGGAAGTGCTGATTAGCGATGTGCGAAAAGCCGAAGAGGATGGAGGCGGCGATCCAGCCGGCGGTGTCGCTGTTGGTGGCGCCGGAGAGAAGATTTTGCAGGAGGCCGCGGAAGAGGAATTCTTCCGGCCAGGCGGTGAAGAAGAGGATGGCAATCGAGAGCGGTAGAAAGGATATCCATTCGTGCCAGTGAGGGGCGAAAGTGAGGAAGTGGACTTTTAGGGCGAGGGGAATGGCGATGGCGGCGAAGAGTGAGAGCGGGCCGAGAATATAGAGCGACCAGTTGGCGCCCCAAGCGATGGAATAGCCGATATTTTTGGTGCGGCGGAGGAGCAAGAAGCTGGCGAGGGCCGTGTTGACGGCGAGAATGACGGTGAAGATGTAGGCGAGGCGGGCGTTGGGGTAAGGCCAGAGCCAGTGTGAGGGGCCGAATTTTACGGCGGCCCATACGGCGGTGAGAGTCAAGAGATCGTGCCAGGAGCCGGGAGCGGCGGAATGCGCGGCGGCGAGAAGCGCGAGCGGAAGAAAGATGAAGGCGGCTGCGGCGGCGAGGCGCGCGAACGACGCGGAGCCGGTGCCGAGTGCGTAAATCAGAAAAATGAAAAAGAGGATGACGCCGAGGAGCCAGGCGGAGCCTGGTCCGGCGAGGGCGGAGATACGTTCGGGGAAATCTTTTGCGGCGAAGAGGAGCATGGTCAAGAGAAGAAGTGAGAAGGTGAGAAGAGTGGCGGCGAAGGCGCGGCCGCCGTTGGAAAAGCCGTAGCCGGAGAAAGTGGCGACCAGAATGAAGAGGGCGACCAGCACGGTCCACAGGCCGAGCATTGGGAAAAAGGCGAGTTGGCGCGCGGCGGGCAAGCGGATATTGTATCGTAACGATTCGCGATGACTTCTTCCCAGCAAAGACTTGCTTACATCGATTGGATGCGGGGGTTGGCGTGCGTGCTGATGTTTCAGACGCATTGCTACGACTCGTGGCTGAGCGCGGACGCGAAGCAGTCGGCGCTGTATGGGTGGTCGAGGCTGGGTGGGACGCTGCCTGCGCCGCTATTTATTTTTTTGGCGGGCGTTTCGGTGGCGCTGGTGACGGAGAAGCAGCGCGGCAAGGGAATGGAGCGCGGGGCGATTGCCAAACAGGTGATGTTGCGTGGGGCGGAAGTGTTTGGGCTGGGAATTTTGTTTCGAGTGCAGGAATACATTTTGGGAATTCGGTATGTGCCGTGGACCGATCTGGCGCGGGTGGATGTACTGAACATTCTGGGAATTTCGATGATTTTGCTGGGAGTGGTGTGCTGGGCGGTGGGAGGCGGAACGGTGGTTGGCGCGATGAGGGCGTGGAGTTTGGCGGCGGGCATTTTTTTGGCGGCGGTGGTGGCGATGTTGACGCCAGTATTGTGGACGACGTGGCGGCCGCGATTTTTGCCGTGGGCGATGGAGTCGTACGTAAACGGTGTGCATGTGTTTGGCGTGCCTCAGCCGTGGCTGTTTCCAATGTTTCCGTGGGTGGCGTTCGCGTTTGTGGGGCTGGCGGCGGGATTTTGGTTATTGGCGGATTTTTCTAAGCGCGCTGACGGATGGGGCGTTGCAGTGCTGGGGGCAGTCGGAGTGGCAGTTTGCTGGATTTCGGTGCTGCTGGATGAATCTTCGGTGAGGTTGTATGCGGTGTACGACTACTGGCATACCAGTCCGAATTTTTTTCTGATGCGTTGCGGGATATTGCTGGTGATTTTGTTTGGCACTTATGCGTGGTGCCGTTGGGGGCCGGGGATGGTGGGATTCAGTCCGCTGGCGCAATTGGGGAAGACTTCGTTGCTGGTGTATTGGGTGCATATTGAGTTTGTGTACGGGCGACTGTCGATTTTGCCGAAGAGCAAGTGCGGAGTTGGATTGGCGACGGCGGGATTGGCGGTGATTTTTGTGGCGATGCTGGGATTGTCGATGGCGCGGACGCGGTGGAAGAGTAAGAGGGCTTAACGCAGAGGCGCAGAGGTCGCAGAGAAGAACGCAAGCACCGTGGGGGGCTGGTTTCGATAATGCGGCTGCACGGGAGTTAGTCCGCTTGAGGACTGGCGTGATATAAACAGCATTGGTTTGCGGGTTTGGCAGGGCGCGGCTGGAAGCGCTTTGATGTGAGCCGCGAACGAGGGGAGATTTAAATTCTGTGTATACGGAGAAGCGGCGCAATCCGCGATTTCCTTTTGTCGCAGTGGCTAATGTTACCGACAAAGAATCGGGCGGCGAACTCGTCACGCAGGTCAGCGAAATTAGCGTGAATGGGTGCTATGTCGATGAACAAAATCCGCTTCCGCGCGGAACCGTGGTCACGCTGAAAATTTTTGCAAATTCGAAAGTCTTTGAAGCCACGGCTAAAGTTCTATATGCCCATGCAAACCTGGGGATGGGGCTGGTGTTTGAGGACGTTTCGATACGCAGCGGCGCGGTGTTGCGAGAGTGGCTTGCGGCGAAGGCGTTGGAAGAGAAATCGAAATCTTGAAACGGCACGGATACCTCGCGCTGAGACGCGGAGGCGCAGAGAAGAGTCAAAGATTAGGTATTAGGGGCGGCGCTGAAGATCTGGACCAGGCGGTCGGCGATCATCTTATCTTCGCCATCCTTCAATTGCCACAACGCAAAGCCGAACGTATTCGGATCGCACTGCGGCCGGTGGTTCTCCTGATGATTATCTGCGGCGGGAGCGTCGGGATTGCGTCCGCGCATACCGCTGGCGCCGGCGCCCATGCTGCCGATGCCGATGGGCCGGGTATCGGCGAGTTGCTGCATGACCTCTTGGCCAGTGATTTTGAGTTTGGATGGATCGATCTGCCAACTGTAGCGCGGGGTCACGTTGCCGAGAGCCTGAGCGTTGAACTGGCGCGGCAGCGCGGCTACGCCAAACTTCTTGACCGCATCGGTGATAACTTGGGCGCGGGCGTCAAATATTTTCAGTGTGGTGTCGAGGTCTTCGTTCACGAACATTTCGAGCGCTTTGAGTAACCCGAAAATTGTTTCTTTGCCGACTTTGCAGCAGCGACCGATACGATCTTCCTGCGGACTCATGTTCAGCAGCGAATAGTGGATCAGTTCTTCTTTCCCGATGAGCACGCCGGAAGCTTGCGGCCCGCGAATATCCTTGCCGCCGCTGAAGGCGACCATGTCGAAGCCCATGGCTGGATATTCCCAGAGGCGCTCTTTCGGCGGAACATCGGCGGCGGCATCGTTAAACGTATACAGGTTGTGAGCCTTGGCGATTTCGATGGTTTCCGCGCCGCTCACTTTGCCTTTGTCGGACAGGATATTGGTGAAGTGAATCGCCAGCGTCTTCGGATTGATGGCAGCGATCATCTCTTCGCGCGTTTCGACATCGACCAATCTCGCGCCGGTCTGGCGGATTTGATGGTCAAAGGGGTAGCGATGGCTTTTCTGGATGATGACTTCGCTTCTGGGAAAATTGCTGACGTCGGGGATGTCGCGCATGCGCAGCTCGAGGTCTTCGGTCATCATTCCGGCGTAGCCGACGACCATGGCAGCGGCCGCGCCGCCCGTTACCAATCCGGTGTATCCGGCGGGGGACTTGCACAATTTTGCGATGAACTTGCCCGCCGCGATTTCCAGTTCGTCGATCAGGACAAAATGTTCGTTGCCTCGCCGGATCAGTTCCATGACTTCGGGATGCATCACCGACCCGCCGATGACGGTCACGGTGCCGTTGATGTTGACCAGCGGCGTTACGCCGAGCTCGGCGTAGATGTCGCCGGTCGAGCCAAGCCCGCTGTGGATGGGCACGATGGGGCTGCCGTCGAAAGCGGTCTTGGATACTTTGTGCTTGTTGCCAAGAATGGACGCGGCGTCTACCTCGCGCGGAGCAAGCAAGCCGCCGCTGATGGCGCCCAGCGCGGCCAGAAACGAACGACGGTTCCAGGCAAACTTCAAATTCATGGCAATTTTCTCCGGGCTTTCTAAATTATTTTTCCGTGGGCGCGGGCGGATTGACAACCTGAGCGGTGCCCACGATCTCAATCAGCGAATCGCCGGGAATCCACTCGACGGCCATGCAAGCGCGCGACGGAGATTTGCCCTGCGAAAAATAGGAGCCGTAGATTTTGTTCAACGCATCGTACTGCGCTTTGTGGGCGTCAAACCGTGCTTTGCCGGTTGGCATGGCGATGGTATCGGCGTGCGGCAGGCAAAGGAAGACGTCGAGATGGACGAGGCTGTCCATGTTGGAGCCGGCGCGTTCGACCGATTTCTTGAGGGCATCCAAGGTGCGGGTGACGTGTTTTTCAAATGGGTCGGTGACCAGGACGTGATCGTCCTTGCCGTAGCCGTCATTGGAACCGGTGCCGGAGAAATAGTAGATCCCGTTCAGCGTATGGCTGCTGCCCGGGCGGCGAAGCGCGTCGCCGCCAGTTGGGGATGCGCTGCCAGGCGTGGGAGCCGCAGCGGGAGCAGACTGCTGAGCAATGAGACTTGGTGCGCTGGTCAGAAGAGCCGCGATCGCTGAGATTTTGCCTACGAAGTTACGTCGAGTGTTGGTTTCCATGGAGTTTCTCCTTCGGGTTTCGGTTGAGCACAGCATGATAGCGGAAGGGCCAGTCGTTCATTCAGGCTGTACGTTTGAAAGTGGCGGGTTAAACGATTGCTTGAAGGCTTGGGCCGACAAACAGATAGCCGACACCTTTGCAGTTCGGGCATTCCCTATTGCGGTAGTATCCGGTCCCTTCACAGTGCGAACATTCGCTCCAATCAAATTGTTTGGTGGCAATTGCGTTAACGCCATTGCAGCGGTGCTCGTCGCTGGTTTTGCAACAACGACCGTTTGCGACCCTGATGTTGTAGCCAGCGCCGCCACATTCGGTACAGCACGTGACAGGTAGTTCTCGCTTCATAGACATGAGCTAATGATACGCCCGCGCTGATACATTCGCTTGTTCTATTCGGGACCTGCCGCTTGTACCGGACTCGGCGTTGGCGACTGGTCCAGTCATCCGGCTTATCAATCAATCGTGAAGAATAACCCGCAGCAGGGAATCATTGACGTGCAATCCGCCATTGTATTTGATAAATCCCAACTTCCGGAATTTATTCATGAAGAAACTTACCCGGCTTCGGGTGGTTCCGATCATTTCAGCCAAAGTGCCTTGCGAAACCCGCGCCACGATTTTCTCCGGTTGTTCAGTGTTTCCATATCTGGCAATCAAGAGCAAAGCGCGCGCCAGGCGTTTTTCGCTGGAATTGAAAAGTTGGTCGACCAGATCTTCTTCGAAGCGCACGTTGCGCTTGAGCATGTGGGCGACAAAACGATCGGAGAATTTATGCTCTTCGTGAATGACACGAATCATTTCTTTTTTTTCAATTTCCAGAACCGAAGTCGGTTCCATGGCAATCGCCGTTGCAAACCGCACTGGCTGACCGGCGATGCACCCCTCACCGAAGAAATCACCCGGGTGCAGTAATGCGATGACCGCTTCCTTCCCGGAGGAAGAAGTCACCGTAATCTTTACCGAACCGGTTTGCAGGTATAGAACTGACCGGGACGCGTCACCTTGCGAAAAAATCCTCTGGCCTTTTCGATAGATTACAATCTTTCTCTTGATTCCAGACGTTTCCAAATACGCGGTGGCGTCGAAGGCGTTTCTGGACCTGGATTCCTTTCTCTTTGCCATCGATTTCACCTGCGGCATCTCGGAGCAGTTTAGCAAATCTTCAAAAGTGTTCAATATTGACCAGACAGCGAAGATTCCTCTCTTCTAGACTTGCCTTGACTTACGTCAAGGCCTCGATAAGTCAAAAAAACATGCGAATTCTCCTCTACAACCCCGATAACGGGGTCACCCGCAATTTTATGCCACATCTCTGGATGTTCCTGCTTCAGGCGCTGACTCCAGCTGGGCACGAAGTGATCCTGGTTGACGGCAACGCACAGCCCATGGATGAAGAGGGCATCGCCCGGTTTGTCCGTGAGCAAAACATCGACCTGGTTGGCATCGGCGCGATGACCCGAATGATCGCTAAGGCCTACCGCATGGCCGACGCCATCCGGGCAATCGGGGTGCCAGTGGTGATGGGTGGGCCGCACGTTACCGAAGAAGCCGATGAGGCCCTGGGGCGCAGCGGCGGGCCGCGCCATGCGGACGCTGTCGCACTTGGTGAAGCGGACGAAACCTGGCCGAAGATTGTCAAAGACGCCGCGAGCGGCAATCTACAGGAAATTTACAAGCCGGTTGATGATTTTGGTCAGGAACAGAAACCCAGCCTCAAGAATTATCCGGCAATTCCGTGGGATAAAATAAATCTTGGCCAATTTGATCTGGTTCCAAAGTTCGCTACCAAGATGCTGCAGAGAATCGGTGCCGGCTGGGGAACTTTTCGTATCATTCCGATGGAGTCTGGGCGTGGTTGCCCGTATGGCTGCGAGTTTTGCACGGTCACTGGTTTTTTTGGAGACTCGATTCGGTTTCGCACCAACGAGAGCGTGGTGAATGAGCTCTTGCTGCTGAAGGCGCGCGCCAAAAGCGAGCGCGGTCAAATTGCTGTCTTCTTCATCGACGACAACTTTGCCATCAACATCAAGCGGACGAAATCTCTATTGCGCGACATTATCGCCGCGGGTGCGCAAGTGCATTGGGTCGCACAGATCAGCGCCAATCTTTTGCGCGACGAGGAACTCGTGGATCTGATTGCGGCCTCGGGAGGTAAATGGGTCTTTATCGGCATGGAGTCGATCGACCCGGCCAACCTTGCCGATGTGAACAAAGGCTTTAATAAGCCGGGCGAATACGGTGCGGTGCTCGCGCGGCTTGCACAGCGCAATGTGTTCGCGATTACTTCTTTTATTTTTGGCATGGACAACGACACAACCGGAGTTGCCGAGCGTACGCTTAAGGAGATCCGCACCTGGCCTCCAGGCTTGCCCATTTTTGGCCTGCTCACACCTTTACCTGCGACCCCGCTCTACAAGCGGCTGGAAGTTGCGGGCAGGTTGACGCGTCCGAAACACTGGCAAGAATTCATACCATTTGCGATGGCGCACACTCCGTTGAAGATGACCGTGGATGAAGCGCACGCGGAAGTGCGCATCGGGTGGGCCAACTCTTACAGTCCGGAGGCCATCGAAAAGGCGGTCGATTCGCTCAGCCACAAACCACTGGGTTATCGCATCAACATTTTTATCGCTCGAATGTGTTTCCGGGGAATTTATTTCCCGCAGATGGGCCGATTCGCATGGATCAAATCAATCCTCGAAAATCGGCGCACCATTTTCAAACTGGTTGGTCAGGGCTTGAGAGGAGGGCTGCACGCCGCTGCGCCGTCCGTGGTGGCCCAGCCGGTCACCGGGCAGCCAAATTGACGCCAGTGTTTTTAATCGAAAAATTGTTGTTCGCGGCAAGCTGTCCGGAATGCTAGGTCAGGGTTCCTTCGCTGGAGCGACTATTGAGAACGAAAATAACGATTTGTTCGGAACAGGAATATTTGCAGGCCCACTTGACGGTTATTTGGAGGCAGTCTGGCTCTGGCATTCCGACGTGGCAAAATATCCAGCGCCGTCTAACGTTTGGACTGAAGACATTGTACGTCCGGATCGTCCACCTTTTGGTCAATCGGAGGCAGCGAGCTCCTTACCGTAGAGTTGAGGATGAATGACACCAACGTTCGAATACCAAATTATCAACGACACTGCGCCGGCGATCGAAATAGCGCTTTCGACCCGTACCGCGGATGGTTGGCGGCCTATTCTTATGAGCACTGCAACGATTAATACTGCGGTGCAGGTTTTTATCATCTTAGAAAAACCGATTCCTTCTCCTTACGCAAAATAGCTCGCTTGCAGCTTGCGGGTCGGTGCTCATTATTCTCGATAAAGGTCGCCTGCCAGATACTTAAAGCCAGTGTCGACTGCGACCGTTGCGACGGTGCTTCCTGGGCCCAGTTCCTGGGCCAGTTGCAGGGCGGCGGCAATGTTCAGGCCGGACGAGGTGCCCGCGAATATCCCTTCCTCCTTGGCCAGGCGTCGCGCCATTTCGCGCGCGGCTCCTTCTTCCACCGTACGCACTTCATCGAACTCGCCGTCTTTCAAGTGCGGCGGCCGGAATCCTGCGGCGATTCCCTCGATGCGGTGGGGACCTCCTTTTCCGGTAGTGAGAAACGGAGAAGATGCCGGCTCAAGCGCGACGATACGCGCCTTGCATCCAGCCTCCTTAAACGCGCGCGACACACCCATGATCATTCCGGCCGTGCCCACGCCGCCACAAAACGCAGTTAGCGGGGTTCCCGCCTGTTCGACTAATTCCTTGCCGATTCCCATGTAGGCGCGAAGGGCATCGGTGTTATTGAACTGGTTGGTGTAGAACGTGCCCGGCTGCCGTGCCAATTCTTCAGCGCGCCGTTTCATCCGCTGGTAAAGCTCCGGCACAAGTTTGCCACCCTCAGCCGGAAAAATTTCCAGGTCGCCCCCGAAAAGACGCATGGTGCGGAGTTTTTCGTCCGAGAATCCATCCGAGGAAATGGGCGTGAAGTGGTATCCCTTGATCGCGCAGACCATGGCCAGCGAAGAGCCAGTGCTTCCGCCTGTCCACTCGACGACGCGCATGCCCGGCTTCAGTTCTCCGCGCGATTCGGCCCCTTCGATCATGGCCAAGGCCATGCGGTCTTTGTATGAGCCGGTGGGATTGTAGTACTCCAGCTTTACCAGAACTTCGCCCATGGACGGCGATAGCAGATTCCGCAGCCGTACCACCGGCGTATTCCCAATCGCCTGTAAGACTGAATCTCGAACCTGTGTGCCCCCTGCCATGTTTTTTCTCCTGAATTGCGGCGCAGTTTACGCCTAGCGGGCGGTCCACCCGCCATCGATCAAAATCGTCTCGCCGGTGATTAACGATGCCGCAGGGGAGGCCAAAAATACAACTGCGCCCGCCACTTCCATCGGCTCCCCGATGCGGTGAAGGGCAGCGATCCGCTCCACGGTGTCGGCGTGAAATGCCGGGTCGGCAAGGGCACTCGCGGTGCCGGGTGTGCGGATAAACGTGGGCGCCACGGCGTTGACGGTGATTCCGTATGTACCCCACTCGACCGCGAGGCACTTGGTCAGATGCGCGATTCCTGCCTTGGTCATGCAATAGATTGATTCCGTCGGCAAAGCCGCAAAGCCTGCCTGCGAACTCATATTGATTATGGTCCCACTCTTCTGCCGGATCATCACACGACCTGCAGCCTGACAGGCAAAGAAAGTTCCTTTCAAGTTTATGGCCAGGGTTTCGTCAAAATCTTCCTCGCGCACATTCTCAGCCGGATTTTCGGGCGCAATGCCGGCGTTGTTTACGAGAATGTCGATTCGGCCGAACTCTTTGGTGGTTTCCTGCACGGCGCGAGAAATCTGGTCCATCCTGCGCATATCCATCTGAAGCGACAGTGCCTTTCTCCCCAACTTTCCTATCTCCGCAGCTAGGCCGGAGTCCGCTTGTATATCGCGCAAACCCAGCGCCACGTCCGCGCCGGCATTTGCCAGGGCCAGCGAAATTGCGCGTCCCAAACCGCGCGCCGCTCCGGTTACCAGCGCTACTCGCCCGTTCAAACCAAACTGGGGATAGTCCATCACCTTTCCTCCATCGCTTGCTTGCCGACTTCAAGCACAGCGCACGCGTAACGGTTGAGTATAGAGAATAGCTGAGGCGAGCTTGTTGCCGACAGAGAACCTCGCTGGTCGATAAACGCGCGGGAGTTGAGGACGGGTGTAGATTGAAACGAGTGAGGTTCCCCGGCGGAGATGACTAAGAAACACTGGGTTGTGACGATCGTCCTGCTCCTGCTGATTCCCGTGGTCGTGATGCTGGGTGGGGCGCTCTTCAGCCTGATCAATCCGGAAATTGCGGCAGGTCACCCGAACTATGCGCGTAACTACCAGCTGCTCAATCTGATGAAGATGACGATTTTCTGGGCATCGATCGCGATGGCCTTCGTTTTGTGGCTGTTTGTCTGCTTTTTCGTGATTCGCGCAAAGAAGCGATCTCTCCTATGGCTGTCTGTTGCGGCATTGGGGCCGGTAGGGTTTGCCATCCTGGCTACGCTCAACGACCAGGCGCCTGCGGAGAAAGACTGGTACGCCCGGTTCGTGGGCAAGATGAAATGGTACGTGCGCGTCGGCTACGAACTCTGCACCTTTGTGATCATATGGGAGCTTGGGTATCAGGCAATGGTTCTCAAGCGCATCCTGATGATCAAGTATCAGGCTGCCACCACGGGAGTTTCCGAGGCGCAAATTATA
Source organism: uncultured Acidobacteriota bacterium (assembly GCA_963814635.1). GTDB lineage: Bacteria > Acidobacteriota > Terriglobia > Acidiferrales > UBA7541 > Acidiferrum. The sequence goes on along the minus strand of CAWFDP010000001.1, from coordinate 2,412,492 downwards.
GATCTCCAGAACGCTTCCTCTGGAATGTGGGCGTTTGGCGAAGGTATGGAAGTGATGTTCCTGGTGGTTCTTTTCTACTTGCTTCGGCCAATGGTCTTCTGCGCTGGGCGCCGTGTGGTGGCGATGATGGCATCGCCCGAGGCGCGCTGAGTCTTGACTTCAAAGCGCCCACGCGTGGCGCAACGTAGCGCCACCACTATCTCAGGATCACCTGGGTGACCGCCTGCCACCACTGTGGGTTAATTCTCCACGCGTAGATTGTAAGACTCTGCAAAACGATCAACGAGGGCAGCGCATAGAGATATACTGGATGGACGCGCTTATCCACCACCCAATCACGCAGCATGCCGAGCACGATCAGAAAGTCCAAAGCGGGGTAGAAGAGGTTGTGATTGAACAAGAATTCGAATCTGCCGAAGGCGGCGTCTATAAGTTGGCAGCTCGCGATGAAGATAAGCCGCCGATGGTATTCCGGCTTCTTTTTCCAATAAATTGCCATTGCGATGCACGAGCCAAAGACGATCATGTCGGCGAACGGAACCGACAAGAATGCATCTGCGCCCTTCTGCTTTAGCACAACGGTATCGAACCGGGCCATCACCACCGCGATTGTGAAGCCCAATGCAACCATCACTGTGGCCAGTCCTGCTCCAAACCAACCGAGCAAACGATGCACGCTGACTTTCCGAGCGCGCACCAGAGCCGACTGTGCGATAAGAATGACTATCCAGGCTGAGAAGGCGGCACCGTGTATCCACAGGAGCAGCGGCCTTGCCGGGCTTGCGTGGAACAGGCTGACGTTGACCGTTCGGCTGAAACCCAAAGTCACGAGCGCAGCCAACACCAGCGACATGCCGAGATAGAAATACCGGCCCAAGAATGTCTTGAACGGCGTCGTGGTACTCGATTCTTTCTCAATGCGGGCAACCAACTCTACGTTTCCAATGGCCACAGAAATACGCCTGAGAACGCTGCAAATTTGATTCTTTACGCCACTCTGCGAAAGGGAGCCTGGTATAGGAATGCGGAGTGGCTGCAAGATAGCGGCGTCACTGGATCAAGGAAAGGCGGTCAAGTTCTGATTAGCGTCGCAAGTCGCTCAGTAGCTCTCGCGCTCGGAGTGCGGGGTTTTCAGCTGTTCTCCGCGATAAGCCTTCCATGCCTGGTCGATCACATAGGCGTGGATGGCATCGGCATCCGCAACCGTCATGCGTAAAGTTGGAAACGCGAACTTGGGAGGGTCAGCCAGGCCGGGCATACCTTTGTCCCAGTGCGAGCCGCCCATCACGATGGTGTACCAATCCTTGTGCACCTGCGATGGGGCGTAACGCAAATCCGGAATCGCGCCGTCTTCCACCCAGGCAGCGCTGCCATCGATTTCCGGCGAATGGCATCCTTCGCAGTAGAAGCTGACGTACAGCTTGGCGCCTTTTTCGATCAGGTCTTTGCCGAATTTTTGTTCGGGCGGCTTGGGAACCGGCGGAACGACGATATGCGGATAGGGAAACGGAACTTTTCCGCCAAGCTTGAAAGCATACAGACGCACTGGACCACGTTTCGATTCTGGCGTGGCCATGGTGCGTCCGGGAGCGAAGAGTCGTGAACCCGATCCCCAGCCTACTGGAGTCAAAACGTATTGCTCGCTGTTGACGGTGTATGTGACAGGAATTGATTCAATGGACGAAAGAGTTTTGACCGACCACAATTTCTTGCCGGAGTCTGCGGAGTAGGCGGCAAACTCGCCGGTACCCTGTCCTTGAAAGACCAGATTCCCCACGGTGGATAACACACCGCCATTCACGGAAATTTCCTCGCTTACTGACCAACGCTCTTTCTGCGCGATTGGATCCCAGGCAATCAGTCGACCGAAAAGTCCTTCGCCGCTTTCGCCCGCTTCCACTGGGGCTTTGGTGCCGGCGTGGCGATCGGTAGAAGGGATGTACATTAGTCTGGTTTGCGGGTTGTAGCTCATCGGCCACCAGTTGTGCACGGTCCACTGTTTCCCACCGCCTTGAGATACCGGAACGAGCACCGGCTTGCCGGTTTGCAGATTGTAAGAAGTTGCCCAGGTGGTTTTGACCAGAGGATCAGCTGCGAGGAGTTTCCCGGTGTTCGCGTCCAGGACGTAGAAAAAGCCATTCTTCGGAGCGGTCATGGCCACGCGGCGCTTTTCGCCCTTCCAGACGAGATCAGCCATCACGATGTGATTGTTCTCGGAGTGCACGCCCTCGGTGCCGGTTTGATAGTGCCAGACGTACTCGCCGCTATCGGCGTTGACCGCAACAATACATTGCGAGAAAAGTTTTTCACCGCCGGCTTTCACCGCTGCCAGTTCACCGTAGTCAGCGCCGGCGCCAGCGGTCCCGAAAATCACCAGATTGTCCGCTTCGTCGTAAGTGATTGCGCTCCATACGTCGCCGCCGCCGGTGCGCCAGCCGCCTTCGCCGGTCCAGCTCTTGGCAGCCATTTCCAGCGCTTTCGATTCGAACGGCTTGGATGGATCGCCCGGTACAGTCCAAAAGCGCCACAATTCTTTTCCTGTACCCGCATCGTAGGCGGCGATCGCGCCGCGCACCGCGTCGTCCGAGCCGTTGAAGCCCATCACGATTTTTCCGCGCGCGACATGCGGCGCGCCGGTGATGCCGGTCTGGAGAGGGTCGCAGACCGTTGATTCCCAGATTTGTTTGGCGCTCGCCGCGTCAATCGCCACCAGCCGGCAATCGCCCGTTCCTACGTACACCTTGCCTTCCCACGCTGCCACTCCGCCGTTGGTTCGCGCGGAGTACGAACCGTTCAGTGCAAGATTCAGGCGGACATGCGGATCGAATTTCCAGAGTAGTTTTCCCGTGGCTGCGTCCACCGCATAGATCTTGGAGAGCGGCGCGCTCACGTAAGCGATGCCGTCGACCACGATCGGCTCGGAAACCACGCCCATTTGTCCCTCGATGTCCAGGTACCAGGCGAGACCCAGTCGATTGACATTTTTGTCGTCGATTTGCTTCAGCGGACTAAAATGCGTAGAATCGTGAGTGCGGCCGTTGATCATCCAGTTGGCGCCGCCCGATGCGTCGGCGGTAACGCGAGCCTCGGTCACTTCCGCCGGCTTTTTGTCAGTGTCGGCGAAGGAACCGGATTCCATCGCCGCGGCGAAAGAGAAAAGTGTCAGGCCGAGCACGATTATATTTTTGGTTTGCATGGTGGAACGCCTTCCTTGCAAAATGTTTCGAGTTATCAGCGACGCGATGATTTTGTGAGTGATAGTAGTGGCGATGTTCGGGCAAGTCAACGCAGCTGGACATTTCTCAGTGAGTTGACGGGTCGCGCAATTCGACTTGGTTACTGCGGTAGGGCGCGAAGTTCCTGCCCCAATCCACGCCGATCACCTGCATGTCGAGCTTGTCTCCATCCACCCTTACGATGAGATAGTGATAGGGAGTTGGCGAATCCTCGTTGCCCGGCTTGACTAAGTGCTGCAGCGAGACTTTGAGCGAATCATTCGCCTTCAGGTAGCCATCCACATCCGGTTCGCCGGTGTAGGGATAAATGGGAGCACCGCCTCCGCCTGACACCACCAGGTCCATGCGATGGGTTCCAGAGGCGTCGGTGTAGCGCTCGACCCAATGTTCGAACAAGTGCTCGTGCCCGGAAAACACCGCGCGCACGTGGTGGGTATGGAAGAGCGGCATATAGTGCGCGCGAAGCGCAACGGTCGGATCCTCCACTTTGGCGCCGCCGTGCGGACCGGAAGAAAATGGCGCTTGATGGCAAAAGACGAGCACGTTCGGGTAGCGAGCGCGGTCCAGCCCCTCGAGCTGGCTTTTCACCCATTGAAATTGTTTTTCGTCGCCGGCGATGTTCGCGTCGAAACCAATCACGAAAGTATTGCCGTAGCCGAAGGAGTACGTGGGATAGCCGGAGAGCCGGCGGGGAGATCCATCCGGAGGGATCAGTGCGGAAACGGCGTCGAGATAATTTTTCAACGCAGCCTGGCGCTTTGGGTCGTCCACAGCGAGGGCCGAACTCACGTCATGATTTCCCGGCGCCAGAAAGTAGGGAATACCGCCTTCGGTCGTGAGCCGGCTAATCAGCGGCACAAAACTAACGTTCCATTGATGCGCTTCCTGACCTCTTTGCACGGCGTCGCCCGACTGCAAGGCGAAACGCACGGGGTACGGGGTGTTACTGAGTTTCTTGATTTGCTGCAGCATCGAGTCCACGAGGATTGAATGATCGTACTGAATGGCGACGCCGTCACGCCTGCCGCGAGTGTCGCCGTACGCGATGAAAGAAAATTGCGTGACGCCCGCCGATTTTGCCTCCGGCGGAAGCGGCGTAGTGGGTGCGGCGATCGGCGTAACGTGCTCGGGGTCTTGGGCGGACGCCGGCATAGCGCCGAGTAACATCAATAAACTGACCAGCAGCAAAGCGGCAGCGCGTAGAATTCCCATCGGGTATCGGGACATGAGGTTAGCCTCTCCGGGCAAGTTTAGCGACAATCAGGGTTTGTGGACGTCGGATTTTATTTGCTGGGATTCGGGGATCTTAATGATGACTTCGTTGGGTTTGGCGAGGCCGAGTTCGTCGCGGGCGATGGATTCGATTTTGTGGGGATCGGTTTTGAGGGATTTTACTTCGTCGGAGAGTTCGATGTTTTCCTTGTTGAGGCGGTTGATGTCGGACTGCACGCGTTCGATCTCGAGTTTGGTGCGGCGAAGGGCGAGGAAGCCGTGGGCACCGAAGATGTCGTGAAGGAAGAGCGAGAAGACGCAAAGGATAAGCACCGAGCGGCCGTACTGCGACCAGAAGGCGGCGAATTTGGTTTGTTGCGGCATGCGCGGTTGGCCTTTCACGTCGAGAGAATCCAATCGGTGGCTTCGCGAACGAGTTTAGCGGAAGCGGCGGAGCTTTCGGCTTCGACGTAGAGGCGAAGTAACGGTTCAGTACCGGAGAGCCGGAGCAGCATCCAGGAGCCGTCTTCGAAGGCGAATTTTGCGCCGTCGGTGCGGTCGATGGATTTTACCTTGCGGCCGAGAAGAGTGGACGCGTCGGTCTTGGATTTCTGGATGGCCACGGCTTTTTGTTCGTCGGTGAGGTGAAGATTTTCGCGAGTGGGGGCGAAGGAGCGGCCTACTTTTTTGAAGAGTTGCTGAACCTGTTCGCCGATGGAAGCGCCGCGGGCGGCGATCATTTCGGCTACCAGAAGGCAGGCGAGGATGCCGTCTTTTTCCGGGACGTGGCCGCGAATAGTGAGTCCGGCGCTTTCTTCGCCGCCCAGCGCGATTTTATCTTCGCGGATGAGTTGACCGATATATTTGAAGCCGACCGGTGTTTGATATGTGGTCTGGCCGTGGGATTTTGCGGCGGCGTCAACCAGTTCGGAAGTGGCGACGCTGCGCGCGGCGGGCATATTCCACCCGCGAGATTCGACGAGGTAGTCGTAGACGAGCGCGAGGATCAAATTGGGTTGGACCCATGCTCCGTCGGAATCGACGATGCCAAAACGGTCGGCGTCGCCGTCGGTGGCGAGTCCGGCGGTGGCTTTGGACGAGAGAACGATATTGCGCAGCGGCGCAAGATTTTCTTCGCTGACGTCGGGGCCGGTGCCGTCGAAGAGCACGTCGCGATCGGTTCGAATGGTTTCGACCGGAACGCCGTGATCGGCGAGAATTTTGTTGAGGTAGCCTGCGCCGCAGCCGTGCAGCGCATCCACGGCGAATTTGGTCTTTGCTTTGGCGAGGACCTCAAATTTTACGAGTTGCTGCAGGCGCTTGAGATAATTTTCGCGGAGACTTGTTTTTTCGCCTTGCGCGGCGTGGGCTTTGAGGGGAGCGACGCCACCCGCGGCGAAGAGCTTCGCGGCGCGAGCCTCGACATCTTTTGTGACTTCGGGAAGAGCGGGTCCGGCGTCGGCGGTAGAAAGTTTCAAGCCGTGATATTGCGCGGGATTGTGGCTGGCGGTGAAATTGATGGCGCCGTCGAGCTTGCGGCGTTGAATTTCGTAAGCGATGGCGGGTGTGGGAGTGAAAGTGTCGCAGAGCAGCGCGCGGATGCCGTGTGACTGCAGAATGGCGACCGCCAGCGCGGAGAACTCTTCGGAGTAGAAGCGAGTGTCGTAACCGACGAGGATGGTGGGCCTGGCGGATTTGGTTTTGACGTATTCGGAGATCGCGGTGACCGCGAGCCGCACGTTCGCGAAGGTGAAATCGTCAGCGATCAGTCCGCGCCAGCCGGAAGTGCCGAACTTGATGGGAGACGGGGCGATACTTGGAGAGGCGCTCATTTTTCACCTCAGGGTTTGTAAGTACAAACCCTGAAACCCGATTCCGGTAGTGTAGCTCTGTCGGGGAGTTGTGCAAAGAGGGAGGGAGCGAGAGATGGTGAGAGTAACGGAAGCGCGAGTGGTGTTGGTGACGTGCGGGAGTTTGCCGGAAGCACGGAAGATTGCCAAGGCGATGGTGGGAAAGCGGTTGGCGGCCTGCGTGAATGTCGTTTCCGCGCCTGTGGAGTCGGTGTATCGGTGGAAGGAGAGAGTTGAGAGTGTGAAAGAGATTCTGCTGGTGATCAAAACGACTGCGCGCCGACTGAAGGAGCTCGAAAAGGAGATTGTGAAGTTGCATAGCTATGACGTACCGGAATTTCTGGTGCTTGGAGTTGAGGGCGGGTCGAAGAATTACTTAAATTGGCTCATTGAGAACGCATAGAGACCGAGGTGAACGAACGATGATAAGTTTTGTGCACCGAATGCTCTACGGTCTTTTGTTTGGTCTGATCAGTGCTACGGCAGCAGTGATCGCGATCGCAGCGACTCAGGGGATTCCGAAGACGTTTGATCGAGAGATGCATTGGACATGCTTTGCGGCTAGCGGGATTGGTTCGGTGATATTGATCCTGTCCGCGCAGCGGATGGCAAGGTCGGCCGCGAGTTGGGGACTGATTCCAACACTGCTCGCCCACATGGGACTGTTCCTGATTGGAATATCGATCGGTTGCGGAGTTGGGACATTCGTGTTCAAGAAACGTCCTGAGCCGGAAGTGCTTGCAGATTCGGCGGAGCCCAATGGCGGCGCCGAATGTTAAGCAAGATTTAATTCGCTGGAGATTCGATGGTGCGGAGTAGAGCGAGCATTTTGGGCGAGGCGAAGTGTTGGTAGTCGGGAGTGAGCAGTCCGAACGTTTCGAGCGCGTCATAGGCGCGGCTATAGCCTGAGGATTGCGTGCCGTTGAGCGGCCAGTAGCCCCAGCTGAGATCGTTTTCCTTCAAATACTGAATGAACCAGGTGAACCACTGGCTTTCCGCACCGCAATCGAGTGATTGACACGCTCCGAATTCGCCGACCCATAGCGGAACTGCGGGTTCAGAGTGGAGAAGAAATCCGGCGCGCGCGTCGAAGACTTGCTTGAGTTCGTCGTAACTGGCGAAGGTGTGCTCGGGAGAAGAGTAGGCATGAGGCGAGTACACCAGGCGATTGGGAACTTTTAGTTTTAGCGGCAGGGAAGCGAAGGTGGTGAAGTTGGTGGAGTATTCCGGGCCTTCGACCATCACCAGCAAGTTGGGATTCGCGGTAAGGACTGCGTTGCCGCCGCGTTCGGCTGCCGCGCGCCAATCCAGTTTGGGATTGCCACCGCCCCAGGCAGCGCCGCTGCGCAGTTCGTTGCGAAGATCGGCGCCGACAACCCGTGGCTGACCCTTGTAACGCAGCGCAATGTCGCGCCAGTCGGCGAGCCATTTTTCTTCAGGATAATCCGCGTTGTACCACAGGCCGTTGCCGTCGTCGTCCTTGCAGCACCAGTCGGCGCGGCTGACGTGATTATCAAGAATCACCATGATGTGGGCACGGGTCAGAGCCGAGATGACGGCGTCCATCACATCGAGCGCGTGCTTGCCACGAAATTGCGGATTGGCTTTTACCGCGTAGTCCGGCACGACTGGATTTTTCTCGAGCGTTTCGTTGGCCCAAGGGAGTCGAATGGAATTCAATCCGAGGGCGTGAATCTGCTCGATGATTTGCTCTAACGTTGCGTGGTCCAGTCCACCGGGAACAAATTCCTTTTGATCGAAGCCGTACCAGTTCGCCGACGCCAGCCGCACGGGATGATTGTTGGCGTCGAGAATCTGGTGGCCGCTGGTATGCAGTGGCGGCGTGATTGGTTGCTGCGCGCGGGCAACGCCGACAATCAAGAGCGTTGGCAGCAAGGCAAGCAGCACTCTGGAACGAAGCGAAGCGGCCATCGATGAAAAACAGCTCAACATAAAGTTTTGCCAGCGTTAGACGTACAACAGCGCCTGGTCGAGGTCCGCGACGATGTCTTCGAGGTCTTCGATGCCGACCGACAGACGGACCAAGCCTTCAGTGATGCCGATGCGCTCCTGCACTTCTTTCGGCATAGACGCGTGGGTCATGACCGCGGGCAACGAGATGAGCGACTCGACGCCGCCGAGGCTTTCGGCGAGGGCGCAGAGTTTTACTTGATTCAGGAACCGTCGAGCGGCTTCCTGATTGCCAAGATCGAAACTGAGCATGGCGCCTGGGCCGCGCTGCTGTTTGCGAGCGATGTCGTGCTGCGGATGGGATGACAGGCCAGGATAAAATACTTTGCGGACCTTGGCGTGAGCGTCCAGATGGCGAGCGACGGCGATGCCGTTGGCGTTGTGCTGCAGCATGCGAATGGCAAGGGTCTTGATTCCGCGAGAGACCAGGAAGCAATCCATGGGAGCCAGGCCGGCGCCGGCGGAGCGTTGGATGAAATAAATTTTCTCGGCGTCTTCGGCGCGAGTGAGAATCACGCAGCCACCGGTCGAGTCACTGTGGCCATTGAGATATTTGGTCATGGAGTGGACCACGATGTGCGCGCCGAGTGCGATGGGGCTTTGCAGGTACGGGCTCAGGAAAGTGTTGTCCACAACCAGCAGGGCATTGCGCTCGGTAGCCAGCTTGGCCATAGCGGCAATGTCGGTGATGCGCATGGTGGGATTGGTCGGCGTTTCGATATAAAGCATGCGAGTGTTGGCGCGCATGGAGGCCAGAACCAGCCCGGGTGACGAAGTGTCCACGAAACTGAATTCGATGCCGAAGTGAACCAGCAGCTGCGTTGACAGCCGATAGACGCCGCCGTAGACGGCCTCGGAAAGAACTACGTGGTCGCCGGGACGGAGCAGTCGGAAGACCGAATCAATCGCGGCCATGCCTGAAGTAAAAACGTAGGCGGAGTGGCCTCCTTCGAGTTTGGCCAGAGTTTTTTCCAGTGCCTTGCGGTTGGGATGATTGGTGCGCGCGTAGTCATAGCCTTGGCGGTATTTGCCGAACTCTTCCTGGACATAAGTCGAGGTCTGGTAAATTGGCGCGACGATGGCGCCAGTGGCCGGATCAGGCTCCTGCCCGACATGAATGGCATTGGTGGCAAAACCCATAGCAAGAAACTCCTTTTCTTGAGTCCGGCTCGATATGCGGCTGCTCTAAGTGGTACGGATGAGCAGAGCACAAGCCCGACAAGCGACGCGATGCTCGATTCGCTTTGTGGAACGGATGCCGACAGCGTGCCCGACGCGGGTGCGGCTTGGATGCTTCCGTCGAGCGGAAGCCATACAGTTCAAACAAGTTACAGCAGGGCCGGAGTCACGTCAATTCATTGCGAGAAGATTGGTGTCCTGGGCGGGCGATGGGCGGGCGAGGAGACTTGACGTGACGCAATTTTCCGACGACGATGAGGATGGACAGGTCATGAAAAAACTCTTTTTCAGCGTAATCCTGATTCTTGGTTTGATTGGTGCCGGGCGTGCATCGGCGCAAGACGCAGGTGCGAACAAGTCACAAGACAATGCAAAGCCGGCGCAGCCCGCGCAGGATGCCGCGCCACCCGCCACGCCGCAGAGCAAGAGACTGACGATTGAGGTAAGCGGGGGAAAGAACGACGTCGCGGTGGTGGATGCCAGCGTCTATTTGAAGTACGAGGAAGCGCGGGTACTTCGCAAGGACAAGAAGTACGCACTGAACGTCAAGACCAATCGCGACGGCAAGGCGCACATTCCGGATGTGCCGCTGGGAAGAGTGCTGATTCAAGTGGTTGCGGACGGTTGGAAGTCGTACGGGCAATATTACGCTTTGACCGATCCCGAAGCGGTGATCAAAATTCATCTGGAGCGCCCGCCGAAATGGTACTGAAGCGGGGCCAGGGACAAGTATTTCGAACGGGATGCCCTAGAATAGTGCAAACCGCATCACCCCGTTCTAATACAGCAAGTTAGGTATGGCGACGGGCCGTATTTGCACAGAGTTTTCCACACTTGTGTTGAAAACTTCACGCAAGAGAAATATTCTCTAAAAAGTTCGGCAGAGATTTTGCTCAAAGCGGAAAAAATGCGGCTCGTTGAAAAATCAGCACTTAGCGGCCCGCACATTGTGGATTGAAAAGGAACTTCAGGAATGGATGAGACGTTCGAAGGACGATTTGCGCAGGCGCAATTGTTGTGGGGAAACATTGCGGCGCGACCGTTGCGCGCGTTTCTGAGCATCTTGGCGATTACCATCCAGGTTTTTTTAGTGTTGATGATTGTGGGGCTAACGACCGGCGTTGTTTCAGAATGGGGCAAGCGGGTGGAAGGGGTTGGCGCGGACATCCTGGTGCAGCCGCCGAACTCTTCGATGTTTCTGGCGTTTTCCCGGGCAGTGTTGCCGGAATCGCTGGCGGAAAAAATAGCAAAGCTGCCGGGAGTGGACGAAGTGGCAGCGACGCTAACGTTGATGGACCAGAAGAATTTTGTGCTGGTGTATGGCATTGACTATCCGCGGTTTAACGGCCTGAGCAAGGGATTTTTGTTCCGCAGCGGGCGTCCATTCGAATCGGCCAGCGAAGCGATAGCCGACGACATCGTGGCGCAATCCAAGCACTTGAAAGTCGGTGACAAGGTTACGCTGTTGAATCACGAGTTCACCATCTGCGGGATCGTGGTGCACGGCAAAGGTGCCCGGTATTTTATTCCGCTGAAAACGGCGCAGGACATTGCCGGTGCCGACCAACGCGTTTCCATGTTGTATGTGCGCAGCAAAGGTGACATCGAGGCCACACGTGAGCAGATTCTCGCCGTGGCGCCGGGCAATGGCGTGAAGTCCGTCGCGGAATACACCACGCTGATGAATTCATCCAACTTGCCGGAGCTAAAACCGTTTATCCGGACCATGGTGGGAATCGGGACAGTCATCAGCTTTCTGGTGGTGCTGTTAAACATGCACACGATGGTGATGGAGCGCACGCGCGAGATTGGAATTTTGAAAGCTTTGGGCAGTTCGCGGCTGGATATTGTGAAGCTGCTGCTCGGTGAGACGCTGGTGCTCTCGTTGATGGGCGGTTTGTGCGGAATTTTGGTCACCTTTCTGGTGGAAGCGATTCTGAAGGAGACTACGCCGACGCTACAGATTCTGATTACCACGGCGTGGCTCGGCAAAGCGGTGCTGCTCGCGGTGGTGGGCGCGGCGTTGGGCGCTGTGATTCCGGCGTTGCGTGCGGCGAGTCACGATCCGGTGGTAGCGCTGGCCTACGAATGAGTTCTGTAAATCCTGGCGCGGCGTCGCGCGGGATGGATTGCCACTTTCCAAGCAAACTGATATTAAGTTGAGTCCCCGGCGGGGCCGTGTTCTCTCGCCTGCGAAGTTTGCGCGAGAGAACCGTGGCAATGCGGCCCGAAACTGCATCAAGGAGCGCAAGATGAATCGCAAGGCACAATGGCTGGTGGCAGCGATGGTCTGCCTGATGAGCACGCCGCAGATTTATGGACAGATGGGATTTCCGTCGATCAAACGCCCGAACATCGCGAATATTTTTCACCCGGTGGTTGGCACTGGCACTGCGTATGAACAGACCAGCAACGACGGCAGCAAGAAGAGGCTCGAGATGTCGATCGTCGGCTCGGAGACGATCGGCACTCAGCAGGCGTACTGGATGGAAGTCGGACACGTGGACAGCAACTCGCCGACGATGAAATACACGAAGATACTGCTGACGCCAGATGACTTTGCTTTCCATAAAATCGTGTTTCTGATGCCGAATTCGACGCAGCCGATGGAGATGGACATGGACGCCAAAGCCCAGGGGCATCGCGATGCGGTGGACAAGAATCTGGAGAAGTGGCACACCGTCGGGACGGAATCGGTCACGGTGCCTGCGGGAACTTTTTCCTGCGAACACTGGACGAAGACCGACGGCAAGGGTGACATTTGGGTGAGTTCGAAGATCTCGCCGATGGGCATTGTGAAGTCGGTGGACGGCAATGAAACCATGGTGCTGACCAAAGTGATTTCAGACGCCAAGACCCATATTGTGGGCACGCCGATGAAGTTCGATCCGCAGATGATGCGGCAGATGATGCAAAAGAATCAGCAGAATCCGTAGCTGACGATGGCGAGAGAAAAGTTCCGCCAGTGGGCTAGAATGTGGACGGGGCAAACGGGTTCAGGGTTCAGGGCTTGCACTTATAAGTTCTGAGCTGAATAAGTTGTTTTGCAAACCCTGAACTAGCCGAAGCTCCGCTCAAGGTTTTTACCGGCGAGTGAGAGAGGAACTGGATGAGCGAGATTCACATGGCACCGGCAGGCGACAAGCATTACGAGGCGACGATTCTTGAGCGGCAGGAGCTGTCCGAGGACTTGTGGCTGGTGAAGGTGGATCCGGGCGGGCCATTTCAATTCAAGGCCGGGCAATATGCGACCCTGGGCGTGGATCATGAGGGCAAGCGGATCGAGCGAGCGTACTCAATTGTGTCCTCGCCGTACGAAGAAGGATTGGAGTTTTTCCTGGAACTGGTCCCGCAGGGCGAGTTGACGCCGAAACTTTATGAGCTGCAAGCCGGCGATAAATTGTTTTGCAGGAAGATTGCGAAGGGGCGTTTTACGCTGGATTTGAAGAGCGGGCGGACAAATCATTTGTTGCTGGCAACGGTGACCGGTCTCGCGCCTTTTGTGAGTTATGCGCGGACGCTCTATAAGGATTGGAAATCCGGGAATTCGCCAATGCCCGGCGCGCACAAGCTTTTTTGTTTGCAGGGTGGAAGCCGGTCCTGGGAATTCGGCTATCGCGACGAGATGGAGAAGTACGCGGCGGAAGCGCCGTGGCTGAAGTACGTCACCACGGTAAGCCGTCCATGGGAGGATGCGGCATGGCATGGCGAAACTGGCCGTGTGGATGACTTGATTCGCAAGTACACCGATTTGTGGGGCTTGAAGCCTGAAGACACTACGGTGTACCTCTGCGGCCATCCGAGCATGGTGGAAAACGGACGCGGAATCATGCAACGCGCGGGCTGGCAGAAAGGCTCGATGTTCGAGGAAGTATATTTTCAGCCCGCAAAGGAAGAATGAGGTTTATCGCTTTCCGCTGATACACTCTACTTTGGTGAGAGAGGTCGAAGATGGCCAGTGCAATCATCAAGGATCAGAACATTCTCGGCGGGGAGCCCGTTTTCCGCGGAACCCGCGTTCCCTTTAACGTCTTGACCGACTATTTGGAAGGCGGCGAAACGTTGGACGCTTTCCTCGAGCAGTACCCAACCGTAACCCGCGAACTCGCCATCGCAGCAATCGAGGAAGCACGGGTCAGCCTCGCCTCGCAACTTAGATGAGGGTTCTGATCGACGAGTGCACTCCAAGGGCGTTGAAGCTCTACCTTGGTCAGCGGGGCCACAGTTGGTCGACAGTTCAGGAAGCCGGCTGGTCTGGAATAGTGAATGGCGAGCTCCTAGCACTCGCAGAGACCGCCTTCGACGTCCTAGTCACGATTGATCCGGGCGGAAGATTGCGATTGTAATCCTCGCGGCGCGCTCGAATCGTCTAGAACATCTCCAACCGCATTTCGCCGCGTGTGCCGAAGCGATTGCGAGGATCAAGCCAGGGAATGTCATCCATGTTGGAAAATCCATCTTGAACGAGGCTGGAGCATTTCCGTCTCACTCCGCTCGGCGTACAACCAAGAGCGTCAGATCGTCCGTTTGCTTCAGGCCCTCGCCAAAGCTCAGCAAGTCTCCGAGACATTCGGAGATCAGCCCGTCAGGCGTTTTTTCTGTGTGACGCTCAGCCAGCGCGCGAATTCGGTGCAGCCCATACTCTTGACCCGCGCGATTCCGCGATTCCGTTAAACCGTCCGTATACAGCAAAACGGCGTCGCCGTGGGCCAAATTCAGCCGATGGACCGGGAACCTTGCGTTGCAAAACATCCCCAGAGGCACGCCCGTGGAATCCTTCGGCGCTACTCCGTCGCCGTGGATGTGCAGAAGCGGTAGATGGCCTGCGCTGACAAACTCCACCGAACCATCGTGAGCAGCTCGTCCTACGACCAGAGTCGCGTATTGTCCGGCAAGCGTGCTCTCACAGAAAATGCGGTTGGCGTTTTCCACCATCCGATCGAGCGGGAGTCCAGCTTCGGCGAGACTGCGAAAGGTTGCGTGGAGATGACTCATGAGCATCGAAGCGGCTACGCCCTTACCAGAGACATCGCCCAGCATAAAGAGCAGCCCGTCGCGCGTTTCAACAAGGTCGCAGTAATCGCCACTGACCATGCCGGCGGGCTGATAGTGGAAGCGCACGTCCCAACCTGTCGGGGCGATTTCGAGATTCGGCAGGAGGCGGCGTTGGATGCTTGCAGCAAGTGAAAGATCACTCTCCAAGGCACGTTGTTCAGCGCTGGTAAGATGGTCCAGGCAGAACTGCACTAGCGGATCCGCTAGCAACCGCTCCGGCTCAACAGATTCATGACATGTTTCGCAGAGCCCGAACGTCCCTTGGTCGATTCGGCGCAATGCTTCATCTACGGCGGTCAGCAGTTGCGAAAGAGAAGCATCCGCAGCGGTGGGAGCATGCAAAGCGGCATGAAGGCGCTCGCGGCGTAGTTCGAGTTCGGAACGCAGATACGAATTCTCGGCAGTGATCATAGGATCTCCTGCCACAGGTTGCTGTTTTGCGGCGGTATTTTCCATCCGATTTCCTCCGTCGAACTAAAGATCGCTGGGAGAGGTTTGACGGCGCCAGCGGTGGCTTTCGCCAAGTCCGCCCTGGGGCGTGAGCGCCCGAGCAGCCTTGCGAAACCATCGATGGTTCAGTTTGATGCGGACAACATGAAATGCGGTATGGGAACGCGGCTTGGGACGGTTCGGGACTAGCGCGTACGGAGAAAGAGATTGGACAGAAACCGGCGGTAGCTGGCCTAAATGCCGGGGCCTTCAGGAGCTCGGTCGCGAGAGCTGGCGGCTAGTTGATGGGCTACGTCGTTGATGGTTGAGAGCGGAACCGCGACGTGGACGTTTTCTTCCGGGCTGACGACATCAATCTGGATCTTGGTGCCGATAGTGGCGACTTTGACGTGCTGTTCGCCGTCGTCGACTTCCACAAATGCGGTGTTCGGATACTTTCGCAGCTCGGTGGTGACGATCTCCAGTAGCGGCAAAAAGTTATTGGCTTCCTTGGGGATGTGGTTGAAATTGTGCTGGGGCACCAGATGCAAGGCCATGGGCACGGCGGCAGCGGGAACCCAGAGGTGAACGTGGGAGCCGCCTTCGCGAGATTCGTCTACATCCACGCGAATGACGCCTTCGCGAAAGGTGTAAACACCCGCGAGGACGACGGTACTGGCCATGCCGAGCGCAAGTTTAGCTACGAAAATCATCGGTCATCTCCCCTTCTTCTATAGCCTCGGGCTTACGAGTACAACCTTCTTACCGCAGTGTCTGCGAATATAGACCCTGAATCCTTGAGACCCAGTTAGTCGGAAATGTTCTTGGAGTCCAGCCAGACCCGGACGGTGTTGTCATCGCTCTTGACGGTAACCAGTTCGGTGTCGCCGTGTGCGGAAAGCGCGCGCAGGGCCGCGGTGATGTCGAGTTCGTCCTTACCGGCGGAGAAGAGAGCGTCGACCACCTTCATTGGGACCTTGACGTCGACGGTGTTGCGTTCGACAGGCTTGCCATCCTTGGTGGCTGATGCATGCTTCTCCGTGACATGGACCAGCATGTAGCCGTTCTGCTTGGCGACACGGACATCGTTTTCGGTACTTTGCACGGTGACGAATTCGCCGTCTTTGGAGGTACGCAGAGCCTCGAGAATGGTCTTCAAATCGACACCGTTCATGTCGGAGTCGTTGAACTTGACCTTGCCGTTATGCAGGCGGTCGTGGTTGATGGCGGGGAGAACCTTTTCCGCGAGTTCCAGCGGCACATTGACCTTAACCGTTTCACCCTTGGATTCGGTGCTGACGACCCGGACGTGCAGCCAGCGGTCGGAAGTGCTTGAAGAAGCAGGGGTTGCGGCAGGGGTCTGGGCGAGGACGGCGATGGGAGCGAGCAAAATCGCAGTGGCGAAAGCGACTGCGGCGCGATGGGCAAGGCGTTGCGAAAGTTGACTCATGAATACTCCTCCTCGAGGACGGCTTGGGAAGCGGTGCCGGCGGAGCCGGATTGGCCGCGTCTAGAGATACATACGCGGGGCCCTTGGGAAAAGTTCCCGTAACTTTTCCAGGAGCCGGAACTCGGATAAAGGATTAGTATTCGTGCGTCCGAAGCCGGAAGCGATCCGGTGAGTCTGCGTTCAGGTGAGCTGGAAACAGTGAAAAGCGGCGAAGCGAAGGCGGCCGAGGTACGCGACGAGAAGGCGCTGATCGCGCGTATTTTGAACGGCGAGAGGGAACTGTTTCATGAGCTGATCCGGCCATACGAGCGCATGGTTTATATGACGGTGTTCTCGATTGTGAAGAATGAGACCGACGCGGAGGATGGCGCACAGGACGCGATCGTGAATGCGTACCGGCATCTGGAAAGGTTTCGCGGGGAGGCAAAATTCAGTACCTGGCTGACGACGATTGCGGTGAACGAAGGGCGACAGAAGCTGCGCCGGCAGAAGCGGGCCAGGGAAGACTCGCTGGATGAGCCGATTGCGGGAGAAGAAGAGGAATTCACGCCGGCGCCGCTGACGGACTGGAAAGAGATTCCGCTGGAAGCGCTGGAACGCAAGGAATTGCGCGCAGCGCTGCGCACTGCGGTGGCGGAGTTGCCAGATATTTACCGGCAAATTTTTACTTTGCGGGACCTCGAGGAGTTGAATGTAGCGGAGACCGCGGCGGCGCTGGGAATCAATGAAAACATGGTGAAGGTGCGGCTGCACCGCGCACGGATGATGCTGCAGAAAAGCCTGGTGCCGTTTTTGAAGACGACGGCTCCGGCACGCAAGGGATTTTGGGGGAGGATGCCGTGGAACTGAACTGCAAGCACGTATGGGCACACATCTCCGACTATATTGATGAAAGCGTCACGGCGGAACTGCGTACGGACATTGAACGGCATCTCGAGCACTGCGAAATTTGTTCGGCGATCCTCGATTCGACGCGGAATATTCTGGTGCTGACCGCGGATGACCGGACGTTTGAGTTGCCGGTGGGATTCAGCGCGCGGCTGCATGAGCGACTGGCGCGGGAGTTGGCGGCGGGCTGAACGGAGAAAACCGTACAAAAGTATAAGAGTACAAGGTCCAAGCAGGGCAGAGTCAGGCCACCCGATTAGGGGACTCGGTGGACCATTTGGTGGGTGATCCATTCTGCGGCGAGCAGGACCAGGGTGAGGATTGAAAGAGCGATCTGGAAGCGCTCGGAGTTTAATTTTTTGGCAGTGACTGGCTGCTGACGCCACTGCGATGCGGGTTTGCTGCGCAGACTGCGGATTTTCCAGATTACAAAGAAGTTGATTAGAGAGCCGAAGAGCGCGAAGAGCATCATGGGGATGCGGATGGCGTCCTGATGAAAGCCTCGTGCGGGTTGATGGATTCCCGCGGCGGCCGCCAGTGCGCTGAGGCCGATGGCTACGCGGACGCCACTGATGGCGATGACCGCGGTGCAGGCGCTCTGCAGAATGGCGAAAAGAATTCCCGACCAGCCTAATACTCGCAGGCGCGTGCTAAGAGACTCGGCGCGCTCTGGCCCGTCGTGATCCGGAGCGGTGTCATTGGACGTGGGAGAGGCCATGGCAGAGAGTTTAGCGAAACCGCTCAGACATGGACAGGGCCGGAGCGTTTCAATTTCGGAAGAGTTTTTATGGAATTTCCAATCCTCTCCCGTGCCAGCCGCAAATCGTAGAGAGTCTGCAGATTCAGCCAAAACTGGGCACTAGTGCCAAAAAAATGGCCGAGGCGCAGCGCGGTGTCGCCGGTAATGCTGCGCGTGCCGTTCACGATTTGCGTTACACGATTGGTCGGCACCTTCAGTTTGCGCGCCAGTGCGGCGGCGCTGATACCGAGGGTCTCGAGCTCTTCGGCCAGATGTTCGCCTGGATGAATCGCAGTAACTGCCATAAGAGTCCTCCTAGTGATAATCGAAGACCTCCACGCTTGAGGGTCCCGGAGCGTCGTCGAGCGATTCGAAACATATCCGCCACTGCTCGTTGATGCGAATGCTGTACCGGCGTTTGCGATCTTCGCGCAACACTTCAAAGCGATTGCCTGGCAACGCCGCAAGGTCCCTCAGCGAAGTGGCGGACTCCAGCCGGTCGAGCTTCAAGCGCGCGGAACGATCAATCCCGGAGAACGCGTTGACTCGCTTTCCGGCTGTGGAGTCAGAGATCCGCTTGTTCCCGAAGCCGACGATCATGAATCAACAATGACGAAGAGTACGTGTTACGTCAAGCGTAATGAAAAGGGCGCATTTTGCCGTGAGACCCTTTTCGCCCGCTTCTGTGGGTTCAGGATGAGGACTTGGCGGCGATGACTGCGATGTACGCGCTCTGCAGAACTACGCAGAAAATTTCCGACCAATCTAGTAATTTCAGAGAGGAACGGCAGGCCGGTATTAGCCGGCCTGCCATTCGTTAGAACATGCTTCTTGCTTTCTTACGGTTTTGGTGGCTTAGCCGGATCCGTGGTGGCTGGCTTGGTCGTCGTCGTTGTTGTGCCGGTCTTGGCGGTCGTTCCGGTTTCCGTCGCCGACTTCATGAAGCTATGCGGATCCTGTGCCAGCGCGCTTTGTACGCTGGCATGCGCGTTGAGGTAAGTGCGGAATTCCGGATGCGCCTCCAGGAATTGTGGATCTTTCGCTAGCGAAGGATCCTTGTGCAACTGCTGGGCGATGGAGGAGTGGCTGCCAAGGAATTCGCGGAAGCTATCCATGTCGCCGCGGTTCATTTCATGGCCGTAACTGTTTTCACGTCGGTCATAGTGGTTTTCTGCCGTCATGAAGGCGTTCGGGTTTTCCGTGATTTCCTCGCGGACTCCCTTGTGATCCTGCAGATAGGTTTGCAGCGCCGGATGGTCCTGCACCCACTTCTGGTTGTTCACCAAGGACGGGTCCTTGCGGAGTTGCTCCGCAATTTCGCGATGGTGATCAAGGAACTGATCGAAGCTGGTGAGCTGGCCATGAGTTGTGTCGCGATCGCGGGTGGCTTGTCCACCGTAACGGTTGTCTTCGCCCTGGCCGTAACGGTTTTCGGCCGTCATGAACGCGCTAGGATTGGCGCTCAACTCCTGTCGAACTGCCGGATGCTCCTGCAGGTAAGTCTGCAGTTGCGGATGGGTTTTCAGAAACTGTTCATCGCGCACCAGCGACGGGTTCTTTCGCACCCGCTCGCTGATTTCGCGATGGCTGTCGAGGAATCGGTCAAAGCTGGCCAACTCGCCTCGACTGCTATCGCGATCACCCTCGGTTGAGCGATCGGGGCGAACGTCGTTATCGCGGCGGGCATCATTGTCTCTGCGGGCGTCAACATCACGATCCCGTGAAGCATTGCTGTCCGGGTTGTTCCGGTCAATGTCGTCACGGCGCACATCATTGTCTGAACGAGTCGCGTTGTCGGTGCGGTTGTTATTGTGATTGTCGGCGTCCGGCTGGCGATTATTTGTCTGATCGCTATTCGCCTGGTTACGCTGTTGTTCGCGGTAATCGTAATTATTTTCCGCCCACATGAACGAGTTCGGATTTTCGTTCAGCGCCTCGCGAACTGCCGGGTGGCTCTGCAAGTACGCTTCTAATTCAGGGTATTGTTGCAGGAATCCGCTGTTGCGAATTCGCGACGGATCACCGCGCAGCTCCTGGGAGATCCGCTGGTGCCCATCAAGGAAGCGGTCGAAGCTGGCCAGCTCCTGGCGCGTTACGTCAGGATCCCGGCGAGTTGAACCAGGGCCGAACCGTTGCTGATAATCACGCTTTTCCACCGCCCGCATGAACTCATTCGGGTTTGCAGTCAGTTGTTGTTGTACTGCCGGATGATTCTGCAGATAGGCTTGCAGTTCCGGATACTGCTTCAGAAACCCTGAGTTTCGAATGCGGTCAGGATCCCCGCGCAATTCCTCTGAGATCTGCCGGTGGCTGTCCAAGAACTGATCAAAGCTTGCCACCTCCCCACGGCTTCTGTCGTCGTCTTGCCTTGCTGGCGGATTGTCTTGCGGAGATTGTGCGAGTGTGGGTGGGCCCACCCACAAGAAAGTCGCCACCGCCAGGAAGGCAAACGCATTCCTGGTTTGCAGTTGCATATTTCTCATGCCAATGCCTCCATTCGCTGAACTCCGGTTCAGCACAATAGGCAAGTGCAAAGTTGCTTCCAAACTGCCGGGGAATTTTTACAAATGGCGCAGAATCAGTCTCTTGGAGGTGATGCCCGGTCCAATGAATTTCACGCGGCCACGCAAATCCAAGCAAATTCAACACGGACGAGGCAAAATCGCCGTACAGCGCCAACGGTAGGTTCAACTACGGGTGCACCGCGTCGAGATCGACTAAAAAATTCGCCGTCGGTTTACGCGGACTGGCCCTACGTCATTATTTCTTGGGGGATTTGGATGAAGAGGGAGCGGAGATTTTGACGCGCCAGGGGAGTTTGCCGTTGTCGAGGGTGCAGATACCGATTTGATTGGATTCGGAGGTGCCGATGTTGCCGATCCAGGCGACGCGGAAGCGGGCTTTGCCGTGCCAGCGGCGCTTTACTTCGACTTCCTGCCCGGGGGAAGTGAGATAGGCGACGTTGTCGAGACGTGCGCCGTCGTCGCTGATGTCCATAGTGTAGGAAGTTTGCGCGAAAGGATTGCCGTTGCGGTCCTTGCCGCGCACCACGACGCGAAGAGCTTGCGGGATGCGGGAGTTGCGGCGGGTTTTGCGCCAGAAGTTTTGCACCGGCTTTGCGAATGCCAGGCCCACTTCCGAGCCACCCCTGGGATGCGGTTCCTTAAAAACCACGCGGACTTCCTGCTCCTCGCGGGTGAGCTTATTGACTAGGAAAAGATTGTCGGCGAGATCCACCGGAGTGACGAGCCGGACCAGCGCTCCACTGGCGTTGAAAATTAACGTTGTGGTGTCCTCATGGAATGATCCGAGGGACTTGCTCCAGCCGTAGACGACGACTGGCGCCGAGAAAGGTTTGCGTTCGCTGGAGCGTTTGGGCTTCTTTACCGCTCCGCACGATTGTGATTGTGAAGCGAGACTTTTTTGCGCGGTCCACGGTGGCGTCCCCTTTTCGATGCCTTCGAGAGGAAAACCTTGCTGCGCGCCGTGAGTGGGACATTCAAAGGTGCAAGGTACGCCGCAAATATGCTCCAGAGATTCCGGCCGGTTGTGCAGCGTAATCCAATCGTCGAAGTCGCCGTAGGGGCAGCGCACGTGAACAGAGTAAGTTTTGGAGGCGCTAGAAAGCATGGGAACGTCCTAATATCGATGTTACGCGTGTGGAGTAAGAAAAAGGGAAGCGACGCAACGGGTGTTGCGGGAAGGTAATCCCGGGTGTGGTGACTCGTGAATGGCGCGCAGTGCGGCTGAGGACCCTACTGGTTTCAGGGTTCGTCCGGTTCGGCGGAAGCTTTGGAATAGTCTTGGTAGTACGCCTGGACGAAGAAGGCGGTGTTGGGTTCCAGGGCGGTACTGAGGCGATCGGTTTTGTTGTCGACTTCCTTGCCGTTGACTTTGATGCGCTGAGTGAGGGTGGCACCGGGTTCGGGGTGATCGGCTTCGAGTTCGATATAGCCGCCGATGCCGGAGGGTACGTCAATGGTCCAGGTGTGTGTACCGGCGGGAATCTTTTCCCAGGATTGCAGGAGCATCTGCGAGCCGGATGGTTTGCGGAGATCGTTGAAATCAACGCGCATGGTGGAAGGAGTGGTTGTCTCGACGGAGACTTCGAGTTGGTTGCCTCCTTCGGCGACTTTTGCGGGGATGTGACTGGAGGATTGAACGCTGGAGCCTTTGTCGTGGTAGGTCCACCAGAGAAGAGTGGCGGCACAACCAAGCGCCGCTAGACCGACCCGGAGGAGAAGTCTTTTCATTATGTGGGGCTCCGTCAGAACGAGGACTGCTTAAGACCATTATAAAAGGGCGACGAAATTGGAGATTTGAAACGCGAAGACCGAGTGCCCAGAGTGACACGGAGGAGTGGGCCTGAAGGACGGGGGTGCCCCCCGGTTTTTCGCGACTGTTCGTTCTAGATGTGGTTAAAGTCGTTTGTTTTCATACACTTTTGCAAGTGTTGAAAAGAAAGGGTTAGGGATTTGCGAGGACCTTGAGTTGTTAAGCCTTTATGGAGAAGTAAGGAGGGGCGAGCGGCACGCAGATTCTGCGGGAGAGTCCGCGAGGCGCTCCTTGACAAGAAAAGTATCCCACGGACTGAACTAAATATCAAGAAGATAATCATGGCGAATGAGTATGATTCGAACGGGATCAAGAGAGATGGGGAGGTTACTTCAGATTTGCCAAGAGATTCTTGAAGCGCGGATCGTCGCGCAGGGTGTCGTAGTCCGGATCGTGCTCGACCCAGTCGCGTTTTCCCCAGCCGCAGGCGAAGACGCGCTCCAATAGTTCCAGGGCCTTTTCCTTGTGACCGAGTTGGGCATGCAGGCAGGCGGCATTGACCAGGGTGCCGACGTCGCCGGGAGCAAGTTCCAGTGAGCGGCGCGACCACTCGATGGCGCGTTCGGTCTGGCCATCATCGAGAAGCGAACCCGAACCGAGGGAGAGTGCGCGCACGTCATGGGGATTAAGGGCTAGCATGCGTTCGGCTCGATGGATGCCTTCGTGGCAGGCCTCGCGCGAGTCGGCTTCTTTACCCAGGATTTGTAGAGATTGCGCGAGAAGCATGGGGCTCTGGAAATCCTCGTGACGAGTACGAGCGGCGAGGCGAAAGAGTTCCGCGGAGCGCTCAATGTCGCCGTGCGCGAACGCCGTGCGCGCGAAATAGTAATAGGCCTCAAAGAGATGAGGATTGATGCGGATGGCTTGTTCGAATTGCAGCGCAGCCTGGTCATAGCAACGGGACAGTGAGAGCGTAAAGCCTCGCGCGACATGGGCGTCGGCGAGATCTGGAGCTAGCTCTAACGCTTTTTGGCTGGCGCTTTCCGCTTTGGCAAGATCCTCGTCTTTCGCACCGTACCATTCATAGAGAGTGGCGTGGACGATGGCCAGGCCTGCATGTGCGGGAGCGTATGAGGAATCGAATTCGATGGCACGGGCGAACATTGCGCCGCTGGTCTGCAGGTCGGGTTCGGTCATGCGGGGCAGGTGCTGCCGGCCGCGAAGGTAATACTCGTAAGCGGCGGCGCCGGTGTGCGGACGCAACAATCCCTGTTTTTCCATGCCGCTGAGTACGTTGCCACGAAGCGAAGCGACCACGCTCTCCGCGATTTCATCCTGAATGGCAAAGACGTCGTCCAGCTTGCGATCGAAACGTTGGGACCAGCGGTGGAAACCGCTGTTGACTTCTATGAGCTGAACGGTGACACGCAGGCAATCGTCCATTTTTCGAACGCTGCCTTCGAGCAAGGTACCGACGCCAAGATGCTGGCCGACCGAGCGAATGTCGGCGCCGGTAGCCCGAAATTGGAAAGAGGCAGTGCGGGAAGCCACGCGAAGGCCGTCAATCTGAGTGAGGGCGTTGATGAGTTCTTCGGCAAGACCTTCGCAGAGGTAGTCCTGATCGCGTTCGGGGCTCATATCTGCGAAAGGAAGAACGGCGATTGCGGAAATATCAGAAGCCGGCAGCGGCGAATCGGAGACGCCTTCAGCAGGCGGTGCGCCGAGCGGCGCCACAAAACGATAGCCGAGGCGAGGGACGGTTTCGATGTACTGGGGGCCGGTGGGTTTTTGTCCCAACGCCTTGCGGACGGCGGAAATGTTGCGGTCGAGGTTGTTCTCCTCGACGGTGGTCTCCGGCCAGACCTCATTCATCAGATCGCACTTTGAGACGAGGGTGCCGTGGTGCTCGATCAGAACGCGCAAAGTATCAAAGGCCTTACCGGTTAGCGGAATAGGGCGGCCGCCGCGCAACAGGCGGTGTTCGCGCACTTCCAGACGGAAAGGGCCGAATTCGTAGACGGGGTTTGTGTGTTCCGCAATCACGATGTCAGAAAAACACCAGAAAAAAATCAGCGCCAACAAAGTACATCTGCGGCGATCCCGAGCATAAATAGAGTGCATCGGAGACCAGGCCTAGGCTTCCAGAGATTGTAACTCATAGGCCGCCCGAAGGAGGAAAGATGGTCAGTCGAATCACTGCGTTTATTTATGGCGCCACGTGTTACGCGATTTCGTTGGTAACTTTCGCGTACATGTTTTGTTTCATCGGAAATTTCTGGTTAACGAAGAGCATGGATTCGGGAGCGCAGGGGTCTTTATTGCAGGCGCTCGCGGTCAACGTTTTGCTGATTGCGGTGTTCGGTCTGCAGCACACGGTAATGGCGCGGCCGGGCTTCAAGGCGGTATGGACGCGAATGGTGCCAACTTCCGTGGAACGCAGCACGTATTTGCTGTTCAGCTGCGCGGCGGTGCTGCTGATGTTCTGGAAATGGCAACCGATGGGCGGAGTGATATGGAACGTTGAAAACAGTGCGCTGAAGCTGTTGCTGAATGCGCTGTATGCCGTTGGCTGGGGGACAGTGCTGCTGGCAACGTTTCTGATCAACCATTTCGATCTATTTGGACTGCGGCAAGTGTGGCTGCGATTGCTGGGGCGGCCGTACACGGGGCTGGTGTTCCGCACGCCGGCTCTTTATCGATTGGTGCGGCATCCATTGTATGTGGGATGGCTGATGGTGTTCTGGGCGGCACCGAAGATGACGGCGGCGCACCTGGTGTTCGCGGCGGCGACCAGCGCGTACATCCTGATTGCGATTCGCTACGAAGAGCGTGATCTGGTGAAATTGCACCCTGAATATGCCGAGTACCGGCGACAGGTTCCAATGCTGGTGCCGGGTGTCGCCAGCAAACGGCAAATCGGAAACGTGCGGCAGACGATTGCCAAGCAGGCAGGTTGAAGGCTAAGGGTGGCGAGAGATGTGCTTAACGATGGGCATGATTCAACAGGGCGAGTTGCTTGAAATACTGGAAGAGCGCGCGAAATTTGAGGCGCAGTTTGCGCGGTGCCGCGGACTGGTTCGGTTCGTAGTGTCCAGGTTCTTGAGCGATCCCGAGCATATCGAGGAGGCCGTGGAGAATTGTTTCCTCACGGCCTTTCGCCATCCGATGAGCTTCGAGTTCGCGGGGGAGTTTCGGAGATGGCTGGTCAGACTTGCGATTGACGAGGCTTCCGAGATTCGCAGCCGGAAAGTTTTGTCGTACGAAGGAGAATTTCGGTCGAGGGCGGCATACTGGATGGTCTCGATTCAAGATGGCGATCCGTTGTGAGGAATGGGCAGAAAGAAGGGCGCGCGATATATCGTGCCCCTACAAGAGCTTGGCGGGGAGGCCTGGGCTGTCGTCGTTCTTCTGCTCGTCGTAAGATTATTGCTTTGATGGATCGTCGTTAGGGGAGACAGCAGTGAATCTTACCGAGGCTTGGAAGCTGGCTAAGGAGTGGGTGGCGGCTTGGAACGCGCATGATTTGGAGGCGATCCTGGCGCATTATGACGAGGCGATTGAGTTGACTTCGCCGGTTGCGGCGCAGCTGTTGGGTGTGCCTGATGGCAGAGTGGTTGGAAAGGCGAATTTGAGAGCGTACTTTCGGCGCGGGTTGGAGGCTTATCCGGAGCTGCGGTTTGATCTTGAGGATGTGATGTGGGGAGTGGGTAGTGTTGTGCTGTGTTACAGGAATCAGAAGGGCACGCGGTCGGCGGAGTTTATGGAATTATCGGCGAGTGGGAAAGTGCTGCGGGTGGTGGCGAATTACAGTGCCTAGTGAGCGGAGCACACAGCAAAAACAAGACACTGACTTTACAGTTTGCGGAAAAAAGCATGTGAGTTTACGCCGAGCTTGGGTCTGGTGTTCCTTCCGGTGTCTTTGCGAGCTCGGATTGCCCTCGTTATTTCTCCTGCGGCATCAGTTTCGCCATGCGAGTCAGGTTCACTGCGGTGGCTGCCAGAGCGAATGTCCAGTGCACCCGGCGGCGGCCTCGGAATTTTGTCTTCCGCAGCCCGGCAATGAACTTGATCCAGCCAAAACTTTTCTCGATGCGTTTTCGATTCGCTTGGCTGATCGCAAATCCAAAATGATTCCGCTCGCTAGCGGTCCAGCAGTTCGGCCACTGCGGCAAACTTTTTTCGTATTCGGCCACGTGCGGAACCGCGCCCAGTTTGCGCAATCCCTCGATGAATCCTTTCACTTGGTAGGCCTTATCCGCGCCCACCGTGATTTCCCGCTTCTCTCTAACGCCTCGTTTCGCCTGCACCTTCGCAACAATTTTCTGCATCATGGCCAAGGCCGCTTCAGGCTCCTCGCGCTTCCCCGAAAGTGGGACGCATGGTTGCACAATCAGCCCGTTCCGGTTTTCCATCACCAGCTGCCCCAAATAACTGGGCCGCGCTTCTCCCGCCGCGCTCTTTTTGTATAGCCGGGCCTCCGCATCGGTTTTGCTTTCATGGGTGTCGCGCCGGGTCTTGCGTCCTCCGCTTCCCGTCCCCTGTTGTGGAGGATCCTGCTTCTCCTGAAAACTTCGCCGGTTGGCCCACGCCTCGAGCAATGTTCCATCCACCGTGAAGTGTTCATCCGACAGCAGTCCTTCTTGTTCCGCTTGCTTCAGCACCGCTGCAAAAAATGCGTCGGCGATCTCCCCGGCCAGCAAACGCTCGCGGTTTTTCGTGAACACCGTCTCATCCCACACCGCATCATCCATGCTTAATCCCACAAACCACCGGAACAGCAGGTTGTACTGCAACTGCTCCAGCAGTAGGCGCTCGCTGCGTACGCTGTGCAACGCTTGCAAAAGCAGCGCGCAGCAACTTCTCCGGTGCAATCGATGGCCGACCATAGCGCGAGTACATCTCGCCGAACTTCGCGGACAGTTCCTGTAACGCGCGGTCGGTCAGCTCGCGCACGCGACGCAGCGGATGATCAGCCGGCACGCGCTTCTTCGCAGAAATCTAACTGAACATGCTTTCTTGATGCTGGTCGTGTCCTCGCATGCCCACTTAGACGTCTGGCAGTCCCTCGCGTTGCAATACCCCCGACTTTTTTCGCAAACTGTAAAGTCTGTGCCACCTACTCGCGCCCGATGTCAGTTGCCGAGCATTCAAAGGTGCGCCAGCGACGGTCTCATTTGAAGATACCGAACCGCCAGCCGAGAGCGAGCAGAATCAGAAGACCGAATACGGAGTACGTCAAATTTCCCTGGTACGTCCAAAGTCGGCCGTTGGGATAGAGCCTTCGGTATTCGTACTTGATCCTGCGGAATTTTGAGTAGTGCCTAATCGCAGAAATTAATCGCAAACTCTCGGAGAAATGAAACCCGACCAAATCGCGCAGGACAGAGCCGAGAAGAAAAGCAGTATCTGCGCTAGGAATTGGAGAGTCATCTCTTAGGCTTCTTAGGCTACGAGGCAGGGGTCCACTTCAGGTAGACGGCGGCGAGTGGGGGAAGAGTGAGACAAAGGGAGAAGGGGCGGCCTTGGCGGGGGTGGTTGGCGGCGTTTTGGCCGCCGGCGTTGCCTACGTTGGAGCCGCCGTAGTGGGCGGCGTCGGTGTTGAGGATTTCTTTGTAGAAGCCGGCGCGAGGGACGCCGACGATGTAGCCTTCGCGGACGACGGGGGTGGCGTTAAGGACGACGACGACGAGTTCGTCGGGAGTTTTGCCGTTGCGGAGGAAGGACAAAACGCTGTTGTCGCCGTCATTGCAATCGATCCATTCGAAGCCGTGCCAATCGAAATCGACTTTATGGAGAGCGGGCTCAGTGGCGAAAGTGTGATTGAGGTCGGTGATGAGTTTCTGAATGCCGCGGTGGGAATCCCACTTCAATAGATGCCAATCGAGGCTGCGGGCTTCGCTCCATTCTTCGCGTTGAGCAAATTCCTGGCCCATGAACAAAAGTTTTTTGCCGGGGTGCGCGTATTGATAGGCGTAGAGCAGACGGAGATTGGCGAATTGCTGCCACATATCGCCGGGCATTTTGTGGAGCAGAGAATTCTTGCCGTGGACGACTTCGTCGTGGGAGAAGGGGAGAACGAAATTTTCGCTGAAGGCATAGATCAGAGAGAAGGTGATTTTGTTGTGCTCGTACTTGCGATAGATGGGATTGGCGGAAAAATATTTTAGAGTGTCGTTCATCCAGCCCATATTCCATTTGAGGGAGAAGCCGAGGCCGCCGAGATAGACGGGGCGCGAAACGCTGGGCCAGGCGGTGGATTCCTCGGCGATGGTAAGGATGCCGGGGAAGCGTTCGTTGGCGACCATGTTCATGGTTTTGAAAAATTCGACGGCTTCGAGATTTTCGCGTCCGCCAAAGCGGTTGGGAATCCACTCGCCTTCCTTGCGGGAATAATCGAGATAGAGCATGGAGGCGACGGCATCCACGCGCAGGCCGTCGATGTGATATTTGTCGAGCCAGAAGAGCGCGTTGGAAATTAAATAGTTGCGAACTTCGTTGCGGCCGTAATTGTAGACGAGCGTGCCCCAATCGGGATGAGCGCCCTGGCGCGGGTCGGCGTGTTCGAAAAGATGAGTGCCGTCGAATTGCGCGAGGCCGTAGGTGTCGCGCGGGAAGTGCGCGGGCGTCCAATCGAGAAGCACGCCGAGGCCGGCCTGATGGCAGCGGTCAACAAATTCCTGAAAATCGCCGGGAGCGCCGAAGCGGCTGGTGGCAGCGTAGTAGCCGAGAGTTTGGTAGCCCCAGGAGCCGTCGAAGGGATGCTCCATGATGGGGAGCAGTTCGATATGGGTGTAGCCGAGATCTTTTACGTAGGGAATGAGTTGGTCGGCGAGTTCACGATAGGTGAGCCAGCGATTGGCGTCATCAGGGACGCGGCGCCAGGAGCCGAGATGGACTTCGTAAATGGAAATTGGCGATTCAAGCCAATTTTTTTGTTTGCGTTGATCGAGCCAGGCGCCATCGTTCCACTGGTGGGAATCAAGATTGGTGACGACCGAGCCGGTTTTGGGGCGAAGCTCGCCGCGGAAAGCGTAAGGATCGGCTTTGAGCGGGAGAAGATTTCCGTTGGGGCCGAGGATTTCGTATTTGTAGACCGTGCCTTCGGCGACTTCGGGGAGGAAGAGTTCCCAGATGCCGGAGGAGCCACGCGGACGCATGGGATGGACCCGGCCGTCCCAGCCGTTCATAACGCCGACGATGCTGACGCGTTTTGCGGCAGGAGCCCAGACGGCGAAGTGGGCGCCGGGGACACCGGCGACAGTGTGAAGGTGCGCGCCGAGTTTTTCGTAGGTGTCGAAGTGGCGGCCTTCGCCGATAAGGTGGAGATCGAAGTCGGTGAGGAAAAAAGGGAAGGCGTAAGGATCGAAAATTTCGAAGGATTCACCGGTGTGGGTGCGGAACCGAATTTTGTAGCTGCCGGGCTCGGGAGCAGTGGGCTGATTGGAGGGCCAGACCGCTTCAAAGAGGCCTTCGGGGCGGAGTTTGATGGCGTCGGCAATTTTTGCGGGAGAGATGGCGGGATTCTTGAAGACGATGCTGGCTTCAGCGGCCCAGGGAATCAAGAAGCGAATGGCCCAGCCTTCCGGTACGGGATGAGGGCCGAGGATGCCGAAGGGATCGGCGTTGGTGCCGGCGAGGAGGGAATTGGCACGGATGTCCAAGTCGGAAAGTGCTTTGGCGGGAGCGGCGGAAGCCGATGCAGGGCGCGACTTGGGATTTTCTGGAGGCACGGGGCGATTGTGCGTCAGGAGAGGCGGGAACGCAAGCGGCACGGTGGAGGCGAAGTACAAGATACAGAGTTTCAGGTACAAGGTGGGATGTTGAAAGCTTGAGCGGTAAACGAACGGTGGACAGGAGTAGATGACAAGAGTTCTCGTTGTATAGTGCCGGTGCGGCCAAGGACGAAGAGGGAGCGTTTGAATGGGAATGACGACGATGGGATTGAAGAGCAGTTATTTGATGACTGCGGTGGTGGTGTGTGGTGTGACGGTGTTTGCCGGGCCGGGGGCGAGCGCGCAGGATCGCGGGCAGACACGTTCGATGGTGGTTTCGAAAAATGGAATTGTGGCGGCGGAGTCTCCGCTGGCGGCGCAGGCGGGGGTGCGGATATTGGAGAGCGGCGGAAACGCGGTGGACGCAGCGATTGCCACTAACGCGATGATGGGAGTGGTTGAGCCGATGATGAACGGCATCGGCGGGGATTTGTTTGCGATTGTGTACGACGCGAAGGCCAACAGACTCTATGGATTGAATGCGAGCGGATGGGCGCCGAAAGGATTGACGATTGAGTTTTTGCAAAAGCAGGGATTGAAAGAGATGCCACAGGAGGGGATCAACAGCGTCACGGTGCCGGGGACGGTGGAAGGCTGGGCAAAGCTGTCGGAGAAATTTGGGCGGAAGAAACTGGCGGAAGATTTGAGCGCGGCGATTGCCACGGCGCGGAGTGGATTTCCGGTACCGGAATGGGATGCGGCGTACTGGGCGACCAAGGTGGATGTGCTGCGTTTGAATGAGGCAGCGAGCAAAGTGTATTTGCCGGGAGACCGCGCGCCGAAAGTGGGCGAGATTTTTAGGAATGAGGATTTGGCGTGGTCGCTGCAGCAGATCGCGGAACATGGGAGGGATGCGTACTACAGAGGAGAGATTGCGCGAAAAATGTTGGTGGCAGAGAAGATGCACGGCGGGACGATGGTTGAAGAGGATTTGACCAAGTTTTCGGCGCAATGGGTGGAGCCGATTTCGACGACGTACCGAGAATGGACGGTGTACGAATTGCCGCCGAACGGGCAGGGGCTGGCGGCGCTAGAGATGCTGAACATTCTGGAGACGACGCCGATTGGGCAGAAGGGATATGAGTTTGGAACGGCGAAAGCGCTGCACTTGATGATTGAGGCCAAGAAATTGGCTTATGCGGATTTGAAACGATATATCGGCGAACCGCGCGGGCAAAAATTGCCAGTGGAGAAATTGCTTTCGAAGGAGTGGGCGGCCCAGCGCGCGAAGTCGATCGATGAGTCGAGTGCGAATTGCGATCCGAGTGCGGGCGAGATGGCGATTGGGAGCGACACGACTTATCTGACGGTGGTGGATCGCGACGGGAACATGGTGTCGCTGATACAGAGTAATTACGATTTGTTTGGGTCGGGAATTGTGGCGCCGGGGACGGGGTTTGTGCTGCACAACCGCGGGGGATTGTTTACCTTGGACAAGAATTCGCCGAACGCGTTGGCGGGGCGAAAGCGGCCGTTGCACACGATTATTCCAGCGTTCGCGCAAAAAGGCGATACTCGGGTGGCGTTTGGGATTATGGGCGGGTGGAATCAATCGCAGGCGCATGCGCAGTTTGTGATGGACCTGGCGGACTACAAGATGAATATTCAGGCGGCGGTGGAAGCGCCGCGGTTTACGAAGCGAACGTTTAGCGGTTGCGATGTACAGGTGGAGGGCCGATTTTCGCAGAAGACGCGGGATGAGTTGAAGGCGAAGGGACATCAGATTCAGCTGATGGGAGCGTTTTCGTCGGCGATGGGCGGAGGGCAAGTGGTGATGCGGGATTTTGCGGTGGGAGTCAATTACGGGGCGTCGGATCCGCGGAAGGATGGGGAGGCGGTGGCGGAGATGGTCGTGCAGTAGAAGGCAAGAAAAAAATAACGCGGAGGCGCAGAGAAAGCGCGGAGAAAAGAAAAGAAAAGAAAAGAAAAAGAATTAACACAGAGGTCGCAGAGGGAAGAGCACAGAGGACACAGAGAAAGAATAATCGGTGCTTCGAGCGGCTTGCAAACCGAGATGGCTCATGAAAGAAAGAGCAGCGGCATAAAGCCGCGCCTACAAAAACCCATTACGGCAAAGCGTCTAGAGGCCGGAATCATAGGCGGAGGCGGCGATTTCGCCGAGGGCCTGACCGGCCACTTTTTGGGCGGAGTCGGGGTCGGACGGAAGCGAGACGTGGTTGACGTAGGCGGCGAACGCAAGTTTGCGGCCGGATTTGGTGATGACGTAGCCTGCGAGACCTTTTCCATTGAGCATCATTTTTGCGTTGAGGCGATCGCCAGAGCCGAAGGTGCCGGTTTTTGCGAAGACGTGGCCCGCGCCAGGATTTTGCTGCTGGATTTTGGCGAGGGTGCCGTCTTTGCCGAGGATTGGCAGCGCGTGGAAGAGCACGTCGTAATCGGGGCGAGTGGTCCAGTAGGCGAGATAGTGGCACATAAAATCGGGGCTGAAGTAGTCGGCCCAGTCGCCACCTGCGCCGTCGCCTTGCGATGCGCCGGAGAGATCGAGATTGGCGGCGGTGAGAAATTCGCGCTCTAGTTCGAACCCTTTCTTGAGCGGGTTAGCGGTGTCTTTCCCGGCGATGGCGCCGAGGAGATAGGGGCCCATTCCGGCATGGAGATTCTGGCTGACTTTCAGAGTGACTTTGATTTCTTCGGCGAGCGGGAGAGAGATGTGTTCGGCGACTTGATTTTCCGTTGTGTAGTTGTGGGCGAGCGAAACGAAATCAGGTTGCGAGGTGATGAGCGGGGACTTGAGTTCGATGCTTTCGGCGGCGAGCGATTCGCGGAGGACCCATTGGGCGAAAATTGTTGGCGAAGGGACGCCGATAGATACGGTTTGCGGATCGATACCGAGTGGAAGAGTGCCGGAGAGAGCGACGTTTACGGAGCCGTCGGGATTGGCGGAGAAGTCGGGATCGCCGAAAGTAGGCGAGGTGCCGGAGGCGGAAGTTGTGGCGTGATTGATGAAATGCATGTAGGCGGTTAGCGGCGAAGTTGAAAGTGAAACGGGGTCGCCGACTTTTGCGCCGGGCTTGGCGACGAGGTCGATCACGTTGTCATTGACCATGATGGAGGACATGACAACGTCGGTGCCGCCTTCGCGTGGGCCGTCGGGGAAGAGGGAGGCGTCGATGAGGATGCGGCCATCGACGCGGCGAATGCCTTTGGCGCGGACTTGTTTGGCGAGTGACTTGATGATGGTGAGCGGATCGCCGGGCAAGGCGGGGCCGCCGTAGGAGTGGTCTTCGTCAACGAAGGCGAGAGTGTTGTCGGGCTGAATGCGATTGGAAAGATCGGGGTCTCCACTGGCGACGAGAATGAGGTCGCCTTTGAGGCGGCCTTTTTTGTCGATGGGACCAGTGCGGTAGATCGCGGTGTGGAAGCGATAGTCTTTGCCGAGCTTCGCGAGGATGGCGCCTTCGGTGAGGAGTTTGGTGGTGGAGGCGGGAGTGAATAGCTTGTCCGGGTTGAGGGAGTAGATGACGGTGTTGGTGGCAAAGTCGTAGAACTCGATGCCGAAGTTCGCGTGCTTGAATTCGGGGCGATCGATTATTTTTTGGATGTCGACAGCGAGGGGAGAGGGTTGCTGCGCGGCGATGCCATATGGAGAAAATAGTGACACGACCGCGAGTAGCATCCACTTCGTGCGGATCGATTTTGCCGATTCAAGTCGAAGAGAGATTCCTTCCGACAAGGTCGGAACTTTCGGTCGCTCCGCTCGAAATGAAGGATTAGTTAAGATTGCCGACATATTCTGGGTCGCCTCCGCGATTCAATTTTTCCCGACGTCCAGTTTCTCAAAAGGGATGTTGCCAATGGCGTATTCGTGCCAGTCCTTGTAGTCGAAATGCCACCATTCGGATTCGTAGACAGTGAAGTCCTCGGCTTCCATGGCCCAGCGGAGCAGGTCGCGGTGCCAGCGTTGCAACGAAGTGCCGCCGGGATAATCGGGGAAGGAGCGCGGAGACATTTCGTCGTACAGGCCGATCATTTCGACGGGTTGGTCGGTTTTCAGGTCGTAGAGAGTGAGATCCACGGCGCAGCCGCGGTTGTGACGCGAGCCCTGCGCCGGGTCGGCCACAAAGATTTTTCCGCTCTCGGGAGTCGCGTCCCAGAAAATTTTGGTGACGTACCACGGGCGATAGCCGTCATGAATGAGCAGGCCGTAGCCGTAAGGCTTCAGGCGATGTAAAGCGCGCACCAACGCTTCCGCCGCGGGGCGCTGCAGAAACGCACGGGCCTGCGTGTAGACCGCAGTGCCGAGAAAATCGTTTGGCGTGGCGTAGCGAATATCCAGCCGAATCCCCGCATCGAGCCTGGCCACTTCGACCAAATCATTCTTGCGAAAAGGGCCCTTTTCTTCGGGAGGAGTGGCCACGAGCGCCGCGGCGCGGATCTCCTTAATAGTGCGCAGCGGCCTGACCAGATTGACGCTGCTGCTGCCCGCGGGCACGGAATAGGCTAGACGATGATACGGGCCGATCTGAGTAAAGATCTGCCAAGTCGGATCGGAGCCGTGTTGTTTGAATGCGAGGACCCAGGCGGGATCGGGTTCGTCGCTGGTAAAAGTTGATGAGGTCTGGTCGGCCTCGGCACTAACGGAAATCAGTTTTAGCAGATGTTCGGTGCCGCCAGAATCGCGCAAGTACAGGCGCCGCGAACGCTCCAGGACGGTGAATTTGTCTTTTTCGGATTGATCGGCAAAATCTCCGATCTTGCCGCGGAAATCTTGCGGCAGACGCGCCGGAGGGGAGCCGGGAAACGGAGCCGGAGAAGTGAGCGGGCCGGTCGAACTTGCTGAGGACGAGGCGGCTTCGGAGACGGTTGATGAATCGCGAACAAAGATATTGGCTGCGAACTTGAGGCCGGCGACTTTTCCCGATTTGTCCCTGGAGAAAGTGACTTCCTGGCGGGTGCTGGTCTCGACGATCTCGAAGACATCGCCGGGAACAACTTGCAGCAGACGAAAATCTGTGACGGCGAGGCCGTCCGCGGACTGGCAAAAGAGTTGGCCGCCCTTTATCAGGATGCGGAGAGTTTTTCCGGAGGTTTGATCTTTGTAGGTGCCGGTTAGATCTGCCCAGGACGTGGTTGGGGTGGTGGGAGCCTGCGACCATCCCGAAATACTGAAGCAGAACGCAAAGGCAACCAGGGCGATTACCGCGCGGGCGCGCGAGCGAATGATGGTCTTGGAAAAGGACGTTTTGTTAATCAATGGTTCTGCTCTCGACGAGTTTCAGACAGACATGATAGCCGAGACCAGGGGATTGCGAGATGAGAATTGCAGGTGGTGCTGGGACGATGATTTAAATTTTATCGGTGGGCGGCAGACTGCGTGCGAAATGTCACGTTGAGATCCTGAGGCGATCCGATAAGGATCGCCTCAGGATGACAATTTTTCGTTAACAGCGGAAACACGGCCGTACGAAAGAACGCGGCTACTTGTCGGATGCGGCGGTCTTTACGCTTAGCCCGGGGGCCACGATGGGTTGCAGGAACGGCATCATGGCGCGGAGGCCGGGGCCGAGTTGTTCGATCGGATGTTGCTGTTCCGCTTTGCGCTTGGCCAGGAAGTTGGGGCAGCCCTTGTCGTTCTCATCGATCCATTTTTGCGCGAAGCTGCCGTCCTTGATTTCGGCGAGAAGCTGACGCATCGCTTTGCGGGTTTCGTCTGTCACGATGCGCGGGCCTGCGGTGTAGTCGCCATGTTCGGCGGTATCGCTGATGGAATAACGCATGTAGCTAAGGCCGCCGCGATAGATGAGGTCCACGATGAGTTTCAGTTCGTGCATACATTCGAAGTAGGCGACTTCCGGCTGGTAACCGGCTTCGGTGAGCGTTTCGAAGCCTGCTTTGATTAGGGCGCTGACGCCGCCGCAGAGGACCGCTTGTTCGCCAAAGAGGTCGGTCTCGGTTTCCTCGGTGAAAGTGGTTTCGAGAACGCCAGCGCGGGTGCAGCCGATGCCGCGGGCGTAGCTCAGAGCGAGAGCCTTGGCTTTGCCGCTGGCGTCCTGCTCGATGGCGAGAAGGCCGGGAGTGCCTCCGCCTTCGGTGAAGACTTCGCGGACGCGGTGGCCCGGGGCTTTTGGCGCGACCATGGAGACGTCAATCGTTGTTGGCGGCTTGATGGTGCCGAAACGGATGTTGAAGCCGTGCGCGAACATGAGCGTTTTGCCGCTCTTGAGATTGGGCGCGATGGAATCGTTGTAAAGTTTTTGCTGCTTGGTGTCTGGAACGAGAACCATGATGACGTCGGCCCAGGCTGCGGCGTCGGACGGAGACTTCACGGTGAGGCCGTCTTTTTCAGCTTTGCTGCGGGAGGCGCTGGATTCCGGCAGGCCGACGCAGACGTTGCAACCGGAGTCGCGGAGATTTAGCGCGTGGGCGTGGCCTTGCGAACCGTATCCGAGAATGGCGACCTTCTTTGCCTGGATCAGGGAGAGGTCGGCGTCCTTGTCGTAATAGAGCTTTGCCATGTGCTTCCTTTCGTGGGCCGGTTTGCGGCCAAATACTTCAAAACCCCAAGGCCCACCCTCACAAACCGAGGGTGGGCACCCTCCGTTATTCATCACACTTATTCATTGTGCGGCGGAGAGCTTGGTCGTCGAGGTGACTCCGGGCGGCTGAAGAAGGTCGCCACCGCGGGTCATGGCGATGCGTCCGGTGCGCGCCATTTCGAGCACGCCGTAGGGACGCAGAACTTCAAGCAGGCCGTCGATTTTATCGACGGTACCGGAGACTTCGACGATCAGCGATTCGGGAGCGACGTCCACAACGCGGCCGCGGAAAACTTTGATGAGTTCCATGAGGTGCGGACGGGAATTCTGGTCGGCAGCGACTTTGAGCAAGGCCAGGTCGCGTTCGAGGACGGAGCGCTCGGAAATATTTTCGGCGAGCAGGACGTTGACGAGTTTTTCCAGGCTGGCTTCGAGGCGGTGTGCGCCCTTTTCGTCGGTGTGGGCGACGATGGTCATGCGGGCGACCTCGTCGTTTTCGGTGGGGCCGACGGTTAGCGAATCAATATTGATAGCCAGGCGGCGCGCCAGGGAAGAGACGCGATTCAGGACACCGGGTTTGTTTTCGACGTACGCGATCAGTGTTTGCATTTGTTCCTCGATGTGGCTGCAATTTGTCCCATCAAAACATCGCCCGCCCCCCTTCTGAAGGCGGCCGCTATGAATTCGACGCCGACGAGCCGCGCCGTGAACCCAAGACCCACACGCAAATACGGCGTGTGGGTCACCCGGGATGAAGCCGGGAAAAACCGCAGCGGCATAAAGCCGCTGCCGCAAAACCGGCGCAGACAAGACTGCCTGCGCTACTGGTTCTATGGCTCGGCCGCGGTTTCGACTAACGGATTGTGCGGGCGGCGAATCATTTCGTTTAGCGAAGCGCCTGCGGGCACCATCGGGTAGACCGAGTCTTCCTGTTCGACACGGAAATCGATCAGGACGGATTCCTTGGAAGCGCGAGCGGCGCGAATAGTAGAAGTCACATCACCGCGCGAAGTGACGCGCTCGCCCCGAATGCCGAAAGCATTAGCGAGCGCGGCGAAGTCCGGCGCGACCAGCGGAGTCGCGACGTAGCGCTTGTCGTAGAAAAATTCCTGCCATTGGCGAACCATGCCGAGGAATCCGTTGTTGATGATGGCGATGTTGACCTTGATTTTTTCCTGAACGATGGTGGCCAGTTCGCACATGGTCATCTGGAAGCCGCCGTCGCCGACCACGACCCACACATCGGCATCGGGCTTGGCGAATTTCGCGCCGATGGCTGCGGGCAAAGCGAAACCCATAGTGCCGAGTCCGCCGGAAGTGATGAGTGTGCGCGGATTGTTGTGGTGGTAATACTGCGCTTCCCACATCTGATGCTGACCGACGTCGGTGACCACGATGGCGTCGCCGTTGGTTTCTTTCCACAGATCGTTGATGACGTGCGCGGCGTAGAGATGGCCGGTGTCCGGCAAGCTCTGGATGTCGCGGACGGCGGAGTCGCCTTTCATTTCCGCGATTCGAGCGAACCAGTCGGCGCGATCTTTCTTTTCGATGTGGGGAAGAAGTTGTTCGAGGACTTCGCGGGCATCACCTACGAGAGCCGCGTCCACTTTTACGTTCTTATTGATTTCGGCGCGGTCGATTTCGATGTGAATCTTGCGTGCGCTTTTGGCGTAGGTACGGAGATCGCCGGTGACGCGATCGTCGAAGCGCATGCCGACGGCGATTAAGAGGTCGGCTTCCTGAATGGCGTGATTGACCCAAGCTTCGCCGTGCATGCCCATCATGCCGAGGTTGAGTGGATCGTTGGCAGGGAAGCAGCCGATACCGAGAAGTGTCATGGAAACATAGAATTGTCCGGCGCGAACAAACCGTTCAAAGGCCTGCATGGCGCCGGAAATCATGATGCCATGGCCGGCAAGAATCAGTGGACGCTTGGCGGAATTGAGAAGTTCGATGGCGCGATCGAGCTCGGCTTTCTCGATTCCAGCACGAACGCGCTTCGGCGGAAGTTTTGGCGTAGCGGCGTTCCAGTCGAATTCGGTGGAAGCTTGTTGCGCGTCTTTAGTGATATCGACGAGAACCGGACCGGGGCGGCCGGAATTGGCAATGATGAAGGCTTCGCGCACGGTGCGAGCGATGTCCTCGGAGCGGGTCACAACGACGTTGTGCTTGGTAATCGGCATGGTGATGCCGGTGATGTCGATTTCCTGAAAAGCATCGGAGCCGAGCAGTTTGCTGCCGACCTGGCCGGTGATGCAGACGACCGGCGAAGAATCGAGCATGGCGGTGGCGATGCCGGTGACCATGTTGGTGGCGCCGGGACCGCTGGTGGCCATGGCCACGCCGACGCCGCCGGTCGCGCGCGCATAGCCGTCGGCCATGTGGGTCGCACCCTGTTCGTGGCGGACGAGAATGTGATGCAACTTGGATTTGCCGAGCGCGTCATAGACCGGCAGAATCGCGCCGCCCGGATAGCCAAAGATGTGCTTCACGCCGAGATGCTCCAGCGATTGGCAGAGAATTTCCGCACCGGTGAGTTTCATAGCGTCCTTCCCGAATGTACTGGCTGCGAACTGGATTGCGGCAGGGCAGTAACAGCCCCGCGCGAAGAAGATGAGACGAGAAAGGCGTATTTGGCCATGACGCCGCTGGTGAAGCGCGGAATCGGCGGCGTCCAACTGGCGAGGCGCTGTTTAATTTGTTCGTCACTGAGTTCGACGTTGAGCGTGCGATTGGGAATGTCGAAGACAATGGTGTCGCCGTCATTGACTGCGGCGATGGGCCCGCCATATGCGGCTTCGGGTGCGACATGGCCAGCCATTAGGCCGTGGGTGGCGCCGCTGAAGCGACCGTCGGTGAGCAGAGCGACAGAATCGCCAAGACCCGCGCCTACCAAAGCTGCAGTAACCTGCAGCATCTCGCGCATGCCGGGTCCACCGCGCGGTCCCTCGTAGCGAATCACAATGACGTCGCCGGCTTTGATTTTATTTTGGTCGATTTCGGCAAAGGCCGCTTCTTCATCATCAAAGACGCGCGCTGGCCCGCGGAAATTCATGGTGTTATGGCCGGCAACTTTGATCACGCAGCCTTCGGGAGCGAGATTGCCCTTAAGAATCACCAGGCCACCAGTTGCCTTGAGCGGATTCTTGGCACTGCGCACAACTTCCTGATTGGGTTTTTCCATTGCGGCGTCGGCTTCCTGGCCAATCGTCTTTCCGGTGACGGTAATCGCGTCGCCTTGCAGAAGGCCGGCTTCGATCATGCGCTTGGCGATGAGCGCGGTGCCTCCTGCGGCGAAAAGGTCAGTGGCTACGAAACGGCCACCGGGTTTAAGGTCGGCGATGATTGGAGTCTTGGAGCTGATGCGGTCGAAGTCGTCGATGGAGAGCGGAAGTTTCGCTTCGTTGGCGATGGCCAGCAAATGCAGCACAGCATTTGTGGAACCGCCAGTTGCGGCGACACCTGCGATGGCGTTTTCGATGGCAGTCTTGGTGATGATTTTGGATGGCGTGATGTCGCGGCGCAACAGATCCAGAACCATTTCGCCGGCGCGTTCACCAGCTGCGGCTTTGCCTGCATTGGTCGCAGGAACACCTGATAGGCCGATCGGAGCGACACCGAGAAATTCACTGACGAGAGCCATGGTGTTGGCGGTGAATTGGCCGCCGCACGCGCCGGCGCCGGGGCATGCGGATTTTTCCAGAGCGAGGAGACGCGCGTCGCTCATTTTGCCGCTGGAGTGAGAGCCGATGGCCTCATACACGTCTTGAATGGTGACTGGATGGCCTTCAAATTCGCCGGGAGCTATCGAGCCGCCGTAGAGGATGAGCCCGGGAATATTAAGGCGGGCGAGGGCCATGATGCCGCCCGGAATGGTTTTGTCGCAGCCGACGAGAACGACGATGGCGTCAAAAAGATTTCCTCGGGTGACCAATTCGATGGAGTCGGCAATCACTTCGCGGCTGATCAGCGAAGCCTTCATGCCTTCGGTTCCCATTGTGATGCCGTCGGAGATCGAGACGGTGTTGAATTCGAGCGGAGTGCCGCCGGCTTTGCGGATTCCGTCTTTTACGTGCTGTGCGAGTTCGCGGAGGTGATAGTTGCAAGGGCCAATCTCAATCCAGGTGTTGGCGACGCCGATGAGCGGCTTGGTGAAATCATCGTCCTGGAGGCCGCAGGCGCGAAGCATGGCGCGCGCGCCGGCGCGGTTCGCGCCCGCGATCAAAGTCTTGCTGCGCAGATTTGGAAATTGCTCGCTCACTGCCGTTTCCCCCCGTTGCGCCCCGGCGTTGCAAACGGCGCCAGGCATGCACTAGAAAAAACTGATATTGCAAAAAATTTGGCCATCACCCTGATTTGGATGATGGCCCGAGTGTCTCGGAACTTCGCTGCTACGCCACCATCACCCGGTTGGGCAGCCGATCTGGCCCCCGCTTTTGCCGTCGGCTACGACGACTGGGTCGACCTGTACAATTCCGGTTACGACGCAGACCGGCATCGCTGCGAAAGCTGCGAGGTCCGACATCGTCATGGCGCTGCGAGTCATGTAGTTACTCATATTAGTTCAGGGTTGTAACTACAAACCCTGAAACCCGGCACGACCGGCCGCTGCGGGCGGCACGGCTTTCCGCCATGTAAAGTAACAGAATGCGGTATCGAGGTCAATGAGTCCAATTAATAGAAATGAGTCAGACGATAAATAAAGCTTATCAGTGGCCGAGGGGCATGAAACGATGCGAAGCGGCAGGGAACTTTCGGGCTGGAAATTGGGAATTATTTAGGATGGAAGACGCGTGCCGCAAAGGTGTCCAGGTAACTCCGGCAGACCTCCAGCCGTCTAAATAATTTAGGGCAGTCCGTTGGTCAAGGTGAACAAAATGAACGTACGGATTTTAATGTTGGGCGCAGTCGTGTTATCGGCGATGGCGATGGTGGCGGTGCCGTCAAATTGGGCGCAGGAGCCTGCCGTCGGTCAGGACGCGCCGGTCGTCATGCAAGGCGAACGTGACGGCTCGCAAAGGGGGCCACAAGGGCGTGGACCCGGCGCGTTTGGCAAGATCACTGCGATTCGGAGCGATTCGATCGAAATCGCCGGGCAGGATGGAACGAAGAGTTCCTTCAAACTGACCAGTAGCACAGAATTCCGCAAAGATAGGCAGCCAGCCAAAATTAGCGACTTCAAAGTCGGAGACATGGTGATCGTTCGAACGACTCCGGACGCAGGCGGTGCGGCTGGAACCACGGCGTTGATGGTGGCTGCAGCACCGCAAGGATTTACCGGGCGCGGTGGCGGTGGATCGCCGGGTGGCGCCGGGTTTATGCAGGGAACTTTGGGCAAGGATTATGTGGTGGGTGAAGTGAAGAGTGTGGACCCGCCGAAACTCACCGTGCAGCGCACTGACAACGTTACTCAGACATTGGAGCTGAACGAGGAAACGTCATTGCGGCGCGGCCGCGACAGCATCACGATGGCGGACATTCAGGCGGGCGATCACGTTCTTGCGCGCGGAGCAGTGGCAAACGATGTGTTTGTTCCGAAGAGTCTTAACGTGATCCCGCCGGAAATGTGGAAGCGCATGCAGGAAATGAATGCGGAAGGCGGTCAGCGGGGAACGATGCCACAGGCGGCAACGCCGCCCGCTTCGCAGCAAAAGCCGCCGGAGCAGCCCAATTGAACAGTTTTTTGCGTGGACTGATCGTTGTAGTGGCGTTGGTGCTGATCGGCGCGGTGTGCTGGGTGTGTTTGGCCAGTGCGCAGGAACCACCACCACCGGCTCCTGCGACGACATTCCAAATTTCCGGAAGCGTGCGCAGCGGCAAAATTTTGCTACCGGGAGTGTCCGTGACGGCGGCGAATACTCTTACCGGGAAAAAATATTCGGTGGTTACTGCGACCAATGGAACATTTCAATTTTCCGGATTGCCGCGCGGGCGGTATGTGGTGCGCGTGGAGTTTATGGGCTTCGCGACGCTGAGCCAGGAAATGGTTCTGAATCCCGAAAATTCCAGCGGGAAGGTGGAAGCGGAATTGATACTCGCTTCCCGTCAACAGGAACAACAAGCCGAGGCGGCACAGGCGGCGCGGCGCGGATTCCAGAGCTTGGCAATGAGCGGAGCACTTTCCGCGCTTACCGGAGAGGGAACATCGGGTGGCGGATCTGGTCTTGGCGGGGGTGCGAACGACGCGTCCGGACTTCCGCTGAATGGCGCTGGAACTGACAGCCCTACGGAATCGGTGAGCATTAGCGGGGCGCAAGGCCGCACTCAGGATTTTGGCGGCGGATCAGAGCAGGACTTAGAAGAGCGTATCCAGGAATTTCGCGACCGGACGCAACGCGAAGGCGGCGGCAATCTGCAAGGAGGAGGGCAAGGCGGGCCGGGGGGCGGCGGTCCGGGAGGAGGTAACGTCGCGTTCGGCGGCGGAGGCGGCGGTCCGATTGCGATTGGCCGCATGGGGCGCAACTTCAACATCAATCAGCCGCACGGATTTCTGTATTTTCAGGACGACAATTCCTCGCTCGATGCGCGGTCGTATTCGCTGACGGGTATCGAAACACCGAAAGCGAGTTACAACACGGCGCGATTCGGCGCGAACGTCGGCGGGCCGCTGAATATTCCGAAGATCTTCAACGGCGGCAATAAGTGGTTCTTTTTTGCCGGATGGACCGGTAGCCGAGGCAGCACACCGTACGATTATTTTTCGACAGTGCCGACGGCTGCGGAGCGAGGCGGTGATTTTTCCACGGCCACTAATAACCATGGAAGTCCGGTACAGATTTTCGATCCGCAAACCGGGCAACCATTTCAATACAACGGCGTACTCAACGCGATTGATCCCGCGGACATCAGTTCCGCGGCCAAGTCATTGCTGCAATTTATTCCGATGCCGAATATTGCAACTACGGTTTCCGGCCAGAACTTTCACAACGTAACTTCGGGCGCGAGCAGTTCCGATGCAATCAACTTCAGGTTGATTCATAATTTCGGGGCCTCGCCGTCGGGACCGCTCATGATTGGAGGTCCGGGTGGAGGAGGTGGTGGTGGTCGGGGCGGTCGCCGCAATCAGAATAACATTAATTTTGGTCTGAATTGGGCGCGCAGTTCGACCGACACGATCGGAGCGTTTCCGTCATTGAATGGCGGGAATAGTACGCAAGGATTGAGCGCGAGCACGGGATGGGTATATTCACGAGGACGGGTTTCGAACAATTTGCGCTTTAACTACAATCACAGCCACGTTTCCACTACGAATTTGTATTCAGAAATTGAAAACGTCGCGGGGAATGCCGGTATCACAGGAATTTCGACCGATCCGTTCGATTTCGGCCTGCCGGGGCTGAGTTTTACGAGCTTCGGTGGATTGAGCGATCCCGCGCCACGGCGCGAACTCGATCAGACCTATACCATTTCCGACACCGTTGCGTGGAATCGCGCGAAGCACAACTGGCGCTTTGGCGGGGACTATCGGCGAATCCTGCAAAGTTTTCGTTCGGCCCGCAATGCG
Organism: uncultured Acidobacteriota bacterium; assembly: GCA_963814635.1. Lineage (GTDB taxonomy): Bacteria > Acidobacteriota > Terriglobia > Acidiferrales > UBA7541 > Acidiferrum. The sequence goes on along the minus strand of CAWFDP010000001.1, from coordinate 2,368,435 downwards.
AACGGCTCCTTTGTATTCACTGGATTCGCAACCTCCGACTATTCCGGTGGCACACTCGCGGCTCCGAACACCGGATTTGATTTCGCGGATTTCCTGCTGGGATCGCCGCAGCAGACCAGCTTGCAGTCCGGCACGAATTCCTATGATTTCCGGGCCAACTCCTACGATCTGTTCGTACAGGACGACTGGCGGGTGCGCGCAAATCTCACGTTGAATCTCGGCTTACGCTATGAATACAACGGGCCGTACACCGAAGCGCACAGCCGGATTGCCAATCTGGACGTCGGGCCGAATTTTACGTTTGCAACGGCAGTTGAGCCGGGCCAGAGCGTTGCGGCGTTTGGGACGTCTCCGGCATCGCTAGTGCGGCCGGACCGCCATGATTTCGCTCCGCGGCTTGGCTTGGCCTGGAAGCCGATGAAAGACACAGTGGTGAGGCTGGGCTACGGCATCAATTACAACCTGGCGCAGTACGGAACAGTGATTCAGAATTTTGCGTTTCAGCCGCCGTTCGCGACCACCGAAACAAATTTCGTCTTGAACCCGGCCGCAAGCAACTTGACTCTAGTCAACGGATTTCCTGGCGTTGCCGCTGGAACTGTCACCAATAATTTCGCAATCGATCCAAACTACAAACTGGGCTACGTGCAGGTGTGGAATCTGGACGTGCAGCGGCAATTGCCCCACGGTTTTCTGTTGAATGTGGGCTACAACGGTTCGAAGGGCACGCGGCTGGATGTGGAGCGTGCTATCAACACCGTTGGCACGCAATCGTTTATTTACGAATCGTCAGCTGGTAATTCCATTCTGCATGCGGCGTCGATCAGGGTTCGCAAACGAATGGCGCACGGGATCGGATTCAGTGGAAGCTATGTTTTTTCGAAGTCTATCGACGATGCATCATCAATTGGGCTCGGCGGCACGGTCGTGGTGCAGGATCCATTCGATATTGCGGCGGAGCGCAGTCTCTCAAGCTTCAACCAAACACATAAATTTACCGGCAGTTGGATCTACGACTTGCCGTTTGGCGAAAACCATCGCGTGGCATCGAAAGGCGCAGGATCACATATTCTGGATAGCTGGCAATGGAGCGGCAGCGTCACGGCGGCGTCGGGACTCTACTTCACACCGAACGTTCGCGGCGGTCCGCTTGATATCACGCGGGGCGTCACCGGTTCTGAGCGCGCGACCTACGTGGTGGGGCAAGCGATTGCCCTCAGCAATCCGACTTCACTCGAGTGGTTCAACACCGCGGCGTTTTGCTCGTCCGCCACTTCCAGTGGTTGTGTGAATCCTGGCGGTTCTCCTTTCGGCGACGCTGGACGCTACATCATTGAAGGGCCGGGACAATTTTCGTTGAACATGGCGCTGAGCAAGACCATTCAGATCCGCGAGACACGCGCTCTGGAGTTGCGGCTGCAAGCCAACAACATTTTCAACATCGTGCAATTCACCGGCCTGGAAACCACGGTGAATGCGAAAGCATTCGGTGAAGTCAGGTCGGCAGCCAGCATGAGGCGCATCACCATGGTGGCGCGCTTCCGGTTCTAAGAAAGGTATGGCATGAGGTTGCGCAAAATTCTCGCCGTCGCCACGTTGGCCGCTCTTGCTGCCAACGATCCATTCGCTGCCTGGGCGCAGCAGGCGCCAGTGCAACAAGCGACGCAGGCCATTCGCGCGACCACCGAGCTGGTGCTGGTCAACGTGGTGGCTCGCGATAAAAAAGGAAACCTGATTCGCGATCTGAAGCGCGAAGACTTTACGGTCTTTGAGGACGGGCAAAAACAGCAGGTTTCCAGTTTTGACTTTGAAAATATTGATGAGCTGGCCCTGGCCGCGCAGACCTCGCCGACCGCGACAGGCACCGAAAACGCAGCGCCGGTTGCCGCCGCCGTTAAGCCGCAGGCGACGCTCGATGCGCGCGATCGCCGCCTGATTTTGTTGTTTTTTGATTTTTCCGCGATGGAGGTGGATCAGATCGATCGCTCAGTCGGTGCCGCCAAGAAATATGTCAACGCGAAGATGCAGCCGGCGGATCTTATCGCCATTGTTTCGCTGGCCACCAACATGCGCCTCGATCTCGACTTCACAGACGACAAGGCAAAGGTTCTTTCGGTACTAAGCAGCTATGGTTCAGGATCGGGACAAGGATTTGATAACGGCGCAACTGGAAGCTCGGAAGGCGCCGCGGAAACCAGCGGCGCATTCACGGCGGACGACACCGACTACAACACCTTTAGCGCCGACCGGAAATTGCTGGCTCTGCAGTCCATCATTCAGGCCGTAGGCAAACTGCCGCAGAAAAAGAGCTTGATCTATCTCAGCAACGGAATTTCACAATCCGGAGTGGACAATCAATCCGCGCTGCGCGCCGCGACGGCTGCTGCGGTGAAGTCGAACGTTTCCATCTATCCGCTCGACGTGCGCGGATTGCAGGCCCTGCCCGCTGGGGGCGAAGCGCAAAACGCCAGCCTGCATGGGCAGTCGGCGTACACCGGTGCTTCGGTCCTAAACGATCTGAACAGCAACGCCTCCTCGCAGGAAACGCTTTCCACGCTCGCCGCGGACACTGGCGGCAAGGCGTTTTTCGATTCGAACGATTTCAGCGGGGTCTTCTCGCAAGTACAGAAAGACACTTCGGCGTACTACATTCTCGGCTACAGCAGTTCGAATCACGCCAAAGAAGGAAAATTCCGCCATATCAAAGTTGTGCTCAACCGTCCCGATGTGAAACTCGAATTCCGGCAGGGATATTATGCTGGGCGCGATTTCGAGCACTCGAACCACACCGACCGCGAGCAGCAGCTTCAGGATGAGCTGGCATCCGATCTTCCGGCGACGGACGTAGCGGTATATGCAGGCGCTGCGTATTTCCGCCGCGACGATTCACATTATTTCCTGGCCGTATCGCTGGTAGTGCCGGGTTCGCAAATTCCGTTTGTGCAAGAAAAGGATAAAGATAGCGCAACGCTGGATATTGCGGGCGAAGTGTTGGAGGGCGGCAAATATCCGGTCGGCCATTTGCGCGACACCGTCAAGCTGGCCGTCGACAGCACGCAGCAAGTCCGCCGCAAGAATGTGCAGTACAACACCAGCTTCCTGCTAGCGCCGGGGAGTTATCACTTGAAATTTGTGGTACGCGAAAACCGCACTGGGCGCATGGGCACGTTCGAAACGGATGTGCGGGTGCCCGATTTGCGCAAAGTGCCGTTACGTAGCAGTTCGGTTGTGCTGAGCAGTTTGCGCGTTCCAGCCACCGGAAAAAACAAAGCCACCAATCCGCTGGTCGGCGACCAGACCGAGCTTGTGCCCAACGTGACCCACGTTTTCACGCAGGACCAGCACATGTATTTGCAATTTGAAGTGTATGACGCAGCGAAAGGGAAGCCGCAACTACCCGCGGCACCGGCTCCCGCTTCTGCGCAAGGAACATCGGCTCCCGCTGCGGACGAAAAGAACGCCAGGCCGCAGGGTAATTCGATTCGAGTGCTCACCAGCGTCGAATTCATGCAGAACGATGTGAAAGTATACGAGTCAAAGCCAATTGTCGCGACGGAAATCAGCGTGCCGCAGCGCAAAGCCGTCGTGTTTCAGTTCGATTTGCCGCTGCAGACACTGAAGCCGGGCTTCTACACCTGCCAGGTCAACATCATCGACGACGTAGCAGGGAATTATGCGTTTCCTCGTTGGGCAATACTAATTAAGGAAGCGGTGGCGGTGCCAGTTGCTGCCCCCGCAGTTACTGGCACAAGCAAATAAGTTAAGAAAATCTCTATGCTTCGCGCGATTATGCAATACAAAATTTGACGCCGCGCTACTGCTCCGCTACACTGCTAATGCGGGGTGGAGCAGCCTGGTAGCTCGTCGGGCTCATAACCCTTCTAAGCCCATCACGCCGTACAAGCCAGAACAACAAAACCCAATAGAATCAACGAATTCTGCGAATCCGTTTTGTTCCTAGTTGTACGCTCTTGTACCCAGTTTGTGCATAGAAAGTGCATAGTCGATTGCTCCCCACCCAACTCTGCAGGCGTTGCTGAACGGTGCTTGATTACGAAGCTAGAGTGGGATTAGGCTCTCTCCACTATGCTAACTAGCAACGAACTAGCTAAATTGGTTGTTCAAAAGATATCTGAAATACTCCCAAACGCTGTTTGTCCTTTGTGTCAAAACCCCAATTGGACCGTTCAATTGGGAACCACTTTTCTGCCGCTAAAGCACCAGAGCGAAACTGGGTCGAGCTATTCTCAGGCCGCGCTCCCGCTCGTCGCTTTGGTTTGCACTAGATGTGGAAACTCTCATCTCTTGAATTTGACTGTCCTGCTTCCCGATGTGAAAGGGTATTAAGCGATGGACACTAAATCCAAATTTACGACGAAAGATTTAACAGTAATGACGCACATGAAACGCGAATTTGTCATTTTTCAAGTTGAGGAAAGTGAGTTAACAACGCTTGCTTCAGGATACATGTCAGTCCATTTCACATTATTTGGCCTAACTTTTGGAGCCCTAATTTCTTCAGCGACAACGCTCAGAACCGCCACGCTTCTTGGGAACACACCCGCATTGTTTTACTCTATGTTCTTCGTGTCCCTGCTGGGCTCATTGTATTTCGGCGCAATGGCTAGAAAAGATTATAAGACCGCCAAAGCCACGGTTACCCGTGTTAAGAACCAGTCAAAACCAATCGCAGATTCAAACTGAAAGGAAGGTCAAAAACCAATGACCAACAAAGTGCGCGTTCCTGAAGGCACGCTGTGCGACCACTGCAAGAACCCTAACTCTCCGCTCACCGATGCGAACAGCCAGCATCTTTTTCAACGCAACGGGAAAGGTGAAGAGATTACAAGAGCGAACGTTCACCGGGGGGAGTGCGCCGACGCGTGGGCGAAAGCGAATGGCGGGACAATCGTGAACGACGAACCGCAGTCTTTCCTGCGAGTATGATAGGAACAAGCCGACGGTGCCAGCGCCAGCGCCGACAACAATCGTTCCGTCGCCGGTAACTTCGTTTAGTTCGTCCATTGCAGATTTTTCTGCCTTCGCAGTAGGTCCAGCGCACGCGCGAAGCCCGCTGCAAATTCGTCCTGTAAAGCGGCATACTGTGGCGGAATCTCCAGAAGAAATCTCGCAATCAGCGCAACGTCATCTTCGGGTAGCGTGACCTTTCCAAAATTAAATCTCGCAAAAAAATCTTCTAACGCGGCCACGAATTTGTCTGTGTCAGGTTTCATTTGATTCCTTTTTTGCGGCGATTCGGAATCCGAGTTTTCGCGCTGTTCGTTGTAGCGTTGCTCGCGACACATGCATTCGTGCGGATACCGTCCGCCAGGACTCGCCACCTTCTACCGCTGCGATAGCTTCTTGAGCTTGTTGGACAGGAATAACGTGCTGTATCGGAACTCCGCGCTTTTTCAGCAAATAATAAACAGCACCCACGCTTTTTTGGAATTGGACAGCAAGTGCGGCAACCGGCGTGCCAGCTCTATATGCGTCGATAACAGAATCTTCCAACCGTTTGCCATGTGCGCTCATTTCGCCAGAGACAACTTTTTGGGCGAGCGCAGGGTTTTCCTTTTTCAAGCGGCCGATGATGTAATCGGCGTCCGTTTGGCGTTTTGGTTTCTTTGGTCTAATTCTTGTATTACAAGCATTAGATGGCTTCACGGGACCACTTGGGTTGTTATGACTGCCGATAGGTGGACCAATATCGGCAGTCGGAGCTTGTCCTGCCTTTTTTTGCGCTTCCGAATGCGCTTCCGCACGGGTCCGGTAAATGGTCGGCGCAGAAACTCCGATGCGGCTGGCAACGGTGTTCGGCGGCAACCCTTCGGCGAGTAAGGCCAGTATTTTTTTCCTTTTGTGTTCGGGCATTTTGAGTGGCGACTGCTCGCCACGCTCGTTATCGGATTCACGCGACCCTGCTTTGACTGCCGCACTGAGTGGTGGCGTGATTTTCAGCGCACGAATTTCGGCGCAATCGGCGTCGGCCAACTGCGCGATGTAAGTCGAGACTGTTAGCGCTCGCGTCATCGCGCCTAAGCGCATGCTTGAAGTGATTTGGATGGTGAGTTGATTTGCGCTCGCGATGGCCATCGTCAGCGCTCCTTTGCCGCAGGAAATTCTTTTGCCAGCCCGTCGAAAATTTCCAAAACTTGTTCGCGAAATTGCAACATGCGCCGGACATTGTGAGCGCCTAACATGCCCGCGTCCGCCAAAAATTCCAGACAGCGCCTTTCCGATTCGCTGACGCGAATGAGTGCGCGGATTTCTTCGCAGTCACACTCGCCACTTTCGAAAAGTTTGATTAACGCGACCGCTTCGTCAACTGGGTCAGGTCGCCAGTCACGCTCTGCGACCGCAGAAAAATGAATTCGGCGGCCGATGCTATCAAGCTTTTCTGGAGTAGCAGCAACAATTCCCAGCGGAAGCGCGAATTCTTTCTCGCACACGTTGCAACGGACGTGTTGACGGCCGTCTTCGTGCCATCCTGCACGGCGCAGGTCTGTGCTGCCGCAAGCGCACACGGTTCGCGATACTTTCGGCCTTCCGTTTTTGGCTTCGATTCTGACCAACGGCGGCAACGCAAAATATTTTCTGCAATTTCTGCATTGCACGCGCTGTCTTGTCGCGTCTTCGTTGCAGTTAATGCCGATGGCCGTGCGCGTGCGCCCTTCGACGTGTGGGCGGCGCCAGCCGCGCGGCTGCAAGTCGTGCGATTCGCAATAGGGACATGCAGGCGCGGCCTGTGCAATTTCGCTCACTGCTCACTTCGCAGTCCAAATGGCAGGTGTGCCGTTCTCCGTCACAGTTTTCGGAATGCCCGCAGTGCTGCAAATGTAAAGGGCGTTTGAACTGTCGGGCGCATCCTGACGAAGAAAAAGACTACCGATGCCTGCATTTTGCACGTCCACTTGTGCTGAACTGTTCGGGTCTCCGAGACCGCAGAGAATCAAACACGATTTCGTTAGTCGCAAGCCGCCGCTCGGAAAATTTGTGACTTGGCTCATTCGTCGCTCCCGCTACCGAAGACTTCCGCAAAAATCGGGTTTTGGTCTGCAGTCGGGAGCGGCCGCGAGCCGTAGCGCGGGACTGCGGTGATATGTGGCGCGGTCGGGACAACGCGCGAAATTTCCGACGGCATGAGCAGCTTTTCCAAATCGGCACCGCCGTCAGTCTTCGCGCAAGCCTTCGCGCACTCGGTGCAGCATTGCGCGTGGCCGATATTCGATTCCATCGCGGCTTTGTGCATGGCGTGCTCGTCGGAATCTTCGTCGTACCCGTTCATCGCGGTTTCGGCAAGCTTCGCCATTTGGGTATGGTGTGCGGCTGCGGAAGTAAAAAACTTTTTCAAGTGTTCTCTCATGAAAACTCCTTCGAAACTTCGACCATCAGCAACTCCACGTCAGGGTTACGATGCGGAAACATGGTCAACCACTCTTCGAGTGCATCCGATGCGCTCATGCCTTTTGCTTGGCGTACTTTGTAGAATTCGCGGTAACAGGCTTTCGGGTCCGGCCGCGAGAATCGCTTTTGCAGCAATTGCGGGTCGTTGGTTACTTGCGCTTCCGGCGGCGACGTAACCGCTTGCGCCAGCTTTTGGTAATGGCTGTCGATTCTTTTGTGGATGTGCGCAGTCTGCGCGTCGAGTGCATCGGTGTCCACGCCGCAGCTTTCAAGCTCCGCAATCTCAAGAATTTTGACGAACGCATCGCGTTCACCTTCTTCCGGCAGTAGGTGCGGGTCGGCTTCGTCGGCGAATAGGTCCAAAAATTCCAGGTCAATGTTTCCGTTTTTTCTCATGCCACACTCTCCTTTGCCGGTTGCTCTTTCGCCGTCTTCGCTTCCGACCAGTCATGTATCGCCGCGTTAAGCTTTTCGCGAAACACGCTCACGTTCTGTACATGCCAAGCCCATCCTGTCGCCGCATGGTCGCAGAGTCGCGAACTGCGATGCCTGCAACCTGCGAACACTTCGAACGGACCCGTCCTAATGCCGTGCATCTCGGCGAAAAATAGTTTCTCTTTGCACGCTTGCGAAAGTGCCGCGTCGGCTTCCGCCATTTTTAAACGCAGTTCTTCTACGCGGTCAGGCTCCGGCGTCGCAACCGGCTCCGGCTCCCGTACGGCGGGCAGAATTTCTACGGTTTGTCGAAAAGGCCACATTCCAGAATCAGCTAGCCAAATAAAAGTCCCATATGCAAGTAAAATCGGTATCCCATCACGTACCTTACTTCTACCGTAAACGTTTAGGTGTGGTTTCGGCGTCGCGGGCAATAACCGAAGTCAGATAGGCGGCATTGGTGCCACGAGAAACGTTATCACTTTTTATTGATAACGTTTTTTCGTCTTTCTTCGGTCGGCCAGGATGCTTGGCGGCTGGCGTCGATTGAGCGCGGCTCGCCGATGAAAAGTTTTAGTGGTACCCTGCGGACATGCCACACCGCTGCAGCGTTTGCGCTCTCGACGCGTCCGTCCGCGACCACGGCGAGCAAATGATTGTGCGCGGGCGCGAATATCGCGAAGTCGTGTTGTTGTCGCCATCTGGTCCGTCAAAATCTAGTTGGCATCGGCATATGACATCTTGTTTTCGCGCCCGCCGGTTTTACGGGATTGGAAAGCACGCGACGGAACAAGAACGGCTAATCGTCGAATGGTCAGACGGAACCCTTACGCTCAAGGGCTCGCCCTTCACTGGACAATTTCGCGATGGCGATGTTTTGATGAAAATCGTCTACGAAGAAGCAAAAATTCAGGAACTCGGAAATCCGGCCGCGTTGTGCACGCCTGCGTTGATTGCCGAAGCAACTCGCGAATTTCTCGCGCTCTTTCCTGACGCAAAGATTGCCGAAAGCGAAGCGCCCGCCGTGGAAGAAGAAATCAAAGTCGTCGCTGACGATTTTGAAACCGTGCCGCGCGAAGTCGGCGACCGCGAAAACAAAGGTAGTCCGACTACCATTAATTCAGAGCCGCCAACGCCAGAGCCGACACCAACACCAACACCGCCCTGCGAGCACCAATGGCAAAGCCCTGTCGCAAACATCCGCAGATGCATCAAGTGCGGCGAGCAAGAACAAACTGGTTTCCAACCCGTCGGTGTCAGCCGCGCAGAGTACCAACGACGCGGTGGCCCTGTTTTCCGTTACGGCCGTTGAAAACTTCAGTGGCGGACTGGTCCCGCAAATTACGGGACCAACCTTTCGTTGAAAATAAAACACTTAGAGTTGGTCCGAGTTGGTCCCAAAAAACATTTTGGGAGCCGTTGAGCATTACGGCGACGCTCACGCCAAAGATTGTGAGTCGCGCGGCTACGGGCTTTCTGCGCGTCGCCACGCGCCTGCAAATCGCAACGGCGGCCATCGTGGCGCACGGTTAACGGTAGCGTGATTAGTTCTTTGTTCGTAATCACTTAGACCGAATATGTGCGTTTTTCTTGGCTTTTCGCTGTTTTTGGCTGTTTTTCAAACGGTCATAGCGCGTCCATAGGTGCGCCTAACTCATTGAAACAATAGCACTTGTATCGGCACATAGGGGTTGCGACCCAACGTGCTTTTTTTTCGCAGAGCGTTTCCGTTGCACAATTTTAGGGCAATGAGATTCGTGCGGTATTTGCCGAGAGAAGAAAAATAATCGCCCTACGGGCTTCTCATTGCGTTGGTTAGGCATCTGGTAAACTATTCTGAGCAAACAAAATCGTTTTCGCTGGCGAAGTCCCGAGCGCGGGCGAGAAGGCCCTAATTTAGCCTGTAAGACACTTGGTCTCTAGCGACGTTTTCAGTCTGCAGTTTTGTCTTTAGGCGGAACTCTTCGAAAATCCGGCGGAACTCTGCGCGTCGGTGTTCACAGCCACGCTTGCCGCATTGTCTGCAAATGGTTTCCGGCGGGCTTTGGAATTTCGTCAACGCTGCCTGATAGTTCCAATCCGAGAGTTTAGCAAGGTCTTCCGTGGTGAATTGGATGCGAAGGTCGAATTCAGAGTACAGGTGGAAGCGGAATTCTCCTTCATTCCAGCTGGAAGCTTTGGCGGTTTCCCAAAGTCGCTTGGCTTTAGCGATGGCTTCGGGTGGCGTCACAGGGATACAGGGCTGAATCTTTAGTTCACCGCGTTCAACTTTCCGTTTAAGCTGATAGAAAAGTGACGGCACGTTTTCGCTTCCTACCTGTTGGACGGTTTGTTCCATGACATCAATCCAGTCGGCATGTTCACCGGCCTTGGACCATCGTTCGGTCCAAGCGTCTTTCAGGGTCTGTGGTCCGAAGGGTTTGCATTTGAGTGCAGCGAAGGCAGCAGCAGAAGCGTCCGAGCCGTTCACTGGTGCGCGAGATTGCTCTTCTTCTGCTTCTTCTGTCTTAAGATTTTCTACAGTCTTAAGACTTTCTTCTGTCTTAAGGTCTTCTACAGTCTTAGCAGCAAAAATTGCAACTGGTGATGTCGTCTTTTGCAACTGGTGCGGTAAAGAATTGCGACTGGTGGCGTCGTAATCTGCAACTGGTGGATTTTCACCTGTTGCAATTTCTGCGTCTGGACCTGTTGCAATATTTGCGTCAGGCGAAATAGGTTTGGGAAAGCGGCAAAAGCCAGGATGCTCGGCGACCCATTCGTCATGGGATAAAACGCGGTAACGGATGGACTCAAACGTGCCAGTCTTGGGATTTCGTTTTACGCGCTTGCCCTTGTCGATGCGGACAAACCAATGTGCGCGGTCTAAGAAGCGGCGCAGCCCGTAAATCGTGCGATAGGAAATCCCATGCTCACCAAACTCTTTGGCGTCGCGCCGGTCATCGGAAAAGAACACGCCGGTCTTTCGAGAGACGGCCAAAGCATAGGCATGATAAGCGGACGCAGCCATGCTCATGTGACGCCGCGCGAAGCAGAGACCTTGACTCTGATTTTTTTCTGCGCTACTTTGCATTTGGTCCTCCGTTCTATTCGGTTGACCTTTCCATTCATTTCTCCTTGGGGCTGCACTTCGGCGTGCGGCCCTTTTTCTTTTCCAGCAAAGAAAAACGCCACAGCGAAGCAGCTTGTGACTGCGTCCCTGCGGCGTTTTCTCCAAAAGAAAATCGACTTCAGTTCTTCGCGGCGAGAGTCATTCTACTCGTTTTTGCTGTCCAGCGAAATAGGCACCTACAAATATTATTTGGGCGGCTTTCGGCTACCGGCAAAAACGAGTAAGATGCGCTATAGAAGAAAAAGACTGCAAGGCTCGTTAGCCGAATGGTCCCGTCCGATACCGGGGCAGTCGTTCTTGCTTACAAAGAAAAAAAACTGCAAGGCTAGTTAGCCGATGGTCCCATCCGATACTGGGGCAGGGCTTTTCTCACATAGAGAGAAGACTGCCCATGCGCCGCGAATTAGAATCGGTCCTAACCATAGTCAAGAAATTGCCGCAGGAAGAACTGCCGGAATTTCTAGGCGACATCGAACAAATCCGTGTGACCGCATTGACGCGGCTTACCACTCCAAGCAGCGAATCCCGCCTCGATAAATCGTTGACGATAAAGCAAGCGCACAAACGCCTAGGCGTTTCCCGAAGTTATCTGCAACACCATTGGAAAAAGTTCAGCTTTGCACGGCACGAAGGCCGGCGGGTTTTATTTTCCAGCAATGGTATCGACGCGTACCTAAAGCGTGCGCGATGACTTTGTGCGGCTCAACCGCGCGAAAGGCATTCCACTCGGCAAGACAGCTTGACAGCACGACAGAATAGGTATATCCTGTTTGTCGGGGGAATCTATGCCGGACAAGCCTAAAACTAAAATCATAAAAACGACTATTCGCATCGACCGAAATCTCTGGAATAAGGTCCGTATTCTGGCCGTGAAAAACGGCACCACTGCGGAAGCGTTGGTCACCCTTGCTTTGCAGGAACTCGTAAGCCTGACTTTGGAAGAACTCTTGAAGCTGTCGAAAAGGGGGAAGTGAAATGGAAAAAGACGACCCTGAAATCCGTTACAACGTCACTTTGGGCACTTCGGACAGGTCTGGAGAATTTGTCATCGAAATGACGCATCGCAATGGCGGTAAACAAATATATATGGGCGCAGTATTTGAACAAACGGCGGACAGCGATTTTACCAACGAAGTGTTTGAGACCTTGGAAGATGCGAGCCGTTATCCGTATCCGTCCGAGCAAACAGCGGCTGCGATTATTTTGTCACTACCGGACACTCAAAATATCGACTATGCCGTGGTCGAAGCGAAAGGCGGAAAGTGAAATGCGCGGCGACGGCGGAATTTACAAGCAACCCGAATCACAGAATTTTCATTGCTTTTACTATCTGCGGGGAAAGAAACACCGCGAATCTACTGGCACTCCTGATGAAAAATCAGCGCGGAAGTTCCTACGCGACCGGCTCAAGGAAGTCGGCGCGGACCAAATCGGTATCAAGAAATTCACTGCGCCGCAGATGCGCCGCGTGACTGTCCATAGTCTGCTCGAAGATTTGAAAGCGCACTTCGAACTCGAAGGGCAGTTGAGCCCGCAGAACAAAAGCCATATCGGGCGTGCAGACAAAGATTTTGGTGACCGTCTGGCGTTGGAACTTTTTTCGCGCGATTTTAAGGCTTACAAAGCAAAACGGCTGTCCGACGGCGATGCGAAAGCGAGCATCAATAGGCCGTTGCAGATGCTTCGCCTAGCCTATGGGCACGCAATTCAGGCCGAAGAGCTGACCCATGCTCCCTACATCAAACTGTTTAGCGAAAAAGGCAACCAGCGAAAGGGATTCTGCGAAGAGACCGAATTCCGCAAAATTCTTAGTTTCTTGCCAACCTATCTAAAGGACTTCGCGCTTTTCGGTTACGCGACCGGAATGCGATTCGGCGAAATTTGCTCGCTCAAATGGGAATACGTGACAGGTGACGTTATCGAGCTACAAGCCGAAGATGCCAAAGGCGACGGCGACGAAAAAAACGCCCGCTCGATTCCAATGGTCGGGAAAGACTTGGCGGGGATTCTCGCACGCCGCACAGCCGCACGGACCGTGAAGGTGGGCAAGACTTCCGAAATGGCCGCGCTCATCTTCCATCACAACGGAAAACCGATTGTGGACATTCGCAAAGCGTGGAAACGCGCGGTCACCAAAGCGGGCGTACCGCACAGATTATTTCACGACTTGCGCCGAAGTTTTTGCAAGAACGCAGACGAAGCGGGAGTGCCGCGCGACGTTGCCCGTTCCATTTCGGGGCATCGTACAGACGCCACCTATTCTCGGTATAACATTTCTGACACGAAGCGGAAGCGCAAGGCGCTGGAACTCTCGCAAGAATTCCGCGAACGCATGGCGGCCGAAGAAGCGCAGGAATCGAACGTGGTCGCGATGCGAAAGGAAATCTCCCGATGAAAAAGAAAATGAAGAAGAAAAACATAACGGTAACGTTGATTCCTTCTTGGAAGGGAAACTTTGAGCCACTCCCACCGGGTCGGAAGAAGCTCATAGCCGTTACTGGCGCAAAGTGTATGGACTGCAATGGTCGAGTTGCGCTTTTTGGCGTCGTTGACAAAGTGTGGGATGGTCTAGGTCTGCCGCTCGATGCTTGGATTTGCCTAAGGTGTTTTGCGGTTCGCCTGAATCCTAAAAATCCGTGGCTACGGGTGCGTCCGTTTACAAGCTACTTAACTCGCTTCGAGATGACGAAGGAAATCGTCCGCCAAAAACGCCGATTCAAACTCAAGAAAATCAATTTCTACAATGGCAGCGCGCCGCTGCCGCTGTGGTCATCGCTGATTGTGGGGATGGAACAGGGCGGCGTTCGTTTTATGAGCGGTTGGGCTGGTACTGTTTCTTTGCCACTTCCACCCGGCGAAGTGACCGCCAAGAAGTGTGGCCCGTGCGAACGGTAGGACAATCCCAAGTTGACTGAAAAAGCCGGGGAGAAATCCCCGGTTTTTTTGTGCCTTTTTTTGAGAATGTGCATAGAACGTGCATAGTTGCACCATTTTGGTGCAGTCGGATTCGCGTGACTTTGCAGAATTTGCGGCAGGGAACTACAGAAACACTGCGATTTTCTCCAATATTTTCGCGGTGATTTGACGCGGCGCCACCGCTCCGCTACACTCCTAGTGCGGGGTGGAGCAGCCTGGTAGCTCGTCGGGCTCATAACCCGAAGGTCGTCAGTTCAAATCTGACCCCCGCAACCATTTGTTAGTTTAGATACAACGGCTTAGGAGCCTCCACTCCTGAGCCGTTTTCTTTCAGGGTCCAACTGGGGTCCAAAACTCCCCAAATTGCCTTGCCAAGTTGCGCCGCGATCCGCTTTCCGTCCTCGCTAATCACGTGAGTATAGATTGTCTCCGTGACTGGCGATCCTTCTGCGTGACCGAGTCTCTGCTGACGCAATTTCTGCGATGCTCCGAAACTGTTCATCAGAGTTGCATTCGCATGACGGAAGGCGTGGAAGCCATTACCGCGTGGCACCTGAATGCCGAGCGATCGAAGCAATGGTCTGAACTTACGACTAAGCAACAAGTTCTGGTCCCACGGCGTTCCGTTGCGAGTGGCGAAGAGCAAGCGACGTTGATTCGGATGCCACGACTTTAAGAAGGTCCTCAAATGCGCGCAGGCTTGAGGTGAAAGCTCGACAACCCGGATGGAATCGTCTGTCTTCGGATCGCCCAGTTTTCCCCGCCATGCACTCTGCCGCACTTGAAGCATTCCCCGCTCTGTGTCTATGTCATCCACAGTCAGTCCGCACAGCTCACCAGCTCGCAGCCCAGTCTCCGCCGCCAATCCATACCATGTGCGTTGCGGTTCCTGAGCCTTGGCAAGAATGAGTTGGATTTCCCGTTGAGAGAAGAAGAAGCGCTGCACTCGCTTTACTTCTGGGAGTACTAGCTCACTGTTCATCATCCTTGACGTTTCTGTATATATTCGTAATCGATCATGCGTTGCTGAACCCGCTTGGCAATCGCTTCACCGCCGTTTTCGTCGGTAATCGCCAGGATAAAGAAGAGTTCTGTCGCTCCGGCAGTGCCCATCTTGGGCAAGAGTATGTCCAGATCGGAGTGCACGCACCCCTGCAAGACATCGCGCACTCCTTGAAATTGCTCGGCGCGCACGTCCTCCTAAAGCCAGGCGGTCTGTGAACCGACAGTCGCCACCAGTGAGATGGGACCGTCGGCCTTTCCCTCCTAAGGGCGCGCTACACGTGGCAGCTTGACCACCGACAACCAGAAACTGTCGATGCTCTTCACCACCTTCAGAAACCCCTCGAGGTCCACGGGCTTGGTGATGTAGCAGTTCGCATGGTGTAGATAACTCCCCTGGATATCCGCAAGGGATTCGGAGGTCGTCAAGATAACCACTGGAATACTTTTCAGCGTCGGGATCTCCTTGAGTTCCGCCAACACCTCCCGGCCATCTTTCTTGGGCAGGTTCAGATCAAGCAAGATTAGATCCGGGCGAGGAGCATTGGCATACTTTCCCTCGTTCCCCAGATACGCCATTGCTTCTGCGCCATCCGTCGCGACGTTCAAGTTGATATGCACCTTGGCGTCCTTAAACGCTTCGCGCGTGAGCCGGACATCGCCCGGACTATCTTCGACCAGGAGAACTTCGATAGGCACTGCGCTCGTTCCAATCGATTCCATTATTTCCCATCTCTTTCCGGCAGCGTAAAGTGGAAGGTCGAGCCCTTTTCGGGTTGGGACTCGACCCAGATCCTTCCGCCCAGCCGTTCCACAATCTTTTTGCAAATGGTCAATCCGATTCCTGTGCCCTTGAACTCCTCCCGCCCGTGCAAGCGCTGGAAGAGGACGAAAATCCTGTCAAAATACTGCGGATCAATCCCCAGGCCATTGTCTCGGACCGAAAAGATCCAATCCTTGCCGCCGTTTTTCGTCACCGAGACATGCACGCGGGGAACTTCCGCGCTCCGGTATTTGATGGCGTTCCCGACCAGGTTCTGAAACACCTGGGTCAATTGCGTATCGTCGGTCAGGAGGGATTCAATTCGGCTCATTGCCAAGAGCAGATCCTGAAGGTTTTCAGGAACTTCGTGGGTGTGTCGCACCCATCGGTTGCTTTCAGTGGACACGATCATGGTGCGATAAGAGATCACGCCCACGACGAGTAAGGTCAAAGTGGCAGACCCGAACGCGAGTTGCACCTTGCGACTCAATAGAGACTTCTTCATCGGACTCCAGATCAAAAGCGGAAGCTTTAGGCCAGGCATAGTTACGCAAGGTCGAAAGAGGGCCGCCCGGAAAGATATGCCGGTGTCTAGGAAGGAAGTTCGAGTCTATACCGGCGGGATGTTGATTCTAGCTCGGCCTACAGGCTGGTGCTCAATAGACTACGAGTGAAGAATATTCGCTGAGTGCTCGGGAGTGGATTAGGTATTGCGAAATTTAAATGCACCGCACCTACGGGCCCGCGGCTGAGACCTCATGCAACTAACTTCGCTGTCGCCTTCACGTGAACAATCGCAAAGGACAAACTAGCCGTCCTCATCCAGGCAGGACGAAAAGACAGCATGATCCTGGGTCGGACCGGCTCCGGAAAATCCTTTCCTACTTTGCTTGTGTGCCAATCGACACCCCCCTCCAACTCTAACCAAGGCCATAACTTGGCGCGTTCTGCTTGGCTTTAGCCGTGTCCAGAACGGTGTGAAATGGGCAAATGTACAGAACTGTACATCTTCCAACCTGGCGCTGGGCTACGCTCACAGGATGATTCGCGAATTCAGTCAGCTCTCTGTGCCGCAGGTCCAGACACCCAACTCGGCAGAAGACGCGCTCTGGGACTGCGAAGAAAAATATCGGATGCTCCTTGACGGAGTCAAGGACTACGCGATCTTTGTGCTAGACCCACAGGGCCAGATTCTCAGTTGGAATGCGGGTGCCGAACGGATCAAAGGATACAAACCGGAAGAGATTATCGGCCGCAACTTCTCCTGTTTCTTTCCGCAGCAAGATATCGACCGAGGAAGGCCAGAGGAAGTACTTCGGGTCACTGCCGCACGCGGGCGGCACGAAGAACGGGGCATGCGCGTGCGGAAAAATGGCTCGCGATTTTTGGCCAGTGTGAGCTTTACGGCCTTACGCGACCGCAATGGAAATCTGCGAGGATTTTCTGAGTTTAGTCACGATCTCAGCGAGAGCCTGGAGTCGGAGGCGAAGTATCGCGGGCTGCTCGAAGCGGCTCCGGATGCGATGGTAGTGGTGGACCAGGGCGGCAAGATCGTTCTCCTGAACGTGCAAGCGGAAAAACAGTTTGGCTACAGCCGCGATGAACTGGTCGGGCAGCGGGTGACCAACATTATTCCCGAAGGCTTCGCGGAACGATTGATCGCGGACGGCACCCGCAGCGCGGCGGAAGCACTCGCACAGCAAATCGGAACCGGGATTGAACTTACCGGACGGCGAAAAGATGGCAGCGACTTCCCCATCGAGATCATGTTGAGTCCGCTGGAAAATGCCGAGGGCACCCTGGTCACGGCAGCCATCCGAAACATCACCGAACGAAAGCAATCCGAGGTACGTCTGGTGAACACCGTGGGTGAACTGAAACGTTCCAATGACGAACTCCAACAATTTGCCTATGTCGCATCCCACGATCTTCAGGAGCCGCTGCGCATGGTGGCGAGTTATACGCAGTTGCTGTCCAAACGCTACAAAGGACAGCTGGATTCGGAAGCGGATGAGTTCATCGCCTTTGCGGTAGACGGGTCTAACCGCATGCAAGGGTTGATCCAGGACCTGCTCGCCTATTCACGTGCAGGCACAAATGGGAAAGCGCTGCATGAGATTTCAAGCGAAAATGCACTCGCCGAAGCGCTTTTAAACTTACGGGCAACGATTCAAGAGAGCAGCGCGGAGGTAACCAATGACCCGCTGCCAGCCCTCCTGACCGACGATACGCAATTGACCCAGGTGTTTCAGAACCTGGTCGGGAACGCCATCAAATACCGGAGCGCGGAAGTTCCCCGCGTGCATGTCTCGGCGACGAAAAACGGCGGCAAGGATTGGATCTTTTCGGTCCGAGACAATGGCCTGGGGATTGATCCGCAGTATTTTGACAGGATTTTCGTCCTCTTCCAGCGCTTGCACGGGCGGGAGGAGTTCAAGGGCACAGGAATCGGATTGACCATTTGCAAAAAGATTGTGGAACGGCTGGGCGGAAGGATCTGGGTCGAGTCCCAACCCGAAAAGGGCTCGACCTTCCACTTTACGCTGCCGAGAACAGGCAGCAACTGATGGAATCGATTGGATCTGACGCCAAGCCGATGAAAGTTCTGTTGGTTGAAGATAGTGCTGGGGATGTCCGTCTCACGCGGGAAGCGCTGAAAGATGCCAAGGTGCATGTCCATTTGCAAGTTGTGTCGGACGGGATCGAAGCAATGGCTTTTCTAAAGCACGAGGGACAGCATGTCCATGCTTCGCGCCCGGACCTGATCTTGCTCGACCTGAACCTCCCCAAAAAAGACGGCCGGCAGGTTCTCGAAGAAATCAAACAGAGTCCGGCACTGAAGAGCATCCCTGTCGTGATCTTGACCACTTCCGCGTCTGAAGCAGATATCCTGCGGAGTTATCTGCTGCATGCGAACTGTTACATCACCAAGCCCGTGGATCTTAGTGGATTTCTTGAAGTTGTAAAGAGCATCGACAATTTCTGGTTGTCCGTCGTGAAGTTGCCGCGCGAAATGGGCTCATGAAAGAAAAACCACTGCAAGTTCTTCTGGTTGAGGACAACGCGGGAGATGCCCGGTTGCTCCGTGAAATGTTCAACAAAGAGAAACCAGGCAGTTTCGAATTGACGCACCTGTTGCGCATGAGCGATGCCTTGATTCATCTTGAGAAAGGTGGAGTGGATATCATCCTGTTGGACATGGGATTGCCGGATGGACATGGTCTCGATACCGTGAGGCGGGCGCATGAGGCGGCTCCAGGTGTGCCACTCATCGTGTTGACGGGCTTGGACGACGAGACGCTGGCCGCAGAAGCGATGAGGGGGGGCGCGCAAGATTATCTGATCAAAGGCCAGATCGAAAATCGTGCCCTTCCCCGCGTGCTTCGGCATGCCATTGAGCGCCATCGCATGCAAACGGAAACCGATGTCATCCGCACAAATCAGCTGCAATTTAAGGATGAGTTCCTGTCGCACGTCTCCCACGAGCTTCGTTCACCGCTGACCGCGATCTATGGATTTGTGACCATTCTTCTCGATGGGCTGGCCGGGGAATTGAATTCGGAGCAGCACGAGCTCCTGGAAGACGTCCTGAGGAACACCAAGCAACTGAAATCCATGATCAGTGATCTACTCGAAGTCACGCGTATCCAGGAGGGTAAGCTCCTGATCGAGCTGCGCTGTACTGCGGTTTCCGATGCCATCGACTACACGGTCAATACCCTGCAAGGAGCCGCGACAACCAAAGGAATCGAGCTTTCTTCAGACATCGACAGCCGGCTGCCACTGGTGTGCGCCGACCCAACCCGCCTTCGACAAATTCTCATCATCCTGGTCGAAAACGCCATCAAGTTTACGCCAGCAAACGGCGTGGTGAAAGTTGGAGCTCGTTTGCCTGGAAAAAATTCGCATCTTCTGGTTCTGGAGGTCTCGGATTCGGGATGCGGGATTAGTGCGGACGTGACCGAGCGGATTTTTGAACGCCTCTTCCAGGCCGCAGATCCGGCTTTGGCCGGTCGTCAGGGGCTTGGCCTGGGATTGCACATCTGCAAGGAGCTCGTGACCCGGCAAGGCGGAGAAATCTGGGCCAATAGTTCGCTTGGACAAGGTTCTGTCTTTTCCTTTACTTTGCCCATTTTTTCTCTCCCCAGCTTGATCGCCCCCGGTTTAAGAGAGGGGAAACGTGCCGACCATCCCGTCACCCTGGTGGTCATCGAGATCGGTTCACGAACCGGGTGGCTTTCCAACGAGGCGCGGACCGACCACTCGCACGGGGTCCGTGAACTTGTGCGACGGTGTTTGCATTCAGATCTGGACATTCTTTTGCCAAATGTGGACTTCGCCGGTGCGGCAGAACTCTTCTTCGTCGTGGCCTTTACCGACGCGATTGGCGGTGAGGCGATTACAAAACGGATTCGGGGCCAATTCGAAGCTAGCGACTACTTCCAGCAAGGAGACATGATGTTTTCAACTTTTTACAAGTCAGCTGAACCGATCAAACGAAACGCGATTGAGTCTACGCAAGACTACCTGGAGAAGGTTGCCGCAAACATTCAGGAGCTAATGAACCAGGAGACTTCTTCGAGGACGGTGGAAAATGGCAAATAAGAAAATTCTCATAGTGGAAGATGACCCGGACATACGCAAAGGCATGAGTGTGCGCCTCAAGGCGAGCGGCTTCGACACTTTCGTTGCTTCTGACGTAGTCACCAGCTTAATCCTGGCCCGCAAGCACGTGCCGGACTTAATCATCCTCGACCTCGGTCTGCCCGCAGGCGACGGTTTCCTGGTCATCGAACGGCTCAAGATCATCCCGGCTCTGGCCTTGATCCCCATCATCATCGTCTCCGGCCGCACGGGTCTGCCCAACCAAGAACTCGCGCAGGAAGCGGGGGTTAAGGCTTTTCTTCAAAAACCAGTGGATAATGCCGAACTTCTGGCGGTCATCCGGAAAACCCTTGGAGGACCGGTGGAACTCGACAAGCCTGAGTATTTGTCAAAGCCCGCTCGCAGATTCGTGTTATGAAGGCTTCTCGGTCCGCGGAATCTCTCCTAAACAGGTTTGAGGGCCAGGGACAACGGTTAAGGTAGGTGTGAAGCGATCCGTCCCTGGCGAACTATTATCCCCACAAGCTCTGTACAGCTCGATTGGCTTCAGCTCTTAGCGACGATCGGGATCATTTCTGTTTGACAAGAGTTAAGCGGCCACAGCAGAGGTCAAGCGGATGATCCAGAAATCGATCAAGACACTTCTCCTGATTGAAGATAACCCCGGCGATGTCCGATTATTTCGCGAGACGTTTAAGGAACAGGACTCGGATCACACCGAATTAACATACGCAAAATCCATGCATGAGGCCGAGCAGTACCTTGCAGCCCATGCGGTTGACATCATCATCCTGGACTTGGGGTTGCCCGATGCCCAGGGGCTGGAAGCGGTAAAGCGAGCCCACGCGGCCGCACCCCATGTTCCGCTTGTGGTATTGACGAACTTAGACGATGAGTTACTGGCTACACTGGCTCTAAAAGAGGGCGCGCAAGACTATCTCATCAAAGGGCAAATCGAGACCCGCGGACTTCTGCGAGCCTTGCGCCATTCCGTAGAGCGCAAGATCATGGACGACGTTTTGTTCGGGGAAAAGGAACGCGCCCAAGTCACGCTCAACTCCATCGGCGACGCTGTGGTTTGCACGGATATCGCGGGCAAGATCACTTTCCTCAATCTGGTCGCGGAAAAAATGACCGGCTGGTCGCGTCAAGAAGCACTGGATCGGCCCATGGCCGAAGTGTGCCGAATCCTGGACTCCACGACTCGTAAAATCGTCGCCAATCCGATGGATATGGCGATCGTGCTCAACCGGAGCCAACACCCGTTGAACTGTATTCTTATTCGTCTGGACGGATTTGAAATTCCGATCGAGAACTCGGTTGCTCCGATCTACGACCGGCAAGCGAAAGCTACCGGCGCGGTACTGGTTTTCCGCGATATACGGGAACGCAAGCGGCGTGAAGATGACCTGTCCCGCTTGGCCGCCGTCGTCGAGTCCTCCTACGATGCCATCGTCAGTCTCACTCCCCAAGGAGTCATTCTTTCCTGGAATCATGGCGCCATGCGCATGTATGGGTACTCGAGGGAGGAAGCGGTTGGACAGTCGATTCTGGTCCTTTCTCCTCGCGACCAGCCGATAGGAGTCTCCAGACTCCCGGAGATGGGCGAACGCGCAGACACGGTCGAGCAATTTGAGACCGTCCACGCTAAAAAGGATGGAACGCAAATCCATGTTGCAATCACCCTTTCACCGATCAAGGACTCAAATGGCCAAGTGGTCGGTGTATCAAGCGTTGCCCGGGACATCACGGAAAGTAAGCACTTGGAAAAGATGTTTCGCACCGCCCAGAAGATGGAAGCTGTCGGTCTGCTCGCCGGCGGAATTGCCCACGACTTCAACAATCTTCTGAGCGTAATCATTGGCTACAGCGAAATGCTCCTCAATAGCACGAAAAGTGATGTCAAGATGCACGGCCGATGCGAGGAAATCAAGAAAGCCGGTGATCGCGCCGCATCCTTGACGCGTCAGCTTCTGGCATTTAGCCGTCAACAAGTGCTCGAACCAAAAGTTCTGAACCTGAACACCGTGGTGCTGGAAACCGGGAAGATGCTGAAGCGTCTGATTGGCGAAGATATTGAGCTGCAAACGGCTTTGCATCCGCAATTGGGTTCTGTGAAAGTCGATCCCAGCCAGATGGAACAGATCATCATGAATCTGGTGGTGAACGCACGGGACGCAATGCCGGAAGGCGGAAAGCTGGTGATCGAAACCAGTAACGTGGAACTCGATGAAAACTACGCTCACCTCCATCCGCCATTGAAGGCGGGTCGCTACGTGCTGCTGGCGGTAACCGACACCGGCACTGGAATGGACCAGCAGACCCAAGCCCACATTTTTGAACCATTTTTTACAACCAAGGATCCCGGCAAAGGCACCGGTCTCGGGCTTTCGACCATCTATGGCGTTATAAAGCAAAGTGGCGGCCATATCTGGGTCTACAGCGAACTCGGACACGGGTCTGTCTTCAAGGTCTATCTGCCCCAGGTGGATGAATCGGTGCAGCAGAGCCGGTTGAGCGAGCTGGCACCCACACTCGCTCCTGGGACCGAGACCGTCCTGGTCGTGGAAGACGAGGAATCTGTCCGGGCCTTGACGCGTATTCTGCTCGAGGAAGCTGGATACACCGTCCTCGAGGCCAGCAATGGTAGGGATGCCCTTGAAGTTGCCGGAAGGTACTCTGGTCCGATTCACCTGCTCATGACCGATGTGGTCATGCCCGGAATGAACGGGCCCACTTTGGCCGAAAGCTTGGTTGTGACTTACCCAAGCATGAAAGTGCTGTGCATGTCCGGTTACACCGGCACTTTTGCCAACTTCAGCGGACTCGTTGATCGGGGCATGACGTTGCTGCAGAAACCCTTTACGCGGGATGCGCTGCTCGGAAAAGTGCGTGAGGTGCTGGAATCCCAAGTGGCGGTCGAGCCTAGGTAATTTGATGTTCGGTAGGCAACCGCAAGCCAGCTAGCTGCGTTCGAGAAAACACGGGGAAACGCTTGGAAGTTCGATTGGCCCGATGCCAAGCGGAACCGGCAAGACCTGTCTTCGCGTGCGCCCGCGTTGCCGTCCGTGGGCTGGAAAATTACGCGGTAGGAGAGACGCACCGCAGCAGTTCTTCGAACCGCTTTTCTCGCAAATGGCAACCAAATCGCATGGTCTGGCCTTGCCGCGCATCGAGGAGGGCAATTTCAACCGGCACGTTCGCTAACTTTTTGTGGCTCGCTGCTGAAAAAAATCGATTGAATTCGGCAGAAACAGATTTCCATTCCGATAGTCGCTGGAACGGAAGCAGGAAAAGAAAATGGCTTTTCCGGATGGAACGATTCCCGAGCGCAACCACGCCTTCCGCATCATTTGCGAACTTTTTGGCAGAAGTGGGGTCGAGGACGGCAAAACCGCGCCCTGCGACACAATAATGGGATGACCAGGAAGACGCTTCCAGCCCCCAGTCAAACCCCTCTAGAGTCTTCTCTTTCCAGGAATAGTCTTTAAGGCGCGCCAGGAGATTGCTGCGCAGCTGCAGGGAGAGTTCGTGCGCCAGGGTTGCGTCAACATCGCTGGCTGGCGCTCGGCGCCCGCCGGACGCTGACCTCGTTGCCGTTACTGCCGCCCGCAATACGGTACTGCTGGCGTCGAGCGAAGTCAGGATTTTGAGCGACTGATCGTATTGGCGTCGCAGTTTTACGTCAGACAAAACAGCATACGCGCTATTCAGTTGCGCCATGACCGCAGACAACATTTTTCTTTCCGATTCGGTCGAATTAATTTTCAGATCGGGATGGTGCTCACGCGTCAGGCGCCGGTAGGCAAGTTTGATGGACTCCTGCGAAGCTCCCGGATCGAGTTCAAGAGTCGCGTAATAGTCCGGCACGCTACACTCCGTAGGTTCTTCGAAGCAACCGAGAAACGCGGGCGACCAAGTCGGGAACGGTGAAGGGTTTGCTGACAAAATCGTCGGTCCCAACCAGATAACCCCGGGTACGCTGCTCCTGGTCGCTGTTCGCGGTCAGCATCAGAATGGGCAAGAAGGCTGTGCGAAGGTCTTTGCGCAATTTTTCGCAAACACCGAAACCATCCATTCGCGGCATCTTTACGTCCAGGATGACCAGATCGGCTTTATTGCATTCGATCGATTCCAGAGCCTCGATCCCATCCGACGCCGTGAAAATTTCGACGTCCATGGGTAACTGGCGCAGGGCGACCAGCACGAGCTTAATGATGTCCTTATTATCATCGGCAACCAGGATCTTGGGCCGTTTACCGGCCGGCACTTCCTGGGCGGACATGGACGGCAATTGCGGTCGCGGGCTCGCACCCTCGCTCGGAGCCGGCAACAGGTGAGCGGATTCCTCGGTCGTGGTCGCGCGCTGTTTTGCGGTCGCGTTGGCGGAAGTGCTGCAATACGGGCAAAGACTCCACTCAGGATTTAGATCCTGTCCGCAGGCCTGGCATGCGTTTCGCAAAACAAACCCGCAGTACGGGCAGCTCTTGAATTCACGATGCACCAGGGAGTTGCATTGCGAGCAGGGGAATGTATCTTCGCTTCCCACTTCAATGACGCAGACCACTTCATCCGGATTGGTCACGCCTCGGCGCACTTTGGACATTGCATCTTCCAATAAAGTTGCGCAGCCCGCTACCGCAGCGGCTCTCCGCAGCGCGCTTTCGCTTGCGTTTTGGCGGATCAGGTCCTTCATGGCGTTGGTCATGCGAAGCATTTCATAGATTCCCACTCGTCCCGCATATCCGGTCTTTCCGCACGACGGGCAACCCCGTCCTCGATAGAAGACGTGATCCGCTTCTTTTAAATGGAGTTTCTTCAAAACCTCCGGTGACGGCGTGTAGGGCTCCTTGCATTCAGGACACACTCGTCGCGCAAGCCGTTGCGCCACAATCAGGCTGAGGGAACTGCTGATTAAAGATCGATCAACTCCTAAATCCAGGAGGCGAATGATTGCACCGAACGTATCATCCGTGTGCAGCGTGCTCAACACCAAGTGACCGGTGTTTGCCGCCTGGAAGGCAACTCCAGCTGTCTCCAGATCGCGAATTTCGCCAACCAGAATCACGTCGGGGTCTTGCCGCAAAATGGATCTCAAGGTTCCTGCGAATGTCAGGCCGGCACGCGAATTCAGTTGCACTTGGTTAATGCCCGGCAGCTCGTATTCAATCGGATCTTCCACCGTCACAATGTTGATCTCGGGCGAACGTCGCCTGGATATCATGGAATAAAGGGTCGTTGTTTTTCCCGAGCCGGTCGGTCCGGTGAGCAGGATCATTCCCTGCGGTTGACTCAAGCAGTCGGTCAGCGTCAACAATTGCCAGTCCGAAAACTCCATGGACTCCAAATTTGGAAGAGCCGCAGCGCCCAACACCCTCATGACTACCTTTTCCCCATAGAGCGCAGGAAGGGTTGAGACTCGCACATCCGCCGATTTATGATGAAGCTTCATTTTGAACCGGCCGTCCTGGGGTAAGCGGCGCTCGGCAATATCGAGCGAGGCTAAAATCTTGATTCGCGAGACCAGCGGATGATGAAGCCATTTGGGCACATCAATATATTCCCGGAGGACGCCGTCAATCCGCATCCGGACCTGCAAGCAGTTCAGGGCTGGTTCGAGATGCACGTCGCTCGCCTGGCATCGAAGGGCTTCTTGCAGAATCAAGTTGCACATCTTCACGACGGGAATCTGATCAGCGGCGTTTCTTGGATCGGCCTGGTCCAAATCAATCTTGTCCGCATCCTCGCTTAGAATTGAAAAATCGGCGCTGTCCGAGACCTGGGACAGGAACTCTTGCATACGTTGGTCGGTGCGGTAGAGCTCCGCGATTCCGTCGAGGATTTCGGTGCGCGTGGCAACCACAGGGTGGACCGTGAGTCCCGAGACGAACTGCACATCCTGGATCGCATCGTAGTCGGCCGGATTGGCCATGGCCAGCACGAGTTTGCTGCCTTCTACCTTCAGGGGCAGGCATTGATGCTTGATCGCGATTTTCTCGGTGATGGCTTTTGCCGCATCGGGGTCAATGCTCAAACTGGCAATTTTGACGCGTGGAATTTTTAGCCAGTCCGCAAATCCATCGGCGAGTCCTTCTTCTGAACATCCCGTCCGCTGCAAAAGATGGTCAACGGGCGCGACACCCTTTTGGCGCGCCACCGCAAGACCGTCTTCGATTTCATTACGCTCCGGGATGGCCCGCTGCAGAGACGTCGTTGGTTCGGTTTTCGCCGTCATTCACTCTCGCTGGGCGCAACGACCTCGCTGGGAGACTACGGAGAGCTGCGCCAGTTCTCATGTTTGATCTTGTATTCATGCTACGGGTCTGCCTTGAGGCGCACAACTGTATTCATGCTGTGAGTTACACACATGTATAACGACAATTCACGAGGCGATCAGGGGCAGGTCAGTCGAAAGCATAGGCTTTGAATTTCTGATTTCGACGATACAACCGGAAGCCAAAAACGTTCGCCGGGAATCACCGAGGGCGAATGCGGTCGGATCCGTACTCGCCTGGGCCAGCTGGCCAAGCGCTTCATGAGCGGCGAGCCCAGTGCCGAAGCAGCGCAGACCGTATAAGAGGAAGCTGTTCGCGGGCTCGGCCCAATTGGACTCAGCCCGATTCGTCGCAGAGCCGAGGATTGGCTTCCCGACTCCTAGAAAGGTTTTCGGTACAACTTCGGGACAATTCACAGGAGAAATTGGGAGCTTGGATTTAGAGTTAAGCAACGCCACAGCAAGCATTTATGAGATTTTTACCCTGTTTTTCTGTGAAGCTCATAACCCGAAGGTCGTCAGTTCAAATCTGACCGCCGCAACCAATTGAATCAGCATTCACGAAAGGCCGGGTGCTCCATCCGGCCTTTGTTCTTTTTTGGGCGCCCTTGACAACGCCGCCGACCTACTTCCAGGCCGTGAGGATGGCTCCCATCGCCAGGTAGCACACCAGCTGGTAGCCGGTGTTGATGGCGAAGAGCTTCATGGACTGCTTCATGAAGAGCACGCCGGTCAGTTGAACTGTTGCGACAAAGCCCAGCCAGATGTGCGCGCTGACCAGCAGGCCATACTCCAGGTTTTGCACGTTCATGTGATGTAAAAACATTGCCAGGATGAATGCCGTCACTACGCTGGCAAAGAACGAACCCATGTATGCCGCTCCGGCGCCCTTCTGCATCTCCTGCGCACGAGCTTTGTCGTCCGGGTCATAACCCATTTCGCGCATCCACGGCTTCGCAAACAGCACTGGCGAATACCACATGAATCCGACAACCATGCTGGAAAGGGCCGCGACGAAGATTGCCGCAAAATTCAGATGGTGCATGTGCATGGAAAGGCTCCTTTGCGTAAGCGAAAGGCAATCAGGGTAGACGGTGCGCGTATCCTATGCCGGAATGCGCCGGAAGCCAAGAAGTTGCAGCGAATGCCAAGGGAAAGTTGCCCGATTAGACTGCGCCGGCCGGAGCAATTGCCCGCAAACGATGCTGAATATTGGCTATGATGGCCTTCGGTATTCCCTCTCTACGTCTGGGCCGCTAGAGACGCCTCTCTTAAAATCCAATA
The DNA here is from genome assembly GCA_963814635.1 of uncultured Acidobacteriota bacterium. Lineage (GTDB taxonomy): Bacteria > Acidobacteriota > Terriglobia > Acidiferrales > UBA7541 > Acidiferrum. Next base: position 2,340,640 of record CAWFDP010000001.1, on the reverse strand, counting down.
ATTTCTTGTCATCCATGACGGTTTTTCTTGAACTTTTACTCACGGCGTAGTAGACAACGCATGACAAATGGCCAGGCGCACGGAGCTTAGCCACTATCGGTTCGTCTTTGATCGTCCATGAAAGCTCTCACCAACTATTGCAGCGACAACTCTCCTCTACATAACGCTGAGTTCCAACGGAGACCTTCTCGATCATGACGGTCAATTCAGAATTTTGTGGAATTTTGGAACCTTTCCCAGGAGGCAACATGAAGACTTGGACCGATGTAATGAACCGCAGATTCCTCAATTTAGTGGTACTAATGCTGTGCTTGAGTCTCCCGGCACTCGCACTTGGCCAGCAAAAGCCGGCAAAGTCGGCTCCGGCGGCAAAACCGGCACCAGCGGCAAAACCGGCGGCTCCGGCAAGAACGGCTCCGCATCCGGCTGCTGGCGGCAATGCTGCTGCTTCGCGAGCCCCAGCGACAGCTGGCGCCAGGACAGGTACCGCCGCTGGAGCTCGCACCACCACGGCGCCTGGCGGAAAAACCAACACCACTACTGGCGCAAAGACCAATACGGCTGCTGGCACAAAGACTAACGGCGCAGTCGGAGGCAAGACCAACGCTACGACTGCTGCGGGTGGCCGAACAAACGCCGCGGCCGGAGCTAAGACGAACACTTCGGTCGGCGCGAAGTCTGGTTCTCCGGCTGGCGCCAAGGGCGCAGGTGGCAGCAGAGCGGCCGTTGTTTCGAAGCCTGGGGCTAATGGAAGCACCCACAATTTCAACGCTTCCGGGAAGCGGACGAGCGTCGAGACCAAATCTGGGACCAGAGCGAATTTCGATCGCAGCGGGCGCGTTAGCACCATTCATACCAAAAGCGGTATGACGATTAATCACGGCGCGCATGGCGAACGGCGGTTTGAGACGCGACGACGCGACGGTGGCCGGGTTGTTGGCTATGGCCACGGCCGTGGTTTTGCCGAACACGGATACTACCGCGGCGGCCACCCGTATATGCGGCGCACGTACTACTCCGGCGGCCGTCGCTATGCCTACGCCTATCGCGGCTACTACTACCGCGGCCATCCCTACTATGGCTATGTTCCTCCCGCTTACTACGGCCCTGCCTATTATGGATGGGCCTACAATCCTTGGCCTGCTCCGGTAGCTTACGGTTGGGGCTGGGGCGGGGCGCCGTGGTATGGCTATAACGCATACTATTTTGCACCGGCTCCGGTTTACCCATATCCGGCGCTGTGGCTGACGGATTATCTGCTGGCTGCGAATCTCCAGGCGGCCTATGAAGCCAGGGCTGCGGCAGAAGGCGCCTCTTTGACCGGTCCCGATACCGAATTTCGGGCACTGAATGGCGGGGGCGGGGACGAAGCCCCGGCACCAATGTCTCCCGAGTTGAAGCAAGAGATCGCCGAGGAGATCAAATCGCAGATCAACGCGGAAAAAGAGGCAGCGGCACATCCTGAGCCCGCAGGCGCGGTTAGCAGCACTCCGCCAAGTGGAGAACAGACCGGCCCCGATGAAACTCCGGCCGCGCTAGATCCCGCGCACCGCATCTTCATCGTTTCCCAGGTCGTCAGTTCCTCCAATGAAGACGGCACCGAATGTTCGCTCAATCCCGGCGATGTTCTGAAGCGCATCGATGACACACCGGACGCCGACCAGAACGTCATGGTCCTGGTGGCGAAAAGCCAGAAGGACGATTGCGCCAGCGGCTCTAAAGTGCCCGTCGGCGTTCAGGATCTGCAAGACATGCACAACGACTTCCGGGCCAAAATCGACGAAGGCCTTGGAAAGCTCGCTGAGAATCAGGGCAAGAACGGAATTCCCAGCGGGCCGGCGGCGGCCAGCAAACCAAATCCCGCGGGCCAGGCACAACCCGACCTCACGGTCGAGTCCGACCTGAAATCGCAGGTTGATGAAGCGGGACAAGCCGAAAAGGAAGTTCAAGACGCAGCGCCACCTAATGGCGGAAGCGACGACTAACGATAAGGGACGCCTAAAGGCATTTTGAGGGAACGCTAACCGAATCGGGTTCGCGTTCCCTCACAAAAATTGAATTCGATTTCGAGTTATGCAGGATTCGATTCGTGGATGCGCGCGGTAAAGCGGTAAAGAGGAGGAGCACGCAATGTTTATGAAATACGACAAAACGATTCGAACTTTTGTTGCGCTTTTGGCCGGTCTTATTCCGCTGGCTGCGGCCCTTGCACAAGCTGGTGGTGCCGATTCGTTGGAGAGCCAGCTCGCGGCGAAGTACAAGGTCGCGAGGTTGGGCACCGACTCCAGCGGCGTTTCAGTGACTGATGCCGGGACGGTTCTGGTCATCAAGAAGGGAGGAATTCTTAGCGTCGCCTCCGGCAACATGGTGGTGGTGCCAAGCTACGTCAAAGACGGTCAAATCAAGACCGCCAACAATAACGCCATGGCCGGCGTCAATAAACTCTTGAAATGGAAGGCTCCGGCGGATCCGACGGGCGCTGCATCCACCGACACCAAGTTTTTGACGGTTGGAGAGAAGGTTTATACGACCAAGATCGACATCAATCGCAAGGATTCCAAGGTCACTCTGGCAATCATTGAGTGTGATTCCTGCAACTCGGCCCAAGACAAGTCCTCGCGCAAAGCGCAGGTCGTCTTTCAGTTTCCCAAGGACTATCTGGGCGGCGCGGATGGCGGCCAGATTTCTGACGTCATTAACCAGATTCTGGAAGTTGATACCGGTGACGGTGGCGACCAGCAGCAACAAGGGCAGGACGCTCAAGGGCAACAAGGCCAGCAAGGCCAACAGCAGGCTGCGGCGCAACCGCCTCCTACCATCCAGATCGGCCAATCGCCCGACGACGTTAAAGGGATGCTCGGCCAGCCGGAAAAAATCGTCAACCTGGGCGCCAAGCAGATCTTCGTTTACAAGGATTTGAAGGTTACTTTCATCAACGGAAAAGTAGTGGACGTGCAATAAGAGTTCGGGGTTAGGGCCGGGAATTTACCAGGTGTTGTAGGCTGTACTCTCGATCGGCGATACCTTTTCCGAAGCGGAGTGTACGTCGGTAATTCCGGAGCCTGATTGATCTGGTGTTAGAACAACGGTGTCCACAACCGGCACCCAGTCCTTGGCGTTGGTAATCGGATCCACCGGGATCTGGCGCAGGTATTGCGGCGCCAGGTCGTCTATGGATTGCGGCGCGGCCTGCTTGTCCGTGGTGTAGTTGTCGATGGCTTTCCGCATTTCCTGCAAGTCCGAGTGCAGTACAGCCTCTCTACTGCGCAGTATCGCTCGCTGGTAAGCACCGGCGGCGATACCAATCAAAATCATAATGATCGAAATCACGATCATCAGCTCGATGAGCGTAAATCCGCGCTCGCGCAAGCCCAATTTGCGGCTGGCTCGAACTAGTAGAGAGTTACGTTTCTGTATTCTTTTCATACTTTACCACTCCGAGTACTTGGTGCCGTCCAGCGCGGTCGCCTGAGACTTCGAGTACACATCAAAAACGTTCTTGCCGCCCCAGCTCTGTGAGTCTGGATCGTCCTGTACCGCACGCAAACCCCAATCGGCCTGGCCGGTCATCGGGTCCACAGGAATCTTGCGCAGAAAACGGATCTTGCGATCCGCGCTGGCGCCGATCGACACGCCTTTCACCAGCGTTTCCAGATCCGGCGGATAGCCTTCACTTCCAATTTCAACTCGAATCAGGTTACGGTCCGCCAGGTCCTTGTAACGGTCAATCGCGTCTTTCATTTCCCGCAGATCGCGCCGCAACTCCGCTTCCTTGCCGCGAATAATCGTATAGCGCGCTACTGGGAGTGCCGCCGACGCCAACACCACCAAAATCGCGCACGCGATAATCAGCTCCAGAAGGGTCATTCCGGCTTCTGGATTGTTCCGCTTCGTCTTGCTTTGTCTTTGACTCATGCCTGACGCTTCCGGAACCCGCGGGCGACGCCACGCCGCGCAAAATTTATTTCTTCACCTGAATCGCCGCTTCACCGGTCAGCAGCGGCAACGGTTTCATCTGCGAATCCTTGGCATTCACTTGCACGATGGAAAGATTCGTCGAGCCAGGACCGATTGCCTTGATGACCACGCCCAGAATCGTGCCGCTGCCTGTGACTCCCGGTGTATTCGGTTGACGCGTTGCTGCAATCATCGCCTGGCCATGTGCTTTGTCGCCGCCTTGCACGATGGCAATCTCCTGATTTCCGGCTGAGAGGAACCCACCGTGCTGCACCTCTTCCACGCTAATCACTGCGGGGTCGTACTGCAAAATCATCGGGATGGAATACAGGTCGGTCACGTCATCCACGGAAATGCCGAGTGTAGCGGTCTGTCCCGGAACCAGACTGATGGTCTGCGGTTCAAAGTGAAGCCGCGCGGCCTGCCCGTTCGCTTGATCTGTCTTGGGAGTCGAAACAGTTGCCAAATTCGTCGCCGCTGGTGGCTGAGACGGAGCCGTCTGCTGTGTCGGAGTCGGTTGCGCTGCGGTCGGCACGGGATTTGCAACCGGAGTGCGAACATCGCTTTCCCGCCGCGTGGTAATGTTCTGCTCAACGCCGGTGGAGATCGGCCGCAAGCTGCCACGTGTCCACTCTGGCAGTCGTACGATTCGCGGAATCAACACGATCAGTACGTCGCTCTCGCTATGATCCACCTTATTGTCCGCGGTCAGATACTTCACAAATGGAATTTGCGCCAACCCCGGCCAGCCGTTCACGGTCTTGCTATCTGTTTTTGTAAAGAGGCCGCCAATGATACTAGCTTCACCTTCGCGCAACCGGATCTCGTGCTCGATTTTGTTCTGGCCGATAACCGGCTGTTGAATGCCGCCGATGGTGGCTGTGCTGATTACCTGGGAAACCTCAATCGCTACTTTCAGGCTCACTTCGTGGTTCGGATGCACGTGTGGTGTGATGTTCACGTTGACGCCGACGTCGATATACGTAAATTGTGTGTTCACCAGTGGGTTCACGGACGTGGTTCCGACGCCCACACCTGCCTGGAAGCTGCCGGTGGCAATCGGGACGCGGCTGCCAATGTTTAACTTCGCGGGCTGTCCGTCGATCGAACGAATCTCCGGATTTTGAATAATCTTGGTAGCGGTGTCGGTCAAAACGAAATTTGCCGTGGCTCCCGGCAAGGTGACCGAGTAGTCCGATGCGCCAAAATGAAAGCCTTTTAAGGGAATGGAACTCGGGGTACTCGTTCCTCCCGATCCCGTGGTTGGAGTCGTCGTCGACGTTGTTCCCGGTGGCGTGAACTGAACGGAGGCGGACTGTCCAGGCAAGACTCCCAAGTCCCGCAGGCGGTCGGTGCTCGCGGACAGCACTTCCACCTGAATCACCACTTCCGGCTTGGCTTTGTCTATGTCCTTCAACAGTTTACGGGCGATGGCCAGCTTGTCTGCGGTATCGCGCACGATGATCGCGTTCTGCGAATTCAGCTGTTGAACCTTCGTCAAGTTCAGCACCTGCCGCAATCCGTTGGTGATTTCCGTCAAATCCTGCGACTGGACTGTATTTCCCAAATAAAAAGTCTCCACCAACTGTTCGTCGTAGTCCTTGTGCTTCTGAGTCGTGTCCTGGTATACGAAAATAATATTCTCGGTGACCGCTTTCCAGGCCGTTTTGCTCTGCATGCAGGCGATATCCAGTGCCTGCTGCATCGTGACGTTATTTACTTCGAATGGGATTCGCCGCGCAGGGAAGTCCGGGTCGTAAATAACGTTGACGCCCGCAAACTTGCCGATCGTGTCGAAAATGATCTTCACATCGTTGGTCATTTTCAGGGTGATCGGAGCAGTGGAAAGCGGCTTCAGTTCAGGCGGAGCCGAAGCCAGATCACTTCCGCCGGGCTCTTCGGTGCCGGCGGCTTGTTCATCCTGTTTCCGAGCGGTCTCGTTAAGCTGATCCAGCGCCTGCCGCAACTCTTGCAACGCAACTGGGCTGGATGGGTCTAGCGTCGTTGCACGCTGAAATTCTGCGGCGGCCGCCTGCAGGTCACCTTTTTCGCGCAGCGCCACGCCCTTTTTTATGTGGAATTCGCCGGCTTCAAAACGGATCTGGTTTAGCTTGATTCGGTAGGCCGCGTTATTGGGGTCGGTCGCCAGCGCTTTCTGATAAAACTGCAACGCGCTGTCGTAATCTTGGATATTTTCGGCCTTTTGCCCGGCGTTGTATTGCTCGTGGCCTTTTGGGCAGCCTGTAGCGAACAGACCCACACCCATGTAAAGTATTACCTTGCCCCAGCGCCGCATGCACTCTCCGTGATGTAGCTCCAGCCTCGACGATTAGCTTTCCAACTCTAGCATTGGCTTAGAGGCGGGACAAGAACTCTTGGGTTGGCCATCGGGCATTCGGTAACTCCCTTTTGATCCACGGTATTCAGGGCTTGTACTTACAAGCCCTGAAATAGACAGTGTTATAGTGGAGGGCTGTGGCCAAGCCAGCCAAAAAATCGGTGCCGTCTGCCAACAAGGCGGGAGAGCTGATCGTCGCGCAGAACCGCGCCGCCAGCTACAATTACCACCTTTTGGAGCGGATGGAGGCCGGAATCGTCCTCCACGGCACCGAAGTGAAGGCGCTTCGCGAGGGCAAAGCCAACATTCGCGACGCTTTTGTGGATTTTAAGCCTTCTGGCCCGTGGCTCGTTAACGCCCATATTGCTCAATACTTGGCAGGTGGCCCCTGGAACCACGAACCCCTTGGCAACCGCAAGCTGTTGCTCCACAAGAATGAGATTCACAAATGGGCCAGCCGCACAGAGTCTAAAGGTTTGACCGTTATTCCCTTGCGGATCTACTTCCGCGATGGCATTGCCAAATGCGAAATCGCCCTGGCGCAGGGTAAGAAGACGTGGGATCGCCGCCAGGACGAACGCAACAAGGAAGCCCGCAGGGAAGCGGAATCGGCGATGTATCGCAACCGGAGGCGATAAACCCCTTTTATGGAGAAGACGATCATGCAAATCACGATGGAAACCAAGCCGTTTGCAGGGCTGGAAACCGACGCGCTTGTCACCTACATTTTCGAGGAAAGCGACCCTATTCGGGGCCGCGTTGCGGAACTCGATGTCGCTACGGGCGGTCTGCTGAAGAAAATCTCTGCCAGCGGCGAAGCCACCGGAAAAACCCTCGAGTTCACGTTGGTTCACGCGCCAGCGGGTCTCAAAGCCACTCGACTGCTTCTGGTTGGAGCAGGGAAACGCGATCAATTTAGCGGTGCTACGTTGCGCAAAGTGGCCGGAGCGGCGCTGCGCTATCTGAAATCGCGCTCCATCAAGAATTTTGCATTCCTCGTCCGCGAGGCCGCGGCGACCGCGGAATCCACGCAAGCGCTGGCCGAAGGTTTCATCACCGCCAACTTCGAAACCGACAAGTACAAGACCGATAAGAAGAATGGCAAGGAAATCGAATCCATTCGAATCGTCGGCTATTCCGATCCCGAAAAGTCCGCCGGTGGAAAAGGCCTTGCGACAGGAGCAGTGATCGCCGAATCGCAGAATTTCGCGCGGGATCTAGTTAACGAGCCTTCGAATAAACTCACGCCGAAAATCCTTGCTGAGCGCGCTGAAGCTATGGCCAAAGAAGCCGGTCTCGCCGTCGAGATTCTCGACGAAAAGAAAATCGCCGATCTGAAAATGGGCGCGTTGCTCAGCGTGGCGCAGGGCAGCGTCGAACCACCTCGCGTGATCGTCGTTACCTATACGCCTGCAAACGTTAAGCCCGGCTCGCCAGTTATTGGTCTGGTCGGCAAAGCAGTAACGTTTGACACTGGCGGTATCTCGATCAAACCCGCCGACGGCATGGAAAAAATGAAGTACGACATGGCCGGCGGCGCCACCATGCTCGGCGCCATTCGAGCGATTGCTGCGCTTAAGCCAAACGTCAAAGTCATTTGCGTTGTCCCGTCCACCGAAAACATGCCGGGCGGCAAAGCGCAAAAACCTGGTGACATTCAAACCGCTATGTCCGGCAAGACCATCGAAGTGCTGAACACCGACGCCGAAGGCCGTCTCATCCTCGCCGACGCCATTCACTACGCCAAGCAGCTCGGAGTCACCCACATCGTCGATGCCGCCACACTCACCGGCGCGATCGTCGTCGCTCTTGCTAACGTCAACGTCGGAGTCTTCAGCAACGATCAGCCGTGGACCGACAAACTACTCGCCAGCGCCAAAGCTGCCGGCGAAAAAATGTGGCAACTCCCGATGGACGACGAGTATCGCGAATTCATCAAGGGCAGTTTTGCCGACATTCAAAATATCGGTAGCGGGAAAGGCGGCGGCTCCATCACCGGCGCATGGTTCATCCGCGAATTTGCCGGCGACACTCCGTGGATTCACCTCGACATCGCTGGCACCGCGTGGAACGACGACGCCAAACCCTGGCTCGCCAAAGGTCCAACCGGTGTAGCTCTGCGCACGCTGGTCCATCTCGTCCAGACCTTCTGAGCGGCTGCTTCCGCTGTTTTTCCGTCGGGCACGGCAGGTTTACCCCGGGTCGCGGGGCCGTGCCCTTTTTTTGTTGATTTGCTTCACGCGTGCGAAACGGAACTGCCGTCACATCTTCTGCGGTGTTTCAATCCCCAGCAGCGACAGCGCCTTCACCAACTGCCGCTCCACGATTTCCGTCAGCCCCAACAGGAACACGCGCTTCTCGGCATCGGTCTCCGACAAAATATGGTGCTTGTGGTAAAAATTGTTGAACGCCTGCGCCAGTTGGAACGCGTACTTTGCCACGAACGCCGGCTCTTGCGCGCCGATTGCCGCGTCGCTCGCAAAGTCCAGCATCCCGGCTTGCAGCAATAATTCCCAAAGCCCTGCGCCTCCAGCTCCTTCGAAGAGCTTCGCGGCAACTTCCGCGCTCGCGTTGCCTATCGCTTGCTCCGTGCCTTTGCGGCGAATCCCGCGAATCCGCACCACCGCGTATTGGCAATACGGCCCGGTCTCGCCCTCAAAACTCAACGCATCCGCAAAATCAAACGCAATAATCGTATTCCGTGTGAACTTCAGCAGAAAAAACCGCAGTGCCCCGATCGCAATCTTATGTGCGGTCGCCGTCTTCTCTGCTTCCGACATATCCGCGTGCCGCTTGGCCACTTCCGCCAACGTCGCGTCTTCCAGCTTTGTGATCAAGTCGTCGGCCTTCACGCCTAGCCCCTTGCGCCCGCTCACTTCTACGTATGGCTTCTTCGCGTCCTCCGCGTTCAACTCGTATCCAAGCTCAGCCGCACACCGAGGCGTCAGCGCCACAATCTCGTACGAAAAATGAATCGAATTCGCCGCGGCCGCCGCATGCCCAAGCCCGCGCAATCCCTGCGCCACCACATCCTGCAGGTACGATTGCCGCGTATCGATTACGTTGTAAACCCGCGCCGCGGGTTCCCCAAAATGCGGCGCCGCAGGATCATCCACATCGGTCGTTGTAGTCCATACTGTTTCGCCTTCAGGAGCATCCGTCCACCGCTTGTAATGAAAATCCTTCCCCAACAATCCAAATTTCCAGAGCTGGTACGCAATATCCTTCCCGACGTAGGTCACGGTCCCGTTCGAACGCACAATAATCTTGTCCTGCATATTCTCTTCGTCTTTTTCTTCAGTCTTTTCCTCGCTCTCGGTGCTCTTTTTCTCGGTGGCCTCTATGTAACTGTTTTCTTCTTTCTCCGCGCGCATCACCCAGCAACCTGCCATCTTCCCGCTGGTCGCCAGTTCAATCGCTCCGGCTTCTTTCAACTTGGCAAACGCCGCATCCCAAAACTTCAAATGCAAAATCTCGCTCTCCCGCGCCAGCAGTTCGTAGGAAATCCCCAACCGCTTCATAGTCCGCAGATGGAACCCGACGATCGCGTCCGCGATGATCGTTCCCATCTCCGCCGCTTCGCCGTGACCGTCCTCAATCGCGCGCAAGGTCGCACTACGCAGCGCCGCCCCCTGCGCCTTGTCCTGCTCATAAAACTGCGTCACCCGCGCATACAAGTCCCAACACAAATAATCGAATCCCGGCCGCGTAGCCATCGCACGCACTTCGGCGACAGCCTTCTTTTCCATTTGTTGAAAGCCGATCACTACGTCCGCCACCTGCACGCCGGTGTTATCAATGTAGTTCTGCACCTGCACCCGTTCATCCGCATCGCGTAAAATCCGTGCAATCGTGTCGCCCAGCACCGCATTCCGCAGGTGCCCAATGTGCGCCGCTTTGTTTGGGTTGATGCTGGTGTGCTCAACAATGATCTTTTTCTTCTCGGTGTTCTCTGCGCCCTCTGTGTTGAAATCCCCATGAAGCCCTTTTGCGAGCGTGCTATTGGAAGCGCGAGCCCAAAATGCCCCGCGATCAAAAAACATATTCAGATATCCCGCGCCGGCAATTTCAATTCGCGCCACACCCTCCACCGCCGGCAAATTCGCCGCAATGTCCTGCGCAATCTGCCGCGGCGCGCGCTTCAGCCGTTTCGCCAGCTCGAAGCAAACCGGCGAAGCCGCTTCGCCCATTTCCAATTTCGGCGGCTTCTCCAGAGCAATCGAAATCTCGACGCCATACTTTTCTTTGATGTGCGCCGTCAGCGCCTCGCGCAACCGTTTTAGAATTGTCAGATACAAGTGATTTCGATCCTTCTCGGCAAGCAGTCAGTAAGTATAGAGGCCGCAATTTCAGCGGTCAAAACTCTCTTGGTTTGACACACTTCTGACTCGTCGATACTATCCCCGTTTACCGGAGCACTCCATGATTTCTCTCTCTTCCAAATCAGAATATCTAGCCATTATTGCCTTCGCCCTGACTGCGTTTTCTCCACAGTCTTGTGCGGTTGCCGCCGAAAAATCCACCGCCAAGCAGCTTATCGAGCTTGCAAAATCGCCCGGCCCCGCCTTGCGAGCAGCGATCACTACCACCTTCGAAGCCAAAGACCTGAAAGAAGGCGCCGCCTGGGCCGGTCGCGGCCCGGACTTCTTCTTCGCCCTCGAATCAAAATCCAAGCCGCAGCTTTTTATCGATAGCGCGCAAGGTCCTCAGCTTCAATCGCTGGCAAATTCCGACCTCTGGTACGCCGCCGCCCGCATCGAGCAACTCGGCAAACTCCATTCCTTCTACTACCTCATCGACGGCAACAAATTCGGAGGCAAACTCGACGTTCCGGCCTTTGGCCCGCTTTCCTATCTCCAGCCCGGCGTTCCCTCTGGCACCCTCTCCGAAAAAATCATCCACACCAGCAAAATCTTCGACGGCATGAAAAGCGAATATTGGATTTACGTTCCCGCACAATACAAACCGGAGAGTTCCGCGGCGCTCATGGTCTTTCAGGACGGCGGCGGTTACACCGACCGCAACGGCAACAATCCCACGCTAAACGTCATCGACAATCTCATCGCGCAACACAAAATCCCGGTGATGATCTGCATCTTCATCAATCCCGGCGACATCGCCGACTCGCCCGGCCCGCCAACCTACGCGCAGGTCAAAAAATATTCCGACGAGTGGAACCGTACCCTGAAAGATTCCATGCGCAGCACTCTCTACGACACCGTCAGCGACCGCTACGTCCGCTTCTTGCGCGACGAAATCATCCCTGAAGTCGCCGCAAAATACAGTCTCCGCGAGGACGCCTACAGTCGCGCCATCACCGGCCTCTCCTCCGGCGGAATCTGCTCCTTCAACGCCGCCTGGCAGATGCCTGATCAGTTCAGCCGCGTCATCTCCTGGATCGGCAGCTTTTCAGCCATTCAGTGGAAAGAAGATCCCGCCGTCACCGATGGCGGTCAGGATTTTCCCGACAAAATTCTGCGCGAACCGAAACGCAACCTCCGCGTCTGGCTGCAGGACGGCTCCGAGGATCTCGACCTCCGTTACGGCAATTGGCCGTTAGCCAATCTCCGCATGGCCAACGCTCTGAAAGCCAAGGAATACGATTTCCATTTCAGCTTCGGGAAGGGAACTCACAACTCCGCCCACGGCGCCGCCGAATTCCCGGCCGAAATGATCTGGCTCTGGCGTGACTACGACCCTTCCAAAACCGAGCAAACCTACGCAATCGAGCCATCCGAAAAATCCAAACCCATCTTCCGCGTAAGCGTCAGCAACCGCGACGCCGAGTAAAACCACGAAGTTGGGCGCAGGTTGTTTTCCGTCAGCTGGTTCACCAGGCTCGGCCGCGAGCTAAATAATTATTATTAAAGGTAGAGGTTTCGAAGGTCATCCGTGGGCGACTGGGTTAGAGCTCTTATCCGTTTTGTCGGCGTTGCGAATTGGCTTTAGGGACTGACCGGCACTTGCTTTCTGGTTGATGGACTCCGGAGAGTTCACCACTTCGGACGGTATCCTTGTGAAGCGAGTGCCTACTACTTCCTGGTTGCTATCAACGCGCAATTCCTCCTTGCAATGTTCGTGACCGGTTACTGGTTGTTTCCAGTTCGCACGCGAGGTGCGGTTTTCTCGAATTACGTTTTTCCCGCGGAGATTCTGTTTTGGGTTATGTCTTCCTTAGCCACAACGGTATTCGTTGTGTCTGGAAACACTACCGCAATTTCTGTGGCGATGAGTCTCGGCGCAGTGGAAGGAATTGGCAAAATGGCAACGGCCCTTCAATTCCTCACTGGATATCCTCTGATCGCCTGAAACCTCGCTCGGAGAAATTTGGATCGATAATGTACTTGGAACGCCGCACTTCAATCTCGTAAGCCTTAAATCGCGATAAACTACCCTCCACCAAAATTCGCGCTCATTTGACAGCGTATTTCACCGCCGATAGACTCAAATCAGTCCGGCAGGGAAGTGCTTCGGCCCATCCCGTTCCGTAACTCTATGAAATTAGCGTACTTCGATTGTTTTTCAGGCATCAGCGGCGATATGACGCTCGGCGCTTTGGTCGACGCCGGTTGCGACCTGGAACTCCTGCGGTCCGGCCTACAAGGCCTTCAACTGCCGGGCTGGACCATCTCGTCCGAAAAAGTCTGGAAAAATGGCATGTCCGCGACTTTCGTTCGCGTGTCCACTGAAGACCAGACCAAGCATCGCAGCCTTTCGACAATTCTCGAAATTCTCGAGAACTCAAAGCTCTCCGAAGCGGTACGAAAGAACGCCGCCGCCATCTTCCGCAAGCTCGGCGAAGCGGAAGCCTCTGTCCACGACGTCCCGCTAGAGAAAATCCACTTCCACGAAGTCGGCGCGGTCGACGCCATCGTGGACATCGTCGGCGCCTGCATCGGATTCGAATCGCTCGGCATCCACAAATTCGCTTGTTCGCCGCTCAACGTAGGCGGTGGCACTGCAAAAATGGCGCACGGCATCCTGCCGGTCCCCGCTCCAGCCACCGCAAATTTGTTGCAGGGCAAGCCGACCTATTCGAACGGCGTGCAAAAGGAATTGGTCACGCCAACCGGCGCCGCCATCGTCGCGACTCTCTGCGATAGCTTCGGCCCGCAACCTGCCATGAGCGTCTCCGCCATCGGCTACGGCGCAGGCTTCGCCGACATCGAAGGCCAGCCCAACGTCGTTCGAATCATGATCGGCGAGGCTGCCGAAAAAGTCGTCCCCGGCTTCGACGAAGAAATCTCCGTCATCGAAGCCAATCTCGACGACATGAATCCGCAAATCTACGGCTACTTTTCAGAAAAAGCTTTCGCCGCGGGTGCGCTAGACGTCTACACCACTCCGGTACAAATGAAGAAAAATCGTCCGGGTACATTGCTCACCGTTCTCTGCAAGCCGCAAGACGCCAACGCGCTGATGTCGCTCATTTTCGCCGAAACCACCACTTTCGGCGCGCGCACCTACAGCGCTCAACGCCGCACCCTCCCGCGCGAATCCGTCAACGTTCACACCCAATTCGGCGACGTCCGCATCAAACTCTCTCGTGTCAACGGCCGCATACTGCACGTCGCACCCGAATTCGAGGATTGCCGTAAACTAGCCGTAGAAAAAAACGTGCCGTTGCAGCGGGTAATCAGCGACGCCCTTCGCGCCTACGAAAGAAACCTGTAAACTGGATGAAGTTCCGGCGCCGTTCGACGCAGGCGACGCGTTATTGTTTTGCTTTTTCTTAAACTTAGAACTTATAACTGATTACTTAAAACTTTCGAAAAATGCCTGCCAAACCAAAATTCTATCTAACCACGCCGATCTACTACACCAACGGCCTGCCCCACATCGGCCACACGTACACTACGGTTGTTGCCGATGTCATCCGCCGCTACAAACGCATGCGTGGCTACGAAGTCGTCATGACCACCGGCACCGACGAGCACGGCGTCAACGTCGAACGCGCCGCCAAAAAAGCCGGCGTCCCCGAAGCCGAATACGTCGCCAAAATGGCTGACGCCTGGCGCGCCCTTTGGGACGAACTCGGCCTCTCCGCCGAAGAATTCGTTCGCACCACCGATCTCCGCCACGTCCGCACCGTGCAGTGGCTCTTCAAACTTTTTCGCGAAAACGGCTACGTCTACAAAGGCCATTACACCGGTCAATACTGCATCTACGACAACGCTTTCGTGAACGACGCCAAGCCCGGCGACAACTGCCCCGACTGCGGCCGCCCCACCGAAACCCTCACCGAAGAAAACTATTTCTTCAAGCTCTCCGCGTTCCAAAAGCCGCTGCTCGATTTCTACAAGAAGAATCCAGATTTCATCCAACCCGAATCCCGCAAGAATGAAATAGTCACCTTCGTTGAAGGCGGCCTCAAAGATCTCAGCATCACTCGTACCACCCTTCGCTGGGGCATTCCCGTTCCCGGCGAAGAACCGCACGTTTTCTATGTCTGGTTCGACGCGCTCACCGCCTATCTAAGCGCCGTCGGCGGCCCCGACTACGAAAAGCGCGGCATGTGGCCCGCCGATCTGCATCTCGTCGGCAAAGACATCATCCGTTTTCATGCCGTCTACTGGCCTGCGTTCCTGATGGCCGCGATGCTTCCCGTTCCGAAACAAGTCTGGGCCCACGGCTGGTTCCTGATGGACGCCAGCAAAATGTCAAAGTCCAAGGGTAACGTCGTTCTTCCACGCCCCATCGCCAACATGCTCGGCATGGACGCCCTCCGATATTTTCTGTTACGCGAGGTTGTCTTCGGCCAGGACGGCAATTTCAGCTACGACGCGCTTGTGACCCGATACAACAGCGATCTTGCGAACGGCCTGGGCAATCTTGCCAGCCGCACCGCCGCCATGATCGAGAAAAGTTTCGCCGGCAAAATCCCCCAGGCAGGAAAGCTCCAGCCGCAAGACGAAACCCTCGCCCGTGATGCGCAGACCGCCATCGGCGACGTCCTCGACTACTTCGAAAAAATGAATTTCGCTCGCGCCCTCGAATCGCTCTGGGCCGTCATCGCCGCCGCCGATAAATATCTGACTACCGAAAAACCGTGGTCGTTAGGCGATTCCGAAGCCGACACTCAGCGCAAAGCCACGATCCTCGCAACGACCGCCGAACTACTCCGCATCGTCACTGTGCTTGCCCACCCAGTGCTGCCCGACAGCACCAGCAAAATTTGGACGCTCCTCGGCCAACCTGGCTCCGTCTCCGCCCAAGAACTCGACGGCCTCCGCTGGGGCCAGCTGAAAACCGGCGTACTGCTAGGCAAACCGCAAACTTTATTTCCACGTGTAGAAAAATCCGAAGCAATCGAGAGGATCGAATCTATGGCCAACGAAGAACTCAATCCAACAGTAGCGCCAACGCCCGCCCCGGCGGCAACTCCCAGCGCAGCGTTGGGCGCTGCGACAGCAGCCGCTCCAGCTGTCAGCGAGAAAATCGGCATCGAAGACTTCGCCAAAGTCGAAATGCGCGTCGGGCAAATCAAAACCGCCGAACGCATCGTCGGCGCCGACAAACTCCTTAAACTCACTGTCGACATCGGCACCGAAATCCGCCAGATCTGCGCTGGCATCGCCCAATATTACGAACCAGAAGCGCTCATCGGCCGCAAGGTGGCCGTCGTCACCAACCTCGCCCCGCGCAAACTTCGCGGCGTCGAATCCAATGGCATGATCATCGCCGCCTCGGTCGGCCCCGAAGGCCGCCCGGTCCTCGCCGGTTTCCCCGAAGACGTAGAAGTCGGCGCCCGTCTGAAGTGATAAGTTTTAAGTTGTAAGTATTCAGTCGAAAAAACTTGGCGGCGCTGTAAACAGAGGAGCGGGTTTTCGGTTCCACTTAAAACTTACTACTTATAACTTATGACTGCCGTTCTCGATCTGATCGACTCCCACGCCCACATAGACTTCCCACAATTCGCTGACGATCGCGAAGCCATGTTGCAACGCGCTCGCGAAGCCGGCGTCAACACGCTTCTCGCCATCGGCACCGGCCCAGGCCCGGAAAAACTAGACGCCGCAATTCCGTACGCCGAACAACACGACTGGATCTACGCCAGCGTAGGCATCCACCCGCACGAAGCCAAAGACGTCACCCAAGCGCACCGCAACGAACTCGCCCGTATAGCCCAACATCCCAAAGTCATAGCCTGGGGCGAGATCGGTCTCGATTTTTTCTACGATCACTCCCCGCGCGAGGCCCAAGCCACCGTCTTCCGCCAGCAAATGGAGCTCGCCCACGCCGCAAAGCTCCCCATCATCATTCACTGTCGCGACGCCTGGGAGGACTGTCTCGCCCAAATCGAGCAGCACTGGAAACCCACTGGGCTCGGCGGCATCCTCCACTGTTTTACCGGCACACTCGAACACGCCAAGCGGGGCCTCGACCTGGGCTTTTACATTTCTTTCGCCGGAAACTCCACCTACCCCAAAACTCAGCACCTACGCGACGTTGCCAAAGAAATCCCTCTAGACAAAATCCTCATCGAAACCGACTCCCCCTACCTCGCCCCCCAGCCATACCGCGGCAAGCGCAACGAGCCTGCCTACGTCGCGGAAGTGGCCAAAACCCTCGCCGCTGTGAGAAACTTACCCACAGACGAATTCGCAGCTGTTACCGCGGCCAATTTCAGGCGACTTTTCCAAATCGCCCGGCCGCAGGTTTCTTAGGCCGGCTTGTCCTAAGTGTGTAGCTTCAAGCAGGCCGCAAGGCCCGCCCAGGAGGAAGTGCCATCGCGCTTCTGACGGTCAAGGAAATTTTCGATTTGGTTCGCGACGATCTGGTCCTCGTCGAACAGGAGCTCTCCCGCCAGAGCGCCTCCGCCTATCAACCCGTCGGCGAAATCACCAGCTATCTTCTCGGTGGTGGCGGCAAGCGCTTGCGCCCGGCACTTCTATTATTAACAAACGCTTATGCCGGTTCGAACCGTCCCGGCGCGATCCGCCTCGCCGCCGTCGTTGAACTCCTCCACAGCGCCACGCTGATCCACGACGACGTCATCGACAGCGCCGACACTCGCCGCGGACGTCCCTCCGCCAACTCCCGCTGGGGCAATCATCGCAGCGTCCTCGCAGGCGACTGGCTCTACATGCAGTCTTTTCAGATGGCCCTCGAAGAACGCAACTTCCGCATTCTCGACATTCTCATCGACCTTACCCAAAAAATGGTCGAAGGCGAACTCATCCAACTCGCCAAAATCGGCCGCATCGACGTTAACGAAGAAGACGCGCTGAAACTCGCCACTTACAAAACGGCTTGCCTCTTCAGCGGTTGCGCACGCCTCGGCGCAGTTCTCGGCGGACTCAGTGGCGACGAAGAAGAATCTCTCGCGGATTACGGCCGCTATTCCGGCCTGGCTTTTCAGATGGTTGACGATCTTCTCGATTTCACCGCGTCCGCCGAACAACTCGGCAAGCCGGTCCTCAGCGATCTGAAAGAAGGCAAAGTCACCCTGCCGCTCATCTACGCCATGGAAAATGGCCATCGCGATGCCCGCGAACTGGTCGCCCGCGTCCTCGAAGAAAAAGATTTCATTAGCGTCAAGCCGGAAACCATCGTCGCACTCGTCCACGAATCAGGCGCTCTCGATCGCGCCCGTCAGCTCGCCCACGACTACGCCCGTCGAGCCAAAGCCTGCATCCAAGGCGCTGACGACTCCGAATACGCCCGCGCCCTCTTAACTCTCCCCGACTTCATCCTCGACCGCGAAAACTAAACTCGATTTCTCAACATCACTTGGATCGCCATATGCGAGTTCCCGTAGGCGCACGGCACGCCGTGCCTGCTCTTAGCCGCAGCCACGCTGTCGCCACACCTCCATGCCGCGATGCTCAATATAAGTCATCACAGTGCCCACTTGATGGTCATTCCGAGCGGAGCGGGCCAACGTGTTTTCTCCCGCGTTCGCTCTTGCGAACGCTTCGAACTGCGCAGTTGAGGAATCTCTCTTCCTCTTCGATTTCAGCCCATTGAAAACTTGCGCCGCCGCCAACCCCATCCGTAAAATTATCTCGCGCGATCCAACCCATGCTCCCGTTTAAAGTCGTCTACCATCCCCGCTACGATCTGAATCTCGGTGCGCACGTTTTCCCCTCGCAAAAATTCCGCCTACTCTACGAACTCCTCCTCCGCGACAAGATCGTGGCTCCCGAAAATATCGTTCAACCCGAGCGTGCCTCCGACGACGATCTCCTCCGAGTTCACACCCAGGACTGGGTCACCAATCTAAAAACCGGCACCCTGACCGTCAGTGAAATCATGAAGCTCGAAGTCCCGTACTCGCCCGAACTCGCCGAAGCCGTCTGGCTCGCTGCAGCAGGCACCATCCTCGCCGGGCAGCTCGCCCTTCGCGACGGTTTCGCCAGCAATCTCAGCGGCGGCTTTCATCACGCCTACGCCAGCCACGGCGAAGGCTTCTGCGCGCTAAACGACGTCGCTGTCGCTATTCGCCGCTTGCAATCCGACAACGCCATCAAGAAAGCCATGGTCGTCGATACCGACGTCCACCACGGCAACGGTACCGCGCACATCTTCCGCGACGACGATTCGGTCTTCACTCTCTCCATCCATCAGCAAAACAACTATCCGGCCCACAAGCCGCCTTCCAATCTCGATCTCCCGCTCGACGACGGCGTTGAAGACGAAGAGTACCTCTCCACACTTCTCCCCGCCGTCGAGAAGTCCCTCGACGAATTCCATCCCGATATTTTGTTTTACGTCGGCGGTGCCGACCCATTTTGCGAAGACCAGCTCGGTGGTCTGCGCCTTACTAAATCCGGCCTCAAAGCCCGCGACAGAGGCGTCTTTCAACTCGCCCGCTCCCGCAATATCCCCGTCGCCACCACTCTCGCCGGTGGCTACGCCCGCCGCGTCGAAGACACCGTCCGCATCCACGCCAACACCATCCTCGCAGCCAGCGAAGTCGCAAACGGCTTTGTAGGGGCCGCCTTCTGAGGCGGGCCGTCCTCTTCTTTAGATTTTGTTTTTGCCGAACTACTGGCGTCGCTACTGCGCCACCGCCGCTGCAGGCTTCTCCGCACTCGCCGTCATCCCCGCCGCCTGCTTGATCGCGTCCCCCAACTCCTGCTCAATCGTATCCGGATCAAATCCGTTGGCGCGAAACACCACTTTGCCCGAATGATCCAGAATCAGCACGGTTGGAAACGACTCAACACCAAATAACTCCTCCAGCCCGTCGGCAAACACCTCATTCGAATGCGGCTTCCGCTCCGCCAGGTAAGGCCCCACCAGCGATTCGTCTTCATCGCAATTCGCCGAAAGAAACACCACATCTGGATTCCCGGCGTAGCGCCCGGCCAGCTTTTCATAAATCGGTTCCAGCGCGTGGCACGGCCCGCACCACGTCGCCCAAAAATTAATCACCACCACTTTTCCTTTTTGCGGACCGACCGGATACGCCACACCCTGCGGCGCCGTTCGCAATACAAAGGAAAACGCATCCTTCACTTGCTCATTGCGTCTGAGCCGCGGCGGTGCCGCCGCCGCGGTCACGTCATCAACCGTCTTCAGCAGAAAATCGCCAAGCCCGGCATCGCTCCCATGTGCCAGCCGCCATGCATTCCCGAGTTTTTCCCGAATCTCCCGCCGGTTGCCCGATTTCGTTGCGGTATCCGACAGCGCAAACGCCCGCGCATATTCCGTCGCTGCCGCGTTGTAATTTTTCGCCAGCTCATCCATCTCGCCCAACTTCAACGCTGCGCTTGAGTTCGGTAGTAGCGCATAACTCTGCTCGTAATCCTTTCGCGCCGCGGCGTTATCCTGTAACCGCCCTTCGAGCCGCCCTCGCAACGCCAGCACCGCCGATTCATCGCGCTTTTTCTGGCCTTCCCACTCCTCCATCGATACTCGCGGCGACTTTTCCGCTACCGGCGTGCCGTGCACTGCGTCGTACACCCGCGTCGCGTAGGTCGCCGCTCGCTTCAAGCCATTTGCGTCGCCGGTACGCTCTAGCAATTGAATCGCCAGCAACGTCATCGAAACATCGTCAGGAGTCAGCGCCACAATTCGCTCTGCATAATTCGTCGCGCACCCGTCGTCATGAAACTGCGTGCACGCTTCCACTAGCGCCCGATAAATCTGCGGACGCTCCGGCGCATCTGGATATTTCTCCAAAAACGCTTGGAGGTTTTTCACCAGAGCCGCGCGGTCGTTTCCCGCGTCAGCGATCGCCTTCTGCAATTCTTCCGCTTCAGTAAGCGGCTTCGCCCCCGCCTGTTTTTGCCCAGGTTTCTTATCTGGCGCGGTTTGCTTCGCAGAAGGGTTCGAAACGCTACTAGATGTACTGGAACTGGATTGTGTCGAAACAGAGGAGGGAATTAGCGCGCACCAAAAACACAAAACCGCCGCAATAGCGCACCGGTGAATCATGTATTGGATTGTATCGCGAACTTGCGAATTACGAAGCCGGCTCGACCTTAATCCCGCCGGAAATCGTGTGAATCTCCACTCGGCCGCCAGCGTTGCCCACCCGCGCCCGCAAGCTGTGCTTGTCCTGATCCTCAATCACGATCGGAATCCCCGCTTCAATCTGGCCGGACACCGCCTGCGCCGACAGATGAAAATTCGCCGACCGCGGCACCTGCACTTCAACGCTTCCCGAAGTCGTCTTCAAATTCCAGTAACTATTGGCCGATGGATTCCCTCGCACCGAGACCCGCCCCGCCACCGAATTCGCATTCACGTCATTGCCCGCGCCCGTGATCTCAACCGTGCCGCTGCTGGTGCCTGCTTCCACCCGCGCTCCCGGTGCCGCAATCTCCATCGAGCCTGAAATCGCATGAATCCGCACGTCACCTTTAACATTCGTCGCAGTCACGCTTCCGGAGGCCGAGCTCGCGTGAAAGTCATCTCCCAAATCCTGCGCGGTAATCGAACCGCTCGCCGAGTTCACTTGCACCGATCGCTCAATCTTGCTGATCGAAATCGACCCCGATGCCGAATCTACTTTCACCGGCCCCTGCAAATCGCTGATGGTCTGCGATCCGGAAGCAACACTGGTCGAAACTTCGGAGCTTCTCGGCAATTCGATCGTGTAGTCAATCGATACGCCAACGTACCTTTTCACGTCTCTGCCTACTCGAATAACGTCTGGCTTCTGCTCGATCGGCGGATTCGCAGCCAGCTCCTTCGCCTGTTTCTCCGGGTCGTTAAAAAACATTCCATGCGACTGAATGTCCCCGTGAATGTGCACTTTGTTGTCCGCGCTACCGGTAATCCGCACCGTGCCGCTCGCATTCGACAAGTCCAGCTTGATCGGCCCGGAAACCGTCAGCGTTTTGTCAAACGAGCCTTTCGATTCGCCGCCCGCTCCGCATCCCGCCAGCAACAACGCGGCCGCCGCCACCGGTACCAGCAGTTTCATAATTTGCCTCTGAATCATTCTTCCTCCGCCTCAATTCTTGGCGTTAGGCCCTGGAGCAGCCCCCGGCTTTAACTCCGCTTGCCCATCTATAAATGATACGCACCCGATCGCGTCGATGTTCCCCAAGACTCGTTGCTTGGCCAGGCCAGCCTACCGCGCCTTCAACGCCGCGTTCAACGACCCCTGTCGGTAACCTTCAAGATCTATCGCCACATACAGGAATCCCGCCGCCTTAAACCGCTGCGCAATCGTTGCTCCCATTTCCGGCGTCATCGCTACTGGCAACTCTTCCGGCGCAATCTCGATTCGCGCCAGCTTGTCGTGCAGCCGCACCCGGAATTGTCGGAATCCCAGCTCCCGCAAAATCGCTTCGCCGTTTTCCACCAACAATAGTCTCTCCGCCGTCACTTCGGTTCCGTACGGCAATCGCGATGACAAGCACGCCGAGGCCGGCCGGTCCCAAGTCGGAAGACCCGCGCGTTGCGAAAGCGCCCGAATATCAGCCTTCGTCATGCCCGCTTCCAACAGCGGCGCCAATACCTGATGTTCCGCTGCCGCGCGATGTCCCGGCCGAAAATCGCTGGTGTCATCCGCATTTACGCCGTACGCAACCGCTGCAAACCCGCGCGCCTTCGCCAGTTCATCCAGCACATTAAATAATTCATCTTTGCAGTAATAGCACCGGTCTCCCGCATTCGCGCGGTATTCCGGATTCTCCAGCTCATGCGTCACCACTAATTCATGCCGCACCCCGCTATGCGCCACAAACTTTTCCAGCTCCGTCCGATCGTGTGCGGAAAAACTCGCCGAAATCGCGGTCACCGATAGCGCCTTCACTCCCAGCGCCTGATGCGCCGCCCACGCCAGATACGCCGAATCCGCTCCACCCGATACCGCAATCACCAGTGAAGGCAGCTCCGCCAGTCGCGCCAGCAACGCCGATTCCTTCGCGCCGGCATCCGCCTCGCCCGTTTCCTGCTTCCGAATCTGTATAAACGCACTCATCGCCAAAAGTATAGCCCACGCTATCATTTAATAGCAGCAGTGAAAGACTTCCCGTAGCGGCACGGCACCGTGCCCGTTCTTCCTACTTAAAATCCAGCAACACATCCACCGTCGCCTTCGCCGCATCCGTTCGCAACCAATGCCCGACGTTGTCGTAATGAATTGGCAACTCCCCAAAAATCGCCGGCGAATGCGTCTGCAGCTTGGTCAAATAATCCTCGTATTTCAATTTGTCGAAGACGTCGCCCGACGCCAACGGAAACGCCGATCGCACTTTCGCCTCGCCATTCGTCGAAACTCCGGTGATCACCCACCCTCCCATGTGATATTGCGTGCCTTCGGTGATTGCAATCTTGTACGAAACCGTGTGCGCACCTTCATTAAACGAAGTCCCCGGCTGCACCGCCGCATCCAGATATCCCCGCCGTCCATACTCTTCGCGAATCCGGTCCAGCGCGCCTTCAAGTGCCATTCCATCCGCCACCGCGCCCGGCTTCATCGCAAAATAAGATTCCAGCGCGATCGAAGAAATCACATTGTTTCCCGACCACTGCAACTCTCCCAGTTTGTAAATGTCTCCCGCCGCAATCGGCACAAACACTGGAAGCTGCTCCGGCAATTTCGCCGTCGGCGGTCCGCTCAATCGCACTTCGGGCGGGCCCAGCTTGGCCTGCAAATATCCCTGCTTCAAATAAACCGGCCGGATATTCTCCGCCAGAAATATTTCAATCGTCGTTCGCGAATAAGGTTTGCCGTTTATTTCCGATAAATGCTGCTGTACCGCGGGATTCGCAGCCAGCGCCGCGTCGCTGAAAGTCAAGCTCGCGACCTGCAATTCCGCGCCCTCTACCGAAAATTGCTGGATATTTCCGTCGGCCAACGGATTTGCCACCACCTGATGCCGCACCGCCAAATCTAGATTGTGCGACTTCAACAGTGTGTGAATCGCGTCGCTGGCAAATTCCACTACGTTTCCGCCCTCCGGCAGCGTCCCGTCAAAAAAGGGAAGTTGCGCGCGAATCGCATCGTTCAATTCCGAATCGCCGAACCACGGAAAATTATCGTAGTAAGCTGGAATCCGCGGCGATTCGGTCACATGAAAATTTAAAGTGAGTCCTTCGGCACGAGTTTTGAAGTCGTACTTCACCGTCGCGAACAGCCCAGAAGTCACCAGCTTGTCGGCCGCCCCTTGCAAATCCTCCCGCCCCACCTGCGCCCCAACCTTCAATCCCGCCAACTCCGCAATCTGCGCCTCCGTCAACCTCTTTTGCCCATCACTCTTCACTTCCCGCAGTTCAGCCGTCTGCGCACTCGCTCGCGCGACACAAAAGAGCAGAACTAGCGCGGCAATTACAGTTGCCGCTAAAGAGGGATGCATCCGTCGCATGAAACTATTCTACCGTAACGGACTTGGCGAGGTTGCGGGGTTGATCTACGTCGCAGCCGCGGCGTACGGCGATGTGGTAGGCGAGCAATTGCAGTGGAATAATTTCCAGCAGAGGCACCAGCAATTCCGGAGCGGGCGGCAACTCAATCAAATGATCCGACGCTTCACGCGCCAGGTGATCGTTCTGCGTGACGATCGAAATTACAATTCCGTCGCGGGCTTTCACCTCTTTGATATTCGACACGCTTTTTTCGTACAGCGTCAGCGACGCCGGATCGTTGTCGTCGCGCGTGGCCAGCACCACCACCGGAAGATTCTCATCGATCAGCGCGTTGGGGCCGTGCTTCATTTCGCCGGCCGGATAGCCTTCGGCGTGAATGTAGGAAATCTCCTTCAGCTTCAGCGCGCCTTCGAGTGCGATCGGATAATGAATCCCGCGCCCAAGATACAGAAAATCCGAGCACCGGAAAAATTGCCGCGCCAGCGTTTCGTAAAATCCGGCATGATCGGCCTGCAAAATGGTTTCAATCTTGTGCGGAATGGTGACGAATTCCTGCAAAATAGTTTTCGCACTCTCGCTGGATAGCGCTCCACGCGTTTCACCCAGATAAATCGCCAGCAGCACCAGTGCGGTCAGCTGCGCGGTAAATGCCTTGGTTGAAGCAACTCCAATCTCCGGGCCGGCGTGCGTCAAAATCGTTCCGGCCGCTTCGCGCGTAATCATCGAGCCGAGTACATTACAAATCGCCAGCGTTGGCGAACCTTTTTGTTTTGCTTCGCGCTGCGCCGCGATAGTGTCGGCAGTTTCTCCCGACTGGCTGATGCACACCGTCAAAGTGGCCGCGTCGAGAATTGGATCGCGATAGCGGAATTCGCTGCCGTAATCCACTTCGACCGGAAGACGCGCCAGCCGCTCGATCATGAATTTTCCGGCTAAGGCGGCGTGCCAACTGGTCCCGCACGCCACGATGCGCACGCTTTTAAATTCGCGGAACTGCTTTTCGCTGAGGCCCACGTCGCCCAGATAGATTTTTCCGGTGTCCTGCGAAATGCGTCCGAGAAAAGTGTCGCGCACCGCGCGCGGCTGCTCGAAAATCTCCTTCTGCATGTAGTGCTTGTAGCCGCCTTTTTCCGCCATGATCGGATCCCAGGCTACGTGGTGCGGCTTGCGGTCGACCGGCTTGCCGTCGTGGTCCATGACGCGAACGCCGCTTTTGGTGAGCACCGCGATATCGCCATCGGCCAGAAAAAACATATTCCGGGTGTGCTCCAGCAGCGCGGGAATGTCGCTGGCCACAAAATATTCGCCTTCGCCGAGTCCGATAACCGCGGGCGGGCCAAGCCGCGCCGCAATAATTTTGTTCGGATCGCTGGTCGAAAGAAAAACCAGCGCGTAGATTCCGCGCAGTTGCTTGAGGGATTTGCGCACCGCCTCTTCGAGAGGAGTCTTGCCGCCGCCCGGGGCTTGCAGATTCTTCTCGACGAGATGCGCCACAATTTCCGTGTCGGTTTCGGTGACGAACTTGTGGCCTTCGCGCTGCAGCTGTTCCTTAAGCTCCAGATAATTTTCGATGATACCGTTGTGCACCACCACTACTTGTCCGGTGCAGTCGCGATGCGGATGCGCGTTTTCTTCGGTGGGACGGCCATGCGTGGCCCATCGCGTGTGCCCGATTCCGTAAGTGCCCTCAATCGGAGATTTCTGGATGACTTCTTCGAGGTTACGCAGCTTGCCGGAGGCGCGGCGAATTTCCAGTTTACCCGCGCTATCAACCACCGCGATTCCAGCCGAGTCGTAGCCGCGGTATTCCAGCTTGCGCAGCCCTTCAATAATGACCGGAACAACTTTTTTGGGGCCGATGTAGCCCACGATTCCGCACATGCGCCAGGTCTCCTAAGACATCTTGTTAAGAGCGTAGCATGCGAGTCAAAACGGCTGAAATTTGGAAAGCGAGATGACGCCAAGATGGAAATTGTGTTCGGCAGCGCACCAGCCCCGCCGAACACACGCTCTTCAGCCGTCATTCCAAGCGAAGCGATGAATCTCTCTGTCTTTCGGGAGGGCGCGCATTCAGGCGTGCCGCGAAGGCTCTTCTTGTTGTCATTCCGAGTCCGCCGCAGGCGGGTGAGGAATCTGTTTTGTTCATGAGCCGCCGAGAAAAACAGATTCCTCGTCGCTTCGCTCCTCGGAATGACAGAGACGGAGAGGACGGCCGGGACTACTCCACAATCTCGAACCGGTATTCCTCGATTACCGGATTGGTCAGCACTTCCTTGGAAATCTTCTCCAGCTGCTGCTGCGCCTCGTCGCGCGACCAGCCATCCAGATTGAGCACAAAAAATTTCCCCTGGCGAACGTCGGTGATGGCCGCGTATCCCAGCCCGGAAAGTGCGTGCTGAATAGTCTGTCCCTGCGGATCAAGTACCGTGCGCTTCGGCATTACCCAAACATGTGCTTTCATAGTCAGGATTATAGCGAAGAACCGCCAAGCAGCCCACCTGTCGTGGTGAGAGTCAAGCGACCATCGATCTGCGCTTCCTCAATGATATTTTCACGCCGATCGCCACAACCAACCAAATGGCAATACCGAAAAGGAGGTAGCTCGTATAACCGCCAACATAACCGGAGATCGATGACGCCGTTGCACAAACGACTATGAAGACCAGAAGCCAAATCCACCGTCTGCGCTCAAGGTTTCTTCTGTTCTTAACCTGTCGTAGCCGCCGAGGATT
This sequence comes from uncultured Acidobacteriota bacterium, assembly GCA_963814635.1. Lineage (GTDB taxonomy): Bacteria > Acidobacteriota > Terriglobia > Acidiferrales > UBA7541 > Acidiferrum. Next base: position 2,313,841 of record CAWFDP010000001.1, on the reverse strand, counting down.
TCCTAAAGCCTGCCAGCGCGCTCGCCTCGTCCGGTGGAATGTCGAACACCTGGTCCAGCTTGGTAATCTTCAACAAGTCCCAAACGTTCGCGCTGGGATTCACCAGCTTTAGCTGCCCTCCTTGCCCGCGAACCGCAGCATGACTGCGCACTAGCTCGCCCAGGCCGGCGCTATCAATAAAATCGACATCGTTCAGGTCCAGGATAATCTGGTCATTCCCTCGCCGCAGGAAATCTTGCACCATATCGCGCAGCAGCAGCGTTCCTTCAGCCAGCGCAATTCTTCCGACAACGTACGCGACTACCGGTCCATTCACCTCTCGGATCGTCACCATCGATATCGAAGTGCTGCTCTTCTTCATCCTGAGGCTCAGCCGGTTAAGAATTTCGCAACCGATGGCGGCGATTTCTGGAAACTCGGTTCGAACAATGATCACCGAGTACCCTTCATTCAGCACGCGGTTGAACAACGCGAGGTCTTCCAGCGAATCAGCCGCGGCTTTTATCAAAGGGCCCTCGCCCTCCTCGCCATTGCCTTCCGCGCTGGCCGAACCTCCGTTCGCCTCAGCCACGCCCAGCCCCACTCCCAGCAACGTGGCGGAATCAGGTCCCACGGCGAATACCGCGCCAATGCGCGGAATGGTTAGCAAACTGGTGGCGGGAGTCACTTCAGACCCTTCCGCCATTCCATTTTCCACCGCACCGCCAGACGCTCCGAACTGCTTTCCCATCGAGGTTGCGTCGTTTTCAGAGCGCGTTAGATAAACCACCGATTCGTGCGGTACTCCATGTTCCAAAAGGTCCTTCAGCGCCTCTTCTGCTTCTTCGCAAGTGGGAAACACTCCGATCGCCGTTTCCATACAGCAGCCTTCCCCTCATGCTGACCAGCTTCCGCTGCGGAGGCCGCAAGCTCAGCAGCATCATTTCATTTGTAGTTTTCAGCCAAGCCAGATCAGAGCAGGGCCATCGAAATACAGCGCGAGCAACGACACAGGAAAAGTTCCAAGAAAAAACGCCGCACCCGGGGGCAACCGCTCCGTCGCTCGGCCAGCCCAATCAAACTGGCGCGAGTGTACGCTTCCAGCCCGCATCCTTGTCAAGCGCATTGTTCCCGAAGGGTGCGGGTTTAGAGCCAACTTCAAGCGCAGCGCTTCTAGTTTTACAAGAAATGGAGGCTCCTCTCGCGATTTTCCTTAACTCTAAAGTTAATACACGGTGTTATACATTAGTGGTTTGTGTCACGCTTCCTGTACGCCTTCCGAGATCCCATTACATCCTCGCCCGCTTGCGCACACTTGTCTTCCGCTTTTTCCATCTACTTTCTTTTCAATCGCTTCCGCACTCTTGAATCCAAAACACCGGGGGTGGCATACCCTCGCCTCCTCCGATCCGTCCTGCTTTATCACTCGTTTCACTCTAAAAAATAAGTCCCTTGTTTGCAAATTCTTCCGAGGAACACCCGGGGTACGCCCCCCTCCTCCGCCAACTCCTCAAGTGTTACTTGAAGTCTGCCGAACGAAGGTCGGGATAAATCTTGATCCAGTGGCTGCGGAGCGTGGGCTTGGACCGCTTGCCGTTGGAGTTGGTGATGATCAGGTTAGAGCTTTGCAGCGGCATGTGGCAGTTGACGCAGGCGCCGATGATTTTTTCGTGAAGCTTGGGGAATTCGCCGCACTTTTCCGGCTGGTGGCATTTCACGCAATGCGCAGAAAACGCTGCGGGGTCGCGCTGCCTTTGATGCACGTCGTGGCAGGTGGAACAGGTCATATCCGGCGAGGATTGATAGCAGCGGCTCATCTGCAGCAGGCCGACTTGATTGCCGTGGACATCTGCGGCAGTGGTTGCGTCACGCGGAAGGGGAGCGGAATATTTGTCGAGCGGCTCGCCGGGAAGATACGAGAAGACCGGAAGCAACGGCAAGCGGCGGCCACCATGACATTGCGCGCAAACTTCGATCTGGCGATCGCGCGGCAATTTCGCGAGATTCACGATGCCCGACGGTGACTCTTCTGCGGACGACGTTGTCTTGACGGCCGACATTGCTTCGACGTGCTGACGGCCGGGGCCGTGGCAACGTTCGCAGGAGATTCCCAGCACCAGGCTGGTGGGCTTGAACTGATTTTGCGGTTCGGACGAAGGAAGGGTTTCCGCATAAGTGATATGGCATTCAATGCAGCGCGCCAGGACCGGGCGCGCAAAATTGGCGGTGCCATCGCGGTATCCAGGGCTGTTGACCCAGGAATCCAGATCGGTCCAATAAGAAACCGGAAGTTGAAATAGATGATCGTTCTTCCAATAGAGATAGGTTTGCCCGGATCTTCCGGAGCCGATAACGATATCGATTTTTTCCGAATGTGCGGAGCCAGGCGCCCGAGTTTCGGCGATCGCGGTTTGAAAAAAGCCGTCGTCTTTGGACTCCATGCGGAAAAAGAGCCCGGAGTTGGACGTTTTGAGAACGTTCTTTGATTTATCGAAAGAGCCGAGGATGGACTCGTGGGTTGGTAGGCGCGAGGCGATGAGATGCGCGGTATGAAAGTAGCTATCAACTTTTTCGGCGTGGCAGGAACGACAGGCTTCATCGCCGACATACCTTTGGCGGCCGACTTCTCCCGTTATAACAGGCGGTGCGTGCTCGAAAAATAGGAACGTCCCGATAAGAATCACACACGCGGGCCTGAAATTCATGGGAACACAGCCTCCAGTGAGTGCATTCTAGCGGCGATTTTCTCGGTGCGGGAAAAAATCGGAGACATTTACGGGATCGAACGGACTACGTTGCAAGCGAAATGGGCCATAGAGATACGGAGTCCACGGTGATGAAGCCCATGCGTTGGTAGAGCGCGATGGCGCGGGAGTTTGTTTGGCTGACGTGGAGAAAGGATTGTATTTTGGAGGAGGCGTGATCGCGGAGCAGGCGGTCCATAAGAAGTGTGGCGTAGCCTTTGCCGGTGTGCGCGGGATGGGTGACGACGGCGCTGATTTCGATGTAGCCGGGGATGGCGAGGCGTTCCCCGGCCATAGCGACGAGTTGGTGGTTGAGGCGGATGCCGTAATAGACGCCCATTTCGTGAGTGCGCGGGCGGAAGAAGCCGGGAAAGGCAACGTCGGTGAGCGCGACCATGTCGGGCGCGTCGGTGGGAGTCATACAGAGGATTGGGGGGGCGTTGGGCGCGGCAGGTTCCGGAGATAGGTGAGCGGGGAAAAGCATTTGGAAGCAGTCGAGAGGCGGCCCGACCTGGAGTGAGTTTGTTGGCGCGGGCTGCGGGCCTATTAGGTAGACGCCGTCGTTGGGAGTGAGAAGCTCTTTCAGAGACGAGAGGTCGGCGTGAGTCGGGTCGGCCAGCGCGGCGTAGGGGACGACGTCGGCGGGATAGCGTGCGGCGTGTGAATTGTTGACGGCAAAATTTGCATGGACGGTGCGCAAAGCGTGCCAGACGAGATTGTAGAAGGGGCCGGCGGACATTTTTTTGCGATGCGCGAATGAACAGTATAGCGCAAGAGAGATTCCTCACTTCGAGCACTGCGTTCGGAATGACGGATGGGCGGACGTGCGCAGTATGCTACGCCTCAAAAGAACTTCGGATCGAGTCGAGAACAAGAGCTACGCGAGCGATTCCATGAGTTTGCGTGATTTGTTGTCGGGATCGTCGGTGAGCTTGCAGGTGTCGTCGAAAATCATGGTGGGTGCTTTGTCGGGCGCGACGGCTGGCCAGTGCGGGAGACCAGAGTGATTGGGATTGCCGGAACGCGCGAAGTTGAGCCAAGCGCCGCTGACTTTGTCGGCGAGAGATTGAGCGCGCGGGCCGCCGCCGGTCATGGTCTCGCAGCGGTCGGTGTTGTCGAAACAGAAGGCGAGCTCGGCGCAGTGGAAGGCCATTGGGCGTCCATCGAGAATCGGAGTTTGCCAGGTGAACCAATAGAGGTACGCGGGCGCTTTGGCTTGCGCCGCTTTGAGTTGTGCTTGCTGGACGGCAGTGCCGCGCACTGACGACGCCATGATGATCGAGTACAAGTCGAACGGGCGCGCTTTTGGAGATTCGTCGCGGAAGATTTCGATGATTTCCTTGCTTTTATCGCCGTAACGTTTGCCAACGCTTTCAGAGAGTTGCGCTTCGGTCATCGCGAAGGCGTCGGGATGATCGATGCCGTTGATGAATTCGTTCAGGACGTTGCCGACGAGCAGCGGAACATCGGCGGAAAATATTGGAGCGGCGGGGTCGAACGGATGGGCGGGAATGATGGCGCCGTCGACGACCGGAGACCATCCGAGCAAGCGGCCAACACGACGGAAGTCCGGCGGACCCGTCGGGCGCGGCGTAACTTTTCTTTGCGCCTCGAGCGCGGCGCTAAGAAGCTTGTCGAAGGGAAGATCCTGCAACTGCGCGACGTTGGATTTCGAGATGCTTAGTTCGTCGAGGACAGCAGCGGCGAGCTTGCTGGAGTCGGGGGGTTCAGCGACGCGCAAAAGCGAACCGCTCTGAATCACGGCGCGATGGAAGAGGCCTTTGGCTTGCGGCATCCCCATCAGCGTGCCGACTTTGCCGCCACCGCCGGACTGGCCGAAGATCATGACGTTGCCGGGATCGCCGCCAAAGTTGGAAATGTTGTCGCGGACCCATTGCAGCGCGAGAACGATGTCGAGCATACCGACATTGCCGGAGGTGGCGAAGGGTTCGCCGCCGAATTCGGCGAGATTCAAAAAGCCAAACGTATTGAGGCGGTGATTGAGGCTGACGACGATCACATCGCCGCGGCGCGCGAGATTTTCGCCGTCGTAGGATTGCAGCTCCTGGCCGGAGCCCGCTGAATATCCACCGCCGTGCAGCCAGACCATCACCGGACGCTTGCGATGGTCGTTGACGGCGGGCGTCCAGAGATTGATGCGAAGGCAATCTTCGCCCGGCTGGCCGTCGTTCCACTGGAACATAAAGGAGTTTTCGTCCTGTTGCCAACCTGCGCGCGGCGGGAAAGGACAAACATTTTCAAAATAGAGAGCGCTGCGAACGCCGGGCCATGCTTGGGGTTTAGCTGGAGGCATGAAGCGGTTTTTCCCCGCGGTGGAAGCGCCGTAAGGGATCCCCTTAAAAACGTGAATATCGTTGCGGGTGCAGCCGCGCACTTTGCCTGCGGCGGTTTCGACCACGGACTTGGAATCTGAAGCGGCGACGCGATCTTTGGAATTTACGGCGGGCGCAGTTGAAGCAGAGATTGAATTTGCGACGAGGGGAGATGCGCCAGCGCCGCCGACCAGTAAGGCTGCGCCTTTAAGTAGAGAACGGCGGCTGGTGGAAAGATCAGAAGGGCAGAGTTTGGGGTTGGGCGAAGAATCTTTGCGATGCATTGCGGAGGTCTCCATTGGAAAAGTCGATCGACCGGGGATGAAGATACGCCGCAAAGCCAATGAATGCAAACGGTCCGACTAGGAAGTGAAGGAACGAAATCAAGCTGGAGCAGAGAAAGACTCGATCTGGGAAAGAAAAGATTGGCGGACGGGCTCAGCCAGGAAAGCGTGTTCGAAGGCGGTGCGGTTGATCACGAGGAGATCGTCGAGGGAGAGGCCCATTTGCAGGGCCGCGGAATATTCGCCGAGGAGAGTGGTGTTGAACATGGCGGGATCGTCAGTGGAGATGGTGACGGGGATGCCACTGCGGAAAAATTTGCAGAGAGGATGGTGAGCGAGTTTGGAATGAGCGGAGCTTAACTGAATGCTGAGCGCGTTGGTCCGGAGATTGCTGGTAGGGCAGATTTCGAGAGGAATTTTGCGATTGGAGAGGGTGTTCATTAGAGAGGAGCTGCGAATGGCGGCGATGCCGTGGCCGATGCGTTCGGCGTGGAGGATGTCAATGGCGTCCTGAATTTGTTCGGGGCCGCCGGTTTCTCCCGCGTGGGCGAGAAGGTGGAGGCCATGTTCGGCAGCGAATTTGTAGATGGGGCGGAAATTGGAGAGCGGGATCGAGAGTTCGTCGCCGCCGAGGCCGAAGGCCACAACGGCCTCGTTCTTTAGCTCCGCGGCCGCGCGGGCGACATCCATAGCGGGAGCGGGGCCGAACTGGCGGACCGCGTCGAAAATGAATTGCACTTGGGGACCGGTGTGGGCTGCGGCGTTGCGATCGAAGACTTCCTTGAGCGCGCGGAGATTTGCGGCGACGTTTTGCTTGCGGAGCAGCATCACTCCGACGGAGAGAGTGATTTCGGCGTAGACGACGCCTTGTTCGTGTAAGGCGGTGGCGGCATCCTGGGCGAGTTGGGCATAGTCTTCGGGTTCACGGAGGAATGAGGTGGCCCATTTGTAGAGTTCGAGAAATTGGGTGAAGCCGCGCAGGTTGTAGCGGGAGGCGAGTTCGTCAGAGTCGAGGGAGACGGAATACTTCTTGGCGAGGGCCAAGACGCGTTGTGGGGAGAGCATGCCTTCGAGGTGGAGGTGGAGTTCGGCTTTGGGGAGTTGGCGGAGGAAGAGGTTGCGATCGGTGGGAGAGGTCACGCAAGTAGTTTAGCAGGCGTGGAGAGTAGAGAAAGGACACCACAGAGCCACAGAGGAAGGAGTTAAAGAGTTGAAAGGTTTAAGAGTACAAGAGTCGAACCCTAGATATTGATTCATAGCAAGGCTCCGCTTGTAAAAGCGGCGTCGAGCCGCCGCCTCAGAAGGCGGCCTCTACAAGAGAAGGAACCCACCGCAAACGGAAGCTCGAGAACAACCTTAGTGAGGGAGAGAGGGCTGGCCGGCGTTTTTCCAGGCGGTGAGCCAGTAGGAGCCGACGTCGGTGGCGGCGTCGGAGATTTGCCGGATGAGGACGGCGCCGGCTTGATTGTAAAAGTGGTCGTAGTATTCGTCGGTGTAGGCGATGAGGCCACGGTGGGCGTCGCGGTCAGCGTAAAGAATTGTTTCGAGCCAACTGTGCGAGCTAAGGCAGGCTTCGAAGGCGTGGTCGGTGGGATCGGGGATATAGACGGCGTCATTAGGGCGCATGAAGAAAAATGATGAGTAGCGATCGACAAGGATTGCGCCGAAACGATCGTTGATGCCATTCTGGCCAGTGAGGTGGCCGTCCATGTTGTCGGTGGTGTTGAAAGGATCGTGAGCGGCGGCGACGTAGCTGGCCAAGACCGCGGCGTAGAGTTTTGCGTCCGCCCAATTTCCCGCGTGCATGGCGTCGGTGAGTTTTGCGCTGTAAACACCGATCTGCCATGGGAGTAGGCCGTTCGATTCCAATTTTGATTTGCCGAATTTAGAGACGGCGGCTTTGTAGTTACGGGGGAGCAATTCGAACGGGAAGCGGCCGTATTTTTCGAGATACAGGAATTGGTTTTTGCGCTCGGCGGGAGTCTTAGCGACGTTGACAAAGGGATCGTTGACGTGGACGAGGAGTTCGGCGCGGCTGGCTTCGAAAAATTGGCGGACGTCGGGCGGCAGGGTTTCAATGGCGCGATTGACGATGAGCTTGTTGGCGTTGTTGCCCCAAGCGGCGGCCGGAATTGGCGAGAGTAGAAATGCCAGCGTGATTCCGAGTGCGCTGAGAAATTGGAACCGTCGGGACATGACGAGCGAGCCTCGTTAGTTTGTTTCTTGCAAGCCAAGCGTGCTGCGTTTGCGGCTATACGTGAAGTAAATCACAAGTCCGATGGCAAGCCATACAAAGAAACGAATCCAGTTCATTATCGGCAATCCGGCCATAAGAAGTACGCAGGTTAGGATGGTCATGATCGGAGCGAGTGGCCCACCGGGAGCGCGGAAGGCGCGATGGCGGTCAGGTTCGCGGTAGCGAAGGATGAGCACGCCGGCGGCGACCAACGCAAAGGCAAAGAGCGTGCCAATGTTGGCAAGGTCGCCTAACGTGCCGATATCGAGCAGTCCCGCAGGAATTCCGACGACGAGGCCAGCGATCCAGGTGGAAAAATCGGGTGTCAGAAAGCGGCGATGGACTCGGCTGAAAATCTTGGGGAAGAGGCCGTCGCGGGACATGGCGAACCAGACGCGTGCCTGGCCGATCTGAAAAACGAGCAGCGAAGAGATCATGCCCATCAGCGCGCCGATCAGCACGATCAGGCGAAGGCTGGAGACGTGGAGCTTTTTGAGGGTGTTGACGACCGGAGCGGCGTCGTCGAGCAAGGTGTCCCAGCGAACCAGGCCGGTGAGGACGACTACCACGCCGATGTAGAGGATGGTGCAGACGACGAGCGTGGCGATGATGCCGCGCGGAAGATCGCGCTGCGGATTTTTGCACTCTTCGGCGGCTGTGGAGACGGAATCGAAGCCGATGTAAGTAAAGAAGACGATGGAGCCGCCGGTGAGGATGCCGGGCCATCCGTTAGGCGAGAAGGGATGCCAGTTGGAGGTGTGAATGAAGCGGGATGCGAAGGTGACGAAAGCCAGGATGGCGATGATCTTGATCAGCACCATGATGTTATTGGTTTCCGCGGATTCGCGGATTCCGCGGACGAGAATCACGGTGAGCAGCATGACGATGATGAAGGCCGGCCAGTTAAAACCGAAGTGCCAGCCAGGGGCGTAGAGCATATTGCCGCCAAGATCGGAAAGGCCGCTGGGCAGATAGGCCGGGGAAATCCATTTGGGGTCGGGATGAACGCCGAACCAATCAAGAAGATCGACCATGTGAGCGGAGAAACCGACGCTGACGGCCATGTTGGATACTGCATATTCAAGGATTAAATCCCAGCCGATGATCCAGGCAATGATTTCGCCCATAGTTGCGTAGGTGTAGGTGTAGGCGCTGCCGGCGATGGGAATCATGGCGGCGAGTTCGGCGTAGCAGACCGAAGCGAAGCCGCAGGCGATGGCGACCAGGATGAACGAGATCGCGATGGCTGGACCGGCGCCGGGGCGGCCGAAGGATGCGGAATGGTGAATTAAGTATTCAAGCAGCGGCGCGTTGAGGATGGAAGAGGTCTGGAATTTTTGCCCGGCGATAGCAGTGCCAACAATGGTGAAAATGCCGGAGCCGATGACCGCTCCGATACCGAGAGAGGTGAGGCTGAGCCAGCCCAACGACTTTTTCAACCGGAATTCGGCGCCTTCACAATCGGAAATCAGCTGGTCGATATTCTTGCGGCGAAAAAGCGATGAAGCCAATCGGGCGCTCCGATCGAGTCCGACGCGGGCAAGCGACGGAAACGGAATGGGAATGAGGTGCGGGAAGAATGTACCGCGAGAGACGGATATCACGCAACCGAGGCGGGAAAAATGAATAGTAGTTCAGGCAAAGATAATCCGACCTAGCCAGTGCTACGGCGCCCTGACCCTTCGAGGCACGTGGGGTTCAAATCGATCCGTGCAACTTTAAGGTTGTCGACTTGTTCGATGTTGAGGACAAATCGAAGACCTAAATCGGAATCGCGCACTATAAAACGACCCGCAAAGGTCGCGACAATGCGTTTGTCGAGTGTTCCACGCATTCCTTGATTTAGCGCGCGGTCGAGCGCTTCAATATCGGGATGCCGTTCGACTTCGTCAGGCGCGAACGGTTTAATATCGCGGCGTCGAATATCCCTGAACACACTTTGCTCAATGCCATCACTGTCAAACCGAGCGGAAAATCGAACCCTCTTGCCGACCAACTGTGGTACATCTTCCACAATATCGCAAACCTTCGTATTGATCGTGTCTGACGATTGAGTTTGCCCCGTGCGGTCGGAGAGTTGTGCGGCAAGAATTAGCTCATGCGCGAAAGCGCCGGGGTCACCAAAGCCTGATTGTGCCTCGAGCGGAAATCGCCCTGCAATTGACTCGACCGGACTTACTGCACATTAGTAGGCATCGGTTCAGCGAGGGAAGTGCCCGCAACGGTATCCGGAAACTAAGTCGCTACCGGAGAAAAAGGGGCACACAAGCACAAGAGCAAAAAGCGCGGGCTAGAGCTGCTGGAGTTGGGCGTAGCGTTCTACAAATTTTTTGGTGCCGCGGCCGGGGAAGGTGACGGAGAGGCGGCGATCGTCATCATCGCCTTCGACGCCGATGATGGTGCCGACACCGTATTGAGGGTGGCGAACTTTTTGGCCGAGCAGGGGATTGGCGTCGGCGCTGCGACGGATTGTTGAGCGGCCGAAACTTGGTGTGGCGGCGGGGCGCTGCGGCTGGCGCACTGCGGGTTGTGTGCCACGGCGAACGCGGCGCAAGAATTCGTCGGCGGAGTAGGAGTATTCGGGGTCGGGCTCGTAGCGGCGAGTTTCGCCGATTTCGGACATGGAGCCGCGCACCGTGTCCACCAGTTCGCTGGGAATCTCCGCAAGGAAGCGCGAAGGCTCGGATGCGCGGAGTTGTTGCTCGTTGCCGAAAACGCGGCGATAGACGGCGCGCGTGAGCGTGAGCGTTTTGCGGGCGCGGGTCATGCCGACGTAGACCAGGCGGCGCTCTTCTTCAACACCTTTTCCGTCGTTGCCTTTTTCATCCCTGATGGAGCGGCCGTGCGGGCAGATGCCTTCTTCCATTCCGGTTAGAAAAACGTGATCGAATTCGAGACCCTTGGTGCTGTGCAGAGTGATGAGCGTGACGCCGGGCTTGCCTTCGAAGGAGTCGGCGTCGCTGACCAGCGCGGCGGCGTCGAGAAAGTCGGTGAAGGATTCGCCGGCATCGGTGCTTTCGGCGACGGCGCGAGTTAATTCTTGCAAGTTCTCAATGCGCGCGACGTCTTCCGGCGAGTTGCGATCCTTAAGCATGTCCATGTAGCCAGTTTCGTCAAGGACGAAGCGGATGAAATCGGCGGGCTCTTTTTCGTCGAGCGCGCATTGAATGCGCGAGATCAGGTCCATGAAGGCGCGCAGGGGCGCGACGGCGCGGCCAGTAGCGGTGGCAGTGACAAAGTCCTCCATGGCGGTCCAGAGAGAAGTGCTGTTTGCGCGAGCAGCGTCGCGTAGAGCTTCGACCGTGGTTTTGCCGATTCCGCGCGGTGGAACGTTGAGCACTCGGAGAAAGGCAATGTCGTCTTCGGGATGCATGGCGAGGCGAACGTAGGCGAGAGCGTCCTGAACTTCGGCGCGTTTGTAGAAACTGAAACCGCCGACCAGTTTGTAGCGGATGCCGCGGCGGCGGAAGGCTTCTTCGAAGGCGCGGGACTGGAAGTTGGTGCGGTATTCGACGGCGCAGGTTTGCGAGGAGTCGTCGTCGAGCAGCTTTTGCAATTCTTCGGCGACGAATTCGGCTTCGGCTTGGGCGTCGCGTGCTTCGAAGTAACGGAGATTGGCTCCGGCGGGCTGCTCGGCGCGCAGAGTCTTGCCGAGGCGATCGGGATTATTTTTTACGACGGCTCCCGCGGCATCGAGGATGCTTTGCGTCGAGCGGTAGTTGCGTTCGAGGCGAATAACTTTGGCGTCGGCAAAATCACGCGAGAAGCTGAGCAGAATGGAGACGTCCGCGCCGCGCCAGCGGTAGATGGATTGGTCTTCATCGCCAACGACGCAGATGTTGTGATCCGGGCCGACGAGCAGGCGGAGGAGATCGTACTGCACGCGGTTGGTGTCCTGATATTCGTCGACGTGAATGTATTGGAATCGTCGTTGCCATTTTTCGCGGACAGCGGCGGAATCGCACAAGAGTTTTGCGGAGCGGAGAAGAAGGTCGTCGAAGTCGAGGGCCTTGCTTTGCGCGAGGATTTTCTCGTATTGCGCGAAGATGTCGGCGGTGTGGCGGGCGTCCGGAGTGAAAGCGTCCTTGCGAAGCATCTCCGGAGTTCTAGCGTGATTTTTGGCGAAGCTGATCTGGCTGAGGGTGTTGCGCGGCTGGAGATCGTCGTCCTCGATATTCAGTGTGGTGATGGCGAGCTTTATGGCCGCGAGCTGGTCGTTGTCGTCGAAGATGGAGAAATTGGAAGGAAGGCCGGCGGAAGCCGCTTCGCGGCGAAGTAGACGCGCGCAGAGAGAATGAAATGTTGAGAGCCACGGGCGCTCGGGAGGTACTCCGGCGCGTATAAGAAGATCGTTAACGCGGTTCTGCATTTCTTCGGCGGCTTTGTTGGTAAACGTTACGGCCAGAATGGATTCGGCGGGAACGCCCTTGGCGATGAGATTGGCCATGCGGAAAGTGATGGCGCGAGTCTTGCCGGTGCCTGCTCCAGCGAGGATGAGTACCGGGCCTTCAGTGGCTTCAGCGGCGAGGCGTTGTTCGGGATTCAGAGAGTCGAGAAAGTTTTGCATTAGGTGTGTGAGAAAAAAATTGTGACATGACAATGTTAGCGGACGGTGAGAGAGCACGCAAATTTGGAGAAGAAAAGGGAATATGGATTTGGGACTAGGGATTAGGAAATTCTGTGCCAAGGGCGACCGTCGCCGAAAAGTCTTAACGCGGTGATGGGTGGCTGAGGTCGAGGTCGAAGTACATGAGGGAGCGATTTTTTTCGAGGGAGATTAGATCGGGGATGTAGAGATGGGCGTTGGAGAGGAGATCGAACTGGCCTTGCATGTCGAAATAGAGGAGACCTTCGACGGAAGTGTGAGGAGCGATGACGCCGGCGTGGAGTCCGGCGTCTTCGGCAAGCTTCTGGTACTCCTGCCAATGCTTGTCGCGTCCGCCGGGGGAACTGGGAAGCGGAATGGGGAGGCGCGGCTTGGAAGTGCCTTTGAGTTTGGGATGAAGGACAGCGTCAGCGAGGAGTTCGGAGCTGAGAGCGGGAAGATCCTGGCGATTGTTTTCGTCGAAGGTGAGATTGAGGCGGATACGCTCAATGCCGATCTTGATGCTGTCGTCAGAATCATTGCGGAAGTTCATTTTGATGGCGAGGACGCCTGCGGTATACGGCGATTTCTTGGGGAAGGCAGATTTGTAACGTTCGGCGGAAAGCCAGGGATCGGCGGCGACGGTGAGGCCGTCGTGGGAGTCGAGAGTCGCAGTCTTAATGGGCTGCGATGCCGGTTGTTGCTGTGGATTGCCGAGCGTGGAAGTGAAGATTGGCAGCAGCGTTAGCGGAACGAAAAGCGCGAGTGGGAGAACGTGAGCTTTCCTCATCTGGTTATAATAGACTTTTCGCATCTTGACGCCTTCGATTCCTTGGGAACTGGCTGGGTTGCCCTGCGCCCCGCGAGTCAGACCGGAGCCTTGCCGAGTGTATCTCGTTTATAGCGTTTTGATGGGATTGGCGGCGGTACTGTTGACGCCGTACTGGCTGATCCAGGGAATTCGACACGGCAAATACCTTTCCAATTTGAAAGAACGGCTGGGGCTGGCATTTCCGGCGCTGGAGAAATTGCCAGCGGAACGGCCCGGTGCGATCTGGCTGCACGCGGTATCGGTGGGCGAGGTGCTGGCCGGACTCACGCTGGCGAAGCGGTTGAAGGCGGAGTTTCCGGAACGGCCGCTGGTGGTGTCGACGACGACCATCACCGGGCAGACGCTGGCAAAGGAGCGGATGCCGTTTGCCGATGCGGTGATTTATTTTCCGCTGGACTGGGCATTTTGCGCGCGGCGAGCGCTGGCGGCGGTGCGTCCGGCACTGGTAGTGGTGCTGGAGACGGAGATCTGGCCGAATTTTCTGCGGCAGGCTGCGAAGCGGAACGTGCCGGTTGTGTTTGTGAGCGGAAGGATTTCGGACCGATCGTTTGCGCGATCGCAGTCGTGGCTGAGCTTGGCGGGATTTTATCTGCGGCCGTTCCTAGCAGATGCGCTTTCGCGGGCGAGCGGATTCTGGATGCAGAGCGAGAAAGATGCGGACCGGGTGAAGGCGTTGGGGGCGCCCGCGGAGAAGGTGAAGGTCGGCGGAAATCTGAAATACGATTTGGAACTGCCGAAGAGTACGCCGCTGGCGGAATGGTTGGAAGCGGAATTAGAGCGGACCGGACGGCGGCCGTTGATTGTCGCGGGAAGCGTGGTGGCGACCGAAGAGCCGCTGGCGCTGATTGCCTATGGAGTGGCACAAGGGGAGTTTCGTAAAGCGCTACTGGTGCTGGCGCCGCGCAAGCCGGAGCGATTCGAAGCGGCGGCGGCGTTTATCACGGAATCGCAGCGGAAATACGTGAAGCGGTCGAGTTTGAATGTGGCGACGCCCTCGGGGCTGGCAAGCGGTGGCAGCGAAACACAGATCGCGGATGATGTGAGAGTGCTGCTTCTCGACAGTATCGGCGAGTTGGCTTCGCTGTATCGACTGGCGGATGGAGTGTTCGTGGGCGGCTCGCTGGTGGAATCCGGCGGGCACAATATCTTGGAGCCGGCGGCATTCGGTAAAGTGCCGGTGTTTGGCGAGTCAATGGAGAATTTTGCGGAGATTGCGGAACGATTTGTGAGCGCCGGGGCGGCATTGCAAGTGGGAAGCCCGGAAGATGCGGGAGTATCCTGGATTGAGTTGCAGCGCGATCCGGAACGCAACAAAAGAATGGGAGAGGCGGCGAGGCGTTTGGTGGAAGAAAGCCGCGGTGCGACGGACCGAGCGGTGGAAGCGATTCGGGAGTATATTGCGAGCGGTAAAAGTAAACGTGAATGAAATTACCGATGCCAATCCGGCTGCTGCTTTGGCCGTTTTCGGTTGTGTATGGAGTAGCGGCGCGGGCACACGCCTGGTTATACGCGAATGGCATCTACAGCAGAAAGCACTTGAATGCGCCGGTCGTCAGCGTGGGAAACTTGACGGTTGGAGGCACAGGGAAAACGCCGATGGTGGTTTGGCTGGCGGAGAAGTTCTTGGCAGAGCACAAGCGGGTGGCCATTCTCAGTAGAGGCTATCGCGGTACTGGAGGGACCAGCGACGAAGTGCAAATGATGAAGGAACAGCTGGGACACCGCGTGATTTTTGGGGTCGGACCGGATCGGTTTAGGGAAGGGCGGCGAATCGAAACATCGGACGCCGTTAGCCTATTCTTGCTGGACGATGGATTTCAGCATCTGGAATTGATTCGGGACTTCGACATTGTGATGGTGGACTCGACGACGTTTGGTTCGAACGGCGGACTGTTGCCGGCCGGCAACATGCGCGAACCGCCATCGGCGCTGCGACGTGCAAGTGCGGTAGTTTTGACGCGAACGGGCGGAGAAAGTGCTGATTTGGCGGCGATACACGCAATTCGAACCGCCGCCGATGTGCCGACTTTTTACGCGGAGACTAAGCTGCTCGGATTCCGAAGGGTGGGCAGCGACCAATCGGCGGACGCCGCTGGCAAAACGGAGCCGCCGCAGCCGGTTTTTGCGTTCTGCGGGATTGGGAACCCTGACGCGTTCTTTGCCGACCTGAAAGGTTGGGGCGTAGAAGTGGCTGGCAATAAAGCGTATCGAGATCACCACGCCTATTCAGAGCACGATGTGAAAGTGTTGGAAGAGCAAGCGCTGCTGGCGGGGGCAAAGGCGCTGCTGACGACGGAAAAGGACTTGCAGAATTTGGCGAAGCTACGATTCGCAAAGTTGCCGCTGTTTTGCTGCAAAATTGCGATTGACGTTCACGATGGCGAAGCGCTTTGTGCGTTAATTAAGAAAAAGATTGCGGCGCGCACTGGATTCGCGGAATGAAGCTGTTGATCCGTGCGACCAATTGGGTGGGGGACGCGATCATGGCGCTGCCGGCGCTTCAGGCCGTGAGGGCGCGATTTCCGGAGTCAGAGATTGCGATTCTGGCGTTGCCGTATGTCGCGGAAATTTATCGGGGGCAAGGTGTAGCCGACGAGTTGATAGGGTATGACCGCGGGGGTGAGCACACTGGGATTCGCGGGCGGGAAAAACTGGCGGCGGCGTTGCGATCGAAGAAGTTTGACACAGCGTTGCTGCTGCAGAATGCGTTTGATGCGGCTTGGATCGCGTGGCGGGCGGGAATTCCACAGAGAATCGGCTACGATCGCGATGGCCGGCGACTTTTGCTGACGCAAGCGATTCGAGTGCCTCGTGCCGGAGAGATTCCCGCGCACGAAAAGTTTTATTATCTTGAGCTGTTGAAACGCGCCGGATGGATTAATTCTGTTCCGGAGGTTTCGGAGATTTCGCTGCGAATTACCGAAGAGCAGGGGCAGCATGGGGAAGAGACGCTGCAATCGTCTGGATCAGCTGCGGGAGCGGTTCGAATCGCGGTGGGCGCAGGAGCATCGTATGGGTCGGCGAAATGCTGGCCGCCGGAGCGATTTGCGCAGGCGTTGAATCAGTTGGTGAAAGAGCGTGAGGCGGAAGTGCTGCTTTTCGGCACTCCGGCAGAAGCGGGAGTTTCAGCGGCAATCCAAGCTGGCCTGCACAAGCCGGCGATTGATCTGACGGGGAAAACGCAAATTACGGAGCTGCCAGCGCTGCTGTCGCGTTGCACAGCATTTTTAGGCAATGATTCCGGCGCGATGCACGTCGCGGCCGCAGTAGGATTGCCGGTGTTGGCGGTGTTTGGTCCGACAGATCCGTATGGAACCGCGCCGGTGACGCCGCGATGCACGATTGTGCAGGAGAAGCCGTATTGCAGCCCGTGTTTTTTGCGGCGATGTCCGACAGACCATCGCTGCATGACGGCGATCGCGCCGGAAAAAGTGAGCGCGGAAGTGTTGCGGGCGCTGGCGGAGGTGTCCGCTGGCTGAAATCTCAATGCGGCCGGCGGTGTTTCTGGATCGAGACGGCACGATTTCCGAAGAAGTGGGCTATTTGAATCATGTGAGCCGCTTTCGGCTGCTGCAAGGTGTCGCCGGAGCGATTCGGCAGTTGAATCAGGCGCAGCTGCCGGTGATTGTGGTGACCAATCAGTCTGGCGTGGGGCGGGGATATTTTCCTGAGTCGGTAGTCAAGGAAGTTCACGATCGAATGCGTGCGGAACTACTTGCGGAGGGCGCGACTCTCGATGGCGTATATTATTGTCCGCACGTGTCCGCCGACCGATGCGAGTGCCGAAAGCCGAAGACTGGAATGTTCGATCAAGCGGCGCGCCAGCTGAATCTGGACTTGAAGAATTCATTTGTTGTAGGGGATCGTTACGGAGACATTGAGGCTGCCCATCGCGCGGGGGCACGCAGCGTTCTGGTGCGCACCGGTTACGGCGAGGGCGAACTGGCTTGGCACGCACAAAAGTGGCCCAGGCAGCCAGATTTCGTGGCCGAAGATCTTGATGAAGCGGCGAGGTGGATCTTGAAGAAAGTGCGAAGATGAGCGCTGGGGAGAGGAAAACGGCAGAAAATTCGATGGACCTGGCTGCCCTAGCGGAGATCGCTGAGCGCTTCGCGGGCAGGAAGATTGTTTTGTTCGGCGACTTCGTGGCGGACGAATTTCAGTTCGGCGAAATTTCGCGCGTTTCGCGGGAAGCGCCGGTACTTATCTTGCGCCACCGCGGAACGAATGTGGTTCCGGGGGGAGGCGCGAACGCGGCAAACAATCTGGTTGCGCTGGGAGCAACAGTCTACCCCGTGACGGTAGTTGGCGAGGATGCTGCTGGCGTGGCGTTGGCGGAATCGTTTCGCGTGATGGGCGTGGAGACCGGCGGGATTCTTCAAGCGAAGGATTGGACCACACCGACAAAGACGCGATTCCTTGCTGGGTGGACGCACACCGTGGCGCAGCAGGTATTGCGAGTGGATCGCGAGCCCGCAGGGCCTCCTCCGGAAAAGGTATTGGGTAAAATTCTGACGAAGTTGAAAACGAAATTGCCCACTGCGGATGGAATTGCGATTTCGGATTATGGATTTGGCGTGGCCTCGCCTGCTGCCGTGGGAGCAGCTGTGCGCGGTTCGAAAGCGAATAAGGTGGTGACGCTGGACGCCCGTTACCGGCTGGATGCATACGCGGATTGCGGAATTACCGCTGCGACCCCGAATGAGGCGGAACTCGAAGCGCTGCATCACACCAGCATCGGCCGCGACATGGATGAGCTGCAGCGCTGCGGCAGAGCTACGTTGACAAAGATGGGCTTGCAGTCGTTGTTGGTGACGCGCGGAAAAGACGGCATGGCGCTGTTTGAACGAGCAGGGAAAAGGTTAACGCAGATTCCGGTGCACGGAAGCGATCAGGCGGTGGACGTCACGGGCGCAGGCGACACGGTGCTGGCCGCGTTTACGCTGGGACTCGCATCGGGGGCTTCGGCGTTAGAGGCCGCGCAGATCGCAAACATTGCCGGCGGTTTGGTGGTGATGAAGCGCGGAACAGCGGTCGTCACGCGCGCTGAGTTGCTGGCAGCGATCCGGGCCGAAGTTTCTGGCGGCGCTGGCTGAAGCATGCGTCCAGCTGAATCCAAAATCATTGCGCGAACGGAACTGGCGGACCTCGGCGCGCAATTGCGTGCAGCGGGCAAGAAAATCGTTCTGACGAACGGTTGCTTCGACATTTTGCACGTCGGCCATGTGCGGTATCTGACAGGCGCGCGCGCCGAGGGAGATGTTCTGGTGGCAGGCGTAAATGCCGATTCCGGAGTGACGGGATTGAAAGGGCCGGGCCGGCCGGTGCTGAACGAAACCGCACGCGCGCTGCTGGTCGCGGCGCTGCGCGAAGTGGATTACGTGGTGATTTTTCCGGAGCCAAACGTCGAAGTCCTGCTGGCGGAGTTGCGGCCGGAGGTCCACGCCAAAGGAACCGACTACACTGCAGAGACTGTGCCGGAACGCGAGACGGCCGATCGATTGGGAATTCGCGTGGCGATTGTGGGCGACCCGAAGGAGCATTCAACGAAAGAATTATTGCAAACGGTCCGCAAGGCGCCGCATGACTGAGGCGCGTTTTCTGGTGGTGCGACTAGGCTCGCTGGGCGACATTGTGCACGCGTTTCCCGCGGTGAGCGGACTGCGAAACTCGTTTCCGAATGCCGAGGTCATTTGGCTAACGCATCCGAAGTGGGAATTTCTGGTGAAAACCAGCGCGCTGGCGACTGAAGTGTGGACGGTGGATACGCGAAATTGGTCCAGCCTGCGCGAGGTTTTGCGGCGCATTCGGAAACATCGATTCGAAACAGCGATTGACTACCAGGGTTTGTGGAAGTCCGCAGCGATTCCGTTTCTTGCGAGAGTTCCGCGGCGGGTCGGATTTTCGTCGGAGACAGTTCGTGAAGCGGGGGTGCCGTTGCTGTACACGGATCGAGTGCAAGTCTCGGCGGCCGGACATGTCGCCGATCAAAATGGACAGTTATCAGCGAGAGCCGGTGCACGGATTCCGATTGGCGACGTAACCTTGCAGGTCCCCGCGGACCATGAAAAAGTCGTGCGAGCTCGGCTGGCGCAAGAGGGAATTGACGACTACATTGTGCTGAGTCCTGGAGGCGGGTGGCACTCCAAATGCTGGCCGGCGCAACGCTACGGGTCGCTTGCAGAAAAGATTCTGGAAGAACTTGGATTGCGCAGCGTGATCAATGTTGGGCCCGGCGAAGAAGATCTGGCCGCGCAGTTGGTGAATGCTTCAGGGAACACACACCCGCTACCGTTTACGGGAAGTTTGGGTCAATTGATGGCTTTGTTGAAGAATGCGACCGCGGTGGTTGCAGGGGATACCGGACCTCTCCATCTTGCGGACGCGCTTGGCACGCGCGTTGTAGCGTTATTCGGTCCGACCGACCCTGCGCGCAATGGGCCGTACCGACGATCTGGAGTCGTGCTGCGGTGGGACGGCGCGACGACGACGTATAAACGTGGAGCTCTGACCAACGAATCGCTACTGCACATTAGCGTGGAGGAAGTGTTGAGCGCGTTGCGCGGAATGCGTGGAACGGCGTGAGCAGCCGAGCAGCGGCCTTGTTTGCGCGCTGGCGTGTGCGGCTAGGGTATGTGTTGGCGGTGTTCGTACTTTTTTTTGCGCGGCCGATGCCGAAGTTCATTGTGATCGGAGGATTGGTCGGACTGCTGGGCTTGTGGTTGCGTGCTTATGCCGCGGGATATTTGCACAAGCAGGAAGTGTTGACGGTGACCGGGCCATACGCCTACACGCGGAATCCGTTGTACTTAGGAAGCGCAGTGCTGGCGCTGGGCGCGGGTTTTGCGACGCACTCATGGATTTCGGCAGCAATTCTGCTCGTTTATTTTACCGTGGTCTACAGCGTGGTGATGCGCCGCGAAGAGGGAGAATTGCTCGGACATCATGGCGCCGAGTTTCAGGCGTATGCACTGGCGGTGCCGTTGTTTTTTCCGAGGATGACTGCAGCGAACCTGCCGGGCGCGAGTGCGGGGACTTTTTCGTTCGCAAAGTATAAGAAAAATCATGAGTATCAGGCCGCGCTCGGATATTTACTTCTGTTGATTGCTTTGCTGATTCTCTGGCGGCTGAGGCTCGGTTGAATTTAGTACTGCGGTGATCTCAGAGCACGCTACGAAGCACGATACTGGAAGCGTTTTTCCATCCGTCAAAATATTGATTGCGCCGTTGGTATCGGTACGCAGTGTTGGAATCCCAGCCTGCCGAAGGCGGTCGAGCAGTTGCGGAGCCGGATGGCTGTAGGGATTCTCCGCGCCGGAAGAGATCACTGCGAGTCGTGGCTGAACTGCAGCAAGAAAATCCAGAGTGGTGGAATTCTTACTGCCGTGATGGATGGCGCCGCACGCTCCAGGACAATCCATGCGGAGAGCGAGAGAATCGCGGCTGAAGATAAGCAATTTCGCGCAGACAGGAAGGCCGCAGACGTGGTGCGCAGAACTGCGGACAGCAGAGCCACTCGAAGGAATGCCGGCGATGACTCATGTTGCGCGACGCCCGGCCTCAGACCAATCGCGATGCCGAAGGCAAACGCACGCGCGATGGTTACGGACGGGAGTCGCATCACATGCGCCGCAACCGAATCAGCGCTTCAATGTGGTAAGTCTGCGGAAACAAGTCGAAGAAATCGACGGATTGAATTTCGTAGCAATGTGCCGCGGTTGCAGAATCCGCCGGCTTGCGTTGCGTTTGCATCAGCACCGCCAGATCGCGTGCGAGCGTCGAGGGATCGCAGGAGAGATATACGATTTCCTTTGGCCCGAGGTCGGCAAGTTTTTGCGCAGAGGCCTGGCCAAGGCCGGCGCGCGGCGGATCGAGAACCACGAAGTCTGGTGCCTCGGTCGCGGTTTTCAGAAATTCCTCAGTCTGCATATGCTGTGAAACGATGGACCTGTCGGCAGTATCGGCGTTTTCCCGCAGATTGCGCGTAGCGGATAGATTTGCGTCGACACTGACCACACGCTGAAAAGTCTTCGTCAAAGGCAGCGTAAAGAATCCAACGCCCGCGTAGAGATCCAGAGCCAAATCGCCCTTGGCATCGGCAATGACAGTCTGCAGCAAATCATCAACGAGAAAACGATTCACCTGGAAAAAAGAAAGATGACTGACTCGGAACTGATAGCCGCCCGCTTCCTGAATCAGATAACCGGGGCCGGAAAGTTCGAAGCGATTTTTCTTTTGGTCGAGCAGCAGAAGACTATTCAGCGCCGGCACCGTGTCCTGAAACAACTTGGTCAGTTCGGCGACAGGCTTGGTGAACTCTTTCAATGCGACGTTGAGCGCGATTTTTGCGTCGGCGGAGTCGACGAACGCTTCGATCTCCAGAGCTTCAGAGGGCAGGGAGCCATTGCGTGAAATTTCCTGCAGCCGCGAGAAAGTGTCCGCGAGCGTTGGTGACAAAACGTCGCAACGGTCGATCGGCACGATGGCGTTGCTTTCCGGTAGATAGTAGCCAAGCGCGCGTGGGTTGGCATTGCGAACC
Source organism: uncultured Acidobacteriota bacterium (assembly GCA_963814635.1). Taxonomy (GTDB): domain Bacteria; phylum Acidobacteriota; class Terriglobia; order Acidiferrales; family UBA7541; genus Acidiferrum. Next base: position 2,292,309 of record CAWFDP010000001.1, on the reverse strand, counting down.
GCCCATTGCGCACGATTGCGATAGTGTAGCGGTTCGGCGGTGTGGGCTTTGATTTCATCAGCCCAGGTCACGCCGCCCATACGCGCCAGCGTCTCCCGCAGAATATCGATCTTGAACTTTACTTGCGCATCGTAAGAAGCGTGCTGGTAATGGCATCCGCCACAAACTCCGAAATGCGGGCAGACCGGCTTCACCCGCGCTGGATCCGCTTTCAGGATTTCCAGCGGCTTGGCCCACACCAGCTTTTTCTTGCGCGATGTTACTTCAGCGCGAATCTCTTCACCCGGCAAAACGTACGGCGCAAACACGGTGTTACCGTCGGCGTGCCCCAGGCCGTCGCCGCCATAGACCAGCTTCTCAATCAATAACTGTAATTCATCAGCCATAGGTGTTCCTTATTCTCCATGATTCGCGCAAAAACACAAACTCTAAGTCTGCAGCTAGGGTGAGTCAACGCGGAAAGTAGTCTTACGAAAGATAGAAAAGACTCAAACGCGGAACGCGAAATTCCTCGAGCAGCCTCTTTTGCAAATACTGTTTTTCCACCAGAGCCAGTTGTTCGGCCTTCATTTTTCGCCGGTAGGCGGCCAGCGCGCCGTCCATCTCTCGGCGTAATCGCAGCAGCAAGTCTTCGTCAGCATAAAGCAAGAGTCCGGCGTGGATGCGTTCATCGAGCAGCGTCAGTCGGCGCTCGAGATCTTCAACGTCCAGCGCACCGGGCGTATCCAGAGCCACGCTGCACGACTCCAGTGAACGCAATGCCTCTTCCCATAGTGTCACGAGTCCAGGCTTTGCTGCTTGCGATTTCGCCGCAGCGCTAATTAATTCTGCGTTCCGGCGAAAGTATTGACGTAAGGCGTCACGCTCAAATGGGGAGGACTTAACCGCAGCCGAAGATGGCGCCTTTCCTGCCGCAGCCTCCTGCGCTTCCTCTGCTGCATCCAGCACCGCATCGGTGCAGTAGGTCAGGCTCTTCAGTGGTTTGCCCGCGCCGCGCCGAGACCGGCCATAACTCTCGAACGCGCTGTCGATTCCTTTGAATACTGCTTCCAGCGGAACGCCTGCCTTCTTCCAGGTCTCCATGATCGCCCAATCGAGAGGAGAAACCAGCAGATGTGAACCGCGCTTCTTCCAAAAATATTCTTCAATTTCCGTGAAGTAGTTGAAGTAATTCCATTGGTCCATTGCGCGAGCCTACCGCGCAGCCCTGGGCTCGTGCTTTTTCGGAGTGTCGGCGTTCTGATTTTTCTCCCAGATAATGCGCAGCCCATCCAGCGTCAAAAAGTCGTCGGTGGTCTCGATGTGTTTCGAACCTTTGGCCACCAACTTCGCTTGCCCGCCGGTAGCAACCACTTTTGCTTTGCCGCCGAGCTCGGCCTTGATGCGCGTGAGCATGCCGTCAACCATATCCACCGCGCCGTAGTACAACCCAGCCTGCATATGGGTAACGGTGTTGGTGCCAATCACTTTTCCGGGATCTTTAATTTCGACTCTGGGAAGCTTGGAAGCTCTCGCGAACAGCGCTTCTGATGCGATACCCAAGCCTGGCGCAATGACTCCGCCGAGATATTCGCCCTTCGCGGAAATCGCGTCGAAGGTAATCGCCGTGCCAAAATCCACCACGATGCACGGTCCGCCGAACTTGTGAAATGCCGCAACGCCATTGACGATACGATCGGCCCCGACTTCCAGCGGATTATCCACCAGCACCGCCATGCCGGTCTTTACGCCAGCTTCAACGAACATTGCTTTCTGTCCAAAATAAGTTTTGGACATTTCGGCCAATGTCCAATTCATCGGGGGCACCACGGAACTGATAATCACGCCGTTCACTTCTCTTGGATCGAGCTCTTTCAACGTAAATAGATTGCGAGTCAACACGCCGTATTCGTCAACGGTTTGCAAGCGCGCAGTCGTCAACCGCCAGTGCGCGATAAGTTCTTCGCCGCGAAAGACGCCAAGCACCGTATTCGTGTTGCCCACATCAATGGTCAGCAGCATCAGTTCGTTCTCAGCTATCGTATTTCCACAACATCGCCAGCAAAAACAGTCGCCAGCCTACCGTCGTCCTGCTGCACTTGCAGCAAACCCTCGGGCCGCAGCCCGGCGGTCACGCCGACAAAGCTTTCGTTGCCATTCGTCACGCGCACTCTTTTTCCGCGCGCGTACGACGACACTTGCGCAAAACGCTCAACGATTGAAGCCGCGCCTTCGCGCAAGAATCGATTGTAGTCCGTCTCAAATTCGCGCAGCAACCGCGCCAGCAATTCCAGTCGCGATTGCGGCTTCCCGGTTTCCTTTCGCAATGACGTCGCAATGCCGCTCAATTCCACGGGAAATTTCTCCTGATTTACGTTGATGCCGATTCCGACGATCACAAATCGCACCAGTGTGGTCTCCGCATGCATTTCGGTCAGGATGCCACCCAGTTTGTTCCCGCACAATATTAAGTCGTTCGGCCACTTAATATCGGGCTGAAGTCCGGTTTGAGCGCGGATCGCAGCGTAAGCAGAAAGTCCGGCCATCATGGTTAGCAAAGGAGCCTGGACCGGAGAAATTCTTGGTCGTAACAGCAACGTAACGTAAATTCCGGCGGCACGTTCGGAGTGCCAACTGCGTCCGGCGCGGCCGCGGCCTGCGGTCTGCTCTTCCGCAAGAACCACCGAACCCTCTGGTTCGTTGGCGTAACCTAGCTCCAGCGCAACCCGATTCGTCGAATCGGTGCGAAAGTAGTGATGGATTTTCTTGCTGAACATGCTTCCTTTAAGCTGCTGGCGAAGCATGTCCGGCGTCAGAATGTCTGGAACTCGCTCCAGAAAATATCCGGTATTTGGCTTGCCTTTGACCCGCACGCCAACTTCGCGCAGACGTTCCACCCATCTCCATACCGTAGAACGCGACACGCCAATCTCTTTTGCGATATGTGCGCCGCTGATGGCGATAGTTGCGTTGTTGGCAAAAAGCGTGAGCAGGGAAGCGAGCCGCCGATCGGTTGTGCCAGCGAGAGAAGTATGAGCCATGGAAGCTGCGCGTAGCTTACTTGTCCTCGATGGAGTCCACAAGCAGGCTGAGATTCGCGGCGGGCGCAGAATGGGTCAGAGTCCCGGAAGAGAGAAAATCCGCGCCGGTCTCGGCGTAAGCGCGAACATTTTCCAACGTTATGCCACCGGAAATTTCAACGACGCAATCAGCTCGCAGCGAACGGGCCAATTCTACGGACTGTTTCGCTTTGGCGGGCGTCATGTTGTCCAAAAGCACGGACTCCGCTCCAGCCGCGAGCGCTTCGCGCAGTTCGCGTTGGTCGCGGACCTCAATCTGAATCGGTAGAACGGTGTCCGATGCCCGCGAGGGAACCGCTTCCTCGTATGCGGTCAATGCATCGGGCTTTGAGTGCATTGCCGCATAAGAATGCGCCTGATCGAGAGCCTGCTTCACGCCACCGGCCAGCGCGATATGGTTTTCTTTCAGCAGAATTGCGTCGTAGAGCCCGATACGATGATTGGTGCCGCCGCCGGTCTTGACTGCGTATTTCTCAAGTAAGCGGAGTCCCGGTGTGGTCTTGCGAGTATCGCGAATGCGTGCTCGTGTTCCCTGAATCTTCTCAACGAAATGATGGACAGTTGTAGCGATACCGCACAGCCGCCCGAGGAAATTTAGCGCCGTGCGCTCGCCAGTCAAAATCGCGCGGGCTTTTCCGTCCAGGTGAAGCAGCACTGCGCCCTTAGGAACGAGCTCGCCATCGTGCACCAGATTCTGCAACCGCATTTCCGGGTCCAGCGCGCGAAATACCCGTTCCGCCATCGGAAGTCCGGCGCATACCACGTCCTCGCGCGCCAAAATCCGCGCTTTCCCAGTTGCTCGTGCAGGAATTGTGGCCAGAACGGTCGCATCACCTGCGCCAATATCCTCTTCCAGCGCGGTCTGCACCAACCGTTGCACGTATTCTGAATCCCAATTCAAGAGGTCAACTCTCCATCGCTCAGACCAACGATTGCTTCCCGGATTCCAGCTCTTTAATGCGTTCCGTCACTTTTACGATCTCGATTCGCCGCTCGTCCAAAGTAGCCTGTAGGCCTTGGATAATCTTCTCCGGCGCCCGGCTCCGGAAAGTTTCATCGCCCAGTTGGCGTTCCTTCGACGCAATATCCTTGGTCAGCCGTTCTTGTTCCTTGCGCAGCCGAACCAGTTCCGCGGCGACGTCCACCGTTTCCACGTGAGAGATGCGCACATCAAACACCGAAGTCGAACGCAATCCGCCGCCCGATTGCGGCAGCTTGGCATCGGTAATTGTGAGTTGGGTCAGCATACCCAGCCTCAGGATTCCGTCGAGGTTCGCGGCGATAGTCTCACGAACCTTGGGGTTTCCGCTGAAGAATTGGGCCGCGATCCGCTTCTTCGGATCCAGCTTCATCTCCGCTCGGATGGTTCGCATGGATTTGATCACTTCCTGTACCAATTGAAACTCTTCGAGCGCTGCGGCGTTTCGCCAGTTTTCGCGTGCCTCTGGGTAGCGCGCCAATGCGATCGACTTTGCACCAGCACTCTGCGGCAACTGATGCCACAACTCTTCAGTCAAGAACGGCATGACCGGATGCAGCAGTCGCAGCGCCGATTCGAACGCTGCAAAAAGATTCTGCCAGGCAACGGTGGCACGTTGCCGGTCCGCGGACGTCAGCTCCGGCTTGACCCACTCGATATACCAGTCACAAAAATCGTTCCAGAAAAATTGGTAGATACTCTGCACCGCTTCGTGAAATCGCTGCGTTTCGAACGCATCTTTCACCACGTCCAGCGTCTCCGCTAGCCGCGCAAATAACCAGGCGTCAATCAGTGGCGCCGCGCCCGCGAAGCGATAGGGTGCCTTCTCGCGAATCTCCGGCGCAGCCAGCTCTTCCAGCTTCGCGCCGCCTTCTTCAAATTTATCCAGATTCATGAACAGGAATCGTGCCGCATTCCAGATTTTGTTGGCAAACGCGCGCGCTCCGAGCAGCCGATCGTCAGACAGTATGATGTCGGTGCCCGGCGCGGCCATCGAAGTTAGGCAAAAGCGAATCGCGTCGGTGCCGTACTTTTGATTCAACGCTACCGGGTCCAACCCGGTGCCCTTTGATTTGGACATCTTTTCGCCGCCGGCGGTGCGCACCAGCGAGTGCAAGTACACGGCATGAAACGGAACCTTGCCTGTGAAGTGGATGCCCAGCATGATCATCCGCGCCACCCAGAAAAACAGGATGTCGTAGCCGGTGATCATCAGGCTGGTCGGGTAATATTTTTCATAGTCCGTGGTTTTCTCCGGCCAGCCCAGCGTCGAAAATGGCCACAGTCCAGAGCTGAACCACGTATCCAGTACGTCGGGATCTTGCTCCAGATTCGCCGATCCACAGGTCGCGCAGTTCTTCGGCGCCTCGCGCGCCACCGTGATGTGCAGATGCTCTTTGCAATACCATGCCGGAATGCGGTGTCCCCACCACAGCTGCCGCGAGAGCGTCCAGTCGCGGATATTCCGCATCCAGTTCAGATATTCCTGCCGCCGGTTTTCTGGAACAATCCGAATCTCCCCGCGCTCCACCGCCCCAATGGCCGGCTCCGCCAGCGGTTTCATTTTGCAGAACCATTGTGTCGAAATCCGCGGCTCGACGATGGTCTTGCTTCGCTCGCAAATCCCGATCGCGTGCGTGTGCTCACTTACTTTTTCTAGCGATTTCTGCGCTTTCAAATCTTCGACAACCTTCTTTCGCGCAGCAAAGCGATCGAGCCCTGCGTACACGCCAGCATTCGCGTTCATATGACCGTCGCTGGTCATTACGTCGATTTCCGGCAACTTGTGGCGCCGACCGACTTCAAAATCATTCGGATCGTGTGCTGGCGTAATCTTTACCGCGCCGGTTCCAAACTCGCGGTCCACCATCTCGTCGGCAATGATCGGGATCTCACGGTTCATCAGCGGCAGAAGCACATTCTTGCCGACCAAATGCTTGTATCGCTCGTCTTCGGGATGCACTGCGACCGCGGTATCGCCCAGCATCGTTTCCGGCCGCGTCGTTGCCACCACCACAGATTCATCGCTGCCAGCGACCGGATACTTGATGTGCCACAGATTCCCCTGCCGCTCCTCATGCAGCACTTCCAGGTCGCTTAACACCGTCAAACAAACGGGGCACCAGTTGACCAGCCGGGTCTCCCGGTAAATCAATCCTTCTTCAAACAACCGCACAAACACTTCGCGCACCACGCGCGACATTTCCGGCGAAAGCGTAAATCGCTCTCTCGTCCAGTCGCAGCTCTCCCCAATGCCCTTCATCTGCTCGGTGATCTGGTTGCCGGCTTCTTCTTTCCATTTCCAAACCTGTTTTTCGAATTCCGCGCGCCCCAGTTTTTGGTAGTCGATGCCTTGTTCCATCAGGTACTTCACAACCACACGTTGCGTGGAGATTCCCGCATGGTCGGTGCCCGGCAAATATAGGGTGTTGTACCCCCGCATCCGGAACCAGCGAGTCAGAATGTCGATCTCGGTGTGCTCCAACATGTGCCCGATATGCAGCGAACCAGTCACATTCGGTGGTGGGATGACGATCGAGAAAACCGGACCGGGCGCATTCACATCGGCGCGAAACAGATTGTCCCTCACCCAAAATTCCGCCCAGCGTGGTTCAATCTGCTGTGGGTCGTAGGCCTTCGCGATCTCCCGGGGCATACCTGATGTTTCTCCTGGTTGCGGGTTTCAGGGTTTGTACTTGCAAACCCTGAGTTGAAAAAGTTCCAGGGTTGTACTTGCAAACCCTGACTAAAGAAAGTGGATTCTTCTGCACGAAGAGCAATCTTTGACTATACGGGCAGGAACGGAAATACGTCAACGCGACGGCGGCGAAACGAAAAGTTCTTGTTTAGGCTATACGATTCGAAAGGGAACTACTTTTTGTTGAGTTCGTCTTTGATCATTGCTTCGATCAGGGGCTTAAGGATTTCGCGAGTGACAGCTTGCAGCGCGTCCGGATTCATCCTGGCAAGCACCTTGGCCACTATCTCATCCATATTCGGAGCGGCGGCCGGTGTAGGCTCGCTCATAGCGGCAGGCGTGGTTGTCAGCGACTCATGCAATGCCGGCAATTCCTGTGCGACTACGTTGGCCGTCTCTTGCTGCAAAATTTCTTCGGTCGAAGGAGAGAGGATCGGCTCGGCCGAATAAGCGGAGCGTCCGTTCGAAGCATCTCCCGACGATTCCTCGACGACCACCTCTGGCTCTGGCTCCGTGGACTCAACCACCGCAGCTTCGTGTGCAGAGGCTTCAGGCGCCACGGATTCCACCGTGGGCGCTGGCGCAGCCGTCATCAACCCGGAATTCAGAAACGCTTCCGTTGCCGAAGTCTCTTCGACCACCGCCGCTGAGGCGATCTTTGTGTTATCCCAGGTGGCTGCAAGTTCCGCCGCGCGCTGAATCTCCGCTTCCCAAGGACTGATCGCACCGGCCATCCATGCGTTGGCCGCTGGAGCCTGCGTTGCTGGAGCAACTTCAGGTTCGTGAGCGACTTCAGGCGCTGCAATTGGCTCAGAAACCTTCGGAGTTTCCGGTACCGCTGTTGGCGCAAAGACTTGCGCTGGTTCCGAAATTGCCCCCGCCGGTGCTGGCACCGACTGAAGGACCTTAGGTGTTTGCGTCTCAACGGGCACCGGAGTCGCCGGAAAAACTTCGCCGATCGCTTTCGACCAATCTTCCGGACCGCGCGCAGCGGACGCATCCGAATAAACTTTCTGTGATTTCGCTAACTCAGCAGCTTCTTCTTCGGTGATCGAAAGTGAGTTTTTCTCAACCGAAGGTGCCCATTCCACCGCCGTCGGCTTCTCCGAACCAATGCCCGCGAATGCCGCCTCGCGCCAATCCTTCTGTCCCGCTGGAACTTCATCCACCGCATCTTCGATCGAAGTCAATCGCCAGCTTGCGCCCTTCGATTCATCCTCTTCTTCTTCCGGCTCATCCGCGGCAGCAACCGTTTCTCCCCAATCACGTTCCGGAACGGCCGGCGCGCTCGGGGTCACCGAAAATACGGTGTCGTCTTCAGGAGTTTGCGTCTCCAGCAGGCTTCCAAAAGCCAGCGGCTGCGCTCCCTTTTCAAAAGTAAGAGGCGCTGGGCGCGACGAAAGACTTGACGGCGCTACCGGCTCTTCTTCAGGTTCAGGAGTAAATGTGGGCTTCGGAGGAACAATTTTGGGTGCTGGCGGCGCTGCAGGCTTTGCAGCCACAGGCATCGGCGGCGGTGCCACCGGCGAACTTGCCGCTCCCAGCACAACTCCGGCTCGGGTCAGTGCAGACTTCACCATTGAAATCAGCGGATCGGGCGGTACAAACGGCTTCTTCAACACACCGTCGGCGCCCACGCGCTGGGCTTCTTGTTCGTCCAGCGGGTCAAACGCTCCAACCAGCAAAATCACCGGAATATGCGCGAGCGAGGCATCATCTTTTACAAACTTACAGACTTCATAGCCATTCCGAACTGGCATGAACACATCGGCCAGCACTAAGTCCGGCCTCAAATCTGCGATTTTGCGGACTGCGGCCTCGCCATTGCCCACGGCAATGACTTCGATGCCCTGATCTTTCAGGGCCAGCCCCACCATCTTCTGGATATTACTGTTGTCGTCCGCAACCAGGATCTTGGCCACCGACTATCCTCCGCTGCACGCACACACGCCCAAAATCCCACCCAAGGGGCTGCGGCAGCCTTACCCGATTATTGGAGCATTGAGAGCGGTAGGCGTCAACGCAAACTGCCCAAACATGTGTCGGAAGGAACATGTCGCTAAGGTCCCCATTTTTGGGGCATCCGCAGGCAGCTCAGGCGCCCCAGCGGTTACCAGGGAATGATTCTTCTCAGGCCTTTTTTCTTCTTACTGGTGGATTCCGCCTTTGGATCGGCGGTCGTGCTAGCGTTGGCGTCTGCCGGCTTGGCATTCGGATCAGCTGTGGTGCCAGCTGCAGGCGCCGCTGTTCCATCCTGGCTCGCTCCCCCTGCGGGTGCTGTAGACGTATCTGAGCCGGTAGCCGCCGGCGGATTGTCCGCTGTTGGCGCGGGAGCATTCGCGTCGCCGCCCGCCGCAGGCGCAGCTGTGCCCGTGTCGCCACCCTCAACCGTAGTCCCTCCAGATGCGCCGCTGCCCGGCGTGGCAATTTCTACGACCGCGGTATTTCCAACGGAGCCAGCTCCGCCACCCGCGCCGATCTGCGCTTTGCCCCCACCGGTCAATACATCCGCCACGCTTACGTTCTCAGTGTCCGGCTCCATCTGCGGATTTCCGGTCAGCGAACTTCTTCTCTTCTCCGCGTCTGGACCATTGTTAATCAGCGCCTTTGGTTTGCTCAGTACTCCAGGCTTCGGACGAGGTGCCGCCGCCTCTGCCTGCATCCACGCCAGCGCCTTCGGGTCCGCTTGAGGCACCGGCACGCCAAACGCCACTAATTTTCCCTTGGCATCGTTCACCCGCCCCGAAAGTGGATAATCCCTCACAATTCGCTGGTAATAAATCGAAGCGATCTCTTTCTTTTCGCTTTTCTCAAAGATGTCGCCCAGCATCCATAGCGCTTCGTCCGACCGACTATACAGCGGATAACGTTTGGTAATTGCCAGCAGCCTGCCTGCGGATGCCCTCTTGTCACCCTTCACGTAGTAGTAGTATCCAATTCGAAAATCGCCTTCGGCCAGCACTTCCTGTACTTCGCGCAACCGCTGCTCCGCTTTCGGTACCAGCGGGTCTTTCGGATATTTCGCCAAAAATGTCTGGAACTCTTCTTCCGCGGCTTTCGCTTCGGTACGGTCGCGATCCGGCTTATCCATCTGTTTGTAGTGGGTATTCGCGACCTGCAACTGTGCGTAGGGCGCTTCCGGCAGGAAAGGGAAGAACACGATGAAGTCTTTGTAGCCCGAGATAGCCTGGGTCAGATTCGCGCTACCGCCTTCTTTGTAGTAGGAATCGGCGATCAACAACTTCGCCTTGGCCAAGTACTCGCTGTCCGGATAGGTATTGATCAACGTCTGTAAATTCAGCCGTCCGACTTCGTGCCGGCCCTTCTTGACGTCCACCACCGCCCGGTCGTACAGCACCTTATCCGGCGCCGCGGAGTTGTCTTCCGTGGTGGTTGTATCTTTCTTCTTTTTGGACTTCTTCGCTTTGGTCTGAGCTTCAGCGGCTACGGAGGAGAAAAGAACTGCCAAGCCTAAAATGGCAAGCAGAGTACGGCGCAAACGTCACCTCTCGAGCTAAATTTTGGGTCGTTGTGCGGCCATCGGAGCGTTCCCCACGACAGCTCTTCGAGCGTTGCAACGCTCGCCGCGACCTTCGCCCCAGTATAACCTGAACTAAAGGACAGGGTTAGGCAAACTTTGTCCCCAAAAGCTCCGGTTTGCCCCGTTACTTCAGAACCGCATTTTCCCGGATGGGTTGCTCCGCGGTAGCTACCCTGCCAACTTTCTTTAATATCCTGTAACATCATTCCGTCGAAATCTTCGTACCATATAGCCAGCTTTCCTGGAGCCTTCGCACCGCGCAATGGACAAACGTAAATTTCTTTTCGTCTCGATCTCTGGCCTCATTGGCGATATCGCTTGGGAAGTTCTCAAGGAAGGCCACGACGTCCGCTATTACATCGAAGCCCAAAGCGAGCAAGACATCGCCGACGGCTTCGTCCCAAAATCGAAAGATTGGGAACGCGATGCCGAGTGGGCCGACATCGTCGTCTTCGACGATACCCTCGGCCAAGGCGCCAAAGCGCAAACTCTCCGCGCCACAGGCAAGCCGGTTATCGGCGGCTCTCCGTACACTGATCGCCTCGAAGACGATCGCTCCTTCGGCCAGGAAGAATTGAAAACCGCAGGCGTCAACATCATTCCTTACGAAGACTTCGACTCTTTCGATCCCGCCATCGAATTCGTCAAGAAAAATCCCGACCGCTATGTCATCAAGCCCAGCGGGGAGGCGCAAAACGTCAAGCGTCGGCTCTTCGTCGGCGAAGAAGAAGACGGCGAAGACGTCATTCGAATGCTCGAAGCCTACAAGAAAGCCTTCTCCGACGAAATTAAAGTTTTCCAGCTGCAGCGCCGCGTCACCGGTGTCGAAGTCGCTGTCGGTGCCTTTCATAACGGTAAAAATTTCATCTCGCCGGTCAACATCAATTTCGAGCACAAAAAACTTTTCCCTGGCGAAGTTGGTCCTCCCACCGGCGAAATGGGTACCGCCATGTTCTGGAGCGAGCCCAATCTGCTCTTTAGTCGCACCCTATTGAAAATGGAGTCCAAGCTCGCCGAAGAAGGCTACGTCGGCTACATTGATCTCAACTGCATCGTCAACAACAACGGCATCTACCCGCTCGAGTTTACTTCCCGCTTCGGCTATCCCACCATCAGCATCCAGCAGGAAGGCATGCTTACTCCCATTAGCGATTTTTTCTGGGAGCTTGCTACTGGTGCCGAGCCCAAATGGCGTACGCGCAGCGGCTTCCAGATCGGCATCCGTATTGTCGTTCCGCCATTCCCCTTTGATGACGACGCCACCTTCGAATCATTCTCCAAAAACGGCGCCATCGTTTTCAAGAAACCCAACATGGAAGGCATTCACATCGAAGACGTAAAAGAAGTCAACGGACAATGGCTGATTGCCGGTACCTCTGGCGTGGTCCTCGTCGTCGTCGGCACCGGCCAGACCATGAAGCAAGCGCAAGCCCAGGTCTATTCCCGCATCAAAAACGTCCTAATCCCCAACATGTATTACCGCACCGACATCGGTGACCGCTGGGCCGAAGACTCCGACAAGCTCCACAACTGGGGCTACCTCCGTTAACGGTTGGTTTTTCTCTGCGTTTTGCTTTTGTACGGGCCGCCTTCCGGGGCGGTTCGCTCGCTCCGCAACCTGGCTACCTCTGCCGACGGCTGACTGGTTCTTCTTTGCGTGGCGCCGGGCTTTAGCCCGGCTTTTCTTCGCCCCAGGCCCTTCTTCGCCTTTATAGTGGCCGACCTTCAGGTCGGTTCTTTTCTCTTCCCCGGCTGAGACAATCTTTTTACTTTCCCCAGCGCCCTCTTCGGCTTACATTCATTACGCACTCATCTGCGCTACACACATAAGGAGCCGCTCAATGAAACGCACTCTGGCCGCCGCACTCCTCCTCGCCGCCCTGCCCATGTCCGCCATACTCACTGCCAGCACTCAGGAGAAGGAACAGGTCGCCAAGACCTCGCTCAAGGTCGGCGACACCGCTCCCGAGTTTACTCTGCTCAGCGATCAGTGGAAAACCGTCAAGCTCAGCGACTTTAAGGGCAAGAAAAATGTCTTCCTCGCCGTCTACGTTCTCGCTTTCACCGGTGGTTGAACCAAACAACTCCAGGCGGTCCAGTCTGGAATCGACGCAGGAAAAATCGACGCCTCCGACACCGAAGTCTTCGGCGTCAGCATGGATTCCCCCGCAGCCAACGCCGCCTTCGCCAAGCAGATCAACATCAAATTTCCATTGCTCAGCGACATGAACAAAAAGATGCTCAAGGAATACGGCATCCTCAAAGGCTACGACGTGCAAAGCGAAAGCTACCAATGGGCTCAGCGCGCCAACATCGTCATCGACAAAAACGGCATCGTCCAGCACATCGAAGAAGGCGACTCCGCCGTCAATCCCAACAACGCGCTCTCGGTCTGCACCGACTTACACAAAAAACAGACCGCCAAATAACCAAGCTGGGTTTCATTTCGTGACGTTTTCAGCAGGGGCGGGCTCTACTTGGAGCCCGCTATAACTATCTTGCCCCTCTTTCTTTTCTCCGCATTCTTTTTCCGTCTCTTTCTCTGCGGGTGAGCCACGCGCCGGATTTGCGCGTGGGTCTTCGCTCGGTTAATGCGTTGGCCCGAACCTCAATTCGCCAGCGCCGCCTGCTTCCGCTGCAGCCACCGACGCACCGCCGGGTCGCGCTCCAACCCGATCGCCATCTCATACGCCTCGTGCGCTTTCGCAGCCGCGCCAGCCCGGCTCAACAACTCCGCTCGCGCCGCCCAATACGGCTGATATTCTGCCAGCCGCGAATCCGCGGCAATTTCTGCCAATGCGTCAAGTGCCGCGCGCGCACCATCCCTCTCCGCAATCGCCAGCGCCCGATTTATCGCCACCACCGGCGAACCAGCCACCTCCATCAGCGCGTCATAGAGCACTATCATGTCCACCCAATTCTTCTCACCCGTCCAGCGCCGGTGTACGTGCGCCGATTGCAGCGCCGCTTCCAGTTGATATCTCCCCACCGAGCCCATCCCGCTCGCTTGTCGCAAGAGCCCTTCTGCCTCATCGATCATCGCCGAGTCCCACAACGCCGCATCCTGCTCCGCGAACGGAACGTATTCGTCTCGCGCATTTCGTCGCGCACCTCGCCGTGCCTCTGCATGCAGCATCAACGCCAGCAGACCCAGCGCTTCCGGCGCGCTCGGCAGCAGCTCCGTTACCACCCGGCACAAATAAATCGCTTCTTCAGCCAAATCCCTCCGTACGCTGTCCACTCCCGCGCCATCCGTCCAGCCTTCTGCGAACCCACCGTAGATTGCATCCAGCACCGTATCCAACCGCTCTCTCAATTCTTCGTGTTCTGGTACCCGAAAGGGAATTCCCGCCTGTCGAATCTTGTCCTTCGCACGCACCAGCCGCTTGCTCATCGCCGCGGGTGAAATCAGAAACGCTGAAGCAATTCTCTTCGCGTCGAGCCCCAGCACCGTCTGCAAAATCAGCGGCGACCGTACACTCGCCTCAATCGCCGGATGCGCGCACGCGAACATCAGCCCCAGTCGTTGATCCGGTATCTCCGCTTCGCGCCGCGCTGCTTCCAACCCATCCGCCATCACTCGCAGCTCCTCGGACGCAATCTCATCCCGCTTCCGCCCTCGGTACATGTCAATCGTTCTTCGCCGCGCCACCGTCAGCAGCCACGCCTCCGGATTTTCCGGGCAGCCGCGTAGCGGCCAATCCGCCAGCGCCGCCGCGAACGCCTCCGAAAGCGCGTCCTCGGCAGCTGCCACATCTCGTGTTCGTGCCGCCAGAAAGGCAACGAGCTTTCCATAACTCCGCCGCGCCACGGACTCCGCCGTCTTGCGTGCTTGCTCGTCGCCCGTCTGCGCCCGTTCTTCGCCGGCATTCATCTGTCAAACTCCGCCACGGTTAGCCGCCCATGCTCCAAACAGGCCGCACTTCCACCGTTCCGTGGCCGGCTCCCGGGCACCGCGCTGCCCACGAGAGCGCTGCGTCCAGGTCCGCCACGTCAATCAGGTAGTAGCCGCCAATCTGTTCCTTCGAATCCACATACGGCCCGTCCAGCACTTTCGGTTTGCCATTCTCTAGCCGCACTGTCGTCGCGCTCGAGCTTGGTCTCAGCCGGTTCGAACCGAGCAGCACCCCAGCCTTCTTCAGCGCCTCCGAGTAGGCCATATACGCGGCGTACCCTTGCTGCTGCTGTTCCTGCGTCATCCGATCCCAACCGGCTTCTTCCGAATGAAGCATCAATAGATATTGCATTTCGATCCTCCGGATTAGATTGTAGGCGCCATTCGCTCGCTTCCGGGGTGACATCCAAAGACGACGTCGCTTTCACCGAAGCTTCGTTCGAATCACGCCTTCACTACCATGTCGCTGCAAACTCCCCCATTTGGACATCCCGTCGATCGCCGCCACATCCAGGGCTATTGCCATCAAGATGCCATATGCCATATTCAATGGCATGGCGCTAAAGGTCGACAAAGCCGGCCGCATTATCTTCCTAAACCTGTCGGCGATCGCTTCCGGCTCCGCGCGGGTTCTGAGCTGCTCCTGGAAGAACGTCCCGATGGCCTAACCCTACGTCCAGTCGAGCAACGTTCCTCGATGGTGCAGGAGGATGGGATTTTGGTTCACCAAGGCAAAGTACCTCGCGGATTTGACTGGGACTCCGTCGTTGACGCCATTCGCTAAGAACAGCTAAAGAACGAATCCGGGCTATGAAAGCCTACCTCGACACGGCGGTGTTGATCGCAGCCTCCGTCGCCGTCCATCCTCAGCATCGCCAGTCCTTGGCCACGCTCCAGCTGATCCGCAAGAAGTCCGTCTCGGGGTATACCAGCGGCCACGCGCTTTCCGAAACTTATGCGGTCTTAACCCGAACTCCATTCACTCCGCCCGTCTACCCGCTCGAGGCGTGGAATCTTCTGTCCACCAATATTCTGCCGTACTTCGAAATCATTTCCCTAACCCCCAAGATGTATCGTGACACGATAGAAGTCTGCGCCAATCGCGGCTGGATTGGCGGGCGCATTCCTGATTCGCTCCACCTCTGCTGCGCTCGCGTTGCGGCCTGCGACCGCATCTATACGTTCAACGTCCGTTATTTCCAGCAACTCGCTCCCGATCTTTCCGATCGCATCGGCGCTCCATCAGGATTTCCATGAGAAACAAATGCCCGCATTCTTGCCGTTCACCAGCGAGTACTCACTACTCACCTCCCACTGTTTTTCTCGTGTCGCTTTCACTGATTCCTGGTCGCTGATCTCTGGTGATTCTCCTTCTTTTCCACACTCATGCACAGATTTGCACAGCGTTTCGGTGCGAATTGTGTTGACGCAATTTTCAACTAAGTTTATCTTCCCTTCCAGATTGAACCGGAAGCACAGAACTTTACGGCTCAGTTTAGAAGGCGCAGCGGGTGCAAGCTCTTCATTGAGTTTGCCGTTCAAAGCGAAACCGGCGCGCCGCGAAATTGAAACGCAAAGCTCGAAGCCTTTACGGGGAAGTCTGCAGGGCGCCAGTCGAACGGCAGGTAAGACGACGGGTGGAATCGAAGAGGTAAAGAATTCAGCGCAACAGGGGAGCGGAGCAGCTAGCCTCACGGCAAGTTGCAACGCGAAGCTGAAACGAAGAATTCAGAGCCGCTACGAGGAAGCTTCTAGGATTACAAGCCGGACGGTGGATAAAACAGCAGGTGGAATTGGAGACGCAAGAAATTTTACGGAACAGTGCAACGCCGCAGCAAGCTTAACCGCATGATGCGACGCGAGATTGAAACGCAAAATTCCAAGCCTCGACAGTTCAGCTTGATGGAGTATTTGCCAGACGACAGGAAAGCCGGCAGACGGAATCGCAAGGGTTAGAAACTTTACGGCTCAGTTAGAGGGCGCAACAGCCGCAAGGCAGTTGCGCCCTCCATTTTTTCCACGCGCATTCCCGAACCGCCAATATTCTCACGCCGAGTCCGGAATCCCGCTTAAGTCCAATTAAACGCCACCATCAAAAATCCTTGGTTGATTCTGACTTGCCCATATCACAGACTCCCTGCGCAGACGAACCGCGGCAACTGCGAAATACCATCGTCCGGTTCGATCGCTGTTCCAACTGAGAACACGCAACGAATGGAGAAAATAAAATGGCGAATGGCCCAATCAGCGCGGAGGACGTAAAGCATTATCACGACCAGGGCTTTGTCCTGGTGAAAGCGATGTTCAACGCGCAGGAAATCGGCCTGCTCCATCGCGCTGCAAAAGAAGATAAAACGCTCGACGACCACGGCTACGAAAAAGCCGATGGCGAAGGCGGCGTAGTCCGCCTGGCACTATGGAATCATCCCGGCGACACGCTTTACGGAATGTTCGCTCGATGTGAATCCGTCGTTCGCTCCTGCGAAGCCCTTCTCGGTGGCGAGGTCTACCATTACCACTCCAAGATGATCATGAAAGAACCGCGCGTCGGAGGCGCTTGGACCTGGCATCAGGATTACGGCTACTGGTATCAGAACGCTGTCCTATTTCCGCTGCTCACCAGCGTTTTCATCGCAGTGGACCGCGCCACAAAAGAAAACGGGTGCCTCCAGGTTATCGCCAGGTCCCACGAATTGGGCCGCATTGAGCACATCTTGTCCGGCCAGCAAGCCGGCGCCGACAAGGATCGCGTAAACGAAATTCTCAAGGTCTTGCCGCTCGTTCACGTCGAGATGCAGCCGGGCGACGCGCTCTTTTTTCATCCCAATCTGTTGCATCGCAGCGATCAAAACCTGTCGGAAAACGCGCGCTGGTCAATGATTTGTTGCTACAACGCCGCACGCAACAATCCCTACAAGGAGTCGCACCATCCCCGCTACACTCCGCTTCACATGGTTCCCGATTCCGCCATTCTCGATGCCGCCAAAAAACGTTTCGCCGACGATCCCGATGCCGCTTGGCATGACCCCAACAAAGATGCCAGCGCAACCAGCCTCGCGAACAACGTCACTCGATGACCCGCGTCGCTTTTCTCAAAAACAACTTCCGCTGGCTCATTTGCGGCTTGCTGTTGCTCGGAACCACCAAGAACTACGTCGATCGCCAAATCCTGGGCGTCCTCAAGGTAACTCTGCAATCGAATTTCGGTTGGTCTGAAATTGACTACAGCAATCTGATTCTGGTCTTTCAAGGTTCCTACGCCATCGGAATGCTTGCGGTCGGCAGACTGATCGACCGCCTTGGCACCCGCGTAGGCTACGCACTTGCCATGTTTTTCTGGAGCGTTGCCTCCATGGCCCACGCAGCGTGCGGATCGCTGGTAGGCTTTGCGTTCGCGCGCGGCGCTTTGGGTTTTTGGGAAGCCGGCGTATTTCCGGCCAGCGCCAAATGCGTCTCCGAGTGGTTCCCCGCAAAAGAAAGAGCGCTCGCCAACGGAATCTTCAACGCCGGAACCAATTTGGGCGCCATGCTGACCCCACTCTTCGTACCGTGGGTGGTTCGCCACCTGGGATGGAGATGGGCGTTCCTCATCGTCGGATCGCTCGGATTCGCCTGGCTTTTCTTGTGGCTTCGCACTTACAGAAAGCCGCAAGAGCACCCGAACTGCACTCCCGAGGAGTTGGCGCGCATCGAAGACGGTCCGCCTGAACCGTCCGCCAGAATCCCGTGGCGCGTCCTGCTGGGCGTTCGCCAGACCTGGGCCATCATCGCCGCAAAGTTTCTGGTAGACCCCATCTGGTGGTTCTACCTTTTCTGGATTCCCGACTTCCTGCACCGCCGCTTTGGACTAAATCTTTCCCAGATTGGCGCGCCGATTGTTGTGATTTACATCATCTCCGATTTCGGCAGCGTCGCCGGTGGCTGGTCCTCATCGCGCATGATGAAAGCCGGCTGGTCCGCAAATGCCAGCCGCAAGACCACCATGCTGCTCTGCGCGCTTCTCGCCCTGCCAGTCATCGCCGCCTACCGCGTGCAAGGATGCTGGCTCGCCGTATCCATCATCGCGCTGGCCGCTGCCGCGCACTGCGGCTTTTCCGCAAATCTCTACACCCTCGCTTCCGATCTCTTTCCCTCTCGCACCGTCGGCTCGGTCATAGGCCTCGGTGGATTTGCAGCCGGCCTCGGCGGCATGCTCATCGCCAGAATTGTCGGCTACGTTCTGCAAACCACCGGAAGCTACATGGCCCCTTTCTTCATCGCCGGCCTAGCCTACCCGTCCGCCCTGCTCGCCATCCATCTCTTAAGCCCTAAGCTGCAGCCCGCCAGCGTTTTCTCCTCCACAATCTAATTCCAACGATTCAGCGTCATCGCCGTTCTCTGGGAGATGGGAAAGAGAAAATGCGAAGAAGAAGAGAGATTCCTCCACTGTGCAGGCCGACCATTTCGGAGGGACCAAATGGACAGAGAAGGTCGGCCTGCTCCGGTCGGAATGACGTTCGCTGCATCGTGTGGCCCGCGCGCCGGAGATGGGTGGCCGTTTATTAGACTGCCTTGGGAACGGATACAATGTGCAGCAGGCTATGGTATGGACGACCTTTCCGAAAGCGATGGTCGTTCTGGGTACGACTACCGATTCGAAAAGGGTGCAGCATGGCGTCAGAGGAACCATTAGCGGCGCGCTTTACGACGTTGCAATTCCTAATTCGCAAGGACAAGCCGGCACCGCTGCGATCCTGACAACCTTCGCGAAACAGGGCGACCGCTGTCATCGGAGATTTCGAAGCCTCGCCAACGCGAATGCGCAAGTTCACAGATTCGGGAAGACGCCCTTCAGACGCCTTTGAAACCGCGCGCGGCGATCACGCATGCCACTCCTGCACCTGCTACTCCTGAGCCAGCTAGCGCACCCGAGGCAATGGCGGGGGGCGAGGGGCCGCCGTTCCAGTGTTTCGCTAGGTCACGTGCGGCGAAGATGGCTGCGGCAATGACGATCGATTGCTTTTTTGCTAGCTCAGGGTTTCCAAGTGCAAACCCTGAAACCCGTTCCTCGCGTTGTTCGTCGATGAAGTTTCTCCGGCGAGGATAGAAGAGTCGCGGAGGAAGGGGAGTTGATCATACCTCTGGAGCCACTGGCCCGCTCAGTGTTTGAGAGCCCCCACGATGTACTGCAAGGCGCTATTGAGAACGATGCCTGCGACGATAGAGGTGATGAAGGCGGTTAGTTGGGGCATCTGATCCACAGAGTCGAAGACAAAGACGGTGACGGCGGCGTTGGCGAGTCCGATCAGGATTGCTGATAAGCCGAGAATGATTAGAGCGGCATCACCGAAGCCAAACACGACAAGCAGCAAAGGGAAAACCGCGATCGGCAATTGAATCAACGAGGCCAGCGAGAGTGGCCGAAGAATCTGGATGAATCGGCCATCGCCGCCGCAGAATTGGGTGGCGACGAAGTGCACAATCCAGAGCCGCGCGATGCTGACGGCAGAAACGGTAACGAATTGAATCGGCAGAAACTTAGTGAAGTAAACTGCCGACGGTAACACAAACTTCCCTTGAAATATGCTAAACGAAGCCACGATGATGAAGGTATTGGTGAACGCCCAAAAACAGACGCCGAAAACGATGGCCATTGGATCGTCTTTGGTGCGCTGAACCGCGTCTTCGTTCCAGACGATGATGCGGAAGGCTTCCTTGAGGTAGTGCCACAAGGAAAATGGGTTTCGCTCGGCGACGGGAGGAATATTTGTGTCTAGCTGGTCGGATTGAAGCGCAATCGGGGAGCCGGATGTGAAGGGAGTGGTGTCCATCGAGCCTCGCAGCAGAGTCAGATAAATTCGGTAAAGTTATTTCGGGGGCACTATAGCACAGGATTAACGGTGTGAGGCGAGCGGCGGGGGCGCACCCGGCAAGAGTCAAGGCGAAGACCCACACGCGACGACGGCGTATGGGGCACTCCGGGGAGCGGTGAGAAACCCAAGACCCGCAGCCCATTTGAGGACGAGGTACCCGCAGATCGAAGAGAAACCGAAGTGCCGATCAGGCGATCGTCGTTCCCAGGCGTGTCTTGGAGTTTTCAAATAATGTTCACACCACCGCTTTCTCAAAGTGGTACAGTTCCTGGCTGCAAACGACTGGGATGCACCCTGCATCCCTTGGATTGCCGTTCCGCTGTCCCCAGAAACAGCGGAGTACGTCTCGATTCTGGGCCTGCACGAGGAAGACTATGGCCCACGGCCCTGTTGTCCACAATCTCGCTAAAGCCAGCATGGCGCTGTGGAGCAAACTGCCTCCGCCGCTGCTCGAGACGCGAACCGTTCGCGCGCTCGGCCACGCCATCCACCAAACCGTTTGCCGCTTCGCTCCCCGCGGTACCGTCTGTTCCACCTGGTTTCTGCGCAACCTGCCGCTGCTTTCCGGGATTGCCGAACAGATTCACAATATGCGACCCGCTGGCGAAGTTCGCATCTGCGATATCGGCTGCAGCACCGGAGCTGAAGTTTATTCCGTGCTGTGGATGCTGCGGAAACGATATCCGCAGATTCCCGTCTCGATGTTGGCCATGGACCTCTCGCCTGCCGCGGTCGAGGTCGGGCGAGCCGGCAAATACAAAATCGATTCGCTGGTATTTCGCAGCGAGCAGATGGACGACGCTACCAGGCAGGAAATGTTTGACCGCGAAGGCGAGGATTACTCCATCAAGCCGTGGCTGGGCCAAGACGTTCGCTGGATGGTTGCCGACGCCACCGATCCGGAAATCGCCCCGCGCATCGGTGCGCAGGACGTGGTGCTGGCCAATAATTTTCTGGTGCACATGAAGGACAACGCCGCCATGAACTGCATGATTAACCTCGCGCGCCTGGTGCGTCCCGGCGGACTTTTCGTTTGCCGCGGCGTTGATTTGGACGTACGCGAAACCGCGGCCGAGCAGCTCGGCCTTCGTCCCGTGACCTCTTATATTGAGGAGATCCACAACGCCGAACTGGATTTCGACGCGCGCAGCGGTTGGCCCTGGCGCTATTGGGGACTCGAGCCCATCGACAAGTCCAGAAAAAACTGGACCCAGCGCTACGCCAGCATGTTTATTGCGCCGTCCGCTGAAACGTTCTATCGGGGCGAGCGGCAACAAAGTGGTAAGGACTAGGGGACGCAGGGAATAGGAACACTACTCAGCCACAGTTAATTCAACGGTATACGAAGCCGCCACCCGCGAACCCGGCGTCGGCGCCTGATCGATCACCGCGCCATGCGGCCACTGTGGAGCGCTCACGCTGTTTAATTTACGCTTGATCGAAACCGTTTCCAGACGCCGCACCGCATCCGCTTCATTCATTCCGATCAGGTGCGGCATCACGTAAGACTCTTCGTGCGGCCCTTGCGAAACCAGCATGTCCACCCGCGGAGTCGCTCCGCCGGAACCGGGTTTCGGACTTTGCAGCACCACGGTGTCGGCGGTGACGTCGGGCATCGCCAGATTCGAAACTTCGCCGACCTGCAATCCGGCGCGCAATAATTCAATGCGCGAAACGCGCAGCGAGTTTCCTTCGAGCGGCGGAATTTGCAGTTCGCGCTGGCCGAGGCTCAGCACCACGTGCGCTTGCTGGGAAACTTTCATCAGCAGTCCCGCGGGAGGCGTCTGCCGCACGATGGTATTGATTGGCTGCTCGCTGTAGACGCGATCCGCGACGCGCAGCAGCAGACCGCGGGAACGCAAATCGTTGCTGGCTTCGGTCACGCTTTTGCCGACCAGATTCGGCATGCTGACTTCGCGTCCGTGAATGGCGATGCGCATCGCGGTAATCGCACTAAGAAATGCCGCCGACGCCAGAATGAAAACTAGCAGGATCATGCGCGCCAGCCATTCCAGTTTTTCGCGAAAGCTCATGGGAGGTTTTTCGACTCAAACAATCAATCTTTAGTTTAATCCGCGCGGAATTTGTTCGCGCCGCGGATTGCGCGCCGCATGTCGAGTTTGCAAAGTGCGCTATTTCAGTGGCGGCGCCGGATAATCCGGCAACTTGTCCTTGCTGGTGTCTGCGCGCTTCACCTGCAATTCGTCGAAGAGCAGGGAAGGAGCAATCACCGTGGACGAAATGCCGCCCACGCGATTACTGACCAGCGGATCGTTGCCGGCGGCACTCAGATCGGCGCGCAGCGCGCGGACGTCAAGTTCGCTGAACACCGCGCCGCGCACCAGTTCTTCGTGGCCGTCTTTTGCGTACACGCGATAAAGCAAGCGCGGCGCAGCGCCGGCCATGGTTTCGACGCGGTAGCCGTAAGGTTTGCCCTGGTCGCTGACCAGCTGCTCGACGCGTTTTTTCAGCGCGTCGGGAGTTTGCGCTTCGGAACTTTTCAGCAGCAGCACGCCGAGAGTGGGAGCGGGCGGGGCAGCGGGAGCGGCGCGACCGTGGCCATTGGATTCGGGGAAATCGCGAATTGGTTGGCGGCCAAGCAGATAATTGGTCAGTACTCCTTTGTCGATGACATCCACGGAGTGCGATTTCACGCCTTCACTATCGACGTCGTACGCGCCGGTGAGACTTTTGCCGCTGAACTCTTTCATCGTGGGATCGTCAACCACATCGATGAACGGCGGCAAAACGCGCGACTTGAAGCTGGTGGCAAACACTCCGGTGGTGCGATTGGGCGCGCCGAGTTGCGGCTTGCGTCCCAAAACGTTGTTGCCGATCAGAGTCGCGACAATGTCGTCCGCGGCGTCCGGAGAAAACAGGACCGGCCCGCGATATTCCTCTTCCACAATCGGAGCCTGGCGCAAAGCTTTCAGGGTTTCCAGCGCTTCCTTGGTGTCGTGCAGAAGTTTTTCCTTGCTGGGCAGTTCGTCGATTTTTGCAACAGTCCATGCGGGAGTGCGGCCGAGACGCATCCCGTCGGGCGCTTGCGTCGAAGCACTCACCTGAACGGTGTAAACAGATTTTCCGTTGCGGATGAGCGTGCCTTCGGTGTTCAGCAAATATTCGTTGATGACGGTGAAACGCGCGGACGCGGACACCGACTGAATTTCTGGATACTGTCGGTAAAGATTTGTGGCGGATTCCAGAGTTTTTTTCCAGGAGTCTACGTCGACCTTCAGCGAAACGGTTGGCTCGACGAGCTGGATCGGAGTGGCTTTGGCGAAATCGTCGACGGGATGCTCTTCGGCGGAAAATTGTTTGAGGATGGATTGTTTTTGGGTGAGCGCTTCGCCCGCTGATTTGTAGGCTTCATCGGTGGCGAGCCAAATCTGATGACGGAGTGCAATTGGATCGTTATCGAGAGGAAGCAGCATGTTGTCGCCAATACCCTGACCGAAGTAGCTGTCCTGTTTGTAATCACCGAGGCGAACGACGACGCGAAGCAAGCGAACGTGAACGCGCTGGTCTTCGCGGGTGGCGCCGAAGGCAGCGTCGGCGGCAAAGTCCTCGACGTCGCTGACGCGATATTCGATGTAGTACGGAGTTTGCAGCTGATCCATCTTCAATTGATTTTTGGAGCGTTCGAGTTCGACCAGCAGGGCATCGAGAAGAGGATCGCCTTTTGCGGCGGCTTTGGCTGCGAGCATCGCATCTCCGGAGGGTTTTGCATCGTCAGGAGAAGCGAGCGCGGGCCTTGCGAAGAAGATGACAAGGGCAAATGCGAAGATGGCGAGCAATGCGCGTCGTGGAATGTTCACGGCTTCACCTCGGCCTTGCTTGGCGCATCCTGTTTTGCAGGCAAATTTTCGAAACCGGGTGGAGGCAAGATGGGCGGACGATCATGTTCGTGGGCGCGCTTTTGCACTTCCATTTCGGAGAAGAGCATGGCGGGAGCGACGGCGGACACTGGAACGCTACCGCTTTCGGCTCCGCAGACGCCGTTGAAGACGTGCTCCTGATCGCCGGTGGTGATGATACGAGTGAGGGCGGCGAGAGGAGTGCCAACGATGTCGACGCCGCGGACCAGTTCATCGGGGCGGCCATCAGCGTAGACCTTATATACGATGACAGGAAGAACCTGAAATGCCTGCGGAAGCGAGCGGGTTGTGAGCGTGAAGCCGCCTTGAATGTCGTCGAAATAGAGGCCGTAGGGCTTGCCCTGTTTTTTTACCTCGTCGATGAGCTTCTGGCGCATTTCGTTTTCCGGGACAGCTTGCGAAGAGGTGACGATTAGATTTCCCTGGCGTCCGGTGGGCATGAGTCCGGGTTGATCGCGGCCGTGGCCGTTCGAATGGTCGAAGCCTTTAATCGGCATGCGCGAAGTGAGAAAGCTTTTCAGAATGCCATTGGTGATGAGTTCGACGCGCTGCGCGGGAACGCCTTCGTTATCGAATTCGTAGGTGCCGGCCAATTTCATTCCGGCCATTTCGGTTTTGGTGGGATCGTCGACGATGCTTAGGAATTTCGGAATGACTTCCTGGCCGACTTTTTTGGTGAAGGTCTGTCCTTCGTCTTCATCACGCTGGCGATGTCCTTCGAGGCGATGGCCGAGAACTTCGTGGAAGAAGACAGCGGCGGCGCGACCGCTTAGAAGCGCCGGACCGGCGTAGGGCTCGGCGACCGGAGCTTTGCGGAGAGCGTCGAGGTCGGTGGCCATTTTTTCGGCTTTGGCGGTGAGTTCTTTTTCGTCGGGCAGGCCCTTGGCTGAGGGAGCTTGAAAAGTTTCCACGCGAAGGAGGTCCATGCCGTCTTCGGCTCGGGTCTGCGCTTCCATCACCAGACGCGTAGAAACGCTGGGCACGATGATTGCGGTGCCTTCGCTGGTGACCATGCGCTCTTTGGCATTCTGCACTTGCAGGACGACCGATGCGAAATAGACTTCAGGATATTTGCGGAAGACCGCGGAGATGCGGCGAATCTCGCCTTCCCAACTGGGACGGTCGAAATCGGGCAGCTTGATTTCTTCACCGGTGTGGGTGACAGCGGACTCTTTCGAAAAATCGGGAGACTTGTCTTCTTCTTCAGCGCGGACGGCGGTGTTGGTTTTGACGTTCAAGAATGCAGGGGAGGCGCGCTTGTAGGCGCGGTCGGTAAGTTCCCAAAGGACGCGAGCGATGGAATCGGTGTCGCTGCCGAAAGGAATGCTGCCGGACATCATTCCGCTGCCGCGGCTTTGCCCGTGAGTGTTGTCGAGAGCCGGGGAACCGACGCGCATGGTGACGTCGGCCTGGCGGCGGTGAGCGCCGGTATTGGTAAGGAGAGAGCCGTAGGCGCCGACGAGCACGATGGAGGTTTGATCGTAGACGGTGTAGCTGAGGTAGTAGGGAGCGGGATCGGTCTTGGCGAGGCCGGAGGTGGCGCGCTTGAGTTCGTCTTGCATGACTTGCATCACGGGGTCGGGATCGGAGGGAGCAGCGGGGGCGTCGTCGGCGAAAGCGAAAGGTTGGAAGACGAGCACGGCAGCGGAAGTCACGGCGAGGGTGCGGGATAGCCAGTAGCGGGGGCGGGATGCGGAACGAGTGAGGCTTAGGCTTGGGCTGGATTGGATAAACATTTTCAAGATGAGGGCTCCCAGTGAGTTGTCAGAGTACAGAGACGAATTTCGAGTATGCCTGAGCGAGAAGTAAGTCGCAATGTGACGGGCGGCAGGGCAGTGGGTCAATTGCCGGTTTGCGCGGTTACCAGAAGCTCGACGACATCAAGCCGTGCAAGCCGTGCCCAGTACTCATGTTGGCCGAATTTCCGGTAAGATGGCATGTCCTCGACTTCAGGCGAAGCATCCAAGTTCTGGAGCAACGAATATGGCGCGCGTAAACGTTCAGACCGACATCGCTTTGTTCATATTACCAGGCATATCAATAGGCAGAGCTCCGCTCGCGCGGAGGCCGGAGTCCAGCCCCTGGTCAAAACGCTTGTTGAAGTCAACCATTGCAGCGGCTTTTTGCGTTGGTAGCGCGGTCTGCGTCCAGGCGCAAAACCCGCAGCAAAGCGGCGGTGACGAATCCTGGACGACGACCAGAGATTCTACGCCGCAGTACGCCAAATCTTCGCGGACCACGGAAAGCCACACCAAGTCGGGCAATCGGACTGTTGATAAGCAGAGGATGGAATTCCTCGGGCCCAATGGCGGATACCAGCCAGCGTCGGAGACGGAGACGGAAACGATCCAGGTAGATGCCACGACCACGCGGACGGTGGTGCGCGCCTATCAGTGGGATGGTAACGGGCAAAGAAGCCTGGCGCGTGTTTCCGAACAGGAATCGCGCAGCACAGCGGGCGGCGGCGTTCGCACCGAGAACAAAATCTCGGCTTCGGACGGGAACGGCCATTTTCAGGTGATACGCCGGGAAGTGGCGGACACGAAAACGGTCAGCCCGGGCGTCGAGGAGACAAAAAGCACGGTGTACCAGCGCGACAGCTATGGCGGATTCAGTCAGGCGGAGCAGACTCAGGAAGTGAAGACGCACAAGGGCGATGATAGCGTTGGTGTGAAGAAGACAACGCTCATGCCGGACGGCAACGGCAGCTGGAAGGTAAGCGACGTCACCGAAAAAACGATCAGGGCTGACGGCAAGGACCGCAGCACCGAAGAGCGCGTTTCGCGCCCTGATTTAGACGGCAGGCTTCAGGAACGTTCACGGACCGTTACAAAAGAAGGCGAAACCGCCACGGGAGAAAAAACGAGCACCGTCGAAAGCTATTCAGTATTCTCTCCCCGATACAGCGATAACGGCATGCATTTGAACCAGCGGGTCGCAACCATCCAGAAAAAGGGCGCGAATGGCGAAACCATCGAACAGCAGTTTGAGGAACCCAGTGGCAATCCCAGCGATGGAGCGAAAGTAAGCGGACGAGCAAAGTACGTCGTCAAGTACGCCGCCCCAGGCACACCGCAGGCGACACAAGAAACCAAGACTTTCGAAGTCCGTGATGCCAACGGTAATTTTCACGTGATCTCTACCGAGACCGAAAAATCGACCCGGCCTGCTGCACCACCTCCTGCCAAGCCGAAATTCGACGCGGATGCGGATAAGCCCCAGGAAAAACCGCCTGCTAGATCCTAACCATTTAGTTCCTTTGCGTTAAGAATTTGCCTCCGTCGCGAATCGAGTGAGCTTCAATTGGCGCGCGCCGCGTACCTGGCGCGCAGGAGACTACTAGGTTGCCGTTTTGCAGAGTGATGGCACCTGGAGACGGTGTGGGCTGCGATTCGGCCTGTGCTACTAGCAGTAACTTGCAACGTAACCGGGTGCAGAGCCATGGGGCAGTTGCGGGTTGGCCTGTCAATTGGAAGCAATCGCGCCGAACTCCAACAAGGCCCACCAGGAATTCACGACTTACCCGCGTGGTCTCCGTATTCCCAATCATAGGGCACGCCAGTGTCACCGAGAATAAACCTGACCAGTTCGGGGAAACCTGCTTCGGAGCGAACGTCGTTCGAGAGAATCAGGACGCAACGCTGACTGGCTTCGATGCACACCATGGTGTTGGCGGTCTGGCCGTCGTGGCCGCCCTTGTAAAAGCCGTGGCCTTGCGGGCCGTCGAAGAGAATCACGCCCAGCCCCGAGTACAGGTCCTTGCGCTGCTCAGCGGGCGGCAGATCGGGGAGGAAGAGAGGGAACTGGCTGGCAGTGGGTATATGCAATACGGGTCTTGTGATTTCGGCGCGTGAGGTGGGACGGAGGCCTTCGCCGCGCACCAGAGCGGCGGCAAACTTCGACAGGTCGGCGATGGTGGTATTCATTGAGCCGGCCGCACGCACCTTGCCGCGCTTGTCATGCGGCTGCGGCTGGCCTTGATCGTTCCAGCCATCGGCAACGTTGGTGTCTTGACCGTTATGCCATGTCAGGCTGGTGCGCGGCATTCCCAGCCGGTCGAAGTTGGCCTTGGTCAGATCGCCGACGTCGAGCCCCAAGCCTTTCGACTTGCCGCCATGTTCAACGACGAATTGCAGGAGGATGAAGCCTTCGCCAGAGTAGCTGAAGCGTGTGCCAGGTTCGAAATGAATGTGCAGCTTCTGGTCCGGTTCGATGAACCAGAAGTTGCCGAATCCGGTGGAGTGAGTCAAGCACATGCGCGGGGTGATCTTTTCCCAGCGTGGATCGTTAGCGAGATCCTTATACGGTCCATACTTGTCCGGAAAGACTGGATCCGGGCCATAGGTCGGCAAAGGACTATCGAGATCGTCCTTAATGGGGGTGTCGAGGTTGAGCTTGCCCGCATCGACCAGTTGCATCACGGTATATGCAAACACGATCTTCGTGAGTGACGCGCCGTACATGACGGTGTTTGTGGCCAGCGGGTCTCCGCTGGTGTTCCGGACACCGTAGGCCTGTACAAAATCAACCTTCCCATGATCGATGACCGCAACGGCGATGCCTTTGGCGTGGGTCTTGTTGATGATCTTGCCCACTTCTGCGTCAATCGCGGCACTGCCCGGTATCGTTTGTGCCGCAACCGTGAAGGGAAGGCATAACACAATCAAGAGTGGAAGACCTCTTTTTAGGGATTTCAAAACGACGGTCCTTGCAAAGCTTGTTTGTGACCGATGATCTTCTCCATGTATGAGTGCCTTTCTAAGTCCAATAACAAACTCTGGTACGCAGTGATTTCCCGCTGTGTGGCGACATCGCGCAATTAGTGTTCAGACGAAGCGCTCTCCGGATTGGACGTGACTGCCGTTTACAAATTCTTGCGCGGAAATTTGTTTGCGTCCTTCCAGTTTGGCGCTCGAGACGCGGAGGAGAGTTCTCTGGCCGCAGGAGACCAAGAGGTCTCCGCTTTGCAGGGTGATGGCGCCCGGAGTTGGTGCGGGCGTCGTCGTGGCCGACGGTTGCACGGTTGCTGAGGATTCATTGGGGGTACAGCCAAGAGTTGCTGTGCTACTGAAGAGGAGCTGGCAGGGGGTGTTGCGGAAGGTGGAGTAGGAGCCGGGCCACGGGGTGAAGGCGCGCATGCGGTTGTAAATGACTTGGGCGGGTTGCGACCAGTCGATGCGGCCGTCTTCTTTTTTTAGGAGTGGGGCGAGTGTGGCGTCGGCGTGATTTTGCGGCTTGGGATGGATGGCGGCGTCGCGGAGTTCGCGGAGGGTTTCAGCCATAAATGGTGCGCTGATTTCGGCCAGGCGGGCGGCTAGTTCGGGAGTGGTTTCGTTCGGACCGATGGGCGTTTCTTGTTGGAGGAGGATTTCGCCGGTGTCCATTCCTGCATCGATGCGCATGGTGCTGATGCCGGTGGCGGTTTCGCCGTTGGCGATGGCCCATTGGATGGGGGCGGCGCCGCGATATTTGGGGAGGAGAGATGCGTGGGAATTGATCCAGCCTAGTTTTGGAATGGGGAGGAGACGAGCGGGGATGATTTGGCCGTAGGCGATGATGACGATAGCGTCGGGGTTGGCGTTGCGGAGGAATTGTTCGGACTCGGGAGTGCGGATTTTTTCTGGTTGGAAGACTGGGAGGTTGGCGGTTAGAGCGGTTTCTTTTATAGGGGAGAAAGAGACGTCGCGGCCGCGGCCTCTTGGGCGGTCGGGTTGGGTGATGACGGCTGCGATTTCGAAGTCGGGTTGGGCGAGGAGGTGCTGGAGCGTTGGGACGGCGAAGTTTGGGGTGCCGCAGAAGAGGAGGCGCACGGGTTAGGTCCTGCTTGAAGTATACGTTGAGATCCTTCGTCCCGCTTTGCGGGACTCCGGATGACAAGTAATTGCAGTTGGCGGTAGTTAAGAAGAAAAGGGTTCGGAGTACACAGAGTGCATAAGAGGGCAGAGCACAGAGCACAGAGTTCACGGAGAATGAGAGGAGTACGGCGACGATCTGAGCACTGCCGGGCACGGCATGCCGTGCCCCCACGAGAAAAAGAAAGAACAGCGGCGTCCCGATAAATCGGAATAAATGCTCGAGGCTGCTACAAAAAGAAAGAAACTACCATTCGCCTTGTTTTCTTAGTTTCTTGATTTTGCGGCGGATTAGATCGCGTTTGAGCATGCTCAAGTGCTGGAGAAAGAGGACTCCATTTAGGTGATCGATTTCGTGGCAGAAGGCGCGGGCTAGGAGATCTTCGCCGCGGATTTCGAAGGACTCGCCCTTTGCGTCCTGGGCTTTGACGGTGACGAATTGCGGGCGGACGACGTAGCCGCGAAAGCCGGGAATCGAGAGGCAGCCTTCTTCTTCGCGCTTTTCGCCTTCGAAATGAATGATTTCGGGATTGACCATCACGATTTTGGCTTCGGGATTTTTTCCGCCGGTAACGTCAACGACCGTGATGCGAATGCTTTTGCCGATTTGCGGAGCAGCGAGACCGATGCCTTGCGCGGCGTACATGGTGGCGAACATATCTTCGGCTAGTTCGGCGAGCTCGGCATCGAATTTGGTGATGGCGGCAGCGGACCTTTCGAGAATGGGATCGCCGTATTTTACGATTGAATAGATTTTGCGCGGAGGTGTGGTGACTTCCGGCGCGGCGGCGGTTTCCGCGGAGAGTGGTTCAGAAGTCGTGGATTTGTCTGGCATAGCCCTCGAAGTTGCGGCGCATCTCCGTCAAGGAGTCACCACCAAATTTTTGCAGAAAAGCATCGGCAAGGACAAGTGCCACCATAGCTTCGGCGGCGACGGCTCCGGCGGGGACGACGCACCAGTCGGAACGTTCGTAGGCGGCCTGGACGGGCTCCTTGGTGACCAGGTCTGCGGTTTTGAGGGCGCGGCGGAGAGTGGAGATGGGTTTGAGGTAGCCGCGGACGACGACGTCTTCGCCGTTGGTGATGCCGCCTTCGAGGCCACCGGCGCGGTTGGAAGAGCGCGAGAATTTTTGCGTGGCCCTGTCGTAGAAGATTTCGTCCTGGACTTCGCTGCCGAGGGAGCCGGCGGCGAATACGCCTGCGCCGAGTTCGACGGCTTTGACGGCTTGCACGCTCATGACAGCTTGCGCGAGTTTGCCGTCAAGTTTTTCGTCCCACTGGGCGTGGGAACCGAGGCCGACGGGAACGTTGTGGGCGACGATTTCGAAGATGCCGCCGACGGTGTCGCCGGCTTTGAGTACGGAGTCAACTTCGGCTTTCATTTTGTCCTGAGCGACGGAATCTACACAGCGCAGCGGGGATTCTAAATCGTTGGAGATGGCTTGGATTTCGTTCCAGGTGGGGGCGCGATCGATGCGGGTGTGGCCGACTTGAATAGTGTGGCTGGCGATTTCGGTGCCGAGTGCGCGGAGGAGTTGCTTGGCTAGCGCACCGGCCGCGACACGAGCAGCGGTTTCGCGTGCGGAGGCACGTTCGAGGATGTAGCGGGCGTCGTGGAAATTAAATTTTTGCGATCCAGCGAGGTCGGCGTGACCGGGGCGAGGTGCGACGAGTTTTTTGGCGGTGGAATCGTCTTCGGGATAGGCCTCGACCGCGAGGATTTTCTCCCAGTTGGCCCAGTCGCGATTTTCGATACGCAGAGCGATGGGCGCGCCAATGGTTTGTCCGTGGCGGACGCCGGCGAAAATGTCGGCGCGATCTTTTTCGATTTTTTGCCGGCCACCGCGTCCATAGCCGAGCTGGCGGCGATGGAGTTCGCGATTGATGAACTCAAGGTCGATAGGCAGACCCGCGGGCAAGCCAGAAAGGAAGGCGAGCAGTGCCTGGCCGTGCGATTCGCCTGCGGTGTAGAACTTCAGCATGTAGTGCGGGTCCTAGAAATCGAAGATAGAAAAGTGGAAAAGAGTTTAACTGGCGCGGCGAGTTGCGTAAAGGCGTCTGCGGAAGACAATGTGCGAATCAGTTTGCCTTGACGCGAATCGGCGGCACGGTTAGGCTTTCGACGAAGTAGTTGGTTGTGAGCGGATGCACGCCGGCGTGGGTGCCGAAGAAGCATTTCGAGCGCCGGAAAGTGGTTGCGGAACGACATTTTCGAAATAGGGACACGTGGCAGACACGCCTCTTCAGGTCACTGGGCGGGAACCGCAGGCTCAGGCGGAGAATCCGCTGTCGATATCCACGGTGCTGATTGGAGGCGCCAAGGACGCGGTGCTGCGCGTTCAGGAGTATTCCTACCTTGCGGTGCAATCCATAACTAACTTATTTTCCGGGCCTCACTATTTTCAGGACACGCTGGACCAGATGGACAGCATTGGCGTGGGTTCGCTGCCGATTGTGTTGCTGACCGGATTTTTTATCGGCGCGGTGATGGTGCTGCAGACCGCGGCGCAGTTTGTGCGATTTGGGCAGACTTCGCTGACCGGAGATGCGGTGGCGATTGCGCTGGTACGGGAACTGGGGCCTACGCTGACGAGTTTGCTGGTTACGGGGCGATGCGCTTCGGGGATTGCTTCGGAGCTGGGCTCGATGCTGGTGACGGAGCAGGTGGACGCGATGCGCGCGATGGGAACGGACCCGAGCCGCAAATTGGTGACGCCGAGAGTGGTGGCGACGATTCTGGTGCTGCCGCTGTTGACGGCGATTTCGGATTTTATCGGGCTGGTGGGCGGATGCGTGGCGGCGGTGTTTTCGTTGCGGCTGGGCATGGTGCAATTCTGGACGAGGGCAATTGATGCGCTGGATTTTGCGGACATCATGCAGGGCATGACCAAGCCGCTGATCTTCGGATTTATTCTGGCGACGGTGGGTTGTTACCAGGGATTGACGGTGAAGGGTGGAACGCAGGGAGTCGGGCGATCTACGACGCAGGCGGTGGTGGTGTCTTCGGTGCTGATCATCGTGGCGGATACGTTTTTGACCAAGCTGGCGCTGTATCTTGCGGACAAGGTTTTTTAAGGAAGTATGGAAGCGACGATTTCGTTTCGCGGGGTGCGGCTGGGATTTGCGGAAGGCGACATTCTGCGCGGGTTGTCGTTCGACGTGTATCCGAAAGAGACGCTGGTGTTGCTCGGAGAAACTGGAACGGGGAAGACGCTGACCTTGAAGATGGCGGCGGGGCTGATTCGGCCGTTGGAAGGCGACGTGATGGTGCTGGGCAGACACGTTTCCCAGATGAAGGAAAAAGAGCTGCTGGATTTCAGGCGCGAAATTGGATTTGTGTTTCAGGAAGGTGCGCTGTTCGATTCGTTGACGGTGGAAGAGAACGTGGCATTCCGGTTGCGCGAGGAAAAGGTGCCGGATGAGAAGATTCAACCGAAGGTGCGAGAGGCGTTGCAATTTGTGGAGTTGGAACACGCGATCGATCAGGTACCGCCGGAACTTTCGGGAGGAATGAGGAGGAGGGCGTCGATCGCGCGGGCGCTGATTACCAAACCGCCGATCGTGTTGTACGATTCGCCGACAGCAGGACTGGATCCAGTGACGGCGCAAACGATCATCGCGCTGATTTTGCGGTTGCGGGATATTTACGGAGTGACGGCGCTGCTGGCGACGCATCGTTTGCAGGACGGATTTGCGCTGGCGAACTATCATTTTGACACCGCGAGCAACCGAGTGGTAGCAAATTCGGAGAAGCGCAGCGGCGCGCCGGCCGAAACCGAGTCGGAAACGCGTTTTGTGGTGTTGAAAGACGGCAAAGTATTTTTTGAAGGGCGGCCGGACGAGTTGGCGGCGGTGAAAGATCCCTATTTGAAGCGGTTTTTGGTGTGAAGCTTGCGAAGGTAAGGTAGTCTGTTGCGCACCCGCAGGCGAGGGTAAAGGAGTGGTCGAAGAATGGCGCAGCGCAAACAACTGACGTGGACGGAGTTACGGGTCGGGCTATTTGTGCTGGTGGCGCTGTTTGTGATCGCCGTGGGAATTTTTTATGTGACGGGAGCGGGATTCTTGGGGCCGAAATACCGGCTGCGGACTTATTTGCCGGAAGTGGCCGGCGTTTCGAACGGGGCTCCGGTGCGGCTGGATGGCGTTGATATCGGCAACGTAGAGTCGATCAAGATGGTGCC
Organism: uncultured Acidobacteriota bacterium; assembly: GCA_963814635.1. Taxonomy (GTDB): domain Bacteria; phylum Acidobacteriota; class Terriglobia; order Acidiferrales; family UBA7541; genus Acidiferrum. The sequence continues at coordinate 2,258,374 of CAWFDP010000001.1, read as the reverse complement.
GGCGACGCCCGGCCACATTCCAGAGAAGAACCGTAATATTGAATTGGTACTTCGCCTGGATAAGAGATATCAGGCGAACATTTTGACGGACTCGATGGCAAGCTTGATTACCGAAGGACTGTTGGGAAACCGCTACGTGAATATTACGAGAGGATTTACCGGCGCGCCGCTGAAGGAGAACCAGGAAGTGCCGGGAACAGCGGAAAAAAACTTGTCGGACGTGATGGCCAGCATGCAACTGCTGACTGGAGATATTCATGATGTTATTGCCAGGCTGCAAGACGGAAAGGGAACGCTGGGAAAATTATTGAACGACGATCAGGCGTACAACAATTTGAATGGCTTGCTGGCGAAGAGCAACGACATCGCGGGCAAAATACAGAGTGGACAGGGTACCTTGGGCAAGCTGGTGGCTTCGGATGAGTTGTACGGGAAGGCGAATGCGACGATAGACAACGTGAACGGGGTGGTGAGCGATGTGCGATCCGGGAAGGGTACGCTCGGCAAGTTGTTGAATGATCCAACGCTTTATGACGAAGCGAAGAAAGCGATACAAAGCGGGAACGCGATGATTGGAGATGTGCGCGCGGGGAAGGGTTCCCTGGGAAAGCTTGCGACGGATGATGAGCTTTACAATAAGCTGCGGGAGAGCAGCACGAACCTGGCGAATGCGACGGCAAAGCTGAACGACAACACCACCTCTGCAGGAAAACTCTTTTCAGATCCCAAACTGTACGACAACCTGACTGGATTGACCGGCGATTTGCGGCTGCTAATCGGAGACTTCCGGCAAAATCCAAAGAAATTTCTGCGCATAAAAGTGGCCGTTTTTTAGCGCTGCTGAACCCTGCTTTGCGCCAGAGTGGGCGCTTGTGGTGTAATTCCGGTGTGACAAATCCGGCGTAAATGATGCAACCGACAGGAATCGCAAGCCCACACATGGAAAATCAAGAGACGACGTCGAAACAAGCACGCGCTGAAGCGATTAAATCGACGCTGCCGCAGCCGGGGCGGCCGGTGCCGAATCGCGCGTATCCTGGTGCGCTGATTGTGGTTGAAGGCACGGACGGCTCGGGAAAAAGCACGCAACTCTACTTGCTGAAACGCTGGCTGGAAATCGGCGGTTACCGGCTGCACTTTACCGAGTGGAATTCCTCGGAGCTGGTGAAATCCGCAACCCGACGCGGAAAACAGCGGCGGCTGCTGACGCCGACGACATTTTCGCTGCTGCACGCGGCGGACTTTGCGGACCGCTGCGAGCGACAGATCATGCCGCTGCTGCAAGGCGATTATCTGGTGCTCGCGGACCGCTACATTTACACCGCATTTGCCCGCGACGGGGCGCGCGGATGCCCGCAGAAATGGCTGCGAAATTTGTACCGTTTCGCGCCGGTGCCGGACATCACATTTTATTTTCGAGCGCCGCTGGATGTGGCGGTGCAGCGAATTTTGAGCGGGCGTCCAAAACTGAAATATTACGAGGCAGGAATGGATTTGGGGCTGTCGTACGACCGCCCGGAAAGTTTTCGGCTATTTCAGGCGCGGATTCTGGATGGCTACGACAAGATGGTGGAGTCTGATAATTTCGTGGTTCTCGATGGAACACTGCCGGTAAATAAATTGCAAAAGCAGATGCGCGACATTGTGGCATCGAAGATAGATCTGAAGCGGTTTGCGCCGCGAGCTGCCGAGGCCGAATAGATGCCGGACCAGGAAAAAGAGAAGGACAAGGCGGTCGCTCTCGAGTCGAGCGATGCTATGTCGGCAATCGCGCCCGCGTCGGCGAAATCGGCGCATCCGCAAGACGAGGATGGCACAAGCGCATTTTTTTCCCAGCCGCTGGTGGGTTTCGATCCGAGTGAAATTACCGGAACACTGATCGTCATCGAGGGAATGGACGGATCAGGGCGCTCGACGCAAATCAGCTTGTTGCAGGAGTGGCTGGAGTCCGAAGGATTTGCGGTGCAGACCAGCGGACTGCGGCGTTCGAACCTGGTGGGCCGGGACATTGATGAACTGCTGGCGAAAAATGCAGTGACCCGGCTGACGCTGGCCCTGATGTATTGCACGGATTTTTTTGACCAACTGGAACACCGCATCGTGCCGGCGCTGAAGTCCGGGGCAGTGGTGCTGGCTGACCGCTATATTTTCACGCTGATCGCGCGCAGCGTGGTGCGCGGTATCAACCGCGATTATTTGAGTGGGCTTTACGCGATGGCGCTTCGCCCGAATCTGACTTTCTGGCTGAATGTGCGGCCGGAGACTGCGTTTGGCCGGGAATTCCGCAAGGCGCAGGCCATCAGCTACTGGGAAGCGGGACGCGACATGTCGCTGTCGCACGATCTCTACTGGTCGTTTGTGCGTTACCAGACGATGATAAAGCGGGAGTTCGAAGCGGTGGCCAAGCGCCACAATTTTATCGAACTGGACGGCGAGGCCAACGTTTCAACGGTCAACAAACTGCTGCGGCAACGAATCGCCGATCAACTCGGAATCCGCGCAACGAAGTACACGCCTTCCTCCGCGCTCGCGCACCTTTGGCGCTAAATACCATCCATGCCTGATCCGGTCCATATCGCCGCGATTGACGCCGGTTCGAACGCTGTGCGGCTCTCGGTGGTACGCGCGTATTCGGCCATGGACATCGAGCCACTGCACAACGAACGTTATCCGTTGCGTCTCGGTGAAGGCGTATTCGTCCGCAATCGATTCAGCGAAGAAATGTTCAAGAGAGCGATCAAGGCCTTTGCACATTTCCGCGAAGTGATGGACGAATTTGCGGTGACGCGTTACCGGGCGGTAGCAACCAGTGCGTCGCGCGAAGCAGCCAACCGAAAATTATTTATGAAGCGCGTAAAGCAACGAGCGGGCGTCCGCCTCGAAGTGATCAGCGCGCTAGAAGAATCGCGACTGGGCCGAGAAGCGGTATTTGCAGCTCTGGGACCCGATTGCCAGGCGCGGTGCATTGCTGACCTTGGCGGGGGAAGCCTGGAAATCAGCGTGTTGCGGGACCACGCGGTGCTGCAAACCGCGCAGCTTCCGGTTGGCACCGTGCGGTTGATGACCACGCTAAATCTGCACGGAGTGATTCGTCCGGCTCAGGCCGAGCAAGTTCGGCGCTATTTGCGGGCGTTGCTGGAATCGAAACTGGCGTCGCGGCCAAATCTTGCAGATGGGTTGACGGTGGCGCTGGGTGGCAACGCCGAGACGCTGGCCAACGTAGCGCCGGGACCGCGGCATCATGGATTGCCGACGCTGGAACTCTCGCTGCTGCGCGAACGCCTGCCGGAATTGCTGCGCATGGACAACCGCGAACGCATGAAAGCTTACGGCGTGCGGCGAGATCGCGCCGACGTGATGGGAATTGCCGCGATCATTTTTGTCACGCTTGGTCGTTATCTGAACGTGAGGCTGCTGTCGGTCCCGGCAGTGGGCATCCGCGAAGGGTTGATCCACGAAATCGCCACGGACGCGTTCTCGCGGAAGGAGCCGCACCGTTACAACGCATTAGCGCGGCAGGTACTCGCCGGGGTTCACAGTTTTTCGCGCCGACTGGAACGGGATCAACGGCACGCCGAGCACGTGCGCGAACTGAGCCTGCAACTATTCGATCAGCTGCAGCCGATGCATCACCTTCCTGCCGAAGCGCGAGTTATTCTGGAATCCGCCGCGCTGCTTCACGATATCGGTCATACCGTGAGCCACAAGGGACATCACAAGCACGGAGAATATTTGACGATGAACGGCGACATTCCGGGACTGGAAGGCCGGGAGCGCGCTCTGACCGCGGCCGTGGTGCGATATCACAATCGCAAAGCCGAGCCGGCCGAGCATCATATTTCGTACGCAGCTCTCAATAACAACGACCGGCGGCTGGCCCGGCGACTGGCATCGCTGGTGCGCATCGCGGAGGGACTGGACCACTCGCACCGCCAGCGCGTCAATAAGATTCAAGCGAACTTCCAGCGCGGCGCCGTGGGATTGCAAGTGGAAGCGCGAGGGGACGCCAGCGAGGACATTCGCGATGCCAATCGGAGCGCAGAGCTCTTCGAGAACGAATTCCACACACGGCTCTATTTTCGTCCGCTCAATGGTTGACCTTACGACCGTATAATCAGTGCAGGACGGCGAGGACGGCCAAGCTATGCATCTTTATATTGTTCGGCACGGCATCGCGATTGACCGCGAGGATCCCAAATGCCCGTCGGACCCGGAACGTTTTTTGACGCCTGACGGGCTGAAAAAAACGCGGGAGGTAGCGCGAGGTTTTGCGACGCTTGGCGATGCGCCAAAATTGTTTTTCTCGAGTCCGTATGTGCGGGCGATGCAAACGGCGGAGATTTTTGCTGACGTGCTAAGACATTCCGAGACGAAAATTGAAAAGACCGAGCATTTGCTCCCGGGGGCTGAGCCCGGCGGATTCTTCCGCGAATTGTCGCGGGAATCCGCGCGCCGAAAATCGGCAGAGAGCGTGATTTGCTTTGGGCACGCGCCGCAACTGGATGAGTTGATCGCGTTTGCGCTGGGATCGAAGCGCGACCTGACCGCACTGAAGAAGGCTGGCGCGGCGTGCATTGCGTTGACGAGGGTTTATCCGCCCACAGGCACGCTCATTTGGGTTATGCCGCCCAAAGCGCTACGCAAGTTGAAAAAAGGGAAGTAGTCTTACTGGACAATCGAAATGGCTTGCGGCAAGTCCAGTTCCTGATTGCGTTCCGCGAGCATCAGAACGTCGGGTTCGGCCTGGATCAAGATGGTTTTGCCCAGGCTGCGTTCCAATAGGCGCTTGGCTTCGACAAAGCGGACAGCGTTTTCTGGATTATCCTCAACTCCGAGCACATGCAGCAACAATCCCTGCGGTAGAGTTTCGATGTGCAACGCTGCGCCAGCATGAACGCCGGACTTTTGCAGTGCGACGGCCATGCGCAAAATTCCAGCGTGAAGACAGATTTTGGCTTGCTGTTCGGCGGAGAGTTTTGAGAAGCGCTTGTTGCGCACGCCGGGATCGGCGGCACGTTGAAAGCGGATGGCCCACGCCACGCGTTCCCATTCGGCAAAATTCCAACCGGGTGGCAGGGGCGACTTCAGCAGAAATGTTCGGGCGGACTTTTCCCGCGGTTTCTTGCAGTCCGGAGTGCGGATGCCGCTCAGGCGAGCGGCGGCGTCAAGGATGCCCTTCTCTTTGCCGTCGAAAAACATTCTGTCGACATTGCTGGCGCGAAGCTGTGACCAGAGTCGCGTGGAGATACGGGCGACGCATTGGCTGCGTGCCGGTTTTGCGTCCAGCGATTTGCGGGTGGCAGCGATGCGCGCGTTGGCATAGCGCAGACGATGTTCGCGCGGGAATCCGCTTTGCCAGGTTTGCCATATACTTGTTTTGCCCAGCGCGAGCTGACGATAGGTCTCCAGATTTTGGTGGCGTTGGTGCTCGATACGTCCCGTCCAATCAGTTCCGGTATTCCCAGGTTGCTCGCTGCGAGCCTCTTTTAACATGGCCGCCAGCACATCGAGGTCGTGGATGTTGCCAAGAACGTCCTGCACACGCTTAAGAGATTCGGCCCACTCCACGTGCAGAGTGGGAAGCAAGGATTCCACCGAATAGCGAAAATGTTTCACGCCAATGCGCAAAGCGTGCCAGGGCTTGGGGCTCTCGGTGCGCATCGCTCGGCGGTGGAGTTCTTTTGCCTCTTCCAGCCGCTCGAATGCGAGGCACCGCGCGGCGTCACCATCCGCGGGTATACGGCGCATGCGCGCGTCAAGTTCGCGCGACAGTGCTTTCCAGTATTTGATGTCAAATCGATTCGCGTTCTGCAGGGCTTCTTCGCGTGAGGACTCTTCGGTTTTGCCAAGCGATGCCAGCACAGAAGTTTTCAGCGGATCGTCGTCGGGCTGAAGCTGTTTCAACCACTCCATCATTACCTGGGAATCGCGCAACTCGCCAAGCGACCGGAACAGCTTGCGAGCGCAGTCGCGCATCTCCTGCCAATCGGGGTGCGGGTCGATTTCCTGAATCGCAGCGGCGACGGAGCGGCAGCGGCGCAGCGCAACACGAACATCGTGGACGGTGTCAACGGTGGGATTCGACCGAAGCTCGGCGAGTTCTTCCAGCGTTCGCTTCATCCAGAACGCGAGGTCGCGATGCTCGGACGGAGAACGAGAGGGGAATGAGATTGCGTGCGCCATTTTTTCGAAGCCCGGTTCCGATCGAGCCAATTCCAGAAAGAACGGGTTCGAACCCTGTGGAACCAGGGGAGCAACAGGGTAACGCTTCGGCAGCGCCGCGTCCAGGCGAGCGCGGTGGCGATGTCAAACCTCTTTAGAAATGTCCCCTTCCTTACCTCATTAGAAGTGTCCCTTTTCTTTTGACTTGCTGTTGTCGTTGGGGTGTCCGCCGGAGCGAAGCCCTGCGCCGCGGTTTGTGCGGCGCGTTTAGGGCGAAGCGGAGGCGGACGCCGAGCGCGGTGAGTCCGCGGTGAGTCGTATGGCCGAATGTGGCCATTCATGATATTTTTAATGTGGCCGAGCCGGAGTGGCGGAATGGCAGACGCGGCGGACTCAAAATCCGTTGCCCGCAAGGGCGTGTGGGTTCGACTCCCTCCTCCGGCACCAACAAAAGAAACGGCTTAGTGAATTGTGACTGGCTGAGCCGCCGCGGGCTGTAACACTTCCTGTACACTTCCCAATTTCGCGACCGCCTCGTGCAGGCGATTCTCCGCGAGGTGCGCGTAGCGCATCGTGACCTGCAGCGTCGCGTGCCGCAGCAGCTTGTTCACGGTGAGGATGTCCACGCCGTTCATCACCAGCCGCGACGCGAACGTGTGCCGCAGGTCGTGCCAGTGAAAGTTGTAGGTTTTCGTCGTATCGTCGTAAGCGCCCGCGGCCCGGCGAACCTCATCCCACCAGCGTTGCCGCCGGTCTTCATGAGCCGGGCGAATGTAGTGGGCCTTCGGTTCCTGAGCGCGCAGAGCAACCAACGCTCGCTTCGCTTCCGCGTTGAGCGGAATGCGCTGCGTCTTTCCCGCCTTCGTTTCGCGGAGAGTAATCAGATTCAGCCGCAGGTCCACGTCGTCCCACGCGAGCCGCAGCAGTTCGCCCAACCGCAGCCCCGTGTTTAACGCCAGGTCGAACTCCGGTTCGCGCTCGGGATGCTTGGCGCGGATCGCGGTGCGCAGATTGGTCTCCTCTTTCGGGTCGTACTGGTTGAGGTAGCGGACACGCTCGTTGTTCTCGCGCTGGAGCTTCACCAGCTTTGCGGGATTTTCCACGGCTTTCTTATTTTCAATCGCCAGCTTGTACGCGTGGCTCAGCGCGACGCGGTAACGATTGAACGTCGCCGCCGTCTTGCAGATTTCGTGGAGCTTCGCCGCGATCTCCTGCGGCGTGAGGGACGCCGCTGTTCGGTCGGAGAACCAGAGCTTCACGCGGCCGTAGTTTCCTTCGCTGAAATTCCGGGTGGGATATGTGACGGCGTGTGCATCCTTCGCCCGCGCGATCGCGTCCTCGACGATTTCCTTGAACAGCACGTTCCGCTTGACCAGATCGGGGAAGAACTTGCCGTCTCGCGTCTGCGTGCGGCGCTTCTCCAAAACCTTCAGCGCGTACGCCTTCGATGGGCCGACCGCCTCGGCGCGGATTTTTCCGTTGGCTCGATAGCGAACGTACCAAACCTTCCCGCGCTTCAGCAAACCCCGATCGGATTTATCTTTTTTCCAAACACCACGGTTGGACTGCATTTTCTTGGGACTCCCATCCCGCCCACGCTTTTTGTCGCCCCCGAAATTCAGCGCGTGGGAGCGAGCTGAACTTGTCGCCGGTGATCTTGCGTCACTGGCTATCGGGGACCAGATTATTCGATGGCATTATATACCGAAGCCTGTCGTCTAGGAACAGTAAATACATCGTTGAGCGAAATATCGTTATTTCTTTTTGGCAACAAAAAGGATAAGATTAAGGCTAGACATCGTTTTTCTTTAGGTGGGCCGGGGAAGGACGCAAGTTTTTCTTCGGCCTGCCACGGTCTCCCAACGGATCGGCGCCCACGTGGCGGTCCTATAAGAACCGGCTGACAACGGTGAGCAGTTTGCGGGCGGCCATCTGAGCGTTGGCGCCCCCGGACGTATCGAGCTCACCGGAGAAAACTATGTCTATCTTGGCGTCCGCCTCAGCGGAACGTTCTGCAGTTTCATTTCGAAAAAATCCCGAAACAAAAAATCCCGTCGAAGGCCAGCTGCTGTACCCCATTGCTACTGCTGCAAAAATTCTGGGGATCTCGCCGCGCCTTCTCTGGCAGTTCATTGCCGAAGGGAAAATCAAAACGCGCCGGATTCATACGCGCCGGCTAGTTCATATCAAGGAGCTTGAGAAGTTTGCGAGCCGCGACCACGAATCGGGGCGGCCGTGAAAACTCCGAAGAGTTCTCCGCTTGCCGTTGCCGCCTTGGCATTCGCAAAGTCCGGAATTGCTATCTTTCCGTGCGTTCCCAAAACGAAGCGGCCAATAATCAAGGACAACCTCAACGCGGCCACTACCAACGAATCGCAAATCAAGGAATGGTGGGATAAGAATCCGAACGCAAACATCGGCATGCCAACCGGCGCGAAGAATGGACGCGTGGTCATCGATCCCGACGGTCCGACCGGGGAAGATTCACTCGCTAAACTGATCGCCCAGCATGGACCGCTGCCGGAAACTTTCGAAGTGAAGACCGGACGCGAAGCGGGTGGTCGCCACCTGCACCTTTTTGCTCACGTTGAAACCAAGTCGAAGGCTGCGGCACTGGGTCCGTGCCTTGATGTAAAAGGAGACGGCGGCTTCGTGCTCCTGCCGCCGTCAATTCACCCGGATACCGGCAAAGAATACGTTGTAGTTCACTACGGCCAGCCCGCCGAAGCGCCTAGCTGGCTGGTCGAACTGGTTCGCCACGATCGGGAAAAGGCTAGCGGCGAAAAACAAAGGTCAAAGGTTTTGCTGACCGATACCTGGCCGATTCCGTTTGGCGAACACTACGAAACGCTGAAGAGATACACCGGATTAATGGTGAACAAAGGCTGGTCGGTGCGGGAAATCGAGCACCGGCTCACAAGAATCTGCGAGAAGCGCTGCGTCGGCTACCTTACCGAGGGCGATCGGGACTACCGGAAAATGTGCGCAGACCTGGCGAAGCGAATGAGCGAAACCTACGCTGACTCGGATGAGCAGAAAAAAAACGAGCTACCGAAGATAAAGTTCAACCCCCAACCAACCCAAACCACCATCGTCACCGATGAAGAAGGCGCCGTTCGGCGCCTTGAGGCCTTCTTCAACAATTACTTGGTGCTGCCGTCCGGTTTAGCGCTGGTGCTCTCCCTGTGGGCAATCGGCACGCATTTATTCGAGATGTTCGACATCTTTCCGTATCTCGCGGTCACCGCGGTGGCAATGCGCTGCGGCAAGTCGCGAGTTTTAGACCTGATTTGGCACGTCAGCCGGATGGCGACTTACTCCGCGAACATTTCGCCCGCAGCGCTGTTTCGCATCATTGATGCATTTCACCCAACTATCCTGCTGGACGAAGCTGAAGGGTTGATGAATCCGAAGAGCGAAACCGCGATCGCCATGGTTGGCCTGTTGAATGCCGGGCACAGCAAAAAAGCTTGCGTGCTGCGGGCGGTTCCGGCGTCGGCGGGAAACGCGAAGGTTGCCGTTGAGCAGCTCAACCTTTATTGCCCGAAGGCGTTCACCGCGATCGGCAAACTGCCGTTAACCTTGGCCGATCGTTCGATCGCCGTCAGGATGCAGCGGCGGCAGCCCAATCAAGTAATCGCTCGATACTTGTCTCGGAAGGCGGAGGAAGAGGGGTTGGAGCGGCTGGCCGAAATCAAAGCGATCGCCGAAAAACATTGCGCGGCGATTCAGAAGAAATACGAGGACGTGCAGGACTATGACCAGCTCGCTGACCGCGAGGCCGACAACTGGGCTTCGCTTCTCGCTATTTGCGCCGTAGTCGCTCCGAACCGGATTCGCGAACTGCAGCTCACGGCGGCTAGAAATGGTTCCGAAAAAGAGCAAGCCAACGCCGATACCTCGATGGCGATGCTGCTGATCGCAGACCTACAGACCATCCTCGAAAAACGACTGACGAAAGAGCAGCTCGAACTTTTCAAGGACTGCGACGCTCCAGGGTTTTCGTCGAAGACTCTGCTTGAAGAGCTTTGGCAAATTCGCGAATCGCCGTGGGGTGATGAACACGGCCACCAACATCTCACCGCTTGGAAGCTGTCCAGCTTGCTGCGTCCGTTCGGAGTTTATGTCCACAAGATTTGGGAAGGAGAGAAAAAGATGGAGAAAGGAAAGATGGTGCAGGTGCGGTTTCAGGGATATCGGGTCGATGACCTCTCTCGCGCGGTCGGCATATATGCGCCCAAACTCCGGACATCGGGACTTGTCGTAGAAAACAAAGGGGTTAAGGGCGGAAATGACCCCGGGCTTTGACCGCGACGTCCGGAGTGGAAATGACCGCTAAGCTCTTTAGTTTGTTGACGATGTCCCGATGTCCGGAGTTTGGCGTCGAATTTGGGGGTACGCATGAAGCGGTCGCGGTCGCTTTCGCCCGAATCCGCGCAAATCCTGTCGCACGCGATCGTTCGTCGAGGCCGGTAGTTTGGGCGTTCGAGGTGTCCGCGAAGTGTAACAGCCTGTCGTTAAGCCGTTTGTTATCAACTTCGGGCAGCGGATTCTATAACCGGCGTCGCGTCATTTTACCCGTTCTCTACGTGTTCGGGGCCGTTCCGAACCGGCCCTTCTTGCCCTGGATGGTGGCTATTTGGCGCACGGTCGGGGGCCGGAAGCGCCTGAGATCGTCCCTTAATGCATTCTGGACGTACCCTAGGAGGCAACGACGATGACGAAGCCCGTTAAGCCGACGCGGCACGGCCTGACCGCGCTGAAAAAGAAGATCGAGATCGGCGGGCTGAAGGTCATCAACCGGCGTACCGAAGCGGGCCGCGCAATCTTCGAGTGGCGCGGCGAACTGTATACCGCATTGGGGGGCGAGGAGAACATTTCCCCGCAGCGAAAAACGCTGATCGAGATGATCGTCAGGACCCGCATCTACATCGACCACGCAGACGCTTACTTAGCATCGTTACCCGAGGTCATCATTCGGCGGCGGAAGACATTCATGCCGCTGGTGCGCGAGCGGACCGCGCTGGTCGAAACGCTGGCGCGGCTGCTTGACAAGTTGGGACTCGATCGGCAAGCGAAGAAAGTCGAAGACCTCGACGCGTTCATCGAGCGCCGCACACAAGAAATGGAGGAGGCAAAAAATGAAAAACCTAACAATCATTGACGTGATGGAGGAGTCGCGGCTCTTCCGGCCGTGGTTCGTGCTGAAGTGGCTGCGCGGCGACACCTGGGCAAATTGGAAAGTGTTTCTGAAGGCGCTGTTCGCGCTGCCCCTGAATGACGAAGAGCTTGCCGCCTACCGGAAGCACACCGGGCGCGCGGCTGTTCCAACGGAACCATTCACTAAAGCGTGGCTCATCTGCGGACGGCGTTCCGGCAAATCAAGAATTGCCGCGCTCATCGCGACGTATCTCGCCGTGTTCCGCAAGTACCCGACACTGCAGCGCGGTGAGACTGGCGTGGTGATGGTGATTGCGTCGGATCGCAAGCAGGCAGACGTGATCTTCGGCTACGTAGACAACTTCTTCGACGACATCCCGCTGCTCGCGAAGATGGTGGTCGCGCGAACGAAAGATTCGATTGAGCTCGACAACGGCATCCGCATCGAGATTCACACATCTGATTACCGCAGCGTTCGCGGCTTCACGGTGGTGGCCGCGGTGTACGACGAGCTGGCGTTCTGGGCTACCGACGAGCACAGCGCGTCGCCCGATACCGAAATTCTGAACGCGGTAGAAAAAGGTAGCGCCAACGTTCCGAACGCGCTGCATCTTGGGCTGAGCAGTCCGTACGCTCGCGAAGGTGCGCTGTTCGACGCTTACCAGCGCAACTTTGGCAAAGACACGGACGAGCTGGCATGGCAGGCCGCGACCGGCGACATGAATCCGACGATCAGCAGCAGCTGGATCGCGAAGCAGTACGCCAAAGACTTTGCGGTGGCGGCGGCAGAAATTGGCGCGGAATTCCGCAGCGACCTCGCAAACTTTCTGTCGCCGGAAGCCATTGCCGCGTCGATCGAGACGGGTTGCGCGGAAATCCCCCCGCGTGCAGGCACGAGTTATCACGGATTCGTAGACCCGTCAGGCGGCGCAAGCGATTCGATGACGCTAGCGATTGCGCACGCGGACGGGGAAGCAGCGGTGCTCGACTTGCTCGCGGAAGTTCACCCACCCTTTTCGCCTGAATCGGTGGTGAAGGATTTTTGCGCGACTCTGAAGCGTTACAGACTCTTCGGTGTGACCGGCGATTATTACGGTGCGCAGTGGGTTTCCGAGCAGTTCGAGAAGCACGGCGTGCGCTACTCGCGGTCTGAAAAACCGAAATCGGACATTTACCTTTCGTTTTTGCCAGCGATGAACAGTCGTCAAGTGCGCTTGCTCGACCACCCGCGGCTGAAGCTGCAGCTCGGTGGATTGATTCGGCGCACGCGCAGCGGAGGAAAAGACAGTGTTCGATCACAAGCCCGGTCAGCATGATGACCTGGCGAATGCGGCGGCGGGCGCGCTGGTGCTGGCGGCGGAGGCGGGCGGTGTGGGCGGCGCGCTGGGAGTCTTTGAATTCTTCACCGCCAAGGCGCAGGCGGGCTACGAAATCGCGCTGGCGCAGAAAAACAAATTGTTCAGTGGTCTGCGCACGTTCAGCGGCGAGTTCCGGGCTGCGGTCGCCGAAGAGCGCGCCAAGGGCGCGCCGCCTTCCGTAGTCTGCGCCCATCCGGCAAACCTGATCGTGCGCATGGGGAACGGGCAATTGCGTTGCAGCGAGTGCGGCTCGAACCCTGCCGAGAGTGCGCCACCGGTTGCTGGTTGCGAGCACCCGCCAGATTTGGTGCGCCAGACATCGCCCGGGCGTTTTCATTGCGGCGAATGCGGCCTCGACTTTGGAACAAAGCCGCCGGTGACGGCGTACTCTCGCGGGCGTGACGGCGCGCCGGAGCTGCGGCGGAAATAGAAAATGTTTACCAGAGAAAAGTACGCTAAAATTATTTCGTTGCTCGAAGCTATTGGTCGGGTTTTGAGCGCGAAGATTTTTTTAAAAGGCACGGCAATGCCGACCAAGCTGAATTCATCCCACCGTTTATTTTCCACTTACACATCAGCTTGTTTGTATCGCCGAAACGATTTCCGCGGGCATCCAGCCTGTGGACGACCCACCGCTTTGGACTGTCATCCTTCGCCCGGAGGGATATCGAAACGGTTTAAAAAGCCATTCGCGCCGGATTGAGCGCGGTTGTGCAGGATCAGCACCTGGTAGTAACCCCACAGCAGCATGTCCATGTTCTTCTCACGCACTATGCGCCATCCGTCTTGCGTCACTTCTTGGATGGGGTCGTTCAGTGAGATTGCCATCAAGTCGTCCTGCTAAAGATCCTTTCCAACCGGCAGCTAATCGCCATACAGGTCTGTCGATGGGCCGATTCCATTCTTAAACTCTCCGTCAAGAAATCGTCGCAGAGCAGCAAGGGACTTACGGTCGCGGTCAGTCATTGCCGGGTCCTCAGGGAGTTCATCGTAGAGCTTCCTAAGGTCTGCGATGGGGATCTTGTTTTCGACGGCCGGCTCTGGGTCTTTTTCGTATATGGCGAAAGGCAAGAAAAAGTCGCGAAAGACTCGCGCTAGCCGAGTGCGGCTCTTTCCGATATATCGACGCCAAAAGTCATATTGTATGTTGCGGTCCTCGGGTTCCGTTTGCAGATCGTCAGTGCTGCGAATGCCCCAAAGGTTGAACGCCTGTTGGTCGGAGGTGCTCAAATCGATATTCGCGATATCTATCCCACGGCCGTAACGATTTCTCATCCGCCTCGTGAAGTTCGGATAGAGGTCTGCGACCGATACTTCAAGGTTTGATTCGTCCTTCTGCCGAGTCAGGATCATTACAATGTCAACTGCCATGGTGTCGTCGGTGGCATCAAGAACACATTTCTGTAGAAATGCGATGCGCTCGTTTTGTGAGAGCCTATGCGCGACGGCATGAATCAACCTTAGGACATGTCCAGCCTCCCCCCACATTGGGAAAGCGTGGTCGTATGTATATTTGTCTGCTGCCTTTACAGCAGCCTCGCCCAACGATTGTGCCGTTGACGTTGTAATCGATTTGGATTTGGCTAACTCTGCAAGTTTGCGCAAGAAATCGTCTCTCTTGAGCCCACCTTTTTCCATGGACTGAAGCGTTCTTAAGAAAATGCTATCGCGAGCGTCCTGACTAGAAGCATCCTGCAGTTGTTCCAATAGCTCCTTTAGTTCTACAGAACTAAAGATTGCGTCAGGGAGTTCGTAACGAAAGTAGGCGGGGAATATTCCGGGCTCGCTAATCCGCTTATTCGTTTCTTCAGTCATCGATTGTTCAAAAGGTCCGCGCCGCGCCTTCCTCAACCGGCGCTCAGCCTTTGAGACCAAGGGGAACAATTCATTGATGACAGCTTGCACTTGTTCAAATTCACCATCTTTAGGTAGCAACTGCTTAAGTTCAGTGAGTAGTTTGTTTCTGGCTTGCTCTTCGTCCTTGTCATCGTGAATTTGTCCGCCGCGGAAAGGGCTCTCTCCGCCGGTAAGAGCAAAAGAATTCTTCGCAATTAGTTTGTGCACATCTGGTCTAAATCGTTTCAGCATTTCCACCAGTGTCAGGTCAACTGCATCCACTTCTCCCCGTAAAGGTGCCGCTGCAACGCTTACGCCGTTTGCTAGCAGACCAATCGTTCTAAGATTTGTGCAGAACGGAGAAATACTTGCAGCCCACAAGCTTTCGATTCGCTTTTTGAATTCCTCATCCTCGGTGTGGCTTTCGAACCAGTCAAGGCTAACGAATGTGGAGACGAGACGATCCGTGCCTGCGTTGAGAAGGGCAGCAGGATCGGGCTCTGGAACAAAGATGATAATTGGAAAGAACTTTTGGAAGTATTCGTTATCCTTGCCGGTAGTTTGTATCATCGTTTCAATGTTGGCTGCGCAGACAAAACTCAGATTCGGCAGAGTCGCGATTCCTTTGATGACCTTTAGAAGCGTCATGATTTCTTCTTTTTCCATTCGGTCAATTTCATCGAGGAGCACAACCACTCTTTTGGGAAGCCGAAGCAGAGCCGCCTTCAGGCTCTCGATGTGATCCTTCTGCGTAGCTGCGGGAAGCAACTTCAAATACTCGCTGAGAAACGGCACTTTCTGTCCGAGCGCCGTCGCCAGTTGGCGTGTGCTTCGCTGCAACCCCGGAACTATGTACTCCTTCTTGCACTGGCTGGCGATGTCTGCCAAAAGATAGGATGTTAGAGTCTCTTGAGACCCAGGAAGCCAAGTGCTGAAAGAGACCGTGATAGTCTTATCTCCAAGGTGTTCCCTCAGGAGGTTGAGCACTGAGGTCTTGCCCGTCCCATATGGCCCGGACAGCGCGATAACCGGGGTCTTAGAGATCATTATTTTGACCGAAAGACTGTCAACCAACGCAGCACGACCTAACGCATCCTGCGTCCACGTTTGAATTGGGTCGTCGGACCACTCCAACTGAGTTCCCGCGAGGGACCGTACGCTTTGGGGAACCGTGAATTCTTCTTCGTGAACAGTTCGAGCGGCCCGCACCTTAGCCCGCAGGTATAAGCGAAAACTCCCTAAAAACCAGGCGGTTATCAGTGCAGAGCCAAGCATCAAGCGACGTCCAGCTGCCGGCGCCGGTAGGATCGATATCGAAAAGGCGGAGGCAAACGGCAGCAAGACCAACCCGCTTGTCACTCCGAACAGCCAAGATTTCAGTCCCCGCCAAAAATTGACTGAGATGGATAGTGCAACGGCTAGAAACACGGAAAACAAAGCAATGCTTAGGTAAGGGATGTAGTAGCGTGGGTCGTCGAACGATAGCCAACTGGGACTGTACTTGGAGACGAGGGAGGACTGAAACGATTGATCCCGCCACAGAAGATGAACCCCTTCGGCAGCAAGAACTCCGATGCCGCTCGAAACAAATACCGGAATCCATTCTCTCTTTACGAAGTTCCACAGAAGGCCCCGCCAGGAGCCCAAAATTTTCTTTTGCCGACTGTTCATGTTGCTGGGGAAAAACATGCGTCTGCCGCGCCTACTGGCCTGTCGCAATCTTAACGGCAATTTCTGCCATCACTTTTGCAATCAGGTCTGGTCCCTGTTTCGCAATAGCTTCGCGCAGGCGGTACAGCATTCCATCCTTCTCTTGCTGGGGATAACTCAGAATTTGGATCTGATTTTCCAAGGACTTTACGACCTGGGGTAGCATCGGTTGTTGACCGAATTCGGCAAGTTCCGGTTGTACAAACATCTGCCCCTTCGGTGTCATGCGAATTCCCATATATACGCCAGCCGGACTCGTCTTCAAAAACCCGATGTCTCGAAGGAATTCGACGTGCCGATGAAGATAATTTAGTGCTGGCAAACCAGTTCCTGCCTCTTGCGGGACCAAATCCATGAACTCTCCCGTGCTAGGAGGATAAAGCGGGTTCCCGTCCCGAGATTCGCCGGCACGTTCCATAATCCGCAGGAGCAAAGCAGGATCGAGGTCACCTTTTGGCATATCCAAACTTTTCCGGAGTGAACCGCGCTTCTTTATCCGGTTCTTGTTTCTTCTGCGAGCAAGATACGCCGCGACTTCCTAGGATGAGTGTAGCACCAAGGCCGCGGTGGCCTGTGTCGGTTCTGTGTCGTTTTCGTTCCGGATTCGGCGCGCCGAGTTAGAGTAGGCGGCACTCGATTTCTTCGACTAAGAATTTGGCTTTGTCGATGGCGTTGGCTGCGGCGGCGATCGCGCGGGGCGAGCGGCCGCCGTTCCAGTCTTTCGCCAGATCACGGGCCGCGAAGATGGCGGCGGCGACGACGACAGCTTGCTTGCGGTTTTCCTTGCGTTGTTCGTCCATGAATTTTCTCCGGCGAGGATGGGAGTGTCGCGGAGGAAGGGGAGTTGAGTATATCGCAGTGGAACCGTGCGGCTACTGGTCCTCGGGCCTGCTGGCGCTTTTGGCTGCGGTGGACGGGATGGTGCGCTTTACCGTGATGGCTGGATGGTCGCCGCGTGTGACCGCTTCCCGATAGTATGAAATGCGGCCAGCTATAAAGATGATCTTGAAAGCGAGGGCGCGACGCAATTTTGGGCGTCCTGGCTCTATGCGCGTCAAGTCGGATTCGTCCATGCCAAGGGGCAGTTCTCCTGAGCTCAGCAGAGTTCGGAGGCGGTCTTTGCAGGCCGGGTCTGTGAAAGTGAGGGGGCCCGGTTCATGTGCGAATTCGTTTCTGAGCTTTCTGAGGAGGTCGAGAGTGAGTTTGATTTCGTGCGGGATCAGGCGGAGCGCGAAGGCAATTTGAATTCTGGCGTCGAAGCTGGAGAGCGGTGCGTAGTTCAGGAAGAGTGGGTCCACGACCTTCTTGACGGAGCGTGGGTCGAGCGTGAGCACGGAGCGAAGAAGTGCTTCGAGCTCGGCGTTGAGGATTTCCGCGCCGATGATCAGGCAGCCGCGGTCGGTCTCACGTTCTAGTTCGTCGGCGATTGTGTGGAGGCGGCCGTCTCGGCCCTCGGCGATTGCCTCGGGGACCCAGCTTTGTTCGCGTCGGGTACGTTTTGCTGACATTACGTGTGCGGCTCGCGGTGTCCAAGATATGCGGATTGGTCTCCGGCGTCAACAGTTGGTGTCCTGACTTGGCGGTTACTTCTTTACGGATGCGGGCTTCACCGCGAGTAGCCGAACCGTTGGCCCGTGTGGAAAGGGCTAGCGTTTGCCGTCTGGGTCGTTGGCGTTTTTCTTTTTCTTCACGGGATCTTCGTAGGGCGTACCGGTCCAGGCCATTGCGAATTTTGTTGTGTACCTCGCAGTACTGATAGCGTATTATGACTTAGTTGTAGCGGGCACCGTCTGGTCGGCGTGGCCGCGACGCGAAAACCTAAACCATTCTTCTGGATCTGGAATTTTCGCGCTCGCGCGTTTCGACGGCTGGATTCAAACACGGCGTTGTTCACCCGCCGTGCCTCCAATTCTTTCCTCGAATCGACGCTCCAATAAAAATCCGTGGTCGTCCGCGCTCTTGGCACGCGAGTGCTGAGAGAGATGCTTCCGGGTCTTCGACCCGGAAGCGTTCTACCTTCGACCAGAGGAGCGCGGCGTCCGCGGAAAAAAAGAAAGGAAAAAATTGTGCTCGCAACCAATGAACGAATCGAGATTGCGCTCGGGAAAGAAAATCTCGCGCAGGCGGTGGCGGAACTCAACGCGTCCCGCGAGGACTCTCTGAGAGCGCAACGGCGCTATCAAGAGGCGTTCACGAAGTGGACGGAAGCCGCGGGGGCGGTCGCCCACTTGAGGGAAGTGCGGACCATGGGAGGACGAAGGATATGAACGATTATCTCGAAGTGCTTTGGGGTTTGCCCGACCGGCCCAAGCTCGGAGCGGAGTTGGAGGCGTCCGCGCGCGGACCGGAGGCGGAGCTCGAGTTCCAGTTGGCGAAGAGGGACGGCCAGGCAAGGTTCCAGGAAAAATTTCTCGGCCGGCTGGAGCAGAAGGCCGACGAACTGATCGACGATGGCGATGAAAAAGATTTTTTTGCGAAGCTGTTCAAGAAGGCGAGGGCAAGTTGAAAAACAAAATCACCCATTTCCTCTCGAAGATGCACGACCATCACGAGGCGATGTCGAAGGTCCACCGGGATTTGGCCGAGCACCACGAGGGGTTGATGTCGAAGGCCACGGCCGACGACCACCACTACAACATCAGCAGCTTGCACAAGGCCGCGCAGGGGCACCACGAGGCCATGGCTTCCCACTGCGAGGACATGCAGAAGGCGATCCGGCAATCCGACGCGGTTGCCCTGCCGGCCGTGGACGGCAGCGTGCCGACGAATTCATCGGCGATGGGCTCGAACCAGCTTTCCGCAGCCGCGAGCGATGAGATGTTCAAGCGGTGGTTTGACCAGCAGCCGAAGGTCACGGCCGTGGCGCCGAGCGATGAGAGCCTGCGGCGGACGAGCAGATTGGTGCATCGCGACGGAAAAGATCCGCGCCAAAGCATGGAAAAGACCGCGCCGAAGGACGCGGTGCCGCAGCTGGCGCACTTTTTTGAGTAAGTTCGCCGTCTTGTGCATGGACGGCGCGGGGGCTGCGGGTCTTTTCCTTTCGCCTAGCAGCTCCCCCCAATCAAGAAAAGGGAGCGGAGGAAAAACACATGGACCCAAAAGTAGAATCAATTCTCGAAACCGTTACCACGCAAACCATTTTGGAATCGTGGCGGGAGCTGCAAGCTAGCGGAACGAACCTAAGCCTCCACGCCATGGCACTGAAGGCAGCAGAAAACCTGGCGGCGCTGTACGGCGGGCTTGACCTGGAACTTCGCGTCGAGCTCACTCGTGAGATTGAGGCTCGCCTTGCCAATGAAGGCCAGGACGAGGCGGTGCAGTGATGCCGCGGGCCACTCAGCCTTTATGGAGTCCGTGTCTTGAGAATCCGATCGTCTACTTGCTTTGATCCCAAAGGCGAGATACGAGCTCGGTGCTGCCCTTCGTCATACTCGATGAGCCGTTTCTTGTGGAGGACAAGCAGGACCTGCTTGCGGAACATGTTCGCATCGCTATACTCGACCCACTGGAACAGTTCCTGTTCGAGCACCCATGATGGCCTTGAATAGAGAAGTACGAGAGCCTGGTCACCCTTTTTCATTTTGGGGTCGAGCACTCGTCTGATGTCCTCCACTTCCCAGACCAGGCCGACCTTGCGCTCGACGAGAGCGTCAACCGTTTCTTGAGCTTCTTTCGTCGAGATGGCATGAAAAATTCGCACCAATTCTGCCAGAGTCCAACTGGCCATCGCGTATACCGCGGTTGCGTCCATGAAATTCGGGTCCACGTCGGCGCCGGCATGGCCGACGCCCCGATTATTCCGGATTTCGTATAGGGGTGGCAGGACTCGCGGAATTAAGATTCTCAAGCTGCGATCGCCGATTCGGCTCGCCTGCGGTGCAATACCTTCCAGCGCCCGGCACGCGCCAACCATATCCCGCGGTTTCGAAGGCGCAGACGGAAAGCTACCGTCGAGGACACCCTTGATGATCGTATACACCACTTCACAAAACTTGCCCCCGTTGAGTTCGGACGGTTCCCAACGATGCTCGGCAAAATTGGTGATGATTTCCTGATAACTTTTGAAGAGTGGGCTTCGCAACCCCGTCGGAATGCCCGACAGCACCTTCGATGGATCGAGCATCTATGCCTCTTTGCCACCGACTTGTTTAATAAGCCCAACGCCGTGTTTGAGGCCCGGTGCAGTTAGCTTCCAACCCGCCTTCTTGGAGCCTGTTAGCACGTTTCCTTTGTCGCCCATAAATTTCGAGTGATTTGGAAGGTCGAGGCATCCAAGGTCGGTACAAAGCTGCCGGGCGGCCGCGTCTTCGAACGTCGCGTCGCCCGTCGCCAAGAAACGACTAATACCGAGAAGAACGTATGCGTTATGGGTCTGTTCCTTGCGGCCCTTGCCGGGCACTTCCGAAATGATCACGCGTATGCCGTCGCTCGTTGTGTCGAATACCTGTTCAACTTGTTCTTGATTGAGACCATTTTGTTTCATCCAAGTGATTGCTCTGGCGTGTACGCCGCTCATGTCTTGGTGCGACCCTGCGCCATCAGCCGCGGGTGTCCGCAAACCTGAAGCTCCATTCCGGTCGGCCGCAGCCCCGCCCGAAGCTTCCCCGAGCATTGTGAGCGACCCGTTGATTGCCTTGCGTCGATCTTCAGAACTGAGTGGATCGAGAAGCGCGCAAATCTTAGTCGCTATCTGTGCAATTTGCGGGGCCGTTTTTGCTTTTTTCTCCATGATCCTTATCTCCATGCCGAACACATAGTCGGCGCAAAACTCTCACGAGCGCGCGGCGCGCAATCACACTTAAATTGTCGTTGGCTTGGCTTTGGGGCGTGAAGAGGAGGGTACAGCCGTGGTCACGTCCTGCTGGCCGAGCGCAACGACCTGTGACCATGCAAAACACGGCCACGAAGCGGGAAGGCGTTCCCTTGCATCGCGCGAGGCTCTTCCGAATCGGTTTTTCGTGGAGTATAAGACGGGCTGGACACGGGCCCGCTGGCGCTTTTCCACGCCCCGGTTCTGCGTAATAGTATCGAGGGACAGGAAAAAACTGTCAAGCAAAAAACGCAAAATGTCGATAGGTTTCTGCCATTCGCGGCTACATCTAGTAGTAAGTGTTCGCGTGATATTAGATCGGTAATTTTTCAGTTCCGGGCTAATCCACTTCTTGTTACACTTCCGTCGCCAAGCGATGCCTTAGATTGCAATGCTATGCACCGCGAAGGGCCCCGACCGGCTTGAAAAGAAACCACTTGCGGCGCATAGTTTTGCGTAGCGTTGCAGGAGGTAGGCGGAAAATAGGACTCAAAATCCGTTGCCCGCAAGGGCGTGTGGGTTCGACTCCCTCCTCCGGCACCAAGTTGAGTTGTCTCCAGAAGTTATCCCTACCAACGTAGATTTGATTGAGACGTGCAAGAAAGCAGTATTCAATAGTATTGAATCGGTTTAATCTTCCAAGCGACCGTTTGCACACCCGTGGAGAAAGAGGATTCATGCGTCGCCGAACAATTTTGCTGGCTGCATTGCTGCTGGCTTCGCCGTGGACGATGCCGTCGTTTGCGCAAAAAACCGATAGCGCGGCCTCCGCGGTGAAATCGCTGGAGCTGTTGCGGGGATGGCAAATCCAGTCTTCGTGCGAGGCGAAAGCGGACGGTGGAACCGTTTCGCAGGCAGGATATGCTACCGCGGGATGGCACAAGACTACCGTGCCCAACACCGTGGTGGGCACGCTGGTGGACGACAAGACGTATCCGGACCCGATGGTCGGAACGAATCTGAAAAATCTGCCGGGGATGAATTATTCGAGCGCGACTTTTTTCGCTTTGCAGGATATGCCGGAGGGCAGCCCGTTCAAGTGTTCGTGGTGGTGGCGGAATGAGTTCGTGGTGCCGGCGGGGTTTGCGAAAAAAAATATTGCGATTCACTTTCCGGGGATCAACTACCGTGCGAATGTCTGGTTTAACGGACAGAAAGTCGGAGATGCCGGCGAAATCGTAGGGACCTACCGGAGTTTTGAATTTGACTTGACCAAACTTGTCAAGCCCGGTACGAAAAACGTGATTGCGCTGGAGATCTTCGCGCCGGCGAAAGAAGACCTCGGAATTACCTGGGTTGATTGGAACCCGACGCCGGCGGACAAGGACCTGGGAATCTGGAAAGAAGTTTCCCTGACTGCGACCGGGCCGGTGGCGGTTCGTAATCCATTCGTCAAAACACAATTGAATGCGGATTTTACGGTGGCTGATTTAACGATTTCAGCAGATCTGCGGAACGATTCTAATGCTGCGGTGAAGGGCGTAGTGTTTGCCGAGATCGATGGAAAAGCGGTGAACCAGCCGGTCGAAATTGCCGGCGGAGAGACAAAGACGGTTCGGTTCGAATCGGGGCAATTTGCGGCCCTGAAATTTTCGAGTCCGAAGCTGTGGTGGCCATACACCATTGGTACGCCGAGCCTCTATAAAGCGAAGTTAAGATTCGAAGCGGGTGGGAGAACCTCTGATTCGGCCTCGGTTACGTTTGGGATTCGGCAGGTTACCAGCGAACTCACGGACAAGGGAGACAGACTTTTCAGGATCAACGGGCGACGGATATTGATTCGCGGGGCGGCGTGGGCGCCGGACATGTTTCTGCGGCCGATGGCGAGGAAACTCGATGCGGATCTTCGTTATGTGAAAGACATGGGGTTGAACACGATTCGCCTCGAAGGGCGAATTGATCGCGACGAATTTTTCAACAAGACCGACGAAATGGGAATTCTGGTGATGCCGGGCTGGACTTGTTGCGACGCGTGGGAGCAGTGGGACAAATGGACTGCCGACACCCGGAAAATCGCGGCGGCATCGATGGCGGACCAGGCGAGACGTTTGCGCAATCATGCCAGCGTATTTGTGTGGCTGTACGGCAGCGACGGGCCACCACCCGCGGATGTTGAGAAAATGTATCTCTCGATTTTGACCGATGCGGAGTGGCCGAATCCTTCGGTATCTTCCGCGAGCGAAACGCCGACCACGGTGACCGGAAAGTCCGGTGTGAAGATGACCGGGCCGTACGAGTATGTGCCGCCAGTGTATTGGCTGGCGGATACGCAAGCGGGCGGTGCATATGGGTACAACACGGAGACCAGCCCGGGTCCGGCAATTCCGACGCTGGAGAGCGTGAAGCGCTTCATCCCGAAAGAGCATTTGTGGCCGATGGACGCTGTGTGGAATTACCACGCGGGAGGTGAGCGATTTACCACTGTGAATGTTTTCACGGACGGATTGAACCGGCGGTATGGAACGGCGACTTCGCTGGAAGATTACGAGCGCAAGGCGCAGGCAGCGGCGTACGACGGTGAGCGAGCGATGTTCGAAGCGTACGGACGCAACAAATATGTTTCAACTGGCGTGATTCAGTGGATGCTGAATAACGCGTGGCCTTCGTTGATCTGGCATCTTTACGACTACTACCTGGTGCCCGGCGGCGGATATTTCGGAACCAAGAAAGCAATGGAGCCGCTCCATGTGCAGTATGACTATGACGATCAGAGCGTGGCGGTGGTGAACGACACCTACGAGCAGAACGCCGGAATGAAAGTTCGCGCACGAATTTATTCCATCGACGGAAAACTGCTGGCGGATAAAGAGCAGCTGCTGGACGTTCCAGCGGACGCGGCAGTGAAGGTGTTTGATCTGCCGAAAGCGGGCGGATTGACGATGACCTACTTCGTCAAACTGGATTTGCGAGACGCGCGCGGGAAAAACGTCAGCGACAATTTCTACTGGCTTTCGGCGAAGGCAGATACGCTGGACTGGGCACACAAACAGGACACGGTGTACACGCCGCAGGCGGAATTCGGCGACTTGACTGGAGTGAACTCGTTGCCGCAGGTCAAATTGCAGTGTACCGCGGCACTCGAACAGAATTCCGCGGCAGCAACCGGGAAAGCGCATGTTCGTGTGAAGAATCCTTCATCGAGCGTGGCGTTTCAGGTTCGCATCCGATTGGCGGACAAGAAAGACGACAGCGACGTGGTGCCGGTGATGTGGGAGGACAACTACTTCTCGCTGCTGCCCGGCGAGGAACGAATTGTGACGGCGACGTACGACACTGCCTCGCTACGTGGCGCGCGCCCAGTCATTCAAGTGGGCGGCTTCAACATCGTGGCCGGTGAAGTTGCGGCCGCGGCTCCTGCCGCGCATTGAAACTGAATGGCCTGACGGCACGATTGCGAGATTGCATTGAATGGTAGCGTCGTGCACAATTCGGCTTAATGAAAACTGTCTCCGGCAGTATTTTTGCGCGAATCCAATTGTGCTTTGGCATTCTCGCCGTGGCGATGGGTTTGGTTTCCACACATGCGGTTGCGCAGGAGGCGAAGCTCGCTTGGGCCCAGGCGTCAATTCAAGCGCGGATTGATAAGAGTGGCGCCGACGTGGCGGTCTATTTCAAAACGCTCGATGGAAAGTCGGAATGGACATTCCGTCCGGACGAGGCGTTCCACGCCGCGAGCACCATGAAGGTGCCGGTGATGATCGAGCTTTTTCACCAGTTAAAACTTGGAAAAGTGAAGCTCGACGACGCGATACCCATCAAAAATGAATTTCACAGCATTGTGGACGGATCGGTTTACGCCCTCAGTGCAGCTGACGATTCCGAAGCAGAGTTGTACGAGGCGGACGGGCAAACGCGAACGTTGAGTGAACTCTGCGAGCTGATGATCACCGTGAGTAGCAACTTTGCGACAAATCTGCTGATTGAAAAACTCGGCGTCGAAAATATCCGCGGCACGGTTCACGAGCTCGGCGCTGATGGGATGAACGTGCTGCGCGGGGTGGAAGATGGCAAGGCCTTCGAGAAAGGGTTGAACAATACAACCACCGTGCGCGGGCTGGGGATTCTTATGCAGGCCATCGCGGAAGGCCAAGCCGTGGACGCGGCAAGTTCCGGGGAGATGATTGCCATTTTGCAGCGGCAAAAGTTTAATGAGGGAATTCCGGCAGGTTTGCCGGCTGGAATTGCGGTGGCGCACAAGACCGGCGAAATTACCAAGATTCATCACGACGCGGCGATTGTGTTTGCCAAGCGGCCGTTCATTCTGGTGATCCTGGTTCGTGGTCTTGCCGATACGAAGGACAGCGCAGCGCTGATGGCGGACATCACCGGCAAACTTTTCGAAGCGGCACAATGAACGAGATTTCGCGCAACCGGCTCCGGGTTTTGTGACATCAAAGAAGTAGCGGGCTGATATTCGCGGCTCCAGGCGGCTTTGCGTGGTTACGTGCGGCAAGAAGGTGAGGAGAAATGACGATTCGGAATTGGTCGAGGGTGATGGTGGCCACGGCAGCCACATTGGTGTTGGCGGCGCTCGGGTTCGCAGACACCCTGGAATTGAAGGATGGCCGGGTACTGCAGGGCCGGTACCTCGGCGGGACCCAGGCGGTCTTGCGTTTCGAAGTGAATGGTGACGTGCAGACCTTCCCAACCAACGACATCGTAGCGCTGACCTTCACGCGCGGGTCGGGAGGACCGCCCCCTGCGCAGCCGTCAGTGGACCGAGTCCCGCAGCCGAACCGGGCCGAGGCTCCCCCGCCAGACGCTCCAAACGCTCCAAGCGTGCCTCCCGGCAATCAACCACCCAGCAATGACGGGGGCGATGTGACGCTGCCCATCAATCAGCCACTGCTGGTGCGGATGATCGACAGCGTGGATTCCGCCAAGAATCATGTTGACGATATCTTCCGGGCGAGTCTCGAGACCGACCTTTACGTGAACGGAGTGCTGGTGGCGCACAAGGGAACCGACGTGTATGGAAAGCTGGCCACCGCGGATAAGGGCGGAACATTCTCCGGAAAATCGGAATTGCAGCTGGAATTGACTCGCATGGTGATTGATGGCAAGGAGTTCCCGCTGGTGAGCAGCGACTATAACGTGCAGGGCAAGAGCCGCGGAGCGGATAGCGCCAAGAAAGTCGGCGGCGGCGCAGTGCTGGGCGCGATCATCGGCGGAATTGCCGGCGGCGGAAAGGGCGCGGCGATTGGAGCGGCGGCCGGCGGCGGCGCCGGTGCTGGCGTGCAGGTGCTGACCAAAGGCCAACAAGTAAAGGTTCCCAGCGAGACGTTGCTGGAGTTCCGGCTGCAGCAAGCGGTCAACGTAACTCCTACCGAGCGCTGACTTTTCCTCAGCGTTCGGTGACGAGGGTACAAAATGTGCTTGGCAAGCACGTTTTGTTTCCGGGGAAGCACATTCGGCACAAATTCAGAAAATCCTCCTTGCCACATCTACTGTTAGTGACTATGCTACCCCCTCAAGCAAGAAGCCGAGTGTTGGCTCAGATGAGGGAAAGATGCCGAAAGAAAAACCGCAAGTAAACATTGGGGAAGTCATCAAGACCTATCGCGGCCAGCGTGGACTGTCACAGGGTGATATCGAACGCCGGACCGGTTTGTTGCGCTGCTACCTGTCGCGAGTGGAAAACGGGCACACCGTGCCGTCGCTCGAAACGCTGGCGAAGATTGCCGAAGCCATGGATATTTCGCTGGCTGATTTTTTTCCAGGCACGGAAACGCCGCGCGACAAAGAAACCCAGAAAATGCTGGGCGAACTTTCGCAGGACGAGATCCGATTCCTGGTGGAGATCAAGCGGTACAGCTCGACGTTGTCGGACGGCGATAAACGCCTGGTGCTGGCAATGATCCGCAAGATGGCGACAATGATTCCGCCGCCGGTGCGCAAGCCGCTGATTCGCCGTACCGCGGTCTAACGCGTCGCCACACAGGCTGACTAGCTCTAGTTGGTCAGTCTATTTCCGTCAGCGACCAGCCAGAGCGTGACTCTTCCGGTGAGGCTCGGTCTCCCACCAGATGCTCAGCAGTCGCCTGCAGAGCTGAATGGAGAGCGGTGATTTGAGCGGAGAGCTTGTCCAGGCAAAAAGAACAGGGATTGGACTGCAGCACAAAGTGAAGACCGTCAAAAAGTGCTTTCCTTGCATTGCGTCGCAGGCGAACGGCTTGAGTGGAGCGCTGGCAGGTTGCACCGATGCGGCAAAAAGTGATGGCCAGGGCGAGTTCTGCCAGGATGAACTGCATGCGGGGCGAAACCGGCATGGGTTGTAAAGTGCCGCGGGCACACGAGCATGACGCAGCTTCCATGGAGTTCAGCAGGGAGTTGCGGCGCAAATACGCGCTGGTGATCATGTCTCTTACTTCTGCGCAATCGAGATCGAAGCCGTCATTGAGGCCGGTGGCGAAGGCGCTGGCCTGAGTCCAAGTTTTGAAACAACCAAATTCCTGATTGACTACCGGTCCGGGGCGATCCCCCGATCCGCGGCAGACGACTGCCGAATCTCCCCAGAAAGATGCCGTGAATGCTAGCTTTTCTCGCATAAACCAGCCCAACATAAGACCGATGGACTTGATATACGTGATTTTACCGCTGAAGTCAATATACCAGGCTAAGACTAAGAATGTTATCTGACATGGCTTTTCCCGGGCGGTAGGCGGCTCAAATCAGGAGCGAATAAGAGCTGGCGGCTAGCCGCTGGCGGATTTCGGGTGAACCGCCGCTATATCCACGATGGTGATGACCGCGCCGTCAATCTTGTTATCGATGGTGCGGTACGGAAGAATTTTCAACTGATAGTGAGTGCCGTTACGGTCGGTGAGTTCGCGTTCCAACGGCAGAAAATCCGCCATCACTTGCAGAATCATGGCTTGCAGCCTATCAATCTCGATCGCGGGACTGATGTTGGAGATTGGGCGGCCAATATCGGTTGGAATCAGGCCGAGAAACTTTTGCGCTTTGGGAGTAAAGCGGCGGATGCTGAGGTCACTTCCGATCATGATTACCGCGATATCGGTGCTGGAGAGAAGATTGGTCAGGTCGTTGTTGACCTGAGTCATTTCGGCGTTGCGGCTGCGGAGTTCGTCGTTGACCGTGGTTAGTTCTTCATTAGTGGATTGCAGTTCTTCCTTGGCGGTCTCCATCTCTTCGTTGGTGCTCTGAAGCTCTTCGTTGCTGGACAGGATTTCCTCGTTGGCGGATTGCAGCTCCTCGTTGGTAGCCTCGAGGGTCTCGATGACCGATTGCAGGTATTCCTTGGTGGAAGCCAGTTCCTGCTCGAGCTTGGTGATGCGTTGCGAGACCAGATGGGTTTCAGGTGGCTGCTGCGCCGCCCGGGATGCCGGTAGTTTCGCCGGCGCAGACGGAGACTCTTGAAAAACAATCATGAAGTAAGTTTCCGCGCGATTGCCAAGCGTAACGGGTATGACGTCGAAGTTAATAAAACGGAGAAATTCGCTGCCGCCCGAGGCACTGCGTTCACCCTCCTGGTGGCGAATCTGAAGGTTTCTCTTCCCGACCGGGGCATTATCTTTTTTTGCGCGGTTAATGCAATTGCGAAGCTCGGCCACCAAACCTTCGCTGGCCAGTTTAAGCAGGCTGAGAGAGGCGCGTCCGGGCGCGATTTTAAGATAGCGGTCGACGTTGCCGCGAGTGTGCACGATTTCCAGGTCTTCGTTTACAAAGACCGTGGCGGGAGAATATTGCGACAGCAGACGGCGGTCGAACTCCTTCTGCGCTTCGCCATAGCTCCAGTCGGGATCCGGTGGCCTGACCGGAACACGGACGGCCACACGGTCGGCGAGATCTGCAAGGGAGTGCATGGAAAAGGAGCCGGGCTGGCGCGATACAGTGCTCTTCTTGGAGAAGATTTTGTGAGCACGATCCTCGGTAGCGAACAAGTTCGTGGAGTTGCCGAGCCCCTCGGAAGTGCCCAGCACCAGAAATCCATGTGGACGGAGCGCGTAGTGAAATAAGGAAAGTACTCTGGATTGCAAAACCGGCTCGACATAGATCAAAACATTTCTACAGCAGACCAGGTCCATCTGAGAGAACGGCGGATCTTTCAAAACATTGTGCTGCGCAAAAATGCACAGGTCGCGGAGATTCCTGCTGACGCGATAGCCGCCCTCAACCTCGATAAAGAATCTGCGCAGACGGCCGCGCGACAAGTCGCTGGAAATATTTCTGGGATAGATGCCAGAGCGGGCGCGGGCGATGCTCAGTTCGCTGACATCGGTTCCGAAAAGCTGGATGGGAATTTGCGAAGCCGAGTCGCCCAGAAACTCAAGCAATGCGATAGCGACAGAATAAGTTTCCTCGCCGGAGGCGCATCCCGGAGTCCAAATGCGAATGCCGTGTTGTCTGGGACGGGCCTTTACAATGACCGGGAAGACTGATGATTGCAGAACTTCGAACACGCTGGGGTCGCGGAAGAAGCTGGTGACGCTGATCAAGATGTCTTGATAGAGCGCCTTGATTTCGACGGGATTGTCGGGCAGAAAACGAACGTATTGGCGGAGTTCGTCGATTTTATGAACCACCATCCGGCGGCGAATCCTGCGGAGGATGGTGGTCTGGCGGTAGTGAGTGAAATCCACACCGCAGGTCGCGCGAAGAATCTGAAAAATAGTGGACAGCTCCGAGCCGCGATGCACCGACGGCTCCGCGGATTCACCGTGCAATTCGTGGGAGACATAGGGGTGGGCGGCGATGCGTGCAAGCTCGCCGGCAATCCCAAGCGGAGGGAGCACGTAGTCTACGTATCCGGCGACGACTGCGCTGCGCGGCATAGCAGAATATTTGGCGGAGCTTTCGTCCTGAGCCAGGGTCACTCCTCCCTGCGCCTGGATTTCTGCCATGCCCAGCGTTCCGTCGGAGCCGGTGCCAGACAAAATAACACCGACGGCGCGATTGCGCTTTTGTTGAGCCAGCGCGCGCATGAAGGTGTCAATGGGCATGTGCAAACCGTGAGTCGCTTCGCGCGGACCAAGCAGCAGCGTGTCGCCGGCAATGGACATCGAGGCATTGGGAGGAATGACGTAGACGACGTTGGGGGCAACGCGCATCGAGTCCGTGACTTCGCGCGCGGTCATAGAAGTCTTCTTGGCGAGAAGCTCGGTCAAAATGCTGTGGCGCTTGGGGTCGAGGTGCTGGATAAGGACGAAGGCCATGCCGGTGCGAGGCGGCAGATGGCTGATTAATTCGGTCACGGCCTCGATGCCGCCTGCGGAAGCGCCGATGGCCACGATGGTGACGTCACTCTGCTCTGGAGCGGCCGTCGGGGGCGGTCTTTTCGCGCGGTCGTTGCTACCGCGCGATTTGCGAGACTTCGGGCTCACGGACTCTCCCGATTAACGGCTGGGGGCACGGTACAGAATTGCGATGATCGCGACAAATTAGGGTTGCCTGCATCCGCAACCGGCAGGTAACCGGGTACGTCGCATTAGCGGTACTTAACCGCGATTTTAATTCATGTCCGGTAGGGGCCACAACATCGAAATAGGGAAGAGCGGATTCAGGCTCGCAGAACCAGGCAGCTGGCAATCATGTCGTGCAGCGCCTGTTTTTTTTCCGTGACGCCAGCGAGGATGTAGCCGATGCCAAGTGGGATAAGGCCGGAAATGATTTTGGCGAAATAGCGGCCAGAGGCGCGGCCAAACGTGATGCGATTGCCGTCCATATCGGTGACGATGAGATTAATCACTTTCTTCCCAACGGTGCCTTGCCAGTCGGAACTTTCGAAATACGCGTAGTAAAGCCAACTGCCGACAACGCTCAGCAGCACAAGAAGTGCTATTGAACTGATAAAGCTGGCGATGACCGTGGGATCCGGTTGGCGATCGTGACTCAGGGCGCGCAGGAAGCCGCCGAGCCCGGTCAGAAAAAACATCGGAAGCAAGACGGCGCCGCCGACAGCCCCAATGACTAGGCCGTCGATAATGTGAGCGACCAAGCGCAGCCAAAAACCGGCGTAGGCCCTTGTGATCGGCGGCAGCCAGTGCGGTGACACGGAGCCAGCGGCCAAGGTGGGTGCGCTGCCGGCCGGGGCCGGAATTGCCGCGGCCGCCGGGGAAACCGCGGTGCCGCAGACCTGGCAGAAGGCAGTGCCCGGAGTGAGGTTGCTGCCGCACTTTGAGCAAAACATTTTTTCTTTTTCTCCTGGGCGAGAGGGATGCGACGGATTTCACCGGAGATGTTACAGGAATAGCGGCCGATGGGAAAGGGAAGTTCGAGATTCGAAGTTTGAGTATCAGGCTACAGCGTCGGTGCGGCGACGAGTTTCAGCAGAG
The DNA here is from genome assembly GCA_963814635.1 of uncultured Acidobacteriota bacterium. Lineage (GTDB taxonomy): Bacteria > Acidobacteriota > Terriglobia > Acidiferrales > UBA7541 > Acidiferrum. The sequence goes on along the minus strand of CAWFDP010000001.1, from coordinate 2,227,043 downwards.
TACGCGCTTTGCGGCCGAAGTAGAGAGTGTTCAACGCTTTCCACGGAACAATTAAAAAGTAGAACGCCGCCGAGTATGCGCACCATGCCGCCGGGAAAATGAGGGCTCCGAGGCATGCGATCAGGCCGATAGCAGCGAGTCCAAGGGCGTCCACGATGGAGGAGACCGTGAGCAGGCGCTCGACTCCATTCATGGCGAGCGAATCACGATGGCGCCAGGCATTCCAGTACATCGCGGCGACCAGAAAAAAAACTGAAGTAAAGCCGAGCGCGTAGAGCGCGAGTCTGCCGTTGACCTGAATTTCGGTAGCCAGCCAGGTGGCGGCGGAGTCCCGGAACAGATATCCGGAGATGGTGGCGAAGAGAAATTTCAACGGATAGACGCAGAACAGAATCAGAAAAAGCAGGCACGAATTCAGGACGATGGTAAAGCGGTCACGCATGCCATAGCGGCGGAAGAAAACGTAGTGCGAGAACCAGCCGCCGAGAATCATTGCGAAACAGATTGCCACGGTAACAAACCCCAGGACCGATTCCTGCGCAACGCGAGAACTTCTTGGAACGGTGACCGAAACCGCAAGCAGTACCAGCGCGAACGCCAACACCACGTCACTGAAAACATCAATGCGCGACATTCCCGCTCCGCGCATGCGGAATCCATGTTCGACCGGGAATTGATCGGGAACGTCCACGCAAATCTCCGAAAAGGGGAATCTGTCCTTTTCCAGCTCAGGGTTTGTAAGTACGAACCCGAACCCCGAGTTAACGGACGATGGCGCTCTCGGGACGCGGCTTGGCGACCGCGGGAGCTTCCACGTTCAAGACCGAACTGACGAAATCGCTCAGGGTCATACCAAGGTGGCCGACCACGCGCTGCTTCAGCGTGCCGTAATCTTGCGTACCGCTGAAGATGTCGGCCATAAGTTGGCGGAAGGCCGAGCTGCGGCGCAGGAATTGCACCATGCGAGTGGTAACGGCGGTGCCGAGAAACGATCCGCGGTAGAAGCGGCGGACGATCCGCGCAGCGAATTCAAGTTCGCAAGAGAATGCCGCGCGAACCCAGTCGGTATACATCTGCGGATTACCGTCGGCGATGGCTTTGCCCAGCAGTTCGCCGGAGCGCATGGCGTAGAAAAGTCCTTCGCCGGTTAGTGGATCGACAAACGCCGCGGCATCGCCAACCAGCGCCCAGTTCTTGCCCACCACCGTGCGCTGCGAAAGCGTCGGAACCTGCGGCGACGGCAGCACGTGGCTGTAAAAGCGAGCGTTGTCCAACGAGAATTTTTGTTTGCCGATGAAGCTCTGCAAGTGCGTCCGAAGTTCGGTCTGATTGTGGGAGGACATGCTTCCGCATATGCCGACGGATAAGTGATCGCAACGCGGAAACGACCAGATGTAGCCGTCGAAATGGGGGAGAAATTTGATGATGATCGACTCGGAAGCTTGAGGGACGAAGTAGCCCTGGGTGATTTCGAGTTCGTCCTTTTGCAACGGGCGAGTTTCCGGCAAGAGCTGATTGCGCGCGCCGGCAGCCAAAACTAAAAAGTCGGCGGTTCGCCATTCTCCCTCGACCGAATAGCGCGGCTTTTCAGCGGAAGTATCGACCGCTACCACGTGTGAATGGTGCACCTGGCAGCCGGCGTTTTGCGCGCGCTCCAACAGCATGCCGTTCAACACCATGCGCGAGTAAACGACGATGGGATTGCGCATTTCGAGCTTGGCGCGCTGTTCGTTGCTGGCGATCAACTCGATGGAGTGAATCAGCTTCTTCGGGTAGGGATTGTCGAGCAGAAAAGGAAAGCGCTGAATCGCTTTGTGGGTGAGGCCGCCGCCGCAGGGTTTTTCCCACGCCAGATGCTCATCAAAAATATGAACGGTGTTTCCGGCGCGGGCAAGTTGCTCGCCGCACATCGAGCCAGACGGACCGCCGCCGACGATTACGATTTCAGCCATGAGGTTACGCTCGCTATGTTATGAAACCGAGTCTCCGGGCACGCAGCCGTCAAGTGATGGGGAGAATCGTCAGGGCAAAACCAGCGAGGAGTATAGCACCGAATATCGCGGCGGCGGGGACCGAGCGTGTCCGGACTCGTATTATATCCATTGTTATTCGTTGCAGAATTGAAAACACTATAAAATAGATGGCCAGCAGTACGAATAAGAACTGCGCGGAGTGCAGATAAAGAGTTCCGCCGAGCAGAATAAACCACAGAATCGTGCGGAAACAGAGCGCCTGAAGCACTCGACGAACGCGCGGGTTGATGGAAGGACTTCCCAGAAAAGTTTCCTCCGCCAGATGCCATGGCAGGAGCGCGAGAAAAAGAACCGGGAAACGCAGCCACCGCGCAGGGATAATCCAGGCTTCATAAAATGCCAGTTCGAACCAGGCACCGAAGAGCAAAACCAGAAGCACAGCAGCGGCGGTGCCGCTCGCTGTTGCGGAGCTGAAGAAGGTCTTCAGAGCGGGAATTGCCTGGCGACGGATCGCGAGCACCGCCACGCCAATCAAGAATAGATATGACGCGAGATAGTCGCCTTGAAAGATGTGTACGAATCGAAACGGAACGGCGAATCGCAATACCACCAGCGCCAGCGATCCAAACAGTGCCAGCAAGAGCGCAGTCCGCAATAGTGAAAATGGCACGCTCGAATCATCTGGAAGTTTTTCCGGGGACGCGGCAGATATTTCGCGAAGAAACGGTGGCGCCAAAAGGCTTAGGCCAAGCAGTCCGAGGATGCAGCCTAGGGCCGGCATGTTTTTTGGGAGTGGGGCCTCGGAGCTTATGCCGAGCACTTGTGCGGTCCAGGAGCGAATCGCTTCGAACGTGGCAGGCGCGAAAAGAATGCTGACGTGGGTGGTCCGTGGAATTACTTCGTATTTACTGGAGGCGTCTGCAGACTGCGTCACGAGATCGCTGGCGATTTGTCGGGCGGTAGCAGGTTCCCAGGCTGCGCTTAACACCAGCGAATGCGGAGCAAGAACTGGCGGCGTCGGAAACAACAGCAGTTCCGGCGCGAGCCCCGGAGCGGGATGCATCGGGGCAGGCGATATCGCGATAACGCCGGCAACGCCCAAATGGGAAGCAACCCGCGCAGCGATTGCGCCGCCCATGGAATGACCAGCGAGGATTGTGCGTTCGGGAATAATCGCGCGGCGAATGGCCAGATCACGCACTAGCGCTTCGCCGCAGGACTCCACATGAGCAGGAGAAAAAGAACCGGCAGTCTTTCCGTGTCCCGGCAAATCCGGAACGAAAACCCGCAGATCCTGATTGGCAAATTCTTCTGCGTTAAACGACATCACCTTTTTATTGGCTGACAACCCGTGAAAGAGCACAACCGAACCAAGTGGCGTCCCGGATCGCGGCTCGTAAATGTCGGTCGGCATGTTGCAGCCGCCCGCAGTCGCAAGAACGGTCCGGACTTCATAAGATTCCCGGTGCGCAACAAAATATCCCAGCGCGCAAAGCAGCAGCCCGGCCGCGGTCCTTAGAAGGACGCCGCGCTCCGGTTTGGGGGCGTTCGCTGGAGTCATGGTGCGGAGACCCGCGCCCTGAAAGCCCGGCCGAACCGGCGTTGCGCGCTCGCATGATAAACTGTTCTATCGCGCATAGATTTTTGAACGGGCGGAGTGGGAGAGCGGAATTGAGCGCAGGGCTTCTGAGTTTGCACCAAGCGATTCTGCAATTTGGCCCACAGAAACGCAATGGGCGCCACGTGGTATTTACCAACGGCTGCTTTGACCTGCTGCATCCCGGACATATCGAGACGCTCGAGAAGGCGCGCAATTTTGGCGATGCGCTGATTGTCGGTGTAAACAGCGACCGCAGCGTTCGCGAGATGAAGGGTGCTGGACGTCCAATCTTGCCGGAGCGCGAGCGCGCCGAGATTCTGGCGGCGCTCGAATGTGTTGACGCCGTGGTGATTTTTGATGAGCCGACGCCGCGCGAAATCATAGCAGCATTACTTCCGGATATTTTGGTAAAAGGCGGCGACTGGGCCAGTGACTCCATCGTGGGCAGAGAAGAGGTCGAAGCCGCCGGCGGAAAAGTAATTTCCATTCCAGTCGTAGCAGGATTTTCCACCAGCGCAATTTTGCAAAAAATCCGAAATCTCGATACACCCGGCGAAACGGATCGCCGCTAAGTTTCCATGATCCTACCTGTTGTTCGCGAACGATTCGAAGCGTTGTTGCGCCAGCCTGCGCTGGAGGGCGCGGTATCGGCGTTGCAGGGCGGCGCAAAAGCCACCGGTTGCGTGGGTCTTACGGAATTGGCGAAAGCGATCGTGGTCGCCTACGTCACCAGCCGGTTGCGCAGGCCTGCCTTTCTGATTGTCGATTCGAACAAAAAAGCCGAAGCGATTGCCGAGACCCTGCGATTTTGCTTTTCGGTTTTTCCCGGGGCCACTGGCGGCGTCGCGGTTCTGCCTGCCTTTGACACCTTTCCGTGGGAGTCCCGCAGCCCGCACGCCGATATTTTGGAGCGCCGCGCCGCTACGCTGTACCGATTGGCGGCGGGCGAAACTTCGCTCGTAATCGCGCCCTTAGCTTCGGCACTTTGGCGCTATCGCGAAGGTAGCGAATACGCCGAGTTGACTCGGCTCCTCGAAAAAGACAAAGAAGTGCCGCTGCAGGATTTCCTCGCCCATTTGGGCGCAACCGGCTACGTGCGCTCCGAGATGGTTGAACTGCCGGGCCAGTTCGCGGCACGCGGCGGCATCGTCGACGTCTTTTCCCCGGAAACGCCGCGACCGGTGCGCATCGAACTGCTGGGCGACACCGTGGAATCGGTGCGCGAATTCGATCCGCGCACCCAGCGTTCGATCGCCCCGGTGAATCGCACTACGATATTGCCCTTAACGGAATGGCAAGTAACTCGAGGCGATGGCGCCGAAGCGTGGGCCTTGCCAACCTATTGGGGGCCCGCTGGAGTTACCGCCAATCGAAGTTTGTTCGAACTTACGCCGAGTTCGCTGGAACCAGTAATTTTTCTGGACGAGCCCGCGACGTTGCGTACCGCGACCGACTCCATGCTGCGTGAAGCGACGGAAGCCTACGAGAAATTGGGAACGGCAAACGCCCCTGACTCCGCCGCATTTTATTGGCTAGCGGGAGAGTTCGACTTGGCCTTGCAGCTCGCGGCCCGCGTCGAGTTGGAACAACTTGGCATCAGCGGCAGCGAAGTCGCGCGATTTCATCTTTCGTCGCGCCCCAGCGCCCGTTTTCACGGCGATGTTGTAGCTTGCGTTGGCGACGTGAAATCGCAACTGGCGTCAGGCGGAAAACTATTTTTGACAGCGGCCAGCACCGGCGAACTGGAACGGTACGCGGACATTTGTCGCGAATACGAAGTCCCTTACGTTCTTGGCGAATCGGAAAGCGCCGCAGCGGGATTCACGGCGGAAGGCGCCTTGGAGTCCGCCGGGCTGGTGCTGGTGCGCGCTCCTTTCGGAGAGGGAACGTCATTCCCCGGCGCGCAATTGACGATTTTCGGCAACGCGGATCTGTTCGATGTCGCTCCTTCGGTCGAGCGGCCAACCCGGAAAATCCGTACTTCTGGCTTCTTCAGCGATTTCGCCGACTTGAAGCCCGGCGATTTCGTAGTGCACGTGGATCACGGCATTGGCCAGTTCGAAGGTTTGCGGCAAATCCAGACGGACGGCCGTAGCGGCGAATTCATGCTTCTCAAATATGCCGAAGAAGCCCGCTTGTACGTTCCGCTCGAGCGCATGGACCTGGTACAGAGTTATCGGGTGGTCGAAGGCGCACCGCCGCCGCTCGACAAACTCGGCGGAACCGGCTGGACCACGCGCAAAGCGAAAGTGCGGAAATCGCTCGAAGACATGGCCGAGAAGTTGCTCGAACTTTATGCCGCTAGAAAAACAGCGACCGGCTTTGCCTTTTCACCCGATGGAAATTGGCAACGTGAATTTGAGGACGCATTCGAATTCGAGGAAACCCAGGACCAGAATCTGGCCATTGCCGATATCAAGAAGGATATGGAGAAGGCCGTGCCCATGGACCGGCTGCTCTGCGGCGATGTTGGCTATGGAAAAACCGAAGTGGCCATGCGCGCGGCCTTCAAGGTGATCGCCGACGGCAAACAGGTGGCGGTGCTTTCGCCGACCACCGTGCTGGCATTTCAGCATTTCGAAACTTTCAAGAAACGCTTCGCGGCGTTCCCGACAAAAATCGAAATGTTGAGCCGGTTTCGAACTGCCGCCGAACAAAAGGCTATTCTGGCAGAACTGGAAGCCGGCAAGGTAGACGTCGTCATCGGCACGCATCGCCTTCTTTCCAAGGACGTGCAGTTCCAGGATTTGGGATTGCTGGTGATCGACGAGGAGCAGCGCTTTGGCGTCGCGCACAAAGAGCGGTTGAAAGAGATGCGCAAAGATGTGGATGCACTGTCGCTTTCGGCGACCCCGATTCCGCGTACCCTGCACATGTCGCTGGTTGGACTTCGCGACATGTCCATCATCGAGACTCCGCCGCGCGACCGTTTGGCCATTCAGACCGTGGTTGCGCCGTTCCAGGAAGAGTTGGTCCGCAAAGCGGTTGAAACCGAGCTGCAGCGCGACGGGCAAGTCTATTTCATCCATAACCGCGTCGAGTCCATCTATTCGCTGGCCACGATGGTGACCAAACTGGTGCCGAAAGCGCGCGTTGTAGTGGCGCACGGGCAAATGGGCGAAAAAGAACTCGAAAAAGTGATGCTGAAATTCATCCGCGATGAAGCCGACGTCCTGGTCGCAACTACCATCGTCGAAAACGGGCTGGACATTCCTCGCGCCAACACCATTTTGATCAATCGCGCCGATCGCCTCGGACTTTCCGAGCTTTACCAGTTGCGCGGCCGCGTCGGTCGTTCGAACCAGCGCGCCTATGCCTATCTGTTGGTGCCGCCGGAAACAGTGCTCTCCGACGTCGCCCGCAAACGACTCTCCGCGATGAAGGAATTTAGCGAACTTGGCGCGGGCTTTCGAATCGCCGCGCTGGATTTGGAATTGCGTGGCGCCGGAAACATGCTGGGCCGCCAACAGCATGGCCACATCGAGGCGGTTGGCTTCGACATTTACACCCAGATGCTGGAACGAGCGGTCTCGAAGCTCAAGGGCGAAGAATCCGCGCCGGAATTGCGCACCACGCTCAGCCTGGGGCTCGAGGTACGAATTCCCCAGGATTACATTCCCAGCGAAAATCTCAGGCTGCGAACCTACAAGCGCATTTCGTCGATCAAGACCCAGGAGGAGCAGGCCGATGTCGCGAAGGAGTTAGAAGACCGCTTTGGGCCCCTGCCGGCCTCGGTAGGAAACCTTTTGGAGTACGCCGCCCTCAAATCGATTTGCGAGCGGCTGCGTATTTCGATGGTAGAACGACAGGGCAACCGGCTGGCGGTAAGGTTTCATGCAGAGACCCCGCTGGATCCGGCGACGCTGGTGCAGGTGGTGCGTTCGCGCGAGGGAATCCGCCTCGACCCGTCCGGCGTGTTGTGGATGGAAGTTCCCCGCGGCGAAGCGGTCGTCCCGGCACTGAGAAACGTATTGCTCGGCCTTCAAGGGCAGAGCTAAACTGATAACGTGAGGGAATGGATGCGAAATATCGCAATGATCGCGGCCTTGCTTGCCGCTATGCCGTTAGCGGCACAAGATCCAAAACAGGAGCCAACTCCGCCGGCTCCCACTCCAACGCTGGAAAAGCCGCAAATGGCGCCGGCCATGGAAGAAGCCAAGCCCGCGGAAAAGCCCAAGAAGCCCGCTCCCGCGAAAGTGGATACCGATAGCGGAAAGGTGGTCGAGGAGATCATCGCGCGGGTCAACAACGAAATTATCACGCGCTCGGAGTACGACAAATCCCTGAATACTGCGGACGAAGAGATTCGCCAGGATTGCGCCGGCAAGTGCACTCCGGCACAGCTTCAGTCCGCACTAGAGGACCGCAAGAAGAGCACTCTTCGTGACTTGATTGACCAATCTTTGCTGGTGCAACGCGGTAAGGACATGGGCCTCAGTGTCGAAACCGACGTGGTGAAACAACTCGACCAGATCCGCCAGCAAAACAAATTGGCCAGCATGGATGATTTGGAAAAGGCGGTCAGCAGCCAGGGACTGAACTGGGAAGACTTTAAGAACAATATCCGCAACAAAATCCTGACCCAGAAAGTTGTTGGGCAGGAAGTTGGCTCGCACATCTCGATTGGTGAAAGCGACTCCAAGAAATACTACGACGAGCACAAATCGGAATTCGTCCGGCCCGAGCAGGTAGCGCTGCGCGAAATCATCGTGGTTACCGAAGGGAAGAAGGATACCGATATTCCGGATTTAAAAAAGAAGGCCGAGACCGCGCTCAAACGCGTGAAAGACGGCGAAGATTTCGCTGAAATTGCCAAACGCCTCTCCGACGGCACCACCAAGGAGCAAGGCGGTTTTATCGGAACCTTCAAACGCGGCGAACTGGCCAAGCAGCTGGAAGATGTGGTCTTCAAGATGAAGCGCAATGAATTGACCGATGTAATGGAAACCAAACAGGGCTTTCTGGTCTTGCAGGTTCTCGAGCACTATGACGAAGGTGAACAGCCGTTCGAAAAGGTGAAAAGCGAAATCTCGGACCACTTGTATCAGGAAAAGCTCGAACCGGCCGTTCGCGAATATCTCAAAACGCTGCGCGAACAAAGCTACGTGGTGATCAAGCCCGGATACGCCGAGTTGGCTGGCGGCGGAAATTCCGAAATCCAGGAAGTCAACGCCACTCCGGAAGCCACCAAAAAGAAGAAAGGGCACAAAAAGTTTTTGCTCTTCGGTAAGCGAAAGACCGACGTCTGATGAAAACGCTGTTCGTTTCCGATTTGACTACCGAGCAGGCCATCACCACTTTCTTTCTCGTACACGCCAAGGAAATCCGCAACACCAAGGAAGGAAAGCCCTATCTCCGCATGGAGCTTGGCGACCGCAGCGGGACGCTCGAAGCGCGCATGTGGACCAAGTTCGAGTTGCCTGCGCATGACATCGCCCGCGACGATTTCGTAAAAGTCGAGGGCCGCATCGAGCTATATCGCGACAAGCCCCAGCTGGCCATTCTGCAAGTGCGCAAAGCCAAGCCAGAAGAGATCGAACTCGCCGACTACCTTCCCCATACCAAGGAAGACGTCGAGAAGATGTACTCGGATTTGCTCGACTATGGCGGGAGTATCAACAATCCCTGGCTGCAAAAACTGGTGCTGGGAATTCTCTCCGACCAATCAATCGCCACCCGCTTCAAGAGAGCCCCCGCGGCAAAAACAATGCATCACGCCTATCTTGGCGGGTTGCTGGAACACGTGGTCGGCCTGTGCGCTCTTTCCGAGCAAGTCGCCGAGCATTACACGGAACTCGATCTCGATTTATTGCTCACCGTAGCGGCGCTGCACGACGTCGGTAAACTTGACGAGCTATGTTACGAGCGGGCGATCGGTTACACCACCGACGGACAATTGCTCGGCCACATCATCATGGAACTCGAGACCGTGCTGCACGCTATCGACAAGATTCCCGGCTTTCCACCTGAGCTGAAAACCGTGGTGCAACATCTGCTGATCAGCCACCATGGTCAGTACGAGTTTGGCTCGCCGAAATTGCCGATGATTCGCGAAGCGCTGGTGTTTCATTACCTCGACGACCTCGATTCAAAAATGGCCGCGGTGCGCGCGGCGTTGGCCAGCGAATCCGGGGACGAAGAGTGGTCCGCGTACAGCGGCGCGTTGCAGCGCAAATTCCTGAGGCTCGACCATTTCTTGAAGGGCGCGAACACCACCGCGGAAAAAGCCAAGCAGGGCGCCTGAGTTGCGTTAAAGTGGCAATGATGATTCCCGAGCAATTCAAAATTCGCGATTTGACCATCCGGCCGGCGACCGTGCTCGCGCCCATGGCTGGCGTCACCGACACGCTTTTCCGTCGCGTGATTCGCAGCCTGGGCGATTGCGGCCTGCTGATGACCGAGTTCACCAGCTCAGAGGGAATTACCCGTAGCGCGAAAAAAACTCTACGTTACCTGTTTTTTCAACCGGACGAGCATCCGATCACCGCGCAGTTGTTTGGCGCCAGCCCCAGCGTGATGGCCGAAGCCGCCAAGATGGTGGAAGACCACGGCTTCGACGCGGTGGACATTAACCTCGGCTGTCCCGCAAAAAAAGTCGTAAAATGCGGCGGCTCCGGCCTGCTCCGCGACCTCGAGTTGTTGGGCGAAATCTTTCGCGAAGTGCGCGCAGCCGTGCGCATTCCGCTGACCATCAAGTTACGCGCCGGATGGGACGAAAACTCCATCGTAGCCGTGGAAGTGGCGCAGCTCGCCGAGTCCATTGGCGTGGAGGCCGTCGCAGTTCACCCGCGCACCCGCTTGCAGGGCTATACCGGCCGCGCTGACTGGAAAATTATCGCCGCGGTGAAGCAAGCCGTAAAGATTCCGGTGATTGGCAATGGAGACATTCAGACTCCTGAAGACGCTGCCCGCATCGTGCAAGAAACCAATTGTGACGCGGTGATGATCGGCCGCGCGGCGGCCACCAATCCCTGGATCTTTTCCCAGATGGCGGAATTTCGGGCAACCGGCGCCTATCGCCAGCCTTCAGACGCCGACCGCCACCAGTTACTTTCCCGCTACTACAAAGAAATCAAGATCGCCGATCAGCCCGATGCTGTGGGAAAAATGAAGCAGTTCGCCTGCTGGTTTACCCACGGCGTTGGCAACGGCGGCGAGCTTAGACGATCGGTTCACGAAGCACGGACCCCCAGCGAAGTGCTTGATGCAGTCGAGCAATTCTTTGAGCGCCAACTGGCCGTGCGGCATGACCCGGATGCGGTTCATCGCAGTGAGGAGCCGGCCGATGTCGCAAACCAGCACGCAGCTCTCGAAGCAACGGGCTGAACGCCGAATCGCAGTGCGCTTGCCGATGCAAGTCAGTGGCCGCGATTCGCGCGGTGTTGTCTTCAACGAAGAGACTTCCAGCGAAAATTTGTGCAGAAATGGAGCAGCTTTTGTCACCCGCTTTGAAGTGGCCATCGGTTCCGACCTCGACATCCGCATTCCGCAATCGCATCAGGCCTGGCGGCGCGAAGACTCCGATTTTGCGACGCGTGGACGGGTGGTGCACGTAGCCGCGGCCAGCGGACCGGGCGAAAAACTGGTCGGCGTGCAATTTACCGGGCCGCGATTTCAGAAAGTGTTTCGCTCGGAGTCAGCTGCCTAGGAAGGGGTTGATTCGAACTGCCGTTGCGTCGTTCACTCCAAGGAATCCCCGGAATCCCCAGTTTCAAGATGCAGTTCGTGATATGCCGCGCGCTTGGTGATTCCGCGTTCCTTCGCCGCTAACTTCAGCGCTTCTTTGCGGTCAATCTTGGCTTGGCGGATCAGTTCCTCCACGCGATCAGCCAGGCTTTGCGAAGTGTCGCGGTGCGCGGCCTTGTCCTCAACCGGCACCGGACCAATCAGCAGCGTGATTTCGCCGCGCGCCGGCTTTTCAGCTAGCGAAGCCAAAAGTTCAGCCAGCGTGTCGCGGCGGAATTCCTCGTGCAGTTTCGTGACTTCGCGCGCCAGGCAGGCCGGACGGTTGCCGAGAATTTCATGTGCGTCGGCGAGCGTCTCTTCAATCCGGTGCGGCGCCTCGTAAAAAATGATCGTTCGATCCTCGATGCGCAGCCGTTCCAACGCGCGCCGCCGTTCTCCGCTGCGTGCCGGCAGAAATCCCGCAAATAGAAACTCCTCGTTCGGCAATCCGGAAGCAGACAGCGCCGCCAGCAGCGCCGATGGCCCGGGAATCGGCACCACCGGAATATGATGTCGCAGACACAGCGTCACCAGCCGGTATCCCGGATCGCTGACCAGTGGCACGCCCGCATCGCTCACCAGCGCGATTTGCGCGCCTTGCTCCATGGCCAGCACCAGTTCCGGCGCGCGTGTCAATTCATTGTGTTCGTGGTAGCTGACCAGCGGCTTTTGAATGTTGTAGTGATGAAGCAGCACTTGCGTGTGCCGCGTATCTTCACACGCGATCTGATCCACTTCTTTCAGGATGCGCAGTGCGCGCAGCGTGATGTCTTCCAGATTGCCGATCGGCGTGGCCACCAGAAACAGGCATGCTTCGCGGTTGGTAGCCGGCGTTTCCATTTCAGCAGTCTAGCACGCGGATTCGCCGATGCTCGGCGTGCTATACTGCGGCCTTCACCATACATTTGGAGGGAACAGCAGTGCCACTGTACGAGTACCAGTGCCTGAAGTGCGGCAAGAAGACCGAAAAAATCGAAACCGTCGCGGGCCCTCACCTGAAAAAGTGTCCTCATTGCGGCGGCAAAGTGGAACGCCTGCAATCCGCGCCGGCCATCCAGTTCAAAGGCTCAGGCTGGTATGTCACCGACTACGCCGGAAAATCCAGCGCTACAGAAAGCGGGAAAGACACGGGAGGTCCGGATTCTGCGGCGGCTTCCGACAAAAAGGACACGCCGGCGAAGGATTCTTCTGCCAAGGAAAGCACTTCGAAGGAATCGAAAGAGTCCAAGCCCGCAAAGAAAAAGTAAGCGTTTGAATCGCGCCGGAATCTAAAGCTTCAAATGCTTCAAGTAATTTCGGAACGGTTCGCCCAGTTCCTTGTTTTGCAACGCAATCTCGACCGTTGCGATCAGAAATCCCAATTTATCGCCGGCGTCGTAAGAAATCCCTTCGTAGATGTATGCCCACAGCCCCTGCTCTTTGGCAAGAATCTTCATCGCATCGGTCAGCTGAATTTCGCCGCCCGCTCCGGGCTTGGTGCGCTCGAGGCATTCGAATATCGCGGGCGGAAGTACATACCGCCCAGTGATCGCCAGGTTCGAAGGCGCGTCGGCCGGTTTCGGTTTTTCCACCAGCTCACGAATGCGCAGTAGCCGTTCTCCAAATGGCGGGATTGGCGCTGGATCGCCCGCCACAATGCCGTAGAGGTGCGTCTTTTCGTGCGGAACTTCTTCCACCGCGATCGCGCCGATGCCGGTCGCTTCATATACTTGCACTAGTTGCTTAGTCGCCGGATTATTGCCAGGAATCAGCACATCGCCCAGCAGCACCGCAAACGGCTCATCGCCCACCAGATCTTTCGCCACCAGCACCGCGTGCCCCAGCCCCAGCGGCTCCTTCTGGCGTGTATAACTCACCTGAACCATGTCGCTGATGCGGCGGACCATGGCAGCTTGCTCGGTCTTGCCTTTTTCTTCCAGATACCGTTCCAGCGTCGGGTTGTAATCGAAATGGTCCTCGATCGAATTCTTGCCCTTGCCGGTGACGATGATGATGTGCTCGATACCGCTGGCCACGCACTCTTCCACCACGTATTGAATTTGCGGCTTGTCCACCACGTTCAGCATCTCTTTGGGCTGCGCTTTGGTCGCCGGCAAAAATCGCGTGCCGAGGCCAGCGGCTGGCAGCACTGCTTTGCGAACTTTTTTGATTGACGCGGGATGCGCGTTCGAACCGGTCGGAGAGGTCATACGCTCAGGTTAAAGTAGCAATAGGATTTTTCAATCGGATTATTGCTGTACGTTGCGTGGCGCGAAAGGTTCTGCCTCGGCGTGCGTGCTAGCATAGGGAAGTAGGATAACCGGAAAAAAGAATGCCCGTTCGAATCCTGGGAATCGAATCGTCCTGCGATGAGACCGCTGCGGCAGTCGTGGCCGACGGCCGCGAGATTCTGTCCAGCGTCGTCGCGTCGCAGATCGATATCCATCGCAAATACGGAGGAGTGGTGCCGGAGCTCGCTTCGCGCGAGCACCTTCGCCGCATCGTGCCGGTGGTGCGCGAAGCGCTGGAACACGCCAAAGTGAGTTTGCAGGATCTTGACGCTATCGGCGTAACACAGGGCCCGGGCCTGGTCGGTTCGCTGCTCGTGGGAATCACCTACGGCAAAACGCTTGCCGCAAGCCTCGGCAAACCGCTCATTCCGGTCAATCATCTCGAAGGCCACATTCACGCGGTGTTTCTCGAAGCTCACAAAGCGGGCATCAATCCTGAGCTGCCGGCTGTGTGCTTAATCGTTTCCGGCGGCCACACCGTTCTCTACGAAGTTCAGCCTAAAGATGCAGCGCGCAGCGATGCGGCCGCATTGTGGTCATACCGCAAAATCGGCCAAACCCGCGACGACGCGGCCGGCGAGGCCTACAACAAAGTCTCCAAACTTTTGGGTCTCGGCTATCCTGGTGGTCCAATTTTGGATCGCCTCGCGCACGCAGCGGCAAATGCTCCCGCTCCAGTAAAATTTGGCCCGACCAAAACGCGGGGAAATGCCCTCGATTTCAGCTTCAGCGGATTAAAAACAGCGGTCCTTTATCACATTCGCGAAAATCCGGACTACCTACCCGAAATTCAGGCGCGCGAAGCCGCCATCGCTCACGGCGGACGCAAGTTCGATCAGTTGTTACCGCTCTGCAGCCCGAAGACTTTGGGCCTGGTCAGAGAATTTCAGAACGCCGTGGTGCGCGATCTGGTTGAGCGCACGCTCAAGGCCGCCGAAGAACTCGGCGTTCCGACGATTCTGGTTTCTGGCGGGGTGGCTGCGAATCGCCAATTGCGAACCAGCTTCGAAGACCGCGCTCAGCGCGGCGGATTGAAAGTGTTTTTTCCGAGTATGGCGTTATCAACGGACAATGCGGCGATGATTGCTGCCGCGGCGTACTCGCGGTACATGAACCACTTCTTGGCGGACGTTTCGCTAAATGCGTCCGCGTCCTTGCCAATCGCCTAGGTGGACACTGTTCGACTTATCGAGGAACCAGTATTTGGACAGATCAAACAGTGCCGGGGATTCCGGCAGTTTTTACTGCGCGGATTGCAGCAAGTGACCGCGGAGTGGCAAATCATCTGCAGCACCCACAATTTGCTGAAGCTCTATCGATATGGAGGAGCAACGATCGTCTAGGCGCAACACCGGAATTTGCGCGAATCGCCAAGTCCCGAGAGAAAAACAGAGTTGATCACTCAACCCATCACTGCGGAACTGAAATTGATCCGTCCGCCGCGCTATCTCCGACAGACTCCTTGCTCCCGCACTCCATAAGCGCCTGCGTTGTATACTCTCGCAGATATGCAGACAGATTTGGCTGGCGCAGCGCGATTTCAACGATCGAGCGATAACTCGCTGCTGGTTTACTTCGATCGCCAGCACCAGCAAGGTACAAGCGGCCAAACTCCAAAGAACAAAATCTCTGCCGAAGCTAACGAAAAGGTGAGGAAACTGTTGCAGCTGCTGGACTCGCAACCCATTGCGGGTGTGCGCAATCTGCATCCCGCGTACTGCTCGCTGTTGGTTAAATTCGATGCGCTGAAGTGGCGCCACGAAGAGATAGAAGAGAAGCTGCGCGAGTGCCTGGCGCAATTACACGAGGTTCGGCTGCCAGAGCCGCGTCTTCTGGAAATCCCAGTGTGCTACGGGGAAGAGCACGGCCTCGACCTGCAAGACGTGGCCGCCATGCATGGAATCACGTCCGAGCAGGTGATCCAGCTGCACACCTCCACCACCTATCTCGTCTATTTTCTGGGATTCGTGCCAGGTTTCGCGTATCTGGGGGAGCTGCCGGAGGCGCTGGTCACGCCGCGACACGCCACACCTAGGCGAAAGGTTCCTGCCGGGAGCGTAGGAATCGCCGGCAACCAGACCGGAGTCTACCCCTGCGAAACGCCGGGCGGCTGGCGATTGCTCGGGCGGACTCCGCTCGCGATGTTTAACGCAGGGTTTGCAAGCGCAAACGCTGAGACCCGGTTCCGGCCTGATCGGGACGGTTTGAGTCTGCTCTCGATCGGCGACCGCGTCCGCTTCAAATCCATTTCGCGCGAAAAATTCGCGGCCCAGCAGTTTGAGGCGAGGCAGAACGAATGAGCCGCACATGAGCATTATCGAGGTCAAAGCGCCGGGTCTGCTCAGCACCGTGCAGGATTTGGGGCGCGAAGGATTCGGCCCGCACGGAGTCTCGCCCTCCGGCGCTGCGGATCCTGTGGCATTGCGGTTGGGGAATCTCCTGGTTGGTAATCTAGAGGGCGCCGCTGGACTCGAAATGACGCTGCTTGGTGGGACATTTCTGTTCCCCGAAGGCGCCATCATCGCGCTGACCGGCGCCGATTTCGACGCGGAGTTGGGCGGAACTTCATCTGACGGAGGCCCTTTTGAAGGAGAAAAAGTCCCGCTTTGGACTTCGATTGAGGTCAAACCGGGGCAAACACTTCGCACCGGCGCGACGCGTTCGGGAGCCCGCTGCTATCTGTGCGTCGCCGGCGCAATTGAGGAGACGCCTTTCCTTGGTAGCGCGTCCACACACCTGTTGAGCGGGCTTGGCGGCCACGAAGGCCGCGCCCTGCGAAAAGGCGACGTGCTGAAAATTGCCAGCGCGAATGGTACCTATCGCATGAGGACACCGGGTCGCAAGAAGACGCCCTTTCACAAGCAAACAATCGTCGCAAACGCTCTGCAGCACCTGCAGTCGCGCAAAGTCTTGCGCGTTACTCCCGGGCCACAGCAGGAAAGATTTACGGACGCGGCGAGAACAATTTTTCATACCATCACGTATCGCGTAGCCGAAGAATCCAATCGCATGGGACTCCGCCTGGAAGGAGCACCGCTTCCAGTGTACGAACGCGGCGAAATGGTCACCGAAGGCGTTTCCCTTGGTGCCGTGCAAATCACCCCGGCCGGATTGCCCATCATTTTGCTCGTGGAACAGCAGACTACAGGCGGCTATCCGAAGATCGCCAATGTAATTTCCGCCGACTCCGGCAGCCTCGGACAACTGCGGCCACGCGACGAAATCCGATTCGAGCCAGTGGATTGGGACACCGCCAGGGCCCTGCTACTCGAGCAGGAGACTCTTCTGGCCTCGGACAAGCTGATTGCGTAGCAGCGGCCGTTTTCAGACAACGCTGGTCACTTCGATGGCGCTTGTCCTTTCGTACAGGTGTACAGCGTGCCCAAGAGTCGTATTCTCGGCGTCGTGGGGGGATATGAGAATCGCAACAGACATTCTGAATTTGCGGCGTCGCCGATTCAGCAGTGTGGAGACACTCATTTCTGCGCTCGAGCGGTTTCACGACGCACCGTACGAGAAGTTATCTGCCAGAGCGTTCCACGTTGACGAAGCAGCCGATCTTGTCCTGACAAACGTGGCAGCGCATGCCGCTGAAACGATGGGCGAGCAACCGCCGACTACCGCGAGAACTCAGCGGGCCAAAGCGCTACGGCGGAAGATCCGCCGTTTCAGCTCAGGCCCGTCAACGCTGCAGCGCCCGCTGTTCGCTGAGCGGACTTAGTGTTCCAGCCGTAAAGGCACAAGCTCTTTGAATTGCGCAGGTTCTCTATCTCTACTTCAAATGGATTTCGGGACTTGTTTACGCCCACGTAGGTGGCGATGTGAATCAGTGCACGCCCGCAGGCCACTGAAAACACAACTTGTACCCATCCGGATCACTCACATAGGTTTGTTTCATTCCGTAATATGCAACCTTGGGTTGGCTTGCTGCAATCCCGTGTGTGTTCAGGGTTGCATACGCGCCGTCAACGTCTCGGCAGGCGAAATAGATGATGGTGTCTGCATGCGCGGCGGCACGAGCCTGATCTGGCTCCGAAGGGCGAATATTGTCTTCGTACATGTTGTTGAGCATCAACTCCACGCCATTGAACCGCAGCATTGCCCATCCGTAGTCATCCTTGGCATCGGTGAAAGGTTTCGAGGTGTTGGCCACCTCAAATCCCAACGCGTCGCGGTAAAACGCAATGGCTCTGGGGACGTCGAAGACCGCAAGAAGGGTGACGGCACTCTCGATGGGTATGGACATGGGAAGTTCCTCCTGGAGATATTGTAAGACGGAGCCGTCGAATCCGAATCGTGCATGGGCGAAAACCAGTTCAGCCCACACGAACTATCAGAACTTGCACCCAGTCTGCGAAAGTTGGCATCTATTGCATCACCGGGTGCTGCCAGGCGCAAAATAGCTTCGAGGTGTAAGCAATGAATGCCTCCTCTGACCTTCGGATGACGAGAATTCCGCTAAACCACGGTGGCGGCCAGGTGCCCGCACTCGGCTTTGGCACCCTGATTCCCGACGCAGCGGTGACGATCACCGCGACCAGAGACGCACTAGACGCCGGATTTCGACACTTCGATTGCGCCGAACGGTACGGGAATGAGCGTGAGGTGGGCGGCGCGTTGCAGGCAGGACTTACCGCCGGAGGCATCGCGCGCCAAGACATTTTTGTTACTACAAAACTTTGGAATTCCAATCACCGGCCCGAACGCGTCGAACCCGCTTTCGAGGCCAGCCTGGACAGACTCAGGCTCAAATATCTCGATCTCTATCTCATTCACACGCCATTCGCATTTCAACCCGGAGACGACTATGATCCGCGGGATCAAAACGGTAATATCCTCTACGACCGCGACGTGACCTTGCTTGACACCTGGAAAGCGCTGGAAGCTCTCGTGGATCACGGCAAGTGCCGGGCTATCGGACTTTCCGACATTACGTTAGGCGCACTGAAGCCCATCTATGAATCAGCGAGAATCAAGCCGGCCGTGGTCCAAGTAGAATCACATCCGTATCTCCCGGAAACCGAGCTACTGGAGTTCTGCAAGCAGAAGCGAATTGTGCTTTTGGCTTTTGCGCCGTTAGGTCACGGGATGAAGCCGGGACTGCTCGAAGATCCGGTTATTTCCGCGATCGCCGCGCGAGTTGAAAAGACGCCCGCGCAGGTGCTGCTGGCTTGGGCGGTGCAGCGCGGCACGGCCTTGCTTACCACGCCCAGGACTGCAGACCGCGCCAGAGAGAATTTCGACATCGCGCGCCTTCCGGAAGACGCACTCGACGAAATCAATCGAATTCAGATCAGACAGCGGTTGAATCCTGTGGTGAACACCGGCGTTCCGGGCTTTATTCCACAGGCTAAATGAACATGGAATCGCAGTTGGAGCAACCCATGCAAGAAGAACAAATCCGAGCGGCGCTGGGCCAGCATTGGGCGGCGTCCGATGCCAACGATTTTGAAACGGAGCACCTCATCTATCACGAGGACGCGGTGCTGGAATACCCGCAGTCCGGCGAGAGAACCCGCGGTCGAAGCAACATCCAGAACCAGCGCGCCAGTCAGCCGAACAAAAAACGCTTTTCGATCCGACGAATCCTTGGCGCTGGCGATCTTTGGGTCACCGAATTCATCCTGACTTATGACGGCAAGCCGTCCTACACCGTAAGCATCATGGAGTTCAAAGGCGACAAGGTTGCGCGGGAAACGCAGTACTTCGCAGATCCCTTCGAGGCGCCAGCACCGCGCGCTCTATGGGTTGAACGGATGGACGCATAATCTAGAGGCAGTAAGGCGGTGCTACTTGACAATCAGGCATTGTCCGGCGATTACGAGCTTGGGATAACCTTCAGCCGATTCAGCTGTAGCCGATGAAAAATTGTTGGCCAATAGTTCTTGAACATGTTTGCTGCAAATTTCCAGGCTGTGTCAGTGCCGTAGCGTTCAAAGGTTCTTGCAGCTGTTTGTTCGGAGGCGGGCAGGTAGGCATTGGCCAGGCCTTCAGCCGCAAGAGGTCCGACAAGCCCGGACATGTTGACGACTTCTTTTCCCGCATCATTTCGACTGATGACGATTCGTTGCGCCGAGTATTTCACACTGCCCCAAAAAGTGGGCCGACTCTGGGGAAAAAAACGCGGGTCGTGATGAAGAATGGAGGCGAAAACGAAGGTGCTGAAGAAACTGTTGGAGGAAGCTCTGGCAACTGACGCTCCGTAGCGGCCACCGTACGCACCCCATCCCTGCCCATAAGTTGACGGGACGTCTCGCGCCTGACTGTCGGCGGCACTGATTCCAGCCACGATCAGGTAGGGAGGTGAAATACTCTGATTTACAAAAAGTTTGAATTTACCGCCAGTGGCCAGGGGGCCCGGACTGTTGGCAATATCAGGAAAGACGATCGACCTGTTCGATATGTAGCCGACAAAACCTCTTGTCGCGTCCTGAGTCGAACTCGGCGTGTCCTGTTGCTTCGGCTGCGGCGAATCTGGCAAGGACGTATTCCCGATACCCGCACCCGCGGGTCCTTGCGCGAGCGCGCCGGTTGCGGCGCAGAGAGAAATACTGAGCAGCAGCCATCGTGAGAATCGGTTTTGACGAATGTTCATAGTCGATCGTAGAACGCGCGCGGAAGTTATCACAGCTCAAATATTCCCACAACCCACTTATGTTGAGGAGCAGAACTCGCGACTGACCGCACGCTACATGTCTTCTCGCGAACCATCTGAAGTTGCGGACTTTCTTCCGCGTTCCCGCCTGCGCGCCATGTTGTAGCGCCGGCTTCCAGCCGGCTCTTTCTTTAGCGCTTCAGAGCACATAGGCAATCACCGTTAAGCCAGCATTTCTCTGTGCTCTCTGTGTTAAATTCTTCTCTTTCTGCTTGCGATCCGATGCAGACCATTGACCTAAATTGCGACCTGGGCGAACTCTCCGAGGCCATCGCCGACGGCACGCAGGAAGCGCTCCTACGCGCCATCACCTCGGCCAACGTCGCTTGCGGCGGCCACGCCGGCGACGCGCAAACCATGCGCACCACGATCGAGCAAGCTCTGCGCGCAGGCGTCGCGGTGGGAGCACATCCTGGCTACCCGGACCGAACGAATTTCGGCCGCGTTGAGTTGAACCTGCCGCTCGAAGCGCTTACCGATTCCATCTACGAGCAAGTGCGCGTGTGCGCGAAAATTGCCGTCGCTTGCGGGGCACGGCTAGTACACGTGAAACCACATGGCGCACTCTATAACCAGGCGGTCAAAGATCGCACCCTCGCTCAGGCCATTGCCGCAGGTGTCGCCAAGGCACGATCCGAATGTAGCAGCGGGTTTATCCTGCTGCCGGTCCTCGTCGGCCTTGCCGGTTCGCCGATGCTGGACGTCTTTCGCCAGGCCGGCTTGGGCGTCGCCGCGGAAGCCTTTGCCGACCGCCGTTACGAGCCAGACGGAACCTTGCGCTCGCGCAAATTCGATGACGCGCTGATCCGCGACCCGGCCGAAGCAGCCCGGCAAGCGATCGGCATTGCCGAGCGTGGCATCGTCACCGCGCACGACTGCACCGAAGTGAAGCTCGTCGCACAGACCATCTGCATCCACGGCGACACTCCCGGCGCTCCGCAAATCGCCGCCGCCGTCGCCCGGGCGCTCCGAAAGGCCGGCGTTGCACTCCGTTCGCTCACGCCCTCCGCGTAAGGGCACGGCTCGAACTGGGAGGATTCGCAACACGTATGCAGTGCGGGAGCAATCAATTCCGGCAGGCCACGGTGGTGCGCGATTGTGCCAGGTCTAGACCGTTTGGGTGCTGGCTCTACCTGGAGCCGCCACTCTTCAGTCGCTTCATTACAGGACGTTAACGTTCACGCTGATCGCGCCGTACAATGAAAAACGGGACAGGCGATTCGTCTGTCCCGCAAACGATTCCGGTTACGATATATTTTACTGCTCGAAGCCTTCCTGCATCACCGGGAATTGCAGCTTCGCCTTCGCCAACGACTTCAGCACCATCGCTTCTGCCGACTCCGACGTGGTACTCCGTGCCGTTGCCATCTCGCTCACCAGCAAGTACTTGGCGCGTTCCAGCATTTTCTTTTCACGAAAGGAGAGGGGCTTGCTGCGGCTCAGGGAGCAGAGACTCTTGAGGACCACTGCAACTTCGAGGAGGGAACCGGTTCGCATGCGCTCCGAATTCTCTTTGAAGCGATGCTTCCAATCATGGTGGCAATTTAACTTGCCGGTCTCCAGAAAACCAAGCACCTTGGTTGTGTCATTCGAACGCATTACCGATCGCAATCCGACGCTTTCCGCATTGGTCTGAGGGACCATCACTCGCAAGTCGCTCGAAACAATACGAATCATGAAATATCTTTCGGTCTTTCCGTTCAACACTCCGTAATTAATCTGTTCAATGACTCCAACACCATGGTTCGGATACACAACTTTGTCGCCGATTTTGTAATCCATGATTGCGGATGCCCCCTTGAGGTACTGAAAACAGTGTAGGAACTTGTGCGCTGAGAGTCAAGATATATCGTTTGAAATGAGAAGGTTAGAGAGACCCCCGTTTCGATTTGGCACTAAAATTGCCTCCCCCTTTGGTAACGGTACCACCTCCTTTTTGCATCTTCGCCTATACTGCTTCCATGCGATTTATCGTCCTGGACACTGCAGACACCCGCGGAAGCGTCGCGCTATTTGACAAAAACAACCTCGTTCGTATCGAATTCCATTCGACCGACGAGGACTATTCCAGTTGGCTGCTCCCAGGAGTCCACCGAGTGCTGTCTCCCTCGGGCCTGAGTCGGTCTGAACTCGCCGGCCTAAGTCTATCTGATCTAGATGGTTACGCTGTTTGTGCTGGACCCGGATCGTTTACCGGTCTGCGCGTCGGCCTGACTACTGTAAAAGCCTGGTCGGAAATCTACGGCAAGCCCATCGCGGCCGTTTCCCGTTTGGAAGCCCTTACCGCCGATCCACCGAACGAACCAGCCGTTGCCGAGCCGTTCGTTGCAGCGTGTTTCGATGCCCGCCGCGGACAGCTCTTTGCCGCTCTTTACCAAAAGTCATCCGTCGGCTTTACATTAATTGGAGAAGAAGCAGTCGTTCCACCAGCGGAGTTCATTCGAATGGTTGCCGCGGAAGCGCTCGGCGGTCCCGTCCGCTGGCGGACTCCCGACCCGCAATTGCTCCGGTCGAACTCTGAATGGCAGCAACTCTCCGCAGCTGGACATATCCTTGAACCAGTACCGCCCCCTTTTGCCGACCGGCTTGGCTGGGTCGCCCATCGCAAATTCAGCACCCGTCAGGTCACCGATGCGCTCTCCCTCGACGCCAACTACGTCCGCCGCTCGGATGCCGAGCTTTTCTGGAAAGACCACACTTCCGCCGTAAAGGCGTGATTTTTCATTGACGTATGCCAAGCGATTCGCATCAAACAAAGCGTGAAACGGAAGGGGGTGAGCGCAAAGTCGTGCGCGAAGCCCAAAGGTCAGAAGCAACCCAAATAAAGCGCATTTTCGACGAGGCAAATCTAACTTCATTCGAGTCAAACGATCCGCTAGGCGCCGCCCCAAACCAAACAGCCTCCAGCCGGGTGCACGTATGCGTGGTTAGCGGGGAAGTGCTGGCGGTCCTTCAGTGGCGGCAGGTTGGGCCCGAAGCAGAAATCTTCGACGTCGCCGTGGACACCGCGCACCGCCGCCAAGGAATTGCCAGTCTTCTCATGACTAGCGTTTTAGATTTAGCGAAATCTGGCGGCGCAAAAGAAATCTTCCTGGAAGTGCGCGAATCAAACGTCGCCGCGCTTTCGCTGTACAAAAAATGCGGTTTTTCCGTCGTCGGCCGGCGTTCGAACTTCTATCGAAATCCGTCCGAGGCGGCCCTACTCCTCCGCCTAAATCTCACAGGCTAGTACCAAAATACCTGACGTACCGTATTGACTTCGTCTTAACACAGCGTTAACTTTTGCCCGAGTCGAGCATCGTTCCCAAGTCCTGCTCGGCGGTTTTTGGCAGCATACAATTTAATCTGCTTTACGGAGGAGGAACGCATGGCCGCAATCCAGCGAAACCCTCGGGACATACTCCTCGATACCAACGCCGATTATCAGCGTTTGTTCGAGCAGCACGAAAAGTACGAGTCAGAGCTGCAGCGCATCCTCAAAGAACCCTACCTCAGTTCGGAAGACCTCCTCGAAGAAATTAAATTAAAAAAGATGAAATTACACTGCAAAGACGAGATGGAGCGGATTGCCTCGCGTATCCAACGATCGCGCGCGCAAGCTTCATAAAGTTTAACGCGCGCCTCGCTTCGCCAAAATTCTCTTGCAATCGACTGCAGCGGTGAATTGTCTTTTCCGCCCGCGCTGCCTTGGCGGTTCGAGCCGCAGCTTCCGCAGCCGTTCTGCGCCAGCGCTGTGGTATCTTCAGTAGCGCATGGTCAAAGAGGGTTATTATTTCGGCGTCCCGCCGCTGCTCCTCGGCTGCCTGTCGATCATCGTTCATTGGTGGGTTGTTGGCGCCGTGCTTATCGCTTTCGCCCTCTTTTGTTTTTCTTTTTTCCGCGATCCCGAGCGGCAAATTTCTGCTGACCCCGGCGTAATCGTTTCTCCAGCCGACGGCCGGGTCGTGGTGATCACCGACGAGGAAAACGCCGGACGTCCCGGCACTCGCATCAGTATTTTCCTGGCCATATGGAACGTGCACGTCAACCGTTCACCCGCCGCCGGCGTAATCACCAAATTGGACTATCGCCCGGGAAAATTTCTCGCTGCCTGGGATCCCAAAGCTTCCACGCAAAACGAGCAAAACATTTTCACTCTAGCCACGCCGCACGAAAATATTGAATTCAAGCAGATCGCCGGCCTGGTCGCGCGCCGCGTCGTCTCCTGGAAAAAACCGCAAGACACCGTGGCCATCGGCGAGCGCATCGGCCTTGTCCGTTTCGGATCACGCGTCGACCTTTGGCTCCCGCAAGGCTCTGCGCTTCTGGTAAAAGTAGGAGACAAGGTCAGCGGCGGTTCCACCGTTCTGGCGCGCTGGCCTGCCAGCGCCGTGGAATCGTCCAGCACAGCTACCTTCGTTACGGCGGAGAGGCAACCGTGAGCATGGCCGAAGTCGAACAACACGAAATGCCGTTCGAAGGCGATCGCCCGCGCACCAAAGCCCGCGCCAGGTTGCGCCGCGGCATTTTTCTGCTCCCCGCAATGATGACTTCCGCGAACCTGCTTTGCGGGTACTACGCGGTAGTTGCATCCATCATGGGCACGCCAGAGGATTTCAATCACGCCGCAAAAGCGATTGGCATCGCGATTGTTTTTGATTCGCTCGATGGCCGAGTCGCACGCATGACCGGCACCAACACCGAGTTCGGCGTGCAGTTCGATTCGCTGGCGGACGTCGTCAGCTTCGGCGTCGCCCCAGCGGTGCTCGCCTACGCGTGGGGCGTCCGCGGCGTCGCAAATCTGGCGCCTGAGCCGCTTCGCCAACTCGGCCATTTCGGCTGGCTCTGCTGCTTGCTGTTCTTGATTTGTTGCGCGTGGCGTTTGGCCCGCTTCAACGTGCAGGGAATGGCTCCTGGCGGCTCGAAATATTTCGTAGGGATGCCCACTCCCGCAGCCGCCGGTGTCATCGCCTCCATCGTTCATGCTTTTCACAAAGGCGGCCCGCTTCTGGAAGTTGGCGCCGTGCTCAACTGGCGCTGGTCCATCGCCTTGCTCTTGCTTGCGGTCTCCCTGGCCGGATTGATGACCAGCAAGATTCGCTTTTATAGTTTCAAGGATCTGCCATGGGGCAAAAAACAGCCCGGAGTCCTGATTCTGCTATTGGCAGTATTCGGCGCGGTCCTCTGGAATTTTTCTGAGCTGGCGTTGCTGGTTCTTGCCTCCACCTATGCAATCAGCGCGGTCACTTTGCACGTCGTCCGCTTCATTCGCCAACGCAGCAGCCCTCGCGCAGCCACTCCCTGATCGATGGCCACTCCCCTGGAATCGCGGCGAATCGTCATCGCGGGCGCGTCTTCTCTTCTCGGCGCGGAGCTGAAATCCCTTCTGGAGGAAAGCCGCTTCGCTGCTTCCGATTTTCGCCTGGTTGACGAAGAGCCGCTCGCCGGAATTCTTACTGAGGCAGGCGGCGAACCCGCCGTCATACAACCGGTCGAAGAAGACAGCTTCAGCCAGGCATGGATCGTTTTCTTCGCTGGCTCTTCTGAATTTACCAAGCGCAATCTCGATCTTGCTGGGCGAAGCGGCGCTCGCGTCGTTGATCTGTCAGGCGAAGTCGCGGGCCGCTCAGAGGCCCAGAGCTGCCTCCCCAAACTAGACGACGCGGGTAGCAGCACGCTGAACAAAGGCGCCAAGGTTTTCGCAGTTCCTTCGGCTCCCGCGGAAATCATTGCTCGCCTGGCACTCGCCCTAAATTCACTGAAACTTACTTCTCTCAGCGCCGTCGCCTTTCAGCCCGTATCATCCAGCGCCGGAAAGCCCGGCATCGAAGAACTTGAGGCGCAGACCGGTCAGTTGCTCACATTCCAGCCGCTCGGCAAGGAAATTTTCGATACGCAAGTTGCTTTTACCCTGCTGGACCGTTTCGGCGAAGCGAGCCGTCACACATTAAAGGCTTCACTAGAAATTTTGCGCAGGGAAGTTCACTCCGCCCTGCCGGCGGCCATTCGCGCCCCCGCGATTCAATTACTCCACGCTCCGGTTTATTACGGAACAGCCGTCAGCGCCTGTGCAGTTCTGAATGCCGAAACTGACGCTGCGACCATCGCCAAGTGCTGCGCCGCTGCAGGCTTCACCATCACCAGTGAGGACGCCGCGCCCGGCAACATCAGCTCCGCCGGCGAAACGACAACTCAACTGGCCCCGCCACAATCAGACCCATCGAACCCCGGCACCTGGTGGTTCTGGGCGTCCGCCGACAATCTCCGTCTGCCCGCGGCAAACGCGGTAAAATTAGCCGAGAAATTACTCGAATGAACCGCGTACCGTTCTCCACATTTCTGCTGGCCTCGGCCGTGCTCTCCGGCTGCGGCTATCACGTCGCTGGGCGGTCTGATGCTCTGCCGAAAACCATTCACGTCATTGCCGTTCCCGCGATCGAAAATAAAACTTCGAGCTATCGCATCGAGCAGCGCTTGACCGCCGCCACCATCCACGAATTTCTGGTGCGCACCAATTACAAAGCGGTTTCCTCGCCGGAAAGCGGCGACGCTGTCTTGCGCGGCAAAGTGCTCACCCTTGAAGCCGTGCCGCTGATCTTCGTCAGCACTCCGGCCACCGCCACCACTCCGGCGATTACCCGCGCCACCACCATGCTGGTCACCATGAAGTGCGAGGTGACGCTCACTGAAGCGACCACCCAGAAAGTCCTCTATCACAGCGACAATTTCGTGTTTCGCAATGAATACGAAATTTCCAGCGACGTGAAAAGTTTCTTCGAAGAGCAGGACCCCGCACTCGACCGCATGGCTCAGGATTTTGCCAAGCGCCTGGTCGCCGCGGTCACGGAGAATTTCTGATGCCGGGTATCACCTCAGACGAACTGCTCGCGCGGCTGAAGACAGGGAAGCCCGTACCCTGCATTCTGCTGCTCGGCGAAGAGCCCTACTTGCGCGACAGTTGCCGCGCGATGCTGATTGACCAGTACGTTCCGGAAGCCGCGCGCACCTGGGCTGTGTCCCGATTCTCCGCCGAACGCGGCGACATCCAACCCGCTCTCGATCAGGCGCAAACCTTGCCGATGCTCTCGCCGCAACAAGTGGTCTTCATCGAAGACGCTGAAGCCATCGAAGATTTTGCGGATAACAAGCGCGAGCAAGCCGTCGAGGAATTGGAGTCGTATCTAACCGACCCCGCTCCGTTTACGGTCCTGGTGTTAGAGGCTGCGCATCTCGATCAAAGGATGCGGCTGGCAAAAGTGCTCGTGGAAAAGTCACTCGTCGTGCAAGTTGGCCTGGGCGAAGACCCGGACACGCGCAACGCCGCAGCGGTCTCGCTGGCACGAACCCTCGCAAAAGAGCAGGGCGTGGAATTCGAATCCGGCGCCGCCGAAGATCTCGCCGAATGTGTCGCCGCCGACTTGCTGCGCCTCAAAACCGAAATCGACAAACTTTCGACTTACGCCGGAGACCGAAAATTAATTCGCCGCGACCACGTTTCGCTGATGGTTATCTCCGAACGCGCCGCCACCGTCTGGGAAATGGCGGACATGCTGGCTTCTCGCCAGCCGAAACGTGCTCTGGATTTTCTCAGCCGTCTTCTGAGGGATGGTGAAGAGCCGTTGCAAATTCTCGGCGCAATGGCTTGGATGTACCGCAAGCTGGTGGAAGCCAGCGAAGTGAAGGGCGCGGTGAACGCATGGCAAGCTGCGCGGGCCCTGCAAATGCGTCCCGAGCAGGCCGAACTCGCCGTGCAAAATGCCCGTAAAATCTCGAAGTCGCGCCTGCTCTCAGGCCTGCGCGCGCTGCAACGCGCCGACGATCGCCTGAAAAGCGGCGGCGAAGACGCCCGCGCCGTGATGGAATTCTTAATCGCTGAACTCACCGCTCCCGAATCGAAAGCGGCCTCTCGGTAGTTCCCTGGCGGTCTTCCGTAGCAGTACCCAGGCTTGAGCTCTTCGCTTGCCTCACCCGCAAGAGGACTTTGTCATCGTGAGGGCATCCGACAGGATATCCGAAGGATCTGCGCGTCTACCATTGCTCAACATCGAAATAGTCGGCGCCAAAATAAAAAAGACCGGACAATCGCCCGGTCTTTCTCGCAAAGAAATCGCTGCTGCTACTTATGACTTACCACTCATAACTTAAAACTGTCTTACTTCGCCGCTTTCGCCTTCAATCCATTGAACGCCAGCGTCAACCGCGACTTGTAGCGGTTCGCGGTATTCTCATGCAGCACATTCTTGGTGATGGCCTGGTCAATCGCCGAAAGCGTGGGGTTCAGCAGGTTTCCGGCCGCCGTAGCATCGCCCGCCGAGATCGCCGTTCGCAGCTTCTTCATCGCCGTCCGTACCCGCGTCCGGTTGGCCCGGTTCACTTCCGCACGTTGCAGGGATTGCGCCGCGCGCTTTAATACTGACTTTTTCTTCTTCTTTATTTTGGTAGCCTGTCCTTGCGCCATCTAGCTAGTGCTCCTTTTGCGTATCGCTCAAACATTTAAGTTTAGGCGAGGCTTCGAGGTCTGTCAAATTAGAGGACAAATCCCGAGGCAAAGTGACTCTGACGACCAACGACAATCGACCGGCCGGGCCGCACGCCGACAAGCGCGGCGAGCTGATGCTACTGATCAATTCGCGCCATCCGATTTTGAGCATCGAGACTTCGGAAGAGGAGCGCGTCGAACAGTTGCTCTTCGAAGTCGCTACGCAAATGGCCGTTCCGCTCTTTACCTGGAGTGTCACCACCGGCCTCGCTCGTTTCCACGGCGCGCCAATCTACAATTCCGATTCGCCGGAAGCGGCTCTTTCCAATATGGCGGTCGTTGATGGCGACGCCATTTTCCTGCTTAAGGATTTTGCCCGCTATTGCGATAACGACAAGGTTTGCCGCCGCCTGCGCGAGCTAGCGGAAAAATTCCGCACCGCGCGCCGCTCGATCGTAATCACCGCCGGTTCCATCCAGTTGCCGCCGGAACTTTCCGGGGATGCCGCGCCTTTCGAGCTGGGTCTTCCATCGAACGAAGAGCTGCTCGCTGGCGTCAAGCAGACGCTGGCGGATTTGAATCGCGAAAGCCACGTTCCGATTACGCTCGAGCTTCCCGGCATGCAACAGCTTGCGAAAAATCTCGCCGGGTTGCCATTCGCCGAAGCCATGCGCACTCTGCGCCTCTGCGTACTGGAACAGAATAAAGCAGACGCAACGCTACTCGATGCGGTGCTCGACGCGAAAAGGGAAGTACTGCGGGGCGACGGCTTGCTGGAAACAGTTCGCAGAGACGCGTCGTTTGGGGATGTTGCCGGCCTGCAATATCTGCGCGAGTGGCTCGGCAAACGGAAAAGTGCGCTGACCGCGGAGGGCCAGAAGTTCGGACTGGTTCCACCCAAAGGAATTCTGATTACCGGCGTGCAAGGATGCGGCAAGAGCCTTGCCGCCAAATCGATCGCCGGTGAATGGGGATTCGAACTGGCACGGCTCGATGCCGGAGCGCTGTACGACAAATTTATCGGCGAGAGCGAAAAACGTTTGCGCAAGGCGCTGGACTTGGCGCAAAAAATGTCGCCACTGGTGCTGTGGATAGATGAAATAGAAAAGGCTTTTGCGTCGGCTGGTTCCAGCGGTGATGCCGATGCCGGCCTTTCGCAGCGTTTACTGGCAGCGCTTTTGACGTGGATGCAGGATCGAGAAAGCGGCGTGTTTCTCGCCGCGACTTCCAACAATATTTCCGCGCTCCCGCCGGAAATGCTGCGCAAAGGGCGCTTCGACGAAATATTTTTTGTGGATTTGCCGAATCCGCCGGCGCGCGCGGCACTCTTCGCATTGCATTTGAAAAAACGCAGCCGCGACGCCAGCCAATTCGATCTGCAGCAACTCTCTGCGGGCAGCGACGGTTTCTCCGGCGCGGAAATCGAGCAAGCCATCGCCAGCGGCCTCTATACCGCTTTCGCCGCCAAGCAACAACTCAACACCGATATTCTGCTCAACGAATTGAAATCCACCCAGCCGCTAAGCGTCACCCGCTCCGAAGATGTCGCCGCCATCCGCGAATGGGCCCGCACCCGCGCCGTCTCCGCCGACTAAGACGCGGCAATGGATGCATCGCCCGCTTCGTTTGCTGTAAACTCTTTCAGCAAATTTGCTTTCCGAGGTAAACATGCGCCGCACCAGTGATAGTGGCCGGTCTTCAGACCGGTTCTTATTCTCCTGCAATTTCTTCGCTGCGTTCTCTGCGACCTCTGCGTCAAGAACTACGCTCAACGCTGTCGCAAACGCATGCGGAACGATTTGTTTTTCCGTAGTCACGATGTTGACCGCGATGATTCTCGTCCTGCCTTCCGCAAACGCCCAAACGTCCGACGGCGCACCGCTCGCCAAGCAGGTCGCCAATCTGGAAGAAAAAGTTTTCCGCGATGAAAGGACGCTGCAGGACTGGCCAAATCTGGCGCGTTACCGCGAAGCAAATGGCGTGCTGGCCGCTCCAGCCAAAGACGAATTGCGCGTCGTCTTCATGGGCGACTCGATTACCGACATGTGGGCCCAAGCCCAATTCGGCGGATTCTTTCCCGGCAAGCCGTACGTAGACCGCGGAATCAGCGGGCAGACCACTCCGCAAATGTTAATTCGCTTTCGGCCCGATGTGATTGCGTTGCAGCCGCGAGTCGTCCTGATCCTTGCCGGAACCAACGACATCGCCGGAAATACCGGGCCGATGAGCCTCGAAGCGATTGAAGGCAATCTCGCTTCGATGTCCGATCTCGCCCATGCCAACGGAATTCGTGTGGTGTTTGCTTCGGTTCTGCCCGTTCACGACTTCGGCCACAGGCCGGATGGCAGCTCGATCGTGGTGACGGCTGGGCGCCCACCAGAAAAAATTCTTGCACTCAACGAATGGATCAAGAATTACGTCGCGAAACACGGTGACAGCTATCTGGATTATTTCGCCGCCATGGTTGACGACCATGGATTCATGAAAAAAGAGCTCAGCGAAGACGGCCTGCATCCCAACAAAGCCGGGTACGAAATCATGGCTCCCCTCGCCCAAGCCGCCATCGACAAAGCTCTCAAGAACAAGTAACTGCGATCGGCTGCTTCAACCTGTTTGGAACGCGGCAGCCCTGCTGCCGCGTTTGCGACGGGGTCCGCGTACAACCCTATCGAGCGGCAGCCCTGCTGCCGCCTTCTCCCAACCGCAACTTTTTCGTTCAGCGAATCGCGAGTTGCTGATGTAAAATCCACCCGCTTCCTTCGGTCCACGTCAGGACACAACTCTGCCACAAACCGACCGCGCCACTTTCCGTGGCCACGAACGTCCGCAGTAAGGAGCCCTCCATGTATCTGCACACTTCCCGCAACGCGCTTATGACGACCGTCAACGCTTTCGGCAAAATCTGCGTCTGTCTCTTTTTCCTGCTCGCGGCCAATGCCTCACCAAGCCTGGCGCAATCCGCTGCTCCGCTCCTCCTGCGTGATCCGTCCGTTAGCAAAACCCAGATCGCCTTCGCTTATGCGGGGAGTATCTGGACCGCCAATCGCGACGCCAGCGACGTCCGCAGACTCACCGCCGGCGGCCATGAGTCCAAGCCCGTCTTTTCCCCCGATGGTTCGCTGATCGCTTTTACCGGCGAATACGACGGCACTCGCAGCGTCTATGTCGTTCCCGCGAGCGGTGGCGAACCGCGCCGCCTCACCTACCATCCCAACGACTATGCGGCGCTGGGCTGGACGCCTGACGGCAAACGCATTCTCTTTGTCACCGGCCGAACTGCTTTTGCCGGTGCCGTCACACAACTTTTCACCGTTCCGGTGGAAGGCGGATTCGCCACGCCGGTGCCACTGGTGCGCGCTTCTCAGGGTTCGTTCTCCCCCGATGCCTCGCGCATCGCTTACGTGTTCAACATCCAGTGGCAGCAAGCCTGGAAGCGCTACCGCGGCGGCCAGACCATGGCCATCTGGATCGCCGGTCTTGCTGACTCCGCGGTCCAGGCCACCATCCCCCGCGAAAATTCCAACGACTTCGATCCCATGTGGGTCGGTAACACAGTCTATTTTCTTTCTGATCGAAACGGCCCTAGCACTCTCTTCGCTTATGACGTCAATTCGAAGCAAGTCAAACAACTCGTAAAGAATGAAGGCCTCGACATTAAGTCTGCCGCAGCCACTTCCGACGCCATCATCTACGAACAGTTTGGCTCGCTGCACCTGCTCGATCCTGCGTCTGGCAGCGATCGCGCTCTCGACATCCATCCCGTCGCCGACCTTGCCGAAGTCCGTCCCCACTTTCGCAAGATTGATGTTGCTCGCATTCAGGCCGCGGTGATTTCTCCGAGCGGCGCGCGCGCCGCTTTCGCCGCACGAGGCGAAATTTTCACCGTGCCTGCGGAAAAAGGCGACGTTCGCGACATTACCAACACCACCGACGTCGTGGAACGCGATCCCGCCTGGTCGCCGGACGGCAAATCCATCGCCTATCTTTCCGACGAATCCGGCGAGTACGCTTTGCATATCCGTGACCAGAACGGCTTGGGCGAAGTCCGCAAAATCGATCTCGGCAAACCGCCCACGTTCTACTACGCGCCCAAATGGTCGCCGGACTCAAAAAAAATTGCCTACACCGACAAGCGCCTCAACGTCTGGTACGTGGACCTCGACAAGAAGACTCCCGTTCACCTCGATTCCGATACCTACACCGACCCCGCGCATGGCTTACAGGTCACCTGGTCGCCGGACAGCCGTTGGATTGCTTACACCAAACAATTGAAGAGTCATTTGCACGCGGTCTTCGCTTATTCGATCGAACAGAACAAGTCCAATCAGCTTACCGATGGTATGAGCGATGCGCTATTTCCGGCCTTCGATAAAGAAGGCAAATATCTTTACTTCACCGCCAGCACTGACGCTGCGCTTAACAGCGGTTGGCTTGATATGACCAGTTTGCAGCGGCCGGTTACCCGCAGCGTTTACGTGATGGTCCTCAAGAAAGACCAAGTCTCGCCGCTCGCTCCGGAAAGCGACGAGGAAAAAGGCAAAGAAGCGAAAGACGAAAAAGACAAAAAGGCTGACGCGGAAAAGGACAAGCAAAAGGATAAAGAAAAAGACGCTGACAAATCCAAAGAAGCCGCCCCAGCAAGAGTGGACATCGACCTCGAAAGCATTAACCAGCGCGTCCTCGCTTTACCTATTCCGCCCCGCAACTACTACGCCCTGTACGCGGGAAAGCCTGGCGTGCTCTTGCTGGTCGAAGGTCCGGCGGTCGATCCTCTCGATGGTGACCAGTTTGGTCCACCGACCACGATCCATAAATTTGAAATGAAAACCCGCAAGACCGAACAAATTCTCGACGGCGTCAACAGCTTCGACGTTTCTTTTGACGGCGAAAAAATTCTCTATGCCAAGCAAAGCCAATGGACCATCGGTCCCGCTTCCAAGCCGCCCGATGGGCCGCCGCAGCCCGGACAGGGCGGCCCGCTGAAACTCGATGCCATGGAGGCTTACGTCGACCCGCGCGCCGAATGGAAGCACATGTACTACCAGGTGTGGCGCGGCGAACGTGATTTTCTCTACGATTCCAATCTGCACGGCCTCAATCTCGAATCCGTCAAAAAACGCTACGCTCCTTACCTGGAACACATGGCCACTCGCGATGACCTCAACTATCTCTTTATCGAAATGCTTGGCGACATCACTGTCGGCCACATGTTTGTTGGCGGCGGCGATCTTCCCGAACCCAAGCGGGTCAAAACCGGATTGCTGGGCGCCGACTATTCCATCGAGAATGGCCGCTACCGTTTCGCCCTCGTCTACAACGGCGAAAATTGGAATCCAAAATTGCGTGCTCCGCTCACCCAACCCGGCGTCAACGTGAAGGCTGGCGAATATCTCCTCGCCGTAAACGGCCACGATGTTCGTCCGCCGGCCGACGTCTACAGCTTCTTCGAAGAAACCGCCGGCAAGCAGGTCGTGCTCAAAGTCGGCCCGCAGCCGGACGGCTCGGGCTCCCGTGACGTCACCGTGGTTCCCGTGGACGACGAAACCGGCCTGCGCAATTACGCCTGGATCGAAGGCAACCGCCGCAAGGTCGATGAACTCACCGGCGGCCGCGTGGCTTACGTCTATCTGCCGGACACTTACGCTGGCGGATACACCAATTTCAATCGCTATTATTTTGCGCAAGTTGGCAAAGAAGCCGCCATCATTGATGAGCGCTATAACGGCGGCGGCGACATCGCCGACTACATCATCGATTATTTGCGCCGTCCGCTGCTCAGCTACTGGTATATGCGCGAAGGCAACAACATTACTTCGCCGCAGGAAGCTATTTTCGGGCCCAAGGTCATGATCACCAACGAAATGGCCGGCTCCGGCGGCGACGCGCTGCCCTGGATGTTCCGCCGTACCAAGCTTGGACCACTGGTTGGCAAACGCACCTGGGGCGGCCTGGTCGGCCACTACACCAACCCCGGCGATTTGCTTGACGGCGGATTCACTGGCACGCCGAACCTCGCGTTTTACAGTCCCGACGGAACTTGGGATGTGGAAAATCATGGCGTCCCACCGGACATTGAAGTCGAACTCGATCCGAAAGCCGCCCGATCCGGCCACGATTCACAACTCGAGAAAGCCGTCGAAGTGGTGATCGATCTTTTGAAGAAAAATCCGCCGCCGCCCATACCGCAACATCCGCCGTTTTCGAACTATCACAAGACCCCTGCACAGTAGTGGTGTGATTGCGGAGACCACCGGGAAGAAGAAGTAAAATGCTCTATGATTTCTTTGTCGCAATACGCTGCGTGGCTTGACCATGGCGGAGGGGTGAGTTAGGGTGAAATGAGTGAGCGCCCGGTGGGGTCAGTGGCACTTCGAATGGGTTGAGATTGCCGTGGAGGTTGGGCCGGAGGGAAACCAAGTCTATGGGCGACCGCGAAGCGGTCAATCGTTTTGCCGTACCCGGAACAGTGCCAGCCTTAGGAAAGCCTGCCACAGTTGGTTCGTCTGAGAAGTCCTCGACGTGGATGAAACGCACGATACCCATCGCCGGAAAAATGGAACCGTTTTTTGGAACTTTGGACGAGAACGTGCGCCTGCTCGAAGACTCGCTGCACGTGCGAACGCATTTGCATGATTCGAAACTGACGATTGAAGGCGAGCAGCACGCGGTGGCGCAAGCGGTGCGCATCGTCGAGGAATATAACCACGCTACGCAGAAGGGTAAAGAACTGACCAGCGAGGAAGTGAAGTCGCTGATTTGCGTGGTCGTGGACGCTCCGCAGGAATCGCCGCGCGGCATGTTCGAACCAAACAAGCTGCGCGCCTTCGGGAAAAAGACTGTCGTCGCGCGCAACGCGACTCAGCGCACTTACATGGACCAGATCGAACATCACGACATGATGTTCGGCATCGGGCCAGCCGGCACCGGCAAGACTTACATCGCGGTGGCCATGGCGGTGAGCGCGCTGCTCACCAAACAAGTGAACAGAATTATCCTGGCGCGGCCCGCCGTCGAAGCCGGTGAACGGCTCGGATTTTTGCCCGGCACGCTGCAGGAAAAAGTTGATCCGTACATGCGGCCGCTGTATGACGCGCTGTACGACATGCTGGATCCCGACAAGCTCGAAGCATTTCTCGACAAGGGAATTATTGAGATTGCGCCGCTGGCCTTTATGCGCGGCCGCACGCTGAATGAATCGTTTGTGATTCTGGACGAAGCGCAGAACACCACCAGCGAACAGATGAAAATGTTTTTGACGCGGCTGGGATTTAATTCGAAAGCGGTGGTGACCGGAGACGTTACTCAGATCGATTTGCCGATTGGAAAAAAGAGTGGGCTTGTCGAGGCACTGGAAATTTGCGGCAAGATCGAAGGGATCGGCATGCTGCATTTCACCGACAAGGATGTGGTGCGGCACAATCTGGTGCAGCGGATCATTCGCGCGTACGAGGAATACGAAGTGGATCATCCGCAGCGCGGCAACGGCAAGAGCGAACACCGGCACTCCGAAAATAGTTCCGGCGGTCACGAAAAGTAGCATTGAAGAATGGTTTTGAATCAACAAAAAAAGGTGCGCGTGGAGACTGCTCCGCTGGAAGCGTTTCTTGCGGAGATTCTGCGCGAGCTGAATCTGTCCTCGTCTGAAGTGGGGATTGCGCTGGTCAGCAACGCGGAAATCGCCAAATGGAACAAACAATATCTGAACAAAAAAGGCCCGACTGACGTTCTGTCGTTTCCCGCGCTTTCGCCGCATCGCGCCGCGCGTTTTACCCGCACCAAAGCGAAGCCTGGAAGACGGACACCATCCTCCGGTGGCTGGCTGGGCGATGTTGCCATCTCTCCGGAAACTGCAAGAAAATATGCGGAGAAAAATGGCCGTTCACTGGATGACGAGTTCCGGGTGCTGATGCTGCACGGTGTTTTGCATCTGTTAGGATATGACCACGAGAACCCCGCGGATTACGGTCAGATGAATCAAGTTGAAGAAGATTTGCGGCGAAGGCTGGGCATCGCGTGAGCGGATACTCCTGGCTATTCGCGCTGGGCATGGTGCTGCTGGCAATGTTTCTGCCGGTGTACTCCTACCTTGCGTTGATTTACCGCGAACTGGGGCGGATGACGACCGGCCCGGTACACGAACACCTGGACATTTTCGAATCGGAGATCGAGCCGAAAATAGATTTGAATCGCAGAAGCGCGGGGCGCGCATTCAGAATTCTTGGACATTTCTGGCTCGCGTTTCTGGTGCTGGAGACCACGCGCGGTGTTTATTATTTTGTTCCTGGCACCTGGGAATCGGTGATTGAACTGGTGGCGTTCATCGCGCTGGAAGTGGTGATTGCGATGCACTTCATTCCGGATATTTTGTTGTACCGGACGACCGGCCGCTGGCTGATTCCACTTTTACCGTTGATTCGTGCGAGCCTGGCGCTGGTGTGGCCAGTGCGGATTTTTCTGGAAGGCGCGGAATCGCTGGCGCGCATTTCTGAATCGGAAATCGAGAAGAGCGAAGAGCAGCGCACTGAAGAGGGAATCGAAGCGCTGGTGGAAGCGGCGGAAGAAGAAGGAATCATCGAGCCGGAACAAGCGGACCTGATCGAGCAGGTGGTGGAATTCAGCGACAAGCGGGTGCGCGAAGTGATGACCGCGCGTCCGGACATCGTGGCGATTGCGGCGGGTGCGACGCTCGAAGAATTGCACGCGAAGTTGACCGAAAGCGGTTTTTCTAAATTGCCGGTGTACGAAAATTCGCTGGATGATATTCAGGGCGTGGTCTATTCGCAGGAGTTGCTGCAGGTTGCGGACACCGATCTTCCTAAGCGGCACGTGCGCGAATTGATGAAGCCGGTGCTGTTTATGCCGGAAACCAAAATCGGATCGGAACTGCTGCGCGAAATGCGGCAGAAAGATCAATCGATCGCGGTGATTATTGACGAGCATGGAAGTGTGGCGGGCCTGGCAACGATGGAAGATCTGGTGGAAGAAATTGTTGGCGAAAGCGGCGCGGACGGAACTCATCCGAAATTGGAGATGGTGCGCGATGGAAGCACTTCGCTGGTGATGCGAGGGAGTACTGCGATCACCGATGTGGAAGATATGCTGGGCGTACATTTTGGGGAAACCTCGGATGAAGCGGTGACCACGATCGCGGGATTGTTGAGCCATGTGAGCGGAAAAGTTCCCGCACCGGGTGAGAAATTCGATCTGGAAGGATTTCGATTTGAAGTGCTGGAAGCGAACCAGCGGAAAGTGTTGCGGGTGAAAGTACAGAAAGCGTCGAGCGCCGCAGTGCATGCAGGCTGAGATGAGGGATTCACCACAGAGACACAGAGTGACGAACAACAGCGAAACGAAAGAATACCGGTCGGGATTTGTGGCCACGATGCATGCGGGCTGAGGAAGGGCATCGTAAGTTTTAAGTAATAAGTTGTAAGTTCTTCGGAAAGAAGGATTTGCCACCCCGATCCGATCGGGGTGAACGCCGTCATAGAGACATAGAGACCGGAATAAAATATTGGAAAGCGACTGATCGGCTGAGATGTGAGTTGATGCGGCCGAGCAGTTAGAGTTTGAGGACATTGGATGAGTGAAGTGGAAACGAAAAAAAACGCGGGGCACCGGTCGGGGTTTGTGGCGATTGTGGGGCGTCCGAATGCGGGGAAGTCCACGCTGGTGAACCGGCTGG
Organism: uncultured Acidobacteriota bacterium; assembly: GCA_963814635.1. Taxonomy (GTDB): domain Bacteria; phylum Acidobacteriota; class Terriglobia; order Acidiferrales; family UBA7541; genus Acidiferrum. Next base: position 2,188,677 of record CAWFDP010000001.1, on the reverse strand, counting down.
TGGGGCAGAAAATTGCGATTGTGACGTCGAAGCCACAGACCACGCGGAATCGGATCCAGGGAATTGTGACGCGGGACAATGCGCAAGCGGTGCTGATTGATACGCCGGGCTTGCATGATGCCAAGACCGCGTTGAATAAACAGATGATGCGGGAAGTGGCGGCGGCGCTGGAAGGAATTGATGCGCTGGTGCTGATGGTGGACTCGACGACCATCAGCGAAGGGTTTGTAGGTGAAAACCCACAGTTCCACGTCGATCGCCTGGTGATGGACAAGTCGCGACGATTTGGCGGAAAAACGATTCTGGTGTTGAACAAAATTGATAAATTGCCGCGACCGAAGCTGGCGCCGATACTGGAAGCGTTTGGCAAGACGCAGGAGTTTGCGGCGATTGTTCCGATTTCGGCGATGAAGGGCGAAGGGTGCGACGATTTGTTCGCGGAAATCGTGAAATTGCTGCCGGAAGGGGAGCCGTACTTTCCCGAGGACCAGGTGACGGACCAGCCGGAGCGATTTTTGGCCAGCGAGATTGTGCGCGAGAAAGCGATTGCGTTGACCTACCACGAAGTTCCGCACGCGCTGAAAGTGGAAATTGAGAAGTGGGAAGAGTTGCCGAAGCTGCTGCGGATCCAGATGAACCTGTTCGTTGAGAGGCCCTCGCAGAAAAAGATTCTGATTGGGACCAAGGGCGAGATGCTGAAGAAGATCGGGACGCTGGCGCGGAAGGAATTGGAAGAGATTTTGGGCATGAAGATTTTTTTGGGATTGTTTGTGAAAGTGGCGGAGAACTGGCGCGAGAATCCGATGGTGGTGCGGGAGCTGGATTGGCACACGCAGTTGGAGGCGCTGGCGGAGGATGAGAGCGACCAGTGAAGAACGAAGTTTGCCCTTAGCCGTTTGTCGTTCATCGTTTAGGAACTCGGAACCGGACCTCTCTGAATTTCTATCTGCCGGCCTGCGCCGACTGCATCGTCTTGATGCGCTCCTCCATATGACGGGTGAGGTGCGGGGTAATGCCGAGCAGCCGCTCAATCACCATCAACTGCCCACGGTGATGCATCTCGTGCTCCTTGGGCGCGATCAGCATTTCGAACCGCGATTTCATTCGCGGCTCCATGGGTTCGGGGTACTCGACCAGCTCGGCCAAAAAGGCTTCCGAGGCGCCTTCTAGAACATTCGCGTACTTCTCGCCCTCGGCGCGCAACAGTTCGAGTATCTGTGCCTTGGTGCGCGGCGCCTTCACTTCTATTTGCAGCTTGTCCCTTAGCCCGAAGAAATCGAATCCGACCAGCGTGTTGCGGTGCTCGACCGCATGGATCTGCACCGGCACGCGGGTCATCACGGCAATGTGCACCAGGGTCTCAGCAACCGATCGCGATCCCTCCTCCGGACGAAAACCGAACTTTTCTTCGGGGATTTCCTCGGCAATTTTGATGGTGTTGTCGCGGACCGTGCGGAAGGATCGCGCGAGCTCTTTTGCACCGTAATAAGTCATGACTTTTTCTCCTGGGTGGGTTGCAACTAGTTTAGCGCGCGGTCTGGCCGCTATGAAGCTCGCAGCCCCGCCCGGGGTGGGCAGGATCGAGTGGCTATGCTACAGGAGCGGACCGCCGCTTTCCTTTGCGGGCTGCAAGTACAGCCCGCACCCGAGGCGGTCCTTACAAAGGCAGGAAAAGGCTATCCAGCAAAAACGCTATCCAGCAATTGGGACGAGGTTTACGGTGCGGAGGCGGTGAGGGGTGGAGGGACTAGGTAAGCGGTGAAGGACGTGCCGGATTTGATGTCGGCGTCTTTGCCATGGTGGAAAAGAGCTAGTGGGCCGACGACGGGGATGAGGAAGGCGGCGTTGGGAGGGGAGGCTTGACCTTCGAGAGTGGCGGCTCCGCGAAGAGTTACTAAGCCGAGAGAAGTATGGAGAGGGTCGACCTGGAATTCGATTTCGCCGGGAGCGCCGCCGGCGCCGGTTTTTTCTACTTGAGTGACGGTGACCGTGGCGGAATCGCCTTTATGAGCGATGATGGCGCCGTTGACGGAGAGGTCGTCGGCGAGGGTCAGGAGGACTTTGTCACCGATTTCGGCGGTCTTGGAAGTGACGTCTTGGGCAAAGACGAGGTGTACGGGAATGCAGGCGGGATTTGCGGGCGTCGAGGAAGAAGCTTGTTCTGCTGAAATGGCGGAGTTCGGAAAAATATAGACGGCGGAAGCGACCTGACTGCGTACGTAGTAGGGCGCGACGGCGACGACTTGCAGGTTGGTGGTGGAGTCGATGGTGATGGGGCCCATGTAGCGATGAGAGGCGGCGGTGGGAGTCCAGCCGTCGGTGGTGTAGTACATGATGGCGCCGCGTGTGGAATCGCTCAGCTTGACGGTGATGGGAGCTTTTTGTGTGCCGGGCTTGATGGAGATTTTAGGTTTTGCGGTGAAGCCGACGACTGGACCGGTGTTGGCGGAGGCGTTGTTGTTCATCATTTGCTGGGTCATTTGATCGCTGGCTTGCTGAGTGGCGCGCTGCGCATCCGCCATTGCCTGTTGGCTGGCTTGCATGGCGGCCATCCCGGCTTGCTGAGCGGCTTGTGCGGCTTGGGCTGCGCCGTCGTCTTGAGCTTGGGTGAAACTTGCAAAAAGCAGGACGGAAAACAGCAGGAGGGCGGTTCGCATAGGATTTCTCCCTGTAGATGAGACGGAGCGGGGTGCAATGGCGTTACAGAGGGTGGCTGGGTTTAATGTGTTGTTTTAACGCAGAGGGCACTGAGGGCGCAGAGAAGAAGTGCAGAGGGCCGATCGGGAGATCGGTGCTCCCCGGGGGAGTCGGCGTACTCCAAACGGGCACTCCAAAAAAGCTAAGAAAGATTCACCACAGATTCAGAGAGACTCAGAGAAATGAATGGATCGAGAACAGCAGAAAGCCCAGGGCTAAAGAATGACTGAAAAACAGAAAAGATAACGCGGAGGCGCTGAGTTCGCTTAGGGACGCGGAGATTACTGGAGCGCGGCGGAAAAGCGGCGTCATGCCGCCGCACTCCATGAAACGCGAGACGCCAATCGGGAGATTCATCCCGCGCATCCCGCAGGATGGCGAAGCGTAGGCGTTCTCAGGAGTCGCGGATGGTTCGAGATGGATAGATTTTGGGGAGGAGTTTAGTCGGGGGCAGCGATGCCGAGCGTTTTCATTTTCCGGTAGAGGTGGGAGCGTTCCAGGCCGATGGCGGCTGCGGTTTGGGTCATGTTCCAGCGATTTTCCTGGAGTTTGCGGAGGATGAATTCGCGTTCGTAGGCGCTGCGGGCTTCGTGCAGGGTGCCGTAGGGTTGTTGGGTGCTTTCGACGACGCCGCGGAAAAGTTCGGGCGGGAGATGGTGCGGCTCGATGCGAACTTGCGGGCAGACGATGACCAGGCGCTCGACTAAATTGCGGAGTTCGCGGACGTTGCCGGGCCAGGGGTAGCGCAAAAGAATTTCGAGGGCACCATCGCTGAGTTCGCGGGTTTTTTTGCCGTAAGCGGAGCTGAATTCATTCAGAAAATGTCGGGCCAGGACGGGAATGTCCGCGGTGCGATCGCGCAGCGGCGGTACGAAAAAAGGAATTACGTTGAGGCGATAGAAAAGATCCTGGCGAAAACGGCCATGGGCGATTTCCTGTTCGAGATCCTTGTTGGTGGCGGCGATGACGCGGACGTCCACGCGCAGGGTCTGGTTGGAGCCGACTGCTTCAAAGCGCTGCTCTTCCAGAACACGCAAGACTTTGGATTGGGTGCGAAGGCTCATGTCGCCGATTTCGTCGAGGAAGAGTGTTCCGCCGTCGGCTTGCTGAAATTTACCGACTTTATCGTCGACGGCTCCGGTGAAACTGCCTTTGATGTGGCCGAAGAGTTCGGATTCGATGAGTTCTTCGGGGATGGCGGCGCAATTAACTTCGACAAAGGGGCCTTTGTTGCGCAGGCTGGCGGCGTGAAGCGAACGGGCAACGAGTTCCTTGCCAGTGCCGCTTTCGCCAAAAATTAAAACGCGGCCATTGGTGGGAGCGGTGACGGCGATTTGCTGGCGCAAGGCTTTCATGGGAATGCTGTCGCCGAGGACTTGGTGGCGGTGGCCAAGTTCGGAGCGCAGAGTTTGATTTTCTTCTTCGAGGCGCCGCTGCTGCACGGCGTTGCGAACGAGCACAATAATTTTTTCGAGGCTGAGGGGCTTTTCGATGAAGTCGAAGGCGCCGAGTTTGGTGGCGCGGACCGCGGTATCAATGGTGGCGTGACCGGAAACCATGATGACGGCGGGAGGATGCGGCATGGTCTGGATACGGGAGAGGGCTTCGAGGCCGTCCATGCCAGGGAGCCAGACGTCGAGGAGAATGACGTCGAGGCCGCCATGGGCGGTGCGCTCGAGAGCGCGTTCGGCGGATTCTGCGGATTCGGCGACGTAGCCTTCGTCGGTGAGGATGGAAGAGAGTGATTCGCGGATGCCAGCTTCGTCGTCGACGATGAGGATGTGGGGTTTGGGGGCCATGGTCTGAGATTCGTACAAAAATACAAAGTACAAGAGTACAAGAGTTCGAGAAAGCTCGCGGCACAAATTAGAGCTGCCCGATGCCGCGATGCAAGGACCACGAGCATGCGAATTTTTGCGCGAAGTGTCCGGCGGAACCTCCGGGGCAAGGAATACACCGCTCGCAGCCAGAAGGCTGTGCCACTGAGGAGAAGACTAACTCGCGGCGAGGACGTCGGCGGCGGGGAGTTCGAGGATGAAGCGGGAGCCGACGGGGGAGTTGTCTTCAACGCGGATGCCGCCACCGTGTTCGGCGACGATGCGTGCGGCGATGGCGAGACCGAGGCCGGTGCCGCGATCCTTGGTGGAGAAATGTGGGAGGAAAAGTTTGTCTTTGTCCTGCGGGGAGATGCCGTGGCCGGTGTCAGAGACGATGATTTCGACGGCGTCGGAGTCGGGCTTGAAGCGCGTTTCGACGGTGATGGATTTTACGAGGGCGGATTCGAGGGCTTCGGCGGCGTTGTCAATCAGGTTGACGATGACGCTGCGGAGGAGGCCGATGTCGGCGCGGATTGCGGGAGTTTGCGTGGCGTAGCTGGTGCTGAGAGCGATGCCGTCGAGGCGGCCGGAGAAAACTTCGATGGCTTCGCGAACGATGTTGTTGACGTCGGCGGATTCGAGTTTGGCAGAAGGGAAGCGGACGAATTGGGAGAATTCGTTGACGAGGGCGGCGAGGGTGCTAACTTCGCGCTCGATGAGGCGGGAGGATTCGGCGACGAGGCGAGTGAGCTCGGGATCTTTTGGAGCGGAAGAGTCGGAAGCGTCGCGCTTTTCGAGATAGCGGGAGAGGCGCTGGGCGGAAAGCTGAATTGGAGTGAGAGGGTTTTTGATTTCGTGGGCGATGCGGCGAGCGACTTCCTGCCAGGCTGCGGCTTTTTGCGCGCGGAGAAGTTCGGTGAGGTCGTCGAGAACCAAGACGAAGCCGGAATTTGCGCGGCGCGGTCCGAGGGAGCTGACGGTAACGGCGGCGTGCATTACGCGGCCGGAAGCGATGATTTCAAGTTCGCGGGAGACGACGCCGGTGCGGAGCGCGCGGCGCAGGAGATAGCGAATGGCACGGGCGTCGTCGGCGCCAAAGACATCTTCGATGGTGCGAGCGTTTTTGGCGGCGGCGCCGAAGAGTTCGACGACCGCGGGATTCGAACGGAGAATGTTGCCGTCGGGATCGAGCGACAGAACGCCTGGGGGAATATTTTCGAGAACGGTTTCGATGAGCTGGCGGCGACGTTCGAGTTCCTGCACGGCCTGCTGGAGATTCCGAGTGAACTGATCGATTTGGCCGCGGGAGTCGCGGAGTTGGGTGGTCATGGTGTTGAAGGAGCGGACGAGAGAGCCGAGCTCGTCGTGGGACTGTTCGGGGACCTGGTAATCGAAATTACCGGTGGAGATTTCGCGGGTACCTTCGGCCAGAGCCTGGATGGGGACGGTGACTTGTTTGGCGAGATAAAGAGCGAGCCAGAGCACGGATGAAAGAAGCAGAACGGTGAAGAGGGAAAGGATCAGCAGGAGTTGGCGCTTGAGGGTGCGGAGGTGCTGCTTTTCCTGGTCGTAGGCGAGAGTTTGCTTTTGTATTTCGTTGAGACGATCAAGGAAGTCTTTGGGCACAGTGCGCGCGACGTAAATCGTACCGTGCATGGTCTGCGGTGAATGACCGACGAGATAGAGAACACCGTCACCGAGCCAGACTTCAGCTCCGCTCGGGAGTTTCTGAAGCAGAGACGGGAGCCTGGGATTTAGACCAGCACGGGATTGCGGATTCGCAACAGCGTCGCGGGTACAGTAATCGAATTTCTCGATCGAGCCATTCGCAGAAAGTTGCCAATAGGCGTCCACGGCGTTGCAGCGTTCGGCTGGTGTGGTGGTGAGCGCAGCCGGGTGGAGAGCTTCATCCAAGGCCCAAACATTGGCGAGACGGGAAAGACGTTCGAATTCTGCGTGGGACATTTCCTGCTGCAGGGCGTGGCTTTGTTCGGCGGCGATTTCGATGGGGCGAGGAAACCAGCGGGCAAGGGTGCGATTGAGAAGCGAGTAGCTCATGAAAAACATGAAGACAACGGGGAGAAGCGAGATGGCGACGGCGCCGACGACCATTTTGGTTTTGAAGCGGGCGCCGAGTTGTTCGCGGCTGCGTTCGGCCCAGAGGCGCAAGACGGTGCGGGAAACGATTAATGCGAAAACGATCAGAGCGGCGGTGATGAATGAAGAGACCGCATATAGAGTCAGGACGTCGCGCCAATTGCGCGGTTCGAATGGGGTGTCGAGCGAGCCGAGCGTGAATACGAATGCCAGGAGCAGCGTGAGGATAACTCCGGCAAGGAGAAGGCGACGGCGTTGGCTGGAGGTGGTGGAGGTCATGACGCCGTGACTCGTGATTGGTGACTGATGACCGGTGAGTCGTGACTAGTGATCAGACGAGCCGGCAAGAACGAATTCAGTGGACAGCCAGAACAAGTTGGATTGGTCTTGTGGCAGAAATGTTTGCCGGTGTGGACGATTAGGGCATGGAACTCGTTGAAGATATGGTGATCGGCGGGGAGCGACGATTCGAAGAGACTGCGGATTTCGGCGTAGGCAAGTTTGGGATGGGCGTGGCCGTGGCGTTCGAGGATGCGGCGGGTGTAGGCATCAACAACGAAGACCGGACGGTTGCCGGCGTAGAGAAGAATGGAGTCGGCGGTCTCCGGGCCGATGCCGCGGAGGCTGAGGAGCTGAGCGCGAAGGACGGGAGTTGGCGCGGAGAACAATTTATTGAGAGAGCCGTCGTTGGAGTCGAAGAGGAATTTTACGAAGGACTTGAGAGTTTTGGTTTTTTGGCGGAAGTAGCCGGAAGGGCGGAGGAGTTGCGCGAGCTTTGCTGAAGGGGCACGCCTCACGGCAGTGGGAGAGAGCAAGCGAGCGGCGCGCAGGTTGCGAATGGCGCGTTCGACGTTGGTCCAAGAAGTGTTTTGGGTGAGGATGGCGCCGACGATGATTTCGAAGCGGGTGCGACCGGGCCACCAGTGCTGAGGGCCATGGGCGGCGAAAAGTGCATCGTAGTAAGAAGTCAGAGGTGCGGATGCGAGCGAGTCGGCGGGAAGCGCAGGACCCGAAGTAGAGCCGGGAAGCGGAAAAGCCGCCCAGTCTCGCAGTGAGACAGTTGCTTTTTGCGCGGATGAAGAGCCGACAAATTGTGGCAGAGCACGCGAGGCAGCCATTGTAAGGGCACGATAACGACGCTGCAGAAGCAAGTCAAGGAAGGCGAAAGGCCGGAGGAGCAGGTACTGGCCCTGGGGACAGGGGTTAGCGAGTTTAGAACGAACGCCGAAATTCGCCACACCGATGGTGACAAGTTTTGTTACTTTTGGGCGTGAGTGAAACACCTGTTGGAGTACCACGGATGTCCGTCCGTTTAGGCGAAATCCTGGTCAAAGAAAGCTTAATCACGCAAGACCAGCTGCAAAAGGCGCTCGAATATCAACGAGCGAACGGCGGCAAGCTGGGAAGCTGTCTGACCAAGATGGGATATATCACCGATGATGACATCACCGGTGTGCTGTCGCGGCAGTATGGCGTGCCGTCGATCAATCTGAAGTACTACGAAATCGATCCCAATGTAATCAAGCTGATTCCACAGGATACCGCGCTGCGGTATCAGGTGGTGCCGTTGTCGCGGGTCGGCTCGGTGCTGACAATTGCGATGACCGACCCGACCAACGTGTTCGCGATGGACGACGTTAAGTTCATGACCGGATTTAACGTGGAGCCGGTGGTGGCATCGGAATCGGCGATTGCCGATGCGATTTCGCGTTTTTACGGCGGGGCACACGCGAACGGCGAAGAGCTCAGCAACCTCATGCGGGACCTGGTGGACGAGGAGCTGGAGCTGGCGTCGGATGAAGCGGAGATGGACGCGGCTTCGCTGGAAAAGGCCGCGGAAGAAGCGCCGATCATCAAGCTGGTGAACCTGATTTTGACGGATTCGGTAAAGCGCGGGGCTAGCGATATTCACCTGGAGCCTTACGAGACGGAATTGCGCGTGAGGTTCCGCATCGACGGTATGTTGCAGACGGTGATGACGCCGCCGTTGAAAGTGAAAGACGCGATGACCAGCCGTATGAAGATCATGGCCAAGCTGGACATCGCGGAAAAGCGGCTGCCGCAAGACGGCCGAATCATGATCAAGTACCGGGCGGACGGCAAGAAAAAGGAATTGGACTTCCGTGTTTCGACGGTGCCGACGCTGTACGGCGAAAAGATCGTATTGCGGTTGCTGGATAAAGAAAACCTGCGGCTGGACATGACGAAATTGGGTTTCGAGCAGGAATCGTTGACCAAATTCGAGCGCAACATTTTGAAGCCGTATGGAATGGTGCTGGTTACGGGTCCCACGGGTTCCGGTAAGACCAACACGCTGTATTCATCGGTGGCGCGATTGAATCAGGTGGACACCAACATCATGACCGCGGAAGACCCGGTCGAATTCCAATTGGGCGGAATCAACCAGGTACAGATGAAAGAGCAGATCGGGCTGAACTTCGCTGCGGCACTGCGCGCGTTCTTGCGGCAAGACCCGAACATCATTTTGGTCGGTGAAATTCGAGATTTTGAGACGGCGGAAATTGCGGTCAAAGCCGCGTTGACGGGGCACTTGGTGCTTTCGACGCTGCACACTAACGATGCGCCGTCCACCATCAGCCGCTTGATGAACATGGGTATTGAGCCTTTCCTTGTGGCTACTTCGGTGAACCTGATCTGCGCGCAGCGTTTAGTGCGGCGCATTTGTTCGAATTGCAAAGAGGAATTGGAAGTGCCGAAGCAGGTGCTGATCGACGCTGGATACACCGAGGAAGAAACGAAAACCACCAAGATTTATCACGGCAAGGGCTGCAACATCTGCAACAAGGGCGGCTATAAGGGCAGAACCGGCTTGTACGAAGTGATGGAAATCAACGACGAGTTGCGGGAACTGATTTTGGTGGGCGCGTCGGCGTTGGAGTTGAAGAAAAAGGCCGTGGAACAAGGAATGTTGACGCTGCGGAGAAGCGGTTTGGTGAAGATGGCGCTCGGACAGACGACGATGGAAGAAGTGTTGCGCGAAACGGTTTTGTAGAGGCGGGTTAGAAGTTCGAACTTGCGGATTTTGGTTTAAAGAGGGTGCGAAATGTCTGGAATCACGCTCAGCGAATTGCTGAAAAAGATGATCGAGATGGGCGGCAGCGACTTGCACATCACCACGAACAGCGCACCACGCGTGCGGGTACACGGCCATTTGCGCCCCCTGGAAATGCCGCCGCTGACCGCTGCCGACACGAAATCGCTGGCGTACAGCGTGTTGACGGACGCGCAGAAGCACCGCTTCGAAGAAAACCTGGAACTGGACTTTTCGTTTGGATTGAAGAATCTGGCGCGCTTCCGCGGCAACGTGTTCAATCAACGCGGCGCGGTGGCCGCGGTGTTCCGTACCATTCCATGGGAAATCAAGGGATTTGACGCGCTGAATCTTCCGCCGGTTGTGAAAAGCATGTGCGAAAAGCCGCGCGGGCTTGTGCTGGTGACGGGCCCGACGGGTTCGGGCAAATCCACCACGCTGGCCGCGATGCTGGACAAGATCAACAGCGAACGCGAAGAGCACATGATCACGATCGAAGACCCGATCGAATTCCTGCACAACCACAAGAAGTGCCTGGTGAACCAGCGCGAAGTCCACGCCGACACCCACTCGTTTTCGAATTCGCTGCGCGCGGCGTTGCGCGAAGATCCGGACGTGGTGTTGATCGGAGAAATGCGCGACCTGGAAACGATTGAGTCCGCGCTACGAATCGCGGAAACCGGCCATTTGACGTTCGCCACGCTGCACACCAACTCCGCGGCTTCGACGATCAACCGTATTATTGACGTTTTCCCCGCTCACCAGCAGCCACAGATTCGCGCACAGCTATCGATGGTTCTGGAAGGTGTGTTGTGCCAGGCGCTGGTGCCGCGAGTTGATGGGCGTGGCCGGGCGATGGTGATGGAAATTCTGGTGCCAAACCCCGCCATCCGCAACCTGATCCGCGAAGACAAGATTCACCAGATCTATTCTGCGATGCAGACCGGCACAGGGCAGTCCGGTATGCAGACATTCAATCAGAGCCTTGCCAATACCTATTTTGCGAAGCAGATCACGCTGGAGACGGCGTTGATCCGTTCTTCGAATCCCGATGAACTGCAGGACATGATTAATCGCGGAGTGGCCAGCGGGCCGGCGGGCGCGGCACGAGTTCCGGTGGGGACCAAGCGTTAGGACGAGTTTGCATGGGAAGTTAGCAGCTAGCAGAAAAAGAATTTGGCGACCGAGGAGGAGATTATGCCGGTCTATACATACCGAGGAACAAACCGCGCCGGTGGCAACGTCACCGGTGAAATGATGGCGACCAGCAAGTTGGAACTACAGAACTTGCTGAAGCGCCAGCAGATCACGGCGACCAAGATGAGCGAAAAAGGCAGGGAAATCAATCTCCCGACATTCGGCTCGGGCGTCAACGCCAAGGAACTCGCGATCTTTACCCGGCAGTTCTCGGTGATGATCGATGCCGGTTTGCCGCTAGTGCAGTGCCTGGAAATTCTTGCATCGCAGCAGGAGAACAAGACCTTTCAAAAGGTGCTGATTAACACGCGATCGGCGGTCGAGGGCGGCACCACACTCTCCGCGGCGATGAAGCAGTCGCCAAAAGTATTCGATCCGCTGTACACCAACATGGTGGAAGCCGGAGAGACGGGCGGTATTCTCGACACCATTTTGCAGAGACTTTCGACCTACATTGAGAAGAGCGTCAAGCTGCAGCGCGCGGTCAAGTCCGCGATGGTCTATCCAGTGGGCGTGCTGACGGTCGCCGGCGGCGTCATCATTTTGCTGTTGTGGAAGGTTGTGCCGATTTTCGCGACGTTGTTTGCCGGCTTGGGAGTTTCCTTGCCGCTGCCGACGCGAATCGTCATGGGTTTGAGCAACATGATCGGAAGCTGGTTTGGATTCATGTTCCTGGTGGCCATTGCTGGCGGGGTAGCCGGTATTAAGGTTTGGTACGGAACACCGGGCGGCAGGCTGATGCTGGACACGATTATTTTGAAGCTTCCGGTACTCGGCATCTTGATGAGAAAAATCGCGGTGGCGCGATTTACACGGACTTTGGGAACGTTGATTTCGAGCGGCGTGCCAATCCTGGAAGGGCTGGACATTACCGCCAAGACCGCAGGCAATGCGGTGGTCGAGCAAGCACTGATTAAAGTGCGGAGATCACTGGAGGAAGGAAAATCGCTGACCGAGCCGCTGAAGGACTCGGGAGTGTTTCCGGGCATGGTCACGCAAATGATTGCGGTCGGAGAGCAGACCGGCGCAATGGACGCGATGTTATCGAAGATCGCAGATTTCTATGAGGAAGAAGTTGACGCGGCGGTGAAGGACCTGTTGACAGCCCTGGAACCGGTCATGATCGTGGTGCTTGGGTTGGTGGTTGGCGGCGTGGTCATTTCGATGTATCTGCCTTTGTTCACGCTGATCGGCAAACTCAGCGACATGCACTAGTCCGGGCGCATTGCCCGAGGCGCATGAAGAAGTTCTGAACGAGGGAAGGCCGGCCGGAAACGGTGGTCTTCCCTCTTCTGGCGTTGGGCGGGGCGGGATCGAATTCTGATGGATTCACAGCGCACAAAACGGGAATGGCTGCAGTGGCTGGCGCGCGTGCGACTGCTGATGATCATTTTGATTTTGGTGGTGGGCGTTTTTTGGCCGCAGTTTTCCGCGGGTCAACCATCCAGTCGGGTGTTTCTCTCGGTCATCATTTTCTGGTTCATGCTGGGCTGCCTTGAACTGATTCTGGTGCGCTGGATTCCGGATGCACCTTGGCAGGGCGGGCTGCAGGTAGCCTGCGACATCACGGTCATCACGGCGGTGGTGTACGCGACTGGAGTCCAGGAAAGCTACTTCATATCGCTGTACCTGCTGGTGATCATTGTCGCGAGCATACTTTTTTCGCGGCGCGGTACTTTTGTCACAGCGGGGTTTTCGCTGGGAACGTTGTTTGTTCTGGAACTCTTGGTATACACGGGCAAGTTGCCGGCTGCCGGAGCAGTGCTAGGGTCGAAGGGCGCGATTGCGGTGTGGTTTGTCAGCCACGGCCTGGGATTCGTTGCGGTGGCGTATTTGGCCAGCTTGTTGTCGAACCTTCTGCGCAGCAAAGGCCAGGAACTGGATGCCAAGAGTGAAGAACTGCTGGATCTGCAGGACTTTACGCAGGACATCATTCACTCGATGCGCGGAGGATTGTTGACAACGGACGGGGCCGGAAGAATTGTGGTGTTGAACCGCACCGGCGAAGAGATCCTGGAGAAGACGTTTCACGAACTGCGCGGAGTATCGTTAAAAGAATGGAATGCGGACTTCTGGTTGCCCGGGCAGATGACCGGGAACGAAAAAGCAGGGTTGCGCAAAGAGATTGATTACAAGACGCCGAGCGGGAAGCAGCGCTTTCTTGGCATCAGCGTGTCGTTGCTTCGATCGCGAGATACGGGGCGCAGCGGTTACGTTTTCAATTTTCAGGATTTGACGGATTTGCGGCGCCTGGAGCAGGAAGTAGCGACCAAAGAACGGATGGCGGCTCTGGGCCGGCTTTCCGCTGCAATCGCACACGAGATCCGACAACCGCTGACGGCAATGGCTGGCGCGGTGACGGAGTTGGGGCGGATGGTGCCGCTGGAAGAAGACGAGCAACATCTGGTGCAAATTGTCAGCCGGGAATCGGAGCGGTTAAACCGAATCATCACCGACTTCTTGAACTATTCGCGCGAGAAAACTTACGAATTTAAGGAAGAGGATGTGCGGTCGCTGCTGGATGATGCGTTGATGTTGATGGAGAAAAAGCCCGAGGTGGGGACCAAGTATCACATCGAGCGGGCCTACAACGGTACGGTGCTTATGGCCCGGGTGGATGCCAGCAAGATCAAACAAGTCTTCTGGAACCTTTGCGATAACGCGATGCGGGCCATGCCGGAGGGCGGGAAGCTTACGGTAAGGCTTGAGGAGCGGAATCTTTGGCTGCGAATTGCATTTCGCGACACCGGCATCGGCCTGGATCCAAGGCAGAGGTCCAAGATTTTTGAGCCGCTGCAATCGGGATTCGAAGGCGGAACGGGGCTAGGGCTTTCGATCGTGTACCAGATCGTGCAAGCGCACAGCGGACATATTTTCGTAGTGTCTGAAAGAGACAAAGGCGCGGAGTTTATCGTGGAACTTCCGCGGGTGGTCTGAGGAGCTATGCAAGCGACAAAAACAACTGCGAAAGAACCCGTGCGTGAAATGGCACACATTCTGGTGGTCGATGATGAGCGCTCGATTTGCGAGCTGCTGGAAATTACGTTTCGCAAGGAAGGGCATCGCGTTGAACTTGCGAATAACGTGGAGAACGCGAAGCGCAAGCTGGAATCGCAGATTTTCGATATCGTGATTTCCGACATACGGATGCCGGGCGAGGGCGGAGTAGACCTGCTGAAATTCACGAAGGAGATCTCGCCGGATACCTTTTTTCTGCTGGTAACCGGCGTACCTACGCTGGACACGGCGATTGCCGCGATCAATGCCGGCGCGGACCGCTACGTGATCAAGGATCACGAACTGGTTGACCAGTTGCGGCGCGCGGTACGAAGCGTTACCGAGAACTTAAAATGGAAAAAAGAAGCCGGCTATCTGAGAAGGGAACTACGCAGGCTGACCGGACTCGACAACATCATTGGGCAAAGTCCCAAGATGCGCTCGATTTTCGACCTGATACAAACTGTCGCTCCGCAAACCAGCCGCGTGCTGATTACCGGCGAGAGCGGCACCGGTAAAGAGCTGGTCGCGAGGGCTATTCACGAGAACAGCCAGCGGGCGCAGGCTCCGTTCATTACCATTAACTGCGGAGCGTTTCCAGAAACGCTACTGGAATCGGAGCTTTTCGGGTACATGAAGGGCGCATTCACCGGGGCCAACGAAAATCGCCACGGATTGTTTCAGGCAGCGCATGGCGGGACGCTGTTCATGGATGAAATTGGGAACATGACGCTGACCATGCAGGTGAAACTTTATCGGGTGTTGCAGGAAGGCAAGATTCGGCCACTGGGCAGCAACGATGAGATTGACGTGGATGTGAGGGTGATTGCTGCAACCAACAAGGATTTCGAAAAGGAGATTGCCGAAGGCCGCTTCCGGGAAGACCTTTACTACCGGTTGAGCGTAATCCCGCTTCAATTGCCGTCGTTGCGAGAACGGCGCGAGGATATCCCACTGCTCGCGCGGCATTTTCTGGAACGTTTTCGGCGCAGCATGGAGAAGCCGGTGGAAGGAATTTCCCCGGAAGCGATGCGAAAGCTGGAAGCCTACGACTGGCCGGGTAATGTGCGCGAACTGGAGAACACCATGGAGCGCGCGGTGGCCCTGGAGACAACCAATGAAATATCAATGCGCGTGCTTCCGGACCGTATCGCGGGCTATGCCAACACCCCAGGATTGAACGCCGGTGCGAGCAACGGAAGTTTCCCCGAAGGTGGCGTGGATTTTGAAAAGGAAATCGCGGACACGGAGCGAAGATTTTTGCTGGCGGCACTGGAGAAGTCAGGAGGAGTACGGACACGAGCTTCTGAACTTCTAAAGATTACGTATCGTTCGTTTCGGCACTACGCAAAAAAGCATGGACTGTAGCTTCGAAGCGGGTATGGCGGTGGTATGTTCCAAATTGGGGCACCGTCCCGATACGATATATTTTTACCGGTGGTTTTCTCGATGGTGCCAGGAAACGTCAACCAGTCTGACCACAAAGTGTCACACTGAGAAGCTAAAGTGGAGGTTGGGAGTTGTCCCGATGCGATAAATTTTCGGCCGTCACTGTATGTCATTGAACCGACAGGCTTTACATTGAAACATCATAGGGTCCTAAGTACGCGCTCCGGTTGGCACGCCCCATGCATATTGTTCAGGCATAGCGTTCTTCGGAACGAGTTTTAAAATCAAGACAGACTTTCCAGGAGACTAAAATTGAAGAAGAATCAAAAGGGTTTCTCTCTTATCGAATTGCTGATCGTTGTGGCGATCATTCTGATCATCGCGGCGATTGCCATCCCGAACCTGCTCCGTTCGCGTATGGCGGCCAATGAAGCTTCCGCAGTTGGTTCACTGCGTACGCTGAATACCGCTGCCGTGACCTATTCGTCCACCTATCCTAGCGTTGGCTATCCCGGCTCGCTGGCTTCGTTGGCGCCGGCTAGCCCGGCAACCTCCGCGGCTTCAGACCTGGTTGACAGCGTTCTAGCAGGCGGCACCAAGAGCGGCTACGCTTTCACTTGGACTGCCGGCAGCGGCACGCCTTCGACTGGGTATTCAATCAATGGGAACCCAGTTGCGCAGGGCACGTCCGGCACGCGCGGATTCTACACCGACCAGTCTGGTGTGATCCGTTACAGCACCGGCGCCGGTGCGACCTCGGCCAGCTCTCCGCTGCAGTAAGCGGAACGGCTGTCTGAAGTTTGCAACAAATTCGAAAAGCACGGGACTTCGGTTCCGTGCTTTTTGCTTTTGGTTACGGAACGGCCGGTGGTGGCGTTTTGTCGGGGGATGGTTGGTGCTTGCCGTCGAAAAAGGGCGACTGACGCAGAGAGTCAGTCATGAGATGCCCAAAATCGTCACTTTGCCCCCGTATTGGAGTGCCCGATTCGATTGGCAAGGAGGCCTCCTCAATTGCCGATCTTGCAAGTGATTGAAAGTAAGAGGCTTAACACTTTTATGAAATCGCGTGTGAAGATATTCGCGCTGGAAGCAAACTTGCGAGTATTCAGTTCAAGAGAGGCGACAGTATCAGGTGCAATACCTAAACTCTAAGAATGAGGTGTTTGTCTTGAAAAAACAGAAGGGCTTCTCCCTAATCGAATTGCTCATCGTCGTGGCAATCATTTTGATCATCGCGGCGATTGCTATCCCGAACCTGCTCCGTTCGCGTATGGCGGCCAATGAAGCTTCCGCAGTTGGTTCACTGCGTACGCTGAATACCGCTGCCGTGACCTATTCGTCCACCTATCCTAGCGTTGGCTATCCCGGCTCGCTGGCTTCGTTGGCGCCGGCTAGCCCGGCAACCTCCGCGGCTTCAGACCTGGTTGACAGCGTTCTAGCAGGCGGCACCAAGAGCGGCTACGCTTTCACTTGGACTGCCGGCAGCGGCACGCCTTCGACTGGGTATTCAATCAATGGTGACCCAGTTGCGCAGGGCACGTCCGGCACGCGCGGATTCTACACCGACCAGTCTGGTGTGATCCGTTACAGCACCGGCGCCGGTGCGACCTCGGCCAGCTCTCCGCTGCAGTAAGCGGCGCGGGAGTGCAAGAAACGAATGCAATCCAATTACAGGGCACGGATCTTGCATCCGTGCCCTGTAGTCTTTTTGATCAGCTAATCCCTGACGAATGGTCAGCGTGACGGAAAGTGCGGCCGACAGGCGTGAATGTGACAAAAACCGTCCGGAGATCGGTTGATATCCTTTGAACGAGGGGGCGCAGCGGCGCTAACTACTTAAGAATCAGAAACAAACAAAGACTATATTCCTGGGAAATGGCCCCAAGTGTGCTTCTAAGTTACGAGAAATCGGATCAAACCCACTGCAATGGGTATGTGAAGCCATGCAGAACGTGGAAGGATCGCGGGGACTGAGATTATGAAGCGACTCCAAAAAGGTTTTTCGCTTATCGAATTGTTGATCGTCGTGGCCATTATTCTGATTATCGCTGCGATTGCAATACCCAGTTTGTTGAAAGCTCGAATGCAGGCTAACGAGGCTTCGGCGGTCGCTTCCATTCACTCCGTAAACACGTCGGAGCTCGCGTACTCATCGGCATTTCCATCGATTGGCTTTTCAGCGTCCCTCGCGAATCTGGGTGATGGCGGTGCGAGTCCGTGCCCGGGTTCTCCTACAGCTTCGTGTTACATCGATCCAAACCTGGCCAGTGGTAGCAAGAGCGGTTATTCGTTCAGCTACACCCAAGACACTTCGAGCACGCCTTCACTCCACTACACGTTGAACGCGGATCCCAACTCCCGCGGACTTACGGGACAACGAAGCTTTTACTCCAGCGACTCCAACGTAACGCGTTACAACCCAACCGTTCCGGCCACTTCGTCCGACTTGGCACTTCAATAGATCTGGCGGAGTGCTAGACTCGGTTCATGAGAATGAGTCTGGCGATCGCGGCGATCCTCGGTTGTCTTCTCGCTGAACCACAGAGTAATCGCCTTGATGTCACCGCGCTGGTGCGGCGTTTTGAAAGCGCTTATCGCGGATCCCGGACATTGCGCGCGGCATTCCTCGAACGATACCTTGATAATGGTAAAGAAGTGCGATCGGAGGCTGGGATCGCGTACTTTTCCAGGCCCGGCAAAATGCGCTGGGAGTACTCTTCGCCAGAAGTCAATCTGTATGTCGTGGACGGCAAATGGGCATGGTTCTACGTGCCCGCAGACCACACGGTTACTCGAATTCGAGCCAAAGAGAGTCTGGACGCACGAACCCCGTTGGCGCTGCTGGCCGGTGGAATGAAAGTCTCACGAATCTGCAAGAGTGTTGAAGCTGATCCGGCTTTCAGGGCGAGCGATCCGCGGGGAGTGCTGCTTCGCTGCAATCTTCGGGGCGCCGAAGCGAGCGAGGGCCCAGCGGCAAGCCCCGCCAGCGGTACTTCACAATCCAGTTACGCTTTATTCGAGCTGAATCCCGCAAGCGGAGAGTTGCTGCGGGTCGTGGTGGCCGACCCTGGAGGCGTCCAGGTTGAGTTTCGCTTTTCCAACTGGGAATTTGGTCCGGCCGTCGAGGACTCGAAGTTTCATTTTCAGGCGCCAAAGGGAGTGGCCATCGTGGATGGCGAGTTGTCGGGAGCGGTCGACGCAAGTGGCCAAAAACAGGCGCGTTAGGCCCTAACACACAGGTGTGAATCCCGGATGAAACTCCGCCTACGGGTACATGACCGGAAACGGCCAACCCTTCATCGCTATCCTGCATATTTTTAAATGAGGTACACTGAGGGCTATGGGGGAATTCGTTTGCCGCGTGGCCGATGCCAACGGCCGCGTTTACTCGCACGTCGAGGCTGCGGGGACCCAAGCGGAAGCACGTCAGAAGCTTGCGGACCGTGGGCTCTACGTGTATTCAGTGGAAGGCCGCAACAGCCTGCTGAGCGGTATTCTGCAGCGCCAAAGCAACCGCCAGATCGGCGGCTCCGATTTTCTAATCCTCAACCAGCAGTTCAACACCCTGATCAAGGCCGGCTTGCCGATTCTGCGGGCGCTCGATCTGCTGACTGACCGCGCCGCCACGCCTCGGTTGCGGCCAATCGTTGCGCAGATTCGCGACCGAGTACGGGAAGGGAAGTCGCTCTCGGAAGCGGTTAACGAAGCGGGGGTATTCTCCAAGGTTTATTCCACGGCGATTCTGGCAGGCGAGAAGAGCGGCAATCTTTCCGGAGTTCTGGACTACTACATCGCGTATCAAAAGGTCAGCACGGGCGTTCGCAAGAAGATCCTGGCGACTTTAGTTTATCCGGTGTTGCTGATCACGGCGGCGACGCTGGTGGTGAGTTATCTGGTGGCGTTTGTAATCCCGAAGTTCGGGCAACTGTATCGAGACATGGGTGTGGAGTTGCCGACGGCCACCAAATTGTTGATCGCGCTGACGGTGGACTACCGGATCGTGATCCTGGGCGCGATGGCTGCAGTGGTGGCGCTGGTGATGGGCATCTTTTTTTGGTCGAGGTCGGAAGAGGGTGGAGCGGCCTTCGACCGGCTGAAATTCAAGCTTCCGCTGATTGGCGATACCAGTTTGAAGTTTCAAGTGGCGCAATTCTGCCGCACCCTGGCCACGCTATTGACGGGCGGAACGCCATTGGTTGCAGGGCTGCAAACTGCGGCGGACGCCATGGACAGTGCGCTGTTACGCGGCTCCATCAGCCGGGCGACGCAAATGGTTCGCGAAGGGGATTCGCTGAATGCCGCGCTGGCATCCACGCAAATTATGCCCGCGCTAGCACTGGACATGATTGAAGTCGGGGAATCGAGCGGAGCGTTGGCGCCGATGCTCACCAGCGTCGCGGAGTTCTACGAGGAAGAGGTAAATATCCGGCTGTCGGCGATGGTTTCGCTGATCGAGCCGGCAATTCTGGTTTTTATGGGACTTTTGGTGGCTTTCATTTTGATTTCACTTTACTTGCCGATTTTCTCGTTCTCCATTACTGGGGCCACCGGCCGTTAGGACACTTATGGCGACTCCCTCGCATAACCCGAGCGCAGAAGAACAGCACGACCGGGACACTGCACGACGCCTCGCCGAACGCTATCGCGTTCCCTTTGTCGATTTGCGCGAGCAGCGCATCGATCCGGAACTTTTCCGCACGATCCCTGCGGACTTGATGTTCCGCTACAACTTTGTCCCGATCGAGCAACAAAACGGCACTTTATCGATTGCCGCCGCCGATCCCGGAATGGTACTCCTGAGTGACGAGTTGTCGTTGCTTCTGGGCAAGAAACTGGCGGTTCGTGTGGCCACCGCCAAACAAATTGGCGACATCCTGAAGCGCACCGAACAGTCGCAACGCGTGCTCGAGCAGGCCACTGAAGCGTTCACGCTGCAAGTCACCAAGACCGACGAAGATACGGAAGAAACCATTTCCGGCGACCGGCTTACGCGAGATACCACCGGCAGTCCAGTGGTTAAATTGGTCGAGACCGTAATTTTCACGGCGCTGGAGCGGAGAGCGAGCGACATTCACATTGAGGCTCGCGATGCCGAGGTCGCCGTCAAGTACCGCATTGACGGCGTACTGCAGCATGCGATGCAGCCGATATCGAAGGATTGGCACTCCGCGGTGATATCGCGCATCAAGGTGCTCAGCGATCTGGATATTGCGGAGCGGCGCATCCCGCAGGACGGTCGCTTTCGGGTCAAGTACAAAGGCCGCTTTATCGATTTGCGCGTTTCGATCATGCCCGCGAGCCATGGCGAAGATGCGGTTTTGCGCGTACTGGACAAGGAAACGCTCTCGGAAAAATTTCAGAGCTTGAGCCTGGATGTGGTCGGATTTTCGCTGGAAGAGATGACCCGCTTCCGGCGGTACATTCGAGAGCCATATGGAATGGTGCTGGTGACCGGCCCGACGGGTTCCGGCAAAACCACCACGCTTTACGCGGCGATCAACGAAATCAAGTCCGATGAAGACAAGATCATCACCATCGAGGATCCGGTGGAATACCAACTGCGAGGCATCACGCAGATTCCGGTGAACGAGAAGAAGGGCCTGACGTTTGCGCGTGGGTTGCGCTCGATTTTGCGGCACGATCCGGACAAAATAATGGTCGGCGAAATCCGCGACCAGGAAACCGCGCAAATCGCGATTCAATCGGCACTGACCGGCCACCTGGTATTCACCACCGTTCACGCAAATAACGTAACCGATGTTATTGGCCGGTTCATCAACATGGGAGTCGAGCCGTATAACTTCGTGTCGGCGCTGAATTGCATCATGGCGCAGCGCCTGGTGCGCATCATCTGCCCAAATTGCAAGCGCGCCAAGAAGATGACAGCCGACGAAGCTATCGAAGCAGGACTCAAGCCGGAAAAGTTAGTGGGCGCACAGTTCAGCGAAGGCGCCGGCTGCCTGGAGTGCTCCGGCACCGGATATCACGGACGCACCGCGATCTGCGAATTGCTGGACCTCTCCGACCGGATTCGCGAGATGATTATTGACAGGCGGCCGACGTCCGAAATCAAGCGGGTGGCCCGCGAAGAAGGTATGATCACGTTGCGAGAAAGCGGCCTGGTGAAGGCCACGATCGGCGTCACGACCATGCGCGAAATTAACAAGGTGACCTTCGTTGAGTGAAGCGGCGACCTACCGGCAGGGCATTTACCAGAGTCAACTGGTGCGGAAGATCGCGCTATGGCTGGACGCGCAGCCGCATCCGCCAATCGCGATTGAAATTGCGCCTGAGCGAATCTCGGGCGCGCGTTTTACCCGCACCGGGTCGCTCGATGGGTTCGCAGTCGAAGCGCTGCCTCCGGGCGCGCTGTCCCCGTCGGCGGTCGAGACCAATATTGCGAATGCGGGGGCGGTACGCACCGCGCTGCTAGGTATTTGCGAACGGCTGCGTGTGAAAAATGAGGCCGCCGCCCTGCTTCTTCCGGATACCGTAATCCGCGTTTTTGTCCAGCATTTCGATCAGTTTCCGCGCAGCGCCAAGGAAGCTGTTCCGATGCTGCGCTGGAAGCTGAAAAAGAGTGTGCCATTTGAAGTCGATGAGACGCTGATTTCGTATATGCGGCAGGCACCGCGAGAAGGCGGCGTGGACGTGGTCACCTCGCTGGCGCGGCTGCGAATTATTCGGGAGTACGAAGCCGCCGCCGAACAGTGCGGCTTGCAGCCTGGAGTTGTTTTGAGCGCGTCGCTCGCGGCCGTCTCGTTGCTCGCCGATCAACGCCCGGCACTACTGGCCCGGGTTTCGGGAAATTCTCTGACCACTGCAATCGTGCGCGAAGGCGTGTTGTGCGGCTATCGCTGCACGGAGTTACCGGCGCAAGTCGGGCAACTTACTCCGCAGATGCTGCTCGATGAAATTTATCCGGTCGCGGCTTATTATCAGGACACCTGGCAGGAGGGCATCCAGGCCGTGCGTGTTGCGGGCCTGGGTGCGCGGTTGCCGGATTTTGTGCCACCGCTCGAAAAGGAATTTCATTGCGAAGTGCATTCGCTGTTGCATACCGCAATTTCCGAGGGACGAGTTTCCTCGGACGCGCGGCCGCTGGCTGAACGGGACCTCGAAGGCCTGGTCGGTTGGATGATGCAAAAGAATTGAGTTTGCCCAAGGACTGATTGGATGAATGTTCGTCTAAATCTCGCGACCAAGCCGCTCGAATCGCACCGGCGATTCCTGGTTGGCTCAGGGCTGCTGGCGGTGCTCGGGGGAATACTATTCCTGGCCCTGGGCTGGCACGTTTATTCGACGCTGCGAGCGCAGGAAGCGCTGCGGCGCAAGGAACAAGACAACAATCGCCGGGCGGCCCTGCTGCAGACCCGGCGCAACGAACTAGATGATTTTTTCGCGCGCCCGGAAAACGCCAAGCTCAAGGAACGCGCGGCCTTCGTAAATGGAATCATTGACGAGCGCAGCTTCGACTGGACCCAAATGTTCATGGACCTGGAAAAAATCATGCCGGTCGGCGTTCACGTGGTCAGCATTTCGCCGCAACTGCAAAAAGGGCATATGTTTGTGCGGATTACGGTCGGTGCGATTTCCGATGAATCCAAAATCAAATTTTTGCGGGCGATCGAAGACTCAACAGCGTTTTCCAACGTGGAGTTGGTGAGCGTGCAACATGGAGCGCAGCAGAACAGCAACGAGCAGGCAGTTGAGTTGAACGCGATTTACGCGAGGAGCTGATGGACCGTTCGTTTTCATTTCGGCGGCAGACTATTTTGGTCGGGCTTGGATTGCTATTTGTTGCTGACCTGGGGCTGGCGTTTTACAGCTGGCAGGCATCGGCCGAACTGCGCAAGCCGATGGCGCAACTCGAAGCCGACTCCAAGAAACTCGGGATTTTGAGCGGCGACATTGAGCGCGCGGAAAAGATCCGCCATGATTTGCCGGCCACTATTGCGGATTGCGACCGCTTCGACGGTACATTGCTGCCCGCCAGCAGTGGGGATTCCGTGGTGATCGCTGAACTTGACGACCTTGCTGGTAAGTCCGGCTTGCAGAAACAGAACCTGACGTTTCGGCATAAGGAAGTTCTCGGGCGTGGACTGACCCAAGTGGACCTCGACACCACGGTGAGCGGTAGTTACGCAAACATCGTAAAGTTCATGAATAATCTGCAGCGCTCGAAGAACAACTATATTGTGGAGTCCCTCTCGCTTCAGCAGGAAGGTCAGACCAATTCGACTGCCCTGCGCATCGGCTTGCACATGAAGACGTATTACAGGACGGCCGCATGAAGCAGCAGAAAGAAATCGCCGTTCTCATTGTACTGGTACTTATTGGCGTCGGTGTGTGGTACTGGAACACGCGGCAAAATCCGGCGGTCGCGGGCGCCAGCTCCATCACCGCAGCCTATACACCGATTAACGTGGAGAACCCGGCGGTTCGCTGGTGGAAGCTTGAGAAGGTTCGCAAGACCGAATACAAAGGTAATGGCAGGGATCCATTCAGTCTCGTGGCTCCCCCGCCCCCACTTCCGAAAGTTCTTAAAGAGGGCGACCAGGGCTACGTAAAGCCGATTCCTCCACCGCCTCCTCCGCTGGAATTGCCGGTAAAGTTCTACGGATATGGCACCGTTCCCAATGGAACGGCGCGCCGCGCGTTCTTGACTGATGGCGACGAAGTTTATGTGGTAGCGGAAGGCGACACTCTGCTTGCCCGCTTCCGGATCTTGAAAATCGGCAACGCGACGCTGGACTTTGAGGAAATCTCGTCGGGACGCCAGGGCAAGGCAACTCTGGAAGATGCCGGGACGGCAGCGGGGTCTGCACCGGGGATCGGGCCGAGCTGATGAGTGATGGCGCACGAAGGCGTTCGCGGATTCGGTCGCAACGTAGCGGTCAACGAGGCTACGCCATCCTGCTCATTTTGTTTTTTGTCACGGTGCTACTTATAGGCACCATGGCCGCTGCGCCAAATATTCTCACGCAAAGCCGCCGCGAACGCGAAACCGAAATGATCTGGCGCGGCAAGCAGTACATTCGCGGGATCAAACTTTATTATCGCAAGACCAGAAAGTTCCCGACGTCCCTGGCTGACCTCACCAAGCCACAAATCGGCAACATTCGTTTCATGCGCCAGGCGTACAAAGATCCGATGAACTCCAAGGATGGCGAGTGGCGGCTGATTTATGTTGGGCCCAACGGACAGTTGATCGGAAGCCTCAAACCGCAGCAGACGATTCAACTATCAGGTATCTCCGGAATGGGCGGCGCGCCTCCGGGAACTCCCGCCGCCCAGCTCGGTTTACAGTCTGGTGGATTGGGACTTCCTCAAGCCGGGAATCAAGGGTTTGGCAACAACGGTGGAGCTGGGACTTCCGCCAATGGCAATCTGAACGCGATTGGGCAACCAAATTCCGCGCTCGGCGCGACGACAAGCTCTGGCAACGCCGCTGGCGCATCTCCGGCTCAGATCGATCCCGCCTTCGCAGCTGCCAGCGATGCGGCCAGCGAGGCCTTGCTGAATTCCGACGCACCCGTGGTTATGGGCGGGAATATTATCGGAGTAGGGAGCAAGATCAACCAGAGTTCGGTGGCCGTTTACGAAAAAGCCAAGAATTACAAACAGTTCGAATTTATATGGGATCCCTCACTAGATACGCTCGTCATTGGCGGGGCGACTGGCCAGCAGATTGGAGCGCCAATCGGACAGCCCGGGCAAACGACTCCGTTCGGTACACCGGCAGGACAACCCGGACAGAATCCTGGCTTGAATAACAATGCGCCCGGTTCGAACTTGAATCCGCAGCCCGGTCCACCGGAGACGGCTCCACAAACTCCGCCGCAACAGCCCTGACACGTTGGCTTTAGCGAATAACCAGTTTCTTGTTTGAACGAGGGCTGGATTAGCGGCCGGCGCCGGTTGCTTGTGTCCCGATGTCGGACTTGGCCTTCCGCTGCGCGTAAGTCTTTCGAATCGCGCGAATATAGGACTGGGTCTCGCGGTAGGGCGGCACCCGCCCATACTTTTGCAATGCACCGGGACCAGCGTTGTATGCCGCGACGGTCAGCACCAAGTCGCCTCGATACATCGCCAGCAGTTCGCGCAGATAGTGTGTGCCCGCATCGATGTTCTGGTCGGGATCAAAAATGTTCTTAACTCCCAGACGCGTAGCGGTCGAGGGAAGCAGTTGCATCAATCCGCGGGCGCCGCGCCGCGAAACCGCGTTGGGATTGAAATTCGATTCGGCGGCAATCACGCTGAAAACCAGGTCGGCGTCCACTCCGTATTTTTGCGCGGCGTTTTGAATCAATTGGCCGTAAGGAACCTCAGCCAGCGGCAGGCGAGGAGCAGGGGTGAAGATTTCTTCCGGTTCGATGGACACTACATCGCTGACGGCGATTTCCGCGGTGCCACCATTCATCTGCACACGGTAACGGTCTCCCAATAATTGGTAGGCGTCTACATTCATGCGCGCGCCACTGCGCAGCACAAAATAATCCGCCCACGCGGCGTTCGAACACGCGGCCAGTGCTAGCGCCAGTACGACAGTCCGGATTACGCGCACGATGCGGCCTCACTAAGCGCAAACCGTTCGATCGCCGCCGCGACGCCGCTGTCATCGTTCGAATGGGTCTCGTGCCAGCCGTAAGATTTGAGCTCCGGCACGCTGTTCTGCATCACCACAGGAATTCCGGCAAACTCCAGCATTTCCAGATCGTTATGATTATCGCCGACGGCAAGAATCTCTTCGCGCTGCAAGCCTCGCAGCGCGGCCCATTCGGCGAGCGCGGCGCCTTTGGTGCAGCCGGGCGGAAGGACATCAATCATCGCGAAGTCCTTGGAGGCATATTTGGTCGAAGCCAGCTTCAGTTCGGCCGCCAGATCCGCGTCCGTTAACAACTGCTCGACGGCGTCCATCTCGGCCATGGTTCCGGAGAACATCACCTGCAGTGGCGGTTCGCTGAGGCAATTTTTAATCGGCGAGACGATGCCGATAAAATCCAGATTGCGAGAATAATACGCGTAGCGGATCGAGTCATCACGGTCCAAACGTTCCAAAATTAACTGATTCTCGCGCGGCCGGTCAAAAATCACCGCCGCACCTTTCCGCCAGGGGCGGGCAAGTTCCAGCACCGTTCGCGCAACGTCACTGGAGAGCAGGCGCTTCATGCGAGTCTGGCCGTCGTTCGAACGAATCAGTCCGCCGTTGTTGACGATCATGGTGATAGGGCAGCCGAGGTCCTGGGCTACCGGCAGTGCGAAATCATAGCGCCTACCGGTGACCAGCGCCACTTCAATCCCGCGCCGCGCAGCCTCCTGAATGGCGGCACGATTGGCGCCAGGCAGTTTCCAGCGGCTGTCGAGCAGCGTTCCGTCAATATCGAGGGCGATGAGCCGTACGGGCATGAATCTATTTTACCGCGTCTCGGCGTTCTGAATTCTCGTTCTTCGAAAAAGTGTCATAAAAATACCGCGAAAAAAGGGTGTGTTAAACTGACCCGGATATGGCGACCCGAAGGCTCTATTACGACGACTCTTTTCAGGATAATTTCAGCGCGCAGGTGTTGAGCTGCGAAGTGCTAAAGGAAGACGAGGACAGTCCGTCCGGGCCGCGTTGGGGTGTGGTGCTTGATCAAACTCTGCTGTATCCGGGTTCCGGCGGGCAGCCGAACGATCTCGGCAAGCTGGGCGAGGCGAATGTAGAAGATGTCCTGGATGGCGAAGATCGCGTTGTTCACGTCGTGGATCGCCCAGTACCTGTCGGCCGCGTCGACGGCTGCATCCACTGGCCGCGTCGGTTCGACCATATGCAGCAGCACACCGGCCAGCATTTGCTCTCGGCGATTTTTCAGGAACGCTTTGGATTACTGACTGTTTCATTTCACTTGGGCGAAGCGGTCAGCACCATCGACTTGCGCGGCCCGCAGCCTACGCCATTAATTCTGGAAGGCGCAGCGCGAGCGGCGAACGCGGTCGTTTTTGAAGACCGGGAGATTACCGTGCGTTACGGCACCGCGGAACAGTTTGCCGAGCTTGGCGTTCGAAAAGTGGTTGACCGCACGGGGATTCTTCGCGCCATCGAAATTGCCGGCATTGATTTGCAACCCTGCGGCGGAACACACCTGCGCCGCACCGGACAGCTGGGAATGATCTTGCTGCGAGGCTGCAACAAGATTCGTCAGGACTGGCGCGTGGAGTTTGTTTGCGGGGGGCGCGCGGAAGCAGCTGCGCGCGGCGATGCCGAAATCATCGGCCAAGTGAGCGGCCAATTGAAGTGCGCCCCGCAGGATCTGCATGCCGCAGTCGAACGCTTGCTTCGGGAAAGGGAAGCTTCGGCAAAACGGCTCAAGGTGTTGATTCCCAAGATTGCGCAAGCAGAGGCCGCGACACTGCTTAATGCCACGACTGCTGGCGCAAATGGAATTCGCGCGATTGCGCATCTCCTTGAAAACGTCGAGGCCGATTATCTTCAGCAACTGGCCACGGCGTTGTCGCAATCAGAAAATGTTGTCGCTCTTCTTGCCGACAAAGAAACCGGCAGCATCGTTCTTGCGCAAAATGGGAAAGTTGGCAAAGACATGAACGCTTTGCTGAAACAAGTGTTGGCGCAATTCGCTGGAAAAGGTGGCGGGACCAAGGACTTCGCCCGTGGCTCGCTGTCTGATCCGTCAAAGGCCGCTGCCGCCCTAGGGCTGGCTGGTAGTCTCAATGACTGATGACTCTTATAACGGGACTGCTGAGCGGACCTGCCTCCGGCGGGATGAGAGAGCGCAGCGATTCGCCGTCTCGATGGGTTTCCTGCCTGTCAGAACGGTAATTATTCTCGCTCTCGTAATGTGTGGATGCACGAAGTGGCGAACCCGGTCCGAACCATCCATCGAATTCACGAAGGTTCCACCCGCAAGCGAGGGAGGTCCGGATACGGCGGGCACGATCGAAGGACGGGTGACGGGCGCTCGTGCCGGGCAACAACTGGTTCTCTATGCTCGCGGCGGACAATGGTGGGTTCAGCCATTCGCCAACCAGCCATTCACCGAAATTCAATCTAACGCAAAGTGGAGCAGCTCCACTCATCTCGGCATGGAGTATGCAGCCTTGCTCGTAGATCCGGGATATCGCCCCGCACCCGCGCTGGATTCGCTTCCGGCGAAAGGCGGGGCAATCGTCGCGATTAATACGGTGATGGGCGAACCGGCGCCGCCCGAAGTTAACAAAATCGTTCATTTCAGCGGCTACGATTGGAAGATACGCACCGCACCGAGCAATCGCGGAGGAAGCATCACCCACTACGATCCCGAAAATGCCTGGATGGATGCGGGAGGGGCGTTGCACTTGCAAATCGCCAACCATTCAGGCCAATGGACCTGTGCGGAATTAAATCTCACACGCAGCTTGGGATACGGAATGTATCGTTTTGTAGTGAAGGATTCATCGCAACTGGAAGCCGCTGCGGTCCTCAGCATGTTTACCTGGGACGACTCGGGGCAGGACCCGTCCCACCGTGAGTTCGGCGTCGAGATCACTCGCTGGGGCGACCCGCTGAGTAAAAATGCCCAATATGCGGTTCAGCCATATTATGTCCCCGCGAATGTCGACCGGTTTATGATTCCGGCTGGCATGCTCACCCACAGTTTCCAGTGGGAGCCAGGTAGAGTTTCGTTTCGCACCGTTCGCGGGCCGGATGCCGGCAAGGGACCCCGAGTGGTGGCCGAGCACATATTTTCTTCGGGCGTGCCGGCGCCCGGTGGAGAATTGATTCATCTAAACCTATACATCTTCGGAGGCTCGGCAAGTCCACTGAGCAAGCAGACAGAGGTTGTCTTTGAAAAATTCGAATACCTTCCTTGAGGCCATTTTCAACCAGCGCTTCCATTTGAGTTGGCTGCTGGTCTGCTTCGGCTTATCAACGTTTACTGTAGCTCGCGAGCCCGCAAAGGCGTTTTCGCAGTATGTTCGCGAACAATGGGGCACGGAAAAGGGATTTCCGAGCGGTCCGGTTTATGCCATAGCGCAGACCGCCGACGGCTACCTGTGGATTGGAACTGAAAAGGGGTTGGTTCGGTTTGACGGGATAAGATTTCACCTGTTTCAACCCTCGGACGCTCCTGACGTCCCTGTCGGACCAGTTCTTGGATTAATGGCGGATTCCGATGGCAACCTCTGGATAAGGCAGCAAGGTGTGGCGCTGTTCCAGTACCGCGAAGGAAAGTTCGCATCGGTTTCGACCGGATTCGACCAGACTGAAGTGGCAGTGACTGCGATGGGCCAGGGGGCTGGTGGCCAGGCGTTATTTACGGGGCTGATGAACGGCATCTTGCGATTCAAAAGTGGCAAGTTTGCAAAGCTAGCGGCGATGCCAACAATGCCTAATTTTTTGGTGATTTCCATGGCCCAAATGGACAACGGGAAAATTCTGCTCGGTACGCGCGACACCGGGCTGTTCGAATCCGTTGACGGGCAAGTCTCCGCAGGCCCGGTTGAGCTACGGGACAGGAAAATAAATTCGCTGCTGGTTTCCGGTGATGATTTGTGGATTGGGACCGACAACGGTCTGGTGCGATGGAACGGAAAACAGTCCGTCAGTCTCTCGATACCGCCGGGCTTTAGCCACTCGCAGATCCTGGCATTGGGAAAAGATCGTCACTCAAATATTTGGATTGGCACTCCCGACGGTTTATTAAGAATTGATTCCAATGGTCAAGTTACCTTCGACGATTCGCCACACCACACACCGGCGGGAGTTACCGCGATTTTTGAAGATCGCGAAGGCAATGTTTGGACCGGCAGTGCGAATGGTCTTGAGCGGTTTCGCGACAGCGCTTTTACCACGTATACCGTGCTGGAAGGCCTTCCGTCAGATAGCAACGGACCGCTCTATGTCGATTCCGAGAGCCGCACCTGGTTTGCACCCTCCGGGGGTGGACTGTACTGGCTGAAGGAAGGAAAGGCAGCGCTCGTCAAGAGCGCCGGCCTCGAGAAGGATGTCATTTATTCGGTAACCGGCCGGGGAGGGGAATTATGGGTTGGCCGGCAACGCGGCGGCTTGACGCGCCTTCGATTTGAGGACTCGGGCATCTCCAGCGAGACTTATACTCAGGCAAACGGGCTGGCACAGAATAGCGTATACGCGGTTCAGCGCAATCGCGACGGCACGGTGTGGGCTGCGACGCTTAGCGCTGGCGTTAGCAGATGGAAGGACGGGAAATTTTCAACTTACACCACCACAGACGGACTGCTCTCGAATTCGGTGGCGTCGATTCTGGAAGGCTCGGATGGCAGTATGTGGTTCGCCACCCCAAGAGGCCTGAATTCATTTTCGAATGGCCGGTGGCTGTCATTTACGGCCAAGGATGGGTTGCCTTCGAGCGACGTGATCTGTCTGCTGCAGGATCGAACGGAAATTCTTTGGGTGGGCACCGCGCAAGGCCTGGCGGCGATACGATCCGGCCGCATTTGGTTTGCTGAGAACCCGCCCGATTCGCTGCGAGAACCGATTTTTGCAATCGAGCAGGATCGAATCGGAGGCCTATGGATCGTAACCGCAAGTCGCGTCTTGCGGGTTGATCGGGATAAGCTGCTCGCCGGGAAGCTAAGTGGTGACGATGTCCGCGAATTCGGTCTTGCCGACGGTTTGCGAGGCACCGATGGCGTTCGCCGAAATCGCTCGATGGTTGCAGACCAGCTCGGCAGAATCTGGATTTCCATGAATCGTGGCATTTCCTATGTTGATTCCGCTCAAGCAATGAGCGCTTCAGTTCCTGCACTGGTTCACATCGAAGGGATTTCCGCGGATGGCGGTGCGGTCAGACTGCAAAATGATCTCAGGATTCCAGGAGCGCGGAAAAGGATCACCTGTAGCTTCGTCGGACTGAGTTTGGCGGTTCCCGAACGCGTCAGGTACAAGTACAAGCTTGATGATTTCGATCAGGATTGGAGTGACCCGGTGGCCGGGCGTGAGGCAACGTACACCAACCTTGCTTCCGGTGCGTACCAATTCCGCGTGTTGGCCTCGAACAGCGACGGTCTGTGGAACGGCCCCGAGGCTGTGGTGCAATTCAGAATTGATCCGGTGTTCTGGCAGACTTGGTGGTTCCGCCTCTGCATTGCTGTCGTGGTTTGCCTGGTAGCTCTGATGTTCGTTCGGCTGCGCATGTTGCGACTTACCAGGCAAATGCAGATTCGTATGAACGAGCGCGTCGGCGAGCGAATGCGCATCGCACGCGAGCTTCACGACTCTTTGTTGCAGGGATTTCAAGGGCTGGTTTTTCGGCTTCAGGCGGCTCGCGACATGCTGCCATCGCGGCCCGCCGACGCGGCACAAGCGCTGGATGGAGCACTGCAACGTGCGGACGAAGTGATCGCCGAGGGCCGCGGTACCGTTGAGGATCTTCGCTCGTCCACCACCGTGAACAACGACTTGGTACAAGCAGTCGCATCCCTAGGACGCGAACTCGTTCCCGATAACGAGGGCGACGGCTCGACCGGCTTTCGCATGACGGTGGAAGGTGAGCCGCGGGCCCTCGAGCCCATGCTGCGCGATGATGTTTACAGAATCGCGCGCGAAGCCCTTCGAAATGCGGCTACCCACGCCCAGGCCAGGAATATCGAGGCTGAAATAACTTACGGCGACAGCTATTTCCTTTTGCGTATCCGCGATGACGGCAATGGCATTGATCCGACGTATCTCAATCAGGGCGGTCGCGCTGGACATTGGGGCTTGCCGGGTATGAGCGAGCGGGCCAGGCGAATTGGCGGAAGGTTGGAAGTCTGGAGTGAACACGGCGCAGGAACTGAAATTGAGTTGACCGTACCGGCGTCCATTGCGTATGGTGCGAATTCCGAGCACCAGAGGTTCTGGTTCTCACGAAAATAGCACCAAAATAGGCGGTCATCTAAATTATGCCCAATAACGCTGGCGCAATCCGGATTCTTTCCGTAGACGATCATCCTCTGCTCCGCGAAGGCATCGCCGCCCTGATTGCCAACCAGGCAGACATGAAATTGATCGCTGAAGCGAGCAATGGGCACGAAGCCGTTGCGAAGTTCCGGATGCACCGCCCCGATGTAACCTTGATGGATCTGCAGATGCCGGAAATGAACGGCATTGACGCCATCATGGCGATTCGCGGCGAATTTCCCGATGCACGGATCATCGTACTCACGACTTATGCGGGTGATGTACTGGCTCAGCGCGCGTTGAAAGCCGGCGTTCAAGCCTACGTACTTAAGAACCTGGTACGGAAAGATCTTTTGGATACCATTCGAGTCGTGCACGCCGGAAAAAGGCGCATCCACCCGGACGTCGCAACGCAACTCGCCGACCACGCTGGCGGAGACTTATTGACGGCGCGCGAAATCGAAGTGCTCGGGCTTATTGCGGCAGGCAATTCGAACAAACTGGTCGCCGACAAGCTCACCGTGACCGAAGAAACCGTCAAAGGCCACGTAAAGAATATTCTCTCCAAACTCGGCGCCAATGACCGGACCCATGCCGTCACGCTCGGCCTAAGGCGCGGAATCATAGAGCTTTAGCCCCCCCCGAAAGGGTCGCTAACGCCACCCCATACTTGGGCTTTTGCTGTCCGCTCACACTTCTTATTTTTAGTAGGGTGACCGATTGCAACGCCTGTTCTCTACATTTCCGGGTGGCTGGCCGGGCGCTGGGCTTGTGGTGCTGCGGCTCGCGGCCGCCATTCCCCTGATGATTGGCCTGCGTCCCGAGCTACAAGGATTACCGTATGGCGCGTCCTTGGCCGTGCGTGTTATTGCGATCGTAACCGGAATCTTCTTGCTAGCCGGTTTTTGGACCCCTTTTTCTGCATCGGCTGGAACCATTCTTGAGGTTTGGTGCATCTTTGCGGGTGAGCCTGGAGTCCATCTGCTGCTGGCAGCTCTTGGCCTGGGTCTCGTGATGCTTGGACCAGGCGCATGGTCGGTGGACGCGCGGCTCTTTGGAAGGAAGCGCATCGACATTCGGGCTCACTAGCGGCGTCTTCGTCTTCCCCGAAAGGTGTGCCGCCTGACACCACCATCGAGTAAGGAAAGGATCACTCCATCTAGGTTTGTTTGCCGGTCGATTTCGAATCATGCTCTGCGCTCAAAACTTTGGGGGGCAATGATGTGCGAACAAGGATTAGTTGCAGCAGCAAAACGCGGACAATCGGCGGCTTTCGAGGCCCTTTGCCAGCCGTACGCCCGCAAACTCGCGCAGACTACATTCCGCATCACCCGAAATCGTGAAGATGCGGAAGACGCGGTTCAGGACGCGCTCCTGAACGCATTTGTTCATCTCAGGAATTTTGACGGCAGATCCAGCTTCGCCACCTGGCTGACGCGCATCGCCATTAATTCAGCGCTGATGATTCTTCGCAAGCGGCGAAACTCGCTTGAGACCGCGATGTCAATCGGCGACGAATTTGGCGCGGACGCTCCGAGTCTCCAAATCGCCGACCACGCCCCAGACCCTGAGAAACGCTACGCGCAGTTTGAAAAGGAAATAATTTTGCACACAGCCATTCGCCGTCTGCGGCCGAAGCTAAGACGTACCGTCGAGTTTCAGCACTTACAGGAACGCTCCATCCGCGAAACTGCCAAGACCTTGAGTATCTCCATGGCGGCTACCAAGGGCCGGCTGTTTCATGCTAAGGCGGTTCTCCGTAAGTCCTTGACGATGAAACTGATGTATCGCCCCAAATCCGCGGGCAGACTTCGCGTCTTGTCGGCTGCTTAGTGGCGCCAGGCAAGCGCAATGCAGCTGGCGGTTGATCCGGGTCTCGAGTTCGCAAGATTGCTTCAAGAGGAGGAACCATGGCAACAATCACCACCAAAGACGGCACGCAGATTTACTACAAGGATTGGGGCCGCGGTCAGGCCATTGTTTTTAGTCACGGCTGGCCTTTGAGCGCAGACGACTGGGACTCGCAAATGCTGTTTTTCGGCCAGCAAGGCTATCGCGTGATCGCGCACGACCGGCGCGGCCACGGCCGCTCCAGCCAGACCTGGGATGGCAATGACATGGACACCTACGCCGATGACCTAGCGGCGCTCACCGAAAAGCTCGATCTCAAGGACGCCATCCACGTTGGTCACTCGACCGGCGGCGGAGAAGTAATCCGCTATCTCGCCCGCCACGGCGTAAAACGAGTCGCCAAAGCGGCCATCATCAGCGCAATCCCGCCTCTCATGCTAAAGACCGACAAGAATCCGACCGGGACCCCTCTGTCGGTTTTCGACGGACTCCGCGCCGCTTACCTGGCCGACCGCCCGCAATTTTACAAAGACATCACTATGCCGTTTTACGGTTACAACCGCCCCGGCGCGAAGGTCTCCGAAGGCATTCGCGAGAAGTGGTGGCTGCAGGGAATGATGGGCGGCGTGAAGGCCGCCTACGACTGCATCAAGGTCTTCTCGGAAACCGACCTGACCGAAGATCTCAAGAAGATCGAAGTGCCGGTGCTGGTGATGCACAGCGACGACGATCAAATCGTGCCGATTGCCGCGGCGGGACCAGTAGCAGCGAAACTCCTCAAGAACCCGACGCTGAAAGTTTATTCGGGTTTGCCGCACGGCATGCCGACGACTCACGCGGAACAAATCAACGCCGACTTGCTGGCCTTCCTGCAACGGAGCCAGCACGCTTCGGCGTAACCGGGATTTCTCGTTCCGCACACTGCTGCCGAGTCAGTCGTGGGTCCTCAATCCCACAAGGCTGTTTTGCTACCGGACGGACGTAGGGACTTGAATCAGGTCACACGTTGTCGCATATTCGGACGCTTAGTAGCCTTGCATTCCGGTCTTAGCGTAAGGGCACCGAGCCGGAGGAGGAGATCAACATGCTTTCGAAATACAGACTCTGGATTGGTGGAGCGGTTGGTTTGCTGGTCGTCGGGCTGATCATTGGCGCGGTACGCCCCAAGCAGCTGTCGGGAGCGAAGCCCGGGGCTTCGCCGGTGGTCGAGGTCGTAGGTGTAGAACAGAGAGATGTGCCGATTTACGCCGAATTGATTGGCACGCTCGACGGACTTACAAACGCCGACGTGCGGGCGCAGGTCACTGGCTACCTGCTTAAGCAGGCGTATCAGGAGGGCTCATTCGTTAGAAAGGGCCAACTTCTTTTCGAGATCGACCCGCGGCCATTTCAGGCGATCCTGGACCAAGCGCGAGGACAGTTGGCGCAAGCCAAGGCGCAACTCGCCAACGCCGAGGCGGTGCAGCGCAGAACCGAACTGGATGTGAACCGTTACACGCCCCTGGCGGCCCAACAGGCAGCCAGCCAGCAGGATCTGGACAACGCGGTGCAGAATAACCTGGCAGCCAAAGCGACCGTCCAGACGGCCGCTGCGCAAATTCAATCAGCGGAAGCCGCCGTGGAAACGGCCAAGATCAATCTAGATTTTACGCGGCTGGTGGCGCCTATCGACGGAATTGCCGGGCAAGCCCAGCTTCAAGTGGGCGCACTGGTCAATCCAAGCAGCGGACCGGTCACTTCCGTTTCCACAGTAAACCCGATCAAGGTCTTTTTCACCGCCAGCGAGTCTCAGTATCTGGCATTTCGGAAGCGCTTCCCAACGGAGAGCAGCCGGCTGCAAGCCGATAAAAAGTTGCGGCTGCAACTGATTTTAGCGGACGGCTCAACCTATCCGTACGAAGGTGCGTTCTCCTTTGGGGACCGCCAAGTCAATGAGGGCACCGGAGCCATCCGGCTTGCCGGGCTATTCCCCAATCCGAACAACATCCTACGGCCAGGAGGCTACGGCAAAATTCGCTTCGTCCTCCAGACACAACCAAACGCGTTGCTGGTACCGCAGAGGGCGGTTTCAGAGCTACAAGGTGCTTACCAGGTTGCCGTCGTGAACAGCGAAAGCAAAGTGGAGATTCGCACCGTGCAGCTCGGCGGCCAAATCGGTTCGCAGTGGATTGTCGCGGAAGGACTAAAACCTGGAGAAAGCGTGGTTGCCGAGGGCGTTCAAAAGGTTCGGCCAGGCATGCAAGTGGATCCCAAGCCGTTTGCCGGCGATTCGAAGGGCAGGTAATCCGATGTCCAAATTCTTCATTAACCGCCCCATCGTGGCGATGGTCATCTCCATCGTCTTGGTGTTGGTCGGCTCGCTTACCATTTTAAGCTTGCCGGTGGCACAGTTCCCCAACATTGCGCCTCCGGAAATTCAAATCCTGGCCACCTACGTCGGCGCGGATGCACAGACTCTCGAGCAAGCCGTTGCCACGCCCCTCGAGCAACAAATGAGCGGCGTGGACAACATGAACTACATGTATTCGCTGAATACTACCGGCAATTCGACGACCACCTTGATCGTCGATTTCGACGCGAAGACAGACCCCAATAACGACTTCATTCTAGCGCAGTCGCGCGAGACGCAGGCCGCCTCTCAACTTCCACTGGATGTGAACAATTATGGAGTCACTGTCCGCAAGTCCCCCACCGCACCTTTGATACTGTTCGACCTGTACTCTCCCCGCGGAACGTACGACGCCACGTTTCTCGCCAACTACGCCTACATCAATCTTGTGGACCCCCTGCTCCGGTCATACGGCATCGGTATCGTCAATGTGTTCGGTGCCGGGCAATACGCGATGCGTATGTGGGTCAAACCCGACCAACTGGCAAAGCTCGGCGTTACCGTTCCCGAAATCATCAGCGCCGTCCAAGCGCAAAACACCGTGAATCCCGCGGGAAAAGTGGGTGGCGAACCCGCTCCGAAAGGGCAGGAGTTTACTTACGCCGTGCTCGCACAGAGCCGCCTGGTATCGCCGGAGCAATTCGGTGCGATCGTCGTTCGCGAAACACCTGATGGCGGCACCGTTCGCGTTCGTGATGTGGCTCGCATCGAGTTGGGGTCACAGGACTACAGCATCGCCGGGCGCTACAATGGCAAGCCCAGCGCCGTGCTTGCGCTCTATCAGATTCCTGGCTCGAACGCGGTTCAAGCTGCGGCCACTGCGAACAAGCTAATGGACCAGATGAAGCAGCGCTTTCCGGACGACTTGGACTTCGTCGTCGCCCTGGACACCACGCGGGCCGTAACCGAAGGCATAAAGGAAATCGTGATCACCCTGGTGATCGCTCTGGCCCTGGTGATTCTTGTGGTTTACATCTTCTTGCAGGGCTGGCGCGCCACGCTAATCCCACTGTTAGCCGTGCCGGTCTCCCTCATCGGTACCTTCGTACTTTTCCCGCTGTTCGGTTTTTCCATCAACACGCTTTCTCTTTTTGGCTTGGTCTTAGCCATCGGCTTGGTAGTGGACGATGCCATCGTCGTCGTCGAAGGCGTCGAACGCCATATTGAAGAAGGCCTGACTCCCAAGAACGCGGCGCTGAAAGCCATGGAAGAACTTTCCGGGCCGGTGGTTGGCATTGCGCTCGTCCTTTCCGCCGTCTTCGTGCCGACGGCTTTTATTCCGGGCATCACCGGCAAGCTCTATCAGCAATTCGCCGTCACCATCGCCATATCCGTGTTGTTATCCGCTTTCAACGCGCTGACTCTCAGTCCGGCTCTTGCCGCACTGCTGCTCAAGCCCAAGAAGCCCAGCAACGGCCTGCTGCGGCGATTCTTCGATGGTTTCAACCGGGTCTTCGATCGCGCCACCGACCGCTACGTGACCTGGAGCGCCGTACTTGTCAAAAAGTCGGTCGTTGCCATTGTTCTTCTGCTGGCTTTTGCCGCCGCAGGCGGGTTCTTCGCCAACCGTGTCCCAACCAGTTTCCTCCCCGACGAAGATCAGGGCTACGCCTACGTTAGCATGCAACTTCCGAATGGCGCTTCGCTCGAACGTACCAATGCTGTCGCCCAGCAAGTCGAAAAAATCATCATGAATACGCCGGGTGTTGAAAAGTCCACCTGTTTTGTCGGATTCAGCTTGCTGAGCTTTGCGCGCACCACTTACAACGCCACGTTCTTCGTGAACTTCAAGCCCTGGGATGAGCGCAAGACACGTGATGAGCAGTTTCAAACTCTTAAAGTGCATCTGAATCAGCAGTTGAGCAAGCTGCCGAGTGCGGTTGCGTTCGGATTTTCTCCGCCGGCCATTCCGGGCGTCGGCACCGCCGGCGGCTTTACGTTCATACTAGAAGACCGTTCGGGCGGGGATGTTCAGTTCCTCTCCAAAAACCTGGCTACTTTTCTCGACGCCGCTCGCAAACGGCCGGAAATCGCCAGCCTCAGCACGACGTTCCTTGGGAACGTTCCTCAGCAATTCGTCGACGTCGATCGTGACAAAGTTTTGAAACAAGGTGTAAACCTCAGCGACGTCTATAAGACCATTCAGACCTTCATGGGCGGTTATTTCATCAATTACTTCAATCGTTTTGGCCGCCAGTGGCAGGTGTACGTCGAAGCCGAAGGCGAAGATCGCGCCAGGGCGGAAAATGTTGGACAGTTCTATGTCCGCAACAATGTTGGCCAGAATGTTCCGCTGTCCGCACTCACCACGGTCAAGCCGCGCACCGGCCCGGAATTCCTGTTGCGTTTCAACGAATATCGTTCCGCGCAAATCAACGGCAGCGCCGCGCCGGGCTACAGCGCGGATCAAGCCACGGCAGCGCTGGAAGACGTCTTCAAGCAATCCATGCCTCGCGAAATGGGCTTTGATTATTCCGGCATTTCCTTTCAGGAGCAGAAAGCTCGTCAGGGCGTTCCGCCTGCTGCCATCTTCGGACTCTCGCTGTTATTCGTCTTCCTCATTTTGGCTGCTCTCTATGAGAGTTGGTCGCTCCCGTTCAGCGTCCTCTTAAGCACTCCCGTGGCGATCTTTGGCGCCTTTTTTGTTCTGTGGCTGCGGCGCTGGCTCGTCGGCGTCTTTTACCCGCCTTACTTGGTACAGATTGAAAGCGACGTCTATTCGCAGATTGGGCTGGTCATGCTTATCGGCTTGGCCGCCAAAAACGCCATTCTTATTGTGGAATTCGCGAAAGACGAATTCGAAAAAGGCAAGCCGCTCGTTGATGCGGCCCTCGAAGGCGCGCGACTCCGTCTTCGTCCCATCTTGATGACGTCTTTTGCCTTCATTCTCGGTTGCGTCCCGTTGTGGACCGCTTCCGGCGCTGGCGCTGTGGCTCGTCAGATTATGGGCACCACGGTCATCGGCGGCATGCTCGCCGCCAGCGCTATCGGAATCTTTTTCGTCCCTGTGATTTTCTATCTCGTCGAGAAGTGGTCTGGTGCCGGCAAGGAGCACGTTTCAGGTGAGCTGCCGGCCAGTCCATCTCCGGCTCCGGCGGATTGAGATGCACTGCCGCTTACTGCTGCGGAGGACACATTTGCGGAGCAACCTATGACGAAAAGATTGCCAATTATTTTCGCCGTGATTTTTGCCGGTTTGGCCGCGAGCTGTACCGTCGGCCCCAATTATCACCGCCCCGCGGTTCAATCTCCGGACGCCTTTCGCGACCTTGCCGATAATCCGCAAGCCCAGGCGCAGGCCGCCTCTTACGCTGATCTCAAATGGTGGCAAGTTTTTCAGGATCCGCAGTTACAGGAATTGATTCGAACCGCGCTAAAACAGAATTACGACCTGCAAATTGCCACTGAACGCATCAACGCGGCTCGCGGCCAGGTTGCGATCACCCGATCCAGCCAATTTCCGCAAGTGCAGGGCAACGCCGATTTCAGCGGTGGCAAGGAATCCAATTTCCAAACCAGATTCAACTTTCTGACCTTGGCCGCTGACGCCGCTTTCCAGTTGGACTTGTTCGGCAAGCTGCGCCGCGCCACCGAAGCCTCGCGCGCCGAACTTCTTGCGACGGAAGACGCGCGGCAAACCGTCATCTTGACGCTCGTAAGCGACGTCGCCAGCGATTATTTCGCCCTCCTTCAGCTCGACCTGCAACTTCAAATTACTCACAACACGGTTGCCGCGCAGGAAGCCTCGGTAAAGCTCACCAATCTTCGCTTGGATCACGGCGTAGCCACCAAACTCGACGTTCTACAAGCGCAACAAGTGCTCGATTCGGCCAACGCGCAAATTCCTGATCTTGAGCGCCAGATCGCTCAGGAAGAAAATGCCATCAGCATTCTCCTCGGCAACTATCCGCAAGCCGTCCCGCGCGGCCTAGCATTGGTCGAGCAGAAGCTTCCTCCTGATGTTCCACCCGGCTTGCCTTCAACTTTGATCGAACGCCGTCCAGATATTCGCGAAGCGGAGCAAGTTCTGGTCGCGGCCAACGCCGAAATTGGTGTTGCCAAAGCGCAGTTCTTTCCGCAAATTTCGTTAACCGGTGGTGGCGGCGGCGCCTTTGGCCGTAGCAGCGCTTTTTCCAGTCTGATGGGTTCGCAGCTTGGCACCTGGTCCTACGGCGCGCAGGTTAGCCAGCCGATCTTCACCGCAGGAGCACTGCGGGGAAATTTAAAGGTCGCGGAATCGCAGCACAAGCAAGCTTTGCTCGCCTATCAGCAAACAATTCAGCGCGCCTTCGGTGATGTCTCTGACGCGCTGATTGGCTACCAGAAGTTCCGTCAAGTCCGGGTTCGTCAAGAAGAGACCGTGGCGGACCTGCAAGAGTCCGTTCGCCTGTCCAACATGCGCTACAAGGGAGGCACTACCACCTATCTGGAAGTCTTGGACGGCCAACGTTCGCTCTTTAACGCCGAACTCACGCTCGCACAAGCCCGTGGCACCGAATACCAGAGCCTCGTACAACTTTATAGATCACTGGGCGGCGGCTGGCAGGAATAGCCGACAACCAGAAAAATTAGATGCAACCGATTGAGGCTCCCGTTCATCCATAGTTGTTGTAACGACAATCTGTCAAACAGGAGGATTTACAAGCCATGAGCACCGCAGTCAAACCGGAACCCATCGCCACCACCTGGAACATCGATCCCGTGCATTCCACCGCGCAGTTTAAGGTCAAGCACATGATGATCTCCAACGTGAAAGGCGAATTTAACGCCGTCCAGGGTACCTTGCAGCTCGACTCGTCGGACGTCACCAAATCCAGCATCGACGTTGTAATTGACGCCACCAGCGTCAATACTCGCGAACCGCAGCGCGACGCGCACCTGAAGAGCGCTGATTTCCTCGACGTGGAAAAGTTTCCCACTCTCGAGTTCAAATCGACCGGCGTCGCCAGGAAGCAGGGTGAAGATCTCTTGGTTGATGGCGACCTGACTATCCACGGCGTCACCCGCAGAGTAACTCTCGACATTGAATCGCCCAGCGCTCCGCATAAGGATCCTTGGGGCAATCTGCGCATTGGGCTTTCCGGCAGCACAAAGATTAGCCGCAAAGACTACGGCCTGCAGTGGAACGCGGCACTCGAGGCGGGCGGCGTCCTGGTTGGCGAAGAAGTATCCATCACCCTGGATGTTCAATTCATTAAGCAATGACGCTCGGCGATTGGATGGGTCCTTGTGCGGTCTCTGCAAAGGCCTTTTTTCTGGAATGTGACGGTTGCTTCCAATCGGGTGTCTTCGCGTTGCTGGAAAATCCCGTCAGGTGATACCATGCGCATCCCGTGCAAACCGAAAAACTCTTTGACGCGGTGATTGTTGGTTCCGGCGCCAGCGGCGGCTGGGTAGCCAAGCAGCTCACCGAACAGGGAATGAGCGTGCTGATGCTTGAGGCTGGGCCACCGCGCGTGCCCACGCGCGACTTCACCGAACATGTCCGGCCATATCAGGTCAAGTTCCGTGGCTTTGCCAATCGCCAGGCGCTTATCGAACGTCAGCCCATCCAGCGTTTGTGTTTTGCTTGCGACGAATTCAGCCACCAGTTTTTCGTCAACGATCATGAAAATCCGTACACCTTTCCCGTAGACAAGCCATTTATGTGGATTCGCGGCCGCCAGGTCGGCGGCAAAACTTTCTGCTGGGGCAGGGAAAGCTACCGCTACAGCGACTACGAATTCAAAGCCGCCAGCCGCGACGGTTACGGTGAAGATTGGCCGATCAATTACAAGGATCTGGCTCCGTATTACGATCTGGTGGAATCTTTCATCGGTGTAAGCGGATCGCGCGAAGGCCTCGAGCAGATGCCCGACG
The DNA here is from genome assembly GCA_963814635.1 of uncultured Acidobacteriota bacterium. Classification (GTDB taxonomy): domain Bacteria; phylum Acidobacteriota; class Terriglobia; order Acidiferrales; family UBA7541; genus Acidiferrum. The sequence continues at coordinate 2,146,432 of CAWFDP010000001.1, read as the reverse complement.
GCAAATTTCTGCCGCCCATGAGCCTTTCCTGCGGCGGCGAACTGGCCCGCGAAGTCATCGGCAAAAAATACGGCTGGGTCGTGATGCCCGACCGTGTGGCCAATCTCACCACCGTGCATCACGGGCGGCCTGCTTGCCACTATTGCGACGAATGCCAGCGCGGCTGTCACACCGCTTCGTACTTCAACAGCCCCTGCGTGACACTTCCAGCCGCCGCGCGAACCGGCCGGCTGACCCTGGTCAGCGACGCCGTGGTCAGCCACGTAGTCGTGAACGAGCAAGGCAAAGCGCAAGGCGTTCATTACGTTGACCGCACATCACACACCCATCACGAAGCGCGCGCCAACGTCGTGGTGCTCGCTGCCTGCGCCCTCGAGTCCACTCGAATCCTGCTCAACTCCTCCTCGACACGCTTTCCTGGTGGCCTCGGCAGCTCCTCGGGTCAGCTCGGGCACAATCTGATGGATCACTTCACTTTAGAGGGTGCTGGCGGATACCTTCCGCAATTTAAGTCTTCGCGACGCGATCCCACCGGCACGCCCTGTGGCTTCCTGATTCCCAAGTACGTCAACACCGGGAGAAACGTAAACAAAGACTTTCTGCGTGGCTACCGCTTTGACGGTGACGGCAGTCAGGAATTGTACGCTCACGCGTTCGGGCTCGCTGGCTTCGGCTCCTCCTGGCGCCAGAAAATACGCTCGGAAATCCCGTATTATTTCGCCATAAACGCGCAAGGTGAATGTCTGCCACGCTACGACAATTACGTTGCCCTCGACCCCGAAAAGAAAGACGCCTGGGGCATACCAGCGCTGCGTATCGTGGCCAGCTATGGAGAAAACGAGCACGCCATGGCCAAGGCCATGCGCCAAGATGTCCAGGAGATTCTGGACATCATGAAGTTGGACCGTTCCCAGCCTCCGGCAGAAGCGCTAAGTGTGTTCGGCAAGAATATCCACGAATGCGGCACCGCGCGCATGGGCGCCGATCCCAAGAAAAGCGTGGTGAATGGCTTCGGCCAGGTGCACGACGCCAAAAACGTTTTCGTTACAGACGGCGCGGTCTTCGCCACCCAGGGATGCTACGAGCCAACGCTCACCATAATGGCGATCTCCGCCCGCGCCGGCGACTATATCGTCGATGAGTACCGCAGAGGCAATCTGTAAATTTAAATTCTTATGAGCGAAAACGATAGCAAACTCGATCAGGCCGGGCCAATTGCCCCACTATCTCGCCGCGAATGGCTGCTGAACTTCGGCAGCGCCGTCATTCTTTCAGGTTTCACCGGTGTGCCCGGCGAAGGTCACGCGCCGGAACATATCGCTGCGGCCGCACTTCCTCCGGGTCTCTATGCGCCTTCCATCGACCACGTCACTCACGCGCTGAACAGCGATGGCGCGTTTTTTCCGATACCGCTTGGCGCGGAAACTGAATACCTTCGGCCACGCTCGGGACCGTACTCGCCAGAGTCGTTTTTGCCGCAGGAGTTTCACGTGATTCGGCGCCTCGTTGAGATCATCCTAGGCGAAGATTTGAAGTTATCCGCTCAACTGCAGGCCCCGGGCGCACCAGCCACTATCTTCGCTGAAGTCGCCGAATGGATTGATCTGGTTGTGGCCAGCGCTCCACACGTTCGTTCCGCGGCGCGAACACTGACGCCCGAGCAGCGCGCTCTCGCCGTTGCTTATTTCACTTCGGAGGAGCCGGTTCGCGAACTCGAAACCTTCGAGCCTGAAGCAGTTTGTCGCGCGGGACTCGCGTGGCTGGACGCGGAAGCGCACCGCCGCTTCGCAATTCGATTTCTCGAAGTCCATTCAGACAAACAGATCGAACTTGTCTCTACGATGAGCGACGTTCGAGCCGCTGCGCAGCACGATCCTCAGAACGCTGCCTCCGGCGCTCACGATGGAACGCGCTTCTTCGACTTTCTAAAGGCCGAAACCATAAGGGCTTATTACACTTCACGGGTCGGCCTGGAGGAACTCAATTATGCCGGCAACTCATTCTATGGCCGGTCGCCCGGTTGTGGGCACGCCACGCATGAGGAACCGACCAAGTAATGGACGAGGTGCCGGCGACTCGCGCCAGCGGTCAATCGTTTGACAAAATTGTCTGACACGTCACACGCGCTCCTCCGTAACTCAACTCGCGGCTCATCGTAAATTCAAGATTTCCTTCACTTCGGGGAGATCGTCTTCTGGAAACATTCGGTCCAAGGATTGCAGCGTGCAGCTAGGGGCGCTATGGCCGTGCCCGGGCTTGGATGTCTTCGAGCGCTTCGCATGCCTGGTGCGCCGTGGGCCGCGCGCCCGGATTGGAGGCCGAGTGAAGTACGCTGGTAAAGCAAAGATTGATTTTCCGGCTTGGACCCTGGCCGCCGTCCTCTCCCTCCTATGCTGCTCCGGCGCAAAGGGGCAGGAGACCGAACCCTTCAAATTTTTCCGTGAGTATGTCGGCCTGAACGACGGCCAAGTCTCCGCCATTCGAAACGGGAAAGCGATCGCGAAAATACTGGATTCACGGACTCCGGATGAAGTGTTCGTGTTCGGCGCGGTGTACGTAGATTCGACGCCGGAGAAATACCTCAAACTCGCATCGGACATCGAAGCACTGCGCAAACTTCCAAACTATCTCGCGATCAAGAAATTCAGCGATCCTCCTCAGCTCTCTGACCTCGAAGGTTTCACCCTGGAAGCTGATGACATCAAGCATCTGAAAAACTGCGAACCAGGCAAATGTGAGGTTCAGCTCCCCGGCGAAGCAATGGATTCGTTCAAGCAGTCGGTCGATTGGTCCGCTCCGGACGTGGCTAATCGCGTAAACCGAACCGCGCAACAGATGGCGCTCGATGCCCTTATGAAATATATCCAGGGCGGAAACGAAGCCCTTGGAGTCTACCGCGACAAACACCATCCGGCCGTCGTGGCCGACACTTTTCAGTCTTTGCTCAGCCGTTCGAAAGCCCTGCCGGTGTACCTTCCTCAGCTCGATCGCTACCTCCTCGATTATCCGAACGCCGATTCGGATGCCATCCAATCTGAGTTTTATTGGGAGAAGGTGAACTTCGGGCTCAAACCCACGCTGCGGATCGTGCAGGCGATCGTTTATCGCGGTACGGACTCCTCCAATGCAGTGCGCGCACTGGCAGTTAAACAGCTCTACGCAAGTCACTACTTCGAAACGGCGATTGACCTGACTGTGTGTGTCCGGGATCAGCAGCGTCACGGCATTTACTTGATTACCCTAAAGGGTTCCCAACAAGCTGGCCTCAGCGGCTTCAAAGGCGGCATTGTCCGGAAAGTAGCTGTGGACAAAACCCGCTCCTCGCTTGAAAAAGCTCTCGGAACGATTAAGGAAAGGCTCGAAGGCCAAGGCGATTGATGCCGGCAAGAGCATGTGCGCGGATGGAAGCTTATGGCATTTCTTGATCGGCGCACGGCAAGGGTCGTGCTCACCATCCTGCTATTCGCACTTGTGCTCGCTATCGTCTACGTCGCGCGTGTGGTCATTGTCATCTTTGCGTTTTCAATTCTTTTTGCATACTTGATCGATCCCGTCGTCCGCTTTCTGCAACGCCATTCTCTATTTTTCAAGAACCTCAGAGGGCCGCACGTGGTCGAAGCGTATCTGGCGTTCGTCATCGCTATGGCGCTGATCTCTTACGGTCTTGCGCCGCACGTTCGGAAGAATGCCGTGCCGTTGTTGAAGGCAGCTCCTTCGATAGCCGACAGAGTTTCTAGTGGAGAGATTGCGAATGACCTCGGAAGCAATTTCGGATGCTCCGATGCCCAGACCACTCGTATCAAAACTTTTCTCCAGGCTCATCGCTCCATGATCGAGAGTACTGTCAATGGGATAGCGCGGTTTGCGTCGACCGCCATCGGAGGAATACTGGTAATTCCCATCCTGGCGATTTTCTTTCTGAGTGACGGCGAGGACATGGCCAATCATTTGATCCATCTTTTTTCAACAGAAAAGAATCGCGCATCTTTGCGATCCCTGGCGGGCCAATTGCACACCACTTTGCAGCACTACATCCGAGCGAAAGTAATCCTTGCCGGATTGTCTTTTGCTTACTGTTCCATGGCGATGCTCGTGCTGCGCTTTCCCCATGCCTTCGGGTTGGGCATCTTGGCGGGTGTTCTTGAATTCATTCCGGTGGCCGGCTGGATGGTCGCGGCAGCAACGATTCTCAGCGCAGGCGCCCTGGCGCACGGCCACTGGATTTGGATGCTCGCACTGCTTTGTGTTTGGCGGATGCTGATGGACTACTGGATTGCGCCGCGGGTCATGGGCCATGAGCTTGAAATTCACCCACTGCTCGCGATCTTCACGTTGATGGTTGGTGGCGCCGTTGGTGGAATCGTCGGGATCTATCTATCGGTCCCCCTCGTCGCCACGCTGCGCGTCGTCTATCGTAAATTCGCTTCTCCAGCCGCCTGGAAGGAATCTCCCGAAACGTCAGCCGAACCGTTGGCGGTGGCATCGATTTGGTAAGCGCCGGTTCACCTCGCCGTGGGCATAGGCTGCTATTGTGCTGAATAACTTAATTTCGACTCGAATGGACGGAGAACACTGAAATCGGAGTCGACCCGTCCGATCCGATCGCTCCTATGATGGCTTGGGGGAGTCGCTTGCTGCAAGCTGACAACTGCTGGCTGGCAACTTATTTGGTGGACGAGACCGGGATCGAACCGGCGACCTCATCGTTGCGAACGATGCGCTCTCCCAGCTGAGCTACTCGCCCTCCGTTTTTGCAGGTAACCAGTATATCTTTCAACAGCCGTTGGGACAACCTTGGGTCAATGAAAAGTTTTCTCTAGCTGTTCGGAGCCAGCTTTTCAACGGTCGCACGGCGCTGTTCAGGGGAGAAGTGCGTGTACCCGTCGCGTCATCCGCAGCGTGCTGTGTCCGATTTCCGTCTGGATCACCTTTTCATTTACCCCGGCGTCCTGCATCTTTGAGACACGTCCGTGCCGAAAAGCATGCATCGTGCCGATGGGCACACCAACCCGCCTGCACGCGGGCTTGAGGTGGTCCCGATTCACTTCTCCATCTTTAAGCGGGGTGCCGTTTAGCGTCATAAAAATCCTGCCCGACGTTCTCCCGTCGAGATGCTCATGGAGACAAAGGGTATTTCGACCATGCAAAGACGAAAACGTCAAAGAACAAACCCGTATACTTTAGCTCTCCAATTCCGTACGACCCCAAGCGTGGGTTTCAGCGGCGAAGGAAGTAGGGATGGCCGCAAAGTTCCGAACACCCTTTCCGGCTGAACCAGTAGTCAGCTTTACAGGAGACCGATTCCCTGTTTACCCAACCGGGTACAGCCAACTGTCACAGTAGGCCGCGAGAACTAGGCTCAAGGCCGTGGCCGACCAAAACGCCCACTTCGGCAGTTTGAGTTTCTCAGTAAACTTATAAATGGCGCACATTGCGGCGAGGTAGATAATCGGTCTAAAACCCGATTCAAAATCGGGAACCCCGTACCTAAGGAAACCGCGAATTTGTTCGATAATACCGTGTTCGGCGAACAAGGTGAGAAACGATAGGAAAACTTGGCAAGCAAAGAGAAAAACGAATCCAAGGACGACATCCATTGTGGCCCCCGCACAGAACTTTCAACTCGACACGTCGGAAAAAAGGAGCGCGCGTTTCGAGACGCCACGCTCCGGGTCGTTCATGATTAGAAGCCTAATGAGTTTGAGATGTCTGGAGGCAGCAATGAATAGGGTGGATTCCGTAGGTTGGGAGTACTAGTCCGTACTGAGGCCAAGTTTCGTTCACATATTGGCAGGAGAGGTCATCGCTGTGAGTCGCGATGTCCCAGTCAGGAAGCGACATGGCCCTCTGTGGCGCTGGATACCCGGTATTGCGCTATTTTTTGAACTGTTCGTAGGCTGGTGGTAAATCGATTCCGAATTTCTTGCACAAAGCAGACACGTCTCGAAAATCCTTGTCTTTGAGATCGTAGCCGGAGTGAAACTTGACCATCCATTCCGGTGAAATACACCGAACGGCGTGGCGATCTATGGTCCCAGTTCCCGTCAAGGATGCAGCCGGATACATCTCTCCTTTTTCAGGCGGCCCGTATATTCCATTTCCGCCGTCATCCAGCACGATGACATGCACATCAATCTCTCTGCCGTTCTTATCGCCCAACACAAAATTCCAAGGCCGGGTATCTCCGAGCTTTATCTCCCCGTACCCCCGTGTGTGCAGGAATTCGCAGAGCAGTGCAACATTCTTCTGCTCGATGGCTATGTCCAAGTCCTTGTGTGGCCGGGTCTGCTCCCCGAGCAGCGCATCAACACCCCATCCACCGTCGATCCAGATTTCGACGCCCACATTCTCAAGACCCGTGTACACATCGATGACATCAACAGGTGTCATTTGAATTCTCTGACGCTACCTTTCTTTAACCACCTCTCGCGGATTCTTATCCACTCGCAATCCCACGAATTTCGAATGCCTCAAATGGTCGCTTTCGGTCCACTCCAGAAATTCAATTTGCGCCACCAGTGCAGGCCGGAGCCAAACATATTTCTTCATGTTGTCTGCGGTCAGACCTTCGCCCCAGCGTGAGCGATGTCGCTCGGGCAAATTGGTGAACGGACATTCTGAAATTGCCAGCGGACGCAGTTTGTCGAATAGGTGACGCCGACTTGCTGGAACAAATCCGTTGCGCACGCGAGCGACGTAAATCAAATCTTTGCCGCGATAGTAGCCAACAATAATGGAGTCGAGTCCATGTGTGCCCGGCATGTATCCGCCTATGACGAGTTCCTGCCCAGAATTGACACGGAATTTAATCCACGCGCCGCCCCGCTTTCCGGCTTCATACCGACTGTCTTTCCGCTTGCCGACGATTCCTTCGAGGTGTTGTTCGCGGGCAACCGAGAGGAGTTCGGTCGGTTCGGCCTCGACGCAATCGACAATCTTTACTCTTTTGTCCTAGAATGCCAGTGTTTTCAACAGTTCGCGTCTCTCGATGAGCGGTAGTTTAGTCGTGTCCCGATTGTTCAGGCAGAGCAAATCGAAGACGTAGTAGTGTATGCGGGATGCGCCAGCCCGAAAGTTCTGCAAGAGATTAAAATTCGGCCGTCCGTTTTCATCGATAGCGACCAACTCGCCGTCCACGACAGCGCCGGATGGCAGATCGGCAAGCGCGTCTGCAATACAGGGAAATCTGTCGTTGAAGGACTTCTTCGTGCGGGAATAGAGATTTACGCGGTTGGACTTGACGGCGATCGCTCTGTAACCGTCGATTTTTATTTCCCAAACCCAATTCGCGGCGTCTGGAAGCTTCGCTACCGCCATGCATTCCATCGGCTCGACGAACGCGGCATCTTTTAGCGGCAGGGATGCAGTTTTGAGTCTCGGCGACATGCGGGATTAGGTATATCACGGCCTACACGCCCAACCTTAGAATGCTCGAACTGTCTCGAACTGGACAGCGCGAAATGCTAGATAGAAGCACAATAGGATGTGGCACCAAAAAATGACAAACAAACAAACGAACTCTGCTGCTCGTTGACCATAACACCCATCATCGCGACGTTTTCCGCGACGCAATCACCAATGCAATAGACGGCCCGTTTGAGGGCGAGTGCGTCAGCACTCTTGCTGAAGGCGTTGAACGGCTTAAAAAGAGCGGCATATGGGCGATCTTTGTGAATTTGTCGCTGCCTGACAGCCAAGGAATCGAGACGTTCGACGGGCTGATGTCGGCTGCTGGCGGTATACCAACTCTCGTAGTTGCCGGAGTGGACGAAAGAGCCATCGCGCTGGAGGCGTTGCGGCGCGGAGCAAAGGATTACCTCCTAGAAAGCCAACTCGACAGGGATTCCTTCGTCCGTGCGATACGGAATATGGTAGAGCGGGAGACCGCCGCAGAAGCGCTATTTGTCGAAAAGGAGCGTGCTCAGGTCACACTCAACTCGATTGGCGACGCCGTTTTGAGCACCGACAACGAAGGGAAAGTTAGGTACCTCAATGTGGTCGCGGAGAAGATCACCGGATGGAATGCGGCAGAGGCCGCAGGTAAGCCAGTTGAAGAAGTATTTGTAATCATGGACAGCACTACGGGCAAATCTTGTAAAAGTCCACTGAGAACGGCAATCGAGCTAAACAAGACCGTTGGCCTCACGCCACATTGCGTCCTTCGTCGTCGGGACGGTACCGAATTTGCGATTGATGATTCGGCTGCACCAATCCATGATCGGCAAGGGATTGCGACCGGGGCAGTAATCGTTTTCCACGACGTATCTGTTGCGAGAGCCATCGGAATAGAAATGTCCCATCTTGCACAACACGATGCTTTGACGAACTTGCCTAATCGAACTCTGGTGCAAGATCGGCTTCACCAAGCAGTTGCTCTGGCAAGCCGGAATGGCACTCTGGTCGGAGTGCTGTTTTTGGATTTGGATAAATTCAAGGAGATTAATGATTCGCTGGGACATACGTTCGGGGACAAGGTGCTTCAGTCCGTTGTAAATCGCTTGTCATCTTGTGTGCGCGCCTCGGACACGGTAAGCCGTCTGGGCGGAGACGAGTTTGTAATTCTTCTGTCTGAGATAAAGCAAATTGGCGATGCCGGAGTGAAGGCCGGACAGATATTGACCGCCATAAACGCGCCGTTCGTGATCGATTCTCACGAACTGCAAATCAGTGCGAGCATCGGGGTCGCAACCTATCCAAGTGACAGTACGGACCCCGAGAGCCTACGCGGGCGGAATTTTATTACCAACAACTCGAGACAAATATTCCGCCTGTATTCGTCCACCCTGTTGTCCTAGCCGCTAGAACCTAGTAGGGTACCCAACTCTGCATACTGTGCGCCACACAGTACTATTGTTTCTATCTCTGTATGGGTATCTCTAACTGTAAACCGCAAAGTGTGCGGATTGTCTGTCTGAGGGGTAGGACTCCTGATTCATCGTGTAGGTAGTGACAAGAGCTTCCTTAATCCTTCCTCTTGGCAGGCTAAAGGAAGCTGTTTGGCGGAATGGGAAGCGGAGTAGCAGGCAGGGGAAGCCACACCCAGACTCAATAGGCTCTAAACGCGAGGGCGGCCTTTGAAGCCCTCAAGGGTTCATTGGTGGAAAGCTGCAAAACGTCTTCGGCCCAATCCGAAAGACAGTACCCACCTGTCCACGAATCGCGGTTCTGTGGCACCGCCACTTCATACATCGCGACACTGTTCGTCTCGTATTTTCGCTTGATCGTGCCATCTTCTTTAGTATTGCGGTTATACACCAAGTCTCCGAGTTGGAAGTTTTCTTTCATCTGAGTACCTAAAAGCGGGTAAGAGAAGGTCTGCTTCACAGCTTCCACTCAAAACTGGAGAAATACCACACAATAATACGCAATGTCCAAAATGGAACAGCTTTCTGACGGCGTGGAAGCGCAATCTCTCAGGATGAAAAGGAGCGAACTCACGCTCAAGCAGTTATGCTCCGTGCCTTGTCCTACCTGTGGTGTCGGTATCAGGAAGGGTTGTGTGCTGCATTCAGGCGCTCCCCGCTCAAGACCTCACTTAGACCGGAAGTTTACCGCCATTGATGCCTCCCGGAAGAAGTCCGGCTGACGCCGTTCGGCTGGGTGGCTGGCGGGTGATCTGGCCGGGGATGGGTACAAAGACTACTTTCGCCATTCGTTCGCCCTACGGTCTTCCGTGTGCGATTGTGGGCATATCTAGGCGTGATTGCGAGTGCTCTGAAACTGGAAGGCGAAATGGGGCAGGGAATTGACCGCAGGACTGACCACAAGTGAGGCGTATCAGGGGCGAGTTTTTGATACTAACTCGTGTCGAATCAACATACGGCCACTTCAGCTACTCGCCCACACGAGCTAGGATGTACAGCAGCAAGAATTTTAGCAAAGCAACCGCCCGTTTCCAACCGGCACTATGGATTCGTTACGGCCTCGTATACCACCATCCGCGCGACAGGCTCGCCATCCTCTTCCTGTTCGGGTGTGTACACGCGATGCGTTTTGAGGTCCACGGCCAGTGTGTGCACCTTATGCTGCACGTGGAAGTCTTCCAGCTTGCGGTAGTGGTCCGGGTCATCCTGGTGGAAAACGGCAATTGCGCCGCTGTAACAGGCGACGTAAATGCGGCTCAGTCCGGGGTCAAACTTGATCACGTCGGGACCGCCGGGCATTTTGAGAAATGCGATCGGCGCGTGCTTGTCCAGATCGAACACGGTCATCAACTCGTTTCCTTCGCAGGAGAGAAATGCTCGGTGGTGTTCCGGATCGAGAGCCATGCCGTGGTTGCCTTGGCACTTTCCAACTGGATAGCGCCCCACCACTGTGTCGGTCGCAGGATCGATGACCGCAAAGATGTTCTGGTCCTGCAGGTTCAGGTACACCTTGCGCGCCACTGGATCGTACTGGGGCATTCCTGTCTCGCTGTCAAAGTGCAACGTGTTGATGATTTCGTCTTTCTGCACGTCCACGACGGCTTCGGCTTTACCTCGTTCATCGGAAACGTACAATTTGTGGAACGGAGCGGCGTAAGTGCTGCCGTCCGGCTTCGCTTCGGTTTTCAACTTCTTCACAACTTTCATCTGCTTGAGATCCACGACACCGATGGTATTGTCGTGCGCGTTTGACGTGTAGAACTTCTTGAGTTCCGAAACGTATTCGACGCCTTCCGCGCCGGGAGTATCCGTAATCGTCGCGACGACTTTGTTGGCGCCGAGATCGATGACATAGGTCTGATCCGCTGCGAGATGGGCTGATAACAGGTAATGATCGTCTGCATCAATCGTGAGGTAGTCGAAGCGCTTGCCACCCGACCCGGGCAAGTCAAACTTCGCGACTTGCTTGAGCGTTTGCCCGGAAACCACCGCGGCAGACCCACAACGGAAAAGCAGCAGCGCACCAATCCCAAAGCACGCACAGTTGAACTTCATTACAACCCCCGAATTCTCTACTGACCATGGCGCAGGATCATTCCCGCCGCCCCCGCGCCCAAAATCAGGAGCGGCTCGCGGTGTCGCTGACCGGCGAGACCTCAGGTCAGTCAGCCATTTCGTGCGTGGGCGCTTGCTTACCCAGTTCGTCGAGGGCCGCCCTAAAACCGCTCGCAAGTTTTTCCGCCGGGCCGCGGCCCCAGTAGTGAAGGAAAATCACAACCGGCCGGTCTCCCGTCATGTGGTGGTGAATCGCGACAACTTCCAGGCCATTCTTGCGCAGCGCCCTCAGGACCGGAGTCACTTCGCTTTCCAGCATGGCTACATCGCCAGCGATCGCCGCATCCTCCTGGGTGCCGACAAAAGCAGCCCAGGTGTTCAGCCCCATCCGGGCGTTGATGACCGCCCCGTGTTCTTTCATTCCGAGGTCATCGCGTCCGACGGTAATCTTGTACACGGCGCCCGTTTGTTCTCCTTCGTGGCCGGCGATCTTCGCGAGCTTTACGGAGTCAAGCGCGGTGCCTCCCGTACTGGCGGGAGCCGGAACTTCCGGTTTCACGTGACCGATCAAATCCAGGCCCGGCTTCACGCGGCGCGCAAGGTCCCCCGCTTTTCCCATTCCATGCACGTGCATGTAGAAAACCTTCGGATCGTCCCAGAAGAAATGATTGTGCAGCGCCGTCACGTCGATGCCGTTGTCCAGCAGGGCCGAGAGAACCGGATTCACTTCTTCCTGCAGCAGGACAAGATCGCCCATCATAACGTCCGCACCGCCATCTCCCTTGGTCAGTGCGATCCATCCTCCGAAGCCAAATGGTGTCGGTGTCGCGAATCCTTCCACCTTCATTTTCAAATCGTTGCGCGGAATATTCACCTTCAAGACTCCCGCCTTGAAATCGCCTTTCCGGTCGAGTGACTTCAACACGTCCTGGTAGTCCGCAGGGATGTCCTGCGCAGCCGCCTTCACGGAAAAGGCAGACAAGGCACCGACAACACTGGCCAACATCAACACGCTCTTGCGTACTATGCTCATTTGAACTGCTCCTCTCTCTTCTGGGGGCTGAGAAACTCTCGCGATCGCTTTCACGAATCTTACGGGCCGTCACTCGACGGAGTGGTAGAGCCCCTCGATCATCTCCATTCCCCGTTCGAGCAGGTCTTTGTCCGACATGCCCTTCCGCGCCCATCCCTTCAGCACTTCATCCACGCCGAACGCTTCCTTGCGGCCGAACTTGCCGTCGCTTAGGTCCGCGTCGTGAACCATCTCGCCGATCGCCGCAACCTTGCTGTCCCGGATGCGGAATTCCTTGTGCAGTGTCTCGAACGTACAGTCCTCGCCGCGGTGTCCAAACCCGCCGTTGAACATGTCGAAAGGAACGGAACCGGGTGGAACTTCACCCTCCCGGAAAAAATTGAACCGAGCCTTCTTGTCAATAAAGCGTCGAATGAGCCAGGCCGATGCCGAGCGATCAATGCCGGGACTGGGCCGAGTTACCCAAAGCCTTCCATGGTAGTCCTGGGAATTAATCCTGGGCGATTTTCCAGCAAGCGCCGGCCTGGCATCGGCTCGTGTTAACAGTTCCTCTACGCGCTTTTGCAGAGGGTTCCCGAAGAAGTCGATCTCGGCGATTTCCCGAAACCGTTCCCTAAGCCGGCTGATTCGTCTGGGACCGCGTTTTTGATGAGCGACGGAGGAAACCTTTTGGATATCGCGGATGAGCCTTTGATATTCCTGGCTTCGCGCTTCAGCGAAACGCGCCACCAGTTGCGGAGTGGAAAGATTGTCGATCGATTGGACGCTGACCACGGAGGACTCGCCGCCGCTTTTGCGTATCATCTGCGCCAGCCATTCAAAGCGTTCCCGGTTGGACGGATTGTTCGGAAGCAGGTAACCGGAGTTGCCCAGCGGGGCGGCGCCATAACGTTGCAGCATTCGCCAGACTCCTACTCGTTGGCTGGCTAACTTCGTGGGCAACGTGAATGTCAGCATGAACCAGCGCGGGTCAGTCTCAATGGCTCGTACAGTCATCTCATTGTATTGTTATATCTATATCACAACACAGTCAAGTCCCGCTCGTGCAGGGAGAAAAGCGCGAACCCCTCATGCGAGTGAGGATCGGTCGGGAGGGCCTCAGGGGATAGGATAGGTCAGTCTACGAGAATAAAGAGCGCGGATGTTTCCAACACGCGAAAGGGAATCGCGTTTCATGAAGTTTACGTTGCTGGTTTGTCGTAACTACGGCTGGTCGATAGCGCCGCCGGTTCGCTGCGCCACAATCTTGCGCGCGTTCTGATAGAGTGCGCGGGCTTGCGGCATCGCTTCCACACCCTTCAGCACTTGCGGATCGGATTCCAGCAGGACTTTGTAGCCTTCCTGCATGCCAAAGGTGGACATGAAAACTTCCTGCTTGATTTTGCGCTTGATCCAGTCCAGGTTGTCGGCGATTTCAGCTTCCGAGAAGCGCACGTTTTTCTTGGTCAGATAATTCCGGAACTGGTGCATCACTTCGTCGTCCACGGTAAATTCGTGGGTGATGGTTGGCCGTGCTCCCAAATAGAAACGAGTGAAGCCGCCGACGCCCGCCTCCGCTGGATAAAAAGCATCCGCGCGGAACAGTTCTTGTTGAAACTTGGTGAGTTTCGTGGACGCCACGACGATATCGGGAGTAATGCCGCCGCCGCCGGTGACCTGGCGGCCGCTATCGGTCAGCTTGATTTCCGTCGGGTGATCGGGGACTTTGCGCTCATAGTGATATTCGTAAAGTGAAATCGATTTGTAGTCGCGTTGAATAAGCCGTCCGCTCGGCGTGTAGTAGCGCGCGGTGGTCAAAGCCAGACCGGTGTTTTCGCTGAGCGGTGTTACCGTCTGCACCAGACCCTTGCCGAAAGTGGTTTCGCCAACGATCAGTCCGCGGTCGTGGTCCTGCACCGCGCCGGAAACAATTTCGGTGGCCGATGCTGAATTATTGTTCACCAGAATGACCAGCGGAATGGTCACGCCTTGATTGCCGCGCACCGCGTAGTAGCGGCGCTCCGGCGAAGTGCGGCCGTGGTGCGAAACGATCAGCTGATTTTTTTCCAGGAACATGTCGCCGACCGCTACCGCTTCATTCAACAGGCCGCCGGGATTCCCGCGCATGTCCAGAATCAGGCCGTCGAGATTGCTGGCATTCAATTCACGCAGGGCGTCGGCAATTTCGTGGTCGGTGGTTTCGTTAAACGAAGAAAGCCGGACATAGCCGATGCCGGGCTTCAGCAAAAACGTAATGTCAACGGAGTGCCGGGGAATTTCGCCGCGCGTCACGGTAAATGTGAGCGGGTCGGTGTAGCCTTCGCGTGTGACGACAATTTTCACGACTGTGCCCTTGGGACCCTTGAGCATGTCCGCAACTTCGCTGGTCGTCAGGCCGTCGGTGGGTTTGTCATCCACCTTAACGATCACGTCGCCGGGGCGCAGCCCAGCGTTATATGCAGGCGCGCCAACGTACGGCGCCATCACCACGGTGTGGGTATCGCGCGGCGCGACGATCATGCCCACACCGTAATACTTGCCGCGCTGATCTTCGCGCAGCAGCGCAAATTGCCGGGCATCAAAAAAGTTGGAGTGGGGATCGAGAACGCGCAGCATGCCAGGAATCGCGCCCTGGTAGACCTCTTTGTCTACGTCGACCGGTTCGGCGTAGTTGGACTGCACCACGTCAAGGACCGTGGTGAATTCGCGGACTGAGGACTGGCTATCCTGCGCCTCGCCGGAGGTGGCACGCACCGATGGCCCGTAAACCCAGCCAAACACGGCAGATGCGACTAAAACTGTGAAGATGATGACGAATCCGCGGCGATTCTGGTTCATTCTGACCTCACGCGACCAGCGGCTTTACCCCAAGCAAATTCAGTATAACATGACCCCGGGAAAAGACTGGTTTGACAGTGTGTGACGCACTTTCTATGATGCCAGAGAGGCCAACGCGGCTGCACGAAACCAACCATGTTTAGTGTTCCCCATATCGTGATCCTGTTCGTGGTGGTGCTGGTCCTTTTTGGGCCTCATAAGCTGCCCGAGCTTGCTCGTGGCCTGGGCAAGCTGATGGCTGAGTTTCGCAAAGCCTCCACCGACTTCAAGATGGCGTTTGAAGAGGAGATGCGCAACGTCGAACGCCAGGCGCGGGAGTTGGAGTGGAAGAAGTCGCAGGAAGCTGCCGCAGCCTCTGCTGTCACTTCGGGGCCGCAGTCTTCAACACCTGCCACCACCGCGGAAACCGAGGCGCCGCGAATGCTGCCGGAATCGGTCGAGCCGATCGAGCCGATAGTCACTCCGGTAAGCGAATCGGTTTCCCGCGAATCGCACCCTGAATCAGAAGTCTCCGCGCCAGTCTCGAACGAATCCGCCGCGGCCACAGAAGAGTCATCCTCCCCGGAAATTGGTAAACCTCCTGCCCATGACCAGCAACAGCCAGCTTGAAACCAGCTCGAATGGTTCGCCGGTTCCTGACGCGGAAACCGGCGGTCAGATGACGTTTTTCGAGCACCTGGTAGAGTTGCGCAAACGCATCATCAATGCGCTTCTATCGGTGATCGTTGGCGCGGGCATTGGTTGGTTTGTGGCGCCGAAATTCGTCAACTTCATCGCCATTCCGATTCAGAAAGCACTGACCTCGCATGGACTCAAGTCCGAACTCTATTACACCGGACCGACCGACTATCTGAGTTTGTTAATCAAGCTGAGCATCTACCTTGGCATCGTCTTGGCGTCCCCCATCATCCTGTATCAAGTTTGGCTGTTCGTGGCACCAGCGCTTTACCGGAATGAAAAGTCAGCAGTGACCGGATTCTTGTTCTCGACAGTGTTTCTGTTTCTGGCTGGAATTGCTTTCGCGTATTTTCTGGCATTGCCGCGCATTTTGAATTTCCTGGTCAGTTTTCAAGGGCCCGTCGTTCCTTTGATCAAAATTGACGACTATTTTGACTTGGTGTTTCTGGTGATTGTGGCGCTGGGGCTGGTTTTTGAATTGCCGGTGCTGATTTTCTTTTTGACCCTGTTCGGAATCGTGACGCCAAAATTCTTAATCCAAAATACCAAGTACGCGATTCTGGTGATTACCGTGGTTGCGGCGTTCGTGACGCCTACGCCGGACGCTGTGACCATGCTGCTGGTGATGGCGGTGATGACTGCGCTGTATTTTGTCGGTGTTGGCGTATCGTGGCTGGTGGTGAGGAAACGCGAACGGCGGGAAGCTGCGGAGGCACGGGGATGAGACATTTTCTGGGTGGGAAACTCGAACAATTTATTCGGCCTTCGATTCTTTGCGCGCTGCTGTTGCTGAGTTTCGCCGGATGCAAAGCTAGCTCGACGGATGACCATTCGGACGCGAAAATCGCCGCAACCCCTGCGGTTATGGCGGCCGCACCGCAAGTTCCCGACGATGCCCTGCCTGCGGAACAGACCGGTGGATTCGACGGCAAGCAGGCGTACGAGCACGTTGCGAAGCAGGTGAGCTTCGGGCCGCGGCCCTCTGGCTCGCAAAACATCGCACAGGTGCAGGACTACATTACCTCGCAGCTGAGCAGCTTCGGTTGCAATGTGGATACCGACGCGTTTTACTCGGATACTCCCGCGGGCCGGCTGGCGATGAAAAATATTGTGGTGAAGATTCCCGGTGAGCGGCCGGGAATAATTCTGCTGACCACGCATTACGACACCAAGAAGCTCGATAACTTTGTGGGCGCGGATGATGCGGGGTCGTCGACCGGAGTGATGCTGGAAATGGCGCGGCTGCTGTGCGCCAAGCACGACCATTATGCGGTGTGGATTGCGTTTTTTGATGGCGAAGAAGCGGTGCGCAAAGATTGGCAGGATCCGGACAATCGCTACGGCAGCCGGCAGATGGCGGCGAAGATGGCCACCGGTGGCGACCTGAAGAAAATCAAGGCGATGATTCTGGCGGATTTGGTGGGTGGGAAGGCGCTGCACATCGAACGGGAACAAAATTCGACAAAAGAGCTGGTGGATTTGATCTGGAGCACGGCGAAGCGGCTTGGTTACGGCGAGATTTTTATCGATCAGACGATGCCGATTGACGATGATCATCTGTCGTTCCTGGCCCGGGGAGTGCCGTCGGCGGACATCATTGACCTGGTGAACTCGGCGGGGTACTGGCATACGCCGCAAGACACCATGGAGAAGATCAGCGCGAAGAATCTGGGCATTGTCGGGCACGTGATACTGGAGAGTGTGAAGGAATTGCAGAAGAAGTAAGAACAAGTTGACAGTCGAAAATCTAAAATTGAACGCACGATTCCTCTCCTCTCTTCCGGGCTGCCACACGCAAAACGAAACGATCGAAGAAGGCGTTGGGAATATTCGTGAAGCAATCGAGTTGTATGTCGAGAGCCTGGTCGAAGACGGGCTGCCCATTCCCGCCGAAGATATCTTCATCAAACCGATAGAGATTCCTGGGTGACACCGAAGCGCGAAAGACATGCTTCGGGTCGCCGAAAAGCTTGGTTTTGTATTTCGTCGGCAGACAGGGAGCCACGCGCTTTATGTTCGGCCGAGCGATCAAGCCCGGGTGGTCCGATGCACAAAGGCGACCTAAAACGTAAGGCCCTGCGCGCCATCATCCAGGACCTCAAAATCAGCGTCGAAGAATTCGCGAACCTGCTGTAGCCCGAACCGCAATACAGGAGCAAACCAAGTGTTTGGAGGTACAGGGTAACCCCTAGAAAAAGTGGCGTTGCGTGAGAAAAAGTTCCTCGCGAGGTGAGCCGATATGCCGGAACTTTTTCATTTCAATCTACATGAATACCTGCAGGACGGATTGCAGTTATCCGAAAATCGCCCGAAAGATGGCGAGAAGATGGCGAAAATCAATGCTTTGAAAAACGAAGCGGGGAAAGGCAAGTAACCTGCAGCGGGAAGCTTGACCCCACCCTCCAAAATTAAGGAGGCTTACGCTTATGTCTATGTCGATAATTCGGAAAACTCTTGGCGCGGTTTCAGTCAGCGGTCTGATGTTTTTGGGAATGGCGGCCTATGCCAACCCGATTTCGTACACGCACCAATCGGAGCCGGGAAAGCAATCGGAACAGAAGGCGCTCAAATCGGTAGCCGGCAAAGTGGCGGCGATCGAGACCGGTGGGAAATCGTTCAAGCTGGCAGTCAGCGGCGAGAACGAAAAAACCATGGACTTTGTGCTCGATAAGAACACCAAGGTCGAGGGCCAAGTGCACGAAGGTACCGCGGTGACCGTGGAATACCAGGCAATGGAAAACGGTCAGAATCTGGCGGTCAGTGTGACGGCGGAAGCCTGATCACCACGCAATTGGCTGCTTGAGTGGTTGCAGAGTCTCGGGCGAATCCGATCTGACTTCTAGGTTAGATCAGGATTCGCCTTTTTTTTTCCGTTCGGAGAAAAGAACCGGTCTGAAGACCGGCCACCACAAGAGCGCAGGCAAAAGTCGGAGTTAAGAAAAGAAACCCCAAGACCCGGGTACCAAAAACCGGAACCCAGGGCACCCAAAACAAAGGAAAAAAGAAAAACCAAGACGACTGCGGGCACTCACGCGTACCGTGAGGGTTGATAGGCGGGCCGAAAAGCGGCGGCAAGCCGCCGCGCTCCAAAAAGCAGCGGGATAAACCCGCTGCTACAAAAGTCAACACCAAAAAGCAGAAAGCGTAGTGAGTCGCTTCAGGATTCGAAGGTGACGTCTTTGGAACGCTGGATGAGGGAGTGTTTTTGGAAGGAGTCGTCGTCGCGGTAAGGGAAGTCGGAGCGGTAGTGGCTGCCGCGGCTTTCTTCGCGGGCGAGGGCGGAGCGCGCCATTAGCAGAGCTAAGGAATGAAGATTTGCGAGTTCATAATCTTGGCGGGCGGGATTGGCGGGGTGCGGTAGTTCCATTTTTTCAAGAAAGGCGATGGTGGCTGAGAGTTCTTTGCCGGTGCGGAGGATGCCGACGTGGCGCCACGTGACATCGCGGATTTGAGCGAGGGCTGTGGCGGAGGGAGAAGGCTTGGCGGGAGCGGCCGCCGCGGACACCGCCAATCTGGAGATTGGCGTTCCCATAGAAGCGGTGGCGGATTTGGGATGTGGCGTTACTGCGGACGAATGGGAAGCGTTGTGAGCGTCGGGTTTGGGAGCGGGGCTGCCGGGAAGCGCGGCGGGTCTGTTTTTCGTGGTGGAAGAAGTCTTATTTTTCGAGCTGGATGAACACTCGCCGATCATGGCCTGGCCGCTGCGGGCGCCAAAAACTAAACCTTCAAGAAGAGAATTGCTGGCGAGTCGATTGGCGCCGTGGACGCCGGTGTCGGCGGTTTCGCCTGCGGCGTAGAGGCCGGGGATGGAGGTGCGTCCGCAGAGATCGGTTTTGACGCCGCCCATCATATAGTGCGCGGCTGGGCAGACTGGGGCGAGGTCGGTGGCAAGATCGAGGCCGTAACTGAGGCAGGTGGCGTAGATGCGCGGGAAACGTTTTTGTAGGAATTCGGTGGTCTTGGCGGTCATGTCCAGATAAACGTGTTCGGCGTCGGTGCGATGCATTTCGCTGACGATGGCGCGAGCGACTACGTCGCGAGGGGCGAGTTCCTGGGCTTCGGCGTAGCGCTTCATAAAACGTTCGAGAGTGATGTTGCGTAGAATGCCGCCTTCGCCGCGGAGAGCTTCGGAGAGAAGGAACCGCGGCGCGCCCTTGATGGCGAGCGCGGTGGGATGGAATTGCATGAACTCCATGTCGGAGAGAACGGCGCCGGCTTCGTAGGCAATGGCCATGCCGTCGCCGGTGGCGACTTCGGGATTGGTGGTTTCGCGATAGATCTGGCCGAGTCCGCCGGTGGCGAGAAGAACCGCGCCGGCATGGACTTCGTGGAGCGAGCCATCGGTCTCGTCAATGAAGCGAACACCGGTGGCGCGGCCATTTTCCAAAATCAAGCTAGTGGTGAATGAATGTGCGCGAAGGTGAAGGTGAGGAAGTTTGTGGGCGCGGGCGAGGAGTGCGCGGCTGATTTCGCGGCCAGTGGAATCCCCGTGAGCGTGGAGAATGCGCGAGCGGCTGTGCGCGGCTTCACGGGTGAAGGCGAGCTTGGTGCCAGCGCGATCGAATTCGGTGCCCCATTCGATGAGCTGGTTGATGTATTGCGGGCCTTCTTCAACAAGGAGCGCGACGGCTTCGGGGCGGCAGAGGCCGTCACCGGCGTTGAGAGTGTCCTGTTCGTGCAGGCTGATTTCGTCTTCGTCGCTGAGGGCGACGGCGATGCCGCCTTGCGCCCAGGCGGTGGCGGAATCGCTAAGATTGGATTTGGCGAGGACCAGGACGCTGCCGGCGGAGCTGAGTTCGATGGCGGCGCGCAAACCAGCTACACCGGAACCGACGACGGCGAAATCAGCGTGATAGATCTTGGGGGATGAAGTCATCGGAAGCTTTCGCGCAGCACAAAGTATCGTAGCAGATTTTGGATTGGCGCAAGTCGCGCGGGGATGAAGTGCAGTGGGTCAGTTTGAATTTTGACCTACTGTGTCACGAACTGAAGAAGTCAAATTGACCCACTATCGGATGCAGCGCGCGGAGCGGGCGAAGCAGTGCTGTATGTTAGAGTTAAGAGAAATCGATGACGAAAACGAAACGCATTTTGGTGAAGTCCTCGGCGGGGTGCTATGCGGTGGTCTGCGGCGCGGGTGCGCTGGCGCGGCTGTCGACAGAAACCGCGAAAATTGGAAAATTTTCCAGCGTGCAGGTGGTCACTTCGCCGCAGGTGTGGGCGGCGGTGGGGAAGAAGGTACTGCGCGGGTTAGGCGGAGCGAAAGCGGCGCGGGTACACACGTTTGATGACGCCGAGACGCGGAAGAATATGCTGAGCGTCGAAGCGATTGCGCGGAGCCTGGTGAAGGCTGGGGCGGATCGCCACGCAGTGGTGATTGCCGTGGGCGGCGGAGTGGTCGGCGATGTGGCGGGATTTGCAGCGGCAAGTTATTTGCGCGGGGTGACGCTGGTGCAGGTGCCAACGACGCTGGTGGCGCAGACCGATAGCGCGATCGGCGGAAAGACCGGCGTGAATTTGCCGGAGGGGAAGAATCTGGTTGGCGCGTTTTATCCGGCGAAACTGGTACTGGTGGATACGGCGGTGCTGAAGAGTCTGCCGGAGCGGGAGTTTCGCGGCGGGCTGGCGGAAGTGATCAAGTACGGGATTATTGCCGACGCGAAGCTGTTTGCATTCCTGGAGAAAAACCTCGAGAAGCTTCTGGCGCGAGATGCGAAGGCTCTGGAGCGCGTGATTGCGCGTTCGGTGGAGATCAAGGCAGATGTGGTGGGAAAAGATGAAAGGGAATCGGGGCTACGCGAGATTCTGAATTTTGGGCACACGTTTGGACATGCGCTGGAGAGCGCGACGGGCTACAGGAAATATCAGCATGGAGAAGCAGTGGCGTGGGGAATGATGGCGGCTGCGCTGTATGGGCACGAGATTCGAATCACGCCGGCGGCGGATGCTTCGCGGATTATTTCGCTGGTGCGGCGGATGGGAAAATTGCCTGGCTGGCCGAAGGTGCCACCGAAGCGATTGATAGAGTTGATGGGATCGGACAAGAAGACGCGTGCAGGGAAATTGCGGTTTGTGTTGACGCCCGGAATCGGCAGGGCCGCAACTTATGAAGCGCGCGGACTGGAAAAGCTGGAATTGATTTTGCATTTGACGGCGCCCGTGGCGGAAGCCAAGCCGGTGATGCATGGCTGAGGTTGCGGTGTCGCGGAAAGAGCCGAGCAAGGGCACGCTTCCAGAAGGCGCGGTGAATGAGGCGGACGCTTCGCGCAGAGTGCGCGAGATGTTCACGCAGATTGCTCCCCGGTACGACCTGCTGAATCACATTCTTTCGCTTGAGATGGACCGGATGTGGCGTGCGCGCACGGCGAAAATATTGGGGCCGATTCTGGAGCGACCGGACGCGAAGATTCTGGATTTGTGCTGCGGGACGGGGGATTTGGCGTTCGCGCTGGGCCGGCGAGCGAAAGGGCGGGTGTGGGGCACGGATTTTGCGCACACGATGCTGTTGCGGGCGCGGGAAAAGGCTGCGGCGCTGGCGGAGAATCTGGGAGAAGTCAGCAGAAAGACCGCACCCTTAAACCCGAAGGGTGCGGCACCCACGAGCGAGAAACGTGCATCCTTAAACGGTGCGGTATCCGAAGAGGGAAGAGGCGTCGCGGCGGCGCAGTGGACTATTCCGTTTGTGGAGAGCGATGCGCTGCGGTTGCCGTTTGCGGATGGCAGCTTTGATCTGGTGACGGCGGCGTTTGGATTTCGCAATCTGGCGAACTATGAAGCGGGGTTGCTGGAAATTCGCCGGGTGCTGAAGAGGGGCGGAACGATTGCGATTTTGGAGTTTACCGAGCCGAATCCGGGATGGTTTGGAGATTTGTATCGCTGGTATTTTCGTGCGGTGCTGCCCCGGATCGGCGCGATGATTTCCGGAGACAAAGCGGCGTACACGTACTTGCCGAAATCGGTGGCTCGGTTTTTTCAGCCGGAGGAGTTGAAGGGGTTGATGTTGAAGAGCGGGTTCGAAGGAGTGGAAGCGCGGGTTTGGACCGGCGGGACGGTGGCGCTGCATACGGGTCTAAGGCGGCGGTAAGAAGTGAGCGCATTACGTTGGTAATGCGCTCGTGTGAGACGCACAGCCCACAAGCAGATTCCTCGCTCCGCTCGGAATGACACGTCTCTATGATGTGGCAGGTATCAGTCTTCGAGGCCGGTGGCGCGCATTTTGCTGAGCAGAGTTTTGGGTGCAATGCCCAATTTTTCGGCGGCGCGGGTTTTATTCCAATGACATTCACGAAGGGCGTTTTCGAGCAGCACCCGCTCGACGTGGAGTTGCGCGCGGGAAGTGACGTCGTCGAGGCTGCCCTCCCAGGAGAAGGATTCCGGGACGAGGTTGGATGGAGCGCTTTCGGTTCGAACTGGGGTGGAGACAGTTGGGAGGAGTTCGGGCGTGATTTCCGGACCGTCGGAGAGAATCGCGGCACGCTCGAGCGCGTTTTGAAGTTCACGGACATTGCCGGGCCAGGGATAGGCGCGGAGACGACGGCGGGAATCTTCACTTAGGGTCAATGCGCCTTTGCCGAATTCGCGGCCAAATTTATCGAGAAAATATTCGGCGAGAAGGATTAAGTCATCGCCCCGGTTGCGAAGCGGAGGAATGGTGAGCGGAACGGCAGCGACCCGGAAGTAAAGATCTTCGCGAAAAAGTTTTTCGCGGATGCGTTCGGCGAGGTCGCGATTGGTGGCGACGATGATGCGAACGTCGACGTCGATGGATTGGGTGCCTCCGACGCGTTCGAAACGGCGTTCTTCGATGACGCGGAGAAGTTTGGCCTGGCTGGCGAGAGGAAGTTCGCCGATTTCGTCGAGGAACAGAGTACCGCGCTGGGCCATTTCGATTTTGCCGGCTTTGCGATTGCCAGCTCCGGTGAAAGCGCCACGTTCGTGGCCGAAGAGTTCGTTTTCGACGAGACCATCTGGGATGGCCGCACAATTCAATGCGATGAAAGGTTGTTCGCGGCGATTGGAAAGATGATGCAGCGCGCGGGCGAAGAGTTCTTTGCCGGTGCCGCTTTCGCCGAGCAGCAGCACCGTGGCTTCGGTTGGCGCGACTCGTTGCAATTGCTGGCTGACGGTTTGCATGACCGGTGATTCGCCGACGATGCGCGGAAAGCCGTAACGGGCGGCAAACTCTTCGCGCAAAATTAAGTTTTCGCGGAGCAGTTCCTGTTGGCGAGTGGCGCGCTCGACCAGAATCTTCAGATGGTCGAGGTCCACCGGCTTCTGAATGAAATCAAAGGCACCTTCCTTCATGGCGGAGACGGCTTCTTCGACCGAGCCGAAGGCGGTGAGGAGAATTACAGGAATCGTGGAATCGGCTTGCTTGGATTCGCGAAGCACTTCGAGGCCGGAGGCACCGGGCATCTTCAGATCGGTGACCACCATCTGGTAGCGCTTGGAACGGATTTTTTGGATGGCAGCGGAACCATCAGGGGCTTCCTCGACCGCATAGCCGTGGCGCTCGAGTGCTTTGCGCAGCATGGCGCGCAGTTCGTTCTTGTCTTCAACCAGGAGTAAGGGTTCCATGGGATTCGATATCCGAGAGGCAGAGCGCACGCTCAGGGAAACGGACATCGGCAATTACAGACGGAGCCGAGTTTCACCCGAACGAGTGTTCAGCGAGCCCAGCCGGCATCACCCCCGGCGGCGCGAAGCTGGTCTTCCATGTCACTCAGTTGCTGCTTGAGATCGGCAATCTGTTTTTTCTTGGCCGCGATCTTGTCGTTCTTCTCGTTAATGTCGTTGCGCGTGAGTTGCTCGTTCATGGCCTTTTGCGGGTCCGAATAATACTGCAGGTCCAGCTTTGAAGCTTCGCGCTGAAGAACATCTAGTTCCTGTTCGGCGTCGGAGATTTTCCTGCGCTGTTCGGCGAAGCGCTTGCGCCATGCGGTTTCAGAGTTTGGATCCTCTACCTTGTCGGCGCCGGCTTTCCCTTGTTTGCCGAGTGCGACCGCGGGAGTAGTCGAACCACTCGAAGCGGCCGAAGCAGGCGTGGGAGCAGGCGTTGCGTCGGCTGGTTTTGAAGAGACATCGTCATCGGTGAAAACTTTTTTGGGCTTGGGAGCGGTCTTCTTCGCTTCGCGGGCCTTGCGAGCCGCATCGGCTACGGGATCGCCGGTGCTGGACTGAGACTGGTCTTGTTGAGCGAGGGCGAGGCTGCCGACGAGGGATGGTGCGACGAACAGTGCTGTCATCGCCAAGATTGTGGTGGTGCGCATAGCACTACCTCCTTTTTGCGGGCTCCAACTAGAGCCAGGTCTTCTTTCTTTGCGGGCTCCAAGTTGAGCCCGCACCCGCCGCGACGCCCGATGCGTCCCTGATACCTTAGATGGTGACCTCTCTTGATTCTACTGCCTGGGGGACGGTGCGCGCGACGGGTAGCGTAACGATAAACTCGGCGCCACCTTCCGGGCGATTCCGGGATTCGACCTGGCCTCCATGCTGCAAGAGGATTTTCTGGACCACCGCGAGGCCCAATCCAGTGCCGTTGACTTTGGTGGTGAAAAACGGGTGGAAGAGTTTAGGCAAGGCGTCTTTCGAAATCCCGGGGCCGTTGTCCAGAATGCGAATACGCTGCGAAGGGTCGGCCGAGTTCTCGAGGACTTCGCCGCGAAGAATTACGCTGGGTTGTGGGGAATGGGATTCGGCGGCTTCGGCCGCGTTGCGTGCCAGGTTTAAAAACACCTGGCGAAGCAGCCCTTCGTCGCCGGCAATCTCGCGGAATTCGCCTTCGATCTCAAATTTAGTTTGCGGTTGCAGTTCGCGGATCTCGGTAACGATGCGGTCGAGGAGCGGGTGCAGCACGACGGTGTCATCGGAAATTTCGAGAGGCCGTGCATAGCGCAGGAATTCGGTGACTACGTGAGTGATGCTGCGGGTCTGATCGAGAATTTTGGCGGCGTTTTCGGGAGTGTCAGCGGCGCTGGGCTCAGACTGAATCATTTGCGCATAGCCCGAAATCGTAGCCAGTGCGTTCTTGAATTCGTGCGCGATGCCGGCGGAAAGTTCTCCGAGGGCGGCAAGATTTTCGCGCAGCCGCATCTGCTTTTGCAGTGAGGCGAGTTCGGTGAGGTCGCTGAGGAGGCAGATAGCGCCGGTGGCTTTTTCCTGGCCGCGGCGAATTGGGGAGATGGTTACGCCTAGTTCGCGATGGCTTCCGTCCGGAGTGACGTGCGCGGCCTGTTCGCGGCGAAAGATTTTCCCATCAGCAAGACACTGCTGAATCAAAGAAGTCAGTGTGCTGGATTCTCCGAGCGCCTCGCTGTAGCGGCGAAAAGTCAGCGATTTGATGCCAAGGGCCTGCTCCGCGGCGGGGTTGGTGGCGGAGATCATGCCGTTCGCGCCGATCACCAGCAAGCCTGCAGGCATGTTGCGAGTAACCTCGCCGCTGAGACGCGCAGTATTTTCGGCGCGTTCGCGTTCCGCCAGGTGCAGGCGTTCGAGTTCCTTCTCCTGCTCGCGCAGGCGAAGGATCACCGCCTGCATGGAAGCGGTCATAAACGCGGGAACATTTTCGGCGCGCGGGATTGATTCCTTGTCGGAATCCTTGCTGGAATCGGGGCTGGCAAACATTCTGCGAAAGACAAAAATCGCTAGAACCAGACCGCCAACAAGGATTAAGGCGGTCATGACAAAAAACAGCATCGGGTAGGGAATGCCACCCTGCTGGGGAATCTTCACGAAAGTGAGAAGTGGCGACAGCATCGGCAAAGCCCTAGAGGGGCGGCAGCAGCGACCAATGGGATCTGGTCCACGGGCCAAAGAACATGATCAGCAAAGCCGCGATTCCAAGAAAAGTACCGAGGGGGAGCTGGTAGCGGCTGGCAATTGCCCAACGAAGGCTTGCCACTCCTCCCAAACCCATTTTGCTGGCGCGTTTGGCCAATGCGCCTTTCCAGCCGGAGGCAAACAAAACAATGATTACACCGACCCCGATGATGGTGCCAAGAAGAGTGCCAAGAAGAACCGTCATGAACGCCCCACGAACCCCGAAAAACGTGCCAACCATAAACATCATTTTCACGTCGCCGAAGCCCATGCCTTCGCGGCCGCGAACCAGCTTGTAGACGATCGCCGCAGCCCAGAGCAGGCCTCCGCACAGCAATCCGCCAAGGACGGCGTCCAGAAGTCCTACGCCCCAGACTGGGAATGCCGCACCCGCATGCCTGGGTAGAAACATTCGGGCGATACCATCGGCGGGAGGAACCCGGGTAGCGAATACGAGGCCCAAGCCTACGCCGAACCAGTTCACCATGTCCGGCAGGATGCGATCGCGATAGTCGGTAACGATCAGAACCACCAGCAGACAACTGAAGAAGAGCCACTTCAGTGTGAACAGGGAGATTCCAAAGCAAAGAAAACAGGCGACAAAGAGCAGGGCGGTAACGATTTCAATAGACGGGTACATGGGCGAGATTGGCGTGCCACAACTGCGGCACTTTCCCCGAAGAATGAGCCAGCTGAGCACCGGCACATTGTCGTAAGGTTTTACCGGGCTGCCGCAATTGGGGCAGCGCGAACCGGGGGAGACAATCGACACCCCAGCTGGGATCCGCGTGATGCAGACGTTTAAGAAACTTCCAACGAGAAGTCCGAACAGGAAAAACGCGCCGATGATCACACTTTTACTGTGACATAGGAACTGCGGGGCCTCAATTGGCATGCACGGGAGCGTTGTCCGATGCCTAACCCGGTTTCAGAGTTGTACTTACAAACCTTGGGTTGCAAGGAAGCGCGATTTTGAGTGCTCGTGAGGCTCGGCTATAGTGAATGAAGACCGTTATGAACTGGTTCGAACAGAGAATTCGCCGCTACGAGCATCGCCGCTGGACGACCGACGATAACCGTCGGGTGCGCCCGTTCGAATGGGGAACGGAACATGTAGGAGGCAGGCCTGAAGAGGCCGATCCTCGAGGATTCCTGAAGGAGTATGCGAAGCGGGCGCTGGACAATAGCCGCGAATGGTATGAGACCGGTCCGGCCTCCGACTACCGGCTCGACGCGGAAAGCGTGCTGAAGTTCAGCTCATCCGTCGTGTCTCCGTGGCCGGAAAATAACACCGTTCATGCCCACCTTTTCCCCGTGAAAGACAAACGAGCCGCAGTGCTGGTCCTGCCAAACTGGAACGCAAAGTGGCATGGGCAACGCGGGCTTTGCGAATGGCTACAGCGTCTGGGAATATCCGCACTGAAGATGAGTTTGCCGTATCACGACCGGCGCATGGCTAAGGGCCACGAACGCGCGGATCAACTGGTCGGACCGAACATTGGATTAACGCTGCAAGCGAATCGACAGGCGGTACAGGACGCCAAACGCTGCCTGCGCTGGCTGGAGCAGCAGGGATATTCGCGAATCGGAATTCTCGGCACCAGCATTGGCTCTTCCGTCGGATATATCACGATGATGCACGATCCGGGCGTGCGCGCAGGCGGATTCTTCCACGTTTCGACTTACTTTGCCGACGTGGTGAGTCAAGGTATGACCACCAATCACGTCTGGGAGGGCATGCGCGAGCATGTGACGGTAGATGAGTTGCGCGAGTATTGGGCGCCGATCAGTCCGATGCCGTATGTGGAGCGCGGTATGGGAGCCGGTCGCAATTCGTTAATGGTTTACGGCAAGTATGACCCGACTTTCCTGCCAGAATTGACGGGCGAGATGGTGGACGCGCTGCATGAGCACGGCGCCAACCCAAAGACGCTGGAACTGCCGTGCGGGCACTATTCGCTGGAACTTTCGCCGTTTAGCTACATCGCAGGCTACCGCATGTTGACCTACCTGCGATCCTCGCTGGCCTAGCCGGGCCAATGGGGGTTACTGTCTCACAGAGTACGCCGAGCCATTTGATTGACCCATCTTTGCACCTTTCATAAGCTGAACTATAAGCATTGGAAGTGTGCCCGAGGTTCTGTCCTGCGTTGAAGCACCGTGACGGGTTAAAGGGAGACCAGTGTGCCAAGCTTGAGCGAGCAAAGTTTCGAAACGCGAATGACGCAGCTGCGAGCAGGGAAGCGCGTCAATTCGCGCGTTCCGGTGGCTATCGAGTGGGAGGAGTCCCGCACCAAACACACGGCGCAGGGCTGGACGGTCGACATTAGCCCGAGTGGCTGCCTGGCCGTTGTACCGCAAGGATTTCCCCTGGGGCAAAGATTGAATCTGGTGAATCTGGTCAACAAGAGCGTCGCACAGGCAGTATTGGTTTGGCGAGGACACGAAGGCCGAACCGGCTGGGAATTGGGGCTGGAGCTTCAGGATCCGCCAGATGACTTTTGGGGATTGGATTTTTGAAGAAAAATAAACCGCTCTTCGCTCGGTAAAATGAGTCAATTGTTTGGCGTCACGCTGGTCCTCGAAACGAACCACCCACAGGTTCGGAGCGCCGGAACGCACATCCCCCAGCGTAATGTGCTGGTTGCCGGGCAGCCACCTGCCGGTATGATTCACCGGATCAATCGTCGCAGGAAAATCCCAGACGATAGCTTGCTCGGGATCATCAGCGAGGAACGCAACAGCCACCGCACTTCCGTTCGGGCGAATTTCTGCAAACGCGATGCGGCTCCCATCGGGGAAAACGAACGGATTACTGATGGTGATGCGCGGAGAAACCTGAACCGGCTGTCCGCCGGACAGCGGGATGCGGTAGATATGGCTGGTTCCGTCAGTGGCCAGACCGAAATAGTAAATAACCTCTCCGGTTCCACCCCGATCCGGATACATCTCGCCGTCACCGTTCGTAGTTGAACCGACGCGCCGGTCCGAAGGTCCATTCGCCAAAGGTGCATGCCGCCGGTAACGTCACTGAAGTAGACCACGCTATGGCCGCCTCTGCGGACTGCCGGATAGACGTGATATCGGCCATCAAAGGAGATCTGGCGAGGGTGGCTACCGTCAGGATTCATGATGAATAGTTCCCAATTGCCTGAAGGATTGCTGGCGTAGATGATTTTGCCGTCGGGGGCGAGAGCGAGGCCAACCCTTCCGTCAGCAGCGCTCTCTACCAGGGAATACTGAAGTCCAGCAGGGTCATCGGGGAAGATTCTAACGGAAGCAATTTTTTCGCCGTTGGGTGATCAACGAACGACACTGTAATTCGGTTTGTCCCTGCTGGCTGAGTGATTTTCGGGCACCTGAACCGTTCGGCTTCGAGATCCAGCGCTCGGAAGCGCCAGAATTTGCCGCGTCCTGGGAGTAGACCATTTGCCTGCCATCTGGAGAGAGCGCAAATGATCGCAGCGCGGGCTTCGCGGCGGAATCGCTCCAGCGCCTGTGCATCCTGGGAGACGTCGTCTGGAAGAAACTTAAGAGCGACGAAGCGGCCGAGTTCGGTGTCTTCGGCCTTATAAACGACACCCCATGCCGCCGCCACCCAACTTCTCGACGACTCGATAGCGGGTGACGGTTGGACCTATCATGAAGAGAAAGGGTCCAGTGGCTGCCTATGTTATCGACGGACGGAGGCATCCGTCAACGAAACATGCCAGGCTGTGGCGGCTGGAAAGCGCGGCGAAGAGTCGGCAAGGTTTTCCACTGAAACTTTCCTGAAAGTCCACTTTTTCCTTG
The DNA here is from genome assembly GCA_963814635.1 of uncultured Acidobacteriota bacterium. Classification (GTDB taxonomy): domain Bacteria; phylum Acidobacteriota; class Terriglobia; order Acidiferrales; family UBA7541; genus Acidiferrum. The sequence continues at coordinate 2,116,375 of CAWFDP010000001.1, read as the reverse complement.
CGCTTCAATCACTTGCGAACGTATTGTTAGCCTAGGTATTGGGGGCACATTACGGACGGCACCTACATCTGGGAAGCCGGTTGCCGGAACGCAAAAGAAATTGCGGACCGCGCGAACGGAGGCGCATTGGAATGACCGCCATCATTACGATTGCCAACCAAAAGGGCGGAGTCGGAAAAACCACTACGGCGATCAATCTCTCGGCAGCCATCGCAAATCGCGGCAAGCGCACCCTTCTCATCGATCTCGATCCACAGGCAAATTCCACGATTGCTTTTTTCGCGTCGGGCGAAATTTCCGCGTCGATGTTTGACGTGCTGAGCGATACCCGCACACCGATGGCGAACATCATCAAGCCATCGAAAGACCCGAATCTTTTTGTTGGGCCGGGACGACTGGCGCTGGCAAAACTGGAACAGGTCTTGGCCGGCCAGTTTGACGCGCCATACCGGTTGAAAGACGCGCTTGCGCCAATTTTGAAGGATTTCGATTACATCGTGCTGGACACACCGCCGTCGCTCGGGATTTTGACGGTGAATGCGCTCGTGAGTTCAACGCATCTACTGGTGCCAATTCAAGCGGCGTATTTCGCGATTGAAGGAACTGACGATCTTCTGGAAACTTACGAGCGAATTCGCGCGCGGCCAAACCCCGCGCTGAAAATGTTGGGTGTAGTGATTACGCTGTTCGACAAGCGCACTAATATTTCGAAAGATACGCACGGGCAGATCCGCAGCGTTTTCGGCGGGGTGCTGTTCAAGACCAAGATCGGCAAAAACGTGCGGCTGGAAGAGAGTCCGGCGTACAAGGAAACGATTTTAACGTTTGCACCGAAATCACCCGGCGCGATCGAGTACAAGAAACTTGCGGCGGAGGTCATCCAACGTGTTGAAGAAAGCAGGGTTGCCCGTCACGCTGAAGATGCGGCATGACGCGCACTACATCGAGCAACTGACCAGTTATAGCGGTGCAGCGGTGGGCCGCATGATTCGGGTGGATGAAATTCGCCCGAATCCCGAACAGCCGCGCAAAGCGCTGGGCGACCTGCGCGAACTTACCGAGTCAGTGCGCGAAAAAGGCGTGCTGGAGCCGTTGTTGGTGCGGTTTATTGCCAATGAGGGCTGCTTCTACATTATTTCCGGCGAGCGCCGTTATCACGCGGCGCGCGCGGCTGGACTGCGCGAAGTACCGTGCATTGAGAAATCGGTTGATGATGCGGAGACCCTGGAAATTGCGCTGATCGAAAATATTCAGCGCAAGGACCTGACCGCATTCGAAGAAGCCGATGGCTTGCACCGCCTGGCTACACAATTCGAGTACACGCACGAAGATATGGCCAAGAAAATTGGCCGGGCGCGATCTTCGGTGACGGAGACGCTGTCGTTGCGCAATATTCCTGAATCTTTGCGGAAGAAATGCATCGAGACCGGCGTAACCTCGAAATCTCTGCTGCTGCAGATCGCTCGGCAGCCTACCGAGAAGAAGATGGCGGAGATGCTTCACCGCATCCTGCAAGGCGGTTTGACGCGCGATGAAGCCCGCCGCGAACGCCGCGAAGAGCAGGCCGGACCGCAGCGTCCACAGCCGTTTATTTTTCATTTCGAACCGCAGAACGACGCGTTCAAATTTCGCATCCAATTCAAGAAGAGCCATGTTTCGCGTGATGAGTTGATTTCAACGTTGCGCGAGATTCTCTCGCAGTTGGAAGGCAGCGCCTCGGAAGCTGCAGACTCCACCGCCGCCTGACGCGGTTCACAAAAAGTCTCCGAAGACAATCGGGCACGAGGCTTCGGATTCGTGCCCGATTTGCATTTCCGCGTATCCGTCGGCAAACTAATTTCTATGAGCAATTATGACCTGATTTGTATCGGAGCCGGCCCGACCGGCCTGGCTTGCGCGATCGAAGCGGTTCGCGCGGGGCTGAAGCCGTTGGTCATCGACAAGGGCACGCTGTGCAATTCAATTTTTCACTATCCCGTGAACATGGTGTTCTTTACCACCCCGGAACTACTGGAAATTGGCGATTTGCCACTGGTATGCGCCGCGGAAAAGCCGACTCGGGTGGAAGCGCTGAAATATTACCGCAAGGCAACAGAACATTTTGGATTGGAAGTGAAGCTTTACGAGCAGGTGATGCAGCTCGAGGGCAGTGACGGCAAGTTTTTGGTGACCACCCGAACGGAAAAGGGTGAGGTTGCGATGTATCGCGGCGCGAAAGTTGTTGTCGCCACCGGCTACTATGATTTGCCGAACGAGCTGCGAATCCCAGGCGAAGACCTGCCGCACGTTTCGCATTACTACACCGAGCCCCATGAATTCTGGAACCAGGACGTGGTGGTGGTGGGCGGCAAGAATTCGGCTGCGGAGGCGGCACTGGACTTGTGGAGAAATGGCGCGCGGGTGACCATGGTGCACCGAAACCCCGAGCTGGGTGCGTCGATCAAGTATTGGGTTCGCCCGGACATTGAGAATCGTATCAAGGCGAATCAGATTCCGATGCACTTCAATTCGCGAGTGAAAGAAATCACTCGAGATGGAGTGCTAATCGAAAACTCCGACGGCAAAAAGCAGTTGCCGGCGAGGCAGGTGTTTCTGCTGACCGGTTATCATCCGGACTTTGAGTTCATTGAGAGCCTGGGAGTACGGCTGGACCCGGAAACCAAACGCCCGGCAATGGACCCGGAAACGCTGGAAAGTAATGTGCCTGGACTACACGTAGCAGGCGTAGTTGTCGGCGGCAGGTTTACAGGTGAAATCTTCATCGAAAATGGCCGCTTTCACGGCAAACAAATTATTCAGGCACTGACCCGGAGGCGCGCGCAAACGGTGTAGATTCGGCAGGTTTGCTCGCCTGCGTCTCCTTTGCTAAACTCCTGTTATGGCATCCCCAATTCGCGAAGTCTTCGATACCTTTCGCACGATGGCCAACGGATTCAGCGTGACCTTTCGGACCATGTTCCGGAAAACCGCGACCGAGAGCTATCCGGAAGAGCCGGTAAACTTTCAGCCACGTTACCGGGGAATTCACGTGCTGCATCGGGACGAAAATGGCCTCGAGAAGTGCGTCGGTTGTTTCTTGTGCGCCGCGGCCTGCCCCGCGAATTGTATCTACATCGAAGCCGCGGAAAATACCGATGTCAATCGCATATCAGCCGGCGAACGCTACGCTTCCGTATATAACATTGATTATTCGCGCTGCATTTTTTGCGGCTACTGCGTAGAAGCCTGCCCGACGGACGCCATTACCCACGGCCACGGATTTGAACTGGCGCCGTACGACATCAACTCGCTCGTTTATCGCAAAGAACAGATGCTCGAAAAAGATGTGCTCAAAGAAAGTCTCCCCAAAGCTGTACCCGCTCGCTAACTGTTATTTCCTAAATCGCCCCGCCGTAAGGCCTCGATCGGCATCGCAGGTCATTTATCACTAAACAGTACGATACTTCTCATAATAAATATAAAGCAGCGATGACAGAAGTCGGGCGGTGAGCCGGCAACTGGGAATTTCGATTTTGGAAAGCGGAGACATTCGCCTCGAGTCACTCCGGGTCCATTCTTTTTCAAAATCCATCGGAGTTCACGAGGCGAAAAGTGGCGACGGAATAGCCGAGGAGCTGCTTGCTAAAGCACCAGCGCGTCGCCGACTCGTATGAGTTTGCCCTGTTCGGTTGTGGGGACGCGGGTGTTGGTAGACAGGCGGTAGTAGTGATCGAAGCGGGCCGCGGGCGATGACGGCGGCAGGGAAGTGCGCCGCATTTCGCTGAACTTTTTCTGGAAGCCGACGAGTTCTTCTCCAGTCCGCGGATTGCGCGGCGGGACCGGGCAACGCGCGCAGGGATTGCTGCCCTCGAATGCGACCTCGCCAATTTTGAAGCGCACCGCGTAGTTTTCATCGGCGCCAAACAGTTGATCTTCCCAGAAGGCCGGCACTCCGTCGATTTCCAGCGTGGCGCGAAAGCGTTCGCGCGCTTGCTGCAAATCAATTCCCGGAAAAGCATCGCAAACTTTTTGCAGCGAGGCGGTGGAAACAATGGTCGGCCCTGATGCCAGGCCGTCATCCGGAACGCCTTCCGGAATATGCCGCACAATCACCCGCTGATCGAAATAGTCTGAGAACCACTCAGCGGCGCGCTCGAAGTCGGAGGGAAACGCGAATCGTGAGGGCTTGCCGCTGCCATTTTTGAGCGCGTCGCGCGACGCCGCCAGCTTGACCATCGAGACCAGCGGGTCGTACTCGGCACGAATGAGATGAATCGCCGGGTTACGCTTTCCGTTGATCCAGGTACCATCCACCGCAAACATCGCCCACACGCGGTCCAGCTCCAGACCGCCATTGGAGCCGATGCGCGCTTCGGGCACACTGACCGGATCGAGACCCTTGATGGGGTGCAGGCGGATGTTTGCCAGCCAGGCGGTCCTTGCGTTTTCCGTCACGTTGCGATTTCCAGTTTTACGCAGAGATGATAACAGCGGCGAATCTGAATTTGCATCTAGCGCGCCAGGGAGGTTTTTCAATTGACACGTAACCCGGCAACGAATTATAGATACCGAGCCCGCCCCATCCGTACTGGGAGGAAATATGCTAAGAAAGGTTTTCTCGGTTCTGATCGCTGGTTTGTGTCTTTTTTTGCTCGCGCCGATTACATACGCCACGCCGATTGAAATTTACGAAGCGTGGCATTGCGGAAATGACTTCTGCACCTGGAGTACGGTGCGGAACATGACTGACTTTGACACCGCAAATCACTGGATGATTGACCGCGGCGACGGCGTGCCTTCGGTAAATCTGGTGGTGCTCAGCTTCGTTCAGCCTGTGAAGCTGCTGAATCTCACCAACGATTCGCAAACCGTAAACGGCGTGCCAATTGGCATGAATGCCGCAGTCGTCAGTTATTTCACCAGCCGCAATATCCGGGTGATGCTCTCGATCGGCGGAATCACGTACACCAGTTTTTGGGACACCGCGCTCAGTTCCAATGCCACGCAGCTCGGCATTAACGCCGCAAATGTGGCAAAGCAGCTTGGCGTGGGGATCGAAATTGATTACGAGAACAACACCAACCCCAACCTCGCGGGCCTGCAGGCGTTCATCAACGCCTATCGTTCGATTCTCCCGTACGACGCCACCGGCGCGAACCCCGCAGCGCGTTTGACCATCGATCTCGCCGCGGGAGATCAATATCTGGTGGCGCTGGCAGCCAAGGCCACCACCGACTGGCTGAACACCAGCGCGCCGGTGCTGGACTATGCGAATGCCATGGTGCCTAACAGGCAGCCCAGCAGCGCGTCGTCCGCCGAATCGAACTGGAGCCAGCACATTAATGGGTATCCGAGAATTACTCCGCCGGTGCCTCCGCTGGCTCCTGCCAAGATGACCTGCAGCCTCTTTATCGTCACCGGAAAAAATCCTGCGCCGGAGTGCACCACGTTCAGCGGATCGCTGGAAAACACCACTGGCGCTTACGTGCAGACGGTTCCGCCCGGCGGCGCTGGCAGTACTCCCGGAACGTTGGGCTACATGTTCTGGGCCGCCGAATGCCAGGGAGCACATTCGGTCTGCACTACGCCTCCTAATACGTGTCTGGGAGGGGTGGGCGTGGGATCGAAAACCTACAACATTCCGGTCCCGATGCCGGCACTTCGGCAGAACTGATCGACGATATGTAATAAATTGAATCCCAAAAAGAAGAAGGGCGCGGGCGAGTGGCGATTCACCCGAGGACTCGAACTCCTGCGTATCGGATGCAGGCACAAGTCCTGAAACCGCGCCCCTCTGGGACGCTATCGAGAAGCGGCGGTCGCCGCTTTCGCTATCGGTTTGTAGCCGCACGCTGCGGCTTTGCGCATCGCGTCCAGTGCTTCAGCTGTGGTTAGCAGCGGGGTGGTGGTGCAATTCTTCAACGCGCCACCGGCGGCAAAGGCCAGGGCAATCGCGGCGGCGGAAATGTTATCCGGCATTTCGGTGATCAGCACAGCGTCATGATCGCCAAATGCAAAATAGCCGTGTTCGATTCGGCCGCCGAGCTTTTCAATTGGGCCGCGCACCGCTTCAAAGCGGTCGTGCGGGTTCTCAAGCAATTTGGCCATGGATTCGGACGTGTAGCCGACTTGATGAAGAAAACGAGGCATCGTACAACTCCTTTCGTGCGAGGGGGGCGTGCCGGGGGTAGAGCGGAACCATGCGCCTTTGTTTTGGCAGTGTCAAGAGGGATGTGACGCGAAAAATCGATATCGGCCAGGTGGCGGTTGAGCCGTTCGCAAGCGCGGTCACCGGAATCACCGGAACATCCGCGCCGCTCACGCTGAAAATCGGTTCACACACTTTCGGCCGGACGGCGCAAATGGCCGATGGAACCGAGTCCGACCCAAACGCATTTACTGCTGCTTTAGTCAAGCCGGGCGCTCCTGTCAGCTTCACTGTTTCTGTGCAGTGAAGCTGGCGGCAAAGCGCATTCGCAACTGACACGCGGTAGCAGGAAAGACGGACCATATGAAAGAAATGCATCGCGTTTGTCGCACGAACACCCCCAAATCCTGCAAATATCCACAGCTCGGCCAAGCGTTCAAAGATTTCCCTTGACGTCGCGTCTTATAAGTTATATTATGTTAACTACAAAACGGGTCTCAATTTCAGCCCTGTGGATTCTCTGTGCAAGGCCCGCATGTGCCTTGCAGCGGCCTTCCCTCTTAAGTTGTTTCCTAATTCTTCTTCGCGGTGATTTGCTGCGATTCGTATTCCAGGAATTGCTCCAGTTGGTGTGGATCAGCACCGACAATCCGCCGCCCGTTCACGAACAGCGTTGGCGTGCTGCCGACATCGAGCAGCTTTCCACTGGCGATGCTGGCGTCGACCGCGGCGGTGGCTTCGGGGCTTATCATGCAAGCCTTGAATGCATCAACGTTCAGCCCGGCCCGGCTCGCAAAGTCCGCCATCTTGGTCCAGGCATTCTCGGCTGAGATCAGGTCCTGGTTGTCGTAGAGGTTGTCGTAGATCTTCCAGAAGGCCGCCGCATCTTGACGGTAAGCGCATCTTCCGGCCAGGGCGCCAGTGCGCGCCCAGGGGTGAACCTGCTCCAGCGGAAAGTCCTTAAACACAAATTGCACTTGTGGGTATTTCGATAGGATTCCGCGCATGGCATCGTGAAGCTGCTTGCAGACCGGGCACTGAAAGTCGGCAAACTCGACCACGGTAATCAGCGCGCCGGGCCTTCCATTGGAAGGCGCATCTTTGATGTCCAACTTGGCGCGGTTCTCGGCGAATACGTCCTTGCTCATGTCAAGCAGTTCGCCGCGCATCAGGAACTTGCCGTCTTTGCTGGCCCACATCTTGGCGTTTTCTTTGTTCTCGCCAATGGTGACAGCGATATCCGCCTCAAGCAGTCCGGAAACCCCAGTCTCCTTGAAGTCGCCCACCGCCAGCTTCACGTCTGGGCCAAACGCGAACATGTTGCGCAGGTACAGCTCCACCTTGTGCTTCAGCTCCGCTTGCGTTGGGTTCTGCGCCAAAGCATTTGGTATGCTCAAGCCATAAGCACCTATCGCGATCACTACCGAAGCAACCATCCGTAACCAGTATTTCTTCAAGGGAGCCTCTTGTTTATGGAATAAACCGCTGCGCGATCGGAAATGGCCTGCCAAACCCGAATGCGCGCGAAGTAATCTTCAATCCGGGAGCTGCCTGCTTGCGTTTGTATTCCGAGCGGTCCACCAGCAGGGCAATTTCGCGTACCAGTCTCAGCTCGAAGCCGTATTTGTCCGCGATCTCCTGCGGGCTCCGCAGATCCTCAATATAAGCCTTCAGGATTCTGTCCAGTACATCGTATGGCGGCAGGCTGTCTTCGTCCTTCTGGTTGGCACGCAACTCCGCCGACGGTGGTTTCTCTATGGTGGCGCGCGGAATAATCTCCCGCTGCCGGTTAATGAAGCTGGCTAGCTCGTATACCATCAGCTTAGGCACATCAGAGATCACCGCCAGACCTCCGGCCATGTCTCCGTACAGCGTGCAGTACCCTACCGCCAGCTCCGATTTGTTTCCGGTACTCAACACCATCGAGCCGAATTTGTTCGACAGCGCCATCAAGTAATTTCCGCGGATGCGCGCCTGAATATTTTCCTCGGTGACGTCCGTCTTGCGCACGCCGAATACCGGCTTCAGCGCCGCGCGGTACGTTTCGTACACCGGAGTGATCGGAATGGTCTTGAGTTCGATTCCCAGATTTTGCGCCACGGCCTGAGCGTCGGCCTTGCTGCCTTCAGACGAAAATGGTCCCGGCATGGAAACGCCCAGCACATTCTCCGCGCCCAGAGCTTCGACGGCGATCGCGGCCACCACCGCTGAATCGATACCGCCGCTGAGCCCCACCAGCGTCTTCCCAAAGCGGCATTTGCGCACGTAATCCCGCGTTCCCAGCACCAGTGCGCGGTAGGCGTAGGCGATCTCCTCCGGCGGCTGGTCGTGAATTTCGCCTCGCCCGGTCGCGGTGTCAAACAGCACCAGGTCCTCTTCAAACGCCGCAGCCTGCGCCGCCACTTTGCCGTCCACTGTCAGCGCCACGCTGGCCCCATCAAAAATCAGGCTGTCGTTGCCGCCCACTTGATTCACGTAGACCACCGGCAGCTGGTGGCTCAGTGCAAGGGACCGCAGCATGTCCACCCGAAGCGCCCGTTTGTCGATAGTGTAGGGAGAACCGGAAATATTGATGATCAGGGTGGTTCCCTGCGCTGCCAACTCTGTCACTGGGTCGCGTTCGTACCGTCGCGTCGCCCAGAAATTCTTGTCGTTCCACACATCCTCGCAAATAGTGATCCCCAATTTTTCGTTGTTCAGCGCGAATACACTTTGCTGAGCCGCCGGCTGAAAATAGCGCGACTCATCGAAAACATCATAGGTCGGCAGAAGCATTTTGCTCTGCTCGAATAGCACTTTGCCGCCGCTGATCAGCGCCGCCTTGTTGGAAATGCCGTTGCCAGTTCCCTTCTTGCCTTTGCCAACATAACCGACAATCGACGGCAACGGGATCTTGGCCGCCAGTTGCTTTAGCTCTTTCTGGTTTCGTTCTACGAAGGCAGGTCGTTCGAGGAGATCCTGAGGGAAATATCCGCAGATGCAAAGTTCGGAGAAAACGGCGAGGTCCGCTCCCCGCTCCTTGGCGCGTTGCGCCAAAGCCAGGATGCGTGCTGTGTTGCCCGCGAAATCGCCGACGGTGGGATTGAACTGCGCCAGCGCAACTTTCATGCTTGAACTCTAGAATACGTTCACCAAGCCGCGTTTGCAAATGCGTCCGGAGAGTTCAGTGTCCAGGTGGACCCCAAAGACAGCGCCAGCTTGGCAAAGCCAGATTTTTGACATCTTGTTTACAAATCGCAGACAATTCGCAGTTTCTGGCCCGCCAAAATCAGCCTACCCGCCACTGAAAGGAATGAATATGACCAACACACGTCACCGGCGGTCCGTGCGTACCGCTGCGTTCCTATTGAGCTCCATGGCGGTTTTGCTATTGGGAACCGTCCTCAAGGGGCAATCCGGCAAATTCAACCAGCCCGGCAACATCCTTATCACCGACCAGTTCAATAACCGCGTCATCGAGATCGATCCTGAAGGCAATATTGTCTGGCAATGGGGACACGGTCCCAACGATACTTCCGCCAGCGGCATTGTCGGCACCAATGACGCCGAGCGCGTCGGCAATCTCACATTGATCGCAGGAACCGGCATCCCTCCCGGTGGCACCAAGAATTGTAAAGCCGGCTGCCCCGACAATCGCGTCCTGCTGGTTAATCAGGCCGGCGCCATCGTTTGGCAGTACGGCAAGTTCGGCGTCACCGGCTTCGGCCCCAACCAGCTCAACACTCCGGTCGCCAACACTTTCCTGCCCAACGGCCACGTACTCATTACGGATCAAGCCAACCAGCGCATCATCGAAGTCCGCCGCGAAGACAACTCAATCGTTTGGCAGTACGGCGAAAATGGAGTTTCCGGCGCCGGCCTCGATCAACTCAACAGCCCCAATTCGGCCGAACTTCTTGCCAACGGCAACGTGTTAATCGCTGACGAAAGCAATAATCGCGCTATTGAAGTCACACACGTGTACGGCTCCCCCAGCTCTATCGTCGCCACGTTCACTGCCGGCGGAACCGCCGGCGCCATGGCTTTCGCCAGTCGCCTTCCTAACGGCAACACTCTTCTCACCGATGCCGGCAACAATCGCGTTGTCGAAGTCGATTCCACCGACGCGGTTGTCTGGGAGTTTTCCACCAGCGATCGCCCCGGCAGCAATTCGGCCCCCGCACCTACGCGCGCCGTTCGTCTCGCCAACGGCGACACCCTGATCTCCGACCAGTTTAACGATCAGGTGCTCGATGTTAACAATGCCAAGCAAATTGTCGCCGCTTACGGCACGATCAACAATCCCGGTTTCAGCCCGCACTCCGCCTTGACCAAATTGAATGCGCCCTACAGCGCCTACGTCATCGGCGACTACACCGGCGTCACACCGCCGTTCTGATCGGTAGCACAGTCAGTCTCGCTGTGCAGCAGCGTAAGCAGCATGCAGAGCGAATCGGTAAAACGCACGATGCAGCCCGCGCCACCAGTGGCTCAGACTTTCAGTCTGTGCACGGTTGAAGCCACGCCAAGTTTCACCTCACAGGCCTTGGGTGTTCCGGTCACCACAAATGAAGAAGGCTCCTGAGCGGAAGCAATTCCCTGCGCAGGAGCCTTACAAAAGTCTTTTGGTTTTTTGAACTGCGGCTACTCTTATACGCTAAACGAACTACCGCATCCGCAAGTGCTCTTCACGTTCGGATTGTTGAACTTGAAGCCCGCGCCTTCAACGGTTTCGATGTAATCAATCTCCACGCCCTCCAGATACATCGAGCTCATCTGGTCCACGGCGACCTTCAAACCGTTGAAATCCACGACTTCGTCGGTGTCGTTGGTCTGGTTCTCAAATGCCATGTGGTACTGAAAACCGGAACACCCGCCGCCTACCACCGCGACGCGCAGCGCTGTTGGCACCGGAGTTTGCATCCCCATGATTTCCTTCACCTTGGTACTTGCTGTCGGGGTAAGACTAATCATAATTTCTGGGCCTCCTCCGCGACAAAGGCCGCGGGAATCTCTACTAAATCAGTGTAGCAGAAAAGCAATTCTACTTCACCTCAGGGAGTTTCGCCGCCGTTCGCTCCAGGAAACACGTTTCCCGGACGAGCTTCGACAACCCGAACTCCTTCCCCTACAATTAGATGCAGCTATGAGACACAAAGTCACACTTTTGCCGGGCGAAGGAATTGGCCCCGAAGTTTCCCGCGCCACCCAGCGCATTTTGCAAACCGCTGGCGTTCAGATCGACTGGGAGGAGATCGATGCTCGCGCAGCCGCCGGCTCCGCCACTCCAGGGAATGTTCTTAACGATAAAGCGGTCGAGTCTGTGCGCCGCAATGGCGTCGGCCTCAAAGGCCCCATGGCCACCGCGGTTGCCGGAGGAGCGCGCAGCGTTAACGTGGCTCTTCGTAAGACTTTGGATCTTTACGCCAATCTTCGCCCGGTGAAGAATCTGCCAGGCCTCAAATCGCGTTTCGAAAACATCGATCTGGTCATCGTCCGCGAAAACACCGAAGACCTCTACTCCGGCCTGGAACACGAAGTCGTGCCCGGAGTTGTTGAAAGCCTCAAAATCATTACCGAAAAGGCTTCCACTCGCATCGCGCGGTTCGCCTTTGAGTACGCCAAAAAAGAAGGTCGCAAAAAAATTCACGCCATCCACAAAGCCAACATCATGAAGCTTTCCGATGGCTTGTTCCTGAAATCCATTCGTGTGGTCGCAGCCGAATACCCGGAAATTGAATACAAAGAGATGATTGTGGACAACGCTTGCATGCAGGCGGTTCTGAATCCGCAGCAATTCGACGTGCTGCTCTTGCCAAATCTTTATGGCGATGTGATGAGCGATCTAGCGGCTGGACTGGTCGGCGGGCTCGGCGTCGTTCCCAGCGGAAATATCGGCGACCACGGCGCACTCTTTGAAGCGGTTCACGGCACCGCGCCGGACATCGAAGGCCAAGGCCTCGCAAATCCCACTGCCCTATTGATGAGCAGCATCCTGATGCTCGATTATTTGGGAGAACGCTCCGCCGCGCGCCGCATCGAAACCGCCCTCGAAACCGTCTACAGCCTAGGCAAGCACACCACCAAAGACGTCGGTGGCCCAGCCGGCACCGACGAATTCACCGAAGCGGTCATCGCCGCACTGCCCCATACACTTTGAATCGCGGGTCCCACGGCATTCCGTGTCCTAAGCTAGAAATCCGACAGGACTTCAATGGTTGTTTCAACTTCCACGGGTTCTCCATTTAGGATCGTTGGCATGTAATGCCACTTGTGAACCGTATCCATTGCGGTCGGAACGAACCTTGGATCGCCTGAAATGACGTCAAGGGTCTTTACTGAACCGTCCTTCGCGATGATCGCATGCAGTCGCACAATACTCGAAAGGCTCCGGTCCTTTGCTTCAATATGGGAAATCGGCTCAACCTTGACTCGTAGGGCCGCTGCTGTACTTACGTCAAGAACCCTGGTCACAGGCCGATACAACTGATACACCATCCCATAGACAATCACGCCGGTCACGCTGACATAGAACCACAGCGGCAGTGTCCATTTGGCAATGGCGCGGTGCTTATCGAATTTCTCCGTCCACGCGCGCCGCAACGTGATCAGGATCAGCGGCACAATCACAACCGCCAGAATGGTGTGCGACGTCAGCAGCACGAAGTAAAAGGGCCGAATCCATCCTTGCCCTTGAAACGCCACATGGCCCACGCGATAGTGGTAGATCAGGTAGGAAACCAGAAACGCGCAGGACACCACAAACGCCGAAATCATGAATCGCTTGTGCGCTTCGCGCTTCCCTGTCCGGATTGCCGCATACCCCGCTGCCAAAAGAATTGCGCTCGTTCCGTTGAGCGTGGCGTTTAGCGCGGCTTGAGAAAATAGCATTGTGGTTGGATTTTGTAGTGGCCGGTCTTTAGACCGGTTCTTTTGACTTTACTTCTTCGTTTTCCTCTTCATCGAGCGATCTTGTCGTACACCATCAAAGCCAGCAAAACCGGAATGTGCAGAATCGTGGCGTGCATCAGCCATTTGGCGCGAATATTGGATTTCTCCGCCGCGGCCCACAAGCAAACTTGCACCAGCGCGGTGCTCAGCACCAGCGCGCCAAAGAAATACAGCACCCCGGCAAGCCCCAGCACCGAGGGCAGTACGCTGACCCCAACCAGCATCCCGGCGGTGATGATGATCTGCCGAAACGTCCGCGTGCCGTCGGGGTCCACCACCGGCAGCATCTGTATCCCCGCGCGTGCATAGTCTTCGCGATACATCCAGGAAATCGCATGGAAGTGCGGAAACTGCCAGAAAAACAAAATCAGGAACAGCAGCCACGCGCCTTTATCGAGCGTTCCGCTGGCCGCCACCCAGCCAATCATTGGTGGCACCGCCCCCGGGAAAGCACCGACAAACGTCGCCCACACGGTGCGCTTTTTCAGCGGCGTGTACGCCAGCAAATAACTCGTGCACGTCAGGACGCCCAGCAGCGACGCCATCCAGCCGCCAACCAGCCACAGGTCCGCGGCCCCAGCAATCGCCAACGCCACGCCAAACCACAGCGCCTCGCGCGGTTGCAGCAGTCCGCTCGGCAACGGTCGCGAAGCCGTTCGCCGCATGTGCCGGTCCGATTCGCGTTCGAGGTAATGGTTCAACGCCGCCGTACCCGCCGCGATCATCATCGTCCCGAACACGGTGTGCACTAGCTTCAGCCAGTCCACCGGGCCGCGTGCGCCCATGTAAAAGCCTGCTGCGGTGGTCATCAATACGAGGAACGAGACGTCGGGCTTGGTCAGCGCAACATACGCGCCGGCGCGATCGGCGAGCGTGAGGTCAGTTGAGCGAAGTGTGCTCATTCGGTCGCAGTCTGCTGCCGGGAAGGCACTGCCACCGTCCCCCGGCGTGGAACCAGACGATAGCACATCAGCACAATCATCAGGGCTCCAATTCGAAAGTATAACCCGCTGCGGCCAGCCGCGCGAATTCACCGCCCAGCCTAACAAACCAGCAAACCAAGGATCAGGTGCCGGTAGCTGCGAGGAGTTCGCTCTTCGCATCGGCGAGGCCGACGGCTTTCAGCACCAAATCCGTTAGCGCCGCAATAAACGGAGCCGAATCACCAACCGCCGGCATCATCCGGAATCGCTCGATGCCCCACTTCTTGGCGTCAATGCGGCCATCAATATTGATTTCGTGCAGCGTCTCGATATGTTCGGTCACGAACGAGATCGGCACCACCAATATCTCCTTTACGCCTTCGTGCCCCAGCCGCTCCATGGTTCCCAGGAACGACGGCTCCAGCCACTTCATCGGGCCCACGCGGCTCTGAAAACACAATACCTGGGTCTTTGGCCAGTTCGCATAGCGCTGGCTTCCCTGTTCGTTTACCAAGCGATAAGTCTCCGCGATGTGTTTCGGATACGGATCGCCTTTTTCCACCAGGCTCAACGGAATGCCATGCGCGCTGAAAAGCAAGTGAATCCGCGAGCTGTCAGGAAACTGCCGAAGGCAAACGCCAATTTTCTTTACCACCGCTTCGATGTACGACGGATGGCTGTAAAACGATTCGATCGCGCGCTCTGGTGGCCCGCTCGCAGGATCGCCATACACTCGCCGCCATTCCTTCATGCTGCTCAGCGTAGTTGCATACGAATAGTGCGGGTAAAGCGGCAACAGCACCAACGCATCCAGCTTTCCCGCAGCCTTCAGCGCTGCTATCGCGTCTTCGGTGAACGGCTTCCAGTAGCGCATCGCTATCACCACCACCGGATCCATGTATGGCGCAAGCGCTGCGTTCAACTTCGCGCGTTGCCGCGCGGTCAGCAGCGCGATGGGTGAACGCCTTCCGATCATCGCGTATCGCCCGGCCACTGGCACCGACCGCTTTTTCGCGATGTAGCGCGCCAGCGGCCCGCGTAAAAATCCCAGCGGCCCCATAGGAATGATGTCCGGATCAAGGAAAAGGTTCCGTAAAAATGGCTCGACTGCATCCAGCGAGTCCGGACCCCCAAGCTGAAACAGCACCACACCGACCCGCTTCTTTTTTTCTGTAGCCGCGCCAGCCACGCTATTTCTCCCGGACTTTTCCTGACGAGGGCCCAAACGCCGACTTTTTCAGCCGTTCAACTTCGGCGCGCAAATCATTCGACCGTTTCGCGATGCTCAAATAAAATCCGAAAAAGATCGCCCAGCCCAGAATGTATGCCCAGAAAACGCTGTCCAGATTTTTCACGATGCTTCCGCCTCCTGGCGCAAGAGTTCAATGTCGCTGCGCGTTTTTTCCAGCGAATACCGTTCCGAGATCAAAAACCACATGAAGACGTGCATAGCAATCACGCCGAAATAAAATGTCGGACGCATGCCCGCGGCAAGCCCGGAATTCGGCCCACCCATAATCACCGGTGCAGGATGCTGGGTGCGCCACCAGCGGATCGCTCCGAAAACAATCGGCACATCGATGAATGCAAAAATACCAAACAGCGCGCTCAACAGCGCCCTGCGGTCAGGCTCCTCCACCAGCGTGCGAAGCAAAAGATAAGAAATGTAGAGCAGCCAAAGGATAAACGTGGAAGTCAGCCGCGCGTCCCAGGTCCAGTAAATTCCCCACGCGGGCTTGGCCCAGATTGGTCCGGAAATCAAAACCACGGTGGTGAACGCGGTACCCACCTCGGCGCACGATACGCCCAGCCAATCGTATTTTCCCCGGCGCTTCCAGACGTACAGGAGGTTGGCCACAAAACAGATCATGAACGCCGTGAGTCCCGCCCACGCACAAGCCACATGAAAATAAAATATGCGCTGCAGCACCCCCATGGTGCGCTCTTCCGGCGCCACAAAAAATGCGGCGTAAGCCGCCGCAATCACCAGCAGCACCGCCGCAGCGCCCAGCAAAACGCGTTTGGCCATTCCCGCTTATTCCTCCAGTAGATATTCGCCGAAAAGCCACAGCGCCGTCAAAAACACTACGTCAAACACCGCCAGAAATCCGATTCCCTTCCACTCCATAAAAGGGTCCGGCAGCATCAGGCTTACGGTGACTTCGGTGCTGGCCACCAGAATCGGCGCGAGCAGCGGCAGCAATAGCAGCGGCAGCAACAGTTCCCGCATGCGGGCCTGAGCGGAGATTGCGGCCAGCGCGGTTCCGGCCGTAGAGATTCCCAGGCTTCCCAGAAAAAATGTCAGCAAGATTCCCGGAAGCTGCGTGCGGAAGCTTACATTAAAGAGTGCGGCAAACACCGGAAGCATGAGCAGTTCGGTGAGCAGCAGGAAAAACGTGTTCGCGCCGGTCTTCGCCAGAAAGATTGCAAACGGATCGCTTACCGCCAGCCGCAAAGCGCTTAGCGTGTCGTTCACCTGCTCCCGCAAAAAGCACGACTGCAGCATCAGCGAAGCCGCAAACAGAAACGCCAGCCACAGCAGCCCCGGACCAAAGCGGTGCGATTCATTGGTCGTCGGATCAAACGTAAAACTGAACAGCACCACCACGATCAGTACAAACACGATGGTGGTGCTCAGCAGTTCGCGCGAGCGAAATTCCGTCCTCACTTCTTTGCCCAGCAGCGCCGCTGCATTGGAGAGCAGTCCCATTCAGCCGCCCGCAAATGTAAAGACCGATGCGAAGGTCGCACCGTCGCAGGTGTCAGCCACCACGCTACCCGCATCGAGCCGCACCGCGCGCGTCGCCAGTCGCGCCACTTCGGATTCGCCGTGCAAGCTCATCAGAATGGTGCAGCCGCGATCGCGCAACGCTCGCAAATGTCCCGCGAGCCACGCAGTTGCTTCAGGATCGAGACCTGTCGCCGGCTCGTCGAAAAGCAGCAGTGACGGATCGGCCAGCAGCGCCCGCGCAATCGCCACCCGCTGCCGCATACCACGCGAAAACGTTCGTACCAGCGAATCCTTGCGGTCGGCGAGCCCGACTTCGCCCAACAACTCATCAACGCGAGCTTTGCGATTCGCTACGCCCAGCAGCTTCGCAAAAAACAAAAGATTCTCTTCGGCGGTTAATTCGTCATAGACCATCGTGGCGTGCGCCACAAACCCCACGTGCGGATTCTGATTCTCGGGAACCCCAGAAAACGCTAGCGTGCCGCGTGTTGGGCGCGTCAAGCTAGAAGCGATTCGCAGGAGCGTGGTTTTCCCGGAGCCGTTGCGGCCCGCGAGCGCCACGCATTCGCCCGGCGCAATTTCGAGCGTTAGATCGCGCAGCGCATAAACCGCGCCATACCGCTTGTCAATTTTTTCGAATCGCAGTCCGATCGAGCGTTCCGCCGCCGGAGCCACCGCTCAGCCCCGCACCAGGTCTCGCAGCACTTGCTCTGCTTTGGCGCGCTCGCGCGAATATTCCTCGTCGCTAATCGTTCCCGCCTGCCGGCGAAGTTCCAGCCGGAAAAGTTGATCCTTCAGCGCGTCCAGACTGGTGGCGGTCGCGCGGTCGAGCGAGCTCAGCGCATCTCCGTTCCCGGCTGACGCCACGGGCACAGATTTTTCAGAGCCCACGCGCGGCGCCGATTGATGCGTCATGGAAACAGCTTGATGCGCCGAGGGCTCAGCTCCGACAACTGTTACCGCGATTGGCTTCTTCCAAAGTAGAAATGCCGATAGCGCAAACAGCGCGCAAAATCCGCCGACCAGGTACCACTTATATTCGTCCAAGCGCCCGGGAATCGATTGAATCGTGGCTGCACCGGATTCGCCACCTTGCACATTTTCCGCGCGTCCCGGCGCGCCGCCGGAACCACCACCACTCACATCGACAGAAGGAGGCGGCGCGGTTCCCGAGAGCGATACCAGCACGGCGGTTCCGGCGGGAACGCTGTCCCGGGTGTAAATCGTCATTCCCTGCTCTTGCCCCGCCGCTTGCAAACCGTCGCCGGTTACCTGCACGCTCGGCGGCACCACGACCAGCAATCGTCCGCCGCCATAAACCGTGGGCAGCTTCACGGAAATCTTGTTGTTCGGATACGGCAGTTCGTAGGAAAGCCGCACTTCGCTCTCGCCCGGACGAAACGCAAAAGAAATCGCGTACTTGTTCTTTCCCTTGTCGATTGGCGCCTGCACCACCGGCATTCCGGACGGCCCGGCCGCCGCAATCTGTTTCAGTTCGGCGTTTTCTGGCAACGCCGCTTCAAAATTTCCGTCCAGCTTGAAAAAGGCCTGCGGCGGCTTGGATTCATTCTTCACCCCGTACTCTTCGCCCACCAGCAAATTCGATCCGTTCGGTTGAAAAATCACCACGTGTGATGGGACGGAAATCGTTTTGGCGTCACCGGTTGGCTCGAACACATCTACGGTGATCGAATCTTTCCCTGGTGGCAGCGGCTGGTGAAAATTAACACCCTTGTAAATCGCACGCACCAGCATCGGCTGCGCGCCAATGCCCGGATTGTCAAAAGTAAAATTCCCCGCCGCGTCGGTCTTGGTGTTGGCCACCGGCTGCATACTGCCTTGCAGTTGAATCAGCACCACTTCCACGCCGGCGCCGGGCTTGCCGGTAGTGCCGTTGTTCACCGTGCCGTGCACCGTGCCCGCGCGCATGGCTTGCGCGAAGCAGAGTGTTGCAATCGCCGCAGCGATCAAGCCGCCAACTATGCGCCTCATTGCGCACCCCGTTCGGTCGCCGCGCGAGGCCCTCTCGGCCGTTTCACTCCCGCCTCAGTCACCTGATCAATCTCCGCCAGCACCATCGCGGCCTCGGTCTCCATCGAATTTCTCATCGCCTCGTAATCGCCCTCGGAATATTTTCCGGCCCGGTATTCAAACCGCAGGTCGCGAATGTTTTCATATATCGTGTCGCGGCGCTCCATCAATTGATCCAGCTTCGAGCGGTGCGGCGCCAGGTCGGACGCGTCGGGTTGGATATAGAAAATGAACAGCAGCGTGGCCGCAGCAAGTGCGAGGCAAGCGCCAAGAATTGCGCCAGTCGCGGAAGTTCCCAGCAAAATCGAGGCGATAACTAGAACCGTCAACTCAGTCCTCCGTCTCGCGCTGCGCCTGTGCGCGTGCACGAGCCAGAAGTTCCGGCGAAACGGGCGCGCTGCCAGGTCCGGGCGCTGCGGCAATCGCGACCGGACGCCTTCTCCAGCGCTTCATCACCACCACCACCAGCGCCAGTCCGCCCAGCAGATACAGAATTGGCATCAGCCACGCCACCAGCCCGAATCCGCTCTTTGGCGGCTCGACATACGCCAGTGGGCCGTACTGCGCGATCATCGCCTGCAAAACCTGTTCGTCGTTCATGCCCTTGGCGATGTGCGCGTCAATTTCTTTCAACATCGTCTTCGCGGTATCGCACGGGCCGGAATACGCGCCGCCAACGTGATAACACTTGCCCGCCGCCTGGTCGCAGCCGTTGCACATGCATTTCAGCTTCGCGCCGATCTGATGCGTGCGATCGTTTTGGTCCGCCAGCAGCCGCTTCGCGCCGGGTGGCATCAGCGCCGCGCACGCAAACAAAACCACCGCCGCAATCCTTGTTCTGTGCTTCATGGCTTAATCGTGGCCCTCTCGAAACGTCACCTGCGCGGGGCGCATTCCGCCAAGCTCCGGAGCTGCCGCAGGAACTTCCGTCCGTGCCAGTACCACCACTGCAGCGCGGTTCGGCACCAGCGCCACAATCGTGCCCATCACCACCACCATTCCGCCCCACCATACCCACTTCACCAGCGGATTGATAAACACATGCAGCGTCGGCAGATTGTTATCCGGATTCATTCCGGCATACACGACGTACAAGTCTTCTTTCAGCGTCGAATAGATCGCTACCATCGTGCCGGATTCCTGATTGGTCGGAAAATTCCGCCGTTCCGGATACAGCATCATCACCTGCTTGTGGTCCTTCATCACTTCCACGATCATTCGCTCGGCAACGTAATTCTTTTCCTGCTTCTGATCCATGCTCTGCAGCAGCAATTCGTACTTGCCAATGTTGACCGTCGAGCCGATCGGCACTTCCTTTTCCACTTCCTTGTTAAACGCCTGGCCCGCCAGCCCGATAAAAATCATCACCATGCCGAGATGTACGATATAGCCGCCGTAGCGCCGGGTGTTGCGCAGCGTCAAGTCCACGCAGGATGCCAGCCACGATGTGCCCGAACGGATTCGCACAACTCTAGCGCCGCGGTAAAACTCCTGCACGATCGTCGCGGTTACAAACACGCACAAAATAAAGCAGATCATCGCGAACATTTCGCGCACACCGAGGACGAACGAAACCACTCCGCCCAAGAAAGCTGCGATCACCGGCCCGCGAAAATTGCGCTTCATGCTTTCTGTCGAAGTCTTCCGCCAGGCCAGCAGCGGCCCGACACCGGTCAAAAACATCAGCATCAATCCCAGTGGAATATTCACTTTGTTGAAAAATGGCGCGCCCACACTGATGCGCGATCCGGTGAACCACTCCGAAAACACCGGGAACAGCGTGCCAGACAATACCGCGATGCACGCGACCAGCAGCACCAAATTGTTAAATAAAAAGCTCGATTCGCGCGACACCATCGAATCCAGCTGATTCTCGCTCTTCAAATAATCTTTGTTCTTGAAATACGCGAAGAGACACGCCGCGAGGATGATGCACAAAAATCCGACAAACCAGTTGCCAATACTCGACTGCGCGAAAGCGTGTACCGAACTGACTACACCGCTGCGCGTCAACAGCGTCCCGAGAATGCACAGCATGAATGTGATGAACACCAGCCACACGTTCCACACCTTCATCATGCCGCGCTTTTCCTGCATCATCACCGAATGCAGAAACGCCGTGCCAGTCAGCCACGGCAACAGCGAAGCATTTTCCACCGGATCCCAGCCCCAGTAACCGCCCCAGCCCAGCACCGCGTAAGCCCAGTGCGCTCCCAACAGAATTCCCATGGTCTGGAAACACCACGCAATCATCGTCCATTTGCGCGTCAGGTGAATCCATTTTTCGCCCGGATAACGCGCCAGCAGCGCCGCCAACGCAAACGCAAACGGAATGGTGAATCCCGTATATCCTGAATAAAGATTCGGCGGATGGATCACCATCTCCGGATATTGCAACACCGGATTCAGTCCGTTGCCGTCGCCGCGCGCAACGAGATCGAAACTGCCCGCCGCGTTCGCCACTCCCAGCACCTTGAATGGGCTTGCCACAAAATTACTGATAGTCAGAAAAAATAATTGCACGCCGGCCAGAATAACCCCGACGTACGGCATCAACTCGCCATTCTTGTTCCGGTAGGTCAACAAGACCGAAACGACGTAAATCGCCAGCAGAAAGCTCCAGAACAGCAGCGAGCCTTCCTGGCCCGACCACAACGCGGCAATCTTGAAAAATGTGGATAGGTCGCGGTTGGAATGCGAAACAACGTACGCGACGGAGTAGTTGTCACTGAAGAACAGATAGACCAGGCTGAGCGTCGCAGTGAAAATCAGCGCGCAAACCGCGATTCCCGCCTGCCGCGCGCTCTTGATCAGCAGCGGATGCCTGGTAATAATCGCAGCGATCCCGCCGACAAACGCATACACCGCGCACACGAACGCAAGAATCAGTGCGAAGGAACCAAATACATCCATGCAGCAGTCCCCGCCTCTCCCCAAAAAAGCTATCTACGGTCAGCAACCAGGTTACCGGGTTTCAGGGTCTGTGCTTACAGACCCTGATGTAAAGAAGTTCTGCTTATAAACCCTGAGCTCGATTTGCCGGCGCAGCTCCTTGTGAACTGCTCGAAGCATTTCCCGGTGCGGCTTTTCCACCACCAGGCGCTTCTTCGTACTTGGACGCGCACTTTGCCTGCACGTGGTCGGCAACAAACCGCCCTTCAGAGGTCGGCTTGCCTTCAATCAGCGCCTGCGATTTGTCCACAAAAGTGTCCGGCAGCGGATCGCTCCCCACATAACTGACCGGCAGCGCTTTGCCTTCGCCTTCCAGCACAAAATCCACTCGCCCGGTCATCCGGTGAATGCTTCCAGCCTGCACTGCGCCGCCAATTCGCATGTGCTGATTGCGTTCCGAGCCCTTCAACGTGTCCAGCTCAGCCAGCGTGTGGTAGTAGGTCTTGCTCTCTCCGTAGCCTAGCCACGCCAGGCTGGCCATCGACACCACGATGATCCCGATCCCGATTCCAAATTTCGCCCGCTTCTGCATCACTCACTTCTCCCTAACCGTTTTCTTTTGTTCATGCTATCACAAGGCTTCAAGCGGCGCGGCTGCTTCTTTGGCCAGTAAATTAAGGCCCAGCAAATTGAGACTAAGTCCGCTCCACTCGAACGGTTGCCCGTTGTCTAAAACTACCACCGCATCCAAGTTCGCGCCTGTGATTTGCGTCACGTATGCGGAAAGCTCGTCGCCTACCAGCACCACTCGCTTCGGTTTGTACGACCGTCGGATCCGCGCCAGCGTTGCCGGCAAACGCGCTTGCAACGCTTCCCTTCGCGCCGCCTCATCGCTCACCGGACACTCCAGCACGTGCGTCAGCAAAAATCCCATCCGCTGCAAGCCCGCCAGCGTCTCCGCAGAGCTTCGACCAGGGTGCTCGACGCCCAGCGCTCGCAAAGCTTCCGCTCCTTGGCCGTGAAAAGTTTCTACCGTAGAGTATAGATGATCGCAATCATCAACTGGACTCATCGCGCCCAAAAACAGTGCCTGTACATGAATCGGCCGGTACCGCGTCATACTCTCAAGCCGCTTCAGCCGCCGTGCAATATGCTCCTGCGACGCCACCTGCCCGCACCCGTCACACCGCATCTCCGATGAACTTGACATCCTGCAATCGTAGGCCAGCCTTCCCGCGAACGCAATTTCTTCACTCCTAAGTTCTGTCATCCTGCGAAGTCGAGGGATCTCTCTTGGTCGAACCCGGGGCAGTCGCTGCTGAAATTCCAAAATAGGGCGGGGCGGCCCTAAATTCCAGGATCGTTCGCGGTGGCCTACTTTTTCGGGTTTGGTTCATGGAAAGGTGGGGCTGTTTGTCGCTAGCCTCACTGCGACCTCTGTGCCCGGCGCCTGCCCCGATCTGACCGGGGTGTTAAGAAAACGCAGTCAAACGCTCCCGCATATCTCAATCTTTACAAGGTGTGTCGCGATCCTTCCCGTCGCCAGTCGTCTCGCTCCGCTAACCCCATTCAGAATCAGCAGTTGCGCAAACCGGGGCGATAAGCCCTTTAGGATCTGCGGTAAAAAAAAAGAGGGGAGGGGTGCAACTTATGGTTAACCAGCTCGCGCCGCCAGCCGATTCCGTCGGGGCGAGTTCTGAGGTGCTAAACGGTGAACGACAAACGGCTTGCCCTGCCGGCCCCGGCCTGTCGGGTAGCCTCGAAGGGCCAACGACAAACTCCGCTCTTCACCGCTTGCCGCTCCCTTTTCAGGACCGGTTCACGGTCTCATCCTGCGGCAGCTTGGCGCGCAGGCACCACTTCAGCTCCTGGCTGAGCTCGGTGATTTCCATGCCGGCCATCACGATGAATTTACACGCCAGCATTTCTCGCGTGTCATCGTCGTCCGGCAGCTGGCAGCTCACCCGGCAATACTGGCAATCCTGATTCCAGCAGAAGCGCCCGTAAGGAATCGTCTCCGGGCTGATGAATTGGAAGCACCGCAACAGCGAATTCCGCTCAGGAACTTGAAACTTCTTCCCCAGTAGCGTGATCTCCACAAGTTTTTCGTATGGACGGAACGGTTCCGACATGACTATTCCAGTTTCCGCGGGCCCGATTCGTTGCTGGGCACAACTTCCACTCTACCCGCATGTTTGCTTTACCCAATCAGGCTAGCCTGCCACGTCCCAGCCGCACACAATTTCCTGCCGCGACGTTGCCTAAATAGCACTGGGAAGTACTCCAACCGGGTTCCAGGGTTTGTACTTACAAACCCTGAGTTGAAAACGGCGTTAATTGATCGGATGCTTGGCCGCCGTAGCGTCGAGTGGAACTTACGTCTGCAAGTCGAAAAACTGCCCCATCTTTCGGAACTTATCGTAGCGCGAAGCCAGCAACGATTTCGCCGGCTCGCTGCTCAGCGCCACAAGCTGCCGGTCCAGCACCTCTTCCAGAAAACGCGCCGCAGCTTCGTAATCGGTATGCGCGCCGCCTTCCGGCTCTTTCACAATTTCGTCCACGATGCCCAACTCTTTCAAATCGTTCGCGGTGATTTTCATCGCCGCGGCGGCGATTTCAGCTTTGCTGGAGTCGCGCCAGATGATGCTGGCGCAGCCTTCCGGCGAAATCACCGAATAAAACCCATTCTCCAAAATATTGACGCGGTCGCCCACGGCAATCGCCAGCGCTCCGCCCGACCCGCCTTCTCCCGTCACCGTCACAATCACCGGCACCGGCAGTCGCGCCATCTCGCGCAAGTTGCGCGCAATCGCTTCGCCTTGCCCGCGCTCCTCCGCGTCGATTCCCGGATACGCGCCCGGCGTATCCACGAACGTCAAAATCGGCCGGCCAAATTTGGCCGCCAGCTGCATGATGCGCAGCGCCTTGCGATACCCCTCCGGCTTGGGCTGCCCGAAATTGCGGATCACTCGCTGCTTGGTGTCGCGGCCTTTTTGCTGGCCGATCACTGCTACTGGCCTTCCCTTGAACTTCGCCAGACCAGTTATCATTGCCCGGTCATCGCCAAATGCGCGGTCGCCGTGCAACTCCACAAAATCCGTGAACAGCATCGGAATGTAGTCCGTCAAATACGGCCGCTGCGGGTGCCGCGCGATTTGTGCCCGCTGCCACGGACCGAGGTGGGTGTAAAACTCCTTGCGCAACTCCGCCACCTGCTCGCGCAGGCGTTCCAGTTCCGCGTCGGCATCTTGGTCGCCGGCCAGCAGCTTCAGGTCGTCCACCACTTTTTCCAGCTTCTCAAGTTCCCGCTGGCGAGCTGCCGCCGCTTCCTCCGCGGACTTTTTCTTTTCTTTTACCGTCATTCGCTCCCCTACGCCGCTGCCGCTTTCTCTTGGATCCGCCGCACCGCATCGGCCAGTTCCGGTGTCGCTTTCACACGCTGCTGCGACGCCACCACCCCGATAGTCCCGTCGGCCGCCTCCAATTCAAACACAACTTGGCTGGTTCCGGCGGCCGCATCGAATAATTTCTCCAAACGGTCCATGGTGTCCTCGCTAATCGAAGCCATCGCCAAGCGTACCCGGAACTCTTCCGGTATCGCAGCCCGCTCCGCAATGTCCTGGATTCGACGCGCCTCCTGCAGCGAGAGCCGCGTACCGGCTTCTTCGATCTGCACCCGCACCTTCAGCAGCAGCGGCGTACCCGGCTTGAGCGTCTGCTCATGCTTTGCGAAACTCTCCGGAAAAGCCAGCAGCTCCTGCACTCCGGTCATATCCTGGATGGTGAAAATCCCCCAGCGCGCGCCCTTCTTCGACCGCATCGGCCGCGACCCCACAACTAGCGCGGCGACCGCGATCTCTTTTCCGTTGCGCTGCCCTTCCACTTCTTCGAGGCGCACCACGTTCCATTCCGCCAAGCGCGAACCATATTTTTCCAGCGGATGCCCGGAAACGTAGAATCCCAGCATCGCGTACTCGCTGGCCAGGCGCTCTTCTTCGCTCCACAGCGGCGCATCGCGCAACAGAAACGGCACCGCAGTCTCCGTCGCGCCTCCGCCTCCGAAGAGTCCATGCTGGCCGGACTCCCGCAAGCGCGAAGCCCGCTGCAACGAAGCCAGCGCATCGTCGATCGAAGCGGCCATCGCTTCGCGCGGCCCCAGCGAATCCACCGCCCCGGATTTGATCAAGCTTTCAAACACCCGCTTGTTCAGGAAGCGCGATTCAATCCGCTCGCAAAAATCATAAAGAGCTTTGAATTCCCCGGCGGATAACCGTGAATCGCGAATCGCCTTGGCGGTATTTTCGCCGACGTTCTTGATTGCCGCCAATCCGAATCGGATCGATTCGCCCACCGGCGTAAAGTACAAATCGCTTTCGTTGACGTCCGGCGGCAAAATCGAAATGCTCATCCCGCGTGCCTCATTGATGTACTTCACCGCCTTTTCTGCGTTGCCGGTTTCCGAAGTCAGCAGCGCCGCCATGAACTCCACCGGGTAGTGCGTCTTCATGTAAGCCGTCTGGTAGGCCAGCAGTGCGTACGCGCAGGAGTGCGATTTGTTGAATCCGTATCCGGCAAACTCCTCCATCAAGTCAAAGATCCCCTTGGCTTTTTTCTCGGGAATCTTATTGTTAGCGCAGCCGCTCAAAAACTTGGCGCGCTGCGCCGCCATCTCTTCCTTCTTCTTCTTGCCCATCGCGCGGCGCAAAATGTCGGCTTCTCCAAGCGAAAAACTGGCCAGCCGGTTGGCAATCTGCATCACCTGTTCTTGATACAGAATCACGCCGTAGGTTTCCTGTAGAATGTCCTGCAGCTGCGGCAATTCGTAGCTGACTTTGGTTTTTCCGTGTTTGCGGTTGATGAAGTCGTCGATCATGCCGCCCTGAATCGGGCCCGGTCGATACAAGGCGTTCAGCGCGGTCAAATCCTCGATGCGCGTTGGCTGGTAACGGCGCAAAATATCGCGCATGCCATGCGATTCGAATTGGAAGATCGCGGTGGTATCGCCCCGCGCGAACAGTTTGTAGGTCTCGGCGTCATCCAGCGCAAGATTGTCGATCTCGACCTTCACGCCGCGGTTCTGCTCGACCATCTTCACCGCGTCATGCAGCACCGTCAGCGTCGTCAGCCCCAGAAAATCCATCTTCAACAGACCGATGCGCTCCAGCGCATTCATGTCAAATTGCGTCGTAATTTCGTCGCGGTTGGTCTTGTATACCGGGACAATCTCCGTAAGAGGTTGCGGCGAAATCACCACGCCAGCCGCATGGGTCGAGGCGTGCCGCGACAGTCCTTCCAAACGCAGCGCCACCGCCATCAAATCCTTCAACTTTTCGTCGCTATTCACCGCCAATTTCAATTGCGGCGCATTTTCCAACGCTTTATCGAGCGTAATTCCCAACTCCAGTGGTACCATCTTGGCCAACCGGTCTACTTCCACGTACGGAATTTCCATCGCGCGGCCTACATCCTTAATCGCCGCCTTCGCAGCCATAGTTCCAAACGTGATGATCTGCGCCACGTTCTTGCGTCCGTATTTTTGCGTGACGTAATCAATCAACTCGCCGCGCCGACGCATGCAGAAATCAATATCAATATCCGGCATCGAAACGCGTTCCGGATTCAGGAACCGTTCGAACAGCAGGTTGTATTGCAGCGGATCAACGTCGGTAATCCGCAGTGCATAACTGACCAGGCTTCCCGCGGCCGAACCGCGACCCGGACCAACTGGCACATCTTGCGCGCGCGCATACTGGATGAAATCCCAAACGATCAGAAAGTATCCCTCGTAACGCATTTTCTGAATCATCTGGATTTCGCTGGTCAATCGCCGTTCGTATTCTGGCAGCGAATTCGCCAATGCTCCAGCCTTGGCCATGCGCTCTAGATACGGCACGCGCGACGCGAACCCTTCGCGCACTACCTTTTCGAAATAACTTCCCGCGGTGTGCCCCGAAGGAACCTTGAATTCCGGGAATGGATTTGGAATCCGCTCAATTTTGACGTTGCAGCGCGTCGCAATATCCACCGTCCGGCGCAACGCCTCGGGAATCTCGCCAAATACTTTCGCCATCTCGGCGGCGGTCTTGAAATAAAACTGGTCGGTCGCGAACTTCATGCGGTTCGCGTCGCCCATGGTCTTGCCGGTCTGGATGCACAGTAGGACTTCTTGCGCGTGCGCGTCTTCGTGGTGTAGGTAGTGGCAATCGTTGGTCGCCACCAGCGGAATTCCGGTCTCCTTCGAGAGCCGGACCAGATGCGGATTGATGTTCTTCTCGATTTCCAGTCCCTGATCCTGAATCTCCAGGAAAAAATTCTGTTTCCCGAAAATATCGCGCAACCGGTACGCGTTTTCCCGCGCCTGATCGTATTTTTCATTGACCACCGCCTCGGTCACCGGGCCTTTAAGGCACGCCGACAACGCAATCAGCCCGCGGCTGTGCTTTTGCAGCAGGTCGTAGTCAATGCGCGGTTTGTAGTAAAAACCTTCCAGGAACCCGCTGGAGACCAGCTTGATCAGGTTGTGGTAGCCCTCGAGGTTTTCGCATAGCAGGACCAGGTGATTGCTGCCCCGCGTGCCGGGTTCCATTTCGTCGCGGTCACCGTTTCCTCCGCGATCATTGCCATTCGCAGTCTTCTCGCCGCGATCGTGGCGGCTACCTCTGGCCAGGTACACTTCGCAGCCAATGATTGGTTTGACGTCGCGCTTGCTGGCTTCGTAGAAAAAATTGGCAGCGGCAAACAGATTTCCGTGATCGGTGATCGCCACCGCGGGCATCTTCTGGCGGGATGCTTCATCCAGTAGTTCGCCGGTCTCGCAGGCGCCGTCCAGCAAACTGAAATCGGTGTGAACGTGCAGGTGTACGAACTCTGGTTGCCCCATGAACCTTGATTGTAATTCGCCGCGCCGAGAAATGCGACGACGTTTCACGCGATTTCAACAGAAATATTTTTTTGCCAGCGATTTATGCGACGCGAAATTCTTGTTATGAAGAAGCACAGCCGCAAGACACTCCTCGAAGCTCAATGCGTCGCGGTTCGCTTCCGATTGCCTACTACCAGTGTTACCAAACGGGTGCGGCAATTCTGCAGGAGATGTTATGCCTTTAGGCGGCGGCCATTTCCAGAATTGAATATGGGCTCATGGTTGGCACAACGCGCTCCAATCGAAGAGCAGATTTTGAAGCCAACTCGGCGTATTCCTCTTGAGTGCGCTCCATGCCACCGGGGAGCGCCATCATTGCAATGTCGAGTTCCTTCGAGAGGTGCGGCCCAGGCGTAGGTGGGACAACGGTCTCGATCGTCAGCACCCGGGCGTGGGCCGGCATGGCGCGCCGGATGGCGGACAGGATTTTGATGGATTCCGCGTCAGGCCAGTCGTGGATGATATTCATCAACAGGTAGGCGTCAGCTTTGGGCATGGCGTCGACGAAGAAATTGCCGCCAACCGTGGCGAGCTTCTCATCTTTTTCCGGCGCGACTCCCGCTACTACGTGTGGCTGATCGAAGAGGATGCCCTGCGTTTTTGCTGAACTCTTCAAGATTGCACGCAACAGGTGGCCACGTCCGCCGGCGATGTCGGCGATGGTACCGAATCGCGAAAAATCATACGCAGGCAGTATGGCGGCGATGTCGCGATGCGATTTCGAGGTCATGGAGGCATCGAAAATACGGCTCTCTTGCGGGTGGTTGACCAGATAGTCGAAGACGCCCTCCGGGTGGTGCTTTGCGAATGCAGCTTTACCGGTACGCAGCGAATGATCCAGATCAGCAAAGGCGTGCCAAAACGCCGGCAGACCGAGCATGCGGACGTAATCCCGCAAAGATTCAGGATGGTCGGAACGAAGGAAGCGCGATGCATCCGTATGACGCCAGACTCCATCCTGACATTCAAAGATTCCAACGGAAGCCAGTTGCCGCAGCATGCGATAGAGTGGCTGCGGCTGAGTACCGGTGCTTTTTGCAAGGGCATCGGTGGATTGCGGCTGATCGCCGATGAGATCTGCAATTCCTAACTCGGCGATCACATGCAGGCAACGCGACGTCCAATACGCCGTGGCTATTTGCATGAGTTGGATATTCGCGGGGTTCGGCGTAGAAACGCCTGGCGACACCGTGTCGGAGTTCATAACAGTCACCTCGAAGAGAACGGAGGGTAAGAAGTTGCGGGATTATAGTCCAAGTCGGTTCACTCTGCACGTCCCTCGCGCAAGCCCTGAAAGTTGGGCCAACCGGAATAATTGTCCCGCCCGTACCTCTGCTATTTCTTGTTCTTTTTTGCCTTGGCCGCGGGCTTTGCCGGTTTTGCCGCCGGCTTGTGCGCTGGCTTGGCTTCCGCGGTCTTGCCTTTCGGTTTTCCCTGCATCTTCATCAGCGCGTCATGCGCTTTCTCCGAACTCTTCGCGCCCTTCTTGTCCTTGGCTTTCGGCTCTTTCTGCTTGGGCGGTTCCTTGATTCCGGAAAGCTTCCGCAACATCTTCTCGCGTTCCTCGGGAGTCTTTCCACGGCCGGTCAGCTGTTGCGCGAACATCTGTTCGATAACTCCATCGAACTTGGCGCCTTCTTGCATCCCGATGCGCTTCAGTTCCTCGCGCACGGTTGCAATTCCCGCACGCAGCGGCCGCCACTTGTTCAGATAGGCCTTGATTTTGGACAGCGCCGCGGAGTTTCTGGTTTCTGCCAGCAAGTACCCAATCCGGTCAACCGGCAATTTCTCGATGAACTTGAAAGCGTCGATCGGCGCATTCATCTTCTTGCCGGCCAATTCCTTTGCCGAGGCGTCCGAAGCCTCTTCAAAATTCAAGATCACTTCGGTCTCTGCAGCACGGAATCCAAGCTTGCTCAGCAGGCTCGATTGTTCGCGGTCTTTCAGCCGCCCAAGAATCGCCAGCAGCATCGGCGTAGCGAACCGAGGCCGCAGTCCCGCCATCATCAGGTCGTCGCGCACCTTGCTCAGCCGGTTGATGGCCTCGTAGTCCGGTTTTTTCTTGGCCAGCACCGAATGCACAATTTCCATCAAGTCGTGCTCTTCCCAAGACTTCAGCGTTCCAGTTGGCTGCTCTTCCTTGGCCGCGCCGCGCAATTCGTCGCCCGCATCGTCCGGCGTAATGCTGTGATGCAGATCGCGCTCCATCGCCAGTTCCAGCCATTCCTGTGTACGCTGCTCCAGCTTGAATCCCATCCGCGCCGCATAACGGAGCACACGAAGCAATCGCACCGGCTGGTTCGTGAAGCTGTGAATGGTCAGTGCACGCACTTCGGCGCGCTCGATGTCCGAGAGCCCGTTGGTCGGATCGAGCAGCAAGCCCCGTGATGCCGGATTCAGCGAGATAGCAATGGCGTTCAACGAAAAGTCCCGCCGCCGCAAATCTTCCATAATTGTCGACCAGCGAATCTCCGGCCGCGTCCCCGGCCGCACATAATGATCGTCGCGTGCCGCGGAGAGGCTTCCCTCAACTTCGCCCGCAAACAGCAGCTCGATCTGCCGCAGCTTCTCGTCCTCGTGCAGAACCTTGGCGCCGCCCTTTTCCAGTTCCCGCGCAATCTTCGATGGATTTCCTTCCACCGTGAAATCCAGGTCGCGCAGCGAAGCCCCGGTAATCAGGTCGCGCACCGTTCCGCCAGTCAAATACACGTTGAGTCCCAGCGCCGCGGATAGCTCCTGCACCCGCATCATCGCCGCGCGCTGCTCCGGCAACAGCCGGCTCTCCAGCAAAAACATATAATCTGGCATCTCTCTCCCTCGACTTTAGAGGCCGGCTCTCTCGACTTCTTCCAAGCCATGCCCGCACTGCTTTACTTGACCCGCCGCGCTATGCGCGCGGATGATGCGCCTTGTAAATCTGCTTCAACCGCTCCTCCACCACATGGGTATAGATTTGCGTGGTGGAAATGTCGGAGTGTCCCAGCATCAATTGCACCGACCGCAAATCCGCTCCGCGCTCCAGCAGGTGCGTCGCGAAGCTGTGCCGCAACATATGCGGCGTCAGCGGTATGCGCAATCCCGCCTTTCTCCCATACGCCGAGAGAATCTTCCATACACCAACCCGGCTGATCCGGCCGCCGCGCCGGTTTACAAACAGGAATGCCCCTGCCCCGCCTCGGCCTGCGCCAATCAACCGCGGACGCCCATCGCGCAGATACTTTTCCACGATGCTCAGCGCCTTTTTGCCAACTGGCACAATCCGCTCTTTATCGCCCTTGCCAATACACCGCACGCACCCAACCTTCATATCCAGGTCGGGAACCCTCAGGCCGGTCAGTTCGCTGACACGCAAACCCGTGGAATATAGCACTTCCAGCATGGAACGGTCGCGTAACCCCAGCGGCGTCGTGTGGTCCGGCAATTCCAGCAGCTTTTCCACTTCTTCCAGCCGCAAATATCCCGGCAGCGACCGTCGAATCTTCGGAGATTCCAGGTGCGCGCTTGGGTCTTCGCTGATCAAGTCCTGCACCTGCGCGTGCCGGAAGAAATTCCGCAACGTGACCAGATGCCGCGCCACCGTCTTGCTCTCCAGCTTTTGCCGGTACAAGCTCGCCAGAAAATCCACCAGGTCGTCGCGTTTTACCGCTGCCAGTTGCAGCTTGCGCTTCTTCGCAAAATCATCGAACTTGGTCAGATCCCGCCGGTAAGCGCTCAGTGTATTCGACGCCAGGCCCTTCTCCACCTGCACGTGGGTCAAAAACGAAGAAATGGCAGCCGTGATTCCCATTACTCGACGTACGCTTCGCCGCCGCGCTGCTTGCGCGTCGCGATTCCATAAATCTCTTCAATTTCACTACACCGGAATATCCACGCGAGCGCTAGATAAAGCACCGTCGCGCCGGTGATCAATCCGAAGAACACGCTTACCTGCACCAGCACCCTCGAATGGAGCGTAAATTCCGTATAATGCCCGCCAAACCAGCACGCTACACCCATGATCCCCGAACACAGCACAATCTTCGAAAACGACCGCAGAATCTCGCGCATCCCCATAATCCCGTAGCGCAGCCGGAAGATCAGCAGCAACGCGAAAAAGTCAAAGTAGCAGGCCAAAGCCGTCGCCAATGCTGGGCCGCCGTTCTGTACCCGTTTGAAGAAAAACTGTATGAAAATGATGTTCAGCACCACGTTGATTACCATCGAAATCGCAGCCACTATGACCGGTGTCTTGGTGTCCTTGGTCGAGTAGAACGCCGGCACCACCAGTTTCACCGTCGCCAGCCCCGGCAGCGCAATCGCGTAATAGAGCAGCGCCCGAGCGGTCAGCCGCGTCGATTCCGCAACAAACAATCCGTGCTGGAACAGCACGCGAATAATCGGCTCGCGCAGAATCATCAAACCCAGCATCGCGGGTATGGTGATGAACGCCACTAGCCGGATGGAAAACGCCAGGGTCTTCTTCAACCCGGCGTAATCGTTCGCCGCAGCCTGATGTGACATCATCGGCAGAATCGCCGTCGCCACCGCAATCGCATAGCCGCCCAGCACCAGCTCCATCACCCGGTCCGAGTAATATAGCGCCGTCAAACTGCCTTTCGGCATGATGCTGGCCGTCGCAAAACGCGTATCCACCAGCAGGTTGATCTGCGCCACTCCAATCCCAAAGAGCCGCGGAATCATCAGCCGCGCCACATTGCGAATTCCCGGATGAGTGAACGAAATCCCAAAATTGAATTTCATTCCCTTCTGCACCAGCAGCGGCACCTGAATCAAAAACTGCAATACTCCGCCTACCAGCACTCCCACTGCCAGCGAAGTCGCCGGATTTTTGAAGTATTTCCATACCGCGGCAATCGAGAACAGAATTGAAGCCAGGTTCCAGAACACCGGTGTCGAAGCCGGCAGCCCGAACACATGAAAACAGTTCAGAATCCCCATTGCTAGCGCGGCCAGCGCCACAAAAAACAAATAAGGGAAAATGATCCGGTTCAGCTCAACCGCCAGATCCAAACCGCCCGCGCTCTTCACGTCCGAAGTAAAGAGAGTGATTACCGAGGGTGAGAAAACCATCCCCAGTACCGTGATAGCCGCCACGACCAGCGCCAGCGTCCAGAACAGCTTGTTGGCGAAATCCCAGACTTCTTCCCGATCTTTCTCCCGCATATAGCTGGCAAACACCGGAATAAACGACGCGGTCATCGCGCCTTCGGCCACCAGCCTTCGAAAAAGATTGGGGATGCGGAAAGCCAACTGGTAAGCGACTGATACTTCAGTAGTTCCCAGCAGTAGGGCGATGCGTTGGTCGCGAATATAGCCAAAAACACGACTGACGATGGTGACGAGCGAGATGATCGAAGCCGATTTAAGGATTTGCTTCTTCTCAGTCAACGAGGCATGCTCCCGGCCGTAAATCCATTAAAAACAATAAGTTGACAGGAATTTCTCGGTTAACATATCATAACTTTTACCTCGTTGCAAATCCGCCATTTTCGGAGGCTAGAATTCGTCCTTGAAACTTCGCGCCCCAGCCTCTACCCACAAAAAGGTCATCGTTGCGCTGCACGACCGCAAGTCGCTTCGCGGTTATCTCAATCCCGTGCGCCTCGGGCAGCTTGATCCGCTCGATCTGCTCACCCAGAATGGTGAGCACCAGGAAATTCCCCTCGCCAAAATCCGCTCCATCTATTTCGTGCGCGATTTCGATGACGACTTCGAGCCCGAGCGCAAAGCCTTTCTCAGCCGTCCCAAACTCGATGGCCTCTGGCTGCGTCTGCGCTTCCTCGACGGCGAATCCCTCGAAGGTGTCGTGCCCAACGACCTGCTCTCGCTCATCGACAACGGCATCCAAATCACTCCGCCCGATTTCAACTCCAATTCCGACCGCATCTTCGTACCGCGCTCCGCCCTCAGCGAAGTCACCGTCCTGGGCGTCGTCGGCATCGCCCGACGCAAACCCGCCGCAGCAGCCATCCCCCAACCCACCCTCTTCAACGAGTAGCCCTGTTTTTTGTAGCAGCGGGTTTGTCCCGCTGCTTTTTGGAGTACGGCAGCCCAGCTGCCGCTTTTCTGAACGCAAGGCTGCCGTTTAACTCGTGTTTAGATTCCCCGTGCTAACTTGGCTGCGCTCTTGACTCCTATTCGCTCCATCTTGCTCGTCTCGTCGGCGCTACTCGTCTGGCCAACTCTGCCGCGAACCGCTGCCCACTCGATTCCAGCGGCGCACTCCGCTCCCGACGATGCACAATCCCAATCCAAAGCGCCCTTCGCCCTCTCCGGCACCGTGCAAGATCCTTCCGGCGCCGTCATCTCCCACGCCACCGTCACGCTGCAACGGTTCGGCGAAGCCACTCCAATCCAGCTGGAAACCGATTCCGCGGGCAGCTTCCACTTCGAAAAACTTCCCAATGGCTCCTACAAGCTCACCGCCAGCGCCGCGGGCTTCAAAGACGCGGCGTCAACCATCACCATCGCCGGAAAACGGACCTCGCCCCTCCGCATCACCCTCGCACTCGCCTCGCAATCCGAAACCGTCACTGTTGGCGGCGACGACTCCGCTCCTCAGGTCACCACCGACCCCGCGCAAAATCAAAGCGCCAATACCTTCGAACGAGCCGCACTCGATCGCGTTCCAGTTTTCGATCAGGATTACGTGACCACGCTCTCCCGCTTCCTCAGCGACGACGCCGTCGCCACCAGCGGCGTCTCTCTG
Source organism: uncultured Acidobacteriota bacterium (assembly GCA_963814635.1). GTDB lineage: Bacteria > Acidobacteriota > Terriglobia > Acidiferrales > UBA7541 > Acidiferrum. Next base: position 2,081,110 of record CAWFDP010000001.1, on the reverse strand, counting down.
GTCGTCAACGGCATCGAAGCCAACGGCCCCGGTGTCACTCCTTCCGCAGTCGGCGAAGTCAAAATCAACCAGAATCCCTACTCCGCGCTCTTCGCCAATCCCGGCCGCGCCCGTCTCGAAATCACCACCAAGCCCGGCACTCCCGATTTCCACGGCACCGTGAATTTCCTCTATCGCGACGCCGTCTTTGACGCGGCCAACGCCTTCGCGGTGCAAAAACCGTCGGAGTCTCGCCAATATTACGAAGGCTCGCTCACCGGCCCACTCAGCCGCAACAAAAAGACCACTTTTCTACTTTCATTGGAAAACGATCTCGACAACCAGGAATCTATCGTCGACGCTGTCGGCCTCGACGTTGCAAATGTCCCGACTCCCATCCATGAAAACGTGCCCACTCCCTTGCGCCACGGATTCGCCGAAGGCCGCGTCTTCCACGATCTCGCCAACGGCGACCTCTTCTGGGTCAGCTATTCGTTCGAACACGCCAACAGCATCCAGGGCGTCGGTGGCAGCGTTCTGCCCGAAGCCGCCTACCGCGCCTTGTTCCACGAAAACGAAGTCAACTTCAGCTATCGCCACACCTTTTCCGCCGCGTGGGCCAATCAATTGCGTTTCCTGCTTGGTGAAAATAACCAGCTGCGCACCAGCGCCACCAACGCCCCGCAAATTGTGGTCTCCGGCGCATTCACTGGCGGCGGCTCGCAATCCGATACCCGCCGCACCGAATATCACTTCGACGGCACCGACATCGTCAGCTACTCCCGCGGCAAACATCTCCTTAATTTCGGCGTGGATATTCCCGATATCAGCCGCCGCGGCGCCGACGATTTCACCAATCAACTCGGCGTCTATACCTTCGCCACGCTCGCCGCGTTTCAGGCCAACTCGCCTTCCACTGTCACCCTCCAACAAGGCAACGGCCACGTCGTCTTCGTCGAAAAGGTCATCTCCGGCTTCATCGAAGATTCCATCCGCATCGCTCCGGGACTCTCCGTAACTGCCGGCCTGCGTTATTACCACCAAAACTATTTTCACGACGACCCGGACAATTTCGCTCCGCGCTTCAGCTTTGCCTGGGCCCCTACGCCAAAAAGCAAAACCGTTTTCCGTGGCGGAGCTGGCCTCTTCTACGACCGCACCGGCCCACGCCCCATCGCCGATCTTCTCCATTTCAACGGCGGTGATCTTCTCCGCTTGATCGTCAGCAATCCCTCGTATCCCGTAACCCCCGTCGAACTCGCCGCCACTCCCACCAGCATCGTCACTCTCGATCCCCACCTGCGCATTCCCTATCGCCTGCAGTTCGGTTTCTCTATCGAACGGCAAGTCACTGCCAAAAGCACCTTCAGCGCCGGATACGTCGGCTCTCGCGGAATCGACTTGTTCCGCTCCATTGACGCCAACGCTCCGCTTCTGCCAAGCACCTCGCGCCCCGATCCAGCTCTTGGCCAAAATCGCGAAATGCAGTCCGGCGGCTACCAGAAATCCAATGCCCTTGAACTGACTTTCCGCGGCCGCCCCTCTAAATTTTTCTCCGGCCAGATCCAATACACCCTCAGCAAGACCTACAACAACACCAGCGGCATCACCTACTTCCCCGGATACAGCTACGATCCCGCCGCCGATTGGGCCCGCTCCGACAACGACCGCCGCAACAAATTCGATCTTCTCGGCTCGACCCATTTCACCGAACTCTTCACTCTCGGCGCCGCACTCTCCCTGTATTCCGGCAAGCCCGTCAACGTCACCACCGGTGCCGACAGCAACGGCGACGGTATCGTCAACGACCGCCCAGCAGGCGACGCCCGCAACACCCTCCACGGCCCCGGCCTGGTCAATCTCGACTTAAACCTCTCCCACGATTTCCCGTTCTCCAAAAAATCCGACAAGCAAAAAGACGTCCCTACCCTCACCGTCTCACTCAACTCCTTCAACGTCTTCAACCATCCCAACTACGTCACCTACGTCGGAGTAGTCGGCTCCCCGCAGTTCGGCCAACCCAATCTCGCCAATGCCCCGCGCCGCACCCAGCTCAACCTCGAATTCAAGTTCTAGCTCTCTCCTTCGTCTTCTTCTCTGTGCCCTCTGTCACCTCTGTGTTAAATTCCCTTTGACATGATGAGGCGCTTGCCAATGAAACGACTCCTACCCGCATTTCTCCTGCTTCTCTCTTCTTCCGCTCTCCACGCCCAGTCCCCCACCGTAGGCGAAGTCTCCTTCTCCAACTCCGGCGCCCCCGCCGCACAATCCGACTTCCTCCACGCCCTGGCCCAACTCCACAATTTCGAATACGACGATGCCTCCGTTCATTTCCGCCGCGCCGAAGAAATCGATCCCAGCTTCGTCATGGCCTACTGGGGCGAAGCCATGACCAAAAATCACGGCGTCTGGCACGACCAGAACCTCCACGCCGCTCGCGAAGTCCTGCAAAAACTCGCCCCCACTCCCGGAGCCCGCCAAGCCAAAGCCGCCACTCCCCGTGAAAAGCAATATCTCTCCACCATCGAGGTCCTCTACGGCGAAGGCAGCAAAGAAGATCGCGACCAGAAGTACGTCGGCGCCATGGCCGACCTCCACAAGAATTTTCCCGATGACGTCGACGCCACCGCCTTCTACGCCGTGGCCATTCTCTCCAGCGCCGAAAATGGTCGCGACTTCGCCACCTACATGCGCGCCGCCGCGCTCCTCGAAGAAGTTTTCCCCGCCCACCCGCATCATCCCGGCGTTGTCCACTACCTGATCCACTCCTACGACGATCCCATCCACGCCCCGCTCGGCCTGCGTGCCGCGCGCATCTACTCGCAACTCGCCCCCGAAGCTGGCCACGCCCAGCACATGACCTCGCACATTTTTCTCGCCATGGGAATGTGGGAAGACGTCGTCAGAGCCAACGAAACCGCTGTCGCTGTGGTCAACAAACAACGCGCCGACACAGGCCGCCCACCGCAAGCCTGCGGACACTATCCCTATTGGCTGGAATACGGCTACCTGCAACTAGGCCGCTTCGACGACGCCCGCCGCGTCCTCGAAGCCTGCCGCGCCGATGCCCTCCGCCAGGCCGAGCGCATGTCAAAAAATGCTACTCCCAACAGAGGCCCGGAGGGCAACTCTGTCGAGTCCTACGCCGACATGCGCGCGAACTTTCTGATTAATTCTGAACTCTGGCAGGACGAGGTCGCCCGCTGGACTTTTCCAGAGGGCGACTATCCCTCCGCACAACTTACTCTCGATTACGCCACCGCTCTGGCCGCCTACAAATCTTCCGATTTCGCCGCAGCCAACGTTGCCCGCGAACACATGGAAGACGACGCCCGCCTGGCCCGCGCTTGGATCGACAAGCATGACGCTGACGACGCTAACGCCTACACCCAAATCGCCATCTTCGTCGAACAAATCGCCGCTCTCCTCTACGGCACCAGTTCGAACGCTTCGAATTCGTCCTCGCCTAACTCAACGACTTCCAGTTCGACGTCGCCCAACTCCCCACCACCGCCAGCCATCACCTTGCTCAAATCGATCGCCGAAAAAGAACGCGCCCTTCCCCTGGAATTCGGCCCGCCGGTCATCAACAAGCCCACCGACGAACTCCTCGGCGAACTCTATCTCCAACTCCATCGCCCCGCCGACGCCAAACCCTCCCTCGAATCCGACTTAGCCCGTGCCCCCGGCCGCACTCTCGCCCTCCGCAGCCTCTCCCAAGCCAACTTACAACTTGCCGCGATCAACCCGCCAGCCGCCGCCAAGCCTTCCGCCGACCACGTCCACCGCTAGTTCTTCAGTAGCACAGCCAATCCAGTTACCCTGAGTTGCGAAGGGGCTGTGCGCGGTGTAATCCGCTCCACGAACTAGCCTCGCCCTTGCTTCCGTGGCGCCTTCCTTGCGAGACTCGGCTTGGTAACGCAGACAATCTTGTCTGCGCCTCATTCGTCGCACGTTTTCTCAGGAGCCTTTCCATGAAACTCGCTGAAGTCGCAGAGAAACTTTCCTGCCGCCTAGAAGGCGATCCCTCCGCCGAAATCACCGGAATCGCCGGCATGGACCACGCCGTCCCCGGCCAAATCACCTTCCTCGCCAATCGCCGCTACTTCCCACTGCTACACACCACTCGCGCCACCGCCATCTTCATTGAAGACGGCATCCGCATCGAACGCGAACCCGGCCTGCCGGCGCTCGCCGCTCTTCGCTCCAGTAATCCTTATCTCGCCTTCGCGCGCGCCATCGAAATGTTCTACCAGCCGCCCGCCTACGCTCCGGGAATTCATCCTACTGCCGTAGTCGCCAAATCCGCTCACATCGGCGCAGGCGCTCACATCGGTCCGTACTGTTTCGTCAACGAAGATGTCACCATCGGCGATCACGCCGTACTGCACAGCTTCGTTTCAATTTACCGCGGCGCAAAAATCGGTGACCACTTCTTCGCGCACGCCCACGCCGTCGTTCGCGAACACTGTCACATCGGCAATCGCGTCATTCTGCAAAATGGAGTCATCATCGGCGCCGACGGCCTGGGCTTTGCAAAACTGAAAGACGGCTCCTGGTACAAAATGAACCAGTCCGGCCCCGCCGTACTTGAAGACGACGTGGAAATTCAGGCCAATGCCTGCGTTGACCGCGCCACCGTCGGCGAAACCCGCATCGGTCACGGTACAAAAATTGATGATCTGGTTTTAATCGGTCACGCTTCGCAGGTAGGAGCCAACGCCATGCTTTGCGGCCAGACCGGCCTGGCGGGCTCGACAAAAATCGGCGACGGCTGCATCCTCGCCGGACAAGTCGGCACCGCGGGCCATCTCAGCATCGGCGCGGGAGCCGTCATCACCGCAAAAAGCGGCGTCCCCAACGATGTTCCGCCGGCAGGCATGTACTCCGGATATCCCGCCGTCGAAAATCGCCAATGGCTCAAAACTCACGCCGCACTAAATCGCCTACCCGATCTGCAGCGCAAAGTCCGCGAACTTGAGGAGGAAATCGAAAAACTAAAAACCCGTGTTTTGTGATTGTCATTCCGAGCGGAGCGGGCCAACCCTTTCTGGCATTCGCGAAGCGAATGTTGGCCTGCGCAGGCGAGGAATCTCTCGGCGAACTTGGTGACAGGCACAAGCCACTACGTCGCACCAGGAAACTTCGCCGGCCGCTGATCCGGCGGCAATCCCGCCGCCATCGCATCGTGCACCACTTCATTGAGCGTCTCCCGCTCCTCGAACGTGTACTTCGATGCGTCAATCGGCGCCAGAAATTCCACCAGAATTTCGCCGGGATGAATTTCCAGCGACCGCTTCTCCATGATGCGATGCGCTCCCGAGCACGCTATCGGCACAATCGGCACGCCGCACTTGATGGCCATCACTACCGCGCCCTTCTTGAACGTCTGCAAGCGCCCGTCCGGGCTGCGCGTTCCTTCCGGGTAGATCAGAAACGATTGCCCGTCGCGCATCGCTTCGATCGCTTTTTCAATGGCGGCAATCGCCGCGTCCTGCTGCGTTCGATCAACAGGGATGAACCGCGCCAGACGAAACGCCTGACCGACAATCGGGTACGCGAACAGCGATCTCTTCAGCAGGATCGCAATGCGCCGCGGAATCGCTCCAACCACCGCAGGCGCATCCGCTGAACTGGTGTGGTTCGCAACAAAGAGGCACGTGCCTCGCGGAATTCGCTCGGTGCCCACAACCCGAACGCGCACGCCGACCGCGCGCACAAAAAACATCACGCCGGTGATGCCGGCCCAGTACAGCGCATCGGGATTTTTGCAGATGACCGTGTAAATCAGCAGCGGAATTCCGGCAATGATGATGTACAGCGACAAGAAGATGGCGATGAAAATGGTTCGCAGCATGCAGTCGGTTGACGGCAACTTTCTCGAATGGTCACTCGGGCGTCAAGCTGAACTTCGAAATCCCGCTCACTGCGTCGCGGCAGTTGCCGCTTTCGCCGCTTCCGTCGTGCCGTGCAGTAAGCCTTCGCGAATTGCGCGCGCTTTCGGCGTTGCCTGCGCATCTTCGCTAATCGCAAAAATGGATTCGGACTTCCCAGCCAGCGTGAACGAAAATTCTACAGTTTGCTCGTTTCGAAGTAGTCGCACTTTCAAACTGTCGCCCGGCTTTTTGTTGCGTAGCCAATATTCCACGCGCCGTGGAATGCCCTCACCATTAAAATCCCGGACTTCGTCGCCGATAAGCAAGCCTGCCCGTTCGGCCGGAGAGCCTGGCTCGACGATTCGCACCAGCAAACGGCCGCTGGTGTCGCGCTCCACGGAAAATCCGAGCTCGGCGCGGTCGATTTGTTGCCGCTGCAGCAGCAAGCCGGCTTTAGCCAGTACCGACTGGTACGGAAGCGGTTCGGCATTTGCGACGTACTTGCGAAAAAAGTCCTCGAACGATCCGCCGGCAATTGCATCCGCGGTCAGGCGAATATCCAGACTGTCGCGATATGTCTTGCCGGCTTTCGCGAAATCTTCATTCATTTTTCGCAGCACATCGTCAAGCGACTTGGCATTTTCTGTGCGATCGCGAATCAAAATATCGAGGAGGTCGCCGAGCACCTGCCCCTTGGTATAGTAGGACACGCTGAATTCCGGGCCGTTGTAGTAATCGTATTTGTCGAGCCAGGTATCGAGGCTCGATTGTTCCGCGCTCTGCCACTTATTCGCGGGCCGCGATTCCAATTCGTTGATCTGCCGCGCCAGGTCCTCGTAGAAATCGCGCTTGGACCAGATGCCGGAACGCACCATCGTGTAGCTTCCGTAGGTGCTGGTCACGCCTTCGGCAAACCACAGTGCGCGCGTAAATTGTTCGCGAGTGTAATCAACCGGTTCAAGAGAAGCAGGCCGGATGCGCTTCACGTTCCACAGGTGGAAAAATTCGTGCGCGGAAACGCCGGCAATCTGCGCGCCAGAACTCACGTTGATCGCAGTACCACTGGCGTGTTCCATTCCGCCGCCCGCGCCTTGCGCTGCTTTACCAATGTGGTATATAAACAAGTAGTAATCGAAAGGAGCGCCGCCCATCAATCCAATTTCGTACTTGCAGATCTTGCGCAGCGTGTCTTCCACGTCGGATTGCTTCCAGTTATCGCCATGAATCACCACGGAGATGCTGGGATTGATGTCACTAATTTTAAATATCTTAAACGTGCCGGCCTCAATCGGACCGTCGGCGAATGCGTCATAGTTCCGTGCGGAGACGGTATGCGCAGTTTCGCGGCCAGCTTCGAATGTTGAGAGGCTGAGCGGCGTAGCGACATTCCAGTTGGACGGAAGATCCTGAAGCGCGAGGAAAATCTCTTCAGTACGGCGCTCAGGAACGTACATGAAAACCATGGCGGGATTGATGAACGCGTGCTCCTCATTCAGTTGAGATGCAAACGGTCCCGCATTGTCCCAGTAGATTGCATAACGGACAGTCACCAGGCCTTCGCCGTGAATGTGCCAGGTGAGTTTGTCGACCTTTTCAATCGGAAGCGGGTGCGATCCCGTGAAAGCTTGCACGCGCTGCGCGCGGCTGCTGAAATCGCGGATTTCGTAAAGAGCATTCCATGCTGGCATCTGAACGGTCAGATCACCATGTACGTCGGGAATATTTATGGTGACATGAAAAAGATGTTGCGCAGGATTGGCTAGCGAGAGTTGGTAAGAAATTGTCGCTGCAGCGAAGCGCGGAAAACCAAGGGTCAGCAGGATAAGGAAAAGATTGCGAGCGATGTTTGTATGAAGCCGCAGTCGAAGATTGTTCACCGAGAGTTGGCCTCGGCGGCGGCGTGCTGTGATGGCGACAGTTTTTTCATAAGTTTTTCGCAGAGGCCGTCGAAGCTGCCGTTGGACATGATGAGCAGGAGATCGTTGGGTCTGGCGTTGGCGACGAGGAATTCGGCCATGGCTTCGCCGCCGGACACTACATTGGCCTCTCTGCCGAGTGCGCGAACGCTGGCCGCTACCGTTTCGGGGTCGAGGCGATTTTCGTCGCCGAGCTGCTGCGCGCGGAACACGCCTCCTAGTGCAACGCGGTCGGCGAGCGCCAAAGATTGTGGCAGCGAATCCTGGAAAACTTTGCGACGCATGGAATTGGAGCGCGGCTCGAGGATAGCCCACAGACGACGATGGGGCCAACGGCCACGCGCAGCTTCAATGGTGACGCGAACGGCGGTCGGATGGTGGGCAAAGTCGTCGACAACCAAAATTCCGTTGTGTTCGCCTTTGACGTCGAGGCGGCGGCGCACCGAACGGAATGAAGCGAGAGATTTTTGCAGGGATTCAACGGAAATGCCTCTTCCCTGTGCCACGATGATTGCCGCAAGAGCGTTCAGAACATTGTGGCGGCCGGATGCGGTGAGCGAGAATTCGCCGAAGAGTTTGCTTTTTTGCGTGACGCGAAATTTCATTGCATCTCCGGAAAATTCGGGTTCGCTGGCGACCCAATCGTTTTCAGCGGCGAAGCCGTAGCTGATGACCGGGCAAAAAGCTTTGGCTGCGGATTCGCGCAACGCCGGGCCGGATTTTTCAGTGTCGCCCCAAATCACCACACGGCCATTGCGCGGTACGAGATTGACCAGGCGCTTGAAGGCAAGTTTGTAGGTATCAAAATCCGGATAGATATCGGCGTGGTCGTATTCGAGAGAAGTAACGATGAGATCGTCGGGATGATAGTGAAAGAATTTCGGGCCGCGATCCCAGAAGGCAGTTTCGTATTCGTCGCCTTCGAGAATCATTTCGATTCCCTGCCCGAGGCCATAGCTCTTGCCAAAGTTTTCCGCAACACCACCAACAAGAAACGTGGGCTGTTTGCCGGCGGAATGAAAAATCCAGGCCAGCATAGCGGTAGTGGTGGTTTTACCGTGGGTGCCGCTGACGACGATGGAATGTTTTCCGGGAAGAAAAACCTCTTCGAGAATTTCCGGCATGGAACGGTATGGAATTTTGCGTTCTAGCGTTTCTTCGAGTTCTGGATTGCCCCGCGCGATGATGTTGCCAACGATGACCTGGTCGGGCGCGGGGGTGAGATGCGCCGCATCGAATGAGGAAAAATACGCAATGCCAAGACTGTCGAGCAACGTGGACGCCGGAGGGTAGACGCCAGAGTCGGATCCTGTGACGCGAAATCCGGATTCGCGCAACATTCCGGCGAGCGGAGCCATAGCCGATCCCGCGATGCCAATAACGTGAATGTGTTTTACCTTGGTAGCTCCCTGAGTCATACAGTGACCGCCGGTTCGAGGATTTCGAGTTGTCCTTGGCCTTCGGCAACGAGCCGTGCGCGAACGCCGAGAGGAAATGTCAGCATTGGCCGCGTAGTATGGCCGACTGGCGCGCCGAAAATGATCGGGACGCCGAGCGGCGCAAGAACTCGGACGCAGACGTCGCGCACCGAAGGGCTGCCCGTAACCGGCGGTTCGCACTCGGGAAAATCACCGAGGACGATGCCACGAATCTTGGATAATTTTCCGGAGTGCTTCAAGTGCATCAGCACCCGATCGATTTGATAGGGCTTCATGGCGCGATCTTCGAGCACGAGAATAGCGCCATCGGTATCAAGTTCCCAGGGCGTGCCGATGGTGGCTTCGAGCAGAGTCATGGCGCCGCCCAGCAAAGTTCCTTCGGCCGATCCGTTGTGCAGCGATTCACCTTGCAATAGAATCTTCCAACCGTCTGAAGACTTGGTGAGAGCGTTTCGAAAGGAAACTTCGTCGTAGCCGCCAGCGGCGCCGGCACCGTGGTCGAGGCCTGCAGCCAGCATGGGGCCGTAGAAAGTGGTCCAGCGATGCTTCTGCCACAGATAGATTTGTAACGTGGTGAGGTCACTGAACCCGATGAGCGGCTTGATCTTGGGCAGATTTGCGGGGAGTCCTTCTTCCAAGAGATAGACTGAGCCGTAGCCGCCGCGAGTGGCAATCAGCGCATCAACGCCGGGATCGTTTAAAGCGTCGAGAAATTCTTCGCGCCGCTCAGTTGCCGAGCCGGTGAAATAGCCTTCCGCGTGAAGTTCGCGGCCCGGCGCGACTGAAAATCCAAACTGTTGCAGCGCACTCTTTCCGGCGAGGATGCGGTCTTCTTTTGCTGGCGACGCGGGAGCGATGGGGGCGAAGAGCGCGCCGCGGGACAAAGCTCTTGGTTTTTGCACGGCGGCTGCGGCGATCATTCCTGTTGCCTTTCGACTGGCAACATTTCAACGGACATGCCGGGGCGAGTCATCGCCGAGAGAACTTGATCCTGCTGGTGCTGGGTGACGTCAGCGTCAAACTGTATCAGATGCTTTTCTCCGGTGATATTCACCTGGAAATTGTCGAGCTTGATTTTTAAATCCCGGAAGATGCGATGGACTTCCGGAACCATGTCCACGGCGCTGGCGGCGGTGATGCGGAAGAGCATGTAACGGCATTTGAGCTTCAGTCCATTTTCGACGTAGATCAAACCGGTCAAGGCGAAAAGTACGATGGCTGAGGCGATTCCGGAGACGCGATACAGGCCGCCCCCCGCACCCATGCCAATGGCGGCCTCGGCGAAGATCGCCGCTGCGGTGGTCATGCCGACGACACTGCCGCGTTCGCGAAGAATGACTCCGGCGCCAAGAAAGCCGATGCCTTGCACGATGTTGGAAGCGATGCGGGTAGTGCTGGTGTCGCCGGTGGCCTTGGCGATTTCAACCGAAAGAATTGTGAACAGCGCCGAGCCAACGCAGACGCAGAGACTGGTACGCATGCCGGCCGGGCGTTTGCGGGCGCTGCGTTCGATGCCGATGATCGAGCCGAGGAGCGCGGCCCAGAGAAGACGGTAGGTGATGGTGCTGAGAGGTAGCATTTGGTTTTTGCGCCACCGTTGGAACCCTGACTGGCGCTCACAGAATATTACACGCAAACGAACGGATGAGCGGGCGTGTGAGGTGTGAGCTAGTGCGAAAAGAGCATGGGTGAACGGATTGGCCGTAGTGCGGGCAACGCTGCACACAGACTTTACAGTTTGCGGAAAAAGTCGGGGGTATTGCAACGCGAGGGACTGCCAGACGTCTAAGTGGGCATGCGAGGACACGACCAGCATCAAGAAAGCATGTTCAGTTAGATTTCTGCGGAGAAGCGCGTGCCGGCTGATCATCCGCTGCGTCGCGTGCGCGAGCTGACCGACCGCGCGTTACAGGAACTGTCCGCGAAGTTCGGCGAGATGTACTCGCGCTATGGTCGGCCATCGATTGCACCGGAGAAGTTGCTGCGCGCGCTGCTTTTGCAAGCGTTGCACAGCGTACGCAGCGAGCGCCTACTGCTGGAGCAGTTGCAGTACAACCTGCTGTTCCGGTGGTTTGTGGGATTAAGCATGGATGATGCGGTGTGGGATGAGACGGTGTTCACGAAAAACCGCGAGCGTTTGCTGGCCGGGGAGATCGCCGACGCATTTTTTGCAGCGGTGCTGAAGCAAGCGGAACAAGAAGGACTGCTGTCGGATGAACACTTCACGGTGGATGGAACATTGCTCGAGGCGTGGGCCAACCGGCGAAGTTTTCAGGAGAAGCAGGATCCTCCACAACAGGGGACGGGAAGCGGAGGACGCAAGACCCGGCGCGACACCCATGAAAGCAAAACCGATGCGGAGGCCCGGCTATACAAAAAGAGCGCGGCGGGAGAAGCGCGGCCCAGTTATTTGGGGCAGCTGGTGATGGAAAACCGGAACGGGCTGATTGTGCAACCATGCGTCCCACTTTCGGGGAAGCGCGAGGAGCCTGAAGCGGCCTTGGCCATGATGCAGAAAATTGTTGCGAAGGTGCAGGCGAAACGAGGCGTTAGAGAGAAGCGGGAAATCACGGTGGGCGCGGATAAGGCCTACCAAGTGAAAGGATTCATCGAGGGATTGCGCAAACTGGGCGCGGTTCCGCACGTGGCCGAATACGAAAAAAGTTTGCCGCAGTGGCCGAACTGCTGGACCGCTAGCGAGCGGAATCATTTTGGATTTGCGATCAGCCAAGCGAATCGAAAACGCATCGAGAAAAGTTTTGGCTGGATCAAGTTCATTGCCGGGCTGCGGAAGACAAAATTCCGAGGCCGCCGCCGGGTGCACTGGACATTCGCTCTGGCAGCCACCGCAGTGAACCTGATTCGCATGGCGAAACTGATGCCGCAGGAGAAATAACGAGGGCAATCCGAGCTCGCAAAGACACCGGAAGGAACACCAGACCCAAGCTCGGCGTAAACTCACATGCTTTTTTCCGCAAACTGTAAAGTCTGTGCCACTGGAGAGACGAGAGCAACCTGAAGGTGGCCGCTAGGACGGAACAAAAAGAAAGACAACGGGATAACCCGCCGCTACACAAACCAAGAAAAAGCGACGCCAGTTGAGTTGCGCGGCGACGTTAAAGTTTGAATTGCGTGAGTTTGAGGAAATGGCGGGCGCGGGCGTTGATTTCGCTGCGCTTGAGTTTGCGGAGGCGCTCGGGGCCGAATTCCTCGACGGCGAAACTGCCGAGGACGGAACCGTAAACCATGGCTCGCCGGAGGGTAGCGTCGTTCGAACCGCCGCTTCCGGCGAGGTAGCCCATAAAGCCGCCCGCAAAGGAATCACCCGCGCCGGTGGGATCGTGCGGTTCTTCGAGTGGGAATGCGGGTACGGAGAAGACACCGTTCTTGTCCACTAAAATGGCGCCGTATTCGCCGCGTTTGATGACGAGGGTGGACGGGCCCATTTTGAAAATGTGGCGCGCGGCGCGGAGCAGGTTGTGCTCGTTCGAAAGCTGGCGGGTTTCGGAATCGTTGATCATCAGAATGTCGACGTGCTTGAGGGTTTCGCGAAGTTCAGCAGGGGTGCGTTCGATCCAGTAGTTCATAGTGTCGAGAGCGACGTGTTTGCGCGATCCTTTGACTTGATGGAGGACGCTGCGTTGAAGATCGGGAGCGATGTTTGCTAGAAAAACGTGTTTCGAATTGCGGAATTTTTCGGGAAGCTTGGGATTGAAGTTGGCGAAGACGTTGAGGTCAGTGACCAAAGTTTCGCGCTCGTTGAGGTGCTGGGAATATTTTCCGGCCCAGAAGAAGGATTTGCCGGGAGCGCGCTCGAGGCCCGCGGTGTCAATTTTGCGTCGGTGGAAGATGGATTCGTCTTTGGCGGAGAAATCGTCGCCGACGATGCCAACCAGGTTTACGTGCGTGAAAAAGCTGGCGGCGACGGCGAAATAGGTGGCGGCGCCGCCGATGATGCGGTCGACCTTGCCGTACGGGCTTTCGATGGCGTCAAATGCGACGGAACCTACAACGAGTAGTGACACGATGGTCCTCCTGGATCGAATTAAAAAGAGAAAAGCACTGGTCTAACGACCGGCCACTACAACCGCTGGAGCAACGAAACCTACTACCAGTAGAGACATTCGTTATCCTTTTCCAAGAGCCGGGCAAAAGCCTGGCAGTACTCAAAATGGGAACCGGAAAAGCGGCGGCAGGCCGCCGCACTCCAAAAAAGGTTTCACCACATGTATTTGCCGATGATGGCAGCAAGGCGTTTTTTTGTGGCCTTGGGCACGAGCTTGGCGTCGGTAATAAGCGCGTGGGCGAGAGCGTTGCCGCATTTACAGTCGTGGGCGACGAGCAAGGATTTCACAGCTTCGCGCAGGACGTGTTGAGCGTTTTCCGCGTTTTGATTGAGGGTGGCGATGATTTGCGCGCCGGTTACTGATTCGTGACCGGGATGCCAGCAATCGTAATCGGTGATCATGGCGATGGAACCGTAGCAGAGTTCGGCTTCGCGGGCGAGCTTGGCTTCAGTGACGTTAGTCATGCCGATGACGTCGAAATTCATTGCTCGGTGCATGTGGGCTTCGGCGAGCGTGGAGAATTGCGGGCCTTCGATGCAGACGTACGTGCCCTTGCGATGGACTTTGACCGCGGAGTGGACACAGGCGTCGGCGAGAACGCTGGAGACTTGAGGGCAGGTGGGCTTGTCGAAAGTGACGTGGGCGACGAGGCCATCGCCAAAAAATGTGGAGATGCGATTTTTGGTGCGGTCGACGAACTGATCGGCGACGAGAAATTCGCCGGGAGCGAGTTCCTCTTTGAGCGAGCCGACAGCGCTGACGGAAATGACGCGATCGACGCCGAGAGATTTGAGGGCGTATATGTTCGCGCGGAAATTGATTTCAGTTGGGAGGATACGGTGGCCGCGGCCGTGGCGCGCGAGGAAAGCGACGCGTTTGCCTTCGAGGGTTCCGATGACGATGGCTTCGGAGGGATCGCCGAAGGGCGTTTTCACCTTGATTTCTTTGGTGTCGGTGAGGCCTTTCATCGAATAAAGGCCGCTTCCACCGATGATCGCGATGGTTGGGTGAGAAGATTTGGCCGCAGTCTTCTTCGCAGTTTTCAAAGCAAGTGTTCCCTTTCATGGTTGGAAGCTACAGACGATACGGAATCAAGTCGGCTTATATTCTACCATTCGATTCGCCTCAGACGCCTGGGACCGAATCATCAGGGCTTCAGGCCAGATTTGGCGAGGATTTCGCTGACCGCGGTGAAGGGATCCTTGCGGCGTTCGGCGACGTCAGCGGCGAGTTGATTGAGAGCCGCTTCGCCGCCTGCGGCGTTGAGTACACGTTCGACGAGGCGGGATTCAAGGAGTTCGAGGAGGTGGTTGCGCCAGTGCTCAGTATGTTTTTTGACGCGTTCGCTGCTCGATTCGAAATGGGTTCGGAATTTGGCGATGGTTTCGGCGAGAGAGTCGATGCCCTTGTTTTCGGTAGCGATGGTTCGAATCACGGGCGGGTGCCAGCCATCGCGCGGCATGACCAGCGAGAGCATGGCGTGGAGCTGTTCTTCGAGGCGGTCGGCGCCTTCGCGATCGGATTTGTTCAAGACGAAGATGTCGCCAATTTCCATCAAGCCGGCTTTCATGTTTTGGATGTCGTCTCCGAGACCGGGGACGAGAACCACTACGACGCAATCGGCGAGGCGGACAATGTCAATTTCATCCTGGCCGACGCCGACGGTTTCGATGAGGATTTGGCGCTTGCCAGCAGCATCGAGGAGAAGCGCGACTTCGGCGGTGGCGCGAGCGAGGCCGCCCAGGAATCCGCGCGTGGCCATGGAGCGTATGAAGATTCCCGCGTCGCCCGCGTGGGACTGCATGCGAATGCGATCACCGAGAATTGCGCCGCCAGTGTACGGGCTGGTGGGGTCGACGGCGATGACGCCGACGGATTCGTTGTGTTTGCGGTGACGAGCGGCGAGGCGATCGACCAGAGTGCTTTTGCCGGTGCCGGGAGCGCCGGTAATTCCAGTCAGATACGCTGCACCGGTTTGCGCAAAAAGAATTTTTAGGAGCGGTTCGGCTTGGGGCGCGTGATTTTCGATGGCGGTGATGGCGCGGGAGACGGCGCGAATCTCGCCGGCGCGGATTTGCTCCGCCCAGGGTTCAATGGGCTGAGACATTTTGGTCCTGGATGGCGAGAGCGAGAGAAGCGAGCGGCGGCATTTGGGTATTATTTCTTGCCGAGCAACTGACGCGCAATGACCAACTTCTGGATTTCGCTGGTGCCTTCGCCGATGGTGCAGAGCTTGACGTCGCGATAGAACTTTTCCGCGGGGTAATCCTTGATGAAGCCGTAACCGCCGTGGATTTGCACGCACTCGTTGGCGACGCGGACGGCGACTTCGCTGGCGAAAAGCTTGGCCATGCTGGATTCGCGGGTGAAGCGAACATCTTTACGATCGGCGAGCCAGGCAGCTTGGTACACAAGGAGTCGCGCGGCTTCAACTTCGGTCGCCATGTCGGCCAGCTTGAACTGGATGGCTTGGAATTCGCTGATGGCTTGACCGAACTGTCTGCGCTGCTTGGCGTATTTTACGGAAGCATCGAGAGCGCCCTGAGCCATGCCTAGAGCCAGTGCGGCGATGGAAATGCGGCCGCCGTCGAGAATCTTCAAGCTGCCCGTGAAGCCTTCGCCTTCGTCGCCGAGAAGATTTTCGAGCGGGACGCGGCAATCAGAAAAAATCACCTCGGAAGTGTCGCTGGCGCGCAGGCCGAGTTTGTTTTCTTTTTTGCCGGGCTTGAATCCAGGAGTTCCCTTTTCGATGATGAAGGCACTGATTCCGTGAGAGGCTTTGGATTTGTCGGTGACCGCCATGGCGACGCAGACGTCAGCGTAGTGGCCGTTGGTGGTGAAGGTTTTTGCGCCGTTGATGACCCAGAGATTCGAATCGCGCGTGGCGGTGGTGCGGGTGCCCCCGGCATCGGAGCCAGCTTCAGGCTCGGTGAGCGACCAGGCGCCGATTTTCTGGCCTTGCGCGAGCGGGACCAGATATTTCTGTTTTTGCGCTTCGGTGCCGAACTTGAAAATGTGATTGCAGCAGAGCGAATTATGCGCGGCAACAATGATGCCTATAGAGCCGTCTACGCGAGAGAGCTCTTCGATGGCGATGACGTAGTCGATGTAGCCGAGGCCTGCGCCGCCATACTGTTCCGGGAAAATGATGCCGAGGAGCCCTATGTCCGCGAGCTTGGGGATAATTTCGAGTGGAAAGTGGGAGACTTCGTCCCATTCCATGACGTGGGGAGCGATTTCGCCTTCGGCAAATTCGCGGACGCTGCGGCGGAGCTGGTTCTGTTCATCGGTGAAGTGGAAGTCCACGGAGCCTCATCGGTGCGGTGCCTGAGTCTTAAGAAAAGCTATGGCCAACTAAAGATGATTTTATACCAACTAGCTAGTGCGCGCCGGTGGATGCCACATTTGGCTGAGATTTTGTAACGAGTTGGCGGACGACTGCAAGGGCGCGTTCGACGCTTCGGGAGTCGACGTCGCAATGGGTGACGAAGCGAACGGAGTACGGCGCAGTGTCGAGAGCCCAGATGCCATGCGGCTTGAGGGCGTCGCAGAATTGCACTGCGTCCGTGCCGGTGGCCTGGCAATCGAAAATGACGATGTTGGTTTTGACGGATTTCGGATCGATGCGCAAAGACGGAATCTGGGCGACACCTTCGGCGAGGCGCTTTGCGTTTTGATGATCGACGTGGAGGCGCTTGGGAGATTCTTCGAGCGCGATTCTGCCGGCTGCGGCGAGTACACCCACCTGGCGCATGCCCCCGCCAAACATTTTGCGATAGATGCGGGCTTTCTCGATGAAGGCGTTCGAACCGACGACCATGGAGCCGACAGGGGCACCGAGTCCTTTGGAGAGGCAGAACATGACAGAGTCGACGTTGCGCGCGATTTCGGAGACGGGGGTATTGAGTGCGACTGAGGCGTTGAAGACGCGGGCGCCGTCGAGATGAACTTTTAGGCCAGCGGAATGAGCGTGATTGCAGATGTCGGTGATTTGCGCGGAGGTATAGAGCGTGCCGCCTGCCATGTTGTGAGTGTTTTCGAGGCAGACCAGCGCGGTTTGCGAGTCGTAATAAATTTTGGGGCGGATGACGGCTTCGATTTGCGACCAACTGAGGATTCCATCGTCGGCGCGGGCGACGCGCGGCATGCAGCCGGCGATGGCGGACATCGAAGCAAGTTCGTAGAGATTGACGTGGCTGCGCTCCTCGCAGATGACTTCGTCGCCGTGATGTGTCCAGACTTTGATGGCGATGAGGTTGCCCATGCAGCCGGTGGGAACGAAAAGCGCGGCTTCTTTGCCGAAGATTTCAGCGGCGCGGTGTTCGAGGGCGTTTACCGTGGGGTCTTCAAGATAGACGTCGTCGCCGACTTCGGCTTCGGCCATGGCGCGGCGCATGGCTGCGGTAGGACGAGTAATGGTGTCACTGCGAAGGTCCACGACGCTGGGCTGTGCCAGGTGCAGCTCCTTCTCTGGGTCGGTGGTCGATTGTGCGGGCATGTTATTTGGTCTCCCGACGAAAATTGATTGCGCGAACTAGCGAAGCAGCTCGACAAAGACTTCGTTCGAAATGCTGAGATGTTTGGGCGCGAGACGGACGATGCTACCAGCGCGCTCGACCAAGCCGGCGGACTGCAACGCCGCGAAGCGCTCCTCTACGGAAATGCCGTATGAGTTTTGCAAGCGGCTGAGATCTATGCCTGCGAGTTGACGGAGTCCGAGGAAGAGTTCTTCTTCGAGTGCGTCGTGGGCTGAGACTGCTTCCAGTTGCTCGACGGGGGTGTGGCAGGCGGTGACCGCTTGAACGTAGGCGGCGGAGTCGTGCGCGTTGGCCCAGCGCTGGGAGCCAGAAAAAGAGTGCGCGCCCGCGCCAAACCCGAGATAGGGTTCGCGACGCCAGTATTTTAGATTGTGGGCTGAGGCGAAGCCCGGCTTGGCGAAGTTGGAGATTTCGTAATGCCGGTAGCCCGCGGCAGCGAGCGTGCTGCGTGCGAGATCGTAGGATTCGGCCATGGCGTCGTCGGCGGGGACCGCCGAGGCAGAATATTTTGTGCCGCCGCGAAGGAGTTCGCTGCCGAGACGGCTGCCTTCGTCGACTTCAAGGAGATAGATAGAGACGTGTTGCGGCGCGAGGGCGATCAATTCGTCGAGCGAGTTGCGCCAGGTTTGCGGAGTCTGGTGAGGTAAGCCAGCGATTAAATCGAAACTGATATTGCGAATGCCAGCTGCGTGCAGGATGGGGACGGCACGGTAGACGTCGGCGCGGCGGTGCATGCGGCCGGCGGCTTTTAGCTCGACGTCGGAAAAAGATTGGACGCCGAAGCTGATGCGGTTGATACCGGCGGCGGCCCAGGCGTCAGCTTTGGCTGGTTCAATCGTTTCAGGATCGGCTTCGAGAGTGACTTCGTGAAAGTCGGGTGGAAAGGCTTCGCGGATGCTTTGCAGGATGGCAGCGAGATGGGCGGGATCGAGCAGGCTAGGAGTGCCGCCGCCGAAATAAACGGTGTCAACGGCGAGCGATTCGAACGTGGCTGGAAGCCTGATACCTTGATGCGAGAGTCGCAGACAGTGTTCGCGGATTTCAGTTTGCACTGCCGCTGCGTAGGGCGCGAAACGGGAGCTGGAGACGACACCAGTGTGGAAATTGCAATAGGTGCATTTGGTCTGGCAGAACGGGACCTGGATATAGATGCCGAGGCTCATAGGGTAAAGAAAAACTGTAGCACACGCGACCGAGGCTGTAATCGCGCCAAAATGGACGTCGACGGTTGGCATGGCCTGCGAGTGATGTTCCGCCGGAAACGGCACCGGTCTAAACAGCGGCCACTACGAAGGCGCTCATTGGATATTGTGTGCTTATGGAACGGGAATGACGAAGTGCGAACCGATGTTCTTGATGCTGGAATGGCGTTCGATTTCTTCGAAGCCCTGTAGGCCCCAGCGGGCGGCGAACGGAAGGAAACACAACTCGCGCGATTGCAGGTTTTTCTCTGGATACAAAAGGTTAGAAAGAAATTCTTCGTGGGCAGCCAGGACGTTGAGCTTGTGGTCGAGGGCGCGGCCGATCTTTTCTTGCAGCTTCTCAGCTTGATAGGCGATTTTCTGCTGCGCGGTTTCGACGGCATCCTTGAGACTGGGATCGAGTACGGCGACGGCTTCGGACCATTGCTGCAGGCGTTTCTTGATTTCGCTGCCGTTTTCTTCGAGCAGCGTTGAAATATTTTCCGGCACGCTGGCTTTGCTGAGGCGTTTGCGTAGTTCCTGCGAACCGCTCCAGACATCTTCGACTTCCAGCCCGTATTGTTTCAGCAGACGCTGTGCCTTGGTGTCAACCAGCGTAAAACCCGCGCGGGGCAACATGACTGGCATGCGGCCCAGTAGATTGCGATAAAGCACCTCGGACTGAGCGAAATAAGAAATTTCGGACGGTCCACCGATGTAGGTGACGGTTGGCAGCAGAAAATCCTGCATAACCGGGCGAAGCAACGCATTGGGACTAAAATTTTCGGGCTCAGCGCGGATGGCGTCGAGAAGCTCGTCCTGATTCCACGTCGTGCTTCCCGATTCGAATTTGCCGGCATGGCTGGTGATAGGCTGGCGGCCATCGCGTGAAATGTGAAAAATGGTGGTGCTGCGGGCCGTTACTTTGACCTGCGGCGGATAGCCGGCGTCTTCGATGGCTTTATCGCGTTCAAGGAGTTGTTGTTCGAGTGAATCGCGGTGTTCGATGGCTTTGGCGAGGAGCGGCTCGGCAAGGCGGTGAAGCCTGAGGTCGAGGGGATCCAGAAGGATCAGGCCGGAATTGCCAAGAAGGCGGGCAAAAAGCTTACCGAACGCACTGCCGTAGGTTTCGTGGGGGCGATAACATTCACTCAAGAGTTGCGCGATGGCGGAGTCCGAGCCGCCGAGTATTTGCGTGGCGTCACGTTGCAAAGCGGCGATCTCTTCGCCCAGCGGAATGCGGCCAACGGGTGCGCCATTGCCAACGCCTGCGGGCAGCTCGAACTTCACAAGTTTTCCGTCGTGGAAGAACGAGACGTGGCGAATTTCGTCGAGGTCGTGGTCTTCGGTGGCCATCCAGAAAACCGGGACCGCGTCGATGCCCTGCTCGGTTAATTCCTTTGCGATTCGAACCGCAGCGATGGCTTTATAAACGGCATAAGATGGGCCGCCGAAGAGGCCAACCTGTTGTCCGGAGACAACGGCCGCTGCGCCTTTTTCCAGGCGATCCAGATTCGCAAGAGTGGCCGGCCCAGAGCCGAGGAGCTGGTTTTGTTGACGAAGGATTCCAGCGACTTCGCGACGTCGATCAGCGGGAAACTCGAGCGAACGTGCAACGTTCAATACGCTGGCAAGCTCCGGTTTGTGCTGGAAGAAGGAGCTGACTCGCTCGTAAGAATGCAGGTAATCGCGCAGCAACTGCGGCTGATGCGGGAGGGCTTCGACTGGCAAGGCGCGACAATGCATGGACGTTTGATGATAGCTGGGCGATTCGGTCACAGGCAAATAGACGGAATGTACCTGGCTTTGAAAGCAAACCAAATGGCAGAAGGCTCAGGCCCGGGCGGCGACGGGTTCGAGTTGCGCCAGAACCTGCGCGATTTGGCGCCTTTTCTCTTCAGCGAGGGGAAGAATCGGTAGACGCGGGAGGCCGCCGTGAAATCCGCGCAGGTCCATGGCGTATTTTACACCGGCGATGCTGGCGTCGGAGACGATAGTTTTTGTCGCGGCGGCGAGGAGCGGCTGCAAGGCTTGCACTTCGGCGTGCTGGCCGCGCTTCCAGAGGTTGAACAGTTCGACGCACTTTTCCGGAAGCGGTGACGCAAGAGCAAGAATTGCGCCTTTGGCACCGCTGACGAACGCGGGATAGAGGACGCCGGCCGCGCCAGTCAACATCTGAAATTCTTCCGGCGCCTGGCCAACGACTTCGACGATTCGCTGGATGACGCCGGAGCTGTCTTTCATGCCGATGATGTTGGGATGATCAGCGAGCGCGACGATTTCGGGGGTTTCGAGCGAGACGCCGGTGAAGACCGGAACGGAATAGAGCAGGATAGGAATTGGAGAAGCGTCGGCGACGGCGCGATAGTGGCGAAGATAGGTTTCTGGCTTATAAGCGGGCTTGTAGTAGTACGGTGTCTTGACCAGAGCGACCTTGTAGCCAAAGGAGGCGGCGCGTTTGGTCCGCGCGATGGTTTCGGACGTGGATTCGGCGCCGGTGCCAGCGATTGGAAGCTTTCCAGGTATCGCCGACTCCATTGCAGCGGCGAGAAGCGCCTCGGATTCGGCCGAAGTAAGTAGAACGGATTCTCCAGTCGAACCAAGCACGACGTAGCCGGAGACGCCGGTCTGGTTGTAGCGCGCGAGATTGGACTTGAAGTGTTCGATCGAAATCGAACCGTCTTCGTTAAAGGGCGTGGTCAGAGCGGGAAAAATTCCGGAAAGGTCCACGGGCTAATCTCCTGATCCGGTCGTGCCGGTAACGGCCGCCTGATTGCGGTGCAGGTCTTGCAGCGCAGCGACTTCGATTCCCTGCTCGATGAGAGCGCGAATTCCGTGCGCTGCCGCTTCGCCCGCTGCCAGAGTCGTGATGCACGGGATGTTGTAACGAATCGCGGCGCGGCGAATGGATTTTTCGTCGTAGAACGACTCGCGGCCAAGCGGAGTGTTGATGACCAGATCGATTTTACCGGTCTTGATGAGGTCTACGATGTTGGGTCGGCCTTCGTTTACTTTGAAGACTCCTTCGGCTTCAATGCCGGCGGCATGCAGAGCAGCGGCGGTGCCGCGGGTGGCGGTGAGATGAAAACCGAGCGACGAGAGCTCTTTGCCGATGGTGGTGAGATGTTTTTTGTCGCGGTCGTTAACGCTGAGAAAAACCGTGCCTTTGCGCGGCAGGCGCTGGCCAGCGGCGAGTTGTGCTTTGGCAAACGCTTGTCCGTAGGAAGTGGAGATGCCCATGACTTCTCCGGTGGACCGCATCTCCGGGCCGAGGATGGTATCCACGCCGCGGAATTTGTTAAATGGGAAGACCGGCGATTTGACGGAATAGAAGTCGCGTACGGCGATTTCGGCGACGCCATTGTGATGAACTAGCGGCAAGCTCATGTCGGCGAGCTTTTTTCCGGCCATCAGACGAGCGGCGACTTTGGCGAGGGGAACGCCGGTGGCTTTGCTGACGAACGGAACGGTGCGCGAGGCACGCGGGTTGACTTCGAGTACATACACCGTGTCGCGTTGAATGGCGTATTGCACGTTCATCAGGCCGACGACTTTAAGTGCGAGCGCGAGACGTTTGGTGTAATCGCGAATGGTTTCGAGAATTGCGGGCGAAAGGCTGACCGGAGGCAGAACACACGATGAGTCGCCGGAGTGCACGCCGGCTTCTTCAATGTGCTCCATGATGCCGCCGATGACCACGCTGGTGCCGTCGGCGAGCGCGTCGACGTCGACTTCGGTGGCTTCTTCCAGGAACTGATCGATGAGCACAGGACGCGCCGGTCCCATCAGCGCGGCTTGCGCGACGTATTCCTGCACAGTGTTCACGTCATACGCGATGACCATGGCGCGGCCGCCCAGAACGTAGCTGGGGCGGACGAGTACTGGAAGACCGATCTCGGCGGCGAGGCGCGCGGCTTCTTCCGGAACCAGCGCGGTGCCATTGCGCGGCTGCGGAATTTTAAGTTCCTCGAGAAGGCGGCCAAAGCGGCGGCGATCTTCCGCGAGGTCGATCGACTCCGGAGCGGTGCCAATGATCGGCACGCCATTGCGCTTTAGTTCGAGCGCGAGATTAAGCGGAGTTTGTCCGCCGAATTGCACCACGACACCTTGCGGCTTTTCTTTTTCCACGATAGCCAGAACGTCTTCGAGCGTCAGCGGTTCGAAGTACAAGCGATCGGAAGTGTCGTAGTCGGTGGAAACCGTTTCCGGGTTGCAATTCACCATGATGGTTTCATAACCATCTTCGTGCAGCGCAAAGCTGGCGTGACAGCAGCAATAATCGAACTCGATTCCCTGCCCGATGCGATTGGGGCCGCTGCCGAGGATCATGATTTTTGGATGCGATGATGCGTCGGATTCGTCTTCATCCTCGTAGGTCGAGTACAGGTAAGGAGTAAACGATTCGAATTCGGCGGCGCAGGTGTCTACGCGTTTGAAGACGGGAGACACACCGTAACGCGCGCGCTGTAAACGAACTGCAGCGGGAGTGGTCTTCCACATTTGGGCTAGCGTTTCGTCGCTGGTGCCGTGGCGCTTCACTTCGCGCAGCAATTCTTTCGAAGCGGTTTCGACGGTGACACCAGAAGCGCGCTTGTTCACGGCGACCAGCTCTTCGATCTGCTTGATGAACCATGGATCGATTTTGGTGATTTCGCAAATTTCTTCGGCGTGCAGGCCGCGTTCGATGGCGGTGAGCAGCCAGTGGATGCGATCGGGGCGAGGAGTCGCGAGCTTTTCGCGCAAGAGCGATTCGGGAGTGTCGGCGGGTGCGCGCCACGGCGTATGTGGCTCAAGCGAACGAATTGCCTTCTGCAGCGATTCCTTGAACGTGCGGCCAATTGCCATCACTTCGCCGACCGACTTCATTTGCGTGCCGAGGGTGCTGTCCGAGCCGGGGAACTTTTCGAATTGCCACTTCGGAATCTTGGTGACCACGTAGTCGATGGTCGGTTCAAACGACGCCGGAGTTTTTTTCGTAATGTCGTTGGGAATTTCGTCAAGCGACATTCCGACAGCAAGGCGCGCCGCAATTTTGGCGATTGGGAAGCCGGTGGCTTTGCTGGCCAGTGCGGAGCTGCGAGAAACGCGCGGGTTCATTTCGATCACGGTCATGCGGCCGTTTTCGGGATTGATGGCGAATTGCACGTTCGAACCGCCGGTTTCAACGCCAACTTCGCGAATGATGGCCGCTGCCGCGTCGCGCATTCGCTGATATTCCTTGTCAGTGAGCGTTTGCGCGGGAGCGACAGTGATCGAATCGCCGGTGTGTACGCCCATTGGGTCGAAATTTTCGATGGTGCAGATGACCACGAAGTTGTCGCGATAATCGCGCATCACTTCGAGCTCGAATTCTTTCCAGCCAAGGACGGATTCTTCCACCAGCGCTTCGTGTACCGGGCTGGCGTCCAGTGCCTGCGCGATGGAGTCGGCAAACTCTTCGCGATTGTAGGCAATCGCTCCGCCCGTTCCGCCCAGCGTGAACGATGGACGAATGACCAGCGGAAACCCGAGCTGTTCGCACAGGCGTAGGGCGTCCTGCGCGTTGTTAATTAGCGCGGAAGCCGGAACTTCGAGGCCGATCTTGCGGCAGGCATCTTTGAACCAAAGCCGGTCTTCGGCGACCTTGATGGCGCGCAACGATGCGCCGATCATTTCCACTTTATGTTTCTCGAGGATGCCGCTTTCGGCGAGTTCGACGGCAAGGTTCAGCGCGGTCTGACCGCCAACCGTTGGCAAAATCGCGTCGGGCTTTTCTTTGATGATGATGGCTTCGAGATATTCTTTCGAAAGCGGCTCAATGTAAGTGCGATCGGCCATCTCCGGGTCGGTCATGATGGTGGCCGGATTCGAATTGACGAGGACCGTTTCATAGCCCTCGTCGCGCAGCGCTTTGCAAGCCTGCACGCCGGAATAATCAAACTCACAAGCCTGGCCGATGATGATTGGTCCCGACCCGATAATCAGAATCTTTTTGATGTCTTTCCGCTTCGGCATCTCATCCCTTCAAATCGAATTCTTCTCTGCGAACTCTGCGCCCTCTGCGTTAAGCCAAACCGCCGCCCGCGCTGAGATCTACCGCCGTGAACTCCCCGGCTGGTTCCATTCCTTCATCAAATCGGTGAACTGCGTGAACAAATAGTGCGAATCGTGTGGGCCGGGCGAAGCTTCCGGGTGATATTGCACACTGAAAATCGGTTGTGACTTGTGGCGCATGCCTTCGTTGGTGTGATCGTTCAAGTTCAGGTGCGTCACTTCGACATCGCCGGACGGCAGCGACTCGGGATCCACGCAAAAGCCGTGATTCTGCGCGGTGATTTCGATTTGGTTGGTGAGCAGATTTTTTACCGGATGATTCGAACCGTGATGGCCGAATTTCAGTTTGAAAGTTTTGCCGCCCAGCGCCAGCCCGCACACCTGATGACCGAGGCAGATTCCGAACACCGGGACTTTGCCGATAAACTTACGGACATTTTCCACTGCGTAGCCCATCGGCTCAGGATCGCCCGGCCCGTTAGAAAGAAACACGCCGTCCGGCTTCATGCCTAACACATCTTCTGCAGACGTCGTCGCCGGCACCACGCCGACTTCGCAATGGTGGTCGGTCAACAGTCGCAAAATGTTCTGCTTGATGCCAAAGTCGTAAGCGATGACGCGCAACTTTTGTGAGTCACCGTTTTGCGTGGCCTCGCCCATCTGCTCGGACCACGGAGAAGTAACTAGATCGATTGAACCCTTTGCCCAGTCGTAGGGCTTCGCGCAACTTACGCGGCTGGCGAGTTCCTGTCCTGCCATGCTGGGCAAACTTTTTGCCTCGTGGATCAACTGATCGGCGGGAGTTCCGTCGGTAGCTACCACCCCTCGCAGTGCGCCAACTTTGCGGATGTGCAGCACCAGTGCGCGCGTGTCGATATCCCAAATCACCGGAATCTTGTGGCGATTCAAATACAGATGCGCAGTCTCGGTGGAGCGCCAATTCGAAGCCATCTGCGAAAACTCGCGCACAATCAGTGATTCGATGTACGGCTTGGGCGCTTCTTCATCGTCGAGATTCGCGCCGACATTTCCAATGTGCGGATAAGTCAAGCAAACAATCTGCCCGGCATAGCTGGGATCAGTAAAAACTTCCTGATAGCCGGTGAGGCTGGTGTTGAAAACAACTTCGCCGCCGCGGCGCGTGATCGCGCCGGCCGCGCGGCCGTTAAATACGCGCCCGTCCTCCAGCGCCAGAATTGCGGGTCGATGCAGAACTTCGGTCAGTGTGCCCTCCGACTTTCATATTAGATTGCTCATTTTTCTTGCGCTTCGGCGGTCGCTGAGAGCGAACCGA
The DNA here is from genome assembly GCA_963814635.1 of uncultured Acidobacteriota bacterium. GTDB lineage: Bacteria > Acidobacteriota > Terriglobia > Acidiferrales > UBA7541 > Acidiferrum. The sequence continues at coordinate 2,054,787 of CAWFDP010000001.1, read as the reverse complement.
AGTGATCCACGGGCCAGTACGCAAACACCGCACGGCCATAAATAAACCGGCTGGGGACCGGGCCAAAAACTCTGGAATCGTTGGAACTTATGCGGTGATCACCCATGACAAAGTACATGCTGGGCGGCACCCGCACCGGGCCATAATCGCTCAAGTCCTCATATTGCGGCGGAACGTACGGTTCTTTGATCTGTTGCCCGTCGACGTAGACCATGCCTTGGCGGATCTCGACGCTTTCGCCGGGGAGCGCGATGACACGCTTGATAAATGACTTGGTGCGGTCTAGTGGATACCAGAAGACCACCACATCGCCGCGATCGATCGGTTCGAATCGGTAAACAAATTTGTTGATAAAAATCCGCTCCTGGTCGGAAAGCAGCGGCGCCATGCTGGTGCCTTCCACTTTCACTGGCTGGTACAGAAAAATGATAATGACCAGCGCGAGGCCGACTGCGATGAGCAGATCGCGGGTCCAAACACGGATTTCGTGGCGCAGATAACGCTGGCGATCCTTGTGATGCTTGGAGAGAGGCTTTGCGGCAGGCGCGGAATGCGATACAGCTTCCACAGCGACTTCAGGTGGATTCGCGGGTAAGGTCAGTGGGCGCTCGTCCGAGTTCGACATTGTTGCGTACTGCTTCTTTTATAGCACGCGGAGCGTTGAAGTTTCCAGATGCATTCTCGGTCACTCAGAGTCCGCTTCCAGCGCGAAATTCACGGACGCGAGGCACGCAGTGACCGCAGTCTCCGTTCGCAGGATCAGATTGCCGAGCGAAGCGGCTTCGAATCCTTTTTTTTGTGCAGCGGCGAGCTCTTCGTCGGTCCAGCCTCCTTCCGGGCCGATTGCCAACGCGACGGAGTCAGCCGAACGCCCGCGCAAAAGTTTTCGCAACGATTGCGCGTCAGCGCGCTCAGAGAGCAGCAACTTCAGCTCAGAGTTCGAGGCCGCAAGCGCTTCACGTGGCGTTGCCACGGGCTCAATCACCGGCAAACGTACACGGCGCGACTGCTGCGACGATTCGAACAGGATTTTCTTCCATCGTTCGGCGCGCTTGGCTGCCGCGGTCAGCAGACCTTTTTCACAGCGTGCCGCAGCCAAAGGGACGATTCGATTGACCCCCAGTTCGGTGGCTTTTTCCAGCGCCCATTCGAACGCATCGAATTTCACCACCGCCAGTAAAAGTGTTTTGTCGAGCGATAGAGTTCGAACCGGAAGCGGTTCAACGAGGGAGAATTGTATTTCGTCTTTGGCGGCGAACTCGATTTTGCCGAGCCACACCGAAGTGCCGTCGCTTAGTTCGTATAGTTGGCCAGGCTCGGCTCGCAGCACCCGCCCCAGATGATGCGCGGCAGCACCCGCCAGTACGGCGCGGCCGGCGTCAAACGCATCGACAAAAAATCGTCTTCGCAAATCCGCGCTCCCAGCCCGCACTGAAAACCCGTCATTCCGAACGCAGTGAGGAATCTGATTTTCCGGCGAGTGGCCTACCAGCTCTATCCAAAAATATCTTTTACTTTGTCGAAGAATGACGAGCCGCGTTCCGCCGGCTTGTTTTCGACTTTCAGCGTTGCGCCGAGTTGCTCCATGATTTTGCGCTGTTCGCGAGTCAGCTTCGATGGCGTCAGCACGCGGACGTGGTAGTACAAATCGCCCCGACCCCCTCCGCGCGGGTCGGGTAAGCCGTGTCCTTTAATGCGAAACACTGCGCCGGCCTGCGTGCCTTCGGGAATCTTGAGGCGCTCTTCGGCGTTGAGTCCGGGGACCGGCAAATCCGCGCCGAGCGCAGCTTGCGCGATGCTCACCGGAATCGTGCAGTAGAGATCGGCGCCGCGCCGTTCAAAATACGGATGCTCTTTGACGTCGAGGACGACATACAAATCGCCGCTCGGGCCGCCGTTTGCTCCCGCTTCACCTTCACCCGGAACCCGAAGCCGCGTGCCGGTGTCGACGCCAGCGGGAATGCGCAGATCGATCGTCTTGTCGCGCTCGATGCGGCCCTGGCCGCGGCAATCCGAGCAACGCTCCTTGATAATTTGTCCCGCGCCCTGGCAAGTCGGGCAGTTCCGCGTGATGGTAAAAAATCCCTGCTGGTAGGCAAGTTGTCCGCGTCCGCCGCAGGTCTGGCAGGCACTGGACCCGGTTCCGGCCTTGGCGCCGGTGCCGTGGCACGAAGCGCACAACTCCTGCTTGGGCAATTTTATCTTTGTTGAGACGCCGACCGAGGCTTCCTCAAATGTGAGGATCATGTCATACCGCAAATCCGCGCCGCGTTGCGCGCGAGTGCGGCCACGGCGGCCGCCGCCGCCCAGAATATCCTCGAAGCCGAAAAAATCGCCAAAGATGTCGTGGAAGTCCTGAAAGATCGTTCCGTTGAAGTCCACACCGCCGCCAACGTTGCTCAGTCCGGCGTGGCCGTAGGTGTCGTAAATCTGACGTTTTTCCTGATCGCTCAGAACGCTATAAGCTTCGGTGCATTCGCGAAATTTCACTTCCGCTTCCGATTTGTCCTCGGGATTGCGGTCGGGATGCCACTTGAGTGCCGCCTTGCGGTAGGATGATTTGATCTCTTCGAACGTGGCGGTCTTGCTCACCCCGAGCACTTCATAAAAGTCGCGTTGGTTCGCCTTCGGCATTCGTCCTGTTCCTTTTTGCTGTTGTATTTATGTTACAAGCGGGGATTAAATTTTCGGAGGCAAAGATGATCTCTAGTGCCCTGCCTTCAACAACCCGACCCTGCTTTCGGCTTAGTTAATGTTAGCTTTCGATGCGGCAGCTGGTTGAACCGCTACACGCACCATCGCCGGACGAAGCACCCGCCCGTGGAATAGATATCCGGGCTGGAAAACCTGCAGCACCGTGCCGTCGGCATGGTCATTGGTTTCCGTGCGATCCATCGCTTGATGAAGATGCGGATCAAACTGTTTTCCAGTCGGGTCGATTCGTTCCGCGCCCAGCTTGAAAATATGCTCAACCAACTGCTTGTAGATCAGTTCGAAGCCGCGGCGGTAATTTTCGTATTCGGCTTCGCGATGAGCTGCCAGCGCCTGTTCGAAACCGTCGATGGCAGGAATTAAGGCTTCAATCAGTCGGGCGGTGGTACGTTTGCCGTCTTCGGTACGCTCTTTTTCGATGCGCTTCTTGTAGTTGTCGAAATCCGCCTGCCGGCGCAACAGCGTCTGCCGCAAATCTTCCAGGTCCGTAGCGAGCTTGGCTACGTCCCCATCCGCACGTTGCGAATCCGACTCTAAATTGCTTTCCGGATTATCGTCGCCGCGACTCACTGGAATTCTTGTCTCTTTCTCACTCACACCGTCACCTTTTTTGGCTCAAGAAATTTTACTAAGCGACTCGCTGAAAATCTGCGCCACATACGCCACGGCATTGATCGCGCGCTCGTAATGCATGCGTGTCGGTCCCAGCACTCCGAGCGAGCCTTGCACCCCATCGACGCGCGTATAGGCCGCGCTAATCAGCGCCAGGTTGTCGCCCGCCGCCGCAATCTCCTTCACGCCAATCTGCACCAACACCGGTTCGGGCGAGTCGATACAGGCGTTCAGCACTGTGACCAGCCGGTGCTTTTCCTCGATCGCTGACAACAGTTCCCGCAACTGCGCCTGATTCGAAAACTCAGGCGCTCCGACGATCTGCGCGGTGCCTTCCACATGAAGCTGCGAACTCGTCGTCTCGTCGCCGAGGATTGCCGGATCACAGAGCACCAGCGCGCCGCGCAGCAATCCTTCGTAGCGCTCGCTTTCTGTAGCAAGCTTGATCAGCAGATCCGCACGAATCGCTTCGAGCGTCCAACCTGAATATTGCCGGTTCAGAAATTCCGAAGTAGCGTCCAGTTCCTGTTGCGTAAAAACGCGCGGCGGTCGCAGTACTTTGTCGCGCGTAACGCCACCCGGCGAAATCAATACCACCACCACGCGGCCATCCGGCAGCAACCAAATGCGCGCGTGCTCCAACACAGTCCTGCCCAGCGGCGGCGAAACTACGATACCCAATCCGTTGGAGACTTCCGCCAGCACATGCCCTGCACGTTCCGTAATCTCGACGCGGTTTGTGGCTCCGGAAAATTCCCGGCGGATCCATTCTTTGTCTTCGATGCTCAGCGTGGCCTGGGTGGCGATTTCCTGGGCGAAGAATCGATACGCTGCGGCGGTCGGAACCCGTCCAGCCGACGTATGCGGCTGGTATAAAAAGCCGCCATCTTCGAGATCGGCCATCACGTTTCGAATCGTAGCAGTGCTCAGGGTCTCTTCGAAACGCTTGGAAATCGCACGCGAAGACACCGGCTCACCCGTCTCGATATAGGTCCGGACAAGGTCCGCCAGAATCTGCCGGTTACGCCGTTCCTGTAGAGGTGCGTTGCGCATAGCAGCGCTCGCCCGTTTGCCGAGCAATTGTCGAGTGCTACCTTCTATTGTAGGAACCCTGTCAAGCCCCGGTCAATCGCAACGCTTAATTCCCGCTCCGCGCTACTGGCTAATCCCTATTCACTACCCTCTCTTTCCAATCAATCCGCGTTATCGATCTGTGCGCGCTGCAATTTGTCCGAATAATCGATATAGAGCGTCTTCCACTCGGTGTAGAAATCGATTGCCGCGATGGCCGCTTCGCGATGGCCGTTGCCGGTCTGCTTGGTGCCACCGAAGGGTAAGTGAGTTTCCGCACCAATCGTCGGCGCGTTGACGTACACGATGCCGGTATAAATATCGCGCATGGCGGCGAACGCCTGATTGACGTTCCTGGTGTAAATCGAAGCTGAGAGTCCGTACGGAACGCCGTTGGCGACTTCAATCGCTTCGGCAAAGTCATTTATCGGGATGAGCGAAACCACGGGTCCGAAGATTTCCTCCTGCGCAACGCGCATTTTCTCCGAGCAATCGCCGAAAAGCGTAGGTTCGTGGAACCAGCCCTTTGCGTACGCTTCACTGTCCAGCCGATTTCCACCGGTCAGAAGCTTTGCGCCTTCGTTCTTGCCAATCTCCACGTACGACATCACGGTTTGCAATTGCTGCTCGTTGATGCACGGACCCATTTCGATTCCGGCGTCCAGACCATTGCCAACTTTCAAGTGCTTCACGCGCTCGACCAGCCGCTTGGCGAATTCGCCGTATACCCTCTTGTGCACAGCAACGCGGCTTGCCGCCGTGCAACGCTGGCCGGTGGTTCCAAACCCGCCCCACACCGCGCCATCCACCGCCAAATCCAGGTTCGCGTCGTCCATCACGATGATGATGTTCTTGCCGCCCATTTCGAGGGATAGGTGCTTGAAGTCCGGCGCGCAGGCTTGCGCGATGATTCTTCCCACTGCGGTCGATCCGGTAAAGCTCATCACCGGCACCTCTTTGTGCTGCGAAAGCGGCGCGCCAGCGTTCGGCCCGTCGCCGCTGACCAGGTTCACCACGCCTTTCGGTACTCCAGCCTCCACCATGGTCTGAATCAAATGATACGACGAGAGCGGCGTATCCTCCGCCGGCTTTAGCACCACGGTGTTGCCCGCTACGAGCGCCGGCATCATCTTCCACGACGGAATGGCCATCGGAAAGTTCCACGGCGTAATCATTCCGCACACGCCGATCGATTGCCGCGTGCTCATGGCAAATTTATTCGGTAACTCTGACGGCGTAGTCTGGCCAAACAGCCGCCGCCCCTCTCCCGCCATGTAGTACGTCATGTCGATCGCTTCTTGCACGTCGCCGCGCGTCTCGGCGAGCACTTTGCCCATCTCGCGCGTCATGTCTTTCGAGAAGTCTTCCTTGCGCTGCACCAGCAGTTCCGCGGTCCGATACAGGATCTCCGCGCGCTTCGGAGCCGGCACCAAGCGCCAAGACTTGTACGCTTCCTTGGCTGCGTCCACCGCCGCGTCCACGTCTTCCGCCCCGGAGCACACAAACATCCCTACCAACTCGTCGGTATTCGCCGGATTGCGGTTTTCATAGGCCTTGCCGCCTTTGGCCTCTACCCACTCTCCATTGATGAAATTCTTATACACGCGTGGCGCTGCTGCCGTTGCCATTACTGCCTCCTGGACTCCCTGCCATTTGCGCTAGGATGCTGCCGGAATGCTGTGAACCAATTTGCCTGATCGCGAAGGGCCGCACCATCGCGAAGGGCGATGCAGACAAGAAACTGTAGCACCGGCGTTACCGCAGGGTCAAACGAGCGAGAAACGGGCGAGACTCGCTCCAAAATGGGACTCGATATAAAAAATAGAAAATGTGTGGCAAACAAAGGACTTTAAGTCGGACTTTAAGTCCTTTGTTTTTGTAACTGTGAGAGGGAAAGGACTCACAGACAGAAGTCTTGTATGTGTGGCAATGATTGAAGTTACGGGATTTTGCGATCTGGGTAGGGCGGTGTTCGGTTGCCGGACAGCCTAAAGGCTTCGTTGACCCAAACACAGCTGAAGCACACCACCTAGTTACTAGTCTTGTCAAAAAAGTTCGGCGGTCGGGTTACGGTTGGCGAGGGGAGTCAGAAGTACCAGAAGGAGTGTTGTTCGAGGAGGTCAGCCGGGAGAATGAGCCAGGGGGAGGAGTCGGCTTGGCGACACCGGCGGTTTGCGAGCCCAAACCGAGGCGCTGCAATGTGGGAGCGTCCAGCTTGCCGCTGGGGTTTAGCCCATGCGCGGACTGATACTTGCGCATCGCGGCGGTCGTGCCATCGTCCCACTTGCCAGTGGGCGAACCTTGAAACGAGCCGTCCTTGGCTAGCGCGGACTGAATTTCAATCACCCGATCGGAAGCCGGAGCTTTTTGGCCGGGCTGCTTTCGCGACGATTTTTTCGAAGACTTGCTGGAAGCTTTCTTCGTGGAGGTCGTTGACGTCTTGTTGGAAGAAGTCTTGGCAGGCGTTTTCTTGCTGGCGGCAGTGCTGGCGTGATGATTGTTCGCAGTGGAACTGCTCGAGCCGGTTTTCTTCGCAGCCGCCTTGGGCGACGCGCCGCTGCCAGCGGCGGGTTTCGTTGACGAGGATTTGCTGGGAGGATTTTTGCTGCTGGTGGCGGCTTTGCTCTGACCGAAACTCGCCGGCACACCCAGCCCTGCTAACGACGAGCTCAGCAGAACCAGAAGTGCCGGACGAAGGTTTCTCATAGTGTTTAGCGCGTCTCTCAGTGTTTATTGCGCGGTGTCGCTTGGAATCACGCCGGGCAGAAACACCGTAAGCACGCGATCGTTCTCTTGCCGGCGCAGAACCTTGAAGACCACGTTCTGACCGGGCTTGAGTTTGCCGACCACGGCCTTGTAATCTGCCACCGAACCGACCGCCTGTCGATTAACTTCTGCGATCACGTCACCACGTGCGAAGCCCAGATCGTCGCCAAAGCTGGCGGGATCCACGTCCACGACCAACACGCCCTTCTGCCCTTCCATGCCGACGCGCGAGGCGCGATCTGGAGTCAGGTTTTCAACGCGCAGACCAAATTCCGCTGCGCCGCTGTCATTCGGCGAATCACTCTGTTTGGACGCCGAGTTCGGGAAAACGCGAGTGCGGTCTTCCACGACCGCGCTGGTTTCTTTTGCCTGGCGGTCACGAACGTAGTCGATCTTGACCTTGCTGCCAATCGGCGCTTGCGCGATCGGATTCACCAGATCGTTTCCGGTCTTGACTGGATGTCCGTTCACGCTGGTGATGACGTCGCCGCCCTTTAGTCCAGCCTTTTCCGCCGGGCTGCCGGGTTCCACGCCCATGATCACCACGCCGCCGGTGCTAGCGCCGAGTTCTTTCAGGGTGATCGAGTTGGTGCCCAGTTCTTCCTGGAAGCTGACGCCGATCGAACCGCGCGTCACGCGACCTTGCTGAATCAGCTGGTTATAGACATTGATGGCTGCGGTCGACGGGAGGGCAAACCCAACGCCTTCGTAGCCGCGGCTGCCTGTGATAATTGCAGTATTGATGCCGATGACTTCTCCGGCCAGATCAACGAGCGGCCCGCCAGAATTTCCCGGATTGATCGCCGCATCGGTCTGGATGAACTTTTGGAATTGATGACCAACTCCGCCGCGATCCTTTGCACTGATAATTCCCGCAGTCACCGTGGCGTTCAAACCAAATGGGCTGCCAATGGCCAGCACCCAGTCGCCAACCTGCACACCGTCGGAATTTCCGAGCTTAGCTACCGGCAATTCCTTGCCGGCGTCAATCTTGATTACTGCCAAATCGGTTTCCTCGTCCACGCCCACCACTTTCGCGTTGTACTTGGTGGTCTCGCCGTTCAGCTGCACCTGAATCTTGGTGGCCTGATCAACCACGTGATTGTTGGTCAGGATGAATCCTTTGCGGTCCACAATGACGCCCGAGCCGAGGCTACGTTCCGCAGTTGGAGCCGAATCCTGCCGGCCGTCAAAAAAGCGGTCGAAAAAGTCCTGCATCGGGTCATTGGGATTATCTGGATCGGTGGGCTGTTGCGAGCGGCGCTTTGTACTGGGCCGCTTCCGTTCCATAACCTGGGTCGTGGAGATATTGACCACCGCAGGCTCGACGCGGTTCACGATGGCAGCGAAGGAATTCGATGACGGAATGGCGTCCGGAACGGCGAGCGGCGTCGCTCCCTTGCCCGCGAATGCGATGGCTTTCATGGCTGACGTGCGGCCGGAGACCACCGTGCCAATTAGAATGCCTACTACCAGAGTCAGCGCGACAAATATTCCGGCGATCAGCTTTTCCCGCCGCGCCCAACTCACCATTTCCTTTACTGGGTCACCCATTGCTTGTACTCCTGTCTTTCTCTCCGCAGCCGCATTCCGCAAGGTTCAGGGTTGCCATTTGCAAACCTGATTCCCAGGGTCCGCACCCGTCACTGCAAAGTATAACACTCGGAATCTACCTAAGTTGCCCAGCGCAAGAGGTGCGCCGGATAACATACTGGCCTTTAGGCCGGGCGGCTCTGCCGCCTAAATATTATTCTTACCACCCTCTATTTGACGCGGCAACCCCCGAAACTGTTGTCAGCTATTCTCGGCCTTAAGAAACACTATTGACAATCGAACTCTTGAATGTCATTAATATTAGAGCCGCTTGCTGCGGCGAAACGTGGCGATTTAGGGCAACTTGCTCCACGTAAAAAACTGCTAAAGAGCATGTAGAGATTCTTGGAACTCCTAAGACCCCTCCTGCACTCTTTGGCACGGAGGGTTTTTTATTTCCCTCCTTGTCAGCCCTAAGTCATATTCACGATTCGTTTCGGCGAACCGGCCATTTTCAGTGGCCCGATTTGCTTTGGCTTGAGAGCTTGGCGTTGGGGCTGCGATTGGAATCGAGATGCCGGACATTTATCAGCTGCGGTGCCGCGAATGCGGAAAATTGTGGGGTAATACGCCCCGGTCATTTTGTGAAGACTGCTTCTCTCCCCTCGAGATCAGTTACGACTACGAAGCGCTGAAGTCGATCGCGGCCAAGGACAAGCTGTCTCAGCGCGACTTCAATATGTGGCGTTACGCGGAGTTCTTGCCACTTCCCGAAGGCTTTCAAATTCCGAATGCGGTTGGCGGAACGCCACTGGTAGCGTCGACGCATTTGGCGAAAAAATGGGGATTGCGGAATCTTCATTTCAAGAATGACGCGGTGTGCTTCCCTTCGCTCTCTTTTAAGGACCGAGTTGTGGCAACCGCACTGGCGGCGGCACGGCGATTTGGGTTCCAGACCGTTGGCTGTTCGTCCACCGGAAATCTGGCCAACGCGGTGGCCGCACAATCCGCACAACAAGGCTTTGACGCTTGCGTGTTCATTCCAGCGGATTTGGAGCCGGCAAAAATTCTGAATACCGCGGTCTATGGCGCGCGCATTGTTCGAATCAACGGGAACTACGACCACGTCAACCGGCTTTGCGCACAGATTGCCGACCGTTTTCAGTGGGGCCTGGTCAACGTGAATCTGCGGCCGTACTACGCCGAAGGCTCAAAAACTCACGGTTTCGAGATTGCCGAGCAACTTGGATGGCGGCTGCCGGACAATGTGGTGGTGCCGATGGCGGGCGGCTCGTTGATCACGAAAATCGCCAAAGCGTTTCGCGAACTAGTGGCGCTGGGCTGGGTGGAAGAAAAGCCGGTGAAGTTTTTCGGCGCGCAAGCGACGGGATGCTCGCCGATTTCCAGTGCGGTGAAGCGCGGGCTAGCACGGTTCGAACCACAAAAACCGGACACCATCGCACGGTCGTTGGCCATCGGCAACCCGGCCGACGGGCCGTTTGCCATCAAGCTGATTCGCGAATCGGGCGGCTGGGCGGAGGATGTTTCCGACCGCGAGATTGTGGAAGCGATTCAGCTGCTCGCGGAGACGGAAGGAATTTTTGCGGAGACCGCTGGCGGAGTCACAACCGGAGTAACGCAAAAACTGCTACGCGAAGGGCGCATCGGCTGCAACGAAACGACGGTGGTCTGCATTACCGGCAACGGGTTAAAAACAACCGACGCTATCGTTGCCGAGTATCCGCCGACGGAGGCAATCGCGCCGAAACTGGAGGCGTTCGAAGCTTATCTGGACGAGCAACTCGCTGCGGCCTCGATCGGAAAGGCATGACGCTTTTTTCGCGGTACCGAAATCTTATGACTGGAGAAAACATGGCAGTGACCATTGAAATTCCCACGGCGTTCCGGCGATTCACCGACGGCACACCCAAGCTGGACTGTAATGCGGCGACGGTTGCCGAGGCGCTGAACATTCTGACCACACAATTCCCCGGGCTGTCGCGACACGTCCGTGATGATCAAGGACAGATTCGCCAGTTCCTGAATGTCTATCTCAATGAAGAAGACATACGCTTCCTGGGGGGCGAGGATTGCGCGGTCAAAGCAGGCGACAAGGTGCTGCTAGTGCCGTCCATTGCGGGTGGTTGTGTCTGAAGTTAAAGAACGAATGGCGGAGTAGAGCCGCGGCTACGCCAGCGATTCGGATTTTTTAGGAACTGCGCTGTCAGCTTCGAGCGATCATCTCTACCGGCGAAATCAACGCTCGCCGCATTCCTTCCATTACGTTCTTCATCTTCAGCGGGGCCGTTTCGCCCATCAAAAAGGGGACTCCCAGTGGCTTGAGGCCCGGCTGCTGGTTCCGCGCGAGCATCTTCTCGAGAAACTCAATCGCGTATTGCCGCCGGTCCCGTTGCGCAGTAATGGTGAAGCCTGCTGCGGCCAGCGCCTCTTGATACTCCGCCGGTGTGGCGACAAAACTTTCCGCGCTCGAACTTGCCCACGGCACAGGAAATCCGTGTTCCCCCTCGCCAGTTCGCATGATCTCAAATATCGCTAACCAGCCGTCGCCGCGAAGCACCCGGTGTACTTCCGCAAACAGCTTCCGCTTGTCCGCGATGTTCATGCCCACGTGAAGCAGGTATGCGCTGTCAAAACTTTGCGGTGCAAACGGAAGTTCCAGCGCGCTCGCTTGCTCAAACCGGACGGCCAGCTGAGGCGCCACTCGAGATGTCAACGCACGCGCCGTTCGAACGAATTCCGCCGTCAAATCCACTCCCGTAACATCGCATCCATGTTGCGAAGCAAAGTAACGCGCCGGCCCTCCGATGCCGGAGCCGATGTCGAGCAACTTAATTCCCGTGCGCAGCGGCAACCGCGCCGCGAGCGCTTCCGTCGCTTCTCTGCTACCGACGTGAAATTCGTCGATGCCCGCCAGATCGTCCAGCGTTAGAGAATCGCGCGGCTTTCCCGCGGCTTCAAAGGCGCGGAGGATTTTCTCTTCAAGATTTTCGACTTCATAGTGTTGCGCGACCTCGGCTTCACGCTTGCCGCCCGCTCCTTCAGTACGCAAGCTCATGGTTGCTCCCACCTTCCGCTCTTTGCCGAACGGAAAATCGCGTCGATCACTTTCATGTTGCCAAGCGCGTCTTCGAGCGGCACCGGGACTTCGGTGTTTTCGCGAATGGCGCGGGAGAATGCGTCTCCCTGTACCGCATATTGGTCGCACGTTGGAATTTCTTCAGCCACAACTTTTCCGTCGTAAATAGCCATGCCGTCCGCGACCGTAATGTAAGTCGGACGGTCGTACGGAGCGTTGAACGGAATCTCGACGGCCAGCCGGCCGGTGGTGCCGAGAATTTCCATTCGCTGGAAATAGTTGGTTTGCGTACCGCAGCTGAAAATCGATTGGCCGGTCGAGAATTCCATTATGCCGGATGCTAACCGGTCGGTTCCGAAGTCAGGATCGAGTTCAAGCGTGCCGGCAACTCGCTTCGGTTCTTCATCTAACAGCCAGCGCGAGAGCGTGATCGGGTAGCTGCCGATATCGAGCAGCCCACCGCCGCCCCATTCGGGGTTGTGCCGCACGTTGTGCGGATCACGATTGAAGTAGCTGAAGACGGTGATGATCGCTTTGAGCTGGCCAATTCTGCCGTTTCGAATCAACTCCCGTACTCGCAGCCATTGCGGATGGGTCTTGACCATGAATGCTTCGCCGATTTTGGCTCGAGTGCGGTCCCGAACGCGCAACAATTCCATTGTTTCAGCCGCGTTCAGCGCTATCGGCTTTTCGCACAGCACGTGCTTCCCTGCCTCCGCGGCTTTTATGGACCACGGAACGTGCAAATGATTTGGCAACGGGTTGTAGACCGCCTCTATTTCCGGGTCGGCGAGTAGTTCTTCATACGACCCGTAGGCTTTCGCGATGTGCAGTTCCTGTGCGGCATGCTTTGCTTTCTCTAAATCACGGGACGCGATAGCCGCAATCTCGCACCGCGCGCTCTTTTGCATTCCGGGAATCACTTTTCGCGTGGCAATCGACGCAACGCCCAAAACTCCCCATTTCACCTTGTTGTTATTCATCGCCGCCATGTCTCCATGAAACGTTTTGCGAGTTTTGCGCACTACCCTTTATCAGGTGCCCGCCGGAAACTCTTGAAGGAGACATTCTATGCGCACATCCCTGGAAGTCATTAATCGTTCGGCAGTGCTGTTTCATATTCCCGACGAACACGGCAACTCGGTCCGCGTAATTCTCGGTGGCGCCGACGGCCCGCTGGTTACTATTGATGCCGCCGGCCATATTCACGTGACACCATCGATCGGGCCGGGCGACCCGGAAATCCGCAAAGCTATCAGCGGTATTTTGTCAGGAATTCAAACCATTGGAAGGCTTGCGAACCAAGCCAACGCCGCCGGCGCAGGCGCTTGAGGTAATATCTGCTCGCGCGAGTCGAGTAGACGATGCCGCCTAGAGGAATGTCAGCTGGCGGCTTTCAAGCTGCAACAATTTTTTCTTTAGCGGAAGCCCGCCGCCGAATCCGGTAAGGCTACCGTCGTTTCCGATCACCCGGTGGCACGGAATGATAATGGGGATGGGATTGGCGCCGTTCGCCGCTCCCACCGCACGGACTGCCTTTGGTTTGCCCACGCGTTGCGCTAATTCCTTGTACGAAATCGTTTCGCCATACGGAATTGTCTGCAGCCAGGTCCAGACCTGATTCTGGAATTCCGTGCCATTTAGTAGCAGCGGCAACTCAAACGCAGTCCGCTTTCCGGCGAAGTACGAACTCAGTTGCTCCTTCACCTGCGCGAATGCGGAGCCGTCTTCGCGCCATTCCGGATTGACCGCTCGCGCGCGGCGACCCTCGGAAAAACTTACAAGCTGCAAACCACTTTCGGGACCAGCCAGCAGCAACGGGCCGATCGGGCTTTCATACCACGTGTACCTGACCAGGTTCGCGCCCTCGGTTGCTACTTTGCTTTTTGCGGCTCCGGTTGCCGATGACATTTTCGCTCCGCAACAACTCTAGCCATTCAACCACACATGCACGCCAACCAGCAGCACAATCCCGAACATCAGCCAGTAGTGCCAGCTGCGCATCAGCGCGCGGCCAACGAGTTTCGAATCCTGCAGCCACAATCCCAGAGCTCCTTGCAACAGCATCATAAGCAGCGCCACGGTGGCGACCCATAGTCCGGTGATATTCCATCGCCGGAGATGCCCAGCTTGCATTGGAACCACGGTGTGCACCACGCCCAGTAGAAGCAGCAGATAACCCAGCCAGTAATGCGGCCAAAGCCGTTTGAGGTACGGCGCGGAATTCGCCTTTGACGTTGTGCCAAGCCATTGACTGAGCCGATTCCGCCGGAAAATATAGGGCAGCAAGATTTCGAGTCCAATTAGCACACAGGCGATCCAGCCCGTAATGCTGGTGATCCAATCTGTCAGCATTGGCAGTTTGACGTAAGACCAGACGGTTTGGATGTTCCTTTCGATCATTTTCGTCGCCTATCTTTGCCCTGCTGATGTTACGGTGCTAAAATTTCGATTGGGAACCCTATGACCGCCAAGACCCTGTACGAAAAAATTTGGGACAGTCACGTTGTGTACCAAGAGCCGGACAAGCCGGCGATGCTCTACATTGACCGCCACTTGATCCACGAAGGCACTTCGCCGCAAGCATTCTCCGGCTTGCGAGCCGAAGGACGCAAAGTCCGCCGGCCGGACCTCACCTTTGCCGTGATGGACCATTCCGTGCCCACCAAAGATCGCCTGCTGCCCATCGTTGATCAGGACGCCAAGGCACAGTTCGACGCGCTAGAAAAGAATTGCAAGGAATCCGGCGTGCGGCTGTTCGACATGAACAGCAAAAATCAGGGCATCGTGCACATCATCGGTCCCGAGCTTGGCATCACGCAGCCGGGCCAGACCATCGTCTGCGGCGACAGTCACACCTCGACGCACGGTGCATTCGGCACGCTGGCCTTCGGTATCGGCACCAGCGAAGTCGAACACGTTCTTGCCACTCAGTGCCTGGTGCAGGGTAAATCGAAGACCATGCACATTCTGGTGCACGGCAAGCGGCCCAAGGGCGTCACCGCGAAAGACATCATTCTGGCTATCATTGGAAAAATCGGCATTGGCGGCGGTACTGCTCACGTCGCGGAGTATGGCGGCCAGGCCATCCGCGAGCTCTCGATGGACGGCCGCATGACCGTCTGCAACATGACCATTGAAGGCGGCGCCCGCGCCGGAATGATCGCGCCCGATGAAACCACGTTCGCCTATCTCGAAGGTCGCCCGTTTGTGCCGCGTGGCAAGGAATTTGCAGCGGCAGTCGAACGGTGGAAATTACTTACCACCGACGACAATGCGAAGTTCGATATGACCGTCGAACTGCAAGCCGAAAAAATCGCGCCGCAAGTCACCTGGGGCACCAATCCCGGTATGGTCACCGGCGTGACCGACCGGGTGCCCGACCCTCACTCATTCCAGAATCCCGACGATCAGAAAGCCACCGAGCGAGCGCTTCAGTACATGGGATTGAAAGCCGGAACGCCGATCGTGGACATTCCCGTCGATCGCGTGTTCATCGGCTCCTGCACCAATTCGCGGCTCGACGATCTGCGCGCCGCAGCGCACTTGGTTGCGGGAAAGCATGTTGCGAAAAATATCAAGCAGGCGCTGATCGTTCCGGGTTCGCGCGGAATCAAAGCTGCCGCCGAGAAAGAAGGCCTCGACAAGATCTTTTCCGACGCGGGATTCGAATGGCGCGATGCTGGCTGCAGCATGTGCATCGGCATGAACGCAGACGTCTTACCGCCACACGAACGCAGCGCCAGCACGTCGAACCGCAACTTCGAAGGCCGCCAGGGCCGCGACAGCCGCACGCACCTCGTCAGCCCGGTGATGGCCGCCGCAGCGGCAATCGCCGGCCACTTTGTCGATGTGCGCGAATTCGACGTCGCGCACGTGGAGTGACTCTTTCTCGAGATTTGGACTAAGCATGACATTAACAAATAACCGAAAATTGCTCATCGGCGGGGCCATACAGATCACAGCCGGCATTTTCTTCCTCGTTTGTCTGTTCAGCCTCGACCGGTTGCCTCGTACTATTGCGATCATGTTTCTGCCGGGCCTGTTAGTAGGCGGCACGTTTGAGGTTATGGGCCTCATTGAGAGCGGGATATACGCAACTTTGGCAAAGGAAATCACAACGACGTTATAGGCGCGCAAAATGAAACCATTCATCACTCACAGCGGTCAGGTACTTCCGTTCGACCGCGTCAACGTAGACACCGACCAAATGGTGCCCAAACAATTTCTGAAGGCGCTGACTCGCGAAGGCTTTGGCCGGATTCTTTTTTACGATTGGCGCTACAAGCTGCCGACAGAACAGCCGAATCCGGAATTCATCCTGAATTGGCCCGAGTACAAAGGCGCCTCGGTGCTGCTCACGCGCGCGAATTTTGGCTGCGGTTCCAGCCGCGAGCACGCCCCTTGGGCGATCGGCGATTACGGCTTCCGCGTAATCCTAGCGCCGAGCTACGCCGATATTTTTTACAACAATTGCTTCAAGAACGGCATTCTGCCAGCGATTCTCAGCGAATCCGATATCGACGAACTTTTCAAACGCGCCGAGGCTGATCGCTCCTGCACACTTGCGGTAGATTTGCCGAACCAGACGGTTACCGACAACAAGGGACTCAAGCTTTCCTTCGAAATCGCGCAGTCGCGAAAAGAAGTTCTGCTGAACGGTCTCGACGACATCGGCACTTCTCTGCAACACGTTTCGGCCATCGACGCTTACGAAAAGGCCCACGCCGCGACCGCCACCATGTACACGCCAGTCGACGTCAAAAACTACTCGTGACTATGGAGTGCGGCAGCCTGGCTGTCGCTTTCGAGGTTTACGAGTCACAGCACCTGGAAAAGCGGGAGCCGGGCTCCCGCACTCCACACGCCTCCCGCAGTTAGACTCAGCGAACGTACTCCGTCAAAGCTTCTCCCCCATCGGTTCCGGCGACTCTGGCGCAGCGGGAGGCCCCAGCAATTCGGCCGCAAGAATTCCCACCAGCACCATCGCCGCTCCCGCCAGCGATCGCAATCCCAACCGCTCGCCCAGCACCAAGTAGGAAGTAATCACCGCAAAGACCGGCTCCAACGTAAACAAAATCGCCGCATGGCTCGGCGTCGTGAATTGCTGCGCCCACAGTTGCAGCGAGAACGCTACAGCCGTCGCAAACACCGCGCAAATCGCCACGCCAATCCATAACTCGCGGTTCGGCTCGAGCCGCATCATTTGCCATCGAATGGCATGCGCGCCAAAAGCCGTCAGCCACGCCATCATCGCGCACGCCAGGACCTGCAAGACGCTCAGCGCCGCCGCCGAGTGTTCTTTTGCGTATTCGCCAACCAGAATGATGTGCACCGCATAAGAAATTGCCGCGAAAAACGTCAACACGTCGCCGCGATTGAGATCCGCCACCCCGTTGACCGGAACCGTCAGGAAATACAAGCCTGCCGCCGCGGCGGTCGTTCCGAAGTAAACCCACAACGTTGCGCGTTTGCCCCAGAACAGCGCCAGAATCAACGGCACCAGCACCACGCTCGATCCAGTAATGAACCCCGAATTCGAAGCCGTGGTGTATCGCAATCCCGCCGTTTGGAACGCGTAGCCGCAAAACATGAAGAAGCCCAGGCGAATGCCGGCAAAAATCTCTTCCCGCTGCAGCACGCGAAACACTCGTGGGCGCAAGGCCGCCATACAAATTCCCGCTAACGTAAACCGCAGTGCCAGAAAAATGAAAACCGATGCGTGATCGAGAGAATTTTTTACTACGACAAACGTCGAACCCCACAACAGCGTGCAGAACGCCAGCGCCAATTCCGCGCGCAAGCGGCTCGGAGGTGCAACGGGATGTGAAACGCTTTGCAAGGAATGCTAACTACGGCGCGGTATAAACGGTTTTTCCGCCAACGACAGTTCGAAGTACTTTGGTCTTGAGGTACTCACGCGGATCGACCTTGGTGAGATCGTTCGAAAGCACGATGAAGTCGGCAAACTCCCCCGCCTTCAATTCGCCTTTCTTCCCTTCCATGAACTCACCATACGCCGAGCCACTGGTGTAGGCGCGAATGCAATCTTCCAAGGAGATTTTTTCCTGCGGCTGCCATCCACCCTGCGGACCGCCATCAGGAAGTTCGCGGGTCACGCAAGCGTACAATCCGCGGAACGGAGTGATCGGCTCGACGTCATAATCCGTTCCAAACGCCAGCCGAATCCCAAACTTTTCCATGGTCGCCCAAGCATAGGCACCCTTGATCCGCTCAGGCCCCACTCGCTGCTCGGCCCAGCGCATATCTGAAGTCTCGTGGGATGGCTGCATCGAGGCAATCACCTGTAATCGCGCAAAACGCGGAAGATCAGACATCGCTACCACCTGCGCGTGCTCGATTCGGTCGCGCCGGTCACGCGGTCCGTTGGCCTTTGCCGCTGCTTCAAACGCATCCAGCGCAACATGGTTGGCGCGGTCTCCGATAGCGTGAAAGTTCAGCTGAAAGCCGGCCTTGTCCCGCTCGACCGCCAGCGTCTTAATTTTTTCCGGCTCCATGGTCATGATGCCGCTGGTCGATGGATCATCCGAGTACGGCGCCAGCATCGCCGCGGTACGCGAGCCCAGCGCGCCGTCGCTCACCAGTTTCAATGCGCCGGTACGCAGCCACGGGTCGGTTGTACCTCCATCACGCCGCATCTGCTCCAGTTTTTCCAGCGGCGCCGCAAATGGCAGCCACTCCGTGATTCGAACCGACAGTTTCCCGTCGTTCTTGATCGCCCGATAAGTCAGGAAGTCCTCCCACGCGGAATTGTCCTGCGCGGAGGTCACGCCATACTTCGCGACATCGGCAAGGGCGAGCTCGATTCCTCGGCGTCGTAACTCCGCTGACGGCGGCGGAATCTTCGACTCAACCAGACGCATCGCCGCGCCTTCCTTCAACATTCCGGTCGGTTCGCCTGCCGCATCTTTCTCGATCTCTCCACCTGGTGGATTCGGCGTGGACTGGCTGATTCCCGCCAGTTGCAGCGCCAGCGAATTGGCCACCGCCACGTGACCTGAAATATGCGTCAGAATGACCGGATTCTTCGGCGAAACGGCATCCAGTTGCTGGCGATTCGGAAATTTCCTTTCCGGCCAGAACGTGTGATCCCACCCGCCTCCGGTAATCCACTCGCCTTCCTTGTGTTCCGCTACACCTGCCGCCAACCGTTTCTGCAATTCAGCAACGCTCTGCACCCCGTTCAGCCGAACCGCTACCCAATCCTGACCGGCGCCGCCAATGTGCACATGCGCGTCGTTAAATCCCGGCATTACGAAATGCTTTTCCAGATCGATAACTTGCGCGCCTTTGTCGGCAAGCGCGCTCACCTCGTCATCATCTCCAACGGCGAGAATTTCCTCGCCGCGCACCAGCATTGCCGCCGCCCAGGGCGCTTGCGGATCGTTGGTGTATATGTGCCCGTTGCGGTAGAGCGTGACTTGCGCACCAGACGTTGCGGTGTTTTGCGGCGTTCGCGCAAACGCCAGCGCGATTGCAAATACCGATATCGCCAAAGCACAGATCATAAGTACCGGCCTCAAACCCATTACCCTCACCGTGATTTCTCCTCAACGACGCCTGAAGTACCCAACAACGTCAGCAGCACCCGCTGCAAACCCGTCTCCCGCCCATCCGATTCATACCATTCCTGCAAAGAATGGGCGCCGCCGCCATTGCCGCCCGCGCCGATTGAAATCGCATCGATGCCGAGCGATAGCGGAACATTGGCGTCGGTCGAAGCACGCTCAAGGCGCGATTGATTGCCTACCGCCTCGTCCGCGGCACGCAGCATCGCCAGCAATGGTGAATTCGAAGCAAGTTCTCCGCCCGGCCGGCTGCCCAGCATCTCCAGCTTCCATTCCAACTTCCCTTTCGAGCGATCCCTCGACGCTTCCGTTTCGTCGCGGATGCCAGCGGCAACACATTCGCGAAGTGCGGACTCCAGCCGAGTCAGCTCGTCTTCACTCTCCGAACGAAGATCCACTTTCAGCCGCGCTTCATGTGGAATCGAATTAACCGATGTTCCGCCCTCTATCTGGCCGATATTAAAAGTCGTTCGCGGTGTTGCGGGAACCCGCGTATTGATGAAGCGAACCGAGCCGCGCACCAGCGCATTGATCGGATTAGGAATTCCAAAATCGGACCAGCTGTGTCCGCCCGGGCCGGTAATGACCACTTCCACTCGCCGCGATGCCAGCGCCTTGGTGGTCACATGGTCGATGCTCGATCCATCGAGCACGATAACCGCCTTTAGCCGCTCGCGGTATGCATCCACCACCGTCCGCATCCCGCGCAAATTTCCTTCGCCTTCTTCGCCGACATCGGCCACAAACAAAATCGTGCGCTGCGGCTGAATGCGCGCTTCGTGAATTGCCCGAGCCACGGCCACTAGCGCTGCCAGACCCGAGCCGTTATCGGAAATTCCCGGGGCCGACATGCGATTCTTTTCACGATGAACTTTAACGTCCGTTCCTGCCGGAAAAACGGTATCCAGATGAGCGGACAGGATGACGATCTCTTTGTCCGAGGCGCCTCGCAACAGACCAATCACGCTGCCCGATTTATCAATCGAGACTTCGAGTCCGACTGCGGACAGTAGTACCTTCACCGCTGCTGCTCTTTCGCCTTCCTGAAACGGCGGAGCGGGAATCTCCGTTAGCCGCGCCTGTTCATCGTCAATCCAGGCGCGCTGCTTGCCGAACCAGTCAAGCGCTGCGCGAAACTGCGGTCCCGACGGCAATTGCACGGCACCGCCGCCGCGATTCGCGGAGCGATCCGCTGGAAACGGCACCACAGGTCTGATCGGCATGTTCAGCAGAATAACTGAAAGTGCCACCCATTTCAGCGGGGATTCTTGCCACCCGCTCAATGCGGCGCGACTCCCGCGCACAGCGCAAGAAGCTCGCCTTCGCTCAGAACTCGCGAGGATTGCTTGGCGGCATCGAGCAGGCGCGCCACTAGCGCCTCATCTGCAGGGATCTGGTGCCGCTCCAGCCAGAACAGCACGTTGGACTTTCCGCTCATCGGTCCGACCTCGATAATTTGCTCGAGCCCAAACAGATGCGACGGCACTCCGCTGTAAACAATATTCGCCAGTTCCACATTTCCCTTGTGAAATGCCTTGATGATGGCGGCAGCGTGCACACCGGTCGCGGTTCGAAACGCATCTCGTCCGATCACCGGATAATTTGGCGGAATCGTAGTGTGCGTGGCCGCCGCCACCGTCTCGCAATATTCCTTGAGCTTCGAAAGATCGCGATCGATCAATCCCATCAGCCGCAAATTCACCAGCATCAACTCCATCGGAGTATTGCCAACCCGTTCGCCCAGTGAATTTGCCGCGCCGTGAATTTGGTCCGCACCCGCCGCGATGGCCCACAGCGAATTCGCAATTGCCAGTCCACGGTCACAATGTCCGTGCCAATCAACGCGAATCTTTTCACCGGTCGGCTTCACCACTTCCTCGATCGCGAATCTGACCAGGTTGTACGCGCCCTGCGGCGTCGCGTGGCCCACGGTGTCGCACAGCACAATCGCGCGCGCTCCGCTTCGAATCGCCGCTGAATACAGCCGTTTGACCGTCTCGCGGTCTGTTCGAATCGTATCTTCCGTCACGTACATCGACGGCAGATTGTGGCTGACGGCAAATTTCACTGCATGTTCAGTAGTACGTTCCAGATGATCGACTGTCCAATCCTCAACCAGCCTCCGAATCGGGCTCGACCCAAGAAAAGTCGCCGCCTCAATCGCAATGCCAACTCGTTGAGAAATCTCAGCGATCGGTCGGATATCGTTTTCGACGGTCCGCGCCGCGCAATTCGGCCGAATCTTCATTCGATTCGTGGCAATTTCGCGCGCCAAGGCCTCGCAATGCTCTACAGCTCGCGCACCGGCTCCAGGCAACCCGATATTCACGGAGTCTATTCCCAGCGACTCCATCAAATGCAGGATTCGGATTTTTTCTTCGATGGTGGGATCGTGGACCGAGGGATTTTGCAGCCCGTCGCGAAGCGTTTCGTCGTCCAGCATTACCCGCGAGCCGGGCGCAATCAGCGGAGGCGACGCCAGATTCCAGTCGTAAATCCATTCGCTCTGCGGCACAAATCCTCCACGCGGCACTGGCTGAATTGTACCGCATCAACCCTTGCGCCACAGAAGACGCGGCTAGCTCACGCGAAAAGCCTCTTCGTGCTCCACTGAAACCATGCACAGCCCTTGCGGCGGAACCGTCGGCCCAGACTTCGAGCGATCTTTCAGTTCGAACAGCCGATCAATATCCTCCGGCGCCAACCGCCCTCGCCCAACTTCCAGCAACGATCCCACCATCTTGCGCACCATGTACCGCAAAAACGAGCGCCCGCGCACCGTGAACACTAGTTCTTCGTTATCCGCCGAACGCACCAGCTCCGTCGAATAAATCTCGCGAACCGTCGAGCGCTCTTTGTCGTCTTCTTCAGAACCAGTCGAAGCCGCAAACGACGCAAAATCATGGCTGCCCACAAATCGCGCGGCGGCATCGCGCATTTTGTCTTCATCTAATGGAAACGGATAGTGCAGCACATACCGCCACAACATCGGCGGCACAACTTTCCCGCGATACAAACGATAACGATAAATCTTGGCTCGCGCCGACCACCGCGCGCTGAAATCTGGCCCAGTCTCTTCCGCCGCCACGATTCGAATCGCGGGCGGCAATATCGCATTTAACGCCCGCTGAAACTCCTGCGCCGACAATCCCGATTGCGTGCGGAAACTCCCCACCTGCCCCAGCGCGTGCACACCAGCATCCGTCCGCCCGGTCGCGTGCAATGCAGTATTTTCCTGGGTCAATTTCCGCAAGACCGAAACAATCTCGCCTTGCACCGTCGGTTTTCCCGACTGCATCTGCCAGCCGTGAAAATCGGTTCCGTCGTAGGCAATCGTTAACTTGATATAGCGCATGCAGGACGGGCCAGACACTTACGGGGCGGATCGCACGAATCGGCTGCCGGGCTTCACCGCCGCCGAACCTTCGCGGCATAGAGGGCAGTCTTCCGGTTCATAACTGGCAATCGGCAGATCCAGCAGCGCCTGTGCTTTCACCGGAAAATCAATCTTACCGCCGCTACGATCAATCAGCGCTGCCGCCGCTACTACGCATCCGCCGGCTTCCTGTACCACTCGTATCGCTTCCTGCGTCGATCCGCCCGTCGTCCAAACGTCTTCCACTACCAGCACCCGCTGGTCGGGCCGCAACGAAAACCCTCGCCTCATCACCATCGTGCCGCTGCCATCGCGCTCGACAAATAGCGCCGGAACGCCGCCACCACGCACCGAGCTCTGGCTCGCCGGCTCCGGCAATCCTCGCGCAACTTCCTGCCCGATAATCAACCCGCCCATAGCCGGTGAAACGACCGCCTCAATCCCCGCATCAGAGAAGAGCGCCGCCAGTGCTTTGCCGAGCGTCTCCGCAAACCGCGGATATTGCAGCACCAGAGCGCACTGCACGTAGGTTGCGCTGTGCAAGCCGCTGGATAGCTCAAAATGGCCGCGCCGGATGGCGCCTGCATTCTCGAATATCTTCAGCAGTTCGTCGCGTGCTGGCATCTTTTGGCTAACCGTTGAACGTCCCTAAACGTCGAAATGTCAGGAGCTTAGTGGGTGCTTGCTTGCGTTGTCAAGGATGAGTGGCGCTGATACACTCGAACATTCCGCGGTACCGTGCATCAAATCGATTTCCTGGCCGGTGAATAGCGTTCTCCGGCCAATTTACTTGAAACAATTGGCAGGCTGCGCGCGTTTTATCTAGTGCAAGGCTCGCATAATCATAAATTTGAGTCCCACGGGACATCCACTTGAGGGGATACGCACACATGATGAAGCTGTATGCTCGACCGCTGATGGCTACCTTGCTGGCCGCCTTGATCGCCTTTGGGACTCTGCCCCAGGCATCCGCGCAAGACGCTCCCGCCTCGCAGGCGCCGAGCTCCGAACCGAAGCCCGCCAACAGCCCGTCGCCCACGGTCTCTCTCGGCAGCTCCAAATTCCAGTTCACTCGCGCGCCAAAGGGCTTTCCGGATCTCATTGCCCCTTACAAGCCAATCTCCATTAGCGAGATTGGCCTGACCAATACTCCCAAGATCGAGCAGATGATCCACGATGGAAAACTCGAACTCAGCCTGCAGGACGCCGTCGAGCTCGCTCTCGCCAACAACATGGATATCGTCGTGGCTCGCTACAACCCGTGGCTCGCCGACGTTGACATCTTGGCGTCTGAATCCGGTGGTTCAGGCAGGGGTACCCCGGGAGGCTCCATCGGTTTCTCCAATGCAAGACTCCCGATCCTCTCTTTTGATCCTATCGTTACCGGAACGGTCTTGTTTGACCACCAGTCCATTCCAATTAACAACCCTTTCATTTCCGGTACCGGCACATCGACGCTCAGCGGTCTCTCGACGCACACTGCGGAATACAATTTCGGCGTTTCCCAGGGCTTTTCGTCCGGCACCACAGTAGGCGTAACCTGGGACAATACCCGCAGTTCGTCCAGTTCCCCGGTCAACTCATTTAATCCTGCTGTTCAGTCTTCGCTCTACCTGAACGTCTCGCAGCAACTGCTCAACGGTTTCGGTTTCTTTGCCAACCGCCGAAATATTCTTATCTCCAAGAACAACCGCAAAATCGCGGACCTCGCCTTCGCCCAACAAGCCATCACCACCATAACCAGCACCGTCACCGCTTATTGGGAGTTGGTCTATGCCCGCCAGAATGTCGATGTTCAGCAGCAGGCCGTCACGGTTTCCGAAAAGCTTTACGGTGACAACAAAAAGCAGCTCGAAATCGGCACCATGGCTCCGCTCGATGTCACTCGCGCCGAGTCCGAACTCGCCACCGACCGTCAGAACCTGATCGTTGCGCAAACCGCTCAGCTCCAACAAGAGCAAACTCTGAAGAACGCCATTTCAAAAGATCCGCTCGCTCCGAATTTTGTGAACGTTCAGATCATTCCTTCCGACAAGCCTGGAGCGGCCGCCGCTATTGAAGCTCCAACGTTCGAGGATGCCCTGCGCGACGCCTTCGCCAAGCGCCCGGATTTGCAGGAACAGTTTTACAACTTGAAGAACGCCGATATCGACGTTCGCGCCACAAAGAATGCTCTGCTCCCCACTGCGACCCTCAATGCCCGCTATGGCACTCAGGGTCTTTCCGGCAATTCGACGATTCCAGGCGCTCCAGTGACGTCGGCGGGTGGCCAGATCGTTGACTCGACCGGCGCGACAATCCTTGTGAAGGATGCAGCCGGAAATAACGTCCCCGTTTTTATGCCAGTAACGTCCGCTCCCGTCGTTGGCACCAAGCAAGACGGCTTCGGTACCGCGCAAAGCCAGATCTTCCACAACGACTTCCCCGACTATTCGGTTTACCTAAGTCTGCAGATTCCCTTGCGCAATCGCGGTGCGCAAGCCGACAGCCAGCGCGCCATTCTCACCCAGCGCCAGCAGCAGTCCGTGATGCAACAACTCAAAAACGCTGCGCTGCTCGACGTTCGCAACACTTACATCGCTCTGGTGCAGGATCGGGCCCGCGTCGAAGCCGCGGGAAAAGCCAGCCAGCTGCAAAAGGAAACCTTTGAAGCCGAACAAAAGAAGTATCAGCTCGGCGCCTCGACCGTATACAACGTCATTCTCACCCAACGCGATTACATCACCGCGCAAGGCACCGAACTCCGCGCCTTGGCCGATCTTATGGAAGCGAAAGCCAATTACGAACGCGCCACTGGCCGTTCGCTGGAAGTCAATCGCATCACCATCGCCGACGCCAAGACCGGCAACGTCAACCAAGACACACTGATCCCGGGCACCCTAAACGGTAAGGTCGTCGGCACCGACGCCTTGTTCAAGAAGCTGGACTCCGCAAACTCCTCTGGCTCCGACTCCACATCCCGCGGCCAGAAATAACGTTCCGATTCTTTGGCATCCGACGCCGGCAGGTCTCCCCTGCCGGCTTTTCATTTTCTGACACGCGAGCACCGCCCCGGTTGCCCCGCTCAACCCTTTCGTCTAGCATAAGAAATTGTTATCACCGCGATTGTCGGTTCGAACCCGCGCCAGAGGCGCCTTGCATGACCGATTCAACGAAGCACACCACGCAAACTCTCCCCCGCAAAGAAGTCGCCCAGCAAGAACGAGCCCCCTCCCCCGAAGAGCGCGCCTGGGAAGAAAAAACACTGATGGCATCGCTGGCCAAGAGCCCCGAACGCCACTCCGAATTCACCACCATCTCTGGCTTTCCCATTCGTCGCCTTTACACCGATGCCGATCTGCCCGGCTGGAGCCCTGCCACGGATCTCGGCCTCCCTGGCGAACCGCCCTACACCCGCGGCATTCACGCCACCATGCACCGCGGCCGCCTCTGGACCATGCGCCAGTTCGCAGGCTTCGGCAGCGCTGACGACACCAATCAACGCTTCCGCTACCTCCTCGCGCAGGGGCAAACCGGCCTCTCCACCGCCTTCGATCTTCCAACATTGATGGGCTACGACTCCGACCATCCACTGGCCGAAGGTGAAGTCGGCAAATGCGGCGTAGCCATCAGCTCCCTCGCCGACATGGAAGTTCTCTTCGACCAGATTCCCCTCGCCAACGTCACCACTTCCATGACCATCAATTCGCCCGCCGCGGTCATCTGGGCGATGTATCTGGCGGTCGCCGAAAAACAAGGCGCCGACTGGAAAAAAATCTCTGGCACTCTTCAGAACGACATCCTCAAGGAATACATCGCGCAAAAGGAATACATCTATCCGCCTGAGCCCTCGATGCGCCTGGTGATTGACACCATCGAGTTCGCGGCAAAGGAAACGCCGAAATTCAATCCCGTCTCCGTCAGCGGCTATCACATTCGCGAAGCTGGCTCGACCGCCATCCAGGAACTGGCATTCACCCTGCGTGATGGCATGGAATATGTTGAATACGCGCTTCGCCGTGGAATGAATATCGACGACTTCGGTCCGCAGCTTTCCTTCTTTTTCAACGCCCACAGTGACTTCTTCGAAGAGATCGCGAAATATCGAGCCGCTCGCCGCATCTGGCACAAAGCGGTGATCGAACGTTACGGTGCCAAGAGCCCGCGCACCTGGGCGTTACGCTTTCATTCGCAAACTGCCGGCTGTTCGCTCACCGCGCAGCAGCCAATGAACAACGTGGTCAGAACGGCGCTTCAGGCGCTTTCCGCAGTCCTCGGTGGCACACAATCCCTGCATACCAATTCGCTCGATGAGGCTTGGGCCTTGCCCACCGAATTCGCTGCCACCATCGCCCTCCGTACCCAGCAGATCATCGCCCATGAAACTGGCGTCACCAACACCGTCGATCCTTTAGGCGGCTCCTATTTCGTCGAAGCCCTCACCAACGAAATCGAAGCCGGCGCATGGGATTACATCCGCAAAATCGATTCCATGGGCGGCATGGTCCCCGCCATCGAGCGTAGCTATCCGCAGCGCGAAATCGCCGAAGCCTCCTACCGCTATCAGATGGAACTCGACAAAAAAGAAAAGATCATGGTCGGCGTCAACGATTTTGTCTCCGAAGAAAAGCCGCTCGACATCTTGCAGATCGACGAAACGGTGGCCCATCGCCAGTCAGAACGCCTGAAAAAGCTGCGCGCCAACCGGTCTCAGGACGAGGTCGACCGGACTCTCTCTGCCCTCCGCAAAGCCGCGCAAGGCAAAGAAAATCTCATGCCCTCGATCTACGCCGCCGTCAAAGCCTACGCCACCCTCGGCGAAATCTGCGACTCCATGCGCTCCACCTTCGGCACCTACGAAGAAACTGCCATCACCTGACCGCATTCTGTTTTTAATTGTTTCCGCTGGCTTTTGTGTCGGCTTTCCTTCTCTGTGCCCTCTGTGTACTCTGTGTACTCTGTGTTAAAATAAACATTCATGAATCGCAACGACTTAACCCACCAAATCATAGGCGCCGCCATCGAGGTCCATAAACTCCTCGGCCCCGGCCCGCTCCAGTCCGCATACGAAGAATGTCTCTGCCACGAGCTAGCCCTTCGCGGCACTCATTTCGAAAAACAAGAGCCTGTTCCCTTGATCTACAAGGGCACGAAACTCGAGTGCGGAGTCCGCTTGGACTTACTTGTCGAAGGTCAAGTTGTTGTCGAACTGAAACCGTTGATGGCCTCGGCCCGATTCACGAGGCGATCATGCTGACCGACTTTCGTCTTTCTGGCCGTCCCTTAGGACTGCCAATCAATTTCAATGTTTCAGTCTTGAAAGATGGCGTCCGCCGATTCATCATGCCTCCGGATCCCAAGCAGGCGGCTTTCAACACAGAGACCGCAGAGAAGAGGCAGCCAACGACCCATGCCTGAGAAAAAACTGCGTGTCTTAATCGCCAAGCCCGGCCTCGACGGCCATGACCGCGGCGCCAAAGTCATCGCCCGCGCCCTTCGTGACGCCGGCATGGAAGTTATCTACACCGGCCTCCGCCAGACACCCGAGATGATCGCCTCCGCCGCCGTCCAGGAAGACGTTGACGTGATCGGCCTCTCGATCCTCTCCGGCGCCCACAACACCATCTGCCCGCAACTCATGCATCTCCTCAAAGAAAAAGGCATGGACGACGTCACCGTCCTGGTCGGCGGCATCATCCCTGGTGCCGATATCCCTGCCCTAAAACAGTCCGGCATCGCCGAAATCTTCCTCCCCGGCACCTCCACCCAGGACATCGTCGACTTCATCCGCAAAAAGCACGCTCACTCCTAATGTAGGGACCGCCTTCTAAGGCGGTCCGCAAAGTAAACCACTCATTCTATTTAAGAATCGGGGCACGGCATCCGGTCGCCCCCTGCTAATTCTCGTCTCTCCTTTCTCGGTGCGCTCTGTGCCTCTGTGGCAAATCCCTCTTTCTTGTATACTCAAGTCCAGCCGTCATTTTCCGAGAGGAACCTGCGTGCCCGCTTCGACCCTGAAATCCTCCATCAATCGTGACTCCTCCGACTTTCAGAAAAATTCACGCCGCATCATCGAGCTTCTAACCGAAATAAAAAATCAGGACGAACAGATCCGCCAGGGCGGCGGCGCCAAAGCCATAGAGTCCCAGCACAAAAAGGGCCGTCTCACCGCTCGCGAACGCATCGCCAAGCTCATCGATCCCGGCACCTACTTCTTCGAACTCGGCACTTTCGCCGCTTTCGAAATGTACGAGGAGTGGGGCGGTGCTCCTTCCGCCGGAACCGTCACCGGACTGGCTCGAGTCTGCGGCCGCCTGATGATGCTCATTGCCAATGACGCCACTGTAAAAGCCGGTGCGTTCTTCCCGATGACCGCGAAAAAAGTCATTCGCGCACAAAATATCGCCGTCGAAAACAAGCTGCCCACAATTTATCTGGTCGATTCCTCTGGCATTTTTCTGCCGCTCCAGGAAGACGTATTCCCCGACACCGACGATTTCGGCCGTGTCTTCCGCAACAACGCCGTCATGTCCGCCTTGGGCATTCCGCAACTTACCGCAATCATGGGCATGTGCGTCGCCGGCGGCGCATATTTGCCAGTGATGTGCGACCACATTTTGATGACCGAAGGCTCCGGCTTATTCCTGGCCGGTCCTGCGCTGGTGCAAGCCGCTATCGGACAAAAATCCTCCGCCGAAGAACTCGGCGGCGCAAGAATGCATTCCCAAGTGAGCGGCACTGTGGATTTTCGCGAACCCGATGACGACGCCTGCCTCGCGCGCATCCGCGCGCTGGTCGACAAAATGGGTGCGCCGGATCCCGCAGTTTTCAGCCACACCAAATCCCGCGACCCGCTCTTCCCCGCCGAAGAAATCTACGGCATTTTTTCCCAGGAGGCCGGCAAGCAGTACGACATGCGCGAACTCATCGCCCGTATCGTTGATGCCAGCGAATTCGAAGAATACCGCGCCGAATACGGCGAAACGCTGCTCTGCGGCTACGCCCGCATCGGCGGCTGGGCGGTCGGCATCGTCGCCAACCAAAAAAAACATGTTCATACCACCGCTCCCGGCTCCGACCAAAAGCGCATCGAATTTGGTGGCGTCATCTACACCGAATCCGCCGAGAAAGCTGCCCGCTTCATTCTCGACTGCAATCAGAACCGCATTCCGCTGATTTTTCTCCACGATGTAAATGGCTTCATGGTCGGCAAAGACGCTGAATGGAGCGGCATCATCCGCGCCGGAGCGAAAATGGTGAACGCTGTCGCCAACAGCGTCGTACCCAAAATCTCCGTCATTTGCGGTGGCAGCTTCGGCGCAGGAAACTATGCCATGTGCGGAAAGGCTTACGATCCACGCTTCGTATTTGCCTGGCCCACCGCGCGTTACGCGGTAATGAGTGGCGACGCAGCTGCCAGCACGCTGGTCGAAATCAAACTGAAGCAGCTCGAGCGCGAAGGCAAAAAAGTCGACGAAAAAGCAAAAAAACAACTGTTCGAATCGGTCCGCGCCACCTACGAACAGCAAACCGACCCGCGCTACGCCGCCGCACGCCTCTGGGTCGACGCCATCATTGACCCCGCGCGCACCCGCGATGTCCTAATCTGGGCACTCGAAGCCGCCGCGCTGAACTCCGACATCAAAGAATTCAAAACCGGAGTCCTGCAAACGTGAAACTTGAGAACTTTGAAATCGCCTCTTCGATTGCGCTTCGGTCCGAAGGAAAACTTTGGGATCTTCATAACTCTGCTCACTTTCGGGGACTCCAGGTACTATCAAACGACAACGCAGCAGACATAAACTGGAGTTCGGCAAAAGCCCCTGGTCTTCCGGATCGTCAGAGTGTGCAGTTGTTTTTCAAAGGTCTGCAATTCATACAGGTAACTGCGGGTGATGGTGAGCTGCCCCTAAAAGAAGACAAGTGCGTCTCCGATGTCGTAAAAGTTGATCCGAACGTCCAACATTCGGACCCATACTGGCGTCCCGCCTTAGAATCTTCCGATCAGTTTCGATTGGTATTTTGCTTTCAAGGCGGACGGTCAATTGAAATCGAATCTGATGCCGTGAGCCTGATTGTAATAAGTGATGAGGACCTAGCAGAAAGACAGCCTAAGTGAACCACCCCGCAAACCCGCTGGAATCGGTCACGCTGGTTGAGTGCCCGCGAGATGCTTGGCAGGGACTGCCGGAAATTATCCCGGCCGAGTACAAAGCCGAATATTTGAAGGAGCTCGCGCTCGCCGGGTTCAAACACATCGACGCAGTGAGTTTCGTGTCGCCAAAGCATGTAAAGCAAATGGCGGACAGTGAAGAAGTCATGCAGAAATTCCTCGCGTCCCTGCCGCCGAAAACGGAGCCGCCGGAAATTATTGGTATCGTCGTCAATGAAAAGGGGCTCGAACGCGCACTTGCTACTACTGGCGTCACTACCATCGGCTATCCCTACTCCATTTCCGCGTACTTTCGTCGCGCAAACGCCAACATGTCTCGCGGAGAATCGCGGGCCCTGGTCGAAACTCTCAACAAAGAAACCAAAGCCGCCGGACGCGGACTCGTGATTTACATTTCAATGGCCTTCGGAAATCCTTACGACGAACCTTGGGGCCTTGAACTCGTCGAAGAAACTCTCGAATGGCTCAAAGACATTCGTATTCGAACCGTTTCCCTCGCCGATACCGCGGGCAGCGCCACTGCTGAAATTGTCGCCGACGTTTTCAAGCGTGCAAACGAACACATCGCGGGAATCGAGCTTGGCGCTCACCTCCACTGCCGAGCTGAAGACGCTGAAGCAAAAATCCTCGCCGCGTACCAAGCCGGGTGCCGGCGCTTCGATGGCGCGCTCACAGGACTTGGCGGCTGTCCCTTCGCTGGAGACGATCTCGTCGGCAACATTCGCACCGAGGATATTCTCGCCACAATTAAGAAAGCCGGCAGCGACACCGGCATCGACGAATCTCATCTAACTAAAGTGCTGGCGATGACCAACGAAATTCGCAGCAAATACGCCCCGATCGTGAGCTAAAAATGCAACCTGGTTCGCGCAAAGAGTAGAAGGGCAAGAAAAGGAGGCGCACCAAAATGTATTCCACACTTCTTTTGGAGTTCGGCAAAGAGCGCGCGACCATCACGCTAAACCGCCCCGACAAACGCAACGCCATCCATCCGCAAATGATTTCGGAGCTGCTCAGCGCATTCGACGAAATCGAGAAAAAGAAAATTCGCGTGGTGATCATGACCGGCGCGGGCTCTGCGTTCTGCGCCGGCATGGATCTGGAAATGCTCTCCGCCATAGCCCAGCAATCGCCGCAGGAAAATCAAGAGGACTCCCGGCGCATCGCAAAACTTTTCCGCCGCATCTGGAGTTTTCCTCGCCCGCTCATTGCCGCTGTAAACGGCCACGCTCTCGCTGGCGGCTGCGGAATCGCCACGCTGTGCGATTTCACGCTGGCGGTGCCGGAAGCAAAATTCGGATATACCGAAGTTCGTATCGGATTTTTGCCGGCCATCGTTTCCGTATTCCTGACTCGCCAAATTGGCGACAAGCGCGCCCGCGATTTACTCTTGACTGGCCGCAAAATCGACGCAAAAGAAGCGCACCAACTCGGCCTGGTCACCGAAATTGTCGAGCCGGAAAAACTTATGGCGCGAGCGAACGAACTCACGGATTATCTGGTCGAAGTCAGCCCCGGCAGTTTGAGCCGCGCCAAGCGGTTGCTGGTCACTGCGGAAGCAGGCGGCGTGGACGCTGACCTCGAACGCGCGGTCCTGGAAAACGCGCGCATTCGGTGCACTCCCGATTTCAAGGAAGGCATCGCTTCGTTTCTGGAGAAACGCAAACCCGTTTGGAAAGATGAGTGACGACAATTCGGATGACTTCTCATTCCACAAAGAATTATCACGATGCGACGGTGCGGGTTCGCTATGCGGAAACCGACCAGATGGGCGTGGTTTATCATGGAAATTACTTCATCTGGTTCGAAGTTGGCCGGGTCGAACTGATGCGGGCACTGGGCTTCGAGTACAAGCTTATGGAAAGCGAAGATGATTGTTTCATCGTGGTGGCCGAGGCCAGTTGCCGCTACCGGCAGTCCGCAAAATATGATGAACTGCTGCGCGTTCGTACCCGCATCGCGCAAGCCGGAAATCGCGTGGTGAAATATTCTTACGAAATTCTCCGCGATTCGGACAGCGGGTTGCTGGCAACCGGCGGCACCACACACGTAATTTGCGGCAAGGACGGCAAGCCGAAACAGTTGCCGGAAAAATATCGCCAAAGATTCCGTGCGCTGGCAGAAGCGGTGGAACGGAGCCAGCCGGCATGACCTCAGGCAATTCAGCCATTGAATTGAACGGCAACGACCTCACTTTCGAGCAGTTGTACGAGGTGGCATTGCGCGGCGAAAAAGTTTCGCTGGCGCGAGTGGCCGCCGAACGAATGAACGCTTCCCGCGCGGTGGTCGATCGCCTGGTCGCTTCCGGCAAGACTGCGTATGGCATCAACACCGGATTCGGCAAGCTGGCCAGCGTCCGCATTTCTTCCGAACAAGTTCGGCAGCTGCAAGTAAATCTGGTGCGTTCGCACTGTTGCGGTGTTGGCGAACCGCTGAGCAAAGTGGAAACCCGCGCGATCATGCTGCTGCGCGCGAATGCACTGGCTAAAGGCCTCAGTGGGGTGAAACCAGCCACGGTCGAAACGCTTGGTTCGATGCTCAATGCCGGTGTGCATCCAGTGATTCCTTCGCAAGGATCGGTTGGCGCTTCTGGCGACCTGGCACCGCTGGCGCATCTGGCTCAAGTGGTGATCGGCGAAGGCCAGGCGGAATTCCGCGGCGAGATTTTGCCCGGCGGCGAAGCGCTGCGCCGCGCGCAAATCGTGCCGGTACAGCTCGAAGCAAAAGAAGGCCTTTCTCTCCTTAACGGCACGCAAGGGATGCTGGCACTGCTGAGCCTTGCGCTGCGTCACGCCGATGTTCTGGCGGACACCGCCGATGTTGCGGCGGCACTTTCGCTGGACGCGCTGCGCGGGAGCCCGGGGGCTTTCGATTCGCGCATTATGCATGCCCGAGCGTACGCCGGAGCCAGCCGGACCGCGCGCAATCTCGCGCACTTGAATGAAGGCAGCGAAATCCGCGAATCGCATCGTGCCGCCGAAAAAGATACTCGCGTGCAGGACGCCTACAGCCTGCGCTGCACTCCGCAAGTGCACGGCGCGGTGCGCGATTCCCTTTCGCAAGCGCGCGAAATGGCGCTCGTTGAACTGAACAGCGCCACTGACAATCCGCTAGTCTTTGTCCGCGAAGCCGGTGATGGCGACATCATCAGCGGCGGAAATTTTCACGGCCAGCCGCTGGCGATGGCTGGGGATCAGGTTGCGATCGCCATTGCCACGCTGGGCGGAATCGCGGAACGCCGCATCGAGCAAATGACCAATCCGCTCACAAGTCTGCTGCCGGCGTTTCTTACGCCGGAACCGGGTCTCAATTCCGGGTTCATGATTGCCCAGGTGACTGCGGCTGCCCTGGCCAGCGAAAATAAAGCACTTGCTACTCCGCATTCGGTCGATTCCATCTCCACCAGCGGAAATCAGGAAGATTACGTTTCGATGGGCATGAGCGGGGCGCGGCGTCTGGAGCGCATGTTGCGAAATTTGCAGCACATCATTGCCATTGAGCTGCTGTGCGCATGCCAAGGAATTGACTTACTGGCGCCGCTGCAGACGGGATCGCTGGCCAAACAGGCTTACCATGCCGTACGCGGCGAATCCGGCAAGGTTATTGAGGACCGATCCCTGGCTCCGGACATCAATGCTGTCTCTGCCACGATTGAGTCTGGACTCTTCGCTGCGCTTCTGCACTAAATTGGAAGCACGGACCCTCCTTTAGTCTGGCAAGCAAGTGCGGCTACGCTACCCGGGTAGCTTTCACATTGGCGGGCTCCAAGTAGAGCCCCTCCCCTTTTTTCGTAACCATTCATTCTAAAGAACTTAAAAATAGGGATTCTGTAAGTGCTGATTCTAAGGAGGTTACAACTAGGTTGTTTTGACGCGAATCTGCAGGTCTTGATTCTAAAGGAGATCGAAGCTTGACCGGAATAGGCAGGAATTCGGCGAACGGGTAGAGGCTGCCCCCGGATGGCGACCGAACTTCACACCAGAGCATGGCGTAATTCTCTTACGCGACAATAGTTCGAACCGAATTGCGTCTGGAAGCGATTGAGACAAAAGGAGTAATCGGAAAACGCAGGGAGAAAAATGCCAAAAGTTTCATTTTGGGAATTGATACGCCGCAGATTCGCGTTCATTTAGCACTGACCGGAACAGTTTGCTCGGACTTGCGGCGCCACTTACACTGCTTTGCAGACTATCGTGACTTTTTCACTACAAAGTTTCCGAGCTGAAGCGCGCCCGACGCTGCAACTGGCGATTCCGCTGGTGCTGGCAGAGCTTGGCTGGATGAGCATGTCTATCGTGGACACTATGATGGTCGGGCGGTTGCCGGACAGTGCGGTGGCCATGGGCGCGGTGAGTCTTGGCTCAGCAGTGTTCATGGTGCTGGCGCTTTTTGGCGAAGGCTTGTTGCTCGGGCTAGACACGCTGGTTGCGCAGGCGTTCGGCGCGGGGAAGCGCGAGGATTGCCACCGGTCACTGGTGAACGGCGTCTATCTGAGTATGGCCCTGACGCCGGTGCTGGCAGCGCCCGTATGGCTACTGCCGCGAATGTTGCGGGCTATTCACGTCGACGCGGGCGTTCTGTCGCAAACGGTTCCCTACACGAAGGCGCTGGCGATTGGCCTCTTCCCTCTTTTACTTTATTTTGCGGTGCGCCGATGCCTGCAGGCGATGAACATGGTGAGGCCGGTAGCATTCGCGCTGGTGACGGCGAACATTGTCAACGCCGTATTCAATTGGATTTTGATTTACGGGAAATGGGGCGCGCCGGCGATGGGCACGGTGGGCTCAGGCTGGTCTACGGCGATCGCGCGCATTTATATGGCGGCGGTGCTGATTGGCTACCTTTTCTGGTACGACCGCAAACATCACACTGAACTATTGAAAACTCCGGTGGACATCGACCTCGGGCGGATCAAGGAATTAATTGCGCTGGGTATTCCGGCCGCGATGCAATTTACGCTGGAGAGCGGAGTGTTCGCGGCAGTGACCGCGCTGATTGCGCGACTGGGAGCGGTGGCACTGGCCACGCATCAGATCGCGCTGAATACGGTTGCGTTCACTTACATGGTGCCGCTGGGAATTTCGTCGGCGGCAGCGGTGAGGGTCGGCCAGGCGCTGGGGAGGCGTGATCCGCATGGAGCGGGCGCGGCGGGCGGGACCGCAATCGTGATTGGGGCGGCGTTCATGTCCATTGCGAGCGTCGTACTGCTGGTGGTGCCAAGGTGGATTGCGCGTATCTACACCATCGACGAGGTGGTGATTCGAAATACCGCGGGACTGTTGGCGGCGGGAGCGGCGTTTCAATTGTTCGACGGGATCCAGTCGGTGGCTACAGGCGCGTTGCGGGGCGCTGGGGATACGCGCACGCCGATGCTCTGCCATTTCACTGCGTACTGGGTTATTGGGCTGCCGCTGGGGGCGTGGCTGTGCTTTCGGCATGGTTGGGGAGCGCTGGGGCTGTGGGTTGGATTGAGCTTGGCGCTAATTCTTATTGGGATTGTGTTGTTGGCGGTTTGGAGAAGGAAAGTTAAGCAGTTGATCGCCAGTACAGCTTGAGATTCGGCGGGAGCGTGAAGGTAGGGGAAAATCGCCCGCCTCGGAAGGCGTCCGCTACAAAAGCGGAGGCGAGCCTGTTGCGGCTGAGTTGTTCGTGAATGGGGATTTCAACACCGAAGGCACAGAGGACACAGAGAAGAATGTCGCCGGGAGAGGGACTACGGGGATGCAGAAGGTGGTGGCTGCCCAGATGTGCTCAGGCTGAAGCCTGTGCCACTAAAGGCGGCGACAGAAGATTACATTTTATAGAATAGAAGTCAGATGCCGGCGTACCAAGAGTAGCCGGCTTCGGGGGAAGCTGAGCCGAGGCCTTTGCCGAATTGCTTCAGATTGTCGGTAACGGTGAGCCTGGCGAGGTATTTGACGCTTTTGTAGCCGAGTTGGCGCGTGACGCGGATACGCAGCGGTCCGCCAAAACCGACCGGCAGCTCGCCGCCGTTCATCTCTTGCGCCAAGATGGTTTGCGGATGTAGGGCATCCGCCATGTCAATGCTTTCCCACCAGTCCGGCTGGAAGGAACGATAAACCACGTGGGTCGCTTGTGGGGCAGCGCCAACTACTTCAAGCAGGTGCGAAAGCGGCGCGCCCGTCCATTCGGCGATGTACGACCAGCCTTCTTCACACTGAATCATCGTGGTATGGGTATGGCGAGGAAAGCTCTTGAGCTCGGCGAGCGAAAACGACCCCGGATGCGCGACCAGACCGTCCACGTTCAGGCGCCAATCGGCGAAGCCCGCTTTCTCGAGCCGCTGAAAATTGTCGCCCAAGGGAGCAACTTCATTTGCGAATGGCCTTGCGGAAATCTGGCTGCGAGAAAATTCACGCGCGAGCGAGTGGCGGGTCAACAAGCGTTGCGCGGCATAGGTGAGCGTTTCGCCCGGGCCGTAGATGCCGCCCGAATCCGGCGGTACCAGTCCATAGTGGCGGGCGAGCTTGGCCGCAACCACCAGCCCCGATGCGCCGGCGGTAGCCGCGAGACCGGTGGTGATGAGTTGACGTCGCGAGAGCTTGCTCATACGAGCTCCTATGGTGCGACAGCGCGGCCGCTGATCATGGCGCGCACGCGGCTCCAGAATCCGGCAAAAATAACCATGAAAACATGAACCGCCAGGAACAATACCAGCGCGCCTGTGAGGAAAAAGTGCAGAGTGCGGGCGGATTGTTGTCCTCCCAAAACAATCACCGCGGCTGGGAACGCGGATACAAACGACGGAGACATGGCCAGGCCGGTCCAGATAATCAACGGAAATCCGACAAAAATGATCAGCAAATACGCCAACCGCTGCAGCACGTTATACGACCAGGCCTCTTCCGCGCTTGGCCGCTTGAAACGCAGATGGTCGGCGATTGAGCTCGCGAGTCGTTTGGCCGAAAGGTCGGACCGCACGGGAAACAATGCGCGGCGGAAATGCCCACGGAATAGGCCTACACCGACGTAAAGCAAGCCGGTCAGGATCAACAGCCACGCGGATTGAAAATGAAGGTAGCGGCTCCAGCCATTCTGGTCGGGCAAAGTGTAACCGTAGCCGGTGGGGACAAGGCTTCTCGACGAAGGAATCGGTATCTTGAAGAACGGCTGAGTGTTGTCGTTGCCGGTCTCACCCCAATAAAAGCGCGGGTGGGATACAACAAGTTCCAGCCCGGTGACCAGCAGAGCTAGAAACGCAATGGTGGTCAGCCAGTGGGTGATGCGAATCAAAAGCGAGTGCCGCGGCTGAGCGGTTTCTGCCATTGCCGGTGTTGTACCCTCTGCGAAGGTGTTGTGCAAGCTCTATCTGCAAAAGGGGATTTCAACGCAGAGGGCGCAGAGAAGAGAGAAACAGCACGGAGAAAGAGCCGGGCTAAAGCCCGGCTCTACGAAGAGAGGCGAAAAGCACCGGTCTAAAGACCGGCCACTACACGAGCCAGATGCTACATTTTGTAGCG
Source organism: uncultured Acidobacteriota bacterium (assembly GCA_963814635.1). Taxonomy (GTDB): domain Bacteria; phylum Acidobacteriota; class Terriglobia; order Acidiferrales; family UBA7541; genus Acidiferrum. Next base: position 2,016,398 of record CAWFDP010000001.1, on the reverse strand, counting down.
GCCGAGGTCTTCGTCGGAGAGGCCGTCGAGCCAGTTGCGGAGTTGTTCATTGGTGTTGCGCTCGGTGATCGCGGTGGAGACTTTGGAATTTTTCAAGACTTGCTCATCGACAAAAATCGGGCAATCCATGCGAAGAGCCAGAGCCAGCGCATCGCTTGGGCGGGAATCGATGGTCATCATCTGGCCTTCGCGCTCGACCCAGATCAGAGCGTAGAAGGTGTCATCTTTCAGTTCGTTGACGACAATTTTGTCGACGCGAACATCGAGACCGAGGAAGACATTCTTCAAGAGATCGTGGGTCATCGGACGAGGGGTCTGCACTTTTTCAATTTCGAGGGCGATGGCATTGGCTTCGTAGACGCCGACCCAGATTGGCAGGATGGAATTACCTTGAACGTCCTTGAGGACCACGATCGGCATGTTGGTCACCGGGTCCATCATCAGGCCACGAATCTTCATTTCGAGTTCCATCGCGCCCTCCCTGTTCCTCGGTGCTCTTCTATCATCCGGTAGACCCGGACACAACACACAAATTTGGATTTATGTGGAGTGCTCTCCGAGTAGGCTGTTCGCCGTGCTGCCGGTGACGCGGGCCGGTACGTATGCTCCCAGCAGATTTTCCTCGGTTGAGGTCAGACTGACCACGCGATTGCAGGAACTGTGTCCATACCAGCAATTCTCTTTTTTGGATTTGCCGTCCACGTGGACTTCGAAGATTTCGTTTTTGAATGATTTCAGCGTTTCGGCTTGAATGAGCCGCTGTTTTTCCTGGAGCAGCGCCAAGCGGCGGCTTTTTTCTTCTTCGGGGATGACGTCGGCCATGGAAGAGGCTGGAGTATTGGGTCGCGGCGAATATTTGAAGGAAAAAACGCCGTCGTACCTGACTTCTTCCATGAGGGAGAGTGTTTCGTCGAAGTCCGCTGCGGTTTCACCTGGGAATCCGACGATGATGTCAGTGGTGATGGCGGTGCGGCGCTTTGCTCCGCGGATCATGACGATTTTTTCCAGGTACTCAGAGCGAGAGTAGGTGCGCTGCATGGCGCGCAAGACACGGGTGGAGCCGGATTGCACTGGCAGATGGACGTGGTTGCAGATTGTTGGGTTCGAATCCATCGCGGCGATGATGTCTGGCGTGAAATCGCGGGGGTGCGACGTGGTAAATCGTACGCGGCGAATTCCGGGGACGCTGGCCGCTTCGAGCAACAACTCGCTGAAGCGCATCTTGCGGGGCGAGGGATCGGAGTAGGAATTGACGGTCTGCCCAAGGAACTGGACTTCGGTGTAGCCAAACTCGGCGAGTTGTTTTAATTCCGCCAGAATTCGCGCGCTATCGCGGCTGCGTTCTGGGCCGCGGGTAACCGGCACGACGCAATAGGCGCAGGATTTGTCGCAGCCCTCGATGATGGTGAGATAGGCACGCCAGGGATTGTCGCGGCGGGTCATTTCGGTCTCGAAGGTTTCGTCGGTGTCGTTATCGAGACCGGTGACGCGCTGTTCGCCGGCTTCGACCTTCGCAAGCAATTCAGGAAGTTTCCGGTAACTGGCCGAGCCGCAGACCAGGCTGACCCAGGGGGCACGGGAAAAAATATCTTCGCCTTCCTGCTGAGCAACGCATCCGAGCAGCCCAATCTTTTTGCCTTCGCCTTTGAGGCCGCGATATTCGCCGAGGCGGGAAAAAACTTTTTGGGCGGCTTTTTCGCGGATGCTGCACGTGTTGTACAGAATAAGTCCAGCGGCTTCGGGCGTCTCCACTTGCTGGTAGCCGCGGGCCAGGAGCAGGCCAGCGACTTTTTCCGAGTCGTGCTCGTTCATCTGGCAGCCGAAAGTTTCAAGGAAGAAGGTGCCGCCGGCCGGCGCAGCGGAATGCATCAGGATTGGAGCGGACACCGGTCCATTCCCTGCCGGATTCACCAGCTTCTCCAGACGAATATCGATGCTTGTACCCATTACCATTGAATTCTAGCACAGCGAAAGGGTGCACCTCGCCTCGGTGCTTGGGCATCAGATCAGTTGATGACTGGAATTAGCTTCCGAACGGTGCCTTTTGCGCGCATTGAGCTTGCGCGATTCGTTGCGCCGACTTTCTTCGTGTGCTACGTTGCTAAAGTCCAGCTAATTTACTCACACTGAGGGGTCAACATTTCATTTCTTCTGATCGCTGCCTTCGCCGCCGATCTCGGCAACATTCTTGAACAAACCGGCTGGGTTGCTCGCGGCGTTTTGGGCTTGCTGCTGTTCTTTTCGGTTGTTTCGTGGGGAATGATTCTGCAAAAGTTGAGCTTGTTCGGCCGGATACGCCGGCAGAGCGACCAGTTTCTGCGCATTTTTCGGGCAACGCGCGGGGTGGCCAATCCGCAGGCGCTGGCGTCGGCGGGTTCGCCGTTCGCGAGCGTTTATTCCGCGGGCTATCGCGAATTGCAGAGTCAGGTTGGGACAGCACCGGGCAATCCACATCCGCCAGCTTTGAAAAGCTTGAACGCGGTGACAGTGAATATGCAACTTGCTTCGGCGGAAGAGATTCGTCGGGTCGAGAAAGGCATGACGTGGCTGGCCACGACGGGTTCAGTGACGCCATTCATCGGGCTGTTTGGCACGGTTTGGGGCATTATTGATGCGTTTTCCGGGCTGGGCGCGGCCGGGTCGGCCAGTTTGCGGGCCGTGGCGCCGGGCATTTCGGAAGCGCTGGTGACTACCGCAGCGGGACTCTTTACCGCCATTCCCGCGGTAATCTTCTACAATAGTTTTCTGGGCGATATTCGCGAACTGGCGCAGCGCCTGGACACGTTTGCGCTGGAAGTCGCGGCGCAAATCGAAAAGTCGTTCACGTAAGAGCGTAGCCGCTCGCGACCGGCTGACGAGAAACTTATGCCGCAACTCTCAAAAAACACGCAAACGACGCTGTCCGAGATCAACATGATCCCGTTCATTGACGTGGTGCTGGTGCTGCTGATTATATTCATGATTACGGCGCCGATTCTGCAGAGCGGGATTGAAGTGGACGTGCCGAAGACAAAAACGGTGCACGAAATCATTGAACAGCGTTTAGTGATCACCGTCGACAAGGCGCAGAAGGTGTATCTTGGCAACAGCGCCATAAATATTCATGAACTGGGCAGCAAGGTCCAGGCGCAGCTTAAGAAGCCGCAGGACGCGGTGTATCTTCGCTGCGATGAGACAGTGCCCTTCGGCATTTTCGCTTCGGTGGTGGATGCGCTTCGGCAATCGGGCATCAACAATATAAGCATCGTTACGCAGCCACTAACGGAGCGCAGTAAGACACCGTAGAGCATGCACACCGCAGTCGCCAACTCGGAGCAGCTCAGCTTCAGACCGTATCTCACGGCTTCAGGGATACTGCACGCTGCTTTGATCCTGTTGTTGGCGCTCTCCGCCTATTTCCACTGGGAGGGCAACCGCTGGGCCGGCCCTGGAGGCGGAAGTGAAAGCACTAAAGTTACGCTGGTCGGAAATTCTGGCCTGCCGATGCCAAAGACTCCTTCGGTGAATGAGAGCAATGTCGTCGATCCTTCCAAGAGCCTTTGGAAAAACGACATCAAACCGGAGCCCCCTCAGCCCAAAAAGGAAGAGATCGTTCCTCCGGACCTGAAGAAAGTGCCGGATTTCAAGACCCTGGAAAAGTTCAACAAGAAGCCGCCGCCGCCGCCGCGGCCAAACAAGGCATTTGAGCCGAAAATTCCCAATCCGGAGAACGCCGTTCCAGGCCACAATTTGGGTGCGCCAAACGTGACAACGGGCGCCGGGAGCACTCCCGGAGCATCCAGCACTACCGGCGTTGCAATCAAGTCCGAGGGCGGCGGTGACTTTGCTTCGCGCTACGGATGGTACATCGAGGCGGTGAAGCGGCGTATCCAGACCAACTGGTTGCAGAACACCATAGATCCCGGTGTACGCGCTGCGCGTACCGCGCACGCGGTGGTGGAGTTCACGATTAACAAAGATGGCAGCGTTAAGGACGTCCGGGTAAGCCAGGCAAGTGGAAATCTCTCCATGGACAATTCCGGGCTTCGCGCAATTATGTCGTCGAATCCGATGCCGGCACTGCCGCCGGACTATTCCGGTTCGAGTGTCAGAGTCATTTTCGATTTTGACCTGAGCATGACAAGATGAAAGAATTAACGCCTTCCCAGCCGTCCATTCATAAGTTCCACGGAGGAAATAGTGCGCCTGCGATGCGGTAGTTTGTGTGCACTTCTATTCATTTTCATTTTCGCGGCGGCAACTACGACGCGAGCGCAACAGCAGGATTGGTTTCGCATCAGCACCGGGCTGGGCGTGGAAAAACCGCGAGTGGCGGTCGCTGACTTTGCACCGCGGTCGGATACAGCAAAGTCACATTCGGCACTGTTTACGCAGGTGGTGCGCGATGATCTGGGATTCAGCGGGATTCTGGACGTGGTTAGCCCGAGCTTTTATCCCACGGTTCAGCCCGGCGTCCCTTCTGAACTTCGGTACACGGTATGGAGCGATTCTCCGCTGAATTCGCACTTCGTGGCTTTCGGCAATCTGGTGGAATCAGCGAGCGAAGTCGCCATACAAGCATGGTTCTACGACGTGACCAATCCCAGTTCGCAGGCGGTCATCGCAAAAGTTTATCGCGGCGCGCCGACTGATGCGCAGGTTCGCAAGTTCGCGCACCAGTTTGCCGACGAAATTATCATGCGGCTCTCCGGCGGGCTGCCCGGCATCTCGTCCACGCAAATCGCGTTCGTGAGCTCGCGCACCGGAGCGAAGGAAATTTGGACCATGGATTACGACGGAGCGAACCAGCATCCGCTGACGTCACTACGTTCGATCTCGCTGACGCCCCGGTGGTCACCCGACAGCTCGCGGATCGCCTTCACTTGTTATGCAGGCGGTGGTGGGGTGCCGGTCAGCCCGCAGATCTGCATGTACTCGATGGATGCTGGGAAAGTTGTGAGCTTCCCGCACTTTAAGGGTACCAATAGCGCGCCGGCCTGGTCACCGGACGGATCACAGATTATCTTCTCGTCGTCGATGGGCGGAAATCCGGAACTTTATTCAGTCAATGCCAGCGGCAGCGGCTTGAAGCGGCTCACATTCGCAAATGGGGCCAGCACTTCGCCGGCATGGAATCCGAAAACTGGGCAAACGGTTGCGTTTGTGAGCGACCGGTCGGGCGTGCCGAAGCTTTATTTGATGAATTCGGATGGCACTGACGCGAATAATCTTGACCTGCCCGACAAGGGCTATTTGATTGATCCCTCGTGGGCGCCGAACGGCCAGCTGCTGGCGTTCAGTTGGCGCAGGCCCGACAATAACTACGACATTTACGTCATGGACGCGGCGACCCGGCAAATTGTCCAGCTGACAAGAGACGCTGGGCGCAACGAGCGGCCCAGTTGGGCACCGGACGGCCGGCACCTGGTTTTCGAATCAACGCGCTCGGGAACGCGGCAGATCTGGACGATGCTGGCGGACGGCACCCAAGCCAGACAGTTGACGACCACTGGGCACAACGAATCGCCAAACTGGTCGGAGCGTTAACATTGACTTGTGATTCGGATACGATAGAAATTATATCGTGATACGACATTTCATCCGGGGCCATGTAAGTGTTAGACTGTAAGTGTTCGGAAAAATCCAAGGGGACTTATTTAGTTGAGGAGGAAACTTAGCATGACTGAGGTTGCCCGACCGTTGCATCAGAAAGTGTATCGCGCTTTTCTTTTGACCGTTTTTGCCGGCGCTGCGCTCACCGTGGGCTGTCACCATACGCCGGTCGTCAGCAAAACCGAGCCGACGCCGCCACCGCCTGCGGCACGCCCAACCGTAACGCTCACCGCGGATCCCACCTCGATCAACAAGGGCGATTCTGCCACTCTACGCTGGTCCTCGACCAACGCCACGAGTTTGACGATTTCTCCCGAAGTCGGCGCGGTTGCGCCGGAAGGCTCGACCAAAGTGACGCCGAGCGACTCCGCCACTTACTCGATTACCGCCAGTGGTCCGGGTGGCTCCGCGGATTCGACCGTACGCATTACGGTCGCGCAACCTCCCACGGAACCGCCTCCTTCCGCTGACAACAGCAGTCTCGAACAGAAGTTTTTGAAGGAGATGCAGGACGCCTATTTCGATCTGGATAAGGCTGACATTCGCACTGACGCTCGCGCCGCTCTCGGCAAGTCCGCCGATTTTCTGCGCAAGTATCCACAGGTCAAGGTGGTCGTCGAGGGACATTGCGACGAGCGCGGTTCGACCGAATATAACCTCGCGCTCGGCGATCGCCGTGCGGCCGCCGTCAAGCAGTACATGGTGTCATTGGGAATCGGCGCCGACCGCATGACCACCGTCAGCTATGGCAAGGAAAAGCCGTTCTGTATGGAAAGCAACGAAAGCTGCTGGCAGCAGAATCGCCGCGGCCACTTTGTGATGGCCAAGTAGTTTTTCCTGTGCCCGTTGTAATAGGGCCGGGTACTAAGGAATCACCGGGGAGGAGCGAGTCACGCTCCTCCTTTTTTTTCGGGCAGCCGGTTCTCGTTTGGAGTTCTGACAAGCCGCAGCGCGATCCCGCTTTCATGTTTGGGCGTTTGCAGTGCCCTTTCGCCGCCTTTGTGCAGGAACCTTTCCAGCGCGGCCACTTCCCCAGTTAGCACATTCACCCATTCTGCCGAGTACTCACCGTATGGCAGTCTCATTACAATTTCATCGGCGCCATCGCCATCCAAGTACACCGCATAGCATTGTTTTCCATCGGAAAGCACCCGTGCATGTGCGGCTCCCGCATGTTTCACGACGTCAGCATTAGGTTTCATGTCGAGGAGAGGAAACTTTTGCAGGAACGCACTCAAGATTCCCAACTGCCGGCGCAGAGCCGGGCTTCCGCCGCCAGGGCCGTTGGGAGCGGTATCGGTACCGTCTTCGTGCCCTACGGTGAACGAATAATCCAGACCATCGAATGCGCCGCCTCCGGACAACATGAAGTTCCACGCCTGCCGTCGGTATCCGGCGTCGCCTTGCCCGAGAAAACCGGTTTCGTCGTAGGCAATCGCTTTATCGAGGCCGTAGTTCGCTAGAGCGGCCTGCGGAAACGCATAGTGAAAATTGACCACGCTCACGCCGGGGATCAGTTCCTTGACCGGCAGCCCGAAGTCGCAGTAGTTCTGCGCGATCAGATGCTTGTTGGGCAGCGATTGCTCCTTGCCGGCAATCCATTGTGCGACACGCGTCTGCCACGCTAACGAGGGTTCGTCGGCTCGTTCAATCGAGTTGGGAAACTTTTCGCGATTCGGCGGAAAAATATATGGATTCACAACCCCGTCGAGCACTGGGCGGTCCGCAAAGGGTTCGTTCTGCAATTCAAAAATGACATTATCGAACGCGTTGGTCTCGGCCACCAGCTTGCGCACATACTTTTCTTGCCAGTCCAGAATATTTCCGTTGTCCAGAGTATGGGTCTTTTTCCAGTCGATCGCGGTGGTCCCATTAATGTTGCCGTCGGGATGAAATGGACTCAGCTTCCACTGCTCGTCCCCGTACTGCGAAGAAAACAGGCTGATCTCCACGACAATTCCGCGCGTCGAGGCTTCCGCGAGAAAGTCATGCAAGCGCTTGAAATATTCGGGGTCCCAGCGGTTCAGGTCGAACTTGTTTCCCCCGCCCGCATAGCCCGGTGTAGCGCTCCGAGGCCAAGGTGCGAGAAATCGTCCCTCTGCGGGTGCCAGATCGTTCCGCAAGATGCCAAACGATTTCCCTGGCACCTCCCGATAGCTGCCAGGAAAAATCCGTGTGTAGTTCAGCCCTTCCGCCTGAATCGTGGCCAGATATTTGTGATAATCGAAATCCAGATTCATCACCGCGCCGTAGTGCTCGCCATTGGTTATCAGCGCGACCGCTTTTCCACGAAATAGAAAGTAATGCGGATTTCGAGGATGCAGACGAACCGGTTGCACTCCGTCCGCTACGGGATTCGCCGGCGCCCCAAGTAGTGCCGCCGACAAGACCACTCCACAAAATGTTTTGCAAAAACTCATCCGCCTCAGCCCCTTCGGGCAATGCTGGTGACTATAGCGCGATTCGCTGCAAAGGCAGACTAAAGGATCTGAGTAAGGCGTCCATTTGTGGCGGATGTTAGTAGCGCTCGTTGCAAACAGGGAAATTCGATGCTAGGCCGAAGTGCGTTTTGAGCGCTTGTGCTCGAACATGGCGCGGTCGGCAAGGGCCATCAGTTCGCCGAGGGTAACCGGGTTTTGTGGATCGAATCGCGCGGAGCCTACGCTCAAGGAGAGTTTGTGAGGTGAATCGACTCTGCTATTCAAGGCAAGCAGGGCCGACTCCAGCCTGCGCAGGATGGTGTCGCTGCTGGCTTCGCCGTTTTCCTGCGCCAGGATAACGAATTCGTCGCCGCCGATTCGTGCGATCACGTCCGAGTCGCGGAAGGTCTTGCGCAGGACTTCGGCGCAACAAATCAGGAAGGCATCGCCCTCCATATGACCAAGAGCATCGTTGAGGTGTTTGAATTGATCGACGTCTATGAAAAAGAGCAGCTGGGTCTGATTGTTGCGTTTGGCTTGCTTCAAATTTTGCAGTCCGAGGATAAGAAATCCCCGGCGGTTGTACAGACCGGTGAGATCGTCGGTGAGCGCGAATGACCGGAGCTGATTCAGATAGCGAAAGCGGATGGCCACAGCGCGCGCCGCTTCCAACAGGACGCCACGAAAATCCTGTAATTCGGAAAAACTGGCGTTTGCGGCCGGAGTGGAAAAGGCGAGTTGCGTCATCAGATCATCAATTTCAAGATCTTCGTCATCCGGGTCAACTTCGATGGCGGTTTCGGAGACCAGCGGGTCATGGGTAAAAAAATGTCCCTCGGGAAACCAAAATTGGTCGGCACAGGAAGGAACTTCAGCCTGCAAAGCGTGGGTATAGGTCAAGTATGAATAGTCGTGGTTACCGTTGGCCCGAATCTGCGCTTCTGGCATTTTCATCAACCCCCCTCGAAGTAGCAACGCCGGAGTTCGCCGATCTGCAAGGTGGCTTCGTAGGCGATTTCGGAGTGAACCTGACAGACCGTGAGTAGCGGCTCCGGCGTTGTTCGAGTACAGACTACGTAAAGCCGAGCAGAAGAAACATCAGGTTGACGCCGGGAACAGCTGTGGGGAATTTCCGCGAAATCAGCTCGGGTGTTTCACTTAAGGGAATGCCAGTACGGATGAGATTAGGGCCGTATCAGACCGCGGCGTATAGCGTAACGCACCAGGCTTGCGGTCTCGTGAATATCGAGCTTTTGCATCAGGCGCGAGCGGTGGGACTCCGCGGTCTTTACGCTGATGAACAAGATGGAAGCAAGGTCCTTGGTGGACTTGCCCTCGGCGATTAACTGGAGCACCTGGCGTTCGCGCAGGGTGAGCGGGTCTGAAGATTTCTGCGGGCGCTCGCGATACGCAGTCACCACCGCGTTTGATACTCCGGGACTCAAATAAACCTGTCCGGCAGAGACCCGCTGTACCGCGTTGAGCAAGTCGCCTGCAACCTGGCTCTTAAGGACGTACCCTCGTACGCCAGCTTCCAGCGCGCCAGTTACGTAAACATCTTCGTCGTGTTGGGTGAGCAGAATCGCTTTGGTCGCCGAATCCGATGCCGAGATCTCCTTGGCAGCGTCAATTCCATTCAAGTTGGGCATGCTGACATCCATGATCACTACGTCCGGCTTGAGAGTGGCCACTTGCTTGACCGCTTCCAGGCCGTCGGCGGCTTCGCCAATCACTTGATGGCCTTCACGCTCCAGCAAGGTCCGCAAGCCCTGACGCACTAATATGTGATCATCAGCCAATACTAAACGAATGGGCATCTCGTTCCTTTCCGGCATTCTTCGCCAGCACCAACCGCACGGTAGTTCCCTGTTTGGGCGCGGATTCAATTCTTATCGTTCCGCCGATGGCATTGAATCGCTCCTTCATCGCGACCAGTCCAAGCCCACGGCGTTGGCCTTTTTGATTCAAGATTTCTGGATAAAATCCAATTCCGTCGTCTTGGATCAGGCAGTGGACCATGGCGTCTTCGCAAAAAAGGTCGACGGAAACTGAGCGAGCCTGGGAATGTTTTACGGCGTTGGTCAAAGCCTCCTGCACCACTCGATAAATGGCAACTTCGGCGGAGGAGGAAAGGCGGCCAGGGAGCTCGGCAGAAACTTGAACGGGGAGACCGGCGCGCTTTGAGACCGCGCTAGCCAGCATTTGAATGGCGGGAACCAGGCCGAGATCGTCCAGGACTGTGGGCCGAAGTTCATGAGAGAACTGGCGAAGCTGGATTTCGACCTGTTTCAGCAACGCAGTGATTTTGTCCAGTTGTTGCGTCGCGTCGGGAGCAGCCCGCGCCACGTCGGCAAGCGCCAGGTGGACCGCGACCAGAAGCTGGCCGGCATCATCGTGCACGGCATATGCTATTCGTTTGATCTCTTGTTCAAGAAGCTCATTCATGCGCCGCAGTGCGGCCACGGCTTCCTGAAATCCACGATGGGCCATTTCATAGGGAGAAAGGCTCTCGGAAAGAAACTCGGCGGCGCGAGAGAGTTCGTGGGTGCCGATCTTGACCGAGCATGCATTCAGTATTTCGGAGAGTGCTTCGTGATGCATTGCGGATAATTCAATGAGACTGAGCCCGTCACCCAGAAACAGGCGTCCGAGTTCGTAGGCTTTGCCGCGGGCAGCTTCCGAACCCTCATTGATGTATTCGCACAGACCAGCACGGTACAAAACAACGTGAGGCGCAGCGGAATCTTGCCGGACGCGAATGGCATTCGTCATACGGTTTTGCCCAAGAACCGAAGCACCAGAACCAAGGCGTCATCGTTTCCGCGAAAGTGCTGTTTGAGAATGCGGTCGGCGCAGCGCTGCGGGGTCTCAACGCTAGAAAGATCCCGCACAAATTCGGTCTGAATGCCGTCGGTGGCGAAGACAACGGTGTCGCCCGCGTTTAAAGTCACCGATGCCGCCTGGACGGCCGGCAATTGAGATCCGACTACGCCAGCTCGTAACAGCAGCACCTCTTGAGCGGTACCCAGTGCGGAGCCCGCCCGTTGCACCACGCCTTGCACATTTCCTACCCCGAGCCAGCGCATTTGCCCGCTACGAGGGTCTATGGAAGCCATACTGATAACCGCGCCGCGCGTGGAACGAAGCTCATCATGGCAAAGTTGGGCCACGGTTTCCAGGGACTCACCACAGTGCGATCGAATTACCTCCATCGCGACCTGCGCGGCCGCTGCTGCGCTGTCGCCGTGTCCGATGCCGTCGATCACCGCGATCAGCGCGGAATCCTCGCCGTATTGTACGACGTGGGTATCGCCGGACTCCCGTTGACCGTCAACACTGGCCACGGCGAATCCATACTCCACGAAGTTTACTTTTCCGGTCGTGCTTGCCGCCATTTTGTTACCGTTACCTTGGTCCCTTGGCCGGGTCGGGACAAGATTTCGAATTCATCCATTAAACGCCGAACCCCCGGCAAGCCCAAACCGAAGCTGCCAGAAGTCGAAAAACCATCACGCAGCGCTTGCCGCGTGTCGACAATGCCCGGTCCATTGTCGGAGGCGACGATCATAATGCCACGCCTGCCGTTCTGTGCGACAGCACTCACGTTAATCTCGCCCGTCTTGGCGTAAGTGACGATGTTGCGTGCCAATTCGGAGATGGCGGTGGCGATTAAGGTGCTGTCCACAGCTGAAAATCCAGCTTCGGCCGCCAGCGCTCTTCCCTTTTGCCGGGCGAGAACGATGTCCTGGTCGGAATTGATCGGCACGCGGGATTCGCCAGCCCCCACTGCGCATCTCACCTAGTTGAGATTCCTGAATCTCTGACCCAAGTACGCTAGCCCCTCTTCAAGATCCAATGCCGTGGCGACACTTTCGAGGGTAATGCCGAGCTGCACCATGGCGAAGGCGACTTCAGGCTGGATCCCCACAATAACAGTTTCCGCGCCGCGAAGGCGGATCATCTGGGCAATCTCCTTGAGGGTACGGGAAGCGAAGGAGTCCATGACGTCCATCGCGGTCACGTCCACGATTACCGCCCGCGAACGGAAGCGCACCACTCGTTGAATCAACGCCATGCGGAGATGCTCGAGGTCGGCATCGGAAAGTGCCGCCTGGATCGTCGCGATAAGAAATTCGCCCTGCTTGAGAATTGGGACTTCCAAATTGACCTTCTTCCAGGGCTCGGGGGACGACTTACTAAACTGACTCCGACACCGGCACAACTTTATAGCCGAGCAGCCGTTCGGCCTGTTCGATTCCACCTTGCAAATCGCCGACGGTGTTCATCTTTCCGAGGTCCACGCCGATGGTCACCAGAGTCTGGGCAATCTCGGGCGAGAGGCCGGTGACGATGACGGTGGCGCCGAGCAGCCGTGAAGCTTCGACGGTCTGCACCAGGTGGTTGGCGACGGTTACGTCCATGGCCGCGACGCCGGTGATATCGATAACCACCACTTTGGCGCGGTTGGTGCGAATCCCGCGCAGCAATTGTTCGGTCAGTTGGCGTGCTCGCTGCGGATCGATCACGCCGATGATGGGTAGAATCAGCAGGCGCTCACGAACCTGTAATACCGGGGTCGAGAGTTGCAGAATGGCTTCTTGCTGTTGCCGGATGACGCGTTCCCGTTCCTGCACGAAGCCCACCGCCACAGTGTTGGCGATGCGGTTGGCGGCCGGTTCATAGGCGTCTAGAATGCGGTTGAGTTTTTCGAAGTCGGTCTGGTATTTGGCGAACAGTGAGCGCGCCAGCACGTCGCGAAGCAGCAAGACGATGCCGACCACTTCATGGGTTTCAACGCCGCGAGGAATAATTCTTTCGGAGAGGTTTCGGGCGTAGGCTTGCAGAGCTTCAAAGGTTTCGGTTTCGAGTGCTTCGACGTAGCTGTCGTACACCGAAGTAGCTTCGGCGAAGATTTCTTCCTTGGTCATGGCGGTGAGTAAGCGTGTTTCGGAAATACGCGCAACCCACTCCTCACGCAACTGGGTGCGGTGCTGGCGAAGGTGCGCGACCAGTTCTCGCAGCAGTTCCGACGGATCTTCGGTTGCTTGCGGATATCGTCCGGATATTCTTGAAGTGCTCTCTCGGTTTGGCATCGCCTTATCCTGTTAGATCCGGCTTCTCTCAGGTCTGGTTAGTACCAGCAGCAGACCCCTACCGGTATCGCCTGAAGGTAAATGTCTACCATCGGCTGCGGGCCTACTCAATAAAGTAAATCCCCGCAGCGGGAGTCAGGTAAAGACCTTAGATTTCGTAGGTTTTGGCGCTACTGACACGAACCGCGGACCTAAATGTGAGTTAAGATTGTATTGCGCGCTGCTTTGGACGGCGCACGAGCCTCTTGCTCCCGTACCAGAGGCTCGCTACAGTGAAGCTTTAGCCCTTCATTTTTTGGAAGGTCCGGCCATCGGCAACTGGTCCGGCTGTGTAAGTTATTGAGGAGGAGTTTTACATGCGTTTTCGCAACCTTGCTGGATTCGGCGCCGCCCTGCTGGTTGGCGCATTTTGCGGCAGCCTGATCGGTCCGCGGCCTGCCCTCGCAGTCGCGCGAGAGATTATCGAGTTGCAGCGCGACGTCACTACCCTGCTGCAGGGACAGAAGGATATGGGCACACAGATCACTCAAGACCACACTGTGATGCGCACACTGATCGAACAGTCGAATGACACCGTTGGCAAGCTCAACGGCACTATGAGCGGCCTGCAAAAATCAGTGCAGGATGTACAAGCAAATTCCGGCGCGCGGCTGGACACCATGTCGACCCAGGTGCAGGGGCTATCCGACAATTTGGAAGAGATTAAGTCGCGGCTGGGCAAATTGAATCAGCAGCTGGTTGATGTGCAGAACACGATTCAGAGCCTGGACGCCAAGATTTCCGGCGGAGGCGGTGCACCGACGGGAAGTGCGCCATCCACGACTCCAGGAGGCGCAGCCGCGGCACAGCCTACCGGCTCGGCTGCGGTTTCTGCTCCCGCGCCTAGCGCCGATACGCTTTACTCTAACGGCCTGCGCGACATCACTAGCGGTAAGTACGATCTGGCGCGCTCCGAGTTTGAGGACTATCTGAAATATTATGGCGATACTGATCTCGCTTCCAACGCGCAATTCTATCTTGGCGAAATCGCCTACTCGCAGCGCCAGTACTCGCAAGCGGTCACCGAATACGACAAAGTTCTGACCAACTACCCCAAGAGTTTTAAGCTGGCGCCGGCTCGCCTGAAGAAGGGCATGGCACTGATCGAGTTGGGGCAGAAGACGTCCGGCGTGAAGGAACTGCGCGAGGTTGTGAAGCGCTACCCAGGGACCGAGGAAGAGCGCCGCGCGCGGGCCAAGCTGAAAGAACTCGGAGTAGCCGCCACGGCTGCGTAGCTCCTTAAGAATCAGAATCCGCGCAAATTTATTGACACAGGAAAATTTCGGCCCCTCCGGAACGTTCCGAAGAGACCGAAATTCTTCTTCAGTTATTTTGTTGTGTTCTAAGAACCAGCTTCGGCTAGTTCTTGTTTCGCAATGGTTTCAGCGCCTTTGGCAGCTTCCTTGGCATCCGCGTCAGGCTTCAGCAGCTTGATGGTCTTCGCTAGGCTGAGGGGCTTATCTCCCGCTGGCATCCGGCAACCACTGGTGTCGCCGCCTACGCGTACTCCGGTCACATTCGATTTTACGCATTCAAAATTCAGGCCGAGATTGTGACTTGCGTGCAGCGCCGCCAGGCAATCCACGCGCAGCAGAAATTTCACGCAGGAGTCTTTAAGGGTTGCATCGGCGGTCAGCACCTGCATGGCGCGAAGTTTGGTTTCGAGCCGTTTGTCCAAGTCGTCGTTGGCAACCGGAGCGTCACCGGTCGGCTTGGCTTCTTTTTTGCCGATCCATTTCATGGGATTGAGTGAATGGGAGGTTGAAGATGAGCCGCCGCCCGCCGCCGCAGCGGAGCCCGCGCCTGCCGGGCCCTGCGCTCTGGCGTGCACCGAGGCCAGCAAAAACACTACGGTCGTCAGTATCGTAATTCTCGCAAATGCTTTCATGGGGACTCCTTGTCCGCCGCCGTCTGGAATGATTTCCTGCCACAATGTCGCAGCGAACGTTGGAATTTCGCTACACCTACTACGCCATGCGGAGACGCGCGGCTCCAGTACTGGGGGAAAAGTACTCCCCCAATGCGACACCTTGTCCGGTGGTACAGGCCGGAGGAAAGGCGGAGGCTATTTGAGCGGCACAATCTAGTTTCGCTATGATCAAAGACATGCAGCTTACGCTCAGTTCTATTGAAGCGCGGGTATTAGGCGCGCTGATCGAAAAAGAAATCACCACACCGGAATACTATCCGCTGTCGCTGAACGCGCTGGCCAACGCCTGCAATCAGAAATCAAACCGCGATCCGCTACTGCATCTTGAAGAAAATGAACTCCGCCGCGCGCTCAACGATCTGGAGTCGCAAGCGCTGGTACGTTCGGTGGGCGACAGCAGGGTCACAAAATTCGAGCATCGCCTGCAGGACGCTTTCAATTTTTACCGGCCGGAGATTGCCATCATCTGCGAGCTTCTGCTACGCGGGCCGCAAACTCCGGGCGAACTAAGAACCCGCGCATCCCGCATGCATCCCTTCGATGACCTCGAAAGCGTACATTCCGCACTGCAGCGCCTAGGCAAGCGCGAACCTCCGATGGTCGTGGTGCTTCCCCGCCAGCATGGAAGGAAGGAAGCCCGCTACGCGCATCTGCTCGGAGACTCCTCTGCGCTAGAAGCTGCAGCAGCCGAGGCCTCTGCGCTTGAGGCTGATCCAACGCGTGTTCCGGCGTCAAGCGCCACACCGCAAGTCGATCGCATCGCGGCGCTCACCGAAGAGGTTAGCCAACTGCGCGCGCAAGTTGCCGACCTGCAAGCGCAATTCGCCGCGTTCCGGAAGCAGTTTGAGTAAGCCGACGGACTCTGCTGCGAAGAGGCTCTTTCGGTGTTCTCCTCCCGTTTCACTTCGCCGCTAATTTCACTTTTTATTCTCCGCGTGCTATCTTCACCGATTCAGGGAGAGTGCACATGTCCGTAAATAAAGTGATCCTGGTGGGGCGCCTTGGGCGCGATCCGGAGACGCGTTACACCGGCGGAGGCCAGGCGGTCGCCAATTTTTCAGTGGCCACTGACGAAACCTACAAGGATAAAAGCGGCGAACGGCAGAAACGCACTGAGTGGC
Source organism: uncultured Acidobacteriota bacterium (assembly GCA_963814635.1). GTDB lineage: Bacteria > Acidobacteriota > Terriglobia > Acidiferrales > UBA7541 > Acidiferrum. Next base: position 2,000,203 of record CAWFDP010000001.1, on the reverse strand, counting down.
ACAAGATCGTCGTTTGGGGCAAACAGGCGGAAATTGCGCAGCAATATTTAAAAAAGGGCTCACTGATTTTTATCGAAGGACGCATCCAGTCGCGCGAGTGGCAGGACAAGGAAGGCCAGAAGCGTACCAGCTTCGAAATCGTCGCCAGCAATTTCCGAATGCTGGGAGGACGCGGCGACGGTGGCGGCTCTGGCGGCGGGTCAACGGGCGGTGGAGCGCGAGCCGAGGAGCACGATCAGTCCGGCCCGAGCGAAGATTTCGGCGGCGGTGGCGGTCACACCGGCCCGGAAATTTCCGACGAAGACATTCCCTTCTAGCTTCTTCTGCGAGAACTAAAACGGGCGACTCATGAGCAGTCGCCCATTTTATGGTTTTCAATTTTCGAGATTCAGACGGCAGTTACTGGCTGGTTCGCTTGCGTTCTTCGTCAATTTGCCGGAGAAATTCTTCAAATTTAGGTTTCTGCTCGGGACTCAACAATCCGCGAATCTGATCCCGTGTTTTCTTGCGCACCGATTCGATGCGCGGGTCCATCACATCATGAATCGTCTTGTATTCGACCTGCGATTGATCCAGGATGGCGATGACTTGCTTCTGCTGGTCAGCGGTCAACTGAACTTCGCGCGTCAACTTCTCGCGGCGCTGCGCGCGACGGGCTTCCGCACTCAAAACCGTGCGCTCGGAAGCGTAGCTGCGATGCGCGAAATAATACCCGAACACACCCCCCAAAGCCGCGCCCAATATAAAAACGATTGCCAGCCACAGAGTCGCTTTTTGTTGAACAGTTGTTTCGGTCATTGCAATTAGTCCGAGGAATTCAGGAGAAATTCGTCTTGAGTCGCGGTCGAGCCGCCTTCCGCCAATCCCTCAGAGGATTGCTCGGCGTTGATTCCCACCGAGGTGGCCTGATGGGTGGTCGGCTGATAGAGCCAACTTCCGGCAATCAGCAGCGTCAACGAAGCAAGCAAGGTAAGCCGGGAAGCCAGGCGAGGCACTGCGGCCCAAATCTGCGAGCGCTTTTCCAGTTCCGATTCTTGCGCGGTAATCGAGGCCATCACCCGAGCCAGAAAAAATGGGCCAGGCTGCGGGCCACCGGAGTCGCGCTGCAAGACCGTACGCACTTCCATCAATTCATTCGCGAAAACCTGGCAGTCGTTGCAAACAGCAACATGTTCACGAACGCTCGATGGAATATCCGCAAGACGCTCCAGTGCGTCCTGCGCGCATTGACAATCGGTTGCCATGTTATTTGTTAGGCCCCACATTACCATAACCTCCCAGCCGCCAACTTCCCGGCAGCTACGAATCCTTCTTTTCACGGCGGCAGAATTCGATGATCCGCCGGCGCGCACGAAACAGCCTGACTTTAACCGTGTTCGCGTTCAATCCCATCGATTCGGCAATCTCTTCCACCGAAAAACCTTCGACTTCCTTTAGCACCAGCATTGCCCGGTCGCGCTTTTCCAACTGGCTGAGCATGCTGTCCAGTCGTTGGCGCATCGCCATCCGGTCGCTAGTGTCTGGTCCCTGAGCAAATTCCCGGTCCGGCGAGGCGTACTGTCTCGATTGTTCCTCGCTAAAATCCGATTCATAAACCAGCGGCCGAGCTTTACGTTTTCTCAGCAGGTCCCAGCATTCATTCACCGTAATCTTGTACAGCCAGGTGCTGAAAGCCGCCCGCTGGTCGAAACGCTTCAGGGAGAAATATGCCTTAACAAAAACCTGCTGCGCAATATCCTCGACGTCTTCCTGGCGCTTAAGAATCCCTCTGGCCACGGCAAAAACGCGGTGCTGGTGGCGCTGAACGAGGGTTTCGAAAGCGGCCTTGTCGCCTTTTTGCGCGGCACGGACAAGATTGCGTTCTTCCCCGTCAACAGCGCGGGGCTTGGAGGAACTGGGTTGGGGCTCGGAAGCCTTCACCCGCTCCTGCTCGTCCATCTTTGTGACGCGTCCCATCGCTCTCCGGTTTCGTCGTTCTTCGGTGCGGTAGCTAGGCAGTTAGGATCAGGTTAGCTCCCGAAAGCCTACCGGGGCAGTCCTGTATCCCACTTCAGTTTATGCTTGCTTCGGTTCTTATCTACATGGAATAATGCCTCCATGATTATTGGTGACCGTCTTCGCGCTCTGCGCGAGGAAAAGAAACTCTCCCAGGGCGACATCGAGAAACGAACAGGGTTGCTTCGCTGCTACATCTCACGTGTTGAAAATGGCCATACTGTTCCGGCCATCGAAACACTGGAAAAACTTGCTCGTGCTCTCGAAGTGCCTCTCTATCAACTCTTCTACGACGGCGAAGAACCACCGCAACTGCCGAATCTGCCAAAACGCAAGTCAGGTGATGACATCGCGTGGGGCAGCGCCGGCAAGGATGCACGGTTTCTCAACAAGCTTCGCCGATTGTTGAGCAAATCAGACGAAGATGATCGAAAACTGGTTCTGTACATGGCGCAAAAGGTGGCCGGCAGATAGTTTTCGAATTGTCGCGTGTTTTGCAGCATGAAGATCAGCGCTCACTCAAAAGGCCGCATTAGTGTTTGCGGCCTTTTTGTTTTGCTAATTTTATCTATTCCCATTCAATGGTGCCTGGCGGCTTGGAAGTAATGTCGTAGACCACGCGGGTAACGCCAGTGACCTCGTTCACGATGCGTGTAGACATTTTTTCCAGAACTTCGCCTGGCAGCCGGGTCCAATCCGCGGTCATTGCGTCATCGCTGTCCACTACCCGTACCGCAACGGTCAGACCGTAAGTGCGGCCGTCTCCCATTACACCGACGCTGCGAACCGGCAGGAGTACAGCAAAAGCCTGCCAGGTCTTTTCGTATAAGCCCGCTTTGCGGATTTCTTCCCGGACTACGGCGTCGGCTTCTCGCAGCAGCTTCAAATGTTCTGCAGTGACTTCCCCAAGAAGCCTGACGGCCAATCCCGGACCTGGGAAAGGATGTTTCACCAAAATTTCAACGGGCAAACCAACCTCGCGGCCGATGCGGCGAACTTCATCTTTAAACAGGTCGCGCAAAGGCTCGATTAAGGCAAATGGCATTTTTTCGGGCAGCCCACCGACGTTGTGGTGGGTTTTGATGGTGGCTGACGGACCTTTCACCGAAACTGATTCGATGACATCAGGGTACAAGGTGCCTTGCACCAGGAAGCCGATGCTGTCGTGCCCGGCTTCCCTGCTGAGTTTTTCCGCTTCTTCCGCAAACACCGCGATGAATTCCCGGCCAATGCGCTTGCGCTTTTCTTCGGGATCCCTGACGCCCTTCAACTGACCCAGGAAGCGATCGGTGGCGTCTACTCCGATCACGTTTAAGCTCAGGCGCTCGCGGTACATTTTGAGCGTGTCTTCGAATTCGTTTTTGCGCAGCAGGCCATTGTTCACAAAAATATTTGTCAGGCGATCGCCGATGGCTCGATGCACCAAGGCGGCAGCAACCGTGGAGTCCACGCCGCCGCTGAGTGCGCAGATGGCGCGTTTGCCGCCGACTTTGTTTCGAATCGAGGCGACGGTCTCTTCGATGAAAGCCGCGCCGCTCCACTTAGGTTCGGCTTTACAGACCTGGAACAGAAAGTTTCTCAGGATTGCGGTTCCCTGCTCGGTGTGATTCACCTCGGGATGGAATTGCACGGCATGGATTTTGCGCTCACAGTTTTCCATGGCGGCGATGGCATGTTCGGTTTTGCCGGTGGTACGGAAACCATCCGGGACACCAAGCACACTGTCACCGTGGCTATTCCATATTTTTAGCTTTCCAGGTAAATCGAGAAAAAGTTCCGCAGTCTTGCCCGCTGTCTCTGCGTGAAATTCGGCGCGGCCATATTCCCGGCGCTGGACGGGCTCGACTTTCCCGCCCAGTGTCTTGGCAATCCACTGCATTCCGTAGCAGATTCCAAGAACCGGTATACCTGCGGCCAGAACTGCCGGATCACATTTCGGGGCGTCTTTGTCGTAAACCGAACTGGGGCCGCCGGAGAGCACGATGCCTGCGGGTTCATAGGATCGAATTTCGGCGACAGCGGCGGTACAAGGCAGGATCGCGCTGAAAACCTGCTGCTCACGGATGCGGCGAGCAATCAGCTGAGTGTACTGGCCGCCAAAATCCAGCACCACGATTCCATTGAGCTCGGATTTTGGTTTTGCGTGATCTTTCTGCATTTTGGTACCCGTCTGGATCTCGGCCATCGGCGATTGTCCCTTCTGCGAAAGAAGTTACGCAACAACCAGATTCAGCAACTTGTCCGGCAGGTAGACGACTTTGACCATACGCTTTCCATCGAGATGTAGCGCAATGCCGGCTGCGGCCTTGGCGAGAGCTACCAGCTCATCTTGCCCGGTACCGGCCGCCACTTTCAATTTTCCTCGGAGTTTTCCATTGACCTGCACAGGAACTTCGACTTCATCTTCTTTCGCGAGATCGAGGTTGGCCGCCGGCCACGTCGCGGTCCATAGGCCGTTCGAATGGCCGAGCATCTCCCACATCTCTTCGGCGATGTGAGGAGTCATTGGGGCCAACATCAGTGTGACAAGTTCCAGAACTTCTTTACTGACTTCGGGCCGTACGCCCTGGTCCAGCGGTTCGCAGGCGTAAATTTCGTTGGTCAGCTCCATGATCAGCGCGATCGCGGAGTTGAAATGCCAACGCGTTTCAAAATCGGAGGTTACGCGCAACAAAGTCTGGTGCGCCTTGCGGAGCAGCCTTTTTTCTTTTTCGCTGGCACCGGTTGTCACATTGGCGCCAGTCTTTGCTTCGCGTACGGCCGGGGCGTGCCGTGCAACGAGGCGATAGACACGATTCAGGAAGCGCCAGGCGCCGTCGATGCTCTCTTCGCTCCATTCAAGATCTTTTTCCGGAGGCGCAGCGAACAAGGTATATAGACGGCCGGTGTCCGCGCCGTATTTGTCGGCCATTTCGTGAGCGCCAACCACGTTGCCTTTGGACTTGGACATCGCGGTGCCACCCTTAAGCACCATGCCCTGGGTGAATAACCGCGCTATCGGCTCGTTGTGAGTGACGAGGCCGAGGTCGCGCATCACTTTGCACCAGAAGCGCGAATAGAGCAGGTGCAAAATGGCGTGAGTGATTCCGCCGATGTACTGGTCGATGGGAAACCAGTAGGCGACCTTCGCTGAATCAAACGGAGCTTTTGCGTTGTGGGGATCGCAGTAGCGGTAGAAATACCAGGACGAATCGACGAAAGTGTCCATGGTGTCAGTTTCGCGCCGCGCTGGTCCGCCACACTTGGGACAGTTGGTGTTCACAAACTCCGGGGTGGTGGCTAGAGGCGAATCGCCTTCTCCGGTGAGGTTGGGGTTCGGGGGGAGGACGACCGGCAAATCTTTGTCCGGGACCGGCACCATGCCATCTTTCTGACAATAAATTACCGGAATCGGAGTGCCCCAGTAGCGCTGGCGGGAAATTCCCCAGTCTCTCAGGCGAAAGACGGTTTCTTTTTTGCCGAAGTCTTTTGCTTCGGCGAAGGCGGCCATCTCCTGCTTTGCTATTTCTGAGGTCAGACCGGTGAATTCGCCGGAATTGACGCTTACCCCGTAGTCGCTGAACGGTTCATTTGGCGGCGCGGTCGACGTCAAAGACCCAGATGCAACCACGGCGTCTGGGGCACTCACAACCTCCGGAGGTTGTGGAACAACCACAGTGCGGATCGGCAGATTATATTTTTTGCAGAATTCAAAATCGCGCTGGTCGTGCCCGGGAACGGCCATGATGGCGCCGGTGCCATACTCGAGCAATACGAAGTTCCCGACCCAAATCGGCAACCTTTCTCCGTTGAAGGGATTTACCACATGGCGTCCGGTGAAGAAGCCTTCTTTTTCTGCCGTTGCCACATCTTCGGTTTTCACTGACATGAGCTTAATCTGTGCAAGTTTCTTCTCAGCATCAGCGCGTACCGGCGAATCTTCGAGCAGCTTCGCCAATAGCGGGTGAGTCGGAGCCAGAATCATCACGGTTGCGCCGTAAATTGTATCGATGCGGGTGGTAAAAACCTCGATCGAGCCAGCGCCGGGGATGTCGGCCACGGCAAACTTTACGCGCGCACCGTCGCTCTTGCCGATCCAGTTGCGTTGCATGGTGATGACGCGATCGGTCCAGCTGCCTTCGAGTTGCTTCAAGTCATCGAGCAACTGCTCAGCGTAGGCCGTCGTGCGCAGAAACCATTGCTCGATTTCACGGGTTTCGACCAGAGTATCTTCGTGCCGCCAGCAATATCCGTTGACCACCTGTTCGTTGGCGAGGACGGTGCAACATTTGGGGCACCAGTTGACGCGGCTCTTCTTGCGATAAGCCAGATCCTTTTCCAGCATGCGCAGAAAAAACCACTGGTTCCACTTGTAATATTCCGGCTCACAAGTAGAAATTTCGCGACGCCAATCGTAGCTGAAGCCGAAGCGGCGCAGGGTGCGCTGAAATTCGTGAATGTTCTGGTTGGTCCAGACACGCGGGTGGGTGTTGTTCTTGATCGCCGCATTTTCCGCGGGCAGGCCGAAAGCGTCCCAACCCATCGGATGCAGCACGTTAAATCCGCGCAGGCGCTTTACCCGCGCGACGACGTCGCCGATCGCGTAATTGCGCATGTGTCCCATGTGCAGAGTCCCGCTGGGGTACGGCAGCATTTCCAGTGCGTAGTATTTTGGTTTGGTGGCGCCGGCGTCACTCTCAGAAACGCGCGCCTCGTCCCAGCGTTTTTGCCACTTGGCTTCGATCTTTTGCGGGTCGTAGCCCGCTTGTGGAGTCGGCTCCGCCACGCGCTATCCTTTTTTCTTCTGTAAATTCTTTTTCGCCGTTTCTTTAGCCACCCGTTTGACTTCTTTACGGTGTGCCGTCCGTTTCTTCTTGAGCGCCAGAGTAAGCATGGAAAATCCCTTTTCGACTGGCGGACCTTCGACACCCGCGAGTTCCCACAATTTTGCAACGTTCTTGCGGTCGTCGCCCGGCTCTTCAATAGGCGTTTCTAGGATGAATGCGCGGCCCGGCAGCCCGGCGGTTACGCTGGCGCCGAGCTTTGGATGCTGCAAAATCCGCGCGAAGGCTTCCACCTTAATCTTTCCTTCACCGATGTTTTCGTGACGATCCACCCGGCCGCCGAGCGGAATCTTGGAATCGTTGACGTGCCAGATGTGGACATTTTCGAGACCAATGGTCTTTTCAATCTGAGAGATCGTGGATTCGAGGCCGGTCGCGGAGCCGATGTCGTAGCCCGCGGCAAAGAGATGTGCGGTATCGAGGCAGGCACCCGCGCCCAGCGCCTGCAGCCCACGCAGAATGGCGGCAACTTCTTCGAGACGCGAGCCGACGGCGGTGCCCATGCCGGCGGTGTTCTCTATCAGGATACGCAGTTTGCGTAGCTGGACGCGACGAACGGCTTCTTTGACGCTGTTGATGATGGTGGCGATCGCGGATTCGATGCTTGCTTCGCCGCGCGCGCCGGGATGGATCACCAGAAAATCGGCGCCGAGCGAGATTCCGCGAACGATCTCGTCATGGAATGCTTGAATCGAACGGGTGCGCAGCATCGGCTGGGTCGCCGCCAGATTGATCAGGTAATTCGCGTGAACGACCAACGGCCCCATGGCCAACTCTTCGCGTCGGGCACGAAAAGCCGCCGTAGCTGTGTCAGGAATGCGGGACGATCCCCCGGCCCACATACGGGGACTTGCGGAAAAAATCTGCAGGGCGTTGCAACCGAGTTTGCGGGCCGATTCCAGAGCGTTCAAGTAGCTTTCGCCGATGGAGGTGTGGATGCCAATGCGCAAACTTCCGTCTACCCACGCCGGCGGCACCGGCTCCGTGGGTGGCTCGGGGCGGTATTCGTCCTCGGGATCGAACTTGTCGTCGTGCAGGTCAAGCGGGTCGAGCTTCAGTTCTTCAACCGTGGGCACTTCCGGCTCGGGCTTGGTCGGGATAGTCTTCGGCTGTGGCATTCGTCAGGTCGCCAATCTCTATGGTCGGTGAACCTTCTATTTTATCCGACCCTGGCGGTTTCTCAAAATGCCGGTTGAAACCGAAGGACACCACGAACGGGCGATAGGTGATAGGCGTGGCCGCAGCCCCAGAGCTTGTTGCCGCGTCGGTTGCGTCGTCTCAGCGCCCAAACATGGAATAGGAGATGTGGTGGGCCTTCTCAGCCGGACGGCCGGTCTCGGAATTTTCCGGTTTCTGAACGTTGGTAAATGGCGGCCGTTCCCTGCTTTGACTGGCGAGGCGATCGAGGGCGTCGGCGATTCGCCCGAGGTGGATGGCTAGTTCGTCCGAGACATCCGAGCGTTTCAACGCTATACGATTTTCGCGGGCAAGAGCCATTAGAATAGCAGCCACCCCCAAGAGCAGAGCGCCCGCAACCAAAAATTGAAACGCCGTCATATTGGAGAGTAACGATGGTGGAAAGGCCAGCGATAAAATCAAGTGCATCATGTCCTCCTAGAGGCTGGGCGTTTTGATGCCGGGCTTTCGAGCGCGCTGGAGCCGGTGGTCTGGCTGGTATTCCCCGATAATATGCCGCTTCGAACCGTATGATTACAAGTGATTTTCATCCGGTACAGCTTCTACGGTATGCGAGCGCGGGGTCGGTCACAATGGCTGCATCCGACAGCCGAGGCGAACATTTTTCTGATAGCGCCATTACAGCGACACGATGTAGGATAAGGAAGTTTCGTTGTGATTCCCTGTCGTTCGACTTTCGCGCGCTGCCGTGTTGGCGAATCGACGCAAAGGACATGAACATGAAGATGTCCGTCATCAAGACCGTGTCGCTCGTCGAACCCGCGTAGTTCGCGGCAAGACTCTTCCCTTTTCTCAACCACAATAATTTCCGGACGGCGCGAGGCGCTGCTTGCGACATGCAGTGCGCCTGCGCGGAATGCATGGGTCTATATGGAAGGGCAAATCAAAAGGGTGGTAGCGACGCCATCACTGTGGAGTTCGATCCGCGAAGCACTGCGCGGATCGCATCAGGATTTTACGACTGGCAGCCTGAATCGCGCGATTCTGCTGCTGGCGATTCCGATGGTACTGGAAATGGTGCTTGAGTCGCTGTTCGCAGTGGTCGACGTGTTCTGGGTCGGTCGATTGGGCGCAGATGCGGTGGCCACGGTGGGCCTCACCGAATCACTGCTGAGCCTGGTGTTTGCCGTTGGGCTGGGATTGAGCCTTTCGACCACGGCGATGGTTGCGCGGCGCATCGGCGAGAAGGACCCAGACGGAGCCGCGGTCGCTGGAGTTCAAGCCATCGTGCTCGGACTAGGCGTTTCGCTGGCGATAGGTCTGCCGTCTTTCTTCCTGGCGCCGCGAATGCTGCAGCTCATGGGAGCTTCGCCGCAGGTGGTGACGGTTGGTTCTGGGTACGCGCGAATTGCCTTGGGCGGCAGCGGCGCCATCCTGATGCTCTTTCTAAATAACGCCATTTTTCGCGGCGCGGGCGATGCAGCCATTGCCATGCGACTGCTGTGGGTCTCGAACATCATCAACCTGGTGCTGGACCCTTGCCTGATTTTCGGCTGGGGACCGTTTCCAAAACTGGGTGTAACCGGCGCGGCGCTCGCTACATTTACCGGGCGAAGCATCGGCGTCCTTTACCAGTTTTACCGTTTGCTGCGCGGGTCGGAACGCATTCGCATCCTCACCAGGCAAATCCGCGTGGATCTTTCGGTGCTGCTGCGGCTAGTGCGGGTTTCCCTCACCGGGATTTTGCAATTTGCGATTGCGCATACCAGCTGGATTGGACTAGTTCGAATCGTGAGTATCTTTGGATCGGCGGCGCTGGCTGGATACACCATCGCGATTCGAATTGTGGTGTTCGCAATTCTGCCGTCGTGGGGACTGAGCAACGCGGCGGCAACCCTGGTCGGCCAAAATCTTGGTGCGAAGCAGCCGCAGCGGGCGGAGTCTTCCGTCTGGCGCACCGGTTTCTACAACATGATCTTCCTCGGCGTGATTGGAGTTCTCTTCGTGGTCTTCGCGGAACCGATTGTCCGACTGTTCACACACGATCCGGAAGTCATTCCGCTGGCGGCGAGTTGTTTGCGCATCGTCAGCTACGGCAACATCGGGTATGCATATGGGATGGTCATGCTGCAGGCGTTCAACGGCGCTGGCGACACCATCACACCGACCATCGTAAATTTTTTCGGATTTTGGCTGCTGGAGATTCCGCTGGCGTACTTCCTGGCGATTCCCATGCACATGCAGGCCAAGGGCGCGTATTTCTCGATCGTGGCCGCCGAGGCGGCGATTGCCGGAGTGAGCATCATTCTCTTCAAGCGCGGCTACTGGAAGAAGCAACAAATCTGATCGTTGCGTAGTGATCCATTCGGGCTGCGTGGAGCATGGTTTGCCGCGGCCCGGCGCTTCCGCTAGACTTTAGTTTTCCGCACCATTTCACGGAGACACCATGCTGGTTGTCATGCACTCCCATGCCACGGCCGAACAGGTACGCGCCGTGTGCAAGCGTATCGAATCGCTGGGGCTTAAAGCGCACCCGATTCCCGGGGCGGCGCGCACCGCAGTTGGCATTACCGGAAATGACGGCGCCATAGATCTCGGCGTCCTGGAATCGCTGCCGGGCGTGGCTGAGTGCATTCCGGTCAGCAAGCCTTACAAATTGGTGAGCCGTGACGCCAAGGAAGAAGATTCGGTGATTCGAATCCCGACACCGTCCGGTGAGGTGCTAGTCGGTGGCGTCCATCTGGCGCTGGTTGCAGGTCCCTGCGCTGTTGAATCCGAAGCGCAGTGTATGGCGGTCGCCAGGCTGCTTAAGCCGACTGGAGTGAAGCTGTTTCGAGGCGGGGCCTATAAGCCGCGCACTTCGCCGTACAGTTTTCAGGGGCTCGGCGAGCCCGGGCTGAAAATCCTCGCCCAAGTCCGCGAAGAGTTTGGATTTGGCATCATCACCGAAGCTATTGACCACGAATCGCTGGACCTGGTCGAAAAATACGCCGACGTGATTCAGATCGGCGCGCGCAACATGCAGAATTTTTCGCTTTTGAAGCGAGCGGGGCGTGCGAAAAAGCCGGTACTCCTGAAGCGCGGCATGTCCGCAACCCTTGATGAATTCCTGATGGCGGCTGAATATATTTTGTCCGAGGGAAATTACAACGTGATGTTGTGTGAACGCGGGGTTCGCACCTTTTCTGATTTTTCCCGGAATACGCTTGATTTGGCCGTGGTTCCCGCGGTGAAGAAGCGCAGCCATCTGCCTATTCTGGTGGACCCAAGCCATGGCACCGGAAAACGCCACAAAGTCTTACCGCTGTCGCGCGCGGCAGTTGCAGTTGGCGCCGACGGATTGTTAGTCGAGGTGCATCATCAGCCGGAGAAGGCGTTGTCCGATGGCATTCAATCCATCCTGCCGGAAGAATTTGCGGAACTCACCGAAGAGGTTCTCCAGATCGCGGCAGTCTTGCATCGCATTGTGAACTAGCCGTAAGACCGTGAAGATGAATTTCGGATTCCTTCTGCTGACATGAATCGCGCCCCCAAATTTCGAATTGTCTTCCTACTGTCTATCCTTTTGATCGCCGCAATTATCGTGATCGCCCGGGAGCACCGGCCATCGTTTTTGCGACCCGGACTACGGCTGTACGCTTACGTAAGCACCTCCGACAATTCGGTCTCAGTCGTAGATCTGGTGAAGCTGGCAACCGTCGCGCACGTTCCGACCGGCGGCACGATCGCCGCGATGCGCGAGCACCCCACCCGGGCGGAAGTATGGGGCGTCAGTACCAGTGGCGGATTTGTATGGGTTCTCGATTCGAGAACATCCCAGCTCGCTGCGCGAATTCCTGTCGGCGCTCTTCCCTACTCGATTGACTTTTCGCCGGACGGAACCCGTGCTTACGTGACCGCATCGGGCAGCAATTCGCTTTTGGTAATTGATTGCGCCACGCGGCAGATCGTTTGGCGCGCGGCTACCGGTGCGCAACCCGTCGCGGCACGCGTTTCTTCCGACGGCAAACTCGTGCTCGTATTGAACAAGAAAGATGCGACGGTCAGCGTATTTGACGCAGCCACGCTTCACTTGCGATTCAGTATCAGCGTGATTGCTGAGCCCGAAGATGCGGCTATGCTGCACGACAATTCCGTGGCGTTCATCCTAAGCCGCACCCAGAAGCGGCTCTCGGTAATCGATCTGCGCAAAGGACAACTGTTGACAAATCTGGAGCTCGCCGGGATTCCCTCGCAGATGATCTTGAAGCCCGATGGCGGCGAATTGTATGTAATTTCGCCAGAGTCGCACGGCCTGCAGGCCATTAACACCTGGACCCATGAAGTCGGCGATTACGTGGTGCTGGGCTCCGCGCCCACTCGCGGTGTATTGCTTGCCGACACCGGGGAGCTTTTCGTCTCGGACGCCGCGTCAGGCAGCGTTACACCCGTGGACATCAGTTATCGCCGCGTCAACCAGCCAATCCCAGCCGGACGAAATCCTGGTGCGCTGCGTTTTGACCCCGGCGACAAAGCGCGATTGTTGCTGGTGATTAGTCAAGGCTCCGGTGATCTATCCATCATTCGAATCAGTTCAGATCGAACCAACGGACTGCTGACGATGATCCCGGTCGGCGACCAGCCGCGGGAACTTGCGGTGAAATTGTTCTGAAATTGCTGCTGGCCAGCGAGTACGAATAGGCACTGACCACACCGTGCGCGGGCAACATTGCCTGCGCTAACAAAACCAAATTTAGCCTAGGGGCTCTAGCCCCCAGGCAAAGTTTTCCTCTCCCAACGGGACATCGAGCACGCCTTCGGCCGGCAGTACATCCACCGGCAAGCCTCCATGCCACAGCGCAACTCCGATGCGCAAGCGGGTCGCGCCACGCAAATCGAAAAGCTCCTTATGAATGGCAATCTCCAGAATCTGTTCGTAGGCGGCTGCAGCCGACTTGGACGGATTCAGTAAACAAAGCCGCTCCTGCTCGACGGCATATTCCACAAGTTTTCCGTGCGAGAGCTTCGCCATCAAAGTGACTTCCGAGTTGGCCTGAACGGTCACGCGGAACTCGGCGTCTTCCAGTTCGGCCAACGCGTCTGGGAACGGGTCCAAGCGAATACAAAGCCGTTCCGGTTCGAAGCCGTAACGCAGTTCGTGCAAATAAAACATTCGGCCATGCATCGCGCCGCTTCGGCGTTCCGGCGAATAGAGGCCCGCTCCCAGCCATTCAAAGTAAGAAGTGTCACGGCCGTTCACGTCGACGCGCAAATATTCGGATGGATGCAGATGCAGGGCGCGTTCGGGTTGGCGCTTGATCGGCTTGGCCAACTCGTCTGGCGCGACCTTACCAAGCGCTCGATACACGCCTGTAAGATGTCTGCGGTACAACGCATCAAATTCCGCGTCATTTGCAGTGCTGTGCTCCGGGCCATACCACCAGCACCAGTCGCTGCCTTCCGCGGCCAGCAATGATTCCCTGGCTTGTTTCAGCGCTTCTTCGCTTGGCGCATCTTTGCGGCCCTGCGCTCGCGCGTCTTCCGAACGCGAATAAACTTCGCGCGCTTCCCACAGATAGTCCCAAGCCTGCACGTCTTCGGCATGGCCAATCCATACGTCGAAATTCGCATTGATCCAGGAAGCCGGGAATATGCCTGAGGTCTGCGAGATTTCTCCCGCAGCGGCGATGGCTTCACTTGCAGTCAGGGCACGGAAGTCAGGATCAGCTTGAATGCGGCCGTAAAACTCGCGCAGAAATTCGCGGCCGTTTCCCGGGTAGTATTCCCAGGCATTTTCGCCGTCCAAGAAAAGACAGATGGTCAGCGGCTGCTTGCCCTGCACCCGTTCGCCGATGGCGCGCAAACGGCCATGAAGATCCGCAGCTCCGGCTTTGGCGTCCATGCGGCTGTACACGAACCCGATCAAATCCGAAATGTGATGATCACGGAAAAGCCCGGTGATACCAGCCGCGCCCATCTGAACTCGCCAAGGGCGATAAAGACGCTCGGCGTTAGCGGGAAGGCCGCTGGCTTCGCGAAAAAATCCAATATTCAGAGTTCGTCCAAGGACACCTTCATCGGTCCCGAACCACTGGAAGCCTTCTTCCGCGGCAATACGCAAGGTCTCGTCTGACACAGAGCCTTCCGACGGCCATAATCCAGCAGGTTTTACTCCGAACACCCGTTCGTGATATTCGATCGCTCGGCGCAGTTGTTCACGTGCATCTTCGGGATGCCGATACGCGCGGCGCGGCAACGGCGTGGAGGGATTCGCGACACGCGCGATATCGGAATCGCACACCAGCGGTAAGATCGGGTGGTAAAACGGCGTGGTGCTGATTTCAATCTGGCCGCGCGCGGCAGCTTCACGGTAAATCGGCAAAACTAGCCGCAAGAATTCCAACTGCTTCAGCTTGAGCGCCGTCTTGTCTTTCTCCGTGAAGTCTTTTCCCTTTGCGGAAAGCCGGTTAATCACCGGATCCCGCGCGATCCACTCCTCTTCCATCCAGGCGAGTTGCGAGAGCAATTGCAGGTCGCGCCAGTCTCGCGGGGTAAAAGTGACCGCAGCCTGCGCGCCGCCAGCCTGCCGCGACCATTCGTAAAGCTCCAGAAAACGCGGCCAGCGGGTTAGCAGCCGCTCGTGATTTACTTGAAACGCGCGCTGCAAGATCTCAGCCTTGCACTCCTTGGTGAGTTGCTCGGCATCGCGAAAGGCCAGGTCGAACCACGGCTCGTTGAAAGTGCTGCTGGCATACTCCTCGAGCTGCAAACCGAGTGCTGGCACTACGTTGAACGTGGCATGAAAATTCGGAAACTCCTCGAGGATTTTCACCATGCCCCAGTAGTCCTTCAATGCGTGCAGCCGGGTCCATGGAAGTACGTAGCGGCCGTTTTCCGGGTCGCGATACTGCGGCTGATGCATATGCCAGAGAACTACCAGATGAATCTTATTCATCGCGCGAGGCGCTCCCGCAACGCGGCGGTCGCCGTGTTACACTCACGATTCGCGCCATGCGCATTCTCGACCGCTATATCGTCCGCGAAATTTTCCGTCATGCGTTCCTCGGACTCATCGTCTTCACGTTCGTGCTTTTCATACCGCAACTGGTACGGCTCATGGAGCTCCTGGTGCGCCACTCCGGTTCAGGCGCACAGATCGCAAAACTTTTCCTGTACATCTTCCCTGGCGTACTGATTTTCACCATTCCGATGGCCGTACTCGTCGGAGTCCTGCTCGGCCTCGGACGCATGTCAGCCGACAGCGAAATCATTGCCCTGACTGCCCTCGGCATCAGTCGCCAGCGGATGCTGGTACCCGTCGGAGTGCTCGCGCTGACGGGAGCAATCGCAACGGGAACGCTTACGCTCTGGCTTGCGCCTGCTGCTTTTCGCGCACTCCGCGGAATCGAAGCCAACCTACTGGCTTCGCAGGCTTCGTTTCAAGTGCAACCACGGGTGTTCGACGAACGCTTCCCCAAGCTGGTTCTGTACGTGAACGATGTTTCCGCAAGCGGCACGCAGTGGCACGGTGTTTTCCTCGCTGAGGGAGGCGAGGAAAACGGCTCACAGCTCACGCTGGCGGAGAATGCGATTGTAATTGCCGAACCGAAGCAGGGCAAGCTTGAGCTTCACCTGGTGGGTGGAACTACACACGAGGTAAATCGCAACGATCCTGACCACTATTCCCTTACCGACTTTGGGCAAAGCGACTTGCCCATCGAGGTAACGGGCCTGTTGCCGAATCAGCAACGGATCCTCAGCAATCCGGAACGCCCGACGCGGGAGCTCCTGGCGGACAACGGGAAAAACTGGCGCGAAACGCGCGTCGAATTCCAACGGCGGTTGGCGTTTCCGTTTGCATGTTTCGTGTTTGCGCTGGTCGCGGTGCCGCTCGGCGCGCAGCCGCGTCGCGGTGGACGCGCGGCCGGTACGCTGCTCTCGGTCCTGCTAATCGGGTTGTACTATTCGCTGTCTGTCGTAGGAGCCGGTCTGGCTCGAGAAGGCAAAGTAGGGCCGTGGACCGGCATCTGGCTGGCGAACGTCGCGCTGGCCGCGCTGGCGATTGCGCTGCTGCCCCGCATGGAGCATCTGCGAGGAGACCGCAGTTGGCTGCGCCGGTTTAATCGCTTTGACACCTGGAAACGGCTGCTGCGTCGCAAAAAAACCCAGGCGAAAATTCGCGCGGCCGAGGCGGCCAAAGTCACAAATGGCCAGCACCCGCTTGCTGCAACTTCAGAAGCCAGCTTTCCGCGGATCATCGATCTCTACCTATTGCGTCGATTCTTCTCGTACTTCGTCCTGTTGATGGTCTCGTTTATTTTGCTATTCCACATTTTCACCTTCTTTGAATTATTGGACGACATCGCTCGGCACCGCGTGCCATTCCTGATCGTGGTGGATTATTTCCGCTACCTGACGCCGTATCTGCTGTACCAACTGGCGCCCCTCGGAGCGCTGGTGGCGGTGCTGGTGACGCTGGGCGTGATGAGCAAGAACAACGAAATCGTGGCCTGCAAGGCCAGCGGCATCAGCTTGTACCGCTTGGCGGTGCCGTTGCTGCTGGCGGGACTGACCCTGGCTGCGACCATGATCATCATGGATGACGTTTATCTGCCCTACACCAATCAACGGCAGGATGCGTTGCGCAATCAAATCAAGGGCCGCCCTGCCCAAACATATACCCGGCCGCAGCGATGGATCTTTGGCGAAAAGGGCAAAATCTACAATTACGATTTGTTCGAACCGGACAAGAATCTTTTCGCCGGACTCACCGTGGTCGAACTTGAACCGGGAACTTTTCATGTGAAGCGCAGGGTCTTCGCAAACACGGCGCGCTGGAGCGAGGCGCAAAATGTCTGGGTGTTGGAATCAGGCTGGGTGCGAGATTTCCGTGACGGATCTACTGAGAAATACCAAAAATTTACGGCGACCGCGCTGCCCGAATTGACCGAGCCACCAACCTACTTCAATCGCGAAGTCTTGCAAGCTTCTCAGCTGAGCTTCCGGCAACTTGGCAGCTACATCGAAGAACTGCATCGCGCAGGTTTCGACGTGTCCGCGCTAACCGTGCAGTGGTACGTCAAAATAGCGTTTCCGCTGATCGCGCCGGTGTGCATGCTGCTGGCAATTCCCTACGCGTTTCGGGTCGGCGCACGCGGCGCAATCGGCGGCGTGGCTGTCGGACTCGCCGTGGGAATTGCCTATTTTTCATTGGCGCGGCTGTTGGAAGCGATGGGTGGCGTCGGGCAGATGCCGCCACCATTTGCCGCTTTCGCGCCAGATCTGGTTTTTTATTTTCTCGGAATGTATTTCTTCTTCAAGATGCCCACCTAAACTCGCTGGTTATCACTCTTGCTGTATTTTCCAGAGAATCTTTCGCAGCATCCCGAGCAACACTTCGGCGTCGGCACCGCTGAGCTGGAAACGGCGTAACATGCGGCGAAGTTTTTCTTCGGCGGTGGCGGTGGATCGCCGGTGGATGTAGCCGCTGGTGTGGAGCATTTCAAGCAAAACGTCGCTGATGCGCTGAACCGCTTCCATATCCGCGGCTGACGACGACAAGGTATTGGTGATATTCACCGCAAGCTTGCCACACGAAAGTTCGTACACGACAATTGCAACCGCTTGCGCCAGATTCATCGAGCGATGTTCGTCACGCGTCGGGATGCGCAAGAGCCAGTGGCAATGGCTCAAATCCTGATTCGAAAGTCCAGTTTTCTCCGAGCCAAATAGAATCGCCACACGGCCATTCGCGAGCCTCCGGCGAATTTTCTTTGCGGCTTCCTCGAGCGAGTAGAGTTCGTGCTGAAGTTCCCGGTGACCGATAGCGGTTGTGCCGACGACCAGGCCGCAGTCGCGTACCGCGGACTCAACCGTGTCGTGTTCCTCAGCCTTGGCCAGCAGCGACGCCGCGCCTACCGCCGATACCGCTTCGCGAAACGCCTTTTCGTAAGGCGTCACCACCCGCAGATGGTAGGCGCCGAAGTTGCTCATCGCTCGTGCCGCCGCGCCGATATTCAGCGGATTGCGCGAACGAACCATCACTACGCGCAGATGATCGAGGTTTTTCGGAGCGCTCAAGGCCCCGCCATTGTATTCGAAATGGCTCTGGCCGGAACATTCGGGTCAACCAGCCCGTATCTTCGAGTGCGTTTGCAGGTGCACACTTGCTTTCAGACCGTCCGATCTGGAGACCATTCATGAGAATTGCGGTTATGGTGTTAGCAGCTAGTTTGAGCTTCTTCGGTGTGGGTGCGCTTCAGGCCCAAAATCCAACTCCAGCGCCGGCCGCCAAGGTTGCCGCGCTCGACGAGATTAGAAATCAGGCAGATCTGGACAAAGCGATCACCGAGCTAGACAAGCAGCTTTTCGACGCCTACAACCAGTGTGACCTGAAGAAATTCGATAGCCTGCTCGCCGACGACGTGGAGTTTTACCACGACCAGGGCGGCGTTACGCTGGGTCACGAGAAACTGACCGAAAGCATTAAGAACAATATCTGCACTGGTGACACCCAGCGCGTGCTGGTTCCCGGCACGCTAAAGATCTACTACATGAAGGGCTATGGGGCCATTGAGATGGGCGTGCACCGCTTTCTCCATCCGAAAACCGAAGCAGTGAACGGGACCGGCGAAGGAAGTTTCGTACACCTGTGGCGCTACAAGGACGGCGCTTGGAAAGTGACGCGGGTGCTGAGCTATGACCACCACTCAGCACAAACCAAGTGAAGACTGGCAGTTAAAGCAAAACTCGAAGTCCCAACTTGCGAGGACAAACTGGAGCGCCAGATGACGAGGCGCTCCAGTTTTAAATGTCAAGTATTACTTGAAGTTTTCCCGAAACGCCTCTTACCTGCTACTTCTCTTTTTCTTGGCCTGTTCTTCTTCAACCACTGCTTGCGCTGCGGCGAGTCGGGCGACCGGCACTCGGTAGGGTGAGCAGCTCACATAGGACAAGCCGGCCCGATGGCAGAACTTAACGCTATCAGGGTCTCCTCCGTGTTCGCCGCAGATGCCCAACTTGATGCCCGGACGGGTTTTGTTACCTTTTTCGACGGCCATGGTAATCAGTTGGCCGACACCTGATTGGTCGATGGTGGCAAACGGATTCTTCTTCACGATTTCCAATTCCTGATACGCCCCCAGGAAGGACCCGGAGTCGTCGCGGCTCATGCCGAGGCAGGTCTGGGTCAAGTCATTGGTGCCGAAGCTGAAGAACTCGGCGGTTTCAGCAATTTCATCGGCTGTGAGCGCCCCGCGCGGAACTTCAATCATGGTGCCCACCAGGTAATTCAGCTTTACGCCCTTTTCCTTCATCACCATGCCAGCAATGCGGTGGACCACTTCCACCTGGAGGTCCAATTCTTTCTTGAAGCCCACCAGCGGAATCATGACTTCCGGGTTTACCTTTATGCCTTCCTTTTGAACGATGGCTGCGGCTTCGAACACTGCGCGAGACTGCATCTCGGAAATCTCGGAATAGACGATTCCCAAACGGCAGCCACGAAAACCGAGCATCGGGTTGAATTCATGTAATTCTTTAACTCGCTGTTGGATCTTTTCGACCGGCACTCCCATCTTCTTTGCCAAGTCGTTTTGCGCCGAGCCTTCGTGCGGCAGGAACTCATGCAATGGCGGATCAAGGAAACGGATCGTCGCCGGATAGCCCTTCAACTCCCTGAACATGCCCGCGAAATCATCTCGCTGATACGGCAGAATCTTGGCCAGTGCCGCCTCGCGGTGCTCCTTGGTATCCGCCAGAATCATTTCGCGCATGGCGTCAATGCGATTGCCCTCAAAGAACATGTGTTCAGTGCGGCACAAACCAATTCCCTTGGCGCCGAATGCGATGGCATGAGCGGTCTGTTCCGGGGTGTCCGCATTGGTGCGCACCGACATTCGGGTAATCTTGGCGCACCAGTCCATCAGCTTCTGGAAGTTTTGATAGGTCTGGCTCTTCTTGGCGTCGAGTGACTTCTCGATCAGTACCTGGACGATTTCCGATGCCGCCGTTGGAATTTGGCCGGCATAGACCTCGCCCGCGGTGCCGTTGATGGACAGGAAGTCCCCTTCTTTGTACGTCACGCCGTCTACGGTCATGGTCTTGGCGGCGTAATCGATTTGCAGCGCCGCAGCGCCGCACACACATACTTTGCCCATCTGGCGTGCAACCAGAGCGGCGTGCGAACTGACTCCACCCTTCGCAGTCAGAATGCCTTCGGCAGCGATCATGCCGCGCAGATCTTCCGGAGAAGTTTCGTTGCGAACCAGTAGCACCTGTTCCCCTGCGGCGCCAGCGGCCGCGGCGCGATCCGCATTCAGATACATCTTGCCCGAGGCTGCTCCCGGCCCGGCTGGCAATCCTCTTGCAATGACTTTTGCTTTCTCAACCGCCTTGCGATCGAAGATCGGTGCCAGCACCTGATCCAACTGGTCGGCTGGGACCCGCCGGATGGCGGTCTTCCAGTCGATCAGCTTCTCTTTTTCCATCTCAACGGCGAAGCGCACCGCGGCAAGACCGGTGCGCTTGCCATTGCGGGTCTGCAGCATGAAGACTTTGCCGTCTTGAATGGTGAACTCGAAATCCTGCACATCCTTAAAGTGTTTCTCGAGGGTCTGGCGGATTTTCTCCAGTTCGTGAAACGCCTTCGGCAGGTAGTTCTTGAGCTGTGCGACCGGCTCTGGCGTGCGCACGCCAGCCACTACATCTTCTCCCTGCGCGTTGATCAGGAACTCTCCGTAGAAAACCTTCTCGCCCGTCGCCGGGTCGCGTGTGAATGCCACCCCGGAGCCGGACTGATCGCCGGTGTTGCCATACACCATCGCCTGCACGTTGACGGCGGTGCCCCACTCCGACGGAATGTTGTACTTGCGCCGATAGACGATGGCGCGATCGTTCATCCATGAACCGAACACTGCTCCCACTGCCCCCCACAGCTGCCTCCACGGGTCTTGTGGGAACTCCTTGCCCGTGCGTTCCTTGATTAACTTCTTGAAGCGAACTACCAGTTCCTGCAAATCGTTTACCGAAAGTTTTGGATCATCCACGTCCGCGTGATACCGCTCATGTTTCAGTGCGTGGATCACCACTTCGAACGGCTCATGGTCTTCGCTCGGCCGCTTCTGCACGTTCATCACGACGTCCCCATACATCTGGATGAACCGGCGGTAGCAATCCCATGCCAGCCGCTCATTCTTAGTGGCCTTGGCCAGCGTCAGCACAGTTTCATCATTGAGGCCGAGGTTCAAAATCGTGTCCATCATTCCCGGCATTGAATCGCGGGCGCCGGAGCGGACAGAGACCAGCATGGGCATGGCGGTTTTGTCGCCAAACTTCGTACCCATGATTTTTTCCACGCGCTTCACCGCATCCTTGACCTGCGCGTCCAGCACCTTCGGATAGCTCTTCTTGTTCCCGTAGTAGTAGGTGCAAACTTCCGTGGTGATGGTGAATCCGGGCGGCACCGGCAAGCCGATTCGGCTCATCTCCGCCAGTCCGGCGCCTTTGCCTCCAAGGAGGGCGCGCCAGCTTCCGTCGCCTTCCGCTTTACCTGCACCGAAAAAATAGACCCATTTCGTCACGATATGCCTCACAAGCGATTTAGAATTAAGAAACTACATGCAGACTGCGAGCACCGGAGGACGAGTGCATGTGCGACGCCCTCTGAAATTTTTTGCCGGCTGTCGGCGCGCAGACCAAAGATGAGATCTCTCTGCGCGAACTCATAACATAAAGTAATACTTTAATTACGACTTTCTCCGCCCATCTCCGAAAAATCCGCAATCGTCGTGAACTCCCGCAGTAATTCCGCCAGCAACGCCAGACGGTTTTTCCTGATTGCCGGATCTTCCGCCATCACCATCACCTGCTCGAAGAATTTATCGACATCCGGCCGCAGTGATGCAATCACCTCGAGCGCTTCCCGGTAATGCCCCGCACGTTTCTGCTCGTTCACCCGCGGCACCGCGGCAAGCATTGACGTATGCAGGCGGCGCTCGGCCTCACCCTCGAAGAGCTCCGTCGAAACCTCTTGCGGCTCGCCCGCCGGGATGGCGGCCTTCTCCAGGATCTTGCGAATGCGCTTGAATGACACGGTCAGGGGCTCGAAGTTCTTCGACTTGCGAATCGCCCGAAGAGCTTCCAGGCGGCGGCGCGCGTCTACCAGATCGTCGGCACCAGCGCGGAACACCGCGTTCACCTCGTCATATTCGAAAGCTTCCTTTTCGCGGAACACGTAGCGCGCGCGATCGCTCAGGAAATCCAGAATCTGCTTTTCCTGCTCCTGCGTCACTGCGCGCTTCGGCGGATTGGTGTGCAGCGTTTTGGCCGCGGCACCAACTGTGAGCGACAGAGAGAGTGGTAGCTTCTTATCCAAGATGATTTTCACGATGCCGAGAGCCGCGCGGCGCAACGCAAACGGATCGCTCGAGCCGGTCGGCACGACACCCACCGCGAAGCATCCGACAATCGAATCAAACTTGTCCGCCAGCGCAACCGCACAGCCAATGGTGTTGCGTGGATTGGGATCGTCCAATCCCACCGGCCGGTAGTGATCGTAGACCGCATCCGAGACTTCGTCCGGCTCGCCCTGCGCCTTCGCGTAGAGGCCACCAACGATTCCCTGCAACTCTGGAAACTCCCGCACCATCTCGGTCGAGAGGTCGCATTTGGCAAGTTCCGCGGCACGATCGGCTTCGGCAACGTGGGCCTGCACAATACCGAGATTGAACCACTGTTCGGCCAGCCAGCGCGAAAGCGAGCGAATGCGTTCGACCTTGTCGCGGTAGCTTCCCAGCCGCGATTCGTAGGTCACCTTTTCGAGTTTCGGCAGATAGTCGGCCAGCCGACATTTCTGATCCGACTCCCAAAAGAATTGCGCATCCGCGAATCGCGCCTTCAATACCTTCTCATGCCCCGCCCGAACCAATCCTTTGGCATCCTTTGCCAGGTTGATCACCGCCAGGAAGTGCGGCGCGAGTTCCCCGTTGCGCTTTTCCACCGCGAAATACTTTTGATGCCCGCGCATGACCGTCACCAGAATCTCGTCCGGCAAGTTCAGGAACGCTGGATCAAAGTCACCCTGAATCACCGACGGAAATTCGTTGAGGTAGGTGACCAGCTTCAGCAAATCGGCGTCCTCGTGAATGCGGTAGCCACCCTTTTTGGAGCACTCGGCAAGTTCGCGCTCGATCTTCTGCAAACGTTCGGCCGGGCGCACCACGACCCCATTCGCGCGGAGCTGCTTCTCATAGTCGGCGAAGGCGCGAACCCTGATCGACGCCGAGCCGAGGAAACGGTGCCCGCGAGTGACGTCGCCGGCTGCGACGCCGCCGTAGGAAAACTTCAGCGGCTTACCACCGAGCATTCCGACCGTCCAGCGAATCGGCCGAATGAAACGTGCGCCGGACAGACCGGTCCAGGTCATGGTCTTCGGCCAGTAGAGGTCGTGCAGAATTCGCGGGAGAATGTCCGCCAAGATGTGCTCGGTCGCCCGGCCGCGCTTGACGTTCTTGGCAGCGAGATATTCGCCCTTGGGCGTCTGAAGGAAATAAATCTCGTGCAGCGCGACGCCCTGCTTCTCGGCGAAGCTGACGGCCGCCCGTGTCGGCGCGCCGACGGCGTCATACGCCACCGACTTCGGCGGGCCAGTCACCTCACTCACTACATCCGCCTGCCGCACCGGCAGCCCTCGCGCCCACAGCGTCAGCCGTCGCGGCGTGCCGAATGACTCTAC
Organism: uncultured Acidobacteriota bacterium; assembly: GCA_963814635.1. Taxonomy (GTDB): domain Bacteria; phylum Acidobacteriota; class Terriglobia; order Acidiferrales; family UBA7541; genus Acidiferrum. Next base: position 1,976,536 of record CAWFDP010000001.1, on the reverse strand, counting down.
ACTTACGCCATCCATCAAATTCTCAGCGGTCAACTGTTTCTCAAGACCGCCCTTGAGCTCCGATTCCGCCCGTGGCAACATCCCCGCTGGAATCTCTTCGCAGCCCACTTCGAACAACAGCTCGACTCGCTGCTCCGCAACTACCCGTGCAGACGCCTTCTTCCCTGGAGTTTTCTTGATCGGGCTCACGCGCGCTCCTCAGCGTTCGCGGCTTCCGGCGAAGTTTGCTCAAGAAAAGCCGCTGCCGTGCGGCAAGCGACATTGCGCACCCGCGCCATCAGCGCCGCCCGTTCCGTCGTTGAAATCACTCCGCGCGCGTCCATCAAATTAAAAAGGTGCGAGCATTTCAGGCAGTGGTCGTACGTTGCCAGCAGCGGGTATCGCTGCCGCTCCTTGCCCTCCGCCTTGCTCCAGCCCTCTAGCAGTTCCTTAGCCTGTTTCTCGTGAAGCTCGAATTCCGAGCGAATCGCTTTCGCGTCGCTGCGATCGAAGCTGTACTCGGAGAACTGCTGCTCCTCTGCCAACCGAATGTCGCCGTAAGTCTTGTCATCGGACCAGCGCAAGTCGTAGACGCTGTCCGTGCCCTGCAGGAACGAGCAAATGCGTTCGAGTCCGTAGGTCAGCTCAACCGAAATCGGATCAAGGTCCAGGCCGCCACTTTGCTGGAAGTAAGTGAACTGAGTAATCTCCAAACCATCCAGCAGCACTTGCCAGCCAATCCCCCAGGCGCCAAGCGTCGGCGATTCCCAGTTGTCCTCTTCAAACCGAATGTCATGCTCGCGTAAATCAATCCCGATGGCAGCGAGACTCTTGAGATAGGTCTCCTGAATGTCCGCAGGCGACGGCTTCAGAATCACCTGAAACTGCGTGTGCTTGTAAAGCCGATTGGGGTTCTCACCATAACGACCGTCGGCGGGCCGACGACTCGGCTGCACATAAGCCACGCGATACGGGTTCGGCCCAAGCACCCTTAGAAACGTTTCTGGATGCATGGTCCCTGCGCCAACCTCCACATCATACGGTTGCTGCAGCACACATCCCTGCTTCACCCAGAAGTGCGAAAGGGCCAGGATCAAATCCTGAAAATTCAGGCCCTTCGGCTTATGTTCAAGTTTTACTTTAACTTTCAAGTCGGCTCCAAAAACTCCCGCGTCTGCAAATTCCGCTCGGTGTGAAACTCGATCCAGCTAAACCCCGCCTCGCGCAACTCGATCACCGCCTTCGGCCATTCCGGCAGTTCGATCTGGTCGAGTTTCTTTCCGGCAAACAACTCGGCCAATTCTCTGCCGCGTTTCCCCAGCGGCCGCATGCCCGGCTTCCGGCACTTCTCGCAAAGCAATCCGCTCGACTGCGAAAAATGGTATCCCGGACCGTCGCCAAAACTTGTCTCGCATTCCGCGCAGCGATCGAGCGGCGGCAACCACCCTCCCAGTCGAACCGTCCAAAACGCAAAGTACGAGAGCGGCAACTGCCACGAGCCGCGCCGCTCAATCTCCCGCGCCACCAGGAGCAGCAGCCGGAACATCGGCTCAGCCACTTCCTGCTCCGGCAGAACGCGCTCGGCAATTTCGCTAACCATCGCCAAACCGGTGCTCAGGCCGTAGTCGCTTTGCGCCTTGTTGAACGACTCCAGCAATTCGCATTGCTGGATGCGCACCAGGTCGCGGGTCTCGCGCTCGATATACCAGAGCTGGACATGCGACAGCACCTCCAGCGTCGAGCCGTAGCGGTTCTTGATGCGCCGAGCTCCGGAAGCAACTCCGCGCAACCGGCCCGACGAACGCCCAAGAAAACTGACCAGGCGGTCGGCCTCGCCCAGCGGAAAAGTCTTCAGAATAATGGCTTCCGTTTCCCGGGCGGGCATGTGGTGTCGGCGCGCCGACTGCGCTTCACAGTCTGCGCAGTGCAAAGAAAAACTCCGCGCAAACGCGAATCAGATTTTGTAACACACGCTTCCCTGCTGCGCAACTTTCCGATGCATTTTAACGAAAAGTTTTCTTTCACTTTCGCAATCACTTTCCCCAGGGTCGCGGCGGAATCTCGGAAAAATCCCCCGCACTCAGAATTAACGGTTCGCAACCTCGCTCCCTATCGCCGGCACAAGCCCAGCAATCTCCATGACTTGGGATCGTAAAATTATTCTGTTAACCACTAAATTTCTCGGACGCAAATTATAAGACGCACTCCTCTGGCCGTTCTTCCCTTTTGCTTTCTTCACAATTTCGGTTACCCTTTTGGCTCGATGCCCATCCCCCTCGTGGATTTCACCGGAATCGGCGAAAATGCCACCGACATCGTTCTGCGGCTGAAGGATTTCCCTGCCCGCGATGGCAAGACCGACACCGTGTCGCGCGAGATTCGTTTGGGCGGCCAGGTCGCCACTGCCGTTTTTGCCGCTGCCAAGTGGGGCCTGCGCACCCGTTATGTCGGTGCGGCCGGCTCAGACCACAACGCCGATCTCCACCATCAGGAGTTGCGCAAGCTCGGCGTCGAGTCGCACCTGGCTCGCATTCGCGGTGCGGAAAGCCGGCTCTCGTACATCCTAGTGGAACAGGCCTCGGGCAGCCGCGCAGTGCTCTGCCACCGCGACGCCAGGGTAAAACTGGATAAGGCACATCTCAAAAAAGAGTGGTTTCAACGGACCAGACTGCTCCATGTAGACGGCGAGAATCCCGAAGCTTCGCGGCTGGCGGCGACCTGGGCTCGCGAGGCCGGCGTACCGGTCATGTGTGATCTCGATGTGTTTCGCGAACAGTTGCGCTTTGTGATGCCCCAGGTGGACTTCCCGGTCCTCTCGCTCGGTATCTTGCAGGCCCTCGGCGGATCGAATGACCCGCTGACTTCGCTCCCATCGATTCGTACCAAATATGGCGCAAAGCTGGTCTGCACTACGATGGGCGAACAGGGCGCGCTTGCCTGGGACGGCGCGCGCTTCTCATACGCCCCAGCGTATTGCATACCAGTGGTCGACACCACCGGAGCAGGCGATCTCTTCCATGCAGGCTTTGCTTACGGACTACTGCGAGGCTGGGAAACGCAGCGCCTTCTGGAATTCGGATGTGCGGCCGCAGGCTTGAATTGTACAGCCCACGGCGCAAGGGGAGGAGTCGGCTCGATCCAGTCCATCGAAAAGCTGCGCGCCGGCAGGAAGCGCTATCCGAATCTATACACATCCACTGTGCTTTCCCATGCCGCCAAGCACGCCCGGGCCGCGCGAGGCTAGCGAGCCGACTCCATGTTCATCCCGCTCCGTGACGAAAATCCCTCCGGAAAGTTCGCCTTTGTAAACGTCGGCCTGCTGTTCGCCAACATTGCGGTCTTTATTTACCAACTGTCGCTTCCCCCGCAGGCCCTTAAGACCTTTGTGCTAGCCGATGCCATGGTGCCCGCGCGCGTTTCCGGATGGGTTGGTGGCCACGGGAGTCTCGAGGCGGCTTTTCTGCCCCTGGTTACCAGCATGTTTCTGCATTCCGGGTTCGCCCACATCCTCGGCAACATGCTGTTCCTGTGGGTCTTCGGTGATAACGTTGAAGCCGAATTCGGGCACTTCCGATACTTACTGTTCTATTTCTCTTGCGGCATCGGCGCCGGCTTGTTCCATATTGCATTCAACTATCATTCTCCTATACCTGCCCTTGGCGCGAGCGGAGCGATCTCAGGGGTCCTGGGTGCCTATATTGTTCTTGAGCCTAGAAATCGCATCCTGACCCTCATTTTCATCTTCTTGGTCCGTGTGCCCGCCGTGGTCGTGCTGGGTGTCTGGTTCTCCCTGCAATTCCTAAGTGGCTTGACCCAGCTGGGCGCTCACGTCAACGGAGGCGTGGCCGTATGGGCGCATATCGGTGGTTTCTTGCTGGGCGCACTGGGCGCGCTGGTGTTTAGGAGACGTTAAAGCATTACTTTATATCAACCGCCAAGCCGTCCCAGACTGACCTTCCGCCTCGAACTTGCTAAATTAAAGTAATACTTGAGATGTGGATCTAGTCCTTTGCAACTCGTTCCGCGATCCAATCGCCCACTTCAACCGTTCCTTTCGATCCACCAAGATCTGGGGTTACGAAATTCTCCTGTAGCGCTGCACGAACCGCAGACCGCAACGCGTCACCCTCGGCGTCCCAGCCCAGAAAATCGAGCATCATCCCGGCCGTAAGAATTGAACCCAATGGATTGGCGATGCCCTTTCCCGCGATATTGGGTGCCGAACCGTGCACCGGTTCGAACAGCGAAGTTCGCCCAGGATGGATGTTGCCGGAAGGCGCGAGGCCGAGGCCCCCGGCGAGCTGAGCGCCGAGGTCGCTGATAATGTCTCCGAAAAGGTTGCAGGTCACGATCACGTCAAACTGGCGCGGATCGCGGACGACTTCCATGGCCAGGGTGTCGATGTAAAGGTGGCGCGACTCAATTTCCGGATATTCCAGGCGGACCTGCTTAAAGACGCGCTGCCACAGGTCGTGAGCAAAGGTCATGGCGTTGGACTTGTCGCTCATGCAGACCCGCTTCAGACTGTGGCGCCGCGCGTATTCGAAGGCATAGCGAACAATGCGCTCGACGCCTTTGCGAGAGTTCACATCCTCCTGCACCGCAATTTCATCCGGCGTGTCTTTCTTAAAGAACCCACCCACACCGACGTACAGCCCTTCGGTATTTTCGCGGAAGACCATAAACCGTACATCGTTCGTCGAGCGATCGCGAAGTGGCGTGAGGCGGTCGTGAAAAAGTTCGACCGGACGAGCATTGACGAAAAGGTCCAGCTTGAAGCGCAGGCCGAGGAGAATGTCCGCCGCATGTTGATTCGAAGGAACGCGGGGATCTCCTAGCGCGCCAAAAAGAATGGCGTCGAATTCGTTCGAAAGCATCTCGACCGCGCCGGGAGGAAGCGTCACGCCTTCGCGAAGAAATTTATCCGCGCCCCAGTCGAACTCCACAAATTCGACGGGTTTCAGGGTTTGTACTTGCAAACCCTGAGCTGAAATTGGTCGGCGAGCCGACTTCAAAACGGCGTGCATCGCCTTGATCGCTTCCGGCGTGACTTCTTTTCCGATCCCGTCGCCCGGAATCACCGCGATTCGTGCAGCCGGGCCACCTTCACGTAAAACTTTAACTGGCACGAAGATTCCTCCAACACGAGTTACTAATCTGGGACGGCACTTCCTTAGGCCAATCGTTCCTTACGAACCGTCAGCTTATCAATCAAATCAATACGGGGCACAAAACCGATGCCCGGCTCCGAGGGCACCTGAATCGTTCCCTGCTTCGAAACGGTGACTTCCGGTTCGATAATGTCTTCGGCCCAGTAGCGCTTGCTGGCAGTGACATCACCGGGCAGCGTGAAATTCGAGAGGGTGGACAGGGCGATGTTGTGTGCGCGGCCAATCCCCGATTCCAACATCCCTCCGCACCATACCGGGATACCGTTCAGCTCGCAGAGGTCATGAATGCGGCGGGCAACGTAAAATCCGCCTACCCGCCCGAGCTTGATGTTAATAATCCGGCACGCGCCGAGTCGAATCGCCGCTCGGGCTTGCTCTTCGGTATGTATGCACTCGTCCAGGCAAATCGGCGTCATCAGCTTGCTCTGGAGCTCGACGTGGGAGTACAAGTCATCCCAGCCGAGCGGCTGTTCGATCATCATCAGGTAGAACTGGTCGAGCTGCTTTAGTAGCGCAATATCTGTGAGCGTGTACGCGGAGTTGGCATCCACCATCAATTTGATAGACGGAAACTCCTTGCGAAGGCGTCGAACTGGTTCCAGGTCGTAGCCCGGCTTAATTTTGATTTTGATGCGTTGGTAGCCAGCTTCAAGTTCCATTTGAACTGCCTGGACGAGTTCTTCAAGTGAAGCTTTAACGCCAATGGAAACCCCGCTGGCAATTTCCGAATGAACTCCCCCCAACAATTGCCAGAGTGGCGCCTTTTTCCGCTTGGCTTCAGCGTCCCAGATTGCCGCTTCGATGGCACCTTTCGCCATATTGTGCCCGCGCACCCATGCAAGCAGATCCCAAACGTGCGATGCTGCTTCGATGTGCTTTCCTCGCAGGGTTGGCCACAGGTGGTCACGAAGTGCGTGCCAAGCCGTTTCGGTCGTCTCCGGGCTGTAGGACGGATTCTCTCCCGCGACACATTCTCCCCACCCGGTCACGCCGTCAGCAATTGCCTCGACCAGCAGCACTCGCCTCATCGTCGTAGTGCCCATGCTGGTTTCGAATGGCGAAACCAGCTTCATGTGCAGTTCGCGAAGTGTGATTTGTTCGAGGCGCATAAGCCGTTAAAAGTCGCTCCAAGGAACAAGTTGGTACGCTCTGCCGTTCGCTGACTTGGCCACCGCCACGGCCGCATAGCTTTTGGCGAACTGTTCGGTAAATTTTTCCCGGATGGCGGCCTGAACCACCTGAACGCGTCCCAAATCGCAGGCTTTCCAATCGTCAAGCGATGACGGAAGTTCGATGGACGACGAGAACGGCGTAGCGGGCAATTCGTTGTTGAGCGCGGCCATCACTCGCGGCGAGTCCAGATACCACTCGGCAATCAGCCGGTCGGTCTCCAGCCCTCGGTGCAGCGGACTGGTGGTGATGCCATAGAAATTAGGGACGTAACGCCGGGCTACTGCTCCCAGCCGGTTGAGATTGAAATGGGCGTTGCGCATTTCAAGTGGGTCGAAGGTCCACTCGATCAGCCGGATATCGCGGCTCAAGGCTTCCTCGCGCTGAAACAATTTCAGCATCCGTCCGACGCCGCGATCGCGATAGTTCAGCTGAACCCCGGTCATATGCGAATGCAGATAAGCGCCGCCATTGCGCAAGGCCGGCAGCGCCAGCGTGTAGCCTACCAAAGTTTGCCCGGCGAATGCGCCAAGCACCTGGCCGCCAGTATGCGCAGCCACCACGAACGTCGTCGCCGGCTCGACCTCTAAGTCCTCTTCGCCCCAGATTTCACGCTCCAGCGCGACGCAAGCATGAAACTCTTCCAGTGCGTGGCACTTCCTCACCGTAATCGTGTCGCTGATCGCTTGATTGGTGGCCCCGCTCATACGCGATTGGCCGCTTTCTTGGCACGTGCCAATGACGCATCAGTACGTTCCAGAACTTTCGCCTGCTCCCACAACGATTCCATCTCGTCCCGCGGAACATTGGCAAAGGCGCGCCCCGATTCGCGCGCCAGCCGTTCCATCTCGCGAAATCGCGATGTGAATTTCGCATTGGTGCGCTTCAGCGCAATTTCCGGATCCACCTTCAAAAATCGCGCAAGATTAACCGCGGCAAACAACACATCACCGATTTCATTCTCGATCTGATCGCGCGCCTGTGCAGTTTGCGCGTCTCGCAATTCGCCCAATTCCTCATGCAGCTTTTCCACCACGCCGTCCACATTCTCCCAATCAAATCCAATTCGCGAAGCCCGTCGTGTTAACTGAAATCCCTGCATAACCGCAGGCAGCGTGTGCGGAATTCCATCGAGCAATGACGCAGGCTTTTCCGCTTCTCGGCCCGCGGCAATTCCCTGCTCCGCGGTCTTCGCTCGCCGCTCTTCCGCCTTGATCTGCTCCCAGTTCTTCAGCACTTCCCTGGCGTTTTTGGCGCGCTTCTCGCCAAAAACGTGCGGGTGCCGGCGAACCATTTTCTCGTGAATCTCCCGCACCACATCGGCGGCGGTAAACCGGCGTTGTTCGGTAGCAATCTGCGCGTGAAAAACAACTTGCAGCAACAGGTCGCCCAGCTCCTCGGCGAACTTCGCTTCATCGCCGCTTTCCAGCGCTTCCAACACTTCATACGCTTCTTCGATCAAGTACGTTCGCAGCGTCAGATGCGTCTGTTCGAGGTCCCAAGGGCAGCCATTCGGCGCGCGCAAGCGTGCCTGCAGCTTCACCAGCCGTTCGAACCACAGCCCGGCCTCTTTCGCAAACGGACTCGACGGCTTCCGTCTACTCGCTCCAGATTTTGCCAGCTTCGCGGTTTTCTTTTTCTTAGGCGCCATGAGTCGGTGCGGATTTTTTCCTGACTGCAAACTGAAGACTGTACGGCGGCTGGCGGCATTTTTCAAGGTCACCGCAGCCAGCGGCCGAAAAACCGCGTCCGCCGCGACCCATGCTAGAATTGCAGAAGACAACCATACCGAGGGCAAAACAGTGTCAGAAAAGAACCAGGAAGAAACATTTCGAGTAATTGACCGGCGTCCGTTCACCACCGACGGCGAATTGCGGCAAGAATTTGTGGCTGAACAGGAGCGCGAAGCGAACCGGGAGGCGAAAAAAGAGGCCGCTGCTCCGCAACCGCCCGCCCAACCTGTCAACGACGGCTTGACGGCTGCGAAGGAAACTCCCAAGCGCTCAGCGCCGTTCGAAAACCTGATTCGTATGCTGGGCAGCAATGGTGCGATGGTCTTGGGCGCCTACACCGATCCGCGCACCGGTCAGCCGGTGATTGACCCCGACGCCGCGCGTGAACTGATCGACATGCTCGACGCGATGCACGAAAAAACCAAAGGTAATCTCGCGCCAGAAGAGGACAGTCTGCTCCTTGATCTTCTCGGCAAATTGAAAATGACCTATCTGGAGGTCAATCAGGCTCTAGCCGCGCAGGCCGCACAAGCTGCGAAAGCCAAAGGGCGCTAGCTCCGCTGCCTACGCTCGCACATTGCCGCCGGCAAATTTCGCATCATGCCCGTTAACACATCGCGCGCAAACTCGCTGCAATTGACGGTTCTCGGTTCTGGAACTTCGATGGGCGTTCCGACCATCGGCTGCCGCTGCCCGGTGTGTACTTCCGCTGACCCGCGCGACAACCGAATGCGCACCTCCGTGTTGCTTTCACGCAACGGGCAGAACGTGGTGATCGACACCACTCCAGATTTCCGCACTCAGGCCTTGCGCGCAGGAATTTCCCAAGTCGGAGCCGTGCTGCTCACTCATGGCCATGCCGATCATTTGATGGGCTTTGACGACTTGAGGCCGTTGAGCGTTGGGCGGAGCCAGCCGATGCCGGTGTACGGCAATCAACAGACCTTCGAAATCGTTCGCCGCGCGTTTGCTTACGCCTTCGACAGCAAACCCAAATTAAGCACCGTCCCCAGCGTTATCTTGAAAGAGATCGACGGTCCGTTCGAACTGCTCGGCATAAAAATCACGCCCATTCCGCTCGAACACGGCGAAATGAATGTGCTGGGATTCCGGTTCGGGCGCGCCGCGTACCTTACCGACTTCAATGCCCTGCCGGAAACTTCGCTCCCTCTTTTGCAAGGACTCGATGATCTGATTCTGGACGCGCTGCGCGATACGCCGCATCCGATGCATCTGACCGTTCAACAGGCGCTGGCGCTGGTGGAAAAAATCAAGCCGCAGCGCGCGTGGTTCACGCACATCGCGCACGACCTGGGACATGCGGCAACCAACGAGCGCTTGCGCAACATGGGACACGGGAACATCCAATTGGCATACGACGGCTTGAAAATCGAAATTGCCGCGGATGATCTGGCTCCTTCTCCCGCCGCTTCGGAACTTGTCGCAACCCGTCTCGACGGCCTCGCCGTTTTCAATTCCGCGGAGAAGTTCCGTGACTACTACGCCGCCGGTGGCCGCGGAACTATTCTCGCCATCGGCAACTTTGACGGCATCCACCTCGGCCACCAGGCCATCCTGAGAGACGCCGCGGACCGTGCCGCGAAAAGTAGCTCCGTCGCAACCGCGCTAACCTTCGAGCCAGCCCCGCGAAAAGTTCTGCGCCCGGAAACTGCTCCGAAACGCCTCTCCACCAACGATCAACGCCTCGAATGGTTTCGCGTTGTCGGCGTCGAGGCGGCGGTCGTGATGCCGTTCACATTGGAACTCTCGAAACTCAGCCCGGCGGAATTCGTCGAGAAAATTCTGGTGGCCGAGCTGCTGGTACGTACCGTCCTGGTCGGCGAAAATTTCCGCTTCGGCCACAAGCAGGCCGGCGACGCGCACTTGTTGCGCGAACTCGGAAAACAGAATGGCTTCGAAGTCGTCACCATTCCCTCGGTACACGCCCACGGCGAAGTGGTTTCCAGTACGGTAGTCCGCCGTGAAATCGCCGATGGCGACGTCGCCCAGGCCGGGCGATTGCTTGGCCGCCCTTTCGTCTTGACCGGCGAAATCGTCCCCGGCACCGGAACCGGCCGCAAATTCACTTTCCCAACCTTGAATCTCCTGCCCGAGCAGGAGCTGCTGCCCGCGACCGGCGTCTACATCACCCGCACAATCTTGGATGGCGAGAAGGCCAGCCGCCGCTCGGTCACCAATATCGGCGTGCGTCCCACTTTCAACGGAACCACACTCTCCGTCGAAACTCACCTGCTCGATTTTTTCGGAGAAGTTACCGCCAAAAAGATGGAACTGCGCTTCTGGAAGCGCTTGCGGTCGGAAAAGAGATTTTCCGGCCCGGAAGTACTGCGCGCACAAATCGCGACGGACATTAAATCAGCGAGAAGATTCTTTACGCTGCTGAGAAAATTCAGAATCCTGATGCTTTCGGACTAGAGCGATTGGCACGGCCCAGGATCGCCCACGGTTCGAAGGTCGAATGACGCAAAGAGAAAGAGTCCCTGTGCACCGTACGACGGGTTGAGCTCTAATATTTGAAGCTGCTTTTCTCGCGTGGACTCCAATAACTGCTCGGCCCCGCCCATCCGCTGATTAATATCGAACAATTCCCCGACATCGGAAAGTGTGGCGTCACGAGCGTTTTTGAGTACCAGGTCCAAAATGATGTTTTCCCGTCTGGCACCTGAAATGGCAGCTCTTCCAACGCCGTGCAGTGGTAATTCGAAGCGGCCCTGACTACCGGTCCTGAGGAAAATGGTTACTGCGTCGCCAGAATCTATCCGAAATCCATCGAAATAACCGTCGTGGAAATTTGGACGGTCCATAGGCTATGAGGCGCCGTTGGCGAGGCATTCGGCGCAGTAGCCGCCTACTTCGGTACGGGAGATGGTGACTTTCATGCCGAAGTCTTTTTCGATTTGCAACTTCAGCTGTTCGTAGAGGCGGCTTTCGAATTCGCGGACCTTCCCGCACTTCAGGCAAGCCACATGAATGTGGTCGCGTGGACCGTGCGTTTCGTAGTAATGGCGATCGCCGCGCAGATGCAGCAAGTCGAGCTCGTCAATCAAGCGCTCTTTTTTCAGGAGTTCAATGGTGCGGTAGACAGTGACCAGATGCACGCCGGAATCAATGCCCTTGGCGCGCTCAAAAATCTGGTCAACGTCAAGATGCTGCTCGGCGTCGTCCATCACTTGCAGAATTACCCGCCGTTGCCGCGTCAGACGAATGCCCCGCTCGCCCAGCGCTTTGGTGAGATGTCCGGTGGTTTCGGAATTATTGATGCGCTCGCCGCTCGACGCGCGATGTGAAGGAGTTGCCGGCATAAGGATGACTTTACTAACTAAGGGTTTGCAAGGGAGAGTCAAAACCCGCACCCTTAAACCCGAAGGGTGCGGCACCCAAAGTCAAAACCAGAATCAAAAGACAGACCTCGCCAAAATTCCAAGGCTGTTCGTCGGATGCTCCGACCCTGGTGAAGGCATCACGAGACAGCGCCGGTTTCAGGAGTGAATCGGAAGCAATCCGACCACGTCATTGTACATGACGTAAGCAAACAGCAGCAGCAGAAACACAAACCCAACCTGCACGAAGCGCTCCTTGACCGCCATGCTCAAGTCGCGACGCATGAATCCCTCGATGGCCAGCAGCAGGATCTGTCCACCGTCAAGAATCGGAATCGGGAGCAGGTTCAAAATTCCAAGGTTCACGCTGATAAACGCCATCAGCACGATTACTTCGGATGGCCCGTGATGCACCGCATCGCCAGAAACCTGCGCGATGCCCACCACGCTCTGCAACTGCTTCACCGAAGCGCGTCCGCTGAACAGCTTTCCCACCACGCCCAGCGTCTGCACAAAAAAATCGCCGGTGCGGCGAACCGCAAACGAAGTGGATTCCCGCAGCGAAACCCTCTGGTAATAGATGTCGTCCTGATTGACGACTCCAATCTGCCAGTTATTTTCCGTGTTGTCCGACAGCCCTTTCTGCGGGGTGACACTCAAGTTCAGCGGTTTGCCGTTGCGCGCAATCTTCAAATTCACCGGCTGACCTTGCGACTGGTGCACGGCGTCAACAAACTGTCCCCAGTACGCGACCGGCTTGCCGTTTACTTCCAAAATGCGGTCGTCCGACTTCAGGCCAGCGTGCTTCGCAGGCGTCCGCGGGCTAACGTTGTCAATCACCGGCGGAAACGGCACAAATCCAAACAGCGAACTGAACGCCGCCGGATCTTTTAACGGCGCCTGCAGCGTTCGCTGCGCAGTTTTGTTTTCAACCGTCAGATTAAGCGTCGCACCTGGCGGCAAATGTTCGATATACCCAAGCGCGCTTTCCCAGGTTGGATTTTTTAGCCCATCCAGTTCAATCACCCGGTCGCCGGCCTGTAATGGGCTCAGCTTTTCCAGGCTGGTGGACAAATAGCTGACTTCAAGCGGTTGCTTCAGAATCCGCGACTGCGGCAGGCCAACGGCCGCATAAAAAACGCCCAACAACAAAAATGGAAAAATAAAGTTGACTGCCGGCCCGCCAAACGCGATCAGCGCCCGCTGCCAGCGCGGCTTGCTCATCAATTCGTCGGATGCCCCGGTCGGTGCAACATTGTTGGAATCAACGTCCGAAAGATCCTGTCCCGCCATCCGCACATAACCGCCCAGCGGCAGCGCGCTGATTCGCCAATCCGTTGCTCCACGCTTCCAGCCAAACAGCCGGGGCCCGAAGCCGATCGAGAACACATCCACGCGCACGCCGCACAACCGCGCTACGACGAAATGTCCCCATTCGTGGACCAGAATAATAATGCCCAAAACCAGGGCGACGCCGATCAGTATGTCCAATGCCATTGTTCGTAAAACCCTTTCAAGACGTGACCGCCAACCGGCCACGTCTTGCCGTCAGTTAATTGAAACCGCCATAGCCTTCGCGGCCAGCCGGCTCACTTCTTCCTTAGCGATTCGACGCGCTTCCGCATCCGCAGAGAGCACGTCTTCCATCTTCTCAATCCGGACCCGCGGAGTGCGCGCCAACACCGCCTCCACGACTTCTGGTATCCCCAGGAACGGTATTCTCCGCTCCAGAAACGCCGCGACCGCGACCTCATCGGCCGCATTCAACGAGCAGGGCCAGGCTCCTCCCTTGTTCATGGCTTCGCGGGCCAACCGAAGGCAAGGATACCGGCGCGTGGAAGCCTTTTCGAAGTCCAGGCGCTTTAACCTGGTCCAATCCAGGTCAACCTGATTAGATGCGACCCTCTCTGGATAGGTTAACGCATATTGAATCGGCATGCGCATGTCTGTTGCGCCAAGTTGCGCAAGAATTGACCCATCCACATATTCAACCATCGAGTGAATCGTGGACTGCGGATGGATCACCACCTCCACCTGCGATGGCTTCATGTCGAAGAGCCAACGCGCTTCGATGATTTCAAAGCCTTTGTTCATCATCGTGGCCGAATCCACGGTGATTCGATTTCCCATTTTCCAGTTCGGATGTGCAAGCGCTTGTTCCACCGTGACGCTCTCCAGCGCCTTGATCGGAGTTTTGCGGAACGGTCCGCCGGACGCCGTCAGTACCAACCGCCGCACTTCGGCGTGAGTCCCGCCGCACAAGCACTGGTGAACCGCGTTGTGTTCGCTGTCGACCGGTAGCAGGGCCTTGCCGGCTTTATGCGCTGCGGCCATCACCAATTCCCCGGCCGCCACCAGCACTTCCTTGTTCGAAAGCGCAATCGTCTTGCCCAGCTTCACTGCTTCATATGTAGCTTCAAGCCCGACCACGCCGACCGCGGCTGAAACCACAATGTCCGCCCGCAAGTGAGTGCCAACCGCCAACATTCCTTCGCGCCCGTGGTGAATCTCTGGCAGCTTCGCAATTCCCTTTTCGCGTAGCCGCGCGGCTAGCTCATCTGCCTTCTGTGAATCCCCGACCGACACCAGTTCCGGTTGATATCGCTCAATCTGACCCACAAGTTCGTCCAGATTGCCGCCTGCGGCCAGCGACACCACACCAAAACGCGGCGCCAGCGCGTCCACCACTGAAAGACACTGGCGGCCAATCGAACCGGTCGAACCCAGGATGGCAAGTTGCTTCACTAGGAATAAATCCTTATTTTTCGAACACAGTAGCGGAGACCCGGCGGACTTACGCGCGCGGCGAGTAGATCCACAACCAATAATACCAGACTACCGGGATCGCAAGAATCAGCGCATCAATACGATCAAGGATGCCACCATGCCCCGGAAGCATCGCGCCAGAATCCTTCACTCCCGCGCTCCGTTTATATGCGGACTCCAGCAAATCGCCCATCTGCCCGGCCACATTCCCTGCGGCCGCCATGGCGAGTAAATGCGGCAACCTGATATTAACCTGGTGGCTCGCCGCCGCTGCCACCAGCAGGGATCCGGCCAGGCTCGCCACCGCGCCTTCCCAGGTCTTCTTCGGGCTCAAGTGCGGCGCGAACGGATGACGACCTATGGCTCGCCCAACAAAGTACGCCGCTGAGTCTCCCACCCAGGTAATCACCAGCGCGAACAAAAGCAAGAACTTGCCAACCAGCGAAATTCCATGCAACCGCACCGCAAAGCTCAGCGGCAACGCGATCAGAACCAGCGCACTCGAACTGATACCCGCCGCAGGCAACGCTTCCACCATCGGGCGTCGTGTAGCCAGCGTCAAGACCGTCAGTCCCATCAAAAAAATAAAAAACACGTCCGCGACCGACGGCGTTGAGACCACCAATCGCGAAATCACCCGGTGCAACATAAGCCCGTTACCCAGCGAATGTGCCTCGTCCATCGCCGCCAGATATTGCGAAAAAACCAGCAGCACCGCGCAGCTCGCGGTCCAAAATCGATACGCTCGGTGGCCGATGGCATCGCCTAACGCAAAAAATTCGAACATCGCCAGCAGCACTACCAGCGTCACCGCGATCGTCACCCACGATGTCGGCGCCGCGACCACCAAACCCACAACAATCGGTATCAGGACGACCGCAGTCGCCACGCGTTTCCAGGTCATCGAACGCTTTTTCCTAACGAACGAAGTGAGGCCAAGTGACTCAACATGATAGCGGGAGTTGCGTCGCGGTGAAAAACAATTTCGGCAATTTGCGGATTATTTACGACCAAGGCCTGAAGCGCTCGATTCCTGCTCTTCGTTCTCGCCGATTCCGCCGTAGCGGCGGTCGCGCTTCTGGAAATCCACGAACGCCTCCAGCAGCCGCGCGCGATTGAAGTCCGGCCATAGCGTTTCGGTCACGAAAATCTCAGCGTAAGCAATCTGCCACAGCAGGAAATTGCTCACCCGCATTTCACCGCTGGTTCGAACCAACAGGTCGGGATCTGGCAGCCCCGCCGTATACAGATGGCGCGCCAGGTCAGCTTCCGTAATTTTTGAAGCGCCGAGCTTTCCATAGCTTTCCTCGATCAGCGCATTCGCCGCATCCACAATTTCCGCTCGGCCGCCATAATTCAACGCGATGCAGAGTACCATTCCGGTATTCTTGGCCGTCGCCTCCGTGGCTTCGCGGGTATCCCGCTGCACGCCCGCCGGAAGCTCATCTGCCCTGCCCAAAAACCTCATGCGAATATTGTTTCTCTGAATCAACGGCATTTCCTGCCGCAGATACTCCCGCAACAACTGCATCAGGAAGTCGATTTCAGCTTTCGGCCTCCTCCAGTTCTCCACCGAAAACGCATAAAGCGTCAGCGCTTCGACTTTTAACCGTGCGCAGGTCTCAATCGTGCTCCGCGCCGTTTCCGTTCCCTTGCGGTGCCCGGCAATACGCGGCAAGTGCCGCCGCTGCGCCCATCGGCCATTGCCGTCCATAATCACCGCAAGATGCCGCGGCAATCGCCCCAGATCTATCTGTTCCAGCAGGAATGCTTCTTCCGCGGTCACCGTCCCCAGCGGATGGGATGCCGCAACGTGGAGCGTCTTGGTGGATTTATGTTCGGTCACTGGCGTTTGTTGGGCCCGCTCCTTTATGCCATAAAGTTAACACGCCATTTGGTGGGCTCGCAACGGCTTCTCGAATTGGTTTCGGAAAAGATAACGCCGGCTGTGTACTCAGCCGACTGGATGTCCCATCAACTCGCGGATTGAGGAATAGGCCACCACCAATGTGAGGATAATTACCGCCGCCGTCGAGATCCACGCTACCCAGTTGAAGCCTTTGGGATTAACCTTTTCGCCCATCAGGTCCTTCCGATTCACCAGAATCAGCACGAAGATCATCACTACCGGCAGCAGGAATCCATTCAGCACTTGCGACCACAGCAGAATCGCATTCGCAAAACGCCCCAAGAACAGTACAAAGACTGCTCCCGCAGCGATTAATGCCGTGTATAGCCCGTAAAAAATTTTCGCTTCGGGAAACTTGCGATCCACCCCCGATTCGAACCCAAGAGCCTCGCAAACCACATACGAAGTCGAGAGCGGCAGAATCGATGCGGCAAAGAGCGACGCATTCAGCAGTCCTAGCGCAAACAACGCGCTCGCCCACTTCCCCGCCAGCGGCTTTAGTGCAATCGCCGCCGTGCCCGCGCTGTCGATGTCGTGGATTCCGTGGATATACAGCGTGTATGCGGTGCACACGATAATGAAGAACACGATGAGCATGCAGCTGATGCTGCCGATCAGCACATCATTCCGCGTGGCGCCGTATTGGCGTGGTCCAACTCGCTTCTCGACCACCGCTGCCTGTAGATAGAAATGCTGCCACGGTGCAATCGTCGTGCCCACCAGCGCTGCCAGAATCACCACATAACTCGCGCTGAATGGCGGCACCTGCACGAACGGCTTTACCGATGGGATTAATTGCATCAGTTGCGGCGGCAGCAGGTGCAATAGCGCGATTAGCCATTCCGGCTTGGCCAGAAACGCCGAAACCACGTACGACAGATACACCAGGCAAATAGTCAGAAAAATCCGCTCGACCCATTTCGCCGTTCCCGCCACCACAATGGCCCACACCAGCAACCCCGCCAGCGGCACCGAAATAAATCTGCTGATCCCAAACGTCTCGCTGGCCCAGAAAACTCCGGTAAACTCCGCCATCACGTTGCCAAAATTAACCACTACCACCAGCACCATCAGGAAAAATGTCACCCGGAACCCGAACTCCTCGCGAATCAAGTCCGAAAGCCCTTTGCCGGTCACCGCTCCCATCCGCGAACACATCTCCAGCGACACATACAGCACGATGGTCATCGGGAGCAGCGACCACAGCACCGTATTCCCGTACTTTGCTCCCGCTTGCGCGTAGGTATAGATTCCGCCGGCGTCGTTGTCCACGTTCGAAACGATCAGTCCTGGCCCTACTACCGCCAGGAACATCATCAGTCTCCGCCGGTACGGCCGTACGACCGACATCACCCGGTCCACCCGGTCGGTCCACCCCGCCCAACGCACCTCGATTGCTTCTCGGCTCCACATCTCGCTCTGCTCGTCCCTTTGTAGTGGCCGGTCCTTAGACCGGTTCTTTTCTCTTTTTCTGCTCTTTCCTTAGTTCTTTACTTTATTTCAAAAGCTTCGACACCACATCGTCCACGGTAACCGTTCCGATCGGGCGGTTCTCTTCATCCACAATCGTCAGCATCCGCAGGTTGTATTTGTCGAAAATCTCAAACACTTCCTTGTCATTCGCATCTGCCGGCAACGACAACAGCGGCTCCATTTTCAACGTTGCCAGCGTTTGCTCGGGATCCGCCAGCAACAACCTCGCCACCGGCACCGTGCCTGAAAAAAATGCGGATCGATCGAGCAGCACGATCGTATCCAGCTGATCCAGATTCAAATCCTGCTCGCGCATCCAATCCAGCACTTCATTCCTGGTCGAACCCTCTCCAACAAACACAAACTCCGTGTTCATCATTCCACCCGCCGTTGCTGGATCAAACTCCAGCAGCTCACGTACTTCCGCCGCCTCGTGCCCCGGCATTTCTTCCAACAACTCCTCCGACGTCTCCTTTGGCAAATCGGCCAGCAGGTCCGCCGCCGCGTCTGGCGCCATTTCTTCCAGAATGTCCGCCGCCTTCTCCGGATCCATCTTCTCCACGATCTGCGTCGTCAATCGCGCGTCCAACTCCGCCAGCACCGCCGCTGCCGTCTGTTCATCGAGCGACCCGATAATCCCCTGCCGCTCCGCAGCCGACAGGTCTTCCATAATGTCCGCCAGATCCGCAGGGTGCAGGTCCTCCAGCTTTTCGTGCGTGATGCGCAACTTCACCCGCCGCAGCGGATCCGACTCCACCAAATTTACGAACTCCCACCGAATCGACCGCGCCGGAAACTGCGCCTGCATTGAACGGATAAACTTCCTCGGCGCAATCCCCTGAAACAGCCGCCGTACCGCTCCCGGCAGCCCCACATCCACCTGCGTTACCCGCAGCTCCACCGACCCATTTGTCTTCTGCTCAGCAAAATCCACGTCATTCACCCGCACCACTTTGCGCCCGCTGGTATCAATGATCTGCTGGTCCAGCAGGTCCTTCTGCACCGCCAGCCACGCTTCATTCGGTTCGTACGGTTCCAGCGCCTTCTCGTTCACATTCAACCGCACATCGCCCGGCTGCACCGACGCCACCTGGTCGTACCGCGCCACCAGCGGCTGAAAATTCCCGCGCGACAGCAAAAAGCGCGCCACGCGGTTCGGCTGGTCCGCCGGCTCGATAAAAAACTCGCGAATCTTGCCAACATAATTTCCCTGCGCGTCGTAAGTCCTCGCGCCCATCAATTCAGTTGCGTACAACACGGCTCACCTCACTTTCGGCCATAAAAAAAGCCCGCATGCCACGATTCCTCGGCTGCGGGCGCACTACCCACCAATAGCATTGCCCTAGCCGCTGATGAACTCCCCCCACATTGCTGCCCGGACGTACCCCTCGCTTCCGCGCCAGGCCATTCTCAAAATCCGCCCAGCATCGTACCCAGCTGTTGCCAATGATGCGCGACCGCCAGGGTCAGGTTCGGGTTCTTTGGGTAAGCTCATCGTAAGAATCTAACTCCGAGCGTAGTGTTAAGCTGGCGGCGAACTAAGTCAAGAAAAGATTCACACTTATGAGTATTTTTTCGTCGTTTTCATCAACTCAACCGCGCATCACTTGTTTTTGCCGTCTGCGAACACCATATTCCCCGGCGTAACGCCTCGCCTGCGGCAATCCTCCGCATACAGCGTGAGGTAATTCTTAAGCAGGTAGTCGCGCCGACTGTATCCAAGCTCGCCCGCTGCACGATCAATCGCCTCCGGCGGTCCTTCCAACTCGACATACGTCCCCACCGGCGTCTCATCCACTTCAATTAATAAATCCTTCGCCCAGCGCGCAGCCGCTCCCAATTTCCACGTCGTGCGATATTTTTCGTAAGTAAACCAACCTCGCAGTCCCAGTCCTTCAAATATCTTCACCAGCGGCGTAGCATCCGCAATCTCAACCTCCGTCTCCTCCCGCACCTTAAACCGGCTGCCCTCATCGTCGACCGCTCTTACCGTAGGCTGCTTGAAGGTCAGAATCACTCTCGCCGCCGCTTTCTTTCCTCGCACTTCAGGCGTCTCCGTTCGAATCCGCAGCAATTGCCCGTGCTTGGCCAGCCCGCCTTCCGGCGTATCAAAAATCACGTTCATCTCATGCACCCGGCCGCTCCCCGCGCCAATCGTCTTCGCTCGCAGCTTCTTCAGCTTCCGTTCGAACGCCTTACCGTCCCTCACCGCCAATTTGATTTCAGTCTCTTTCGCCATTCTTCCCTTTCTTTTTTCTTCCTCCGGACTTCGCCCGCTTTTGCCCTTGCCCAACTTCCGCTAGTATAACCAACGCGCACCAATCGTCTTCCGCGGCGATTCCTGCCGCCCGCTTCACCCGAAACGGACCGATGAATCCCGAGAGCACTCAAAAGACTTCGATCACCGTCAACGCCGCCACACCTCTGCAGCCGCCCGGGGCCGCTCGCAGGCCCGTCGAACATCTCCTCCATGGAGATCTCCGCATCGACGACTACGCTTGGCTCCGCGAAAAAGAAAATCCCGAAGTCATCCGCCACCTCGAATCAGAAAACGCCTACACCGCCACCGCTTTACGCTCCACCGAGCCATTCCAGGAAAAGCTCTATCAGGAAATGCTCGCCCGTATCCAGCAAACCGACCTCAGCGTCCCGTACCAACTCCGCGGCTACCTATATTTCACCAAAACAATTGAAGGCAAACAGTACCCGCAGCACTTCCGCCGCGCCGGCCACGAAAACTCCGCCGATGAACTGCTGCTCGATCTAAACGCCCTCGCCGAAGGCTACAGCTTCCTCGGCCTCGGCGCCTTCGAAGTCAGCGACGACAACCTCCTCCTCGCTTACTCCACCGACACCACCGGCTTCCGCCGGTACACCCTGCAAATCAAGGATCTGAGCACCGGCGAACTCCTGCCCTTCCGCGCCGAACGCGTCACCAGTGCCGCCTGGGCCGCTGACAATCGCACGCTCTTCTACACCGTCGAGGATCAAGTCACCAAGCGCTCCCACCACCTCTATCGACACACTCTCGGCGATTCCGATCCCGATCTCCTGCGCTACGACGAAACCGACGAACGTTTCCGCATCGAAGTCGAGCGCACCCGCAGCGGCGCCTATCTGCTGCTAGTCTCCGCCAGCCACACCACCAGCGAAGCCCGCTTCCTCTCCGCCGCCAATCCCAATAGCGAATTTCAGCTCATCGCCCCGCGCGAAGATGCTCACGAGTATTACCCCGAGCATCATCCCAATTTAAATTCCGACGCAATCACGGCCGCATCGTCCGATGTCTTCCTCATTCGAACTAACTCCGGCGGACGTACCTTCCGTCTCGTCGCCGCTCCCGTCAGCAATCCTCAGCGTTCCAATTGGCTCGAACTCATCCCCAATCGCCCCGCCGTCATGCTTTCCTCGGCCCAACCTTTCCGCTCCCACCTCGTCCTCTTCGAACGCGAAGACGGACTGCCTTTCCTCCGCGTAATTCCTCTCAACGCGCCGCCCGCCGATCTACTCGCCAATTCTTTTCGAATCGCATTCACCGAACCCGCCTACAACGCCGCCCCCGACGCCAATCCCGAATTCGATCAATCCCATTTCCGCTACTCGTACGAATCTTTCATCACCCCGCGCTCGGTCTTCGATTTCGACGTAGCCACACGGCAAAGCACCCTCCGCAAACAGCAGCCAGTTCTCGGTGGCTACGACTCATCCCAGTACGCGAGCGAACGCATTCACGCCGCCGCGCCCGACGGCACCCGCGTCCCCATCTCTTTCGTCTACAAAAAGTCCACCCTACGAGACGCTTCCGCTCCACTGCTCCTCTACGGCTACGGCAGCTATGGCATCTCCATGCCGGTCAATTTCAGTTCGAATCGCCTCAGCCTGCTCGATCGCGGCGTCATCTACGCCGTCGCCCACATTCGCGGCGGCGGGGAATTCGGCAAACCCTGGCACGACGCCGGACGCATGCACCACAAGCGCAACACCTTCACTGATTTCATCGCGTGCGCCGAACATCTCATAGCAACGCGCCACACCAGCAGCAAAAAACTCATCATTGAAGGCGGCAGCGCCGGCGGCCTGCTCATGGGCGCGGTCTCCAATCTCCGCCCCGATCTCTTCCATGCCGTCATCAGCCACGTCCCCTTCGTCGATGTGCTCAACACCATGCTCGACGCTTCTCTTCCCCTCACCGTCGGCGAATACGAAGAGTGGGGCAATCCACAAATTTCCGCCGACTACTTCTACATGAGGAGCTACGATCCCTACACCAATCTCGAGCCGAAACCCTACCCCGCCATGCTGGTTAAAACCGGCCTCAACGATTCCCAGGTCATGTACTGGGAACCCGCCAAGTACGTCGCCAAACTCCGCAGGCTGAAGACCGATTCGAATCCGCTCCTCTTCAAAATCAATATGGGCGCGGGCCATGGCGGTGCTTCCGGCCGCTACGACTATCTTCGTGAAATCGCCCTCGATTACGCTTTTTTGCTCGCTCGATTGGGTATACCCAATGACTAAGCGGCCGCTGTTCACCAGTCACCAGTCACTAGTCACCAGTCACTGCGCCCCATGATCGACGCCACCACACCCCTCATGCAGCAATACCAGGCGATCAAGTCCCGCTACCCACACGCCCTGCTGCTGTTTCGCCTGGGCGACTTCTACGAACTGTTCTACGAAGACGCCATCCTCGCCTCCCGCGAATTGCAAATCACGCTCACCTCCCGCAACCGCGAAAAAGGCCAGCCCATTCCCATGTGCGGCGTTCCTTATCATTCCGCCGATGGCTATATCGCGAGACTCATCCGTTCCGGCTTCAAGGTCGCCATCTGCGATCAAATGGAGCAGCCCGGCCCCGGCAAAAAACTCGTTCGCCGCGACGTGGTCCGAGTCATCACTCCCGGAACCGCCACCGATGTCGCGGTCCTCGACGCCAAAGAAAACAATTTCCTCGCCTCTGTCTACCAGGACGCTGCTGCCAGCGTCATCGGCCTCGCGTTCGTCGATCTCTCAACCGGAGAATTTCAGTGCACCGAATTTTCCGGCCCGCGTGCCGAAGAGGCCATTCGCGATGAACTGCAATTGCTCCACCCCCGCGAAACGCTTCTCCCTCGCCCCGCCCAACTTTTTGAAACCAGCAAGACTTCGCTCCTCGACGGCACCGGCGGCGTTGAAAGCCGCATCGACGACTGGGCTTTTCAATTCGACTACGCGCATCGCATCATCAAGGAGCAATTCGGCGTCGCCGAACTCACCGGCTTCGGCCTCGACGATCATCCTCACGCTCTCGTCGCATCCGGAGCCATCGTCCATTACCTGCGCGAGAACGCGGCCAAGGGCGCCGAGACATCCGGCAGCGCTGGCGCCAGCGGGCCACCAACTCTCGAGGCGCTGCGCCACCTCGATCGCGTTCGCTACTACGAACAACACGACTCGCTGGTGCTCGATCCGGTCTCCGTCCGCAATCTCGAACTGCTCACGCCAATTTTTTCCGACGACTCCGGCAAAAACGCCCCGACCACGCTCGTCGCCGCCATCGACGTCACCGTCACCGGAATGGGCGCTCGCCTCTCGCGCTCCTGGATTCTCCGCCCTCTCATCGATCGCGCCGCCATCGACGAACGCCTCGACGCTGTTGCCCATTTGCTCCAACAAACCGTCGTCCGCGGCGAAATTCGTAAGGAGCTTCGCGGCATTCAAGATCTCGAGCGCCTCACCAGTCGCATCGCTCTCGGCCAAGCCGGCCCTCGCGAACTGCTCGCCCTCCGCAAATCGTTGGCGCAGCTTCCGGTGCTGAGAAATTTCGTCACGCCGCCTCCAGCAGGCGGCAGCGCCCTCCTCCGCCACCTGCATTCCGAAATCGACGAACTCACCGACGTTCGCGAAACTCTCGAACGCGCCATCGCCGATGAGCCGCCAGCCCTCGCAACCGACCCCGGCATGATTCGCACCGGCTTCCACGCCGAACTCGATGAACTCCGCAACCTCAGCCAGCACAGCAAACAGATCATCGCCTCCATGGAAGACCGCGAACGCAAACGCACCGGTATCAATTCCCTGAAAATCCGCTTCAATCAAGTCTTCGGCTACTATATCGAAATCTCCAAAGCCAACTTGCACCACGCGCCCACCGATTACGAACGCAAGCAAACCCTGGTAAACGCCGAACGCTTCACTTCTCCAGAATTAAAAGACTACGAACGCAAGGTTCTCGCCGCCGACGAGCGCATCCTCGAAATCGAACGCCAGCTTTTCGTGGAAATTCGCTCCAGCATCGCCGCCAAAGCCACACGCTTGCGCCGTACCGCATCCGCGGTCGCGCAACTCGATGTTCTGACGTCCTTCGCAAAACTCGCTGCCGACCGCGGCTACACCCGCCCCGAATTCAACGATGCCGGCGAGCTTCTCATCATTGCTGGACGTCATCCGGTTATCGAGGAACTGCTGCGGCAAAAGGGCGAGCGCTTCGTTCCCAACGACCTCTGCTTCGAACCGCGCCGCCAGCAACTTCTGTTAATCACTGGCCCCAACATGGGCGGCAAATCCACCTACCTCCGCCAAACAGCGCTGATCATCCTCATGGCGCAAATGGGCTCGTTCGTTCCCGCGCGCCAGGCCAAGCTCCCTCTCACCGACCGCATCTTCACCCGCATCGGCGCCAGCGACAATCTCGCCCGCGGCCGTTCCACTTTCTTGGTCGAAATGTCCGAAGTCGCCAGCATCCTCACTCACGCCACTCCCGCCAGCCTGGTCCTTCTCGATGAAGTCGGCCGCGGCACCGCGACGTTTGACGGACTCTCCATCGCCTGGGCCGTCGTCGAACATCTGCAAAAACACACTCGCGCCCGCACCCTCTTCGCCACCCACTATCACGAACTCACCGAACTCGCCGATCTGCTACCAGCCGTAAAAAACGTTCACGTCTCGGTAAAAGAAACTCCCAACGAAATCATCTTCCTCCGCCACGTCGAACCCGGCTCCGCCAGCAAGTCCTACGGCATCGAAGTCGCCCGCCTCGCCGGCCTCCCCCGCTCCGTCATCGAACGCGCCCGCGAAGTCCTGAAAAAACACGAACAATCCGAACACGAACTAAGCGAACGCCTAACCCCCGGCGCCGCCGGCGATCCCCATTCGAACGGCGCACAGGAAATCCTCTTCACTCCTATCGACCGCGAAGTCCTGGAAAAACTCCGCTCCCTCAACCTCGACGACCTAAAACCCATCGACGCCCTAAATCTCCTTGCCGCCCTAAAAAAACAAATCTCCTGATCTTTAGCTTTCGTGGCACAGGCACTCTTGCCTGTGCACGGTGCAAGCCGCACCACGAACTTCGCATGCGAGAATCCCGCCGTCACTCTTTGCACTCCACCCGCATTCTCTTCTCTGTGCCCTCTGCGTCCTCTGTGTTAAAAATCAGATTCAACCCATTCCATGACCAAAAACTCCATGCTCGTCCTCGGCGTGATGTCCGGCACCTCCGCCGACGGCATCGACACCGCGCTCGTAAAAATCTCCGGTTTACCCCCGGCAGGAGCCGCCCCGCCAAACCTGAAGATCAAACTCCTCAACCACACAAGTCAAAACTTCCCGCCCGCCATCCGCAAAGAAATCCTCCGCGTAGCCGAACAAAACCCGCTCACGCCCGCAGAATTCAGCCAACTCCACGCTCGCCTCGGCCACGTCTACGCCGAAGCCGCACTCGCCGCGTGCAAAAAATTCCGCATCTCTCCAAAAAAGATCGACCTAATCGGCAATCACGGCCAAACCATCTTCCACCAAGGCGCGCGCTCTTCGGGTGCCGCACCCTTCGGGGTCAAGGGTGCGGGGTTTGCTTTGCTGTCTTCCGCAATTCCTTCCACTCTCCAACTCGGCGACGGCTCCATCATCGCCAATCTCACCGGCATCACCACCGTCTCCGATTTCCGCCCCGCCGACATCGCGTTAGGCGGCCAAGGTGCCCCACTCGTCCCCTTCGCCGACTACTTTCTCTACCGCCACAAAACTCTCGGCCGCGTCTCTCTCAACATCGGCGGCATCGCCAACATCACCGTCATTCCCGCCAGCGCCAAACCCAGGGAGGTCTTCGCCTTCGACACCGGCCCGGGCAACATGCTCATCGACGCCCTGGTCCAAAATTTCACCCACGGCCGCCAGCGCTACGACAAAAACGCGCGCTTAGCCTCACAAGGCAAACTCATCCCACAAATCCTCGCTGCGCTGATGAAAGATGCTTATCTGCAACAAAAGCCGCCCAAGAGCACCGGCCGCGAATATTTCGGCGCCGCCTACGGCAAAAATCTCCTCGCTCTCGGCCGCCGCTACCACGCCAAACCAAACGATCTCATTCGAACCATAACCATCTTCACCGCACTTTCGGTGGCCGACGCCCTCCACCGTTTCGTCCTGCCGAAAACAAAAATTGCACAGCTCATGGTCTCCGGCGGCGGAGCACAAAATCCCCTGCTCATGGCCCAGCTCACCGCACTGCTCAGCTCTTTTCCCGTAGGGGCACGGCATGCCGTGCCCGCGTCGGTCGTCGCAAAGACTTCTCAAGGGATCGAGGTTTTGCCGTCGTCTGCATTCGCCATCCCCACCGACGCCAAAGAAGCCCTGGCCTTCGCGATCCTCGCCTACGAAACTTTCCACCAACGTCCGTCGAACCTGCCGTCAGCCACCGGCGCACGTGGCCCCGCCATCCTAGGAAAAGTCTCCTATGCCCCGCCACGCTAAGATGTCTCTCTTTGTCGATCGGTGATTACGATTTTATCACTTCAATGTAAAGTACTTCATCTCCGCAAGTCGCGGCCATTCACTGAAGCGCCTCGTCAATTTCCTTCGCGCTAATCGCACCCTCGCGCAATATTTTCCAGGCTTCGCCATGCAATTCCACAATTGTCAACGGCGTCGCGGATTTCGTTTCGCCCGCATCGAGAATCACCGTAAGCCGGTCGCCCAGTTGGTTAAACACCTCTTCCGCGCTGGTGCACGACGGCGCGCCGGAAAGATTGGCGCTGGTACCGGTCAGCGGCCCGTCAAATTCTTCAATCAATCGCGCCACCACTTCGCAGCGCGGCCAGCGTAGCGCGATTCTTCCGGTGTTCGCCGTCACTTTCAGCGGCAGCCGGTGCGACGCATCCACCACCAGGGTCAGCGCGCCGGGCCAGAATTCTTCCGCTAACCGCAAGAAATTGCGGGGCACTTCGCGCGCCAGCAGCATGGCCTGGTCCAGCGAATTTACGAGGATTGGCAAAGCCCGCACTTCCGGGCGGCCCTTCACGCGGTAAATCTCTTCCACTGCGGACAGATTGAACGGATCGGCCGCGAGCCCGTACACGGTGTCTGTCGGAATCGCCAGTACTTCCCCATGCAGCAGCCGCTCCGCTGCGTAACGCAACACGTCTGCCGAAGGCGACTGCGCACTGACCCGCAGGATTTCCGCCGACAATTCGTGGCCTCTCGCGGAGTCCCTGGGGCGCCGCAGCGCTCCGCGCTCGCTGCCTTGCTGGGCGCGACGCTACCACAGTCCTACTGACCACGCAATAACGGAGGCTGGTTCGAGCTGCAATTGAGCGGCGACGCACGGCTTACCGTTTGCGGCTCGTGGTTCACCGTTTGCCGCCGGTAACCCAGCCACATTCAAGTGGGTTTTGTATTCTTCGGCTTCGTTCAGATTCCTCCTTTCTGGTCCTTAGCCACCAGCTTCGCTGACTTTGTGCTGGGAACGGCAAACGGCGAACGGTAAACTCTTGCCCGTGCTTCCCCGCTCCAATGCGCCGCGGACGTCCCGTGAATCGCAAGATATGCCCGGCGTTATCAGCAGCCGGGACAATCGTTGGCTCAAGGAATTCCGCATGGCGCTGCGCGGCGGACTGCCCTCCGAATCTGGCGCTGTCGGCGTGGAAGGGCCGCGCCTGGTGGAAGAAGCGCTGCGCTCGGCTTCGCCGATTCGCGCGGTGCTGTTCAGCGAATCGGGTGAACGCCATCGCGTGCGGCTCGCGCAATATCTTGATCGGCCCGAAGTCGCCATTCCGGTTCTGCGAACCACCGACCGGCTGTTTGCAGGCATCGCGGACACTGAACATCCTCAGGGAATCGCGGCGCTGGTGACGCCCCGCACATTTTCTTTCGACGACATTTCCCGCGCCGCTGCGGACGGAGCGGCTCCGTTGATTGTGGTGCTCGCTGGCGTACAGGATCCGGGAAACGTCGGAACGATCATTCGCACTGCGGCGGCGTTCGGCGCGACTGCGGCTGTTGCTTCCCCGTCCGGGCAAAGCGGCACCGCCAGCCCGTTTTCGCCAAAGGCTCTGCGCGCCTCGGCCGGAGCGGCGCTGCATCTTCCGCTGCTGGCTGGCGTGGCGCTGCCGATCTTGCTGGCGCAGTTCCGCGCGACTGGGATTCAAACGCTGGCCTCGAGCTCCCGTGAATCGAACGAAGGCGAAGGTGGCCAGCCGCTGCTCACGCCGTGGCAGGTCGACTGGCGGCAGCCGGTGGCACTGCTTATTGGAAACGAAGGCGCGGGGCTGCCCGAGGAGATCGAGCGCAGCGCCGCCGCACGGATTCGCATCCCGATGTCGTCGTCCGTCGAGTCGCTCAACGCCGCGGCTGCTGCCGCTGTCCTCTTCTACGAAGCCGCCCGGCAACGCGCTTCCCTCTCTTAACGCCCGTCCGTTTTGCAGTTACCCTAGGACTGGATCTAGGAGGCGACGATTCCTCTGCGCGGACATCTACGGGTTTTGTTTTTATATGACGTGGCCGAAGCCATCAACCTGGACGTACTTCGCTCCATGGCTGGATCCAAGAACGTCGAGCTCCGGTCAACGCTCGCCCACCCCGTTCCGCATCACTTACGCTTCGAGCGGCCTCCTTCGATCGAACCGGCCGGGGTGATGGCCCTCGAAACCGGCGAGAACGTCGAGGTCACCACAAAATACTACGACTACGGCGTCGTCAGCATCGAACTGGAGCTCCCGTTCGAAGGCGACTGGGACTCCCTGGTCTTGCAGTCCAGCGGCTGGATCAACGCCGCGGAACTCGAAAATCGCGCCAACGACTTGTTGGCGATCGCATTGAAGCGCGTCAGCCGAGCACTAGTGCGCCCTTACAAAAACTGGTTGCGGGAAGACTATTTCATCGTGCACCTGCCGGAAATCGCCGAGCCGTACGGCAAGACCGTGGCAGCCGGCGATCTTCTGGCAACTCGCGCCCGCGAAATCGCCCAGCTGGTTCGCGCTGATTCGGTCCCTTTGTCCGACGCCGAGCGCCAGGAAGTCTTGCAATCCAGTATTTCCTATTCCCGCACCGACCTTTTGGTTGTCGGTTGGACTGGCGCTTTGGTCTACGGTCACACCGAGGTCGCGGAAATGACCGTCCAGATGCTCGAATACGCCAACACCCAGCTTCTCGAATTTCGCCACTATGACGGCTTGCTTACTCAACTCCTTGACGGCGTCTACCGGTCGCTGGAGCGCAAGGGCGGCATCGTCGCCGCATGGCGGCTGTCCCAGGAAGCAGCTCGCCTCAACACCATTCGCCTCGACGTGATGGAATTGACCGAAAAAGTCGATAACGCCATCAAGTTTTTGAGCGACATGTTTTACGCGCGCCTTTATAACTTGGCCGCCGCAAAAGTCGGTGTCCCGGACTACCGGCGGCTGGTGGACCAAAAACTCCGTACTGCCGGCGAACTTTACAGATTCATGGTTGACCAGTTCAACCAAACCCGCAGCTTCGTGCTCGAGTTGGCGGTGGTCGTCATCCTGATCATCGAATTCTTCTTTCTCTTTCGGGGCAAATAGTCGCGATTTACCTAGTTCCTGGCAACCTCGGTCATTGCATTGCGTCGACCGGTACTAACCCCTTCCTTCATCTCCGCTCGAAAAGGCTCTACACTTACTCTTTGCCATGAGCCTCTTCCCTACTCTTCCAGGAACCGCGGAGACGCCGGCGGCTTTGCAGCCGCTGGCGGAGCGGATGCGTCCGCGGACGCTGGATGAGTTTATTGGGCAGGAGAAGCTGCTGGGGCCGGGCAAGCCGCTGCGGGTGCAGATTGAATCGGACAATCTTGGCTCGATGCTTTTCTGGGGACCGCCGGGGTGCGGCAAGACCACTTTGGCGCGGCTGATTGCGCGACTGACGAAGTCGGAGTTTATTTCGTTCAGCGCGGTGCTGTCGGGAATCAAGGAAATCAAAGAGGTGATGGCGGCTTCGCAATACAAATCGAAGTCCGGACGGCGGACCATTGTTTTTGTGGATGAAGTGCATAGATTCAACAAAGCGCAGCAGGACGCATTTCTGCCGTATGTCGAAGCTGGGCACATTGTTTTTATTGGAGCGACTACCGAGAATCCTTCGTTTGAAGTGATTTCGCCGCTGCTTTCGCGAACGAAAGTGTATGTGCTGGATGCGCTGACTACTCCGCAGATTGCCGATCTACTGCATCGGGCGCTGAAAGACAAAGAACACGGGCTTGGCGAGCAAAAAATCGAGGCATCGGAGCAGCTGCTTTTCCGCATCGCGTCGTTTGCGAATGGCGACGCACGGGCGGCTTACAACACCCTGGAGCTTTGTGTGCGGAGCGCGCCGACGATTCAAGAGAAAGGCCAGAGCAAAGAGAAGAGGAAAGATAAGGCAGAGACGCAGAGTTCGCAGAGGATGCGCGGAGAGCACGAAGATGGCGCGCTGGTGCTGACGGCGGAGCTCTTGGAAGATGTACTGCAGAGAAAGCTGCTGCGGTACGACAAATCGGGCGAGGAGCATTTCAATCTAATTTCGGCGTTGCACAAGTCGGTGCGGAATTCCGATCCGGATGCGGCGCTGTACTGGCTGGCGCGCATGCTGGAGTCGGGCGAAGACCCGCTGTATCTCGCCAGACGAATGGTGCGGATGGCCAGCGAAGATATTGGGCTGGCGGAGCCAGGTGCGCTTGCGGTGACACTCGCGGCCAAGGAAGCCTTTGATTTTCTAGGCGGTCCGGAAGGAAATCTGGCGCTGGCACAAGCGATCGTATATTTATCGCTGGCGCCGAAGTCGAATGCGGTTTATACCGCGTATGGCGCGGTGCAGGAAGACGTACAGAAGACCGAGGCCGATCCGGTTCCGCTGCACTTGCGGAACGCGGTGACGGGGTTGATGAAGAATATTGGGTACGGCGCAGGCTACCAATACGCGCACAATCACGAGGACAAAATTACGGACATGCAGTGTTTACCGGACAATCTGGTGGGACGCTCGTGGTACAAGCCGACGGACCAGGGGTTTGAGGCGCGGCTGCGGGTTCGGCTGGAAGAGATTCGCAAGCTGAAGGCGCGCGGAGCGTCCAGTGGGTAATCCGGCCGGCAAGACGAAAAGCAGCTCCCTCGCTTCGCTCGGGATGACACTCTTTGCGTGCTTGCTTTGTTTTGTGGGCGATCAACTCCCTGGCGCGGCTCAGGAGCAAACATCGCGCCCCAAGATCACTGGCATCGCGTATGTGCGCGTGTTCGCCGCCGATCTCAATCGATCCCGCGACTTCTACAGCAAGATTCTTGGGCTGACCAGCGGCAGCGGTGGATGCCTCGGCATTAGCCGGCCGTGTTACACGGTGAATTCGCACCAGCAAATCGAGCTCAAACAAATCCCTGGCGGCGCGCCTGACAACTTGCTGGCGACGGTCGCGTTCGCCACTACCAGCGTCGGACAGATGCGCGCATATCTGATCGCGCACGGCGTTGCCGCCAAACCAATCGTGAAAGACGACAACGGCCTGGAATACTTCGAGCTACAAGATCCCGAGGGGCATCCGATTTCGTTCGTGCAGCAATCGGACCATTTTTTTTCCCCGACGGCGGACCAGATTGGTACGCGGCTGTTTCACGCCGGGTTCATCGTGAAGGATAATGCGGTGGAAGACCGCTTCTACCGCGGGCTGCTGGGCTTTCGCATGTACTGGCACGGCGGATTCAAGGATGAGGATATGGATTGGGAAGAGCTGCAAGTGCCGGACGGAAGCGACTGGATCGAGTACATGTTGAATATTCCGGCCAGAACCGATCAGAAAGAGCGTGGCATTCAGAATCATTTTTCGCTGGGCGTTGGGAATATAAAGACGTCGTTTGAGAGGCTGCGAGTGCACGGCCTGAAAGTCGAGCCAGACGACAAGCCCGAAATCGGCCGCGACGGCAAATGGTCGTGGGATATTTATGATCCAGATGCAACGCGGGTTGAGTTCATGGAATACCAGCCGGCGCAAGCGCCGTGTTGCCATCCGTATGAGGCGCCACATCCCAAACCGTGACACTGGAGGCAGCGACATGACTGGCAAATTCAGAGCGACACGCGCGTTGTCATCCCGAGCGAAGCGAGGGATGTACTTTTTCTTTAGTCTTTGCGCGCTGGCGGTTGCGGCCTCAAGGGCCGACACGGCGCGGGCAAAAATTCTGGGAATTGAGCAAGTTCAAATCTTTACCTCAAACGTTTCCGCAGACACTGAATTCTTTCGAAAAATCGGTTTGCTAAAGGAATGCCCTGCTGAGGAACCAAAAACACCGGCGATTTACTCCACGACCGAATGCGGGAGGCTGCCCAAATACGCTTTTTCCGTGGGGCTGTCGTTACAGATTGTTAGTCTTTGGCCGATGCCGACGCCTCCGCCAGCGAATTTAATCCAAAAGATAATATTCACCACGGACGATATCCCACGACTTAGGCGTTATCTGAAGGCGCACGGAGTCACGCCAAGTAAGGCTCAGAAACCCGACGTCAGCTTCACGGTTATTGATCCGGATGGACACTCCATCGAATTCGTTCAGCGATACGCCTCGCCGCATCGCCCCGATCCGTCGTCAACTCCAATTCTGCCAATTCCTTTGCACTTGATTCACGCTGGATTCATTGTGCGGGACCGTACGGCGATGGAGCATTTCTACAAGGATATTCTTGGATTTCGGCCCTATTGGCATGGGGGAATGAAAGACGACAAAGACGATTGGGTGGCGCTGCAGGTGCCGGACGGCACCGATTGGGTCGAGTTCATGTTGAATATTCCGGCGGACGCCAGCAAACACACCTTGGGGGTGATGAATCATATTGCGCTGGGAGTTCCAGACATCCATGCGGTACAGAAACAGCTTCTAACCAACGGCATGAAACTGACGGAAGAACCGAAGCTGGGCCGCGACGGCAAGTGGCAGCTCAATGTCTACGACCCCGACGACACGCGGGTGGAGTTCATGGAGTTCACTCCGGTGGAGAAACCGTGCTGCTCGGAGTTTACGGGGCCGCATCCCAAGCCATGACGCCGAGCGGGTATTCGAAATTCGAAAATCGAACAGAAAAGAGCCGGCCTAAAGGCCGGCCTCTACAAATTCTGTGGCTCTGTGGCCTGCTTTTCGTACCACTATTTCCGGCGCCCTCACACGCGCAGTCGTTGGACAAGCCTTCGGTGAACATCGATGAGGATGTGACGGCGTTTGCGTTTGCGCCGGACGGACGGATTGTGTATTCGGTGCGGCGGCTGTTCAAAAACAAAAAATACGATATGCAGCGCGACGATATCTGGATCGCGGACAGCAATGGCGGAAAGCGGCACCGCATTTTTCAGGGTGAACATTTTACGGTGATGAAGCCGTTCACGCCGGCGGATAGCGACCGCTCCGAAGAAAGCGAAGACACCGGCAAAAAAAGAAAAAGAGGCAAGGAAGCGCCCAGCGAGCGCGACAAGCCGTTGACTCCGCCATTTACGTATCTTGTCGAGGGATTCAATTTTTCGCCGAACGGGCGGCTGGTGCTGGTGGGGCTGCTGAGCAGCACCATGACCGCGGAATCTAGCCGTGCGCAAGACGAGCGGATGACGCTGGTGCTGGACGAATCGGGCCGGGAGATCAAGCTCAGCGGCGACAACGCCGTGATTCACAACGCCAAGGAGGCGACGTGGCTGAACGACGGGCAAACCATCGTTTACCTGACCGAAGCGGTCGAACCGAATATGCTGTTCTCCTTCAGGTACGCGCATGTGAAGACCGGGCCGGCGGGACCGGCGTTCGAAGGACGGACGTTTATCGCGGCAGCGCCGATTCCGCACAGCAATCTGGCGATTGCCATCGAGCGGGACAGAAATATGTCCGGACCGCCGCGACTGCAGCGTCTGGACCTGCTGGCACAGGACGACAAGGAATTGGCGACGCTGGACGGCTACGAGGCGGGATTGTCGGTATCGCCTTCAGGCAAGCGGGTCGCGTATTTTATCGACAAGGAAGTGATGGAAATTCGCGACGTGCAGTATCCGAACCGGTTGGCGCGAGTGCGGGTGGGGCTGGGCGCGATTCAATGGTCGGCAGATGAGACGTATTTATTGGTGAAGCGCTCGCCGGAGCACAAGTCGGGCGACCTGGTGTGGATTGCGCTGCCGCCGCTGGCGGGAGTGGCGGGGATTCGAACGGATCTGATTCCGGTAGTCCAGCCGGACCCGATACCGATTTTGCACGGGCTGACGTTTAGGGATTTTGGGATTTCGCCGGATGGGCACATGCTGGCGGTAGTGCCTCCGGGGAAGAGGAATTTGTTGCTGTTTCCTTTGCCGGCGCCATAAAAGGGTCCCACTTACGAGTCTTGCCTGATTTGACGTTGCGCTCCTTCGCCCGCCTTCGGCGGACTCAGGATGACCAATGGTCGTTGCGGGGCATTAGGCCGCTAGGCGGGAGGGGCGAAGCTGGCGGCGGCTTCGTCCACGGTGGCGAAGGTTGGCACGATTTTGTTGACCTTGGTTTGTTCGAGGCTGCGCGCGATGAGCGGCGGCGGAGATGCCAGACGCAGGCCACCTCCTGCGTTTTTCAATTTTTTCGAACAGAACACCACGGTGCCGATGGCGGCGCTGTCCATGGTGACCACTTCAGACAAATCGAAAATCACGTGGATCTGCTTCTCTTCGAGGAGGGAGTTCACTTCGGCTTCGAGCTGAGTGCACTCTTGCCCACAATGTACGCTGCCCCTGAAGGCGAGAACGGTCACGCCGGGCTGAAGCTCATGTTTTGTGAATCGCACAGACACGGCGCAGAAAACTCCTGGGATTTCTTCAACGCACTGAACTTACGAAAACTGTATCTGATCTTGCCGCGAACGGAAACTTTACGCCGGGGCGGTGCCGGCCGACGCAAATGCCGCAGCCGCTTCGCTGACCGAAGGATGCCCGGGGATAATGCGGTCCATCTTGGTGAGCTTCATGCTGTAGTCCACCATGGGTTGCGCGCAAGCCATGCGCAAGCCACCTCCAGCATTTTTCAGTTTAGAGAAGCAACGCACGATGGCCCCGATGGCAGCGCTGTCAACGTGACTGACTCCGGCCATGTCAAAAATCACGCGAGTTTCTTTGGAGCCGATAAGTTCGTTGACCTGCTGCTCGAGGCGCACGCATTCCGGACCGCAATGGATGCTGCCCTTGATTTCGAGAGACGTCAGGCCCGGTTCAATCTGTTTTTTTGTGAATTGCAGAATCATGATGCGGCGCTGTCCTCCCCCTCGTACGGAAACTGGCGAATCAATCGTACACAATCACCGAGTGCGGAAAAAAGCGAATTGCCCCAGCCGCAGGGGACGAAGGAAGCGGTCTTCTGGTTGACCGGGCGGTCGGCTTCGGCGTAGAAGCGGACGCGCTGGCCTTGCGGAGGAATGGCGTACTCCTTAACGGTGATTTCGAAGGTGACGTCGCCAGAAGGGCCGCGCTTCACAATAGAAAAGTAATGGTACTGGGTAAGCAGCTCATACGGCTCAACTTGAACATACACCCACTCGCTCATCCGAAGGTTCCCCCGCAAAAGGAATGCGCCGGATACTAGGCCACCTGAGCGCTCAAGTCAACCGCAGAAGCGAAAACTGAAAATTACTGCGGCGGGCGGGCGAACAGACTAGGGGATTTCCGCCGTGTATTTTCCGCCGTGGGTTCGCAGCGCGAAGTATTCGTTGATGGGGCGGTCGTCGCGCAGAGGAGGAGTATCGGGCGAGCGCTGAATGAGCGCGTCGATGGAGACGCCGTTGCGAATCGGAATTTGGAACTGCTGCTCGGCGGTCATGTACGGACCCCACTCGACAAAGTCGGCGGCGGCTTTGGCCGGCATGCGCGCGGCGAGCTCGGCTGGAGTACGAACGGGAATCGGCTGCATGCTGGCGAGGTAATGAATGCCGGGGTTGCCGGTATAGCGGAAGGGCTGGATGTAAGGGAACGAGTTTCTCAGAGCCTGAGCGACGGCCGATTCGGTGGCACGATCACCTTCCGGCAGCCATTGCTGAAATATTCCGCCAACGCGCAAGTGCTGCTTCACCAGCGCGTAGAACTCTTCGGAATAGAGCAGGCTTGACCCTGCCGCGGGAACGGGCGGCGGTGGATCGACGATGATGGAGTCAAAAGTCTGCGAGGTGCGCTCGAGGAAGCGGCGGCCGTCATCGGTGACCACGTGAGCGAGCGGCGAAGCCAAGATTTCCGGAGCGTCTGCATGAAAGTACGGAAAAAGTTTTGGGACGCTGGGGATCAGGTCAACCACGGTGGTATCGACTCCCCAGGAGAGCGAAGAACGGAAAGTGGTGCCCATACCGAAGCAAATCACCAAAGTTTTTTGCGGCGCCTCCTGATGTGAAGCGAGCGTGAGGTGAGCCATGACCTTGGTGATCAAGGTGAGCGAGGTCATGGGGATGCCGTTGACGAGAAGATGCTTCTGTACCAGCGGGCCGACGCCGGTGGCGATGACCGTGGCGCTGCTGTCGCGCAACACGATGCGGCGGGGAAAGAGCGTTTCGAAGTCCTTGGTCCAAAACAACAGAACCATGGAAGCCACAATCATGGCGTAGGCCGCAACGCGCAGCACGGGAAGCCGCAGTTCGGCGCCAACTGGAAACGCGATCATCACCAGATACGGAGCGATGAACAGTAAAAGGGAGAAGCGTTCGCCAACCATCGGAAGCAAGATGAATCCCGCGACCAGTGGACCGAGAATGCAGCCGACGACATTGACCGCATAAGCGCGGCCGGCGCGGCCGGGATCGCCAAGGGACCAGCGATCGACCAGCATCGGAGTAAGGAATCCGATCACCGCGGAGACCGGCATAATGCCGAGAAAGACGCAGAGTACGGCCGGAAGTTTTATCACGATGCGCAGATCGGTCAGGAGCAGCGGAAGCAGGCCGAGAAGCGAAATCGAAATCCACGCAAGTCTGCTTTCGATGCTGTGGGTGCGGCTCCAGTAACGATAAAGGCGGGAGCCAGCGAAGGTGGCGAAAAGGTATGACGCAAGAATGAGCGCGAAGGAATACACCATGGGGCCGATTCGTGGCGTGTACAGGCGAATCCAGACCACTTCCATGCCCATAGTGGTCAGGCCGGAGAGAAACAGCAAAATCAGAATTCCCTTTTGGGTTACCGGGATGACGCCGTTGGCTTGCTCGGGAGTAGCGCTCGGCGCGGGAGCGGATTGCCCGGCACTTAGGGAAAGAATCCCTGCGCCAAGGGCTACGGCAAAGTTCAGCACGGTGCCAATGTGCAAGGTGCCGCGGAATCCGTAGGACTCGATGAAGAGCAAAGGAATCAGTGCGCCGGCCACGGCACCGACCAGATTGGCAACATAGAGAAAGCTGAAAGATTGTTGCGAAGCGGTGCGCGGGTCGCGGCGAATGGCGTACATCGCCAGCGGTATGGTGGCGCCCATGCAAGCGCACCAGGGGATCATAGTCAGCGCAAGCCATGCGCCAGCGACCAGGTAGTACGTGCCTGAAGAGATGCCGACCGAGCCGGACATGTTCTCGAGCAAGCGGTGGCCCCAAACCAATTGCATAGGAACTAGCAGCGCCGAGATACCGATCAGAAATTCGCAGAGCGCATAAAGGCGAAGCGGCGGAAATTGTGTGCGGCCTTCATAGCGCCGAATCAGCGCGCCGGCAGCCCACGAACCGAGCCCGAGGCCGGCCATAAACATCGAGAGCACGATGGAAACCAGCGGCGTGGTGACGCCGAACTGGGCCATCGAGAGGCGCAGCCAGATCAGTTCGTACAGAATGCCGCAAAAGCCGGAAACCAGAAAAAACACGAAATACCAGATCACGTGCACCGCCTTCGCTATCGTAGGATAAAGCTCGCGCTCGGTTTGCGATTCGAAGCTCCAACTAGAGGTTCATCTAAAAGTATCCACGAAAGCGTTGGACATGCGGATTGAAGCGAGGGACAGCCGTGCCCTGCTCGTTACTCCGGTAACGTTTTGGAGTCATGCGACATGCGGAGGAAATTGAACAAGTAAAAGCATTGCGAGGGCCCCAACTGAGGACCAAAAGGTAAATCGCAGATCCGCCTGACACCACTCTGCAAGCCTTGACGCCGTACGAATAGGTTCCTATGCTGTAGGTGCTGTCCCCCACCTCAGCCCTCATTTAACAAACTTATTTCGAATTCATCGAGAGGACTCCAATGCGCGGAGCAAATCCATTTTGTACTGCCCTCTTCGCCGGCTACGGCTGAATGGTGCTGGTGGGGACCTTATTTGTCGCGGCCGTAGTTTTTGCAAGCTGCGGTAGTTCTTCGAGCACTACCATGACGCCGACGACCGCGAACATTACCGTGACTTTGACCGACCCGCCCAGCTGCGCCTTCCCCAACGGCAATTTCGAACACGTTTACGTTTAGCCGATGCAGATAGACCTTTTTTCGGCGACTTCTAACCCATGTTTATTGACCAATCTCGGTTCGAACTCCGGGCTGCCCGCGGGAGCCTATCAGCAGATTCGACTGCTGCTGGTGCCGAACAGCGGTAGCGGCGGGGCTACGCCTGCCATGAATGCGTGCGGCGGCCAAGGATGGAACTGTGCAGTGCTGCATGACGGCAGCATTCACGAATTGCAGCTTTCGAGTGAGGCCAACACCGGAATCAAGATCCCGCCAGGGCAGGTGGTTGGCGGACCGATCATCGTGAGTGCCGGGCAGGACGTCGATTTGAACATTGACTTCAATGCCTGCGCGTCGATTCTGCAGGAAGGAAACGGCGATTATCGGCTGAAGCCGGTGCTGACGGCAGGCCAAGTGAGTACCAATTCCACTGGAATCAGCGGCAAGGTAGTGGATTCGCTGACTGGAGCGCCGGTCGTTGGTGGCGCGGTGCTGGTAGCGCTGGAGAAAGCGGATGCGAACGGTGATACGATTTTTCTGCAAACTGCCGCCGACTCTTCCGGCTTATTTAATTTTTGCCCGCTTCCGGCGGGAGCGACGTTTGACCTGGTGGCGGTCGCCATCAACGGAGCGGGAGTCGCCTACAACGCTACGGTCGTGACCGGTGTTCCGGGCGGAACAAGCCTCGGCAGCATCACTTTGATTCCGGAGAGCGGAGTTTCGACGGCACCTGCAACGCTGCAAGGATTTGTGACCGCCTTAAATGGAGCAACTGCCGGAGCGATTGATGCGGCGGTCATCGGGCAACAAACCGTTTCGCTCGATGGCGGCGGGACGCGAGCGGTGGCGATTCCTGCCGAGAGCGGTTCGCAGGGCAACATTTCGGTGCAGGACAGCACGACTTGTCCCATAGGCGCGCCCGCCAATTCGAATTGCGCGCAGTACACTCTGGTGGTGCCGGCGAGTAATCCGCAGGTCGGCTTCTTCAGCGGAGCAAGCGTCACCTTCAATCCACCTGCCACGGGGAACGTCTTGTACGGCGTGCGCGCGGACGCCTTTGTCTCAATGGGAGGCGGCGCGACAGCACGTACTCCGCCGACGCAAACCACAACGATGGACACCAACAGCAAGCCATTGCAAGTGACGGCCGGAACGACGACGGTGCCACAGCGGTTGGACTTTTCTGGGTGCAGCTGATTTCGAGCCGCGATTAGTCAGCAGCGGTCGCGAAGCGTTTGAAGAAGCTGTCGGGTTTCCAGGATGGACGGGAACCGGCGTCAGCGACTCGTAGCGCCAATTTTTCGAGGATGGCGTTGAATTGCGCGGCGGCTGCCGCGTCCACCGGCTGATCCACGTCATCCTTCACCCCGTGGTAGCGCTCCTTGTACCAATCGTTGAAGAGCTTTTCTTCGGGCGTGCCCGGGAGCCAGCCGAATTTGAAGGCCAGCGATGGGACCCCTTTTTTGATGAAGCTGTATTGATCGCTGCGGATGAAGCGAACGTGGTCGGGCTGCTTGTCGGCCTGGGTGACTACGCCGGCTTCTTTCGCCACTGTAGTCACATCGTCGCCCAACGTCGATTCGTCAAGGCCTTGCACTTCCAGATACTTTAACGGGAAGAGCGGCAATGGCATATCCATATTGATGTCGGCGATGATCGGACCCTTTACAGTGGGATGTGAAGCGTAGAATTCCGAGCCCAGCAGGCCTTTTTCTTCCGCAGTGACCACTAAAAACAAGATTGAGCGCTTCGGTTTTGCATTCGACGATCGCATTGCTTTTGCGATTTCGATTGCCGAAGCAACTCCGGACGCGTCGTCCATCGCGCCGTTGTAAATTTTGTCGCCGTTGACCGGATCGCCGATTCCCAGATGATCGAGGTGCGCGCTTATGACCACGTATTCGTTCTTGAGTGCAGGATCGCTTCCGGGCAGCACGCCAGCAAGATTCTGCGATTGCGCTGTTGAACGTTTGACGCCCGTTCTGGCGCGAATGATTACGGCGAGTGGAAAGTGCGGAAGCGCTTTCTCGGTGCCGAGCATGCTGGAGATTTCCTGGAAGGTATGGCCACTACCCGCCAGGAGTTTGTCGGCGTAAATCGGGTCCATGGTCATGCCGAATTTCAACGGAGGCGCGCCGCCGCGCAGATCCTGTAGCTCCATGCGTTCGGAGAAACGCGCGCCCGCTACCCGCGACCACGGCACCTCTTGTGCCAGCGGATTGGGAATGACAACGGTGCCGACAGCTCCTGCTTCGTTAAGGTTTTTGCGCCGAGCTTCACTGCTCGAATAATGTGCTTTCACCGACGCCGGAATGGCGGACGGCCCGCCAGTGACGTACACCGCGATTTTGCCTTTCAGATCCACACCGGCGAAGTCGTCTATGTGCTGTCCCGGGATTTTCAGGCCATAGCCGATGAAGACCGCGGCAGCTTCGACTGGCGCGGCATTTGGAGTGGGGTTGAGGAATCCTTCTTCGCCAAATTTTATGGGCTCGGATTTTCCGTCGCGAATAAATTCGAGCGACGAATTCGGTTCGTCGAGTTGCAGCACGTTAAAAGTGACCGTCTGGAAGTAGCCATGTTCGCCGGCGGGCTGCAGCCCGGCTTTTTGAAACTGATCGCTAACGTAAGCGGCGGCTTTGGCGAAACCTTCACTGCCCGTACCGCGGCCCTCCAGCTTATCGTCGGCCAAATATTGGATATGCGCCCACCACGCTTTGCCGAGCGCGTCCCAGTCCGGCACAGCGGCCACGGCGGCGAACAGGATAAGGGCGAAAAGTGAGCGGTTAATAATTTTCAACATAGTCTCCATGTTCCGTGCGAGCGTTTTGACGTATGTAGTTTAAAGCGAACTGGAATGAATCGGTTGCGGTTCTTCAGCCCCGCTGATCGCAATTCGAGCGGGACTGGTTTACATAACGCTTCGGCGCGGTCGTTGTTAACATAATCTTAAAAAGCGCAACACTGACCAAACAGACTTCTACTACCCACCGTGGCGCCCGGTTGGAAAATTGCGCAGTTCTTGGGGAATTGTGCGTTTTTTAAGAGCGGGCGGCCGTGAGGGATTTGAGTTGGGCAACTTCGCGGACGGTGAGAGGACGAACTTTTCCGGGCTGGATATCCAGCTTCAGCGGCCCAAGTTGCACCCGTTTGATTTTTTCCACCAGGAAGCCTGTGTGTTGAAACATTCTGCGAATTTGCCGGTTGCGGCCTTCGATCAGGATCACTTCGTACCAGGGATTCGGCGCGTCTTCGAGCAGCCGGATTTTTGCCGGAGAAGTCTTCACGCGTTCGCCATCTTCAAGCGTAATCATAATTCCCCGCCGCAAACGCTCAATCCCTTTTTCGTCGGGGCGGCCGCTGATTTTCACGTGATAAGTTTTCGGCATGTGCGAGCCGGCTTTGGTCAGCTTTTGCGCCAGGTCGCCGTCGTTGGTCATCAGCAGCAAGCCTTCGCTGGCGTAGTCGAGGCGGCCCACCGGGTACAGGCGCTCTTGGCGATAGGACACAAATTCCATCACCGTGGGGCGGCCTTCGGGATCGCTGACCGTGGTGACGTAACCTTTTGGCTTGTTCAACATGAAATAGAGAAGTTGCTCGGCGGGCTTGAGCGGCTTGCCGTCCACGAAAATTTCGTCCACTTCGGGATCGGCTTTAGTTCCCTGCTCGGTGACCACTTTTCCGTTGAGCGTCACGCGGCCGGCTGCAATAAACTCCTCGGCTTTGCGGCGCGAGGCGATTCCCGCGGCGGCCATGATTTTTTGCAAACGTTCCGCAGCCATGCAGCGAGCACTCCCAGGAAGTGTTATTCGGCAGCCGAGACAAATTTGGCGGCGCGCTTCACTTTGCCACCGCTGAATTCAGCGCGAAACGCATCCGCTTCTTTTTGCGAGAGCAGGCGATACCGGCCGCGCGGAATGCCTTCCACAGTAAGCAAACCCAGAGCCACCCGTTTCACTTTTTCCACCGGATGGCCTTCCTTGAACAAAACTTTTCGCATCTCCTCTTTTTTCGAACTGCGCATGCGCACTTCGTACCAATAATTTGCAGTGTGGCCGCGAGTGGCGTCGGGCTGGCGCAGCGTCTGCATCTTTGCGCCGATTTCTTTGCCGAGGCGTTCGAGGTCAGGCCGCGTGAGCATGCCCTTCACTTTGATGTGATAGATCTGTTCGATGGCTTCCCAACGCTTCAGCATTACCGCGGCGAAGTCGCCGTCGTTGGTGAGAAACACCACTCCGGAAGCCGAATATTCAAGATTGCCGACCGGATAGACGCGTTCGGGAAATCCACGCAACAGATTACGCAGCGTCTTGCGGCCTTCCGGATCGGCCAGCGTCGACATAATTTCCGGCGGCTTGTTCATCAGCAAATAGACTTTGCGCTCTTCGGCGGCGAGTTTTTTGCCGGATACTTCGATCTTGTCGGTGGCGGTGTCGGCCTTGGAGCCAAGTTCGCGCACGGTTTTGCCGTTTACTTTTACCTGGCCGCTGACGATGAGTTGTTCGGCATGGCGCCGGGAAGCGATGCCCGCGCGCGCAATAATTTTTTGTAAGCGTTCTAGCATAATAAGTGTGCAGCGAGCAGCGAGCTGCGCTGTTCCCGCATTGGTAGTGGCCAGTCTTCAGACCGGTCCTTTTTCCGCGCCGCACACGAGCGCGACAGGTGGTTACTCACCGGCAGAGGCCGTTTCAGCTCTGGGCGGTTCTTCGTCCAGTTCGCCACTGGGCATGCCTTCGGCGGTGGCGGCAACTTCTTCCTCACGCAACTCTTCGTCCGGTTGATCCGCTTCCACACCGAGCGTTGTGGAACTTGCCGGCGCCGTAAGATTTTCCAGAGTGTCGGCGGTGGGTTTCGCGAGCATTTCCTCTTCGGTGGTGGGAGCGACGCCCATGTCGCTGCCGAGCGCCTCGCGGGCCAGCGCTTCGAATTCCTTGAGGCTGGGCAATTCCTGCAAGTCGCTGAGGCCGAAACGCATCAGAAATTCTTTCGAAGACTTATAGAGAATTGGGCGGCCCATCACTTCTTTGCGGCCTGCGGTGGTGATCAGGCGCTTGTCGAGCAGCGTAGCCAGCACGCCGGAAGAATTGACGCCGCGAATTTCAGAAATTTCTGGGCCCGTGACCGGCTGCTTGTAGGCGATCACTGCCAGCGTTTCGAGAGCGGGCATCGAGAGGCGCAGCGGCGGGCGCAGGCTCTTGATGAAGCGCCGCACCACGTCATGATGCTGCGGCTTGGTGTACATCTTGTAGCCGCCGGCCACCGCGCGAACTTCGATGCCGCGTTCTTCCGCCGCGTAGCTGGCGACGAGTTCGTCG
This sequence comes from uncultured Acidobacteriota bacterium, assembly GCA_963814635.1. Taxonomy (GTDB): domain Bacteria; phylum Acidobacteriota; class Terriglobia; order Acidiferrales; family UBA7541; genus Acidiferrum. The sequence goes on along the minus strand of CAWFDP010000001.1, from coordinate 1,933,062 downwards.
AGCGAAGTTTGCACCACGATTTTTTCTTCGCCAAGCGCCGCAGCCAGCTGCTCGATGGTGGCCGGCTCGTCCGCTGCATAGATGATCGCTTCCAGTGCGGCTTTGCGTTCGTCGTTAGTCATAGTGATTGAGATAAATGAAGTATAGGAGGTTAATGAGCTAGAGGACAAACTAAGACTGGTCGCAATGAGCCGAGGCGCTCGCCCGATGTTCTTCCTGTCCTTTACTTCCTTTACCTCCTTTACCTCCTCTTTTTCCTCTATTTCGCTATTTGTATTCCTCGTCGATCATGCGAATTTCGCCTCTTTCGTCGAAGACCGAGTCGAAGGATTTGTTCTTGCGCAACATGATTTCGCCAAATTGTTTTTCCTGGACGATGGCGACGGCTTGCAGTTTGACCATTTCGAGGACCGCCAGAAACGCGACGATCATGGCGTGGCGCGAAGGACACGCTTCGAAAAAACGCACCAGGTTTACGCTGGAATCTTCGCTCGCCAGGATTTGCCCGCGCAACTGCGCGATCATTTGCGCCACAGTGAATTGCTCGTGTTGCAACTCGATGCGCGAAACTTCTTTGCGGCGCTCAAGGACTTGCTGAAAAACTTTGACCAGATCGACCAGCGAGACCACCAGTTCGCCTTCAGTACCTTCATCGTTGTAGAGCGACTTATCGGGCTTGGACCAGACGTTTTCTTCAATCTGCTGGCGTTGGTATAAAAGCTGAGCCGCGTTTTTAAATTTTTCGTGCTCCAGCAGGCGTTGAACGAGTTCTTCGCGCGGGTCAGCAGCTTGCTCTTCCGGCGTGCCCAGCGGATCGGGCGGCAGCAGCATTTTTGATTTGATGTAGATCAACGATGCCGCCATGTAAATAAATTCGGAGGAGACGTCGACGTTTAGTTCTTCGAGTTTGTGCAGGTAGTCGAGATATTGCGACGTGATTTTGGAAATCTGGATGTCGTGGATGCTCATTTTTTGCTGCTTAATTAAATCAAGCAACAAATCGAGCGGACCTTCGTACATCGGGATGTTGATTTTATAGGGCGTGGCCATTTTTTAGTTATGAGTGAACAGTCGTCAGTTCTCAGTCAGAAAAGAACCGGCCTAAAGGCCGGCCACTACAAAACCAAAACCAAGACAGCGGGATAACCCGCTGCTACAAAAGCACTCCTCGAGACTTGGCCCTTAGCTGCCGCTGCTGAAAGCTGATTACTGGTTACTGATGACTTCTTTTTGTTTCTTGCTCCAGCCGAAAACGGCTTCGCGGACTCGTTCCATGGTGACTTTGGCGACTTCGCGAGCGCGGTTCGAACCGGTGTCGATAACTTCGAGAACGCGCGCGGGATTTCTTTCGTACTCGACGCGGCGCTCGCGAACTGGCGCGATCCACTGAATCAGGTGATCGGCCATTCTGGCTTTGCACTCGATACAACCGATGCCTGCGGAGCGACAACCTTCCGCCGCCCAGGTTAGCGTTTCCGGAGACGAGAACAGTTTATGCCAATCGTAGACCGGACACACGTCTGGATTTCCGGGGTCGGTGCGGCGCTTGCGGGCCGGGTCGGTGACCATCACCTTGGTTTTCTTGCGGATCTCGTCGTCGGATTCGCTCAGCGTGATCGCGTTGCCGTAGGACTTCGACATTTTTCTGCCGTCGAGGCCTGGAATACGCGGAGTTTTGGTGAGCATAACGTCAGGTGGCACAAGGAGGTCCGGCGAAGTGAAGTATTGGGGATTACTGCGAATCATCTCCAAATACTTCTCCAAACCAAGTTCGCTGCGGGCTTTCGACAAAAGAATAATAGGCTCACCCGAAGTGCTGCCCTCGTAGTGTCCGGGTGGAAGATTTAATAGCACAAGCGCATATGCTTCTTTACGTTGCGCCTCACTCAAATCCGCACGAACTTTTCCTGCGTTAAAGAAGTCGAACCGGCGCACAATTTCGCGGCTTAGTTCGACGTGGGAGACTTGGTCTTCACCTACCGGAACGAAGAGCGGAATGCCGGGTTCGGAGTACATGACGATGTCAGCGGTTTGCAGGCAGGGGTAGCCGAGGAAGCCGTAGGTGTGGAGATCTTTGTTGGTGACATTTTCGAAAGCTTCTTTGTAGGTGGGGACGCGTTCGAGCCAGCCTAGCGGGGTGACCATGCCGAGGAGGAGGTGGAGTTCGGCGTGTTCAGGGACCAGCGATTGCTGGAAGATGACCGATTTTTGCGGGTCGAGGCCGGCCGCTAGATAGTCGGTGACGATTTCGATGGTGTTTTGTGCGACGGCGGAGGTGTCGGCGTAATCGCTGGTCAGGGCGTGCCAATCGGCGATGAAATAAAAACATTCGTAGGCTGGATCATTCTGCAGGCGGACCCAATTTTGCAGCGCGCCGAAATAGTGGCCGATGTGCAGTTTGCCGGTGGGGCGCATGCCGCTAAGGACTCGGTTTTTCTTGGTGGTCAAAGTTTTCCTGGGTGCAGAGTTTTAAGTTGTAGGTAATAAGTTATAAGTTTTTTGTGGATTGCGCCAGTGAGTGCGGCGGAGTTTCGGCGAAAAGTCGTGGTTGACGGATGGATTGGCGACGGGCGCTTACGATTGTTCTTAACACCGAGTGCGCAGAGGACACCGAGAAGACGGGGGAGAGGGGCGAAGCGCAACGAAGTGGGCCGCAAGAAAGAGCAGCGGCATATAGCCGCTGCTACAAAAAGCGCACAGTCAGGAGTGGCTGTGCCACGAAGACCAGAGCTACTTCAGGAGGTCGCGGGCGATGATCATGCGCTGCACTTCGCTGGTGCCTTCGTAGATGGTGATGACGCGAGCGTCACGGTACATGCGTTCGACATCGGTTTCGCGCGAATAGCCGACGCTGCCGTGAATCTGCACGGCTTTGTAAACCACCCGATTGACCATTTCGCTGGCGTAGAGTTTTGCCTTCGACGCGGCGCTGCCCATGGGCTTTCCCGAATCTTTCAGCCATGCGGCGTAGTAGGTCAGCCCGCGCGCGGCTTCCAGTTCGGTTTGCATGTCGGCGATCATCCATTGGACGGCTTGAAATTCGCCAATGGTTTTGCCGAAAGCGCGGCGCTGCTTTGCATATTTGATGGATTCGTCGAGAGCGCCTTGCGCCAGTCCGACGGCTTGCGCGGCGATGCCAATGCGTCCGCCGTCGAGCGCGGTGAGGGCGATTCTCATTCCCTGGCCTTCTTCGCCGAGGCGATTGGCGGAGGGAACTTCGCAATCGTCGAATAAAATTTCCACCGAAGGCGAAGAGCGTTGGCCCATTTTGTCTTCGTGGCGGCCGATCTTGAAGCCTTTGAATGTCGGCTCGATCAGGAATGCGGTGATTCCCTTCCCGCCTGCACCGGGATCGGTTTTTGCGAAAACCATGTAGACGCCGGCGACGCTTCCGTTGGTGACCCAGGTTTTGCCGCCGTTCAGGCGATAAATTTCGCCGTCGCGTTTCGCGGTCGCCTGCAGGCCAGCGGCGTCGGAGCCTGCGGAGGCATCGGTGAGGCAGAACGAGCCGAGAATTTCGCCGCTGGCCAGGCGCTTCAGGTATTTCTGCTTTTGCGCTTCGGTGCCAAATTGCAGGATTGGAATCTGCACGGCGGAATTTGTTACGCCGAGCGCGGTGGACATTGCGGTGTAAACGCGCGCGACCTCTTCGATCATCAGTACGTAGGAAACCGTGTCGAGCCCCGGCCCGCCCCACTCTTCCGGCATCAGCATGCCGCAGCAGCCCAGGTCGGCGATTTTTTTCAGCAGGTCCAGCGGGAACTTCTCTTTGCGCTCCAGCTCTTTCACCAGCGGACGTACTTCCGTCTCCATGAATTGCCGGACGGTGCCGCGAATCAGTTTTTGGTGGTCGGTAAGGGAGAAGTCCATCGAGTTGAGTTTACACGCGACGTCGGCGGCGTTCCAACCTCAGCCGGCGAAGCAGGGTCCGGTTGACGCTGCGGAAGAGAAGAGAGATTCCTCGACTGCGCAGGCCCGACCGCCAAATACGTCATTGCGAATGGCATGTGAATCCTCGCTAGAAATGTGGGCCGCTCACAGCTTAAAGAGTTCGCGGAGGCGTTTGGTGGCGGTGCGGCTGACGGGAACTTCGGTGTGTTTTTTGTCGTTCATTTTTAGCATGAAGGTGGACTTGAACCAAGGGACGACTTCCCTGATGTGGTGGATGTTGACGAGGAAGGAGCGGTGGGCGCGGAAGAAGGAGTCGGAGGCCAGGGCTTCTTCCAGTTCGTCGAGAGTGCGGTAGTTGGTGGTGCCTTCGAGGTCGCGGGTGATGATGGAGATCAGGCCTTCGCCGATGGTGGCGAAGATCATGTCTTCGGCGTCCACCAATAACAGTTTCTGCTGAGCATTGATGAGGATTTTTGACGGAGCAGGCGCAGCAGCTTTGGCAGCGGCTATTTTCGCAACGCCGAGCTGGCTGACTAGCTGTTCGAGCTTATCGGTGGGCGAGGTTTCCGATTCGATTTCACGGCGGGCGCGTTGGATGGCCTTCGCGATACGGGCTTTATCGAATGGCTTCAGCACGTAGTCGACCGCGTTCACGTCAAACGCCTGTACCGCATAGTGATCGAAGGCGGTGGCGAACACCACGTGCGGGACTTCAATTTTGCGTTCGACTAATTTCTGCAAAACGCCGAAACCATCGAGGCCGGGCATTTGCACGTCGAGAAAAACCAGGTCGGGGGCGTGCTCTTTAATCAGGCTGACCGCTTCGAGGCCGTTTTTTCCCTGTGCAACGAGATGGATGTCCGGAAAGCCTTTGAGCAGGAAGGCCAGCTCTTCGCGAGCCGGCTTTTCGTCGTCAACGATAAGCGTGTTGATGGGCATGGAGGAAGCTCGACCGTTGACAGTTTACAGTCGAAAGCGCGCGGGAAGGAAGTGAAGAGAGATTCCTCGACTGCGCAGGCCGACGCGTTCGCAGGAGCGAACGCGGAAGAAAAAGTCGGCCTGCTCCGCAGGAATGACAATTAGGGGGTAGGCCTGAGTTTTCGAGCCGATCCTCCCCGGCTTACGCGGGCTCAGGATGACAACGGGGCGGTTGGCCGCGGGAGTTGAGGGGCAGTCCAGCGATGCGGCGTAGCCCCAGCGGGCACGGCCCCGAGCGGTCCGGGGTAAACATGCCGTGCCCCTACGGGAAAAAGAAGACGCCGGCCACCCGCATTGCGGTGCCCGGCGCGGTTCGCAGGAGATATGAAAGAAGCTACGGCCGAAGAAGCGGAACGGCCGCGGCCTCGGAGGCTTTAGTTGTGGCCGTTGCCCTGTCCGAAGTCGAACAAGTCAAACAAATCGCCGAGGGCCGGGGTGTTGGTCGGAACATATGGATTGTCTTTTTCCACGACGGGGTTGGGGAAATTGTCGCGGCTGCGATTGGAGATGGTTGGCAGTCCCCAGTTGTGCTCGATGAACTTTAGAATGGAGACGTGGTCGGTGTAGTCGTGGGAAATGTGTCCGCCACGGCTGTGGTTGGAGACGACAATCAGCGGGATGCGGGTGCCATCGCCAAAGAAGTCGAGGTTTTGGATGTAGCCAGAGTCATAGTAGCCGCCGCCTTCATCCACGGTAACGAAGATTGCGGTGCTTTCCCAGAGATGAGGGTTGGCTTTGACCGCATCCACGATTTTCTTCACGAAGCCTTCGAAGAGATCGAATTTCGAAGAAGCAGGGTGGCCGTCAACCCAGCCGCTGGGCTTGACGAAGGAAACGGCAGGCAGCGTGCCGTTCTTGATGTCGTTATAAAGGTCGAGGGTGTCCACGATGTGCGCGGTTCGAACGGCTTCATTGGCCATGATCTGTGTCTGGTAGTGGAAACCGTTGCAGATGTTGCAGTATTGGTCGCTGGCGGCGCCGACCGTGCCGTAGTTGAGCTCGTACTTGTCGCCAAGATAGGCGTTCCATTGGTCGTTGTAGGACTTCCAGGAGACATTATTTTCCAGGAGAACGTCGCCGATGCTGCGCTGGTTGGTGGGTGGAATCGTGAATGGCGTGTTGTAAACGAAATGGTCGTTGTAAGCGTTCGAACCGTCGCCGAAATAGCCAGGGTTATAGTTATTTAACAGGTAGTAGTGACCCGGATCGCAGTTGGGATTGATGGGACGCGCCAAAGACGCCAGGTGCTTGAGGATCGGGCCGACGCCGGGTTGCGAGGAATCGGAACAGTTGGAGTAGCTGCCGCCGCCGTAGACCGGAGAACCGAAACCGCCACCGCCGTAACCGTCATCAACCCACCAGTTATTGGTGCCGGGAACGGGGTTGGGATTTTCGATTTCATCCACCACGCCAGTATCGAGAGGCTGATCGGTCCAAACCGCCTCATTGTGGGGAGGTGTGCCGGGCGTACCGTCCGGATTCTGAAACCAGATGGCATCGCCAAAGAAGAGCATGATGCTGTCCAAGCCGGTGCCGCCCATGGCGGGCTGGTGGTAGTTGTCGCTCATGGCGAAGTCGTCGGCGAGCTCTTTGAAATACGGAGCATCGCCCTGCTGAATGTTGTAGAAGCCCATTGCGGTGGAGCCTTCACCGGTGGTTACCGCTGTAGGCGAGTAGTCGGTGCTGAAATTTGCGGGCTGAGGAAGGCCGTTGACGTTCGAACCGACCGTGAGCTCGGTCCAGGCAAAGAGATCGTTCTTGCAGCCAGTGGGATTCGACTTGGTAGCGTACGCTACGTTGCAATCAGCTTGCTGCCACATTTGGTAGAAGCGGTGCACCGGGCTGGCTGCGTAGGAATCCCAGGTAAACGTGCCGGCGCTCTTGGTGTTCGAGAGCTGGAATGGGCCACCAGGCAGGCTGGAGTAGGGCGCGGTGGCATTTACACCGGTGATGCGCGTGTCGGGAACCTTGCCGCTAAGTCCGGTACCGCCAGAGGTTAAGTAGCCGTAGTAAGTATCGTCTGGAAGCCCGTCTTCGGAAGCTTTCGCGTCGGCCAGCGAACAAATTCCGTTGTTCTTGCAAACGTCGGTTGGACCGCCGTTCAACGGAGCGGGAAGAAAGCCGTAGGGGGTTTTGTTGGCGGGGCTCAACTGAAATTCGGTGGCGCCGGTGATGTCAGCGGAATTCTGTTGCGCGAGCCAAAACTTCGGGCCGGGCGTGCCGTCCGCATTGATGATCTGCTTGGAGAGAAGATTGTCGACGCTTTCGCCGTGCTGCTTTGCCTTGTAAGTCGCAAAGATGTGGTCGAAGCTGCGGTTTTCTCCGACAATCACAATCACGTGTTTGATCGGAGTTTTGCTATCTTTCTCAGCGGCCTTTTTCTGATCTGGCGGCGCTGCGTACGCCAGAGTCCCGCCTAGCGAAAACGGCAAGGCGGTGAGGATTGCAAGACTGACCCGAGCGGTGTGCGCGAGTCTTTCTAAAAAACGCTTCGTGGACATGAATACTCCTTGGGCGTGACGGATTCGCTGGGGAAAAGAGTATTCATTTCCGTGTGTTGCAGTTAGGTTGACGAAAAATGAAAATCGAGTGCTACAAGATTCGCTGTATAGACTTATTCGGTCCAAGCCATTGAGACATTGACGTATTATCGAACGCCAGGGAGCGGGAATGAAAAAAGAGAACGTCAAACAGCCAAACAAAAAGGCGAAAATCCTGAGGAGCGAAATTGTCTACAAAGGAAAGACGTTTGGCGTGCGGCGCGATGAATTGATCGAGCCCACCGGGGTTCGAACCTGGCGCGAAATGGTGACCCATCCCGGCTCGGTGGTGGTGCTGCCGGTGCTGCCAGACGGACGGATTGTGCTGGTCCGGCAATACCGCTACGCCGCGCGGCAGTATCTGTGGGAGCTGGTGGCCGGCAGAATGGAGCGCGGAGAGGATCCGAAGAAGGGTGCGCGACGAGAGTTGATCGAGGAGACCGGCTACCGCGCCAAAAAGTTTACGGTGTTCCTGGACTTCTTTCCTACCCCGGGCTTTTTGGAAGAGCGGATGTACCTGCTGCTGGCCGAAGGGGTGACGGCGGGTGAGGCTGCGCCGGAAGAAGACGAAAAGATTATCGTGGCGGCGTATACGCGGAAGCAACTGGAGAAAATGATTCGAACTGGGAAATTGAAGGATGCCAAGTCGATTGCGGGGCTGCTGTTTTATTTCTCGTTTCTCGCCAAAAAGTGAGGCAATGCGAAAAATCGCTGGTTTTCATAGATATTGAATCGAATTAACCTTACACAATTCTAACAACCTTCTGCCAAGTTCTATTTGACTCGCTGTTCGATTCTGGTACACTCCGCCATTCCAGTCGTGTGAGATTTGGATTGTCCCGCGCCAAACTCGCGTGTCTGGAATTTTGTACCATTCGTTTTAACTCAGGGAGGACGAACGAGGTGCAAGGTACGGTAAAGTGGTTCAACAATTCGAAAGGATACGGCTTCATCGGCCGCCAGGATGGTCCGGACGTTTTTGTCCACTATTCGGCAATCACCGGGGAAGGCTATCGCACACTGCAGGAAGGCGATGCGGTGGAATTCGAAATTGTTCAGGGCCCGAAAGGGCCACAAGCATCAAACGTACAAAAAGCAGCAGCATAACTTAGAGTGCAATCATGTGGCCGGCAGAGGGAAGCTCCTCTGCCGGCTTTCTTCTTCTAGGGAGCTAACTGCACGGGGGTTCGATTCCCGGCAAGTTGGCACTATAATCGGGCCATGGACAACCAACAGATCGCCCGCATCCTGCGCGAAACCGCCCAGTTACTGGAAATCGACGGAGCCATCATCGGCCGCTATCGCAGCTACGAAAAGGCAGCGGAACTGATTGCCGGGCTCCCGGAATCCATCGAGCAATTGGCCAAAGAGCCGGAAAAGCTCAAAGAGTTGCCGGGGATTGGCGACCGCATGGTCGAGCACTTGAACGAGATACTGGAAACCGGGGACTATGCGCTCCGCAAAAAGCTGTTGAAGAAGTACCCCGCGACGATTTTGGATCTACTGCAACTGCAGTCCCTTGGTCCTAAAAAAGCGGCGCTGCTTTGGAAAAGATTCAAGGCGGGTACGGTGGCGGACGTTGAGAAACTGGCCAAGGACGGCAAGCTAAGGGACGTGGAAGGGTTTGGCGAGAAGAGCGAGCAGAATATTCTCAAGGCGGTTGCGTCTTTTAAGCGATCGAGCGGGCGGTTTCACTTGAATACGGCGGAGGCCGCTGCTGAAGCGATCAGCGAACACATCAAGAAAGCTGGCAAACCCGTTGAAAGCGTGACTCCAGCCGGTTCGTTGCGGCGCGGGAAAGAAACAGTCGGCGACCTGGACTTACTGCTGACGCTCTCCGATGGCCACACCTCGCAAAAGCACGTGGACGCGCTGGCGGAGCATATTTTGAAGTTTCCGGGGATTGATCAGACGCTGGCGCACGGCGAAAACAAAGTAAGTTTCACGCTGCAGGACGGACTTCAGGTGGACGTTCGCCTTCTGAAGAAAGAAAACTTTGGAGCTGCGCTGCTCTACTTTACCGGCTCGAAGGAGCACAACGTAAGGCTGCGCGGGCGCGCCAACGACCTGGGCTACACGCTCAACGAATATCAACTGGCCACGCTAAAAGGCGAAAAACACGTTGCGAGCCGTAGCGAAGAAGAAATTTATGCCAAGCTAAAACTCGATTACATCGAGCCGGAACTGCGCGAAAACAGCGGCGAAATCGAGGCTGCCGAGCATCACCAGCTGCCGCAGCTGATCAAGCTGGATGACGTTCAGGGCGATTTACAGATGCACACCACAGCCAGCGACGGCAAGAATTCCATAGAAGAGATGGCTGCCGCGGCAAAAGCTCTGGGCCACACTTACATCGCGATTACCGACCATTCGAAAGCTGTCACCGTCGCCAATGGGCTGGACGAAAAGCGCATGGCGGTACAGATCAAGAAACTGCGGGCAGCCGACGACACCGGACTCGGAATCCGGGTGTTCGTCGGCTCCGAAGTCGACATCTTGAAAGACGGCTCGCTGGACTATTCGGATGAAACCCTGGCGCAGCTTGATGTGGTGGTCTGCTCGGTCCATTCGTATATGAATCTGGACAGCACCGCCATGACCGACCGTATGCTTGCGGCCATCGAGAATCCCTACACCCAAATCATTGGGCACCCCACGGGCCGCCTACTTCTGCGCCGCGAGTCCTTCGCTTACGACATGGAAAAAGTGCTGGATGCCTGTGCCAAGCACGGCGTGGCGATGGAGTGCAACTCCTACCCCGACCGGCTGGACTTGAAGGACGTGTATTTGAGGATGTGCAAAGACCGCGGAGTAAAGGTCGTCATTTCCACAGACTCCCACGTCACGACCAACCTGGCCTTCATCCGCTACGGCGTAGTGACCGCCAGACGCGGCTGGCTGACCAAGGCCGACGTGATCAATACCTTGGGTCCTGAACAGTTCCTGAAGGCCCTGCGGCCCAAGCCCGGCGAGGCTAGGGCCAGACACGCCAGCCGTAGTAAGTAACCTATAAGGGGAACCTTTTAAGGCGGGGTCTCGTACCTCTCCATAGCTGGCAATCTGGAACGCCACACAGGGGCAAACTCACGATGACTTCTCTTCCCTCTTTACGCAGTTCGCTGGGACGCCTGGCAGGGCTGGCAACGCTCGGATTTCTGGTTGTCGCGTCGGCCGCCACTTCGGCACGCGCCGAAGAATGGACCAAGTCCTACACCGTTAGCGGCAGGGCGCGGGTCCATGCCGATTCGAACGACGGGGCGGTCAGGGTGACCACCAGCGATTCGAACCAGGTTGAATTTCGCGTCACCTACAACGGCTACACCATGGACAAGAACCTGACGGTCACTTCGAATCAAAGCGGCGACCGCGTGGAGGTCAGCGCTCGGGTTCGCAACGGGATGAGCTGGGGCTTTAACATGCATAAGTCGCTGCGGATTGAAGTTCGTATGCCGAGAAATGCCGACCTTGAAGTGGATACCGGCGATGGGTCGGTCGAGTCCGACGCCATCAACGGCAACGTGGATATCCACACCGGCGACGGCCACATTCGGCTGGACGGCGCGAAGGGCAACATTCGGCTGCGTACGGGCGACGGCAGCATCGAAGGTCGCGAACTTGACGGGCAACTGGAAGCGACCAGCGGCGACGGACACATAAACGTTGACGGCCGGTTCGACTCGTTGAACATCAAGACCGGGGATGGCAGCGTTACGGCGCGAGCGAATCCGGGCTCGAAGCTGGTGAATGGCTGGAATGTTCACACCGGCGACGGGAGCGTCACGATGTCCGTGCCAGGCGACCTGCAAGCGAACATTGATGCCAGTACCAACGATGGACGGATCAGCCTGGGCTTGCCGGTGTTGGTCGAAGGAACCATGGGCACATCGCAGATTCACGGCAAGATGAATGGCGGGGGGAATCCGCTGACGATTCACACTGGCGACGGTTCAATTCATTTGAGCAAAACGTAGCGGGCGATCGCTGGTCACTGATTTGGTTTGGTCGAGGAAAAGAGGCGGGGCAGAATCACTTCTGCTCCGCCTTTTTTGCTACGACCCATACCGTTCTCACCCGATACTAGGACTTGCGCTCCAGGACTCCAAAAGATTCGTCGTCGCGGCGCCCCAGCTGTCCGGTATTTCCTGCCCTTGCTGGCGGGTCAATCTACCCTAAGTTATTGAAAATAGGTCGTTGATAGTTGGAATGAGACTTGCTCCAGATACCGTGTTTGGGGAGGTTGGCCTTGATCGTATATGCCCTGCTGTTCGGTGTAGCTCTTCTTAGCGTGGTTTCTCTGGTTGGCTCGATTTTCGAGTCCCAGCGCCACCGCATGTAAGTTCCTCACTTGCCTTTTGACGCTCGTGCCATCGCGTCACAGGTTCTAGCACCAATTTATTCTGGGTCAAATAGACTCTGGCTCCGATCCACGCAGTCGGGAATACTGTGAGTACGAGCGCGACCGGATACCAGTGCGGCCCGAGATCCTTGTTCCACGCGGCGACCGCGCCCGCCGTGGCTAACACAAATCCAATCGCCGCCCCAATCATTGCGTGCTTCATCGGTCTGCCTGGCGCAAGCCGCGCCGTGAAGTAACTACCCGCGAGGCCGAATACGGTTCGATAGACCGTCGCAAGAATAAACAGCCCGTTACTCATCTGTTTGCCAAGCGCCGGAAAAATTCCTGTTGCATGCAGGATTGCGTCCGTACCGATGGACAAAACCACGACGGCCAGAAAACCCGCCACGATCGACCACACGCTCCGTCCAACATTTTTTTGCGGTTCACTCATAGCTCTGACGCACCCCGGCCTTCAATCGCTCAGATTGCGCCAGATGGTAGTCCAACAGCGCCACTTCTTCCAGCAGCGATTTGCAAGACCACGCATGGGTGCGCGATACTCTTTGTTTGTGTGTGGCCTAATTTTCGGAGCCTTCGGCTTCGTGCGCAGTAAAATCGCTCGAAAACAGGGGAGTTGAATGGAAAAGCCAGCAAAGATCGCGCCGCCCAAAGGGAAACTGGGAATTTTGTTGCCGGGAATGGGTGCAGTCAGCACCACGTTCATGGCTGGCGTGGAATTGGTTCGCAAAGGAAAAGCCGAGCCAGTGGGCTCGCTGACCCAGCTAGGAACGATTCGCCTCGGCAAGCGGACCGACAATAATTCGCCGCAAATCAAGAAATTCTTGCCGCTAGCCGATCTCGATGATCTGGTTTTTGGCGGATGGGATATCTTCAAGGACAACGCGTACGAAGCTGCTTCGAACGCCGGCGTGCTCAGCAAAGAAGATCTGCTCAAGGTCAAGCCGTTCCTCTCCAAAATCAAGCCGATGAAAGCCGCGTTTGACAAAGAGTACGTAAAGCGACTGGACGGCACCTACGTCAAGAAAGCCAAGAACAAATACGAGCTGGCGTTGCAAATCAAAGAAGATATCGCGAATTTCAAGAAGACTTCACGCGCCACGCGCCTGGTGACTTGCTGGTGCGGCTCAACCGAAGTTTTCATCACTGCTGAAGACATTCATTCGACGCCGGAAAAATTTCTCGAAGCGATGAAGAATAATCACCCGGCGATTGCGCCTTCGATGCTGTATGCATGGGCTTCGATCACCAGCGGCGTGCCATTCGCCAACGGCGCGCCGAACCTCACCGTGGATATTCCGGCGATGCAGAAGCTGGCGCTCGATCACAACGTCGCGCTGTGCGGCAAGGATTTCAAAACTGGTCAGACGTTGATGAAGACGATTTTGGCGCCGGGCTTTAAGGCGCGTATGCTGGGCCTGGAAGGCTGGTACTCCACCAACATTCTCGGCAATCGCGACGGCGAAGTGCTCGACGATCCCGGCTCTTTCAAGACCAAGGAAGAATCGAAACTTGGCGCTCTGGAATACATTTTGCAGCCGCAGCTTTATCCGCAACTCTACGGCAAGATTCACCACAAGGTCCGCATCAACTATTACCCGCCGCGCGGCGACAACAAAGAAGGCTGGGACAACATCGACATTTTTGGCTGGCTTGGCTATAAGATGCAGATCAAGGTGGACTTTCTGTGCCGCGATTCGATTCTGGCGGCGCCGATTGTTCTCGATCTGGTGCTGTTCCTTGATTTAGCGCAACGTGCCGGTTTCCGGGGCATTCAGGAATGGCTCAGCTTCTACTTCAAGTCGCCGATGACCGGCCCAGACCTGTATCCCGAGCACGATCTCTTCATTCAATCCATGAAGCTCAAGAACACCTTGCGTTGGATGATGGGCGAAGAGCTGATCACCCACCTCGGCCAGGAATACTACGACTAGGGAAGCCGTAAGTAATGGGTTCTAAGTTGTAAGCTCGCGGGGCAGACCTTTCGGTCTGCCCCGCTGCTGCGTTAAGACTGGCTCAACCGAGGTGCGCAGCGGCGGATTTCGCTTCCACCGCATCCAGCACCCGCGTCGAATAGATCAACGCCGCCCCGGCATTCATTGCCACGGCCACGCCCAATGCTTCGCTGATCTCTTCCTTCGAAGCTCCCGCCTTCAGCGCTGCCTCGGTGTGAAACACGATGCAACCGTCGCAACGCGTGGTCACCGCTACCGCCAGCGAAATCAATTGCCGGGTCTTCTCGCCCAAATGCGTGGTGTGCGAATTCGCCGCTGAAAGTGTCATGTAGCCTTTCAGGGTGTCGGGCGAAAGCTTCGCCAATTCGCCCAGCTTGCCGCCGAGTTCCTTCTGATAACCGTTCCAATCGAGCATCATTGTTTTCTGTCCTCCGTAAATGAAATGGCAACACAAAACGTGACGGAGTCCTTCGCGCCTGTTTGCGCTCGAACGCCGCACGTCGCCGCAACCTGTTGCGGCTTACGACTCGCCTGAGTTCCGCAAAGAAACTATTTCGGCCGGAAGCGGCCGCATGGACAAACATTCTTGAAGGGTGGTTTGGCTCCGTGCTGGCAGGCGTGATGCTCCCCGCCCTGCACATGTTCGGCAAAAGGGTGGCCGCAGGTGCACTTGGTACCCGGCGGCGGTAATGGCTGTCGTGGTTTCATGGCTCCTGTTATCCGCGGATGTAAAATGCCGGGGAAAATGATAACTCATCTTAATTCTTATGAGGCGAGAATTTGGGAGCGCACGCAGCCGGGCGTCGCCCATTGACCGGCGCATATGGTGCGATTTTGCGGCGAATCGAGAGTCGCAAGTTTTAGCCACGCGCCTCATTATGATATTGTTTCAAATTCGGCCAGACGCGCCGCGAGAAGCATACCTACGCAACGCGTCGTTCGTTCGTCGTTCAACTCTTTTGTCGCGAAATTGTTTTGGGGGTCGTGCAATATGAAGAGCAGCTACAACGGGCAGCCAGTTCCAACCAATGGCGCGCCCATCGGCTACAGCGGCGGCGAACTGCTGGTTCCACACAATCCCATCATCCCCTTCATCGAAGGCGATGGCACCGGCCGAGACATCTGGAAAGCTTCGCGCCGAGTCTTCGACGCTGCCGTAGAGCACGCCTATGGCGGTAAACGCAAAGTGGCGTGGTATGAAGTCTTCGCCGGCGAGAAGGCATTCAACGCTTACAAAGAATGGCTGCCCAATGACACCGTTGACGCCATCCGCGATTTTCGCGTTGCCATCAAAGGTCCGTTGACCACGCCCGTCGGCGGCGGCATCCGCTCGCTCAACGTCGCGCTGCGCCAGATCCTCGATCTTTACTCCTGCGAACGCCCGGTCGTTTATTTCGAAGGAGTTCCCTCCCCCGTCAAGCATCCGGAAAAGCTGAACGTCTTCATCTTCCGCGAAAACACCGAAGACGTGTACATCGGCATCGAGTGGAAGTCCGGCTCGCCCGAGGCGAAGAAACTGCTCGAATTTCTCAATAACGACATGCTGAAGGGCACAAAAAAACAGATTCGCTGGGATTCCGGGGTTGGGATCAAGCCGATTTCACCCACTGGAACCAAGCGTCTGGTTCGCCGCGCCATCAAATACGCGCTGGCCCACAAACGAAAGAGCGTGACGCTGGTGCACAAGGGCAACATCCAGAAATTCACCGAAGGCGGCTTTCGCGACTGGGGCTACGAACTCGCGCAGCTGGAATTCCGCGCGCAGACCATTACCGAACGCGAAAGCTGGATTATCGACAACCTCGACAAAAATCCGCAACTTACTGTCGAACAAAACGCTGCGATGATCGAACCTGGCCTGGAGCAAGGCACCGCCGCGTTCCAGAAATCCGTTCACGATGAAGTGAAACAGACGCTCGACGCGATTTACTCCACCCACGGCAAAGGCCAGTGGAAACAAAAATTGATGATCAACGACCGCATCGCCGACTCCGTTTTTCAACAAGTGCTGATGCGGCCGGATGAGTACAGCGTCCTCGCGACCTCCAATTTGAACGGTGACTATCTTTCCGACGCTTGCGCCGCGCAGGTCGGCGGACTCGGCATGGCTCCCGGTTCGAACATCGGCGATGGCTTCGGCGTCTTCGAAGCTACCCACGGCACTGCGCCCAAATATGCCGACAAGGACGTCATCAATCCCGGCTCGGTGATGCTATCTGGCGCGATGATGTTTGAATTTCTCGGCTGGAGCGATGCCTCGAAACTCATCGAGGACGGCATCGCCCGCACCATCCAGCAGAAGAAAGTTACCTACGATCTCGAACGCATGATGCCGGGCGCGACCAAGGTCGGCACATCGGCCTTCGCGACCGCCATCATCGAAAATATGAAGCTAGCGGCAGTCGCTGGAAAATAAGTTCTTGGGTGGCACAGACCTTCATGTCTGCTCTTTGCAGTTGTGGTGGCCGGTCTCTAGACCGGTGCTTTTGGAATCTGCCTTGATAGTCTTAGGCTTTTTTTTCACGGAGAATAAACATGAGCAGAAAAAAAGTGACCGTAGTGGGCAGCGGCTTCGTCGGCTCCACCACCGCGCAGCGCATCGTTGACATGGAACTCGCCGACGTCGTCCTCACCGACATTCTCGACGGCCCGCCCGCCGGCAAGGCGCTGGACATGGTCGAAGCCACGCCGATCACCAAGTCCGACTCCTTCGCCACCGGACTCTCCACCGCCACCGGCGATTACTCCGGCACTGCCAACAGCGACATCGTGGTCATCACCGCCGGTTTCCCCCGAAAACCCGGCATGAGCCGTGACGATCTCCTGAAAGCCAATTACGACGTGGTCAAAACCGTTGTCGAACAGATCGTCAAGCATTCCCCCAACTGCATCATTATCGTGGTGACCAATCCGCTCGACGCCATGGCGCAGGCGGCGTTTAAAGTAAGCGGCTTTCCCAAGCAACGCGTGCTCGGCATGGCCGGTGTTCTCGACTCCGCGCGCATGAGCGCCTTCGTCGCCATGGAGTGCAAAGTCAGCGTGGAAAACGTGCACTCGTTCGTACTTGGCGGTCACGGCGACGACATGGTTCCGCTTCCGCGCTATTCGAACGTAGCCGGAATTCCTCTCCCGGACCTGCTGCCGAAAGATCGCATCGACTCGATCGTCGAGCGCACCCGCAAAGGCGGTGCGGAAATCGTCAATCTTCTCAAGACCGGATCGGCCTACTACGCGCCCTCCGCCGCAGCAGTTGAAATGGTCGAAGCGATTTTGAAGGATAAAAAGAAAATTCTGCCCTGCGCGGTCTATCTTGAGGGCGAATATGGCATCAAGGGTCTTTTCGTTGGCGTGCCGGTAAAGCTCGGCTCGAATGGCATCGAAGAAATCATCGAAATCAAGCTCACCGCCGAGGAAAACGCCGCACTACAGAAATCTTCCGCCTCGGTGCGCGAGCTGGTCACTGTTTTGGGTCTCTAGTTCAAATCTGCGCGGTTAGCGCGTTGGAAAGAACAGTTCCCGAGTGTCGGCGCTCCAGCCGTGGATGGCCTCAGGGCGGACCAGGCTTCGCCTGTGGCCGTCGCCTCTGTCGCTCATCGCCAAGGAATATCCGTTTGCCAGATACGAAGGGATCTCCCGGTAGTCCGAGACTGGAATATACGGACCTTTTCTTCCTAGTTGGACGTGATACCGGTTGTCAGGAAACAGATGCGGCACCAGCCGCGTCCCTGCTTTTTTTCCGCGAACAATGGTAGCAAACAACATTGGCTTACCCTCGGTGGCTGTAAAGTCTCGCTGATTTTACAAACACCGCGTCGCACTGGTAAGACGCAAAACTGTGGAAAACTGTGCATCCTTTTTTTCGCGATTTTGCTGTCGCGAACCTCAAATCAATCCGCTGGTTTTCAATTTTTCCATGTAAGCGTCTGCTCGTTCAGATCCTCTGTGGACTCTGCGTCCGATTTCTGTGACTTCTGTGTGATTTCCTAAGCTCTTTCTTGGCTTGCACCCTCGCTCCACTACTCCGGCAGCCCCACTTTGCGCATAAACACCGCGTAGCGCGGATCCGACTTCAGCACATCGAACGCCGGAAACCTAATGCACGCCATCAGCTCGGAGTCCTGCTCGGCGTACGCCTTCTCCAGATACTCGAAGGATTTGTTGCGGTCGCCCTGCAACGCGTAAATCACCGCAATCAGCGTGAGGGCCGAACCCGAGCGAGGGTCCTGCGCCAGCTTCAGGTACCCCTGAGCGTCTGCACTGAATGTACCGGGGATCGTCTTGCCGCTGCTTTGGAATTCACTCACCGCCTCGGCATATCTGCCGGTTGACGCGTAAATTTGCGATAGATAATAGTGCGCCGGAACAAACGACGGATCGTGTTCCAGCTCTTTTTGCATCTGCGCAAGCGCCTCCGGATACCGCTGAGCCACCATAAGCGTTAGCGCGTAGTTCACATTCACAATTCCGGACAGCGGGTCCAGCGATAACGCCTTGCGGAACTCTTCCAGCGACTCGTCAATGCGCTTTTCTGGCATCAGATAAATAAACGCGTAAAAATAATGTGCCGTCGCATCGTTCGGATTCAGCTCGATAGCCCGCCGAAACTCCTTCTCGGCGTCGCTCCATTTATACTGATTGGCCAGTAGTAGCGCCCGGGCGACGTGCGCATCGGGCAACGTATCGTCGAGTTCCAGCGCCTTTCGCGACGCTTCGTCCGCCAGTGCAAACGCCTGCTTCGGCTGGACCAACCCGCCGTAGCCGGTCGCCACGTTGTAGGAGTTGGCAAGCCCGGCGTATGCCTGCGCATAGTTCGGGTCGGCGACAATCGCTCTTTGAAATAAGTCGATACTTTTCAGGATTCCCGCCGGCGTCCGCCCGTACCACTGTTGCCGCGCTTCCAGATACAAGCGGTACGCTTCCGGGTTCGTCGTCCCCGCACGTCCCAATTTTTGCTGTGCCATATCGCTCAGGTGTACCTGCAGCTTGTTCGAAACGTCGCGCGTGATATCACTCTGCACCTGCGTGATGTCCGCCAGCCTCCGCGTATAGTGCGCGCCCCACATTTCCGTTCCGTCCGCGGTATTCACCAGATCGGCTTGCACGCTCATCTCATCGCCGCGCTGGGTCACCCGTCCCATCAACACCGCACCCACTTGCAGCGTCTGCCCAATCTTTTGCGGATCATCCTGATTCCCTTTGAAGCGAAAGACTGTGCTGCGCGCCATCACCTTGAAATTCGGCAATTGTGACAGCGTTCCGATCAAACTCTCGGTCAGACCGTCGCTCAAGTATTCATTGCCGGGATCGCTGGTAGCATTCACAAACGGCAACACCGCAATCGAAGTAACCTTCTGCGCGTCGGACTTCCCGCGCATCAAGAAATAACCAGAAACGACCGCGGCAATCACCACCACCGCCGCCACTCCGCCGATCAAATATTTCCGCGTAGCGATCGGCGCAGCGATTCCAGAGGCCGCGCTGGCCGCCGCCACCGACGCGGAACTCGCCGCAATCACCGGAGCACTGGTAGACGGCGCGCTACCCGAACGCCCCGAATCCATGTCCCGCTTTAGCCGCGCCAGATCGCTCCGCAAATCCGCCGCGCTCTGGTACCGCAAGTTCCGGTCCTTCTCCAGAGCCTTGTAAACAATCGGTTCGAATCCCGCCGGCAACTCCGGATTCAGTCGCAGCGGAGATACCGGCGCCTCATCCAGAATCGCCTTGAAAATCACCGCGGTACTTTCGCCGCGGAACGCCAGCGTCGCAGTCGCCATCTCATACAGTACCGCGCCAAACGAAAAGAGGTCGCTCCGCGCATCCAGATCTTTCGCCCGCGCCTGTTCCGGCGACATGTACGCGACCGTGCCCAGCGTCGATCCCGGGCTCGTCAAGTGCTCCGCATCTACGGTGCGCGTCAGCGTGTTCTCGGCTCCCCGCGACCCTCCCGCAACGGCCACTTTCGCCAATCCAAAATCCAGAATCTTCGCATGACCGAGCGTGGTCACAAAAATGTTCGCTGGCTTCACATCGCGATGAACAATCCCCTTCGCATGCGCCGCCGCCAGCCCGTCCGCAATCTCAATCCCCAGCGCCAGCAGTGTCTCCGTCTCCAGCGCGCGCCCAGCAATGCTCTGCTTCAGCGTCTTGCCGTCCAGAAACTCCATCACGATGAACGCTCGCCCATCGTGCTCGCCGATGTCGTAAATTGTGCAGATGTTCGGATGATTCAGGGCGGAGGCCGCCTTGGCCTCGCGGCGGAACCGCTCCAGAGCGTGCGCGTCTCGCGCCAACTCTTCCGGAAGGAATTTCAGCGCAACAAAGCGGTCCAGCCGCGTGTCTTCGGCCTTGTACACCACACCCATCCCGCCTCCACCCAGTTTTTCGAGGATGCGGTAATGCAAAATCGTTTCGTTAATCATGAACGCCAGTCATGTTAAGTGCCCTGGCAAACTCAAGTCAATGTGCGCCTTGAGTTCTGGCGAAACAAGGACTAGCATTTCGGATTTGGAGGTGCTCCATGCCGTTTCACATCATGACTTTATCGAGAGTGGATTTGCCTGTGAGCCAGGCCGAGGGCCTGAAAATCCTGGAACGCGATCAGTTCTGCTGTCAGTACTGCGGATTGGACGGCAAGGCCAGCTTTGAGAATGCGCTGGTCATGTCCGTCGATTTCGTGATGCCTCGCGCCCGCAAGGGCAAGAAGGATCCCGCGAACCTGGTGGCTTGCTGCCGCCCGTGCAACACCATCAAAGGCACCAAAGTCTACAAAAGTTTCGAGGACGCCAAAAAACATGTGCTGGCGCAGCGCGAAACCATGCGTCAGAACTGGGAAGCCAAGCGCGCTCGGCCTGCCGCGAGAGCCGC
Organism: uncultured Acidobacteriota bacterium; assembly: GCA_963814635.1. Classification (GTDB taxonomy): domain Bacteria; phylum Acidobacteriota; class Terriglobia; order Acidiferrales; family UBA7541; genus Acidiferrum. The sequence goes on along the minus strand of CAWFDP010000001.1, from coordinate 1,912,477 downwards.
TTCCGCCTAGCGCCGGCCCGCTCTTTCTTTTTTGCGATAAGATACCGCTGCGATGAATATCACCGCTTCCTCGCTGCTCCGGGCTTTTTGGCCAATAAAGAAAAAATCCTGCTGGAGCACGACGAGGATTATTGCGCGCCCGCGGATGGCACTCCCGCCCATTCCGCAAACGCCTGTCAGCAGATGGATGCCGATGCCGCCGACATTGATCTAAATGCTGCCTATTACCTCGAGCAAACCAATCACGCTACCAATGCCACCACCTGGATGATCGTTGGCGCCGAACAGGTCGCTTGGTATCAGGTTCGCGACAACACTTGCGGGAATGGTCCCGCTGCTCTCGGCTGCCACATCCGCTTCACCCGCGAACACACCCACGTCATCATCCGCCGCCCGCATCCCGGCCCTCGGCCCCCGCGTTCCTAGCTGCTCCACAGCGACTATTGTCGGCTTCTTCTGTTACCACCCGAAGATCCGCTGTGCCGCGAGCACCAGCCCCAGCGTAAACGCCGCAATCGCCACTTCCCCGATTGCGCCCACCGCGAATGGCTTCAGCCCCTGCTTTGAGAGCGTTTTGAAATTGGTACGCAGTCCTACGCCAGCGAACGTAAGCAAAAACGCCCAGCGCGATAGGTTCGCCAGCGCCCCGATCTGTTCTTTCGAGAAAAACGCAGCGGTCGCCAGCGCCGAAATCAGCAGGAAACCGAGCACGAATTTGGGAAACTTCTGCCACAGAAACTTTGCCTTGTTCCCAACCGCCTGCGCCTGACCCTTGCTGGCCCAATAAAACGCATACGCCAGCACCACAAAGCCAATCAGCGCATTGCGTGTGGTCTTGGTCAGCACCGCCAGCTTTCCCGCGGCGTCCGAATACAACGCGCCTGCGGCTGCCGCTTCTGCGGTGTTATCCACCGCAAGCCCGGACCACACTCCATACGCGTGATCGGTGAGATGCAAGGTATGTCCAATCAGCGGAAACGTGAATAGCGACAACGCGCCCAATGCCAAAATCGCCGCGATCGCGAACGAGGAGTCTTCCTCGTCGGCCTCAATCGCTCCTTGCGTGGCAATAATGGCGCTTACGCCGCACACCGCTGAGCCAACCGCCAGCAGCGAAGTCAATTTTGGCTTCAACCCAAAAACGCGGCCCAGAAAAGTCATGAACGCAATCGCACCGGCAATTTCAATCCCCACCAGCGCAAGACTGGTTCCGCCAAGTTTCAAAACGTCGCCCAGCAAAAACCGCGAACCCAGCAGCACGATTCCCGCTTTCAGCCAGAATTCGTAGGTCGCCACGCCAGCGCGGAATATTTCCGGCACGCCTACAGTATTCGAAATCACCAAACCAAGTAGGATTGCCCACAACACATACTCGATGTTGGGAAATGTCCAATGATGCGCCTTGGCATATTTGCCGACGTTCGCTTCCAGCAATTTGCCCGCGTAGCCGATCGCCGCCAGCAGCAAAACACCCGGAATCACTCTCAGAAACTGCAGGCCGGCATTTACCGGACGGACCTGCGGCAACGCAACAGAACTCGCCATACTTCACCTCGTCTCCGTCAATGATGCAATTTATTCTTGCGACTGCTTTCGACGCGTCACCATGGAATGTGCTTGAAAACTCCCGCGCGGACCAGCGCCGCCAGCACAAACGCCAGCAACACTGCCCACGTATCGATCGAAAAACGACGTGCCTTTACTGGTGTTGTTACCACCTTTGCCTGTTCGCTCATTTCATTTCTCCCTTCGCGATACCATTTATTTCAAACAAACTCGTCAGTTTTTCTGGCGTTCGCTCAGACGCACTTCGTTCGCTGCGGACTGAAATGCGTTTGCACTTCTAGGCACTACAAATTCGTTCACCGTTTGGCTGGCCACGCGCCCGACCAGCAAAATCGACGGCGCCGGCAACTGCCCTTCACTCGAAAGCGCCGCAATGTTCGACCAGCAAACTTGCTGCTCCGCGCGGGTCGCTTGTGACACCACCACGCATGGCGTTTCCGGCGACAATCCGTTTTCAATCAACCGCTCGGCTACTTCACCGTAGTGTGTCCCCGGCATGTAAATCGCAATCGTCGTTTCCGGAGTTACCGCCGCCCAGTTCAACCAATTTCCGGTTTCGCCGCGCGAAAACGTCGTGAACAAAACCTGCGAAGCTGCTCGCCGGTCAGTCAGTGAAATCTTCGCCCCGGCAGCAGCGCCGACTGCCGCGGTAATTCCTGGCACAATTTCAAAATCGATTTGCACGCGCCGCAGCGCTTCCATTTCTTCACCCGCGCGGCCGAACAGCAGCGGATCGCCGCCTTTCAGGCGAACGACGATCTGGTTTTTCTGCGCGTAATTCACCAGCAAACTGTTAATTTCCTCCTGTGTGAGCAATTTCTTTCCAGCGCGCTTGCCAACATCAATTAACTCAGCATCACGCGAAATCAGTGCCAGCACTTCCCGGCTGACCAGCGCGTCATATAGCACAACTTCCGCCCTTGCCAGCAAGCGCGCAGCCTTGAGCGTCAGCAATTCCGGATCGCCGGGTCCTGCGCCAACCAGATAAACTTTTCCGCTCACGAAACACCTTGCCGCGATGGCTCGCGGCGCGCTTCTTTCACAAACCGCTCGTACATCGGTTTGCTGGCGAGCTGATGCAGCATCTGCTTGTTGCTCTCGGTGCCGCCACCTTCCGCCGCGCGCAAAAGTTCGCGCGCCGCGCCCAGCCATTCCAGCCACACTTCGTACTCCGGGCCGAATTGCTGTTCCAGTTCCTGGCGTAACCGTTGCGCCAGCGCCGGACTTTTTCCGTTGGTCGAAATGGCAATCTGCAAGTCGCCGCGTTGCACGATCGAACCGTAATAAAAGTGGCAGTTTTCGATATCATCTACGGCATTGCACAGAATTCCGCGCGCTTCCGCCTCGCGATAAACCGCAGCGTTCACTCCCGGTGCCGAAGTCGCTGCAATCACCAGCGTCGCGCCCGCCAAATCCTGTGCCTCGAATTTGCGGGGAATCCACTCGATTTTTCGGCTGCGAATCGGTTCGGCAAACGAGGAATGAACCTCCGGCGCAATCACTCGGACGCGAGCGCCTGCACGCAACAGTCCATCAATTTTTCCTGAAGCAATCTCGCCGCCGCCAACCACCACCACCAGCTGGCCCTGTAACTTCACAAAAATCGGAAATAAGCTCATCGCTTAGCCCTCCACTCCCGCCGGCGTTCTGCCCACTGGCACATCGCGTTCGACGGCCACGAACGTTTCTCCCGCTAAAATCGTGCGAATCTGTTCATTGGTAGTCCGCGCAAGAAATGTTCTGAGATTTTCGTTACTGATGCGATTTTCTTGAAAATTGCTAACCAACCGTTCGATCGCGTCTGGTACATCCGTTGCGGCGCAGCGATAACCGACCGGCCGAGCGATGGAAGTGATATGCCCAACGCTGCCGCCAACGCAGAAGTAATACGCGTCGACCATTTTTCCGTTGGCTTTGATTTTTTTGCCTTCAATGCCGATATCGGCGATCCAGTGCTGTCCGCAACTGTTCGGGCATCCGGTGATGTGCAACTTGATCTGCTCGGAAAATCCAGGCAGCCGTTCGTCGAGTTCAGTGGAAAGCCATCGCGCAAAACCTTTGGTTTCGGTGAGCGCCAGCTTGCAGAATTCCGATCCGGTGCAGGCCACGATGCCGCGCGCGAATGCCGGAATTTCCACGGGCAATCCAGCCTTTCTCAATTCCGCCGCCACGGTTTCCGCGTGCTCTTCGCGAATATTCGCTAGCAGCAGGTTTTGCTGCACGGTTGCGCGGAGATTTCCATCGCCATATTCGTCGGCAAGTTGCGCGGCGCGGCGTAATTGCGCTGGCGTGATTCTTCCGCGCAACACTGAAGCACCGATGAAAACCAGGCCAGCTTGTTTCTGGCGATGAATTCCGGTGTGGTCGCGATGAACGTCGGAAGGAATTTCTTCCAGCTCGCCGGGATCGAGCGTAAATCCGATGGCGCGATTCAATTCGGCTAAAAAGCCTTCGGCGGTCCAACCATGCTTGAGGAAAAGATATTTCAGCCGCGCTTGTTCCCTGCTCTGGCGCAAGACATCGCTGGCGCGAAAGATTTCCGCCACGCCGCGCGCGACGTCCACAACCTGGTCCTGGCGAACAAAGGCATCCAGCTTCAGAGCGAGGTGCGGTTCGGTGGAGAGCCCGCCGCCGATGCGCACTGAGAAACCGTTTTCGACAACTCCACCGCGGCGGCGCTGGGTCGCGGTGAATGCGACATCGTTAATCTCCGGATAGCTGCACCACGAGCGGCAGCTGGTGACGGTCATCTTGAATTTGCGCGGCAAATTGTAGAACTCGCGATTACCGCCGAGTGCGCGATCCACTGCCAACGCATACGGAGACGCGTCGAAATGTTCATCGGCGGCCAGCCCGGCAACCGGGCAGCCAGTGACATTTCGAACGACGTCTCCGCACGCGCCTGTGGTGGTAAGTCCGGCGGCTTGCAATTTTTCAATCAAATCGGGAATGGCTTGAATGGTGACCCAGTGCAACTGCACGTTTTGCCGGACGGTGATATCGGCAATGCCTCGGCCGTAGTCTTCGGAAAGCGACGCAAGCACACGTACCTGTTCGCTCGAGAGAATTCCGTTGGGGATGCGGATGCGCACCATGAAAAATTCCGTAGCTTTGCCTTCGCCGTTTGCGCCCCCGACCACGCCAGCGCCGTCGCCCTGGGTATAAATTCCCCACGAGCGGAAGTAGGTGCCGAGCCACTCCGGCGGCACCGAATCGCGGCCATTGCGCGCGAATTCACGAATTTCGTCCAGGTGATCCCAAGCGAGTTTTTCGCGTTTCAGCCGCTCGACGCGCTGTGCCTTGGTTTCCTTAACTTCAGCCATAAAGACGTTTCCTTTAGAAAAGGCGCAAAAAAACTTGCGATAAAACAAAAAGCCCACGTGACCAGTATTTCTGGCACGTGGGCTTTGGAATTTCTTTGTAGCGGCGGTTCTAGTTCCGCAGCAGCCTCAAGCCAGAAATGTGGAGTTGGCGACAGCAACAGCAGTCGCAGCAACAACACACGGTCTGGCGAGACATTTTCATTACCTGCAAAGAGTACCTTTGAAGAATAAGACTGTCAACTCCATCACGAATGCAAAAAGCAGCTCCATCCGTGCATAAGTTTGGATGCATACCGGGCAGATTAGTTACCCGACTCGGTTACCAGGCCTAGTTGAGATAGGTCCATTCCGCCCACGATTCGGACAGGTTCTTCCGCGGCTGGCGGCAGATATAAATGGTAAGGCCGGATTCTTCGGGTAGAGCGTACTGGGGGCTGATGGTTTCGACCGCCCGGACCTCGGCAAAGGCGCGATCCAGGCGGTCTTTGCTAAATCCAATTGCCAGAACCACGTCGCCTGAGGCCCCGCGAGGCCCCCAAGCGCCGTATTGATTGTGTCCACTGATGGCATTTGGCAACGAATAGCTCTTGGCAAAGAAATCGATCGCTCCCGCTTCGCCGTAATTGTAGGCAAGCAGCGTGGCCCGCGATTGGTCGACGGCGGGAAGCGAGCGCACCGCTCGTGAAATTGCCTGCGCCTGTTCGCGCCAGCCAAACATATCGCCGAAGAGCTGCGGCAAGCTGCCCTGCGGGACATTCTCGACCTTGACGTCCTGCACGCCGAAGAATCTGCAATATTTGACCGCGGCTTCCACTGGAAGAATCGGCATGGCCAGAGGAGCGGCGATCATTCCCGACAAAATTAACGGCGCGAGGATCGCGGGCTTGAGCCAGGCTCCCGCGCGCTTGAACACTTTCTGTTCCCACCAGACCGCGCCCGCGGAGAGCAACATGATGTACGAGGGGGCCAGAAAATAGATTTTGCCGTGCAGCACAATCATTTCCAGCAACACGAACAGATAGGCGTAGCCGAGCACGGCATACTTGCCTCCGGCGCGATCGAAAAGGAAAAAACATAATCCCGCCAGCCAAATTGGCGCGGCCAGCGGATTCACCAGCAGAAATTGTTCACCGATAAATGCCAGCGGAGAGACGTCGGCATATTTTGTTCCGATGGCGGAATGCAAAAACGCAATAGTCGGGTAGCCGTTGTGAATCTCCCAAAGCAGGTTCGGCAGAAAAATCACGAATGCCACCAGCGCGCCAGCCCAGATTTCGATTTGTAAAAACTGTTTTCTCGCGGAAGTCAGAAGCAAGCCGGCCACGATTCCCGACGCGAAGAAAATCATCGAATGTTTGTTGAGCAAGCCCAGCCCGGTGACCGCGCCGAATAGCAGCCATAGTCTCGGGCTTCCGCCGTTTAAAATGCGGAAAACGATCGCGGCGCAGGACATCCAGAAAACCGGTTCGAACGCATTCATGGAGAGAAAATTGTCGAGTGTGAGGTAAATCGGTGCGAGCAAGACCAGCAGCGCTGCGAAGAACTGTGAGTAGCGTCCACCGCCGACTTCGCGCGCCATCCAGCCGGCCAAGATGACTTTGGCGGCGCCGGAAACCGCGGGCAACAATCGCAACGCAAACAGCGAATCACCAAAGAGTGCGCGGCTGATCCACGCTACAAATGCCACCAGCGGCGGATGGTCCACGTATCCCCACGCAAGGTGATCGCCGCATGCAGCGTAATAAAGTTCGTCGCGGAAATAGCCGTATTTCCCGTTGAACAGGAAATGAACCAGCACCGCCAACCCAGCAAGCAGGTACACCGGGCGGGCCAGCGGCTCAAGCCGCGAGTGATTTTCAGAGTTTTGCGTGCTCATGGGACCGGAACGATTCTAATATCTCGATGAATCGCGGCGCCGTGTTTCGCCGCAGTCCAAAGCGTTAGGGCTTCGAGGAAGCCGCACCTTCTACCAGCGATGCGGACTTGATGTAATCGAGCTTGGGCCAACCCTTCTTCAAATAGCGATCGCCCTGTTTTTCGATTTGATCCTGGTCGGGACCGGCGCTGTCGCCGTAGCCTTCGTACATCATTTCGACAATGTTCATGCCATTGCCGTCGACGACGCCAAATGGCGGGAATCCCTGGCCCATGTGATCCAGCCTGGCATTGTCCTTCAAGTTGATAAATACCTGCGTTCCACGGGAATTGGGATTCCCAGTCTGCGCAAATGTGATTGTGCCGCGCTTGTTGGTCTGAGTGACCGGATCATCCTTAATATCGGTGTGTTTCCAAGCAGCCGAGACCGACGGATTCGCGCTGATACCGAATTGCACGACAAATTGCGGCACCACACGGAAAAATGCGGTGTTGTCGTAATAATGATGCTTCACCAGATTGTAGAAGCGGTCGGCTCCGATGGGCGCCCAGGCGCGCGTGACCGTAATCGTGAAATCGCCGCGCGTGGTTTCGAATTTGACTTTGTAGGTGTCCGGCGCCTTCTCTTTTAATTTCGCGGGGGAGAGCAGCTCCTTAATGTAGTTATGCGGAGCTGCAGCAGGTTTCGCGGCCGCGGCCGCAGGCGCCGAAGCAGGTTCAGTTGACGCTGCCGGCGCGTTGGGCGTCGCCGGAGTTTCGACTTTCGGCGGCGCAGAAGCGACCGGCTCGGCCGGCTGCTCCTGCTTCTTGCAGCCGCCCAGAATTAGTGTAGCGGCGATGAAAGCGCTGGCCATGACGATGCTGAGTCTCTCCTGCATTTTCTTCTCCCGTGTTCCTGGAATGGAACTGTGCTCCAACTTGCGCTGAGATCCTTCGGTGCACTGCGTTGGCCTCAGGATTTCAAATCTAATAGCGACTACTTCTGCGCGTTCAATTCCCTGCTGATGCGTTCCACATCGGCCATGACGCGCAGAGTATTCTCGCCCAGAATTTTCCTGACGTCACCCTCGGAGTAGCCTTTTTGCAACAGCGCTTCGGTGATTTTCGGCAACATGGTGGCGTCTTCCATCCCGTAGGGCATGTTGGCGCCGTCGAAATCGGAGCCCAGGCCAACGTGATCGATCCCGGCAACTTTCACCGCGTGATCGATGTGCTCGATGATTTTAGTGTAGTCTACGCGCGGCAAGGCGCCTTTCGCCACGTACTCTCGGGTGACGCGATCGCCTTCAATCAACATACAGCCTTCGTTGGCTTCGTTGCCGCAGCGTTGCGTGACTTCCTTGGAGATGGCTTCATTGATTTTCGGATCAGCCTTCTCGGCATTGCGGAATTCCTGGCTTAAGAATCCAACGTGATAGTTGATTTGCACTACGCCGCCCTTGGCCGCCAAATCTTTCATCATATGATCGGTCATGTTTCGAGGAGCATCGCAAATGGCACGGCAAGACGAATGCGATGCAAAAAGTGGGGCTGTACTGACTTCCAGTGCATCGTAAAAAGTTTTGTCGCTGACGTGGGAAATATCCACGATCACGCCGAGACGATTCATTTCGCGAACCACATCTTTTCCAAAACCGGTGAGGCCGTTGTGAGCGGGCTTGTCGGTGGAGGAATCCGCCCACTCGTCGTTGCCGCTGTGGGTGAGCGTCATGTAGCGCGCGCCGAGCGCCGCGTACATACGCAACACGCCGAGGTCGCTTGAGATCATGTGGCCGCCTTCGACGCCAATCAACGCGGCAATCTTGCCTTCCTTGTGGGCCTGGCGAATCTGCTCCGCGGTGGTTGCCAACATCAGATCTTTCGGATGCTTTCTGACTTGTTCGCGGACGGCGTCAATTTGGTCGAGCGCTTTTTGCACGGCGGCTGGCCCAGTGATTTTGCTGGGGATCCAGATGGAAAAGAAAATCGCATTCATGCCGCCCTGGCGCATGCGGGGAATGTCGATGCTGCCGGAGGCATGGCGTTCGGCGAGATCGAATTTCGGGTCGAGCAGCAACTGAGTGGTGTCGTCGTGGGTGTCCACGACGATCGAGGAGAAATGGAGCTTTTTCGCTTTTTCGGAAATGCTGTCGCCCGCTAGCGGCGTTACCACGAGGAGTCCTCCCAGGATTAGCGCGAAAAGAAAAAGCAGATTCCTCACTGCGCTTCGCTCCGTTCGGAATGACAATACGTTAAAATTTGGCCCTGCAGATGAATTCGCATCGGATCTGGCCGTTATTGCGCTTGCAGTTCGCGTGCGACTCTTTCGTTTTGATCCATGACACGGAGCAGGTTGCCGCCGAGAATTTTGCGAATGTCCTGGTCGGAGTAGCCTTTGCGCATCAGCGCTTCGGTGATCCTCGGAAGTTTCGACGCGTCTTCCATGCCTTCGGGCATGCTGGCGCCGTCGAAATCGGAGCCCAGGCCGACGTGATCCGCGCCGACAAGTTTCACCGCGTGATCGATGTGATCGATGATGCGTTCCCAGCTGACGTGGGGCAACTTTCCGTCGGCGACCGCCTTATCGTGCATCTCCTGCATCTTTTTTCCCATGCACTCTTCGTTGTCGCCACATTCTTTTTTCAATTGATCGATGAGAGCGACGACGCCGCCGGACATTTTGTCCGATGCGTCTTTATACGCCTGGTCGATAAAACTGACTTCGTAGTTGATTTGGATGACGCCGCCTTTGGCTGCGAGCGCCTTGATCATGTCGTCGGACATATCGCGAACGTGGTTGCACAGCGCCCGGCAGGAAGAGTGCGAGGCGATCAGCGGGGCTTTGCTGACTTCCAGCGCGTCGTAAAAAGTTTTGTCGCTGACGTGGGAAATGTCCACCATGATTCCCTGGCGATTCAGTTCGCGGACGATATCCTTACCGGAGTCGGTGAGGCCGTTATGCGCGGGCTTGTCGGTGGAGGAATCGGCCCACTCGTCGTTGTAAAAATGGGAAAGGGTCATGTAGCGGACGCCGAGATCGCCAAAAATGCGCACCATGCGAATGTCGTTGCCGATCATGTGACCGCCTTCGACACCTATTAGCGCCGCGATTTTCCCGTCTTTATGAGCGCGGCGGACTTCGTCGGCGGTGCGGCAGAAGACCATGTCCTTGGAATTTTTACGGACATTTTCGTGAACGGCGTCAATCTGATCGAGCGCCTTTTGAATCGCGGGCGGGCCCATGATGCGGCCGTCAATCCAAATCGAGAAGAAAATTGCGTTCATGCCGCCTTCGCGCATGCGCGGAATATCAATGCTGCCGTCGGAATTGCGTTTGGCAAGGTCGAACGTTTTGCTGAAGAAGCGCTGGGTGGTGTCGTCGTGGGTGTCGAGGACGATCGAGGAGAAGTGTAGTTTGCGGGCGCGTTCGGCGATGTCATCCCCGTTGGCGGGGGCGATTAAAAGTGCGGACGCCAGAAGAAAAGCGGTAAAGCACAAACATGTGCGCATTCGTCGCTCCGGGATACGTTGAGTGCTGTAGTGCAAAATGTTGAAAGCAGATTCTACCCTAAGAGCCAGCCGAGCATCGCCTGTTTCCATGCCTGGCGATTTACTTCAGCGATGGATTCGGTGAGCGGAATATTTTTGGGACAGGCTGCGACGCAGTTTTGTGCGTTGGCGCAATCTTGCACGCCGCCGGGTTGCATCAGCGCGCCGATTCGTTCCTGCGCGTGCATCGCACCGGTAGGATGCATGTTGAACAGGCGAACCTGGCTGATGATGGCCGCGCCGACAAAATCGCCGGACTTGGTGCCGTTGACCTGCGGGCAAACTTCCAGGCAACTGCCGCAGGAGATGCAGGTGGAAAGTTTGTAGGCCTTCTCCTGGGTTTCCGGAGCCATGCGCGGACCTTCGCCGAGATCGTAGGTGCCGTCGATGGGAATCCAGGCCTTTACGCGCTTCAGGCTTTCGAACATGAACTGGCGATCGACGGCGAGATCACGCAACACCGGAAATTTTGAAAGCGGTTCGATGCGGATAGGCTGATCGAGTTTATCAACTAGCGCGGAACAGGCCATGCGGGCCTTGCCGTTGATGAGCATCGCGCAGGAGCCGCAGACTTCTTCGAGACAATTCGAATCGTAGGAGATCGGCGTGGTCTTTTTCCCATCGCGGGTAACGGGAGTTTCGGCGATGTCGCGCAGACAGATAATAATGTTCATCGCGGGACGCCAGTTGAGCGCGAACTCTTCCCAATAAGGCGCGCCTTGCGGGCTGACTTGCCGCTTCACCTTTACGATGACTTGTTTTTCAGCCATTAATCCTCGCCGAGCGCATTACGCTGAGATCCTTCTTCAATTCGCAACACCAAACAAGAAATGTCGCGCCGTCACTTTGCCGCGTCGTATCTGCGTGGACGCGGCGTGATCTGCGAAATATCAACCGCTTCGTAGCTCAACTGGATTTCGCCGTTCACCCATTTGGCGCGAGTGGTTTTCAGCCAATTTGCGTCGTCGCGGTCAGGGAAATCGGGTTTGTAGTGCGCGCCGCGTGATTCGTTTCTGGCATGCGCGCCGCTGGTGATGACGCGAGCGAGAATCAGCATGTTCGCGAGCTCGCGAGCAAAATTCAGAGTTTGGTTGGAAAATTTACTGCGATCGCTGAGATTCACTTTGCCGAAGCGCTGATCGAGTTCGAGCAACTTGTTGTACGCGATTTCCAGATTTTTGTTGATGCGGGTGACGGTGACGTGCTCGGTCATGATTTCGCCGAGTTCGCGCCAGATCGCCATGATGTTTTCGTTGCCTTCTTGCGAAATCAGCGCTTGATTCTGCGCTTCCTGGCGCTGGCGTTCGCGGTCGAACGCGGCGGAGTCAACCGAGTCAGTTCCCTTTTCCAAATTCCTGGCATATTTGGTTGCTGCGGGGCCAGCCAATCCACCGCCAAAGATGCAGGAGACCAGCGAATTCGCGCCAAGTCGATTGGCGCCGTGATATTGATACTCACATTCGCCGGCTGCGTAGATTCCCGGCACGTTGGTGGCCTGATCTTCCGCATTCACCCACATGCCGCCCATGGTGTAATGCATCGCGGGGAAAACTTTCATCGGCTCTTCGCGCGGATCGACGCCCAAAAACTTTTCGTAGATTTCCAGGATGCCTTCTAGCTTCCGGTCCAGCGTCTCGCGCGGGATGTGGCTGACATCGAGGTAAACGGCGGCCTGTCCGGCCAAGCCGAGCTTTTCCTGATAGACGATGCGGTGAATGGCGCGAGTGGCAATGTCGCGCGGAACCAGATTTCCGTATTTTGGATACCACTCTTCCAGAAAATAAAAACGTTCAGTTTCTGGAATTGATTTTGCGGGGCGGGTGTCGCCGGCTTTTTTTGGCACCCAGACACGACCGCCCTCGCCGCGCGCGGATTCGCTCATCAGGCGGAGTTTGTCTTCGCCGGGTATCGCAGTGGGATGAACCTGAATGAATTCGCCGTTGGCGTAATCGACGCCCTGCTGGAAAAGCGCAGATTGTGCGGAGCCTGTGCACACAACGGAGTTCGTGGAGCGGCCGAAAATTGCGCCGATTCCGCCGGTGCAGAAAATCACCGCGTCGGCTGCGAAGGTCTTTACTTCCATGGTGCGCAAGTCCATCGCACAGATGCCGCGGCACACGCCGGCGTCATCGAGCACCGCTGACAGAAATGTAAAGCCTTCGTACTTTTTGACTTTGCCTTCGGACTCGTGCCGCCGCACCTGTTCGTCCAGCGCGTAGAGCAGTTGCTGCCCGGTGGTGGCACCGGCGAACGCCGTGCGGTGATACAAAGTCCCGCCGAAGCGGCGGTAGTCGAGTAAACCTTCCGGCGTGCGATTGAACATCACGCCCATGCGATCGAGCAGATCGATGATTCCTGGAGCAGCTTCACACATGCGCTTTACCAGCGGCTGGTTAGCGAGAAAATCGCCACCGTAAATAGTGTCGTCGAAGTGTTTCGCGGTAGTGTCGCCTTCGCCTTTCTGGTTTTTCGCCGCGTTGATTCCGCCTTGCGCGCAAACCGAATGCGAACGCTTCACCGGAACAATCGAAAACAGATCCACCGAAACGCCTGACTCGGCAACACGAATCGTGGCCATCAGCCCGGCCAAACCCCCGCCCACCACGATGATTTTGGGATTTCTCATCGAGTTAAGTACGAAGAAAACGGGTGCCAGTCAAAACGGAAACTGATCAATATCAGAATGCCGACGACGCTGAACGTAAATCCGACCAGCACGCCAAGTTGTCCCGCGGCGCGCTGCGCCCGTGCGGTCGCGGCGAGTCCCCACTTACAAAGAAAATTCCAAATACCAACGCCGAGATGAAAGGATGACGCCAGAATTCCCGCGACAAAGAATGAGAGTGCCCAAGGGTTCTGCAAATCGTTGTAGACGGTATCGTAAGTCGAGCGGCCTTCGGTCAAATAGCGCTCGGTGTAGAGATGCCAGCCGATATAAACAAACGCGATGAGTCCGGTATAACGCTGCAGCGTGTACAGCCAGTTTTTGACCCACGGATATTCGGAAACGTTCGATTTTCCACTCCACCAGATGTAGACGCCGTAACCGCCGTGAAACAAGATCGGCAAAATAATGGCCACCAATTCCACCAACGGACGGAACGGAATAGTCTGCAACTCCTGCGAAACAACATTATATTTTTCGGGGCTGACCAGAACCGCGCTGTTGGACCAGAAATGCTCGGCGAGAAACGCAGCAACCGGAATTAAGCCGCTCAACGAATGGAGTTTTCTGAGGAGGTAACTGCTGTCAGGCCGGGTTGTCGTTGCGGACATGCCCTCTCCGCTGCAGGTCTCCCGCTCGGTTGTGCTGATTTCACGCGGGGAAATGTTCACTGCCAGCACAACAAGTATAACAGTTGACCACAGTGAAACAAAATTGCATCGCGCGAACTTGCAATTCGAATTTATTGAAACTCGCGGCAAATTTGCGGCTGGCCGGGCGCAACTCTTTTGCTATCTTAAAAAGAGGAACCTCGTATCCGGCGCCGCCCGAGCCGAAATCTCCGAATCGAGACTATTCCGCCCAGCCTATGAGCAAAAGCCTAGCCGCCGAATTTGAAGTCATCGCCAATAGTCTGCAATCGGGCGACGCCGCCAACAGCCAGCTTTCGATTTCCGCGCTGGCCGAGCGCATAGCCAAGGAATTCGACGTAAAAACGGACGAGGTGGCGATTCTCGCGGTCTCCGAACCCAAACGTCATCTGTATTTTCTGGTACCCGCGGCGCTACGCAAAGTCGGGGAGATTCCGCTTTCCAGCACGGCGGCCCTTGCGGCGCGCACGGTGCGCGACAGCCGCCCGGACATCGTGAATAATTTTTCGACGGTGCGCCACGCCAGCGTTTTTGAAGGCGTGAAAGCGGATTCGCTAAACGCATCGGCGATCCAAAAAATCGTCAGCGCCCCGATTCTGGCCGACGGAAAAGTGATCGGGGTGATTCAAATCAGCCGAAAAGCCGCCGCATTAGGCGAAGCCGGACCGGATTTTACTTCGGATGACTTGGGAAAAATTCTGGCGATCTGCAAACCGCTGGGAAAATTGCTGCAGCACGTCGCCACAGACTGAGTTGCGCGCCGCCTTCGCCAGATTAATATTGCATTGCAGCCGCGTTTGAGATTGACACTCGATACCCTTCTTGTTACTTTTCCACAGCGGGATTTTTCGCTTCAGTACTTCACTTCCACGGAGGCCGCGCACCGGCACTATGGCGTTTGTCGCTAAGAAAATTTTCTTGACCAAAGGCGTCGGTAAACATCGTGAGCGGCTTTCCAGTTTTGAGCTTGCCCTGCGCAATGCGGGGATTGCTGCCTGCAACATCGTCCGCGTCTCTTCGATTTTTCCACCCAACTGCAAATTGATTTCGCGCAGTGAAGGCTTGAAGCACATCAAGCCTGGGCAAGTCGCGTTCACGGTAATCAGCGAGAATTCCACCAAAGAGCCGCACCGCTTGATCGCCGCGAGCATCGGGCTTGCGCTGCCAAGCGATAAAACGATGTACGGATATCTTTCCGAGCATCACTCTTTCGGAGAGAGCGAAGAAATTGCCGGCGAATACGCGGAAGAGCTCGCCGCGGAAATGCTGGCTACAACTTTGAACGTGGAATTCGATCCAGACCTCTCGTGGGACGAGAAAAAAGAGGTCTATCGCATTTCGAACAAGATTGTGCGAACTCTTAACGTAACGCAGTCCGCCGTTGGCGACAAGCGCGGCTTGTGGACTACCGTTCTCGGCGCGGCGATCCTGATCGGCGAAGACGACTGATTTCTACCACTTCCGGCAATGAGCGAGGCAGCCATGCGCGCTACGCGAGTCATTTTCTTCGTTGCAATATTCTCCCTGTTCGTCGCGTCGTTTGTTCCTCTTCTCGCCGCAGATTACGTCACCGTTCTTTACGACGCATTTTCTGACTCCTCGAAAATAACAAAGGACTGGGGCTTCTCCGCACTCATCGAGCACGATGGAAAGCGCATTCTTTTTGACTCCGGCAACAACGCCGAAATTTTTGAGCACAACGTCAAAGCTCTCGGCGTCGACTTAACGAAACTCGATTTCGTCGTCATTTCTCATCGCCACGCGGACCACACCACCGGCCTGAAATATCTTCTTTCCGTAAACCCGAACGTTCCCATCTATGCCCCACTCGAATCGTTTGGCGTCTTCGGCGGTGCTGCTCCTTCAACTTTGATAAAGCCGGTCACTTCTCTTCCCGGCCGCATGCGCTACTACGACGGAAAATATCCGGACAAAATTTCAACAGGGTATCCCTGGAGTGGCGGAAACTTCGTGCTGATTGACAAACTGACTGAAATTTCGCCGGGCATTTTTATAGTTTTCACGATCTCGAAAACCCCAGGTACGCTGGAATTGCGCGAACTGTCACTCGCGCTCCGAGGTCCCGATGGGCTGTCCATTGTTGTCGGTTGTTCGCACCCGGGCATCGAAGAAATCTTACAGACGGCCGCTGCTATTGATCCGCGCCTGCATTTTCTTTGCGGCGGCTTTCACCTCGTCAGCACGCCCGACACCGAAATCGACCGGCTTACTGAAAGTCTGAAGAACAAATGGAAAGTGCAAAAAATCGCCCCAGGTCACTGCACCGGTGAACCCGCGTTTCTGCGCTTACAAAAGACTTTCGGCGATGATTACCTTTACGCGGGGGCAGGCACGCGGCTTGAAATACCCTAGAAAAGTTCTATCTGTCCAGGGCGTACGCGGTTTCGAGCCACTTCGCGACATTCCCATCAACCTGTTCCGGCGACTGCAATTCGATGCGGTGGGTGATGCGGTCCTTCTTTTCCAGACCGCCAGTGTCCACGAAACGTTTCGGCAACTTCCCTTTGTAGTGAGTCAACGCTAGTCCTAAATCTATTCGCGTGTTCGTCGTAGCTTTGATCTGCGCGAAAACGTGCTGGCGATAAAGGGCCACCATTGTCTTGCACGGGCACGCTTTCACATCCGCGCTTAGCGAGGCAGCCAATCGCAAAAGCTGTTCGTAGATCGGGCGCAGAACTTCTTTTTTACCGGCGTATTGTTCTTCCACATATTTCGGAGCGATCGCCAAATATTTTTCCGGACTATCCATGTCGCCGCCCGTGCCTCCGGCGCGTTCCGCGATCCACGACGCATTATTCGTGGCAAGCTGGTACTTCGCCTTAAGCCACTCGCGCCGTTCCTTTTCTGCTTTCGGGCCTTCCCGATTTACAATTTCGATCCACTCATCTAAGGAACGTCCGCTTTTCTCCTGCAACTCCGCGATCCACTTTTGCACCAGCTCCACGCTGGGGTGCACTCCATAAATCGATCGCCTTGCTTTCTTTGCTTGAGCACTCATCGCCACCTCGATGCAAACTCGGTCCGAGTCGCGGGTTTCTGAATCTCGAACCGCCAGACTTCTATGCCCTATTCTTAAAATATCCGAGGCGATCCAGTACTGCGCCTACCACGAGCGGCAGAGCCACCGTCGCGTCCTCGAAAACCTCCGCCAACTTTCCGCCTTGCTCGGGCGGCAGAAATTTCCCCCACGAAACCGCTTCCGTATAGGTGCTGCCGCTCAGGCCGCCCCAGTGTGCCGGTTCGGGACAAATGCGTACGCCGTAGGCGTAGCGCTTCAGCGGCAGGTTTTTGTACCCGCGGCGCGCCATCAGCTCTGCGTAAACTCCAAACTGCTGCGACCAGTTGCGCGGCACGCCCCCTCCAATCGTAAAGATCCCCATGCGCTTCGTAGCCATCATGGTGTCTGCGAACTTTTCAAAATCCTCAAAAGGATCGAATCGCAGCACCGGGCGTTTATCGCGCTGCCTGCCGAACTTATGCAAGGCAAAATCGAGGCCCAATTCCGAATCCGAGAACGCCGGCACGAAAACCGGGACGTTGTACTCATATGCTGATTTCAAAATCCCGCGGCCCTTGGTGTTTTTCACCAGGTACTCGCCAATTCTCCGGTGCAGCTTCCAGCTGCAAACAATTTCGTCGTCATCCCATTCGTCAAGAATGCCGTCCACCACTTCCTCGACGTGGTCCAGATTGGTTTCCGGTTCCAGCGAATCGTACACACGGTTGTAACCAGCGTTGAACAATTCATCATCGTTCATTTTGGACGGGTCGTAGCGGAAGTGTGAAAGGCCGGTGGCTTCTACCAATCCGTGCGCCATCAGCGCGCCGGTGGAAACGATCGCTTTCACGATGCCGCTTTCAATCAGGTCGCAAAAAACCAATCCCATTTTGCCAACGGTCAGCGCGCCGGCCAGGGTCATCACTACATAACAATCTTTATCGCGGGCCATCGCCTCCAGTACATCGGCAGCGTCGCCGACCTGCCGCGCGGTGTAGGCGGTATCGCCCATCGCACGCACCAGTTCGTCGATGGTGCGGCATTTCGACAAGTCCAGCGGAAAGATCGGGCGCAGTTTGTCTTTTACCGGATCGTGCAGCACTCGACCCGTGACTGTCTTCTTGCCAACCGGCTTCTTCTTCACTTTTGCCATTTCACTCCTGGGAAT
Source organism: uncultured Acidobacteriota bacterium (assembly GCA_963814635.1). GTDB lineage: Bacteria > Acidobacteriota > Terriglobia > Acidiferrales > UBA7541 > Acidiferrum. The sequence goes on along the minus strand of CAWFDP010000001.1, from coordinate 1,894,683 downwards.
CCCAAAATGAATTACGCGGCCCCGAAAGAATTATTGCGAACAACTTTTTACGATACTTTGCTTGTGACGCATCTTACTTTTTCTTTGTAACTTTCGTCAAAGAGCTTTCCACCTTCTTTGACTCTCTGTGCGTCTCGGCAATAGATTTTCTGCTGCTGCGTGTTACGATATTTCTCATGCCCGACAAATTTAACGTTGGCTTGATCCAAATGCGTTGCAGCAAGGACACAGAGGAGAATCTTTCCCGCGCCATCGAGAAAATCCGCGAAGCGGCGAAGCGCGGCGCACAAATTATCTGCATGCACGAACTTTTCCGCGGCGAATACTTCTGCCGCACCGAAGACGCGGCACTCTTCGATCTTGCCGAGGCGGTGCCCGGACCGGCAACTGATGCGCTTTCAAAAGTCGCCAGGGAAAATAATGTCGCGCTGGTGGTATCGCTTTTCGAACGGCGCGCCGCAGGCGTTTATCACAACACTTGCGCGGTGCTGGACGCCGACGGATCGTTCCTCGGCAAATACCGCAAAATGCATATTCCCGACGATCCGCTGTATTACGAAAAGTTCTATTTTACTCCGGGGGATCTGGGTTTTCCGAATTTCGACACCAAATACGGCCGAATCGGAATTCAAATCTGCTGGGACCAATGGTATCCCGAGGGTTCTCGACTGACTGCGCTGAAAGGCGCGCAAGTGATTTTCTATCCCACCAGTATCGGCTGGCACCCAAAGGAGAAAGCGGAATTCGGAGCGGCGCAGCTCGATGCGTGGCGGACGATGCAGCGCGCGCACGCAATCGCCAACGGAACATTTGTCGCGGTGGTGAATCGAGTCGGCTACGAAGGCAATCCCGGCGCAGGAGATCCGGGGCTGGAATTTTGGGGAAATTCTTTCGTCGCAGATCCGTTTGGCCAGGTGCTTTCTCAAGCCGGCAGCGAAAAAGAAGACATCCTTGTTGTTGAATGCGACCCCGCCAAAAGCGAGGAGACCCGCCGCAACTGGCCGTTTCTGCGCGATCGCCGCATCGATGCCTATCAACCGATCCTGAGTCGGTGGCTAGGCGAATGATTCCCCTTTGCTTGCGATCGCTGCGTTCTCTGTGACCTCTGGGCGCTCTGTGTTAAATTCTTTTTCGTTTGAGAACCATGTCCAAATCCCAGAATGACCCTACGCCGAATCTGCAAAACTACCGAATGCCCGCCGAATGGGCACCGCATGACGGAACATTTTTGGGCTGGCCGCACGAACTTACCGACTGGCCCGGCAAGTTCGCTCCGATTCCCTGGCTATTCGCGGAAATTGTCCGCCACCTGGCTCGCGTCGAGCTGGTCTTTCTGCTGGTAGAGAATGCCGCCGCGCAATCGCGGGTAAAATCGATCCTCAACAAATCGCACGTCAATCTCGACAACGTCACTTTTCTGCAAGTCCCGACGGATCGCGGCTGGATGCGTGACTCTGGCCCGATCTGCGTCGCCAACAATTCCGGAGACGTCGCGTTCAATCATTTCTTTTTTAACGGCTGGGTAAAATATCCAAATCACAAGAACGACGCGAAGGTCGTCACCAGCATCAACAAGACGTTGCGCCGGAAACTCTTTCTGCCGATGCACAGCGGCCGCCGCGTGGTGCTGGAGGGCGGCTCGATTGACGTCAACGGTCTCGGCACGTTGCTTACCACCGAAGAATGTCTGCAAAGCAAGATTCAGGAGCGCAATCCCGGCTTCAGCAAAAGCGACTACGAGGAACTTTTTCGAAAATATCTTGGCGTAACAAATGTCGTGTGGCTCAAGAATGGAATCGCCGGAGACGACACGCACGGCCACGTGGACGACCTTTCTCGCTTGGTCGACCCAACCACGGTAGTCACGATTGTGGAAGAAAACCGCGCCGATGCTAACTACGCTGCGCTGCAGGAGAATCTCGCGTTACTGAAAGCCGCGAAAGATCAGGACGGCAAGCCGTTCCGCATCGAGACCCTGCCAATGCCCGCGCCGGTTTTCTTCGATGGCCAGCGCCTGCCCGCCAGTTACGCAAACTTTTACATCGCGAACAAACTCGTGCTGGTTCCAGTTTTTAATGATCCCAATGATCGCGTCGCTCTGAATACTCTCGCAAAGCTTTTCCCTGACAGAGAAATCGTTCCAATTTATTGCCGCGACCTGGTCCTCGGCCTCGGCACTATCCACTGTATGACGCAACAACTCCCTGCGGCTCGATAAGCGGCACGTGCCTTCAATTCGGGGCGAAGCTATCTAAGGTGCCGGCCTTGTCCGGAAGGAATCTCTGCTAGTTTTTGCTACACTTTCAAGGCCCGCCAAATTATTTATGGAGATCTCATGCTTGCGCCTCTCGCACTGCTTGAGCAACGCACCGTCATTATCGAGTGGTGGCCGCGCGGAATCATTGCCTGGCTTTTTCTCGGCCTGGTCGCCGGATGGCTGGCCGGAAAACTTGCCCGGGGGCGCGGCTTCGGGTGCGTAACCGACATCATCCTTGGGCTGATTGGTTCGTTTATCGGCGGATGGGTGTTCACTAAACTCGGAATCGTCTCCCATCCAAACAGTTTTCTCTTTTCGCTGGCCGCTGCCACATTGGGAGCAGTCATCCTCGTCGCCATCGCGCATCTCTTCTCCGGCGGCACAAGAAATTAATCGCGGTGCAAACGCAAGTCTATGTTCGCTGCTCTGTGGTCGCCGATCACTAATGGCCCTTCTTACTGTGATACTCTTGCTTTGCACCTATTGGAGATGACATCTCTTTGAGCAAGCCTCTGCAGTCGCTTTTCGTAATTCCCCTCGGTGGTCTCGGCGAGTTCGGCATGAACATGATGGCGTTGCGCTATGGCGACGACATCATCGTGATCGATGCCGGCATGATGTTCCCCGAATCCGAACTGTTGGGTGTTGACCTTGTCATCCCGGACATTTCTTACCTCAAGCAGCATCGCCAGCACGTTCGCGCTATCGTCCTGACGCACGGCCACGAAGATCACATCGGCGCGCTGCCGTACATCTTGCGCGATTTGAACGTTCCGATTTATGGCACACGCTTCACGCTGGCGCTGGTAAAAAAGCGCATCACTGAAGCCGGCCTGCTCGAATCAACCACGCTGCGCGAAGTGATGCCCGGCCGCCGCATCGAAATCGGTCCGTTCGAAGTCGAAATGATTCCGGTTACCCACAGCACCATTGATTGTGTGGCGCTGGCGGTTCGTACACCGGTCGGCGTCATCATCCACACCGGCGACTTTAAAATTGATCACACTCCGGTTGGCGGCGCCGGGTTCGACATCCACACATTCGCGCGCTACGGCAACGAAGGCGTACTGGCACTATTTTCGGATTCGACCAACGTCGAGCGCCCGGGCATCACGCCGTCTGAACGCGCCGTTGTTCCGCGCATCGAAGAACTAGCCCGCTCGGCGCCAAAGCGCGTGATTCTCTCCTGCTTCGCTTCATCCATTCATCGCATACAGCAGGTCATCGACATCGCGTCGCGTGTCGGCCGCAAAGTGGCTTTCGTCGGACGCAGTATGGTGGACAACGTCGAAATCGCGCACGACCTCGAATATCTGCGGATTCCTGACGGCATGGTGGTGCGCTCGCAGGATATTCGCTCGTTCGATCCGCGCAAGATCATTATTATGGCTTCCGGCTCGCAAGCTGAGCCCATGTCTTCGCTCTCGCGCATCGCGGTGGACAATCACCGCTTTGTGTCCGTCGACGAAAATGACACGGTCATCCTTTCTTCGCGCATCATCCCCGGAAACGAAAAAGCCATCTTCCGCATGTTGGATCACATGTTCCGCCGCCGCGCGCTGGTGTATTACGACAATTCCGCCGGAGTCATTCACGTTTCCGGCCACGCCAGCCAGGAAGAACAAAAACTGGTGCTGCAACTCGTTAAGCCGAAATATTTCATTCCGGTGCACGGCGAATTCCGACATCTGTTCCGTCACGCGGCACTGGCGCATCAACTTGGCGTGGTCAGCGGCGAAATCATACTCGCGGAAGACGGTCACTGCATTGAGTTCACCGAAGACGGCTATCACCGTCGCGATCCGGTTACTGCCGGCCGCGTGCTGGTTGATTCCGGATCTCTAGAAGAAATCGAAGAAGTAGTGGTGCGCGAGCGCAAGCATCTTTCCGAGGACGGGGTCGTCGTGCCGATCATCGCCATTGACAAGCACACCGGCAAACTGGAATCGCAGCCGGAAATTGTTTCGCGCGGTTTTATGAGCGACAACGGCAGCGACCTGGTGGCCGGCGCCCGCGACATCGTTTTGAAAACCATCAACACGTCCAACGCCGAAGAGCGCGCCGATTGGTCGGTCATCAAGGAAAAAATCCGCGTCGACCTGAAGCGCTACATCAGCAAACAAACGTCGAAGCGCCCGCTGATTCTTCCAGTAATCCTCGAAGTCTGAGTTTCACGCAAGCTAAGCCCTAACTCTCCACGCGAGCTTTCTCGATACAGTTCAGCCCTTTTTCGTTACACAAATATTTTTCATCGCAACTATTCGCGAAATTTCTGAATTGTACTTTAACGGTAACTTAGATTTGCGTTTATTCGTGCAACGAATTCTTCATAATTTCGTCTTAGTACATGAGTTCAGATTCTTGTTCTTTGCTGGGTTCACTCAAATCCCCCGCACGGGACAGAAGACACTTCAAAAGGAGATTTCATGAACACCAAGAATATCGCTAAGGGTCTTCTCATCGGCGCTTCGCTTCTTCTGGCTTCCGCGGCATTCGCCGGCGAAAAGGCTGCGGTCAAGGTCTATGAAACGGTCAAGGTGAACGGCAAGAGCATTCCAGCAGGCGATTACAATGTCTCGTGGGAAGGCACCGGCTCCAACGTTCAGGTAAACATCCTGAAGGGCAAGGAAACCATCGCCACTCTTCCCGGCCAGCTCGAAGCTTCCAACTCCGCGCCGGCCAGCAGTGGTTACTCAACCCGCAAGGAAGGCGACGGCTCCAAGTCGATTACCACCGTCTTCTTCGCCGGAAAGAAGTACACCCTGAATCTCGACCAGCAGTCCGCTGCGTCCGCTCAGGCCGCCACAACTCCGGGCAACAAGTAACTTTCGCGCTCTTCTCACACTGGTTCGCGGTCTCTCCCCGCGAACCGCTGTGCAACCGTCCTCGCGTGTATTCACATGCGAGGACGTTTTTTTGTGAAAGCCCGCCAACTCGTCATTCGCTAAACTCCGGTTACGCACTGTCGCATCGGCTCGACTTTTTCGCTCTATTCACGCATATAATCTCAGCCGTCGCGATCGAGATACGAGAACCGCATACGCAGCGGTCGTGCCTCAAGAGGTGCTCATGCTGACTTCATGCAAGACGTTTGCGTCTTCACTTTTTCTCGCCGCCGTGTTCGTTGGCGTGACCACGGCTCAACAGAACCCAGCCGATCCCTATCAAGTAGTTCACGGTTGGCCGATTCTTCCCGACGGTATGGTCCTCGGCCAGGTTTCCGGAGTTGCTGTCGACTCCCACAATCACGTTTTCATTTTCCATCGCGCCGAAGGTTCCTGGGCCGCCGACAAGACTCATCCCATCGCTTCGGCCACAATTCTCTGCTTCGACGGAGCCTCTGGCAAACTTCTGACCTCGTGGGGCGAAAACCGGTTCCTCGAACCGCACGGCCTGCGCGTCGATTCACGCGACAACGTATGGGTTACTGACCGCGCGCTCCAGCAAGTCTTCAAGTTCTCCCACGACGGCAAGCTTCTTCTTACCATCGGCACCGAGCGCACTTCCGGCGTGGATGCCACTCACTTCAATCTACCTGCCGATATTGCTTTCGCTTCGGACGGCAGCGTTTATGTCGCGGACGGCTACGGCAACAACCGGATCGCCAAATTTTCTGCCGACGGAAAGTTTCTGCTCGACTGGGGACACAAAGGCGCCGGACCTGCCGAATTCGATCTACCGCATAGCGTGGCCGTGGATGCGCAAGGAAATGTGTACGTCGCGGATCGCAACAATGCCCGCATTCAGGTCTTCGATGGCAACGGAAAATTCCTAAAAATGTGGAAGTCGCCTGAACTCGGCCGCCCGTGGTCGCTCACTGTCGGCCCGGACAATCTGCTTTACGTTGTGGATGGCGGCGACCTCAAGCCCACTGGCCTCGATCGCGGCCAACTCCTCAAACTCGATCTCTCCGGAAAAATCCTCGCCAAGTGGAGCCGCTTCGGCAATTACGACGGCCAAATCTACTGGGGCCACGATATCGCTGTCGGCAAAGACGGCGCGGTTTACGTAGGCGACGTTTTTCACGGCATGCGCGTACAGAAATTCGTCCCGCACTAAGCGCGTACGTCAAATTCTTACAATACCTCCACTTCGTCGCGATTTACGTTAAAAGACGAACCACGGTGCGGTGCTCCCAACCTCGCGTTGGCGTCACTTCTGGTTCCCCGTTACAATTTGCTGACACAGGAGCCGCCATTGTCTTCAACCCCAACTTCCCCCACGCCATCCGGCGCCGCTGGTCCTTCCAAAGCCGCTTTTTATTTCATCCTCATCACCGTTGGGCTGGACATGCTGGCTTTCGGCATCATCGCTCCGGTTCTTCCTAACCTCATCCTGCATTTCGAAGGCGGCAGCATGGTCCGCGCCGCGGCTATCACCGGATGGTTTGGTTTTGCCTGGGCCACCATGCAATTTCTGTTCTCGCCGATTCTCGGAGCGCTTTCCGATCGTCACGGACGCCGCCCGGTCCTTCTTCTCTCCTGCCTGGGCCTCGGTCTGGACTACATTTTCATGGCGCTGGCGCCCTCGCTCCGCTGGCTTTTCGTCGGCCGCCTCATCTCCGGCATCACCACATCCAACATCTCCACCGCCTTTGCTTATATCACTGACGTTACGCCTCCCGCGGACCGCGCCAAAAATTTCGGCAAGCTTGGCGCTGTTTTCGGCCTGGGCTTTGTGATTGGACCCGGCATCGGCGGCCTTCTCGGCGCCTACAGTCTGCGCCTGCCCTTTTGGGTCGCTGCCGGACTAAGCCTCGCTGGAGCGCTCTACGGCTACTTCATTCTTCCCGAATCGCTTCCGCTGGAGCGCCGCGCAAAGTCTGCCTGGCACATTGCCAATCCGTTCGCTTCGTTCTCGCTCCTGGGTACTCACCCCGAGCTCACCGGCCTCGCCGTAGTGGTCACACTTTTTTACCTGGCCCACAACGCGCTGCCTTCCGTTTGGGTCCTCTACACCGAATACCGCTACGCCTGGACCGAGCGCGAGGTCGGCTACTCCCTCACCGCCGTCGGGGTCTGTACGGCCATTGTTTCCGGCAAACTCGTCGGTCCGTATGTAAAAAAATTTGGCGAACGCTTCAGCCTGCTCTCGGGACTCTTTTACGGCGTTCTCGGCTTCACCGGTTTCGCGCTCGCTAGCCGCGGCTACCTGATTCTCGCTGCGGTTCCATTCATAGCGCTGTGGGGAGTTGCCAGCCCCGCTATGCAATCTTTAATGTCCCAACGTGTCGATCACTCTTCGCAAGGCAAGCTGCAAGGTGCGATTAATTCGCTGCGCGCCCTCACCGGAATGGTCGGCCCTCCGCTCTTCACGCAAGTATTTGCCTTTTCGATCGCGCCGGCGTCGCCGCTGCACTTTCCAGGCGCACCGTACCTACTCGGCGCAATCCTGCTTGCTGCATCATTGGTGGTCGCCGCGTTTGTGGCCCGCGCTCACGCCGGCTCGCCCGCCACCCAGCCGAAGCCGATTGCCTCCGGCGAAGCCTGATCCGGCGCCTCGCGATAAGCACCTCCTCGATTGACGCCCAACAGATTTTTAACCTATCCTCGCTTTGCCTCGCTGCATCCAACCCCTAAAGCAACCATCACCAATATCAAGGAGCATCCATATGCCAAGAGATTCCAAGAACGATTCGCGAACGAATTCTCAAGCCGGCACCGAACTAGCTCGTCCGATTCTCCATCAGCACGCCCGCGAAATTCAGCCTTATGGAAAAATTGCCAAATTGCCCATCGCCCTCGGCGAATCCGTTTGTGCGCAAAGCGTCGAAAATCTTAATCAGGTTCTGGCCGACACCATCACCCTTCGCGACCTTTACAAAAAGCACCATTGGCAGGTCGCCGGCCACACCTTCTACCAGATTCATCTTCTGTTCGATAAGCACTACGAAGAGCAGAACGAGCTGGTGGACACTATCGCCGAACGCATTCAAAGTCTGGGCGGCATCAGCCTGGCCATGGCCGCGGACGTCGCAGAAACCACCATCATTCCCCGCCCGCCGCGCGGCCGCGAAGAAGTTCCGGTGCAGATTTCGCGCCTGCTCGAAGCCCACGAATTCCTTTTGAAAGAAGCCCGCACCATGGCCAAGCAGGCCAGCGAATCCGGCGACGACGGTACCAACGACGTGCTGGTCAGCGAAATCATCCGCACCAACGAACTTCAAGTCTGGTTCCTGGCCGAACATCTGGTCGACGTTCCGCTCGTCCGCGCCGACGGTCCTCCCGCGGAAAAAGAACCTGCTAAATCCAAATCCGCCACCGCCCGCTAGCTGCACCCCTGTCTGGGATTTCGCAGGGATTTCGCAGGGCGTGCGCAAATCGCGCCCTGTGTGTTTCACTCGTTCTCTTCTTTTAGGGGCACAATATATTGTGCCCTTCTTTATTTTTCCTGCTTGGCACTCAGGCTTCGGGCATGGAGAAACTTTCGGCATGCAAGCGCTACGTTTTCACGAATTCGGCCATTTCGATAAATTGAGATTGGAAACACTCCCCGACCCGCATCCGGGCCCGAACGAACTGGTTGTGCGCATTCGCGCGGCATCGCTAGATCCGAGCGATGCAAAAAATGTTCTTGGCCGCATGGTAGGCACTACGCTGCCGCGCACTCCGGGGCGCGACTTCGCCGGAATTGTAGTGCACGGGCCGGTTAATACCATCGGCGCGGAAGTCTGGGGTACCGGCGGCGACGTCGGCTTCACTCGCGATGGCGCGTATGCTGAATTGCTCGTTGTGCCTGTTGCCGGTGTTCGGCCCAAGCCCAAAAATCTGTCCTTCGAAGAAGCTGCCGCGGCGGGAACGAATTTCGTGACCGCGTGGATCGGCTTGGTCGAAACCGCTCACTTCCGATCCGGAGAAATCGCACTCGTCACCGGAGCTGCGGGCGGCGTTGGCAGCGCGGTCACTCAAATCGCCAAGTGGAAAGGCGGCCGCACCATCGGACTGGACCGTATGCCGATGCCTTCGGAAAGTCGGGCCGCGTACGGGATCGATCACTTCCTCGTCTCCGAGCCGAACCAAAACTTCAAGAACATGATCGATGGCGCGGTACAATTCACCGCCGGCAACGGCGTCAACGTGGCTTTCGATTGCGTTGGAGGCCCGCTGTTCGAACCGTGTCTCCGCACTCTCGGTCAACTCGGTCGCCAGGTCAACATCACTTCCGTTGGCGACCGCCGCGTCAGTTTCGACCTGCTCGATTTTTACCACCGCCGCCTGAGCCTTTTCGGCGTCGATACCCGCGCCTACGACACTGTGGCCTGCGCCGCCATCCTCGAACAACTTACGCCCGGATTCGAATCCGGCGCCCTAAGACCCATCCCCATCGTCAAACGTTTCCCGCTGAACGAAGCCCCGCAAGCCTTCACCCAGGTAAACGACGGCTCGCTTCAGGGCAAGGCCGTCTTCACTTTCTGATTGAGCGGGCATCCCTCTTGAGCCCTTGCGACGAAAACGCGCGTCATCTCGCCCCATTTCATCAATGTCGCCCCCTGTCGCTTGCCATACCTCGCACACGCGTTAAATTGGCAGCGCGACCGACGAGTGACAACGCGCCACCTCCGGTCGCCAAACGGAAAGGCCGCCATGACACATTCAATCCAGCCCGCCACCAAACATAGGACCTGCAGCAGTTATCGCCTGGCCCTGTCCCCACTCGCAGCTATTATCCTCGCCGCGATTCTATCCGGCTGTGGCAGCGGCGGAACCCCGGAGCCTCCACCGGCCCCCTCCGTCGTCAGCATCTCCGGCTCCAGTGATATTCTCAGCACCGGCGCCTCCCGCACCTTTGCCGCCAGCGTCTCAAACTCAACTGAACAAAGCGTCTCCTGGTCTGTCGTCGAAGCCAGCGGCGGCTCCATCACCTCCGGGGGCGTTTACACAGCGCCCGCTCTTCCCGGCACATTCCACGTAAAAGCCGTCGCCAACGCTAACGCCGCAGCATCGGCGACCGCTCCGGTCCCCGTGGTCATCCCCGTCGGCCACATTCCCGGCTACGACGTCGGCGTCGACTACCATGCCACCGGCAACGATTTCGTGAGTTCCGCGTTCATTACCCAATATCACCTTCCCGCTGTCCGCCAGCAGGTGCTCGCACAGCTGCAAGGCATGGCAGACCGCGGTGCTACGGTCTTCTCCACGCGCATATGGTTCGTGAACGAACCGGGCGAGGTTGTTGGTCCGCAAGATGCTTGGCGAGCTACTTTTCCGATGACCGATCAGGAGCAAGCGAATCTGCATTTGTACGCTCAGGATGTGGCCAAGCTGATCGGCTCCGGGGGCAATCGTCCGCGTCTCGAGATCTGCATGCTTTGGCTCGGAGCCGCCGATTACACGCGCGGAGATTTAACCAGCGGGCTAGGCTGGACTCCGCTCACTCCCGCGGTTTTCACTACTCGCGTCGAACAAACCACCGACAAACTCCTCGATGCGGTAACCAACGTCCTTCGCCCCGACGGCGTCCCCGTCGTGGACATTATTTACATGGAAGGTGAAGTGATGATCGGCGCCAAAGCCAATCAGGACTGGTTTCTCACCACTCACTACCCTCGTTTCGTTTCCCGCGTTTCCGCCGCGGGCTTCAAACCCGCCGTGTACTTCCTCACCGCAACTTTCTTGTACGACCAGCCACTGGCTCCCGGATACGTTGACGCGAATTTTCCTATCCTCGACGGGCACCGTACCATGTATTGGACTTATCGCAGCTTGAAGTTCATGGTGGACAACGGCTTGCCGATTCCACAACGAATCGACTTCTCGTGCTACACCGATCCCACTGCCGGTTATATGCCGGACATCCTTGCGCGCGCGCTTGACGATGCTGACGCTACGCTGCCTTCCCTCGGTGCTCCCAAATCCTACGGCGCCGCCGAGACCTACTACTTCCCCGATGACGGCATGCGCAAAACTCTTGGCCAGGCCTTCGCCGCTGAAGCCGCGAAAAACCCACGCATGCAGAGCGTCACCTTCTGGACCTCGCCCGACGGCGGCGGAGCCGGCGTCAACAACGCTTTCCCCTTCGCCATCGAAGACTACTACCCTCCGCCCGGCCCATAGCAGCGGCCGCGAATCGGGATAGGGGGAGCAGTCACCTGCTCGCCCCTCCCACACCACCGTACAGGCGGGTCCGCATACGGCGGTTCAGCAAGTTGAGCCCTTGCGGGCCGGAGGTTCGAGTCGTCGTTCGCCACAAGAGCTTCGCCACTCGACAGGTTTCCGTTTCGGCTTCACCGTCTTCTGAACCTGTAAAGCTCAGCCGAAGCTGATTGGCTGGCGCAGTGCCACTCATGAGTTCGACGTTCTACTACTCGCTCTCACTGTTTGGGCCTTCCTCACTCGCGTGAGTACTACGCCCGCTGCTGACTTCTGCTGCAGGATCAGAGTGAATTGCTCCACCCTCAGTCTCGAATTCGAGACGTGCAACAGATCTCCCGCGATAAGCTCGACTGCTTTCGATACACGACCGCCGGATTTACCACCAGCGTTCTTGATGGATACGGACTTCGCGATCAATTGCCCGCTCGTCCAACGCCGTAGGCCTCAAATCCGGTTCTTGTCCATCGGCCCGTATCTTTGCTCCACGCTTCCTTCAGACCCCACCTCACGGTGACGCCCTTGCGCTTCGCTACCCTTCACCTCCATCAGGTTGGGACGGGACTTTCACCCGCAAGCTGCCGAACATGCGCGGCGTAATCGGGATAGGGGAGACGGTTGCCCGTCCTCCCCTCCCACACGACCGGACATGCGGGTCCGCATCCGGCGGTTCGGCGGGGTGAGCTATCCATGAGCCGTGAGCTCGGGAAGCCCGAGCGAGGCAAAGAAAGCGTTCGACAGAGCGAGCTTCACCGCCGGGGAGTTGGCGAGGTGCCACGGACCATCAGAGCTACCCGCAGTTTGCGCGGCTTCCTGCGCAGCGATGCCGCGCTTGCGGAGCGCCCGATATCGCGTGGTTCCTCGTCTCCATTGCTGCCAGACCATCGACCGAAGTCAACGTCGGAGCCATTGCCCCAGTTCTTCGAGCACACTCGGGGTTTCGCATCGTCCGAAATAGCCGAGCCATCCACGGAGATATTCCGTTAGCTCATGGACCATTCGGGCGAGGCTTATCCCTCGCGTCCGCGACGCGAGTTCCCGGACTCGCTCTTTGAACCGCACCACCGCTTTCGGCGCAAGGCGCCTCTTCGGTTGCTTGTGATTCGTGAAGCTGAATCCCAGGAATTTCCGTTCCCATGGTCGTGCCACCGCACTCTTCTCGCTGTTCACCCGTAGCTTGAGCTTTGTCGTGAGGAGTCGTGTCACGCTGCTCATCACTCGTTCGCCAGCTCGCCGACTGCGGACGTAGATGTTGCAGTCATCCGCATATCTGGTGAACCGGTGTCCGCGCCGCTCTAGCTCTTGGTCCAGTTCGTTGAGTACGATGTTCGATAGCACGGGCGAGAGAGGACCGCCTTGCGGCGTTCCTTCCTCAGCCGGACTCACCAGCCCGTTCTCCATTACTCCAGCTCGCAAGAATGCACGAATCAGTCTCAGCAATCGCTTGTCGCTGACCCTGTTGGCGATCTTTGCGAGCAATCGGTCGTGATTGACCCGGTTCGAAAAATTTCTCGAGATCCAGATCCACCACCCAGCGGTAGCCTTCGGCTTGATATTGCTGCGCCTGCTCCACCGCCTGGTGTGCCGATCGCTTGGGCCGAAACCCATAGCTGTGTTCAGAGAACGTTCCGTCCCAGCTCCTTTGCAGTACCTGCATCACCGCTTGCTGGATGAACCGATCCAGCACCGTCGGAATGCCCAGCTTGCGCACTCCACCGTCCGGCTTCGGGATTTCCACTCGTCTTACCGGTTGCGGCGTGTAAGTTCCACTGAAGAGTTGTTCACGAATTGCTGGCCAGTGCTCTTTCAGGTGTCCAGGCAACTGCTCGACGGTCATCCCGTCGATGCCCGGACTCCCCTTGTTGGCTTTTACTCGTCGTAACGCCTGCTTGCAGTTTTCCCGCTCGCAGACTTCTTCCATCCACTGCTCGCTAGCCGGACTTTCGGCTCTGCGCTCCGCCAATTCCGATTCGGTCCCTCCCTCGAAGGCCCTCGGGGCTGCACCCCTACTCTCCTCCGGGAAGGCCAGACGGTACTGGTTTTTCTGCCGCTTGTCGGTTGTTGAGTTGCGCCGCGTACTCATCGCTCCCTTTATCCCCTTGCGGGAACCGTTCGGGCCTTCGCTGCTTGTGCCGCTACTACGCCCTCTGCTGACTTCTGCCACCGGATCAGAAACGATTTCTCGTTCCTCAGTCTCGAATGCGAGACCAGTAGCAGATCTCCCGAGGTAAGTTCGACCGCCTTCGGCGCGCAACCGCTGGATTTACATTCAGTGCCCTTGATGGATGTGGGCTTCGCTGCCATTGGCCAGCTCGCCCGAACACTGCCTGCCTCGTATCCAGTTCTTGTTCATCGGCTCGCGTCTTTGCTCCGCGCTTCTTTCAGGCCCCGCCTCGCGGCGAGTGTTATTTCACCCTTGCGCTTCGCTATCACTTCACGTCCATCACGTTGTGAAGAGGACTTGCACCTCCAAGCTGTCGATCATGCTCGGCACACCAATAAAAACGGGCCACGAACTTCGCGGCCCGTTAGCAAATCTTTCGAGTCTTCGCAGCCTACTGCTTGTTGTACACCGCGACGCTGGTAAGTTTCTTGCCGTCCGGTCCCGTTCCGCTGACGGTCACCGTTCGGGTCTTTCCATCCGCGGAAATCACGATCTGCCCGCTCATGACCACCTTGCCGTCCTTCTTGTTCGTCAGTTCCAGCGTGTTCGCGTCAATCCTCTTATACGAACGCGAACTGGCAGTCGGATCGCCGGTCAGCGGATATTCTTTTCCGTCGAACTTTCCGGTCCACTCGTTGTGCGTGGCCTTGCCCGCCGCGTCCACGCCATCTACGCTGACTTTCATGCTGTCGCCCGCCGCCGTATAAACCACTGTCGTGTTCTTGGGCATTCCCGCGGCCAGCTTCGACTTGGCCTCGTCCAGTTTCCACGTACCGATCGCTGCATCATCTGCGGCCACGCACACCGCCACCGCTGCGAACAACACTACAAACATCGCGAACCACATCCGTCTATTCATAAAAATCTCCCTGTGCAAATTTTTTGGCGTTCGAATCAGTCCTGGTTTTAAGGAGAATGTACGAAGGGCACCAAAAGTAGCGCGACCATATCACCGTTGCGCGTCAGTATCAAATATTTTTCACGGCAATCCGCCTGTTCAACTTTCAACTTTTTAACGTTCCTTTCCCTTTGGGCCTTTCCCTTTGGTGTAGACTTTCCGGTGCGCTATCGCCCGGTGCGCAAGGAGTTTCCATGAAACGTCGCGAATTGCTTCGCGCAGGTGCATTCGCTGGTGCCGTTGCCGCGCTTCGCCCTCCGCTCGCAGCGCCTCAGAGCGCCGCAAAATCTCCCGAACTCACGCCTGCGCAAAGCGGCGTTGACGCCTCGCAAGAACTCTCTGCCCCAAATTGGAAGCCACTTTTCCTGGACGACCATCAAAACGAAACGCTCATCATCCTTAGCGACCTCATCGTCCCCGCCACCGAAACTCCCGGCGCCAAGGAGGCGCTCGTCAACCGCTTTATCGACCTCGTCCTCGCCGCCGAAACCCACGATCGCCAGCGCTCTTTCCTCGATAGCCTCGGCTACCTCGATGGCGAAGGCATGCGTCGCTACAAAGCAGCCTTCCGCTACCTCAAGCGCGACGAACAGGACGACCTGCTGCACTCCCTCGCCTATCCTCGCGCAGGCAGCAACTGGACCGGCGAAGGCGCCTCTCCTGATATCGGCCACGGACACTTCGAAAAACTAAAACAGCACATTGCCGGCGCCTATTACAGCTCGCAAATTGGCCAGCGCGAACTCGGCTGGGATGGCGCCTTTTCTCACGGCGTCTACCAAGGCTGTGAACACCCCGAAGGGAAACACTAATGTCCAGTCTCTATTCGCCGTCCTTTAACTTGTCGCCCAATCGCACCTCCGAAGATCCTCTCCAGCAAACCTACGACGCCATCGTCGTTGGCTCCGGCGCCACCGGCGGCTGGGCTGCCAAGCAACTCTCCGAAGCCGGCCTCAAAGTCGCTCTGCTCGAAGCTGGCCGCGCGGTCACCCCAAGTGAATTCACCGAGCACCTGCCGAGCTACAAACTCAAATACCGTGATCACTCGCCCGAAGTCGCACGCACTCGCCCCATACAAAAACAGTGTTACGCCTGCATGGAGTACAACTACGAGTGGTTCGTCAACGATCTGGAAAATCCTTACAGCACACCCGCCGGAAAGCCCTTCACCTGGCAACGTCTGCGCATTCTCGGTGGACGCTCTCTCGTCTGGGGCCGGCAGAGCTACCGTCTCAGCGACACTGACTTCAAAGCCGCCAGCCGCGACGGCTACGGCGATGACTGGCCTTTCTCCTACGCCGATCTCGCTCCCTTTTACGATATCGTCGAAAAATACGTCGGCATCACTGGCGCCGCCGAAGGCAACGAAATGCTCCCCGACGGCCAGTTCCTTCCTGCGATGAAAATGAGTTGCGGCGAAATTCTGATGCGCGAACGCGTCAAAGCCCAATTCGGCCACACCGTCACCATCGGTCGCGCCGCCGTTCTCACTCAAGTTCACAACGGACGCGCCGCGTGCCACTACTGCGGCCCCTGCGAACGCGGCTGCTCCACCTTCTCTTATTTCAGCAGCCCGTTCACCACCGTCAAGGACGCGCTGAAGTCCGGCAACTGTACTCTCATCACCAACGCCGTCGTTAGCCACATCGACATGGACCACACCTCTAACAAGGCTCGCGGCATCACTTACGTCGATCGCCTCACCCGCCAGGTCAAGGAAGTTCGCGGCAAGTCAGTCGTCCTCTGCGCACAGGCTCTCGAATCCACTCGCATTCTTCTCAACTCTTCCACCCGCGAATATCCCAGCGGCCTCGCCAACTCCAGCGGCGCTCTTGGCCATTATTTAATGGACCACGTCGTCGGCGGCGGCGCATCCGGCCGTTTGCCCGAACTCAAAATTCCGCCTAGCGCCAACGAACCTCAGCGCCCCAACGGAATTTACGTTCCGCGCTTCCGCAACACTCCGTCCAGCGCCAGGCATCCTCGCTTCATTCGAGGCTACGGTTTCCAGGGCGGCGCCGACACCGACTTCAACTTCAACGCCGAAGGCTATGGCACAACTTTTAAGAAAACCGTGAAGGAAGGCATTTACGATATCAACCTCGGCGCGTTCGGCGAGTCCCTCGCCCGCTGGGACAACTTCATCGAAATCGATCCCAGCCTCAAGGACGCCTGGGGCATTCCCGCGCTGCGCATCAACATGACCCACGGCCAAAACGAAGCCGCGCTCATGGAAGACGCCGCCGCTACCGCCGCCGAAATGCTGGAAGCTACCGGCGCCAAAGACATCAAGGTTCAGTCCAACGTCGAAATGCCCGGAATGGCCATCCACGAACTAGGCACCGCTCGCATGGGCAACGATCCCAAGAAATCCGTGCTTACTCCGTTCAATCAAACTCACGACGTCGAAAACGTCTTCGTCATGGACGGCGCCAGCTTCGTCTCCTCCGCCTGCCAGAATCCCACTTTAACGATGATGGCCATCACCGTTCGCGCCTGCGCCAGCCTCATCGACCGCTTCCACAAAAACGACGTTTGACAAACTTTTGTTTTATTTGCTTTTAGTTTTTCCCATTTGTGTAAAGCCAGGAGATGGCACCAGCTAATCACTATTCCTTCGGTTTCGTTGCGTCTGGCTCTGCTTCGATCTTTACCTCAACCTCGGCGCCTTTCTTCAGCTTTACTTCATTTCCGTCAGGGTCCGTCAACGTATTCTCAATTCTGATTTCGCGATACAGTTCTTCCGCGCCGTCTAACCCAATTTGCGCCTGCTCCGGCACTTCGTCGCCGATACCTGGGATAATCTTTTCAACGGTTCCCGGCAGAGTTACAGACGCCTTTTCTTGTTCCTTTGGTCGGTCTTCCGCTTCTTTCAGCTTGTCCTCAGATTCGGCCATGTTCCACCTTTCGCTTTCGAGCAAACGTTTCATTGTACTGCGTCATTCCAAGGCGTAAGGCTGGACGAACTGCGATGAACCAATAGTTACTCTCTTACGATAGCGCAGGTCAACTTGCTATCTTCCGGTAACTGGACCTCGCGCCGAGCCAGCCCAGAATTTCGCCGGAGTGTTGGCCCAGGCACCCAGAACCGTCGCCACGCAACCGCTTTCTCTTTCATGGTTCTTACTCTGCTCAGGAGTCTTGACTTGCTCTACCCCTCGCTCTACAGTTCCCATAGTGCCGTTCCCACCCCAGGAAGAGTTCTATGAACAACCGTATTCGCATCTTCGTCCAGTCGGCGCTGGCTGCCGCACTTCTTCTGCCAGTTTCGCTGGCGCAGAAGCCGCCCGCTCCTGCTCCGCCGCCTTCCTCCGGTCCACCGTCTTTGCCCGGCCGTAACTCCACACCCACTCCTCTGAACACCAGCCCAACTCAGCCCACCGATACTTACGTAATGTACCTCTCAGGCCGCATCGCTACCGATGACGGCACACCCGTTCCAAACGACGCGATGGTTGAGCGCGTCTGCAATTCCAAGGTCCTTCAGCAAGTCCACGCGAGCAACCGCGGCGACTTCTCTATGGAACTAGGTTCGAGGACCGACACCTACGTCGACGCTACCGGTGAAGGTTCCACACAACTCGGCCGGAACAACAACTCTCAGGGATTGGGAATTCCACGCCGCGACCTGTCAAATTGCGAACTTCGCGCCTCGGTTGCTGGTTTTCGCTCCAATGTCGTCAACCTGATGGAGCTTACTCCTGTCAGTAGCAGCGTTGACGTCGGCTCTATCACCGTCCACCGCACCGCCAAGGTGAAAGGCCTGACAGTAAGCGCCGCTCCCTACCAAGCGCCGAAGGATGCCAGAAAAGCTTACGAGAACGGCATCGAGGCCGCGCGCAAGGGCCGCATTGACGACGCCCGCCAATCTTTTGAAAAGGCCGTCGCCATCTATCCTAAGTACACCAGCGCCTGGTACCAACTCGGCCTGGTCGTGCAGAAACAGGGCCAAAAGGAATCAGCGCAAACGGACTTTACCCGCGCTACCTCCCTCGATAGCAAGTTCTTGCCGCCCTATCTCTCGCTCGCGTCTTTCGCCTTCGATGCCTACGACTGGCCGCAGGTCTTGAGCCTCACCAATCACGTTCTTGAACTCGACCCCCTGAAATACGCCGACATCACCGGTTACATCCTCGATCTCGATTCCGTGGATTACGCCCAGGCTTATTTCTATAATTCCGCCGCTAATTTCAACCTCAACAAGTTCCTCGAAGCTGAAAAGAGCGGCCTCAAGGCCGAACGCCTCGACGTGCGTCCCCGTTATCCCCAGCTTCATCTATTACTTGCCGAAATATTCGCCCGCAAGAATGACTTTGCCACTGCCATTGCCGAAACCAAAATCTACCTCGAGTTGCTTCCGAACGCACAAAACGCAGTTCAGGTTCGCGAGCGGTTGGCCAGATTCGAAAAGCTGAACGCCCCCTCCAACACCGAAAAAACCAATCAGAACTGACCCTCGCCTTTTCTGTTCAGGGTCCAACGTTTTCCACGTCTGCCTTTGTTTGAGTGGCGACATGTCCGACTCATTCCGACCGCCGTTTGTCTCCTTTTTTCGCAAATGTACTGCTTGTACAGGCGGTTCAAGCTCCCAAGCCAATTTCTGGCGTAACCAAACGTTGACGCTTTGCAGCTCTTTCCCGGCCCTCGCGGCGTAAGCCCAAGAAAATCTATCGTTTACGTTTCGCCATTTTGTGGCAAATCAAGTGCTCCGGTCTAAGCCGTCACCTTTTGGGCGAGGTGCTCTCCTATGGACATAGATCAAGCAAAATGGTTCTTGCAGGCCTTCGCTGAGGGTAAGAAGCTAAACAAACCCACCATCACTGAGCTATACCTGTGGGGCTACATCGGAATCGAATTGCCCCTGAACGGCAAGGATCCCCAACCAACTGTCATCACCGAAAAAGGCAAGCAAGTCCTGCAAGCCTAAGAAATCTGCCGTCCCAAAGCCAGGCTTGGTTCTAGGTCTTGCATTTGTAGCGGCGCACCTTCAGGTGCGTTCTTTTTTTTTGCGCCCTTCTTGCCTTCCCGGGTGCCCCATGGGCCATAGCTGCGCATGGGCTTCGCACCTCCGCCCATAAGAAATTGGGCACATTCTGCTCCTTTGGTACTTACGACCTATCGTGATACGCGTGTCTCCCTGCCAAGCTCTTGGGCATTGGCACTTAATCGCGGTGGGAAATTCTTCGAAGGAGGACGCGTCCATGAGTATTTTGACTAGGGCTACTTTGGCGACCCTCTTCGTGTTCGCGGCGCTGTTCACGCCGCTGGCTCACGCGCAACAAGAGTCCCAGTCCGCATCACAGGACAACGATTTTCCCTCGCTGAGTGCACAAGCCGCCGCGGGTGACGCGCAGGCCCAATTCGCCCTGGCGAACGATTATTTTCGCGGCACCGGCGTTCCTCAAGACTACGTTCAGGCGCTGCTCTGGTTTGCCAAGTCCGCTGACCAGGGCTTTGCTCCTGCGCAGAATCAACTGGGCTACATGTACCAACACAAGTTTGGTGTGCCGCGAAATTACAAGCGGGCCCTCGCCTACTATCGTTCCGCCGCAAACCAGGGCTATGCGCTTGGCCAATACAACATGGGCGGCATGTTCGAGGATGGCCTTGGCATCAAACGCGACTACAAACAAGCCCTCGATTGGTACCGCAAAGCCGCCGACCAGAATCTCGCGCAAGCCGAAAAGCAAGTCGGCTATTTCTACCAGTGCGGATACGGCGTGAAGCAGGACTTTGCCCAGGCCCACACCTGGTATCTTCGCGCCGCCGGCCACGGCAACTCCGACGCCGAAAACCAGCTAGGCTACCTTGCCGAGGATGGATTGGGCCAGCCGCAGGATTACTCACAGGCTCTTTCCTGGTTTCATAAAGCCGCCGACCACGGCAGCAACGCCGCCCAGGAAAATATCGGCTATATGTTTCAGAATGGCCTCGGCGGGCCTAAGGATTATGCCAAGGCTATGTCCTGGTTCGTCGAAGCTGCAGCCCACGGGAACGGCGACGCGGAAAATCAACTCGGCTGGATGTATCAATTCGGCCAAGGTGTGCCGGAGGACGACGCCAGGGCCGTCACTTGGTACCGCATGTCCGCCAACCTTGGCAATCGGCGCGGCGCCATCAATCTCGACGCTTTCAAAAATGTGCTGGAGATTCGCGGCGACGAAGATTGGGACGCCGCCAACACCACCGTCACCGACGCGGCCATCGCCCGCGCCCAGCGCTGGGCCAGCATCCAGGATCTTCAAGCACGCATCGCCGGATTGTACGGCGATGCTCAAGACCAGGAAGATCTCGCCTACCAGGTCGAACACATGGGCAAAGGCAAGAAGGCTGGCACCAGCAAGCTTTTCAAGGCGATCGGCAGCATTCCCGCCGTCAAGTACCACGCCGAAGCCGCAAAATATCGCGCCGAAGCCGCACAGCTGCGCCAACAGCTCGCGCAAATTCAGCACGACGACCCATCCTCCGCCAACCTCACCCTTCCCTGACGTTCTGGCAATGGGTTCCAGGGAATGACCAATGGTCTTAGCCGGTGTATCCTTGCCCTTTACACTTACCGCCGGTCACCGCCATACTCCGGAAGACGCTGGCCGCGCCAATTCAATTTCCCAACTCAAAAAAGGAAACCTCGCATGACGGGTTACGGATTTGAGTTTGACCAAGCGAACAAAATCTTGCTGCTCCGGTTTGACGGCCAGCTCACGGAAATACTGTACGTAGAGGCTTACGCCGCGGCGCAAAGGCATTGGGCCGCTACCGACGCCCAAATGGGCATCATAGACTTCTCACCCGTTACGGACATCGCCCTAACCAACGAATTTCTCAGACAGTTGGCAATTAGCGAACCCATCGGTGACGCGACGAAGCAGCCTCGCGTTGTCGTCGCCCCAAGCGACCTCCAATTTGGGCTAGCTCGCATGTTCCAGATCATGGGCGAGCGTACACGGCCGCTTCTGCACGTCGTACGTACCATGAACGAAGCCTTCGCCACACTGGGCGTACAATCCCCGCACTTTGACCCGCTACAGTAATGCTGAATGGGTTCTACGTTCCGATGTATTATCGGTATCATTGACAGACGGGTGTCAGCAACTGTACAGTTCAATTTGGCGAACTGGAGACTTTATGCCCGCACCTAAGACGGCAAGAAACAACCGCCTGGTAATTTCGGCCCTGCATGCCCGGTCAAACTTCGGCCAGCTCTTGCGCAGAGTCGAAAAAGACAGCCGCGGCTTGGTCATCGAGAAACGCGGTACTCCCAGAGCCATTCTTCTCAGTATCAGGGACTACGTCCGGCTGGCCTCCACGGAACCGGAGGTTCTAATCGCCATCGGCGAAGAATCGAAGCGCAAGGGTACCGCCTCTCTGACCTCAGCACAGATTGACCGTATCATCAAGGCTGCGCGCGGCAAAAAAGCGAAATTCCCAAAGAGCAAATCGCAAAAATAAGACCCAGCATTGAGGCCAATGCTTCCGCTTCGATTGGTTCTGGACACCAACATCGTGGTTTCTGCTGCGCTCAAACCCGCCGGGTTGCAGCGCACCGTCCTGCTTCTCGCCCTCACCAAGCCAGCCCGTTTGTACCTGTCACCTCCGATCCTTTTGGAATACCGCACGGTCCTGGCGCGCCCCGAACTCGGTATTCGGAAAGGGCTCCGCCTTCAGCTGCTTCAACTCACTGCGAACCGCGCTCACTTTGTTTCTCCCTCCCAATCGCTGCAAATTACCCTTGATCCGGGCGACGATATCTTTCTCGAATGTTCCGATGCCGCCCGCGCTGATTACCTCGTAACCGGCAACCAACGCCATTTCCCAAAATTCTGGAAGAAAACCAAGATCATCTCCTCCCGCGAGTTCATCGATATCATCGCCCCGCATCTGCTCCCCTGAAAGGATGCTCAATAGTCCGACGTCCGCCGCCTGACTCGGCCAACACTCATATCCCTCGCCTGGCACAAACCTGATTCTACTTCTTTACCTCATCCCGTCATTCCTTCCTTACTCCTCCGCTGCGACTCCGTAACTCTGTGGGGAGTCCACTCTTTCTCGCATTCTTGCTTCCCTCTCCCCACCGGAGTACGCTTCCCCTCTTAGGGAGGAACTAACTATGGCTACTGCCACCACCGTCTTTGAACCAACTGTAAAAGTCTCCGCAACCAAGCTGCTCATCAACAATAAATGGGTGGACTCCGCCTCCGGCAAAACCTTCCCAACCCTCAACCCATCCACCGCAGAAGTCATCGCCCAAGTCGCCGAAGCCGATGCCGCCGATGTCGACAAGGCCGTCGCCGCCGCTCGCGCTGCTTTCGATCACGGCCCCTGGCGCAAGAAGATCACCGCCGCGCAGCGCGGCGTCCTGATGAACAAACTCGCCGACCTCATCGAAAAGCACGCCGACGAACTCGCGCAACTCGAATCGCTCGACAACGGCAAGCCCTATTCGGTCGCGCGCGCCGCCGATCTTCCCCTCACCATCGCCTGCTATCGCTACTTCGCCGGATGGGCCGACAAAAATCACGGCAAGACCATTCCCGTGCAGGGCAAATATTTCTGCTACACCAAGCACGAACCGGTGGGCGTCGTCGGTCAAATCATTCCGTGGAATTTTCCCCTATTGATGCAAGCGTGGAAACTCGGGCCCGCACTCGCCACCGGCTGCACCGTCGTCATGAAGCCTGCCGAGCAGACTCCACTCTCCGCGCTCCGCGTTGGCGAACTCATTCTCGAAGCCGGTTTCCCCGAAGGCGTCGTCAATCTGCTCCCTGGCTACGGACCTACCGCTGGCGCATCGCTCGCCCGCCACATGGACGTGGACAAAGTCGCTTTCACCGGTTCCACCGAAGTCGGAAAACTAATCATGCGCAACGCCGCGGACACCAACCTCAAACGCGTCACCCTCGAACTTGGCGGCAAGAGTCCCAACATCATTTTCGCCGACGCCGACATGGACCAGGCCATTGAAGGCTCGCACTTCGCCCTGTTCTTCAATCAGGGCCAGTGCTGCTGCGCCGGTTCGCGCACTTTCGTCGAGGAAAAGGTCTATGACGAATTCGTGGAAAAATCCGTCGCCCGTGCCAAAAAACGCACCGTCGGAAATCCTTTCGACAAAAATACCGAGCAGGGCCCGCAAGTCGATCAGGATCAGTTCGACAAAGTGATGGGCTACATCGAATCCGGCAAATCGGAAAAAGCAAAACTTCTGGCCGGTGGCAATCGCGTTGGCAGCAAAGGCTATTTCATCGAGCCCACTGTTTTTGCCGACGTGCAGGACAACATGAAAATCGCGCAGGAAGAAATTTTTGGCCCGGTCATGTCCATCCTCAAATTCAAGGACATCAACGAAGTTGTCGATCGCGCCAACAAAAATATTTACGGCCTGGCCGCCGCCGTCTGGACCAAGGACATCACCAAGGCTCACGCCATCGCCGACGGCGTTCGCGCCGGCACCGTCTGGGTCAACTGCTATGACGTCTTCGACGCCGCCGCCCCCTTCGGCGGATTCAAACAATCCGGCATCGGCCGCGAACTTGGCGAATACGGCCTCGCCAATTACACCGAGGTAAAAACCGTCACCGTCAAACTATGATTTCGCAATTTGAATTTGATCGTAATTCTGATTTCGAATTGAGCCGTCATTCCGAGCGAAGCGAGGAATCCAATCTCTCTTGGGTTTCTCCTTCGCTCACAATTTGAATTTGGCCGTCATTCCGAGTGGAGCGAAGAATCTCTGTTCGCTTCGTCCGCGCGGCAATCGCCCGTCACCGCCCGCGCTTCCGGTAAAACTGGTTCTGGCTCTTCATCACCTTTTTCAACTCCTTCGTCTGCGCCGCGCGCACCGCATCATCCAATTTCGCCGCAACGTGTTTTTCCTCACGGCCCAATTTGTGAAAACTTTCCAGCCGCTCCGCATCGAGCTCGCCCGCCTCCACCGCGGCACGCACCGCGCACCCCGGCTCGGCTTCGTGCTTGCAATCGCGAAACTTGCATTTCCCTGCAAGCTCCTCGATTTCGCCGAACGCCTGCGCAATTCCTTCCGCCGCATCCCACAACTGCAACTCGCGCATTCCCGGCGTATCGATCAACACTCCGCCGCTCGGAACCACAATCAGCTGTCGCGTCGTCGTGGTGTGCCTTCCTTTGTCATCGCCCTGGCGCACCTCGCCGGTATCCAGTTGCTCGGTGCCAAGGAATGCATTGACGAGCGAGGATTTTCCAACACCGGAGGAACCAAGCAGCGCAGCTGTTTTAACCGCAGCATTTTCTTCCGCGCCTATCTGCATGAGCTCGCGAATTTCGGCAATGCCATCGCCGCGAAATGCGCTGGCTAGAATCACATGAACGCCGCTCGCCGCGGCCTCTGCTTGCTTGCGAAGTTCTCGGCCGTTTTCGCAGAGATCGCATTTGTTCAGCACGATCACCGGCTGCGCTCCGCTTTCCCACGCCAGTGCGACGTATCGCTCGATACGCCGCAGATTGAATTCACTGTTGAGCGAGCTGACCAGAAAAACCACGTCAATATTTGCCGCGACAACCTGTTCTTCGGTTTTCTTGCCGGCAATCTTGCGTGAGAATTTGCTTTTGCGATTCAACACTCGATGAATCGTAGCTCTGCTTTCATCTTTGCGCGTACTGGCAAGAACCCAATCGCCGACCGCCGGAAAATCCGCGCGTCCGGAAATTTCGTGACGGAATTTTCCACTGACTTCCGCCATAAATTCTCCATCAACCGAAAGCAACCGGTACATTTCGCGGTTTTCTTCCGCCACCCGCGCCGGCGCAACGTCCAATTCAATTTGTTGGTATTGCGATGCGAAAAACTCAGACCAGCCTATTTTTTGCAATGAATGCACTGCGAATCTCCTCTTCTCGCTTCTGCATTTGCAGATTACGAGGCGCGTCCGGTTCCCTACCGGACGGAAAAGACCAAGAGAAACCTCGCCCTCATCTCAAGCGGACGGGCAATAACCAATCATAAAATTACGTAGTAAGCACTCAGAGACGAGATACGGAGACGCACTCTTCCCGTGAGCGGGATACGGTTCGCACAGGCGCCTCCTGACATGAATTAATTAGAAACCAATTGGTCGAACGCTGAAAGCGTATCAGAAAACTCGGATGACAGCTGGAAAATAATTCGACAGCACGCCCTGGTATTTCTACAATCTGCGGCGTGCCAATTACCATTCGCCAATACGAACCGCACGATTTCGCGGCGCTGTACAAACTGGACCAGGCGTGTTTTCCGCCGGGAATCGCGTATTCGAAAACTATGCTGCGCTACTTTCTTTCGCAGGAAGGTGCGGAATGCCTGGTCGCACTCGACGGCGCCAAAATCGTGGGCTTTCTGCTGAGCGAAGAGAACCCGCCGTTGGCTCATATCGTGACGCTGGATGTTGCCGAGTCGCACCGGCGCCACGGTGTTGGATCCGAATTATTGCGGGAAAGTGAAGCGAACTTAAAGTTTCGCGAAGTGCGCACGTTGCTGCTGGAAACCGCAACGACCAATGAGGCGGGGATTGCGTTCTGGGAGCGGCACGGCTACCGTAAGGAAGCGGTGCTGAAAAATTATTATCCCGGGCGGCTGGACGCATTCGAGATGCGCAAGAAACTTCCGGCGGCGAAATAAGCCGGGAGCAGAAATAAAACCTTCAAGCGAGGATACTGAGACCGAATGTCCCTCATTCAAGCAATTATTCTGGCGCTGGTGCAAGCGTTGACGGAATTTCTGCCGGTCAGCAGCACGGCGCATCTGATTCTGTTTCCGTGGCTGCTGCACTGGCCTGATCCGGGTCTGGCGTTTGACGTGGCGTTGCACGCGGGCACGCTGCTGGCGGTGATTCTGTATTTCCTCAAGGACTGGGTGAAACTCACGCTGTGCGGGCTGGGCATGAAATATCCTTCGAACGCCAGCGCGGAGGAAGTGAGCGTAAACCGCCGGATGTTCTGGTACATGGTGATCGGCACAATTCCTGCGGCAATTCTTGGCAAATTGTTTCATCACCAGATCGAAGACGAATTGCGCAAACCGATCATCATCGGAGTTTCACTGGTGGTGATTGCGCTGCTGATATGGTGGGCCGATTCGAAATCACGGCTGGAGCGGAAACTGGAATCGTCGAATTTGGGCGACGCGGTGGCGATTGGTTCGGCGCAGGCGATTGCGCTGTGGCCAGGAGTTTCGCGCTCCGGTATCACGATTACGGCGGGACTGTTTCGCGGATTTACGCGGGAAGCAGCGACCCGGTTTTCGTTTTTGCTGTCGGCGCCAGTGATTGCGGGCGCGGTGCTGACGGAACTGCCGAAACTGATCAAGATGCACAAAGCAGGCGGTCTGGATTTACCAATGTCCACTTTGGCGGTGAGTATTTTGGTTTCTGGCGTCGCAGGCTATTTTGTGATCGCCTTTTTCTTGCGCTACTTGCAAACGCGAACTCTGAAGCCATTCATCATTTATCGCCTGATCTTCGGAATCACGGTGATTGCCTTGGCGCTCCTTCACCGATAGCCTCCGCTTAACGACGATGGCGCGGGAGGTTGTTGCTTTGACCTTATGACCATGGTAACATGACCATGGACAGGTGGGCAATGAAAACCAAAACAATGCCAGCGGGGGAATTTAAGGCGAAGTGCTTGAAGCTGATGGACCAAGTGCAGGCGAGGCGGGAAACTGTGGTCATTACCAAGCGCGGGAAACCGGTCGCCATGCTGGTTCCGGTTGCAGAGAATCCTGACCCGATCTTCGGCTTCCTGAAGGGCAAGGGCAAAATAACCGGTGACATTGTGGGGCCGATCCTCACGCTTGAGGAGTGGGGCGACCTGGCGTGATTTTGCTTGATACCCACGTAGTACTGTGGATGGCCTTCGAGCCAGAGAAGATCTCACGCAACGCACATCGAAGAATCGGCGAGGCACGGAAGGCAAATGCAGGTCTTGCGGTTAGTGGTGTGACGCTGCTCGAAATCGCCACGGCGGCGAGCAAGGGAAGATTCAATGTCGCGATGACATTGGAAGAGTTTCTGGAATACGTTGAACGGATATTCACGGTGTTGCCCATTTCGGGTCGAGCGTGCGCGCAAATACTGCAACTTCCGTCGGAGTACCCACGGGATCCGGCGGACCGAATCATCGGAGCGACAGCACTGGTAGAAGGCATCACGCTGATTACTGCGGACCGAAATATTCTGGCATCACGAGCTGTGCCGGCGGTATGGTGATTGGCGATTGAGCACTTTCGGCAATAATAGCCAAGAGCAAGGTGATTTTGGCGAATGGGTTTGCTATGATGGCGACGTTCCGCAGTTCCTCCAGACAAGCGGCCGAAAGCGCCGGGCTGTTTGTCGCACTCAGCCTTCCCCAAAAAGCTGAGGAGATCTCGTGCGTTTTCTGACACCTACAGGTAATAAGCGGCTCAATGAGCTGATTGGATTTTTGTGTTTTGCGGTGGCGGTGCTAATCGCCTGCGCTCTGCTGTCTTACTCGCCGCGAGATGCGGCATTCAACGTCGCGACCAACGGAGAGGCCCCCGCAAACTGGATTGGGCCTGCCGGCGCGTATTCCGCCGACGGAATGTTCCAATTGCTCGGTTTTCCGGCGTTCCTTCTGCCCATGGCGGCGTTGTGGCTGAGCATCAAGTGGTTCCGAAGCCGGGCGGTGGATTCACCCAAAGTGACGCTGATTGGATTCGGGATGCTGCTGCTGTTCCTGCCGGCATTTCTGACGCTGGTCCACTTCCCTGAAGTGCGTGGGGCGGTTCCATCGGGTGGGATGGTCGGCGGATTACTTGCGGGCGCGTTGATGTCCGGGTTCAACAAGGCCGGAGCGCTGATCGTGACGTTAGTGCTGCTGGTGACGGCCACCTTTCTGACCACAACTTTTTCGTTCGGCGGAGCGCACGCGTGGGTGACCGGACCGCGCGGCCCGGTTGGGGCAGTCGGAAAACTGGGAATTCTGCAGCGGGTGCAGTCGAAGTGGCAGGAGTGGCGTTCGAACCGGGAGCAGGAACGGATGCGGCGGCGGGTGGAGGCGAATCGCCTTGAGGGACGCAGGCCGGTAGGAAATGCGGCGGCGTTCAATGAGCCGGCGAAATCGATTCAGCTGGCGGATGAGGCCGACATCTTCCGTTCGAAGGCGCAGAACGACGAAGAGGAAGAAGACGAGAAGGAGACGTCGGGTAAAACGCCGATCTTGTTTCTGAATCAGGATAAGCCGGAAAAGCCGGCGAAGAAGACATCCGACGCGAAAATCGCCAAGACGAATACCAACTACAAATTGCCGCCGATCAGTTTACTGCGTGAGGGCGAGCGTTCACAGAAATTGGATGAAGAGGAGTTAAAGGATCGCGCTCGGGCGATTGAAGAGAAATGTCTGGAATTTGATGTGCAGGGACGAGTGACGCAGATCAATCCGGGCCCGGTGGTGACGACGTTCGAGTTCAAACCGGAAGCGGGTATCAAGTACAGCCGGATTATCGGATTGACGGAAGATTTGTGCCTGGCGCTGCAGGCGGAATCGATTTTAATTGAGCGCATTCCGGGCAAGTCCACCATCGGCATTGAAGTGCCGAATATCAACCGGCAAACGATCGCGCTGCGGGAAATTATTGAGGCACAGGAGTTTGTCGGCTCCTCCAGCAAATTGACGCTGGCGATGGGAAGAGATCTGCACGGACGGATTCGAGTGACGGACCTGGCGAGCATGCCGCACTTGCTGATTGCGGGGTCGACGGGAACCGGCAAGAGCGTGTTCATCAACTCGCTGCTGATGTCGATCTTGTACAAAGCCACGCCAGATGACGTGAAAATCGTGCTGGTGGATCCGAAGCGGCTGGAATTGAATCTGTATGAGGGAATTCCGCACCTGATTGCACCGGTGGTGACGGACCCGAAGATCGCGTCAAACGTATTGCGAAATGCTACCCGGGAAATGGAAAACCGGCTGAAGCTGCTGGCACAAAAGGGCGTGCGCAACATCGAGCAGTACAACCGGACATTCCAGAAACAGCAATCGCTATCGCTCTTCGACCATGTGGAAGAGAGCGAACACAAGCCGCTTCCCTATTTGGTGATCATCATTGACGAGTTGGCGGACCTGATGATGGTGGATACCAACAATGTGGAAGAGTCGATTACGCGACTGGCGCAGATGGCGCGCGCGGTGGGCATACACTTGATTTTGGCGACGCAGCGTCCGAGCGTGGACGTGATTACGGGATTGATCAAAGCAAACTTCCCTGCCCGCATTTCGTTCCGGGTGGCCAGCAAAGTGGACTCGCGGACGATTCTGGATTCGAACGGTTCGGAATCGTTGCTGGGACGCGGCGACATGCTGTATTTGCCGGCGGGTTCGGCGCGTTTGCATCGCATTCACGGGCCGCTGGTGAGCGAGGACGAAATCACCGGGGTGTGCGACTTCTGGCGGCAGCAGGCGCAGGCCAAGTACAACGAACAGTTGCTGGAAGCGCCGAAGGACGAAAACGGCAAGGCCGAAGCGGGTGCGGACAGTGAAGAAGGCGGCGGCGAAGCGGACGATGTGCTGTATCAGGATGCGGTGCGGGTGGTGTGCGAGATGGGGCGCGCCTCGACTTCGACATTGCAGCGGCGGCTACGAATTGGTTATGGCCGGGCGGCGCACTTGATCGACATTATGGAGAAAGACGGGATTGTCGGTCCGCCGGATGGAACGCGTCCACGCGAAGTGCTGAAGGACAAAAGCTGGATGAAGGAATACGATGAGTCGATGCAGTAAGGCCGTGCAGAGCGACCCGCAATTTGCGGCGCGACATGCGGCAGGCCTTCCGAATGGATTCGGGCCTCATCCAAATATTATGGGGCTGTAATCTGCGTGACCTGTACTTTGGTACAGGTGTGTGCTTCCCGTGTGGGCACAAAAAGACTTAGCTCACATTCTTGTCTCCAGTTCAGTAGATTCGGCTGCGGTCGGCCCGTAGCTTAGAAGTGGTATGCAATCTTACGGGCCCCTGGCAGCAACGAGCCACGAACTTAATATCGCGGTCTACCCAGAGACCAAAGCTTTTCCACTCATAACTTGGCACCCCATCCGCCAACAAATTAAAAAGTTTTGTTTTTTTCTGATTGCGCTGGCAATTGCCGGAGCCACGGCCAGTGCCTCGGGAACACTTACGTTTAGTCCGTCATCGCTGAGCGTGGGCAACGTAGCGATCGACACAAGCCATTCGACGGCGGTAACGATAAAGAACACCGGAGCGGCGGCGGTAACGATTACAGGGGAAGGAGTTCACGCCGGTGAATTCAGCATCAGCGGCCTTTCGGTCGGGGCCACGATAGCAGCAGGAGCATCAGTTACGCTAACGATCAAGTTCTCTCCGACCAGCACCGGGCTGTCCGCCGGCTACATCACGATTGCCAGCAACGCTACAAATGATTATGTGCAGTATTTGGTAAACGGGACCGGCGTACACGCCGGTGAACTGGTGGCCACGCCGAGCAGTGTCAGCTTTGGATCGGTGCCGATCGGAAGCAAGAATACACAAACGGTCCAGCTGAAAAACACAGGTGTGGTGGCGCTGACGATATCGAGCGATTCCCTGCTGGGGACGGGTTACTCGGTGAATGGACTGGCAAGCCCGCTGTCGCTGACACTGCAGGCCGGACAAACGACAAGTTTTACGATGGCGTTTGCGCCAACGACAACCGGCAGCGTGACGGGAAGTTTGACGTTAAAGAGCACGGCCGCGGATTCGAACCTAACGCTGGTGTTGAACGGAACGGGAGCGAGCGCGACGCGAGTGATTTCGCTGTTGACGACCAGCCTAAATTTCGGCAATGAAGTGGTCGGAGGAACCAGCACATCGGCGGTGGCGGTGAAAAATGCCGGGAACTCGAGCTTGACGATTTCAGGTGTCAGCATTACGGGGACCGGGTTCAGTTTGAGCAACGGAACTTCTGGAGCGACGCTGGCGGCAGGCCAGACGGCGGATTTGAACGTAGTCTTTTCGCCAAAAGCGACTGGCAGTGCGAGCGCCAAGATTACTATTGCGAGCAATGCCAGCAGCACGCCGAGCACGATCACGGTCGCTGGGACTGGAGTAAGCACCGCGGGGCATTCAGTAACGCTGAATTGGGAGCCGAGCGGCAGCGCCAATATTGTCGGATATTACGTTTATCGGATGTCGATTTTGGAGCTGAGTTATGTGAGGCTGACTTCGTCCGCAGTGACCGGTTTGAAGTATACGGACACTTCGGTGAGCGCGGGCGAGACCTACTATTACGCGGTGACCGCGGTAAATTCCAGCGGCGGGCAGAGCGGGTACTCGAGCCAGGCTGTCGCGATTGTACCCTGAGGCGGCTGGCAGACGCGGCGCGCGCGCAAAACGCTGCTGGAGCGCGAGATAGTCAAACATTTGACTGGACGGGGCGCGCTCTCTAAAATACTTGAGTTGAGTCTACTGCCGGGGTAGCTCAGTGGTAGAGCGCCGCCCTGAAAAGGCGGGCGTAGCCAGTTCGATTCTGGCCCCCGGCACCAGATTTTGCTGCTTCTTGGCGCAGGGCCTGTGTCCCTCAATTTCTACGCTTAGACTTAATCTTTCGAGAGCCATACTTGGCCGAGGCAGTAACAAGCCTGAACGTCGGCATAGAGGCCACCACTACTCCTGTAGACCGCAGGTCACCGCTTAGTCAAACCAATGTCCTCCCACGCGATTCGTGCGAGGATGACGCCGAAGCATTCACCGCAGCTTGGGTACTTCGTCGCCGCTATGCCACCCACTTCATTGTCAGCTTCTTGCGTTTTCTCGCGCAGTCCAGTAGATACAAATCAATCAGTTTCTGGTAAGGCAGTCCAGTCTCTTCCGCCAGTCGCTTGAAATAGTCCACGACTTCCGGACTCAAGTTAATGCCCACCGCCTTTTTCTTTCTTGCGTACGGGTTCTTCAGCTCTTTCAATTTGGAGAAATCATATTCCCTCCTCATAGAAGCGCACCTCCTTTCTAGTCGCCTTACGGGCAGAAATAATCCTGACCACGGAATCGTTTTCCTTGTAACAGTGAACTACGATAAGCGTTCTTGCCGCTGAACTCACACCAAGTAGAATGAACCGATCCTCGTGCTCGGAGTGCTCCGGATCATAAAATAGGCGTCCATGCAGATCGCTAAAAACACTCTGGGCCTCCTCAAACCAAATTCCGTGCTTGATTCGATTGCTTTTGTTCTTCCGTTCGTCCCAATCGAACCGCAGCATCTCTAGATAATATCTAGATACGTGGGATATGGCAAGGCGGTTGCGTTTCGAGAGGCGCCGAATGGGTTCTGCACCGTGCAACCAGCTCTCGCAAACGCTGACTGCCGCAGGATGCTTGCGGCGTTGCCGGGAAGCAAAGTGTAGAATACGGTCGTGGCTACACCTGTCAGTTTGCCTATTTTCGAGCAAGGTGGCGTGAATCAGCGTTCACCCGCCCAGGCCAAAATTGCTCTCTTCCGCTCACTGTTTCATGGACGAGAGGATGTTTATCCGCAAAAGCTGGACATGGTGGCGAACTGGCCGCCGGGGCCGCGGACACTGCCTTCACAATGGTGCGTGCCCTTCGCGCCTTCCCATTCGAAATACACGATGAGCTCGCGATCTTCAGGAACGTAAAAGACGGTACGCGGCTCCGTCATGACAAATGAGCCGTTGCGTTCTTCACCTTTCGCGCCAACAACCGAGCGAACGAGACGAACCTGGGAGTTGCCCGGCGTAACGCCACCACTCTGTTGAGCCGAGATGCGACCTGAAAGGCAAGTCGCCAAAGCAAATCCCATCGCGATGAACCGTTTTGTCACGCGCCTTCGGCCTTGACTGGACATTAAAGGAAGCCTCTTTTGATTGCAGGAGCCAGAGATTTGCACACCAAAGTGGGTTGCTCCAATTTGGGCAATTCTCTCCCGCTTCTTGTTCATCGAACTGCCAGAAAAGTTACCATTCTAAAGAATAGGAACCAAGCTTCTACGAAGTGCCTTTGCGGAAAAAGTACAATGCGATTTTCACAAGGTAAGTTGGTTTCGCGGGAGCGCAGATCGCTTAGTTGCCTGATAAGTTGGCTCGCCGGACATGTCGTTTTGGAGCAATTTGACTTGATTGCATAACAATGTCGGCTGCTCTCGACGCGAGCAGTTCTGGTTGATATGCTCGCGAAGAAGGAGCCGGAGTTCGGTTCGTACGCGGGACAGCTCGGTACCGTACATGACGTGCCGTGTGGCGTCGTCCACTTGATAGGGCATCCCGCTCCCTCGTGAGAGGGAGTTCGAATTAATAATCATGGTCGAAGTTTTGATCGAAGAGATGTATGGGTCGGACTGAAACCGACCGTTAGATTACGAACGAACCGCGCTTGTCGAGGCCGATCCGAAAGACAGCCAGGGAAGGGGAAGAAAAAACTTTTTTAAGCGAAGGACTTGACCCGCTAATCTGTCGCTGTTCGTTGGAGATCCCGAGGAGGAACGGGGGTACGTATCTCAATAAGTTCTGACGTGGCGGAGGCATTCGGAATCCAGTGTCTTCCCTGGTCATTCCAAATCACATTTTCGCTTTCTCATTCTTCGAACACGACCCGCGTGCCTTTGGTGACCAGCCCGGCGAGTCTGGTGGCGTCCCAGTTTGTCAGCCGCACGCACCCGTCAGACTGGGAATAGCCGATCTCCCCCGGGTCCGGTGTGCCGTGGATCCCGTAGTGCGGATCGCTGATGCCAATCCACACCACGCCCACTGGATTGTTGGGGCCCGGTGCGATCTTCGCCGTGGCACCTGTGGGATCAGCGTTCCAAAACAAGTCGGGATTGTAGTTGTAGGTCGGATTTCGCACTACGTTGACGACCATCCACTTTCCGAGGGGCAGCGGATTGCGCGCGCTGCCGCTGGTCACCGGAGCGAAAAAAATGATCCGGCCTTTCCGGTCATACACTTTCAGGATCGATGCCTTTTTCGAGACAACCACCTTGACCATCCAAGCGCTGGCCCCTGCGGTGTGCTGCAACTTCTTCGCGGAGCGCGGCACGTTCGGGACACGAATATCTTCGCCCGCGCTGAAATGGACGCCGGGATTCAGTTGTTTGAGCAGGGCCGGTGCCGAGTGAAATTTCTCGCCGAGTTCTTCCAGTAGAGATGTGTAGTAAAGGCCAGGAAGCTTCGATTTCTCGATCATATCCTCCGGAATCTTCTCGCTGAACGGCCCTGCCGCGTCTTCCGCTGTGATCCTATAGGAAACAATCGGCTCAACGCCAGGACCGGCACCGAGCGCCTTGAGCACCGCCTCGCGATTCCGCGAGCCTGGAGCAATCCCACGCGCGGCCGCGAACGCCTTCAGAGCCTTGCTGCAATTCTCCCCGCCAGTTCCGTCAATCTCGCCCGGCGAGAAGCCAGCCCGATCAAGAAGGACCTGCATTTCGACTCCTGTGGTCGCGGCTGGAGCGGGCGCTGTCGGGCGTTTCGTTGCGATCGATGTGGATGTTCCAAAGAGAATCGCTATGCTTGCGACGAAGCATGACAAAGCCCTATGACTGAATTTATTAGCGCATTCCCGCGCGACGATGTGACTTCTTCTAGCCATGAAGTTGCACCCCAACCAATACGACCATAACAGCTCCGGTATGGCGCGGCTGTCCAACACCGAACACCTTTGGCGGCATTTTGGCTAGAGTTGCGATTTACCTGGCGATAGGTTTCCAACTCCTGGTAAGCCTTACCGGTAAAGTCAAACTCGCCAGGGAACTTTTCCGATTTGCGCTTTATCAGGCCCTTTGCGCAGAAGCCAGGAAGCCTTCCGATTACGGGATTGAGGCTGGGCTGGAGAGCCCTACTTCTAGTGCTTTTCCGGGGCTGGAGTAGAGTAACCGCGTCGAGTCTGAACCGTCAGGCCGGGCTCATTCACTTTGACTTTCAAGGTGTGATGAGCGCCCGGTTTTGTGTTTGCTGGGGAAAAGGCCAGAAGATATGTGCAATCAGGACGGGTGATGAGTGTCCTGAACCCAGCTTCGATGTCGTTACTATTGTGATAGAAGGTGCCCCCAGTTCCATCCGCCAGCTCTTCCATAACGTCAGCATTAGCGGCCATTGATTCGCGACGGTATTGGTCGTCGAGACGTTGTGTGTCTTGTTCTGTGTTTTGATCGATTCGCACCGCGGCCTCCGCGCCCTGATTTGTCGTGTACAGACCGCGCGCATCGAGAGCGTTGATAACCGTATTGCTGCGGGCAGCGGTATCCAAGATTTCAGATTTAATGCTCATCGCCTCCGGGCCTGGTGTGAAGAATCCGGACGAGACCAGAATGATAACGTGCTCTCCGGGAAGCGGCGCCATCCCGTCCAGAATATACCGCAGGAAATACAGATTGCTTCGATAGTCCTGTTCGCCCAGCGTCACGGCTCGTTGTGCAGCACTTCGCGCCAGGCTTTCCGCCGCTTGCTGAGGAACACCTCTGAAACAATGCATGACCTCTACCACGGCAGCTTCAAGAGCCGGAGCGTCATTCTTGTTTATGATCAGGTCGCCCTGGTAGTAATCGACGTTCGGGCATCCGAACCCCGGGCGAAAGAAAGTCTTAACCTTCAAATCAAGAATCGTTTGCTTTAATTTTGCGTGGTCGCGAGTTAGGCCGCTGCTGGTTCCAGAAGTAGAAAGCACGCCCGCCATGTCTGCAGGTGTAATAGATGAATCGAGTGCTTTTATCGCGGCTTGTTGTGCGCTGGCGAGATCGGTGTAAGTCAAGTTGTTGTTGTCAAACAGGAAGAAGACAAATCGCTGAGGGGGAGAGGTCGGCTGTGAAACGGCGGGAGGCTCGGCAGCGTCCGGACTGGGAGCGGAAGACTTCGCCGCGGAGGTCTCCGTGGCACGCTTGATTATTGTGAAACCAGTGATCGTCTGCGGTCTACCGTTGTCAAATACCTGAAAATCCTCCTTTGTTAGATTGCCGACAGCGTGTCCCTGGGTGTCGCGGACCACGACAGGCACAAGCACTTCGCTTACGAACGACCGGACCACTGGAGGTTGTTGTTGTAACTGCTGTCCCACGAGGCTAAGGGCCATGAGCAAAGCAAAAGACGAACAAAAAATAGCTGGAAGGAGTCCTGGGCTCAATCGCATAGGTTTGCGAAGCAACTTCCTTTTGCATAAAGGCGATATTAGTTTGACGTAAAACCGAGCTGAAACGGCACAGAAATGTGAATGGGAAGCATCAAGGATGGAAAGGCATCTTCACGCAACGTTTGCAATGCAACGAAATCCTCTGTTTCAACTGACCTTCTACAACTTGGTGCTTCCAGGCAGAATTTCACTTGTACGATTTCCGCTGCGTTTATCGGGCGTTGACCGCCAAAGCCTTGCAGTCATGCAGTGGGCGCAGCCCGTTGGGACGAGTTGTCTTTTCCGCTATGGTTGTACTTCGGCGCTATGGCTGATCCTTCAATTCGGGAATCACCATTGTTTGCACGCCCCTGAATGGCTGGCAGAAGACTTCCTGTTTGGTCCAGAAGAAATCGCGGACTTGGCGAAATGACGACAGACTACTCTCAGGCTGAGCAAGGTAGAAAAATATTCGGAACTAGTCTTTTGTTTTTCTGCCAGGGTCTTACCTGGTTCGGCCTCGACTTGCCGGGAGGTATTTTTACGCTCCGGCCGTTGAATGCGTTCGATGCATTCTTCCGTGCCGAAATTGTGATAGGGGCCATCGTGGCAGCGTACGGAATGCTTGCATGGCGGAGTGCATCCCGTAAACTTTTCCTTGCGAGCTACTTAATCGTGGTGTCTTGCGTGGCCGTTCTCCTCCCATGTATCTAAACAGTCCGAATGGGTTTATTTTCTAAATCACCAGGGAGGGTTTTCGATTTTGAATGATCTTGGAGTCCTCGTCATCGAAATCACGACAACCGTTTGTATCTTGGTTTTGGGTGCCTGGTGGGCCGACAGTACGTACATGCACGAGCGGTTTCGCGGATATGTGCGATCCAGCCGATTCGTCAAACAGTCCCAACAAGTATTGCAAAGCCCTGTTTAAGTCGGCTTACTGGACGTGTGCCTTTGGACCGATCTTCGGTAAGTATGTTAATAGGGACTTGACAACTTGGCGACGGCTTTCGAAGGAAATTGCCATACTTCAACGGAGCGGAACTGCTATCTCGACGTTTGAAAGTAATGGACAGTTTATCAGCTTCATCAAATCAAGTAGACCGCGCTGATCGGCTGGTTAGCGAAGCGTTAAGGGTGGCACCATGAAGAGAGGCCTTGTAATCCTGTTATCAAATATAGTCGTTATCGCAGTTCTCGGAACATTGATAGCGGCAGGCGCTAAGACGATGGAAACACCTTTAGTCCGAATTGCAGAGCTGGAGATTGATGCTGGCCAGGTTGACGCTTACCGGAATGCACTGAAAGAAGAGGTCGAGACTTCGATACGAGTCGTACCGGGAGTGCTAACTCTATATGCAGTTTCTGTGAAGGGTCAGCCGAATCAGATCAGAATCTTCGAGACGTACAAAGATCAGGCAGCTTACGAATCACATCTACAAACGCCACACTTCAAGAAGTACAAAGCTGAGACTCACGGCATGGTGAAGTCTCTGAAGCTCATAGAGGCCGAGCCGATTCTGTTGGGACGGAAGTGACTTCGGGACGCAAGAATCCACAAGTCCGGTAACCGCTTTAACCAGGACCTTCACAGCGCTAGAAAGCAAGATGGTCTCTGGACCAATGATTAGGGCGCGGTCGCCCAGCCTTTGGCTGCCTCGAATGCTTCCTGGTCGTGCCAGACACCATGATCCGGATTGTCGCCGATCAGGCCAAACGCATGCTCTGCAGCGCTTTTGTCCCGTGACATGTAGGCCATATAGGCATACCGATTATTTTTGACGTTCACCGTTCCATAAAGCCGCTCTAGATTAGCGTA
This sequence comes from uncultured Acidobacteriota bacterium, assembly GCA_963814635.1. GTDB lineage: Bacteria > Acidobacteriota > Terriglobia > Acidiferrales > UBA7541 > Acidiferrum. The sequence goes on along the minus strand of CAWFDP010000001.1, from coordinate 1,856,384 downwards.
ACCTTCCTTAACCTTTGGCCACGAAATGTCTTTCAGAGTGTCGCGCTCGGGGTCGCATTGACAAGCCACGGAGTCGGTGAGTTCAAAATAGAGCATCGAACCATCCGGCTCGGGGACACCGGCGGTGACGTCATTTATAAAGGCTTGCGTTTCACCCTCGGCGCCATGCCATTTTGGCAACAGAAACTCTGCATGGTTCTGGTAGAAGTAATAATATCCAGGCTCGAAGGAGATTGCCTGATCGAAGAGCTCTTTTTCGTCTGACTTACTCCACGCCTCTGCCCGAGAGATGTTCTGCATTACGTAGAACCAGGCAGGGCATTTCTCTTTGAGGCGTGCCGCTTCGACGAGAGTCGCCTTGGCCATCCCGACGCGCTTCTTAAACACATCCCATCCTTCTTGCGAGACGGTATTGGCATAACCGGAGCCGCGGGCTTCCCAAGCCCAGCCCATGTAGGCGATTGCGAGTGCCACTCGAGCTGCGGCGGACTGCGGATCCTTTGCCACCCACTTCTTTAGCTCATTGATACGCGCTTGCCAATCGCCGCCCGCTGTGTCCGACCCATTGGAAGGTGTGGATACTGCAGCATAAAAAGTATTGAGTTTCCAGCCTCCACCGGCGAGTCTGTCTTTCCCTACGCGAATTTGTTGAGCTTCCGAGTCGAGTTGACCGTAGGCTCCGCTCTCAAACAACTGGGAAATTCGAACCACGTAAACCCCGGCTCCCTCCAAATCATTCACAGGTGTTTTGCTGACAGATGAATTCGAGAATACCGTCGGCGTTGCCTGGTGTCCACGGCCGTATTCGCGAATAGCCTGCATTGTGGCAGCCTGACTTGTTGCCACTACAGCTTCGCTTCGGCCACACGAAACGCAGGTCAATGCGGCAAGGAGAAGTGCTAGTGAACCAAGGATTTGCAGTAAGAAAGAAGGTTTCATTGCTGTTCGGAGAGACATGAGTCCATCTTAGGAAAACGTAATGCGAGAGGAAACTGTACCGAAGGTCAGGTGGAATCTACGAATCAATTCGCGTCACCGCTCGCGTCGGAGACGAGACTTGAAGAACGACGAGTTTCATACCATAAACGTCGCGAACTCCCGGTTACCGGACAATGGGATCGGGGCCAATTTCACTCCGGTAAGGGCACTGTCCTTCGTCTTGTGTCTTAGAATGGGCCTCCAAGCTTCCTCGTTGGGCAACGCAGGAATAGTCCAAGGAATCCATGGACTAAGGCAGGAACTAGTCGGAGGGCTCAAAACCAATGAAGAGAAACTGGATCGCCATATTGGTACTGCTAGCAGCAGTGCGACGCCTGGCGTCGTCAGATAGCTGCATGCAAGGCTTGAAACGGCGGCCGCGGGCAAGGTCTATTCTCCCGCCGTTCTTGGTCTTCGCGTTTCCAACTCCGCGCAATTGCTGCGCTTATGGCTTTGCGATCGCAGGCGCTGGGTCGCTGTCCGTTCTTGTTGCCAATGTTCCGGTGTCATTCAACGTTGCCTTGGCGTTTTGCCTGGTCAAATAAACCAGGAACGGCGCCACTTCAAACGGCATCTTTTCGTACTCCGCGACTGCGCCCTCTGGTTGCGCTTTTAGCATTACCAGCCGGTCGTCCCATGGCTCAACCTTAATCCGTGCGCCCAGCGGCAGCGCCACAATAGCGTTCGCGGTCTTCACTGCCTGTTGATCGCTGGTTCCCGAGGCGCTCGTCCAATGCTTCGGAACGCGATCTCCCAGGTGCGGGCTGATCAAATTCGGCACTTCCTTTTCGCGCTTTTGCAGTGCCTCAAAGAATGCCTCGGCGGTCCCGGATTTATCTTGATATGGGGACTTCTTCAGCAGTTCGATTCCTTTCTGATTTGCCGCATCTTCTTCGTCAGCGTTTCGCGCAAACCCGAAATGGTGAAAGGTATCTTTCTCGTCGAACCGCACCCGATTGAAGAACGCAAACTCTGTGTCCATGCGATGTCCAAGCATCACGTGCCCCAGTTCGTGCGCCAGCACCACTGCCAGGCTCGTTTCATCCGGCAATACATCGATCAGTCCCCGGCTTAACACAATCGTGTGGCCCATGGTGAATGACTCCAGCGTTGACGTCATCAGCACTCGGCAGCGCACTTCCGGCTGGATCTCCAGCTCGTTTGTCACTTCCAGATTGTTCACCACCGTCTCCAGCACTTTGTCCACGTCGCCATACGGCGCCATCAATCCCGTGCGTTGCATTTTTGCCGCCACGTTGTCTTCCGCCAGCCTTCCCCACGCTCGCTTGGCCTGCAACGGCGAATATCCATTTCCTACTTCCGTCTGATCTTTCACTTTCGGCCCTTCCACTTCGACGCTGCTCAACGTCTGTGCCTCCTGCTCGCGATTCAAATCGTAGCCCCACAGCCGCGTCTGTGACTTGAAAGGCCTGAACGTAGAATGTTTCGCCACGCCATATTCCACGTTGCCTTGCTCGCTGTAGATATATGCCGGCAACCACTCATTTTTTCCGGAATTTTCCCGCCAGCTGTCAAAATTAAAATAAAAGCTGCCCCTCGACGACCCGCCATATGAACCGTTGAATCGCACAATGTGAAAGTCTTGATCCTCCACCCAGATTCGCCCAGAAAACCGCCCCTTCCCCGTATTTGCCAGCGGATCAACATCGAAAATCAGGCAGCGCACATCGCCCAGGAATTCCCGCCCTGCATACGAAAACTTATAGTGCTGCTGGTCAAATCCCTCCTCATCCAGATAAATCATCTGGAGAAAGCCGAGCGGCAGAAACTCCCCGGAAAACATATTTCCCAGGCTCGCCAAGAATTTCTGCTTTACGGCGCCTACGCTGCTCCTGTTTCCTCCATCGCCCTTAACCAGCGGTTCCAATTGCACACCTTTGTCCAGCTCCGCCCGCCCCAGAAAATATTTGTCCCCGTTCGGGACCGCACCCAGTTCCTTGTCCGGTCGTACCGTCTGGATGTACGTCTCCACCAGTGGCGAGTACTTGCGGATCGCGTTCATCTCCGCATGTTCCTGCGCCACGATCTTATCCACCACCTGAGCGACGGTCGCACGCTCCGGGATCGCCGCGGCTTGTTCCTGAGCCGTTATCGCCAGTGGCATCGCTCCGAACGCCAGAATCATTGTCGGCAAAATCTTGTGCATACGCATGGACTCTCCAAACATTGCCGAATTGGGATGTTTTGACGTTTGCAGGCTACTCTGCGGGGAAAACCTTGTAAGCTGTACCGCCGAGCAGTTTAAGGACAGCCGTTCAGTCGGTCCTCTGGTTTGTCGGAGGGACGGCCGCATTGTGGATACCCATTTCCCTGTTCGTGAACAGCTATTCCGCGCGATTCAAGCCCCCAACACTCAAGAAGTGGAAACCTCGAACGCACAGAACGTTTTTTGAATGGCTTTACGAGCGCGACCAGATTCGGGCTCCCAAAATGCATGGCCTGGACAAAAAAGATTCTTGACCTGCGTTCACATCTCTTTGCCTTCAGCGCACGACGCGCCTGCCTGGACTGAAGTGATCCCGTTATGCCTCAGGGCGATATTGGGTTGTGAATTCGTTCTGCCAATGCGTCCTTCTGTATCTTCGCGACTGACTCCACTGTGAATTCGTCCTCATCACGAAATCACAGATTCACTTCCATGCCTTGGTGTGATTTCGTGCCCATGTTCGCTTCATCCCACTTGCGCGATTGCGCACCGGAACTTCCATTTGCACCGGAATTGCGCAATTCCGGCAGCTGCCTGGATAAATTAGGGGCGCGCTGGGGACCGTTTTGGCGAGCGCTAATCGCGAGGCAGTAGGAAACTACCACCGCGCCTTGTTTGGCTGTCTGCGCCTACAAAATCTAGGAGTGCAAAATAAAATTGGTCTTCCTCCCAGTCTCCGCTTCTCTTCCGCTCTCTCTTCTACTGTTCTATGGGGTAACTAGAAGTTAGGTAAGGAAACCGAGATGAGTGCCACACAAATTTGACGCCAAGGTAGCGATGTCATTGATGGCCCAAAATGAGCACATAACTTCCGGTCTTGCTCGTAATCCGGGACAAACGGCTGCGCATCGGAAATTGGGCCTTTGCAAGCGATATAATCGCCGGTACTTGGCACTCTGAGGTGGCTGCGTGAAATCATTGAGGCAAAAGATGATTATTGTCGCTCTGCTCGGGATCTTGTGGACACCTGCCCATCTGAGGGCGCAGCAGGCACCATCGGCTGTTATAACAGATGGACCAACCGATAAGAAATTCCCGCCGGGGCTTGCCCAATTTATCGTGCCGAGTCACAGTGCGGAATTGGACGCGTGGCTCTACGTTGCGAGCGGCCCAGGTCCCCATGGCACGGTGATTCTCCCGCATGGTCTACCAGGGTATGAGATGAGTGGAGACTTGGCACAGTCCGTCCGACGAGCGGGGTGGAACGTTATGCTATTCCATTATCGCGGGACCTGGGGCGTGCCCGGATCTTTCTCTCAATCATCTGCCATTGAAGACACGACCGAGGTGGTGCGCTTCCTACGCGAGCCGACGAATGCCGCAAAATATCGCGGGGATCCAAGACTGGTGGTCCTGATTGGACACAGCTTCGGCGGGTTCATTGCCGGATATGAAGCTGCTCATGATGCCGATATCAAAGCGGTCGCAATGATCGCAGCGGTGAATCTGGGAAAGATTAATGCCGATCCGAAAGAGCGCGAAGCTCGTCTGAAGCGCTGGGAAACGCAGTTGCATCCGGTGCGTGGTGCCACTGCGGCGGAGCTTTTTGCCGAGGCCGAACGGCATGCGAAAGACTGGGATTATGTGCAGTGGGCGGAGGCGCTGCGCACGCGTCCTGTGTTGCTCCTCGAAGCCGACGATCAAAACCATGCCGATATGGAGGCTTTGGCTTCTGCGCTGCGACAGAAGAGCGCCGACGCGCTGGAACAGGTAGCTGTCGCGACCGATCACAGCTTCTCGGATCGCCGCATAGAGCTACAATCGATCGTGATCAAGTGGTTGGAGACTCTGAAAAAATAGACCACCCGAGCATGCGGCTTTGCGGGTAGTTTCGGGGGGTCGGCAAATCTTACCTTGGGATTTACTTCCCACTCGCCCGTGATTCGGTCAGAATCGCCGGACATAATCTAGTTGACTGTAGGAATCGCCGAGCAGGTATTGTAAACATTTCGCTGTCCAGCTTCGGACGACACAATGTGCAAAAACGACAAAGATCGTCGAACGCTCAGAGTCGGGCGGCTTGGTCTAGGAGCGCTCGACCTTGGGAGTTGACTGAGCTCCCAGCGGTTCGCGGAAAGGATCCATCGGAATGGGCGCGTACTCGACGTCGATGATCTCGAGATGCTCCGTCTTCGCTGGCGCGCGCAGTTCCACGAAGTCGCCGGGGCTCGCCTTCATCAGCGCATTAGCGAGAGGCGAGCGCCAGCTGATGTAGCCGCGGTCGAGGTCCACCTCGTCGATGCCGACGATCGAGACGACGTGTTCGAGCCCGGCGGCGTCCTTGTAGGTCACGGTTGCGCCGAAGAAGATGCGCGTTGCGGCTGACCCCTGCCGCGCAGCGGCGGGATCGGTGATCACGGCAGCGTCGATGCGTTTCGTGAGAAAGCGAATCCGCGAATCAATCCGGCCTAACCGTCGCTTGCCGTAGAGGTAGTCGGCGTTTTCACTGCGGTCCCCATTACTAGCAGCCCACGCTACGACCTCTACCACCGCGGGCCGCTCGCGCCTCAGCAGGAACACATGCTCAGCTTTCAACCGTTGCAATCCGGCGGGCGTGATGTAGTTCTTGAGCGTCGGCCCCGCTGGCTCCGGCCGAGGTCCTCGGAGTGGCCGCTTTTCTCGCATTTGCCAATCTGTCATGGGATTTCGTGTACTTGCGGATGACCCAATCTCGGAAGTTCCGCGCCTCGGTCCCGATAATTCTTCGCACGGTGAACGTGACGCCCGCGGGCTAGATGTCGAATGATACATCGATTTTTCCTGTGGCTCTCTTAGAAAATGCGGTGACCCGTCCGATTGCAGATCAAGCCGAAGAAGTATCGTTCATCTAAGTGATGAGCCTATGAGTTTCCATTTCCAATGAATTGTTTGTGTTCGCCCTGTAGGCTCACACTGATTCCGGGCGGTTTGTCGGCAACCCTTCCACAGCCGCGCACCCAGCTCAGGGATTCGGGTCGATGCCAATGCGATCGTTGACGGCTGATCGAATCCGCTGCTTGCAGGCAAGGTAGCGTTCGGTGGTTTGAACTGAGACGTGTCTCAAAAGGAATTGGATCTCTCACTTCATTACCGCAAGTTCCTATCAGCGAAGCGCTCATCACACCAGTTCTGACCAGCCAAGCGCTGGAGAGCAGAACTAAATGTGCGCCGGATCACATGATACGATCGCTGAGTGAACGGGCAGGGTTCGTGGTACCTCGGTTTGAATGGATGCACGCGTGGGCCAGCCCCAGGGCCAACCCTATTCGATCGTGTCGCCGGCATGGACGCAGATTCGAAACTCCTTGTGCCCGTCCTATCCGAGCTGCAATTAGGAGATGGGAACAATGCGAAAATTTGGTTTGCTCTATCTCGGCCCGGGCGCGTGGCTGATTTGGCTGAACCTGTTGATTTCGTTCCTCGCCGTCGTTCCTGTCTGCATGGAAGGTTTGGCCTGGCTTATCGCTAAAGGGAAGATACCCCTCGGCGACATGGGAATCCTGTTGGGTAGCCTAATGCTTTTCGCTTTGGCTGCCATCGGGGAAGTTGGCTACGCCGTATGCGTCCCGCTTCTACTTGGCGCATGCGTTGTGCTTCTAGTCCCGAAGATTCCCTGGCGAGCGAAGTTGCTCACGGTAGCCTTGGAGATGGCCGCATGTGCGATTCTCTATTGGACAATGGGCTTTATCAAAATGCAATTTAGGCACGGCATACTGGGATGACTGCTTAGACTATGACGAGGAGAACCAGAGTGTTTTCAAACCGGAGCACTCGCATGCGTTTGCGGTTTTTGGGGTTTTCGCATGTCGCCCTCGCCCTATCTCTAACCATGCCGTGACGAGGGGGAAGCCTCAATCTCGGCCCCTGTGGCTTGACCTGTACGACACGCCCCTCTTATACCAGGCATCAGATTGGATTGGGACAGGTTTTTCGGCAACCTTACTTTGGATACTTCAGGTTTGCCCGTTTGAACGAAGCCGCTGGCGCGGCGGACGCTTCGCGTGCTATGCTCCGCACGTCATGCCTCAACGTAGCGCATCCCGTTGCGGTTCTCGCGCATGCTCATTTTCTAAGTACCGCAAAACCAACAGCTTACAGATGAGCGAAAAGATTGAATTCCCATAGCTGTTAGATCGGGTCCCTTAGCCCGCATCCACCGCAACCGCCAGCGGCCACCTTCAAACGGCTCTATCGAACGCGCGCAGAGCACCTCGCCCGGACTTCACGCTTTTGTGAAAACGCGCCTCCGATAGAGCACTAACGCTACCCGCCCAAAGCAACCTGCCTATTGCATGTTCGGCTTGTGTTTGGTCCTGGGCCAAAGAGGAGAGACACCCTGACGTGCCCCGGCCTTCGGCGCAGAGTTGCTTATGGCTTCGCGAGCTGCGCCATCGCGGGGATCCCACCGCTATGATACGAGCTTACGATTTGCTCGAACATTGGTTGCGTTTCATGGAATAGCGGTTCAGCGCACCATGTAGCCACGCGAGTGTAGCTGGTGCCTGAAGAGATGATTGCGACAAGGAATTGCACCGGCAAGTTATCGGCCTTCGACGAAATCCCGCGGAACGAGAGCAGTAGTGCGGATTTGCCGTCGATCTTGACGGTAGACTCGGAAAGTTCTTCATAGTTCCCAAATGCTTTCCGGTACGTAAGTTCGAGCATACCCTTGTAGCTTTCCAACGATCCGTTGAACTCCTCTTGCGTGACCGTCAGAAAGCGCATGTTATCGTGCGAACTGAGAACAGTGACGATCGGCGCAGACCGCGGAAATTTCGGATCGACTTTCCAGTCCGGCGGAACGGAGAGGGTAAACCTTCGGGTTTTGTTCACGTATTGCGTTCCGCGTAGGGATTCTTCGATACTTGGCGCAGCGTCTTTAGAAGCCGGCGACCCTGGAGCCGTGATGGCACCATTTTCGGGAAAGTTGATGGCGATGATGTCGCTGCGCTTGATCTGCATTTTTCCGTAAGCAGTCTCGACCTCGATCTTGTCGCCCTGAAGCCCACTCAGGTGCCCGACAATTTTCGTACCGTCCTTCAACAGCATTTCCTCTGCGGCAGCCGGCAGGCTCATGGCCAATAACAGGGAGAAAACTTGTAAGAACAGGGTGCGTCGCATGACCCCTCCTGGGCTCGCGTGAGGCTTGGCCGATAGCCCATCTTGTTATGCTGGCCGTAGTTTCCTCAATAGGCCATCTCGAAATAGTTGCCCAAAACAGAAGCCTGTCCGATCGTACAGTCGTTCCCTTATCTTGTGTCTATTCCGGGCGAGTGTCGGCCAACCGGAAGTAATGGCGCAAATCGGCTCTTCAGGAATTACTTCCGGTTGTTCCCGTTCTGCGAGTCTGTCGTTGTTTGCCCACGACGTTTTCTTCCGCCGCGTCCGCCTCCGGCAATGGCGTCGTGAAGAATCGATGCCGCTCGATTGTTCGCCTTAGCATCTCCTCTGCGATCATCGTTATCCGAGCCTGCTCACAGTCGTGATGCGGGTCTGCCGGTTTGCAATTCGACGACATCCTGCGGCGGCGGGGAGCGTTCCTTACAAATTCGTCAGTCTTGGAATCATCGTGTGGAATTCGCGAAAGCTCCTCGCGAATCGAAGCAAAGTCGACAGCAAGCTCGGATAGTATCTCTGCGGCAAAGCATTTCTCCTCCCGAAGAAGACCAGGCAATAGCTGCTCAGTACAAATCCGCATTGGAAAGCCGGTAGAGGTCGGCGATTCCTGCAATCGAACCTCGGTGCTGGCAGGTTTCGGGAGAACGAAGCCGCCGGTGCCTTTTCGACCACCCGGACATGGCTCAGGTCGGCGTTCGCGCTCTCATTTTCAATTTGGTTGGACATTCATTCCTTACCCAGGGGCCCGCGTCTTCCAGCTTTGTCCAGCGCAAAATAGCGCGCGCTCATACCCTATGCATCTATCCTCTCGGAGCTGGAAAGCTGCTAATTCCGGCGCCAACGGGAAAATCCCCAGCCTCCACCGCCGAGCAAGAACAGTACGAGAAGCACGATCAATACGGTTTCCATTTTAGAGTCTCCCTAGTCTGGGGAAGCTGATGGACTCCTCGAAATCAAGGGCCGCGTCGCTTCTTCCGCCAAAGTCATATTAAGAGGAGCGCAAGAAGATCTCTGTCTAGATTGGAACAATTTCAGCTCTTTTTTGATTTCGAGGTCCTAAAGGCCGCGAGTAAGTTTCTCGTCTGCTGTGCGGGTCTGCTGCAGCCGATAGCGTCAAGCACTGGCAGACACTTGCGCTAGAAATCTGGCGCCAAAGTGAGTGTTCTAAATTGAACACTCAGAAAGACAAAACGCCTTTATCCTTGTGGCTAGAGGGATTGAAAGAACCATGCCAAGTGACTCGCATCAAAGGGCCGCCGATTTTCACGAACTAGCCGCGCATGCCCACCGCACTGCCGCTGTTCACCACGGCAAGCAAGATCACCAAACTGGCCACGAACATTCCAAGCAGGCACTCGAACACGCCTCGAAAGCTTTCCAGCATTCGCAAGAAGCTCATCGGAAGTCCGCAAACGCAGCCGGAAAGCCATAAAGATGAGCGGACCTGCCACAGCAAAGCGAACGTCGAAACGCAGCAACGGGATTGTTTCTCCCCTCGGTGGCTTTTCCTCGGGTGAAACCCTTGGCGGCACCGTCTCTCATTTCAAAAACAAGCAAAACATCTACAAACAAGGCGCGCCTGCTTACACACTCTTCTATATTCAAGAAGGCGGCGTGCGCCTTACCAGCCAGTCGAAACACCAGCCTTCGGCAGTCACCGCCATCTTGGGCGCGGGCGATTTTTTTGGCGAACTCTGCCTGGCCGGCTATCCCCTTCGCATGTCCACTGCCGTCGCGCTGACCGCCAGTTCTATTCGCACCATCAATAAAGAAAAAATGCTTGGGTTGCTGCGCACGCGCAAAAAAACTTCAAATTCTTTGGTCACCTATCTATTGTCCAGTCTCAAGAACTATCGCGATCACGTGGCCGAACTGCTGACTTCCCCTGCGGAACGCCGGCTCGCGCGCGTGCTTCTGCGTTTGGCCCACTTGAATAAGAACGGCCCGCCGATTGTCGAAATTCCTCGGATAAGCCACCAGGTCCTCGCGGAAATGGTCGGAACCACGCGCCCGCGCATCAACGTCTTCATGAATCGTTTCAGGAAAAAGGGATACATCGATTACGATGGCGGCCTCGAAGTGCGCCAATCGTTGCGGAAAGTCCTTCGCGCAAGTAGGGTTTTCACGGACCAAGAAAATTCAAACTGACACCGCCCAGACTTGTATAATATTGAACAAGCGGCAAGATTGGTGCTAGGCTAGTACATGATGCCTGCAGCAGTTCGCCGTGTGTCCGGCAAGGCCAGTCGCTCCCCCCAAAAAGCGAATTCCAGAAAAGCTGTGTTCGACGTGAATTTGTTTCTCGAGTCCGCCGGTTTGGGCAGAAGAATTACCAAATTTCAAGCAAAAGAGATTCTCTTCACCCAGGGCGATCCCGCAAAAAATGTTCTCTACATTCAGGAAGGCGGCGCAAAACTTTCGGTAGTGAACGAGTCTGGTAAAGAAGCGGTGGTCGCCATTCTTGGTCCGGGTGATTTTTTGGGAGAAGGGTGCCTGGCGGGCCAGTCCATCTGCATGGCCACCGCGACCGCCGTAGCGCCGACCACCGTGCTCATCATCGAGAAAAACGAGATGAATCGCGCGTTGCACGCGGAACACCAATTTTCCGATCGCTTCATCGCCTACGTTTTGGCACGTAACATTCGCGTGGAAGAAGACCTCGTAGATCAACTCTTCAACTCCAGCGAAAAGCGCCTCGCTCGTACGCTGTTGCTCCTCGCGCGCTATGGCGCGCCGGGCGTTGCGAAAACCGTGTTGCCGAAAGTTTCGCAAGAAACTCTGGCTGAGATGATCGGCGCCACCCGCTCACGCGTCAACTTTTTCATGAACAAATTCCGCCAACTCGGTTTCATCGAATACAACGGCGAAATCCACGTCAACAATTCCCTGCTCAGCGTTATCCTGCACGATTAAGCTAAAGCTCGCACGTTCCGAAAGCACGCGTCTTTCAAGACGTGACGATCATGCCCAGCACTGCCGCGGTCATCACTGCAAACGTAGCCCAACCTAGATACCCGAGCAGCGGCGAATTCACGCGGGAGCCCATTACCTTGCGACTGCTGGTTAACAAGATGACCAGCAGGATCAGCGGCGGCGCCAGCAGTCCGTTGATCACCGCGGACCAGAACAACAATTTCACCGCATTTAACCGAGCGAAATTCAGCGCCAGGCCCAGCCCCATGGCAACCGCCATCACCGCATAAAACTTGCGCGCATTTCTTGGTTTGTCGGTCATCGAGCCGCGCCACGCGGCTCCTTCCGCCACCGCATACGCGCACGATCCCACCAGTACCGGCACTCCCAACATGCCGGTGCCGATCAAGCCCAATGTGAACAGCAGATACGCTCCATTGCCAGCAAGCGGGCGTAACGCTTCGGCGGCCTGTCGAGCCGTTGTGATGTCCGTTTGTCCGTGTACATGTAGCGTGGCGGCTGTGGTCAGAATGATGAAATACATGATGCAATTCGAAAAAAACATGCCAGCAATAGTGTCCGCGCGCGCAGATCTCAACGCCGCACTGGTAGCGCGCGTTCGCTGACCGGACGCTTGGTCCTTTGCTTGGCCTTCTTCCACCTCTTCGGCTGCCTGCCAAAAAAACAGGTACGGAGAAATCGTCGTGCCGAGAATGGCCACCAGCACCGCCAGGAATCCGCGCGACCATTCCAGATGCGGCACCAATGTCACCGCCAGCGCATGCTTCCAATCGACGTGCGCATAGAACGACGTCAACACGTAGGCAAACAACACCAGCGTCAACCACTTGAAAATTCGCGCGATCAGCTTGTAGGAAGCCCAGTACAACAGGCCAAGGATGGAGAGTGCGTATAGCGGAATCCAGATCGAAGCTCGAATTCCAGAGACGAGTTGCGTGGCTTCCGCCATCCCGCCAAGGTCAGCGCCGATGTTGATCACGTTAGCGACGACCAGGATCGCGCAGGCTCCCCACAGCACCCAGCGTGGATAGTAAGTCCGCACGGCGGCCGCTAATCCGCGCCCCGTAACCATGCCCAACCGCGCGCACATCAATTGGATCGCCACCATCAGCGGAAACGTCAGTAGCGCGATCCACAGCGTCGAGTACCCATACGCCGCTCCCGCTACCGAATACGTCGAGATTCCTGATGGATCATCGTCGGCCGCTCCGGTGATCAGTCCGGGCCCCAAAACCCCCAGCGTTCTCCGCAGGCGTCCGGGTGCTTCGCCGTTTCGAACACTTTTGCCAGGCAGCTTTTTTCGCGCCGTCATGTCCATCCGATGCGATGCTCGGCATCAAGAGTGTTTGTCGCGTTCGTCGCTTAGGCCGGCGGTACTCCTTGCGCAGACGAATTGTTCACTTCGAACCAACCGGCGGCGTCCCCGGCTCCGCTGCTGTGAACACCTGCTTCGCGGAGGCTGGAAGATCATGCATGTGACTGAGAAATCCCACCAACTGCCAAATCTGCTGCTCGCTCAAGACATTCTTCCAGCCGGGCATGGCGGTCCAACGAATGCCGTGCTGCAAAATGTAAAAGTTCTGGTTCTCGGGCATGTCCGCCATGTCCTTCATGAACTGGGGTGCGGGAGGATTGAGGGAGTCGGCAAGAACTGCTTTCGTATGCGCCGGATCGCCGTGGCACAGCGTGCAGTGTTCGCGATAAAGCCGCGCACCGGCAGTCAGGTTCGCCTCGTCTGCCATCACCGGATTCGCTATTTTTGAAGCGGCACGCGCGACGCTGGCATCCATGGCGTGCCCGGCAACAATAGTCTCTATCCTTGAAGGAGGATTATCCGCGCGCATTCCGACGAATCCCATCAGCGCCAATACCAGCCCGCCCAATAGAACCAGCGCGACCGTCGCAATTCCCAAAACGAACCCTTTCATCGCGCATTCCTTTCCTAGACCGTACCCAATATCCGGCGCTTCGCACATCGCTCCGCAATACGCGGATGGACTTGGGCAAGTGGCAGGTCCGAGTTTGCCCTGTCGCATGCCAAGTATGATCAAACTGCGACCGTCTCTTAAACCCGCCACGGCAATTACTTCAGCATCGTCACCTTCATGACGTGGATCTGACCTTTGTCAGCGTATACATGAGCGCTCAATTCGACGTGATGTCCTGCGTGGCCCTTTAACGTCTCAGGATTGACGACATCCCAGGATTTTCCGTCGGAGTCGGTGACGAACGTAATCTTATCGCCGTCCGCCTTCACCGTCCCTTTGATGTCCATCAACCTCGGCTTTTGCTCCTGCTGTTTCATTTCCTGCGGTTGTGCGACTGCGAGTACCGGAATCCCAAGCGTCGCTACGGAAAGTGCCACTGCTAGAACCGATAGCTTTTTCATTTTTGCCGCTTCCAGAAGTTTCTTTACGGTTGAAAATCCCCGTGCGGCCACGCCGTGCAGCAAGGAAAATTCCTTCCACGGCTGTTTCTCCTCATTCAACCATCGAGCGGGGAGCCGCCAGGAGAATTCATGTGTTCTGCACGACCAACCTGGGCCAAAACGTAGCATCGCTGGGAACTTGGGACTGTTCCGAATGGCACACCCTGTGCAAATTCGAGTTCGCAAGGCGCAAGGGGCGGTCATTTTGAGGATGTGACTCATATCGAACAGATTTTAAATCCCCAAGCTGGCAAATTTCCCAGCGTGGACACGAATCCGTCTCAGCGTCGCGAATGGTGCCATGCGCGCCAGGAACTCAGTTAAGGGCGCGCTATAAGAGAAAGGAAGTTAAAAATGTTGGCAGCAATTGCGGCAGTTCTGCTTGTTCTTTGGTTGCTTGGATTCTTCGCATTTCACGTTTCCAGCGGATTGATCCATATCCTGCTGGTAATCGGTGTCGTGCTGCTCCTCATGCATCTCTTCAGAGGCCGAGAAGCCATCGCCTGAGCCGACGATTCGTACTAAGAACGGGCTCTCTGCTTGGGGCTAACGAGCAGAGAGCCCGGGAGTTCTTATGCAATTCGGTAAAATTCACGGGCTCGCCTTGGCTACGCTCGGAATCATCTTGCTCGGCCTTCAAGTAATGTTCTTTATGACGCCAAATAATGTTAATCGTGGCGTGACTGAGTCATCGATGCCGAAGGTTGAGCGTAAAACTATTCCAGTAGCTGGGATCTCGGCTTACTCTCCCTCGTCGCTGGTGCCGGGATCTTCATAACGCGTCGGAATGCGGACAAACCCGAAAAACAGTACGCCGTCAAATAGAAGTCAACATCAAATCTCCTCGACGGCCATCATGTTTGTGCTTTATGTGTGCTTCTAGGTTTCTGCCTGGCGTGTCATGGTGCGACCAGTTCTGGCAGGAAAAGTTCGCTGCGAACGACTAGTCACAATTTGGATTATCGGCAAAAATTCCGCTACCCAACATCGTGCTTAGGAATCTTCCGCATGTGGTGAATTTTATCAGCACCGGATCATCCCGCAGCGAATTCGCCGCCACTGTTCTGGCTCCATTGTGATCCTGGCGTTCCGCGACGACCATGCTTTCCCACTTGGCTAGGTTCGAATATTGAGTATTCAGCAACTGCAGGGCGTTGTGATCGGAATTGGTGGTTGCCGCCACCGTGGCTTGTTGCAGACTGGTCTGCACCCGCTCGTGATAAATCTGGGCCCAGGAGCCGTCTACGGCCAATCCAAAAGTCACCATCGCTGCAAGTCCGCCTTTCCATTCTTTCATTTCCGCCAAGGTCGCAATCGCGGCGCTCGCAAATTCCCTGGAAAGTCCGGGCGTAACTTGCCCGGTATTCGCGTCGAAGTTCGAATTCGGAATGGTGAGGACCACCTGACTGGCCTCGATTCTTACGGAGCCGTTGGTAATCTGCGCTAGCGCTTCGACATCCACGTAAGAATGCCCGTCCATCTGTAACACCGTGGCGCTGGTTGCTTTGCCATTCAGGATTAGTTTCTTGTCGGGCGTGCGCTGCGCCAAAAGCATTCCGCCAAACGCCAGGGATGCCCCAAGCAGCGCGACTCTTTTAGGTCTGAAAAAAAAATTCATGTTGTTCCTGCCCTCAGCGTTCCAGGCGGACGCCCGCTCATTCGCAATGCCTGCATAACCCCAAGCGTCTGGGCTTTTGAATGCAATGGAACTTGGCGGCAAGGGCAGTCTCTAGAACCTTTAAGTTCGTTGTTCCGCATGGACTACCGTGTTCAGTCACTCCGCCAAGGACTTGTCCGCCATTCGGCTCCATTGCTGACTTCACACCTTCAGCCTAGCCGCGCTCACAAGGTACGTCTGTCCTGTTGTGCACAGCGCTCCGCATTTTTGACACCTCGTTTTCTGCTTTGGATGATGGCAAGTATTCGGGGAATGGCCGATCCCCTACAAGCCAGCGTCCGTACCAGCGCAGTCGGCTAAGTAATCAGTGGCAGGATCTTGTGAACGCAGGAAGTAGTGACGAGCGGGGCGCGCGGGATTCCGAGCCGAAGTGCCGGATATGCAACGCGATGGAGCTAGCCCTTCCAGGCTTAGTTTCCGCACGAGCTGGAAACGGTCACCGTGGGGAGTTTTTTCAACGATTGTCGACAAACCGGGCAATTTTTTGCGCCACGTATTGAAGCCGGCTTTTCTTAAGGGATGGGCTAGATAACAAGGCGAGTGTAGATGGCCTGGCTTGGTCCGTCGGCCTTAATCGGCACTAAAAAGGAGTCGCGATTAGCAGAGAAACAAAAAATGTTCGCTTTTGGACAGACATCCTATTGCCTCCTCTGCAATTGTGGCGGGGCGCGGGAGTGTGGTCGCATCTATGCCCCAAAATTACTCGGATTGGTTTGGCCGTCAGGTCGTTCTGCAAATCGAAGCGGAAGAATCGCTGGTACCCCTCCGTGGACTGATCGTCAACGAATCGAGCAATGCACTTCGTTTTCGCCTCGACGGGGGCTGGGAAGTGGATATTTACAAAGAAATGATATTGCGGGTGGAAGCGGATAACTATGGAGCTTTCCAGATGTGCAATTGGGAAGCCAACGACCAAGCTCCAGACGCGGTGCGCGCCGACGCGATGGCAATGCTTCGTCGGAATCGTGCTTTCGACCGTTGGTGGGGCAAGCATTTTTCATGGCAATTGTGGTGGCGGACCATTCTCTACGCAGGAATGGCTGGAAGTATCCTGTTTGCGCTGGCGCTGCGCATGAGTGTGGCGGGACCGATCACTCATGTTGTCCGCTTCCTCAGCGGTTATCTAGGATTGATGTTCCTGGCGGTAGCAGTGGGCTGTGGAGTGTGGGTGCTCATTGATTC
Organism: uncultured Acidobacteriota bacterium; assembly: GCA_963814635.1. Taxonomy (GTDB): domain Bacteria; phylum Acidobacteriota; class Terriglobia; order Acidiferrales; family UBA7541; genus Acidiferrum. Next base: position 1,839,860 of record CAWFDP010000001.1, on the reverse strand, counting down.
GGTCAGGACGCAGAGGCATATTTTCGCCAAGTGGTCGAAACTATTGGCGTCATTTGTTGACTGGTTTCGCCAGCCGATCCAACTGTAACTCCAGAAACAACTCGAATAAGTAAGCTGGTCCGTGACCATTCCAGGCCATTGTGTAATCCGGATCCACTTGGCCGGTTAGCTCGTAAAGTACGTATTTTGTCGGTATATTTAGTTGGAAACTATTTTCCCAATGGGTGCCCGCAACGAGTAGAAAAACTACGTGCAATAACGGACAGTATTGCAGATCGGAAATTTCTATACTCACGCAAGAGTTGCAAGACGAGCTCGGCTTTGAAATTGTCGAGTGCCCCCGTCGCACCCACCATGCAGCCGGTCCGAGTGCAATTCGTAAAGTCTGAGCTTAGTTGACCTGATCAAACCTCTCTCAATTGAAGGCTCATCAGGCAGAAGGAACAAAATGCGTTTTGTCTTATCCATCCGTTCGCTGTTATTCGCACTGGTATTGCTGGCTATCTCGGCGGTTTCCTTTGCGCAAATTGGCATAGCGGTTTCGATCAGGATCGCCCCACCCGAACTTCCCATCTACGAGCAGCCCATCTGCACCGAGGAGGGCGCTATCTGGACACCGGGTTACTGGGCTTACGGTGATGACGATTACTTCTGGGTCCCCGGCACGTGGGTCATGGCCCCCGAAGCAGGCTATCTCTGGACTCCAGGCTACTGGGGTTTTGAGAACGACTCGTACCTCTTCCACGATGGCTACTGGGGAACACAAGTCGGGTTCTACGGCGGAATCAGTTATGGTTACGGCTATTTTGGCAATGGCTACGAAGGCGGCCGCTGGGAAAACGGGCACTTCTCTTACAACCAGTCGGTTAGCAATGTGAACGTCACCGTCATCCACAACGTCTACAACACAAAAATAGAAAACAGCGCCACGGTGAACCGCGTCAGTTTTAACGGCGGCACCGGTGGCGTAGCCGTTCGCGCCACATCGCAGCAAGAAGCGGCGTCAAAAGAAAAGCACATCGCGCCGGTCGCCGCACAGACCGAACATGTCCAGGCCGCCCGGACCAATCCCGAACTACGCTCCTCCGCCAATCAAGGCAGGCCTCCCATCGCCGCTACCACTAAGCCCGGAGCCTTCAAGGACACCGGCGCCGTAGCCGCCAAAGATGCTGGCGCAGTTCATACCACCCCGGCCGCCGCCGCGAGGGAAACCGTTCGCCCGGCCCCAGAGACCGCTCGCACTACCTCCGAGTCTCCTCGCACCGACGCCGTGACCGCTCCCGCAAAGGCCGAGACCGTTACTCCGGCCAACGAGACTGCTCCAACCAAGGCCGTGACCGAACCTGCAAAAACAGAGGCGGCTGCTCCAGCCGCGGAAACCGCTCGCCCGGCCTCCACCGTCCATGCCAAGGATCTTCCGCCCGCGCAACAGCCTGCTGCCTCAAACTCCGGCAACGCCAAGCAGGACCAGAAATTCCAGCAACAGCAGCAAAAGCTTCAAACACAGCAAGTCAAGGAGCGCCAGACGCTCCAGACCAAGCAGGAGCAGGATCACCAGCGCCTCCCGCAAACTTCGGCCAATGAACCGAAACAGCCAAAGCTGGAGCAGCAGCACCAGCAGCAAACCCAACAACTGACGCAAAAGCACACGCACCAACAACAAGAGTTGCAGCAGCGCCAGCAATCAGCTCCGCACCAAGCCGCCCCAAAACCGCCAGAAAAAGTCGAAAAGCCGGCTGCATAGACCCTTGGAACTATGCAAGGCCACTTCTACGTATCGGCGTTGGCAGCGGCGGGCCAGCGCCGAAAGTGCTCGATTTGATATTTCCCGCGTCAGAAGAGCGGCAAGCGCTTAATCACCCGGATTACTCGGACATGCGGTCTTGGATCGATTTCATTTAACGGAATGGGATGGTCCGCCGCAGATCTCTAAAAGCTGTAGAGTGTGGTGACAAGGAGGCATCCCATGAAACTACACGTGCTGGGCATTGACTTGGGTAAGACGGTTTTTCATTTGGTTGGACTGGATTCAACTGGCAGGGACTGCAACAGCGACACAAGCAGGCTCCCGGTCTGAACAGTTGGTTGGCACAACGGTTGGGGCGCAGACACCAGAATGTGGTTGTGGTGGCTCTGGCTAACAAGCTGGTTCGCATGGCCTGGAAGTTCTTACGTAAGAACGAATGCTATCGCGCTCCTGTTTTTGTGGTGACAACCTAAAATCGCTGTTTAGGGAAAAGAGTTCCTGCCAGGTCTGCTGGCGGAAAGTAGAGACGGCAATGGGTCTCTCCCACGCTTTCGAAACCCGATACCGGAGCAGGTCGCTTCGAGGCCGTCCACTTTATGAGGACGAAAGCGAGCGGATATCCATCAGGGCCCGGAGTCGCTGACTCCACTGAAGGCCGAATACATTGGAGCAGACCAGTAGGCTCGCCTGCCTACCGCATTTAACTCCGCAAGCTAATGCAGATCGCTCTCTTTATGAAAAGTAGTGGAAGAGATGGCGTCGTGATTCATTCGACCTCATACCGACCGTCCATGATCGGGTAAAGGAATTCGCCTAGGTTCGGGCGGAGGCATCGTAGGATACGAATCAGCGCGAAAGGGTTCGCGCCTCTCGAGATCCGGATTTGAGGTATTCGGCCAATAATGAGGAGAATTTGGTTCCCAACTAGAAGATTCGGCGTCTCTTTGGTGTTGGTCGTATGGCACCGCACATTCCTTTCAAACTGAGAACCTAGTGATCGTTAGGCTGCGAAGTCAACAAAGAACTTAACTTGTGGCAGTATCGTGCGTGCCGGTCCCCCGGCACCATTTATCCAAAAACATTTTAAGTGAGATGGCTGCGACGGAGTGTCAGCGGACGATAACTTCGCTGGGCCTGGACGGCAGGCTGAACTTTACGCCGCGTTGCTGATTCAGTTGCACGGTGGCGGCGAGGTCTAGCTCGGCGACTGGAATGGGCCTAGTCCACGAACCGTTGGTCCAATAATCCCCTTTTACGTAAATCGTTCCACCGACGATGGTGTACTTGACGGCTTGTTCCTGGTGGCCATCACGAAACACCAGAACCGCGGGCGGGAGTGCGCTGACCGGTGGAGCCTGAGTTTGAGTGGATGCACCAGACGATTTGGAGGGCGTTACAGAGCCGCGTGGAGCAGGCTGTAGCACGGAGGGCTGGTCGCCAGTATCGTTGACGCCGTAGTTTGTGAGGCGGACCCAGCGGTCGCCACGGAGTTCCATCACCACGGATTCGACAGGCTTTGAGGAAGCTGCCGGGGCCGGCGATGGTTCCGGCTGCCAAGCGGGAGGAGCGGGCGGTTCATCGGGCGCGTCTGAAGAATCGTAGTAAGAATCGAGATAGGGGGGGTCGTAGTAAGGATAGTAGTTTGGACCGAGGCCGGAGTGGAAGTGATGGCTGCGGCGAGCGACTGCGAAACGAGGGCCCGCGGGACCGTGGTGTGTAAAGGCCGAGCCATTGCGTCCCGAAAAGCCAGGGCCAAAACCGCCATGACCTTGGGCGCGGGTTGCGGAAGGCAACGAAAGGGTCAACGCAATTAAACCAAGCGGTAGTGCAATCAGTGAGAGTCTCATCAACTTGCCTCCAGCCGGAAAACCTGGCGCACCACACCTGGTTAGAGGTATAGACGCGCGCGCGGTAGCAGTCAAGCGTTGCGTGGCTTACGGATTAGCCGCTGGCGCTTGCATGGTTCCGGACATTTCCAATTCGACGTTGACCACGTGCTTCACTTTGAGAAAAAAGTTGCTGGGATCTTTGATGCCCCAAGTCACGTGAGGAATTTCGAATTTCGCAGTGCCCTTCCAATGGTCCCCGGACAGTTCGGCGTGGACCAGCGCGGTTAGATCGTGATCCGCGCCGTGCAGGGTGAGGGTGCCGTGGAGTTTGACATCGCAGCCACCGGATGGAGAAACCTTGCCTTCAACCTGGGTGGGACGAAAAAGGGCGTCGGGGAATTTTTCGGTCTCGAGAATTTCCTTGTGCATACGGGCATCACGGCCCGTGCTGCCACTATCGCCGCTGGTAGCGAAGACGATGATTTCTCCGGCGGCTTTGCCGGTTTGGGGATCGAAGTGAACGTTACCGGACTTGAGGTTGAAGGTGCCGTGAACGGTGTGAAGAGAAGTGTCGACCGTGAAATGTACCTTGGATTGAGCGGGGTCGAGGTTCAGAACTATATCGGGGCTCGTCGCAGGAGCGGCTTGCTGGCTGGGTGGCGCGGCGGAGAGAAAAAGCGCCAGAGCGAACGCCGACGCGGTTGCCACGAGTAGCGAACGGGAGCTGACCAGCTTCATAGAGTGCTTCACCATATGTCAGGCTGCCAGCAGTTGCCAGCCGAGGGATGCTCCGGCGGAGAGGAGTTGCGCGGGAGTTGCATCTCCGACGTGAGCGGAAAGGGTTCGAGCGAAAAGTTCGGGGCGCTGCTGCATGGCGCAAATGACGCGGGTCCGGATGCGCGGGTTGCGGCCGAGCCACAACAGCAAATTGCCCATCAAGAAGGGGCGGCGGGAGAGTTGGCGATGAGCGGACTGGTATTGGGAGAGATCGCCGCTTGCCATGGCATCGGCGAGCGCTAGAGCCTGGCGAAATGCCATGCGAAGCCCTTCACCGGTGATGGCGTCAACGCCGCCTGAGGCATCGCCGAGTAGCGCGACATTGTTGCGATAGACGCGGTGCAACAAACGCATTGCGGTGACTGCGCCGCGTTCGCGGCTGGACAAATATGCGCCGCTGAGTTTTTCGTTCAGCCCGGGCATTTGAGTTAAAGCGTGCTCGAACGAGGCGTGAAGGCGATTTTCGGCCATGACGACGACACAAATTTCTTCGGCGCCGATTGGCGTGACGTAGGCCTGCGCGCGTTTGCTCCAATGAACCTCGGCGTAGCTGGACCACGGCGCGATGTGATAATGGCGGCGCGTCGCGAAACGCTGGGTGAAGGCGGCGGTGGAGTCCAGGCCGCTCCAGCGGCGGACGCGAGAGCCGTGGCCGTCGGCTCCGATGATCCAGTTAGCGCGAAGCGTTCCGCACGATAAGCGCACGATATTGCCATCGATTGCGGACAACGGCGTATTCCAAAGAAACCGTACACCACACGCTTGGGCGCGCTCGAGCAGGCGTTGGTGAAGCACCGGACGCCGCAAGCCGATGGCGTGACCTTCAGGAAAATCGGCGGCGACGGCCGCGTCACGCTGCACAAATGAAATACCGCGGAAATGCTGTCCATCGCCGGGCTGAAATTTAATACCGAGCTCATTCAGGACGGTCAGGGTCTCCGGCATCATTCCTTCGCCGCACGCTTTGTCGATGGGAGGAGCCATGCCGTCCATCACGGCTACATCAAAACCTTTTTGACGAGCGGCAATGGCGGCGGCAAGCCCGGCTGGCCCGCCGCCAACGATTAATACGTCCAAACTGTCTCCTGACGCGATCAATTAGCTACCTTTCGAAAGACCAGAAGTTGAGATTCGGTGCCGACAACTAGTCTAGCGTTGATTCCGTGAGTAGTTGTCACTTGTAGGTAAATTCGCCGACTCGACCGGTTTACATTCAATCGAGCCATCAGAAATGGCGTTGAAGCTCGGCCTGCGAGCGACAATTTCGTGAGCGCGTAAATCATCCTGCGCTTTTAGTTTGATGCGCGTCCCTGCCGCCACGATGCTTTCGAGCGGCAAAAATCGCCGCGCGCAGTACACTATTGGGCCGGAGGGACAACGTGAAAACGAGACGGGAATTTTTGGCGGCGACGGGGATGGCCTTGGCCGGAGCGGCGGTGACGACCGACACAGCAGCGAGTGGGCAAGAGCCTACACAGGAACCGGCGGGAATGCCTCCGGCGTTCGGGACGGCGAAGCCGGTGGGGCCGGAAGTATCGGTAGGAACTTTTGTTGAGGCCGAGAAGCTGGTGCAAGTGCAAATGAAAGCGAGCGATCGGGAGCTTGTAGCAAAAACGTGGCGAGTGAATCTGGCGCCGCTGTACGAAATGCGAGTGGGGCCGAGGAAGATGGAATTGCAGGACGGATTGGCGCCATGGTCGCGATGGGATCCGGTGCTGCCGGGAAGAAAGGTGGGGCCGGAGCGTCAGCGAGTTGTGAGAAGCAACGTGGATGCGGGGCCGCTGCCTTCGAATGATGCAGACATTGCGTTTTCGACGGTGACGCAACTCTCCCGCTGGATCGAAGCGAAGAAATTGAGTTCGGAGCGGCTGACTAATATTTATTTAAAGCGGCTGGAAGAATTCAATCCGAAATTGCGGTGCGTGATTACGCTGACGCGAGAACATGCGCTGGCGCAGGCGAAGAGGGCGGACGCGGAAATCGCGGCGGGAAAATATCGTGGTCCTCTACACGGAATTCCGTGGGGAGGAAAAGATTTGCTGGATACCGCGGGCATTGCGACAACGTATGGAGCGGAGCCGTTTCGCAATCGCGTGCCAAAGGAAGATGCGGCGGTGGTGCAGAAATTGAACGAAGCGGGCGCGGTGCTGGTGGCTAAGCTGAGTTTGGGAGCGCTGGCCTTGAACGACATCTGGTTCGGCGGACAGACAGTGAATCCGTGGTTGCCGGAAGAAGGAGCGTCAGGATCAAGCGCCGGGCCGGGCGCGGCGACGGCTGCGGGGCTTGTGGGATTTTCGATTGGCAGCGAGACTGGCGGGAGCATCGTATCGCCGAGCATGCGCTGCGGAGTAACAGGATTGCGGCCGACGTATGGGCGAGTGCCACGAACGGGAGCGATGACGCTTTGCTGGTCGCTCGACAAATTGGGGCCGATGACGCGTGGGGTTGAGGATGCACTGCTGGTACTCGAAGCGATCTCCGGGCCGGATCCTGGAGATGTGAACTGCGTGCCAAGTAAATTAGATTTTGACGCGAGCACAAGCGTGAAAGGTTTGCGGGTGGGCTACTTCCCTGCCTGGATGAAAGAAGATCCGGCGACCGACGTGGATCGCGCTGCGCTGGAGACGCTGAAAAAAGTTGGGATGGTGCCGGTGGAAGTGACACTGCCGGACTGGCCTTACGATTCCCTACAACTGATTTTGTTTGCGGAGGGCGCGGCTTCGTTCGAAGAGCTGACGCTGAGCCACGGCGTGGATCAACTGCAGATGCAGACTTACGATTCGTGGCCGAACCTATTTCGGCAGGCGCGGTTTCTTTCGGCGGTGGATTTTGTACAAGCGGACCGCATGCGGAGGAAAGTGGCGCTGGAGATGGACCGGATATTTTCGCAGGTGGATTTGCTGCTGGTGCCGTCGCTGCGCGATGAAATGTTGACGATCACCAATTTTACCGGGCATCCCTCGTTGACCTTGCGGGCGGGATTTGTGGAGGTGACGCAGGCGCGCAGCGATTGGGCACCGGATCCGGAGCATCCGTTGCCAAAGTTTTCTCCGGCACGGCGGGTGCCGCACGGCGTGACGTTGATTGGAAAACTATTTGAAGAAGGCCGGCTCGCCGAAGCGGGGCTGGCGTTGGAATCGAGCTTTGCCGTAGGCCGTGAGCGACCGAAAGGGTTTTAACGGACGTTCCTCGAGGCGACAGTCTTCCCGGTCCGAGCGGGCGGGGTGGTGGAACCGGTAACGCGAGGCCGGTGTTTATTCAGTGGCGTTCGCAGCCAGCCTGTGAGCGACCCGAACAGATTGCGGCGCATGTTCAGGTTTGGCCAGCGAATTTTGCGAGCGGACGAGACCAGGCTTGACGCGAGAGATTTAGTACGTACCGCCAAAAACGAGTAGAGTTCCTTCGAGTCCCTTCGAAAACTCCTCGAAATTTCGCTGTAATATCCTTTGAATGGGTTTTCCCGGCGATATTTGCGCCAATCGAATCCGTCGACAATCTTGGGAAGTTCCTTTTGCTGGACGGAGTCTAGACAGAATTCCACGATAAATTCCTTAGAGTGCTTTTCCTTGGGCTTGGGCGGTTGGGGCGCGGGAGCGGGTGTTGGCGCGAACCAGACCGGCGGTACGGGAGAAGCAGCCAGGCTGAGCGGGGATACAGGCGCGGGCGTCGCCGGAGGCACATTCGTCGCCGGAACAGTAACGGGAGCTTTGGCTGCAACCACCGGCTGCTCGGCGATCGATTTGGGTGACACCACGACTGGTGGAACTTTGCCAGCAGCCGAGGGCCCACAGTCGCGCTCGCGTGGTGGCAGCGCAATGTCAATCAAAGCGCTCGGGCCGGTTTCGCCTTCGAGATCGTATTCGGCGGCAACTTTGCGGACTTGAGCCGACGAAACGAGGGTCTGATGCTCGGCGTAGGCGCCGATCATGGCGCGTTCGCACAGCAGATTGGTGACGCGGGGAATTCCGCGCGCGAAGGAATAGAGAGTCTGCACGGTCTCGGGAGAGAATATCTGCGGATCGGTGGCGCCAGCGCCACACAACCGCGCGTTGATGTACTCAGCGGTGTCCTCGAGCGTGAGCAGCGGCAGGCGGCAATGCACCATCATGCGCTGGCGAAGCGCAACGAGTTCCGGGCGGTGCAATTTTTCCGCGAGTTCGGGCTGGCCCGCCAATACGATTTGCAGCAGCTTCCCGTTGAGGTTTTCGAGATTCAACAGCAGCCGCAACTCGCTGAGAGTGCGAATGGAAAGAGCCTGAGCCTCGTCAATGATCAGCACCGGAGTATCGCCGAGAGCCTGGCGCGTAAGCAGCCACTGCTGGAGAGTCGCCAGCAGATCGGTCTTTCTGGTGGAGTCGCTTATCGGAACCCCAAAATCGCGTAAGACGAATTCGAAAAGCTCGGCCGGGGCAAGGTGGGTGTGGAAAACATAGGAACTTGAAAAGCGGCGGTCGGCGAGCCATTGCAGGAAGTAGCGCATCAGGGTGGTCTTGCCGGTGCCGGCTTCGCCAGTCAAAACCTGGAGGCCGCGACGGGTCTGCACGCCGAACATCAACTCGGCGATAGCGGTTTGATAAGCTTGTCCGGAGAACAGGAAGCGCGGATCGGGCGAAACATGGAAAGGGTTCTCCTTCAAACCGAAGGAGCCGAAGAGAGAATCGTAGGCTTTCGATGCGCCTGCTGTGCTCACAGAACACCTGAAGATACGGCTTGGGGACTGTCATTCTATGCGAGCGAGGTATGCGGGGCAATCAGAAGATTACCCTAATCGAAGATCGGTACTACGGGGACGAGCGTACCATCTGTACCCTAGTACCAGCTGTTTACTTCAGCGGTAGCGATTACGGTGGCGTGCTAAGGCACACAAACGAGCGGCACCGCGCTCGGGTTGGCCACTGGCAGAGTGCCGAGCTTTGCGGCCTGCAATTGGTTGTTAAGCGCAGGAAGATCTTCCTGATTGAGCTTGCGCCAGGCTTCCAGCTTTTTTAATAGGGCCACACAGGCTTCGCTGGCAGCTTGGTGGGCCGATGGGCCGGGCTTGATGTCGGCGGACTCAACCATGACGAAGTAACGCGAGATGTCGCGATTCATCGGGCCGATCCCAGGGGCTTGCGAAGATCCTTCACCGATTTCGGTGCCGCTTTTCTGGAGGTTCGCCAGCGCGTCGAGCAGATCTTTTGCCTGCGGGTTGTCCTTCAAGACAGCTTGGCGCTGCACGATGGCGGCGCGCAGCGCATCAAATTCGTTGTAGGCGTTGTAGCTGGCGGCCATGGCAGCTGCGATCGAGTTTGCCAGATTCCACTGGTCGGCCAAATCCGCCGAGGAAGCATGCACGCGCGGGTCAAGAACCAGATCAAGCTTCTGCTGATACTTTTTTCCGTCAACCGTTAATACCGCTTCGTAGCTACCTGGGACGGTCAATGCTCCGGGCGGCTGCTGGCGCGGCGTTTGGCCGGGAATCGAATGGTCGGGCAAAGTGTATTCAATGTAGTCGAGCTTGCCGCCGAAGTAGCCGTAGGTCAGCGTGAGCGGATCGTCGCTGCGCAAATCCCAGACGAAACGATGCAGCCCCGGCGCGGTATCGAGAACCACCGAAGGCGCGAACCAATAATCAGGCGCATTGCCGACCAAGCCGCTGGAAACGGGAGGCTTGCTGGAATAGTGACGAAGGCGATTCCCTTTCGAATCTTGGATGTCGAGCGTAATTTCAGTCTTGGCGGCGGACTTCAGTGAGTAGTAGAGAAGGGCGCCATCGGGAGGATTCTCGGATGCGGGGAATTCCGGCGAGAGCGGAGTCTCCCCATGATTGTCCCAGCGAACGCGCATGGCGGTCTGCGGCTTAAAGAAATGCACCTGCGCCGACGCGAGTTTTGCATCCAGCTCGCGTAACGGAGAAATGTCGTCGAGAATCCACAATCCGCGCCCGAAGGTGGCGGCGACCAGATCGTCACCATGAATTGCAAAATCGTTGACCGGGGTCGCCGGCAGATTGAGCTGCAGGGTCTGCCAATGATCGCCGTCGTCGAACGAGAGATACGCACTTGTTTGCGTACCGGCGAAAAGCAAACCTTTGCGCTTGGGATCTTCGCGCAGGGCGGCAGCCTGCGCATCTTCGGGCAGGCCGTTGATGATCTTGGTCCAAGTCTTTCCGGCGTCGTGAGTGCGGAAGAGGTAGGGATGGTCATCGCGGCGCACGGTAACTACGGCGTACGCGGTGCTGGCGTCGTACGGAGACGCTTCGACCAGGCGGATGTCGCTGCCTTTGGGCAAGTCCGGTGGAGTTACGTCCTGCCAGTTGCCACCGCGAAAAAGTTGAACCAGGCCGTTGGACATGCCGATCCAGATCATTCCCGATTCCACGGGAGACGGGGCAATTGAATGGATCGAGCCGCCACGCGCGAACTGCGCCGCGTCCTTGTCGTTGGCGTCAGTAAATTCCTCATCGTCCGGATCGGGTGAATGGCCGTTAGCCGGTTTTTTGACTTCGGCAGGATGCTGCGGCGAGGAGCCCAAGTCCGGGCTGACGACATTCCATGTCAGCGCGCCATCAGAAGTTTCTAACAAGAATTGCGAACCGTAGTAGAGCGCGTGCGGATCGCGCGGATCGTAAACCAACGGTGTTTCCCAAACTGTTTTGTAATTTGCCGGCGGGACAAACACGGTGGCCAGTTGGCCGGTGGTACGGTCGAGTCGAAACACAGTGCCGAACCAACCAATCGAATAGACGATATTCGAATCGAGCGGATCGGGAGCAATGTAGCCGCTTTCGAAGCCGCCGCTCGAGAACCAGTCGCGATAGTTGATCGCGCCGTAATCGCTGCGATTGGGAACGACGATGGTGCCGCTGTCCTGCTGCGCGGCGTAGGCGTGATAGGGAAACTGGTTGTCAGTGGTGACGTGATAGAGCTGGCCGGTCGGCTGGTTGTACCAGTCGGTCCAGGTTTCGCCGCCGTTGACGCTGATGATTGCACCCTGATCGGTGCCAAGGATCATGCGATTCGAATCGTCGGGAGCAATCCACAGAACGTGATGATCTTCTCCGCTGGGCGCGCCGCGAAACGCGAAGAACGTTTTGCCGCCGTCCGTCGAACGGTAGGTGCAGGTCTGTTCGACGTAAACGATTTGCGGGTGATTCGGGTCCATATAGACGCGGCTGAAATACCAACTACCGAGGATGCGCGGATCCTTAGTGGATTGCTGCCAGGTGACGCCGCCGTCATTCGAACGGAAGAGTCCCTGATTCATGATCGCCAGAACGCCACGGCCGGAAGTTCCCGGAATAACCGCGAGGCCGATGCGCCCGCGACCCTTTTCGGGCAGGCCGCCGGTACCGGTTTGCTTCCAACTGGAGCCTTCGTCGAGCGATACGAAAATGCGTGAGTCGCCAGGTTGATCGCGTTCGCCGGGTTCACCGGGAGGCGGATTCAGCGCGGCAAACAAAATTTGCGCGTTATCGGGAGCGGCGGAAATATCGGCCACACCGGAGGAGCTGTCGCCGTCAACAAGAGTTTTGGTCCAGGACTTGCCGCCATCGGTGGACTTGAAGAGGCCGCGCGGTTCAGTTTTGATCGAACTGCCAAAGGCGCCCACGATTACGATGTCGGGAGTTTTCGGATCAACAATGATGGAGCTGAGAAAATGTTCTTCGGCCAGGCCTGCGCTGGACCAGGTTGCTCCGGCGTCGGTGGACTTGAAAACTCCGTGGCCTCTTCCCTGCTCGCCGGTGGCGACGTAGACGATGTTGGGATTGGAAGGCGAAACGGCAATCGCGCCGATCGAGGCCACGTGAACGGCGTCGAAGATCGGTTTCCAGGTGCGGCCGTCGTCATTGGTTTTCCAGACGCCGCCATTCGGAGTGCCCGCGTAATAAATATTGGGCTGCCCGGGAATGCCCGCGACGGCGGTGATGCGCCCGCCGCGATGTGTACCGAGAAAACGCCAACGGAGGCCGGAATAGGCGTCAGGGCTGATTTCTTGCGCTGACGACGGCTTTGGCAGGGCGCAAAGCAAGAACGCGATCGTTAAGAAAGTGTTGAATAGAATTTTTGCGGAGTTTGAACCGGCGGGTGCGGCTTCGCGGCAATCCTTCACTAGTTTCTCCAGGGCAGACAGTCTACTACGGCTTGCGCGGCTGCGTGACGTCGTCTCCGGTGATTAGACGCGCGCCACGACTGAAGGTCAGGAACTGGATGCCCCACTGGATGAAGACCAGAATGCGCGATTGAAATTCGACGATGTAGATGAGATGGATGAAAAGCCAGATCAGCCATGCGGGCCAGCCGAAAATATGAAAGCCGAAAATATTGGCGACGGCCGCTGCGCGACCAATGACCGCCATGTCGCCCTTGTTGAAATAGTGGAACGCCGGAGGCTCGGGCTTTTTTTCGATTCGGGCGCGAATGACTTTTGCGGCGTACGCGCCACCTTGCATGGCGACCTGGGCGACGCCGGGGAGTGGCTTGCCGTCCTTATCGAGCGAAAGAGCGAGGTCGCCAAGCGCGAAAATATTTGGGAAATTGGGGATGGTGAGCTGCGGCGTAACCTGAATGCGGCCACTGCGATCGGTCTGCGCCTCGGTGCGTGCGGCGAGGGTGCGGCCAAATTTATTGGTGGTGACGCCTCCCGCCCACAGAACGGTTTTTGCGCGCATGGTTTCGGTGGCGCGGCCGCGTTCGAACGTCACGCCTTCGTTGTCGACCTGGGTGACTTTCACACCCTTTAGGACTTTGACACCGAGCCGCTCGACCAGGTGCTCGGCTTTTTGCGAAAGATCTTCTGGAAACGCGGTCAGTACGCGCGGCCCACCTTCCATCAGCAGAATTTGCGCTTCAGTGGGATTGATGCGACGGAAATCATGCCTAAGCGTTTCGTTAGCGATTTCTGCCAGTGCGCCTGCGAGTTCCATACCAGTGGCGCCGGCGCCCACGATCACGAACGTCAGCCAGGCGCGAGCTTCTTCTTCGGTGGCCGCACGCTCCGCGCATTCGAACGCCAGCAGAATTTTGTGGCGGATGGCGGTCGCTTCCTCGATCGTTTTCAAGCTCGGCGCAGCTTCGCGCCAGGAGTCATTACCGTAGTAGGAAGTTTGCGATCCGGTGGCGACAATCAGCGAGTCGTATTGGAATTCGCCTCCATCGCGCAATTTCAAGCGGTTGTTTTGCGGATCGATGTCGTCCGCTTCTCCGAGCAGCACTTCCGTGTTTTTCTGGCGGCGCAGCACGCTGCGCAAGGGAGCGGCGATTTCGCCGGGAGAGAGCGAGCCGGTAGCGACCTGATACAAAAGCGGCTGGAAAAGATGGAAGTTGCGGCGGTCAAATAACGTGACTTGCACGGGGGCGCTCTTTAGCGCCTGGGCCGCGGACAGGCCGCCAAAACCCCCGCCAAGAATGACCACGCGATGCGAGTTCTCCGGCATGCGTTCTCCCAAGAAAACTAACGCCCCATCACTAACATCATAGTATTTTTTATTGTATTTTTTGAACGGCGGTGCCGCCGCGCCGGTTTGCGGAGCTTACGGATAACTTATGGTCTTTTCGATCTTGAGTGTACTGGAACCGCTGGCGTTTTCGGCGTTCGTGGCGCTGTATATGTGGCGGTGGCATGAGGCCAGCCCGAAGACCTGGATTGTGTTCCCGGTGTGGCTGCTGGTGAGTTTTGCGCTGCACCGCGACACGCCGAGAACAATTGGATGGCGCGCCGATAATTTAGGGCCGGCGACGCGACGTGCTGCTCCGGCGTTCTTCATTTTCATGCTGACGCTTGGCGTTACCGGCGTCGCGCTGGGAGCGTTGCACCGCATGCCCGCGCATTTCGTGGCGCCGAAGCGTTTTATCGGCTACTTCGCGTTTTGCCTGCTGCAGCAGATCGGACTGCAATCGTTGACCATGAACCGACTGCTGAAGGGCTTGAACAGTCCGGCAGTCTCTGCGGTCACGGCGGGCTTTTTATTTGGCGCATTGCACTGGCCCAATCCGGTGCTGATTCCCCTCACCTTCATTGGAGGGACTGCAATGTGCTGGCTGTTCGCGCGGGAGCGCAACATTATTCCGCTGGTGATCGGCCAATCGATTCTTGGAGCTTTGGTGATGTGGGCGTTCCCCGGTGCGTGGCATCACGGCATGCGCGTCGGCCCGGGATACTACACTTACGTTCCGAGATAAAACACCCTTCGCGCATCTCTCCGCACTCTAGGTTATCTTTTTCCTGTTCTTTTTTCGGCTTAGGCCCAAACGCCGGGAATCACACAGGCGCATCGCGGGCACTTGCCATCCTGAAGGAAATTCTCTTCAACCTTGTGCCAGCAACGACGAATCACGCGCAGATTGCACTGCGGACAGAATGTTGACCCGGCGTCGGTAACGATATTGCCTTCGTACACGTAGCGCAGTCCGGCTTCGAGAGCAATGCGGCGAGCGCGATGCAGGGTTTCCGGCGGTGTCGGCGGCTTATTCTGCAACTTGAAATCAGGATGAAATGCGGTGAGGTGCAGCGGAACGTCGGGACCGAGATTGTCTAAAATCCAGCCTGCGAGTTTTTTGGTTTCCTCGGGATCGTCGTTCAGATCCGGAATCATCAGATTGGTGATTTCGAACCAGACTGGCGTTTCTTTTTTCAGCAGCAAAAGTGTGTCGAGAACCGGCTGCATGTGGGTGAGCGTAATTTTGCCGTAGAAATTTTCAGTGAAGGCTTTCAAGTCGACGTTCGCAGCATCAATGTGATCGTAGATATCGTGAAACGCTTCGCGGGTGATGTAACCGTTGGTGACCATGACCGTCTTGAGGCCGTAGGACTTTGCCGCCCGGCAGATGTCGATGACGTATTCGCCCCAGATGGTCGGTTCGTTGTAGGTGAAAGCCAACGAATTGCAACCATAACCTAGTGCTAGCTGCGGAACTTCCTCTGGAGGCACATCGCGCGCGTTGACTTGATCCTGGCGTGATTTGGAAATGTCCCAGTTCTGGCAAAAGAAGCAGCCCATGTTGCAGCCCGCGGTACCCATGCTGAAGACACGCGTGCCCGGCAGAAAATGATTGAGTGGCTTTTTTTCGATGGGATCAACTTGCAGCGCGGCGGGCGCTCCGTAACCAAGGCTGTAGAGTTTGCCGCCACGATTGACGCGAATGAAGCAGAAGCCCGATTGGCCTTCTCCGATGTGGCAGTGGCGTGGACAAAGGTAGCAGTGCGCGCGGCCGTCTGGGTCGCGCTCCCACCATTGAGCTTCGTGCAGCGAGGCAGTTTCGGCGACGATCGGGAGAGTGGTCATGCTTCCTCGCGATAGCACTACCTGTAGGAGAAGTCCTGCTTGCAGTATAACGCCGGGCGCCGGGCGCAGCCGGAGGAAGGTTGAGAATCAGCTATTCGAACCAGCGCGGGATTGAATACGGCGGCGCTCGGCAGCCCAGTCCACAAAATTCTGCATGTCGTGGCGGTACTTCCAGAGAACTCGCAAAAATCGCGAGGCGGAAAGGCCTTCCGCTTCCTTACCGAGGAACGTTTCCAGACGCCAGTGCAGGTACGGGCTGTCCCACGGATGCAGGCGGTAACCGCGCGCCGCAATCCAGTAGTAAGTCAAAGCATTCCACATCGTCTTTAGGCTATGCCGTCATTCCGAGCGCAGCGACCGAAGGTTCCGACCTGGTCGGAAGGATTCTCTCTTCGATATAAGCTCGCCGCGCCCGACGCACTCAGCTCATCGGCGCCGACAGGTGCTCGTGCACCAACAACCAGGTAGGCCCGCGACGCTCCCAGATGCCAGTGTAGCGGATTTCGGATTCACTGGTCTTGCCGTCCTTCGAAGTAAACGACAGGTGCATGGGGACGGTGGTCCAGGCGATGTTTCCCCGCCGCGTAACTTTCAAGTCTTTTCCGGCGGTTAGCTTTCCTGCCGTAATGTTATCGAAAAAATTCCTCTGCACGCCGGTGTGGTATTCGTTCCAGTTGTGATAGGAAAACGGCGCGATGTCGTAGAAGATCAGTCCGTCTTCCTTGGCATAGAATTTCGCGGGATTGTCGGGATTTCCCGTGCTCCATGCAGTGCAATAATCGTCGATCAACTTGCGAAAAGTGGCTTCCTGCGTGGCTTTTTGCTGGGCGTGCGCTCCCACGAACGTGAGCAAACCGCCGAACATTGCAAGCACCACATAAGACAACCAGCGCAAACGGTGCACACGGACATAGACCGGGTGAGTGGGACTGAGACTCATCTTCAGTTTCTCCTGAGAGGATGAAGCATCCTGAACTCGCGACCGTGCCCGATAAAGTAGTGGCAAAGCTTCGATTTTGCAAGCGATATCCAGCAGCCGCGAAAAATAAGGTCGATGCCGCCTGGAGCGGCTGCATTCGCGAAGTCTGCTGCCGGGCCGACAACGCCAATTCACACGCCGGGAGCAATCCGTCATTCGCCGGTAGGCCGGGGACACCCGCCGAATTGCAGGTGCCGGCCAACTTCGCCGCTCTTAATCTGGGTTCGCCCGCCAGGAATAGCGGGTGCGGAGGCGACAATGGTTGCGGCAATGAAGGGCCATGCGGCGCGGAGGCAGAAAGCAGGAAGAGTATTGCTGGCGATTGGCGGTGCGGCACTATTCCTGCAATTGTGGGCGTTGTGGCTGGAAGCGGGTGCGGCATGGAATTCCGGCGCCGCGGAATCTTTGGGCTGGATAAGTGCGCTGGGAATGGCGATGCTGCAGATGGTGGACTTCATCGCATGGAACCCCAACGGGATTTTGCTGAGCCTGACCAAGGTGCTGCTATTATGCTGGCCGATGGCGGTGATGATCGCCGGCGTTGGCTTGTCCCGTAGCGCGCACTGAGAAGTTCCACGGAAGCGGACAGTTGAGGAGACGATGGAAAACGGCGACGACAATTTCAAGCGCGACCTGAGGCGGGAGATCAAAGATCGGGCCAGCGACTGGTCTCGCGACAAGCGTCAGCGCAGGATGGAACGGATGAGGAACCGCAATCCCAATGCCGGCCTGATCCCAGGTGCGATCATCCTGGCCATCGGCACCATCTTTTTGCTGAATAATCTGGGCTTCGTCCAGGCAAGGCACTTGCTGGATTTCTGGCCCGTGTTGCTGATCTTCGCAGGCCTCGTAAAACTTTTCGACCCGTACCGGCGCGCGTGGGGAGTCATTCTGCTCTTCTTCGGCTCGCTCTTACTTCTGGATCAATTGGGAATCCGACATTTTGGCTGGGGCGAACTTTGGCCGCTGCTGCTGATTGCGGTCGGCGGGGTGGCAATGTGGAGCGCCGTTAAAGCACGCAAACTTGCGGATGGATTGCAGGTGGACGACGGTGATCCGCGCACCACACTGAACGAAAGCGCGATCTTCGGCGGCATTGAAAAGCGGCTGAACGGCAAGGACTTTCGCGGCGGGCAGTTGCATGCCATGTTCGGCGGAATCGAAATCGACATGCGCGACGCGGACATCGCGGAAAACGAAGCAGTTCTCCATGCGAATGCAATTTTTGGTGGAATCGAATTGCGGGTGCCGGACACCTGGTATGTGGCGGCACGGGGTCAGGGCATTTTTGGCGGATTCACGGATTCGACGAAATACAACGGACCGGTTGACCCGGAAAAACCAAGGAAGACCCTGATCGTCATGGGCCTGGCGATGTTTGGGGGCGTGGAGATTCGCAACTGAGGCCGCGATGAGCGACGCCGCGAATCGCCGAAAGTCATACCTGGGCAGAGTGAATAAATTTGTCTGGGTGCCGGTGGCGCTGGTGCTGATTCCCGCGCTGGCGATCCTGGGAAAATTGTCCTGGCTCTCGGGCATTTTGCTGGGCGTGCCGCTGGCCATGATTTCGCTGTTCATTCCGGTTGAAGCCGGATACATCTGCCGTTTTACACCACTCGACAAAGCCCAGATTTGGCGGCTTACGCTAACCCACTTCGCGGCTGCGCTGGTGCTCAGTTATTTGTGGATGCTGGTAGCCAAGCCCTATTCACGGGCGCTGGCGTATATCCCGCAATTTCATGGACTGGATCAGCAGTTTGCACCCGACCAGTGGATCGTGTTCGTCACCGGATTCCTGTTATATGTAGTTTCGATCGCTTTTCACTATGTGGCCATGGCCCAGGTTGCCTCGCGAGCCGTGGAGCTACAGGCAATGGAAACGCATGTGTTGGCGCGGGACGCGGAACTGCGCGCGCTGCGGGCTCAGATCAATCCGCATTTCCTGTTCAACAGTTTGAATTCGATCAGCGCGTTGACCAGCATCGACGGCGCCCGCGCCCGCGAAATGTGCCTGCTGCTGGCGGACTTTCTGCGGCTGACGCTGGGCATGGGAGAAAAAACGGTAATTCTCTTTTCTGACGAACTGGCTTTGCTGGAAAAATTTATGGCGATTGAAAAGGTTCGGTTTGGCGAGCGGCTGCGCATGGCAGAGAATATTTCGGACGAAGCAAAACGCTGTCTGATCCCCGCACTGCTGCTGCAGCCGTTGCTGGAAAATGCGGTGAGCCACGGGATAGCTTCGATGGCCGACGGCGGTGTGATTCGACTGGAGGCCCGGGTGCACGATGCACGGCTGGCAATTGTGGTGGAGAATGACCGGGACGAAGAAGCGCCTTCGCGGCGAAGAAATGGCGTGGGATTGAAAAACGTGCGGAGCCGGCTGGAAGCACGCTACGGAAAAGAAGCAACGTTCCGCGCCGAGGCGGAAGAGGATAAGTATCGGGTGAGCATAACGTTTCCCGCGGAATACGAACGAGTCGAATCTGGAGCACAACAGTGAGCAAGACGGCGGCGAAAAAATTGCGGACGTTGGTGGTGGATGACGAAGAACTGGCGCGCCAGGTGCTACGCGAACTGCTCGGCGCGCACCCGGAAGTTGAAGTCGTCGGCGAATGCCGGAACGGGCTGGAAGCGGTGAAAGCAGTCGCGGAGCACAAGCCAGACCTGCTTTTTCTGGACGTGCAGATGCCAAAACTAACTGGATTCGACGTGCTGGAATTGATTGGTCCCGATGTGCCGGTAATATTCGTGACGGCCTACGACGAGTACGCCATGAAGGCGTTTGACGTTCATGCCGTGGATTACTTGCTGAAGCCGGTGGGCAAACAGCGGCTCGCGGCCGCATTGCAGCGAGTGACCTCGCGTGCGGAAGAAAAGCTTCCTCCCGCCGCCGATCTCGCTGCTGCGGCACGGCCCGCGGGCCAGTATGCGGAACGGCTGGTAGTGAAGGACGGAACGCGGGTCACGCTAATTCCAGTCGGGAAACTTGATTACGCGGAAGCGCAGGATGACTACGTGGCACTGGCCAGCGAGGGAAAAAAACATTTGAAGCAGCAGACAATTGCCAGCCTGGAGGCGGCGCTCGACCCGAAATCTTTTGTGCGGATTCATCGCTCCTACGTTGTGAATCTGGAGCGGGTGACCAGGATCGAACCGTACGGAAAGGAAAGCCGGGTGGCAATTCTGTCAAATGGAGCCAAACTTCCGGTGAGCCGCACGGGCTACACGCGGTTGCAGGCATTGCTAAACGAACGAAGCTGAATCGCGATCCCGGTTTGGTGACCAGCTTCGGAATCAGTGGCAGGCTGCGTCATGAAGCTCGTTTGGCGACGATCAGCGTGATGTCATCGTGCTGTTCCTGGGGGCTAAACAAGCGCAAATCGGCCACAATTGAGGTCAGAATCGGGCCTGGCGACTGGTGGCGATGACGGCGCAGCGACTCCACAAGCCGGTCTTCCCCGTATTCCTCGAAATTGTGATTCATGGATTCGGTTATGCCGTCGGTATACAGCGCCAGCAGATCCCCACGCCGCAGAGAGGACTCGCCGACTGTGCACTCCCACGTCTTGAAGATGCCGAGTACTGTGGAAGTGGATTCAAGGCGATCGACCGAACCATCGCGGCGCAAGAGCAACGCGCACAAATGTCCGCAGTTGACGTAGCGCAGGAATCCAGACGAATCGTCATAATCACAGAAAAATAGCGTGGCGAAGGCACCGTCCGGAGTGTTGTCGCAAAACAGGCGGTTTACCTTTTGCAACAGGCGCTGCGGCTGTTCCAAAGCTAGCGCGAACTGACTGCGAAGATTCGCCTGCAAATTGGCCATCAGAAGCGCCGCCGCAATTCCCTTTCCTGCGACGTCCGCGATGACGAATCCGAGGCGATCGGGGCCGAGGGTCAGGAAGTCATAATAATCGCCGCCGACCGCACGCGCCGGAATGCAAGTCCCTGCATATTCCAGCGATTTCAATGCGGGCATGGTCTGCGGGAAGAGCCGGGCTTGTACTTGCGTGGCGATCGCGAATTCCTGGCTGACCCTGCGCTCAAGTTCGAGTTTTTCCGCGGCGACTCGGCGCTCGGCTTCAACGGCATGTGTCAGTTCGTCGAAGCTGACCAGGGAGAAAGTGTTGCCGTCAACATCGCGGAAGCGCACCGAGACACTGCCCCAGATCGGCGTTTCTGTTCCGAGTAATTTGTTGCTGGTGTTCGACGTTGCCGAAACGACGGACTCCGGCGAAGGCGGCACGTATTTGATGCGCCGCAAGCGCGGAGTCCCGATAAATCGCACGCCATTCTTGGACCACTGCTGAAATTTCGCGGTGACGTCCGAAGTGACGAGTACCACCTGGGTCGAGCGGCCGATCAATTTGTACTCGGCGGTGTTCGGTTTTGGCGCGACGATGGCGAAGATGGTCGTTCCGTCGGGCGGCGAGACGGCCACCCACCGTTCACCGGATTGCAGCCGGGTATCTATCACCAGTCGAAAGCCAAGTTGATCAACGTAGAATCCCAAACTGCGATCCACATCGCGCGCGAAAATGCGGACTGCGTGCACGCTGAGGAAAGGATTCGCTGGAGTTGGTGAGGCGACGTCCATGTGCTGAATTATAAGTCGGAAAGCGATATTTGCGGGCAATGGCTCGGCGGGAGCGTGACGGATTGCACTTCGCGCGGGCTCCCGCACAGCACTGGTCAAGTTCCGTGGGCGCTACTGGATGCGACGAACCCAGATGCGCGAGGTGGCGGGTTTACCCAAGTGAAGAGTGCGACCGGAAGAACGAAGTGTCAGCGTTTCGTCGTACTCGCGGCGGGCAATCGAGACTTGCGTACCCGGATGGAGATGTAGGCCGTCGAGAAATTCCAGAAATTTCCCATCCTTCTCGTACACGCAAATGATTTCGGCGCGTTCGTTGGCCTGCAGGTCGGAGAGCAGTACCGCGCCTTGCTTGCGCAGTTGCGCGAAACCGCCGCGCAGAGGAACTCCGTGGGGACAGGATTTCTTGTCGGCGAAGCGCTTCAGGAGAAGTGCTTCGACTTCGGGAGAGATGGCGTGTTCGAGACGCTCGGCCTCGTCGTGGGCCTTGGACCACGGAAGACCGATGACGTCAGTAAGGAGCATTTCGGCGAGTTGATGCCGCAGGGCCATGCGCTCGGCGACGCCGCGGCCTTTGCGGGTGAGATCGATGTGGCCGTCGCGCGAGACCGAGACCAAATCGTCGCGGCGCATGCGTTTCACCGCCGCGGTAACCGCGGGCGGCGTGACGTCGAGTTCTTCGGCAAGGCGCGCGCTGATCGGCGGCTGGCCTTCTTCAAGAAGCTCCCAGATAGCTTTGAGGTAGTCTTCCTGGGACACGCTGGTTTTTGTGCGCATCAGTTTGAGTGAATCCCGCAACAGCAGACAGAATAACCGTTTTGTGCAAAAAAAGAATAGCGCAGGGCGAATGCCCTGCGGTTTTTTCATTGCATCATGCCGGCTATGTACGAGCGCGAAGACGCGCCTTCAACACTTCCATTCGAGTTCGAATGTCTTCGAAAACCTGCTGATAGAACTCCGGTGTTGCGCCGTATGGATCATCAACATCCCAGTCTTCGACTTTGTGCCACTCGCTGCGCGGAAAGGTGCGCTCCTTGAGGTAGCCGCTCATGTTGATCACCAGAGCGGCGGCGGCCCATTCCTGATTGAGGATGGGTTTCGAAGTGAGGCCCTCGGCCGGATAACCATTCTTGCTAAGAGTTTCCAGCGTAAGTTTTTGCACCACACCGAGCGGCGAGAGTCCGGCACTTGAGCATTCGTAGAGGTCAGCTGCGTCTCGCAGCGCAATAGATTCGGCCATGGGGCTTCGGCAGGAGTTGCCGATGCAAACAAAGAGTACGCGAAGTTTCGCTGACGATTGCTGTTCGCTCGCGGTCATTGGCGGGAGTGAGTGGCGAGTGATTCGTTATGGGCCGCACAGCTTTTCACCAGGTCCAGAAAATATTGGTGCACCGTTCGATCGTCGCTGAGTTCCGGATGGAAGGTAGCAGCAACAATGGTTCCCTTCCGCACCAGTGCGGGTTTCCCGGCGTATTCAGCAAGAACTTCAACCCCCGGTCCAACACTGTCGATCACCGGGCCGCGGATGAAGACCATTTCCAGGGGCTCGGATTTAAGTTTCGATGGGCCGAAGAAAACATCGCTGGCGAGTTGGCGGCCGTATGCATTGCGCAGAACGACCATGTCCAAGAGTCCAAGCGATTCCTGCGGCGGATTCTTTACATGAGTCGCAAGCAGGATCGCGCCTGCGCAGGTGCCGAAAACCGGATGGTTATTCGCGGCAAATTTTTGTATCGCGTCAAACAGGCCTTCCTCCTGTAAAAATTGCAGTTGCGTGGTGGATTCACCGCCCGGAAGAATCAGCGCTTCGCATTGTTCGAGGTCGGCGACGGTGCGGACTTCCAGTGTTTCAGCTCCCAGCGATTCAAGCATCGCGGCGTGCGCGGCAAAGTCGCCCTGGATGGCGAGGATTCCGATTTTGAGCTGTTCCACGTCCGTCATTCGTTGATCCGTATTGTCTGCGGGCCTTGAAGTTGTAGTGGCTGGTCTTTAGACCGGTGATTTTTTAGCTTCAAACGAGCTACCAGCCGCGGGTCGAGAGCAGGTCCTTCTCGGGAAGCTGGCGGACGTCCAGCCCGGGCATGGCTTCGCCGAGATCTTCGCTGGCTTCGAGCACCGCCTTCGGATCTTCGAAATGCGTGCAGGCTTTGACCACCGCCTTTGCGCGCGCTTCCGGATCACTGGACTTGAAAATGCCGGAGCCAACAAACACCGCTTCGGCACCAAGGCTACGAACCAGAGCCGCGTCCGCAGGAGTGGCGATGCCGCCCGCGGAAAAATTCGGGACCGGCAGTTTGCCGGTTTTGGCAACCTGGCGAACCAATTCGAGCGGTGCGCCGAGTTCTTTCGCTTCGCGCATCAGTTCGTCGTCGCGCATGGTGGTGAGCTTCTTCATCTGGCTGACGATGGTGCGAATGTGCCGCACCGCTTCCACCACGTTGCCGGAACCGGCTTCGCCCTTGGTGCGGATCATCGCTGCGCCCTCGCCAATGCGGCGAAGCGCCTCACCGAGATTGCGCGCGCCGCACACGAAGGGAATGCGGAAGTCGTGCTTCCACACATGGTTTTCTTCGTCGGCGGGAGTGAGCACTTCGCTCTCGTCGATGAAATCGACCTCCAAAGCTTGCAGCACAGCAGCTTCCGAGAAATGACCGATGCGGACCTTGGCCATCACCGGGATGGTGACAGTCTTCATGATTTCGCGAATGACTTTAATCGAGGCCATGCGCGCCACGCCGCCCTCTTTGCGAATGTCGGAAGGCACGCGTTCGAGCGCCATTACCGCGCAGGCGCCTGCGTTTTCAGCAATTTTGGCTTGCTCGGCGTTGGTGACGTCCATGATGACGCCGCCCTTTAGCATTTCGGCCAGGCCGACTTTTACGCGCCACTCGTTGGATGCGGACTCTTCGCCGCTGCCGTTCACCTTTTTGCTGTTCATGATGCTCTCCTCAAAACAGAAAAACCGCCGGGCTGAAGCCCGGCCACTACAACTGCAGAAACCGCCTGCCTCAGAAGGCGGCCGCTACAAAAACAGAATCATGACGACGCTGCGACGACCGGCTGGCCTACGACTACGAAACGGCCTCGGCCACGCGCCAGCAAGTTCCCTTGTGCGTCGTGAATTTCTCCGACGCGGAATCGGTTGCGGCCTTTTTCGTCTTCCTGCCAGCCGGAGACGGTAATTTCCGATTCGACCGGCACCGGCTTACGGTATTCGACATTCAGCTCGGCAGTAACCGCACGCTCTTCGCTTAGTTTGGAAAGCTTGCCCATCACTTCGTCGAGTAAGATCGCAATCACGCCGCCGTGCGCGAAGCCCGCGCCACCGGCGTAGCGTTGGCCGAGAATGAATTTTCCAAGGGCACGTCGCGCGTCCTGATCCAGTTCAAACGTCAGCTTCATGCCAGAATCATTCGCGCCGCCGCAACCAAAACAATTGTTTGCGGGATTCGGTTCGAGAATGAGTTTGGCGGCCATGTTTTCTCAGACCAAAGCCACGCGGCTACGTTCGGCGCGGCGGACACCGCGTTGCCGTTTGCGCATTTCAATTTTCAGCAGGTCCGCGAGCGTCGCCGCGCCACGCGCCAATTCTTTTTCGCTTAGATTTGCGAAGCCCAGCCGCAGCGTGTTGGGCAACGGCGATTGAACGTAAAAATAACGGCCGGGTGCAAAGAGCAATCCGCGCTCCTTGGCATGAATCAGGAGCTCGCTGGCGTCGAACCCGGGAGGCAGCTCAAGCCACAGGCACATTCCACCTTCGGGACGCGTCCAGCGCGTTCCTTCCGGCATGTGCTTGCGCAGCGCTTCGTCCAAAACGCCGAGCCGCAAAGCATAGAGCTTGCGCATTTTCGCGAGGTGCTTGGCAAAATATCCGCGGCGCAGAAACTCCGCGAGCGTGGCTTGTGCCAACTGGTCGGTATGCAGGTCGGTAGTCTGTTTGACCTGCCGCAGCCGTTCGATCGCCGCCGCGGGAGCCACAATCCAGCCCACGCGCAGTCCCGGGAACGCGACCTTTGAAAAGCTGTCAATGTGAATCACCAGATTCGAGCGATCCATCTGCTTCAGCGATGGAACACGTTCGTCGCGCGCGTGCAGCCGCGCGTAAATGTGATCTTCAACCACCGGCACTTGATGACGGCCGGCCAGCTCCAATAGCTTGCGGCGTGAGGCGAGCGGCATGGATGTACCAGTAGGATTCTGAAAATCAGGAGTGAGGATGATGAGCTTTACGCGATTAGCAGCAAGCGTCGCTTCAAGCGCTTCTAGATCAACACCGAGCGGCTTTCCCGGTTCGGCATGAGTGTTGATGGGAACTCCAAGGCAGCGCGCACGGGCACCGTTGAAAATGGCACCCGCACCAGGATACGTCGGATTTTCCATCACCACACAGTCGCCGGGACGAACAAAAGCTTTGCTGATCAAATCGAGCGCCTGCTGGCAGCCATCGGTGATTAAAAGATTTTCGTCCTTGGCGGCGATGCCGTCATGGCCCAAAAGTTCGAGCAGTGCTTCTTTCAGCGGAGCGTATCCATCCGACGAACCGAGGTTGAGCACGTCGGTAGCTTCGCGGCGGAGCACCGCGTTGACGCAAATCTGCAGTTCTTCCACCGGGAAATATTCCACCGCGGGCCGCGCCATCACGAAAGAAAGCGCATCGACAGGAACACTGGCAGTGAGCCTGCTCAGAATCTCGTCGCCGCGTTCGTCGGCAAACAGCAATTCCCAGCGCAGGCCATTGCCGTTTCCGGTGCCGAGCATCGGCGGGGGCGGAGGAGTCAGCTTCAAGCCGTTGCCATTGCCTTGAATGAACGTGCCGCGTCCGACGTGGCCCTGGATCAAGCCTTCGGATTCGAGCTCGGCGTAGGCATTGGCTACGGTAGTGCGATGGACACCGAGGACCAGCGCCAGCTCGCGGCTCGCGGGAATGCGATCGCCAGGGCGCAAGTCGCCGGCATGAACGAGCGCGCGCAACTGATCGCGCAACTGGATGTACAGGGGAACGTGACTTTCGGGCTGGAGATGTACGGGCAGCATTGTCTCTCCCAAAGCGTCAATTGTAGCAGGTATTGGACTGAAGCAAGAGCCAATTTGTCTTTTCGCAATTTGGCCGGGATTTGGCTGGCTGCAGGGCCTTGGAAAATGCTCGGTTTTACGGTTGGTCGTCGGGGTCGGTGGCCGGGGCGGGCGCAGGCTCCGATTCCGGATCCTCAGTCTTCTGTCCTTCCCTGAGCGGTAGAGCACACAGCTCGGTCCAGTCCTGTTGGTCGCACTGGTAGATCGAAGTGAGTGGCAAGTCATTTTTCCGAACGATGTAGTCGCCGCTGGCCATGTCGTCGGACTGGTCAACCGAAGTGCCCACATAGTAGTTGCCGGGCAACGCGCGCACGCGAAACTGCAGCGACGATGGCTCGTAATTGGCAAAGCTGAAGCAGCGGCCAATACAGGCTCGCTCGATGGAGTGGTAGATGAACTGAATTCTCCAGTCTTCCGGAGGAGTGGCCACAGCAACGATCCGCGTGCCAGGGGGAAGCTCTTGCACCGCCGCCCGGGCGGTAGCTTCCATGCGATCCAGCTTGCCCGTGTCCTGATAAAGAAAAACGAAGAACACCGCTGCACAAACAGAGCTGCCGTAGACCGACCAACGCGGGACGCGAAGGCAGGCCAGAACCAGCAAACCGAAAATTGCCGTCACCAGCGTAAGGCGCGAGACCAGCAAACCAATCCATCCGGCGTACCAGCCGACGCGAAAATTCTCCGGCAAGAAGTAAGTCGCGACGAGTGCCAGCAGGTATAGCTCAATGGTCAAAGGAAGAATCTCCGAAGGCCGCCTGGCGCGAAAAATCCAATCATAGAGCGCGGCAAGTACAAAAACGATCGCCACGGCCAGCACAACCCACGAAAGCACCACGTAGCGATGCCCGAAAAGATCAAGTTGATCTTGCCCCAGAAGCTGAAGCAATCCTTCGGAGCGCCAGTTCGCCTCGAGTGCAGCGTGGCCGGCGAAATGGAGCTTGCACGCAACGATGCAAATAATGCAGATTGCCGGAAGCGCCAAACGCAGCCAGCGCGCTAGCACTCTCCAAAGACTCACGTAGACGCCAATCGAAACAAGCAGCAGGAAACCGATAGGATGCGCAAAAAAACTGGGTACGGCGAACACCGCAGCAAGAAACCAGTTCCCTGCCCCTCCCCGCCAGACCAGCGCCAACGCAAAGAACGCGAAGCCCAGCGACAAATAGTAGTTCATGAAACCCATATGAAAGACATAGCCGTAGCTGAGGACCATCAGCAGCGGCGTCAGCCGCCAGGACGGGCAGCCTGAAAATTCGGTCAGGAAGCTGAACGCTCCCCAAAAAAAGACCAGCACTGAGAGCGAGACGACGATTTTCTCGGCGGCCGCGAATCCGAGCAAATTCCCGGCGTGCAGAAGCAGTAGATCAAAGAGAACGTTGTTCCATTGGCGGGCGACGGTCAAGCCGGAGAGGTGATGATGTTCAATTAATTGCGCAAGCCAGGCGTTATAAACGTGGCTACCAAGATCGCCGGCTTGAATGTGCGAGTGCCAGAAACAAGGAATCAGCAGCAGCACAGAAATTAGAAAGACGGAAACGCCGTTCGTTCGAAGAAGGCGGCCAACCGCGGCAATGGCGAAGGCAGACCCTGGTCTGTCGGAAGAAGCAACGGGCATTCGGATGGCGGCTCCACGAGTATTCTATACGGGCAGTATTCTACACGGGCAGCGGCAGCGCACCGAGCGACGAGTGGAGATTCGCTAGCGGATGGCGTGATTTTCGCCGAGGCGCTTCAGACGGTCGCGCAGACGGCGCTGCAACGGCGTAGGGGTATTTGGATTAAACGCCACCAGATACCAGAGCGGCTGGCTGCGGTCTTTGCTGAGATACGTCAAGGTCGGAGCATCAGCATTGGGATGGCGTGCCACATTTTCGCGAATCGCGCCGTAAGGATGGCGGCCGAGGCGTTGCAAAGTCTTGGCGTTGGCGCGCGGATGCTCGCTGATCAGGCGAAGCAGATAGAAGTCTTCTTCAGGGGCTTGCTTGACCAGCTTTTCCAGCATTTCCGGCTTGGCGTCGGCACTCAGTACGAGTCCAATTTTTTCATCCCAAGCGGTATTAATCTGATTGAGCTCGCGGGTGCGCGCGTGAATCAGTTCCTCGAGCGAGCGGCGCTCCTGCTGGGCGCGCGGCAAAGGCAGGTCGGTGCCTTCCAGCGAATCGAGAACACGCAACAGATGCTGGCGTTCTCCAAAGACGATCTGCGAAGTGCGCGTGTTGGTGGCTTTCTCTTTTTCCTTGTGTTGAACCAGATCCGAACGTCGCATGTTTACGCTGCTCCAGCCCGCTCCCCCAAGAAACTTGAAGAGGGCAAATTGCGGACGGAAAGAGTGGGAATTCCGTCAGCCGAGAATTTCTTCAGACGAGAGTGATTATGTTCCGCGGAAACGGTACGGTAAAGTTTGCAGGAGTGAGCCTGTGCCCGATGCGGCACCGTCTGGAAATGGGCTGCTGAAGCAATCCGCGTATTGACGCCGGAAAAGAGGACCAAAAAGATGTCCGCGTTTACGGAACATAAGGACGAGCTGGAACATTACGAGCAAATGTTTGGAAAAGAGCGCGGACGCCTAGCGGTGGGGCTCGACCGGTTAACGAATGCGCTGGTGCTGGTGGGCCAGCACGGAGTCTATTGCACCAGCCAGCGCAATCCCACTGTTCCGGCGATGGATATACGAATGATCACGCAGGAATTGGCGCACGCCAAAGAATTGGTGCAGTCGGTGATGGAGGAGATTCGCCAGGCAAAAGAGGCTGCGAAATCGTAACTATTTTTCGGCGAGGAAGGGATTGCTCTGGCGTTCTTCGCCGATGGTGGTGGTCAGGCCGTGCCCGGGATAGACGACCGTTTCGTCGGGAAGCGCCAAGAGTTTGTGCACCAGCGAGTCCATGATTTTTTCCATCGAACCGCCCCACAAATCGGTGCGGCCAATGCTTCCCGCAAACAGCGTATCGCCGGCAAAGAGCTGTGGAGCGGGGATGGTGATTTTTCCGGCGTCCGGCGGGAGATACAGGCACGCGCTGCCCGGCGTGTGTCCCGGCGTGTGGATTACCTGAGCGCGCAGATTGCCCCATTGGACGGTGTCGCCCTCGCGCAAGAATTGGTCAACTTCGGCGAGCGGCGGTGGCTCGACTCCGAGAAACGCGGCTTGCATGTCCATCGCCTGATAGAGCGGAACGTCATCGCGGTGCATCAAAACGGGAGCGCCGGTGTAGTCGTGAAGCTTTTTTAGTCCACCGACGTGATCAATGTGTGCGTGGGTACTGACGATCGCTTTCACCGTAAGTTTGTGGCGACCGAGCAAGTCCATAATGCGGTGGATTTCGTCGCCGGGATCGAGCACCAGCGCTTCATGGCTGATGGGATCGCCGATGATCGAACAGTTGCACTGCAGCAAGCCCACCGGAATCGAAAAATGGAGAAACTTCTGCGGGAGGATCGAGGGCGACGGATTCGGCATACGCGCTGATTATAACATTCGCGCTTGTGCGGGCTTGCTTCTTGCCACCGGGACATTGAGATCCTTCGCGCCGCGGCAAGAGCCGCGACGCCCAGCGTGACACTTTTGTCGCTGAAGGCGGAGTAGAATTGGAGACGATGAACGAGGCTACGCCAAAGACGACCATCGACACTCCCCTGCTGACGGTTCATAAGGCGGAAGGCGCGAGCATGGGTACTTGGTTTGGCTGCGCGCTGCCCGATCATTTTACAGGCGGCGATTGGCAGTCCGAGTATCGCGCCGCGCGCGCGAGCGTCGCGCTGATCGATAAGAATTACCGGGCGTATCTGCAATTCACTGGGCCGGACCGCGTGCGCTATTTGAACGCGATTCTCAGCAACGACATCAAGAGCCTGGAAACCGGGCGTGGGATCGTTTCGCTATTCCTGAATCCGCAAGGACGAATTCAGGCTGAGATTGCGACGTACGATGAGGCGGACAGTCTATTGTGCGTTTCTTACGCGATGATTCGCGCGACGCTGGTGCCCGCGCTGGATAAATTCATCATCATGGACGATGTGACTCTGGCGGACGAAACGGAGAAATATGGCACACTGGCGCTGGAAGGGCCTCGGGCAGCCAGCGTGACCAGGTCCATCGCAAGCTCCGATCTAGCCGAATTGCAAGACCTTGAGTTTCGTGAAGTTTTGGTGCGAGGCATCTCGTGCAGGATGACCAAACGCTCGCTGGCCGGAGTGCCTGGCGCCGAATTTCTTGTGCCCAGTGAAAATTTGTCGCGTCTGTGGGAAACGCTGGAAGAAGCGGTTGCGAGTACCGGTGGACGTCCGATGGGATATCAGGCGCTCAGTGCGTTGCGGCTGGAACAAGGCGTTCCGTGGTTCGGCTACGACTTTGGTGAAAAACAGATTCCGCACGAGGCGGGACTGGAGCACTCGCACATCAGCTATACAAAGGGCTGCTATACCGGGCAGGAAATTGTGGAGCGGGTGCGTTCCCGTGGCCAGGTGAACAGAGTGCGGGTGCTCTTGAAGTTTGAAGGTGGCGAACCACCGGCGGCGGGAACAACGTTGACCGCGGATGGCAAAGAGATTGGTCACATGACCCGCTCCGCATTTTCACCAATGTTGCAAGCACCGATCGGGATGGGCTACGTCCGGAGAGAGAATAGCCCCGCGGGTAGCGCGGTCGGCTGCGGTGGAACGAAGGCCGTTGTCATCGCGCCACCGCTCGAGCGACGATCATCCCTCTAGTCGAATTCGCGGCGGGGGGCGGCTTGATCGTGCCCGACTCTTCCTGCGATGATTTCGGCGATGAAGTAATTCTCGCCCTTTACCGGACAACTGGCGATTCGGCGCAACATCGCGATTTGGCCGACGTGGGTTAGCGAATCGGCGATTGGACCCTGGAATAGCTTTTCGGGCGAGGTGTGCAACGGCGCGGAGGCCGCGAGATAGTCGTCGAACTTTTTCAGCGCCGCGAAGAAACGTTCCACTTCCCTGCTCCATTCCAGGGGTTGCGAGTCCTGCCAGAATTTTTCGCCGCGCGCGGTGGCCAGCGCCCAGTCGTAGAGGTCGCCCATATGGGCAAGAATGTGCGCGGGCGTTCGCGAAGAATCGCTGGCCTTGAATGCGGCGAACGAATCCGGCGCGCCGCGCAGCGCTTTTCCCGCGCGATAGGCTACCGTTGCGACAGTGTGGCGCAGAAGTTGCCGGTCAGTCCCATTCGGCGAATTCATATTCGCACCTCAATCGTTGATTTATCGCTTCGAATATACGCGCACGTAATCCACCAGCATCTGTTGCGGAAACTGGGTGGTAGCGTCCGGCTTGCCGGGCCAGCCTCCGCCGACCGCGATGTTCAGAATAATGAAAAAGGGATGATCGAAGACCCATTGGCCGCCGGCAGGCCACTGCGACTTGGTGAAGGCGGCGTAATTGTTGGAGTCGATGTAGAACCGCGCGATGCCTGGTTCCCACTCGACCGCGTAAATGTGAAAGTCGTCGGCAAGGATTTGGCCGGTGGGCATCAGGTAGGTTCCGGTCAAATCGGAATGTTGGCTGATGCTACTTGGACCGTGCAACGACGCGTGATTGATGCCGGGCTCGCTGCCGATGTTTTCCATGATGTCGATTTCGCCGCATTTGGGCCACCCGTTTGGTTTGAGGTCAGCGCCCAGCATCCAGAACGCGGGCCAGATGCCCTGGCCTCGGGGAATTTTAATTCGCGCTTCGAAGCGTCCATAGGCCTGCGCGAACCGGTCTTGCGTCCTGATCCGTGCGGACGTAAAGTCGCGCGCGATGCCATCCGTTCCGGTAAATTTCTCTTTCCGCGCGGTGATCACCAGATTGCTATGTTGAATTTGAACGTTTTCAGGCCGCGAGGTGTAAGAATCCAGCTCAAAGTTTCCCCACCCGTTGCCGCCAAGATCGTACGTCCATTTTGTGGAATCGGGCGAGGAGCCGTCGGCAGACGAAAATTCATCGGACCACGCGAGAGTCCAGTCTGAATTCGGCGCAGCAGCCTTTAGAGACTTGATTGCGCCGCTTCCGCAGCAGGTGGCGGACAGCAAATACAAGCCGCAAGCAATGAGCGAGAAGCTCCGCATGGGCGGAAAGAATACCGGATAAAGGCTGGGATGAAAAGTTAGTCGATATTCAGGGCGCGCTTGAAAGAACCCTTTTCGCCGTCGATCTTTTTTTGCAATTGCAGAATCGCGTAGAGCAGCGCTTCCGGGCGCGGCGGGCATCCGGGCACGTAGACATCAACAGGTAGCACCTGGTTGCAACCCTGCACGATGGCGTAGTTGTTGAAGACGCCGCCCGACGTGGCGCAGGCGCCCATCGAGATCACCCACTTGGGCTCGGGCATTTGATCGTAGAGCTGGCGAACCACCGGAGCCATTTTTTGCGAAAGGCGGCCGGCGACGATCATCAAGTCAGCTTGGCGTGGAGAGGGGCGAAAAACTTCGGCGCCAAAGCGCGCTACGTCAAAACGCGCGGCGGCCATGGACATCATCTCGATGGCGCAGCAGGCCAGTCCGAATCCGAGCGGCCAGATCGAACTGCGGCGCGCCCAGTTTACGGCCTTGTCCAGCGTGGTGAAGATAATGCCTTCGTCTTCCAGCAGCTTGCCGAAGTCGTCGGGCTTGGTCAGCGTGACGTGCTTTCCGAGAGATGTACTCATGAAACCTCTTCGCCCTTTATTTTCGCACAGGGCCGTTCTGGAAACAAATCGCGATCAAAAAGAGCCACCAGCGCTAAACGCCAGTGATCCAGTGGGCGATGGCGAGCCAGGCGCGAGTACGGCCGCCAAAGATGGCTCCGCAGACGAACAGGATGAAAGCAACGGTGCTGCAAATGTAGGCGACGTGTACGCGCTTGCGGGTGAAGAGATCGTAGGCCATGCAAATGAGAAACAGAACAAGCTGCACGGCCAAGGATTTCGGCAAGACCATGTTGGTGGAGAAAATCAAAAAGATGCGGGCGACGGCCGGAGTCAGCAGCAGGATGGTGGCGCCGACCATAAGGCGCTTGTGGGTTTCCGGACGATTGCGCAAGAGATACGCCGCCGCAATAAGTCCAACAAAGGCAAACAGACCGAAAAGCTGAAAAGCCAGAAAGCTAAGCGGCGGCGGGCCTCCGGGTGGAGTAAATCCGCGTTGCGCAGCCTGCACCGACATCATCCAGCCGAGAACCAGCATCGCCACCACGATAGCGATGCTGGCGTACCCGAGTTTCTGGTGGATGCGAATTTGCCTTGCGGAGACCAGCACAGATTGAGTTACCAGGACCACCAGCCAGCTAGTGAATACAACTCCGTGAATAATAAACAGCGATGGCAGATGCAACTTGGCAAAGAAACCATTCAGGTAAAAAGTGCGCGCGAACCCGGTGAAGACCAAGAGCGCGGTCAGAATCGTAGCAAAGAGATAAAAGCGGCGGTCGCGCAAGCGCGCCGCTAATGCTGGGGTGGTGGCCATTCCTGATGAGTTCCCCTGAACGTGCCGGCAGTGTAGCACACGCAGTAAGGCACACGCAGAGACGGAGCAGACCAACTGGGGCGTTGCGGGCAGTTCCGAGGCGAAAAACTAATCTATTGTTAGGACCACTTTGCCGAATTGGTCGCCGGATTCGAGATAGGTGTGGGCGGCGGCGCAATCTTTGAGTGGAAAGGTTCGATCAACGACTGGCTGCAATCTTCCGGCAGCGACCAGTTTCAGGACGCTGGCGAACTCGGATTTGGCGCCCATGTAGGAGCCGAGAATCGAGAGCTGGCGGCTGAAGAGGAATCGCAGATCGATTTTGGCGTCAAAGCCGCTGGTGGCTCCGCAAGTGACCAGGCGGCCGCCGCGAGTGAGGCTGGCGACGCTGTCGTCCCAGGTGGCGGTGCCGACGTGCTCGAACACCACGTCCACGCCGCGCTTCCCTGTTAAGCGGCGGACTTCGTCTTTGATTTTTTGCGATTTATGATTGATGACTTCATCGGCGCCGAGTTCGCGCGCTTTCGCAAGTTTGGCGTCGTTGCCGGCGGTGGCGATCACGCGGCACCCGAATAATTTTGCAATTTGAATTGCCGCCGAGCCAACTCCGCTGCCCGCCCCGAGAATCAGAACATCCTCGGCGGGCTGGAGTTGGGCGCGAGTTAAAAGCATGTGCCACGCGGTTTGGAAAACCAACGGAACAGCCGCTGCTTGTTCGAAGGAAAGATTTTCAGGATACGGGAAGCAGTTCACTTCGGGGCAGCGCACCAATTCCGCGCAGCCGCCGTCAATCATGTAGCCAAGATTGGTGAATTGCGGGCACTGGTTATCACGGCCAGCGAGGCACGCAGAACACTTTCCGCAGCTGACGCCGGGAGCGAGCAAAACTTTTTGTCCCGACTTAACCGTGGTTACATTCGGCCCGATCGTGGCGACAACACCAGCGATATCACTCCCCGGAATATGCGGCAGCGGGAACGGCACTCCGGGTATCCCACCGCGCACCCAGAGATCGAGATGATTCAGCGCGCACGCGTGTCCGCGCACCAACACTTCGCCGGAACGCAACCCCGGCTCCGGCACTTCCGTATAGCGCAGAACATCCGGTCCGCCGTGCTTTTCGAAAACGATTGCCTTCATCTGGTGCTCCTGAGGGGTGCGGAGCGATATGGTAGCGGCGAGCGTGCGGGGTGTCCAATCGGTTCGCGTCGTAATTACGGCAACATAAAAACGCCGCCTTCAGCAGGTCGTTTGCGATCGCGCCGCGTTGACAGGAGCCAGCGCACACTCTACGCTGAACTTGGAACCTGACCATGGACCTGTTCGAAGAGATTGTGCGCATGAGGAAAGCGGGCCAACGCGGCGCGCTCGCTACCATTGTGCACACCAACGGCTCCATTCCGAGCTACGAAAGCTCGCGCATGCTGGTGCGCGAGGACGGTTCGATCGCCGGCACCATCGGAGGCGGCTGCGTCGAGGCCGATGTCTGGGCCGCGGCGCGCGATGTCATGGCCAAGGAATCGCCGCGCAAAATGGTCTTCCAATTGAACAACGAAGCCAGCTACGACAATGGATTGATCTGCGGCGGCACGCTGGAAGTATTCGTCGAGCCGATTCTGCCGCAGCCGGTCGCCTACATTTTCGGCGGCGGCCACATTTCGATGGCTCTGGCAAAATCGGCCGGCGCCGCGGGATTTGACATCGTGGTTGTCGACGATCGTGAGCAGTTTGCCAACAAAGAGCGCTTTCCAATGGCGCAAGAACTTTATACGAGTTACGAAGCCGCGTTCGAGCGGATTCAGCCAAACGCTTCGTCCTATCTGGTGATCGTCACTCGCGGCCATCGCGACGACATGCGCGTGCTGGCCTGGGCGGCGCGCACTCCTGCCCGCTACGTCGGAATGATTGGTAGCAAGCGCAAAGTGCTCTCGGTCTATCAAGCACTCGAAAAGGAAGGCTACGCCGCCGAGGAATTTTCCCGCGTTTATGCGCCGATGGGCCTCGAAATCGGCGCGCTTTCTCCCGAAGAGATCGCCATCAGCATCACCGCGGAACTGGTCGCAGTTCGCCGAAGCGCGCAGTCCGCTCAACACAAGAAATTGCAGCGCGAACACCGTGAAGCGGTCGCTTCCGGTTCGAAATCGCCGCGCTGAGCCGAAATCAATATGCTCGCCGCCGTCATTTTGTCGGGCGGTGCCTCTCGCCGCATGGGTTCGCCTAAAGCCCTGGTGTCCTATCAGGGCCGGCCGTTTCTTGAACATTTGCTTGCGGTGACCAAGCATCCGGCGATCGGAGCGCGCCGTGTGGTGCTGGGCGCGGATGCGGAAGCCATTACCAGTGGCATAGCGCTCGCACCGAACGAGATCGTCATCAATCCCGATTGGGAGAAGGGCCAACTCAGCTCCATCCACGCCGCGCTGCGAAGTCTGCCGCCCGGTACCGGCGGAATTTTGCTCTGCCCGGTCGATCATCCTCTCGTCAGCGCTTCGTTGGTGAGCAGCCTGATTGAAGCATTTCTTAAGTCCCGCGCTCCCGTGGTACTGCCTGTTTATTTCGGCAGGCGCGGCCACCCTGTGATTTTTTCTGCCGCCGTGTACGAGGAACTTCTTAACGCGCCGATGGACCAGGGTGCTCGTTCGGTAGTCTGGGCACACAAGGGCGAAGTGCATGAAGTTGCTACGGCCGAGGAAGGCTGCGTCTTAAATTTGAACGATCCGAATGCCATAGCGAACCTGACGGGCGGAGCTCTTTAGTTTTCCACGGAGTTCCGAGTTAGCTGAAATTAGTTTCTAAGTTTTGCGAGCAGCGCTTGCGCAGCAGCTGCCGCCAGATGCGCGCCGTGAATCGTTTCATCAGGCAATTCGCCAAATGATTTGGCAATCGTATCCACCGTAATTTCGTTGAGGTCGCTGACCTGCATTCCGATAAGCATTTCCGTTAGCCGTGACGCACAAGCAATCGAGGTCGTACATCCCCGGCACAGAAAACGCGCCTCGGCGATACGTGCATGCTCAATACGCACTGCCACTCGCAACACGTCTCCGCAAACCGGATTGCTCACGTCGACCGACCCGGTCGCGTCCGGCAACTCGCCAGTGTTGCGCGGATTCTGAAAATGGTCGAGGACGTCCTTCGCAAACATGCGTTGAGTATGAAGGCGGCGCGCAGCGGCAAGCAAGCTCTGGTCGCGAAGCTACGGCTCAGTGCCGAATCGCCTCCGGCTTTTCACACTTAACCTTGGAGATGTGGCTGGCGTCGGCGGAAATCTGTTTTCTAGGTGGAACACGAAGCCGGGCTTCCTTGACAAACTTGGAGAAGCGCACCGCCAGCTCGTGAATTCGTTTGGCCTGGCGGCGTTCGATGGATTCCGTCGGAATTAGCTGTGTGCCGACGCCGATGGCGATGGCGCCGGCCAAAATGAATGCTTCGGCGTTCTGTTGATTGACGCCGCCAGCCGCAACCAGCGGAATTTGAGGAAACGATCGGTTGAGCGCACGCACGTACGCATCTCCACCAACCTGCGCGCACGGAAAAAGTTTTACGAAGTCAGCGCCGGCGCGCCAGGCCGTCACCACTTCGGTCGGAGTAAGCGCGCCGGGTAACGCTACGATGTCCCGCTTAGCCGCGAACGCAATGATCTCGCAATCCAGGCCCGGCGCAGTTAAAAAGTGCGCGCCGCAATCCGCGCACTTTTGCGCGGTCTCCAGATCCAGCACCGTGCCCGCGCCGACAATCATTTTTGGATGGTGCTTCACCAGATGCGCGATCACGTCCATGGCGCCGGGCACGGTCATGGTGATTTCGACGATCGGAATTCCTCCGCCGGCCACTGCCTCCGCCGCATAGTGCGCATCGTCCGCCGACGATACGCGGATCGCGGGAATGATCCCGACTTCCTGAATGACCGCGGCAATTTCACTGCGCTTCATTGGCCACAGGCCTCCATCCGTAACGCGCCAGCGTTCGAACCTCGGTCGCTACAACTCTTCGCTTTCCGCCGCGGGCAACAAATCGCCTTCCCGCGCGACCCATACGTAAAGGGTGGGCAGCAAGAATACGCTGAGCAGCAGCGCGCCGACCAGCCCACCCACGATCACAATCGCGAACGGCCGCTGCGAATCTGAGCCGATGCCGTGCGATAACGCCGCCGGCAGAAGTCCAAGTGTCGCCACCAGCATGGTCATCATAATCGGGCGAAGCCGCAAGATCGCACCCTCAATGGCTGCGTCTTCAATGCTGAAGCCGCGCGCCCGCAACTGGTTGATGTACTCCAGCATGATAACGCCGGTTTGCACCGAAACTCCGAACAGCGCAAGAAACCCGACGCCGGAGGACACACTGAAGTTTGTGCCGGTCAGCAACAATGCCAACATTCCACCGACCGGAGCCAGCGCTACGCTCGAAAGAATCAGCGCCGCCCACTTTAGCGATTTGAACATACCGTAAAGGATGATGAAGATCAGCAGCAGCGTCAGCGGCAGCACCATCATCAGCCGGCGCTGCGAACGCTTCTGGCTCTCGTACTCGCCGGCCCAATCGAGGGTATAGCCTTGCGGCAACTTCACGCTGGCGTGGACTCTCTTGATGGCTTCTTCCACCGTGCTGCCGAGGTCGCGTCCGCGGACACTATATTTGATCGCCACGTAGCGCGAATTTTCCTCCCGATAAATTTGCGAGGCGCCATCCAGCGTGCTGACCTTTGTCAACTGCGCGAGCGACACCCTTTCTCCCGTCGGCGCCACCAGCCGAATCTTTTCAATGGCTTCGCGAGTGTCCCGAAACTCGGGCAGGTAGCGCACTACTAGATCGTAGCGTTGCTCGCCGACCAGGACTTGCGTCAAGGCGTTGCCGCCTACCGCGGTCTGGATTGCATCCTGCACGTCGGAAACGTTGATGCCATAGCGCGCAGCCTGGTCACGATCCACTTCGAAATTCAAATTAGGCTGCCCAATCACCCGGAACACGCCCAAATCAGCGACGCCGCGAATATCTTTCATGGTGCCGACAATCTCATCGGCTTTCGCTTCCAAGGTTCTCAGGTCATCTCCATAGATTTTGACAGCAAGCGCACCCTTCACGCCGCTGACCGCCTCTTCCAAATTATCGGAAATCGGCTGGGAAAATCCCCAGACCACTCCGGGAATCTTTTCCAGTTCGCGATCCATCGCCGCAATCAGTCGTTCTTTATCCTGATGAAAGACTGGTCGCCATTTCTCTTTCGGCAGCAGGTCCACAAAGAACTCGGTATCGAAGAACCCGGTGGTGTCGGTCCCGTCGTCCGGGCGCCCGATTTGATTGACAACCTGCGGGACCTCTGGAAATGAGCACAGAATCCGGCGGGCCTTCTCGGCAATCTGGGCGCTCTCGGTCGGGCCAGTACTCGGGGCCAGCGTTCCGCGGACCCAGATTGCTCCTTCGTCCAGATGGGGCAAAAATTCCGAACCGATTACTCCGCTGAACCCAAGAAAAACCGTCACCGCAAAAACCAGCAGTCCGGCGGCGAAAGTAAGCAGCCGATTGCGTATCGCCCAGGTGACGCCCACGCGATAGCGCGCCGCGAGATAGGTCATCGCCGGGTTCTGCCAGCTTTTCTGGCCTTTGCGAAACAGAAAGCTGGCCAGCGCGGGAGCGACCAGCATCGAAAACAGCAGTGCGCCCATCAGTGCAAATACTACGGTCCACGCCATGGGCTTGAACAACTTACCTTCTACACGCTGCAACGTAAAAATCGGCAAGTAGGCCGTCATGATGATCGCAATCGCGTAGAAAACCGGCCGCTGGACTTCGCGCGCCGCGACCCGCACTTGTTCCAGAATCGTGCTGTTGTCCTTGTCGTGGCGGTGCAGATGGCGCACGATGTTTTCCACCATCACCACGGCGCCGTCCACCACCATGCCAAAATCCAGGGCGCCCAGTGAGAGTAAGTTTGCCGAGATATGCCGCAAGTCGAGACAGATCGACGCAAACAGCAGAGAAAAAGGAATCGTCAACGCGACGATGAACGCGCCGCGAGCATTTCCGAGAAACACAAAAAGAATGATTACCACTAGGATCATGCCTTCGCTCAAATTGTGCAAAACAGTGTGCGTGGTGTAGTGCACCAAATCATCGCGATCCAGATACGGCACGATCCTTACGCCTTTAGGCAGTATTTGGGTATTCAGCCGGTCGACCATGGCATGTATCGCTTCCAGCGTCGTCGCGGTGTCCGCACTCTTGCGCAAAAAAACGATTCCCTCTACCACATCGTCGTCATCCAGGACTACGCCGTCGGACCGGTGAATCGCTCTTCCAATTTGCCCGAGGCGGATCTTCGGCCCCTGCGTCACCGCCGCAATGTCTTTCACCCGAAGTGGTGTTCCGTTTTGGGTCTTGAGGACGGTTTTCTCGATGTCCTCAACCGTTCGAACCAGCCCTACCGCGCGTACATTAATCTGCTGGGCGCCCTGCTCGATAAAGCTTCCCCCCGCGTTAGCGTTGCTATTGGCGAGTTGCTGTTCGACCTGCGCCAGATTCAACCCGTACGCAATGAGCTTGTCGGGATCGATGCGCACCTGATATTCGCGGGTGATCCCGCCAAACGAAGAGTCGTCCACGACGTCGGGCACCGACTTGAGGTACTTCGCAATCACCCAGTCCTGCAGCGATTTTAATTCCATGGTGTCGTACGCGGGATTGGTGCTTTTTAGTGTGTACCAGTAGATGGAACCGATCGGACTGAAGTCCGGCCCGATCTGTGCCGTCACACTGACGGGCAGAGTGACTTGCGCCAGCCGTTCGAGCGCCTTCTGCCGATCCACGTCGTTGACCGAATCATCGTCGAAGATCAGATTCACCACCGACAAACCGGCTAAAGACGCCGACCGCACGTGTTGCAGGTGCGGAATTCCGTTCATCTGAATTTCCACGGGAATGGTGATCTGCTGCTCGACTTCCTCCGCCGCTCGCCCCGGCCACTGGGTGATGACTTGCACCCAGGTGTTAGCCACGTCCGGATACGCTTCCACCGGAAGTGTCTTGAACGCGATTGCCCCCCACATAAAAAGTAACAGCGCCGCGATCAACACGATAAAACGGTTGTCCAGCGCTTTTTCAATCAGCAGCCGAATCATTACTGCTCTACCGAATTCTGGAATTCAAGCGCGTTCGCAATGACCCTCTGCCCGACATTCACTCCTTTAATGAGTTCTTGCACGCCGCCCGGCAGCATCTCGCCGCCGGCCACCGGAACACGCCGGAACTTTTTTCCTTCCAGCGGCACATAGACCCAATCCTGATCGTGCAGATGCAATATCGCGGTTGCCGGCACCTTGGTGTGCGCTTCCGCAGCTTTTCCACGAAACACCGCCGTTACAAACATCCCCGGCCGCATCAAACCGGAATTGCGTACCTCGATCCGCACTTTCGCCGTCCGTTGATTGGGATCCAGCACCGGCCCAATGTTGCTGATTACTCCCCTGAAAACTTTATCTGGATACGCGTTCAGCCGAATCTCTGCCTTCTCGCCCAAATGCACGTCGCTCATATCATTTTCAAAGACGTCGCAGAGTATCCACAACGAACTCAAGTCTGAAATGGTAAACGGGTTTGGCGAACCAAGTCCGGCAACGCCGGCCGCATTGGTTACCTGCTGATCGGTGATCACTCCGGAAATCGGCGCACGGATATCAACGATCGCCGCCGGATGATCAATATCTCCGCCCAACACCCGCACATGCTCCCGCGTATTTTCAACGTCGACCTTGGCCTTGGCGTCGGCGTCCTGCGCAATTTGCAGGTCGTTCAACGAGACGGCTCCCCGGTCGTACAAATCCTTGGCCCGTTCCACCTGCGTACGGGTGAGTTGTTCGTCCGCCAGCGCTTTGCGATAATCGGAAAACGCCGCGGACAAATCCGCGCTCTGTACCCGCAGCAGCAGTTGCCCTTTTTTCACGCTGTCGCCCAGCCGCGCGCCGATCTCCACAACCCGCCCACTCGCCACCGAAATCACCGGCACGCTGCGCGAAACATCCGGCGCCACCGTTCCAGTCACTCGCAACTTCCGCGCCGCCAGGTATTGTTCCGCGGCCACCAGCGGATACTGTTCCGGGCGGTCTGCCTCGAACACGTTGCGGTCCTCTACGGTCTGCACTTTCAACGGCGGCGGCGCCTCGGCCTTCGGATCGCTCTTCCCGTCTCCGCAGCCCGCGACGCACAGCCACACACCCATTGGCCAACACCAAGCTGCCCGGTTCATCCGTTTCATGAAGTAACCTCGCCCCACCATGAGCCAAACCCTTTCGTCATCGGCCGCATCCCGGTCAGCCTACTCTCAAGCCAAAAGAATCCTATATTAAACCTCGCAAGTATCAATGCCTTGTAAAGGGTCTTGTAACAGGGCGCTGCCTCCCCACTTCTTCCCGCTTCGAGTATTCTGAGGGAGCCCTCCGGAGCACGCTTATGAGCGTTCAAATCGTCGCCGCCGTCATCGAACGACCCGATCGCCGCATCCTCATAGGCCAGCGACGACGCGACGACTCTTCCCCTTACAAGTGGGAATTCCCCGGCGGCAAGGTCAAAGCAGGCGAAACCCTCGAACAAGCCCTGGCTCGCGAACTCCGCGAGGAGCTCGACGTCACTTTGGTGCGGGCAGTTCCCATCTCCTATGTCGAACATCAATACGGTGGCCTGCTGGGCTCGCTCTCGATCACCTTCTTTGCCGCTTCCATCCTGGAGTCGGAACTCCGGCCGGTCCCGTTTGAACAGGTGTCCTGGGTCTTGCCACGCGAGCTTGGCGGGTTCGACTTCCTCGCCGCAAATCGCCGCCTGGTCGCAGAACTCGCCACCGGCCGCATCAAGCCCGGCGAAGTCCTGGCATCCTCCACGCAAGAAGATCCTCGTCCAGAAGGCCAGTAGCCAACTCGAAACCTCGCCGCACGCACCACTTGCGGCTTCCGCCGGCCCGTACTATTTTTAAATTTCGAGGAAATGGTCTCCGGAGAACCCGGCAGTCACGCTATACGCTACAGGTCTGGAACCCTTTGGCAACCTCGATCTAGCCCCGCTCTCATATGCTGAACGGAAAACGCATTCTTGTCGTAATGCCGGCGTACAACGCCGCGAAAACGCTCGAACAAACCTATCGCGAAGTCCCCAAGGATTTCGTCGACGAAATTATCTTAGTGGACGACGGCAGCCATGACGAAACGGCAAAAGTGGCCGCCGAACTCGGCCTCACCACCTACGTGCACAAACAGAATCTGGGCTACGGCCGCAATCAAAAAACCTGCTATCGCGAAGCCCTGCGCCGCGGCGCCGATATCGTCATCATGCTGCATCCGGACTATCAGTATTCGCCGAACCTCATCGTCTCGCTCGCCGGAATGATCGCCTTCGGTGAGTACGACGTTGCTCTCGGCTCGCGGATTCTCGGCGTTGGCGCACTCAAGGGCGGCATGCCGATGTACAAATACATCGCCAACCGTTTCCTCACCCTCTTCCAAAATATTCTGATGAAGTACAAGCTCTCCGAATACCACACCGGCTACCGCGCCTTCTCGCGCACCGTGCTCGATTCCCTGCCGCTCGAAGCCAACACCGACGATTTCGCCTTTGACAATCAGATGCTCGCGCAAATTATTTTCTTCGGTTACCGCATGGGCGAAGTCTCCTGCCCCACGCGCTATTTTCCGGAAGCCTCCAGCATCAGCTTCGCGCGCAGCGTCAAATACGGTTTCGGCGTCCTGGCCACTTCCCTGCAGTACCGCCTGCAAAAGTGGGGCCTCGCCAATTTCGAAATCTTCAGCACCAAGGGCCACAAACTACTTCCTGACTACTACGTCATGGTGAAAGAGTGACGCCGTCGGACCTTTCCTCCGACCTCCCTGCAGTTGAATCAGCACCGCACGCAACTTCAACGCCACCCGACGATTCGACTAAGCCGTGGCTGATCGCACTTTTCTTAGTCGCGATCACCGTCCTCGCCTACTGGCCCACTTTCTCCAACGGTTTCATCAATTACGACGACAACGGCTACGTCACGCAAAATCGTTTTCTTCAGCCCGGTCTCACGCTCAACAACGTTGTCTGGGCGTTCCGCGCCACCATCATGGCCAACTGGCATCCGCTTACCTGGATCTCCCACATGGCCGACGTCCAATTCTTCGGCCTGCATCCCGCCGGACATCACGCCACCAGCCTTGTGCTGCACGCGCTCAACGTCGTCCTTCTTTTTTACCTGCTCCGCGCCGCCACCGGTTTTCTCTGGCGCAGCGCCATCGTCGCCGCGCTCTTCGCACTGCATCCTTTCAACGTCGAATGCGTCGCCTGGGTCTCCGAGCGCAAGAGCCTGCTCTGCACAACGTTTCTTTTCCTAGCGCTCTTCGCCTACGGCTGGTACGTCCGCAAACCCGGCATCGCCCGCTATTCAATGGTCCCTTTTCTGTTCGCGCTCGGCCTCGCTTCGAAGCCGATGATCATCACCCTGCCCTTCGCGTTGCTGCTTCTCGATTATTGGCCGCTCAACCGCTTGCCGGTTCCGGACGGCCCTGAAAATATTTCGCTGTTCTTCAAAAAACTCTCGTTGCTCGCAATCGAAAAAATTCCGCTCCTCCTTTTGTCCGCAGCCAGCGCCTGGATCACCGTCATCGCTCAGGCCCGCGCCAACACCATCGCTCCCAACAGCAACTTGTCCTTGCCCATTCGCGCCGCAAACGCTCTCTGGTCCTATCTTCTCTATCTCCTAAAAGCCGTATGGCCATTGCATCTCGTCATCTTTTATCCG
Source organism: uncultured Acidobacteriota bacterium (assembly GCA_963814635.1). Classification (GTDB taxonomy): domain Bacteria; phylum Acidobacteriota; class Terriglobia; order Acidiferrales; family UBA7541; genus Acidiferrum. Next base: position 1,795,400 of record CAWFDP010000001.1, on the reverse strand, counting down.
CACCCCGAAAGATCCCTCGGCTTGGCAAAGCCCATCCTGGCCGTATTGTTCCTTTTGGCGTTCACCTACTTCTGCCTGCGCCATCTTCATCAACGTTATTTGCTTGCAGGCTGGCTGTGGTATCTCGGCTGCCTCGTACCGGTCATTGGCTTCGTCCAGGTTGGCCGCCAGGCCATGGCTGACCGCTACCCCTATGTCCCGCTCATCGGAATTTTCGTACTGGTCGTCTGGTGGATCGCGGAAAATTCTTCGCGCCTTCCACAACGCTCGGAAATTCTCGCGGGAGCCGCTGCTCTTTTCCTGATTTTCTTCGCGGGACTCACCGGGCGGCAAACCACCTACTGGAAAGACAGCTTCACGGTCTTTCGTCACGCTCTCGAAATTACTCCGGTCAATTTCATCGCCGAAAATAATTTAGGCCAGGCTTACATTGACATTGGAAAATCCGACCTCGCCTACGACCATTTCCTCCGCTCAACGCAGGAGAAACCCTACTTCGGACTGGCGCACTACAATCTCGGCGTGGTCCTTGTCGGACAGAATCGCCGTGCCGAAGCTCGCAGCGAATTTGAACTCGCCATCAAATACGGCCAGGACGCCTCGGAAATCGCTTCGGCTTACCACAACCTGGGCATCGTTATGTTGGAAGACGGCGAACTCGTCGACGCCCGCATCGCGCTCTCCGAAGCTTTGCGCCTCGTCCCCGGAAAACAGTCCAGCTATCTCGCGCGCGGTTTGGTGGAATTCAAGCTAGCAGACTACGCCGCCGCCGAAGCCGACTTCGTCAAAGGAGCAAATTTCGCTCCCGATCCCGCTGCAGCCTATTGGGTCGGTCGTTCCCGCGAAGCCCAGGGCAACACCGCCGGCGCGATTGACGCCTACCGCCGCACCCTCGCCATGCAGCCCAGCATGACTGAAGCCAAAGAGCACCTCGACGCTCTCCTCTCCAGCCGCCCGATTCCCTTCTCTAAACCCGAAAACTGAACGTTTTGCCGGCAGCAGCTGCGGCACCCGCCCGGCCAAGATAAAACACCCTCAAATTGTCATTTCGAGCGGAGCAGGCCGACGTTTTTCTCCCGCCTTCGCTGCTGCGAACGCGTCGCCCTGCGCAGTCGAGGAATCTCTCTTCGATTCCCCATCGGTTCCACATTGTCAAGACTGCGTTCATTTTTCTTTTGGTTTTGCGTCATTCGATCGCTCACCGGCGAAGCTCCGTGGCTCACGCTCAGCTGTCGTGCGCGTCAAACCTGATCATCTGGGCGGCGCGGTGCTCCGCAATCTCGCTCCGCGTACGGTTACTCTTTCCGTGAGACTGCGACTAACGCAAGAAGTTATGGAGAAAGCTCATGCCACGAATCTTTGCTGGCGCATTGCTATTGTGCCTGGCGATCCCAGTGACCGCGCATGCCGCCGTTGATGACCAACCGAAGGCCGTTAAGATCAGGGACGGCATTTACATGGTTTCTACCGGCGGCAACGTCTACATGATCACAACGCCCGAGGGAAACGTGGTCATAGACACGGCTTTGCCGGATTTGGCGGCAGCAGCCAAGAAAGTCCTGGTTGCGGAAAACAATGGACCGGTGAAGTACATCATTCTGACCCATGCGCATGCCGACCACATTGGCGGAATAGCGCTTTGGAGGGAACCTGAAACGCAGATCATCGCCCAGAGGAACTACGTTGAGTTTGTGAATTACGTCGCCAGGCTGGAAGGTTTTTTTGCTCCCCGCAACGCTGCCGGTTTCAGCCGTCCCCAACATGAAGTAGGGCCGTGGGCTGGCAACTACGGCGCGAAAATCGATCCAACCATTTTCTTCGACCAGCAATATGCGTTCACAATTGGCAAACTCAAATTCGAACTATTCAGCACGCCGGGTGAGACTCCGGATCATCTGACTGTTTGGATTCCCGATTACAAGGCCGCATTCATTGGCGACAATTACGACGGGGCCGGAATACCTGAGCCCATGTCGGTCCCCAATATCTATACGCTCAGGGGCACTAGACCTCGCCCGCCACTGGACTGGGTCAAATCGATTGATACCGTGCTGGAACTCAAACCTGAGCTGGTGCTGATGGGTCACGGCGAGCCCATCGTTGGGAACGCGGAAATCACCAAGCGGCTTACTCGGTTTCGCGACGCCATCCAATACATCCACGACGAAGTGGTAAAAGGAATGAACTCTGGCAAGGACGTATCTACCTTGATGCAAGAAATAAGACTTCCCGCGAGTTTCGGCTTGAGTGAAGTATTTGGGAAGGTAAGTTGGGACGTACGCGGAATCTACGATGGCTATGCGGGCTGGTTCGATATGAATCCCGCCACGATGTACGAGCTTCCTCCGTCTTCCGTGTATCCGGATCTGGTTGAACTCGCCGGAGGACCGGAACCGGTGGTTCGGCTGGCTTTGCAAAAGTTGGCCGCCGGCAAGCCAGTGGAGACTCTGCACCTGACCGATGTCGTTCTCGCATACGACCAGAAGAACCAAGCTGCGTTGGCCGCTCGACTCAAGGCTCTGGACTACTTGAAAGAGCGTTGTGAAAACTTCATTGAGAGCGGCTGGCTGGAATACGGAATTCGAAAAACGAAAGAGAAACTTGCCTCGAACTAGGCGTCAATTCAGGCTCACTCTTAATCACTTGGGCCTCGACGCGCTCCGCTCCGGTCACATCGCGCCATCCTCGGAGCCCCGGTAAAAGCTGGCCGCGCGCGCCGATGCTCGCCAGTTGTCGCAGCCTTGCGCCAGGCTTCGGCACCCGATCCACCACGGCGCGAGCGAATAAACTCCTTGACCAAATTCTTAGAGGCGGCGCTGACGCGAATATTCCTTTTTCTGGGATGGTGCAGCTTTTGAAGCGACTTGGGATTCAGGAACGCATCAAAGGGAGCCACCACATCTTTTTCCGCGATCGCTTGGCGGGAGAAGCCGATGACTAGATACGAGATCATCATCTATTGGAGTCAGGCCAAACGAAGCGTTTATCGCCGAAGCCCCCGAACTTCCCGGCTGCGCCGCCGACGGAAAGACCTATGGCGAAGCTCTGGCCAACGTCGAAATCATCATTCAGGAATGGATCGAAACCGCCAAAGAACTCGGCCGGCCTATTCCCGCCCCGCGCGGCCGACTTGCCTTCGCCCCTGTTGTTGCCGTGAGACTGGGGCACACAACGAGTAGCCGCCCTTTGCAGGAAGCAACCGGGCGAGCTCCTGAGCAGCGCAGAACTCCGAGTAGGGGAGCGTGAAGATCGGTTCCATTAGTCGAGTGCCCTAGACAATTTCAATGCAGCTAGAACGAACGTAAGCTACCAGAGCTCGGCCTACGACACCACGGGATTCGGCTTGTCCTTCGCGATTCCCAATTCCTCGATCGCTTTTTCCACAACCTTCGCTTCAATCTTCCCGTCGTCGCAAAGTTCGGACAACGTCGCCAATGCAATGAACTTCGCATCCACTTCGAAGAAATCGCGCAACGACGTGCGCCCTTCGCTTCGGCCGAACCCATCCGTACCCAGCGCCGCCAAACGCCGCGGCATCCACTTGGCAATCATGTTCGGCAGCGTCTTCAGATAATCCGAAGCCGCCACCAGCACGCCCGGCGCATCCGCAAGGCACTGCGTCACGTACGGCACCCGCGGCTTCGCTCCCGGATTCAACCGGTTCACGCGTTCCGCTTCAATCGCGTCAACGTACAGTTCCTTGTAGCTGGTCACGCTCCAAACGTCCGCCGCCACGCCGTACTTCTGCTCCAGAATTTCCTGTGCGCGTAGCGCTTCATTCAAAATCGCGCCGCTGCCAAACAATTGCGCCTTTAGCTTCGATTTTTTGTTCGACGAAGTGCGGAATTTATACATCCCCTTCAAAATTCCTTCGCGCGCGCCGGCAGGCATTGGCGGCATCGCGTACTGCTCGTTCATCACCGTGATGTAATAGAACCAGTTTTCGCCATCCTTGTACATCCGGCGAATTCCGTCCTGAATGATCACCGCGATTTCATACGCATACGCCGGATCGTAAGCCTTCAGATTCGGCACCGGCAGCGCCAGAATATGGCTGTTGCCGTCCTGGTGCTGTAATCCTTCGCCGGAAAGGGTCGTCCGTCCCGCCGTTCCACCCAGCAGGAATCCCCGCGAACGCATATCCGCCGCAGCCCAAATAAAGTCTCCGATGCGCTGGAATCCAAACATCGAGTAGTAAATGAAAAACGGAATGGTATTGATTCCGTGCGTGGCATAAGCGCTGCCCGCCGCAATGAACGAAGCCATCGAGCCTGCTTCGGTAATGCCCTCTTCCAGAATCTGCCCGTCTTTCACTTCGCGGTACAGCAACAGCGTATTCATATCCACCGGCTCGTACTTCTGTCCGCCGCTGGCATAAATTCCCACCGTTCGAAACAGCGACTCCATACCGAACGTCCGCGCCTCGTCCGGCACAATCGGCACAATCAACTTACCGATCTCCGGATCCTTCAGCATCTTGCGCAACATTCCAACGAACGCCATGGTCGTCGAAACTTCGCGTTCTTCGCTGCCTTCGGTAAACTCCTTGAACAACTCATCGTGCGCCGCAACGATCGGCTTCGAACGGATGCTGCGCTTCGGCGTATATCCACCCAGTTCCTCGCGCCGAGCCCGCAGATACTCAATCTCGACGCTGTCCTCCGCTGGCCTGTAGAACGGCACCGTCGCGCAATCCTGATCGTTCATCGGAATCCCGAATCGCGAACGGAACTCCCGCAGCTCGTCTTCATTCAACTTCTTCTGCTGGTGCGTGACGTTCTTTCCTTCGCCCGCCTCGCCCAACCCATATCCCTTGATCGTCCGCGCCAAAATCACCGTCGGCCCGCCCTTGTGGTCAACCGCCGCCTTGTACGCCGCATACACCTTGCGCGGATCGTGTCCGCCCAGTCGTAAACGCCGCAGCGCCTCGTCCGGCAACGGTTCCACCAGCTTCAGTAGCCGCGAATCGTGTCCAAAGAAATGTTCGCGCACATACGCGCCCGACGACACCACCAGCTTCTGGTATTCGCCATCCACCAGCTCGCCCATGCGCTTGACCAGCAAACCTTCGGTATCGCGCTCCAGAATCGGATCCCACTCGCTGCCCCATAGCACCTTGATAACGTTCCAGCGCGCGCCGCGGAACGCCGACTCCAGCTCTTGAATGATCTGCCCGTTGCCGCGTACCGGACCATCCAGCCGCTGCAAATTGCAATTGATCACAAAAATCAGGTTGTCCAGATTTTCCCGCGAAGCCAGCGTAATCGCGCCCAGCGATTCCGGCTCATCCGTTTCGCCATCACCCAAAAACGCCCATACCTTCGCGTCCGTCGCCGGTTTCAAGCCGCGATTTTCCAGATACCGGTTAAATCGCGCCTGGTAAATCGACATCAACGGGCCCAATCCCATCGACACCGTGGGAAATTCCCAGAAATCTGGCATCAGCCACGGATGCGGATACGAAGAAAGCCCCCCGCCCGGCTTCAGTTCCCGCCGAAAATTTTCCAGTTGCTGCGTGCTCAACCGTCCTTCCATGAACGCGCGCGCATAAATTCCCGGCGCCGCGTGTCCCTGGAAATAAATCGTGTCGCCTTCAAACTCCGGGGTCCTAGCCCGAAAAAAGTGATTAAATCCGACTTCATACAAAGTCGCCGCCGACGCGTACGTCGAGATGTGCCCGCCAATGTTGTGCTCTTCGCGGTTCGCGCGTACCACCATCGCCAGCGCGTTCCACCGGATAAGCGACTTGATTCTCCGCTCCAGCTCCTGATCACCCGGAAACAGCGGCTCCAGCCGCACCGGAATGGTATTCGCATAAGGCGTGTTCGCCGTAAACGGCAAATCAATCCCGTTCACCGTCGCGTGCGCCCGCAACCGCTCCATAATTTCCGCCGCCACTTCCGGCCCACTCGATTCCAGCACCGAATCCAGCGACTCTAGCCACTCCTGAATCTCCACATCCTCAATATGGTGAGGCTGTGCGTACGTCTGGTTATCCACGTTGTCCCTCGTTGGAAATGCCCTGTCCTGTGCCGCCATCTGCGCCGTCCTTATCGTTCACAATCGCTCACACGCCAACATCCGTGCGCTCTTATCACGCCATAAGCTAAATAGAATACACTGCCGCGCCGCCCCGCGCACTGTCCCAATTCGATTTTCTACTGCAATATTCGCACGCAAGAAATTTGCACGCGATTCAAGTCGTCTCCGTGTCCTCTGTGCTCTTCTCTCGGTGACCGGCGCCTGCCCCGATCCTATCGGGGTGTAACGTTTCTTCTTTCGTTTCTCTTTTTTCGCTGTTTGCTTCGTTAGCGCATTACTTCGTTTCCTTTTCTCTTTTCAACTCGTCCTTCCACCATCCACCACCAAAACGTGCCCGGTCACAAATTCCGCCGTCGCCAGATACACCACCGCATCCGCAATATCCGACGGCCTCCCGGTCTTCCGCAGCGGCGCCAATTGCACAAACTCCTGCTCCCACTCCAGCGGATCCCCCGGCATGGTAATGGTTCCCGGCGCAATCGCATTCACCCGCACATCCGGCGCTAGCGCCTTCGCCAAACTCTTCGTCAAATTAATCACTCCCGCCTTCGCCACCGAATGTGGAATAAATCCCGGCCAACCCAGCAGACCGCCGGTATCCGCGAAATTTACAATCGATCCCTTCGAACGCCGCAACATCGGCGCCGCCGCCTGCGCACAAAAAAATGGCGACTTGACATTGGTATCCAGCGAAGCATCCCAAATTTCTTCGGTCGTCGAAATCACGCTGCCCGGCAAAAAATTTGCCGCGCTGTTCACCAGCAAATCCAGCCGCCCCAACTCATTCCCCGCGTCCAAAAACAATTTCCGAATCCCGTCCACACTGCGCAAATCCGCCTGAATCGCCACCGCCCGCCGCCCCATTTCTTCAATTTTTCCCACGACCTCCGCCGCGTCCTTGGCCGACGTGCCGTAGTGCACGATCACATCCGCGCCCTGTTCCGCCAGCCGCAACGCAATCGCCCGCCCAAGCCTCTTCCCCGCCCCAGTCACCAGCGCCACTTTGCCTTCGAATTTCTTCCGCTCACTCATCGAATCCCAAAGTACCACAACAATCCGCCGCTCTTATATGGAGCGCGGCAGCCCAGCTGCCGCCGTTACGGTTGTGCCGTCAACGCGATCGCAAAGCGGTAGCCCAACTCCCGCACCCCATAAGCCACGTCGGCAATGCTGAGCTGAGCGGAACGAGTCACTAGTCACCAGTCACAAGTCACCTTACAATCGGCGCAGCATCCAACGGAGCCACCCATGACCCTCGACCTTCTCGCCATCGCCGCACATCCCGACGACGTCGAACTCACCTGCGGCGGCACGCTCCTCAAATCCGCCCAGCAGGGCTACAAAACCGGCATCCTCGATCTCACCGCCGGCGAGATGGGTACTCGCGGCACACCCGAAATCCGCGCCAAAGAATCCGCCCGCGCCGCCACAATTCTAAGAGTCTCCTGGCGCGGCACCCTCGGTGTTCCCGACTCCGACGTGCAACCATCCCGCCAACACAAACTCGCCCTCGCAAAAATCATCCGCCAACTCCGCCCCCGCACCGTGATCCTTCCTTACTGGGAAGCTCGCCACCCCGACCACTACCACGCTTCGACTCTCGGCTACGAGGGCTGCTTCCTCGCAGGCCTCAAACAACTCCCGCTCGAAGGCGAACCCTTCCGCCCATTCAAGATTCTTTATTGCACATCATTCGAAGGAATGCCGCCCACCTTCATCGTCGACATCACCAAACAATACGACACTCGTCGCCGCGCCATCCTCGCCTACCAATCCCAATTCCGTCCCGCCAAAAGCGAACGCAAGCAGCGCGTATTCCTGGCCATCGACGAGCTCGACGCCCGCATGGATCTCCTCGCCCGCCATGCCGGCAGCCTCATCAATGTCAAATACGGCGAACCCTTCCTGCAAAAAGAACTCGTACAAATCGACGACGTAGTAAAACTCCCCGTCCGCTCGATTTAATCAGTGGCCACAAAAAAAAGCGGGGCGTCTCCGCCCCACAGTCTCGCACCTGGTACTTCGTACTCATGTACCTTTCTACTCTTGTACTCTTGTAGTTCTTCCGTCGTTCAGAACCGCTCATCCCCCTGCGCGGGCGAAAATCCCAGTAGCGTCTGCCCTCCCGCCACCCGCTCCACCTTCACTCGCACCAGCGCTTCGCTTTCCGACCCCGACTTCCGCAGCGTTGCCACGGTGCTCAACGCCTCCGAATACACCCGGGTCACCAAATAAGTCTCGTCGGTCCCATCCTTCTTCCACAACTGCCCTATCTGTATTTTGGAAACACTGGTAGCCATCCCTTCGACTTTATTGTCCCTTCCCAAACGTGTCAATCGCCCGTTAGTTGCCCTTTTCCTTCCCACCACAATCAATCTCCAAAACGCCTCCGCGCCGACAAAAAAACGTGGCCGGACTCTCGCCCGGCCACTCTCCATCAGCATCCTTCGTCCTGCTCGCCGCTTACGGTTTGTGCGGCTTTGACTCGCTCTGACGCGGCGGTGGTGAAGCCTTCTGTTGAACCTTCTGTTGTTGCTGAGTATGCTTCTGCTCCATCTGCTGCGTCTGTTGTTGATGCTTCTGTTCCAATTGCTGTTGTTTCGCCGCATTTCCCTGTTGCTTCGCGGCTTGCTGATGTTCCTTTTCTTGTTGCTGTTGCAGCTTTTGGTGTTCCTGGTTCTGCTTCTGAGCCAGCTTCTCCTGCTGCTGCTGGTATTTCTGGTTCGCGTTGTTATCTACCTGTGGCGCGCTGTGTTGCGGCACCTCACGCGAGTGGCTGTAGGTCTCCGCACGGTTGTTCGCACTAGGCTGCCGGTTTGCGCTGTTGTCGTTGCGGCTCGTCGCGTTCGGTGGCCGATTCGGATTGTTCACTCCAGGGTTGTTCCGTTCCGCGTTCGTACGCTCATCGTTCTTCGGTCCGCGATTCGCCGGCGGATTGTAATTTCCACCGCTCCGCGCCGCCACGACTCCTCCGCCGCTGAATGCACCCGGCCGCGCCGTCGCCGCGATCGGCGGCTTGCCATGATTCGACGAAGCCCGTAGCTCGCGATTCGAACGCGCCGCCTGCACATGCTCCTGTTGCGCGCCTACCATTCCAACGTGCCGCTCCCGCGCCGCTGCTTCTTCCTGCGCAGTCGCTCGCTCGTTGATTCCGCCATTCCCGCCGTTGAAGCTGACGTGCGACTCGTTCCGCACCTCGACCCGCGTACTGTAAACGTTGCGAATTTCCCGGTCATTGATGCGGTTCACTTCGCGGTTGTAGTAAAAATGATCGTGCTCCCAGCGTCCGCCTTCGTATCCGCGGCCAAAGTATCCGAAGCCGTAGTTGATCCCGCCATAAAATCCAACCACCGGCCCCCAATATCCTTCATGAAAAAAGAACGCGCTGCCGCCCCATCCCCAATAGCCCGGCGTCCACAAATATCCCGGCTCCGGCGCCAGCACCCATGTTCCCGGCACCCAGTAATAATCCTGGTCGTCGTCATCCCACGCCCAATATCCCGGCGTCCAGATGTATCCATCCCCAGGACAAATCGGCTGCTCGTACACCGGTATCTCCGGCGGCGCGAATCCCACTGAAACTCCAATCGCCACTTGCGCCGACGTAATCCCTGGCAGCGCCATCGTTCCCGCCAGAATCGTCGCCACTATCAACAATCGAAATCCATTTTTCCAGTTCATCATCCTACCCTCCGCCCGCCCATCCTTCTCTCCATCGTGCCTGGCCTACGCGGGCTCTCTCACAACATTTAACACTGTTCACCACCTTTAGTTTCCGGCCAGCGAACAGAGTTGTTATCAGAACTCTGCAAATTTTACAGTGACCCGGCACACCTCAACATCAGGTGTCTCTTGTACTCGGACCCCTGGTTCGCCGTATCCCTGCTGCCCATACTCTGCCGGTTCTCGCTCCGCGAATCTGTCCTCTTTCGTACACCGTAACCTCCCTCTGTGTCTCTGTGACGGCAACTACTCCGACCGGATCGGGGTGGCAAATCTTCTCTTCTCTGCCTCCTCTACGTCTGCTCCCCCGCGTCTCTGCGACAATCGTTTTCTTCTTGCTTAGTCCTGAGTCCGTGCTCTCCGGGTGCGGGCTCTACTTGCAACCTTCTATAGACAAAGCCCTCGGTGTAAAATTCCCGATCTTCCCTTCTTCCTATTACCATTTTCTCTTTCCGCTTTTCTTCGGTGTCTTTTGTGACTCTGTGGTAGATTCCAGTTTTTCTGCGCGCGCCCGCTCCGAATTTTGCACCCGCGCCGATTCCGGCGCATCAATATACTTGTCACAACACCAACATCCGATCCACCTATGGACGTGCTGCTGCCCGCACCGTCCACCCGTTCCGCCTAGGAGATGTCACGATGACCACAACACGCGCCGTCCCGTACCGCACCATTCTTCTCTCTCTCCTGCTTTCTGCCGCGCTACCTCCGCTCGCCCGCTGCCAAGCCCCGGTCTACGAAATCACTCCCGTCGAAAGCACCATCAAGTTTGACGTCGAGTCCTCCGCCGCCATCCGAGGCACTTTCAGCAAATGGGACGCCTCCCTCATTTTTCAAACCCGCGAACTCTCCACCGCCGTCCTCGACATCAAAATCCAGGCCGACAGCGTGGACACCGGCAGCGGCCTCAAGAACGGCAAGCTTCGCGGCAAGGATTTCTTCAACGCCAAGGAAGCTCCCTACATCACCTTTCACTCAACCAAAATCGCGCAAACCGGCCCCACCACATTTGAAGTTGAAGGCGACTTCACCATCCGCGGCGTCACCAAAAAAGAAAAGCTGGTCGTCCAGGACGAAGGTAAAGGTTCCACCAACGGCACCATCATTGGCACCATGGCCTTCGACCGCAAAGAATACGGTATGAACAGCGGCATCCCCTTTATCAAGATCGCCAACCGCGTCCAAGTCAACGTCAACCTGAAGTGGAAACGCATCGCCGGCGAACCTCCCGCCTTCGCCCAATAACCTGGGCTTCTCTGTGTGCTCCGCATCGTTTTCCCGTAGGGGCACGGCATGCCGTGCCCACTCTTCATATTTTCTCTTTCGATTTCGGTTTTGATTTTTCCGATCGGGTGCCACATCCGTTTTCCTCACTCCTCCCTTCTTCTCCGTGTCCTCTGTGTCCTCTGTGGTAGAATCCTGTTTTTCCCTCTTCGCTTTTCTGTATTTACGACCCCATGCCCTCTCTCCCACAAATCCAACCCCTCCACTCCGCCACCGAACCTCTCCTCACCCTCAACAACCGCCACTCCGTCGAGCTCTCCCCACTCACCCTCCCCGAACTCGACCAACTCATCCGCGCATCATTATTCTCCGCCACCATCAACGACTCCGAAGCCCTGCTAATCTCCTTCGATCAATCATTCCCGTACGAGCACGAAAACCTGACTTGGCTGCGAGCCCATTTTCAAAGCACCCGTACTGAGAATCCAGACCTCGATGAAAAAGGTCGCGACAAATTTGCCTACGTCGACAGAGTCGTCGTCTCCCCCGCCGCTCGCGGCAAAGGCTACGCCCGCGCCCTCTACACGGATCTTTTCGCCTGCGCTAAATCCGCCGGCCACTCCCGCATCGTCTGCGAAGTCAATCTCGACCCGCCCAATCCCGTCTCCGACACCTTCCACGCCTCCCTCGGCTTCCACGAAATCGGCCGCGCCCCCATCCGCAACCACTCCAAAACCGTCCGCTACCTCCTCCACCCCCTCTGACCTCTCGTTTCTGATCTCTGATTACTGATTACCAGGGACTGACTGCCGCTTTCCACCCTCTGCGTCCTCTACGCTTTCAGTTCTACTCTTTGCTCTGTGTTGCTGAGACTCTGTGGTGAATCTTCTCTTCTCAGTGTTCTCTGCTTCTCCTCCCTCCGTCTCTGCGATAATCGTTTTCTCGTCTTTGCTCTTATTCCTCAAAGCCTGATGGTAGGTCTTCTCTGCTCTCCACTTCCTCATCCCTAGAATGAAGTTGTACCAACAGTCCCTGAGCTAGTATCTTGCTCCCACCCGCTCTCTATCCCCGGAGACACTTCGTGCAAATCTTCCGGCTCGCGAACTACGTATTCTTCCTTCTCGTACTACCACTGCAAGAACCTTCCACCACTCAGCCACCCGTTTCCGCCGAAGGCCCGCAATCCGCCCAGCCGGAAAAGCATCCAACCGAGCGCGGCTACGCCGCCTTCTACAGCCCCTCGCTAGAAGGACACAAGACCGCCTGCGGCGGCGTCTATTCCTCCTCCAAACTCACCGCCGCCCACCCCACACTCCCCTGCGGCACAAAACTTCGCGTCACCAACCTCCGCAACGGCAAATCCGTCCGCGTCACCGTCAACGACCACGGCCCCACATGCCACGACGGGCGGGTGCGCGCTCCACTTGGAGCCTGCGAAAGAATTATCGACCTCTCCTACGCCGCCGCCCACGCACTCAACTTCATTCCCCAAGGCACCACCCTCGTCAAAGTCGAAGTGCTTCGCTAATACCCGCCTGTCATCCTCACGTTTTGTTTGTCATCCGCGCCTTTTGCATCCCGAATAACGTTACGGGACTGGCTCCTTCCAATCTTTGTCGCTCTTTCACACTTTTTCGAGTAGGGAGTAACAAATTCTGCCCTTTGTTTTCAACGACTTCCCCACCCTTCGTCGCTTTTAAGGAAACAAGTCCTTTGTTTGTATGCTCTTCACAAAAACGCCCCCGGGGGATACCCCCCCCTATTGTCCCGCTCCCCAGAACTCCGCGGGACAATCAATCGATTCACCGGCTCGCTCTCCATGTGGCACCAGTCACCGATTGCTGGCGAACGGTCGCTCAGCCCTTTGTCATTATTTCGTTACTTTGCTACGTCCAATTCTTCCGCGGAGAAACCTTCTACCCCACTGCTACATCTTATGGCGTATACTCGGGACGTATGTGTCTCGGGGAGGCATATTCATGCAACCCAATTCTCCTAAGCTTCTAGCCGCTGTCCTTACCGCGCTACTCTTCTCCGGAGCCGCTCTCGCCCAATCCCAGGATCCCTCCGGCCAGTCTCCGTCCGGCCAGCAGCCGGACATCAACGCGCCGACCCAGCAGCAGCCCGCTCCGCCTCCGCCGGACAAGACCAAGCCCCAACCCGGCCAGCAGGCTCCCATCGCTTCGCCCGACACTGTCACCCCCAAGAATTCCAAGGAAGATGTCGAAGCCATCGGCAATCGCAGCGTCGGCAAAGGCATTAATTTCTATTCGATCGAGCACGAAATCGGACTCGGCAAGCAGCTCGCCCAGGAAGTTGAACGCTCCGCCAAACTCATCGACGATCCCGTCGTCACCGAATACGTCAATCGTGTTGGCCAGAATCTCGTGCGCAACTCCGATGCAAAAGTTCCCTTCACCATCAAGGTTATTGACTCCGACGAAGTCAACGCCTTCGCGCTTCCCGGCGGATTTTTCTACGTCAACAGCGGCCTGATTCTCCGCGCCAATGAAGAGTCTGAGCTAGCCGGCGTCATGGCCCACGAAATCGCGCACGTCGCCGCTCGCCACGGCACCAAGCAAGCCACCAAGGGCGACCTCATCCAGATCGCTTCCATCCCCGCGATGATCATGCTTCCCTACGGCTGGGCCGGCTACGGAATCTATCAGGGCATGAACTTCCTGATCCCAATGACATTTCTAAAGTTTTCTCGCGATGCCGAACGCGAAGCCGATTTCCTCGGCCTGCAATATATGTACAAGTCCGGCTACGATCCCAACTCTTACGTAACTTTCTTCGAGCGCATTCAGGCCGACGAAAAGCGCCGCCCCGGCACCATCGGCAAAGCGTTTTCGACGCATCCTCCAACCCAGGACCGCATCGAAAACACCCAAAAAGAAATTGCTCGCATTCTTCCCGCGCGGCAAGAATATATCGTCACTTCCTCGGAATTCGATTCCGTCAAGGGCCGCCTGCGCAACATCATGTTCGCCCGCAAAGCCGTGGACAACGCTCCTGGCAAGCCAACTCTGCGCACCCGTACCGAGCAAACCGACAAGAACAAAACGCAAACCCAGACCGATCCAAGCACCGACGACGATCGCCCGACTCTAAAGCGCCGCACCGACACCGATCCGCAGTAGGTTTGTAGTGGCGGGTGCGGGCTCTGATTGGAGCCCGCAGAGAACATAGTCTTTAGACCGGTTCTTTTGATTTGATTTTTTCCGAACGTAGTGCGGGCTTTAGCCCGGCGGATTTTTCAAATCAGTTCTAAAACTTTTTCAAAAACAACAATGGCGGCCAACTCGGCCGCCATTTTTCCAATTTCTATTCTCGAATTTCGATTTTTCGGACTCGTATTTCACCCAATAAAACCGCCCCAAAACACGCGCTAAGATCGGTGACGTTCCTCCGGCCCGGCGATCTGCACTCCCATCCGCCGCATCTCTTCGGTGTAGTATTTTCTGTACAGCAGGTCCCACTCTTCGCTGGCTTCCAGTATTTCTTTCTTCTGCGAACTGATTTTCTTGCGGGCTTCCGCGTCGGCTTTCTCTTCTTCGCGCAGCGTATCGCTCAGCAGTGTCACAATCTTCTGACGAATGGTGTCGCGATCCTCGATAAATTCCACGTCGTCGCTAGCCACCAGCACGTCCATCATCTTGTGCGACAGCCGCACGATTTTTTCCCTGCTGATCCTCATCCGCAAACCTTTCCCAATTAATTCTACAGTGCAGCCCGCAACGCAAATTCTGAACACCTAAATTTCTAGCGCAACACCAATTTGCGGTCGCGCGCCAACTGCGACTTCACCTTTTTGAACATTTCCTGGTAAGAAACTCCGGTGCTGCGCATCTGGTCCTGATGCTGCGTGAGGATTTGCCGCGCTTCCTCACTGATGCGATCCTCGACGGTGATTTCTTCCATCATCGCTTGCTTCACGCGCTGGGTCAGCGCGGGAGTGTTCTTGATTTCGACCAACTGCCCTTCCGCCAGTTTCTTAATGACTTCCCCAGCCATGTACCCGACAAAATCGCGATTGATCAGCATTAGGCTCCGTTGGCCGATTACCGTTCCGATATTTTGAGCGAATCGAGCTAATTGCCGCAGTTTTCATGCAGCGGATATTTTTTTCGAGCAAAAAGAGTGTACCGGGAGCAGGCAAAAACTTCAAGGCAGCGGGGAACGAGACGAAAGTGGGGTTGGCGACTTGAATGGAGGCGGCTGTGGGATGGGTAGGTTAAAGACCTAAAGGAAGATTATGCAAAATCTGCTGGGCGTACAAGAAGAACCCTAAAGAGACGAGGAATGGAACTTTTGTGCACACCCTGTCCTATCGGTCAGGTATGGATCTGACCCCTAAAAATAAATGGTTCTTTATCAATAGGTTAGAGACAACGGTCCTGTACTAAAAAGTGTTGACTTTGGCAGGTCGCTTGCACTATCGTACGTCAGCTAGACGTCCCCGTTTAGTGTATTCCCAGTCGGAGGAACGAGGATCATGAAAAAGGTATTCTTTGTAACAACGCTGGTCGCAATGTTGGCCCTTGGATTCGCAGGAAGCGCCAAGGCTGACAGCGTTCCAGCTACCGCCGATGGTTTTGGCGGGAGTTTCACTGCCGCTACTTCGTGTAACGGAAGTCTCGTTTGCACTATAACCCTTACGATCGATACGAGTGGGTCCTCGCTTTCCGACATTAATGCGGTGGCCATTAAGGTCGGGACGACCGATGTTGGGGGGACGTTCTCCTTTTCGGGCCAGTCGAATGGTGATCTGTCATCAGACTGGACCTTGACAAACGGTTCGCTAAATTCCAAAACCACCTGCTCTACGGGCGGAGGAAACGGTCAGCTTTGCGCCTTTGACCCTGACTTCACCGGCGTGAACACAGGCGGGACTCTGGTATTTACTTGGACTGGCGTTCAGGTGGACGCTGACTCGATTCAGCACGTCGGCTACCAATACAACACTGGTGACGCGACCAGTTCGCCGAACGGCAACATTGTTTCGTGCAGTATCAGCAATGGTGTCGCGACCGATTGTGGCGGGTCGACTAAAGCTCCTGAACCGGCATCGATGCTGCTGCTTGGCTTGGGCTTGATCGGCGTTCCGTTCCTTCGCCGCCGCAAGTAAGAACGATTCGAATCCTTGATCCTCCGAGCGCCGGCGATTATCTCGCCGGCGCTTTTTGTTTGTTCATTTCATCAGTTTTTTTTCGAACGAAATGGGGCACGCTATTCTTGCCCGTTTGGCGAATGAAAAAAAGCGATACGACACGTTCGTTGACGCACTGTGCGGGTTCCTGTAGCATTTTTGAAGTAGCCGTTTTGCACGCGATGGGCGGTTAGCTCAGCTGGTTAGAGCACCTGCCTTACAAGCAGGGGGTCGCAGGTTCAAGTCCTGCACTGCCCACCATTCCCCGATGGTCCTTAAAACTGCGCTAGTCAGCGCAAGGTTTGGTATTCGCCCTGAGCAATCTCGGCCGTCGGCGGAGCGCCGAGTGCGTCTGCCAACCGGCAATGCATCCTGAGGGGGCTCTCGAGGCATCCTAGAAGTCATAGAAGTAATCTCAGTCCAGGCAGGCGACACAACCTGTCATGTCCCTCCAGCCCAATAATATCCAGTCCGAAAAAAGGAGGAACCACATGAATCGTTCGACACTGATTGTGCTCGCCGCAGCAGCACTCGCCTTTGGTGCTCCCGCTTTCGCTCAGCGCTCGCATCCAAGCCCTGGTGGACCACCTGCGGGGGCTGGCGGAGCAAGTTCGTCACACGGGCCCGGCATGGACGGGTCTCATGGGGCTAGCTCGGCGGCAAGTAGCGATATGTCGCATGCTTCCCCGAGCACGGTTTTGAGCCACAACACGGTCATGGCCGACAAGATCAAGACGCTGACGGGCCAAGACGCAGCGACCGCCTGCGACGGGTTTAAGAACCTAGGCCAGTGCGTTGCAGCAGCGCATGTGGCGAAGAACCTGAACATTCCTGGTGGCTTCGACGCGCTCAAGGCGAAAACGACCGGGAGCGAATCCGTAAGCCTCGGCAAGGCGATCAAAGAACTCGCGCCAGACGCCGACGCCAAGTCGGAAGAAAAGAAGGCGAACAAGCAAGCGTCGGATGACATGAAAGACGCAAGCTCCTGAACAGGCTTCACCGAGATTTCTTAGTTGAGGGGCCTGATTCCAGAACCCTTTTTTTTGGGGTCCGAATAAGCGCAGGCCTCCTCGGCGGAATAACCTAGTGCAGGCCTCCTGTAGAGCTGCTACTTGTTGCGCTTTGGTCAGCTATGAGCAATCAAGACAGATTAATTCTGTACATCAGTAGAACCAAAGAACAGCTGCCCCAAATCTGACCTTTCCACCAGTTGTTTCCTCCCTCTGGAAATCAGAATCTAACATTATCGAACGTTCTGCCCACCGCCCCGTTCGGATTCCACACCTGAATTAAACACGAAGGATTGCCGCGCATGGATAAAACGCGATTGGTGTGCCTGTCTCTCGGACTGCATTTTGCGAGCTTCGTGTTCTTAGCCATACCGGTCCAGGCAGGCGTTGGACTCAAACCGGCTTCGTTGAGTTTCGGGTCGGTTACCGTGAACACCACAAGCTCGGCGGCGACCGTTGTTGTAACCAACAATGGAGGACAGGCCGCGTCGATCCTGCAGGTTTCGATCAGCCTTCCGGAGTTTGTTGTGATCAGCCCAGCAATGCCTGTTACGCTGGGTCCTCATGGCAGCGCATCCTTCCAGGTGGTGTTCCAGCCGGACGCCGCAAGGACCTTTACCGGCAGCATCGTTTTCAGCACGAGCCGTACAAATGGTGGTACGCAATCGATTTCCGTTTCTGGAACCGGGACGCCTGCACCGCCGGCCTCGTCAACATCGTCTAGTTCATCTCCATCATATTTGCTGGCCTCCAGTGCGAGTACCCTGAAGTTCGGCAATACTCTGGTTGGAAGTTCCGGGTCCCAAGCGCTGGTGCTGACAAATACCGGGACAGCGAGCGTCAACCTTTCGCAGGCCGCCATGACGGGTGCCGGATTCAGCTTAAGCGGCTTCAGCGGTGCCATGACCCTTGCCGCAGGTCAGAGTTTTTCGCTCGCCGTCAATTTTGCTCCTTCCACAGTGGGAAGCGCGACGGGCAGCCTCAGCTTTGTCAGCAGCGCGGCCAATTCGCCGGCTACGATTTCACTGAGCGGCAATGGCGTACAGCCGCAGATTTCGGTGATCCCCGGCAGCACAAATTTCGGCAATGTCACCGTGGGTGTGACCAACACCCAGATGTTCACCATCAGCAATTCCGGGACGGCAAACCTCAGCGTGACCCAGGCATCGCTGATCGGAGCCGGCTTCAGTCTTTCCGGGCTGACACTCCCGCTTTCCATTGCACCTGGAGGTTCTTCCGCCTTCACCATCAGCTTCGCTCCGGCAGCCGCCAGCAGCCTGTCCGGCAACCTCACTCTGGTCAATAACTCGCCTAATTCGCCGTTGGTTGTTGCTCTAGCAGGCTCAGGTGTGTCGCCCGTCGCCAAACTCACGGCGTCTCCGGCCGCGCTTAGCTTTGGAAGCATCACCACGGGGACCACCGGAACGCAAACCGTGACTCTGGCAAATACCGGTAACTCCAGCGTGTCCGTTTCGCAGATCAGTGTCAGCGGCACGGGATTCAGTGCCAGCGGTTTCGCGCTGCCCGTCACTCTCGCTGCCGGGCAGTCCACCGCTTTTGCCGTAACGTTTGCACCGACCACTTCCGGCAGTCTTTCGGGCAGCGTGACCGTTTCCAGCAGTGCCGGCAATTCGTCGTTAGCGATTTCGCTCACTGGAGCCGGAGCCGCGCCTGTGAGCCACTCGGCGACTTTGAGTTGGGTACCGAGTGCCTCGTCGTTTGCAGGCTTTAATGTATACCGGGGATCGCTGTCCGGCGGACCTTACGCCAGGGTGAACACGGCCTTGATTTCCGCAACGTCCTTTATCGACACCAGTGTCGCTTCGGGACAAACCTACTATTACGTCGCGACCACAATGGACTCCACGGGAACAGAGAGTCCTTACTCGAGCGAAGTCAGCGCCACCATTCCCTGAACCAGCTTCGGCTCGGTTCGCTTTTGCTTCTTCCCTCTAAACAGGGGTTGCGGGGTCGAGCCCTGCACTGCCCACCATTTTTCCTCATATCCTGCTGAACGTCGTCCTCGTAGATAATTCTGTTTGCGGCTCCGACTGCGACCTGACCACTGCTTCCAAAAATGATTGAACGCATGTGGCAATTTGCCGAGCCCCATTGCCCATACCGAACATTTGAACGCTCTCTACGCAAAGATGCGTATGGACTGCCTGAAAACAGCGCGATACAAATTGTGGACGCCGGATGGAAGGACAAATTTCGGGGCGGCCATTGAAGGAAAAACAGCGAGCTTTGCAGTAGGGACTTCTGCTTTTCCCGGCACGAGCGAGGGAATCCTGAGGTCACGTCGCGAGCGCTTCCGTGCGGGCTTCGCTGGCTCCGGCGGTGGTGTCTGGTATTTTCCACCACGTTAGCGGCCTTCGTGCGGAGTTGCCGTCAGCAATAAACAGAAAGAAAACGCCAATGAAAAGTGCAACGCTTAACAAGGACAACCAGAACAAACACGATTTTGAATCCTTTCGCAAGCGCCTGCTGGCCGAATTGCAGACCTGCCAGGAGCGCGTGGATCGGGCCCGCAAAGAACTACCAGTGGATTCCGATCCGGACGACGATGCCGGCGTGGCGTCAAGAAACACCTACCGCGAAGCGACCATGGGAAAGTTGCAGCGCGATCTGCAGACGATAGTCGAGATTGAACGGGCGTTGCATCGAATTGAGGAAGGCCAATATGCGACCTGCGTTGCCTGCCAATCGCGCATCGCCGACGCGCGGCTGAAGGCCCTGCCGTGGACCAGGACTTGCATCGAGTGTGCGGGGCGGAGCCATCACTATGTCGGCCCACCGTTTACGCTTACGCCCAGACCCGCGCACTAACAAGCAATAAGTCACAAAATTTGGCGATGAACTATTTGACGAATCGGCTGGATCGCATGTGTGCGTGAAAGCGCTCGCGGAGGTAAGTACTGTCGGCCCAGCAAGCACCGAAAACCGCGATACAAACCACTAAAGTGATTTGGATGACGCCGATCTTAAGTACATTCAAAATCGAAAACCCGCTCTGCTGGTCCAGGAAATAAACCCACTCGGTCATCTTAGAGGCGCAAAGAAGGAAAACGAGCACACACGAAGAAACGATTATGTAGCTGGCAAGGGACAGTTTACGAAATGCGTTGCGCCATGCGAGCATTCCGTACGCTGCCAAGATGACCCCGATCACAATCTCTGCGCGGTGAAATATATTGAGAAAACCATGCCGGTCGCTCAATCGAAGGAGAGTAAGGATACCTGGCGCCCTGAACCAGGCAAAACCATCTCCGAACAACAAAACACCAATTCCGAATAGTCTTTTCCCTTGCTCGTCCTGATAGTTTGTTGTCATTTCGCGAAGTCCGCGATTTCCTGCAGAGCAAACTGGAGCCTTCTGCAGCAATCCCGGGGCATGATGACAATTGTGACCTCCGAATTGAAGGGCCAGCCATAGTGCGGAAGTACTGCTATAGCGGAAGACGCAACATGGGCCAACTGGCTTCCCTCACCGCACGACTACAGGACGCTAGCTGGTCGGCTCGCGCTACAGGTGTTTGGCGGAAACCGACGCAGTACGAACAATTCCGCGTGGGTTGCGGGAGAGCGGTGGCCACGTTATACTGAAAGCAATCGCGCTTCGAAAAGAAGCAAAGCACGAGTGACAGAAGCGCGAAATTCACCGATACAGAATCCAAAGAAGACAGGTTTCTGATCGTTGTAGTGGGGACGTAGTTCAGTTGGTTAGAACGCTGCCCTGTCACGGCAGAGGTCGCGAGTTCGAGTCTCGTCGTCCCCGCCATTCTTTCCAACCACTTCCAAAGAATCGGCGAATCGGCTTTGGGGTCCGATAGGGTCCACACGGAGAACCCTGCCTATCCTTTTTGCAGCACCTGCTTCACGAGTTTGCTCTGCGCCAAACGTTTCTCGCCCATGTTCGCTTGCGCGTACAGATCGAGAGTTATTCGGCTGTTCGCATGACGAAGAAGCTCCTGCACCACTTTGATATCTTCTTTGTTCTGCGTGAGCAGCGTCGTATACGTATGCCGGAACGTGTGAAAGCAAACGTGTTTCGAGATAGCCGCTTTCGTTACGGCAGGCCGACCATATCTCTTCCACAACGCATCCGGCCAATACGGTTGCTTGCCTTTCATTCGCGGTGAAGCAAACACCCAGTCCTGGGATTTGTTGTAGGGACTGGAGAGTCTGAGCTTCAACAACGACTCGGCAAGGGCCGCGTCGAGCGGAACGTCCTTGGCGGAAGCTTCCGTCTTCGTATTGCCTTGCACCATCATCACGACCGAACGACGAACGTGGACCGTAAAATTCTCGAAGTCCACGTCCTCCCACTGAAGTCCGATGAGTTCTCCACGTCGTAGTCCCGTAAAGGCGTCCAACTCCGCGGCGGTCCGCAAGGGCTCCGGCAGTTTCAAAAGCAATGCAGCGAGTTCCTCGGGCGTTAAGACATCCGGCACCGATTCCCTCTTCGCACTCTGACGTACACTCGTGATCGGATTCCTGGCCGTCCATTCCCATCGGATAGCGTGCGAAAACAAAGCGCTCATGAGATTCCGGATCTTCGCCTTGCTTCCTCGCGCCAAAAGAAGCGACTTCAGCCACTTTTCCACGTCCACTGCTTTCACGTCGATGAGCCGATAAGAACGCCAGCGCGGAAGAATCCACTTCTTTAAATACACTTCGTACGCATACTGAGTGGAGTACGCCTTTTGCTGTTCGTCCGTAGTTCCGGGAAGCGGTTTCCGGTCGTGGAAAATATCCGGTAACTCGTGCTCCCGGTAATGCCTCACGAGCGTCTCGATATTCACTTCCCTCAGCAAACGTGTTTGGGTCTGCTGATTGATGTCGAGCCGCAACGAGTCTGCGGCCTTTTGCGCCGCCGATTCGTTGGGGTACTCGTCGTAGGAGCCGACCTCCGCGCTCCTCCGCCGAATCGAGCCGTCGAGTTGCACTTCGCGCCATCGGAACTTCCAAACCTTTCCCTTTCTTCGATCCTTGAGAACCAAACTTCCCTGCTGATATCTGTCTCGCCTCATCACTTCTCCTTTCGATGAGGCGACACGGATGGCTTACGCGCAGAGTACCGTAGCTTATCTTCGCCGTCGAGAGTGTTTTCGCGAATCGCTATCCGACTTTACGTGCCGCTCGTTGAGTCTTCGGAGTAGCTCGCGGTACAGTGAGCCGCTGGATGGGGATGGTGGAACGGGAAGGACGACGGGCGCTGAAAGCACAACGGCGGGGACGACCTCCGGTTGCGCGATTGGCACCGCATCAAGCAGCCACGACGGTGCGTCACATTCTCAGCGGTTGCCCGGACCAGTTGAGCTTGCCCTTTGCGCTGTGGACCAGAGAAGCGGTGCAAGAGTTGCTGTCGCGAAAATTCGATCTGCAGGTTTCGGTGTGGACGGTGGGACGCTATTTGCGGGCCTGGGGTCTGACTCCGCAGAAGCCGGTGCGCCGAGCGTATGAACAAAATCCGGCCGCGGTGCGGAAATGGCTGGAGGAAGAATATCCATCGATTCGAGAACTGGCGCGACAGTTTAAGGCGCAAATTCATTGGCTGGATGAGATGGGGTTGCGTTCGGACCATCAAGCGGGACGATCCTACGGACGTCGCGGACAGACGCCGGTGGTATTTGGCACCGGTCAGCGCTTTCGCTGCAACATGATCTCTTCCATCACCAATCGGGGGCGGTTGGCTTTCATGATTTTCCGTCAGCGTTTCACGGCGCGGGTCTTTCTGAATTTTCTTGGTCGTCTGCTGCGGCTGACGCGAAAGACGAAGAGAAGAGTATTTCTGATTGCCGACGGTCACCCCGTCCACAAGGCACGATCGGTGAGGCGCTGGTTGGATGAGCATGCTGCACAAATCCGAATTTTCTTTTTGCCCTCCTACCGCCCAGAGCTGAACCCGGATGAATTGCTGAACCAAGATGTGAAGACGAACGCACTGGGCCGTGTTCGTCCCCTGAACGTCCATGAAATGATGGACAACGTTCGCTCTTATCTTCGGATCACGCAGGCTAGGCCCAAGTTGGTGAAGAACTATTTTCGCGAACGCCACGTCCAGTACGCTGCTCATTGATAAATGTCACATATTTAGTGCTCGGAGTAATAACTGCCCGGCTAATACTATCTCTGGCGTGCCATCTCCAGATCCTCATGTTCAAAAGCTGACATCATGCGATCGACCTCGGCTTTGCTCAGACCGTGCCGCGCGGCTTCGTCACGCCACTTCGCGACGACGTTGCCGACCTCACCAGCTATCTTGCGCGCGCGCGCGGCATCCAGCTCGAAATATGCCGCGACATCCATCGCCAGCGTGAGAGACGCCGTGCTGTCATCCTCGTTGATCGCTGTCGCGAGAATGCGCGGCTTGATGTCGGTCGGCACCGGGTTGAGGTCGTAGGCCGGCGACAGTCGCCAGCCCTCCCGGCCCACGTAGAGAAAACCGTGATTGCGCAGGTGGTCGTCGGTGTTGGAGATCAGAATATTAAACACCAGCCGCCGCCACAGCGCTTCCATATCCGCTTTCGGCTCGGCTCCGTGCTGGCGCAGCGCGTCCACGATTTCCAAATAACTTCTGGTGTCGTTGTCTTTCGATCCGAGCATGCTCATTGCGGAGAGAAACGGAATGCGCCGTTTGCCGTCACGGTCAAAACGCCGCAGCAAAAGCACGGGTTTCTTGGCGACGGTCTCGACGCGAGTCGCCGGGACTGTGATGCGCGCTTTCTTCGCCAGCGCAAGAGCCACCGCTTCCCAAACCACGGTGTTGATTTCATCGTCCCTGCGCGGAAACTTCGCAATCGCGAGATGGCCGTCCTTCTCGATGACCGACGCTTTCGGGCGCGCGCCGCCGAGCGACGATCCCGGGGCGAACAGCAGCCGCAGATCTTCCTCGGTGTCCTTTTCCTCGATGACGTGTTCCGCCGCAGCCAGCAGTTTC
The DNA here is from genome assembly GCA_963814635.1 of uncultured Acidobacteriota bacterium. Classification (GTDB taxonomy): domain Bacteria; phylum Acidobacteriota; class Terriglobia; order Acidiferrales; family UBA7541; genus Acidiferrum. The sequence continues at coordinate 1,771,306 of CAWFDP010000001.1, read as the reverse complement.
GGAAGCTCGACCAGAGGCGGTATACGCTTTACGCCCTCCTCCCGCAGGAACGGTCCTCCCTCGCGCTCGGTAAAGCGCAGCGCACCCTGGCGCGCCTCATCATCGACCAGCAGCAGGAAGTCGATTTCCTGAAGTGTGCGGGGCGGACCTCCCCCCTCCCGTTCGGCGCGCCTTCGTTCCATGCGCCGCATCAGCGCCCTGCCCCAGCGGTCCGGCGCCGAGTCGCCGATTGCGCCGAACATTGGCGTATCGGCCGGCGTGTGAAAGGGGCCGGGACCAAGCTGCAGAGCCGGTTCCAGAGAGAACCGCGCCGGATGTTGCAGCCACCCCTCGTTGTATTCGAAGGTGGCACTTTCCTTGTTCTTGCGTACGCGCGCCCACAGCCGCCCCATCAGGTGGGGAACGCCGTCCAGGTCTACGTACACAAGGGTCTCTCTGTCCATTACTTATTTTCCTTTCGCGGGCTTCTGCTTTCGCGCCCCGCGAATCCGTTTCGGCAAATTCTCTTCCTCTAGCTGCAGGCCGACCGGGTCATTCTTCGGATCGACAAGATCGCCCAGCCGCTCGGCCATCCCAATGACAAAAAGAACCGTGGCGTAGCTTCCCATCGATACGCTGGCATCGCCGCGTTCCACCCTAATGAGCGTCGGCTTGCTGATGGAGGCCCGTTGTGCCACGATGGCCATGGCGATGCGGCGGCGGCGGCGCGCATCCTTAATATCGTGGCCGAGCTTGCGCAGGGCGCGTGTGACCGGAATAGGTAACGTCAGCAAGATCGATCTCCCTCACAGGTAAGGTAAACTAGGCTTTACCATGTCAGGTTTAAGGTAAATTATAAGGAACCTTATGTCAAGGGCCTCGTTTCCGCCGCCCATTACAAAGCAGTGCGTCCATCAACACACCCTTCTTATATAAGCGAGTCTCAACGGCAGCAGACATACGAGCAAGGTGTCTCTGAGAATTGCCTTCGTGCTGGTGGTCCTGATTAGCGGATGGTTTAGTTTGTTTTAGAAGCCGAACGCCCGTGAACGAGCTTGGACTCTTTGGGGTCCATTTGGGGTCCAATAAGGATTCCCGACGATATCTTTCTGCGTTTTACAGCGATTTTGGTAGCCATCCGTATCGCCTAGTTTCAATCAGTTACCGTTTAACGCTGGACTGTCACGGCAGAGGTCGCGAGTTCGAGTCTCGTCGTCCCCGCCATTTCTTTTCAATCACATGTGAGCTCTTGAGAGGAGTCTGCGGAAGGCGCAAATCGAAAGACACTTTCCCAGGTCCTAAAGCAAATAAAGACGGCTGTTTCAGCTGCCCCTTTCGACTTATGACTCTCTTATAAAACCTCGCCAGGCGGCGCTAGAGTCACTCACAACTGCTTCAATCCTGTTGGCGCCGTCTCCTTACAAAGCCGATGTCTCGAAAACTCCTTGCTGCGTATCCAGTGTTATACTTTTGCTGAGGAGCGCAGAGATCCCTCATGGAAAGCGTGATTGTCAAAAACCCGAGGATTCTTGGCGGTACGGCCGTGTTTCGCGGTACGCGGGTGCCGCTGCAGCTTTTGTTCGACTCCTTGGAAAGAGGCCACACGCTGGAAGAGTTCCTCGCCGGATATCCCACCGTCTCGCGGGAGATGGCAATCGCTGCGCTGGAAGAAGCGCAGGACCTCTTATCAGCCAAGTCCTGAATGCGCCTTCTACTCGACGAGTGTGTAAACGAGCAGCTGAGACAGCACTTCCTTGGCCATGAATGTCAGAGCGCTCGCTACGCTGGGTTCGCTGGACTTGAGAACGGCGAACTTCTTGAAGCGGCGAAATTCGACGTGTTGTTAACCGTAGATCGCGGATTCGAATATCAGCAGAGTCTTGCAGGGCGTAGGATTGCGCTTATCGTTTTCTGCGGCAAGTCCGTTCTTTTCGAAGACCTACTCCCACTCATGTCGGCCTGCCTCGACCGCCTAAAATCCATCCGGCCCGGTGAGGTAGCAAGAATCGGCGACTAGAGCAGAGGCGGGAACGAGAAGCTCAGCCGGCGTGCTCATGTTTCTCCAGCAGTTTTCTTCTATCGGCGAGCCTTGAGGGACCGACCTATTTAAGCGTGCTGAAAAGATCGATTTGATAGTCACTGAACACGTGTAAATCGATTGGGCTGGGCAGTTCCGACAGTGCTCGCTGCACGATCTCGGTGACGAACTGCTGAAGTTGACCGGGTACCGCTTGACGTACTCCAGATGTGCCGTCGCCCTCGTTCCCAGCTACGGCGGCAAGGATATTCTTTTTCGCCCAGTCGCTCTCACTGAAAACCTTCCGCAGCTGGTCAAAATTGACCTTAAATTGAGTAGCACCATGCGCTAGTGCGGCTCCGTCATCCGTTATTGTGGGATTGGCGCGCTTGCCAAGCCGGATCAAGTCATTCTCGCGTGCAATCAAAGCGGTCGCTATGCGCATGAAATTGAAGGCGCGTTAGGATGCGTCGGAGCTACGCGAGGTGGTTGGGGTCTTCGGGACTTACGAGAAGGTGCACGTTCACAAACCCCGATCTCGCAGCCACATTGAGCCTGACCTCGATGTTTGGGAAGACAAGCTTCACGTCCGGCAGCCTGCCAGCGTTTCTTTGCCGAATCACTTCCTCATATGTGTCGGTGACGTAGTAGTCCGTGACACCTACGGCTTCTATCCTAGGTGTTAGGGCTTCAAGCGCTGTAAGGTAGTTCCCCCAGGGGTTGCCACCACCGAACTGGTTGTTCAGGACGGTTCCGGGCGCATGAATGTGAGGCTCCCACCGCCGCCACTCTGAACCTCGATTGAGCATGGCTACTTCTTACTTCCGTGTACATTTACATCCGTTGAGCGAAATCAAACTTATAACGTAAGTCAAAAACATCTAGCAGCCTGGCGCACTTCGGGTGCGGAAAAGCTCAATATTGCCCTCTTCCTGCTGTTGGATTACGTTGGATTACTTGACCTTGGCTAATGAATATGAGGTGCTGCGGCCTCCTGCGGAGTCCTTAACCAGCACCTTCTTCCGGATCAGGTCCTCGATGTCGCGCAGGGCCGTGTCCTGCGAGCATTTGGCGAGCTTGGCCCATTTGGATGTAGTCAGCCTGCCCTCGAACCCGTTGAGCAGCCGGTTGACGATCTCGCGCTGCCGTTCGTTGAATTCCACCTTCGCAAATCGCTCCCAGAAGCGCGCCTTATTGAGTACCGTCGCGAGAATTGTCTCCGCGCGGTCGAAGGCTCGGCTGAGGCATTCAAGGAACCATTCGAGCCAGCGGGTGATGTCGAGATCACCCTTCTGCGTCGCTTCGAGGATTTCATAATAGGCTTTGCGCTCCTGCCGGATTTGTGCCGACATGCTATAAAAGCGCTGCGGGCTTCGCTCCGAACGGGCGAGGACCATGTCCGCGATCGCACGGGCGATGCGCCCGTTGCCGTCGTCGAACGGATGAATGGTGACGAACCTCAAATGCGCGACGCCCGCCCTGAGCACCAGGTCGGTCGAACTGTCCTTCTCCAACCACTCCAGGAATTTCTTCATTTCGTCGCGCATGCGGTCGGCCGCAGGGGCCTCGTAGTGCACACGTTCCTTGCCGATCGGACCTGAAACCACCTGCATCGGACCCTTCGCATCGTCGCGCCAGGCCCCTACCCTAATCTTCGACATTCCACTGCGTCCGGTAGGGAATAAGGCCGCATGCCAGTCAAAGAGGCGCCGCGCCGTGAACGGCCGGTCGTAGCGCTGCGTCGCATCGAGCATCATCTCGACCACGCCTTCAACATGCCTATCCGCCTGGGTGAGGCCGCCGATGTCGAGACCGAGCCGGCGCGCAATCGAGGAGCGCACCTGGTCGCGGTCGAGCGTGGCGCCTTCAATTTCACTCGATTTCAGAACCTCTTCGGTCAGTGAGTCGAGAACGGCTTCCGCCCGCAACTGAAACCCGAGACCCTCCATGCGGCCAATAAGCCGACCTTGCCGGTGCCGCACATCGACGAGACGCGCGGATATGCGCGCGTGATCCCAGCGGAAGCCCGGCCACCCGGCCCGTTCGTGGATGTAAGTCCCTCGTTTTATTCTCCGCACCATATGCAGCGAATCTAGCCCCTATTCGCCGCAAAGGCAAGAATAATCTCCGCGCAAAATGCGGTGATTAAGGTCCTTATTCGCCGCATTGCCGTTACCGTCACTGCGAAAATCCGACTAGAATGCTCGGCGATGACCAACCGCGAACCTCCTGTCTCCGACAACCGCCTTGTCTGGTACGCCGGGTACGGCTCTAATCTCCTTCGGAGCCGCTTCGATTGTTATATCCAGGGAGGCAAGCCAGGTGGGGCGACCAAAGAATATCCGGGTTGCCGGGACAAAACCGCGCCCCGAGATGCGCAGCGGTTCATGCTTGCCCACAGCCTTTACTTCGCCAAACGTTCCAAATCGTGGGGCGACTCGATCGCATTCATACGGCGGACGGTCTCCGACGCGCGCACCTACGGCCGCATCTACCTGATCACCTATGGCCAGTTCGCGACGTTACTTTTCTTGTTCGTCCGCACCGCTTTATGCTGCTTGGCGCCGGTCTGTTTGGCTTGGTCTGTTTGGTCGGTTTGCGCAGGGTTCAACTGTTTTAGCTGAGCACGAAACACAGCAGTCCGTTAGAAATTAAAGGTTAGAAGTTGGAAGCGCGCGGACTTGATAGGTTCGTGCGCTTCAGCTTTTTTGCTCGAGTTTTGGACGCGGCCCAGCGTTGGGCGGGCATCGTCTTCATCAAAAGGGTAGCGGCAGAGCGCACCATCCAGCGGCACATGCAGTGCGGTTTCCACCATCGCCGCCCCGACTCCTACAGCCGCTCGCATTTGTAATCGCGTCGTGGTGGAGACGGCTTCCATGCGCTGGCAGGCGACAGAAGCGATCAGTGAGTGGGTTGGAGGAGGCGCTGGATTTCTTCGAGCAGCGGTTCCAGGCTGTCGGATTTTTCCACGATGGCGTCGAGGCCGATCTGGCGAGCATCGGATTCGGGGATGACGTCCTTATGCACAGTGAAAAGAATGACGCGCGGGGGATGGTCCGATTTTTTCAAGGTGCGGGTGGCGGCGAGCCCGTCCATACGGGGCATGGAGAGATCCATGACCACCAAATCGGGATTCAAGGTTTCAGCTTTCTGAAGCGCATCGAAACCGTCAACGGCTTCGTGAACGATGAAGGGAGTCTGCAACTCGATGGTAGCCCTTACAATCGTGCGAATGCTCTCGTTGTCATCAACTACTAGGATGCGCTTAATGGGAGCCCCCTAGTAACTCGGAACGGCGGCTTTGCCAGCCTCGACGCTATGGGCATAGCGGTGTCTTAGCAATACCGGAAATCGAGTATGAATTTCCCCGGAAAAGCCAGGGCCTATCGCCGGAATTTCAAAACATGTGGAGCGGCCTGCAAAAGCGAAAAGTTACAAGGGATGATGCTACACGAACATCCGCCGCGGCATTGTGGTCTGAATGTATTGCGGAGAAACCTGAGGGCGAGGGATTAATGGAGTTGCGGTGCGGCCGGGCCCGGATTGGAGTATGCTCGTGGGTATTCGCCAGCTGGGAAGAAACACTTGTTGTGACGCCACAATCTCGATCGCGGGCTCAATCGCGGGCCTTCGGTCGGAAAGATTCCCAGCACTGTACAGCGAGCCAACCTTGCCGGAATTGAGAATACTGGTCGCGGACGATCACGAACTGATGCGCCGAGGGGTGCGCGCACTGCTGGAAGCTGAAGCGGGCTGGAAAGTTGTCGGCGAAGCCAGCGATGGCCGAGAGCTGATCAAAAAAGTAGCTGAGACCAAGCCGGACATCGTGGTCATCGATATTGGCATGCCGCACCTGAACGGATTGGAGGCAACCCGGCGTCTGCGAAGCACTTTTCCAGAGCTAAAAATTCTGATCCTGAGCATGCACGATTCCGAGCAAATCGCGCGCGACGTGGTGGAGGCTGGGGCGCGCGGATTTGTGACCAAAGCGGACGCGGCTCGCGATTTGGTTCTGGCGGTTGAAGCGTTGCACAGAAACAAAACGTTTTTCACGTCGCGAGTGGATCAACTGATTCTGGAAAACTTTCGCCATGCAGGAGCCGGGAAGCTGGCGACCCCGGCGGAACGGCTGACGTCGCGGCAGCGAGAGATCGTACAATTGTTGGCTGAAGGAAAAAGCAGCAAGGAAATTGCGGTGCATCTGGAGCTAAGCGTCAAGACGGTAGAGACACACCGCGCGAACATCATGAGGCGGCTGAGTTGCCACTCGGTGGGCGATCTGGTGGTTTACGCAATCCGAAACGACATTGTCCATCTTTGAGGATTCGGTCAAGCGGTGGCGCGCAGAAAACCTTCGCCGGAATCGCCGCGAATGGCGTGAAGCAGAATGGACTCGATATCGGCGGATTGTAGCGGGGAAGGAATAGCATCCGCTACGCCGAGGCGCAGCGCGCCCAAGTATCCTTCCCACTCGCTGGTCGAGTGCATCACGACGAAGCGAGTTTCAGTACTGGTGGCGCGGACCTGGGACAACAACTCGCGGTAGGAGCCGTCCGGAGTGATCTCCTCGCAGAACACGAGGGAGAAGGACAGCGAGGAGAGCATTTCGCGGGCTTGCTGGCTGGTGCTACCGACGAAGGAATTAATCGGGAAGCCTTGAAAGGTATTCAGAAGATATTTCCTGCGGTGCATAAGAGAAGATACAACCAGGACATTCCACTCTTTCTCCATTAGCTGCCTCCCTTCCGAGCCCACCTTATTATTGTTGCGGCAAACTCCAGAGTGCCTTGAAGCTGCGTCTCAAGCTGGCCTGCCAGCGGTTCGAAAGCGATCTGGCCAGAAAATCGAGCGGATATTGAGTTGAATCGTAGCCGAAGCCTGCGTGGCAATGCCTGGGAATGCAAGTAGGGAGATTGTGTAGGCCGTGGAAAAATTCTTTGTAGGGAGCCGGGGACTAGAAAAGACGGACAACGAGACCGATGGTCATGGTCCCCGGCAGAGTTCCGGCCAACTAACAAGGGGAGCTAATCCCGCGGGTTACACGTATACTCGCTAGGTCTTTCGGAAAGCGAGCGGCAAATGCCGGTGCCAACCGATAAACGGTGGCTATCAATTTGGTCGATTAAGCGGGCGACCGATTCGGTGCCGCTTATTACAGGGCTGGCAGTCGTCTACTTCATCGCCTGTAAATTCGGTTTGCAGTTCGCGGTAGTTCATCCAAGCGCCACGGCCGTCTGGCCGGGAACGGGGATCGCACTGGCGGCAATGTTGCTGCTGGGCTATCGGGTTTGGCCCGGCATTTTTCTAGGTGCGTTCGCGGTGAATATCACGACCGCTGGATCGCTCTTAACGGCACTGGGAGTAGCCGGCGGGAATACGCTCGAAGGGCTGCTGGGAGCTTACCTGGTTACGAGGTTTGCGAACGGCTGCAGGGTGTTCGAACGCGCGGAAGACATCTTCAAATTTTCATTACTTGCGTGCATGTTGGCTACGACCGTAAGCGCGAGTATCGGCGCGGCAACCCTGGTGCTCACTGGGTTTAGCCACGGAAACCAGCCGCAGGCAATCTGGTTAACTTGGTGGCTCGGCGACATGACCGGCGCAATTCTGGTGACGCCGTGTTTCTTGCTGTGGTTCTCGGCGCGCGAGGAACGCAGGGACCGAGGACGCGTCGCGATGCAAGCGGCAGCGATGGTCAGTCTGCTGTTGGTCGGAGTTTTCCTCTTCAGCGGCTTCCTTTCGAGAAACCCGTATGAAAATCCGCTGAAGTTCATTTGCACTCCCTTTGTGGTGTGGCTGGCGTTTGAATTGCGGCCGCGCGCGGTGTCTTTGGCCATGCTTGCGTTCTCGGCGGTGGTTATTGCAAGCGCGTTCCATGCGGCGAGGGGCGCAGAGATTTCCAACCAGTCACTCATGGTGACGCAAGTGTTTCTGGGAGTGGCGGGATTGACGGCATTGCTGGTATCCGTGGCGGTAACCGAACGGAACCGGCACGAGCACAGGCTTGAGAAGGCAAGAGCCGAGCTCGAGGATCGGGTAGGCGAACGCACGAGCGAGCTCGCGGCACGGATTGCCAGACAGGAACGTGCTGAAGAGGCGGTGCGGGGCTTGACCGGACGACTGCTGAAGGCCCAAGACGAGGAAAGGCGGCGCATCGCGCGAGAATTGCACGACAGCACGGGCCAATCCCTGGCTATTGTGATCATGGACTTGACGAAACTGAGCAAGAATGCCGCGGGCCAGAGTATGGAACTGTCGCGGAAGTTGGAGGAAAACGCAGAAATTGTTCGCGGCATATCGCATGAATTGCGCACCACGTCTTATCTGCTGCATCCGCCGCTGCTGGACGAGATGGGGCTACGGGCAGGTTTACGCTGGTACATCGACGGATTCAAGGAACGAAGCAAGATCGAAGTCAGCCTAAACATGGATGAAAATCTGCATTTTCCGGCGGACCTGGAATTGATGGTGTTCCGGGTGGTGCAGGAATGCCTGACGAACATTCATCGGCATTCAGGGAGCGCGACGGCCGCGATCAGCCTGCACAACTCCGATCATACCCTTGAGCTTGAGATTCGCGACGAAGGCAGGGGAATAGTGCCCGACAAACTGGCAGGCGGAGTGGGGGTGGGTCTGCGCAGCATGCGTGAGCGCGCGAAAGCTTTCGGCGGGGACTTGAAAATAGCGTCGAATGGAACGGGCACAGTGGTGCGTGCCGCGATACCGCTGGGAGCGGCGGGTGAGGTGAGTAAGGGTGAGGTGAGTAAGGGCTAGGAACACGTCCATTTTTTGCGTATGACGGCCGCAAGAGGGGGCCGAATGGGGCATACAGAATCCTGTGTATTGACGGAATGCCTATGCTGGCCTAATAAGAATATCCCCGCCTAATGAAATAGTTTCAGGAGGCTAGAAGCCCACATGCCCTCCCTCCCAATGCAGGCTCGGCCTGCCGCGTTACTTGCCAATCGAACAAATAAAGGCCTGGTATTACCGCGAATTATCCGCGTTTTGGTGGTATCCCCGCATTTGGAGGTTCGTCGGCCCTTGCTGCGGACGCTTGAAGCGCTATCGACCGATGTGGTAGTGTGCTCAACGCATGAGCAGGCAGAGGATGTCCTTTGTAAACAGGCAGTTGAAATTGTTTTTTGCGATGAACACTTGCCAGATGGTTCTTACGGCGATTTGATCCATCGCGACCACTACGATCACCGAATACCACGGATCGCGGTGATTACGCGTACGGGGGAGTGGGAACTGTATTTTGAAGCCCTTGCGAAGGGCGCGTTCGACGTAATCCGATCTTCGTGGTATGCCACCGACGTGGAAATGACGGTGATTCGGGCGTTGCGCGAAGAGGACCAACCGGCCCTTTCGCGAGCCGCGGTGGCATAGCGGCCCTTGCGCATGGAATCATCTCACCCCAACAAGAAAACGTGTCCGAGTTGCGGCAGCCAAAGTCTGTCGCGCTCCCGCCGGCAAGGCCTGACGGAGCGATATTTCTTGCGAGTACTGCAAATTCGCCCGTACCGATGCGGTTCCTGCGACAATCGGTTCTATAGCCGAGAGATGCCGTCCCAACCTTTAGGCCCAAGAACCGTTTGAGTTCGAGAACGCCCGGGAAAGATCTTAGGATTCGAGACGCCTGCGCCTAAACTTCCGTCCAGTGCCTCCCGGCGAATGACCGCGCTAGCTGATACGGCCTACGGCTAAATTGTGGCTGCGAATACAGGACTAGTTGAGGAGGCTGGCCGCGCGAATCTTGCGCGTTATGAGGCGTGCTCTCTGCACGATCCGCTCCGCCCGGCTGATTTGCAGTTATGTTGACTGGCGCTCCTAGCAGAGACAATGGCGTGCCATGGCTTACAGTTTATATTGTATTGTTCCGTCTCCCCATCAAAGCTACCTTTGAAGAGGAGTTGCCACCCTCAGGCTCGAATTTTCGAGTTTCCTGCCCGAGCCATTGCAGTCCTATCGGAGGCGCGTACTTACTGAAGTTCTCAAACACTGAGAATATTTTGCGATATTGTCGCTGGTAGAGAGGTAGTGGTCAAAACCAGGCAGACCACCACTGATTCAGGTCCCTTTGTAAGGAGAGGAAAATTAGCTTTTGTCCCCAAGACCCCGTAAGTGTGGCGAAGAGAACTTTTTGAAGGCGGTACGGTTGACGAAGCGGTCATCGCCTTGCAGCCCTCACACTTTTCCCAAATACCAAACATCATGAAACTCCTGGCCGAGTTGTGCTTGCCTGCGCGCGCATTGGTTGATCTAGGCGAAGGAATTATCGTCAGGGAAAAACTCTTTCAGCTGGGAAACATTCAGATGCTGGACCTGAGTTCCACTCCAACCGAGTCCCTGGACTACGCGTTATTCAAACGTATTTTTGACGTATGTTTTTCCCTCGGAGTTCTAATTTTGACAGCGCCGCTCTTTGCGGTGATCTCGCTGATAATCAAGTTGACCTCACCCGGGCCAGTCTTTTTTTCCCAGGAGCGAATTGGACTCAACGGCAAACCATTCCAGATGTACAAATTCAGGTCCATGCGAGTCAGTTCGTCTTCCGAGAGCGACACCCAATGGACCACTTCCGAAAATGGACGAAAGACGCGATTCGGTGCTTTCTTACGCAAGACCAGCCTGGACGAACTGCCGCAATTCATGAACGTGCTAAAAGGCGACATGAGCGTCGTCGGACCGCGCCCTGAACGCCCTCACTTCGTTCACAAATTCTTGCACGAAGTCAGCCGCTACAATCGCCGGCACTCTTTAAAGGTCGGAATTACCGGATGGGCCCAGGTAAACGGGTGGCGTGGCAACAACTCGATCGAGAAGCGAGTGGAGTTTGATCTTTATTATCTTCAGAACTGGACCTTCACACTCGATCTGAGAATCATCGTGATGACCGTCTTTTCAGGCTTGGTAAACCGCAATGCGTACTGACCTGCACCTAAGCTCTCGGCCTTTGCAGATATCCCCGATTCGCGTGTTCAACTCTTGCTCGAGGGAGATGCTCGCTCTCGTTTACCGCTTCGGATGTTCTAGCAAACTCTGCCGCATAAAAGCGCGAGACATTGCCGCCGGGTGAGAGCTTTTTTTGCACAAAAAGTTTGCGGTCGCGCGATGAATTCTAAGGCGTGGCCTTTTATGGCGAAAATATCGCCGGATGCTGTCCAGTCGGCCAGCCAGCTCCGTCGCGCTCCGAAGATCGTGTTTCTCTTACCGCCAGTGTTTATACGGTGATTTCTACCGCTGGCGCCACTCTCCGGGCGACGGCTGAAATAGTGGAATTTTGGTGGTTCGCCTAAGCAAGGCTCAACTCTTACTTGAAACGGCCGCGTTGACAACGGCGGTTCGCGTGCCTTGCCCACTACTCGGAATGGATACCGTTTGACCGAATTCGATGGTCCGAGTCATTTTCTATTTACCACAACAATTTCAACCCTAGCTGCACTTGCCGGGACGTTGTAGCTGTGGAAGTAATCACGCCTGCCGTTGGTGACGGTCCGCCCGTGGCTGCAGCGTAGACCACTGGGTTCGGCGTATTGAAATTCGCGTGATTGAAAAGGTTGAAACACTCTGCGCGGAATTGCAGATTCAACCGCTCGCGAAAGGCGAATTTTCTCGCCAAAGCCAAATCTGTTTGGTATAGGCGCCCGCCTTGCAGCGTGTTGCGGCCTGCATTTCCATAAGTTCCGGGAAGGGGCTGAATAAATGCATTCGGATCGAAGTATCGGTTTGCGCGACCCAAAATCACCGGGCCTGTAAAATTCGGATTGACTGAAGGCCGTACGGGGTTGCGCGTATCGCCATCGTTCGACGGGTTGTAGGAAAGTTGAGGGGTGAACGGCAATCCCGATTGCAGCGTCTGTATGCCGCTGATCTGCCAATCACGAACCAGACGGTTTATCCACACCCTTTTGTTACGGCCAAAAGGGAGCTCATATATTGCGTTGAGCATCGCAACGTGGCGGATGTCGAAGGATGCGCGACCATAATCCGCTTTGGGGTCCAGCGGGTTCATCACGAATGCCGGCGAATTAGTAGCCACGCTGGTGTTCATATTGTCGCCGTCGTCGAGCGCCTTCGCAAAAGTATAGGCTCCACGGAATCGCAAGCTTTTGCCGAAACGGTGATTTAGATCCACTTGCAAACCGTTGTAGGAACTGATGCCCTCGGAAAACCAATGTGTGGTGTTCCAAACGGCGTTGTTCGCTAACGGCGCGTTTGCCGAGTAATAGATCGCGCCATTGGGATAACCTGCCGGGCACGGCGATGCGGGGCAAATCGTGACAGCAGGCAGGTTTGCGTCCAGAGAAAGTAAGCCGTGGTAACCGTGCGAGCCGATGTACCCGAAGCTCAGCGAGGTATTTGAAAATACTTCCCGCTCAACTTTCAGGGACCATGATGCCACGGTGGGTGTTCGTAGATCAGGCTGAACGCCGCTCGGTATGATTCTCGCGCCGCTGTAGGTGGATTCCGGCGCGATGCTCGCGAACGGAATGTTTTTCACCGCTAGTACCGTATTAAAGGGTCCGTTCTGATCGAGGCGGTAGCTCAAGTTGTCTAGCAGGGCGTAGTACAAGCCGAATCCGCCGCGGATCACTGTGTTATGTGATCTGACTGGCGACCAGGCAAAACCAACTCGCGGCGCCGGCAGGAACTTTGCGTGGTTGTCCGTGAGTGCGGAATCACCGACAACCGGCTGAGTGAGGATCCCTCGGTTCGGATCGAAGAGATAGTTCGAGGCGCGGCCGTGTGCTTCGTTCCATCCATTGGTGGATTCACCGCGGAAGCCGACACGCAGTTCAAAAGAGGGCTTCAGGCGAATTGTATCTTCCGCAAACACCGCGCCCTCGAGCGAACGCCACGCCAGTGGTGTATGGGCCGGCGCGTACGTATAGGTGCTGACGTTTCCTTGCAAGAACGTTTGTAAGTTAGTGAACGAGATCTGGCCATATTGGTCCTGAACCAGAGAGTCGTTAGTCTGTATGCGCTGGAGCCACACTCCAAAACTGAAAAGGTGGATGCCGCGCGTCAGCGTAACCTGGTCACTGGTGGTAAAAAGATCTCGCACGACGCTCAGGTTGCTCCCCGCGTTCGTTCCGCCGTTTGTGATTTGAGAAGCGCCGTTTAGCGTTGTACCGCCGCCCACGACAATAGCGCCGACCGGCTGTCCCGCGTTGATCCATCCGGGCAAGTTCACGTTCGTTCCCGTATTGAAATAAAACGCGCCACGGGAAAACCCGAAAGTCAGCTTATTCAGAAGATTGGGCGAAAAAATATGGGTCTCGCTAAGGCTGATTACCTGTTCCCGAAGCGAAATATTTGCCAACGTGAAGGGATTACCGGTCGGCGAATGAGCCTTGCTATCGTCGGCGGTATAAATCGCGGCGAAAGAATCGCGGTCCGAAAACACTTGATCGAATCGCGCGGTTCCAAAATCTTCGCGAATCGTTTGCAACGGGTTGGTGAAGGCTTCGGCAATTCCACTCGGCGCTCCCGTGGAAGTCAGCAGTTCCCTACCGTTGGCAACGGGCCACAGCGCGAGGAGTGGCTGGATGCTTGGCACTGCGCTGGCGCGCGAAGCGTCGTCCGGAACAAGCGAAAGATTGCTCAATCCCAGGTTCTGGCGCAACCCTTCATAGTTTCCGAAAAGGAATGTTTTATCTCTGCGTAATGGGCCACCCAGGGAAGCGCCAAAGTTGTTGCGCTGGTATTCGGGAATATCGCCATGGTCGAAAAAGTTCCGTGCATCGAGAGCGCTGTTTCGCGTGAATTCATAGAGCGCGCCGTGGAGTTGGTTAGTTCCCGAGGCCGTAACGATGCTCACTTGCGCGCCAGGCCTTTTGCCGTACTCGGCGCCGTAGGTGTCTTTCACCACGGCGAATTCACGCACGGCGTCTACTCCAAGCAATTGTCCGCTGACTCCCCCTGGCGTATTGTTAATCTCGGAAGCACTCGTGAACTCAACTCCGTTCAAGAGAAACAGATTCTCCTGGGGCCGCCTCCCCGACACGGCGAACATGTTGCCCACGACCGAGTTCGAAGTTCCGACGCTGCCCGCGCGCTGTGAAGTGTAGTTTACCGCGCCAGGATTCAGCGTAAGCAACTGATCGTAACTTCGCCCATTAAGAGGAAGATCTTTCAACTGGCGCTCACTTACCAATCCAGAAATATCGTCGGTTGTGATCACAACTACGCTCGGATTGGCCGGCACTTCCACGGTTTGCTGCACGTCTCCGACCTGGAGGGCAAACGAGATCTGTTCTCTTTGTCCAACGACCAGCGTCACACCGGTTCGAGAGCCGGTACGAAAGCCAGGTTTCTCTGCCTTCAGATCGTACGTCCCGATCGCCAGCGAAGCCGCAGTGTATCGGCCAGCATCATCCGTTGAAAGGCTGCGCTCGGAGCCCGTCTCCGTGCTTCTGATGGTGACAGTTGCCCCTGCGACGGCGCCTCCGCTCGAATCGCTGACGATGCCGGAAATCGAAGCTTCTGACTGCGCGTGAACCGCCGGCGAAAATAGCGTGCCCACCAGAATCATAATCGCTGCCGCAATACCAGAAATCGGTAGTCGAACACTTGCATACGCTCTGTAAATACTCATCGCTGTTAAGCTCCATAAATTTGAACTTGTGCCCGTCAGAGGGACAACTGGCTCGATAGGCGGCAGCCAGATAGAGGAGCGATCAACAACAACAGAAGCGAGCGCGGGAGGGGACGGAAGAATTCACAACAGCGGCCGTTTGGGCAGGAATAACCGATTTCAAAACCATAGAATGAATGCGGCTGCTCACTAACGAAGGAATCATGGCCGCGGCGCCCGGTGTACGAACGCACTCATTCGAGCCGCGTTGGAAGTCTGTTGTTTCGCGGCCAGCGATCGCGCGCCTGACCACACAAGTTGCAGACCTGCGCAAATCGCGATTCCTGCGATTACTGCTTTGAGTCTTTGTGCAGGAACTTTTCTCGCGATCAGGCAACCGAAAATCACGCCCGGCACGCCTCCAGCCAACAGTTGCAGCAGGACCGGCGCGCTGATTGAACCCATCGTCCAATGTACTGCACTTCCAATAATCGCCAAGACGAGTCCAAACAAAAGGTCCGTGCCGATCACTTGAGCCGGCTCCATCTCCGAGTAGTTCAACAAAAGAACTGTTCCAAGAGCTCCGGCCCCTGCCGACGAAAATCCCGATTCAACGCCGATCGGAAACGCCAGCCATGGTAGCCAGCGCGCATTCTTCACCGCGAATCGCGGATTCTGCACGCTTGGAAAAAACGAAATGCTCGAAGAAACCGCCAGTAGAACGCCAAGGATTATCGTCACCACTCCGCTGTTTTCCACCTTCGCAACACCGCGCAAGACCAGCATTCCGAGCGCCAGGCCGGGTACGGCTCCCGCGAGTAGCAACCTGAAATAGCGCGAATGAACCTGGCGGCCCAACAGATAAAACGGTGCGGCAATCAGCCGTAGCACTCCGGCGAAAACAAACGCCGTTCCCACAGCCTCACCCGCTGGAAGTCCCACGAGCAGTAGAAGGGCCGGAACTGTGAAGCTCCCTCCGCCGATCCCCGTTAGCCCGACGGCAAGCGCAATGAAAAATCCGAGAAGAAGATGAATCATTGTGCCCTTTCCGAAAAAGTGTGAATTCCGCACTCCAGCTTCTTGCCGCCCCACCGGCCAGAGCGCGGATTGTTGGGATCGTCGGGCAGCGCAGTGCAAGGTTCACAGCCAATGCTCAGGTAACCTTGGTCGTATTGCGGGAGATATTTCAGCCGATTTGCCACGGTGTACTCCCACACTTTTGCCCACGTCCAGTCGGCAAGAGGACTCACCTTTAAAACGGTCTTACCTGATGGCAGACGATGGTCTTCGGCTTTGCGCAGGTTTTTGCGTGTCGGCGACTGTTCTCGCCGCAGTCCTGTGAACCACACCGCGAATGGTTCGAGCGCTTCCATCAATGGTTCTACTTTCCGCAGTTGGCAGCACTTCGTGGGTTGGTTGCGGTACAAAATGCCGAATTCGGACTCCTGCTGCGCCACAGTCTTTTTTGCTACGACGTTCACGAGATTGAGATCCCATTCGCGCGCGATTTGGTCGCGGAATTGATAGGTTTGCGCGAAGTGGTAACCGGTTTCCAGAAACAGAACAGGAATCTTCGGTATGCGCTTTCGCAATAAATTCAGCACGATGATGTCCTCAGCCTGAAAACTGCACGTGAGACCCGCAAGCGAAGGCGTCTGGCTCGCAAGCACCAGTTCCAGCACTTCTTCCGCCGTTCGTGCTTCCAGATTTTCGAGATGGCTCAAATCAGTCCGGTGCAATTGAAGACCTCTTGTTTGGAAAATTGGTCCCGATGCGAAGCGTCTCGGCTACGCTAAGCGCTTGATCGAGGATTCCCTCTGGCGTCAGGGAGTTTTCCGCCGCAGGAAACTCATAGAATCGGTCCTCGGCCACCGTCTGGATCACGGCACGTTCGTGCGAAGCGAGTTCACCCGAGTAAACAATGACTATTCCGGCAGACCAAAGGGCGGAGAGGACGTATGGCAGAGCAGACGACGGCAATTCGCCTTGGCGCATCAAGTGAGCTCTAAAACCCCTTTCGAAGAGATTTCTTTCCAGACGTTTCGCGATGTCCAGCGTGCTCTTGACGGAAAAGACCGCCGGAAAATGCCCGTGACGCTCGCTTCGCTCCTGTTCGGAGACACCTGCATAGGCCGCATCCCTAGGAGCGGACTCCTCTAACCGCCGGCCAGAGTGCTTGTCCGCAATCTCCTCTCGAATCATTCCCGCGCCAACCGTGGCGTTTGAAAGTAAATCGATCAGAATGAAGCTCCCTATACTACGATTGCGCTGATACGGATCAAAAAAGAGGGGACTGGTCGTCTCAAATTCGACCGACGCGATTTCGTTCATCTCTAATTGCTCAGCCGGATGCTTCGTAAAATCATCGATATTCATCCGGTAGCGAATCTTGGTTGCCCGGCTCTTAACCTGTCGGCTAGAGTGCTTGACCAGATAAGTTTGATTCAGTCGCAAAGGCTGCGAGTGAAGCCAGACCACCGTAGCTGCGAACTGATTGGACACTTGCGGTGCGCAATCAGGTGAAACGAGCAGGTCGCCACGGCTCAGATCAATTTCGTCCTCCAGTTGAAGAACGATGGATTGCTGCGGAACCGCAACTTCGAGTTCCCCATCGAAGGTCACAATCGTCTGCACTCTGGTTTGCTGCCTTGAAGGCAGCGCCAGTACCGAGTCGCCCGGGCGTAGGGTCCCGCCGGCGACGCGTCCGGCAAAACCACGAAAACTGGCGTTCGGCCGGATAACGCTCTGAATCGGAAACCGCATCTCGCCCGATTCAAATGCCGGCCGAATTTCGACAGTTTCGAGATGTTCCATCAGCGTCGTGCCCTCATACCACGGCATGTTTTCACTGCGGGTCACAACGTTGTCGCCTTCCAGCGCGCTGATCGGGATGCATTGCACGAACCTAATTCCCAGCGACTTAGCAAGCTCGCGGAAATCCTGCTCCAATCTCAAGAAAACGTCTTCCCGGTAAATCACCAGGTCCATTTTGTTGATCGCCGCAACAACATTGGGAATGCCAAGCAGTGCGGAAATGTAGACATGACGGCGTGTTTGCGGCAGCAAACCTTTTGCTCCATCAACGAGAATCACCGCGAGATCTGCTGTCGAGGCCCCGGTCGCCATGTTACGGGTGTACTGTTCGTGCCCCGGAGTGTCCGCGATGATGAATTTTCTCCGTGCTGTGCTGAAATAGCGGTAAGCGACGTCAATGGTAATTCCCTGCTCCCGTTCGGCTCGCAAACCGTCGGTCAGCAGCGAAAAATCGATCGCCCGACCGGAGCGGTTGATCCGGCTTTTCCAAACGGATGCGAGCTGGTCCTCGTATATCGCCTTTGCGTCGTGCAGTAATCTTCCGATCAGCGTGGACTTGCCGTCGTCCACGCTGCCAGCAGTCGTAAGTCGCAGCAGCTCCTTGTTCAAATCGCGATCGAGGAAGCTTGCGAAGTCCTCACGCGGTTGGGATTCAGTCGCTGACAACATCAGAAATAGCCCTCCCGCTTCTTGATCTCCATGGAGCCTTCTTCGTCATGGTCGATGGCACGGTTCTCGCGCTCCGACTTCCGAAACGAAATCATCTCCTCAATTATTTTGGGAACGGTATCCGCCCCAGAACGAATCGCGCCTGTGCATGGCACGCACCCCAGGGAGCGCATCCTGCAGCTCACAAACTTTGTCTTTTCTCCGGGCAACAACTGGTCCTGCGAATAGATCAGAACAATCGACCCGTTCCGCTCCACCACCTCACGTTGGCGTGCGTAGTAAAGCGGCACAATCGGAATTCCTTCGCTGTGGATGTACAACCAGACGTCGAGTTCGGTCCAATTCGAAAGCGGAAAAACGCGCAGGCTTTCTGATTTGTTGATTCGGGAATTGAGAATATTCCACAGTTCAGGACGTTGGTTCTTCGGGTCCCATTGTCCATGCGCATCGCGAAACGAATAGATGCGCTCTTTTGCCCGCGATTTTTCTTCGTCCCGCCGCGCACCGCCAAACGCAGCGTTAAATCCCCCCGCAGACAATCCGTCCAGCAAGGCTTTGGTCTTCAGCAGGCCACAGCATTTTTGCGTGCCTAGCACGAAGGGATTTGCGCCCTGCTTCAGCGCTTCGCCGTTCTGATGAACGATCAGCTCGGCGCCAATTTCTCTGGCATACGAATCGCGAAACTCGATCATTTCCGGAAACTTGTAACTCGTGTCGATATGCAGGAGTGGAAACGGAATCTTACCCGGGTAGAACGCTTTCTGCGCCAGTCGCAGCATCACCGACGAATCCTTGCCGATTGAATAAAGCATCACGGGATGAGAGAACTCGGCAACGGCTTCCCGCAGGATGTAGATGCTTTCGGCCTCCAAAGTCTGCAAATGGCTCAGCCGCTTTCCGTCGATCTTTGCGCTGACAGCCCGCGCAGCCTGAAGAACGGATCCTTTTTCGCTTAGTTCACCGACGGCCTGTATCATCGTTGTGTGTCCAGTTGTCCCATTAAATTGACCCAAAAAACAAAAATCCCGCCAACCAGTTTTTCTGGCGGCGGGCTTCACTGCTCCTAGGCTGGTGCTAGATTCCTAGATTACGAGCCTCCCGATGCCAGAAGACACTTGTGCGCAACACATACAACAAGAAATGTGCGCATTCTTCTGGCTGAAGCTCAATGACATATTCAGCACTCTAGCAAAGATGCTGTACTAATCGCAAATCATAAATTTGATGGAGACGCACGAGGCACCCAGGAAGCATGGGTTCCTGTTTCCTACGGCTCTCGCTCGCTGAAGAAATCTCTCCAAGTCTACAACCCGAATTTCGACCCGAGATCAGGGTGCGAGTGCGGTCCAACGTGGCAACGGCGAAGCAGAAGCGAACTCGCGTAAGCAGTACCACGCGACGATGTTAGCCAATGCCGCTCACCTGCCCTACTTCCCCCCGCCATTCTTTCCAAGACACTTAGCTCTACCTTCTAAGGAGCAGCGCGGTGCACGAAAGGGTGCACATGAAGTGGCGACCTCAGGGCCACATGTGACGTGCCAGACACTTTCGTCAAGCGATTGACCATTGGCACCAGGACCGCGACAGTGTCCGATCGCGCCGGTGCTCCGATTTTCAATCATTTGCGGTAAACACGGGGCCTTACGCAGTTGGCAGCCGCCTTGCACTATCCCGCTCGGAAACAACTTTTCTTCGGACGCCGAGTGCAGCTGGGTGTGTAGCTGAGCGCGCGAAACGGTACTTGATAGGAAATTGCGAGAGGGAGAAGAGAATATGGCAACCAAGGGGGAGACGGCGCAGGCTTTGGCAAATGACCAACCGGCAAGCCCATGGGCTGCGGCGCTGAGCAAACTGCAGGAATGGGATCCTGTCTGGGCGGAGCAATCCATAAAAATAACGACGAATCCCTGGAAGGAAGGGGTTTTGTCCAGCAAGTTTATCGAGTTGGTCTGTATCGGTTTGAATGCCGCTCAGACGAGTCTCAACTCGGATGGAACGCGGCGTCACATCCGCGCTGCCCTTGCCGCTGGCGCGAACCGTCAGGAAGTTTTGTTTGTACTTAAGTGTGCGTCCGTGATGTCCATTCATTCCAGCAGCTTTGGCGCTCCTATTCTCCTACAGCAGGCTAGCGCGTCCAGCCTGGAGGACTTTGGAGCAGTGCGGGCGAAGCGTTTGCAGAAGGTTGGAGAAGCAACTGCGGTTGTAGAAAAAATGAAGGCGATCGGGCAATGGAATGATGAATGGGATTGCCTTCTTTTCCTGGCCCCGGCCTGGACCGAGCAGTACATGGCCATGTGCCTCGAGCTTTATGCGGAAAGTGTATTTCCTCGCAAAGAGCTGGAACTCCTGCTGATCGCGCTGGATGCCTCGTATGCCTACATGTCTGGTCCCTTCACCCGGCGACACGTCAAAAGCGCATTCAGAGCAGGCGCGACGACGGACGAGATCATGCAGGTTCTGAAGCTCGGTTTGGTACAGGGGATGCAAGCTTGCAACCTTGGCGTCCTGGTTCTGGCCGAGGAGTTGCAACGCAATGAGGCTAGCCAGAAGGCCACGGCATAAACAAAAAAGCCGCAGCTTTCACATTGTTCCTGCGCCGTACACGCTGACGTTACAGTTCCCTTCCCTGAATCCTTCAAGGCGGGAATAAAGAAGCCGAAAATCGGGACGATTGCCGTCGCCTGAATCCAATCGCGAGAGATCATTAAACCGACCCTGTTCACGCGTCTCCATATTTCGCTCCTAACTTGAGACTGAGTCGTTAACGTGCTGCCAAGCCAGGAGCACGGCCGATGGTGCGCTCGAGTTCTGCCCAAGCCAGTAAATATCCGAGCCTGGCCTGCAGCAGCTCGGCCTTTGCCGCATAGTTCGCTGCAGCGGCATGTCTTACGTCCGAAATCAGTACCACGCCCTGAGCCGCTTGATTGGTGGCAAGGCGTTCACTCTCCTCGCGGAGTTGCGCCACCTGGGTCGCCACGTTGACCAGGCTGCGGGTCCGTTCGACCTTGTTGTAGCTGCGCTCGACCGCGACGGCGATCTCTTCCTTTAGGTGCTCAAGGTTCTGCTCGGCTTCGGCCAGTTGCGAGGCATGCTCCCGCACCGCGGCGCGGCGCTTGCCAAAATCCCACAGCGTGTAGCTCATGTTTACTCCGACCGTACCAAAATTGTGTACAAGAAACGGAACGCCATCCTGGTAACTGTGCCGCGCATACGCGGTGATGTCGGGAATGTAGGCTGTTTTTGCTGCCGCCACTCCAGCGCGAGCTTTTGCGATTGTTTCCTCAGCGGCACGAATTTCCGGATTCTCTTCCCACGCGTCCTTTACGTACTCCTCTTTCGGCAGCGTCTCAAAATTCGTTTGGACTTCGGAGTCGAGATCCAGTTTTGTGTCCAGCGGAAGCCCGAGCAGATCGTTCAACTCGACCATGTAGTCCTGAATCTGCAGGTCCGCGGTGAGGACCGATTGCTGTCCTTGAAGAAGTTCGGCGCGATTTTGCAGCGCCGCCACTTGCAGAGCGCTCCCATTGCGTACGTCGTTTTCAGACTCACGAAGACTTTCAGTGGAGAATGTGGTTTGTTGCTCTGCGGCTTTCTTCTGAAGCTGCGCGACCAGAATTCCGTAATAGAGTGCGTGCACCTGAAGCGCGATTTCATTCTCGGCTTTCTTCAAGTCGTCCTTCGAAGCGGCGATTTCCGCGGCGGCCACACGATTTTCCTGATGCACGCGCAACAGCTGGGTCAAAGGCTGGGCGATCATGGTGCCGCTCGAAATCAGAGTCTGCTTGCCCTGTGGCAGCGTCGTATCGCGATTGGGAATCTGCGAACCGCCACCAGTCCCGAAGGCGCCCGCGGGAATCGAGAGGTCCTGCAATTCGCTGATGTGCAGAGCGTTGGACTGATTGGTGATCGTCGGGAAGTAATCGGAGCGCGTACCTTCCTTGTGGTGTTCGCTCTCCTGAATTTTCAAGCGTGCGATTTTGAGAACGCGATTTTGTTGTACCGCGAGCTGAACGGCTTGCGCCAGCGTGAGACGGCGCCCTTCGCCTGGCAGAGCCGAACTGGCGAAGACGAGCAACGCTGCAAAGACCGTCATTGCGTAGTGAAACCTGCTACGACTCATTGGATTCTCCTGGGATGCTTTTTCGGCTCCTGGGTGGCCGCGCGTTCATGATTTAGTTTCCTGAGATTTGGGCAAGAGCTGTTGAATGGCGTCGAGGTCGGTGTAGTTCAGAGGTGATTTGCGCAGCAAAGCCACGAGCAACAAACCGACAACACATGACCACGCCAGCAAATGGAATCCATCTATAAAGGTGAGCGCGTAGGCTTGAAGACGCAGCCGGCCGCTGATGAGTCCCGCGGCGCGGCCCGTCGCCGCGGCCAAACCTGCGGATTTCGACAAGAGCCCCGCCGTCAGCTGATGGATATTGCCGTCTGTGACCCAGTTTCCGCCTTGCACGTGCAGTCCAAGTAGGTTGGAGTGCAGCTTCTCGCGCTGGGCGATGAAGTGGCCCATGAAGACCGCGCCAAGTTGCCCGCCGAACAGACGAACGGTGTGAAAGAATGCGGAAAAGGTCAGAATCAACTGTGGCTTCGACAATCCACCGGAGAAAATCCCTTGAAGAACAATGGTCGCCACCAATCCGATGAAGGCAAACGACTGACCAACTCCCAGCAGCAATTCGGTGCGGTAGTAGTTCGAAGCGGACCAAGCGCTGGTGCTGTTCGCGTTCAGGCAAGCTGCGACCCCCATGCAAGCGAAACCCGTGGCCATGATTAAGCGTGAATCGACCCCAGCGAGAAGCAAGAGCCCTGCGATCAATGAAATAAAGAGTAGTGGAGCTGCGCTCCAGATTACCGCGGGCCCGATCTGATCGGCCTCAAAACCGTGTATCGCAAGGGACTGCGGGATAAGAATGATTGTGGAGAGTAGATTGAAGCGAAAGACGATGAGACCAACGCCCAACAATAAGGTGTTCCACTGGCGCAGATATGGCAAGTCCACAAGCGGATTGGGCCCGCGCAGCCGCCGCAGCAATGCACCCAGCAGAAAAAATGAGCCGGCGACGAACAGCGCGGTGAACAATCCAGATCGCCACCAATCGAGCCTTTCGCCCTGATCAAATGCGGCAAACAGCATCGCGAATCCAGCGCTGGCATATAAGAAACCAGCGAAACTCGGTGCCGCGGAGGATTTTTTCCCGGCCGCAGGCGCCGGCGCTGGTATCCCGTAATAGATGCAGACCATCATCAATGGCGTAATCAGCGCCGAATTCCAGAACATCCAGTGCCAGGACAGATGATCTCGGTACCAGCCGTACAGCGAGGGGGCGATATTCACGGCACCATCGACCGATGACGCGTAGAGCGCGAGCGTAAATGGAAGATACCGGGGTGGAATATTACGCAGCGCAAAAGTCAGCGTTAGGGGGTAAAACGTTCCTGAAGTGAGCCCGGCCAATACCAGCGCCGTGATGAGCAGACTGTAGTTGTGGATCAGGGGAATGAGCGCGCAGATAAGGCTAAAGGACGTCGCCGCAAAAAACAGGATTCGCCGAGGCCCCAGCAAAGCTCCGACATAAACGGTAAATGGACCGATAAACATCAGCGCAATGTTGTATGCGCTGCTGATCCATGCGCCGTCATCGAAGCTGATGCCGACTTGGCCCTTGAGATCCGCAAGACCTAGGGTAAGCATTCGCCCGGTGAGCGTGACAATCCCTGCTCCCATGATCACGCCGAGAATTCCGAGCAACGGACTTTTCGAAAGTTCCGACGGAACTGCTCGCGCTACCGCCTGCGCGATCTGTGCCGGTGTCGGTGACGCTCCGATTGTGGTGGAAGCTGCCATCGTCGGCTCCGTTTAGTGCTTGGTGCGGACGGTTGCCACGACGGACAGCCCCGGCCGCAGCGCAGTCGAAGTATCGGAATCGTCGAACGCGATCTTGACCGGCACTCTCTGTACCACTTTCGTGTAGTTACCGGTGGCGTTGTCGGGTGGCAGCAGCGCAAATTGCGAGCCGCTGGCGGGAGCAATGTCGATTACTTTGCCGTGGAAGACTTTTCCGGGATACGCATCGATGTGGATTTCCGCGCGGTCACCAACCTTCATATTGGTGAGCTGCGTCTCGCGATAGTTAGCCTGCACCCATTTAATATTGCTCACGAATGCGATCACCTGGGTTCCGGGAGAGACCAATTGTCCTGGCCGCACCTGTCTTTCGCCTACTGTGCCATCAGCAGGAGCGGCAATTTTTGTGTAGCCAAGATTTACCTGCGCGACGGTCCGCGCCGCTTCTTTGGCGTGCAGGTCAGCAATAAGCTGAACCTCCTGGGATTCCAAAACTGTTTTGCTACGCCGCTCGCCTTCGGCCGCGAGTTCATTACTGTGCAGCACCGCATTTGCCTGCTCCAGATCAGCTTCGCGAGTGGCGAACTGAGCGGCATACCGCTGTTCGTCGGCGACTACCTGCTCAACCTTCTGCGGCGTGGTTGAAGTGGTCTCAAGTAGCGCTTCTTGCCGTTTGCGCTCTTTCTGCGTGCGCACAACGTCGGCTTGTGCGGCCGCTTTGCCGTTCTCCGCTGCCGCAATTTGAGCGTGGGATTGATCGACTCCAGCCAGGGCGCGATCGATTCGTGAATCTTCAAGTTGCCGCTGGCGGCGATTGTTCTCGATCGCGGCCTTCGCAGCCTCCACCGCCGCAGTCGCTTGCGCTAGCTGCGCGAGGTAGTCGCTGTCCTCCAGTTCGACGAGCGGGTCACCTTTGTGTACTTCCTGGAAATCGGACACCTTCACGTTTTGAACGATTCCCGCAACCTTGGTGCTGAGGGGAGTAACATCGCCACGCACGTACGCGTCATCGGTCACCTGTTCGAGATGGCCGCCCTCCCAGGCATTCCAGTTCCAGGTCAGAGTAACCACCACCGCAGCGGCCAACAGCAAAGTCACCAAAGGAGTTCCATACTTCAGCAACTTTGGTTTACCGGGTGATGCCTGTGCGTGATCAACCTGGGGCGGTGGCGATGAGGCCGCTGCTGGTACCGGATTCGAGGGTGCTGGTGCTGTCGCGCTCATAGAGCCTCGCTGTGATGAGATTGACCGTGCAAAACTTTGGAAAGCCAAACTAGAAGGTTTGTTCGAACCTGTCCACGGTTCAGTTCGTTGAGCATTTCGTGTCGACCACCTTGATAAAAATCGTGGGTGACGTCGCGCACGCCGGCTTTGCGATAGCGATCCATCAGGGTGCAAACGCCTGCGAGCTGCTGCCCCACTGGGTCGTCGCTTCCCGAAAACAGATAGATCGGCAAGTCCGGGCGGATTTTGGAAAGCGCGGCGCACCCGGCCAGACGTGTGGAGGCGGACAGAAAAGATTCCGCGGACTTGCGCCGAAGCATGGGAAAGCAAAGCGGGTCGTTCACGAATGCGTCGATCACGCGGGAATCGCGGCTCAGCCAATCAAATGGGCTGCGGGCGGGTTCGAATCGGGCATTGAGGAAATTATATTTTTTGGCCAAGGCGGGAATCGCCAGTTTCTTCAAGCGATCGAGACTGCCCGATCCCGAGAGCGCCAGGCCATCAATCAAATCGCTTTGAACAAGAATATATTGCTGTGCCGCGAAAGATCCCAAGCTATGGCCGAGCAGGACGAACGGCGTTTCGGGATTCTCTTTTCTGGCGATGCGCGTCAGCTCAATCATGTCTTCCACGAGAAGATCGAAACCGCCCTCGCCGAAGTCACCAAGACGCTCCGGCGATCCAGCGCTACGTCCGTGGCCACGATGGTCATTGGCATAGACGACGAAGCTCGCTTCCTGTAATGCCTCGGTGAGCTCGGTGTATCGTCCACTGTGTTCGCCCATGCCGTGCGCAATCTGCAGTACGCCGCGCGCCGGTCCATGGCTATCCCAGCGCCCGCACGCGATTCGCAAGCCATCCTTGCTCGTAAACCAGAATTCATGATGGCTCGACATTCGATCATTAACTGCTCGATGAGGCCACCGCTGAGAAGAGAGTTTGCATCCCAAGGGCCGCGCGTCAGGAATCAAAGCTCGCCCGGAAAGTCTTTATTTTCAGCAAGGTACCAACGCAATGTCTTTGCATTGGGTAGCGACCAGAGACGCCGCTGTCATCCCCTTGACGCGAGTGTCAAACACCTACTCGTTCTATTGAGTGCGGCTAGGTCGATTGCGGCGGGTGCGTTCGTTAGCGACGCTTTCCGAAGAGCGCTTACCGATTGCCGACTGACTCCAGAGCCATAGCGGTTGGCGAGCGGAGGGTTCGAATATCCCGCATGGGTGGTTGGCCAAAGAGGCGGCTGTATTCGCGATTGAACTGGCTGGCACTCTCGTAGCCGACTTCGAAAGCGGCACTGGCGGCGTCCAGTCCGTCGATGAGCATGCGTTCGCGCGCAGCCTGCAAGCGAAGTTGCTTCTGATACTGAAGAGGGCTCATGGCGGTGAGCGCGCGGAAATGATGGTGCAGCGTGGAGACCCCCATCGCCGCGATTCTTGCCAGATCTTCCACCTGCAGCGGCTTCGCGTAATTCTCGCGCACCCACGCGATGGCCTTGGCGGTCCGGTGGCTCTGATCGCCGAGCGTGGCAATCGCTCGAAGGCGCGCTCCTTCCCGCCCACAAAGGATGCGATAAATGATTTCGCGTTGAATCAGCCCGGAAAGAAATGGAATGTCCTGCGGTGTGTTCAGCAGGTCCACGAGCCGGCAGCATGCTTGGAGCAGTTCCGCCGTGGTTTCACCGGTGGCCATGGCGGGGTGGCTTGACGAGGACATAGGCGCGGGAATTTCTTCACGGCCCAATAGTTCCCGGACAACGGACATTTCCAGTTTTAGAACGAAGCAGAGATACGGCACCTCTTCGCTTGCTTCGATCACGTTGCAGATGACTGGCAAATCGAGGGATGTAAGAAGATATCGGGACTCGTCAAAGATGAAGTTGGTACCGCCGAGGTTTGCCCGCTTGCGCCCCTGCGCAACGACCGCCAGGCTGGGCTCGTAGGTCGCCGAGACTGGTGCGGTAGGTGCGGTACGGCGGGCCAGCAATAAGCCTGGGACTGCGGTTATCAGTCTCTCTTGAGAGCCAACAAAAAAGGCAATTTTGCGCGCCAGTTCCCTGCGCAAATCACGGGCCGGATCGTTTGGGAAAATAGCGTTTTTATTGGAAATTTTCACGGTTATGGCGTCTTTAACCCTTGCCTTAGGATAATCGCTCAATTTCGAGGAGACCAGTGATTTTTTGCAGGGCAAGAGGAATAGGCAATGAATCGGAAGGATTGGGCTACCGCATTTCAGCCGATTGGTCCTAATCTCGGGATGAGCGAAACGGCTCGCAAGGAGAAACAATGGAAAAGCGCAAACTTGGAAAAAGCAATCTGGAAGTTTCGGCTTTGGGCCTCGGCTGCATGGGAATGAGTTTCGGCTTTGGTCCCGCCATGGACAAGAAGGAGGGGATCTCGTTGATCCGGGCCGCGGTCGAACGCGGCGTTACGTTCTTCGATACCGCGGAAGTCTATGGCCCATTCACAAACGAAGAGCTTGTGGGCGAAGCGCTTGCTCCTGTTCGTGACCAGGTGGTGATCGCCACCAAGTTCGCGTTCATTATCGATCCGGAAACCGGCAAACAGGTTGGCTTGGACAGCCGGCCTGAGCACATCAAGGAGGTCGCGGAGGCCTCGCTGAAACGCCTCAAGACCGACGTTATCGAGCTGTTCTATCAGCACCGGGTTGACCCCAACGTGCCGATCGAAGACGTTGCGGGAGCGGTAAAAGAGCTTATCCAGCAGGGCAAAGTGAAACACTTCGGCCTTTCAGAAGCGGGCGCGCAAACCATTCGCAGAGCGCACGCCGTTCAACCGGTCGCGGCTCTGCAAAGCGAATATTCCCTCTGGTTCCGGGAACCGGAAGCGGAAATCATCCCAACCCTGGAAGAGCTTGGCATCGGATTCGTTCCTTTTAGCCCGCTGGGAAAAGGCTTCCTCACCGGCAAGATCGACCAGGATACTCAGTTCGATAAAAACGATTTTCGCAACGTGGTTCCCCGCTTCACGCCGGAAAACCGTAAAGCGAATCAGACGGTCGTTGATTTGATTGGTAAGTTTGCGCAAGAGAAGAAGGTAACGCCCGCTCAGATCGCGCTGGCCTGGCTGCTCGGGCAGAAACCGTGGATCGTACCGATTCCGGGCACAACAAAGCTGCATCGGCTCGAAGAGAACATCGGAGCAGCATCCGTTGCCCTTACGCCCGAGGATCTCCGGCAGCTGGAAACCGCTACGTCTCAAATCGCAGTGCAAGGCGCGCGCTATCCCGAAGCGCTGCAAAAACTCGTGGGCCGGTAAACGCGCTGCCGACCGGCGAATACGCATACGGCCGCCGAGGTAGCCCGAAGCTAGCGTATCGGCTCGAACCATTTGCGGATTGGCGCGCCGTGGAAACGAGCGAGGCCGGTGAGTAGAATCAATTTTTGAAAGGCCTCCGGAAGGAGTTTTTCGATGGCAACGATTACCCTGAATGGAGTGCAGCATGAGGTCAGCGCGCCCGGCGACACTCCCCTGCTCTACGTTTTGCGGAACCATCTCCAGCTCTGTGGTCCGCAGTTTGGCTGCGGTCTCGCCCAGTGCGGAGCGTGTTCCGTCCTGATTGACGGCAAGGAAGTGCGCTCCTGCGTTACGCCAGTCTCCACCGTCGCGAACCAGGAGATCACGACTCTCGAGAGCGGGTAGGTGTAAGATAGTGCAAGAATCGCAGCCTTGCAGCCCGTTCACAGCCTGGGAGAGTAAGTAGTGTTGAATCGGCACGGTCGAAAACGAAAGTCGATGCTCGATAGACGTGCTTTGTGTTTGCTTGCGGGATGGCTGTGCCTCGGTCTCATCGCTGCAAGCCGTTCCGGTGAGGCGAAACTGACTGCTGATTCCGAAGAAAACCCTAAGAAGCTCTCCTTCAACGACACCATCCAACCAATTTTGTCGGAAAATTGTTACGCGTGCCACGGCCCCGACCCGGGTGGTCGCAAAGCGGGCCTGCGGCTGGACCGCGGAGAGTTTGCTTTTGCACCGCATCAGGATGCTCACGAGAAGTATGGCCCCGCGATCATTCCCGGCGACCCGGACAAAAGTCCACTCGTTCACCGAATCGAAACGAAGAACGTCAAGGACCGAATGCCGCCTCCGGAGGCGCACAAAACGCTAAAGCCGGAGCAGGTTGCGCTGCTGCGCGAGTGGGTGAAGCAGGGCGCACAGTACGAGGAACTCTGGTCTTTCCTTCCGCCAAAGCATCAGCCAATTCCAGTGGTTACGCGCGGCGAATGGGCGCGAAACGCAATCGACAATTTCGTGCTGGCGCGGCTGGAGAAAGAAGGATTGTCACCTTCGCAAGAAGCCGATCGGCGGAGCTTGATTCGGCGCGTAACGTACGACCTGACCGGCCTGCCTCCGACTCCCGAGGAAGTGGAAGCGTTCGTGGCTGACTCCGCGCCCGATGGGTATGAAAAAGTTGTCGATCGGTTGCTAAGCAGTCCTCGCTACGGCGAACATCGCGCGCACTACTGGCTTGACGTTGCCCGCTATGGCGATACCCATGGGCTGCATATAGACAATTTCCGGAGCATTTGGGCCTACCGCGACTACGTGATTCGGGCTTACAACCAGAACAAACGCTTCGACCAGTTTGTGCGGGAGCAACTTGCCGGAGATATGCTCCCGCTGAAAACTCTGGATACCATCATCGCCTCGGCATACCTGCGCGCCGGAATCAGCAGCGGTGAAGGCGGCACTTTGATCGAGGAATTGCGGGTCAACAACAAGCGCGAACGCACCGAGGCTTATGGCGCGGCATTTCTTGGCCTAACGGTAGGCTGTGCAAACTGCCACGACCACAAGTTTGATCCCATCACCCAGAAAGATTTTTATCGGATCACCGCGTTCTTTAACAATCTGACGGAAAATCCGGCAAACGATGATCGCAACGACTGGCCGCCATTTCTTCGCCTTCCGAAAATCGAGAACCGCGAAGCTTACGAGCAGGTCCTGGCGAAACGCTCGGAACTTGAACGACAGATTTCACTTCGCCGCGAAAAGGAACGTGAACTGATCGCCGCGTGGATTGGCCAACCAGACCGCAGCGCAATCGCGGCTCCAGTGAGTCCAGAAGGTCTCGCCGTGAAGTTGCGCTTCGACGAACAGAATGGATCAACATTCACCGATTCGGCACCGGGAGCAACGCAGAAACACGTTTCCGCCACCGGAGCTCCGGTGATCTGGGGCGAAGGCACCTTCTTCTGGCCGTATATGCGGATGGATATCAGCACCAAGCTGGAATTGCCAAACATCGGCGGGATCGAGGCAAATCGGCCATTCAGCGCGGGTACATGGGTGCGGCCGCAACTGCGTCCGAACGAATCAAAAGAGGAAGAAAAGCCTGCGGGCGTGATTCTATCGGCGGCGGATGCGGGGCAAAAGCTTCGCGGCTGGCATCTGAAAGTGAACAAGGGCAAACTTGCGTTCGTGTTGGCGCACGAAATGCCCGACAACTCGATTCAGGTGGAGACCAAGGAAAAAGTGTTGTTGGTTGGTCGCTGGAATCACGTGCTAGCCACTTATGACGGCTCGGGAAAAGCTGCGGGCGTCGCCCTATATATTGATGGACGACCGCAAGCGTTGGTGATTACTAAGGACACGCTGGAAGGAAGCACGCACACGAACGCGCCTCTCGAATTTGGCCGCGCGTATCCGGATTCGGATCCTCTGCGCCAAACAGCTTTTCAGGATTTCCGGTTTTTTCAACGCGCGCTCTCAGCGGACGAAGCCTCCCGCCTTCCCGTCGAGGACTACGTGTCGGAAATCGTGCAAAGGCCGATGTCTGGCTGGTCAGAAGACGAGTTTCATGCGGTCAGCCAGTTTTATTTTGCGCAACGTGATGATGTCACGCAAAAGCTCAAGGCTGAGATCGGGCCTCTGAACGAAGAACTTGACCGGCTTTCCAAAGATGGCCCAATCACACTGGTGAGTGAAGAAAGTCCTGGCCTGCCGTACGCAGACGTACTGACGCGCGGAGCTTTTGGCGCGCGAACCGAGCGCGTACGGCCCGGGGTGCCGCACTTTTTGCCGCCGCTTCCAGCAAATGCGGCTCTTGATCGCCGCGGTCTGGCGGAGTGGACCGTCAGCGCCGAAAATCCATTGACGGCAAGAGTGACCGTCAATCGAATGTGGGCCGAGATTTTTGGCATTGGCTTGGTCGAGACTACCGAGGATTTTGGCGTGATGGGCGGGCGCCCCAGTCATCCGGAATTGCTCGATTGGCTGGCGCTGGACTTCCGCGAGCATGGCTGGGACGTGAAGCGTTTCTACAAACAATTGGTGATGTCCGCAACCTACTGGCAATCCGCGCGTGTGACCCCACAATTGCTCGAAATCGATCCGAAGAATCGCTTGTTGGCGCGCGGCCCGCGGTTTCGAATGGATGGAGAGATGCTACGCGACACAGCGTTGGCGGCTAGCGGCTTGCTCGTCGAAAAAATTGGCGGTCCCAGTGTAAAACCCTACCAGCCTGCGGGAGTTTGGGAAGCCGGAAGCCATCAGATCAGTGACACAAGAAGTTACACTCAAGATCATGGCGACGATTTGTACCGGCGCAGCCTTTACACCTTTTGGAAACGAATGGCAACCATGCCCAATATGGACACCCTGGATGTGCCGGTGCACGATTCCGCTTGCACCCGCAGGCAGCGCACCGACACTCCGCTGCAAGCGCTGGTGTTGATGAACGACCCGCAATGGCTGGAGGCGTCACGCAAATTAGCGGAACGAGTGATTCGACAATCGAACCAGACCGATGCGCGCCTCAACTATCTTGGCGAAGTGTTGCTCGCCCGCGATTGGGCGCCACGCGAAAAGCAAGCTCTTGAGAATGCGTTGACGAAGTTTCAGAGTGCCTATGCGAAGGAGCAGTCCAAGGCGGAGGAAATTCTGAAAGTGGGCGAGAGCAATCGCGACACCGGAATCCGTCCGGACGAACTGGCTTCGTGGATGCTGGTAGCCAGCGCGGCCATGAATCTTGATGCGGTGCTGAACAAATGAATTCAAACATTCACAACGAATGCAAAAGCTGTTGCGATCATGGCGAAGGACCAACGGTCTATGATCTTCCGGTCCCGCTCGAACTTCGCGAAGAATGGCGCCGCCTGGCCACGCGCAGACATTTTCTCGGCAGCATGGGCAAGACGCTTGGCTGGGCAAGTCTGGCAACGCTGTTCGGCGGCGCTTTAGCCCCGCCCGCGCTCCGCGCGGCCACCGATTCCCTGCCCAATTCAACCGCACACTACGTTCCGGACTTTGCTCCAAAGGCCAAGCGCGCCATCTATCTTTTTATGTCCGGCGCGCCATCGCAGATGGATCTATGGGATTACAAGCCCGGACTGGCAAGTCTTTATGACAAAGATCTTCCAGAGTCGGTGCGCGGAGCCCAGGCGTTAACCGGAATGACCGCCGGCCAGGCGCGTTTTCCGATTGCCCCGTCGCATTGGGGTTTCACTCGCCAGGGGAAGTCCGGCCGCTGGGTGAGCGACCTGCTTCCGTGGACCGGACGGCTGGTAGACGACATAACGCTCGTTCATTCCATGCAGACGGATGCCATCAATCACGAACCTGCAATCCTTCTAATGAACACCGGGAATATGGTTCCGGGCAAGCCCTCGATGGGTGCTTGGCTTTCTTACGGACTCGGCAGCATGAACGAAAACCTGCCAACATTTGTGGTTCTGAATTCCCTCACGCTGCCCGGAACAGACTTGCAACCAATCGCACCGAAGTTGTGGAGCAGCGGCTTTTTGTCGAGCGAATATGCCGGTGTTGCTTTCCGATCGCAAGGCGAGGCCGTACTCTACCTCACTGATCCACAGGGCATGAGCCGCGAAACTCGCCGCACGCTGATTGACACCGTAAATACAATCAATCAAATGACACTTGAAGATGTTGGTGACCCGGAGACTCACGCTCGCATTCATCAGTACGAGATGGCGTTCCGCATGCAAACTTCACTTCCCGAGCTGATCAATATGAGCGACGAACCGGACAGCACCTGGACGTTGTACGGAGACGACGCCAAACAGGCCGGCACGTTCGCATACAACTGCCTGTTGGCTCGCCGCATGGCCGAACGCGGCGTCCGCTTTACGCAAATCTATCAGCGCGGATGGGACGTGCACTCGAACGCCGTTACCAATCAGCCCAAACTATGCGCTGCGACGGATCGCGCTTCCTACGCACTGGTCACCGATTTGAAGCGACGAGGGCTTCTCGATGACACACTGGTGCTATGGGGCGGCGAGTTCGGACGCACCGTCTACAGTCAGGGCGGCCTTTCCAAGGAAAACTACGGACGCGATCACCATCCGCGTTGCTTCACGGTGTGGATGGCCGGCGGAGGCGCTAAAGCCGGAATCGCGCACGGGCAAACCGACGACTTCTGCTATAACGTCGTGAAGGACCCGGTGCACGTCCGTGACTTCAACGCGACTGTGCTGCGCTTGCTGGGCATCGATCATGAGCGGCTGACCTTCAAGTTTCAGGGTCTGCAGCAAAAACTAACGGGGGTCGTCCCGGCCAAAGTCGTGCCGGAGCTTATCGCATGAAAAAATCCTCGCGACGGGCTTTCCTCACGCAGAGTTCGGCGGCATTGGCGGCAACGGCTGCGATTCCTCCTTTCTACGTGCATGCTTCGGACAAGTCCGGCCAACGATTGCCGGTGGTTGGCACCGGCCCTCACACCTACGAGTGTGTGCACGATTGGCTCACGCCGCCGGATGGTTTGGTGTGGGGAGATACGCACGGACTCGCTCAAGATGAACAAGGCCGCATCTATGTCGCCCACACCGTCAACAAATCGAGCATGCGCGGCGAGTCCGTTGTCGTTTATGACGCCGATGGCCGCTTGTTCAACGCGTTTGGCGAGGAATTCCGTGGCGGAGCTCATGGCCTAAGCGTGCGCCGTGAGACCGGCGGAGAATTTCTTTATCACTGCGATATCAACCGCTGCAAGATCGTGAAAACCACGCTCGACGGGAAGACGGTCTGGTCACATGGCTATCCTCGCGAAGACTCCGCTTACGCCGAACGGCCCATCGATTTTGTCCCGACTAACGTGGCTTTTGCACCGAACGGCGATTTCTATGTCGGCGACGGCTACGGCTCGCATCATATTCTGCGTTTTTCGCTCAATGGGAAATTTATCGGCGAAATTGGCCGCCCGGGCCACGGTGACGGCGAGTTCGATACGCCACACGGCTTGTGGGTTGACGCTCGCGGCAACGAGCCGGTGCTGCTGGTCGCCGACCGCGGCAACCGCCGCGTTCAATCGTTCACCCTGGACGGCGCCCACCTACGCACCACGAAAGATGACGCTCATTTGCGAATGCCCTGCAACTTTCATGTGCAAGGCGACCAGATAGTCTGCCCGGATCTTGACAGCCAGATTTGCATTTTGGATCGCGAGCACAAAGTGATCGCTCAACTGGGCGACGGCAAAGCCGTAAACGGAGAAGTGGGTTCCCGCCGAAATCAATCCAGACGCGAATTCACTCCCGGACAATTCATCACGCCTCACGCCGCTATTTTTCTTCGCGACGGCAACATCCTGGTGGCCGAGTGGCTGCCCATCGGCCGAATTACGCTGTTGCGGCGTGTCTGAGGCTGCTGAATGCTCTTGCGCACCCGGCTGATTCTGTTCGCGCTCGGCTCTGGTTTCCTCCTCATTGTTCTCTGGCTCATCCTTCACGCCGCTCCCGACGGTCTCGAGCATGGCGAGCTAAATCAATTTGTCGGCCGCTTCCATCCGCTGATCGTCCATTTTCCGATCGCATTGTTGCTGCTGGTTCCGCTGCTGGAGCTTGCAGGCTCGGTTCGCCGTTGGAATCGTGTTCGAGATTCCGCGGAATTTGTTCTCACCCTAGCCGTTGTCAGCGCCTTTGTGGCGGTATTTCTCGGCTGGCTTCTGGCCTGGAGTGGAGGTTACGAAGGAACACTAGTCACTAGCCACATGTGGGGCGGGTTTTCTCTCGCGTTCGCGGTGCTGCTCTGTTTTGTTTTGCGCGCTTGGGACAAACGCGTTTACGCCGCCGCGCTTCTTGCCACGCTGCTTCTGCTGGCATGGACCAGCGATAAGGGCGGCAAACTTACCCACGGGGAGACGTTCATGACCCGTCACATGCCGGGCAAACTGCGCTCCTTGCTTTCTGTACCAGCCATACCAAACAAAGTGCAGCCGATGATCGAAGCTGCAAGCGTCGCTCCGGCATCCATGATTTCCACTCCGATTCCATCCGCCACATTTTTCGCGGCGCGCGTTGCTCCTATCTTTGAAAACAAATGTTCGAATTGCCACAACGCCGAAAAAAGAAAAGGCAAACTGCGGCTCGACACTTTTGAAAACGTGATGCGCGGCGGAAAAGACGGCGTCATCGTAAGGTCGGGCGACCTGAAACACAGCGAACTCTTCCGCCGGATCAACTTATCGCCGGATGACAAAGATTTCATGCCGACCGACGGCAAACCGCCGTTGACGCCCTCCGAAGTCAAAGTGATCGAGCTTTGGATCGCTTCCGGCGCTTCGAACAGCGTCCCAGCCGACGAAGTGCGCGGAGCTCCGCCGCTTCCCGCCATCGCGCCGCCGGCATTGCCCTTCACCGGTGACTACCGGCCGAAACTGGCGCTGATTGCCTCTCTCGAACAGGAACTGGGCGTGCGCCTGGTTCCCCGCTCCCGAAATCCGGAAGACGGACTGATACTGCGCACCGTCAGCGCACCGGAGCGCTGCGATGATGCTGCCCTCTCGCGGCTGAAAGTGATCGGGAGTCTGATTGTTGACGCCGAACTGGCACGAACCAAGATTACCGATGCCGGTCTGCAAACGTTGGCGACCTTTTCCAATCTTCGCACCGTGGATCTCGCGCACACTGCGGTCACTTCCGCTGGCGTTCCACTTCTTGCCCGCCTCAGCCATTTGCAATCGCTGAATCTGACCGCGACCGCCGTTGACGATAAAGGCGTCAGCGCGCTTCGCCGAAGCCCAACGCTCAAGCATCTATATCTCTTCGAGACAAAATGTACGTTCCCTGGCTAGGGATGTGGCGCTGCGCTCGGCGCGGAATACGCTGAAGTTCGAATATATCGGCCAGCGTAGGTCAGGAAAGCGGGCCAGTTCGGGCCGGTGGTATGTCCACCGGTATGTTGCCGAAAGGCGATGTCACCGTCGATGAGAGCTGTTTCAATGGCCGGAAATTCACTGGTGCCCAGATCTTTTTTGCCGAGAAGTTTATAAACTGGCCCAGCTCCTGCCGCGGCAAGGAACATTCCTTTTGCATCGACCCATCCGCCTTCAACTTGTTGCGAACCGCTGCTGATGAAAACGGGGCGAGGTGCGCACAGAGCGACAAGTTCATGGGCGTCCACCGGGAGATCGTTTGCAGTGAGCGGTCCCGCATACCTCAAGAAATTGCCTGCCATCCAATGGTATTCACCGGTGGATGCAATGTTTTCGAGCTGCTCGCCAAACTGGCGGCGGAGAATCTTTGCGCCTCCAGCGCCCGAAGATCCGATAAAGGCGATTGCGAAGCGCGGGTCGTAGGCCATGGTCAGAAGCGCTGCTTTTCCGTAGCGGGAAAGCCCTTCGATGCCGACTTGCCGAGCATCAACCGATTTGTCGGTTTCAAAATAGTCAAGTACGCGGCTCGCTCCCCACGCCCATGCACGCAGCACTCCCCAATCGTCGAGCTTGCGCGGCTGGCCCTTGTTAACAAGGCCGATGATTCCCTGCGTTAGTCCTTCGCCGTTGTCAGCCTGAACGGTGGTCGGCAGGAGTATGCCGTAGCCCCAGCCCTTGGCGAGAACTTGCTGCTGCCAGGTCGGACCAGTTCCACTGAGCGCCGCCAATTGGGCATCGGTTAAGCGCTTACGGATCGCGGCCATAATTTCGGGACTGAGTCCGAATTCCAGCATGACCGGAACGCGGCCCGACGCATTGGCAGGAACGGTCAACACCAATTGAACGTCCACGTTGATGAGCGGATAAGTCGAATTGTCCACATGGCCGATGAGTTTTTTGGTGATGGCTGGGAAATCGCCAATATTCTCCGGAGTGGTGGAGACGATCTCCCAATGCACGGGTGGAGTGTTTTGCGGAACGCGACCATAAATTTCCCGATCGAACTCTTCAACAATTTCTTGGCGGCGTTTTGTCGACCACATTTCCGGCGTTGTGACTCTTTGCCCATTCTTCAATATCAGCGGATCGGGCAACGGTGGATACGGCGGGACTTTGGACTCATCAAAGTTGGCGGCGTTTGGGGATTTAGGATCGCCGTCGGGCCCGCGACGGAGCGCGGTGATATGCAGCAAATTCATGATTCGCTGGTGATCCTGTTCGGAAGTTAAATGTGCAGGAGGGGGATACCTCGTTTCTGAAGGAGGCGCCTGGGCGGCGACATTCGATTCGAGGAAGAATATGCAAATCGCAAGAAACGAACCGAGAAGGCGCGGGACCGATGGTTGAGACTGCAATGATACCTCCCTTTGCTGGTCTGCCGCGAGCTGCCCCTAACTTGTGCGAAACCGGCTTACTTAGCGGCCGGCACCATCGGCTCAATCTGCGCAATTTGTTGCTTTACGAGATCGAGATTCGGTCCTGGCTGGAAGTATGTCAGGCAATTGCGCAAATGCTGCAGCGCGCCGGCAAAATCCTGCTTTTGGGCGAGGATTACGGCGAGCAACTGCTCGGTGTTGGGTTGGGTGTGCAAGGGGTCCATGGCGAGCGATTTGTTTGCGCTGGTCTCCGCGGGATCTAATTTCTGGAGCTGGAAGTTCGCCAGGGCGTCGTAATACCAAATGTCTACGGTACCTCGGGGATTGAGCTGGAGTTCGATCGTGGTTTGCTCCAGTAGTTCGGGCCACTTGGCTGAAAGCGCGGCCAGCACCGCAAGGTGCCGATGAGGAAGATCGAACTTAGGATCCGCAGCCGCCGCTTTGGAAAATGAATTCAAGGCATCGGGCGATTTCGTCACTTCCTGAATCTTGCCGAGCTGATACCAAGCTTCGGCAAATTGCGGATAAGCTTCGACGGACTTCTGCAAATCCTTTTGAGCGCGATCAGGCTTGTTATCGAGCCACTCGTTGCGCGCTTTTTCGAACGACTTGAGAGCTTCCTTCGGCGCGGATCCGGTGGCGGCGCTCAGTGATGAGTCGCCGGCTCCCGCTTCACGGTGCAGAGTGATCGTGCCGAGGTTCGGGCTATCGAGCACGTTTCGATTCGCCACCACGATTGGCGTTGAATTAAAACCTGGCAAAGTTGCATCAACGTTACAACCGACAAACTGAGTCGCGAGCGGCTTCGAATCTGCCCTGATCGTCGTAGACCCCAACGCGTCGGAAGGAGCGATTACGAACCCGCCTTTAGCGTCGGTGTTGGTGGTATAGCGGATCTTACCGTCACAGGTGACAGTCACCGGAATGGCGTCCCAAGGAAGGGCGCCTCCAGCGAGCGTGACGTTCCCTGCAAGGTAGTCGCCGGCACGGCCTTCTTTCATCATCTTGTTCCAGTCGCGATTCATGTACTTACTGGGATCGCCCGGAGTTGTGGAAGCAGGAGGACTCGGCGCCGATGATCCGGCTGCGGGCTTGGCGCCCTGAGCGAAACTCACAATTTGAAAAGCTAGAACCGCAATGCAGAGAACGCAGATCTTAATTTTCATGTCCGCCTCGGCACGGAATTATCCCTCAGCCGATTGGTTGCGGAAAGAAGAATCTCGTTGCGAGCATGCGCCCTAGTTGTCGCTGCAAAAAAACTGCAACGTATAGCCGGGACATTCCGGGATCGAAGTGCTCATGGTAACCTCATTAAGCTTTGCGGGCGGTGGGAGAGATTCCCTATGAACAACGCTAGACAGCAACTTGGAGTCGGAGCAGCGTCCTTAGTGGCGATTGTATTTGCGTTTGGTTGGCATTCGGCGACCCGAGCAGACGAGCCCAAGGTGGAGAAGGCTACTGCGAGTTCTACGAGTCATCCAGACGCAAAGGCAGCGAACAATTGGGATCAAAAGGCAGCGGCTGTATACCTCGATGGACGCGCGGAATGGTGGATGGAATGGCCAAAGTCGGCGCGCGATCATGAGACGTTTTGCGTGTCGTGCCACACCGCGGTACCGTACGCGATGTCCCGACCATCGTTGCGTCAGGCGCTGGCGGAAGATGGACCATCCAAGAACGAACGCAAGCTGTTGGAGAATGTGCTCAAGCGTGTTCGTCTGTGGAAAGAAGTTGCGCCGTTTTACAGCGATGCAGATCGCGGCGCGTACAAGACAGTCGAGTCGCGCGGAACAGAGTCCGTGCTGAACGCGCTAATTTTGGCCAGTAACGACGCGCCCAGCCTACATCTGAGCAAAGACACCCTCACCGCTCTGGACAGTATGTGGGCCCAGCAACAAACCGCGGGAGAGAAAAAAGGGGCGTGGTTGTGGCTGCGCTTCGCAAATGAACCCTGGGAAGCAGACGACTCGGATTTTTACGGAGCTACGCTGGCGGCAATCGCGGTTGGAACTGCTCCTGAGAATTATGCAGCAAGACCGGAAATCCAAAACAATGTCAAGATGTTGCGAGACTACTTGAATCGCGAGAGCGCCGCGCAGACCGCGATCAATCGAGCGGTGTTGCTGTGGGCGTCCACAAAAATGCCCGGCCTTCTTGAGCCCGAACGCCAAAAGGCGATCATCGCGGAACTTTTGGCCAAGCAGCAGTCCGACGGAGGCTGGGGTCTGGGAACCTTGGTCGGGGATTGGAAACGCCACGATGGGACGCCGCAGGATCAGGCCAGCGACGGATACTCTACGGGGCTGATTACATTTGCCTTACAGCAGGTTGGAACATCCCGGCAGACTGATCAGGCCAGGCGAGGACTGGCGTGGCTCGCGGCCAATCAGAGCAAGGATGAAGGCTATTGGCCCGCATCCTCGCTGAACAATAACAGTGCCCACCACATGACACCAACGACGGTACGCTTCATGAATGACGCGGCCACAGCATACGCAGTGTTAGCGCTCAGTCAGGCCGATAATCGTTAACTCATAAACAAGCAATACTCATAACCACGCCAACTAAACGGTCCGTGCAGCCTTGGCGGCGAATACTTTTTACCTAGCCGCTCTTACTCTGCCGACACTCCGACCAATATGCGGTTATGGAAAAAGCAGCGGCGGAGGATGCGAATGGATTAAGATATGCGCATTGAATAAGATGAGCTACGGTCAGTTTATTCAAGTCGTGGTGATACAAATCTCTGTGAGGAGTTCGAATAGACTGCCGCGTTGATGATGAGATGTCCCTACTGCAAAGCGGAGACCCCCCCGAACGCTGCGAAATGCGCGAAATGCGGCAAAGCCATGCCCGTTTCGGAAGCGACGTTCATTGGCAACGACGAACCCAGCAAGGCATCTCCTGCACCGTCGACTCCTTCAGATGGCAAAACACCGGGGACCCCGGGAACTCCCGGAGGCTGGTCCATTGGCGGCACACGCGCGCCGGCGCCAGAGCTACCGCCGGGAGAGATCGCCGCCGGCACCATGATCGGCGAGCGTTACCAAATTATCGCGCTGCTAGGACAAGGTGGCATGGGCGCAGTCTACAAAGCCCATGACAACGAACTCGACCGCCTGGTCGCGCTGAAAATCATTCGCCCGGAACTCACCACCAATCCGGAAATGCTCAAGCGCTTCAAGCAGGAGCTGATCCTGGCCCGGCAGGTGACCCATCGCAACGTCATCCGAATTTTCGATCTGGGACAAGCCGACGGCTTCAAATTCATCACCATGGAATACCTGGAGGGCACGGATCTTCGCGGAGTCCTCCGTGAGAAAGGCAAGTTAACACCGGAAGAGGCTGCGAAGATAATCCTGCAGATTTGCCGTGCATTAGAAGCGGCGCACGGCGAAGGGGTGGTTCACAGGGATTTAAAGCCGCAGAACATCATGCTGGACGCCAGCGGCCGCGCCTACGTCATGGATTTCGGCATCGCGCGTTCAGCATACCTGCCGGGCATGACGCAGACCGGAGCTCTGGTTGGCACTCCGGAATACATGTCGCCGGAACAAGCCAAG
This sequence comes from uncultured Acidobacteriota bacterium, assembly GCA_963814635.1. Lineage (GTDB taxonomy): Bacteria > Acidobacteriota > Terriglobia > Acidiferrales > UBA7541 > Acidiferrum. The sequence goes on along the minus strand of CAWFDP010000001.1, from coordinate 1,730,103 downwards.
GGCGAAAAGATCGACGAACGCTCCGATCTTTTTTCACTCGGCGTAATCCTGTACGAACTGGTGATCGGGCAATCGCCGTACTACTCCGAAACCCCGCTCGCCACGTTGTGGAAACGCATACAGGAAAAGGCGAAGCCGCTGTCGGAAGTCGATCCCACCATCCCAAAGCCGCTGAGCGACATCGTCGCCAAGGCATTGGAGATCGAGCCGGAAAACCGCTTTGCGAACGCCGGCGAATTCGCGCAGCAACTTGAAGTGTGGCTGGGAATTTCTCCATCGATGATCGGCTCACTCACCGATCAGGCGTTGGTGCCCTTGAAGCCGCAAAGACCGATCTGGAAATACACCGCGATCGTTGCCTTAGTGCTGCTGTTGGCCGTTGCCGGTGTGGGAATTCCGAAGAAGTTCTTTCCGGGCTCTTCAGCAAAGGTTGCTCACCAGCCGGTAAGCGTGCTGGTCGCGGACTTTACCAACCATACCGGCGATCCAATTTTTGACGACACCGTCGAGCCGATGTTCAACGTCGCGCTGGAAGGCGCGAGCTTCATAAATGCTTTCAACCGGGGGGCCGCGCGCAAACTCGCAGCGCAGCTTCCCCACCCCACTGACAAGCTCGACGAACAGCCCGCCCGTTTGGTGGCGGTCAGCCAGGGAATCGGGGCAGTCATCACCGGTGAGCTTAGCCAACGCGGCGACAAATACAGTCTTTCGGTCACCGCGCTGGACGCGGTGAGCGGCAACGTGATCGCCAAAGCGGAGGCCACCGCCGCGAACAAGGACGAGGTTCTCCTAACTATCCCGAAACTCGTAGCTCCCATCCGCAAGGCCCTCGGTGACGCCACGCCGGAATCGGCCCAGCTGCAGGCAGTAGGCGGAGCATTTACGGCATCCTCGCTGGAGGCCGTACACCAATATGGTCTCGGCATGAAGCAGCAGTCCGCGGGGAACATGAAGGATGCGCTTCAGTCCTTCTCGAAGGCTGTTGAGCTGGATCCGAACTTCGCCCGCGCCTACGCCGGCATGGCCGCAATCGCGGGAAACCTGGGACAGGTCCAGGACGCCGGGAAGTACGCCAAACTGGCCATGGAACATGTGGATCGTATGACCGAGCGCGAGCGCTACTTTATCCGCGCCATGTATTACATCCGGACCGAGAACTGGCAGAAGTGCGTCGAGGAATACAGCGACCTATTGAAACGCTACCCAGCGGATAGTATTGGGCAAAATAACCTCGCGGCTTGCTACGCCGCTCTGCACAACATGCCAAAGGCGGTGGAGGAGGCGCGGCGCGCGGTCGAGATCGCGCCCAAGGACTTGATGGCGCGCATCAATTTTTCGCTCGACGCGTGTTACGCAGGAGACTTCCAGACCTGCGAGCGCGAGGCGCGCGAAGTGCGAAAACTCAATCCTTCGTATGAAGAAGGCTTCCTGGCTTTGGCGTACTCACAATTGGGGCAGGGTCAGTTGGCAAAGGCTGCCGACAGCTATCAGGAGCTGCAAAAGCTTGGCCCTAGAGGCGCGTCCCTCGCGGCTACCGGTCTGGCCAATCTCGCCCTCTATCAAGGAAAATATCGCCAGGCAGTGCAGATTCTTGAAGCCGGCCTGGCTGCCGATCTGTCAGCAAAGGAACCAGACCAGGCTGCGGATAAGCTTGCCATGCTGGCTTATGCGGAACTGTTGCGGGGAGAAAAGCGTCAGGCAATCGCTTACGCAGAGAAGGCTCTGGCCAGCAGCCAATCGGCAAAAATCAGATTCCTGGCGGCCAGAACATACATTGAAGCCGGGGAATCGGCCAAGGGGCGAGCACTGAGCGCCAAACTTGGCTCTGAACTCGAGGCCGAACCGCAGGCTTACTCCAAAATGATTTTGGGCGAAGCCGCCTTAAAGGACCACGATTCCAAGCAGGCGCTGCAGTTACTGTCCGATGCCAAAAACCTGGTCGATATCTGGTTCGTCCACCTCGATATGGGGCTTGCTTACCTGGATGCTGGTTTATTTGTGGAAGCCGATGCCGAATTTCAACGCTGCCTCGAGCGACGCGGGGAAGCCATGGAACTCTTCACAGATGACATGCCCACGTACACTTACATCGCGCCCATCTATTACTACCAGGGACTTGTTCGCGAAGGATTGAAGAGCGCGGCGTTTGCCGAATCTTACCAAACGTATTTGAGCATCCGCGGCCAGGCGGGAGAAGACTCGCTGCTGCCGGAAGCCCGCAAACACGTTCGCGAATAAAGCTTCCGCAAAGCCACCTGACGGTCGCGTCACACTTCAGCAGATGTTTGCTGCCTTCTTAGAATTTCACGGTTATGGTTGTCGGGATCGACGCAGTACTCTGCGCTCCCTGCTTGTTCATATCCACGATGAAATAGGTGTATGTCGTATTGTTTTTCACCGTGCCATCCAGATACGTTGGCTTCGGCGGCGTGCCGCCAGTCACCGTGGCAATGCTGGTGAACTGCGCCCGGCTCGCATAAATGCTCGCGACGGTTTTGAAGCTTCCCACCGCGCGCCACACACTATACGTCCGGATTTGCCCGAATTCCGGCGCCGCCCAATTCAGCAATACGCTGTGGCCGCTCAGCGCCGCACTCAAACTGGAAACGGCATCCGCGGTGGAGTTCGCGGTGTCGGTGTCCTGCTCACTACCGCCTCCACCGACTCGATTTCCGCCCCCGCCCACACGATTGCCACCGCCGCCGACACGATTGCCACCACCGCCCACGCGGTTGCCGCCGCCGCCGACTCGGTTGCCACCGCTGCCGTCTGAGAACCCAAACGCATCGGTGCGAGCACCAATCTGGCGAAGGTCTAGCGCGGTCCAATCGTTGAAACCAGGCAGCGAGCTATCTGACGTTCCGCTGAAATTGATGTCCTGCGCCGTAAGGTTCGTCCCCTGGAAGATGAAATCGTGATTCCAATCGATGGCGGCCGAGGCCGTAGCGCCCGGAAACAATGTTCCATCCACGCGGACCATATTTACCTTCGGGATATTCGGTGAACCGTCGCAATGGAAGCCGGCGAAAATACCCCCGACGGAATTCTGCAATTGCATGTCGAGTGCATTGGGCGGTGCGTACCAGCGCGTGAAATGGGCAGCCGCTTTTCCGGTAAAGAGATCCACGCCCAACCCCGTCATCTCGTTCAGACTTGTTTCGTCTAGCGCCTGCAACGTCTGGGGCGCCTGGAGCGTCTGGCCGGAATAGTCAATTCCACCGTCCGGGAATCCGCGGATCTGGAAGAGATAGTTCATCGAGCTTTCATAGGCCGGATTGCAGTTGAGACCAAAGCTCTGAAGGTACTGCGGGTTTGGATTCGGGAAGTAGGTGCCGCCATGCGTGAAAAAGAATGTGTGGCCAAGTTCGTGCAATATCGTTCCTGCCTGCGCAGTGGTGGTTCCCACCTGATCGGTGCAATAGATTACGGCGGTGGACGGATTGGGCTGGCACCCGACCGGATCGTCCGCGCGCCAGGAACCGAATGTCACCGTCGAATCCCCGCCGCCGATGTCCGAAAAACCTGAATCGCTGGTGGGCCCGCCAAACGTTAATCCAAGCTGAGGCTCGGTGGTGTAGTCATAAGTACCGTTCGGCACTCCAGGCATCAGGATCGTAACCGTGCTCGTAGACGGCACAGTATTGTCAGGAGTGCTCGAAGAAGCGGTTTGTATCTTGAAGGAACCATTCAGCGGCGTATTGGAGGGCAGCAGAGCGCCTTCGATGGATACCCGATCACAACTTACATCGGTGCACGCAGCGTCGCCAGGTCTTGTCACGTACGCAGGACTGCTGAGGTTTACGGTTCCCACACCTCCGCTCACCTTGATCGATACCAAGGTGGCAAGGCCGGTCCCCACAACGTTCGGGGCCATACCCGTCGCGGTCCAGTACGTGCGTGGAGAGCCAAGCGTGTGGCCCATCAGCAGATAGTGGTAGCTATCTTTTCGTCCGAACTGGAAATTTCCCAGCGTGCTCTGATTTTCCACAAACTCCACGCCGCCCTTCCATCCGACGGTTACTTGGCCGGGGTAAGCGCAAAGTACTGCTCCGTCGTTGCACAGCAGCAAGCTTTCGGAGAGCGCTTTTCCACCTGCGCCCGGATAGGCAGTCTGCCCTGCTGGGGTTACTACCGGATAGGGAACGACGAATTGATCTCCCGGGTAAATCCCCGGCCCCAGATCAAAGTGGACGTGAATTCCCTGATTCAAAAACGCCTGGCCAACTTGATCCAGCGCTTTTTGCTTGGGCAAGTGCGAGTGCTTATAAGCTCCCGCCAGGGGGGCGTCCAGATTGCTGAGGTAATCCACTTCGACAAACAGATCCTTTTGTCCCGAAGTCGCCCCAGGCAGCGCGACCCAGTCGCCGAAATCCGGCCCGTTCGGATTGACCTGCGTGTATCCATGGTTCAGTTTCCACACATCCAGAATGCCGTCGTTGTCGCCGTTTTGCACAGTGGTACTAAAAACCACGGCGCCCCAGTTGACGCATCCGCCGTTTGAACTGGAGGGAGTGACTATGGAAGTTGCCGGCAACGTACTGCCAGCCGCGATGGCGGCATTCGCCTGCCAAGTCGGATTGTCCCAACTGCCGCCACCCGTAGTCGTCGAAATTAGATTCTGGTTATAAATACCAGGAAACGGCGGCAATCCGTTTGCGCTGTAGAGCGAATCGAGGGGCAACGAATTCAGTTGGACGCTTTCCAGTTTGTTGGGCTGGCCGTTACCGACGATATGAGTGATCTTCACAGCTGGAGCCGCGCTGTTTGGTGCAGCACCGGCTTGATAAAAACCGGAAATCGGCAACGTCATTGTGGAGCCTGCGTTGCTCGGCGCATAAGCGCCGTCATAGATAACTACGGAATTCAGCGGAACCTGCAACGAATGGACGCGATAGACGATAACCAGGCTGGCGCCAAGCGTTAGCGGCACCCCACCGCCATTGCTTCCGCTATCAGGCAAACTCACCGTATACGTTCCGTTGCCTGCGGGAATTCCATCGGAGTCCACGTTAAGATACGGGCGCACATCTGCGCGGTACACGACCATGGTCTTCGAACCCTGCGATGAGCCAGAGCAGCCACCGGTACTCCAGGAAGTCGGCGCGTTCGGATTCCCACGAACGGTGCCGGTGATGGGATAGCCATTGAAGAAACCCAGCTGGCCAGTTTGTGCGCCGGGCTGGTTCGATGCGACGGTTTCCCAATACAGGAACGCAGCCACGATGTCTGCACCCGCGGGAACGCCCGTTGCAGGAACGGAATTCACGTCGGGAATGTTGATCTGGCCAGTGGCCAGGCCATTTACTCCAAGTCCGCGCAGGCCTACACCGCCCACCACGTAGTCGCCCGTGACGAAATAGTTGTCAGCTAGCGTCAGTTGATTTTGCGCCAACCCCGCTTGAGCAAACGCGAACATCGACAAAATGAACAGCGCCGATGAGGCAGGAAGCCGTCTCCGAATCAAGGAGATGACGTTTGGTAAAGAAATGTTAATCCGCATGAGGCCTCTCACACTACGAAATTTTGCCTGGCGACCGTCGACGCAAGCTCCGGCACCCGCTGAATTCTGAAAAGTAATTCTCAAACATGAATTCGAAGTCGACAATCGGTCACAGACTTCTTAAGACAACTTCCGGTCTTGGAAGGAGCTATCGCGGGACGTACGATTAGGCAACAAAGAACCGACCTAGCGCATAGGCAGGTCTGAACTCCTCGCCGTTCCACCAGACTGGGAAGCAGTTCGACGACCAACGAAGATTACTAACACCTTGCCGCTAAGTCAAATGAATACGTATCCTAAACCGGGGTGTTTAGCGGTCGAACAGAAGTCAGCGATCAACTGTTAACTGAAGTTTGGAGTGGGCGATGGGAATCGAACAGAACGCCCAGTGGATTTTCTATGATTTCAGTATGTTATGCGGAGTTCGCACTGTCTGCTTTTGCTCATTAGGAACAATTTAGCAGCATCAAAATGGCGATTGCCGCCTTCGGCCGCCTCGAAAAACTCATAAGCCGCGACCGCATAAAGAGATACGGAAGTCGGGACGTGGGATACAAACCCGAAGCCCCACTGCGGTGACTAGCCGCTAGGTCCACCGAGTCAAGCTGCACCGATAAACGCTAGCGCATTTCTCGGTACCTATCTGGTGAGACATCCCACAACCAGACTTGGGGAAAGTCAGACGTTACGGTATCAAGTACTTCCAAATGGGAACTGGTGGTGCGCCCGTGTTTAAACACCTGATTACTAACACCCTCTCATCTCTGGCATTTAATAGTTGGCAGCAAGAGGTCGAGCTTGCGCGGGGACGCAAAACACGCATGACGGCCAACGTTGTGTATTGACGTCCGTGAGGCAATCCAACGAAAGAATGGGGCACGATCACTCCACTTTTGCTTGGGCTCGCACCCCATCATTGTTCTAAGCGCTCAACCGCTCAGCGCTCAAAACCTAATCCACTAGTCCTGAAATACCCCTAGCTTATGACCCTCGGAGTGGATCAGCGCCGTCACCGGCCCTGACGGCAGGATAAGCGACGTCACGATCGTATGAATCGCCCTTCCCTGATTGCTGAGCACAAATTTCACGGTAATGACGGTACCGGGGCTGTTAATCGTGAACGTCCCTGTGCAATCGGAGTACACCTTGTAGGTCCCGGTCTCCATGATATGGAAGCCTGTGACGGGATCAGTAGGAGGAGTCGGGGGCGTCGGCAAATTGTTGTGACCCGACATCACAAAATCGACCTGGGATAGACCGCCTATTCCATCAAAATGGGTCATGGCGATACCACCGCGTTGTACTTCCTCGAGGACGCCCCCGGGATCGGTCACCCAGATGGTCCCGGAAACCGTGAAAGCGTAGTCCCCCCTCAGCGTCGCATTGCTGCATCCATCATTGTCATTGCCCTGCGCTCTCGTCTCAACACTCAGAAATCCCATCAGAAATACTCCCGCAACCATCACCTTCCACACAAAACTTTTCATGGGCAGCCTCCTCTTCGATTTCCCGCCGGTCGAACTGCGGGTGCTGCCATACTTAACGCAATGCCGTTCCTCGACAATGGAGCCGGCCTGAAGTTCTCGTGTAGATTCCCTGAACCTCGAAATCTCTCCTTTTCTTATGGTTAAATCGATTTCTTCGGCTGCCCCTCTTCGCCCTCCGCGAAGGATCCCTAAAATCAATCCTTTGTCTCTGCCCCACGAAAACGTAGAATTGGGCGTCCCCCACGCTTGTGGACCATGCTCCACGAAACCATACGATTTGAAGACTTCGAACTAGACCCGCGCTCCTTCGAACTCCGCAGGGCCGGCCACCTCGTTAAACTCGAACGTATTCCCCTGCAACTTCTTTTTCTGCTCGCCGAAAACCGCGACCGTCTCGTCACGCGCGAGGAGATCCTCCTCGCCATCTGGGGCAAAGACGTCTTCGTCGATGCTGACAACAGCATCAATACTGCTGTCCGAAAGGCCCGCCAGGCCCTCAAGGAGGACCCGGAGGATCCTCGCTTCCTCCGTACCATTCCTGGAAAAGGCTATCGCTTCACTGCCGCAGTTAGCACACAGCCCGAGGCGATAATTCCCATCATCGACAGTTCCGATCGGGGCGCGGCTTCAGCCGTTCCAAAGAGCTCACCAATCTCAAGGAGTTTAACGCCTAAGGTCGGCTGGACCGCCCTCATTGCTCTCCTTCTCGTCGCTCTCGTGACCACCGGACTCACTCTTCGTTCTCTTCTGATGAAGCCTCCCGAAACTCGGTCGAAAAAAGAGATGCTTGTCGTTCTCCCGTTTGTGGACCTGAGCGTTGATCCCCACGACGATTTCTTTGCCGATGGCATGACTGAAGAGATGATTACCCAACTCGGGACACTCGATCCTCAACACCTTGGCGTGATTGCCCGGACCTCTTCCATGCAATACAAAGACGCCAAAAAGGGAGTCGCCCAGATCGCTAGTGAACTTGGTGTGGATTATTTGCTCGAAGGTAGCGTACGGCGCTCCGGCCAACGCATCCGCGTCACCGCCCAACTCATCCAGGCCAGCGATCAAACCCACCTTTGGGCCGCAGATTTCGATCGCGACATCAGCGATGTCCTGAAGCTCCAAAGCGACCTCGCTGTCGCCATCTCGACCAAGATCGAATTGACCCTTTCCCCTTCCGCCCGCGCCCGTCTCGCCGATGCCCCTCACCTCAACGCCGCAGCCTACGAAGCCTATCTTCATGGCCTCCACGATTCGGAACTTCGCACTGGACCTGCCTTCACGCGCGCTATCTCAGAATTCCAACACGCCATCACACTTGATCCCAACTACGCTCCCGCGCATGCTGCCCTCGCCCGCGCCTACAGCCTGGCCCCTGTCGTTGGGGCGATGACCCTCATGGAATCCACGCCCACGGCCAAGGAAGCCGCTCTTCGCGCCGTCACTCTGGACCCTTCTCTCGCCGCCGGGCATTCCACGCTCGGCTTCATTTTGGCTCACTTCGATTTTGACTGGCCCGCCGCCGAACATGAATATCTGCGCGCTCTCGATCTAAATCCCAACGACGCCTACGCCCACCTCTTCTATTCCAACAGCTACCTCTCTCCGCTCGGCCGCCACGCGGAAGCCATCACCGAGATGCAAAAAGCCATTGCCATTGATCCCTTCTCCGCCCCGATGCAATCGTTCCTCGGCCGCACCTACATTTGGGCTCGCCAATACGACAAAGCCCTAGCGCAATTTCGCAAAGCCGCCGAAATGTTTCCGGGGTTCGCCATCGATCACGAACGCCTGGCGCAACTTCTTGCCTTTTGGGGGAAATTTGACGAGGCCATCGACGAAGACACCAAAGCCCGCTTGCTCGCCGGTGAAGACGAAAAGTCGGTCCTGCAAAAGGAAGCCACCCTGCGCCGTGCTTGGACCACCGGCGGCGCCCATGGTTACTGGAAGCAAGTTCTCGATTCCACGCGCCTCCCAGTCAATCCACCCGAAGCCTACAACTCAGCTTTTGGCACTGCAATTCTCTATGCCGAGCTTGGTGAAAAGGCGAAAGCGTTAGACTCTCTCGAAAGAGCCTTCAAGCAACACTCACTATCCATGACGGAGATTGCTGTCGAACCGGCTTTTGATCCCATTCGCGACGACCCACGCTTCCAAAGCCTGGTCCGCCGCGTGGGTCTTGAATAGGCATTTGTGAAATGCTAAGTAGCCCATCGCTTCGGCGTCATCGCCGGCAATTCAAAAATTGGATCTTTCGGTTTATGTGGATTGTTCCCGAAACAAACCGGAATGTTAATCACCCAGATGAGAAGAAGTCCGGATTAGGTGAGAAATTGATGGCCTTGGCTGGATTAGATGTCCCGCGCGTCTTCTTAGTTGTTGCAAAACTTCAAAACGCTTGTCTTTCACGGTAGAGGTCACCGGCGATTCTTCAAAAGCATGGACAGCAGTTCCATCGTAAGCGTCTGGACTCGCCTGACCACACGCTTACGTTCCATCCGCAATCGCTTCTTGCCTTGCTAGAGCCATCGGTGCCACCCAAGAGGCTCATTTTATTTCTTATTGCCGCCTTTTGCCGCCGCGACCAACCGCTAAGTTATTAGAAGGAAACAAGATTTCTGGAGCGGGTGATGGGAATCGAACCTGCGCCGAGCGCGGCCAAGTCGCTGAGACTACAAGTTGACAATAGACGGCTGGCGGCCAATAGCGTCCAAAACAGAGGCCACTTTCTCTACCGCTTCCCTATGCGCGTCTTGAGCGACATCGCCGCAAATTTCAAGCGTTGTGCGTGCATCGGAATGGCGGAGCGCCCTCTGATTTTGGGCGTGGCTCCAGATTCGAGTGGGAGCGGAGTGTGAGTGCAGCGAAAAGCGAGGAGGCCGCCCTGGGGGAATTTCAAGTGCGTCCAGGATGGTTTACAAGTGGTACTCGATCACTTTGTTTGGGGATGACTAGTTGAGAAGTCCGGAGTCGCGCATTTTGATCGCGATGAGAACAGATCCGTTACCCGTCAGATGACCGTAATCCGACTGCAACGGAATGTCTTTCGCCGCATACTCGAGGCAGGAACCTTGGTGGCAGATCAAATTGAAATAGGAGATGTACTGAATGCCGAGCTGGCGAGCAAGCTGCGCCATCTCCTGATCCAGCTTTTCGTAGTAGGCGACGCGATGAATCGCAGGAAGGCTTGGGTCGTTCTTCTGGATTGAAATTGCCAGCAATCGCGGCAACGCTGAATCGTACTGAACGACAGGGCCAAACAGAATCACTTTTACGCCCTGTTGTTGCAGCAGTGGGACCGTCCGCTGAATCCTTGGCAGGTCGGCACCGTCCCAGCGTGCCGCGATCAACACGGAATCGACATGATGGGCCTTCAAATAGTCCTGAATCACATAATGCATAAGATGCGAGCATCGCTCGTCCGCGCCTATCGGCTGCTCTAGACCAGGCTTGCATCCTGAAGCTGTTGCTTGCATGAAATTGACGTCTTTGAAGACTGATGAGAGGCCGAACCAAAGTTGCGCAGCGTGGCTATCGCCGATCAGGAGGTCATTGCGTCTGGCTGGATCAAGTTTCAAGCACTCTTCTGCGGCAAAGTTCGCGTGCGGATTTTCTGAGGTCAGGAAGCAGCTTCCGACGCGATACTGCGCTTCGGTGGTGGCATCGGCATTTTCCAGAAAAGAAGCGATGTGAACGGCTTGCGCCGAGTAACGCGACGGGAACCCACGGGTTGCGATTGCGGTCGCCGCAAAAATGATAAGCACCGCGGCGGCCGCAGTGGCAAGCTGAAAGAGTCGCGGGCGTGGCAAGCGCTTGCGACCGTCACGAAAAGGCCGTTCGACGAAACGCCAAGACAGTGTCGCAACGACGAACGAAATTCCCAGCACGACCAGCTTGGTGAGTTTCGGCGAAAGTCCTTGAGCAAGGATGCCGGAAGCGCTCTGGAAAACGATGAGCGGCCAATGCCATAAGTAGAGCGAATAAGAAATCATTCCGATGAAGACGATCGGCCTTAGGGAAAGGAAGGTACCGACGAGCGAGGAGCCGTCGCGCCCGGCGGCAATGATCAAAGCGGCGCCGATACAGGGCATCGCTGCGGCGAGACCGGGAAAAGGAGTGGTCTTTTGGTACCAGACTCCCGCAGCAAGAATCATGATGATGCCTGCCGCCGATGAAGCATTTCGCCAAATCGAATTGGAGAAATGAGGAATGATGTCGAGTGCGAGCAGGGTTCCGAGCAAGAGCTCCCAAGCTCGAGTGGGCAAGAGGTAAAACGCAGCTTCCGGGCTGTGCAAGGCTCCCCACGCACTTGCCAGAAAAGAACACACCGTGACGGCCAGAACGACGATTCGGCGAGTAGACAGTGAATATTTTCTGAGCGCCAGCAGAAACAACGGGAGAAAAATATAAAATTGCTCTTCTACCCCAAGCGACCAGGTGTGGAGCAATGGCTTGATCGCCGCCGCGCCCTCAAAGTAGCCCGCCTGGTGGTAAAAGAAAATGTTCGAAAAAGACAAAGTTGCCGCCAAGAAAGATTTGGCGAATTCGTCGAGCTCCGCCGGCAAAAAGAATTCATAGGCGAGCATCGCACACACCGCAAGCGTAACGAAAAGCGCGGGCAGAATGCGCCGCACACGGCGTTCGTAAAAGGAAAGCAAGGAGAACTTCCCGCGATCGATTTCGGACAGAATGATGGAACCAAGCAAATAGCCGGAGATCACGAAGAAAACATCGACGCCGACGAAACCACCTCGGACACGAGCCCCACCAAGGTGATACCCAAAGACCAACAGGACGGCAACGGCGCGTAACCCGTCGATGTCAGCACGGTAGTTCGGTGTGGACGGTCTAATCAGTGAAAACGGCATCCAGTTTTCCTCACAAAGCGTGGTGGCGAACCGCTCGACTCAATCGCTCGCGGTCAGACGACCTGATTCGGCAAGCGGTGAACTCTTGCGACCAACCGAATTCTCCAACGCGGTGATCAATGCCGAGGCGACCTGCGAGGTCGTTCGAAGCCGCGACAAGTCAGGCGCAGGCAATCCTCCAGCGATGGCTACGCGGAGTTTTTCGCGAAACTCGTCCGGGTCTAGCGGTTCGAAGATGCTCTGCGGTGAAAAGAGTTCTTCGGCACAGCCGGCATATTTCGAGCACAGTACGGGTACTCCGGCCAGGATCGCCTCGTTGGCAACAAGCCCCCAAGGATCTTCGAGCGTTGGAAAGACCACAACGTCCGCCGAACGATACACGCCGAGCATCAACTGCGGAGGCTGCGACGGATGAAATTGCGTTGCAGCAAGCCCAAGATTGTTGGCCAGGCGTTCGGCTGCAGGTTTATCCCGACCATTGCCCACCAACAACAGCGAGAATTTCAGACCTTCGTGTTGCAGCGCGGCTGCAGCGCGTAAGAAGAGGTCCACACCCTTGCGGCCAATGAACTGGCCGACATAGAGCATGACCGGTCGAGGCTGAAGCGCGAAGCGCGGCTCTGCGGCCGTCCGGAAGTATTGTTCGTCCGCAGTATTTTGTATTTCCAGAATCTGACGACGAGAAATTCCCAAAGTGAGCAAATACTCGGTGGAAGACTTTCCATAACTGATCCAGTGTTGCGCCCACCGCGCAAGGATCGACCTGAGAAAACGTTTCAAGAATCCGGCTTTCTTGCTTTCCGTATAAACGGTGCCGCCCCACCAGACCCACACCGGCTTACGAAAGAGCGTGCCGTAAATGAGCGCAAAGAACGTACGCACACCCATTTCACTGGTGACTACAACATCTGGATGAAATTTGAATAATTGCCAGAGATGACCCGGATTGACGTGAAGATATTGCTCGTCAAAGGCCTGTCCTTTCTGTTGGCGAGCGAACGGAATTTGCCATCCCCAGGCTCGAGTCACCGTGGCTGTGGGCAGAGCGTTTTCGAATCCGCGCCACGAATCCCGATTGCGTTCTGTGCCGCCATGCAGAATCAACAGTTCGAACGCATCGGCAAGGCAGGAATAAAGTGAAATCCTGGCCGGGGAAATCATGTTGATCAGCAGCGCTACTTTTGTCTTTCGACTCATGCTATTGGGTTCAGGCTCCTTTGTTGTGAATTCATATGGCTGGGGTTAGGAACCCGCGGACGATACCAGGACAGGAGTCTGGCCGATTTCGAAAGCGTCATTGCGAAGCGCTTCGCGCGAACCGGAAACGAGTTCAATGCTTTGCGCGTGCCATTCAACTGGCGCGCGAAACGTACGAGGGCCTGTGACGTTCCATACGATCCACTGACGATGGTGGTCACGCTCGATCTCACAAGTCCATGTCTGCTGGTTGTCCTCTGAACAGGACTGCATGCGGCTTCCGGTGAGCCAACGAAACGCCGCAGCATATGCGTCACCGGCGACGGTAAGAGTGCTGTTATCACGCTGGGTTGTTTCTAAGGAAACCCATCCGTGATTGTCCCAGGCATACCAGTAGAGACGTTGTACGCCGGCGGCCCAGTTAATGACGAATTCCCGGAGGACGTAGGCTGCGGCGAGTTCGGGAGGAAACGGTTTGGGCAAGAACCAGCCAGCTTCGGTGTTCCAAAGCGGCTTATCCGCGATTCCCGCCGCGACCATGAGTTGTTTTACGCTCGACGCCAGTGCAAGCGTGCTCTCTGGCGGTAGCGGAGCGACATAAAGGTGGTAGCCGATGACGTCCACCATGGTGCCGCCACCTTTGCTGAGAAACTCCGCAAGCCACGCGGTGCCGCGGTCCTGGGTTGCGGAAGGCGAGACGATTACGGCGTTCGGATCAATGCTGCGAATGATTCGGGAGGCTTCCGCGGTCAATAGGATCATCTGGTCAACGCTTCCAGACCAAAACTGTTTTAGGTTCGGCTCGTTCCAGATTTCGTAGGCTTGAATTTTTCCTTTGTATCGCTGAACCACCATGCGCACGTAAGTTCGCCAGTCTTCAATGTCGCGCGGTTCTGCTGCGAAACCTGGCGCGTAAGTCGATTTCTCAAGCGGACGAGCGGAGGCCCATGCCGGAGATAGCCCCAGGGGCAACAGAAGTCCGACGTGGTGTTCGGCGGCCATCGCGACATAGTGATCCAATAATTCAAAACGCCAACGATTTTTGCCGGGCTGCAAATTCGGCCAGGCTACATAGGCGTCCCAGAGTCTCCATTCGGCGATCGGAGCATCAGGCCAAGGCGTGGTGCCACCTAGATGGTGAAAGTGCATGCCGAACAGTTCGGCGGGAATGACGGTTGTGGGCGGAGATATGTTAGGTGGGCCAGTCAAGCCACAAGCAGGAGGCACAGCCAGAACGGTGGCTAGAAAAATGTGGAGATAGATTTGGACTCGAGTCATAGGAAACGTTCGCTAGGAATGAATCTCCGTCTTATTCGCTCTCTCGACCCCGCCAACGCCCGCTTCGTTGTACGGCTGGAAACGATGACCAAGCACACCGGCCAGCATCCCGGCACCTGCGCACAGTTCTTGCAGATCCCGAACCACCGCGGCCCTGCCAAACCATAGCGAAGCCGGTACGCGAAGCAGGCCTCTGCACATATGAGCGATTCCCTTGAAACCGCGGGTGGCCGAAGCTTGAGGTTTAAGATCGCGCTCGCACAATGCCCAGCAATTTCCAGATTGAAAGCCACGGCGCAGCAACCAGGATACGTTTGCGCGTTTTTCTGTTATGGGTTCGTACACCACGGCATCACTGGAAAAGACCATCCGAAAGCCGCACTCCCGGACTCGCAGAAAGAAGTGAGAGTCCTCGCCCCCAGTCAGATTGAATTGCTCATCGAAACCCGGAACGCTCGCCAGAACCGCTGACCGGATCAGGACATTACCCGCCGAACATAGCTTGACGATGTCGCCGGTTCGAAACATCGGACGCCTAAAGAAACCGCCGTTACGAATCCACTGCGGCACGTTACCGACATAAGCCGGAAGTAACGGGCCGGAGACGACGTCAGCCTGAAATTGAGACTGGGTCCAGAGGAGCTCATCAAGCCACCTGGTTCCGGGCGTTTCGTCATCGTCGATCAACGCCAGGAATTCTGCATCGCCTGATTCGGCTATCGCGCGATTGCGTGCGCACGCAATTCCTCGGTTCGGTTCGCAAACATACCGAATGGTCCACGGAAATCCACGGATGTCGCAGACTGGTTCGGCAGTACGTGAAATATCGTTGTCAACAACAATGACTTCGATGTGCGGTGTACAGACCTTTTTAAAACTCAACTGGGCCAGCGATGCAAGCAGATCGCGCAATAATTCTGCCCTACGATATGTGGCGACGCAGATTGCCACGCGCGACGAATCGCGCCTTGTGTTTTCGTCATGCGCGGTTTGCATAATCACCCAGTGTCAACGGTTCTGCGTGCCGGGCCTTGCGAGCGCCATTAAAGGAAAATTGCGGTTCCGAATCGTCTGAAACAGTTTCGGACAGCTCCCTGACACCGCCCACCACGGCTCGTACCGTCGAGTCAGATGAAATCACCGTGGCGATGCAAAGCGACCATTCAAAGCAGTTCTGCCAAATGATGGTGCACTCGGCAAAATTGTGAACCACGAAGAAAATGAGAAACGCCAATGGCCAGAGGTCCTCTTTGACCACTTTTTCCTCCGCCAGACGCAGCGTTCTAGCCATACCTTTCCAAAGAAAGATTAGAAAAAGACCAGTACCCACGATCCCCAGGTCCAAAAGGATTTCAAGATATCCGTTGTGTGAGTAGTTCGGGGACCAACCGACGTATTTTTCAACGGCGTACGATTCCAGGGAAGCGCCGTCCCAAAAACCGGAAAAACCATAACCGAGAAAGGGACGCGCAAGAATCATTGTCCCCACGGAGTGCCACAAGTCGGCGCGACCGGTCAGGTCCTTCGAGCGGCCCAGCATTTCCGTGAAGATGCTGGTATCGACGCCGAAGAATGCGAAGCAAACAGCCAATCCGGCAAGAAAGAGCAGCATCGCCGGCAGCGGAATGTGATAGCGACGATGAAATCGCTCATAGAGCCACATGATAATCAGCGTGCCGCCGACAGTGACAATTGACGTCACCGAGCGAGCCACCAAGAGCAATCCGGAGAAAAGCGCCAGAGAAGCAAACTTTACGATTCGGCCAAATCCGCCTTCCTCCATTACGTACCACTCCGCGAGCAGCCCCAGAGCCATGGCTGCGCCGAAGAGGTTCTTATGGGGAAAGATGCCGCGTATCGAACCGGTGCCATAGTCCGTCGCCATAGCGTGGCTGGGTGCGACTACGAACAGCACGAGACATCCCACCGCGGCCAGGCGCAGCACACCTCGAGTAAGCCGCAGCTGCTGACCGAAGGTCAGCCGCGAGGCGATAACCACGCCAAACAGGCTTGTTCCCAGCAGGCTGATCGCCCGCCGGAAAACCAAATCCGGCGTTTGCGCCCAAATTGGGGAAACGAGAGCGACTAGCAGCAGTCCAACCAACGCTGGTGAATGCAGCAAGAGCCACGCGGTCCAACGGAATTGCATGACCGCCAGCAACGCTACCCCGCCATACATCAGCGCGAGAATCATCTCAGTGCGAGTGTCACCCTCTATACCAGCGTCGGCACTTCCGCTAAACACGCGCCATAACGCACCAGTAAGCACGAAGGCAACGACCGCTACAAACAAGGCTTCTTTTGACTTTTCAAAAAGCATCGATGGATTCCGTAGAAGCGCGGTTCGGATTGAGACTCGGTGTCAGCGCGGCCGAGGAGACGCGAAACGCCGAGACTCGACGGTGATCGCGGCGCGACAGAAACACTACTGCGGTACAGACACCGAGTAGCAAAACGGCGTCCGAAGCAATGCTCGACCAAGCGGCTCCCCGCCAGGAGTACGCGGGAATAACCCAAAGATTGAGCAGAACATTGAACACCGCAACGCCTGCTTGTATCGCGGTTCGAACTCCCTGGTACCCAGCACTTGTAAGGGTGTCGGAAAAGAAATAGTGCAGCGCTTTTAGCACCGGCAAGATTGCCAACCAACGCAGCGCAGCTGCGGTCGCGGTGTACTGTGAACCGAGAACCAGCGGGACAATGCCCGAGGAGAGCAGCAGCACGGCAAAGACCGTCCCTGAATAGGCCACCGCGCGCAGCATCAGCGGTTTCGCATACGCCAGACTTGCGGATATGCCTTTGGCGCCAGCTCGAAAGAAATTTGGATACGCTGACCAAAGAGCCGCGGAAACAGGCACAAAACTGACGTCGATCAAACGGTAAGCCGCTCCATACACGCCGGCGGCATCAAGCGTGCTGAATTTCGCAAGCATGGTCTTATCGATATCGTTGTAGACCGTTTGAGAAGTTTGACTCGCAGAAAAATAGAAACCCTCGCGCAGTTCGCCACGTATGACCCGCCACTTAAATCGCGGGCCGCCTAGGCGCGCGCGTACCAGGGCCATGGAGACAGCGGTGACCACCGCGGTGCAGCCGAGATAGATGTACCCCCATTGGAATGCGGAGGGGTGGCGATAAATAGAGACGAGAATCAATGCGCCCGCAAGCCGGCCGGCGCTCATCATTACGTTGATCGCCGCCGTCCATTGCAATTGTTCGAATGCCTGAAACACCTGACTGGCTTGAGTGATGATATTCAGACCAAGAATATCCGAGACTGCGACCATCGCGACCAGCAGGACCGGAATCTCAGGCGGCAGCGCAAATCTGGAAATTGCGAGAACCACGGCAATTAAAACAGTGCCAAACACTGCGGTAACTGCCAGTGCGCGGCCCCAATACTCCGCGAACAGCGAACGGTCCCGTGCCACGTTTTTTACCAGGAGATTCCCGCTGCCAAGCGACCCGAAGGGGTAAACAATTCCGACCAGCGCGACCACTCCGATGAAAGCGCCGTAGTTGCGTACTCCCAACGACCTGGCTATCTCGATGAAATAGAGTGCCTGGATAACCAGCCGAAGGGCTTGGCCAAGAGTCATCCAAGCCGTATTGCGTGCCAAAGCTGTCTTAGGAAATTTCATCTGCATTAGGTAATGACTAGCCAAAAAGCAACTCGCGCTCCGGCGGCCGGCCTTTCGTGGCGAAGTGCGAAAGGCCGAGCCGTTGCAAACCAATGAGTAACAGGTACGTGGGATTCAAAAACAAATATCTCTGCCAGAGCCGCTTTGGTTCGGCGCAAAGCCGGAAAAACCATTCGAGACCGGCGTTTTGCATCCAGTCCGGCGCCTGGGGAACCGCACCCGCAATGAACGGAAATGCAGCGCCAACGGCCAACACCGGCATGTCGAGCAGACTGCTGAATTCGTAGACGAACACTTCCTGCCGCGGACAACCAAGTCCGACGAAAACGAGTGCGGCACCGGACGAAGTTATTCGCTGGGCGACTTCTTGCTTTTCAAGAGGCGACAACTTTCGAAATTTGGAAGGCTCCGCACCAGAAATCATCAGGCCAGGAAATTGCGAGGCAAGGTTTGTGGTCAAGGAACAGAGGACCTTTGGAGTACTTCCATAAAAGTAGACCGGGAGACCTTCCGCAGCGGCGCGCTGGCAGAGTCGAAGAGTAAGTCGAGGTCCGTACACCCGCTGCGAAAGATCGGCGCGATGAAGCCAATTCAGCGCCCAGCGGACCGGCTGGCCGTCCGGCACCAGCAGGTCAAATTGATTGAGGCGGAATTTCTGCTCGCGATCAAACACCCCGGTCATCAAACCATGGACGGCGAGCGCCGATACGCTCAGCGGGCGTTTTTTGTGTGCGGCCCGGATGACCGCTTCTTCGGCGCCATCGATATCCACTGCGTTGACTAAAACGCCGAGTATGCTTCGTTTTCCCGTGTTATGCATTCGCTCCCCCAACGCTCAACATTTTGGTCGTGAATCTCACGAAGAATTTGCGGAACGGTATAGTGCACTTCCCAGTTGGGAAAGTGCTGTTGGAATTTTGAAAGATCGCTGACCCACCAAATATGGTCACCGCGGCGATTGTCTTCGCGATATTCCCAATTCAAAGTTTTGCCGGTAATTTGTTCGCACATCGAGATTGCTTCGAGCATCGAGCAGTTGCTCCGTATTCCGCCACCGATGTTGTAGACCTCGCCGGGTCGTGGACTGAGAAAGAATTCGTGGAATGCGCGAATCAGGTCGGCGCTATGAATGTTGTCGCGCACCTGCTTTCCCTTGTAGCCGAAGACTTTGTAGGGCGTTGCCGTTGCCGCGCATTTCATCAAATACCCGAGGAATCCATGCAGCTGCGCTCCGGAGTGATTTGGGCCGGTCAGGCATCCGCCGCGAAAGCTGACTGTGTTCATCCCGAAATAGCGGCCATACTCCTGGACCAGCACGTCTGCAGCAAGCTTCGAGACTCCAAACAAACTGTGCAGCGTTTGATCAATCGGCATGGTTTCCGGAATTCCTGCCGGAGCGTAAGGGTGGCTTGGATCCAGATCCCAACGTGAACCTTTTTCGACCAGCGGCAACGAGTTTGGTTGATCGCCGTAAACTTTATTTGTCGACATATAAATGAAAACGGCTTGGGGCGCGAACTGGCGCGTGGCCTCCAGTAAAACTGATGTGCCGTTGGCGTTCACGGTGAAATCGACGGAAGGGTTGGTTGCGGCCCAGTCGTGTGAAGGCTGTGCCGCGGCATGAATGATCAGAGAAATATCGTTCGCATATTTCGCAAAAATCTTCGAACTCTCCTTCGAATTCCGGATATCGGCGGAATAGTGGCGATAACCGCGCACTTCCGACAGCAGGCGATTCCGATTCCACTCGGTGGAGGCGTCCGCACCAAAGAACTCCGCGCGCATTCCATTATCAATCCCGGCCACCTGCATTCCGAGCGAAGCAAAGTAGCGCGCCGCTTCTGACCCGACCAGACCTGCCGAACCTGTGACGATCACCACGCTCATGAATTACTCTCCCCTTGAAAGTTAGTTTTTCTGCCAGATACCCACAGCACGGTATGACCTAAGGCGAATTCAATTTCTGGAGGCGTCGGCAATGGCCTTCTCGTAGATCTCCAGCAGAAGCTTATAGTTCGTCTCTGCCGTGTAATGCTCCTCAAAATCTCGCCGGCCCGCACGACCCATGACCGCCAACGCCGCGGGATGGCTCCACGCCCATTCAACTTTGCTAGCCAGATCAGCCGCATCGCCTGCGGCAAAATGCAAACCGTTAAGTCCATCCTTTATGATTTCTTGTACTCCACCTAGATTCGATCCGATCACCGGAGTGCCGCAGGCCAAGGCCTCCACAAGTGTCATTGGAAAACCTTCGTAGCAAACACTCGGAACGACCACAGCGGACGCAGTTTTGATGGCGGCGAGAATTTCAGGTCTGCTACGCCAACCAGCGAACGTAATATTCGGTAGTTCTTTTGCGATGGTTTCCGCTTGGAGCGTTTGCCGAAGCGGCCCGTCACCGACAACAACCAGTGGGATGGAATGAGACAGCTGCTGCCACGCCTTGAGCAGGATTTCAACGCCCTTTTCAGCAGATAACCTGCCAATAAAAAGCATTGGCCCGCCGGCCGACGATCGCTCATGCGGGTCGGATTCCATGAAATTGGGCTTCACGTGGATTATGGAAGCTGGCAATCCACCCTGAACGAATTTTCCCTTGGCGAAATTGGTGAGTGCGACGTAACTGTCCACCGAACGGTTCCAGGTTCCCTTGGATCGGTGGACTTGTAACATCACGGCAACCGCGGCGGTCATCAGTCTCGAATCTCGATAGCAGCCATGCCAAACGCTCCGCCACAAGCCATCATCGATGCATTCTTCACAGACTCGACCTTCACGTGAAAGCGACCATCCGGGACACAGCAGTCGGTAGTTATGCAGAGTCTGCACCACAGGAATGCCGGCTTCTCGACATGTTTCATACACTGAAGGCGAAATCATCAGAAAGGTGTTGTGGACATGCACGACATCGGGCTTTTCCTTCCGGAGCAAAGCAGATAGTTCTCGTTTGCTTTTTTCCGAGTGAATGATGTTCTTGGCCAGAAGCAGTTGTTCTGGTCGAGCCAACGCGGAGATTTCGTCGTTGCTGCGCAGATAGCGGATCACCTTGTGGCCGTTGCGTTCGAGCAGAGCGCATTCGGCCGCCACCACGACGTCTTCACCGCCGCGTTGCTGATAGGTGTTATGAACAGAGGCTATTTTCAGCATTATTGCCGTCTAGGCTGCTCCTGAGCCCTTGAGAACCGCTGGAACGGTCATCGCCAAAATCTTGAAATCGAGCCACAACGACCATTCATCCAAGTATTTCAGGTCGAGTTCCATCCACTGTTCGAAGCCGATCGAGCTGCGACCCTGCACCTGCCATAAACAGGTGATACCGGGCCGTACACTGAAGCGCCGCCGCTGCCAGTCTTTGCTGAAGCCATCGAAATCCCGCACCGGCAACGGCCGCGGTCCGACAAGACTCATGTCGCCCTTCAGCACATTGAAGAGCTGTGGCAACTCGTCAATGCTGCTGCGACGCAAAAATCTTCCGATTGGAGTGATTCGGGGATCGTCCTTGATCTTGAAAACTGGACCGGACACTTCATTCTTTGCCTCCAGTTGCTGCATCATCGATTCCGCTCCAGTTACCATGGTGCGCAGCTTCCAAATATGAAACCTTCTCTTATTTGTGCCGATTCGCTCCTGCTGGAAAAAGATCGGACCCGGAGACGTCAACTTGATCAGGCACGCCACAATGGCCAAAACCGGCAGCAGCAGTACCAGCAAAATCAGCGCGCCACAAATATCGAACAGGCGTTTGAAAACCAAGGCCAGTCCGTTGTGCCTTTCATGAAAATTATCAAAATACGGGTCCGCATCAAATTCCTCCGCGATGTTTCGCTTTTTACTGATTCCGAAAACATCGGGATCGTGACGGACTGTAATGCCGTGTTCCGCACATAACGCTGCGACCGCCGAGGCCTGTGCGTGACGCGAGCGAAGCGGAAGAAAGATCGCGACTTCATCCACAACATTTCTCCGCAAAAAGTCCGAGAAGCCGCCAAAGTCACTGACGAGATGTTTTCCAGAGCCACGAAATTCGTTCAAGCCACTCCACTGCCCATCAACAAAACCCAGGTTGCGGTAGCCCCATTCGGGCTTCGACCGCAGCCGCTGCGCAAATTCTAAGGCTCTCGGGTTGGTGCCCACGATTACGGTATAGCGCAGGTTGCGGCCACGTTTCCGGATTCCGCCGAGAAATCGGCGCAACAACGCGCGACTCGCCAGCAACCCAAGCGAATTGAAGACCCAAAACAGAATGAGAAACGGAAGCGTAATCATCCTGATCTTGAATAGCGCAGCCATTACCAGCAGACATGCAGCGCAGAGGCCGGTTGCTTGCAGCTCTTCCAGCATCAATTCCCTGGCGGTACAGAGTCTTTTCGATTCATAAAGACGGCAAATCGAATAAATCAAATGCCAGGCGAGTAGTACCGCGCCAAAGACCAGAAAATTTGCCAGTTTGATTCGCATCGAGAGAAAACCGGAAAAAGTTGGCCCGGTGTCGAGGTTGACCAATGAAAAGCTGGCTAGCCCGTATGCCAGCGTTGCCAGCACAAGATCTCCAATCTTCAGCGAGACCAGCAGAATTTTTCGGTTTAATGCGCTCATAGTGTCATCAGTTACTTAGATTGTTTTTCGCTTGGCGAATTCAACGGGCAACTAGTCTTGCGCAGCGCCTCGCATCAAAGTTGTTTTCAGTTCAGAGACTGGCTCGACCACATATCCGGAAATCGTGAGCGACAATGAACGCCGGATCAGTTCAACTGAAACGACCAAACTTTCGTCTCCATTGACGGACTGTAGAATCCCTTCGAGCCCATTTAATGCTCCGCCACGAACTCGTACCCGTTTTCCCACACTCAGGAAAGGATGCGAAGCATACGGGGCACGGGATCCCACAATCTGCTGGATGGAATGGATTTCGCTTTCGGGAATTGGCGCCCCAGCTCCGCGCGTGCCCACCAGACCGACGACACCATTGGTGCGCAACAATGTGATTCGATCAGGCGAAGTGAGTGCCAGACGCGCAAACACATATCCTGTAAATAACGGTTCAACGATGACGCGTTTTCGGTCGCTCCATTGCCGTATGGTGGTTACCGTCGGCAGGAAGCATTCGATAGCCTTCGCTGTCAATTCCTGCGAAACTTTTTTTTCGTGCCTCGGCATCGTCTGCAATGCGTACCATTTGGCGTCTTCACCGACTGGGCGGACAAAACCAGCATGGATTGCGGAATGAGGGTCGCGCAGCAGATTTTCAATCATCAGGTAAAGCTCCGCCATTCTGAGTCACAACGGTCAAGTTAGCTGGGGAAGCTCGATCGCGGTTGCGCCCGCGAATTAATTGCCAACGAACACAGCTTCGCTAAGCTGAGTCACACTTTCGGACTCAGGTTCGACGTCGCTGGTTCTGGGGTCTGGGCAAAAACCTTGGGCCTACTGGCCTGGCCGGCTAAAGCCGCCGATAAAGCGAATCCGGAATCGGAAACCTGCGCTTATTCAGAACGGCTCCTAAAATGTTCACTTGCATCGAATGCAATCGCTCGGTAATTCTTGCGGTCGCATCGCGGCGCGTTGAGTTCGCTTCCAGCACCAGCACCAATCCGTCCGCGAACTGCCCGAGCGCCACACCTTCCGAGTAAGCGTTCAGCGCAGGCGTATCGAGCAGCACGTAATTAAATTCCTTTCGCAACTCGCCGATCCGTTTCTTCACCAGATCCGATTGCAACAAACCAACCGATTGGTCTATCCCCGATCCACATGACACCAGCCATAAATTCTCACCGTGCACCTTCCTGGCGAACCTGCGGATGGGGTCAGGGCTCCTCAATGCGTCCGACAAGCCGTAATGATTCGTCGTACCAAATGCCGCCGCCAATGCCGGCTGGCGAAAATTTGCATCAACCAGGCAGACCGATCCTGGCACGCTTTCCGCCAGAATCTGTGCTGCTTGCGAACAGATCCGGCTGCATCCGCTCCGCGAATCCACTGCGGCGAATACCACTACTCTCCCGCTCTCGCCGTCGCTCTGGCCGTGCAAAAGAAATACACTCTGCACCAGCCTGAGAGTCTCCTCGCGTGCCGCCCGGTCCAAATCCGCTGGCCGCAATGACGCAACGTGCGCGCGATCCTTGGCTCTGGTGTTGGCGGTGACCCGTACCCGCCCGCCGAATGGTATCTCGACGCCAGTTGTTCCGCCCCCGGGAAGTTCGAGCCCCGCTTGTTGCAGCAGCTCAAAATTTCTGCTCATCGCTTTTCTCCAGCGTTGGTTTTTGTGTCTGTTGATTTACGGCTTCTTGTTCCCGCTACTTCCAGAGGCACACGAACGGGCTGGCCCGCCTGCAACTGGTTCGCATTGTGCAGCCATGGGTTCAAACGTTGAATCTCCCGCAAGGCCGCCGGGTCACACCCAACCAAATTTCTGGCACAAAGATGATAAAGAGTCTCTTGTTGATAGGCCTTCACAAGCCTGACCTGTTCCTGTTTTTCAACCGGCAGATCAACCTGCGTGACTGCTCGAACCTCCTCGACCTTGGAGTCAGTCGATTCGTGCTTCGAGTCGGAATCGCGCACGGCCTCCTCCGGCTTGGCCTGGGTATCGGCTGTCGCAACGGGCACGGAAGTGTCGATTGCGGCCACTGGCGGTAGCGGGGCAGGCACTGCGACATTCAAATTACTGGTTGAATTTAGTCGCCCGTTCGCCAAGACGCCAGCTACGCAGAGCACTGCGGCGAGCGAAACCGTTGCAGCAGTGAACCGCAGTCCGTTGCCTGAAGATGCGGGCGGCGCAACCATCAGTGGCGCAAATCCAACTTGCGGGATATTGGTTCTCGGTCCCGACGGCTTACTCACGTTTGCCGAAGTATCTGCCAGGTGCAGATCCTGAAATACTTCGCCAACGATCTCGCGCCCAATCGTCGATTGTTTCAGCGCGTATCCGAGCGACAGTGCGTTGAAACAATAATTATTAATGTTGCGTGGAATTCCGCCGGAATATTCTGCAATCAGCTCGCAAGCAGCTGGCGTAAAAAGCCGCCGAGAGGATTTATAACCGGCCACCCGCAGACGGTGCTCGATGTACTCGCGGGTCTCTTCCGCATTCAGCGGTCGAAGTACGGCCATAATCGAGACACGCTGTCGTAACTGTTCGATCGCCGGCGAAAATAACATCTCCGCCAGCTGAGGTTGCCCGGACAGAACAATGTGGATGAGCTTTTCCTGGCTGGTCTCGAAATTAGATAGCATGCGCAGCACTTCGAGTACCGGTTCGCGGAAGTTCTGCGCTTCGTCAACCACAACCACGATCCGCTTGCCTTGTTTGGCATCCTGTAGAATGGCCTGGTTCAGCTTTTCCTGCATTCCGACAAAGTTTTCTCCTTCGTCAGGAATACCAAGTTCCGCCAGAAGGTTCCGCAACAGCCCCTCTGGACTTGGCTGGAACTGGAACAGGAAAACGGTTCGCATGGAGTGGTTAAAGCGCTGCAAAAGTTCAAACAGCAGAGTGGTCTTACCCATGCCCGGCGGTGCAATTAGCGCGCTAAAACCCCGATTCTCCATCACGGCATACAGGATGCTGGCCATAGCCTCGCGATGGGTGGGAGTCATGTATAGATAGCGCGGGTTCGGCGTGACACCGAACGGCTGCTCCGCTAATTTGTAATAGTCAACAACCACGATTTAGGCCGCCTGCCTCGGCAACGATGCCAATACCGGAATGTTTAGCGTGTCGCTTACTTCCACTGGTGACCGGAACGATGGATCCATTCTTTCCGCCATGAAACCGGCTGCAATCGCCGACAACATCGCGAGCACGAATCCGCCGATGCCCGCTAACAATGGGTTGATTGCCGGCAATGCCGGCGGCACTGCGGGGACTGCAATCGACACGTCCGCAATGCTCCGTGCATCGAGTGCGTCTGCGGCTCGCTCTTGCTCGCGCTTGTTCAGATACAGCAGATAGTTTGCTTCGTTGGCTTTCTGTTCTCGAATCAATGCGCCTTGCTTCACCGACTGCGCGTCCAGAGAAACCATTTGCTCGTGCATTCTGCTAATGCTTGCTTTGGTGGCGGCCGCTGTCGCTTTTTGCGAGGCCAAGTCTGCCTGCGTTTTCGCGAAGTCTTCATGCAGGAACTGGTAAGTCGGATTCTGATCCGTGGTCTGGTTCATATAGTTAAAGGATCTGGCTTTCTCAATCGCCTTCTGGGTGGACGCGATCTCCTCGTCGGTCTGCACTACCAGCGGATAAGATGGGTCGTACTTCGTCAACAATTCCCTTCTTTTCACCTGAGCTGCCAGCAAACTTGCTTCAAGTTGCTGCAGCAAGGTCATCGCGGAGTTTGATATTTGCTGAGTGGTGATCCGCTCGGGCGTGCTGGTCAGCTGTCTATTCAGGTCCGCGAGCCGGTTTTGGTCCGCGGCGATTGCCTGCTGAGTGGTGTACAAGGAAGCCATCGCCACGGACAGCTGCTGCGCAAGATCGGTCCGAAGCACGTCGGGAGCCGCGACTTGTTGATCATGGCTGAACGCCACTAGCTGTTTTTCGGTATCCGCGAGCTCCTTTCCATATTTATCCGCTTGCTCTGCAAAAAACTGCGAAGAACCGGGAGGCCGCTCCAACTGCAGCCTTTTCTGCAGGTAAAGTTTCCCCAAATTCTGTAGAGCGCATGCCGGCGTCTGTGGATCGCCGACCATTCCATAGCGCACCTCAATTACGTCGGAAACTTTGGCCGCTTCAACTTTGAGTCCTTTTTCCATTGAAGCCGCCGCTTTTTCGAATCTCGCGGCCTTCAAGTGCTCCGGATCGCGCGGAAAGAAGAGTTCAGCAATTGAAAACTTTCCCTCGGTGTTCGCCAGGCCGCACGTCCGTACCACCGACTTGAGCATGTCCTCGCCATGCAGGATCGCCATCTCCGAACTTATCTGGTCCGGCGAGACGCCTCGGCTGGTGTTCATGATCGCGCCTGTCTGTCCGGCCGAAATAGACGGATCGGATCGGTGCTGCTGCACAACGATCTGCATGCTCGCCACGTAGTATTTCGAAACCACCGACCAATCCAGATAAATCGCCAGACCAAACACCGCAATAAACACCAGGAAAACGAGGCCTTTGTGCCGGAACAATGGTGTCAACAGGTCCCGCGTCGTCCACTCCGGCAACACTTCGTTAAGTCTGGACTTGAGATTAGTCTTGTTCATCCGTCCATCCATTCCTTGCTTGAAATTGGCTTATTCGCCTCAATAGCTGACTGGCGACGTGCTCAACGGGACGCCGACTCCGTAAGGTATATATTTGCGAATTTTGGTGATGGTCTTTTCCGGAACGAAAATCATGTCCCCGGATCGGATCTGCACGTCTTCGGCAATATTCTTTCCGTGCAGAAAATCCTTTAGCTTTAACTCTCGAGCTTGCACCCAGCCCTCGGCCGACCGATGGTACAGATATATTTGCGTTTTCGCGGTTGGCATGAAGCCGCCGGCGATTGCGATCGCTTCAGAAGCGGTCAAGTCATAGCGCAGATCGTACTGTCCTGGCTTCGTTACTTGCCCGGTTACGATAAAATACGCCTTCTGAAAGTCCTTCAAGTCCACATCAATAATTGGCTCGTGCAACACTCGCGCGTACGCTTTTTTAATCGCATCGCCGGTTTCCGGCACGGTCATTCCCAGGATGCAAATGCTTCCGGCGCCTTGCAGCGTGATGTATCCGTCCGGCTGCACGGTCACCGTCTGATTGAATTCTGGTGACAGCGGAAAGGTAAGATTCAGGACATCGCTTCGATTAATCCGATACCGCGGATTTCGCTGCGCCAACTGGGGACGGTCGGGGTCGACACTCGTCGACGCCACCATTGCATTTTGTGCCTTTTGATTGGATGATTGCCCGCTGGAAGGCGTCTGTCCATTCACGAACGAACCAAACAACAACAAGGACAGGAATAACTTACTCACGCGCGTTATGGCCACTTCAAGTTCTCCCGGGGCTGGGCCAAAACGGCGCTGACGTTTCGTGGGTACGACACGTCAGTTCTCGATTATCCTAAACGCAACTCTGAACCAGCAGCAATGCACGGTTCAGTGTATTTGACTTCACAAATCTGCATACCACGGTGGTACCAACATTCCGGTACGTTTTGCAGCGACTCTGTAATCGTCTGACAGCGCGAAACACGATCGACTCTTCCCCATACGATTTACTTAGATGCACGGTCGAGCATATTGGCAACTCGTGAGAGGCTGAGAGGCGCCGGCAGTTGCTTCAACAAAGTTGCAGATAAGCGCGATTTTTCTTGCCAAATGTTCTTCTCTCGGCAGCGATTCTCTTGATACAAAAACAGGCGAGCAAACAGTTACGTTCACCCGCCCTATTTCCTGTCCGAACCGTGGTTCGGTTTTTCAACTAAACTTCGGCCGTTACGGCCACCGCGAGTTGCCTACTTGGAGACAACGGGTGGGAAACCATTTCTTGAGCAACTTCATTGCCGTTTCCGTTTTTTGTAGCCTGTTGAAGAGTCACGCATTCCACCTTCATAATTGGCTTTAAATCAACGCATTTCTCCTCGCCGTACAGGATCTCCCCTATCCCCATCAATAAATTCGATTAGCAAGAGGACGCTTAGCGCCGGTAACTTCTTCATTCACCGGGAGTTTCTTCCATTGTCAAATCGCTGCAGTCCTCCCCGCTTATTTAGACAGTCAGGGCCTCAGTTTTTACTACGACCGCGATAGCAAAGACGGCTTCCTGCGGAGTGCGATATTGCACTCCGCGATGAGATCGGTCGTGGTTGTACGCCTCGAGCCAAAGAGTGATCGATTCGCGCTTCTTCCAAGCTTCGATACTCCGCCGTCCAGAGGTCCAGGTAGGCAACCTGATCGCCACGACCTATGTGCTGATCATCGAGGACCCTCATCGCTTCCGGAAAAGTCGTGACGCGGGATGTTTCGTTGGGTTGCAACCTGGGCGGAGAAATTCGGTCCAAAGCGAACCACAGATGCGCATCAGCAAAGAGGAGATGAGTATTTGCGGACGCTGCTGGTGCACGGAGCGCACTACATTTTGGGACCCTTTGGGGAAGACAGTGACTTGCGTCGCTGGGGGCGAAAGCTCTCGAGAAGGGAAAACCGCCAAGAAACGGACGGTGGTGGCCTTGGCACGCAAGCTAGCGGTACTGCTGCACCGGCTGTGGGTCTGTGGAGAAGTGTACGAACCGTTGCGCAATAGCCAGAAGACGATGAACGCGGCGGCATAGAGAAACCTGGCAGAGAAAGAGTTTGAACCGAACAGCTGAGCTCGACCGCCGAGTTTAGGCGACTGCGATCAACTCCTGGGCCCAAACTTCCATCGTAAAGAGAGGAGCAGAGGGCGCTAGTCAGGTGGCACAGCGCCTACTGAATCGAGACCAAGACCACCCAACTGGCACCGAGCGAACATCGCTCACAGAAGAGTGCCACTGGAAGGGTGGCGACAGAGGCGGCTTGGCTGAATCGGAACAGACTGAAAGAAAGAAGAAAGAAAAAGTGTGCCTTGTCATCAACCGGGCTTCTCATGGAAGGAGTTGACATGCAAACTGTAGAGGTTGGCGGCTTTTCGCAAAGTCCTTCGCCCCTATTGATCCAGTACTGTGCACCCCGCTCCCTTGGTCAAACATAGGTTAGGCTCAACTCTAGTCCCGCTGAGCCGCCGCAGTCTTAGTCCGCCTGTGAGTACCAAACGAAAGTTCCTAACCAAAATGTAACCGGCCGTTATTGACGCAGCTCGTTAACTCCATGTATGGTATAGCCCTTTCCGTCGTTACCCAGGAGTTAACTATGAACCGGCCCCGACTCAGGCGCGCCCTGCCCCTCTGTGCTTTCGCTCTTCTTCAGTTGAGCAGTCTCCACGCGAGCACATCGGTCGACCTCTCGCCCAATAGCCTGAATCTTGGCGCGCAGGTGATCGCAACCACCAGCGGCACAGGCTCGGTGTCGTTGACCAATCACTTGAGTGCTCCGCTGTCGATCCTTAACATTTCTACGGTCGGCGATTTTGCTCAAACCAACAATTGCCCGACCTCCCTTGCACCTGGACACTCTTGCACTATCAAAGTCACGTTCACTCCCACGGTTATCGGCGCCAGATCTGGCCAGCTGGTGGTGACCGACAACGACTCGACAAGCCCCCAATCTGTCGTCCTTTCCGGCTCCGGCACTGCAACAGGGCTCTCGTCGATCGCCATTCTTCCTTCGAATCCCAGTGTTCCCGTCTTCTCACAGCAACAACTTATTGCAATCGGTTACTTCAAGAATGGCAGGCAAGTCAACCTTACAACTTCAGTTGCCTGGAGTTCCTCCGACGCTTCAGTCGCCGTCATCTATAACGTGCCGGGCCTCGTTAACGCATTCAAAGTAGGCACTACCAACATTGGTGCTGCGCTTGGCTCGGTCAGCGGGTCTACGCTCCTCACTGTCACCCACATTCTGCGTTCACTCGCCATTTTCCCCGCGAATCCCTCTGTTGCGATTGGCAAGAGTGTTCAGTTCACGGCACTGGGAACGTACTCCGATTCTGTCGTAGAGAATTTGACGACCTTCGTGGTTTGGAGCTCCTCGCCTGCCAACGTCGCATCCATTAGCAACAGTGCAGGCACGCAGGGCCTGGCGACCGGTCTCAATTCCGGTGCCGCTCACATCCTCGCTACCTTGGGTTCCTTTACCACTTCCACGAATCTGGTCGTGAATCCCGCTGTAACTCTCTCCTCCATTACCGTCTCGCCTCAGTTCGCGGTTACAACCCCCGGCAAAACCGTTCAGTTTACTGCCGCCGGAAATTTTTCCGATGGCAGCTCGCAGGACATCACTTCCGTGGTAAGTTGGCAATCTTCGAATCTGAGTTTTGCAGAGATCAGCAACTCGCCGGGCACTCAGGGGCTGGCCACTGGCGGGCTTCCTGGTACTGTAACCATTAGTGCCGTGGCCTCATACCTTGGCTCGAATCCTCCGACAGGTGCGGCCACTCTCGTGGTGCAGACGCCTCAAATCGATTCGATTGCCATCTCTCCGACAAATCCATCGATCTTGATCGCGGACCGCTTTTCGCTGACTGCGATGGGTCACTTTACCGACGGCAGCACAAAAGACCTCACCAAGCAGGTAACTTGGGTTTCTGCAAATTCGAGCGTTGCCACAGTTAGCAATTCGTTGGCTGCGCCTGGGGTAGTAACGGGAATGGCCGAAGGTGTTGCCACCATAACCGCTGCCATTCCGGGTTTGTCATTTATTGCTTCAACTAGCGTGACTGTGACCTTTCAACAGCCCGTGGCGGTTTCGATTCGCCCTTCCTCGGTTTCCATTCCTCTGGGCGACGCACAACAATTCGGGGCGGTCGTTACCTTTGCCGATGGCAACTCGTTGGATTGGACTCAGCAGGTTCTTTGGAATTCGGCAGACCCGAGCGTGGCTACTTTCGATGGTTCGTCTGTCAATCCCGGGCGCGCAACAAGCGTTGGCCTAGGCACCACGGCAGTGTCTGCATCCGTCGGCTCCGTTTCTGGCTCTGCGGCGCTGGCCGTGGCTCCTCCCGTGCCGGGACAGGCACGCTTCGCTTACGTTGCCAACGATGGTGACTCGACCCTCTCCGCGTATCGAATCGATGGCGCCACTGGGCAGCTGACTACCAATGGCACCATCACCTTAGGCGACCCCAATCACCCGGTTGCGCTGGCCTCGGATCCCTTGCACAAATTCCTCTACGCTGGCAATCTCAACAATTTTTCCATGTCTGGATTCGCCATCGATCCGGCTGCCGGTACCCTTGCGCCGCTTTCCGGCTCGCCTTTTTCTACCCAGTTCCCATGGGCCATCTCGGTGCATCCTTCAAGCAAGTTCCTATATGTCGCAAGTGGTCCGGGAAGTGTTCTCGTGTACAGTCTGGACGGGTCAGGCACCCCCACTTTCGTAAGTCAAACTAACGCCGCGAACGGCGGAACCACCGGACTCGCCATCGATCCTCAAGGTAAGTTTGTCTATACTTCGAACGTAAATGCGAACACCTTGTCAGTGTACGGCGTTGACCCTTCGACTGGAGCTTTGGCGCCAGTATTGGGCTCACCATTCGCCGCAGGAACTAACCCCGTCTCCGTCGGCGTGGATCCTTCAGGCAGGTTCCTGTTCGCGCCCAATGGGAACGGGCAAAACGTTTCGGCCTATACCATTGATTCAGGCAGCGGAGCGCTCCTGCCGATTCCCGGATCCCCGTTTTCGGTGGGGCAGATTCCAAAGTTTGTTGCCTTCCATCCTTCGGGAGCCTTTGCATACGTGCTCAATCAGGCGTCCAACAGCATCTCGGCCTTTACTGTCGACTCCACTACTGGCGCGCTCTCGCCCATAGCAGGCTCTCCGTTTACCATTGCCGATGGTCTGGGACCGGCAGCCGCGAGCGTCGATCCGTCGGGAAAGACGCTGTACGTCGTCAACGAATCCAGCAATAGCATATCGATCTTCGCGATAGACGCCACGTCCGGAGCACTCACTAGCCTGGGTTCCATCGAGACTGGCTCGAACCCGGTTTCCATAGTCTTGACGCAGTAACACATGGCATTACACATCACCCACCGTGCTACGTCGGGCTGGGAGCGGCATAAATATTGAAGATCGGTGCGATCCGCCGTTTCTGGGTAATGGATTCGTCGATGGCTCCCGATTCGTGGAAAAAGCACTTGTCCGGCTTGCCGTGCCGGTTCAGACGAGGGCGTCGGCGCGCTGCTGGCTGCTGCCTCGACTAATCCTCGCGTAGGCCAGATTCTCGACTCTCAAAGAGATATTTCAATTTAGTACGGCACCCACAATTCGCGGCAGAGACCGCAATCCCTGTAATGAACGCTCCGGCCGCCAGTCTCGTCCAAAGTAGAAGTTCACACTGAGACCGGCGAGATGCACCGCGTTTGGCCTGCCCGGAAAGCTCTGTTGGGGAAGACGAAAGTCCAGCATTCCGCCATAGCCTGACGGTTCGAGCCGTGGGTATTGAATACGCAGTGAAGTCTGAAACGCGTCCAGTTCTAACCTTCCGCCCCAGAGTCGCACCAGCGGCAAGCTCTGCGACGAAAAAATCAATGTCTTCACCTGTTGAATCGGCCAAAGGCTCACCAGACTGTCCTTACGTTTATACTCTCCGCCGGACAGATAACCGAAGTGGACGGATGAAGTTCCGAGAGTCCCGTGCCGCCGCACCATTGCGAACTGTATAGGAGCCGACACCGCCCGCAGCAGTGAGATCATCGGCACAACATTTTCTTTCGCCAGTACGCTTTGTGCTGCCGGTGTTTGTGCAGCCTCCAGCCCGTGGCCAACCGGCCATATTCCGAACAGCAGAACTAACCATTTGAAAGTCACGCTACATCTCTCTTCTAAAATCCTTGCACTTCCCCACGGCACCGCGGTAAGGGCAGCCGCCCGCACCAGATCCTTCTCACATTCACGATGAAACTGGGAACCGGGCGTCGCTCTGCGACTGGATTGCGACCGCTTGGATTACGTTACCGGCATCGGGATCCGCTTGTCTGTACTGATATGCACAGCAGTGAACCTGTCCCAATTCGTGCAGACATTCAATTCGCAACGCGGTAACCCATTCGACAATTCTGGTTTTCCTGGTTTTCAGTTACGCCGAACAAAAACGGGATTCCTCGCTAAATTTAGCGCCCCAACCGACACCTGCTGCCGCAGTGTACACAACGGAACAGACACGAGTCTTCGGCGCGTCTAGCATCCTGTTGAGGCGCTTACGTGCAAGTTCAACCGCGGAAAAAAGTGGCCCGAGCATATAGAGTCCAGGGGTCCATAGTTCTGTATCGATCGACAGCGAAAAATCTGTTCAAAGCGGAAGGATCGCTCCATCACGCGGAGCCGTGGTGGAGTATGTTCTTCGGCGCTCCGCTCTTTCTACGGACACTGCTTCGTCTTGTCTTTGCCTGTCCCCATTGGCATAGGGGGCCTCCGATAACACTGCGCGAGTCAATCCCATCCAACCCACCCGGATGCCGATCTGACTATGGCCGAGGAACCTACGTCGCTTGCTTGGATTGCGGTCAAAAATTCGCGTACAACTTCACGACCAGGCAGCTGGCAGATTTCTGGGGCGTCCATGACGCAGAAGCACGGGCAGGAGTTCGTCGGAGAGTTGCTGGATTCTTTTCACCTCTTCGAAGTCTCGCTGTAAGGGTCGCTAGGCTGAGAATAAGGATTTCGATGGGTGAACTTGTCAGGTCCATGCATCGCCTCGGAATATTGACCAAGGGCCAATAAACCAAAACTCGATGCTCGGTTGCCGGCAAATGCGTAGCCGAAGGGAAGAGTAGTAGAGAAATCGCGATAACTCTGCACCTGAATGTAAAAAGCTCGGAAACCCACCGCGCCAACATCATGCGCCGCCTGGGGTGCCAGTCCGTCACCGCTTTGGTTCGCTACGCCATCCGCGATTACGTCGTTCGGCCTCAAGCCTCCATGGCATATGTCTCGCAAGGTGCGCTCAGGTTTGTCAACGCTGCCTAGTTCCATTCTCCAGGCAGGCGGTGATCGCTTCTACAACGCATTCTGTTTCCGCTGGACCTCGGACTGAGATCGACACAACGCCCGTTTCTTTCACTGGATAGTCGTTCCCGCCCTCAAACAAGGCATCCCCGATGAATATCATTTCGTTCAATGAAATTCCCAGAATGTCCCGCAGTTTTCTGATTCCGTAGGCTTTGTCGATTCCAGGTTTGGTGACATCAATCGACGTTGCTCCGCCCATTCGTATCGAAAACTCGGGAATCAGCTTGTCAAGAATGGCTTTGATCCGCTTGCGCTTCGCAAAATCGGGATCCCATTTGTGTTTTTCTTCCAGCGGAGCCCGCTGACCTAGGGCCGAATAGGTGATCTGGCTTCCACGGTCTTCGATGGCTTCTCCCCAGACCCTGTTGACGCGAAAGCCCGCAGCTCCAGTCGCCTTCTCCAGTGATCCCACGATTTTGATTTTTTCATCGGTTGTGAAGTCTTCCGAATACAGTTTTTCCCAGGCACCGGCGTAGCGAAAAAATTTTGTTCCACACGTCGGGAGAAGAGAAAGACTCTCAAGGCGTTCGTCAAATGGAAGGTTCGAGAGTAGTTGCTTTTGGAACTGCGGCCAATCGCCGCCGGAAATGACCGCCACCCTGACGATGCCAAGAAGCTCATGCAAAAGCTTAGCCATTCTCGCATCCAAAGACGATTTACTCTCAGCAAGCGTGCCGTCCAGATCAAGGACTATTAGCTTTTTCATTTCGGTCGGCTCTCATCCGCTTGGAATGCTACGAACTGCGAGAGCCTTCGGAGACGCTCGCCGCGATCATCTTCACAATAACGCAGTCGAGATACGGCCGTTCACTTTTCTGCCGCGCGTCGATTGACGCCTGGCGGGCCTACTGCGACGAGCTGGCTTTCTGATTCTTCACTTGCAGATCGTTCACCACTTGCTGCACATTGGGCACGCCACTCGCTACCTTCTCGGCGCGGTCCCGCTTCGATTGCGAGTTCACTTCGCCCGTCAGTGTAACCACTCCGCTCTTCACTACGTAGCTTACAAAGTCATGCATCCGGTTCTGAATCAGTGCTGCATCCAGATTTTTCTCGATGCCCGCGTCCAAATCGGAATTCATGGCCTTGGCGTCCTTTTCCGCGCCCGGAGGAAGAACCGCGATCTGATCCGCCACCACCTGAGTGCCTGCGAATGACTTCGCCATGCTCTCCGCCTGCAACTTGTCATGTTCATTGGTGACCGTTCCACCCAGTGTCACCACACCTTTGTCACGATCCTGGCTCACCG
Source organism: uncultured Acidobacteriota bacterium (assembly GCA_963814635.1). Classification (GTDB taxonomy): domain Bacteria; phylum Acidobacteriota; class Terriglobia; order Acidiferrales; family UBA7541; genus Acidiferrum. The sequence continues at coordinate 1,694,338 of CAWFDP010000001.1, read as the reverse complement.
ACACGTCTTTCAATCCCGCTTGATCCAGCGATCGGCGAATATTGCCGCTGACTTCCGGCGACTTGGCCGTCGCCCCGCATCCTGCCAGCACTGCTCCAGCAAACAGCGTCAGCATTGCGAACGACAGCCGCAAATTCCGCATTTTTGTCCGGTGATACAAGCGCGAAGGAGTTTCAATCGTTGCGGAGCTCACCGTTCGCATATTCCCGGTACATGTTCGGTGTCCGCATGAACAATCGATGTCCGGCGTCTTTTCCATCGCCTCGCACTCTACGCTGCAGTATTTCCCAGTCGTGGTCAGGCACGAACAAACTGGATGGGCGCATTTCTTGGCTTTCTTATCGGTCATGTCTTTCCCTCACAATTTATATCGAGCACGGATGTTCTAAGTTCAATCTTACTTACCCGCTGATCGATCTTCTGTACACAAACGAACACCGTGCGGCTTTCCCCGGATAATCCGCCCTGTAACTCGCTTCTACGGCGTATTATGGCCGCGCTCGCCGCAGGTAAGGAACCGCCCGTCCCCACGCGGATTGTCCGTATTGCACCCAGCGAGGACTTTCCCGCGGCGTCAGCGCCAGCATGTTCGAAACATGACTCATCGACGGATGCAAATCCGCCACCAGCTTCACCAGCGCTGTCAGCGGAACCGCTAACAACAACCCCATTACTCCCCACAACCAGCCCCAAAAGAGAATCCCTATCGTCGCCGCCACCGGCCCGATACTTACGCGCGTCGCAATGAATCTCGGAATCAGAAAATTCGCCGATATTAGGTGCAGCACCACAATCGTCAGAGTAATTACGATATATGGTCCCGGCGTGTCGAACTGCAAGAGGGCTCCCGCAAGCGGCAGCGCCAACGAAATAATCAGTCCGAAAAACGGCAGCAGGTTCAAAAGCCCGCTGGCGATTCCAAGCGGTATCGCACCTTTCATTCCGATTGCCATTAACATCAGCGTGGTCGCCACACACATCATCGAGCCGACGATTAGGTTGCCCGCTACGAACCCCCGAATCATCTGGCTGATGCAGGTGATAAATTGTGCGGTGTCGGTCCTCGAACTGAGCAGCGCCTCCACTCGGGCGCTCACTTGGTTCTTGCTGCACAGCATGAAAAACGTAAGAAACGGAACCACCCCGGCGATAATCAGTACTCCCCACACCGATCCCACGCCGCGCACCAAATACGCTGGCCACGTCGGCGATTCCTGTAACCGAACCTCGGAAACTCTTTTGGTAGGTTGCACGTCGTTGGTCAGGCTACCGGCGCTCTGTTGTACTCTTTGGATTTTTCGGCTGAGCGGTTCAATGGCTTGCTGGATTCTCAGGGTATAGGCAGGAAGCTCCCCCGAAAGATCTGCCGCTTTACCGTAGAGCTCGTAGCCCAGCAACCCAATCAGCCCTATCCCAGCAAGTACAACCGCCGCCGCGCAGACTCCGCGCGGCAAACGCAGCCGCTCGAGTTGCACCACCACCGGGTCAAACAGGATCGCCAGAAATGCCGACAGCACCACCGTGATGCAGATCGAACTCGCGAAGTAGCTGAATACTGCCACCACACCTGCCACCAATATAAATAGCAGCGTCGCGATTCTGCGTAACAGCACTTCGGATGCCGTTGGCGCCGGCGCCGCTACCGCCGTTTCGATTACCCGCGAATGACTTTGGTCGGCAATCGCCATTTCGTTCAGAACTTGCTCAGACATTCGCTCCCTGTCCACAGACGCCACTCGGCTTCATACCATGCCAAATAGCGCGCGCTTCCTACACTGTCCATCTATCCTCTCGACGATGCAGAGTGGTTAATTCCGCCGCCAACGTCAGCCGCTCCGGTGATCAGTCCGGACCCCAAAACTCCCAGCGCTCTCCGCAGAGCTCCCGGTGCTTCGCCGTTTCGAACACCTTGGGCAGACAGCTTTTCCCGCGCCGTCATATCCGTCCGATGCGGAGCTCGGTATCAATAGTGTTCATCGAGCTCGCCGCTTACACCCGCGGTCCTCTATCAGAATGTTCCTTCGCAGACTGCTTTTTCCCCTTCGACCATAAACTAGGGAGTCCGCAGTGAAATTCCTGCCTTCTACACGACCAACCTGGCGCGAATGTAGCATCGGCAAAAAAGCAGGACTGTTCCGAAAAGCACATCTTGTCCAAATTCGAATTCGCAGGGTCGGGCGGGGCCTTCGTTATTTTGCGAATGTGACTCATATCGAACAGATTTAAAATCGCAAAGCTGGCAGATTTGCCTGCCTGGACACGAATCCATCTCAGCGTGGCGATTCGTGCCATGCGCGCTAGGAACATTTCTAATGACGCGCTAGAAGAGAAAGGAAGTCAAAAATGTTGGCAGCAATTGCGGCAGTTCTTCTTGTACTTTGGTTGCTCGGGTTCTTTGCGTTTCATGTTTCTACCGGACTAATTCACGTCCTGCTGGTCATCGGTATCGTGTTGCTCGTCCTGCACCTCATGAGAGGCCGACAAGCCATAGCCTGAGCGGGCGACCGTTCTAAGAGCACGCGCGGCGCGTTGCCAACGTGCAAAGATTCGTGAGGGCTACCCCGCAACTCGGTAAGATTCGCGGGCTCGGCTTGACCGTTCTCGGAATTATCTTGTTCGGCCTTCGTAACCCGTCGGAATGCAGACCAGCCCGAACAAAAAATACTCCGTCAAGTAGAAGTTGACGTCACGTCTTCGACGGCCAGTCGCTTTGTGCTTCGGCTCTGCCTGGAATGAGTGGAGTAGTCCGGCGTTTCTCGGAGCAGCCGGCCGGTATCGCGAGAAAGGTTTCGTTGCCAAATGATTAGTCACAATTCGGATTGTCGGAGAAATTGCCGCTGCCCAGCATGGTGCTTAGGAATCTCCCGCAGTTGCTGAATTTTGTCAGTACCGGATCATCCCGCAGCGAATTTTCCGCCACCGTTCTGGCTCCATTGTGATCCTGGCGCTCCGCAACTACCATGTTTTCCCACTTGGCCAGGTTTGTATATTGGGTGTTCAGCAACTGGAGCGCGTTGTGATCGGAATTGGTGGACGCCGCCACCGTGGCCTGCTCCAGGCTGGTCTGTACTCGTTCGTGATAAATCTGCGCCCAGGAACCGTCCACTGCCAATCCGAAGGTCACCATGGCGGATAACCCGCCCTTCCATTCTTTCATCTCTGCCAGCGTCGCAATCGCAGCGCTCGCAAATTCTCTGGAAAGTCCGGGCGTAACTTGCGCCGTGTTCGCGTCAAAGTTCGAGTTCGGAATGGTGAGCACCACCTGGCCGGCCTCGATTCTCACCGATCCGTTGGTAATCTGCGCTAGCGCTTCGACATCCAGGTAGGAGTGTCCGTCCATCTGCAAGACCGCTGCGTTCGTTGCCTTCCCATTCAGGATCAATTTTTTGTCCGGTGCACGCTGTGCCAAAAGTACTCCGCCAAGCGACAACGCAGCCCCTAGCAGCGCAATTCTTTTAAGGCTAAAAAATCTTTTCATGTCGTTCCTGCCCTCAACATCCCACGCGGACGCCCGTGCATTCACAATTCATGCGCAACCCCAACGTCGGGGCTCTGGAATACGATGGAACCTGGCGGCAAGGGCAGTCTCTAGAACGTATAAGTTCGTAGTTCCGCATGGACTACCATGTTCAATCACTCCACTAGGGACTTGTCCGCCATTCGGTTCCATTGTCAACTTCACACCATCATCCTAGCCACCCCCGGACAGCATGTCTGTCCCTTTGTGCACAGCGCTCCGCATTCTTGGCGCCTCGTTACCTGCTTTGGAGGACGCCAAGTATTCGCGTGGATGGGCGACCCCGACACACCAGCGTCTCGGAAAAATCACGGGTCTGAGAACAGCCAGCGTCTCCACCAGCACAGCCGGCTAGGTAATCAACGGCAGGATCTGGCGAACGCAATCAGTAGTGACGAGCGGGCTGCGTGGGAATCCGAGGCCAATTGTCGGCTATACAGCGCGAGGGCGCCAGCCTTCCAGGCGAGGTTTCCACGCGTGCAGGGAACGGTATTCGTGGGAGTTTTCTTTAAAACGGTTGGCAACAAACTGGACAATTTTTACTCCACATTAATGATACCGGCTTGTCTTCGCAAATTGGCTTTATAACGACACGAGCGTAGATGGCCGGGGCTGGTCCGTGTGCCTCAATCGGAACTAAAGTGAAACAGTCCTGATTTGCACAGCCATCCTGTCTTGGAAGGACTACTCTCGTACAGATTATTCACTTGCAAACGGCTACGGTGTCGAAGGGTCAGTTATGAATCGTGTTCACGCAGAAAATTGGTTTGGTCTCGGTTTGGAGAAGGCTGGGGAACTGGTTTTCCTATTGATGATCGCCGCCTGCAGCCTTTTGTTAGCGGGGATGATCCACGCCTTGTCCGGAGAGGCCACGGAGCCCCTCCAGCGAGGCGGTTCGAGCGTGGCGTACCGCAGCATTTCCACCGCTTCAGGAGGCATCGATACACGCTCTCAACAGACGGTCACCATTCCCGGCCAAGATCCAGGTCGAAGTTACAGCCTAACCGCCGGCGAGCTAGTGGGGGTGATAGTGGCAAATGAACTGACAGATCGTGCGCAGGTGCGGAAGTGGATCTGCACGATCGAGAAACAGTCAGGGAAGCAAACACTGACCCAGCAGCAGGTAGAGACGAGCGACGGTCCACTGTACCGTTTGCTGCTGGTCGATGGGGTGGCGCTGGATGCAGGGCAGCGAAAGCAGGACGACGCGCGCATTGGCCGCCTGATGAAAGATCCCAGGCCGCTTCAGAAGCTGAAACAGGAGCAGGCTGATGATGAGCTCAAACTGCAAAACTTGATAAGCTTGATGCCTCGGGCTTTCGTTTACGACTATGACGGTGCAGAGGATAATCTTCTCCGGATTAAGTTTCGTCCCAATCCCGACTACAATCCGCCCAGCTACGAAGCCCGGATCGTGCACAGCCTCGCCGGAACAATCTTAATCGACACCGCGAACAAACGTCTGGCAAGAGTCGCGGGCCATCTGGTGACGCGGGTGGATTTCGGCTACGGGTTGTTGGGACGAATCGACAGTGGCACGCTGGAACTGGAGCGAATGGAGGTCGGCCCGCAGCTCTGGAAGACCACATTCATTAGCGTTCACTTCTCGGGGCGGATGGTATTGTTCAAGACATTTAATAAAGACCAGTTTGAACGACGATCCGATTTCCAACTGGTGTCCACCTTTCTTAGCCTTGCTGAAGGCAAGGTTTTGCTGGTTTCTCGGGTTGCTCAACCCCCTCAAATTATTTCAACCCGTAAATAAAGCAATGCGCCAAGTCTAATCGCGCATGCTGAGCTAAGCCGACGCCGCACGGGAACGGAGATCCCAGGAGCGTTTTGCAGGCGAAGTGGCTCTCGGCGTCAAAATCTAAATGTTCACTCGCCAGATTCTCACGATCGTATCGCTGACTGCAGCCCGGAGCCTGCGGCGCTGGATTTTTCATCTCGGTGGAGTCGGTTTTATTCCGCTGGGAATCGTCGACAGCTCCGTGATTCCTCTTCCGGGGAGCATGGATGTCCTAACGATCGTGCTATCGGCGCGCAACCCGCAGTTGTGGTTTTACTATGCGGTGATGGCTACGCTGGGTTCAGTGATCGGGGGCTTCGTCACCTACCGCCTTGCGCGCAAGGGTGGAAAGGAAACGATCGAGCGCAAGTTCCCGGCCAAAACGCTCCAAAAAGTTTATAAAATCTTCGCGCGGTGGGGTTTTGCGGCGATCGTGATTGTTGCCGTGTTGCCTCCGCCCGTGCCAATGGTGGTATTTGTTTTCGCGGCGGGCGCGATGCAATATTCCGTAAGAAAATTTCTGGTCGCGCTCACGCTCGGCCGAATTGTCCGGTATTCCTTGTTGGCGTTTCTGGCAGTTCGCTATGGACGGCACGTGCTCGCGGTCGTTCTGCAGCTGGGGCATCCAGTGTTGATTGCGATCGTTGTGTTAGCCACGGCGACATTGGTGCTTCTCATTTTGATGTTCATAAAACGGCGCAGGAAGCGCACTCGGCGCTAACGAACGGAGTTACGGATCGGTAGTGAACCTGCGCTTCCCTACTCGCACAGGTTGCTGGTCCGGCAACGCACTCTGTGAAAGGGGTCCCCGCTCGCCATAGAATCAAAAAATGTCCGGTTTTGGACAGACATAGCATTGCAATCTTTGCGATTGTGTCGGACCAGGGGGCGTGGTCGCACCTATGGCAAACACTTATTCGGATTGGTTGGGCCGCCAGGTAGTTCTGCAAATCGAAACCAGGGAATCGCTGGTTCCCCTCCGTGGGATGGTCGTCAACGAATCGAATAATGCGCTTCGTTTTCGCCTCGACGGAGGCTGGGAAGTGGATATCTACAAAGAAATGATTTTGCGAGTGGAAGAAGACAATTACGAGGCTTTCCAGTTGCGCAACTTCGAAGCCGGCAACATAACTCCAGTCGCGGCGTTTACTGACGCATCGCCAATGCTTCGTTGGAATCGAGCCTTCGACCGTTGGTGGGGCAAACATTTTTCGTGGCACTTGTGGTCGAAGACTATCCTCTCCGTAGGATTGGCGGGAAGTATCCTTTTTGTTCTTGCCCTGCGCATGAGTGCACCGGGACCAATCGCTCATTTTGTCCGCTTCATTTGCGGCTATCTGGGACTGATGTTCCTGGCGCTATCGGTAGGTTGTGGAGTGTGGGTGCTTATTGATTCGATCAAGACGCACTCGCATATTTTCTCCAAGTGGTCGAAACTCTTTGCGTCATTTGTTGAGTGGTTTCACCAGCCGATCCACCTGTAACTCCTGACAATCTCATCGCAACGCGGCAAGAAAATATAAGACCACCGGGATCAGCACGACGGTCCCGGCTATTCCCAGGCCGCCGCCTCTGGCCCATCTTGAATATCCGTAATAGCCGCCGACTCCGCCGAACAAAGGCAGCAGGGCGAAAACTAGTAGCAACATCCAAATTCTTCTTTTGGCTTTCTAATTCTGGCAACGCACTCAGACCAGACAGCTAATCGGCGTTTGGTTCTCTTCGATCGAGATCAGTGCGAACCTTCGCCAGTGAGCGCAATCCATCGTAGAGGGCGAAGAACGCGGCTTCCACGTCGCCAGGCTTTCGCCATTTGGGTTCGGCGCGCTGCAAAGGGTCGTTCAATGGCCAAGCCCTGGCCCGTGCATACAAGGCCTTCGCTTGCTGGACCTCTTCTGGGACCATTGCTTCGCGAGCGTTTTGCACACGAAGGTTTCGCGCCCACTCCGCCGTTCGCTTAATCAATATCAGCAAGTCCTTCAAGCGCAGGGCCTGCAGACCGCTGAGAGAGGCTGTTGCCATTCGTAGTCCTCCGTTTGGCCAACAAAGTAGGCGGGTATATTCCTGCGCGGGAAAGCCCGCGAGCTTGACCAGCGACACAATGTTAAGAGAAACGGCGGAGGGTGTCTGTGCATATTGAGACATTGGCAAAACTTACGCGGGCAGTAAGAAGATTGTCCTGGTTAACGGGCACACGATGGGGGCGAGCGTTTCTGTGCTGTATTGAACAGCGCGAATGAACCTTGTGGAGAGAGTATTCTCTCAATTCGTAAGCGTGCTTCTTGTCAGGCGGAAACGTCCCGGCGCGCCGTCGTAGCTGACGCCACGGAAGATTCGCAAGAGCAGATGCACTCCCTCCTCACCCCCGGGAAGCGCGACGGGCTCCGAGTCCGACGCGCTTCCTCTTGATGTGACCACACGCCAACATCATGTACTTTCGGTGTACTCCTCCATCATGTAACGTAAAGAGCCCGAGAAACTGTGCGATCTTATGAAGCGATGAACCGGAACCGATGCCGCGCGAGATATCTTCGCGCTCCGCACGGTGAGGGCGAGACAAGAGCGACAACGGGCTGCTGGAGCAATCGCTCCGCGCGGAGCGACAATGAGCATCGCCTTGAACGAAGAGTTCGACATCCAATCGCTACAAAAGCGGTTGCGCAAAATGTCCGATGAAAAGCTTCTCCAGCTCGGTTATATATGTGGTCACCAGGCGCAAACCTGGGGCAGCCGCCGCGCGAAGGTTTCGTCCTTCAGCTGAAGGAAGCGAAACTCGAGTGGCAGAGGCTGCGTGTGGCAGACAGGAGTTAGCTTCCTGGCGGGCAAACAACAGTCTGGTAGAGTCGTTTCAGCCCCTAGCGCGGTTCATGGTGCGTGCGGTGAGAAGCCTCTCTGACCGCACATCGATCAACTCAATACTGGCTGCGAACGGATAACGGCTGGCGCGATGTAATCCAGATGGAATGGAGGACGACCTCGCTCTTGCGGATGCTACGTTAGGCGGGCAACTCGTTCAAACAAGGTCGCAGAGCGAATCGGCTCCACTTCCGTGCCCTTCTTGGCGCAGAGTAGCATTCGCCCGAGACAACGAGACTACATCGAGGCAACGGGCCGAATGGAACTGGCATGAGTTGGATGTCGGTGCGGATTGGAGATTTCCGATGTTGAACGACAGACAGAAGGAGTTAGGGGCTGTATATCTTTCAATAGGCTCTGACGTGGCGGGAGACATTCGGATTTGCGCGTAATGACCAACGAAAGAAGCGCAGATCGCATCGTTCACAGCGAAATGGCCGGACAAAAATCATTGCGAGTACTATAGATTCAAGGACGCCCCTTCGCCGCGAATGATGGATTCGTTCACTCGTACACTTTGGACAATTTACCATCGCCATTCCTCCAACAACTAGGATGCAAGCGGCCCCCCCAGGAAGCTCGATCGCTCAATTCACTTCATTCCCCCGTGTCGGTTTCTACGCCGCCTAAATCGGCTTGCTTAGGGACGTTTGCCTGTCCCACCGCCACCGTGTGCCCCGTAAACTGGTCGCGGATAAGGTACTGGCCGGGGGACGACAGAATGATTGTCTGAACATGTTTCTCAGCTGTGAGGAAACTTTCTTGCGTCGCCTGCCAGCGCACTCGGCCCCCGGATTCCATCTTGAAAATATTGAATGAACGAGTAATGGTCTCACCCACCTCTCTCGAGAGGCTTAATTTATAGCAGGGTCGGAATACCCGGTCTGTTCCGTTTGGGACACGCCTTCAGAAGTCGCCTGCTCACCACGGATGTGGGTTCAGTTCCACGTAGTCGGGCTATTGGCGAAGTGGAAATCGCTGGACTAGCGTCTATCGGCTGGAGCGTTAATTGCGCGCGCGCCGCTTACTTGCTGTAGCGCGTGGAATAACCTTGATTTCGAAAATAGTGGGCCACTGCTTACCGGTGACGAAGATCCGGTCATGTTGTGAATCGTAAGCGATCCCGTTGAGAACAGATTCGGGATCAACCTTTTGACTAGCAGGCAACAGACCTGTGAGGTCAATCCACGCGATTACGTGGCCGTCACTCGGCGAAATTCTGGCAATCATCTCCGAGTGCCAGACGTTCGCGTAAATCTCGCCTTTTATGAACTCAAGCTCATTGAGCTGACCAATAATCTTGCTCCCGTCTTTAACGACGATCTGACGAGTTTCCTGGAAAGTGTTCGGGTCCCGAAATCGCAGCGTTGCAGTGCCGTCGCTCGTGACCAACTCGTTTGCCGTGCGGGTCATACCCCATCCTTCGCCCGTATAAGCAAATGTCGTCACTGGTCGGAGGGTGAGGCGGTCGTAGACAAAGCAGATGTGAGATGTCCATGTCCACTCAAGAATGTACGGGCCCCAATCCACAATACCCTCGCCGAAATACTCAGACGGGAGGTCGTGATGCAGAACGGTTTTGCCAGTTTTTGGATCAACGACGATCACAGCCGAACTTCCGAGCGACCGGTGCCCTCATAGAACAGTCCATCAAGATAGAAGAACCCTTCTGTATAGCTATCCGTGGAGTGGAGGTATTTTGCCACCACCTTGTAACCGTCAATTGGAGCGGCGTTCAAAGCGCCGCTGCGGAATAGACAAATAGCAACTACGAAGCGCACAAAAAATTTGGGGGCCGTTAAGTGTGACTCAGTTGGAGGAGACTGACACATTTTCACCGCCGCACCGGGAACCGAGTGTAAGGCATTCTCGCCTGATGCCATGCTGCCACAATCCAATCGGCTAGAGACAACCGTCCAATTGGCTCAAGTACCGTCCAACTACCCGTCCAAAACGGTGCTTTTTTAGGTCGAACTCAGGAAACTTAGCCGTGTAAGGTCAACTGAGTCATTATGGTCTCCGGGCTGGACCTAGGGTTTATGGAGCGGGCGATGGGAATCGAACCCACGTCCGAAGCTTGGGAAGCTCGAAATAAAACTCTGAAAGCGATTGATCTGGCGGCACTTAGCCTTCGGCAAGAGAGCTCCAATTGGAAACTAAATGGAAACTGAAATCGGCTACGGATTGGAGACTCTCGCAATTATGAGTCTATCCGTCGAAGACGCATCGGGTTAGGCAGATCGGGAATGCAGTGCCCGTATCTTCGAAGCAGTTGCTTTGTTCCGGCGCACTTTCTTAACGTAGGAATCTCTTGCTTTGCCAATATGGCTGAGTTCGACTTTCCGGTCCTCGAAATCCGCGATGATAATGAGGTTTCCGCCCATCGCGGACACGAGTGATCGAAGCTGATCAACGTGGATGTTTCGATTCGGTTTTTCGAGTTTTGATATTGCGGCCTGGGAAACTTTCATGCGTTCCGCGAGATCGACTTGGGTAACTTTCAGGGTGTCACGCAATTCGGCGAGTTCCATCGTTGCAATTTCCTTGAATGCCGCTTTGCGCGATCGAGCAATGGATTCCGGCGTCATCGTTTGCTTTGCGAGTTCGCTAAATTTAATTCGCGCCATTAGAGAAGTCCCTCCTTCTTCAGTTCAGCTAAATAGGTATCGTAAATCTTGTCTGCGGTGGCGACCATTTTCGAAGTCCAGTTCTTACCAGACTTAACCCCGCCAATTAAGAGGATCCCAATCTGACGTGGGTCGAACGCAAAACAAATTCGGTACGGCTTGCCTGCAAATTGAACGCGCAATTCTTTCATATTGGGATGCTTCGAATCTTTTGCCAGCGTATCAACTCGCGGCCTCCCGAGCGCTGGTCCCTTTTCTTCAAGAATCGTCACACCGACGGTAATAACCTCGTGTTCGGCGTCTGAAAGCTCGGCCCACCATGCCTGAAATTCATCGGTCGTTTCTATGTCCCAGGCCATGAACAGACTATAACTCTAGGGTTATACAAAGTCAAGTTCTAATTCCCCACTTACGTTGGCAATGCAATCGTTCTCCCGTCGTACGTCCTGGCGCTCACGAAATCGTAGCTCCACACATGATTGCGCCGTTCAGGCCGCAGCCGAATGCACGATCCGTCGTTCAGCCACAATCTCCCTCGCAGCCGCTGTTCTGCGGTACTTTCAGCCCCTCGCGACGCCAGATGTCCTACGCCGTCCTTACTCTAGGATAAAAGCTTTGCGAGCTTCTTACGTAGATGTTCGAGCCTTCTACGAAAACGCTAATATCGAAGAATTTGAGTCACTTACGTTTTTTGCGTTTTCCTTCCGACGACGATAATGCTCGAAAATCGGCCTAAAAACTGTGATTTGGAAAAAAACCGGAAAAATGAAAAATCAGGAAACGGCGTAAGTCTTTTAGAATCTGGAGCGGGCGATGGGAATCGAACCCACGTCCGAAGCTTGGGAAGCTTAACATAAAACTCTGAAAGCGATTGATCTGGCGGCACTTAAGTTCTGGAGCGGTAGTCTTAGTTGGAAATTAGTTGGAAACCGAAAGCGCAGTTAGGGTCATGGGCATGGGGTTCTCTGGTTGTTAGTCGCCAATGGTGCTCCGGAACCATATGATCATCCCGGAACGCAAGAAGAAATGTGAACGGCATCCCTTCGTCCGCCAAACAGAAGGATAAAGTGTTGGCAGGCCGTTGTGATCAAAGCTGAGTGTCCAACTCGGGGAATCGTCAGGCAACAAACTGAGCTGGATCATTTCGCCACAACCACACGGACAAAGGAGCGCAGCTGACCATGGAACGCGACTGCCAATGAGATAAAGATGGCGTCCAGCCGGGGAGTCCGGAAGTTCATCAACCGCCACACTGAGCAGGCGGTCTCTGTGAAACCACGCCTGCAACGCTTTTCGTACCGCGCTGCGCGCTTTCTGGATGAACCTTTTCAAGAAAGAGACGCCCTTTCCAGCAGCGGAATCACGTCGCCCCTTCCGACATGCTTTTGCAAAACTTGGCACGGCGCAGTCTCACCCTCGGGGTAAAACTGCATTTCCGAAAGATTCCCGCCGACATACGCATATGCACCGTTCGGCTGATTTCGGTACGGGTGCAAGCGCGCCAGAAATTCGTTAACGACGAGCGCCGCGAAGAATGTGTTAATGCTGACCACCGCCGGTCTGTCCTCCTCGACACCGCGAAGGTAACCCTCCCTAACCAGGCGGCGATACATTTCCGGATTCGTCCGGCGCATCGCCTCGGCGTCCACGCGTCCCATGTTATATACACCGCGGCTGAGAAGGCTCGAAAGACCCGGCTGAAGGTAATGCACGGCGCCAGCAATCCGGTCTATGCCGCCGGCGCCGTCAGCGTCAAGCCTCACGCCGACATCAAAGTAAGGCATCAGATAAAAAGTTGCGAGCCGGTTCAGCACGTGCCGGCCCTCCACACCATCCATGCAGCCGAACACAATGTCGCATTCCGCAACAGCTCTCACTGCCTCCGGCGTGAGGAGATTTTTCTGAAGAGGAATCACTTCCTGCCCGAGGCCCATGCGCGCGATGGCCGACGCCAGAACATGGACCTTGGGCCGCCCTAAGTACACATCCTCCTTGCCGCTATTCAGAATCCGGTTGAGGTTTTTCTCTTCCACAATATCCGGATCGACGAGCACGATGCGGCCAACTCCTAGACGTGCCAACTGCTCTGCCACCACGCTGCCAGTGCCGGAACAACCGACGACGGCAACTGCAAGTGTCCGGAGAATCTCGGTTGTTCCGTTTCCAAACGCCTGAGCGTGCCGGACAGAAAAACTCGAAAGCGACGAGCGATGCTCCGTCCATATCCGGATGTCATCCCCAACCGCCATGATAGATGCGAGTGGCGCCACGACCGCTCCATCTTCGCCCAACACCCGCCCGAAGAGCTCTCCGTCGGGAAGCACAATGACGCTCGCGTGAGGCAGACCGTCATTCAAAAGACTCGTGACGGCCGAAAAAAGCAATTTATCCGACACGTCATCTGTTGTCGAGAACCGGCGATAATCGCCGCCATGGCAGTGCACTTTCACGATGGCATACCCGCGCCCGTATGCTTCGCCTAAAAGTGGGTCAACAAATTCGGTCGGCCAGGTCACACGGTCGTGCCTGCGGTCACAGACATCTTGAGGGATGGGGACCACCTTCTTGACCATGAGAACGTGTCGATCAGCGCCTTTTCGCCGGCCGCACAGCAAAAGGGCGACCGCTTCCTTCCCGTCGCCGGGAAAGAGGTGAGAACGCAGCGCAACGTGATGCGCTTCCGTCATGCGCAGTAAATATTTCATGCGGCTTTAGCGAACTCGCGACGCAGCCATTCATCGACGAGGGCGAGATGACTGGCGATGTCATCAACACCGATGCGCCAGGGATTCGCACTTGTCCGATGTCGGGACCACTGCTGCCATTGACTACCACCGATAGTGATCGTTGAAAGGGCTCCAATTGAACGGCCATCGGTCCGTGCCAGCGCATGGTTGAAGTACACCATGTCGACCTGGCTGTCCGAATAGTTGCTCGGTATGAGAAGCGCCAGACTAACCTGCGCGTGGTTATATCCCGCAGGAACTTTCCAATCGTGGATGAAAAGCCAGCGGGTGTTTCCGTCAAGGAAGGTCTCCCAAGGAAGGCCCAGACTTTTCAAATACCCTTCGTCCGATTCCGGAAGCCGGAAATCCTGCCGCAGACAGGGGGCTTCCAGCCCCTCTGTCGTGTCCTTCGGCATGGTGGTGAATCTTTCAACCCCAGGTTCCCGGAGATCTACAACTTGGTCGGGACCGATCAGGATGGGCTGGTGTCCCCGCTTGTGCTGATAAAGCTTGAACGCTTCGGGCGTTTTTCCTACCTTACTAAGGACCTCGCGACCGGTAATCGTGGGCGTATCGACGACGATGCGGTCCTTGTCAACGCGGAAGGCGTAATGTTTGGCGTGCGGCGCAGGCTTGTCGGGATGCTGTTTCGAATGCTCCTCAAGCTCCACAATCTCGATAATCACTACTTCAATTTGCTCGTTTTCCATGTGTAGGCTCCTCCTAACGGGCCCCCGAATCTGGCCTTGACGCCGATTCTTGTTTAATGTTAGCATACTTTTGTTTAGAATTCAACCGTGTTATACTACAAATATGAAGGTAGTGTTTAGGAGACCATGCAATATCTGACCGAAATCCTGAATCTCGTTGAAGCCGCTGTGAACGGCGACCGCAAAAAGGGGGCGTCGTACGCCCAGCTGCTGGCGGACAAGCTGGAGTCCACTGGCCAGGCCAAAGCCGCCGAACGGATTCGCCGGACCGTCGTTTCCAATCCCCTGTCCGCCGTATCAGCCGTGGGGATGGCCGCGCTGCAGGAGCGATTGCCCGTCGATTCCGAATCCCGCCTGTCCCTCGCGGACGAAACCTTCATTTCGCCCGACGATGCGGAAGTGTTTCTTGAACCGCATGTCGCAGCATCTGTGGATGAGTTTGTCCGTTACGTTGCCGCGGCGGACAGGCTGGTCGAGGAAGGAATCGGCATATCCCCTTCCCTCCTCATGTACGGCCCACCGGGATGCGGAAAAACCGAACTCGCGCGGCACATCGCGGCAAAACTCGCTCTTCCGCTTGTTACTGCCCGTGTCGATACGCTGATCTCTTCTTTCCTTGGCAGCACATCGAAGAATCTGCGGCTTCTCTTCAACCACGTCGCGGGACGCCCATGCGTCCTCTTCCTCGATGAATTCGACGCGCTCGCAAAACTGCGCGACGACAAGCAGGAACTCGGCGAATTGAAGCGAGTTGTGGTCAGCCTTTTGCAGAACATCGATTCGGTGCAGGGACAGACTGTCATTCTCGCGGCCACGAATCACGAACACCTTCTCGACCCCGCGATCTGGCGCCGTTTCGCTTACCGCGTCCACATCGAACTGCCGACAATTGACGCGCGGCGGCAGATGTTCGAGAAATTTCTCGGACATCCCACATCACCGCGCTCGCTTGAGCGTTACTCGAAAGCATCCGAGGGCTTGTCAGGATCTGACATCCGTCAACTCTGTGAAGGCGCCCGACGCGCCGCCGTGATCGACAGGTCGGGCGAAGTGCCAGAAGCGGAAATCCTGCGCCGTCTGCTGATTCGCGATGCCGAAGGGTTTTCTGTTCCGCAATTGATTGCAAAGGCAAAAGAACGGCTTCCCGGCGTCTTCACGCACCGCGTCCTCGCCGCCGCATTTCAAATGAGCCCAGGAAATGTCACTCACATC
Organism: uncultured Acidobacteriota bacterium; assembly: GCA_963814635.1. GTDB lineage: Bacteria > Acidobacteriota > Terriglobia > Acidiferrales > UBA7541 > Acidiferrum. Next base: position 1,678,901 of record CAWFDP010000001.1, on the reverse strand, counting down.
CTGAAAAGGCTACAGGAGGCTCAGAAATGAGTGAAGGCAAGAGACTCCCGCTAAAAGTTGTTCCGCCGCTTGAACGAGATTTTTACCGGCCGCATGTCGGCGGCGGCGCCAAGAAGGTTTTTGTGCCCGTCGATAAGGAATTTCGCGGCAGGCTTTCCGCTCAGGTGATCGAGGTCAGGGACCACTTTGTAACCGCCTTCAAGGAATTTCCCGCCGTCCCGGCGGTTGCCCGCGCAAAGGTCAGGCCGGACGCGATCGCCAAGAGCCACCGTCCGGTGAACGTGCTGTCGGAAAAAACCTGCCCGATCATTGGCGCGGAGGGCCTCGGTGAGCTGCTCCTCAGCGTCACGCCCCAGGGGCTTGAAAATCTGGCGCGCCGGATTGAGTCCGACACGACGCAGGATGGAATTGCCAACCTTTCAACCCTGCGGTCGTTCGAGGTCTACCGCGCTCCTGTGGAAATGCCGCAGGATGCGATTGCAAAAGTGAAGCTCTTCCGCCACAACAATGCCAACTTCGATAAAGCGGTGGACGAGAGTTTTTTCCACGTCCTGCGGCGCTTCGGCATCAGGGAACCGCGCGAACTTCGCTACGGACGCGGTCTGAAAATTTATCGCCTCGAATTGAGGCAGCCCGACCTTATCCAGGCACTCAGCGGTTATGTCGGCACGCAAAGTGTAGGTCCCTTCCCCATCTACCAGCCCGTTCGATCGACTGCCGTCACGGTGCGCAGCGCCGTGCCTGACGATTTTCCCGTCCCGGAGCCGGGCCTTGATTATCCCCTTATAGGGGTCGTCGATTCCGGCACGGCGGCCGGCGACCCTTATCTTTCGCCGTGGCGTCACGCCCGCGAAGTCTATGTCCCCGAAGCCGACCAGGATAACTCGCACGGGAGCTTTGTTTCCGGCCTGATCATCCACGCGCGCAAGCTCAATCACGACGACGGACGCTTTCCTTCCTGCTCCGCGCGCATCGTTGATGTCGTGGCGCTTGCCAAAAATGGCACGACGGAAGACAAGCTGCTTTCGACCCTTGAGGACGCCGTTGAAAAATATCCCGAAGTAAAGGTCTGGAATTTGTCCCTCGGCACAGAACGCGCCGTTGACAACAAGATGTTTTCCGATCTCGGCGTAGCGCTCGACCGGCTGCAGGACGAGCACGACATTACATTCGTTCTTGCCGCCGGAAACTACCGGGAAAAACCCTATCGCGGCTGGCCTCCCGATGATCTCGGCGAAAAAGATCGCATCTGCGCGCCCGCAGATTCGGTGCGCGCGATCGTCGTCGGCTCCGCCGCGCACCGCGACCATAGCTCATCGCGCGTAAAAGCGGGTCACCCATCGCCGTTCTCCCGCCGCGGCCCCGGCCCACTTTATCTGCCGAAACCCGAGCTTTCACACATTGGTGGGAACTGCAATCCGGCCGGGAGCTGCAATCAGATCGGCGTCCTCTCGATCGACGGACGCGGAAACCTTGCCGAAGACTTCGGCACCAGCTACGCCACGCCGCTTGTCTCTACGCTATTTGCCAACGTCAGTCATCGCGTTGTCGGCGGTGCTTCGCATCTGCTGAGCAGGGCTCTTCTCGTCCACTCGGCGGCCATGCAGGGACAAAAACTTGATTCCACCCTACTGAAATACCAAGGATTCGGAATGCCACCCGACCTTCCAGTGGTCTTGGGATGCGAGCCGTGGCAATGCACGCTTATTTTCGAACTGGAAATCGCCCCGTCCGTTGCCTACGAAAAAGCAGAGTTTCCCATGCCCAAATGTCTGTGCGTGGACGAAGACACAATCAAGGCCAACGTCCTGATGACCCTTGTTCACGAACCGGACCTGGATGCTTCCTTCGGCTCGGAATATTGCCGGAGCAATATCGAAGTCTCACTAGGGACGTACGATACTGGCGAAGATGGCAAGCCGCATCAACAGAAACAAATTCCAGAAGACCCAAAGCTCACCGGCAGCGCGTACGAAAAAGACCTGGTCGAACATGGCTTCAAATGGTCGCCCGTGAAAGTCTATCGCCGCGAAATGTCGAGAGTTCAGGGAGAGACATGGCGCCTCGCCCTTTCGGCCGAACACCGCAGCGGCCAGGCCACCATTGAGCCGCAGAGGGCCGCACTCATTATCACGGTCGCTGACCCGCTGAAAAAGGCCCCCGTGTATGACGAAATGGTGGTTCAGATGAACAATCTCGGCTGGACTGCAAACGATCTTCAGGTACGGACGCGACTGCGGCAGTGATTGCAGTCCCGCGATAAGAGATCGCCTCTCAACCAATATTTCCGATTGGTCCTGCTTGTGCTGCCGGCGTCGCATGCACCCATAACTCGATGGGAGCAAGGTGCGGGACGTCAACACCTAGTTCCTGCACTCTGGCGAGGATGCCGTCGGGACCAGCGCCATACAGGAGATAGATAGCCCGCTGATATTCACATGTATTCTTGAATACTGAGAGGGTGTGAAGGTCTTTGCGGATGCCATCGGCCGCGGCGGGCGAAGATTTAACTTCGATGATGGCGTAATTGTTGCCGTGGCCAGGTTGATGCACAAGCAGGTCTGGCTTGGGTGCGGCGCCATCCTGAAAATACGGATGCCCTATTTTGTCCACCTCGCCGTTCAACCGGTAAATGCAATCGGCGGGCCACCGCAGTCTCATCTGGTGGTAAAGCTCGTAGCAATAGACGCGCTCCCTGTAAACAGCACCGGCACCATGGATAGGCAGGAGGAAATACTCGGCGCCGATCGCCGCCGTTGCGTCCCGCAAAATCTGTGTGAGCTGTTCCATCTCGTCCTCAAAAAAAATACTGGAGGTCCCTTCCCTCAGGTGAAATCAAAAAAATCCGCCAGCAGGAGGCCGTTCACCGTTCGGTTCCGCGCATCGATCCAGCAAACCTCCACCGAAGGAATCTCCCGCAACCGCTCAACCAGCCCCATATGTTCCGTCTCCTGCAGCGATCTGCCGTGCCTGTCCGGACTGAGGAACACAACCCGCGTCCGTTCCGGTTCGAAATATCTGACGAACGCCCGGCATGTCTTTACGACATCCGGCATATGCTTCCGGGCACCGGGCTGAATCGCACCGGCGAAGTTCCATCGCTTCCCCATCCTGGGAGTGTTCTCCTCAATGGTTTCGACTGTTTTTTTCAGGAAATTCGTTCGTTTGCGACGATTCCTGCCGATCATTTCTCCCGCTTCGTGAGGCGAGGTCAGGCGGAGGTACAAGCATCGCTCATTGGACAGGCGGTAGAGTTCGGGAAGCCTTCTTTCCGTCGGGATATCTCCGCCCGTTCCCAGGCGGATATCTCGAAACATGCTTCGCAGCTGGTTGCTTTTCCCGGAATTCGGCTCACCCACGACAAACAGGGCTCTTTCGAAATGATAAGAACGCATCAGCTCTCCTCTTCTATGACACCGACACTCTTTTTGTCCGCCGGACCGGTTTTCGCGATTTTGATGGCTGTATGAACCCGCCGAAAAAGCAGAAGACCCGTCCGGTCTTCATAGACCCAATCCTGTTTTTCTTCCGAATAGTAGGACTGAAACACGTCGTTGTCGCGAAATATGTCCTTGTTCAATTCATGCGTCGAATTGGGGTTGTGATAAACCCTTAACCCATCGAGAAGACTCTCGTGATAATCAGATTTTCTCGCCTTCGTGACGAGTGGCTTGACGTCACTGAGGTTACGCTTCAACGCCTGAAATACTATGTTGGGATTCGGATCAGACGACAATGCCCTCACCTTTCCCCACGATGCGGTGGAACTGAAAATCACGGCGCTGAGCCACGCGAAATCCTCGCTTGCGAATATTCCAACCGGCACCGGGCTCTTGTTGTCCTTTGTCACGGATTCGATGTGCTTGCCCTCAAGGGTTCCGCCTTCTTTCAAAAACTTCTCTTCATCGACGTAGTAGCCAAACAACACGGCCTCGATAGCCCGTTGACAGGTCAGCATCGCAAACGGCCTGTCGAAGGCGCAGACGGCCAGAACGAAAGGGCGATTTTGTACATGCGCCAGTCCCGCATACGATTCGTGGTACTTCCTGCGCTTCGCATCGAAGCTGTTACTCATGCGAATGATCGTCTGCCTGTTGAATTCATTCAGGTCGTCGGGAATCGGCGCATCCGACTGCACAGATTCAGGAGTTGAACCTTGGGCATGGGAGGCCACAGTAGCCTCAACGTTCATTGAGCCCCTATTTTTGATAACAAAATCAGGAGCGTTGAACGAAAAATCCACTTCCAGGTGGAAATGCTTCATGACAGCAAACAGGTAAAGTTCCCAGAAGCTGGAATCGAACGTCGTCTGGAACTCTTTTACAAATTTTCCGTCACGGTCCTTAAAGCCGAGTGCCCATTCATTCAAAACACCTTGATTAAATGTATTCGCGTATTTGGTGATCATCCGAAAATTCGGATGCTGCGCTTCCTCGCTGACGACCGGCGTGAACAAGTCCATGTGATCCATTCCTCGTTACGCGCGAGCACCTAGTGCGGCACGAGGCGCTCGTTTGATGATTGCATTAAGATGCGCAGGCCGAAGGGACATTCTTCAATTCCGCAATTGAGGCAGGCCCGAGCCGGACTGAGCGGAACGTCAGTCATTCGGGTCGTGGGGCGCTTGCTTACTTCCCTTCCTCACGCGAATCCCATCCACCGAGCAAACCTATAAGCCGGAATCTTCGAGCACCTTCGTGTTTTCAATAAGTTGCGTAGAATCAACAAACTCGTCTCGTCAATGACGTCAGTTTTGGCAGTGAAAACAGGTTTTGTGTCACAGTTATGGCACACGCGCCTTGCCCCTCGCGCCTGGAATACGAAGCGGTGCCTGGGTGATCATTTTGTGGTCGCTGCTTGAAGCAGCCGGAGTCAGGTTCAAACTACCCGGAACGTTGCTCACATTAGGCTTCGCTTCGAGCAATTTGGGCGGCTCTGTCTTGCCATTTGTTCAGTCAACCGGAGCGCATACAGACTCCGATAGTACGCAGTTGTTTATAAACCATACAGTCAGTAAACTCCCTGGTTGGAGGCTCACATGAAAATCGTGCTCCTCGGAATCGCCCTGCTGCACCTGGGTTTCATGCTCGCTGAGTTGCTTCCTTGGCGAATTTCGTTCGTTCTGCAGAAGACGCTCGACAAATTGCCAAAGGAACCTTTGAGCCCCAATCAAGTTGAGCTAGTCGCCAACGTAGTGAAGAACGCCGGCGTCTATAACGGTATCGTCGCTGGCGGGCTTTTCTACTGCGCATATGCTGGCGACTTGGGTGCAGCACGTGTGCTCTTGATTGGAGTGGTCGCGGCAGGCATTTTTGGAGCCTTTACTCTGAAGTCTGCTATCCCGGCTGTACAAGCCTTGTTGGGATTGTTCGGCTATTTCTGGCTGAGATAGACCCGGGCGAATTCTTTGATCGTTGGTCGTCCGGAGGACTGCCGTACCAATTCCGCCCTTTGTCTCGGGCAGATTCCGCGACCACGGTGAACGGAATCGCTTTTGCCTACCAAGTCACGCACGACTTTCACCATTGTTTTTCGCCACGTTGATCACTACGACGAGGCACGAGGGGACAGCGTACCTACCCGGATCGAATTTGGCGTCTTCGGTTCGCCGGAGCTTCCCATGCCATGCACTTTGTCGTACTTGTAGCATTCCGCGTTCGAAGTCCACATCTTCAAGAGTCACACGAGCCATGGGGAGCCGCTTACGTCCTATTGAGGCACCAAGGCTTGTTGAACCGCATTGAAATATGTAGTGACGTTCTTGGCAAACACCAATTCGATCTCCGTGTTTTCGGGGGCGGTCAGGCCATCAACCGTCTTGCCCACAAAGGCGGCCTCGGGATATTGCGCCCGCAGGAACCGGATCAGGACCTCCGGATCGCCGATGGGGAATGTGTCCAGCACGCTCAGCGCCTTGTAGACCTGCACATCGGCGAAGCTCTGCGCCGGCACGTTCATGTTCGGCCACTGCATCACACCCTGTGCCAACACGTAGCCTTCGACCAAGAGCCGGCCAGTGGTCTTGTCGTGCATGGTATCGGCAATCGTGAAGCCGGTGAACTCGCCGGAGTTCAGGAATGGCCCGAAGGATTGCACCGATTCGCTCGACGTCATGTTCGAGCTGACGCCGGAGACCAAATAGTAGCGCCACTGGTCGCCGGGGTTGCCATAAAGGTCGTCGTCGCCGGCCAGGTCGAAGACGGTCTGGTCGTAACTGGAAGGCGGCTGAATGTAATAGGTGATCGTACCGTCCACGGTCGGCAGATAATCCGCCTGCAGCGTCCGATAGATCTTGCCGTCGTAATACTGGATCGGATTGCCGTTCACGTCCTGGTAGACCACCGTCGCCGGGACGACTGGCACGCTTACGGTGATGCCGTTGGGATCGTTATACACGGTATACACCGTCGAGCCTCCCGGCTCGGACACGTCGGTCACTTTGGTGGAGCCGGCCGGGGCAAAGGCCGTCATCGGAACGGTGTTCTGCCGAGTGATTGAGAGCGTCAGCGCACTGAGGAGCTTGGCATTCGCAGTGTCGCCCCAGTTGATCAGCGACGCCGGATTCTTCGCGATGTCAAAGGGGATGACATTGTTCGGCAGCACCGGCAGTCCCTGAGAAGCGCCGCTGGTGGGCACCGTGCCGATCCTGAGACCCGAGGCAGTCGGCGCGACCAGCACCACATTCGCCTCCACATCGTTGTGCGGATTGTGCAGCGAGGCAACACCGCTGCCTGGCGGCTGGAACAGGAAATCGCTCACTGGATTGAGCACCGGCACCGCGAACACCGGCGTGATGTGCGGCACTACGATGGCCGCGGTCGAAATTGGCGGCAGGAAGCGCTCGGAATACGTGACGCGGTAAAACATCCGCCACGGTACCGACTTTTTTGCCTTCTTCGCGGCCAGGAGCGCAACCGCGTCGGGATCGCCGCTGTTGTTGAGCCAGTTCGAGTCCACCACCGTGCTCCAGAAATCATCCGCGTTCTTTTCACGCGGCTGCAAATAGAACGCGTAGGTGCGGAATCCCTTCGTCTTGCCGGGGCGGTCATACGGTTCGAGGTTGCCGCTGAGGCCGTTCGCATTCCCGGCCGCATAGGACGGCTGCGGCTGCTGGTAGCTGAACGTGGTGTCGAGATTGTCGGAGATCGGCAGCCCCGCACCCGACTTCACCGAGGGCACGATGTCGTAGACCAAACCGTCGGACCCGATCACCAGATTGAGACCGCTCTGGTTCCCCGGATTAAAAGTGGAATTGAAGTTCATCACGAAGTGCGCGTCATTGTTGGCGGCGTAGCGCATCTGCGTGTCGTTCTCGATGCCGTCGAACGAGGCGGTGACGTCGAACTGGACATTGCCGGCATACGTGACCTGGAATCTCTGGGAACTGGTATCGATCCAATCATAACCGCCAGCCAGGCCAAGCACCTGGGCTCCGCCGGCACTGATTTTGGCGTTGAAATCCAGTTTGATGTCACTTGTCGAGCTCTTGGTTGTGGTCTGCACCTCCTCATAAGTCGTTGTGTAAGTGTGCTTCACTTCCTGCGTGCCGCCTCGCGCCGTCCAGACATACTCGTTGTAAAAGTCCAATCCTGGCGTCAGCGTCGAATCCGGCAACCCGCCTTTGTTGGCGTAGGTGGATTGATAGAGCGCCATCGCATTGAACGCCTCCTGGTCGATCTGCTTCTTGAGCTGGTACGCTTCCACCACGCGCATGTAGCTGGCATTGTGGCCCACTTCACCGGTGGAGAAATTGCCGTCGTACACAGGCGAGAGTTGGCCGGTGGTGGTCTGCCATGTTGTGGCACCGGAGGCCAACCGCGCCGGGTTGTACTGATAGCCGATCATGCCATCGAGTACTCCAGGGCGCAGGTATTGGCTGCTCATCCGGAACGATATGATGTTGAGATCGCGCGGAATCTGAGGATTGGGCACGCGGATAAAGCCGAACGTGGTGTTCGTCTGCAATAGTATTTGCTGATAGACGTCGACCGTCGTGGAAGTGACGAACGCCTGGCCGTATGGCGATGGCACGAACATGCGTTGCCCGAAGCGCTCCTCAGTGACGGCAGTCTTGGGCAGCGCGCCGGGCGGGTTGGAGGTCGTAAAGCCTCCCAGTTGCGGGTTGGGCAGAATCGGCGTCTTCGACGCCGGTGTCCCCACGGTGGCACTCGGCACGCTCAGCGAGTTCAGACTGGCCATGAAGCCGTCGCCCGTATATGGCGCCATCGTGCCTTGCATCCGGACGGTGTACTTATGCCCTTCGTCCAACTTTTCCGACGCAGTTTCCTGACTGGTTGTGCCGGTGCTGCCGCCCCAGTTGTACGTCACCCCGGCCGTTATACCAACACTGACCGTCATCTTGTCAACTTTCAGACCGAAACCCAGAGCTGCGAGCACAGGGCCGATGGCAAAATGGAAGCCCGTGCTCGCGCCTCCCCCCTTTGGCGCCTGTTGTGTAGTTATGTTCTCCTGTTGAAGCGATCCATCCGAGTTGTAGGTCTTCTCATCGGTCGTTTGAGTTCCCTTATCGTTAGTGATATCAGTGACCGTGCGCTGATTCTCTGAGGCGGCTCCGATGGTTTGGGTCTCCTTCACGGTTGGACTGGGTGGTGGACTGCTGCCCACTGATTTGTCATAACTGGGATTTGCAGTGCCACCACCGCTCCCTTTAGTTTGCGAGGAACTGTCGTCGTTCGTCTGGTACTTATACGACAAGGAGATCGGAGCGTTGAAGCTGACGCTGGTGGAGCCCGCATATGATGACTTGTTGGTTAGGTTCGCCATCGGTGCGGGTGGAGCGCCTTCGATATAGCCAATGATCTGCGGGTCGCCTTGTTCCTGTGACACCCAAACCATCGCCAGGTCACCAACCTTCTTGCCCGCATAAACCGTCAGCACATGATTGCGAATGAAGACATAGGCTTCCTTGAGCACGCCCGCGAGCGCACCACTGACGGTGTTGATCGTCACCGAATAGGTGGTGAGGCCGGGCGGTGTGTCACACACGGTCAGGGCGATGCCGGGAGGCGTGTAGAGATTCGGTGATACCAGCGGACCGCAGCGGCCGATTGCCGGACAACCTTGCAGATCGAGTGAAGCGTTTCCGAGATCGATAATCAAGGAGGCCAGATTGTTCACCTGCACGTTTTCGATGTATTTCGCGAGTGGCAGTATTGGCACGTCGACGCCGGGAGCATCGACGGAAAAGGAGCCGGGCAGATACAGCGAGAGGAACGGCTCGTTGCTCGGGATCAGCTGCCCGAACATATCGCTGATCGCTTGGAAGGCCTGGCGAGCCATGCTCCAGAAGCTGATCTCCTGGATGCGGTACGTGCTATTGGCGTTGAAGATGAGCGAGTTGGCTCCGGACGGACTCGGCGCACCACCGGTCACGGGAGTTAGCGCCAACGGACTGCCGTTGACGTACAGAGAGATGCCTTCGATTTCGCGATTCGGCAAAGGCGAGAGCACTGCGTACTTGGCGTTGCTCGAGGCGGCGAAGCTGCCGGTGTCGATCTTGTTGGGAACGACGCCATTCGGATCGTAGGCGGCTTTCCAGCACCCGACGAGGCCCGCACCTTGCAGATCGGAATAGGTGGCCTGGTCGACCTGGACGAAGCCCTGGCCGGTTCGGATCCCCTGGCTGCGAAAGGCGCTGGCGAACAGATAAACTTCGCGCACGTTCCCCGGATTGCCTGGCGCCCCGAACGGGATCGCGTTGCCGTTGTCGTCGTAAGCGCCACCGATCACCAGATTGCCCGCCCCGGTGTTGGCGACCATCAGGCCAGAGTCCTTAGCCGCGATCAGGATGCTGGCCGGACTGGTCCATGCGCCAAACTCGCCGTTGGTCTGCATCTCGCGCACGGCGATCGTGATTGTGTAGCCAGTGTCAGTGCCTTGTGTTGACAGGTTTTTCGCGAAATTTTCAAAGTCGGTTGCGCCGACGGTGTTGTCGGGGTCGATAGCGACCGTGCCGTCAGCTCCGACCTTTATCGGTGGCGCCGTCGGTGTGGTGTGGGTATCGAACGGTGGCGAATAAGGATCGCTTGACGCGTCGTCATCCTTTCCCATCGGGGTCTTTGTGTGCTTGGTGATCAGCACTTGATAAAAATTTTTCGGATCTAGCGCTGGCCCGGTGAGGCTGCCAGTGGTGCCGTCGCCGTTGGCCACCTCCAACACCACATGGTTGCCGGCATCCAGCGTCACGCGGAACGAGGACTGCGTCTGCGGCGCCGGGATGGCCGACCCAGTGCCCTTGTAGAGCAAGCCCTGCATGGCACCCGTCGCACTCGCCGCGACAGTCATGGCGATCGTGAAATCGCGCTCAAAATTGAAGTTGCTCCCGTTGGCGACCACGAACGGAGCGCCGCTGCAGACCATCACATAAGGCTGCGTATATGCGAGGCAGACGTGGCGCCAATTGGTGGTCAGCGTGGAAGGGGTCGTACTCGCCTGCATCACCGTGTCGTTGACGGTCACAGTGATCTGCGACGTATTGGGGAAGCTGATGTCGGCGTACGAAATCAGCGGATTCACGCCGGTGTAGTTGAAGACGGACTGCTCCGCCACCGGCGTTACAGGAATTGAATGCCAGAACTCCACACTGAAGTCGCCCTGCGCCGTGATCAGGCCGGCGATTGCGGCGTCATTCGACATGACCGGGGTGTTCCACGCCGCTGAGAAGCTCTCAACCGGGCTGGCGGTTTCCTCGACCGCCATCGTGAATGCGTTGTAGCCGCCGGTCTCAAACGTCAGCGGCGCGTACGCGGGCAGGAAAGTAAAACTGGCCTGCTGCGTGAAACTAGGCAGCAGCTTCGGCACGTCGGCGACGATCTGGTTGGTGCTGCTTCCGGCCGTGTATTTGATGTCGAACAGCGTCGGATTGCCGGCAGAGTCGGTAGCGGCAAACTGGAAGGTGCCGTCGCCGCTGCGGACCACGTTCGAAGGTTGCTGGCCCAAGCCGTAGACCAGACCAAACTGGCTCTCCACCGTGTTGAGCGACGTCGCCGACCACATCGAAGCCGGATTGATTCCCAGAGGGGACGCATCGCCCGCAGTGGTGCCGTCCGTGACGAGATACGTCGTGCCGTTCATGTCGAACACGGCCAGCTGTTGTTGCCCGACGGCCGGGACGGAGGCGTAGACGCTGTACGACTTCTGCACCGCGACGTAAACACCTTCAGACTTCACGAACGTGTACAGCACGTTCTTGTAGGTGAAGAAATCGGCGAAACCCGACTCCGCCGTGCCGGCGTAGACATTGAGCACCGTAGTGCCCGCCGTCACTTTGGCGATCGGCGCCACTGAGCCTGCGAAGTTGCCCGCACCCGGCGCCCCCAGTACCAGCGTGAACAGCAGGCTGGAGTCGAGTTTGAAAGTCAGCGCCGGCTTGGCGATCATGTAGCTCTTGGTGCCCACGATGGTCAGTAGATTGTGCTGGCTGTCCTCTACATACGCATAGATCTGGCCGTTCAGCGTAAATGTGGAATTGGCGATAGGCTGACCAGCCTGCACCGTGATATCGGTCTGCAACGGCGAGCGGTTGTCGTTGCCAACGATCGTGTGTGGTATCTGATTCGTATCGATCAGATAGTTGAACCCGTTGATACTGAACATCATCGGGTTGGCGACTAGCGCATACGGTCGGCGGTTGCTGTCCGTCACCACCAGATTGACTGTGTCCAGTGTGAAGTTGGTGCTGCCGATGCTGAATGTCGGTATCTGATTGACTGTGAACTGGCCCACCACGGAAGCAGCATTGTAGATGTCCGCATCGGCAAAGATGAATTTTGCCGTGGTTGAATCGAACGAATTGCTCAGGGTGAAAGCGGAATTGGTGATGGGGATCGCCGCCTGTCCCTGACCACGCAGAGTGCCAGTCGTCGCGCTGGCATAGGTAATCACGAAAATCTCGTCACCCACCGAGATCAGGTCGCGGCTCGGTAGCACCGGGAAACTCGCGCTGATCGTGCGCGGCAAGTCGTCGTCGTCCAGATGAAGCGTGTAGGTGATACCCGGATCGCTCAGCTTGAACGTGTTGGGTCCTGTAAAGGGGAACGGCGGTTTTCCGGCGCCCACCACTTTGCAGGCATTGTAGTTCGGGCCCACCGCGCCGACGGTAATCGTGTAGAGCTCGCCATTGATCTCGAAGCTGTCCAGGTTGACCGGTACCGCTCCACCGCTGCCCGCCACGGGCTCGACCTCGTCGATCAAGATCGTGAAGCTGTCCGAGCCAACAGTAGCCACGCCGGCGTTGACGTTGGCGCCCGCGATGACAGGAAACACTACTTCCACCGCGTTGTAGTGAATCAGATAGGTGTTGCCGTCGGCCGGCGAGAAAGCGTAGCGCGTCGTCTCCGGCAGTGTGAGCAGTGCTTCGACCTTGTTGTCGGCGGTATCGACGTAGAAGGTGATACCGTTCAACGCGTCGATGAAGAACTGGCTGCGGTACGGGAAACTCGCCGAAATCTGGTTGTTGCCGCTGCTGTCGAAGCTGAAGCTCGCGCCGGCTACTGTGTCGGTGAAACTCAGTTGGCTGCCGGCCAGCGTTGCGGGGAAGGTGCTTTGGTTCAGCCGGTCGTCCGTGACACCGCCCGCACCGACTGTGTACGTGACCGTGCCGCTTGGGTAGTTGATCTTGAACTGCTTGGCGGCGCTGTCATATTTTATTCCATTCGGCTGGATAGTCGCGGCGCTTGCGCCGAGCGTGTAGCTGAGCGTCTCCCCCTTGTAATCGAGCGTTATTGTCTGTCCCGCGAGCTTCGCGTCGTTGGTGGCTTTGGCGACATTAACGGCGTTGACGGCGTACACTTCCTTGCCGTCCGGGGAGAAAACGTCGTCTTGGGAAATGACGTACCCCTTGACCGCTTTGCCCTTGCCACTCTTGTCCACGCTCACCCGGTAGGCGAGGTCTGACAGCGGGTCTGCTTGCGGCACGATGAAACGTCCGGCCACCATCCGCAAATACGGCCCCGCGGCGTTGGCATAGGCGACCAACACATTGACGTTGTACGTGGTCGCGCCGGTTGTGAAACTGTTGTTCTGCACTGGCCAGACATTGGCCGGTACGTTGTTGTCGATCGCCACCGTCACGCCAGTTGCCACCGGCACCAGCGCCGTGAAAGTGCCGCCGCCCAGAGGCAGGGAATACACAACGTTGTTGGAATCGATGAATTCGACCCGCAATCCTTGTCGCACGCACGTATAAACGATGCCTGTGACGGGATCGGTGAACTCGCCGCCCGTCAGCGCGTTCGCCGCCGCGGTGACGGTAGCGACTGGGGTCGCGGCACCGTAGGTCAGAGCATTCACGGTGACCGTGCTTCCCGCGACCGTCACTGTGTAGACGAGAGGCATGGTGAAGCTGCCGCTGCTGATTGGGAATACGCTATTGATGTCGCCCGTGGCCGCGCCGAAATCGGCGACGGCGACGTTCACATAGTAGGTTGGCCCCGCGGGCACCTCGAAATAGCCGCCCTGTCCGAGGTTGCTGAAAATCTCATAACTGTTGCCTTCGCATACCGCCGTGTTGGCGCTCAGAGTGTACAGCTTGCCGGTAATGGTGTCTGTGAATTGACCGTTGGCGATCGCATAGTAGTGAGTGCCGTCAAACGCGGCGAGATCGCTCGCGCGGCCAAAGAACAGCGTCTTGGTGCCGAACGCCACTTGATTGGGCGAAAGCGCACCGGCGTTCGCAAGATAGGTCTTGGTCCCGCCAGCGGTGATTGCCGCCGTATCGTTGCGCATCTGGTAGGTGAGAGCGGCCGCCGTGAACTGCGGTGGGGCGTTGGCGGCGGGGGTTGTGATCAGGTGATAGGTGGCGCCATCAAACGCGGCGTTCTGCTTTACCGTGTAGGTTTGCGCGCCGTCGGTGAACTGGAAGGCGGCGACCGCCAGCGGTTGCGGCAACGTCACAGTGCCGTCGAGGCCGATGACATAGCTGACCGTGTCATCGACAAACGTGCGGTATTCGAGAACCGGGTACGTAATGCCGTCGCCCACCACGCTCGAGCCGTCGATCCGGTAGACGATGTTGCCGATGGTAACCGTGTCGGCGTTGGCCTCGGTGGTGACGGTAAAACTGTTGTCGGCAGTCGAGATGGAATAGGTGAAGCCGGAAGTGGTCAGCGGATATGCGGTGCCATTGCCGACCACCTGCCCGTTCATGGTATCGAGCAGATACAGATAGTCTTCGATCGCGACGACATTGCCCTGGGCAATGTTGAACTGGCCGGAAAGCGTCGCGCCCGAAAGTGAGCCTGCCTTCAGCGTAACGGTGTACTGCACACCGTCGATCACGAACTGGCTGTTGTTCGCCGTCATTTTCACCGTGCTGCCGCCACCGGTAACGGTGTAGGGCTGACGGTTGGTATCAATGATGTAGACCGCGCCGTTGAGCGAGAACTGGTACGGCCGGATGGGCCAGGCCTGGCCATCCCCCGTGACGCTGACCCACGCGCCGTTTTCGGCAACATCGAACGTGTAGAAGGCGTCGCCGAACGTAAACATCTGCGGAGCCGTCATCAGCGGGTAGCTCGCTGGGCTGCCGGTGGTCGACGCAGCGTAGGGGAACATCGGACTGTCGTTCACCTGATAGACGCCGTCTACAAAGCCAATTACATATCCGTAGCCCGAATTGGAAGCAAAGGTCAGCCCGGTCTGGATTGGTACAGTGGTTTGCGTGGCTCCCGCGGTTACGGTGACTAGACCAAGGATGGGGTCGTAACCGTATTGTCTGCCAGCAACGCCGAGCACGATGCCGTTCAGACCTCCCGGAGTATTAAACACATCGACGGTGGTCACCTGTCCGCCTGCGGGCAGCCCGCCGCCTGTCATGGAGAACTGCGTGAGTGCGATGGGCGACGGCGCTTCATTGGTCAACGGCGCGTCCAGCGAAGAGCAGGTCACGGTATAGACGCCGCCCTGCAACGGGTTGAAGGTGAATAGAGTGCGGTTCACCTTCACCTGAGTGTTGCCCGGCTCGAATAGATAGCTCTTGCCCCCGGCGATCAGCGTGTAGCGCGAGGTGACGCCGTCGCTCAGCGTGGTGCTAAGGTTCACCACGTAGGTGTTGCCGTTGAGCGTGAATTTCGGCATCGACACCACCACCCAGATCGGGTTCGTCGGATCACTGGTATCGACGAAGAACTGGCCGCCTCCGCCGGAGGCGCTCTTTCCGGTCGAATCCATCACGCCGTTGGTCACGGCGTTGAAGGTGTAGAAGACGCCGTCGTCGCCTTTCATCGTGGTGCCAGGGGTTGGGTTGCTGGCGATCTGCGGTGGGATCGCGCCGGAGCCCTGGAACGCGCAGCTGAAGGGCGTTCCGATCAGCGCGCCCTGCCCGTTGCCGCCATAGATGCCGGCCGTGACGGTCTGAGGCGTCGTCGTGCGCGGTAGGTAGCTGCTCTTGTCGGCCGATTGTAGCAGCGCCAACGTCACCTGCCTGTCCAAGCCGTGCGACAACGACCCATAGAGCGACAACGCCTTGCCCGTCTTGGGATTGATCGGCTGGATGGTGGTCGAGCCGGCGATCGGATAGGCAAGGTTCGCAGCGTAGATCTGAGAAATCAGCACCGGCTGCTTGCCCGCTCCGATCACATTCAGGTTGTAACCATTGAAGCCCGGCGCGCCGGAAATTGGTGCCGCTGGAACAGGCGAAGACACCGCCTGGATCGGGATGTACGCCGGTGGCTGCCCCGGCGAGGATGCGCCGAATACTGCGTAGACCAAGTTCGACAATTTGTTGATCTGCGCGACGAGATCCTGCGGGTTGACGTTGTTAGGCGTCTCGCCGACGGCCGGTGCGGCGGCGGGATTCGGTGGTGCAGCCAGCGTGACGCGCAAAGCAAAGGTGTTGGTCTCGAGGATGCCACCAATGCGCGAATAGAGCACGTAGGTGTACAGCTCGTTGTAGTTGCCGTCCGTATCGACGAAATACTTCGCGACTTTGTTGCCCGTCCCTGTGCCGTCGTCGACAAGACACATGGCGTAGCCCTGGTCGATCAGCTCAAACCAGGCATTGTCCAGCGTGTAGTAGTGATCGCGCGAGAACAGGAAGAAGTCGTACTTGGTCGGCAATCCATAGAGCGGGAAGCTGGTTCCCCCAAGCGGGTTGGTGCCGATCGAGGCGACATCCCGGTCCGCTTTCTTATTGACGAACACTGACCCGGTCACGCCGTTCCGCAGATGCAGATTGACGGAAACGACCGAGCTGAAAGTATCCATGACCCCGATCGCCTGCGGCCTGACCTGGTTCTCCAAGTTGAGCAACAGCGATCGCGTACGATTGCTGAACGTGGGATCGACAATCGCGGGAGGCACATTGGCGATGTAATTGGGTAGCCCTGGCGCAGTCAGCCCGTCATAGGTGAGGCTCCAGTATTGTCGCGGCAGGCTGAGGTCTGTGTTGTAGAAGGCGACCTCGTAGCCAAAAAGGTCCGCCACCTGATCGAGCAGCGGCACCTGACTGGGGAGCACGTCATTGACGTCGAAATGATCCGGGCTTGAAAAGGTGTACCCCGTCGCGCCGAGATATCCGTTGATGAACACCACGCCCTTGTTGGTGAGCGCTGGGTCATAGAGCAACAGGTTGGCGTTGTCGTTGTTGTCATAATCGAATAAGACCGAGACCAGCATGTTCGACACCGAGGACACGGTGGAAATCAATTGTCCGCCGGTCTGGTCGTTCGACAGCGACGTGGAAAGCCCCGACTCCTCAATGTTGTACACACCGCCGGAGATGGAGACGATGCTGTGCACCGACAGCCCCTTGGTCATTATCCCGAAGGGGGCGGTCTTGACGGGCCGATTGTGCGACGAATAAATGATGTTGGGCCGGTCCATGTACCAGCCGCCGGGCAGTTTCTGCTGCGCGCAGATATTGTGCGGCGCGGTTCGTCCGTCCTGCAGATGATCCGTGCGCCAGCAGATTCCTTCCTGGATCTGGCCGTTGGTCAGTGCCAGCACCTGCTGTTTTGGATTCAGGGGGTATTTGTGCGACAGGTCGTTGGGCGTGAACAGCACGGCCAACGGATCGTAGACGAAATGCAGTTTTTGCAGAGACAGAATCGGCTTACCATCGCCGTCCAAGTTGAAACCCTGCGGATACAGAACGCCATTGACGGTCTCACCGGGCTGCGCGACGACCTCGCCATAGATGAACGTCCAGAACTGCTGGCTGAGGAAGTTTGCGATGTCGGCGACGAAGCCCTTGCTGGCGTCGAGCTCAGGGATCGGAACGAAGATCGTCGGCGCACGATAGGTGACGCCCTTGATGCTGGAGAAATCCAGCGTATCAAGCGAGTCGACCATGGTGGCAGGCGTGTAGCTGTCGCCAAAGAACTGCATCCCGCTACGCTTGTAGCGCGCGCCCTGCGCGAGCACCAAATGGCCGTCGGACGTCGGTACGTAGGTATCGATCAGCAGTCCCGACCTGCAATCAAGCCCGCCCACTGCCGCCAGCGCGTCGCTATCCGAAATCGCGCGCACCAGATAGACCAGATTGTTGTACGGGATCGCCTTGTACTGCGGCGCCGGTAGCTCATCGTTGTCGTCAACGGGCGTGAAGAACCCGTTGGTGTCAGTGAGTCCCGCGCCGAGTGTGGTCACATCGATCAGCGTGGTGCTGGCTTGGCCAACGATTTGGATTTCAGTCGGGAAGTCCAACACCTTGTCGGCGCTCAACGGCACCTGCTGGCCACTGGCGTTGCCGTTGATCGCGAAGCTGGAGAAGACCGGCGCCTTGTTCTGGCTGGCGGCGGCGATCACATAGGGGACGTTGGCGACACTGATGGTCTGGACCGCCAGATACTGGCGAACCGACAAACCGTTCGCGAGGTTGTACATATGCGCGGGCAGCAGCGTGTCGACGTTGAAGTCGTCATCGAGCCGCACTGGCACGAGGTCGCCGCCACCGAACGCGAGATAGCGATGCGTGTTGAGCGGGCGCGTCGCCACCATCAGGGTGCAGGTGGCGTCCCAGTTTCGGCGACGGCAAGCGAACGTGAGCGGCCGGAAGTCTCCGGCGGCGAAGGACTCGAATGGGGCAACCGACCGATACGGCAGGTTGGTGCAGGCATAGGTTTGGGCGTCGCCGATCGAACTGTCGGTGATGACAGAGTGAAACGTCAACGAATCGAAATTGTTGCCGGAGTCGGCGAGCGACCACATGTAGCCGAGCGAGAAGTCGTCGGTTTTCGCTATGAGATTCGTGTAGGCCTGCTTCGTATCCGGCTGCGCGAGATGGCCATACTGGTCATGCGCGAGCGACGGCACGATGATCGACATGTTGTACGCCTTGAGCCGCTGCACGAACACGACGCGTACGTAGTAGGGATCGTACGTCGCATTCTGCGTCGGGTTTGGCAGCCGATCGGGAATCGAAAGGTCGCTCGGCACCAGCTCGATCAGGTAGCATTCGCCGGTCGTAGAGTTGTATACCGAGAACCCATAGACGACCTGCGGCTTTCGCCGTTGGAACGTGGTGCGTTCGGCAACCGTGTCAGTCGCTTCGAGTACACCTGCAAAGGATTTGGTCGCAAGCGCCGTTTCCGACGAAGCGAAATCGACGCCGAAGGCATACGGATTCTGCCGGCTCGCGGCGCCGGGCAGCACCACCTGCTGGCTCGCCGGCACACCGATGCCAGCTTGCGGCGCCGCGGGAATCGGCGTGTTCAGCGTGACGAGGATGTCGCTCATCATCGCCGACAACCGACTGTTGTCGATTACCTGGCTATGCGTATCGAGCGGGAAGCCAACGATCGGCCAGACGACCATGTCGTCCGTATCCAGATACATCTGCAGCGGCTCCTGCGTCTTGCGCATGACGGCGGCAATCGTCGCCGTATCCGCCTGCGCAGCGACGATCCGCACGTCTTCGGTGTCGCCTTTGTAGCGGATGTCGAGATACGGATTGTGGCGGTTGGCGAATTGCCAGAAGCGCGAATCCGGCCAGAAGTTCGGCGGATAGGGACGCTGCGTCGGATCGTCGGTCAACTCCGCCAGCGTAATCACGCTCAACATGTAGCGCGTGCCGCCGATGACCACGCTGTCGACTTCCGGAACGAAGACGTACTTCGTCGCCGAGCCGACCTTGGCTTGGCGGACGAGGCCGAGCACGAATTGCGTTGGCGCGAAGGCCTTGGAGGTGAGATCGTCAGGTGCGGAATTGATCGCGATGCCGGCCACATAGACGTTCGCCGAGCTCGCTGATCCGACCTCATTCGTGTCAACGTTGATATTGGTGAAAACAAACAGCGAGCTGTCAGTGATACGCAGCTGATAAGCCGGCAGTCCGCTGCTTACCGCCTCTAGCGTCATTGCGCCATCGAAGGAGGCGCCCTTCAGGGCGGCAGGGGCCATGGGCAGGAACACGGGAAGCGCCCACACCGTCATCGTCTGCGCGCCGCCGGTGAAGCTGCCGAAATAGAGATCGCCTTCCTGCGGCACCGAATTGTCGCTCGGCTGCAGGGACGCCACCTCCAGGCCGGCTGCGACGACGATCTGATCCTCATCGACGACGTTGATCAGCGACTGCTTGGAGCCATAGATAAAGTCCACCGAATAAGGCGTGCCCTGCACGATCCCGTTGCTGCCGACGGCGGGCGCGGGTGCGGCGAGCGAGAGGATTGGATAGAGGTGGACGCTGTCTGTCTGCTGCGAGGAGATGAGCGCGCCGACATAGGTGTGCTTCGAATCGGGAACGCCCAGATTGAGCGTCGCCGTCAATGCGGCGCCGTCCTCCCCGCGCACCGCGAGCGCATTGCCTTGCAGACTGAAGACGTATCGAACGCCCGCGTTGAGCGTTAGCCCGGTGTCGGCGATGGCGACGTCGACAGGTGCCAGCGCCGGCTTCTCGCGATGGGCGTCGCAGAGATTGAGTATGTTGCCGACGGTATTGGCTTGGACCCGACTGCCGTCTCCCAGCGTTTGCTCGAAGAAGGCGGTGTTATTGGGAATGTTGGCGATGCCTGTACCGGCCAGCGCCTCGATGGGAATAAAGGCATTCAGCTCCACCTGGACCATGGACGGTGCGGCGGGGGTGGTCGACGGTGCATTGCCGCCTTGTCCGACGGGCACCAATAAGCGCTCGCTGGCCAAACGCGAGGCGGCGATGACCGCCCTGCCCGGCGCGCCCGACGCCGAGGCGATCGGTGCGACACCAGCAGCCTCGGCTGCAATCGGAACGGCGTTCGCCACTTCGCCGAGTCCGTTGACGGGAACGCGGACCGGCGTGGCTGGAACTGGCGCAATGCTCGGTGTGGTGGTGACGGTGGCAGCCACGGGGACGGTCAGCTCGTTGGCAATCCCCGCCACCGGCTTGGAGCTCATGTTGAAATCGAGAGACGCGGTCGCGACGCTCAACCCCGCGGGCGCGCCGGCGACCGAGAAGGCGCCGGCCGTCTCGATCAGCTGCAGCAGCTTGTCCGGTGAAAGGACGTAAGTCGCGGCAGCGAACTTCGCGAGCACATTGGGCAGGTTGCCGCCACTCAGGAATGGAGCGGCCGGATTGTAGACCAGGTCCGGCACAAGTGCATTGGCGCTGTCGGCAATCGCGAAGGTCGAGTTTTGGTCCTGGTAGTCGATGAGCAGATAACCGAGGCTGCTTGCCCAGGCATTGTCACGGTAGAAGCCGAGGATTCGCTGCTTGGCGAAGACCGCGAGCGGCTGTGACGCCTTGAAGCTCAGCGCTGAAACGCCCGCCACCACGCCACCTGCGACCGGGGCGGTCGTATATGCGGTGGAGTTCTGGAACTTTGTGGTGATGAAGTTGTGTGACTGCGTAGCGAGCACGCTGCTACTCGACTGCTGCAGCTTGGTGGCTTTGGTTGCGTCGTATCCCGGTCCGTTCTCGAAAACGGCGGTTTCGCCATAGTCGACGGACGTAGAGGCTTGGTTAGCCTGTTGCGTCTTCTTCGTTCCGCCGAACCGGTTGACCGCGAATTGTCCTGGCGTCGCCTGATCGACTACATAGGCGGTCGGTAGAACGAACGTCTTCGCCCCGATCATGTTGTTGGTGGTGACGTCATAGACCAGCGAGGTGGCCAACGGCACGATGGTCGGGCTCTCGTCGTACACCTGCTCGTTGTACGTCTGCGAGAACTCGCCAACAGGCACCACTTGCGCAATGGCCGAACCGAGGAGGATGCGGCGCAGCCCGCTCGCAGGGTCGTAGCCGACCAGTTTGCTCGCGAGCTGCTCTTGCAGCTTCGGCGAGAAACCGACCTTGCCGGGCACATAGCAGTGGGTGACAAACGGGAAGATGTCGCTCGCGGCGAGATCCGTGTACATGCCGAGGATGCCAGCGTCCGTGCGCGGATAGATCTTCAGGCTGTCGCCGGTTAGCGGTGCATCGGAGTCGACGTCGGGCGCGATCGAAAGAAGGAATTCGTCCCTCTCGAAGACGATCACGAACAGGCGCGTCGCACCCAGCCGTCGGTACGGGTCAACGTTGGCGCCGGCCAAGAAAATATTGAACGCTTGCTGGGTGTTGGAGGCGTCGTAATAGGACTGTCCCAGCCAACTCAGTGCGCTGTAGAACCACGCTGGAGCCCATCCACGAGCGATGGGTGTGCCGATCTTGATCGGCGTGCGCAGTGTGGCCTTGCCAAAGTTGGTCGCTTGATTGGAGACGGTTGTCTCTGTCTGCTTGCCGATCGGAACAACGATCTTGACGACGTCCTGTTGCGTCTTGCTCGCCATGGCTTCTCCTTAGATTGGGCTCAGCCAGAGCCCTGGAAAACTCACTCCTGGAGATTGCACGACATCTGCTCGCATCGATTCGCAACAACCGACAGAAAGTTGTGTGTTCAAGGCCGTAAAAACTCCTCGATCTCAGGTAAGCGCGACTCTTTCAATCCATACAAGTTCTGCTGCTTTTTGGCTGCGTGTAGCTTCCGCTCATCGAATCCCTGCGTCGAACTTGTTTTCGTCTTCGCCAGCCAGCCCCTTTGTACCAGCGCTTCCACGGCACTCTCCACGTCAGGCAGCGATGGCGGCGGATTCCAATCGCGAAGCCACCATTGCGTGATGCCCTCAACGGTGTCTTTGGCAAAGCGATGCTCAACCAAGTACCGCAGAATGCGCCGCTGAATCTCAGCGAGTAATCCAAAGGCGCGCAAATGGGCTTTACTCCTGCTCACAGCCAGAGCAATGTCCCTGCCACAACGATGCCTTTTGTTTTGAATCTGGTTAGGCGATGGGTGCGGTCACCGTGACCCCCTCCGACATTGCGACACGCAACAAACTCGTTGAACTGCCGGCAAATCGGCATGCGGTATCTGCGCCGCAACTGCGGCGAAATTTCCGCACCTCGTACGCGGCCGCGTAATGCTCAACTCAATACGTCGAGCACTTCGATTGTTAGTGTGGTATTTGAGGGATTAACAACGGCCGAAACGATAGCGGCGCCAGTCCATGCTTCCGGATCATTCTTTGCAACGCCCGGCGATCCGTTCCCGCCGCACGTGCCGCCTGACTGACGTTGCCTTGGCTTGTCAACAAAAGGTGGGACAAATACGAGCGTTCAAATTCGCTAATGACTCGCGCTTTCGCCTCTTGCAACGTACCGCTGTCCAATTCCTGCGGCTTTTCCAGTCCGGGCAGTTCGATATCTTGTGCCTGCAGCACATCCAACGGGGCAATAACAACGGCCCGATGTATCAGGTTCTCGAGTTCGCGAACATTCCCAGGCCACGCATAATTCTCGAGCCTGGACATCGCTCCCCGGGAGATCACCATTCTCCTGCGCTGGTATTGCGCCGCATATCGCGTCAAGAAATGCTGTGCCAGCCGCGGAATGTCTTCGGTCCTGCTCCGCAGTGCCGGCACGTCAACGGTAAGGATGTTCAGGCGGTGAAACAAGTCCCCCCGAAAACAGTGCGTCCTAACCAACTCCCTCAAGTCCGCGTTGGTGGCCCCAATCGTGCGTACGTTCGCCTGGAGGCCTTTCGACGCACCCAGCGGCCGGTATTCGCGATCCTGCAAAAACCGCAGCAGCTTTGTCTGCGCTGATTTTGAAAGCGTGTCAACCTCATCCAGGAAGAGCGTGCCTCCCTCCGCTTCGGCGAGCAGACCCGTCTGCACTTGCCCCGCATCGGTGTACGCACCGCGTGCGTGGCCGAACAACTCGTTCTCGAAAAGATGGTCTGGCAGGGCGCCGCAGTTCAGTGGAACGAACGGATTTCCCCGCCGCGCTCCGTTGTAATGAATCGCGCGCGCAAACAGTTCTTTCCCCGTTCCGGTTTCCCCAGTTATCAGAACGGTAGCGTCTGAGTTTGCCAGACGCGGTATCTTCTCAATTGCGGCGAGGAAGACTGCACTCTCCCCAATCAGCGAGTCGAGCTTCAATCCCTCTCTTTTCTCAGTCTTTGGATCTTCTGCCGGCAGTAACCTCCGAATACGCGGGCCCCATTCCAACTCGCGGATCGGGCAGCAAAAGAAGTCGTCAAGGCCGGGAAAAAGCTGCTCTGCCAAATTTGTCGCCGCTTCGGACAATTGGCAGACTACACCGACCATCGACGCGGCCTTCCATTGCCGTCGTAGCTGGTGCACCACTTGCGAAAGGGAAAAGTCGATGGCGGCGCGGAATACCACGAGGTCTGGCTCTCGGAACGTGTGTCCCCCAACTTCCTCAAAAGTGACTGAGAGGTATTCCGCACTCCTGGGGTACGCGCGTTCTACCAGCGTCCGAAGATGGCCACAATTCCCGCGGACACACGGATTCTCTCCTGAGTCGACAATAAGGATGCGCGCTTGGGACATAACAATCTCGTTGTGCCGCGAGACTTACTGCAGGGAGAGAGCGATAAGCGCTGTGCCGCGCTTGCCCGTTCGGCTCAAACCAGCCCGATGCCCCGGCGACTTGGAGCAGCCGAGAAAGTCTGATCCCACGCTCTTGTGTACGAAACTGCTCGCTTATCACCTTTCTTGTCAATAGAACTGCTGTGGAAAACTCGCGCGGCTAAACTGTCTTGGAGAGCAAGCACGGCAGCCTAACACGCGAAACACGATTGCGTGTAATGACAGCACCCCTTTTTCTCGGTCGGGTATCATCAGAAGCGCCGGTCGTCGTCACGATCTTAGGAACCGGGGTTCTGCCTCAATCTAATAGTGTCCCGCGAGGCAGATTCGTTTCACTCTTCAACCGCTCATGTTAAAAATCCATGAAAAGTCAAAAAAAGCTATCAGCGTGTCGAAGTTGGCTCGGTATCCCTAAAATATCCGAGACAAGTCGGAATCTCTCCCATAATACTGTGGGGGCCGATATGCGTTGGACGGCCTCCAGCAATGACCACGACAAATTGGGAATCCGAGAACCTCTTGTAACGATCCTAGCTATTAACGGCCGTCTGACTGGGAATGTGTTGACAGTAACGGAACTATAGAAGAATGTGAGTAGCCACAAGGCGATCCGTTCCAGGTTGCTCTCTCTTTGCGAGTTTTCTATGGGCGAACAGGTTCGTGAGGCGGCCAGAGACCATCGTGCTGCGATTGGTCTCCTAATCGTTGCATCTGTTGTTTTTCTCCCTGTATTCGCGAAGGGGCAGTGCAAGGAACCCACAAATCCCAGGGCCGAAGTCCCAGTCGCGGCAGCCGCAGTTCCGTCAGCAGCCCGGCATGCAGGAGTTGCCGGTCAGTCGCCAGTAGAAGTGATGATGTACAGGCCGCCGCAGACCCAGGTTCCGGATCTGAGCAATAAAAGGCTCGATGAAGTCAGAGGGGAGGTCGCGAACAAGCTGGCCATTCGAAGCGTCAATAACAACAATTCGGGATGGATTGTCGCCAGGCAGTTTCCAGGGCCAAACAGCAATGTTCCTGTTTGCTCGCCGCTCGATTTATGGATGAAAGCGCCGCCAGAGCAAATGACGAAAGTTCCGCCGATAGTCGGTGTGCCAGAGAACCAAATCCCTTCCCTTTTGGAGAAATACCATCTGAGGTATGGAGGGTGGACTCCGAAGGAAGCCACCGCGGCACCTGGCACGATCTTTGATCAAGATCCCAAACCTGGGACAACGGAGCCCTGGGGCTGGGAAGTAATTGCTTACAGGGCGACGAGCCCACCGCCGGTGGTGCCGCTGTCCGTTGGTTTAACGGCAAACGCGATAAGCGTGAAGCCTGGGGACACGGTAACGTTCCTCGCAAAGCTGCAACCGGACTCGCCGGAGGCTCAATACGTTTTCAGTTTCAACGACAGACCATCAGCGGAACGTGGCGGACCGGAAGTTCCTCATCTTTTCGCTGCGGACGGGGACTACGAAGTCAGCGTGACTGCTACAGTCGGGGACAGGCAAGCGCAGAGCGAGCCTCTTCATATCACGGTCCATTCGACAGAATACGAAGTAGGGGTGAGCTGGGAGCCGCTACATCCGGTAGCGGGACAGGACGTTACATTTAAAGCCTGGCTAATTCCCGCGGACTCGTCTTTTGCCAAGGGCCCTTATTACTTTTCCTTCGGGGATAAAGCGAAACCGAAGGCAACTGGAGGCGTTTACACTCAGGCTTTCGCAAAACCCGGAACCTATCTTGTGCGCGT
Source organism: uncultured Acidobacteriota bacterium (assembly GCA_963814635.1). Taxonomy (GTDB): domain Bacteria; phylum Acidobacteriota; class Terriglobia; order Acidiferrales; family UBA7541; genus Acidiferrum. The sequence goes on along the minus strand of CAWFDP010000001.1, from coordinate 1,653,370 downwards.
AATGCTGAAGGGCGAACACGGTCATACGATTCAAAACGACCCGCTGCAACTGATTGTGATGCAGGTACCTCCCCTGCCGACCTGGTGGAAGAGCTGGGGCAAGTCCGTTGTCACGGCCACAGTGATCGTACTGGTGGGATCTTTTGCGGGCTTGTTCGGCATCAGCAAATATTTGACGGGGCTGGTTGGTTTGCGCCCCGGCGGAAGACCCGGAAGCGTGCGTTTGCAGCAGGATGGAAGAGATGTTTTGGAAGCGACGTTCGGATTTCGATTGGAGCAGCCGGTGGCCACAGCGACTGCCAAGTTTCGGGGCGCGGTCCTTTTGAAGGTAGAGAGGATTGGATGAGCGAAGCGAATTTGACGATGAAGGATATGTTTGAAGTCCAGAACGCAAAGGACGCAGCGCACTCGATGAGTGCGGCGAAGCAGCAAGAATTGGAAACTTCACAGGCCGCCGCGGCGTTGAAGGAGGAGATCGCAAAGAAATCGAGACTGATCCAGTGGAGCGCAGTAGAGGATGTCTTATTCGAGAGGACTGTAGAGGCTCTGGACATCCCCGTCCTGACGTTCCTGATGCCAGCCTGGAAAAAATACCGGGAGATTCTGGAGTTTGCCGATGTAGACAAGCACCCCGCGAGCGAGGTGAATCTCGTTTCGCTGGCAGAGCACGCGGTGAAAGTGGAGCACCATCCGTATTTGCAGGTGACCTACAGGGGCACTGAGATTCCTAAGGCCAGGCTGGAATTTACGCTGATGGGAGATTTGACCTTGCAGGGAGTGATCTTGAAGATTCAGAACGGAAAAATCAAAGCCATTCAGGGTGGGGCAATGAAATGGAGCGGTGAGTTGTTGCTCGAGAATCGGTCCGTCCTGAAGAAGGAATCAAAGTATTACGACCTAACCGGAAAAGTTGAGCTCGGCGAAGGAATACCCCTCTAGATCGGATGTCGGATACCGCACGATAAGGGTTCAGCGAAATCCGTTAGCCTGTCGATGTATCAGCGGAAACTGGATCGCGGAAAGGCATCAGCAGCTTGATCTGCGTCGCAACCGCAGCTCCGCTTCTCGCCTAACTCTCGCTTTCAGTCAGATTGGCTGCCTCCTGTCCAGGCTGGCCGAGAATCGGGCTCGAATACTCCAGGTGAAAATACTCCCGCGCCCATTCGAAAATCGCTTCAATTCTGGCGCGCGTAGTGTCGAGCGGATTTCGTGGGTTTGGGACTTACCGAAGTTCCAAACGGTGCGGATGTGAGCCCGTACACTCAGGTCGGCCTGAACGGGCATTCGTGATGTGTCAAATCGGCTGAAATCGGATTCGCCAGATATGTGGAAATGGATGCTCGGAATGAAACTGCAAGACATTGGTGCCAGCTTGCGCAGAGAATACACCTAGGCTCTGGTCGAGCCGGTTTGCGTCCTCGAAGCTGCCGGTGGGCGCTGCAATGCCGTTCTCCGCGATGATCTTACCATTCAGAGCGATGCGCACCGGGCGAGTCTCCGGAGTCGAGTAGTCGATAAACACTTCGTACTTGCCGTTGCGCGATAGGCTCACGGCGCAATCCGCTTCCGCGAGCCCCGCATGCTCGGATTCCAGCCAGCCTTCGCCACGAACCACAACGTTGTTCGTAAGCTTGCAGTTCCGCCCATCCAGATTGACTGCGCCAGCCGACGAGGCGGGACGAGATCCAGTCTGCCGAGGCTTTTTTCCCGGTGTAGCACTGACCAAGACAGCTTGGCTGACACTCCGGGTTGCAAACCTGTTCCTAGCGGTAAGTGTATACGCCTTCGTGTTGACCCGTGGCTGAACCGTCTGCGAACCCTGGTCCGACAGCGGTCCACCGGGCTCAAGACTGACACTGTTGGAATTCACTACGCGCCAGTGCATCGATGCTGTTTCGCCCGGTCTCAGTTCGGTAGGCGCGATCGTAAACTCCTCAATCCGCGGTGCACGAGCAGCGATCACGAAAGCGCCACCGAGGACCAAGCAAGCGGTGCCAGAGACGATGAGCAGTAAGTACGAGAGGGTCAGAACCGCCCGTGCCTTTGCTCGGGCTTCCGGCGGCCACACTTTGTCAGGATCTCGTCCCGATCCCCAGATTTGTTCCTCGATCGACGCTGTGGAGGGCATGCTGGGGGGCCGGACTCGAGTTTTCGGAAAACCACCAATGATTTTTTCAGCTTTAGGATCGTCAACCTGCCTAATCCACCGCTTGTGCACCAGAACGCCGTAGAAATAAACGTAGGTCAAAAGGAAAATCACGCACGCAGTACCGGTCGGCAATAAATAGGGCCTCAGTTCGCGGGCAACATCTAGACCCGTAAGTGCGAAAAATACCGCTGCTAGGACCAGCGCAGCGACACCCACCGACACCCTAGTGATCAGATCTCCAAGGTCTTCGCCATTCGGGAACCACTTCTTCCGGCCAAAGACTCCAAGTGCCAAGGCCCAAGTAGCCGAAAGAAGGCCTGTTGCTGCGAGCACCAATGGCGCGACGTCGCCATATTGGTTGGATTCCATCGAAGTCATGAGCGCCTCTCATTTCCGGATGTGCGTCGCAGTGCGAGGAGGGATGTCAACCATGTCCGTGATATCCAACTCTGGCGCGCCGAAAATCCACCGACCTGGCTGAACATATTGTGAAACCTCTGGGCTCAGTTGATCTCCGAAACTCAGGTACGGATCAATGGCGTAGGAGGGAGAAATGTGAATCGTAAGATGCGGCGAGTCGGTATGCACGGTGAAGAGATGGCCCGGTTCCGCAGAAATGTTGGATTGGCGGGCATCAAAGCGAACCGCTAGAAAGCGTTCCAGGCTTTCAGAAAAGTATTTCTCAGCCGTTTCAACATCCAGGAGCTGTATACGAGTGTCGGGATCCAGCGTGAGGCGGCGATCTGTTGACAGGAGGTTTAACACGCTGTAGTACGCTTCGTACGTCCAGGGCCCGAACCAATTCTGAGGCCGCGACCTAGCCATTGCGAAGAGGCTGTTTTCGAAACCTAGAAAAATCGGAATAGGGCCGGGGAGGCCACGGGCCACAAGGCACGGAAACTTCATCCCGTAGCTGGACATGGCATGCTTGGCATTCTGAAATTTCCCGACATCCGACCGAACATCGGTGAGATAGATTTCTCGTTCATCTTTTGTGTAACGAGGGACTTCGGGACGATCGGCGCTGATGAGCTTGCGAGTGAGAGATCGCGCCAGCCGCCACGCTTCCGGTGTTGGCTCATACACGCGATTGCGTTCCGCGTCGGCCGAAGCGATTGTCCGGGGCGGCCGTTCCGCCCTTCCATTAGCGACTGCGTTCACGGAGACCGATCCCATCGTCAATTCGGTAGATGGAACATTCTGGAACTCTACGCGAAGCATCGCTAGATCGAACTTTCCGTTGCCGGCGTAGTAATCCGCTAACGCAACGGTGCCGAAGCCTGGGATCGAAATTAAGTGGTCGGAGATCTCAATCCCAAACCCATCGCTCCTGATCTTTTGGGCCAGCGACCCGGATACCAGTTTCCCTTCCATGTTCAGAGGCCTGTCTTCCAACGCCAGCTGGACCTCAACCGGGTATCCGGCAATTCGTAAGTTTTCAAAACGCGTACCAATTAGAGAAATCGGCAGCGAACCCTTGCCATTGGGTTTGCTCGCGAGCCTGGCGACAATACGATCTGCAGTTACGATATCCGCAACGTTCACCCCTTCAAGTGTTGCCACGGCGGACAGGTCTGGCGAACGTCCTTTGACGTACTGGATGTGTGTCGATGCCGTAGCGGACGCGCAGCTTAGGAGATCGTTGAGCTTGATATCCCGGGAGTTGTCGTCGCTTCGGCCACCCGCAAAAGACAGTGCAGCCACAGGGAGCGCATCGATGGGTTCTCCATGCCTCCAACCGGAAATACCGATCGCGGAACTCTGCAGAAGAAAAGGGGAATCTTGACGAATTGGCATAAGCTGTCTTTCGTCGAAATACGAGGCCTGCAGAGTACTACTTTGAGCATTATTCGAGAAGCGCTTTGTCGTTCGTGCCCTGCATGTTCGCCTTGAAGTCTCTCGTAAACTGAAGTGTGCCAATGCAAATGTGGAAGGAGAAACCGCGCTTCCCTTTCACAACTTGTTTCTTGCGGAGAGCTATGTTTTTCCGTTGCTAAGACAACGCTATCAGAACAGCGGCCAAGGCAATGCTCCAGCACAGGAATCGTGGTGCGTAAGCACCAGTTTGGAGTGCGTCAAACCACTGCGAAACCACGGGGCTCGACGAGTGGTTTTCGTTAACGGATTCTCCAGTGTCGCGCAGTTTGGCAAATCCATTTAGCCACCGGGACAGCACAATTACCGGGAAATCGAGCCACGGTGGGGGTTACGCCTATTTCATGTCCGTTCCCTGTATCGAGCGATGAGTTCAAGGGAAGCGCGTTCTTATAAACCGGCGATACCAAGGGAATGGGTAACCGATGGTGCGGCGTTCTTCTGAGCTGAACCGTTGGCACCACAGCTCGCTCAGGAGATGAGCTATCCGATCCGTTTGGTCACCCGGAAACACATTAATCACAACAACTCCTGCAGCGTGCGCTGAACAGAGATCGGATACTTCAAACTGTATTTCCGCAGCTTCTTCCTGTCGATTGCGTTCAGGCTCAATTCGTCGAGCGCCACAGGCAGTCCTTCCTGGCGTTGCAGATATACCCAGTCGAGCAGGGCTTTTTCCGGTTCCGCGATCTTGTACGTCCCGTGCCCAGTTCGCTTTTCCTCAAAGCCCCAATACAGACTCTCACTGATGTGACGGTAGACGATACGAACGGATGCAGTTTGAAACTTCCGTGGGAAACCGGTCGTGACGCACGTGAGAGCGGAGGGACTCTGTGTTGAAATCCCCCATTCCGCCAGAGCCGACTCCAAGGAAATGTAGGAGTTGGGTCGCAGAATGCCAACTAGTTCCCGCGCCGAAAAGTCATGCGCCAGTTTGTTGACGTAGACCCTGCGCGAAATATGCTCGACAAGGCCCCGTCGCTCCTGTCTTCGCAGGGCATTTCCGACGACAACCTCGGCAATACCGTAGCGGCGTGCCAATTCGTCGGATCGCAGAATCGACGACCGCAGAGATTCTTTCCGTAATGTCGCGGCCCAATCCAAGAATTTCTTATCCTCCTACAACCATTCCTCGAATATGCTTTTCACTGCGGCGCGCAGACTTTCAAATTCTTCGCGTTCGAGTTCGATGTACACATCCTCCGGCAGGACCGGTCTCAGTTCCGCTCGGCACAGCTTCGCGTCGATTTTTCCGATTCGTTCCTTGATCTGGTCTCCGTCCACCTCGCGCCACAAGATAGTGTCGTGCAGGTGACTCTTCAGCGTCGCATCGAGCTCCGCTCCCCGCGACAGCAAGAGACGAATATCAAATGCGTCTCTCGTTTTCATGATGCTTCGTGACACGAACGATTCCGCTTTCTGAAGCAGCAGATAGTCCCGCGAAGCGGTGGGAATAGCGGCCGTTCCCTTCTCGTGCGCAATTCCCTCTTGCACGATCTGACGCGCCAATACCGGTCCACCCATTCTTGTCAGGTCCACTGTTAACAATCTCCGTTCCCCGGATCCCAGAATCCATAACCGAAGGAAGTTTTCACCCGCCCTCTCCTGCTCGAAACTCAAGGGACCAAGTCCGAGAATACTCGCCACATCGTCCAGTCGAACTCGAAGTGCCGCCTCAAGTTCTTCTGCCGTTGGCAGCGTCTCGACACGCGTCAGCAGGTCCAAGTCTTTTGAAAGCCGTGGGCTGTTGTGAAACAGCACAAGCGTCGCTCCTCCGAATAAGACAAAGTGCTCGGGCAGAGCGGAAAACAGCGCGATCGCGGCCTCCTCCATAAGAATAAGGATATGAGCCTGGTCTTCGGGGAAGTCCCGCTCCAGATACCGGGCAATCCTCTCCTGCAGAGTTGTTTTCATAATACACCATATATGATTGTTTTTACAATCAGGATTTGTGTCTCATTTTCAATTACCACCCTATACGATGCAAAATGCAATTATCCAAGGAAACCCCCTAACTCCAAAATCGCCACACCCTAACCACCAGCCCTGCTGGCACACCGTCGCGCCACTCGCCGACTCGCGTCACGCCGGTTGCCTTTCGCACCACCCCTTGAACTCTCTTCTCCGTTCTCCTGCAGTCGCGGTCCTTTGGTTCCCGGCCTCAAGTGAGGGAACCAAATCCCCGCACAGGAGAACGGAAATGAAATCAGAACAGATCAAGGAAATCACGGACAAAGCCACCGAGCTGCTCGTCGCTGCACTTCAGCAAGGTCACAGCCAAATGCTTACCGCCTATCTTAAGGCGATTGGGCGGTTCCACCGCTACAGCCTGCACAACGTCCTGCTCATCGCGATGCAGAAACCGAATGCCAGTCACGTTGCCGGATTCCGCACTTGGAACCAGCTTGGCCGCTTCGTCAAGAAAGGCGAGAAAGGCATCCTGATTCTCGCCCCCATCGAGCGCCGCAAGGCGGAAAACTCCGGCGACGATGAGAAAGAATCTTCCCGCATTGCAGGCTTTCGTGCCGCTTACGTTTTTGATGTCAGCCAGACCGACGGCCAGGACCTACTGCAGATCGGAACGGTACACGGAGACCCGCGCGAATATGGCGATCGGCTTCGCAAGTTTGCCGCCCAACAAAATATCCTGATCGAGTACTCCGACGACATCGCACCCGCCCGCGGCACCTCGTATGGCGGACGCATCGCCCTGCTTCCTGGACAATCCCCCGCCGAGGAGTTCTCGACGCTCGTCCATGAACTGGCCCACGAGCTTCTGCACCGTGGCGATCGGCGCGAACAAACGTCGCGCAGAATCCGTGAAACCGAGGCCGAGGCGACCGCCTTCATCGTTTGTCACGCCATCGGTCTTGAAACCGGTTCGGCTGCCTCCGACTACATCCAGCTCTGGGACGGAGACAAGGAAACGCTGACGAGCAGTCTTACCTACATTCAAAAGGCCGCTTCGCAAATGCTCGCCGCGCTCACGGACTCGTGAGCGGGCGACTGGCAAATGATTGATTCCTCGAAAGTGAGATAAACGGACTGATCCATCTGACGACGGATTGCTGGAATCTATTTTCATCATCCCTTCCTGGCTGAACCCTGCGCCTGATCCGTCCGCTCCTTGCAGGAGCGTCCCGCCAACGCGTAGCTTGATTGCAGGGAGCCTCCGTGAGCCTTCGATGATAAAGCGTGCCATTTTCGATATTCGATCAAAGATGGCTTCGACTTTCGAATCCATCAGCGCGTCTGACCGGGCACCCGCCGAGTCGGGCCCAGGAGTGTTTGTCAACTACTGAGCTGGTCGCTAGAGCGAGGCTGGCGCGGTTTGCCGAAGAAAGTTCTGACAGGCAGGAAGAGAGCGAAGAGCATGACCACAAGCTTAAACAACTGTCTCAAAACAGCAATAGCTAGATGATTTCCTTGCAAGACACCCTGCGCGAATCCGTGCCACCAACTGGACGCGTCATCCCGGATGTACAGAAAGATGTCCCCCCAAGCCGCCGGAAGATAAAAGCCAAAAACAAACACGAACATAATAAACCACGCGGACCGGATCCCTTTTCTGTAGCTAGTCCAAAGCACTATCAGGGCTGTAAGGATGAACGCTAGCGAGGCGATTGCGAATAAGGATTCCCAGTTATAACACGTGTTGTGACACGGGTTAACATTTTGTTCCACCGTAAATTCCTCGACGATATTACGCCGGGGCCATTTACGGGCTTGCCAAAGCAAATAGGGAACAGGGCCAAGCAGGCACAATGTCAGCAGCGAGCTAGAAACATATAAACTATTGACGCGAACCTTCAAGAAGATTCTCCTTCCCGGTCCGAGGACGAATTACTTCTTTTTTGGCACGGTTTTGCAACATTGCTGCGTGTAAAATCCACCGAAAATCGGTATCCCAGTAGCGGGGTACCCCCCTAGCGTTTCCTTGCACTTCTTCCTCCATGAGGTTGCCTTCGTTTCGCAACAACTAATGTCACCTTCGCAACTCCATGCCTCCACCATAACGGTAGGAGGATAATACTTACCGCATTCATCTCCCATCGTCGGCTGCCGGGTCTTGGAGATAGTCTCGTTGCACGTCTTTTTGGCAGATTGGCCACCGAAGAAGCCAATCGGCAGCAATGGCCACGGGAATGGTATTGGTTTTTCGTTACCGCCTCCGCCGCCTGAAGAAAATCTTTCGCCGACGCCACCACAGCCCCACCATGGATCGCACCAAGGGTTTCCGCAGAAAGGATCGTCGTCGCAAGCGCCGTCCATGCCGGTCGGATCCGTGTAAGTGATGGGATTGCCGCGGACGTAGGCGTAACGATTTTGGGTTTGCGGGTCCTTTGGACAGGTCGCGCCCATCCGCGCGGGGTCGGGGGAAGGCCAGCGGCCCTGGGTTGAATATTCGCGGGCGGGGAAATCATAAATCGCACCTACCGTGTCCTGGCGTTGGCCGGTGTCGTCCATTTGACCAGTGTAAGCGGGGTCGAGATTGGCGCCGCCTGCGGAAGCGTAAGTCTCGCCGAAAGGTGCGTAAGCAGTGTCGAAATACATCGTTCGCGTCGGAGTCGTGGCCAGACGAATGCTTCCGAGAAGGTCGGGATGCGCGTAATAGAGAGGGCCGCTGGCGTTGTAAATCGCAAATGCCTTGCCAGCAAGCGGAACCATCGCTTTCTGCAGAGTCGATCCAGTCATCAGGGCGAGCTTGTGACCGGAAGGCGAGTAAACGATCTGCGTGTAACCGGCAGTGCGGTGCTGCTCGGCCATTCGACCAAGAGCGTCAAACGCTAGCGAGACGCCGTTGGACTGACCAGAATCGACGGTAAGCGGGTGACCTTCCGCGTCCCAGGCGTATGAATGGACGGTGTCATTCAGCACGTTTCCATCGCTGTCGTAACTGGCCGAGGTGCTGCCAACGCTGCTGATGCGGTTGATTGTGTTTGAATACGTGGGATTAAAGGCATACGGGCTGCCCGACTTGTTCATGTTCCCGAAAACGTCATAGCTAAACGTTTGCGAAGCGGCAGATCCACAGTTGGCGCTGGTTACACGATTTACGTCGTCATACACGTAGCCGCAGTTTTGCGTATCTAACGAATTGAAAGCGTCCGTAACGTTCTGAGTTTGCAGGGTGGCGTTGGCGTTCCAGCCAAGCGCTCCGGTCAAAGACGTGCTGTTCACTGTGAATTTGTATTGGGTCATGCGATTGGTTTGCGGGTCCCAGGTGAATGTGTCTGAGTCGCCGGTTCCCGAGCCGAGATTGATGGTGGTGGGGAGGTCGGCGGAATTGTAAACGGTGGAAGAAACCGGGCTTTGGCCCGAACTTGCCGTGACGGTATTGATTCTGGATTTTCCGTCAGGAGTGTACGTGATTGTAGGGATGCCCGGACCTGTCAGCTGATTGACGCCGCCGTTTGCCCAGTAGGACTGCGAAACGTGGTAATAGGCGCCGCCGGAGTTTGGCGTGGACTCGTAGGTGTCGGTAAGCTCGCCGCGCACTGTGTAACTGAGACCGATGTCGGTGGATTTGGTCGAACAGGGCGAATTGCAGGTATAAGCTTCGGCCAAATGCGCTTTCGCGTTCGCCATAACTAGAGCGTTTACCGTCGCCGAGTCGTAAACGAAATGTTTTTGAGGCGTCGCGCCGGAGTTCGGTCCAGAAGGGTACGTTCTGGCAGTTTCGCGGTGCAAGGCATCGTAGGAAGAGCAAATCACGTTGCCAGCAGCATCGACGCGTTTGACGAGGTCGCCGCCGCTAGTACCGCAGGTTGCGTCCGAATCGAAGACATACGTTGCGATGCCGTTGCCATTAGCGCCGATTTCAGGCACAGTTTCGGAAATCATCCTACTCTTCCAATCGTAAGCAAAGGACCGAGACTGGCGCAGATTCGCGGCTGCTTGGGCATCTTGGGTCACGCCGGTCAAATTGGCGAGCGGATCATACGTGTACTTGGTCCAGTAGCCGGTCTTCGCTGTGGTTTGCGCGCAGTTACCACCGGGCCAAGCGACGGTACCCGCGGTAACCTCGCAAACCGAGGTGAGCCTGCCGAGACCGTCGTACTCCATCTGGCGCACTTTGGTGTTTTCCCCGGTGGGCGCAGGAGTACGGGTGACCAGCGTGTCGTTTGTTTGGCTGCTGACCTGACCGTAGCTGTAGGTGGTGACGCCGTTGCCGCCGTCTGTGAGGGTCAACGGCCGGTCAAGCGGGTCGTAAGTTGTGGCGATTGCGGCGATGTTGGAGTTGGTTTGGCCTGCCGCGGCTGCGTATGGCAGCGTGGCACGGCTTGCACGGCCGAGGCTGTCGTAGTCCGTTTCGGCGGAATCGAAGTTGGAGGAGGTGGGCGATTGTCTGCTCTGCTGAATGCGCACCCTGCCGAGCCCGTCGAGGGTTGTCAAACTGTTGACCACGGAATTAGAGGAGTTGAAGGTGAGTGCAGACTCGCTTTGAGTGGTGTTAACAGTGCAGGTCCCGCTGGTCGAGAGCAGGCCATAACAGTAATTCGTGACGGCCCCCGAAGGGTCAGTGATGGATGCGGGTCGCCAAAAATAGGCATCGGTGTAGGCCGTAGTCGTGATCTTACCGTTTTCATCCGTAGCCATTAGTGTTACGCCGCCCGTGCAATTCCACGTGGAAGAGGTGGAGAGCGTCGTAACTGCCTCGGTAACAGAAGTGGGAAACGAGTTGCCGCACGCGCCGAAAGTGTTCGTTGTGACACCGGCGTTGGTGTCGATGCTGGTCTTGGTGGTTCCAGTGTCATAATAGGTGAAAGACTCCGTCAAGTAGCTGGATCCTGAAGTATACATTTTCAGGCTGGTCAGATTACCTCTCGCTCCGGGTGGAGTGGTGTGCTGCGGTGTACCGCTGGTAGCAGTTGGTGTGCCTTCGTCATAGTTGTAACTGATTTCCGAGACGACATTAAGATTCACATCTTGCGTGGTCACGGTTTGCCGAAAGTCGTTAATTCCGGCCAAAGTCGCATAGCCTGCGGTGACCTTCTTGAGTAGCCCGCCGTGCGGGGCCACGCCGTAGTCGTAGTCATCGGTTTCCGTGGGCGCACCGTAGGTGTTCCAGATGTCATCGTGTTCGCTCTGTAGTCCGCCGGAAAGAATAGTGATAGCTTTTCGAGTAGTGATTTGCGCGGAGATGGCGGTGCCAGTGCAAGGCGCGGCTGCCCCGTTGTAGCAGGTTTGCAGCTCTCGCATGAGGTTCGAGGTCTGGAGAGTAGCTTCGGAAATCGGAACCGACGAGAACGTAGGGCCGGAAGTGTTGTAAATGTCGCGCTGCGTTTCGTAAATGCCTTGAAACTGGATGATGGTGTCGTTGTTCGCGGGGTCTGTCACCTTGGTGGCGTAGGATGAGCCGGTTCCAGCGGTCCGAGTATAATTCCAGGTCGCAGACCAACTGGCACCATCGGAAAGGACGCGCTCTAGTCCCGGCGTGCTACCGTCGGCGCATGTGATGTTTCCCGTGCTGCCTCCTGTGTACGTGTAATTGATTGTGCCGCCGGTGGGGAGAGTGACTGAAGCGAGCCTGCCCGTGACGAAGCCGGGGTACCCAGGGGTGGCCTCGTAGGTAAACGTATATTTATCGCTTGGATTAACGGAAATATCCGGAAGATCGATTTCGCTTACGAGGTTTGCAGTAGTGGTGCCGTTGGTTCCGTAGTCGCCGATGAGCGCGCATCCAAAATTTGTTCGGATCGATTTAGTGGCGTATTTCATGGTGTAAGCGGCTGCGCCGGATGGTGCGGTGTAGGTGAAGGTTGTATTGCTGGGAGCGGTGCCAGCGACGGTTAGCGCGGTCGTTCCTAGCGTATCGGTGTAGGTTCCATTGCTTGAGGTAATTTTGTTGCCGTTGCGGTCGATGCTGCTATAAGCGCCCTGGTGACCAGAGGGATTGGAGTAAACCGGCGGGTAGAGGGTTGCTCCATTGCTGGCAACGACGTAGGCAGAAACCCATACCGAAGTCGGCGTGACTTTCAGAGTGTAGCCGGAACCATCATAAGCAGCTGCCGTCCAGGGTGTGGTAGTTGGCGAGGCACCGGGCGCGGGACAGTAGAAATCGCCATCCGTAACAACGTAAGTACCACTTATGAAAATCGGGTGGGCCACACCGAAAGAGTCACTATACTTAAAATTACTGAAACTGTATCTATAGTAGTAGTACTGATTGTGTTGGCCACATGGTACAGGACCAACCCCCGTCATCGAGTAGGAAATAAACGCTGCGCCTGCTGGTATGAGGCCCTGCCAACCCCAGGTGCCGCTTACAGGCTGCCAGGTTTTTGTGCTGCCGATTGTGACGGGATACCAAACTGAGGAGTCGTAGCCGAGGTCGTACGTGAAGTTGGTGCCGCGCCCCGGTTTGTTGAGGACGGGAATGTCGAGGTGGGAATTTAGGTTGGCGAGATCGATGACATCGGGCCCGCCAGTGGATGAGCTAAAGGGAGGGATGCCGGTGGCGGGACCTTGGGCGGCAGCGATCGAGACGACGAAGATCACGATCAAGAGGATGCCCGACAGGCGAAGAAAGGGGATCATGTTTTCTCCTGAAATGTCTTATTGAATAGCGAACGCTGATGCTGCGAGGCCGGAATTGACGCTGACATTTTGTACTTGGATATCGAGGAGCAAGGAGCCGTTCACGGATTTTTGTACGTGGAATGGCACTTTTGCGCCAGAAACCGAGCGATAGTCGGAGAAGTCAATTTCGACTGGGATGTCGAGTAGCGCGTTGTCATCGGGGTGGATAGCAAATGTGACTGCAGCCGGTAGAGACGTGACGGAATCGAGAAAGAAATCGACTTGCGTCAGGTGCTGGAACAATGGCCCGACCTCAGGAGACGTGATCGGGGAGTTTTGAGAGACCGATATGTGTTCAACCGGCTGGCCGTTGTGGGTGGTCGGGCCGAGGTCGGTAATGGTGTAGCCGGAAGAGAGCCTACGAGAGATCGCGAACGTGGGAAAGAACCAAGCAGGCTCGGCCAAGAGATTGTGGAAGGCGATGGGATGGGCGATGCCGTTTGGGCCGGACCAGTTACCGGCGGGCGTAGTGGTCGAGAGATTCTGGGTTTCGGAGGTCGGACCAGAAGAAAGAGACAAGTCGGTCCGGCTTGCGCCTGTCGAAAGGGCCTTGAGAGTGGCTGTACCAGATTCGTCGTCCGAGCCAGCGATATAGTGGACGGAGCCGGAGAGAGTTACGTCGGAGAGCGTTGTGTTACCGACGAGGACGGCAAGGGACTGCTGAAGCGTGGGAATCGTAGTCGCTGACGTAGCGGCTGCTTGTTGCGGCGTTCGAGGTACATGAGAATTCGCGGGAAGTGAATTAGGAAAAATGAGAGCAAAAGACAACACTACTGTTGCCACGCGCATATATGGCCTCCAGGTGAGGCCACGGAGCCCGTTCGGGCGTAACCGGTGAGAGAGTGACCTGTGAAAACGGCTCTCGGGATTAGTGTGCGAGCACTTTCAATGAATGTCGCGAGTCTTGTCAAGCTAATTCTTGTTCACGTACCAGCTAGAGTGATGCTGCTCACCATAAGTGACAGCAATACTAAACGGGATCGACCGCTTTCGCTTTTCCAATGATCCGACCAAACGCGTAGAATGGCGGACGATGTCTCGATGGACTTAGCCGAGAGCGAGAAATTGGAGCGCTTGTGCCAGGCAGTGTCGCCTAACGATGAGCCGTGCGATTATCCAGCGACCGTGCACTGCACGAAGTGCGGGCGTTGGTTCTGCGATGCACACGCTGAGGATGTGGAGTGGCATCCGTGTATGCTGCCGCTTGGAGAAGAGGGTGGCGAGGGATAACGGCCAGATAATCTGTTCTACTTCGCTTTGGTGCCGCGCTTTTTGGAGACTCGCCCCGCCATGAAAAGAATCAAATTCCTCTCGTCTTGACTCATCTTGGCCAGCAGCGGCACTAACTTCCCCATCAGAACCTTTCCTTGTCGCGTCGATTCAAGAGATTGGTCCTTACCGAGTTTTGCAGACTTAGGCACAGGGGGCGGCTCATCGCCGTCGAACATCAAATGGTAGAGGGGCAGTTCGAGGGCGTGAGCAAATTTTTCCAAAGTCTCGACGGCTGGTACCGTGTGACCGTTCTCGACCCGGGAAACATAACAACGCAGCAAGCCAGTCTTTTTCTCAATGTCCCCTTGAGAGAGATTCTTTGCTTCACGAAGCGTTTTCAAACGGTCGCCGATAACCATGACGTTGGCCTCCTCGCGCGCCCAAAGTTTACTTCATAGGACGGAATCATTTAGCCCAAATGATTTCTTATGCGGCTAACGGGAGCGCTAGACTCATGGGGGCTGTAATTGTTAGTGTCCAGGGAAGCCCTGATGCAGCTTAAGGAATAACAGTATAAAGAGCGACGAAGACGCCAGAAGTAGGCTCGCTGCTTGAGGCGCGTCTCCCAGGCCTCCGTTTCCACTGTTCACGACAGCTTGGTCAGCAATAGAGGTTCTCGTTTTTATCTAGCCAAAGGTGAGATGCGGTTGGCTGACATGAATGCTCGTGTCGATTTGGAGACGAGCCAACGCAACAAGATCAACCATGGCCTTACCGCCCGCACTCATCACGTAGAAGTCATTGTTCTCAACAACCTTTCAAGAGCCTTTTGCCTCCTCGCCAATCAGCAAGCGCACGCGATTATTGTCCTCGCGAAGAACGACATTGCTGTTCAACTCCGCAAGCAGACGCAAATTGATGGGACCGATTGCTTTCTCGGTCCAATGCCAATGTGCGTTGTCAACCTCGCAGCCCGCTCTTTTCATTGCGTATTGGATACCCTGCGAGTGTGGCCTGCTGCGGTCTTTTGGGCCAGATAGAGCACCAGCTTTCGGTCTGAATCCGTCGCTTTGCTGAGGCACTTGGTAAGCTTGCGCATGAAGATGGCATTCCTGCCGGAACTGCCCCAGCCGGATTCGTCCGACCTCTTCTTCTTGACCACACCTGGTAGATTGGACGGCGCTTCCCCTTCATGAAACAACTGGTACATCGGGACTTCGAGGGCACGCGCCATTTTCTCCAGTGTCTCAATCGCTGGAACCGTGTGGCCGTTTTCCACGCGGGAAATGTAGCAACGAAGTAGTCCCGTTTTCTTCTCTATGTCTCCCTGAGAGAACTTCTTTTCTTCTCGCAATTGACGCAAGCGATCGCCGATGATCATATGCACCTCATTTCGTTTCTAGGAATCTAGCATTTTTCGGAAGTCAACTCTGAGCCGTCCGCCCCCAGACAGAATTATGCCGACCTGTGTGGTCGCTTCGAGGGCGAATTTCATTGTCGTGCTTGCCGAAGAGCAGCTTTCAAGATCAACGCGACGCTGACAATCACAATTCCGATCCAAAGGAGCGCGAAGATAATCGAACCGAGAAACAGCGCGAAAACAAGGATACCCACGGCCAGCGCGGCAAAAACGATGCCGCCGAGAATCACCTTTAGGCGTTCGAGCCGGCTGACAGCGGGAGGCGCCCCGGTCTGATCAGAACTTCGCCTGAAGACAATTTGGAATCGATGGTTCACCGTATCGTCTTTTGTCATTATAGAACCCTGCGGTACTACGCGTTCAACTGGAATACACTTGTGCCGCGGCTTTTGCGAAATCGGGCTTCAGGCACCCTTGGCCTTCGCCATATCCCGCACGATATCGAAACGGAGACCGGACCATCCCGGGCCGCGTCCGAGGCCGGACTTGCGCGCCAACCAGAGGAACGTTGTGCCATCTGAAGACCGCGTGCGTCGAAAATATCGCTCCACCTGGACGCCGGACCGCGGCACCACATAATCCGCCACAAAAAACGGATGAGTGGGTTCGAGCACGACGGCACGTGCCTGAATTTTCTGGAGTCCGCCGGATGTGGGAATCTCCATCGTTCCCCGGCGAAGGTAGAGGCCGCCCTGCTTTGTCTGCACTGGAACCATGGGGATCCAATAGTCCGGGACGGGCGTCTCCATGGTGTAATAGATCTGCGGTCCGCCGGGCTTAGCCAAAGGCGGGGACGGCGGCGGATCAGCCTTCATCCGCTCCAAATAGACTTCGTGAGTGTCCACTGGAGAGTCCAGATCGCCCTGCAGCCGATCCTCGACAGCCCAAGCCAGGGCAGCGATGTCGTCACGTAAGAACAGAACTTCTTCAATTGCATCAGCATCATCTACGATGCCGAGCGTAGGCGCCAAAACGATAAAGTCGGACCGAGTCCCTGGTCCGGATAACTTGTACATGGACCAAGGCGTTTCGCCAGGATTCACCGTAGTTTGTTCGGCCGGACGCACGAGCGTACGAACCCCAAACGTGTCGGTAATGATCAGCGTATTTACACGGCTCAAGGTACCTTTCGGAGACGGATCGGACCCTGAGATTCCCACCGTCACCGGAATGGGAACCGAGAACCAGTCGTTGCCATAGACGAGTGCGAATTCCATTACCAGCAGTTTCGCCAAGTCCACATGATCGACGTCGAGTTGTCCGAAATCAGTGACCCCATCCTCGAAATTCCACCACCGAGGATCCGGCATACCTCGAAACACGACGTGATTAGGGAGAAAGTCGAAAGTGACCGGGGTGATCTGCGTGGGGTTGGCAGCCGCCACCGGACTGGCCGTGCCTTGATTAAGATTGAACGAATACCAGTCCAGATGTCCTCCCGGAAAATCCGGCGCGTCGAGGAGAAGATTTTCATTCGGAGCAGGAGATCCGAGCGCAAAAGCGTAATCAAGGCGCTGCGATTGCCAAGCGGAATCCTGAGCTGGCTCGCTGAAAAGTGAATCACGGTAGGCAACGAAGCTTGCAAGGATTCCCGCAACTGTAGGATCTCCGGCCACTGCGGGCAACGGCAGCGGCGGCGGTTGGCCGTTGGCTACGGCTTTCGCCGTCTGATAGAGCGCTTCCCCGTCCACGACCCGCCCCGCGGCAATCGATCGAAATCGCAGAGCATCCAGCGGGGCGTACGTCGGATCCGGAGCTGCACTGCTGACCGGAAACGCCTGCCGAAAAACGGAGACAACGGTCTCCGGCGCGGGCACGCCACCGCTCCGGATCAGCGTCTCGAAATAAAGTCCGAGCTGCAGCGAACCGCGCAAGCGAGGTGCCGCCGGTTCACGTTCAACGTGAACCTCGACGGGCAACGAAGGATCGATGGGAGCCACCTTCGAGTCATCGGTGCCAGGGCGATAGGTGGTGATCGTGCGCAGGTCTACACCTAAGGTAGCCTGCACCGGCGAGCCCGCATCATCTCCCAGAAACTCGCCGACCTGCCATTGGCGAGCGAGCAGCCACACCGGATCACGCATCTGCGCCTGCAGGCTTCGCTGCATGGAGCCCTCGCGAGGCAACGGCTCAAGCCGCGTCCACGTGGTGATCGAAGGGGTTGCGGCGAGGTTAGCTGCCACTGATCGCAATTCCATGGACTGGTTCCCTTTCCACTGCAAATTTCGTCGAGGCGGTTTCACCTTTCAGGTTCAGCGCAAAATACAGTGCAGGCAAAATCTGGCCGACTTGCTGAACGCTGTCGAGATCTACGGTGCGGATTTTGGCGAGCTCCAACGCCTCCTGGAGGATTCCCGTGATCAAGTCGTCGTCCCAGGTCTCACGCGAATCGGGGCAAACCGCTAGCAACAGCGCCTGAGGTGCCCGCGCCTTGGGCTCCTCATAATGGAACGCGACAGCGGCGTTTTCCTTTGTGGACGGTATACGTTCAGGCCATTCGTCCACAAGCATTCCCGCATAGTTATTCTGGTTTTCGGGATCACCCTGCGTGATACAAGCGAACGCAACGCGCCCTTTGTCCGGCGCGCCGGCCGGATCGATGGGAAGCGCCAGCCACCGGTCGCCCGGGATAGCGGGCAACTGCCCAAGAAGCAGGCTCGGAAGTGTGGTGGCAGCGCCCCCCAGCACTTGCGCGAGGGAGAGGCCCGCGTCGAGCCGCGATATAGCTGGACGTACATGGGTTAGCTGCATGAGCCATCGCGCCGGTGCTACGGGATCGGAAGCCACCAGAGCGGCCGATTGGCCGAAAGCGGTTTGCAGAGATGCAAAGTCGGGAGGTGTAAATCGCGGGAGAACAAAAAAACCATTCCCAAAGATCGTGGAGAAAACTCCTAAGATATCAGCAATCGCTGCAGTGTTCACCGCAACGGCGGAAGCAGTGGTTAAACGCTGTTTGAGGATTGTGAAGATCGAACCAGCCTGATCCGCCAAACCGGCATCCGGATCGCCGCTCGAGAGAGGAACCGAACCGGGCACTCCATAGAAGCTGCAGCGCACGAGTGCGTCCCGTACGGGATCTGTTGCGCCCGGCAATCCTGCGATCGCAATCTGCAACGTGTTCAAATCCGTTGCAAGACTTGCGACGGCCGCGCTTGCGCGCGCGCGCAGGGTCAGTAGATCTACCGCACCCCCGAGATCCGCTGCTTTCTTTTCTGGCAACGTCAAATCCTGCGGTGCTAGAGCACGAGCAGAACCGACTAGGCTGCGCAACGATTTTGCCAGATAGAAAAAGTCGGGATAGAAGAGCGTACCTAGAGGCGGAGCCGCCGGATGGTAGTCGATCTTCACGCCATTCGCCCCCGAGGGGATTCCAGCGAAGTAGAGAATGCGGTATTCCAGCTCCGATTGCTGGGGGACATCGGCGGCGTCCGCCATGGCGAGGCAATCCAGCGGGCCAACTTTCAGATCGGAAAGTCGCACAGGTCGCACCTGATCGATTCCCCCGGCCGTGAAATGCACTTCACACCAAACCTTCGCCGGATCCGGCAGGAGCTGGCTGAGCCAAGCGTCGAGCCACGGTTCAGCTGCGGCGCGGGGGCGTTTCGGGATGGCCGCCCATTTCTGATTGACAACAGGATTGCCGGCAAAAAGTATGGCAACCCGATGGGTCAGATCCAGTCCGCCGCGCGGAGTGTTGATTATTTCGGGCTCGGGCGGGCGTATTCCTTTTGAGATTGCGTCCATGAGGCCACCGGCGCGCCCGAAATTTCCGCGAAGAATCTGGAACACGGCTTCAGAGATGGACAAGTCACCGAGCGAATCCGCGTAGTCGTCGATGGATTTCAGCAGACCAATTATTTTGTCTTGGTCTGTGCCAGGTCCCGGGAGTCCGCCGCTCCAGATCTGTCCAGCCATCAGTTGATTGGTATCCCAAGCGGTGCGCAGGGCGAGACCATCTACAACGTTCGATGCCGCCACGGTTTCGCTTGGATCGCTCGAGGCAGTGAGTTTGTTCGCGACAATAGGAAAACGATCCCGAAAAGCTTGCGCGTAACTGTCGAGCATTAAATCGTGGAGACCGGCCTCAAAAATATATCCGAGCAGGGCATTTAGGCTCTGCCCCTGGCGCACTCCGTCCAGCAACAACAGGCCTTTACGTACGCGCTCAGAAGAAAGATCGACGGAAAGCAGGCCCTCCTCGCTGGTTCCTTTGTGCGTCATGTAGCCATTGCGAAGGACTGCAGCGACGGATGCCTGAACGATGGACGGAGCATATATGAACCCACCGTTGTCTTGAAGCGGCTGCAGCGGAGTAGCTAAGGCAACATTGGTTTTCAGCTTGCGCAGACGGAGCGTATCGAGGCTCCGCACTCGCTCGAGCTCCGTACCCTCTATGGGCGCGCGTTTCGCTGCCGGACGCACATCTTCGATCCAGCCAAAACATCCGAGATGAACGCCGGAGTTCTTTTGCTCTCGCACACGCTTCAGGATAGCGTTGGCGACAGCCGTGGCCCAAACATCGAGCCGGTGGCTGCAAGCATCGAGTGTCTCCGTTAACAAACGATCGAGCTCGGCAGTGGGCAGCGAGGCAAGGCGATCGAAACTCGCGCGCATTTCCGCAAGCCGCACGAACGGTGACTGTGGCGGGGGGTCAAGATTAACCAGATAGTTGGCCCAATTCACCTGCGGATTTGGGCCGGAAGGTCGTGCCAGCACTTCCCACACGCTGATACCAGGCAGAGAACCGCCAGGACCGGCCGCGGAAGCCGGAACTGGTGGCTGCACGCCGATGATCTCTGACTCACGGACTTGAGAAAGTTGCAGACGTCCTGCGCCAATCTCCGCGTCAGTTGCCAGCTTTACGTAGTCGAGAATGGCCGACTGGCGAAGAATCTTGTAGAGCAGCGATGTCGGCTTCGGGCCAGGATAATTTTCGGACTGAAGGTCACCAATAGAAGCTTGCCGCAGCCACTGGATGTAGTTTCCCTGCTTTCCGCCGCCGAGATCAGCGTCCGCCTTGAGTGGATCCGTCTCGGACAGCTGGCCGGTTTGAACGGTCGGGAAGGAAATCGGGAAACTACCCTCCGGCATTCCGAGATGGATCACGCGAGGATCCCACTGATTGTATTGATAGGAATCAAGCAACTGCCGTCCGCGGACTAGATGGTCCAGCCACCACTGATTCATTACCGGGAATTCAACGCCGCGAAGATTGATGTAGTTCCACATGAACTCATCGCCCAAAACTTGGCGGCCGCGGAAACTCATCGAGCTGGCGTCCATACCCAGCACCCTAACAAGTTCTTTGTCTGGGTCTCCGGTCTTTTCCATGTGCGGCGCACTGGTGGAACTGGCCAACCAATTCGGCCATAGCCGCTCGACAAAAGTCACCAGCGCAGGTTCAATTGATCCGACGCTGAATTGAGGGTCCACGCGGTAACGCCGCAATGAAGTAATCGGTAGCACGCCGTACGGGGTCTTGCCTACGCGGAACGCCGGAACCGGCCCTCGTGGCAACGCATTCACGAGTACGTACTGTCTCGCGCTTTCAATCTGATCGGGCGTGAACACGTCGGCCATCATCTGCGAGAGGAAATAGCCAATCGTTGCCGGCCACAAAGCGGTCAGCATGTCTTTTCCATTTAGCTCGTCACTTCCGTGGGAATATCCGACATGAGCCACGTGAGCCGGGTCTATTCCGATAAGCTTCGCGAAGACGACTCCGTCGGCGTTGGCATCCTGTGCAAGAGAGTTCTGACGCTCAACGGCGAAACTGACTTCATAGTCAGGATCTTTGCGAGAATACGCGGAGCTCGCGTCGGGAGTATTGTTCGTAGGGGCGCCCTGCGGGACGATCGAAAATCCGTCTGTGTAGTGATGGGCATCGAGGAGACTTGCGAAGGCATCGCTCCCGCCTTGACCCTGGGTGCGCAGTCCATACACGAAGATGCGGTCGAAGCCCGAAGCGCGCTGCTCGGCTGTAAGGGGAATCTTTACGGCCATTCCGGCGGTAATCGCGGCATCGAAGTCCACCATCCACTTCATTCCAGGATCGACCGGGGAGCCGGGTGGAAGCGCACCGCCTCCCGGCGTCATGCCGACAGCGAGATCAGGGGTGATCGGGCCGCCACGAAACTGGGACAATCGCGCTCCGAAAACGGTGACCACGGTCCATGCATCCGGAAGCGCGTCGGCAGCTGCCGGCTTAGTCCAGGAACTCGGACGCGTAGCAGGGCTAGGATAATCAGGAGGTGGAATTGGAACGCCACCGTCCGGCGTGGGAGCAACAGGTTGCAGCGCCACATTGTTGGGTGTCATCTGCAACGCGATCCACGCTGCTCGCTGCGGACCGTAAAGGGATGCTAGTCCTCGCCAAGGAGCTTTCACTCGATCAAGCGAGACTGGAGGATTCCCGGCGCGCCAGACGAAATCCCAATACGTTTTGCCGTCTACGATTTCCTGGTCCGTTAACTCAGGCTCGTGCGAGTTGATACCGATCTGGTCTGGATAGATCCTTACCCAGAGTTCCGCCTGCCCTCCAGAACCATCCATGAAACGCGTTTCGATATTCACAGGGAGAAATAGAACAGGCGTTCGAGAATCAAGCGAGCGCGGTTGCACGGCATGCTCGAGAGGCGGTGGAGCAATCGGAATGGGTTCTGGGCTCATGATGGTGGAAGCATCAAATCTGCGTGAATCAGGATGCGGAACGGCAAGCGGAGCAAAATGTATGCCGTCTGCGCGCTGTTTACGCCCCACTTGTTGTTCGGATCGTCCGGGCTGTAGTCGGGAGCGTCCGGGTCGCCGCCACCTGGCGGGATCGTCACGCGCACCGGTTGCGTGGCAGGTGAGAGGAAGTCCGGCACTTGCGTGCCGTCGAGGACTAGAGAGAATACTTGCGAAGCGAGACGCCATGGGCTGGCCTGAATCGTTTTTCCTCGTGTGGTGTTTCCCAGATTCGGAAGCTCGAAAACGCCGCCGTCCCCGCCGCCAAAGTTCGTCCAGGCAAGCTCCGCCCACCGAGCAATCGGAGAGGCGTCCTCGGTCGGTTCAAGCCCGAAGCGTGGCTCCGATGGTTGCTCCTGGAATATAAAGAAGAAACCCTCCGGTGAAGCAGGAGTGCCGCCGCGGGCATCGTCGAGGCTGAGGTTAAAGCCCAAGAAAGTGATGTCGCCCGGTATGGTGCCGCGGAAGATGTGATAGCGCTCATCAGTGTCATCGAGGACCCGTTGCCCATGTTCATTGCGCTTGGCTTTGCCCGCGTAGACGATTGCGTTGGGATACCGCTTGAACAGTTCTCCGCGCACCAGCAACACCACATTATTTAATACGATGTCACTGCGATTCGGGTGTTGACCGAGTGGCACCGGCTTCGGCCATTTGTGGACCAAGGGAATATCTTTCAACAACTCCTTTAGTTGCGCAGGGTCTGTGGGATCTCCGGCCTGTGGCACATAAGAACTCACATCCCAGAATTGCCGAAAATAGCTGCCGCGCTGGTCGGTTGGGTAGTCGTTCCACAAAAGCTGGCGCGCCATTTCATGGTTGAGACCCACCATGTAGGCTTCGATAAAGGCATGATTTGTGAGCAGCAGCCCAAGTGTGTCCGGCGGGACCAACTCCACTCCGGGTAAGACGTAATCAGGGGAGAGATCGCGCAGCGGGGCATACATGGGCTGCGGGAATTCAGGTGCAGCCATAATCGTTTCGAGCGGATCCAGCGGTTGCCATTGAATTCTCGAGGAAATCGAGATTAAGGCCTGCATGCGCCGCGGAACCGTCGTCGTCGGATCCAAGCGCGTCAGTACGGTCGCCTTCAAAGTTGCCATATCCAATGACGGAGCCGGGGCTGAGTCCACGGGCATTGCTTGAAAATATGTGAATAAGTCCTCGGTCGCCCGTCGAAACGCTTTCGCTTGCTGAGAATCCGGACCACTGCCCGCCCCGGAAACTAGCGCTGTTCCGGGTGGAGTGATGTGAAAATCCGGCCGCGACGGTAATTGTGTGACCGCCTGAGAAGTAAAGCTCGCCATTCGCAAATCGTTTGCGTCTGTCGCTTTCTGCAGGATGGCCTGCAGCTTGGACCACAACAAAGCTAGCGTCGCTACGGCAACGGCCATCACCACACCTGCAATAACCCAGCCGGCGATCGTTCCCACAACCACCATGACGAGCATAAGCAGCAATAGCGCTGCAGGCCAAAGCCACTTCCGCCACTTCGCGAGCTTTTGCATCCCCGGCGAGGCAAGCCGATCGGAAACCTGTTCGATTGAGACCAGCCCGTCGGGCGCTTTGGGCAGAGGCACGAATACGAGTTCACCAGAATTGACGCGTGACAATAACGCGGGTCGGGTCGCCGGAGATGGGCCTAACCTCCTGCGCGGCCGAGTGACTCTGCGAAACGTGGCGGACAGCATTAGCTCCGGAATACGGCTAGCGCGAATGGCCGCGCGAATGGTCGTCGGGCTGGCCAGAAGCCGTGAATGTAGTGGCGCAGTCAAATTAATGACGGTCTCAGCCGTACCGACCCGGAAATGCTGCCGGTAGAGTTGCTGAAGCGCAGCTCGGGCGAGCTGCGCCTGCCGGAGCAACTGGTTGGCCTGGCGCACACCTTCGACCTGTTGCCAAGCGGAAGCCATCAGCTGGGTGCGTTCCTCTTGAACTACTTGCGTGCCCATGCCAGCTCCAGCACGATTGCGCGGATCGAGGTTCAGATCGTTCACCCAGCCGGCCGCTGTGCGATCCACACTTTGCACTGCAGCGTGCCAGCGGCCGTAGATCGGCGGAGCGATCACCGGGTCGTCGGGATTAGGACTAGACGGATCATCCGTTGCGGCTTGTGGTTGACTGATCCAATTCTGCGCGTCGGTCTGGAAGGCCGTTTTGGCAGGGTCGTTCCACGGCGTCGGCTGTGTGCTCACGCTGTGCAGTGCGCCTTCGAGTCCGAGCGGCTCGCCGGCGGAAGAGATATGGGATGCAGGTTGCGCGACATCCATCGGTCGCTGTCCCACTTCGGCGGGCAAGACTCGCGGCGTAAGGCGCCGTACCAGCGACTCAAAATCACCCGCGTCACTCGTGTGAAATTCGAACTGATAGTAGACAGGCATCTGGAGCGGTGCTGGCGTGTCCTTGGTCCACGCGGGTGCTGCTGTGGCAATCCCTGAAACGTCCTGCCCTAACCCCACTTTTCTTCCGATATCAAAGGCCGGGACAAGAAATGCGGTGTAGGACACTTCCGGATCGAGACGGCGCGGGCACAATAGTCGAGAGATAACTGTTCCAGGAGCACTCGTCACTGCGTCCTGCAGAGCTGTGTCTCCGCTCACTTGGATGTGCGCCCAGTTCCACGATTCGGAAAGATCTTGGAGCGCAGAAGTTTTCTGTACTTCAACAACCGGAAGCGGATTAGGAGCGACGGCGAGGAGCTTGAACTCATCGGGTTTCAACGCGATCAGCACCAGCCACGGACGCAAACGGTCTCCGTTCGGCGCTGCGGGCGTGAACAACCACGGAAAATCAGGTGCGTCGAACTCGATGCCGCAAAGATAGTTTGGTTCGTAGTTGACTGTGGGAACGCGCGGCTCAGTTCGCACGATGTGCCGTGGGTCAATACCGATGAGGTCTCCGGGGCCATAGAGCTGCACCGGTACAGCGTTTGGCTGAACGGTGTTCGTTTTCGCTCCTTGCTGCACGCTGAGCGTCAGCTGCACACTCAATGCCGCGCGACTCGGGAGCGGATCGCTGTCCGGGGTCTTGGCGCTCGCGCCAATCCCCCGGCGCGCCCAGGCCAGGAAGTGGTAACGGCCGAGGGGCTTGTCGGTCATGATGCGACCTCATGCGCTGGCAGAATCTGTAGGCTCGAAGCTTCGTCCGGATGAGCGGTGAGGTAGGAATTCAACGAGGCCCGCGCCTGGAAATAGTTTGCGCCTTCGGATGTCACAATGTCCGACCTAACCGACAGGTCGTCCGTGCTGGCGACTACATAACTGGGGTCCAGCGTTTTGATCGCAGCGCCTCCCGGACCGTTTTTATATTTCCCCAGGCCGGTGTTCTTCAAAGGCGACAGATACCCGGCGCCCTGCTGAACGAGCGCTCCATGAACGCCGGCAGGCATCGTGTAGTATCGCGCGTGGCGAGAGAAGCCGGCGGGCTCATCGATGTAACGTTCTTCGTACGTCACAGTCCGCGGCGAATCGGCGCCCGACATGAAGGTTGCCGACCCAATCTTTGCGCCGGCGTCGCACTTTTGGAAACTTGGCCGGCTGAGCTTGTCTGCATCGCTCAGCGCAACGAACTGGCCCATTGCAAAATAGTCTTGGAAGAACTCCTTGGTTTCTTCCAGATTGTTGATCTGTACATCGCTGACGGAGAAGTAGTTTCCGTCCGAAGGTGTGGCATTTCCGTAGCGGGTGATCGCGAGATCAAGCGGGACAACTTTTTCGCGCACGCTAAGAGTGCCCATAGGATGAACAAGTAACGTCGTGTCATCTGGCTTTGGCGCAGAGAAGGTAACGCCTTGCGTGGTCCCGTCCGGCAACGCCGCGCTCCAATTCCGCGGATCTTGAAGGGCTGGCAGCAGGTCCGGCAGCACCGCCTTCTGTGGCAGAACAACTGGCGTACTATCGCCCCACGAGAGATCTATCGATGCGCTGACGGAGATGAACAGGATATCGATCTCGGCATCGCCGTGCACGTGCCATGGTCGTGGACCAGAGATCGACCCGTTGACGTTGAGACCAAGGAGCGTTGCACCCTCGTATGAGACATCGAAACCAGCGGAAAAATCGAACTCGAAGGAAAACGGCGAGATAATGACCAGGAGATCGAAACCGAGGTATCCGTGGACGGCAAAACCGCCGGCGGCTGCGTACGCCTCTACGTTGGCTCCGAACTGGACGGAGTTGGAGGTGATTGCGAAATAGTTGTTGGCGCTGATGCGTGGATTGTCGCCATCGCCAATACTGACCGAGCATCGGTGCATGGGTGGAATGTCCAGCCCAGCGGTGTTGAAGTGCGGATGGAAGCCGCCGAGCGAAAAAAGAAAACTTGGATTGTCGCCCCAGGAAAGGCGCAAAGCCAGGTCACCCTCCATGGAGTAGATCAAGACGTGCGAATCGTAAAGAGAACCGTCGATAGAAAGCGTCTTGGCACCGGAATCAAACAGACCCATAACGTCAAGGTGTAATTCAATGAGAGCCGCATCCACCGTGGGCAGCCCCGCATCGATCAATCCCAGCAGTAAGATTCGGACTGGGTTTGGCACTTCCACGAAGACGCCGATCGATAGTGTGATCAAACTCGGCGTCCCCCACCCTAATTTCACCATCGGACCGAACAAGTAGCGTCCGTCCGCAGGCGGAAAGAAGTTGCGGATGTTACTTATGATTTGCGGCGCATTTTTCACGGGGTCCGGCGGGAAAAGGACTGAATCGAGACTGTGCGCTCGAAAACCGGCGTGCAGGCCGTCTTTGGACATCGTTCTGTTGATACCGACCAGTCCGCCCACGCCATTCAGCGTGAATCCGAAGCTCAATTGAATGGGAGGAAGATCAAACGTGATAATCAACAGGAAAGCGAAGCCCGGCGACCCATCGGGCATGATCGTATCCAGGACCCCGATGATTTTGATCTGGACGATCTCGAACAGCGCAGCATCCAAAACACCCGCGTACTGGCCCTTGTCCGGATCGAAAGAGATGTAGCCACCACCAGCAAGTACGCCTGCATCGATGGAGAGTCCCAGCCCATTCGGGGGCTTGAACTTGAGGGAAAGATCCGCAGGGCCGAGATTTCCCCCGTGTTTCGGAAACGAGAGCAAGCCCTGCACGCCGACGCGGTCGACGGAAGCCGAAATGGGCCCTAGCGTCAGGCCTAGCGCAACAGAGAGTTCGAGCGGGATTCCGGCATTACTCGCTCCCGCGACCAAGTAAAGCGTAGGGACGGTCACGGGTCCGAGATCCAGGTGCAACGGAAGGTCGATCTCGAGCTGCGCACCCCCTTCAAAGTGAACCCCCGTATCCGGCTGCCAGATAATTTTGAAATCGAAGCCAGCCTCCACGTGCACTCCGGACAGCACGGTCGCCAGAAACCCGTCGGCATTCGACATATCGATGACTGCTTTTCCCCCCGCGACTTCGATTCGCACCAACGGTTCTGCAACTCCCGTTTTCACCGAAAGCCCCGCGCCAAAGGTAAACGAGTCAGTCTGCAGTCGGCTGCCCCCCGTTTGTCCGAGGAGGATAATGGGATGATCGGAATCGGAGCCTTTCGTAACGAGGTCCATTTGAAGCAGTCCGTCGAGCGTGCCGGTGGGAGGCCTGAGATTTACATTGGACGGTGGAACGAACGTCAACCCTAGCCCCGCTGCGAATGTCCCTTGCGCCTGCAGTCGCACGGACCACGAAGTGCTAAGCGGAAGTGTTACATCGAATCCGGAGGGGATCGCATATTCCAATACAGCTGATAGTCCAGGCGGGTTCGTGGCCGAGTTCAACTGGACAGAGACCAGCGACGAATCCAGCGCATTTCCTGGGCCCGGAGATATCAGATGCGATGGAATCCCAAGAAGATTTAGGGAGGTGTTTAGCCGCGGAACGAGACTCGTGCCATCAAATCCGGGATCGCCCCATCCGTACAACGCCTTCAATAAACCGACTGGGTCTGTAAGCAGATCGCCGAGCCTTGATAGTTGTAAACGTCGCTGAATAAACGGCGGGTGAGTCGCGTCCCCCAGAACCCCAGGATTCGTGCTCCGATCTACGGGACCCAACAGATTTGCGATGCCCACAACACCGGGCTGAACGCTCTCAACATAGGCGATCAACGAATAACTGAGCAGGTTCGAGGACAAATTTTGCGCGAATGTGACTACTTCCCCTGCGTTCATCCCCGGTAGACTTCCCGCCACGTTGCCAAGTTGCGTGCCGATTTGCTCCAAGGCTGAAACCACGTTGCCTATCTGTTGGATAAGCTGGATACCGTCCTGAAGGATGCCCGCTTCGTTGTCTGCAGAGATATCGGCTGCGAGTTGATTCAACAGATTCGGCAACGCACCCGCAGCGGTCGCGCCTGCGTTCACTGCACCCATGAAGCCTGCCTGCGTTGTCAGCTGTACGGGAAAGGTAAGCCCTAGTTGAGAAAGGAAAGGGATAATGTTTGCCGGTGTTAGCTGGGCCTGCAAGGGCTGTAAGGCGAGTCCGATCTGCCGAGCCAAGGTTTCGAGTGTGCCGGCTTTTCCAGCCATCTCTAATCACTCCGTGCTAGAAATCTGAATTGAACTCAGCAGGTCAGCATATGTGCAACCTATGAACTGCAATAGTGCCGGGCCGTACTGACGGAGATCACCGGCGAGGCCCGCAGTGCCATACTTCATCAAAACTTCCTGAATTCTAAGAAGACTCTGGGCGAGGGGCTTCCCTGCGATTTCCCCAGGGATAGGCTGACTGCGCGACTGAACCACCTTCAGCACTTCGGCGATCATTTGAGGCCCGCCGTTACGATGCCACACGGTTGCCACGCGCCGGTTTCTGTTGACGAGTTCGATTACTTCCTGATGGCGCTGTTCTACAATCTGCGCGTATTTCTGTCCGAATGGAGTGGCCAACAGCTCTTGCCGAGCTCTTTCCATTGTGTCTTGAAGGCCTGGCGATACGACCATTCGGGGCGCGAACGCACCGCTCGAATCGATCATGGCATTGATACCAACAATTTTAGGAACCGGCCTTAGCTGTTGGGCAGCCGTTGCCGTTTCCACAGTGATACCGAGAGCCCGCATCACGCCATCGATCCCGGTCGCATGCCCTTCACCAGAGCAGTTCGTCTGACGAAGAAGTCCTACAATGCGTCTTTGATCGTCGAGTAACGCCGAGCCCGAATCACCCTTGCAGCAGAAGGAAGAAAAATTCTCTAGGCCGGGGCCGCCAATTCCACAGTCCGGCAGGCAGTTGTCCCACACCGGAATTCCGGGGTCTGGTGCAACTGTAATTACACCGTCTTGAATGGGACTTCCCGGCAAGTGAATGACTTCACCGACGTCTGTCACTTTCCCCCATGTGAGTGCAGTAAACGCGCCCCGCTTTTGCACTCTCGTTCCGAGGTCGCTGGGCTTACTCAAGATGCGAATGTCTTTTACCGGCCCGATTCCCTTGACGTCCGCAAAGTATTTCCAGTCGCTATCTATCGAAAGAAGGGCGGCGTCGACGAAAACGTCAGGATTGTCCAAAGGAATGTGATGGATGCCTTTCAACACCTTGCCAAAGATGTCGTAGCAGCAATTCGAGCAGCGCGAGCAATCCTTAGGCGTCGGCTGGCCTATATCGTGCCCGACGGGCGTGTTCTTGGAATTGTACGGATCGGCGACCACATGTTGGCATGTCACTCCTACGATCCCACCCTTTGGGATCCCCGCGACCGTGCCGTCAGTCTTGGCCAGAAAGCCGAGTGTTCCAACACCGACCGTACTTTGTTCCAGGCTCTCGGTCGTATTCGCGAATTCAATCTGAATCATGATTCCGCCAAGCAACGGACGTTCCTTGGCAATGTCTATTGGTTTGGGGCCGCATAAAAATCTGGATTTCCACTCCTTGACATCCGTTGGAATCCCCTCAATCGCGGCTGGGATAAGTTCGCTCGGTTTCACTTCCGAGCGAGGCCGTTTCTGTTCCACTTTCACGACGATTGCAGGTCGCCCGGTATCTTTTCCATTGACGTGTTTAAAGCCGAAGGAAACGGCGCGCACGCCAGAAATTTTGAGCAATTCCTCCTGTGCCTCTGTCTTAACCCGCAGGAATTTTTCATCGTCTACCACGAATACCCCCAAAGATCATCTCGGATCCTTAGTTAGACACGGCTTAATTCCATCTCTGCGCCAATTCGTCCGTAGTGAGCCCACTTCCAGCGCCGACCTTGTAAACCAGCAGGGCGTTCTCATCGGCATTGGTTACGACGTGGGGAGGACCTTTGATTGCCATAACCTTTTCTTGCGGCGGGTTCGGTATCACTTGTCGTATACCTGCTTGGAATTCCAGAAGGTGAACATTGCTGGTGTCGCTGGTGTCCAGCGAGGCATCTAGCGCGACTAGAGCACAATCGATCGTTTGGTCCTGACGCGCCGCCAACACGGTTCCGATCGGGCTTCCGCAGTATCTTGTACAGACCGGGCAAAGCGTGGGTTGTCCCACAAGACCGCCGATCTTCACGGCTTCAGGGCTAGGAAACAGAATATGTGCGCACGTCAACGCGACTACTTTTGGCGTTGGCAGCTTAGTGCGACCTATGCACCCCAGCGTTCCGCGCACTCCACTGGTATCCTCGCCGATAATCAGAATCCCGCCCACGATAGGCCGGTGTTTTTGGGGATCGACGACATCGAGCAGCCCTTGCATATCGCGATAACTTCGGCCACCAGTCGCTATGCCCGTGCTTGCACTCAGAGATGTATTCGCGGGAGCCTGCTTCGCCGGATTTGATTCTTTTTGCTGCATACTCGCCGACCAAAAGCCCGTTGGCCAGGGCACAGAACTGGCTGCCGTTACATTCGCCCGAAGGCCGACACGAATTCCTCAGGGTTGACCGGGCCTCAAAAGTCGCACGAACAAACGGTCGCTGTTTTCCTTACTCAAAGCCTCGGAAAATCCGCCTATTCAGCATCCCTTATCCGGAGAATAGGCGTTATGATGGCGGCTATACTTGACCAACATTATGTCAAAGTCAAGTACTTACCTGCGCTCGTTCGAATTCTGTTCAAAAGGGGAGTCGCGCCGCCCAGAAGCGAAGTGTTCACGCGTGCAATCGCATTCCCGATCCGCGGAGTCGGCGAATCACAAATGGCATTGTACTCCGCTCTGTATGACATCATATTACTTGACTTCATTTACACGCCAAGCTAGATTGCGGCGCACCGCGGGAATCGAACGACGCTCCATCTAGAACGCAAGTGCACCACCACCACGAATTACTGCATTTCGCGGCAGGCTCACTCTTAGAGCAGAGGAACTAGTCCATGAACAAAACACCAAGCACTTCCATACCTGTTTTGGGGCTGGCCGTATTCGCCTCCCTTTTCTTCACCATACTGCAAGCCCAAGCACAGCAACCCGATCCCGAGACTCCGGACTCCGAACCTCGACCTTCCTTCTTACTCACCGGAAAACTGTTCGGCTATTTTCGTTCTCCGGACAAGCAAAGCAAAACTGATGGATCCGATGTCCATAACCCTTGTCCCGCTGCAGAAAAAATCCAATCCGGCGCCGAAACCATGAGCCCGGACGCAGCAGCCTTCATTACCGTGCGAGCCACAAACCGAAACAGAGCGGCAATCCTGTTGGGAACTGGTGATACCTTTTCCCCCAACTACTATTCCCGGGTGATCGTCTCCGGCCAAGGCAATCTCCACAAAGAGGAACAAGAGTGGGATCCCCTCAAGGACGGCGGTCAGGGCTGGGTTGAAAACAATAAGATATCAGACGCTCTGTATGACGAACTAAGGGCGGGGCGCGGAACCGTGCCGACCGACAACGTGGCCTGCTTTCTTTCATATGCCGGCTATACCGCAATCGTACCGGGCAAACACGATTTCTTCTACGGACCGGAGAGACTTCGCCAGCTCGCGAGGTTTTTAGCGGCGATGCCGGAGGACGACCCTCGTCACCCTCACTATCCTCATTACAACCCAGTACAGATTTTGGCAGCCAATCTTGTGATCCAAACAACCTGGGCCAACGATCACAAGCCCGTTGCGGATAGCATGAAGCGGCCTGTGCTTCCCTTCGACACACAATACGGAAAAAGCGATTCACGACAAAGAGTGGAAGTGCAGGACTTTACCGATGGCGGCTTCGCCTACCCTTCTCTTAGACGTATTAAGGTGAAGTTTAGCGGTTGGGATAAGAACGACACGTACAACCTCAAAATATTTCTTTGCAAGGCCACCAGATTCGGCGATCCCGATAGCCTTCCTGTTCCCGGCTCCGATGGTAAGTGTGGCGACCTGTCAGCCTTGACTCTTCTGAAACCCGCTCCTCAGTCGGTACAAGAACAAACAAAAACCTCCAGTGAAAACGATCAGACCGCCTTTCCGGCAAGGGCCGCAAACGAGACTGAAAACGAATACAGCCTGCCCTCCTCGGTCAAGCTCCTGCAGAACCAAAATTACGGCATTTGTTTCGAAAATCCAGATTCCCCGAGGAGTAGCCCTGGTCCCTGGTTCTACTGCTTCCGTTTCGCCGTTTTCATTCCCTTTTTTCAGTTTCCCGACTCTCCCTTGCAAAATCAGAAGGACTCCATTCTTCAGTTTCACAACCCCAAAGAGTACGTCATCGCCACGCTGCCGGATGGCAGGAATGCCGCCATCTTCGGCGTTGTCGACCCAAATCTGACCGCGTCCATCGGCAATCTCAACTACTCCTGGAAGAACCTCCGAATCAAAAACGCCGGCACCAGTCAGGAGAAAATCTTGGATGAAGCGGACCTGAAGTATAAGACGGCCATTGCCATTGGTGACCCGGTAACGGCACTCAAGGAGCTTCAGCAACAATTCGACGAAGACAATCCCGACTTTCACGGCTTGAGAGTTCTTCTTGCACACATGTCGCCTACGAAGGCTCAGTTACTGGCTGCCCAACTCACGGGACATTTCCGATTCGACCTCGTCGTGTCGGCAGCCGACGATAGTGCGGCGACCCCAAATGGCACCATAGAAGCACTCACCACCGTTCTACCCGGAGAAACCACTTCCGCCACAGCACAGAAATTACTACCACCGAGCGTCATCTTTGTACCCCCCACGCACCAAGCTTCGCGGAATCATTTGGCACATCGGTGGGTGAACGTGCGTGAGCTGTACGTGACGACTGATCACGATCTCCGATGGTCATACACTGTCGGTGGCCTGCCGGTGAGAGTGGAGCTGCCACACTTCGGCGATGATCCTTCCACCGCATTTTGGTTGGCGGTTTGTGCTCAACTCTACGATGGGCAACCACAGCACCGATGTGACACAGTAGGCGGCAAAATATTCGATAAAGCTCCCGATCAGAATCCGCGCGAATGGGATGACAAAACGCAGAAAGACGCTCTGCAACAGCTGGTCTTATCTGCAATCCAGAAGAAGGTGGGCGCCGATGTCGCCATGCTGCAACAGAGAGATTTCTATTGGGATGGCCTGGAAGAGTTTTATATCGATCACTGCGAGAGGATGGACGCGGACAAAAAATGCGTAGCACCAGACTTCTCGGCGCAGATAGTCCCCATCCAGGAGGTGCTCGACCGCCTGATCTGGAAGGGCGATTTTGTATACCACGTCTCTGTCCAAGGCAGTACGCTCAAGACCATCCTTGACGAGTCCAAAACATTTTCTAAACTTGAGAAATCTGCCATAGCTGGCGTAGATGAACGCGGCAGGGCGGTAGTAACGGCAGGCGTCTATCACGATGAGGGACACGACGAGTATCGCATCAACAATGCACCGCTTGACCCCGCACGGCTGTACACCGTGGTCACTTCGGACTACGTGGCCCTTGGGGATACCGGCTATCCTGAACTCGGCAAGCCGCCCGTCGGCGATGCCCCGGATCCGATTTCCTCGGAAAAAAGCCTCACCCGCATTGCGGCGCTACTGTGCCGATCGTTAAGCAAAAGCTGCGATGCCCCCACGCAGGACTACTTTGACGAGATTGTGAATCTGCGCCCCAATGACACACGGCCCGGGGACACTCAGCTGCACAAGCTCTTTGCCTGGACCTTTCTCCGCGGCAAACTGGGTCAGCCCTCGGACTGGGAGCGGAACAGGAATTATGCAAAACAGAGTCTGCCCAGCGATATCGACAAGAGAATTCAAAACAGACCGACCGGCGTGATCTCCGTGGACAAACTGAGCATTGGATTTGACGGACTCACTCACAATCTGAGCGAAAGCGCTGTGAAGAGCGATTTCAGCGGCATACCTAACCCCCAGGTGACTGCCAAGCATTTTCACTCTTGGGATACTGACATCGAGAGCTCAGCCAAACGGTTTGCAAAGCGCCATGATTGGTTTGTTTCGGAAACTCTGCAGTATTCAGCGAAGTTTACCAGCCAACCGACGCCACCGCGGGACATAAACCAAAGCACAAATGTGATACAAATCGATTTCGGTACGTACCTGCACGGCTATCAACAGTCCCTGCCCCGGCTCCAATGGTTAGTGGGTGGCCACTTCGAGACTCAGCCTTTCAAGCCTTTCAGCAGTGTCACAATTAACCCGGTAGGCAGCATCACGTCGTCTCAAACGTTAATTTTCACCCCGGATCGCAGCCGACTCACAGTGGCAAGAACCGGGCCGCGCTGGCAGAACCGGAAGAGCTTTTTTGAGCTGGGCGGTGAGGCCGGTTCAAACTTAGATGCGATACGCCAGTTTGATATCCAGACAACCAGCGCGGGACTACTCGTATTAAACTGCCCTCTCGACGCTCAGCAAACCCTGAATAAGTGTGTGAATAACTTCAACACTGCACACCCGACAACTCCTATAGATCAAACGTTTTTTGTTCGAACGGACAATGAGACGCGGCGCCGCTTCGGCATCTACTGGAACTCATCGTTGGTTATCCCGCTCGATTCTCGCGTCACGTTCCAGGCGGACAACCAGGGTGATTACTTTTTCCCCGTCTCGAACGACAACTCCACCGACACTCGGTTCCGAAACCAGTACACACAGGCTATGAAGTTCTACGTGTTTCCCAATCTGGATTTTGAACCCACGTACCGAATATTTCTCTTTGAAAACAAGGTTCAACATCACTTTCTGTTTCAGCAGGAGTTGGCCGTAAAGATCAACCTGGCATTTGATCTATGGAATTGGAAGGAACGCAGTCAAGAACTGAGGTATCAAAAACCAAGCTCCAAGCAGTAGATTCTCTCTCGGTACATTTCTTGATAGACACAAGAGTATGCCGGCCTTCCTCGGACGAGGCGTCTTAGACCTCGCGAATTCTTATTCCTGGTTATGGGTTAAAGTCTGCCAGCGAAGTCCAATCTGCCCGCGTCCCCGGGGGCACACTGGTTGTCTGAACGCGTACACACGAAGAAGGCAGCGGGCTCAACCGCTCGATCGAACACCATCTGATATAGGCTGTTTTTAAAGGTGGTGTTTATGACCCAACGGAAACGGTTTGGGCTTTCGGCTGTGCAGTAAAAGCGGCGTGTGGTGCCGTTGGAAGGCGGAAGTTCATCGACAACTCTTGGGATCGAAACGCAAACCGCAGGGTGCCTTCATTTGAGGGCTGAAATTCCCGGTTGTAGCCACGAGAACACAAAGTCCGTAATGCCCGGGAAGACCCGCGTGAGCAGCCCGATCACGGGCGCAATTCCAAACCCGATTATCTTGAACCAAAACTCTGTTCCCAACTCTCCCGGATTGGTATTCGTCACGTGACTCAGCGTCGCATCACGATGCATCTCGGCATAGACTTTGACGATCACCATAGCGGCAGCCACGAACACCGCGACCAATACGGCGCTCAAAGGCTGACGTGGATCGAATGGGTAGGAAGATACCGCGAAAGTAGATGCCAATAGCAGTACCAGGATAGTCATGGCGATCGTTCTGAGTCTGCCCAAAATATTTTGAACAAAGCCCAGGTACGCGAGGCAGACAAATTCTTCGGCGTTCCGTATGTGTTCGTCCTCCGCCAATGCCAGCGAGCTGGGATCTTCCTCCTTGCCGCCCGGTTTGGGATTTTTCCCGACGTCCAGAATCAAGGACTTGTGATCCGCTCTCCAGGCCGGAACCAGCAAGTTGATCAGCAGGGTGCCTGCAGCCATAGCAGTGCTCTTTTGAAAGATCTCAAACCTCGACAAATCACCCGCAACCGGATTCGTGTAGTTTTCTGAGTACCATTCCGCAAATCGCATCCCCGCAACGCGCATGCACTGCAAAGCAACGAGTGAATTCCCTACCGCAGGATCCGACGAATGCCCGCCAGCGTTTTCGAGGCTGGTGATCGTATGATTCATGCTTTCCATTTGCCGGGAAATTACTTTATAGCGCACTTCCAACACGTTTCCACTCATCTTCCATACGCCGCCCCATGAGAAACCGTGAAGTGCGGCAAATGTCCTGCGAAGGGGCAGGCGATCAAGAAAAGTGAGCAGACGCCTCAGCTCTTCCCATATCCGGTACATTGCCCAGGCCTCGGCGATGACCAGGCTGCAGCAAGCATCCAGCCAGACCAGAAAGATCACGGCGTAGCTCTTTGCACCCAGACTACGCAGCGGAACACCTCCCGCAATGACCCACGCACCAACAAGAAACGATACGAAAAGTCCCATAGCCACCAAGCCGGTATGCGGATTCAACGGCCGAGCGACATTCTCAATTTTCTCTGCGGCCTCCTCCTTGCCGAACATTTTCAGAAGATCTTTGGTCGAACCACCTTCAACTTTAATCGCCAGTAATTGTTGCGGCGGAAGGCATGGACGGTCCGGACCAAATAAAGCCAATCCATGCAAATTAAACCAAATCGCCAAATAAAGACCGATGAAAACAGAGAATACCGGTACGATCGCGGAAACTCCGCTCGCCAAATGCATGGTTCGCCAGTAAGTGAGTACACGAGTCTCATTGCCCAGCACCCGTTCAAGCGGAACGACAAAGCATAAAACAAATATCAAGGTAGCTAGGGCAATCAGGGCCGAAGCGCGTGCGATCATCGGCATTCTGTCCTTGAGGGATACTTTTACGCGCTCGGATCCCCACCTGTCGCGAGACAGTTCCAAGGACCTGACGCTGTTTGTAAAGACCGCGACCCACGCGGCCAAACAAATGAAACTGACGCAGCCAATGGCAAACCCCGATTGAATTGTTCGCTGGCCGATAGGAGCAAAGACGCCGCTGCCCCATCCCGCCACGAGTGCCAGGAACAGGATGCAGCAACTTCCGCCAAGTACCAGCGTGTCGTGCCGACCGTCGCCGTAACTTGCAAAATACGCACGAAAGGAGGGCTTTCCGGTGTAGGAAACCGACCAGCAGCACCAAGCGTGGAAAATCGCAAACGCGGACAGAGCAAGCAAGAACAATTTCATTCCCACTGGCATTTCTGGAGTTGTCCCTAATTCCGCGGCGCTTGCCGAATCGGACTTAGCGCCGCCTTTTTTCCTTTCTTCCCCTGTCGCAGGTGCAGTGGGCTTGCCACAATTGAGATCGGCCGCATTCGGTAGTTTAGATTCCTCGTCGGATTGCAACGCGGCCATCGGCCAAAACGTGTTTGCACCAATCACCGAAAGCCAAGTCGGCGGCCCCTGGTATAAACAACGCTCAACACCGTTGTAACCTGAACCGGTTTTCGGTGGCATCCAGTTGGGGGACCTGTAATCCGGAATTGGCGGATCGTCCGTGCAAGAGATTGGCGGAACGAAGGCCCCGGCATGGTCGTCACCGGCCGCGTCAACAAATACGTGGCAGCGGTTTGGATCTACCTTGTAGTCGTTCATACTCGGTTCGTTCAACAGTAAACGCAAAGCAATGTAAGTGCCTTCGGCGGTGTCGGTGCCGAAGATCCGATCACTTGCCGGAAGCAGAGAATGCTCGGTCCAGTCCCGCACCAGCGGAAACAAAGGATAGGTGCTGAGAGTCATGGCGCCACTGAGGCCAGTAGCACCGCGCTCTCGCACAAACGTCAAATCCGAACTGAGGATGACGATGCGTCCGTCCGGATATGTCCGACGAAGAAAATTGGTCAGAAATAATTGATCCAGAGTGTTGCTGCTGCGCAGAATGATGTATTGCGCGTCAAACTCGCGTAATGCCGTCACGATTCCCAGCAAGAAGGCCTCTTGTGTTAGCGGCGTCTGATTGCCTCCGTAGCTGACAATCGAATCGTGCACCTTTCCGGAGGCGTCAGCCAGATCGGTCGGGAGACTTGTTCTCTGCGTGTCCGATGATTGCGAATTTACTCCTCCGTCGAAAAGCGATTTTGTCTGATAAGCCCCGCGTACGGCGGAGATGTCACGTGGATAGTAAAGTTCAAGGATTTTGACCGGAGGTTTGTCCTTGTTTGCAAATGCCAGATCCCCGCCGGTTCGTCCATAAGCGGTTTCATCTTCGGAGATGATCGCGAGTTTCCGCCAGTCGAAGGTCGGCTGAGCGTTGTGGATGAACTTGGAAAACTGCTGGAGAGTCTCAGCGTCGCTGTGGACGAAACTGTGGAAGTTGACTTGTTGACCGAAACGGGTTGTAAATGCAGCTACCGAAGCATCGCTACTCACGCTGCCGCTGTACACCGCCAGGTGTTTGGCTGCGAATTTCGAGTCGCCGCTTGGGTGCAAGGTTGTCCCGGCGTTTTCCTCGGGCAGCCGGCATCGCCAAGTATTACCAACAAAATCCAACTGCGCCGCGGTCCCTGTTTCGGACAACAGCAACCCGAGAGATGGCAGGGATCCCGAAAATGTTGGTCCGAGTATAGCTACTCGGGCACAGTCGTCTGCCGTTTTGGGCTCTAGGGCCCTCATCCATGCCACGGCATTCCGGAACTGGTCCCGGTGAATTCCATGTGTGGCGTCCTCTCCTACGACGAAGACGGCTAGTCCGTCAAAATAACTCTTTGATGCAGCCTCGCATGGCGCCTTCCCTGAAGTCTTGACACAGGGCGACGTTTTGCGGAACAAAATTACTCCCGGTTGATCCTCCTTCCTTTCTTTTTCGTGATTGGCAATTTTTTCGTCTGCGAGCAATGGATAATGATAATCGTCGTCGTCCCACGGAAGCAATGATCCATCAAAATCGTATTTTTCGTCCTGCGCACCTTCCTGGACCGCCGTAGCAAACTGATCGAATAACACCGGCAAGTGGGTGTGTACCGGGTCCGGTAATAGGGCGATTACGAATTTCAGTTGCCGGGTTTTGTCCCTCGCGACCTGCTGCGCTTGTGCTGTAGGCGCATCTTCCTTTTCGTAACACGACGCCGGGAACGGAATATCCTGGATGTCGAGAAAGTCTTCGAGCACGTCGTGAAGGCTAATGCAACCAGGCGTTTCCTTCCTTTCGCTCTTCGCAAGCCCTGACTTGGTGTGCGCTGATATACCGCTGCGACCGCTGGTCCCTTTTGTATCTTGTTTTGGCCCGCTTTGCAGACCATACCCCAGCACTGCCGCAATCGCGACGAATGCCGCCACTCCGATGGTTCCTTCTTTCTTCATTGGCTAGGTAGGGGGCCGGGAAGACGTCAAGTCCAATCGTCAGGCTGCCCCAATTAGGTAGTGTTGCACAAGCGCAGATCGTTACAGAACCTAGCCTAAAATTAAAACATCCCGGGCCATGCCTGGCAGAGCCAACAGCAGTTATTTTCAGTACTGTATCTAGCTATTGACTAACCCTCTCGATATATTCACCCTCCGCGGGTACTATCCCAGAAACCGACGAGCGGCGTCTTCTCTACTGGGACGAGTACTCGACCCTGCATCTGTTAGTTCGAGGCACAGTCATGAAAAGCATTATCCTTTGCGCGGACGGTACATGGAATACACCCCATGCCGACGCGCCCAGCAAACCGGATACAAATGTCCGCAAACTCTATTGCGCGCTACCTGACACTGCGGAACAGTTGAAGTACTACGATAGCGGCGTCGGAACAGACGGCACGCCGTTGGATCATCTGTCGGGCGGAGCTATGGGCGAGGGGCTATTTCAAAAGGTTCAGGATTGCTATCAGTTTTTGGCCAATGTCCATGACCCGGGCGACCGAATCTACGTATTTGGTTTCAGTCGCGGCGCATACACTGCCAGAAGCACCGCCGGCATGATCGCCGGGTTTGGAGTTCCTACCGTTAATCTCGACAATATGACCGTAAGGCGCATCTTCGATGCGTATCGGGAACCGGATAAACAAAAGAAGTCCGTACTAAAGGCCGAACTCAATGGCGCCTACGTGCTGCAGGACGTAACAATCAAGATGGTCGGAGTTTGGGACACCGTGGGGGCTTTGGGAATTCCCGGCATTTTTTTTAACTTGTTGAACCAGAAGAAATACGGGTTTCTCGATACCGCTCTCCATCCCTGCGTTGAGCACGCCTTTCACGCCGTGAGCATCGATGAGCGCAGAGCACAATTTAAATCCACGCTCTGGACCAACCCGGACGGCAGCTTTCGGCCAAACGATGCACAAGTCGAGCAGGTCTGGTTCGCCGGAGTTCACTCCGACGTCGGGGGAGGCTACCAGGAGTGTGATCTGTCCGACATTACTCTTAGTTGGATGATGCAAAAGGCCAATGAGAACGGCCTGGTTTTTTCTCCTGGCGCCGAAACACAGTATTTGACTCCCCGCTCACAAATCAGCACAGGACCGGCTCATGATGAATGGAAAATAGTTCCTTGGGGAATTCCGGAACATCGAACCATTCCGCCCACGGCGGTCATGTCAAATACGGTGCAGATGAGGCTGGATGACAACGATCTGGACTACAAGCCCGAAAACCTGAAGCTGACCGGGACCAAACTCGACGGATACCCGATGGCTCACGTACTTCCCTACCAGAAGCCGTAGCGGCCATACTTTCCTGGTTCTTGCGTTGCCGAAAGCAAATGAGAGGCGCCGCTAAATGACTGACACGCTGAAATCGCTTGGCAAAATAGAACATGTCGTAGTTTTGATGCTTGAGAACCGGTCCTTTGACAACATCCTAGGATGGCTTTATGACCCGGCGAACGAAGCGCCGTTCAACGTTGTACCATCAGATTTCGAGGGTTTGTACGGGCGAGATTTATCGAACCGCGCTCCCGATGGCCGAGTCGTAGCTGCCACCAAAACGTACGAGCCGCGCAGCCCGCAGCCCAATCCTGGCGAACCCTTCGAGGATGTCTACAGCCAGATGTATGACCTACCTCTGGTGAAATCGAATGAGGTTCCGCCGGTTCCTCCGCACGCGCCGAACATGCAAGGTTTTATTCGTAACTACGCGGATCAAAAAGACCGGCCCACGGATCCAGCGAAGATCATGGAGTGCTTAACGCCGAAGACCCTGCCCGTTATTTCTTCCCTCGCGCACCACTACGCACTCTGCGACCACTGGTTCGCTTCCATTCCCACGCAAACATTCTGTAATCGTTCCTTTGTTCACGCCGGTACCTCGTCTGGATACGTTAATAACGGAGGAGCCGGGCTATGTTTTGTAAACGCAACGCCGACCATTTTTGATCTATTGGAAGCCGCAGGAAAATCGTGGAACATTTTTTGCGGAGGCTGGCTCCTTGAGAGCTTTACGCTTCTGACCCAACGATCCCTCTGGAAGTACGCACTGACCGAACACTTCGCTCACTTTAATAGTTTCCTTACAGCGGCGGCGAAGAAGGGCGGATTACCCGCGTACTCCTTTATCGAACCGGTCTATTTCGATTCGGTTGTGTGGGGTCCCCACAATGACATGCATCCGGAGTGCAACCTCGTTAAGTTCTTCGGGCCATCCAATCTTCATAGAGGAGAAGCCCTGATTTGGACGATTTATAACGCCATCCGCAACAGCCCGGACTGGGAAAGCACCCTGCTCATCATATTATTTGACGAGCATGGAGGCTGCTACGATCACGCGCCGCCGCCGTCTTTTTCCGATTGCAAGGTCGCTATCGCTCCCGATTCCAGGATCATCCCAGGAGATCGGCCTGGAGGCACCGGATTTGCATTCGATCGACTTGGTCCCCGCGTTCCCGCCCTCGTCGTTTCCGCATACACTCCTGCTCAAACTCGCCTACATGACGTGTTCGAGCACACTTCCGTATTGAGCACCGTGGTGAATTGTTTCGCGTTGCCCGAAGGCAAGTTGGGTGCGAGGCAGCTCCAGGCCCGCGACGTTTCCGCGGCAATTTCGCTATCCGAGCCACGGAGTGATCAGCCAGCGATCGCCAAACCACGGTTCTCTTTCCTGGCGGATCTGGGAGCGGAAATGCATTCAGTCGCGCACGCAAAATTACTAGGCGCGAAACAAAAACCACTGTCGGACTTGCAAAGAACTGCCTTGCATGGCGCGGCGCTTCTGACGCAAGCGGATGAACTACATCAACGGATTGAACATCTCCAGAATGAACTGGAAGCGGGCCTGCTCTTGATCGAGCGCGAAACAAAATTCGTGGCGAGCAAATACCTCTGAACGTGCATGCCGCCACTGCTGACGCTGCTTCGCGCTGGCAGAGATCCCGGGCCCGCGCTCTTTCTGAGCATTTCGGATTTTTCCGCTTTCGCGGAAGAACGGTGAAACGATTGGCGAGCCGGTGACACTATTCATTAGGTGATTCAACTTCCTCGTTCGCCAAGAGGCTTGGCTGGATTTCCAGCATTCGCCACGCAAACGTCAATGAGGTGCGCGGCGGGGCGTCGTTTGACGGCTTGGTCGAGTTTTGTAATTTGTGCAAAATGGCGAAACCACGACGCTGCGTAAGGAGCGAACTATGGCGGGACTGGACAAGCTGAAACACATGGTGGTGCTCATGATGGAAAACCGCTCGTTCGACCACATGCTTGGGTTCGCACAGAGCGCAGATTGGCCGATCGATGGACTTTCCGGCTCCGAATTTAACCGCGACTCCACAGGAGAGGCAGCGACCGTTTCACAGGATGCCAAGTATTCCGGCGATTTTACCCCAGACCCTGGACACGCCTTATTCGACACCCTCACGCAATTGTATGGTGATGCGAAAACTCCAGTGACTCAGGATCCCAAGATGAACGGATTCGTCTTGAGCTACGAAGGCAAAACGCACAACTCGTCCAATGCACACCGCATCATGAAGTGCTTTTCGCCAGGCAAAGTGCCGGTGCTGACCCAGCTGGCACAGCAATTCGCCGTATGTGACCGTTGGTTCTCGTCAATACCCGGACCCACTTTCCCTAATCGTGCATTCGCCCACGGCGCTACCTCCATTGGACGGGTGGATATGGGCGTGGACTGGCGGGCGATGTCAAAAACCATCTACGAATTATTCGCGGAGAACAGTCTGGATTCACGCATTTACTACCACGATTCGACGATGGCGATGACCTTCAAGGGACTGATGAAGCAAGGCAAATATTTCGGCTTAATCGATGATTTTCTTTCGGACTGCGACAAAAATCGCCTGCCAGTCTACAGCTTCATCGAGCCCCGCTACGCAAACGGCGAAGATCCAGCAACGAACAGCTTCTTTTCCGCGAGTGACCAGCATCCCGACCACAATGTGGAACAGGGCGAAATTCTGATCCGGGATGTCTTCAATGCCATCTGGAAAAACCAAACCTTGCGCGAATCCACCCTGCTGGTCGTCGTTTATGATGAACATGGCGGGCTCTTTGATCATGTGCCTCCGCCGCAGACCGTGAATCCCGATGGAAATAAGTGGGCCGGAAGCGTGAATTCGCTCGACCCGGCTTTCGATTTCACAAGGCTGGGTGTGCGCGTGCCCGCGGTAATCATTTCCCCTTATGTGGCCAAAGGCACCATCGACCACACTTTGTACGACCATGGCTCTCTCATTGCCACGGCCTGCAAACTTTTCTTGAAGAACAACGCATCGCTAACCGCTCGCGACCGGCAGGCGAAA
The DNA here is from genome assembly GCA_963814635.1 of uncultured Acidobacteriota bacterium. Classification (GTDB taxonomy): domain Bacteria; phylum Acidobacteriota; class Terriglobia; order Acidiferrales; family UBA7541; genus Acidiferrum. Next base: position 1,609,594 of record CAWFDP010000001.1, on the reverse strand, counting down.
ACGTTTGAAGGCAATCTGACCCTGGATCAGCCGCGCACCGAACAAATCTCATTTTCATTGACCGCTCCGCAATCCGCGGCCATCACCGCGATGGGCGCGGCTCACGTGGATGCAGCTCATCTCAATGCCGACATCAACGATCACCTCCGTGCCCATGTGGAAACAACGTCGCTGCTCGAGAAACAGATCCTTCCGCCCGCCGAGCAGAGCGGAGTCGATCCGGCCGACATTCGGTCCGAAGCTCAAGCGTCTGCATTCATGACAAGCGTGCAAGCCAAGTTGCGTGACGCCTCCAGCTAACCAACGCCGGGACGACATCGTGATGATCCGGAAGTGCGGGACTTGAACGGAGAAAGCGAGATCAAAAACATGCGCCGCACAGCTCATTTTGTAATGTGGGTAGTCGCCTCCGTCGCAGCATTGTGCGCGGCCAGTCCGCTGTCGGCGCAGATTTCGCCCGGCAGCTTGCCTCTGCAGCCTCCTATGTGGGAAACCGATCCTACGGTTACCGGAACGAATGATTGGGACGATTGGAAAAGAAATTGTTCCGAGATGACGCACGATTTTGGAAAGGGTACATTTCTCTCGTGCGCGACCAGCACTTTCCGTTCGCGTCCGTTTCATTTCGTTGCGCAAACCGTGGTGCCGGGCAGTGCGGTGGGTGGAGGCGGTTATTACGGACGCGATCTCAACAGCGATATCTGGCAGAACAAGCTTGAGTTCACCGGCGTAGGTACGATTCGGGATTTCTGGTTCGCCGAAGCCAAGTTCACGGCGCGGCGTCCCCATTTTGGCGCGTTTCATTCCGACGAAAACTTCGCAGTGCAAATTTACGCCCGAGACAAACAGATGCCAACACTGCCTTTTTACGGCCTCGGCCCGAATACGGATGTTAAAAGTTCTGTGCGATTCAGTCAGCGCGACACCCGCCTGGGAGTTCTTGTCGCCAGTCCGCTGGCATCCTGGCTGGGCGTTAGCGGCACCTTCGAGAGTTTGTGGCCAAACGTCGGTGGAGTTACGGGTTCGAACGTCGTCTCCATTCAACAGGTCTATAACGAGCAAACTGCTCCCGGACTTACCACACAGCCCAATTTCCTACACTATGAGGCGTTCCTTCGGCCGCATTTCAACCTTGCCAGCAATCGTTTCGTGATCGACTATCGCTTCCGGTACGGATTTTTCCAGGATACCTCCGGCGGACACTATTCATTCCGCCGTTTTACCAGCGATTTTGGGCACACTTTCTATCCGGAGACAGAGAACGGCCATCGGCGTCTTGATAGCATTCTTACGGCGCGGTTCAGAATCTCGATGTCCAACACCGGCGCTGCTCAAGCGGTGCCCTTCTATCTGCAGGAAACCGTCGGCGGCAGTGATATCGACAACCAGCCAACATTGAGGGCATTTCGCGACTACCGTTTCCGTGGCCCCAATTCATTTCTTGTGCAGACAGAATTCGATCGGCGAATTATCGGCCCGGTCGGACTTTTGCTCTTTTATGACGCCGGGAAAGTGACGGTCGCACGCAGCGACCTGAATTTCAGCAATCTGCATCAAGGTTTCGGCGGTGGTCTGTCCTTCTTCCTTGCCGGCAAAGTGGTTTTCCGGGCGTACGTTGGCTTGGGCGGCGGCGAGGGAGCGCACCCCTACTTCGGCATCGCCAACTTCCTTTGAATCGCATTTCCGGCGGCCAGGCCAGCTCATCCGCCACCCGAGTTCCGCCCACTCGATTCTTGAAGCGCGAGCGCCGCAAGGCACGCAAGCCGGCTTCGACCGGATGCCGGAACTATCGCTTGTATGGGGCAACGCGTGAGTATAATGTGTTGCCTTCGGGACCACGGTGACAAATCCTGTATAAACATGTGTGAAATAGCGGGAGCAAGGAGGCCTCATGCTCGCTGGCAAAAAACAATCTCCCCTAGCTTTATCTCTGAGTTTGGTTGCCACACTTTATGCTTCCCCAATCGTTGTAACTGCCGCTCCGCATCTTCTAAATCAACAAGCGACAGAAGCCACGGCTTCGCCTCTTTCGCAGGACCCACAAGAAGCGCAGAAAGCCCTTGAAAAGCTTCCTAGTCAGGATCGGCAGCAAATCGAAAAAGCCGTTGGGAAACTTTCTCCCCAGATCGAACAAGCTCTTGGGCAGCTCTCCTCCCAGGAGCGGCAACAATTAGAGGATGGCATTGAGCAACTCTCTCCTGAGGAGAGGAAGCAGTTGGAAAGCGGCATAGAGCAACTCGCTCCCGAGGAGAGGAAGAATCTTATAGAACGTGCTAAGGATCAGCTCGGAAAGGGCCCTGTAGTCAGGAACGTGATAATAGGTCCGACAATACCCGTGAGTTACGTCGTGCGTGCTGCGGCCCTAATGGGCAAAGTCCCGCGCCCTGGTGAGTTGACTGATGACAGCGCGCGGCTATTCGAAGCGGCCAAAACGCTATTGCCGAATATCGTTTCCATTCAGCGGAAGGATGTTACTGGATACTCCGATTCTGGTGTTGGGAACGGGCTGTTAATTTCGAAAGGAATGGTTTTGACGGCAAGGCACGTTGCGGAATTGGTGTCTGCAGCCCCGGAAAAGTATTCGTTGTTCCAAATCGGCGATGGCGACCACTTGATGATCCAGCTCGTGTTCATCAAAAAACTCGAAGTCGGAACAGACAATTCAGGCGATCCCGATCTTGCGCTGATAAAGGTTCAAGGTAGCAGCAATCCTAATAAAGTAAGCTTCGCTAAAGGCCTACTGCACGTGGGAGACTCCATCGCTTCACTTGGTTCCGGTGAGATGGAAGACATATTCCCTTCGATGGGAACCGGAATTATTACAACCTCGGTAAAGCAGCGCGAACTCGCTGAGACCCTGGCTCTCAAAAGAACAGTTTTCGGCTCGTCGGTTCGAAGCTTTCCCGGACTGTCCGGCTCACCAGTTTTTAACGCGGATGGAGAAATCATAGCGGTGTTGATTGGCGGGGTGAAATTGTATGCCGGCACGGGAGAAAGAGTAACGACCGTCGGCAAAGATGTGAACTGGGAAGCTTTTAACGACTGGACGTGGTTGACCCCAACCAACCTTTTCTTGAACAACAGCCAATAGGCAGTTAGGAGCGACCCAAGCTTATGACAAACTCCCGGATAACCTTATGGGTTCTGGTCTCGATAGTAGTCGTTCTCGGTGCGGCCGCTGGGGGTTGGTTTTCGCACGCCTCGTTCGCTGGAGATTTTCGTACCTACGATCTGGGAGACGGCCGGAAGATCGTCATGCTCCGGAATATCGAGCAGGTGTATCCGGTTTACGGCAAGACAGTTAAGGCGGAGCTTGATCTAGCCCTCGCACAAAAAAAAACAACCCTCGACACGACGGCTGGAGGCAAGTATGAAACAGCAGCCAAGCAGCTGTACCAAAGTCTTGATGCCATTAATGCCGATGTCCGAACAGCCTTGGTTAGCTCCTATAGCGGCCTGATTCTAAAGGTTTCTACCAGCAAAGATCCATCAGTGTTGGCCGAAGCCTTCAAGAAATGGGACCAAACCCTTGAATTGGTGATCAAGCAATCTTTCAAGATTAGGGCAATCAACGGTCAGCTTGCTTCCGCGAAAAAGAACATATCGAGTGGCGAATGGGAGCAAGTGTTTATTTTAGGGGACGAGGCCGTAAAGACTGCGGAACAGCTGAAGTCCCTTGTTGCTGCCCCCGCGAGCGGCGGCGCGGTTCAACAATAAAATCCGTTTTCCGCGACCAAACGGCGGTGGCGAGCCACAAATTTTTTCGCGCCCCTCAGCCAGACGCCTCTCCAGGCGCGACGCCGCTGTATCCCTAGTAACGGCTCTCGCTAACTTGCTAATTCCTCGGCACCAACCGCCACTTCCGCCACTGGCGATATTCATGGCTCGTTCGACTAGGTTAGGAATCATCTCGATCGATCCGATCTGTCCACAAGAGACTGGAACACCAACGCGCATTCAGTTTCGCACTAGCAGGCTGCTGAAAAAGTCGGAGATTTTGTAACGAGGCGGCGCGCGGTGCGTCCTATTGGACATGCGAGGAACCGATCAGCAGCAAGGACATGCTTTTAGCTACATTTCACCGGAGCAGCGAGTACGCAAAGATCATCCGCTGCGGCCGATCCGCACGATGGTAGACCAGGTACTCAAGGAACTGTCGCCTGAGTTCAACAAGATGTATTCCAAAGTGGGTCGTCCATCGATTCCGCCGGAGCAGTTGCTGCGCGCTCTGCTGTTGCAGATGCTGTACTCGGTGCGCAGCGAGCGACTGCTGATAGAAGAGATCGACTACAACATTTTGTTCCGCTGGTTTGTGGGACTGAATTTGGACGATGCGGTGTGGGATGCCACGGTGTTCACCAAGAACCGCGACCGTTTGCTGGAGGCCGAAGTGGCCAGGGACTTTCTGGCGCTGGTGGTGGAGCAAGCCCGCGGGCAGGGCTGGGCCTCGGACGAGCACTTCACGGTGGACGGAAGTTTGCTGGAAGCTTGGGCCAGCGTGAAGAGTTTTCAGCCCAAGAACAAGAAGGGTTCACCGCCGGATGATCCCGGAAATCCCACGGTGGATTATCGCGGCGAGAAGCGCTCGAACGAAACGCACGAGTCGAAAAGCGATCCAGAAGCGCAGATGGCGCGCAAAGGTCCGGGCAAGGAGGCCAAGTTGAGCTACAGCGGGAATCTGCTGGTGGAGAATCGCAACGGCTTAATTGTGGACAGCCGGGTGTGGGAAGCCACGGGCACGGCCGAGCGCTATGCCGCGCTGGAAATGCTGCAGGAACTTCCGGGAAGCGGACGTGTGACGGTGGGCGGCGACAAGGGCTTCGACACCGCGGATTTTGTGCGCGAGTGCCGGAACCTGTGGGTGACACCGCACGTGGCGCAAAACCTAGGACGACGAGGCGGCAGCGCCATTGATAGCCGCACCACGCGGCAGGGCGGCTATGTCATCAGCCAGAAGAAGAGGAAGCGCATCGAAGAATGTTTTGGCTGGCTGAAAACTATTGCGTTGATGCGCAAAGTGCGGCATCGCGGAACGTTGAAAGTCGATTGGATTTTCACGTTCGCCTGCGCGGCCTACAACCTGGTGCGCATGCGGAATCTGATGCGCAGCGTAGTTCCGACGTAGTAAGTCCGGGCCGTAGTGTCTCTGAAAGGCGCCGAAACGCTTCTTTGGGGTGCTTGGTAGCACGAAAAATCACACCTCAAACGCTCAAAAACTCTCGAATGACTCAAACCAACCTAGAAATTGCTGGCTCAGCGCGATTTTTCAGCAGCCTGCTAGGGAACGCTCACACGACTCCGCTTTGGCTTGCGCTTCGAGGAGGAACCGGACGACTTCACTGCGGCCTGATAGTCGATGCCCCATACCTTCAGTAGCGTGCGGCAGCCCACATCGAAATTCCCACTGAGGTCGAGGACTTGAAATTCAGGCAAGGTCCAGGAGAGTTGTGCATAATCGCACGGCTTGCGCAGCAGCGGGATGATGCGTTCGTTATAGCGGTCTTGATTGAGCGCATACAAGAGCCTCGTTTGACCCATTGCGAACGGACCGACTGCGGCGTGAGCACCACTAGAAACCAATCGCAACGGGAAAGCGCCTTGCCGATCTCATCGTGCCATTGCTTTGCGGCAACAATGTGAGTCGCGCTGTACCAATACTTGACTTTGTGAGCCTTCAAAACCGCGGCTAAGCGAACGACGAACGCACGGTCTTGACTCGAGTGTGAGAGGAAAACTTCTCTCTTCGAAGGGAGGGAGCGCGCCATCGTCAAAACCTAAGCGACTTGACGGAGGGCGTTAGCGATGGACTCGCTAACTTTAGCCTTTTGTCTACCGTCGAAGATTCTGAGTTTTCGAAGGATCCAAGGCACATCGGCGGTCGGGCGGACTCGAACGGGAAAGATCCGGCGTTCGTAGTTAGGATCTCCAAGGGCATATTCGAGCTCGCGGCGAACATTTTCCGAGCGCATCGAATCCGGCGATACCAGGACAACCATCGCCCGTGACCTCTTCAGAGCCTCGCCTACTTCCAACCAAAAATTAGCACCCGGTAAGAGTTCTTCTGCCGGACTCCAAACCGAGAGCCCCCGCTTTTCGAGCTGAGAGGCTAGGTCCTTAGCGAACGTCTCGTCAGAATGTGCATAGCTCAGAAAGATCTGCATCGCCGTGTCCTATGGAGTGCCTGTCATCTTCATTTTAGCATCATCGCCTCGCTCCGCGAGAACCTGCGAACAATATGCGGGACAAATTGGCCGATTGTCCGGTCCAAGGTATCAGAACTCGTCCCTGAACTCTGTCTACAAAACGTCTACCCGCGCTCTTTTGGATTTTCTGGAGCCGCTTCGGACGATTTCACCGCTATGTAAGCGTCAATCTTCTCGGGTCCAATGGAGACAGTCCATGTGTCCGCGTGGCTCATCACTTCTCTGCGCCGGCCGCTGTCTGCGAAGGCTTCCTTTAGGTATGTTTCATATCCGCTGTGGAAGGCTTCAATTAGGTCTTCCATATGCACGTTCACCTGCCCCGCCTGGCGCATGGCGAGCACCGTTGCCTCGTCCAACTTCTTCACGTCAGCTTTCCCGTAGGCATACGCGACCACTCGAGCCTTGCCAGCTTTGGAAAGGTTGGAATCAGGCGTATACGTGTGGACTACCGCACATCGCGCGGCATAGAGCTCCGTCGCTGTGCACGGCAACGATCTCCCCGTCAACATGTATCGGTCCACCCACTTTTCAAAGCGCTCTCCGACGTCGCTGCCAGTCGATGGCTCGAGAGATGCCGCGACATCGATTCCCGAGTAGAGCAGAACAAGGCACGGCATCAGTAGTTCATTCTGATAGCAATGAACGATTGCTGTGAACAAGTCTTTGAGGTGTCTTTCGAGCATTTCCATAAGAACGATTTTAGTTCGCTAAGCTTCATTCGCCATCGATGATTGCTATTCCGCGACCCCAGTCACCGCCCATCACCGCGCGGGGCCGACGTATCCCTAACGACTCTCTCCAACTTGCTGATTCCGCAGCACAAAACGCCCCACCGACGGCGATCTTCATCGCTTCCGCCACGAGCAAAACCCGTCGCGCGCGTCGCATAGTGGTCATCATTTGGTAGCGATGCACACGAGCGCCCCTAGAGAAGGGCATTATTGGGACGTTTCCCGATACTTCAAAAACTCTTTATATCGTTTTTCGGTCGCATCAAGCACTTCCCAATAGTTGAGAACGGTAAAGCCGCGGCGATAGCGCAAATAGGTTTTTACTTCGTCGGAGATGCTCGATCCCATGAGATATGCCTTATAGCTTCTAATTTTGGTTGAGTATTTCTCGGATATGGCAAGGTATTCTTCAAGCTGGTTTAGATCATCTTTTGTCAGTTGGTGCTTGGGCCGCTTTAACTCAACCACAATCAGCTCCGATCCTAACGTTCCGCAAACAAAGTCTGGTCGCTTCTTTTCGTATCGCTTCGCATCGTCCTTGGAGAGCTTGTCTCCGATAAATGTCTTCAGCGTTTTGTTGCTTTGGATCATCCAATAAGATTCGTCAAGCAACCAAAGGTCCTGCTCGAGAATCGAGTGAATGGAATGGTCTCCCTGTATTTCAAAGGTCTTTTCATTTTGTAAACTCTCGCGAAGGAGTTCGATCATGGCGAGCCTTCGCCGCGTCTCGCGTAGCACGGACGTTGCTTGACTCAAGGACCAGTCGGAGAGCACCTCATCCAGCGATTGCACGTTGGCAGTGCCTTCGTCCTTCATTGCCTTCACGATTCTCGTAACCCTTGCGATGGAAGCTTTGTCGAACTGGGAGATTAAGTCTGCTATCGCGGCATAAAGCTGATCGTTCGCTTCCGTTTCCCCGTCAGGCATCTCAATGTGGACCTTGAGGGCCCCTACAAGCTTCGCGAAGCGTTCCGGATGTTGTTTAGACAATTGAACCAAATCCTCGGTGGCGACCGTCTGTTTCATCCTTTTCTTGGCGATGGGTGAAGAGACCCACCCCAGAAGCGGACCGAGTTGCTCATCGATGATCTGCTTGATTGCATCCCATTGTGCAGGGCTGAGAATGTTGAAGTTCGCTCTACCACCAGGCCACCATTTATAGAGCGAGACTACACGGTCACGATTCTCCGATTCAGGATGGGGGTCTTTAACTTGTACCGATAGAGAGCGATTGACCCTTCGTAATTCCCTTACAAAGGTGGGAGCGAATCTTTCACTGCCACAGGAGCACGCGCCCGAGCCGGGCATGCAATGATTTCCACACTTATCGCAAACGAGATAGCTAGGCGTGGGGCGCCGCGACCATTTTGTTCTCGTCTTCTTAGGAGACTTTGTCACCTTAGTGACCCCGTTGATTCGCTTCTCCTTCGCTTGCTCTTCTTTTGCTCGGTATAACTCGCCTCTCTCGCCATCCGCCCAAACTAGGTCTGTTTCCAGGCCTCTAAAGGCAACCAACCACTGCCGGAACTGCAATTTCCTTGCGTGCAGACTTCAAACTCGTATATTGGATGAACTTCCCACAAAGTCGAGCGGGATGGATCGCCGGAGACGCTGGTTCCGTTTACGCATGGCGTATGACTGGAATCGAACATCAGCTGCCCGGTCACGCGAACCAGCAGATGCGCATTTGCAACAGCCTGGACTGTTGCTTTATTCCAGGCGGCGGGCCGATGGTGCGGAGTCATCTCCACCACGATTCCCGAGCACTCTGGGTCATTTGGATTCCCGACCACGGAAATATGGATATCGTGATCGTCGGTCACATTTGGAATATGCGAACCGCAATTCACGCTTTCCGCTCCCTCCTGTCGTGCGATAAGAACAAACCCCTGAAGCATAACTTCGCTGCCTTCGCCGAGGGCCACCAGCGCGCCGCGGTCTTTTGCCGGCCCGGCTGTGCTGGTCAACGGGTGTTGCCGGGGGTTCCCAAAAGGAATGCTGTGATCTTGCTGGACTTTCGTTTGCAATTGCACCATCTCCGGAATGGTGATCGGCTTGGCGGGATCACTGGCACAGAAATTATTCTTGGCTTCGTTCTGCCACGTTTCGGCGCCGCCGTTGCCAGACACACCGCAATCGGTCCCGTCCATTGCCGCCGGAGTATCCGTCGGGAAGTGAGGACTGCTGCAGGATTGAGCAAAACCGGATTCGCTGGTTCCGGGCTGGACAACCGCAGCAGCGGGTGCCGTGTTACCGGCGGTGTGCGAGCCGCTGTTCATCAAGAGAGCCAGAGCCACCGGAGCAAAGGGAGCAACGTGACGTGCGAATGTATGGCGCTGCTGAGAATTGGGGTCAGGCATGGACGACTCCTACACGACCGCTCTGCATCATTTCTAGTCAGCAGTATCACTAAGTGTTCGTATTACTGCCGGCGACCTTCTCATTTGCGTCGCCCTTTCCTTTTAGACCGCTGCTGGCTTGAATGCCTTTGCTCACGCCGTAGGTAGTGGCACTGATTCCCAGCAAGGCCAGCACATTCGCCGGCACTTCCGGGAATTTACAGTCGCAGACCACCACAAGAAAAAAACTCAGTCCAATCACAAAGGTGAAGATCAACAACTGAAACCGGGACATGCTGGCCCCGCCGCCATCCTCGGCAATCAGTTTGCTTATGTCGATTTTGCCGCTGGCGATGGCCGCCAGAATCAGGAAACCGAACAGAAAAAGCATGGTCAACATTCCGTATTCGAGGGAAAGCTTTAATTTTCCCGAAGGGTCGCCAGGAACCCAAACGGCGATGACGATGACCACCACTACGGTGAGAATCACACTTACTGCAAACTCGACGTTCTTCATGCTGACTCCTATTTCCAGATGTCTTTGAGACGACCGACGTGGAGGGCCTGTGCTTTGCCGAGCAGGTACAAGGCATGGCTACCAGCCAGAGCGCCCAGGATTCCTGTCGGAACGGACGGAAACGCGTCCGGGTGGTGTATAACCTGTAGCAGATAAAATAGTGATGAAAAGAGCGTAATCAAAAGCGACTGTACCCGACCTGCGCTGACATAGGAGCTGTACTCGAGAGCGCTATTCGTATCACGGACATCACCTTCGAGCAGTCCATCAAGGCTTATTCCACCCGTCATCAATTTCCAGAACACGACAGCGAAAAAACCGCCGATCAGGGCGACGCTCGCGAAGCGAGCCAATGTAACCATGGAAGGCATCTTCTTCTGGCACCTAAGCACGTGCAGCGCGATCGGCAACCTTATATTTTTTCTACGGTAAGGGCCCTGCGAGCTACTGGTTTCCCCAGATATTGCCCGAATTGCTATATCCTCGTCAAGCGAATTGTTGACAATATATCCCCGTTTGAGGTTAAGCTCGACCGCAAGGTGGGCAAAGGCTCAGAACCGGCCCGTTGAATTCGACAGGACACCGTTGGGGCGAGGATGTCCGGCCAGACGTTTCGGTACCGTTTTCTTGCTGCGGACGGATCACTAAAGGTTCTATTGGACTCGAAGCGCTGGGCGTCCAGTTTCTCTTTGAGAAGTTTGATCTCCCGGTGATCGACGGAGGCCAAGTCTATGTGCCCACTTATAAAGGCGGCGTCGATCTCTACCGTCTGGAGCAATAAGGCGGTGGACCGCATGCAATTTATATTCGAGCGATGGTAGCGATAAACTTTACTTTCAGATCGGCTGACTGCCCGGAACTTCAGGCTCGCGGAAATCATCTTTTTCGAGGTTGCTGGCGGCCGCCCAGCGCTCCTGCAAACGTTCGAAAAGGCTGCTGGTGTAGGCGCCCGTCGCGAGTGCGGTCGCCCCGGGAACTGGTGGAGCCATCTGCCCGAGCGGCTCGCATAGTTCTTCCACGACGTGTTGACCGAGCCGCCGGTAGCTCTCGAACTGCGACTCCGTAAACCATTGGTCGGCAGTCGTCTGGTGAGGGAAGTCAGGATGCTGTCGCTGATAATTGATCACGTCCGGAGGTTCGTCGCCGGTCATCGATGTCTTGATGTAGACAAGAATTCCATCGTCGGCGGCTGGATCAACCAGATTGTAATGAATTTTGCCAATCGCCCAGTGCCATTTACTGAGGGCCGCGATCTGCGTTCCGGAAGCCACCTTAGCCGCCGGAGCTGTCTTCGCCGTGAGCTCGCCAAGCCTTAACTCGATTTCGACGCCGATGTCCTCGCGGCACCTGCGGATGGCGTTGCCAATATCGCCAAATGCGTAAGACCCGTCGCTATCGGCATCGCACGCCACGATGAATTTACAACGGCGCTTAACCAGTTCATACAACGCGAGATTCTCGAAATGGCCGCCATCGGAAAGGTAAACATAGCGGGCTTCGTCGTTCGTCTGCCCGAAAAGTTCGGCCAGCAGATATAGCAAGCCAACCTGTGGTCCGGGCTTCATCCAGCTCGAATCGTGCCGGGGATTCCCTGCCCAGTATCCGAGGCGGACATTGAAAATCGTCATCAGGAATGCCAGCGCAGGTGAACTGTGATAACCCATGTTTGGGCTTGCTGCGGCTCCGGAGATCGACACCGCCGTGCCCAATCGCAAACCAACATCGCTGAAACCAAAATGTTCCGTCGGACGATAGCCGTACTTCTGCACGCCAAATGGCCTCTTTGTCGGTGAATTCTCGTCCTTCAGATCGATCTGTTCGAGCCAGGTGTCGAATCCGCAACGCAACGGCGTCAACGCGAACGACTCCGCTTTGCGTTCCTGCCACGCCAGATCCTTTCCGCTCACCACGTTAAGTGCCGTGTTGATGATCGGGAAGGGGCCCGAGTAACACTCATCAGAGCGCAGGTCCTTCAGTTGCAGTTCGTCATGAGGATCGAAACCCGTAAATGGGTTCGGCATGCGCCGGGTGTGCGACGCGCCGAGATATGCACGAACCAACCGGTTGCGATAGAAAAGGTTCATCGAAAATTCGTTCAGATTTATCCGCACAGACAGAAAGACGCACAATGTAAGGAACGCGACGAAGAGGATCAGTGGCCACCATCCATTCCACTCCGCATGGAGGATCTCCCAATGTGCCTGGATATAGGTGGCTGGCGCATTTGTCGGAACATTCGGCATCACGGTTCCATGGCCTGTGACACTTCCGGAACTGCCGATCGAGTCGAGCGAGATAACCCAGCCGCTTACCTTTTGCGCCACAGCGCTTCCTTCAACAAACTTCTCCAGCCAAAAGTCCTGATGACTCAGCGCTGCCAGTGAGATCTCCAGCAACCATGCGACCAGTGATGCAAGTCCGGCAATGAATACATAGGGCGTCACAGACAGTGTCACGTCTTTCCAGGATCGCGAGTCAATGGCTCCGGTGGACGCGCTCTTTCCGCCTAAAATTCCGATCAACGTCGAAACCACCCACGCAAGCCCCAGTCCGCTTAGCCAACCCTTCAGCCACATCAGTCCCAGCGGCGAATAAATTGCCAGGGCGAAGGTAATGGCCCACACGATACTGATGATCAACAAATATCCGCCCAGCCGCGCCCACCATTCGCGGCGAGGATCGGGAAAGTACAAGCCCACCAGCCCGATTTGAAGCGCGCCGACAAGCAGAAAGATCACAACGACCAGCGGCGTTCCGAAACTCACGACATGCCAAAGTCCTGCTCCGGGATGGTTCTTGTTTATAAGAAGCTCGCGTGTCAGCACCCACAGCAAAATCCCGCCGACACTGCCGGACACGAAAGAAAATACAATGGACCATCCCCAGGCGCCGGTACTGCTCCAATGCGGCGCGGCAGGCCCGGTTTCGGGCAAGTTCCACAGCGACGCGAAAACCCACGCGAGGCCAAACACAGCAACGCCAAGCAGGGGCCACTCCCACCAGTTCTGGAGAACCACGTAGTGCTTCCATAGCCACACACTGGCAATCCAGGCCGCTAGAAACAAGGGCGTTGCTACAAGCGAGAGCACCCAGCCTAGCTGGGCGTACCACGGGAATTTCACCCCGGTTTCACTGTGCATGCCCGTTAGGTTCTTCATATTCAAAGCAGCCACAGTCAGTGCAACTAGGAGCAGCAGAAAAATCGCTGAAGGCGCCAATAAATCAGGAATGCACGGGGAGGAAACAGCAAAATGGGTGGCCCACGTGGCGATATGCGGAACTAGCAGGATGGAGGCAAGAAACAGCACGAGAATCAATTGATTGAGCAACAGATTGCGCACATAAATTGCAACCGCCGTCCAGGTATCGGCGCCTAAGAAACCGAGCCGCGGGGTGACATAGTTGCTATATTCGCGAAGAAAGCGAATCGGCCGCGGTTCTTCATGCTGAAACTTCGTCGAACGGCCGGGTTTCAGGCCTTCCTGGACAGACCGAACGGCTCCCAAAGTATCTTCGGAAACCGTCTCCTTGCGCTTCCCGGTTTTTTCATCCTGGCCGGCGCGTAAAATCCAAGCGCACAACCAGCTTCCGATGTATCCGCCGCCGGACACAGTCGAGATATAGTCAAACATAGGAAGAATGTTGAGCTTCGCGAGTCCCTGGAGCACGCCCAAATTGAACGTCGCGCTGCGAATGCCGCCGCCAGAGAATGCCAATCCAACCAATGACATCTGGTGTGCGGCGCGAAATAACTCGTCGCTACTGGCTTCAACACCAGAATCAGGGCGCACCGTTTCACCCTCCGGTAACGATCCGTCTTCTGACGACTTCTGTTGGTCCGACGCCTGGGCCACTGCGGTCGACTCCACGGTCTTGCCGCGATCATTGCCCCATTGCCTCTTTTTTCGGAGTTTGGCTACCTCCGTCAGTTCCTCGCTCAACATGACGGCGAAATTGACCGCGGCATCCGAGGCAGCCTTCGACCCTAAATTGGACTCGTCAGGCATAACGTCCTCCTAGGATTCTCGGCTAAGGTTCCATCAGCCGTCTTATATCGAGTCCTCGAAATCGTTCGAAACAGGCGGATCGGAAAGCCAGTCGACGTGATAGTTCAGCTGGCCAATTCGACCTTCCGTTAATCGAGCCTCTAGCTCAGCCTTTGACGTACTTTCATCTATTGGAATCCATGTCGAAATAGATTGTCCGGGCGCCAAGGTGAGCCGCTTTTGCCAGATCTCTTTTTTGGGTTGAGTTGTGGTGTAACCGGAAAAAAACTGAAACTCATATGCCGCCGCAACGATCTTCGCTTTAGAACTTGGGCGAACATCCTTTCCAAAATAGAATCCTCGTGCCTCGATAACGGCACCGAAGGATTGGGTATTCTTAAATTCAACGAAAAGTTTCAGAGGATACGTCAGCTTTGCCGCCGGCTCGCCGAGCGAAATATACGATCTAATTTCAAGACGATTCTTCGTGTCGCGGCTCGGCGCAGATTGCGAGCGTCCATCGAGAATTTGACGAATTCTCGCAATAGCGGGAGCCAGCGCGTTCGATGGGTCTTCTTTCGCGTAGCTAACATCGTACGTCGCAGTAGTGATGCCCAGAAAGTCACTCGCCAGGTGGAATGAAGCTACGTCCTTGGGAGTGATGATGAACGTCCGGGTCTTTACTTGTATGCCCATGAATAATCCCGCTTCGAACACTACATTGTCACGAGGAACCAAGTAGTCTCTATCTCGCATACGGGCGGCGTCATCAGGAGCAAATATGAAGACGCCGAATTCGCATTTTTTAAGCTCCTCAATAAGGCTATCTATCCCGTTGGCACCTACAGGGAAGACGTTGTGCCACGGAACAGGCCAAGCAACGTGTTCTAGGCCAATCACGACGGCGTCCAATAACTTGTCACTCTCGCGTGATGCGCCGATGAAAACTCTCGGTTTCACTATCCCCCCAATGGGCCGTAAGCATACGACCGATAACCTACCGCGGTCCTGCTGGTCCGCCCGGACCAGGATGTAATGTGAGAGTTGAAATGATCCCACATTGTCGAATTCAATAGCCGCGCGTCATCGTGTTGTGGTTATCTGACTCCCCTTGTTGCGTAACGTGGAGCGGAGGTCTCCGACCTTTCCTCCGCGCCGTTTCCCTGTGGGACAAATCACCGGCGCAACGGGGACTCTAAGGATGCAGAGTCGTCCAGCAGAATCCCTTGGCCATTGCCGGTTCCGAGCTTTGCTAGGCCCCTCTCTATCGACCAAGGATTCGCACTCTCTTTGATGAGTACCCCGACAAGATCGAGGAAATGCCTTCAAGCCGCCGGGCGTTCTTGCTCTGCATCCTCGCGATTTTCCCCGTTCATTTCTCGACCTCGTTATTCGTAGTTTTATCTAGCCCGTTCTACTCCGTTCGCTCAAACCGGATTCTTTTTCGAGCGAAATTCTTTCCCTTGCCCTTCCTGCTGAAACCCTGCGCTCAGCCGCGCGCTTCTTCTGTCAAGGATCTCCGCTGCGCTCCGATAAACGCCAACCCCGCGTCCTTGACAGCGCCCGCGGCTGAGCACCAATCCCCCGCTAGGAAGGGCAATTGTTCTTCTTGGCAGCGGACTGCGCTGCCAAGAAGGACCAAACCACAAAACCCTTCGAGGAGGAAAGAAATGAATTCCCAAGAGATCGCAGAATTGACGACCAAGGCCATTGAGAAACTGGCTCTAGCGCTCGAGGCCGGGCACAGCGAAACACTGACCCAGTATCTAGCCGCCATCGGCCGGTTTCACAAATACTCGCTACCCAATGTGCTGCTCATTGTTTTGCAGAAACCGGCCGCCACGCACGTCGCTGGCTTCCACACCTGGCACAAGCTTGGAAGGCACGTGCGCAAAGGAGAAAAAGGCATCACTATTTTTGCGCCGGTCCTGCGGCAGGAAAAGGCGGAAAACGGAACCGAGGAGCGTTCGGAAGAAGTGGTTCTGGGTTACCGTACGTGCGCGGTCTTTGATGTCACCCAAACCGAAGGCAAGCCGATGGCCTCGATCGGAAAAGTCCAAGGCGATGTGCGCCAGTACGGAGAAAGGCTTACCGCTTATGCGCTTTCACTCGGCATCCGACTCGAATATTCTGAAGCGATTCGTCCCGCGCATGGTATCTCGGAAGGCGGCAGGATTACTCTGCTGCCAAACTTGTCTCCCGCCGAGCACGCCGCTGTGCTCGCGCACGAACTGGCGCACGAAATTCTCCATCACCAGCCTCGCCGCGCGTCCACCTCAAAGACCATTCGCGAAACGGAAGCTGAGGCGGTCGCCTTTGTGGTTTGCCAGGCCATCGGCCTCGAAACCGGATCGGCCTCGCAGGATTACATCCAGCTGCATCGCGGAGATGCGAAGCTGCTGCTCGAAAGTCTCAACTATATTCGTCTCGCAGCCGGCAGAATTCTGGACGGAATCCTCGAAAACCAAACCCTACCTGAGTAACGACGGCCTCGATCAGGGCGCTACAGCGGACTTACTTCTTCGGTGGGGTTCGACGCCAAAAGGCCTCCTCGAGCAACGCCTGATCCTCTTCGCCAATGCGCCTGGCAATTCCGGTGACCCGGCCGACGACCGAGACTTCGCTCGGATAACGAAAGGTCCGGGTTTCCTCGCCCGAATCCGGGTGGGGAATCAAGGTGAGCACGCCGTCTTTGATCTCACACCAGCCACAAGCGTAGCCCGTGCGGGTGTCGAGAAAATAGATCGGGCGCGCGAATGGGGACGGCCCCATGGGCTTATTGGAGGAGCCTTTCTTGACTTGCGTCTGCTTCGCGTCGATCTGGACGAAAGTGCCCGGCGGAAGAAGAGGCGACATGGTCCGGTCCTTCGTGCCAATGTAGCCATATAAAGACCGGCGCAGGCCGAGACGACGCAATAGTGGTACGGGGACATCGCCCCAGATATCTACCATGCCGACCAGAAGATTGGTCTCTTCGACGGGCATCTCGGCCGTAAGGTCTTCGGCAGCAGGTTCCCCTTCCGAAGGATCCGCGCCGGGTGCGAGCAAATGCGTCTTCGGTGGCCGGAAGACCGGACGCTCCTTCGTGATATCGCCGCCGGGAGGGACTCCGTACAGCTTATGAATCTGAACGAGGTCCATGCCGTAAATTTCGGCAAGGCTCGCCATCTTGAAGCTGCCGGGAACGAATCGCCCATTCTCGACATCCGTGATCCAGGTTCTCGAAAACGACAGGTAAGGGTTGTGTCGGTTGTTTGCCAGCTCAATGCTGAGTTTCTCGACATCGCGCACGCTGAGCCCGAGACGCACCCGTATTCCTCGTAACCTCGCACCCGCACGCACAGTAGGCTCAGACCGGGTCATGGCACTCGCATCGTACTGCTGCACGCGGTAATTGTCGATAAATGTAGAACAGATATTATTAATATCATTGATTCGATTGCCGACGAAAGTTCGGCGCAAAGAGCAGGTGTCCGCAACTGCGGACGGTTTTAGAAATCCCACCACTTCGAAACTCCCCTCCCCCAACCTTGCTTCCGCTCGTTTTCCGGAAACCGCTCGCCGCCACATGGGACATCCGTTCTCACTCCATGCTTCCCAATCAGCGTAATGCTGTCCCATATCCGTTTCATGCCCCGCGCGAGCGCGCAGCGACTGCAGAGGCTGTCCGTAACGTTCTCCGGGTGAAAGGATTCACGCTCTACCGAGTCGCTGCGCTCGCGCGAGCACGGTATCCGCTTCAGGCGGCCTACCACATTCGCCGCAACTTCTATTCTCAATTGCGTTCCGGCCTGAGTCCCACGTTCCAGCAAGTGCTTGCACTCTCGGAACTGACCGGCTATCGCTTGTGGGATTGGTTTGCGGTGTTTGGATTTTCGCTGGGCGACATCCCACGGCTCCAAGTCGTCCTTCCTCACCCGCGAACAGGTCTAATCGACAAAGAACTCGTTGACCCGCAAGCTCTACTTCCCTTCCTTCGCTATCGCCGGCCGGGGGCAACGTCGCCGGCCGTTGCGCCTTTGAGCCAATTGCTCGAGGGATCCGGCTCACACCCCGCTGCATCTCTCGTAACAGGAACGCGCGGCGATTTCGTCTACGCGAAGATTGGGACAGAAGACACAATCGCGTTTCCCGAGCTCGTTTCTGGAAGTATCGTTCGCGCCGACCCGCGCCTCGTCGGTTCTCTCTTGCCCAGAACGGCCGGCGAACTGGCACGGCATCTTTTCCTCGTCGAACACGGCGGTGGACTCAACTGCGGACGACTTCGCGTTTTAGGATCGAATCGCATGGCGCTCGTCGCTTCCGACGCCCGGCCGGCGGGCCTCGAATTCAAGCTTGGAACCGAGGCACGAATTCTCGGAGTTGTGGATCTCGAACTGCGTTTCCGTCCCGCTAGAGGCAAGCGAGCCGCACTCGCGGCGGCGGGGACTGAAATTCCACCCGAACTCCGCGAACCCCGGAAACCGGCTAGGATCGAGCTGCCCAGCGGTCGGGAGCGGCCAAGCGCACTGCTGAAGAAGGCTCGCCTTCGCGCCGGACTCAACTTCCGCTCGGCCTCGGCGCTGAGCCGCGAGATCGCCGAGGCCCTCGGCGACCATCGCTACTTTGCTTCTTCCGGCGCGCTTTCCGATTACGAAGCCAGCGACAAGCTGCCGCGGCACATCCATAAACTGTTCACTCTTTCGATCGTCTATTCCCTCACCTTACGAGAATTGCTACGGTCCTTCGGAATTGCCCTCGACAGCTTCGGAAAGAATTCAATCCTCAGTGCAACGAACGTTTCACCGGGAGATCGCGCGAAGGGAAGGCGCGTTCGTCGAATCAATGAGGAACAGTCCGACAACTTTTTCGAAAGCATGCAAAAGCAGTTTGGCGATTTGCCGCTGTTTCTCGAGAGCGCGCTGCCGTCTCTGTCCGGCCTCTTGCATTTCTCCCTGCGCGACGTTTTCCGGGTGGGCGGAGGCGCGAACCTGTTGCATCCCGCACTTCGAGGCGCCGTCTTCGTTCTCGTCAATCGTCGAAGCAAGAAGCCCCGCATCTTTTCCTTGATGCCTCACTGGAGCCAGCCGCTGTACCTCCTGCAAGACCGCGCCGGCTCCTATCTCCTCGCCAGTTGCGCGACCGAAGACCGCCGGCTCGTTGCGTATACATATCCCAGGGGCTCTGCCCGAACGCAACCGGTTCGACGGTATATTGACGCCGAAGTCGTCGGACAAATTGTCGGTGTCGCCCGTTCTCTGCTCTCCCCGGCCTGAGCGAAGGAGCACAGGAGAATCGGTCTGATTCTCTTTCCGGGAACTAGAGCAGAAAGGCGAACGCACCGGGCCGCCAGCTTTTGCCTCTTGTGCGCTTCGATGCGCTTGAAAACACTCCGAATTCTTCGTCCGTAGAGCAGGTTCACGAACATTTCCCGTTGCAAGTGGATTCCATTTCCGCTTTCTGCGACGCTCGGCGAGTCCGATCAACCGAAACGGTTCGCCAACGGAGTTTTCGCGATGATCTTGTCGGAACACGTGCGTTCAACTCATAGCCAGGATGGCGCGGTCGTCCTAGATATTCGCGCGGGACGGATGTTCCGGCTAAACGTGGTCGGCTCGCGGATGCTGGAGCTTCTGAAGCAGGGGATGACCGAGGCGCAGATCGCCGACGCAATCAGCCGTGACAGCGGCGCGCCGCGGGAAATCGTGGCAACCGATCTCAGAGAATTTCTGAATCACTTGGAACGGAATCACCTTCTCGATATCCGGTACACAACGAGTGACTCCTCCCTATGACGGCGAAACGGAATGAGTCTCTCCTTCCAATCCGGTCACGATCGTTTTCGCATCCTGCTCTACCGCAGGAACGGAAGTCAACTCCTGCTGGAACGGAACGCCCAGGGCTTCGCCCTTCCAGAAGTTCGTATCCCACCCTGCACGAGGGTTGCCCAACAAATTAGCGAGGCCATCGGGAAGGATTGGAGACTTCAATCGCTTTGCTTGTTCCCTGTTGGGGACCCAAATTCTCCCGCCTACGCGGTAGAACTGTGCGGCGCGGTTTCCACGCATCCCGCAAATATGAAGTGGTTGCCGGTCAACTCGCTTGCCCAGAGAGACTTTCCTGAAGCGCAAGATTTTCATGCCATAGATACGGCAATCAGGCTCTTCGATCAATATCGGAACGTTGCCGCGGCGGAGCCGTTCGGGAAATTTGGTTGGCTTCGAGACGTTACCGAATGGGTCGAGTCAAAGGCTGGGCAAATTGGACTCCATCTGACCGGGAATTTTCAACAGTTCAACGCGAGTCCGACATTCAGTCTGATTCGCTTTGAAACAAACGGGGCCGCGATCTGGTTTAAGGCCGTGGGCGAACCAAATCTTAGGGAATATTCGATCACGCTTGCGCTGGCGAAATATTTCCCCGCCTTTGTTCCGTGTGTCATTGCAATGCGTAACGACTGGAATGGCTGGCTCGCCATCGAGGCGGAAGGAAGCCACCCAAACGAAAATTCGGACATGGAAGTATGGACGAGAGTCGCAACGACACTCGCGGAAATGCAGATCGCCTCATTCGGTCAAACGCTGCATCTGGTGAACATGGGTTGTCGCGACACGCGTGTATGTACGCTTGTCGAACTCGTCGAGCCTTTTGTCGAAGCGATGGCCGAACTCATGGAAAGGCAGACCAAGGAATCGCCACCGGCGCTCTCCCGAAGCGAACTTCTGACCCTCCGAACGCAATTGCAAGACACTCTCTCCGAAGCTGCCAACTCCGAAATTCCAAACGCGATCGGCCACCTCGATTTCAATCCCGGCAACATCGTGGCCAATCACAACGGGTGCGTATTCTTGGATTGGGCCGAGGCCTGCGCCGGACATCCATTCCTCACGTTCCAATACCTGCTGCAGCATCTCCGCCGTTACCGCCAACCCGATAAGTCTTGGGAATCCGCGATCACCTGCATGTATCTCAACACCTGGCGGTCTTTTATTTCTGATAAGAAGACCACAGACGCGCTAAGAGTCTCTCCGCTTCTAGCCGTCTTTGCCTACGCCGCTTGCCGGGCTACGTGGCGCGACCCTGAGCATAGAACCCGTCCCGAAGTCGCTGGGTACTTTCGCAGTTTGACGCGGCGCATGAAGCGCGAAGCGGACCGCTTGGTCGGCCACGAGACCACGAGAGGTGTGCCATGTCTAAGTTAATGGAGCGCCCTCCCTTCTCCGCAGTCGAGCCTGTGACCGACATCCTGCACGGTGTCGCAATCACGGACCCGTACCGCTGGCTCGAAGACCAAGATTCGCCGCGCACGCGCGCCTGGATCGAAGGTCAAACGCGGTATGCGCGATCCTATCTGGACAGTATTCCAAGACGAGATCGCATTCGGGAACGCATTCGAGAATTCCTCGCGGTCGAAACCTATGACTCACTGCAAAAAGTCGGCACCTGCTATTTCTTCCGGAAGCGCCTGCCCGACCAAGAACAGCCTTGCATTTACATGCGTGAAGGCACAGAAGGCGCGGATCGTCTTCTGATCGACCCTTCCGAAAGGGGGACCGGCAACTTCACGGCAGTAAAACCCCTGCGAATTTCACCTGATGGTCGATTGCTTTTGTATGAGGTGAAAGAAGGGGGGAGAGAACGGGGACATTTGAGTTGCTCGAGCTCGAGACTCGGGAGCGCCTCCCCGATATCCTTCCCCGCGGGTATTTGCGTGGATTTGCCTTCGCACCGGACGGGAAGAGCTTCTACTACGTGCACGAGCCGCTCGAAGCGAAGCGGCCTTTCTATCGCGCCGCGTATCAACATGTTCTCGGAACGCCATCCGCCGAAGATCGGGAGGTTTTCTTCGCGGGCGAAGACGAGAAACTCCGGCTGGCGCTGCTCTCCGACAAGAAGCGCCTCGGCTTCTGCGTCTATCGCTTCCTCGACAAGAGGTTCACAGACATCTATCTGAAGACTTTCCAGGAAGACGGACCGCCCGCACTGACGTTTGCACAGATCGATTACAGGCTCGGCCTACGGTTGATGGACGACAAGATTCTGGCGATCACAGATCGAAATGCGCCCAATCGCCGGATCGTCGAAATCCGCCTTCGGGAGAATGGGGAACACGAGTGGATCGATATCGTCCCGGAAACTGAGACTCCCATCGACACTTGGCTCGTCGTGGGGGATTCCCTCGTTGTCTCGTATATGAAAGATATGCAACATCGCGTCTTTATCTTCGATTTCTCCGGCCACAAAACTGGCGAGATGTCCGTTCAAAGCGACGAAACGCTTCGCATCATTGGTGGTTCGCCGGACTGCGATGAATTGCTGATTGAAACCGAATCGTTCACCGAGCCGATCGGAATGTTCCGCTACTCCACAATTAGCCGCCAGTGCTCACTTTGGGCCAAAAAAGACATCCCGTTTGACTCCACTGATTTCAGCCATTCCCAGATCTGGTTCATGTCCAAGGACGGCACAAGAGTTCCCATGTATCTCGTGGGCCGCCGGGATGTTCTGAAGAGAAGCGGCAACCCGACGATCATGACCTCTTACGGCGGCTATGGCGTCTCCGTGACGCCAAAGTTCAGCGTCTTTGTCGCCTTCTTGATCGAACGTGGCTGCTTGTTTGCCTTGCCCAACATTCGCGGCGGTTCGGAATTCGGGGTCGAGTGGCACAACGCTGCAAAGCGACGCAACCGCCAAAAAGCCTACGACGATTTTCTGTGCGCGGCGGAATGGCTTCTCAAAACAGGAAGAACCGCTCCCGGAAAGCTCGCCATATTTGGCGGCTCAAACTCCGGTCTACTCGTAGGCGCTGCCTTGACGCAACGGCCGGACTTGTTTGGCGCGGCCGTTTGCATGATGCCGATGCTGGACATGCTCCGCTATCAGCTCTTCGACAACGCGCATGTGTGGAAAGATGAATTTGGCACAGTAGACGACCCGGGCGACTTCGCCGCTCTCGAAAAATACTCTCCCTATCATCGGGTTCGGGATGGCGTTGTCTACCCTGCGACCATGATCGTCTCCGGCGATGCCGACCGGAATTGCAATGCGCTGCACGCCCGCAAGATGACGGCCCGGCTGCAGGCGGCCAATATCTCCGAACATCCCATCTTTCTCGATTACAGCGAGTTCCGTGGGCATTCCCCCGTGCTTCCCCTCGGCGAACGGATTGAAGCACTGACAGACCGCATGGCGTTTCTCTGCGACCAGTTGCAATTGTCAGTGTGAAAGAGGAGGTTTTGGTCATGTCGTTTCTTGTCTTGAGAGCGTACCTGAAGCTAATTCATTTCGACCTGTATCTAGCCCGGGGCAACTTTGTGGTTCTCTACGACAAAGTCCGCAAATATCCCGTCGGAAAACTGGCGCCCGCTGCTGGTGCGATCGAGCGCATCTGCTCTGCGATCGACATGGCCTGCATCTGGTATTGGAAGGAAGCGCTTTGCTTGCAGCGATCAGCAGCCACAGCGTGCCTTCTAAGACGCTACGGCGTACCCGCTCAGATGATCATCGGCACGCAGCAAATGCCGTTCAAGGCCCACGCCTGGGTCGAAGTTCACGGCCGCGTGGTCAACGACAAGTCGTACACCCCGGAAATGTACGCGATTCTCGATCGGTGCTAATGAAAGCGTCTATCTCGATAAAGGGTCGACTATGAGCGTCATGTTTGGAAAATGGAATTTCGATGGCAAGCCAGTGGACCCGGACTATCTCGAAAAGGCAAAAGCCTGCATCGCTCCATACAGTCCGGACGATGCTGGCTCTTATTCGAAGGGCAGCATCAGCATCCTCTGCCACGCCTTCCACACCACCAAGGAGTCTCGCCGCGAAATCCAGCCTCACCTCACTGCATCCGGCGCGATCCTCACCTGGGACGGCCGCCTAGACAACCGCGCGGATTTGATCGGACGACTGCCCGACGTTGTGACCATCGTCTGTACTGACGTTGCCATCGTCGCGGCAGCCTACGAATACTGGGGCAACGATTGTTTCGCCATGCTCGTTGGCGACTGGGCGCTCTCCATCTGGGATCCACACACGCGCTCGCTGATTCTCGCCAAAGACCCCATCGGCACGCGTCATCTCTACTACTCGTTCGACGATAGGCAGGTGACCTGGAGCACCATCCTAGATCCGCTTGTCTTGCTTGCCGGAAAAACCTTCACGCTGTGCGAAGAATACATCGCGGGCTGGTTCTCGTCTTTTCCCGCTGCTCACTTGACGCCTTACGTCGGCATTCATTCCGTTCCGCCGTCCACTTCGGTGATCATAGGCGCGGGGAAGCAGAACGTCAGCAAGTACTGGGATTTCGACTCTGGTAAGAGAATCTGTTACTCCACCGATGCCAAATACGAAGAGCACTTCCGAGCCGTGTTCGCTGAAGCCGTGCGGCGCAGGCTTCGGTCCGACAGCCCCATCCTCGCCGAACTTAGCGGTGGGATGGATTCCTCGTCCGTCGTCTGTATGGCGGACGCGATCATGGCCCGCGGCTCCGCCGAAACCCCGCGCCTCGACACTCTCTCCTACTACGACGACTCCGAACCCAACTGGAACGAGCGACCCTATTTCATCAAAGTCGAGGAAAAGCGCGGCCGCACCGGCTGCCACATTGATGTTGGCAAGCGCGAATCTTTCAAATTCGAGTTCGACAGCGGTCACTTTGCAGCAACCCCCGCATCTGGTGGTGGTCGCTCATCTGAAGCTAGCCAGCAATTCGCAGCCTGTCTGTCTTCCCAACGTAATCGAGTCGTGCTCTCCGGCATAGGCGGTGACGAAGTCACTGGCGGCGTTCCGACGCCCATGCCAGAACTCGAAGATCTTCTCGCAAGAGCCAAGTTCAGGGCCCTCGCCCATCAACTAAAAGTTTGGGCTCTTAATAAGAGAAAACCGTGGTTCCATCTGCTGTTCGACGCTGTCCGGGGATTTTTTCCTCCCGCTCTTATTGGTGTCCCGAAGCACAAGCTTCCCGCACCCTGGCTGAATCGAGATTTCGTCAGGCGCAATCGCGCGGCCTCGCAGGCGTATCAAACCAGACTAAAGGTATTCGCTCCTCTGCCGAGTTTTCAGGAAAACGTCAGCACATTACGAGTATTGCAGAGACAACTGGGGTGCGTTGCCATTCCCGCTGACCCGCCGTACGAAAAGCGCTATCCGTATCTCGACCGCAGCTTCCTCGAATTCATGTACGCCGTGCCGCGCGAACAACTGGTCCGCCCCGGCCAGCGTCGTTCTCTGATGCGCCGTGCACTCATCGGCATCGTGCCTGCGGAACTCCTCGATAGAAAACGCAAGGCATTTGTTGCTCGCTCACCGATGGCAACTATCTCGGCCGACTGGACCAGGTTTGCCGCGATGCCCCGGCCAATGGTGAGCGTTTCCCTTGGGCTCATTGACGCAAAGAGCTTTGCTGAAGCATTACAAGGGCCTCGTTACGGCCAAGAGGTTCGAGTCGTCACCCTAATGCGCACCATCGCCGCGGAGTTGTGGCTGAACTGCGTCGGGACGCAAGAAATCTTGTGAGATCGCCTGTCGAGGCAAACACAAAGGTCCATCCCTCCGAGATGGCGAAGGTTCTCGTTGGGCCTCTTCGGTGAGACAGAGTTCAGCTAGCTAGCTGTGCAAGCGAACGCCAAAAGGAAAGGAGGTGACAAATAATGAGATACGATAAGCCAGAGGTTGTAGTGCTCGGCTCTGCTGTCAATGCCATCCAAACTTCCGACAAACCCAAGGATGACATCGAAGACGGCACGACCAACACATATTTCTCCGTCAACGCGTACGAAGCTGACGAGTAAATGGCAGGCACCGGGGCGCGCGAGGCTTTCGCGCGCCCCGGTACACACATTCATTGCGTCAGTGCTTTGAACGAGCTTTCCTCAACTGCAAAAAACTACTAATTGTTTGATTGCGTGCGGTGTAGGGATAAGGCGTCACTCAAGGCCAAGACTTTCATCTTTAGAGACAGAAGTTCATCTCCTGCCTGCAGTGAAAAGTCCTTAGGCGGAATCTCCAAGCGAAAGGACAAACAAAACGGATTGCTACTGGAGTTCGGGGCGAGGTATCCCTTGACCGAGTCGCTGATGTCCAACAGGGCGCCCAGACTGGCCAAGCCATTCGTCGAATCGAGAATAGACACCGCCCCCAAAGGTGATCTAATATCGCTCACTTCCAATTTGATTGGAACCTTTATTGATTTGTCTCCGCGGTTTTCAAGAGCTAGACAAACCTTCAGCGCTTCCGTAAATCGATCAAAACTCTGCATTCCCCCATAGAGCATCACGGTCTGTCGAGTCACGTCAACGAGGTCAGCGACTCCGGTAGATGCTTCGCTCAAACCGGAACCCTTGGGGCCAAGCGTTCCTGCGTACAACCCTATTCCTTCGTTGCTGCTGGAGGGCCAGACGGCAAGAACCTTATCGCCGACTGCGATCAAACCCTTCCCTCTCCAAACTACATTCGGTTCGCTGCGGACTTTTAACTTGATGGAGGGCTCCGGTTCAGGAGCCGCATCAGGGTCATTCCATTGGTCTATAACGGTCCACAAAGAATCATCGCTCACTTCATGTTTTTCCGAATCGTGGGACAATTCGGTCGGCTCGAGCAATTTCTGCCCTTGAATCCGTGAAAATAGCCAGCGTTCCGAAAATCGCCCATCCTTCCAAAGCAGCCCGAGGACGCCGTCGGCACTTGCCACAATTGAAGGGCGCACTATCCTTTGGTTTGGATGCTGCGGGTTGACAATCGATTGACCCTTCGTCCACGTTCTGCCCTCGTCGTCGGAGGATGCCAACATGATCCGCGTGTCCTTGCACCCGTCTACATACAAAACAAACAAACGATTCTGTTTTGCATCGTAAGCCAGAGAACCCTCGTCGGAATTAATGCAATCCCTTTCAAGGATCGTATGAGCAATCGTGGCGTGCATCAGTGACGGTTTCAGCGACGGACTCGCGCCGATGATACCCAGGTCGCCCTCCGAACCCATTGGACCTGACGTGACGCCCCTGTAAAGAGCGACGACTGCTCCGCTCTTCAGCGCGATCGCGTCGGACGGGTAAATGCCGCTATAACCAAGCCTTTGTATTGTTGAATCGAAAAACGGCCCAGACATGCGTTTCCCATCGTGCGAAAAAACGAGGAGTCCGACACTATGGTTTCCGCCTGGTTCACCCTTGCCTGTGCTCCAGTGGAAAAAAGTGTAAAGTCTGCCAGTACGGGAACTAACTGCCGAAGTGGAGAAATCGGCCCACCCAGTTTTGAGTTCTTGCTTCCAATGCCAGCCGCTATCCCTCGAGACATACAGCCGCGTTGTACCCAGGTGATGATAAAGTTCTCCGTCAACGACCTTGGATGCTTCCGAGATAAAATAAGCCCGGTGATGAGGGCCGAAGGCACAAGAATGTTCGGTCACCCATGTACTGTTCCGGTCCTCCAACGCTATTTGCCAGTTTGCACCCCTATCGCCGGAGACATAGACAAAGCCGAACGGTGAGTCGCGCTGACCATCCCATTTCGTGCCGCAAATGATCAGATTCCTCGAGTCTTCTGGGTCTGCTTTTGTTTCGTACCAGGGGTGCCAGCCGACGCCAACCTGAACCTTCGCCGCCAAGGACAATCCCTGTGCTCCAGCCGATGCAACAAACCCGCCAAGGACGGTTAAAGAGAACAGTGCGCCAAACGCGATTCGATCCCCAAGTATTTTCACGAAACATGCACCTCAATGATCCTGACCACCGCGCTTCGCAGGAGTACCTAGAAGCTCAGCTTCAAGGCGAATTGTACAGAGCGCGGCCCACCAATCTGATACAGGGGGTCAAAACCCCCAGTGCCGACAAAGTCAGTCAGGCTCTGCCCTAGCATCTGCGTTGCAACCCCGAAGCCGCCTTGGTCAATAATCGAGGAAGGAGGACCAAAGTTTGGATGATTCAGGAGATTGAGCAATTCGGCTCGGAACTGGAGCTTGAGCGAGTCGTGAATGGGAAAATCCCGGTGTACGGCGAAGTCCCATTGAGCGGCCCCGAAACCTCTCAACGCATTTCGCCCAAGATCGCCTTGGCGAAGCGGGTTACCGTTCGGGTCCGTCGGTGGAGGCGCGAACGCCGCAGGATTCAACGCTTTCCCTCCAGGATACTGGGATCCATACAGGTAGAACGGTTGGTTCGAAACTACGTCGGGTCGAATATTGATGGCGCCGCCCTTGATTATGTTTTGATTGAACGTATTCCGGTAGGAGATATCCACCGGCGACCCCGAACGAGCCAGAATGAAATTCTCGGTTGACCATCCACGCAAAATTGTCTTCATCAAAGCATTCTTCTTGGGAACCGGAATGTCATAAGTCACTCCGGCGGAAAATGCGTCGCGAATGTCAAAGTCGGAGGGTCCCCGGTTCTGATTTGCGTTGCCCGGCACAGGCCTATTGGAAGCATTCGCAAACGAACCCGCGGAGCCCGTATCGATAGAGTGAGACCATGAATAAGATGCCAGTGCCTGGAAACCATGCGACAACCGGCGCTGGAACTGTAGCTGGAGGGCGTTGTAGTCGGACGTTGCAGAGTTACCGATTAAGTATGCCGAACCGAAATTCGGATTCGGCGAAAAAATGAATGCTGTCTGCAAGAGACGCCTTCCTATCGCGCCGATGTAAGATGCAGATATGGTCTGCTGCGTGCCGAGTGCTTGTTCGAGCGCCGCGTTCCACTCAAGCGTATAGGGCAATTTCAGATTCGGATCGAATGCATATAGCGAGCTCGTCCCTCCTGGACTGAGGCTGGCAGGCGTAATCGGCGGCGAACTGGCGTCCGAGGGACTTAATGGAAACTTACTAGTACCGCCGATGGCAGTTCCCACGAGTACATCGAATCCTCCAAAAGGATAATTACTGCCGCCGAGGTACGCATTCCCCGCCTGCGAAGTGGCAAGATCATAGAAAACGCCAAATCCCCCGCGAAGTACTGTTTGCCAGTCCTGGCTCTGGGACACCTGGTATGCGGCTCCAATACGAGGTGCGACATTGGCGTAGGTGGTCTTGAATGGCGGCGTTCCTGCCGGTGCAATCGCCAAGGTTGACAGGTCGTTCAAGTTATAGCCGGTCACGGCCAGCAGGCTCGGGCCACTGGCGGACGAGGGTGCGAAATCCACGTCCCAGCGGAGGCCATACGTCAAGGTCAAGCGAGGGATCATCCTCCACGTGTCTTGACCGAAGACGCCAAGATTATGAAACAATAACGCGGATGTCTTTGCGGAGACCAAAAATCCGAAGCCAAGATTGCCGGCCTCGGCATCGGCCGTAGTGAAGAAAACTGCGGATTGGCTGTACGCCGCTGGGTCATACACCGGGGACAAGCGTCGAAAGTCGGCTCCGAATTTCAGACTGTGGGAGCCTTTCTGCGCAGAAAGGTTGTCAGTTAGGTTCACCTGCCGCTGCAGGCGGTGTGATCCCTGCCCGGCACTCAATATATTACCGTTGTTGAAATCAAGCATATGGAATACAAAAGTGGCATTCTGGGCTGTATATGGAGCGGGAAATGGCAGAGACGTGAGGGGAACGGCCTCGTGAAAGTCATCCATGAAGCTATGATTCTCTCCATTCGTCCTGCTGTAGTTGAAGCGAAAATCGTTTGCGACCGTAGGAGATACAGACCAAGTCACACCAACGGTTGCTGTCTCCGTAGTGAGGCTGTCACGCGTAACGGAGCTTAGGGCGTTCCCATTCGAACCCCGCTGGACGATACTTGAAGGCGAGTAGTTGTACCGTCCAAATATTGTCAGGTCGGCGTTCAGCTTGTGGTCTACACGAAGGCTGTACGCATCGAGTGTGGCTGGATTGGAAAAACTGGCATTGAATTGAGCTATGCCGTTACCCAGGTCTGGCTGGTTAGAGTCAAAGGGGAACGCGTTCAGGTAGGGCTGAAGCGCCGGTACTGCGTCCTGACGTGCGGACATATCAGGGACGTTTGTAATTGCGGTCTGTGGCAGACGGAGACGCAGCCCTTCATAGGAGAAGAAGAAAAATGTATGATTCTTGAAAATTGGGCCGCCCAAGGTGCCTCCAAAATCATTCTGTCGTTCTTCCGCTTTGGATAGGGGAGGATCGTTAGTGTATCCATTGAACCAGTTGCTTGCGTCGAACACATCGTTCCTCAAGTAGTCGAAAGCCGTGCCGTGAAACTCATTCGTGCCTGATCGCGTAACGATGGAAATCTGCCCTCCCGGTGTGCGTCCGAATTCCGGCGCGTACGTGGAAGTCTGAATACGGAACTCCTGCAGTGCATCAACGGACACCAAGCTATTCGTTCCACCGAGCACGCTAAAAGAAGGAAGCGCTCCTGCAGAACCATTTCCCGGCGCGCCGACAACTCCTCCGGCACCAAAATTTGCACTCACACCGTCAACCATCCAATAATTCGACGCTGCGCGCTGACCATTTACGCTGAATTGCCCGCCGTCAAAGACGCTCGATGGGGTGAGAACTACGCCCGGCGTGAGCTCGATCAGCGTCTGAAAACTCCTTCCGTTCATCGGCAGGTTCTCTGCAAACTGCCGATCGACAACAGTGCTCACGGCCGCATCCGTGGTATTGATCATCGGCGCGCCGCCTTCGACGGTCACAGCGATGGAAGTAGCACCGATTGGAAGGGTGAAATTAATGGTGATCGAATCCTGCACATTCAGAACAATGTCGGGCTTGATGAGCGTCTTGAACCCCACTTTGGATGCTTGAACGCGATAGGGACCTGGCGGGAGATTTGGCACGCCGTAAATGCCCAGGTTGTTGGTTTTCGTTTCGTACTGGACGCGAGTCAGATCATTGACGACGATGATTTCCGCTCCGGGAATTGTCTTCGCATCCGGGTCGAAGACGATCCCGCCGATTGAACCGGTGGGAGATTGCGCAAACGCCGACGGACACAAGACAACTGCAAACACAGCCACGAGGATCACGCGCACGAAAACTCCTTTTGCGACCGCAATATGCATAGTTAACCCGGTGGCGCTTCGGTGTGTACCGGCCTATACGAAAGAAATCAGACAGCAAACCGAAACACGCGTCGCCCTGTCGCGACATTATGTTTTAGTCCGAAGGGATTTCCTGTCTCGCTTCGAAAGTGTCCGCAGTTGCGGACACCGCATCGCTGAGAATAGAAAGGACAGCGAAAACCGGTTTCTTTTCTAGTTATGGGTGATTCGGAGCTAGTTTGAGGTAGGCAAAGAGAAGTGGTTTTCCTGTAGGGCGTTCGCTTCCGCCGTTCGGCTCGACCGTGACGAACACGGCGTCAATCTGGTCGAGCGTTCTCCTGTCGTTCGATTTCACGACCCAACGTTTTTTCGAAGTATTGTCTTCATAGAAAATGCCGAGCTTCGAGGCCTGTCTCCAGTCGGATCCCCGCTGCCCCCACGCTTCGAAGGTAGATGCATCCTTCACGCCTGGGCTCTCGTTCAAATCGTAAGCGTAGAAGATTAGCGATTTTCCTTTCGTGTAGAACACTCGTCCGGCAGCCTTGCGGGTGTCTCCGTTGCGCGCCACGTCGAAGATTTCCGTAATGTAAAGATCGCGCGCTCCTATCAGCTCCCGGATGTCGCGGTCTTTCGCGAGCAGATCCCGTTGTTCAGTCGTTAAGCGCTCCCGTTCATCCAAGGAATTTGAAAGCTCGGCAATCCTGGTCTCGAGGCTTGCCGTGTGAATCACGTACTCCGACCGTTCCCGTTCGAGATGTTTGAGACGCTCTTGCGTCTCGCGCAAGGTCGCTTCTTGCACGGACACCTGCTGGAGCAACCGGTCTCGCTCCTCGGTGACCCCGATCTTGTCGTCGGCGTCCGTTCGCAAGGCAAGCTGTTGAGAGGTCGCCAGAGCTTTGAGTTTCTCCAGTTCGCTTGATTTCTGGGCGATTTCACGTCGCAAATCGGCGACGGCGGCGTCGCGCGCGGCCAATTCTGTATCTTGCAATTCCGCATTCGGTTGAGACGCAGCATGCGCATCGGCCGAAACCGTTTGCGTTGCCGGCTTGCTTCGCTCTTCGAGCCGCGCCCACTCGATTCCGTGGTTTCGTCCCGTCCGGTAGCTGAGAATCCCGAGCGTCACGCACAGCAGAACGCTTGCCGCCATGGGAAGCCAGAGGTCGTACCGGTCAAAATGACGACGAAAGCTGCCGCTCCGGCCCACGACCAAGGGCGAGGGCGATGAGTCCGATCCCACTTGATCACGTTCTCGCTCTTTCTCGTCGCTAAGACGCCTCCGGAAGGAAGCTTCGGCTTTTTTCTGGGAGAAGGACGGATCGAGGGCAGGTTCTTGAGTGAGTTCCGGCGCAGATTCGGGAATCACCTCGTCCACAACCACATTGAATTCCTTCATCGCCTCCCGGCATTCGGAACAGGCGACGAGATGCTCTCGTAATTTTTTCGCTTCCGCTTCGTTCAGGCTTCCCGAAGCTGCGAGAGCGCAGAGTTCGAGGAACTCCTGGTGCTGTGGCCCAAAGCGCACCTGCTCGTCCCGACTTCCCTTCCCTTCTAACATTGTGGCTTTTGAACTCGCACGTGATCCGTCTCGATCGAAGAATTTCTAGAGAGTAGCACCGTCTGCGGGGCATGCCCAAAGCTACCAGGTGAATCGCGATTCGTCACGCACGCTACCACTCTTCTACAGTCGTCTCTACCGAATTCGCTATCCGTCCGCAATTCCGGACACCCTATATATAATGATGGCGGTCAGAATGCTCCGTTGTTCTGGCTTGACCGTTTTTAGAGTACCGGGTCATACAAAGCCATGCCGGCCCTTGCCCTTGACTCTCGTTCTCGCCTCTCGCCTTTTCTATGCCTTTTCTACGACGATAGGCATGCTCTCTGTCTCCGCTCTTTGTCTCCGCTCTTTGTCTCTCTTTCTTATCTTTTTTAGGCGCTACCGCTTGGCATGCTTCCGCAGTTTGGCAAGCCCGCGGTAATAATGATGGCGAACGTTTCCGTAGGACTGGCCAAGGCGCACGGCGATCTCTTCAAGGGTGTGTCCCTCGAAGAAACACAGACGTAGCGTCTCCCGTTGCTCAAGAGACAGATCTTCCCGAGCTCTCTTGATCGCCGTTTTGCCTAAGTGCGCTTCTATGCTTTCATCAAAGAGCGATGCGCAAGAAGTTCGCTTCGGAACGGTAGCATTTTCGTTGACCTCTGCCGAAGTGTAGAAATTCTGACGCGCCAAATCGCGCCGCCTAGAAAACGCACGCTGGTAGCACATTTGCACAAGCAGCGATCGTACGCTGCCCTTAGTAGGGTCAAAGACTGAAGCTCTGCGCCGGACCAACAGGAACAGGTCTTGCAGGAGATCGTCCGCTTCTTCGCTGTTCTGAAGAATTCTTCGCGCAATGGTCCAGACCAGGCGCGCGTAGCGGTCGAACAGGAGCCCGAGCGCGTCGGAATCGTCAGCGCAAATACGGGCAATCAGTGCTTCGTCGGATGGCTCTGCGGTCGGCTTGGCCGCGCTCCGATCCAGCGGCGCAAGGAACTCTTGTTCTTTGCGACCAGGGAGCGCGGGAAAACCTGCGGCTGACAACGAGCTCGACATTTCAGTCTCGGATTGCGTTCTCTAATTCGTTT
Organism: uncultured Acidobacteriota bacterium; assembly: GCA_963814635.1. GTDB lineage: Bacteria > Acidobacteriota > Terriglobia > Acidiferrales > UBA7541 > Acidiferrum. Next base: position 1,576,261 of record CAWFDP010000001.1, on the reverse strand, counting down.
CTCATACCTAAAGTGATGTGTTTTCCCCGTTGGTTTATACCCATCAGTCTCCTCAAACTCATTGTGCGATGGCGCGTACCCGCCAAATCCAACCCAAGTCAGGTCCTGAAAAGGCCTTCGGAAGCGTGCTGCGTGAGATTCGAAACGAGGCAGGTCTTTCTCAACTTGATATATACGAGAAATTTGGAATCGACAGAACACAGTTGAGTGCTATCGAACGCGGTGTACAAAGTCCAACACTTAGAACGATCCATCGATTTGCGAGGGTGTACCGCGTGAGTCCCACCGAATTGATGCGGCGCATGGAGAAATCCCGTTTCTATCATCCTTAGCTCGACCTCAGCGAGTCCTCATGGCGCAGTGCTCGTATTTTGCACTCTACAGATTATGGTGCTCAATTTTATATCTCTTACACGGATTTGTATAGCATATTTCCCCTTAAAACAGGTAATCGAAAATCGGACAACCCATTAATGTTTGTGTTGAATGAGTACCAAAATTAAGCGCCTACTTGGGAAACGGATCGCCACTCTGCGCGACTCCAAGAACTTTAAGCAGCATCAACTGGGAAGAATGATCGGCAAGAGCGGCAAGTACATCAGCGACGTCGAAACGGGCCGAATATATCCCCGTCCTTCTATAATTGAGAAACTATCAGCAGCGCTCGAACTACCAATAAGCGCGTTTTATTTCTTCGAGGGTGTTGACGATGATCCCAAGGTTCTCCGCAAGAACATCGAGAGTCTAATCGCAGTAAGCGGAGCAAATCGACTTCGCCGGTTTCTGCGTCACATGCTTGTCACCCTAGAGGAATAAATTCCCACAGGGGCTTACCTAGCATAAGTTCATTTCTCGCTCACATTCGGACTGCAGCCGACCACAATTCCGGACACTTTCCGATAGTTCTTCACTACCCCTTTTGATCCTTGGTACGGTTACTCCGACGTTGGAGTTAACTGTGTATGGTTTGCCTGAACTGTAATTCGACCGACCTGAAAAGAGTTTCATTGATCCATGCCGCTGGTGTGTATGAATCGCGAGGCCGATTCCGCGGGCTCCTCTTCGGGAGTACAGACGGCGTACTCTTCGGTCGATATCGAGGGACGAGCCAAAGTCGGCTCTCCGCCCTATTGAATCCGCTAGGGAAGGCACCTTATGTTGGACCGATTATTCTATGGCTAATCGGATTCTTCATCCTGATGTCCTTCGACGGACGAGGAAAACTTTCCTGGGAAATGGCTGCTCTCTCAGTCGCGTACCTCCTAGCCCTTCCCGCTTATCTGCTCGGATCGATCTGTTACAACTTCGTTGTGCGACCCAGGAGGCTCAAGAACTGGGAACGAAAGTTCATGTGCCAGCGCTGCGGAGCTATTGTCGAGAATGAATCAAGCAGCGCTGCGGACGTACAAGCTCGTGCGTAGGGCATCTGTGAGTATGTGCGCGCAACCGGGGACATCGCTATTGACTCCCGTTCTGGTCCGCGCGTAGCATCGCCACCAAGCGGTGAATGGTATCAACGGTTAACCGCGCTCTTTCGATGACTGCGAACCGCATGTTCGACGAACCGCACGGAAGTTCTGACGCCGACCTCAGCACACCTCTGTGGTTTCAAATCGCCTCCCGTTTCCTGCTTCTCTTTGCCGCCCTCCTCCTCCTCCTCTCGCTCGGAACCCGAGTGTATGCTTCGAACCTCATCGTGGCCGCGTTCGCAGTCGTCTTCCTGGCGCAAGGTTGTGCCGGGTTTCTGTATGCTCGCGCCTGGCTTTATGAACGCAAGCGGGTCTGTGACACCAGACGCGAACTTAGCTCGATCTACCGGCACGTCCTCGACGGAATCCTGATTCTCGATGACCGCGGAGTTTGTCTCGACGCCAATCCCGCCGCGTTCGCCATCTTGGGAGCTCCGCCCGCCGTGCTGGTTGGCCACTCGTTCGGTCAATTTTTCAAAGACCCACGACAGTTTGAATATCAATGGCACGCGTTCCTCGACGAGTCCTTCCAGCACGGACGGACGGAACTTGTTCGCCGCAACGGTTCCAAGGTCGTTGTGAATTTCACCCTGACGGCCCACTACCTTCCGGGCCGCCACGCCATGATTCTGTGCGACATCACAGAGCGCGTCGAAGCACAACATTCGGCGCTTGAAATGCAAAATCTTTATCAGCAGATGGCAGACAGCATCGATGAAGTCTTCTGGCTTCTCGACGCAGCAACCAAGAAAGTGGTCGCCGTCAACCGTGCCTACGAAACCGTGACCGGGCGGTCGCTTGCAAGCATCGAGAACAACCCTTCGTCGTATGAGGACCTGATTCACGCGCGTGATCGCGCACACGTGCTCGCGAAACTCGAAAACGCCGTTCATTCTGGCCACTTCGATGAGGAGTTTCGTATCGTGCGTCAGGATGGCGAGGTCCGCTGGGTGTCGGTGAAGGCGTCGCCGGTACGAGATTCGAACAATGCAATCCGCCAACTCTACGGGACGGCCCAGGACATCACGGCGAGAAAACTCGCGGACGCGCAGGTTGCCGAGCACTTGGTTGCGGCCGAAGCGGCGCGTGCCGAAGCCGAGAGCGCTGGCGCGGAAGCCGAAGCCCTGCGACGGGCCACGCTCGCCCTGACGCAGAATTTACGCATGGATGCCGTGCTCGACACCTTGTTGCAGACGCTCTTTCAAATCGTGACCTACGACACGGCCAGCGTAATTCTGACGGAAGAAAATGAGCGGCTGTTTGTGGCGCGCGAAGCGCCTCCCGCAACGGCGAACCGGCCGGTGGTCACGCTCGAGACGAGTGACAACACCATTCTGCAACGCATCCTGGTTTTGAAAAAGGCGATGTATGTTCCCGATACGCGGGAGGAAAGCGACTGGCGCGACCACAAGGCGTTTGCCGGTGTCCGCTCATGGATTGCCATTCCGCTCGTGGTATCGGACTCCGTTCTTGGCTTGCTCTCGATCGGCAGCAAGCAGTCGCGTGCGTTTACGACCCGGCACTTTCACCTCGCGAAATTGCTGGGCATTCCCGCTGCAGTTGCTATCCACAACGCGCGGCTTTACGAATGGGCGCAAATCTACGCCGCCGAGCGGCAGACTTTGTTGAAGAAGCTCGACGAAACGGCAGACAAGAACGCCGACCCGACGCGCGGCCGTTTCCCGAATTAAGAACAACCCCGGAGGCAGTTCGGTTCATTTCTCGGGCTTTGCTTCCCTGCATGCCGATTCGGCCTCGACCCGCATCCGCAAGTCCCGTTCGGCTTTCGGTGACTCGGATAACCAGTTCAGGCCGAGCCTACGGCCGAAAGCTAGGACCAAAGGTCTGAAAACGCTCGAAGTGGCGGCACTTAACGGTCACGAGAGGGCTTTCAACTGGAAAACAGATGGAAGATGAATTTCGGAGAGTCATCCGGCCACACGGGTCTTGCCTTGGGCGCACTATTGATACAGGCGCGCGCGTCAGGGAATGAGCGTCCGCCTTCTAAGCGCAGCCTCCGGCTCCGTCAACTCACTCCTTTTCAATAGTTCTTTTCGACACGATGCCTGTTTTGGAGTACTGCCGCTCTCAATTCCGACCGCCCGAAAAATCGCCCCGTCGTCAGGGTTCCTGAAGCACAGCTAATGTTATTTCGCACCGTTCATATCCAGTCTTGCCGAACTGTCTCTCCATTGGTTTCCATCCGCAGGGCTGCGAAGGTGGTCACGATCAATCTTGGCGCCGGAGCCATTGACCAGGGAAGTTTGTTCCTCGCGAAGGAATCGATGGACCTCTCGGACACGGGATTGCTTGCCTCAGGGACAGAAACAACCGAAACCATTGTCGTCCCTCGTCCTAGGTGTTAATTTCGGCGTCTTCCAGTCTGATGACCGATCCACTTCGAGGTGACACATAGACCTCGATTTCCCAGGCCTCCGGCAAGGTTCCGCCGATGATCAACAGAAGAGGTTCGGGACAGTTGTACTGGAGGGAGTCTGATATTTCCTTGAGCTGGATCGTGTCCGTCTCGCTCGCACTTGGTCTGGCACGCGGATGAAAGTGCCATTCTCCGAGATAAAAACGATCGTCCTTCCAGAGTCGCAGCAGCCACTCTTGCAGGCCGTGAAGACCCCGCCGAAACCAAGTCGTTCCGCTCTTTGAGTCCTTCGGAGGTCCCGATGCATCCCAAACATGGGCAACGTCATGATTCCTACTGTAGCGACCAACCAGAATGCCACCTGTCTCGACTTTGCCAGCGACTAGACAGAATTGCAGGATCTTGACGAGTTCGTCCCGAGGAATCACGAGTGCGTATTTTGCGTCGGCCGATCGAAAGGTTCGGCTACAGGGTTCCGGATTCCAGGTCGGTTTGTTTCTTGACGCCAATGGTTCGTCCTTCGCTCAGAACCCTCTCAAATACCACGAAATCGGGGCTGGTTGGGGATTGACTTGCGATCTGGTCGACGGTCGAAAGGGCCAAAGAGACGAGTAGCCACACGTCATCGGCCCGAGCCGGAAAAACAGGGTTCCAGCATCCGATCCCTTCCCGGGGAAGTTCACGGTCACGATTTTCAGACCTCTCGAGCATAAGCCATGGACGAAGCCGCGCGAACAGTTCGGCAGAATCAAACCGGACGGATTGGGAAAAGCAGAACATTCTGCGTGCGTTGACTCCCGTGGATAGAGAGAAAAATAGTCTTTCTCCGGTCCAGGGATAGGCTTCCAACTGACGCGCCACCTCGTCACTTCCCGTGCAATCGAAGACGAGGTCGCACCGGTCGATTTCCGCCATGATGGCGGGATCGGAAGGCGGGAAGTCCGTCTTGAAACCGAGCGCAAACGCATGAGGAGAGAGCGTGTTGAAGCGGCGCGCTAAACTCACGGCTTTGGGCTCTCCCGTGTCGTCCATATTGAGCGTATGGCGGGTTAGATTTCCCACAGTCACGTTATCGGAATCGATTACTACGAGGTGTTGGACGCCACCGCGGACAAGCAACTCTCCGAGGGCAGATCCGATCGCGCCCCCTCCAATCAACAGGACGCGCCTCGACGTGATTTGACGACTCAACCTTCCCCGCGTTGAGACTTGCTCCACATCCCAGTTCTCTGAACTGACCCAGGTAATCTGCTTGTTGTCCGGAATCAGCATGCTGTGATCGTACGTCCAGTGACTCGCCTCGGCATCGCGGAAGCCCGGCATCCTTCCATGGGCAATGGGGGACAGTGCCAGCGCCTGCCAATAGATATTCGCGTTCGCGCCGCCGAACCGTTCCGGGACGGGAAACCCGAACAAGCAGAAGTGTGCCTGTCCGTCTCTAATCTTCGCGAAGCAACTCCTCAAATGCGTGTCTAGGTTGCTATGGAGGAGGTCAAACGCTTTTCGCAGTTCACCCCACGTGGCGGGCGCTTGCCACGGCGGTAGAAAGGGAGGGGCAGGCGTTCTAATCCAGATTCCGCGTGGTGGCGTTTTGCTTGAGCTCTGTTCGGCGATGTAGCCTCCCCAGGTAGATTGCAGTAGCTCCCTCCCATCAAGTGATAAGAATCGGCTCGCCGCGTAGAGTTTCTTTGGCAGTCGTGGGGCTAGAAATTCCACCAACCCAGCTGATTCCCGAATTGCTTGCCACCGCTCGAGGGAACAGTGGTTTTCTTGGTAAGCCACGAAGAAATCGCCATAGGTTCCGATGTACGTTCCCGGGAACTGGGGAATTTCAAAAGGATCTCCGTCCTTTGTGAGCCGGCTGTTCGCCGCATCCTCGAGCCAGTCAGTCGCGCGAAGGCAATGCCAGAGAAGCCGGGATTCTTCCGTGAAGGGTTCGTCTTCATACCGATCGTATTTTCTTGTCTGTGAATTCAGACAGACTTCGCCTTTCCTCCAGAGAGCGTCAGCCCCGCCGGGTCCGTTGTACTGCTGATGCGCGTGTGTTTCACTGAAGGAATTCGTGCTCGCGGGGAAAAATTTTACCCAACCAAGCGGGTAGTCGGATTCGACCAAGACGTACCATTCCGTTCGTTCGGGAATACTTGACATCTCAGGAACGGAAACGCGGAGGCTAAGGTGCAGGGCCCAGCGAGCACAGCCCGGGCTCCAAATCCAGTCATTGAGGATGGATACGGCGGGTACGCCCTCCAACGCTCGACGTGCTGCGCGAATTGACGGTGGCGGAGTCTGGTTCTGTCCTACCCCCATCTTCCGCCGCCGATGCTGGTGACTGCAGTGCGCTTGGTGAAGCCTCCACCGGAGTTCTTGCTCCCTTCATCGCTGGGCGGCGCCGGGAATCCTTCCCCAAACAGCTCTCGCCACGCCTCGGCACTTTCGGACACCGTCGTTGCATCGAACGCTCGCCGTGCAATTTTTGCAGCGTTAAAAGCCTGGTTAAAAAATACTGCAAAATCTTCCCCCGACACGCGATGAAGTACATTATGTTCGGGAACGCCGTGGTCTGGAAGTGACGGCGCTTGCTTGATCCTTGCGTAGGCCGCGTACCGTTGAACGATGGTCTCAAGACTTCGCGTGACGCCCTCGGCTACCGAAGTTATCGAGTCCGGGCAGCAAGCGCCGATGAGGTGCTCGAGAGGATAGCCCTTCGGATGCTTGGTGTCGGGGTGGCGTACGCCCTTCCACCACTTCAGCGACTTAACAACGTTCACGTAGTGCCCGCCGCAGGCCTTGTTCTTTTCCCAAGTCCACTTGATTTGGGCGAGAGGATGCGTGCGTTCCCATTTTTTGCGGTCTCGGTCGGGAATCAGCAGAGGAGAAAGTTTCCATTCCTGTTCTCGCGCTGCTTCCAAAAGTAGCGTAGCGCTCTTGCCGATCCTGTGGTCTCGTGAAAGCCACGACTTCACCAGTCGCCAGTCGTCTGCTTCTTCGGGCGAGTCGTCGGTCGTAACCGCGTCGCTCTTCAAAATGCCGATTTCCTGCTCGGAGGGCGCGGCGGTGATGACTAGATCGAGGTCCACGTTTTCCGCCTCGATCCCGATGGACCGGCTCTGAAACTCGTAGGCGTCTTTGTAGTGTTTCTCGAGAAAGGGCACGAACTTCTGCATGGCCTCATCCGGCGTAAATTCCGTGTCGCTCAATTTTGTAACCAGAATCACGTCGATGTCCGATTTGCAGCCTTTGCCGGGACGGTTCGCCGTCGCGCGGCGGTAGCTACCTTGCAGAAAATCGCTAACAATGATGGGAGAAAGCACATCGTCGCCGTTGAGCCTTTCCCGTAACTCCCGGTGTGCCGCCCGGAATTGCTCCTTCTGTTTGTCGGTCGGCCGAATTTCCTGCAAGAAATCGGTGAAATAGCTGTTCAATTCCATGTGATCCTCCCCTTTTTCACGAAATACTGGTCGCGGGCAGTCGAACTCCTGCCCGATAAGCTCCCGGCGCGTTTGACTCAAAATCGTATTCATATACGACGACGGGGCCAAAACTCTGAGCGATCTGGCCCAAAAAGAAGCTGAAGCCCGCGGGTGCCGAAATAAAAAGATGTAGCGTCTGCGATCTTTCCTCGAGGGTTCGTTCCCTTCGAAGCGCCAAGGACAAGGCCTGCGCAAGCGCAAGAGCGTGATCGGCATCCCGAACGGCCGCAGGTCCGGGACCTGGCGAGGCCGAGAACGCTAGGATTCTCCCCACATTTAGTAGATTTTCTTTCGCGAAGGCACGAACATCTGCTAAAACCTCATGAGTTACGCTGACCGCCACGGCAACCTCTGACCCGCTAGAACTTTGGCTTTCTCGCATGATCGACCAGGGATTTGAATCTATCGACGGCGACCTCGGCGTCCACAATTGCCGTCGCCCCAGAGTTCCTTGCATAACAGAGACTTCGACGCCAGCCTTCATCGGCAAGAAGTATCCGGTAGCAAAAGAGATTGACGTGTGCGCATCCAGAAGGAGTCGGTAGGAATGGCCGGGTTTCATCTCTCTTACGAACTCCTTTACCTCCGGTACAATTCTTTCCGCCCACAAGTTGGATGCCAGAATCTGTCGGTTATCAAAGTGCCTCACCAGACACAGCATTCGGGTTGTCTCATCTTCCATATTTTCCGCCCAACGCGTAAAACTCCTGATGCCAAATGTTTCTTCCTCCGTGTTCTCCCCCTCCAAGGATCGCCACAGGCGCTCCTCCTCGCACAGCAGTCGAAGTTGGTCAGAGGTGAAGCGGACTCTTCCAGCCTGATGCACCTTCTTAATCAGATCGTCATAGACGTTTGCCCGGCTATGATCCGCGACTGGAGTAAGCCCCACTGAGTGCAGATGAATTGCCAATAGTTCCGAGAGCGTTTTCATGTCGTAATAACGAGATACACGTAAGGGCCTCAGCGTTTCTTTTAGTTCCTCTTCACTTACGTTCAAGTGCTCGCGCCAAGACTTCCTGACTTTCCCCATCACCGTTCGATCAGAGCCTCCGTCGAACAAAACCCCAAATCGGATCTCACCGCCCTGATTGCTGACTAGTTTTGCCAACGGATCGGCTTTGTCGGTATCCCACGGACTCACAAAGTACAGCCGGAAAGGCACCTTTGACGATGCGTACGCGGCACGAAAATCATGCATTCTCTGCAACAGTGAACTCTCCTTAGCTCCAATGAACCCGGGATCAATGAGTGATTCCCACGTAAGACAACCCGCACAATCCACATGAAATTTCACCTGATAATGATCGGCCAGCACTGTGTCGCCACGCTCATCCGGCACGGCCCGTTTGTAGTAGAGAGAAACGTCATCGAAGTACCGCAGCGCCGGGTCGTCAAAGGCAATTTCCTCAACGACCGATTGCTCCTGGAAAAGTCGGCAAGCTTTCAGCCAGAACACCCTAGCCTGATAGTCATCCCCGCGGGTTCTCGCAGCTATTGCTTCGGTCATCGGATCCTTTCTTAATCGCGCTCTGACTCTCTCCACTGCCCTTCCGTCAGTCACTACACAAGGTCGCCTCCCGCGGGCTCAGCTGTGGCTGCCCCCACGCGAAAGAGTTCCGGAACATGGGCGACTGCCATTTCAATAAAGCGACCGTGATAGACTGCGTAGACTTCTCGATTAACACTTCCGTTTTTCGGACGGATGATGTTGAACAGCAGCCGGTCTTCCAACACTTTCGGCCGCAGCCACGCCCTGTTCTCCCACTGTCCGCTCGCTGCCGTGTGGGTAAAATCGCCTTCTGATGAATATCGCCAGGTGGCGATGTGCCCCTCATCAATCAGAATCTTGATCCTATCCAGAAGCTTTCTGGGACGCTCTGTAAACAGTCTCACAGCCATCGTGCCTCCCCTTCTCAGAACTACATCGCCGCTGGACCAACTGCATCTATTTCACGTTCGCCTTGAATTTCACGTGAATGGGAACCTTCACTTTCTTCCGGGCAGTGAAATCGACCTCCTCGCCTCTACGCGTCGTGAATTCAACCTCGGTCGGTTTCTTGACAGTCTTGTGCGCTTCAAATTCCACTTTCTTCTTCATGGTTTCTCCATTCCAGCCGACGGGTTTAACCAGCCGACCATTGCCTAGAAATAAAATCACACACACACCCGGCGCACTCGCTCAAAGTAAAACCCTACGCGAGAGTCACGATCGAACTTGTTCGGTAACGGCGAATCCGTGGTGGGTCGTCTACAGCGGCTACGCCAATTGACGCCAGAACATCCGCATGATACTTAAAGGATGCCGATCCGAAATAGCTTTGTGGGCTGTTAGGTTTTCGGCTGCCGGAGGGCTGCTTAGAACAGTTCCTCCGGCGCTCTATTTATTCAGAATCCTCCTCTTTCACCAACCCTAGCTGCATTAAACGAATGGCCATGGCTTGGCGGCTGACCGCAAATGCTCCGGCCAGACTGCGTTCGAAAAATCCTGATTCAAATTCCCGTTCTCCAGCGACATGAAGCGCCAGTTCCCGTGCATCTTGCACGGAGTCCGCCGTCATCGTTTCGATTCCAGTCCTTACGCGGAATTTTGCGATCACAGCCCATTCAGGCATAAGCAGCGCTGCGGCAAATCTGTTCGCTTGCCACTCGCGCCAATCTTCGTGCGTATTCAGGACGCGCCCGCCAGGCTTGTCACTCACCCACCGCTTCACGGCTCTCTCCGCTACGGAGTGCGGCTTCTTGTACTCCATCTCCAAAAAGACCTGCATCCTCGCGAGCGGCGCCGCGGTTCCGGCCCTCGCGCGCGGCAAGTGCTCGATAGCATGAAAGAGTTCATGCCCAAGCGTAAAATTAAACCGATGCTCATCCGTTTCCAGTGAGCTGTCCGCCAAAATGCTGTTCACCACAATCTGGCGATCACCGTTTTCGCCCCATCGCGTCAGGCCAAGTACCAATGGCGCTCCGCGCTTGTCACAATTGAGTTCTTCGATTCGATATGATATTCCCGCTTCGTTTTCCACAAGACGTTCGATCTGGGTCGGAGGCTCATACGTCTCAGGAGTAAGACCGTTCCGTTCGAGCAGCTCAGACGCCATCCGGGCGATTCGCTCTTTGGTCAAGAACCTCGGCCGGACTTCCGCGGCAAAAAGTCCGTCACGCGAGGCGCTCGAAATTCGCGGCAGCTCGTCCCTGAGTGAATTCAGCTGGCTTTCGATCTCCCGCTCCGGAACGCCCTTCTCTTTCAGCAACTTCCGGATGAAATCTTGAATCACATGCGAATCGTACTGCACTCCCAACCTATACAGAGCGCGCAGTTCCGGACTGGACTGCATCGCGTGGCCGTGGGCCGCTGCGGAGACTCTTGGCTTCACGGCTCTTTTCGTAAGATCTTCGACCGAAATGTCATAGAGTCTGGCCATGCCGGCGATCAATTCGCCGGAGGGAGGTTCCACGTCATTCTCCACCCGACTGAGGTATGCCGCTGAAATTTTCAGCTCGCGCGCGACTTGCCGCAGGCCCAAGCCTTTTGCGACGCGCGCCTTGCGCGCATATGAACCGAAGCTCAACTGCAAACTCACGATGGGCTCCTCCCAACTGCCGTTGAGGATACATCAACACCACATTCATTTCCATGAAATCTTTTGATTCGCGCTATTAAAATTCTCGATTCGCGATTCACGATTCACAACCTTCCGAATGCGGAGCCACGGGAAGGAGAATCAGTTCGTTGGCCGCTTCGACCCGTCAAATGCCGGATCGCCTCAAGGCATCAGCCACTTCTTCCGCTGGAAAAATACGTTTCGGCGTCTGCGCCGAAAATCGAATGTGAAATGTCGATTCGTTCGGAGGGCTGAGCGTGACCCATGGATCTCTCAATTCTTCATCGCTGAAAACAAGAGAGGCTTCCGGTTTCCGGAAGCCCTAGGTGCGGCTGGGGAGCCTTCACGACACCAACCGTGTTCGACATTTGTGAATCTTTCGTTGTCTCTCTTCAATAAGGGACACAGCAAAAGTTGCAATCTTTGGGATGATTGTTAAATTAGCTCATGCCCATTAACGCCGATAAGCCACACTTGTGGAAGGCGGACACCCGAGCCTCAGTGGATCAGTTTAATCAGTGGTTCATGAAGTTCGCACCCAAGGCGTACCGGGATACCCGCAAGAAAACCATCGAAAGCGTCGAGCAGGGCCTCACCCTCACCCGAGACCTGACAACGATTACGCCAGATGTGCTCAAGACCAATCCCGGCATTCTGCCGTCCTTGCGCATGTCCACATGCCCGCCGCTCGCACGCGACAGGCTCATCGGACTTGCGGATTCCAGCAAGAATCTCGTCGGCTGCCTCGAAGAAGGCAGACTCCCTCCGCACCTGGCGCAGGATCTTCTGGACGCGCATCTCAAGAAGATCACGACAATTCTGTCGCAGATGCTGGACGTGGACATTTTTCCCTGGATCGAAGAGAAGCGCAAACCCAGCAAGGAAGAACGCTACCGCTCATCGACCATCGTTGCGGACCGGCTGTGCGGTGCGGTTGCCGAACCCATCGTGAGGAACGCGCAGGAGAAGCGTCAGCTCGCCCTCATCGAGAAATACCTGCTCGAACGCGGCTACAAGCTGAAGGCGCATCCCGCCGCCACTCCGCTCAATCAAATGGAGCCCGGCACGTTCACTTTCCGGCTGAATGTCCTCGTCAAACCCTCCAAGGCCGAAGCCAAGACCGTCAAGATTCCCATCGACGCGGTGATCCAGCCCAAGAAGGCCAAACTGCCCCATCTGCCGATACTCATCGAAGCAAAATCCGCTGGCGACTTCACCAACGTCAACAAGCGTCGGAAGGAAGAGGCGATCAAAATCAACTACCTAAAAGCGACGCACGGCAAGGATGTTGTCTTTGTGCTTTTCCTGTGCGGGTACTTCGATGCGGCCTATCTTGGGTACGAAGCGGCCGAGGGGATAGACTGGATATGGGAACATCGCACACAGGATTTAGATAAGCTCGGTATCTGACATCATGGCAACTGTCGCACAGCAAACCATCGAGGGACGCCGTCAGACGGAGCAGACCCGTCTCGACACCCTGAAGACGGCCGCCGAACGCAACAAATGGGGCCAGTTTGCAACGCCGTTTGCGCTTGCGCTCAGCCTCGCGCGCTACGCGCAGCAAACGCTAGGGGAGCAGAAGATCCGCTTCCTCGACCCAGCGATTGGCACCGGATCATTTTATTCGGCGCTTCAGCAGGCGGTTCCGGCGAAAGCCATCGAGGCCGCGACCGGCTTCGAGCTTGATCCCTTGTTTGCAGAGGTGGCCAAGAACCTCTGGAGCAAGAGCGGCCTTCACGTCATACACGGCGATTTCACGAAACAGAAAACGCGCGCCGAGCGTTTCAATCTCGTCCTTACCAATCCGCCTTATGTGCGGCATCATCACCTGGAATTCAATGATAAGGATCGACTGAAGGCGCAGCTCGCGCGCTCATTGCACATGGAGATCAGCGGACTTGCAGGACTGTATTGTTATTTTTTGCTCCTGTGCCATGACTGGATGGAAGAAGAGGGACTCGCCATCTGGCTCATCCCTTCGGAATTCATGGATGTGAATTACGGTGTCACTTTGCGCCGCTACCTTACCGAGCGCGTGACGCTCCTGCATATTCACCGATTCTGTCCCACGGACGTGCAATTCACCGACGCTCTGGTATCGTCGGCCGTCGTGGTGTTTCGCAAGGCTCCTCCTCCGTCAGGACACCGCGTCCGCTTTTCCTTTGCCGGTGCGATTGAGAGCCCGAGCACCGAGGCCCTGGTGCCTCTCGACGTGCTTTGCCATTCCGGCAAATGGACCCAGTTTCCTGCGCGCACCAACTTTCAAAGCACTGACGAGCCAACACTGGGCGATCTCTTTGTCATCAAGCGCGGACTTGCGACCGGCTCCAACAGTTTTTTCATCTTGAGCGACGAAGAGACGAAGACCTGGGACATCCCGCGGCCGTTCCTCAAACCGATACTGCCTGGCCCGCGCTACCTGACGATGGACATTATCGATCCCCAACCCGACGGCGCCCCCGCCGTTTCTCCTCAGCTCTATCTACTCGATTGCTGCGAGCCGGAAGAAAAGATCAAGACGAGTTGGCCGCGCTTCTATGAATATCTCGAGAAAGGGCGTGACGAAGACATTCACGCGTCATATCTCGCGAGCCATCGCGCCCCCTGGTACTCCCAGGAGCAGCGCCCGCCTGCGCCATTTCTCTGTACGTATATGGGCCGTTCGGCCAACGGGAAACATCCGTTCCGCTTTATCTGGAATCGCTCACAGGCGACCGCACATAACGTCTATCTCATGCTCTATCCCAAGAGTCGCCTGCGGGAGGCACTTACGCTACATCCGGAGCTTGCAGCGCTGGTATTCGAGGCGCTCCAGCGCGTCACGCCCAGCCAGTTCATCTCCGAGGGACGAGTGTACGGCGGCGGCCTGCACAAGGTGGAGCCCCGAGAGCTAGCGCAGATTCCTGCCCGCGATGTGCTCGAGAGGATCGCCGGCCACGTGCGCATCGAGCGGCAGGAAAAGCTATTCACATAGCCATCGGTCGCTGGCGAATCTTATCGTGCAGAGTTCCACCCACAAACGCATTTGATCAACTACCGCTCATAGGTTCTGAAGCAGGGTTGGCGCCAAAGGGTTTTGCGGTGATCTTCTCTTCAGTATCGGTCATGTCCGCATCGTATCTAGCTCCGGCCTCGTCGCTAAGCTCTTGAACATGAAGCTCGGGGTAATTTTTACGAAGAATGTCTAGAAGGCGATTCTTGGCCTTGAAAAGGTCGCGCCTCTTTTCCTCCATGTACTTGAACTCAGACTGCTCTCGGACGCGCTGCGAAGGATCGCCAGGTTTAAAGATGTAGGACCGCTGGCCGAGCATTGGGATGTAATGGTCGTATTTCATGCTGTCTTTCCAGCACCCAATAAAATTCAGGACAACGTACTTGAGCTTCTTGTCATAGAGATGGAAGGTCGATGAGGCCGCTACTTCAACAATTTGATCGGACAAAACAACGCTCGCCATGCTCACGTACTTCGGGCCTGCGGCGATGTGCTCATCAATCGTCGGCCAGTGTACGAATCCCAGTACCCATTTCAACACATCAAGGTCCCTCGTTCGCTGGGTTTCCCCAATATCGAGTTTTCGGGGACGCGCCGGATCCTTTTCCAAAATTAACAGAACTGCCGTTTTGAGCATCTGCTCCAGGCTTGTTTGAGAACCAATGCCGCCCTCCGCTAGTTTGAAAGGACTCGCCCGCTGCCGATCAATGTCGAAAGGAAGGCATTCCACGGGCCCGTGGTGTTCATTCAGCAACAGCAGTACGCGATCCCACCCAAGATACGACACTGCGTAGCCTAGCTCGAAAATAACGTTCGGATTTGGGGCTCCTTTGGATTCATTTTTCGAACTGAAATTGACGATCGAGACGTCAGCTATAAAGATGTCGGCAATCTGAATTTTCTCAAGAATGGCAGTAGGAATATGTGGGCTACCCGGCAGGCCTCTCGTTGCATCGTCGATATCAATGCTCACCGTCCTGTCCCACTTCGATGACAATTCTTGTTCGAGGTCTGTCGTGGCTACCCCGAGCGCTTTCTTGATAGCGTAGCGATTGAATTTGGGCGGCAGATCATTTTGCCACGCGTAAAAAATCTTAATCACGTTATTCTTCAACATCATACGGACTTCTCTCGTTTTACGAGGCCCGCCGTGGTATCACCGCCATTCCTATCGAATAATGGTTCGCCCATTTAGCGTCGCCCTTTCCGGGTCATTTACGCGGCCAGCGTCATACATCGTCTTAACCAAGTCCTCGTATCCTCGTTCGATGTTGGTCCTGATCTCTTGCCTTCGGAAGTCGAGTGTGTCGCCTTCCACGTTCCGCGGTTCCATCCAAATTGCGAACGGAATGTGGGGCATGGAAAGTGCCTTGGAAATTAGCTCTAGCGACTGCAGCACGGCATAGTCGACCTGATATTTAATGCCGCGGCCAGTTGCGGGTCCGCCGGCAGCACCAGAGGTGGGCGCGATCGCAGAATCCTCTTTCCTGGCCTGGCGAGTATGGTGCTGTGCCATAGTCGATCGGACGAATTATACACCTGCTGCTCGGCGCGCCGTGGACGGGAATAGATGCAGTAGCTGCAGCAATTCGCTTACCTCCTTCTGAACCCAAAAAACGACGACTTTCGCCACCCACCCACCGCCTCGCCTTTCCGAAGCCCCATCTTCTCTCTCGCCCGCGCGGCTGCGCTCCCCGTCGCTCGTGCCGCCCAACCGGTGGTTTCGATCCTCTAAGACCTCGGACCCAAAACCGAGGCCCTAGAGGGCTCTGGCCTTCCGCCTAACTCCTGCGTCCCTAGCTAACAGGAGCATGCTATGGGCGTGTCCGCGCGACGGGCGAGTGAAAGAAGCGTGTAAGTCGCGGCGTCCGTCAGCAATTATATTAGCTTTTGTTACTACTCTTATTTATCTACACTCAGACTAACTACCGCAGATAAATGCGGAGTGGCAATGGCCAAACGTATGAGCAAAGGTCGCGATGAAATTCGGGTATCGACGAGTTGTCTTGCCAATTTCGTTACATCGCCTGGCCGATCCGCTGAGTCCCGGCTTCGCCCCTTCAAATACAACAAGCGCGGCGAAGGATTCGCCCGAAGCGTTTATTATCAGCTGGCACTACAAACGATCCGCGCATACCACCGTGCTGACAACAATCCGGAGGTATTAGACACTGCCCTTCTTGAGATCCGAACACGCACGCACAAAGCGGCCGAAGCGCGCGAACGCGTCAAGCTCGATCACAATGCTAGTGCTATTGCGGCGTACCGAAAAATCTACGGAAAGAGACATTTCAAGATTCTTCCCAATCGGCGGTTGGAATACCATATCGGAGGAATTGTCATTACCGCCCAGCCTGACCTCTGGGTAGAAGAAAATGGAACTCAGGTCCTGGTGAAGATTGGTATGGCGAAACACAGCGTTTCTTATGTAGAAATGCTGTTGGCCCTGCTCCGCAAAGCCGCTGTCAGTAGCAAGCACAAGATACGCGCAAGAAATGTCGTGTACCTGAACATTTCTACGGCCCAAGAAATGATTTGTTCGGGCAGTCTGACCCGATTCAATCGAACATTCGCTGGGGCCGCCAAAGAGATTGCCCGGGCATGGCCCAACACCGCAAATCCCTCCTCAGCCGGTACAGGAGTCACTGAAGCGCGACCGTAAAAGTCGGCCACAACCGACGCAATGGTCATGTGCTCCAAAGTTTTTGCTCGGTCGAGGTACAGTTCGAATACGACCAGCGTCATAGCCCAAAAAACGTTTTGATCACTGGACCGTATGTGTGCCACAACGTCGCTAAGGACGAGGCAGCGGACAGAATCTTGGGAACCGCATCGAGAACTGACCTAATTACGCCAGTCTTCTGCTTCTCTTTGGGTTGATTGGCTTCAGAACCTAAGAAACCAAGGTTATCCAAGACTTCTCTCTTTTTTTCCTCGTCAAGTTCCTTAGAATCGACGACTTGCTCCGTTAGGTTCTTAAGAGCTTCGACCAGACTCTTGTTGTCGGCCTTCTGTTGAAGCACCTCGAGGTTCGAAGTGATGACGCCCAGCTGTGTCCCAAAGTTGGCGTTCGCGATATTGTTGTCTCTGAAGTTGTAGGTAATGGATGCCACGTTTTTCCTCCCCATTGCGACCGCATCGTAAATCATCAGTAGGTCTGCAATTTCCCTCGGACTCTCCGCCAGAATCCGCCGCTTGAGCTCAGTTCGTCCGCTCTCGTCCTCTGGTAACTGAGCGTGCAGCCGTAAAATCAGTGCTGCTACTTCCTTAAGATCCTTTTCCTCGATGCTCACCGTGATATCGGTTTGAAGACAGGAACTACATCAGCATCCGCAGTTTCAAAATATCTGTTAAATCGGTCAGGAACTTTTTCTGGAATGGATTTAGGGTCGTCATACTCGCCTTCAGCAAGTACCCCCGAGGGTGTCGTCACCATGTACACCATGCGATAGACCCCTTTCCGCGCCAAGGCGTATAGCGCGAAGGTCAACAACAGTGGGTCCACGTCCTTGAGATCGCGAGAAATCACACGCGGGTCCAGAACCTTCCAATCCGCGTGGTCCTGCCGCCAAGCTTCGAGACGCCTAAACACAGGCTTCAACTCGCGATTGTCAGCGTCCATTTTTTCGAAGTTGATTTGTGACATACTCAATATCCGAAGCCGTGCAATGACTTCCTATTACGACCTCGTTGACTTCATGGTGTCCGATCAGTGTGTTGAGCTCCCTCGAGAGCGAGATGTTATCGCCTTGCAGCCAGGTCGTCCTTAGATGTGTGCATTGACCAACCTTAAGCATCGTTTGCACGGATGAAACAACGTCGGGTGAACTGAACAGGTGTCCCTGAGGGTCGTGGGCTTCGAACGAGGCGACGTTGTGGTCGTCATCCAGCACGCGCGTTGTGCTACACGTATATATTAGCGCGTTTTTCTTCTGGTCGTCGACCATCTTCCTTCGCAATTTGTCGAGGTCCCATTTGTCGAATTTTTTTGGTGAGCAGGCGTTAAGAATCATGCTCCATGCCTTATCGTGCCAGTGTTTAACCCTTTTCTTGGATTCCGTCTGAGGAACGCGGATCTCAAGGAGGTCAGGTGTGTTCCATCTCACGACGATCACGATACGCCGTGGTTCTCGCACGAACTCCCGGGTGAATCGATTATCGCCGACCTCTTCTACCACATTCGTAGGTTTCTCAGTGAACTCGTGTCCGTATAGCTTTAGAACCCAGTCTAGAGGCTTCAAGTGCGCGTTCCACTGATGAAAATCGGCAAATACGAACTCATTCTCAACTAGTTCCACTCGAGGGAAATCCATTTTCTCGGTCCAGTTCTTCCCCCAAAGGGCGGCACCGACATTGCTCATCGTGAGCTCTCTGCGATACCCAGCATTTTTGCAGCGGTAATAGAAAATGTGCTGATTACCATTCTCTTCGGCCTCTCTGAGCAAGTCATATACCCGCTCGGGCGGGACTGAATGAGCCTCGACGGCGGCTCGAAGGTTCTTCTCAATTAATTCCTTTTTGGTAGGAGCGGTAATCCTAACGTCTTTCGAACCTTTAGCAGTCCGCAACAACTCCGCAACTTGTTCCGCAGAGCACCATTCCTCGACGAGTTTGTACAGACCATCTGGAAGCTTTGGTCGCGCCAATTATTACTCCGGAGGTAAGCCAGAAAGCGCTATCACTATGCGAAAACATAGCTCATAATGTCAACAGATAAGTATCAATGCTCTACTCAGAAGCGGCAACTCCCGTTTGTGGCGAAAGTCGTCGCTCGCCAATCGGTGAAACTCATCGCTTCGCTCAAGTTGGTGTTGACGGTGACTCGCCACGTTCAACGGGTGAAGTAGTGCACACCGAAACTGCGACGCGGTCGGGGACCATTCAGGACCGAAAAGGGAATGTGGTACACAGCCTTGACGCGTCGGTGCGCCAACCCCGATAACCTTGTGCAGGCTGCCGGCTGACTCCAGTAGTTGCGGCCCGATTGTTGGCTCGGCTCCATCTGAAGGGGCAAGCCGGCGAGGCCGCAGCGCCGGGTCAACTAACTGCGTCGCGATTTGAACTTTCATGCCAGCTAGCTAAGCGCCACGCGGGAGGACACTCATGACACGGATCACCGCCGAGGAACGCAGAGAGATCGCCAAGCGCACCAAGCACGTCAGGAGACGAACTAGTCCAAGCAATTCGAGTGGAATCAGTAAGTTCCGGAACCTACTTGGCCGGGCAAGATTGAAAATCCTGCGAGTGCAAATACATGTTTTCGAACTCATGCCTCGCTTTCTCAATGCTAAAGTTGTCCGTGTAGAAGCTAGCTCCCCCAGCTGCTCTCTTTTCGCTCAATGTCAGATTTCCTGCTAGGGCATCGTCAATCACGATCAAGTCCGGCGGCGTCGATTGTTTCAGGAGGGCTCGGTCCACAATCTTGACGTCGATTCCGTGCTCTTGCTCTTCTCGAATCAGCCCACAGATCTCTCTTAGCTCCGAAATCGAGGAATATATAAAAACTCGCTTGATTCGGACGCCGCGAGAAACAGCGTCGAAATTCACACGCTGGTATTGTTTCCCCCAAGTCGTGTTCCACCAATCGCCGGGGATAACGTAGCTTGTGGCGACGATACTCGTCTTCGCAGACGAAAGTGCTCCAACTATGAATTGGTCTAGATCTTCCGCTTGCAACTCAAATCGTCCTTCTCCTATCGCCGTAACTTCTTTATTAAACTGATTCAATTCGTTCTCAAAGTACCTATTCAAATATGAGTTTTGGCCAATTTTCTTGTCTGTTTCAAGCATGTTCTGTGCTACCGGACGGAGCCTCGGAACACGAACGACTTCAAGCGCTGGCGAATCTAGTCGCTCCACAATATCGCCGCGGAACTCCCAAATCATTCCAACGCACAGCACAACTAGGCCTAGGAGCAGACTCCTTTGAACTTCTTCACCGTGCGGAATTTTCGCGCCCAGTCTGCTGATCGTAAAGTCCGCCAGCGCTGCCACTACGGGAATCACGAAGAGGAAAATTGTTGGTAGCATCGCTAGACTCCTCGTGTGCACCACGACACGACAATGGAATGCGCTTGATCAACCGTGTGCACTGACGTTGCAAAAACGGAACGCAGAAGAGATTGGTATTTCCCCAAGGTGTATCGATGTGACTTAGCTGTAAGAATCCGATCCTCCGGCCGAAATCCCAGGGAACGCAGGCATCTTGAAGCAGACTTCACAATAAAACCCATTTGTATCGAACCGTTGACCAGTCGTACGAAATATTCAACCTCTCTTCGCTTGAAACCTAAGTACTCGAGAATTGAGAAGTTAAAGCGCTCGACATCGCGTGTTCCATAGGGGTCTAATAATTCCCTGTCTTCGACGGTCGAACAGCGATATTGCGCTGAAATGAGGCACAGGTCTCCGGGTTTCATTAGGTCAAAGAGAAGCCTGCATATTCGGTCCCCTTCGAAATTCATGAACGTTGGGCCAATTGATATCACGAGTTGTGCCGACTTACGTGTTTCAAGATCCTCGCGCGAAAGTGACTCAAACAATTCCAGTCGCGATTGGACAATTACCCCTTTCATACGACCGATACGATCACACGCGAGTCGCAAGAAGGCAGGGCTGATGTCAACGGGCGTGTAGGTAAGGTGCTTGCAACGATTTCGAATCGAGGCAGCTACGGGAATGCTCTTTGTCGCGTTGCCGGGCCCAAGGTCAACCATCCGAATATTGGGTCGAAAAACAAATGATGTGGAATTAAGGCTTTTTTTTATCGTATTCGCAAGCGGAAGATCGAGTTGCGAAAGATAATGAGGATTCTCTACCGCCCTCGAGTAAAGCAATGGTTGGCCACTCAAGACGTAGAGGTTAGAAGAAGACGAAAAATCCCATATCCGTCTGCCGTTGCCTGAAGGACGGGCAAATCGCAGACCAGCCGATTGATTGGTCATTTCGGGAAGGCTGGCGGCGGCTGGGGTATTCATCGCGAACTCCCACCGTGAAAAACCTCTAGAAGATGGGGTTTTCCGTGCTCGATTCTTTTTATGCTGACCGGCTTTATGACATCTCCGATTGCCGTGAAGGTCGTAGAACCGCTTACCCCGGGATAATCGGAGACCCTGTACAGGGCTGCTTTGATTTCATCGGATGAGTATCCAACTTCGGCAATGGCCTTAGCGCTGATCATAACGGCATCGTATGTAACCGCTGCCGTGATGTCAGGGTCTTCCTTGTAGCGCTTCTTGAAGGCTTCTTGGAAGTCCAGATATTCGGGAGTTCCCGGGTTAATATAGGGAGCGGTGTAGAAGATATTGTTCGCGTAAGAACCAGCAATTTGGAAAAACTCGGCAGATTCAATCCCGACCGCAGACAAAATTGGCAGACCTTCTCCCATCTGAGCGCGAATCTCAGAGACGAGATGCCCCAAATCTCCGGGAAATCCAACTATGTATACAAACTGGGGTTTGGCTCCTGCGGCCTTTTTTACGAGAATCGTAAAGTCTGTTAAGTCTTTTGGGTACGTCTCCGACTGTAAGGTTCCGCCCTCATGCGTAAAACTTCGTTTGAAAGCCATCCCCAGGCTCCGAGCGTAAGGATCATCAGCAACGAACGAATACCCGTTGTCTAAACCCAGAGATTTCTTGGCGTACTCGCCCATTTGAAGACCCTCAGCATCGTCGCTTGGCCAATTCCGAAAGATATAATTTCCTGGTTCTCCGATCACGCTGCGAAGCCTAGGGTCTGACGCACCATTTGCTAGCACCACAACTTTGCGAGCTTGAGCCTCTTTCATGAATCCCTGCGTATCCGAGCTCAGCACACTGCCAACTACTACTGATACCTGGTCTAGCTCTGCCAATGCCAAAAATTGTGTTCTAGCAACCGAGGGCCTTCCGCCCGTGTCGCGATAATCGAGCTTGAGCTTTGTTTTGGAGTCTCGGAACATTGTCGAGTTGGCGCGGTCTTGAGCCAATTCTGCCGCGTGACGAACGCTTTCCCCAAGTCGAGCGTTTTCCCCTGAGGCTGGATACAGAACCCCCACTCGATACACATTCTTCTGTTGACGTATCAAGACCGTGAATCCCAGCGGAACCAAAATCGCGGCGATCACGATGGCGATTCGAGCGAGATTCCTATTCTTCGCCATCGAGTTTTCCTTTCAGAAGGACCTTCTTCCAAGGCAATTGCTCATCGAGGAGATCGAGATGATCGACGATCACAAGCCCCGGTGTATGTTGTCGAGAGAATTGGCCGAACAATTCGACGATTCGATCTCGAACACCGGAATCTAGTTGACGAAAGGGCTCATCGAGGAGATAGAGATGCGCGGGAATTGACATGACTGCGAGCAGTCCGAGAAGTTGCTGAACACCCCCGGCCAAATCACGAAGAACAACTCCAGGCTTCGCCGTAGACAAAGTATCTAGAAGCCAGTCGTATGCATAGTTGTTTGTTCCTCGCCCAACCAGCAATTTCAGAAACTCTCTGACCGTTAACGAGCGAAAAAGAAAAGAATGCTGCGGCATGTAAGCAACACCAATCTCACGTATTCGATTGGGCGCCATTTTAGATGCGTTGGCCCCGTTCAGCATATACTCTCCGGAATAGTACTTGTGAAATCCTGCCAAAATACGGAGAAGGGTGGACTTGCCCGATCCGTTAAAACCCTCAAGCTTCACGAATGAACTTTCATCCATTTCCAGCGTAACCGGCCGCTGCAGAATTTGCCTTTGGCTCAATCGGATCAGCGGTCTTACTTCCTGAAGTTGGACTTTCAATCGAAATCACCCGTCCTTTGCAAAGCTGATGGGGGAGTACGTGAGTCACAAGCACAACTGCGGCGGACTCGAGGAATCTTGACAGTAAATGGCATTCAAGGTCTACCGTTGACGCGTCCAAGTCATTGAATGGTTCATCGAGAAGCAACAAATCGCTAGACGTTGCTAGAACCTGCGCAAATTTCAGCCTCTGTAGCTCGCCGCCCGATAGCTGACACACCTTCTTGTCCTTGCATTGATCGAGTCTAGTGGACTCCAAGTAGGCCGCTATCTCGGCCAATCGATCTGACGTCGGGCCATCGGATTCGATTAAATGGCCGGCATCGCTTAAGGCGGGCGACGACACTCGAATGCTTTCCGAGACCGTCAAATTCCAGAATCCAACCCTCCCTTGGGGCAGCCTTGCCATCCGACGTGTATTTCGAACAATTGTTCCTAAATGCGGTTTATACGTCCCCGAAATGCAATCGAGCAGTGTTGTCTTTCCACTTCCGTTTCGCCCTTGCAAAACGACCATGGAACCTCGGCAAAGGTCAAATGTCAGCCCACTGAAAAGGGTTCTGCCTCCCCGCACTACCATTAAATTGCTAACGCTTAGCATGAGGTTAGTGCCGCTCATTGAACGCAACCCCCCAGAGCCCATTTGGCCGATATATCAGGAATGCAACCATCAGTAGCTGTAATAACAATCCAAAATAAAGCGGTTGGTCGAATTGTTGCTCGATTGTGGCACGCATAAGCCAGATGATCGCTGGGGCAGCAACGGCCCCTAGAATACTCGCTCGTCCTCCAATTATGAGTAACACCGAAATATTGAAAGCCTCATCGATAGAGTATTGTTTCGGATCAACTCGAGTGAAGGAGAAAGCTAGAAGAATCCCAAGAATCGCAGCAGCAACCGCGGTAAGGACAGTCACAGCAACGATAGAATTCCGAAACGCAGACCGGAAGAACTGCAAGAAATCAGTCTGATCGCCAAAGGCCGTCAGTACCTTTGCAAGATGGGAGTTATGAAGTTTGTATGAACAATAGATCAGAATTGCGCAGATACACAAAGTGATTATTGAGCGGCTTGCCGGTCCGATTCTGAGAAAGGCATTCGGCAAATCCAACCCAGACTCCCCTCCCGTTCTCGCCCTCAACTCTTGGGTCAAGCACTGCACAAACATCAACTGTGCCAAAGAAAACAATGCGAACAACTGCGGTTCCAGTCGCGCTAGTGCGAAGTAAGTGGTCGCTGCGAATACGACTAAAGTGAGCAAATATACCAATGCAAGCACGGGGTGACCACTGGGGAATAGGAATGTCGCGTACGCACCGCACATCATCACTGCAAAAAAACCATAGTAATACCTCCCCATGAAACCTTGGATGAGATCCAAATAGCCGATGCAAGTGCCAATGAGCACTGCATCAGTAAATGTTGCAAGCCAGAAGTTCACGGCCATCCCTCTTATCGCGAAGTGGCAAAATATCGAACACCGCATGCAGCCAAGAGAATCGCCGAACCGACAATAGGTTGATGGGTGGCATCTGTAATTCCCAAAACACCGTTATAGATGATCGTAACTAAGCAGGCGGTGATCACAATCCGGGCTATATTCAGAGCCTCCACAAGGAGCAAAACAGAAAATGAAAGGAAAAATAGGCTGTATGCGGTGCTCGGACCTACAGAGCTTCGGATTAACACGAGAAAACCGCCGCAGACCGCGAGCGAGGACGCGAGGAGAGTGCCTTTCCAAAAAATCGGTGCGGTCGAATATTTGAATTGCACCAACAAGTCTGGATTCTCTTTGAACGCCGCCAACAAGACGGGTAGGTTGCTGCTCTTGTGAAGAACCACGATCCCGACAATCACAATCCCGGCTGCAAGGATGGACAGCCCTTTGTCAGCAGGGATTCCCAGTGAATGCGAAAATAACGTCAAATTATTTTTGGGGATATGAATTGAAACGGCCTTATTTGAAAGACCCAAACCATAAATGACCATCAACGCCTGGAACAAAGCGAAAGATATGATCGTAAGCGTCCCGCCGTCGATCTTTCCTTTGGTCGTCCCTCGACCAATCACGTAAGCTGTCGCAGCTTTAAAAGCGATAGCTAAACCAATGCTGACCAGCAGAGCGATGAGCCATGGAACTGAATGTGCTTGGGCGAGATTGCTAAACAATCCAGGCCCAAAGGCGGCCAGAGCGATCAAATCCAGGTGGTAGCTGTTCGTTGTACACTTCGCGACGGCAAGGGCGTATACGAGAACGGCCAGCATCAGCGCTTCGCATATAGATACTGTCAGAATCGTAAAAATCACTTTGCCCACTTTTCTAGCCGCTATTGCTTCTAGAATTGCCCCATAGTATCTGAGTTACGTGAATGCGTTATACAAGCAAGGTCATAGGATCGGCAACTGTTATTTATTTTGTGAAGCTTCACGCAAGAAATCAGCATTCATCCCATTTTCGTTCGTCCCTACCCCTAATCATCGATCGACGTGTCACGCATAACCGATCCGTCGTCGCAAGGTATTTTCAAGATTCTCTGGTCTCTCATAAATTTCTTAAATTGCTCAGGTTGCGGGACTTCCGTGTACCCCCGTGTACCTCACTTCGGCGAATCTGCTGTTTTCATCGTTTGTGGAGCTTAGTAGAATCAGTAAGTTACGTGGAATCAGCTGGGCTCAGAATTCCGACTCCCCCCGCCTCCATCCTCCTTCTGCTATTTGTTTCATTCAGTTGGAAAGCGCGTTCGATTCGCCGCAGCAAAAGAAGCGGCCCGTGAGGAAGATTTTCAAAGTCCGATCTCGTGCTGGCTGAGAATACTTCTACACATAGTCTGTTCACCGTCTATGTGAATTACTCCCGAAGCGCGCGGTCACTCGATAACAATCGAGACTAGGTGAATAGTTGCCCGATATAAAAAGGGGTACCCACCTATGCCCAGCCAGAGGTCTAGGCGCACGGACCTGTCTAGAGCATGCTAGGCCATATCGCACTCGCCTGAAAAGCTCGTTTAGAGCGCAGGCCGGACAGTGAATGGGCAGCTCAGCGCATCGGCTATTCGCGAGCAGAACTTCAGCGCGAATCTTCCTCCTCAGCGATTCCTGTAGTCCGCAGATGCTCGGGTAGCTGGTCGAGCACTACTGAATTGCGCGCGACTTCCATTAAAGTGAGGGCGGAGTGCGCCGCCTGGAGCATCTCCTCCGAGATGCTGAGTACACGCTGCAGATCACGTTCCGCAGAAGCGTGAACAATAGAGTGAGGCGCTGGGTCTCCTGGGCGGAAATAATAGGGGAATTGAGGGAGCTTGAGATAGAGGTGCCTCAGCCTGCACACGAAGCGCTCGACACCAGCCTGCCAGAACGGAATTGGTGTCAACACGCGTGTAGCCGTACCGACATAGCCGTCGTCATCTCGGACGGACACAGATATGTTCACCGGCGCCGGTGGCGAAGGGAGAATAATTTTGATCGATGGCGCCTTGCCGGTCGCGCCGGACGCGAACAGGGCGCCCTCGATGTTCCACTCAAACCGGTAGGCGGACAAGTTGGTGGTACCGCCCACCTCGCAGCTCACCTTGAGGATCTGGCCTTCAGTTGGTTCCACAGGGCAGTCATCGAACGGGTCCACGTTGGGCCAGCTGATTGTGACGGATGGCGGCGTGATGTCGCCCACAGCGGTCGCAAACACGCCGCGACCGAATGTGCCCGCCGCCATAATGTCGCTTGCGGTATGATACGCAAGATCGGCGACTTTGACGTACGGGAATCCAATGCCCAGTCGCCGCCAGTGTGGTGCGGAGGGCGCGGCGCATCCATAGACTCCACTACTGGTGCCGACAATGACATACGGATCGTTCGGGCGCGCCACGAGCACCAACGCAAAGAGCCCGATCGGAGGAAGATCAGACGTGAGGTTCTGCCACGAAGCTCCTGCATCTTTGGTACGCCACACGCCCGATCGGTCAGTGATTAGGTACAGCGCATCGGCCGATGCTGGGTCCGTCGCCAATGCGATGATCTTCCCGCCCCATGCGTTGGCGCCAGAGACATCGGTCCAGTCGGTGGCTATGCCGTTCCGCCCTTCGTTGGTCGTACGGAAGATCTGGCCATCGTCAAACGCAACATAGATCTTGTCGCTGTCCTTCGAGAATGCCATCGCAGTGATCGCATCTTTCTTCCCAGTCAATGTCGGAGCGATCATGGTCCAGTTTTCGCCGTTGTCCTTCGAAAGCCAGGTTCCGTAACTTCCTGCGATGAGCACGCGCCCGGTGCCGAAGGGGTCCACCTCGTAGTTCTGCATGCCGTCTGGGAATTCACCGGTCGGCAAGTTGATTGCCTTCCAGTTCATTCCGGAATCGTCGGAACGATCAAACCTACCGTAGGTGACGCTGTATGCTCTGGAACTCGCGGGGTCGAACCGAACCCGCCCCGTGTCACCGTCCTGTACAGAATTCCAAACTCCTGTGACCCGCAGCGCCGTCCCGTTGTCCTGGCTGCCCACCAAAACGATTGTCGGATCCTTCGGGTGAAGACTCAGGCCTTCTACTTCAATCGTTTGAAGGCCGTTCGTGTTCAAGTACTCCCATGTACCACCGGTCTTATTCTGCGGTTGAGGTATAAAGCGCCAGATACCGCCGTCGTTAGCGTCATACACGGCGCCGTCCGTGAAAAGCAAGCCGTGGTGATCATGGTGCGGTGCAACGCCGTTCGCGCTTGAGATGTCCGCCCAGTGAGAGCCACCGTCCAGCGATTCGAAGAATGCGGGGCTATAATTTCCGGACACTGCGAAGTAGATCGCCCCTGCAGGTGTCGTCAGTATCGGTTGGTTCGCACCACCCTGACTGTCGAGGCCAGTCGGCAAGCCTGCTCCGATTGGAGTCCATGTCCCCTGGATAAACTTAAAAATGTTGAGGAGAATCGCGTGTCGCCAATCGATATTCTTTTTCGAAATGAAGCACACCGGTGGGACGATGCTTCCAGGCGTGTGATCGGCACCGAGTGTGATGGGGCCAAAATCCATTGGAAAAACGTGTTGGCCGTCCTCGTGGTTGACGGGATCGATCGCCATCTTGTCCCACGTACCCCCCTCGTTTGTCGTGACGTAAATCCCATTCCGCGTGCCGTCGTTGTTCTGTGCCGTGTCGTGAACCGCTGCGAGCAGGGTTAGGGCTTTCTGGTTGACGCTAAGCGTCCATTC
Source organism: uncultured Acidobacteriota bacterium (assembly GCA_963814635.1). GTDB lineage: Bacteria > Acidobacteriota > Terriglobia > Acidiferrales > UBA7541 > Acidiferrum. The sequence goes on along the minus strand of CAWFDP010000001.1, from coordinate 1,548,385 downwards.
GAGATCATCGACCGAAAAGGACGTGAAACCAAACCCACCGATGATGACCGGGGTCCAATTCGACCCATTCGCGCTGACCGACAGGCCAAACCCGCCGCATGCCCAGATTGCTGTTCCACCAATACGTGGGTCTACAACGATTTTCGTTGCAGAGTTCGGACTGTTCGGAATGAGTATCCATGTGTTGCCGCCATCCTGCGAGAGAAGAATTCCCGATCCGGAGCCAGCGTAAATGACGCGCGAGTCGTGTGGATCAACTGTCACGCAGGAGATACCCGAGAGATCGATGCGACTCTCGACGGGAGTTGGAACTAGGTCTGAGAGCGGCTGCCATAGCGGGGCCGGTCCTGTAAATTGCGTAGTCCTCCACACACCACCGCCGTCCGTGGCGACGAACATCGCGCGCGTGCCGGCGCCGTCAAAGTTGGGCGATACAGCAAAGGCAATCGCCCGCCCTGAATACGCGACGCTGTCCTCATGCTGTGGCGCGGGGCCTATCGACGACCAGATCGGGTTTCCCATATTAGCCTCTTAATTTCTTGGAATGCCCTCCTGCCGCTTGGTTAACCAATCTGCTTTTGTGAATACTAACCTGGACATCACTTTTAGCGGTAAGCATATGTTTCGTTATCTAAAGACGTAGATTCGAATTCAGTACATCCGTTCAATCCGAAAGTCCATCTCAACGATTCTCCCACCGGACGTGCAGGTTCGCATCGGTCCCAGCTTGCCGATCAAGACCGCAACGCCGTCTGGTCTATCGTGCCACGCAGTCCTCGCCCGCAATGATTCAACCTGTGTTTGCAGGCCATCCGACTCTCCAGTTGGAGCATCTTCTGTTCGTCCCGACCCACTAACCATCCTTAGATAGAAGCGTTATCCATCGGCGCGCCCCGCGCGACTGTTCAATGTGCAGCGTTGACCGTCAGGATTAGACGCCATACTTGTCGTAGGAGTCAACCGATCTGGGAGCCGCTGGCAAAGAGCAAGCGGCTTCCGATCTTCTCCGCTTTGGCTTAGCCTGCTTGATCCCGCCCCTCGCACGATTCTTACTGAGTCCGGTACGTAGCCTTTTTCTGCCACTCATTTTCCTGGGCACTGCTTCAGGCTAATTCCTGCGTCCGGCAGCTTCGCGGCTTCTGCTTTCCCGGTTCCGCCCTCAACACCATTGGGTTCCCTCCGATAAAGCAGCCGCTCGCTTTGGAAGCAGAAGCCCTCGCTTTTGGGTGCCCCAAGAAAATGGGGCAAGAAAAAGGAGAAAATTCAATTATGTCTTACCTCAACTCTATAACTCTCGTCGGGTTTGTAGGTTCTGACCCAGAGCAACGGCAAGCGAAAGGCAACGGTGCGAAGTTCACCGTGCTGTCTGTCGCCACACAGCGCTCATGGAAGAATGTCGATGATGAATGGACCTCGAAAACCGAGTGGCACCGGATCGTCGTGTTCCGGCCACTTTTGGCAGAGCGTGTCGCTACGACCATCAAGAAGGGCGCTCACGTCCTCGTTGAAGGCTCTCTCGTCAGCTCGACCTACGAACAACCGAACGGCAAAGGCAAGAAGTCGAAGACCTCGAAGATTACGTCCTGGTCTGTCCGCGCCGATGTCGTGCGCAGGCTCGATCGCGGCGAACCGGAGCCACAGGCGCACGCTTCCAACACTTTGGAACATTCGCCCGAATCTTCGGAAGGCGGAACGTTCTGACCTCCGGACTCGAAGAAGCCCTCCGGCGCTGCCGGAGGGCTTCTTCTGTTTCAGCGCGTCCGGAATTGCGGTCGAAAAAAGATAGTGCACCCGCTCCCTTGCGATTCCCGGTATAGCTGCGCTGGGTCTCACGCCGTGTGTTTCGGGCGCGGACCTTTTGAGATCGCCGGTTTCGTCCCCACCTCCGGCGATGCGGTTTGTCCCACGCGAAATCGAGCAAGCGCCACGGATAGCGCGCCAACCTCTCTGTAAAAGGAGCGAACCGTGATGAATCGGGAATCGCATTGCCGCTGTCTTCTCTGCGGCATGGAACGTCATCTGACCGAACGATTCTCTGGACCCGAAGGACAGAGCACGTACCGGCAATTCGCCAGTTTCTCGCCCGTGCTGTCCGCATTTCCGGTCGCTTCGGATCTCATCTCTTTTCTCCACATGGAGCACAGCGCCGAGAACGGAACTCATTCGAAGGATGGGATTCTCGCGGTGCTTCTCCGTGGGACAACGAACAACGGTCGGTCTTGCACGTCGCAGGAACTCCTGCTGCTGGCCTTTGTTCCCATGTTGCATCGGATCTCCCGGCAGGTGGAGAAGCGCTGTCGCGGTCTTCTGTCCGACGATGTGGCCCAGCATGTGGTCACGGCACTTCTCGAATCCTTCGGCTCGCCCGAGTTCGCTGGCCGCGATTCGCACCTTGCCTTCGCCATCGCGCGGTTCATGCGGCGCAACGCCTTTGCCTGGGCCGAACGGGAAAGCCGGGACTCCGTGAACGGCTTCGATCGAGTCGAGACTCTCGAAGGTGCACCGCGGCGGCCCGCAACCGATCGAGCGCATCGCTCTCCTCCGCCATTTTCTTGACCGCTGCCGGAAGCGCGGCGTGCTCTCGGGGGAAGATCTGGAACGACTGGTCCAGTTCAAGCTGGGCGAGTTGCCGAGCGTGGATTACTCCAACGCTTCGCGGCAGCGGATGAAGCGGCTCCTCGCGAAGCTGCGGCGTGCCGCGAAACGTCCCTGCCGACCGAAGTTCGACGATCGGCAGTTTCGCTTGTTTTGAACTTGTATTCATTTTGTGAGACACAAATTCCCCGCCGCTTACAGATATAGCTATATGCAGAACGAGTTCCCGTCTCGCAGACCGTGAGGGAGACGGCCAACGCTGTTCATGGAGTTGCTGGCGTCTCGCGCAGCCACGAACAGTGTGGTTCGCAATCCTTTTCCGGTTCCGCCGGGACGGGAACTCTCGTCTCTGGTCTTTTGATTTCACCAGGAGCTCTTCCATGAAACAAGTTTCTGAATGGATCCGACGTTTTCGATTGTTGGCGCGCGGATTGGGCATCGCGGCGGTGACCCTGGCCCTTGCCGTTCCGGCCTTTGCGCAGGCGAACTCGCCGTGGGAGAACGCCGTCAACGTCCTGCAACAAGCGTTCACCAGCACCATCGCCCGCGGCCTCTCCCTCGTCGCCATCGTCGTATCCGGCCTGACCTTCGCCTTCGGGGAAGGCGGCTCGAAACGTGTCCTCGCCGGCGTCCTCTTCGGGGTGGGCATGGCCATCGCCGCCGTCAACTTCATGGCCTGGCTCTTTCCGTGAAACCTGCCGGAACCGGGAGAAAAGCGCCGTGACGTACGCACGAAGAATCAATCCAGTGCATCGGTCGCTCTCCCGCCCTCTCACTATTCTGGGGGCGGAGCGGAAATTATTTTTCTTCGCGATGTGCCTTGGCGCGGCCACCTTCAATTTGCTCAACAGTCTGTCCGGAGGCGTGCTTATCTTTTTGCTTTTGTACTTCGTCGCGCGTTGGGCCACCGCCACCGACCCGCAGATTCTGAAACTTCTGCTTCGCGCCGCGAAACTTCGCCGGCAATACGATCCCGCCAAGTTGACTCCCGTTTCCGTGCGGCGAGGCGGACCGTGCTGAACCTCAAGCGTGTTTTCAAAAACTACGAAGAGACCGGCTCGCTCAACGCCATGGTGAACCTCTTCGGCTTCATCGGACCGCAGGTCTTTCTCACGAAATCCGGAGAGGTCGGAATCGTCCTCGAACTGCAGGGAGTCGATTACGAGTGCCTGGACCAGGCGGCGTTGGATGCGCTCACCAAACGCCTGGAGTCTGCCTTGCGACTCTTCGACGAAACCTACCGCGTCTATCAAATGCTCTTCAAACGGAATTGCCCCGCGATCCCACACACCTACTGCGGTGATCCGGTTGTTGATTCCGCGATCCGCAGCCGGATTGCGTACTTCGAAGAAAAAGCCGACTCGCTGTATTCACTGTCCATCGTTTTTGTTGTGCTGTGCCCGGCGCTGACCGCGCGCCGCTCGCTCACCAACACGATCCTCGAATTTCCCGCCAGCCCGAGGCGGTCCATGAGCGAGCTGCGGGCGCAGCTCTCTTCACGGGCGTGCGTGCGGCTCGATGACCGCGAGCTTGCCCGCGCGGAATCCGTGCTTCGTCAAAAGGTCGAAAGTTTTCGCACCCAGGTCGGCGACTTTGTCGCGACCCGCATTCTTCCGAAGGAAGAAGCATTCGTCGTTCTCAAACGAACTCTCAACTTCGATCCGCTCAAACTCGATTGCGCCAAGCTGAAGCACGACACCTTCCTCGACTACTACCTCTCGGAATCACATCTCGAATGTCACCGAGGGCATCTGCGCCTGGATGACTACTACGTCAAAGTCCTCACGCTGAAAGAACCCTCAGCGCATACCTTTCCCCTGTTGCTCAAAGGCCTTCTCGACGTGCGCGCGAACTTCCACGTTGTGACCGAGTGGAAAAAGGAAGAACCGGGCAAAACCCGCCGCAGTATTCAAGCCAAGCGACGGCATTTTCATAACACCAAGCGCTCGTTCTTCAGCCAAGTCAATTTAAACGACGCACCGGCACAGGATGCCTTGCTCGATGACGCCAAGGAATCGCTAGTGCGCGAATTGGGCAAAGGGATTGAGGAGATCGAGTTGCGCGGCAACTACTTCGGGCAGTTTTCCCTGACCGTCGTGCTCTATGACAAAGACCTCGCGACGGTCCAGCGCGCCGCCGCCGAATTCTATAAGGTTTTCGGCGTTCATGACGCCCAGTTGTACGACGAACGCTACAACCTGTTGAACGCGTTCCTTGCCGCAGTGCCCGGGAACTACGCGTTCAACCTGCGGTATCTCTATCTTCTCAATACGAACTATGCCGACCTATCGTTTCTCTTTACCCTGCATTCCGGGAACACCCGCAATCCACAATTGCGGCACGAGTATCTCGCTATCCTCGAAACGAACCACGGCACTCCATACTTCCTGAACCTGCACTATCGCGATGTAGCCCATTCGATGATTCTCGGCCGCACCGGGAGCGGCAAGTCGTTTCTTCTGAATTTCCTGATTACGAATCTCCAGAAATACCGGCCCTTCACCTTCATCTTTGATCTTGGCGGAAGCTTCGAAAGTCTCACCCACCTGTTCGGCGGAAGCTACCTGTGCGTTGGCGTCGAATCTTCCGACTTCACCGTCAATCCGTTTTGCCTGCCTCCCACCAAAGCCAATCTCGATTTCTTAGCACTCTTCGTCAAAGTCCTCCTCGGAAGCGCTGTGGGTAAGCTCGACCCTCCGACGGACCGCGAGATCTACGAACAGATCGAAAATCTGTACTCGCTCGACCCCGCGCTGCGCACGTTGGACGTCCTCGCGAACACGCTCCCCCGGCAGCTCACCTACGCTCTGGCGAAGTGGTTGCGCGGCGGACAGTTCGGTTTTCTTTTCGACAACCCCAAGGACACCATCTCGTTCTCACGCTTCCAGTGTTTCGACTTCCAGCAGATGAGCCGCTACCCGGAACTTTTGGAACCACTGCTTTTCTATATGCTGCACCGCGCGAGTGAAGTGATCACGAACCGTGACGTTTCGGCGACCTTCAAAGCGTTCTTCATCGATGAGGCCTGGGTGTTTCTGCGGAATCCTAGCATCCAGCAGTACGTAACCGAGGCCCTCAAAACATGGCGCAAACACAACGCCGCCATGATTCTTTCCACCCAATCCCTTGATGAATTGAAACGCTCCGAACTCCTCGACGTGATTATCGAGAGCTGCGCAACCAAGATATTCCTCGCGAATCCAGACATGGATCAAGAGTTGTACCGCCGGCAGTTTCACCTGAATGACACAGAAGTTGGGTTGATCCAGGCGCTGCTTCCCAAACAACAATTCCTCATCAAGACCCCGGAACTGGCCAAAGTCGCCAATCTCAACGTGGATCGCCGCAGCTACTGGCTCTACACCAACGATCCCTACGACAACCGCAAACGTCAGGAAGCTTTCGAGCAGTACGGTTTCGAAAAGGGACTCGAAGTCCTCGCAGGAGGTCGCCCGTGATCCCTTTTCTTCCGGAGATTCTTGGCCGTTTTGGTGTCAGTGCCGCCCTTGTCCCCCTCGCACTCGCCGGGTTGCGCACCACGGCCGTGCTCGTGGCACCGTCCATAGCGCGCTGGTTTGAAGATCGGGATTCTTAGCAGCACAAAAACCAACCAAAGGAGAAAACACAATGTCGTCTGCATTTTCTTTTAAAACCTATCGCCACCTCGGCGGAAGTTTGTTTCTCGCAGGCATGTTCCTCAGCCTCGCGACAGGTGGCGCATTTGCCACAGAGACCGGCGCACGCGTCGTCAAATACGGCAGAGAAGATGTTGTTCCGGTGCACGCGAAACTGCGGTTTTCAACGCTCATCGTCCTGCCCGACGACGAAGAGATTCTCGACTTTACGACCGGCGACCGGGAATTCTGGATCATCAACGGATCCCATAATCTCTGTTACGTCCATCCCGCACAGGCTGGAATCCGCAGCAATCTCAATCTCATCACTGCGACCGGACACGTCTATTCATTTCTTCTGACGGAAATCAGCAGCGACCCCAATGCCCAGCCGGACTTGAAATTGTTTGTCGAACCGAAGGAAGGACAAGTCGCGGGTGCGCCGCTGCGCGGTTACGTTCGGGCGACCGACGCGGAAGCCTACAAGAAAGAGCTGGCGGAAATTCGTCAACAGACCGCCGAACAGATTCGCGCCGCGCAGGCGCATGCGACGGATGAAATCAGTCAGTTTCGTTCCAGCTACGCAACAAAACTCCGGTTCGACTACGCTCTCGACGCCAAATCTTCCCGCGAGCCTTTTCTCGTCTCCGCGATCTATCACGACGACAACTTCACTTATATCCGCTGCGCGGCGCGCGAGAAACCGGCGTTCTATGAAATCAAGGATGGAAAACCAAACCTAGTTTCCTTCCAACTTGAAAACGGCGTTTACGTCGTTCCAAAGATTGTCGACAGCGGCTATCTCGCCGTCGGGAAGAAGAAGTTGAATTTCGCGCGGCAGATTGCCGCGAGGTAAGGACACACCATGACTTCACCTTCCGCGATTCAGGACAAAGCACCTAAGCCTCCCGGCCTGCTGCCGAAGAACGTTCAGTCGTGGCTGCTCATCGGCCTCGCCGTGCTCATGGTCCTCATCATGTGGCTGACCGGGGGCAAGAAGCCGACGGCGCCGCCGCGGCCGATTCCCGCCGCTCCCGCCGTTCAAGCTCCGCTCGAAGTGAATGAAGCCAAGATCGTCGATTTGCAGAACCGCATTCAAGAGTTGCAACGCGAACAGGCCGTGGCGCAAAACGCGCTCACGCAGCAGAACCGTTCTCTGGCTTCCCAGGGAATGGATCCGCCGATCACTTCTGCGTCAGGCGTTGGAAACGGCGCACCGCCGGAGCGAACGGAAGATTCCATCGAAGCGGAGCGAAAGAAACGCAGCTACCTCTCACTCTTCTCCTCGAATGTCGCCCTCAGCTACCGGAAGCCACCCGCCACCTCGACGGAAAAGGAGAATGACCTTCCGGCAACGGTACAACCGGGACTCAGCGCAGCTCAAGTTGCCGAACTGCTGAAACCGCTCGCTCCACCACTGCCTCCGGCGAACGCACAGGCAGTCAAGGATTCCGCTGCGGAAGGCGAACGAAAGGAGGCTATGCGAAATCCTGTCGCCGCGCCGGCTGGCGCACCCGCTGCGGCGACAGGCAAGACCTATATTCTGTTTGAAGGCACCGTACTTGAAACCGTCTTGATCAACCGGCTCGACGGGCAGATGGCTGGGCCCGTTGAATGTCTTTTGAGCAATGACGTCTATTCCCACGACCGCCAGCATCTGCTCATTCCTGCTGGCACCAAACTCCTTGGGGAAACCCGAAAGGTAGAAAACTTCGGCCAATCCCGGCTTGCCGTGCTGTTTCATCGCCTGGTCATGCCGGACGGATATTCCGCAAGCCTGGACCACTTCCAGGGCCTCAATCAGACCGGCGATGCCGGTCTCCGCGATCAGGTCAACAATCACTACCTCCGTATTTTCGGAACTTCGCTGGCGATTGGCGCGATCGGTGCCGTCGCCGGAGCAGGAACTACTGGCGGATTGACCGTCTCCGGTTCCGACCTTATGCGCCAGGGATTCGCGCAGAGCACCGCACAATCATCCGCGCAAATCCTCGATCGATTTCTCAACATCCTGCCGACGGTGACCATCCGCGAGGGGCACCGCGTCAAGGTCTACCTCTCGGGCGACCTCGCGCTGCCCGACTACGCGAATCACACCATGCCTTCGAATCTGTGAGGCAGAAAGAGGAATACATATGCAAAAGAAGTTTCTGGCAGTTCTCGTAGTTTTGGTTCTTTGTGTCGGTACCGCTTCAGCGCAGTTCGGCAGCGGAATTGTTTACGACCCGACGAACTACAGCAATGCCGTGCTGCGTTACCAGCAGCTGCAGCAGCATCTCCTGCAGCTGCAAAAGACCTATACGCAGACCGTTACCGCGTACAACCTTGCGCTCCAGATGTCGCGCAACCTGCACAACATGCCCGCGCGGTATCGCGCGCAATTCTCAAACTGGCGGAATGTCACCGCCACCAACACCTATGGAAACACTTCAGGGTGGCTCGGCGGTGTGAACGCTGATCTGAACACCATCAACGGCTACCTGCGAGCCACCACGCAGCTCAGCCAGTACAACCCTGCAGCGCTCAACGGAATGCCCGATTTCGAACAGGCGCGCGTGAAGTCCCAATACGCCTCGGTTGAACTCGCCGATGGCGCGAACATGACTGCGCTCTCGACTATCGGCGCTATTCGCGGAAATGCAGCAGCGCTCGAAGGCCGCATGAACAATCTCGAACAGGACTCCTTGTCCGACGACCAAAACCTCAATTCCGAAGTTGCCGTCCTGAACAAGATCAATGCGACCAACGTGCTCACCCTGCGTTCCATTCAGGACTCGAACAAGCTGCTTGCCTCGCTGCTGGAGCAGCAGACCATCACCGCTAAACAGCAGCGCGAAATGACGACCAACGCTATCAACGCTGAAATCAGCCGGCAGACGAGCCTCAGCACAAACCTAACCCAAGTCACTGGCACGCTGACCAATTCGTTGCAGAACTTCCGCATGCCGTAAGTTGCATTCCCTCTCAAGCGCGAAGGAGCCGAGACCATGCAGACCGATTTCCTGCAGTTCCTGTATCAAGCGATCAACGATCTCCTGACGCAGAACCTCGGCTTCTTCGATGCCATGGGCCAGAACCTGTTCCGCATGTTCGCGACCATTCTCATCGCCTGGTACGGCATTAAGTCCGCTCTCTCTGCCGCCAGCGGCAAGCACACCTTCCAGTTCGACAACTTCGCAAGCCTGCTTCTCACCATCGCCTTTGGATTCGCCATGGTCAACTACTACAGCACGCCCATCCCCGGCATTGGGGTCAGCTTCCATAATCTGATCACCGACGAAGCGCAGTTCCTTGCCAACAAGATCAATCAAGCGGAATTGCAAACCATTGTGGACCGCATCGGCGATTTTGAAGCACGCATCGACGCCCCGGGCGTCACGGATTTTCTCGGTATGGCCATCTACATCATCGTCATCATTCTGCTTGCCGCAGCTCAGGCCATCGCCATTGTCGTTATTGCCTACGGGTTCATCGCAACGGCAGTCTGTGTTCTTGTTGGCCCCATCTTCGTGCCCTTCTTCATCGTCCCGAAACTCGAATGGCTCTTCTGGGGCTGGCTCCGCTGCTTTCTGCAGTACGCCTTCTACGAAGTGATCGCCGCCGCCGTCGTCTACATCATCGGCAACCTTATTATTGGCGTGCTGACGCTGCAGGGCACCGGCAACATCTCGACAGTTCAACTCATTGGTTGGTTTCCCGTCCTCCTGATTACGTTCGTCGCTTCGATTTATGTCCTCCTGAAAGTCCCCGCCCTTACCAACCACATCTTCAGCGGCACAGCCGGGGGAAGTTCCGCCGGAATCCTGGAAGCCATACCGGCTGCCGCGAGCGCAGCGAGGGAGTTCCTGTGAGCCGAGACGACTCGTTTGAAAATGCCAAGCGTTTGTATCTCGAATCCTGCGGTGACCCGATGGTGACCAATACCTACCTCAAGATTGTCCTCGCTCTGCTCTCGCTCGTGTGCGTCGCGCTGGCGCTGATCGACCTCCGCACGATTCGCACGTTCGAGAACTTCCGGCCGCTCGTGATCCGCATCGACGACCTCGGCCGCGCCGAGGCCATCAATTACCACAACTTCGAATACAAACCGCAGGACGCCGAAACCAAATACTTTCTCTCGCAATTCACCAAGCTCTACTACCGCCGCAACCGTTACACGATTCAGGATGATTTCGCGAAGTCGCTTTACTTCCTCGACGGCAAACTCGCGAACGGCATCCTCGATACCTACCGCAAGGACGACATCATCCGGAAATTCCTCACAAACACATCGTCATCAGAAATCGATATCGACGTGAAGAAGGTCTCGCTTGAAGAGCTGCAAACTCCTCCCTATCGCGCTCGCGTCGACTTCTACATGGTCTACTACTCGACTGCGGATCATAGCGAGCTGAGGCGCGACCTCTATACGGCGAACTTCGTATTCATCTTCCAGTCGCGTGTTCCGAACGAATTGATTCCCATCAATCCCCTGGGACTCACGATCTCTTATTTCCGCGAAGATCAGGCGTTCAAATGAAGACACTTCTGGCACCAAGATCAACGGAGGTCGCGGGCGGACGCCTCGCATCCTCGGCCCAACCTCCGCGCGCCACGTCCTTCTTTACCCTTGGGCCCTCGCACCAACCCACGCCACAGCCCTTCTCATCGGCCCCTTTCCTCGATACCCCAGGCGCGCTTCTGGAGGGTCTCCGGTGCTTTACGGCTTTCCGCCCGCTCCCGAAACAAACTTTTCTTTTCGGAAAAACCTCAAGACCGATTCTGCGATGACTTTGGAGATCCCTCATGGTTGCCAACTCGCTCATCGTCACGATTGCACTTCTTCTGGCGCTGGGATTTTGGCTGCTGGGTGAGCTGAAATTCCTTATCCCGTACCGGCATATCCTTCTTCGAGAGTACGGATCGCAACTTCTCCTGTGGCTCGCTGTCCTCTTCGTCAATCTGTTCGCCGCGGTCTATGCCATCCAGCGGAAGTTCTTCCTTAAGGATACGGGCCGCAAACTCTCGCACGTCGACACCCAGGTCATCGTCGGCCATGCGCCCCTGCCCTCGCCTCTCAGAGAGGACCAACCCCGCTGATGTCTCGCCTTGATCCATCTCGAGAACTCAGGGATTTTCTCGACGCCATCGAGGCTCGCGCCGAAATGGCCCGCGAGCTCGAACACACACCGCACGAGGACGGCCGCACTCAAACGCAATCTTCCGGCTCCCGAAATCCGGAGAAACCTGTTGCCGGGCGAGAGGTTCCAAACCGCGATTCCGGCTCCGCAAGAGACGTGTTCTACGACGGCGCGCGCGGTTACCAAATCAGTGCATCCGAAATGCGGTCAATGATTGAGCTCGGCAAATTCCGGGCTATCGCCGAAAACGACTTAGGTGAATACCTCTATTCCGGAGAACGCAAGCCGCTAGCACAAGATGTCCAAAATCTCGTTCGCCAGGGGCTCGTCCGGCGAGGCCAATTCCAGGGACCGGAAGACTCACCGAGAGAGCTTCTTACCCTCACCAAGCGCGGGCTGCGACTGCTCAAGTCAACTCGCATGGTGTCCGACAGCCAAGTCCTCTACGCGGGCTTCGTCAAGCCGCGTGAGGCCAACCACGACGCGGACCTCTACCGGCTGTATCAGAAAGAGGCAAGTCGCATCGTGCAGCAAGGCGGGGGGCGAATCCGCCGTGTTGTTCTCGACTTTGAAATCAAGCGCAAGGTCAACCGCGATATCGCGAAACTTGGCCCCGGTGCCCGGCCCGAGATTGCTGCACGGCACGGCCTCCAAGTCGTTCGCAACAAAATCCCCATTCCTGACATCCAGATCGAATACGAATCTCGCGATGGCGACATGAGCCGCGTAAACCTAGAACTGGTGACCGAGCATTACCGCGGGCGCAGTGTCGCGGAAAAAGCGCGCGCCGGCTTTTCCATGTACACGCCTCGCGGCGAGGGCGACAAATTGCGTCGTGTGCTCGATCAGCAGGAACTGACGGCGGAGATTCTTTCCCTATGAACATCCGTGAGCAGGATCTGACGGCGATACAGGAGCTTGGCTATACGCCCGACGAGGCCCGCTTTCTCTATGTTGTGGCGACTCACTCCGGTTACTTCCAGCCGCGTCAGTATGTCGCCTCGAACGGACTCGCCTGGGGCAAGCGAGCGCAGCGCTTCACCGACAAGCTCGAATCCCGCGGGCACGTGACCTGGCGGGAGTATCAGGACATGGGTGGCGTCTACCATCTGTTTTCAAAGACGCTCTACCGCCGAATCGAAAAGACCGACTTCCGTAATCGCCGCCGCCATTCCACGGAGTACATCCGGACGCGCCTTCTGCTTCTGGATTTCATTCTTGAGAACCCGCAGCACGAATACTTCGAATCGGAGACCGACAAGCTGGCCTACTTTTGCGGCGAGCGCCGCATCCCCAGGGATATCCTGCCCGTGAAGCGGTACGAGGCGGCTTCGGGCGCTTCGACCACCCTTCGCTATTTCGTCAACAAGTTCCCTCTCTTCCTTGATCGCTCCGCTGAATTGGGTTCACCTGTGGTCTCGCTCTCGTACGTCGATCCGGGCCAGGCCAGTCTCGCTGGCTTTGCTCATCACCTTCACAACTACGCACGGCTGTTTTCTTCTCTCGGAGACTTTGCCTTCGTCTACATCGCCGATTCGAGCGCGAATCTCGAGCAGGCGCGTGAGTGTTTCGAATCGCTCGTCGGCAGTCGCGCGGGACGGGACGTCGTGCGGGAGATCACCCTCTACTTCGAGCGGAGGCGGGCGTGGGAATTGAAGCAGTACGGCCAGCTTTCGGCCCAGGACGTGGAAGCGCTGCAGAGTGCGAAGGAACGCTTTGCTTCCGAGGAATTGGAACGGCTCTACGCTTCGTGGAGTTCTGGAGATTTGGATGGGAACGCTCTGCGCCGCTCTCTCGCGAGGAAATATTCGGACGTCAAGATTTCATTCAGAACCCATCTCGTTTCAAGGAAATCCTCGCAAGCACGCAAATCGAACGGTGACGAGGGAAGTCCACTTCACCCTCCTACTTCACGGGGTACTTCACCGGAAACTTCACCCTCCCGGGATTCGCAACACCAAGAAGTTCACGGACATGAGGAATGAAACGGCAGGAAGAAAAATCGCGGCCCAAACCCGTGTGAGGCGGGAGCGACCCCACCCGCTGACGCACCGTGCGTCACGGAACCCGTGGGGTCGCTCCCGCCTCATGGCGCCGGACTGCGCGCCGGGTTTGGGCCGCGGAAGGAAGCTTCGGACAGAGAAAACCAAAGGAGACAAAGATGGCCTTCATTAAGAAACCACCCGTAAGCGTCGAACGCACTCTGCACCTGGAAAAGCCAGTCAGCGAACTGCTCGATGAGTATTGCCGGTTCGTTGACTGCACCGCCGACTACGTCGCCAATTTCGCGCTGCGCAAGATGCTGGCGCGCGATCCCGAATACCGGAAATGGAAGGCGTCGCAGGACGGGGTGAAAGGGAACGCCACGAAGCTCCAATCCACTGCCGGAAAACCATGATGCTGCGGCGTGCCCTCAATTCGAAAAATCTCATCGCGTGCATGCTTGCGGCAGGCACCGGGCTCACGCTCTATTTCCACTTCCCTTTCCCGCAGGACAACTTCTTCCTGGAGCTTCTGTTCCTGCGAGCACGCACCGTGTTTCTCGGAGCGAGGCTTTCCTATGTCCTTTTCCTCTACACAACACCCTACATTTTCTATTCCATCCTGCTCTCTGGACTCTACATCGTTGCGATCAAGATTCCCTCGCGGTTGCGACCTGGTCGCCTGCCCGCGTATTCCCTTCCGCGAAACCGCGACAATCTTTGCCTCGTCATCGGCGAGATTCACAAAGGCGACGTTCCTGGACCCGCGGAGCATCCGGCTTGGCTCTCCATTCCCGAGCGCGGACTCTTCACCGGCATTGCCATATTCGGCGCCGTCGGTTCCGGCAAAACCAGCTGCTGCATCTACCCGTTCGCGGAGCAGATTCTGGCGTTCAAAGCGGATCAACCAGAGAAGCGCATCGGCGGTCTGGTTCTTGAGGTCAAGGGAGACTTCTGCCACAAGGTTCTCGACATTCTCGCGCGATCCGGACGTGAGGAGGACTATGTAGAAATCAGTCTTCACTCCGAATACCGGTACAACCCCCTGCATAACGATCTTGATGCCTACGCGCTCGCCTACAGCGTCGCTTCGCTACTGAACAACTTGTTTGGCAAAGGCAAGGAGCCTTTCTGGCAGCAGGCCTACACGAACCTCGTAAAATTCATCATCCTTCTCCACAAAGTCGCCTACGACTACGTCACGCTGTTCGATGTCTATGAGTGCGCCATCTCTCCCGATGTTCTGGAGCGCAAGATTCACGAGGCGGAGCGACGCCTCGAAGAGTCCTACTTCCTGCTCGTGGCTCCGCCGGACTACCTAGCTGGCGTGAAGGAGCTCAAAGTCTTCGACTTTTCCTACGACGAAGAAACACAAACGTACCGCGCCAAAGAAACCCCCGGTTTGCGCCGCATCCTGGAAATCGACGACATCGATTTTGAATGCCTCAGCGAAAGCGCCCTAGACCACCCGAATAACGAGAAGCGCGCACAGCTAGAAGCTGTGAAGCGGTGGTTCTACAACGATTGGCGCAGGATCGAGCCGAAACTTCGCACGTCGATCGTTGAGGGAATCTCGGTGTTCCTGTCTCTGTTTGACGACAATCCGGCCGTCAAACGAACCTTCTGCCCGCCGGCGGAATGTTATGACGAAAAGGCGAACGCCGATTTCCGATTCGGCAAACCTCTCCCATCGTTCAGCTGGCTCATCGAAGCCGGAGCCGTCTGCGCTCTGAATTTCCCGATAGCGATGAACCCAGGACTCGCCAAGGCCCTCGGAGTGATGATGAAGCTCGACTTTCAGCGAGCCGTCCTCAATCGAATTCCTACTATCGAATCCAATCCCGATCGCCACTTCCGGCAGGTCTTCTTTCTATGCGACGAATATCACCACTTTGCTACGGTCGGAGAGAATGAGCCGACCGGAGACGAAAAATTCTTTAGCCTTTCACGGCAGCCGAAATGCATTCCGATTGTCGCGACGCAAAGCATCAGCTCGCTCAAATCGGCCCTCCCCGGCGATTCCTGGCGGACCCTTCTCCAGACGTTCCGCACAAAAATCTTCCTGACCCTTTCGGACGACTTCTCCGCACGGACGGCAAGCGAACTCTGCGGGAAGGAGGACCGGCTCAAGGTGAGCTACAACCTGTCGGAGAGCGGCCACGACGCCAGCATCAGTCTCTTAACAGGCAAGGCCATCTCGCATCGCGCCAACCTCACCGCGTCGAAGAGCTACTACCCCCAATCCGACTTCCGGTTCGACACCAAAACCTTTACGGAGTTGAAGAATGCGCAGGCAGTAGTAATTGCCTACGACGGATTCAATCCCATGCCACCTGCGTTTTGCTATTTGAAGCCCTATTTCAACGACCCGAACAAATCCTACTTTCACCAACTCGAGGAGGGCCTACTGTGATGAACGGCTTTGAAACCATCCTTCCCTTCCTGAAACCGATCGAACATCTGCTTCTCGACGACTCCGTCAGTGAAGTCATGATCAACGGCGCGGACTCCGTGTTTATCGAGAAGCGGGGATTCCTGGAACCGGTAAAGGGCGTTTCGCTTGGCGAACGAGCCCTGCTGGTGGCAGTCAAGAACATCGCCCGCCGTCTGGGAGACGACATCTCAGAGGCGAAGCCGATTCTCGATTCCCGGTTACCCGACGGCAGTCGCGTTGCCGCAGTGATTCCCCCGTGCAGCTTGCGCGGCGTAACCCTGACGATCCGCAAGTTCAGCAGCCACCACTTCGAACTCGATGACTTGGTCGCAGCCGGAACGCTCGACCGCGGTCTGGCAAACCAGCTTGAGGATTTTGTCCTGAAGCGCAGAAACATACTTGTGGCCGGTGGAACCGGTGCGGGCAAGACCAGTCTCCTTAACGCTATCGCTCGACTGATTCCGGAAGATGAACGCCTCCTGCTGATCGAAGATACCGCCGAGATTCAGATCCACCACGCGAACCTCGTCCGTCTCGAAGCGCGGCCCGCTCAAAACGGCGTTCCGGCCGTCGCCATTCGCGACCTGTTGAAGGCTGCTCTCCGGCATCGCCCCGATCGCATCTTGCTTGGTGAGGTCCGGGGACAAGAAGCGTTCGACCTCCTTCAGCTTCTCAATACAGGTCACGCCGGCACAATTTCGACCATTCACGCGAATTCTGCACGAGAGGGATTATCGCGCTTCACCAGCTGCGTCTTGCAGAGCGGAATCGAGATTCCATACCGCGCCATTAAGAGCACCATCGCGGACTCCTTAAATGTGGTCGTCCACCTTGAGCGCCGCCCAGGCCGACGCACCATCTCCGAAGTCGTTGAAGTCAAGCGCTACGACCCCGACTCCGACTTGTTCGAATGCAACTCTGTGTTCCATCGAGAGGAGGTCGCCCCATGACCGCAGCCAAAGACCAACCCAAACCCGACGTGCCTCCTGTCGCCTATATCCGCTGGCTGTTCGAACCGTCCAATCGTCTTGCAGTGCTCGTTCGCAATCGCGAGCGCGGCGAAACGACGCAACGCATAGCCACGGCTGGAAAAATCGTGGAAGACTCGTTTCAACAATGGCTTCGTTTCAAAAACGAAAAGCAGTCGGCGGATATCTACGTGGGAATGAATCCGCTGAAGCCCGAAGCGCGAGCTCGAACCAAGGAGGATATCCATTCAATCAGACATCTCTACCTGGACCTCGATCACGAGGCCCCGCGCTCACTTGCCGTAGTTGAACAATCGAATCTTGTTCCGCAGCCGAACGTGGTCATTGCCACCTCGCCAAACAAGTTTCAACTGGTGTGGCGCGTCGAGGGATTTCTCCAAGAACAGGCGGAGGCAGTTTTGCGCGCGATGGCGCGAAAGTTCGGTGGAGATCCCGCCGCAACAGACTCGACCCGTGTCTTGCGTATGCCGGGTTTTGTAAATCGGAAATACGATGTGGACTTCACTGTGACCGCCGAAATACGGAATGAGCAAAGGTACATTCCGCACAACTTTCGTTTGAGAACCGATGCTGCCGAATTGGACCCAAGACCAACACGCAGCGCAGGCAGTCGCCAGGCTTCTTCGACACGGCAGCCACTATCCCAATCCGAACACGACTGGGCGTATGCCAAGCGTTCCCTCGCCAAAGGCGTCCCGCCCGAAGAAGTGATTCGACAGATTGCCGACTATCGCGCCAATGACAAGGCGAATCCGAACTATTACGCACAACTGACAGTCAGCAAAGCCCAAGCCGAACTCATACAAGACACCAAAAAAGGTGACCTAGCCCGAGACAACTAGCCATGTCTGTTCAACAAAATCCCGCCCCGTCGGCGAACTCGCTCGGCCCACATCAAGGGTCCGGTGCTTTCGAGCGTGGTAGTATGGCCTCGCCGCCAGTTCAATCGAGAAAGCGGGGAAAGTGCATGTCTCGACGAACTGGACAGAATCCGAAGGTGCGCGTGAAAAAGCGCTCCAACGGACAAAAGGTTTTCTATTTCCAGTACTGGATGGATGTACCAGGACAGGAGGATAGAAAACGCAAGACGCATGTAATCGGACCAACTAAGCAGATGACGAAAAGCGAGGCCGAGCGCAAGAAAGTGGAATTCCTTTTGAATCTCGAATTGAATTCGATGGAATACCAGATTCCTTCTTCCTTGACCTTCGCGAACGCGGTGTCGCACTACCGGGATGTTTTTGCTCCACGCATGCTTCGGTCGTCCACGTTTTCAACCGCGGATGGCCATTTGAAGAATCACTTGGAAGCAGACTGGAAGGACGTTCCGATTGAGCACATCTCGCTTGATTCAGTGAATGAATGGATTTGGAAGAAGCGAAACGAGCGTCTTTCATGGGTCACGATCAAGAACATCCTGCGCACCATGCAGCGTGTTCTCTCGTCATTCTCAAAGGACAAGAAACCTCCCTTCTCCCAAATCGGACTGGCAATTCCAGAGCGTGACAAGTTGCAAATGAAAGTGAACAGCCGAAAGCACGTATCGTTCTCTTGGGCTCAAGCGGAACAAATTGCCGGTCATATCGGCACAATGGATACGCTTGGGAAGACACGTCGAGAACAGTATGTAACGCTGTTCCTTCTTGCCGCTGCTTCAGGATTGCGATCCAGCGAATTACTGGCGTTGAGAGTCGACGACCTCGACTTTCGCGCAAGGACCATTCGAGTGGAAGAGTCTTCAGATCAAAAAAGCCGAGGCGAGGCTGGGCCGTGCAAAAACGCGGCAGCGTACAGAACCGTTCTGCTTTTTGATCCTGAGGGCGACAAGGCCATGCAGAGACTCCGGCGGTTCCTGGGAATCGTCTCGAACTCCGCAACCTTTGTCTTTCGTTCGAAACGAGGTAATCCGCTCCTTGAAACGAACATTCTGAATCAAGGACTCTATCCGGCTCTGGAAGCTTTAGGACTTGAGCAGGCAGGGTTGCACGCCTTTCGAAGAGGCTGTAACCGGCGATGGGAACTTGCAGGTGTCAAACCGGCTGTTATTCGTCAGCAGATGGGCCATTCCTCATCTGCTATGACAGACCGTTACACCGGAGAGATTCCTCTCGACGACGTTCGCAACGAATTTTCCATGAAGTTTGGCAACAAAATTGATGTTTTGGAAACCATGGAAACCGGCGCGGCTGCGTAAGTCTTTTAGAATCTGGAGCGGGCGATGGGAATCGAACCCACGTCCGAAGCTTGGGAAGCTTCTATACTGCCATTGTACGACGCCCGCTCTTCTCTCTAGCTTGTTGATTATACATGACTAAGCGACCGCACGAACAGCGCGACCATTTTCCATATTCTCCAAAACGACGCAAAAACCATCCTTCTCTCGCGACAAGGAGCCAGTCAAGCTGTTCGGGCAAATTTCGTAAGCCTTCTACAGAGAGCAACTTAGAGAGAATCTTCGCGGATTCGACCCCTGATCTCGCCCTGGAACAGAAGCTCGCAGCGCTTCGGATGTGGGACTCGAGATCGGCGATTGAAATCCGATGTCTGCAGAAAGGTTTTGTGTGGTAAGATGGAGCCATAATGATGGCTAAGACCCAGATCACACTTGAAACTGAGATGCAGCGCCGTGCGCGCCAACGCGCCAACGATCTCGGGGTGTCTCTCGCAGAGTATTTTCGCCGTCTGGTCGCACGTGATCTTGCTCGTCCTCAGACAGCAGGCCAGGTAGACCGTATTTTCGATCTCGGAAGCTCGGGCGGCTCAGATGTTGCAAGCCGAAAGGATTCCATGATCGCCGAAGCTTTCCAATTTACGCGCAGGAAACTGCGACGGCGCCGATAGCTCTCGCGACATGAGCCTATTTGTCGATACTTCCATCTGGTATGGTGCCGCGGACTCTTCTGACCGCAGCAACGCTCGATCAAAAGCGATTCTCAAATCCGGTGAAACACTGGTGACCTCGGATCACGTTTTGATCGAAACATGGACTTTGCTTCACCACAAGCTCGACCGCAAAGCTGCCGAGCGATTTTGGGAAGGACTGCGGAGCGGGATAGCAGCAATCGAGACAGTTACGTTGGCGGACCTGGAGATTGCTTGGGATATTGGCGTTTCCTGGCGTGACCAGGATTTTTCTATAGTGGATCGCACCAGCTTCGCCGTAATGCGGCGTCTAGGCATTGACCGGGTCGCGTCCCTCGATGCCCATTTTGCCGTATTTCGCTTCGGGCCAAAACGCCGCGAGTCCTTTCATGTCCTTTGATAAATAATTCCCCGGGCCTGGACAGCCGAGTGCTGATTACAGCGATTTTAAGGGTTAACTAAAGGGAGCTTGGGAAGCTTCTATACTGCCCTTGTACGACGCCCGCTCGGCGCTCTTAATTTGCCGATTATACACAATGGGCCGAGCCGAAGGTAGGTAGCCGGGCCGATCCTCGCGCGGCTCCTGAAAAATGGCCAATTCCGCCCGCGAACCCTTTCCGACGAAGCGACTGGCCTCTGGATCGATCACAAAGTGTTTCAGCGGCTTCACAGCCCTGTCTTGCGGCATAACAAAAGTCTCCATCGCTCGCACCTCGCGATTGTTCAGGTACGTTCTACCGCCGCAGTCCGCGACCCGACAATCGCCCGATCAAATATTCAAGCAATTCGGAAATCCCCGCTTCGGTCTTGCTCGACACGTGGAACATCTGAATCTCCGGCCGTACCGCCTGGATATTCCGATCCGCGAGCTCCTGGTCAAACTCCACGGCGGCGGCTAAATCCGTTTTAGTAACTATCGCAACGTCAGCGCTGTTAAAGATAGTCGGATACTTAAGAGGCTTGTCCTCTCCTTCCGTGACCGACACAAGCACCAGGCGCAAGTCTTCGCCAAGATCGTAGGACGACGGGCAGACAAGGTTCCCAACATTTTCGATAAACAGGAAGTCGAGTTCGCTGGGATCCCAACCCTCTAGAGCTTTTTCCACCATCGCAGCTTCGAGGTGGCAAATTGTTCCCGTAGATATTTGCCGGACTGGGGCCTTGCTGCGGGCCAAACGCATGGCGTCATTATCGGTCGCCAGGTCGCCAACGAGCGCTGCAACGCGGAACCGCGGTTGCAACTTGGTCAGCGTTTTCTCAAGCAGCATGGTCTTTCCTGTGCCCGGCCCGGAAACCATGCTGATCACGTACACCCCGGCGGCGCGAAATCGCTCACGCAGCGCCCGCGCTACAACATCATTCTGCTTCAACACGTTCTTTCGAACTTCCACCAGCCGTGGCTCAGCGCTCATTCCAATATCTCCAGTGCCACCACTTCCAATTCCTTACCGGAGACAATATCTGAAACCGGAGTCCCACAGACCGAACATCGAAATAACTGTATGGAATCGATCGGCCGCACTTCGGCGCACCGTGGACAACGAACGGTGACCGGGATTTCTTGGATTAATAGGCGTGAACCAGCAAGCGGCGATTCGAAACAGGCCATTTCGAAGCACGATTCCAGTGCTTCTTTCGAGACCCCGGAAAGCAATCCAAGTTTTAGATGAACGGCCTGAATGCTCGCGCCCGACCGGCCCTTCAACTCTTCTTCAGCGAGTTCCACAATGCTCATGGCAATCGACAATTCGTGCATTTAGGCTCCAACTCAAGATCGCAAAACGGTCTCGACGGCATGTTCTTCTGGTTTTGAAATGCATCCACGTACAGTCGCAGCAATCGCCGCCTGCCCCAGGCTGATTCCGCCGTCATTCGCCGGAACGTGACGATTGGTCCATAAGGCCAGATTCTGCATAGACAATCCATCTCTCAGCAGCCGAAGCAAAAGTTCATTTTGGAAAACGCCGCCTGAAACAACGACCGTCTTAATATTTCGTTCGCGACTAAGTCTGACCAGCGCGCTAGTTAGGCCGGCAGCCAGACCGGCATGGAATGCGCGTGAAATTTCGGGCACGCCGCGATTAGCGATGCGGTCCGCAACGATCTGCTGCAAAGCAGGCCGGAAATCCAGCTCATTTCCGACGCTTGAAAATTCGTACGGCTCAACAGCGGAAGACTGAGACCCAAGTTGCTCCAGTCCGATTGCAGCCTGGCCTTCAAACGTGATCTCTCGCGTGAAACCCAGCAGGGCGGCGACGCAGTCGAAAAGGCGGCCAACAGACGTAGTCTCAAAGCATCGCGAATTGTGCCGCACAAGTTGCAACGCGCGCCCGTATCGCGCCGGGAAGTGAAATGGCGCCGCGAGCAAATCAGGCAGTCGGTCCAACTGATGCAGAAATCCAGCCGCGGCTTGCACCGGATACTGAGCGGCGGCGTCTCCGCCAACCAGCAATGCCGGTCTTAAATGAGCGACTCGGTCGAAGCCGTCGATCAGGTTTCCGGCGAAAATCTCTCCTCCCCAAATCGTTCCGTCGTCGCCGTATCCGGTGCCATCGAAGCAAACGCCGAGAACGCGCTGTTGCCATTCGCCGCGCTCAGCGAGCACCGAGGCAATATGCGCGTGATGATGTTGCACGCTAAGGCGTTCAGCGCAGCGGAAGGACGCAGCATGCTGAGTCGAGAGGTACTGAGGATGGGCGTCATGTACCACCAACAGATGGTCGCGAGAAACGCGATACATGGAGAGCAAATCATTGACGGTCTCGCGAAAAGCCGAAAGCGATTGGAAATGACCGAGGTCGCCGATATGCTGGCTGACGAACGCCTGGCCGTCCACCACCAGCGTTACAGCATTTTTTAAATCGGCGCCGACGGCGAGAATCGGGCGGGTTGTCGGCAGAGTGGCAACCGGCGACAGGGCATACCCGCGGGAACGTCTAAGAATGCTGGGCCCATAGATTCCCGTGCGAACTACCGAATCATCGACGCGGCGAGCAATCGGCCGTTCGCCAATCAGAAAAGCATCCGCGATTCCGGATAACCGTCGCTCGGCGTCATCGTCTTCGTATGCGATCGGTTCGCTCGAACGATTGCCGCTGGTCATCACCAGTATTTCGGGTGCACCTGCCGCGAAAAGCAAATGATGCAGGGGCGCATATGGCAACATGATCCCAATTTCGCGATTTCCAGGAGCGATGCCTTGAAGCTCGGTTCGGGCAGGGACGAGCGTGATCGGCCGCGCTGCGGACTGCATCAATATTGCAGCGTCCGTATCGATGAGTGCGATCGAGTGCGCGGTGGCAAGGTCCTTAACCATCACCGCAAACGGCTTCTCTTTTCGAAATTTCCGAGCTCGCAATGCTTCAACGGCGGATTCGTTGCGTGCGTCGCAGGCTACGTGATATCCGCCGATTCCCTTAATCGCAACGACGGCGCCAGAACGTAAAAGATCCGCAGCGCGGCGAATGCTCTCACCACTGCCGGTGATGGTTTGGTTGCCCACACGAAGCAAATATGCCGGCCCGCACGACGGGCAAGCTACCGGCTGAGCGTGGAAACGCCGGTCTGCTGGATCGTTGTACTGCCCGCTGCAGAGTTGGTCTAATGGCCACGATTTCATCGTGGTTCGTAAGCGATCGTAGGGCAGATCTAAAATCACTGAGTAGCGCGGGCCACAATTGGTGCAATTGATGTAGGGATATCCAAAGCGCGGATCTTCGGAGTTCTCGAGTTCCGCAAGGCATGCGTCACAGGCCGGCAAGTCCGGAGAAACTCTCGCGCTCGGGTGCTTGCAGAGTGAACTGCTGCGGATGGTGAAATCCGAAATTCCGCTCGGGGACGTGACTGCAACTTCGATAGTCGCGATTTGTGCCGCGGGCGGCGGCTCAGTTCGCAGCGTTCGTATGAATGCTTCTACGGCTTGATCTTCACCTTCAACTAGTATCTCCACGCCTTCAGCGCCGTTTGCAACCCAGCCGCGTAGCAACTTTTCTTTCGCAACACGAAACACAAATGGGCGAAACCCTACTCCCTGCACCACACCGCGAACTCGAATGGAGCATGCACTGGTCACAAATTCTGATCCTTAGGGAATCATGCAGCCCCGTCCCTGCCAGCCGACCTGAACAACTATTCCGCCTTCTACCAAAACCGGGACCGTTCGTGGAGCCCCAGGCAGCGCTTTAAACCGTTGGCGCGCTTCAGCGTCGGCCTCCACGTCATACTCGACGAATTCCCTTCCTTGCAACTCCAGCCAGTCGCGCATCTCTTGCGTGTGTGGGCAGCGTGAAGAACCGAAGAGTTCACGATTAGCCACGGTGGCGCGCGACCTCCAGCGCTTCGCGCATCGTGTGGTAGATCGACGCCTGGACTTCTTGAATCCGAGGGATGTAATCGGCTTCGACGACGATCGCGAAGTCTGCAAGTCCTTGGCGCTTGATCTCGCCACCGTCATAACCAAGAAGTGCTACGCAAAGTAACCCCAATTTCCTGGCCTGGGCCAAAGCCGCGACAATATTTCGCGACCCGCCGCTGGTCGAGATCACCACGACAACGTCCTGTGGTCTCGCGTGCGCCACCAATTGCCGTAGGAAAATCAGCTCAGTCCCCACATCATTGGCAATTGCCGTGATATTGGCGGGTTCCGACGATAGCGAGATCGCTGGAATGGGCTCAAATCCTGCAGGTTGCGCAACGCAGTCGATGGCGAAGTCATTTGCATCCGTCGCCGAACCGCCATTCCCGAAAATAATCAGCTTTCCACCGGCTGCGATGCGTTCGCGCATCGCCAGTACCGCGGCGGAAATACGCTCAGATTCGGTTCGAATCACCTGGGACCTTAATCGCACATCGTCCCCGGCTTTCATTCGAATGGAGCTGGCAACTTGTTCAAGAATGCCGCTGGTTTCCTGTTTCGCGCGCCCCAAAAATGGGTACAAAAACTCTGCGTCACCGACATCGTGACCGAGTTCGCGATGCTCAAAAAACACGTGCACCGTTTCCCATAGCGTGTGATACAGAATTTCCACGATCTCCTGGTGCAGAAACGGATCGTCGGTGCATGGCCGCATGAAGTACGAGCCTTCGGTCCCCGAAAGTGCAAAGGTCATCGCCCCACGACCTCGAGCCAACCGCAGCGCATCGTCAACTTCCGGGTCGCCTTCGACCGGCGCGAATCCCATCACGATATCGTCAGGCCCCAACAAGGCTTGCAGCCAGGGGCGAAAACACATAGAAAGATCCAATGCCGGTAGGGCACGCTTGCCAACGATTACCGGGTGTACGAATTCAACGGAGACATGCTGGGCGTCCGTGGCAAACGGCCCTCGTCCGAACGCCAGGAGCCGGCCCCCCCGGAGAAATCGCTCCGACATTTCACGGCAGGCGAGAGCAAGCGGAGCCGCTTCTGCGGCGAAAAATGAACTGATTACGGCATCGCGCGCCAGCAAGCGCTGTTCGATGTGCGACGCGAGATTGCACACAGTGGGCATAATGTTTGTCTAACAAATTCTCGGCAGCGGATCGCCTACCAGCATATCTACCACGCGACTGCCGCCATATTCAGTGCTTACCAGCACAGTACCGGCGGGTTGTTCGCACATCTCGCCTACAACGACGGCGCCCCCGCCCCCTTCGCAACTGCACAACGCAGCAAGTGCCTGATCGGTCGCTTCCGGGCCCACGATCGCGATGAATTGACCTTCGTTGGCGATGTGCAGCGGGTCGAGACCGAGCAATTCGCAGGCGCCGCGGACTTCATCCCGCAGCGGAATCAGGGCTTCTTGTAAAACCACTCCGAGGCCGCAATCACGGGCGACCTCATTAAGGGAAGTCGCAACGCCCCCTCGGGTTGGATCACGCATCCAGCGAATGGCGGGTCCGCAAGCTGCAACCATGGATTCCACAAGCGGCAGTACCGATCTGGTATCGGAACGTAGATCGGCTTCCAAATCCAGCTCGCCGCGAGCAAGCAAAATAGTGATTCCGTGATCGCCGATTGGGCCAGAGAGCAGAATCTTGTCGCCCGCGCGAATCGAAGACGCGTCTACGCGAACTCCAGGCAAGTTCCGGCCAATTCCCGTGGTGCTGATGTACATTTTGTCTGCTTTGCCGTGCTCGACGACCTTGGTGTCGCCGCCGACAATCACCACTCCCGCGCGTTCCGCGGCATTCGCCATGGCGCGAATCTCTGCTTCCAAAACGCTAGTCTCAAGTCCTGCTTCCAATACCAAAGTGACCAACAGGACTTCAGCATGTGCTCCGGAGACCGCGAGATCATTCACTGTGCCATTTACCGCGAGCTCGCCAATCGATCCACCGGGAAAGCGCAGCGGATTGACCACGAATCCGTCGGCGGTCACCGCGATGCGGCCGCCACCCAGGTTTATATGAGCAGCATCCGTGAGCGGGCCGGAAGTACCGGCGCAGAGAATGGGAGCAATCAGGCCTTCAATAAGTCTGCGGCTGGCTTTTCCGCCAGCTCCATGAGCCATCTCGATCTGCTTGTCGCGAAAGCGTATCGCCGCGTTTGCCAGAGCCTGACTCGCGCTCAAGCGGAGATGCTCATCGTCAACGGCACGAGAGTCTTGCGATGCTGGTAATTGAAATACGCTGCGCATGATCCTTCCGAGGAAACCATAAGTGCGCCAACAGGATGCTCCGGCGTGCACTCGTTGCCAAACAATTTGCACTGTGACGGTTTCAGTACACCCTTAAGAACTTCGCCGCATTGCGCCGCTTTTGGATCGGTCACCCGTACGCCCGGCACTGTGAATCGCTGTTCAGAGTCCCACGCTGCGAATTCTTCGCGGATTTGCAACGCCGACTGCGAAATAAAGCCCAGCCCTCGCCATTCAAAATAAGGCCGAAGCTTAAAGACCTGCGCCATGGCTTTTAGCGCCGCTCGGTTCCCTTCCCAAGGAACCACCCGCTTGTACTGGTTTTCCACCTTCGCTTCGCCATCGCGAAGTTGGCGCAGCAGCATCACAATTGATTGCAACAGATCAAGCGGCTCAAACCCGCAGACCACGATCGGCTTGTGCTCGTCTTGTGCGATCCATTCGTAAGGCCGGCAACCAATCACGGTCGAACAGTGTCCCGGCCCGATAAAACCATCGAGGCGCATGTCCGGAGAATCCAGAATCGCGCGAATCGCAGGAATGATCGTAACGTGATTGCAAAACACGGAAAAATTCTTCAAGCCGAGTGCTTTCGCGCGGATCAGCGTCAATGCCGTGGAAGGAGCGGTTGTTTCAAAGCCAATCGCGAAAAATACCACGTGTTTATCCGGATTCGAACTGGCCAGCTTGATTGCGTCGGTCGGTGAATACACAATTCGAACGTCCTTGCCGCGAGCCTTATGCTCAAGCGGACTGCCGTGTGTTCCAGGAACGCGCATCATGTCGCCGAATGCGGCAAAGATTACCTTGGGATCGTCGGCAATCGCCAGGCCATCGTCGATCCGGCCCATAGGCAAAACACAAACCGGACAGCCGGGCCCGTGAATCAGCTCAATGTTTTCCGGGAGAATGTCCTTCAAGCCGAAGCGATAGATGGCGTGGGTGTGGCCGCCGCAAACTTCCATAATGCGGTAATGATGTTTGGGATCGGCGAGTCTGCGGATTTCTTCCGCAGCCTTGGTGATTAGATGTGGTTCCCGGAATTCATCCACAAATTTCATTTCATGACCTCAAGCGAATCACGGCCAATCGAGGAAAACCGACTGAGTCTACAACCCTGCCGCATGCGATTTCGGTTCCGCTTGCCCGCCTTCCGTAGCCTCATCCACGCTATATCCGGTGACTTCCTCCAGCGCCGCTTCCGCCTCTCCCAATAATGAAAGCGTATGCATCTGGTCAAGAGCTTCAGCCTCGCTGATCTTGCTCATCGCAAATCCCACATGTATCAGCACCCAATCGCCGACGATGGGCGCGTCATCTTGCAACAATCCCAAATCCACTCGGCGTCGGACCCCGACCACATCGACTAGTGCCGTGCTCCTGTCGCTGATGGATACCTCGATAATCTTCCCTGGAATCGCGAGACACATTCGGCATCCCCCTGGACCGGCGTGACTTTCGTGTTTCTTTTCCGCCATGGCTAAATCGCTTTTTTCGCCACCATATCAAACGTAAACCTAAGTTCATCCTTCAGCTTCAGTGCGCCTACTGCCACCGAATACAATTTAATATTGTAGTCGGTCTGCAAGATCGTAAAATCGCCGGACGCCCGCAACGTATCAGCGACGAACGCGACTTGTGACGTAAATTGCTGTCGGCGAACAACTCCGTGCAGCGTCAAATTCCCGACGATCGCAACACGAAATAGGCCTTCCAGAACTTGCTCGGCGACAATTGAACTGCTCGCGAACCCAATCTCCGGAAACTTTTCGATCTCCAGTACATCCCTCAACATCGTCGCCTGGATTTCCGCGCGGTCGCTCTCGCTCATGTCTTCAACGACCACCAGTGACTTGGCATGAATGCCGACCGAGAAATGAGACTCGTCAAGCTTCTCTCGCACACTTTCGATCTCGCCCGAGAAATCTGAAATGGAAATCGTGGGATTATGGCCTAGCTTGGCCAACGGACCGCCGGATGTCACTCGTACGGTGAACCGGCTGAGCCGTGGTTCAAGCGCGTATCGAACCGGAGAAAGTCCACCTTGCATCGAGACTCCTGTAGCCATAAACCGCTCTCATTCCTGCAATTTAGCCACAATGAAGAATGCAAACTTAAGCTCATCGCGAAGCGAGAGAGCTCCATTTGCCACACTGATCTTGCGAATATCGAATTCCGACTGCCGGATCTCGAAATTCCCATTGGCGCGAAGATTGTAAGGTCCAAGTGCGACTTGAACCGTCACGTCCTGCCGGCAGGTGACGCCATTCAGCGTCAATTTGCCGTGTATCTCCGCCTTGTACACTCCTTCGGACATCTTTATGGCCTTGATATCGCCGCTTTGAAAAATGACTTCCGGATATTTCGAGCTCACCAGCACTTCCTCGTTCATGATGCGCTCGAGCATACGGCGGTCATCGTCGCGCATTTCGTCCTGCACCCGAAGCGAATTTGATTTGACCGTTACGGCTACGCTTGCGGCGTTAAGCGTTTCCGGCTCAAATTCCACCTGCCCGCTGAATTCGCGGATGGCGATCGTTGGATTGTGTCCTAGGCCCGCGGTCATTCCAGTCGCAACTGCTTTTACCGTGAAACGGCTGGCAGCTGCATCGATGACAAACTTCTGACGTGCTGGCATTCCCGAGCTCCTTTAGCATCAGGCCTGGTGGTTATGCCTCAGGTACTCTTTGCGACTCTTGCGTCAGCCTTCGCGGCACAATAAGCGCGCCGCAAACGCCAAAGGCCCTACATCGCCCGGATTCGCAGATACCGCTCGATGTCGGGCATCATGTCGCCCATGACATTTCCTACCCCGGCCTTGCCGAGATATTGCTTTACTGTCGGGTTCGAAAGCACCAGGCCTGCACCAAACACACAAAGTGCGATGCCGCCCAGAAAATACAAGGTGTCCATATCAACGGATTCTTTTGCATGGTGTTCACTTCCCCGAATAGTTTCTAATGTTCCCATATTTTCTCCCTCCGCGTGTGTTCATTCCACGGTTCTGGGGTTTTCACCCGCAAGAATCCGAGAAATCAAGGAATTCAGCAGCACCACCGCCCCGTCAACGGCCGCGCTTACCTCATCACTCAATCCCAATTGGCCTTCCTCTGGCCCGAATGTCATCGGCTCGCATCCGAGTAGTAGTATTCGTTTATTCAACCCACCGGCGCCTAGCGACTTGGCTAGTCGCAACACGTTCATCGGATTCATGCCGTGAGCGTCAAATAGCGGTTGCGATGGGTCCGTCGCCGGCAAGGATTCAATGTCCGGCTCAATGACGTACAGCGTTCCCGGAACGTCCCCCCGCGCACAAGCATCGATCAAAATTGCGGTTTCATAGTCCTCTAGCAAGGCGTACGCCAGGTCGAACCCGCGAATGCCAAAGTCGGCAACCTTTACTTCTGAAGAAAACAATCGTCCCTGCAATCTTTTTATTACCGCTACGCCGAAACCGTCATCGCCCAGAAAAATGTTCCCGATGCCGGCGACCAGCAATTTCGGATGGCTGTTCGCTTCACTAGAAGCGCGTTCCGCTGGTGTGTATGGTTCCACTTCGTCGCGCTCAAAGAAAAACTGGTGCCCGGGCTGACGAAGCAAACCTAAATCCTTGCCTGGATCTTCTTCGATCACCACCGCAAGGTGAAATTTGCCCTCGTAGTCTTGCTCAATGGCAGCGACACTCGCGATTTTTCCCGCTAGTGCGAGGTCCATAATATCGCCGCCAGACCTTGGCCGAAGGCGAACGGCATCGCCGGGCTTCACTTCGACGCCTTCGATCACAATGCTCTCGGCGGGCAGTCGATCTTCCAGAAGCCGCCATTCGAACTCGTTCATGGCTGCTCCTTGTCCATCGGGGCCAGCGCGCGCATCGCGCCGTGCAACTTCATGAAGTGTTCGGGCGGCAACAGTTCGGTGCGTTCCAGAATCGCCCGGGTGCGGTCATCCACCGAACGCATTTCGCGTTTCTCGTCGTCGGTCATGGTCAAGATGCGCAGCGCCAGAATCTCGTCGATCTCTGTACCGTCAAAAAGTTCACCCGCGCTCTCCGGGGCGATCTCCGGGTAGTCATACAAAATAATCGGTGACGATAGCAGCACATCGGTGCTGGCGTGATCTTCTCCAGCCAGCACCGGCCAGGTGCCAGTATTCCTGCAGCCAGCTGCAAATTCTTGCAGCTCGCTCGGAGGATCGGTCAGAGAAATAAACTGGGCACCCTTGCAGCGCAAGACTTTGTGCGTCGAAAGAAAGGAACTCAACATCGCGGCTTCATGACTCGTTCCCGCGGCTTCTGAAAACGTTGACGTATTCACAATGCTCGCTTCGACCTTGAATAAATCGGAGGCGATGCAAACAACTCGCGTTTCCAAATACCCACTCAGCGGTTCTCGATGGCGCACAAACCGCGCCGCCAAATCGCCGTCCTGATCGTAAATCGGCTCGGTTTCGCGGACCGCGCCGAAATTGAACTCCTTTCTTACGGGTCTGTTCAGCAACGCGGAAACGGCGAGCGGGCCAACGCCAACGCGCTTTTCGATTGCTTCTTGCCAAGCGCCCAAAACCCGTCCATTCACTTCGCACTTTTCAACTCGGACAAAAGTTCCAGTATTTCCGGACGCCAATTCACTCTTGCTCGGCACTTCAACGTCGCGCTGCACCAATTGCAGGAACCGGACCTCAACATCAATCTGCGATTCGTCTTTTCTGCGCAACAGGCACTCGGTTGTAACCCGCGAAAGTTCGCTGCTCATTCCGGACTGTGGTTTTGCTTCCGGAACCACCACTCCAAAATTGAAGCGCTGCTGATTCTTTATCGCCGACGGCCGATACGGGTACAGCATAAAGCCTTCATACAGCACCGCGTTGGCAATAGCATCCACTCTTGAGATGGTCATGAGCGCACCGCCTCGCTCTGCGCCGCCAGCAAGTCTTCGATCAGTTGTTCCCAACTGGTGATTCCGTTCGCCACCTTTTGTTTGTAAAGCCGCTCAAAAACATCCCGCCGCAGGCACATCCACGCCGTGTTCGGATAAAACACGTCAATCACGTCCCGCCACGACGCCAGCGGCAACCGGAACCGTGATTCCTTATCCCACGATATGGGCGCAACCTGCACAGCACCTTCCGAATCCCGGTAAAACGTCGTTCCACTGAAAAGAAAATTCAGCGGAAGGTCGCCTGCTGTCAAACCGTGAAAATATTTGGTGGCAGCAACATTGAAGTCGAACGTACACGGCACCTGAAGTTGCACTTCCATACTGCCAGTGAACTGCGGCACAACCACACTGGCGTGCGTCCAAAGCATGCTCTTCAGGGTCTGACCCCAACGGTCTGAAGTGCCGAAAAGATCCTTAAGGCTGGCCTGCTCCACGGCCGAATAGTGTCGTCGCGCAACATCAAGCTGGATCTGGCAGCGCAGCGCAACCGTGTAAATCGTCTCTTGTGGATCTCGATTGGTAACGCCCAGGCGGAATCCCAGCATTGGCACCGCGGCAAATTGCACCGGAGCCGCTCCCAACACCGAGAAATTCAAGTCAGGCATGGGCTTCCCCCGAAACAGCGCGATTTCTCTCTGAGCTCGGTGAAAAAACGCGCAATTTCCACCCAGACCTCGGTCCCGCCTGAAAGACCTTTCCAGTGCAACCGGATCAATCCAACGAGTTTGAAACACTCATCGACAGGGACCACAAAATACTCGGCAGCCCTGCCCTCGCGCGCGTGACCCACTCGGTTCACCAGCAACGCTTCCACATCCGCCTCGAGCGTTAATAACACCAGATTCGCAGCCACAATTTCCGCCCACGATTCCTGCGAAACCAGCGATTCCGTCGCCCCGGCTGGGCTCGGATACATCACCTCAACGCGGCCGTTCGGCGTGCTGGCAAAAAAGAACGCCATATTTATCGGAATATTCAGCCCTTCCCATTGCGCATCGGTCATCTGAAAATTCGGCAGCGCCAGATTGCGCCGCGGCACTCGCCGGTACTTCATTATCGCCTGGGCGCTGAATAGCATCGCGCATGCTTCACACGCGCACAGTAATCGGCGCGAAGCTATTTCCAGAAGATGCTGATGACTCGCAGCAACTGCATTGCCACATAGTTCGCACCGCTCGGCGGATTGCCGGCGCTTCACGAACTGTTTCAGGAAGGACGCGCTTCCGTCGAGCGATGGTGTGGACGCTGAATTCATGCCCGATTCGAACTCCGTCCGACTTCAGCGGGGAACGCAGGAACCGTAGCCGCGCTCAGCGCACTCAGTGGCACAAACGATTGTGTTGACGCTGGGCTGGCATCTTCGACGAATATGCCGCTGGCATCCGGCGCGGCATCCAGCAGCACGCCCTCAATACTCGCCTTCAGAGCGCCTGCGCCGCACCCTTTGCTCTCACTCGAATATCGCACGCGGATATTGCCGCCGTCGGTGCTTAGCAATTCCACAGTAGCCCCGGCCGCTGGGTGTGAATTCCTGAATTTCTCCACCGCTTGCGCAACCCGAACGTCGAATTCCACCGGATGCAGTTCATACAAGATCAACAAATTGCGGATCAACGGATCGGCGGCGTAAGACTTGATAGCCACTTGGCCCGCTTCTGCGTTCTTATTCAATACCTCCAGCATGCGCGCCAGACAGGCCCCGTGTACTTCCATCAGCGCTGACACCAATTCCTTGGCCGCGAAACGCAGAGCCGGATCGGCAGCCCTATCCAACGTCCCAATCAGCTCCTCGATCTTCTGCATGCTGCTTTGGAACGCTTTGTCTTCTCCCATGGGTCCCCTTGGCGGATACGGGGCGCGTCGCCTCAGCGCCCCGTACCAGCGCGTTTGGATTAATTAACAACCGTTACCGCTGTACTCCAAACATCGGCGAGTGCAGTGTCTCGAGCGTTTTGCCGTTGCCTAGGTACATGTGCACGCCGCAGGGCAGGCACGGATCGAAGCTCCTCACGGCGCGCATGATGTCAATGCCCTTGAATTTGTCAGGCCCGTTTTCTTCAAAGATCGGCGTATTCTGTACCGCATCTTCGTACGGCCCTGGCGTTCCGTAAATGTCCCGGGGATTCGCGTTCCACGGTGTCGGCGGATACGGATGGTAGTTGGCAATTTTGCCTTCTTTGATTACCACGTGATGCGACAACACGCCGCGTACCGCTTCGTGGAATCCACACCCGATCGCTTCTTCTGGAACCTTGAAGTCGTTCCAGGTCTTCGTGCGTCCCGCGTGCAGTTCGCGTAATGCCTGTTCGACGAAATACAACGCTGCCGATGCCGAATACGCTTGGAAGTAGGTGCGTGCGCGATCCCGCTCGATCGCGTTGCTCCACTTCGGTATTTTCCATTCGAATTCAACTTCCGGCAGCGAAACCGTTTTTGGCAGATACATCTTCACGCTGTGGCCAGTCGCTTTGATATACCCGATGTCCACGATTCCGGCCAGCGCCGTCGCCCACAAGCGTGCAATCGGGCCTCCGCCGGTGTCCAGCGCCAGATGATCCTTGGTGCGCTGGTCGTACCACCGCGGCGACATCACCCACGTGTACTTGCCACCAAAATCGCGCTTTTGCGGCCGCGGCAACGTGGTTTGATTCCACGGATGCTTCCGGTCGACAGGATTCCCCAGCGGATCTTCCTTCACGAACATCCGCTCATCGTCCCAATCGTCGTAATAGGAACTGCCGAGCAGGATTCGAATGTTCAAGTTAATGTCCACGAGGTCGGTGGTTACCAGCTGCCCATCCACAACGACCCCAGGGGTTACATACATCCCGCGGCCCCACTGGGTCATATTCTTGTAGGTGTAGTCGCAAACATCGGGATTGTTGAACGAACCCCAGCACGCCAGCAATACCCGCCGCCGTCCCACCTCTTCATATCCGGGTAACGCCTCGTAGAAGAAATCGAACAAGTCGTCGTGCAGTGGCACCACTTTCTTCATGAACTCAACATACTTCATTAGGCGAACCACATAATCGGTGAACAACTGGATTGTCGGCACGGTTCCAACACCGCCGGGATACAGCGTCGACGGATGCACGTGGCGCCCTTCCATCAAGCAAAACATCTCGCGGGTCATACGGCTCATCTGCAGCGCTTCCAGATAAAAGGACCCTGAAAACGGATTGAGCGCCTTCATGATGTCGGCGATCGTCCGGAATCCGTGCAGATTGGCATGCGGAGACGCGGTTTTTTCCGCTTTTGTATACACCGACGGATTCGTCTCTTTCACCATCTGCTCGCAGAAATCCACACCGACCAGATTGTCTTGGAAAATATTGTGGTCGAACATGTACTCGGCGGCTTCGCCAAGATTGACAATCCACTCACCAAGAGCCGGTGGGCGCACACCAAACGCCATGTTCTGCGCGTACGTGGCGCAGGTCGCGTGGTTGTCGCCACAAATTCCGCAGATACGGCTGGTGATGAAGTGCGCGTCCCGCGGATCCTTGCCCTTCATGAAAATGCTGTATCCGCGAAAGATCGAGGAAGTGCTGTGACACTCAGCCACCTGGCGATTTTCAAAGTCAATCTTGGTGAAAATCCCCAAGCTGCCGACGATTCTGGTAATCGGATCCCAGTTCTTCTCGACCAGATTGCGCGATTTCGTCGGCGCCGATTTCTGACTGCCAGTTGCGGGAAGCGTGGTACTCATTCTGATGGCTCCTTTGCTTTCTCAGAGTTTCGCCGATTCCTAAGCGCGGGGACTGTAGCCGGTCGTAAGCTCAGCTCTCGGATGCCGCCACTTCGGTTCCTTGTTTAACGCGTCCTTGGTGAACTTGCGCAGCGCGCTTATGGCCCGGCCGTACACACCAACCGCAGTCGAAGACAGCTTTCCACCTGGTGGTTCATCCATAAACGGCATGAATTTGTCTGGGAAGCCTGGCATGGTGCACCCGATGCAAATTCCGCCCACGTTCGGACAGCCACCGATGCCAGCCATCCACCCGCGCTTTGGAACGTTGCAATTCACTACCGGGCCCCAACAACCAAGCTTCACGATGCATTTTGACGAGCCGTATTCGCTCGCAAAGTCGCCTTGCTCGTAATAACCCGCTCGGTCACATCCTTCGTGCACCGTCTTTCCAAATAGCCAAGTCGGCCGTAGCTCGTCGTCCAGAGGGATCATCGGCGCCAGTCCCGCCACCTGGTACAGGAGATACAGCAGCGTTTCCATGAAGTTGTCTGGTTGCACCGGGCAGCCGGGGACATTCACAATCGGCACTCCAGCCCGGGACCTCCATCCCCAACCCAGATAGTCCGCCAATCCCATCGCGCCCGTTGGGTTACCCTGCATGGCGTGGATTCCCCCATAGGTCGCGCAGGTCCCGCACCCGACTATTGCTAGCGCTTTGGGCGCCAAGCGATCAATCCACTCATTGGTCGTGATCGGTTGCCCGGTCTTAGGATCGGTGCCAAGCGCCGCCCAATACCCTTCCTTCTTAATTTTCTCGTTCGGAATGGACCCTTCCACCACCAGAACGAAGGGATCAAGGCGTCCTTGCTCAGCCAGATACCAATATTTAAGAAAATCGTCTCCGTTTTCGTACGCGATCACCGGATTGTGGATATGTACCTTCGGCAGACCTGGGATCGCCCCCAACGCCACATCCTCAATGCTCGGCTGCATAGCTGCCGTGATCGAAACTGAATCGCCGTCGCAGCCCAGCCCCGAGGTCATCCACACAATGTGAATCTCGGCAACCGCTGGAGCCACCTGCGTTTTCCGCCCGTAAGGTACTGTTTCTCCTGCCATTGCGGGTTCTCCTTCGCGCCCCGACATTCATCGTGGCGCTTTTCGCTTCTGTCTGAACCAGTTACGCCTTGCGGCTTCTCCGTTGAACTCTCACTGCTGGGTAGCCGAAGTGGAACGAATCTCGGGAATCGACAAAGCTGAAGTTTTAAAATGTGATAAAGCTCACGTTACGTGGATACGCCGTGACCAAGAAAGGAACAAGCAGGGCAGCGCTGAATTCTCTTGCGGAACTCTCACCTACTGCGAACGGAGGACATCCCCGTGTTGAACATCAGGAATTCCCCGATAACCGTTGACCTTTTTACACGGCACACGGACTCAAACCGTTCCGGCTTTTTCCGTGACCGTCCATTCGATGGCGTGCTGCACCAATTCTCGGGCACTCCGCAGCGACAACTTAACCTTTATATGGGCCTGGTAGGACTCCACCGTCTTCACGCTAATATGCAGCTCATCGGCAATTTGCCGGGTCGCGTGCCCGGATCCGATTAAACGGTAAATCTCAAGTTCACGGTCGCTGAGCATGGACATCGGTGACCGGCTGGCCGTATCCGTTCCCCGTACGATTTGTTGCAGCATCTTATTTGTAAGCCGTTCGCTCAAATACACTTCGCCGACCAGAATCCGCCGGATCGCCACCAGCACTTTTTCTGCTGCCTCATGCTTCATAATGTAGCCGTTCGCTCCAGCGCGCAACGCGCGCTCCGCGTAAGTCGATTCATCGTGCATCGACAACACCAGTACTGGCAGATGCGAATCCTTCAGTCGAATGGTCTTCAGCAGGTCCAGGCCGTCCGGTCCGTTCAGCGAGATATCCAGAATAATCAGATCCGGCTCGCAACCTGCAAACTTCGAAAGCGCAGTCGCCGCGTCCTGCGCCTCTCCGCATACTTCCAGTTCCACCTCGCGATTGATTAACAGCGCGAGTCCCTGCCGCACAATGGGATGATCGTCAATGAGAAAAATTCGGTTTCGCCGTGACTGATTGAATTGGCCGCGTGTCAGCATCATTCACCTCACCAAAACCAGCTGCCCGAACTGGGAACGTACAAGTGACCCGAGTGCCCTGTGGCGGGAGCGAACGAATGTCGAGTGAGCCGCCCATCATATTCGCCCGGTGGCTCATGATTCCAAGGCCCAATCCTCCGTGTTTCGAAGGGCCCCCCTTATAACCGGACCCGTCGTCATCAATGATCAACGTTCCGGATGCTCCGTCCGCCGCAAGCCGTATCGTAATGGTCTGTGCTTGACCATGCTTAATGGCGTTGTTCACCGCCTCTTGCGCGATGTGATACAAGTGCGTCGCCACGCTGACGTCATCGATTAGCACCGGACTAGCGCATTCGAATCGGCAGTCCACATGACAAACGTCGCGCGCTTCATCAGCCCACCGCTCCAGCGCCGACATTAGCCCATGTCCTTCCGAGACTACCGGTAACAACCCATGCGCCAGCTCGCGGGTTTTCTCAATCGCCTGGTTCACCAATCGCACAATTTTTTCCGCTTCCGTTGATTCCACATACGACCGCTCGGACAGCCGTTGCGCCATGACTTTGCTCAGAAACGCGATTCCTGTCAAATGTTGGCCCAGGTCATCATGAAGATCCTGCCCGATACGTCGCTGTTCGCGCGCGCTGACCTCCAGCACCGTTTGTTCCATCTTGCGCCGCTCGGTAACATCTACTCCAGTCACCACCACGTGCGCCGCACTTCCGTCCGGCCTCTTCAAGACCGTAAATGCCCAGGAAATAAATCGCGTTTCTCCGTCCGGTCGAACCCACAGGCTTTCGCTCTCGCGAACTCGGGCACCTTCCTTAGCCGCCAAGAAAACTCCTCGAAAATGTTCGCCGTCTTCGGGGAGCGGCAAGAGCTCCCAGATAAACTTTCCTTCCATCTTTTCGGCCTCCATACCGGTAGTATCACCCCACAACCGGTTGAATCGCACGATCCTGCCGTCGGGATCTAACACCACCACCAGCGCTCCCACCGTGTCCAGAATCGCCGAAAGCAGTTTGCGTTCCTCTTCCAACGCAGATTCTGCAATTTTCCTGTCGGTAATGTCCCGCGTTACTTTGCCGAAGCCCCGCAGTCGTCCGCTCTCGTCTCGTACCGCGGTAATCACCACATCGGCCCAAAACAGCGAGCCATCTTTTCTCCGCCGCCACCCCGCATCTTCGTACCGGCCAGCTTCGGTCGCGACCCTCAGCCCTAGCGCTGCTTTTTCCCCTCGGTTATTTTCACCCGCATAAAAGTCCGAAACGTGGCTCCCTAAAATCTCATGTTCGCTATAACCGAGAATCTGCTCGGCCCCGGTGTTCCAGCTCGTAACCCGCCCATCTGTATCCAACATCACGATCGCGTAGTCCTTCACTCCCGACACCAATAGCCGAAACAATTCTTCGCTGCGTCGTAAAGCGTCTTCCGCCAACTTTAGATCGGTGATGTCGAATCCAACGCCGTGAATGAACCATGGCCGTCCATCTGGCCGCCGGATCATTTTCGCTTCGCACTGGAACCACAATACTTTTCCGTCCCTTGCAATTACTCGATACGCCGAACGCAGCGGTTTCCCCGTCAAGAACATCTCCGCCGCTTCAATACTCCATCGCGCCTTATCATCCGGATGCACCTGCTGGTACCAGCGCACCGGATCTTCCAGCCACTCGCTTTGCGAAAATCCCAGTGCCGCCTCAATCTGCGGACTTACATATGCCTCGCCGATCCCCTTATCCAGATACGCCATGAACACTACCGCCGGAATCTGTTCCACCAGCGCGCGGTATTTTGCTTCCACATTAAAAGCCGGAGAATCTGAATCTTCCGAAATTCCTTCATTTTCTCCGGAAGGTAGTTTGAAATCGATGGTGGGTGCGAAACCCGGGCCTTGCTGCTGCAAAAATGCTTCGGCCAGTTGGCTGAGTGCCAGCTCTGCTTCAGGCAAGCTGCCGCTTTGCAACTTGGACGCAGATACTTCCGCGCGGCCAAGCCCGCCATTTACCCGGTTTACAAAATCCGCAGACATTCCCTGCCTCGTCCGTTCCTGTCTTCCAGCCTGCTCACGAGCCCTATTCACTCATCGCCTGCTACTATCGATTCGTCCCCGGCCGTTCCTGTTGCCTCTCAACAATGTTATTCCTGCGCACGCACTCGCCACACCGGCTCTTTATTCAACGAGCCCTGCGTGAACTTGCGCAGCGCGTGAATCGCCCGCCCATAGGTCATCACTGCGGAAGACGACAGCAGCGAACCCGGCGGCTGGTTCATGAACGGCATAAACTTATCCGGAAATCCAGGCATCGTACATCCAATACAAATTCCTCCCACGTTCGGGCAGCCGCCGATTCCTCCCATCCATCCTCGCTTGCCAACGTTGCAGTTCACCACCGGCCCCCAGCATCCGAGTTTTACGATGCAAGTCGGTACTCCATATTCGCCGGCGAACTGCGCCTGCTCGTAATATCCTCCGCGATCGCATCCTTCATGAACCGTCGACCCGAATAACCACGTCGGCCGCAACGCCTCATCTAACGGAATTATCGGCGCTCGTCCGGCCGCCATGTTCAATAAATACAGCAGCACTTCCATGAAATTGTCCGGCTGCACCGGACAGCCCGGAACACAAACGATTGGAATTTTCCCGCTCGACTTCCAGTTCCATCCCAGATAATCCGCCAGACCCATCGCGCCCGTCGGATTTCCATCCATCGCGTGAATCCCTCCATAGGTCGCGCAAGTACCCGCGGCAACCACCGCCCAGGCTTTCGGCGCCAGCCGATCGATCCAGTCGCAGGTTGTGATGGGCTGCCCCGTAACATCATCGGTTCCGAAACTAGCCCAATATCCCTCTGCCTTATTTTTTTCGTTTGGAATCGAGCCTTCCACCACCAGAATAAACGGACCCAACTTTCCCTCGGCGCCATCTCGAAAGTGCTGGACAAATTCGTCGCCGTTTTCGTAAGCCAAGAAAGGATTGTGAAACTTGATTTTGGGAACCCACGGGTATGCCCCGAGGACCAGATCCTCGATGCTCGGTTGCGTCGCCGCCGTCGCCGCAATGGTGTCGCCGTCGCAGCCAAGTCCCGCTGTTAACCACAGCACATGCATTTCTGAAATTGAATTCGCGTCTGGCCGGAGTGCCACGCTCTGGAAACTTTCTTGTGCCATCGATCACCGGCTCGTTCTGTTGAACTGCGTTCCTAACCAATGCGCCTGGCTTCGCTGGAATTGCCAATGCTTGGAATTGACCTTGCAGGTGCGGATTCTAACCAATAACCGTGGATTCCGCTATGGATTCCGGTTCTCAACTCTGCGCAATGACGGAATCCGACTCTCACGCCGCGTCAACCGATTCGCACCGCTTCCGCTCGCGCGCGCAAAAGTTGCTGCGCGGCTTCTCGAGGCATATGATAGCGTTTACATTTTTCGCCTTTGACCTACTCTTCTCCAGGAGATCTCATGACCCACACCTCATCGTCTTTGCGTCGCCTCCGTTCGCTCCTCCTGGCGATTTTCTTCGCGGCGACTTTCTCCTCACTCCTCTGCGCTACCGAAAAAGTTGACTTGAACGGCGGCTGGCAATTCCGTACCGATCCTAAATCCGAGGGCGAATCGCTGGGCTGGTTCAAGACCATTCCCGCTGGCACCGAATCCGTTCGCGTCCCTCACACCTGGAACATTGGCAAATACGACGACTACGAAGGCGTCGCTTGGTATTTCCGCACTTTCGATCCCCCCGCTCTGACCCCGCAAAAACACGTCGAACTTCATTTCGCCGCGACGTTTTATCTTTCCCGTATCTGGGTCAACGGCGCCGAAGCCGGCAAGCACGAAGGCGGCCACACCGAATATTTCTTCGACATCACCAAACTCCTCAAGCCCGGCCAGAACACCATCGCCGTCGAACTCGACAATCGTCCCACCGAAACCAGCATTCCCAACCTCGCGCTCAAACTGAAACCCGGCGGCAATATCTGGTATGACTGGTGGCACTACGGCGGCATCGTCCGCGACGTCTGGCTCGCCGAAAACGAAGGCGTACTCATCCGCCGCCAGCAAATCCGCTCCGAACTCGACCTTTCCAATCATTCCGCTGGTGTCTACGACGCCGTTTACCTCGAGAACTCTGGCGCCAAGCCGCAAAAGCTCACCATCGCCTCGCACCTCTCCGGGCCAGACGGCTCTGACATTGCCTCCAAGCCGCGATTGATCACGCTGACTCCGGGCGCCAAGCAATCCGTCGACCTCGATTTCGGTTTCCAAAACGCCCAACTCTGGGATCTCGATCACGCCAACCTATACTCCATCCACGTCACCATCATCGACGCTGCCGGCCATCTTCTTGACGAAAGGTCTGATTCCTTTGGCATCCGCAAAATCGAAATTCACGACCGTCATCTCTACCTCAACGGCCAGCAAGTCCGCCTCGCCGGCATGACCCGCCACGAAGAATCTCCCTGGGAAGGCCTCGCCGAAACCGCCGGCACCATCAAGCACGATTACGATGACCTGAAAATTCTCCACACCACGCTCACCCGCCCGGTCCACTATCCGCAGCACCAGCAAATTTTCGAATACGCCGACACTCACGGCATTCTTTTCGTCCCGGAAATTCCCATTTGGCAAGCCAGCGCCGCGCAACTCGGCAATCCAAAATTCATCGCGCTCGCACGCCAGATGCTCACCGAGATGATCGAGCAGTGCGCCAATCATCCCAGCGTTTTTGCCTGGAGCGTTTCGAACGAGAGTGACATGAGCACCGACGAGGGCCGCGCCTACTTCAAGCAAATCAAAGCGATGGTCAATCAGCTCGATTCCACTCGCTTCGTCACCTTCGCCGACAACGACATCTCCTACGGCGCTGACCCGAAGAAAGAAGCCGCCAACGACGCCGACTTCATCATGATGAATCAGTATTACGGCGCGTGGAACGGCCCCGAGGACGGCCTCGTCAAGATGCTCGAACACGCCGGCAGTTCGTTCCCCG
Source organism: uncultured Acidobacteriota bacterium (assembly GCA_963814635.1). GTDB lineage: Bacteria > Acidobacteriota > Terriglobia > Acidiferrales > UBA7541 > Acidiferrum. The sequence goes on along the minus strand of CAWFDP010000001.1, from coordinate 1,506,439 downwards.
ACAAAATGTTCATCATCTCCGAATTCGGCACGCCCGGTGTTTTCGCCACCAATACCGTCGAAGCCGACAAACTTCGCGTGCACATTATCCACGCGCAACTCGATCTTTTTCAGAAATACGATTGGATTGCCGGCGCCATCTTCTGGTGCTACCAGGACTACAAATCGCACCGCAATCTTTTCCCCGGTTACAAGTCCGGCTACGTCGATCACGGCGTAGTCGATGAATACCGTCAGCGCCGCCCATCCTTCTACGAGTGGAGCAAACGCACTTCACCTGCGGTACTCGAAGCCAAGTGGAAATATCTAGGGTGGTATCAGACCGGCGGCTTCGAAGTTCGCACCGGCCGCAAGCAGCTCGACCAGCTTCCTTCGTATGCGCTCAAGGACTACAAACTGCACTGGGAATACCGCGACGGAGAAGGCAACCTGCGGCAACAAGGCGATTTCGCCTTAGCGGACATGAACGAAATGCAGACCCTGCGCGCTGATTGGCCCGCCGATCCCGCCATTCATCACGCCACCCTGCATCTGGTGCTCACCAATCCGCGCGGCGAAACCCAAGCCGAAAAAACTTTGCCCTATCTCTTCCCCGTCGCCAGCGGCCAGGATATCCACGACATGACCCTGCCCGCCGTCAAACCCTAACCACCGTGCCAACCGCGCCATCGCCGCAACCGAACGCCCGCGCTCCGCGTCTTCGTAGAGGCACGATATATCGTGCCCTTCTTGGAGTGCGGCGGCTTGCCGCCGCTTTTCCGACGCCCGACCACTCGCCGTCGTCAAGCGTGAGGTTGGCGACCGTGTAGGTGTCGACTTTTTCCAGCCAGTGCGGGAGTTCTGCATCAGGCATTTGCATAGCATACAAGGAATTCGGGCACTTCGAACCGCTGCTGGTGGGTCGCGCGCGGTCAACGACAAACGGTGAACGGTAAACTCCGGGTTCAACCGTGCCGTACAATCCACCTTGTAGGCCGCTATCGCATTCCCTCACTTCGCGATAAGATTCTCGCGCGGCTCACCCGGCGTGATTACCCCGATCGCGCCACGCTTCGCGCGAGCCCATCCCGATGAACATTAAAGAAGTCGCAAAACTGGCTAAGGTTTCCACCGCCACCGTGTCGCGAACCATCAACGGTTCCGACAAGGTCAGCGCCCGCACCGCCGCTCGCGTCCAAAAAGCTATCAAAGAACTTAACTTCTATCCGAATACCCACGCCCGCACTTTGGTCTCCGGCCGCAGCCGCATGTTGGGTCTCATTATTTCCGACATCACCAATCCCTTTTTCCCTGAATTGGTAAAACATTTCGAAGACCAGGCCGTGCAAAAAGGCCTCGAAGTCATCATCGCCAACACCGACTACAAGCCCAAGCGTATGGCCGAATGCATCCGCCGCATGGTCGAACGCAAAGTCGACGGCGCCGCCATCATGACCTCCGAAGCCGATCCGGCGATGCTTATTGAGTTGACCCGCCGCGACATTCCTACTGTTTTCATGGACACCGGCGAGAACAGCAGCCGCTGCGCAAATATCAGCATCGATTACGCGCAAGGAATCCAGGAAGCTCTACAGCATCTCTTTTCCCTGAACCACCGCAGAATCGCTTTCATCGCCGGCCCGCTCAACCTGCAATCCGCTCAGCGCCGTCTCGACGCTTACATCGCCGGCATGAAAGCACGCGGCATTGAAGTCGGCGGTGAGCTCATCGAAAAAGGAGACCACCGCATCGAAGGCGGCGTCAGCGCCATGCGCAATCTTCTGCGTTTACCGGATCGCCCAACCGCGGTCATCACCTCAAACGATCTCACCGCCATCGGCGCCTTAGGCACCCTTCATGACGCGGGGCTCGTAGTGCCGCGCGATATTTCGCTGGTTGGTTTTGACGACATTTCCTTCGCGCACCTCACTCAGCCCCCGCTCACCACCATACGGCTTTCCCGCTCGCAGCTCGCCATCACCGCCTTGGCCGCCCTCGAGCGCCTCATTCGCAGAGAAGCCGCTATGGATACAGACTACACCATCCCCACCCATTTGGTCATGCGCGGTTCGACCAGAACTCTCTGATTCCAAAGGGCATGGGCTTGACAATCCCTTCTCCCTGCAACAATATGAACAATAAGTTTTGCGGGATAGTGTGTAAAATGGTTGCTGGTGTAAACGATTGCAGTCTCCGCCTCTTTTTCGCTTTCGTTTACCCATTCTCCTGTCCTTCGAAGCGATCGGCGCTGTCTTCGGTCCGTATGTCGCGTTGCCGGCTATCCGAGTGCTGTCTCCAACGGTGCCCAAGTGAGTCTTCCGCGTCCAACATCAATCCGTTCTGCAGCTCTGAAAGCTGGGCCCTGGCCGAGACGCTTGTCGAGACCCTTGTCAGGAAACAATGACTGAGCTCTTAAGCGAATCCAATATCGCAAGCCGGCTGGCGCAGAGCTTTTCGGTTCGCTTCGGTTCCCTGCCGAGAATTTTTCGTGCTCCGGGCAGAGTCAACCTCATCGGTGAACACACCGACTATAACGACGGATTTGTCCTTCCCGCGGCAATCGACCTTTACACTTGGATCGCTATCGCGCCGCGCCAGGACCATGAGCTGCACGTCTTCTCGGAAAACTTGGACGAATCGGCGGTGATCGAACTTCGCGATTCGAATCCTCGTCCCAAAAATCACTGGTCGGATTATGTTTATGGCGTCTCCTTCATGCTGCAGCGGATCGGAGCTCCAGTCGGAGCAGCCGACATTGCGATCTACAGTAACGTTCCGAGTGGCGCAGGCCTCAGTTCATCCGCCGCTCTCGAGGTTTCTGTCGCCAGTGCTCTTCTCGCGTTGTCTGGGCACCCTCTTGCTCTCGTTGAAGTTGCCAAGCTCTGCCAGCGTGCCGAAAATGAATTTGTCGGCGCGAGAGTCGGCATCATGGACCAGTTTGCTTCTTGTTTCGGTAGCACTGATCATGCCATTGTGCTCGACTGCCGCTCCCTCGAATACAAACGGCTCCCGATGCCGCCCGGCGTACAAATGGTGATATGCAACACCATGGTTAAGCACGGCCATTCCGGCGGCGAATACAACGATCGCCGCGCTCAGTGTGAACAGGGCGTGCAGCTCCTGAAAACACTTTTCCCTTCAATCAAGGCTTTGCGCGATGTCTCGCTCGCGCAATTGCAGACTCATCGCTCCGATCTTTCCGCTTTGATCTACCGCCGCTGTCATCATGTCATTAGCGAAAACGAACGGGTGCTGCGTGCCGTCGCCGCGCTGCAAGCGGGCGACTTGGCTACCGTCGGCCGTTGCATGGCCGAATCACACCTCAGCTTGAAAAACGATTACGAAGTAAGCTCACGCGAGCTGGACATCATGGTGGAACTTGCTTCGAATCGCGAGGGCGTCATTGGCTCGCGCATGACCGGTGGCGGCTTTGGTGGCTGCACTATCAATCTGGTTCGAACCGAGGCTGTTGAACCTTTCAAGAGCGCCGTCGCCGAAGCGTACCAACGCGCCACGCAACTCGACCCCGAAATTTACGTCTCCAAGGCCGGCGCTGGCGTCACTGAAATTGAATTGAGTTCATAATTCTATGATTGGTTTCGATGGAAGCAAACGTCCGCACCGCCGATTCAATCCGCTGACCCGCGAATGGATTCTCGTTTCCCCGCAGCGCACTCAGCGCCCGTGGCAAGGGCAGGTCGAGGCGCTTTCCAAGCCCGCCGGCATGCACTACGATCCCGAATGCTACATGTGCCCCGGCAACAAGCGCTCCACCGGCCACGTAAATCGTGCCTATAAAAATGTTTACGTCTTCGACAACGACTTTCCAGCATTGCTGCCCCAAGGCGATCACGCCACTCTCAATGAACAAGATCTTTTTATGGCAGAAACCGAAACTGGAATTTGCCGCGTCCTGTGCTTTTCTCCGCAACACGACCTGACTCTCTCCGGAATGCAACTCGCCGACATTCGAACTGTGGTGGATTGCTGGGCGGAACAGTTCCAGGAATTAGGCGCGCGTCCCGATATTCGCCACGTGCAGATTTTCGAGAATCGCGGCGCCATGATGGGCGCCAGCAACCCTCATCCGCACTGCCAGATCTGGGCCAGCGCCAGCATCCCGAACATCCCGAAGACTGAGTTCGAATCGCAAGCGGCTTACCGCAAAGAGAAGGGTTCCTGCCTGCTTTGCGATTATTTCCGGCTGGAAGAATTGGCGTCGGTTCGAACAGTAGTGCAGAACGATCACTTCCTTGCCGTAGTTCCCTACTGGGCGGTGTGGCCGTTCGAAACCATGATTATTTCCCGTCGCCACGTGGCGTCGATGGATGAATTCGCTTCGAACGAACGCGACGCTCTGAGTGACGTGCTGAAGCGTCTGACCACCCGCTACGACAATCTGTTCCAGACATCGTTTCCATATTCGATGGGATTTCATCAGCGTCCGACCGACAAACAAGAGCACCCGGAGTGGCACTTCCACGCGCACTTCTTCCCACCGCTGCTGCGCTCCGCGACGGTGCGTAAATTTATGGTGGGATTCGAACTGCTCGGGATGCCGCAGCGCGACATCACTGCGGAAACCAGCGCGGAAAGATTGCGCGAGGTTCCCGATTCGCACCCTCCAATTTAGAAAATTCGGTCTAGAAAATTCAGACTGGAAAATTCGATTCGCAGCTTTTTTACGAAACTGTCCAACTCAGAATTTGTTTCAAGTCCGCCGGCGAATTTGAAACTGTTCCGCGCGGCGCGCCCGGACCAATCGCAACCGCTTCGTTGTGGCCCTCAAACCACGCAATAAATGCGGATTCAGTGGCGCCGGGGAGGCGCTGCTGGTTCAACCAGTTGTAATAGGCACCCATATCGCCGTCGAGCAGGGAACCGTCTGGATCAAGCTCTATCTCTTTGTTGCCATACAACAGCTCGTTCATTGGCCGCTGGCGCTGGCGTGGAGCGAATCGCACTACCAGCGTCAATGGCTGTGCGCGCCGCAGCGCTTCGCGCGCGGCCCACTGTGCGAATGTGGTGCTGAAGATTTGCGTGCCGGAACCTTCGGTCAAAACCTTCAATTGAAAGCGGGCCAGCACGGCGTCTGAACTCTTGTCCAACCCTAAATCGGCAGGACGCAATTGCGCCATAACGCTGCGCAGATGTTCCGGTCCCATTCCCGGCTGTTCAATTTCTTTTTGCATTTTTCCGGAAAGAGCGGTGCGCGCCGGTTGCAGCGAGTGATAGGAAACGCAGGTCAGCGCAGCATCGCAGGCGCGCTCTTGTCCACCGTCGATATACCAGTGTGAGTAAGGCGCAGGCCGCGCTTTGGCGCGCACCGCGGCGAACTCCAGCAGCTGCGGCAAACCGTTTTCCGGATTGACATGAGTGTAATACACGCCGTGGGGGCGCAGCTTGCGAAACAGCGGCATATTGCTTGCTGCCACACCCTGACCGATGACGGTGATCCCAACTCTGGAAACTGGCAACGCTTCGCCCGGCGCGGCTGCTTGCAACCGGTTGCCGTAGTCCACGGCGGCCTTGCGATAAGCGTCCTGCTGATGCGTGGTCCACAAATGCGCTGAGAGTTGTTCGACAAACTGCCCCGGCGAATTTACCCAGTCAAATTTCTCGAGCGCGTTGGAGAGCTGAATGCGATTGAAGGCATCAAACCAATCCTTGCGCTGCTCTGAGCTAAGCGAGCGCAGATTTGCCAATTCCCTTTCCAGCGCGCGCCGCTCCGCCGGGAATTTATAGTCGTATTCAATCGCTTCCCGCAAAAGCGTCGGCAACACGCACAAAGGCATCAACCGCAAGGCGGCGAGATTCTCCGTAACGATTTTCCGCGCCTGCGGCGGATAGCCGTTGAAATGTTCCGGTTTGAGTTCGCTCGGCAGCATTTTACAAAAGTTCCTGAATCGGTTTGCCTTGCGAAAGGGCCGCGGAAAATCCCATCACCGCCCCGATGGTCGGCACCAGGTCGGTCGAGTCCAGCGGCCGGTCGTACACCACTCCCTGACGAATGTTTGGACCAAGGGCCATCATCCAAGTGGTGCGCGACAGCGCGTCGCCGGTGCGATGATGCTGAAATCCGTTGCCCGCGGAATCCTCGTCGGAATCCCGGCCAAAATCCGGCAGGATAAACATCGTGGTTTTTCCGGCGTATTCCGGTTCGCTCTCGATGGTCTTCCAGATATCGGCGCACAGCCGGTCGGTGCGCCGGATGCCGTCAATATAAAGTGAAAACGCTCCAGCATGAGCGATATCAATATCGTGCAGCGTGATCCATAAAAGGCTCGGCGCGGCCTGCTTCATCAACTGGCGGACAATATATACGGACAGTTCGTCCGGACTCGAAAGAGTCAAAGCGTGGGTCTTGAAATCGTCCATGGAAAGCTTGAGAAGCGTCGCCAATTGCTGCAGCTCAAATTCATTTCCGCCCAGTTCCGGAGCGTAAAGTGGCGTTTCATAGTTGTCGCGTAACAGATGCTCGTAATCTTTGCCGCCCGCATTCGCGGCGGTCAGCAAATGCTTGGGCAGGATTACGCGTGCGCCCAACCCCGGACCGTAAGAACGATGGCTACTCTCGCCGATACGGTTGAATCCGTTGCTTGGCGCAACCACCCAGGCGTCTGAAGCCGGCCTCCTCAGATCCTTGCGAAAATATTCGAAAACCGTGGGATTCACCGGCGGGACGGCGGCAAAGTTGTTGAAAGTTTCGTACGCGCCAGTGGCCAGACTCGCGGTGGCTACATAATGACCCAAGATTCCGCGGTTGACGACCTGGGTAAAGAAGGCCGACTGCGGAATCAGCTCATTCATCAGGTGCGGGATATTCTCCTGGCCCTCGGGAGCAAAAGTCTCCTGATCGCGGGCGCCACCCCCGAAAGTAACGACGACGACCTTGCGGCCAAGTTGCGGCAAACCGGCGAGCAGGCGGGAGGAAAGCAGACTGCTACCGAGGGTGAGGCCGGCGGCATCGCGCAGAAATTTGCGACGGGTCCAAGAGATTTTTTGCGCGGTGGAACCGGGAGCGAAGTTAACCATAAGTCCCCTACCCCCACCCTTTTTTCGTAACTGCAGAATCTAAAGGAGTTAGCTGGGCACCTTCTGTAAGTGCGGATTCTAATGGACTCAGCAAATGACGGAAAAATCGTGTGGGGATGGATTGAGTTACACGAATTGTCGAAGCCATTGCGAATAAAGAAGTTAGGTGCGGTGAATCAAAAAAAAACAATTCAAGGGCGGGGCAAGACGCACAACCGAGGGGCAACCACCAGGAAGGGTTCAGAGCCGAATCGACGATTCTACGCTCAAACACAATACTATTTACCATATACTAACGCCAAAGCCAAGTAAAATTCGTGCCTCATTTTGAGACAACTGCGGCAATTCGGTTGGCGCACTCCACAAACGCCCGCCGCAGACCGCGGCCGCTACAAGAGCGAGACAAGACGACAGCTTGATGTGGTGAGAAGGGTTGGGCGCCACTAGCGCGGAGCAGCGGGATAAACCCGCTGCTACAAAAATGCGGTGGAAAAGGAGGGTCATGGACGTGCGGGCTCCTTTTCGGAAGCCCGTTCGGAATAAACGAACTGGCGAATCTCAGCGCGTTGTTTTTCCAGGTCGGCCAGGTGCTGGGCTCGCAACTTCTGATAGACGTCAAACTCTGCCTGCGCGCGGTCTTTCTGTCCAGTCCGCACATAGGCCTGGCCCAGCCGGTAATGAGCGTCCGCCAGATCATTGTCCAACTCCAGCGCCCGTTGGTAGTCGGGAATCGCTTCCGCAAACTTGCCCTGGTCGGCGCTCAAATTTCCGATTTGCAGGTGCGCTTCGGGCAGCTTTGGACTCTCGGCGATGGCCTTTTTCAAAAGCGATTCGATCTGTTTCAAATCCAGGTCCGGATCCTGCGCGCGCTTCCCTTTCCACAAACTCATCGCGTAATAATAAATCGCCTGGCCGTTGTGCGGCTGCAGTTCCGCAAAGCGCCGAAAATGTTCGATCACATCGGCGGCCTGGCTGGGCGAACTGTCGTAGGCGCGGGCTAGAAATCTGTAACTGCGCTCGTCCGACGGATTCAGGTCTGCTCCCTTCAAGAATGCTTTCACCGCGTCGTCGTAATTGCCGCGTGCATAATACGCCATGCCAAGGCCAACCATCATTCGCGATGAATCGGGGTAGCGGGCTGTCGCTTCCTCAAAAACTCTCACTGCCGGATCAAGAGTGCGGTGTAGCAGGAGTTCGCTGGCCCAGTCAAACAGATTGCTTTCGCTTGGCTCCATGCGCGCCGCTGCTTCGAACTGGTTCTCAGCCGCGACAAACTTCAGGTCCTTCTCCTCGATCTGGCCCAAAAGATTATGCAGCTCCCCGGTATCCTTCACTTTCAGCAAACTCTGCACCGAGGTCCGCGCGTCGCCGAGTTTGCCGGTCACCAGGTACGCCAGAGAAAGATCGTATCCGTTGTCGTAGGCGGCGGGATTGATGCGCTGGGCTCTTTCAAGGTATGGCAAGGCTTTAGCGATGTTGCCCCCGTGAACGTATACCTCTCCCAAATTATGATTGGTGTCGTAATTCTGCGGATCCAGCTCTTGCGCTTTGCTGAACTGCTCGACGGCCAGATCGAATTTTCCGAGCCGCGCGTAGCTGGCCGCCAAATTCGACCTCGCCGCGACCGAGTCCGGTTTTAATCGCACCGCTTTTGCCAAATGTTCGTTGGCTTTCATGTCCTGCGCCTCTGCCGCATAGACCAGACCCAGCAATTCTTGCACTTCAAAGCTTTCCGGAACGTCCTTTGCGAGCTTTTCCAAAGGAGCCGCGGCTTCCGGGTAATGGCCGGACTCATAGGAAGACACGGCCGATTGGAAGAGCCGGTCGTGCTGGTTGTCCACCGCCGACGCCGGAGTTTGCGCCGGAGGAGAGCCGGAGAAGAAGATTGAGGCCGCGATTGTCGGGAGTATGGAGAGCGTCCGGAACATTGGCTGTTGTTTCCACTTCAGAATATACGTCGCTCGGCGATGCAAGAAAAGCGGCGTCCCTTCGAGGTTCAGGGCAAGCGAGCCGCCCTGATAAATCGTTCGGGTAAACCTCACTCCATAAAAACCACGACGACGGTGCGACGCTGAGCTGGCCTGGGCTGGGCTGTTTTTCAACCGCGCACAGGCAGGATTGCCTGTGCTACTAAGAAAAAGCGGGGAGGAGCTTCTTGCGAAGCGCCTCCCCGGTGGGGTGGTTGTTGTGGTTAGAAAAGGAACTTTAGGGCGAACTGGATTTGCCGCGGATCATACGGGTTATCGCGGGTAGAACCTATTTCGCCGAAGTTGCTGCTGGTGAAATTGGTGGAGCCACCGATTGCGACAACACCGTTACCACCGAAGCCGGGGGCGTTGAAGTTCGGATGGTTGGTCAGGTTAAAGATTTCGGTTCTGAACTGGAGCTTTTTCCTCTCGGTTATCAAGAAATCCTTAAATATCGAGAAGTCCAAACGGTGGAAACCAGGACCGGGAACTTGAGTGACTCCACCCAAGTTTGCAAAAGTGCAGGCACCAGCCGCGCACGTAGCGGGATCGGCGAAAGCCGCAGGGTTGCCGAACCAGCTGAGCTTGCCGTTGCTGTCGGTATGGAGGCCGAGCTTGAGCGGCTGGCCGGTGAACAGAGCGCCGCATCCGACACTCTGAAGAGTGTTGTTAGCGCAGGCCAGGGTAATTGGCTGACCGCCTTGGAGAGTTGTAATCCACTGAACGCTCCAACCGCCGACCACCCTATCGGTCACGCCGCTGGCATCGGACATGAAGTGCTTGCCCTTGCCGAACGGAAGCTCGTAGCCTCCGCTCAAGTGGAACACGTTGCGGATGTCGAAGTTGGCGAGCTTGTAGTCCTGGTGAATGCCGAAGCCAGGCACGGCTTCCGCGCGGTAGCCAACGTTGTCGCTTCCGCCATTCAGCAAGTCGCCGGCGTCAGACATGGTTTTGGACCAAGTGTAGGTGGCTAAGAAGGTCAAGCCATCCTTAAATTGCTTTTCCACCTTAGTCTGAAGTCCATGGTAGTAGCTGCTTCCTTCGGTTTCGGCCTGGCTGCTGTTGCGGCCGAAATCGGGGAAAGGTACCAGTGAAGTAGCGCTCACGCTGTTGGGTTGAATCGAAGTGGGGTTATTGTTCCCCGGGAAGACCTCCAAGTGGCGAGCCAGCGTGGTGACGTAACCCGCCTGAACGGACAGCGACGAACTCAGCTGGTACTGCACGGTCAGGTTGCCGCCCATCGAGTATGGGGTCAGGTAGTTGTATTGGATTCCGCGCAAGCCCAAGCCACTGGCATTGACAAGTGTGGGATCAAGCGGGGTGCAACTGAAACCGGTTTCAAACGTTGGGCCGCCCGCCGGGGTTGCCGTTGCACATCCAGAAAAGTTGTTGATGGGATGGCCTGAGTTCGGGTTGAAGAACGAGAAGTTGAATTGGAACGGATAATTCTCGCCCAAGTTGGGAGAGAATCCGCGGTTCTCAAAACCGTTGTAGAAGATACCAAAGCCGCCGCGCACCACGAGTTTCTGATTGGCCTGATAGGCAAAGCCAAAACGCGGAGCAATGTTGTGCTTCTGACCGGTGGCAAGACTCTTGCCAAATTTGCCGATGTCCAAGGCAATGCCGTCGGTAGCGAGCAGGCAAGTGAGGAAGTTTGCATTCGCCGGATTGGTGCAGTCTACCGAGGTCAAGTAACTAAGGTCTTGCTTGCCATTCGGGATCAGGTACGCCGGACCTCCCGTGGGTGTACCACTCGGAATGAAATTGGCCTGTGCGCCGTGATGTTCATAGACAGGCTGGAAATAATCCCAACGCACGCCAAGGTTCAAGGTCAGCTTGTTGGTAACCTTCCAATCGTCGTTGAGGTACGTTCCGTAGTAATTCTTACCGTTGTCGGTGAGCGAGATGTTGGAGACGTAAACGGAGTCCGGTCCGCCAACATAGTCGATACCGCCTTGTCCTGGAGCCAGTGAAGTGGCCTGCGGATTGAGAAGCAGTTGAGCCATGCCCGTATGGCCGCTGTTGGTACCCGGGAGGTCGGTGTAATTGCCGTTGAAGTCGAATTCGCCGCGGGACCAGGGTGGCTGCAGGGTGGAGAATTTAACGTGCTGCCACTCAAAGCCAGCCTTGAAGGTGTGCTTGCCGTAGATTTTAGTCAGGTCATCGGTCAACTGAATCGTAGAGCTGACTTCGTCGGAGGGCAAGAAAGCATTACCGCCGAGGGTCTGCAGAGCTCCGTTGAAGCCAAAAGCGGGCAGACCGCCGTTTTCATGATCCTGCGGAATGTCCATGATGCCGTAGGTGCCAGGGAGGTTGCTGAGGTCATTCGCTGCCGGAATGTTCCGGGTGGTGTGGATATAATTCATGCCCGCGCGAGCCACGTTGATCAACGTGGGGCTAAAGGTATGCGTATAACCCAAGGCGCTCTGCTGGGCGTTAGCCGTCTGGTTACCATCCTGGAAACCGCCGCCGTCTGCAACTCCGCCAAAAATGCCCGGAATGAATTGCGGGTCATCGGCATAGCTGAAGCGGAAAAAGAGCTGATTGCTTTGGCTGAAATTGATATCCATTCTGGTATCAAACGCATTGCGGTGTTCGAACAGCTTCGGGGACGCCGTGTAATTTCCGAACAACGAGGATGATGTGGGGTTTGGATAAAGACTTAGCAAACTGAGAGCGTTGGCATCAAAGCGGCCGGCCGCGGCGGCAGCAGACAGGTTATTTAAGCCGCAGGCAGCCGTGAAATTAAGTGTGCTCGGGCCACAGGTGCCAAACGGATCGCGCGCAAAACCGGTCGTAGTTGCGACCAGGCCGCTGACTGGATCGACAGCGCCTGCAGTCACCGCGCGCGTGGTCGCCGGGTCAAAAATGGTACCAACCGGCGATGACCGACCGAGAGCGTCTACTTGGGGAGTGGTGCTTTGGTTCAGCAGTTCGGTGAAATCGGTATAGCCGCTGGTGCGCATGAGCGCGGTTGGCACAGAGCCGTTCAGCACCGTACCCTGCACGCGGCGGAAGCCTTCGTAGTCGCCAAAGATAAAAATCTTGTTCTTGATGACCGGACCACCAGCGGCAACACCGAACTGGTTCTGCCGCAAGGCGCCCTTCGGGACGCCGCCAGCGTTTTCGAAATAGTCCGCAGCGTCGAGTTTATCGTTGCGGAAGAATTCCCAAGCCGCGCCGTGGAACTCGTTGGTTCCGGACTTAATGGTGGCGTTCAAGACCGCTGCACCTGAGCGTCCGTATTCCGCGCTGAATCCGGAAGTCTGGACTTTGAATTCTTCGACCGCATCCACCGGCGGGAGCACGACGAAATTGGTGCCGTTCAGAAAGTCTACAGTATCGGAGTTATTATCGATACCATCGAGGAGATAGTTGTTCTGCGCGGGGCGGGAGCCATTGGCAGAGAAAGCTCCGCTCGCCGCGTTGCCGCGGGTGTCGGCTTGCGGCGTGTTTACGCCGGCGGCCAACTGAGCCAAGAATGTAAAGTTGCGGCCGTTGAGCGGCAGATCATTCACGCTCTTGGAATCGACGACCTGGCCGACCGAAGCGTCCTGCGATTGCAATACTGGAGCGCTTGAGGTGACTTCGACGGTCTCGGATACCGCGCCGGGCTTCATCGCAAAATTCTGAACGACGTTTTCGCCGACGTTGACCGCTACACCGCGAGTGGTGAGCGTCTGAAAGCCCTGAATGGTTACCGTAAGCTTGTACGTCCCAATCCTCACCGGCGTAAACTTGTAGTCGCCGTCGTCCCCGGTGGTGGCGGACAACTCGGCGTTGGTGCCTTCGTTGGTCAGTGTTACCGTGGCGCCTTTGACTCGCGCTCCGGATGAGTCTGAAACTGCTCCCAAGATTGAACCGGTGTCCACCTGCGCATACGACGGAACTGCCGCCAGCATCAGAAACGCCAGACAAGCCGCCGTCACCAATAATAGCCGTCCACCCCAAACACGAACGGTCGTTTCCATAACGCTTTCCTCCTCAGAACCACCCTGTGACTTTCTCGACTCGAAAAGGCTTTCATTTGCACGAATCGGGGGTACGCCACCAAGACAGCCACACCGCTGTTTGGTCAACTGGCGTAACCACAGACCATGCGAAAAAGCCGCAGGCATCTCCTGCATCACGGCCCCAAATTATTGAACTTAAGCGTTACAGTGAATGTAAACGCTTACCCTTTATGGCACCCCTTACATGACACCTACTACTGCGTGCTCAAGGAAATACCATGCGCGATTTTAGCTTGTCAAGTATTTTTCTTCGGCTCATTACTTTTTCTGCTAGAAATCTCTCACTTCCCCTGAATTTAACGTTTACTTCGCCTGAGGTACGCTGTCGCGAACTACATAATCGTTATTCTTAGTCTCCGCCGCCGTCTGGAGCATTTCGGCCTCGATCGCGATTTCCATGACAACGATTGCATGGCGGCACTGGTCCTTTAGTTCACTACTGTAACGATGCTACTATCCGTCCGTAGCTTCCTGAGGACAAAGGATTAGACCGCGTTCGCATGATCTCCCGCCGGGTGTCTCGCCGAGCCTTACTCCGAAACATGCGGTGGGCGCCTACGCTGCTGCTGCCGGCCCCTTTTCACAGCTCGCCCTTCGATTTTCTGGTGCCGGGACGAGTTACGGACGCTTTAGAATCCTTCCGCTTCGCCGACTTTCGCCTTACGCCTCACTACCCGACCCGGTCTCCTCTGGAGGACGTCTTAAAGCTGGTCGAGCCTGGCCTGGATGGTTATCTCGTCGAAAAATACGCGGCGGAGATCACATCGCTGCTGAATCGCTGGTCTGTTGACCTCAAGGCTGGGTCTTCGGCGCAGGCAACGCCTGCTTCTTTCATTCGTCCCTCGATCGAGTTCAATGAAATTGCTTCGGCGCAAGAAAAGAGCGTTCGAAACGCGACGGGGATCGATACTCGAACTCGCAGATTTTCCACCAGCCTCTCGACGGGTCGCGATTCATTTCTCGCGGTGATGAAGAGGTATCTCTCTACATTTTCCTCGATCGTAACCGCAGAATTTGAAATCATTCATCTCAAACAACTTTCACTCACTCCACTTCGTCTGGCAGCCGAGGTCTGTTACACATTCGTAGGAATTCTTTCAAATGGCGAGAGAGAAGAGCGCATTGGCAGATGCGATTTACTTTGGTCACAGGATTCGTCCGGGAAATGGTGGGTCGATCGGTGGGCGTTCTTGCAAGAATCTTTCAATCGCGCCGCTTCGCCACTTTTTCAGGACATCACTTCGGCGGCGCTCGGCCAGGTCGATTCGTATCAACGCCAGCTGGTTCGTGGCGTGGACCACTGGCGCACCGTGCTTGACGGCGCATCAGGCATCGATGTCTACGGAAACAACGGCATCGCCGCCGGAGATTTCGACAACGACGGCTTCGACGACTTGTATATCTGCCAACCTTCCGGCCTTCCCAATCGCTTGTATCGCAACCGCGGCGACGGAACGTTTGAAGACGTCACGGAGAGATCTGGTCTCGGCGTGCTTGATGCCACGGCCTGCGCCATTTTTGCCGATTTCGAAAATAAAGGCTTGCAGGATTTGCTCGTGGTTTGCGCTTCCGGCCCGCTGCTCTTTCTCAATGAAGGTAACGGCAGATTTCAGCTGAAGCGCGACGCGTTTACTTTCGCCAGTCCTCCGCAGGGTACGTTCACCCACGCTGCCGTCGCTGATTGCGACCATGACGGCCGTCTCGACATTTATTTCTGCCTTTACAGCTACTATCTCGGTCTCGATCAGTATCACTATCCTTCGCCGTACTTCGACGCGCGCAACGGCCCGCCCAATTTTCTTTTTCACAACGATGGCAACGGCTCGTTCACTGATCGCACCAAAGCCTCTGGCCTCAACGCCGAGAACGATCGCTTCAGCTTTGCTTGTGCCTGGGGCGACTGCAATTCGAACGGCTTGCCGGACCTTTACGTCGCGAACGATTTCGGCCGGAGCAATCTTTACCGCAATAACGGCGACGGCACTTTCGAGGCCATTTCCGAATCCGCCGGAGCCAACGTTCCCGGCGCCGGCATGAGCGCTTGCTGGGTCGACTTCGATAACGACGGCCATCAGGACATCTACGTTTCCAACATGTGGTCCGCAGCGGGTCTACGGGTATCCGAGCAAACCAACTTTCACTCGAACCAGCCCGCCGAAATCCAGTCCATCTATCGCCGTCACGCCCGGGGCAATTCGCTTTACAGAAATTCCGGCAACTCACATTTCAAGAATGTCAGTGACGAAGCTGGCGTCGAAATGGGCCGCTGGGCATGGTCCTCCGATGCCTGGGATTTCGACCACGACGGCTATTCAGATCTTTTTATCGCCAACGGCTACATCTCCGGCCCAGACACTCGCGATCTCGGCAGTTTTTTTTGGCGCCAAGTCGTTGGCAATTCACCATCGACTTCAACACCATCTCTTGCCTACGAACGCGGCTGGAACGCCATCAACGAACTCATCCGCTCCGACTCCACGTGGAACGGCTACGAACGCAACACCTTCTATCTAAACAATCGCAACGGAACTTTTTCAGAAATCTCCGGCATTTCCGGCCTGGATTTTCTCGACGATAGCCGTTCCTTCGCGCTTGCCGACCTCGATCACGACGGGCGCCTCGAAGTGATCCTCAAGAATCGCAACTCGCCGCAACTCCGCGTTCTGCACAACGCAATGGCCGAAATCGGCGACAGCGTTTCTTTCCTTCTGCGCGGCACAAAGAGCAACCGTGACGGGATCGGTGCGGCGGTCACGGTTCAATCAGGCGACCTCCGCCAAACAAAATACGTTCAAGCTGGTTCCGGCTTCCTGTCCCAACACAGCAAAGAACTTTTCTTCGGCCTCGGTAAATTCCAATCTTCCGCTACGGCCATTGTTCACTGGCCCAGCGGGCTAATTCAGAAGTTCGAAAATTTGCCAGTCAACCACCGCATCGCCATCGAAGAAGCTCGGCCGAACTACGTCGCAACAAAATTCCTTGAATCTCCCGCATATTCCAAAATTCTCAATCCGAAAACAGCCTTTACGGAGCCTACCTCGGTAGAAACCTGGCTGGTCGATCCGCTCCCCGTTCCTGATTTCTCGTTGTCTGATCTCTCCGGCAAAACACAAACTCTCCAACAATTTCGCGGCAAGCCCATTTTGCTGTTTTTTTGGGCCACTGGTGCCGAACTTTCCACCAAGCAATTGGGGCAGCTGCAACAAAATTCTGCCGTACTCAATTCGAAAAACCTGCAAATCCTCTCGATAAACGTCGATGCGCCAAAAAATATCGACGCAGCGCGCGCCTCCGCCACAAGTCAGCGGATTTCGTTTCCAGTTGTCCTGGCAACGCCTGATGTCATCGGAATTTACAGCATTCTCTATCGCTATCTCTTCGATCGCCGCCGCGATCTGCCCATTCCGATCGCCTTTCTCATCGATGAAGCCGGCATGATCGTCAAGGTCTACCAGGGCGCGATTGATGTGAAGCTATTGTCGCAGGATGCCGCCTCCATTCCTCGCACCGACGAGCAGCGCCGCGGCCTAGCGTTTCCTTTTTTCGGAACTCTCTACAACGGTGCCTTCAAGCGCAACGATTTCACCTATGGCGTAGCGCTTTTCCAGCGCGGCTACCTCGATCAAGCCGCCGCCTGCTTTAAGCAGGTCGCCGCCGCCAAACCAAATGACCCCGAGGCCTATTACAACCTTGGTACGCTCTACCTTCGCAAGAATGATCTTGCCGAATCACGGCGCTACCTCGAACAGACCTTGCAGCTTCGTCCCGATTATTCCGAAGCCTTAAATAATCTGGGCATGATCGCTGTACAGCAAAATCAGCCCGATGCCGCCATCCACAATTTCAAACAGTCCCTCTCGCTTCGTCCGGATTACACCGTCGCGCTCCTCAACCTAGGAAATCTCTATCGACATCAGGGCAACAATTCCGAAGCCGCCGAACTTCTCAACCGAGCTGTCTCGCTCGAGCCGGAAAATCCCGAAGCCAATTACAGCCTGGGCATGCTTTACGCACGGCAAAACGATTTCGCTCGTGCCATCGAACTACTTCAGGAAGCAGCCCGCGTCCGCCCGGACTACGCCGAAGCCTGGAACAATCTCGGCGTCATTTTTGTCCGCCGGAGCCGCAACACCGAGGCCGAACAATCCTTTCAGACCTGCATTCAGGTCGCTCCGAATTTCGATCAGGCGTACCTGAACCTAGCTAACCTCTATATGCTTTCGAACGACAAGGAAAAAGCCCGCCAGATTCTGCAATCGCTGCTTCGCTTGCAACCAAATCACAAGTTGGCTCAGCAGGCGCTGGAAATGTTAAATTGATTTCGGCCATGCACTTTTTCGGGATTCCAACCCGCGCCATTTTTCGGTTGACCATCCTTGTCTCTCGTATTTGCGCGATCGCTCTGCCGGTGGTGATTTCGGCGACCGCACTTTGCGCCCAGACTCCATCCCCTAAAAAAACCACTCCTCGCTCGACACAGAAATCCGATCCCCGATTTCAAGTCGCCGAAGCGCTCCTTAGCCAGGGCCGCACAGAAGAAGCAAAACGGGAGATTCAGGCTCAACTGGCGCAAGACCCCAGAAGCATCGCAGGCTACAACCTGCTGGGGATCGTCTGCACCAGCGAAAAGGATTTTCAGGGCGCGGCCGAGGCCTTCGAACACGCTCTCAAGCTCAGTCCCACATCCGCAAAAACCAAGGTCAATCTCGGCAACCTTTATATGGCCGAGAACCAAATCGACCTCGCCGAAAAAGAATTTCGCGAAGTCCTTCGCTCCGATCCTGCCAATTCCGACGCCCACTTCAACCTCGGCCTGGTCTTGCTCGCCAAGAATCTTCCCGCCGAGGCCGTCCCTCATTTCCAACGCGTAACTCCGCCCACGAATGCTTCCCGCTTCAATCTATTGCGCGCATCGCTGCTGGCCGGACGAACTCCGCAAGCCTTGAAAGTCGCGAATGATCTTTCCACGCAGAATCCGAAAGACGTTCAACTTCATTTCACGCTCGGCGTCCTGTTGGCCTCGGGAAAACAATTTCGCCCCGCGCAGTTCGAACTGGAAAAAGCCGACGCCCTGCAGCCAGACACTTTCGAAATCCTCTACAATCTCGGGCAAGTCTATCTCCGCGCCGCGGACTACAACAAAGCCGAACTCATCCTCCATCGCGCTCGGGCTCTCAAACCCGATTCTCCCGACGTTGCTCTATCTCCTCGCGCAATGCGCCAACGAACAATCGCGCCCGGTGGACGCGCTTGAACTCCTGGTCCGGGCCCACAAACTCGCTCCAGAAAATACCGACATCATCTTCCTCCTCGGCCGCGTCAGCATGACGCAAAACTATTTTGAAGACGCTATTCCGCTTCTCGAATCCGGCATCAAGCTCGCTCCGCAGCGCGCCGATCTGCGCGCCGCTCTCGGCGAGAGTTTTTTCATGTCCGGGAAAGCCGATCGCGCCATCACCGAATTCGAAGAGCTGGTCAAAGTCGATCCGACCGCCCGCTCCTACGCTTTCCTCGGACTCTCTTACCGCCACCTTGGCCGTTTCGATGAAGCACAAAAATATTTCGCGGAAGGCGTCAAACTCGATCCCCGCAACGCCTCCTGTCTTTTCAATCTCGGATACATCGCCGGCCGCCAGGGTAATCAGGCCAAAGCTGAGGAATATTTTCAACGGACACTAAAAGCTAATCCCGATTTCTCCGATGCCCTGCTCGAGCTTGCCAACCTCCGCATCACCGACAAGAAATTTCCTGAAGCCGCCGAACTGCTTCGCCGCTACGTCAAAGTCAGTCGCGATCCGGCAACCGGCTACTACAAACTGGCCATGGTCGAGCGCAGCCTTAAACAAAATGACGCCGCGCAGCGCGACCTCAGCGTTTTTCAAACACTTTCCAAGAACACTTCTCCCGGCCCGTATCCTTATCAGCATCTCTTCGACTATCTCGACAACCGCGCCACGCTCACTGCGCAGCAGCGCACCCAACTCGATCTCACCGAACTTGGCGAGCAGATCAAGAAACATCCCGGCCAGCCGCAGGATCTCTATCTCCTTGCCGAAGCCAATTTAAAATTGGGGAAAATTGACGACGCGCGCGCCGCGATCGTTCAACTTGACCAGCTCAGCGGCGAAGATTTCCGCATGCAGACCGGCATCGGCGTGCTCCTCGCCAGTTACCGCCAGTATGACGACGCGATCCGGCACTTCCAAATCGCCGGCAAAGCTAATCCCAATTCTGATGACGTCAAATTCGATATTGCCGACGCTTACTTCCACAAAGAGCAATACCAGCCGGCGCTGGAATCCGCTCTCTCCGTGTCCCCCGAAGGCCAAAAAGACGACGCATTCCTCGCGCTCCTTGGCGACATTTATTCCCACCTGGGCGATTCCGGCAAAGCCACGCAGATTTTCGAAGACGCCATCCGACGCAATCCCGATAACGATCAGTACTATCTTTCGCTGAGTTTGGCGCAACTGCGTGGCGGCAATCTCGCCTCGGCTGACGCCACTCTGAAAAAGGGATTGGACCGCGTCCCCAGTTCTGGAAAAATTCTTTGGGGACTCGGCGTCATTTCCGCTCTGCGCGGCGACGCCGATCAGGCTTCGGCAAATTTGCAGCGCGCCGTTGATCTGCTCCCCGAATGGCCGGGGAGTTATTCCGTACTCGGCGTCCTTTATTATCAGACCGGACAATATTCCAAAGCCCGTGAGGTTCTCGCTCGCTTCAAGGGCAGCCGCTCGGCCGGCCTCGACACCAATCGCATTGAACAGGCTCTCGCGAATGCGCCCGCGGATTCCGCGCAGCCACTTTCTGCCGCTGGCCGCCAACAATTCCTGCAAATCGCTCTATCCTTGGCGGACCGCACGCTATGAAGATGACAGCGCGGCACAATTTGAAATTCTGTTTCTGCCTCACGCTGCTCGCCGCTCTCTGCTCGCTGCTCGGTCTGAAATCTTTTGGAGCCCAATCAACAAAAAAATCCGAACCGCCGATCACCGTAAAATTCACCGATATCCGCAAACAAGCCGGCATCACGTTCCTGCAAGACTCCACTCAAACTGAAGAAAAGCTGTATCTCGAAACCATGGGCACCGGCGTAGCGTGGCTCGATTATGATCAGGACGGCTTGATGGATCTTTACTTCGTTCAGTCTGGCCCGACCGAATTTTACAAGCCGGATCACCCGCTGCGTTCGGCTCTCTATCACAACAACGGCGACGGCACCTTCACCGACGTCACCGAAAAAGCCGGAGTCGTTGCGGAAAATCATTACGGCCAGGGCGTCGCCGTCGGCGATTACGATAATGACGGCTACCCCGATCTCTACGTTACCGGCTATGGCAGCGCGATCCTCTATCACAACAACGGCGACGGCACTTTCACCGATGTTACGAAAAAAGCCGGAGTCGGCGACGAAGGCGGCTGGTCCACCAGCGCCGCATGGATCGACTACGACAAGGACGGCTATCTCGACCTCGTGGTCGCTAATTACATCGAATGGTCAGCCAAAAATAATCTGTGGTGCGGCGAACATCGCCCCGGCTATCGCTCCTACTGCCATCCCGGAAATTACAAAGGTCAGCGCATCAAGCTCTACCACAACAATCACGATGGCACCTTCACCGACGTCAGCGAATCTTCCGGCGTCGGCAAACCCGAAGCCAAGGGCATGGGCATCGTCGTCGCCGATTTCAACAACGACGGCTGGCCGGACATCGCCGTGGCCAACGACTCCTGGCCTAATTTTCTTTTCATCAACAAACACGACGGGACGTTTCAAGACGTTTCGTTTATCTCCGGAATCGCCGCCAGCGAAGACGGCCGCTACGAAGCCGGCATGGGCATCGACGCCGAAGACGTCTACGGCGACGGCGCGCAGGACATCTACATCACTCATCTCGACTTCGAACTTAATCGCCTCTACCACAACAACAACGACGGCACTTTCACCGACGCCACCTTCGGCTCCGGCATCGGCAACAAAGCCATCCTCTACAGCGGCGTCTCCATGAAATTTATCGATTACGATAACGACGGCTGGCCGGACATCGTCCAACTCAACGGAGCTATGGTCGACAACGTTCAGCTCTACCACAGCGAAGTCACTTACAAAGAGCCGCTGCTGATGTTCCACAATTTAGGTCGCGGGCAATTTGAAAAAATTCCTGACGGCGCGCTCGGCCCCGATTTCAGCCGACCGATTGCCGGACGCGGGATCGCCTCCGCCGACTTCGACAACGATGGCGACATCGATCTGGCCATCAACAATCGCGGCGATTATCCGATGCTTTTGCGAAATGATGGAGGGAACGCCAATCACTTTCTTGAAGTGCTGCTCATCGGCACCAAGTCCAATCGCGACGGCATTGGCGCCTCACTCAAAATCACCGCCGGCGATTGGACTCATATCGAACAATCCAAAGGCGGCATGAGCTACATGTCCGCCAGCGACCCACGGATTCTTTTCGGACTCGGCAAACACACAAAGATCGATTCGCTGGAAATCACCTGGCCCAGCGGCCAAATCGACAAGCTAAAAGATCTCCCGGTAGACAAAATCATCGCGATCAAAGAAGGCGTGGGCATCGTCCCGCATTCGTTCCCGAAGGTCCCCAGTAAATGACATCCGCCCTTTCAGCGCGTGCTCCGAACTCTCCGTGCCCTCTGTGCGCCGACCTCGGTGAACTCTGTGTAACTGTTTCTTTCTTTTTGTCTGTCTCCTGTGAGTGCCCCACATGAAGCTCCCCCGCCGCCGATTCCTGGCCAACTCTTCAACTTTCTTGGGCGCATCCCTCGTAGAAGCGTTAGCCACGCCGTTATGGAAATGGAATCCCAACACCATCCTGCAAACCGCCGCCATCCCGCAAAAGTCCCCAGTCCAATTCGTCGACGTCGCCCGCGAAGCCGGCCTCAACTCCCCGAACGTATGGGGCGATCCTGATCACAAGCGCTACATCATCGAAGCCAAAGGCTCCGGCCTGGCTTTCTTCGATTACGATCAAGACGGTTGGCTCGACATCTATCTCACCAACGGCACGCAACTCGGCAAAGAGTGGCCCGCGGGGCAAGCTCCGACTTCGCATCTCTACAAAAACAATCGAGACGGCACGTTCACCGACGTCACAGCGAAATCTGGCCTCGCGCGCACCGGATGGCAAACCGGCGTCTGCGTCGGCGATTACGACAACGACGGCTTCGACGATCTGTTCTGCTGCTTTTGGGGACACAACATTTTGTTTCGCAACAACGGGGACGGCACCTTCACCGACGTCACAAGAAAAGTCGGTGTGTACAACGAAGAAATCCGTTGGGGCGCAGGCTGCACTTTTCTCGACTACGACCGCGACGGCCACCTTGATCTTTTCGTCTGCTATTACATCAAGCTTGACCCCGCGAAAACTCCCGATCCCAACGGCCCCGCGCAGTGCCAGTGGAAAGGCATTCCCACCATGTGCGGCCCGCGCGGCCTCACCGGTGACACCAACGTCCTCTACAAAAATAATGGCGACGGCACCTTCACCGATGTCAGCGAAAAATCCGGCATCCTGAGACCCGGCCCGCGCTACTCCATCACCGCTGTTTCCTACGACTTTGACAACGACGGCTGGCCGGACATTTACGTCGCTGTCGATTCGCAGCCTAGCATTCTTTTTCGCAACAATCACGATGGCACGTTCACCGATCAAGCCGTGATTGCCGGCGTCGCTTACAGCGACAATGGCCACGAGCAAGCCGGCATGGGCGTTGCCGTCGCCGACTATGATTGCGACGGCTCACTCGACATCTTCAAAACCAATTTTGCCGACGATACCTGCAACCTCTATCACAACAACGGCGACGGCACCTTCACCGACGTCACCTTCGCTTCCGGCATCGGCATCAACAACCAATATGTTGCCTGGGGCTGCGCGTTTCTCGATTACGACAACGATGGCTGGCCCGACCTCATACAGGTCAATGGTCACGTCTATCCGGAAATTGAAGGCCACGCCATCGGCCAGACCTACAAAAATCCACGCGTCGTCTATCGCAACATGGGCTCCGGAAGTGGGGGCGTTCACTTCACGGACGTTTCCGCGCAAATGGGCCCCGGCATCACCGAACATTTCTCCAGCCGCGGCGCCGCTTTCGGCGATTACGACAACGACGGCGGCATCGATGCCCTGGTCTTGAATTTAGGCGACCCGCCTTCGCTCTTGCACAATGTCGGCGGCAACGCGCAAAACTGGATCAAACTCAAACTGCTTGGCACCATCTGCAACCGTACCGCGATAGGCGCTCGCGTTCGCATCATCACTGGCACTCACATTCAAATCGACGAAGTCCACTCCGGCTCCAGCGTCATGTCCCAGTCCGATCTCCGCCTTCACTTCGGCCTCGGCAAAATCCAAACCATCGAGGCCATCGAAGTCAAATGGCCCACCACCCAAAAAATCGAACGCTTCACCAAAGTCGCGGCCAACCAAATCCTAACCATCCGCGAAGGCTCCGGCATCGTCTCCGCCTTTAAACCCAAAACAAAGTAAACTCATTCTGAGCGCCACCGAATCTAACTTAGTGACCGAGCCCACGGGAGTTCACCGATGTTTCGAACAAGATCTCTATCCGTGCTCCTATCGTTGCTGGGCGTTCTTCTGTTCAGCAATCCGGCGTGTTCCCAAGCGCCTCCACCACCTCCAGTAGGCGACCTGCCACCCAAATGCGGCCTAGCCTCCCTGCCCTCAGATATCCAAACTCCTATCAAGCGGGACTTCGCCTCCTGGAGAATTCAGGAAGCGCCACTTCTCAGCGAGAGCGCCATGAAAACCTTGGCGTCAATGAATCCCCAAGCTTGCCCCGGAATTGTAGTGGGGCTTTTCCAGAATTCCGTGACTCCGTCTTACGCGGTCCTCTTGGTTTCGGCGGATCACCCGGACGCCGGCTACAAGTTGATGGTCTTCAATCGGCCGGAGGGTAAGCCACTCTATGAAGCCGCCGAAATCGAACACTCGAGCGACCCCGGCGGGTCCAATTACTTCATTCGCAAAGTCGTCCTGACTGACTTTTTTAAGGAAGACGCAAAAAAGAAATACAACGCCCAAGCACCCGAAGGAATCTTGTTAATTGATTCCGCTGAACAAAAACACGAAGCCGCTGTCTACTTCTTCTCGAACGGCAGCTACCGCCACGAACCAGCGGACAAATGAGCGGGCCCCTCAGGTGTCGGGTTTACAGCTGGGTCTGCTCCTGCGTAACTCTCTGCGTCAGTGTGGGGCGTCTACCCGACGCAGTCGGGAAGTTATCATACTGAGGTGTTCCTTACTGGACGGTTGGCCAATCCCCGATCGGGGTACAATTCAACCTCCGGAACGCACTCTCCCGGAACAGCTCTGGAGTTGGCATGGCTACGCGCCGCAAAATCGCTCTTCGTCTAGTGGTCATCGTCGCCTGCATCGTGGTCGCGGCGATTTTGCTGGTTCCGGTGTGGTTCAACCTCGATCGCTACCGCCCGCAAATCATCTCCTACTTCCAACAGACCACCGGCAAAAAAGTTGAAATCGACCGCGTCGCGCTCACGTTCTTTCCCCGGCCAACCGTTCACATCGAAGGCTTTGCCGTAAAGAGCCCGCCGTTATTTCCGCCCAGCTACATTCTGAAAGCTCCGCACACCGACGTGGTACTGGATTTCTGGGCCTTGCTCCACCGCAACGTAGTGATCAGGTCAGTCGTTTTAGAGCAACCGCAAATCAACCTAATCTCCGACCCCGACGGCCCCTGGAACTTCGAGAACCCCGAAACACCCAATTCCAAGAATCTTTTTCCCCTGGGCATCATCGACAAGGTGACTATCAATCGCGGGCAACTGATTGCCTCGATTCTTTTGCCTTCCGACGCCCAGGGCCCAGTCTTTTTTGAAGCTCATGACATTTCCAGTGAACTCGATCGCGTCGATTTGGCGGCCATCGTCAATCCTACTTCTTCCGCGTTGAATGGCCAGGGCAACTGGAAAGCAGCCCATTTGCGTTTTGCCGCGGTGGAAACGACCAATGTTGACGCCAGGTTCCGGTTGGAGTCGCGCGAGGTCTTTTTTACCAACCTCAAAGCAGACATCTACGGGGGAAAAGCCGCTGGCGACTTCTCCATCAGTCTGGCCAAAAGCACTCCTACCTTTAAAGCCGACGCCCGAGCCAACGGAATTAACACGGCCCGCCTTCTGGCCGCCTTTCACGATTTGCGCGGACTACTTACCGGAAGCTTGGACGGTGATTTTAAGCTTGCGGGGGCCATCGAGCACAACACCAGTCCATTCGCGCGAACGCGCGGAACCGGGCACTTGAAGGTCACCAACGGCCAGATCCCCAGCTTGATGCTCAACACGAGTTTGATGAAATTAGCTCACTTCAACGATCTCGGCCCAGCCAAGGACAATCCGGCATCCTTCGCGTCAATCACCACCGACCTCGAACTCGAAAATCTCCGCATCACCAGCAAGGCTATCGATATTGACGGCTACGGCGTAGATGTGGACGGCTCCGGCAGCGTCAGCGTATCCGGCTCCGACGACCTCCACTATGAAGGTGTAGCCGCTATCCTCACCAAACAAGGATTCCTCACCAACACCTTCGCCCGGCTCGAAGGTGCCAAAATGATTGATGGCAAACTGTCTTTCCCCTTCCGCATCGACGGAACCATCGAAAACCCCAAATTCTCTAAAGGAGCGAAAGCCCAGTAGGTAAGTTTTCTGCCAGGTGCCGCAGGTGTTGGGTCTACATCTGAGACTTCTTCTCTAGGAACTTCACCATTCTCCGCGCCAGCGTGCCGCAGGCAGGTTGCCGCAATATCCTTACTCTTCGGCCTTCGTTCATCTTTTATTCCCCGCAAAATCGCGCTAGTGTCGCTTCATGCCGGTTGAGTGGAAACAGCACATCGTCAGTGATCCGGAAATCCTGCGCGGGAAACCTCGCCTTAAGGGGACTCGCATTCCGGTCAGCCTCATTCTTGGCTATTTAGCCGCCGGCAAGTCCGCCGACGAAATCACTGCCGAGTTCCCCGACCTCACTCGGGAACAGATTGCCGCCTGTCTGGACTACGCCCGCGAACTCGCTGAATTCGAGGCCGTCCTCTGATGGCCTTGCGGTTTTTGGCCGATCACTAGCCATGAAGTCGTGCGCTCGCGCGAGGTTCTTCCCGTTGACTCCGCGGATGCGATCGTCATCGCGAAGGCTCAAGAAATTGGTGCAATTCTCTTGTCATTGAATATCGATTTCGCCGACATAGTTACGTATCCTCCGAAACGCTTTCTGGGGATCGTCGCCATCCAGATGCGCAATCATTCGGAGATCCTTCCACTCGTAATGAGGCGCCTGACCGTATATCTCGATCTTCATCCCAACTTGATCGACTACAACGGAAAGCTATTGGTTGTCGAGGCGGATCGAATTCGTATTCGCGAATAAACGTTGGGTCAGCTTACCGCTCGCGGTTCGCTACTCGCTGCTATCTGGCCTCCGCTCTGCGGTCTCTGATAGTCTTGCTCAGCCCATGAAAGCGCTCCTCCTCAGCAGCTACAAACATCTCGAACTCGCGGATCTGCCCGCGCCCACTCCCGCCTCCGACGAAGTCCTAATCCGCGTCGCCGCCTGCGGCATCTGCGGAAGCGATGTCCACGGCTACGACGGCGGGTCCGGCCGCCGCATCCCTCCTATCGTCATGGGACACGAAGCCGCCGGCGTCGTCGAATCCGTCGGCGCCAACGCAAGAAATTTCTCCTCCGGCGATCGCGTCACCTTCGACTCCACCGTCTACTGCGGCGCTTGCCCCAACTGCCTGCGCGGTGACATCAACCTCTGCGACAATCGCCAGGTCCTCGGCGTCTCGTGCGGCGACTACCGCCGCGCCGGAGCCTTCGCCGAATTCGTCGCCGTCCCCGCGCGCATTCTCCATCGCCTCCCGGAAAATCTTCCTTTCGCCGAAGCCGCCATGCTCGAAGCGGTCGCCGTAGCCATCCACGCCGTTAACCTCGCACATTTGCAGCCGACCGACACCGCTCTCGTCATTGGCGCCGGTACCATCGGCATCCTGACCCTGCAAGCCGTCCGTGCCGCTGGCTGCAAAAAAGTTTTCGTCACCGACATCGATCAAGACCGCCTCAGTCTCGCCAAGCAACTCGGCGCAACAGAAACGCTCCTCTCCAGCGAATCTCTCCAATCAAAAATTCTCGAGCTCACCAACAATCAAGGCGTTGACATCGCCCTGGAATGTGTCGGCCGCAACGAAACCGTAGCCGCCGCCATCGACGCCACGCGCAAAGGCGGCACCGTGGTCCTCGTCGGCAACATCACTCCCAATGTCAATCTGCCTCTGCAAAAGGTGGTCTCGCGCCAGATCCGCTTGCAAGGTTCCTGCGCCTCTTCCGGCGAATATCCCCGCGCCATCGAACTCCTTGCCAGCGGCGCGATCAAAGTGAAGCCACTCATCACCGCCACCGCCCCGCTCGAAGAAGGCGCCTCCTGGTTCGAACGCCTCCACAATCGCGAACCCAATCTATTAAAAGTAGTCCTAACACCAGGATCATCAACATGACCAACGAACTATTCAACCTCTCGGGCAAAGTCGCCATCGTCACCGGTACCAGCCGCGGCCTCGGCCAATACATGGCCCGCGCTCTCGCCAAAGCCGGCGCTGACCTCGTCCTCACCAGCCGCAAACGCGCCGACCTCGCAGCGTTCGAACAAGAAATCCAATCCCTCGGCCGCAGGACAATCTCTCTCGAACTCGATGTCCGCTATCACCACAGCATCAAGGAAATGGCCGCCGCCGCCGAACAACACTTCGGCCACATCGACATCCTCGTCAACAATGCAGGCTGCAACGTTCGCAAGCCCGCGCTAGAAGTCACCTGGGAAGATTGGAATCTGATTCTCGATACAAATTTGCGCGGCAGTTTTTTCGTCGCGCAAGCCGTCGCCCGCGGCATGGTCCAACGCAACTACGGCCGCATCATTAACATTGGCTCCGTCACCACGGTCGCAGGCTATGCGGGACTCGGCCCCTACGGCGCGAGCCGCGGCGGCATTCGCCAGCTCACGATGAGCCTCGCCGACGACTGGGGCCAACAGGGCGTCACCGTCAACTGCCTCGCTCCCGGCTGGTTCCAAACCGCGCAAAACGCCGTCATGTACGAAGACAAAGAGTGGGTCGAATATCTTAGCGATCGGATTCCGCTAAAGCGCCCAGGCGAGCCGCACGATCTCGACGGCGCCATCGTCTTCCTTGCCTCCGAATCCAGCCGCTACGTTACCGGCCAAACCATCCTGGTCGACGGCGGCATCTCCACCGGCTCTCTACGTGCCCTCCGCAAACCCGCTCCTGCGCCGCCGCAAAAATGACTCTAAGAAAAGCCTACAATTTCTGGAGAAGTCCAAAATGCCAGCCGATCAACACGACAGAGTTGTCATCCTGAGCCGAACCGCTAAGGTTCGCCGAAGGATCTCAACCAACAGTACTTGTCTTGATCGCAGCGATGACCGCGCGATTTCTCCCAGTAGCACAGACAATCCTGTCTGTACGCGGTTTCCAAAGTTCTACAAACTCGTCGCGCTTGCCGCACTCGCGCTAATCGCAATTCCCGTAGTTTCTTTCGCCCAATCAACAGCCGCACCTGCCACCCCCAAACCCCTGCAAATCTATTTCATCGACGTCGAAGGCGGCCAAGCCACGCTCTTCGTCACTCCCGAAGGCCAGTCCCTGCTTATCGACACCGGCTGGCCCGATAACAATTTCCGCGACGCCGACCGCATCGTCGCCGCCGCAAAAGACGCCGGCATCAGCAAACTCGACTACGTCCTCATCACCCATTATCACGATGACCACGTCGGCGGCGCTCCGCAACTCGCCCAGCGCATTCCCATCGGCACCTTCATCGATCACGGCGAAAACCGCGAACCCGCTTCGCAAAAACTTTACGACGCCTACAAAGCCCTGCTCGAGTCCGGGAAATACAATCACGTCGTAGCCAAACCCGGCGACTTTCTCCCCATCCAGGAAATCCGCGCCGAAGTCATCACCTCCGACGGCGCCGTCATCCAAACGCCACTCCCCGGCGCAGGACAGCCAAATCCCTTTTGCGCCAACTCTCCAGAACCTCCCGCCGACACCACCGAAAACCCCCGCTCCCTCGGCGTCCTAATTACCTTCGGCAAACTTCGCATCCTTGACCTTGGCGATCTCACCGCCGACAAAGAACGTGACCTCATGTGCCCCATCAACCGCCTCGGCAAAATCGACATCTACATCGCTTCGCATCACGGCTTCAATCAAAGCGGCAGCGTCGCTCTTGTCCACGCCATCGCTGCGCATGTCGTCATCGTCGACAACAGTGCGAAAAAAGGCGGTAGCCCCTCGGCTCTCGACATCATTAGATCCTCGCCTGGTCTGCAAGATATGTGGCAATTGCATTTTTCGGAAGAGGCTGGAACTGCGCACAATACGGCACGCAAATTAATCGCGAATCCGACCGGTACCTCTGACGGGCGTTATCTTGAGGTTGTTGCAGGCCCCGACGAATCTTTGACTGTCTCGATCTCGGGAACTATGACTGGAAAGGGCTATGGCTGGGCCTCAGGGCGGCCGTCGCATTAAGATTCGGTTTCCGGCTCCGGAATCGGCGCCATATTCCCCAGGAGAAAAACGTAACAACCAATCCCAATCACCAAAAACATCGCCGCTGCAATGAACGCCGCCGAATATGACTTCGTCCCCGCCACAATAAATCCCGTAACAATCGGCGCCGCAATTCCCGCAATCTGATTGCTCAAATTCATGATCCCGCCAATCGTGCCCACGCTCTCTCGCGGCGCAATCAGCCCCGGCATCGACCACCCCACCGGCGCCGCGATCGACAATCCGGTAATCGAAATCGCAATCCACGTCACCGCCGACTGCGCGGTGTACGCATAAGCCACACCAAAAATTCCCAAGCCGAGCGACATGCCCGCGACCAGCACCGTTTGCCGCACCCGCACTGCATCCCACCCGCGCTGAATCAATGAGTCCACCAGCCATCCGCCCACAATCAATTCCGCCACCGTCGCGCACAGCCACGGCACGCTGGTGTAAAAAACCGAATGCGCCAGATCCAGATGTTGCGCGTCGTGTAGATACGTCGGCAGCCAGGTCAGCAGCAAATAGAAAACGTAGTTATACGATCCGTAGCCCAGCGCAAGCCCAATCACTTTCGGCTGGTGCAACAGGTACATCAGTGGAGCGCCCGCCGCCGCACGCGCTGCGTCTTCCGGCTGCGCGCCGCCGCTCCGAATATGCTCGCGCTCCGCTTCCGTAAGTTTCGAATCTTGACTGGGATTTTTGTAATAAACGTAGAACAGCGCGAAATACAACAAGCTGATCGCTCCGGTCACGCCAAAATTCCACCGCCAGCCAAAATGCAATAGCACCAGCCCAAGCAGCGGGATGCCAATCGCCGAAGAGAATTTCGCCATCGAGTCAAACGTGGCAGTCGCCAAAGTGCGTTCGCTCTTGGGGAACCAATATCCGACCGCTTTCGCGTTACCGGGAAATGTCGGCGCCTCTCCGATTCCCAGCAGAAATCGCGAACCGAACAACATTCGAATGCCGTTAGCGCCAGCCCCCACAAACGAAGCGACACTCCAAACAATGGTGCTGACAATCCCCACCCGCCGCACGCCAAACCGGTCCAGCAAGAGTCCCGACGGCAGTTGCAGCAGCATGTACGGCCAGTTGTACGCGCTGAGCAAAAACCCAAACATCACCGTGGATATTCCAAACGAATCGCGCAGTGCGTCCCGCGAAACGGACAGATTCACCCGGTCAAAATAGTTGACCAGAATCCCAAATCCCAAAAGCACCGCAATCCCCCAACGCCGCCGGGGGTTTCTGTCCAGACTGCGCTTGCTCGGGGTGGAATTGTCGAGGGCCAAGTTGTTTTCGATTGAATTTGCCTAAGGATGTATCCGCGCCGCCCAACCCCCACCCGGCGCCAAATGCACTTTCAATTTCGTTCCCCTGTCCACCTGCATCGCCACTTTTTTATAGTCGCTGGCCATGCGGTCCGCGTTCACGCCGTCCTGATACGCGTCCACCGCAAAATTCCCCGCTGGCAAAAAGGATAAATCAATCTCCAGATCCCGCGCCGTCCAGTTCGACATCGCGCCGACGTACCAATCTCTTCCATTCCGCCGCGCAACAACGACATACTCCGCGATCTTTCCGTCCAGCGCCACAGTCTCGTCCCACGTCGTCGGCACCGCTCGCAAAAATTCCAACGACTCCGGCTCACGCTCATAGTTCGACGGACTGTCCGACAGCATCTGCAACGGGCTCTCGTACACCACATACATCGCCAGTTGCTGGCACCGCGTTCCCAGCGCCATTGGCCGGTGATTGATCGGCGCGAACGTCTCCTTTGTTGCGTTCAGCATCGCTCCCGGCGTGTAGTCCATCGGCCCCAGAAACATTCGAGAAAACGGTAGCGTGACGTGGTGCTGCGGCTCCGCTTCCGCACTCCACTTGCTCCATTCCATTCCGCGCACGCCTTCCGTGCCGATCAGGTTCGGCCACGTCCTTGTCATCGAAGCCGGCCGCTGCCCGCCATGAAAATCCACCAGCATCTTGCGCTTG
Organism: uncultured Acidobacteriota bacterium; assembly: GCA_963814635.1. Taxonomy (GTDB): domain Bacteria; phylum Acidobacteriota; class Terriglobia; order Acidiferrales; family UBA7541; genus Acidiferrum. The sequence goes on along the minus strand of CAWFDP010000001.1, from coordinate 1,474,813 downwards.
GCGCATTCGCTGCTCAGCTTGTGATAATAAGTCACCAGCAGCTCGTCATTCCGCTGCATGAAGTCCACTTTGATTCCCTTGATTCCCCACTTCGCGTACAAATCCAGCGCCTGCTGCATCTGATCCTGCATGGACTTCCAGAACACCCACAAAATCACGCCGACATTTTTTTCCCGCCCATACGCCGTCAACTCTTCCATATTCACCTCCGGAATCACCGCCGTGATATCGGCGCCCTGGTACCAGCCCGCATCCAGAATGATGTAGTCCAGATGATTCTTCGCGGCAAAATCAATGTAATACTTGTATGTCGCTGTGTTGATGCCAGCCTTAAAATCCACGCCGTAGACATTCCAATCGTTCCACCAATCCCACGCGACTTTCCCCGGCTTGATCCACGAAGTGTCTTTAACCTGCGAGGGCTTCTCCAGCAGCCACACCAGCGAGTTCGTTATCAGATCCTTGTCATGCTCCGCGACTCCCAGCACTCGCCACGGAAACGTCCGTGTTCCGCGCGTCAACGCAATGTAGTCCGCTACTTCCACCGGCTTGAAATCCAGCTCCTTCACCAGCTGCTCTTTCAACGGATAGTGCTCGAATGTCGCGGCCAGCGCATTCTCGCCCGTCCCGCGCAGCCACAGCCCGGGATACTCTTCAACGTCTGATTCCGCCACCGCCACTTTCACTCCATCGCCTGCGTCCACCACCGCCGGCAGCGTCGCGAACGTTGTCGCCGGGATCGATTTCAGCGGTCGTGGCAAATACTTTCGTTCGTTGTGCGAAAACATGCTCTCTTCTTCTGGATAAAAAACAATGTTATCGCCCGCGAAACGGAACTCCGCTTCCTCGCTAAAAACCTTTACACTTTCGCCGCCCAAATTCGTCTCGAACCGGTATGCCACTCCCTCCGGATACGCTCGGAACGTCACCGCATAGCCGCCTTCTATCTCCAATCTCAATTCGTTGTATCGCTCCCGGATCTTTGCGAACTTTTGCCGCACCACCGGCTCTAGTAACCGATCCGCGCTGTCCTTCTTGATGGATTTCACCTGCGGATTTTCACCCAGCGTCTTGTCGCCAATCTTCAGCGCCAGGCTCGAATCCTTCATCAACAATTTCCCGTTCAGCGCCACGTCGTAGCTGATCTTGTTCCCGATGTGAATCTGCACTTCGATCCGGTCATCCGGCGATTTCAGTGTGTAACTCATGTCCGCAGCCGCCGTTCCCGCGAGAAACACCAGCCACACCAGCGCCATTACTATCGGGATTGTATTTCGCATATTCATCCTCATCTCCGCTGCTCCGTGGTTTTCCTTCCGCAAGCGTCTTGCGCCCGAGGAATCTGGTTTTTTCCGAACCAATTTCCAGTAGCGACTGCCCGTCTTGCTTCAGCGTGGTGTTGTACTCTTCTGCCCGTCCTTCAAAATCGTCACAAACTGCCGCATCTCCCGCCGCTGTTTCTCCAGCTCCGCATCTTCCGCCCGCTTCAGTTCGTCATACGCCTTGATCTGCTGATCCGCCTTCGCCGAGTCTCCCGCCCGCCGGTACGCCAGACTCAATTGATAACGCGCGGGACTCAGCTGCGGGCTGACCGCCACTGCTCGTTCGAAACACAACAGCGACGGCTCTCTTTGGCCCTGCGCGTTATACAACATCCCAAGCTGCACGTACACCTCGCCGAAATTCGCATCGATCGCGAGCGCCCGTCTAAAAAACACTTCCGCCAGCGCAATCTCTTGCGCATTCTGGTCTTTGCGGCCCTTCTTCCAAAGCACCAGCCCGTAGTAATAATTCGCCGGCGCGTTCTTTCGCTCGCGGTTCACAAATTCCGCCAGGCGCTCTTCGCTGCACACAAATCCATCGTTCGAAGCGTCCTCCATCTTGCCCAAAAACAAATACGGTGCGGCATCCGCGGGATTCAAATCCGCGGCCTCGCACATCAGCTCCGCCGCTTCTCCAAATTGCCCGTCCGCATAATAAGCAGCTCCTAATCCCGCTCGCATCCGCGCCGATTTTGGATGCGCCTCCACACCTTTCTTGAACACCTCCACCGTCGCCACCCCCGCACGATGCCTCAACAACTCGGTACCCCACGCGAAATAATTCTCTTCACTCGGCTCCAGCTTTACCGCTTGCTCGTACTCATTCACCGCCGCTACCGGTTCGCCGCTTTTTTCCTTAGCGTCGCCCGCCAATCGGTGCGCGTCTGCCTCACTCGGCACACCGGACGTGGCCGTCGCCGCTGAAGCAGTTCCCGCCTTCAGCGCCGCCGTTTCTTTCACCAGCGTTTCACTGGTCCGCACATTCGCGTCCGATCCATGCAATCCAACATTGCTCCAGTCCGTCACTCCCGCGACCGTAAAATTCGGCTCGTCGGAAAACTCAATTGCCTTCCCTGAACCCTGCGTGCCGGCACTCTGGTTCGAATCACTCTTCGTCCCTGAGCCCGCGTCCGCGTTCGCGCCTTCCTTCTCCAAAATCACATCCACTTTCTTGCTTCCGCCCTCGCTCACCTGAATCGGATCCACTCCGGCATCGCGAAACCCGTCCTTCATTACCTTCAATTTGTATCTCCCGCCACCCTGCAGCACAAACTCATACTTCCCATCCGCGCCCGTCACCACTTCCAGCGCCGCGGTGTCCGCATCGTGCTCCAGCCAAAGCGTCGCTCCAGCAATCCCTTCTCCCGCCACGTTGCAGACTTTCCCTTCAATCTTCGTTTCCTTCTGCTGACCTTGCGCCACACTCTGCCCCGGCACGTCGTGAGCATCCGCGCACACAACCGCACCCACCATGACCACCATCGCAATCAAGCTTCTAACGATCCGCCGCCTCAAATTAGTCCCCATTCGTTCCGTAATCTCATCACCAATCGCATTCTAGCTTTCAGCCAATTCCCGTACCACACACGATTTCTCACTCGCCCCAATTTCCCTCCCCGCCCAACATGCGCCACAATGGTTCCCGCCAACTCAAACCAATGACCCGCCTCTCCCGCATTCTCATCCTGTTCTCGAGCGTCTGGTTCATCGCTTCCGCCGCGCTCCTCACCCGCTCCACTTTCCTCTACGACCAGCAACGCAAAATCCCCCACCAGGTTCTCGCCTCGGTCCCCTTCGAAAACGAAGCCGGCAACATCGCCTTCTCGCTCGCGCAAGGCCACGGCTTCAGCAATCTGTTCCGCCGCGATACCGGCCCCACCGCCTGGCTCGCCCCGATCTATCCATTCTTTCTCTCTTTAATTTTCCGAGCATACGGTGCGTTTACTCTCCGCAGCTTCCTGGCCGCCGCTATCTTGAACGTGCTCCTCTCCTCCGCGGTCACCTTTCCACTTTTCGCGATTGCCCGCCGCATCTCCTCCCAAACTATTGCCATCGTCACCGCCTGGCTTTGGGTCTTACTCCCTGCCGGCATCGTAATGCCGTTCGAATGGATCTGGGACACCTCGCTCTCCGTCCTTCTCGCCACCACTCTCGTCTGGCTCACACTCCTAATCTCCGAATCCTCAACCTCAAAACTCTGGCTCGCCTACGCTCTCCTCTGGCCTTTCGCTCTGCTCACCAATCCGTCGCTCGGAATCGCGCTTCCCTTCCTATTCCTCTGGGCCGCGTTCCGCGCTAAGGAGCAAACAAAACTCTCCTGGCGCATCCCGCTCAGAACGCTCGCACTCATCCTTCTCTGCTGCCTGCCCTGGACCATCCGCAACTACTCCGCCTTCCACCGCCTCATTCCTATCCGCTCCAGCTTCCCGTTCGAACTGTGGATCGGCAACAACGACATTTTTGACGAACACGCCGTCGGCGGCATTCAGCGCATCACCCGCTACGAAGAGACCCGCAAATACGCGAATCTCGGCGAAAACGCCTACCTCGCCGATAAATGGCTTCAAGCAAAATCCTTCATTCAACAAAAGCCCGGACTGTTTCTGCGCCTCACCGGCAGAAAAATCATCGCCACCTGGGCCGGCACCGAACATCCTTTCAGCGACTTTCGCCGCACCGACTCGCTCCTCGTCCGCATCGTCATCCTCTGCAATTTGTTGCTCACTCTCGGCACCATGGCCGGAGTCCTGCTTCTCGCCCGCACCAAGAATCCCTTCGCCTATCCCGTCGCCATCTTCCCCGCGCTCTATCCTTTCATCTACTACATCACTCACACCTCGCTGCGCTATCGCCATCCCATCGATCCCTTACTACTCCTGCTCACCGTCTTCGCCGTCGCGGCTGGCTTTTCCAAACTCCATCGCAACGCGCCTGCTCTCCCAACTGGAAAGGCGCAGTAGCCGCGCGAAATCGCAGGTGACCAATCGGCATCGTCAAATCCAGAAGTTTTGCATCAGGCTGAAATGCACACTTACTATGAATGAAGATTTCGCCGGACCAAAAAATGACGACCGGAACAGTGCAAAAAGGTCCTTTATCGTGGCTGGGTTTGATTGCACTGGTTGCCTTCTCAGGGCTGTGCACTGTCTTCGCGTCAGTAGTGACCGTGGCAGGAGCTTGGCGGGAGCACGCCCAGGCGCGATGGCCGGAGGTGACCGCTCGCGTTGACCGCTGTGGCCTGACTAGGACCAGCACCGGTCGGCGGTTAAAGCTCTACATCCGTTGCCGCTTGAGCTACCCGGTAGGCGACGAGCAGTACGCGGCGAACGTCTATTCGACCAGTGTTCCACCAGCCGAAGTTGCGCAATACCCGCCCAACCAGATTGCGCCGTTCCAAGAGTGGGTGGATCAGCACCCACCAGGAACGCCAGTCGTAGTGCACTACAATCCCGCCGACCAGACCAAAGTAGTGCTGGTGTCCAACTACATGCCAAGGGGTGGACCACGAACGCCGAACAATGTGAAGCTTCTGGAAATCGTGGCGGGAACTTTCCTGGTCCTGCTCACGATTGCGCGAATCACACGGCCACCATCGTTGGCTAAGCCGACTTTGCCAACTACATTCGGAAAAGCTAGCCGGTGATATTCAGCAGCCGTGCGGCATTGCCGCGGGGAAAACGAAACGCCCTTCTCTGAGTGTTTGGTCCCGGAAAGATGTGGATGTCAATAACCGGGAACCTTGAGCGGGCAACCTTCGTTTCCTTTACCTGCAGCACGCTTTTCGGGGCGTACTCGGAAATATCCAGGGACTTGTGTTCGGGTTCTGGACCTGCCGCGGAAACCGCAGGATCGAATCACATTCGTCTCCTTTGTCGATAGCGCCAAGAATTCTGTGCACGGGTAATTTCGAGTCATCCGACTGCGCAAGGATACAGCAGCTGCGACGACCCAACTCTGATAAGTTTGAATGTATAGGTCGAAGGAGATTGTAGAAGGTCGGTGGGTCCAGCGACATGCGAACCAAAAATGAAGTGAATCGAAGATTATTTCTGAAATGGGCAAACCTGCTTGGGCTGGCCGCCTGGTTTCCAGCTGCAGCGGAGTCCAGCCCGATCCCGCTGCGAGACACCAACCCTGCGCATCCCGGAGCAGTTTCCCAGGCGAAGCAGCTGCGTTCACCAGAGACAATTCTCCTCAAAGACTACCGTCCGAAATCAATCTACAAGATTCCCGTTACCGAAATCGCCAAGGCCAAATATCCCATCATTGACATGCATTCTCATCCCTACGCCGAGACGGCGCAGCAGATTGACGAGTGGATTAAAAACATGGATGAGGTCGGCGTTCAGAAAACCGTCATTCTTACCATGGCTACCGGCACAGAGTTTGATGATATCTACCGTAAGTATTCGAAGTATCCGGATCGCTTTGCGATGTGGTGTGGTTTCGATCTGTCCGGCTCCAACCAGCCGGGATTCGGCCCCGCCGCCGTCAAGGAACTGGAGCGCTGCCAGCAAGTAGGTGCGCGCGGCGTGGGTGAAATCCACGACAAGGGCGATGGACTAGCCTCAGGCAAATCCAAAGCACCCGGAATGCATCCCGACGACCCGCGCATGGATGCGCTTTGGGAGAGCTGCGCCGAACTCGGCATGCCGATCAGCCTCCATGTCGCCGACCCCATCTGGATGTACCAGAAAATGGACAAGACCAACGACGGCCTCATGAACGCCTACCACTGGCGACTCGACAACAAGCCAAATATCGTCAATCTGTCCGGCATGATCGACATTCTTGACCGAACGCTCGCGCGGCATCGAACGACCACGTTTATCGCCTGCCACTTCGCCAACCTGGACTATGATTTGGCGCGGCTGGGCGAAATGTTCGCACGCAATCCTAATCTGTATGCCGACATTTCTGCCCGTTACGCAGAGACCGCGCCCATCCCGCGCTTCGCTTCCAAGTTTTATGAAAAGCATGCCGAACGGCTCGTCTATGGAACCGATATGGGTTTTGACCAGCCCATGTACCGTGTCACCTTCAGAATCCTTGAATCGCTCGACGAGCACTTCTACGAGATCGAGCAGTTCGACTACCACTGGAGCCTGAATGGATTCGGGCTTAGCGATGACACGCTGAAACAGCTTTATCATGCCACCGCCACAAAGCTGCTCGCCGCTCGCGCTGACCACGCCAGATAGAACAAATAAGGCAAACTCGCTTGGATGGACAATCAAGCACGGCTGCGTGCCTGCTGAGAACCATCGTATTAATTCTTATTGGCGGCCGTGGTCTCTGCGGAACGAGCTGCTCCAATCATTTTCACAATCTTTTCGGCGAGACCCGGGGCAGCAAGATCCCCGCTCGCGTCGATGACCTGGTCGCTGCCAAGTAACACGCTGGTGCGGGCGTCCTGCACGACAACGGTAAAAGTGTATGTCCATAGCGGTCGGTCCACCTCGACATCCAGGTCGGCGAGTTTGCGGTCCCTTACAACGGCAAGCCCCCATCCCTGAAAGTCCCGCTGCTTCATCAACTCCTTTTCGAATGTAGCGGTCGTAAACCAAACGGTGCGCGAGTGGACAAAAACGGTGCGTGCCTTCCGGAGTAAGTCTGCAGGGTTTTCACGTACAAGGCTCGCGCTGGATGGAGGTCTTTCGGGCTGCCGGGGCTGAAGGTCCCGTCCCGTAGGAAGTGGAGTATGCTCCGAACCGCTGGCTAGCCCAAGTACGGCGTCCGCGGGAACGGCAAAATTGAGGGCCTGCCCTTGCTTCGAGAAAACCACAATGCCGAGCGCGCGGCCCTTCGAGTCCACGACAGCGCCGCCGCTCGAACCCGGCGAAACCGGCGCTGTGAATTGCAAGACGCGATAACCATTCTGTGTCGCCAGAACCTCCTCCACCGGTCGCACCGCACTCAAGACTCCCGCGGAAGCGCTCCAGGTCAGCCCGGAGGGATTGGAAACAATGAAGATCGGCTCGCCCAGCCGTGCCTCTTCGAGCGGCGCAACTGCCAGAGCGGGCAGGTTTGCTGCCGGAATACGAATCGCCGCCACGTCGCGTCGCTCGTCCACCGCGACAACTTCTACGCGGTCGTATATCTCGCCCGTCTTGAGGCGGACTTGCACCTCCCGCGCGTCTTTAATCACGTGGTAGGCCGTCAGAAGGACTCCGTCGGACCGTACAATAACTCCGGAGCCCACGCCGCTCAGGCGACCCGCACCCGCCCCGGTGAGGACCACCGCCACGGAAGGCGCCACACGTGCGACGACCTCTTCGGAGGAAAGCTCAGTGGGCAGAGGCGGAGCCTGGCCCACAGCAGCATGAGCCAGTGCAAGCAAGGTCAGACTCGCGCATAAGTATCGGATACTCGCGGATTCTTTCGTGGTCATTTTGTTCGGTCCTCGTTTCCAAAAGTGGCCATTCGTAGCTCAGCCCCTGAGCAGAATCAGCGTTGTGAACTAAATGCAAGATTCGCTGGTGGAGACTCAGGTCAGGATAAATCGGTTGCAGCAATCCCCTTGCCAACAACCATTCGCGACAAGAACCGGCGAGTGTTGAAAACAAACGAGGAACACGAATGGACCATTCGAATTTCGCAGTCGGGTGCCGGGCCGTCACTGCATTGCTGCCTGATTAGTTTGGCAGGACAACCACTCGACAGCAGCAGGTCCCGATTAGCCGTGCGCGCTCAACTGATTGCTCCTAACCCGAATTATTCAGGTATTTAAAGACGCGAAAAGCCTCTTCGTGATAAAAAACTGTTGTTCACGCAGTTTTTGCATCACAAGAGAGGCCTTCGCTTGAGCGAACATACCACAACAGACTGTCTTCTTTTTTCAGATATTTTTGATCGACCGGTGGTTGCGAAGTTTGATCAACGGCTGGGCAGTTCCGATGGCGGAGCGATTCTGCTCAAGGCCGCCCAGCTGCGGTTAGGCCTGACATCGGCATTGGCGGCTGGTCTGCGAGATGACCGGCAAGCGGGTAAGGTGCAGCATGAGTTGCGTGAATTGATTACTCAGCGGGTCATGGCCCTCGCCTTGGGATATGAAGACGCCAACGATGCGGCACGGCTGGCATCGGATCCGATCCACAAGTTGCTGGTCGGTCGGGATCCTGTCGACGGCGAGGATCTGGCTTCGCAACCTACCCTCTCGCGCTTTGAAAATGCTCCGGATCGTAAGGAACTGTTGCGCATGACGGAAGCGTTGGCGGACTGCGTCATTGAACGCCATCGTAAGCGTCTGCATGGTCGGGCCCGTCGCATCACCATCGATCTGGATCCCACCGACGACCCCACGCACGGCCAGCAACAGTTCACCTTTTTCAATCGCCACTACGATAGCTACTGTTACTTGCCGATGGTTTGTTTTCTCACCTTTAATGAGGAAGCGGAGCAGTACTTGGTGGCGGCGGTGTTGCGGCGTGGGAACGCGACTGGCTCGCTGGGTGCGCTGGGGATTCTGCGCCGTTTGATTGCACGGGTGAGCAATGCCTTTCCCAAGGCGAGACTTCGGGTGCGACTCGACGGTGGCTTCGCGTCTCCGGAAGTTCTGGATTTTTTGGATTGTGAACCGAAAGTGGAATACCTCGTGAACCTGGCCGCCAATGCGGTGTTGAAGCGTAAAGTGAAATCCGCAATGAAGCGGTCTCGTCGTGCGTCGGAGATCTCCGGGCAAACCGAGCATGTCTATGGCGAGTGCCGGTACGCTACCAAAAAGACTTGGCCGTGGAAACGACGGGTCATCTACAAAGCCGAGGTGGTGCGCGCCGCGAACAAGGAAGCGAAGGACAACCCGCGCTTCGTAGTCACCAACCTGAAACAGAGTCCGCAGTGGATTTACGAGAAAACTTACTGTCATCGAGGCGACGTGGAAAACAGGATTAAAGAATTGCACGACGGAATGCAGATCGGTCGGACCAGTTGCTCGAACTTTTTGGCGAACACGTTCCGAGTGCTGCTGACAGCGGCGGCGTATGTGCTGATGCAAGAGATGCGTCTTCACCTGGCACCGACGCGCCACGCCCGGGCGCAAGTCTCGACCTTGCGCGAACATTTCTTGAAGCTGGGCGCTCAGCTGGTGGTCTCGGTGCGGCGAATCGTGCTGCACTTGCCTCAAGCGTTTCCCTACCGCGACAGCTTTCATCGTCTGGCCTTGAGCTTGGGCGCTCAAAGCGTGTAAGCCCCTCTCATTTCTTCAATCGAAATTTACCTTTGTCACGCTCTTACTCGTGGTGTCTCGTTACGCATCAAAATCAGACTGTGAACCCCGCTAAGAGCTTTAGAATCAGCCGCCCGGTCTAACAAAATTCCGCCCGTCGTCGCATCTTTGTCCCGTTCTCAAAAAAAACTGTTTGGCGTTCCACTTTCGCGAATAATGCAGGCTAAACCGATTCAATAGTGCCGCTTTTTCCTCACTCGCAGTACAATGCAAAACGGTAATTTCCTTCGAAGGAGCATCTCCATGCGTCGCGTAACTATTTCGCTTCTCTTTTGTGCGCTTTCCGCCGCCACCAACTCGGCGCAAAAACTCTCCGTCCACTGGGAGGAGCTCACCGCCGCCGATTTCACCCATGCCATCGAACAATCCAAAGGCACCTGCATCCTCCCCATCGGCATTTTGGAAAAACACGGGCCGCATCTCCCGCTCGGCACCGATCTCCTCAACGTCCGCTACGCCTCTCTGCACGCCGCGGAAAAAGAATTCGCCGTCGTTTTCCCCGAATATTATTTCGGACAAATTTTTGAAGCCAAGCACGAACCCGGCACCATCGCCTACAGCCGCACTATGGAACTGAATCTTCTGCAGGAGACCACCGACGAAATGGCCCGCAATGGCTGCAAAAAAGTCCTCATCGTCAACGGCCACGGCGGCAACGAAAGTCTCCTCCCCTTCTTCGCGCAATCCCAGTTGGACCAGCCGCACGACTACGTCGTCTACATTCAGTCCGGCGAACGCCATATTGCTCAACATCCTTTGAAGACGGACAAACTCGATATGCACGCCGGTCAATCCGAAACTTCCAACGTCATGATTTCCCGCCCCGATCTCGTCCACATCGATCGCGCCAAACAGGAATCCGGCGGTGATCAGAAACACGATCCGCTCCCCGAAACCGTGTACACCGGTATCTGGTGGTACGCCCGCTTCCCCGACCACTACTCCGGCGACGGCTCCATCGCCAGCAAAGAGCTTGGCGAAGCTGGAATGAACAACTGGATCTCGACCATCGGGGATGCCATCCGCGCCGTCAAAGCCGACAACGCCAGCCTCAAATTACAAAATGAGTTCTACGAAAAAAGCCATCATCCAATCGACACCAAGCAGTAGCCGCATCGCATGATCCACAATTCCCGCAAACCAGGCGACTCCGCGTTGGGGATGGAATCCTCCATCACCCGCCGCGACTTCCTCGGCGCCACGCTCCTCGCCTCCGGGGCGCAACTCCTCCATCCACTCTCACCCGCGCAACTCCTCGCACTTCAGCCCAACGCAACTCTCCCCGGCTCCGCAGATGACTGGGGTTCGGGGTTTGTACTTACAAACCCGGAGATAAGTTGGAACGGCTACGGCGGCGTCGGCGAATACGCAAACAGCCACGGCAACTCCTGGGAAGTTCTTTCCGCTGGCCACAAACTCCGCGATTCGAACGCCTCATCCTTTCAAAATGACGTCACCGACATCGGCGAACTCTACGACTGTGTGGTCGTCGGCGGTGGAATCAGTGGTCTCGCCGCAGCCGCGCTTTTTCTCCGCCAGGCCCGCCCAGGTTCGAAATGCCTCATCCTCGAAAACCATCCCATCTTCGGCGGCGAAGCCAAACAGAACGAATTCGACGTAGACGGCCATCGCGTCGTCGCCCACCAAGGCTCCGCAATCTATTTCGTTCCATACCCGCGCAGTTTCCTCGCCGATTTCTACGACGCCATCGGTCTCCACGAACCGCGCCTGTCCTACCAAAAATGGGCCGGCTCCGGCCCCGCCATGACCATCGGCCGTACTCCCTACGACTCCGCTGGCATGGCAACTGGACAATACGGTTTCTGGTTCGGTCCGAAATTTTCTTCCGGCACCCACGATTCGAACGCGCGCCAACTAAACAACGGAACTTGGCTCATCGACCCGGTCGGCAAAAAGTTTGCCGCCGCTCCGGTCACCGACTCCGTTCGAACCGAACTCCTTCGTTGGTACTCCGGAGCCGCCGCCGATCACACCAAATTCACGCCGCCGCAATACGAAGGCGACGACATTTCTCGCGCACTCGATTCCATCTCTCTCGAAGACCACTACATCCAGCGCTTCGGCCTCACCCGCGATTTCATTCGAACCTTTCTCTCTCCCGATCTCGGCGGAGGTTCCGGCCTCGGCGCCGACGCCCTCTCCGCCTTCTCCGATTACGCCGCCGACTTGCTCCATCCCTACGAGAAAAACGGCGAATCCGTGCAAATGTTTCCCGGCGGCAACACCACCATCGCCCGCCTCATCGTCAAAACTTTAATTCCCGACGCATTTTCCGGCGAAGCCACCCCGGACAGTGTCACTCGCAACTCCGCGAATTTCGCGGCGCTCGATCTTCCCGATTCCCGCGCTCGCATTCGCCACAACGCAACCGTTCTCCGCGTCGCGCACGAAGGCGATCCGGCAAAAGCTGACTCGCTACAAATTGTGTATGAAAAAGACGGAAAGCTCTTCCGGGTACACGCGCGTTCCGCCGTCATGGCCGGCGGCAGTTGGACCAGCAAGCACATCATCACGGATCTTGACGCAGCTCAGCGCGCCGCCTACGCGCAATTTTTCCGTTCGCCCTGCCTCATGGCCAACGTCGCGGTGCGCAACTGGCGCTTCCTCGCCAAACTCGGCGTCACCGGATGCCGCTGGTTCGGCGGCAACCTCGGCAACTATTTCGAGTTGCGCCGCATGGCGCTGGTCGGCGACATCGCGCCGCAAATAAATCCCGAGGCACCGGTAGTGCTCACCATCAAAATTCTCTTCTCGTACTCGGGTCAGTCCACCGAAGCGCAAGGCCAGCGCGGCCGCGCCGAACTCCTCGCCACTTCGTTTCACGAATACGAGCAGCGCATCCGCGAACAGTTGACGCAAATGTTTTCCAGCGCGGGCTTCGACGCCAAGCGTGACATCGCCGGCATCGTCCTCAATCGCTGGGGCCACGCGTACCTCAGCCCGCAGCCCGGCTTTTTCTTCGGTTCCAATAGCAACCCCTCGCCGCGTGAAGTTCTGCGCTCCGCCCCATTCGGACGCATCGCCTTCGCCAACACTGACCTCGCGGGCGCCATGGACCATCGCTACTCGATCCTCGAGGCGCGCCGCGCAGTCTCGCAGCTCTTCGATTCTGTACTGGATTAGTTGTTAATTGAGTGCTGCCCGGTGAGAACTTGGCGCGACTGCGGAAGTTGCGCGCTGACCGTTAGCGGTCTTTCCGGAGTTGCTCCAGCCAGCGTTCGAACGTCGACTGAAACTTCGATTCAATATCCAGAAACTCGATGCCCATCCCAATCCGCGGTTTCACGATGCGCACCACCGAAAGCGCTTCCACCACCTGCTCTTTGCGCTTCATGATCAGCCGAATCCGGCATCCCAGCGTCAGCGGCTTGCTGGTGCATACAAAACACCCGCCCATGGACATGTCCGAAGTCACACCGCTGACCGAGGTTCCCGACTCTAAATCGAGACATTCCACATCGGCTGCAAACGGATGGCGAATCGCATAGCGGCGGTCCCGCACCGTCAGCGATCCCGCGGCACTCTTGTTGAAGTGTTCGTCCATTGAGATTATGTTTTTCAAAGCGGCTGAGCCTTCTGCGAGCACAGTCTGGTACCTGCGCCCGGTGTACCCCCAGTGTGCCGGAAAACCAGCCTTGCCAACCTGTCCCTCACAAAGATTTTGCGAAAAAGACAACACTCCTAACGGCCAGTCCCTGGTCCCTCCCTGTTATTAGTGGCTACGACAATCGCTCCTCCACTGCCCCATTTCGCAGCCCCAGCGCTTGCTAAACTGGCTTTTATGCGGTGCGATTCCCTCTTATGAACACCACACGCACAGAAGGCCTGCGCCAGAGCGACCGCATCAGCGTCCGCATCCCGCTGGAAGCCTGCTGGACTGACTCCACTGGCATCATCCAGCGCCAGGTCATTCAAACTCTGCTGGTCAGCCGCAATGGCGGCGTTATCCGGATCACCGAAAAGTTCTTCCCCGGCCAGGAAATTTCCCTGAAACGCCCAATCGAAGGCGACGGCATCAAAACCGCCCGAGCCCGCATCGTCGCCGAAATCGATCAAGAGTCCGACGGCTTTCTCTACGCCGTACATTTCCTCGAGCCGCGCGCCGATTTCTGGGACATCGAATTCCCCACTCTGCACAAGGCGGAGGAAGCCCTGGCCCGTCTGCTGATGGAGTGCAGCTTCTGCCAGCGTCGCGAAGTGGTCTATCTCAACGAACTCGAGTTGCGGTCCTTTGAAACTCGTAAGTGCGTCGCGCGCATCTGCAAAGCTTGCGATGCGCCATCGGTCTGGATCGAAGCGCAATCCGAATCCGCCTCGGGCGAATCATCCTCTTCTCGCGCGCTTGACGACGAACGCGTCCTGCCTCGCCGCAATCGCACTCGCGTCAAAGCCCGGGTGTTGGCCTGCATCCGGCAACGCGGATTTCAAGAAGAGGTAGCCGTGTGCGAAGACCTCTCAAAAGGTGGCATCGCCTTCCGCAGCCGCAATCAATATCCCGAAGGCTCACGCGTGGAAGTCGCGGTTCCTTTCACTCCGGGAGCTGGCGCGATTTTTGTGCCGATTCGTATTGTCTTCTCGCAGCCCATTCCATCCGCCGGACTCTATCGCCACGGCGCCGCGTATATCAAGCCGCCCGAGTAGTTCTGACATCTAGGCGTCCGTCATTTCGAGCGGAGCGAGGATCTTCGTTTGCCGTTTGCCGCTCTGTGATTTTTGGCTGCCCCACCCTTGGTCTGTAAGGGTGGGGCCGTCTCTTGCTTTCGTAGTGGCCGGTCTCGGGCGCGGGCTGTACTTGCAGCCCGCAATGAAAAAAGACCGGGGCCCTTCTCTTTTTTCCGGTAGGGGCACGGCATGCAGTGCCCTCTTTTTTTCCTCAGGTCGCGCGGCGGCTCAGCCCCGCCAAAACGCGCAGCTCGCCGGTAATCATCATGTCCAGGTTGACCGGATCTTTATGGTGCATCAGGCGCGCATCGCGGCCTGAACCGGTCGAATATCCCTCGACCGAAAGTATCAGGTCCTTTTCGTGTTCGAGCCGCGCAGTGTTCTTGATGGTAACCAACAACTTTCGCGAATCGAAATGGATCGTCAACTGTTGCGACCGCCCAGCACACAGGACTCGCAGGTCGCCCATAATCGTTTCTTTTACCGAGAAGGTTTGTTCGCCCACGGTCGCGTTCCATTCCCGGCACTTGGTGGTGACGGTTTCCGCTACCCGCTTCCAAACCGCGGGGCCAAGCTTTTCCGCCGCTTCGCGATTTTGCTGGTCTTCGTAGCTCTGCCCTTCTTTCGAAAGTTTCGCGGCCAGATACTCTTCTGCCGCGCGCTTGGTGCTTTCATCAGCCATGTCGATTTCTCTCCACGTACCATTTTACACAACCGACCATCCGCCTACGCGTGGAGAACAAGCAGTAAGCCCGGGGGCGGGCTGTACTTACAGCCCGCGCATAGAGCCGTCCCGGGCCGCTTGCAGCGAATCGCCGAATTAAGCCGAAGCTGCGCGAGATGCCGCGATCGCCTTGATCTCCACTTTTCTCGGCAATGAAGCCGTCGCAACCGGAGCGCTGATTTCCAGCATGCCATTGCGATACTCAGCGGTGACCCTTTCCTTCTCCACGCCTTCAGGCAGCACCAGACTGCGGGTGAAGGAGCCGTAGGTAATCTCTTTTTGCAGGTAATCCGCATCTCTGGTTTCACGCGAGTTGGAACGCTCGCCGGTGATGGTCAGCGTGTTGCCCTGCACGTGGATTTCGACATCCTTGGGATCCACGCCCGGCAACTGCACCTGGCAGTGGAACTTTTTGTTGTCCTTGTCGATGTACGACTCGACAGCGGGAGAAAACTCAAGGATCTGTGTAAGGTTCTCCTGCGCCGATGGCCACCGTAAGAAGCGATTGAAGACTTGATCGAAATTCCTGCGGAAGTCGACCATGTCCTGAAAGAAAGTGTCACGCGGAATCAAATTGGTCATACAAATCTCCTCAGTTTGAATTTTGCTGGGGCGGGACGACCAGGGGCTGGACTCTGTGGGGGGAATGTCCTCTCCAGCCGGAGACTCTGTACTAAGGGCATGTGCTAGCCCTGTCAAGAGTCTTTCGCAAAAATTTACACAGCGTCATTTGTTGATCGCAAGTCGAGTTAGGCTATCGGTGGCGCCTGGTTGGTTCCGTTGTTGATAGAAATGGCGGGCTGGCAGCCGTTGTCGCGGTAGATGGCGGCTGAAATGGGAATTGGCAGAGGTCGGATTCGTTGACTAGCGCTGTCGTGATGGGCCGGCGAGGAATCGCTACAATTTAAAAGACAGGCCGCGCATGAAGCTGACTCTAAACCAAAACAAATCAGGGACGCGACGCCGACCGCGGTGTGGGCATGTCGGACGCCGCCGCGCGGGGATGTGTTTGGGTGAGGCGGGGCAATAGAAAATGGAAAAACCTTTCCGAGTCGGATTCTAGGCAGGCGGAGGCGTTGGGTGGTCCGTCGGTCGGGCGGGTCATTCCCTTTTCGTCTACGATGATGTGAAATTCGGTGACCGGGCACAGCCTGGGATCGACCACGTAAGCCACTGCCATGACGTCGAAGAGTGTGGCGGTGGGATTGCGATTTGCGCGAACCCATTGAAAGTAGAGCGCAGCGAGTGCGTTACTGAGCGGCGAGCCGGTGGCAAAGAGCAGCGTGCGCTTGTTTTCGTCCAGGAGAAGCTGCGTGGAGTCGAGCGGCATCATGAAGATGGGAACGCCGCTGGCAAAGAGTTTTTGCGCGGCGGTGACGTCGCTATATATGTTGTATTCGGGTTGCGGGCCGCGGTCGATGCCGTAACCGAGATCGCCGTAACCGCGGCGGATGGAACCTCCCATCAGGACAACTCGCTTGAATTTGCGGAAGGATGCCGGGTCTTTGTCAATCGCTTCACCCAGATTGGTGAGAGGGCCGATGGCCACGACCGTGATTTCGCCGGGGAATTTGGCGGCTTGATCGAGAAGAAATTCGACGGCTTCGGGATGCTGCGATGAAGGCTGGCCCTGCTCGGCCCAATCGGCTTGCGAGAAATTGGCGGTGGAGTTGGTAGCAGCGCCGACGAGGACGGGAATGGGCTTGGCGTGGGTTTCCTGGAGGAACCGGTTGACGAGACGAGCGCGAAGAGCGGTGTCGCCCCAGGCGGTGGTGATGCCGAGGATTTCGATTTCCGGACTGCGCAACGCTAGCGCCAGGGCGAAGACATCGTCGATGTCGTCGCCAATGTCGGTATCGAGGATGATTTTGGTTTTGCCGGGCGGCGGTGTGCGCGCGGATTGCGCGGAGATGTAAGCTGATGCGAATCCAAACAGGAGGACAACGGCAAGAAAACGGAAGACGATTCGCTCGGCCAGAACCACACTGTTCTCCCGTCGTTGGCAATGAAGATGGAGAATAACATCAGCCGGGATAAAGGCGAAGAGCCGGGCTAAAGCCCGGCTCTTCGTCCGCAGGCAGATCCTGAGTCGGCGGTTAAAGCCGTGCCATCACTCACACTGACGAGAGTGCGCTAGTTGGAAACGGGGACGGAGTCGCGTTCGCGACGGCGGCGCGCAAGATGATGCATCGCAATGTTGAGATAAATGTTGCCGCAGGTGGTTTCAATCGCCAGGACCATGGCTTCGGTGTCGCGGGTGCAGGCCAGGCCTTCATCGTTCATGTGAATTTCCGGCGGAAACACTTTGAACTTGTAGCCCTGATCGTTGAGCAGCGTCACGGAATTTCCGATGACCATGTTGGCCAGTTCGCAGACGGTTTCGCGAACGGTTTGTTCGTT
Source organism: uncultured Acidobacteriota bacterium (assembly GCA_963814635.1). GTDB lineage: Bacteria > Acidobacteriota > Terriglobia > Acidiferrales > UBA7541 > Acidiferrum. Next base: position 1,457,460 of record CAWFDP010000001.1, on the reverse strand, counting down.
GTCGACGGCTTCAGCTCCGGTAAGAATTGCCGCGACCTTCATGGCCACTTCCGATTCGAGATCGAGAATGATGCGGCCTTCGATGTCGCCCTTGATGGCGATCAGCGCGGCCACGCCCTTGCGGCGATAGGCTTCCTCTTCCATCTGCAGGTCACCGATATTGGTCGGGCCCTGCAGCGCCTCGGCGAACACGGCGTCGGCTGCGTTGATGAACGGCTGAATCAGTTCCATCTTCATGAGCGAGCTTCTCCTGCAAGAGCCACGGGCGCGCCAGCGAGGGCCGGATCGTCGCTCAAGACATAGCGAAGGATTTCGTACAACACTTCGGGCTTGACCGGTTTCTGGACAAAATGTTTAGCGCCCTTCTGCAAAGCGGCCAGAATATTTTCCTGGTAGCCGACGGAAGAGACCATGACGATGCGCGCGTCGGGATTCTGACGCACGATGCGCTCGACCGCTTCAATGCCTTCCATCTGCGGCATGGTGATGTCCATGAGCACGATGTCCGGCTTGGTGCGGTTGAACTCGGCAATGGCGGTTAGACCATCACCGGCTTCGCCGGCAATTTCGCCGCCGAAGAGCTGCACCATCTTGATGATGTTCTTGCGCGCGAAGACTGAGTCGTCCACGACGAGATAGCGGACGGGCTGATTGTCTTTCCTCAGTAGAGCTGCAAACTGTGCCATGACCTTCTCCTTGTTAGTCCGCGCTTTGCTTTCGCAAACCGCAGACTTGACCCAGTCCCCGTTCAAGAACGGTTAGTGGGTACGGAAAACTTCTCAAACTTTTCGTTCTTGCCGGAATGATCTTCCCGGTCGTGCTTATCGGGACGATCGAACTTTTCCTGCCGCTCGTGGTGTTCGTGGCGTTCCGCCGAGCGTTCACCGCCAAAATGCGTGGTGAGATACTGGCCGATCGTATCCAGCGGCAGAATATGATTGGCGTAGCCTTTTAGAATTGCGGCACGCGGCATTCCCGCGACCACGCAAGTGTCTTCACTCTGCGCGATGGTGACGCCACCGGCGGCTTTGATTGCGCCGAGTCCTTCGGCGCCGTCTTCGCCCATGCCGGTCATCAAAACGCCGACGGCCATCGGGCCAAATTCCTGCGCGACGGAGTGAAAAAGAACATCAACCGAAGGGCGATGTCCGTTGACGGGAACCGAATCGCTGAGAATCGCCATATCGCCGCGCGGCATGCGGCGAACCGTCATGTGGCGGTTGCCCTGGCAAATCAGGGCTCGGCCAGCGAGTAGCAAGTCGCCGGACTTAGCTTCCTGAACTTCAAGAGCGCTGCACTCATCGAGGCGGCGCGCAAACATTTCGGTGAAACCTTCGGGCATGTGCTGAACCACCAGCAAAGTACCGGTGAAATCCGCGGGAATTTGCGAAAAAACAAATTGCAAGGCGTTTGGACCGCCGGTGGAGATTCCGATGGCAATGATGCGATGCGGCGGAAGCGCCACGCGGGCATTCTTTTTTGCGGGATGCGAAGGTTCATTAATCGCGGGACTCTTTACTTTTCCGGCGGCGCGCTTGGCAACTTTAATCTTGTCGATAAGTTCGGCGGCGATGGCGTCGAGATGACCGGCGGAAGCTTCTTTGGGCTTGGCGACGAAATCGATCGCGCCCAAAGCCAAAGCTTTGAAGGTTGCGTAGGCGCCTTCCTTGGAGTGGGTGCTGAACATGATCACCGGCAGCGGCGCGTGGCGCATGATCAGGCGGAGGGTCTCCATGCCGTCCATGCGCGGCATCTCGAGATCGAGAGTGACCACGTCGGGATGGAGCTCGGCAATTTTCTTCAGCGCGAAGGCGCCGTCCATGGCGGTGCCGACGACTTCAATGAGCGGGTCGCTCTCAATAATTTTGGGAATGAGTTTCCGCATCAGGGCGGAATCATCCACGACGAGGACTCGGACGCGTTCGCTCATGCAATGGCCTCAAGCGGGATTGCGCGGGAAAGGCGCGAGAGTACCGCGGGAACGTTAAGAATGAGAACGACGGTGCCATCACCGAGAATTGAAGCACCGCTGACCAGATCACTGGCGACGATATCCGCGGGCAGAGCCTTGATGACCAACTCTTCTTCACCGACCAGTTGATCGACGACCAGGCCGAAACGGCGATCCGCGGCGCCGATGACGATGATGAAACTCTTTTTTGAAGTTTTGGGAGCGGACACTGCGTGAATGCCCTTGATGTCGTTCAAGCGGACGAGTGTGAGTACCTGATCGCGGAGGCGCAGAACCTCGCGACGATCTATAAGGTGAATTTCCTCGCCAGAGATGCGGGTGATTTCGAGTACCGAAGAAATCGGCACGGCGAAAAGGCGTCCGCCAACGCGAAACAAAAGCGTTTGAATGCTGGCGAGAGTGAGCGGCACCCGAAGTTGAATGGTGGTGCCTTTGCCGGGATTGGTAATGACCTGGACCGTGCCTTTGAGGCGATCGAGAACGGTTCGAACCACATCCATGCCGACGCCCCGGCCGGAAACTTCGGTGACTTCGGAGGCGGTGCTGAAGCCCGGCTCGAAAATAAGATTGGTGACTTCGCTATCGAGCAGGCGAGCGGCTTCGCCTTCCTTGAGAAGTCCTTTTTGCACGGCGTGTTTGCGGATGCGATCGAGGTCGAGGCCGCGGCCGTCATCGCGAACTTCAATGACCACCTGCGTACCTTGATGATAAGCATTCAAGAAAATAGTGCCGCGCGCGCCCTTTCCGGCGGCGATGCGGTCTTCGCTGGACTCGATGCCGTGGTCCACGGCGTTGCGGACGATGTGGGTCATGGGCTCGGCGAGCGCGTCGAGAATGCCCTTGTCGAGGTCCGTGTGCTCACCCGCGAGTTCAAGAGCGACGTCCTTGCCGCAATGCTTGGCGACGTCGCGCACCACGCGAGGAAATCTGCGGAAGAGCTGTTCGACCGGAACCATGCGAATCTTGAGCACCGATTTGTGCAATTCATCGAGGACGCGGGACTGGAAAGAAAGCGCGTCGGCCAATTTTGCGCGAATCGGATCGCGGGAATATTTCAGGTCGAATTCGGTGAGCGCGCGATTGAGCATGGACTTGCCGATGATCAATTCGCCGACCAGGTTCATGACCGAATCGATGCGCGAAGCTTCGACCCGCAGGGTGCTTTCGGCGACAGCAGCTACCGCGGAGCCAAGAGCGTTTTTTCCCGCTGCGGCACTTTCCGCACCTTCCACGATGTTGGCGCTGATTTGAGCGGCTTGCGCGTCCAGCAAATCGCCGAGGAGCTGGTGCTCCGGCGCGTCGGCTTGCGCGGACGCTTCGACGAAGACATCGGAAACGATCGAGGGAATTCGGCAGCGTTGCTCGATCAGAGTTTGCGGATGCTTGGTGGCCAACGCAGCTTCGACGATTTCGACGTTCGCAGCGGCGGCGTTATCTTCGGGACGAAGCGCGATGACGGTACCGCAGCCGTGTAGCACGTTTCGAATCAGCTGAAACGCAGCGGCGCGCATGCCGCTGGACTGATCGACGTGCAACGCGACGTTGAGAACGGTTTCACCGCGGTGAATGGCTTCGGAAATCATCAACTGCTCGTACTCACTCCATTCGAAACGAGCGGGCAGCGCGGTGACGGAGCCGGTTACATTCGCTGAGGATGCCGGAGCGTCGAGCAACTGGCGGATCATCAGGTGAAGCGCGTCCACGTTGGGCGGTTCGGCGTCGCGCTGGTACGCGGAAAGCATGGCTTCGAAAGAGTCCGCGGCGGCCAGAACAATTTCGGCAAACTTTGCACCGTGGGCTTGCCCCATTTGTGGCGTCAAAACATCTTCGAGTTCGTGCGCGATTTCGCTGAGCTTGGTGAAACCGCAGGCCGCGGAATCTCCTTTGAGAGTGTGAACGACGCGGCGAACACTGCGAATGACTTCCTCGTCGGATGGACGAGCCTCGAGTTCGAGCCCAGACTCGTTGAGAGACTGGAGGAGTTCGTTGGCACTCTCAAAAAAGAGCGCGCGAAGCTCGCCACCGCGATCCTCGGGGGAAAAAATCACCCAGCCACCTCGATACGTTGATACGCGGTGCCGTTGTTTTCGTGCACCATCTTGAATTTTTGCGAAAGGCCGAACAAGCTTTCAGCGTGTCCGACGAAAAGGTAGCCGCCGGGATTCAAGCAGTTGTAAAACTTGTCGATCAGGCGCTTTTGTTCGGCTTCGTCAAAATAGATCATGACGTTGCGGCAGAGAATGATGTCGTTGCGGCGGGGCAAGAATTCGGTTTTGAGGTTGTGGAAGTCGAACTGGACCAATTCTTTGAGCTGCGGCTTGACACCGTACTTGTCGGCTTTCTTTTCGAAGTAGCGCAGCCGGGTGGTGTAATCCACCGGTTCCATGTGTTGCTCGGAGTACAGGGCTTCCTGTCCGGCGCGCAAGCTGGCGTAGCTGATATCGGAGGCCAGAATTTCAAGTTTCCAGGGCGGCGGAATCAAAGGCTTGGGCGACGGCATATCGAAGGGCAGAGGATTTCGCAGATAGTAATACGCGAGGGCGTCGCAGATCAGCATTGCGACGGTATAGGCTTCCTGCCCGGAGGAGCATCCGGCGCTCCAAACGCGCAGCGTCCAGTCGCGGCGTTCCTGTTTTTTGCGCAGGATGTCTTCCAGAACCGATTTTTGCAGGAGTTCCAGTTGCGGCTTGTTACGAAAAAAGCTGGTTTCGTTGACCGTGAGATTTTCGAGGAGCAGCGCAAGTTCGGCGCGGCCTTCACGGCTGGTCAGCAGCCGGTAGTAGCTGTAAAAGGAATCGAGTTGAACGGCCTTGAGGCGGCGCTGCAGGCGGTCCTTGAGGAAATGCGAACGACGCTCGTCAAAGAACATACCGCATTCCTGGTAGACGAGGGTCTGCAACAGCTTGAGCTCAGCTTCGGTGAGGTTAATTTGTGCGGTCAACGTTCCCATTCGAATGCGGGTGTCGGCAGCGTACCGGAGATTGACGCTATCTCAGGGAGGCGACAGTTTCCGCGGCCTCCTCGAGTTTCTTGAATTCGGGGCGATGCAACAGTTTAGAAATATCCAAAAGAATGATCAGGCGGCCCTTGAGCTTGCCGACGCCGGTAACGTAACTGGATTCGCTGTCGGCAAAAACCGAGCCGGGCGATTCGATTTCCGAAGGCGGAATTTTCAGAACTTCGGAGGCGGAATGAACGATCAGGCCGACCAGTTTGCCTTCCAGTTCGACCACCAGAATGCGGTTTTTCTTGTCGGACTGGACTTCGGTCTGGCCGAAGCGCTTGCGCAGATCCATCACCGGGATGATCTTGCCGCGAAGATTGATGACGCCTTCGATGGTGTCGGGAGCGTTGGGAACGGCGGTAATTTCCGGCACGCGCACGATTTCACGCACCGAGCCGATACGGACGCCGAACGTCTCCTCACCGATGCGAAAGCCGACGACCTGAAGTTCCTTTTCCATCATGCTGTCTCCGGGGACCTCAGGAACGAACCAGTTCTGAATATTCGTGATCCCGATCCGATTCGCGTTCGGAGTGGCGGCGCGAGCCAACAAAGCCGGGCTTGGATTTGGGAGTCGCCGCGCGGTCGATCACGAAGCGGTCCATGCTATCCAGCAAGTTGCGGGAAAGCTTGAGCATCTGCTCGGCGGCGGCGGAAAGTTCAGTGGAGCTGGAAGCGGATTGCTGCACGAGTTCGCGCATCTTTTCCATGGCGCGAACAACAGCTTGCGCTCCAGCGGCCTGTTCTTCGACCGCGGAGTTGATTTCCTGGGTGATTTCGGTGAGCCGCCCGGTGGCCTTGGCGATCTGCGAAGAACCGACCGACTGTTCGGTGGTGGCGGCGCCGATTTCCTGGGAGAACTTGTAGACTTCGGTGACCACGCTGGAAATCTTGTGCAGAGCGGAACCGAGATCGTTGCCAAGACTGAGACCTTCCTCGACGATGCGGGTGCTGCGCTCCATGTTTTCGACAGCCTGGCGGGCTTCGCGTTGAATGCTGGAAATGAGCTCGGCAATTTCCTTGGTGGACTGGGTGGACTTTTCGGCGAGCTTGCGAACTTCGTCGGCGACTACAGCGAAACCGAGGCCGTGTTCACCGGCGCGCGCAGCTTCGATGGCGGCGTTCAATGCGAGCAAGTTGGTCTGTTCAGCGAGGTCATCGATGACTTCGATGATACGGCCGATATCGTCGGCGCGATGGCCGAGCACGTTGATGATTTCGGCGGAAGACTGAATGGCTTTGTTGGTGCGGTTCAAGCCATCGGTAGTCTTTTCCATGGTCTGGATACCGATGTGGACCTCTTCGCGCGAACGGTTGGCGATATCGAGCAGCACTTTCGCGGTGTCCGCCACTCGTTGAATAGAGGTGACCATCTGTTCGATGGAAGCGGAAGTTTCCGCGACGCTGGACGCCTGGACTTGAGTATTCTTCACAACGTTCTGCACGTTGATGCTCATCTCGTGCATGGTGCTGGTGACTTCTTCAATGGCGGAAGAGGCTTGCACACTGACCTTGGCGGACTCATCGGCAGCGCCGGCAACTTGATTCGAGCCAGCGGAGACTTGTCCGGCGGAGTCGCGGGTGGTGCGCACGATTTCCTGTAAACCATGAGCCATGCGAACGAAAGCGTTACCCAAGGTATCGCGCTTGGAGCGCGGCACAACTTCGACGGTCAGATTGCCTTCTGCGACAGCCATCGAGAAGCTGGCCATTTCCTTTAAATAAGCGACCATGTTGTTGAAGGTGGTGGCCAGGGCGCCAATTTCATCGTTGCGGTGGATATCAATGTTCTGGTCGAGATCGCCGGAATCGCCGATTTCGCGGGCCACGGTGATCAGATGGATCAGCGGAAGAGTGATGGACTTTGCGGTGTAAAACGCAACCAGTCCTCCGAACACGATTGCCAGAAGAGTGCCAAGTATTGAAACGCCGATCCCCCAGTTGCTGGCACTGTCAGCGGATTTGGTGGTTTCGTCAAAAGACTTTTTAATTTCGATGGTGGTCTGGTCGAGCAAAGCCGAAGACTTGACGAGCCAGGAAGCCGGATCTTTCTGGAGGTAGAAAATCTGCAAGTCGGAAACGGTGGAATCGCCGGAATCAACCTGGTGGCGCTTGGCAAGCAGCGGTTTGGAAAAATTATCGGCCCAACTTGATTCGGTGCTCTCCACCTGGATCAGCGCGTTGCGCACGATATCCGTGCCGGCCTGGGCTTCGCCCCGCTTCAGCGTGTCGATCAGATCAGTGGTGCCTTTGTTGACTTTTTCCTCGTCTCGCGGGTCGCCGCTAAGGAGAAAATTATCGAGGTTCAGCCGATTCAGCATGATCTGCAGGCGAACCGACTCAATGGTTTGCACGCTCTCAAGCGCTGCTTTCGAATCGTTGCGTGCGGTGCGCTGACGCATGGCGGCAAAACTATTGAAAATGAACACCACGACGAGAATGCCTAGAACCAGGCCAAATCCCGCATAAAGTTTCTTTCCGATACTCATCGCGAAAATCCTCCACTTCCCCTCAACTCAAAACTCGATCCAGTTCAACAATGCCCCGGCTAGTTGACCCCGTGAAAATCAAATTCAACAACCTGGGTGGTCTCTTCTGGAGCCGGAAAGAATTTCCATTCCTTCACGGAATCCTCGCAGACTTGCACCAGCAGCGGATGCCCGCCGATCACTCGGGTACTGCGGACACGTCCATCCGGAGTGATGATGACCTCGATTTTGACCTTGCCGGTGACGTTCATGCGCTTGGCAATATCCGGGTAATTGGGCGAAGTCTTGGACTTGACCTTACGCTTGCCTTCATCGGTGGTCGGCGTCTGAGCCACGGCAGCCGAAGAGAGAATGGCTACCGTCAAAACGGACACCGCAAACCGCGACCAACGGAATCTCATGACAATACCCTCCTGAAAAATGGGAACGACCCCGCAAGAGGAAAGGCACGTCGAATGCCAGCATAGAGCGGCGTAGTAGAGAGCGTTCAGGAAACGCAAATCCCGGTCGAAGTGCTTGAGAAAAAGAGCACTTACGAGTGATTGCGACCACCTGAACAATTTGTTGAGAAAAACAATTCGTCTCACGCCGCGTGATTTAGGACGGATTGAATCTCACGCTGAGATTCTTACCTGTACCTTCGTACAGGGAGCTAGCGGGATGAACAACTGTGCATCGAAGTGCGATTGACTCACATTGAGATTGCCGAATAACGTGGAAGTACCTGAGGTTGTTGATCGAAAGCCACAGGCTTTCTGAATTCCTGATATGAGACAACGAAAATCATTAGCCGGGGCCAATGCGGCGGGCTCCGTGAAGGCGCGAACCCGCACCTTGCCCGGGCTACAGCGCGCCGCGGAATTGATGGAACTGGCCACCGAAGCGGCGCAGTCCCGGAATCTGGCGGAATTTCTGGAGCGTTTTGCCCAACGGGTGGCGCGGATGCTGAGCGCGGACTGGTGCGCGGTGCTGCTGATTCGTGGGCATGAAGCCGAATTGCAAGCCGTGGCGCAAGGCGCCGGAATAAACGTGGACGCGACGGAGATAGTTGCGAAAACGAGCCACGCCAGCCGCGGCAAAGAAATATCGGTAGTGCAAGTGCGGCAACGCCGAGCGACGGAAGAGAATGATCTGGTGGTGGTGCCGGTGCGGGGGAGCGACAACGAGGCGCTGGGGGCAATCCTGGTGCATGGAGCACGGCCGGAGATTGTCAAAGAGGAAAAAAACTTACTGCACGCACTGGCGAGCCATGCCGCGCTTTCGTTGGAGAACTTTCGGCGATTTTCGCAACTGGAGCGGTCAAAACAGCAGTGGGTGCAGGATATTGATGCGATCAGCGACTTTATCGTGGTGCATGACCGCGCGTGGAAGATCGTGCGCACCAACCGTTCGCTGGCGGATCATCTCGGGTTGCCGCCTGTGGCACTGGTGGGCGAATCGGTCGGCAGCCTGCGCACACTGGCGGAAGGCGACGGAACGCTACCCTGCCCGTTTTGCCTGTACACCGCGTTAAGCAAGGAAGAGCACGTTATTTCCTCGGGCGAAAAGATCTATCTGGTGTCGACGTCACGTACCAGCGGCGTGACCGAAGACGACGAGCGCACCATTCACGTATTAAAGGATATTACCGACCGGCGCGAGGCGGAGCGCCGCTATCGCGAGCTCTACGACAACATTCAAGAAGGACTCTTCTTCGCGACGCCGGATGGGAGATTTCTGGATGTGAACGACGCGATGGTGCGGATGCTGGGCTACGCTTCGCGCGAGGAACTGCTGCGCGACGATGTTGGCGCGTACTTGTACCCGGAGCCGAGCGCGCGAGGGCGGCTGCTGGCCCTGATTCGCAAGACCGGCGGGCTGCGCAATCACGAAGAGACGCTGCGAAGAAAAGATGGGACGCTGCTGCACACGCTGCAGAACATTACCGCGGTGCGCGACTCGCAGGGAAAAATCAAGCAATTCCGCGGGTTGATGCTGGACGTCACCGAACAGAAAAAATTTCAGGCGCAATTGCAGCGGGAGCGGGACTTCAACCAAAAGATTCTGAATGCCACGCAGAGCATGATTCTAGTGCTGGACACCGCGGGATTGATCAGTTATGCCAACCGGCGCTGCTATGAAGCGGGATACAAACAGGAAGAAGTGATCGGGCGGCGGCTGGTGGAATTGGCGGATGCCGCGCAACGGGAAGAGTTTGAAGCGGCACTGGAAACCACCGCGCACGGACATCAGGTGGAAAATCTTGAAATCCGCGCGAAACGCAGCGACGGATCGCTGGGACATTTTTCCATCAGCTTGAGCCCAATGCGCGACGAACAGAACGCCGTCAACAGCGTGGTGGCGGTGATGACCGACATCACCGACGCTTCGGTGATGCAGGCCAAGCTGGCGCACTCCGAGCGGATGGCGACGCTGGGCCGGCTGGTGAGTGGCGTGGCGCACGAGGTGAATAACCCGCTGGCGGCGATTCTGGGATTCACGGACTTGCTGCTGGAAAATCCGGAAGTGCCGGCAAATGCGCGCGAAGATCTGCAGATTATTTTGCAGGAGACGCAGCGCACGAAGGATATTGTGCAGGATTTGTTGAGTTTTGCACGGCAACGTCCGGTGAAGCGCGAACTGGTGAACGTCGGCGGAATCCTGAAGCAGACCACCAAGCTGCGCAGCTACGATTTCCAGAGCCATGGGGTGGAAGTGGTGGAAGAGTACGACGAGAATCTGCCGACGGTAATGGGCGATTCGCAACAGCTGCAGCAGGTATTCCTGAACATCCTGAATAACGCGTATGACGCGATTGAGGAATCGGGGCGGCGCGGAAAGATTCAGATCAAGACGGTTTATAGAGACAACGCGATAGAAATTGTTTTGAGCGACAACGGCACCGGGATCAGCGATGTCGAGCGGATTTTTGATCCTTTCTACACCACAAAACAGACTGGCAAGGGCACCGGGCTGGGGTTGAGCATCTGCTACGGGATTGTGCGCGCCCACGGCGGCGAAATTCAGTGCCGCAATAATGCCAGCGGTCAGGGCAGCACCTTTTCGATTCGGATTCCCGTTGCGCTGGAAAGCGCCGCGGCCAACGCGAAAGAGGCCGGACGTTGAATAAAGATACGGCAGTGACCGCGAAACCAATTCTGTTGATTGAGGACGAACCTTCGGTGACCGCATTCCTGCGCGCGGCATTGGAGCGCAGAGGTTACAGCGTGGTGCAGGCCGCATCCGGAGCGGAGGGATTGAAGCACCTGGAAGGCGGAGATTTTGGCGGCGTGATTTCCGATATCCGGATGCCCGGCGCAGTAAACGGCGCGGACGTTCACGATTGGATCGCCGTCAACCGTCCAGACTTGAAGCAGCGCATGATTTTGATTAGCGGCGATACGGCGAACAACGAAACACAAGCGCTGCTGGCCAATAGCCGGGTTCCCTGCATCGAGAAACCATTTCGGGTACAGAATTTTATTTCAGTGGTGGAGAGCACCTTCGGAAAACCATGAGCGACACGATAAAAGTAAGATTGTTGGTGGTGGATGATGAGCAAAGCATCCGCAAACTGTGCATGACCATCGGCACCTCGCTGGGCTACGCCTGCACCGAAGCGGAAAGCGCCGAAATGGCCATTGCGCGCATCGAGCAGGAAGCCCCGGACCTGATTCTGAGCGACTTAAAGCTGCCGACGCAGTCCGGAGTCGAACTGTTGCGGCAGGCAAAAGCGCTGTTTCCGCATACCGAAGTGGCGATTATGACCGGGCACGGCTCGATCGAATCGGCGGTGGACGCCATGAAGCTTGGCGCATACGACTACATCGAAAAACCGTTTCGCGTGGAAAAAATGCGGTTACTGCTGCAACGCATGGCGGAAAAAGTTCGGCTGGTGACGGAAAACGAGTTTCTACGCGAGCGCGTGGACACCGAAGAGAGTCTCGATGGTATCGTCGGCACCTCCGCCAATATTCAGGACGTGTTGCGCATGATTTCACGATTGAAGGATACGCGCACACCGGTGCTGGTTTCCGGCGAAAGCGGCACCGGCAAGGAACTAGTGGCGCGGGCGATTCATTTCCGCGGTGCAATGGCTAAAACTCCATTTGTTGCGGTCGATTGCGGCTCGCTGGTGCCAACGCTGATGGAGAGCGAACTGTTCGGCTACGAAAAAGGCGCTTTTACCGGGGCGATGAAGTCCAAGGCCGGGCTTTTTCAGGCGGCCAACGGGGGCACCATTTTTCTGGACGAAATCGGAGAATTGCCGCAGGAAATGCAGGCCAAACTGCTGCGGGTACTGCAGGAACGCGAAGTACGGCCGGTGGGCAGCAACGAGAGCCATTCGGTTGACGTGCGGGTGATTGCCGCGACCAACCGCGATCTGGAAGCTGCGTACCGCGAAGGGACATTTCGCAAGGATCTTTACTTCCGGCTGAACGTGGTCACGGTTCACCTGCCGTCACTGCGTGAGCGCCGTTCGGATATTCCGATGCTGGTGCACCACTTCCTAAATCGTTATGCGCCGGGAACGAATCTGCACGTCACGCCGGCCGCGATGAAGAGCCTGCTGCAATACGAGTGGCCGGGCAACATACGCGAACTTGAGAATTGCATCGCGCGGGCAGTAACGCTGGGCGACCGGAAAACCATTGATGTCGCTGATTTGCCGCCGTCGATTCGAGCCGAAGGCGGAGAATCGGCGGCATCGTCGGTGCAGGAAGGGTCATCGCTCTCCACCATGGCGCTCGCGGAGATGGAGCGAATGACCATCCTGAAGGTATTCGAACAAGCCAAGGGCGACAAGGCGCTGGCCGGAAGAATGCTGGGAATCAGCCGCGCGACGTTGTACCGCAAGCTCAAGCGCTACAACATTTCGCTGCGTTCGAACGGCGGAACAATGGCGACCGTCGCTCAGTAGCGACGCGGCCACCGCCAAACAGCTGCCCGACTTCCGAGGGCGACACTCTAAGCGAAGTGAGACGAGAGCGTTTCAGGGTGAGACGTGTGAGGCAACGCGGCACTCCCGGAAATTCCTAAGCCATTTGTTTTGAAAGAGTTCACTCCGGCCCACTTTGTTTTTCCTTTGGTGGTTCTCTTGCATACCTTCTTTCTGCTCGGTGTGTGTGCAGGATTGCCGGGTGTGTTTGATTCCGGCAACACGCCGAAAACCAGGGACGACTAGGCTAACGACGTGGCAAAACTGGGGACCATAAAACTCGAGCGGGCTGCGTCAGTATGTACACAGCGGTTAGCTCGTTTTTTCCCGGAGGCGGAATCGGTGGAAGTTCGGGCGCTGCTAACTCCGTTGCTCGGCGCCGGCACAGTGTGCGAGTCGGTGCTGGTGGAGTTTGCCAGCGCAGAGAAAGCTATTTTTCAATCCAAGCTGCCACTGGAGTTCAACGACAGGGTGCAGCTTACGCAAGCCGATGGTAACGCCAAGGCGCAAGGCACAGTAATCGCGGTGCAGTATCACGAAGGCCAAAAGGCAGTGGCGGTGCAGTTCGTTAGCGGACAGTCCGCTTGGGTGAACCAGCCGTGACAAATTCGACGACAACTCTGAAGACTCCGAGTGCAATCAAGCCCCGGACGGTGCTGAAGGAAGAGTGGGACGAACTCCGCTCGGTCTTCCCGATCTACATCGCGCTGGCCAAGCAACTCGAATTCGAAATTCCCTTTGGCCAGGATCGCCGCACGCTGCCGGTCAAGTCAGATCCCGACCTCTTTGGCAGCGTCACCGCGTGGCTGAACTCGATGGACCAGCGGGTGTTGGTCTACCAGTTGCGCCACCTGCTACAGATGACCACTCTGAACGCCAGCGAAAGCGGGCTGCGCGCGCTGATTCTGCGTCATCTGCGCAAGCCGGCGAAAACCACCGCGGACCGCGACAAGATCGACTTTCTGCTGGTGCAATTCTTCGCGCTGTGCGCGCCGGCAAAGATTTATCACAAACAGATTGATCTGGCGGACACCGCGGCGGTGATGGAACCGGTGCTGGGTGAAGTGGACAGCACCCCGCTCGACTGGTGCGAACCGCTGGAAAAGATGATCGGGCAACTGCAGACCTTTCGCAGCCTGCGCGATATCCTGAAAACGAATTTCATCGAGCAAGGCCGGAAAGTGAAGGAAGCTGCCGGAGGAATGTTTTACGATCCTTCGGCGCTGCTGGCGTTTATCCGTTTCAATTTTCTGCTGCGGCGATCCTTCATCGAATTGATGCATGCCGATTTGATCGCCATCCGCTCGGGAATCATGCAGCTGGAATCTTCCAGCATTCGCTTCATGGACTGCACTCAGACCGGCATGTCCCCGAACGAATCCATCAACCGCGTCAAGCAGGTCGCAGAAGACTGGAAACAGCCGTTTCAGATGGAGTACACCGAACGCAGCGTGAATCAGGCGTTCGAAAAGCTGCTGGGACTACGCGCGGACGTAGAACGCGGACTGGAAAAGCTAGCGGCAAAAAATGCGCCGGCATTGAAGCTGCAAGCCGCGCCACCGCTGCCTATTAAGGAACTGCTCGGGAAAAAGCTTGCGCAAACAGAACCCGCAAAAGTGGCGGCCAAGGTCGAGATTCCATCGAATCTCGACTTCGAAACATGCATGGAGCAGATTTGGGAGCAACTGATTGCGGCCCCTCCAACGCGCGGGCGTTCGATGACCACGATTCGTCTTGGCGCGGCACGCATTCTGCTCTCTTCGTGGGAAGTGGGTGCATTCGTCAGCGAAGACGGACCTTCGGCCGAAGACCTGCGGCGTGCAGTGGTAGCGCGCGCGCTGGTCACCGCCGCCACCGAAACCTCACGCGAAACTGGAAATGCAACTAATCTGGATCGCGCTCTGGCCGTGGCACGCGTCGAAGTCACCCGGCTGCTGGAGTGCGTGGACACAGCCAAACAAGCCAAGGACACCGAAGCCGCCGTAAATCTGGGCATCAGCGCCAAGCGCCTGGTTTCCGCGATAGATGAAGCTGAAAAGCTGTAAGCGCGCTGCATGTATGCAGCGGACGATTTCCAGAAGTGGGGATTCTTGAAAAACGCCAACGTTTTGATTCTGACGGATAATAGCGAGTTCGCCAGGCTGCTCAGCTCCTGCTGGTACGCAGAGCGACAGGCGCCTTCGATCACCGTCTTGAACAGCGACTTGTGGGAAGCGCAAGACGCGACAAGCTACGACCTGGTGGTAGTTGGACCAGTTGGATCCGGAAAATTTTCCAAGATTCTTGGCACGCTTTCTCGCGGACTGGCGGTCATTCTGTGTGCCCCGACCGACGCCGCTGAAATTCAGCAACTGCGTGCGCGGTATCCGCGCTTGCTTCACGTGCCGCTGCGGGAAGACTGGACGCAAACGTTGTTGCTGGTTGCCGGCGAATCCTTGCGCCGGGTGCATGCGGGCCGGCAAGCAAAGCAGGCAATCTCGCGTGCCACCGACATCGAACGCGAAGCCATTCTTGGCCGGTACATGGCCGAGATGCGGCCCAGCCTGAACAATGCGCTGACTTCCATTCTTGGTAACGCCGAACTACTCCTCCTTGAACCCGGGCAGCTTAGCGCGCAGTCCTTGCACCAGATCCGCACCGTTCATAGCATGACCTTGCGTATCAACGAAATCATACAGCGATTCTCATCGCTGGCCAGCGAGATTCGCGCCGCTGAGAATGCTTCTCAGGCTGAGACGGAAGAAGCCCCGGTCAGTCTCCTGACCAGAAATTAGGCGACGATTTTTTTCTTGTAAGTCATTGAATTTACAGCGTTTCTCAAACGTCGCAACAATTCCTCACAACCGTTTTAACTTGGCCGCAGACGTGCACCTCTCGTCTACGGATTATTCCGGAGAAACTCGTCGTGTTGAAAAAAGTCCTCATCGTCGACGATTCACCCGCTCAAGTGAAGCTCATGCAGGGGCTGCTTGATCACGAGGGTTACCAGTCTTTTGGCCTCAACGATCCTCGCCGGGTCGAAGAGACCATCGCCACGCTGCATCCCAGCATCATCCTGCTGGACGTGGTAATGCCGGAACGCAACGGTTTTCAGGTTTGCCGCGAACTCAAGGGCAGCGCGGAGTTCCAATCCATTCCGGTGATTCTGGTGACTTCGAAAGACACCGCCAGCGACCGGTATTGGGGCGAACAGCAAGGCGCCGACGGTTATGTCACTAAGCCGTTTACGCGCGAGGAGCTTTTGCGAGCGGTCCGCCGCTTTGTCTGAGAAAAATTGATGACTGAAGACTTCCAACTCGTACCGCTTCCGCCCGATGCCGACACCGCAGAAATGTTGGAGGCCATCGGCCCGCTGGAAGAGCGCCCAGCAGAATCGCAGTACTGCGTGTTCCGCAGCGGCCGCGAGCGTTTTTGCCTTCCGGTGCTGGACGTGGAAGAAGTGCTGGAGTGGCCGATCGTAACCCGGTTGCCGCTGGGACCGGCGTACCTGATGGGAATTTTCAATTTGCGCGGCGCGATTGTGCCTTTGATCGATATCGCCATGACCGAAGGACGCCGCCCGGGACTTTTGCCGAAGCACGTGGTGGTTGCTTCGATGCGGTTGGAGGGCAGTCATGAGGATGTGCGGCTCGGAATTGCTTCCGACGAAGTCATCGGAACGTATTCGGTGACCTCAGACGATTTGTTGAGGCAAGCTCCGGAAAACGTGCCGCATTGCATCGGTATGTTGCGTCACGACGACCGGCTCGCCCTGGTTTTGGATCTGGCAAGGCTGCTCGAAGTTTATCCGGGGCCATCAATTTAGGTATTACGAGGTCGTGCCGGCAAAGCCGGCCGCCTCGCAGGAAGCAGTTTGGGAGGCAGTAATGAAATCGCGATTGAGTTCAACAATTTGGACGCTGGTATTCGTCAACGGGATCGCACTCTTTGCGGTGCTCGGCCTGGCGTTCCACGCCGGGCGCGAAGCCAAGGATAGTTCCCTGTTCGATTTCGCGTCATTGCCGAGCGGAGCGAGCGGCGGGGTAATCTTCGCCGTGCTGCTGTCACTGGCCGTGGCCGGGTTTCTGGGCTGGCGGCTGAGCAGCACCTTTGTCACGCCGGTCAACCAGCTCGCGGAATTCTCTGAGCGGCTGGCGGCTGGCGATGCGCGCGCGCGTGCAGATGTCCAGTCCAACGACGAACTGGGCTACATCGCGGAAAATCTGAATCGCGCGGTGGCCAAGGTTGCCAAGGCCAACACCAATCAGGAAGCCAGCGATTCGCTGCAGCGCAGCATTACCGAACTGCTCTCGGTCATCAACCAGGTGGCACGCGGCGAAATGACGCTGCGCGGCAAGGTCACCAACGACGCGCTTGGCAACGTCACCGACTCCATCAACTACATGTTGGACAACTTCACCAAGGTTCTCGAACGCGTACGCAAGGCCGCCATGGAAGTCACCGCATGCTCCAACAACATTCTGGTTGCCGCCGACGAAATGCAAGCCGGCGCTACGCAGCAGGATCAGGAAATCACCAACACTTCGAGCGCCGTGGAAGAGCTTACGGTTTCGATGAAACAGGTATCCAACAACGCCGAAGCCAGCGCCGAAGCCGCGCGCCGCGCTTTGGACGCCGCTGAACAGGGCAACCGCGCGGTGCGCGATACGCTGGACGGCATGCAGCGCATCCGCGCCTCGGTGCAAGCGACTGCAAAGAAGATCAAGTCGCTCGGCGATCGTTCACTGGAAATTTCGGAAATCATTAACGTGATTAACGACATCACTGAACAAACCAACTTGCTGGCGTTGAACGCCGCCATCGAAGCGGCCCGTGCCGGTGAAGCTGGCCGCGGTTTCGCGGTGGTCGCGGACGAAGTTCGCAAGCTGGCCGAACACTCCCGCAGCGCGACCAAGGACATTGCGGCGCTCATCAAAGCCATTCAGGCTGAGACAAACGAAGCGGTGGTCGTCATGGAAGAAGGCACCAAGGAAGTGGAATCCGGCGCGACCCTGGCCGATCAGGCCGGCCGCGCTCTTGACGCGATTTCGACGGTGGTTCGCCAGTCCGCGGAACTCGTACAGGAAATTTCCCTTGCTTCCAAACAGCAGGTGCGCGGTACGGAAGGTGTAGCACACGCCATGCAAATCATTTCCAACATTACCCGGCAGACCTCGCAAGGAACCCGCGGCACGGTGGCCACGGTCAGCCAGTTGGTCAAGCTTTCCGATCAACTAAACGAAGCGCTGTCGCAATTCCGCGCCGCCAACAAGCAAGCCAAGGAACAAGCGGACGAAGCGGACCGGCTGGCACCGGTTGGCGCAGGCCGTTAACCATTTTTCTTGGCGGTGGAAGTACCAAGTGAACTGAATCGAGAGCGATGATCGAACGCCAGGGCGGCCAAGTGAGTTTGAGCGAACACGAATTGAGTGAAATCCGCATGCTGATTGAGGAGCGAACAAGCATCCGGTTCGACGAATCGCGCGAGCGGTTCTTTTCCACTCGGGTGCGCGAGCATATGATCCGCAAGGGCCATCCGCGCGGCATCGATCTGCTGCGCGCCGTCAAGAAGACCAACTTTGATTTTCAGGAATTACTGGAGTCGCTGCTCACTCAGGAAACCTCCTTCTTCCGGTATCCGAGCGTGTTCGAAGCGTTCGAGAAAAGAGTGCTGCCGGAACTGCACACCAGGAAATTTTGGAAGAATCCGCGCTCGTTGCGCGTCTGGAGCGCGGGATGTTCGACCGGTGAAGAGCCGTATTCCATCGCCATCACCGTGGCGGATGCGCTTTCGTTCGCGGATGCCTGGAACGTGGAAATTCTGGCCACCGATATCGGCCGCAACGCTCTTACGATTGCCGAACGTGGCATCTATTCCGGCCGCAGCATCGGCAGCGTCAGCGAAACGCAGCTCGCCGCTCACTTTCTGCCGGCCGAGAACGGCCAGCAGATTCGTCCGCGGCTTCGCAAAATGATCAATTTTGTGCAGATGAATCTGACCAACAGCGTGTATGTCGGAAAGATGGACGTGATTTTCTGCATGAACGTGCTGATCTATTTTTCCGAAGAGCGCCGCCGCGAGCTGGTGCAACATTTTTATTCCGTGCTGGAACCGGGCGGCTATCTTTTCCTGGGGCACTCGGAATCTATTTCCAAAATGCCGGTGAAGTTTCAGGCCATCGTGCTGAACGATTGCATTTTGTACCGCAAGCCCACCGCGGAAGAGGTTCAGAAGGCTGAACTCGTGACGGAGGGCCGCGCGTGAGCGTGCAGGACCGCGAAGCCGTCGAGCTCTTCCTCCAGGAAGCCTCCGAGCTCCTGCAATATTTGCGGGAGTATATCGGCGTGCTTCAGGAGATTGAGCCGCGCCGCGAGGATCTTGAGCGGCTTTATATTTCCGCGCACACGCTCAGTGGGACTTCGGCCAGCTATGGCTTCCCGCGCTTTTCCGAAATTGCCGGAAAACTTGCGCACGTCTTTCAGTACGCGACCAACGCTTCGCTTGGCGAAGATTTGCACGGACCGCTCACGGAATTTCTCTCTGACGGCATTTCCCTGCTGGAAACCGATTTACTGGAAATCAGCGACACCGGGCAGGAAGTTGTCGAAGACATTGCGGCGTTCAAAGAACGCTATCGCTTTGCATTTCCGGCCGAGCCCGCCCCGGTCAGCCACACTCCTGCGGCGGCTGAACAGCACTTCGAGGAATCCGCCGACAATTCAACCGATGTCGCGGCTGTTACTGGATCCTATTTCGATGCTTTGCCGGAAGACGACGAAGTGCCGGCGGAGATTCTGGAATTCTTCCAGCCGGAAGCCGAAGAACATTTGCAGATCGTCAGCGACTGCCTGCTTTCGCTGGAGGCGAATCACAGTCCGGAAGAGATCAATAAGCTTTTCCGAGCGATACACACCGTAAAAGGTTCTGCCGCGCAGGTTGGCCTCAAGCAGCTGGGCGGAATTGCACATCGCGTCGAGGATTTGATTGGCCGGTTGCGCGAAGGTCAGATCGAACCTACGCCGCACGTTATCGATCTTTGCCTCGAATCGGTCGATGTTCTGAAAAAGACTCTGCATAAGCAGTGGGCCGGCGAAGCCGAAATGCGCGCTGGTGTCGATTCCCTGCTGAATCGCATCGCCGAAGTTGCCCCGATGGAAGCAGAAGACGCTCCGGTCGCCTCAGAGGCCACTGCTGCGGGCGAGGCCGCAGCAGCAGAAACCGCGCCAACAGCGCAAAACGCTTCGACAAAATCCGGTAAAGGCGCGAACACCGCGTCAACCGCAAAGTCCGTCCGCATTTCGCTTTCTCGCCTCGATCGCATGATGAACACGGTCGGCGAACTCGTCATCAACCGTACCCGCATGTTGGGCCGCGTCACCGAACTCGAGCGCCTGCGCGACACTCTCGGCTTCTCCAAAGAGCGCCTGCAGGGCAAAGTGGCCGAGTTCCAGGAAAAATACGAATATAACCGCATCAATTCCACGCGCGGGCCGCTCTCGCAAAGCGCGGCTCCGACGCCGACGCCCCAGATGATTACCAACGCCGCGGCCGGCGACACATCTTTCTGGAACGACTTCAGCGAGCTGGAAATGGACCGCTACGACGACGTCAACATTTTGTCGCGCTCCATGACCGAAATTTCCGCCGACGTCAACGAAGTGCTCTCGCAGATGGGCGGCTTCATCGGGCGGGTCGAAGGCGACATCGACGAATTCACGAAATTGGCGCATCACCTGCAGGACGAAATCACCGCGGCGCGCATGGTGCCCATTGGCACGCTCTATTCGCGCCTTTCCCGCGCGGTGCGTGACGCCGCAAAATCCACCGGCAAGCAGGTCGAACTCGAGCTTTTCGGCAGCGAAACCGAACTCGACAACAACATTATTCAGCAGATTTCTGACCCGCTGGTTCACCTGGTAAGAAATTCCGTGGCGCACGGGATCGAAACGCCGGAAAAACGCCGCGAAGCCGGCAAAGACGAACTTGGCCGCGTTACGTTGCGCGCCTATCACCGCGGTAATCATATCTATATTGAAGTCGAGGACGACGGCCACGGCATTGACTACGATCGCGTACGCCGCAGCGCCGCCGATCGTGGATTGGTCTCTCTCGAAACTGCCGCCAGCCTCACCGAACGTGAACTCCGCGAAATGCTTTTCCACCCCGGCTTCTCGACCGCCCCGATGAAAACCGAGCTTGCCGGCCGCGGCGTCGGCCTCGACGTGGTCCGCGCTAACTTGAATTTGCTGAACGGCGAAATCGAAATTCAGAGCACCGCCAACGTTGGCACCAAATTCATTTTGAAAGTGCCTCTCACCCTGATCATTTCGCCGGCGCTCTTCCTGCGTTGCGGCGATAACAATTTTGCTCTGCCGCTTGCCGTCGTCGAAGAAATTCGCCGCCTGCGCCCCGACGAAATCGAAGATGTGGGCGGCAAGCTGCTCACCAAGGTTCGCGACGTGGTTACCGAAGTAATCCGCCTCGATTCTTATCTCGGTCTGCCGCAGCTCGAACCCATCAACGGCTACTTCCGCATGGTTGTCGCCAACGCCGATAACCGTCAGGTTGGCCTGGTGGTCGAAGAAGTCCTCGGCAAAGACGAAATTGTGATCAAGAACCTCGGCGAGTATCTGCGCCGCGTAAAACTTTTCCCTGGCACCACCATCGCGCCGGACGGCAGCCTGATTCTTTTGCTCGACCTAAACCGGATGATCGCGAGCGAACCCAGCGAACGCAAGTCGCTGCAAGCTTCGGCCAGCGCCGCGCGCATTTTTGCGCCGGGCTCCGCGGCCATCGCCAAGGGCAGCATTCCATCAGACGCTATTGACCGCGTGCACCACGAACGCGTCGTGGTCGTCGCAGACGACTCTATCAGCGTTCGCAAATTCGTTGGCCGGATGCTCGAGAAAAATGGCTACCGCGTGATTCTTGCTTCGGACGGCTTGGAAGCGGCTGAACTTATCGCCCAGCACGGCTGCCATCTGGTCATCACCGACCTCGAAATGCCGCGCATGACCGGCTACGAATTGATGGCTCAGTTGCGGCAAAGCCCTTCGACCCGCCGCATTCCGGTCATGGTCGTCACTTCGCGCGCGGGCGCAAAGCATCGCGATCGCGCCATGAAAGAAGGCGCAGTGGCCTTCCTCACCAAACCGGTGCAGGAAGATCAGCTCACCGAAGCCGTCGAAAAACTTATTGGAACGGAGGCGCCTCAGCCCGTCGCGTAATCGGCCATGTCCAACACTGCTCCCAGCAAAGTGCGTGTGCTTATCGTTGACGACTCTGCGTTCATGCGCAAAGTCCTCGAGACGATTCTCACGTCCGACCCGCAACTTCAGGTCGTTGGCCACGCCAAGGACGGCCGCGAAGCCGTTGCTCTTGCCGAATCTCTGAAACCTGATGCCATCACCATGGACATCAACATGCCGCACATGGATGGTCTGCAGGCTACCGCGCAGATCATGACCACCAATCCGCGCCCGATCGTCATCGTCAGTTCTGAATCGCGCGAAGGCGCGTCCGGCACGCTGAAAGCTCTGGAACTCGGCGCCATTGAATTCGTCGCCAAGCCCAACAGCGCCATCGACCTCGATATGCAAAGCATTCGTGAAGATCTTCTTCGCAAAGTGAAAATGGCCGCGAAAGTTCGCGTGGTTCGAACCGCGTCGCGCATGGTCGCCGCAGTACAGGGTTCCGCGCAGAATCCGCCTTCAATTGCCTCGCGTCCCGCGCCAGTTTCTCGCCCTGTCGCCGTAGCCGATCAGCGCTTCCCGGTCGTGGTTCTCGCTGCTTCTACTGGCGGTCCGGCTACCGTAATGCGTCTCGCGCCCGGCTTCACCAGGGAATTTCCCGCTGCGGTCATTCTCGTGCAGCACATGCCAGCGGCATTCACCACGCAGTTCGCGGCGCAACTCGCCGAGTTCACCGAAATTCGCGTCAAGGAAGCCGAGAATGGCGACACCTTACAGCCCGGCAATCTTTACATCTGTCCGGGCTCGCAGCATCTCAGCGTGAATCCGCTCGGCAAAATAAAACTCGACGGCGCAACTGGCCGCATCGCCGGTTATCTTCCCAACATCGACGTCACCATGGAATCGGTCGCAGCCTATGGCGGCGCGCTGGCCATCGGCGTCGTGCTCACTGGGATGGGCAACGATGGAGCGCAGGGCGCCAAGGCCATCAAGAAAGCTGGCGGCTTCGTGATCGCGCAGGACGAAGCAACCTCGGTCATTTTCGGCATGCCCGCCGAAGCCATCAAACTCCAGGTCGTCGATCAGGTTCTCGGTATTGACGACATTTATGCTTCGCTCGAAAGGCGCGTGCTGGCGCTGACCCGCGCACCTTTGGTGGGAGTGCGCTGATGAATCTTTCCGCCCGCGAAAAGGCGCACCAGCCGCGCACCGAACAGATCATCCTGTTCCGTGTCAGCGGACAGATTTTTGCCATCTCTTCCGCTTCGGTGCAGGAAGTCCGCGCCGTGGACAACATCGCCGGCATGGCCCGCGAGCTTCCCGAAAGCCATCTAACCAAAGTGCGCCACAGCATTCGCCGCGGCGATCGCACCCAATATATTGTCAACGCCGCGCTTCATTTCGGACTTAAGCCGCAGCCGGCTTCGCTGGTTTTCTTTTTGCGCCGCACCCGCACAGCACTGCTCGTCGACGGCATTGAAAAAATGACCACTATGAGCCGCCTCCAGGCACTCTCGCTCGCGTTTCAGGGTGAAGAGCGCAGCTGGTATCGCGGTCTCACCACACTCGATCAGGCAGTCGTTCCGGTCGTACATCCAGAAGGTTTTCTGTCGCTTGAAGAATTGACGATTCTAGAAGCCGCGCAACTCGCGGCTGATGCGCAAGAGGCCCCGGTACAATGACCGCTGCTCCCGAAGCCAACGTTCAGTCTTTCGTGCTGCTGCGTCTCGGTGAGCGTCGCTTTGCCTTGCCCGCGTCACAGGTTGCCGAACTCGTCGCGCCCAGCCGCATTTTCCGTTTTCCGCACAAGTCGCCGGCACTCGAAGGCGTCATCCTTCGCCGCGGCCGCATGATTGCCGTCTGCGACGTTGCCGAACAGCTCACTGGCAAAAAACTCGATACCCGCCGCTTTTATCTACTCGCCACCCGCAAGTACGGCAACCAATTGGACTGGATTTCAATCCCCGTCAGCGGCGAATGCGAACTCATCAACGTCGAGATGATGGATGCGGGCTCAAACGATTCCCCGCACGTCGAGGGCTGGCTCTCGCATGCCGGCGAAGTCATCGAAGTTTTGCGTCTTGCGGCTCTCACTCCCGGCCCCGCGGAAACTCACTTGCCCGCGCCGCTACAAGATTTTGCGGAGGCCCGTACATGACCGCCGCCGCTCGTTCTCTCAAGATTCTCTTGATCGATACCAACGTCTATTTCTCGAAGCGTCTCAGCGACGCCTTGAAGCGTGAAGGCTTTGAAGTTAACTCCAGCACTCAACCCGCATTCGCCCTGACCACGCTCGAATACGACGCTCCTACCGCCATCGTCTGTTCCACCAACATGCGCGAAATGGGCGCTCTCGATATCGCGCGCATGATTCGCGCCGACGCCAAGAACGCCGCTATGCCCATCATCGCCCTCGGCGACGGTGGCCAGCGCGCCCTGATGGAAGCCTTTCAAGCTGGTTGCGACGATTATATTGATCGCACTCGTCCTCCCGCCGTCATCGCCACCCACGTCAAAAACATTATCGTCAGTAAAGCGGAAGGCTTTAAGCCTACCCAGATGCTGGCGCAGTCCGACACCAGCCTCAGCGGCAGCCTCACCCATCACGATCTTCCCGGCGTCATGCAGATGCTAGGCCACGCCCACCAAACCGGCGCTCTGCACATCAATTCCGGCGAAACCGACGCGCTGCTCTTTTTTGACGCGGGCACCATCGCCCACGCCGAGTGCGGCTCGCTCTTCGGCGACGAGGCGGTCATCCACATCCTCAAGAACTGCTTCAAAAATAATTCCGGCGAGTACAAATTCGTTTACGGCTCTGCTTCCACGCAACGTACCGTTTTGCGATCTGCGACCGACCTGATGCTGGACGCCATGCGTGAAGTTGATGAAGCTACTCATCAGTCTGAAGACATGACCGCGTCGGATCTTTCGGCCGCGGAACTGTTGCCTTCTGTTGCGCAGGAGTCTGCCAGCCCGTTTGAGGACAACCTGCGGTACACCTTCTCTGCGCCCGAGCCGACTTACGATCCCGTCGCGACTGTTCCTGAGGCCGATCCTCCTGTTATCGAATCATCTGAGGCGGAACCAGTTCAAACTTTTCCGGAAGACGACTTCACCTCTATCAGACATTCCAACGATTTCTCGGCTGCCCCGTTTCCCTTCTTGGAATCCGAAATCCCGCCTGCCAAGAATTTATTTGAAGTCGGGGAGTCCGAAGAAACTCTCGCTGAGAATCCGCATGAGGCCGCCGAAGAGGTCCACGACTCAAGCCCCCAGAATCAGGACGACTTCGCCGCCATCACCGAAGTGCTCGACCGCTTCGCGATGCTGCATTCGCACGACAACTCCAACATCGAACCCGAGATCGACAACTTCGAATTCCTGAAAGCTTCGGATCACTTGGCGGAATCCGAATCTTTCAACGATTTTGCGGCCGCGCCGCTGCCTGGCGAATCCGCAGCCCCGCCGCGAGCCGAAAATTCTGAAATACCGAGTACTGAAACTCAAACCGCTGACCACACGGTTGACCCGCCGGTGGTTGCGCCCCATGAGGAGGTGTTATGAGCGAGACCATGCCATTGCCACCAGCACCGGTGGAAACTGCTACACCAGCAAGGCGCGCCCACACCGTCTATTTCATTGACGACAGCGCCACCATGCGCGAAGTCATCAAGATTGCTTTCCGCCGTGAGAACGTCACCGTGATCACTGCGGGCGACGCCGCCACCGCCATGGCGCAGTTCGAACAGAATCCGCCCGACGCGGTCATCACCGACGTCATCATGCCCGATCAGGACGGCTACTCGGTCTGCAGCCAGATCAAGCAGCATCCGCAATTCAGCGGCGTTCCCGTGATTCTGATGTCCGGTGTGGTCAACAAGAGTGTCGCCGACAAAGCAGTCTCGGTCGGCGCCGATGAATTGATTCGCAAACCGTTTCAGCCGCAGGAATTAATCGCCCGCGTAAAAAGTTTTCTCGGTCCGAAAACCGAGCAGCATCCTGCCGTTCCAGTCGCACCCGCCCCACGCGCGACTCCTTCGCCATCGCTAAGTAGTCTGTTTGCGCCGCCGCCCGCGCCAATGCCGGTTGCGACAGTTCCCGTAGCTCACGCGCCAACGCCCGCCGAAGCGGCTTGGCCTCGCGCGCTCGCCGACTCTTTCAATCCCCAACCGCACGCTCTGCCGCAGGTTCCACCCGCGCCGCAAGCGCCACCACAGGCATATCACGCGCCTCAGCCACCACAGGCTCCCGCACACAATTTCAACGTGGCCACGCCGAATCGTCCGCAAGCCAGCGGTACCGACATCCAGAAACTCAAAACCGAAATCTCACGCCTGGAACTGCTCATCAAAAAACTCCAGACCGAACTCCAGATCGAGCGCCAATACAACCAGGCCCTCGAACTCCACGTCAAATCCCTGACTTCCATCGACTAACCCAGAAGAAGGTCGTCATCCCGAGCGCAGTGAAGGATCTCTCTTCGCTTTCGTAGTGGCGGACCTTCAGGTCGGTTCTTTTCTCTGGTCCCTGGTTAGTTTTCTTTCAGCACTCGCGCAACAGCGTCGCTCGCCGAAATATCGTAGCGACTGTGATCGGTAATGTCGTCATACCGTTGCTGCGCCGCGTTCGGATTCAGTCTCCGGTTATACTGCTCGGTAATTTCCGCGCCGATTTTCTGCAGTGCCGTGTTGATCCCGGCATTCAAATCGGAGCCGCTGACCGAAACTGTCTCGCCGATATGCTCCACTGCGACCCGTTGAGCGACTTTGTCCGCATCCTGGTAGTAATGCTCTGAGATTTGCTGGTGCCCTTTTTCATGTTCGATGACCTGCTGCGTCGCGCCTTCGGGAACCCATACGTTGATCTTGAGCTCTAGCGTCACTTTGACGCCGGTCACCTTAACCTCAGCATGCGTCGAATCGAGCTTCCGGCTCCGGCCGCTGACCGAAGCGTCCGAGATGTAATCGGTGTCGCACACCGCCGTTTCCGGCGCCACCAACGGAGGCATATCCACCGGTGGCGCGACGGGATCGAAGGTGTGCCTGGTAACAGTGGCGGCCTGCTTAACGATTTGCGGAGCCGCAGCCGCCGCTTCCGGCTTCCTCGATGACAGCTGCCACAGCGCCACCGCCGCAATGAACAGCACGCCCAGCAACGCGAATCGTACTGTAGATCTGTTCAAGCGAGTTGTCCTCCATCAATTTCCCAGCATCAGGTTCACGACACTACAAGGCACCGCGTCGCCGGACTGTTCTCTTCACTAGTCACCAGTCACCAACCACTAGTCACTCTTTTTGCCCTCAAACAATTCCCAAAACAACTTCACCGTTCCCGGACCATTCCCCGCATAGTGATTGTTCGCATACGCATAAACTTTCAAATCGCGCTCAATCAAATCGCGAAAAGTCTTCACCCATTGCAACAGATCCGGCCGCCGGTCCACCACTGTTTTGTCCCACGTCTTCGTAACGGTCTCGATTCCCTTGCGATCGCCCAGCCACCGCACGTACGCAAAATCCGCGGTGACCAGATCAATTTTGCTTTTCATCTCCCACGGCCGCGGCATCCACGATTGATCGGTCAAAACCAGTGCCACGTTATTTTCGCGAAGCAAGTCCGCAAACCTCTCATCCCGCCAGTCTCTGTTTCGAACCTCCACCGCGAACCGGTGCTCCTTCGGCAACTTTTTCAAGAATGGAACAAGCCGAGCCAGAAATTCGCTTCTGTTTTTGAACACATTCGGCGCAAAATAGCCAAACTGCAGCAGCAGCGGCCCCAGCTTCTCGCCCAGTGCCTCCATGGTCTTCACAAATTCCTGGAACTCCGCATCGCAATCCACCAGCACCTTCTCGTGGGTAATCACCTGTGGCACTTTCGCCGCGAAAACAAAATCCGCCGACGTTTTTTCGTACCAACTCTGCAACCGCGTGATCGGTGGCGTCCCGTAAAATGTGCTGTCTACCTCCACCGTCCGGAATCGCTTCGCATAGTGCGTCAGAAACTGCGCCGGCTTCATCCCCGCCGGATAAAATGTCCCCTCCCATCCTTTCGCGGTAAACGACGAAGTCCCCAGCAGTATCCGGTCAGCTCCAACGGGCACCTCTTCGCGCTTCTCTTCCGCCGCACTCGCGGCGGGGATCTCCACGTCAAATAAAGTGCCAGTCTCGGCGTTGCGATTTTTCCGTATCGCGCTCATTTTTCCGCTTCACTACAGAAGTCTGCGTAATCCTACATCCATTCCTGCAAATCTCGCTTGTTGGGCCGGCACATCGCTCCTTGACACTTTAGGAGGCACGGTGCTAACAGAAGTGCGCGCAACCTACAAATCTTAAATAACGGCGCACGAACATCAGCAAGTTTCGCTGCGTCCGGAGGAACTCTTCTTGAATCTCAATTCCCGGTTTCTCCACATGGCCCGCGCTTTGGTATTTTCTGCAGTCGTTGCGGCATCTGCGGCAACCAGCGGCGCGCAGCACTCACTGTCAGTTGCGGCGTCCCCCAATTTCGATGCAGCCGCCACCGACTCTGCTTGCAAACGCCTTCCCGGCGTATCTCGACAATATCGACTATCGCGGCTGGCACGCCATTCGCCTTTCTAACGGCCTCATCAGCTTGATCATCGTTCCTCAAATCGGTGGCCGCGCCATTCAATTGAAGCTCGGCGAACAGGAACTCTTCTTCGTAAACCCCGCGCTCGCCGGTAAAGTGCTCTCCGAGTCCGAGGAAAATCCCTCCAGCGGCCAGTGGAATTACGGCGGCGACAAAGTCTGGCCCGCACCCGAAGGCTGGCTGAGCGACGAGCAATGGTCGAGCATCCCCGATTACCCGCTCGACGGCAAAGCCGCCACCGCGACAGTCGTCACCAACAATTCCAGCGAGGTCGCCCTTCGCGTCACCGGCCCCGCTGTGCCGCGCACCGGTGTCCAGTTCGAACGCACCTATCACGTCTTCGCAGGCACCACCCGCATCCACGTCGAACAAACCATGCGCAACATTAGCCGCCGTCAGATTCGCTGGGGCATCTGGCACCTCGTCCAGCACGACGCCGCCGATTCGAACAACCCAACCAAACCCAATCCCGATCTAAATCTCTACGTCCCCTTGAATCCCCACAGCCACTTCCCGAACGGCTACAACCAGATGTATGGCGAGCCGAATCACCCCAGCTACTCGATCATCCAGAACGCAAAAATCCTGCGCGCTCACTATCTCTATCAAGTCGGAAAAATCTCGGTCGATTCGAACGCCGGATGGTACGCCGTCGTCAACTCCCAGAAAAAAACCTGCTTCGTCGAAAACTTCAAATTCTTTCCCAACGAAGAATATCCTAACGGCGGTTCCGTCGAGTCCTGGAACGACGGCCCGGGAAAGGTTCACCGCGATCCATTCGATCAAATCCTGAAAAATGATCTGCGGGAAACTCCGTACTTCTTCGAATCTGAAGTCTTAAGTCCGATGATCACCCTGAATCCCGGCGAAGAACACGCCTTCCCCATCGAATGGGCGGTCACCGGTTCGAACGGCCCGGTCGTTGAATCCCTCTGGATCGGCGTAGTCAACGAACCGCTCTCTCTAACGGTCGCAGAAAAATCCGTCGAGTTGAAAGCGGTCTTCGGCGTATTCGCCCCCGGCTCGCTCTTCGCAACTTTTTACGATCAGCACGGCATAATCCTCGCCGACAAAAAGCTTCAGGACGCCGATCCGCGTACCGCCGTGCACCTTTCGCAGCGCGTGGAGCTTGCTGCCAACACTTTTCGCATCAGCGTCTCTCTCCGCGACGCCAACGGCGAAAACCTCGGCTTCCTCGGCAACACAATTCTCCGCTAACTCGCTGTTTCTCCATGAGTTAGCGCAAGCCCAAAAATCTCAATGAATATCGCCCTGAACGTGTCGATTTTGCCGGCCCTCGTTCGACAGATAAGTAGCAGCAAGAAAAAGAATCTGGAGGCGGCCATGCAAAATCAAACTGCAAAATCTCTTAGTCTTAAGCCCATCGCGCAGGTCATCGTCGTCGCGCTCGCCCTGATCATTTTGTCGCAGGGCCTGGATCTCCCAGCGCGCCACGTACTCGATTTCCTCACCGCCGTTCTCCAGCATACGGTGGTTTTGCTGCCTTCTCTGGCCATGACCGCCTGGCAAGGTCTGCACCCTGCGGCGTTCGAACAGCCGCACCTCTCCCTGTGCGCCCTCGGCCACTCATTGCTAACCTACTTAGCTTCAATCAGTTAGCGGTACCTGGGCTCCTCACAAAAATCTCGTAACCCGTGTCGATTTTGCCCTCCCTGATTCGACGTATTGGTAGAACCAAGTATTAACGTAAAATCCGCAATGAAATCGCAAAGGAGCAAACACCATGAAATTCATGATGATCGTCAAAGCCAGCAAGGATTCCGAAGCCGGCGTCATGCCCAGCGAAGAACTTCTTGCCGCGATGGGCAAATACAACGAAGAGCTGATGAAAGCCGGAGTGCTGCTCGATCTCTCCGGTTTGCAAGCCAGTTCGAAAGGCGCACGCATTAAATTTTCAAAGGACAACAAGCGCACCGTGGTTGACGGCCCGTTCGCCGAAACCAAGGAGCTAATCGCCGGTTACTGGATCATTCAAGTGAAGTCCCGCGAAGAGGCCATCGAGTGGGCCAAGCGCGCGCCGTCTCCCCATCCCGGAACCGAATGTGAAATCGAAGTCCGCCAGTTTTTCGAGCTGGACGATTTCGCCCCCAGCGAAGCCATCGACCACCATCGCGAGCTGGGCAAGAAACTCGAAGCCAAGAAATGATTTTCACTTGCGCTGTCGATTTCAGATTTCTCATTCGACGTACAAGTAGTGGCAGCACAAAACAAAAGGAGAAATGAACATGCGATTCATGATGCTGGTCAAACACCCGGAAACTTCGATGCAACCTCCCAAGGATTTCCTCGACGCGATGAACAAGCTCAACGAAGAAGCCACCAGATCCGGCGCTTTTCATGGTGGGGGAGCTTTGAAAGCTACGGCCGCCAGTGCGCGCGTGCGGCTTTCTGGCGGAGAAATCAGGGCAATCGACGGGCCGTTCACCGAAGCCAAGGAAATTGTCGGCGGCTTCGCGATCTTGGAGTTCCCATCGCGAGAAGAAGCGGTGAAATCCGCGGTCGAGTTCATGGGACTGCATAAGAAATATTGGCCCGGTTGGGAAGGCGAAACCGAAGTGCGTCAAATCATGGGCCCTGAAGATTTCTCTTGCTCCAAATAATTTCTTCTCTGGTCATCGGATCAAAGGTTCAAACGAAAAAAGGAGATAGGCAAATGAAATTTCTAAGTATTTACAAAAATGTTGAACGCAACACTCCGCCGAGCCAGGAAGAAATGGCTCGGATGGGCAAGCTGGTCGAAGAAGGCTTCAAAGCCGGCTGGCTCGTCGCCACCGAGGGTTGCCTGCCGACCGCACTGGGCGCGCGTGTTCGCCGCTCCGACGCCAAGCTGACGGTGACCGATGGCCCTTTCACCGAAGCCAAGGAACAGGTCGGCGGGTTTGCCATCCTGAAAACCAACTCCAAGACCGAAGCCATTGAATTGGCCAAGAAATTTCTCTCGGTCGCCGGCGAAGGTGAATGTGAACTTCGCCAGGTATACGAAGTCGGCGACCAAAGCTGTGTCGACAAGGCGGCGGCAGCTTCGTAGCCTTTCTTCAGGAGCCGCGGTCCTGATTGGACGTCCGGACCGCGGCTCTACTCTGCAACGCGGTGCGGTGGCCCTTTCGCCGGTGAAACATTTTTCGTAATCTGATTGTGTCACCAAACGGAAAGGGCCGCTGTGTCCGCGCAAATCGAAACCGCAGCCGCGCATCGCGCCATTGACGCTGTCTGGCGCATCGAGTCGGCAAGAATTATCGCGGCGCTCAGCCGCATCGTTCGCGATGTCGGCCTCGCCGAAGAACTTGCGCAAGACGCGCTGGTCGCCGCACTCGAACAGTGGCCCGCGTCCGCTATCCCCGACAATCCCGGCGCGTGGCTGATGGCCACCGCCAAGCATCGCGCCATGGATCATTTCCGCCGCAACAAACTGCTCGAACGCAAGCACGGAGAGCTCGGGCGCGAACTCGAGTCCCAGCAGGAATCCGCCGTGGCCAATTTTGAAGCCGAATTCGACGCCGCCAATGAACAAGACTTCGGTGACGATCTGCTCCGCCTGGTTTTCATTTCTTGCCATCCGGTACTTTCCACCGAAGCCCGCGTCGCGCTCACGCTGCGTCTGCTTGGCGGGCTCACCACTCAAGAAATCGCCCGCGCTTTCCTAGTTCCCGAACCGACCATCGCGCAACGCATCGTTCGCGCCAAACGCACGCTTAGCGAAGCGCGCGTTCCTTTTGAAGTTCCCCACGGCCCCGATCTTGCCGAGCGGCTTTCCTCCGTTCTCGAAGTTCTTTATTTAATTTTCAACGAAGGCTACTCCGCCACCGCCGGCGAAGACTGGATGCGCCCCGCGTTGATCGAAGACGCGCTGCGTCTCGGCCGTATTCTCGCCGGACTCGCTCCCGCCGAACCGGAAGTTCATGGCCTGGTCGCGTTGATGGAAATTCAGGCTTCGCGAACTCCCGCGCGCACCAACTCCGCCGGCGAACCGATCCTGCTTGCCGATCAGGACCGTACGCGCTGGGACCACGCGCTGATCCGCCACGGCCTCGCCGAATTGCAACGAGCGGAGCGGTTGAACGCCACTCATGGCCCATACGCTCTTCAAGCCGCCATTGCCGCGTGCCACGCTCGCGCCAGCACTCCGGAACAAACCGACTGGCCGCGCATCGCCGCACTTTATGCACGCCTCGCGCAACTCAATCCGAGCTCGATCATCGAACTCAATCGCGCGGTGGCCGTCTCGATGGCCTTCGGTCCGCAAGCCGGCCTCAACATCGTTGACTCCCTCATCTCCGATCCCGCGCTCAAGTCCTACCACTTGCTTCCCGCCGTCCGCGCCGACCTGCTGAAAAAACTCGGCCGCCTCGCCGAAGCCCGCGACGAGTTCGCCCGCGCCGCCGGGCTCGCACAAAACTCCCGCGAACGCACCCTGCTCCTCTCTCGCGCCGCCTCGTGCGCAGCAGAGTCGCTGCCATCTTAGCCAAAAAAAAAGAGCCGGCCCTGGGGGGAGTCGGCTCGGTCTTGCTGGTGGGACTGCTCTACCGAGGGGACGTTGCGTCAGCGACTGGCTGCAAGCTGAGCGAAACAATCTTGGTGCCAATCACTTCTCCAGAAACAATCAGTTCCACACGGCGATTTTGTTGACGGCCTTCGGACGTGTCGTTCGATGCGATGGGGCGGGTCTTACCGAAACCCCTCGAAGTGGTCGAAGACTCCGGCACGCCTTGCTGTGTCAAATAAGTGCGCACGCCTTCGGCCCGCTGCTCTGAAAGTTGTTGGTTGAACAGTTCGGTCCCAACGCTGTCGGTGTTGCCTTCAACCGCCAGCTTGAGCGACGGATAGCCAAGCACGATGCCCGAAATCTTGGCTAGTTTCTCGCGGGCCAGCGGGCGCAGGGTGTATTTGCCGGAATCGAAAAGCACATCCGACATATTCACAACCAGCCCGCGAGCGGTGTCGCGAGTTTCCAGGATTAAATTGAATTGTTGCAGCAGACGCGCGCGCAGATCTTCGCGATCGCTGACCGCCTGTTTTAGCTGCGTGTCGGAGGAAGCTGCCGCAGCGCGATCCCGATCGGAATCGGCTTCAGCGGCACGTTGATGTTGCTTGGCGTCGTCGCGGTCTTTTTCGGCGTTGGCTTGCGCGCCAACCGCCAGTTGAGCGGTGTTTTGCGCGTCGCGGTTGTTACGATCGGCTTCATCGCGCTGGCGAAGTGCATCTGCCTGAGCGTCGGTTGCTTGCGCCGCAGTGGCCTGTGCATCGCGGTTTCTGCGATCTGCTTGATTCCGTTCGTGCTCAGCCTTGGCCTGTGCATCAGTCGCTTGTTGTGCCGTAGCTTGTGCATCGAGATTCAAGCGGTCGGATTCATTGCGTTGCCGAACAGCGTCCGCCGTTGTGGCTTCGGCGCTGTGACGGCGGCGGGCTTCCTCGTCGGCACGATTCTTCGAGGTAGCTTCGCGGTCCAAACCGTCGCGGCGCTCCCTTTCGTTTTCCGCTTCGTCAATATTCTTCATGGCGATTTCGCGCGCGTCTTCCGCAGTCTGCACCACTTCGCGCGACAATCCACTCAGCGACTTCTTGTTTTTGTGTCTGCCGGTAGCGATGGCATCCACTTCGTCCATCTGGCGAACCGCATTTTCGTAGCTGGTGGTGGCATACTTTTCGGCGCCCGCGGATTTCGCGATGCGCACCGCATTGCGCGCTTCGTAAAACTCCAGCGGCAAGTTGGCGTTCAATACGAGCGGGTCGAAGGTATAGCCGGTGGGGATGTAACCGCCGCGATCGATCAATTCATACTTGGCATCCACGTCCTCGGTCGATCCTCGGGTGTCCGCGCGAATTACGTTCTCGAGGACGACTAGGTTGCTGGGACGGCGCACCGCATAATAAGGTTCCGCGGTGACGACCAGCGCGAACGCTTGCAGGTCAGTGGTTACGTCCAGCTTGCTCCGGTGATTATCGCCCACCAGAACTTCACCGATGTTCACTTGCCGGCCTTCCGGCGAAATCGCCCACAGCACGTAGGTCAGATACTCGTTGCCAAAACTTGTCGGCCTATCCAGTCCGGAAAACTCTGCTTCGATTCGCAGCGCTCCGCGCCGGCTTTCCACTTTTGCTTCGCCCGCTGCGCCGGACATCAAATCCGTTCCCTGAAAATCGATCTTGGTAGATCCACTGCGGTGCCGGTAGCTCACCGCGCGCGTGGTGCGGCTCACTACACTAATTCGGTACATCGGCATTGAATTGCCGGTGTCTGCCGAAACTGGTGTGCGGCCCTGCGCTTGCGCGGAAGCTGAAAAACCAAGGGTCATTATGACTGCCAGCGTGATACTCGATATCTTGGACATGAGTCTCCTTCTCATAAGCTCTAGTCGAAGTATCGGCGCTTCCAGTCGGCAATACTGTCCGATAGTGCACGGTTTTCAGAATAATCGTCTCCCCGTGTAGAGGCCACCTTCCGAGGCGGGACGGTTCTCTCTGCGCAGTGGTGCCAGCCACCGCTCTCGTAATGGCTGGTCTCGTCGGGTGCAAGCCGCCGAGCCATTCGCGTCAGCCAAAATGGAACTGTGAGTCCTCGAGCTGCCTCTTTTAGATTATTGCCATACTCGATGCGCAGGAGGATCAGCATGTACCACATCCGTCAGGAAAACTTGCCTTTTGTGGGCAGTTCCCACGAATTTGTCGGCTCCGAACACGGCGATGTAAATGTGTCGGTGTTCTTATTAAGCGCCGCGCCCGGCAAAGGCCCAGGGCCGCACCGCCATCCCTACGACGAAATCCAGTTTGTCCGCGAAGGCCGAGGACTCTGGACCGTGAACGGCCAAACATTTGAAGGCAGCGCCGGCGATATCTTCGTCATCAAAGCCGGTGAGATTCACGGCTTCAAAGCCATCGGGGATGGCCCATTGGTCCAAGTAGACGTCCATCTCAGCCCGCGTTTCATCCAGGAGAACTTGCCGTAGCAGGTTCACGCTAGCCGAGCCTCGCTGTCTCCGTGACCTCTGTGGTTCTTCGCTTTGTGCACTCTGCGACACACATTTTTTCTTTTTCTTCGGCCGTTCCGATTCTCACCGTCTCACCTTTTCCATCGATCCATGGCCCTGCGCCACGAGTTGGCCGAGGGCCGTAGTAGACGACCCACTTTCTTTGACTCTTGCCTCGGGGGATCGTCGATTTTCCTTGACTCATAGTAACTATAGTTCTATTACAACTAGCTTTACCCGTCAGTTGGCCTCTTCTGGCGCCTAACCGCCCATCCCACTTCCCCTCCGTCCCGCACTTTTCCGAGCTAAGTCCTTTATTTGCCACTCTTAGCAAAAGTACTCCGGGGTACACTCTCCTGCCCTGCGGCCGCCAGTCGCTTTCCGCTAAGTTCTTTAGAATCCACACCTAAGCAAACACTACTCCACAACTCGTTTAGAATGAATTCTACGGGAATGACCGGAAGGGGGAGGCGCCGAATGCGGGCTCTACTCGGAGCGTGTCAAAATGTAAGAGTAGCGTAGCCACGCTTGGCTGCGTGCTTTCCGATACCACGACTGTTTTCGCGAATCACCAGTCACCACCTCTCACCGGATATACGCGTCCGTAATGTACTGCTGCACCATGCGTTGGGTATTGAAGAACGATCCATTAATCGCAATTGCGTGCTGCATCACGCTCAGATATTTGTGCGGCTCGTTGTAAAACATTGGCAGGATTGTGTGTTCCAGTTTGTCGTAGAGCGATTCCGCATCCGCCTGGTTGTCCAGACTCTCGTCGCCGCTATGCCGCAGCGAGCCGATCGCCCAGCCAGTCACGCCCTCGATGTGACCTTCCACCCACCAGCCGTCCAGAATGCTCAGGCTGGGCACTCCATTCAGCGCCGCTTTCATTCCGCTGGTGCCGCTCGCCTCCAGCGGAAACTGCGGCGTGTTCAGCCACAAATCCACGCCCGCGGTGATTTTTCCGCCCACTTCCATATTGTAGTTGTCCAGAAAAACCACTTGCACCGCTTTTTTCAAGGCTTTTTTTGCGCGGAAAATCTTGCGGATCAGTTCTTTTCCGCCACCGTCATTCGGATGCGCTTTTCCGGCGTACACAATCTGGAATTTTCCAGCGGCTTTGGCAATTTCCCGCAACCGGTCCAGGTCCGACAAAATCAAATCCGCGCGCTTGTATCCCGTCGCGCGCCGCGCAAATCCAATCGTGAAGACGTCCGGATCCAGTCGCAATCCGGTTTTTTGCTGCACCACTTCAAACAAATCATTTTTCGCCAGCAGGTGCGAAGACCACACTTCTTCCTGCGGCAAGCCGAGCGCACCGCGCAAGCTGTAATTGTCCTCGCGCCACGACGGAATATACCGGTCGAAGGTTTGTTGAAAGTGCGGAGCGGTCCAGGTCCCGGCATGCACGCCGTTGGTGATCGCTTCGATCGGAAACTGTGGAAACATGCGGCGC
Source organism: uncultured Acidobacteriota bacterium (assembly GCA_963814635.1). Lineage (GTDB taxonomy): Bacteria > Acidobacteriota > Terriglobia > Acidiferrales > UBA7541 > Acidiferrum. Next base: position 1,420,852 of record CAWFDP010000001.1, on the reverse strand, counting down.
GAAACTTCGCCGTGCAGCTTCGCCACGCCGTTCACGTACATGCTCATATTCAGCGCCAGATGCGTCATATTGACCGAAGCGCCGCGTTTCGCCGCATCCTGCAAATCAGGAAAATTGGTTTCCGCCTGCAGAACTCGCCGCAACAATTCTGCCGAAGACGCGTCCTTCAAATCCAGAAAGTCCGGCTGATCTGGAAACGCGCGTGTCAGGAATTCCATCGGGAAGCGGTCATGCCCCGCCGGAACCGGGGTATGCGTCGTAAAAACGCACTTGCTGCGCACTTTTTCAATGTCTTCGCCGCGAATCGATTCGCGACCCGCTTTTTCCGCCTCTTCACCCAACAACTCCAGCGTCAGCAGCGCCGCGTGCCCTTCGTTCATGTGATACCGCGACAACTCGTTATAGCCCAGCGCGCGCAGCATGCGCACTCCACCGATTCCCAGCAACACTTCCTGGCACAACCGGTAATACGGATCGCCGCCATACAGGCTGCCGGTCAGATTGCGGTCGCGCTCGTCGTTCGACGGCAAATCCGCATCCAGAAAATAAACCGGCACTTCGTATCCGCGCACGCCCTTGGCGTCGTAGCGCCAGCAGCGCAACTCGACCCGGCGATTCTCCAGCGGCACTTTCACCCGGGCCACTTCTTCCTTCAGAAAATCCTCGACCTTCCACTCCACCGGCTCTTCGCTCTGCGAACCGTCATCGGTCAGCACCTGAGTGAAATAGCCCTTGCGGTAAAGCAGGCTCACCGCCACCATCGGCAAGCGAATATCCGCTGCCGCGCGGATGGTGTCGCCGGCAAGAACACCCAAGCCACCCGAATAGCTCGGCATGGCGTTCTCCAGCGCAATTTCCATTGTGAAATAGGCAACCAGGCGTTTTGCAGGCGTCAACTCTTCCCTCGTCACTTCGTCAATCGCCCCGTCGGGCACGGAGCTCGCTTCCATGGGCACTCCCAAGCATCACAGTTGAACATATATTCTGCGGCTTTCTGGCGGTTCAGGCAAGAACATCGATGGCGAAAAACGCGCGGCGTTTCTAAATTCTAAATGACGGGCGGAGTTCCAGGCTCGGCCGCGATGATCAGGGACGAAACAGCTTCAGGTTCTTTTGGCGGGCGGTCTCGAGGTCGTCGGTCTGCTTCTTGTGGCGCTCTGCTTCCCTGGCTGGGCCATCTTGTTTCTCGAGTCTTGCAGCTTCAACTTTGGCAAGCTCGACCTCTGCGTTCACGCGTTTGGAGTAAATGAGGAGTCCAAAATGGTCGCTGAAGGATGAACGCACCAGATTGAAGGAAAACTGTTGGTCATTCCACGAGGCCACGGGCTTGTCCTCAGAGTCGTATCCGGTCTCCAATTTGGGGTCTTTTTCCGGCGCCACAGTGGTTGGCGAACCATTTTTGTTCGAAACTAATTTCACCATATCTGTCACAGTCATCCCCTCGGTGGCAGCTTTATCGTAGATGACCGACATCTTGTAGAGTTCTCCGTTATAGAAAGAAAAAAGAACTCTTTCGACGCTGTCCGGCTGGTAGGAAGAGCCAGGAAGGGTCGGCGGCCACCAGGTCAGCTCCTGCAAGAGCGGCGAGCCCGCATGGGTGACATTGATGTCGAGCATGTTTTTGTCCGCACGCTTCAGAACGTCCGCCAGCCGCGTGCCGATTGCAAATCCACGGTATTTCGAGAAATCCTGCGCACAGAGCATGGGCACGGCGAACAGCAGCACTATAAAACTCAGGAACAAATTACGAATGGTTTTCATATTTTTTTGGCCTGGCGCTCTGATTCACGGCCGAACGATAAGAAACAGGCTTTTATCGGTGTCAGCGATTTAAAAAAACGAAGGGTAGGAAGGCGAGAGGAGCAACACTGCCGAACCCAGACCTGAGTTCCGGCTAATGCTACTTCTTCTTGCCGTCAGCTGAAGATACTAGCGGCGGCGCGGGCGGCGCGCTGTTCTGTTTTGCACAGTTTCGCAGAAACATCCTTGGTACACTGACGGGTGGCCTGAACGGCCATGGCGTTAGGGTGTTTTGAGCGGAAGATGAAAGTTCACAAAAACAAGAAACCTAAGAACGGCTTGTTTCCCAATTCTTTCAATGCACAGGCTTTTCTCGACACTGCGGGAATCGCGCGAAAGGTCATGGAGTATCGCCGAAACGAATCCATCTACTCGCAAGGGCAGCCCGCGGAAACTGTGATGTATATCCAAAAGGGCGGCGTGAAGCTTTCGGTGGTGAACGGTTCGGGCAAAGAGGCGGTGGTGGCGATGTTCGGGCCAGGTGATTTTTTCGGTGAAGGATGCATGGCAGGTCAGACGCTTCGAATGGGAACCACCTCCGCCGTAACACCGTCTACGATCCTGGTCATGCAGAAGGGTGAACTATTGCGCGTGCTGCACGCCGAACACGAATTGTCCGACCATTTCATTGCTTATATGCTGGCGCACAACATCCGGGTCGAAGAGGATCTGATTGATCAGCTTTTTAATTCCAGCGAAAAGCGACTGGCGCGAACGTTACTGCTGCTTGCGCGTTACGGAAAGCAGGATCAACCGGTGCGGGTGTTGCCGAAAGTTTCCCAGGAAACGCTGGCCAGCATGGTGGGAACGACGCGTTCGCGGGTAAACTTTTTCATGAACAAATTCAGGAAATTGGGCTTTATCGAATACAACGGAAGAATCAAAGTCAACAAGTCGCTGTTGACGGTGGTTTTGCACGAGTAAATCGCCGCAACTTCCTCTCTACGACGCGAGGCAAATGCCGGTTTCGGCAGAGTATATCGGCCGCTGAAACTTCTACAACGCGGCTGGATTTCGAGTCGCGAAGCGGAGATTCATCCGCAGATGGCGCACTATAGAAAGCGAATGTCCTTGGCGAAAATAACTCACATTTCCGAAACCATGTCACTCATTGAACTGGAATCCCTGAGTTTGGAAACTACTCCAGCCGCGCCGCTGCCGGTTCCGGGGCACGCGGCGCTACCGAATCGAATCGCAGTCGTCGGCAATTATCTTCCCCGGCACTGCGGGATCGCGACGTTCACCACAGATTTGTGCGACGCGATTCACGCGGAATATGGCGCCGCCGAGTTGCTGGCGCTCCCGGTGAACGACACGGAAGAGGGCTATAGGTATCCGGCTCGGGTGCGGTTCGAATTGTCCGAGGACAATCTGGCATCGTACCGGCAAGCTGCGGACTTCCTGAATTTCAGCAATATCGATCTGGTGTGCCTGCAGCACGAATACGGAATCTTTGGGGGCCGCGCGGGTGCGCATATTCTCGAGCTGCTGCGCAGGCTGAATATGCCGTTTGTGACTACGTTGCACACCGTGCTGCGAGATCCGAATCCCGACCAGCGCGCGGTGATGGAAGAGATTGCGACGCTCTCAGACCGGTTGGTCGTTATGAGCCAGCAGTCCGCGGACATTCTGCGAGAAACGTTTCGCGTTCCGGTTGAAAAGATCGATCTGATTCCTCACGGAATACCTGATTTGCCATTTACCGATCCGACTTTCTACAAAGATGGCTTTGGCACCGAAGGAAAAGATGTTCTGTTGACGTTCGGCCTGCTTTCACCAAACAAAGGCATCGAAAACGTCATCCACGCGATGCCCAGCATTCTTTCCAAACACGGCAATGTCGTTTATATGGTTTCCGGCGTAACGCATCCGCACATCCTGCGGCGCGAGGGCGATAAATACCGGGAATACCTGCAAAAACTCGCCAAGGATCTGGGAGTCGAATCCAACGTCATCTTTCGCAACCGTTTCGTCAGCCCGCAGGAGATGGTGGCACTGATCGGCGCGGCGGACATTTACATCACCCCTTACAAACACAAGGCGCAAGTTGTGTCGGGCACGCTCGCTTATGCGCTAAGCGCCGGTAAGGCAATCATTTCGACGCCGTACTTGCATGCCATCGAACTTTTGGACGAAGAGCGCGGCGCGCTGGTCCCGTTTGATGATCCCGAAGCCATCGCTGCGAAAACCGTGGAACTTCTGGACAACAGCACGGCAAGGCACGCGATGCGGAAACGCGCGTATCTGTATGCCCGAGACATGATCTGGAGCCGCGTGGCGCAGAAGTACATGAAGAGTTTTGAGCGAATCTACAACGAACGTCTGCGAAATCCGCGCGCCACTTTTTCTGCGCAAAACACGGAAAAAAAGCTGGACCGGCTGCCCGCAATAAATTTGGACCACCTGTATCGCATGACCGACCAGACTGGGATAGTCGAGCACGCGGTATTCACGATTCCGAACTATCCGGAGGGCTACTCAACGGACGACAACGCTCGCGCGCTGATTGTGGCGATTCTGCTAGAAGAGTTCGGAGCGGGCGCGGCAAAAGGCGCGGCGGACCTGGCGTCACGTTATCTGGCCTTTCTGTGGCTGGCATTCGACCCTGAGACCAAGCGCTTTAGAAATTGTTTGAGTTATGAGCGGCAATGGCAAGAGCTGTGCGGCTCAGAAGACAGCCACGGACGGGCTCTTTGGGGATTAGGGACGGTCCTCGGCCGTTCCAAAGATGCTGGCTGGCGCGGGGCGGCGGGGCGCATGTTTGAATCGGCAATTCCCGCGGCGGTCGAATTCAAGAGCCCGCGCGCTTGTGCTTTCGCCCTGCTCGGACTGCAAGAGTATCTGGACTCGTTTCCAGGAGACCGGGCCGCACTCGGCGCCTCCGACGAACTGGCAAACCGGCTGTTAAGTTCGTACCGCGCGAATCATTCCGCCGATTGGAACTGGTTCGAAAAAGGTTTGGCGTATTCAAATGCCCGGCTGCCGCAGGCCATAATTCGTGCGGGAATGCGTGCCGCCAACGATGAAATGGTTTCGGCAGGAATTGACGCGCTGGATTGGCTGGCCACAATTCAGCGGTGCGAGGTGAAAGGCCACTTTGTTCCCATTGGCTCGCAGGGATTCTATTCGCAAAAAACGGAAAAGGCGCGTTTCGATCAACAACCTGTGGAGGCGTGCGCGATGGTTTCCGCGTGTTTGCAAGCCTATCGGGCAACCGGAAAGGGCCGCTGGCGCAAGGAAGCGTGGTCGGCCATGAACTGGTTTCTGGGAGATAACGATCTGCAAATCGCGCTGTACGATGCGACCACCGGCGGCTGCCGCGACGGCCTGCATCCCGACCGCGCCAACGAAAATCAGGGCGCCGAATCCACATTGTCCTTTCTGATGGCGCTGCTCGAAATGCGCAAATTGGAAGAATCTGACGGTACCGGAAACAAGCTGCAATAAAGCCGGACAACAAGTTTGGGACCAGCGAGCAACAGCGAAGCTTTGACTGAAGGAGTTCGCAAAAATCCATGAAAGCAGAAATGAAAAAATACGAAACACTATTTCACCGGCACGCCGGCAATCCCATATTGAGCGGCAAGGATTGGCCGTATTCGATCAACAGCGTTTTCAACGCGGGCGCAACGCGGATGCCGGATGGCACGACACTGCTGCTGTGCCGGGTCGAAGACCGCCGCGGCCTATCGCACCTGTGCGTAGCTCGGTCAGTGAACGGCGTTGATAGCTGGCAAGTTGATCGCGAACCCACGCTGCTGCCCGATTCGGAGAAATTCCCCGAGGAGATTTGGGGAATTGAAGACCCACGCATCACCTACGTGCCGGAACTCAAGAAATACGCGATCGCTTATACATCGTATTCTCGCGGTGGTCCGGGCGTGTCTCTGGCCATGACCGAGGATTTTCGAAGCTTCGAACGAATCGGCGTGGTGATGCCTCCAGACGATAAGGATGCCGCGTTGCTGCCGCGCAAGATCAACGGCTATTGGGCGCTGATCCATCGGCCGATGACGCCGCTCGGCGCGCACGTATGGATTTCGTATTCACCCGACCTGCGCCACTGGGGAAGTCACAAGCTGATGCTGGAAGCGCGGCGCGGGGCGTGGTGGGATGCCAACAAAATTGGGATGTCGCCGCCGCCGATTGAAACTTCACGAGGCTGGCTGATGATTTACCACGGCGTGCGACGCACGCCGTCCAGTTCCATTTACCGGCTAGGTCTTGCGTTATTCGATCTTGAGCAACCGGAAAAATGCCTGGTGCGAGGAGATTCCTGGATGTTCGCGCCAGAAGCTGATTACGAGCGGCACGGAGATGTGCAAGATGTTGTATTTCCCTGCGGCTACACCATCGCCCCGGATAACGACACCATCAACCTATATTACGGCGCCGCGGACTCGAGTATTGCGCTGGCCCGCGGAAGCATTCGCTCGCTACTGAACTGGCTTGACGCCAACGGCCATTCAGAGCATAGCAACGACCGGCGGCACGGCTGATCGCGCTAACGTTCCGCAACCGATCAACACAAAACAAGAACCATCCCAACGGCGCAATCAGCCGTTTGTGGATTTTTAGAATTAGCGGCGAGCTAAGTTGCGATTGATGCGGCCTGGAAAAACGCGATTTCTTGAGAAGTGCGATAGGTAGCGGGAACTGCAGATCGTTTGCCGCTAGTCGGTCACGTTCCAGAGGTACAAGAAATCGCCATCGCTGGCGGTTTCCACCTTGCGGCCAGCCTTGCGAGTGGCCCGATTCACCGCGGAGCGAACTTTTTCTTTCGATTCCGCCAGGTCCACCAGCGGCACCTTCAGCGCAGCATTCGACTTTAGATTGTCCAGGTCCTTAAGGATCGTGGTGACGATCTGTTTATGCTTGCCGTTTCGGCCTTGCGGCACATCCGCTTGTACCATGGTTTTGAAATGCATTAGCACCGCCTTGCGCTGAGTGCGCCCCATAGAATCCTATCTAGCGACGAGTCGCTAAAGAAACGTGACGCTATCGTATCTCGTCGAGGCGAGGCCTGCAACTAAATCAAGTGGAGAGCAGAAGCGAACACCCGGGCGGGGGCGCAGGAGGTTTGGTCCCTGTGCTTGCCCAGTCGCGGCGCTTTGCTTCTGCTAATTCCGCCAATCGCAGTGCAAAAGATATGACCCGTATGATTTTTTCGATGTTAGCGTCTAGGTGGTTTCAAGGAGTCGCTGTGCTGCAAACGAAAACACATTTCGAACAGGTTCCGATCGAGATTGTCAGAAGAATCGTCGAAGAACAGGTCCGTCGGGAAGAATCGGTCAAACCGAATCGAGACCGCACTCCAAGATCGTTCGAATTAGAAGTGTGGGAATCGCCGGAGCAGCCGGTTGCAAAATTCCACGCAATTTCTCAGGAGGGCAGAAAACTATCGTGAGTCCCAGCAAACCGAAAATCAAGATTGGGCATGCAAACAAAGTCGAGTTCGACGCCCAGGCTTTTCTCGATTCGGCCGGCGTGGAGCGGACCGTGAAGGAATTCCAACGCTCGGAGGTTATCTATTCGCAAGGCGACCCCGCCAGGAGCGCAATGTATTTGCAAAAAGGCAGCGTGAAGCTCTCCGTCCTCAGTTCGGCCGGCAAAGAAGCGGTGGTGGCTATTCTTCGGCCTGGGGACTTTTTCGGCGAGGGCTGTCTGGCAGGTCAGTCCAGACGCATGGGGACGGCGACCACGATGGGGGCCAGCATCGTATTGATTATTGAGAAGCGTGAAATGTTCCGGGTGCTGCACGAGGAGCACGCGCTTTCCGACCGGTTCATCAGTTTCATGCTGGCACGAAATATCCGTATCGAGGAGGACTTGGTCGATCAGCTGTTCAACTCCACCGAGAAGCGGCTGGCTCGGGCACTCTTGCTGCTTTCCCGTTATGGCAATGACGACCAGCCGCACGGGCTGCTTCCCAAAATGTCTCAGGAAATGCTGGCCGAGATGGTTGGTACCACGCGCTCTAGAGTGAATTTTTTTATGAATAAATTCAAAACGCTTGGATTCATCAGGTACAACGGGGGAGTGCAGGTCAATACGTCTCTACTGAGTGTGGTGCTGCACGACTAACGAAATTCGAAACGCTCCTTACCGGTGCGATTGCACTCGCCAGCAAGAATTCCGCGTCGGCAGAGGTATACTCGCCGATACCGGTCAGTTCATCGAAGCCGGCTGCTGCGCCACAAAATGCCGGAGCAGACGATCTCCCTGAAAGGGACGATTGGCGAGATCGATCGTCACAGGGCGGCACTGAACGGCAATCGCGGCAAGACAGACTGCCCTCGCGATTAAGGGAAGCTCTCGGGGCGAAGGCTTGCGAGACAAAATTGAGTACATCTCCAGGGTACCCAGCTTCTGGCCACTATCGGTGGCAATCTCGGTTGCAAAGAAAACATGAAGGCCAAAGAGCTTGGCATTTTTGCCAATTTCCGCGACGTCGGTGGGCTGCTCTTCGGTCAGCGAGACCACCGAAACGATATTGCCGATCTGGCGGTCCAGCGCATAACAGATCTCATTCAAGATTTTGGCAATAGGAGCTCTGGCGGAGATCAACTGAAGGATCTGTTGCTCGGTCTTCAGCAAAAATTGTGCATTGTCTGCAGAATGGCGGGACGCGCCACAATCTTGCGGCCCATCGTTTGATCCGCGGCCCGATCTATTCATCCGAACCCTCCGAGCACAGTCCAGTTCAAATTGAAATTGAGAATCGTGGGTAGCCGGGCGAAGGAAGCGGTCTGGTTAGGACATGGTCCTTCGGCCCGGCTTTTCCAATGGTCAGCGCGACGGAAACGGTTGGCTAGCGGCCGTCACGGTCGTGATCGTGATCTGGATGATGGTGGCGCCAATTCCAGTAAGCCCTTTGTTCTTTTATTTTCAATTCAACGAATGGGTGGTACTCACGGTGTCTTTCGCCCAGGTACACGCGATAGGAGCGATCTTCGTTGTCATTCCAGTTGTGGTAGTCCCGGTGGTCGCGATCATAGACGCGGTTGTGGTCGTCGTCGCGACGGTGTTCTTCCTGGCGTCCGTTGTCTTGCGGCTTGCTTGCTGCAGTCATTGCCGATGGCGCAGCGAGGGCCGCAGCTAGAAACAATGCGCTGAATAGAAAACGATAGTTGTGATGCACTTGTACTTCCTCCCGGCTCAAGAACCCCAGTTCGGAATTCCAGGCACGTTCGAAGTATGAGTGGTTCTTCCGAGCAAAGATGTTCGATACCGCACAGCCCACGATATTGGTCGAACTCAGCCGGGGGAGTGGAGAACTTCGCCAGCTGCGTTAGCGAGGGGCTGAGAATCGCAGCCAGGTTTTGCCGTGGTTAGCTGCTTTTCTTTCATCTCGTAGAGCGCTCTGTCGGCAGCGTACAACAGCGTCCCAATCGTGTTCGCGTCGCTAGGGTACGCGGCAATCCCTACGCTGACGGACAGCGCCGGTTCTTCGCTGTCCTTGGAAAGCTGTTCGCGGATCCGCTGCCCCACCAGTCGGGCAGCGCCTGCTCCCGTTTCCGGCAGCACCAGCGCGAATTCGTCGCCGCCGTGACGTGCCGCGGTGTCTACCGTGCGGCTGCAGTCGGTCACAATCTGCGCCAGCCGGCAGAGCGCACGGCTGCCCACCAGATGCCCGTGTTGGTCGTTGATTTTTTTTAAGCCGTCGAGGTCCAGCAATAGCAGCGAGAATTCCCTTCCCGTTCGCTCCGACCGGCAAATCTCCGAGTGCAGCACTTCGAACAGTCGCCCGTGATTCGCCAGTCCGGTCATCGAATCGCTCGAAGCTTGATGGCGCAGTTGGCTTTCTAAGGTGCGCTGTTCGGTGACGTCCACAGCGATGATCTCGTGGCCGGCGAAGTTCCCTTGATCGTCGTGGATGCCACGCCCGCTTAATCTGGCTTTGAGCGTCGTTCCGTCTTTGCGTTTCCATTCCACTTCAATTGGCTCGATTCGCTTGGTATCCGGGATTCCTCCGGTGAAAACAGCATGCCTGCGGAGACTCTGAATAATTTCGAAGTCCCGGTTCGCTTCCAGGAGCTCTGCCTTGGATTCATAGCCAAGCATGGTGACCAATGCGAGGTTCACGTCGAGCAACAGGCCGTCCGCGTCGCACCTGTAAATTCCATAAATTGGATTGTCCGCCAACGCACGGTACAGCGATTGCGAATGTCGCAAGGCCTTTTTGGCTTCTTCCAGTTCGCCGCGCAGTTTTCTTTCGTTGAGCAGCCGGCGAACCGCCAACGGCAACTGGCAGAGATGCTCGCGTTCCACGTATTCAAAAGTGCCTTCTACGGTTAGCGTTGCGATGGATTCGCCGCCGACTCCACCCGTGACAAAAATGAGCGGGATCTCCTGCACTGACTGGTGGATCAGTTGCAACATCTGAGCTTCCTTGCAAGCCGCACTCGGATACTCGACTACCATGACGTCATAGGGTTGCAATCGCACCTGTTCCGCGCATTGCGCCAGGTTCATGACGAAATCGGACCGGACAGTAAACTGCGCGGCCTCAAGTTCTTGTCGGCAGGCGTCAATCAGCTCCGCATCGAGATGGACAAAAAGCGCGTTAAGCGGACGGCGCCGGTGCGAGGACGCGCCTTCCGATCGATCTCCACGTTGGCCCGATTTCGGTTTGCCTTGGGCGGAGTGCACCATAGACAACAATTGCGGAATCAATGAGATAGTCCGAACGAATGTAGTTGAGAGCGGCATGCGCCAAACCTTTCACCAAAACAATAGCGGCGCAAAAGGTGTGGCGCTGTCCGGTTTTGGACACGTGAGTACTAGCCGAAGCTGCCACCTCTGCGCAACTCTGCGGGATGAATCCACGATTGCTGAAGGAACGAAGGCGCGATTACGGTGTCCAAAAGCGAACAGACCTGCGGCCTGGCATCCATCGAAAATTGCGAAGTGTTCTGATTAACAACCCAATCGTAAGGAGCATGGAAAATGTTGAGTTGCCCACATTGCAGGAGCGTGCGTATCCACCGATGCCCGAGAACGGGGATCTTTCAACGGAGTATTCTCGCCGCGCTCTTTGTCCGGCCATTTCGCTGCGAGCGATGCGACTGTCGATTTTTCCGTTGGTCACTCGCCGCGAATCCCAATTCGTCGCGATCGGCAACGACCTATTGAGCTAGACGACGCCTGAAACAGGGTTGGAGCAATCGGGGCAAGTCTGCCGCGACTGATCAACACAAAAAAACAAGAGCCCGCCGCAAAGGAGAAATGAAGTACTGCAACCTTTGCCGCGGGCTTTATGATTCGCGGTTCGCCAGAGTCTGACAGATGCCGGCGAGCCGTTTATTTTGTATTACTGGTTCGAAGCGCGTTCCGATTCGTTGCGGGGTGCGCTCTTTTGCAGTACCGCGGCGAGATGGCGCCCGGATTCAGGAGTGTTCATTTTATCGCTGCGAACGATGTCTGCTGCCTTAATGGCGCGGCCATAGACTTGTTCGCTGGCCTCGTTGTCAGGGCGAATGGTGGAACCTTCCAGGGAAACTCCGGCAAACAAACCGCGTGAACGCGAGTAGCTGAGAATTTCAGCGCGCATCCAGGCATCCGTGTCCGCAGAAGCATCGCGGCCCTTTGGCCCGCCGGCAACGGAAGCGTCGGCGCCGAGTTTAACTTTGCTGCTAAGAATCGAATCCATGCCACGGCCGTTCATGACCAGCAGGACGAGGTCGGTGGCTTCGCCGCCGATTTGGAAACCGACGCTGCCGCCTTCGAGCGCGTACATCGCAGGAGCGCCCCAGGCGCCGCGAAAATGTTCGCCAGTGCGGCAAATCATGGCACCGCGGCCGTAATCAGCGCCAACTCCGAACGCCAGCTTCTTGACGGACGGAATGACGATGACGCATTCAGCTTTTTCAAGAAGTTCATGCGGAATATTGTCCGGGACGTTGAGCACTTCCTGCATCACCACGCCACATTCTTCCAGGCGCTTTTGTTCCTTGTTCAATTTTCTGGCGTAAACCGCGCCAGAGATAAGCGTAAGACATGCTGCGGCTACCAAGTATTTCTTCATTGCTGACCTCCAAGGTCATGCTTCCACTGCGATCGAATTGCTTCAGAACAGATATTTCGCTGAAGAGCTTTAGCGAAACTTGTAAAACGAGAGGGTTATGCGTTGCCCGACTCTCAGGCGGGACACTTCCACGATCTGCTACTGGGAACTTTTTTTAGAGCCGCCGACCACCAGAACAATTCCACCAATCAACATCAGGGCACCGACGATCGGGGGAATGGAAACCCGGTCGTGCTTGTCCGCGGTGGCGTGAATTGGGCCGACATCCAGCACTTTTTCCTGGTGAGTGTAGTTGAAGCCATGGTAAGCCAGCGCCAAACCACCGACGACGATGAGCAGAATTCCGAGCCAAACCATTGGTTTCATAAATCGTCCTTGGACTTACACTCCGCGCCTTCAACCTCGGCTCGAAGAGCAGGTGCGAGTCCGTAGTCGAGGGTTTTCGGTCTTATAAGCTTTAGCCGAGGCAATCAGACGAGAGCTGTGTAAGCGTTGGCGAAGGGCCTTCTGCTGTACTCTTACAACTCAATTTTCACTGATTCCCCGGAATGAGTCTGTACACTTCCGCACACTTTTCCAGATGGTTGCCAATCAGTCCGCCGGGCTGGCCGCGACAATTGGAGCCGGCGTGAAGATTTTCAGCTGGCTGAGAGAGGACAACACGCTTTGCCAACGCGCCGAGTCCTTCTTGGTTTCCAAAGGCAGTGAGAGATCGCCATAGAAATCCAAGATATTCGCTCGCAGCTCCGGAGAGGTAAGCGCGAAATTGCGCTCGGCCAGTCGGACCAATAGCTTTGCGTAAGTATCGTCGGTCAACGAATATTCGGCGGCGGCGGTCTCTTTGCCAGTGTCAAAATCGTCGTTGGGCAGCACCACCGGGCCGGCGTGGACCTGAGCAAGAAGAAGGCGGTACTGGTCAACGGTGGTGTTGATGCTTTTGAAATACATGTCTTCGGTGTGAGGCGTCGGATTGTTGAAAGCGAGAGCTTTGAAGGGCCCGATTTTGGGCATGTATCGGAGGAGAACTGCGAAAAAACGGGTTTTAAATCCGTCTTTTTTGTAGTCTTTGCCCCACTCTTTTTCGTAATCGGAACGCGACAGACGATACAGGAACTTCTGTTTCGCAAAATCGGGTGATTCTTTCATCATGTCTTTTTTGTGAGTGCGCAGGGCGATTTTGGTCATTTCCGGAATCATGCGGCTAACCGCAAAGCGATACGAACCGATTGCGAGATCTTCGTGCGCTAGTACGTCTTTCAGTTCCACGCCATAGACGATGGGAAACGTTCGTTCGAGCAGCGGCTTGGAAACCTGGAAACCGATGAAGTCGTGATACTGCTGCGAGGCATAGCGATTCTTCGCGACTTGTACCATGTCGAATCCGAATTCAGTTTTCAGGTGCGCTGTGTGATCTTCGGCGTATCGGACGGAGTTGCCGTACTTTGCGCGCAGCTTGGGGTATTGAATGGAAACGGACTGATTGACGGCGGGATGGCCGGCAATGTCCGAAGCATAGTGGGCGAGCGCTCCGAGTGCGAAAGCGTACTCGTTGGCATCCTGACTCTGCGCGAGCAGTTCGCGGACGAAGTCGCCGCTGCGAACGTAATGCACCAGATTGCTGAATTCCACGCTGCCAAACGGATAGTAACCGAGATCCTGAATTACCGCGCCGCCATAGGCGTACCCATGGGCCTCTTTGAGCTGGTCTTCGGTAAGAGTTGGAAAGCGCGCGAGCAGCAACGGGCGGAGTTGATCGGTCCAAACGAGATCGACGATCTCTTCGTGGGTGAGCACAGAATATGCGAACGCGCCGCCGGCACATAACAGCAACACCACAGAGGTGGCAACGAGACGAAGCAACAATTGTCTGCTGCTACTGGAAACAACGCGGCACGGACGCTGCCTGCTAATCCGATTTTTTGAGTTCAGAGACAATTTTCTTTGCTTCCTTCATCCGGTCTTTGTAGAACGCCGGACTGATCATGACTTTCTGCCCGCCGACGTGAACATGATGACCGAGGTCCTTCTTCGACAAGAACAAAGAGAGCGCCTTGTAGGTCTTGATTTCTTTCTCGAGAAAACTAATCGCACCGCGTTTGGATTCGTCCATCGCCGACCTCCGGTGTGAAACCAATGCGGAATTTAAATCCGCCCGAGTAGCACGAGCACGAGGACCACCACTAGAACCAAACCGACGCCGCCGGTCGGGAAGTAGCCCCAATCGCGGCTATGTGTCCAACGTGGAAATGCGCCCACGAGTGCGAGAATCAAAAACACGATCAGGATAGTTCCAAGCATTTTTTGCTCCTTCTCCGATGACTTCGTCCAGCGCGATTAAATCTCTCCGTCCCTGCAGGGTTGTCCTGGTACTGGGCAGACACTCGCACCGGGACGGAGAGGCAATCGAATGAGTTGCCGTCACTGTAGTTAAATCACGACGCTGATAGCGAAGCGGGCGCCGGGATAGTAGGGGTCGTACATGTAATACCCGCCATCCACGTAATCGATGTAGACGTCGTCGGTGTAGTACCAGCCTGAGGGCCACGGTTCAACGAATCCAAACCAAAATCCGCCGTATTGGAATCGAGAATATCCGCCGACCATGACTGGTTCGCCGATGCTGAAATGATGCTCGCGGCCAAAATTGGAACGGAAACGGTCATCGGGAATGCGGCCGGTGCCCCGCTCACTCAATCGAAGTTGTGGTTGCGCCCGCTGCCTGGCCGTGGCTTGCTCGGAGCGCCGCGGCGCGCCAGAGTTCTTGCCTTGTTGTAGGCCCTGAGGTTGCTGCTGTCTTTCGGCTTGCTGCTGCTTTTCTGGCCTGGCTTGTTGCGAGTGCTTTACGGAATCGGGGCTCTGCTGCTTTTCCGCAGGCTTGTCCGGTTGCTGGCTTTGTTTCGCGGACTTATCTTCCTGCTGTCGCGCAGACTTAGCCTGTTGCTCTTGTTTCGGAGCTTTGGCTGGTTGGTCCTGTTTCGGGGCCTTAGCTTGCTGCTCCTGTTTCGGGGCTTTGGCTTGCTGCTGTTTTTCAGGCTTGGCTTGCTTCTCTTGCTTCTCGGGTTTGGCCTTTTCTTCTTGTTTCTCCGGCTTGTCCTGTCTTGCCTCGACAGGCCCAATGATGCCCAGCGCGAGGAAAAACGCGGTGGTGGGAATAAGTCTAGTTCGATTCATCTTGTATCTCCGTGTTGCGAACGATTTTGGTCACTGGAATTTGGGAAACGATATTTAACGTGCGTGCTGTGAGTTGATCAGCAGCATCGCTCGGCCAGTTGGCAGTGGCGTTAGCCGACGCGTACGCGCGAGAGCGAATGAATCACGCCAAAGATGTTTAGCAGCCACAATACGACGCCGATGACCACGACGCCGTTAAGGATCGACTTGATACTTCCAGCCATCGGGATAAAGCGATTCACGAGCCAGAGGAGGAAACCGACGACGATCAGAACCAGAAGAACGTTAAGAAGAGGCATGGTTGTGTTCTTTTCTGCCTGGGTTGCCAGACACATCTCGCCTAAGGCATCGGCTTGCACAGGAATAGTTGGGATGCTGCCGGCAAGAGCTTTCTTTTACTGCATGCTGAGCGTAGCCCTTACTAGAGCGCGAATCTGTTCACTTGTGCACAGGTTTGAGGTTTCTTATGACCCGAGTCGCAGGCGCGGTCACGCCCGGCAGGACTAGCAAGGGCATTCCAGGTTCGAATCGAGCAATAATATTGATAGTAAGTTGAGGGTCCGAAAACGTCGAATTATCGAACATAAGTGGCATTTTCGCTTCTTTTTATATTAGGCGGTCTCGTGAGCGCCGCTTATCATTACGCTGAACCATGTGTCCTCTAACGCAAGACGTGGTTCGCCGGATGCGGCATCACGTCACGTTTTTGGTGATGGACAGGCGTTGGCGCGGCGCGATGTCATCTCCTGATAAGCATTGACTGCGTCTTCGACGCATCGCTAGTGCCAGAGACTTGGCGAGACTGCTTTGTTGGCTTGAAAGGAGTTATGAGCCAAGCTCCTGCGTCGGGTAATCGGAAACTTGAAATCCACTTACCGATTTCTGCGCTAATCAGGCGTTGAAATCGGTCTTGTGTTACGGAACGAATGTTTGCAGAACTGAAAAGGAATGTTGCTAGCGCATCTCTGGCATCTCTGGAGTCGGTCGCGGTGAGAAATGAAAGAATAGGGCTCCACCGAAGGGTTTTGCTGTAAAGTCGATGCCCTGCCAAGGCGGCAGACAGAAATTTTGGTGAGGGGAGCGGGCTAATGAACCTACGTCTCTTAGTCGTGGCTATCGCGCTGGTTTTGTCAGCAATGTTACTTGGAACCGGTGTTTATCAGAACGTCGTGGACGCGCCAAATTACATGGGCGCTCCAACTTCTCTGGAACACGCCCGCGGATTTTACCATGCCACGAACCCCGGGATGTTTTTCAGATGGCTAGTGCCCGCCACGCAATTTTTCCTACTTCTCGCGTTAGTGGTCAACTGGAAGCTTGCTCCTAGTATTCGATGGACGTTGGGCGGAGCGCTGGTTTTTCTGGTTTTGACTGACATGATTACATTTCGATTTCACTATCCTCGGAACGACATTTTGTTTGTCGCTCCGCTGACACGATCGGCGGCATACTACGATGGGATAGTAAGGGAATGGGCAATCGGCAACTACGCTCGCGTCGCTTTGATTTTGGTTTCAGTTGTCATGCTGATGGTGTCTTTGATTCGCATCGCTCGCGATACCGCTGAAAGCCCGGCTGTCTTGAAAAGCATAAGTCCCGATTAGCACGGCAAACCGGCAAAGTCCTTCGTCCAAATCAAACCGTAGCGCCGACGATGTTCGACAGCAATCTGCTGAATCGCCGATCGTACTTCCATCTCCTCTTCGACCGGTTGCTTGTCCCGAAAAGAACGGTAGAAGCTTGCCCGGCTCACTCGCGTCAACTCACACATGCGCTCGATACTCAAGCTGCCTTGCAATGACATCACTTCTCGCATTTGGCTGTAGATGTCATCCCGCCAGTTCCGTCTTTCTTCTGGCGTCGAGCCTCGACTTTTTGCAAGGCACCTTTGAAAAAATCCACTTCCAGGGTTTTCTCGGCCAGCAGACGCTTCAGCCGATGGACTTGCTGCCGATAAGACGATTCATGAGAGCTCGTCCGTGGTGCTTCTTCTCCTGGCTCGAGGTGATCGAGTTTGGCTTGCCACTTGTACAGACACCGCCGGCCTACTCCCAATTCTTTCGCTAGGTCGCCAATGTTGTCGCTACTCCGCATGCGCTCAACGGCCATGCGCTGAAACTTTCGAGAGTATCGCTTTCGCTTCACTTTGCAGTCCTTTCCCTGCAAAGTGTGCCCATCCCAGCTGTCTCATTTCAAGGGTGCAGTCCACCGGAATCAAGAGCTATGGCCTTCCTGTGGTATACATTTCTCTATGACACCAGACAAAACGCCAAGTCTCACCTTGCTCCGACCTCCTGGTCCCGAAGCCTTCCGCCCCAGGCAATTTATCCTGACCATCTATTTTGTGACGTGATCGTATCGGCTTCAAAGCCAGCCGATGCTAATAAAGAACTTCCTTTTCGCCCTTTGCGGCGATCAAGGTTTGGAAGGTGGAGACAATTTTGTCCCGGCGCACCATGACGGCTTTTACCTCGTCCTTGGTCAGATAACCTTTAGTTCTTTCCGTGAGTTCATCGGGGTTGAGCGTTTTCAGCTTCTCCAGGAGCTGCCGGTCGCATTTCACCAGCTCCTTCGGAACGCGCAAGTCCTTGTTCTTGCGGAAGGCGCGGCTGAAATCGATCCGCCAGACGGTCCAATCTCCGCCGATCAACAAGTTGGTTAGATTAGGATCGGAGTCGTAAACCAGTTCGTCGAAGACGCGGATCCGGAACATTTGCCGGTTCCACTTATCAGCATCCGGCGGCTCGATCTTCTTTTCGGCACGCTCGACGCCATCCATCTTGACGGGAAGCCACCAGCTCAACGAGCCGGTTTTGCCGTTCCATTTGCGTTCGACGTAGACCGGCAGCATGTCATCGATACCCAGGAGTTCGGCCAGCCGAAAGGCCGCGATATTGTACTTATAAGAATCAATAAAATCGATTTCCGTCTTCCCGCTTTCAAGTTTCATCTCCGCCTTGTGCTCGTCGATCGGCTGGAAGGATGCATCGTGCGTAATTGTGCCGTCGCTAAGGGTAAGCCGCCATGGATGAGTGACGCCCTTGCTCGAGGGTCTGCTCTTGGTGACTTCGGCAGTCTCCAGAAAGTGTTTGATCTGTTCTTTGCTCAGAGGAGGGTCGTCCGCTGCCTTGGCCGCGACTGAAAGCGTCACGCCAGCCATAATTACGATTAAACCGTTCCGCAATAATCTGGAAGTGACTTGCATGGAGTTCGCCTCCTGCGACGGTCCTTACTCTACGCCCACTGCGCGAACCAAGACAACAGCAAACCGTGCGGGCAATGAGGCATTCATCCCTCGCCGCCAGATTCCTCTTTACACTGGCTGGATACCGCATTATCCTCTCCCATCGGATTCCTACCCATTGTAGTTGGTCGAAACCCTGTCGCTAATCACGCTGGAGGATGAAATGAAGGTTCCCTTGAGTCTGCTTTCCGTAGTGCTTGCAGCTGCAGTTTTTGCCGCCATCCCTGCCGGCGTCAAACTGGCCACGGCCGAAGCTAAACAGGCGCCTGCCGCGAAAAAAGAGAGGAAATGGCAGGGTTACGTCATCAGAATTAATAAAGACGCGTCGCAGCTGGAAATCCGCGGTGGTATCAACAGTAATGCCCAGGATATGCTGAAAGTCGCCTACGATAACTCGACAGAGTGGACCAAGGTCGGGAAGCCGGGGAAGATGGACGAGGTTAAGGAGGGTTCGTTTGTGATAGTGCTAGGGCAAGTCGATGATAAAGGAGTGTTGCACGCAACGCGCATAGATTTGCGTTTGCCCCGCTAATATATCGGAGGCAGTGGTGCCCGGGGATTGTTCAGAAGGCGGGGCGGCCTTCGAGACTCCACGAATGCCACCGCCGGTACCGTCGGAGATTTTAGCCGCCCGCGAGTCGCTAGGATTTCGCGGCGAGCGCTTCCAGCCGCAGTTTCGCTGTGCGTGCGGTTTCACGCAGCAGTTGGTCCGGATGCTTTAGACATTTGTCCAATTCCGTTGCCAGAGAATTCATTCCGAGTGTTCCTATAGCATAAGCACCGCACGACTTGAGCCACGGATCATCGCTGGCAACTAGCTCTTCTACCGCCTGCTCACGGTTTTCGACTTTTGCCCGCACCACGCGCTCGGCGATTGCCGCTCTCTCCTTGGTGCTCACCTTCCCGTCCAGTAGTGGCACCAGCATTCCGCGTAGTTGCGATTTCAAGACGTTCTCCAGAAACTCCAGCGCGTTGTCATGAACATTTACATCGTTTGATTGCAATCCAAAATGAACCGAGTGCAAATCCAGGCGTGGATACAAGAGTCCGAGCAGCCGGAAAATTCTTTCCAGTTCCTGGCGCATAGCTTCAGCGAGCGCCCGCAAGACCGCTTCGTCCGAATTGCCCGGAATGCTCAGCGATTCCGCGATTTGATACGAGCGATAGTGGCCCATGATTTCCGCGGCGAGCACGGTTTCCAGCATCTGCACGTCCAGTTCGATTTCTGGATGGACTTGGTGAATTTTGTTTAAAGCACCGATCACTTGAAATCGAATCTTAGTATCTCTTTCAAGAAGGCGGTCCGAGAGCGTCGCTGCTGCGGCCGGTGTGCCGACCGTAACTAAAATCGGCGGTATTGCCCGTCGGACGTCAACTGATGCCGAAGAATCGCCTAGACGGCTGCCCAGTAGGCCGACGACGCGGTCACCGAATTTGCCGAGAGCCTGCGTCGCCTCGTTGCAAAGCTCTGGGTTTGAAAGATAGTCCAACAGAATTGGGGCCAGGGAGAGTTTCTCGAGCGCGCCAACCGAAACGATGGCTTCACGCACCACGGAATTGGCAGCGTCGCGCAGCAGAGTTTCGAGCAAAGGATCGAAGGAATCAGGGAGTTCGCCGAGCAGCCGTGCGACTTCCTCGCGCGTGCGTTGCCCTTCGGGGCCAACCTCTCGGGCCATCTCATTCAATATTTGGCCGGCGGCTTCGATGCTTTGGGCTTCCCCTGGGCGCGCCAGGAATGCCGCCACCGCCGAGCGCACCGAGTAATCGGCGAAGTCTCCAAGCTCGGCAAGCAGCGCCAGGGGATCGAAGTGGGCGTGGTAAACGAGGTACATCATTGCCTCGGTCCGTACGTTGCGGTCGGGATCTTTCAGCAGCAGTTCTATGGATGGAAGAACGGACTTGTCGCCCGCAGCGCACAGAACAGCGATGGCTTTTTGCCGCACCACTGCTGCGGGATGGTTCAACAGGCCTCGAAGCGCGGGGTGAGCGGCACGTTCTCGCTCTACTCCGAACAAGCTCAACGCGTAGAGGATCTCTTCCGGATCGGAGGCAAGGATTTTGCTCGCCAAGAAATCCGCCGTGGAGCGATCGAGCGCAAGTGTGGAAGCTTGTTCCACGTCGAACCGGTGCTGGCTGATGGAGTCTTTCAATAAGGCCACGTACTGTTTCCCCGCCACGTAAACGGCAACGAGCCATCCAACCGTCAGCAGCATCACAATCCAGCTGATTTGCTGCGGCGCCCAGCGGAGTTGAGCGGCAAAGATCAGCACCACCACTCCCGCCAAGCCGTCCCCAAGTCGCCACACAACCGTGTCTATGAACCATTTCGCCTGCAGCTTCACACTGTGGGGCATGGGTAAGTACAGCAATTCAATCGTGGAGCGATCGATCGAGTAGCGAAGTACTTGATCGCCTCCTTTGAGAAACAGGGCGGCCCCTACCGTTCCGAGAATAAGCACCCCGACGGAACCTGCCAGCACAACAACCGGAAGAACAAACAGCATAGGGCCAATGCCGAAGCGGCGCAGCAGGCGCGTGGTGAGCAGCAGTTGAAATAACAAGGCAAGTAGCCCGGCGTAAAAAAAGAAATCGCCGAAGAAAATCGCAAGTGCCTCTTTGCCGTCGGAAAACTGCTTGGCAAGAGCCTTGAATTGCCAGCCAGTAAGTGTGGTGGTGAACGAGGAAATACAAATGACCGCGGCGATGGCGCGCAGATAAGAGGAAGAAAAGACAGAGCGCATGCTGTCCAGTAAATTTCTTTGACCGGTCCCAGCCACGCCAGCGGCTAGGTCCCTCTGGGGATCCAACTGCAGTTGACCACGCTTTGAAAGAACGGCCATCAGCGCCGAACAAATCAAAAGCAGCACCGTCATGCCAAACAGAAGACTCTCAGTACCAAACGCTCTGGCGACAATCTTCGAGAAGTAGCCGGCGAAAATCCAACCGCAGATGCCACCGCTACCAACCATCCCGAAAATACGTTTGGCTTCGCGGGTCGTGAGTAAATAATTGGCCAGCGTCCATACCTGAGTGGGCGCCAGTACTGCAATGATTCCCACCCATATATAAAACGCCGGATACAACCACCCAGGAACGTAATAGTGTGCGGTGACCCAAAACAACCCGCAGCCCACGGCAAAAACAAGGGGGCTGGCCACCAGCATGCTGCCGAGCGACGTTCTTCGCCCCAATCGTAGGTAGACGACCACAACGAATCCGACCAGTAGGCCGCTAGTAATATCCGCATACGGCAGCTGAACCGCCGAGTATTGCGCCAGAAACAAGGCATTGCTGGCGACTTTGCCAATGACCGAGGCGCTGATGGTAAGAAACAGACAAGAACTTAGCAGGACGCCGTTCCGTAGATCCCCCTCGCGGATATCCAGAGCCCGTTCAATCCAGCGTTTCATTCCTAATTTCCGTCCTCAATCGTGCTGCAGGGCCGTTTACTTCCGTGGCTCCGCGGAGACGAGAGGTTTTTCCTCGAAAACTGTCTCCTGACCGTCCAGATACAACACATTGAAAGTGTGGCCGGAGCGGATTTCGAGTGCCGAGGCCCGTCCGCCCTTCCAGAATGTCGAAAGCATGCCGGTGTCAATCAGGAACACCTTTCCGGCAAATCGGCTGCGAATATGCGCGGTCTTCTGCACCGTGTGGCCAACAACGAGATGGGTCGCATCGTATGCCGCGAGAACTTTCTCGATCTGCTGGGCGCCCTCTTCGTCTCCCCATTGGTCGTAGCCGCGGAACCACAACGGGCCGTCGTCACGCATGCAAAACCAACTCCCAAAACCGAGAACCCTCGTCAGCGTGGCATGCCCTTGCGCGTCAGGCGGCACCACCGCAGCGGTTTCCTGGATCGTGAAATACGGCAAAATTAACTTGCGCGAAATCAAGTACTGCTTCGCGTTGTCGAATTCTTCAATTTCCTCCCGTATCTGCAGATTTATCTGTTCCAGTTTCATGGAAATCAAGTTGGCGGATATTCCGCCATGCAAGAAAATGACTCCCCCGATTCTAGCGACGGTCGCATGACCTCGCAGCCACTTCCCGTAACTTCCGTCTGGCCCCAGCGCCTCGCTATACTCCAGAAATCCCGCGGGATGTTTTGCCATCCAAGCTTCTTCAGAGGCCGGCAGTGCGGTCTGATGAATCGCCGCCAGTATTTCCGCGTGCTGCGCGTACCAGCTCGCGTATTCCTGATACGCGGCTTTCCGGCGCTTCTCGGATTCGCTGTCCGCGAATGCTGCATAGCTCGCTGGGGACACATACCGCAGGTCGCCCAGAATATTCATCACCTCGTGATTGCCGAGCAACGCCAGGACTTGCCCGCCGTCTTTTGCGGCTTCGGTCTCAAGCCGCATCACCAGGTCCATCGCCTCGCGTCCCTTGTCGCCCCGATCGAGCAAATCCCCTGTTTGGACCACAACCGTCTTCCCGCCGGTCCAGCGATTCTGAGTGTCCACCAGGCCAACCTTCCTGAGGAGCAGACAAAAGTCGTCAAAATCACCGTGCACGTCGCCAATCGCGACTACTCGATCCGCTGTTTCGTTGGAACCTATCGCTGCTTTGGAATTAGTGAGACCGACAGCCAACACCAGGAAGACAAGCAAACCGCGGACTCCTCGGACAATGCTGTCGGCTCGACGGTCTGGCATCTCGCCGTCTCCTTTCTCAATTGAGTGCAACGGATCTCGTTTGAACCAATGACCCTAGAACGCAGAACTGTTCCGGTTAAGATCGCGTGCCATGTTAGGTTTCTAAATGTGGCAAGTCAATCGCGCCAGGTCGCGCCAGGTTCTTACAGTCGGTGATTTTATTAGCCTGTAGAAAAGGATGACGCGGCCAGTCGCAGCGGCCGACGTCGCCGCAGTAATGTCGTATCCGGGCCGCTCACGCCCGCAATGGCGCTGGGTACACGCGCACATACGAACGCCGGGCAGGTGATGTATCCCGTGTCCCCGCCGTGTACCTCACTTCGGTGTTTCTGTCGTTTTTGTAGTTTTTGTCCGAACGTGGGATACCTAACTTACGTATTCTCCGTTCCCGACTCGCAAAGGCTGGCAGTAGAGCGAGTGGCGGGGATTTTGTTCTCAGATGTTCTCAGCTCCGCGACGGCGGCAGTTCCGCGCGGACGGTTAAATTGATGTAAGGAAAATACTTAGGAGAAACAAGTGGTGAACCGGGGAGGACTCGAACCTCCAACCCGTTGATTAAGAGTCAACTGCTCTACCATTGAGCTACCGGTCCAGACTTTAGTAGTTTACATGGCGCGGAAATTTTTGTCGAACTCGCGATTTCGCTGAAGCTGCGCTAGGTTAGCCGAAATGGCGAGCGGTTTTCCAGAATTCGGGCCAAGGCTGGCGCAGAGTGTGGCACACAAAAATGTCGGGGTGATCGACGGTCTCTTCATTCTGAATGTCAAACCTGTTCCAACTGTGGGCAGCAAGCCGGCAGGAGACAAATTTCTCTTGCAGGTAGTCAAGATGTTCGCCGAGCGCGATGACCGTTTGCGGCGGATCGCCGTAGCCGCGCTGCCAGAAGGAATTTACGCCGCTGATGGCGCGGGGCAGCCCGTACTGTGGACCGTAGAGATTGACGGCGCCTGCTTCGCCATAGTTCGAAGCGAAAATTCCGAGGTGGGCGCGGTCTTCGGCGGGAAGCGAATCGCGGACTTTGGCGACAGTTTCGACCAGTTCGGGCCAGCCGATCTCTTCGCGGAAATCACCGTTCACCTCGAAAGCATGCCGCGCCCACGGCGAATTCGGCTGTGCGATCGGCAAAGTGAAGGCAGCAGCGATGGCCGCGCCAGCAAGAAGAGCCGTCCCGAGGACTGCGCAGATGAAATTGCGAACAACTCCGCCGAGCCGCGCCAGGGACTGTTCGATCCAAACGCTGCCCGCGGCGTACAGCATGGGATACGCTCCAGCAAGATAGTAGGCGCGGCCTTTGGCAATGACGAAGAGCGCCAGCGGAATCAGATACATCCAGGCCAGCATGCGGTAACGCTTGCCGTCACGCGAAATCAGCGTGGCATAGAGACCTGAAAGAAAAACAAAAACGCCTAAAAGAGTGAGTTGCAACTGTTCGGGCAGGAAATTTTTGGCGCGACCCATACGAACGTCGCGGGCGTGAATGTGATTGAGAAAATCGAGCGAGACAAAATGATTTTTCGCCTGCCAGAGCAGGTTTGGCAAAAAAATCAGAATGGAAAGACCGACGCCGTACCACAGCCATTTGCTCTTGAAGAAGCGGCGCGCGTCGGTAAGTACCACAGCCGCGGCGATGCCGATTGCGAAAAATCCCATGGTGTATTTGGATTGCATGCCGAAACCGATGGAGGCACCGATGGCCAGCCACCAGCGCGAATCCTCGGTAGTGAGCAACTTGACCGTGAAGTACGCGGCGGAGACCCAGCATAGATAATCGAACGAAACGTACTGCATCAGCGCGCCGCCGCCGATGCAGAACGGAAGTGCGGCAAATGCCGCGAGTAGTTGCGCGCCGCGGCGGCCGCCAAGTTGGCACGCTATCAGTCCGGTGAGTACGAGAGCGATCGCCTCCGCCACCGCCGCGAAAAAACGAAAACCGGCCAGCGAAGTTCCGAAAAGTATCAGCGACAATCGGCCGAAAAGCGGCGTAATGGGCGGATAGGCGACGAAACCCCAATCGAGATGGCGCGCATCTTCCAGAGTCGCGAGTTCATCGCGCTGAAATCCGTATTGATGCCCGGTGATCCAGTGCGCGATGACGGTCGCGAGCGCAACAGAAATAAGCAGCGCGGTATCGCTCAACCACGCTGGCTTTGGCTGGAGCTGTGCGGATTCTATGTCTGACAACCTTCGACTCCGGTGAGCGGTTTAACAAAAATCTACTTCACTGTCGGATAGGTGATGCCGAGCTGCTCCAGGTACGTTTTGTACTTCGACGGATCGTAATAAAACTTTTTCAGTTGCGGTGCAAACTTTTCCATTTTCTCTTTGTTGAATTCAATCGCAGGCTGATCGGATGGCGCGACCAGCGATTCGTAATGCACGTCTTTGGTTTGCACGTTGCGGAAATAATCCCAGGCTTGGGTAACCAGTTCGGGCTGCAGCAGGCAATCGAGCGCGGTCATGGCTTGCACTTTGGCACCTGCTGTCGAACCTTTGTGCGCAATGGGCGTAGCCATGGCCACCGCGTTGGGCCAACTGTGGCCGGGAAGATTGGGAATATTGGCGGGATACATGAGATAGACCATCGGCACATTCCAGGAAATGTCGCCGACGTCGTCGGAGCCGCCGCCGGATGGATTCTTGACGGGCTCGGCCAGCGGCTCGACTTTGTCTTTCAGGCCTTCGACCTTGGCGCCGATTTCCTTTTGCAGCGCTTTGGCGAGCGTCTGATCGGCGTCGCTCCACTTCGGCATACCAACCGCTTCGATATTTTCTTGCTGCGCTTCGGCAATCACTTTATTGAAGAACGGAGGCCAGGCAGAGCCAACCAGTTTGTGATCGACGGTAGTTTCAGTCATCTTCGCGGCTGAATCGGCGACGGTATTTCCCAAATCGTAGAGCCCCTTGATGTGCGGGTAGTCGAGTTCGCGGAAGTAATACCAGACCGCGGCCTCGGAAGGCACGACATTCGGCTGCTCGCCGCCATTGATAATGACGCGATGGGAACGCTGAGACAGACGCAAATGTTCGCGATTAAAATCCCAGCCGGTGTCCATCAATTCGACGGCATCGAGCGCGCTGCGGCCGTCCCATGGAGCGAATGCGGCATGCGCGGCTTTGCCATGGAAAAAATATTGCACGGACACGAGGCCGGTCCAGGTGCCTTTGCCCGTCGCGTAAGATGTCGAGAAGTCCGAATTGACGTGCGCGCCGAGCACGATGTCAACGTCTTTGAAGAGTCCAGCGCGAACATAAAAAGCTTTGGCGCCGACAAGCTCTTCGGCGACGCCGGGCAGCAGGCGAATAGTTCCGGATAGATGATATTTCTCGATCGTTTTTTTCAGGACCAGCGCAGCGGTGACGTTGACCGCCATACCAGAGTTGTGCCCCTCGCCGTGACCGGGTGCTCCGTTGACGATCGGGTCGTGATAGGCAACACCGGGCTTCTGAGATGCGCGCGGAATGCAATCGATGTCGGTGATCAAGGCGATGACCGGCTTTCCGCTGCCGTACGATGCGACCCACGCCGTTGGAATTCCGGCGATTCCCTTCTCAATCTTGAAACCGTTCTTTTCGAGAATTCCGCTGACGTAGCGCGAGGTTTCCAGTTCTTGGAAGCCGAGCTCGCTGAAACTGAAAATTTCGTCGACCATCTGCTGGGTGAGCGTTTGCAGCTTGTCGGTTTCCGCCGACGCCTCCTGCTTGAGCACATCGAGCGAGGGCGGCTGTTGCGCGAAAATTGCGGGCGCGAACACCAGCGTGGATAGCAAACAAGCGGAGGAGAGAAATTTGGTCATTCGTGTCCCTCTATTTCGAGTCCGGTAGATGTTATTTGTGTTCTGGCGCAAAGGAAAGGTTCTTCGAGAAAAACGGGAGCACCTTGGTTTCGAAGCGCTCGGCAATGTGATTGAGGTGATCGCCGTCGTAAATTTCGAAAGAGTGCGAAACGTTGTTGGTGTTCAACGCCTCGTCGAGGGTCGCAATGTTTGCCGCAATGGGCTGGTCTTTGTCTCCAGCGTCAAATGCCAAACCCTTCAGTCGTTTGAGATTGGTGATGTATTGATCGAGCGTGACCAAAGGCGCGTTGGCGGCCCATTTCTGCGCAATGTCCGGCTGCCACTTGCCGTCCTTCCATGGTAAATCGAGGTACAGCGGAGGATTTTTCGAATTCGGGGACCAGGCAGCAGCGGAGGCCAGCATCACTCGCGGAAGGAATTCGACTTGTGCGATGCCGTCGAAATCCTTGACGGTGACAGCCTTTTCCAGGAATGCGGCGTTGCGCTCAGCGTCGGGGGCGGCCATGCAGCACGGACTCTGCAGGTACACGGCGAAAAAAACTTCCGGATGCTTCATGCCGATGCGCATCGCGCCGTATCCGCCCATGGAATGACCGGCGAGACCGCGACTGGCCGCGTTCGGAATCGTGCGGTAGTGAGCGTCCACGTAGGCGACGAGTTCGACCGCGACGAAATCCTCCCAGTCTCCGGTGGTCACCGAATTGGAATACATGCTGCCGTGGTAGCGCGTAAAACCGTTCGGCATCACCACAATAAATTCGCGCGACTCTTTGGCGGCGAGCGCTTTGTCAATCACCGAGGGAAGATTGATCCAATGCTTGGTCGGGCCCATCCACTTGTCGTCGGTATCGGTGTAGCCGTGCAGCATGTAGATGACCGGATAGTGCTGCTTAGCGTTCTTCTTGTAATCGGGAGGGAGATAAATCGATACATCGCGGTCCGGCGAATCGCCTTCCAGATTCCCTTCGAGCAATTTGCCGTGGACTTTGATGTGCTCGACGGTGCCGGTCTGCGCGGCAACGGTTTGCGCGGAAAGTAGAAACACTGCGAGTAAAGCAGCTAAAAGTATCGATTTCACTTTGTTCCTCCGCGAAGGCAATGGTACGCAATTTGTGCACGGCAAAATCGCCAGCAGTTTAGCGCAACAATTCTTCCAGACGCACACGGGAATCGGTCTTGGCATCGCGATATTTCACGATGACTGCGGCATAGAGCGAAAGGCCCCACTTCGCGGCAACCGGATGTTTTATTTCGCGCGATCCTGGGACGACGATGGCTTGCTCGGGGATTATCAATGGCTGATCGTCGCTGGCGGCGTACACGGCATCACGGACCAGGTCGTAGACCGGAGTCGAAGCGTTGAGAATGGTGCCAGTGCCGAGCACCGCGCGTTTTTTTACCACGGTGCCTTCGTACACACCACAATTGCCGCCGATCGTGACTTCGTCTTCGATGATCACCGGCATCGCGCCAACCGGTTCGATCACGCCGCCGATCTGTGCGGCGGCGGAAATGTGGCACTTTTTTCCGACCTGCGCGCAACTGCCGATCAGCGCGTGCGAATCAACCAAGGTGCCTTCGTCCACATACGCGCCAACGTTGATGAACATCGGCGGCATGCAGACCACGCCGCGCGCGACGTAGCTGCCATCGCGAATGCTGGAGCCGCCGGGAACCAAGCGTACTCCATCACTAATGTGCAGCGCTTTCACCGGATAAGTGGATTTGTCGAGAAACGGCTGCGGCGTCGGATAGGGCCCCATCTCAACGATCGAGCCGATGCGAAAGCCGAGCAGGATTCCTTTTTTGACCCACGCGTTGACCCGCCAGCCGCACGGCGAAGCCGCGTGCGGTTCTGCTGCGCGAATCTCGCCGCTGTTGAGTGCATCCTTAAACTTCTGAAATGTCTGCCGCTGCTCGTCGGAGTAGCGTTCCGGCGAGCGGTCAAATAATTCCTCAATGAGCGACGCTAGCGACGGCAACGGAAGACCTCTCAACCAGTTCAAGCGATTCCAGGACGGTTTGGATACGCTCCAGATTTTCCGCTTTTGGCGGCACCATCGGCAAGCGCCAAACGGGTTCCAGCAGGCCCATCAGCGCGAGGGTTGCTTTGACAGGAATGGGATTCGACTCGATGAAATTGATTTCCATCAACGGAAGATAGCGGCGATGAATGGCGCGAGCTTCGTCGAACTCACCGCGTAGCCCATGACGACAGAGCTGGGCCATTTCAACGGGGATTTCGTTGGACGCGACGGAGATTACGCCGCGGCCTCCTAGGGCGAAAAGCGGAAGCGCGATGGCGTCGTCGCCGGAAAGAATTGCGAAGTCATCGGGCACCGCGTTCGCCAGCGCCGCCATTTGCGAAATGTTTCCCGAAGCTTCCTTGATGCCCACGACATTTTCCACCGCGGCCAGACGCTTTACCGTGAATGGCTCGAGGTTGGTGCCGCACCGGCCGGGTACGTTATAGAGAATGATCGGCAGGCGTGTGGCTCGCGCAATGGCGCGATAGTGCTGGTAGAGGCCTTCCTGTGTGGGCTTGTTGTAATACGGCGTGACCGAGAGCAAACCGTCGGCACCAATCGATTCGAGTTCGCGCGCCAGTTCGATAACTTCCTGCGTGTTGTAACCGCCCGCGCCGGCGAGCACCGGAATTTTTCCATTGGATTCCTGTAGCGTAATTTCAACGACGCGAAGATGTTCGCGACGGGTAAGCGTTGGATTTTCGCCAGTTGTGCCGCACGGCACCAGGAAATCCACGCCGGAATTCAACTGGCGCCGGACAAGCTTTCGCAGCGCTGCCTCATCAAGTGAAAAATCTGGCTGAAACGGCGTAACCAGCGCCGTACCGCATCCAGTGAATTGCATCGCGACCTCCTCTTTCCTGATTTAATTTCGTGGCGGGCTATGGAAGCTCAT
The DNA here is from genome assembly GCA_963814635.1 of uncultured Acidobacteriota bacterium. Lineage (GTDB taxonomy): Bacteria > Acidobacteriota > Terriglobia > Acidiferrales > UBA7541 > Acidiferrum. The sequence continues at coordinate 1,391,236 of CAWFDP010000001.1, read as the reverse complement.
CCACGATTTCTCGAAATTCGAAAAAACCCTTTTTGCCGGCAAGCCAGCGAGCTGCTCGCAACGCACCGCGCGTGAATCCATCGCGGCTGCGCGCGGTGTGGCGTAGCGTGATGGTATCTTCCGCGGAATCGAAGCCGATTTCGTGCGTACCGGAGACGCTGCCCGCGCGATTCGAACTGAGGCTGACGGTGCGTGAATAGCCGCTGCGCGACACATCTTCGGCGAGAGCCAGCAAGGTGCCGGACGGCGCATCTTTTTTTGCGGCGTGGTGAATTTCCCAGCCCCACGCGCCGTAAGCCTCTTCACGCGCAAAACGGCGGGCTGCTTCGGCGACGGCGGCGCGGAAATGATGCAATCCAACGGAAAAATTGGGGCCCCAGACCACGCTTCCGTTTTTCGCTTCTGCCAGTTCGCGAATTTGCGGCAATTCCTTGAACCATCCAGTCGTTCCCGTGACCACCGGGATGCCCGCTTCGATCAGGCGGCGAAGATTTTGCGGAGCGGCCAGCGGATTTGTGACTTCGATCGCCACGCCAGTTCCGGCAAGCAACTGGCGAGTGAGAGCCCGGCCGTCTGTGTTTTCCGCCGAGCGGACAATTCGAACCACTTCGCAGCCGTGCTCCGGCGCGAGCCGCTCGACGGCGCGGCCCATCTTTCCGTAACCAATGATGGCGATGAGCAGATTCATCTTCAGTGCGCTCCCGCAATTAATTGCTGCGCCAGGCGCGTGTAGATCCCAACGGCGTCGAGCAACTGTTTTTTCGGAATACGTTCTTCCGCAGTGTGCGCAAGGTGAATGCTGCCGGGGCCTATGAGAAACGGCTTGCCCCATGCACCGTCAAAATTGGGAATGTCGGTGGTATAGGCAGCCACCATCGATTCGAAGCCATCGATCGCTTCAAGATGCAGCGCCGGCGTGTGAAGCATCTCCTGCAATTCGCCGCGGCCGTTTACGACAGCGCTCATCGCGGTGCGAATCGGTTCGGGATCGCCCACGGTTCGAAACATCAGATCGGCGTGGGCTTCATCGGCAATAACGTTTGGCGCGCGACCACCGGAAAGTGTGCCGATGTTAAGAGTCGCCTTCCCCAGCAAGGAATCTTGCGGCAACGGAAGTTCGCGGATGTCCGCCAGCAGATCCAGCAATTTTTCAATCGCGGATTCGCCGAGTTCCGGATAGGCGGAGTGCGCTAGTCGGCCACGCGCCGTAAGCACATAGCGCAACGCGCCTTTCGAACCAAGCGCCAGTTTGTTTTCCGTTGGCTCTCCATTGATCACAAATTTTGAGCCACGTGATTGTTTTGCAGCAAGGAGCGCTCCAAGACTGTCTTTCTCTTCGCCGACTACAAATAGCAGAGCAAAGTTTCGTGCGCCTGCCGCCAGCAGATTTTCCGCGGCGGAAACCATCGCGGCAATAATTCCCTTGGCATCACAGGCGCCGCGACCGCGCACAAATTCGTGGTCTTCGCTCGACGCAAAAAATGGCGGAACGGTATCCATGTGCGTCGAGAGCGTGACGATGGGACTGCCCCAGGTCGCAAGCACATTGAACCGCTCCAGCGAAACTTCCATGCGTTCAACAAAGCCGCCAGTGTCTGCAGCAAGTTTCGCGAGCGTAGCAAACAGAAATTCGCCGACAGCTTTTTCGCGGCCGGTAACGGATTCGATGTCAATCAGCGAACGCGTGAGCGCAAAGGGATTCATGAATCCTCATTTGAAATTTAGTTTTGGAAGAGAACGCAGAAAGAGAAGAGAGAACCGCGAAGAAACTCGGGGATCGCTGCCTCTCGATAGCGCTTCATCCCGCAAGCGGGATGACAGTGGGCAGGCCTTAGACCTGTCCCCCAACAACCGGCTGTTCAGCTACAGGCGGTGTTTCGGCGGAGCGAACTTCCTAAAAGTGCTCCCTTTCGCGATGGCCTCCGAAGCTGTCCGGAAAAGCTGGCCACGCTACTTATGAGCTCCGCACCTCTACCAAGAACCCTTACAGGGTAAGCCATGCGCGACGGCAACGCAAGGCCAAGCGTAGCCAAGCGTAGCGGCGCACATGCGGAAAAACTGTTGCGGACTATTTGCCCTTACGGAGGATTTCAACCAGGCCGTGAGCGACTTCGCGGGCGCGCGCAATGTCCGCAGGGTCGAACGAAATTGCTGCGACGCGCTGGTGGCCGCCACCGCCGTGTTTTTCCGCATACGAAGCGAGATTCTGATCAGCCGTAGCCAGATTCCAGGGATTGGTGCCCAACGAAACTTTGGCGCGCACCGCGGACGCGCTGACGCTGATGGAATAAACGCACTCGGGGTGCAGCAGGTAGGGGATGAACTTGTTGTAGCCTTCGAGGTCCAGGTCGCTGACATCGAAGAAAATCACGCCGTCGCGTGCATCGATCCGCTGGCGTAGAATTTCAATCGAACGACGGTGCCGCTCCAGCAGCGGCCCAAGATGTTTCGCGATAATCGGCAGCTTGACCATTTCAGCGAGCGGGCGATAGGCAAGCTCGGTGATAATTTTCGCGGGCACACCATCTTCCGGCGCCGCTTCAATCACCAGCGCGAGTTGCGTGGCCGGTTCCACAAGCTCAACGGCAGACTCAGCAGTCGGAAACTGCGCGCCATCGATAATGTCGCCCCAATGAATCAGCTCCTGCAGCGGCTGGGTATTGAAGCCGAATTTTTCTCGCGCGGTATCGGCGATCAGCATGGTGCAGGATTTATAGTCGGGCTTGTAAAACATGTGCGGTCCGGGATGCTGGCGAAAATTCTCCGCGTCGGCCGGCGTCAAAAATGCGCTCTGGTGATGGTCGAACCACCAAGTCACTTTCGGCGAATTCGAATACTTGAAATCGACGATCACGTTTTCGTTGCCATCGAACAGTCCGTCTTCCCAGGGTTGCACTGCGCGATGGGCCATTCCGGTGAAATGAAATTCCGCATCGTCGAGGAAGCGTTCGCGATAAAAACGATAGAACAGGGCGGCCGACGCGCTGCCATCAAAGCAGCGGTCGTGGAAACACAGGCGTACTCGGGTCATGAGCGAGCGGTTCGGGCCTTTCTGTAAGCCGGCGCCAGGCACCGTCACTTGCAAAGCTTTTAACGATGCTGGCAGTGGAAAAGAAAGTCAAGAACAAAGGAGCAGCGAGGATACCCCAAAACGGCAAGCGACTAAATTCCCGCGACCTGCGAGAACGCATTTTCCCGTCGCGCGCGCATGGTGAACTTCATCGGAAAGAATTGTGCGGCTGCCAGCGTCTTCTGAAAATCCTGATCGCTTGAATAAATTCGCTTGGGCACGCGCCGCGCCATGATGCTGAACGACAACGGGTCACGCCGAAACGGATAGGGCGCAACGGCTACGACGCTTCCGCCTTCCGAGTGTAGTTCCAGGTCCGCGTCTTCGCCCCGATCCTTCACCGGAACCGCGTCCACCATGGCGTCCTGCTGAGGATTCAAACAAAAATGCAGCGACAGCCGATCCAGCGCTTCCATCCTCGCCACATTTGCGTTCACTAGAGAATCTTCCATGAACGGTTTGGTGGCCGTGTTCGCTCGCAAATCCACCTTCAAGCGAAGCTGCTGCAGCCGCAATTGCTGCACGAAATCGTTGACCAGATGACTTTCATCGGTCTTGACGTACTTGGCCGAATATCCCGGCATGGTAGCGCGAGCGCGGTCATATAAGCCGGTAGCGTGCATGCTCGCCAGCAATCCCGCGTAGTGATCGACTTTCACCAGACGCTCGATTCCCTTTTGATAGATCGCGATGTGCGCCGCGGTGGGAATCGACATGAAGCTGTACGGCAGATGCGTTTTCGGATCGAGCTGTGCTTGCAATTCCCATTCGCCCCAACCGTTGTCGTGCTCGGCGACGGCCAGCGTAAAAGCACTGTTGGGCTCCGGCTTACTGAAGCGCTCGTTGCCCCATTCCCGCGCAAAAAATCCCGCGAGAAAAGCGTGATCCGTCTGCCGAATCACCAGCAATTGCGGATCGCGTTCGCTTTTTTCGTCGACAAGAATCATGCGGCCGCCCTCTACTGCGGCTTAGGTTCGATACTGAGAATTCGCTTAGATAACGCCTTCTGCGGTAAGGCGTAGAAGCTCGGCGGCGGGGAGGCCAAGCCAATCTCGATAGACGTCGTTATTATGCGCTCCAAGCGGTGGCCCAATCCAGCGCAAACCTCCCGGAGTGGAACCAAGCTTGGGCGCCACCGTCGGTACCTTCAACGTTTCGCCGCCGGGCAGCGTAACTTCTTGAAACACTTCGCGCTCCTGGTAATGAGAGTCCTGAACCATATCGGCCGCAGAATATATCGGCCCAGTAGGCACTTCCGCAGCCTCCAGCAGACAAATCGCCTCGCTCGCTTCGTGCTGCCGCGTCCAAGCCGAAATCGCGACGTCAATCTCGTCTACGTGGCGCGAACGCCCGTCGTTTTGCGCGAGCCGAGGGTCATTTGCCAGGTCATCCCGGCCGATTGCCGACATAAATCGCCGAAAAATGCTGTCGCCATTCGCGCCGATGACGATGTACGCGCCATCCGAACACGGATACGTTCCACTGGGCACGATTCCTGTGAGCCGCATGCCTTCGCGCTCGCGGGTCACGCCAGCCAGATCGAATTCAGAAATCGTGCCTTCCATCAAGTTCAGCACTGACTCGTAGAGCGCGACGTCAATCACCTGACCACTGCCGCCTCGTGCGTCGCGATGATAAAGAGCCGTCAGGATGCCCAGCGCAGCGTGCAGGCCGGCTACCGAATCGCCCAAGCTCAAATTCGGTCGCACTGGCGGGCGATCGGGCTCTCCTGTTACATAGCGCAACCCGCCAAACGCCTCCGCAACCGCGGCGAATCCGGGCTTCTGCGCGTTTGGGCCGGTCTGTCCATATCCTGAGATTCGCGCCAGAATGATTCCCGGATTCTCTTTCTTTAATTCTTCGTAGCCGAGTCCCCACTTTTCCAGTGTGCCGGGCCGAAAATTTTCCAACACCACATCCACACGCTTGGCGAGTTCGCGCGCGATGCGCTGCCCTTCTGGCGCGCGAAGATTCAATGTGATGCACTTCTTGTTGCGCGCCATCGAGTACCACCACAACGACGTCCCTCGGTGAACTACGCGCCAGTTGCGTAGCGGGTCGCCGGTGCGCGGTGGCTCAACCTTAATCACTTCCGCGCCAAACCATGCCAAAAAAGCAGCGGCGAACGGCCCGGCGATGGCTTGGCCAAGTTCCAGTATCTTGATTCCCGCGAGCGGGCCTGGGCGGGCATCCTTGTCTTGTGGTGAGCTCATTTTGGATTGCTAGTCGACAGAGAAATCCGGGAATTCAGGGCCTTTGCCATTGTAGGCTAGATTTCGGATTCACCAACCATTTGCCGCGCTGTAACAAAATCGCAATGTCCTTCCATCACAGTCTTGCGGGGTCGATCTAGTGTCCTGCACCCCGCAAGGCACCGGCCACCTGACCGCAAACGTAAACCTGGAGAGGTGATGTTCATGTTGAGAAAGATTGCAATGCTGTGTCTGGCGGCGCTGGCGATCGTGGCCACAGCGGCAGCTCAAGAAGGCGCCGTTCCCAAGGGGGTACCGAAGCTCGATCACGTTTTTATCATCATGATGGAAAATCACGGCTACAGCCAGGTTGTGGGTAATCCCAACAATCCCTTTGTCAACAAGCTGGCTAAATCCGCCAACAGTTCGCACAACTACTTCGCCGTCGCGCATCCGAGTTTGACCAATTATCTGGAAATTAGCGGCGGCTCGAATTTCGGAGTTCATACCGACAACTATCCCGACTGGCACAACGGAAATTGCACCACCAACCTGAGTTCTGGATTGGTATCGACGGATAGTCCTGCGAGCGGAGTGATCTGCCCGATCTGGGGAACCGGAACGGACGCAGCGACCCCCGCCATCGACTTTAGCAATGAAACCACTGGGCCTCCAGGAGACATTAACATTGACGGCGTACAGTCGATCGCTGCGAATCCGCACACCGTTGGCAAAACGATCGCCGACCAGCTTGTCGAAGCAGGCCTTTCCTGGAAGAGCTACCAGGAGTCCTTGCCGTTGAGCGGAGCGGATCTGGTCAACGTGAGCGATGGCTACTATACCAACCTCACCGATTTTACAGCGATCCAGCCTACGTTGACTCCGCCACTGACCTCAGGCGACCTGGTATTTCTCTATGCCGTGAAGCACAATCCGTTCGCCTATTTCCGTTCGGTGCAGGAAGGCCATCACAAAGACCTGAGCTTGAGCCGCGTAGTGCCATTTGACGGGCCGGGCGGCCTGTTTGCGGATTTGGCTTCGGGAGATGTTCCGTCGTATTCGTTCATCGCGCCGAACCAATGCAATGATCAGCATGGCCGCGGCAACGCCGGCGCGTTCTGCAACTTCGATCCCACCGACAACGGAACGCAAGCGGGATTGAATCCGGCGCTCATGTATCGTGGCGATGTGGCGGTTGAGACGCTGGTCAATGCCATCCACAAGTCGCCGTCCTGGAAGGAAGGCCACAACGCCATCGTCATCGTCTGGGATGAGAATGACTACAGCACCGCGCCGGAAACGAACCAGGTGCTGCTGATCGTGGACACCAACTACGGCGTCACTGGCGTGCAAAGCAACGTTCGCTACAACCACTTCTCATTATTGAAGACGGTCGAAGCTGGATTCAAACTTCCCTGCCTTAATCACGCGTGCGATGCCAGCTCTGCAGTGATGTCCGACCTCTTTCAAAAGGGTAAGGGCGACAACGGCGACGATAACTAGCTATTCGTTCTCTAGTGGATGGTCGCAGAAATACAGCCGGTGGCGCGGGGCTTTTTCGCCTTCGCGCCGCCGGTTTTTTATTTTTCGAAGACGTCATTATGTCTTTTGCTTCTTTCTGCTACAGTTTCTGAATTGGGAGGCAACACTATGAAGAAGTCTTTATTTTTTGCCAGCGCCAGTCTGCTTGTGATCGCCATCGCTGTGGTTACGTTACACGCGCAAGCGGACAAGTCCAAACGACCGAGCCCGCCGGCATCGACTAAATGCGATTTGCCGGGCGGAAAATCCATAACCATCGACTATTCAAGCCCGCGCGTGAAAGGCCGCAAAATCTTTGGCTCGGACATTGCCCCGTACGGACAGGTATGGCGCACCGGCGCGAATGAAGCCACTACCTTTGTCACCACCACGGATTTGATGGTTGGCGGCAAACACGTGCCTGCGGGCAGCTACACCCTGTTCACAGTTCCCGATAAGGACAAATGGGTTTTGATCGTCAGCAAGAAAACCGGCGAATGGGGAATTCCGTATCCTGGCGCGGATTCTGATCTGCTGCGTGTGGATATGACCGCAGTCGCTACTTCCGCGCTCGTCGAAAATTTCACAATCGCCTTCGACAAGAGCGCCAAGGGTTGCACCCTGCGCATCGAGTGGGAAAATACCCGGGCCACGGTAGACATCTCTCCGATGTAACCAGCGCGTTTTGGACTGCGGCGGCTTGCCGCCGCTTTTCCAACAAGCTTGACGCCAGCAGCGGCTGCCAGCAGGCCAACGCTGCCACGATCCTGGTCATTCCGACGGCCGGCTCTCAACGTGCCGTGTTCTTTCGCCGCCGCTGCTCGCTCTCGTTCATCATCTCGCTCAAATCCACAATCGGCCGTATCTCAATCGGCCCGAGTCCATACTTAAAGCCTGGAAGCTGTGAGACCAGCTGAATGGCGTGATTGAGGTCTCGCGCCTCAAAGATCTGAATGCCGCCGAGCTGTTCCTTGGTTTCCGCATAGGGGCCGTCGGTGGTCGTGACTTTGCCATTTTTCCAGTACAGGGTCACGGCGGTCTCCGAAGGCTGAAGCGCCATTTCGCCAGTAAGATGTCCGTTGGCGCGTAGATGGTCATTGTGCTCAAAGCATTCGTCGAGCACTGCGTGTCGCTGGTCCTCGGTCATCCCTTCGAATCTTCCTGGCTCAAGGTATCCCAAAAAGATGTATTTCATTGTTCTTCTCCTCTGGGTGGTGCCAGCACTACAACCTTGCTTTCGTCCTATGCCTGGTGAGCTTCTGTTCCGTCTGACCAACGTTGCACGGCAATCACGAACGTAGTCACGTGCTCCCGGGTGTCGGTTAAACCAATGATGGGAGAACCCGGCAGACCCGCTCCCCAGATTGCAAGGTCGGTCTGCGGAAAGTAAAACATGAGGTGTGAAGGCCAGTGTTCGACGGAGTCGCCGCCGAATCCTTGCTTCGACATCATGTAGCACATCGCCCCGGACTCCACCGCAGGCAGTTCTTTTTTATCAACGGCAGCCACGATGATCTCGTCCGTCTGAACTTGCGTGCGTCCTGCCAGGATCAGTTCGGTCCTTTTAATGTTGTGGACAAGCACGGAGCGCGCTGCTGCCGCATTCCAGCATATCGGGGTACGCACTTTCGGATTCCAAAAGTCAGCATCAGCTGCGGAAGTCCACGAACGCTCCACGATACAGACGAAGCCGTTTTTGCCTTTGACCGCTGTTTCGAAACCATGACGTCCAAGAACCAGGACCTTTGCATCGCCTGAGATGGACTGCGGTGCTGCGCTGCGGGCGAGGCCGATTTCTGCATCGCGATCCATCAGGTATTGTTTGAGCGGGGCCATGGTGGGATACGATTGTTTGGCGTCTTGCGCCGCGGCGGGTCTCGGCGCGCTGAGAATGGCGACGAGTGCGAATGCGCTTAAAAAAATGATGTGCGTTTTGTTTCGTTTCATTGTTTTCTTCCGTAATTTCTTTCGAGTTTTTGCACGTATTTGTCGGTGCAATCCGGTTGCTTCACTCGGGCACCCCAAACGGGCGCACTTCGACCGGCGCCCGACAGGCGATGACAGCCTTGCGCCCCCACGCAAGGGCTTCATCCAGATTGGCGGCTTCCAGCACCCAAAAACCGCCGATGTGCTCCTTGGTCTCCAGGTACGGCCCGTCAGTGACAAGAACCTTGCCATCGGGATGCGCCCGTAGCGACCTCGCGTCGCTGGGCGCGGTGAGGCCGCCAACGAAAATCCTGACACCGGCTGCCACCATCTCTTCGTTGAGCACGTCGATATCGCGGGCCATTGCTTCACCCTCTTTGGACGGGTCGTAGTTATCGGGGTGGTGAATAGCAACCAAATATTGCGTCATGATTTCTCCTTTTTCTGTGACCAATGATCTTCGAGCCGGGCGATTGCCCCGCCTTCACGATATAGTCGAACGGGAGGCCGAAAATCGACAGCTACTCACTTGGAAAACTGGGCCGAAAACTAGTCCCCAGTTTTCCGGCAGTGTTGTCGCCGCCGCTCAGTTGCTAGTCGGCTGACGGCACGAAGAAGATCTCTCGCAGCTCGACCTGCCCCCGGGTGGCGGCGACGCCTTTGCGCGCCCATGCCACCGCCTCTTCCAGGTCAGTGCATTCCAATATATAAAGACCACCGATGTGTTCCTTGGTCTCAAGGTACGGCCCGTCAGTGACGAGGACTTTGCCATCGGGCTGCGGACGCACCGACTTCGCAGCCCCCAGGCCGCAAGCGAGTTTCAAGACGCCGGCGTCCTCCATCTCTTTGTTGAACGCGTGGATCGCGCGGCCCATCGCTTCGGTCACGCTGGACGGGTCAAAGTCGTCGGGCAGGTACCCAGCAATCAAATATTGCGGCATAATTTCTCCTTTTTCTGTAACGAATGATCTTCGGGCCGGGCGATTGCCCCGCCTTCACTATATAGTCGAACGGGAGGCCGAAAATCGACAGCAGAGACGAATTTTTTTATACTGTGAAGTGGGAAAGATCTTGAGTGTTAAAATCCGGAGTCGGATCCGTTTTTCATATCGGCCAGTGCCAGGCAGCTTGAATGCCATAGCACAAAGGATTTCGCCAGTGCTGGCCGTCGCTGCGATGCTGGCCGTCGCTGCGTGTCAATCACCACAGTCTCGGACTGTAACGGTGCCTTCCGCTTCGCAGCCTCAGCCTATGAATTGTGCCCCGATATTGTTCCAATCCAACGTGGTTGCTAAATATCCGCCGAATGCCCAACCGGGATTCAAGTCTCCCGAGGAGGTCACCGCTTTCTTAGAAAAACGGTGGCCGCTGGCAGACATCAGAAGATACGTAATTCCTGAGCGGCGGCACAATGACGGATACCAGAATCTGGTTCCCGATACTCCGGAGATATGGGCCGGTCGCCTCTACTGCGATCAATCGACGGGCTTTGACTCAATCGAATGGTATGCCACGATCGGGGCCCGTCATACCCAAAAACCTTCGTTGCAAGAATATTCATTGGGGGTAATACGAGGAAAGGATTTTTGGTTGCTGGAGATCGGAAGCCCAACTTCGGTCCAACAACCTCCCAATATTGAGCCCGACTTCCGAAAACCGTACTTTGTCGGGCACAAGTAAACCTGTCCCGGTTTCCGCTTCTTGTTTCAGCTGCCGAATCCGTTCTTGCAGGAATTGCCGTTCCGGTTCCTGTTGGATCAGGGCCTGGGCTTTCTCATACGAGGACATGGCCTCAGCGGTCCTGCCGAGCCTGCGGTACATATCCGCACGGGCGGAATGCGCCAGGTATCGTCCACTAGCAGAATTTTATCTGTACTGATCGTGTGGTTTTGTCTGACTTGCGCTGCGTATGGCGCCCCCGCGTGCTTGCAAATAGTCAACTCTTCGCGCGTGGGGTAACCGTTAATCTGTCCCACTAACTGAATCCTTTGGTGTGCGCGGGGAGGTCTCGAGAATTGTGCTTGCTCTACATTACACCTTATGGTGTAATGTTGTCATGGATCAATTGACAGACGTACTGGCTGCGATTTCGCACCCAACCCGGCGGGCGATTATTGAGCAATTGGCAAGCGGGCCTGCCCGTTTCATGGATGTCGCAAAGCCTTTCGACACCGCTTTAAACGCGGTGACGAAACACCTGAAGCTGCTCGAAAGAGCAGGGCTGATCGAACGCCGGAAGCAGGGCCGGGAAGTCTTCATATCTTTTCGAGGGGAACCACTTCGACAGGTGGCGGGTTGGGTCCATGAGTACGAGCGGTTCTGGAACCAGCGCCTCGACGAGTTTGAACAGCATTTTAAGGACAAACGGAAGAAGGAGAAGAAGCAATGAAGAAATCGGCGAAGACCATCGAAATTAAGGTTGAACGAACAATCCTTGCTCCGCTGGACGAGGTGTTCGATGGGTGGCTCAATCCGAAGATCCCTGGCAATCCCTGGAATGCAGCCGAAAAGCTTACTTTCGATCCAAAAGTAGACGGGCTCTTCTATTGGCTCTTGAAAGGAACAGCCCATTACGGACGATTCACGAATGTAGAGCGACCGGGGCGAATTCAGCATACCTGGGTGTCGCCGAATACATTGGGACAAGAATCGACGGTTACTGTGACCTTTAAGAAACAGGGAGAAGACACCCTGATGACCCTGGTGCATTCCGACCTTCCGGACACTGACGAAGCGAGAGGCCATGAGCGAGGCTGGGACTACTTTCTGGGAATTTTTCGTGAGCAATTTGGAAGTGGCTCACGCCAGGAATACCGCTGGGAAGATGCTCATCGGAAAGAGACAACGAAAAAATGAGCTGCCTCAACGTAAGCGGAATCCGCAGATTTTTAGGTGCAATGCTGATGCCGCTACTCGTGGCTTCCCAAGCGGTCGGTGGAAATGGCGCCGACCAAGCTCAGTCTGAGACCAAATCGACGGGAACTCTTAAGAACGCACGCAATGGCGACGCAAAAAAAATCAATGGATACGCGCCGGTCAACGGACTGAAGATGTATTACGAAATCGAGGGAACCGGCGAACCGCTCGTTTTTATTCCGCCAGCTTTCGGATTTGCCGGGCGGGAATCATTTCCTGAGCTGGTTCAAAATCATTCGGTCATTACAGTCGATCTTCAAGGAAATGGTCGCACGGCGGATATTCCGGATCGCCCGATATCCATCGAGCAATACGCCAGAGACGTGGTTGAATTGTTGAAATATCTTAAAATCTCGAAGGCCGACTTCCTGGGTGAAAGCTACGGTGGCGACATAGTGGCGGTGATCGCAGTTCGCTACCCCGATATCGTCGGTCGTGTGGTGACCTACTCTGCAACTTTTGCCCCGGCTCCGGACACCTTAAATCCGGAGACCACGCACTATGATCAACCGCCTACCGCTGAGACCGGAGACATCCAATTTCAAAGAGAAGGCTACAAGAAAGTGGCGCGCGATCCAAATTACTGGCCCAAGATTTATGAGAAGGTTGGCAACATTCAGTGGCAGGGCTTTTCGAAAGAAGAGTTGGCTTCGGTCAGAGTCCCGTTTCTCATCCTTCAAGGAGATCACGATTTTGTTCGCCTCGAGCACTCTGTTGAAACCGTCAAGCTTATCCCGCACGCCGAGCTTGCGGTGATCCCGGATGCGAGCCACTTCGCCTTATCTTCAGAACAAGAGAGGGTGATCCCCATCATCAAGCACTTCCTGGAACGGCCTGAGCAGCGACTTCCGTTGGCAACCGCCAACACGGGCTATCACCCCGGCGAAAGCAGATAAAGAAAAAATGGGGACGAAAAATCTGGGGACCAGACGGGACATTTGCCAATTTCCATTCGTCGAAAAATTGCAGAACGTCCCCCGATTTCCTCGGTTTCCTGGAAATTGACAGTTATTCCATTTTCTATTTCAGCCGCCGAATCCGTTCTTGCAGGAATTGCCGCTCCGGTTCCTGTTGGGTCAGGGCCAGAGCTTTCTCATAACAGGACCGGGCCTCAGCGTTCCTGCCGAGTCTGCGGTACATATCCGCACGGGCGGAATGCGCCAGGTAGTAATTTGCCAGTTCGCCCTGTTCCAACACCGCGTCGATATGCGCCAGACCAGCCTCTGGACCATCGCACATTGCGATTGCCACGGCGCGATTGAGCTTTACAACCGGCGAAGGCTGAATCCGTACCAATTGGTTGTAAAGCGCAGCAATCTGCCGCCAGTCAGTCGCAGCGACCGATTCCGCCTCCGCATGAACGGCCGCAATGGCAGCCTGCAGTGTGTAAGCTCCAAAGCGGCGGGACTTCAGGGATTTCTCCAGCAGTGCTACTCCCTCTGCGATCTGCTCGCGGTTCCACAGCGAGCGATCCTGGTTCTCCAGCAAAATCAGTTCTCCGGTCGGAGAGGTTCGAGCGGCGCGACGGGATTCCTGCAGCAACATCAGGGAGAGCAGCCCAAGGACTTCCGCCTCCGGCTGGAGTTCGGTCAGCAACCGGCCCAGTCGAATCGCCTCGCCGGTTAGCTCGGCTCGCGTTACCTCCGCTCCCGCCGCGGCAGAATAGCCCTCGTTAAAGACAAGATAGATGACATGAAGCACCGCGCCCAGCCGCTGCGGCAATTCCTCCTGTGTCGGCACCTCGTACGGAATCCGGGTCTCGCGAATCTTTGCCTTCGCGCGCACAACGCGCTGTGCCAGCGTACTTGGAGTGCTGAGGAAGGCCTTGGCTATCTCCTCGGTGGTCAGACCGCACACCTCACGCAACGTGAGCGCGACGCGCGCTTCCGGCGCTAGAGATGGATGACAGCAGACAAAGATCGAGACGGAGTCGGTCGTCCTCGATTTCCTCCTCCCCGTCATGCGCCTCGCCGATGCGCGCCTCGAGGTATAGCGCGAGGTCTTTTTGTGAGCTGTCGAAGCGCGCCCGCCGGCGCATTCCGTCTATCGCTTTGAAGCGCGCGGTTGAAATGAGCCAGGGGCGCGGTTTATCCGGTACGCCGGCCTGAGGCCACGTGTCCAAAGCAGCGGCAAACGCCTCGTGCATGGCCTCTTCGGCGACATCAAGATCTCCGAGCAGACGCGCCAGCGTAGCAAGAATCCTGCCCGATTCGGACCGGTAAAGCGTCTCTATGGTTCTGCTGAGCTCTGCGGGAACATTCTGCGGCATGCAGGTCAAACTAACAAACGAACGTATTCCACACAACTGCGCCCGGCTCGCTGTTTATCCACAACTCAACAAAAGGCCAATACGCGGATTGAGGGCGGCCTGAGCTGGTGCACCTTCCGAGTGAGCGGCAGGCCGGAAGTCAACCGCGTCGCGCCGGGCCACGGGGCGGCTTTTGAGTCTGTGGAGGCTTTGTTACACGCTCTTAAAGCTTTCATTGTTTTTCGAATCGTGCCATGCCTCGGTCAACCAGGAAAACAGCTGCGATTACCATGCCGGCGGACAGCATCACGTTTAGCGATACGTGCTCGCCGGCAAACCACCAACCGAGCAGCACTGCGACAATTGGATTGACATACGTGTGTGTGGCGACCAGCGTCGGCGAATAGTGCTCGAGCAGCCAGTTATACGCGGTGAACGCGATAATCGAACCGAACACGATCAGATACGCCAGCGATAGCCATGCGCGCGTCGGCACGTTGTGCAACGAAAAGCCGCGATATTCACCGAGCAGAGTCCCTGTTGTCATCAGCATTACCGAGCCCGCCAGCAGCGATAGAGCAGAGAGCAGCAAAGGGCTGCCGGAAAGATGCGAGCGGCGCGAGTAAATAATTCCAGCGGACCACGAGATTGCGCCCACCAGGCACGCCACAGCTCCCCAGAATGCGCCGCTGCCCGCTGACCACACGTCGCGTCCGAGAAGGAGTGCGACGCCTGCGAGCCCGAGAATGACCCCCGCGAACAGGTAGCCGTTCATGCGCCAGCGCTTCTCCGCGGCGCAGGCCATCAGGAAAACCCAAATCGGCTCGGAGGCGATCAGCAGCGACGCCAGGCCGCTCGGCACTTGGGTTTCGGCCCAATGCAGTGTCCCGTGGCCAATCAAGAAAAATAAAAATCCGATGATCACGCTGGCGCGGATCTGCGGCCAGGTCGGGCGCAGTCCCTTTGCCAACGCCCACAAAAGCAAAATGCTTCCGGCGATGACGTGACGGAAACCCGCGGTGTAGAGCGGCGGGATGAACTCGACCGCATAGCGAATGGCCAGATAAGTCGAGCCCCAGATGATGTAGATGGAAAAGAAAGCAGCGAATACCGCCAGGCGCGAGGCCGGTATCTTACGAGCCGGGATGGCGACGGCCTTGGTGGGTGCGAGTACGGCGGTTTTGGCTTCGGCACTCATTGTTTTTCGAGCACTGGATTGTAATGATTGACTTGCGTTATGCTCATTACAGAGGTTATTATATTCTCTGTAACGAGTCAACCTAATTTAAGTCATTAGCATGAAGACTGCAAAAACAGACTTTCTGGCGCATGGCCACGGCCAAACCGGCCCGTGGATGGATCTAGTGAACAGCCAGGAGTGGGACACGTTCGGAAAGCTCTCCGATCACCTGAGCAATCCTGCTTGGCTTCCCTATTTCCTGAAACTATGGCATTTCGCCAAACCGCCGCGCGCCCGCGTACCGCTGGCACAATTGCAATCACTGCGAAGCGCTCTGCGAATAAGCTGCGACGCTCTTTCAGCTAGCAAGCCAATCCCGCCCTCGACGCTGCGCATTCTGAATCAAGCGTTAAACGTAATTGGCAAGAGGCAGCTGTTCCAGCGCCAAAATGGGTTGCAACTAGAGTTCGTTCCCGCAAAGTCAGGATGGGAACTCATTCTCGCCGAAATCGCGCGCTCGTTTGCGGAAACGCTCAGCCGCGGCGAGATATCTCGAATCAAAATCTGTCGCAACTCCGATTGCCATTGGGTTTTCTACGACCGCACCAAAGCAAAAACGCGCTGCTGGTGCAGCGACAAAAGCTGCGGCAACCGCGAACGCGTCCGCCGCTCCCGCGCTCGTGCCACCGGCTGATTTCTAGTAATCAGTAGGCTGCCGATTTTCGGGCGTACCGGCAATTAATCAAATTATTTCCGCCTTAGGTTCGCGCATTCAGCAAGAAAGTTCTCCCGCACCTCTGGCTTCGCGCGGAACGATGTCTCCGAAACCAACCGCAGAAATTTCGATTGCGCATCGGCCAAACCAGGCATTTCTGCCGCAAGCAGCACTGCTAACGTTCCAGTCGTAGTAATGCCGCGCCTTCGCGCTTCGAGTCGACCTCGGCGTTTATCGATCAACATGAGTTCGGCGAGGGTTCCTGGGCGAGTAGAATTGCGACGCGCTCACCGGTATCCAAGGCTTCCAGAGCTTCGTCTTGGCGGGCTACCATTGTGCGAACTTCGACCCAATCGGGAATTTGAAGCATCCACGCAGCGACGGTTAACGGCGCGCGCGGACGGCGCAGCTCCTCAATCACTGCGGCGGGGACCAGCACTCTTTTACCGAGCCTACAAAGCAATTCGTCAGATTGGATCTGGATCAGCTAATTCCGCGGAGCGGCATCGGCAACGGCAATCATACTTATTGGTGGTCCGCGGGGTCAGCGGTAACCTTCAATGTCCGTAAGGCCGCCAAATCCTCGGAAAGATCCCGCGCCGTATGCGTGGTCGAAGACTGCTCGATCCTTGAGAAAGGCTTCAAATTCAAATCGCGAGCCAAAGCCAAGAAGGCGTCCAGCCTGATAGGCGGTAAGGTTTCCAGAACGGTAGCCCGCAATGGCGATCGCTTCAGAGTGCTTCGCGAGCGGGGTCGGGATGTTCGGCGACGTCGTTGGGCAATTCCACGATATCTGCAGGAAGCTTCTCCCAAATTGACTTCGACACCAGATTACCACGAAGAGCAAGCCGTGCACTCGCTGGCAATTTTATCCGGGTTCAGAAATTCCTGGGACCGACCAGCGCGAGAAATTCGTCGCGGGTCTGCTTGTTGTGGCGGAAGGCACCGAGCATGGCGCTGGTGACGGCTTGGCCGTGTTGCTTTTCCACGCCGCGCATCTGCATGCACAGGTGGCGGGCTTCGATGATCACGCCAACGCCCTGCGGCGCGATTTTCTCTTCGATGGCTTTGGCAATCTGGCTGGTCATGCGCTCCTGAATCTGCAAGCGGCGCGCAAACATGTTGACCAATCGCGCGATTTTGCTCAGCCCAATCACCTTGTTCGTCGGCAAATACGCCACGTGGGCTTTGCCAAAGAACGGCAGAAGGTGATGTTCGCACAAGCTGAAAAATTCGATCTCCTTGACCACCACCATTTCGTCGTAGTTGACGCTAAACGTCGCGCCATTCAGGACGTGATCCACAGTCTGGTGGTAGCCGCTGGTTAGAAACTTCAGCGCTTTCTCGAAGCGTTCCGGCGTCTTGCGCAGACCTTCGCGATTGGGGTCTTCTCCAACCAGACGAATAATTTCGCGCATGTGATACGCAACGCCGTGCGCATCGGCAGGCTTGCCTTCCTCGTGTAGCAAAATCTCTTCGGCTGGCTTGGTCATGGCGAAGTTCCTCTGTTTATTCCCCGGCATATTCGAAACTGTTGTTCGAAGTTTCTTCGATGCGGACAGATTCGAGCTTTGCAATGGGGAAAGATTTCAAGCGCGAGAAAATTTCAATACACAAACTCTCGGTAGTGGGCACAGCCTCGCGAAAGGCCGGTACCTCGTCTTGCAGTGATCGGTGGTCAAACGGTTCGATCACGCGTTCATTCACAAAGGCGTCAAGGTCCGCAAGGTTGGCGATCATTCCGGTGGCCGGATCGATCGCACCGGAAAAACGAACTTCGACGGTGTAATTGTGGCCATGGCCGTACGGATTATTACACTTCCCAAAGACTCGGCAATTCTCTTCTTCACTGAGTTTTGCGCTGTGCAGGCGGTGCGACGCCGCGAAACGATAGCGGCGGCCCAGTTCAATGTGCAGAGCATCGGTCATCACGCAGCTCCCTTCGCACCGTTGCGATAGCAATCGGCAAACAGATCGGCGGATTCGTAAAGCCGCACACGGTGTAGATGGCCTTGCGGAATTTTTGTCTCGAGCAGATTCCAGATGACGCGGGCCACGTTTTCGCAGGTCGGAATCTGACCTTTCAATTCGGCGACTTCGTAATTCAAAAAGCGGTGATCCATGCGCTGGGTGATTTCGCGGTCCAGAATTTCCTTCAATTCTTTTAGGTCCAGGACCATTCCGGTCACCGGATCCGGTTCGCCGGCAACGGTGACTTCCAGCGTGTAATTGTGGCCGTGGCCGTGCGGATTATTGCATTTGCCGAAGACGCGCCGGTTCTCCTCCGCCGACAGCGCGGGGTTGTGGTAGAGATGCGAAGCCGAGAATTCGAGTTTTCGGGTCAAATAAACCATGGTTATCGCTGCCTATTTGGATGCATCGAGTGCGCCAACGGTGTATTCCCTGCCCTTCCAGGAAATTTTGCCCCGAGCGTAGCTCTCGTGCGAGGCCCAAAGCACGGCGGAATACAAAAAGACCGCCGGAAGATAATAAATGATGAGCTTGAACGGAAAATGGTTACGGGAAAGGGCCAGGCCATAGGAAAACTGGCGGAGCAATAAGAGAATCACCCCGGCAAACACCGCGACCGGCAGCTTGATACCGATCAGCAGGATCACCAACACCATCCAGGGGAACGCGGATTCAAATTCCGAGAAAACCGAACCGGTGGTTCCGCCCATCAATTGATAAAGATTTTTCTTCCAGCCTTCCCACATCGCGGAAAACGAGCGGTACATCCAGACTCGCACGATTCCCACTCCCGAAGTAAACCAGATGCGGAAACCGGCTCTCTTCACGCGACGTGCCAACGCAACATCCTCAAGAACTGCGCCGCGGACCTCGGCATGTCCGCCGACGGAGTCGTAAGCTTCGCGGGAGATCATCAGGAATTGCCCGTTGGCGGCGGCGGCAGCGGATTTCGGGTCGTTAATTTCGTCAAACGAAAATCGTTGTGCGAGACGGAGATAAACAAACGGAATCAGCGCTTTTTCGTACCACGTTTTCAAATCTTGCTCTGGAGAAAATGAAACCAATACAGCTTCATGTTCCGCGGCCAGCGCAAGCGCTTTGGCAACTGCGCCTTCAAGAAGAACCGCATCAGCATCGCTGAAAAGTAGCCAGGAATTCGCGGCGTGCTGGGCGCCGAGTGCGACCGCGTTGTTCTTGCCAACCCAGCCTGGCGGGGGCGGCGTGGCTTCCACGACTCGAAGCTGGGGAAACTTACGTGCCAAGTCAGCGAGGATTTGTGCAGTGCGATCGGTGGATTGATCGTTGACCGCAATAATTTCGGTGATTTCCGGTTGCGCGGCAAGCGATTCAATGCACGCGGCGATCACTGCTTCTTCGTTGCGTGCGGGGACGATGGCGGTAACGGGCAGGCTGACGGAGCCGGAATGGTTCATAGTGTAGGAAGCGGAGAGCGTTTCGATTCCCTGGCGGATGGGCTAGTATAGCACTGATATGGATCAGGTTAGACGAGCGATGGTGTGGGCAGCGCTGGCGCTGGGCGTCACGGTTTTGACCCTGTTTGCGCTGCCAAGCTACCGCCAGGGCGAAGCATCAATCGCGGGAAAAACGGCCGAAGATTTTGCGCTGACCATGGACGGCAAACCAATTCATCTCTCCAACTATCGGGGCAAAGTGCTGGTGCTGAATTTCTGGGCTTCGTGGTGCCCTCCTTGCGTCGAAGAAGCACCATCACTGAATCGCCTGCAACGACATATCGAGCCTAACGGCGCGACAGTTCTGGGCTTCAGCATTGACGAGGATCCGGCCGCTTACGACAAGTTCCTAAAGCAATTTGCGATCAACTTTCCCACCTGGCGCGACCCTTCGGTGCGCGACAACAAGTCGGCGATTATGACCGACTACGGGACTTCGTTAATTCCAGAGACCTACGTGATCGACCGGCACGGAAAAATTGCCCGTAAAATCGTGGGGCCGCAACAATGGGATTCGCCGGAGATGTTGGCTTACTTTGACGCGCTGGTCAGAGAGAAATAAACCTTCGGTGCTGGGTACCCACCCCCTCCCTTTTCTGTAACTGCTGATTCCAAGAGACTTACGGACGCGTGATTGTGTAGGCATTGACTGCACCGGACTTAGACGAAACCAGCCAGGATTGTACGGCCGGACGGATCCCTGACATTTTAGACTGGGCACATACCTGACACTTGTTGCTCCCCTTCAATCAGGGGAGGTGTTGCAGGGGAAGGGGACGCGTCCCCTTCCCCTGCAACGGTTTTGTAAACTCCCTTGGTCTTGGGCAAAGGCGTCACCCGTAGTTGCTGGCTGTCGAAGCGGGCGATGGGATATTGCGCGAAGTAGATGGTGAACCAGCGGTCGTCCTCCGGCAACAGCCCTACCTGCTCGCCCCACAGCACTTCCGTCAAAAATACGTCGTGCTTCTTCCAGCGAATGTTACCTTGACGCCGCACGCTCCGTACCAGCATGCTCTCCGGATATTGCGGCTCGGGCACCCGCACCGGAAACTTCCGCCTCGATGGCGCATAGACGGCAGCTGGCGTTTGCATCTGCAGCGCTTCGTGCGGACGCACCTGATTATATTTATAGGAGAGATCGCTGGGCCGATGTTCGACCGGTTTGGGGATTTTGAAGGCTTTCCTCTGGAAACCGAGCACGGTGACCGGAAATTCCTGAGCCGCGAAAAGGACGTGGCAGAACTTGCCGAGCGAGTGTGGCGAGAGCGGCTCCGGATCACGGTTTGCGTGGAGCGAGACGAGCCGCATCGTCCGGCTTCGATGGTGGTGCGGCAGCCGCCAGCGCGCTTTGAGACATAGCAGAACTCGATTGGCTGGGCGCAGGGCAGATACTTTACCTGATGAATGGTTTTGCTGGCTCGATGGTTCGGCGTAGCATCGTAGCTGGTGAGCGATTCGTGAAAACCAGCCTGTTCGAAATATTCAAGATTGGGATCGGGCCGTCGAGTTCGCACACAGTGGGGCCGATGCGTGCGGCGGCGGCGTTCGCGGCGGGATTGCGTGACGGGGGGTTGTTGGAGAAGACGGCGCGAGTGGAGGCGAATCTTTATGGGTCGCTGGCGCTAACCGGGCATGGGCATGGAACGGACCGGGCGGTGATGTTGGGGCTGAGCGGTGAGTTGCCGGACCAGATTGCTCCGGAGAGTATTGAGTCGAAACTGGTGGCGATTCGAACGGCGAAGAGTTTGCAGCTTGCGGGTTTGCACGCAATTGCTTTTGATGAAACCGTCGATCTGCTATTTCACAAGAACAAGACACTTCCCTTTCATCCGAACGGGATGGGTTATCGCGCGTTTGATGCTGCGGGCATCGTGATCGTTGACCAGGTGTATTTCTCGATTGGCGGCGGATTTGTTTTGCGGGAGGGGGAAGCGGCGGAGGCACACGCGAAGACGCCAGCGAAATATCCATTCACGAGCGCGGCGGAATTGTTGAAGACAGCGGCGGAACACGGGATGGCGGTGTGGGAGCTGGCACTGGAGAACGAAAAAGCTTGGCACAGCGAGCGGGAGATTCGGGAGTATGTGCAGCGGATTTGGAAAGTGATGCAGGAGTGCATGGAGCGGGGACTGGAAACGGAAGGAATTTTGCCCGGAGGATTGAATGTGCGGCGACGCGCCAAGCGCTTGGCGAAAAAACTGGGTGAAAGCGGCGGTGGTGATCCGCTGGCGCCGATGGATTGGGTGAATGTGTATGCGATGGCAGTGAATGAAGAGAACGCGGCAGGCGGGCGGGTGGTGACGGCCCCTACCAATGGAGCGGCGGGAATTATTCCGGCGGTGGCGAAATACTACATGACGTTTGTGCCGGGCGCGGATGAAGCAGGGTTGTTGCGGTATTTTTTGACCGCGAGCGTGATCGGAGTTTTGTATAAGGAGAATGCGTCAATCAGCGGGGCCGAGGTTGGTTGCCAGGGCGAAGTGGGGGTGGCGTGCTCGATGGCGGCGGGCGGATTGGTGGCGGCGCAGGGAGGCGAAAACGGGCAGATCGAGTACGCGGCGGAAATTGGCATGGAGCATAACCTGGGAATGACTTGCGACCCGATTGGCGGGCTGGTGCAGATTCCGTGCATCGAGCGGAATGCGATGGGTTCGGTGAAAGCGATTAATGCCTGCCGGATCGCGTTGCGCGAAGGCAGCGAGCACAAAGTTTCGTTGGATCAAGTGATCGAGACGATGTATCAGACGGGGATGGATATGCAGTCGCGGTACAAAGAGACGTCGTTAGGTGGGTTGGCGTTGAATGTGATTGAGTGCTGAGAATCAAAGTTACCAGTAATCGGTAATCAGTTTCGCAGAAGAGAGTCAGCGCGTGTTCGCCAAACAATTGGCCTCAGAAAGCGGCCCCTACAACACAGAGGATCGCGGAGGTAGCGCGCCGAGGTACGAGAAATGCTTCAGGCCCGGGCCCCGTGGCGAATATGAAAGACTTTGACTACCGCGTTGCGGCTGTCAATCTCGTAAATGATTTTGTAAACGCCCGGCCTGGTGCCCAAGAATAGACGCCGGCGCTTTTTACTGTTCGGTTCGAGACTGCCGCGTTGCGGATGCCGCTCCAAGCTATAGACAGCTTTTTCGAGTTCCAGGAACCAGGCGTATGCGCCCTCGGAAGTGTCGGCCTCAACAAAATCGTAGATGCCGGCCAAGTCCCTTAAGCCACGGTCGGAAAGCTTAACGAGGTATTCCACGGGAGCGCCGGAACTCTGCCAGCGCTTCTCGCGCTGGGCGCACGCGGCCTTTCTTGAAGTCCTCGAGACCTTGTCGAACACCCTCGTTTTCGTCAGCGCTCGCAGCGATATCCAGCAGACGCTGGTAGGACTCTACGTCCTGCACGACCGCTTCCGCTTTGCCGTTAATGGTAAGAACCACCGGCTCCTTGGTCTTCTTGAGCTGTTTCAAGAACTTCGCCGGATTGCGGCGGAACGTGGTCATCGCCTGTATATCTCTCTTGAGATCCAGCATAAAAACCGTCCCCTTTTCAAGCGTGGCAACGATTATAGCACCTTTAAAGGTGCCGAACTGAATTTTGTGGCACACGGTTTTCGAGCGGGCGACTTATTCGTAGCGGAGGGCTTCGACGGGGTCGAGTTTGGCGGCTTGCATCGCAGGGAGCCAGCCGGAGATGACGCCGACGACGATGAGGATCATGCTGGAGAGAAACATAGTCATGAACGATAAGTTGAGGTGAATGTCGACTTTGCCGGTTTCGTCTTCGTAGGCGGGGCCGAGGAACGGCAAGGTGCCGATGCTGGCGGTGAGCGCCCAGGACAGCAGCATGCCGATGGCACCGGCTGCGATGGTCATGACCAGCGCTTCCAACAAAAATTGCCAGCGAATATGTTTTTTTCGAGCGCCCAGCGCGCGGCGCAAGCCGATCTCGCGAACACGCTCTTCCACCGAAACCAACATGATGTTCATGACCCCGACGCCGCCGATGCCGAGCGTCATCGCGCCGATAAAAAACAGCAGCGTCTCGATGCCGATAGTGATGCCCTCATAAATCGGCTTGAACTCTTCGCGGCCGAACATGGTGATGGCACGCTTATCGGACGGCGAAAAATGCTGGCGATTGGCGATGGCGGTGCGAAACTGTACCATCGCCGCGGATTCGAAGCCGGGAGCGACCGGTTCCCAAACCAACACGCTGGAATATTTGGTGTCCCATAAATCTCCGGCCGCGGTGTATGGGATGAACGCCGATTCGTCGTCGCAGTTGAAATAACAACTATCGGAAAATTTGCGATCCATGGAGCCGACGACGGTAAAGGGCACGCCCTTGATGCGAACTGTTTCGCCAACCGCGGGTTCGCCGCTGAAAAGTTTTTTGCGCAACTCGGAGCCGAGAAAGACGACGCGGCGGCGCTCGGCGACGTCTTCGGGAGAGATCCAGCGGCCATCGCTGGGAATTTCGTTGCGCATTTCGCCGTATTCAGGATAGATGCCGCGGACGGCGGCGTCCTTTACGCGCTCGTCGTGCGAAACGCCTTGGAATTGCACGGTTTCGCGGGTCACGCGCCTTATGAGCGGAGATTGCGCTTTCACCCACTCCGCGTCCTCAGCCTCGAAGCGAACAGGTTTACCGGCACGTTCGCCGCCAGCCTGCTCGCTGGTAGTTCCCGGCCAGGCAATCACCGCGCCTTTGCCGAAAACCTCGAACGTGTACATCAAGACGGTGCGAAATCCAGCGCCGTAGCTCAGCAGGAGTGTGACCGCGACAATGCCCCAAGCAATTCCTGACATGGTTAAGAAGCTGCGAACGGGGTTTCGGCCTAGCGCGGTCCATGCTTGTTTGAAGATTTCGGTGAGCATCGATTAGCCTCCCGCCTCGAAGCGGAGAGCTTCGATTGGATCGACGGAGGCGGCGCGGTTGGCCGGATACACCGCGGAAAGAACTGCGATTACGCCGAGCAGCGATACTGACATCGCGCCGATCTTCCAGCTGGTCAGCATGCCGCTGAAGAACGGCGGCATTGGCGCAAGATTTACCAGCCCGCAAAATCCGTAGGAAAGCAGCAGGCCGACTCCGCCGCTGATGGCCACCACAAATATGGTCTCCATGAAAAACTGGCGAAGGATGGAGTGGCGTGTGGCTCCCAGCGCCATGCGCACACCGATTTCGCGAGTGCGTTCACGGACGCTGACCAGCATCACGTTCATCACGCTCAGACCGCCGAGAAACAAAGTGGCGATTCCGACGGCGCCCATGAAATATTCCATGCCGACGATGATCATGCGATTGGCTTCGGCGTTTCTAACGGTGTCCCAGATGGCCGCGGCCTCTTCATCACGCGGATCGAAGTTGTGCAGACGAGCCAGGGTGTGGCGAAGCTGGCGAATACAATCCTTATGGGTTTCTAGCGACCATGGAGCCACTAGCAGGCGATCGACGGTATGTTCGACCGCTGGTGGCTTGTTGGGAAAATCCCTGCGCATGGAATTGAACGGAATAAAAATTTTGCGGGTGTCGAAACCGTCGTAGCTGGAGTTCTGCTCTTTGGATTTCATCACGCCGATCACAGTGTAGGGAATGCCGTTCATCCAGACGGTCTGGCCGAGAGGATCGCGTTCAGCGAAGAGCTGTTTCTTGGTTTCGGTGCCGAGGAATGCGACGTTGCGCGCTTCAGCGTTGTCATCATCGTTATAAAAGCGACCCTGCCCAACGGCCACACTGCGAATTTCGCTGAAGGGAGGGAGCGCTCCGACCACAGGAATGGTGCCGCTATTGAACAGGCTGCGTACCTGCACGTCGCTGCCGAGCTCCGGCATGACGTATTTGCAGGCCGGCGATTCGGCAGCCACGTGCTCGTAGTCGTCTTCCATCCAGTGCATGGCACGACCGGCGCGGGACCCGCCCGCCTGCATGCTGGTGCGGCCGGAGAAGATGATCATCACGTCCTTGCCAAAGGTCTGCTGGTTTTTCTGGATACCGTCGCCGAGGCCTTCGCCCGCGGCGACCATCACGGTGATGGAGATGATGCCCCAGGCGATGCCGAACATGGTCAGCAGCGTGCGCCGCTTCTGCGCCCAGAGGGTTGCCAGCGTGTCGCGGAAGAGGTCGCTGAAGGACACCGGGCGCTCCTATTGGAGAATCACTTGCTGTTTTTCGTTGAGTCCGGCGAGGATTTCGGTCTTCACACCGTTGGAGATGCCGAGTTTGACGTCCAATTTCTTTTTGCCGTTCGGTCCCTTGGCATCGGGGATTTCGACCTGGGCTTTGCGGTCCTTGTCATAAATCATGGCCGCTTCGGGAGCCATCAGGACATTTTTCTTCTCTTCCAGCAGGATTTCGGCGTTGGCGCTCATGTTGGCTTTGAGTTCGCCACCAGGATTGGAAATCGAGACGCGCACCTCGAAAGTGGTGACGTTGTCCTTCTCTTTGCCCTGCGGAGAAATCTTGGTGACCTTGCCTTCGAATTTCTTGTCTTTAAAGGACTCGACCACGATGCGCGCCGGCTGATTGAGATAGACCTTGCCGATATCCGCTTCGTCCACTTTTCCTTGCACGTAGACTTCACTGACATCGCCGAGGGTCATGATCGGTGTGGCTTGCGAACCGAGGATCAGGATGGAGCTGACGGCATCGCCGACGTTTACGTCGCGGGAAAGGACCAGTCCGTCGATCGGGCTGACGATGGTGGAGTTGCGCAGATCTTCCAGCGCGTTATCGAGCGAGGCCTGGGCCTGAGCTTGCTGCGCTTCGGCTTTGGCAATTTCGGCCTTGGAAACGGCAAGATTGCGCTGCGCGCTCATCTGCTTGTTCAACGCCAGCTGATAATTTTTCTGCGCATCTTCGACCACGCTCTTGGACATGACGCCGTCCTTCAACATTTGTTGCGCGCGGTCCATGGCAAGTTTAAGGAAAGGAACATCCGGCCCTTCGGCATCAACTTTGTTGCGTTCGAGGGAAGCTTCCGAGGAAACTTTCGCGGCGACGGCGGCTTCGAGGTTGGCGCGCGACTCGCGCACGATGGCTTCGAGCTGAATCTTGTCGAGCTCAGCGAGGATCTGGCCGGCTTTGACGCGGTCGCCGTAGTCCACAAAAATTTGCTTCACGATGCCACTGGCCTTGGACTTGATTTCGGCCTTGGAGAGCGGCTGGATCTTACCGGTGGCGACTACCACCCGGGCGAGGTCCCCGCGCTCGACGTTGGCCAGTTTCGACGGATCAATCTCATGGTTGGGGCTGAGGGCTGCTTTGACGCCAAAGCCGGCGCCAAGGAGCACGACCAGGCCTATGGAGCCCCAAATGATGCGGCGGCGACGTTTTTTTCCGTTCTTGCCATTTGTTAAACCATTGGTAGTGCTCGACATACGGAGGACCCCCACAGCAATTTGTTCGTCACTAGTAGATACGGGAGCAATCCACGAAAGGTTCCGTAGCCCGTGAGATTTAGACGAGCCGCTGAGGAAATGGTCTGCGAAGCGAGGGTGAAAGCTAGGGAAAGGTGAGGAACTTTGCTGGTAAGGACAGATCGTTGTCTCCGCGATTCAGCCGAAATGTTCCACGAAGCGGACCGGACTCGACTAAGCCTTATTGTTTCATAGACTTGTAAGGAAAAATGAACGCGGAATCGGCGATTACTATTCGGCTTGGCGCAAGTCTAATAGATGGTGGCTGAAGCGGATTCAATTCAATGCTCTGCGAGCCGTTCTTGACCCCATGGTGTGCCCGCTTGTGTGCAGGCGAGCGAACGGGTAATTTAGAAACATTGTTCGAGGGGCTTAGCGAGGATACTTTCAAGCATCGCTGCCGCGGGTTGAATGAGTCACCAGCTCACGATCGTGGTCTATCCAGATTTATACGCAATTTGCAGGCTCGACTCGGGAGCGGTTGTGCCCGCGTGGGCCAGCGGGGCGAGGTTTCTGAACATCACTCGGACCGCCAGCGAGCTCTCCATCGTGTGCGAAGAAAAACGAGTCCCTGAAATCGTGCACGCGGAACGAAATCACCGGCTGATGCAAATCGAAGGGACGCTGGCCTTTACGTTGACCGGCATCCTCGCATCGATCACGGCGCCGCTGGCAAAAGTCGGGATCGGTGTTTTTGCAGTTTCAACGTACGACACGGACTACCTGTTGATATCCGAAGAAGACTTGCAGGAAGCGACGCAGGTGCTGGAAGCGGCAGGGCATGCGATCCGGCAAAATGCATAGGACTCGAAGCGCAAAAAAACTCAGGAGACAAAGCGAATGAAGAGTGCGTTACAGAATACCCGGTGGAGGTGCGCCCTGCGGAATGCCGGGTGGTCGATATGTCTGATGGTCGCGTTGCTGGTGCTGGCGACCGGCGCGACGGCGGATGAGCCTTATGCCCGCAGCAAAGATTACGACTTGCAGCATTCGAAGATCGCGCTGAAGTTCGACGTAGAACACAGGAACTTGATCGGCGATGTGACTCACACCCTTGCGGTGCTGAAGGACGACACCAGCAAATTGGTGTTTGACTCAGCAGGGCTGACGATCGACAGCGTGACGTTGAACAAAACGCCGGTAAAGTTTGAGACTTCGGCGACCAAGCTGATCGTGCCACTCCAGGCTGCCGCAAAAAAGGGCGAGAAATTTGAAGTCGAGATCAAGTACCAGGGAAAGACCACCAAGGGCTTGTACTTCATCCTTCCAGACAAGGACTATCCAAACCAGCCGACGGAAATCTGGACGCAAGGAGAATCGGAAGACGCGCGGAACTACATCCCGACCTACGACTATCCGAACGACCGGCTAACGACCGAAACGATTCTGACGGTTCCGGCGAGCTGGATCACTGTTGCCAACGGCAAGTTGATCAGCGTGAAAGACGCCGGCAATGGCATGAAGATCTGGGATTGGCAGGAGAGCCTGCCGAGTTCGACGTACCTGATTACCGTGGTGGCGGGCGAGTTCGACGAATTAAAGGATATGTGGCGCGGCAAGCCGGTGACCTACTACGCCCCAAAGGGCCGCGGCGACCGGCTGAAAATAAATTACGAGCGCACGCCGAAGATGTTGGAGCTCTTCAGCAAGAAACTGGGCGTCGACTATCCGTGGGAAAAATACACGCAATCAATGGTGGACGATTTTGTGGCCGGCGGCATGGAAAATTCCAGCGCGACCACCAACACCAGCTCTTCGCTGGTTCATCCGCTGCTGGCGCCTGAATACCCGACCGGCGAGGACGGGCTGATCGCCCACGAACTCGGGCACCAGTGGTTCGGCGATTTGGTGACTTGCAAGGACTGGGGAAACATCTGGCTGAACGAAGGTTTCGCCACGTTCATGGAATATTTGTGGATAGAAAACTACTATCCGAAAGATCAGTCCGAATACGAGCGATGGAACAGCGTTCGCGAATGGTTCGAGCAATCGGACCTGTGGGCCAAGCCGATCGTGCGGCATGATTTTGACGATTCCAGCGAATTCGACGGAAACGCCTACGGAAAAGGCGGCTTGGTGTTGTACATGTTGCGGCACCAGATTGGCGAGGACGCATTCTTCAGCGGGTTGAAGCACTATCTGGAAGTGAATCGCGGCAAGAACGTGGTTACCGCCGACCTGGTAAAAGCAATTGAAGAAGCGACCCACACTAATGTGGACCAGTTCTTTACGCAGTGGGTCTACGGCGCGGGTGCTCCAAAATTTGATTTCAGCTATACCTACGATGACGCCAAGCACCAAGTCACGTTAAGGACAAAACAAACCCAGAAGATCGAGGGGCGCGTCGGATTGTTCCGGGTTCCGACCGCAGTGGAAATCAGCACTGCATCAGGAGCGAAAAGCTATCCCGTCACCGTATCCAAAGCGGACGAAGCGTTCTGGTTTCCCGCCGACAGCGCGCCGATTATGGTGTTGTTCGATAAGGGCGGCCACATTCTGAAGACGGCGACGTTTCACAAGGAAAAGAAAGAGTGGCTCTACCAGTTGAAAAACGCCAGCGACTTTTCCGATCGCGCCGATGCCGCTGAAGCGCTAGCCAAACTCAAGGATGATCCGGACGTGGACGCGGCATTGGGCGAAGCCGCTCGCAATGACAAAGTGCCGGGTATGCGCGTAGTAGCCGCCGAAGCATTGGGCGAACGCAAGTCTCCCGCCGCCGCAAAACAGTTACTTGAAGCTCTGAACAGCGCTAGCGCGCCACTGGTCCGCAACGCCATGGTTACGGCACTGGGGAATATTAAAGACGTTCCCGAAATTGCCACCGCGCTGGAAGCTGTCGCCAAGGACGACAAGTCGTTCCGGGCGCGTTCGGCGGGGTTGCAATCACTTGGCAAACTCAAGGCGCCAAATGCGCTGGCTACCCTGAAAGCAGCAATCGCAGGCGACTCGCCGGACGACATTCTACGCAACGCAGCCTTGCGGGCGATGGGACCTCTGGGAGACGACCAGGCGGTACCGGTGCTGCAGGAGTGGGCCACAGTCGGAAAGCCGACGCGCACCCGGCAGGCGGCAATCTATAGCCTGGCGCGGCTCAAAAAAGACGACCAGCAAATCACCCAGCAAATCGCGGGTTACCTCACCGAGCCGCATGGACGCGTGCGCTTCACGGCCATCTTTGCCCTTGGCCTGCGCGGCGACCCAACTGCGATTCCCGCGCTGGAGGCGCTGCTGAATAGCAACGATCTAAGCATTGAAGTGGCGCCGATGATCAAACAGCAAATCGCCAAGCTCAAGAAGGGCCCGAGCAAAAAATCCGAAACCGGCGACGCCAACGAATCCGGCGAAAGCGAAGGCGGCGAGCCCTCCGTCGCCAACCGTCTGGAACGTCTGGAAAAGATGCTTCAGGAGATGAGCGATCGCCTGAAAAACATCGAAGACCGGCTGCCACAGAAGAAGTAGTGGCTCGACGAAACCAAAAATTAGGGGAGGCGAGCAAGCCTTCCCTATTTTTGGTTCCTGAAGTCATTGATTAAGTCAGCGTCCTGGAAATGCAATCAGCAGGCGCATGTCGCGAAGATTATTTCCCGTTGGACCGGTCATGATGGTGTCGCCAAGCGCGTGGAAGTAATGGAACGAGTCGCTGCGCCGGTAGAAATCGTCTGGATCAAGGCTCGCAGCCACCGCGCGAGAGAAAGTTCCGCCGTCCACCACGGCGCCTGCGGCCGTGCTGTTGCCATCCATACCGTCAGTTCCTGCGCTCAGCACAACGATGGGCTTCCCGGCGATTTTCTTGACGCACGCCAGGACAAATGCGGAGTTGCGCCCGCCAATGCCATCGCCGGTCACCGTTGAACTCAGCTCACCGTCTGCGATCAGGGCAACGCGCTGACGCGGATTCGACGCGCGCAATTCCTCAAGTTGAGCCAGTAAGTTATCTGCTGCTTTCTCCACCGGCCAGTCGTCGGTCGAATTGTCGCAAAACGCGAGACAGTCTTCGGATTCTGCGATGCGGTGCGCGGTGTGAAAAAGTTCGTGCATGCCAAGCACCAGCTGAAATTGCGCACGTTCGAACGCAGCGTCTCCGGACTTTGGCGTTTCCGGCATCGCACCACTCTTAATCCAATCCATCAACCGCCGCGGCAGGCGATCACGCAAATTATACTTGTCGATGATAGCTGCAACATCCTCGCGGGTGGTTGGATCGGGCAGTGTTGGTCCGGAGGCGAGAGCCGATTCTTTTCCGACTGGAACATCGCTGATGGCCAACGTAATTACCGCTGCTGGAGCTGCCGCTTGCGCCAGCCGTCCACCTTTCACCGCGGAAACGTGTTTGCGAATCGCGTTGATCTCGGCTATCGAAGCTCCGCAAGTCACCAGAGCGCGATTCAGTTGCTGAACATCTGCCAAGGAAAGCGTGCGAAGCATTGAAAATTCCATCAACGCAGAGCCGCCGCCGGAGAGCAGCGCGATCACCAAAGTGTCAGCCGTGCGACCGCGCAGCAGATTTAGCGCGGCTTCGCCAGCCAGCAAGCTGTCTTGGTTGGGAGTGGGATGCCCGCCAATAAAATAGCGAACGCCGTTATGTGGATTAACCGGAGCGGTCGGGGCGGAAACAATTCCAGTGAACTCGATGCCGGCGGGCAGGACCGCAGCCAATCCGTCCAACATTCCGTGCGCTGCTTTGCCGATGGCAATCACCCGGAAATCGGAAACGCGCCGCAAATCGTAATCGACGTCTCCGCAACGCAACGCATGATCGGCGCAACTTACGCATCGCGAAATGGACGCAGCAACATCCAACGCCTCCAGCGTTCGCAGGAAGATTCGCCGGGCGAGTTGCTTTCCATCGATCATCGCTAGACCCAAGCCGGCCCTTCAGCTTGCTTTGAGTACTTCGGGATTCACCAGATTCGGCGGGCGCTGCCCTTGAAACAAAGCCACCGCATTCTGCGCGGCCACCAGCGCCATCTTTCCGCGCGTTTCATTCGAAGCGGATCCCAGATGCGGAGCCAACACCACGTTCGGGCGCTTCAGGCCTGGGTGGATAAACGGCTCCTGCTCGAAAACATCCAGGCCCGCGCCGGCAATTTTCTTCGCTTCCAGGGCGTGCACCAATGCCGCCTCATCCACAATCGGTCCTCGCGCGGTGTTGATCAGGTACGCGGTTGGCTTCATGCGAAAAAATTTTGGCGCGTTGAACAACTGGCGGGTATCGCCGTTGAGCGGCACATGGATCGAGACAAAATCCGCTTCGGCGAGCAGTGCATTCATCTCGCGATATTCGGCGTTTAGTTCCTTTTCAGTCTCAGCGGGTGCTTTGGTCTTGCTATGGTAAATAACCTTCATGCCGAATCCCGCCGCGCGCCGCGCAACCGCCCGCCCAATGCGCCCGAATCCCACGATGCCGAGGGTTTTGCCCCACACGTCGGAGCCGCAAAACTGATCGAAGTTCCAGCCTTGCCAGCTTCCCGAGCGGACGTATTGATCGGCTTCGACCACTCTGCGTGCCACCGCCAACATCAGCGCCCACGCAAAATCCGCGGTCGTTTCGTCCAGAACTCCAGGAGTATTCGTCACCACCACGCCGCGTTTGGTGCAGGCCGGCACGTCTACATTGTCGTAACCAACCGCGACATCCGCCACAATTCGCAGCTTGGGCGCAGCGCGAATCACATCTTCGCCTATCCGTTCCGTCAGCAAACATACCAGGCCTTCTTTATCCTTTACCTTGGACAAAAGCTCCTGCGGCGTCGGTCGCTCCTGCTTCTCCCAGAATTCACAATCGCAAGAGCTCTGCAAAAGGGTTCGCGCCTCGGGATAAAGCGGGTGCGTGACAAAAAGCTTGGCTTTCGGCATGTCGTTCCTCTTATAAGGGAAGACAGTAAATTAACACAGGCGGGGCGCTGTTTCGCAGCAGACGTTGCGCGAGCGGCGCAAGACTCACTATAGTTGCAGTGTCAGCCGGAAACATCCTTTGCCGATGAATGCGTCCATTATTTCGGAGTTTCAGTCCTGCGTCGGGCCCCGCAACATTCTTTGCAAACCCGAAGATCTCGTTTTGTACGAATACGATGGCTCGGTGGACCGCGCCCGGCCGGAGCTGGTGGTTTTTCCGTCCTCGACAGCTGAAGTCGTTCGCCTGGTAAAACTCGCGGTGAAGTACGACATTCCGATTGTCGGCCGCGGCGCCGGCACTGGACTCTCCGGCGGAGCACTGGCGCGCGGCGGCGGCATCATGATTGCCTTCGGACGCATGAACCGTATCCTCGAGATCGATTTCGAAAATCGCCGCGCGGTTGTGCAACCAGGCGTTGTCAATTTTGACTTGACCCGCGCCGTCGAGCACGCCGGCTTTTACTTTGCACCCGATCCTTCCAGTCAGAAATCCTGTACCATCGGCGGCAACGTCTCGGAGAATTCCGGCGGGCCGCACACTTTGGCTTACGGAGTCACGACAAACCACGTCACCGGTCTTGAGTTGGTCCTGCCCGACGGAGAAGTGAAGCGTATCGGCGGCAAACTTGGCGAACCTTTTGGCTACGACTTGTGTGGATTATTCGTTGGCAGCGAAGGAACCCTCGCCCTGGTCACCGAAATTACCGCAAGACTTTCCAAGAAGCCGGAAGCCGTCAAAACGCTGCTGGCGATTTTTGAAACCGTTGATGACGCCACCGAAACCGTCACCGACATGACCGCGCGCGCCATCACGCCCGCAGCCTGCGAAATGCTCGATGGTTGGACACTGTGCGCAGTCGAAGATTACGTGCACGCCGGATTTCCGCGAGATTGTGGCGCGGTGCTGCTAATCGAAGTCGAAGGCATCGTTGAAGCAGTCGCCAGCCAATCGCGCGGAATAGAAGAAGTCTGCAAAGTGCATGCCGCGCGCGAAGTGCGGACCGCCAGGGACGATAAAGAACGCGAATTGCTCTGGAAGGGCCGCAAGACCGCGTTTGGCGCTCTCGGACGCCTCGCTCCCAGCAACTACGTTCTCGACGCGGTGATTCCCCGCTCGAAATTGCCGCAAGCGCTGCGCCGCGTTTTGCAAATCGGCAAGGATTCCGGCCTGCAAATCGGAAACATTTTTCACGCCGGTGACGGCAATCTGCACCCGCTGGTGCTGTTTGACCCTCGTGACCGCTCGCAATTCGAACGCGCAGTTAAGGCCGCCGAAGATATCGTTCGCTACTGCGTGCAGATCGGCGGCGCACTGACCGGCGAACACGGCGTCGGCATGGAAAAGAGCGAGTTGATGACGCTGATGTTCTCCGATGCCGATTTTGCCTTGATGCGCCGGGTGCACAGCCAGTTCAATCCGACCGGATTGCTCAACCCCGGCAAAGTTTTCCCGATGGGCAAGGGCTGCGGCGAAACTCGCGTGCGCACGAGCCCGTTGCCCGCACCGGTGCCTGCGTGAGCCCCACGCTTAGCTCGTCGCTCGCGTCGCGCTTCGCAAGCGCCGTCGGCGCGGAGCGAGTACAAATCGCGCAAGACTCGTTGGCCCGATATCAGGTTGACGGTTGCGTTCCCGGTATCGCGATCCAGCCGGAAAATGCCGAACAGGCCGCGGAAGTCGTAAGAATTGCAGTTGAAGAAAAATTGTCGATCATCCCTTGCGGCGCGCGCTCCTCGCTTACAATTGGCATGTCGCCCGCACGTTACGACATTGCACTGGACATGACTCGCCTGAGCGGCATTGCGCACTACGACCCCGGCGATCTGACCATCAGCGTGAATGCTGGCACGAGACTCGTGGATCTGGCGCAGGTCCTCGCCGAAAAAAACCAATTTCTCCCGCTTGCGGTTCCCTTTTTTGCAAGCGCCACCGTAGGCGGCGCAATTGCCTCCGGCCTCGATTCTCCGCTGCGCCATTTTTATGGAACGCCGCGCGATTTTTTGGTCGGCGCGGAGTTCGTTGACGGCTCTGGCGCGCAAGCCAAAAGCGGCGGCCGCGTCGTAAAAAATGTTACCGGCTACGACTTCCATAAATTGCTAATTGGCTCTCTCGGTTCGCTTGCGGTCATCACTCGTTTGAATTTCCGGACCTATCCGCTTCCGCCCTCACGCCGCGGATTCCTCGTCTCATTTGCGGACGAAACCAGCGCGCTGGCGTTCGTGAAGGAACTCGCAGCATCGCCGTTGACTCCGACGGTGCTCGAAGTATTATCGCCAGAATTCGCCAAACTCTTTCTGGAGGAAAAATCCCCGGTGGCCTCGCTGCGCCTCGATATCCAGGCTTGGACCGTTTGCGTCGGATTCGAAGGGACCGACGAGATCTGCGAGCGTTACGGCCACGATTTGGCTTTGCTGGCCCGCGCCGCGGCCGCTCAGAACGCCGTCATCATTCACGATTCACAATTCCTGGCGATGCTGGCGATTCTGCGCGAAGCCCCGGCGGCCATGAGTTCAGCTGGAAAAAAGTCCATCGTCTTCCGGTTTGCGGCGTTGCCGGCACAATTGCCGGACTTGTTGCGCGCCCTGCGCAGCTTTGCCAACTCTTCCTGGATGCCGCCGGCAGTCCTGATTCGCAGCGCCTCGATCGTGTACCTCGCGTTGCTGCCACGCGACGACGAATCGGCGCTCAAGCAAATCGCCTACTTTTGCAATAGTGTCGGCTCGTTGCGCGGAAAATTGGAATTTAATCCCACATTGCTCTTTTGCCCGGCCGAATGGAAATCCGCTCTCGACATTCCGGCGAACACGCCGGCGGATCTCGACCTTCATCGCCGCGTAAAAAAGGCGTTCGATCCGAACGGCACGTTCGCGCCTGGCCGCTTTGGGGGAGACATCTGATTTCGTGAGCGACCTTCGCGCTATTCCCGGGCTGCAACCGATTTACGAAGACTACGCGCGCTGCGTACACTGTGGCCTCTGCCTGAATCATTGTCCGACCTACCGGCTCTGGCACCTCGAAGCCGATTCGCCCCGCGGCCGGATCTACCAGATGATTCGCGTTGAGCAAGGCGAAGTTCCGGTAAACGCCAGCTTCGTCGAGCACATTGATAAATGTCTGGACTGTCGCGCCTGCGAGACCGCGTGCCCTTCGGGCGTCGAATACGGCAAGCTGGTGGAATACGCGCGCGCTAAAATTGAACGCGACTATCGCAGGCCTTTTTTCTCTCGCCTGGCGAGGAATTTTGCCTATCGCCATATTCTGCCGTATCCCTGGCGGATTGCGTTTCTAGGGCGCCTGTTGCGCAGCTATCAGCGTTCCGGCGTGCAATCGCTGGTTCGCAAGTCAGGTATGTTAAAAGCGTTCGGACTCGTCCAGCGCGAAGCGCTGCTTCCGCGAATTGACGATCAGTTTTTCTTCCGGCGACTGGGCAAAACGTTTGGGGCCATCGGCGAGCACCGCGCGCGTGTCGCATTTTTCGCAGGCTGCGTCGCTCAGGTCACCTTCTCCGCGCTCAACGAGGCCACCATTCGGGTGCTTACCGCGAACGGCTGCGAAGTGGTCGTTCCGCATAATCAAGTCTGTTGCGGCGCGTTAGCTTCGCACGCCGGTGTCCGCGAAGCTGCCCGCGAACTCGCACGGCGCAATCTGAAAGTATTTGCTTCAGAAGAATTCGACGCAATCCTGACCAATGCCGCCGGCTGCGGTTCCACGTTGAAAGAGTATTCGCACTTATTTACGGAAGACGAGCCGGAGTACCAGGCTGCGAAAGCGTTCGAATCGCGGGTGCGCGACGTTAATGAGTTTCTCGCGACACTTGGCATGGTCGCTCCACTCAAGCCGAACCCTTCGCGCGTCACC
Organism: uncultured Acidobacteriota bacterium; assembly: GCA_963814635.1. Classification (GTDB taxonomy): domain Bacteria; phylum Acidobacteriota; class Terriglobia; order Acidiferrales; family UBA7541; genus Acidiferrum. Next base: position 1,354,865 of record CAWFDP010000001.1, on the reverse strand, counting down.
TATCAGGATTCCTGCCACCTGTTGCACGGCCAAAAAGTTCGCGAAGCTCCGCGCAAGCTGCTGCGCGCCATTCCTCAGCTTGAATTCGTGGAATTGCCCTACTCTGACATCTGTTGCGGCTCCGCAGGCGTTTACAACATCACCCAGACCGAAGCCTCGCTGGAGCTGCTTGCCGAAAAAATGAAACACGCGTCGAGCACAAACGCCGAAACCATCGTCACCGCGAATCCCGGTTGCCTGCTGCAGATGCGTGCCGGAGCCGAATTGCACAAAACCGGCCAGCAAGTCTTGCACGTGATGGAGCTTCTCGACCGCTCACTACAGTAAGCTTTAACGCTCGCCGATCAAATACCGGCAACCCTGCGGGCCTCTCGGCGCGGAGTGCGCCGCGCCCGCCGGAACGTCGCAACGCTCTCCCGCTCCATACGTCCGGGCTTTGTCGCCAACGATGAGCGTCATCGCTCCGCTGAGGATAATATGCGCGGTCTCTTCGCTGTGAACATGCTCAGGGTAAGATACATTCGGTGCCACACGTAGGTCTGCCGAAAACCCTCCAAACGCAAGGTTTCCGCGAGTTTCTTTTCGATCGGGGACATCCCAGCACCATAAGCCTGCAATTTTCGCGGTTTATTGCCGCGCGGTAAACTTTCCGTGAGCGCGCTATTTCTCTCCGGTAAAAACAGGTACGCCCTCCTCTCTTCTGTTTCTGGCAACAGAAGAAAAAGAGGGCGCACTGTCTTCAGGAGAGAAGCTCGTTGTTGGAACCGGATTTAAATACCCGGCCCGGTCGCGTCCGGCGCAGGCGGTAGTCCGCCGGCTCCGTGACCATGCCTCATGCCGCGTGGCCCTGGCCCGGTTTTTACCGTGTAATCCGACGGAACCGAGAACAGGCTGGCTTCCGGAGCGGTCCGCTGAATGTTTGCCACGGTGTAGGTGGTCTCGCCCATAAAGGGATCTGTATGTTTGCTCTGGATCACCATCTGCAATTCCGGCGAATACCATTCCTCTCTTACGATCGAGAGTGGTTTGTCGTTGCCGACCTGGCCGGCAGGAATCGTGCGCGTAAAGCGCGTGCCCTGAACGCTGACTCCGTTGATCGTCTGCGTGCCGAGCGACTCCTTCACTACAGTCGCGCTGTCCCCGCCTTTCCGGCCCTTAAATTCCGGAGCGCCAGTCGAATCCGCAGCAGCCGTCGAGTTACCATGGCCATGCTGCGGCATCTGATGCGCCACTTTTTTGCCGGGATCGAGCATGTAGTTTGCTTTCGCAACCGGATCTTGAATCATCACGAAAGTCTTCGGGGTGCCGCTCGCGGCCAGCGGACCAACCGCCGGCATCGTTGTTTCCTTACGGAACCGTCCCTGCGCATCGCGAAAAAGGTTCGACTGCACTGACCGACTGATGACCGTACCGTCAGAACAGCGTCTGCCTCGTCGAAGCAGTGGCTACAGCAGTGAACGGCGCTCCGGTGACCACTTTGCCGTGCATCCCGCCAATTCCGAGCAATTCCATGCGCTCGCCAAACGGTCCGCCTCCGAACCCCGGGCCGCGCATCGGTCCGTGGCCCGGAGGTGGTGGCGCCGTATCAGGCGCCGGCTGTTGCGCGTACGCGCCAGCCGTCAGCAATACCGCCGCGCTTACTGCCAAAGCCCATCGTGACCCAGTCCTGGTGAAAACGCCTTTCATGCAAATGCCTCCTCTTCTCTCCCGTCAAATCTCTTCGCGCTTATTGCGTCACTGCTGCAACCAACGAATCCTGATGAAGCCGAACCGCCTGCGGGTGTCCATCCTCGCCAACCAGAAAATCCACGTCCACCCAATCCGAAGCCTGTTCCGGATCAACCGGCAGTCCAAACCTTTCCAGCGCCCCGCGCTGTATCCTCACCTGCAAAATTGAATTCTCACCGGATTCGCTCGGCAAACTTCCCGGCAGCTGGGTAAACTCTCCGCCGTCGTAGTCCGCGGCTAGCAGCGTCTCGTTTCCATCCTCGTTCGAATCAGTCGTCGTTGCGCTGGCAACCTGTTTTGCACTTTCCTGTTGCGCGGGTGTCGCCGAATTGTGGTGCGTCCGTACCCATCCGACGCTCACCGCGGCTACTGCGGCAGCAGCTAGCGCCCACGATGCAATCACCACCGTGCTGCGCGGAACCCGCGCTTCACGCCTAGTGCGCAACTCCTGCTTCAGCCGCATCTCGACTCGCGCCGGCGCCGATTCAAGCCGCGTCTCTTCGCGCAGCAGCCGCAAATCGCCCTTCACTTCGCGCCACGATTCCAGCAGCGCGCTGCACCGCGCGCAACCTTCAGCATGCTGCGCAGCATCCGCAGCTTCCCGGGGATCCGCATCCGCCCGGTCAAGATCCAGGCCGAGCAGTTCGAAATCTTCGCAATTCATCATCTCAACTGCCTTCCTTCACTTCGCACCCGCGCTCGCTCGCCGTGGTGCATCCCTTAGCATTTCCAGCCGTGCCAGTAACAGCGCTCTTCCGCGGTGCAGCCGCGAACGAATCGTCCCCACGGGACATCCGCACGCCTGCGCCGCTTCCTCGTAACTCATCTCTTCCAACTCGCACAGCACTACCGCTTCTCGAAATTCCGCTGACAATCCCAGCACCGCTTCCCGTACCTGTTCGATCCGCTCCCGCTTTTCCGCGATCATCATCGGCGTCAACGGATCCTCCGGCTCTCTCCACGCGCTGCCATCCGCATTCATCACATCCAATGACAACTCCCGTGGGGTCCGCTCCAGATGTTTCATCACTCGGTTCCGCGCCACGCCAAACAGAAACGCTCCCAACTCGCCCCGCGCTGCCTGATATTTCTGCGGCTCGCGGATCAGCAGCAGAAAAACTTCCTGCACCACCTCTTCCGCTGCCCACGGCGAACCGGTCATTCGCAACGCATAGCGATACAGGGTCGGCTGGTGCCTTTGATAGAGCGCGTGAAACGCCTGCTCGTCGCCACGCACCGCGCGCCTGAGCAGCACGTCCTGTTTCTCGTCCACAATCTTCATCACTCGAGTTAGACGCCTCGCTGCTCTTCAATGGGTATTCCGCCCAGCGAAGAAAAAAGTTCCCGCAGCCCGCCTCAATAGCGAACACAAACCGAAACAACGAGTTTTCTTGGGTTAGTTGTTGCTCGGCCGGAACAATTTCGCTGCGATCCGGGTTACTAACCGCCGCGGCACCAGCCGCTCTCCATGCGCCCCCAGGTAGTTTCCCAACCCCGAAATCACATAACTCTTCCCAGCAGCCAGCGCCTTCAACCCGTTTCGCGCCACTGTCTCTGCCGACTGTTCCCGCCCCTTGGCATGCGACGGGTGCCCGGCCAGTTCATGAAACTCGGACGTCGTCGTTCCAGGACACAACGCGCAGACTCGCACTCCGTGCGGCTTCATCTCTTCCGCCAACCCTTCAGCCAGCAGCAAATCGAAAGCTTTGGTCGCCGCATAAGTCGATATATACGGCACCGCTTGAAACGACGCCGTCGACGCCACAATCAGCAAATCGCCGCTCCGCCTGGCCACCATTGCCGGCAAATACAATCGCGTCAGGTGCACCACTGCGCCGCAATTCACCTGCACCATTTCCAACAAACGCTCTGCCTCAGCCGCCTGAAATTCCCCGTACTGCCCAAACCCCGCATTATTCACCAGCAGCTGAATCTCGATGCCCTTCCCCTGAGTAAAGCTAAATATTTCGTCCGGCGCTGTAGGCCTTGTCAGATCCGCCACGAAAATTTCCGTTTTCACTCCGTGTTTCGAACTCAATTCCTGCGCCAGCGCCGCAAGCCTCTCCTGCCGTCTCGCCGTCAAAACGAGATTAGCGCCGCCCCGCGAGAGTTCCTCCGCCAGCGCTTTGCCAATCCCCGCGCTCGCACCAGTCACCAGCGCCCATTTGCCGTTCCATTCGCCAGACATCGAATTTCCGTCTCCCTGATTTTCTTCACCGAACCAACGTGTACTTCTAATCTGTCTTTTCGTCGGCGGTTCGCTTATCCCCTTTATCGGTCGCCGTTCCGGTCGATCTGGGAGAGTCTGTCAGTCCTAGAACAGTCTCTTTGATCTTGTCGCCCTCATGCCTGATTCGATCCATCAGCCGCCGTGCCCACACAAATTCCGCCGCAAGCAAACCCAGCCCAAGGAAAATCACCAGCCACCCCGGCCCGGGCGTGATGATCATCACCACTCCCACCAGCAGCAGCGTAAATCCCGCCCCAATCCGGAAAATCCGCCGGACCTGTTCAACCGTCGTCAGACTCATCGGCCCGCCAACACACCCCGCCATTGACGATGGCAGACCAGCCTCACCCGCGCAAGACCTTCCCAACCCGGATACCGCAAACAGCATTGCATCCAAGTCGTTCCAGCACTATGATTCGCCAAACGTCCACCTACTGTGGCCTGCCGGAGGTTTCCGTGAAACTTTATTTGAAGAACTCATTGGTCGCCTTGTTCGTACTGCTTGCAGCCACGATCGTCTCCGCACAACAAATTGGCAAGTACGTCCCGGTACCTGCCGGCTCTGACGCCGACCACGCCATGACCGAAGTCAACGCAGCCACGGATCCTGCGCAGAAGCTCGCGCTGATTGACAAATTTGCCGCCGCTTCCGGCCAAGGCGACATGGCTTTGCTCGTCGACGATCTCTACGTCAACTACTACATCGCGCAAAAGCAGTACGACAAAGCCTTCGAATACGGCGACAAAATCTTCGCCATCGACCCGCTCAATTTTCAGACTGTCGTGAATATGGTTCGCGCCGCCTCAGAAAAAGGTGATCCGGAAAAACTGATTGCCTACGGCGAAAAGACTCAGGCCATCCTGACCGAGTACAAAGCGTCGCCCGCTCCCTCCGGCGTCGAAGCCGACACCTGGGAAAAACAAAAGGCCCAGGTCCTCGAAAACAATCAGGAAAATATTAAGTACATTCAGCAAGCCGTCTACGGCGGCGTGTACCAGTCGCCCGAGCCTGCCAAGCGTGCCGATCGCCTGCTGCGCTTCGCCAAAGCCTTTCCGGACTCCACTTACGCCCTTCCTGCAATGGGCGTCGCTGCAACTTCCTACCAGCAAGCCCAGAACGCCGCAAGAATGTTGGAAGTTGCAAACGCAATCCTCGCAAAAGACCCCAACAATCTCGGCATGCTCTTATTGGTCTCGGATTATTACGGCGAAAAAGGCGAACAACTCGACAAGGCCGAATCCTACGCCCAGAAAGCCGCGACTCTCGCCGGCTCCGCGCCTCGCCCAGATGGTGTCACCGAAGATCAGTGGAAGCAGCAGACTTCACTGCAAAAAGGCCTCGCGCTCAGCACCCTCGGCCAAATCAATCTGCAAAAAAAGAACAACCCGCAAGCGGTGCAGAATTTCCAGGCCGCCGCCCCGCTCCTCAAATCCAACGATGTCAGTTACGCCCGCAACGAATATCGGCTCGGCTTTGCCTTCGTCAACCTGAAAAAAGTGGCCGACGCGCGCGCCGCCTTCACCGAAGCCGCCTCCGTCAACAGCCCCTACAAAGTACCCGCGCAAGATAAATTGAAAGCGCTCCCAGCCGCCGCGCCCGCGAGTCACCGCAAGCCCGCCGCGTCTTCCTAACGTCTGCGTCTGAGAAGTCACGCTGGTACCCACCTCAACTTTCGATGTCAGACTGGTGTCTGAGTTGCAGCTGAGCGATGTGTCCTTCATATTTGCCATCGCGCCAGATGAGCGTTGCGAAGTCTTTTAACTTTAGTGTTGTGGAGATTGCCGCCAGCCGGTAGCGGAATCCCCAGGAACATCCCTCGCCACGTAGCGTGCAGTTCAAACGAGCGGCTTCTTCAAACTAGTGGTGTCTTGAGGGTCGAGTGTCGCGATGAAGCCAAATTTGCGAGGATCGTGTGAAGCTCGCTGCTCCGCATCCAGCTCTGTTGGCACGGCGATTTGATTGCAGTTCGTCTGCGCTAGACTACTGATCGTTCCTGATTCAGTTTATCGATGTTGAGTTTGAGGACGTCGAGTTAGAGGCCGAAGTTGCGCCGCAAGCCCCGTAATCCTTGATCAGGCTCTGCATTTGCAAGACTGGGGATCCCGGTCCTTCGGTGGGCACAACCACGCCCCTAAGAGCCAATCGCTCGCCGGGCTTCAGGGACTTGCTGTCGGTCGCGATCGAGTAGGTTTGGTTGTCCTTCTCGTTCGTTAGAGTGATTTTGTCTTGGGTGGACTGAGTGCAGCCAGTAACATAAGTTTGGGTTTGCGCCTGAGATGAGGCGTGATGATGGTGCCGAACGAGAAGGACCACGGCAACAGCAGCTCCAGCCGCGGCGCCAACGCCAATTCCAATTGCCTTACCGGAGCCGTAACCACCTGATGGTGCAACGTATCCGGGTGTTCCGGGGGTTCCGCTCCCCGTCCCTCCTGCACCGCCCGTACCTCCGCCACCATACTGGGCGGAAGCTGCTGCGGACAAAGCTAAACAGAGTGTCGCAATTCCCGTGAATCGTACCAACCAACGTGAAAGCATTGAGTTTCCCTCTTTTCCGATTTAATTAAGTTCAATCAGTTCCGGTCACCACGGTTTTGCGGCGACCTGGAGCCGGAGTACCGGGCATCCAGGCACTCCGACAATAACGACCAAGCTTCCCTTTCTTTTATTCCCCGGATCGTCGATCCCATTTCAGCGCGATGCAGAGAGCCATTCACTTGAAGCGTACCTTCCTGGATGACCAATGTTGCCCCGCGCGGTTGTCGCACCACCGCGCGGGGTTAATGAGCGCGATTCGATTTCCTTGGTTACTAGAACCGGCGCCGAGCGGCATCGGCTTGTTCCGCCAAATTGAAAAGCACCTTAACGATGCCGGTATTTTTATTTGTCGCCGGATCCAGAAAGAGCCCGTCATCAACGAAACTCTGCACAGATGCGACGGCGCCGCCTGGTTGTGTGGAAGTCGGACGAATGATGGAAACGGGGCCGAGTTTCTCGTCAAGGAACAGGGTCGGCTCAGGCATGATCAGGTTGGTCTGGAACTGGTCGGCAATGTTAGTGCCGCTAGAACCATTGTTGGGATCGACTCCGATATTCAGGTTGGGAAATGTCAGATCACCATCGGTGATGTTGGTCGCGTTGCCGGCTTTGTCGTGCCATGTCTGGAAGTGCGCGATCTCGGAGCCGCCGATACTCAGTAGGATCCGCAGGACTTCCAAATTCGATACTTTCTGGGCAAGCGCCGGGTACAAACTGCTGCCACCCTGTTCGATAAACGCGAAGTGGAAGCCCGCAGTGTTGGCAATTGCCTGCAAGTGGTTGGTGATGTTGCCACCGCTATCGAGGGCGAGATCGCCGTCGTTGAGAGGAATGGCCGGATGCTGTCCTTTCGCGAGATCAGGAACGGCCTGCTCGAAAGTGCCGCCGAAATCGGGGTTGGCGGTTTCGCTGCGGAGACGCGTCCACCACGAAGTGTTGACCGTCAGTTGTTTCAAGTTGGTAAGCCTACCGTGAGGCGGCACTCCTGATACTTGGCTAGGCGGCAGAATTGCAAATTCGCTTAGGTCAATGGTCTTGGCGCCTTTCGACGCAAGATAGTTGTTGAGGAAGCGGTGGTGGCTGATCTCGTCGTCGGTATTGTCCGCGATGTATTGCGGCATGTCGCCATCGAGCACTTCTAAAGCTGTGATGTAATTCGGAGCCAGCCCCGTATTGATTTTCTGACCGTTCAGTTGCAAATCAATTGGGGAGAGCCCTTGATTGGTGGCGCCGCCAAGCTCCGCATATTGAATCCACAGATCGGCCTCGACTTGTTCGAGCGCGCTCAGAAACGTGAGAATTGCGATATCGCCTTTGGTAATTGGTTCGTGATCGTCGTTTTCGGCAGCGAAGGCTACCGGGCTGGCAGGCAACAGCGTGGCGCCGATTGTTGCGGCACCTGCTACCATCCCGCTCTTCAGAAATGACCGACGATTTCTGGAACCGGTAAAGACATTTCCCTTTTCTTTCATTCCAATCTCCTTTTCACAATTCGAGTTCTGAACGGCACCTATGGCTTGCCAAGCGTCGCGAATAGGCGAAGTCCCGACGGGAAACCGCCCCACTCAGCGCCAGACCAATAGACTCAGAATCCGGTTCTCGTTTCGAGATCGGACTCTGAGTCCAAGAGAGGCCCTGAAGCAAAACCAAGGCGCTCTGACCACACTGACTGCGGTTCGTGGTGCTTTATTCCGTTTCAAATAAGGTCAGATGTAATGTTTTTGTCTCCGAAAGGTCATCGACCGATCTCGGCGATAGGTTCAAACCAAGAACGAGACGAGTGGCGATCATTGCGCTGCCGCCAGACTATCTAGAAGTTGCGCAATTCTTCTTTGGCAGGCAGACGCGAAGTGTTCCGTTTACCGGCTGCACCTCCGCTAGCGCTGGATTTATTTCTTGCGCGAACATATGGACGGATTGGACGTCGGGGCCACAATGGGCTTCGCCGGCATGTCTTCTCCTGTTACGAAAGACCACTAGACTATGAGCCGTCAGGCTGAGGACCGTCGTCACATCAGGATCCTTTGGAGAATCAACCACCAGAGAAAACTCGGGCGCATTTAAATCGTTGTCACGCCAGAGTTCCTTCTCAGCGTTCAGCCAATCGTCGCGTTCGAAACCCTGTTTGCACTCCCGCTCTTCAAAAATTTGTTCTGCGCGCTTCGTAATTGCCATAAGAATGATTTCCTGGTGACGTTTCTCGGTGCTTTCAACTGTAACTACCAGGATTCCAGGACACTTTCGGATTTCCCCTAGCATCATTCACCTCCTTCACAACCGCGACGTTGATACCCACGCCAGCCAGCATCCAAAGCGCATTTCGCTCCAGCCGATAGCGCGATTTCTTGGCGCCAGCGGCGTTAATCCGTAAGGAGCTGGTGGAGTCGCGTCAAATCGGCTGGAGCAGCTTCGGAAACGGTGCAGAACTCCAGCTTGTCCTTTCGCCAGGCGATCCATTGATAGCCCTGCCGCGAGCCTATTCGCGCAGAGCGGTCTGGTTCAGACGTCCGCCAAATGAAGACATTGAAAAGCTGGTCGCCGCCACGGTAAACGAGCGCGGCGACCGTGCGACCTTGAACGATATCCACGCGTCCACCCTGCAGGGCGAAACCGTCTTTCGCTAAGTCGCGGGCCGGGACCGCAAATCGAACCTTTCCTTCGAGCCAAGCTCCTACCGTTTGAGGGTCGGAAGAATTCACGTTGGTTGCTTGGCCCGGCAGGAGGGAGCGGAGATGGGCATCGACAATCTCCCCCGCGAATTCAGCTTGATAGTCCTCTTCCTTGCGAGTTCCGGGCATCACCCGCCATAGAATAAGTACGATGAAAAGGAGACCTGCCGCGGCGGCTAGCCCGCGCCAAGCCAGCCGCGACGACGGGCTGATCTTCGGTGATGCGGAATAGAGATCCGCTCGAATTTTGCGCCTGAGGGAAACGGGCGCACGTTCGTATGGCGTCGCGTGTCTTAACGAACCTCGGACAGAGCTCAGCGCGGCCAACTCGTCGATACAATCCGAACAATGTGCGAGGTGACGCTTGAATTCGGCGGTACGGACGACGCTCAGCTCCCCATCGAAATAGCCGTGAAGGGCGGAATGGGTAAAATTACAACTCATCGATGGCCTCCCCTGCCGCATCTTTGGCCAATGCTGACTGCAGTTGACGGCGGGCCCGCGAGAGTGAGGACATGACGGTCCCAATGGGGATCGAAGTGATGGCTGCGATCTCCTTATAGGAACATCCCTCTATCTCTCGAAGGACAAGGACTTCACGAAAGCGGTGCGGAAGCGTTTCTAGAGCTCGCTTGAGTCGCTCGCGATCATTCCCTGCGATTGCAATAGACTCGGGCGTGGTGAACGATTGCGTACGCAGCTCTTCGTTGAATTGGTCCATCAGCTTCATTCGGCGATTCTTTTCCAACCACGTATACGAAGTGTTGCGGACGATCTGCAGGAGCCACGCCCGGACATCTCCTCCGTAGAAACCCGGAAAGAAGCGATAGGCGCGCAGCATGGCTTCCTGCGTCACATCTTCCGCATCGCTACGGCTTGATAAAAGCCAAGCCGCGAGATTGAAAGCCGCGTCAAGATGCGGGAGCACCAGCCGCTTGAATCGCACCCGGTCTTCGACATCCAGCGCTTCCAACTCTCTTTGACCATCAGTGGCTTTCATCAGTGGGAACCGAAGGGGCCGCGGATTTATTCTTCGTCGCCGACCTTTTGTAACGAAATGCCGCAATGAGCCGCAGATTGCCGTGTGAAGGAATAAAACAGGTATGAGGCCGGTCTACACGAGCAAATCCTCCAAACGGCGGCGCGAGTACATTTGCTGAGGTTCGACTCGCGTCGCCACCTCCGATTCTTTTCTGCTGCACTCGGAAAGACGTACTGACTCCTGAGACCAAGGCTTCTGGAATCTTCACAAATACAAAGACCTAGCTTTCTGCTCCTTTATTCCCCGACAAAAATGGAGTCTCCGATGGAATATTTCCTCGAATCTGCTTGTCTCCTTAATGCAAGCACGTCCCAAGGCTTGAGCGAGACCTGGAAGATCCAACGAGAGGGGAAATATGTCTGACAAGAAAAACGATGAGATTTTGCACGATCACAATAACGACGGAATCGACAGACGGGGATTTCTAAAATGCATGGCGTGGGCTGGTACGGGAACACTTTGCGTGATGGAAGGCGGAATCCTGAAGTCGTACAGCTTAAGCCGGCTTGGGGAGATGGGCAGTCCGCAAATGGCGGGCGAACTCAGCTTCGTGCAGATCAGCGACAGCCATATGGGATTCACCAAACCGGCAAATCCCGACGTAGCCGGAACGCTGAAGTCTGCGGTCGAGAAGATCAATGGACTTAGCAAACCGCCGGAATTCCTGTTGCATACCGGTGACATAAGCCACCTCTCGAAACCAGAAGAATTCGACAATGTCGACCAGATTCTGAAAGGCGCGGGTGCCAAGGACGTGTTCTTCGTGCCAGGCGAACACGATGTGCTGAACGATGATGGCAAATCGTATCTGGAACGCTACGGGAAGAACGCCAAGGGCGCTGGGTGGTACAGCTTCGACAAGAAAGGCGTGCATTTTATCGGATTGGTGAACGTGATGAATTTGAAAGCCGGAGGACTTGGCACTCTGGGACACGAGCAGCTGGAGTGGATCGAAGATGATGTGAAGCATCTGAAACACAGCACGCCGATCGTGGTATTCGCGCACATTCCGCTCTGGAGTGTGTATCCCGAATGGGGATGGGGAACAGAAGACAGCGGGCAGGCGTTGGCCTACCTAAAGAAGTTCGGTTCAGTGACAGTGCTGAACGGGCACATTCACCAGACGATGCAGAAAATCGAGGGGAATGTGACGTTTCACACTGCGGCGTCGACGGCATTTCCGCAGCCGCAGCCCGGCAAGGCCGATTCGCCAGGCCCTATGAAAGTTCCTGCAGAGCAGTTGAAGAGTGTATTGGGGATTACGAATGTGAATCACCTGCAAGGCCATCAGGCTTTGGGGGTAGTTGACTCAACGCTCGCGTAATTCAAGGCAATTTGGAGCAAGAAAACAAATGCTTACTAAATCTAGGAAGGAAATAGAAATGATTAGGAAAACTGCGTGGATTTTAGGTCTGCTTTCAACCGTGATGGTGGCGGTGCTTCTGCTGTCAGCGGCTTCGTCGTACAGCTCGGCGAAGACGCCGCAACCGGCAACCGCTGAGGTAAAAGTCGATAACTTCAGTTTTGGACCGGCGACTCTGACGGTAGCTGTCGGAACTACGGTTACCTGGACAAATCGTGATGATATCCCGCACACGATTGTCAGCACGGAAAAGGTATTCAAGTCCAAGGTACTGGATACCGACGAAAAGTTCTCCTTTACCTTCGACAAAGCAGGAACCTATCCCTACTTCTGCTCAATCCATCCCAAAATGACCGGTTCGGTCGTTGTGCAGTGAGCGGCCAATGAGCGTAAATCCCTTCGACATCAAGACTATCGTTCTGGCGAAACACGCACAGCACGTCGTACTAATCCATTTTCCGATCGCGCTATTTGTTGTCGGCGTACTGTTCGATCTTCTCGCGCAGCGAACGAGGCGACGGGGATTGGCTGAAGCAGCCTACTTCAACTTCCTGGTGGCGGCAATTTCGACGCTGCCTGTCCTCATCACGGGCGTCCTCGCCTGGCAGTTCGCCCTTGAGGGACAGAAATTGAAAGGCACGCTATTCCAGCATCTGGTCCTCGCGTGCGCAGCGACGGTGTTGATCTGGTTGGTGTGGTGGGTGCACTTTCGCAGCCGGAGGCAGGCCGCACCACTTCCACGCTATCGATTGGCGATTGAATTTCTGGCTTTTGGGCTGGTGACTCTGACCGCGCACTTGGGAGGCTTCTTAAGCGGCGTGAACGGGCCTGGTTAACGATACGACTCAGCACCAAGTCTGAAGGTGCAAAACCGAAGCCAGATCTCCAGGTCCGGAATTGCTGCGGATGAGGATTCGAGTGGGCTTTCAATGCATTGGGCGCCGCACAAAACGGGCGGAGTCCAGAAACTGAGGAAAAAAGGTATGAGGCTAATCTATGGAGCAGTTGTTCTTGCATGCGCGCCATTCGTAGTTGCAGGGAATGATGCGGTTTATCCGACCGAAAAGGTGGCTGCGTTTGTGTTCGAAAAAGTGGATGTAACGTCGCTTCCGTCCACGATTCGACCGAAGCCGGTAAAAGGCAAGAAGACGTTCAGCGATTACGGATATGTGGCGCGGGAACTCGGCGAAAAGAAAGCCCTCCTTGAGACACCGCAAGGAACGTCGAAGATTTCGATCGAAGTATTGGAAGCGCAGAAATCCGGGATTTACATTTGCCTCAACAGTCAAACCACGAACAAAGGCGCCATGCGGTTCCAACGAGTATTTTTGCTGAAGCTGAAGAATGGAAGCGGGCTCCTTAAAGGCAGACAGAGCTGGAAGGAATTCGACGCGTGCCCAGTGATTGGCGGCGGAGATCAGGATTCTTCGGGCTCGAGTTACTAGTAGCCAGTTTATCGGATTGGTTCAAATTTTGAAGGGGGACTGAAATTGCATCGAATATTGCGAATTGCTTCGTTGCTTTTGCTGAGTAGAGTTGCGGTCACGGCCGGCTTCGCCGAAAAGTTGAATACTTCTCAGGCGGACCAGAACATTCAAGTCATTGAGATGTCGGCAAAGAAGTACGAGTTCAGTCCATCGCCTGTCCGGGTAAAGCTGGGCGCCAAAGTGCAGCTGCGGATTACGGCTCTCGACAGGACACACGGCTTCAAGATCAATCTTAACCCGGATGGATCGGACCAAAAGGGCAATCCGGGCCTCATCTTCAGTTCGAATGAGGACTGCTACAAGCTCGAAAAAGGAATTCCAACAGTAGTGCAATTTGTGGCGCGCACGCCGGGGACTTACTCCTTCCATTGCTGCAATCGCTGCGGGCTCGGCCACGGAGGGATGAAAGGCCAGCTCATAGTGGAGCCATAATGAAAGCAGGCTTGAACATCTCCTTGGGGCTTGTGTTTGTCGGGCTCGCAACCTTCAACGTCATCACGCTGCTGGAAAGCTCCCGTCCGTCGCAGACGCCGCAGAGGCGCGCGCGGTCAATAGCGCTTCACCGTACCGGCGGCTATCTGTTCATCGGACTATTCGTGGTGATGTTCTGGTTTATGGGCAAGCGTCTCATCGGGTCGCCGGAAGCGCTACTCGGAGACGCCGCACTACACATTAACCTTGCGATTTTGCTCGTTCCGCTTCTCCTCGTGAAGGTTTTCGTTGCCCGGAAATATAAGAGCCACCATTCAATACTCTTCCCGCTTGGACTGTCTATTTACGCGATCTCGGTAATGCTCGTCTTCATCCGTTTGCTACCTTTTGCGTTGGGGCGAATCGATCCGTCAAGCCCGATTGTGAAATATTCTTTGCTGCTTCCTGTCGTTTTCTGCTTCTTTCTCGCGCGTCTGACTCTTCGCCCAGCGGGCTCGTCGGCCGACACCTTACCGCGATCTTCCGTTCCGATTCGGTCGCTTCCGGTCGTGCAACCTGCTTCCAATACATTTTCTCTTGAACTTATCCACAGCGAAGTGCAGACGCGTGATGCGAAGACGTTGCGTTTTCGCGTTCAAGAAGGTAAGCAGCTGTTGGCCAAGCCGGGGCAATTCCTCACCCTCCATCTCAATATCGACGGGAATCGAGTTGCTCGTTGCTATTCGATCTGTTCTTCCCCGTTCAATACTGATTATGTCGAAATCACCCCAAAACGAACGAAAGACGGCTACGCTTCCGTTTTTCTCAATGAGAGAGCGACGTCCGGGCTTGTGCTTACCGCAAGCGGACCTTCCGGACAGTTCTATTTTGACGAAACAACGCACAGCGAAATTGTGCTGATCGCAGCTGGCAGCGGCATCACTCCGATGTTAGCGATGCTCCGTTATATTGAAGAGCGCACGCTGGATGTGCCTGTCACTCTGATCTACTGTGTGCGAACCTCGCAAGACATTATCTTTCAGCGCGAATTGACCCGTTTAAGCCGGACACTTAACCGGTTCCGGCTGATCATCACGTTGAGCGCTCCCGACGCCGGATGGACAGGCAATAAAGGCCGATTAAATCGGGAGTTCCTTCTCGATCGAATAGTTGATTTCCGCGTACCTACTTTCTTTCTGTGTGGTCCCGACCTTTTCATGCGCGATGTATCCGAGCTGCTCAAGGGGCAAGGCGTCTCTACCGATCGAATCAAGGAAGAAAGGTTTGGTGGGGTACGCTTCCTTGCGGTTCCAGATCCGACCGCAGGATCGTCGGTCGCCTTTGTCGAATTCTTGCGGTCGGGATTTCAATTTGAACTGATTCCTGACATGTCTCTCTTGGAATTTGCGGAAACCGTGGGCGTTTCGATCTCATATGGATGCCGTCAAGGTCAGTGCGGCGCTTGCGCCACCCGCCTATTGCAAGGCCGCGTGACGATGGAAGTGGAAGACGGGCTGAGCGCCGAACAGAAACGGGACGGGTTCATTCTTCCCTGTGTCAGCACGGTCCACGAATCTATAACAATCGACGCTTGACGAATATTTGGGCTGGCGGGGTCTACCATCGCCTTTCTCGGTAGCGACAAGGCTTGTCTTCCGCGGAATGAATCCTCGAGGTCCACACGGGAATAAACGGGGCTGCTGGGCGGTCGATGCAGTGCGGGCACAACAAGGCCCGCTGGACCAAATTCAGAACGATAGAGGTTTCGTACCGTATGGACTCCTGTCTTCTCCAAGGCCCGCCGGCCACCGCACGTTACGTACGGTTCGGCCCTTTCCAAGTCGATCAGCAGCGCCAACGGGTTGTTCGCGATGGCAATCTGCTGCACTTGCAAGGCAATGCCTATCAGGTCCTGATCGTGCTTTTGCAGAAGCAGGGAGAAGTGGTCACTCGCGAGGAGCTGAAGCGAACTCTGTGGCCGACTGGCACCCACGTGAATTTCAATGCAAACCTGAACACCACGATCAACAAGCTTCGACGGGCCCTCAGCGAATCCACGGACAAAGTTTCTTACATCGAAACGATTCCTCGCATGGGTTACATCTTCGCCGGAACGGTCGAATTCTCAGACATTCCATTTCCTGTGATAGAGCCGACAAACTCGGCGACGTCAGCGACTATCGATTCCGACAGTGAGCAAGAAGCACGAGCGCTTGGCGTTTTCCGTTTGGGCGAATCGCTGACGGCGATATTCGTCGCGCTGGTCCTGGTCGGCATACTCCTAGCCTGCATTATTCGCGAAAGTGGAACGCCAAACAGTTTTTTTTGAGAACGGGACAAAGATGCGACGACGGGCGGAATTTTGTTAGACCGGGCGGCTGATTCTAAAGCTCTTAGCGGGGTTCACAGTCTGATTTTGATGCGTAACGAGACACCACGAGTAAGAGCGTGACAAAGGTAAATTTCGATTGAAGAAATGAGAGGGGCTTACACGCTTTGAGCGCCCAAGCTCAAGGCCAGACGATGAAAGCTGTCGCGGTAGGGAAACGCTTGAGGCAAGTGCAGCACGATTCGCCGCACCGAGACCACCAGCTGAGCGCCCAGCTTCAAGAAATGTTCGCGCAAGGTCGAGACTTGCGCCCGGGCGTGGCGCGTCGGTGCCAGGTGAAGACGCATCTCTTGCATCAGCACATACGCCGCCGCTGTCAGCAGCACTCGGAACGTGTTCGCCAAAAAGTTCGAGCAACTGGTCCGACCGATCTGCATTCCGTCGTGCAATTCTTTAATCCTGTTTTCCACGTCGCCTCGATGACAGTAAGTTTTCTCGTAAATCCACTGCGGACTCTGTTTCAGGTTGGTGACTACGAAGCGCGGGTTGTCCTTCGCTTCCTTGTTCGCGGCGCGCACCACCTCGGCTTTGTAGATGACCCGTCGTTTCCACGGCCAAGTCTTTTTGGTAGCGTACCGGCACTCGCCATAGACATGCTCGGTTTGCCCGGAGATCTCCGACGCACGACGAGACCGCTTCATTGCGGATTTCACTTTACGCTTCAACACCGCATTGGCGGCCAGGTTCACGAGGTATTCCACTTTCGGTTCACAATCCAAAAAATCCAGAACTTCCGGAGACGCGAAGCCACCGTCGAGTCGCACCCGAAGTCTCGCCTTGGGAAAGGCATTGCTCACCCGTGCAATCAAACGGCGCAGAATCCCCAGCGCACCCAGCGAGCCAGTCGCGTTCCCACGCCGCAACACCGCCGCCACCAAGTACTGCTCCGCTTCCTCATTAAAGGTGAGAAAACAAACCATCGGCAAGTAACAGTAGCTATCGTAGTGGCGATTGAAAAAGGTGAACTGTTGCTGGCCGTGCGTGGGGTCGTCGGTGGGATCCAGATCGATGGTGATGCGACGGGCCCGACCATGCAGACGCTTACGATGGCGTTCAATGACGCAGTCCGCCAACGCTTCCGTCATGCGCAACAGTTCCTTACGATCCGGAGCATTTTCAAAGCGCGAGAGGGTAGGTTGCGAAGCCAGATCCTCGCCGTTAACAGGATCCCGACCGACCAGCAACTTGTGGATCGGATCCGATGCCAGCCGTGCCGCATCGTTGGCGTCTTCATATCCCAAGGCGAGGGCCATGACCCGCTGAGTAATCAATTCACGCAACTCATGCTGCACCTTACCCGCTTGCCGGTCATCTCGCAGACCAGCCGCCAATGCCGATGTCAGGCCTAACCGCAGCTGGGCGGCCTTGAGCAGAATCGCTCCGCCATCGGAACTGCCCAGCCGTTGATCAAACTTCGCAACCACCGGTCGATCAAAAATATCTGAAAAAAGAAGACAGTCTGTTGTGGTATGTTCGCTCAAGCGAAGGCCTCTCTTGTGATGCAAAAACTGCGTGAACAACAGTTTTTTATCACGAAGAGGCTTTTCGCGTCTTTAAATACCTGAATAATTCGGGCTAGGAGCGACCGCTGCGACATATTGGATTTCGCACGCTGCGTCGCGAGTCCGCCACTCGGCTTTGGAGGAGTCTCGGTATCTTTCAGTGCGGGGCACCTGCTGACGACTATGTTTGAAAAGCCAAGACCCATCGTCCGCCCCATCCTCATCGCGATCTGCCTGATTCCAGTACCGCTGCGGCCACAAGAACCTTCGCCTCCTGTAAGGACGAGTGCTAATTCGCAAGCGTCTAGTGAAGTGACCCTGGGCGAAAGGTTGGCTCGTGAGTACGAAAAACAGGCCGGGCTCGCAAGTACTCCCGAGTTGGATGGCATTTCTCGCTACATGAACAGTGTGGGAAACAAAGTCGCGAGCGTGCTTCCATCGGGCCGTCAGTATCACTTCGTGTTCGATCCGAATCCAGATTTCAAGAGCGCTTTCGCACTCCCGGGCGGATACATCATCGTAGGCGGCGGTTTGCTCGCTATTGCGCAGACCGAAGACGAATTAGCCAACGCATTAGCCCACGAAATCGAGCACGCGGAACTCGGCCAAGTGAGTAGACGTGTGAGCGAACTGAGAGAGCAGAAAGAAATCAAAAACCTGGAACTCAGCGCGTTTCTGCCCGGCTACACCAAAGAAGAGGAGCTTGCTTGCGATCTGAACGGACAGCAGTTGGCGGCGAAAGCGGGCTTCTCACCAGCCGGAATGCTGACGCTGCTTGAGACATTCAAGGCACTCCGCAAAGGAGAGCCGGAGGAGCCGTCTGAAAAGCATCCGAGCCTAGCAGAACGCATCGCTCAGGCTGAACCTTTCGCCAAAGCGTCGCCGCAGAACCAGAAACCATTGAGGATTCCGTAATAGTGGATTAGGACCAGTTTTTCGGTGGCTTGCTAGCCGTATTCGCGTTTTGAATCGTTCGGAAGCTCATTCCTTGGCGACAGGATGGAACACTGCAGCCGGTCGCGCTTCGGCCCTCGCTTTTCAACCTGCTTTTTGTCGTGACAAAAGTTGGAATAAAGTCCTGCGAATTTGGTTTACATACCTGAGTACCAAGAGAGCGGGAAAGGAAGATCGCGTTCTCGTGAGAGGTAATCCGTGGCTTTATGTCAGATGACCTTAGTCGATCGGCAAAGAATCGCCAAAGATACGATGGCCTTCTGGTTCGACACAAATGGCGCCAGCTTCGAATTTCGAGCTGGACAGCACGCCGACTTTATCCCCACGCGCCCGTTCCCAGGGGCCGACGTTGGCAGTTCCCTGACCCTCTCTATCGCAAGCCCTCCTCAGGGTAAGAGTCCAGTCATGATTGCGATGCGGGCGGGTCAACGTGCGTTCAGGAACGTCCTGGAGCTTGCCGCTCTTGGCGACCGATTCATAGTCAGCCGTGCTAGGGGATCATTCACACTGCATCATGATGTCGTTAGGCCGGCGGTGTTTCTCGCTGGCGGTATGGGAATCGCACCGATTCGCAGCATCCTTCACTGGGCCACACGAGAACGGCTGCCGCATAGACTGTATCTGTTCTATTCAAATCAGCAGATTGCTCACGCAGCGTTCATCAAAGAGTTCGAAACGATGACCGCCCAGAATCCTAATTTTACATTCATTCCAACCATCACTCGACATACCAATACCGCCTGGCTCTGTGAAAAAGGACGCATCAACGGACAAATGTTGAAGCAGTACTTGGTCTGGCCGAAAGGGCCCATTTACTACCTCGCGGGACCGCCGGGAATGGTCGCGGCGATGAGCGAGTTGCTGATTTCTCTGGGCGTCAGCGATGACGATCTGAAGACTGAAAACTCCGGTGAGTATGCGGGGCATCAAGATTCAGTGCACGGCCATCCAGAAACAGTCGGTAGTAACCCACCCTCGGTGTCATGACGCTTAAAACGGAGGCGCTGTGAGTAACAGTTTGATGGTGACTCGATTGTTCGTTATATCAGTCGGGTTCCTCCTTCCCCTTAGTGTCGGCATCTGGCATTTTCCCGCGTCGGCGGCCGCTCAATCCATCGTGCCCGATGACGTGAAACGTGACACTCCGGGCAAGCCCATTCAGCGGGGGCAGTCCGTCCACATCGACGTGAACCTGGCACTGGTCAATGTTACGGTTACCGACCCATACGACCGCGTGGTCACAGGACTGGAACCCGATAATTTCCGGGTCTTCGAAAACAACATGGAACAGGAGATCCAGTATTTTTCATCCGAAGACGTGCCAATTTCCATCGGCGTCATTTTCGACCTGAGCGGTAGCATGGCCAACAAGGTCGGCAAGGCCAAGGAAGCCACCTTGCAGTTCTTCAAAACCGCCAATCCGCAAGATGAGTTTTTCCTGGTGAGTTTCAATGATCATGCAGAACTCATCAGCGCCTTCACGAACAGCGCCGACGAATTGCAGAGCCGATTGTCGTTTACCGCCGCAAAAGGCCGAACTGCGCTTCTTGATGCGATCTATCTCGGATTGAGCGAGATGCGGACGGCTCGAAATGGCAAACGAGCCTTGCTTATCATCTCCGATGGTGGAGATAACAACAGTCGGTACAACGAGAAGGATGTCAAGCGGCTAGTGCGAGAGGCAAACACTCAACTGTACTCGATCGGCACATTTGATCCACTTGAATATCGGAACCGTACTCCAGAGGAGCTTAACGGACCCTCTCTACTCAATGAGGTCACGGAACTCTCCGGCGGGCGCGCTTTCACGGTCGGGAATATAAACGACTTACCGGATATCGCTTCCAAAATCGGCGAGGAACTGCGTAATCAGTATATTTTGGGATACCGGCCCAGTGACAAATCACATGACGCGCGGTGGCGTAAGATCAAGATCAAACTTCGCGCCCCCAAAGGACTTCCGCCTCTCAGTGTCTCCGCAAAGACGGGTTACTATGGGCCCGGCTCTTAATTTGCTTTAGCTGATTGCGAGTCTTCACGCGTTTCCACAGACTGTGCTGGTTTCAATTCACAATTTGTTCCGGCTCTCAATACTCTCCGTCGTGAATTGTGACACTTTCTGGATCAATGTGGAAGGCCGATACGACGGACAAGATCTTGAAAGCGCGGATCCGAGCGGAGAGGGTCGAAGCCCGGCCGCAGCAGGACTCCGGGGTTAAAGCGCTCTTCATAGCTTTTTTGAAGCCAATTCATCGCCTGATCTGTATCCCCGAGAGCTGCATAGACCACAGCAATCTCTGAACCATGCGAGTAAATAGGGTTTGATCGCTTCTTCAAATCATCCAATAGCTTAATCGCTTCGCTCCTCTTGCCGGATGCAACGTAGGCTCGGGCGAGATTAGCCAAGACCGTCGAGCTTCCTCCCGAAAGCTGCGCTGCTTTTTGCAGTTCTGCGATCGCTTCGTCGTTCATGTGTTTCTGGAGATAGGCCTGAGCAAGTTGATTGTGTGCCAGAGCAAAGTTAGGATCCATTTCGATGGTCTTGCCGCTCTGTAGTATCGATTCGTCATAAGAATGCGCGAGCACAAGAAGCTCGGCCAAATCGGCGTTAATGATGAGAGAGAGCGGATCCAGGTTTTCAGCTTTTTTCATTTCTGCGATTGCTTCGTCATAACGCCCCAATAGGCTCAAATGCCACGCATACCAATGGTGAGCGGTTGCATAACCTGGGTTCAACTCAATGGCTCGCTGGAATTCCTTTCCGGCTGAGTTGAAATCCCAGTCGAATCCATCCAAACAAAACGCCAGAGAGTTGTGGGCTTCACCTAGCGCTCCGTCCAATTCCAGCGCTTTGGTTGCTGCGGCCTTGGCCTTTGGAAGAGCCTGCATGGGAGTCATCACCGCATATTGCCAGTCGCCCAACAAAGCGTAAGTGTCGGCTAAGCCCGAATAAGCTTGCGCGTAGTTCGGGTCCTCCTCGATGGCTTGATTAAAATACGCCAGAGCAACTTTTAAGCCATCCGCTGTTCGCTTATTCCAGAAGTAGCGCCCTTTGAGAAAGGACTCGTATGCTTGGGGATTGACGACCTTCACGGTTTTCAGCGCAGCCTGTTCCTGGGGATTCACGTTGATTCGAATTTGATCTGCAATGGCGCTAGCCACCTGATTCTGGAGGGCCAAGGTATCTCGCAATTCGCCCTCGTAGCTCTGGGACCATAGGTGCTGGTCGGCAGAAGCTTCGATCAACTGCGCCGTGATGCGGACCTGGTCTCCGGAACGGAGTACGGTGCCTTCCACCACGGCGTCCACGTTCAGCTCACGAGCAATTTGCGGTAGAGTTTTGCGCGTGTGTTTATAACCCATTACTGAGGTACGCGAAATCACGCGCAAAGCGCTGATCTTTCCGAGGTCAGAAATTAACTCGTCTGTCATGCCATCTGCGAAGTAATCCTGAGACGCGTCGCTCGACAGGCTCTCCAATGGAAGGACCGCGAGCGAACGAATGACAGGGGACGCGATGTTCCGGGAATGAACCTTCCAGGCGACGAGCGACACCGCCATTAAAAGAGCCACAAGAACTAATGCCTTCCACGTCAGCGACGGCAAGAAATGGTTGAGAGTTGAAAGTCTGTAAGCGCGGTCCGGACGAACCCGAACCTCTGCCGTCGGATCAGGTTGAGTTTCGAGTTCCAGGCTCGGAACCGGAACTGGATTGACAACCTTAACATCCGCGAGGAAGCGGTAGCCGCGCCGGGCAACGGTTTCCACAAAGCGAGGACTCTCAGCGGAGTCGCTGAGGGCCTCACGAATCTTGCTGATCGCTTTGTTGAGCCCGTGGTCGAAATCAACGAAAGTATCCGCAGCCCAGAGCTTCTTCTGAAGCTCCTCGCGAGTTACGAGCTCGCCGGAGTGCTCTAGCAGCATCGCCAGGACTTGGAGGGGTTGTTCCTGCAGCCGTACTTGTAGGCCGTGCTTGCGTAATTCGCCGGCGCGAAGATCCAGCTCGAAAACCCCAAAACGAAGCCGCCCACCAGTGCGATCGTCCTCTCGAGCAGACACGGGAACCTCAATCGAAATCGAGTGTACCAGAGTTCCCGGAACTCGATGCGGGGATGATTTTGCGTAAGTCCTTTCCCGAGTATCAGTTACTGGGGGACCCCTATTCCAGTGCAAAGGAACCGTGTGTCCATTGCACCGATTTCAAGAGCGAATCATAGTGACTGCCTCATGCGCACGGATAGGACGCCGCTCCGCTCGCAGGGATGTCTCGATGCTTGAGCACAATGATTTAGCGAATTTTGAAAAGGCGGTCTTGCCGCATCTTGACGCCGCTTACAACCTAGCACGCTGGCTGACGCGTAATGATCAGGACGCAGAGGACGTGGTCCAGGAAGCCTACCTGCGCGCTTTCCGATTTTTCCCGGGATTCCGGGGTGGCGATGCGCGAGCGTGGCTGATGAAAATTGTCCGCAATAGTTGCTACACCTGGATGCATGCAAACCGGCATCAGAAAGATGCCATCGAATTTGACGAAGACCTTTTCTCTGCTGATTCTCGCCCTCTGAATCCAGAAGAAGCGGTGCTGCAAGGCGACAACGGCGCGATGGTGCGAAAGGCACTGGAGCAACTTCCGGCCAACGCTCGCGAAGTGCTCGTTCTTCGCGAACTCGAAGGAATGTCCTACAAAGAGATCGCGGATGTCACAGGCATGCCTGCAGGAACCGTGATGTCGAGCTTATCGCGTGCGCGCGGCCGACTTCGTCAAATTCTCACGGAATTGACGAGCGGAGATGTGGGATCAAGGCCATGGAGAATCGGAGCTGTAACAAATGAATGATTGGACAGTCGTCGGGGCCGAACGGACCAAACCTAGAGCGTGTCGAAATATCAGCCTGAAAAGTTGGCACTGGAGCTCTTAACAACAGGGATGGTCTGCGTGAGACGTCGCCGTTAGTTCTTTGTGAACGATGGTCCGCCGGAAGTTACGCGCATAACTAGTTGACCGAAATACCTACAATTTTATTCCCGCCGCCCAAATGTTCCTGGATCAGGGAATTATCCGACAGCGTTCGCGGTCTTGCTCACTGAAGACAATAAATTGTCTCGCAATTCAAAACTGATCGAATAAGGAGAGTTGACATGATTCGGGCTCGATTTTTGAAATTACTTACGAAGGCAGGAGTGGCTGCGCTTTTTCTGGCTGGGTTGGCGACTGCCGGGAACGCACAGAATGCGATCCAAGGCAAGTTCACACTTCCATTTGAGACTCACTGGGGCGGCGCCACATTGCCGGCTGGCGATTATGCCTTTGTTATGCCATCCGCGACATATCCATACAGACTCTACATCCGAGGACAGGCAACCACCGCCATCATCATGGCCACTGGAATCGACAAAAAAGTGGCTTCAGACCACGCGCAATTGAATCTGGTGGAGATCGCAGATGCGCAGAACGTCCAGACATTCGAGGCGCCGGAGCTAGGGCTGACCTTTGACTTCGCGACGCCCTCACCAAAGCGCTTGGGACGTCGGGAAGCCCATCAGAAAACCACGCCAGCGACCGCCTCTGCGTCGCAGGTCAGCGAAAACAAAACTTCCATCGCAGTCCACGCGGCAGGTCGCTAAGGAAAGAGCCATGCCAGTCCCTGCAAGCACTAGGTTCACAAAGCTAGTGGTTGATTCCCTGGCAAGGTCCAGCGTAGCGAAGCGGCGTAGCCCCAATCGTGATGCGCGTCCCAGCAACGAATGCATCATGAGGAAGGCTGCGCCGCCTGCTTCGCCTATCGCACGCGAGAGCCTGAATGAAGCTCAAACCATCGAGCGAGCTCAGGCTGGCGATCCAACAATGTTCGAAGACCTCTACCGTTCGCATAGCCGGCGCGTGCATGCGCTCTGCCTACGCATGGTAAAAGACACCACCGAAGCAGAGGATCTGACTCAGGAAACATTCTTGCTCGTGTTCCGCAAGCTTCACACTTTTCGCGGAGAATCAGCATTCTCAACCTGGCTGCACAGGTTGACGGTCAACCTCGTGTTGATGCGTCTGCGAAAGAAGTCTCCACGATTCGTCTCGCTCGAAACAACTTCCGATCCTGGTGACGAAACAACTCTGCCAAGCAGCCTCGAGCTTGGAGCGCCCGACCTGGTGCTGGAGGGTGCGATTGACCGAATAACTCTACAACACTGCCTCGCGCACTTGCCCGCCGGCTTCCGCAAGGTCTTTGTATTGCACGATATTCGAGGATACCGGCATCGGGAAATTGCGAATTTGTTGGGCCGTTCGGTAGGTGCCTCGAAATCGCAGTTGCACAAGGCCCGCAGGCGCCTGCGCCAGTCTCTCCAAGAACTTCTACGCGACTAAGCGCGTCAGGAGCGCTTAGAGGCAGCTAGTAGCATTCTCACAGAATCGGTCTTTACCCATGCGATACATGGGCGCGACATATTATGAACGGCAAGAGTGTATGTTGAATTCCGCAGCCTAGTTGAAGGACTGAGGGCAATGATGGTCGCCAATTTATCAGCGTGCCAACAAACAGAATTCCTTGTCGAGATCGACCTCTTCAGACACTTGCCCGAGTCCTGCTTAAATTCGCTGGTGAATGACAGTCGGACACTGGACTGTTCCGCCGGGCATCTATTTTTTCAGGCGGGGCAGATCGGAAATTCACTCTTTGTCCTCGAGAAGGGTTGCGCCCGTATGTTCAGGACCTACGGCAAGAGAACACTAACAATCGCAAGGATAGATTCGCCAGGGATATTCGGCGAATCCGGCTGCTTTGGTACGGGAAAACACTATTCCTCGGCCGAGGCCCTTTGCGATTCGCGTGTTCGACTGATTTCGCGAGGCAGCATCGAAGCACTCCTGGAATGCGCTCCTCATGCGGCCCACAAATTCATCGACCTGATGGGCGAACGATGCGCGCACATTCTACGTAAGATGGAGATCGTTGCCCGAAAGGGCCTGATTTCGCAGATTGCAACCCTGTTGATAGAAAGGGCCGAGAACGGCGTGGTGTTTGGCATGACCCATGCGGATCTGGCCAGCCAACTCGGACTTCACAGGGAAGCCGTTACTAGCACTTTGGGCCAATTAAGACGAGCGGGCCTCATTAAGATTGAAAGGAAGCGAATATCCATCCTGCAGCGCGAACGACTCGAACGCGCGACTTAGGAATAGCGATTCCGCTTGAGTCGCATTACTTTTGTAACGATTACTACATTTCAATACTGCAACCTCTTCAGTAAATAAACCTCTAAACCATAAGACCGACATAGGCTTCGATTTGGTCTGCTGGCATCGCTCGCTTGATGCGGTTGCCCAGCACCGCCTCTATTTCAGCAAGGCCATATGCCGATCCACTGTAACGAAGGCAGTAACTCAGAAAACATAAAAGGGGTATTGGAATGAACCGAAGTGTTGCGTTTCTGTTTAGGGGTCGATTCATCAGATGTTTTGGGAAGTCCCGTAGCTGTTTTGCGTCGTTAGTCGCAGCCGCGATGTTAGTTTTGTTGTTTGTCGGCCAGCAACCCGGAAACGCGCAAGTGTCCAAGGGTTCAGTCTCCGGAAGCGTCGTAGACCCGCAAGGGGCATCGGTGCCCAACGCATCGATAAAGATCGTGAATGCAGATACAAACGAGACAATTACGGTCACCAGCGATAGCGCAGGCTTGTTTCGCTTCGTCCTGCTGTCCATCGGAACCTATCGGTTGGAAGTCTCGAAAGCCGGTTTCAACAAAACGGTTATCGATAAAATTGATGTAACTCTCGGCGCGGATCGCGGCCTCGGGTCCATCAACTTGCAGGTCGGCGAAGTCAGTACAAGCGTGGAGGTCAGCTCCAGCCTGCCGCTCCTGGAAACCACAGAGGCGCAGGTCACCAATGCGTTCTCAACCTCTAACATCGCGAGCTTTCCAGGCATCGGCGAGAACCAAGGCCTAGACCTTCTCGCGCTAACGCTCCCGGGCGTCGCAAGCACGCGTGACGCGGGTTTTGCGAACGTGAACGGAGTAAATTTTTCAGTGAACGGCATCCGCGGACGCAACAACGACCAGCAAATCGACGGTCAGAACAACAACGATAACTCAGTTGGCGGTCCCGGTCTGTTTGTCTCCGACTCGCACTTTGTTGACGAATACCAGGTCATTACGGATAATTTCGGCCCTGAATACGGCCGCAATTCCGGCTCCGTTGTGAACATCAGCACTAAGGCCGGCACGAATAACGTCCACGGTGAAGTGTACGGTACCGAAAGCAACTCCGCTCTCGATACTCTTAGCAATACCCAGAAAGCGTTCGAGGGTCTTACAAAGGTTCCCCGCTTCAACGACGAATTTACGGGAGGAACTATTGGCGGGCCGCTGTGGACCGATCATGTGTTTTTCTTCGGCGGTTTCGACAACGAAATCGTCTCGCAACAGCAAGTGTACGCCACTGGAAATTTGACCCCGACGCCCGCCGGTCTAGCAACACTCGCGGCGTGCTTCCCAAACAGTACTGCCGTGCAGGCGTTGCAACGATTTGGCCCCTATGGAGTGCAGGGCGGCAATCCCAATCCGCAAAACGCCTTCGTTCCGGCTCCGGGCGCGACTGGGTCCGTGGCCGGCTGCCCCGGCGTCGAAGTTGGCGGCGTTCAACGCCTTCTACCGACAGGCTCAAAATCCTATAACTTCCCTATCCGGCTCGACATTCAAACGGGTAAAAATCATTTCTCGGGCCGCTATCTCTTCAATCGGTCTACATTTTTCAATGCTGATTCGTTCGCCACAGCCGCCGCCGGCTATCCTGTGGACGTACCTGCGCTCGCACAGGATTACGCTTTTAGCTGGGTGCGCACGATTTCCACTCGCATGTCCAACGAGTTCCGGGCCAGCTACGGCAGGGTGAACGTCGAGTTTGGCGGAAACACGATCGGCAATACGGTTCCGAACCAGGGAAACATTGGTGATGCTCTTTCACAAATTACTTTCAACAATCCCCAATTCCTGTCTTTTGGCCCGAATACGGCCGCACCGCAAGGCCGTATCGTCAACGACTACCAGTTCCAGGACAACTGGAGCTACTTCCTGGGACGCCATGCCCTGAAGGCGGGCGTCAACTTCACTTACCAGCGCTCTCCGAACGCCTTTCTGCCTAACCTGAACGGCTCCTTTCGCTTTAGCGACTTTGCCGCCCTGGGAAATAACGACCCGAATAGAATACGAATTGCCTCTGGAAACTCTGACCTCGATTTTCGAGAGAAGGACACCTTCCTTTACTTCGGTGACGACTTCAAAGTAAGGAAAAACCTGACTCTGAACCTGGGAATCGACTGGTCCTACTACGGTCAGCCGGCAAATCTTTTCAATAAATTGACCACGGCCAGCCAGACCGGACCTAATCCTCTCTTCGATCCGCAGCTGCCCCTTTCTGTGACCACCTTCCCGTTGCTCAACGCGCCGAAGAATAGTTGGGCTCCGTCCGTGGGTTTTGCCTGGACTCCGGGGTTCGGCGGCAAACTCACGGGCCATGGAAAGACGGTCATTCGTGGCGGCTACCGCATCGCGTATGACCCGGCTTTCTACAACATCTACACCAATATCTCTTCCTCCGCTCCTGTGGCTTTGCTCAATACACTTACCGGGACGACCGCTGCGGGAATTCCGTTGCCGGCTAATCCGACTGGGCCTAATGTTCGTTCGCTCCTTGCGGGGAATTTGACGACGGGGGTCTTCGACCCACGCATTTTCAATGAAACCAGTATTCCACCGAACTTTGAACCTCAGCAGACCCACGAGTGGACCGTGGGAATCCAGCGTGAAATCGGTGGCGGAGCTGTCTTTGAGGCGAGGTACGTCGGCAATCATGGTTCGAGGCTCTATCAATCCATCAACGCAAATCCCGATATCGCTGGCCTTGCCGCGGCCTTCCCAAATCTCATTCCGGCCGGTGAAACGCCATGCCCCGCCAGCCAAGCAGCAGTACCGCAGGCCGTGGGACGCGTCAACTGCAACGAAGGCATCGTCCGGGATCGCACAAATACCGGCGTCTCGGACTACAACGGCTTGCAGCTTGAACTTCGCTCCAACCGGCTCTGGCATCAGTTGACGCTCCGCACGAACTACACCTATAGCAAGACTACCGACAACGTGGACGATATCTTCGGGACGGGACTAGCGGGCGGCACCAGCGCTTTCTCGCAAAGCCAGGCCAACTTCACTGGGTCGGAACACGGGCTCTCAGGCCTTGATTTCCCGAATAGCTTCACGATGACGTTTTACGAACAGATACCTTTCTTCCGTTCGCAGGAGGGCCTCTTCGGTCATATTTTGGGCGGCTGGGCCGTTGCCGGAACCTACTTCATCACTTCCGGTCAGCCCTATACTCCCGTTCAGTTCGCCTTAAATGGTGGAGGGCCCCTCTACGACAACGCCTTCACTGCGGCGTTCGCAGGCACTGTGGACCAGAACTTACGGCCGTTCTTAGGTAACCCCAGCGCTCCCGAGAACACGGTGGGTATATTCGCTGGCGATGCCTGCAACAACTTCGGCGTTGGCTGCCAATTGGCTACGACCCAACTGATCAGCCTGAACGCCATCAACAAGGGCGACACCGTCGGCACCACGGTCACAAACAAGGACGTGCGGTTCATCGCCAACACGCCCGTCGCGACCACCGTGTTCAATTCTCCCTTCGGCAATGTTGCCCGGAACAGTTTGCGCGACGCCAGAACGAACACCGGCAACTTCTCACTTTTCAAGGATTTTAAGGTCAAGGAAAGGTTGAACGTAACCTTCCATACGACTATGACGAATGTCTTTAACCACCCGAACTTTGGCACCATCGATCCCTTTCTCGATGATGCGGGCCTGCAGCAGGAGTTCACCGGCTTCGGGGACCCGACACTGCAGAGTGGCGGTATCCGCAGTATCCGTTTCGGGCTCACTTTCAAATTCTAGACAAACGTTTTCAAACGAACGTTTTTTATCTGCGGGAAGGTCTTTCTTTACGACCTTCCCCAGTTTCCGAACATCCCGGCATGAGCTTCGGAATCTCACCAGGCTCGCTCTTGGGAATTTTTCCTTTGGCTTCAGAGTCTAGTAAATGGTCAGCGCCCAGCGGCCACTGGCGCTGCGCTACAGCGGAGCTGGCGGAATCCGCAAGCATACTTGCCATCTCCGGGGCAGGTAATCGGATTTCATCGCCTAGTTTCACTCAGGACTGTGCCATCAGCCGCAATCCATCTCCTTCAGGATCGTTGCGCACTTCGCAGGGCGTGTTGAAATACATCGTTGCCCGGTGTCCGGCCGTGTATGTAGGCCAATGCGGCAGACCGTCGTGATTAGGATTCCCGGTTCGGGCAAAGTTCACCCAGGCTTTACTGATCTGCTTCGATAGAACGAATGCCTCGGGGGTGCCTCCGCTGTAATGGTCGCAAATCTCAGCGTTGTCGAACGCGAACGCGATTTCACAGGCGTGGAAGGAACCAGGGCGATTATCCAGCATCGGCGTCCGCCAAGAATATATATAAGAGTATGCTGGCGCGCCACCCAAAGCAGCCTTCCTGAGGGCCTGTTCGAACGCTGGGCGGCGAAAGGAAGCGGCGGCAATAATGGCATAGAGGTCAAATGGAATCGCTTTAGGGTAATCGCGCCGGTAGGCGTCGATGATCGTCTGGCTGCCGTCGGCAAATTCTTCCTTAACCAATCGGTTGAGTTCCTCCACTCCCATCGCATTGGCATCGGGACGGTCGAGCCCACTTACACCCTCGTGAAGATTTGTGCCGGTTAACAATGGAACGTCCGCAGATATTTGTGGAGCTACCGGATCGAATGGATGATGAGGCAGTATGAGGCCGTCAACGGTCGGCCCCCAATCGTATTCGCCATACACTCTGCGAAGGGAAGATTTGGGCCGAGGCATTTTCTTCATGGCTTCGGCCGCTGCGCCGGAAAGCCGATCAACCGGGATTAGCTGCAGTTTACTCACCTGCGATTTGGATAAACTCAACTCTGCGACCACCAGCTCAGCCAGTCGTCCTGAGTAATCAGGGGAGAGCGATTTAAGAAAGGGTCCGCTCTGCACAATCGCACGGTGAAACAAGCCTTTTGCCGCTGGCATCGCCATAAGGGCAAGGACCTTTCCACCGCCGCCCGACTGACCAAAAATGGTTACACTGCCCGGGTCGCCCCCGAAAGTTGCGATGTTATCGCGAACCCACTCTAAAACAGCCACGAGGTCAAGCATGCCAACGTTGGCGGAGCTGGCATATTCTTCCCCTCCCAAGTGTGCAAGGTTGAGATAGCCATACACGTTGAGCCGATGATTGTGAGTCACGACCACCGCATCGTGATTGCGGGCAAGACTCTCGCCGTCGTAGGAAAGAAGATCATGGCCGCTGCCGGCAGAAAATCCTCCGCCGTGCATGTAGACCATGACTGGGCGCTTATGCGACGCATTGATCTCCGGCGTCCATAAATTCACACGCAGGCAGTCCTCGCCGGGGACTGTGGCGGCCGCGCCGCGATGCAGCACGAACGCATCTTCATCGGAGTTCGCCAGGTTTTTCCCGTTAGTATCAAAGTGCGCGGAGTCCTGGAATGGACAAATACGGCCATACTGCAGCGCGTTCCGGATGCCCTTCCAGGGTTCGGGCTTGATTGGCGGCATGAAGCGCCTCGCACCAGCGGTTGAAGCACCATAGGGTACGCCTTTGAAAATGTACACACTGTTCCGCTTGAAGCCGCGGATTTTCCCGGCGGTTGTTTCTACGACCGTTGCCGCGTCGGAAGCAATGACGGTGCTGGTTCCGCAATCACTCGCTATGGATTTTGTTTTTTGGGGAGCTTCCCGCTGAGGCTGTGCCATCGCGGTTGAGCGTAAGATGACCGAACTGGCTAACCCTGCTCCCAAGCTTGCCGCGCCGCCGATGAAGGAACGCCGTCCCTTAGAAGTAGGCGCTGACTCGTGATTTAGCTTTTTTTGAACGTGAGGATCTTTCATCGAACGCCTCCAGAAACTCATGCTTCTTTCATGCGGAGCAACAGCGAGCCTGCGTTGTTGACCAGCACATTCGACGGGTCCAAGCTACTCAGTTACGTCCTTCATCATAGGCTTAATGTCAGAGTCTTCGTGGATATCGGCCTGGATTGAACTCAAATTCCAGGACGAGTTAATTCCTGTTCACTCCCGTCCCTCTGTCACTCGCACCGCGCAGATTCTCAAGCATTTCAATTGTCTTCTTCGCGGTAACATCACTCGGGTCTAATTCCAGCGCTGCCCGAAGCTCCTTTTCCCCATCTTCGAGTTTCCCGGTGCGGCAATACATCAATCCGAGGTTCCTGTGAAGGTGAGCAGCCTCAGCGCACTCCCCACAAACAGCAATGGCTTCTTTCATTTGTTCCAAAGCTCGCGGCCAATTCTGGGCGTTGGCGGACTGAATCGCGGAATTTCCCAAGTTGGCCACCCGGTCAGTCGTCTGCTCATTTCTTTGCAGTTTGTCGTACCGGTCCTGAAATTGGCGCGCCTGGGGGTCGTGCAACTTATTCAAAATTTTGGCCAGGCTGTAGAGAGCCTCGGATTCATTGGGATCGGCCTTGACAGCCATTTTCCAATGCTCGATGGCCTCAGTTGTTTTTCCCGTACGCTCAAGGATTTGCCCCAGAAGGTATTGTGCGTCCGTGTTATTCGGTTGAAGCGTAACGACTTTTTGCAATAGTTCTGTCGCCCGCTCTAGATTATTATCTTGCCTCTCGGTAAGAGCTAGAAAATAGAATGAGCTCGCGAAGTTCGGCTCCAGACGCGTAGCTTTTTCGAGTTCCTTGCGTGCTTCATCGTATTTGCTGGTTTCGAAGTAGAACCGACCGAGGTTGTAATGAGGTCGGCCTGAATTAGGATTCAGCCGCGCGGCTTTGGTGAACTCTTCAAATCCGGCGTTTCGGTCGTACAGGTCCACGAGGGCGATGCCAAGGTTTAAGTGTGCGTCGGCGGAATCCGGCTGCAGCGCTACTACTTTTCGAAAGTTTTCGACCGCCTCTTTTCCCCGGCCCATCTTAGTTTCCACCATCCCAAGCGATGTGTAAGCCTCTACCATTTGAGGGTCGATTCCAATTGCCGACTGGAATTCTAGTTCCGCTGCCGCAAATTCACCTTGCTTCGCCAATGTCAGGCCCAAATTCGCATGAGCATGTGCATTATTTGGATCGTTCTGGATCGCCTGCCGAAGAAGGGGTTCAGCTTTCGCATCCTTACCTTGTTGAGTGTATAAGGTCGCCAGGCTCAGGTACGCAGGCGCAAATTTCGGAGCAATTTGCAGGACAGTTTCGAATTCCCTTACGGCCCCGTCTAGCCTTCCCTCGTCCTGAAGCAGAGTAGCCAGGGCAAAATGGGAAGTGGCTGAATCAGGTTGCTGTCGAATCGCAGCTTGTAATTCACTGGCGGCGCGGATCCGATCGCCCTTCGTTAGAAGCACGAGGCCCAGGTTATAGTGGGCTTGCCAATTCTGACCGTCCAAGCGCAGCGCCGCTTTGAACGCTGAGATGGCGCATTCTGTGTGACGGCCTCGAGCATACAAATCTCCGAGCGCGTTGTATGCATCGGCCGTGGGGTGATCGTTAATCGTTTCGAGCAAAACTTTGATTTGCTCCGACGAATTCTCCTGAACCAGACATGACCTCGGAAGCTGCTGTGTCTGCTTAGGAGTGGGGTCGCCGCTGCGGCCGATAGTCGCGTGATTCTGCGCGACAGCCGGGATTGTGCCAGCGAGAACTATTAACCTGATCAGCCCCACGAAACGCACGTTTCCACACCCTCCGTAGGATCACCCGCCCGGGGTCTTGATTTGCTTCTTATTGACATTGCGGGTCAGTTTTGAATCCACCCCACTGCCCTCGCGTACAACGTAGTACCGATTTGCCTCAAGATCCTTCAGCGTTTCAACCAGCCCGTTGGGCCACCGTAAAACAATCTTTTCTGCCTTTTCGGCCTTCCCAAGTCCGAAGTGAACTCGCAAGTCGCTTTGCGAAATAAAACCGCCGCCACTCCGAATTTCTTTCTGGTACTTGTCGCCATCTTGTTCCAGCGTCACCTGCGCTCCCAAAGCGGCGCGGTTTGATTTCACGCCAATCAGTTGAATGCTGATGAAGTTGCCCACCGGCGCGGTGTTGTAATAAAGCGAAGGAGTTTCGTTCATGTTATTCACGAGCGCCTCTTCGCGACCGTCGTTAAAAAGGTCGCCGAGGGCCAAGCCACGAGCGGAGTGCATCTCATTGAGCGTGTTTCCGGCGTGCGCGGTAATGTTGGCAAACTTTCCGTCGTGCAAATTGTAGTAGAGCACTTTCGGCTGGCGATAGCTCGTTCCCAGATTCTTGCCGTCCACCTCCGGGTAGATATGGCCGTTGCAAATCAAAACACCGGGCCACCCGCTGTTGTCGAAATCATAGAACTGCACTCCCCATCCGAGCCAGCTCATGATCCGTCCCAGGCCGACTGCACGCGTGACGTCGTCAAATTCATCGTTGCCGCGGTTGAGAAAGACTGTCGGCGTATCGTCGCTAAAGTTGGTCTTCACAATATCCTGATAGCCCTCGTGCATGTAGTCGCCCGCGGAGGCGCCCATACCCGCCTGCATGGAGCCATCTTCGCCGTATGCAACACCGGCCGTTTTGGCGATTTCGGTAAAAGTACCGTCGTGATTGTTGTGCAAGAGAAGATTTGGCGTCGTATCACAAGCAACGTACACGTCAGGCCATCCATCGTTGTCGAAATCGGCCGACAGCGCAGTAAACCCATAGCAACCGGAGGCCTTGGTGATTTCGGAGGCTTGCGAAACATCGGTGAATGTGCCGTCCCCGTTATTGTGGTAAAGCGCGTTGACGCTCATTTTAAGGCCACGCGGTCCACACATAACGTAGATTCCCTTCCATCTGCACCACTCGCCCTCGCCAGGCCTGGGCACCGTGTCA
Organism: uncultured Acidobacteriota bacterium; assembly: GCA_963814635.1. GTDB lineage: Bacteria > Acidobacteriota > Terriglobia > Acidiferrales > UBA7541 > Acidiferrum. The sequence goes on along the minus strand of CAWFDP010000001.1, from coordinate 1,320,615 downwards.
TAACTGAAATCCACGTAGCGCACCACGAAGAGGTCGACTCTGCCATCGCGGTCGTAATCGAGAAAACTGCATCCCGTGCTCCATTCACTCTTGCCAGTCTTCAGCCCGGCCGTTTCGCTCACCTCACTGAAAGTCCCATCACCGTTATTGTGGTACAGGATGTTCTGTCCCCAATAAGTAACAAATAAATCCAAATACCCATCGTTATCGTAGTCGCCGACACAGCCACCTTGGCCCCATCCAGGATGAGCGAGTCCAGCTTTTTCTGTTACATCCGCAAAAGTGCCATCTTGATTGTTGTGATAAAGGTGCCCCGTGGGTTCCTGGCCTTTAGGGAATCCTTCTACTCGAGTGCCATTCGGCAGGAAAATATCGGGCCACCCGTCGTTATCGTAGTCGAAGATTACCGCACCGACGCCGGTACCTTCGACCAGGAACACATTATGCTTGTCGTTCCCGTTGACATTAAGTGCCGTCAGGCCAGCTTGGCGCGCGATATTCTCAAAGTGGACCGCGTTCGGCTTGACGGTTGCCTGGTTGTTTTTCGATGCGTTCGGCGCCTGCGCGAACGCAAACGCCGTCGCCGCCAAAATACCAGAAAGCAGTAACACCCCTAAACCCCTCGTACTTCCCTCCGCCCGTCCTCGGAATGGGGACCACGCGCTTGTCCTATTTGTCCGTCGATTCATGAATGCTTTTAGGAGGGGCATTGCAAGCGACCAGTAATCTAAATGCTCATCTCCTAGCGCGTCATCCTCACAGTCATATTTTCGCATATAAAGAGATGTTTTTAATGGTGAATTTCTATCGCCATTAGCGATAGAATCCCATGAAGTTGGCGACGAAAAAAGGAGATTCCAGTTACGAACTAACATCGCGGGAGCGCCGGCATCCATCCGCTGCCGTATTCGGTCCCTCGCCAGAATCCGGAAGGAGTAAGGATCATGAACAGTTCAAGAAGGCAGTTTCTTGAAACCGGGGGGAAGTTCTGCGCTGCGGCCATCGTTTGGACTCCCAACACCACGGTAGCGGACGCGTACGTCCCCTTCCAAGGCGAGAAAACCACTTGGCACGAAGGATTCGACCGCTATGACTTCATGATGGATGATGCCACTGGGACGATCACGCCTATGACGGCCCCGGCTAGCGAGGTGACGAGCTTCGGAATCGACGTAAGCATAAAGGACGGCAAGCACCGATGCGTAGTGGTCGTGCCCAAAAACGCGGCGCCCGGGAAACCGTGGTCTTGGCAAGGCTGCTATTGGAACCACCAGCCTCAAACCGAAGTCGAGCTACTGAGACGCGGTTTTCACGTCGCCTATGTCGCGCCCGACCCCGGCAGACAGGGCAAGGCGTGGGACCTGTGGTACAAGTTCCTGACGGAAAACCACGGCCTGGCGAAGAAACCGGCCTTTATCGGGATGAGCAAGGGAGGAGTCAACGAGTTCAACTGGGGTGTAGTCAACCCCGACAAGGTCGCCTGTATCTACGCGGACAATCCGGCGTTTTTTGAGGAAGATTTCGCCAAGATCCCGGAGTTGGCCAAGCATGACATACCCCTGCTGCACGTCGTCGGGACTGAGGATTTTGTGCTTCGGTACACGCTTACCTTGGAGAAGATTTATCACCAGTCGGGCGGCTCAATCACCGTGATCATGAAGGAAGGCGTCGCGCATCATCCGCACAGTCTTAGCGACCCCACGCCGATCGCGGACTGGATCGAGCAGCACATGCATCCGATCGAGGCGAACCGGCCGGCGTTCGCGGATTCAACGTACACCAAGACGCACTACTACAGCCTCGAAAATTCCTACCTCTACCTGAAGGAGGAGGACACGTACGCGACGGTGCGTGGACCGGGATACGTTCCCTCCTACGATCGCTATAGTCGCAACGGTTCTTCAAGCCCGCCGGCTAACTTCCAAGCGGATGACATGTCGATCGTGGTGCCCCAGAAGCCGGCGCCGGGCAAGCCGTGGGTGTTCCATGCGAGCTTTCTCGAACGCGACTCAGCGTTGGCTATGGCGCTACTAGCCAAGGGTTACTACATCGTGCTGCCGCCAATCTCGGGACCGGGGGCCGTGCAAAAGCAGTGGGACGAGGTCTATCAACGGATGGTCGACAACGGATTTGCGGCAAAGGTGGTGATGGAGGGGACTGGGGCGAAGGCGGGCGAGTCGTACGCGTGGGCGATCGCGAACTCGGACAAGGTCTCGGTGATTTACGCCCGGAATCCGCTCATGCGCAGCCTAATGTCGAAGACGCCGCCGATCGACAACCTGGCGCCGCTGGCCAAAGCCGGGGTGCCTATTCTGCACGACTGCGGGAGTCTCGACCCATGGCTGAAGGACCAGACGCGGGTCGTGGAGAAGCGGTACAAGGAACTCGGCGGGAAGATCACGGTGCTGGTGGCCGAGGGTGAGGGTCACTTCCCACTTTCGCGCAAGGATCCGAAGCCGGTGGTGGATTTCATCCTGAGCCACCAGCGTTAGGTGCATTACCGGGGCGGAGATCGACACAAGCCCCCGCAGTAACGATGCCAACGCTGAGGATTCAAGATGAAATTCCATGCAACAGACGCTTTATCGGAGCGGAAGTGCACTGACATAATTTCTGGACGAGGACAAGAGAGAATGAACGAGATTAACCAAAACGAGAGCATAGCCTCAGAAAGGCTATCTAGTCTGGAGTCGCCTGCACGACGCTTACTTATAAAAGGGATGGCAGGCCTTGGCGCGACGCTTGCCTCTTCCTCGCTCTCTGCGGCTATCGCTGCTCAGACTCAAAGTCACCAGCTAGGGGCTCCTGGCAATCAGGAATCTCCCGACCAGGTTGGGTGGGGACCTTTTACTCCGTCGAGCGGTGTAGGTCGATATCTCCAGGTTGTTTACCCGCCGTCCACAACTAAAGGGGAGCTGCAGATTGGTGTCAGATACACCCTTTGGATTCCTGACAATCTCAAGTCCGTGAGGGCGGTGATCGTTCACCAGCATGGCGCAAGCATTCCAGCCGCTCAGGCGGGGGCAACTTCTGGTTACGATTTGCACTGGCAAGCTCTTGCAAAGAAATGGAACTGCGTTCTTCTTGGGCCGTCTTACCATGTTCTGAACGATGCGATTGACTTAACTCCGGGAGGCGCAGAGCTGTGGTTCGATCCGAGACAAGGTTCTGACCGCGCTTTCCTTCGGGCCCTGGACGAGTTTGCGACAAAGTTGGGCCATGCGGAAATCGCTACGGTCCCTTGGTGTATCTGGGGACACTCTGGCGGCGGGATATGGGCGAATGTGATGAGCATTCTCCACCCCGACCGAGTGCTCGCAGCCTTTCTTCGTTCGGGTACTGCGGCGATGTTTCGTCCGAGGCACGAGTTTATCCAGCCTGAAGTTCCGCCTGCAGTCTATGAGATTCCCACGATGGTCAACTTTGGCATGGGAGAGAGAGGAAATCTTCCTTGGGACGGCTCGATTGCCACTTTCCAGGAGTACCGAACCCAGGGGGCTCCCATTGGGTTCGCTCCCGATCCGCGTACAGGACACTTCTGTGGGGATTCCCGGTATCTCGCCATCCCGTTCTTCGACGCTTGCCTTCAAATGCGCTTAACGGAATGGAACAGAATCTTAAGGCCGGTCGACCTGAGTTCTGCATGGCTGGCAACTCCGTTCGGGGATACCGCCACAGCTGCGGCGGAATTCAAAGGAGATCCTAACAAGGCCGTGTGGTTGCCAAATGAGGCCACAGCGAGAATCTGGAAAGAGTATGTCCGAACCGGAACCGTAAGCGACGCAGGAGCACCCCCCACTCCAGTCAATGTGCGAGCGCACGCTGATGCAAATCACTGCAATGAGATCAGTTGGGAAGCCGAGGCCGATATCGTCAGTGGACTTGGTGGCTTCATTGTCCTTCGAGACGGGCACGGGATAGCGAAGCTTCCCACGCAACCTCCAGAAGTGCTGTACGGGCGCCCGCTCTTCCAGGGGCTCTCATATCACGACACACCGGTGGCACCGATCCCTCAGATGAGGCACGTTGACATGTCCGCCCAATCTGGCGCCAAGCACGTCTATGCTGTGATCGCTTTGAGCAGTGCGGGCGTACCTTCAATGCCCTCTTTGCCAGCGGCCGTCGAATGACGAATTATCAGAGCCTCCGACCGATCTCTCCCAATGCGGCCAGGCATAGATTAACTTCCACAGCCTCGACTGAAACCATTGGGTACGCAATAAAAACTGCTTGACAAGGAGAGACCGAGGGCAATATACAGCTTGAGAAGTTTTATTACCAAATATATGATTTTATAAGCTAAACTTGCGGTTTTTGTGGCCGCAGAGCGTAACTGACCAGCATCTGTTCGTGGATGACGGCTACGTGCACCTCGATCGAGCGCTGACTTAAGAAATGACAACCTCAGCACCTATCACCGAGCGGCGGTATGTCGCCCCACTGATTCTCGTCACCACCCTATTTTTTCTCTGGGCGCTAGCGGTGAACCTCAATGATGTTCTCATCCCCCATTTGAAGAAGGTCTTCGATCTGAACGACTTTCAATCTGCACTCATACAGGTGGCTTTCTTCGGCGGTTATTGCCTCTCCGCGTTGCCTGCAGGACGGCTGCTGGAAAGGATTGGCTACAAGAATGGAATAGTCGTTGGTTTGGTTACCTGCGCGGCCGGCGCGCTACTGTTTATTCCCGCGGCCTCAATTCAGGTCTATGGATTATTTCTCTTTGCTTCATTTGTTATGGCGTGTGGCCAAGGAGTCCTCGAGGTGGCTGCTAACCCTTACGTGACGCTGCTGGGGCCAGCAGATAGCTCGGAGCGGCGATTAAATCTGGCACAGTCGTTCAATGCGGTGGGCGCAGTGGTGACGCCGTTCATTGGCGCGGCTTTTATCCTCTCGGCTCTTGAGTATTCGCGTGAGCAGTTGACGACCATGACGCCCACAGAGACGGCCATGTATCGCACGGCCGTGGTCAGCACCGTGAGGATGCCTTACCTCGTTATAGCAGGTTTGTTTTTCACCTATGCTGTTGTGATTTTTCTTTCCCAATTGCCAGAGGTCGGCGCAGCTGACGGACCTGTGAAGCAAGGGTCAACCCGGGAAGAGCTGCGCGATATCTGGCGTTATGGCCACCTGGTAAAAGGAGTTGTCGCACAATTCTTCTATGTTGGCGCTCAAATCGGCGTGGGCAGTTTCGTCATTCGACTGGCGCAGCATAGTATTCCTGGAATGCTCCAAAAGGATGCTTCCTTCTATTTGAAGTTGCATTTGATTGGATTCATGCTCGGAAGGTTCGCCGGTTCCTATATCATGAAGCGCGTGCCTGCTGCCAGGCTGCTTTCATTGTTTGCGCTCTCGACTCTGATCGGTCTCCTCGTGGTTCTTCTCGGCTCCGGCGTAGCTCCCCTGTGGGCGGTCGTCCTGATCGGTTTTTTTCATTCGATCATGTTCCCAACCATCTTTGCCCTTAGCATCAAGCAACTTGGGCGGTACACAAAACTGGGGTCGTCCTTGTTGGTGGCTTCGATCCTTGGTGGGGCCGTCTGCCCTGCCGTTATGGGATTTATTTCTGACCACAGCAACATTCGCGTGGCATTTATCGTGCCCCTTGTCTGTCAGGCCTATGTGCTCTACTTCGCGGTGCGCGGCTATCGGCCGGTTCTGGTTGCGGGACCTCACACTGCTGAACTGACTACCCTGAAATAAGCTGACGATTCTTACAACGACGCCTATTTCCAACTGCAATTGGCAGATGCATGGAATGGGTAACGGATTTCTCGAAGAGTTATTTAAGGTTTGAGGCTCACCGTTGCCTGATTGCCCCAGCGTGTCGGCGAACCATAGTTGTAGAACCGTGATTGTGACACTATGACTGTTAAACCGGCAGTGGACGAGATCCGGCTCTCGCGCGTGCTGCTCCTGCTCGCGCTTTCCGTTTTCATTAATTATTTGGACCGCGGCAATCTCTCGATTGCAGCGCCGCTGCTCAAGAATGAGTTCCAACTTTCAGCAACGCAGCTCGGAGTTCTGCTGTCGTCCTTCTTTTGGACCTACTCGTTCTTTCTGCCGGTTTCCGGCTGGCTGGTTGATCGCTTCGATGTAAAATGGGTACTCGCCAGCGGTTTTTTCCTTTGGTCCGCAGCAACCGCGGCTACCGGCGTGGTACATGCATTCGGCACCTTGTTCCTCGCACGGTTGGCCTTGGGCGCGGGAGAATCGGTTTCTTATCCCGCATGCTCGACCATTTTGTCGCGATATTTCCCGGAGCACAAACGTGGCTTCGCCAATGCGAGCATAGTTGCCGGCATGGCCCTGGGGCCAGCGTTCGGCACGCTCGCCGGCGGAATTCTGATGAGCCGATTTGGGTGGCGCCCGGTTTTTCTCGTGGTGGGCCTGGCTAGCCTGTTATGGCTACTGCCGTGGCTACGCTGGATGCCGAATGGCTATAGGGATTCCCCCTCGCAATCGGGACTCTCCGCGCCCGGCATGTTGCAGATTTTGGAGCAGCGGTCAGCATGGGGAACCTGCTTAGGTCTCTTCTGTATGAACTACTTGATGTACTTTCTCTTGACCTGGCTTCCGTTCTACCTCATTCACGAACGTCATTTTTCCTTGGCCGCGATGGCGAAGATCGCTGGGTTGGCTTATTTTCTGATGGCTGTCGCCGCCACGTCCGCAGGATGGATCTCCGATCGCTGCATTGCCTCAGGAAAAACTCCAACCCTGGTTCGCAAGACCTTTATGGTCGTGGGACAGGTGGTGGCTGCGATCTCGCTTGCTGCCTGCGTCGTGAGCGGGCCAGTGCTCTCGGTGGTATGTCTGCTGTTGGCGGCGGCGTTCTGGGGAATCAGTGCTTCCAATACTTGGGCAATTACTCAAACGCTTGCGGGACCGCAAGCAGCTGGCAAGTGGACCGGGCTGCAAAACTTCTTAGGGAATCTGGCTGGGTGGATTGCGCCTGTGGTGACGGGTCTGGTTGTGGACAAGACGGGACGGTTCTTTTGGGCTTTCATCATCACTGCGGTCATCGCCTTTTTGGGCTCGCTGTCATGGATATTTGTTGTCGGCGCCGTACGACAGGTGGATTGGTCATCCTCCGACCGAAAGGGATCAAGTCTCCACTCAGCTTAAGCTGGTACGAGAGCGCTCAATTCAAATTGGCAGACGCCGTGGCTTGAGCCTGGGTACCGTGCGGAATCGCAAGCACTAGGGCAGCAGGATATTCAAACAATACCCACGAGATTCGGAACCTTATGAGCTTGAAATAGCAAAAGGCGAGCTAGCCAGGAACGGCAAGCTCGCCTCTTGTTGTTTGGGGTGAAACACTCAGAAGAAAAGTTTCAACGCTAACTGCAGTTGACGCTCAGTGCCACGAGTACTGGTGACTCTTCCGAAGGCGGCATCGCCTACTGTTGCATCGGGCTGGCCAAGGTTCACATGATTTAGCAGGTTGAAAGCCTCGGCGCGGAAATCAAGCCTACGCTTTTCGGCGAAGGGGAAGGAGCGGAAGAGGGACATATCCACATTCTGGAATCTGGCCCCACGGAGGGTGTTGCGGCCAAGGTTGCCGAAGGTATAGACCGCTGGCGTGGCAAAAGCGCCGGTGTTGAACCAGCAGCCAGGGGTTCCAACGGCGGCACCACCAGGACACGAGCCGGCGTTAGGATCACCAACGAGGTTCGGACGGTTCACATTATCCCATGATGCGGTGTTTTGACGAGTGTTGGGACCATCTCCGGGAACAAATACGGTAAAAGGTTGGCCCGAAGTATAGGTGTAGATGCCGTTGAGCTGCCAGTTGCCTACTACGTAATCGACGATGGCATTATTGCTGGAGAAGCGTTTGCCCTTTCCGAAGGGGGCTTCAGCGTTGAAGCTGGCTGAAAGAACATGAGTGAGATCGAATCCTGCCACGCTGCGGTCCCGCCCTAGGTGGTAGGGGTCCTGAACCGACGTGCCTTCGACACCGAAGAAGCCATCACTTCCAACGTCGATGGCTTTCGAATAGGTGTAAGACACCAAGTACGATAGCCCGTGTGATCCCCGACTGCGGGCTGCTAGCTGCAATGCATTGTAGGAACTGTTGCCCACGCCACGATCGTAAAACGTGGGGTCAATACCCGGCCACAGCTGCCTGGCCGCAAAGGCAGCGGCGATCTCGTCAGGTGTGGTAGCTAGCGTTCCGTCAGGATTTAGGTTGGGTCCAGGAGTCAACGCTGTGTTGTAGAGGCCTCCGACGTTAAGACGGTGAGTCTGGGAGCCAACGTAGTTGGCAGTCACAACGGTACTGGCGTTCAACTGCCGCTCCAGGCCGAAATTCCACTGCTCCGAATAAGGATTCTTTTCTAGCGGATCCCTAAAAAACGAGAGCTGGTGGAACGGAGTGGGTGGCGGAGCATTCGTCAGAGGAGCGCCGGTGACCGCAATCGGATTCTGGAAATTTACTGATACGGGTTCACCTATGGCGTTCGAGCTGACGAGCGGTTGTGAGTTGGAAGGCCAAGACCCGCTGGCGTTCTGACCCGACTGGGTAATACCAGCCCACAAGTCATCGGTGATTCCGAAGGATGCGCGCAACACCGTTTTGTCGGTCAAACGATAGGCCAAACCAAGTCGCGGTTGGAAGTTGGTCTTGGTGTTTTTCCAGAGCCTGTTATTGGGAGAAATAACCACATTGGCTGGGAGGCTGGTTCCGGGAATACACGGGGCGATATTGCCGGTATTCGCGCAGCTTGCAACCGCCCGTTGGAGGATGTAGGTTCCGTTATTGAAGTCAATTTCGCCAACAGCGCTGACGGGATCCTTAAGATTGCCCCACAAAGGGTACGCTTGAAAATCGTAACGCAAGCCAATGTTCAGCGTCAGGCGGCTGGTGGCCTTCCATTTGTCCATAAAATATCCGCCAATCCCGTTTTGGCCGGTGGTCGAGCCGGCCGTGTCGCGCTTTGCCCCTTGGGCAGCAGTACCGAGAAGATATGATGCCAGGCCGTAGCCGGTGTTTCCTCCACCGTTTTGCGGATCGGATGTTTGCTCAGGCGAAAAAGTGAGGCCATCGCTGTTAGCGTCTTCCGTCAGTTTGTCCGTTTCATAGCTGAAACCGGCGGTAAGCGTATGGTTCCTGATAATTTTCGTGAAATTTCCCCGCCATTCGTAAATGTCGGTCAGGGTAGTGAAGCCAGCGCCTTCTCCCCCAGGAGCGAATTGGTCTACGCCCGGACCGGGAACGAGGCAGGCGCCACCGCTGAATCCGCAGACAAAGATTGGCGAGAACCCGCCGTCCGCCAGAGCCTTTGCTTTGTCGCCGTTGAAGGTTGTCGGGGGCCTGTTGGTAAGCTCCACATGTCCAAACTGGAAGTCAAAAAACGTAGTGGGGTTGAAGGTATGGAAGAAACTGGCAACATACTGTTTTGCAGGAACTTCCGCGATGTTGTTGAAGTTAGCGTTGCCACCGGGACCGATCTGCGTTTGGTCAGCGCTAGAGTACCGGAAGAACACCGAGTTGGACGGATTAAAGTTTTCATCAATCCGCCAACTGTACTGTTGAACGCTAGTGCGCTGTGAGCGGAAATCATAACCGTTATACGTCACGCCATTAACCGTTCTTGTAGGTAAAGGTGCCGGGTATACATCCTTCGCGAAGTTGACAGCATTGGTATCTATCAAACTCGTTGGAATGATGTTGTTCGGGAAAGGGTTGCGCACAAACCCGCTACCCGAGGCTGTGGTCGTAAAGGGGTTGTAGATCTGGTGTACTACCTGCCCTCCGGGGCTTCTGTCGAGACAGACGCCGGAAGCATCGAAGCCGAGCTGGCAGAGAGCAGAAAAATCTCCACCCAACTGAGCGGCAGTGGGCACGTTATAAAAATCTCCTCCGGAGATCGGCTGAATGCGGCGAAAACCCTCATAGGTTCCGTAAAAAAACGTTTTGTTGCGGCCATCGTAGATATGGGGTAAACGCACTGGACCGCCGCCACTGGCGCCAAACTGGTTCTGGATTAATTGTTGCAAGCCGCTGAACGGGTTCTTGGCGTCCAAAACGGTGTTGCGGAGATATTCCCAGGCGGCGGCATGGTATTCGTTTGTGCCGGACTTGGTAACAACGTTGACGATGCCGCCAGTAACTCCACCAAACTGCACTTCGTCGTTATGAGATTGCACCTTGAATTCTTGAATTTCGTCGATGACGGGGGCGACCGCGTAGGTCGAGAAGGTCATTTCCGAATCGTCAATGCCGTCCAACAAGAAATAGTTGCTGCGGTTGGTTTGACCATTTACGGCGGGAAACGTGAAGCTACCGATGGGGTGCGTCTGAGCACCACCGACGTTTTGCGCGGTACTTACAGGAGAGACGCCCGGCGTGAGGTCGAGAAGCTGAGTAAAGTTTCGCCCATTTAGCGGAAGGTCAGTTACCTGCTTCGACTCGATGACGCCGCCCAAAGTCGCGTTTCCGGTCTCGAGGTTAACGGCGGAGGCCTCGACCGTTACGGATTGCTCGTTCGATCCAACTCGTAATATTAAATCCTGAGTGATGTCCTGATTGACAAGCAACGTCAAATTCTGCTGAGTCGTTGGAGCAAATCCAGTTTTAGTCACGGACAAACTGTACTCGCCCGGGGGAATGTTGATAAACACGTAAATGCCTACCTCATTGGTTGGGGATTTTCTTTCCGTGCCTTTTTGCATATCGCGAAGAGTTACGTTCGCATCCGGCACTACCGCGCCGGAGGAATCGTGAATCGTTCCGCTCAAGTTGGCCGACGCCGAGCCCTGCGCGCTGGCGCGATGGGGGATCGACAACACCAAGGCAAGCACGACAAGAAGAGAGATAATGCTGTAACGCAAGCGGCCCCAAACACACAAATCCGGTCCTTTTACTTCTTCGGTCATAAACATCTCCATTCTGGACTCACACCCAACCTGCCCTGCATTGTGAGAATTCCTTTGAACAGCACCCCTGGCAACTAACCCTCGCTAGCGGAAGCTAGCATCAAACATTTTCATATATAAAATACAAACTTCACCTGCCAAATGAGTTCACTTATATGGGCTAAGCGAGTTGGTTGTCAAGGAGTTTTTGCGGATTGTCGTTAGCACACGATGGATCCTGTTGAATTCGAGCATGAATTGTCCGCTTTCAACGAGTCACCGGAGTAGAGCTATCAGTCTGGAGCGAGGCATGAAGACCTAATAGAGGGCGGCAGTAGAGCGGGCCATGAAGATTCAAGAAGTGATTTCTGCGGACGGTAGGCAAAAAGATCATCTGGACGCAGGCGGGAGCGATCATCGGACTCTGCGAACGGCAGATACGGCGGTGGAAACAGCTCCACCAAGACTTCGGCTACGACGGGCTGTTGATGGTCGTAGGGGAAAGCCCAGGATGCAGCAACTATTGAGCGATGAATTCGCATTACGTTAAGGCACGGTCCAAGTGGACATAACCACCGTCCACGAATACATGCTGACCAGTTGTATGCCCAGATTTGGCGGAAATCAAAAATACCGTCATTGCCGCGATTTCCTCAGCCGTAGTCATTCGTTTACCCAGCGGGATCTTCGCAACGATAGCAGCCAGTTTTTCGTCGGGGTTTTGAAAAGTGTCGAGCCATTGGCGGTAAAGAGGCGTCATGACTTCCGCCGGGACAATCGAGTTGACGCGGACGCCACTAGGCAATAACTCTGCGGCCCACTCCCGGGTCAGGGCAAGGATTGCTCCTTTCGATGCGGCGTAGCCGGATGTGCCGCCTTGCCCCGTGAATGCTACCTTGGAGGCGATGTTGACGATAGCTCCCTTTGCGGCCTTGAGCGAGGGCAGTGCGTAATGCGCCAGACTGTAGTAGTGCAGCAGATTGCGTCCAAGCGAAGCAGCAAACTCTTCGGGTCCACCCTTTTCGAGGCCCACACCATCGTTTACGCCGGCATTGTTGACCAAGGCGTCGAGTCGATTAGCTACGCTGAGCGTGTGTTCGATTGCCGTGGCGCAGCCGGCTGCGGAGCAAAGATCAATTTCGATAAAGTGGCTGACCGAGCCGTAGCGGCTCAGCTCCGAGCGCAGACTCTCCCCCGCCGCAGTGTCGCGGTCCAGAATCACAGGGACCGCAAGTTCCTCCGCCAAGGCACGTGTAATAGCAGCACCGATTCCTTTTGCGCCACCGGTGACGATCACGACTTTATCTTTTAACTGCAGGTCGATGGGTTAGCCTCGTAAGTTAAAAAAACCGCCATCTAAGGGGTAATCCGCCCCGGTAATGAAGGATGCTTCATCCGAACACAAGAAGAGGGCGAGCGAGGCAACTTCATCCGGCTCAGCCATTCTCCCGATCGGTTGCGCTTTGGACAGTTTCTCGAACATTTCCTTTTCTCGTCCGGGATAAGCATTTCGCAGGTAGCTATCAACAAATGGCGTGTGGACCCTGGCCGGTGAGATGCAATTACAGCGAATGTTGTGACTCAAATAGTCCTTTGCGACGGAGTACGTCATAGCGATCACGGCACCTTTGCTCATCGAATAAGCGAAGCGGTCGGAAAGACCAGAGGATCCCGCAATGGAAGCCATATTCAGGATCACGCCGCCGCCGCTGGCTTTCATGTGCCCAATGGAAGCGAACATGCAATTATAGAATCCCTTCACGTTGACTCGGAAAATGCGCTCGAAATCCTCTTCCGTCGTGTTATCCAGCGATCCGATGTGCGAAACTCCTGCGTTGTTCACAAGAATGTGAATAGGCCCTGAGCCGGACAGTACATTGAATCGAGAAGTCACTTCTCGCTGGTTCGTTACATCGCACAGAAGTGCCGACGCATTTCCGCCCTCGGCAGTAATTTGTTGGCAAGCTACCGTCGCATCTTGTTCATTCAAGTCCAGAATGCGAACTGTGGCACCATTCGCCGCGAATCTCAGGGCGATCGCTCGTCCAATGCCGCTACCGCCACCGGTTACGACGGCGACCTTGCCGTCCAGTCGGAAACTCTTTATATGGGTGTCTTGATTTGTCACAGAGGGACGCCGCTTTTCCAAGGGATGGCATAGTCCAGGATGGCTTCGCCAATCTCGTTTTTTCTCCAGTTGTCAATTGGGCGACACTTCATTTCCCACCGATTCTCTGTATTGCTCAGGACAAAGGTCCTATAACTTTCAGCACGTTCGCGTAGCGTCCTGGAAGAGTAGCGGGCAAACTGACCTTGATGGCGTCGCCCTGTTGGGACCAAATAAGCGGAGTTGCCTGGCCGAGCAAGTAAATCTGGGAGCCGACCCTCAGGGTGAGAGATTTTAGCTTGATGCCCGTCGTCTTTGGCTGGCCGAGGAGGGTCGCATAAACTGCAGAATCCTTTTGGGTGAAACGGACGGGGATGCCTTCAGCGGTCTCGCCAACAGCTCGTTTCCACGGATGTGTGCCATAGATGGCTTCGCCATTCATCTGAAGCCACGCACCGAGTGCAAGCAAACGATCCATTTGAACCGGAGGGATCGTGCCGTCGGCTTCGGGGCCCACATCGAGCAGAAGGTTCCCATTCTTGCTTACAATGTCCACCAATAGATAGATCAGATCGGCCGGAGCGATGGTCTCGGCTTCACCTTCGGCACGGTTATAGCCGAAGGAGCGCCCGAGGCCACGGCACTCCTCCCACTTGGTAGGACTGATCTTGTCCAGGGTCACGTACTCCGGAGAAATAAAATCAGTGTGTTTGACGCCGAAGCGGTCGTCGATGACGCCGTCCGGGACCGTGTTGTAGTACTCAGCCATAATCTGTAAAGGATGGCCGGACTTAGGATAGTCGATGTCGTTCCAAAGCACCGCGGGATGGTAGCGCTCGATGAGCTCCCGCATGTGCGCGTCAACGTATTTGCCATAAACTTCGCTTTGCGGCTTCACCGCTTCATAATCAGCGGGAATACGAATAGGACCAGGGACAAATGTCCAGTCGTAGCCGCCGGAGTAGTAGAGTCCCATGCGCAAACCCTGCTTGCCAACAGCAGCAGTCAACTCACCAACTAAGTCGCGTGTAGCATGCTGCCGTTCGGTTGGCAGTTTGGGGTTCGGCGTCAAACTGGGCCAGAGCGTAAATCCATCATGATGCTTCGTGGTGAGCACGACGTATTTCGCGCCAGCGTCATGGAATATTTTAGCCCAGGTGTCCGGATTCCACTTTTGAATCTCCCGGTCGAAGATCGGAGCAAAGTTGTAGTAATCGTAGTCAGCGCCGTAATGCTCGCGATGGTAGGCCTGAGTCGGCGCTCCGTCGAGTCGCATGCTGTTCAGGTACCACTCCGCATAGGGATTGTGAGTGATGTAGTCCTGCGACGTGAAGTCGTGCTCCGGGTGAATGAGCGGGGCCCAGCCAGGAACGGAATAAAGACCCCAGTGAATGAATATCCCAAGTTTTGCGTCGGCATACCATTGAGGAAGCGGATGCTTGTCGAGAGATTCGAGACTTGGTTCGAAGTGCGAAGGCGACTGCGCCTGTAGACAGGTGGAAACGAGAAAACACAACAGCAGAATGGCAGCGGTCCTGCTTGATCTATGAACCAGAAAGAAAAGCATTCTGTATCTCCTCGCTGAACAAATTCACAACCGGAAAACTAAAACCTTGCGGCTCTTTACCGCTGGCTCCCGGGAGATCGAGCTTTATGCGGGCTTCGGATCATGCAGATTGTCTGCACAATGTCAGCATCCTGGGACGCGAGCTCGTACGTGATGCGTCCCGAGAATCCCCGGAATGAAGCCGCCATTAGAGATCGCTTGTGCTCTTCACTTCCCTCTGATTGCCCGCCGCAACTTGCGCATCATGTCCAGAGAGCTCTGTTCAACCGTGGCATCTTGGTATATTCCGATATTGATCGTGGTGACCGCTTGATGCTCGATGTTGGCCTTGACATAGGCGATCAGGTCGTCCGCGATGAATTGAGGCGCGGGGATCGGTTCCGGTTTGTCGTGGACCCACGCGTTTAGCGTAGACAACAGTCCATGTGCCTGAAATCCTTTGCCAGCGCCCCGTTGGATGTAACGAGAAGCGAACGGATTTTGCAAACTGTTGAGTTCGCCTGCCCAATAATCCTGGTACGGCGTTAGAACAGGGAAGATCCAGAAGTTAAAGCAGGTGATCCGGCTCGGATTTCCCACTTTGCAAGCGCGGTAAACGGCATCAATCGGAACATCCGGATAGGCAGCCAGCGATTGATACCACGAATCGAACCAGTACCCAGCGAGCCTTTCCCCATAGCGGGCACCGATTTCACTCAGAACACCCCGGTGAATTTTCGCAAATTGCTCTTCACTAAAAGTCAACTGGTAGAGCCCGGTCGGCCCGATGTTGCCAAGCTTCGTCAATACTGGAGAATTGATGTAAAGGAGGAATCTGATACTGCGCGCCTTCAAAGCATCGGCGAGATCACCGATTAAATCGCGCCGCGTTGTCCATCCTGGATGAATAGCTTCCCAGGATTGGATGGGGGCGGCGCAGTGCGGATGCGCGTGATTCAAGGTGAAAACGACGTAACCCGCTCCCATCTCTTCGACCATCTTCGCAAAAGCGTTTACGTCGAAAGCATCGACCGCATCTTTATAGGGCTTCTTCTCGCCCTCTCTGGGTTGGGTGAAGTCCGTCCAATGAACCATCACCCCGTAACCCGCCTTTACAAACCAATCGGTACTCGCTCGATGGGCGCGGACACTTTCTTCCGAAGAAATGATTGCGGCTCTGCCGGAAGCGGGAAGAATCTCCAGGCATCGGAAGCGAACCACTCCACTCTGCTCTGGTCCGGATATCTGGACGGTGACGGGGTTTACTCCCCGCGTCAGATGTAGCTTGCCGTCCAACCTGGTTCTTTCAAAATTGAAAAACCAGCCGCCCTCCGTTTGCTGATAAACGCCCTCCGTGACTCTTAGCTCGACTTCAACGGAACTGGACCCGGAGCGAATTTCCAGTTTGAGGCCTGGAACGGAGGCTGCGCAGGAAAGGAATAGATCGAACTCACCTTCCTCGGGAACAGTAACATTCCACTTCATGCTGCTTGAGCCGCTACATTCTACGGAGATCTTCAGGCCATCTAACTTTGCCTGGCCGCCAATCTCCACGGCAGTTGAGCCGTAGAGACGGGTATCCTGTGTAAGTCCAGGGACAAGAGGTTTGGACTGGCGGGAAACTGGTGATTGAATTGATCGCGCAAAACCAGTACCGGCGGAAAGCGCGCCGGCTGCTCCGGTCAGCATGAACTTTAGAAAGCTTCCTCTGCTCAGTGCTTCGGATTCAGCGAATGTTTTCGTATGGTTCTCCTTCCGTTTCCAGCAATCGCTTCGGTCATAACGTTCTCCCGGCATTATTTGCGACCACCACCCCATCTACCCGGTAATGCCAGATGTTGTCGAGGCTGACGCTTTGCACCGGCACCTGCCTGCTCTCTCGGAAGCACATCCATTTGCAGAGGAAAGATTTTATATGTAAAATAAAGATTTCATTCCTAAAAGAAGCTCCATTTGTACTTACTTTTTGCGGAGCTTGTCAAGAACTTTTGTTGTAGAGGAAAATTGCTTTTAGAAAGGTCGCCACGTAAACGGCAGGTTTCCCAAGAAACGGCGTACCAATGTCACTGCAGGTTGTACGCTACGAGCTGTTGAGACTTCGTCCGGTGCCGTGTGTCGCGCCGCAGGGACATACCTGTATGGGTTGGTTCGAGTAGAACTTTTGTGTTGGAGGCCATTTCCTGTAAGATTTACCGCCACTGTCGAACCATCAAAAGCGCGGGGCGAGAACTGGAGCCTAATGCTTTGACCAAGACGAATCTGTCGCGTGACCATGTAACGCTCACGAAGCCGGCTAAAACTGCGCCCCGTTATCCTACTCCTGCTCTGGAAAAGGGCTTGGACATCCTGGAACTCCTTGCCAACCACCCCAAGGGACTCACGAAAAGCGAGGTCGCCCGTAGTCTGAATCGTACGGTTTCCGAAATCTTTCGGATGCTGTTGTGCCTCGAAGAGCGCGGTTACATTTCGCAGACGAGAGATGCGGAGCGCTTCTGTTTGACGTTGCGGATGTTTAAGCTGGCGCACGAGTATCCGCCGACCAAGCGGTTGATTACCGAAGCCCTCCCGATCATGCAACAAGCTACGAACGAGCTTAATCAGTCTTGCCACCTTGGAGTACTTGATGGCGGCCACATCGTGATTATTGCGCAGGTCGATTCTCCGATCAGTCCAGGTTTTTATGTCAAGGCTGGCGCCATCGTCGATCTTATGCACGCCGCGACTGGGCACGTAATTCTCGCGCACCAAACTCCGGAAGTTAGTTCTAGAGCGGTGCAGATTTGGTGCCGGCAAAACAAAGCGCAGGTGCCTCGCGACCTGACCGCACATCTGACCAAGATTAAGCGCCAGGGATATGAGGAACGAGAGAGCTACCAAGTCAATGGCATAGTTAACGTCTCCTGTCCGGTGTTCGATGATCGTGGAAATGCCATCGCCGCTATGACCGTTCCATTTATCCAAAGAATTGACGACCAGACGACTCCAGCGACCGCGAGAAGAGTTTTGAAACAGGCCACTTTTCTGCTTTCGGAAGCGATTGGCGGAGTGGCCAAACCTCTGACAAGTGACTAGGCCGCGTTTGCCGGCGCCGAACGATTCTCTGATTTTTCCGCCCCCAAAACTCCTCAACTCGGCAAATTCTGATACCATAAATTGATTTTCATTGACAAACATAGTCTTTCAGGAATAGAAATGCACGCTGGGTATGCGCGGACGGCTGCCATACCTTCGCGGCAACAGATTCTCTAAATTGAGGAGAGTTGATCCAGTTTGCGAGACCCAAAAATCGCTAACATTCGCGTAATTGACCTCCGCTTCCCGACATCCAGGCAGCAGATCGGGTCGGACGCCGTGAATCGAGATCCCGACTATTCGGCGGCGTATTGCATCCTTGAAACGGATACCGGTGTGGAGGGACACGGACTAACGTTCACTCTCGGCCGTGGAAATGAGCTGTGTGTCTCTGCGCTCAAGTATTTGTCCCGATTTGTTACTGGCCGCTATTTGTCATCACTGACGGTTGACTTCGCGGCCTTCTCAAGGCAACTCACCGGCGATACTCAATTCCGGTGGCTTGGCCCCGAAAAAGGTGTCATTCATCTTGCTGCTGCTGCTCTCATAAACGCGGTCTGGGACTTATACGCACGCTTCGAAGGTAAGCCGCTCTGGAAACTGCTAGCGGACATGGATCCGGAGCAGATCGTCCGGGCCATCGACTTCACGTACATTACGGATGCGATCACCAAAGAGGAGGCTCTCGATCTTCTGAAAGAGCGGGCCTCTTGCAAGGACACACGCCTGCAACATTTGCAGCAGAGCGGCTACCCAGCGTATACCACCTCGGCGGGTTGGATCGGCTTTAGCGATGACAAGATTCTCCACCTATGCCGCGAGGCTCTTGCACAAGGCTGGACCCACTTCAAGTTGAAGGTTGGCGGGGACCCGGCCGACGACCTGCGCCGGGCTCGTTTGGTACGGTCAGTAATTGGCTCCGGCAATAAACTGATGATGGATGCCAATCAGAAGTGGGACGTCCTCGAAGCAATCCAACGCACGAACGAATTAGCCGAACTAGACCCCTGGTGGATGGAAGAGCCGACCAGCCCGGACGACATCCTCGGGCACGCCCGCATCCGCCAGGAAGTTTCCCCCATTCGGATAGCTACCGGAGAACATTGCCATAACCGGGTAATGTTTAAACAGTTTCTGCAGGCCGGGGCCATCGACGTTGTTCAGATCGATAGTTGCCGGCTCGCGGGAGTCAACGAGAACCTTGCCGTGCTCCTCTTGGCAGCAAAATATAATGTTCCAGTCTGCGCTCACGCCGGCGGTGTCGGTCTATGCGAATGCGTGCAGCACTTGGCGGCCTTTGATTACCTTCGCGTATCCACGACGCTGGAGAATCGTGTAACGGAGTATGTGGATCACCTGCACGAACACTTCGTTGACCCAGTCCGAGTGGTCAAAGGGCACTATCTTCTTTCCGAAAAACCAGGATACAGCACCGAAATACGCCCCGAATCGTTGTCAGCCTATACGTACCCCGATGGCCCGGTTTGGAGGGACGGGTGAACTTCATCTTATTTGTGCACGCAAACGGTGCTGATGCTACACCAGTTCTTGCCTGAGATCCGCGATTTGAGGACCCGGGTTCTGCTTGTGTGAAAGTTGAGGAATACAAGGATCTAGCTTGGATAGAAGAAACTTTCTCTGGGAAGCAACTGGCGCGGCCGTGGGACTAACGACGTCCGGAAAGATCGCCGCGTCAGTTGTGCGCGAACCACGTGACGCTCCGTCGCCCGGCGATGCAACTCAAAGCATTCTTGTAAGTACCGGCGGAGATGATCAGAATCCGGGAACGATATCTAGGCCGCTAAAAACTTTTCAGGCTGCTCAAAGCGCCGTTCGCGAGCTCAAGAAGCACAATCCCGGAACTATATCTGTTTACTTCCGGGCAGGAACCTACTACCTACCAAACACAATCGTCTTCACACCGGTGGATTCCGGGGAGGCCGGAGCACCGATCATCTATGCGCCATACCCAGGCGAGCATGTCCTGCTAAGTGGCGGGGCGCAGTTGTCCCCGAAGTGGACAGCCTATCGAGACGGAATCATGAAGACCTCCGTACCAGCCGGCACCACTACCGACCAGCTCTTCGCAAATGGTCAGCGACAGATCTTGGCCCGCTACCCGAACTACGATCCAAATGCCAAATATTTGGGCGGCTGTGCGCCGGACGCGATCAGCCCAGAGCGAGCCAAGCGTTGGGTTGATCCACGCGGTGCCTACATTCACGCAATTCACCAATACCTGTGGGGTGACATGCACTACGTCATCACCGGCAAGAGCGCAGACGGCAACGTGCTCTACGAAGGTGGATGGCAAAACAACCGACCTAAGCCGATGCACGCTCAATATCGTTTTGTTGAAAATGTTTTTGAAGAATTGGATGCTCCCAGTGAATGGTATTTGGACCGAGCTAATTCAGTCTTGTATTTTTATCCTCCCACAGGGCTGGATCTCGAAAACGCGGTTGTCGAGACCGTGCGCTTGAAGCATCTGGTGGAGTTTCGCGGAAGCCAGGACTCTCCCGTGAAATGGATCGAGCTGCGTGGATTTACGTTCCAGCATGCTTCCCGGACGTTTATGCTAACTCGGGAACCGCTTCTCCGCAGTGACTGGAGGATCTATCGTGGCGGCGCCCTGTTCTTCACCGGCGCCGAAGACTGTTGCGTGGACGATTGTTTTCTCGATCAGCTCGGCGGGAATTGCATTTTTGCGAGCGGATACAACCGCAGGATTCGCATTTCGCGCAGCCACATCGCTCGCGCCGGAGCCAACGGAATCTCCTTTGTCGGCGAGCGGAGGGCGGTGCGAAATCCACTGGACAGCTACGACGATAGACTTGGCATCGGGGATCTCGATCTTACTCCAGGACCGCGTACGGCGGACTATCCGGCAGACTGCCTCGTTGAAGATACGTTGATTTACCAGACCGGGCAGGTCGAAAAACAGACTGCTCCTGTTGAAATCGACATCGCAAGAGCGATCACCGTTCGGCACTGTTCGATCTATGACGTTCCTCGCGCGGGAATCAACATAGGAGACGGTTGCTGGGGAGGGCACCATATCGACCACTGCGACGTCTTCGATACCGTGAAAGAGACCGGCGACCATGGCTCCTTCAACTCTTGGGGTCGCGATCGCTGGTGGGGCGTCACGGGTCTCGACCTGGACACCGTGCTACAAGGCCCTTATGCAAAACTTCCCGTGTTGGATGCCGCAGCGACCAATATTCTGTCGCACTCGCGGTGGCGCTGCGATCACGGCTGGGATATCGATCTGGACGACGGCTCCACCAACTATCACATCTACAATAATCTCTGCCTCAACGGTGGGCTGAAGCTGCGCGAAGGCTTCTTTCGTACATGCGAAAACAACGTTCTGGTAAACAACTCACTTCATCCGCACGTCTGGTACAACGACAGCCATGATATTTTCCGCGGCAATATCGTCTTTGCGCCCTACAAACCGATTCAAATGAGGCAGTGGACGCAGGATATTGATTTCAACCTGCTCCATCAGCCGGCTATGCCACAAACCAGCCCCTCCACCGCGCTGCAAAAACTAAGCTTACTGGATGCCCACTCCCTACAAGGAGACGCTCTCTTTGTTGATAAAGCCCAAGGCGATTACAGCGTCAAATCGAATTCCCCGGCGCTGTCTCTCGGATTTGTGAACTTCAACACGCATGATTTTGGCGTCCAAACTCCGAAGCTCAAAGCCATTGCCCGACAACCGGCGATGCCCTTAGGGCTAAGCGATATCACGCCAACTCTCAGTGAAACTCGAAGTCGAGAGGTTGCGGTTTGGGCAGGCGCGAAGGTGCGCAACATCGTTGGCCTCGATGAGGTCTCAGCCGCTGGGAGTCCAGGTGAGACGGGCGTGATCCTGCTCGAAGTGCCCGACACAAGTGATGCGGCCAAAGCAGGCTTTTCTGCCGGTGATGTCCTGCTGGCATTCAATGGAAAGCCCATCAAGGAATTGAACGACCTCTTGCAGGATACGCGACAAAATGTTGCCGGGAAGGCAGCGAGCGTCACCATACTCCGCTTTCAGCAGGAGTCTACCATCATGATCATGCTGAAACCCTGATCTCGCTATGGGAAAACCGTTGGATATGCCATCCACTGTCAGCACGAGATTTGCCGCGGCGTTGGCTGGCTAGGCGCCCGGTGACCGTTGCGATCCCAGCCGATTTTCCGACCGAGGCGGCGACTTCAATTCGTCCTGAAATCCAGATTCCTGCTTTTGCGCGGTAAGACACAAATAGATTGGTTGTTATTTGAATACGGAGATCGACTACATGCGAATTCGTCATCTCGCCGTTATCTTGACCATAATTTCTCTGCCCCTTTCCTTCGGACTCGCCCAAACTACTGCCAGCCTCGATTCCATCCCTGCACGCATGCACGACATGATCGTCGCCAACGAAGTTCCCGGCGCGGTCACGGTGGTCGCAACGCGTGACTCTGTGCTTCGAATGGACGCTCAGGGTTGGGCCGACCCAGAGCACAAAACTTTCATGCGCTTGGATTCGATCTTCTGGATCGCGTCCATGTCAAAGCCAATTAGTGCTACAGCGGTGCTGATGCTGATGGAGGAAGGCAAACTCTCGCTCGACGATCCTATCGCCAAATACGTTCCAGAACTTGCTGGACTCAAAACTGCAGATGGCAAGGCGCCGCGAATCACGTTGCGGCACTTGCTCACTCACACTTCAGGAATGGGAGAAGCGACCGACGAAGAGGCCAAATCCGCGCGCACGTTGTCCGACCTGGTGCCGGCCTTTGCTTCAAAGCCTCTCGCGTTCGAGCCAGGGAGCCAATGGAAATACTGTCAGTCCGGCATTCTCACTCTTGGCCGGATCGTAGAAATCGTTTCCGGTGTACCGTTTGAAGTCTTCCTGCGGAAGCGTATCTTCGACCCGCTAGGCATGAAGGACACGACCTTCTACCTGAGTGAAACCCAGATGCCGCGCTGGGTGATACCCGCCAAGCGCGAAGGCGAACAGCTAGTGCCGGCGGAAATCGGTCTTCTGAATGGCCATCTTCCTTCTTGGCGCGACCACTACCCAGCAAGCAACGGGGGCTTGTTTTCAACCGCTCCTGATTACACGCGCTTGGCTCAAATGCTTCTGAACGGCGGCGTTCTCGATGGCCGGCGCTACCTAACGGCAGATTCGGTGCGCATGATGGTAACTGTTCAGACCGGCGATCTGGTCACCGGTTTTACTCCAGGCAACGGCTGGGGTTTGGGCGTATGCATTGTCCGCCAACCTCAGGGAGTTACTGAAATGCTCTCGCCGGGAACCTTCGGTCACGGCGGAGCTTACGGTACTCAGGTCTGGATCGACATGAAGAGGGGCGTGGCACTAATAATGATGATCCAGCGGTCCAATTTCAAGAATGCCGACGATTCGCCGGTCAGGTTGGCATTCCAGAAAGCCGCACTGGAGTAGATCGGAGTGCGAGTTAAGGATTTGCAGGATCTCTTGAAGTTGACGCGGCGATATTTGCGGACACTGATAAGAAGTTAAGAATGTTTGCTATTTTATCTTGATATGAATGCTTACGATCGTAGTTCAAGAAGCAGATGTCTTTTGGGGCTCAAGCCAAATGAATTTGTACCGTCAGCTAGAAATCGGTGCCCGTAAAAGCGTTTTAAGACTGCTGGTTTCTGGCGTGATTGCGGTTGCCTTGTTGGCTTTCTCCCAGCAGGCGGCGGAGCGTTCGCAGATCCGATTTGAGAACCGCCAGAAACTGTCACGCGTTGACTTCATTCTCAACAACAGTACGACCGCCGACAAGCCCGTAATTGACGCGGTCCTCGGTGGCGTAGCGCTCCTGGATTACGATAACGACGGGTATCTCGATATTTTTTTTACGAATGGCGCACGCATTCCCAGCCTGGCGAAGGAGAGTCCCGACTTTTCAAATCGCCTCTACCACAATAACCACGACGGCACCTTTACAGACGTAACAGACCGTGCGGGCGTTAAGGGTTTTGGCTACAGTGTCGGCGTCGCCGTCGCTGACTTTGATAACGATGGGTTTCCAGATATTTACGTCACGGGAGTCAACCGCAATACGCTCTATCACAACAACGGCGATGGTACATTCACTGATGTCACAGAGCGCGCAGGAGTGGCCGGCATCGGCCCCAATGGCAAGAAGCTTTGGTCTGTATCAGCCGCATGGATCGATTACGACAACGACGGCCGCTTAGATCTTTTTGTGAGTAACTACCTGGACTGGACGTTCGAGACTTCCAAAGTTTGCGGGCCCCCAGGTCGGCGCCTCTCATGCTCGCCGACCATGTACAAGGGAGAGCAGAATTTTCTGTACCACAACAATGGCGATGGCACGTTCACGGACGTCTCTGCCGCAACTGGCATAGCAGAACATATCGGGAAGGGCATGGGTGTAGCCATCGCCGACTACAATGGCGATGGTTGGATGGATATTTTCGTCGCGAACGACAAAGAAAGAAATTTTCTATTCAAGAATCGTGGGGGAAAGAGCTTCGAGGAAGTAGGAGTGGAGTCCTTCGTGGCCTTCACGGAAGACGGGATCCCTGTTTCCAGCATGGGCGTTGATTTTCGTGACTGGAATAACGATGGCAAGCCCAGCCTGTTTGTTACCGCCCTTGGACGTGAAACATTCCCGCTGTTCCGTAATGAGGGCACCGGATCTTTTAGTGTTGATACCTACAAGGCAGGTATAGGATTTCCCAGTCTAAAAATGAGCGGTTGGGGCAATGGTATCTATGACTTCGATAACGATGGCTTTAAGGATCTATTCACCGCCAACTCGCACGTCAGTGATAACGCCGATGACGACCCTCAGCAACACTACCGCCAGGCAAACGCAGTTTTCCAGAATCTCCAGGATGGGACATTCCGCGATGTAAGCGCGCAAGTCGGGCCGGATATGCAAGTCCGTGCCGCTCATCGTGGGTGCGCGTTCGGCGATCTCAATAACGACGGCAAGATTGATGTAGTTGTATCCGCCATTGGTGATCATGCCGAATTGCTTTACAACACCACAACCAACAGCAACCATTGGATTCTGCTTCAGACGATCGGCGTCAAAAGCAACCGGGATGGTATTGGCACGCGCATCAAACTCACGGGAGAATCTGGCTTGGTGCAATACAACCATGTCACCACTGCGGGGAGTTTCGCTAGTTCCTCGGATAAGCGCGTCCATTTTGGACTGGGTCGTGATACACGAATCAAAGAAATCGAGTTACGCTGGCCCAGCGGAACAATTCAGGTTCTGCAGAACGTCAAGGCCGATCAAATCCTGAAGATTACCGAGAGTGAGAAATGAAAGCGATTTTGGTTCTTTTGACGGCGCTCTGGGCGCCCTGGCCGACCTCTGCAGGACAGTGCGCGGGAGCAGAAACGCAACTTCAAGCGGTTTCTAGCGCGCTGGCCCGTGAAGCGCTGGACCAGGCTGAGCGAATTCTTAGTTCCCTCGAGCAATCCTATCCGAACTGTCCCGAGACTTTGCTTGACCGGGCGCGGCTCTTGGCCTTGAAAGGAAACGCGAGGGCAGCCGAGGACGCATTCGTTCGCTACCAGGAATTGGCGCCGGATGAGTCCCGCGGCTACGCCTACCTCGGTCGCTTTTTGTTGGAGCAGAGACAATATGCACGCGCCGACTCAACTTCAGTCGTCGCATTCGAAAAGAATCCCAGCGAACCTGCCGCCATGGCTCTGCGAGGCGAAATTCTGGTCATGAAAGGACAAGTGGAGGAGGGCACGAGCTTACTTCAGCGCGCTTGGCAAATTGATCCCGATAACGTCGATGCGAATTTTCAGCTAGGGACTCTGTGTGACGGTGAAAACCGTCACGCAGACGCCGCAAGACACTTCGAACGGGTCGTAGCGGTAGATGCAAACGATCCACGTGCTTGGGATTATTTGGCTCTGAATATAGAAATAGTGGGAGAAGTAGACCGTGCGGGCGAGGCCTACCGAAAGGCTGAGGCCGTCAATCAACGTGGGCGCCACTTCGATGCCTTCCTGGATTACAACTACGGAAGATTTCTGATGAAAGGCAACCAGCTCAAAGAAGCCAAAGAGCACCTGGATCGCGCCGTGGAGCTGACCCCAAATGTCCGAGCGGTTTGGTACGAACGCGCCAAAGTGAATTTGAGCATGAAGAACTATGAGGATGCTAGAGCCGATGGTGAGAGAGCGGCGACCCTGCGCGACACGAGAGGCGTAATTCTTGACCTGCAAATTTATGCCTTGCTAGAGCAAATTTACGGCAGACTCGGCAACAAGGAATTGGCGAGCAAATATGCCGCTCTGAGCCGTGTAACGCCCGTGCCCATCAAAGAGACTCGCTAAGTGATAACCTCGTCTCCCCAACCCGAATACCAAACCGAGAACGCTTCGGCTACTACGTATTTTCAAGTACTTGGCAGTCCCGAGTAGCCTCGTAAGTTGTTGTAAGTACGTGCCTAATACTGAGGAACTTCCGTCTGACCCTTTATTAAACGTAGAAAGTTTCGGCAGGACCGCCTAACCCATTGCGCTGTAACGGCGTTAGAAGTATGGCGGAGAGGGTGGGATTCGGGATTCGGACTCTCTCCATATGAAGAAACGTCGTAACTTATTGATTCTACGTTTCGCCAGAATGTGTGAAAACGCCACAAAAGCCGAACTGAGGTACAAACGAGGTACAAAAAATACAGCCCGCACGACTAACCGGGCACTGTCAACCCGCAGAATCAGTAATGAAACTTGACTGCGAACTGGATCAAACGGGGTCCGCGAGTCTGCGAGACTTCACCGAAAGTGGCGTCAAAACCATTTCGGTCGGGATTAAGGAACTGAGCGTGATTGAAAGCGTTAAAGAATTCAGCGCGGAATTCCAACAACTTGGACTCGCTAAGGGCGGTTCGTTTGAGAAACGAGATGTCCCAATTGTTGATGCCCGGTCCGCGCAGTGTGTTGCGCCCGAAGTCTCCGAATGAAGCGATTGAACCTGGTGCCAGGTGGTCGTCCGAATTAAAGGTGCAATCGAAGGCGGTCGGGTCGAAGTAAAAGTTTCCTGTGATGTTGCCGGTCGAATCGGGGGACTCACCGGCACAGTTGGCACGTGCCGCCGCGAAGCTTGAGACCCGGCGGGGATCGATCCTCGTTGCTTTCCCGATCAGATTGGGGCGATCCAGGAAATTTCCCTGAAAACTGTTGTCGTTGTCCGAATAAATCGTGAAGGGCTGGCCGGTCTGAAATGTTGTGATAACGTTTGCCTGCCATCCCTCGACCGCCTTTCGGACAACAAGTTGTCGCTTGAAGCGTTGGCCGACCGGCAATTCCCAACTCCCACTGAAAACGAAGCGATGTGTCGCGTCAAAGTCCGCCAGCGCGTGGTCTAGCCCGGGATTGAACGGATCGGTGTATCCTGAGGACCGGGCGTGGAATCCAGACGTAATATCCGTTGTCTTCGACAGAGTGTAAGCCGCTCGAAACGAGAGCCCCGAGCTGTAACGCCGATCGACTGTCAATTGCAGTTCATGACTGGCAGAGTTCCCAATGCTCTTGCTGGTCAGGAGCGACCCAATGTCGAGGAGCGTAGTGTTGGGATCGCTCGTTGGATTCACGCATCCGCCGAACGCACGCGCGCAGTCTTCATTCAGAAATCCGTTTGCGAGCTGAGCTGACTCAACTGCGGGTTGGGGCGGGTTCACATCTGTCACAGTGATCAGTTTTCTTCCTAGACTTCCGACATAGACCACTTCGATGGCGGTGTTGCGACCCATTTGGTATTGAAAGCCGTAGTTAAAATTCTCGGAATATGGAGTGCGGAAGTGTGGGTCGGTGACGAACGAAAATGGCACCTTTGGCGTGAAGAATTCGCCAATGCGGCCCTGACTCGCGAATGGGAACGGATTGATCAGGCCCAGTGGTGTAAAAGGGTCCGCGACGATATTCGTCGCGGACCCAAGATTGGCCGTCGTGAAATTGATATTTGATACGCCTCCAAACGGGGGTTGCCCGCCAAACTGGATGTTCAATGCTCCGTCTTCAATGTCGTAAAAGATCCCCGCGCCGCCGCGCATTACGAGCTTGGCGTGACCGAAAATGTCCCATGCAAAACCGGTGCGCGGCGCGAAGTTGTTGCGGTCGGGATAAACGAGTGCGTGGTTGGGTGTTCCGGGATCGCCTGGATACAGAATCCCAGGCGGTGCGTCCGGGAATACGGTTGACTGAGCGCCAGCTCCGAAAAAAGCGATGATCTCGTCGTGAATGTCGGACTGCGGGCTGTTGTACTCATACCGAATTCCGAGATTGAGAGTAAAGCGACCGGTCAGTTTGAGGATATCTTCCGCGTAGCAGTACCGCGATCGTGTGCGAATTCCATAGATCGAATTCGAAAATTGGAAGTTGTTTCCCGGAAAACCCGCGATGAAATCCGCCAGCGCATTGCCCGTGAAGGTCCCGTTGATAGGACCGCCGGCGTCGTCGCCGAAAGTAAAACTTCCGTTGTTGTAAAAATCATAGTCGAAATTGTCTTGGACAAAGCGGAAGTCAGCCCCAAGCTTCCATACATTCTTCCGAATCGGGATAGTGATGTGGTCCTGATATTGGTACGTCATGTCGTGAGTCTTCGTCGGTCCCTGAGGAGAAGGCCCGGCCGTAAAGTAGCCATGCACGGCCATGATTGGCGGTGCGACACCGCTGGGATCGTCTGGGTTGACGTTGGTAAACCCGAGCGCAGACGGACTCGTGGTGTCATCGGGTATGGCGAACCGGTAGGCCGTGCGATTGGCGGACACGCGCAATTGATTCACCCACCCGCGTTCGAAGCTATGAATCCAAGCCAGTGAAAGGGTTTGATTTCTGCCTACGTTGGTGCCTCCCGCCGCGAATGGAAAAGGAACTCTTTGACGCTGGTCATCGATGACGTATGTGCCAGTCAGGAGATCCCGTTCGCTGAGATGATGGTCAACGCGGAGAATGCCTTGATCCTCATCAATCGCCGTCGTCGGTGAAGTAATGAATCCATTGCCGGGCGCATTCGGTAGCGGCACGAAACGGTTGAGATAGTTCGCGGCGATCGAGTTGACCGGCAGCTGGTTGAACGGATAGTTCGCGCTCGTCACGGGGTTTACAAGCTGCGTTCCTCCGGTGACGCAATTGCCAGCGAGGTCGAAGCCGCCCTTACCTCCGCCGGAAGTGCACAATTCACTGAAATCGCCGCTGCGCTCGGCAGCGCTCGGTACCGTAATGGTTGGGACAACTTGGCCCTCGCGACGACGCGCGCCCTGATAGTCCGCAAAAATGAATGTTTTGTCCCGGCGGATCGGTGCTCCGGTCGTAGCGCCAAATACATTGCGCTTGAAATTAGCGCGCTCGGGCAGAAAGAAGTCACGAGCGTTGAAAATGTCATTTCGCAGGAATTCGAACATGGTCCCGTGAATCTCGTTCGTCCCGGACCTGATCACCTGATCGACGATTCCGCCGGAAGAGCGACCAAACTCCGCATCATAGTTGTTCGTCAAAATTTTGAATTCTTGCACAGCATCGGGGTTCGGACTCACCACGATGTTATTGCCCACGAAGTCTGTGTTATCAGCGCCATCGAGTAGAAACGTGAGGGATTCAGAGCGCTGGCCGCTTCCGCTGAAAGGATTACCGGAGCCATCATCTGGATCGGTCGCGAAGACACCCGCTTGCAACAGACCCAACTGCAGGGTGTCGCGGTCTGCCAGCGGCAGGTCTTGGATGCGCCGGGTGTTCTCGACTTTGCCTAGCACAGCGCCGGATGTATCGACTTGAGGCGCATCGGCTTCAACAACGATCCTTTCGGTTGGTTGCCCTACCTCTAATGCAACGTCAAGGCGCTCGTTCTGATTCACTTCGAGCTGCACGTGGTTTTGTATGGATGTCTTGAAGCCGGCATGTTCAACGGCGAGCCGATAGGAACCTGCCTCTACAACGGCGAACAAGTAGCCCCCGTCAGAACCAGTCGAAGTAGTTGAGTTGGAGTTCGTTGCGAGATTCGTCAGCGTGAGCGCTGCACCTGTAACAACACCTCCCGTCTGGTCTCTGACAGTACCGGAAATTCGACCTGTGGTTTGGGCATTCGTAGGCGACGCCGCCAACAACAGAAGAACAAACAGCACAAATAGAATGCTTGTCGCTTTACGCATCGGCATTCGGGGTTGAGTGCTGGGCCCGGGCATCCTGCGCTCTCCGAAGTGAGATCTAACACGGTTCCCTAAAATGGAGCGGTTCCTCGAACATAACCCAGCCCTCCCTAGTTCAACTTTGCGAATTCTGTTATCGCCTGCTGAAAAATGGGGATGTCCGGGTCGGCATCCTTCCACAGATTCAGGAAGTCTTCATATGCAGCCCGCGATCTCGTTGCGTCACCTTGCATCGCGTATGCACGGCCCATCTGGAGTTTCGCGAGTGCGCCCAAAGGATTGTTTAGAACAATCGTTCGGTGATCGCTGAACTTTTGAAAATCCAACACAGCTTCCTTTCCTCGATTCAAGAGAAGCAGCGCTTCGCCACGAAGAAACACAGGATACAACAGTCCATTCACCTCAATCGTTGGGTAGATCAAACCGAGATCCAAATCGGCTGTGTTGCGTAGAATTTCGATTGCCTTTTGCGGCTCCTTGCGGCTGAGATGAATGGCTGCCCGCGCCGTCGGCAACCAATACCGTTGGATCTGCGTGTTCTGCGGATTTAACTTGTCAACTTCATCCGCCAGCCGCTCCGCCTCCTGGGTGTGTCCAGCGCGCGCCAAAGCGATCGCAGCGAGGATCTTGACGTCGCGTGTTGGGGCCAACCGTAACGATCGCTCCGCTAGCGTTGTCGACTCTCTACTTTTTCCAAACTCCGCGTTCCGCAACGCGGCATCGAGCTGATACTCGGCGGCCTCTTCTAGACGACTCTTCTTCTGGCAGAGAGCGACGACATGTGTTGACAATTCGTCGGCTCTTTTCAGGTGGCCGATGCGAGCCTCGGAGTCAGAGTCCATCGAGACTGTCTGCTCCTCAAAGCCAGTGCCTTCCGATTCCTTGACTGACTTTTGCATTGCCGCAACGTCATCGTCAAGGAAGGCCAATAGATAGGTATTTCCCGGATCATTACTCTCTTTTCTTATAGCCAGTGAATTAAACGACCGCGCCTCTTCTAGACGATTCGCGAGGATGGCAAGTAGCGCTGCCGCCGCATCGGTTCCGACCTTATTTGGATTGATCTTGGCTGATTCACGATATGGGGCGAGAGCTAGCTCATATTGGCCGAGCATCGCATATATTCCGCCAGCGCCCTCCCTACCCGAGGGGTCAGCCGGATACAGCCGTGCACGAAGTTCGTACAACTCGTGGGCGCGTTCAATGTCCCCTGTTACGTTTTCTTCATATCGAGATTCGATTATTAGTCGTTCCCAATCCGACGCCTGCGTCCGAAATTCGAAAGCCTTCTTCAAATTTGAAATCGCTCCATCTGCCTCGCCCCGACCCGCGCACATGTCGGCCATTTGCAGATAGGCCAGTGCGAAGTGCGGATCGAGGGTGGTAGCCCTTCGCAGCAGGCTCATCGCCGCATCGTCATCATCTTCGTAATTCCAGAGCGTGTATGCCTGTAGTGCATCGATTGAAGAGGTACTGGCTTCCGCTAAAGGTTTGTCGGACTTCTCGACCGACGCGATCGACTCGCCGAGTTGGTGCCGAATTTCAGAGCTCGCTTTGCCGAGAGCGTCCAGCACGCCGTCTTTATCGGCGGCGCGGAATTCAGTCTCGCCAAGTAGTCGTCCGCTCTGACAATTGCTAGCTTTTAAAGCAACCACATACCGCGACCCAACCCGATCGATCGCACCATCGAGCACGGCCGCGCTCGATGTTCTCTTGCAAACTTCGTGGGCAATCTCAGGAGTCAAAGGTGTGTTGGCGGCGCGCTTCATGTAGCCGAGAGTCTTTTCAACCTCGTTGTCGGAGAGAATCCTGACAAACGGCGATTGTTCCAACGCGATGCCGAGCCCGCGTCGTAGGGTTCGATCGAATACCGGCTCGCCGGTGCTATTGGCGAATTCTGCCAACACAACCGTGTCCTTCTCGGCGAGTTTTGTCGGTCTACGAAGCGCAATTCCCAAGAACAGAGCAAAAGCAATGATCGTCAAGAGACTCGACCACCACACGACTCGGCCGGATTTGCGCCGAATACCCGGCGCTTCGCCCGCGTCTCCTCCTGGCGCGTCGGCTGCGATCCCTGTCGAAATCTGGCCGGTCTCAAGCCCAGAACCGGGTGGCAGGCGGTCCTGCGATTGTTGTACTGGAAAAATGAATCGGTAGCCCCGCCTTGGCAATGTCTCCACATAACGGGGCTTTTCGGGATCATCGCTTAAAGCCTGACGCAATTTATTCACGGCGGCCCTTAGCCCGTGTTCGAAGTCCACAAACGTGTCGGAAGGCCACAATTCCTGTCTTAGTTCTTCCCGGCTCACTACCTCCCCTGGCTTGTTCAAAAGAGCGATCAGAACACGCAGCGGTTGGTCCTGAAGGCGGATGCGGGTGCGTCCTTTATACAACTCGCCCGATTGCAAATCGAGCTCGTAAACCCCGAATCGGATCTTAGAAGGGTGACCAGGTTCCGTCATTTCGCGCCCTCGGCTGGACAGACCGCGTCCATAGCCCGCGTCCCTAAGTGGTTTTGTTATCACAGCATTCGCTTGTGACAAAGTCAATACGCACGCATGACGTGTAGTGCATTGGAAGTCTCTGCCAGATCGTCCACCTTGTGCGCCGCCGCAACCGCGCGGCTTCGAGGCAAGGCACAATGCGTCACTGGATCCGGCTGGTTATGCTTGGGATCGGCTGTGCCGCGATAGGACCCTTACGAGCGCAGGACTTGGTTCCTTCCGAAACTGCTGCGGCAGTTCCATTTGAGCTGGCATCTGATTTCCTGGTCGTCGTAGAAGGTCAGGTAGGGGATGTCGGCGGCCTGAGGTTCATCGTCGACACAGGAGCAACACGCAGCGTTATCGACCGGAAAGTAGCGTTGACTCTCCACTTGAGACGGCACGCTGGACGAGTGATGAACTTCGACCGATTCGTGCCGACCGAATATGCTGACGTGCCGGCTTTTCGAATGGGGCCGCTTCGAGCCCAAGGTCTCCGCGTCATGGTTGCAAATCTCCTTGAATACTCTGAATTCGCGAAGGGCATGGATGGTATCGTCGGACTGGATCTTTTGAGTAGGAGCCAGAAGTTCACCATCGATTATGAAAAAAAGAGACTCTATTTCGAGCTAACGACAAGCGAAATCTCCCGCCCAGTTCCAGGAGTTTTCGTGGTGCCGGTCTCCGTTCAAGGAACGACCATGCGGCTTGGAGTGGATACAGGTCTTGCAAATATTCTGCTCTACGGAGACCGGCTAAAGAAATATGGGGGCAAAATACGAACCGAAGGACGACCAAGGAGCAGCACGCTTGGAGGGATCAAAGGGACAAACGTGAGTGTGCCTGGAGTACACGTAGGTGGGCCAGAGGAAGTGATCAACGCAATTCTGATTGATGGACCTGGTGAACGGATACTGCCAGGGCTTGACGGCTATTTGGGAGTCGCATCGTTACACGCAAGGCGCGTTGAATTTGATTTTGCCAAAATGACTCTGCGTTGGCGGTGAGCGCCCACGAAACGGACAACGCTTATCGGTAAAGTGGGAAACCCAATACGGCCCTAATCATTCCAACTTGTCCTACCACCCGCCTTGTCGCCCTGCGAAAAGATTGATGCGGCGCATAATTTCTCGAACCACCGTTTTGTCGCCCTTGCTTATGCGTTCCGATTCAAGCGCACCTTTCAAGCAGCGCATCAGAACGACGAGTTCGTTTATACGCAGGGGCATACACGGGATAATTGCATTTTCTGACGTACATTCTGCCATACCGCCGCGCATTAGCAGCCAATCGCGGCTCGGCAAACGCAGAAGAGATTTGAACCCTTTGGCTGATTGTAAGGGCCTGACTAACGCTCCTGCCGGAGAAGTGAGACCGAGTCTTTATGAACAAGGAAAGACACTCGGTGGCCCTGAACGGTAAGCTGTCCCACTGCCGTTTACACGCCGACATATGGCAGTGTCGGCTGTTTTCGGACTATCCAGTCAGCCATTGGCGGACAAACCAATTAGTTTAAGGTGGGACCCGACGCTCTAAGAACCAATTTCACCTAGTTGCATCACGTGCGGTTAATTTTGCAGATGCTAACACCGCCGGCGAAGTGGCGGAGTGGACGGTCAGGAACCAATGTGCCGGCCTTAAGCCTCTGATTTCAATGACTTATCTGGTGACAAGAAATTGAACCCGAAGTGACGATCCGGGCATTGCACCCAACCGCCTTTTCAACCAAATTTGCGCGAACTCTGCTTTGCTCCGCCCTCCGGGCTTGAGAAAAAGCATGTGCGCGGTAACTCAACTAAGAGGAGAAGGACAATGAATCTGATCCGTGGAATGACCTTGAAAACGCTTCGAAGCGGGCGGTTCTCCGGTCTTGTGGCGTTCGTTGCAGTCGGGCTGTTGTTCACCGCTACCGACGCTAAGGGTGGTGGTTGCGCCGTTCCTTACAAAGCTGGAGCCGCCCCCGCAATTCCTTTCGTCAGCCCCCACGCGGACGGAGACTCGAAGGAGCATGCCACCATCGTGGGTTTGTGGCATGTGATTTACACTGCAACTTACGATAATAATTTCCCTCCGGGAGGGCCGTATCCCCCCACACCTTTCCCGTTCCTCGAATCCTTCAAGACCTGGCACGCCGATGGAACTGAATTTGAAAATGCATTTCTTCCGCCCGCCGGCGGGAATATTTGCTTCGGCGCTTGGAAAGTCTTGGACGACGGCATCGTCAAGCTGCACCATATCGGTTTAATGTTTAACCCGGACGGCAGCATCTCAAGCCTGTTCACCGTCGACGAAACGGATACCGTCGCGTCCGACGGCAAAACTTACAAAGGTATGTTCGATTTCAAACTCTGGCCTCCCAGCTACGATGCCGTCGGCGTGGGAACGCCCATAGCTGAGGTCAAGGGAACTACGGCCGCTACCCGCATCACCGTCGATTGACTAACTCCTTACCCGAAAAAATGCTTGCCATATGCCGTGGCGAAGGGGATCGCGCCCCCATCCCCTTTGCCTCATTCCCAGCGCTTTGGAACGCACTACGATTCTGTGATGGAGTCGTCTCGGCGTTCCGTCATAGCGACTTTTGGCATCCGCCATTCGCGTTTTACTGCCCTGGTCAAGGTACGCTGCAAAGACACGGCTGCGGTGGACGCAGTCGCGCGAACTGATTGAGAACAAAAGAGAAAAAATGGCGGAGAGGGTGGGATTCGAACCCACGGTAGGGGTTAACCTACACACGCTTTCCAAGCGTGCGCCTTAAACCGCTCGGCCACCTCTCCGCTGTAAAGGTGAGTTTCTCAGTTTAACAGAATCCCTCGGCCCGCGCATTTTCGACCAGCCACGCGGGTTCCAACATTTTCGCCACCACCTCTTGGGCGAATCCAAACCTCTCTGCTAAACTTTTCCTAGCCATTCCGGGATCGTCTAATCGGTAGGACATCAGCCTTTGAAGCTGAGTATCCTGGTTCGAGTCCAGGTCCCGGAACCATCTTGTCCCCAGCCCGCTAAATCTCCCCGCGCTTTATCTCGCCCATCAAGTAATCGCACGAACGAACGCACAGCGTCATGATCGTCAACGTCGGGTTCTGGCATGGATTCGAAGCAAATCCCGACGCATCCATCACAAATAAATTCTTCACGTCATGAGTCTGCTGAAACTGATTCAGCACCGACGTCTTCGCATCAACTCCCATCCGCGCCGTTCCCGCCTCGTGCAACGCCCATCGCGGCGCCGAAGGATGCGCATACACCCGAATATTTTTCGCGCCCGCCGCTTCCAGCATCTCCCCCGCTGAGTCGCCCATATCCTTGATCATCGCCCGTTCGTTTTCGCTGTCTTTCATATAAATCTTCAGCACCGGAATCCCAAAAATATCTTTCACGTCCGGATCGATCTCCACACGATTTTCAAAGCGCGGCAAGACTTCGCCAAATCCCGTCATGTCGAAATCCATACGCGACTCCCGCAACGCCTTTTTGTACGCCTCGCCAAATCCAGGCGCGCTCCAGTTGAAATCCACGCTCGACCCGCCTTCGTATCCAAATCCCCGCAGAAAATTTTTCTCCGGCTCCTGGCCCTTCAAATTCCGGAATCGCGCAACATAAATCCCCACCGGTTTCACCGGGGCGCCCATCGACGCCTTCTCGCCAAACGACGGAACATCGCCGTTCGCGCCGCCGCTTCGTACGTGCGCCATCAAATAGTGTCCCAGCGCCCCGCTCGAATTTGCCAGCCCGTTCGGATACGCCGCCGTGCCCGAATTCAACAAGATCCGCGTACTTTCCTGCGTCTGCGCGCACAAAATCACCACCCGAGCGTGAATCTCCTTCGTCTCGCGGGTGTTTCGGTCCACATACAACACGCCTCTCGCACGATTCGTCTTCTCGTCCATCAACACCTTGTGCGCCATCGCATTCGAAATCAGCGTGCAATTCCCCGTTCGCAGCGCATCCGCCACCGTCGTAAACGCCGAATTGAAATACGAATGAGTCATGCACCCGCGCTCGCACGGCCCGCAGTAGTGGCACGGCCCTCGCCCGTTTTGCGGTTTCGTCATGTTCGCCGAACGCGCCAGCGTCACCGTTCGCCCAAATTTTTCTTTCACTCGATTGCGGACCAATATTTCT
Source organism: uncultured Acidobacteriota bacterium (assembly GCA_963814635.1). Taxonomy (GTDB): domain Bacteria; phylum Acidobacteriota; class Terriglobia; order Acidiferrales; family UBA7541; genus Acidiferrum. Next base: position 1,284,259 of record CAWFDP010000001.1, on the reverse strand, counting down.
TGGCACGTCAGCGGCATCGCCGGTTGAAACTGTCCGTCTGGCAAATGTTCCAACCCTTCCGCCATCCCGGTCACGCCGACGTACTTCTCCACCAGATCGTAGTAAGGCTCCAAATCCTTGTAACTCACCGGCCAGTCTTCGCCGAATCCATCATGCGAAGCCGCCTTCAAATCCCAATCGCTGAACCGCAAACTCACGCGCCCCCAAACATTCGTTCGCCCGCCAGTCATCCGTACCCGCCCCATCCACAAAAATGGCTGATCCTTCGGCGTGGTGTACGGCTCCTCCAAATCATTCACAAACCAGTCCGCCGTATACTCGTTGCAGACATCAAAAATGGATTGCACCGGCCGCGTCTTTCGCAGCATCTCTCCGGCACGATTCCGGTATTTCAATTCGAATCCCGGCTTGTGCTCCGTGAAATTCCCATCCGACTGCGGCTTCCCTGCTTCCAGCAGCGCTACCTTCAATCCGGCTTCCGCCAGCCGCTTGCACGCCCAGCCGCCCGAAGCCCCCGAACCCACCACAATCGCGTCATACTCGGATTTATTTTTATTTTGCATTCGCCTCATTCCATTCCCGACCCGCGAAATGGTACCATCTCGCGCCGGGAGAGTGAGAGGACAGAAGATGGCCGCGCCAACCGAGCTTCCCGTTTTGCAGCCGCAAACGAGTCCGCGCCGCCTTTCTCGTCGTGAAGCGGCGCAAGTGATTCTTTCCGGCGTGGCCGCTGGCGTTTTCTCTCCGTTCGCTTCCGCCGCTCATCCCATCCAAAAACATCTTTCAAACGCAGTTCTACTCGACTCCGCCGATGCTCATCTCTCCGCCCAGAGCAACAACCCGCTGTTTCTGCCCGCGCAACAATTCGCCGCGCTCGACTTTCTCTCCGAAGCCATCGTCCCCGGCTCCCGCAAAGCCCAATCCGCCTCATTTATTGATCTTCTTCTCAGCGTCGATACTCTGAAAGCGCAGCAGAAATTCCTAGCCTCTCTTTCCGCGTTCGAATCAAACTCCCAGACCAATTTTCACGCTGGGATCGCCTCACTCAGTCCGGCTCGGCTCCACGACTTGCTTACAACTCTCTCCGCTCCCGATTTCGCCGATCACCAACATTTCGCCCATATAAAAGACTGGGTCTCCGGCGCCTACTACTCCTCCGAAATCGGCATGCGCGAACTCGGCTGGACTCCCGACCGCATCTTTGCCGCTTTTCCTGTTTGCTCGCATCCTGAAGGTCATTCTTAATTTCCGTCATCCAAGGAGAACATCGTGAACAACGCCACAAATCGCCGCGACTTCCTCAAGACCACCGCTCTCGCCGGCGCTGCTATCTCACTTCCCAGTTCGCTCGCACTTCCCTCTTCAAAATCGCTGCTCGTTTTCACCAAATCCTCCGGTTTCGAGCACCAGGTCGTGAAGCGCGATGGCGACAAACTCAGCATCTGCGAGACCGTCGCGACCGAAATCGGCAAAAAGCACGGCATCCACGTCGAGTGCTCCAAGGACGGCAGAATTTTCGATTCCGCCGAATTTAAATCTTTTGGCGCGGCCTTCTTCTTCACCACCGGCAATCTTACCGAAGCCGGTACCGACAAGAATCCCCCGATGTCCGCCGCCGGCAAACAGAAATTTCTCGACACTATTCACGACGGCATGGGCTTCGTCGGCGTCCACGCCGCCAGCGATACTTTCCACACTGAGCCGGACACCAAGGATCTCTCCAGTCGTTACGTCGCCTACGGTGAAAAATCCGATCCCTACATCCGCATGATCGGCGGCGAATTCATCATTCACGGCAGCGATCCCCGCCTGCAAACCACCGAACTCATCATCAACGATCCGAAATTTCCCGGCCTCGAAGGCGTCAAACCTCCAGTCGAAATGAACGAAGAATGGTACTCGCTGAAAGATTTCGCGCCCGATCTCCACGTCATCCTTACCGTAGACACCAGCAAACTCAAAGGTGAGTGCTACCAGCGCCGGTCGTACCCCGGCACTTGGGCACGCATGCACGGCAAAGGCCGCGTCTTCTACACCAACATCGGCGATCGCCCGGAAAACTGGCAAAATGAATTTTTCCTGAACTTACTCGCAGGCGGCACTCGCTGGGCCCTCGGCGACGTCAACGCCGCCGTCCCCGCCAACCTCAAGTCCGCCACCCCGGGCTACGCCGACATCCCCCCACAAAACAAAAAGAAAGAGTAGCTCGATCGCGCGCGAGCGCGGCGTCGCCCGACGTATTTCGTCTTATGTAGCAGCGGCCGAATTTATCCCGATCCGTCGGGACGCCGCTGCTCTTATTTGTCTCTTGTAAAGCCGGACTTCGGCGCGGGCTTTTGCAGTGCGGCGGCTCGGCGCCGCTTTTTCTTTTCCCGCTCTCTTGCCTTTGTAGTGGCCGGCCGGAATTTATCCCGACCACGTCGGGAGGTCGGTTCTTATAATGGAGCCACACCGCTCGTCTGCGGATGATCGAGAGTTGAATTATGCAAACCTCCGATGTGCCAACGCCACGGCCTCCGCTGGCCGACATCGTTTGGGGCATCGTCCTCAATGCCATCATCCCCGTCGTTCTTTATAGGCTTTCGAAACGCTATTTTTCCCACTCGGAACTTACTGCCCTGATCATTGCCACCACTTTCCCTTTGGGCAAGAGCATCTTTGATCTGGTGCGCCGCGGGGCGGTTGATCCTATTTCGATCGTGGTTCTGCTGGGGATCACCACCGACGGCGTTGCTTTGCTCTTCGGCGGTGGCCCGCGACTCTTGCTGGTCCGAGAATCCTTGTTCACTGGCGCGTTTGGCTTCGCCTGTTTTGTCTCGCTGCTGTCGCCGCGTCCACTGATGTTCTATTTCGGGCGCCATTTCATGGCGGGAGCAGACCCGCAGCGGCAGGCGCGATTCAACGCCGCCTGGCAATTGCCTGAGGTGCGTTTTTCCCATCGGCTGATTACAACCGTTTGGGGGTGTGTATTCATGGGCGAGCTGATTCTTCGAATCATTTTGATCTTCAATATGTCCCCTGCAGCAGTCCTGATCGTCTCGCCAGTCGTTCTCGGCACCTTGACCATTGCCACCATGATCTGGGCATTCAGTTATGGACACCGGGTCCGGCTGCGCGCCGTAGACCAGCTCAATCGAACCATCAGCCCAGACGCTCACTAACTTCGAGCCCTCAAATTTTCGGCAAAGTTCTGAAACGATTCTTCTTGATCTCCAGCGACCGAATCTTCGATTCCAGCGTAGACCGCGGTATCCCCAACTTGACCGCAGCCCCCGTGGGTCCCGACACGCGCCCACGGGTTTCTTTCAGTGCAGCCTCGATTATGTCCTTCTCTTTCGCCAGGAGTCTCCGAGGGAGCTCAGCTTGCTCTTTCGACTCCGGTACCAGAGGCGGCTGCTGCGGCAACCAGTTTTCGTCGATCGAGAAAATCTCTGTTTCGCAAAGGATCACCGAACGCTCGATGACGTTCTGCAGTTCGCGGATGTTTCCCGGCCAAGGATAGGACTGAAGCAATTCCAGCGTCTTCTTGTTGACACGTTTTATGTTCTTGCCTGCTTTTCGCGCATAGCGATCGATAAAGTATTCCACCAGCAGCGGAATGTCCTCTCTCCGCTCACGAAGAGAAGGCATCTCAATTGGGAAGACGTGCAGCCGATAAAACAAATCGCTACGAAAGGACCCAGCGCTGATGGCGGCCTCCAAGTCACGATTGGTGGCTGCAATAACCCTAACGTCAGCGCGGATTCCTCGACTGCCGCCGACACGCTCAAACTCATGCTCCTGTAAAACACGCAGCAGTGCGATCTGAGTCTGAGCCGGAAGTTCTCCGACTTCGTCGAGGAAAATTGTGCCTCCATTGGCTACCTCAAACCGGCCCAGGCGCTGCTGAGTCGCGCCCGTAAAGGCGCCCTTCTCATGGCCGAACAACTCCGAGGCGATCAGATCGCGGGGGATCGCCGCACAGTTCACACCAACGAACGTGCGCGAAGCACGCTCTGATCTTCGATGTATCGCGCGTGCAACTAGCTCTTTGCCCGTTCCCGTTTCACCCGTGATCAGGACCGTAGAATCACTCGGCGCGACTTTGGAGACACGCGAGAGAACACTTTTCAAAGCCGGAGAAGTTCCAACGATCTCTTCAAACATCGAGGCTTTATCGAGTTCTTCGCGTAGAGCGACGTTTTCGCTGCGAAGCCGGTCTTCCGCCTGCTTGCGGTCCTCGATATCAGTTCCGGTTAAATACCAACGCGTAATCTGTCCCTCGTGGTCGCGCAATGGGTTGTAACGGAGAAAAAACCAGCGATAACTTCCATCACTTTTGCGCAGCCGCATCTCCAACTCGAGAGCAGCGCCACGGGAGAGAGCATGATGAGAATCCCGTGTGACCCGCTCCATGTCATCAGGATGAAGGAACTGAAAGTTATAGGGCTGACCCGAGCTATCGAATCGCTGCCGCCACTCCTCAAGGTTAAGGCCGAAGTAATCGAGCGCGACGCGGTTTACAAAGAGACCTTCGCGGTCGGGACCGAATACACCAACAAATTGTGGCGCGAGGTCTACTATCTGCCGGAGCTCCATTTCACTTCTGCGCAGTTCCTCCTCCGCTCGTTTACGCTCGGTGACGTCGATCACCGTTCCTGTGAATTCGATGAGATCGCCAGAGGGGCTGAAAACAGGATGACCAATGCTGTGAATGTCCCTGACCGCGCCCCCCGGATGCACAATGCGATAAGTCACTTCTTGTTTCAAATTCTGACGTAGGGCCCTCTTGGTAGATTCCCGGAACGCCGATTGATCGTCGGGATGAATTCGCTGGATGAGTTCTTCGGTTCGGGGCAAACCATCTCGCGGATCAAAACCCAGAACTCGGTAGCATTCCTCCGACCAATACCTGGCGTCGGTGTCGGGATTCCAGGCCCAACTGCCTGTGTGGCTGAGGCTCTGCGCTTCCGCCAGATAGGCTTCGTTCTTCCTCAGCGATTCTTCCGTCCTCTTGCGCTCCTCAATATCCAGACTCGATCCATACCACTTGACGATGTTGCCGTTTGTATCGCGAAGGGGCACTTTCCGGTGGAACATCCATCGGTATTCTCCATCGGCCCGACGGACGCGAGTCTCATACTCGAAGATTTCCCCGGTCGCGAGGCACGCTCGCCACTTGGCCAAAATCCCTTCTACGTCCTCAGGGTGAACGAAAGCCGTCCAATTCCAGCCGGTCACTTTATCCAAAGTGACGCCCAAGTATTCCAGCCAAGGTTTATTGAAGTAGTCGAGGTAGCCGTCGGGCCTGGCGGTGTGAATCAGCGCAGGAATCGAGTCAACCAGAAGTTGCGCATTCAAATGCTCCGATCCCTGTCCTGAGGAGGCCATGCGCGCATCATACACCCACACATTGGCGCATCCAGTTCTTCTTCCCAGCACTCCCATCTGCCGCCTCCGGCGTTTGCAGAACATTCATGCCGAAGCAACAATCGGGGGAGATGCTGAACGGGGTGATTTTTTCGGTGCTGATCGCCAGGGAACCCAAGGGAATCCAGAACCCAAGGGACAGACGGGAAGTTCCCCAAGTTTTCAAACGAAGCTCAAAATCGGCTGGTGCTCTGACCGGCTTAAGCCGGAAAGTCTTTCACCAATGATTTACCGGCAGCGGTGAAGCGCACGCTAAAAGCGGTTGGTTGCGCAGCAGTCCCGGCAATCAAACGGTCATGTGAAAATAGATAGTTTCGGTCTTCATCTTTGCCGGTCGCTATCGTCTCAAAAATTGGGTTCAAGCTAACGTCCAGCAATTCGACCTTTACGGGAAACGCCAGCTTTTCGTTTTCGATGATGTCAGCACTGAAAATCTTTAGCAGCACCTCAGGAATTTCCATATCGTTCCCTTCGACGATCATTGATGATTTCCTGGAGGGCGGGTGGCCCCATCTCAGGAATTTTCGAGTGGTTCACGTGCCAAACGAAGAGAGGCTAACACTCAAGGACTTACAGCGAAAGTATGGAGAAGCGTAGGTTTCCCTTAGGCTGGAGTTCACCCCGACTTGGTTGGGGAGTGTGGGTTCCTCGTCTCGGTCGTCCTCTTCTCTGCACAGCTCACCGTCTTCCCTGACTCAGCGTTATCTTTTCTCTTCTCCGAAACTGATTACCGATCCCTGATTACTGATTACTTTCTTCGCCTCAACACAACGCCGCCCCACCCGCAACCCCCGAATTCTCCCCATAATGCGCCGCCACCAGCGGATGCTCCGCATACCTCGCATTCAGCGTTTGCGAATAACAAAACGGCGGGCGAGGCATCTTAGGAAGGGAGCGTTCAAAGAGATATCCGCAGCAAACGCCTGCGAGATCTTTCGCAAACAGAGGAGCAACGAGCTATGTCCACAGTTTTGATTACCGGAGCTAATCGCGGGCTGGGGTTGGAATTTGCCCGTCAATATTCTGCGGATGGATGGGATGTAATCGCGACGGCGCGAAATCCGAAACAGCGCGAAGAATTGCAGCGGTTGGCAAAAAGTAAAAGCGTGTCCCTCCAGGCGCTGGACGTGGCCAGTGATGACTCCGTAAAACATCTGGCGGAGGCACTGAACGGCAGGCCCGTGGATTTGCTCATTCTAAATTCAGCCATCTTTACCCGCGACGGAAACAAACTTGGTGAGTTGAATTTTGCCGGTTGGCGCGAATCGTTTGAAACCAACGTTCTGGGAGCAATGCGCGTTGCCGAGGCGCTGATTGAAAATGTAGCGGCAAGCAGGCGAAAACAGATCGTGGCAATCAGCACCGGGATGGGCTCACTGCAAACGTTGGGCGATACGATTGGATTTGGATCGGCATACCAGTACCGGTCAAGCAAGGTGGCGTTGAACATGGCCATGTCGATTCTGGCAAAGGAGGTCGAGCCGCAAGGAATCAGCGTACTGATCTTCAGCCCGGGATGGGTGCAGACCGATATGGGCGGCCCCAACGCAGCGTTGACGCCCGAACAGAGCATTGCAGCAATGCGCAAAGTTCTCGAGGGCAATCCGATGGAATTGACGGGAAAATTCCTGAGCTACGATGGCAGTACCTGGCCCTGGTAGCTCGAAGCGCCGGTTTTTTCCAGAACTGAATCAGTAGTCAGACTGGCCGTTCCCCATTCTGAGACCAACCCTCTCGCCCACAACACAACGCCGCCCCGCCCGCAATTCCCGAATTCTCCCCGTAATGCGCGGCCATCAGAGGAATCTCCGCATACCGCGCATTCACGCACCGACTCTTCATTCGCGTTTGCAACTCGCCAAAATGCGGCCGCAACATCTCCGTCACGCCGCCGCCTAGAATAATCACCTCCGGCTCCAGCAAATCCACAATGTTGCCCAGCCAAGCCGCCAGGTACTCAATGGTCTCCGACAAAATCTCCAGCGCCAGCGCATCACCTTCACTCGCCGCCCGCCCCACCATCTCACTTCGAATCGCCGTCGCTTCGCCGCCCGCCAGCGCCAGTAACGCAGTACTACGCTTCGAATCGCCGGTCACCGCTTCCCGCGCCCTCCGCGCAATCGCCGTCCCCGACGCCAGCGCCTCGATGCATCCCAGCTTCCCGCAATTGCACCGCGGCCCGCGATAATCGATGCTGACGTGCCCGCCCTCCGCCGCCGACCCCGTCCTCCCATGAAAAATCTTTCCATGCAAAATAATTCCGGTGCCAATCCCCGTTCCAATGCACGCGTAAAACACATTTCCAAATCCCTTCCCCGTTCCCCACTTACTTTCCGCCAACGCCGCCGCGTTCGCGTCGTTATCTACTTTCGCGGCAACTCCGTAGCGCAGCAGAATTTCATCGGCCAATCGGAAATTTCTCCAGCACGGCACATTCGGCGGATTCAACACCACACCAGTCCGCGGATCCAGTGGCCCCGGCGTGCAAATCCCAATCGGAAATTCCGTTCCTTTGCCAACCTTTCTCAACCTCAACAATTCGTCCACCGCGGACGTCACCGCCGCAAATCCCGCTTCAGCAGTTCCGCGCGGATTCATCGCCACGCGCAAATGTTCGCGCATCTCTCCGCGCTCATTCACAAATCCCGCCGCGACTTTCGTCCCGCCAACGTCCACGCCAATCATCCAACGAGTTGCGTCAACTTCTTGATTCACCGCTTTTCGCCCATCAGCCGATTTCTCCTCGTGCTCAACCGTGCAGCAAGCATACAACTGCGGCGTAGGAAACTTCTCGCTCAATTCTTGCGTACCTCACATCGGCGTTCGCGATGTACACTCTCGCTCTATCCTTCGCTGGAGGAACCATTTATGAAATTCGCATGGAGCTTGGCGCTTACCTTATTTATTGTGGGAATTGCATCCGCGCAGTCCGTGCATACGCCGACGCTGGACGAAATGCTAAGTCTGCGACACATTGACTCGGAGAAGATTTCTCCTGACGGAAGACTCGTCGCATACGGCGTGCGCGAAACCAACTGGAAGGACAATGAGTACGCCGTGCAGATCTGGCTGGCGAATACCGCGACGGGTGCGAGCTTTCAACTGACGCGCGGCAAGAAGTCTCCGGGAGATTATCAGTGGTCGCCGGACGGGAAGTGGCTGGCGTTTACCGCGGAACGTGAATCCTCGGCGATCGAACCGTTGAGCGAGGTGAAAAAGGAAGAAAAGGAAGAAAAAAAAGAAGAGAAAAAAGAAGAGAAATCCGAGAAGCCCGCAGAAAAAGCAAAAGAATCCGAGGGCGGTGGCAAGCCTGCCGCTCATCAAATCTGGCTGATTTCTCCCGAGGGCGGCGAAGCCTGGCAACTGACAAAATCAGAAACCGACGTTGACGGCTTCCTGTGGTCGAAAGATGGCAAAAGTATTGCGTTCACCGCGAACGATCCTGAATCCAAGTCCCGCAAGGATCGCAAAGAAAAATTCAGCGACTACGACGTGTACGAAAAAGATTACAGCCAGCATCAACTGTTCTTGGTCGACGTTTCCGCCGCCACAAAAGATTTTTTGCCGGTCGCCGCGAAGCGGCTCACCTCCGATTCGAGCTTGAACATCAGCTCGTTTTCGTGGTCGCCGGATTCTTTGCGCATCGCGTTCAGCGCTGCGCAAAATCCACTGCTCGCATTCAGTGGCGAACAAGATATTTATCTCCTAGAGCTCACGCAAAATAACTCTGTCAAAAAAATCATCGCACTGCCCGGACCCGACCGCTCGCCGGTATTTTCTCCGGACGGAAAACAATTGGCCTTCGCCACTTCTCTCGCACAACCTTACTTTTACTATGCGAACGGCCACATCGCGGTGGTTGATCTGGCCGCGGTTCTCGCAAAGCCTGCGACCACCCCCGCCGATGTTCGCGACCTGACCACGAAGTTTGACGAAGATCCGGACCTGCTCGATTGGGGCCCGGACGGCATCTATTTCGACGCGCTGCAAAAAACCAGTGGCCACGTTTTTCGTCTGAATCCGGCAACCGCCGAAATTCGGCGGGTCACCGCTCCGGACACTTTTCTGCTTGCGGATATTTCCCTCTCCAAGGATTGCAAGTACGCAGCGTTCATCACGGAAGATGCGACGCACATGGGTGAACTTTTTGTTTCGTCGCTCGATAAATTCGCTCCGAAAAAGTTGACCGACTTTACCGCTCAGGTAAAGGATTGGAAACTGGGTGGCCCCGAAGTTGTTTCGTGGAAGAGCAAGGACGGCGCGACGATCGAAGGGATTCTGCACAAGCCCGCCGACTATGACCCCGCGAAAAAGTATCCGCTGCTGGTGGTGATTCATGGTGGACCAACCGGCATTTCGCGCCCGACACTTTCTCCAGCCACGTATGCCTATCCGATGCATATTTTTCTTTCGCGCGGCGCGTTGGTGCTGCAGCCGAATTATCGCGGAAGTGCGGGATACGGCGCCGCGTTTCGCGCGCTGAACGTGCGTAATCTGGGCGTCGGCGATATGTGGGACGTGATGAGCGCAGTCGACTCGCTGATCGCGAAAGGAATTGTTGATCCCAATAAAATGGGCGCGATGGGCTGGTCGCAAGGTGGATACATCTCGGCGTTTCTGACCACGCATACGGACCGCTTTAAAGCGATCTCGGTCGGCGCCGGCATCAGCGACTGGATGACTTATTACGTGAACACCGACATTACGCCGTTCACGCGACAGTATCTGCACGCCACGCCGTGGGACGATCCGGAGATTTATGCCAAGACTTCGCCGATCACCACTATCAAGCAGGCCAAGACTCCGACGCTGATTCAGCAAGGCAGCAACGACAAACGAGTGCCTGTTCCCGACAGCTTTGAACTTTATCGCGGGCTGCAAGATCTGAATGTGCCGTCGCGGCTCCTTCTTTATAGCGGCTTCGGGCACGGCATCAGCAAACCGAAGTCGCAGCGCGCGCTGCTGCAATCGAATCTGGACTGGTTCAATTTGTACATCTGGGGCGACCCGATTCCAAAGGATTCGCCGCTGTATGGGACCAGCGAGTTGGATGTTAGTAAGTAGTTTTTCGGAGAGAGCGGAAAAGTCGAAAGAAGAAAAAAGTTACACAGAGGACGCCGGGGTCAGAACCGCGGAGACCACAAAGGCGTATAAACGCCATGCCCAAATGGTGGCGGAGGGGCTGTACCCCTGGGTATTTTCGAGACGCTGCGCACCAAGGTAGGAAGGCTGCGGAATCAGGAGGAAAACCAGATTGCCTTTCACACCCCAGACTCCCCCTTTGAAGAAACTCGGCCAGCGTAAGTTGAATTTTGGGTCGGGTCTTGAAACGTAAGGCAATTTCGGAAATTCCACGATTCCCCCGGAAATCCCATGTATGACTGCGGTGGGCGATTAAATTCTTGAAGAGAAACTGTAAACCAGGGCAGCTCAAACTGGATAGATTTCCGATCGGCGTACCTAATCTTCCAAAAGAGTTCAGCCTCGTCACTGTTGCCGGCGTCAAACCATTCGGGCTTTAGTCTCGCGTAATCTTCGGGAGCGTAGTCAATGTAGCGCTTGCCGTCCCACTTCAAGCAATGATCGACCTCGATGCGAAGATCATGAAACCCCTGCCGAATAACGGGCAAGATGTCGAAACGGGCGCGAAGTGTGTTCCAATCAGAAGCACAATCTTGCTCTCTTTCTTCAGGACCGCCCAAACACGCGAGCTCATCCCATTTGCCCTCCTTCTGCCAGACAAGAAGGCGAGCCGGTCCGAGGGTTCCCGGCATTCCTCCGGCTTCAATAATGAATTCGTCCACGCCATCGTCGTTTACGTCGCCCGCCCACCCCTCTCCATCTTTGTTGAAAGCGTCGAGGCAGTCTTTATTCACAGATTTTTGCTGGGACTCACCACATAAGTTCTGAAGAAAGTTTGCCGGAAGCTGGCTCTTTTCGAGCTAACGGAATTGCTTTATTGGAGAAGGAAGGTGGACGGCAAGAACCGCAGCGGCAAGAACAGCTGCAATCATGGGGGCATTCTACGCCACATGTCTTTTCAATGTTTAAGACTGCTGCTAAGGAATCTGAGATCGCTTCTTGCTACGGCTCATACCAGAATTGCATGCTGGCTTGGACGTGGGCGGGGACGGGCTTGCCGTTTTTTCTGGCGGGTTGGTAGAGGTACTGCTTCATTTCCTGGATGGCGCTGGCGCGAAGTTTTTCGGGGCCGGCGAGGACCTTGACCGAGCGGACGTGGCCGGTGGCGTCCACAATGGCGTCCACGTTGACGCTGCCGGTGATGTAATTCCTGATCATATCTGGAGGGGCCATGGATTTGCGGCCACGGATCAGTTTTGGCGCGATGACGCCTTCGGCGTCTACCGGTGCGGCATCCGTAGCGGCAACAGGCGTCGACATAGCGGCGGCACTAGCATCAGTGGCGCGAAGGGCCGGCGCGGTCTTGATGTTCGAATCAGCTGCTGCCAGGCTCTTGCCGAGTTTCGTGTTTCCCGAGGATGCCGCGACGGGGGAATGATTCTTGTTTCCGGAATTGGCCGATTTTATCTCTGGGTTTGAGGCCCCGCGACTGGAAGACGTAGACACGGGGGATTTACGGCCATCGGACGGATTGTCTTTCCAGGTGGTGACGTTGGCGGCGTCGACCACGGTCACGGGGTTTTCTTCTTCGAGCAGCGGCGCGGGGACGGCTGGAGCAGCGGCTACAGCATTAGCGGTTCCTGCAGCCGCGGTTCCTGCGGGAACCACCGGATTTGCCGCAGGAGTGGCTGCGGGCGCCGGAGGCTTTGCGGCAGCAGTTATGGAATGGCTCGGCACAGGTTTGCTGAGGCCGGCCATTCTCAGGACGTCATCCAGAGCGCCGAAGCGGTAGGCGGCAAAGGCGCCCGCGCCCAAGAACAGCACAATGCATGCGGCGTTAAGCAAAGTGTTGCTGTCTTTTTTCCTGGCGCGTGCCTCCTCGATTTTGTGAGGATCGGGGACGATTATTTTGGAGCTGGAAGCATCCTCTTGCATGTCTTCCATCGCGAAGAGCTCTTGCAGGCGCTGCTCTTCTTCTTTTTTGGCAAGCTCGGCGCTGATTTCGGCGGCGGCTTTGATTTCAGCAGGCGGAAAAGCACCGGTCTGAAGACCGGCCACTACAACGGCGCCAGAAGCATGGGGATCGGCCACAGCTGAGCCAGAAGTTTGCGAACCGTCCACGGCGGCAGGAGCCTGAGTACCGGCGGCTTCCGAAGCCGCTGTCGCGGCAGCCGGCCTGGAAGTAATGAGCGATTGCAGCTGGTTTTGCAGGGTGGAGACTTCCTGTTTGAGGCGTTCGACTTCAGCTGCGTTTGGGGGAGGAGTAGTCTTCGCGGGCGTGTCGTCGGAGTCTTCGTCTGCCGCAAGCTTTTTGGCGACGCTGGCGCCGGCGGCGCGGGGAGTTGCGGCCGCCTTGGGAAATTCAAAACCCCAGAAACCCGGGCAGGCTTCGGTGAATTCAAGATCAACGTAGCAATTGGTGGGGCGAAAGCTGCGCTTGCGAGCAACTTGAGTGACGACTTCCTTGCCCGTGGATTTGTTGGTGAGGAAAATCAACTGGCCATCGGCGACAGCGGCGGAAAGGCGGATGACCGCGCCTTTTTCGAAGACTAGAACCGTTTGAGTTTCTTCAGTGAAGAGTTCGCGCTTAGCGCCGGAATCGCCGGGGCGGGCGCCGGTGGCGACTACAGTGGTTTCCAGCGCGATCGGTTCCTGGGAGTTGGAGTCGGCGGGGCGCAATGCGCCTACGGCGAGGAGACCCGACTTTAAGTTCACCGATGAAGCCACTTGATTTCCCCGTGGGACAGAGGGCGTCGTGCGAATATGCCGCGCCAGCTGGCTTAGCGACACCAAACCGAAGGCGGGGCAATACTCGCCTACTGATGGTCACAATTAAGTGGGACGGGGGCTATAGTACCTGCGTACTGCGAGTAAACAGGGCGATGGGACAGGCCGGAGCTGGCGGCGGGAGCGCCACGGTGAGAATTCCGTGTATATTAAGAATTGCGTTGTAAACAAAAGGAGCGGGAGTGGCGGAACTGGCAGACGCGCAAGACTTAGGATCTTGTGGCCTAAAAACCGTGGAGGTTCAAATCCTCTCTCCCGCACCACTGATTTTTCCCTGCTAGATTTTCGTAAACAGGCTGGACACTTTATCTGCCGAGCCTGCTGCTTTTCCGCTTTGCAAAACCGTGTATTCACGATTAAATTGGCGCGCAATTGATTAAGGAGCGAGTATGGAGCGCAGCATTGCGTCTGTGCTGAATTTGTACCAGCCGGAAAATCCGCTGGAGAAGGCTTCGACGATTCCTTCGCCGTGGTATTTCGATGCGCGGATTGCGCGGCTCGAGAACGAACGAGTGTTTGCGGACGCCTGGCAGGTGGCGGGGCGAGTGGATCAGGTGCGCGAGCGCGGAGAGTTTTTTACGGTGGAGCTTGGCGAAGAACCGATCGTGGTGGCGCGCGGTGAGGATGGCGTGCTGCGCGCGTTTTATAACGTTTGTCGGCATCATGCGGCGGCGGTGGTGACGGAAGCGCAGGGTTGCGCGAAACAATTTCGCTGCCCATATCATGGATGGACGTACGGGAATGATGGCGCGTTGAAGGGCATGGTGGAATTCGATGGCGTATGCGATTTTGACCGCGCGAAAAATGGATTGGTTACGGTGGCGGTGGACACCTGGGAAAATTTTGTTTTTGTGAATCTGGATGGAGCGGCGGGGCCGCTGAAGGATTTTCTGGCCAATGTGCCGGAGCTGGTGGCACCGCTGCGATTGACGGAAAAATTGAAGTTTTTCGACCGGCGGGTGTATACGCTGAACTGCAACTGGAAAGTTTACGTTGATAATTATCTGGATGGCGGATATCACGTGCCGCACGCGCACAAGGGATTGAGCAGCGTGATTGAATACACCAGCTACACCATTGAGAATTTCGCGCGGGCTTGCTTGCAGTCGAGTCCGCTAAGTTCGGACTCAAAATCGGAAAAAGGAGTGGCGGCGACGCGGCAAGGGCGCGCGTTTTATTTGTGGGTGTATCCGAATTTCATGATCAATGCGTATGAAGGCGTGATGGACACGAATCTGGTGCTGCCGCTGGGGGTCGATAAATGCGCGGTGGTGTTTGACTACTATTTTGCCGACGTGAGCAAGAAAGCGCTGCCGCGGAATAAAGCGAGCATCAAGGTAAGCGAAAAAGTGCAGGACGAGGACGTGGCGATCTGCGACGCGGTGCAGAAGGGATTGGCTTCGCGGGCGTATCTGGCCGGGCGATTGTCGGTGCGGCGCGAGGCGGGTGAACATTTGTTTCACCGGCTGCTGCACGCGGACCTGACACGAGGGATGGTGCGGACGGAATTCGCGTCGGCGGACTGAGAAAAGAAATACGTTGCAACCAAATTGACAGCGGCCTGATGAAGCAGGTCTTGGCCTTCTATCTTAATACCTCCAGAAGTTCGCCGCGTGAAGGTGTGTAACAGCAAGTGCTCCGCACTCAAGTCACTGGCAAAGACGCTCCGGTAATCACAAGCGAGCAAGTAGCGGAAATCTTCTCGGATTTTCCATGAAGTATCTTCTGGATGTGAACGTACTGGTGGCGTGCGTTGAGACGCACGAGTTCCACGGCAGAGTTTCACGGTGGACCAACTCGCTTGCGGGGAGTGATGACCCAAGAATCTTGACGAGTGCGGTCACGGAACTGGGATTTCTAAGAGTGCTTATACAAACCCCCGGGATACAACTTTACGCTGGACCACGGAAAGTGGTTTCTGGCGCATCTGAAATCGAGCGGGCTGAAGTATTGCGAATTCGTGGCAGATAACCGGTCCGCGGCGGATTTCCCCGACTGGGTGAAGGAGAGGCAAAGCAGATTTCGGACGGGCATCTCGTGGGGCTCGCAAATCGCGCGAAGCAAGACTTGCAACTCTTGACGAAAACATTCCCGGCACAATGGTAATCACCAGGCGTTGATGGCGGCACCCGAGGCCGGGGCCCGGTTCGTTGACCGAGTTTGCAGCGTAACTTATACTTAGAGTTCGATTTGCAGGGTAACGTCTCGCCGGTCATACCTGATTTGCCCTGGTCGGAATCAAACGACATTACGTTGAAAAAGCAGAAAAGAGGAAAGTGGCATGGCTGAAGCAAGTTGCCGGCGTGAGTTGGAGTTGGAGATACCCGCGGAGGATGTGTCGAAGGCGACGGAACGGGTAGCCAAAGAGATTTCGCGGGTAGCGAAAGTGCCGGGATTCCGTCCGGGAAAGGCGCCGCTATCGTTGATCAAGCGGCGGTTTGCGGACGATATCAAGGGCGAAGTATTGCAGTCGCTGGTGCCGGAGCGGGTAGAGAAAGCCGTCGTCGAAGAAAAGCTTAGCCCGGTTTCGCAGCCGCAAGTGGAAAAACTGGAGTTTAACGAAGGGCAGCCGCTGAAGTTTCGCGCGGTGTTTGAAGTGCTGCCGGAGTTCGAACTGGGAAAGTACAAGGGATTGGATATTGAGATGCCGGCGATGGAGGTGACGGACGAAGACGTCGCGAAAGCGCTGGAAGAGACCCGGGAGCGGGCGGCGGCCTTTGCTCCAGTGGAAGGACGCGCGGTGGAGAATGGCGACTTTGCGCAATTGAAGCTAGTGGGAACGCCGGAAGGCGGCGGCGAACCGATCCAGGCGGACAGCGTGCTGTGCCACGTGGGCGCGGAAGAGACCATGGAGCCGTTCAACGACAATTTGCGCGGCGCAAGCGTCGGAGAACACAAAGAATTCGATGTCGACTATCCGGCGGACTATCCGGATCAAAAGCTAAGCGGAAAGAAGTTTCATTACGCGGCAGACGTGACCGGAATCAAGACCAAGAAGCTGCCGGAACTGAACGATGATTTTGCGAAGGATGTGAGCGACGCGACCACGCTGGACGAATTGAAGAAGAAGATTCGCGAGAGTCTGGAGCACCAGCGGGATCACCGGCAAAAAGACCTGCAACGGGAAAAAGTGATTTTCGAGTTGGTGAAGATGCACGATTTTCCGGTACCTGAATCGTTGGTGGAGCATCAAAAGGACGTGCGGTTAGAGCGAGTGGTGCGATCGCTGGCGCAACAGGGTGTGGATCCACGGGCGGTGAATCTGGATTGGGTGAGCCTGCGGCAACGGCAGGAAGAGCGCGCCAAGGAAGATGTGAAGGCGGAACTGATCATCGACAAGATCGCTTCGTCCGAACAGATTGACGTGACAGATGAAGAGGTCCAGCACGAACTGGAACACATGGCCGGCCATAGTGGCGAGTCGGTGGAGGCAATTCAGGCTCGTTTGACAAAGCAGGGAGCGCTGGATAGGATGAAAGCCAAGCTGCGGAGCGATAAAACTCTCGATTGGCTCGCGCAAAACGCCAATGTTCGGCCCGCGGCAGCAGCGGCAGCTAGCTGACCTTTTCCGGGCGATCGGCGCCCATTCCAGACCACTTCCAGAAACAAACGGATACTCGAGAAAAAATGAGAAAACACGAAGAGCCTGAATACCGCGGGACCACACTTGTACCGATGGTGGTGGAGCAGACCAGCCGCGGCGAGCGCGCTTACGACATCTATTCGCGGCTGCTGAAAGAGCATATTATTTTTATCGGGACGCCGATTGACGACCATGTGGCGAACCTGGCGACGGCGCAAATGTTGTTCCTGCAGGCGGAAGATCCGGAGAAAGATATTCAGCTGTATATCAATTCGCCGGGCGGCTCGATTACCGCGGGATTCGCGATTTACGACACCATGCAATTTGTGAAGCCGGATGTGGTGACTACTTGCGTGGGACAAGCGGCGTCGATCGCGGCGGTATTGCTGGCAGGCGGTTCGCCGAAAAAGCGGTTCGCTTTGCCGAACGCGCGAGTGCTGATTCACCAGCCGTGGATGTCCGGGCTGGGCGGCCAGGCAACGGATATCGACCTGCACGCCAAAGAGATTTTGCGGATGCGCAACACCATCAATATGATTTTGTCTAAGCATAGCGGGCAGCCGGTGGAGAAAATCGAGAAGGATGTTGAGCGCGACTACATCATGAATCCCGAGCAGGCCAAGGAGTACGGGATGATTGACGAGATTATCTTCAAGCATAAATAGGCGACCGGAAGCGATCGAAGATGTTCCGCTCGAAATGACGGTTTTTCTGGTGAGGCGACGCTTCAGACGATAGACTCGGAGTGATGCATAAATCGATTGGCAGAGATCCGGGAGCCGTTCCAAAAAGTTAGTAGTAACTTGCGGATTATTTTTGGCACGGAGGCAAATTCGGCCTAGAATGAAATGGAAGAGCTCCACCGCAATCCTGGCGGAGCGGAGGCCTTCACACCCGTGAAACAAAAGTACAGCCCCGACGAGCCCTTACGCTGCTCCTTCTGCCACAAGACGCAGGAGCAGGTCGAGAAACTGATCAGCTCGCCTTCGGACTATCCGCGCGCGTACATCTGCAACGAGTGCGTCAGCGTCTGCGAAACGATTCTGGAAGATGAAAAGCGGGAGCAGGCAGCAGCGCCTGCCAAGCGACTTCCCCGCCCTCCCGAGATCAAGCAATTCTTGGACGGCTACGTGATTGGGCAGGACCGCTCGAAGAAAAAGCTGGCAGTCGCAGTTTACAACCACTACAAGCGGATTTTCCTGAACAAGCAACCGGGCGAAGTTGAGCTGAGCAAATCGAATATTCTGCTGATTGGGCCGACTGGAACAGGCAAAACGCTGCTGGCGCAAACGCTTTCGCGGATGCTGGAAGTACCGTTTGCGATCGTGGATGCGACCACGCTGACCGAAGCGGGCTACGTCGGCGAAGACGTGGAAAATATTATTTTGAAGCTGTTGCAGGCCGCTGATGGCGATGTGCAAAAGGCGCAGCAAGGCATCATATACATCGACGAGATCGACAAGATCGCAAAAAAGGACGAGAACCCGTCGATTACCCGAGATGTTTCCGGGGAAGGCGTTCAGCAGGCGCTGCTGAAGATTCTGGAAGGCACGGTAGCCAATGTGCCGCCGCAGGGCGGCCGCAAGCACCCGCACCAGGAATTTACGCCGGTGGATACCACGAACATTCTGTTCATTTGCGGCGGAGCGTTCGTTGGGCTGGAAAAGATTATTGAGAAGCGGGCGGGCACGCGGGCTCTCGGGTTCCACACCGACGCGACGCCGGCTACGCTGCAACGCCGGAATACGGAGTTGCTGGAACAGGTGCAGCCGGGCGATTTGATTCGCTACGGATTGATTCCGGAATTTGTGGGGCGTTTGCCAGTGGCAGGGGTGATGAACGACCTGGACAAGAATGCGCTGACGAAGATTTTGACCGAGCCGAAGAACGCGCTGCTGAAGCAGTACCAGCGGCTGTTCGAATTCGAGAATGTGCGGCTCAGATTTACTGACGACGCGCTGGACACCGTGGCGGAGTTGGCTCTTCAGCGCAAGGTTGGCGCGCGAGGCTTGCGAATGATTCTGGAAGACCTCATGCTGGAATTGATGTACCACCTGCCGATGCAACGGAAGGTGCGGGACTTCGTGGTCACGGCGGAGATGGTTCGCGGACACGAGATTAACTGGAGTTTGCTGGAAAAAGCGGGATAAGTCCTGCTTGATTGATGTTGGCGAATTTCATCTGAATTTTCCGCCTCGTTCTGAGCAGTTCCAAGGGGAACCTAAAGGCCTGAATGTTTAATCGCGAAAAGCAAGAGATGAAGCGCGTACCGATGATGCCAGTGCGGGATATGGTGATTTTCCCGCAGCAGATGACGCCGTTTATCGTGGGCCGCGAAGCCAGCGTACGGGCGCTGGAAGAAGCGCTGGCCGGCGACAAAAAGATCTTCCTTTCCACACAGCATGATGCCTCGGTGGATGATCCGAAGCCGGAAGAGATTTACGCGGTGGGCACGCTGGCGAACATTGTGCAAAGCGTGAAGCTGCCGGACGGAAACATCAAGGTACTGGTGGAAGGCGTGGAGCGGGCTCGGGCGCTTTCGATCACCGGAGAAGAAGGGTTTTTCCGCGCAACCGTGCGTCTGCTGGGCGCGCGCGTGGAGCCTTCGCCGACCGTCGACCAACTGGTGCAGAAGGTTACCGCGCTGTACGAGCAGTTCATCAAACTTTCGCAGAGTCTGAACTACGACACAATGATCGCGGCGGCACGGGTGGATGATCCGGCGCGGCTTTCCGACACCATTGCGGCGAATCTGCAACTTCCGGTGGATGAAAAACAGGATTTGCTGGAGACTACGGACCCGGTCGAGCGGCTGACTCGGATCTCCGACATTCTGGAAATCGAACTGGAAAAACTGAACGTCGACCGCAACATCAATACCCGCGTGAAACGGCAGATGGAGCGCGCGCAGAAAGAGTATTACCTCAACGAAAAGCTTAAAGCGATTCAGAAAGAATTGGGACGCGGCGAGAAGAGCGAACTCGACGAACTGAAGAAGAAGATTGAAAGCGCCGGAATGTCTCCCGAAGTGCAGGAAAAGGCGCTGACCGAACTGAAGCGGCTGGAACTGATGCCGCCAATGTCCGCGGAGTCGACGGTCAGCCGGAATTATCTGGACTGGCTGCTGGCGGTGCCCTGGAAGAAGCGATCGAAAGAGATTCGCGACATCAAGGCCGCCGAAGAGATTTTGAACAAAGAGCACTTTGGGCTGGAGAAGATCAAGGATCGCATCCTGGAATTCCTGGCAGTGCGGCAACTGGTGAAGAATCCCAAGGGATCGATCCTGTGCTTTGTCGGGCCACCGGGCGTCGGAAAAACTTCGCTGGCGATGTCGATCGGGCATGCAACCGGACGCAAATTTGTTCGCGTTTCTCTGGGCGGCGTTCGCGATGAGGCTGAAATCCGCGGTCATCGCCGGACCTACATCGGCGCACTGCCCGGCCAGATTATCCAGATGATGAAGAAGGCCGGCACGCTGAATCCTATTTTCGTGTTGGACGAAGTGGATAAGATGTCCACGGACTTCCGCGGCGATCCGTCGTCGGCGCTGATGGAAGTGCTGGACCCGGAACTGAATCACGCATTCACCGATCACTATCTAGACGTGGAATACGATTTGTCCAAGGTGATGTTCGTGTGCACCGCGAACGTACTGCACACCATTCCGCAGCCGCTGCAGGACCGCATGGAAATTCTGCGTCTGGCGGGCTACACCGAACAAGAAAAGATGGAAATTGCCAAGCGCTTCCTGGTAAAGCGGGCGCGCGAAGCGACGGGGCTAACCGAAGAAAATCTGACGTTCCAGGACGACGGTCTGCTGCACATCATCCGGCACTACACGCATGAAGCAGGCGTGCGCAGCCTGGAGCGCGAGATTCAGAACATCGGGCGCAAGGTGGCGCGCAAGGTGGTGACCGAGGGCGCGGAGAACGTTAAAGTGGATATTACGGCGGCGAATACCGGCGAATATCTCGGCATTCTGAAGTACCGCGAATTCTGGCTAGAGAAACACAACGAAATCGGATTGACCACCGGTCTGGCCTGGACCGAAGTCGGCGGAACGGTGCTGGCGACGGAAGCCACGCTAATGGAAGGCAAAGGCCGGCTCACGCTGACTGGAAAACTGGGCGACGTGATGCAGGAATCGGCGCAGGCGGCGATGAGCTTCATCCGGTCGCGCTCGGCGCAATTCGGCCTACCGAAGGATTTTTATCGCAACCTGGATATCCATTTACACGTGCCGGAAGGCGCGATTCCGAAAGATGGACCATCGGCAGGCATCACGATTTGCACTTCGATCGTCAGCGCGCTGACGCGGATTCCGGTGCGCTGCGACGTGGCCATGACCGGGGAAATCACCCTGCGGGGCAAGGTTCTGCCCATCGGGGGCATCAAGGAAAAACTTTTGGCGGCGCACCGAATGGGCTTGCGTACCATACTGGTTCCGAAGGACAATGAGAAGGACCTGCCGGACATCCCGCAGGAGATCCTCGCAAGCCTGACAGTGCACCCGGTCGAGACGATGGATGAAGTGCTGCAAATTGCCCTTGAACGGGCAATCGTGCCGGTTGAGCACACCCCCGTTGCGCCGGTTGCCGAAGGATTTGTGAGCGGTCCCGAGAAAGACTCGAGTTTGACTAACTGACGTTTCCCGCTTTGCCGGCGGTTCCCACCGCAGGTGCTGCACAGAATTCCACGCGGGATGCGAAAGTTGCCAATCGCACGGCTTGCCCATTTTGCGGGTTTCGGGGTTTGTTCTTACATACCCTGAGATAAGACGAAGCACCGCCGGTGCGGCAATCCATCCCGAGAAACAATCTCTGTTACAGGAACTCTTCAACACTTAAAAACTACGAAGTTAAGGACATATGGCTAAAGAAACTGCAGAAAGCAACAATCAAATCAGCATCAGCCTCGCGGAACTGAAAGAAAAAAACATCACCGACCTGGCCAAAATCGCCAAGGAACTCAACGTTCCCGGCGCCAGCGGCATGCGCAAGCAGGAGTTGATCTTCCAGATCCTCCGCGCGCAGACCGAAAAGAGCGGGTTGATCTTCTCCGAAGGCGTGCTGGAGTGCCTGCCGGATGGATTCGGATTTCTCCGCGCACCGGAATATAACTATTTGCCCGGGCCGGACGATATTTATGTTTCGCCGTCGCAGATCCGGAAGTTCGACCTGCGGACCGGCGACACCGTGTCGGGGCAAGTGCGGCCGCCGAAAGATGGCGAACGCTACTTCGCGCTGATCAAGGTAGAAGCGGTCAACTTTGAGGATCCGGAAGTTGCGCGCAACAAAATTTTCTTCGACAACCTGACGCCGCTGTATCCGCAGGGACGGTTGAAGATGGAAACATCGAAAGACAATATGACCGGGCGGGTGCTGGATTTGCTGAACCCGATCGGCAAGGGACAGCGCGGACTGATCAACGCGCCGCCACGTACCGGCAAAACTATGATGCTGCAATCCATCGCAAATTCAATTACCACCAATCATCCGGAAGTTGCCTTGATTGTGCTGCTGATTGACGAGCGCCCGGAAGAAGTGACCGACATGCAGCGCACGGTGAAGGGCGAGGTTATCAGCTCAACGTTCGATGAAGCGCCGCAACGGCACATTCAAGTGGCGGAAATGGTGCTGGAAAAAGCCAAGCGTCTGGTGGAGCACAAGCGTGACGTGGTGGTGCTGCTCGATTCGGTTACCCGTCTGGCGCGCGCGTACAACGCGGTTACACCGCCATCGGGCAAAGTTCTCTCTGGCGGTATTGATGCCAACGCGCTGCAGCGCCCACGGCGATTTTTTGCCGCCGCTCGCAACGTGGAAGAAGGCGGATCGCTGACCATCATCGCAACCGCTTTGATTGATACCGGCAGCCGCATGGACGACGTAATCTTTGAAGAATTCAAGGGCACTGGCAACATGGAAATTTATCTGGACCGCCGACTCGCCGATAAGCGGGTGTTCCCTGCCATTGATATCCAACGCTCCGGAACGCGTAAGGACGAGCTGCTGCTGCCGCCCGACGAACTCAGTCGTGTGTGGGTTCTTCGCAAGGTGCTCAGCCCGCTTTCCACAGTCGAAGCGATGGAACTGTTGCTTAGCCGTTTGACCAAGTCCAAGTCCAACGGAGAGTTTCTGGCGTCGATGTCCACGCCGGCCTGAACGCAGTAGAAAATTTCCTCCCCCCTTTCCGATTGCCCCCGCTCGAGCCCGGGTTCAGGGTTTATGCTCGCCTGCTTTAGGCAGCTAGCAAACCCTGACACAAATGCCGAGTCGTCCGCGCCTCTCTGCGGGCAAGAGAGAGGCAGCGTGTTCGAACGGTTCATCGCACGGCAAGCCATCCTGAAAGACAACCTGACGCTGCTTGGCTACGACCTGCGCTTTCGGGCGGAGGTCGCCGGCGAAGTCGCCGCAACCGGAACGGCGGCGAGTCTGATCGATTCGTCCACCATGGTATTCCGCTGGGAATCGCCGGTTGGCAACAGCCTGGCGTTCTTCTCGATGGGTATCCAGGAATTGTTGGTTGGAGCGGCGCTTCTTTTTCCCGCACCAAGGCGGTGATCGAGCTTGCCGGTTCGGTGCCGTGCAACCCGGAAGTGCTTCTCACGTGCCAGGATTTGAAATCCGCCGGCTACCGGCTGTCCTTGGGCGAATGGGCGGGCCGCTGGCGGTGATGGCGAATTTTCTTCGCGTCGATTTACGCAATCTGAAGGCCGATGAACGTGCCGAGACGATCCGCGCCCAGCAAGCCGGCAAAACCATGCTGATCGCGTACGGTGTTGATTGCTGGGAAGAGCATCGCGACGCGCGCGCTGCGCGGGAAGCAGCCTGCCTCCCGCGCTTTGGTCATTGAGCGCAGTACCTGCGCGTTTTATTCGCCATTCTCGCCTTCGATTGCAGCGATGTAGTCGAGCACTCGCTCGCTCCAGCCGTCAATGTGGGTCCAGCCGTTTCCATGGCTGATCCCGTGCTTGTAAGGCGCAACGTTGATCACGTAGGCCTTTTTGGTCCACGCCGGAAGTATTCCGTCGTGAGACTGTTCGTCGGTAATCACGATCAGCCGGTCAATCGCCTGCCAATCCGGCTTGTCCTGCAGTGCCGTAAGGGCGCGCTTCAGGTAAGTCGCGGAGTGCGCCTGCGAGTTGACGATGGCGTCGCGCAACGCGAACCCGCGCCGCGCAGGAACCATCACGCACTTGTCGGAAAACGTCGCGGCCATGAACTCTTCCGCCTTTTCGCGCAGCAGGATTGCCAGACCCGCGGCGGCATCCATCCGCGTGGTCTCGCCCTTTTTCGCAAGGCGGTAATTCATGGAACCGGAAACGTCCACCACCAGCCCGGTAACTCCCGGTAGCACATCGAGACCGGCAATGCCTTTCAGCATGGCCTTCTCGATGGCTTCCTCGAGCTTCGGAGCGTGGCGCGCCGCGGTGACGAAGCGAAACGGCAGAGCTCGGGCAATGCCCTTCTCCAGACGTTCCGCAATCACCTTCGGCGCCACTCCCGCGGCCAGCATCAACCGCAGGTTGCGCAGCACCGCCATTCCGCCAAGCTTGCCTTCGCGCAGCAAGCGCTCCCAGGTCTCGCGCTTGTCCTTCCCTGCGGACAAGGCAACCTCCCAGGTGTCGGGAGATTCGAGCGTGTTCTCGACGAGCTTTTTCCAGAGTGCGGCTTGCTCCGCGTCCTTCGGCTTGGCGTGGCAGAGGAACAGAACATCGCGCAGCTTCACCGTGCTTTCGCGGTTGTACTTTGCCAACTGGTAGGCGTCGAACTTGGTGAACGCCGCGGCCAGTCCGCGCTTTACGCCGGCCGAGAGCGGCTCCTTGCGCGCTTTCCAGTAGAGCGCCACGAACTCGCCGAGTTCATCGGCGCGCTGGATTACGTGCTGGAGGGTATCCGCTACCAACCGGCCTGCGCCTTTGCGCCGCGCAAGTTCACGTACCAGAAAGAGCGGCACGTGACGAAGCTGCATCGCGCTGCGCGCTTCGAGCGCCAGCGCAGCCACATCCTCGGGCTTGTCGCGTGCCACGAGTTCGGCAATACGCTTTGCAACGTCATTGCCCTTCTCGTAGAACGTGTCGTCCCAAAGCAGGCAGGTCAGCACCGTGCGCCGCAGCTCTCGCCGCGGATCGACCTTCTGCGCCACCGCCCCTTCGTGGGTTCGCGCCGGATACATGCGCTTCCAAACGTTCAGCTTCATCATTTGCTTCACTCCTCCTTTCTCTCGGAGCATTTGCTCCGGAAGTCCTTCCCGGAGCAAATCACTCCGTATGGTTAGTCGAGGAACGCCAAAAAGCGCATGGCCATCGAGCGATTCTCGGTGTTCATGAAAACGCGATGCCAGCCTGCCAGGTACACGGTCCTGTGATCGGGGTGCGTAATTTCGCCCCGCACGAAAACCGCGGCATCCCGCTTCATCATTCGGAAACCGAGCTTGCGTTCCCGCTCCGGCAACGCGTGGTATTCCGCGGCGGCCAAGCCGCTCGGATATTTGCCGGAGACGTACACGGTTTCTCCGCCACTTCGGTAGCACTGTTCGGCCCAGTGCGCCTTGCTTCCGTTACCGCGAGACAGCGGCTCGTTGTGCAAAAGACGCATCGGTTCGGTCTGGACATCTTTCGCCGGGACGAAAAACCACTCGCCCTGGCGAACAAATGCCGCGTTCCGGCGGAGGAAACCTTGCTTTCGCTTGATTCCCACCGTTTCTTCACGAAGCCGGACTTCGGTCGGCTTCAGTGCGTTCTGCGCTCCAGCAACAGTGCTCACCGGCTCGTCTTCGGGTATAGCCGCGACGAACCAGTGTCGCTCGTCCTGGCCGCACAGGAACTTCTGCTTGGCCAGAACTCGCCCAACCGCATCAAACTGCCTGCTGAGCAACAGCAAATGCTTCTTCCTGGGCTCGGCGTTCAGCACCAGCAGTTCCTGCCTGGTACCGATGAGCGTGCGAATTTCGAAGAAAGATCCCAGCTTGTCCCGTTTTATGTCCAGAACCACCCGGAGATCTTCGTTGCGGGAATTCACTTGCCGCCAGCCCGTCGCTTGCGCTGCAACCTCGACGTGCTTCACGCGTGCACCCATCTGAAAAAAGAATTTCTGCAAATTACTGCCCACTGCTTTTTCCTTTCTAAGACTGCCGATGCAGTCGGAATGTGCTCCTGTTTAGGAAGCTGGCTCCTCACCGGCTACCGGACAAAAACCGTTAACCCAACTGGCCTGCGTGTTTTCCATCTTCACTTCTCCTTTCAAGACTGCTGGACGGGAACAGACGGCCAGGGAACATTAGGTGCTCTACCACTGAGCTACTGGCCCGCCGATTGACCGCGATACGGTCAAAATGGACCAGGTGGGATTCGAACCCACGACCTCCCGCTTAGTAGGCGAAGTAACCCTGTCCTACACCACGTTCAGCTCTCAGGGTTTGTAAGTACGAACCCTGAAACCCTCAACCTCATCGCCTTTCGGCAAAATCGCGCCGGGAGGAAAATTGAACAGAGTCGCGGTGCGAATGCGCCGCATCGTTTCACAGACGAAGTATCTCTGCGCGTCACCATCCCGGCATCTTTCGCGGCGGGAATCAGCGGCTCGGGATGTTCTCTGCTCTACCGTTGAGCTACGGCAGCTTTCGCTGCCGATGGGATTTGAACCCACAACCGATTGATCGAAGTCACCCGCGCCTTCACCATGCCGCAGACTCTTCTAAACTTTTCGATACCTCATTCCATCCTTCCTTCGTCGCCTCCATCGTGTGAACACACCCGCAGCGTCGTCGCGAAAACTCGCAATTAGTCACCAAGTCAGCAACAGGAACAAATACCGGGAGGAATTGGCGCTCACGGGCTTAGGGGATTCGAACCCCAGGCCTCGCGGCCCTACCGGACGAAGTAACCGTGAGCTTCGCCATCCCGGGAGACTGCCCTCGGGCTAGCTTGTTCCATTTAAATGACTTAGACGGTTTAGCTTAGACTCGCGCGAGAAAGCACGGATCGCCGCCAAGCCATCCCAAGCTCTTTATTGGGTCAGATTGTTTATGCGACGCCATCCATTGCTCTCCACGCTCAGTGAGGATCCCGGCCAAGCCGGGAATTGCAACTGAGGTAACTTCACGGTAAATGAGAACCGAAAACCTGTCAAGGGGAAAATGCAAGGATTCACAAAATAATTTTGCCAACGGAACTAGTTCGGCATTTTCAGGAACTTAATAGTCGCGAGATCGGTGGAAAGCCCCAACACTGCAAACGCATACAGGCGCATCAGACCATGCCTCCTGCGGTTCTGCTGAGTTGCAGTTCGCGTTCGTGGGCCAGCTGAACGATGAGCCGCGCCGTTTCTTCGACGTCCATAGCGGTGTTGTCCACGAGCACCGCATCCGCTGCACGAACCAGCGGCGAAACTTTGCGTTCGGTGTCGCGCTTGTCGCGCTCGTGGACTTCTTCGAGTACCACGCTTAAGTCCAGCGATTCGCCTTTTTCGAGATGTTCTTTCCAGCGGCGCTCGGCGCGGGCTTCCGGCGTGGCTTCGAGAAAAATCTTCAGCTCTGCGCGCGGGAAAACGACAGTCCCGATGTCGCGGCCTTCCATGACCACTCCGCCGCCTGCTCCGGCGCGCTGTTGCTGTGCGACGAGAATGGTTCGCACCCCAGCGATAGTGGCTACTCGCGAAGCGGCCTGCGCGACTTCGTTGGTTCGAATGGACTGCGTCACATCGTCGCCATCGAGCAACACGCGGTTGTGGATGCATGGATCCTGAAGTGACGGTGGAACGGGGCGCAGTTCGATTTGCGCGCTGCGGGCAAGCTCTTCGAGTTCGGACTCGGAAGTCATCGCCATGCCTCCATTCTGCAAAGCTTTCAGCGCCAACGCGCGGTACGTGGCTCCGCTATCGAGATAGACGTATCCAAGTTTCTGCGCAACCAGTCGCGCGACGCTGCTTTTGCCCGAGCCGGCGGGACCGTCGATGGCGATGGTGAGTTTCTTCATGAATGGTGACTGATGAAACTGCTACAGACTGATGCGCGAGCCACGAAAACCTACAAATCTAGAAGCCCATGATGTTGTAGCCGCAGTCCACGTAGAGCGTTTCGCCCGTGATGCCAGAGCCCGCGCTAGACAATAGAAAGGCCGCGGTGCCTCCGACTTCGGCCGGGTCAACGTTGCGCTTCAGCGGGGCGCGCTCGGCGTGCGCTTTGAGCATATCGCCAAGATTTGAAATGCCTCGCGCCGCAAGCGTTTTGATCGGTCCTGCGGAAATTGCATTGACACGAATTCCCTTCGGGCCGAGATCGTTCGCCAGATAACGCACGCTGGCTTCCAGCGCGGCTTTCGCAACACCCATCACGTTGTAGCGCGGCACTACTTTTTCCGCGCCATAGTAGGTGAGCGTCACGATGCCACCGCCTTCGGTCATCAGCGGCGCCGCTGCTCGTGAAACTGCCACCAGCGAGTACACGCTGATATCATGCGCGATGCGGAAACCTTCGCGCGTGGTGTTCACAAATTCGCCCTTCAACTCTTCGGCGGGCGCGAACGCCACGCTGTGTACGATACCTTGCAGCGTTCCGTACTTGGATTTCAGCTCGTCAAAAAGTTTCGCGATCTGCTCGTCGGAAGACACGTCGCACATGAAGCCGGCCGCTCCGGGCAGGTCGGCGATCAAATCCTTGGCTTCCTGTTCGAGCCGTTCATTTTGGTAGCAGATAGCCAGGCGCCAGCCGGACTCCTGCAATTTCTGCGCGATGGCCCAGGCGATGCTGCGCTTGTTGGCCAGGCCGAAGATGACTGCGGTTTTCTGCGAATCGCTCACGAGTGCCTCGGAAAAAGAAGTTATCACTAATCGGTTTTCGGTATTGACCAATCCAATGAACCTTGGAAAGTTTATCAGCCTTCACTCGCCACTCGCCACTCGCCACTAGATTCTATGGAACGCGCGCTCAATTTCCTTCACGGAATAGCGCAACACCACAGGCCGGCCGTGCGGGCAGCTCATCGGGCAATCGGTTTTGGCCAGCGCGCCGAGCAGCCATTCCATCTTGGTTTGGTCGAGCGGCATATTGATTTTGATAGCGGCGTGGCACGCGGTGGACGCGGCGATCTTTGCTTGCAGCGTTTCGATGGAGATAGCGGCGTTTTCGCGTTCGATGCCATCGAGAATTTCCGTCAGCAGCTTTTCCGCGTCATTCGAAGCAATTCCAGCGGGCATGGACTGAATCGCGAAGCTGCGCGGGCCCATCGGCTCGACTTCGAAGCCATTGGCACCAAGTTCCTCGGCAATTCTTTCGTAAGTGACAATCTGGCGTGGCGAAAGCTCGATCACCATCGGCATCAGCATGCGCTGCGATTCCACTTTCCCTGCGCGGCGCGCTTCTAGGTGCTGTTCGAACAGTACGCGCTCATGCGCCACGTGCTGGTCCACAATCCACAGACCTTGGCCGTTCACGGCAATGATGAAGCTGGAACTGACTTGCCCCAACGGCTTGAGGTCGGCGATTTGATCGGGATGCGGGAGCGATGCGGGAGCGTCGCCATTTGCTCCAGCAAGATTTCCCATCCAGTTCGAACTGACGGACGCCGCAGGGGCCATCGAAGCCGCGCCACCGCCGAACGCGGATCCCGGTTCGAACGCGAAGCGCTGATCCACCGGCTGCACCGGAGCCGACGACAGATCGAAGCCGCCGTCCGAACCAACGCCGCTGCCGAGTCCTATTTCTTCCATCGGCGGAATCACCGCCCGCGGAATTCCAGCGTCCGCCGGCGCGGGAGTGATCGACGTGAGCGAAGAACCGGGCCCAGTCCAATTCGAGGCTCTCGCTTGCGGCCGCTGAGGCACGTTCATTCCCGCGGCAACCGCAAAGCTGGCGATCGGCCGTGCGCTCATCAGCGCCTGGCGAATTGCATCGCGCGTCACATCGTGAACAAACTGCGAGCGGCGGAAGCGCACTTCGATCTTCGCCGGGTGGACGTTGACGTCCACTTCGTCGTACGGCATTTCAAGAAAAAGCAGCGTGGCCGGGAAAATCGCGTGGGGATGGATGTTGCGATAAGCCTCGTGAATGGCGTGTAAAATCAAGCGGTCACGGACCAGCCGCTGGTTCACAAAAATATAAATTCCATTGCGATTGGGGCGCTGGATTTCTGGCCGCGAAGTAAATCCCGAAATCGTGAGCGTGGCTTTTTCTTCTTGGGGATCGAGCGCGGGCTCGGTGATGGCCGAACGAAATGGCGCGGCAACCGCGGGTATTTCCACCAGTTCGTCGAGCGCCTGTCGGCCGAAAAGTTGATATACGCGGTCGGCAAGTTTTTCCGCCGGTGGACAATCGATGATAGTTTGCGTCGGCGTGGACAGAACGAATTGTTTATCGGGATTGGCCAGCGCGTAGTGCGTGGCCAGCGAAGCGATGTGGCCAAGTTCGGTAGTGTCGGACTTCAGAAATTTGCGCCGCGCAGGGACTGAGTAGAAAAGATCGGCAACGCTGAGCGTGGTTCCGGCTGGCAGGCCGGCTGGCTTTACACTGAGCAATTTGCCGTTCGCGAACTCGATGCGCGTGCCTTCCGCTTCGGCGGAGTCACGAGTTTCAAGTAGCAGCCGCGAAACCGCTGCGATGGTCGGCAGCGCTTCGCCGCGAAAACCAAGCGTTGCAATCGAAAGTAAATCATCGGCCGTTTTGAGTTTGCTGGTAGCGTGCCGTTCGAACGCCAGCAACGCATCGTCATGAGTCATTCCGTGGCCATCATCAATGACCCGGATCATTCGCTTGCCGCCAGCTTCAATCTCAATTCGAATGGTTTTCGCGCCCGCGTCCAGTGCGTTTTCGAGAAGCTCTTTCACCACCGACGCCGGACGCTCCACCACCTCGCCAGCAGCAATCTTGTTGGCCACAGCTTCCGGGAGTATGCGAATGCGGGACATTTGTGGTTTCTTCTCTACTTGTGGCCTTTTTTCACGATATCTTCATATGGCGGGGGCTTGAGGTCGCCCAAAACCGAATCGCCACTTGTTGAGGGTTCGACAGGTTTAAATCTGTTTCCACTAACTCGAGCAAAAGTAATCCTGCTAAGCCCCCCGACGCCAAGTACTATGAACCTAGCGCCGTAATAGACCATCATTGCCAATGTCGCAACGACGAACAAGCCAGTGCAGAAAGCAACCGATTTAAACAACCAATCCGGCACTCCCTGTATCTTCACTAACGCCATCATTATTCCGATGAACAAGACAGCTAATCCGCCGACGGCGATAAACCGGTTCCTGCGGTGATTCCAAACTTCGAAAAAAAAAACGCGATCATCTCAAACATGCGATTTTCCCTTAACGACCGTCGATTCTTATCGCTTCGTAATTTCGATTCCTAGTTGATCGAGCTGCAGCTTATCCACATCGGATGGGGATTCGGCCATCAAGTCTTGAGCCCGGGTCGTTTTTGCGAAGGCGATCACTTCGCGAATGGACGTTTCGCCGGCGAGGAGCATGACAACGCGATCGATGCCGAGGGCGATGCCGCCGTGTGGCGGCGTGCCGTAGGTGAGCGCATCGAGGAAGAATCCGAAGCGCTTGCGCAGCTGCTCCTCGCTCAGGCCAAGCGCTTTAAACAGGCGCTCCTGAATATCCTGGCGATGGATTCGAATGCTTCCGGAGCCGAGTTCGTAGCCATTGAGGACTAGGTCATAGCCCTTCGAACGCACTTCCCACGGCGCGGTCTCGAGTTTTTCGAGATCCTCATCAACAATTCCGGTGAAAGGATGCTGCGCGCTGACCCAGGCCTTGTCCGAGTCGCTCCACTCGAAAAGTGGGAATCCGGTGATCCACAGAAATTTCCACTGCGCTCTGTCGATTACACCGAGCGCTTCACCAAGCTGCAAACGCAATTGGCCAGCGATTAGCGCGGCAGCTTCTGTACCCTTGATCTGTTCCTTCGCTGAGACCGCTACGACCAGATCGCCAGTTTTTGCACCGCAAGTGTCAGCAAGTTTTTTGACGTTTTCCGCGCCAATCAATTTTTCGACGGTTGAAGTCATCCCCTCAGCCACGACTTTCACAAAATACGCGCCGCGCGCACCGAGCGCCTTCGCCTTTTCAGTAAGCTCATCCAGCTGCTTGCGCGAATACGCAGCTGCACCAAGAGCAGCCAGCGCAAAGACATTCCCTTCGATCTGCAACTTCTCTTTCGCTTCGGGCGGAAAGCATGAAGTCACTTCGTGCAAGTCCATTCCGAAGCGCATGTCCGGCTTGTCGCTGCCATACTTGCGAATCACGTCCTTGTACAGCATATGCGGAAACGGCGCTTCGGCCTTGATTCCGGCGACGGCGCACGCGCGCACCATTACCTGCTCGATGACATGAAAGATATCTTCCTGGCGCGGAAACGACATTTCCAGGTCGAGCTGCGTAAATTCCAGCTGGCGGTCGGCACGTTGATCTTCGTCCCGAAAACATTTCACGATCTGGAAGTAGCGGTCGAGTCCGCCGATCATCAGAATCTGCTTGAAGATCTGCGGAGACTGCGGCAACGCGTAAAACTGGCCATGATGGATACGGCTAGGGACGAGGAAGTCGCGCGCGCCTTCCGGCGTTGAACGAGTAAGCATCGGAGTTTCCACTTCGATGAAATTCAATTCGTCCATGGTCCGGCGAATTTCCAGAATAATTCTGTGGCGCAGCGCGAGATTGGAATGCGGCTTCGGCCGCCGCAAATCCAAATAACGAAAACGCAACCGCGTTTCTTCCGCGGCATTGATCTGGTCTTCAATCGGAAATGGCGGCGTTTTGGCGTTGTTCAAAATGTAGAGCCTGGTGGCATTCATTTCGACTTCGCCGGTGGCCAGTTCCGGATTCGATTTTTGCCGTTTGATGACATCGCCTTCGACACCGACCACAAATTCGCTGCGCGCCTGTTCGGCTTTAGCGTGCGCTTCTGGCTGAGTTTCCTTGTTGAAGACGACCTGCACGATTCCGGAGCGGTCGCGTACATCGAGGAACAAGAGATTGCCAAGGTCGCGCCGCCGAGCCACCCAACCGAGAATCACGGCGGGTTTCCCTGCGTCGGATGCGCGCAGCGCTCCGCAATAATGTGTCCGTTTCAGATCACCGAGAAAGTCCAGCACGATGTAGTTCCCTTTCGGAATGCAAATCAAAAGAACCGGCCTGAAGGCCGGCCACTACAATTCAAGATTATTCGTTCGATTTTGCCTTCTTCAAATACTCGAGCAATTCAGGCTCCGTCAGTTTCAGCTGCGCGCCGTCGGCCAGCGTCTTCAGCGTCCAGGAGCCTTCCGCCACTTCATTATCGCCGAGGATCAGCGCATAGCGCGAGCCCAGCTTATCGGCGCGCTCCAGCGCTTTGCCGAATTTCAATTCAGTCGGCGGCAGCTCAACGCTGAATCCCGCGCTGCGCAAATCTTTCGCCGCGCGTACCGCCGTCGCGTAAGCGCGCTCGCCCATCCATGCGATATAAACGTCGCGGCCCAGCGGCGCCGCTCCCTTGCCGATTTCCTGCAGCGAAAGGATCAAGCGATCTTCGCCGATGGCAAAACCAATTCCTTTCGTTGGCGGCCCGCCCAGCAATTCCACCAGGCCGTCATAGCGGCCGCCGCCGCACACCGCGTTCTGCGAGCCAAGTCCCTTCGCAATAATTTCAAAAGTCGTGCGCATGTAGTAGTCGAGTCCGCGCACCAGCCGCCAATTTTCTTTGAAAAAGACGCCGCGCAGTTCGAGCTGGCGCTTCACCGCCGCGTAGTGCGCCGCGCATTCCGCACAAAGATGATCGGCGATGCGCGGCAGCGCCGCGATAATGGCCTGTTCATGCTCCAGCTTTGAATCGAGCACCCGTAGCGGATTCGTCTCGATGCGCCGCTGGCTGTCCGCGCCAAGCTGGTCTTTCACTTTCTCCAACTCAGCTCTTAGTTTCTGAACATAAGCCGGACGACACTCGGGCGCGTTGTGTCCAATCGAATTGATATCCAGCTCGACGCCCGTCAGTCCCAGCCGGTCGAAAAACGTCATTACCATTTCGATTACTTCGGCATCGATCCCCGGAGCATCGCTCCCGCCCAGCAGTTCCGCGCCAATCTGATAGAATTGCCGGTATCTTCCCTTCTGCGGTCGCTCTCGCCGGAACATCGGCCCCATGTAATACAACTTCACCGGCTGCGGCTGCTGCGCCATCCCATGCTCGATGTAGGCACGGCAGACGCTTGCTGTGGCTTCCGGCCGCAGACTTATCGATGCTTCGTCTCGATCCGCAAACGAATACATCTCTTTAGAAACGATATCTGTTTCACCACCAACAGCGCGAGCGAACAATTCCGTCGGTTCAAAAATCGGTGGGCGGATTTCGCCGAATCCAAAAGTGCCGAAGACGGCATGAGCGGTTTCTTCGACGTGATTCCACAACGCCGTTTCCGTCGGCAGCAGGTCGCGAGTGCCGCGGATACCTTGGAATTTGGATTTGTTCGCCATCGCTACTCGCCACTCGCCACTTCTTTGCAATAAATCTCCTTGTATTCCACATAACGCTCCGCATAACGATCGATGGTGGCTTGATCGATCGCAGTCAGCGTACGCTTCACTTTACCCGGCGAACCAACAACCAGGCTGCGTGGCGGAATAATCGTTCGCTCAGTCAACAAAGTTCCCGCCGCCACAATGCTGCCTTCTCCGACCACCACACCATTCAAAATCGTCGCGCGCATGCCAATCAAGCACCGCGACTCGATCGTGCAGCCGTGCAGCGTAACCGAATGTCCGACCGTAATGTCATCGCCAAGAATCAACGGATACTCGTCCTTCATCACATGTAAAATCGAGCCGTCCTGAATATTGGTTCGCGCCCCGATGCGAATGTAGTTCACGTCGCCGCGCACCACACACAGCGGCCACACACTCGAGTCCTCGCCAATCACCACATCGCCAATGATCACGCAAGCCGCGTCAATATACGCCGAGCCCGCAATCTCCGGCCGCTTGTCTTTGTAGGATCGAATGTCCGCTGTTCGTGGCAACGCTAGGCTGCTTTCTCTGTTCAGGTGGCAAGAAGTTTAGTCAATTTGTACCGAAGGGCCAAGCGTTGAAGATCCGAGTTCGACCAGCCGCGCGACCACCGCGTGCGCCACGCCATACAAACTCTTCGCGGATGCGTCATTTTCACCAAGTGCAGCAACAGGCTTTCCGGTATCGCCGCCGACGCGAATCCGTGGATCGATCTCGATTTCGCCGAGCAGCGGCACGCCATAAGCTTGCGCAGTCTTCGCGCCTTCGCCGTGCCCGAAAATATCCACCGGCTTGCCGCAGTGCGGGCAAGCGAACGAACTCATATTCTCCACCACGCCCAGCACTTCCACATTCACCTGGCGGAACATTTCAATCGCCTTGCGAACGTCTGCGAGCGCAACGGTCGAAGGAGTCGTCACCACCACCGCACCAGAAATCGCGACGGTCTGAATCAACGTGAGCTGCACGTCGCCAGTACCGGGCGGCAAATCAATAATCAAATAATCCAGCTGGCCCCATTCGCAACTGCGCAAAAATTGCGTAATCACTCCATGCAACATCGGCCCGCGCCAGATCATCGGCTTGTCGCCGGGATTCAGCAGCCCCATCGAAATCATTTTCAAGCCGGAAATGTCGATTGGAATGATGCGGCGATCGGCGGTGGCCAGCGGCTCCTGATTGGTGCCCAGCATGATCGGCACATTCGGCCCGTAAACATCGGCGTCAATCAGTCCCACTTTGTAGCCGAGTTTCACCAGCGCCAGCGCAAGATTTACCGCCACCGTGGTTTTGCCCACGCCGCCCTTGCCACTGGCAACGGCAACCAAATTTTTTACGCCGGGAATCGGCTGGCGTTCGGGCATCTGCTGCGGTACGCCTGGTGGCATGCGATTACCTTTTCTCTCTGCCGAAATCGAAGAGAGATCCCTCGCTTCGCTCGGAATGACGGAGTACCTAAATCGTATGGCGCCTAAACGTTCACGCCGTGGCACTTCTTGTATTTTTTCCCGGAGCCGCACGGACACGGATCGTTGCGCCCGACTTTAGCTCCGGCGCGAACCGGCTTCGGAGCTTCCGCCTGCGCCGCTCCTGCTTGATACTGCATCTCTTTTTCCGCGCGCTGCTGTTTGCGTTCCATCTCTCTTGCAAACGATGGAAGCGCCGGAGCAGCCGCCTCTTCCACGCGCGCAGCCGCACTGGCCGCGGCGGCCAGCGGGCGCGGCGATCTCGGGCCAGCCGACGCCGGCTGCCGCGGACCGCCACCTTCCGGCGGCGCGCCGCCCGGTCCAGGCGCGTTGCCTTCCATCTGCACCTGCACGTTGTACAAGTACCGCACCGTTTCGTTATCGATGCGCGCCATCATGTCTTCAAAAAGAACGAACGCTTCCTTTTTGAATTCTACCAGCGGATCTTTCTGCGCGTAGCCGCGCAGCCCGATGGCTTCCTTCAAATGATCAAGCGAAAGCAAGTGGTCCTTCCACTGCCCGTCAACGACATCAAGAATGATGCGCCGCTCCAGCCAGCGCATCAGGTCCGCAGTAAGCTGCTTTTCCTTGTCTTCGTATTTTTTCTCAACCGCTTCGGCAATCGCTTCCGAAAGCTGATCATGATTCAGCGTGGTGGGATCAGCCCCCGCGGCTTTGGCGTCGATTCCAAATTCGCTGTGCACCTCGGCCAGCAACTGCGTGGTGTTCCACTGGCTCGGATGCTGGTCGCGAGCGCAATAGGTATCGATCAATTCGCGGGCGATGTCCTCGGCAATGCCCATCACGTAATCGCGCTGATCTTTTCCTTCCAGCGCCGAGCGGCGAATAGCGTAAATCGTCTCGCGCTGCTTGTTCATCACGTCGTCGTATTCCAGCAGGTGTTTGCGGGCGTCAAAGTTCTGCGCTTCCACCGATTTCTGCGCGGTTTCGATGCGCCGCGAAATCAGCTTTGATTCGATCGGCACGCCTTCGGTCATTCCCAGGCGGAACATCAGAGCCTTCACGCGTTCGCCGCCGAAAATGCGCATCAAATCATCTTCGAGCGACAGAAAAAACCGCGAAGAGCCCGGATCGCCCTGGCGTCCGGCGCGTCCGCGAAGCTGATTGTCAATGCGCCGCGCTTCGTGGCGTTCCGTGCCTAGAATGTGCAAGCCGCCCAGCGCCACCACTTCATCGTGTTCCGCTTTGCACTGTTGCGCGAACTCTTCGTAGATCGGCTTCCACTGATCCGTCGGCACTTGAAAAATTTTGCCTTCGTGCTGGAACAGCACCATCGGCACCGCGGACGGCGCGGCCTCGCCCTCGGGACTCTGCGTTTCCGCTGGAATCACTGCCGGAGCTTGCGCGTACGGCATCGCCAGCCGGTTCTTCAGAAAATGCTCGCGGGTCATGGACTCGGGATTTCCGCCCAGCAAAATGTCCGTGCCGCGTCCAGCCATGTTGGTGGCCACAGTCACTGCGCCTTTGCGGCCGGCCTGCGCCACGATGCGCGATTCGCGCTCGTGCTGCTTGGCGTTCAGCACTTCGTGCGGGACTCCCGCCCGCTTCAGAATTTCCGCGATGGCTTCCGATTTTTCGATAGAAATCGTGCCGACCAGCACCGGCTGGCCGCGCTGGTGATAGTGCTTGATGCCGTGCGCCAGCGAGTTATCCTCCTGCAAAATCCCGCTCACCACCGCTTCGAACTTTTCTTTTTCCGTGCGGTAAACTACATCGGGATTTTCGATGCGAATCAAGGCGCGGTTGGTCGGAATCGCCACTACGTCCAGCTTGTAAATCTTGTCGAACTCGGCGGCTTCGGTTTCCGCGGTTCCGGTCATGCCGGAAAGCTTTTTGTACATGCGGAAATAATTCTGGAAGGTGATGGTGGCGAGGGTTTGGTTTTCCCGCTCGATTTTCACACCCTCTTTGGCTTCTACCGCCTGGTGCAAGCCATCCGACCAGCGCCGCCCGGGCATCTGGCGTCCGGTAAATTCATCGACGATGATCACTTCGCCGTCTTTCACGACGTAATCAACATCGCGCTTATACAGCGTGTGTGCGCGCAATCCCTGATAAACGTGATGAATCAATTCCATGTGCGCCGGGTCGTACATGTTTCCCAGGCCCAGCAGCCGTTCGCACTTGCTGACGCCTTCTTCGGTCAAGGTCGCCTGGCGATGTTTTTCATCCAGCGTGTAGTCAATTTCCTTGATCAGCTTGGGAATAATTTTATCGATGCGGTAATACTTGTCGGTCGATTCTTCCGCCGGGCCGGAAATAATCAGTGGCGTGCGCGCTTCGTCAATCAGAATCGAGTCAACTTCATCGACAATCGCGAAATGATGCCCGCGCTGCACGCAGTGCGTGATGTCGTACTTCATGTTGTCGCGTAGGTAGTCGAACCCGAACTCGTTGTTGGTACCGTAAGTGATGTCCGCGCCGTAGGCCGCTCGCCGCTGCGCGTCGTCCAGATCGTTGACGATTACGCCGACGCTCATTCCCAACCCGCGATACAGCGGGCTCATCCACTCGGCGTCGCGTCGCGCCAGATAATCGTTCACGGTAACGATATGCACGCCGCGCCCGGCCAGCGCATTCAGCACCGCGGGAAGCGTCGCCACCAGCGTCTTCCCTTCACCGGTTTTCATTTCCGAAATCTTGCCGTCGTGCAGCACCTTTCCGCCAATCAACTGCACGTCAAAATGACGCATGTTCAGGAATCGGCGGCCGGCTTCGCGCGCCAGCGCAAACGCCGGCACAACAGAGGGCTCCAATGCGGCCTGCATGCGTTCGCGGTAAGTCGGCTCTGCCCGATCGGCGTCCTTCAGCCGTTCCTGCACTTCTTCACGCAACTTCAAAAATTGTGCTTTTAGCGCATCGTCGGACATCGTTTGCGTTTCAGCCTCTTGCGCATTGATGGCCGCAACGAGAGGCTGTAATTTTTTGATGTCGCGTTCATGCTTGGTGCCGATGAACCTGGCGACGACGCGGTCTAGTATTTTGGCTACGTCCATGAAATGTTTTGCCGTATCCCCGCAAGCTATCGCGATCACAGCGGGCAGACCATCACGCCCGGCGCGAATCACGCAAACACTAATTGTAACGGTTTCGCGCGGGAGGTGCCAACCGCGCATCGAATCTCGCTAAAGCGTTTATTTTGGGTGTCGTTCCAAGCAGCTTGGGGCAGAGCCGCGTTTTACGGTCTACTTCATGCCCGCCAAGCGGCCACGGCGGCGCGTCCGGCTGGCCACATTCGCGGACTGCGGCAAACCGCCAAGTTCCAGCAGCACCTTGCGGAGCCGCGCCCGGTCTTCTAACTCCATATCCACAAATTCGAATGCCATCGCTTGCGGACGGGCTCCGCGCACAATCGCCTGTGCCTTTATGGTTCGAACGCCCTGCGTCAATTTCAACGTGATCAGCGTCCCTGGCGCGAGGTGCCGTTCACCTGCACCGATGCCTCCGCCCAAATTCAATTCCGGCACGCTCAATCGGAAATTTTCCCGCAAATTCGTGGTGGTCAAGATTAGATTCCTGCTCAGTTTCAAACGTGCGTAGCGCCGTTGCCGGATCACTGTGCTGTTGGTCTCCGGATCGATCGGCTCGAGCACCAGATCTTTCTTGTCGAAGCCAGCCGCGGAAATCTTGTCCATCGCAACCACGGTATCAATTCGCAGCAGCGCTTGCGCTGCCGCCACCCGCAGCTCGCTCGGATATTGCCACCGCCACACCTGCCGCGCCTCCAGAATCGTCTGCAAAACTGGATTCGCCGCTGACGCCCGCAACCGGCCCAGTGCTTCCACCGCTTTCAACCGCACGTAACCCGGAGTTCCGTCGCTGCCGGCAAGGTCCAGTAGCTTTGGAATGCAATCCGGCGAACCAGTCATGCTGAGTTCGTCCAGGGCCAGCGGCTTGATCAGCACGTCCAGCGAATCAAAAATCGCCAACAGCAGCTGCACTCGCGACTCGGTCGGAACCGGCGACAACTGCCGCACGCAGCGGTCGTGTACCGAACGCGGCCACTGTGAGAGTCTCACTGGAAGAATCCTCGCCACCGCGTCCGGCGCCAACTGGCCAAGCAGACCGACCACTTCCCCGGCTTCGATCGCGCCTGAGGTCTGCAAAATCTCGGTAAGGTGATTGATTGCTTCTTCGCCAAGACATTTCACAATCTCCGCCAGGACTTCACAATCCTCGCGGAATCCCGAATGCCCAAAACGATTGGTCACATACGTGAGCGTCGCCTTCGGCATCAACACCAAAATGTCGGCCAGCCCGTCGGCGATTTCGCCGGAACGCAGTGTTTCTTCCACAAATTCTGGAATGCGTTCCTCGGCTCCAATGCGCGGTCGCAAGCTCTGCGACGAACCCGGCCGCTGTGCCTCCACGCTGTCGAGTGACGCCAGCGCCTGCTGCATCGCTGGATAGCAGCGCTTCGAAGCCGCTTCCTGGCTAAGCCGCGTGAACGCCGCGGCCACCAGCGTCTGCAATTCCGGTTCGCGTTCGATCGCCAGTTGATTTCCCACCCTGCGAATCGATTCGATCAGCGCGCTGCCGTCGCCGCTGCCGTACAACTCCGCCAGCTCGCCCAAACCAATGGCCGTGGTTCGCCGCGCCTCCGGATTTTCGAGTCCAATACACGTGGCGTACTTCATCAAAATTTCATTTACGGTTTTTAATTCCCCGCGCCGCAGCATTTCTTCCAAGAACGCCCGCACTTTTCTTGGCGGCACGCACCAGGCTTCATCCGACGCCAAAACCTCTTTCTTATTTTCGTCCGGCACCTGCTCCCAGAATTCCTGATCCAGCAGTTCGGCGTACGAAGTCACTTGCAAGCCGGCATTGGACATCTGCTCTTCTTGCGTGGTCAAAATCTTGCGTAGCGCCTCAATCTCCGTGTTCATGCGATCCAGCAGCTGCTTCACCGCATTCACGCGCAGCTCGCCTTTTTCGTAGCTGTCCAGCGCAAAACGAATTGCCACGTGCTCCGCTAACTTCAGCAGCATCGGCCGATCCGGTTTTTCGTTGGGAGCTTGCGCCGCAAGTCCGGCCAGCGCCTGTTGCAATGTAACCTGGCTGCGCACCGGCATCGTAGAAAGCCGCGATTGAAACGTGTTCGCGTCCATGGCGCCCGAGCCGTCTTTTCTCGACCGCCCGAGTTGCGCAAACAAAGTCAGCATCGAGCGCACTTCTTCTTCCGCCACCGCAAATTCTGGTGACTGAGGTTCCTCGGTCGAATGGAGCAACGCCGACGCCGTCAGCCATCTGCTTGCCGGCGCGGCCTGCCCGGCGCCAAACGCGGCCACCGCACTGGTCAGTGTTGGAAATGGATCTGATTTTGTACTGGAGCCCAAGGAGCCAGAGCCAACGCCAGCCGGATTTTCCGCCACACCCGCGCTTGACCCGTGCGCCGCCGATGATCCTCCACCTGAACTCGCTCCGGTCCCGGCCTCCCACAAACTTCCGCCCGGCCCGCCAGATCCGGACCCGCTACCGCCGCTGCCACTTCCAAATCCTGAACCGCCTCCACCCGGACCGCCGCTTCCCCCGCCAAATCCCGGCCCGCTTCCGCCGCCGCCAGGCACGCCACCACCACCCGAGCCGCCAGTCGGTCCGCCTCGCGAGCCTTCTGCCGCAAGAATCATCTGCAGCAAGCGATTCGGATCATCCAAGAAGTCTTTGAACTTGTCGCCCTGCGCGCCGAGCACTTTCGCCGTTAGATTCGCGGCGATTTTTGCGCCAGCAGTAGATGAGTCTTCCGCAATGTAGCGAATTTCGTTGATCTTGATCGTGGTCTCGCCCGCCAGCGCAGACTTGAGCTGCTCCGCCAGCGCCGCCGATTTGGTATTGCCACTCGGAAATGCGCGCACAAACCGCGCGAATTGTGCTTGGGAAAGTCCACCTGCGAAGTGAATGCTGGCAATTCCAGAAGTCGAAAGCAATTGCGCGAAACTTTTTTCCGCCGCCGCCGCTCCCAGCGGTACTCCATCCAACAAAATCTGCTGTCCCGAGGCACCCAGCAACAATCCCGATTCGCCGCTACTGTCCAAAGCGGAACGTAATTCCTTCCACGTCGTCTCAAATTGCGCAGCGGTGCGCACGTGGCCGAATTCATACAGCCGCGAGTATTTCAGCAGAATGTTCAGGCTGCGTACAAACTGCCGCGCAGCTGCTCTAGGGTCAGCAATCATAATTTTCTGCTGGCTGGACCTGAGACTAGCCATTGCCAGTTACTTCTAACAGTAGGCCGCTCGCGCCTCACTGACAAGCCTTCCGCAAGCCATTTGTACTCATTTCGCAAACACAATCCCCCGTTCGAACGGACAGGTTTCCCCTCCCCTACCCGCACCTCGCTCCTTGCAAGTTGCCCCCTTACCTCCGCACGCATACAATGCTCACGGTAGAGGCTCTCGGCGGCTCGGCGTTCTTGTAACCTTTTCGCGACCGGATCCTTCTAAAGCTCGTCCCGGCCGTAATTTGCGCCCCTCGGAGATAAATTGCGTGTCTGACCAGCCCACCCAGTCCCCGAATCCCCCAAACGAGCGTTTCAAAGCGGAAATGCCCCAAATCCCGGGCATTGCCCCTACACCTACCCGTTCAGCCGGTATTGGCGTCCCATGGCTTATCATCGCAGGACTCTTAGCCGTACTAGCCGCAATCTTCATTAGCGGCAAGTTCTTCGCCAAATCCCACCACGCCGCCGACCCTTCCCCCGCTCCCCCAGCCCAAATTGACATCCCTGCGCCAGTCGCCGACATCACACCAGCCGTCCCCATCGCCACCGAGCAGGACCCCGTCATCGCCTCAATCTCCGAGTTAAAGCCCTGGGCCTCCAAACAATTCACTTTTCGCAATGGCATGACCAACCAGAGCATTTCTGCCATCCTCGTTCGTCTTCCCACAAGCTCCCCTGCACAGGCTTCCGGCTACTGGTCCTTCTCGCTCAAGGCCGCTTTCGGCACCTGTCAGCTCGAATACCTCGACGACTTGCAAAAAATTAAATCCGACTACGGCTACCTGCAAGCCAGACATCCCCTGGTCGGCAATCCCTGCAGCCGCACTCTTTTCGATCCTCTCAAGTACGCCACGCTCCCCGGCAACGTCCTGGTTCGCGGCGCCATGGTTCAGGGCTCCGACCTTCGCCCTCCTCTCGGCGTCGAAATCAAGCTCAAAGGAAAAGACATCCTCGCCGTCCGCATGGAGTAGCCTCCGTTTAGGCAATTTATATTGTGTTATCCGGGGCGCAACCTAAGCCCACGAAGACCGGCTTCCTGGGAACGCCAACCTCCCGGTTGGCGTCTTTCTTTTCGCCGCTCTTCCAGTAGAGTCCGCCCCCCCGTTCGCCAGCTGACGGCCGGCAATTCCCATCCATCCAACTCAACCCAAAAAAATGTATCAGCAGCATGAACGGTAGCGTCATAAACCTTAATGGACGCTTCGACCGTCATCCGTAATCGCGCCGATCCACGCGATTATCTCGCCGCCGAGCGTACCTTCCTCGCCTGGGTCCGCACCGGTCTTGCCCTAATGGGCTTCGGCTTCGTAGTCGCCCGCTTCGGCCTCTTCCTTCAACAACTCCGCTTCATCGACCACGCCTCCGCCCGGCCCAATTCCGGACTTTCGCTCTGGTTCGGCACCGCGCTGATCGCTGCTGGCATCATCGTCAATCTAGCGTCCGCCCGTCGCCGCATACTCCTCGTCCGCGAATTCGACCGCGGTCAATCCGACGCCGCTCGCTCCTTTACCCAAGCCGTCGC
Source organism: uncultured Acidobacteriota bacterium (assembly GCA_963814635.1). Classification (GTDB taxonomy): domain Bacteria; phylum Acidobacteriota; class Terriglobia; order Acidiferrales; family UBA7541; genus Acidiferrum. The sequence goes on along the minus strand of CAWFDP010000001.1, from coordinate 1,240,695 downwards.
CACCGCCGTCTTTCTCGCTCTGGTCGGACTCGCAATGGCCATCTATTTAATTTCCATTCGCGCCACCGCAACTCTTCAATCCACAAACATTCCATTCACGGAGGCTCCCATGGCAACCGCAACATCCGCAGCGCCAACCAAAGGAATCATCGACAGGCCCAGCAATCACTCTGTAGATCAAACCGTCGAAAAACTCAAAAATATTCTGCAAGGCAAAGGAGTCACCCTCTTCGCGCTAGTGGATCACAGCGGCGAAGCCGAAAAAGCCGGCATGAAAATGCCGCCGACCAAGCTACTCATCTTCGGCAGCCCCAAAGCAGGCACCCCGCTCATGCTCGCCGCTCCCAGCATCGCCATCGACCTCCCGCTAAAAATTCTGGTCTGGCAAGACGCGCAATCCAAAGTCTGGATTTCCTACAACAGCCCCGACTATCTAAAAGACCGCCACAACCTCCCACCAGACCTGCTACAAAACATTGCCGTAGTGGAAGCCTTGGCCACCAAAGCCAGCGAGTAGCCGCACCGGCCGGGTGCGGGCTCTACTTGGAGCCCGCAGTAATTAAAGTCCGCGAGGAGGGATCTCTCTTCGGTTCTGATTTTGGTTTGCTCTTCGGGTGCCGCACCCTTCGTTTCCAAGGGTGCGGGTTTGACTCTCGGTTTTGACTCTGGCTTTCTCTGCGGGTGCCCCTCGATAAGCGAGAAGGCCTGACTCCCGGGGTTTCAGGGTTTGTACTTACAAACCCTGAGTCGAACATCGTGGCTTTATGTTCCCCTTCGAATTACCCCGACCCCAATTCCTTTGCGTTCACGCTCCGGATATTTTAGTCGCTCTTTGTCTGCTTGATTTTTTGTCTTGAACGGTTTTGAGAGCGGAACCATTTCAAGACCGACGTACTTGAACAGCAACCAGCTTTCAGTTGTTTTTCCCATCCAAGATTTATATCACGAAGAAGACGTCCCCTCCATCGGCTTCTCCTGGAAGTCCGACCGCATCGCCACCTCCTCCGCCAGCTTCGCCATCCTCGGCCAAAAATCCAACGGCCACTACTACGACGGGTGATTCCGCACCGCTCGCTTACCTGGACTTCGGATACTTCTTTCGGATTGACTTAACCATATCGCGATGAAAATCCTTCCAGCCTTGGGACCCAACGTAGGTCTTTTCCAGAAGCTTGAAATCCCACGCCGCAAATCCCGACTGTAGGGCAATCAGGTACTCACGGGTCGACGCCTTTCGTAATGGGTGGGCCTCCGTTTGCTTCGTGCGCATTTGCTTCCGAGACCGGTTCTTTCGTCCAGTCCGTTTTCTACATCTGGTTCGAATCAATAACGCACTATTACTATTAACATTTATGAAATTCAGTACTACGCTGTCCCATGAACTCGCACCACCAGCCCAAAACTCGCCCCACCGCGCACGCTCCCGCCACTCAAGTGTTCCATTTTGGGAATCTTCTGCACTCTTTTCACTCTTTTCCCTCGAGGAGTAACAAAAACTCCCATTTGTTTTCTGTAACTTACACAAAAAATGAGTCCTTTGTTTGCACACTTCTTCACAAAAACACCCCGGGGCAGGGGGGCCATTGTCCGGCTCTCCAGAGAATGGCGGGACAATCCACTCTTGGCCGACTTCGGGATTAGATCGGAGATCAATCTGAAGAGACACCGAGGCAGCAAGACCGGCAAGCTCAGCCGCGTAGCTCCGAACTGCGGGCGGTAAACGGTGAACGCCAAACGCTGGTTTTCTTATCGCCCCGTGAAGTGCGCTACCGTCCGCCAAATGACCACTACAATCAGGAACACCAGCACTGCCAGAAGCAGTCCTTCGCCAGCATCGTCGCGTCGTTCACTCATGGCTTCGTTTGGCGGGCGGGGAGCCTCAATCATCCGCCAATCCTGTCGCCGCCGCAATCGGCACAGCCCTGTATGCGGTCTTTTTACCAGCCTTTCACAGTTCGCCCCTCTGCCGGTAGCCCCGACTGCTTCCACGGGACACTCCGAAGTGATCGGAGCGGGCGTAGCCGCTGCATTCTTAAACTTTCATCTTTTAACTCTGGACTGTAAACTTCCCTAACCCATGACCACAGCAAATCATTCTTCGCCCAACCGTCTTACTCGCCGCCAACTCATTCAATCCACAGCGGCGGTCGCCGCATTCGTGCCCGCTTCCGCGCTCGCCCCGCCGAAAATACTTGCCGAGGAGAAAAAGGAAAGTTCCCTGCCCCCGGCTTTCGATTCGCTGAAGCCGCTCGGCTCCCGCGTCAAGCCCATCTCCACCGAGGAATTTCAGTCGCGCATCGCTCGCGCGCAAAAACTTCTCGCCGAACAAAATCCCAAGCTCGATGCGCTCTTCGTCGCGCCCGGCACTTCGCTCTTTTATTTCACCGGAGTCCATTGGTGGCCCAGCGAACGCCTGCTCGGAATTCTGATTCCGCAAAAAAGCGAGGCCATCGTTGTTTGTCCTGCTTTTGAAGAAGCCCGCTTCCGCGAACAGCTGCGCTTCCCCGCCGAAGTCCGCGCCTGGCAGGAAGACCAGAGCCCCACGCAACTTGCCGCGCAAGCCCTCGCAGATCGCGGACTGCGCACAGGACGCATCGCCGTCGAAGAAGCCACCATGTTCACTTTTTACGATCACCTGCGTCAGGCCGCACCCGGTTTTGAATATGTTTCCGCCGATCCGGTCACCATCACTTGCCGCGGCGTCAAATCCTCGCGCGAACTCGAATTGATGCGCCTGGCCTGCGAAGCCACCTGCGACGTCTACCGCGCAACGTTTGCTTCGTTGAAAGAAGGCATGACCCACAACGAAATTTCCGCGCTCGCCGAAGCCGGCTACACGAAAATGGGATTGCGCGGAGATGCCATGGTGCTGATTGGAACCTCTTCGTCGAATCCGCACGGCAGCCTGAAACCACAAACCTTGCGCGAAGGCGACGTCGTCTTGATCGACGATGGCTGCAAAGTCGAAGGCTACAATTCGGACGTCACGCGCACCGGAGTTTTTGGCAAACCTTCCGAAAAAGCCCAGCGCACTTTTGAAATTGTAAGAAAAGCGCAGGACGCTGCGCTCGACGCCGCGCGCAGCGGACAATTCTCAGGCACAGTGGACGACGCGGCTCGCAGAGTCGTCACCGCCGCCGGCTTTGGCCCCGACTACAAATTCTTCAGTCATCGCCTGGGCCACGGGATCGGCCTCGACGGCCACGAACATCCTTATCTAGTCCGCAACAGCAAAACCAATCTGCTCCCCGGCATGACTTTTTCCAACGAACCAGGCATCTACATCCCCGGCGAATTCGGCATGCGCTGCGAAGACCTGATGGTTATCGCCGAAAATGGCCCCGCGCAACTCCTAACTCCGAGATTTCAGGCATCGCTAGAAAAGCCGCTAGGCTAAAGGAGGAATTTCTTATTCTGTTTTTGTTTTGGGGTTTTTGCTTTTATTTTTGGTTTTGCTTTGGGTTTGGGTTTTTGTTTTGGTTAGTTTGTCATTTGCGCCGTTTGCATCCCGAATGAAGTTACGGGACCGAGGACCGAAGCAACGAGAAATCTGCTTTTTTGCCATCGTTGGCTTGGCGACAAATAACGGGACTGAAAACAAAATACCTTCAGCGGTCGTTTTAAGACCGCTGCCTCTCCGAGCGGTTTCTGCGAGGAGCGTTTCTTTCTCGTCGTCAGCTGCGTTCCGCAAGTGACAAGCAAAAATCGGCGATGCGCCGCTCGGCCCAAAAACGTTCTTCGCCGCGCACACCGGAAATAAATGCGCAATGCCCGCCATGGCGCGGCGCATCGAAAGTAATCGCCGGATTTTTTTCCACGCCGCTGGCGCGCGTCGCTGCAAACGGCACAAACGGATCGTCTTGCGCGGTAATCAGCAGCAGCGGCACACGAATTTTATCCACGACGCGCTTCGCTCCCGCCGCTTCGTAATATTCCTGGGCGTCGCGATAACCGAATTGTGGCGCGGTGATGGCATCATCAAATTCACGCACCGTGCGAATCGGCCCGTATCCATTGGTCGAATATCGCTGCGGAAATAATTCCGCTTTGCGCGCGTAACGCGCCATCAGTCCCGCGACAAAATGCCGCTGATAAAAATAGTTGTCGCGCCGCTCCAGCGCATCGGCGCATGCGCCAAGATTCAACGCGGGACAAACTGCCGCAACCCCGCGTAGCGCCGCCGGAACATTTTCGCCGCACTCGCCTGCCATCTTCATTACCAGATTTCCGCCCATCGAATACCCTGCAAAAAAGATTTGCGAAAATCCGTCGCCGCCAGACAACTCCTCAAACACCGCGCGGTAATCTCCACTCATTCCAGAATTGTAAAGTGTCGGCGTCAAGTTTTCAGTGCCGCCGCAATTGCGCTGGTTCAAACGAATCGCGTGGAAGCCAAGCCGCCAGGCTTTCTGCGCGATGCCCAACATGTAATTCGAATCGCTCGATCCTTCCAGTCCGTGCACCAGAACTATTACTGGGGTGCTCTTTTCCTTTCGCGGTTGCCAGTGGCAGTGACCAAGTATTGTTGATTCGGGATCGACTTGAAAATAACGGTCTTCGGCGGGAGGCAGTTCGAATCGCCGGCGCCAGAACGCGGCAGCGATGGTCATCAAATGGCCGTTTTTGAGCAGCCGATGCGGTTCGAACGGTTGCTGGACGTGCACAGGCATGTTTCCAATTTAGGCGAGCCAGCTTTGCAGAACAAGTTGACGCTGCGGAATCTTTCGGCGGTATCGTTAACACTCTGCCCGTGGAGCGCGTCTATTTGAATGAAAGGCTGCGTTCGAATGGTGGGCGGACGGCGATGGCAATTTCCGCAGGAGCGCGATTCGAAGCGATGGACTGGCCCACAGTGAATTCCGCTGCCCGCAGCGAACTGGAGGATGAGGCGCTGGTGCGCGCGGCGCAAGGCGGCGACCGCGCCGCGTTTGGCCAGCTGTACCAGCGGTACGTTCGAATGGTGCACGGCGTGCTGCTGGCACGGGTGCCGAGTATCGCCGCCGAGGATTTGGTGCACGACGTCTTTTTGCAAGCGCTGCCCAAGCTCTCCGGGCTTAGAGAGGCATCGCGCTTCGGGCCGTGGTTGGCCGCGATCGCTCGGAATCGCGCAGCGGATTTTCACCGCCGCGCAAAGCCAGATTCATCGCTTGAGGATGAGCCGGGAGCCGCCGAAAACATCGAGAGTCCTGCGCAGGCGGTGGGGGTCGAGGACGGGATCGCGTTGCTCAACGCGGTGCGCGAATTGCCCGAGGCGTATCGCGAGCCGCTGATTATGCGATTCGTGGAAGGAATGAGCGGGCCGGAAATTGCGGCGCGCACCGGGCTGACGCACGGTTCGGTGCGCGTAAATCTACATCGCGGGATGCAGCTGCTTCGTGAGAAATGGCAACAATGAGCAGCAGAGCGTGCGGGCGCGAGGACCTCGTGGCGAATTTTGGAAGAAACGAGAAAGGGTCATGAAAAACGATTATTTGTGGGATGGCGCGGGCGAACCTGACCCAGAGTTACAGCGTATCGAGAAATCGCTGGCGAAGTTTCGCTACGCGGGAGAAACATCGAATTTTGCGGCGTTGAGCCCGGAGCAGCCGAAACCGTCATTTTTCTCGGCGCTCGGTTCGATGTGGAATCTGAGATTCGCAGCGGCAACGGTGCTGGTGTTGGCTTTGGCAGCTTCAGGATTAATATTGCGAAATTCTTCGTCACTCGTTTCGAACGCGCCCGGATGGGATGTTGCGCGGCTTTCAGGCGCGCCCGAGGTTGGACAGTTGGCATTGGCGAGCGATTCACACAAAACACAATTGAAAGTTGGGCAGCTGCTGCTTACCGACAGCAATTCACGCGCTTCGATGACTTCAGCGGAAGTCGGCGAAATTTATGTGGATGCCGGATCGCGAGTGCGGCTGATTGAGGCCAGTTCGAATCGAAAGCGGATTTCGCTGGAACTGGGGACGATTCACGCGGCGATCTGGGCGCCGCCGGGAGAGTTTGTGGTGGACACACCTTCTGCAAGTGCGGTTGATTTAGGCTGCGCGTACACGCTGCATGTGAACGAAGACGGCTCCGGCACGCTGCGAACGACTCTCGGATGGGTCGGTTTTCATCGGGATGGGCACGATTCGTTCATTCCGGCGGGAGCAATGTGCGCGACGCGCCGAGAGCAGGGCCCCGGCACGCCCTATTTTGAAGATGCTTCCGAGGAATTTCGCGACGCATTGCACGCGCTCGATTTTGAGACTTTGCCCAGCGAGGGCCGCGAACAAGCGCTTCGAACAGTTCTGGCGGAAGCGCGGCGGCGTGATGCGTTTACGCTGTGGCATCTGCTGTCGCGCGTGAGTGACGCCGAACGTCCACTGATTTACGAGCGAATGGCGGGGTTGGTGCATCCGCCCAAGGGAACGACGCGCGAAGGCACACTGGCGCTGGAACCGAAAATGCTGGACGCGTGGTGGGACGCTTTCGATCTTGGGTACATTTCGATCTGGCGATTCTGGGAGCAGAGTCAGGCACCGCAGATGATGAAAAAAGCGGCTCGTTAACACTTCTTTCGCGGCGAGCGTCTCCTCAAATGCAGGCGCAGAATTCGCGCGAGGAGGAATTACAAAATGATATTGAACTTGTTCCGCAGCTTTCGCTTTACGCTTCCGGCTTTGGCAACGCTTTTGGTTCTGGCAAGTGCGGCAGTCGCGGGGCCGCCGTTGATATGCCATGCGTTTGATATTGGCAACGCTAAATCATTGCCGTGGGTCAGCCACGACTGGAGTCTTTCCGGTGGGGAGAACTACGACACGCACGGCCTGGCGAGCGATACGCTGGCGATTCTGAGTGAAAGCCAGAGTCCGCTGGTGCACATGGAAACGCTGCGGCGCGCCACGCTTTACGCGCGCACGGATCGGCAGGCGGCAAAGCAGCTGCTGCTGCAGCTGGTTGCTCGTGCGCGCAGCAACGAGTCTGCATCGCATCCAGATGCGTTTGCTTTTTTTGACGCGGCATACCTCGCTGAAGCTTACAAACAATGGCTGGGCGAAGGCGGTACGAATCCCGCCAACAGTCTCGAGGGCCTGAGTTGGATCAAAAAGGCTATACAGCTACGAGGCAACGATCCGCAGATGGAGTTCGCGGCGGCTTTGATCACGCTGCGTGGCCCTGAAGCGGAACATCAAGCCTATGCACAACAGGCAATTGCCGGGGCGAAGAACGACGAACTGCTTTCGCGCAATCTACAGACACATTTTATCGGGGCGCAGAGCCAAACAATGTTGGAAATGATCCAAAAAAGCGATGGGACCAAGGTAGCCAGGCAATGATTTCAGCGACCGATCATCATTTTCATTTGCTACGGCACACGCTCGCTGGACTCTGGCGAGCGTGTGCGTTTTTCTTCTGCATGACGCTAATCACTTCTCTTGGCGGCAACGCGCAGAAGCAAAACATCGATTCGGGACTAATTGCCCATGAATGGGGCACATTCACCACCATCGCAGGAGAAACCGGCCAGGCGGTGGAATGGCTGCCGATCAACGGTCCTAGCGAACTGCCGAGCTTTGTAGAACATTTTCGCGGCACTGGATTCAAAGTCGGGCTAGGCGGCACGATTCGCATGGAGACTCCGGTTCTCTATTTTTATTCGACGCACGACACCAATGTCGATGTCGGAGTATCTTTCGCGCACGGGCTGATCACCGAGTGGTATCCGCATGCCAGCAAAGTGGAACCGGCCGAAACCAATAACGACGCGGTGCTTTACCAGCGCGAGAAGAGCGGAAGTATTTCATGGAAATCGGTGAGAGTGCAGCCATCGGGAGAGCGAAACTTTCCCACTGCATCGGGGCCGAGCCATTACTACGAAGCGCGCGCTACCCAGGCTTCGCCGCTGAGAGTATCCGCGAAAGACGGCGAGCAGCGCGAGCAGTTTCTTTTTTATCGTGGAGTGTCTGTCGCTCCCGCACCGATTTCCGCACTGGTCTTGCCGGACGGACGGGTTGAAGCAATGAACCACAGTGCTGATGAAATTCCAATATTGATCCTGTTCGAACGGCGAGGCGACAGAGTTGGCTTTCGTGAATTCGAATCGCTTCGAGCGGGAGCAATTCTCGACCCGCCGAAACTGGATTCTTCGCTTGATTCCCTGCTGCCAAGTCTCGAGGCATCGCTGGTTTCGGCCGGACTGTATCAAGACGAAGCGCACGCCATGCTGGAGTCGTGGAAAGATTCGTGGTTCGAAGAAGGCTCGCGGCTGATTTATATCGTGCCGCGATCGTTTGTGGACAAGACTCTGCCGCTGACGATCGAGCCGCAACCCGCGGACGTCCAGCGGGTGTTTGTCGGTCGCATGGAACTTCTTACGCCGACAACGCAAAATGCCATTGAGACCGCGGCGGCGGCTCACGACAAGGCAACGCTGGCAAAATACGGGCGATTTCTTGCGCCGATGATCGAAGAGATGCTGCGGAAGAATCCCGATAGCACGTACAAAGACAATCTTTCCGCCGCGTTAGAGTATATCTATCGCACGTACCTTACGCAGAATACCCTGCGGTAATCGCGCCGAATGAGCGCAGTTCTGCATCTCTTAGGACTCTTAGCCCAAATGGGTGTGCCCGGAATTCGAGATTTGGGACTTGACATCCAACTGTGGAAATTGCACAGTCACGCCTATCGATTAAGGTGTTTCGGGGCGGATAAAAGTCCAAGGCTGAAGGTCGGCGCATTCCCATCGATGCGCGTGTGTGTCGGTTCCAATGAAAGAACGCTTAACTACTCTCAGGACTCCGCAGCCGCTCGAACCCGATAATCCAGTTCCGAAACTTCTCGAAAAGATAGGAGATCCTGTCATGTATATCCGGGTTCTGGCGCTTTTTGTATTGGGATTTCTGTTGTGTGTTACTCCGAGCTGGGCGCAAGGGTTCTGCAACGGAAGTAGTGATGGCGCTATACCGTGCCCGATCACATTTGTGCCCGGAACCAATGAGACCGGCACCTACGATTTTACCGAGGTCAATGGCGGTTTGCTGATCGTGAAATTCGACACGGTGCTCACGACCTTTACTCTCACCGTGACGCTCAGCTTTCCGACCAACGAGCAGCTTCAGCCTGAGCTCGATCCGAGTGAATTTCCGGTCCCCGGCACGGTGTGCGTGCAATATCAGGGCCAGTCCGCCGATACTTGCGTTCAATACAATCTCACGGGATCTCCGGCTTTACCTGTGAAAAACGTTGACTACAAGGGGTTGATTGACCTGACGCTCAGTTATTCTGTACCAGTCGGCTACGATGCCCAAACGCCAGCGTTCGGCCACGCGCCGGGCGACACCATCCCTCCCGTTTTCACAGTGAATATCTTGGACGCGTATTCCGAAGCTACAATTTGCGGTTTAGCGTGCGATCCAACCATGCACGGCAAGGTTCCGGGGCCTTCAAGTTTAATCGCCCTCAAAGAGACTTTAACGAGTAGCAACGCGGCCTGCCCGCTTTTGCTGAGCACGACTAATGTCTCATCCGGCCAGAAGCCCCAGGTCGAAGTTACGCTCCAGGAAAGCGGGACTTGCGGCGGAACTGGTGGTCTCCGGGACAAGACAGCGAGTATTTCGGTGTCAGCGGTCGATAGTGGCGGAAACTTTATTTATCCTTTTCCTTCCCTCAAGAACGTTGAGGCGAACAAATTCCACTGGGATGCCAAGCACGGCCTGAACGAATACGACATCAGCACGGACGGGCTAACGGATGGAACGTATCAGGTTACGGTATTTTCCAAGCAGATTTCACCGCAAAGTGCCTGCTTCGCTATATCTGGTGGAGTCCCGAACGCTCCTGTTACTTGCCCCTAGGTCAGGACATATAGTTTCGTTCGAGCGAGCCAGGCCGGAGACGGCTTGGCTCGCAGTCAAATCTAGGCGATAACTAGGGATTCCCAGTCGATTGCGCAGAGATGGCGCTCAGGTCCTGACGCTTGAGGATGGCGTCGCTGCCCGATTCCTGCCGAATCGACTCGAGGATACGCTTGGCCGCGGCGAAGTGTGGCGGGGCGTCCACGGTGCTTCCGGAAAGCTCCAGCGCACGTCCAAGCAAATACTGGCTGCGGGCCTGCAATACCTGCAGGCCCAGCTTTTCGCTGGTTGCTTGCGCGGTTTCCAGTTCCTTCTTCGCCGCAGGATATTGCCGCATGTTCAGGAGCGCCTCGGCGAGCGCAAGCGTGGCCTCCGTGGAGATATTTTTCAACCCGGCGGCGTCGGCCTCGGCGACCACCGCCTTCAGCGGAGCCACCGCCGCCTGGTAGCGCTTTTCCTCAACAATGCACTTCGCGGCGTTGTATTTCGATAGCAGCAGAACATCTTTTTCCGTGCCAGTGGCGCCTTCCGCGAGGGCCTGAGAAAACAGGCCGGAAGCGGATTTCAGATCGCCGCGGTAATAAAAAATGTCTCCCTGAAAATTGAGGGTCTGCGCAATCAGGGTTTTGTTCTGTAATTCCCTGGCGAGGCTCATGGCTTCGCTCAAATTCTTCTGAGCTTCGTCGTAACGCCCGACTTCGCTCAGCGAGTTGCCGTAGCCGCTTAAAATCTCGCCCATCCAGAAGCTGCGATCGTTCAGTTCGCGGAAAGTCTTGACCGCTTCTGCCTTGGACTTAAGGGCCGCGCCATAGCGACCCTGATATTCAAAAATGGTGCCCATGCTGTAGGACTGAATGGCGGCGCCGCTCTTGTCAGCTGAACTGCGGAAAAGTTCGAGAGCTTTCATGTGGTAATCCAAGCTCTGGCCGTAATCGCCGGCTTTAAGAGAGGCTTCGCCAAGATTGTGCAGGGTTTCCCCAACTTCACTAGGGATGTTGGCCTTCTTGCGGAGCTCAAGTGCGCGTTCATAGTACGTGAGCGCGTCGCTGGGCTGGCCTTTCGACAGATAAATATCGCCAATATTGTTCAAGCAGACGGCCTGATAACTTTCGTTGCCCAAATCGCGCTGAATTTGCAGCGCTTCCTTGTAGGCGTTGAGCCCATCGTCGTACTTGCCACGTTCGCTGTACAAGGCTCCGAGGTTTATCAAAGTGGAGCCGAGGCCCTTCTTATCGCCGATCTCCCGCTGCAATTTCACTGCTTGCTGATAGCTCTTATTGGCGTCGTCGGGATTCCCAAGAGTCGCTTGCACGCGGGCGATATTGCTGAGGGTCAGCGCAATACCCGGCTTTTGCCCCAAACGCTGCTTGATGGCCAGGGATTCCTGGAAGTTGCGCAGAGCTTCTTCCGGTTTTTCGAGCTGTTCGTAGGCACTTCCAATCGCATTCAAAATCGAAGCTTTCCCATCGGTGTTGTCGAGCTGTATGGCGAGAGTCAACGCTCGGTTCAGGTAATCGAGTGAGCCTTTGGGATTGTTGGTGCGAATTTCCACGCGGCCCGCCAATAGCAGCGCATCCACATGCTTGGGATCGATGGCTAGGACTTTCGCGAGCTCGGTGCGCGCTTTGTCGTACGCGCCGGTAGATTCGTAGAGTTCGCCTAGATGGAAACGGACATCGGCATCTTCGGGAGAGACTTTTTCCAAGTTTTCGTAAGACTCGATCGCTTTGCGATAGTCGTTGGTCACCTGGGCGAAATTGGCTTGAATCAGATAGCGCTCCGGGGCGGGAAGTTTGTCACTGAGGTCCACGGCTTTCTGAGAATATTCCTTGGCTCTGTCGTCATTTCGGAGATTGCTGTAGGTCTGGCCAAGACGGGAATAGGCCAGAGCAAACTTGGGGTCGGCCTGAACGGAAGATTGAAAGCGCTTGGCGGCCTCAAGATGATTTCCCTGACGCTCCAACTCCATTCCTTCGTTGTAACTGCGTAAGGCTGGCAAGGAAGTCGAAGAAGGCTGGAAGGACTTGGCCCGTAATTCGGAGAGGACGTCGGAAGAGAGCGACAGATTCTGCTGAATGGATTGGGCCAGCTGCGCGATGGCCGGCAGCAACGATTTTTCGTCCGCGGCCTCGGCATTTACCGGAATGGTTCGCTGGTGCTTGAGGTCGCGCAGCGTTGCGTCGATGCGAATCTTGTCGCCGAATCGCAGGAATTGACCGGAGACTACGGTGTCGGCGTTGCTGAACTCGGCGATGCGACCCATGGTGGCAGGATCGATGTCGGTGCCCGGCGAAATCTGCAAATCCGAAAGCACTTGATTCAAGCGGCCTGGGGATATGGTGCGCAAGTGCGCGGACTGGCCGACGTCGGTGTTGAGCATGTCGGCCAAACTGGAGCCGAGCCAATCGAGCTTGGCGTCACCGGAGCCGTTGCGGAACGGCAGGATGGCCAGGGAAACTTCCGGGCCGGCTGGAGCTTTGGGCGCGCTTTTGTTGGTGAGCTTTCCACTGAACGCCCATCCGGCGATGGCCACGGCGCCGGCTAGCGTTCCAGCCGCAATCCACTTCCAGGGAATTTCGCGCGGAGGAACCGGCGCTGGGATTACGACAGATGCAGCGATCGGGCGCTTGCCTTCCCAGGCGTCCAGATCGGCGAGAATTTCCTTAGCGCTCTGATAGCGCGATTCGAGATCGCGCTCCAAGCACTTGCTGACGATGTCGCTGAGACCCTTGGGGACGGATGCGTCAATTTCCGCGGCGGGCAGCGCGCGCTCCTGATTGCGTTTGAGCAGGCTGGCCATGGCGGTGTCGGCTTTGTAGGGAATTTTTCCGGTGAGCAATTCGTAGAAGATCAGGCCGACGGTAAACAGGTCGGAGCGCGCGTCGAGATGCTTGCCCATGGCTTGCTCCGGCGACATGTATTCGATGGTGCCGAGCAGCGCGCCGGACTGGGTCATACCGTCGGACGCGAGTGAGCGCGCGAGGCCGAAATCCATCACCAGGATGCGGCCGGTTTTTTCCCGCATGATATTTTGCGGCTTGAGGTCGCGATGGATGACTCCGGCGCCGTGCGCAGCTTCCAGAGCAAAGAGCACCTGGCGAATGGTTTCGACCGCCTGCTCGGGAGAAAGCTTTCCGTTGTCGAGCAGCAGCGCGCGTAGATCGCAGCCTTCGACAAACTCCATGGTGATGAATTTCACGCCATCGACTTCGGAGAGGTCGTAAATGCGGATGGCGTTGCGGTGAGTCACCTGGCGTGCGGTGAGCAGTTCCTGCTTGAAGCGCGCCAAAATCACCGGATGATCGGCCATTTCCGGGCGGATCACTTTTAGAGCGACGAGGTGATCGACTTCGCGATCGCGCGCTTTGTAGACAGCGCCCATGCCGCCTTCGCCCAACAGGCTCAGGATTTCGTAGCGGCCGCCGAGGACATCGCCGGAGCGGAAGTGGTCACCTTTTGCGAGGATCCGTGATGGCCGTGCTTTCGCGCTGGAAGGCGAAGGGGACGCGTCAACGAAGGTCACATCACCAGGGGTGGACTGCGGAGCGCGGGGCGGGGCGGGCGGAACAGCATCGACAATGGTTCCGTCATCCGGAGGAATGATATCGCTACCCGAGCTGTCGCCTTTGGCCGGGGCGCGCAGACCGGAAGGTCCTCCGACGGCTGCACCGTCGGGGCTGCCCTGTTTGGGTTTCGGGTCGTCCATACTATTACTGCCTATTTACTTGACACACAACCGCTGCACTCTCGGTAGAGAGAAACTACGGTTTCGTTTAAGGAAGTATATACCGGCTGGCGTTCAGAGCGACGCGCCGGTTTTGAATGTCGCTTAATTCCAAACCTCCACTGAGCAGCTCGATTTCGCGCCCTGGGCGCGTCCACTTCACGTCGCGACACACGTCGCGGGACGTCGCGGGGCAACTTGACCGAGGGTTCAGTAAGCCCTAAACTTGTTTATTCACAGTGATTGATTTTTTCGATTCGATGAATTTTTCCTACGGCCCGGCGGCCACCCGCTGGGCTGCGCTGTTTTAGGGCGCTACGTTATTAACTCAGGGTTGGTAAGTACAAACCCTGAAACCTACTCGCGAGGCTGGAATGATCGAAGGTCCCATTCAGGAAGGTCTTACGTTTGATGATGTGCTGCTGGTGCCGGGGAAAAGCGCGGTGCTGCCGGCTGAAGTAGAGACACGGACAAATTTCACGCGCAAACTGAGTATCAACGTGCCGCTGGTTTCGGCGGCGATGGATACGGTGACCGAGTCGCGGCTGGCGATTGCCATGGCGCGGCAGGGTGGCATTGGATTGATTCACCGCAACATGCCGATCGACCGGCAAGCCGAGGAAGTGGACCGAGTGAAGCGCTCGGAATCGGGAATGATCGTGGACCCGGTGACCATTTCGCCGGACATTACGCTGCGGCAGGCTCTGGAAATCATGACCAAGTACCGGATTTCTGGTTTGCCGGTGACGCGCGGCAGCAGGCTGACAGGAATTCTGACTAACCGCGATTTGCGGTTTGAAAAAGATCACACGCAACTGGTCAGTGCGGTGATGACCAAGGCAAATCTGGTGACCGTGCCGGTCGGAACGACGCTGGAAGAAGCAGAAAAGATTCTACAGAAACATCGCATCGAGAAGTTGCTGGTGGTCGATCAAGACTTTAATTTGAAGGGATTGATCACGGTAAAAGATATTCAGAAAAAACTCGAATATCCGCAAGCCTCGAAAGACAGCCAGGGCCGGTTGTTGACCGGTGCGGCAGTGGGAGCGACCGGAGATTTTCTGGAACGCGCGGTGGAAATGTCGAAAGCCAAAGCGGATGTACTGGCGATCGACACGGCTCACGGGCACACCACAAAAGTGATGGAAGCGATCAAAGCGATCCGCGAACGGCTGCCGGAAATGCAGATTGTTGCGGGCAACGTGGCGACGTTTGACGCCGCCAAGGATTTGATTGCGCTGGGAATCGATGGACTGAAAGTGGGTATCGGACCGGGCTCGATTTGCACCACGCGGGTGGTAACCGGCGCGGGAGTTCCGCAGCTCACCGCGATTATTGAGGCTTCTCGCGCGGCGCACGGAACGGAAGTGCCGATCATCGCCGACGGTGGAATCAAATATTCCGGCGACATTACCAAGGCGCTGGCGGCGGGCGCGTCGTGCGTGATGATTGGAAGTTTGTTTGCCGGCACGGAAGAATCTCCCGGCGAAACAATTTTATTTCAAGGGCGGACATTCAAGGCCTATCGCGGCATGGGTTCGATTGGCGCGATGGCTGCGGGCTCGGATCGCTACAGCGTGGTGCAGGAAATCGGCGACAGTGGAAAGTCCGTGCCGGAAGGTGTGGAAGGTCGCGTGGCGTACAAAGGGCCGCTGGGCGCGTTGACCGATCAACTGGTCGGAGGACTGAAGAGCGGGATGGGATACGTCGGCGCGCGCACGCTGAAGGAATTGAGCGAGAAGAGCCGGTTCGTGCGGATTACCGCGGCGGGCTTGCGTGAATCGCATGTGCATGACGTGGTGATCACCCGCGAAGCACCGAACTATCGGATGGAATAGGCGAAGAAATTTATGAGCCATCCAGTGTACAAGAATCCAAGACAAGAGCGGGGACGCCATGCCGTGCCCCTTCCGGAAATCAGCACTCAAGCAACTGGAGACAAGAAACTTGGCTGAACAACCGTGGCGCAATCCGCGCCCAGCGCCACAACTCGATGAGATTCGACAGCGCGTGCCGGTAAGTTCGTTTGTGCCGCAGTTTGTGCGCTCGTGGTGGCCAGCGCTGTTATGGGCTTGCATTATTTTTTCGCTGTCCACGGATTCGTTTTCATCGGAGCGCACCGAATCCATAATTTATCCGATCTTTCGTTGGTTGATACCCTCGTTGACGCTAGCTCAGTTTGAGCCGATTCACTATTTGATTCGCAAATCAGCGCATTTTACGGAGTACTTCATTTTTTCTTTACTGCTGTTTCGCGGAGTGCGCAGCGCGCGGCCGGGCTTTCGTTGGACTTGGTCCCTGACAGCGCTGTCGATTGCGGCAGGCTATTCCGCGCTGGACGAAATTCACCAGGCGTTTGTGGCGTCGCGCACGGCGTCGGTGTGGGATTCGCTGCTGGATTCCACCGGAGCGTTTGTCGCCTCTCTGGCGATCTATTTGTGGATTCGATTTCGCAAACCCAAGATCGCGGGTTGAAGTCCGCCGTTTAGTCCTTAACTGAAGACCGAGAGAATTTTCCGCTTAATGCCCTTAAACCATAAAGCTTCGCGCTCGATCATTTGCACCTCACGACCAGCAGGGTGATGTCGTCCTGTTGTTCGTGAGGGCTGAAGGTGCGAACGGTGTCCACGAGCGAGGCAAGCAGGTTCGGCAGCGACAAGTGGCGATAGCGGCGTAAAGCTTCGACCAGCCCGAGATTCTCCAAATTCTTCGCCGTCCGGGTTGAACGACTCGGTTACGCCATCGGTATAGAACGCGACGGTGTCGCCTGAAGAAAGATTCCACTCACCCGCGCAGCAGTCCCATCCTTTGAAGAGTCCCAAGACGGTAGGCTCGAGGCGCTCGGGTTGGCCGTTTTGGCGAAGGAGAAGGGCGGGAAGATGCCCACAGTTAGCGTAGCGAAGGCGGCGGGACTTGTCGTTGTACTCCGCAAAGAAGAGGGTAGCAAAAGCACTGTCGCCGAACGGCGGCGAGTTTGGCAGAATGAAAAAAATAAAGGGCACAACATGCGTGCCCTTACACAAATTCGACGAGTTCGCGAACCGGCGTCAGCTGGCGGCTTCGACTGGTTCTTCTTTTTTGGTCTTTTCTTTTTCTTTCTTGTCCTTTTTCTGGAATTCGTAGCCGACCAGTTCGAGGATGGCAACTTTGGCGCCGTCGCCGACACGGTTGCCCGCGGCGATGATACGGGTGTAGCCTCCGGCGCGATCAGCGAACTTCGGCGCGATTTCGCTGAAGAGTTTTTTGGTGACGCCGGGAGTCATGATATAGGCGGCGGCGATGCGGCGCGAGGTCAGAGTGTCCTTCTTGCCGAGGGTGATCATTTTTTCGGCGACCGGACGCGCGGCCTTGGCGCGGGTCAGGGTGGTGGTGATGCGGCCGTGTTCGAACAAGTTGGTGACGAGGTTGCGCAAGGTCGCGCGGCGGTGCCACGGGTTGCGGCCAAGTTTCGAGCCAGATTTCAGGTGTCGCATTTGTTGATGTTCTCCGTAAACTTTTTAAACAAATTTCGTGATCGATGTCATCCCGAGCGGAGCGAGTTTCTGCCTGGCGCTTTCGTCGAAAAGAAAAAAAGCAGATTCCTCGTCGCTCGCGCTCCTCGGAATGACAAACTGACATCCCAGCGTCTCAAGCTTCGCCCGCGGCGTTGCTGCAAGCGTGCACAGCCAGGATTGACTGTGCTACCAGAACCGCAGAAATAGCACCGGTCTAAAGACCGGCCACTACAAACGCCTAGAAGGGCGCCGCAATGCTGCGCCCCTACAACTTACAGGCCGAGATTCTCTTCGGACGACGGCGCAGCGGTCTGGCTGGGGAGCGGCGGCCAGATGATGCGGCCGTGCTCATCGAACTTCATGCCCAGTGCGAGGCCCATCTTCACCAGTATATCCTTGATCTCGTTGAGCGATTTGCGGCCGAAGTTCTTGGTCTTGAGCATTTCGTTTTCGCTCTTCTGCACCAGTTCACGAATAGTCTGGATGTTCGCGTTCTTGAGGCAGTTGTAGGAGCGCACGGAAAGCTCGAGCTCTTCGACCGAACGGTCGAGATGTTCGAGGCGCGGATCGTTGGTCATTTCGACCGGAGCTTCGATCACATCGGTCGGCTCCTCGAAGTTGATGAAGATGCTCATGTGGTCCTTGACCAGCTTGGCGGCGAGGCCGATGGCATCGTTGGGGGTGATGGCGCCGTTGGTCCAGACTTCGAGCATCAGTTTTTCGTAGTCGGTCATCTGGCCAAGACGCGCGGACTCGACGGAGTAGTTAACCTTGCGCACCGGCGAGTGAACGCTGTCGACCGGAATGTAGCCGATGGGCAGGTCTTCATCGTAGTTGCGGTCGGCGGCAACGTAGCCGCGGCCGTTCTTAACGCGCATTTCGATTTGCAACTTGCCGCCTTCGCTGACGGTGGCGATGTAGACGCTCTTGTCGAGCACGGCGAAATCGGCGTCTTCTTCGATTTGCGCGGAGGTCACCGGGCCGGGCTGCTCGACATTGACGTAGATAGTCTTGGGCAGATCAGTGTTGAGCTTGATCGGCACCTGCTTGAGGTTGAGGATGATGTCGGTTGCGTCCTCGACCACACCGGCGATCGACGAAAATTCGTGCAGCACGCCCTCGATTTTTACCGCAGTGATGGCTGCTCCTTCGATGGAGCTGAGCAACGCGCGGCGCAGCGTGTTTCCTACCGTAGTGCCCCAACCGCGTTCAAAGGGCTGCGCGGAGAAACGGGCGTATTTTTCGGTGAGCGACTCAAGTTCCGGCGCCAGGCGCTTCGGCTTTTGAAAACCCTTCCACATATTTGTTCCTTCCTTCTGGAAGCCGCTTGTGGCGGCTTCCCACACTGCAATAATTGCTAAAAAACTTTTTCACTGCGATTCGGAAAAAACACCGGTCTAAAGACCGGCCACTACAAAACCAAAAAAACCGATTACTTGGAATACAGCTCGACGATCAGTTGTTCGTTGATGGGCGGCGTCTGCACGTCTTCACGCTTGGGCAGAGCGACGACCTTGGCCTTGAACTGTTCGCGATCGGATTCGAGCCACGGCACGCTGCTCTGGCTTTGCGCAACGTTGCGCGCTTCCAAAACCATGGCGTTCTGGTGCATCTTTTCCTTGATGGCGATCTCTTCGCCGACATTGATCTGATAAGAAGGGATGTTGACCTTCTTGCCGGAAATGCGAACGTGGCCGTGCAGCACGAGCTGGCGGGCCTGCGAACGAGAAGACGCCAAGCCCGCGCGCCACACCACGTTATCGAGGCGGCGTTCGAGCATGACGATCAGATTTTCGCCGGTGGGACCCTTGGTCCGTTCGGCCTTTTCGAAATAGTTGCGGAACTGACGTTCCAGCAACCCGTAGGTGCGCTTGACCTTCTGCTTTTCGCGCAACTGCAGGCCGTAGCCAGCGATTTTTGCGCGACGGGACTGCCCGTGCTGACCGGGAACGAAATTGCGCTTTTCAATGGCGCACTTCTCGGTAAAGCACCGCAGACCTTTAAGGAACAGCTTTTGCGCCTCACGGCGGCAAAGGCGGCATACTGCTTCACGATGTCTTGCCAACTTCGATTCTCCCTTCCCAATTCCTTACCAAAAATTTTGTGGCGCGAAAAAAACTTGGATCGCGCTTAATTTTTTAAGCCGCGCGCAAACCGATTGTCTGCGCTACAAAAAATCAGACGCGGCGGCGCTTTGGCGGACGGCAGCCGTTGTGCGGAATCGGCGTGACATCGCGAATGACCACGATGTGTAGCCCCGCGGCGGCTAGAGCGCGTACCGCGGATTCGCGGCCAGAGCCGGGCCCCTGCACGCGAACTTCGCAACTCTTCATGCCGTACTGATCGCGCGCGTTGCCGGCGGCGTTCAAAGAGGCTTGCTGCGCGGCGTACGGCGTGCCCTTGCGCGAGCCCTTGAAGCCGATGGCACCGGCCGAAGACCAGCACAGCGTGCGGCCATCGGTGTCGGTGATGGTGATCTGCGTGTTGTTGAAGGACGCAGCGACGTGAATGACGCCGTGCGGCACGACACGCTTCTCGCGCTTCTTCTTGAATTCTTTTTTGCGCTTCGCCGGCGCTGCTCCCGCTTTACCGGTTGCTCCGGTTTTTTCGGGCCGTGCGTCAGGCGCTGTGTTTTGCTGCTCTTTTGCCACGTGTGACTCCGTTTCCTTTACTTAAGAACCCGCCCAGCGGCGGCCACTGCAAGCCGGGCTAAAGCCCGGCCTCTACAAAATCCGGCGGGATAATCCCGCCGCCACAAATTAGCCCTTCTTGCCCTTGACCTGCTTCTTGGCAGCGACTGCACCGCGGCGCGGGCCCTTGCGGGTGCGAGCGTTGGTGTGGGTGCGCTGACCGCGAACCGGCAAGTTGCGGCGGTGACGAACTCCGCGATAGGCCTGGATTTCAATCAGGCGGCGAATGTTCATCTGAACTTCTTTGCGGAGATCGCCCTCGACGCGGCCTTCCTGTTCGATTGCCTGGCGAAGCTTATTGACTTCATCTTCGGTGAGGTCGCGAATTTTCTTGGTGAAATCCACGCCAGCCTTCTCCGCGAGTCTTTTCGCGCGGACTTGGCCGATGCCATAGATCGAAGTCAAACCGACCCAAAGGCGTTTTTGCACCGGAAGATCAACACCTGCGATACGTGCCATGACTTCTCCTCAAGTTCTAAGTCGTAAGTTCTAAGTCATTAGTACCGACTTTAAAACCCGCGACCTTCAAATACTGTTCGTTTCTTCAGTTCTCGACTTAATACTTACAACTGAAAACTTATGACTGCTCTTATCCCTGGCGCTGCTTGTGTTTCGGGTTGACGCAAATTACCCGCACCACGCCGCGGCGATGGATGACCTTGCATTTGTCACAAATTTTTTTTACCGATGCCCGTACTTTCATGTTGCTTGACTCCCTTTGGCTTCGCAAAAGCACCGGTCTAAAGACCGGCCACTACAAAACCTTTACCGCTACTTGTAGCGGTAGACGATACGGCCGCGTGTTAGATCGTAGGGCGAAAGCTCCACCGCTACCTTGTCGCCGGCCAGAATGCGGATGAAATTCTTGCGCATCTTGCCGGAAACGTGCGCCAGAACCTGGTGCTTGTTTTCCAGCTGGACACGGAACATCGCGTTCGGAAGCGGCTCGATCACGGTCGCCATGACTTCAATGGCGTCCTCTTTCGAGTTTCCCGAGTCGTTCTTTTTCTTGTCGTCTTCTGGTCTCGCCATAAGCTCCCGAAATCTGCTGCCACCACAAAGCACGGGTCTGGAGACCCGCCACTACTACTTCAACACCGAGCTAAGTCGCCTCAACAGTTAGATGCACCGGCGTTACATTCGCGCATCCCGCTGCAAAACCCGCACTTACCAGGACGGGCCGGTTACATCCTTGGGCCGCGTGAGAATCAGCGGACCGTTTGCGGTGACCGCGATGGTGTGCTCGAAATGCGCCGAAGGACTGCCATCGGCGGTTTCCGCAACCCACTCATCCCGCATGCGAACTTCGTGGCGCCCGGCGTTGACCATCGGTTCGACCGCGATGACCATGCCTTCCTGCAGTCGCGCGCCGCGACCCGGTTCGCCGTAGTTCGGAAGGTTCGGCTCGTCGTGCATTTTGGTGCCGATGCCGTGCCCCACGAATTCCCGCACCACCGAAAAACCGTTCTCCTCGACCAGACTTTGCACCGCGTGGCCAACATCGCCGAGGCGGTTGCCGGAGCGCATCTTGTCGATGGCGCGGTCCAGCGAGTCGCGGGTTACGTCCAGCAGCTTCTGCAATTCCGGTTGAATCTTGCCGACCGGAACAGTTACCGCCGAATCCGCGAAGTACCCGTCCACTTCCATGCCGAAGTCGATGGAGACGATGTCGCCTTCCTTCAACTTGCGCTTGGGCGACGGAATCCCGTGAACGATCTCGCTGTTCACCGACGTGCAGAGCACGCAAGGATACCCGCGATACCCTTTGAAGGCCGGGTGCCCGGGTTTGCCGGCGATTTTTTCCTCGGCAAGTTTCTCGAGGTCCATCGTCGTCATGCCCGGTTTGACACTGGCCCGCAGCGCGTTCAGCACCTCATGCACGATCAAACCCGCACGGTGCATCTTTTCAATTTCGTCTGCGCTGCGCAGATGTATCGCCATCTTCTTTCGTGCCGTTCCTTACGCTTCACGAACAATGTGCACCACGCGCTTGGCAACTTCTTCCACGCTCTTGGTGGCATCAACGTCGCGAAGCCTGCCAAGCCGCCGGTAATACGCCACCAGCGGAGCGGTTTGCTTCTCGTACGCCGCTAGCCGCGTTTTGACGATCTCTTCGCGATCGTCGGGACGCTGCTCAAGTTCGCCGCCGTCGTTATCGCAACGGCCTTCCACCTTGGTCGGGCGCTCGTAGACGTTGTAAATTTCTCCGCCTACTTTGCACATCCGCCGCCCGGCAATGCGCCGCAAAACCATCGCCGGATCGATCACGAAGTGCACAACCAGCGGCTGCTTGAAGCCATGCTGCTTGAGCAATTCACCAAGCCATTGCGCCTGGGCCACGGTTCGCGGAAATCCGTCGAACACGAAACCATGCGAGCAGTCCGGGCGATCGATGCGATCCGCGACCATGCGAAGCACAATCGAATCGGGCACCAGCTCGCCGCGAACCATGATCGGCTGCGCGCGCTGTCCCAGCGAAGTGCCCGCTGCCACGTGCTCGCGAAGCATGTCGCCGGTGGAAAGATGCGGCGCGGAAAACTTGCGCGCCAGCTCTTTCGCCTGGGTGCCTTTTCCAGCCCCCGGAGGGCCCAGAAAAATTACTGCACGGTCCAGCTTTTCGTTCGGGCGAACGTCCGGCGTCACTCGGTCGTCTCCCTTTTACCGCCGGCCGCGAATTCGGCCCTTCCGTGCAAATCCTTCGTAATTGCGCATCACCAACTGCGCTTCCAGCTGTTGGACAGTGTCCATCGCGACACCGACGACGATCAGCAGCGAAGTACCGCCAAAATAAAACTGCACGCCAAGCCCATTCAAAATCCATTGCGGGAAGTGGCGGTCAAACCAGTTGCCGCCGAGATAGACCGGCAAGTGATTGAGATGGATGCCGGCAATCATCCATTCCGGAATCAAACAGACCACCGCCAGATAAATGGCACCGATCAACGTCAGGCGCTTCAGAATCCTGCTGACGTACTCGCTGGTGTTGCGGCCCGGACGAATACCGGGAATGAATCCGCCATTCTTGCGCATGTTGTCGGCGAGTTCGGTTGGATTGAACACGATGCCGACGTAGAAAAATGCGAACAGCAGAATCATGGTGACGTACAACACGGTGTAAAGCGGTTCTCCCCACCGTACGGCATTAGCAAAATTCTTGACAAAGGCGTATCTCGCACCAAGGACCAGCGCAATGGTGGCAGGAAACGCCAACAACGAGCTCGCGAAAATCGGCGGAATGACGCCGCCGGAATTCACGCGCAGCGGCAGATAGGACGACTGACCGCCCATGACGCGCCGTCCGACCACGCGCTTGGCGTATTGCACAGGAATGCGGCGCTGGCCGCCTTCCACCAAAATGATGAATGCAACTACGGCGACCATCAACACGAGGAGCATGATGATGGCCAGCGGAGTGAAAACGCCCCATGCGCCGGTCTTGAACTTTTCGTAAAGGTCAAGAATGCCGCGCGGCAGACCAACCACAATGCCGACAAAGATGATGAGCGACATGCCGTTGCCAATGCCGCGTTCGCTGATCTGCTCGCCCAGCCACATGATGAATGCGGAGCCGGTGGTCAGAGTCAGAATCGTCATCAGGGTAAAGCCCAGCCCCGGATGGTAGACCAGCGCCTGCCCGCCCGTACCTTGCTGCGTTTGCAATAGACTGGCGGTCGAAAGCGACTGAACGACGGCCAAGCAGATCGTAAGGTAGCGCGTGTACTGAGTAATTTTACGGCGGCCGAGTTCGCCTTCTTTTTGCAGGCGTTCGAGGTATGGGAACACCACGGTCATCAACTGCAGAATGATGGACGAAGTGATGTACGGCATGATGCCCAGCGCGAAAATCGTCAGGCGGCGGAAATTGCCGCCACTGAAAAGATCGAAGATGCCGAGCGCGGTGCCTTGCGCCTGGGAAAAGATCTGGTCCAGCACGGCGCCATTGATTCCCGGCGTGGGAATGTGCGCGCCGATGCGATACACGGCCAGCAGCGCCAGCGTAAAGAGAACGCGCTTCCGCAAGTCTTCAATGCGGAAGAGATTCGCGAGTGCCTGTAAGAAGCGGTTCATGCGTTACCCTGTAAAACTCCACGAAAACCATAAAACACCGGTCTAAAGACCGGCTACTACAGAACCCAAGACTAAGCCAAAACCTCGAACGAGCCGCCGGCCTTGGTGATCTTTTCCTTGGCCGAGGCGCTGAAAGCATGGGCGTGAACCGCAAGTTTGTTCTGCAGCTCGCCGTCACCCAAAATTTTTACCTGCTGCTGGGTACGCACAAAACCGTGCGCGCGAAGCAGATCCGGGGTTACCGTTTCACCAGCGGGAAAGACATTCAAATCCTGAACGTTGATCACGTCGAAGGTGGTCCCAAACGGGCTGCGAAAGCCGCGCTTGGGAATGCGGCGATGCAACGGCATCTGGCCGCCTTCAAATCCACGGCGACGCGAATAGCCGCGGCGGGATTTTTGTCCCTTGTTGCCTTTGCCGGCAGTACGGCCAAGTTTGGAGCCGATTCCGCGGCCGACGCGAACCTTGCGGTGGCGCGAACCGCGCGGCGGACGCAGGGTTTCCAGGTTGACGGAACTGCGCGTTTCCTTCTTCGCCTTGCTGGCGGTGCGATTCGATTTTTTCCTGACGATTTTCTTGGCCATAAATTATTTCACCACTTCCACGAGGTGCCGCACCTTGAGGAGCATGCCGCGAGTTTCCGGCGTGTCCTGGCGCTCGACCACCTGATTCAGACGGCGCAGACCGAGTCCGCGAATCGTCTGACGCATATCATCGGTGCAGCTGATGAAGCTGACCACCCACTTGATCTTGACCGTGCCCTTTGCGGCGGCCTTTTTTTCTGCTGCCATTATTCCCCTGCTGCCTTCTCCGCTTTCTTCTCGCGGCCAGTAATTTCCTCAACGGTCTTGGTGCGGGTTTCCGCAACCTGCGCGGCGTCTTTCAAGCCAAGCAGCGCCGAAAATGTTGCCTTCACAACGTTGTGCGGGTTGGAGGTGCCGAGCGACTTGGTCAGCACATTGTGAATCCCCGCAACTTGCATCACCTTGCGCACCGGGCCGCCGGCAATCACGCCAGTGCCTTCGGGAGCGGGCTTCAGCAAAACCTGCGCGGAACCGTAACGGCCAAGCACCTGATGCGGAATGGTCGAACCATGCAGATTCAACTGAATCAAATTCTTTTTGGCCTGTTCGATGCCCTTCTTGATGGCCATCGGAACTTCACGGGCTTTGCCCATGCCAAATCCGGCGTGGCCGTGATGATCGCCGACGACGACCAGCGCCGAGAAGCTCAGGTTCTTGCCGCCCTTGACCACTTTAGTGACGCGGTTAATGGCGATGACGTCGTCCTTCAACTCGGAAAGATTCACGTCCAGCGACCGCCGCACCGACAAACTGTCCCGCAATGTTTGCTTCGACATAGGCTTAGAACTGTAACCCCGCTTCCCGCGCCGCATCGGCGAGCGCCTTGACGCGGCCGTGGTACTTGTACCCGCCGCGGTCGAACACAACTTTCACCACTCCGGCGGCCTTGGCGCGTTCGGCAACTTCCTTGCCGACGACTTTGGCTGCCGCGACGTTGCCGCCGCCCTTCAAGGTTTTCTTGGTGCCTTTGTCCGCGGAACTCGCGGCCACCAGGGTCTTGCCGGCGCGATCGTCGATGATCTGCGCATAGATATGATCGAGCGAACGATAAACGCATAAACGCGGACGCTCGGAAGTGCCGGAAACCTTCATGCGCACGCGATCGTGAACGCGCTGGCGCTTGAGGTCTCTTGATAATCTGCGAACCGGTACGGATGCCACTGTTCTTCTCCTTCGATTCCTTCAAAGCTCTTCGCTGCAACTACTGAAAAACTATGCGCCCGCTTTGGCTCCCGCCTTGCCGGCTTTCTTCTTCAGGCGTTCGCCGGTGATGCGGATGCCTTTCTGCTTGTACGGATCGGGCGGCCGCAGCGAACGAATATTCGCGGCAACCTGGCCGACTTGGCCTTTATCGGCTCCGGTTATGACCAGATGAGTCTGCTTGTCCACGGAGATTTGAATTCCTTCCGGGACCGGAAACTCGATGGGGTGCGATTTGCCGAGCGCGAAGCTAACAAATTTGCCCTTAAGCTCGGCGCGGTAGCCGACGCCCACGATGTCCATATCCTTCTTGAAGCCCAGGGTAACGCCATGAACCGCGTTGGCCACCAAAGCACGCGCCAAGCCGTGCACCGCACGATGATCGTCGGTGGCGCGCTTCACATTCAGCACGCCATCCTTCTGTTCGAAGGAGATGCCGTGCGGAATGGCGAAACTCATTTTGCCCTTGGGGCCCTGAACGTCAATCTTGTCCGAGGCCACCGCGACTTTTACGCCGGAGGGCAGTGGAATTGGTTTGTTCCCGATGCGTGACATTGTTCTAGTTCAACCCTTCGTAATTTCAGTTCCAGCAACTTTCAAAAATCCTTACCAAACTTCGCAGAGCAGTTCGCCGCCGATATTGGCTTTGCGCGCTGCACGGCCGCTCATCAGTCCGCGCGGAGTGGTCAGAATGCTGATACCCAGCCCACCAACTACCGGCTTTACGTCGAAGGCACCAACGTAACAGCGCGCGCCGGGACGCGAAATGCGCTTGATGCCGGAGATCACGCTGCGGCGGTCCGGGGTGTACTTCAGGAACACGCGAAGCATCTTGTGGCTCTTGTTCTCGTCCACCATCTTGAAGGTGGAGATGTAGCCTTCATCCTTGAGGATGCGGGCAATCTCGCTCTTCAAGCGCGATGCTGGAACGTCGACGCGCTGGTGCTTGGCGGCCACCGCGTTGCGGATGCTGGTCAAAAAATCGGCGATTGGATCGGTCTGCATAGTTCTCCTAAATCCTTACCAACTGGCTTTCGTGACGCCGGGAATTTCTCCCTTGAGCGCCATGCCGCGGAAACAAATACGGCACATCTGAAACTTGCGGATATATCCGCGGGCGCGGCCGCAGCAACGGCAGCGGTTGCGTAAACGAACCTTGAACTTCGGCTTCTTGAGTTCCTTGACGATTTTCGCGGTGCGTGCCATTAGTTCGCTCCTCCGGGCTTGCGTAGAGGAAAGCCGAGACCCAGCAGCAGCTCGCGGCCTTCTTCGTCATTCTTCGCGGTGGTGGTCAAAGTAATGTTCATACCTTTGATCTTGTCCACGCGGGTGTAATCAATTTCGGGAAACACCAACTGGTCCTTGAGGCCCAGGGTGTAATTGCCGCGGCCGTCGAAAGCGTTGAATGGCAGCCCGCGGAAATCGCGCACGCGAGGCAGCACAACGTTGCACAGGCGGTCGAGGAATTCATACATTTTGTCGCCGCGCAGCGTCACCGCACAGCCAATCGGCATACCTTTGCGAATCTTGAAATTCGCAATGGACTTCTTGGCGCGGGTGATGATCGGCTTCTGCCCGGTGATCTGGCCAAGTTCCTGCGCCGCGGTGTCCAGCAGCTTGACGTTCTGGCTGGCTTCGCCCAAGCCGATGTTCACCGTGATTTTCGAAACCTTTGGCACAGCCATGACGTTCTTCAACCCGAAACGCTTCATCAGCGCTGGCGTTGTCTCGTTCCGGTATTTTTCCTGCATTCTGCTCTTCATTTTGTTTCTTCTCTTTTTCCTGTGATCCAGAATTCGTTTTTTCTACTGATTCCGCTTACTTATCCAGCGTCGTGCCACAGCGTTTGCAAGCCCGCGCGCGGCTGCCGTCGGCCAGGGTGTTGTGCCCGATGCGGGTGTGCTTGCCGCAACTACCGCAAACAATCATCACTTTGGAGACGTTCATTGCGGCCTCTTTCTCGACGATGCCGCCCTTGATATTTTTCCCGGGGTTCGGACGAGTGTGCCGCTTGATGATGTTGGCGTGCTCGACCACCACCGTGTTCTTGCGCGGGTTGACGGAAAGCACCCGGCCGCTCTTGCCGGCATCCTTGCCGGCCATTACTTTCACCTGATCGCCTTTGCGAAGCAGGATCGTAAATCGTTTTGTTCTCTCGTGTGCGCTCATCTTTTTTCCTGAGTCCTTACCAGACTTCCGGAGCCAGCGAGACGATCTTGGTGAACTTCTTCTCGCGCAGCTCTCTTGCCACCGGCCCAAACACGCGGGTTCCGACCGGTTCGTTGGCATCGTTAATCAAAACCGCGGCGTTGTCGTCAAAACGGATGTAGGTTCCATCCCTGCGGCGCGCCTCCTTGCGCATTCTGACCACCACGCACTTCACAACTGTGCCTGCTTTTACCGCGCTCTCCGGCGTGGCTTCCTTCACCGAAGCGGTGACGATGTCGCCGAGTCCGGCTTTCAATCCCACGTCGCCACCGATGGGCATAATGCACATCAGCTTGCGAGCGCCGGAATTGTCGGCGACGGTCAGCCAGGTTCGCATTTGAATCATGGCAAATTCTCCCTGTTCCGCTTACTGCGCCGACGCGTTCCGCGTCAGCACTTGCTTCAACGTCCAGCGCTTTAGCTTCGAGAGCGGCCGGGAAGAAGCGATGGTCACGGTGTCGCCCAGCTTGGCTTCGCGCTTTTCATCATGCGCGTAAAACTTCTTGGTGATGCGAATCACGCGGCGATACTTGGCGTGCTGCACCAGCCGCACCACTTCCACCACGATGGTCTTTTCCATTTTAGCGCTGGTGACCTTGCCAATCAGTTCAGTGCGCTGGCCGTGCTCGGCCGCTGCTACAATTTGTGTCTCTGCTGTCATTACGCCTTACCTGCCTTTGCCGCCGTATTCAATTCACGCGCGCGAAGCAGCGTTTTTACGCGCGCCAGATCTTTCTTGGTTTCCCGGAGGCGCTTCAGCGCTTCCGCTTGACCGGTGGACAGCTGAAAACGCAGCCGGAAAAGTGTTTCGCTCAATTCCTTTTGCTGCGCTTCGAGTTCGTTAACGCCCGCTTCACGAATCTTTTCAATGCGCCTCGGCATATTAGAGTTCTCCTGCGCGGGAAACGAATTTGGTGGGAATCGGCAGCTTGTCCGACGCCAGGCCCATGGCTTCGCGTGCTGTCGCTTCGTCCACACCCGCCATTTCAAACATGATGCGTCCCGGCTTGACCACCGCGACCCACTTTTCCGGAGCGCCTTTGCCCTTGCCCATGCGGGTTTCCGCGGGCTTCTTGGTGAACGGCTTGTCCGGAAAAATCCGGATCCACAGTTTGCCGCCACGCTTGATGAAGCGGGTGATGGCCACGCGGGAAGCTTCAATCTGGCGGTCGGTGATCCAGGCATTTTCCATGGCCTTGAGTCCGTATTCGCCAAACGCCAACGACCCGCCGCGCCAGGCCTTGCCTCTGCGGCGGCCGCGCATCTGCTTTCGGTACTTCACCTTCTTCGGCATCAACATCGTTCTGTTCTCGCTTCCCTAAAATTTCGTGTCGTTCTTAACTAGCGGTTCAATCAGCCGCGACGGTTTCGGGCTTTTCCTGCACTCTAGTGTTGCGCTTCGGGACGTTTTCGCCCTGATAGATCCAGCACTTCACGCCAATCACGCCGTAAGTGGTTTGCGCTTCCGCGGTGCCGAAATCGATGTCCGCGCGAAGCGTCTGCAGCGGCAAACGCCCTTGCAGGTACCACTCTTTGCGCGCGATTTCCGCGCCGTTCAAGCGACCGGCTACGCGAACCTTGATTCCCTTGCAGCCGAAACGCAGCGCCGAGTCAACCGATTTGCGCATCGCGCGGCGGAACGCCACGCGCTTTTCCAGTTGCAGCGCAATCGATTCCGCAACCAGCGTGGCATCGAGTTCCGGGCGGTGCACTTCCTGGATATCGATGTGCACTTCGCGCTTGGTGCGCTTCTGCACGTCCTGCTTCAGCTTGTCGATTTCCGCGCCCTTGCGGCCGATGATGATGCCGGGGCGGGCGGTGAAAATCCGCACCACCAGTTTGTTGGCGGCGCGCTCGATATCGATGGAGCTGATGCCGGCGGACTTCAGCTTTTCTTTCAATTCCTTGCGCAACTTCACGTCTTCGTGGAGCAGTTCGGCGTAATCGCGGTCCGCGTACCAGCGCGACTTCCAAGGCTTGTTGTAGCCGAGGCGGAATCCGTATGGATGTGTCTTTTGTCCCATGGTTGTCCTTTAGCTGGGTTACCCCTTCTTGCCCTTCTTCGCAGCCTGCTGTTTTCCGGTCAAAGCCTTGCGAACACGCCGCGCGGTTCCGCGAACGCCCTTGTTGGCTTCCGCTTCGGCGAGATTGCTGGCGACGCGTTCCGCCGCCGCGACATGATGCTCGGCCACGGTTACTCCGACATGCGCGGTACGTTTCTGGTAGCGAAATGCGCGGCCCATAGGGGCTGGACGTAACCGCTTCCAGCGCGTGCCCTCGTTCACAAAACACTTCGAAACAAAAAGTTCGTCCACATCGAGCGGCGCGCCGGCATCTTCGGCCTTGCGTTCCGCATTGGCTATCGCGCTGCGCAGCAGCTTTTCAATTGGCTTGGCCGCGCGCTTTAGCGTGTAGCGAAGCGTTTGCAACGCTTCCTGCACCCGCTGCCCGCGGATCAAATCGATCACCAGGCGCGCTTTTTGCGGCGACATGCGGACGTGACGAGCCAGGGCGTTGGCCTCGATCAACGGAGTTTGTGTTTGTACGTCAACCATTGCTTATGCCTTCGGCGCCGGAGCGCCGCCTCCTGCTGCCGGAGCGGGCGCTGCCGCCTTCTCCAGAGCCGCCTTGACCCCGTGACCTTTGAAGGTCCGGGTCGGCGCGAATTCGCCCAGCTTGTGTCCAATCATCTGTTCGGTCACATAGACCGGAATAAACTTTTTGCCGTTGTGCACGGCGATGGTGTGGCCGATAAAGTCCGGCACAATCGTCGAGCGCCGCGACCAGGTCTTGACCACCTTCTTTTCGTTGCGCGTGTTCAGCCCTTCGACTTTTTCGCGCAGGTGTCCGTCCACGAACGGACCCTTTTTCAGTGAGCGTGCCATCTCTCTCCTATTCCTCGACGCGGCGCAAACGCCCCCAAGGGGCATGCCGCATCTTCTTGAATCCACGTACCGGACCGGGAACGCGATGCGACTTCGGGCAAAACGGGCAAACAAACCGTGTTCCCAGCGCATTCGGCGCGCGGTCCACAATCACCGCCCATCCCGCCTTGCACAACTTGTAGAGCATCGGTTCCAAAGGAACCGCCACCGGCTTGCGCAACACCACGGCTACTTTTGCCGCGGGCTTCGGCGCCAGTTTCGGAGCCACTCGCTTTGCTACACGCTTGCTGGACCGCTTCGCGCCGCGGCGTACCGTTGCCCGGCGTCCTGCTGTACGGCTGCTTCGTGTCGCTCGCATCGCTTCTGCTCTTCATTCGCAGTGTGCTTTCACCGCGAACGCTCTCCCTCAGTGCTGCTGTACAAAACTCTTTTGTCTCAGGGTTGTAAGTACAAACCCTGAAACCCCTTACTTGCGGCGCTCGACAATATGCTTGTCGGTGCGCTTGTTGTGCCGGGTCTTCTTGCCCAAGGTCGGGAACGCCCACGGCGTTTGCGGGTGATTGCCTTTTACCTTGCCTTCACCACCACCGTGCGGGTGATCCACAGGATTCATGGCTACGCCGCGAACCGTTGGACGAATTCCCTTCCAGCGGGTGCGTCCAGCTTTGCCGTAGGTTTCGTTTTCGTGGTCGAGATTTCCGACCTGGCCGACCGTCGCCATGCATTCAATAGAGAACTTGCGAACTTCACCCGAAGGCAGCTTGATGAGCGCCAGGTCGCCTTCCTTGCTCAAGAGCTGCGCGGAAGCACCCGCGGTACGAACCAACTGGCCGCCACGGCCTGGATACAGTTCCAGGTTGTGCACCATGGTGCCCGGCGGAATGTGCCGGAACTTCATGGCGTTGCCAGGAAGAATGTCGGCCGCTTCGCCGGTGGTTACCGTCGCGCCAACTTCCAATCCCACTGGATGCAGGATGTAGCGCTTGTCGCCATCCGCATAGTGCAACAACGCGATGTTGGCGCTGCGGTTCGGGTCGTATTCGATAGACTCGACCTTGGCCGGCACGCCGTCTTTATCGCGGCGAAAATCAATCTTGCGGTACTGCTTCTTGTGGCCGCCGCCGCGGTGCCAGACCGAAATTTCGCCCTGGTTGTTGCGTCCACCGGAGCGCTTTTTCGGTTCCAGGAGACCCTTTTCCGGGGTGTCCTTGGTGATATGGCTTTTGTCGAGTACGGTCATAAACCGTCGCGACGCTGTATACGGATTAAAGCTCTTCAGTCCCATCTCTGCCTCTTGCCCTGCTCATCTCTCGGCGGCTTGCACCTGCCGCGCCGTACTTCAACTCAAACTACGTGACCCGACTTTCCAATTCACTGCGGCTACAAATTCTCCGCAAACTCGATCATCTTTTCGCCTACGGCCAGCTTGACGTACGCTTTCTTCCAGTCGCGACGATATCCTTCGGTCTGACCCCGGCGGCGCATCTTGCCGTAAAAATTGGCGGTACGCACACCGGCTACTTTCACCTTGAAAATCTGCTGCACTGCTTCCTTGATCTGGGTCTTGGTGGCCTTGGCGGAAACTTCAAAAACCACCGTGCCGTGAACTTCTTTCGCGCCCAAACCTTTTTCCGTGATGATCGGGCGGCGAATAATCTGATAGTGAGGGGTTGACATGAATTATCCCTTCCCCTTCTTGGCTTTCGCTGCAGGCTTCGCCGCTTTTTTTGCGGCCGGCTTTTTTGCAGCCGCTTCCTTTTTCACTGGGGCCGCGGCAATGGTTTCAACGTCCGGCACTTCGATCGGTTTTTTCTCCGGATCGAGTGACCGCACCAGGCGCGCCACCGCATCCTTCGAAAGAACCAGGCGATCGTGCTTCAGCACTTCGTAAGGCTGCAGCGCGTTCGGAGCCGACAACTTCACGCCGACAAGGTTGCGACTGGCAAGTTCCAGGTTGCGGTTTTCGCCATGTGCTACCAGCAATGCCGACTTGGTGAAGCTCAACTTCCCGAGCGTGGTAAGCAGCGACTGCGTCTTGTGCGACTCAAGCTGCCAGCCATCCACAACCGTCAACTTTGCGTCCGCCAATTTCGCCGAGAGCGCCGAGCGCAATGCGCCGAGCAGCATCTTCTTGGGCATCGCGTAGCTGTAGCTGCGCGGGCGCGGTCCGTGAACCGTTCCGCCGTGCCGCCACAAAGGCGACCGGATCGAACCGACACGCGCGCGGCCAGTGCCCTTCTGCTTCCAGAGCTTGCGGCCTGCGCCCGAAACTTCGCTCTTTTCCTTGACCTTGTGCGTGCCCCTGCGGAGCCCGTTCAGGTACCAGCGGGAAGCTTCGTGCAGCAGATGCGGATTCACCTTCGCGCCAAATACCGCGTCCGCCAGCTCGACTTCGCCGACTTTCTTTCCGTCCAGATTGACTACATCCACGACTGGCATAATCTCGTTTCCTTATCCTTCGATCTGTTACTTCGCCTTGCGCGCTTTCTTGATGAAAATGTATTGCCCCGCCGGCCCTGGAACCGAACCCCGCACCAGCAGCAGGTTTTCGTCGGTGTCCACCTTGATCACCTTCAAATTCTTGGCAGTCACGTTGGCGTTGCCCATGTGACCAGGAAAGTGCTGGTTCTTCCAGACGCGCGACGGAAACGAACTGCCGCCAATGCCGCCCGGTGCGCGATGAAACATCGAACCGTGGGTGGCATCGCCGCCCGCGTAGTGCCAGCGCTTTACGCCGCCGGCAAATCCCTTGCCCTTGCTCACTCCGCTGATATCCACCAGTTCGCCGGCCTTGAAGTTTTCCACCAGTACCCGGTCGCCAACTTTGGTTTCGTCTTTGGATTCTCCTTTTTCGGATTCGAAGACGCGAACTTCGCGCATCACCTTCATCGGCGGTACGTTGGCCTTTTTGAAGTGGCCGGTCAGCGCTTTATTCACGCGCTGTGGCTTGACGAATTCCACCAGTCCCAGTTGTGCCGCTTCGTAACCATCTTTCTGCTTGGTGCGCATTTGCACCACCACGCAGGGACCAGCCTGCAATACCGTGCAGCCGACCAGATTGCCGTCTTCGGCGAAGATCTGCGTCATGCCCAGCTTGATTCCGATAATTCCTTCGACTGCCATTTTTCCTCTGTCTCTCTCTCGCAGCTTGCCGTGTACTGCTGGTATTGGCTGCGTACTACTGAATTCAGTTCTAGGTTGTAAGTTCTAAGTACTAAGTAAATCCAGTTAGATTCCCTTACTTTCTACTTAGAACTTATTACTTATGACTGCCTTATTTCGCCGCGTGACCGAAAGCCTTGATTTCCACGTCCACACCCGGCGGAAGGTCGAGCTTCATCAAAGCGTCCACCGTGTCCGGTGTCGGCTCGAGGATATCGATCAAACGCTTGTGAGTGCGCATCTCGAACTGCTCGCGGGACTTTTTGTCTACGTGCGGCGAACGCAGCACCGTCCAGCGGTTGATGGAAGTCGGAAGAGGAATCGGGCCGGCAACATCCGCGCCGGTACGCTTCGCTGTTTCGACTATCTCCCGCGTGGACTGGTCCAGGATGCGGTGATCAAATGCTTTCAAACGAATTCTGATTTTGTCGCCTTGTCTCATATTTTGTTCAAAGCTTTCTGGTTAGAAGCACCAAACTACTCAATAATCTCCGTGACCGCGCCTGCTCCGACGGTGTGCCCGCCTTCGCGAATCGCGAACCGCAAACCCTTCTCCAGTGCTACCGGCGTAATCAACGTCACTTCACAGCTCACGTTGTCTCCCGGCATCACCATTTCCACTCCCGCCGCCAGGTGCATGTCACCGGTAACGTCCGTGGTGCGGAAATAAAACTGTGGACGATAGCCAGAGAAAAACGGCGTATGCCGTCCGCCTTCTTCCTTGGTCAACACGTACGCTTCGGCCTTGAACTTGGTGTGTGGCGTAATCGAGCCCGGCTTGCAGATTACCTGCCCGCGCTCCACATCATCCTTTTCCGTGCCGCGCAGCAGCAATCCAACGTTGTCGCCGGCCAAACCTTCATCTAAAAGTTTGCGGAACATCTCGATGCCCGTCACTACCTTCTTCTGGGTGTCCCGGAAGCCCACGATTTCCACTTCTTCGCCAACCTTTACCTTGCCGCGTTCCACTCTTCCCGTAACCACCGTGCCGCGTCCGGAAATCGAGAAAATATCCTCGATCGGCATGGCAAACGGTTTGTCCACATCGCGTACCGGCAGCGGAACGTTCTTGTCCACCGCTTCCATCAATTCGTCAATCTTGCCTTCCCACTTGGCATCGCCGTTCAACGCCTGCAACGCGCTACCACGAACAATCGCAATGGTGTCGCCTGGGAAACCGTAGCTCTTCAACAGTTCACGAACTTCCAGT
Source organism: uncultured Acidobacteriota bacterium (assembly GCA_963814635.1). Taxonomy (GTDB): domain Bacteria; phylum Acidobacteriota; class Terriglobia; order Acidiferrales; family UBA7541; genus Acidiferrum. Next base: position 1,205,646 of record CAWFDP010000001.1, on the reverse strand, counting down.
TCCACCAGTTCGAGCAGTTCCGGATCCTCAACCATGTCGCACTTGTTCAGGAAAACCACAATCGCCGGCACCCCGACTTGCCGCGCCAACAAAATGTGCTCCCGGGTCTGCGGCATCGGTCCGTCGGTCGCCGCCACCACCAGAATCGCGCCGTCCATCTGCGCCGCTCCAGTGATCATGTTCTTGATGTAGTCCGCGTGTCCCGGGCAATCCATATGCGCGTAGTGCCGGTTCGGCGTTTCATACTCCACGTGCGATACCGCAATGGTGATGCCGCGCTCGCGCTCTTCCGGCGCGTTGTCAATGGTGTCGAACGCCCGGAACTGCACCTTCGGGTTGTGCTTCGACAACACCTTGGTGATCGCCGCGGTCAACGTGGTCTTGCCATGGTCAATGTGACCAATGGTCCCAATGTTCACGTGCGGCTTACTGCGCTCGAATTTCTCCTTGGCCATTACCGTTCGCTCCTCGTTTATTTCAGCCGACTGCTAAAATCGTTCGCTGCCTAAAGCCGACTACTTCCCGCCGCGCTGCTTCTTGATGACTTCTTCCGCCAAAGCCGGCGGCAGTTCCGCGTAATGCGAAAAGTGCATGGTGAACGTTGCGCGGCCCTGAGTGCGGCTGCGCAAGTCCGTGGCGTATCCGAACATCTGCGCCAGTGGAACTTCCACACGAATGACGTTGACGCCTGCGCGATTTTCCGTGCCTTGAATGGCCGAACGCCGCGCATTCAAATCGCCGAACACCGCCGCCATGTATTCTTCCGGAACCACCACTTCCACTTTCATGATCGGTTCCAGCAAAACCGGTTTGGCCCGCGCGCAAGCGTCCTTGTAGGCCATCGAACCGGCGATTTTGAACGCCATTTCGTTGGAGTCCACGTCGTGATAGCTGCCGTCGGTCAACACCACTGCAACGTCCACGGTCGGAAAGCCCGCCAGAATGCCGTTGTCCAGCGCTTCGCGAATACCCGCTTCAACTGGCGCGATAAATTCCCGCGGAATGGATCCGCCAACAACTTTGTCGATAAAAAGAAAGCGGTGTTCCTTGTCGAACTTCCACTTGCCAGGATTGTTGCTGCCGGTAACTTTCTTCGCCAGCTCATCCAAATCGTCGGTAGACAGCTCAGACTTGTTGTCGTGCTGCGCGCTCGGCAGCGGATGCAATTCGATCACCGCGTGGCCATATTGACCCTTACCGCCGGTCTGCTTGATGTACTTGCCTTCAGCTTCAGCGGTCTTGCGAATGGTTTCGCGATACGCAACTTGCGGACGGCCGACATTGGCCTGCACATTATATTCGCGCAGCATGCGGTCCACGATAATTTCGAGATGCAGTTCGCCCATTCCAGAAATCAGCGTTTGTCCGGTATCCGGTTCGGTGGAAACGCGGAAGGTTGGATCTTCCTGCGCCAGGCGCTGCATGGCGACAGCCAGCTTGTCCTGATCGGCCTTGGTTTTCGGCTCAATCGCCACGGAAATGACCGGAGCCGGAAATTCAATCGATTCCAGAATGATCTGCTTCTGCTCGTCGCACAAAGTGTCGCCGGTATTAACGCTCTTCAGTCCCACGCAGGCGCAAATGTCGCCAGCATAAATTTCTTCAATTTCTTCGCGCTTGTTGGCATGCATTTGCAGCAGGCGGCTGATGCGTTCACGAGTGCGCTTGCCGGAATTGATCACATAACTGCCGGACTTCAGCACCCCGGAGTACACACGAATGTAGGTCACGTGCCCGACGAACGGGTCGGACATAATTTTGAACGCCAACGCGGAGAACGGCTGATCGTCGGAAGCGCGGCGAAGTTCCACTTCATCGTTGTCAGGATTGCTTCCCTCGACCGGAGGAACGTCGATTGGCGAAGGCAAATAGTCGATTACCGCGTCCAGCAGCGGCTGAATGCCCTTGTTCTTGAACGCCGAACCTGCCAGCACCGGCACAATCTTCAGCGACAGAGTCGATTTGCGGACCGATTTCCGCATCTCTTCCAGGCTCAATGTACCTTCAGAAAGATACTTGTCCAAAACTTCGTCATCGTGTTCGGCGATATATTCGATCACCTTGTTGCGGTGCTCATCATAAAACGCTTTGTCGATCGCGGAGCCCTTCAGCGCTGCAGCCACATCCGGCCGCGAATCCACGAACGCCTTGTCCCAAAGCTTTTCCACAGCAAAAATTTCAAATTTCGCGCCGAGCGTTTCTTCCAGCCACACCACTACTTTTTGCTCGAGGAAATCGATGATTCCGATGAAATTATCTTCGCGACCGAGGGGAAACTGCAGGGGAACGGGGTGGGCACCGAGGCGCTGGCGAATGGTGCGAATGACGTGGTCAAAATCCGCGCCCATGCGGTCCATCTTGTTCACAAAACAGATGCGCGGCACGCGATACTTGTCGGCCTGCCGCCATACGGTTTCCGATTGCGGCTGCACGCCGGCGACGGAGTCAAACACGCAGACCGCACCGTCCAAAACGCGCAATGAGCGCTCGACTTCCACTGTAAAGTCCACGTGGCCCGGAGTGTCGATAATATTCACGCGATACTTCTTATCGAAGCGATCCCAGGACGCGGTCGTCGCAGCGGACGTAATCGTAATACCGCGCTCGCGCTCCTGCTCCATCCAGTCCATGGTGGCTGTGCCTTCATCCACCGAGCCGATTTTGTAAGTCACACCCGTATAAAACAGGATGCGCTCCGTTGACGTGGTCTTTCCGGCGTCGATGTGCGCCATAATCCCGATGTTGCGGGTGTCTTCGAGTTTGAATACCCTGCCCATAGTCGGTTGAACGGCCTTCTTTTCTCCCCGTATTGCTACTGCTTCACTCACTGCCTCACCAAATCCTTTTGTCCTACCGCCGGCAACTTGCTGGCGTCTTCCTTTACCCGCGCCCGGTTACTGCTCGTTTACCAACGATAATGCGCGAACGCCTTGTTCGCTTCCGCCATGCGATGCACGTCTTCCTTCTTCTTGATCGCTCCGCCGCGCGCGTTGGCTGCGTCAATCAATTCGTCGGCCAGCCGGTCAGTCATAGTCTTGCCCGCGCGTTCCCGCGAATACTGCAGAATCCAACGAATCGCCAGCGATTGCCGCCGGAACGGATTCACTTCCACCGGAACCTGATAATTCGCGCCGCCCACACGCCGGGTCTTCACTTCCAGCAGCGGCTTGGCGTTCTCCACGGCTTTCTTGAAAAGCTTCAAGGCGTCATCGTTCGTCTTCTTGGCCATCTGGTCCATCGCGCCGTAAAACACGCGCTGCGCGGTGCTCTTTTTGCCGTCCCACATCATCGAGCAGATAAACTTTTCAACCAGGTCGTTGCCGTAAACCGGATCGACTTCCTGCTTGCGGCGGCTGACGATTCCTTTGCGTGGCATTGCTCTTTGCTCCTGAATTCTTTTCCGCTTTGGTTTTCTTTACGTTCGTTACTTCCTTACTTCTGCTTTCAATCCCTTACTTTGCTGCTCCAGCCTTCGGACGCTTCGCTCCATACTTCGAGCGCGCCTGCTTGCGATTTTCCACTCCCGCGGCGTCCAGCGTGCCGCGCACGATGTGATAGCGAACTCCTGGCAGATCCTTCACACGGCCGCCGCGCACCAGCACGATCGAGTGCTCCTGCAAATTGTGGCCGATGCCGGGGATGTACGTGGTGACTTCAATCGAATTGGTCAAGCGCACGCGCGCTACTTTGCGCAACGCAGAGTTCGGCTTCTTCGGGGTCTGGGTGTACACGCGGATGCAAACTCCGCGCTTCTCCGGACAGCCCGCCAATGCTGGCGATTTGGTCTTGTTGCGAATTCCTTCGCGTCCCATTCGGACCAGTTGCGAAAATGTCGGCACAGTCTTCCCTCTTTCGGGTTCCTGAAATAAAAAAGTCAGAACCCGCAAACGCGCGGACGATTCTCTACGTCACTCGCTTAGCGCGCAGACAACTCTAGCGAGCGCACACTACGCTGAAAGGTGAACTGCGAATCCGGAGACCAGCAAGAAACTCCGCACGCACTCCAAGAGGCAGAACTCCGCTCTTGGCATCGATTTGGAGAGGCTTACTCGGCTTTGCGGGACTGGCGTCCCATATCCGGCCGCTCCTCACTCCCAATCCGTCGTGCAATGTTCCGGGAGTGAAGATCCTTCCAACTACGCGAGACACAACTGCATGTCCCGCTACTGCTTGGGTAAACAAACCCCTGACGAAACACAGAGTATAGAGAAGAAAAGTTGATGTGTCAAATCTCTTTAAACACAGGCTGAGGAAAACTTGGTGTCATTGCCGGTTTTGGCATCCCCTTTGCTCAAGCGCGGTTTTTCTGGCGGGGGCATGATACACCGTACCCTCTTCGGATCACCCAAACCAAGACTCCGACCTGGCGTTAAGTACATTATTATCAATGTTTTACTGGCTGCTCCGGAGTGGCCCCCAAGTCACCAAACGGCCAGATATTGAACGCCTTCAGCTCCGCATACTCTCCCTGTTCCCGCAGCATCCGTGCGGTCCGCTCGGCTGGCCACGGCGTCGCCAGGCGCTCCGGGCGGTCGGCGATCCAGAAGGCGGTCAGCGCCATGAGCATCGCGTTCTGCGCCAGCACTTCCGGTTTCTGCGCTTCCAATGCATCCGCCGCTGAGTGGTGGGTGTACTTATAGTCCGACGTCTCCTGATTCATGTTGATGCCCGGCAGCCCCGCCATCGAAAACGGCAGCGTGTCCGTGCCTGACTCCACTTTGTCGTTCACTTTCACCTGCCGTACATATCCTAGCGATGCAACAAACGGTTGAAACGCCGGAATCAAGTCGTCGCGGCCGCCAAGCATGAAATCCGTCACTGGGCCTTGCCCTTCATCCAAGATCAAATCGCCCAGATGATTCTGCATTTCCGCGGCGTGCTGTTTGACGTACGCAAACGATCCGTCCAGTCCCTGTTCCTCGCCAGTAAATAACACGAAGCGAATGGTGCGCCGAGGCTTCTGTCCCGAACGTAGAATTGCGTCGGCCGCGCCAAGCGTCGTCGCGATTCCCGATCCGTTGTCGGTAGTGCCCTCCGCCAGATCCCACGAGTCCAGATGTCCGCCCACCACCAGAATCTGCTCCGGATTTTCTCGTCCGCGAACTTCTCCGACCACATTCGCGGTCTCCACCGGCCCGCTGGTCAATGTGTTCTGCACGTTGATTCGAATGCGCGGAGTAATTCCCCGCGCGAGGAATCGTTCGAGTTGCGATTGATCTTCTGCGGTCATGGAAACCACCGGAATCGCATAATCGTTGTCAAAACCAAGAATTCCGGTGTGCGTCAGATTCATGCCGGAGGATTTCGAGCCGCCCTGGCCGCCAATCACCGCTATCGCACCGGCGTCATGCGCCGCGTTTAAAAAATCGCCGAACGCCGCGAACAGCATCATGAAGTCCTTTTTCGGACGGCCCTGCTGCACCACCAGCACAATCTTCCCTTTCAGCCGCGAAGCGGTTTTGACCTCATTGTCGATGTCGAACATGTTCACCGTCACCACGTCGCCTTCCGCTCCGCCCGCTACCGTCGAACCGGTCCAGCCCATTGCATCAATGTGCAGCTTGTGCGGCGTCGGGCTTAATAATTGCGCGTCGGCCGCTCCGCGCGCCCAGCCTTTCCAAATCGTGTATTTCTCGAGGTGTACATTTTCCAGGCCAATGGCCTTCATCTTCGCCATGCCCCATTGTTCGGCTTTGCGCTCCGCCGGAGAACCAGTCACCCGCGATCCAATGTCATCGCTCAATTCTGTCAAAAACTCGAACGCATGCGAATTCATCATTCCCTCGCCGGCAATGCGCGTCAGCGCCGGCTTGGTTCCGTCGTCCTCAGGACCCTTCGGCACCCCATCCGCCAGCGCTATTCCGCTCGTACACAACGCCATCATCGCCAACCCTGCAAAATGCTTGCGATTCATTCTTCGCTCCCCTCATCGGTCCAGCTCATTGCAAATCCACACTCATTTTGACGCAGACGAAAGCCTAACATCTCAGACGGAATCGCCCGCAATCCGTTTCACCCCTGCATTCCGCCTCGCGCCTCATTTATCGAAACTTATCGCCACGCAATTCTTTACCACTCGCCCTACCTTCCCTAAACTAGCCTTTAACATCCACGTGAGAAACCTGCTCCATTTCTTTTCGCATCCTAAGCGGATGCCACTTTTCCATCAACGAAGCTCCCGGGTCACAGACTTCAGCTTGCCCGGAGGCATGAAGGGTCTGTGTTCTGGAAACATAGCCTCAGCGTCAGTTGCCAGCAGCCTCATATTCCTCATCGTCACGGTTTGCAGCTGCTTCGGTAATGCGCAAACTGTGGACAAGCAAGCTCCGCCCGCCACTCAAAAAGAGGCAGCGCAGGCAATACCAGCCGAAATCGAAAAGAATCCCGCGCAAATCGAACTGCTCGAAACCAAATACCGCTTCGAAACCAACGGCGACTCGCGCAAAGAAGTTCACGCCCGCGTTCGAATCAACAACGAACTAGGCGTCCGCCAGTTCGCTCGCCTCAATTTCGATTTCAATCGCAGCTTCCAATCCGTCGAAATCCCCCTGGTTCGAATCACCCACCCGAGCGGCGGCATTGCCGACATTCTCCCCGGCGCTATCACCGACAATCCCAATCCCGCCGTCGTGGACTTCCCTGCCTACCACGACGTCCGCGTCAAATCCGTTCGCATCCTCGGCCTCGAGCCCGCCGACCTCCTCGAATATCGCGTGATCACTACCACCACGCACCACCCGCTAGCCCCCGACTTCTGGCTCGATCACACCTTCGACCGCACCGGCGTCGTCACCGAAGAAATCTTCGAACTCGATCTCCCCGCATCCCGCGATCCGAGCATTCGGATAAACCCCGCAACTCCCGCCAAATCCTCCGATAAGTCGGGAGATGGCGAGAACACTCGCCTGATTTATCTGTGGGACAGGGCCACAATCGATACCATGCGCGACTCTCGCGACGCAGGCAACGAAATGCACGAACCCGACGTACTCCTTTCAACCGAACAGTGGGAAATGCTCTCAGTTCGACTCTCGGAGAAACTTACGCCTGGCGCAAAACCGCTCGAGAATATTTCGAGCTACGAAGAACAACAACGCGAAGTCATGCGTAGATCGCGTGTCTCCCAAGAGATCATCGCAAAGGCATTGGAATTGACCAAAGATTCCAACACTAACCGCAGAAAGCTTGGCGCTTTGTATGACTTCGTGTCGCAGAAAATCACGACTGTAGATCTTCCGGTCGGCGCAACAGGATTTGCCGCGAGGCCGGCAAAAGAGATCATGGCCTCGGGCTACGCTACACCTGAAGATAAATTTTCACTCTTTGCTGCTCTAACTGCTGCCGTCAAACTCGCTGCTGGAGCCGCTCTAACTGGTTTCTGTGATTCCGCTGCACCTGCACAGCCGCTTCTTTTCAAGCACCTGATTATCTCCGCGCATGATGGCACGAAAAGTCTTTGGCTCGATCCGAGCCTCGAAGTTGCGCCGTTCGGAGTTGTCCCAGCTAATTCAGGAAAATGCGCTTTCGTGTTGAGCTGGCAATTTTATGAGATGAACTCGACGGGCCACGAATGGCAACCGCTCAAGATAAATCAACCGTTTCCGTCGATTCAGAAAGTTCTCGTGAATGCGCACCTCGACGCGGGCGGAGTTCTCAGTGCGAAAGTTCGCTACACCCTTCGCGGCGATAACGAACTATTGTTGCGCGTCGCTTTTCACAAAACACCGAAAGAGAAATGGAAAGAAGTCGCGCAACTGCTCGCTATCTCCGATGGCTTTCGGGGACAGATCGTCAACGTGACTGCATCTGATCCTTACGCCACCAAAGAGCCATTCACCCTCGAATACGAAATCTCCCAGCCGAAATTTGTCGATTGGTTGCAAAAGTCTGTTCGGGTTCCCGCGTTGCTCCCATTGCCGGGACTTCCTGAAGCAGAGCCGGCGCCCCCGGGCGGTTCATCGAAAAAGTTCATCGATCTGGGAACACCGCTGGATATCGAACTCGATGCAAACGTCCAGCTTCCTGAAGGAACGACGGCTCAAGCGCCCGTCGGCACATCTGTCGAACGCGACTACGCCACTTTTTCTTCCAGGTATTCGGCTGAAGGAAACATCATTCACGCGACTCGCAAACTCCACTTCATCTTGCGCGAAATCCCCGCCGCCCGCGCCGCCGACTGGAACGCTTTCCTGCACGCCGTGCAAGCCGACCAGACTCAGCTCTTCACGTTGCAGCCACCAGCGAAGGATTAGAAGTTTGTCGTTCGTGGTCTGTGGTTTGCCGTACGCCGTTTGTCGTTTGTCGTCAATACCAATTGCAAATAAGCAGATTTCATCCCGAGGGAGACGAAGTGGACCGAAGGATCTCAACTGCAACTCTGGCAAGAGCGCGAATGCACCGCTCCACTAACTCCCGTGGCTCCGGACTCTGTGAACTCTGGGTCCTCTGTGTTAAGAAAAACAGTCAACCATAGCTCGGATTAATCCATCAGCCACAGCTGGTAAATGAGGCGCATCAAAAACGCGGAACGACAAACGGCAAACGCTTTATCTAATCTCCATCACTTCTTTTTCCTTGGCCGCGCTCAAGTCTTCAATTTTCCGGGTTTCTGCGTGCGAGACCTTTTCCAGTTCGTCCAGCGAACGCTTTTGTTCGTCCTGACTGATCTTTTTATCTTTCTCCAATTTGTCGATGGCTTCCTTGATGTCGCGGCGGATGTTGCGCACCGCCGTGCGATGATTCTCGAGCACTTTGTGAATGTGCTTCACCAGGTCTTTGCGGCGTTCTTCGGTCGGCGCCGGAATCGGAACGCGCACCACTTTGCCGTCATTCGTGGGATTGAGACCGAGATCGCTCGCGCGAATCGCCTTGTCAACCAGCGCCACCACGCTCGGGTCCCACGGCGAAATCACCAGCATCGTCGGCTCCGGTACGGTGACCGTGCCAACCTGGTTTACAGGTGTCGGTGTGCCGTAGAAATCCACGCGCACATTATCCAGCAGCGCGGCGTTCGCGCGGCCGGTCCGCACCGTCGACAGATCCTTGCGGAAATCGTCCACCGCTTTTTCCATTCGCGTTCTCGCCGCTGCAATTGCATCCTTCGTCGTCGCTATCGTCGTCATCTCATCCTCTCTCAAACTTTGTCCCGGGAAATCGTCTCGGCAAAGCCACCATATGGAGTGCGGCAGCCCAGCTGCCGCCTTCGCAACGCTGCCCGCGCTCGGCAGCCACCGCGGGAGCCATGCTCCCGCACTGCACACCTTACGCCGGCCGAACCGTTGACCCCACGCGTTCGCCCATCACCACGCGCTTGATATTTCCAAACTGATTCATGTTGAACACCACGATCGGCATTCCGTTGTCCATGCACAGCGAAATCGCCGTCGAATCCATCACCTTCAAGTCACGGTGCAGCACATCGCGATAGGTCATTTGCGCCATGAATTTCGCGTCGGCGAATTTCTCCGGATCTGAATCGTAAATTCCCTCGACCCGCGTCGCTTTCAAAATTACGTCGGCCTTGATTTCCATCGCACGCAGCGCCGCCGCGGTGTCCGTCGAAAAATAAGGATTGCCGGTGCCTGCGCCGAAAATCACCACGCGGCCTTTTTCGAGGTGCCGCATCGCGCGGCGCCGGATAAATGGTTCGCACACCTGATGCATTTCGATGGCGCTCAACACCCGAGTGAACACGCCCACTTTTTCCAGCGAGTCCTGCAGCGCCAGTGCGTTAATCACCGTCGCCAGCATGCCCATGTAGTCGCCGGTAGTGCGATCGATTTCAAAACCCTTCTGGCGGCCACCACGAAAAATGTTACCGCCACCCACCACGATCGCAATCTCCACGCCCAGTTCGCGAACTTCTTTCAGCTCGCGGGCGATGGATTGCAGCGTCTCGCCATGCACGCCCATCCCCTGCGGGCCTTGCAGCGATTCGCCGGAAAGCTTCAACAGGATTCGGCGGTACGCCGGTTTCTTCTTGGCGCTCTTTTTTTCGGTCTTGCGCGCAGCCATATCGCTCCGTTCTTACCTCGCTTGAAAGCAACGGAATTGTAACAAACTCAGTGCGAACTATCACCGCCGGGCTGCGGAATTCGACGCAAACAAAAAAGCGAGCGGACAATAAAAAAAACGCCCCGGTATAAGCCGGGGCGCTTGGGCTAATCTACGAATCGTGATCAGGCATTGCCTGGTGCGGGAACAGCAGCCGTTTCCGACCCGTTGGAGCCAGTGATTTCGCCAACCTTGAAGCGCGCGAAACGCTTGATGCTGATGTTTTCGCCGAGCTTGGCGATAGCACTGGTCACCATCTCACCGATGGTGGTGCCTTCGTCCTTGATGAAGTGCTGTTCATAGAGGCAATTCTCCTCGTAGAACTTTTCCATCTTGCCGGCAACAATCTTGTCCACGATGTTTTCCGGCTTGCCGCTGGCCAGGGCCTGGGCCTTGTAGATTTCGCGCTCTTTCTCGAGCATTTCCGAGGTCACGTCCTCGCGGCGGACGTACTTCGGATCCAGCGCGGCGATGTGCATGGCGATGTCGTGGCACAAACGCTGGAAAGCTTCGGTGCGCGCGACGAAGTCCGACTCGCAGTTGACTTCCACCAGCACGCCGATTTTTCCGCCGGCGTGGATGTAGCTGCCGACCAGTCCTTCAGTAGCTTCGCGGGTGGCTTTCTTGGCAGCCGCCGCTTGTCCCTTCTTGCGCAGAACCGCGATGGCTTTCTCGATGTCGCCTTCGGCTTCGACCAGTGCCGCGCGGCAATCGTTGAATCCCGCGTTGGTGCGGTCCCGCAATTCCTTTACGAGCTTGGCTGGAATTTCCATGGCTGTCTTGGGAGTACTCATCCTTGTAGTCTTCGCTTTCTTGAAACCTTGTTTCTGTCCGTCTGAAAATCGGCCCGCATTCACGTTCGGGTGATTCGTTCAAAAATCGCCGGTCTAATTCAATTCAGGGTTTGTAAGTACAAACCCTGAAACCCGAACCCGGCCTCTACAAAACCTGGCTTACAAAACGGCCCGCTCCAAGTCGCCTCGGAACGGGCCTGATTATTTCTCAACCCGTAGGCTACTGTCAGGCTTTGACGTCTTCCGGAGGAACCGTCGCTTCTACCGGCACCGCGATCTCTTCGGTGGTCGGTTCCACGAAATCGCCTTCCTGCTTTTCGTACTGTTCGTAGGCGCTGGTGTCCACGTACTCGACGCCATCCGCCAGTGCCTGATCCGCGGCGGCCTTCTGCTCGCCCACCTGTGATTGCTGGTAAGCAGCTTTACCTTCCGCCACCGATTCCGAAATCTTCGAAGTGAAAAGACGAATCGCGCGCAACGCATCATCGTTGCCGGGAATAATCCAGTCCACCACGTCGGGATCGCAATTGGTATCGACCACCGAAACGACCGGCACGCCCATACGGCGGGCTTCCTTGACGGCAATTTCTTCGGCGTTGGAGTCGATCACGAACATCGCATCGGGCAGCTGAGTCATGTTCTCGATGCCTTCCAGGTTCTGGAAGAGGTGCTTCATTTCGCGGTCCAGCCGCGCGCGTTCTTTCTTAGAAAGTTCTACCATGCGGCCGTCTTCGGTCATGGCCTTGAGCAGCTTCAGCCGCTTGATGGACTTCTGCAGGGTGGACCAGTTGGTCAGCGTGCCGCCGAGCCAGCGGTGGTTCACAAAGAACGCGCCGCACTTCTTCGCCTCTTCAGAGACGGCTTCCTGGGCCTGACGCTTGGTGCCAACGAATAAAACGTTTTTGCCCTGTCCGGAGAGATCGCTCACGAAGCGGCTGGCTTCGCGGAACATCTTCAGGGTCTTCTGCAGGTCAATGATGTGGATCCCGTTGCGTTCGCCAAAAATATATTCCTTCATTTTTGGATTCCAGCGCCGGGTCTGGTGGCCGAAGTGAACCCCGGCTTCCAGCAATTCTTTCATAGTAATTTCTACTGCCACTATTCCTCCTAGTTGGATAGCTGCTTGCGGTTTTGGTGCGGGTTCCGGAAATCCAGACGCCAATCAGGAGATTGGCGTTCCCAGGTTTCGGATCCCACAACCTTGCCGAACAGCCTCTTGCCGGCTTCTTGCCGGCCGTGATCTCAGTGCCGCGGCTTGCGCCGCAGCGCTGGAGGTCGATTTGCGCCGTTGCTTTGGTTGAGATCCCTCGCCCGCCTTCGGCGGACTCAGGATGACAATCCACAACGCAGAAAACCGTAACGGAAAGCGCGAACTTAGGCTCGCGCCGTTCGCCAAGCGATTAACGCTTGGTGAACTGGAATCTCTTTCTGGCGCCCTTCTGGCCGTACTTCTTGCGTTCCTTCATGCGCGAATCGCGAGTCAGAAAACCGTTCTTGCGCAGCGCCGGGCGCAGCTCCGGGTTGAAGCGCGAAATGGCGCGGGCCAAGCCCATGCGCACCGCTCCGGCCTGGCCGCCAACACCGCCGCCGTGCGCGGTGATAACCACGTCCACCTGATCAGCAAGGCTAGTGAACTTCAACGGTTCAATCGCGTCATGCTTCCAAGCGAAATTCGGGAAGTAAACTTCCACGGTCCGCTTGTTGATGGTGAACTTGCCGCTGCCGGCGCGGAGAAACACGCGCGCGACGGATTCTTTGCGGCGTCCGGTGCCGTGGAACCAAGTCTTTGAAGTTGCTGGCGATTCAGTGCTCAACTGTCCTCCTGATGCTTCGTGGCCGTGGGAAAGCGCAAAGACAAAACCGCGCATCCTCGGCGAAACTTTGTTAAGTTCAGGGCTTATAAGCCCTGAAAACCCGGCGCCTGGCTGATTCTCTTGGTGTCGCTTACGCGGACCACGTAGAGGAACAACTAAGTGCGGAAACTGATTTCTGCCCTACCGTCCCCCCGCCCTTTGTCGTAACTGTTCATTCTAAGGGGGTTAGATAGCGACCATTTTACGAACCCTGAAGCCAAAGACCGGCCGAACCTAGATTGCGAGGGGCTGAGGCTTCTGGCCCGTGTGGCGCGCCAAACCAGCCGCGTCACGGTAAATACGCAATTTCTTCAAGCGGCGGGCGCGCAGCTTATTCTTTGGAAGCATTCCGATGATTGCTTCGCGAACCATCCACTCCGGCTTGGCCTCGCGAACGCGCTTGGCCGGTACTTCTTTCAAGCCGCCGGGATAGCCGCTGTGCGAATAATAAACCTTTTGTTCGAGCTTGTTGCCGGTCAGGCGAATCTTGTCGGCGTTAATCACGACGACGTGGTCGCCGGAATCCAGATACGGCGTAAAGCTGGCTTTGTCCTTGCCAATCAACACGCGCGCCACTTTCGTGGCCAGCCGCCCCAAAACCTGGTTGGTGGCATCCACCACGAACCAATCCTTGCCCACTTTAAGCGCTTCGGCTTCTTCACCCTTCGCTACGTACGTCCTCATTGCAATCAGTCACACCTTTCCCAATAAACACAAAAACTGATTTTAAAGCTGGGGCGCGCAAAAGTCAACGAGTTAGTCGCTTGGTAAATCGGAGTCGAGAATTGAGAGTTAAGAGCATCGCCACATCCGGCGGACTTTGTAAGAATCGAAAATCGTATCGTTGCTGATTAGTGGAATATTCTCGGCGTGACATTGCGCCGCCAACATGCGGTCAAAAGGGTCTTTGTGGGGACCGGGAAGAAGCCCTGCCCTGATGCCGTGTTCCGCGGAAATCCCCAACTGCTCGAACCCTTCGCGTGTCAAATAGCCGACAAAATCTCCCGCTAATTCTTCGGCGCCAGGAAGCTTGCCGAGACCCACCTTTACTGCAATCTCCCACGCGGAGACCGCACTCACTAGAACCGTGTTACTCGGGCGTTCAATTAGCCGCCGGGCCGCAGGAGAAAGAGAATCGTCGTCGGCAAGCCACCACAGTAGCGCGTGGGTATCCAAGAGCAGACGCACTGCAGACTACTCCCAGCCCCGCAATTCCACTTCCGGTAGCGACTCGAAAAATTCAGGGCCGACATGAAGCTTACCTTTCAAACTGCCTGGCTTGCGCTTTCCCTTTGTTGTTCGCAGGCCGGTGAGGCGAGCAACAGGCTGCGAACCCCGGGCGATGATGATCTCCTCCCCTTGGCAGACTCTTTCGATTAGCCGGGAGAGATTGGTCTTGGCTTGGTGGATTTTTATGGTTTTCATGCAGCCAACCTAGATCGCGTAAATTAGCTAGTCTATCTTAGCTAAGCGCTTGGAAAAGTGCAAGAAGGACTCAGGACGATGCGACAAAAAGAAAACCGGCTCCCCTATGAATTGGGGAGCCGGGAAAGAGTTCTTGTGATCGATGCGCCTGGGTTAGAAGAAAACGCGCATGCCGAGTTCAATGTGACGCGGGCTGTTGAATTGACTGTTCAGCACACCAAAGGCTGATGGGTTCTGAAGATCCAGGCCGGCAGAGCCGTATTGGCCCGGATCGGAAAACTCCATGTGATTAAAGGCATTGAAGAATTGGGCGGAGAAGGTGAACCCAATCCGCTCGGTGATTTTAGTGGTCTTGGCGATGGAAAAGTCGAGGTTCCAGCGATGTTGGCCGTAGAGAGGACCGAGATCGTTGGCCCGGCCATCGAGACCCAGGATGACTGGACGGAACATGTTGTAAGCGGCCTGCGGGTTCGCGTACAAATTGACGCCGGCACCGCCGTTGCTAACGTCGCCGTTGCTGCCGATTCCGCCAGTCGAGACGACATTGAAATGGGGTGAACGGCTCAGGCCGCTAGCACCCTGGAGAGGGACCATGCCAGAGCAAAACGGGACGTTGCCTTGCCCGAACTCATCACAGGAGCCGGTGTAAGTTTCTTCCACCAGACCGCTATTCCACTGGAAGATCGGAGCGATGGTCCAACCACCAATGATTTTGTCCAAGATGGCGTTTTGGCCGCCCAGCAAATGACCTTTTCCAAAAGGCAATTGGTAAAGAGCGAGGGTGTTGAAGATCCATCGGGTATCAAACGGCGCCGGACCATAGTCCGCGCGCAGGTTGAACGGGGAAGAAGGATTGGCCTGGGTAAACTCCTGGTTGATGCCGACGGTTCCGAGAGTATGGG
The DNA here is from genome assembly GCA_963814635.1 of uncultured Acidobacteriota bacterium. Taxonomy (GTDB): domain Bacteria; phylum Acidobacteriota; class Terriglobia; order Acidiferrales; family UBA7541; genus Acidiferrum. The sequence goes on along the minus strand of CAWFDP010000001.1, from coordinate 1,190,619 downwards.
ACCAGGTCAGGTTGGCATTTAGAGTCAGGCCATGACCTGTACTCTTCTGAATGCGAGCAATGCCGGCCTGGTAATTGGAAAAGCCAGCGGTGGTGTTGGCGAGCATGGAGTTATAACCCTGAAGATCCGCCGGGAGGGTGGGTTGCCCACCAAAAGCGGTAAAGGTTGAATCCAAGTCCTGCCACATGCCATAGACGTTCTGAACCGTAACGTTGCCCGTTCCGAGGGCTCCTTCGTTGGCCAGAACGGCAGTGGAACAATTGGCAAAGCCCAAGCAGTAAGATGAGCCAGCAAGGGCCTGTTCAAAGAAAGGTTGTGCTGCAACCGTAGTCTGCCCAGCGCGGTCCGCCGCCGAAAGAGCGGCATACGCCTTGGCAAAGGTTTGACCACCCAAGGTCATCATGGTTGGAACGTCGTTCAGGTCCAAACCCTGGAACAGGTGCGTTGACCACTTGCCAACGTAGGCCAGCTCGATGAGGGTATGGTCCGGCAACTGGCGCTGCATGCTGACGGTGACCTCGTTGTTGACGCCGGGCCGCCAGTGCGGGTCCAAGAAAGATAGGTTCCCACCGGGAGCAGAATTGATCCCAGGTTCCGCAGGTATGGGCAGCGTTTGCGTGACAGCGGGAAAGGGGCCAGTATCGCCATCCACGCCGACGCGGAAGGCATTGGAAGGACTGGTAGCGGCTCCGCCGTAGCAATTGGTTACGCCGCCGATGATGCCGGCACCATTACACCGGATGGTCTGGCCGAACCCGTAACCAAGAAGAGGAACGAGGACCAAATCAACACCGTTGTTGCGGTCATAGATGCGTGAAAAGCCGCCACGAAAAACGGTCTTACCGTCACCGAGGATGCGGTTCAAAAACCCATCCTTGAAGCGGGGATTCCAAGCCACGGCTACGCGGGGACTGAAACCGCCGTACCAGGGGTTAAATGGGTATTTCGGATGACCACCGACCGCGCGGATCGGCTCGAATCCGATCACCGGATTGTAGACTTGTCCCAACAACGCCATGTTCTCGGTGTTCTGCAAGTACGCTGCAGAGTCGATGGGATTGCCGCCCTGGTCCACGGCTACGTCCTGAACGCCGTTGACTTCGTACGGCGGCATTTGCACGCCCCACTCGAGACCGTAATTCAGGGTCAGAGTCGGGCGAATTTTCCAGGAGTCATTGTAGTAGAGGCTGTAGCTGTCGATGTTTGAAGTGTCGGCAAAGGTCTTGGCGCCGGTCAGATGGAAATCAGACCCGCCGCGGACAAATAATTGAGCGGCTGTGCCAAGAATGCCCAGAGTCTGTGCGTATTGGGTATCCCAAGTGCTGTTCTTCGAGCTCGGAAGGTCACTTGGCCTGGTGTCGGCAGTGGTCTTAAGTCCGGTAGCTTTATTCAGCTGGTAGACCAACTCAGGCAGACCGGCGACCACCTGATCATCGCGAACATGGTGGTCCCACCAGTGGACGATGGTGCCGCCAAACTGGAAGTAGTGCTTGCCTTTTTGCCAGCTCAAGGTGTCGTTATAGTTCCAATCGTGACCATCCCAAATTCGTTTCCGGGAGTCTTGGGTGTCCATGTTCATCGGGCACATGCAACCGAACTGAGAGTCAGCAAACTCAAGGCCGGCCGGCACGTTTGATAGTGCGTCGGTGACGCCAGCGCGATTCCAACCCCAGTCATTGAGGAGGTAGCTGGCGTGGAACTCGTTGACCAGGTGCGGAGTCAGAGTGCCGGTGAGTCCAAGGACGGCATACCGCGGCTCCGCCGGATTGCTGGAGGCAGAAGCGGGCGTTCCTAGTGTGTCGCCCGGCAGAATCCCGCCGATATCGATCTGGTTGGCACTCGGTGCGACGACCTTAGAGATCCGGTAAGAGGCAAAAAACCGCCACTTGTCACCGAAATCGTGGTCGAGGCGAAACATTCCGTAATTCTCGGACTCTGGAAGGACCAAAGGAGCCCGGAAACCCTGCGTATTGAGGTGATCGCCAGCACCGGTTGGGTCGTTAGGCATCGGGACCTTGGCCCATACCGCGGAGGTGACCGGACTGATGCCGATGCCGCGCGGGTCGCAGGGCAAGTTGCCAGCTGCGCCGCAAACAGAATCCGTCGCGAGATTCACTTGATGGACAACGCCGTTAGAGTCTTGATATTGGAGGATGCCCTGGCGCATTAAGGCGGAGGGAACAGTCCACTCCTCCTCCGTCGCAGTTCCGGGAAAACGACGACCTTCATAAAAAGCGTAGAAATAAGTCTTACCGCCCAAGAACTTGCCGGGGAGCAAGGGACCACCAACGCCGCCACCGAAGCGGTTGTCGTGGTATTTCACCTTGGGCTCGCCAAGGCGATTGTTGTTCCAGGAATTCGCGTCCAACAACTGGCCTTGGTAATACTCGTACGCCGAACCGTGAAAACCATTGCCGCCACGCTTGCTGACCATCATGACCTGGCCGCCAGCAGAGGAAAAGAAGTCGGCGGTCTGGTTGTTGGTGGCGACTTTAAATTCCTCGATACTTTCGAGCGGCGTGGGGATGGCACCTCTGCCGCCAACGCCGTTGTTGACGTAATTGTTGTCGCCTTCGAGGTCGCTGGTGATGTTGCCGCCGTCGAGCATGTAGGTGTTCTGGTCGCTAAAGGAACCGGCAACCTGGCCGCCGTAGATATCCCCACCGCCGACGGCAGGCGATGTTCCCGGCTGCAAGGTTAACAATGAGGAGGCATCGCGATTGAGGTTGGGCATAGCAAGAAGCATCTCGCTCTCAACGGTGCTGCCCATGGTGGCGTTCTCGGTCTGCAAATCCGCGCCCGAAGCAATCTTTACTTCCACGGTTTCCGCAACGGAGCCCAACTCGAGGGTCAGGTCGAGGGTGCGAGTGGTTCCGACGATAATCGTCTGGTCGCCAACTCTAAGCGCGCGAAATCCGGCTTTGGAGACCTGAAGGTTGTAGGTACCCGGTTGGACGTTTGCGAAGCGATACAGGCCGGCCTGGTTGGTGGTCGTGGTTGTAGGAATATTCGTTGACCGGTCGGTAAGAATGACTTGAGCATCAGCTACAGCAGCGCCTTGCGGGTCGGTGATAGTGCCAGTAACCGTGCCCGTAGTCGCAGCTCCCTGACCATATAGACCACTCGCGGAGCAGACCACAGCAAAAGCAATTACGAGGAGATACACGCAAAATTTCTTCATCGAAGTCTCCCACCCCTATAGGCCAACGCGCAACGAGCCACAGCACCGCCATTCCCTCGCGAATGGCAATGGCCCGACGCTAACGCTACCCTGAATGTTTTGTAAATTTTCGATAATCGACGCCCACCACAGGCGTTTGTTGTCGCGTTTATACTTCGATGAGGGTGGCGTGTCAAATAAAAAATTCAAGGGCAACTAAGAAATATATCAAGAAGATGCGGATGGCGTACCAGTACGCTTAGCGAAATGGCGGCCGGCCATAGCACAACAACGCCGGTGATGCGAAGCGGGATCAAGTATAAGGTCCAACTGTTCATCGCTTCCCGTACAATGGGAAGCTCTTATCATGCCGACACTCCGCCGCACGCAGACTATATATGTCACGCTGGATCCGTTTCTATCGCCTCGAGGCAAGGTGCTAAATCATTTTGAGCAGCTTTTGGAAGGGCTTGGCGAAGTTGAGTTCCCGTGCATCTGGCTGACCAGTTTGACGCGCGCGCAGCTCGACGAACCTCGCCGCCGGCTCGGTCACGACGGGCCGTTTATCGGAGAAAGCGGCTGCGGAGTTTATCTGCCAGAGGATTATTTCCACTTGAAGTCTGGCAATACCATCCGACTCGGGCGTTTTACCTGCATTCCGATTGCGAAGCCGCAACCCTCCGCTGCAAACGCCCTGCAGGATCTTGCCGCAGAGCTTGAAACTTCCATCGTGCCACTGAGTAGCCTCACTCCGCGCGAACTGAGCCAGAACACCGGCCTTCCCGCCAGCGAAGCCGAACACATCCGGATGCGCGATTTCGACGAGTTTTTTTTCTTCGCGGGCGCTTCCGAATCGGAAATCGCCAAGTTTGCCGACGAAGCAAAGCTTCGCAGCCTGACGCTGCAAAATCTCGGAACGTTCTGGTCGCTTTCGTGCGGCGCCGATCTTGGCAAATGCATTCAGGAACTTGGCGGGCTGTACGATCGCGCGCTTCGTGCCCACGCGCTTCGTGTGGGGATCGCGGTGGAATCGTCGGGAGACTCCGCACTGGCCGCCACGACGGATCGTCAATTGCAGGCGCTCTCGGCGGCTTGCGATCGTACGTTCCTGCTAACGGAGCGCCAGTCCCCCTCTGCACAGGACCCTAGCGAGGGGGAGTCGGACTCCGATTCTTCCGAAGCCGAATCACCCCGACTTGGAGGAAGCGCCCAGGGAATCGGTGGCAAAAGTGAATTTTCGTTGCATTCAGCGAGTCTTTGGGACGACGTACTCGCCAATCTTTTGACTCGTAAGTAGCGCGAAAAGATCCGGTTCCCGTTGATTTTCGATAGTACTCGTAGCACTGGTAAAGCATCCGTCGTCCAATTTATTCAGACAATCGTTCGCACTTTGTAGCTCACAAACGGAAACTCCTAAGCTCGAATCGCCATCGTTTTGCGTCTTTTTGTACACGAAGGGCGTCTGCTGGTCTGCTGCGTAGTAAGGATTGTTAGTTCTGCTGGGACTTTTTGTGACTGGTGACGAGCGGAAGCATGGAACCTAGATTGCTCCAATGCTCTCGTCTGCGGCGGTTAGGCTCTCTGATGCCGGAGCCTATATCGTTCTAGCAGTACTAGGAGATCATTTCATGGCTTGGTTGGTTCGCACCCTTCGTCTCCCGGCAGCTGAGTCCCACACAAACCTGGCCCTGGCGATTTGCGTGTTTCTGATGGGCCTGATGTCGGTCGCGATTATTTGGCAGGCTCAAGTGATCGCCAATCAGCAGGACGCCATTCGCTTTCTCGAGACGATCAAGTTCGGCGGCTGAGAGTCAGCGTTCTTGTTGCTGGCTTCGCTCCGCGGCCGGTCCACGATGGTCCGCCAACTCTTTGTGCGTGAATCGCTCCGTGTTCACAAAACATCAATACCCGGCACTCGACTTTTGCACGCATTGGTGTACGCTTACTTGCGCAGGGGAATTTCCGTTGGGAGAACGCAAGTGAAGAAAATCTTAATCGCCGTACTACTTTCTGCCATGCCGATGGTCGTGCTGGGAGCCCAGGATTCGCAAGGGACCGCGAACACTACTGGCTCGACCGCCTCGAGTTCTCATCATTCGCGGCACCACAGCAAACGCAGCAAGAACTCGCACCGCAAAGCGAACCATCACCACGCTTCGAAACAGCACAGCCAGCCGCAGTAGCCGCGGCGAGCGCGCGACGCGCCGATATTCGTTGCGGTTGAAAAACCGTAAATCGGAAATGCAAAACGGGGAGCCATGCGGCTCCCCGTTTTGACTTCTTATGCTTTGTCGTCCGCAAAGTCTGCGCGAATGAACGACGCAAGTTTCTCGGGCGACGCGCACCACATGCGCGGTGTGATCAGCAAGTGATTTGCTCTAAGCCCGGTGGAGTCATACGCCTCTTTCCGTGGCTCGACGAGCTCACGTGCACGGTGTACGCCCGTGCGGAACGCAATGCAAGAGAAAAGATGGAACGTCATTGCGAAGGCAGAGGAAAAACCGAACGTAACGTGAAAACGTTACTTCACGAAGAGCGACTCGCGCAGTTGATCGCGTCCCACGAACGACTTGACGGTGCGGAAGCGTCCGAAGAGATCCTGGATTTCACGGTTCTGATAAACGCGTTGCGCGGGACACAGCGGCTTGGCGCTGATCACTTGCAGCGTGCTGGAATCGGCGACGCGATAACGCTGAAACCCTTCGGGCTTCTTGCTGTGGAACATGGCAAACACGATTCCGCCCGGCCGCAATCCTTCGGTTAAACACGCAACCGTTTGCTTGGCGACCGCCGGCTCCAGATAATCCAAAATATCCCAAAGCAAAACAGCGTCGAAGGATGAAGGCGGGTATTGGAGATTGGCCTGTACAAAGCGAGCGGCGCGCCCCGCCGGAGTCAGATCGATCATGTCCGGGCAGGTCGCTGCGTTCTTCAGGCGGATGTCCTCCTCCGCCATAAAATCCTTCCAGGAATGAAGCAAGTCGTCGGAAGTTACCCGGAATCCGCGCTCAATAAAGAAGTTCAAGGTGGTTTGCCAAGCTGGACCGAGATCCAGCAACTTACCGCGGCCCAGTCCATCCAGGTTCCAGAGGAATTCTTTTAACCCGTTCGAAACACGGTTGGTTTCCTGAAGCTCCGGCGAGCGATGCGCGCCAGTCGCAGCCGGCGGCAATCCGACGCCGCGATGATGCCCGGCATTTCCGGTCGCGGGCGCTGGCCGCGAAACGTTCCGGCCGGCGTTCGCGCCTGTTCCGATTCCCAGTTTGTTTAGAAGCCCCATGGTCTAAATCACCGCCGACGAAGATGTTGCCGCAGCACTACTGCTCTTGCTCTTATCGGCTGCACCCGAAAATGCGCTATTCGTACGGCCCTCTTTGCCACGTGTCTGTTCTTTGCCTGCTTCGACTTGGCCGCGCAGCACCGCGCCGTCTTCAATCGCCAGCCGCTGGGTGCGAACTTCGCCTTCCACCCGGCCAGTGCTCCACAGCTGAACTTTTTCGGTGCCGTCGAGTTTTCCTTCCACCTGCCCGCGCACTACAATTTCGCGCGCCGAAATGTCGGCCTTCACTTTTCCGTTCGGCCCAATGGTCACGGTTCCGTTGCCCATCTCCAGCTTTCCTTCCACCGTGCCGTCCACAAACAGATCTTCTTTACCGGTGATTTCGCCTTTAATTTTGATTCCTTGGGCGATACACGCTGCAGCGCGCGGCGAAACGGGCAGCAAAACAGGTGGTGCCGATGAAGGCGCTACAGAAGATGTTGCGGGAGAACTACTCGCACTGGGCTGTGGAAAACTCGCAGCGGTAGGAGCGGGCGTTTGCGGCGCCCCCTGCGGCTTCACTTCGTCTTTCCTCCACATTTGACACCTCGACGGGGACAGTTGGATTTTCGAAGTCGTCGGGCTGGAGGGCGGCGCGACTCAGAATCTTCAAGATAGTACAGGGTTTAGCGCATGTAAAGGGGAATGGCGGGGGCGAAATCTGGGGTGTTCGGTCAATCAATACCCCACAGGAAGTAGTTTTGGTTCTACTACTCCCCCAAGGAATGGTGCCGTGTACCGCTAGGAACGCACTCCGTGGAGTTCCCACCATGCAACCCAATAGCCTGCGACTTCGTGCGCAAATCGTTTTACCGACTTGCGGTGCTCATACCACTGCGCCGGATCGTAGTCCGCATCGCGCGACGCCGCCATTCGAATCGTCACCATACTTCCAAAAACTTTTCCGCAAATGTATTTCGCGCGACGCGTGTGATAATTCGACGTAACAATAATTACGCTTTTCCATTTCTTCGCCTGCAACAGTTTTTTCAGTGCCTCAGCCTCTTCGCGTGTGTTGTCGGCATCCTGTGGGAAGGCGATGATGCTGTCTTTGGGAACACCGCGATCGAAAAGGTCGTGCGACATCAGTTCGGCGATTCCCGCGTACGGCCGCAGCCGCACTCCGCTGGCCACCACGACCGGCGCCAGACCCTGACGAAATACTTCTGCAGCGCGCGTGGCTCGATCACCGTAAAAATTATCGTCGCTCAAAATGATGATGGCGTCCGATTTTTCCAGCGAATCTTCGACCACCAAACTTTCTCCCGCGAATCGCAGCAAGGGATGCCGCGCAAAATAGATTCCGGCCAGCAGCAGTGCCACAAACAGCAGCGCGACCACCGTGGTGATGATCCCGCCGCGCTCCCGCTGGCGAATTGCCGGTTTCATGAGTTGGGGTCGATTGCGCGAAGCTGCTCGGCGGCCTGCTCCGGCGCTACCGCGTTGAAATAGGTTTCCTTGATGCTATACGACTTGCTGCGTTTTTCGACGATCGGCAATATCTCGATGTGCCAGTGAAAATCGTCGGCCAGAGTTTTCCAATATCCGGCGAGTTCACCTTTTTTGCTGCGAGTATTTGGCGCGGTGTGCACGACCAAGTGGTACGCCGGTGAAATTTTCTCGAGACGCCGCAAAACTCTGCCCATCAGCGCAGCGAGCTGGCGGCGGTTCGCCCCGGCCTTGGGCTGTTCGAACAAGTGATTGTGCCGCCGGTGCAGCAGCCACACTTCATAGGGCACGCGGGAGGCATATGGGCACAGCGCGTAATAGTCGCCCTGAACGTCAACGATGCGGGTTCCCTTTTTTTCTTCCTGGCGCACGATGTCGCAGAAAACGCAGCGCTCCTTTTCCTTGAACCATTCGCGCGCCGCACGCAATTCGTACTTGATTCGCCGCGGCACAAAAATCGTGCCGGTAATTTCGGAGTGCGAGTGCGGCCACTCTTCGCCGGCGAGTTCACCCTGATTCTTGAACACCGCAACATACTTGAGGCGCAGATCTTTTTTTAAGTCGGCAATGCGCGACACCCACACCGAAAGCACCCGGTCAATCTCTTCGTCGCTCAGTTGCGCCAGCCGCTTGTTGTGATCCGGCGTCTCAACCACGACTTCGTGCGCACCGGTCGAACCCATGCGGTCGTACATGCCGTCGGGCAAGCGACCCGGCTCGCCTTCGATTCGGTACAGCGGATCCGGATGCGCCAGCACTCGCACTTGCCACGCTCCGTCGGCAGGACTGGACAGGATGGTCTGCTGCTTTTCGATTGCCGGCCGTTCGAACGGACACGTATCCAATTCGATTGGTTGGCGCTGTCCTACCACCACCCAGCTCTGCGTAATCGGGTCCCTGCGAATTTCCATTCGGCTGTTTCCACTTTCGGGCGCGCAATCCCAACACGCCTGCGCCCATCTTTTTCATTCAGTTTCGGTAGAAAATTTGCTGCGGTCGCACTCCAGTTTCTTAACGCCCGCCCGCAATGTCAAGCCGCATACGCGCTACGCGGCTCCATGCACGCGAGCCATGAGTCGGCGTGAACATGCTATTCTTCGCCTGCACAGCAACGACTCCACAGGATCGACCGTGAACGATCTAGAATTCATGCAAGTTGCGCTGCAAGAAGCGCGTGCCGCAGCCGAGGCCGACGAAGTTCCCATCGGAGCAATCCTTGTTAAGGACGGCGAGATCGTCGGGCGCGGAAACAATCGCACTATCCGCGATTGCGATCCTACCGCTCACGCTGAAATCGTCGCGCTGCGCGAAGCAGCGCGCTCCGCCAAAAATTACCGGCTGATGGGGACTACGCTGTACGTCACCATTGAGCCGTGCGCCATGTGCGCCGGAGCCATCATCCAAGCTCGCGTCTCGCGCGTCGTCTATGGCGCCGATGATCCCAAGGGTGGCGCGGTGCGCAGTTGCTTCGAAGTTCTCTCTCACGCGAAATTAAACCATCAGGTGGAAGTCACGCCCGGCATAATGGCTGAGGAAAGCGCCGCAATCCTGCAGGAATTTTTTGGCGCGCGCCGCTAACGTCCGCAGACCAGCGGTTTCCCGGTTCTGGGATCGCCGTTCCGCGCACGCGCCGCGCACACATTATTGTCGGTAAACCATTGGGTCTGCTAACCTACTAAAACCGACCGCGGAGAGGTGGCTGAGCGGTTGAAAGCACTCGCCTCGAAAGCGAGCGTGCGGGAAACCGTACCGTGGGTTCGAATCCCACCCTCTCCGCCATCCCTGCAAGTTGCTGATTTCCCTGCCTTTGAATCCGTGGTGTCTAGTTCCACTTTTTGTGCCTGATCGCATATAACAGCTGTACATACAAATGTATTGACAACAGCGCGCGAGGACTGTATTCTCTCCCAGCCGTGGCGAGCCATGCGATTTGAATGGAACGAACAGAAGAACCGGCAAAACCTTCACAAACACGATGTTCGCTTCGAAACAGCCGTTCTCGTTTTCGACGATCCCTACTCGATTACGCGATGTTCGCTTCGAAACAGCCGTTCTCGTTTTCGACGATCCCTACGCGATTACGCAGCGTGACGTCACTTTCGAGGATGAGGAACGTTGGATAACAGTCGGAGCCATAGGGCCGGGTTCGATTCTATTGGTCGTTCATACCATTTATGAGGAACACGGCGAAGAAGTCATTCGTGTCATCTCGGCTCGCGCTGCTGAATCGCACGAAAGGAGAGCCTATGAGGAAGCTCACAAAAGAGCAGAAACGAGACATCCGAGCTATCGCCGCAAAAAGCGACGAGGACATTGATTTCTCGGACGCTCAGGCGGTTGTCGATTGGAGCGGAGCTCAAATTGGCAAGTTCTATCGACCAACGAAGAAGCCCGTTACGATGCGTCTTGATTCCGACGTCATCGCATGGCTCAAAGCAGATGGCCGCGGTTACCAGACCAAAGCGAACTGGCTTCTGCGGCAAGCTATGACTCATCTCAGTGAAGGAACGAGAACGGCGAGCGGTAAGAGACATTCCAGACGAACTGGCAAGAGCAAGTAAGGGATGGCTCTCTATCAATCTGACGTACCAGAGACTGACGTCCGCCGTCGGTTTGATCGCTCAATCAGGAATATCCTGGTCTTGTATCGTACTTTGGCGGATTCATGGTTTCTCTTTGACAAATCACTGAGAACGCCGTCAGTTATTGCGCTGGAAGAACAAGGCAGACTCCGGATAGTGAAACCAGACGCATACAACACTTTGGTTACGCAATATGGCAACCCTGACTAATCCGCCGGCGAACATTCTCGAATTGCCCTAGCACAACGTGCTGAAATGGATCTCAAAGCAGCCGTAGAGGAGGTAGTCGAAGAACACATGCGAGACGGGGAGCCACTCTACATCTGGCCCGATGGCAAAGTGATTGAAGTGTCCGCCCAAGAACTCCGCGAGCAATCTACACGGGCGTAATAGATGCTGCACAACTTGTTTTCAGTCCATCAGCTTTTGGATTCGAGTGCCGTATGATTCCGTGCGCGGAGCCAGGGGGCAGAACCCGCGTGGGCCAATAATTATCTTGTGTGATTCAGACCACTGGAGAGCCAGACCCACGCTTTTTACGCTTTTGGGGTTTGAACCCCAAAATGTCTCGCACGTCAAGGCTGCGCCACCCGCCCGCTAAGGACGACCCTTCCACTTCTGAACGGACTTGGCGGGGGTCTCGGCTCTCTCGTGGGCAAGCGACTCGTCGAACTCAATGCCAAACACATCAGTAAGGTCCGCGGCTGCGATGAACTTCCGCTTGCCCGGAGCCGGTGTGACGATGGGCCTGGCAGCCTGAGCTATCAATTCCATCTGGTCCACTTGTCGAAGCGTAAAGAGCAATTCCGGCTGAAAGTCCAGGCGATTGCCTACACCATATAGCGTCGCCGCCACATGCTTGCACATCCCCGCCCAATCTGGGCACGAGCAAGACATGTCGATTTCATGAGGACCCGGAAATAGGCCACTGCCGCGTTCCGTCACGACGGCCATGACCTCATTGGAAAGTCTCCCCTGCAGCAATTCCACCAGCGAGCCAATCCGTTGTCCGCACTTCGATCGAATCGCTTTCCAAGAGTGTCCCTTCAAAGGTTTGATTTTGATTGCGATGCGGTAAAGTTCCGACCCGCAGACAATCGAAGTCACTTTTCCCGCTTCAATGTGCAGGTCCAACACCGATCCGTTGCGAATGTAGGTTCGGCCGCGAGGCAACCGGTTGCTGAAATCGCTGTACGATTCCAGATTGTCACACCAGGCCCGGCCCCAGAAAGTCGTGGAGATCTTGCGGCCGGCAATGCTCACCGGAGAAAACTTCTGGCCCTTTTTGGCGAGCTTTTCCATCTTGCGCATGGCCTTAGCGCGACGCTCTGCCACGGGAACGTAAGGTCGGTAACTCCACCAGGACATGACGCGCTCCTTTCAGGCGCTCACGATTCCATTGCCTTGCTCATGTCCAGCGACACAAAGCGAAGCAACTGGTCATTGCTCATGTCCGTCAGCAACGCCTCCCCGCCGCCATCCAGTAACTGCCGGGACAAGTCCGTCTTTTGCGCGATCAATTCGTTGATCTTATCTTCCACAGTGCCGCGGCATACGAATTTATGAACCAAGACGTTGCGTTTCTGGCCGATGCGGAACGCCCGGTCCGTTGCTTGATTCTCCACGGACGGATTCCACCAGCGATCGAAGTGGATGACGTAAGATGCGGCGGTAAGGTTCAGCCCCGTGCCACCCGCTTTGAGAGAAAGAACAAAAAACGGCGGGCCGTCTTCGCTTTGAAACACTTCCACCAATTCGCGCCTTTTTCCCACGGGTGTTTGCCCATGCAGCACCAGGCCCGGCTTGCCGAAGATCTCTCGAAGAAACTCCGCCAGTGGTGCGGCGATTTCACGAAACTGAGAGAAGATCAGCACCTTCTCCTGGCGTTCCGCCAATTCCCGGCAAATTTCGGCCAGCCTTTGAAACTTTCCGCTATGTTCCGCGGCGTAAGTATTATCTCCAGTGAGTTGCGAAGGATGATTGCATATTTGTTTCAGCCGCATCAAGTAGGACAGAACGATCCCGCGCCTCTTAATGCCGTCAGCCTGGCCGATTTGCTGGGCGAGTTCTTTGACCGCTTGCTGATACAAAGCGGCCTGCTGTTTGCTCAGTCCACAAAAGGCGTTGACTTCCGTCTTCTCCGGGAGGTCGGTGATAATACGCTTGTCCGTCTTGAGCCGCCGCAGGATATAGGGTTGCACCAACCGGCGCAGGGGTCCATATGAATTGCCCTCGCGAGCGTTCATTTGCTTCACAAAGCTCGCAAAGGCCTTGGCTCCCCCCAGCAAGCTGGGGTTGAGAAAATCGAACAGGGACCACAAATCCGATAGCCGATTTTCCACCGGCGTCCCTGTCAGCGCGATCCTGCATCCGCAACGCAGCTCCTTTACGGCTTTGGCTTGACGTGTGCCAGCGTTCTTGATCGTCTGTGCTTCGTCGAGGATCGCCAACCGCCATTCGCGCTGACGGAGAGAATCCAGCCTTACCAGCATCGCGTAGGTGGTAATCACCAAATCGCAGTCCCCAAAGCTATCCAGCGCTTTCCCCTCGCCGTTGTTCTCCGAGGGATGCGCAATGAACGTTGATAACGATGGAGCAAAACGAGAGATTTCCGCTTTCCAATTGGCGATCAGCGATGCCGGAACAACTAACAAGCTGGGGTTATCTCTCTGGGTGGACTCATGTTTCAAGTGGAGCAGCAAGGCGAGGACCTGAATCGTTTTGCCCAGTCCCATGTCGTCCGCCAGGCACGGTCCCAATCCCAATCTGGTCATGAATCGGAGCCAATGAACACCGGCTTGTTGATATGGCCGAAGCTCCGTCCTCATTCCGGGCGGCGTGGCATCAGGTGCGCGCCCGGGTTGGTGCAATTCCTGAAGTATTTTCTCCAGATCCGCACCCGCGGAAATCCCAACCCATTCCTTGGCTTCCTCAGGTACGACCGCAGCTGCATCGCCTTGCAGATTTGCGCCCGACAGCATGCGCATGCCCTCAAAAAAGGAGATGCCTCCGTCCTGCGCCGCCCGTTCGACATTTTTCCAGTGTTTCAAAGCTTCCGCCAATTTATCGCGGTCCAGCTCCACCCATTTTCCCTTGAGGGAGACCAAGCCGCCCGAGGAGTCGAGGATGGCGCGCAATTCTTTTTCATCCAGTGGCTGTCCGTCGAATGTCACGGCGACGGAAAAATCCAGCAGCGCATCGGCGCTTATCATTGTCTTGTTGCCCACGGTTACGCTAACGACGGGCCGCGGTGGCCTCGATGCTTTCCACCAATCGGGAACCCGCACCATCAGCCCGCTCTCTTCAAGTGCGGGGATATCCTTCAAAAGTTTATAAGCGTCGGTTGGTGTCCATGCCAAAGGATTGTAGATGTCGCCGACCTCGACCATTTCCTTTACCCACGCAATTCGTTCGGCTGCGTGGTGAATCGGTTGCAACAGAGAAAGCAGTGCAGCGCGGTTCTTCGCGCCGGCGTACTCTTGCAACGCCCGTCCCAATGGCATGTGCTGCGCCCGTCCCTGCGCGGAGAGCCGGCTCGAGTACGACGCCAGGAAAGCGAACGGATAGTCAGGATCGCGCTTGTTCTCCGCCAAGTGAAACGACACCCTCCCGACCGTCCGCCACAGTGGATTCCGTTCTTGAAGGTATTCCTGCACGCCTTGGCCAGACGCTTGCACTTCCTTTCGCACCAATGTATCTAAGTCCGCCCACCACTCCTTCAGTAAGCCGGGATTAAGGTACTCCAAACCGCGCATGGGGGGCGCCGACAGGACCATTGCCTCCAAATCGCCCTCCGTGGGCGGGGAGACGGGCGGGAACTCTGCCTGCCCGGCTACCTCTGGTGTGTGGCAAAGCTGGGTCAGGTACGCGCGGCCCAAATCGCGTGCGAAGGAAAACTCCGCTGGCAAACTTGTCTGCAATTCAGCGGTGGATAAATGGAGGATGCCGCGCGATAGACTCTCGGTGAACGCCTCGGTGATTCGCTTGGGCGCTCCTTCGTCGCTATCCGGAGCAGCTTCTACGAACAAACGTCCATGAGGAGAGATGCACAGGTTCATCGGCATCCTGAATTATAGTTTCAACCGGCGCGACGCGTCACCCCGCACTCGAATCCTCTCGACGCTCCGAGGGCCGGTCACGGATAACGCCTGCCACAATTGGTGCGGGGCCGAAGTTCTAAAATCCCTAGGGATCAAACTTCTGGACGGGCCTCAGGCATTTTCGTCTTGTCAGATTGTAGGATGACGAGCAGGCTGGATGAGGTGACTACACGCCGTTCCAGAGTTGAGTACTGGAAGGAGATTTCTTGGTGTCTTTGCTGTCTGTTGCGACCCGAAATCGGTACCATTTATGCGGAACAGTTGAAAGAGTTGAAGAGAACACCATCTGTTATTGCATTGGAAGAGCTAGGCAGACTCCGTATAATGAAACCAGACGCATACGACACTTTGGTTGCGCAATATGGGAACCCTGACTAAGCCGCCGGCGAACATTCTCGAATTGCCCATGGCACAACGGGCTGAAATGGCTCTCAAAGCAGCTGTTGAGAAGGTAGTCGAAGAGCATGTGCGAGACGGCCGGCCGCTCTACATCTGGCGCGATGGCAAAGTGGCTGAAGTGTCGGCCCAAGAACTCCGCGAACAATCCAGACGGACTCAATAGATCCTGCGCAACTTGTTCTCAGCCCATCAGCCCGCGATTAACCGATTTCGCATGGCACCGCACTGAGCACGAAATGACGATCCATGATATTTATGGCGCGTTCGTCACCGACCAAAGAAGAAATGAACTAATTATTCTTTTTCTACGCCTTTCTACGCAATCGCCTGCCTGCTGAGGTATCAGATTTTCCACTGTTCATGGGAAAATGATTTTGGGAAAGGGTTCCGCTTGGCAATAGGAGGGTTAGGTTTTATCATTTTTATAGCGACTTTCTCAGTGCCTAGGCTTCGAATCCCACCCTCTCCGCCATAATCACAAGATTTGTCCACGCTATCGAAAGACATGTCAGACGATTTATGACCGTTCACAATACCGTGACTGGGACGCGGAATATTCATTTCCTGCCGGAATAGTTTTGTATACCGCTTGCGCATAGTCCTGAGGCTGGGGGCGATGCAGTGTTGCTGGAGATCCGCGGCGCGAGAAGACCGACAGTCAGAATGGCGGCCGGCAAGAGGTAGACGACGGTGACGCAGGTCCACATCAATGCACCCGCACATTGCTGATCCGCGAGAACAGATAAATCAAACTGGCGCGAAGTGGAGAGGTAGACCGGATACGCAACTCGATCGGAGAACACGAGAAAACCGGAAAGAACATCGCAGGGCAATGTTGCGAGAAACAGATATAGCAGAATCGACCAGCGCGGCTCCATTTGGGCAGTTGGCCAGGGCTGAATGACGGGCCACCAGAAGAGTAGGCCAGCCACAAGGAAAGTTGTTTGTTCGAATCCGTGCCACGCGCTCGAACGCAACGCAAGCAAATAGATGGCGGGAACGTGCCATCCCACCAAGACCGCTGTGGCCACCATCCAGGTGAACACAGGGCGTCCGAACAACCGTCCTAAACTTTGTATTGGCGGCCACCGGAACAGCGGAACGACAGCCCGTCGCGCAAATTGCTGCGGGACACCGCGCGATAGCGGAATCACCGGTGAACCAAGCAGGATCAAGGGAGCAGCAAAGGTCATGAGAAGAAGATGCTGAATCATGTGGGCGGTCAACAATTGAGCGTCGAGTGCGGCAATATTTGAACCCACGGCCGCCCAGATCAAGAAAACGCCAAGAGAGAAACTAGCGACGCGCCAGGCCGGGATGGGCTGCACCGAGGCTGAACGAAGACGAAGCCATCCACGCAAGTACAGGAATTCCGTGAGGAGTAAGGCCAAGATCAGCGAAATCTTCCAGGACTCCGACGCGAGATGAACGTGAGGGGACATGTATCAGTCTTTATGGCTGCGTGTTTGGACGTTTTTCTGGTTGGTCCCCGAGAGCGAAATCGCGCGAAGCGTCGCGTGCCGGAACTTGCCCCGCCGGATGTAAGGTTTCAAGAAACGCGACGAGCGCGGTGGTCTCCGCCGGGCTCAGATTTTTTCCGTAGGCCGGCATGTTGCCGCCGCCCTGAATCACTTGGCGGATGAGCTGGTCCTGCGTGAGGCGCACTGCAACGGTGTCTAAGGCTGGACCTCTTTGGCCGCCCAACTCGCCGAGGGAATGGCAGTTGCGACATTGTTTTACTTGAAAGACCAGCGCACCCTGGCGCTCGAGCGCGGTGGTGTGCCGCAGAAATTGCGGCGGAACGGGATCACCGCTCCAGGCATTCATGTGCGGGCTCCACGGCGTGTAACCAGAGAGGTGGGTAAGTGTTCCCAGCGATATCGCGAGCAGCAGGATTGTGAGAACGGCTATTGGACGGCGGCGCCAGCTTTTTTCTCCTTCGCCGGAAAGAAAAGGCAGCATGACTAAGGCGACGATGACGAGCACCGGGCCAATGAGAAGCGCGGGAGTCTCCATCGAAGGAGGCAGGAGCGAGAGCAATGCGTAGAGCCAAAGGAAAAAGTAATCGGGTTTGGGCACCGTTTGGATAATCGTGGGGTCCGGGCGGCCGGTGGGACCAATCGGACCGAAGTACGCGGCGCATAAAGCGACGGCAAGAAGAATGAACGCAGCGAAGAACAGGTCTTTCCAGATCGCATAAGGCACAAACGGCGCGCCGTCTTTTTTTGTTAATTCATGATATTCGGCCGCGTAGGTCGTTTTTTTTACAAGACGGCCGGGCATCGGCCATTCGTTGATGCCGAGCTTCAGCACCATCAGCAAGTGGAGGCAAACGAACCCGATCAACATCCCGGGAATAACAAAAACGTGCAGAGCAAAGAATCTGGATAGCGTGGCGCCGGCGATGATCGGTCCGCCCAACATCAACTTCACGGTTGCGGGACCGATGATCGGGACGCGGCTGGCGATAGAAGCACCGATGCCCAGTCCCCAATAGGCGTCCTGATCGAAGCGCAGCACCTGGCCGCTGAACGCCATGCCGAGAGTCATCAGCAAGAGAAAAACGCCCACGATCCAGGTGAGTTCGCGCGGAAACTTGAAAGCGCCGAAGAGAAATACCTGCACCATATGAATGAGGACGATCGCCACCATGAAGTTCGAACCCCATCCATGCAACGCGCGGATGAACCAACCGAGGGTGACATCATGATTAAGGGCCTGAAGGCTGCTCCAGGCTTCGGCTCCGGAGGGGACGTAAAGAAGTGCCAACAGAATCCCGGTGACGAGTTGCAGAAGGAACACGACCAAAGCGGCGCTGCCGAATACGTACCACCAACTTGCGGTGTTGCGTGGAACGGGATGTTCGGAAACTTCACGGATGGGCGCCGCCAACTGGAGGCGGCGGTCAAACCATTCTCCGATTTGCGAGATCAGGCCCATGGGGTTTTCTTTCCGAGCAACGACGATGATTCATTCGATGAGGATAGTTTTCCGCTCTCAATGGAAACCAAACGGTTCCCTGCCGGGCACGGCGGTTTGTTTCCAAATAGAGAGGCGGAAGGCGAACCGGGAGTGAAGAGCTCACCCGCTTGAATGGTGACCACGCCGTTGTCGACCTTGTACGGATATTCGAATAGGCCGCGTTCTGGCGGACCTGAGGCCCGCGAGCCATCACGATAATACGCACCTCCGTGGCACGGGCACATGAAGAGGCCGGACTGGGGAAACCAGCGGACTGGACAGCCGAGGTGCGCGCAGTTGACCGCAAAAACTTGAAATTGATCGCTTGCGACGCGCCGCACCCAGCATGCGGTATCGGCGGTCTTGCCGTCAGTCGGCGTGACGTACGGATTTCGAAAGGTTGCAAGACGAGTCTCGCCTTCTGGGAAATCCTTCACGGAACCAAGAGGCACCCAGGAAAGATAGGCGTTGGAGCGTCCGCGAGTGACCGAAGAAAAAAGATAGCCCACGATCGGTACCGCCAGCGCGGCGGCTACCAGGCCATTGAAGAGAATTCCCACCTTCATCAGCAGCCCGCGGCGAGAAATTGTATTTTCATTGGACATCGTAAAACTCCTAGTGCCGTACTTGATTCGAAGCGGAATATGGCCGCCCGGGACTTTGTACGCGGTGCGAGGCCAGCCAGGCCACGACGTCGGTGACTTCCTGCTCCGACATCGACTTCCCTGAGACGTTGCTGCGCCAGTCGGGCGCTCCAAATTCGGGACGACCGGTGATGACGATGGTGCGCAAACCTTGATTGCTCACCAGCGCGAGAAAAGAATCGTTGGTGATGGCGCTACCCATTGGTCCAGCGGTGCCGCCAGGACCGTGACAAGAATCGCAGTAGGTCTTGAACGCGACTTCGCCACGCTGAACGTCGCCGGATGATTTCGGAGTATAGGAAGGCGGATTCGCGCCGTTCAGAATTCCCTGCTGGCTCCAGCGCGATCGGATTCCGCTGCTGATCGCATCGATTTGTTTGTTGGTGAGCATTCCGCCGGCGCTTTCGGCGAAGGCAGGCATCGCCGTTCCAGGCACGCCCTTGATGATCACTTTGCGAATCGCGGTGTCGTCCGCGATGGCCAGATAGACCGGATCGCCGAGTGAGATCGCTGCTCCACCTCGACCGGCGGTGCCGTGGCAGCCTGCACAGTTTTCCGCGTACAGGGTGGTGAAGTCTAAAACTTCATTTGGCGCGAGCGTCTCGGAGCCACTGCGAGGCTGGCCGTGCGGGGCGGCGCAACCGGAAAGCAGCATCGCGCCAATCGCAAATAAAAAAACAAGATAGCGCAATGCGATCACGGGCGTCCCTTTCCGCCGTCGCGTGGAGAACTGATTCCCGGAGCTTCAATTCCCGCGCGCATTAGAAACGGCAAGTTTTCAGAGGTTGGGACTCGGGATTGGCGCATGACGACGAGCCCGGCGACGATGCCGAACGCGATTTGCGAAGCGGTGAACCAGTACCAATCGATGTGGCTGCCGAGCATGGGATTGAGGAGGTCCATGACGGAGTAGAGGAGGCCAGACCATAGAATCGGGGCAAGCAACCCGCCGAGAAGGATGGGGCGACGCGCGAACATCGGGAGCATCGCGCCATAGAGCAAACCTACAAGCGTGGAGACTAAGACGTGAAGAAGCAAAGCAATCGCGAAGCTGTCGGCGTGAAATGAATTTAATTGCGCGGGTCCGAGTTTCAGAGATTGTGCGTAGACCACCGCAGCAAGAAGATTGATGGGATACCAGAGGCTTCCGAACTTCAGGACACCGTAGGCACAGGCCAGAACGGCCATTGCAACGCTTCCTGCCAAACCGCCTTTTACGCCCGCCGATACCGGATACGTTTGTAGGGGAAGCCAGGCGCGCAGTTGATCCGCCGCGATCGGGAGGCGCTCTACAACGCGGCGTTCTGTAGTAACGCGAAGATCCTCTGGAACCATTGGCACGACAACTTCATGTTCGCGAGGAAAAACCTCCCGGAACCAGCCGACACAGCCCGCAATCGTGAGCACCATGCCGAGCACGCTGATCGACGCACTGGTCAGAAGTCCTGCGAACATCAGGGTAAATCCAAGCGCCAAAACAAACGGCCACCCGGTAGGCGCGGGCACTTCAATCTCGGCCGGAGTGCGAGGATTTTGTCCCATTTGTTCGGCGGTCAGCTGCGTTGCCATTTCTTCTCCTCAGCGCCCGAGAACGTAAACCACGGTGAAGACAACGACCCACACCGCATCGACAAAATGCCAGTACAAAGAAAGCACGTCGACGCGGCGGGATTGATTCGAACCAACGCGGCCCGCTAATGCCAGGATCAGGACCATGGACAGCATGAGCAAACCTGCCGTGACGTGGAAAGCATGTAGACCGACCAGCGAGTAATAGGTCGTTCCAAAAAGGTTGGTGGAGATTGTCAGACCGTGTTCGTAGATCAGCCGGTGCCACTCTTGAGCAGTGCCAAACATGAAGACGCCGCCCAGAACAATGGTGAGCACCCACAGGACCAGGAAAGCACCTTGCTTACCGCGTTCCAGAAACTTTGTCGCCAAATGGATGGTGAGGCTGCTGGACAATAGACAGATGGTGCTGAAGATGGGCGTCTCCAGCACTGCGCGCGGCGTCGGTCCGGTGAGACTCTTCCCTACATAATAGAGATAGGCGACGACGAAAATCGCAAAGATCGAAGCTTCCGCAATGATCAGGCATGTCATTGCGACGGTGCCGCGATATGGAAGCGTCCAGGTCCGTTGTGTTTCGAGCAGCGGAGTCGCGAGTGCGCTCATTGATGGATTCCTTTACTCATAGAGACTGTCCGGATCTTCGGGATGCTTCCGGTCCCACAAAGGCCGGCGACTCGCGACCGTTGGAATCGAAGCGAAGTTGTAGGACGGCGGTGGAGAACTTACGGACCACTCAAGCGTCCAGGCATCCCATGGATCGTTGCCCGCTTTCGGTCCTTTGAAATAGGAATAGATGAGGTTCCACACAAATACCAGGACGCCGATGGCCTGGATAAATGCACCGAGGGTGACGAGGAGGTTCATGATTCCCCAGAGGGGACGCGGTTCGTAGGTGTAGATGCGACGGGGCATTCCAAGCAATCCAGGAACGTGCATCAGGTCAAAGGTCAGGTGGAATCCGATCACGAAAAGCCAGAAATGGATTTTGCCGAGGGTCTCGCTGAGCATTTTTCCGGTGATTTTCGGGTACCAGTAATAAAACGCGGCGAAGAGCGCAAAAAGAATTCCACCGACGATGACGTAGTGAAAATGCGCGACCACAAAGTACGAGCCGCTGAGCTGCGAGGCAAAAGCCGCACTGCCCAGCATGATCCCAGTCAGGCCAGCAATCAAAAACTGAAACAGAAATCCAATGCAGAACAGCATCGCCACCTTGAATTGGATTTTTCCTCCCCAAAGTGTGCCAAGCCAGTTGAAGATCTTGATTCCAGTCGGAACGCCCACGGCGAGGGTGGTGATGGTGAAGAAGCTGTTGGCGTAGGCGCTCATACCGACGGTGAACATGTGGTGGGCCCACACACTCATGCTTACGAACCCGATCGATACCGAGGCGCCCACCATGACCGGATAGCCAAAAATTGGCTTGCGGGAAAAGACCGGGATGATTTCCGACATGAAGGCAAAGCACGGAAGAATCAGGATGTACACTTCGGGATGTCCGAAGATCCAGAAGAAATGCATCCACAGAGTGGCTGAGCCGCCCGCCTGGGTATCGAAGAAATGGCCACCGAAATAACGGTCGACGAGCAGCATGATCTGCGCCGCCGAAAGCGGGGTAATGGCGATCAAAACCATTCCGGACATGACGAAGTTCAGCCAAGCCAGCAGAGGCATACGGCCAAGGGTCATGCCGGGGCAGCGCATGCAAAGAATTGTGGCGATAAGATTGATCGCGGTGCCGATGCTTCCAAATCCTGAAACCAATACCGCGATCGTCCAGTAGTCGGAACTATGGCCAGGCGAAAAGGCCTTGGCGGTGAGCGGAGCGTACGCCCACCAGCCAATATCCGGCGCATTGCCTGCGCCATAGAGCCCGTTGCCACCGACAAAACTAAAGTAAAGGACGAAGCCGCCTAGAGCCGTGAGCCAGAAGCTGAAGGCATTCAGACGAGGAAACGCCATGTCCCGGGCGCCAATCATCAAGGGCACTAGGTAGTTCGCAAGCCCGAACAGGATGGGCATGGCCACGAAGAAAATCATGGTCGTCCCATGCATGGTAAACATGCGGTTGAAAACTTGCGGCGAGACAAAGTCGTTGTGCGGGCGCACCAGCTGGATGCGGATAATGATCGCTTCGATTCCGCCGATGACCAGGAAGAATAGAGCGTAGAGGATGTAAAGAGTGCCGAGTCGCTTGTGATCGACCGTGGTGATCCACTCGTGCAGCACCTCGGTCCAGGACCGGCCCGTTGCTTCGATTGTCTGAATGGCCATCACTTCCGATGACATATCGGTCTCCAAGTTTCTCAGCTAACGAAGCGTTTCGAGATAACGCACGAGTACGTCCAGATCGGCGTCGCTTAATTTCATGGCCGGCATCAGTGAGCCGGGCTTGATGGCGTCCGGGTTCTGAATCCATAGGCGAAGGTTTTCCGGCGTGTTCTCGGCTGCACCGGCTGCGATGGTGCGCCGGCTCATCAGGTGGGTGAGATCGGGGCCGAAACGCCCATTCGCAACGGTGCCAGCGATTGCGTGACAGTTCATGCATGATGTCGATGCAAAGATGCGTCTGCCTGCGGCCTCCTTTTCATCTTGATTCGCCGGCTGCTTTTGCGCGTGGATCCATGCGTCAAAATCTTCCGGGCTGTCCACTGAAACCCACAAAAGCATTTTGGCGTGCTGCGTGCCGCAATACTGCGCGCACTGGCCGACATAGACGCCGACGTGATGCGGGTCGATCCACATTTCGTTTACACGATTCGGAATCAAGTCCGTTTTGCCGGCAAGCTGAGGAACCCAAAAACTGTGGTCAGTGTCGGCGGATAGCAACTTTAAGAAGGTGGGGGTGGGGCGTCCAGGATCGCTGACCGGAACATGCAGTTCGTTCGCGGTGACCACGCCGAGAGACGGGTAGCGATATTCCCACCAGAACTGGTGGCCGATGACCGTGACGTCAACTGCGCTCGGAGGCTCAGGAGCATCCTGAACGCGGTGCAAGACACGAGCAGTAGCGAGGAACAGCACCAACACAATGAGGATCGGAATCACCGTCCAGGCCAGTTCCACCTGATTGCTTCCATAAACCTGCGGTGGCTCCTGGCCATTGTCGTCGTTGCGCTTGCGGTATCTCGCCAGCGCATAAACGAGCAAGCCAAAGACAATCACAAAAATCAGGCCAGTGATGGAGAGAACGAATGCCGACAGATGAAGGACCCAGTCGGCAGGGGTGGAGTCCGGCTTGAAGATGTTGGGAACAGGGTTGTCAGGAGGAGCGGCGGCGCACAGGCTGGCGGCGAGAAGCACGCCGACTACGATAACGACAACGCCGGCAACCCGAGCGGCGACAGCTCCCCTCTGTGTCTCGTGCCTATTCGTCATTTCCTGCAAAGTTTTTTTCCTTGCCGCAGGCCGCTGCGCCTCAGCCGCACCTCGACCGCAGCGGCAACTGAATTCTGAAACGTGCACCTTGAGCTCCACTCGACCGGGCTTTGGCGGCACACCTTATCTTCTTTAATTGGAGGCGCTTCCGGCCGCAACAGACACTGCAACTCACCGGTTGGAACGGCGCCGTAGTCATTGGCTTGACGGTGTTGTCAAAGACTTGGCGTTGAGGAATCTGTTTCTCTGGTGCCGCTAAGATTCCTCTTCTCGAATGCTCATCGGCAGCCAGTTGTCAACGACTCAACCAAACAGTCAAAGTCCCGTCGCTCTTTCGTTGTGGCCGGTCCGCCCCGCGGTTTTCAAATACTTGTCAAGGCATTGATAAAAAAAGGGATCCTCAGTAGTTCGAGCGAACGGTACGTTGGAATAGCGAGTGCCTTTATTGCAGTCCGTGTGGAATCGAATTGAGCATCGACCGGAGGAGATCTGCAAGACGTGCGCATCTGGCTTTGCATGTCCCGATCGCCCGCGGTCGCGTGAAACCTCAAACCATACCGGCACAACCTCTGGAATCGTTCTCGCGTTGGAACAAGTCCTCGTTCGCCACCGGAACGGAGTACCAAGATCCGCGGACGGAAGGATCGTTTTCCTTCTACTTTTCCTGCAATTTGCAATGTGCTTGTTCGCGGCTGTGGTGCTGGGGAATGAGCCGGACACCGCTGGAGCAAGAGTCGAAGGATCGGTCTTTGTTCAAGACTCTGCCGGGGATCAGTCGTTTGTGGCTGGAGCATCAGTAAGATTCAGCGGACCGGCATGTTTCGAAGCTGAATCGGACGAAAACGGCAAATATGTAATTGCCGCTGTGCCCTTTGGGACCTATACGGTCGAAGCTGCCGCTCCAGGCCTAAGGGCGGTGCGGGAAGTTCATGTCGGAGCAAGTAAAGTCGAGCTTTCTCTGAAATTAATGCCCTCTGAAGTCAGCGATTCGGTGGTCGTAAAAGCGGATTCGACTGAAGGCAAGAGTCCTTCTCCATCTGACACGATTTCCGAAAATACCCTTCGTGACGCTCCGAATATAAATGACCGTTTTGAAAGCGCGCTTCCCCTCGTCCCGGGAGTCCTACGCGGGCCTGACGGGCACGTCAACCTCAAGGGCACGCGCAGCACGCAAAGCGGTGCGCTGGTAAACAGCGCAAATGTGACCGATCCCGTGACTGGCGGCCCAGCTATCAATCTTCCGACCGATGTCGTGGCGTCGGTGCAGGTTATTTCGAATCCCTATGATCCCCAATACGGCAAGTTCACCGGAGCAGTTTCTACGGTAGCAACGAAGACCAGCGACTACGAGAAGTTTCATTTCTCGATCCAAAATTTCACGCCCCGGCCACGAGTCCGGGACGGCAGCATCCGTGGAATCGGAGGGTCAACGCCGCGGGTAACGTTCACGGGCCCGCTGCTGCACGGCAAAATAGCCATCACGCAATCATTTGAATATCGCTTTGTGGAAACGCCGGTAAACAGTCTTCCAGCATTTCAGCGTGATACCAAGCTCGAGAGTTTCGATTGGTATACGCAAATCGATTTGACGCTAAGCCCGAAACAGACTGCGGCAGTTTCGATTTCGCTGTATCCGCAGAAGCTGGACTACCTCGGCCTAAATACTTTTACGCCGCAGCCGGCGACGCCGGATTTTCATCAGCGCGGATATCAAATCAACGTTCAGCACCGGTACCTCGTTGGCAAAGAGGGTCTGCTAAGTTCGCAGTTCAGCTACAACCGGTTTGATGCCGACGTCACTGCACAGAGTAACGATCCATATCGGCTGCTGCTAGAAACCAGCGAAGGCGGCTTTTTCAACCGGCAGGGTCGTCGAACCTCCCGCACCAGCTGGCAAGAGAACTATCGGTTTGCGCCGTGGCGATTCGCCGGTTCGCACGAGTTTACTGTCGGGCTGAGTTACGAACACTCCGGATATGAAGGTCGCTCGACATTTTTGCCGGTGGAAATTGACGGATTGGCGAACGACCCTGTGGAGCGTATTTCCTTTAGCTCCCCGACGTCGTTCGGCAGTCACCAAAACGAGACCGCCTGGTTCGCGGGTGATCAATGGTCGATCGTTCCGCGTTTGACGCTGAGTCTCGGTGTGCGTTTTGACAACGACACGATCACCCATACCACTCACGCGGCGCCCCGCACTGGATTCCTGCTGGCACTGACCGGCGACGGCAAGACACTGCTGAAAGGTGGGGTCGGCTTGTTTTATGACCGAGTGCCGTTGATGGTTGCCACGTTCCCGGATCTTCCGAATCGCACCGTGACCGAGCCGGGGGCCGGCGGTGCGCCACTCGGTTCGGTGTTCTATCAAAATGAAATCAACGGCGGACTTCGAAGCCCACGCAGCACATCGTGGAGTCTGGAGCTCGACCGGCAGATTCTCGCTGGCTTGTCTATAAGGGCCGGTTACGAACAACGAAATACAACCGACGATTTCGTGGTGTCACCGCTCAATGAAGCAAGAACCGGAGTACTCGAGCTTTCGAACGGCGGCAGCGACTCCTATCGGGAATTCCAATTGGCGGCTCGATACAAAGTGCATCAGAGTGTGCTCAATGCTTCTTACGTTCGGTCCCGGGCTTTTGGCGACCTCAACGATGTCAACCAGTTCTTCGGAAATCTAGCGCAGCCGGTGATTCAGCCGGATGCCCGGGGACGTTTGCCCTTTGACGCGCCGAACCGTTTTCTGTTCTGGGGAACGTTTGCTGGACCGTTAAAGCTTGCACTGGTTCCGGTATATGACGTGCACACCGGATTTCCCTACTCGATCGAAAATGAACTGCGCGAATTCGTTGGACCGCGGAACGTCGAACGCTTCCCGCGCTTTTCTTCATTTGACCTGCAGATCACCCGCCCTGTCTCGCTGCATTTTGGTGAGAAGCGCATACACGCCCGCGCCGGCATCGGCGTTTTCAATCTGTTCAATCACTTCAACCCACGGGATATACAGAACAACCTTGCCAGCGCCAGGTTTGCTGGCTTCTTTAACTCTTCGTGGCGTGAATACCGCGGAAAATTCGTATTGGAGTTTTAACGATGAAAAATCACTTCCTAGTTGCTGTTTTGTTGCTGATACCGACGTCTGTGGTTGCGGGCGATTCTCCGTCGCTTCCAACTGCCGAGGAAATTGTTGCGCAGATGAGCGCACATGACCTGCAACGACAAACTTCGATTGAGGGGTACGCCGGCATGCGGCGGTACATCCTCGATAACCAGCATTACCACAAACGCGCTGAAATGCTGGTGCAAGTGCAGGGTGACCGCGACGGCACCAAGCACTTTGAGGTGGTGTCCGAAGAAGGTTGGAAGGCGGCACACAAGCACGTTCTACATAAAATGCTCGAATCCGAAGCGGAATCATCGCATCCCGACCTGCGTGCCAGAGCACGAATCAATTCCGACAACTACGACTTTAAGATCGCCGGAACCGAAGTGGTGGACGGCCGGCCAGCCTACGTTCTGGAAATCAATCCCAAACGCAAAGAGAAATACCTGTTCCGCGGCCGAATCTGGGTGGATGCCGAGGACTACGCGCTGGCACGTGCCGAGGGTCAACCTGCAAAGAATCCGTCGTTCTGGACGAAAAGCACGCATTTCGTGCAGATCTATCAGAAAAACGGTGCCCTCTGGTTTCCACGTTCGACGCAAAGCGTGACCGAGGCTCACATTTTTGGAACCACCGACGTGAACATCGAGTATTTCGACTACGCGCCGAAAACCTTGCACGGTGCCGACAATTCTGTGATGACCGCAAAGGAAGTTTCCAAGTGATGGCCGCCGTTAAGGAGTGCCTGATTCTCGCCGCGGGTAACGGCAGCCGGATGGCATCGGTGTCTGGCGGCGGTCCCAAGCCCCTGGTGCCGCTTCGCGGTGTTCCGCTGCTCGAGCACGTGATGATGTCGTGCCAGGAAGCGGGGATCAGCAGATTTGTGATTGTCGTCGGGTATCGCGCCGACTTGATTCGACACTGGATTAAGCAGCAGGCGTTCGACGGAATTTCCATTACCGTGATTGAAAATCGCGAATACCACAAAGCCAACGGCGTTTCTGCTCTGGCCGCGAAGCAAGCTCTGCACAATCCATTCATGCTGGTAATGTCAGATCACATTTTCGAACCGAGAACCGCCAAGGCTCTGCTACGGCAGCCAATTGGAGATGACGAAGTCATTCTCGCGGTCGACCACGATGTGGATGGTGTCTTTGATCTGGACGACGCAACGAAAGTCAGATGCGAAGCAGATGATATCGTCGACATCGGAAAAAATCTGGATCGTTATGACGCGCTGGATACCGGAATGTTTTTGTGCACTCCTGCACTCTTCGGCCGCCTTGAATCGGTGAAGAAAAACCAAGACTGCTCGCTGTCGGACGGCATGCGCCAATTGGGGCGGGAGAAAAAACTACGAGCGTTCGATATTGGCGACGCTCATTGGCACGACGTCGATAGTCCGGAAGCTCTGGCCCACGCTGAAAATATCTTTGCGCGGGATTTTTGTGATAACCCGATCGCGGAAAGGCTGGTCAGTGTTTAAAATTCCAGACAAGGCGCAACTTCCATTTCGACTACTGGCCATCGCCATGGGCGCAGGCTTCTTTGTATACCTTATCTGGCGAGCTGGCCCCGGTAAGCTTTGGAAAAACTTTTCTGACCTTGGCTGGGGAATCGTATTGGTATTTGCTCTGGCCGGAGTCTCGCACCTTGCGAGAACCTGGGGTTGGCGGCTTAGCCTAGGCGATGACCAGCGCAAGATTTCGTTCTCGCGCATGGTCGGGCTTCGATTGGGTGCAGAAGCTGCCGGACAGCTTGGAATCCTGGGCCAAACCTTTGGAGATTCGGTTCGAGTCTCACGAATGAGTGAAGAAATACCAGTCGCCAGCAGTCTGGCGTCAGTAACTCTCGATCGTGGCTTCTATGTTGTAACCGGTCTTTTAACCACGGTCGCGGGAATTCTGGCCGCACTACCCCTCGTCGCGCTTTCGCATGCTCTCCGCCTATATGCGAGTCTATTCGCATTTTCGCTCATCGCTTTTCTGATGTTGACCTTGTTGGCGGCACGAAAACGCTGGCCGGTGCTGTCGTGGAGTGCTCGCCTCGTCGCTCGCGTTCCCTCGTTCAGAAAATGGATGGAAGCCAGACTTCTGATGGTGCAGTCCGTCGAGAATGCGCTGTTCGATTTCCACCACAAGACGCCCGGAGCGTTTTGGGCGAGTTTTTCGCTAAATTTGGCCGCTCAATGCTTGGCGGTATCGGAGGTGTGTTTAATCCTGTGGCTGATGGGCGTAAAGATGGGTTTCTTAGGCGCCGTGGTTATCGAAGCATTGACCAAACTTGTGAACGTCGTAGGAAATTTTAACCCGGGGAACTTCGGAACCTACGAAGGCGGGACCATGTTGATTGGGAAAGTGTTTGGCATAGGTGGCGCGACCGGATTGGCCTTGGGTATGTCACGACGATTGCGGGCGTTTTTCTGGTCCGCGGTCGGCGCGGTTTGCCTGATCTTGATGGCGCGGTCCAGAAAGGGCCGCAGAACCGAAAACATAGAGACCACTCCTGCAATCGTTCCGAAAAATTTGGGAGCGCACAAGGCGAATTTGAGCGGCCGTCAAGCGGAAAGCAAAATCATCTTTGCAATCTTACTGGGAGATGCGAAACCCGGGAGCCATGTACTCAGCTCGTCACTCTTTCGCGTCGGTACGTTACCGATCCTATTGCGAACTATCCTCGCCGCGCAAAAAGCCGGAGCCACACACATCATGGTTGTCGCCGATCCCTCCTCCAAACGGAAAGTGCAGCGCGCATTGTTCTTTACCGGGCGACTTCCCGAGTCTGTCGAGTGGATCGAGACAGCTGCTGGCGCAACGTTTTCTCAGCGACTACGGTTGATCGCCAGTAGTGCGTCTGGCGGCCGATTGATCTTGATCGACGGAAATGGAACGTATCATCCATCCCTGCTTCGAAAGGCCGCGGAGTGGAATAGCAGCAGTGCGGCGTTGGCTTTAGTGAGCGGCGATCAACCCGTCGGCATTTACGCACTGCCTGCCGAGATGGTTGGCAATCTCGCAGATCTTTTTCAGGCAAATGCCTGCAGACTCACCGAACTCCATGGCTCATCCTCAGAAACGCACACCGTCGTTACTATGCAAGTGCCGCAGGAGCAATGGCAGCGTATCAATACTCCTGAAGACCGCCGGGCGGCCGAAGAAAAACTGGACCGCTGGCTGATCAAACCTACCGACGGAATGTACGCCCGACTGAATCGCAAGATCTCCATCCCCATCAGTCGACAGCTCATTAAACTGCCGATCACCGCAAACATGGTCAGTATTTTCACGCTCGGAGTCGGTATTGCGTCTGCCGCATTCTTCGCGCGCGGCGGTTACTGGTACACGCTGCTCGGCGCGTTTCTATGTCTCTTCGCAAGCATTCTGGACGGCTGCGATGGAGAAGTCGCACGTTTGAAACTTCTGGAATCGGATTTCGGCTGCTGGCTGGAAACAATGTGTGACTACGCGTTCTACCTGTTTCTTCTGGTCGGAATGACCATAGGCCTGTGGAGGAGTTCCGGATCGAAGTATTATTTGGTGTTTGGGGGCCTGCTGATTTTTGGAGCCGCCGCGAGCTTTGTGGCGACGGGATGGCAGCGGCATCGCCTTGCCGCTGAACGTCCGGAGCAACTCCTGGCGATCTGGCAAAACCATGCCGAAAGCCGACCATCAAATCCCTTTCTGTATCTCGGAAGGCGCTTGGAGTTCATCGTGCGGCGATGTTTCTTTCCCTACGCCTTGCTGGTCTTCGCGCTCTTGGACATCGTGAATGTGGCGTTCGTATTGAGCGTGATCGGAGCAAATCTGGTGTGGCCCATGGCGCTGTACTCTGCTCACACCTTTGCGGGCGCCCGGCGATCGGATGCGACAAAGCCTGTGGCCTCTGTCCAGGCTGCGACTGGATCAGGTGAATATGCTGCAGGTTTGTCTTGATTCTTTACTATAAGTAGCTCTAACTGATTTGCAATTCAGAGAACACCCGCAGCGAAGCAAACAAAGGGGTGCAGGAAGCAGTGACTTCGATGCCGGAGATCGAAACAGGAAGTTTCGCCGTTTCTCGATGGCTGCTTTGGCCGCCCGATTCCGTAGGTGTCGTCAATTGGAATATCGATCGCGGTCAAAGACTCGGACGAGTCATAGAGTTCCTGGCCAATGCCAAGGCCGATCTGTTGCTGTTGCAGGAGAGCGATCTCAATGCCCGGCGAACGCACCACGTAAATGTAGCGAGGGAAATAGCCCAGAAGCTGGAGATGAACTATGTTTTCGGGCGAGAGTTTCAGGAATTAACGCAGGGCTCGCGCTCGTCTCCAGCCTATCATGGCCAGGCCACGCTTTCGCGGTGGCCATTGTCAAATCCCCGAATTATCAGGTTTCAAAAACAGTCAAATTTCTGGCGCCCGCACTGGTTCCTTCCCGAGATCGGCCCGTTCCAGGAACGTCTGGGGGGACGGATCGCGCTGGTGTGCGAAGCCAACGTCGGCGGAAAAATGATTATTACCTATAACCTGCACCTCGAGAGCAGAGGGGATGATGGATTGCGATGCTCCCAAATTGACGAAACATTGGATGATGCCTCGCGATACAACCGGAACACGCCTATCGTGCTCGCCGGCGACTTCAATCTCGATGTGTCCGGCGGGCCCGCGGCTACCGCTATAAGCCGAGCGCAGTTCCAAGATGCTTTTGCGAATCGCCACGTCCCAACAACTCCTGGCTCGTTTCTGGAGCCTGGAAGAACCATCGATTGGATCTTTACGCGCGGACCCATTCGCGGGACCCAGCCTCAAGTCGGCCGTACTGTGACAGCTTCCGACCACTTCCCTCTCTCACTCGCTCTGAGCCTCACATAAGCGAAAGACTTCAGAGCGGCAAGTTGCGCGGTCCCAGATGAAAGTCGATGCAAATTGTCGCCATCAAGCGAAGTGCGTCATGTTGTTAAGTGTCGGTAAGTCAGAACGGGGCAGGAGCTGGGACGGCGCTAGCTTTCAGCGAATCGGGTTCGGACTGGTATGATACGCGTCCGGTACCATTTAATGAGAAACGTCGAAATATTCGGCATCTTGCTGCTGTCTTTATGCGTGGGCTGTTCGAAGCCGGCTTCGCATGAGCCGGTGACAGTAACGTTCCTCGATATCGAGTACGACACTCCAGATCGCTTCCCCGGATTAGCGCAAGATTTGCAAGCCTTTACCCGCGAAACAGGGATCCAAGTGAAGCGCCTTCCCCGCCCTGAGGGCTCACTGAATCAGCTGGCCATGTGGAAAGAGCTACTGCAGAAGGGTGCCCCGACGCCCGACGTATATGGAATAGACGTAATCTGGTCCGGAATCTTAAACCCCTATTTGATGGACCTGAAACCGTATTTTACCGGCGAACTATCCTCACAATATCCGGTTGTGGCCGCGAGCTACACGGTGGCTGACAAGGTTGTGGCAATTCCACGCCATGCCTATGCAGGCGTACTGATGTATCGCTCCGACCTTCTGCGCCGATACGGGTATCATAGGCCACCCCAGACGTGGGATGAACTCGAGAAGATGGCTAGCCGGATTCAGGCGGGAGAGCGGGCAAGAGGTCAGAAGGACTTTTGGGGCTATGTTTGGCAAGGGGGCGTCAGCGAGGACTTGACCTGCGCGGGTTTGGAATGGCAAGTCAGCGAAGGCGGCGGACGAATCATCGAAGACGATAAGACAATTAGCGTAAATAACCCGCAGACCATCCGGGTATGGCAACGCGCTGCACGTTGGGTCGGATCAATTTCCCCACCTGGCGTGGTGGCATACGAAAAGTGGGACGCGGAGAACGTCTGGAGTTCTGGAAATGCAGCTTTCCACCGAGGATGGGTGTCGAACTATAGTCTGCTCAACGTTCATACGCCGCCTGAAAAAGCTACCGATTTTGGCGTTACCAGTCTGCCGGGCGGAAGCGCGGGACGAGTTGAACGCCTTGGGGGGAAATGGTTTAGCGGTTTCCCGAACCTCCGCACATCCACAGGAAGCGCTGAAGCTGATCCGATATCTGCTGCAGAGGGACGCCCAGTTCATGCGCGCCAACGAACATTCCCAGGCACCCAAGGGCCGCGAACTCATCGAGATGCCGGAAATCTTGAGACCCTATCCGCAGTTAGCAGAATCGGGGCAACATGGAGGCCGCGTAGTCGCGCGACCTTCCATCGTTTCCGGCGATAAATATGAGGAGGTTAGCCGTGCGTACATTCGGACGCTGCACTCCGTCCTGGCTCGAGAGCAGAACGCGTCGGTGGCTGTCGCCGCCTTGGAAAAGGAGCTGGTTGAACTGACCGGCTTCCACAAGGGACCGCCATCCAAGGGGAATTAGTAAGCCAGCGAATTGAGCTCTGAACAAGTTCACCCGATTCTTTCGCCACTTTCCGCTTTGCCGCTCATGCGCCTGTAATCGTCGCGACCCAAATTCGAGGTAAGCCAAAGGGAGTTTTGTGTGGTCAAAAAGCTTGCCGGAAGGACGGAACAATTTAGCGAGAGAACTCTTCGCCTCCACCGACTCAAAATCAGCCGCCGCTTAACGCTTTGCTTCCTTTTCATCATCCTGGCGCTCCTGCTGGGAAACGCGGTTTTGCTTTGGCAATTTCACCTGGCTCGCGCTCAAGCAGATCGTCTGAGCGGTGTAGACCAGGAGTTAATCACGATATTGGAGGCCCAGACCAGCCTCATGGCGTTCTATGAAAGGCTGGACGTACTCGCGCATTCCGAAGACACCAGCCAACTGATTAGCGAAGTGGAGACTCTTCGGACCGCAATCCTTCAGGACAGTCAGCGCAGCAGAGAAGTTCTAAGTCATTTGCCTCCTGAGGTGCAAATGGACCCGGCTTTGCTGCCAACCCTTCTGTCAATTCAGGACTCTCTGCCTGCTGAGCTGGAGGCCATTACGGCCTTGGCCAAAGCGAACGAGTGGGGAGCGGTTCGGTTGCGTTTGGCGAACCAGGTGCGGCCACTCGAGGCCAGAAGTTCAGCGCTGGTTGGAAACATTGACCATGAGGTCGCCGAAGAGCGAGCGCAGGCGCTGATGAAGATTGAGCACGCACAACGACAAATCCTTTATATTGCGCCGATAACAGCAGGCTTGACGCTCTTGTTTGCCGCCTTTCTGGGCTCGGCTATTACGCGCAGCATCACTCATCCACTAGGGCGGTTGATGGAAGGCACCGCGGCCTTAGCCAAGGGCGATTTCAGTCATCGCGTCGCCGCTGTCGGAAATGACGAAATCGCAATTCTCGGACACGTCTTCAACGACATGATCGTTAGATTGCAAGCGCTCTATCACGAGCTGCACAGAAACAGCGCGTACCTTTCACAAGCCCAAGAATTGAGCCACACCGGAAGCTTTGGGTGGGATGTCTCGAGTGGAGAAATCTACTGGTCCGCTGAAACCTTTCGAATATTTGGATTCGAGCCGACGGTTAAGGTCACACCTGAACTCATATTGCAACGCATACATCCAGAGGACAGATCGACGGTGCAACAGGTGATGGAACGGGCGTCACGCGAGAAGGCTAAGTTTGATTTTGAGCACCGGTTAATGATGCCTGACGGATCTGTAAGACACCTGAGGGTGGTGGGCCACCCGTCAAAGGACGAACAAGAATCCCTTGAGTTCGTGGGGGCGGTGTCGGATATCACCACGCGAAAGCGCGCCGAGAGAGCCTTACGACGGAGCGATGGCTACTTAGCGGAAGCGCAAAGGTTAACCCGGAGCGGAAGTTGGGCATGGAATGTACCTGCCAACGAGCTCTTTTGGTCGGAAGAGATGTATCGCATCTTTGAGTGTGATCCCGAGAAAGTGAAACCTACGATTTCGCTCCTCCTTGAGAGGGTTCACCCCGATGATCGACCGCAGGTCGAGCGGAGGGCAACTGCCGAGTCCACCCAGAAGGAGCTTGGTGATTCGGAAGGCGATTTCAGAATCGTCCTCCCAAACGGAGCGATTAAGCATCTGCATTCAATCGCTCACCCGGTGGTTAACGAGTCTGGAGAGATTACGGAGGTCGTTGGCACTACCATGGACGTAACCGAGCAATTCACAGCGCGAAACGCTCTGGAGACCGCGTTTGAAGAAATAAAAGCGTTAAGAGATCAGCTCCACGAAGAAAATATCGCTCTAAGGGAAGAGATTGACCGCTCTTCGATGTTTGAGGAGATCGTGGGAGCTTCTGCGGTTTTGCAAACAGTGCTCTCTCGAGTCGCCAAGGTAGCTCCGACTGATTCCAGCGTCCTGATTACCGGCGAAACCGGGACCGGCAAAGAACTTGTGGCCCGCGCCATTCATCGGCGGTCCCGCCGTTCGTCGCACGTGTTCATTAGCGTGAACTGCGCGGCCATTCCGCGCGACCTTATCGCGTCAGAACTGTTTGGCCATGAGAAGGGCGCCTTCACCGGCGCGACGCAACAGCGTTTAGGGCGTTTTGAACTGGCAGGCGGAGGAACGATCTTTCTTGATGAAGTGGGCGAACTTCCAGCCGAAACCCAGGTGGCTCTATTGCGCGTATTACAGGAACGAGAATTTGAGCGTGTCGGCGGGACTCGACCCATTCGAACTGAAATACGGGTAATTGCCGCCACCAACCGTGATCTGCAGGCCGCTATCGCTGCCGGCACCTTTCGCAGTGACCTCTTTTACAGGCTTAACGTTTTTCCGATCGAGATTCCTCCGCTGCGCCAACGAAGAGACGACATCCCACTGCTGGTCGAGTACTTTATCGATCGCTTCGCCAGAAAAGCGGGCAAGCGAATACGTGGAGTACACAAGAAGACCCTGGACCTGCTTCAGTCCTACCCATGGCCTGGAAACATTCGCGAATTGCAGAACGTCGTAGAGCGATCGGTCATTTTGTGCGATTCAGAGAATTTCTCCGTTGACGAGAGCTGGCTTTCACGCCAGCCTGTTGCCGCGGAAACGAAAAACTCGCTGGACCTCTCCGGTTTGCTTGCGGCGCAAGAGAAAGAGCTGATTGAGGCTGCCCTGCGAGAGTGCGAGGGACAGGTTTATGGACCGGCTGGAGCCGCAGCCAAATTGGGTATGCCGCGGTCCACGTTGGAGTCCAAAATTCGGTCTCTCGGAATCGAAAAACACCGCTTCAAGACTTAGCCCGAGTCGTATTCTCCCGCCAGTCCCACTCCCACAGCACCGAGAATTACGCGAACGAAGATCTAGTTTGAGGTGGTTCCCCCCCCACACTTCGCTAAGGATCGTCCTTAATAATCGAGAGATGAAGACCGCTTGCCGCGTTGTACAGCAATCCGCCAATTGGCGAAAACTCGCCATTTAATTAGACAGTAAGTATATTATTTTCAATAACTTGCCTATGGCTCTGAGAATGCAGTCCTCCTATGTGATCTTCATCAACAGATAGGTACCAGGTCGTAAGTGGGGGTCGAGGCTGGAATTCTCAAGTGAGGACAGATGCTCAGGATTCAGAGAGCCGCAAATGGAGAGGTGGTCTTCACCTTGAGCGGGCGAATGGATGCGGATAACGTGACGGAGCTAGAAGCGGTGCTTGAATCCGAGGAAAAGCGTCTCAAGGTCGTTTTGGACTTGCGGGACTTGACCTTGGTGGACCGCAGCGCGGTTGTCTTTCTGGATCGCTGCGAAGTTGATGGAATCAGGCTTAAGAATTGTCCGGCCTACATCCGGGAGTGGATCACAAGAGAGCGAAGTGGAAGTTAGCGATTGGAAGTTCTGACCACGATCATTTGGGTCATGAGAGTAAGGGAGAAGTTATGGCAGCCACAACACAATCGGCCCCTAGCAAGCAGTTGGACCCGGAACAGCGGAGCACCAAGTCTCGCCACTTCGAGGATGCACTACGGAGAAAAATTGTTGGGCAAGAGCAGGCGGTGCAGGCACTGGTTGAACTTTATCAGGTGTACTGCGCCGGGCTGCGCTGCCCGGGGCGTCCTGTAGGAAACCTGCTGTTCCTTGGTCCGACGGGCTCAGGCAAGACCCGCATTGTGGAAGCCGCAGCGGAAATCCTGTTCGGTGATTCGCGCGCTGTGATCAAAGTGGATTGTGGGGAATTCCAGCATTCGCACGAAATAGCCAAATTAATTGGTTCGCCTCCCGGATATTTGGGGCACCGCGAAACTCATCCTCTGATAACCCCGGAGGCGCTGTCCGCAAATCATACTGACAAGCTCAAGCTGTCATTTCTCTTATTCGACGAAATTGAGAAGGCCAGCGACGCTCTCTGGCAATTGCTTCTAGGGATGTTGGACAAAGCGACGCTGACTCTGGGTGACAACCGGCGAGTGGATCTATCACAAACCGTGATCTTTTTGACCTCAAACCTCGGCGGAGCAGAGATTGCCGACTTGATGGAGGGCGGGATGGGTTTTATTCATCCAACGGACAAGCCGGCGGCCGGGCTGGACGCGAAGGTGGAACGAACGGCGATCGAAGCGGCGCGGAGGAAATTTTCTCCAGAATTCATGAACCGGCTCGACAACGTCGTGGTGTTTCACCCCTTGAAGCGCGACCAACTTGATGAAGTGCTGGAAATCGAGCTGGAGCAAGTTCAGAAACGCGTATCGGATTCGATCGCGCGACCATTCTTATTCCGCATCACCGACAGAGGACGGCAGCTGTTGTTGCACGAGGGTACCGACCAACGGTATGGAGCCCGGCACTTAAAGCGCGCCGTCGAACGCTTTCTGGTCAGCCCGCTGGCGCGACTGCTGGCCACAGCACAAATTCGCCCGGGGGACGTGCTGCTTATTGATCGGCACCCGGGCGAGAAAGGATTGGCCTTCATCCTGGATACCGAGCGGCGGCTGTTCATGGCGCATGCTCCCATGATGGCGGCAAATTCAATGAGCTTAGTTACCGTGGAAGTCTGAATTGAGACGAATGTCGAGGTCACGCTAAGAGGGGTGAGATATGAGTTCTGCACTGCATTCGGTTGTACAGCTTGAGGGCTTCCGGGAGAACCTGAATATGCGCACGACGATTTATCCATCAGATCAATCAGTTGTGCGCAAATCGGAAAGCGCAGAGCGTCCTTTCCTGGATAGCATCGTGGGACGCCGTAGCGGTTTGCGCTCGGTACTTGCTCAAGTCGAGGCCGTGGCGCCGACGAACGCCACAATTTTGATCACCGGCGAAACCGGGACGGGCAAGGAAGTGATCGCGCGAGCGATTCACGAACTCAGCCCGCGGCGAAACCGCAACTTGGTGAAGATCAACTGCGCTGCGATGCCCGCGGGCCTGCTCGAGAGCGAGCTTTTCGGTCATGAGCGCGGCGCGTTCACCGGTGCGCTTAGTTCGCACACCGGCCGCTTCGCACTGGCAGATCGAGGCACTTTGTTTCTCGACGAAATTGGCGACATGCCGCTGGAGCTTCAACCGAAGCTGCTTCGTGTGCTGCAAGAGCGGGAATTCGAACCGGTCGGCAGCACTCGTACCACGAAGGTCGATGTCCGTATCGTGGCTGCAACCAATCGAGACTTGTGGCAGATGGTCCGAGACGGCGAATTCCGTGAAGACCTTTACTATCGGCTAAACATTTTTCCCATCGCCTTGCCGCCGCTTCGCGAACGGAAACGGGACATTCCGGAGTTGGTAAAGTATTTCGTGGAGGAGTTTTCGGCCTCCATGGACAAGATCGTGGACTCTATCCCCGATGCCACCATGCGCTCCATCGTCAGCCATGCGTGGCCGGGGAATATACGGGAGTTGCAAAACTATGTGGCGCGCGGCGTGATTCTTGCCATGGACGGGGTCTTCGAGCCAGCCGCATTGGAAAGATACGAATCAGCCCCGCCCGAGATTTCAAATCCGACGCTAGAAGACAAAGTGCGGCAAGAAATTCTGGCTGCGTGTCAGCGCGCGAATTGGAAGCTCGGAGGTCCGCGAGGTGCGGCGGCGAGACTTGGATTGAAACGCACAACGCTTTTTTACAAAATGAAGCGGCTCGGAATAGCGCCCCCTTTGGACAGCTGCCAGGACTGAACTCACCCACTATTCGCAAGAATTAGCCCGGTCTTAGGAGCGCCAAGTGAAACCAATCAGAGTGGTCATCGTCGGCGGTGGATTTGCGGCCGTGCAGTTCGCGAAAACCCTCCGCAAAAAGCTGCGCCCATCCGAGTGCGAAATTCTCCTGTTCAGCCGCGAAAACCATATGGTGTTTCATCCGCTGCTGGCGGACGTCGCGGGTGCTTCCATCAACGCGGACGCAGCAGCAACACCCTTGCGCCAGATGCTCCCTGGTGTTGCGTGCCGCACCGAACGTGTACAGCGGATCGACCTTCCCCAGTCCGAGATCGAATGTGTTGATGGAAGCGGAACGCTCAGTCGCCTGCACTACGATCACGTGGTGATTGCCTGTGGTGCTGAAAGTAACCTGGGAATCATTCCGGGCATGACCGAACACGGATTCCCCTTCAAGGTCATGAGTGACGCCGTCGAACTTCGCCAGCAAATTGTGCGTCAGTTGGAGCAAGCTGAGGCTTCCAGCGACCTCGACCGCCGGCGCTGGCATCTCAGCTTCATTGTCGTTGGGGCAGGCTTCAGCGGAGTGGAGGTTGCCGGTGAACTCAACGAGCTGGTTAGAAGCAGCACTCGCTTTTACCGGAATTTTCGAAAAGAGGACGTCGTTGTTACGCTGGTCCATACCCGCGATCACATTTTGCCCGAAGTGGCTCCGACGCTTGGAGAATTCGCAAGAAAGAAGATGGAGAAGGCTGGCATCACCATAGTGCTGAATACGCGGGCGGTCGCGGCCACACATGAGGGCATCGAACTGAACAATGGGCAGATGCTGAGGGGGGCCACCGTTGTCTGTACCATCGGTACGTCGATCACTCCTCTGATTCAAGATCTCGACGTTCCGAAAGAAAAGGGGCGCATTCGTACCACGCCAGAAATGCGGATCGAAGGGCAAGCGAGCGCATGGGCGATCGGCGATTGCGCCTTGATCATCAACGCCTTCGACAACCAGCCGTCGGCGCCTACGGGTCAATTCGCCGAAAGGCAAGGGAAACAAGGCGCGCTCAATCTAGTCCGAGTCCTGAAGGGCGAGCCGACGAAACCATTTCGCTTCAAGGCGCTGGGACAACTCTGCTCGATTGGTGGTTATCAGGCCGTCGCGGAAATGTTTGGCATGCGGGTTTCAGGATTTCTCGCTTGGTTCCTGTGGCGAGGAGTTTATCTCTTTAAACTTCCGACGTGGTCTCGCAGAATCAAGGTTGCCCTGGACTGGGCATGGGACGTGATATTTCCACGCGATCTCAGCTTTCTGAATACCGATTCGACTCACCAATTCATTCACGCGTACTATCGCCCCGGAGATTTCATTCAGCGACAAGGGGAGTTGGCGCGAGTCTTCAGCGTAATCGAAGAAGGCGAGGTAGAAATCCTTCGAAAAACCGACGAAAGTCCGGAGCCCGTTATCGTAGCGGTCCTGGGCAAGGGTGACTTCTTTGGCGAAGCCGCACTGTTGGGAAATCGCCCTCACGAAACAACCATCCGTGCCCGGTCGGAAGTTCGTTTGCGACAAGCCGGCAGCGCACTGTTCTCGCAAATCTTCGACAGCTTCGGTCTTTTCCGCGAACTCCTCAGCAAGGCGGCGATTCGTCGCTCCAGCGATTTTTGGAATCGCCTCCCGGTAGCCCAGTCAATTCTAGAGCGCGAACCGCTAGCCTCGCTGATCGATGTTCTTCCAGCTGAACTGCTCCGCAAAGACAGTTCGCTGGCCGATGCGATTAGAGCCCTGAAGGAAAGCTCGACCGGTGAACTCCTGATCCTCGACGAAACTCAGCGACTCTGGCGAAAATTCGACCGCGACGACCTTTCCCAGATTTTCGCGCGCATTGCGGTCACTCCCCCGGATCAACGAGGCGATATCACTCAATGGAAGCTCGGTGAATTTCTGTTCGGGAACTCTGCTTACGTGACCCTTGAGGATTCGGCGCTGACCGCGTCGGTCACCATGCTGGATCACGGCATTTCTTGGCTGCCGGTTGTAAAGAGTAAAAACGATCCGCAGCCGGTTGGGTGTCTGCGCAGGGAAAAAATCTTGGACCGCATCATCCAGAAAGTCGGGCATCCGGAAGTTGATCATGCCCGCGCTGCGAGCTGAATTCCGTTTCGCCAATGTCTCCTGCCATCAACTTCAGCGATCCTCCGGTGCGATTCCTCTAAGCCTTTGCGTAACGCTCGCTATTCGGTTTCGAACCGTTCAACCCGTAAAACACGATGTATAGGTAGCAAAGCACTGGGAGCACAAACGCGTGATGAATCCCGACATGGTCGGCAATTACGCCCTGAATGACCGGCAGGATGGCGCCCCCAACGATGGCCATATTCAGAATGCCAGATCCATTTCCGGTCAATGGACCAAGTTCTGCGACTCCTAGACTAAAAATCGTGGGAAACATGATCGAATTGAACAGGCCGACAGCAAGGATGCTCCACATCGCAATGTGTCCGCGCGTCAGCATTGACGCAGCGACGAGGAATGTCGTCACCACCGCACATAGAGCCAGCAGATTCCCGGGCTTGACCCGCCGAAGGAGTCCCGCTCCGAGAAAGCGTCCGACCATGGCGCCGCCCCAGTAGAACGAAACAAAACCTGCCGCGATCAGCGTGGAGAAGCCGGCAATCTCAGGCAAACTGAAATAGTTCACCAGGAAACTTCCGATGGAGACTTCCGCGCCTACATAGGCGAAGATTCCGAGCGCACCCAGGAGCAGATTGGGATGCTTCCAGATCGAATCGTTAACTCGCTCTCCGGGCCTGGCAGTAACCGTTTCAATTTTTGGCAGCTTGAACGCGCCAATCAAAATCGCTAACAACACCAATGCTGCGCTGATCACCGTGTACGGGGTTTTGACAGTCGCTGCCTCCTGCACGCGGTACGCATGCAAAGCCGCTGGCGCAAGCTGGCTTAACTGTCCAATCGCCAGCGGCGCCGTGGCCAAGATGAGCAGCCCTCCGATCTTCGGAGCGATCGTGGTGCCCAACGAATTGAATGCCTGCGTCAGATCCAAGCGGCTGGATGCGGTTTCCGGTTTACCCAACACCACCACGTAAGGATTAGCCGAGACCTGCAGGCCAGTAATCCCGGTAGCCAGAATCAGCAATGCCGTCAAGAATAGCGGGTACGAGGCAGCGGATGCGGCGGGTACAAACAGGACTGCTCCAAGCGCCATCGTCAACAACCCGACCACCATGGTCTTCTGGTAGCCGATCCTGTTCACCACTCTCGACCACGGGATTGAGAACAAAAAGTACGCCGAGAAAAACGCAAACTGAACCAGCATGACCTTGGCGTAACTCAGGTCGAAAATCGCCTTCAGGTGCGGCACCAAAATGTCATTCAGGCAGGTCAGAAACCCCCACATGAAGAAAAGCGTGGTAACGATCGCCAGAGGCCCTGTGTAGTTCCGCGCCGCCGAAGCGGCCGGAACACTTTGCGCGGTACTAGAAGTCGACGTAACTTCTCCTGTAGCCATCTTTATTCACCTCGAATCTCAGGACGTCGTTCCGAACTTCTGCTGAGCCAACATCCTTCTCCGGCCTCTGGTTCTTCGATGTCAGCCAGCAGCTACCACCAGGTTTCCGTTTGCACGCCGTAAGTGAGCCCGCTGGTGCGGTCTTCGAACGGAATTCCGCCCACCAAACCGCGGAAGCCGTTGGACCAATTCGCGTAGGTCAGGAACACCCGTAGCACTGGCCGGCTGAAAAACTTGCGGCCCGCTCCGATTTGTGGCGCGATTGTGAATTTGCGCAGCCAACCATCGAATTGAGTGCTTCCATTTTGTGTGGACACAAAGCCTTCGGTGTGGTCGAACCCGCCTTCAAATGCCAGTGAGAGATACTTCGTAAAAAATATCTCGGGCCGGACACCGAAAGAGGCCCAGTCGTTGAAAGCATGTCCGGGTTGGCCATCGCGTTTCCGCTGGAAGATGAAGATCGGCATGATGGCGAATCGGTCGTTGGTCTGAATCAGAAGGTGGTCCGCGATCAGCAGTCTTTCGGAACTCCTCAGAAAAGGATTTGCATCTTCTATGGACGTGCTGAAATTGCTCGCGGCTCCCTTGCCGTATTGAACTGAAATCGTGTGGTAGCCGCCTTGCCACTCAAGGCGCTGGTGGCGCACACCAAACGCGTAGCCATTGGCGGTCGGAATTACCGTGCCAGCCTGCGTCGTACCACCCTTCGCAGTCGCGAAATCGAACCAGGCGCCCCACAATCCGAACGGGCCCTTGAGATCATAAAAGCGGACATCGACATTGCTCTTTGCATAGTTCCCATCTTGAGTGACGATGTCGGGCCTGGCGCCGGCCAAATAGGCGATCGACATTTTTCCGATTCGCAGATTCCAATCCTCGATGCCAGCGCCGTAACCGCTCATATCCAGCGGATAGAAATCATTAATTTCGATATGCTGGCGACGGTAGTATCGCTCGCCGGCCCAAAACTTCGCATCCGGTTGGAATTCGAGGATGTGACCAGCTCTTACAAATGCTTCTCTCAAACGAAATTGATCATTCGCCGTGTTTCCGGGAAAGTTTGCGTAACTGGCGGAATTGCTGGTATTTGCTTCCAGCATGACTTCGGTTTTCATCCACGCCTTCTCGGCGGCGTGTTCCGGGTTCAACCAGTTGTTGACGAATATGAATTCTCCGTACGTTTCTGCTTCGTTGCCCAATCGATACTTGGCGTCCGCTCCCGGCGCCTGAAACGCCACTTGAGAGCCGCCTTCGCTATTCAGCCCATATCCCGAACGGAAATAGCCGTGGAATTCGAAGGCGGCTGTCTGCTCTTGCAACTTCGCGATTTTCGTTTCCGCTTCGTTCAATAGGTCATACGTCGGTTCCGAAGGCAGCTGGCCCTGAAACTTTGCTCCGACCTGATTCGACTCTCCGAGGATGGCGTTCTTTGCGGTCTGCTCCGCGGCCAGCTCTACCGCCGAAACAGTTCCCTGCTTTGCGTTTTCACTTGTCTCTTTCTGTTTTTCGATTTGTTGTTCGAGAGCAGCAATCCGCTGCTCCATGGCATGTGTGGTTGCTTCGTATTGCTGTTTCAGCTGCTCCAATT
Source organism: uncultured Acidobacteriota bacterium (assembly GCA_963814635.1). GTDB lineage: Bacteria > Acidobacteriota > Terriglobia > Acidiferrales > UBA7541 > Acidiferrum. Next base: position 1,146,883 of record CAWFDP010000001.1, on the reverse strand, counting down.
CCTTTTGCAAATCATCGAGATGCGGCGCAGCGGGTTGCTGCGCTGCTCCGGGCGGAACACCGGCGGCAATAAGTGCGATGACCCACGTCATCCGCTTCAGTTGAGCGACGAAATGCATATAGCTTGAATGCCTCAGACTTCGGCCCCGAAGGCAACTGCGCAGACTTAAGTTGCAACGGGTCTGCCAATCACGCCAGCCAGTCTGCTGACTGGCTGATTGCAAGTCGTTGAAAGCGAAGCCACATAAAGAGCAGCTAGGACGTCGGCCTTTTCAATCGTGGTTCGTGCGTCACAACGTCGACGTTAGCGTCAAACCCTCGCCATAAAATGCGGGTGCAGCGAACTCCATCATTGTTGTTAAGCCGCTTGGTGCTCCTGCTTTTCATTGAAAACAGGAGGGATGGCTGATTCCCGGGCCGGCACCTTCCATTGGAAATAGAGATGCTTCAATCAAGCGTGAAACGGAGATCGCTAGTGAACTACTCAACCACAGCCACCAACAGCGGCCAGCATTCCTTCCAAAGCTCGGCGGACAGCCGCGCGCGGCTTTCCGGCGGACAGCGCACGAACTCTCGGCCAACTTTGCCTGCGGCGACTGCCTACCAGTCCAGCGGACTCGCAGACGCACTGCATGAGATGTTTCTGGCTTCGCGCCCAAAGTTCCTCGGAATGGCTTACTCCATTTTGCGAAATAAGGAGGACGCCGAAGACGCGGTCCAGGATGCTTTCCTCTCCGCCTTTCGGCACATGCGCAACTTTGAAGGCCGCTCTGCCTTCACCACATGGTTCTCTCGCATCGTGCTGAATGCCGCTCTCATGATTCTGCGAAAACGGACAAACTCACGGATCGATTCCCTTCCAGAACATTCCAGCCCGGATGACATTCCGTGGGTCGAAAGGATTCCAGCATCTCAACCGGACCCCGAAACGGTTTGCGCGGCGGGAGAGACTTCGCAAATGATCGATGTTCTTCTCGGTAAGATGAGCCCCGAACTCAAACAGGCATTCACCATGACTTATTACGATGAAATGACCAGTAAAGAGGCGGGCGCAGTTCTGGGCGTCTCGAAAGGGACTTTCAAGTCTCGCCTTTTCCGCGCCCGGCGGCATCTCATGCACCATGCGCAGCGCACCTTCGCTTCCCCTGACCGCGCCGCAAGGAATTCTCGGCTCTTTAGACGCAAAAATGATTTGCGAACTGTGACGGCAAGGTCGGCAAGCATTTCGACTCTAGAATTCGCGCTGTCATGACCGAGCCGAACTTACTTCCCTTTCTTGCAAGAGGCCTATGATGCCGGCGACCAGGACTGATTCGGTCAGGCCGGAAACGCTCGAATGGCTATCCCAGATGGAGGGCGTGCTGGAAGTTCTCAACGAGGGAGTCGTCATCACCGACGATCACTATGGAATCCTCTTTGCGAATTCTCAGTTTGTGGAGATGACCGGCACTTCACGGGAGGAACTGATCGGATTTAACGCTGCCGATTTCTATTCTTCCAACGAAATGGACTTTCTCAGAGGACAAATTGACATTGCGTCTCGAACAGGACGCAACCGTCATGCCTTCGTCCTGCCGAACAAGGACGGCGATCGTTTGCCGGTCATCGTCAGTTCCAGAGTTGTCGAGAATTCGGGAAGCAAGTTTGGCATCCTTACCTTCACGGACATCTCCGAACAGATGCGAGCCGAGAATGAACTCCGCTCTGTAAACTCGGAACTTCAGAAACGCCAGATGGAAATCGAAGAGGATCTGCGACTCGCCGCGAGCGTACAGAAGAGTCTTGCACCCAAGTCCCTGGACTGGGCCACCGTCAGCGTCGACTCCTTCTATCACACCGTACACTCAATCGGCGGCGACTTCGCCCTGGTGAACTGGTCGGACCACCAGCACCTCAGCTTGCTGGTCTGTGATGTTTCCGGCCACGGCATCGGTTCAGCGCTGGTTGCAAATCGCATCTACACCGAAACCACTGCGCACTTGCGCAGCGGCATGCCGTTTATCGAGATGTTCGAAGAATTGAACCGTTTCCTCATCGAAGAAATCGCCGGTTCCGGAATGTTTGCCACCTTGGTGGCTGCTCGCATCAATATTCAGCAACGAAGTATGGTCTTTGCCGGGGCCGGCCATCCGCCGGCGATGCTCGCACGAAAAGGCCAAAGTCCTGTGTTGCTGGATTCCTGCTGTATGGTTCTGGGCGCGCTCCCCAACCCCGTGAACAACGGCGGGGACCTGGAAGTGAAGCTGCAGCCAGACGACAGACTCATCCTTTATACCGACGGCATCACTGAAGTCTTCAATGCCCAGGGAGAAATGCTCGACGTCGAAGGCTTACAGGAGATCGTACAGCAAGCGTCGGACCTGCCTGCTCACGAAATGAAACAGGCCATTCTTGATGGCGTCTCTGCCTGGCGCGAAGGCCCGCCAACCGACGACGTTTCCCTGATGGTCGTACACATTCGCTGAACCGGATTCACAATCAACGAAGACTCGTTGGATTCCGCCTGCATCACGGCCCCGCTAGGCGCCGGCCGGAATCGGCATGACTGCTGAGAAATGTCAGATTCACCAAATACATTGCAATGCATGGATGGCAAATTCCTACGACTTGGACTTCCCTTCGCCTGCAGCCTGCTCTTGCTGCCCCTCCGTCTTTTGCCAACTCGAATCGGGGTTGTACTCTTTCATCGCTTTGCCGAGAGTTTCTGTCTTCTTGCCAAGATCCTTCTGATAAACCACTCCGTCGCTGTCGATGATAAAAGTCATCACGCCGGATGACCGGTACTCGGCTGGATAAGCTACGACTGCGAAGCCTTCCGTCATTTTGCCGTTTGCTACATAGCTTTTCGCGCCACCGGAGGCGTTTTTCCCCTGACGGGTCAGGATATGGTAGAGGTATCCGTGGTAAGGAGTCGCGGGGCCGTCTTGGCCCTTGACGTAACCCTCAGCCACGGCCTCAGCCACCCGCGGACCGATGGGGCTCTGAGGTTCGCCGTCACCGGCTTTCCAATAGAGGCCGTCGTGTTGGCCTTCACTGCTGAAAATCTTCTGCGCATACCCGTTATGGAGCGTCAACAAGTACTCCTGCTCCGCCGCGACCAGCTCCTGGCAGATCATGATGCTCCACATTTCATTTCGCCCAACTCGGCGGTACAGAATTTCTTTCTTGCCAGCAGCGCTGTCGAAATACCACAAACTGTCCTTCTTGATTAACGGGATGGGTGCAGGCCAATTTTCCGCGCCGATGTATATCACGGTGCTGCCATCTGGCTCTTTCACAAACCGGTGCATCTGCTGATATTTTTTCGCGAAATTGGCGTGGTTCTGCGCGTCCTCGACATCATCTCCCGACGAAACGATTTCCCGCCCCTCCGCTCCGAGGATTTCGAGCATTCCTTTTTCGTCGTTGGTCTGTGCTGCGGTGGCCAGCGCATTCCCCGCTTCTTCCGCGGTCGAGAATGTCTTCTGTCCCGGTTGCTGCGCCAGCGACGGCATTGCGATAAATCCAGCCAATAGTATCGCGGCGGCGGCCAATCTTTGCCGAGTGATCCCTTTGGACTTGCGGAAGTTCTTCTGGTCCCAGTTCATATGAAATTTCTCCTGTGCGCGGCTTTGCCGCTTGGTAGGAATTCGGTCACGCCTCGATTAGTGATGCCGGCCACCGCCACCACCTCCGCCGCCATGTGCTCCCCCGCCTCCGAAGCTAGCGCTTCCCCGCGAGGAATATGCTCTTGCTTCGCCACCTCGCTCGTAACCGCTGAAGGCACTCGAACGAGTGCCGCTCTGACCGCGAGGCTCCGCATATCCTCGAGCAGCCTGGTGGTTACCGTTGAACGGCCTGCCCCCAGCGCTGGGCCGATCAACACCTCTGCCGCGGTCCCCGCCACCGCCGGGCCGATCAACACCCCTGCCGCGGTCTCCGCCGCCCCTATAGAAGGTGTTACGGTTATAGAAAGTTCGGCTGTGGGAGTAATACCTTCCGCGGTCGTAAACCGCATAGCGATGGTGCCAATCGAATCCCCAGCGATCCCATCCCCACCCGTAGCCGCCAAAAAAGCCGATACCGAAGCCAACTCCGAACGAGAGATACGGACCGTCATACCAGATGCCGGGATACGGGTACCAACCGGGCCAGGCGACAATCGGACCTCCGTAAACCACCCACGGATCGTAGGCCGGGACGTAAACCACTTCCGGGTCCGCTGGCTCAATCACCACTGTCGAGCCCTGTGTCGTCACAGTTTGTTGCGGCGTGCTCTTTAGATTTCCGGCCTCTTGCGCCCGCTGCCGCATTGCTTGCACCGCATCCATCACATCCTGCTGTTGGTTGTAGTAGGCATCGCCAAGCGAAGATGTCCAGGACAGGTTCTTATCCATATTTCCGAGCACCGACGGAAACGCAGCCAGCGCCTTGACGCTAGGGTCCCACGGCTCTTGGTCGACCGCTTGGCCCAAATCTTCGCCTTTCAGATTGGGATGTGATTGGACCCACCGGTCCGCCTCAACGATTTGCTCCGGAAATGTAGACGCAGCTAGAACTTGCGCCACCAGCGAATCTGGATATAAGGCGATCGGCGCAACCAACTGTTGCAACTGCTCAGGAGACTGCTGAGCGTAGGGCGGAGCCTGGTCTGCCTGTTCCGGGGGCTGCTGATCTTGCTGGGCTTGCAGATTTTTTGGCCAAGCCGTGAGCATCAGCGCCACCGAAAAGAACCAAACCAGAATTGAGTTTCCAGTCCAAGGCATTGAGGACCTTTCTGTACGTCTGGATATGTTCATGTTCTGGACCTCGTATGCGTTCGCATCGGAATCTCAGTCTCCTTCCAATGGATGAACTGGAGGTGTCGGAGGATATATAAATTGTCATCGGCGTTCAGTTGACCACACTCAGTAAAAAGGCTGACTTCTGGCGTTCGAATCCGGCAAATTGCCCAAACTGAGGCGATGCGACGTTGTTGTATATCTGATTGAAATTACCGTGATTCGTAAGATTGACGACGTAGAGGCCGAGGCGGATTTTGCGGGAACCATGATCATGCTTAAAGGGAATGCGGAAGTCCCGATACACTTGGCAATCGACGGAAAAGAAAGTCGCGAAACGCTGGCTATTGGGAATCCCAACATAGTTTTGCAGCTCGTCCACCTTTGCATACGGGAAACCTGTATGCACGTCCACGACCGGCCCGAGAATCAGGGAAAACGGAAGCTTGAAGGTTCCCCAGGCAACCAGGCGATTCGGAACATCCGACGGGCGCACACCAGATAGATTTGGGCGAATGACCGGCTGCTCGAACGGAATGAAGAGATCTGCAAGCGTGTTCAAGTCTCCACGCGAACGACTCCAGATGTAGGAAACATTGAGTTCGCTTTCCTTGATCGGATGAAATCGCAGGGTGGCGTCCGCTTGGTCGTAATTTTCCCTGCCGGTATTGAAAAGACCCAACACGCCCGTTAATTGGGATGCGTCGCTGATCGGATCGATGACAAACAGGTCATCGGTGCGGCTGTGCAGATACTCGATCTTCAGAAAGGCGCCACTCCAAAGAGCGCGATCCACTTCTACACTGCTGACAAAACTGCGGGGGCTGCTGTTTGGCGAATGGCGGATTCGCGAGGCGAGAGTTCCGCCGCCGGAAGCGATGTACTCATTCTCGAGAGCAAGTTCGCTTCCGATGGATTGTCCGTTGGCGTCATACTGGCTAATCAGGCGAGGGGGATTCCCGGCAAAGTCTTCGGCCAGCATCGGGACGCGGTCGTAGAACAATCCGGTCCCAGCTCGAAATATCGTCTTACGTTTTTTTCCAGGCGCGTATGCGACCCCGAATCGCGGCGCCAATGCCGCAGAGCGCCCGATGCTCTGGCTTGTGAACCGTCCTCCGAGGTCCGCGGCAAGCCGATCGTTGATGGACCAATGATCTGCCACGAAGACTTCCGCGTCAGTATCCGATGCACGCAGCGAACCCGGGCCGGCGAACCCGATCTGTTCGGCGAGCGTCCGGTCTTCACGCAGCAGGTGGACATTCTGAGAGAGACTGCTGCCGCGAAAGGAACGGCGATTCAGGTCGGCGCCAATCCTAAAATCATGCCTCCCGAGAAATTTCTTCGGAGCAAATTGAAAGGTCGGCGCGGCCTCCAGCTGGTCTGACGAGCGGGCCCAGGAGTTGAAGAAATTCCCTCCCCGGCCCTCAGGCGTGAGCAGCATGACGTCACTGCCCTGCCCGTGCGCATTGCCGTCGAACCGGATATACGTTAAAGCCATCCGGAACAGCGCTCCGGAAGAAATGTTATACACATCCGAAAGACTTGCAGAGGCGCCTTTTCGGTCGTAGTCCGATGATGCGGTTTGCGGAACCAGCGCATTAATATTGGCGAATTGCGTTCTGAGGGGGAAAACGTTCAGAGTTGCCGTCACCACCTGCCGCGGTGAAATGATGGCCTGTAGTGTGCTGTAGGAAGTAAATCCCTGGCGCTTGATTTCGTTGTGCGGCCAGGCCAGCCCGCGTATCGGATCTCGAACAACATCGTACTCAAAAACTTCCGAGAAGCTGAGCTTGTCTTTCAGCAGCGGCCCACCGAAGACTATCCGGGGTGTGGCGCGACCAACACCCACAAAATGATCATTTTTCCCGCGCAGGCTGACGTTCACGTCGCGCACGGCAAATTTCCAGCTTTCCGGCGGTGGCACGGTTTCCACCACCGTCAGTCCGCCTGAGAATCCTCCATTTTCGGCACTGTACGGTGTCTGCTCCACGCGCACCGACTGTACCGCGTCGAGAGGAACGGGAATGGAAAAAGAACCGGTGACGGGGTCAGTCATCTTCGCATCGTTCACCTGAAGCATCGATTGCTCTTCGCCTGAACCGCCAAAATTCAGTTTGCCTTCGGGCGTGCGAATCACTCCCGGCGTCAAAGGAAGGGCTGCCTTGAAATTTTCCTCGACCAGCGGCAGCGCCGCGAGTTGCTTTTCGCTTAGCTCGGGACCGCTGGAAGACGTGGTGGATAAAGGTTCAACCTGTTCCTTGACTTCAATTTTCTGATTGATTTCCGTTAACTTTGCCGAAATATTTTGGACAACGGACACTCCACTCGGTACGAAAAGCGTCGCGGTAAACGGCTCGAAACCCTCTGCTTGGAGATGGATAACGTAATCTCCCGGTCTCACGTCCTTGAATTCGTAGTTGCCATCGACGTCCGTGACCGCCGTCAAGGAGGGCCTGTCATGACTCGGTGGCTCCAATTGAAGTCGAATGCCTTCGGGGGTCGAATGTTCGTTTGATCCACCGGACAGCGATACTTTTCCTTTAACAACGCCGCGGGCCTGAGATGTTTCCTGAGCTCGCAGGGTTCCTGACCACACCAGCATCGAGGCCAACTGCAAAACGCAAATGAGCAGACTTCCTGTACCGGAAGATCCGTGGGCTTCACCAGACATGATATTTTTCGCTGTTCACCTTCCGCTGTGCCAGCAGAAACCGACAAGATGCGTCGCGCTCCAACATACAGCTGACCCCGCACGCAAGTAATTGCACTCCGGCTTCCATTCGCGATGCCCGGTGAGCGGGCCGCTCTTGCTGAAGGACGACGTAAACGATTGTGGCTAAAGACGTTCCGTGGTTTTCAGTTGACCGCTGAACTGCGCAACTGGCGAGTCACTCAACCGCGCTGACGACCGTTTGACAGCAGTGTCAAAAACTCGTCGTAGGCAACTTGAGCTAAATGGCCACGTCCTTTCAGGCAACGATTCGCTCTGCGCGGACTAAGTTCTTCGCTCTGCGTAATATGCGGGGATCGTCGCCGCCTGCACCCACCAGCACTGCGCTCTTCACAAAAATGGAAGGAGAGATGCATTAACTCGAACCGGGAGGGTTCATGTCCACTTCTTCGCAGCCGCCGGTTCAAACTTTACCTACATTGCCGGCGCAGCCATTCCGCCTGGATGTGCCTCTCCATGATCTCCTTCGACAGCCTGCCGAGTCCCCCACGCCGACGGGGGCGGAGCGCGACTTACGAAAGGCGCTCGCTCTGCCCTCGCCGGTCTTCCCTCAGCAGCCGGCACTGTTGCACGAATTAGATGCAGCCGACATCGCCGCACACGCGACGGTGCTGCAGACCGGCAAACGGCACTGGCCCGCTTCGAAAGTTCTCAAGACGATGAAGGGCTGGATGTTTCCGTATTTTAAATCGCGCCTGCTGCCCGGAGAATTTCAGCCGATCATCGCTTACCTGTTCACCGAGTGGAAATGCAATCTGGATTGCCACTACTGCTGGTCGTACGACAACCGCATCAAAGGCATGACTGAGGACACCGCTCGGCGCGCCATCGACTGGCTCGAAACCACGCCCTGCCGGGTGCTCGCGCCAACTGGAGGAGAGCCTCTTCTTCGCCCGGACTTCGTTCACAAAGTCATTTACTACGCGGCGAAAAAAGATTTCTGGGTTTATCTTGCGACCAACGCGCGATTGCTTCGGCCGGAAGTCACCGACCGCCTCGCCGACGCAGGCATCGCCACCGTTAACTTTGCCGTGGATGCCATCAAGGAAAAACCCGGGCTGCCGAAAGCTTTCGAGCACGTTCAATCAAACTTCGATTATCTCGTGCGCCGCCAGTATCGTTACGGCTACACCGTCTTTTTCAACACCAACATCTGCCGCACCAACATCGAGGACGTAAAACAGCTCGCCACCATCGCACACGAAAACGGAATTTCGATCACCTTTCACATTAATGAGGCTCCGATGATGGAGCAGGGGCATTTCAAACATCTCCACGAAAACGACACCTACATTCGACCCGAGGATTTTCCCGTTGTGGACGACCTTCTGGACTGGCTGATCGACAAACAGCGTCAGGGCTGGAAAATGGTCGACTCTATTCCACGCCTGCAGAAAATGAAGGGATTCATGCGGGGCGGCGGCGAAAACTGGGGATGCCGCGCCGGCCAAAATTGGCTGATCATCCGCACCAACGGCACGCTCGCGCCGTGCTTTCCCTTGTACAACGCCACCTACGACTGGGGCACTGTCGGTAACCAGAAGTTTGACCTTAAACAGCTCGCGGAAATGAAAAAGGGCTGCGAACCCAATTGCTTCTCGACACTCGGCTACAACGTCGCCTACTGCTATAGCGCCGCGCGGGTCATGAAGTGGCTGATGAAACAAGCCATGAATCGCTTTCAAGGCGTCACCGGAAGCTTTGAATAACTTTTGCGGAAGGCAACGCAGGGTCTAAAGGAGACCGATGTCACAGCTTGCCGTAATCCCGCCACCCTACCAGCGCGAGGCGGAAATTTCCTTCGAAACGTACAAAAGCGGCCAAGCCGCTCTGGCGCGCGCTCGGCTCTACCCGCAGACCGCCTTTTACACGGTGTACGCCCTGATTGTGTTTGTCATGGCTTCCACCACGAGACATCCATGGACCAGTGTTGCTTTTTTCGCAGCCGGCAACGTGACCTGGACTCTCGTTGAATATCTCTTTCACCGGTATGTCCTGCACGGACGATTCCCGCCGGGAAAAGGCCTCATTCGCAGGTTTCTCCATGAACGGCTCGATCCGCTTCATTGGGATCATCACCAGCGCCCTTTTGATGGAAGTCACATCAGCGGCGAACTGAAGGATATTCTTCCGCTGTTTTTCGTCGCGGTACCGGTTAGCTTTCTCTTCCCCGTTTACACCGCGCCGGTCATGCTCGCTGGCGTCGTGCAAAGCTATGTCGCCGAAGAATGGCTGCACTACGCGCTGCACTTCTCGAATTCGCGGTTTCCCCTTTTCCGGCGCATCAAGAAATATCACCTTTACCACCATAGCCCACGCGGAATTGACAAGGGATTTGGCATTACCACCCGTTTTTGGGACGCTGTCTTCGATACTCGCTTTCCGCAATCGGTGCGCCGCTCTCTGGACAAAAACTGAGATGAAAAACGATGGATATGCTCTCATCACTGGAGCTTCGCGCGGATTGGGAATGGCGTTTGCCCGCGCTCTAGCGGAGCGTCAGTGCAATCTGGTTCTCGTCGCCCGTTCCGCCGGACCACTCCACACACTAGCCTCCGAATTGCGCCGTTCCACCCGATCCGCGGTGATTGCGATTCAGCTCGATCTGTCAACCTCCGGAGCTGCTCCCATCCTCGCGGAACAACTCTCGAGCGAGGGGGTGCCGATTGATTTGCTCGTCAACAATGCTGGCTTCGGTCTTCGTGGCGAATTCCGTAGTCTCTCACTTCCTCGCCAGTTGGAGATGCTGCGTCTCAACAATCAAGCCATCGTTGAACTGACCTACAGCCTTCTTCCCGGAATGCTCGAACGCCGGCAAAAGGGCATCATTAATATTTCTTCGACCGCCGGCTTTCAGCCCATTCCCTTTGCCAGCGCCTACTCCGCAACCAAGGCCTTCCTGACCGCATTTTCGCTGGCGCTCGAACAAGAGTTGCGTGGCGCCGGCGTAACGGTCGTAACCGTTTGCCCCGGCAGGCTGCGCAAGAAAGCGAACGAAGACTTAGCGCATCCAGCGAAAGAGAAATGGGCAGCCTTCTGCCAGAGTCCTGAGGACGTGGTGCGCGATGCGCTGCGCGTGCTCGCCAACGGCGGTGGCCTGACGGTTCCCGGCACGCTCAATAAGTTCAGCGTTTTCGCACAGCGACTGATTCCCCGGCGAGTCGTGCCACGCCTGGTCGCAAAGATGTCGCGGGCATGAGGAGGGCGCACCGGCTGTTTGCGGTCTGAAGCAATGAGGACGTTTCTATGGTAACGATCAAGGCGAGCCAAAAACTGTTCACCGCTGCGGAGGTCGTAAGCCTCACCGGAATCTGCATCGAGCACCTACACAACTTCGTGAAGCGCCATCGCTTGGGATTCATCGCGAGTGCTGCTGTTGTAGCTGGAATTCAAGCCGACCAACTGTTGTTCACGCGGTGGGATTTGACCTTGTTGGTCACATTGTTTCCGCGCTGCACCCACTAACGCGCAGATATCTGCAAAAAACACAACCGACCTGGGTTGGAGGGTTCACGGCCATTCATCGAATCGCAATTCTTATTCCGTTAGCGGTCGGCGCATGCGTAGTGATGTCCACGATCTTTATCCACGCACTCGCGCTGAGCGCCGCCGTAAAATTCGTTCGCTATGAAAGAGAAATCGGCCGCGCTGGAACCAATTTTTGGACCGACGTCAGCATTGTCGCGCTCACGCTATTGATCACCCTCGTGGCGCATCTGATTGAAATCGCGCTGTGGGCAGTTTTGTTTATGATCTGCGGAGAATTTCAAAGCCTCGGGATAGCTTACTACCACTCGGCGGTAAACTACACGACCCTGGGGTACGGTGATTTGATTATGTCGCCCTCGTGGAAACTGCTGGGACCGCTGGAAGCAGCCGACGGAATGCTCATGTTCGGAGTTTCAACCGCCATAATTTTTGCAGTTATCCAGCGTTTAATTGAGACGCGCTTCGTCGATCTCAGGAGTTAGGCTCTTGCTCCTATCCCGGTTGATGAGCCACTTCTAACCGTTCCTACTCAAGCCACTCCGTTGGTTCTCACGGGTGTCATTGCAACCGACTCGAACCAGGACCTGCGAGCAGACACCACAGAAGCTTTGAACCGATTCTTGTTGATCCTCAGCGATCGAATCTTCGACTCCACAGTGGATCTCGGCATGCCGAGAATAGTGGCCGCGCCGGATGGCCCGAACACCAGCCCTCCGCTTTCTTTCAACGCCGACTCAATCATCTCTTTTTCCTGGGCTGCGAGCTTTTGCGAGAAATTAACCTTACTTGGCGGCTCATTCACCACAGGCTGCTGTGGAACCCAGCTATCATCCACAATGAAAATCTCGCTTTCGCACATGATCACCGATCGCTCAATTACGTTCTGCAGTTCGCGAATGTTTCCTGGCCAATGGTATGTTTGCAGTAATTCCAAACTCTTCTTATATATTCCGGTAAAGTTCTTGCCCGCATTCCTCGCAGAACGGCCGATGAAGTATTCCACCAATTCCGGTATATCTGCGCGCCGTTCCCGCAGCGGAGCGAGTTCAATCGGAAAAACGTTTAAACGGTAGAACAGGTCGCTACGAAATGTTCCTGCAGCGATCGCGGCCTGAAAGTTACGATTGGTGGCGGCAATCACGCGCACGTTCGTGCGGATGGATCGAGTCCCGCCGACGCGCTCAAATTCCCGTTCCTGCAAGACGCGCAACAGCGCGATCTGCGTCTCGACCGGAAGCTCTCCGACTTCATCCAGGAATAGCGTTCCTCCTTCCGCGAGCTCGAATCGTCCCAGCCGTCGTTGGACCGCTCCGGTGAACGAGCCTTTCTCATGGCCAAACAATTCGGATGCGATCAAATCGCGCGGGATAGCGGCGCAGTTAACGCTCACAAATGGCCGCGAGGAACGATGAGACTGCTTGTGAATCGCGCGGGCAATCAACTCTTTGCCAGTCCCGGTCTCGCCGGTTATCAAAACGGTGGCATCGGTATGAGCGACTTTCGACACCAGCGACAATATCTGTCGCAATGCTGCAGACCTCCCGACGATCTCGTCAGTCATCGCCATCTGGCCAGTTCCTTCGCTCAAAGCAATGATCTCGCCCTCAGTTCCCCTTCGCGACTGCTCTGGTTCCGTTATCACTACCCTGGCGGTTGCCATCACTACCTCCTGAACCCAAAATTTGCGCCTTGTCAGACTCGTTTGTTGATTGTGCGCATTGTGTAGCCAGTCCCGTCCGCCGGCAACCCCAGTTCGAGTCGCTCCGGGCACCATTTCGGAGTGTTGCAGTTGACTCTTTACGGTAGGAGATGAACAACCCAAAAGGGGGGTAACGCACCGGCTTTCTCATTCTGCAGGGTCGATGCGTTTCCAACCAAAAAGGCGAGCATCAATCGAAAACGCGCCGGGTCCGATCAGCGCTAGGGCGGCACCCAGGGTTCCCAGCAGGATGTAAATCCAGGGATCACCCGTTTGCCGCAATGCGAGTAAGAGCGCAACCACCGCCACCAGTGCTCCTGCGATGGGTGTCCATAATCCCGCGAACATCAGTATCCCTCCCGCGATCGCCAGCACTTGAAGCACGGTCACTCCGAGGGCCGATCCGCGGGTCAGCGCAGTAACTCCTTGAATAGTCAACGCGATACCGGCAACCACCCTCAACATCAGCAGGCCGGCACCAGGCAGTCCACGGGCAAAGGTCGAGAATAACCGTCTCATTTGATGCCTAGGTTACCAGACGCTAAATCCGGCCTAAAACCCTCAAAAGTGCTGCGCAAATAACCCTTTTGAGTGGACTAAATTTCAATGATTCCGCGCTTTAATCCAATCATCGCAGCGTGTGTTCGGTCGTTCGCGTCCAACTTGGAGAGGATGCTTCGGACCTGGCCTTTCACGGTTTCTTCACTCACCGATAGCTGCGCGGCGATCTCTTTGTTGGCATTCCCATCAGCGATCAAACGCAGTACCCGAATTTCGGCCGGCGTCAGACCGTCATCGGTCGCATGTTCGGCAAGTTGCAACGAGGCCTCCTGGGAGAGCGCCTTCTTCCCGGCGTGAACGCCACGGATTGTTTCCAGAAGTTCCTTGTGCAAGCTGTTTTTTAGCAAGTAACCCCGCGCCCCAGCTTTCAATGCTCGCAACACTTGTACGTCGCCGGCATAAGTCGTCAGCACCAGGATTCGCGCCTCGGGAAATTCCCCGCGAATCGCAATCATCGCGTCCAGGCCACTCATTTCCGGCATCTGTAAATCCATCAACGTGATATCCGGATGGTGCGTGCGGTATTGCTGAATCGCTTCGCGTCCATTCGACGCTTCCCCGACGATGCGCATATCCGCTTGTCCGCCCACCAGCGCCGCTAGCCCTTGCCGCAGCACCGGATGATCGTCCACCACCAGGATTCGAATCGGGTTGGAACCGGCGCTCATGACTTCATCTCAGTATCCTGCCTGGAAAACTTCTCCGCCAGCCACGAACGCCGCCGAGGACCAGATTCCTGGTACGCGCGCGAAGCAGGAATCTTGAGCTCAACCTCGGTCCCGGTACCGACATCACTCCAAACCGTAAGTTTGCCTCCCAAAAGCTTCGCGCGTTCCCGCATCCCTCGCAATCCAAAGTGTCCCGGACGTCCTCCTTCTTTCAGAAGTTTCGCGTCAATGCCTTGGCCATCGTCGCGAATCCGCAAGCGGAGCTGCCGTTCGTCGTACCGAATTTCCACTTCGATCTGCTGCGCGTCCGCATGCTTGAATGCATTCCGTACCGCCTCGCCTGCAATCCGGTAGACTTCGTCCCGCAAGATCGGATGGAGATTCCGCGGCGTTCCTTCCACTTCCACATCGAGCTCGGCACAATTTGGGTTCAGCTCACCGCACCCGATTTCTTCGCTCAGGGCGCTGATTGCCAACGCCAGGTCGTTGGTCACCATCGTTGATGACCGCAACCCCTGCACCGCATCCCGCCCCTCGGTAATCGCTTGCGCCGCCTGATCGATCGCGCTCTCCAGTGTTTCCCTGGCTTCCCCCGGACGCTCCGGCAGCAGATTATTCGCCGCCTGAAAACGCAGCAACAGTCCGTGAAAACTTTGCAGCAGCGTATCGTGCAGCTCCCTCGCGATGCGCGTCCGCTCGCCGACGCGCTCTTCAAGCCGCAAATTGAACTCCCGCGACAACTGCCGTAGCCGTAGTTGGTAAGCAGCGGCGAGCATTCCGACGAAAGCGGCGATGCACGACAAACGGAACCAGTAAGTTTGATAGTAGGCCGGGGCGACGTTCAAAGCGATCGCAGTTTCTGGCCCGTTCCACAGCCCCTCGCTGTTGCTGGCAACTAGCCGGAATCGATAGGAGCCGGGCCCAAGGTTCGTGTAAACGGCTTCTCGCGCTGCAACCGGCTGGCTCCAGCTACTGTCGAAACCTTCGAGAAAATATCGAAACTGAATCCGCCCGGGCACCGCGAGGCTCAGCCCGGTGTACGCAAACGTGATTCGCCTCGGAGATGGAGGAATTCGAACGGAGGCGGCGAGATCTGCAGTGTTGTTATCGGCGGTGATCGCTTCGATGTGAGGCAACGCCGGAAGTAAATAGTCCGTGATCTGGGATGGATTAACAACCGACAAGCCGCTCCTGAGTGAAAACCAGATCCTGCCAGCTGAATCCGAGACCACCGATTGGCTCCGCTCCACTCCTTTAGTGCTCTCTAGACCGTCGGCCTGGTCGTACTCGCGAACATCAACTGCCTTCACCACCCCGCTTAGCAGTTTGTCGCGCGGAACGCGCAAGACATGATCTGCGGTCGCGATCCAAAACCTTCCGCTCTTGTCCTCCGCCATTCCGACTATTCGTTCGCGCAAAACGTCGGGCGATTCATGAGGAACTTGGAAGCGGTTAGAGGCAAAAAACGCAAGACCAGCAGACGTTCCACTCCAGAGAGTTCCGGAGGAATCCTCGAAAAGGCAGTTCATCTCCGGCGAAGGCAAACCCTCTACCGCTGTATAGGTTCTCCATTGGCCATTTGCAAACGAACTCAGCCCGCTCGGCGTGGCAAACCACATTGCGCCGTCGCGGGTTTCGAGGATGGATGAGACAGTGTTCGAAGCTAGGCCGTCGCTCTTCGTGTAGGTAATGAAGTGTCCATTTTTGAATTGGCTTACGCCGCCGTTTAGCGTCCCGGCCCACACAGAGCCATCGCGGCTCTCATGAACAGCATAGACACTGTTTTGAGCCAGTCCGTTTGCCTTTGTGTAACTCTGGCTCACCATCACACCGTCGCGAAATCGTAGACTGGTCAGCCCCCCGCGTCGACGTCCGACCCACACCACATCTGCCCGTCCATCAATGGAATAGATAATCTCATCTGGTGGTATCGATGCGACGGGTTGAATTCGTCCATTCTGGAGAACATTCAGGCCACCTTGAGCGGGAGCGATCCAGGTGCGGCCCTCCGGGTCGACATACACAGGGCCAGTGTGTTCGAGACGACGATCGCCAACAGATGAATAAGTTACGAACGCACTGTCACGAATGCGGCCTAGCCCTCGCGCACCTCCGATCCAGAGATTCCCTTCGCGGTCCTCGAACAGAGCGTTTATCCCGCCGTCTCCGCGAAGCTCATTCTCCTCCGAAAACGAAATGCCTTCCGCGTTGATGCGCAGTAGCCCGCGCGTCGTACCCGCCCAGATATTTGAGTCACGATCGCGCAGGAGGCTCAAAACCTGGACATTACCGGGGAACGACGGCAACTCGATCCGACGAAACTCTTTGTCGTTTCCGCGATACAAGCCCGTGTCCGTGCCGACCCACAACTCGTCACTACCGATCGGCAACAGAGAATTGATCTTTCGGTCGGGCAATCCTGCGCTGACCTTGGTAGCTCGCCCGCCCGAAAGAAA
Source organism: uncultured Acidobacteriota bacterium (assembly GCA_963814635.1). Taxonomy (GTDB): domain Bacteria; phylum Acidobacteriota; class Terriglobia; order Acidiferrales; family UBA7541; genus Acidiferrum. The sequence goes on along the minus strand of CAWFDP010000001.1, from coordinate 1,130,520 downwards.
AAAAAGGCCAGCGCCGAGTGTGCCCATCCAAATCTTGCCGTCGGCTGTTTGGGCCATAGAGATTACTGGCGGTAACCCAGGTAATACATCGGGCGCCAGTTTCTGAACGTCGTCTCCCATGAAACGGACTGCGCCCTGGTAGATGTCCGAAACCAGTACTCCGCCGTTGTTATCTTTCGACGCGGCGGTGATTGCAGGTAAACCGGGACCGACGCTCTCAAACTTGCCATCTTTTTGGCGTACGATATAGGCGCCCTGTGGACGGATCCACAGCGCTCCGCGAGCATCCGTAAGCAGTTGCAATATTGAAACGTTCGAAGCGGTGCTGATGGAAGTAAAAGAGACCGGCCTGAAATTAAAGCCATCGAAACGTAGCAGCCCTCTGTCGGTTCCAATCCAAAGGTATCCATCTGCGGTTTGCGAGATGCCGTTCACAGCGCCGCCGGGAAATCTGGTTTCGGTGGTCCATTGTTCCCGGACGTACTGGGAAGGCAGACGATTAGGATCGAGTGCACCTGCGTCGCTAAGGAGGCCGGCTAGCACGAGTCCAAGAAGAATCCGTCGAGTTTGCTTTAACCAGCAAATCACGGGAAGTACTCGAATTTGTCGATTATGACCTCATTCTCGTTTTTCACGGGGATTTTGCCTTGATGAAATACATACAAGGCGATGCGCACCGATTGACCCTGCGAGGAAGGCACACCCGAGGTAAACACATGCTGGTTAATGACACGGCCAGCGCCTGTATTGCCGGGTCCTGCTACCGTCGAAAACGTTACTTTCCCCGGTTCCCACCGAAACGAATGGGTGTAGACACCAGCCGGCATCCGAAAGGCAACAATGTCGGCTGGAACGTAGTAAGGCTGGACGACATAATTCACGTTGGTATTATCAGGATCTCCCCAACTACCAAGTTCAACGTCCAACTCGCGTCGGGTGCTCTCTGTGCCAACGCCGTCCCAGGTGATTAGCGTTAGAAGAGCAGAAGGTTCGAGATGAGAGACATCGCGCAGCTGGAACCTGTATGTTCCGTATCCCAGGCTGCGCGTTAGCTTCAACTCCGCCGCACCCCACTTTCCCGCGCTTCCCGAAATGCGAAGGTGCAGCGCACCTGTTTCGTCCGTCCAAACGTTCCCAGGATCGAAAAAGTTTCTGGACCCAGCGTGAAAAATTGGCCCGGCGCTCGTCGTCCACTCGTAACCGCTAAAGTTCAGTATCTTCGGCGACGGGATTACGGGCGCAGGCCCTCCCCCGTTAACCACTGCCAGCGCAACAACGCCGTTGCCAACGATCGGCAGCGATTCAGTTTGTTCAGGTGGATCGTAGGTTTGATCAACCAGCAGAGCGGCATATTGTAATCCCAGATGGACTGAAGCTTTCCACCGCCCGTCAGCTTCGATCTTCGTAAACGGCTGACCAGACTGCGGGCACGAACCCCACCGGCCATCTGTCTTTGCGTACAACACGATTCGCTGCCCCGGTCGAGCCCCTGTGGCACGCCCTTCGGCGATATCTGGCTTGTAGTCACGTTCGGTTATGTCTGTCTTGTAAGGACTCTCCTGATATGCGGCCGGGACCTTGCTGAAAGCAACCGTTGGAGCTGAATTCTTTGCCGAAGAATGGCATCCGCCCAGCACAAAATACACCAACAACACTGAGCATGTTGCGGTAAGTGTGGCTATGTGCGGGCGCGACATCATCGATCTCCGTCACGATTCGAGGTAAACGAATATTTTCAGTGTCTAAAAAACTTTACGGAATAATCCAACCATCTCAGCGAACGCCAGATCCGTCGTTTGCGGATCGAATCGCGGACCTTCATCGCGAGTGAACGCGTGCTCAGCTGGATACAGCAGCGTGTTGTAGTGGATGCCCGATTTCTGCAGCGCCCGATCAATCGCCTCGCGTCCTGCATCGGGAACGTGTGGATCCTTGGTCCCGAAGATCATCAGCAATTCACCGCGGATTTCCTTGGCACGCGCCAACGATCCGGCATCCGCATCCTGGCCAAGCTTGCCGTCATGAATCCCGGTGCCGTAATAACAAACCGTGGCGCGCACGTTCGGCTGGAACCCAGCACGAAACGCGAGGTGGCCGCCAATGCAGAAACCTATCACACCGATTTTTCCTTGCGCCACTTTTGGATATTGGGAAAGCCAGTCCAGACCTGCTCGGCAATCTTCATCGAAATGCGCTACCGGTGTGTTCGCAGCATCCTGCTGCCCGCGCGTGCGTCCGGCATCATCGAACGGGATCGCCGTGCCAGCAGGCTCGATGCGGCGATAAATTTCTGGCGCCGCGGCAACAAATCCATACCCGGCCAGCCGCACGCAAAAGCGCAGCAGCGGCGGCGTCAGTTGAAAAATATCGGAGTAACACCAGATGCCGGGATATCGACCCTGGGCCTTCGGAGCAGCGACAAAGGTTCGCATCGGCGAACCCGGCAAAGCAATGTCAGCGTATTCGGTAATGACGATCATGTTCGGCTGCGCCGGAGATTCTGGCCGACACGCAAGGTGTCAGTCAACTCCGAATTCACGCCAGCAAACGTCGTTGGCGATCTCGAACGATTTCGGCGTCGCGGCTCAGCAGCGCGACCAGTTCGTCAAAGTCTTTGCTCAAAAGCCACTGCTCCGCTTCTTTCGCCTCTTCCCTGTTCTCGAGAAGATCCGACACGGCCTGATTCACCACCGCCAGAAACAGCCGCTCCGCTCCCTTCGGGTCGCACTCCTTCGAGAGATATTCCATGTTGTTTGCTCCTCTCATCCGCGCTCGTTGTATTAGAAGCACGGCAGAGCCCACAACGTTCAGGCTCTAAATAACTGAAAGCAAAGGACAGGAACGGCCGCCTTTTTCTTCTTTAAATCTGCGCGGCGAATATTTGACACTGACGCCAATCCGCTGTCAGCGCCTCTCGAATTGGTTCGCGCGCGCGTTCATCGCGAGTCTTCGCGACTCCAAACTGAGCTGAACCTCTCGTCTGCCGCTCAGCATCGAAAACTTGATGCGCGTATTGTTGCTCAATCTCGGCGTTGATTCACTGCAGACCGCCAGCGAGTCTTTGGCTAGCCAGGGCTACGACGTTGCTGCCCATCACGGCTTGGCCGTTGATCAGTTGCTGGAGCTATCGCCCGAAGTCTTAGTCTCCGAAGCAACGCCCTCGGATCTCAGTTGCTGCGGACTAGTCACCCAGCTCAAGGCGAGGCCCGAAACCGAATTGTCGCTCAAGATCGTGATGATTATTCAGGGCGGCGCGGTCGAGCGCGCCCTTGCCCTGGATCTCGGCGCCGACGACGTGATTTCCTTTCCGTTCGAACCGGTGGAATTTGCCGCCAGGATTCGCGCGCAATTCCGCGAGCGACAGCCGCAAGAAGAACTCAAGACCATGCTCAAGTACGTGGTGCAGCGCGAGCATTTAGCCGATGTCGCTCTGCAATTATTCAGTGGTAGTCTCGGAAAACGCCGCTTCTGGTTGGTTCCCGCTATCTTCGTACTCGCCATGGCCGCTGTGCTGGCCGCAATTGATCTTGGCATTTCCAACCGCGGCACCCGCAAAGAGACTCGTCAGCTGCGCGCGGATATCGCCATTCTGAGCCGAGGTCTGGGCCAGCAAGGCGAACGCTCGAATCGCGCAGACTCCACACGTGGCTCTTTCGACGCGCCACCGCACTCTGCATCTGCCACACGTGATGCTCTTACAGCACAGTCTGAGGACCTTCGCAAGAAGATGGTTTCCGCAGACGGCTCCGACGCCAATTCCCTAAAGCTCCAGCTCGCCAACACCCAGAGTCGCCTGAAACTGCTCGAAAGCGAAGCCACGGCGGCGGAAACCGTGGTGCACGACTACGGCCCCAGCGTTTGCTTGCTTCACGTGGTCGTCGAATTTCTCGACAAACAGTCCGGCCGTCCCATACAGCTCGCCGCCAGCGCCACAGGCAAGCCGCTAGTCGACGACCAAGGCATGGTGGAACTCGGCGCGGGCGGCGTTGGACCTCATCTCCAGATAGACGTCTTTGGTACTGGATTCTTGGTAAGTCGCGACGGAAAAATCGTCACCAATCACCACGTCGTGGAACCCTGGTGGAAAGATCAGGAGATGCAGCAACTCGGCGAGCAAGGCGCCGCCGCTTTCGTTCTCTCCTATGAAGTTTATTTCCCAGGAAAAACGGAAGGTCTTCGCGCCAAACTGGGCAGAATTTCCTCAAAAGCGGACGTCGCTACACTTCAGCTTGAATCCCCGCTTCCGCCCAACGCCGCAGTGCTCGAACTCGACGATCGCAGCGAGTCCGCTGTTACCGGCAACCCTGTTGTCCTGATCGGTTATCCAACTGGAATTGAAGGGATACTCGCTAGGGCCGGCACCGACGTGGCACAAAAAATCACCGGCGCAACCCAAAACGTCAATCGCATCATGTCACTCCTCGCTTCCGAGCGGCTCATCCGGCCGACCACCACGCAAGGCCACATCGGCGACGTTCTGGAAGATAAAATCGTCTACGACGCCGCCACTACCTCCGGCGGTTCAGGCGGACCGCTCTTCAACCGCGATGGAAAAGTGATCGGCGTAAATTTCGCGGTACTGAAAGATTTTGGCGGTTCGAATCTCGCCGTTCCCGTCAAATACGCCAAGGAACTTCTGAAGTAGAGCACCTAGCTCAAGAGAAACGTCGATGTTTTCGGGATTTTCCTGGCATCTCGAAAGCTTTGGCTCAGATGGGTTGTTCCTGACTACCTCGACAGCCATCTCGTTTTCCATCTCAACTTTCTAGATTCGTCTTGAAGCGATTCTTATCGATTTCCAGCGACCGAATCTTCGATTCCAGGGTAGACCGCGGTATGCCCAACTTGACTGCAGCCCCCTTGGGTCCGGATACGCGCCCACGGGTATCTTTCAATGCGGCCTCGATCATGTCCTTCTCTTGCGCCTCGAGTCTTCGACAGAGCTCAATGTGGCACTTCGATTCTGCTGCCGGAATCGGCAAAGGTAGCCAGTTTTCGTCGATCGAGAAAATCTCTGTTTCGCAAAGGATCACCGAACGCTCGATGACGTTCTGCAGTTCGCGGATGTTTCCCGGCCAAGGATAGGACTGAAGCAATTCCAGCGTCTTCTTGTTGACACGTTCTATGTTCTTGCCAGCTTTTCGGGCGTAGCGATCGATAAAGTATTCCACCAGCAGTGGAATGTCCTCTCTTCGCTCTCTAAGAGAAGGCATCTCAATCGGGAAGACATGCAGCCGATAAAAGAAATCACTACGAAAGGACGACCCCGCGCTGATAGCGCCCTGCAAGTCGCGGTTGGTGGCAGCGATCACCCGGACGTCAGCGCGGATTCGACGAGTGCCGCCGACACGCTCAAACTCGTGCTCCTGTAAAACGCGCAGGAGGGCAATCTGAGTCTCTGCTGGAAGGTCTCCGACTTCGTCAAGGAAGATCGTTCCGCCTTCTGCCATCTCGAACCGACCGATTCGGCGCTGCATGGCTCCGGTGAACGCCCCCTTCTCATGCCCGAACAACTCCGAGGCGATCAGATCACGAGGGATTGCTGCGCAGTTCACGCTGACGAATGGGCTTGAGGTGCGATGTGACCGTCGGTGGATCGCGCGAGCAACAAGCTCTTTGCCGGTTCCCGTCTCACCGGTTATGAGAACCGTGGAGTCACTTGGCGCGACCTTGGAAACGCGCGCGAGTACCACTTTTAAAGTAGGCGAGGTTCCAACGATCTCCTCAAACATCGACGCCTTGTCGATTTCCTCGCGCAGAGCGACGTTTTCCTGTTGCAGTTTTTCTTCAGTTCGCTTCCGGTCTTCGATATCGGTGCACGCGACGTACCAACGTAGTACTTGTCCCTCGTCGTCGTGCACGGGGTTGGAACGAGCCAGAAACCAGCGGTAACTTCCATCGCCCTTGCGCAGCCGCAATTCCAACTCGTAGGCCGATCCTGTACCGAGGGCGTGTTCAAAATAATCTCGTTCCCGCGCCCGGTCGTCTGGATGAACGAACGCATCCCACTCACACGTCTGCCGCCACTCTTCAAGACCAAGGCCCACGTAATCAAGTGCGATGCGGTTGACATGAAGACGTTCGCGGTTGGGTCCGAAGACTGCGATGAGTTGTGGCGCGAAGTCCAGCATCTGCCGGAGCTCTGCTTCCTGCCTGCGGATCCTTTCTTCGGCAACCTTGCGCTCGGTGATGTCCGTCACCGCCCCGATAAACTCGAGGTTGCCCGCGTTATCTTTCACTGCGTGAGCCACGACGTGTACGTGCTTGACCGAATCGTCGGGCAACAAGAGCCGATATTCGAGATTGCAATCCTTACCCTGGCTGGTTGCACTATCGATTTGCCTTTGAACCATAGCCTTGTCGTCCGGATGAACCCGTTTAAGGATTGCTTCCACGGCAGGTTTGGTGCCACGGTCGTATGCAAAAATTCGAAAGGTCTCTTCTGACCAGAACATCTCGCCCGATGTGGCTTTACACCCGAAGCTGCCGGTGTGACTGATTCTTTGCGCTTCGGCGAGATAGGCTTCGCTTCGCCGGATAGCTTCTTCCGTGACTCTACGCTCCGTGATATCCATTATCGCGCCGACAACTCCTTCGTTGCCTGCCTGGTCCCGCAAGCAGTGTGCAAGATCATGGACATGTTTTATCGATCCGTGCGGCATCATTTCTTGTCGGACCGACCAGATTGGAGCCTCGGTCTTGACTCGCCGGCTCAGCCTGTCTGGCCCGGGTCCGCTGGACAGCACTTTGACTCTTTCCCGATTCGGAGGTAAATACACTCAGGCATTATTTCGATGTTATTTTCGATATCTATTTGCAGATGAATGGGTTAGAGGGTGGTATTGACTCGAACCCGCAAAGGAGTTTTGCCGCAGCGCCATGAATAAGTTGACCAATCTCGCCGAGCTAGTCCGATTTGGAACATTTGAGCTCAACGTCCTAACCGGCGAACTTGTCTCGATCGGTAAGGCGGCTGCGGAAACTGGGGCCGCAAAGGTCCTGCTCCGCGAGCAGCCCTTCCAGATTCTGCGAATCCTGGTGGAGCGCCAAGGCAACATTGTTGCCCGCCAGGAAATACGCCAGATTCTTTGGCCGGACGATACCGTCGTGGAATTCGATCGAAGCATTAACGTTGCAATGGCGATCCTGCGCAAGGCGCTCGCAGACGATGCCGACCATCCCAAGTACATTGAAACCCTGGCGCGGCGCGGATACCGGCTGATCGTGCCAGTCGAATGGCAACAGCGTTCGACAGCCGCTCAGGACTTACTCGAACCGCAAGCCAAAACGCTACCCAGGACGGAAGGCCAAATAAGTGCGCTGGAACCAAGGGCCTCAAATCATTGGCGAACAGCTGCCATCATCGGTGTGTCTGCGGTCGTTTTGGTCGTCGTCGGTTACCTGTCTTGGCGACACTTTCGGGACGCAACACCGCCAAGCTCGCAAAAAATCAGGCTCGCCGTACTGCCGTTTGCGAATCTCACTGGCGATCCCAATAAAGAATATCTAGCAGACGGTCTGACCGAGGAGATGATTTCACAGTTAGGCCGGCTTAACCCGGAACAGTTGGGCGTGATCGCGCGAACCTCCGTCATGGGATACAAGCACAAGGACGTACGCCTGGACCAGATTGGACGCGATCTTTCCGTGCAATACGTGCTGGAAAACAGTCTCCGTGAAAACGGAACTCACCTACGCCTTACCGCGCAGCTTATTCAGGTGAAGGATCAAACGCACCTGTGGTCCCAGAACTACGATTATCTGGCGAAAGACTTCCTCAATGTCCAAGACGATGTAGCCAAGGCTGTTGCGCACGAAATCCGGGTGCGTTTGATTTCGCAGCAACAAGAAGTCTTGGCACGATCGCGCCCAGTGAATCCGGAAGCCTTCGATGCCTACTTGAGGGGATACCACTTCTTTGAGGGGAACACGGACAAAGATGCGGACATGGCTGCAAAGTATTTCGAACGAGCAACCCAGCTTGATCCCTCCTATGCATTGGCTTGGGCATGGCTGTCTCGGGCACGCAACTGGCAGGCCAACGAAGGTCTAATCCCTATGGAAGAGGGTCGCCGGCTTTCCCGTGAGGCCATTGAGCGGGCATTAGCTCTTAACCCGAACCTGGCAGGGGCCCAATTCCAAATGGGACGGATTAAGCAACAGGTCGACTACGATTGGGCCGGAGCGAATGCTTCCTATCAGCGGGCGGTTGCTCTCGAACCTGGAAATCCCGAGAACGTGAGAGCGGCAGCGTACCCGGCTCTTTTTCTCGGACGCTTTGACGAAGCTCTTCAACTAGCCCACAGGGCCGTTGATTTGGACCCGCTGAATGCAGGTAGTTGGGCGGTCCTTGCAGAGATAGAGTCTTATTTGGGGCAGCTAGCCCAGTCTGCAGCGGATAGCAAGAAGGCTCTTGAACTGGACCCCGATAATTGGTTCAGCCGGGTTGATTTAAGCCGAACCTATCTGCTGCAAGGGCGGCCGCAAGATGGTTTAGCTGAAATCGGGCACGTACACAACGCTCCCCACCGTGCGTGGCAGTATGCGCTTACGTACTACGCGCTTGGTCGGAAAAGGGAGTCGGATGCCGCATTGAGTGAGTTGATCACGAAATACCATGCAAGTAATGCGTTCGAGATCGCCACGATTTATGCTTTCCGGAACCAGACCGACGAAGCGTTCGAGTGGCTGGACCGAGCGCGTGCCCAACGTGATCCCAGTATGATGTCTACAAAAGTGGAGCCCCTACTGAACAACTTGCACAACGACCCGCGATTTGCCGCGCTCTTGAAGAAGCTAAACCTGCCGAATTGAAATATTTTGGTCGGTCGCCGCCCCGACCAGCCATCTTCACGGTTAGTTTCTCGGCAGAGTTGTACTCGAAAATGCTGCAGGTTTCATCTGACCAGCAATCTATCCGGTATCGGTCTGCCGCCGAAGCTGCCCGAGTGACTGAGCCTTTGCGCTCCCTTCAGGCACGCTTCGCAGCTGCGGAGTCCTGGGTCATTAGCTTGTACTACTCGTTACCGCGTCTGCTGACAAACTCCCGGCTGTGCGCTTCGCCACCGCTCAACAGCAGCACTGCCAGCACCACAATCGTCACCACTTCAAATCCCGCTAACGCCCACTGATAGCCAAACCGGTGGTGCAGCGCGAACTCGATACTGTTCGTCGGCGATGCAATCAGAATTCCCAATTGATACGCCAGCCCCGGCATCAATCCCCGCGCCGCATCCGCCGAAAGTTCGTTCAAATGAACTGGAATCACTCCCCACGCGCCCTGCACTCCCATCTGCATCACGAACGCTGCGACCACCAGCATCGTCAGCGATTCGCTGAACGCCCACAGCGGTATCACCACCAGCGATAGCGCCAGCGCGGCCAGCATTCCTTTGCGTTGACCCGCTGCTTGCGACAACATTCCGAATAAGACCGCGCCGGCGACCGCTCCTGCGTTATAAATCATCGCAATATTCGCGCGCCCAATCGCCGACACCTTGTGCACTTCAGACAAAAAGTCCGGATACAAATCCTGCGTGCCATGCGAAAGAAACATCATGAACGTCATCAGCAACACTAAATAAAGAAACCGCCGCCACTGCCCCGCTACAACGCGTAAGACTTCGCCGGTCGAAGCCGCTCGATGCTGCTTCCACGCCTCGGACTCCGGCACCTTGGTCCTTATATATAGCGCCAGCAGCGCCGGCAGCGCGCCGATCCAGAACATTGGCCGCCATCCCCACACCGGCAGCAAGAATCGTGCCGCGATCGCCGCCAGCAAATATCCAATCGAATAGCCGCTCTGTAAAATCCCGCTCAAGATTCCGCGCAACCGCGTCGGAGCTGCCTCCATCGCTAGCGAAGCGCCCACTCCCCATTCGCCGCCCATGCCGATTCCAAATAGCGCCCGCAGCACCAGGAACACTGTGAAATTCGGGGCGAACCCGCACGCCAGTTCGATCAACGAAAAATAAATCACGTTCGCCATTAGCGGAATTCGCCGCCCGTAGCGATCCGACAGCAATCCAAACAGCAGTGCTCCCAACGGCCGCATCGCTAGGGTCGCGAAAGTCGTCCCCACAATCTGCTGCTTCGAAACGCCGAACTGCTTCGCCAGCGTGTCGAACAAAAACACCACCACGAAAAAATCGAATGCATCGAGCGTCCAGCCTAGAAACCCGGCCAGCACCGCATGATGCGAAGCATTCGGTTTAGCGGAAGGAACTTGCGCCATGATTTACGAACGAAGCTTTCTTTGCATGAGCCAGCTCACCGTTCACAAGCGCACCAGTCTCTTCGTGATTTATCTTTCTGTCAAAAGAAAAACCCCGGATCGCGGGGGGTACGCGATCCGGGGCGGGGGTACTGACTGAGGGGGGGCCGAGGGGGAAAGTCGTTTCGTTACTTACAGACCCTGTGTTGTTAAACATCCAACGATTCGGGTTTCAGGGTTGTACTTACAATCCCTGAGCCATTAGTGTACGTGCGCGGTCATCTGGCAAATTTGCCGCAGCTCTTCGTACGTAAAGAAAACCTCTTCGTGATTTCCGGCGCGCTCTTTGTGACCGAGTCCCGATTCCGACGATATCCGGGCAAGCTCGTTCTCCGGAATTCCTAGCAACGCCGCGGCTCTTTCCTGGGTGACGTAACGAATCTCTGCATCCTTCATCGTTGCCTCCTCAGGCCGGAATCAATGCCATGGCATCTTCTTCCACTGCCAGCACCATGGTCTTATAGATGTCCACGTCCCATCCTTCGCCGATCCTCATCCGGAGGGTCTCACCGCCATCTTTCAGCAACCGGCCGCGCAACGGCACCTTCACTTCGCCCAGCGCCACCTGCAGAACCACTGCGTGCCCAATCCACGGCTGATATGCGGTGTCCATGTTGCCTCCCTCAGAGGTCTTTCTGCCTTCGGGAGTGAGAATGCGCCTGGCGCCTGCGGCCGCCTATGGTACAGCGGGGATACCGGACTAGTATTGAAGTACTGTTTTCCCTTACGGCATCGTTTCCGTGGCGTTGTGGGAAAGGTACGTCCGTACTGCGAATTCGAAACCCGCGTCCCATTGGGCAAAAGCAGCTCCACCAGCCAAACTTCGGCTGTAATGGAACGCATTCCAATTCGCTCTGAAACTCCCTGCCCTGCGCAACCAGGAATCGCCCTCGCTCTCGGCGGAGGATTCGCGCGCGGCTTCGCGCACCTCGGCGTTCTAAAGGTCTTCGAGCAAAATCACATCCCTATCACTCATATTGCTGGCACCAGCGTTGGCAGCGTTTTCGGAGCCGCCTACGCCAGTGGCGCCCCGCTAGCCCGCATACTCGCCACCAGCCGCACCATCCGTTTTCGCGACATCGCCCGCTGGAGCGTCTCCCGCCTCGGCTTGGCCAGCAATCATCGCCTCGGTGACCTCGTCGAACGCGTCTTCGAATCCAAGCATTTCGAGGATATGAAGATTCCTCTCGCCATCGTCGCCACCGATCTCGCCACCGGCGATCCTGTCATTTTTCGCGAAGGTCCGCTGGTTGACGCCATCCGCGCCAGTTGCGCTTTTCCCGGCTTGTTCGAACCAATTCAAATCGGCACCCGCTGCCTTGCCGACGGCGCCCTCGTGGCTCCCGTCCCCACCCAAGCCGCACGCGCTTTTGGTGCAACCTTAGTAGTGGGAGTCTCTGTCGGCGTCCACGACATAAATCGCGACGCCCCCAAGAATATGTTCCAGGTCGTTGCCCGCGCCGTCAGCGCCGCGCAAAAACATCAGCTCGACACCTGGGAACGTCACGCCGACCTGGTTATCCGCCCCGACGTCAGCTCCCTCGCATGGGACGATTTCCATCGCGCCAACGAAGCCATCGAAGCCGGCGCCGCTGCCGCTCAGCTTGCCGTTCCGCGCATCCAGAAACTTCTTCACCTCGCCGAACATTCCGCCAACATTCTCGGCGACTCTTCCCTCTCTCATTCCTGGCTCGTCGAGGCTCTTCGATGAATCCCCGTGTACTCCATCGCCTCCCCGTTTCTTCTTTGCTACTGCTCTTCATCAACTCTGGCGGCGATCCCTGCGTTTTCTGCTACCGTATGGGAGTAGACATTCTCGCAGCGGGCCGCGCGCTTTTTTGCGCCTGAGCCCCGGCCGCTAATTTCGCTCGCGCTAAATTAGCCGGCCACAAAAGGACTCAGGTCGCGTGCTCCAATCTTTCCTGCATTTTCTCCACGCGCTTTTTGACGCAAAGGAATTAACCGAACTGATTCGGCGCGCGGGGCCGCCGCTCATTTGCGCGATTGTCTTCGTTGAGACCGGTCTGTTCGTCGGTTTTTTCCTGCCTGGAGACTCGCTGCTGATCACGGCGGGCATTGTGGCCGCGGCCGCCTCCGTCTCGTTACCCTCTCTCCTGTTTCGGTGGCTGTTTCCGGTAATGCTGTGCGCGATCGTAGGCGATCAGCTCGGTTACTGGATCGGCCGTTCAGCTGGCCCCGCCCTTTACAAACGGGAAGACTCGCTCTTTTTTCGCAAGAGTCATCTGCAACGCGCGCATGACTTTTACGAAAAGTACGGCGGACGCGCGGTAATCCTCGCTCGCTTCGTGCCCATCATCCGCACGTTTTGCCCTCCGGTCGCCGGAGCCGCGGCTATGCCCTACGCTCGTTATTTAAGTTTCGATATCTTCGGCGGCGTCTTTTGGGTCACCGCCACCATCGCCGGCGGCTACACTCTGGGCCGTTCCATACCCAACATCGGGAAATACATCCATTACGTTATTGCCGTCGTGGTACTCCTGTCGGTGCTACCCGCAATCATCGGAATCTTGAAATCCAGCAAAGCCGCACCGGTCGCTGCTGCACCGGGCTCTGCGAAGGATTAACTCCGTGCCTACTGTTCCTCTCCGCTCCGTCATTTTCGATATCGGCCGCGTCCTGGTGAAAGTCGACGTCCCCCGTGCCATCGAAGGTCTCCAGCAAGGCATTTCGATGTCACCCACCGAGCTTTGGTCCGCCATCGAAAAAGATCCTCGCTGGCACGACTGGCAGGAAGGCCGCATCTCGCCCCACGACTGGCACCTCCACGTCACCAAGCGCCTCGGCAGCCCGCTGAATTTCACCGAATTTCGGGATGCCTGGAATCGCTCACTCGATCCCGTTCCCTTGCAAACCGACGATCTTTTTCAAACGCTCGCCAGGAAGCACAAATTAGCTCTTCTCTCCAACACCGATCCCATCCACGTCGCACATCTCGAATCGACCTACTCCTTCTTCCAATTCTTCCCCGCCGCTACCCGCATATACTCCTGCTCGGTGCGAGCCAGCAAACCTTCGCCCATAATTTTTCAAGCGGCGCTCAAAGCCGTCAACACTCCGGCCTCCCAAGCCGTCTTCATCGACGATATCCTCGATTACGTCCAAGCCGCTCGCTCCCTCGGCCTGCACGCTATTCAGTATCAAAATCCCGCTCAACTCCGCTCCGACCTCCGCACTCTTGACCCGTCTCTCGCAATCTAATCCGCCCAACCCGCAAATTTTGCTGCCCCTCATTACAGCTACGTAAAGATTGCTAGGACTAGTACGACCTCCTGCCTCGGCTCATTTCCACACCGCCCTTCTAACTCCATGCCCTACATGCTCTTACAGCCCCTCCATGCATCATGCTAGACCTGCCCCCTTTGGCTTGGTACATGCACCCCTCTAGACACCAGTAGGGAGTTCACACGAGATCAAAGCAGTTTGGGGTGAAAGCCGCATAGCGGCTCCCAGAAGGAGAATCATTCGCAATGAGCGAAGAATATAACGCGGAAAATAAAAGCGGTGCTTCCTGGCAGCTGCCGGCGATCATCGTTCTCGGTTTGGTGGCCGTGGGCGGCTTGGCTTTTGGCTGGAACGCAACTTCCAAGCTCGATGCTACCCAGCAGCAAGTCACAGCGCAGGTCGGCACTCTCAAGACCGGCGTCGAACAGGACATGAGTTCACTGAAGGATCGCCTGGTTCAAGATGAAAAGACCAACGCTGACCTTCAGGGCGACCTGAAAGTTGTTACCGACAAGCTCAAGATCACCCAGGGCCAGCTCAAGAAGGCGCGCGCTGAAGCCGCCAAAGCAGTCGCCGACACCACCGACAAGCTGACCGCTCTGGACACCAACGTCCACACTGAACTAGCCACCAAGGCTGCCAATGATGACCTCAAGAACGTAGACACCAAAGTTGTCGGCGTTCGCACCGATCTCGACACCACTCAAAACGACCTGAAAATGGCTCGCAGCGAAATGGGCACCCTGATCGCGCGCAATCACGACGAAATCGACCAGCTCCGCCGCCTCGGTGAACGCGACTACGTTGAATTCACCATCGCCGGTAAGAACAAGCCCCAGAAGGTCGGCAACGTCACCGTTGAACTCAAGGGCGTCAACGAGAAGAAGGGACAGTACAGCGTCTCCATGACCACTGAAGATCGCAGCCTGCTCAAGAAGAACCGCACCATGAACGAACCGATCTTCTTCTACCTCAGCGGCACCAAGATCCCTGAAGAATTGGTCATCAACAAGGTTGGCAAGGACACCGTCAGCGGCTACGTAAGCATCCCCAAGGCCAACGCGACGTCCTCGACCACCTCCAGTTCCGGAAAGTAAGTCAACCAAGCACCGGCAAGACGCCGGGCGACACCAGGCGGGCAGATCTTCTGCCCGCCTCTTTTTTTTGCGCCTAGCTTTTTTTTTAGAGTGCGCGGCTTGACGCCGCTTTTCTTCCTCTCCCCGACCGACTATCGGGTATTTACTGATAGTGTAAAAATACCCGCTTCGCCCGATTTTCCCTTGTTGGCACGATAAAATAGATTTGTACGATCCCTCTCGCCGCTCGACTTGACGTCTTACGACGGAGCAAGATCCCGATTTTCCGCGTTTGCGCCAAACGGGCTATTATGCACGCCAAGTACAACCCGAAAAATCTAGCCCTTTTCGTCGGGCTGACTGCCCTTTATCTCATCTCCGGAAAACTCGCCCTCAAGCTGGCCTTCCTCAATGCCAGCGCCACCCCGGTCTGGCCTTGTACCGGCATTGCCATCGCCGCTCTGTTGCTCTTCGGCTATCGCCTCTGGCCCGCGATTTTCGCCGGAGCCTTTTTCGTCAATTTGACGACCGCCGGCACCGTCCTCACTTCGCTCGGCATTGCCTCTGGTAACACCCTCGAGGCACTGGCCGGTTGCTACCTCGTCACCCGCTTCGCTGACGGCCGCAACTCGTTTCAGAGCACCCAGAATATCTTCAAATTCGCTCTTTTCGGTGGCATCACCTGCTCAGCAATCGGCGCGACCGTCGGATGCACCACCCTGGTCTTGGGCGGCCTCTTGACCTGGTCTCACTTTCCTTCGGTATGGGTCACCTGGTGGCTGGGCGATGGCGTCGGCGCATTCATCGTCACTCCGTTTATCTTGCTTTGGATGGAAAATCCGAAATTGGACTGGACCCGCAGACAGATCCTTGAACTTCTGTTGCTCTTCGCGGCTCTTCTGTTCTCGCTCGGCTTCGTTTTCGGCAATGGCTTTCATTCTGTGGTCAAAAACTATCCCTTCGAATATCTCTGCTTTCCTTCTCTGATCTGGGCCGCTTATCGTTTTGGCCGCAGGAAAGCTTCCTCGGCCATCTGCGTACTCGCCATTTTCGCTACCTGGGGCACGGTTCACGGCTATGGTCCCTTCGTCAGGACCTCTCAAAATACTTCGCTGCTTCTGCTCCAATCGTTTGTGGCCATCGCCGCCCTGACCACTATGGTCCTCGCGGCCGAAGTTTCCGAACACAAACGAGCCCAGGATCATGTCCGCCACTTGGCCGGCAGCGATCCGCTCACCAGACTCGCAAACTATCGCCGTCTGCTCGAAACCATTGAAGCGGAAATCAAGCGCTATGGCCGCTCGCGCCTGCCCTTCTCCATCATTCTGTTGGATATGGATCACTTGAAGAAAATCAATGACCGGTACGGCCATCTCGTCGGTAGCCGCGCCCTCTGCCGCCTCGCCGATATTCTCGTTTTACATTGCCGCGAGATTGACCTTGCCGCTCGCTATGGCGGTGACGAATTTCTCGTGGTTCTGCCGGAAAGCACTCGAGAAGCCGCCCTCCACGTGGCCCGCCGTGTCGCCGATCGACTGGCAACCGACGGTGAAGAGCCTCCGCTATCCGTCAGCGTCGGCGTCGCCGTTTATCCGACCGACGGCCAGACACTCGACGAACTCTTGATTGTCGCTGACCGCGCCCTGTATCTCGAAAAAGCCTCGCCAAAAGTCAAACTCCAACGTCCAAGCTAGCAATCGATCATTTCACTTACATCAACCCGCTCTGCCTCGCCAATTTCAGCGCCTCAATCGCCGCCCCGCGCGCTCCCGCCGTATCGCCGTTCGGAATCACATGTATCGGCGTTCCCGCCTGCTCTTCTCGCTGGTTCGGCATGCCCACGCGAATCTCGTTCAGGAACCACTTCTGGAACGCCGCGCTGGCTTCCAGCGCTCCGCCTCCAACAATCAACGCATCCGGATCAAACGTATTGATCATCTCGTCGAAAAATAATCCCAGCGCGTGCGCCTGCACTCGAAACACTTCCTTGCACAATGCATCGCCTTTATCCGCAAGGCCGCGCACTTTCTTGGCCGCCGCGTTCGGTTCCATGCCCGCTAGTTCGTGCCCCGGATATTTCGGCAAGAAATAAGGCAGAATGTTTTTTTCGATTCCGGTCAGCGAACACAACGATTCCAAATCCCCGATACGTCCGCAATTGCAAACAGGCTTCATCTCCGGCGTTCCCGCGATGCTCTGATACGGCAGCAGCACATGACCCAGCTCTCCGCCAAATCCGTTCTTTCCCTTCAAAACGCTTCCTTCCACAATCACACCGCCGCCGTTTCCGGTACCAATAATCGTCGATATCGAAGTCTCCTTGCTGTTCGCGCCAAATATCGCGTAGTGGCCCCACAGCGCCGCGGCGTTTCCGTCATTCAAGTACGACACTGGCTTGCCCAGCTTGTGCGCCAGCCCGTCGCGAATATCGAATCCCGCCCAATTTGCGTGCACAAAGTTCGTTGAGCCGCGCGCGCTCATCTGTCCCGCCGCGCTGGCCGGACCGGGCGTATCCAGTCCCACTGCAACTACATCCTCTAGCGCCACTCCCGCCTTGTCCGTCGCGATCTTCAATCCATCCGCAATCTGCTTCAAACAAATCTCCGGCCCCTGCTTCGCCAGTGATGGATGCTCGCACAATCCCCCAATCAAAAATTTTTCTTCCGCGTTCACCAGCGTGTAGTTCACCGCCGTCCCGCCCAGATCTACTCCGGCCACAACCGTCACGTGTTTTCTCCCAAGTAACCCATTTTTCGCCCGGCCCATCCTAGCAGACTCCCGGGCTTCTTGGCGTAACCCGGCTCTCACCCACGCCACTTCAAAAAACCCGACGGCGAAACAATTAGAATCCCTTCGATTCAGAAGCGGTGAAAGTAGCGCCGGCGAAGATGCGTGCGGTGATCGAAGGGCTGCAAGCCTTGCGAGGAATCGCGCAAATATCGGCAGTGACCATCGTGGCAGAACTGGGAGAAGTAACGCGATTCAGCAAGGCACGAGAATTGATGGGGTATGGAGGAATCGTGGCCAGCGAAGACTCCAGTGGAGAACGGCAGCGGCGAGGAGGCATTACCAAGACGGGCAATGCGCACTTGCGACGGGTGGTGGTGGAGGCTGCGTGGGCGTACCGCCACCGACCGGCTATAGGGTTCACGCTGCGCAAGCGGCAAGAGAACCTCAGCGAAGAGGTAAAAGAGATGGCCTGGAAGGCCCAGCATCGCTTGCATGCGCGGTATGGGAAGCTAATGGCCAAGGGTAAGAACAAGGGAGTAGTGGTCACGGCGATAGCACGGGAGTTGCTGGGATTTATCTGGGCCATTGGTGTACAGGCGGAAGCGGAGCAGAAAGAATCCTTGCGGCAAGCGGCCTAGGAAAGAGTTTGCTAGAAGTCAGAAGTAAGAGGATCACAGGAGGCGGCGTGGGTAGCGGTCGAGGGGCACACGAAGGAGAATCCTCGATGCCTCTATGCGGTAGGTCTTGGACCAAACCCGCGCCGGTAGTCCGAGGCAGCTCCCGACGGATCACGATTATGCGGTTCCGACCCGCGAATATCAGAGTGATCAATCGTCGTTATAGCTTCCTCGACCGCGACCCGCGCTGCTTCTTGGAGAAAGAAAGAATGAAAAAAGAAAGATAAAACGGAGTTCGTAGTTGACAGGTCGTTCCATATCAGGGGCGCGATACATCGCAAGGCTGTCCAAATTAGGACGAGTTTGGCTACCCGCTGCCGAGTTTGGCGTGGCGGCTGGCCGCGTCGGCGCTGCTGAGCAGCAGCCCAATAATGATCCCAATCGTTCCATCACTGCCAACCGTGCGCGCCAACTCCTCCGCCGCACTCATACTCATTCCCAAGCGGTGCGCCACGCCGGCGGTCGCCATGCCGCGCAGCAGGAAGTCTTCGAGGCTGACCAACGGCACACCGAGCCGCTTGGCCACACTAATCGGCACGCCACCCCGGATCAGCGACTCTATATCTGTGACCGGCAATCCGGTCCGCAGCGAAATTTCCATTAGGCTCATAACATTCGCCGGCCGGGTCTAAGTTATGTCGTAGCGCCGGCTTCCAGCCGGCCTCTTCGCCTGCCCCGCATGGTAGCACCGAGCACTGCTCGCCACCTTAAGGTCTTTGCCTGAGCGCTCTCCGATTTACTTGACATCACGTCATTAGTATTCCAACACCCCATTGTGTCCGGTTCGACGCTTCCCGTAAGCCTTCCGCCCTCCCCCACCGCTCTACACAAAAATTAACCTAAGTCCTTTATTTGCCACACTTACGGTAAATCCACAAAAGACTGCAATGAGTAATTTAGTAACTCCTTTCTTTTCAACAAAGCCCTCTCACTCTTTTTCACTCTCAAACCGATAAGTCCCGTATTTGCCACTCTTACGAAAAGTACCCCGGGGGATAGAACCGCCTCCCTAAAATTTCGTCGACCCCTTCCGCCACCCGGTCCGGACATCCTGGCTTTCCCGTTTCGGAACGCTGCAGCGCCGCATCTCGCGTCGATCCCGTCTTTCCTCCGAAAACTTACGACTTACAACTTATTACTTACCACTGCCTCGTCGGCTACAATACTTCTCAGCCATTCCGAGCGAGGCATGCTCCTTGATTCATCGCAACGTATTTCATAACGACCAGCTTCTCCCCATGGAAAAGGTCCGACTGTCTCCCGGACAGGCCGGCCTGATCAACGGCTGGGGACTCTTCACCACCTTGCGCATCGTGCGCGGCGAAGCTTTCGCCTTTGAGCGCCACTGGCGCCGCCTGGAAAAAGACGCCGCCATCATTCGTCTGCCCATGCCTTACGCCGGGCCGCGCGTCCGCGTTCAGCTTCAGGAAGTCATTCGCGCCAACAAAGTTACTGAAGGCTGCGCGCGCATCTATCTTGTCTACAATCAAGTCAGCTTTTGGTGTAGCGACGAGCCGCAGCCTACGGTCGATCTCATCATTTACACTGCGCCGCTTCCCGAATATCGCGAACCGGTTCGCCTCACCGTCCGTGAACACGGCCGCCACGCCGCCTCCGCGCTCGCTGGAGTAAAGACTGTTTCCTGGCTCAACAATGTTTGGTCGGTCGCTGAAGCTCAGAACGAAGGCTTCGATGAAGTGGTTATGCTCAATGAACGCAGCGAAGTCGCCGAATGTACCGCCGCAAATATTTACCTCGTCAAAGGAGATTTGATTCTGACACCGCCGCTAAGTTCCGGCTGCCTCGAAGGCGTCACTCGCGGCATTCTTTTTGAAATTGCCGGCGAAGCGGGCGGCGCCATAAAAGAACAAACACTGCGGCTTGAAGACTATTACGCTGCCGATGAAGTATTCCTCTCCTCCACCAATCGCAACGTCATCGGTGTAGGAGAAATTGCCGGCCGCACCATCGCCAACGCGCCCGGCCCAGTCACGCTGCGTCTGAACGAAGTCTTTACTTCCTATGTGAACGACTACGTCACCCGTCGCCTGGCCGCCGCCTCGCGTTAACGCACACAAAAAAACCGCCCCGACTCGGGCGGTTCCAATGTAGCAGCGGGTTACCCCGCTGCCGGAAAGACGAAAGGACTAGAACAAAAACTTCAGCGCGAACTGCACCAACCGCCCTGGCTGCGACGTCTGAATCTGCCCCGCGTTGGGACTGTTCATATCGTTGACCGGAACGCCAAAGTTGGCGTGATTGAAAATGTTGAAGAGTTCGGCGCGGAATTGCAGGTTCTTCGATTCCGCTAGGCGGAAATTCTTCAACGTGGAAAAATCCCATTGCTGCACGCCGGGCCCGGTCACGATATTCCGACCGGCATTGCCGAATTGACCGATCTGGGTGACTGGATCGAGCCGCTGAAACGCTCCGGGATTAAACCAACAATTCGGCGTTCCGGCGTGCGCGCCGTTGGCGCAAGTGCCCTGTGTTGGATTGCCGACCAGGTCCGGGCGGTCGCTGGGGAATCCGGAGATTTCCGGTGCGCCGCCTTGCGCGGAAACTCCGGCCGAGTCGTACACCGTAAATGGAGTGCCGGTCTGGAAGGTTGTAATTCCGTTCACCTGCCAGCCGCCAAGAACTTTTCCGTACCACTCTTGCGAATGGTTGAAAAACGGCAGGTCCCATTCATAGCTGATCACCAGGCGATGCCGCGCATCGAAAAGTGAACGTCCGTGTTCGGCGCCGAGGTCGAACGGATTTTGCGCGAGGTCGTTTTCTCCAGCGGTGCTTTGCGAAGCAGACCCGGTGATGTTGAACGACGAAACATCATCCAGCGTTTTCGAGTAGGTGTACGAAGCCAGCATGGCAAATCCTTGCGAGAAGCGCTTGCGCAAACTGGTCTGCAACGCGTTGTAGGTGGAATTCGCGATGCCGGAAATAAGTCCGATCGAGGAATAGGTGCAAGTGTTTGGCTGTGCGATGGTGCAACCGGAATACAGCCGCCGCTGAAGCGAATTGTTTTGCGTGGTCAAGGGGTCACCGCTGGAGTCCACGCCAGGCACGAAGACCGCGGGATTCCCTTCAATGAATCGCGGCAGCTTGGTGCCCTTGGTGCCGATGTAGCCGATTTCGAAAATCCAGTTGGTTCCGAGCGAACGTTGCACGTTCAGGTTCCAATCCTGGGCATAGGGAAGGCCAAGTTTTGGGTCGAGCGTGAGCAGCGTCATCGGCGGCGCAAACGGTGTTGCAAACGGATTTGTTCCGCCAAACGGATCGGTAAAACTTCCTGGAAAAGTAACCTGTGGCGTCTGCAAATAAGGCGGCGCGCTGTTGGGAGTTTGCAGCGGCCCGCCTTCTCCGGTGTAGTACGGATCGTAGAAAATTCCATACGCAGAAGTGACCAGCCACTTGCCACTGCCAGTAGGATCCCAGGCAAATCCGGCGCGAGGCGCGAAGGCCTTTTTGTCGGTTTGGATCAGGCCCTTGGGAACGCCGGGATCGCCGGGATAGAGAAGACCGGCAGGAGCGGTTGGGAAAACGACGGACTGCACTCCTGGCTCAAAAAGATTTTGCCGGTTCTTTTGTTCGGTGTACGGAAACGGAAGTTCGTAGCGCAAACCGTAGTTGATGGTGAGGCGCGAAGAGACTTTGTAGGTGTCCTGCGCGAAGAGATTCACTGCATTGCCGCGCAGATTGCGTGAAGGATCACCGCCACCCTGCAAGAACAAATAGGGCTGGCCGATGAGGAAACTTGCGAAAGCATCGCTAATCGGAGCAGGAATGAAAACAAAAAAGCCGTTGGTGGCGATGCCGAAAAGATCGTTCAGCCGTTCGTAGCCATAGCCGCCACCAAATTTGAGTTCGTGGCGGCCGTGAATCCAGGTGAGCGAACTGGAAAGATCCAGATTGCTGTCCGCGGTCTGACGCGGACCGGTGATCGGGTCTCCGATAGAAGCGTAACCGGCAACTTGAATAAAAGGAGGACCAAGCGCAGCGTCGAGAGTCGGAGCGTACTGGAAACCGAGACCGAAACTGCCGGGCGGGGTGTGGTTGATATGCTCATCAAAGAAAAAACGATTGCGCAGGAATGACAGGCGCGCGAGGCCGACCAGTGATGACGAAAAAGTGTGAGTTTCGGTGATGACAAAGTTTTGCGCGCGGTGTTCTTCGCCGACCGGAAATCCGGGGAGGTTTGCGCCGGAAGTGGAAAGAGGATCGAGAACATTTCCCTCGCTGAAAATGTAGCGAAAATTCAAGACGTCACGAGGCGTCAAATAGTGATCGAGGCGGACGCCAAATTGATCGTTATCGGTGGATTTATTCTGCGTAGAAACGAAGGTGTTTTCGCCGACGTTGGGCAGCGGAAAATAGGCCAGCAAGGAATTGGAGAGTGGATTGACGAACGGGAGAACGTTGTAAGGAATCGGCTGGTTGGCAAACTCGTTGAAGAGCTGATTGATGGGCTGATGAGTGACCGGGTCGCGGTCTTTGCAGATGCCGCTGGCGTCAAAACCCAATTGGCAGATTTCGCCAAAATCGCCGCCCCGTTCCTTCATGGAGGGCACGGTGGCCTGCGAAGTTTCGCCGGCGCGCTCACGTAAGCCTTCGTAGTACAGGAAGAAAAATGTCTTGTCTTTTTTCACCGGACCGCCGAACGTCCCGCCGTACTGATTCCGTTTGAGGGGCTCGACGCTCTGTGCGAAGAAACTTTTTGCGTCGAAGGCGTCGTTGCGCAGAAACTCCCAAAGCGAACCGTGATAGGCATTGGTTCCGGAGCGGGTGACGATATTGGTGGTGGAACCGGTGCTGTGGCCGAATTCGGCGTTTGCGGTGTGGGTGAGAATTCTGAATTCCGCGATGGCGTCGACCGGAGGTTCCATCACGAAGCCGCCATCTACGTTGTTGAAATTGTCCGCGCCATCGATCAGAAAATTGTTGGATTCGGGCCGCTGACCGTTCACCGCGTAGGCTTGGCCGTCACGAAGTGATCCGCCCGCTTGCTGAAGACCCGGCGTCATGGGAACCACGCCAGGCTGCAACGTGCCAAGTTGCGTGAAATGGCGGCCATTCAGCGGAAGATCCTGAATTTCCTGAGTGCCAACGGTCTTGCCAAGATTGGTCGAAGTGCTTTCGATCAGGGGCGCGTCCGCGTGAACTTCAATTTGGCGCGCGTCGGTACCAATCGCGAGATGAATGGCGACGAACGCGGTCTGGTTCACGCCGAGCGTGATTCCTTCTTGGGCAAATTTCTGGAAGCCCTTGCCGTCAGCTTGCACGCGATAGTGACCGACCGGCAGCTCGACCAGCGTGAAATCACCTTGCGAGCCGGAGGTAGCAGTCCGAGCGAATCCGGTCTCACTCTGAGTAACGGTGATAGCAGCCGCGGAGACAGTCGCGCCGCTGGGATCATAGACCGTGCCGCGGATGATTCCGGTGACCTGCTGCGAATTGCCGGAAAGAGCGATAAAAAGCGAAAAAAGAGACACGAATAGCAACCTGGAAACAAACTTCATCGAAATCACACTCCCCCTGAGCGTCTCCACCTAAACGATTGAAATACCTCGACGGAAATCAATGTGGACGGATTATCGGGAGGTGAGCCAAATCACACAATAATACAAATGAACTAGATGCGGCGCTCGGGTGGTGAGGCTGGCTCCGCGCAAGGAGGAAAAGTGAGTAGTGGGTAGGGAGTAGTAAGTAGAGAGCAGAAAAAGAGGAAACTGCGTCA
Source organism: uncultured Acidobacteriota bacterium (assembly GCA_963814635.1). Classification (GTDB taxonomy): domain Bacteria; phylum Acidobacteriota; class Terriglobia; order Acidiferrales; family UBA7541; genus Acidiferrum. Next base: position 1,106,787 of record CAWFDP010000001.1, on the reverse strand, counting down.
GCGCTTCTTTGCCGCGGGTGAGCACGGCTGCAGTTTCACCCATTGTGCGGGATTTACGTTGACGCCGTTAACGTAGAGAACCCAGTGGAGATGCGGGCCGGTGGAGCGTCCGGTGGAACCGGCGTAGCCGAGAATGTCGCCACGCTGGACGGCGGCGCCGGGAGCAGCGACCAGGCGAGACATGTGCAGATACATGGATTCGAGGCCCTGGCCGTGATCGACGCCGACGGCGTTGCCGAGAACGTTGAATTGTTTGGCGAAGGTGACGGTGCCCGCTGCTACGGCGCGAATCGGCTCGCCTTCGGGAGTGCGCTGGTCCACGCCGCCGTGATATTCACCGGTGGTTTTGCCGTTGTGCAAACGCTTCACGCCGAAGGGTGAAGTCATGCAGCCAGTGACAGGCGGCGTAAGGGGATCGGCCCAGGAGCGGGCATCGGAAATGTTTTCCTTGAAATTATTGAGCAGACCAATTTCGTCCGGAGTGGAATGAAGCCCTTCGATTTCGGGGCTCAAAGTAACGTTCTGCGAAGGAAAAATAGTTTTTCGAATCATGACTTCTAACGTCTTGGGTGGACCAGCGTCGTTACGAGAAAGAGTGAGCGGGAAAGAACCGGGAATGTCTTTCACGGAGATGGGGAAAAGACCGAAACGCTTACCGTCGGCTTGGGGATAGAGCTTGGCGACGCGGTCGTGGAGTTTAGCCGAGGCAAAATCGGCCGGGCAGGTGATTCGAAGGGTGTCGCCGAGTTTGACTTGCTTTGGTGAAACAGTGCATTCCTGCGCGTGCAACAGCGGCGCCGTGCAAACTGCAGCGCACGTTAGTAGCAGCACGGCAATCGGCAAGCACAGACGGCGACTGGCACAAACCGGCATGAAGAAAGCCTCGTTTCCCAAGTGACCGAAGTATTCTGTCGGGTGAAGCGATGCCGTGGCAAGCACATAAAACGGGCAGTGATGGGTGAACGAGTGCAACCGCGTGCTACAATCTGCGGTTTGAGAGGGACATGGCCGAGACGCTAGCGACGACGGAAGCGGTGCTGGAAGTGATTTCGCCAGATGGCGCGCGAAGGTACGCGCGTATATCCGCTACTCCCTACATGATTGGCCGCGGCGCGGAAACCGGCAATCACTTGCAATTGAACGACCGGAGAATTTCGCGCAATTGCGCGGCAATTGTGCTGGAAGCGAGCCGCCTGTATATCGAGGATCGCGGGCAGCGGCGCGGTGTCTTCGTAAACAACGAGAAAGTCGACAGCCGCGCGCTGGAAGACGGCGACATCATCACCTTTGGCCTAGAAGATTCCTACGAAATTATTTACCGCTCGGCGCCAGATGGGGCGCAGGAATCGATTCCCAATCTACTGACGCGAATCGAACACATCACCAGTTCGGAACCGGCGTCCGGCGGATTGCGCAAATTGAACATGCTGCTGGAAGCGAGCTCGCTTTTGCACTCGCAACTGCCGCTGGATTCGGTGCTGGCGAAGATGCTGGATCATGCGGTGGCAGTGCTGGATGCGGACCGCGGGCTGCTGCTGGAAAACGGCGCGGACGGAACGTTGAAAGTGCGGCTGGCACGGCGAAGCGGCGGACTGCGTTTGCCGCCGGAAAGCGTTGCGCCCAGCCAGACCGCGATTCAGCTGGCGCTGAAGCAGCATTCGCCGGTGATTACCGAAGACCTGGCGCAGGCCGAGATGGATTTGCAGTCGGCGCAGAGCGTGGTGGCGCAGCGGTTGCGGGCGGTGGTGGTGATTCCGCTGTTCAGCGTGATGCGCGCGAACTCGCAGGAGTCGGTGATCAACCTGCGGCGCGGCGAATTTCTTGGCGTGCTGTATCTGGATTCGCGGCGCCCGGCGGCATTCTCGAAACTGGACCGGCAGATTCTGGATGCGCTGGCGGCTGACGCGGCGAGCATTCTGGATAACGCGCGGCTGGTGGAGCGAGAACGCGAACGGCAGCGCATGGAGCAGGAAATCAATATTGCGCGGGATATTCAACAAGCGCTGTTGCCACGCGACTTCCGCGAATTTCCGCATTTGAATGTTTCCGGCTGCAATTTCCCTTGCCTGGCCGTCGGAGGCGATTATTTTGACGTGTTTCCGATTGGCGACGGGCGCACGGCGTTTCTGCTGGCCGATGTTTCGGGAAAAGGATTGGGCGCGGCGATTGTAACCACTATGCTGCAGGGCGCGCTCTCCGGAATGACATTGGGAACGGATCCGGCGCGGGTATTCAATCACGTGAACCGGTTTTTGTGCGACCACTCGGAAGTGGGACGCTATGCGACGATGTTTTTTGGAATTGTGGATCTGGACGGTCACCTGGAATTTATTAACGCCGGACATCCGTCGCCGATGCTGATCCGGCAAAACACCGTGGAAGAAGCGTTTACCGAAGGATCGTATCCGGTGGGACTGGTGCCGGACGCAACGTACACTGCGGCGTCTTTGGAGTTGGAGCCCGGCGACACACTGGTGCTGTTCAGCGATGGTGTGACTGAAGCGATGGATCCGGACGACAATCTGTTCGGTGTGCCGCGGTTGCGGGACGTGCTGGCTGGGCACACCAGTACTGAACTTGAAGAGATACAGAAGACCGTTCTGGAATCGGTGGAAAACTTCGCGCGAGGCGCACGCCAGGCGGATGACCTGACGCTGCTGCTGGTGAGGTACCGCGCGCCAAGCACCGCGGACAATACTGATACCTCGATTCCCCAACCGCCAAGCGCCGCAGCGTAACTCGGTTAAGCGAGGGGAAGTTTACAAATCAAGTTTTGATGCACGGTAGCAAAGAAGGGTGCAGATTGTTTTTGCGGCCACATTTTTTCCCTTTCTAACGAAAGTTCTGCTTGCTTTCCCTGCCTTACTGGAATATTAATCTATCTCTGCGTGCGGTTTCTTCATCTCAAGGCAAGGAGGCAAGATGGCTTCCAGTCGACGAGATTTCCTAAAAATAGGTGCGGTTGGCGGAGCTGCTGCTGCGGTATTTGGATTCGATTTGCAGCCGGCATTCGCACAACTGCGGGTGTTGAAGATTGCACGCGCGAATGAGACCCGCTCGACCTGCCCGTATTGCTCGGTGAGCTGCGGCGTAATTATTTACACGATTGGCGACCGCGCGAAAAACGTGACGCCGCAAGTGGTGCACGTGGAGGGCGACCCGGATCATCCGATCAATCGCGGGACGCTGTGCCCCAAGGGCGCTTCGCTGGAACAGGATATTTTGAACGACCGGCGAATTGTGAAGCCGCAAGTGCGGCGGCCGGGCGGCACCGAGTGGCAAGATATATCGTGGGACGATGCATTGAACGAGATCGCGGCCAGGGTCAAGAAGACCCGCGACGACACATTTATTGAGACCGACGCTCAGGGCCACCGGGTAAACCGGCTGGAATCGATTGCCTGGACCGGCGGCTGCACCGACACCAACGAGTTCAACTATCTCGTCGTGAAAACGATGAGAGCGCTGGGCGTGGTGCATTTGGAAAACCAGGCCAGAGTTTGACACGGCCCCACGGTCTCAAGTTTGGGACCAACGTTCGGACGCGGGGCAATGACCAACGGGTGGGTGGACATCAAGAACACCGACCTGATGCTCATCATGGGCGGAAATCCAGCGGAGAATCATCCGTGCGGCTTCAAGTGGGCGCTGGAAGCAAAGCGCAATCGCAACGCCAAAATCATTTCAGTTGATCCCCGCTTCACGCGCACATCATCAGTTGCGGATATGTTCTGCCAAATTCGAGCAGGAACGGATATCGCGTTTCTGGGCGGAATGATCCGCTACGCGATCGAGAACAAGCGATTCGCGAAAGATTACCTGATTAACTACACCAACGCCGCGTACATCGTGAAAGATGGGTTCAAGCTGCCTGAGGATGAAGGAGTTTTTTCCGGCTTCGACGAGAAGGCCCACACCTACGACAAAGCGACGTGGAATTACGCGTCGGGCGATGCGAACGGGAAAGCCGGTCACGATGCGCCTGCGGCGAAACCGGCAAACGGTCAACCTGCGCCGCCGCCGGCGTTGCCGGAGAAGCCTGCGTACGATTTATCGCTGGAGGATCCGCGCTGCGTGTTCCAGTTGATGCGGGAGCATTACTCGCGCTACACCCCGGAAATGGTGGAGCGGGTCACCGGAACTCCGCGCGACGAGTTTTTGAAGGCCGCGGAGATGTTCACAGCGATCCGCAAAGATGGCGACATGAAAAAGGTCGCCACCATTATTTATGCGGTGGGATGGACGCACCATTCGTTTGGCACCCAGATCATTCGAACCGCAGCGATGCTGCAACTGCTAATGGGAAATGTGGGCCGCGCGGGCGGCGGCGTGAATGCGTTGCGCGGCCATTCGAACATTCAGGGTGCGACCGACATGGCGGGAATTTTCGACAACCTGCCCGGTTATTTGAAAGTGCCGACGCCTGCAGATGGCTCGTTCGGCGGATGGATGAAGCGAATTACGCCGACGCCGTCAAAGCCCGCGAAATGGGATTCGTTCAATTACTACGGCAATACTTCAAAATTTGCGGTGAGCTTGCTGAAAGTGCTGTACGGCGATGCCGCAACCAAGCAGAACGACTGGGCTTATGACTATCTGCCGAAAGTAGACCGCAACTATTCATGGGTGCAGCTGTGGGACAACATGCTCAACGGCGTGGTGAAAGGAATTTTTGCGTTTGGCATGAACGGTGTGGCAATCGGGCCGGACACCAAGAAAAACATCGACGCATTAAAGAAAGCGGATTTTTTGGTGGTAGGGGAAATCTATCCGGACGAGACCAGCGAGTTCTGGATGTCGCCGGGTATCACGGCCGATGAACAGAAAAATATTCAGACCACGGTTTACCGGCTGCCGTGCGCGGGGTTCGCGGAAAAGGACGGCACATTCACCAATTCGGCGAGGTGGCTGCAATGGAAGAATGCGGCGCTGCCGGTGCCGTCGACGTGCATGCTGGATCAGGACATTGTGGCGCGACTTTTTCTGAAGGTGCGTGATTTGTATAAGAAGGATGGCGGGAAATTCCCCGACCCCATCATGAAGCTAACGTGGGGATATACCAATCCGCAGAGCCCATCGCTAGCAGAAGTGTTGAAGGAAATTAACGGCAAGACGTTTGTGGACGCGGAAGATCCGGCGACCAAAGTGCAATTGAAGGCGGGGAATCAGTTGCCGGGATTTGCGTGGCTGAAGGATGACGGAACGACGGCCTGCGGCAACTGGATTTATTGCGGGTCGTACAGCGAAGCGGGTAATTTGACGGCGCGGCGGGATCCAAGCGATCCGTCGGGGATGGGCGTGCACCAGAATTGGGCGTGGTCGTGGCCGGCGAACCGGCGCGTGCTGTACAACCGCGCGTCGTGCGACCTGGACGGCAAGCCGTGGGATCTTTCGCGGCGGCAAATTTGGTGGAGCGAAGCCACGCAAAAGTGGGTGGGCAACGACGTGCCGGACTTCAAGGCCGATTCGAAGCCGGCGGATCACATGGGCCCGTTTATCATGAATCCGGAAGGCGTGGGGAGATTGTTCGCGCCGCTCGGAGCGCTTGCGGATGGACCGTTCCCCACATTTTATGAACCGGTGGAAAGTCCGATCGGCAATCTGATTCATCCGAAGCAGACCCACAATCCAGTGGCCAAGGTGTTCAAGTCACCGGAAGACAAGTACGGCAGCCCCGAGACGGGCTACAACATTGTGTGCACCACGTACCGGCTGACCGAGCATTACCACTACTGGACGAAAAATAATCCGATGAACGTGCAGCTGGTGCCGGAGCCATTCGTGGAAATTCCGGCGGAGCTTGCCGACAATATGGGGTTGCACGGCGGGGAAAAGGTAAAAGTTTCCAGTGCGCGCGGCGAGTACATTGCGAAGGCCATGGTCACCAAGCGCATCAAGCCGATGACCATTGACGGGAAAAAAGTCTTTCAGATCGGACTGCCGATTCACTGGGGTTATCGCGGCATTGCCGAGGACGAGAACAAGACCGCGAAAACATTGGCCAATTCCCTTTCGCCGGCGGTGACCGACCCGAATGCGTACACGCCGGAATTCAAGGGATTCCTTGTGAAGCTGGAACGAGTTTAACGGGACGGCGGCGTTGAGCCGCCAAAAGGTAAAGCGATGAGCCAGGCGACACTACGCGTACAGAAAATCAGTGGCCACGCTGGAAGTGTTCCCGGCGAGGATACCCAGCGCGAATACAAAGTAGCGAAACTGATCGACACTACGACCTGCATTGGATGCAAAGCGTGCGAGGTGGCATGCGTCGAGTGGAACGACATGCCATTTTCGGCGACGGAATTCGGCAATTCGTATCAGACCATGCCGGAGACGCGGTGGAATTACTGGAATTTGATTTTGTTCAACGAGCACGAGAAAGAAGATGGCTCGTTGATGTGGCTGATGCGGAAGAACCAGTGCATGCACTGCGCGGAGCCGGGGTGTTTGGAAGCGTGCCCGTCGGATGGCGCGATCATTCAATATACGAATGGGATCGTGGATTTTCAGCAGGATAAGTGCATCGGGTGCGGATATTGCATTACGGGATGTCCATTTAATATTCCGAAATTTAATACCGAGACCAAGCGCGTTTACAAGTGCACGCTGTGCACGGACCGGGTGAGCGAAGGGCTGGAGCCGGCCTGCATCAAGTCGTGTCCTACCGGCTGCCTGCACTTTGGCAGCAAGGACGACATGAAAGACCTTGCGGAGCAGCGGGCGAAACAGTTGCGCGAGCATTTCAATTTTCCGAATGCGGGCGTGTATGATCCGGCGGGAGTGGGCGGCACCGGAGTGATTTACGTGCTGCACGACGCGACGCAGCCGGAAATCTATGGCGGGCTGCCGAAGAATCCGACGATTCCGCTGTTCGTGAAATTATGGAAAGGCCCGCTGAAGTGGCTGGGCAATCTGGCGATGGTGGGCGGAGTGATTGGATTGTTCGTGCACTATTTGCGATTTGGGCCGAAGGCGCATGACGAAGCCGATGATGTGGGGCACGAAGGAGGCCAGCCGTGAGCGAACATGCGGATCAATTGCTTCCGCACGGCCGGGTGCTGCGCTATCCATTCGTTGAACGCTTAAATCACTGGATCGCGGCAGGCTCGTACATTTATTTATTGCTGACTGGATTGGCGTTCTGGTCGCCGTGGTGCTTTTGGATCGCGGGACTACTTGGCGGAGGGCAGATTTCGCGAACGCTGCATCCGTGGGCGGGATTGTTTTTCTTTTACGCGGTGGCACGGATGTACGGCTACTGGGCGCCGCAAATGAAGAGTACCGAAGACGACGCGCGATGGTGGAAGTCACTCGGTTTCTACATTCAAAATCAGGACGACAAGATGCCGCCGGCGGGACGGTACAATGCCGGACAGAAGGCACTGTTCTGGAGTTTTTTCTATGCGGCTTTTGTTTTGCTGCTGACCGGACTGGTATTGTGGTTCCCGGAGCAAATTCCGTGGAGTTTCCGCTGGCTGCGATATATCGCGGTGTTTTTGCATCCGGTCGCGGCGCTGGTGACCATCGCCAATTTTCTGATTCATATTTATATGAGCGTGTTTGCGGAGCGCGGCGCGTTTGGCTCGGTGATTCGCGGCGACGTCTCGCTGGCGTTCGCCAAACGATTTCACCCCAGCTGGTATAAAGAGATTATGAGCCGCGAGTCCACGCCGCGGAAATGACGCTGATCCCCGAGGCGAGCTACAACGCACGCCACAATGCACGCGCCCAACGCGCGGAATATCTAAAGACAATTTACCCGTTCGCGGCGGAAATACTGATATTTTACGGGCGAATCTGCGCGGAGCAGCTGCAGCTCGAGAAGGAATTGCAACGAGTGTTACCGCGCGAAGCGAACTTGTTTGGGTCCGAACCCCTTCGCGAGCGAATCGATGTGGATGTGCTGCTGCCATTCGTGAAGACCACGCTCGAAGAGTTGCTGGCGGATTCGCCGGGATCTTTGGCGGAATACATCAAGGAGTTTCTACGAGGATCACGCGAGCGCTGGGCGGCCTCGTTGCAGAAATATGTGACGCACGGCGGCATGGACCAAGCGCCGGAGGATTCACGGGAAGAGTTGCTGGCGCGGATATTGATTGGGCCGTACGCGGAGTTGATTGCGGCGAGGCAGAATGTTCCGGCCGGCCTGACGACGGGGAATTTGTGTCCGAAATGCGAAGCGCGACCGGTCGCGGGAGTTTTACGGATTGAAGGCGACGGCGGCAAGCGTTTTCTGTTGTGCTCATTTTGCGGAACGGAATGGGAATTTCGCAGAATTTACTGCGCGTATTGCGGCGAATCGCGCGAGGCATCCTTGCCAGTGTTCGTAGCGGAGAAATTCCCCCAGATTCGTGTGGAAGCTTGCGACACTTGCCGGCATTGCATTCGAACTGTGGATTTGACCAAGGACGGCAATGCGATCCCGGCGGTGGATGATTTGGCGGCGATTCCGCTGGCGCTGTGGGCGGATGAATACGGATACCAACGGATTCACGGGAATCTTCTCGGAACGTGATAAAGTGCCGCCGTTATGAGTTGCGATCCTTCGGCGAACGTCGTTCGCCCCAGGATGACAATCTTTGAAGAAGCTGTCAGGCTTCGACGCGGACGCCATTCCAGAATGCGATGCGGCCGGAGATTTCCTTTGCGGCGGGTTTGGGATCGGGATAAAACCACGCGGCGTTGTCGTTGCGCATGCCGTCCACCTCCAGGTGAAAGTAGTGCGCGGTGCCTTTCCAGGGGCACAACGAGGTATGCGCGCTCGATTTCAGAAATTCTTTTTTGACCGTCTCGGCGGGGAAATACTGATTCCCTTCCACCACGACGCAACCACTGCTCTCTGCAATCAATTGTCCTGCCCAGAATGCTTTTGCCATGTGCTCACCCGTTGATCTTATTATTGGATGCGGAAACCGGCGGAAAGTTTCGAAGTTGCGAGCAGTTTGTTGCAAAGAAGCACAAAATCGAGGGGTTTTTCCGTTTCTAAAGCCGCGTTTGCTACAATTTTGGGCATGAATCTTCGACGATTGGTTTCTTTGGCAATTTTGGTGGCGATCCTGGCGGTATCTCCTTTTATTCTCAGTCTCCGGGCCACAAACAGCGCGAACTCCCGGAATGGAGGAAGCGCCGGGGTGAGTATTGCGGCTTCGTTGGGCGTGGCACCGGACCTCGACGCGCGGATGGCGCGATTCAAACCGTTTGAGATGCCGTTTAACCGCAGCGGGCTAAGCGAACGCGAACAACAGTTGGTGCAGAAACTGGTCGATGCCGCGAACAACATTGAGCGCATCTACTGGCGGCAGAGCGATCCGGAAGGGCTGAAGCTCTACGCGCAGCTGGAAAAAAGCCAGGATCCGCTGGATAAAAAAGTTCTGCAATTTTTGAAGGCCAACGGAAGCCGGTACGACCTGATTGATGAGTTGCATCCTTTTGTAGGAAAAGATCCGGCGCCGCCGGGGAGAGGACTTTATCCGACGGGATTGTCGGTAACCGAGGTTGAGAAATATGTCGCGACCCACCCGGAGCAAAAAAACGCCGTATATAACGAAGATTCCATATTGCGGCGCGAGGGCAACAAGCTGGAGGCTGAGCCATATCACGTCCGCTTTGCGGAGTTTCTCAAACCAGCCGCGGAAGATTTGCGAGAAGCTGCGAAGCTGAGTGCCGATCCGGCATTTGCGAAATTCCTGCGAATGCGAGCCGACGCGCTGCTGAATGACGACTACTATGCGAGCGATCTGGCGTGGCTGGATTTGAAGGATCCGAAGTTCGATCTGATCCTGGCGCCGTACGAAACTTATCTCGACAACCTGCTTGGAGTGCGGACTTCTTACGGCGCGGCGGTGCTGATTCGAAACGATGCGGAGAGCAAGAAGCTCGCGGTCTTCCAAAAGTATGTTCCGGAATTGCAAAAGTCCTTGCCGCTGGCCGCGGATGACTTGCCGTCAAAGCAGGGCCACGTGACTCCGATGGAAGTGATGGACGCGCCGTTTCGAACCGGCGACCTGCGGCACGGCTACCAGGCGGTGGCGGACAATCTGCCGAACGATGCACGAGTGCATGAAGCAAAGGGCAGCAAGAAGATTTTCTTCAAAAACTTCATGGATGCGCGGGTGAATGTGGTGATTCTGCCAATCGCCAAGCGGCTGTTCCGCGAAGACCAAGCGGTTCGCGCGAGCGGCGATGGCTATCTTGCGGCCACGCTGGCACACGAAATCTCGCACGAGCTTGGGCCGAACTATTCGCGGACGCCCTCCGGGAAAAAAGAGATTCGCGAAGCAATTGGCGGAGACTTCTCTGCTCTCGAAGAAGCGAAAGCGGACGTGGTGGGCATGGTTTGCCTGAAGTGGCTGGCGGATCACGGCGCGATTTCGAAAAAACAGTTGGACGAGGACTACATTTCGGAGGTTGCCGGAAATTTCCGCACCATCCGATTTGGAATCGCGGAGCCGCATGGCCGCGGCGAAATGATGGAATTCAACTACCTGATGGAGAAAGGCGCGGTGACGCGCGACGCTGCCACCGGCCGCTACGCAGTGGCACTGGAAAGAATGCCTGACACGTTCGCTTCGCTGGCAAAAGAGCTGCTGGAGCAGGAAGCCACCGGCGATCGGGCGCGGACCGCGGCGTGGTTTGCTAAATATGCGGTGTTGCCGGATCATCTGAGGAACGCGTTCGCGCAAGTGACCGATATTCCGGTGGATATACAGCCGATCTATTCGTTCCAAGAGGAGATTCGATGAGCGAGCAGAATTTTTCCAATCACGCGAAGTTTGTACCAGCCTTTCATTTTTTTCTGGCGCCGGTGCTGATCATCAATTTGGTGGGGCACATATACATGGTATTCAAAACCCCGATGGATACGCCGATGGCGATATTCCACGGAGTGTTCGGAGTGGTGCTCGCGGCGGCATTTCTGACGATGGCGTTCTTGGCGCGGCTCTTTGCGTTGGGAGTGCAGGACCGGGTGATCCGGCTGGAGGAACGTATGCGTTACGAAAAGCTGTTGCCCGAGGATCTTAAACCGCGCATCAGCGAATTCAGCATCGCTCAACTGGTCTCGCTGCGTTTTGCAAGTGATGCGGAGCTGCCGGCGCTGGCGCGTAAAGTGTTGGACGGAAAAGTCAACGACCGCAAGGCAATCAAGCAAATGGTGCAGAATTGGCGCGCGGATTACCAGCGGGTTTGAAGCTGGACTGGACGTTCGCGAGTGAGAACCGGGCACGGCATGCCGTGCCCTCCGGAAAAACAATCTAAAGAATGCTGCGGATCACGCCGCCATCAGCGCGAACTGCCGCTCCATTGATGGTCGCGGCTTGAGCGCTGACAACGAACGCCACCACGGCAGCGACCTCTTCGGTGGTCTCGAATCGCTTCAATAGCGAGGCGGGACGGGTTTTTTCGAAAAAATCCCTCTCGACTTGTTCCTTCGAGATCGCCTGTTGCAGCGCCATGGACTGAACGAAATCGCCGACGCCTTCGGAAGCCGTCGGTCCAACCAAAATTGAATTCACTGTGATGCCAGTGCCTGCAACGGATTCGGCCACGCCGCGCGCCACCGCAATTTGCGCGGTCTTGGTCATGCCGTAGTGAACCATCTCGGCAGGAATCTGCTGGCCGGACTCGCTGGAAATAAAAATCACGCGGCCCCAATTTTTGCGGAGCATTCCGGGAAGATAATGCCGCGTCAGACGAACTCCGCTGAGCACGTTGACCTCGTAAAAGCGCAGCCAATCGGCGTCGCTGATTTCAAGAAAAGGCTTCAGTTCGAAGATTCCGAGATTGTTGACGAGGATGTCGGCAGCGGGCGCCTGCGCGATGAAATCCTCGACGCCTTTAGCAGTACCCAGGTCCGCCACGACGCCTTGCACCTCCGCCGCACGGAAGTCGGTGCGAATGCTTTCGGCGGCCGCCGCTACTCGTTTTTCAGTTCTTCCGTTGATGACAATTCTAGCGCCTTCCGACGCCAGAGTTCTGGCGATCGCGAAACCTATTCCCGCGGTCGAACCCGACACTACCGCCAATTTGCCCTTCAAACCCAATTCCATTGTTTTCTCCCCGGAAATCTCTAGCGCGCGGCGGCTGCGGCGGCTGCGCCTTCGATTTCCACGATTTCTTCCGCTGTCAATTTCAGCTCGCCGGCGCGCATCACGCCTTCGGCTTGTTTGGCATTACGCGCGCCAACAATTGCCCCGGTGATCGCGGGATGGCGCAGTACCCAGGCGATGGCGACCTCGCCGGGGCCGCGCCCGTGCTGCGCGCCAACTTTTCGCAAGCGCTCAACCAACTCGATATTTTTGGAAAGCCGAGGTTCCTTGAATTCCGGATTGCGGCTGCGGAAGTCGTCCGGGGCTAAAGAGGCCGCACGTTCGCGGGTCATCGCACCGGTGAGCAAGCCCGAAGCCATCGGGGCGTAACTGATTACCCCGATGTTGTGCTTCAGGCAGGACGGCAGATTCTCGTCTTCGATTTTTCTGCGAATGATGTTGTAGGGCGGCTGGTTCGAAGTGACCGGCGCAATTTTCGCGGCGCGCTCCATCTGCGACGGATCGAAATTCGACACGCCGATCCAGCGGACTTTGCCTTCGTTTTTCAGTTCGCTCATCGCTCCCCAGGCTTCCTCGAGCTCAGCGCCATTGTCTTTTGGCGGCCAGTGCATTTGATAGAGGTCAATAATGTCGGTTTGCAGGCGGCGCAAGCTGTCTTCGCACTCTTTGCGGATCGATGCGGCGGAGTGATCTGAATAGACCTTGCGGCTTTCCTCCCAGCGCAAAGTACATTTTGTGAAAACGTAAGGACGCTTGCCTGTCCACTGCTTGAGCGCGTGCGCGACAATTTCTTCCGAGTGGCCGGTCCCATATACCGCGGCGGTATCAATCCAATTCACGCCCAATTCCAGCGAGCGCAAAATCGCCGCCACTGACTCCGCGTCGTCCTGATTGCCCCAGGAAAATTCCCAACCGCCGCCACCGATGGCCCATGCGCCATAACCTACCCGCGTTAATTGCAAATCAGAGTTGCCGAGTTTCTTGGTTTCCATGATCGGGCCCCGCTCGAAGGAATATCTCCGCACTTAATATCTACTTCGGTTTGGATGAATTACGCCAGCGAAAAGTTAGGTACCCACATGGGCTGAGATGGAGGGTGAAGAGACGTTCAATTTGCGATAAAGGCGGCGCCCCAGGAGACCGATTTGCCGTCGGGGTTGGTGGCAACAATTCGCTGCGCACCGTTTGCCAAGGTGGGAGTGACAAGTTTCAGGGCGTTCATATCGACAAATGTCGCCGCAACCGATTTGCCGCCGGTTGTAAGTGTCGCACCGCTCTGGAAACCGCCGCGAATAATGACGCTCGTCCCTTCGTCAGCCGGACCGCCCGCCGCAGCAACCGTGCCAATACCAACCGGAACGTGCGCGAGCGTGACAACAGTCGGACCCGACGCGGTCGGTGCAAAAATACGCAGGCCATTTTCATCGATGGCGAGGAATTGTCGGTGCAAGCCGTCAGTATCGGCGGACAGCATGGCCAGCGGCTCCGGCAACATGAAGCGCATTCGCAGGCGTCCGGTGTGTCGACGAGCCGCTCGGCCAGCCGCATCACCGCCGCATGGCGCAGCCGGTTCGCGCGGCTGCGCTCCTCAACTAGAACGATCCGTAGTCAAGAACGCCTAACACATCTTGGCCAGAGAGTTTCATTAACAGGAATGATGACGGATATAGTTACCAACTATCGTGGACTCATAAAGCTAGATAATGTTTGACACCAGGATCGGCGGTGGCGGAAGGCGTACAACAAAAAGCGGCGCGGAGCTAAATCCGCGCCGCCGTGGTTCGAATCGCAAAAAACTTAGATGCTCTTGGGTCCCGCGGTCGTAGCTGCCGGCGCGCTGGACTTGGCGAATGCGCTGCTGGTTTCCTTCTCGGCGCTCTTATCGATTTCGATCGAGCCCTTGAAGTACGCGCCATCTTCAATCATGATGCGCGCGGTAGTCAGGTCGCCATTCACCGAACCATCTTTCTTGATCTCGATCCGGTCCTTCGCGCGAAGGTTGCCCTTCACGGTGCCGTACACCACTACTTCGCGGGCAATGATGTCGGCGGTAAGCTTTGCGGTCGCTCCCACCGTGAGCTTGCGCTCATCCAGCTGGATCAATCCTTCCACCGAGCCGTCGATCAGCAGATCTTCGCTCCCGGTAATTTCGCCCTTCACGTGCAGGCTGGAACCGAGCCGCGCTGTTGCACGGTCGCCGGTCGCGCCCAATGGACTTGTACTCATTGTTGTAGTTCCCTCCCAAGTCGCCGGAGCTGACTTCGGCGGCTGATTCTGATTTGATACAAAATTTTTCGTCTCCGGTGGCGCTACTTGTGGCGTTCCCGGCTTCTTCTCATTCCCCCACATGAATCCTCCCAAGGGACAGGCCACCCCTTGCTAAATTCGGTCGGGGTGATTAGAGACTTTAGTCCCCTGCGTGGAGGGCCGCAATTACCGTATCAGTTTGCCGTGCGTGAAAGTAACTACCCTGAAGGGCAGTCCTGTTACTGGTCGAAGGGCAAGCACTCTAACTCGAAGGCTTATCTGGCACCGGCTGCGTCGCCAGAAAATCCGCCAGGAATCGCCGCGTGTAATTCTCCAGCAACTCTTTCACCCGCGCAGGATCCGCCGACTTCAACACCAATCCCGCGTGATGATATTTCTTCACGCGATACACAATTTCCGGGTCGGTATACGCCGAAGTATCCGGCTCTTCCTGCCGCGCCAGGGACACGATCACTCCCGCGTAATCCTTTCGCGTGGCGGGCAACGAGTACGGCGCTTTTCCCGCACCCACTTCCAGCTTGGCCCACTCACGCCACAAATTCACTCCGCTCGCGGCTTCGACAACATCGGAAATGTAGGCGCCGCCAACCCGCGAAGCAATCTCAATAAAATAAATCCGGCCATCGGCGTGCGCTTTCAGAAATTCCGCATGGGTCACGCCGCGCAACAGGCCCAGCGCAGCAATCAATCGTTGGTTGATTACCCTCAGCGCCTTGGCATCTTCTGAATCACGCTCCAGCGTTCGCGTAGTGAACACTCCGCCCGCATGCGACACATCCAGCGGCGGCGCTCCATATGCGTGCGCGTCACCGAACAGCACCTGCTTCTCATTCACGACGCTGTCCACGTGAAACACGCTTCCCGGCACGAATTGCTCCAGCAAATAATGCGACTGGTCGTCGCCCAGACGGTCCAGCAGCGGCCACAATTCCTCCGGCTGCTGGAGCTTCTTCATGCCGATGCCCGAAGCTTGTGATCGTGGTTTCAGCAGCCAGGGCGCCGGCACCCGAGCCATAAATTCGCGCAACTCGTCGTGATTCAACACGTGCACAAATTCCGGCACGTTGACTCCCGCTTCCTTAGCCCGCGCACGCATCGCCAGCTTGTCGCGGAAATACCGCACGGTGGTCAGTCCCATGCCCGGAATGCGCAAGTGTTCGCGAATCGCCGACACGTTTTCCATGTCAAATTCATCCAGAGCGACGATTCGATCGATTTTTCGCGTGCGTGCCGCGTAACTCACCGCATTCAATAGCGGCGCGAGCGGCAATTCTTCCGGCATGAAAAACATCTCGTCGATCGCTTCGCGCGGCCAATCGCCATTGCGCAGTTTTTCCACCGTCAGCAGGTACACCCGGCAGCCCATGGCTTTGCAGGTGCGTAGAAATTCCTGTCCTTTTTCGTAGGAGCTGACGCAAAGAATGGTGAGTGGTTGCCCGTCCGCCACGCCGAACCTCCGCAATGCCCGTGAGCCGCGAAGTATACCCCGGCGCTAGCTGGCCGGGTACAAAAACCGCAGAAACGGCGCCACACGTTGCGCCCAAGCAAGTTCGTTGTGCTCCGCGCCTTCCACTCGCTCGTAGTGCAAGTCGCGTTCGTATTGCCAGCCGCGATGTATCAGCACATCGCGATAACGTTCGACGTCCTCGACAATCCGCGGGCCCTCGCGTGTACCAATATCCAGCCAGATCCGCGGCTGCGAGTGCAACGGCACGCTCTCCGCAAATCGGTGAATCACCCGATGGTGCCACCATACCGATGGCGAAAGCGCGGCGATTCTGCCGAATACATCGGACCGCGACATTCCTAAATATAGCGATACCAGGCCGCCTAACGATGACCCGCCAATTCCCGTTCGTTCCCTTCCTCCATCCACACGGTATTCGCGGTGCAGGAATGGCATCACTTCTTCCAGCAGAAATTTTCCGTAACGATCCGCTCGCCCGCCGCCCAACTTTGGCGCCCGCGTCGGCGTGTATTCGCGTATGCGGCTTTTCCCGGTGTTGTAAATTCCCACGATGATCAGCGGCTCGACGCGGCCCGCGTAAATCTCCGCATCGGCGCTCTGTCCCACGTGCCAATCCTGTCCCTGAATGTACGACGTCGAGCCATCAAAAAGATTCTGTCCGTCGTGCAAATACAGCGCGGGAAATCGCCGCTGCGGCTGCTCGAAATATCCGGGCGGGAGATACACAACCAAGCTTCGCTGGTTACGCAGAAACTTCGAACGGAAATTTTCGTGTCTGCGGAGTTGGGCGTCACTCACGGTGCGATGGTCACGAGCAGGTCTTTGGCTTCGACGTTTTGTCCGGGCGCAACCAGCAGCTTGGTCACGCGCCCCGCGATCGGCGCGTAAATGTTCGATTGCATCTTCATGGCTTCCAGGGTCATCAGTTTAGCACCGCGTTCGACGTTCTGATTCACCTGCACTGCGATTCCGCTGATCACACCGGCAGTAGTCGCGCCAACCTGCCCAGCTTCCGCGGCATCAGCCTTGGGGTGCGCTCGTTCCACCACTCGCAATGCCTTGTCGCGCACATTCACTTCGCGCGGCTGCCCGTTCAAATCGAAAAATAACGTCCGCGTTCCGTCGGGATGCGGATCGCTGGTGGTCATAAACTTAACAATCAGCGTTTTGCCCGTTTCAATCTCAACGGTAATCTCTTCGCCCGACTTCAATCCGTAAAAAAATGCCGGCGTCGGCAGAACGCTTACATCGGAATGCGCCTGCCGGAACTTATCGAACTTCAGAAATACTTCCGGGTACAGCAGATAGCTCAGCAGATCTTCGTTTGAAATCGGGTGACCGGTCTTCTTTTCCAGCGATTCCTTCTCCGCCGCGAAGTCCGCCGCAGGCATGTTCGCGCTCGGCCTGCCCTTCACCGGCGCTGCTCCGCGCAGCAAAATCTTCTGCACTTTCTTCGGCCATCCATCCGGCGGCACGCCCAGCACTCCGGAAAACATCTCTACCACCGAATTGGGAAACGCTACACCGTGGTGCTCGTCGAGCTTCAACACATCCGCCGGCGTCATCTCCTTGGCCATCAGGAACAGCGTCATATCACCAACCACTTTGCTCGATGGCGTCACCTTCACAATGTCGCCAAATAACTGGTTCACTTCGGCGTACGTCTTCTCCACTTCGTGCCAGCGATGGCCCAGCCCCATCGCCACCGCTTGCTCGCGCAAATTGGTGTATTGCCCGCCGGGAATTTCGTGCTCGTAGAGCCGCGCGTTCCCTGCCTTCGGCCCCGAATCAAATGGCAAATAATATGTCCGCACCGACTCCCAATAATCCGAACATTCGTTCAGCGTCGCCAGATCAAGCTCAGTGTCGCGTGGAGTATTTCGCAGCGAAGCGACGATCGCATTCAAATTTGGCTGGCTGGTCCCACCGCTCATCGACGCCACCGCGCCGTCCGCGATGTCCACTCCCGCTTCCGCCGCCTTCAACACTGACGACGCATTGATCCCGCTGGTGTCATGGGTATGAAAATGAATCGGCAGGGCAATCTCTTCCTTCAACTCTTTCACCAGTTCGAACGCCGCATACGGTTTGCACAATCCCGCCATGTCCTTGATCGCCAGAAAATGTGCGCCCAGCTTCTCCAATTGCTTCGCCAGCGCCACATAATATTTCAGGGAATATTTTGGCCGCGTTTTATCGAGAATATCTCCGGTGTAGCAAATCGCCGCTTCGCACACGCCGCCGGTCTCCAGCACCGCGTCCAGCGAAACCCGCATGTTCTCAATCGAGTTCAGTGAATCGAACACCCGGAAAATGTCCATGCCCTCGGCATAAGCCTCGCGCACAAATTCGCGAATCACATTATCGGGATACGACGCATAACCCACCGCGTTCGCGCCGCGCAACAGCATCTGAAAACAGATATTGGGAATCGCCGCGCGAAGTTGCCGCAACCGCTGCCAGGGATCTTCGTGCAAAAATCGCAGCGCGGTGTCAAACGTCGCCCCGCCCCACATCTCCAGGCTGAAAAGATTCGGCAATCGTTCGGCCACCGCCGGAGCGGTCGCCAGCAAATCGTGCATTCGAACCCGCGTGGCCATCAGCGATTGATGCGCGTCGCGAAACGTCGTATCGGTAATAAGCAGCCGCTTTTCTTTTTTCGCCCATTCGGCAAACTTCTTCGGCCCCAGTTTTTGCAGCAATTGCCGCGTGCCCGGCCGCGGCTCCGCGATCGAGGCCGCCGGAATCGCCGCCACTTCCAAACTCGACGGGATCTGCTTCCCTTTCACTTCCGGATTGCCGTTCAGAATCACGTCGCCCAGATATGTCAGCAGCTTGGTCGCGCGATCGCCGCGCTTCGGAAACTTGAACAGCTCCGGATACTCTTCCAGAAATGATGTCGTGACTTCGCCCGCGCGAAACCGCGGATGATTCACAACATTTTCCACGAACGGAATGTTGGTCTTTACGCCGCGTATGCGAAATTCTCGCAGCGCGCGGTCCATTCGCTGGCAAGCTTCCGGCAGATTCGTGCCCCAAGCCGTCACCTTCACCAGCAACGAATCGTAATAAGGAGCCAGCGACGCTCCCGCATAAGCCGTTCCGCCGTCCAATCGGATGCCAAAACCCGCCGGCGACCGATACGTCGAAATCTTTCCGTAGTCCGGGGCGAAATTCTTTTCCGGATCTTCGGTCGTCACGCGGCACTGAAGCGCCGCTCCATACAGGGGCACGCTTTCTTGTTTCGGCAGCCGCATCGTTTCATCGTGCAGTGAAAATCCCTGCGCCACCAGAATCTGCGCGCGCACCAGATCGATACCCGTCACCATTTCCGTAACGGTGTGCTCCACCTGAATCCGCGGATTCACTTCGATGAAATACCATTTCTGCGAATCCACGTCGTACAAAAACTCCACCGTTCCCGCGTTACGATATTTCGCTTTGCGCGCGAGATGCGCCGCCGCATCGCACAATTCCGTCCTTACGCTGGCCGGCAAATTCGCCGCTGGCGCAACTTCCACTACTTTCTGGTGACGTCGCTGCACCGAACAATCGCGCTCATATAGATGAAGCAAATTCCCATGGGCGTCGGCGAGAATCTGCACTTCCAGGTGCCGCGCGCGCGCCAAAAATTTTTCCAAGAAAACGCTGGCGTCGCCAAACGCCGATCGCGCCTCGCTCTGCGCCTCTTCCAGCCGCGCTTCCAACTCCGACTCGCTGCGCACCATACGCATTCCGCGCCCGCCGCCGCCCATCGCGGCTTTCACCATCACCGGATAACCAATCTCCGCGGCAATTTTCTTCGCTTCGGCAAAATTCTTTACGGGTTTTTCGGTTCCAGGCAAGACCGGCACGCCCGCGGAAATCGCCAGCCCCCGCGCTGCGGTCTTATCCCCCAACAATTCCAGCAATTCCGGTGTCGGCCCCACAAACGTAATTCCCGCTTTCGCGCACGCCCGCGCCAGCGCCGGATTCTCCGACAAGAATCCGTAGCCAGGATGAATCGCATCCACGCCCTTGGCTTTTGCCAGCGAAACAATTCCCGCAATATCAAGGTACGCTTCGACCGGACCCTTGCCTTCGCCAGCCAGATACGCTTCGTCGGCCTTGAACCGGTGCAGCGCCAGCCGATCCTCCTTCGAATACACCGCCACGGTGCGCAGCCCCAGCTCATTCGCCGCGCGGAAAATCCGTATGGCGATTTCGCTGCGGTTTGCTGCCAGCAGCTTTCGGATTGGCTTGTGCTTGGACATGGTTCGGCTCGCGCCCATCGGCGCAGCCGTTCATTCTTTCACGCCAGGCCGGTGGCACTACAGCAGTTTTTTTGATGATTCGAACGCGGGTTTTGCATCCTTACGCGAACAATGCACTGGTCGGCTTAATTTCCGGTACTCACGGTTTTCTGCTCCAGCGGCGCATTCTTTAACTCTTCCAGCTCGGTCTGCACCTTGGCCCACACTTTCGGGTCCTTTTTCATCATGAACGGCGTATCACTCGCGCTGAAAAAGTCCAGCAATTCCGCCCGAATCTCCGGCGTGATCCCCGCAAATTTCTGATTTGCTAGTTCATCCAGCAGTTTGGCATGTGCGGTATCGCTCATCTGATATCTCCCCGGGCCGCTCACTGCTCCCAGATCGAAGTTGTCGTTAGTTACTTCTGGCTTCCGTGTTTCGCGCTCTTCTTTCAGCAACTCGCCGTATTGCTCCAATGTTGCATTGAAGCTGGCCTCAAACATGTGCTCAGTCTCCGGCGTCGGCGTCTTGAACTGCAACACCCTCAGCGGACCGATTTTTGGCAAAATTTTGTAGATGAACGCCAGTACCTTGTCGCCAAACGTTGGTTTCTGATAGTTCTTGCCCCACTCCTGCTCATAGTTTGCACGCTTCAAATTGTAAAGAAACTTCCGCTTGGTTATTCCCGGCTCGTCTTTCTGAATCTCATCCTTTTTTAGGTGCCAGGCGATTCGCGTGGCTCGTGGCATCAGATTGCTTACCGCGTGCCGGTAAGAACCGTAGACACGGTCCTCGTCCCCCAGCACTTTTTTCAAGTCCAGGCCGTACGTTTCCTGGAATGCCTGCTCCAACACCCGCGGCGAAACTTCGAACCCGATATAATCGTGATAACTTTCCGGAGCGTAGCGCTCCTTGGCCACTTCCAGCACGTCAAATCCAAATTCCGTCTTCACATGCGCCAGCTTGTCGTCTTCGTAGGCAACCGAATCGCCATATTTTTTCTTCAGCTTGGGATATAAAACCGGCACCGCGCGGTTCGTCCCCGTGCGATGCCCATTGTTGTCCGCGGCGTAGTGCGCCATCGCTCCCAACGCAAATGAATACTCGTAGACGTCCTGCGAATCGCGCAGCAGCGCCAACACAAAATCCCCACTCCGCACGTAATGGGTCAAGTCGCTGAAAAATTTATTGCCGGCCGGATAGTAGCCGAGGTCCTGAATGATCGCGCCGCCGTACGCATAGGCCTGCCCGCGATCGATCTCTTCTTCGGTCGCTTCCGGAAATCGCGCGTGTAAGGCTGGCTTGATTCCCGATTCCCACTCCACATCGACAATCGCTTGGTGCGACATCACCGAGTACGCCTGCCCGCTCTCCGGAAATACCAGCAGCAACGCCAGCGCGCATATGATCGCAGTCATCCGCTGAAGTGTATGAATCAATCGCGCCTCTCTCAAAATCGCAGACCGACACTGCGACACAAGCAGTGTACAGTCCATTCAAGTAAAATGGGGATAGGGAGAAACCCTTAGAACGCGCAGTCATTCCGAAAGGCAGAGGCTGAAGTACCTCAAATGCTGCCGCAGCGCTCCGTTGTACCTGGTACTTTTCTACTCTTATAGTCTTTTACTTCGAATTTCAGTACTTCCGCAACACTCCAATCACTCTGCCCTGAATCTTCACGTCGCTTGCCGCTTCAATGATCGGCCCCATCTCTGAATTCGCAGGTTGCAACCGTATTTTCCCCGGCCCTTCGCGATAAAAACGCTTCAACGTTGCTTCATCGCCGCGCACCAGCGCGACGACGATGTCGCCGGCATTCGCTACTTGGGTCTGCTCGCAGACCACAAAGTCGCCGTCCACGATGTGATCTTCAATCATGGAACTGCCCTTTACTTGCAGCACGAACGAGTTCCCGCCACGCGCAAAATCTCCCAGTGAAATCGTCTCGCGCTCTTCCACCGCTTCGAGAGGCCGGCCGGCCGCGATTCTCCCAAGCAGCGGAAGCTCCTGCACCCTGCGCTCGATGACTTGCTCCTTCACCGACTTCGGCAATTGTAGAATTTCAATCGACCGGCTCTGGTTGTAGCCGCGCCGGATGAATCCTTTTTTCTCTAGCGTGGTGATGTGCTTGTGCACCGTGGCCAGCGACGTCAGCTTCATTCCCTTGCCGATCTCTTCAAAACTCGGCGCGTATCCATGCTTGGTCTCAAACGCCACCAGATAATCCAGAACTTCTTTCTGTCGTTTGGTGAGGGCCATGGGCGTTCCTCCAGTGGTAGCAGCCGCCTGCTGAGGCGGGCTGTTTTCCACAGCCACTCTAGGCGAAAAGAAAGCGAAGTGTCAAGCACCGTTTCCACGCCAATTTCCTATCCTCCAGTTTCCCGGCCCGCGGCAAAACCTGCTATAAAAACTGTGCATGGAATCCGCCCCTCGCGCATCCACCTCGATCATCGTCGCCGGAATCTTCGCCATTCTCGTTGGCGTTATCGGAACTTTGTCCAGCCTCGCCTCGCTGATGCTATTTTCTACCGGTCTCGGAGTCAGCGTTCCATTCCCCGCCCCGCTGCGTCCTTTTCTTTACGTCACCTGGATCATTACTCTGCTCTGCGCACTCTTCGTCGTGATGACTGGCATTCAGGTAATGCGCCTGCGCAACTGGGCACGCATTTCGATGCTGACAATTGCAGGCTGTTTGCTCTTTTTCGGCCTGATGGGGATGATCGTTATGTTTGTGTCGGCGTTCGTCTCCCTTCCGATGGAGCCGACCGTTCCTCAGGGACTGCTCTTTGTCATTCTTGGCGCTACTTACGGCATTCCAGGCGCGATCGCGATCTGGTGGCTGATTCTCTTTACTCGCCGTTCCGTTATCGCGCAATTTCAGGCCCTGGCGGCGATTGAACCGCCGCGTGCTCCTACTTCCCTTTCGGTCTTCAACAATCCAGAGTGCCCGCTAGCGGTACGCATCGTCGGCTGGTATCTCGGGTCATTCGTCATTGTCATACCGTTCCTGCCGTTCGTCCCGAACTCCGTGCCCGCGATTTTCTTTGGACAGGTCTATTTCGGCCCAGCAGCCGCGGCAATCTACGTCGTCAATTTCGCGATAATCTCGATTCCCGGCATCGGCCTTCTGCTTCTCAAGCGCTGGAGCTACCCGCTCACCTTCGCCAGCCAACTCCTCGCTTGTGCCAACGCCTTGTACTCCACGCTGAGCCCGTCTTATGAGGCCTCGCTTCGCACCATGTTCGAAAAAATGAACATGCCCGAAATTTCCGGCTACACCGCGCAGATGCTGCATTACACGCGTTACTTCAGCTTGGTCGGTTTGCTGTTCCCGGCGGCGATCTTGGTCACGCTCTACGTGTTCCGCCAGAAATTCTACGAAGCCGTGGACCGCGCCTCACAATCCCCGGCTGCCTCATCACCGAACCCAACCTCATAGCTGGCAAACGCGGTCTCGCTTGTACTTTGTACTTTTTTACACCTGGTACGGTTTTTCTTACCGCGCGGCGTGTTGACCTTTCTCGCACCCCCGCGCTTGCTGCGCCGCGCTGTGCTATCATTTTTATCTAGGCTCCTGGCGGTTCGCCTCAGCTTCTAAACCTGCTCGCTCCGCCCAGTCCAGCTCAACTACAGGCTTTAACCAGGGGAGTTGCAACCACGCATGGCCACGACCACCGATATTCCGCTGCCTAAACACAAGCGCGAAGTCATCGAGCGCGCGGTGATCCGTTTCGCCGGAGATTCCGGCGACGGCATGCAGGTCACCGGCAGCCAGTTCACCAATACTGTCGCTCTCTACGGCAACGACATCGCCACGTTCCCGGATTTCCCTGCCGAAATTCGCGCGCCTGCGGGCACGCTTCCCGGCGTCAGCGGCTATCAGCTGCATTTTTCATCGAACGAAATTTACACGCCCGGCGACGCGGTTGACGTTTTGATCGTCATGAATCCGGCCGCGCTGAAGATGAACATTGCCGACCTAAAGGCCAACGGTATTCTGATCGTCAATTCCGATGCGTTCGCGGAGACCGATCTTCGCAAAGCGCAAATGACTTCCAATCCGTTGGAAGATCATTCGCTCGACAAGTTCCGGCTGTTTTCTGTTGAGCTGGAGCGCCTCACCAAAGTGGCTCTCGATCATCTCGGACTCGACGCCAAATCCATCAGCCGCTGCAAGAATTTCTTTGCGCTCGGCATGTGCTACTGGCTCTACAACCGCTCGATGGACGGCACCACTCGCTACATCGAGGACAAATTTTCCAAGAAGCCGTTGCTGGTGGAAGCCAACAAGCTGGCAATGAAAGCCGGTTACTCTTACTGCGAAGCGACCGAAGCGTTCCAGATTTCTTATGAAATTCCGCCGGCGCAACTGGAACCCGGCCTGTATCGCAACATGAGCGGCAATCAGGCGCTGGCGCTGGGATTCATTACCGCTGCGCAAAAATCCGGGCTGACACTTTTTCAGGGCAGCTATCCCATTACGCCGGCCTCGGACATTCTGCACGAACTTTCGCAGTACAAAGACTTCGGCGTCATCACTTTTCAGGCCGAAGACGAAATCGCTGCAATTACTTCCGCGATCGGCGCGGCTTACGCCGGCGCGCTCGCCATCACCTCGACTTCCGGCCCGGGCATGGCGCTGAAAACGGAAGCGCTGGGCCTCGCGGTCGCGGTCGAAATTCCGCTGGTGGTTTGCGACATTCAACGCGGCGGACCGTCCACCGGATTGCCGACGAAAACCGAACAAGCCGATTTGTTGCAAGCGCTCTTCGGCCGAAATTCCGAAGCGCCGATTCCGGTGATTGCACCGGCAACGCCGAGCGATTGCTTCTGGGCTGCGGTGGAAGCTTCGCGCATCGCTGTGAAATACATGGTTCCCGTCATCATTTTGAGCGACGGGTATCTCGCGAACGGCGCCGAGCCCTGGAAGATTCCCGATCTCGATTCGATTCCCGACTTCAAAGTGAAGTTCGCGACCGATCCGGTGGACTTCAGGCCGTATCGCCGCAATCCGGATACGCTGGCACGGCCGTGGGCGGTTCCTGGAACTCCTGGCCTCGAACACCGCATTGGCGGGTTGGAAAAGCAGGACGTCACCGGCAACATCAATTACGAACCGCTGAATCACGAAAACATGGTTCGCATTCGCGCGGCAAAAGTCGAAGCGGTGGCGCAGGACATTCCAGACATCGTTCCGGCGGGCGATCCCGACGGCGATCTGCTGATCGTGGCGTGGGGCTCGACGCACGGCGCGATTACCGCCGCGGTGAAAGCGCAACGCGAACTGGGTCATCGCATTGGCCACGTTCATCTGCGTCACCTGAATCCAATGCCGAAGAATCTCGGCGAGGTGCTGAAGCGCTACAAAACGGTGCTGGTGCCGGAACTTAATATGGGCCAGCTGTTGTGGCTGCTGCGCGCGAAATTCTTGGTGAACGCCATTGGCCTGAACAAGATTCAGGGCCGCCCGTTCAAGGTGTCTGAGCTCGAGCAGAAGATTTCGGAACTGGTTTCGTAATTCTTGTTTTTGTAGAGGCCGGGCTTCAGCCCGGCGATTTTGGAGAAATAGATGACCACGGCAACATTGCCTGTCCTCACGAAAAAAGATTTTCAGACCGACCAGGAAATCCGCTGGTGCCCAGGCTGCGGCGACTACGCGATTCTCGCCGCGGTGCAGGCGGTGTTTCCCGAGCTCGGCATCAAGCGGGAAAACTTTGTAGTGGTTTCCGGCATCGGCTGTTCTTCGCGTTTTCCGTATTACATGAACACCTTCGGTTTCCACACCATTCACGGCCGCGCGCCTGCGGTTGCTACCGGGCTGAAGGCAGTTCGTCCGGATCTGGAAGTTTGGGTCGCCACCGGCGACGGCGATGCTCTCTCGATTGGCGGAAATCACACCATTCACATGCTGCGCCGCAATGTCGGATTGAAAGTTCTCCTTTTCAACAACCGCATTTATGGCCTGACCAAGGGCCAGTATTCGCCGACGTCGGAATTCAACAAGAAGACCAAGTCCACTCCGTACGGCTCGCTGGACCGGCCATTCAATCCGATTTCGCTGGCGATTGGCGCGGAAGCAACTTTCGTGGCGCGCTCGGTGGATGTTTTCCAGGCGCACTTGAAAGATACGCTGCGGCACGCTGCTGCGCACAGGGGCTCGGCGTTCGTTGAAATCCTGCAGAACTGCAACATCTTCAATGACGGCGCGTGGACCGGCATCACCGAAAAAGATGCGCGCAGCGAACACGTGATTCAACTGGAACACGGCAAGCCGCTGGTGTTCGGTAAGAATCGCGACAAAGGGATTCGCCGCAAGTCCGATGGCGATATTGAAGTGGTGCAGCTCGGCAACGGCATCTCCGAAGCCGATCTTGTGGTGCACGATGCGCATCACCCGCGGCCATCGTACGCGTTCCTGCTTTCGCATATGGAGCATCGCGAAGGCTTTCCGACTCCGATTGGCGTGCTGCGCGCGTGGGACGATCTGCCGCGCTACGAAGACGTGATCAACCAGCAGATTCGCGACGTGCAAGCCAAGCGCGGTTTGGGCGATCTGGAAAAGCTGCTGCGCGGCGGCGACACCTGGCGCGTCGAAGCGCGGTAGGGTTAGTTCCGAAGTGGCACAGCCAATCCTGGCTGTGCACGGTGACGGCCGCGAGTGACCCCACCCGACAGATCGTTTTTGTCTTCTTGCCGGTACCAATCCTCTAGGCTTTCTTTCTCTGAATTGCGCTGATCCTGTGTGGCGTTGGGTCTTGGTGCGTGGTGCGGGCTACACCGCAGCACAGGCGGAAGTACCTGTGCTACCGAAGAGAAACGCCAGAAGAAGGTGGGCGGCAGTTCCAAATCGGGACGACTGCCGTTTTCTGCCGAGGGCGGGTAACCATCCGGGCCAAAGAAAGTCAAAAATAAGGCTTGCGTCTGAGCTAGTGTTATAGTTAACTATAACACACCGGCAGTCAATCAACGCCGAATCGCTTACTGGTCAGCCCACGAGCGAAAGCGCTAGCCGGAAGATAGAGTGAGGAGCATCAACATGAAATTCCATCGTTTTATGCTGTCGATCGCTGTTGTGATGTTAGCGTCTGGCGTGGCTTGTGCGCAGAACCACGCAGACGTGCAAAAGGAGCCTGCGGCGAAGTCTGACGTGCACAAATCGGTCGAAGACCCGGCGCCGTCCGAAGCGCTGAAGTCCTTCGCAACTATGAAAACCCTGGCCGGAGAGTGGGAAGGGGCCGTCACCGTTCCGGAGATGCCGGAGATGTCCGGCGGCAAGCCGATGCACCTCTCGCTGCGGGTGACTTCGCGGGGACACGCCTTGGTGCATGAGTTCCAGGAAGCCGGAACGCCGCTGGATGCGACAAAGTACGACCATCCGGTCACAATGCTTTACGTGGACGGACAGCAGCTGACGCTGATTCATTATTGCGACGCGGGGAACCGGCCGCGAATGACCGGCAAGATGTCGCCGGATGGCAAGACGGTCGAATTCGAGCTCGCGGACATCAGCGGGAGCACCGAGTACCACATGCACCATTCGGTATTTACCATCATCGACGCCGACCATCACACCGAGGATTGGACGTTCATGATGAAGGACAAGCCAGTGCACGCGCACTTCGACCTGACGCGGACCAAGTGACAGGAGAGCGCCGCTATTAAGGGCAATCGGAAAACTCATGGACCGTGAGTGGAGTGACAGTCAGCCGATTTATCGCCAGCTTCGCGACCAGGTGGTCGCGATGATCCTGGACGGGGTACTGAAAGAAGGCGATGTGCTGCCTTCGGTGCGTACGGTTGCGGCTGATTACCGGGTCAATCCGCTCACGGTTCTGAAGGGCTATCAGCAACTGGTGGATGAGGAACTGGTCGAGACCAGACGAGGGCTTGGGATGTTTGTGAAAGCCGGCGCGCGGGCGCTACTGCTGAAAAGCGAACGCCAGAAGTTTCTTGACGAGGAATGGCCGCGGGTCTCGGCAACGATCCAGAGGCTGGGACTTAAGCCAGAAGAGTTGCTGGACGCAAACGGAAAGCGCCGCTCGAAGCCTGCTGGCCCAGGCAAATTAGATAAAGGGCAAGACAAAGTGGAGGAGAAGTAAAGCCATGGCATGCATAGAAGCACGCGGCCTGCGCAAGGCCTTCGGCACAACGCTGGCACTGGACGGCATTGATTTGCGGGTGGAAGAGGGCCGCATCCTCGGACTGATCGGCCCGAACGGCGCAGGCAAGACCACCGCGCTGAACGCGATTGTAGGGCTGACTCCCTATGAAGGAGAGCTGCGAGTGCTCGGGCGCGATCCGTGGAATGAGCGGGATCAGCTGATGCGCGATGTGTGCTTCATTACCGATGTCGCGGTGCTGCCGCGATGGATCCGAGTATCGCAGACGCTCGACTACCTCGTCGGTGTGCATCCGCGATTCGATCGCGCGAAGGCGGAAGGATTTCTTGGCAAGACCAGCATCCGGAGCAGCAGCAAGGTCCGGGAGTTGTCCAAAGGCATGGTGGCGCAACTGCATCTTGCATTGGTGATGGCCATCGACGCGAAATTGCTGGTGTTGGACGAGCCGACGCTGGGCCTGGACATCATTTATCGCAAGCAGTTCTACGATTCCCTGCTGAACGACTATTTCGACGGCAAACGCACGATTGTGGTGACCACGCATCAGGTGGAAGAGATCGAGAATGTGCTGACCGATGTCACGTTTATCAATCGCGGGCGAATCGTGCTGAATTGCAGCATGGAAGAAATTGAATCGCGATACCGGGAAGTCGCGGTGCGTCCCGACCAGCTGGCCGCGGCGCGTGCGCTGGGACCGATGCAGGAGCGGCAGGTGTTTGGCCGCGGCATCCTGCTGTTTGATCTGGCCAATCGACTGCAGCTCGCCGAACAACTCCCCACAATGGGCGACGTTCGCAAGCCCAGCATCGCCGACTTGTTCGTGGCGGTGATCGGCAATCAAAACGGAGCGGCGCAAGGAGCGACTCGATGAATACGCCCGTCATGCCCGAAGCTCCATTCGAATCGCAAGCGGCCGCGCCCGCGGCAATTCCGGCGAGCCGGCGCATGTACTGGTCGATCCGGCGCGAACTCTGGGAGTACCGCTCGATTTACATCGCGCCGCTGGCTGCGGCCGCAATTCTGCTGTCCGGCTTCTTGATCGCTCTGCCGCTGCACATGCGCGGCGTTACGACCCTTGACCGAGCGCACGAGGTGTTGGACAAACCCTACGAAATAGCGGCGGCGCTGATCATGGGGACCGGTTTTATCGTCGGGATTTTCTACACTCTCGACGCGCTCTATGGAGAGCGCCGCGAACGCAGCATCCTGTTCTGGAAGTCGTTGCCGATTTCTGACCTCACCACGGTGCTCTCGAAAGTCACCATTCCCCTGATCATTCTGCCGCTGCTGAGTTTCGCTATCGCCGTTGCCACGCAGTTTGTCATGCTGCTTGTGAGCAGCGTAGTGCTGCTAGGCCGGGGCATGGATGTCGGGACGTTCTGGGCGCACATGTCTTTCTTCCACATGTCGCTGATGCTGCTCTACCACATTTTGACCGTTCACGGACTCTGGTACGCGCCGCTCTACGGCTGGTTGCTGCTGGTTTCGGCCTGGGCACCGCGCGCCCCTTTCATATGGGCGTTTCTGCCGCCGTTCGTGATCTGGGGAGTCGAGAAGGCGCTGTTCAATACTTCGTATTTTCTCGCGATGCTGCAGTACCGCTTGGCGGGCCCGGAACCTTCCGCCGCAGCGCCGCACGGCACCGTAATGGAGATCATATCGGCGCTTACCCTGGCGCAATTCCTCAGCATGCCGGGTCTGTGGATAGGCCTGACGATCGGTGCGGCTTTTCTCGCTGCCGCGGTTCGGCTACGTCATTATCGCGGACCAATCTGATTGTAGAAGCTTCTGTGAAACTCTCTTGCGGGCTCTGGAGTACTATATAGCACCAAGGAGTGCGCCCATGCTCTATTCTCCCCTGCTTCCCGTTCATATCACCGGTGGAATCGTCGGCATGCTCTCCGGCAGCGCTGCCCTCATTTTCCGGAAAGGCGGTTCGAAACATGTCCTGGCGGGAAAAGTGTTTGTGGCATCGATGCTGATCATGGCCGCAGGTGCCGTGTACCTGGCGATCGTGAAGCACCAACCGGGCAATCTTGGCGGCGGCATTCTCACCTTCTATCTGATTCTGACCGGATGGCTTACCGCTCGAAGAAAAGATGGCCAAACCAGCAAATACGATTGGCTGGCCTTTCTGATTCCGTTGGCGCTCGGGGTTTTCACCTGGATGAATGGAATAAGGGTGTTGCGCAGCGGCGCAACCTCCGAAGCTGGCGTCCCGGTCGGGATGACTTTTTTCCTGGGCACGGTAATGCTGCTAGCGGCCGCGGGGGATGTTCGGATGCTGTTGCGGGGCGGGGTGTCCGGAACCAAACGAATTGTTCGGCATATTTGGCGGATGTGCTTTGGGCTGTTCATCGCCGCCGGTTCGTTTTTCTTGGGGCCGTCAAACCGCCCGCTGCGACTGCTTTCAACAGTAGGGATCGGACAACATCTATCGCCAGCCATATTCAGTACAAGCTTGTATATCGTTCTCAGTGTGCTGCCGCTGTTTTTGCTGATTTTCTGGGTGTTGCGAGTGTGGTTGGGGAAGGCATATCGGAGAAAGTGGATGGTTGTCGCTTCGTAGAGCAGAGCCGGAGATAGTACTATAACTACTAAAACTAGCCTGCTTTGCTACCTTCCTTTTTGTCCGTTCGTGGTGACACTCACCAACGACTCTCAGGCCAACTGTGTCTTGTCGTGGACACATCCGAAGTGCGGCGGCCCCGCTTCCGGCCTGTGGATTTCGGGAAATTGTTTTCCATTTTTTACAATTACTTCCTCGCAATTTTGCGCGTAAAGGCTTACCATTTGCAAAATGTTTCCCTGCGCCGGCGTTTTGACCGCTTTCGGCTCTGAAGGCAAGCGCTCTCGCGTTTCGAACGGCTCTTCCGTTCGGCATCTCAATTGCCTTCCAGTAGAGTGAGGAATTTTAAGTTGAGCCCGGCCCAGCCAAGAAGTCGATTCGTACACCTACCGCGTGTCTTCGGACGTGCGCTGGTTGCGGTGTTGCCGGCAGTACTACTGGTAACATTTTTGGCGGTTCATTTTTCGCGCCACGACTCTCCGACGCATAGCCAAGCCGGATCGGCGGACCTGAAGGCGGTTACGCTGACCGCAACGAATCCACCAAGCACCACACTGTCATCCCGGCCGATTTTCCCGTACTCGGTGGTGCCGGGAGGCGTTCGCGACGCGCAGGAATTGCAAAAAGTAACAGCCGCGGATCCAGTGGTCGCCAAACACTATTCGGATTTTCGCATCGCAAAAGCGCGCACCGTTCAACTGGATCGGCCGATGGCAATGTACGTGTCGTACCGGCGAAACAATAAAGTGTATTGGACCAAGAACCGCATGATGATTCCCGCGGGCGAGACGCTGATCTCCGACGGTGAAAATCTGGCGCGGGTGCGCTGCGGCAACCGGCTCTCGCCGGTGGCGGTAAAGCCGGTGGCGATTTCTGAGCCGGACAAAGAGACATTGGAAACTCCGGAATTTGTGCCGCCGCTGATGGCTGAACTGCTGCCCGGCGAAGGCAATGAACTGTTTCCTGGCGTTTCCGGAGCAGCTGTTCCTGTTCCGCCTTCGGTTGGTCCGACGCCCGGTGGTTCGGGTGGGACACCATCCACGCCGCTGCTTCCGCCATTTCTTGGTCCTGGAGTTCCGCCGATCAGCGGCGCAATTCCGCCACCGCCACCCGGGCCGCCAGTCAATACGCCGGAGCCTGGTTCGTTGAGCCTGCTCTTTGTGGGTGCGGCGTTCTTCGCGCTGGTGGCTATGCTGTCGCTTCGTCGCACCGGCACTTCCTAAGAAAAATCCGCGCGTTACCTCAACCAGTGAAACGCTTGTTTCGCCGCGGCCATTTGCACTATATACTCCCGTGCAAGACTGAAGTCGGATACCCAGCGAATGCCGGACGCAACTAGTTTTGGAACAGCGCCTTACGGCGCTCAGGGCAAGGAGCGCAAGCTCGAGTCCTGGGGGGAGATCGCTGCGTATTTGCGGCGCGAAATTCGCACCGTGCAGCGCTGGGAAAAAACGCTGGGCTTGCCGGTGCATCGCCTGCTCGTGGGCAAGCAGAGTTCGGTTTACGCGTACCCTTCCGAATTGGATAAGTGGTATCGCGAGCGGGAGCCCAAAGAAATAAAAGATGATGATGGGGGAGATGAACCGTCGCCATCTTTTGCGGTAGTTGAGCCTAATGTTCCGGCCATTCCAACGATACCTCTCGCGCCCCCTCCGATTAGCGGCGTAAAACCACCTTCGCAAATTCCCTACTACAAGCAAAAATGGTTTGCGGGAATGGCGCTCCTGGTGATCGCCGCAATCATGGGCGTGATTTTTTGGCCTCCGCTGTCGATGCCGCCCGGAACGGGCGCCGCGCCGGATGCGAAGATTCGTTTATTTGTAAGGCCATTTCAAAATATCGTGGGCGATCCCAGCCAAGCGGAATTTACTGAGGGCCTGACCAACGAGTTGAATACCAGGCTGGGACGGCTCGATCCGAAACGGCTTGGCGTGATTGCGCCAACATCGTCGAAGCAGCTGGGCGGAAAATCGATTGCGGAGCTCGAGCCGCTGCTCAAACTGAATTATGTCCTGGAAGGAAGTGTGCGCCGCGCAAACGATCAGGTGCGCATTGACGTGTCGCTGATTTCCGCGAAGGAGCAGACGCCGCTGTGGTCGGAGTCCTATACCGATAAAATAGCGGACATACTGAAGGTGCAGGATGAAGTGGCGGAGGCGGTGGCGCAAAAGCTGCTTCTGAATTTGCCAACGGCGAACTCCTCGCCGCTGAGTGCCACCGTCGATCCTGAGGGATATAGTTCGTACTTGCGCGGGCGGCGTTTCTGGGCGATCCGCGATCTGTCGCGTAGCGTTCCGGCATTCGAATACGCGGTCCAGAAGATGCCGCAGTATGTACCGGCGCGCGCGGGCCTCGCGGCTTCGTATGCGGTAATGGGAGAAGCTCCGAACGACGCGGTCGCGCCAACGATCTCCGCGCCGAAGGCAAAAGCAGAAGCACAACGCGCGCTGGCAATTGATCCCGCCAACGCCGAAGCGCACTATGTGCTCGGCAATCTGGCGATGAGTTTCGATTTCGACTTTCCGTTGGCAGAGCGCGAATTCCGGCAGGCGCTGGTTTTGGATCCCAATAACCCGACGGCTCACCAGTGGCTCGGGCAGTTTTTAATGACGCAAGGCCGGCTGCCCGAAGCGCAATCGGAGACGCTGAAAGCGCTGGAGCTGGATCCGGTGTCGCCGATTTTTACCACCACCCGAGCCGAGGCCTTCTACTACGCGCACGATTTCGATGCGACGATTGCACAGGCCAAGCTCACGCTGGAACAATCACCCAATTTCCTGCTGGGAGAGTTCTGGCTGGCGTCGGCGTACCGCGAAAAGAGAATGTACCCGGAAGCGCTGCGGCACTTCCGAACGGCATGCTCGCTGGCGCCCGGAAACCCGGCGCTGCTCACGGTATTGGGGCACGCCTTGGCAGTTTCGGGTGACGCTGCTGGCGCCCGTGCAGTTCTCGGCCAGTTGCAGGGCCTTTCCCACCAGAGATACGTTCCGTCGCTATATGTGGCGGTTGTTTATATCGGACTCAATGACAAGGGCAACGCGTTTCTGTACCTGAATCGCGCAATTGCCGAGCATAACGACCGCCTGATTTACCTTGCAGTCGAGCCGCTGACCGATCCGCTGCGGGCTGATCCCCGCTTTCCTGCGCTGCTGGCCCGAATTCATCTGGATAACCTTAAACACTAAGGCTCGTTCCCTTTCCCTTTTATTTTCAATTACTTCCACGGCCCTCCAGGAGCCGTATCCCCTTCAGCCTTGCTTCGTCACACACCTTCGCCCACGACATCGCACGTCACCGCCCTGCTGACGCCCCTTGTCGCTTGAGTGTCGTTTTTCTATCCGCGTAACTTTCGCTCAACGGGAAAGACGGAGGGTGATGTGGAAGGAGCTTCGGGTCATGCGCAAACTGATTCTTTTGGCACTGGCAATTTTCTGGATGTGGGCTTCGGCCACATCCGCGCAAGGAATTCCCGCGGACCAGCCGCGTCCGGCCGCTGAATAGGAGCTGCAAATGATACTCACCAGCCAAATCTCACCGATGATCGGAATCCCGCTAACGCTCGCGGCGTCCTGTCTGCTGGCCGAATTCTTTGGGTACTGGCTGCACCGCTTGCTGCACAGCGACAAACTTCCTTTTCTAAGCCGCGGCCACCTGATTCATCACTTCCTGATTTACGGTCCGGGGCAGCCGATGCGGCACGATCATTATCACGACGCCACCGATAATCGCTTTTCTGTGGGAAATATCGGCCTGGAATGGCTTGCCCCCTCGGCCATCATTCTCGCGGCTCTGTGGGCCCTCATGCTGCTGCTGCACATTCGCGCGCAATATCAGGCGATAGCGCTGGTCACGCTGATCGTTTGGCCGGCGTTTATGTTCAACTATCTGCACGATCGCATGCACCTCTCGGAATTCTGGATGGCGCGGCATCCCTTGCTGCACTCCTGGTTTCGCGCCGCGCGCCGGCTGCACGACATTCATCACCACGCGGTGGATAACCACGGCAGAATGCACGCCAACTTTGGCATCGGATTCTTCCTGTTTGATCGTGTGTTTCGAACGGTAGCGACTCACCATCGCCCATTTAATAAGGTTGGGTTCGACGCGGCGCGGCAACGCTACGGGCTGTTCGAACAGAATGGAAAGCCCGTGGCGAACGGCGAATTTTCAGTCTTCTCAGCGATTGCGGAGAAGCAGAAATGAATCGCCTCTACGTAGCGGCGATAAGGTCTCGTTCCCGGGGACGACGATTAATTTTTGCATGCCTCAATTGCGCGCAGGCAATCGCGCCAGACTGGCCACTGCTGATGCTCTGGCCGTTCCTGAGACTATCCGTGGCTTCTTCAATGGGCCGATTCTCGGGCCGCAATCTTAAGCGAGCCGAACCGCGAGCGCGGGTTGCTTGCGTCAGAGTCTTTGGCGTGCCTCTAATCCGCAAAGTTAAGTTCTAAGCTGGCGGAAACCAGTAACAATTTAGAAACGGACGGAGCATTCGTGCGTCTATCCCGCTGACGGAGATCCTCCGCATGCAAAGAATTCTGGGTATCGTGCTGCTGGTCTTGTGTCCGGCGGCCATCGCGCAGCAAGCCGCATCGTTTCGTGGAAATGCCGCTCATACCGGGTCTTACGACGCTCCCGGGGCGACGGCCTTCCACAAGATCAAATGGCAGATTCACACCGGTGGGCAGATTTTCTCCTCACCGGCAGTGGCCGGAGGGATGGCCTATTTCGGAAGTAACGATCATTTCCTCCGTGCTGTCGACCTCGAAACCGGCGCGGAAAAATGGCAATTCGAAACTGGCGGCCGTATCCCCTCCTCGCCCGCCGTGGCCAACGGCATCGTGTATTTTCTGAGCTACGATTCGAACTTCTATGCGCTGAACGCCGTTACCGGTGCACCGAAATGGAAATTTCGCACCGAAGGCGAACACCGATTTGCAGCCAAACACATTCACGGGATCGAGCCTGCGAGTGAAACCATGCCCGATCCATTCGATTTTTTCCTCTCGTCGCCGGTGGTTTCGAGCGGCATCGTGTATTTCGGATCCAGCGATTCAAACGTCTATGCGCTCGATGCCGCTACCGGCGCCCCGAAATGGAAGTTCAAGACTGGCGACGTCGTTCATTCCTCACCAGCGATTGCGGATGGCACGCTGTTCATCGGCAGTTGGGACACTTTTCTTTATGCTCTGGACGCCGCCACCGGTAAAGACAAATGGCGCTTTAAGACCGGCGAAGATCACGCCATATACAATCAGGTTGGCATTCAGGCTTCGCCGGCGGTGGCCAACGGCATGGTGTACTTCGGCTGCCGCGATTCCAATTTTTATGCGCTGGATGCAGTCTCCGGAAAACAACTTTGGAGTTTCAACAATAAAGGTTCCTGGGTAATCAATTCAGCGGCGATCCGCGATGCCAGGGTCTATTTTGCAACGGCCGACACCGGCCTGGTTCACGCGCTGGACGGCAAAACCGGCGCATTGCTTTTTAGCGTCGATTTCAACCATTGGCCGATGTTCTCTTCGCCCGCCATTGCTGGAAACAAGCTTTATCTTGGCTCGCACCGGGGCCGACTTCTGGCTATTGACCTCGCGACACATAAACTCGCGTGGTCGTTCGACACTGAGGCCTTCAAAAAAAATGCGCCGGCTCTGACTGATTCGAAAGGCGCACCGAACTACGCCGCGGCATTCGCGGACTGGTTCTACGACGACATCATCGCTGGCATCCAGAAAATGGCCTCGGTTGGCATGATTCTTTCATCTCCGGCAGTCGCGGGGGACACGATTCTTTTCGGATCCACCGATGGCAACCTGTACGCCATCATGTAGCCTCTGGTGGCTTCGAGAGATATTTTCCCGATTGCCGCTGCGCGCTTCTCGCTACCAGCTCCCGGTCGAACCGGTGCGCGCCGAACTGCAGCGAGTTCTGAACGACTCCGCCTTGTGGAATGGCAAGACCTGCGTTCTGCAAGTTACTGATTTTACGCAGACCACGATGCAACTATGCGGCCTGATGAGCGCAAATTCCTCGTCC
The DNA here is from genome assembly GCA_963814635.1 of uncultured Acidobacteriota bacterium. GTDB lineage: Bacteria > Acidobacteriota > Terriglobia > Acidiferrales > UBA7541 > Acidiferrum. The sequence continues at coordinate 1,070,047 of CAWFDP010000001.1, read as the reverse complement.
ATGGCGTTTGATCTTCGTTGCTACCTGCGCGAGAACATGATCCGCTTTTTACAGGAAGACTACTACCCGCAGTGTCTGCCAACTAGGCGCGATGCGGTAACGCTCGAACCGGCCGCTGCTCCCAGCGACACGACACCGCCGAACGTACCGCACCGCACTTTGTAGCCGCGCCTTTCCCGCGCGGAACTCGTTTAATATTTTCCCCGCTGCCAGAAGTCGCAAACCTCTTTTTCCACGGAAAACCGTACTCCGGGATTCGCAGCGAATCTTGCATCCAATCCAAAAGCATGCGCTTTCAGCGGCGCCAAAAAATACGACCTCGCCTTCAGAAAGCCGCGCACGAACAAGTCGGTGAATTCAGGTATTCCCATCACCTGGACCTGGGCCGCATGCACCAGTCCGTGAAACAAATCGCGGCTTTCAATTTTGCCGTTGAAAACGATCACGTCCAAAAAGGTCACCGCTGCTTTGTGGGTCATGTCCGGCAGGTGCCGGACGCCCTGCTGTTTGGCTTGTGGATAAAACCACGGATTCTCGAGACGGCGGTCCAGAAGTTCCACCACGCGGACCCGATCCAACAAGGCCGGTTCAAAATAACCGTCCATCAAGGGGCGCCACTCGCTGCGCAACGCATGGCCCAAGGGATAATAATTCTCCCGCTCGGTATTGAGATAGGTGGACAACCACCCGATGGCTTTCTGGATTTCCACTTCCTTATAGGAGTGGGTGATGATGGGTCCGCCGGTGGCGGGCACCACTTCCGAAGCCGCCATAAGCAGCGACCTTGCGAGCAGTTCCTCGTTTTCAGTGATTGAATGAGAATTCCTCTCGCGATTCCCCTTTGGAGAACTGACGTTCGACTTGTACCGCACTTTCTACTCCCCATTCTTGACAGCGTTTACCCTGTCGATTGAATTTTGTAAGGATAGTTATACATCGTCAATGTATCCTTGTCAATCGATTTAATAAAGGATTTTGCAGTTATTTCCAAAGCCGAAACTGAGCGCTGTCCCCGGAAATCAGGTCGCTGTGTGTCGTTTTATCACGCCCATACAATGGTTTGCAGGCACTATTGGCATTTTTTGTGGTTTATGGTATTAGTTAAACGTTGTCAGTTTTACGAGATACAACGTATGAACAATAGGAAAGGCGGACATGCCTCCTCACGCAGACCTGTTGTTGGAAGAACGAATCCTGAAAGCTGCCCAGAAGCTCTGGCGTACGCGCGGTGAGCACGGCTTGACGCTCCGCGCCGTGGCCCGCGAAGCCGGCTCCACGACTCCTACAGTCTACAAACGCTTTCGAAACAAACAGGCCATCCTTAACACACTGGCGCTGCGCATCCGGGCACAGCTGAATGAGTATCTCTTCGCCTCCGCATCCATTGAGGAAGTTTGCGAACATTATCTGAAGTTCGCGGACGAGCATCCGCATGAGTATCAGCTGCTCTTACATTACTGGGGCGACATTTTCCATCCGGGCCAACCGCGGCCCGGACGGGCCTGGCTGATGGCCCAGTTTGCCAAGCGTTTTGGCGGCGACCCGGAGAACTATGCACGCCCGGTGTATGCGCTGTTCCTGCTGTCGCATGGCGCCGCAACGCTGCTGAGCATACCCGCAGATGAGGCGTCCCGCGAGGAGCTGCGCAGCAATTTCCTGGCGATTGCCGAAACCATCGTCCGAAAACCGCAGGCCTTTTTCGAACACAAGGTCGCCTCCCAAGGCTAACCAGCGCGATGGGTTGGTCTGGCCCTCGTTACTTTCAATTCTCTCCATCAATTTTTTGCTTTTTTAACCCAAGGCCGGAGCTTTTATAATTTCAAGTAGCTACATTCGGTCTCACTGTTCGTTGTCACCTCAGGATTTGTAGGCACAAACCCTGAAACCGGCGGCATAGGCGAACGGTAACACCTAAAGGAGTTTGACTAAACAGCATGGCTAGAACATTGCACGTCGCACCCCGCGTGACCCGCAAGCCGCGGACCGCCAAGACGGCCCCGACGCTGGAACAGATTCAGGTACGCGCATACGAGATCTATCTGGAGCGCCAGGGCGCGCCCGGTAGTCAAATCCAGGACTGGCTGCAGGCCGAGCGTGAATTGCTTCAGGACGGCCCAACCAAGCCGCGCAAGTCCACACGCGCACCGAAGTCCAAAGCCGCCTAGAAGGGCGCTTGGACGGAACTCAGTCGCTTGCGGAGAGTGCGCGGGTGGCTGTTCGCAGCAGCGGCGCTTCGCGTCCTCGCGCCGATACTTTCTCTACTGACTCAATCGCACCATCACGCACCAGCAAGGCACAATCGAAATTATTTACAGTGGGACAAACGTGGCGCGGCAGAAGATAGAGAAGTTCACCTACTTTCGGACCCACTGCGTCTTCCCGAACCGCCATCGGCAAATGTTCTTCGCTGGGCGAACGCGGCGTGAGTTCCGCATGTCCGACAGCCACGCAGGTTGGGACGCCGGCGTCTGCGGAAACCGATTTGTGGCCGGCATCGCAAGTGGCAACGCCCGCGCTCGGACGGCTAATCACGCGGCTGAGAACCAGCACGGCCGGCTGATAGCCATACTCCCTTGGGAAAAGTGCGAGGCTGGTGCTATCGCCGTAGACTACCGTGCCGGGCGAAATGCGCTGGACGAACGAAGCGCTGCGAAATCCTGCGTACGATAGCGAACAAGGAAACGTTGGCGTTCCGGCCGTGATCAGTTCCGGCACGCTTTTGCCGCCGCGCTCAATCTCTTGGACCACTTTCAGCAAACGATCGTAGCCTTCATGCGCCGATTTTGTCCGTTCGGGCTCGGCGATTCCACCGTAATGTCCGTCGTAATAGTGCAGGCCGCGAAACTCCAGCCCGGCAGCGGCAATCGCACTTGCCAGCGTGACTATTTCGCTGCCATGGCTTTGCTCGACGCCGGTGCGATTCATTCCGGGATTAATGTCGAGAAAAATTCCGATCGGGCTGCCTCGCCATTGACGAATTTGCTCTTGGTTTTCGGCCAATACGGAAATACGCACTTGCGGAAACTGTTCCGCGATTTCACGCACTCGCCGCGCGTTGGCGCCGACTGTTGGATACGCCAGCAACACATCCGCCGCACCACACTCGCAGGCCACCAAAAGTTCCAGCGTAGTCGCGCACTTAAAATTGCGGATGCCGCGCTCCAACATCATGCGCAAGGTGTAGCCCAGCTTGGCGGTCTTGATGTGCGCACGCCAGCGTTCCGCATCGCCACCGAGCAACTTTATGGTGCACTCAATGTTAGCGGCGACGATTTGCGGATAAACCAGCAGCGCCGGAGTCAGAATATGTTCGACGTCGGAAAGGTTGTATTGCGAATCCCACCGGAATTCGCTGAGGATCGGTTGTTGAGTAGCCATCGCAAATCGATGATAGCGCGCAACCGGGTTCCGCATCTACAGCACAACATCGGTTGACCGCTTCCATCTCGGATAGTAGTCTCTGTGAACTTCTATGAGTGCGATGCGTCCCGAACCAACCGCACGTGCCACTCCTTCTGAATTAATTCGCGGCCTCGGCCTGTGGGCCGCGGTGGCCATCGTCATCGGCGACACCATCGGCACCGGAGTTTTTCTGGTCACCAGCGACATGGCGCGCGCAGTTGGTACAGTCAAGCTGGTTTTTGCCGCGTGGATTATCGGCGGACTGATTAATCTGTTTGGTGCATTTTGCTATGCGGAACTGGGCGCAGCGTTCCCCCGCGCTGGCGGCGCCTACGTTTACCTGAGTCGCGGTCTCGGCCCGCTCTTCGGATTTCTCTTCGGCTGGATGACTTCGCTGCTGGATCGCCCGGTTGCCATGGCCACGCTTGCGGCGGGATTCTTACGGTTCGCTGGATTTCTTTTTCCGGCAGTGACCACTCCACTGTTCACGCTGCACTTCGCTGGTTACGACTTCGTTTTCACCGTGGCGCAACCGTTGGCGGCGCTGGTGGTCATCGCGGTCACCGCGCTGAATTATTTGAGCGTGCGCATGGGCGGCGCGATCCAGGTATTCCTGACTTCACTGAAGATCGCCACCATCTTGCTCATCGTCGTAGCCGGAATCTTTTTCGGCAAGCACAGCGGCATTGAGGTCTCGCCAGTCGCCGCTCCCATCGGTTTGGCGACCGTCAGCGCGCTCCTGTACGCGCTGGTTCCGGCCATGTGGGCCTACAACGGATTTGCCGATCTTGGCGCGCTGGGCGAAGAAATCAAGCAACCGCAAAAAAACATTCCGCGCGCACTGATCCTCGGCTTGATCACCATCGTCAGTTTGTATCTGATGGCCAACGTAATTTATTTTCATAGCCTGCCGTTCGCCGCGATCATGCACTCGCAGCATGTCGCTTCGGATGTAGTGCAATCCTTCTTAGGCTCTAGTGGAGCCAACTGGTTGACCGTCGCCATGGCTATCTCCGCGCTCGGTGCGCTGCACGTTGTGGTGATGACCGGCGCGCGCGTTCCCTTTGCCATGGCCCGCGACGGTGTGTTCTTTGGCTTCGCCAGAAAGCTTCATCCGGCATTTCGCACGCCGAGCGGTGCGCTGCTTTTTCTGGGCGCAGGGGCAGCGCTGCTCGCTCTCAGCGGGACTTACGAAGAACTCTATTCGCTGTTTGTTTTTGCGGTGTGGATTTTCTTCGCGCTCACTGCGGTGGCCTTGCTGCGCTTGCGAAAAATCGAACCGCAATTGACCCGACCGTTCCGCACTTGGGGCTATCCGTGGACTGTTCTTATTTTCCTGGTGGCCGCGGTGGCACTGACTCTTAATTTGTGGATGATCCGGCCAGTACGCTCATCGCTCGGTCTCGCGGTGATTTTCGCAGGCGTCCCGTTCTATTACCGCTGGCGCAAATCCGCTGTTACCCACGCCGCCGACCGAGAGTAAGTTTAATCGGACAAATACTTGCTCGCTCGGCGTCGCCCTCAAACACGGCGCAAACCATTCACGATTCGCAGATGCATCGCGGAGAGCCCCGGCAAAAGCCCGCTGACGATTCCAACAACCACCGCGGCGATCAATCCGTACAAAACGACATGCGGCGAGATCAATAAATTGGGAATCATCCCACCAAGCGCCTTAACCAGAAACGGCATGGCAAATGATGCCAGGACCAGCCCAAGCGCGCCGCCAATAAGAGCAATCACCAGCGATTCCGCCAGAACCAGAAACAGCAGCAAGTGATCCGAAAAGCCCACGGCCTTAAATACTGCCAGTTCCGAAGCCCGCTCGCGGACCGAAATCGCCATGGTGTTTCCGGTGACCAGCAGCAGCGTAAACAGGACTACTGTCCCAATCGAGCGAATCAAAAATTGAATGTTGGCGAACTGCTTGACCCTCCCGGCAATGAAGGTGGATTCGCTGGCAGTTCTGGTTTCGTACGGAGAATTCTTGAACTCTGTATCAATCGCGTCGGAGACGCGAACCGCATCATCCGGGCTATTAATGCGCAAGAAATAAAAACCGACCTGTCCTTTGTTGAATTGCGGAACTTTTTCTTCGAAATAGTCCCATTGGAACCAGAACTGGTTGGCAACATCCAGCCGGCGTTTGCAGTGGTAAATCCCGACGATATTGAATTCCCACGTGCCGACGCCAAATATGGTGGACTTGAGCGGGACGCGATCACCAATCTTCCAATGAAAGCGCTCGGCGGTATGCACTCCGACGATGGCTCCCTGGCGGTCCTTCAGGAAGGCGTCCCACTGATCGTCCGGAATAACGTAATCCGAAAAGACCTGCCGCTGGTTATCGGTGTCCACGGCAAACTGCGGAAAGGTATTCCGCTCCTCCTGATAAATTCCGGCAAACCAGTTCAAGTGCGTGACGTATCGCACGCCCGGAATCCGGCGAATTCTGTCCCCATAAGAAAGTGGCAGCGGGTTGAGCAGCGAAACGCGATTTGTGACGATCAGCCGGTCCGCAACTATCGAAGCGCCGCCCGCATTGAACACCTCGCGCACGATCGCCAGAAACGCAAACAGGAAAAGCGCGGTGGCAAACGAACCGATGGTCAGCAGCAGCCGGGTCTTTTTTCGCAGCAGATTGGCCAAGATGATGTAAGCGAATTTCATCACCAACCCCGCAGTCGCAAGACAAGCTTACGCTCCTGAAAACTTCTACGCTGCCCACGGGACCCTTTGTCGCTAGCGGCGAATTGATCGCGCGGAGCATTATGATAGCCTCCTTGCGTTACAACCATTGTGCCCACATCATTGTCCTTGGCGGAATGTTTCCGGGGAGTCTACCGATGAGCTACGTTGAATCGAACTTGGTTCCGGGCGAACAAGTCATTTACGAGACCCGGCTGCATTGGATCGTGATGTTGCCGCACCTGGCCGTCGGAATCCTGCTGCTCGGCCTGCCAGGCGCTGCGCTTCTCGCTTATGCCTTCAGCCAGAGCGGAATCGAGCACACAACTCTGCGCGCCATGCAGGCTGGCGCTGCGGCATTGCTAATCGCCGGAGCGGTCACAATCCTGGTGGGCGCGGTTCGCCGTAACGCCACGGAAATGGCGGTGACTAACCGCCGCGTGGTCATCAAGACCGGCCTCGCCGCCCGCAAAACCATCGAAATGCTGCTGAATAAAGTCGAGAGTATCGAAATCAGCGAGACCACGTTCGGCAGGATGCTCGGCTATGGAACAGTCCTGATGATCGGCACCGGCGGTACTTCCGAGCCATTTCACAAAGTCGCACACCCGCTGACATTTCGCAGCCAAGTCCAGCAACAAATTGAAAAACTGAAATGAGAATCAGCCAGAAACAGCGAGCAGCCTTCATGTCTACATCTTCGCGAAACGCTCTTCGCTTCTTCTTTCTGACCCTATGGCTTCCCGTCTTTTGCCACGACGCGACTCTTGCACAGGATCAGGACCCATCGGTCCTTCGCGTCGCTGTCAACCTGGTGATGATCGACGCCACCGTGAAAACCAAAACCGGGCAAATCATGGGCGACCTGAAAAAAGAAAACTTCGAATTGCGCGAAGACGGCGTCCCGCAAAGTGTTCAGATCTTCAGTCGCGACGAACTTCCCCTCAACGTGGCGCTGGTCTTGGATTTAAGCGATTCGATTGGTCCGTTCCTCGGACCTTTGCGCGACGCCGCCAACACCGCGCTCTCTTCGCTGAAGCCTGAAGACGAGGTGGCCCTCTTCACCTTTTCGACCGAAGCCGAATTGCGCGTTCCCTTCACCACCGACAAAAAACAAATCGCCGGGCAGATCAACGCCTTCAAGGTCGGCGGCGCCACCAACATTAACGATGGCATCTTCGTGCCGGCAAAATATCTGCTCACCGCCCCAAACAAGGGCCGCCGCGTCATCATTCTGATCAGCGATGACGTCGCCACCTATTCCGGCGGACAGGGCACCCGCGACATCGTCACCGAACTGATCGCCTCGGACGCCGTTCTCTATAACCTGAAAATCCCCGGCTACAACCCGCCCGGCACCATGCTGCACGCGGCCATGGAAAAGGGCCTGGTCGACATTCGCAAAGTGATGGACCAAACCGGCGGCGAAGTCTTCGACGTGAAGGACGTGGCGCAACTGGATTCGGTGTTTCGCGCACTCATCGAACGCATCAAGACCCGCTACACTATCGGCTACTACACCAAAGCCAGTGCCGCCGAGGGTAAAGCACACAAATTGGACTTACGCCTGGTGCCATCGTTCGGCAAAAAAGGCCACGATTACCTGATGCTCGCGAAAAGCGGCTTCTACGTTCATTGAAAAACTTCAGTAGGCCACATAGGGACCGACACCACCAGGTGTGTTCCGGCCCTCAATCGCTGTGAATACCTTGCGGCCAAAAAAGAATGGAAGTCCCCAATCAAACGTTCCGGAATTTGGCCCCGCCAGCCCGTTCGCTACGCCAGTAGTAATGTTGGCCAGCAGCATATCGGCGTTTCCGACCCCGAAATCGAATGTGCCACTCGCGCCATTTGCTCCCTCATTGGTCGCGGAAAGATTTTGTGTTGAGCCAGGGCAATACAAAAAAATCAAATCCCTGCACGTGGCAATCCCTGTGGTGGTCGAATCCAGAAAATAGATTGCGTTCGAACCGGTGTCCAAGAAAGCTGCGTTCTGATAGGTCGTGTTGTTGAACCGGGTGGTTAAATTTCCAGACGAAGGATCGAGCGTATAAACCGTCGCGCTCCCCAGATCGTTATTGGATTGTGTGCCGATGCCAAAGATCAATGACCCACTGACGCTAGTTTCCGCTCCGGTGACTGCGGGCAAATCAACCAGAACGCCGTTATTATCCGCTGCAAAAAGCGCCACCGGGTTCTGCACCTGACTGGCCAGAGCTTCCGTTGTGATCGAGCATCCCGAAGCCGCGCAAGTATAATAGAAACCGGCGTTCGATGCCCCGCTCACCGTGCAGGCGCCACCGCAATCCTGCGCAAAGTTCCCGACCCCCAAGATCCCGTTTGCACCCAGGCTCGCGAGATCATCCTCCGGCGGACCATTGCTCGAACAACCATTCGGGATAGTCGGAAAGTTTGCGCTGCCAATCACCTGAATCGGCAGATTACTTGCATGTTCTCCCGCCAGGGCAACATCGGCGGTTTGCACCGGCCCCCAGGTAAATCCATCAATAAATGGAAGGCATTCCACCACCGGATTGCCGCCTGCGCCAGTTTGTTGCCGAAGTGAAATCGTAAGTGCCGAAGCCAGGATCCTCAGCCCCGAAGATCCGGTATCCACCAGCACGTCGTTGATTGTGTCGCAATTCGAGGTGCTGCCGGGAACGCACACGGTGACGCTGGCAAACGCGGTATTGATGGACGGAGAATTATTCGGCGGACCTGCATCCGGCCCGGTGTCGACGGTAATTGCAAGAACGTTTGATGATGACGAAGAACCACCGCCACCACCACCGCCGCTAGAGCTGGTGCTGCTACTGCTGGATCCGCCGCAACCCGCCGTCGCCGCCAACGCTCCTGCCAATCCCAAGCCAATCAGCCGCTGCATTCGCGCCGATATCGCCAACGTCATCGTATGTCCTCGGCTTGAACTCCTGACGGCATCTGCTGAGGCACATATGCCTTGCCAACGAATGCCCTCACATGTCCCGACACATGCACTACCAGCCCGGCATGTTGGATCAGCAAAGGGCCGTGACCGCGGCGTTGCTCCCGTTGCGCTTGAATCGCCTGGGTATACTCGGCAAAATACGCGCCCAACAGTTGCCGCAAGTCCGGATGCATCGGTCCCTGCCAGCTAACAGCAAAAACCTTGCCGGAAGGCGAAACATATTCCTTCACCGCTACACCCGCGGATGTTTGAATCTCATGCAGGGTGTACGAATCGCCGCCACTCGTCTTCAGCGTGCCCTGCATCTTTTCTTGATCTGCGCGCACCGTTGTCGTGTCTCCTCCTAACGAGGCGAGCAACGGTAACGGCAGACTCATCATCACCAGAACGCTAGGGACTATTCTCAATTTCATCGCATGAACTTTAATTTTGGCTGCTGGGCGCGCCGGGCTTGCTGCTCTTGGATACGTTGGCGAGGGCGGCGCCGCCGGGTTCAGCCGGCACCAGTAAAGATGAAGAATACTCTCTGATGGTTGCTTGCGACTCCGGCGCCATAGGATGCATCCAACGAGGATATGGCGACTACTGCTCCCAATCCGAGTATCAAGCCCCGCGAGTTGATTTCCGCGTGGGGAAGAATCTTGACCGGTCGAGTTCCCCTGCTCTCCATTGAAATCACTCGTGAGTGCCCGTTGAGCTGCCCCGGGTGCTACGCCTATGGCGACACACACCTCGGCGGCGAAGTCACCCTGCGCCAGTTGAACGATCTGCGTGGCGACGCGCTGGTCGACGGGGTCTTGCAATTAGTCCGCCAGCATAAGCCCATGCATGTTTCGCTGGTGGGGGGCGAACCGATGGTCCGCCACCGCGAGCTTACCCGCATTCTTCCTGCACTGAGTGAGTTGGGAGTATTCACTCTTGTTGTCACTAGCGCGGTTATCCCGATCCCGCGCGACTGGATGAAAATTCCGCGGCTGCGGGTAGCGGTGTCCGTGGACGGGCTTCCCGAGCATCACGATATCCGCCGCAAACCGGCGACCTACGAACGAATCCTCAAGAATATTGAAGGTTGCGAAGTCAACGTCCACTGGACCATCACACGCCCCATGCTCGCGCGGGCCAGCTACCTCGAAGAGTACCTGTCCTTCTGGAGCGCCCGGCCGGAGGTGAACTGCGTCTGGGTCAGCGTTTACACTCCTCAGGTTGGCGAACAAGCTCCGGAAATGCTGACCCGCGAGGATCGCGTCCTGCTCGCGCAAAGACTGCCTTCCCTGCATCAGCGATTTCCCAAACTCCTGACCACCACCGGCATCGCGGACGCCATCGTTCGTCCTCCTGCCAATCCGGAGGATTGTCTGTTCTCCAAAATGTCCGTGAACTATTCGGCAGACTTTAAGAGCCGCGTCGAGCCCTGCGTTTTTGGCGGCACGCCAGACTGCTCGCAATGCGGTTGCGCCATCAGCAGCGGCTTACATTGGATCAAATCGATCAAGCTCGCGGGTCCTGTGAAAATCGGCCATTTGGTGCGAGGCTCCATTGGCGTCGGCTTGCTGGTCAACCGCCTCCGTCAGCGCTCGACACAACTTTCCCGCTGGGGTTCCGGCGAGGCCAAAGCGCTCGACGATCTCGTGCAAATTCAGCCCTGAATTCTCTAGCGGCATGCCTTTTGCCGCTATTCTGGCGTCGCCTTACCACGACTCGCTCGCCCATTCACTGATAGACATAACCTGCAAGCTTTTGTAGCATCGCCGTCATGAGGAAAGCGAAGTCCAGCAGTACGTCAGCGAGAATCGGCCCAGCAAAAACCGTAGACCAATACCTCGCTGCCGTTCCTCAGCCCGCCCGCAGCACCCTGAATAAAATCCGCGCCACAATTCGTGCCGCTGTGCCGCCTGAAACAATCGAAATCATCAGCTACGGAATTCCCGCGTTTCGATACAAAGGCGTCCTGGTCTGGTACGCCGCGTTTCGGAAGCACTGCAGCTTCTTTCCCACCGCCGCGCTTATCGAAAAATTCAAAAGTGAACTCAAAGCCTACACCATCTCCAAAGGCACCATTCAATTCCCTACCGACAAGCCTCTTCCAGCCACACTGGTGAAGAAAATAGTGAAAGCTCGGGTCGCGCAGGTGGAAAGCAAGAAACCCCGCTGATCAGCCTACACGCTGGCGTAACGCTCGAATCGCGTCAGGACTTGGAACTTCGGCACCAGCTCGCAATCGTCAGCAGGAAAAACATCGTCGCAGCATGAAAGAAACTCATAGAGTCGATGGCCACACCGCTAGACGCGCCCAGATGTGGCGGACTCACATGAATCGCCGTCAACATCCGAAAGATCAGCGCCAGCGCCGTGCATGTCAAGCCAAGCCAATAACCTGCCGCGGAAAGTTGTTTTTCCATTTTTATGTCCAGGACTGAGTTTTTTTGCAGTGGGGCCCGAAACCGACTGAAAGTACTCTCCGCAAACGGTGCAAGTCAAGCGCAAGGCATCGCCATCTAGGCGCGGTTCCAGTTTCGTCTCGGTGTTTTAGATTCTCTGCGTAAAGTGTTCTAACTCTCGCCTGCCTACTTCATCTTGAATTCCAAAGCACCTGCAATGCGCGTTCCGCCAGTGGCTGCCTCAAACCCGCCACTTCCGCCGCATGACGCTCCTGAAACTCTTCCAGCCAACGAAACCAGTCGTTAGTGCCAACGATCGGCCGGTGCATCGGCGGAATCAGCGAATATTCGGTGATCAACCAGCGATCTAAATTGGTGTCGTACGGCTTAACAGAAGCATGGCGGCCCTGCGCTGCGGGCGCTTCATGCAGTTTCGGCGCTCGCTCGGAAACATCGTGGTGCGGCAGGCCTTGTCCCGCCGCCGCAAATAACGCCCAGCACTTCTGGCATCGCCTCTCATGCAGGTGTCTCGCAAAAGTCTTGATGTCCGCGTTGCGAAACTCCAGGCAGGATTCCAGTCTGCTAAAGCGGTCGCTGTTTCTCCTCGTCCCGTTCATTTCAAAACGTTCCCATTTTTGGTTTACCGGCCGCGCCGGCCATCATTCAGGTGTCTTCTCAGACGATGCGCAATCAGGTTGCTGCAAGCGGCGTCGGTGACCGCTTCTTCGATTTCCGCGCTCGATAGATATTTGAGGCTTGCTTTCAATTCGACCTTGGCGTCAAACGCCAGCTTCGACGCCGTGCGCGTCAGCTGTTCCTCGGCATCTGCGTTCATGCTGTTCGTCGTCCAGAGCCGGACCAGCAGCTGCTCCTGGCCTTTTTCCGGACGGTGCCGCCACCGTCGAAGAAAGTTCATGACAGAAATTTGCCTTTTGATTGACGCCAAGCCAGGCAGGGTGCGGCTCGCGTGAACTCCAGAATCAAACCGCGCAGTTGCGGCGTCAACTGTACCGAAGGGCTGGTTACTCACACTGGCCGTAAGTACAGGTCGAGAGACGAGTTATTGCGGAGGCTTACTACGTGCTTTTCGTTCGAGACAAGCTTGCACCTGCTTGGCCAGTTCCGGATCCGGCAGCTTGGGATCGGGAGGCTTGGGAATGACAAAGAGAGGGCTTCCCGCGCTAATCACAATCTGTTCATCGAACTCCTTCGGCGTCTCGGTCGCAGCTTCAGGGAATCCAATCATGTCTCCGCCTTTCTGTAATTCCGTTCGGTAACTGGCATCCAAAGCCACATCAGCGGGCAGCCTTTCCCTTAGCCTTAGGTCCTGAGGGCCGAGATAAAGAAATGCGTCAACCAAGTCTTCCATCGGTTTCTGTAGCGGCTTTGGAAATTCGTGGTGCACATTGCAGTCCTGATCGATTCGCGTTCCCGGCGGGAGAAAATGATCTAGTTCCAAGGCGCCCAGCCAGGTGCCCTTGGCACGCGCCAGCGATGGGATCGGCCAGCTTACGAACTGGCTGCTGGACAGCGTAGGCAATTCAGTATCGAAAATGCCGAGCTCACTGATGACCAGCGTAAGACTTGGATAGTCCTTTTCATAAAGCGAGACCGCGCTGCCGCCGACTCCATGCAGCAGATGAAATGTGCCGTAGAGCATCAAAGCCTTGCGATTCTTTGCCAGGACTTCTTTCTCCATCACCGAAGCAGCGTTGGCATCGCGGTGCACCAGTCTGATGACGTCCTCAAAGCTTTTAATTTGGTCCCAGTCAACCGGAGGTTCGCCCGCCAGCACTCGCACCCGCCTTCCCGGTGGAAGCTTCTGATTCAATGCGCGTACCAGCGGGAAAAGCTGCTCGACGAAACCTGACGCTCCGCATGACACCACACCAACTTTCCGCCACACCTTTTGCACTTCCGTGAACGGGACATCCTCTCCGGCGATGTAACGGTCTAAGACAGGCTGGTAGAGGGCGTTGCCGCACTCGAATTCAATGTCGTTCACCTTCTCAGAAAAAGCAGGAGTGCGAATCAGCGTAAGGATGAAATTGTCCAAGTCCTGCAGCCCATGTCCGTGTGGCATGGCCACCACTTCGTATTTATCGAAAGCAGCCAGAATGGCGGGTATGGCGGCTTCTGGAACCGGTTCGGCGCCCTTCGGCTTCGCCTGCTGTGTTTGGGCACTGCTGGTAGTTGCAATCACCACGAATAGCAACAGGAACGCGACAAAACGTAACTGAATGACCTGCCACGCGTTGCGGCTTTCGGCGCGTGCCGTGCCAAATGTTCTGCCACCCAAAGGAATTCTCATTTCAAATTCTCCAGACTTGAGGGCCAAACAAGAATATGCTACACGGGCTCGTAAAGAGACTCAAAATGCCCGCGTGCCCTGACTAACGAATCGCTCATTTTCAATGATCGATCATGGCGCCGGAAACTTTCGGGACGCTCTCGCCCGGCCCTAAACCCCGAATTGCCGCAAATGATGGTCCAGATGCTGATACATCAGAGCCGCCGACTCTTCTGGAGTCAGCGGCCCGAAGAAAAAGTGCGGATGTTTGCTGCACACTTCAGGGCCACCCACCGAAAAACGTTCGACAAATTCCCGCAGCCGGCGCCGCTCCGCCTCGAAGTCCCGCTCATCGCCCACCAGCAAACTCTTGTCCGTACCCACATTCCGCGGCATCGGCTTTTCTTTCACGATCATCGATTTCTTCGCGAATCTCCCCAGCAGCCTGCCTAGCAAAATTCGCGGTGGATTTTTCTCTCCCACCGCCATCTCAAGCCCCGCCGAGCAATGCGCCAACATCTGCGCGGCACTCATCTTTCCCCACCGCCGATCGCTATCGGGCTGCAGCTTTGCCATGCGCCCCTGCACTTCTTCGACCGCCGCAGTTTGAAATAAATTTTTCATTCGTTAGCTCTTCACCGCTCACTCGTAACTCGTGCTCGCCTTACAATGGCCGCGCCGGTTGAAAATATTTCGCCACCGCCGACCACAACAGAAAATAACCAATAACCGCCAGCAGCGCCGCATGCGCCAAGGTCTCCGACACCGAATGGAATGCGCTGATCACCACATGCGCGGCCAGCCACACCAGCAAAAGCCAGCGCGCCCAATTCCGCCCCAGCAGCAAAAATACTCCGCCGACGATCGCAAGGATGCGCACAGCGGCGATCAGGATGATCCAATGATCGACCGGCCGGTCCGAAAGGTGATAAACCAGACCAACCATGCCCGCAACGATGAACAAAAATCCTATAAATGTCACTTCTAACGGTCGTTTCATAAAGTCAATTCAATCTCCGCGCGCTGTCTTGCCAACAAGTTATACTTCCGTCTATGCAGCCCGAACAAGAAGTAATCAACCGCTGGACCGGCTCAGCTCCTTACTGGGAGAAGCATCGCGAAATCATTCGTCAGATGTTCACGCCGGTAACCGATGCACTGGTAGAAGACGCGCAAATTGCCAGCGGTCATCATGTCCTGGATATTGCCACCGGCCCCGGTGAACCAGCGCTCAGCGTGGCCGCGGTCGTCGGACCTCAAGGCGGAGTCGTTGGCATCGATCCGATTCCCGGCATGGTTGAAGCTGCCCAGCGCGCCGCAAGTCGTCTTGCCCAAGAAAATGTAGCTTTCCAGGTCGCCTTTGCCGACCAACTACCCTTCCCAGCCAAGGCCTTCGACGCGGTGATCAGCCGCTTCGGCGTAATGTTCTTCCCTTCCCCGGTCGACGCGCTGCACGAAATGTTGCGTGTTCTCAAGCCCGGTAGAAAAATGGCTGTCGCTGCCTGGCATTTCGCGGAAAGAAATCCTTTCCACACTTCGCTTTCCCGCGTCATCGACCTCTATGTCGAATCGCCGCCCCTGGAGCCGGACGCACTCGACGCATTCCGCTTTGCCACGCCCGGCAAGCTGCTGGAAATTCTCCACGCGGCCGGCGCACAAGATCCAACCGAGCGCCTGCTGCACTTCAAAATCAACGCGGCCATCTCGCTGGAAGATTTCTGGACCCTTCGTCAGGAAATGTCGGAAAAACTTCGCGAAAAGATCAAAGCGCTCTCCGCAGATAAGCTCGCCGCAGTCAAGCGGCAAACCCTCGAATCGCTTCGCGAGTATTCGACAGAAAGCGGCATGAGTTTCCCGGCTGAGGTTCTAATCGTCAGTGGAACCAAAGCCGACACGACGTAGCGAATAAGGTCCCCGGCTCGTTCCGGTCGTTCGATGCTTGTATTACTTCCGACTATACTATTAACCTGTTATCACTAAGCATTGCTATCGTCCGCTCTTTTGGTCTATGCTGCGGCCTTGGCGCGATAGTCGGTATCGTTTCTTGCCCGCCCTTCGCGTTGTCCGAGCGTCTGATTGACACCTACTCCACCAGCACAGCGAATCGAACGCCATCGGCCAAACACGGGCCATTGCCAATGAGCGCAGCCTCACGCGCATCCGCGGCGCTCTGTGGACTGCTGCTCGCGGCAAGCGCACCGGCCAGCCCCTCCGCCCGCGCGGCTGGCACGCAACAATCTGATCCGGCGAAGCCGGTCGTCGTGCAGCCCGGTGCTCCAGGCACGCCCAGTAAAACCCTGCCACCATCAACCAAAGGCACGCTCCCGCCGAAGTCGCGCGCCGACGTCGAATTCATGCAGGGCATGATCATGCACCACCAGCAAGCAATCGAGATGACCGCGCTGATTGCTTCGCACACCGGCAACAAGGACCTGCAATCGCTCGCAGCCCGCATCAGCAGTTCGCAGGCCGACGAAATCAAATTCATGAAGCGGTGGCTGGCCGCTCGCGGCGAACCGGTTTCCATGTCCATGCCGCATACGGCTGACAATATGACTGGCATGGATATGTCGCACGATTCGATGACTCCGATGCTGATGCCCGGCATGCTTACGCCGGAACAGATGGAAACTCTGCGCAAAGCCAGGGGCTCCGAGTTCGACCGCCTGTTTTTAACCGGAATGATTCAACATCATGGCGGCGCGCTGACCATGGTGAAGGATTTGTTCGACACCGCGGGCGCCGGCCAGGATGCCGAAATGTTTGACTTCGCCACCGATGCCGACAACACCCAACGCGCGGAGATCAGGATTATGCAGGGAATGCTGGAGAAGAAGCCGTTAGAGGAGAAACGATGAACCGAGTGGCAAGTATATTTTTTCGAGTGGCAGTGGCCGCAACATTTTTGTTTTGTGGCGTGAACCGTATCCACGCGCAGACGCCTGGCGCGGCTCCGCCTAAACAGGATGCTCCGAAGCAGGACGCTGCCAAGCCGGATGCCTCAAAGGCGGATGGCGAGGAAGACCGGAATCCGTTTGCTCCCCAACCCGCTCCGGCGCTGCCGCCCGGCATGACCGGTTCTGATGCCAACGATCCTCGCGCCAAGTTGACTCCCGGCCTGTATGACGCTGGCGAAGCTTCGGTGGGTATCAAGCACATCATGCTGGTCAAGAAGCCGGACGCGTTTCAACTCGGCTCTGCCGACGCTGATGATCCCAAAGTGCAGAAGACTATCAGCCAACTCGGCATCGGCACCGCCGCGAAGATGCCCAAGCCGCTCCAGTTGGTCATCGCACAACTCGCGTTCGCCAATTCGGACCTGGCGTTCCAGGGCAACCACCTGTTCCAAGGAAATTTTTATGGCATGAACATCTATGACATCTCTAATCCTGCGAACACCACCCTGCTGACTTCCATGGTCTGCCCCGGCGGGCAGGGCGATGTCTCGGTGTACAAAAATTTGATGTTCATGTCGGTCGAGATGCCGAATGGCCGCGTCGATTGCGGCGTACAAGGTTTTCCGCCGGAGCCGCCAAAGGAACCAGGCCACGAAAAGGAACGCCGCTTGCCCGCTGCGCAGAAAGATCGTTTCCGCGGCGTCCGCGTCTTCGACATTTCCGATATCAAGAATCCCAAACAAGTCGCAGCCGTGCAGACTTGCCGCGGTTCGCACACTCACACTCTGGTCCTCGATCCGAACGACAAAGACAACGTCTATATCTACGTCTCCGGCACCTCGTTTGTCCGCCAAACCGATGAACTTCCCGGATGCTCCGGCGAAAAACCCGACAAGGATCCCAACACCGCTCTGTTTCGCATTGACGTGATCAAAGTTCCCGTTGCTGCGCCGCAAGACGCCAAAGTTGTCTCCAGCCCCCGCCTATTTATCGACGGGCGCACTGGCGCGCTCAACGGCCTCAGCAACGGCGGCACTCACGGCAAGGGCGGCGACAAGCCCGAGGATACCGACCAATGCCACGACATCACCGTCTACACTGCAATTGGTTTGGCTGCCGGTGCCTGCTCCGGAAATGGCATTCTGATTGACGTCAAGGATCCGGTTCATCCCAAGCGCGTAGATGCCGTCAACGATCCGAACTACTCCTACTGGCACTCTGCTTCGTTCTCAAACGATGGCAGCAAAGTTGTTTTCACCGACGAATGGGGCGGCGGCCTCGGTGCGCGCTGCCGTCAGAACGATCCCAACAAATGGGGCGCCGATGCCATCTTCCGTTTGAAGGACAACAAGCTCAGCATGGCCAGCTACTACAAAATGCCTGCCGCGCAAGGCGACTCGGAAAACTGCGTCGCTCACAACGGTTCGCTGGTTCCCGTTCCCGGCCGCGATATCGAAGTGCAAGGCTGGTATCAAGGTGGCGTCTCCGTCGTGGACTTCACCGACGCAGCCCATCCATTCGAAATCGCCTACTTCGACCGCGGCCCAATCGATCCAAAAATGCTCGTGCTGGGCGGCGAATGGTCAGCCTATTGGTACAACGGCACGATTTACGGTTCGGAGATTGCCCGCGGCTTGGACATCTTTGAACTAACCCCAACCAAATTCCTCACCCAAAACGAAATCGACGCTGCAAAGGCAGTTCATGTCAACGAACTCAACGTGCAGAACCAGCAAAAAATCGACTGGCCCGCACAGTTGGTCGTAGCCAAGGCCTACGTAGACCAGTTGGAGCGCTCGCAAGCCCTGCCAGCAAATCGCATCGCCGATCTGCGCAAAGCCATCCAAGCCGCGGAGACCTCGCACCTGAACAAGAACAAGCTCGCCAAGTTAAAGGGCATGGCGCCATCCATTGAGAAAAGCGCGGCGGCGGCAGCTCCGGCGGATTCAAGTCGCCTGCATGCCCTGGCCGAGATCCTCAAGCATCCGGAAGCTTAATTCCGACGCGGGAGGGCACGGCTCCGGCCGTGCCGTGCCCAATCCAGCCCGCCGACTCACCGTTACCGCTCAGCCGTTCTCTTTCTTTTGTAGGGACCGCCTTCCGAAGCGGTCCGCCAAGTAAACTCTCGTCTCAGTCAATAATCAGAGCATCGCCTCAGCGTTGCCGTCGTTAGGCTCCTCGCGGTTGCCATTATAGTGGCCAACCTTTAGGTCGGTTCTTTTGCTTCGTTCGCACCAGACCTGCCAGCTGCAATATTCCCCGCCGCCATCGAAACTTTGCTGCAAACCGCCGCTATTAGCGGATTTGCGTCACTCCATTGCTTTCACCGTCACGCCGCAAAGATACTTGGAAGTCGTCACACCATACGTGGTGTCTCGAAAAGCAGCCGCGATTCCGCTCTTCGCAGGCGCTAATTCTCAGTCGTCGCAAAATACGGAGGATCACTTCTTGGAAAAGTCGTTCAGAACGTTAACGCTACCGTCCGTGATATTGCTGATCGCTTTCAGCGGACAACTCGCACAAGCTCAAGACGCCACCAAACTGAAAATTGGCTTCTCCATCGAAGCGACGAAAGGCGAGCGCTGGCAAATTGATCTCGATTCGTTCGAAGCGCGCGCCAGGCAGTTGGGCGCCGAGGTCATCTCCAGCGACGCCAAGGGCGACGACAATCTGCAACTCCGCCAGGTCCAGGACATGATCAAGGCCGGCATCAAAGTTCTGGTCCTGCTTCCGCACGATACCGCCAAGGCCGCCCGCATGGTCGACGCTGCCAAAGCCGCCAACATAAAAGTCATCAGCTACGATCGCCTGGTACAGGACAGCGATGTCGACCTCTACATCAGTTTTGACCGGCTTCAGATCGCCAGAATGCAGGCGGGCTACCTTGTGACGCACGCCCCCAAAGGCAACTACGTGCTGATTGCAGGTTCTCCCAACGACGAGGGCGCCAAAACTCTGCATGACGCCCAGATGAAAATCCTCCAGCCCTATCTCGATCACGGCGACATTCACGTCATCGCCGATGGCTATACCAAGGATTGGCTCCCTTCTGAAGCCTACCTTTCCACGCTCAAGGCCATTGATTCGTCGCACGGCGATATCGCTGCGGTTCTCGCTTCCAATGACGGCATGGCCGCCGGCGCCATTCAAGCCCTCCGCGAACACAATCTCGCCGGCAAGGTCCTCGTTTCCGGCCAAGACGCCGATCTGGCGGCCATCATTTGCATCGCCCAAGGCACCCAAGCCATGACCGTCTACAAGCCCATCACCAATGAAGCCGCAACCGCCGCCGAGCAGGCGGTCCACCTCGCGAAGAACGAAAAAACCGACGCCGCTGGAACCATCAGCAATGGCAAGCGAATGGTGCCTGCCATCATGCTCAAGCCGGTCCTCGTTACCAACGACAACATCAAATCCACCGTGGTCAAAGACGGCTTTCAATCACTGCAAAGTATCAATCGCGGTTTGCCCAAAGACCAGCAGATCAATTAGGCCTGTAGTCTGGACTCCAAAAATCTCATCTGAGCCGGAAGGTGACTTCCACCGGTAATCGAACTGCGACGCTTTTGCCGTCAGCATCCTTAGCGGGTTCAAATTCCCACCCCTTCACTGTCCGAATGCTGGAATCATCAAGCCCGGGATCAAGTTTCCTGAGTATGCGAATCTTCTCCGCTTTGCCCTCGGCAGTTACCAAGACCGTAAGAATGACCTGTCCTTGCAACCGCTTCGACCGCGCCTTGTCTGTATACGAGGGATCGGGACAGGACACGCATTTCGGAAAAGTGACACCATCAAGCGTTACAAAGTAATAGGTTGGCCCGGCACCGTCGTTCTGTAGCATGTCTAAGACGAACTGATCGGTCTCCTCGGTAAACGATTCCCGAAAGATTTCCTTAGCGGTGGGATCGCGCGCAATAATCTCAATCGTCAGTTGGCCATCTTTAGCCGAGAGCGTGCCCCATAAAATTGCGTCAGGGGCGAATTCGGATACCAACTTCGCGAGAGCATCCTTCTTCGCGAGATCCCGATCTGTCCAGCGGCTTCTCAACAAGGATCGGTGCGCGTCCACGCGCGGTATAACTGTGAAGCCTTTCGCGTCGTCGGTGAGCAGCT
Source organism: uncultured Acidobacteriota bacterium (assembly GCA_963814635.1). Taxonomy (GTDB): domain Bacteria; phylum Acidobacteriota; class Terriglobia; order Acidiferrales; family UBA7541; genus Acidiferrum. Next base: position 1,049,332 of record CAWFDP010000001.1, on the reverse strand, counting down.
TTGAAAAACTAGCCGCGTAGAATTGTCCGGCAGAACACTGCTTTCCGGAAACGTCGACGAAATCTGGCACGTAGACGTTGTGAACGGCAAACAGCGAAACATCATGCTGCAATTGTCGCGCGAATTTTTTTCTCCCTTGCCCATTTTCGGATTCTGCCGATCCTGCCGATACAAAGACACAAGCCAGAAAAACCAGAATCAGACTTTTTTTCACGTTCTTCTCCGAGCTCTATCTTAATTTATTGTCGAATGAAGCCTTTCTAGGTAATTCGCCGCCACGGTCCCTCCAGCTCATCGTCATCGCCAAAGTCCGCTCCAGCGCCCTCTTCGGCCTTAAATGGCGTATTCAACAGTTCGCGCGCCGCGGCCGCATCTTCCTCGCGCACAAAAATTTTGAATCCTGCGCCCGACCACGCAAGGTGCTCTCGCATTCCTCCCGCCGTGTCTGCCTGGCTCATCGCCTCAATCCCGGCATCTTCCAGCGCACACTTCGCCAGGTCCGCCTCCACTCGGCTTCCGCAAACCCTTACGACAACCAGCTTCACGGCTTCCATGGCCGTATCATACGCCCAGAAGTTCGAAATCTGTTCGGCCAACTTCCTCAACTCGAAGGCAACACCTCCGCCGCACCCGATTTTCGATTCTCATATTTCGATTTTCGTACTACGATTGTCCTGATATGGCTGTGGGATCCTCAGCCGTCCCGCCTTCCCCGATTCGAGGTGCAACCATGTCCCATTTCACCAGGCGTGAATTCCTCAAGACCGGACTCGCCGCTAGCACTCTCGCCGCCACTGGAACTCTTCCCCTCGCCGCCGTGCGCCAGTCCGCTACAGACTGGGTCACGCTAGGAAAATCCGGCGTCAAAGTGACCCGCTTGGCCTTCGGCACCGGCAGCTTCAGCGGCCAGGTTCAACGCGATTTGGGACAAGATGCCTTCACCCGCCTGGTGCGCTACGCCTACGACCGCGGCATTCGCTTCTTCGAAACCGCCGAATCCTACAGGGAAATGCACCGCATGCTCGGCGTAGCCCTCAAGGGCATTCCGCGCGACAGCTACAGGATCATGTCCAAGGTCACCACTCACCAGGGTGTCGATCCGCAGGAAAAATTTGACGAACTCCGCAAGCTCGCCAACACCGACTACTTCGACATCATGCTCCTGCACTGGCAACACACCGCCACCTGGCCCGCCGATTCCAGCCGCTGGCAGGACGGAATTCTCGAAGCTCAGTCCAGAAAAGCCATCGTCGGTCACGGCGCGTCCGTTCACGGCCTCCCAGCACTGCGCCAGGTCCCCACCAACAAATGGCTGGACATCGCCATGATCCGCATGAATCACAAAGGCACGAGTATGGACGGCGAGGATTACGCCACCGGCGGCCTCGGCAACGTCCCTGAAGTCGTCACCCACGTCCAAGAGGCCCGCAACGCCGGACTCGGGGTCATTAGCATGAAGCTGGTCGGCGAAGGGTCATTCAACCGCGAAGACCGTCAAGCCGCCATGCGCTTCGCCTTCAAAAACGCCGGCGTCGATTCCGTGACCGTCGGCTACAAAAACACCGCCGAAATCGACGAAGCCATCGAAAACTTAAACCTCGCACTCGCCTGAACCGGCGATGCCTGCAACCACCACAAATACCATTGTTTCTCCGGCGTGGACGTCCCTTGGTAAAACCTCCCTGGTCGCGGCGGCGCTTTTTGTCTTTGACGCCTTTATGCTTAACCAGGGCCTTGTCGCGCTTTTCCTCATCTTTCTCACGGTGTTGGTTTTCCTTCCGAGAGCCTTGTGGGTACGGCGCACCGATCGGCGCCTTTACCATCGGCGCTTAGCCAAAGCTGGAATTTATGTGCTGGCCGCGATAGCGATATTCGTTTGCAACGGCTGGCAAAATCAAATGGCGGATCGCCGGGCAATCAAAATTGGTAATGCTTGCCTGGCATTCCACGCCAAGTGCCAGCGTTATCCGAATCGTCTACAGGAGTTGGTGCCGGAATTTCTTCCCGCCGTGCCCGTCGCAAAATACATGCTAGGCGGAGCAGATCATTTCTTTTACTTCAGCTCGCCTTCAGGGACGGAACCTATGCTCTACTACGAAGCCTTGCCTCCATTTGGACGGCGCTTCTATCACCTGCAAACCGGAGGCTGGGGATACCTCGACTGATTCAATCAAATTACAACATCAGGCGCCCTTCATGACGGTACGCACCGATCGCTTGACCCAATAGATTACCGATTGCCAGCTAGACAGGTCGCCGCGACGCAGCCTGCGCCAGGCGGTGATGACCATGCCGCCATGCCGCATCCATTGTCGCTTGCGGGCTTGCGACGGCGTTTCTCGGCGCTCCAGCCACGAAAATGTTTTCGGCTCGGCAGAGGGTTTCGGGACTGTGGCGAAAACCATAATGTACGCATACCGCGGCTTGTCCGATAGATTCGGACCGGAGCAATGCAGCGTACCGGGATGATGAATCGTGCAGGCGCCCATAGAAAGCGGGTACGTCCCCGCGGCGGACTTGTCAAATGAGCCGACACATTCCAGGGCTTGCGAGCTGGAATCGTCGTTCACGGAATGATGTTCCAGCAGAGGATTTTTGTGCGATCCGGAAACGAATCGCAGGCAGCCGCTCTCCGCGGTCACATCCTGCAGAGGCACCCAGATGGCCAGCTCGTTGTACTCGAAGCGCGGGTCGCGGAACGCCGCGTCTTGATGCCAGGGTGTGGCCTCGCCCACTCTCGCCGCCTTCATGATCGACAGATCAAGAAAAAAGCGAGCATCGTCACCAAGCAACTGCTTGGCAATCGCCAGTGCATTCTGGAAGCACCGGGTCTGGTGCAAGCGCGGAGCGTAGTTCACGACGCTCAGAATTTGTGGGGAGTTCGCTTCCTCTGGCTGATCGGCGCCGGCGATCAGCTCGCCATAGGCGCCTTCCTTTTCTCCCATGCGATCCTTGAAGAGCTTTTGAATGATGGCCCGCATCTCGAGGATTTCCCCGGGCGTGCTGACTCCGTCAACGCTGAGATGCCCGTTATCGGCATAGAACTGTGCTTGCTCGGCCGTCAGCTTGACGGCTTCTGCCGCGGAGGCAAGAACATTTGTTTTTTGCATAGTCTGAGGACCAAGGAGAAGAAATGAAAATCTTCCCAAAGGGCAGGAGGTTCGGAAGCGGTCACTTCTACTCGTCTATCTTGATTTTTGCGCCCGGAAATGGACTAGGAGGGCATTCCGGCAGCCGAGCGGATGGGACCTCCGTCAGGCAATTATCCAGCTAATTTTAAGCCGTTCATCCAAATCCCGCAAGGTCTCAGTCGGGTGGTTGTCAGTCGGGTGGTCAGACCTCGGGACAGCGTAGTAAGTCCCAATTAACTCCAAACCGTCGATGTGGGGTCCTAGTCCGGTTTCCCGGACTTGACCGCGAGCGGTGAATTAGAATCTAGTGGATATTCGATTTGTGCTGAGGCCGTCATGACAATTCGGACGCGGCGTTGGATATTGGCTAGTGCGTCGTTAATCGTCCTCTTTGTGGTGTTCGCTACAGTTTGGTACGAACTAACTTTCTACAAGAGAGCTTACGCTTGGTTGACACCTGGAGCGACGAAGGCAGAGGTCCTGAAGCACTTTGGCAAGCCCCGAAGCGTAAGTGCGTGCCGTCCTGCGGCTTCTTGGGAAGGGGATTCGGTGGAAAGCTCGTCAATGCCTTGCGCTGAGGAATTCTCCTATACCTCCCACATTTCCATTGGCGAATGGATTATCAGATTCGATAGAAATGGGAGAGTGATATCAAAAGGTTTTTCTCAGTCACCCTAGTCAGCTTCTCGAGGGTGGAGTAGCCTTTCCGACCTGCACCACAGAAGTTAACCATCGCGACGATCTTGGGTGGCGCACCCTTTGGCATCTGGTTCTGCAAAGGGTGCGGGTTTAGATTCAACTCAAGCACACTCTCAGCAAATGCCAACTGTCCGTTCTCAGAAACAGCCCATTCGCTCCTGCAAACCTAGCTTTTACGAGTTAATGGTATAACCACAGGAATGGACGAACAGCGACAGCCGCGCGAAGCACCCGAATATCCCACGATAGGGGCACCAGTCCCACTCAACGAGACCTCCACAGCATTCAGTACCTGGCGGCCTTTGCGCCTGCCCCTGTTCCGCAACATCTTGATCGCCGGCTTTGTCTCGGACATCGGCGCATTCATGCAAGGCGTTGGCGCTGCATGGCTGATGGCATCGAAAGGCGCGGGTCCGTTGCTCGTGGCTCTCACTCAAACGGCTTCGGCCCTGCCGTTCTTTCTACTGGCGCTGCCCGCCGGAGCAGTGGGCGATATCTTCGATCGGCGCAAGGTGATTCTGACCATGGAAGTGTGGATGTTTTCCATGGCTGCAGCGCTTGGGGTGCTTGCCGTTTTCCATTTGATTACTCCGTGGTTGCTACTCTTCCTGACCTTTGCGCTTTCGATTGGAGATGCGTTTGAATCACCTGCATGGCTAGCCGTCCTTCCGGAACTTGTGCCGCAAGATGACTTAATGCCGGCCATTGCGCTCAACGGCATCGAATTCAATTTGGCGCGCGCCGTGGGACCTGCGCTCGGTGGATTTTTGATTGCGGTGTCCGGTGTGGCCACTGCGTTTACGTTGAACGCTCTTTCGTTTCTGGTGGTTATCTGGGTAATCGCACGATGGAAACGGCCGCCGCAATCACCAGGCTTCCTACGAGAAAGGGTTTCTGGCGCGATACGCGCGACAGTTCGTTGGACGCTAAACGCGCCCAAGGTTTTGACCGTACTCGGCCGCATCGGCTCAATCATGTTTTTCGCGAGCGCGTTTTGGGCATTATTGCCTTCCGTCGCGCATGCACTGCGCCCGAGCGCCACATTTTACGGATTGCTTCTGACTGCCTTCGGCGGCGGAGCGGTGTTGGGCGCAATGGCGCTCCAGCGGACGCGATCATCTTTCTCCAGTGACGCCATGTTGACTCTCGGCACCACGGTTTTCGCGCTAACTTTGTGGGGCGTAGCCGCATTCAACTCGATTGCGCTGTTGTGCCTCGCCATTCTACTTGGCGGGGCCGCTTGGACTGTCGTCATGTCGCTGATGAGTACGCTGATGCAGAATCTTGCGCCCGATTGGGTCCGCGCGCGGGCAATGTCGGTTTTTATGCTCTTCTACATGGGGGCGTGGACCGGCGGCAGCGCATTTTGGGGATATGTCGCGGCCCACAAAGGGACGCATTTTTCTTTGCTGGCCGCGGCGATCGGTACGGCCGCTTCTCCTCTGCTGATTTTGATTTCCCGCCTGGTCGATGCACCCGTGGATTTGGGAGCCTGGAATCATTGGCCCAAACCGATTTTTGTCGGTGACGTCGGCCTCGACCTGGGTCCGGTGTTGGTTACAGTGGAATACTACGTTGCAGCGAACCAAGCAGAGGAATTTCTTGCCGCTCTTCAGAAATTGTCGCGCGTGCGCCGGCGCGATGGCGCGTACCGCTGGGGCATTTATCGCGATACGGAGCACCCAACGCACTACGTGGAAACCTTCATCGTGGAATCCTGGGCAGAACACCTGCGCCAACACGAGCGTGTGATTATGGCCGACCGCGCGATCGAGGAGGATGTTGGCCGCTTTGAGGCGAAGTCAAAGGTGACGCACTTCATCTATGCTCATCGCAAGACTCAGCAGCACTTTTGAAAACACAGGCCGCGTCATCCTATCGGAGTGGATCGTCCTGATCAATGGACTGAAAGCGCCGACCATGAGCACGGTAGAACAATTCAGGAAAGCAGTGGAGGAGACCGAGAAGGCCATAGCGCAAAAACAGAAGCAACAACAGAAACAAAAGAATCCCTGATTCATGCGGCGTTTCGCGTCAAGTCCTAGAACTGTGAGCGTCCTTCCCGCCCTGTATTTTATTATTCTTTACATATGAAGCCAAAAGCAACAAACATCATCGCCTTGCGAAGTGGGTTTCAGGGTTTGTACTTGCAAACCCTGAGAAAAAAGCGTCGTGCTCGTAGACCCTGAGCTCAAAGAGTTGTTACAGGCTTGGGGTAAAGCCAGCAGCGCCTTCTAAGCCGCGGACTCCGTGTCCCGTACGGCACGCAACCAAGGAAGAGGAGCCCAGCCTCCAACCGGTTGGCATGATCGCCATCGAACACGAGGTCGTTCTTCTGACGCCGCTAAGATTCCGCAGTGAGCATCTGACCAAGGATGCGAGTCCTGGGCGAGCGGAGCGAGCCACTAACTCCTTTGTCAACAAATGCGCGAGCACGAACAACCCAAGCAAGCACCGCAAGAGATCTACAACGAGGCCAAAAAAGAGCCAGAACTCGAAAAAGTCCAGACTTGGCCGCGTTCATCGGCGGTAGAAGTCTTGTCCTTCAAACACTACAAAAAGCGAGTCGCAGACGATCCTTTCTGCGAAGCGTTCCCGGGCTTCGCACTCATGTAATCGTGACTAACTGCGCCCCATGAAACCAATTCGGCTCTCGCGAATCAAACTTGGATAAGGCATCCTATGTATGACTTCCAGAGGCTTAGTACCGACTGTTATGGACGAGCTATCAAAACTCGCCACCTATCCGGTCACCGGCGACCCTGACCCCGTTCCGCAGACCCTGCTCGCAGCTTTCCCCGAGCAGGCCCGGACCCTCGGTCTGCTCTACGACGTCAGCCGCGAACTCACGTCTATTCTCGATCGCGAAGAACTTCTCCGCCGCATCGCCGAACGCATCAAGAAAATCGTCAACTACGACGTTTTCACGGTTATGCTGTGGAACGAAAAAACTCAGCTCCTTGAAGGCGTTTTCGCCATGCATTACGAAAACTCCATTCCGGCGCGCTTTCGCGTTACCCTGAATCAAGGTATCACTGGCCACGCAGCCGCCACTCGCCGCCCGATTCGTCTCGACGATGTTCGCCTGGATCCGCGCTACATCAACTGCGACTCTTGCGAGGTGGTCAGCTCCGAATTGGTGATTCCGCTGCTCCTGCAGGACCGCCTGATCGGCGTCCTCGATCTCGAAAGCAAACGCTATGCCGCATTCACCGAGCAGCACGAACGCATGTTGATGGCGCTCGGCTCTTTTGTGGCCATCGCTCTGGAAAATTCTCGCCTCTATCAGGACGCGCGGGAAAATCAGAGTCGCCTGCAAAACGATCTGGACACCGCTCGCGAAATTCAATTGCAACTGCTTCCGCACGGCGCTCGCGAAGTTCCCGGCCTGGATCTGACTGCCGCGTACGTGCCAGCGCGCGAATTGGGCGGTGACTTCTACGATTTTCTTCCCTACGGAGAAGGCCGCCTGGCTCTGGCCCTGGGCGACGTTTCTGGCAAAGGTACCGCGGCTGCTCTGTATGGCTCGCTGGCGATTGGCATGTTGCGCGAACTTACCGTGGACAACAAGCTTGCTCCGGCCGACATGCTTTCGATGTTGAATCGCCGGCTGTATTCCGCTCGTCTGGAAGCTCGCTTCATCGCGCTGACCTTCGCCATCTACGACGCCGCGGACCGTACACTCACCATCGCCAACGCTGGTGGCACTCATCCGCTGCTGCTGCGCGATGGAGAACTCACCGAAATTCCCGTGGACGGAATTCCGCTCGGACTTTTTCCTGAAGCCGAATACGGTGTCTCCACTCACACTTTGCATTTGGGCGATGTGGTTATCTTCGCTTCTGACGGAATTCTCGAATCGGAAAACGCCAGGAACGAGGAATTTGGCATTGAGCGCCTCACCACGCTGCTCGCTTCCCTGCCCGCCAATTCGTGCGTGGAAAATATTTCTGGCGCCATCCTTCGCGCCACCGATGAATTCAGCGGCGCCGGTATTCCTCCTCACGACGACCGCACCCTGCTGGTCCTCCGCGCCATCGAGGAATCCGCCACCGACTTCGCCAAACTCCCGGTCATCTATTAATTCGGAAAAATCTACCCCAGAGTCACAGAGCCACCGAGCAAGAGAAAAACCAGAGAATGAAGAGCAACCAGCCGAGGACCAAAACTTAAGAGAAAGTCGTCATTCCGAGCAAGAAACCACGATCCACTCCGCTAACGCCAGCGTCGCAATTCCGAGCGCACCCACAAACCCGTCATCCCGAGCGAAGTCGAGGGATCTCCCTTCTCCTTCCTTCCGCTCTTCCCTCTGTGTTTCTGTGACTCTGTGGTAGATTTTTCTTGTTTTGTCAGCGGCCGTTTGCGGCGGGCACCGCGGTCTCCGCAATCGCCGCCTGCAGCAACTCCGGATTTTTCAGCAGCGGCAACCACTTGTCGCGTAGTGCGGCAAACTCCGGAAAATTTTTTTTCGCAACCGGATCCGACGGCGGCAATCCCAGCTTCTCGAAATTCTTGTACTGCCCCTTCTGCAGAATCCGGAAGTCGAGATGCGGTCCAGTGGAAAGCCCAGTGCTCCCAACGAGCCCAATGGTCTTCCCGATTTCCACGTGCTCGCCGCCGTGCACAAACATTTGCGACAAGTGCAGATACATCGTCTCGTATCCGCTCGAATGCGCAATCTGTACCATATTCCCTTCGCCGCCTTTGCGTCCCGCAAACACCACTCGCCCGCTACCAATGGTCTGCACCGGGGTTCCTACCGGTGCTCCGTAATCTGTTCCCAGATGCGCCCGGTACGTCTTCAAAATCGGATGGAACCGCGCCGCACTGAAATGTGAGGTGACTGCCGCTCCGAATTTCAGCGGCGAACGCAAAAACATTTTTTGCAGCGATTTTCCCTCCGCAGTGTAATAACCCGGCTGGCCGGCGGGATCGTGATACAGCAGCGCCTGATATCCCTTTCCGCCGTTGTCGTATTCCGCGGCGAAGATTTTTCCGTAACCCGCGGTTTTGCCGTTCAGATATTTTTTCTTCTCGAGCAGGATGCAGAAAGCGTCGCCCTTGCGGGGATCGGTATAGAAATCCAGGTCGTAGCCGAAAATCTGAGCGATGCGCAGCGCCAGTTCCGCCGATTCTCCGGTTTGTTCGACGGCGTTGAACAACGAATCATCCAGCTTGCCGTGCACTGCCACAATTTCGAAATGCGAAGGAATCTCGCGCACTTGCGCGGAGTAGCCTTGCTCTTCGGGCACGATTTTCAGCATGCGGTCGGCATCGATGCGGTAGTCAATTTCGCGCAGCGTTCCTTCTACCGAACGGCCCACCGTGATGGTGTTGCCAGCGCGCAGTTGCCGCAGATTGAAGGCGTGCTGCGCGGCGCTGGAGGCTCCAGCGGCTTCCTCCGCGCTGAGGCCAAATTTCTGCAAAGCGGCGGCGAAATTTTCGCCGGCTCGAACGCGCTGATCGGTTGGCACCACGATGCTCTGCCGGATGCGCTCGGCTTCCTCTTTGGCAAGAGTGACTTGGCGGTTCCACTCCACGGCGGCGCGTAGCCGCTGCCGGAAAACGTGGGTCAGCACTCCGCCACCGGCGCACAGTACAAACAAAAGTATGATGATGAAGTTGCGTCTCACTACGTTCCCCCCAGAACGCGTGCAAGAATTTCAACAAAAACGCGGAAACTCAAGCGTAGCGCAACTACATCTTGGGCCTCAAGGCGCAGGTCGTGAAGCAAGGAATTTCTCTAGGTTACCGAATCTGGACGCGGGCGCGTCGAGGGCAGTTCCAGTACCGCTTCGAATCGGCGCAATGTCCGCGCAGATGGGCTGGCGACGGATAAGAAACGGCAACAACCGGTGACACTTTCCCAAGAAAGTGCAAATTCCAGCAAACTTTTTGGGGTCTGGATTCGTCTGTACCTGTGGGATGGCAACATGGTTCCTGTGGTATTCGCACAGGAGTAGGGTATGTTGCTGTGGTCATACCACAGGAGCGACAAAATATGGCACCTTGCGAACCGAAACTTGACCTTCTCCAGGGCACCCTGGACCTGATGGTGCTGCAGACCCTGGCCAGCCTTGGGCCACAGCATGGCTACGGCATCGCCCGGCGCATTGAGCAGGTCAGCGGCGATGCCATCCTGCTGAATCAAGGCACGATATATGCCTCGCTGGTCCGGCTGCAGCAGCGCGGCTGGATCTCCGCCGAATGGGGTACGTCGGACAACAATCGCAAAGCGAAGTTCTATTCGATCACCAAGAGCGGGCGGAAGCAGCTCTCGACCGACGTCTCCTACTGGCAGCGACTCACTGGGGTGATCGGCCGGGTTCTGGCGATGCAGAACGAAGGGGATCGCCAATGACATTCTCGTTCCGAGAATCGATTCTTCGCCTGCAATCGTTCGCGCGCAAAAAACCTCTCGATCAGGAGTTGGCTGAAGAGATGGCGTCGCATCTGCAATTCGCGATCGAAGAAAATTTGCAGAAAGGGATGACGGCGCAGGAAGCAGAGCGACAGGCGCGCATCAGCTTCGGCGGCCCGCAGCAGTCCAAAGAAACGCACCGCGAATCGCGTGGTCTTCCCTTGCTGGACACGGTACTCCGGGATATTCGCTACACGCTGCGCACACTTTGGCGGGATCGAGCCTTCGCGGCCATCGCTATTCTGATTCTCGCCCTGGGTATCGGCGCAAATATCGCGGTCTTCAGCATCATCAATACGCTGTTGCTGCGGCCGCTTCCTTTTGCCAATTCGAACGAATTGGCCTGGCTTGATTCGAATCGCGGCCTCGGCGGCCTTTCTTCGCTCACCTACAAGATTGATGTCTACGACGAATACGCCAAGCAAAATCGTTCGTTCGAACAAGTGACCGCTTACATGCCTTTTTTCGGGCAGGGTGGATACTCGCTCACTGGGCGCGGTGAACCCCTGGCCCTCACCGGTGTTATGACCGACTGGAATTTCTTTCAGACGCTTGGCGTGCAGCCGCAATACGGACGCGCGTTTCTTCGCGGCGAAACGGCAAAAGGCGCAGCGCACGTGGCCATTCTCGACAACGCGTTCTGGCGGCAACATTTCAATTCCGATCTTTCCATCCTCAACCAGCCGATCACCATCAATAAACAGTCCTATACCGTTGTCGGCATCCTTCCGTCCTCATTCGATTTTGGCGCTGCCTTCGCGCCCGGCCAGCGCATCGAGCTGTTCGAACCGTATCTCTGGGACGACATCCGGCAATGGGGCAATACCATCTTTATCATCGGTCGCCTCAAACCCGGTGCTACGGTGCAAAGCGCGCAAAGTGAAGTTGATCTGCTGATGCCACAAATGCGCGCGCAGCACAAGGACTGGTATAGCGACTATGCGACGCGGGTTTCCAGCCTGAGCGGACACGTGCGCGGCAAACTCCGCAGTTCGCTGATCGTTTTGTGGTCGGCGGTGGGACTGATCCTGCTCATCGTTTGCGTCAATCTGGCTAATCTTCTGTTCGCTCGTTCCGCGGCGCGTTCCAAGGAATTCGCCACGCGGACGGCGCTCGGTGCAGGGCGTTCGCGGATCGTAGGCCAACTGCTTACGGAGAGTGTGGTGCTGTCGGTCGTGGGAGCGATGCTCGGGTTGGTTTTCGCCTATGGCATTGTTTCATTTGTATCACGGCAAGCCTCGCTGGCGCTGCCGCTGCTCAGCTCGATGAAAATTGATGGCGCCACGCTGCTGTGGGCATTGCTGATGACGGCTCTGGCCGCAGTGCTCTTTGGTCTCGCGCCCGGCTTGCTGATCGCGTCGGCAAATCTGCGGGCTGGACTTGCCAGCTCTAGCCGCGGCTCGACCGAAGGCCGGCACTTTCATGGACTCCGCTCACTGCTGGTGGTCAGCGAAGTCGCACTTGCGTGTGTGCTGCTGGTCGGCGCCGGCTTGCTGCTACGCAGTTTCATGCGGGTGCTGGATGTAGACCTGGGCTTTCAGCCAAGCCAGGCTGCCGCGCTGACCATCAGCTACGACGACGATGGAAAACCAGAGCATCGCGTTCCGGTCCTGCAAGAAATTCTTCGCCGCGTTCGGCAAATCCCCAGCGTGGAAGCGGCTGGCATATCCGACATGCTTCCGCTGGGCCGCAATCGCAGCTGGGGTTTTCAGGCTGTCGGTCGCGTTTACACAAAAGATGACCCCCCAGATGCTTACGATGCCTACGTGCGCATAGTCACGCCCGGCTACCTCTCTGCCATGGGAATCGATCTCCGGGAAGGCCGCGACTTCGATTGGGCGCTCGATCGCCCGGATACGCAGATCGCCGTCATTATCAATGAAGCAGCGGCAAAACTGCACTGGCCGGGCCAGGAAGCTGTGGGGAAAGAAGTGAACGGCTTTACCGGAAAGGCGACCGCGCGAATCATCGGAATAGTCTCCGACGTACGGCAGAACAGCCTGGAAGACGCGTCCGCTCCCGAAATGTTCTTGTCCTACGCCCAGGCTGGCCCGGAAGGCTCCGAGCTCGTCGTCCGTTCCAAACTGCGGCCTGAAGCTCTCGGCCCTGCGCTGGTCAGAACCATGCGCGAGTACGGTCCAAATGAGCCGGTGGGTGACTTTCGCCCGCTGCAACGCATCGTGGATTCTTCCACTTCGCCGCGGCGCTTTTTCGTTCTGCTGGTCGGCTCGTTCGCGACACTTGGGCTAATTCTGGCTGCGCTGGGAATCTACGGAGTGATTTCGTACATGGTCACGCGGCAGCGCCAGGAAATCGGCATTCGAATGGCCCTGGGTGCCAGCCGCGGCGACATCCTTTTTGGCGTAGTGAACCGCACATTGCGTCTAGCGTTCGTCGGCATCGCTATCGGGGCCGTCGTCTCTTTCTTCGCTGGAAAGTGGATTTCTTCCCTGCTATTCCAAACCGAACCCGGAGATCCGATGACCTTCGTGGCCATGCTGGTCATTTTCGCCGGCGTCGCGCTGCTGGCCGGATACATTCCCGCACAGCGAGCGTCGCGCGTCGATCCGCTGGTGGCATTGAGGTACGAGTGAGGAGGTGGCCTATGCTCGCCAATCTGCGTGCCTTACTTTCCCGCATGCGAAATTTCTTCGGGGATTCTTTGCTCGATCGAGACCTGGAAGCCGAAATGGCGTCACACCTCGAATTCGCCATTGAGGAGAATTTGAAGCGCGGAATGTCAAAAGAGGAAGCGCGGCGGCAAGCTCAACTCAGCTTCGGCGGCCAGCAACAAGCCAAAGAAAAGCATCGCGATTCCCGTGGCCTGCCGTTTCTGGAATCCATTTCACAAGATCTGCGCTTTGCTTTGCGGCTCTTCTGGAAAGCTCCTTCGTTTTCCGTTTCCGCGATTCTCACTCTGGCCCTGGGCATCGGCGCAACCACCGCGATTTTCAGTGTCGTTTACGGCGTGCTGCTTCGTCCGCTTCCTTATCCGCACCCAGAGCACATCGTCCGCCTGTGGGAGCAAAATTCGAATGGCAGTCGAATCAATTTTGACGATCCCACTTTCGAAGACATTCGCGCGCAGTCGCGCACGCTCGAAGCCGTCGCCGAGTACAATTCCGACGTTGCGACCGTGTCGGGAGCGATTGAAGCGTCGCGTCTGACGGTGGCGGCGGTGTCCCACGACTTCTTCGATGTCATAGGCCTTGGGCCCACGTTCGGGCGAACCTTCGCCGCGGACGAACTACGGCCGGGCGCCGGCGTGGCGATGGTAAGCCAAGCATTCTGGCGCCAGTCACTGAATAGCACACGCGACCTGACTTCCATTCAACTGAAAGTTGATTCCCGGCTCTTTTCGGTCGTCGGCGTTATGCCTGCGGACTTTCGCTTTCCGGACGACACCAATATCTGGATCCCGCGCGAAAATTCGGAAAGAAATCCAAGCCGCTCCGCCCACAATTGGCAGGTGATCGCGAGACTCGAGCAAGGAGTCCGGCCAGGCGAAGCCAGCGCCGAACTGGCGACGATCGCCAAGCGGCTGAAGCAGCAGTATGGCCAGGATACGGATATATCCGGCGTTGGGTTGGAGCCGCTGCGCGATGCCATCACCGGCAATGTTCGCGCCGCGCTATTGATGCTATTAGGCGCTTCGAGCTTTTTGCTGCTGATCGCCTGCGCGAACGTTGTGAATCTTGCGCTGGCACAAGCCACGACTCGGGAACGCGAACTTTGCACTCGCAGTGTGCTCGGCGCGGATCGGGTTCGGCTGATTCGACAGTTTCTGACGGAAGCGTTTCTTCTTTCCGCCGCCGGAGGCGCTCTCGGAGTGCTGCTCGCGCATTGCGGCGTTGACGCGCTATTGGCTTTTGCTCCTTCAGGCATGCCGCGCATCGAAGACGTCTCGATCGATAGTGCGGTACTCCTTTTTTCGGTTGGGACCGTTTCTTTCGTCTCCTTCGCCTTAGGTATTTTTACTGCGCTGCGCGCAGCGGCAATGGTCGGCCGCGGCGAAATGGCTCTGCAATCCCGCGGACAAACCGATTCTCAGCAAAAACAGCGAGCCGGAAGGATTCTCTCTGCCGGTCAACTCGCAGCCGCCCTGGTGCTTCTGGTAGGCGCCGGGCTGCTCGGAAAAAGCCTGTTGCATGTGCTTTCTGTGGACCCCGGCTTTCGCACCGACCGCGTGCTCACCATGTCTCTGAACCTGCCTAACGGCGAAAACAAAGCGCAGCGTGCGGTACTGCTGTCGGAAATATTTTCCCGCCTGCGCGCCTTGCCGGGCGTTGAAGAAGTCGGCGGTGCCGGCATTCTTCCGATCATCGGACCTTACTTCCCCGATGGTTCTTTCGCTTTGATGGGCCCGGAAGATATCACGCCGCGCACGCAGAATCTGATCAATCGCAGCGTCGCGGGCGATCTGGAAAAAGATCCCGCGCTTATCGCCGAGTTCACCAAATTCTTCGATGATCTTTTTTACGATCAGTCGCGCCTGGGTCATGCCGACTATAACGTTGTCGGCGAGGGATATTTTCAAACTATTGGCATTGCTCTTCTTCAGGGCCGCTTTTTCGATGGCCGCGATTCACTGGACGCTACGCACGTTGCTCTGATCAGCCAATCGCTGGCCGCCGAGAAGTGGCCGGGTCAGAATCCCATCGGTCATACCATCCAGTTCGGAAACATGGACGGCGACCCGCGCCTGCTGACCATCGTTGGCATCGTCGGAGACATCCGCAACCAAAGTGTGGAAGCCGCTCCTCACCCGACTGTCTACGTCGACTACAGGCAGCACCCAAACGTTACTCGGCGTTTCACCGTGGTTGTTCGCACGTCGGCAAAACCCGAAGCGTTGTTCGGCGCGGTTCGCAATACCGTTCGAACCATCGATCCCGAAGTTCCGGTGCAACTCGGCACGCTGGCCCGCATTTTCTCCACTTCCTACGAATCGCGTCTCTTTAGCCTGGTGCTGGTGGTGTGTTTCTCTGTTGTGGCGCTGCTGCTTGCGGTCATCGGCATCTACGGTGTGACTTCGTACTCCGTGGCGCGGCGGGTTCGTGAATTTGGCATTCGCATGGCGCTCGGAGCGTCCGCATCGCAAATTCTGGTCATGATTCTCATCCAGACGGCGGTGACTTCCCTGACTGGCGTCGCGTTCGGCGTTCTGGGTTCCGCTGCGCTGACACATTTGATTCAGTCCCAGCTCTTCGGCGTCAGTCCGCTGGACCAGTGGTCGTTATCGGAGTTGCTCTGCTGCTGCTGTTGGTTTCTCAATTGGCCGGATGGATTCCTGGGCGCCGCGCGAGCCGCGTCGATCCTGCCGTAGCGCTTCGTTACGAGTGAGCCAAATTCTATGGACATCGCCATACCACAAGACGCGCGGGCCAAACTGTTCCGCAGAATTCTGCTGGCAGTCGTGGCGCTGCTGGTCGTCGCGGGGATTTCTTTCGGCCTGACTCGTCTTCGCCCAGCTGCGCCAAGCGTTGACGGGGCTTCGCTTTTTTCAGACACGGTGAAACGCGGGGACATGCTGAGGGCGGTTCATGGCACGGGCATACTCGTTCCTGAAGACATTCAGTGGATTCCGGCGCTGAACGCGGCGCGGGTCAGCAAAATTGTGTTGCATCCCGGCGCAACGGTGAAACCGGATTCCGTCATTCTCGAGCTGAGCAATCCGGAACTGGAACGCGACACGCTGGACGCAGAATTCCAGCTGAAAGCCGCGGAAGCGCAATACCAAAGCGTCAAGGCGCAGATGGGAAGCGACATCTTGAATCAAAAAGCTGCAGCGGCCGAGGTTCGCAGCGAATACGAACAGGCAAAAATCCAGCACGCGGTGGACCAAAAACTGGTCGCGCAGCGCATCGGTGCGGAAGTGACCGCGCAGCTTTCCAAAGTGAAAGAAGATCAACTGGCGATTCGCGCGCAAATTGAAGAGGCACGCGCGCAAAACGCGGGAGAGAGCGCCGAAGCGAAAATCGCCGCGGAAAGATCCCACGTGGACCAGCAGCGCGCGCTCTACCATCTGCGGCGAGCACAACTGGATGGACTGCATGTTCGCGCAGGAATTAACGGAGTCTTGCAGGTTGTGCCCGTGGAAGTGGGGCAGAGCGTGATGCCGGGAACGAATCTGGCGCGGGTCGCCGATCCCAAAAAGCTGAAAGCGGAAATCAAAATCGCAGAAACGCAAGCAAACGAACTGCTTCCGGGCATGAAAGCCACCGTGGACACTCGCAACGGAATCGTGAGTGGAAAAGTTTCGCGCATCGATCCTTCGGTGCAGAACGGAACTGTCACCGTGGATGTTTCCATCGATGGCCCGCTGCCAAATGGAGCGCGGCCCGACTTGAGCGTCGATGGAACGATTGAAATCGAAAATATGAGAAACATTTTGTATGTCGGGCGCCCGGCATTCGGCCAGCCGGAAACCACCGCCGGGCTTTTCAAACTCACTGAAGACGGATCGGAAGCAACGCGCACCACCGTAAAACTCGGCAGATTTTCCGTCAGCACGGTGGAAGTTCGCGAAGGTTTGCGGGAAGGCGATCGGGTGATTCTTTCCGACACCTCCGCGTGGAGCAACTACGAGCGGATTCGTTTGAAATAGTTTTTCAGAATATTTTGCCCGAGGAGAGCCATGACTCAGCTGATCAAAATGGAAAGCGTCACAAAAATATTTCGCACCGAGGACGTGGAGACGCACGCGCTTTCCAATGTCGATTTGACGATCGAACGCGGCGATTACATCTCGATCGCCGGCCCGTCGGGCTGCGGAAAATCCACTCTGCTTTCGCTGCTGGGCCTGTTGGATTCTCCGTCCGGCGGAAAATATTTCCTGAATGGCAAAGACGTCTCCCAAATTTCCGCGGCGGAGCGAACGCGGATTCGCAATCGCGAAATCGGCTTTGTTTTTCAGGCGTTCAATTTGATCGGCGACCTGACCGTTTACGAAAACGTTGAACTTCCGCTGACCTATCGCAACATGGGCGCCGGCGAACGCAAGGAAAAAACCGAGCAGGCGCTGGAACGCGTCGGCATGTCGCACCGCAAAAAACATTTTCCAGCACAATTGAGCGGCGGGCAGCAGCAGCGCGTCGCAGTGGCGCGGGCGCTTGCCGGCGACCCGCTGATCCTTATGGCTGACGAACCAACGGGAAATCTCGATTCGCAAAACAGCGAAGCCGTGATGCAGCTGCTGTCTGATTTGCATCAAAATGGCGCGACGATTTGCCTGGTCACCCATGACCCGCGTTACTCGCGTTTCGCCGATCGCACCGTGCATCTTTTTGACGGGCGTATCGTCGCAGAGCCGGCGACGTTCAGCGTGGCTGGGTAGGCGGCAAAAAGAAGCACGGGCACAGGGACTGAGTGCAGGGGAAGAATCGAATAGAGATTCCTCGACTGCGCAGGCCGACGCGTTCGCAGGAGCGAACGCGGAAGAAAAAACGTCGGCCTACTCCGCTCGGAATGACAGATTAGCAACGCAGAAGCAGCCAGCAAAGACCAGAAAAGGCACGGGTCTGATGACCCGCCGCTACAAAGTCGCCCGCCTCGGAAGGCGGCCGTTACTGACGAGGAAGATCAAATACAAAAGCTGGAAATTTTAGTGGCCGGAGGCGATGTTGGCGGCTAGGTTTTTGCGGGCAGTGACGTCGGCGAAATAGTTTTGTTCGCGCAGGCGGCGATAGATGTGGCCGGCAACGCCAGCGGCGAGTGGTCCCTTGATGTGGGAGCTGTTGCCGCGAATTAGAACGGCTAGCGCGATTTTGGGATTGGCTTCGTCGGCGTACGTCAGGAACCAGCCAACGTGAGAAAGCTGATCGGAGCAGGTGCCGGTTTTTCCGGCGGGAAGCTCGTCACCACCGGCATCGTAGCTGCGCTTGCCGGTGCCATAGAGAACGGCGGCGAGCATGCCTTCGCGCAATTCAGGCAGCAGCGGGCCGATGTTGAGTTCGCGCTTTACGCGAGGAACGAAGGCGCTAAGCTCCGCGCCGACTTCTGGATACTGCAAATAATAAAGTGTGCCGCCGTTAGCGAAAGCCGCGGCGAGCGAAGCCAACTGGAACGGCGTCATTTGAATGCCTTCGCCGAAGCTGGACATGCGAGCCACGCCACCCTTGGCGGGCGGAGCCATCGGGAACGCGCCGGGACGTTCGTCCTGCAAATTGTAGCCGGCGAGTTCGCCGAGTCCTAGCAAGCGGCCGTAACGGGAAACGGTGTCGAAGCCCATGCGGCGGCCGAGTTCCTCAAAAAATTGATTGTTAGAATGGGCCATGGCGTCGGTCAAATTCATGTACTTGCGGCGGCCGACCTTGAGCATGGTATCGCGCGTAATGACATTTTCTTCGAGCGCGGCGAGAGCGATGGTGGGCTTGATGGTGGAGCAAGGAATGGCGCCATCGGAATACGCAAGTTTTTGATTGACGACGGCGAGGATGCGGCCAGTGTTGGGATCGACAGCGACAACGGAACCGTTGTAACGGCCAAGAGCTTCGATGGCAGCGGCGCGCACGATGGGATCATCGTAGGTGCCAACGTCGCCGAGAGTCGGATCAACTCCCTTTTCAGGGCGAGCACGATGACGGGAAGAACGAACGGGCTTGACAGGAGCTTTGGCGAGGCCAGGAGCAGCTTCGGTAGGAAGCGGAGCGGCGAAACAGGCGGCGAGGAAGATCGCGAGTGTTGTTTTTCCTAGCCGGGTGATTGTTGACATTCGCCGTGTGCCTCAGAATCTGGAAAGTTTGCGGGTGAATCGCGTTATTTATACGAACCCCATCGGCAAGTCGAGAAAATTAATGACTCGCAAAATGAGACGTCGAAGCGCCGCAGTACTGTTACTGCACCTAATCGGCCAAAAAAGTCCGAAAGAAAACAAGGGACTTAGGTGCCAGATGGGGAAAGCAGGTGTTCAGAAACGAGACAACTGCTTCACATCGTGAGACGTAGTTTACGAAAAGAAGGTTTGTTAAGGCAATAGGGAAAGAGGGCTAGTACGAGCTATGTGCTTTAGATTGAACGACTGGCCGGGGGTACAGGCGGATTTTGTCGGGCTGTACGGATGGCAGAATGTGCCAACCCCGCCTTCGCGGTTAGTCAGCGGAACAAACCTCCGCCGCCGGCACTAGGGAGAAACTGCGAGTCTTAGAGGTGCTCAAGCAAGTTAGCTTGGCTCTGCGGAGAAGCTTTGCGTCCGTGATTTCAGAAAAAAGGGTCCGAGAAGGTCGCTGCTTCCAAATCGGCTGTGAAGGAACGCAAGGCCCCGTCGCCAGAGATAAATAACGGCCTGCAGGAGCGCTGCGAAAAAAGTGTGCTTGTCCTTGCAATCGCGGTAACGCCATGCCGTCGGTCACCTGCCGAAGAAGAGGAACCGAGTCGCCGGAAAGTGTTTCGTTTGAGTCGTCAATGGCGAGGAGTGGTTTCGGCGCGCGACGATGGTGCTAGGTACTATGCTTCGGACGTTTCATCAAGCGCGCGGCAATCGCGACCCGCTGTGAATTTCTTCTGGTAGTCAAGTCCTGGGCTGCGATTCTCGCGGATTTGGAGGTGCGCGGCTTGGCCAACTCCCTCGTGACGCTGGCACGCGTCGAATTCTCGAGTTCCCGCTTATTTTTCTTGCGCGACATGTGGCGAGTATGACATCGAGATAAACACCGGGCAGTCCCAAATGGAACAGTTTTGCCAGATTTTTAGGCAACTATATATTATGTCAGCGGGGATAAATCAGTTGAGACCACTCATCCATAGCATCGCCAGGGCGTTGTTTCATGCGGGAGGATTGGGATTACTGACGTTGGGTGCGTTTGATTCGTCGCCGCTGGTGGTGCCGCTGGGCAATGACTTGCTGGTGCTGGCACTGTGTGCTCGCTATCACAATCGAATGCTTTATTACGCGGTGATGGCAACGGCGGGATCGCTGATCGGATGCCTTGCAACAGACTGGGTGACCCGAAAAAGCGAGAGCGGGCTGATGAAGGCCGTGCCGAGCAAGCATCTCGGGCAGCTTCGAAAGCTGGTAGAGAAGCGGGCAGGGTTGACGCTTATGGTGGCGTCGCTGTTGCCGCCGCCGTTCCCTTTTACGGCGATAGTGGCGGCCGCGGCGGCGTTCCGGTATCCGCGAAAAAAACTTCTGGGTTTTGTCGGGGTGGGGCGATTTGCGCGCTTCTTGATCGAGGGCGCGCTTGCCATTCATTACGGACGCTGGATCATCAAGCAGGCTGAATCGCCGCTACTCGAACACATAATGATTGCGCTGATCGTGATTTCGATGGGCGGGAGTGCGTATTCCATCTACCGCTGGAGGAGCGACCACTAGCGCGGTTCTCCGGCAGGATTCTTTGCTTCATTTAGATTGGCCCCATCTTAGTTCCGCGAAAGTCTGGAATGCCGCGTCTCCGACATAAGGATGAAGCGCTATTCTTTCACAAAGTCGGGGTACCAGAGTTTGGAGCACTCGGGGCACATGCCATGGGAAAATTCGACTTGAAAACGGTCGCGAATGAAGGCTTCGATTTGCTGCCAGTGCCCGGTTGGGTGCTTGATTTTTTTGCAGGAAGCGCAGACGGGCAAGTGTTTGGCGGCAGCGGGAGCGGTAGCAGTGGCCGCCGCGGTGGAGTCTTGCAGTTGAGATGGAGATTGTGAGCGTTCGGCTTCAGCAGGATTGCGGGCGGTGATGTCGCGGCCGTTGATGACCACACCGCGAATGTCAGGGTCGTCGAGCAGATTGTAAGCGACGACTTCCAGCGAGACCCAAGAGCCGTTGGCGTGAAGCGCGCGGTACTGCAACGAACCGCGAGCGCCGGGATTCTTCCAGAATTCGTGCATGGCGGATTCGACGGTGGAGCGGTCTTCAGGATGAATCAATTCGAAGCCGGTGGCGCCGATTAGCTGTTCCTGTGAATAACCCAAAACACGCTGGATGGACGGACTGGCGTAGCGGACTTTGCCATCGGCGTCGCGAATGCAGAGAACGTCCTGGCTATTTTCGACGATGAGGCGGAAACGCTCCCAACTGTCGCGAAGTGCGCGCTCCGACGGCGAGGGATCGGCGATTTTTCGCAGAATGCAGCAAACCAATGGGCCGCTTTCGACACTCACGGAACAGACGCTGACGGAAAGTAGCAACTGGCGGCCGTCCTTGCAGTGCGCGGTGAGTTGGAGTTCGACGCGAGGCGGGCGTTGCGGCGCCGGCTGGGTATGAGCGGAGATCTGCTGGAGATTTTCTTCGCGAAAAAGATCGGGAAGCAAAACATCAAGGTGAATGCCGAGAAGCTGATTGTGGCCGTAGCCCAGAAGTTGCTCGGTTTGCGAGTTCACCAGAACGATCAAGCCGCCGCGGTTGACAACCAGAATGGATTCGGGGGCGGATACCAGCAAGGCTCGGGACACAGTATCACTGAAGGTAAAACAGTTTTGGGCCATAGTTCCTTTAACTGCTTGAGCAACAGACTTAAGGTTTAAAACGATTTAAGTAGCAGCCGTGCGCAGGCGAACGACGCGCGACGAAGACAACAGTAGAGACTGGCGGGGCTGGGTGTCGAATGCCAATCGTACTGGTACTTTAAATAGTACGAGGTATGTGATTTAGATTGCTGTACTTAGCCTGTGGACGGAGCTCTTGCCAAGGCTGGCTCCGGATGGAGTCAATTTCAGTTTGCGCGGCGGGTGAAACGGAAATTGCGGATCCGCCCGGTGCCAAGCAGGAAACCGGAGAGATGGTGATTGGAATCGCGAACGAAGCGGATCGTTCCGATGTCACCGGAAAAAACGTCACGAGTCCTCGGCTCGAGGGGATCAGGTTTGTGTTTCAGGCGGAGGAGCACCAGTTTTTCGTCTTGAACGGCGAAGCGATAGATTGGTTCGATCTCCTCGCTGACGTAATCGCCCACATACTCGGCGCGCTCGTCGGCGCTGGGCGTGAATGGCGCGACCGGCTCGAAAACATCGGGCTTGCCGTCAGCATAACTTTGCAGGAGACGGACCGGTTTATCCGCGGCGCTGGATTCAAAGAGTAGATTGAATCGATCGCCCCACGGGACATCGGCGGGATGATACAGATTCCTGCCACTGGGTTTCAGGCCATAATCATCGCCGACGCCTAGCTCCACTCGCAGCTTGCCATCTTTAAAATACATTTTCACGTAGTCATCGCCGTCGGAGTTCCAATAGAGGCCGGCGATTTGCTGTGCGGTCAGAGCGACGCCTGCACTTTGAACGGCCGCTGTGGGTTCAGCTTTCTCGGGATTCTTGAGGTCGTTCGCCAGATAAATATCGGCGACCTTTCGCGCCAGATCGGACGGACTGGTATCGCCGGAGTTGCAGAGCACGGCCGCGGAAAAATGTTGATTAGGAAAACGGGTCATGTCAGAGCGGAAACCCGCGTCAGCACCGCCGTGATCCACGGTGTCCAGCCCTTTGTATTTTCCGAGCACCAGGCCGAATGCGTAAGCCAGAGTCTCGCCATTGTTCAGTTTTCCGCGCTGCAGCAGCTGTTCGATCAGGGACGGCCCGCCAACGCGCGGGTGATAGAAGTTTTCATCCCACTGAGCGAGATCTTCCACCGTGGTGTGCAGACTGGTGGCGCCTGCGGTGTCAAAGTTGGTGATGCTGATGCGAAAGGTGTCAGCCTTGGCGGGCTGATAGCCCTGGGCATTGTTCTTCACGATTTCGGCATGATCGTCGCGGAAGAAGGTGTTCGTCATGCCGAGCGGCTCAAAAATATTCTTGCTGGTGAATTCGCGAAAGGACATCCCACTAACGCGCTTGACGATGATGGCCAGCAGGGTGTAGCCGGTGTTGCAGTACACATGTTTTTCGCCGGGCTTGAAATTCAAGTCCTTCTGCCGGATGAGCACCGACATCACATCATCATCCGTGATCAGGTCCTGCGAGTAGCGCCAACCGGCTAATCCCAGGAGGTTCCATTGATCGCGAAGTCCGCTAGTGTGGTGGATGAGATGGCGAATGGTAATCAGCGAGCCAAAATCAGGCAGCTCTGGAATATATTTGCGGACATCGTCGTCCAAGGAAAGCTTTCCTTGTTGCGCGAGCAGGACGATAGATGCCGCGGTGAATTGTTTGGACATGCTGGCTACGTGGAAGACGGTGGAAGGGGTGATGGTGACGTTGTGATCGAGATCGGCCATTCCGTAGCCGTGCTTGTAAACAATTTTACCGTCTTTCATCACCGATAGGGCGCAGCCTGGCGAGTCGGTGCGATTCCATTTTTCGAAGACTCGGTCAACACGGGTGATTAAGTCAGTGGACGACTCGCCTGGCGCTTGAGCGCGCAGCGTCGTCGCTACGCACAGCAAGGCAATACCGGGAAGTAGGCGGAATATTTGTTTCATTTGTTGCTCCTGCCTCAGTCGAACCAGGGAATCGAAACCCGATGTTAGTATCAAACGACCATTTCGCCTACTAGAGTGTCGAAGGCAACTTCCCGAAACCCACCCGCTCGGAGCATAATGGCGGAAGTGAAGGTGGCTGACCATGCCGAACAAAGCGTCGCCGAGAAAGACGGCGACAGTAGCGATGCTGATAGCAGCGGCAACTGCTGCGATAGCGCTGGCCGTGTCGGCGACCCCAAGGGATAAAGAGCAGGTTTTGCTTCCGGATTATGTATTGAAGGCAGAGACGGTGGCGGTGCTGATTTTGCCGGACACGCCCGAGCCGATGAATGATCCATTCGCAAACCGCAAGGCACAGGAAGAAGTGGAAAAAGCGATGATGAAGTGGGGACGATTCCGCCTGACGCAGGAGGCATTCACGGCGGACCTGGTGATCGGCGTCAGAAAAGGAACCGGGAAGACCGTAAATCCGACGATTAGCGGTGGGCCAGTAGATACGAGTCCCGCGACGATTGAGACCGCCGACAACCACGTACGGATTGGAGTACAGCAAGGGCGTCCCCCTGGTGGAACCCAGCCGACAGAGACGGGCGGTAGGACAAGTCCGGGGATGGAAGCGGGGACGGTAATACAAGATATGTTCGAAGTATTCAGAGGGGGAGAACAATACGGGGCGAGTAGCGCGCCAGTCTGGACTTACGCTGCAAAAGATGGATTGAAACCGCCTGGAGTAGCCGCCGTGGAGAAGTTCCGCAAGGCATTGGAAGACGCCGAGAAGGCAGCGAGGCAGAAGCAACAACCGTCGCAACAACAGGGGCAGAAGAAGAATCCGTGAAACGGTCGAACTTTCAATAAGTCACTGGACCTGTTATGGCGACTGAAGTTTGTGATTTTGCGCCTGCATCAACGACTGTAAACTCCCAATCAGCTCCAGCGCAGTGTGGTGATCGAGTCAGCGCTCAACGATACTTTCGCGGTCTGTCCGGCGCAGGCGATGGTAACGTCTTTCGCGTCACCTGGATTTGTAAGGACCAGAACCATCGAGCCGTCGGGAATTTTTGCCGCGGTGTGGTACACGCGCGAACTCGAAGAGCCGTTCGGAGTCGCGGTCATATTTGACGATGTTGGCGGACCAATGAGCGCCGCGTTCACTGCGGGAAGGTCGCCGCTCGCGTCATGCGAAGCAATAATCACTGAGCCGCGGCGAAACGCGCGGGCATGCTGCACCAGCGCCCAGTACAATCCCGAAAACGTAATTTCTTTTGTTTGCGAATGGATCTGCACCAACCCGCCGCAATCGAAGGGACCGATGTTCGGGCGCCCGTGTTCATCGAGCGCCACATTCCACATGGTGATGCTCTGCGGACCGTTGGCCAGAATGCCACCGAAGGTCGCACCCCACTGGCTCCACTTGGTCAGGTAATCGGCAGCTTTGTAATCGTCGCCACCTTCGGTCCAATGCATTTCCACATCGGGAAATTTTTGTTTGACGTAGGACATCATTTCCGGACTGCCGACGTAGCCGTGCCAGGCGACGGTGTTGACATATTTCCTGATGCGCGGCCTGGAGAGCTGATCGACTGCGCGGCCCCACAAATTGTAATTGTGGTCGAGGGTCCAGATTTTGGTGCCGCTAGCTTCCATAAGCGGGCCAAGTTCGGCCACCAAACGCTCTTCGTCTTCTTCGGGCCAGGCGCAGGCGGGCATGCGGCCGCCCTGGTCGGCGTCGATTTCGTTTTGGGTGGTTATTGCACGCACTTTTACGCCGGCCGCGGCGTAGCCATCCACAAATTTCTGGAAGTATCGCGCGTAGGCTGGAATATTTTCCTGGCGGATGTTTCCGCCGAGCATCGAGTTGCTGTACTTCATCCAGCCCGGCGGGCTCCACGGCGAGCCGTACAAATAGAGATCGGGATTGGCGCTGAGCGCCGCGCGCAACACCGGCAAAATATAATCGCGGTCGTGGTCGATGCTGAAATGCTTGAGATCAGGATCGGGCGCGCCGTCGTCGTAGCTATAGGCAGCCGTGCTATAATCGCTGGCGCCAATCGGAATGCGGCCGATGCTCAGCGCGTGTTGATCCTGCCCGTACATTTTGTGAAGCAGGTTGGCGAGATCGCCTTCGGCGAGCCGCGCCAGCGTGTAGCATCCGGCATCGGTAAACGCAGCGCCAAATCCCAGAATGGTCTGGGCCGTTTTGGCTGGGTCCAAGGTGACGTCCGCGGGCGAGGCGTTTCGCGCAGCTTTGGTCCAGGTTATTTCCGGCCCGGGGGCGAGCCGCTTGCCGCTGGCATCAGTGATTTCAGTCTGTGCAGGCTTTGAAGGAGCGCGCGATTGCAACGCTTCGCCGCTGGCATCCAACGTAAGTCCCAACGCCGAAGCTGCCGCCGCTCCCACTCCCAGTCCCGCATACTTCAAAACATCTCGCCGTGTGGTCACCCGTAGCTCCCGTCACCAGCCGCTCTCGCTGCGCGTGACAGCATACTGCAAATTCATCTTCAGCGACGAGCAAATCGAGAAGCTCGGATACGATGCCAGGCGACTGAACTGCATCGTCCTCGAGTGATCAAGTCCCGACAACGGTGACCCGATGTGTGCCCTGACTATGCGTAGGGAAAATGTTTACTTGGCGGACCGCCTCGGAAGGCGGTCCCCATAACGACGACCCGAAGTGGCAGGCGTCAGGCCTTGGCGGCGCGCATTTGCGCGATCCGCGCCTGGCGCTGGCGGGTGAGGTGCGGCACGATGCCCAGTTGGCGCTCGATCAGCATCAGTTGTGCGCGATGGTGAATTTCGTGTTCTTTGGCGCCAAGCAGCGATTCGAAGCGTGACTTCGCGTTTTTCCCGTCGGGTTCGGTAACCTGCTCCGCGAGAAATTCGGGTGTTGAAGTCTCCAGCCACGTTGCGAACTGTTCGCCTTCGCTGCGAAGCAACTCGATAATCTCGGCCTTGGAGCGCGTTTTCGTTTCGCTGGCCTCGGCACGTTCGCTCATTGCCAAAAAGTCGATACCTTGCATGGTGGTGCGGCGCTGCTTTCGGTGAATTTCGTCCCAAAAACTGACGGCGACGGCAATGTGCGCCAGCATCCGTCCGACGGATTTACAGTCCGGCGCGGGCACATGGCCGTACTGCGCCTCTGGAATGTCCTCCGCAACCTGAATGGTGTTTTTGCGCACGGTTCGAAACGCGTTGGCCAATTCTTTTCCGCTGTAAGCAGTCATGGTCGTGCACCTCGTTGTTGAGTGGATCCGTCCGCACCGCACCCGGCTAACATGGCGCATAGCGGAGGATGCCGGGTTCGATGCGCCGGAGGGGGCAGGCGTGATATGCTCGCCGCGATTTAGCTTGTTCTGAGCTCGACGGTATTCCATCAAATATCCGGCGGAGCGTTTAATCCGGCCGTCGCGGTTGGGATTTCGGTGATGGCCTTTCGGCGTGGCCGGATATCTGGATTTATCTGGTGGCCGATTTTGCCGGCGGAGCGGTGCGGCGTTCACCATTAAGGCGTTAAACCCGGGCGACAAATAAGAGCAAGATCAACCAGTATAGAGCCGTACCCGGAGAACATCTGGCAAATCAACGTTCGCGAATTTTCTATGGCTGGTGGGTGGTGGCCACGGCGGCGCTGGGGTTGTGCCTGGGTGCCGCGACGATCATCGTGTACGCGTTCGGAGTGTTTTTCAAACCACTGAGCCAGGAATTTCACGTGGGGCGCGGCGCGATTTCGTTTGCGTTCACTTTGCAGAATGTCGCGGCCGCGCTGTTTGCGCCGCTGATCGGGCGATTGATCGATCAGTTTGGCGCCCGGAAAGTGATTCTGCCGGGTACGGCGATCTTTGGATTGCTGCTGGTATCGAGCAAGCTTCTGGGCAGCAAGTTGTGGTACGTCTACGTGTTTTTTGCGGTGCTGGGAACGGTACAGGCGTGCACGTCTCCAGTGTCGTATGGCGTGGTGGTGTCGCACTGGTTTAACCGTCGGCGGGGGCTGGGGCTTGGATTGATGATGCTGGGAATCGGCGTGGGAGCTATCGCGGTGCCACCGGTGGCGCAGCGATTGATCGCGATGTTTGGGTGGCGCGCGGCCTACGCGATTTGCGGCTGCGCGGTACTGCTGATCGCGCTGCCGGTGGCCACGGCGTCCTTGCGAAATGATCCACGCGACAAGGGTTTGTTGCCGGATGGCGATGTGGAACCGGCGGGAATCGGGCGGCAGGCGACGGACAAGGGGGCGACGGTTGAAGGATTGAGCTGGCGCGAGATCTGGCACACTTCTACATTCTGGCTGCTGGTTGCTTCCTTTTTTCTGGCCGGCGCAAGCCTACATGCATGTGTTCTGCACATGCCAGCGATGTTGACTGACCGCGGAGTAAGCGCGCAGGGAGCGGCGACAGCCAGCTCGGTGGTGGGCTTTGCGCTGGTGGTTGCACGAGTGGGCACCGGTTATCTGCTGGATAAGTTTTTTGCGCCGCGGCTGGCGGCTTTCTTTTTTTGCGGAGCGGCGACGGGAATCGGATTGTTGGCGTTCGGAGCGGCGGGAAAAATCGCGCTTGGAGCGGCGTTTCTGATTGGCATGGGAATGGGCGCCGAAGGAGACATCATCGCGTATTCAGTCAGCCGGTATTTCGGGTTGAAAGCGTTCGGCACAGCGTTCGGATATGCGTTTGGCTCGTTTGTACTGGCGGGAGCGGCCGGAACGTTACTGATGGGAGTGGGATTCGATTTGACGCGATCGTATGCCGTGCCGTTGGTGGGATTTTTTGTGGCGATGTTGACGGCGGCAGGATTGATGATGCTGCTGGGGCCGTACCGGTATGCGGCAGGGCACGGTGAGAGTGAACAGGTGGCCGCAGTCTTGCCCGTCGAGAGCCTTGGCTGATTTCTCCAATTACTGAGCGCTGAAAAAAGAAGGGCACGGCGTGCCGCGCCCCCACGGGTAAAGAGAGATGCGCCGAATTAGTTCTTGCTGGCGGATTGCGCGGGAGCAGGATCCGGTTCGCGCGGGGCCATGGCGACGACAATGTACTCGCGCTCCTTGCCGTCGGATTCCGGGACGCGCAGGACGAGCTTGTCCTTGTTGATGCGGAATTGCGCGGTTTCGCCGATGGGAAGCAGCGCAGGATGCTTATCGTCTTTCGGGCGGATGCGATAGACGACATGGTCGGATTGCAGAATGTATTCCTGGCAAAGCATTTCCTGGGTCTGCTTGTGCTGGCCGTCGGTGCCGAGGATTTCGCCGGCGACGGTTTTGGAGCCCTTTTCCTGAGTGCCGCAGGTGGTCGAGTCCATGCGGAGCAGCGTTCCCTTCTGATAGTCGTGTTCCTTGGCAGAGCAAACGCCCGCAAAAAGCAGGCAGACCGCGAGTGTGCGTAGTTTCATGAGTGTTCGGACCTCCCGTTTACAAAGTTAAGAAATGAGCTCGGTGCGGCGAATAGAACTAAAGTTTGGTTTCTCGAAAGAGTAAAGGGGACGGCCAGAAGGCAAAACACCTGCGGATCGGCACTCGCAGCAGGGAAAGAAGGGCACGATATATCGTGCCCTGGAAATAACAGACCGTGGAGAGGTGCTTAGCGCGGAGCTGAGCTGGGGGTGCGAAGATAGGCGAGGACGAAGAAGACCCCGAGAGTGAGATCGATGGCGGCGAATAAAAGGTCGTTGGGATTGGTGCGTTTTTGCGCGACGAGGATAATGACCGGAATGGAGTAGACCAGTTTTTCGAAGATGGCCGGGATCATCAGCGCACGATAGCGGACGGGGTCCGCGGAGATGAAAAGGAAGGCTAGTTGCCATACGAGGGCGACGCCGACGAATCCATAGAAGAATGCGGGATGGGTGATGGGCGGCGGATCCTTTTTGGGGATGATGTCGAACATGAAGTACAACGGTGTGGTGATAAGGAAACCCAATATTCCGGCAATGCGGAAAACAATTTTGGCAAATTTCATCTATGCCTCCTGCGGGTTGGAAAAGAAAATATCACAGGAGGCGAGCGGCGCGCACATACGACGATTGAGCGTCGCGCAATGACACTGGCGCGGGCGACATAGCAAACAGCCCCCGAGCTGTCCGACGTAAACAGGATTGGCTGTGCTGCCGAAGCGAGGCCGTCAGTCGATGCCGTGGATGCGGAGGCTGACCAATTGGTCGATGGTCAGGTCCTTCATGCCACGGGATTTCAGATTGGAGATGAATTCCGGGGAGACGCCGTGGATGCGCATGGCCACGAGTTGATCGGGTTCGGGATGCTTGTAACCGAGGGTCTGGATTTTTTCGATGAAGTCGGGCGAGACTCCGTGAATGCGGAAGGCGATGAGTTTGTCGAGATCGATGTGATCGTAGCCTTCGGTTTTTAGCTGGGTCATGAATTCCGGGGAGACCCCATGGATGCGCATGGCGATGAGCTTATCTTCATCGGGCTGGTAGCCGGCGGAGCGGAGAAAGCTGACCATTTCCGGAGTGACGCCGTGGATGCGGAAAGCGACGAGTTTATCGGCGTCAGTGGCGGCGAGCCCGGCTTTTCGCATGGACTCGATGAAATCCCGATTGACGTTGAAGATGCGGAAGGCGATGAGCTTGTCGGTGTCAAGACCCTTCACGTTTTCAGCTTTGATTTCCTTGGCGAACGCGACCGAGACATCGAGGATGGCCATGGAAAATTGTTTGTCGGCGTCGATGCCGGTGAAGCCCAGTGCGGACATTTGCGAGACGTACTTGTCGTCGGGCGCGAAGTGGAAAACGCCAGCGCCTTCGCCGTTATCGAGATAGCCCTCACATTCGAAGCGACCGGCATCGCGGGCAATAGCGAATTTGACGTCCTGCTTTCCGGACTTTGAAAAGTCGACGCCGTGAAAATCGCTGGCGGGCCAGTCGGACTGATGATTCGAATTGTTGTGCTGGCTGTGGTAGATGAGGCCGAACTCGACTTTGCCAGGCTGGTCACTGTGCGCGATGGTCCAACTGCCGGTGCGCGTTTCCGCGGCGCGAGCGATGAGTGCGAGGACCAGAGTGCAGGCGACCAGGATGTATGCGATTAGAGCGTGACGGCGGTTCATAGCGGTTTGTTCCTCCATGATGTACCTCTTGAAACTTAAGCCTGACGGCCGGACTTTTGTGTACGGGGCCTTGGTCTTCTTACCAAAGGCGCCCGCCCCAGCGGGCGGCCGCTATAATTACTGAACCCTAAGAGCACCGGTCTAAAAACCGGCCACTACAAAACCAACCGCAAGAACCTGCGCACACTTAGAGTGTCGAGCCGGTTAGAACCGCTGGCATCGACAACAAGATTTGCCTACTCCAGGACGCCTGCGTGTTTGAGCTGGATCAATTTATCCAGATCGAGATTCTTGAAACCTTTGCTCTTCGCGAGTTCGATGAACTGCGACGTAATGCCCTGCACTTTGGCGCCGATGATTTCGTCAACGTCGGGCTTGAAGCCGGCGGCTTGCAAGCTCTTGATGTATTCGTCGGTGACGCCCTGCACTTTGAGGCCGATCCATTCGTCCTTGTCAGGATTGAGGCCGGTGGCTTTGATGCTGCGAATGTAGTTGGCGTCGATGCCCTGAACTTTCATGCCGATGAGATCGTCGGCGTCAGGGTGGATGCCCAAGTCGTTGAGCTGATGAACGTATTCGGGAGTAATGCCCTGAACTTTCATGCCGATCAGCGAATCGGCGTCAGGTTTGAAGCCGAGTTTGCGAATTTGTTCGACGTATTCAGGGGTGATTCCCTGCACCTTCATTCCAATCAACGAATCGGTGTCGAGTTCGAAGCCGAGTTTTTTCATCTGGTCCACGTATTCGGGAGTGATGCCTTGCACTTTCATTCCGATGAGCGAATCGACATCCACCTTGAGATTCATCGCCCGCACTTGGTGGATGTATTCCGGCGTGATCCCCTGTACTTTCATGCCGACCAGTTCGTCCACATCAGGCTTCAGTCCTTCGGCGCGAATTTCGTGAATGTATTGTGGAGTGACGCCCTGAATTTTTAGGGAGATCAAATCGTCGGCGGATAGGTTGTCGAGACCTTCGGCTTTGAGCCCGTCGATGTAAGACGATTTGGGAGCGGGCTGCGGGTCCTGACTGTTAGAAGCGGAGGCATTCGCAGCTGGCTTGGCTTGTGGTGCGGGACGCGGCGCAGTGATGACGATGGCGCCATCGCGGGATGCGGCGGATGCGGCGGCCTGAGGCTTGTGGAATGAATGCGCGGACGCGGTGCGAACCAGGCCGAAGAGCGCGTTGCCGGCGAGTAAGGCAGCGGCGAGGCAGAGTACCCCGAGAGCGAGGCCGGCGTTGCGGAGGCTGCTTCCCTTCTCGGTTAGGCCGAGCAAGCGAGTTACGCGCGAAGCGAGCGGCCCGCGATTTGCGGCCATGGCAAAGGACGGCGCGACTCGCCACTCTTCCATCAAGGCGAGAGCGCGAGCGTATTCTGCGGGATTCCCGCAGACCGTGAGTGCAACATCGTCGCAACAATTTTCGCGTTCGCTGCGAATGCGTTTGCTGAGCCACCAAACGGCCGGATGGTAGAAGAGCAAAGTTTCGGCGGCAACTTGGAAGAGATTGAAGAAAGCATCGAGCCGGCGAATGTGCGCGAGTTCGTGAGCGATGATAGCGCGGAGCTGGAGCTCGGTGAGACCAGTCAGCGCGCTGATGGGAAGCAATACGACCGGACGGAACCAGCCGACGACGGCCGGCGCGTCAAGATGGAGCGATTCGCAATAACGGATGGCGCGGGTGATACCGAGGCGGTCTTGCATTTCGCGGCAGAGCGCGAGCAGTTCGGCAGACATGGGCTTCGAATCGCGACGGCGCAAACGCGCAACCAGAAAAAATCCGCCGGCGGTACGCAGGCTGAAGAGCAGCACGCCTACGAACCACAGTTCAACGAATGCAGTAAGCAGCGTGCTGGAGAGAAAGCGCGATTGGTTGGCCGCCGGGACGTTTTGCGCGGCGAATTTTACGAGGCGAGCCACAGCGGGTCCAGGGATTTGCGTCGAGGCCGCAACCGTGGGCGTTGCGTTGTGCAACACAAAATAGGTGATGGCTGGCGCGGAAACCATGAGCACCAGCGCTGCGACGGCGATTGCGTAGCGAGTGGACGCTTTGCGGGACGCGGAAAGCGCTGCTGCTGCGAGGGCCGCGAGCGCCGCACCCTGCCACACAAAATGAAGGAGCGAAAGGCCAAGCGTGCGCAGGACGTCTGGAGCAAGCAACCGGGCGAAGGCGTTCATGAGAGCTTCCTTTCGTGTTCATCAAGCAGACGGCGAAGTTCTTCGATTTCGTTTTTGGAGCTGCGGCGTCCAGCGAGCGCGTGCAGCATCAGCTCCTTGGCGGAGCCGTCGAAAACACGCTGTAGCATGTCGGACGCGAACTGGCGCTTGGTCTTTTCCGCGGGCTGCTGGGCTTCATAGACGTGGGCGCGCTGCTCTTCGTTGCGGCGAACCAGACCTTTTACGGTCATGATCTGCATCAGTTTTAGAACGGTGGTATAGCCGAGAGCTTTCTCTTCCTGCAGCGCGTCGTGGACTTCGCGGACCGTGGAAGGGCCGCGCTCCCAGAGCACCTGCAGGATTTGCAGCTCGGAAGCCGTGGGCTTTTGCAGTGATGTATCGTTCATGAAACGCACCATACTACGAACGATTTCGTAATGTCAACGAAAATCTTCGTAGTTTGTTGGACGGGCTTCCCGGCTGCCGGTAAGCAGGGTGGGAACCTTATACTAGGGCCATGCGAGGTAGAGAACGAAGGGCGAGGAGTGCCGGGCCGGGCGCAGGGCATGTCGGGCTGGGCCGGGCTTTATCCAAGATGGGATTTTGCTCGCGTTCGGAGGCGTTCGAACTGATCCGCGCGGGACGGGTGCGATTGAAGGGCGCGTTGACGAAAAACCCCGAGGTACCGGTGCGGCTGGGCAAGGACCGCATCGAGGTGGACGGCGCGGTGGTGGTTCGCGCGGAAAAAGTCTACTGGATGATGAACAAGCCGCGCAGCATGGTAACCACGGCGGACGATGAAAAGGGGCGCGAAACAGTTTACGCGAAATTGCCGGCGGGATTGCCGTGGATGGGGCCAGTGGGACGATTGGACAAAGCGAGCGAGGGGCTGCTGCTCTTCACGAATGATACAGAATGGGCGGCGCGAGTCACCTCGCCAGAGTCGCATTTGGAAAAAACGTACAGTGTGCAATATCGAACAGCGGTGGTGGAACAACTGTTGCACAATTTGCAAGCTGGAGTAAAGAGTTCCGACGGCGAAGTGTTTCGAGCCAAGCGTGCCAAGCCGATTCGATCCGGCGAGAAGAATTCGTGGGTCGAGATAGTGCTGGATGAAGGCAAGAATCGGCAAATCCGGCGAATGTTTGACGCGCTGGGAATTGAAGTGCTGCGGCTGGTTCGAATCGCGATCGGACCGCTGGAACTTGGGTCTTTGGGCAAGGGCATGGCGCGGGCATTAACGCCTGCCGAGAAAGAGAAAATTGACCGCGCACTGCGAAGCGCGGCTCTACAAGATTGATGCTGCGGCAATACAGGAAACGCCTGATAGCGGGCCTGGAAGGCTTGCAGCACACTAGTTTCGAGCGGAAGGCTTGCTTTTCGTTCGAGAGGGAAAGAAGAGAAAAAACGGAAAAATCCCGAGCAATCGGGATCTCAGGGCTGGGACGTTTTTTCCTCTTCTTTCCTGAAGTTTTTTACACGCCGAGCTGGAAAATCAATGAAATCACTGGGAATCTGCTGGGTCGTGTATGGAATTTTCCGGGTGTGCATGGGTGTCGCGCAGATATTGTTTGCGCCGACCGCAACCGTGATGTTTGGTTCGCTGCTGAACCGGGTGGCGAATCCTTTCACGTTGATGGGAATATTTCATGTGTTCTACGTTTTTGTGATTTTGTTGTCGTTTGTGTGCGGAGTGCTTGGAATTGCGGGCGGGTTGGCAATTCTGGGAAATGCGAGATCGGGCCGGGGGCTGTTGGTGGCCGCAAGTTTTCTATCGTTATCGGAAATGCCGCTGGGCATTGCGCTTGGCGTATACTCCCTGATTCTGCTTCTGCATGCGCGACCTACTGAAAACTCTTCCATCCGGTAGCAGCCCGAGCACTGCGGTTCCAAGTTCGCTCATTCGCTCAATTGATGGTAATGGGCTGGTTGAGGCGCGGTTTTAGGTACCAACAAGGCTGGTCGCCGTAGTGCGGAAAAAGCGAGTGAACGCAGGTCAGAGTTTCAACCGGCTGGATCTGGTCAATCTGGTAGTCGGTTTTGCCGCCTTTTTGCGCGATGGCCAGGATGCGGGTGCGGGTCATCGATTCGAACGGACTGGCAGGCGTGGCATGTAGCACGCGAACCCGCAACACCAGAAAATCCCCAACGTAAATGCAGGCAATCAGTGCGAGCAGTGAGGCCAAGACGCGCGCGGCGATTTGTGAACGAGTCACGCTGCGAGTATAGCCCAAGGGCTGCGATTTACGGTTTCACTTCGACCGCAGGCCCGATCTTGTGGGTCGAGCCGAAACGCTTGTAGTTGGCGTATTTGACGGTCATGCGAAGGCGGATGCCACCGCTGGAAAAGTGCAAAACATCGTCGGCGTGAGTGTAGGTGGGAAACCAATATTGCCCTGTGATGTTTTCCCGGTAAGTTTCGAAGTGCGGAAAAATATTTTCGTTGTTCTTCTTGATGATGTCGGGAACCGCTTTGCCGTAACTCTTCACGATTTGCAGGTCTTTATCCTCGACCCACACGCGGCCTTGGAAATAGCGCTCGTTCTTCTCCATTTTCTTGGGGGCCACGTCGAAAACATAGGCGTGCAACTCATCGACGATCTGCCGCCCAACGTAGGTGACGTTATATTTTGCCAGGTCCTCGGTGGTGAGCACAAAAGGCTGAATATTCTCAAGGTCGTTGAGGTCCTGTTGCGTCATTTGCAGGCGAGTAAGCGAAGGGGCCGGAGCGTAGGTATCGTGCGCGTAACGCTTACCTTCAGGCGTGAACATGATGTCGGTGGTTAAACGGTATTCGCCGTCCGGATTGTCATCGATATCGACCGTTTGCAAGACGAAGGTTTGCGTGTAGGTATAGTTGTCACGCTCTTTTTTGAACTCGGATTCGTGCTGGGAAAATCTCTGGATGATTTGCTCGACCGGCAACGAAGGCGGCTCGTTGCTGATGGCTTCCTCGGTGTGGAGGGTTGAGGGAGTCGTGGAAGCTGACGCGCGCGAGTTCCCTGTCGAGGGATAACCGGAAGAACCGGAGGAAGTTGGGGGAGGCAACGGGCCTTGCTGCTGGGCGAGCGCGGGAATTACGATGACAAACAGCCATCCGCTTAGGGCGAGGGCAAAAATCCAAACGCGAGCACTGCGTAACCGGGAAGAAGCGACTTGTGTGCTGCTATTCATTTTTGGCAGAAGAATTCCTGTTAAGAGTTTGGACTCATTAAGTAAGACTTGTAAAGCGGCCTGGAGGTTGCATGGAAGGTGCGCGCAAATAGTGGAAGGGCTTGAAAGCAATGGTCCTGTGGTAAACTGAAAGAGTTCGGTGGGGCCGTGGCGCAGCTGGGAGCGCGCCTCGATGGCATCGAGGAGGTCGTGGGTTCGAACCCCATCGGCTCCACCAATTGAAGAAAGCAAAGAACTTACCTTCGAAAACCACTCACTGTTGCCAGCTTTCGATTTTCCTCTTGCATTCAAACATGAATCTTTCAGGCTTGCCGAGGAAAACCGAATATGACCCAAAACACTCTCATCGCGCGGATCAACACAGGCGACGGCAGATTTCCGTTCGTGAATGTGCAGTTCTCGAAGAATCATCGTGTACGCAACCCGGCGGCATCAGCATGGCGTTGACATCGAAACCTTACGGCAAGAACTCGGGCATTCCGATCTCACCACCACACAAATCTACTTGCGCTCCGCTAACACAAAATCCGATAGACACCGCGCTCGAATCAACGAGGTGGACAGGTTTTCTCTGGCTGCCGCGTACAAACCTTTTGCCCGCCGCGCAATCTCCAACCCTGCAAGGGAGCCACGGGTTGCTCGTATCCAATAATGAATGTATAATGCTCCATATGTGGAGACCTTGAAGAGGAGGCTGCGGTGGCAACCATCAAGCAACTAGCAGCAGGCATTGCCTGGGAAAAACCACCCGATCTTTCCAGCAAGGACGTGCTGAAGCGATTGGGTCCTCCAGCGGTAAAGGCGTTTTTGAAAATTCACGAGCTCTGGCAATTGCGTGATGAAGATGCGAGACAATTGCTGGGAGGCATCTCGAATGGGGCATTCTACGAATTGAAGAAAAAAGCGCGTGGCGCCCTTGACCAGGATCGACTGACAAGGATTTCTCTGCTGACGGGGATCTTCAAGGGCCTAAACATCCTCTACAGCAAGAAGCTCGCCGACCAATGGATTCAATTGCCGAATGAAAATCCGATGTTTGAAGGGGAGACTCCGCTTACGTACATGATCAAAGGTGGGCTGCCCGCGATGTCGCGCGTGCGACAACTTCTGGATTCTCGCCGTGGCGGGTGATAGGTCGCTACCCCACGTTTCCGATGTAATTCGTGATGACACCCATCGTTTAATCCCCTCACGCTATAGCGACCGGGACGAGACTGTTCTTACTCGGCTGACGGATGATGCCGAGGATTTAAATGCGCTATTCGAACTTGAGGGTGCTACCAATGACCGCCTTCTCGGAGAAGCTGGCCAGCTTCCAGGGATTACCGTCCGGGAACTGGTCTTTGGCCTTTCTTACTCGCATATCGTAAATGCCGCATTCACACATGCAAATCCGTTCGGAAGTCGCTTTAACGGGCCGGAACGCGGCGCGTGGTATGGGGCATTTGCCCGCAAGACCTCAGAGCTGGAAGTGGCATGCCACAAGAGCAAAGAACTCAAGGAAATCCACTGGCAAGAGAAAGAGATTTTTTCGTATGTCGATTTCCTCGCTGATTTTCGAGGCACATTTCACGATATTCGCGGCGATGGCCGTTTTGGGGATTGCTTGGATGCTCACAGCCATAAAGCATCCCAACGTTTGGCAGGAGAACTCCTTGAGAGAGGATCAGCCGGCGTTGTCTACCCGAGCGTGCGGCACAAAGGCGGAACTTGCATCGCGTGTTTCAGGCCCGCTCTAGTTAACAATGTGCGGAAAAGTTCGTCTATCTCCATCACATTTGAAAACGCACTCGCTGTTCCGGAAATTCGAGAAATCAAGTAAGTAAATCTTCACTTACGCACCTCACGTTGCGCTAGGAACAGTTCCACTGCGGCAAGCCGGAACCGAAGACGGTTCCCAACCAGGAGATAGTTCAGAAGTTTTCGGGAAACCCAACGGCGAATAGTCTTGGGCCTGAAGCCTATGAGCCTGGCCAATTCATTTGTGCTGAAAACAACGTTGGGATCATGCTCATCAAGCAGAAGCTGCTTTGACCACCTGAGCGAAGCTTTTGCCTCCGACCGATTCTTTGCTTGCTCCGGCTGAATGTGGTTGTCCAAGCAGAAGGAGCGCGGGCTCAATACCTTCCTCCGAACAACCTCGGCTTACGGGCGGAAGCTGGTTATAACGAACAGCTTTGTCTGCCTGTTGCACGAGAATATAGTCAGACATCTCGCGTCCGGTCTGTTCACAATAGACGCGGTTCATGTTAACCCGTCAACAACCTGCCAGCCGTGCTAGATTCCATCGGGAAGTCCGTTTTAGAGTCCACCCCCGAAACGAAAAAGCTTGTGAACATGGAGCTTCTCCGCGCTTCGTTTAGCTCCAGGAAATCGAGAGCTCGGAAAATGCCTTGCCCTCCTCGATCGGTACGGTAAAGCAGAGGACCATGTCCTTGGCTCCGGAAATCTCGAGTGCTTTCTTGAAAAATCCCATAATCGCGAATCCCATAATACGGTGCTGCTTTTCAAATCCTGTGTATCTGACCACTGCCTTGCCGTGTCCCTGCAACTGCACCTCAATCGGAACACCCTGAAAGTAGGTTGCGTGAACGGCGGCGATTCGTTTGATCACGAATTCAGGGGAACCAAGTTTCACAAAAGCCTTGTAGATTCCACGAAGCTGCCTTTCGATTACCGCTTCGGAGCCGCGCGTGGCCATTTCTTCCTTTCCGTCGGCGAGCACCCTGATCTCAACTTCGAGGAAGCGGGTGAAAACATCCAACGGGTACCAAGTGGAGGGAAAGACTTCATTCTGGCAAATCGTTCGTGTTTCTTGGTCCAGAAGGCCGAGGATTTTCTGGAAGGCTTCCTCGCCGGCGCGGGACTTGATCTGGTTAATCGTTTCCTTGATAGCGGATCCTTTAATCTGCACCATGCGCACGCACCTCGGAGGGCGGTCTTTGCCACCTGCTCCTCTTTCAACCTTACTCCGTTTCCGCGGGTGTCAAATCCAGGCTTGCCCTAATCAGAACTGATGCATTGTTCTCTTTGCCACAATTAGAGGATTTTTCTCTCACCGGTGAAAATCGCTGGCTGACAGAGGTTGCACACGAAATGCTGGTTAGGGCTGGATGGATTTCAGACTGACGGTACGCTGTTGGGGCATTGACTGTTGCCAACTGTTGCCAGAATAGGACAAGGCACAACCCGACGCGATGACGGACTGCTGCTTGTTGAGCCAAGTGGTCGCCCGTTTTGTTTTGGCGTTCGAATGGGGTAAGGTCTTTCCGCGGCAATACGGAGACACGCGCGATGGCCAAGCTTACGTTTTTGGGAGCAGCAGGAACGGTTACCGGTTCGAAATATCTGGTGGAAGCGGCGGGGAAAAAACTGCTCCTGGATTGCGGAATTTTTCAGGGTTCACCAGAGCTGAGCGCTCGGAATTTTAAGCCGCTAACTGTTGATCCAAAAACCATCGATTATTGCGTGTTGACTCACGCGCATCTCGACCATACCGGGTGGCTGCCATGCCTGGTGCGCGACGGTTACAAGAAGCCGATCTATGCCAACCCAGCTACCATCGAGCTGACCACACTTTCGTTGAAAGACTCCGCGCACTTGCAGGAAGAAGATGCCGAGCGCGCGCAGCGCAAACCTCAGCGCACCAACGCAGGCGACAGCAAACCGCTCTACACCTCGGAGGATGTCGAGCCGATGCTGAAGCTGCTGACGCCGATGCCGCGGTCTGGTGGCTTTGACCTATCCCCGGAATTTCATTTCGAATCGTACGACGCGGGACACATCCTCGGCTCGTCCAGCCTGAAGCTCACGATCACCGAAAATGGCAAGAAGACTATGGTCGTTTTTTCCGGAGACATCGGGCGTTACGGCGAAGCAATTCTGAAAGATCCCACAACGCCGCCCAAAGCGGACGTGTTGCTCTGCGAATCGACCTATGGAGATCGCGAGCATCAGGCTGGGGATCCGGCGGCGGAATTAACCGACATCGTCAATCGCATAGTCAAACGAGGCGGTTCGATTGTGATTCCGGCGTTTGCGATCGGCCGCACGCAGACGTTTATGTACTACCTGCGGCAGCTCGAAGATCAGCAGAAAATTCCGCACGTGCCAGTCTATGTGGACAGCCCCATGGCGCTGAGCGCGACCGACCTATACGTGAAATATAAGGAAGATCACGATCTGGATTTTTCCAAGCTGGAATCGAGCGGCGATCACGATCCATTGAACGTACTCGAATTTCATCTGACCCGTTCGCCTGAAGATTCTAAAGCGATCAACAGCGTCAAGACGCCGTGCATCATTATTTCCGCCAGTGGAATGGTGACCGGCGGACGAGTGCTGCATCATCTGGCACAGCGACTGCCGGATGCGAAAAACGCCGTGATCCTTGCGGGATTTCAGGCCGAGGGCACGCGGGGGCGTGCGCTGCAAGAAGGCGCAAAGCTGTTGCACTTGTTCGGGCAAGCTGTCCCGGTGAACGCTGAGATCATTACCATGGGACAATTCTCCGCACATGCTGGAAAAAGTGAACTACTGCGCTGGCTGTCTGGTCTGCAAGCGCCGCCCAAGAAAACCTGGCTGACGCACGGTGAACCGGCCGCGGCGCAATCGCTACAGGCGGCGATCAAGGAAAAATTTCAGTGGGATGTGGCGGTGGCGCGTTACCTGGATACGGTCGAGCTTGGCTGAACGCCGAAAACGCCTCGAAAATAATTCTTTCCGGAACAAGGAAACTATTCCGGGGTCGGCATCGTCTATACATGCAAGACCACTCGCGGGGTAGGGTGCTAACCACCACAGGGCAACCGACCGTCAGTTCCCTACCCCTTCTTAAAATAAGATAAACTCAATATTATCAGCTACTTACCATAAGTTGGCGCAGAGCAGATCTGTCGACTCGACAGAATGAGACTGACCGCCGTTCTATACATCACTTTTATATAAATTTTTGCTAAAAATTAGATTCTAGACTCGCAATTTGGCGAAACGGACTTCAGCGGCAGCCAGTGTTTCTTCTTTTTTGCAAAAGGTGAAGCGCACTTGGGCGGCGCCGTCTTGCGGATCATTGTAAAAGCTGGAGCCTGGGACGCAAGCCACGCCGATTTCCTGCACCAGATACTTCGCAAATGCGACGTCCTTTGATTCGGCCGCAAATCGCGGATCGTCTGATGGAAAATCGAAGCGCGAAATGTCGGTCATGATGTAGTAAGCTCCCCGCGGCTTGTACACGGTGAAGCCGGCGGTTTCCAGAATCTTCAGCAGCCGTTCGCGCTTTTTGCCGTAAGTTACCGCGAGTTGTTCGTAGTAGGACTGCGGCGAGTGCAGCGCGCTGGCGCCCGCCTGCTGCAACGGTGCAGCGGCGCCGACGGTCAGAAAATCATGCACTTTGCGGATGGCTTGCGTCGGCTCCGGCGGAGCCAGTGCCCAGCCAACTCGCCACCCAGTCACGCTATAAGTTTTCGACATACCGTTGATGACGATGGTGCGGTCGCGCATACCGTCGAGCCGGGCCATTGAAATGTGCTCGGTGCCGTCGTACAGAATGTGCTCGTAAATCTCATCGGTGATGCAATAAACATTCCAGCGCACGCAAAGATCGCGGATGAATTCGAGTTCGGCGCGCGTGAAAACCTTGCCGGTGGGATTGTTCGGCGTGTTGAGGATGATGGCCTTGGTGTTGGCGCCAAAAGCCGCCGCAAGTTCATCGCGATCAAAAGACCAGTCGGGATTCTGCGCCGACGGCGGCTGCATGCGCACAAAGCGCGGCGCAGCGCCGGACAGAATCGCGTCCGGCCCGTAATTTTCGTAGAACGGTTCGAACACCACAACTTCATCGCCGGGATTAATCACCGCCATCATCGCCGACATCATCGCTTCGGTTGAACCGCAACAAATGGTGATTTCGCGCTCAGGATCATAGCGAACCGACTGAGTTCGCTCAAATTTCTCGACAATCGCGTCGCGCAGCGGCTTCGCGCCCCAGGTGATCGCGTACTGGTTGATGTCGTCGGAGATGGCCTGCCGCGCCGCTTCTTTCACTTCAGCGGGCGCGGCGAAATCAGGAAAACCCTGGGAAAGATTCACGGCGTTGTGCTTCATCGCCAGACGGGTCATTTCGCGGATGACCGATTCGGTAAACTGCTCGGCTTTGGCCGAAATCATCCGGCGCGAGATGCCGGCCATTTTCGATTCGGGAGTGCTCATGGTTCTCCGCTTGCCTAGCGCACCAGATAATTGATGAGTGAACTAACGGCTCTGTGACGCCATCCCGGTCACCGCAACATCGCGCTTCGCGCCGGGTGCATAAATCATCCGGTACACCGCGGCATTGCGCAATACGATTTGCACATACTCGCGAGTTTCAGTGAACGGAATAGATTCCACCAGTTCCGGAATTTCGTCGTACGTGCGCTCGGATTTCCACAACGCGATGCGGTCTTCCCCGGCGTTATAAGCCGCCAGCGCGTATTCCGGAGCACCGGTAAGTTCAACCAGCCCCTTAAAATAGAAAGTGCCGAGTTCGATGTTGTAGTCGGGATCGAACAATTTATCTTTCACGTACTTGATGCGCTTTTGTTTGGCCAGGATTTTTGCGGTCTTGGGGAGCAGCTGCATCAGGCCAAAAGCGTTGGCGTGAGAAACCACGTCGGCCTGGAAAGTGGATTCCTGGCGAATCAACCCGGCAACGACCATCGGATCCAAACCATTCTTGATCGCTTCGCGACGGACTGGCTCTTCATAGGGAAGCGGGTACAGTGCTCGCCATGCGTTCAGCGGCAATTCATTGCTCTTGCGCGAATCGAAGCTGGGGACCGCAAGCCGGGCATAGGCCATGCCTGCGGCAAAATGTCCTTGATCAAACGCGGCCTGCGAAGCTTCGATCAGGAAGCGCGGTTGGCCGGTAGCGAAAAACGCGTTCTTCAGTTCCTGTTCGGCCGACGAATCAAATGCAATCGTACGCAGCGCTTGCGAACGCGCCCAGCGGTCCACCGCGGACGGCGGAATCGGCTCGTCAAACGGCCGCAGCGGTGGCGGCGCCGGAATTTTATCCAGATAATCGGCGGGATTTTCTTCGCCGGAGCCGAGCTTCGCCATGCGGTCCGCGGACGCGAACGCGAAATACGTTTCCGGAAAGCGTGCCAGTGCCTTGCTGTAGAAAGTCCGCGCATGCGCCGGATTGCCGGTGCGTTCCGAAAAGCGGCCAAGCCAATACAGCGCATCCACCGCGTTCGCCGAAACTGGATATTTCAGCAAAAAAATTTTCAATTTTTCGTCGGCGTCAGGTTGGTTGTTCAAATATCCGACCCAGGCGATTCGCCACTCGGCGTTGTAAACATTTTTGCCTTCGGGATTGGTATCAATGACCCGCTGGTAGTACCCGGCAGCCTTGTTACGGTCGAGCTCTACCCAATAATAATTTCCCGCCTGCATGTAGCCTTCTTCGGCCCACTTGCTGTGCGGATATTTCTGCACTAGGTTTTCAATCGTCGCCAGCATCGCCGATTCGTTTTTCGCGGAACGTTGAAATTGCGAAAGCGCGAACAATCTTTCGGCATCCACTTCCGGATCAGGAGTCGCCAGCGAAGCGATCAGCGAAATCGAACCCTTGAGCTGCACCTTGCATTGCGCAATTCGCAGTAGCGCCCGTTGCCGCGCGGAATTCGCCGGCTCGTGCAGCATGCCGGAAAGCTTTTCGAATTCCGGCCGCGCATCGCGCCACTTGTGCGCGTCAAAAATCGCCTGCGCACGCTGCTCCTGCATCTCCGCGGTGCCATACGGAAACTCGCTGCGCAGTGCTTTCTGTAGTGGAACAATCGCCGCACCGGCTGGTTTGGCTTCATCGCTGAGCGGATATTTGTAAAAAATCGTCTGATAATCCTTCACCGCTCGAACCGTTTGTTTCGCCGATTGATAAGCGCGAGCGCGATCCAGCAGCAACGTTGATTTAGACGAAGTCCCGGAATAGGAGTTCAGGGCGTCGATGGCAAGTTCCGGATGGCCCGTTTCCGTTGCGGTAACGGCCAGCGCATCAACCACTTGTTCTTTGATCGCCGTATTCGGATAGTCGCGTTCGATGGTATTGAGATCGGCAAGAGCGTCAGCGTTACGCTTGAGAACGCGCTTGGTTTGCGCCGTCCAGAAGAGCACGTATTCGCTGAGCAGCGTGTCAGTCCTTGCTTTGGTCAGCCACGCCAGCGCCTGCGGCATTCTGCTTTTCTGGTAGTCGTCGTAGCCCAGCGCCAGTGCAGCGCGTGCTCCCCAGACGTCCGCCGCGTGCTTATTCGCAAAAACGGAAAGCGCCTCGTAAGCGCGCGGAGTCGAATTACGCAGATTTCGCGCCAGTTCCGACAACTCTTTATCCGCAGCAGCATCTTCTGCCGACGCAGTTGCAACTTGCGGCGCGGTAATCGATGGCTTGCATCCCGCGCGACATACCGCCGTTTTTGGTCTTAGCGGTTTTTTCTTGGCGGTCTGTGCGGCCGAGTCTGATGCGAACACCAGCGACAACACTGCGGCCACTGCAATCGCGAGGCACTTTATTTTCGAGGAGAAAATGAGA
Source organism: uncultured Acidobacteriota bacterium (assembly GCA_963814635.1). Lineage (GTDB taxonomy): Bacteria > Acidobacteriota > Terriglobia > Acidiferrales > UBA7541 > Acidiferrum. Next base: position 1,004,793 of record CAWFDP010000001.1, on the reverse strand, counting down.
AAAGAAGTTCGCGTCAGAAAATTTGCGCGTGCTTCTTTACTGATGCTGCCGCGCAGCCACTCCGTACGGATATTCGCCGAGCGCAGTGGCGTCGCCTTCCGCCAGAATCTCCACCATCCAGCGATAGAAGTAGTCCACCGGGTGATCCATGATGGGTTTGAAACGTCGGTCGTATTCGCGATGAGCTTTCTCAATGTCGTCTTTCAATCTTACACAAATGTCTTTATTCTCGCGGCCCTGGCGAACCTGGTCCGGATGAAGCATTTTAATATCTTGCATGGAAACTTTCGCCACACGATTTGCGCGTCTGTGCAGCTCTTGTTCCTCAGCCGTTAACCGGTTGACGTCAAACTCCGCAGAGACTTCTGGCTCAGGTTCCCGTACCAGTTCGGGAATGTGTTGCGCCTGAACCGCTGGAATCGGCGCCGGAGCCTGATGCGCCACAGAGGGCGTCGCCGCCATCGGTTGGGGCGGAGCCGCAACTGGGCGTACCGGAGCGGGCGGCGCTGCCGGTGCCTCGACCGCCACTGCTGACGTCAGCCGCGAAATCTCTGCCTCCAACGGTGACCTCACGCCGGGTTGCAGCGAGACCGCAATAAATCGCGACAATACTTCCAGTGCCGCCGTCAGTGATGCCGCACTGGTCTGTGCACGAAGCAGCGGAGACAGCGCATTCGTTGGCTTGTTGCTGCTACAGGCTGCTACCACATCATTTACAGCGTGGTGCAACTCGTCGGAGTTGCGCTGCATACGCTCAAGGCTATCCCGCAGCGCGCGCACCACGGCCTGTTCGACGGCGTTAGCTTCGTTGGACATAGCGAAGTCGGCTCGGTTCGAGCACAAGCCTCCCAAGATTTCATTTTGGGAGTGCTACGGCCCCCCGTCAACCGCCCTGCTGTGGCTCTGTGCCCAGTTAAACAGTTATTAATTGGAGGTTTCGGGCTCCAGCCTCCTGGGGCGCCACCTCCTGCCGTCGCCCTTGGCTGGCGCCTCCTTTCGAACTCTGGTCATACTCATCCCCGGTTACTGGTCGCTTCTCGCTGACGGCGCAGCTCTTTCCCATCGCATGTCGATCAAACCATAAAGATGTTAAAATGAAGTGTCAAATGGGGGCGACACGGTTTCGACGGAAGCTGTCGCGTCCCGGAGGCATGCCGGGGGCCAACCACCCGTAATCGGCTGGAAACTAGAACTGCCAACAACAACTTGGCACTTGCTGCTTAATTAATTAAGCGCACGCTTCCCCGGGCTTCGCTCATGGGCCCGGATCGAGGCGTCACACAGTGAGCTGGCCCAAACCTTTCGGTCCGGAGGGGGCGGGCGAGACCAATCGGACTAGCCGGCTGCGTTTCTTGCTCGTTCTGAGCGCGACTGGCGAAACCAACTGAACTGAGATAAGCATGTAGGCTCCGTGGCGTAGCGCTTTTCGGACGGGGGTTCGACTCCCCCCGCCTCCACCATATTAAAGCTTCTGTAATCAATAAATTACAGCGTTGCGGGTGTATCCGCGTTCCAGATGAGTTCCGTGGGCGTTCTAGTACTGGAGGCGGGAGAAATGGTATCACCTCCACTTCCTCCGGAATCAGGTATAGGAAGCGAATGGATATAGATGGATAATTCTGGTATAACAGTTATACCAGAATGCGCTTCGACTTTGACGCACAGAAGAGCAAACGCTTAAGGGCGAATCCCAAACGCGGGATCGGCTTTGAGGAGGCACAGGAGATCTTTGAGCAGCCCTACTACCTCGATCAGCGCTCCGACATGCCAGAGCAGTATCGGGCGATTGGCTGGGTGAGACAAAAGCTGCTCTCATTTTTGAAATAAGGGAAGACGAAGACGGCGAATACTATCATCTCGTGACACTTTGGAAAGCGATAACCGAGGAGCAACAACTCTATGAGGAGCATTCGTAAAAAGAAGAGAGGTATGTCCGCCGAGAACATTGCCCGTCTGGCCGACAAGGGAAAGGATGTCTCGCGCTTTTTCACGAACGCGGGTCAAATGATGAGCCCAATCCAGCGTGTAAATGTAGACTTCGCGTCGCCAATGCTGGACGAATTGGATAGTGCGGCGAAGGAACTAAACGTTAGCCGCCAAGCCGTAATCAAGACCCTGATCCGGCAAGCGCTTGATCAGCACTATCTGGCAACAGCACGCCAGTCCGGTACGAAGCAGAGATAGGGCAGGTTGACCAGCGACTCGTTCTGGCAGCCTTAGGCTAGGTACGTTCCAGTTGGCCGCGTTTTTCGAGTTTTTGGCGTTTTGTGCGTCTCGAGAAATCAATAAGTTGCGCGTTTTCAGTAGCACTATTTGTTTCGACTCCCCCGCCTCCACAATATTAAGTTGCTGTAAGTCCAAAAAGCTAACCAGCCAGATACCGTCGTCGACCTCTTTGATGCCTACAGCTTGACCAGCCAGAGAAGTGCTGAGATTTATTTTCTTTTTGAAAATGCAGATTCTTGCGCAGTAGGTGACCAGAACTGTCCGATCGTGAAAAGGATAGGAGAGTTCTCCGATGCCCTGATAGGGCCGCGTGGAAGGCTTATAGACTTCACCGGGGTACTTCATATCGAGAGCTTCATGCGGGCGTTCGTGGTTGAACTCGTGAATGAAGGCATCGAACTTTGCTTGTTGCTGAAGAAAGTTGGAACCGGCCGGCCGGGTAGCTTCCAACTTTAAAGTTCGGTGCATGCGTTCGTGGCGACCGTTCTGTTGAGGATGGCCGGGCTGGATACGCTCGATGGTGATGGCCGAGGCGAAGCCACCAAACCGGCCAGCCTGCTTAGATCCTACAGCTTGACCAGCCAGAGAAGTGCTGAGATTTATTTTCTTTTTGAAAATGCAGATTCTTGCGCAGTAGTGAAGAGACCATTGGGTGAAGCAAAGGGAGTTCTCCGATGCCCTGATAGGGCCGCGTGGAAGGCTTATAGACTTCACCGGGGTACTTCATATCGAGAGCTTCATGCGGGCGTTCGTGGTTGAACGCCGTTGTCGGAGCGAATGGCTCGGGGCAGACCTCGCTCCTGGAACAGGCGCTCAAAGGCAGTAAGAGCGCCCTGTTCTTTGACGGACTCCATGGCTTCACAGAGCAAAAGATAACGGCTGGCGTAGTCCGAGACGGTCAGGGGATAGCAATATCTTTTGTCACCGAGCATGAACTCGCCGTTGTAGCGGAAATCGCGCCGCTAGCCAGAGGAGAAAGAATCATGCTGGAAAGAAAAAAACTGGAAGGCTTCTGCCGCGCACTGCAAACCCCTTCGCGCATCGAGGCCAACACCCCAACTTCGCAAGTCGAAGAACCGAAAGAAGATGCTAAATCTGAGTTGACACAATCATTAAGAAAAATCATGCTGGAAAGAAAAAAACTGGAAGGCTTCTGCCGCGCACTGCAAACCCCTTCGCGCATCGAGGCCAACACCCCAACTTCGCAAGTCGAAGAACCGAAAGAAGATGCTAAATCTGAGTTGACACAATCATTAGATGGCCATTCTCGGAAAGCGGTGAACTCTTCGAAAATGTTTGCAATTCTCGCGAATTTCTTCGAGTCGGTTCGAGCCGCTTCGGATTCGCACAAAAGGTTCTCTATTGTTTGGCGGAATCGAGAAACGATTCGGGCGGATCAAGGGAACACTCCCGCCAGAACGCGGAATCGGTAAGAGTACGATTCGCAAGTGCTTTTACGCTGGAGAGCGTCGCAGCAATCTGGCCGCCATCGGCTGAATCAAATACCACCACGATGCCTTCCGTATTCTGAGGAGAGCTGGGCAGACCATGCAGGAAAACTGACTTTGCGAAGGCCAGCTTCTCCTGGCGCGAAGTGGCTACAGCTGGATTTGCGGGTTCCACCCATTCAATTTGTACGGGCTTTCCTTTCAACGCAGGCCAGTTTCCGCTGAAGGATCGCGTTTCCTCTTTGGCGACCTTGAAAATCGCGCCACCGCCTTCGGAATTCTCTGCGGTACTGCCGCCGGCCGCTTGCGCGAATCCAGCCGGCATTTCGAGTTGTGCTCGCCGTATCCACCCGCGCGACATCCCTGATATCTGAACGTGCACCCAGGTATTCTCGACGGCCAAAATATGAAACTCATCCTGGGCATCCGCCATCATCAAGACCGCCGAGTTTTCGGAAGGCTTTGCGAAAATTGGCGTTTTGGATTTTTTCACCGCGGCTAAGTCGCCTGGATGTGCCTGCTGGCGCTGAATCTCTTCCAGGTTGCTAACGAGCGTGGCTAGCTCCTGCGATTTTTTCTCGTCGGCCGCTCGCATCGCCTTGATGGAGTCGAAGTTCGCTCCGGCCGGCAGGGAAGAAGCCGGCAAAATAGGGGTACGCGCGGTGGAAGCGATGGGAGCAGCCGCGCTCCTGTTGGTGGCAATTCCCGTCGCAGGGTTAACTGGCTGCGCCGAGCGTCGGAAATCCCCCGGCGCTGGCGATATAGGCGTCGCCCTTTGGGTAGGTGCCGGGTTTGGCGTAAGACTGTCCGCAATTCTGTCCAAGGCGTCCGTCTCCAGGCGGCCGTTTGAGATAAGAACGCGATATCCCGAACGTGCGGCAACCGGGTCGCTGTACCATGCGGTGATTTTGGCGGTCGCGCGAATCACGGTGCCTCCGCCGACCGCGGCCGAAACCTGATATGTACACTCAAAGTACCCTTTTTCGTAGCGCTCGATGGGCTGCTCGCTTTGCTCGACGAACCCTTCGAGGGTCGGTAACCGCCCTTTGGACGTGGCGCTAGCCGCTTGCACCCCAGCCTTGGCCTCGTTGACCGAGACTGGGAAGGTTCGCTGATAAATCTCGTTCTGTGCCAGCACAAGCAGGCCGCACAGTAGGCTCAAGTAGGAAAGCGCTCCCAGGCGTAAGGGCCAGCCTGCCAGGCCGCGGAACATCACGTGTGCACTCATGGCAGCGGCACCACCTGGTCGCGCCGCACCCACCCGCGATGGCCGTCGGTCGTCTCGACTCCGTACCAATACGCGGTCACGATTTCCACCAGCACGTCGGAGTTCGCCGGCATTTTGGTCAGATTTGCCGCGCTGCGGAAGGGTGCGGACTTCAGTTCCGTGTCCTGCGCAGACACCCGTACCTCAACTGCACGCTGTAATTCGTTTAGTCTTTGCTCCAGGGTTTTCAGCGAAGACTGGGCGGCCTGATAACGCCCTACTTCTTCGTCTTTTTGCTTTGCCAACGCAGCTTCTTCGGCAACAGCGGCTTTCTTCTCGGTGATTTCCGCAGCCTGCGCCCGCTCTTTCCGCAAATTCTCCAGTTGAATCAGCAACTCCGCGTATTCGCTGGTTTCTACTATACCGTCTGACGCGTGCACGCGACGCGTGCCGTCTTCAACGAACACGGCCTTGATCTCCAGATGCGTCTTGGATTCGGAAACTGAACGCACGATGTAGCGTACAGTGATCACCCCAATGTCGGAACTGTTCTTAAAGTTGCGCGGTGCCAGCGCATCGCGGCGCACTTTATAAAAAGCGCGCCCCGATTCCTGCCACGGCCCGAAATAAGCCGACGAGGTCTCGGCGGAAGCCTCGTTGAGCGTTTTCTCCCGCTCATAGACGTACGTGCCATGGATGATGTGGTCGTCCACCAGCTCTTGAACGGCCGTAAGGACGTCGGCCTCCGGATTGGGCAAGTCGATCGAGAACCCTTCGCCGGGCGTCACGCCTTTGTCCGCATAGGCCGCAGGACAAGCGAACAGCACCAATAGGAAAAGGAAGCCTGCCCCGCGAAGAGGCAGTTCTAAAGGCAGGGAACGAACAGCAAGCAGCGCAGACTTTCGGGTCACGATCGGTTAACCTTCAAAAGGTCGTTTTCGGTGCCCAACAGAAAATCTCGCCTCCCTGACCAGACAGGAGGTGCCTCGGGCACGTAATTGGAACACCTCGAACGTTAAGGCGTCAATCCGAATTTTAAGGGTCCGGTAGGGCCAAAACGGATCCAGCGCGGTCATTTCGGTTAACAGTTTCCACAAAGCAGGCACCCAAGGTAAAGAAAACTTAATTTTTGTACTTGATTTATTAACTTACCGAGAGTATCTTCTGCAAGTTTTCTGATTGATGCGGACGGTTTTTTCAATGCTGATGCGGTCGCATGCAGATCTCGCGATGCTCCCAGCAGCACAAACTGAGCGTCCACATCGAAACATTCGCGGCTACAGGAGGCTCTATGTTTACAGGTTTTCCGACTGGAACACGGCGGGTGAGGCAGATGCTTTTGAACTTGCCGCTGGTCGGAGCTTTCCTGTTGCTTGCCATGTTCAGCAGCATGGAACCGGAGGTTCAAGCCGCGCCGACGCCGAATCTTCCTGTCCGGGCCATACCTGCGTTCGCAAGGAAATATGGTCTCCCGTGTTCGGCTTGTCATACTGCGTGGCCGGAGCTCAACAACTTCGGCCAGGTTTTTCGCGACAACGGCTACCAGCTCGGCAACGAACGCGATTCTCCGATCTGGCAGAATCCCGCCTACTTCCCAATCACTTTTCGCATCACGCCGCAATGGCATCGTGAGAGCACCAACAATCTCGCCGTGGATTCGGTCCCGGGCGGTGGGCCAGGTTCCAATCTGGTTTCCAGCACGGTACAGCAGAATGGATTCGACCTCTCCGGCATGGATCTGTGGTCGGCCGGAACACTGTACAAGAACATTTCCTTTCAACTACTGCCCTCATCGGATTCGACGGCATCCTGGCATTTCGAAAGTGCCTGGGTCCGCTTTGACAACCTCAAGAACAGTAGTTGGCTTAACCTCAAGTTCGGCAAGTTTGAACTGGACAACTTGGTTTCCGAGAAGCGCTTTTTGTTCCTCTCCACAAACGGCGGACTTTATCAGATCTATCACTACGATGTGCCAGGAACGATCAACGATTTCGGCTTCGGCGATAACCAGCTTGGCGTGGAGCTCGCAGGGCACTCAAAGAATAGTTACACCCGGTATTCAGTATCTGTGCTGAGCAGCAACGACGGTAATGTCGGCTTCACCAGCGGATCCGGCTTGCCTTCCAACCGTGGTTATGACGTCAATCTAGCCTTCAGCCAAGCCTTCAATGCCGGCAGCTGGGGCTTGCAGCGCGTTGGAGCCTTCAGCTTTTTTGGGCAAAGACCCACCTATTACCAAACGTCCAACGACGGTGCCATAGCTCTCGTCGGCTTAGGCAACAAGCCCTTCTACCGAGTCGGCGTCGGAGGCGACTTCTTCCTGAAGAAACTGGAGTTCCTGCCGCTCTTCATGTATGGGCATGACAATCCCTACCTCGGTGCCGGCGTGGCTTCCACCAGCACACTGCCTCCAGGCGCAAAGGCTCCCGCGTTCGTCGGCGGATTCCTGGAGAGTCACTACTACGTTAGTCCGCAGCTTGTTTTCTTCGGCCGGTTTGAAAAGATTGGTGTCTCCCAACAGCCCTTCGTAAACGCCGGCGTTCCGAATAACTACGGCAACGTGACAGGTTACTCCATTGGCTATCGTTGGTATCCGATTATGTTCAGCCGCGCCGGCCTCGCGTGGCACAACGAATACTCTAGGGTTAGATCCAATGGCTTCCTGCCGCTGAGCGGCAACGGTGGCGGCCTGCAGGTCTTTGACTCTGCACTTCCGGTTTGGAGCAGCACGGTAATGATCGGGTTCGACTTCGACTTCTAGGGACGGAGACGATATGACACTCAATAAAGTGCTCGTAACAGTCGCGTTAGGCGCAACAATTTTGCTCACCGCCAACCCGCCGTCCGGATTTGCACAGGACCGTCATGACGGCAACCTGGGCGGCAGCGAGGGCAGCGGTAAGCAACTCTATCGCAGGTTCTGCGTTGGTTGTCATGGTCCTCAAGGCGACGGAAACGGCGAAAACGCTCCGTGGATTGATCCGAAGCCCCGAGACTTTACGGCCGCAACCTTCAAATGCAGATCCACGCCCACCGGCACCTTGCCGACCGACGAGGATTTGTATCACGCGATTCAGCGCGGCTTTGTGACCACGAACATGCCGTCCTGGAATCCGCTTACCCCTCAGCAGCGTGCCGATCTGATCGCCTACATCAAGACATTTTCACCGCGCTGGAAGACCGAGAAACCTGGCGCTCCAATCCACATCCCCGCAGAAACAGCGGTAACTATCGAAAGCATCCTCCATGGGCGGGAACTTTTCCAGAAAATGGAATGTTGGAAATGTCACGGACCCGAGGGGCACGGCGACGGCCCATCGGCTTCTACGCTCACGGACAGTAAGGACAACCCAATTCGTCCGTATAACTTTTCCACCGGTTCGCGTTTCAAGTGCGGCGAAACCAATCAGGATCTCTACCGCATTTTCATGACCGGCGTGGATGGAACGCCTATGCCTTCCTTTGCCGACGTGATTCAGCCTAACGACGCGTGGGACCTTGTCCATTTTCTGCGCACGCTGCAGGCTCTACGTACGCAAGAGTCGACGCTATGGAAGAAATATGTGGCGGAACACGCCGCCGACGTCAAGCCGATCGGCCCTAGCGCTGGCGGCGGGCGGTAGCCAATCTACTTTGGGAGGAATCTAGTCATGAGAACAGAGCTATTTTTGACGGTCGCCAGTGTTGTTCTTCTCGCAAGCGCGGTTGGGGCGGGTTCCCCTGCACCGCCTGCCACCGCGACCATCTCCGGCAAGGTCACCTATACCGGCACGCCGCCGAAGATGAAGCCGATTGACATGGCTAAGGAGCCTTCCTGCGCGAAGCAGCACGCCACTCCGGTACTTACCGAAAACGTGGCCACCGGGCCGGAAAACGCGCTGCAATTCGTCGTGGTGTACATCTCCGCCGGTGATACGGCCGCTGAGCCCACTACTCAGGTCGTCCGTTATGACCAGAAGGGCTGCCAGTATCTTCCCCACGTTTTGCCGATGCAAACGGGGCAAGTGCTCCAGATCTTCAACGACGATCAGACGTCCCACAACATCCATCCGCTGGCCAAGGTAAACCCCGAATGGAACAAATCACAACCCGCCGGCTCTCAGCCCATTGACACCAAATACGACAAGCCCGAATTCATTCCGGTGAAGTGCAACATTCACCCATGGATGCACGGCTACTTTGTGGTGCTGAATACTTCGCACTACGCCGTTACCGGGCAGGATGGCGCCTTCAGCCTGAAGGGCCTCCCTCCCGGCAAGTACACGGTCTCCGCGTGGCAGGAACAATACGGCGCGCAAACTCAGGAAGTGACCATCACTGGTGCCGAGACCAAAGCAGTGAATTTTACGTTCAAAGCACTGCCTTACTAATTTTCCTGAAGCCGCAAGCAGCTTGATGCGTGCCGGAAGTGATCCGGGATTTTACTGAACGATCCAGCTGTCTTGAGATGAGGACATGATGGGTAGAGTATTCGCAATCATACTCACGTTGATTACTTTGGTTTCCGTGGCGTTCTTCGTTATGCACACCTGGTGGCTACCGCCGGACATCTCCACCACCGGTCCGGCCGTTGATCACCAGTTCGAAGAAACGCTGATCGGCACGGGCGTGCTTTTCCTCGCTGGCCAGTTGCTGCTGGCCTGGTTCGCCTGGAATGCCAGCGACAAAACGAAAAAAATCCGCCCGTTTCCTGGCGGAGCCACGCCGCTGGTCACTGCTGCGATCGTGCTAGTCGGCATTGAGGTCTTTACCCTTACCTTTGTCGGTTCCAAGGCCTGGGGCGCAATTTATCTGGCGCCGGCGGATCCCTCGGCTTTGAAAATCGACGTGCAAGCTGAACAATTTGCATTTTATTTCCGCTATGCGGGCCCCGACGGGAAATTTGGCTCCGTCCGTCCGGAAAAAATAGACGACGGCAGCGGAAACTACTTTGGCCTGGATCCGGCCAACGATGAGGCCGCACGCGACGATATCGTGGCCGCCTCGCTGGTTGTTCCCATCAACACTCCAGTCGCCTTGACCCTGCATTCCAAGGACGTCGGCCACTCTTTTTACGTCCGCGAATTGCGCGTGCAACAGGACTTTGTGCCAGGGCTGGACATTCCGCTCCATTTCACCGCCACACAGGTCGGCAAGTACGAAATCGTCTGCACCCAGCTGTGCGGCCTGGGGCACTACAACATGAAGGCCTATCTCGAAGTGATGAGCGCCCAAGACTTTCAGCAATGGCTTAAGACGCAGTCGGGTCAGTAGATCGTAATTTCGCGGGGACATTCGGCACTCGGTTGCCTCCGCTATTCAGAGGGCTACATCTCATGCATGATGTTTCAGTTAGCTCGGCTCCTCACCAGCATACGGCTCCCACCGGATTCCTCCGGAAGTATGTTTTTAGTCTCGACCACAAAGTGATCGGCAAACAGTATTACGGACTCGCGCTGGTTGCGGTGTTTGTTGGCATGCTCCTTTCCTGGCTGCTGCGCCTGCACCTTGCTTATCCCAACTGGCATATTCCTCTGCTTGGGAAATTCTCCGCTACTGGCGCACCCGATGGCGTCATGACCCCGGAATACTATCTCTCTCTTTTGACCATGCACGGCACACTCATGGTCTTCTTCGTCCTCACCAATGCTCCTTTCGCTGCTTTCGGCAATTACTTTTTGCCCATTCAGATTGGCGCGGAAGACATGGCCTTTCCTCGCTTCAACATGATGTCGTTCTGGACCACTTTTCTGGCCTTTCTGGTGATGATGGCCTCGTTCTTCGTCGCTGATGGTCCGCCCATTTCCGGTTGGACCGCCTACGCGCCGCTCAGTGCCGTCGGCGGAGATGCCGGCCCTGGGTTGGCCATGGGTCAGAACCTCTGGGCCATTTCGATCGCTCTATTTTGCGTGGGTTCGTTGCTTGGAGCCCTGAACTTCATCGCCACTACGTTGGATTTGCGTACCAAGGGAATGTCGCTGGCCCGCATGCCGTACAGCACCTGGGCATGGTTTGTCACTTCCGTGATTGCTCTGCTTGCGTTCGCAGTCCTACTTCCCGCGTGCATCCTGCTGATTCTTGATCGTGTCGCCGGAACCAGCTTCTTCATTCCGGCGGGTCTCATTCTCAGCGACAAGTTGCAGCCGCACTCTGGCGGCTCACCGTTGCTCTGGCAGCACCTGTTCTGGTTCTTCGGCCATCCTGAGGTGTACATCGCCATCCTCCCTTCCATCGGAATCATTGCCACGATTTTGCCGGTGTTCACTCGCAAACCCCTGCTGGGACCTCGCGCGCTTATCGGCAGCATGGTCGCCATTGGCTTCTTGAGCTACATGGTTTGGGGCCATCACATGTTCGTCAGCGGAATGAATCCCTTCTCCGCCACTCTTTTTTCCGTCCCGACGCTGATCATCACCATTCCGGCCACCATCATGACTCTGCTGCTGACTGCTTCGGTTTATGGCGGCCGAATGCGTTTCCATACTCCTGCGCTGTTCTGCCTTGGCTTTATTTCGGTTTTCATCAGTGGTGGTATCAGCGGGTTCTATCTGGCGCAGCCTTCGCTCGACACTTATTTGCACGCCACTTACTTCGTGGTTGCCCATTTCCATTTCGTTATGGCCGTCGCTTCGCTCTTCGGGGTCTTCGCCGGCACTTATTTCTGGTTCCCCAAAATGTTCGGCCGGATGATGAACGAAACTCTCGGCAAATGGCATTTCTGGCTCACCTTCCTCGGGGTGTACTGCGTTTTCATGCCCATGCACTACCTTGGTCTGGTCGGGAACATTCGCCGCTACTCAGCCTTTGTGGACGATTACCTGGCGCCGCTCATTCCTGTCCACAAATTCATCACCATCGCCGCGCTGCTCACTGGCGCCGCTCAGCTCATCTTCTTTTTCAACCTCTTCTGGAGCCGCTTCCGCGGCCCGATCGCTTCCGAAAATCCGTGGGAGGCCACTTCGCTCGAGTGGTCCACCGCATCGCCTCCCCCGTTCGACAACTTTGGCGGACATCACTTAGTGGTTGAGAACGGTCCCAACGAATTCGGCGTTGATGCGCCCGATGAAAAGGACTTCGTGATGCAGGCCGCGCCTGCCAAGGGCGCGTGATGCTGCAGCGAGATCGATTCTGCTTTTCGAGAGGTCATTTTGGGAATTGACATTCATCGAGCGGTGCATCGAGAACCGACGCCAGTGCCAGCGTTCGCCCGCTTGGGCCCGCGAACACCCGCTGTAGCCAAACCGGAACGCTCCGAAACCGGTGTTTGGATCGGCATCTTCGCCATCGTCATGTCCTTCGCAGCTTTCACCAGCGCCATGATCGTCCGTCAGGGCGTCTCGCCCGACTGGCGCCACTTTGAGCTTCCGCGTCTGCTCTATCTAAACACCCTGACCTTGATCGCCAGTAGCCTGACTCTGGCTCGCGCCCGCGCACATCTCACCACCGTCGCGAAATCCTTATCGCCACTGGGTGCCGACTCCAGGAAATCCTTCTCCGAAGGCATGAACTGGCTATACATCACCTTTGGCCTCGGATTGGTTTTTCTTGTCGGCCAGGTGTTGGTCTGGCGTCTGCTGGTCGCCCAGGGCCTTTTTCTCTCCACCAATCCAAGTGCTTCTTTCTTTTATGTATTCACCGCCATGCACGGCCTGCATCTGCTCGGCGGAGTCTTGGCTCTGGCCTACATGATTTACAAGCTGGCCAGAACCCGCAGCGCTGCGCAAACCACCGGTTTGCCCGCGGTCTGTCTCTATTGGCATTTCATGGATGGGCTGTGGCTTTACTTGCTCATCTTGCTGATCGTACGTACCTGATTTTCTGGAGGAGTTGTGAGCGAATCCGCGGCGGCTATTTCACACGGCCTTGGGGCGACGATGGAGCCTTCCCCCTACGGCATGCAGTCCAAGAAATTGACTATGTGGCTCTTTATTGCCTCCGACGCCATCACCTTCGGCGCAATTCTGTTTGTCTATTCTTATCTGCGCGTCGGTTCGGCCAACTGGTCCAGGCCCTTTCAATTCTCTCCCAGCATCGTCAACGCCATGGTGATGACCGCGGTACTCCTCACCAGCAGTCTGACCATGCTCTTTGCCGTTTCCGCCGCCAAGCAGGGACAAAAGTCCACCAGCCTGAAGTGGATGGGCGCCACCATTCTTCTCGGCGTCGTTTTCGCCGCGCTCCATTTGCGCGAGTGGTTTCACATGTTCAGCGAAGGCTGGAGCCTGTCCAAGAATCCCACCGGCGGCTCCGTCATGTTCGGCGCCACTTTCTTCAGCATCACCGGCCTCCATTTGCTTCACGTCATCTCCGGTGTGCTGGCTTTGATCGTTGTCAGCATCGGCTTCCAGACCAAATGGCTCGACGAAAACCACGTCGAAACCACCGGTCTGTACTGGCACTTCGTGGACCTGGTCTGGATGTTCGTTTTCCCGCTGTTGTATCTGATGAACGCGAGTCCCAGGTGATACCTCAACCGCGAACAGGAGAGAAGCCCGGCATGGATGCAAATCACACTCCCGCAATGAAGTTTTTTGTCCTGGTATGGATTGGCCTGCTGTGCATCGCGGGCATCGAAGTTGTCATCACTTACCGGGGATTTTCCACTTATACCCAGCTGGCCATGCTTCTTATCTTGGCCCTCATCGAAGCCGGCATCGGCCTGCTCTACTTAATGCACCTGAAATACGATCGCCCAGTGCTGCTTTGGAGTTTCGTTCTTTCCATCGTCTTTGTTTTATTGATGATGAACCAGATCTGGCCCGACGCCTATCGCATGGTCAGCATCGGCCATCACTGATCGGCGGTCATAAACCAGTGCGGAGTGGGAAACGCAATGACCAGGAAAATTCGTATTAACGTAGGTTCTCTACTCTTGCTCGGCGCACTTGCCACCGTAGCCTTGGCCGCCGCGCCCACTGTCTCTGCCCAGGGTTGCGCGCTCTGCTACCAGAGCGCCGCTTCCGCTGGAGCCCGCGCGATCCAAGCCCTCCGCGACGGCATCGTTATCCTGATCATTCCGCCATTCTTCATCTGCACCGCCATCACTTACCTGGTGTATCGCCGCCGCAATCTCCACAATCAAGACGTCTGACGCCTCGCTATCCGCGCGCCGGCCCCGCCGCCGAAACCCTCGCACAAGGTAGCCGCAACTCGATCAGCAATCCTCCATCGCGGCAATTCATCGCCCGCACCGACCCTCCGTGCAGCCGAATCGCGCGATCCGTTATCGACAATCCCAGCCCAGACCCGCCCGTAGAACGGTCCCGCGCATCCCCCACCCGGTAAAACGGCAAGAATATATCCGGCAACGATTCCTCCGGCACTCCCCGACCGCGGTCCCGCACCGTAATGAGCGCGGCCGCATCTCCATTGCTTGACAATCTCTGCAGTGCAATCTCCACTTCCGTCCCTTCCGCCGTGTAGTTCACCGCGTTCCGAATCACATTTTCAATCGCGCTTCGCAACAATCCCTTATTTCCCGGAATCGTACAAGCGTCCGTCTGCACCACCCGCACGTGCCGTTTCCGGCCCTGCGCCTCAAAATCCGCGTCCGCCGCCACTTCCGCCACCACCTGGTCCAGCATTACTGGTTCGCCTTCCAACCGCTCGCTGCCGCTTTCCAGCCGCGCCAGCTGCAGCAGGCTGCCGATCAGCGTATTCAGCCGCCCCGCCTCCAGTTCAATGCGGTCCAGCCCGCTCGTCGCCTCCGCATTGGCCTGCAGCCGCGTCAGCCCCAGCGCCACCGTCAGCCGCGCCAGCGGCGAACGCAGTTCATGCGAAATGTCCGCCAGCAACCGCCGCTGCGACGAAATCAGCGATTCGATCTGCTCCGCCATATGGTCAAAATCGCGGCTCAACTCCGCCAGTTCGTCGTTGCGATTGCCCGCCGCAACTCCCACGCGCGCGCTCAGGTTTCCCGTGGCCAGCCGGTGCGTCGCCGCCCGTAAATGCAAAATCGGCGCGGTGATGTACCTGGTCAGCCAGAAGCACACAAATCCCGCGATAAACACCACCGCCGCCGCCCGTACGATCTGCACCTGAATCGGGGCACGCAGCACGTCCGCCACCGACTCCACGTGCGTCCCCACGATCAGCACGTAGTGCGTCCCCGTCGATCCGGTTGTCCGGGTTGCGGAAAAATTCGTGTCGTGCGACACCTGAATCTTCGTGCCCACCGTTTGCAACGCCGACATCGCCATGGCGTCCACTTCTGGCGGCGTCGGCTGCGACAATATTTCTTTCCCTTCGTCGTCAAACAGGTACGCCTGCCAATGCAGCGTCGTCTGCAGCGACGTCAGAAAGTCCGCCAGCGCTCCCATCCCGTGATCATCGAGAATGTCCGCCGCCCGCGCCGCCATCAGCGGCATCACCGTCCGGTCAAACTCCTCCGTGCGCATCGCCTTGAATTGAGACTGCGTGGTCACCACTGACGCTATCAGCGTGGCGCTCACCAGCACCATCGCCAGCCAGAACGACAAGAATATTTTTAGAAACAGGCTGCGCAATTTCCCCCCGCCTAACCTCGATGCTACTGCGACCCGTCCGGCACTACATAGATGTAGCCCACGTTGCGGATGGCCCGGATGCGCTCCGTGCCGTCCTCGAACGGCCCGATTTTCTTCCGCAAATTGCTGATGTGCACATCCAGGCTGCGGTCCGCCGGCTCCAGTTCCCGGCCCAGCGCATTCTTCACCAGTTCTTCCCGCGGCACCACTTGCCCCGGCGATTTGAAAAACAACACCAGCAGTTCGAACTCCGCCGACGTCAGCTCCACATCCCGGCTTTTCAGGAACGCCGTACGCGCCCGCGTGTCCAGCCGGATATCGTCCAGCCGAATGGACGCCGCGCTCGGCACTTCTTTAGCTGCGCTGCCTGCCGCCGTCCGCCGCAGCACCGCATGTATGCGCGCCGCCAGTTCCCTCGGATTAAACGGCTTCGGCATGTAATCGTCCGCGCCGATCTCCAGCCCCACGATCCTGTCCACGTCCTCGCCGTGCGCCGTTAGCATGATCACCGGAATCGCCGACTTGGCCCGGATCTGCCGCAGCACTTCAAACCCGCGTATTCCCGGCAGCATCACATCCAGAATCACCATCCCGTACGATTCCGAAAGCGCGCTGGCTACTCCCGTCGCGCCGTCGTGTACCGCTTCCACCACGAATCCCTGCGCGCTCAGGTACTGCTGCACCAGTTCACACAGCTCCACGTCGTCGTCCACCACGAGAATGCGTGTCGCCGACCACTCGCTCGGATTGTCGTTCTTGGCTGCCAAGCTATGCATTTTATACCGCTACACCGCCGAATTTGGAACCAATCACCATATCCTCGGCCTCGACTTTATTCCCGCCTCGATCATGGCCAGCGACGGCAAGGTACTCGATGAACCTGTCCTACCGCTTGGGATGGTACTTGCTGATCCGAATTCCAGAAATCGGCGGAACCGCATTTCGCCCCGAAATCGTGTGGAATCCATACCCTGGGAATCGAATTCACACTAATTGCGCTGCTCCTCGGTCTCACCGTGTTTCTGCAAACCCGAAAACGGGACTTTATCTGGCATCGGCACCCGAAGGTCGGCTCCAGGAGCTGAAGAAATCGGCGAATGACGAGCGCAGCGGCTGCGATGTAAGGACTTTTCACATCAAGCGATGTACGCCGCAGAGAAGTGGAGGGCGATAGTTGTTGAAATCAGGCGTTTACACTCAGAACCGAACTGAGAGGCGGATTTCGAACGTATTACGGGCCAACCGGAATTATTCTGAGCCAGCAGTCCGCTCGATCACCACGCTGCGAATTGAAGTCCTCACTTCTGAAGTCTGCTGCAGGTAACTGTCTGCGATTTCCTCAACCTCTCACCGTACCGAACAATGTTGCACAATCTCAATTCAATCGTCACCTGACCGCAATAAGCGACAGCTAACCTCCCGCTGGCGATTGCCACTAAGGCAATCCCCAGAGGTGCATTTCTCATGAGCGCAGACCGTCGAGATTTCCTGAAACTATTGAGTGCAGCCGCAGCGTCGGCCGCCATTCCCGCCAGCATTGCCCGGGCTCTGGCTATTCCAGCGAACAACCGGACTGGGAGCCTGAACGACGTCGAACACATTGTGGTGCTGATGCAGGAGAACCGTTCATTCGACCACTATTTTGGAACGATGCGCGGTGTGCGCGGCTTTGCAGACCCTCGGGCGGTCAAGCTACCCTCAGGCAAAAGCGTCTGGTATCAACCCGATCCCAGCAACCCCGACGGCTTCGTTCTGCCTTTCCGTCCGGATACCTCGAATCTTGGCCTGACATTTATTGAAGACACGCCGCACGATTGGAACGGCACACACGCCGCTTGGAACGGCGGAGTTTACGACCAGTGGGTGCCTAACAAAGGCACCACTGCGATGGCTCATCTCACGCGCAGCGATATCCCGTACCACTTCGCGCTTGCCGATGCCTTTACGGTCTGCGACGCCTATCACTGCTCATTGCTTGGACCGACCGACCCGAATCGCTACCACATGTGGACCGGATGGGTTGGCAATGATGGAAGCGGCCTTGGCCCGGTTATCGACAATGCCGAAGCTGGATACGGCTGGCATACCTACCCCGAGCGCCTCCAGGATGCCGGAATCTCTTGGAAAATTTATCAGGATATCGGCGAAGGACTCGACGCTCCCGATTTTTGGGGCTGGACCGGCGACAATCCATATATCGGGAACTACGGCGACAATTCCCTGCTGTACTTCTTTCAATACCAAAACGCGCCGGACAGCAGTCCGTTGGCACAACGGGGCAGAACCGGGACCAATATTTTGAAAAACGGAACGTTATTCGACCAATTCCGCCAGGACGTGCTGGCGGATCAATTGCCGCAAGTTTCCTGGATCGTTGCTCCGGAATCCTACACCGAGCATGGCAACTGGCCTCCGAACTATGGCGCCTGGTACGTCTCGCAGATGCTCGACGCTCTTACCGCGAACCCCGAAGTGTGGAGCAAGACGGTGCTGTTCTATATGTTCGACGAGAACGACGGCTTCTTCGACCACGTCGTGCCGCCCACGCCGCCGCGCTCAGGCACCGAAGGCATCTCCACGGTTGGCACCACCAACGAATTGTTTGACGGCAGCCCCTCCTACCCCGCGACTTCCTATACACCAGGACCGTACGGCCTGGGTGTTCGCGTGCCGATGATCGTAATCTCTCCCTGGTCCAAGGGTGGCTGGGTTAATTCCCAGGTGTTCGATCACACCTCATTGATCCGTTTCATCGAGCGCCGCTTCGGCGTAGCCGAGCCTAACATTACCGAATGGCGCCGGACGGTTACCGGCGATTTGACCACGGCATTCGACTTTGCGGCACCCAATGACGCTGTTGTCGCCTTGCCAAGCACGGCTTCGTATCAGCCGCCGAACAACGACCGTTATCCCGACTACGTTCCGACTCCTCCGGCCAACCAGACCCTGCCGCAACAGGAGCCCGGCACGCGTCCAGCCCGCCCGATCCCGTATGAATTACACGTGAACGGCGAAGTGAAATCTTCGCTGGGTGGCATCGAACTCTCATTCCGGAATACCGGCAAAGCCGGAGCAGCATTCCAGGTGCGCTTTGCTGATGGCTCGACCGCGCCAAGAACTTATACCGTGGCCGCCGGCGACGAAGCCACTGATCAATTTGGCGCTGTTGGCGCAGCTTCCTACGACCTTTCGGTCTCTGGCCCGAATGGCTTTCTTCGCAGGTTCGCTGGTGGCCTCGCGCCGGGCAGCGCAAACCTCAGCGTCCAGGTGATGTACGACAAGGGTGCAGAAGGCCTTGCCCTGGTAATCCAAAACCACGGCACGAGCGCTGAAAAAGTGAGCATCTTCGACGGTTATTCCGGCAAAACGGAAACTCGCGTGGTGCATTCGAAAAACACCGCCACCTACGTCGGTCAGTTACATAAATCCTTCGGCTGGTACGATCTCACGGTGACCGCCGAATCCGATTCCAGCTATGCCCAACAGCTGGCAGGACATGTGGAAACAGGAAGACCGAGCGTGAGCGATCCGGCCATCGGTGCCTGAACTCGGCAACCTGGGGAAGTTGCAAAAGGCTGTTGGGACGCGCCCTTGGGCCTTTCGCAAAAATTCGCGGTTGTGTGCTTCGGTGCCGCCCAGTAGCGGAGCAGCCAGCGGTCGCGCGTCCTATGCGCCATGTCTGGTGTTCTCAGCGGTACAATTGCAAAAGCTTCAATCGGTACAGAGCACGCTCCACTTTTGTCCTTGCGCGAAGAACTATTCCGTGTCCCCAGCGGCCGCGTCCCAGCTCTTGCGGTCCAGCAGCTCGATGCTTTGCAACTTTTTCTGCTTCAGGGATTTATTCGCAGCCAGCAACTCTTTTGCAGCGAATGCATCGAATTCCGCCGCCACGTCGTGCAGTTCCCTGCTCAGCGAATCAATTCGCGCAACCTGATAATCCGCCGGACGCCCTTCGTAATTCAATATGTCGCCGTAGAGTGACGTGGTTTTCTCGCGGATGCGCTCTTCCCCGGTCACCGCGCCTCCCTCCTTGGTCGCTACGATTTTTTTCCTCATCTCATCCGCTTTGCCGGCCAATGACGTCAGCTGTTTGCCGAGCGGATCATCTGATTTCAGTTTTGCCGCTCGTTGCTCCAGAGTATCTCGTGCGGCATTGATGCGATCCACTTGAAAGCTCATATCGCCAAGCAGGTTGTAGACCCGCATCGCCGCATCGAACTCCAGCTTGCGATCCTCGACGCTGAACTTCGCCCGCGCATCCAGTTGTACGACCAGCGGCATCGTGTAAACATTCGTGCCGCGCGTCAGCTTAACCGTGTAGGTTCCTGGCAAAACCCGTGGTCCTTGCGCCGCGTCGAACGCCGCCGTGGCCGCCGGCGGAACGCGCGGCGCCTTCAAACGCATCGGCCATTCCACCCGGCTGATGCCGCGGCGGCTGTTGGCCGGCAACGTATCCACCAGTTTTCCCTGCGCGTCTAGAATTTCCAGCTTCAGCTTGCCGAAAATATGCCGCTTCTTCTGGTAGTAAGTAATCAACGCCGCGTCCGGCGGATTCGGCCCGGCAAACGCCGCGCTTCCTTCCGCCCAGCCTCCATTCGCGGGTAGCCGTTGCTGCGCTGGCTTGCTTTCCAGAAACGCCGCTTCTTGTCCCATCACTTCATCGCTGAGCTTGCGCAGCGTGGTGATGTCGTCCACGATCCAGATCCCACGGCCGTGCGTAGCCACCACCAGGTCAGAGTCTCGCGGATGCACAACGATGTCCCGCACCGCGACGTCTGGAAATTCGTGTCCCTTGTACTGCGCCCACTGCTTTCCGCCATCTCGCGAAAACCACAATCCGAATTCTGTTCCCAAAAACAGCAGCTTCGGCACCACCGTGTCTTCCTTGATCACATGCGCGTAGCCTCGCACGCCACTGCCGGCCGCCACCACCGTCGTCCAGCTCTTCCCATAGTCCGTCGTCTTATAAACGTGCGGTTCCATGTCGCCATACGTATGGCGGTCGAACGCCGCATAAGCCGTTCCTGCGTCGTACAGGCTCGCTTCCACCCACGAAACCCAGGAAGATTTCGCCAGGCCCGGCACATTGCCGACCACGTTCGTCCAGCTTTTTCCGCCGTCCCGCGTCACCTGCAAATTGCCATCGTCAGTGCCCGCCCAAATCGTTTGACCGTCCTTCGGCGATTCGCTGATCGAGTAAATTGTCGTGTGCATTTCCGCATAAGAATTGTCCACGGTGACTCCGCCCGACTCTTCTTGCTTCTGCTTTTCCGGATCATTGGTCGTCAAGTCCGGTGAAATGCGATCCCAGCTTTGCCCATGGTCCCGCGAACGAAACAAAAACTGCGCGCCAATGTAAATCGTTCCCTTTTCGTTCGGGCTCAAGTGAATCGGCGCATTCCAGTTGAACCGCAGCTTCCCTTCTCCGTAATTCTGCTGCGGCTTGATCGCGCGTCCTTCGAGGGTCTTACGATTGATCCGCCCGATGTACCCGCCTTGCGATTCGGCATATACATAATCTGCATCCGCCGGATCGGGAAACGCCCAAAACCCGTCTCCGCCAAACAAATTTTCCCAGCGGCTGTTGCTGATTCCTCCCGGATATTGCGAATCGCCCATCCACACGCTGTTGTCCTGCAATCCGCCGAAAACGTGATAGGGGTCCGCCATATCCACGCTGACGTGATAAAACTGCGAAATCGGCAGGTTGTTCGCTTTCCACCAGCTGCTTGCCCCGTCGTAGGAATACCACAGGCCGCCGTCGTCTCCCGCGATCAGGTGGTTCGAGTCATCCGGATCCACCCACACATCGTGAAAGTCTCCGTGCGCCCCATTTCCAACTCCGCTAAAACTTTTTCCGCCGTCTTCGCTCATGATCAGCGTCAGGTCGGGCTTGTAAATCTTGTTCTCATTCTTCGGATCAACGATCAGATTCGCGAAATAAAATGGCCGCCACACCATCCAGTTGCTGCGGTCGCGTTCTTCCCAGTTTTTGCCGCCATCGTCGGACCGGAACAGCGCGCTGCGCGTCGATTCAATCAGCGCATAAATCACGTTGGCCTTCGACGGCGCAATCGTAACCGCAATCCGTCCCCAGGGCTTTGCTGGCAATCCCTTTGCGCTCTTCTCGTCCAACTCTTTCCAGGTCGTCCCGCCATCGCTGCTCTGAAAGAATCCGCTGCCGCTCGCCGCGGTAGGATTTTCCCCACCCGAACGGAACGTCCAGCCCTTGCGGCGGAAGTCCCACATGCCGGCAAACAGAACCTTGGGATCCTGCGGGCTCATGGACATCATGGAACAACCCGTCGACGCATTCGCCCCCTGCAATATCTTGTTCCAGGTCTTGCCGCCATCAATCGTCTTGTAAACCCCGCGATCCTCGCTGTCACTCCACAGTTTTCCCGGCACGCACACGTACACCGTATCCTTTTCTTTCGGATCAATCAGAATTTTGGAAATTCGCTCCGACTCCGGCAGACCCAGGTTTGTCCAGTTATCTCCTCCATCCGTCGAACGATACACACCGTTCCCAACCGACGTGCTGTTGCGCGTCCACGCTTCGCCGGTACCCACCCAAATCGTTTTCGCATCGTGCGGATCAATGGCGATGGCCCCAACGGACTGCACCGGCTGCTTATCGAACACCGGCTTGTAGGTCGTTCCGCCATTCTCGGATTTCCAGACGCCTCCGCTCGCCGAGCCAACGTAAACAGTGAGCTTCCCGCCTTCTTTCACCGCTGCCACCGCCGCCACTCGTCCGCTCATCATCGCCGAGCCGATGTTGCGCGCGCTTAATCCCGAAACCGTGTCGGAGTCAAAAGCCGCTTCTTGCGCCCTCACCGCATTGGCGCACAGCAGAGCACCGCTCAGCAGAATGCTCAGCAGAATTCCGGCGGCGAAACTTTTTGTTTTACGCATAGCGGTCAATCCCTCAGCGATAAAATTCCTGCAACCAACTGCCAACCACACACAATGGGAAGAAATTCAAACTGACCCACTACCAATCGGCGGATTCCGTTCCGTTCGAATGGCACTCACTTCGCGGCCTTCGCCTCTTTGCCTGCCGGCATGGAAAAGTGCTCGTCGCCGAGCGCCACGTTCTGCTCGATCTTTTTCACCGAAAACTGCGTGCGCGAGTCAATTCCCTTTTGCGCTTGCTCGATTGCGAACGGGTAATAAACCCCTCCCACTTTTTCGTAATCGCCGTAGTAAATCTCGGATTCCTGCAAAGCGCCGCGCACCGTGGTCTGAACCTCGATTTTCAGCTCCAGAAACGAATCGGCGTCCAGATAGTAGTTGCGCACATCGCCATTCTTCATGCTCAGCTTGATCTTGTAGCAGTCGGTGCCTTCCATCGAATCGTGCCCCACCAGTTCTGCTTTGTGGCCTTTTTCCTTGTAGTCCACCAGCGGCCCGTCCAGGTCCCCATCAACGATCAGGCTCTTGGTGTCGTCCTGCGACATCAACTCCGGATCTTTTCGTCCGCCGAACGGCGAAATCTGCCATCCCGTTTTTCCGTCGTAGGCCTGTACCTGCGCCAGCCCTTGAATGATCACTTCTTCCCGCACCTTGCCCGGCCTCTTGTTCTCTTGCGCAAAATCGGCGCGAAACGAACCCTGGCTCAGCCGCGCTGTGGTGCGCACGTTCTGCACCGCCTTCAGTTTCTCCATTCCTCCGCGCGCTGCAATGTTCTTGGCAATCACCTCATCAACGGTCTGCGCCCGTCCACCCATCGCGAACAGCGTCATCCCCATCGCCACAACCATCGCCCCGCGCGTGGCAACGACCCACCCTGCTCTCATCAGGCTTCTCGCCACCCAACTTTGCCTTTTCCTGCTGCTCATATCCCCTCCACAAACGCGCCATGCATCTTAACCCGACTTCCTGCTTTCCGCGCCTCACTTCCAATAAGACTCCCCAGCCCAAGCAATGGCAGCCTGCCGCGCTACCTCCAGTATTCACTACTCCCTACCCACTGACGGTGGGAGCACCCTTAGAGTCTTGAAGGGGTTTTGGGTTTTGGGTTTTGGGTTTTGGGTTTTGGGTTTTGGGTTTTGGGTTTTGGGTTTTGGGTTTTGGGTTTTGGGTTTTGGGTTTTGGGTTTTGGGTTTTGGGTTTTGGGTTTTGGGTTTTGGGTTTTGGGTTTTGGGTTTTGGGTTTTGGGTTTTGGGTTTTGGGTTTTGGGTTTTGGGTTTTGGGTTTTGGGTTTTGGGTTTTGGGTTTTGGGTTTTGGGTTTTGGGTTTTGGGTTTTGGGTTTTGGGTTTTGGGTTTTGGGTTTTGGGTTTTGGGTTTTGGGTGCCGCACCCTTCGGATATAAGGGTGCGGTTTTTTCCTAGTCCGCGCCTGCGCTTCTTCACCGATCGCCTAGGTCGCGGCATTATCGATCGCCAAGTGATGTTTCAAAGCCTCCAGCTTCGGCAAAGGCTGATTGGATGAAGGTGTCGGCCCCTAGCTCCGAGTAGAGTTAGTGGGTGGCACACGCTTCTCTGTGCGCTCTGTACGCAAACGGCTGTTCGCAACTCCTTTAGAATGAATACTTACAGAAATGACCGGGAGGGGGTAGATAGGGTAAGGTATATCCTGGATCTGGACCTGAGCAGCTCGACGCGGACTTCAAGACCGCTCGCGGTCCGACCAAAACAAAACGGGAACAAACAAATCATGAGGATTTTGGACCAATTTAAATCGATAGCTGCGCGCCAACGCCTGCTGCAACGGACTGTGCTGGTGCCGCTGATCTCCGCGCTCGCCTGGTGCGGTTCAGGTTGCAAGAGCTCAAGCCCGACCGCCGATGTCGCTCCCGCCCGAAAGCCGCAGTCGGCAATCGCTACCAGCGTTGACCCCACCGGCTTCCGCGTCTCCACGCCCGCCGCCGAGTTTTTGCTGAATTCGTCCGGTTACCTTCGCGCAAGCCTGAAGTCGAACGGTCAGTTGCTCACCCTCGACGATCCGCAAAATCAGTCCGGTCAACAGGTGACTTCAGGCACGGATGAAGAAAGCGATTTCGTGCTTGATCTGGCCAACGCAAAAGTGAGTGATGCCGCGGGCAAACTCGGACCGCTCGGCAAGCGCGTAGAATTCACCGGGAAGAGCTCCAAAACAAATCTGGAAGAGACGCTCACTCTCGAAGTCTACGACGATTTTCCGTCCTTGGCGTTGCTCTCCGCCACGCTACGAAACACCGGCGCCGAAGATATGTCGATCGAAACTTTTTCGTTCCAGAAGCACCGCTTCGACGCGCATCTCGCGGATGACCGCGCCGCTCCGCACCAGATGTGGTCTTTCTTCGGCTCCAGCCTGAAGTGGGGCAAGGACGACGTCCTTCCCATTCCAGTAAAGTTCTCCCAGCAAAATCCGTTTGGCGCTCCAGTGGAAGTGAAAGATGATTTGGGCCGGGTCGGCGGCGGAATCCCGGTCGTCGCGTTTTGGACCCGCAACGTTGGCGAAGCCATCGGTCACATCGAGACGCTGCCGCTGGTGCTGTCCATTCCGGTGCAAACCGGCGCCGATCAACGCGTGGCCGCTTCAGTCGAACTGCCCGCAAACACCATCTTGAAAGCAGGCGAAGTTTATTCGACGCCGCGCACTTTTCTCGCCGTCTACAAAGGCGACTACTACGAACCTTTGAATCTTTGGTCCAACGTTGTCGAGCGCGAAGGCCTGACGCGGCCTAAAAACAACGACGAAAATTACGCGGTGAGCTGGTGCGGCTGGGGCTATGAATCCGATGTGACCCCAAAACAAATGCTCGACACCATTCCTAAATTAAAAGAGTTCGGGATTCATTGGGCGACGCTCGATGACCGTTGGTTCAACAATTACGGCGATTGGAAACCACGGTCGGATACGTTTGCAGGCGATGAAATTAAAAAGCTGGTGAGCGATTTCCACGCACAGGGAATGAAAATGCAATTGTGGTGGCTACCACTGGCCGTCGAAGATGGACATTTCGGCTACGGCAGCCACAAGTTCGTGACCTCTGACGTCGTAAAAGAACATCCCGACTGGCTGATTCTCGATAAGACCGGCAAGCCGGCGCGCATGACCCGCAACCTCGCCACGCTCTGTCCGGCGGTTCCCGAAGTGCAGGCCTATTACCAGCAGCTCACCGAACGCTTCATTCGCGATTGGGGATTTGACGGCCACAAGCTGGACAATATCTATGCCACGCCTCCCTGCTACAACCCCAAGCATCACCACAAATCGCCGCTCGATTCTGTCTACGCTATGGGCGAAGTGTACAAACTTATTTTTGAAACCACGCGCGCGCTCAAGCCCGATAGCGTCACGCAAAGTTGCCCGTGCGGCACTCCGCCCAGCCTGGCTTGGTTCCGCTACATGGACCAGGCCGTCACAGCGGATCCCGTCGGGTCGGTGCAAGTGCGCCGCCGCATGAAAATGTATAAGGCGCTGCTCGGGCCACGCGCTGCGATTTATGGCGACCATGTAGAATTGACGCGGATTAAAGGCGCAGGCGACGACGAACAAGACCTTGGAAGCGACTTCGCGTCAACTCTTGGCACCGGCGGCGTTCTCGGCACCAAATTCACCTGGCCCGACTACGGGCCAAAGTACAAGAACGTTTTTTTAAATCCGGCAAAGGAAGCGCACTGGAAAAAGTGGCTGGATCTCTACAATCAGAAAATGTTGTCGAAGGGCGCGTTCCGCAACCTATATATATACGGCTACGATGTGCCTGAAAGTTACGCCATCGAGAAAGACGGCATCATGTTCTACGCATTTTATGCGCCGAGCGAAAGCTCAATCGCCACGAAGCCGCATGCAGCCTCGCAGATCTGGCATGGTCAGGTGGAGTTGCGTGGCCTGGAGGCCGGCAAGAAATATCGAGTCACAGACTACGTCAACGGCAAAGAGTACGGCGAAGTGACCGGGCCGCTCGCCACACTTCCGGTGGAATTCCGGGAGAACCTGCTGCTAGAGGCGACACCAATTTCAGCCGAGCCAAAGCACTAAGCGCGGTCACGCCAAAGGTCAGCCAAATTTTCGCGCAGAAAATCCAACCGGTGCCGCTCATCGCGGAATGCTTCGGTGCCTCCCGCGCGCGTCGTAGAGAGCGCTCCGGCGACATTGCCAAATCGCAAGCAGTCTTCGATGCCGGCGCCGCGAATGTACCGGTGAATGAAACCCGCATCAAAGCTGTCGCCCGCACCGACCGAATCAACGATCTCAACGCTTAAAGGTGCATCGGTAAATTCTTCTTTTCCTCGCCGCGCCACCGCGCCGCGCGCGCCGCGCTTCATCACCACCATCGCAACTTTTTCAGCGAGCGTGCTCAACGCGCGCGCGGAATCGCTTTCTCCAGAAAGGCTGTGCGCCTCATACTCGTTGAGCAGCAGCAGGTCAACATATTTCATGAGCGCGTGAATGTCGTTCGACCAGCGATTCTCCGGATCATCGTTGGTATCGAGAGACGTAGACAAACCATGTTGTTTGGCTTGGCGAAAAAGTTCAGGCAATCCCGGCTGCATGCCTTTCTGCAGAAAATACGAGGAAAGATGCAGGTGCTTGGCGGCAAAAACATAATTCAAATCAACATCGGCGGTGCTCATTTCGGTCATGGTGCCGGGATAAGTAAGTATGAAGCGCTCTTTTCCTTGCGGGAGAATTACGGTGAGGCCGGTGGTTTTTTCCGCGAACCGCTTCACGCCGGAAAGATCCACGCCGCTTTCGCCAAGGCGCTGCAAACAGATTTCGCCCAGCGGGTCGCCGCCGATCGACGAGCTGAATCCCACGGAATTTCCGAGGCGCGCCAGATTGTGCGCAAAGATTGCGGACGAACTGCCGAGCGTAATACTTAAGTTGTTGGCCAGGATTTCCCGCTCGAGTTCCAGTTTTTCCGGGAGGCCGTAAAGAATCAGATCGAGATTCAGTTCCCCGACCACGCTGACGTCACGCTGGGTCATGGATTCAATTCCCGGCGCCCTGATTCAGGATGACCACACGGTCGAGATTCAGCGGAGCGTCCGGATTCAGGTTCTTTCTGATGCCATTGAAAAATCCGAGCAGCTGAGAAGGAACGATCGACGGACACAGCGTGGCGATTTCCGGGCCGGCAAATCCCAATTCGAATACCAGGTCGCTGTTCTTGCGAATGGATTCGGTCGCATGATTACAAACGGCGATGATCGCTCCACCAAGCTTCTTCATTTCAACCAGGACTTCGCTCTCGGCGCCGGCGCCGGTCCCGCTCAGAAAAAATGCCAGGCACGTTTTCGGACTGACCACCGCCTTGGGCCCGTGGCGAAATTCCATGGTGTGAAAAAACTGGCTGTACGAGCACGACATCTCCATCACTTTGAGCGCGCCTTCACGGGCCAGTCCGTGGAACGGGCCCTGGCCGAGGAAAACAAAGTCGTCGAAATTGCGCGAATTCACAAATGCCCAGACTTCGCTGGACAGCTTCTCAAGGCGCGGTTCGAAATGCTTGGCCATTTTCTTCACGGCCTGAACATAGTCAAGATCTCCGGATTTCCTGGCGGCCAGGTATTGCAACGCCAGCAGCATGGTGCTGAACGATTTGGTCATCACCAGACTTTTTTCCTCTGCACTGGTAACGGTCAGTGTAACGTCGCACGATTTTTGCAGCACGGAATTTGTGGTGCAGGTGATTCCCAATGTCGGCACCTGAAATTCCTTGCCGAGCAGAGCCGCTGCTCTGACCGCTTCCGACGTGGAACCGGAACGCGAAATAATCACAGCCTGCAGTCCAGGAACTTTAAGTTGTGCCAGATTCGGAAAAAGCAGCAACTCCGATGCAGGCAAGGCGCGCGCGCGCATTCCCGTAAGTTTGATCCAGGAATATGCAGCCGCCTCCGCCAAATAGAAACTGGAGCCGCATCCGACGAACAGCCATTCCACGCTCGATGCGGTGCGACTGAGAGTTTCCTCGATCAATGAGTTGCGTTCCAAATGAGCGAGTTCCGCTTGCCAGGCTTGCGGCTGCGACAGAATTTCTTCAAGCGTGGCGAATTTCTGCAAGTGGTTCGAATGATCAGTCATCTATCCCGGTCTCCAGTTGGTCACACCAGCGTCACGCTTACGTGCGCGGCGCGAAGAGCTCTCAAATCTTTTTTAGAAATATTGCGGTCGGTGATGGTTTCATGCACCGCGGAGGTCGGCAGAATCAGCGACAGGCTGCGGTGGCCAAATTTGCTGGAGTCGCAAACCACGATGGTCCGCCGCGCGGCTTCGGCCATAGCGCGATTTACGCGCGCCTCCAGAAGGTTGGGGGTGGTCAGACCATAGCGCACATCGAAGCCATCCACCGCCAGAAAAAGCAGATCGGCGCTCAAGCGATGAAGCGATTCCTCGGCCAGCGGTCCGACCAGCGAAAAAGAATTCTTGCGAAGCGTGCCGCCGGTGAGAATCACTTCGACTGCGGTGCCCGCGAGTTCCTCGGCCACATTGGTGGCGTTGGTGATAATCGTTAAATTCTTGAAGTGACGGCAGGCTTTGGCAATCGCGGTGGTGGTCGTACCCGAATCCAGAATAATCACTTGCCCCTGGCGAATCATGGCTACGGCAGCAGCGGCGATGCGCAGCTTTTCCCTGCGGTGCAGGCGCTCTTTTTCCTGAAGCGTTCGGTCATAAAGCGCGCCAGTTTTCACCGGCAGCGCACCGCCGTGAGTGCGCTCAAGCTGGCCCATGTGATGCAAAACTTGCAGGTCCTTGCGAATGGTAATCAGCGACGTGCGGAATCGCCTGGAAAGGTCGCCGACCAGCACGCGGCCTTCGCTTTGCAGCAACTCTAAAATTTCGCGACGTCGCTCTTCACTCAACATGTTCGAATCGCTTCTGCCTCGCTGCGGTCTTTACAAGCTCCGAATCTGAATCTCGCTCTTCAATCGTTCGATGTCCGCGGCGCGTGCTTTACCGGCACCGTCGGCAAGACAATTTGCGGTTCCACAGGCCGCAGCCAGCCGCAGAGTTTCAGTTGCCACCAATCCACGTTCTGCCGCAAACGCAAATCCGGCCATCGCTGCGTCTCCGCTGCCAGTACACGAGCGCGCGGCTACACTCGGAACCGCGGCAAACAGCGCGGTCTTGTCCGCCGATGATTGGTAAACGATTCCAGCGGCGCCCATGCTGACGGCCGCCGAGCTCGCGCCTGCACCCAGTATTTTCTGCAGCGCGTGCTGCGCTGCATTCAAATCGGAGATCGCCTCTCCGCTCAGCCATTCGGCCTCGTGTTGGTTCGGCTTTACGAGATCGGGTTTCGCATTCAACGCCAACTTCAGCGGCTCGCCGCTGGTATCGAGAAAAACGCGGCAACCGTTGTCGTGGCCGATTCGAATCAGCGCCGAGTAAAAGTCTTCGGACACATTTCGCGGCAGGCTGCCGGAAAGAACCGCGGTCGCGTTGTGGCCCGCCGACTTCAGCGCGAGTTCGTAGGCACGCTGCAATCGCTCCAGTTCTTCTGGAGTCACTGCGGGTCCCGGCTCCAGAATTTCGGTGACGGTGCCATCGTTTTCCAGTATTTCCAGATTGTTTCTGGTGGAATTCGCAATTTCGATCGTTTCGGTTCGAATCCCCATCGCGCGAATTCCTTCCGCCAGCGCACCTCCCGTCGCGCCACCGGCAAATCCAAGCCAAAGAGGATCGACGCCCAGCGTACGCAAGACCATCGCGACATGGAGCGACTTGCCGCCGGGCTCGGGCGTTGCGCGAAGCACTCGATTCACTGTTCCTCGTTCAAACGAATCAACAGCCAACCGCGTATCGATTGCCGGATTCAGGCTCACGCAAACGATCAAAGCTGGCCCTACTTTCCAACTTCCGCGCGCAAATGAAAAATCGAAGTCGCTCCGGCCAACCGGCGATTGATGCTCTGCACGTTTTCAACTCCGACCCTGGCAAGCCAGTCCTCGAGAGCAGCCATTTCTCTTTGGACCATCACTGCGACCCCGTCTTTCCAGGTGGCGCGTCCGCAAAGCACGCCGGAAAACTTTGCGCCCGCCTCTGTCGCCAGTTCCAATCCAAATTGAAAAGCTTCGTTGCTGACGCCTTCAGACAGATATAAAAATGGCAGTGCCGCGACGTCAGACATTTGCCGGAAATATTCCCTGGCTGCATCGCGGGTGTACACGCTGTGCGGATTCGCCGCAGGCGAGCCTTGCACAAACGCCAGGTCAACCGGAAAGCCGACTTTCAGGACATCCACGCGATACTTCGGTTTCGAAAATTCGGCCATCGCGGCGGAAAGAATTGCGGGTTTAATGCGGGCGAATTCCGCGGTCTTGGCTTCCGCGTGCTCCGAATAGGCCACCAATTCCAGAAAAAATGGAAGATCCTCGGCGGCGCACTCGGCTCCGACTCTTTCCACGAAGGCTTGCTTGGTTTCGTTTATTTCCGGCGAACTCGATTGCGAGTAGTAGAGAAGAATTTTTAGGCAATCGGCTCCAGCCTCGGCCAGCCGCCGAGCGGACCACGGATCGAGCAGGCTCGGCAATCTTCCAGAAATTCGGTTGTCGTAACCGGTTTTTTCGTAAGCCAGCAGCAGCCCCGCTGGTTTGGCGCGCTGGCCGGCAGCGGGTATGCCGTACTCCGGATCCAGGAGAATGGCGCTGGCATGCGGCGTCAGGATCCGGCTAACGGCTTCTTTGAACCGAATCAGATTTTCCGCCGGAACTGCCTCCGGCTGGATTCCCATGAAACTGGCGAATAAATTTCGCAGCGCACTCCGCTGGTCGATTGCGACGGCCGCAATGACTCCGCGCGAGTCGGAAACCGCTTGCAGTCCTTTTTTCTTTCCGGTTTCCGGAGATCCATTCACGGCGTTGAATTCACCTTTGCTCGACGACCCGCAACAACCGATACCGGAGTCCGCCTGCGCAAAATGGAGCGCCGATGACCCGTCCGCCGAGGAATTACGAGCAGTTTCGCTTCCTTTCTTTTACTTACTATTTTATGGAGTGTCAAGCCGCGGGCTGGCTTGGCGGACCGCCGCAGAAAGGCGGTCCCTACAGGGGAGGACTCATTACCTGGAGATGCCAGGAGAACTAGGATGATGCGAGGGTCCGCGCGGGATCAACGAACAGCCAGGCAGCGGCGCCCAGCATGGCAAGGAAGGCGGCGACATAGAAGGACGCGGTCCAATTCCAGTGCAGCGCAATGATCGGAGTCAGTTGCGCGGTCAGCATTCCGCCGAACTGATTTCCGCAGTTCATCAAACCGGAAACGGAACCGGAAGAGCCGCGTGAAATGCCAGCGGTAACAGCCCAGAAGGAGCTTTGCGAAAGATAGAGCGCTCCGGCTCCGCCTGCGAGCACGAGGCTGGCAACCCGCGCGTTTTCGGCGCGTGCGCCAAGAACCAGAAAAATTGCAGCGAGCACGAGTCCAACGATGGCGATGCCACAGCGCCCGATGCGCTGGCCATAGCGCTTAACTAGAGCGTCACTGATCGCGCCACCTAAAGGACTGGTGATGGCCATGGCGAGAAATGGGAGTGTGGTGTAGTAAGCGCTGGCTTTCAGATTCAATCCGCGGACTTTGGCGAGATAGATGAAAAACCAGGCGAAGAAAATCCACGCGACGTAGCCGTAGGAAAAATATGCCGCGGTGACCGCCCAAACTTCCTTGCTGCGGAGAATGATGCTCCAGCTCACTTTCCCGGACATTGCAAGATGTTCTCTGGCGATAGATGTGGCGTTTTGTGCATCCCTAATTGTAGTGCCGCGAATGTGGGCCAGCTCGGCTGGCGAAACCAACGAATGCTGTTCAGGAGTATCGCGCGCGACGAAGTACCAAACCAATCCAGCCAGCAGGCCCAAGATCGCGCTGAGCCAGAAGGACCAGCGCCAGCCGTATTGAGCCATCACGTAGGCGATCAATGTTGGCGTGACGCCGGCGCCCACGCCGACGCCGGCAAAGACCACGCCGTTGGCAATTCCCTGTT
This sequence comes from uncultured Acidobacteriota bacterium, assembly GCA_963814635.1. GTDB lineage: Bacteria > Acidobacteriota > Terriglobia > Acidiferrales > UBA7541 > Acidiferrum. The sequence goes on along the minus strand of CAWFDP010000001.1, from coordinate 972,512 downwards.
CTTGCCGCGGGATCCAGCGGGAAATAAACTGGTTCGAAGCAGGAAACATGATGGCTTCGCCGGCTCCCAACAAGAAGCGCACGCTGACCAGAACAAAGAATGCAAACGCCAATCTGGCGGACACGAATGCGGTAACCGCGGTGAATACGCCCCACCACAGCGCGCCGGCAGTCAGGACACGGCGCGGGCCGAAGCGGTCGGCCAGATAGCCACCGGCGGTCTGAAATAAGGCGTAGCCAAAAAGGAATGCGAAGAAAACAGTGCCGAGCTGAACGGTGCTGAGTCCAAACTCGGAGGCGATGGAGCTGCCTGCGATGGAAATGTTGACGCGGTCGAGATAGGAAACCGCGCTGAGAACAAAAATCCAGCCGATCAGCCACCAGCGAATTCGGGAGGTGCGTTGATCAGCCACGCAGGCACCACAGAAACACGGCACAGAACGTCATACTGCGTGGGCCGCGAGGACTTGCGCCAGCTTTCCGGCAATGATTTTTTCTTCGCCGGGCTGCAGCATGAACGAGTTCATCTCCAGGCCCGGGCCTTCGTCGGAAGGGCCGATCACGATGGAAGGATTGGACAAGCGCAACGCTGAGCTGATTTCCTGGGGCGTCGCGGAAATGTGTTTCGAATCCCAGGTAATTTTCATGTGCGGTACGTGGTTGGCGACGTCGGGAACGCTATATCCGGTGGAGACGCCGGGGATCTTGGTGATGGCGGCGGAAATATATTCCAAGCGGCGCTGCCATTCGCGATTTAGTGCGTCGTGGTCCTCGGCCAGATAGAGTTCGAGGGCTTTGACCATGCCGACGATCTCTTCCTTGCCGACTTTTTGGCTGCGGCCGAGCGTGTCTTCGTGCGGGCTGTTGTTGCGCAGGGCGTAAGCCACCAGATCGGATTTGCCGACCAGCAAGCCGGCGCATTGCGGTCCGCGAATCGCTTTGCCGCCACTGAATGCAATCAGGTCGTAGCCCATCTGGGCATAATCCCAAAGATGCGAAACGGGTGGCGTGTCGGCGGCCGCATCGATGAAGGCCGGGATTTTGTGTTCGTGGGCGATTTTCACCCACTCTTCGACTTTGATCTGGCCGGATGCGTTGGCGAAATTGGAAAAATGCATCATCGCCGTTTTGGGATTGATGGCGGCCAGGAGTTCTGGTTTTGTCTCGACGACCACCATCTTGATTCCCGTGGAACGGAGTTGATGATCGAACGGATTGCGGTGTGACTTCTGGATGATCACTTCCGATTTCATGCCGGTGAGGTCGGGCAGTTGCTGAATGAACTGTTCGTTGTCGCCAGTCAGAATTCCGGCAAGGCCGGATTGCATGGCGGCAGCGGCGCCGGAAGTCACGATAGCGCTGTAGCCTTCGGGAAGCTTTAGCAATTGCGCGATGCGTTTGCCCGCGGCAGCTTCCAGCTCGAGAATCGGAACAAAGTGCCGGCCGGCCATGGTCATCACCGCTTCTACTTCCGGACGCATGAGCGAACCGCCTAATGTGGTCATCGTGCCTTCACCGTTGATGACAGTGGTGACGCCGAGTTCCTCGTAGACGTTTCCGGTCGAGCCAAAACCGTTGAGGCCGCTGGCGGCCGGCGTAACGGATGCGCTTTTGCCGAGCGTTCGAACCGGGCTCACGACCGCAGCGAAAGCCGCGCCCATGATTCCCAGAAATGACCGGCGATCCGCGTTTTGGTTGGAAAACATGGATCAAGCTCCCTTTTTGGCAGGATTCACGACCGCCGCGGTGCAATTAATTTCCACCAGCGAATTGCCGGGAAGCGCAGCGACGGCGACCGTGGTGCGAGCAGGACCGCCATTGGGAAAGTAGGTTTTGAAAACCTTGTTCATGCCGTCGTAGAAATCGATGTTTGCAAGATACACGGTGAGCTGCAGAATGCTGTCCATGGTGCCGCCACCTGCTTCGACCAGCGTTTTGACATTTTCCATCACTTTCTTGGTGTGAATGTCGATTTCCATCGGGAATTCACCCTTGGGATCGTGGGAGTGCGCGCCCTGTCCGGCGATGTAGATCACTCCGTTGTGAACGATCAGCGGAGTGATAAAACCGCCGCCGGTGGCCGGCTTTCCGTCGTAGTCGAGTTTCTGGACAGCTGAGGATGTTTGGGCGTTGGCGTTCGAACCGGAAATTGCCCCGGCAACACCGGCGCCTGCACACAACGAAGCGAGACGAGCGGCGAAGCTTCTGCGACTGCTGAGAGTGGAAATCATGGTGCGTTCCTCCTGGAAAAGTTTTAAATTGCGATTTTTTCGTTCCTTACGGAAGAGCAAAACTAAAAACATTGCTGCCCGCGGCGATGGCTACGTACTGCGTGCCATTCACCGCGAAACTCATGGGCGAAGCGTGCAGGTACTGGCCGGTATTGAAGTGCCAGAGCGGCGCGCCAGATTTTGCGTCCACCGCTTCGATTGACTGGTTTTCGTCGCCGAAGAACACCAAGCCGCCCGCGGTAGTCATGGTGCCGGCGGCTGACTCTCCATTGCCCGCTTGCTTGTATTTCCATGCGGGCTTGTCGGAGCCGAGCTGGAACGCTACCAGAGACTTTTTGATGTTGTCGCCGGGGCTACGCTTCGAACCGGTTGAATAGTAAGTTTTGCCGGAGGCAAATTCCTCGGGCTTGCGGAGATAGATGTCGCAATTTTCCGAGGTGACAAAATAAAAGAGATTGGTGTCCGGATTAAACGATGGAGAATACCAATTGGTTGCGCCAGTGAAACCCGGACAGGTTCGCATGCCGTCGGCGGTTGGTATCACGCCGGTACGAATCGGGCGGCCGTTCGAATCGATGCCCTTGGCCCAGTTTAACTTTTCCACGAACGGCACGGCCGAGAGAAATTTGCCATCGCTGCGATCGAGGATATAGAGAAAACCGTTGCGGTTGGCTTCCAAGAGCAATTTGCGGGGCTGGCCTTGATACACCGCATCCGCCAGCACGGGAGTTTCTACCGCGTCATAGTCATAGAGATCGTGCGGAGTAAATTGGAAATACCATTTCAGTTTGCCGGTGTCCGGGTCGAGCGCGAGAACACAATCGGTATACAAATCGTCGCCGGGCCGCACTTCACCGTCGAAATCCGGAGACGGGTTGCTGGTTCCCCAATAAAGCGTGTTCAATTGCGGATCGTAAGTGCCTGGCATCCAGGTGGTACCGCCGCCGTGAAGATACAAATCGCCGGGCCAGCTTTCCGAGCCGCGCTCGCCGGGAGCGGGAATGGTCCAGAATCGCCACACTTCTTTGCCGGTAGCGGCGTCGAAGGCCGCCAGGAATCCGCGCACGCCGTCGTCGCCGCCGGAGGTGCCAACAATCACTTTGCCATTCACTGCCAGCGGGGCGCTGGTGGCGCCGTAATTCTTGCCGCCGTCGGTGTAGGCGACATCCCAGAGCAGGTGGCCGGAACGCGCGTCGAGGCAAAGCAGATGGGCGTTGTCGGTTTCCAAAAAAACCGAGGAGCCCCAGACCGCCACGCCGCGGTTGTGATGCTGCGAAGCGTCGTCGATCAAACCCTCGGTGATCGCACGCGAGTAGTGCCACACCGTTCGCCCGGTCTGCGCGTCGAGCGCCCAAGCATCGTTAGCAGAGGTGACGAACATCATTCCGTCCACCACAACTGGCGTAACTTCCAGCGCATCGGAATTCGGCGCGTGGAAAGCCCACTGCGCGCGAAGCGATGCCACGTTTTTCACGTTGATCTGATCCAGCGAACTGTAACGCCGGCCGGTGTAGTCGCCATTGTAGGAAAGCCAGTTTTTACCGACCGGCTGGGCGGCGAGCGCGTCCTTGGAAACGTTGATTACAACGCTGACCGATGATTTTTGCGAGACCGTTTCCTGGCCCGACGCGGCAAACGGGACAAGCAGAAGAATTGCAAATATAAGTCTGTGGCAGGGGCCCATTACTCTAGGTAACACCAATTGTCCTTTATCGAGATCGTAGACGAACTGAGCGCAGGAAATGCAGCAATCGACGCATCTGACTATGCTACAAATCGCGTGCGCAAATCCAGTGACAAATCCGGCTTTTCCGCGGCGCTTCATTGTGAAATCGCGGCTTTTTACAGCCTTCCAAATTTCTTGACGGCCTCGGTGATTGATTTCAGTTTCTCGATATAGGCGTACATGGAGTGCTCGTTGAAATCCATTTTTTGCGCGAGCGCCAGTACATCCGCGGCCGAGGCCCGCGGCACCACCACCACGCCGTCGGCGTCAGCCACGATGATGTCCATCGGTTTCACTTCGACGCCATCGCACTTCAGCGGAATGTTCGAACCCGCGAACCGATAGTGATGAACCGAAGTGGAAGGAACAATTCCCAGCGCGTAGACCGGAAAGCTGATCTTGTTCAGATAGGCGACGTCGCGGACTCCGCCGTCGATCACCGCACCGGAAAAATTTCGCGCGCGCATCGCGGTGCCCATCAGCCCTCCCATGCCGGCGATATCCACTCCGTCCTCAACCGACATCACGTAAACCGAATCGGCATCGCCGGTATCGATTGCAGTCAGCATGCCTTGCAACGCGTTGGGGTCCTCGTTCGTCTCTTTTTTGAGCGCGACGGTGAGCGCGTATCCCGCAAATTTTGTTGGAAAGATTGGCCGCATGCGGTGCGACATGTACATTTTCTTGCCCGTAATTTGCTCCAGCGCATCGGAGACCGAGGCCGCCTCGACATGGCGAAAACCGTCCAGCAGTTCGGCAGCGGTCGGCGGACTCGAACTGGCCTGCCGCGAAGCCGCGCTCATGGTCAGCGCCAAACCGGCGATGCCAACCGCGAGCAATGCCACCGCCAGTACTCGAGCCCTTAGCGAAGCAGGATTTGCGCGAACGGAATGACTCTTCATGTGGCTCTCCCTCAACTGTGAAATTGAAATCTATCATCAACGTGACGCTGGTAGAAGTGCCTTCGTTAAGGAAAATTAGCGGTTGAAGTGCTAAACTTCGATTGCATTAAATCGATTCAGGATACAGGATGCCGGACAACATGAATGGCAAGAATCACTGACGTTCCAGATCAACGAACGGCAATGGCGAGCCAGTCGCGAATCTGTGCGTTCGCTGTGTTGGCGATGGCTCTTATCGCTGTCTGGCCGGTGCACGCGCAAGTTTCCAGCCAGCAGGCAAAACCATTACAGTCCGGCAGCGCTGCAGCTGTGGAAGCCGGCAAAACGTTTGCCGCAACCTGCGCGGGCTGCCATGGCCTCGACGGACGCGGCGCCGAGCGCGGCCCCAACATCGCTACCCGGCCTGAAGCGGTAAAGCGCTCCGACGCTGAGCTTCTACAGACGCTGCGCAACGGCGTGCCTGCTTCAGGAATGCCCTCGTTCGCAACATTGGGAGATGCCAAGCTTTCCGCAATAGTGGGTTACCTGCGTACCCTGCAGCGCAAAAACGCTAGCGCGCCGATCTCCGGCGACGTGCAACACGGCCAATCGCTCTTTTTCGGCAAAGCCCGATGCTCCGAATGTCATTCGATGAATGGCAAAGGCGGCTTTATAGCCTCCGACCTTTCGGATTTTGCAACCGGGTCTTCCGCAGCTGAAGTCAAGAATGCGACCGTCAGCCCTGACATTGACGCAAAGGAAATTCGCAGCAAGACGCTGGTGACCCTGCGCGACGGAAAGACGTGGGAAGGCATCGTTCGAAACGAAGACAATTTTTCGCTGCAATTGCAATCGATGGACGGCACGTTTCACCTTATCCAAAAATCGGATCTTGCGGATTTCAAGCCGGCGGCGCAAGCTCTGATGCCTGACGACTATGGCAAATTGCTCAGTCCGGCCGAACTCGACGATCTGGTTGGTTACATGATGAGCGTTGCTCGCGCCAGCCCCGGTGCGGTTCGCAGGAATCGCCGGCGCAGGCACGATTAGCCTAACGATTGGCTCCGTTTTTTGTGCAGACGATTTTCTTATTGCGGGAGTTCTCGTGAAATCAATTTTCGGTTTCGCAGCAGGCCTTCTTCTTTGCGCCGCTCTGTTCATTGCCGACAGTTCTGCAAACCCGCCGCGCGAATTCGGCTTGCAGGCCAACTCACCGCAGTTCTGGAAACTGATTTCCAAGGATTCGAAGCTTGAGGTCGTCGCCAAGGGCTTCGGATTCACCGAAGGCCCGGTCTGGGATCCCGCGGGCTTCCTATACGTTAGCGACGAAGAGCAGAACAAAATTTATAAAGTTTCGGCGGATGGCCAGAAAAACGAACTGATCGCGCTCGGCGACCCCGATGGCAGCACCTACGATCAAAATCATCAGCTGATCGATTGCGCCAGCGTGCTGCGGGCCATCATTCGAATTGACGCAAGCGGGAAATACACCGTGCTTGCCGACCGCTTCGAAGGAAAAAAATTCAACAGCCCCAATGACGTGGTGACCGGCCCTGACGGCGCCATCTATTTTACCGACCCAACGCTGGACCTAGTTGCTGGCGAAAAGCAGGAGCTTCCCTTTCAGGGAGTTTTTCGCCTCGATGCCGCCGGAAACGTAACGCTGCTTACCAAGGAGTTGACTCAGCCCAACGGCCTGGCATTTTCTCCGGACGGAAAAAAGTTCTACGTGGACGACAGCAAGCAGCGCAACATCCGGGTCTACGACTTTCAACCCGATGGCACGCTGGCCAACGGCCGCAATTTCGGCGAGGAACCCGGTGGCAAGGGTGATGGTGTTCCCGACGGGATGAAGCTGGACCGCGCGGGCAATCTCTATGTCACCGGGCCCGGCGGCATTTGGATCTGGAGCCCGCAGGGCGAACATCTTGGCACCATATTGATGCCCGAACAGCCCGCCAATCTCGCGTGGGGCGGCGCAAATCTCGACGAACTGTACCTCACCGCGACCACTTCCGTTTATAAACTGAAAATGTCAACGCGAGGCTTCGTTCCGTATCTCGATCCGGCCAAACACAATTAAGAAGTAGAAAATTCAAGATTACGAATTCGGCGCAAGGCTTACGGGCGCGGAGCATTTCTTAACCCCGGTGCGATCTGATACGCCTTTTCAAATTCCCCTTGCGACTCCGCCTCTTTTCCATCCTGATGCAAGGCCAATCCAAGATTGTAGTGAGCCTCCGCATATTCCGGCTTCAGCCGCACCGCCTGACCAAACTCGGCCTTCGCCGCGCGCACATCGCCCGCCTGCAGCAGCACCAGCCCAAGATTGTTGTGCGCCTCCGCGAAATTCGGTTCGCGCCGGACCAATTCGCGAAAAACGTTCGCGGCCGCGCTTGTATCGTTCGCCTGACTAAGCACCAGCCCCAATTGGATCCGCGCATCGGTGTACTTTGGATCGAGGCTGATGGCCTCATTCAACTCGCGCGCAGCTTCGTCCAGCCGCCCCGATTGCGCCAACGCAAGACCGAGATTGTAATGCGCCTCCGCCAGATCTGGATCAGACATCACCGCAGCCTGAAACTCTTCCAATCCCCGTTTGCGGTCCTCCTGGCGCCAGTAGAGCAGCCCGAGGCCGGTCTGCGCCTGCGCGTAGTCTGGCTTGAGCTCCATCGCCTTCTGAAAAGCCGCGAGCGCGCGTTCACTATCGCCTTTGCGCTCCCAGGTCACACCAAGATAGTAGAAGCCAGTCGGAATCTCCGGTCCTTGCTCAACCGCCTTCTGGAAGAAGGCCAGCGCGTCGTCCAGCTTTTGTTGCTTCAGCGCTTCCACGCCCTGCAGAGTAAGATATTTTGCCTGCGCTAGGCGTGCACGAAACGCGCGCAAGCCACTGATGTCGTTAAGCTCTTTCTGTGACGCCGCGGTGTCGCCCTTGGTCCGCAACGCAATACCCAGGGCGTAGTGAGCCTTTTCGAAGTCCGGTTTCAGCTCAATCGCCCGCTGGAATGCGGCGATCGCGCCGGCCAGGTCGCCACCGGCTTTCAACTCCATACCCAGGTCATATTGCGATTCGGGATCCTTGGGATCGATCTCCATTGCCTTGCGGAACTGAGCGAGCGAGCCGGCGTGATCGCCCTGACGGCGCAGCGTCACACCCAACAGCGCGTGAGCGCGCGCCAATCGCGGATTCAAACGAAGCGCCGAGCGAAACTCGGCTGCGGCTGAATCCAATTTTCCCAGCTGCCCTTCGGCCAGTCCCAAGTCCAAATACAGCTCGGCTGAAGGCTTGGCCTGGATCGCCTTTTGTAGTTCTCCTTCTGCTGCCAACGGATTGTTCTGTTCAAGGTAAATCCGCGCCAGCAGCCGACGCGAAGCAGTATTCGCGGGATCGAGCTTTAACGCCGCCCGCAATTCTTTAAGCGCGTCATCCTTGTCTTGCAGTTCATACAGCGCGGCGCCCATACCGTAGTGCGCATCAGACCAATTCGGTTTGAGCCGCAGCGCGGCCTCAAACTCTCCAACGGCCTGCTTTTGATCGCCCTTGTATTCCAGCGCCAGGGCCAGATTGTAGTGGGTCAGCGAATCGTCAGGCTCGAGTTCCAGTGCCTTGCGGTAGGCCGCGATGGCCTCATCCCAGGATTTTCTGCGCGAAAGTTCGACTGCCTGTTGCCGGTATTGCTCGGCGGTCTGCGCCACGACCGGCTGCGCGTACCAGAGGCCCAAAAATAGCGCCAAAAAAACGCCAGAGCCGACACTGACGGGAATTCGATAAGCCTGTGGCCTTGATCTCATCGCACTGATTTGACCTGCGGTTTCACCGCAGGTCAAATCAAAAACGAGTCTTGTGCCAGGTTGTCTACCAATAGAACTTCGCGCTGACCTGCCCAATGCGCGGAGGCCTGGCACTTGTGACCAGCCCGAAGTTCTGGTCGTCGATGTTACCGTCCGGGTTTTTGAACTGCGCGTGGTTGAATATGTTGAAAAATTCGAAACGGATATCGAAAGCAAAGTTCTCATGAATCGTGGTTCGCTTCAATATACCGAAGTCGGTGTTGTTGAAACCCGGTCCATGGAAAAAGCGCCGGTTGGAGTTCCCGAATGTTCCGCATCCGGGGCTCGGAAGAAAGGTCACCGGATCGAAAGTGCAGGTGTTCGGGGCGAACGCGCTGGGCAGGAAGTAGCAGCCCGAGCCGGTAGGACAACCGGCATTCACGTTGCGCGGATTCACAGTTACGACCGGACCCACCCGGTTAGGCATATCCGTGGACGCGCTGTCTGCCAGCGAAACATCATCGTTCCCCTGGTTCATCTGAACGGGAAAGCCGGTGGCGAACCGCGTAATTCCCTGCATCTGCCAGCCTTGGGTCAATCGTTTTGGCGCTCCCTTGAAGGCTCGATCGAACGGAATGGCCCATACGTAGCTAGCCACGAAATTGTGCGTGATGTCGCTCGAGGACAGTCCTCGGCTAATCTTGGCATTCTGGAAGTTCACAAGGTCATTGAAGGCCGACGAATCGTCCAACCCTTTGGCAAACGTGTATGCTGCCAGGAACGTAAAATCATTGGCTTTGCGTTCCACGGTGATTTGCCCCGCGTTATAGATCGAATTGGCAGCCGTGAGTGTGTTCGTGTTGCCAGTGCCAAAGCAAACCTGGGGAGTCGCGCCGGAACAGAAATTGGGATTATTCAACGATTGCTTGGTGCTGTAAACACAGCCTGGATTAAATGCCGCGCCGCACGGCGCTGCTGCGAGCGTATTGAAGACGTCGTTCTCCTGCCCGGGTCCGCAGCCTAAGTTACCCGAAGTGGTATCGTAAGCCTGGGTCGCTTCGAGCTGAATACACGTAGCAGCGCTGCCGGGGTTGGCCTCCTGCTGCGTAATGAGATGGTGACCTTCGGTTCCGACATACGCCAGCGTCAGCACGGTGGATTTGCTTAGCTCGCGTTGGATGGAGAGATTGAAGTGCTCCGCGTATGACAGTTTGTTGTGAGTATTGTAGCCCGGAAAAAAGTTCATCGGCTCGTAGACCGAGAAGTCCAGCGTCTGGTTCGACGCGGCCCCCGGAATCGGTGCGGTGAACGGGAACCGTTGTCCTATGGACGCCCCCGTCGCGCGAATCCGGAATGGTTCGTCAAACAAGACCGATACCGGAGAGGTCCAATAGAGGCCGAACGGAGCATCCGCCACCTCGTAGAACAGGTTCAGGTCCTCGATCGAAGTGTAGTAGAGGCCATAAGCCGCCCGAATACTGGTCTTGCCGGGTCCGCCAAAAATCTTGCCCAACGCCCCGTCGCTGAAGCCAGGTGAATAGGCAATACCGAGGCGTGGACCAAAATTATTGTACCTGGTTGGAGCAAGCGTCTTGGGAACGCCTTTATCACCCGGGAATACCAAGCCTGTCGGTGAAAGTGGAAAAACAGTGGACGTCTCGCCGGGAATGAAAGCCTGAAGCTTTCCTTGCGTGTCATACCACGGCATGCTCACTTCCCAGCGCAAGCCGAGATTCAGCGTGACATTGGGTTTCACCTTCCACGAGTCTTGCGCGAACGCTCCGCCGTAACGTGTGCGGGAATCCAGAAGCTGCAAGGCAGCCTGGGTGTAAGGAGCAGAACACTGGGTGCAGGTCGCGCCGAGGAGGAAGTCCGCAAAATCGACTCCAGTTACATTGCCATCAAAATTGAAGCCTCCATTCGGGTTGGCGAAGTTGCGTTCGTTCACCTGCAGATAGCGAAACTCACCTCCAACCTTCAACGTATGCTTCCCCAGAGACTTTGACAGTACGTCGCTAGCCATATAAGTGGTGTTGGGCTGGAATGTATTCAGGCTGGGTACGCCGATGTTCAAGCCGCTCGCGCCAACGAAACTGACCTGAGGCACATACTCAGGGGAGGTCGTGGAAGGGATAATACCGAGGGTGCCAGGACCAGTCACGAATCCAAGGGAAGAAAGGCTGGCGAGACTCTGGGCCGGGTTATCCAAGTGGAGAACAGTGCGGAAGATGCTAATCCGCGCCTCATTGACCGCAGTGGCCCCGAAATTCTTGGTGTTGCTCATGACGAACTGCTGGGCACGCGAAAGGGTGACCGTGCCGAAGCCCGGCACACTGGGGCCGTTCGAGGGAAGCGCGTTTTGAAGGTTCGACCTGTCAAAATGGTAGTAGAACGACCAGTTTCCGGTCTTCTGGTTGTTGAAATCCACCCTCTCGCCGATTTTATCGTCGGTTATATTATTTTTCTCACCATTATTGCAGTAGTTTACGCCACTCGTGCAGCCGCCGGGAGTGGCCGCGGGAATGTACGGCAGGATCGCTTTGGATGGCGCCGACCACGCCGCCTGCGGAATCACGCCACCCGGAAACACGCAAGGGTTCGCGCCGGTGTTGCTAGTGCAGCCCGGAAAGCTGTACGCCTCGCCGACGACTGTTGTGCCAACGGGATTGCCTAAGCGCTGATCGAGCACCTGGGCCCAGTAACCGCCGTCAACCGTACCGGTCAAGGTTGCGGGGTCAAAATTACCTTGACGCTGGTCGTCCGACAGCACGTTCGCACTGGCTTCGGCGCCGTCTACTTCCCTCGTGCCTTGATAATCGGAAAACCAGAACAGCTTGTTTTTCCAGATCGGTCCGCCTGCGGCATAGCCGAATTGATTGCGCCGCAGCTCGGATTTGCCACTGAAGAAATAATTCTTTGCATCAAACTTATCGTTGCGCAGAAACTCGAAAGCGTCACCGTGAAAGCCGTTGGTACCGGACTTGGTGATCGCATTCATCACCGCGCCACTGAATTTTCCATATTCGGCGTCAAAACTGTTGGTGATCAGGCGAAATTCCTCGATCGAATCCAGGTTGGGAACCAAGCCGGCGCCCAGGTTGCGGCCCTCGCTGACGTCCCCACCATTCACCAAAAAGGCGTTCGCCGTTTCGCGCTGGCCATTGACCGAAATATTCCCCGGATTCAAACTACCCGACACCGGACGATCTTGCTGGATGGTTTCCGCACTGGCGGGAGCAACGCCGGCTTGCAAGCCAAGAAGATCGATGTAGCTGCGGCCGTTCAACGGTAGCGCCAGCATTTTCTTGGAATCGATCACGTCGCCCAACTGCGTGCTTTCTGTCTGCACTTGCACTGCATTCGCGACGATTTCGACTTGCTCAGACACGCTGCCTACATTGAGCGTTACATCGTACTGCAACTTGTCGTTTACCTTCACTTCGATGTTCGTCTCGGTGAACGTTCGGAATCCGGATGCGGTCACCGTAAGCTTATAGATCCCGGCCGGTAGCGCCAGGAAGCGAAATGCGCCGTCGCTGCTGGAAGCGGTCTCCTGCTTGAAATTGGTTTGCACATTGGTGGCAACAATCTTAGCGCCAGCAACCACCGCGCCGCTGCTGTCGTGCACTACCCCTTGAATCGCGCCGGTCACGTCGGCGCGAAGACGGCTCGCGCTAATCAGCGTCACGAGAACCACTAGCAGCGCTAGAACTACATGTTTAAAGCGATTTAACATCGAACACCCCCAGTTGAAACTGTTGCGTTTACCTTGCCACAAAGATTAGAGACATTCAAGCTGTCTGTCCACTGCGACTTTCTTTGCCGTTTCGTTCCTGCTCCCCACGGCAAATCCCAAACTCATTCCTCGCGCCAATTTGACGGTGTCATTTTGGCTGTGTCACTCGCCGCCCGGCGACCACTCTAGAACCGTTTCCCCCAGTGTTCCGCGATCCACTCCATTGGCGTCCACCAAATGCAACGAAACCCTGCCCACCCGGCCCGCGTTATCGAACGTGCTCTGCAACAAAACCGCGTTGCGCGGATCCACTTGCGTTAGAGCTTGCGTCCCAATTGCCGCGCCATGCGGGTCATAAAGGTGCGCCACCAGCTTTCCGTTATAAAAAACTCCAAACGCCCCGCTAAGACTGACCTTGCCGCTCGCATCCTGCGCGGCATGAAACGGCTTGAGGATCACTCCCGCGTCTGCCACACCTTGAAAACCGGCGTCAGCTCTAGTTGGCCGCCACTCGGTATCAAAATTAAATGTCTCACCTGGCTCAAGCCGCACCATCGGCGAATTCAGCTCTGCTTCCATGTAAATGGCTCGCGGCGACTCGTCAGACCCGACCGTAGCCGTCCCGTCAGGGTGCTGCCTGAGTTGCACGCCATTCGTCCAAAAAATCACCGACGCTTTGCCCGGATATGGCTTCGATTCGTCGTAGCGAAACCGCTCGACCATCGCGTAACGCGTGTCGCCATCCACCACCGCCAGCCACCCGTCCTTCGAATCGAGCCACAACTCTGCCGCCAGCGGAACATAGTGCACCGCGAACAAACCGTTTTCCCTAACCTGCACCGCCGAATTTTCCGCCGGACCAAATCGCACGTGATACTGATTGAGGTAGCTGCTCGCAGGATTCGCCTTACTGAACCCCCAGATATTCCGGTTGTGCCGCGTTCGATCCTTGCCATCCGCCGTGTCGTACTGCGAAACCGATTGCACCGACCACTCAATCGGATGGCCGCTGGCGTTTTTAATCACCGCATGAAATTTGATCACTGCCGAATCCGCGCCGAGGCTGACCGTCCGCGTAAATTGCAATCCGGTCTGCGGATCGGCCGGCCCGGTCAGCAAAACTTCGCAGCTCGGCCCTTGCTTCAGCACTTGAAATTCGAAGTTGCTGTCGTCCAGCACGTCCGAATTCCCCGGCCAATGTTTTTCGTCCTCGTTTCCTTCCGGCAGCACCCACAATTTGTCTCCGCCGTAGTTGAACCACTCTTTATTCGACGGCGGAAGATACTTCCCGGCGTACTTCTGGTTCACAAACAAATAGGGATGGCCATCAAACACCACCTGCATCAACCGGCCGCCATTCTGCGGCACAAAAATCAATTTGATCCACGGATTGGAAGCCTGCTGCGCTTTCCACCCCATGTACTCGACAGGTTCCACGCGGCATTTTGCCGATTCCGCGGCTTCCGTTTTCTGCGGCGGCGCTGTTTTAGAGTCAGTCCGTGCCGCCATCGGATACGCCAGTACCGCGATCAGACTCCAGCAAAAAAAACTTTTTCCCATATGTGAACTGCTGTCCAAACCTTGATCTCGCCTGTTTCCAGCGATTCCGCGCCCTCGGCAAAAGGATGCAAACCGAAATGATTCGTAATAAAACAAAATAAACCGTTCCACGTCAAGCTTTTTGTGATAAAAATGCCCACGGGTTCAGAGTTATTGACGCCGAAAGCAGAATTTCGATAGCTCATCGCATGAATTTCAATCTTCATCGCTCTATCGTCAGCAGCCATCATGCGGCTCAGGCAATTTCGTTCTCTTTCGCTTTTCTACTTCATGGAGGCTTTTGAATGTCGTTGATCCCCGATTTCAGTCGTAGAGGATTTCTTCGCTGGGCTGCCGCTGCGCCGCTGCTCACCCAGATTGCCGCCAAAAACGTTTTCGCTTCCGCCGCCAACGCCGTCGGCAAAGATCCCGCTCAAAATGTCTACTCGCGCCTCGGCGTAAAAACCGTCATCAATTGCCGCGGCACCTGGACCTATCTCAGCGGCTCGTTGGAATTTCCAGAAGTCACCGCGGCCCAGCGCGAAGCTTCCGAATATTTCGTCAACATGTTCGAACTGCAGCACGGCGCCAGCCGCCGTCTGGCCGAACTGACCGGCGCTGAAGCTGGCATGGTCACCTCCGGCGCGGCAGGCGCGATGGCCTCTGCCGCCGCAGCTTGCATGGCCGGGAGCAATCCGAAATATATTTGGCAGCTCCCCGACACCACCGGCCTGAAGCACGAAGTCATCATGGTCGGCGGCCGCAGCGCTTTCGATAACGCCATCCGCCTCACCGGTGCAAAACTAGTTCTCGCCGAAACGCCGCAAGACATCGCCAACGCCATCAACGACAACACCGCGATGATCTACACCACGCACCTCGAAGATCAACTGAAAGCCGAACTGGCCGTCGCCAAAGAACACAAAATCCCGATGCTCCTCGACGACGCCGCAGGCATCCCACCCATCGACAACGTCAAGCTCTACGCAAAAATGGGCATCGACATGTACACCTTTTCCGGTGGCAAAGGCCTTCGCGGCCCGCAGTGCAGCGGCCTTTTGCTCGGCCGTAAAGATCTGATCGAAGCCGCCATGCTCAACACCAGCCCGTGGGAAGGCGCCGTCTGCCGCGCCATGAAAGTCGGCAAGGAAGAAGTCGTGGGCCTGGTTACCGCCGTCGAGACCTGGCTGAAGGCCGATTTGAACGCTCTCAATCGCGAATGGAACGCACGCGTCGATCGTATCGCTAAACTCGTCGCCACCGTCCCCGGCATCGAAACCAATATTTCCATTCCCACCGACGGCAATCGCTATCCAACTCTGCACATTTCGTGGGACGAGGAAAAGTGGGGCTACACCGTGAAGGACTGCGTGCAAGCACTCCGCGCCGGCAATCCGGTCATCGAAGTCGCCGGCGCCGACAATCCCAGCATCGTCACCGCGGTTCGCGAAGGTAATCCGAAAAAAGCCTCGCGTGAACCGAAAGAGCCGAGAGAACGCCACAGCCTCGAACTCGTCTCTTCCACCATTCAGCCCAGCGAAGTTCTCATCGTCGGCCAGCGCATTCGCGAACTTTTAACCGCGGCCCGCAAAGCCGCTCCAGCGGCCTGATCATCCGGAGGTTTCGAATCGTGCTTAGCCAAAAATCGTCTAGCGCGCGCTCACTCTTGTCGCTTGCAACATTTTTCTTCGCAGCAAGCGCGCTGTACGCTCAAGCGCGCCCCATCGAACCTCCGCCAAACTCAATCCCGCCAAGCTCCACGCGCTCCTCCGCCATCGACGCCAGCGACTACCTCTACATCTCCGGCCAAACAGGCCAGCGCCCCGACGGCAGTGTTCCCGCCGACTTCGCCGCGCAAGCCACGCAGACCCTCGACAACATCAAGTCCGTCGTCACCGCCGCCGGCCTCGGCCTGCAGAATATCGTCTACATAAAAGTCTATCTGCAGGACGTCAGCAACTACGATCAACTCAACACCGTCTTTGCAAAATATTTTCCCGACACTCCGCCGGCCCGCGCCGTCCTCGGAGTCGCCCGCGTCCCGCAATCCTCCATCGAAATCGACGCGGTCGCCGTGCGTGATCTCACCGGCCGCCAAGCCGTCATTCCACCCAACTTCAAATCCACCGAACCTTTTTCCCCGGGCATCCTCACCCATGACCGCCTGTTCGTCTCCGCGATGCAAGGCCGCGATCTTGCCACCGGAGCCGTCCCCGAGAATCCCGCCGCGCAAACCGATCTCGCGCTCGACAACCTCAAAGCCGTCGTCGAAGCCGCCGGCCTGAAACTCGCCAACATGGTTTTCGTCAATCCGTTTCTCACCAACAAAATTCCCTCGCGCATCATGAACGAGCACTACGCCCGCCGCTTCGAATTCGGCAATACCCCAGCCCGCGCCACCATCGAAGCCACTTCGCTCCCCCACAACGCGCAAATCGAATACACCGGAGTCGCTGTCCGCGACTTGAATCTTCGCCACTCGATCCGCCCCAAAAACATGCCGCCCAGTCCCACCGCTAGCCCTTGCGTTTTCGCCGGAGAAACTCTCTACTGCTCCGCCAAAAGCGGCTTCATTCCCGGACCCAACAGTGGCGTCTACGCCCCCACCACCGCTGCGCAACTTCGCCAGACCATGCGCAATCAACTCGACAATCTCGAAGAAGCGGGCATGGACTTCTCCACCGTCGTCTTCACCACCATCTACCTCGATAATATTTCCGACAGCGAAATTTTCAACAAAGTCTACGCCCAATACTTCAAGGCTCCCCTCCCCGCCCAATCCATCGTCCAGCAAATCCCCTCCGCCGATCGCTCCCCCGACTCCGAATCCCGCTACCCCGACCTCGAACAAATGTCCCTGATCGCTATCCGGCGTCCCGCCAAGAATTAGTCGCTCTTGGTTTTTGGTGTGCCCCGTCCTCGAAGTGTGAGGGCGGGTCTTGTTTATGATATAGCTTTCATTCACCCTCTAAAGGAGCCCGATCCAATGGCCATTGATATCGAGAATTTAAAGAAGTTTCAGTCCGAACAACTCGAACAAAAGAACCTGCAGACACTCGCGCAGATTCCACTTCATAGCAAAACCATCGAGTGGGCCCTCATCGAAATCGTCATCCTCCTAACCGACATCAAGGACAACCTCAATAAAATCGCTGAAAAACCGTAGCGCTGAACGGCACACCTTAGATTCCTAAAGTGGTTTTGATCTCGGTTCTGATTTCGGTTCTGGTTCCGTTTTTTTGGTTTTTGGGTGCCGCACCCTTCGGTCTTAAGGGTGCGGGTTAACTTTCTTCTCTCACTGCTCCACTCGCCGCGCGCACCGAAATCCCACAAAATCTCGCGCTCCATCCGGAGGATGGCTATCCCGGTATTCCACCCACAGGTTCAGCGGAGCGCCGTCCCAGCTTCCGCCACGAATCACCCTTCGCGTCTTCACCTGCAAAAAGCTTTTGCCACCTTCAAAGTGATCTCCCCCCGCCACCGGATTCTTCTGCGCTTCGGCACCGTACGGTTTCCACTCATCCGCCAGGAATTCCCATGCATTCCCCGCCATATCGAACAGCCCATATCCGTTCGCAGGATAACTTCCTACGGCATTCGTCGCGCCGATCCCGCTGCCTGAATAATTCGCGCGTCGCTTGTCCGCCGGAGCGTCGCCCCACGGGAACGGCCCCGGTATTCCTCCCCGCGCCGCAAACTCCCATTCCGCTTCCGTTGGTAGGCGTTTTCCTGCCCACTGGCAGTACGCCGCCGCCGCATACCAGCTCACATTCACCACCGGAAGCTGGCCTTTCCCAAGCGGAACTTCGCCGTTTTTCCACTGCTCCAGGTAGTGCCCGTTGTGCAACGACGCCGCAATACCATCTCGCCGCCATTCAGAATTCGCGTCCACAAATCTCTTGAACTGCTCGTTCGTCGTCAGCTTTCAGTCAATTGCAAAGCTGTCGATCGTCACCAAGTGCTTCGGCATTGCTGCCTCAAACAGCTCCTTACCGTCGATCTGGAACATTTTCTGGAACCTCGGCAAATCGGCTTCGTCAATTCCCATGGCAAACGTCGCCGCGGGAATCAGCGCCATCTCCTGATCGTCCGCCACTTTCTGCACCTTCGGCTCTCGCTGCGGTTTCGCTTCCTTGTGAGCATCCGCTCTATTTTCGTCGGCCAGCCGTCCAGTAAAAGCCCCAATTAGCAACAATCCGACCGCTACCGCCGCCACTGAAAGTGCTGCCATCTTCATAAATCGCTTTGCCTCGCAATAGTGTCAGCCAAACAAGCAGTAAGACGATTCCCAGCGCAATCGGTCCTCTGCGCCACTCCCCTCGTTCCGCAGCCGCTCCTGCAGATGGTGGATGGCGCAGCCTTAACATTCAGGAACTTCTTGGTGGGTTGCTCTTCGACGCCATTCATCGTTTGTGTGCTATAAAACCCTCAGTAACAACGCAGATTCCATCCAAAGCGAAGTGAAACGACCATGGCCAAGGTAACAGGACTTTCCGGAAACGAGATTTTTTGCTTAGCGTTAAAAAAATACTCTCCGGGTGAACTGGTTGTCGGCAACAGCGTTCAATCCATGGGATTTCTCGGCTCGCTCGGCGCCGGTCTAAACAATATGCTGGGAGGAGAGGTCCCTCAGGTCACCGAAGCCATTCACCAGGGACGCGCCAGTTCATTTGCCCGCATGACACGAGAAGCGCAGCAACATAAAGCTTCAGGAGTTGCCGGAGTCACCGGCGAACTCCGCAACTTCAGCGGCAGCACCGAATTCCTGTTTGTCGGCTCCTGTGTTCACTCCGACGACCCTTCGAGCGGCGCTTTTTTCACCAGCGCCGGTAACGCCCAGGAGCTCTATTGCCATATGGACGCCGGATATCAGCCGCTGCAACACGCTTTCGGCAACATCGCGTATTCCATGGGCGTCGGCGGCGGCCTCACCGGAGCATTTAGATCTCTCGGCCGCGGCGAAATAAAGGAATACAGCGACATTTTCAACGCCACCCGCCACAAAGCTCTCGATCGCCTCGTGAACCAAGCCAGAGAATGTAAAGCCAATTCCGTCGTCGGCATCCGCACCACCATTCTGCCCTGGCACGGAACCCACGAAATGTTGATGACCGGCACCGCAGCCAGAAATCCTGCTCTGCCACCCGAAGCAGACCGCGCTCCCATCACCAGCGATCTCACCGGCGAAGAACTCTGGGCCATGACCTCCCTGGGCTATGCCCCGGCCAAACTTCTGATGTCCACCTCCATCTATTCCCTCGGCATCGTCGGTGGATTTCTCGCAGCTTTCAAATCGTTCAGCAAAGGCGAAGTCACCGAACTCACCACGCTGATTCACGACGCCCGCGAAATCGCTATTTCTCGTCTCAAAAACGAAGCCGACCTGCTGAAAGCTGAAGACGTGGTTGGCGTCAAAACCTACATCGCCGAACTCGGCGGCGGCCTCGTCGAATTCATGGCCATCGGCACCGCCATCAAAAAACAGCCAGGCGTTGCCGTCGCTTCGCCCGCGCTCCCGCCCCACGCCATCGTCCACGATAAAGACACCTGGATCGACGGCGACTTCGGCTTCTCCCTCGATCGCGAAAAATAATTCGTGATCGCTCGGGCTCTTGCAGTAGTGTTTTTGCTTTTGACTTCTCCGTGATTGGATGACGTTGTTGGCTCCTTCAACCGAGTAGACTTGGCAGCTGTTCGACGACCAAGGCTCGGAAAAAGGAGCCGAGCAGTGTTGATTATAGGTTGTGATTTTCACACCCGCTATCAGCAGATCGCCATGGCAGAAGATTCCACCCGGAGAGTTGCTCCTCGAGTGCCGCCTCGAGCACCAGAATGGCGAAGTCCAGGCGTTTTACCGCGGCTTACTTTATCATCTGCAGTTTCGAGTGCAGTTACGAGGACCGCCCTCGTAAGTCCTTTAGATTCTGCAGTTAAAAAAAAGGGTGGGGGTATAGGGTCCTCACAGTGCCGCCTTACCTTCCTCGACGGTAAAAATGCGATCCACGCCCGGCACCGTAACGCTCTGCTTCTTTCCGCTCGGCCAATGAATCTCGATCGCATCCACAGAGGCAGCCAAGCCCAGCCCAAAGTGCACCCGTTGATCGGAGCTCGAGCCATACGATCCGCCACTAAACACGTCGGCGCGCTGGCGAACTCCTCCCGCGGTCAGAAAAACTTTCGCCCCGATCGCGTCGCGCGGACTTTTCGCCCCGCCGATCAATTTCAGGGTGATCCAGTGATTGCCGTTCTTCACCACATTGCGCAGCAGAACCGGCTTGGAGTCGATATTATTGATAACCACATCGATATGTCCGTCGTTGAATAAATCTCCGAGCGCCGCGCCGCGGCCGGAGATCACATCGGCCAGACCGCTTCCCGTCGCCGGAGGAACTTCCTTGAACTTCACGCCATCCAAATTCCGGAAAAGTTGCGGGCGCTCCGCCCAGGTCGTTCCCCAATCCTGTTTGTCCACTTCCGGATAAACGTGGCCGCTGACAATAAAAATATCCAGCAAACCGTCATTGTCGTAATCCAGAAAACCGGTTCCCCACGACAAAAACGGAATCGTCGGATCGGCAAGCCCAGCGCGGTAAGTTACGTCGGTAAAGCTCGCATCACCGTCGTTTCGATAAAGCGTTTTGTAATCATCGGAAAAAGTTGTCGTAAATAAATCCACTTTTCCGTCGCGATTGTAATCGCCAACCGCAATTCCCATCGAAGCCTGCTCGCGCCCGTCTTCGCTCAGCGCAAATCCCGAAGCGTAACTGATGTCTTCGAACGTTCCATCATGCTTGTTGCGATAAAGATAATTCGGCACCGAATCATTCGCCACAACCAGATCCACCCAACCATCGTCGTCCACATCCAGAAACACCGAAGCCAGTCCGTAGTAGCCGCTCTTGTTCGAAACGCCGGCTTTTACGCTGACATCGGTAAATGTTCCATCGCCGTTGTTGTGGAAGAGATGATCGCTCTCGCCCGGCAAGCCGCGCGGGCCGCACATCACCGCAACGCCGCGAAACTGGCAGAAGTTTTCTGGAATGGTTCCGTTACCGGCGATCGGCGGATGATCGACATCAAATTTCACATAACCAGGGACAAACAAATCCAGCAATCCGTCGTGATCGTAGTCGCCCCAAGTCGGACCGGTTGACCAACCGCCGAGAGCGACTCCCGCTTTCTCTGCCGCGTCAGTAAAGGTACCATCATGGTTATTATGGTAGAGACGATTTTTGCCGTAGTTGGCGACGTAAATGTCGGGCCAGCCGTCGTTGTCGTAATCGCCGATGGCCACGCCGAAGCCCCAGCGGTCGTTCGAAACGCCGGCTTTCTCCGTAACGTCGGTAAACGTGCCATCGTGATTGTTGTGCAGCAGCATGGCGCGCGGCGGAGCTTCCTTGCCTTTCAGCGCGGCGACGGTCGAGCCGTTTAGAAGATATATATCCAGCCAGCCATCGTTATCGTAATCAAGAAGCGCGACTCCCGAGCCCATGGTTTCCAAGATGGTCTTGTTGGTGGGATTCCCGGAGCGATGCAGGAATTTATCGAGCCCGGCCATTTTGGTGATGTCCGCGAAAACGATCGGCGCGCCGTCGACAAAACCTCCAGCGGTGATAGGCCGGTTGTGCGCGTCTTTGACGGCGGAATGGGCGCCGGCGGTGGCTACGCCCATTCCGGCTGGCGCTGGTTTCTGCTTTGAATCGGGAGGCTGCTGAGCGGCGGCGCAGACCGAGAACGAAATGAGAATTGCAGTAAGAATAAGCACCTTTGCGAAATGAAACCAGGGCGTGATGCAAATTCGCTGCGTTCGAATGGACAAAATCAGCCTCGGGTAGCCTGCTGGAAGCGAAATACTCTGCTTTCTAAACGTATACGCAACGCGTCCGGCTTGCAAACGCCATTCCGAGCCCGGAGCCAGACCGAGCCGGGCCGAAAAGCAGATCCATCACCTCCAAAAGCGCGTGAATTCGGGATGACACCGACCGGAATAGGAAATCGAAGCAAAAACCTGAAGCGAGCCGATGCCGTTGGCGGCTACCTCTACGGCGACACCCTCTTCCAGGTACTACGAGTTCTAAAGTTCGCCATTCGAACTGGTAAATCGATTTACGCTGGCCACGCCAAAAACGGCAGATTTAACGGTAACGCTAACTATAGACCGGGGCGCAAACGGGCAAGAAAGCGGCAGCAGCAAAAGCGCAAGAAAATCGATAATCTATGAGGGTTATTGCATTCGAGCAGCAAGAATTCGCTTGACAACGATTCGTCAAAATAATACAACCCCAAGAACCGTTAACGTTAACGGTGGGGTTGTGTTAGGTTGTGTGTCCGAAATCTTGCCTAAAAGCAGGGGGGTAAATGAAAAATTCGTTGTGGTCGAAGTGCGCTAGCAGCTTGAGAGCTGCTGGCAAGCTATTTAAAACGCACCATTTATTAGTTCTTGGTGCAATCCTGGTAGCACTGCCGTTCTGTGCCTACGGTCAGGACGCGACGGTCGTTGGGACCGTAACGGACCCGTCAGGCTCGGCGGTGGCCAACGCCAAAGTAACGATCTCCAGCCATGAGACCAATCTTTCCAGAACGGTAGCCACAGGCGAGTCTGGTCAGTACGCAATTCCCGAAGTACATCCAGGTCGCTACGACCTGAAAGCGGAAGCCTCCGGATTCAAGGTTGCCGAACAAAAGGACGTTATGTTAAACGTCGGCGACCGCGCCCGATTCGATTTTCAGATGGCTTTAGGCGGATCATCGGAAACGGTGACCGTGGAAGCCAACGCGGTCCGCGTACAAGCGGACTCCGGTGAAGTCAGCAACGTCATTACCGGTCAGCAGTTGAGCCAGATCGCGGTGAACGGCCGCAGCATCTACCAGCTCGCAGCTCTGACCCCCGGCGCATCGAGCCAGATCAACAACTACGTAAACACGCCAGTCGGCGGAGACGCCGGTGTGGAATTCAACGGCATGCGCCAGAACCACAATATCTATTTGCTGGACGGCGGCGAAGATGATGACCGCGGGGGTGCCGGCGGCATGAGCATCGCACCTTCCTCGGACGCCATCGCAGAGTTTCGCGCCCTGACTTCGAACTACAGCGCGGACTACGGCCTCTCTTCGGCCGGCACCATGACCATGGTTCTGAAGTCCGGAACCAGCCAGTTCCATGCTTCAGCATGGGAATTCAACCGCAACGATTACTTCGACGCGCAAAACTTCTTCGTGCCGAAGCAGGAACTGCGGCTAAACGTTTTCGGCTTTAACGCTGGCGGCCCGGTCACCTTGGGGAAGCTCTACAACCCCGACAAGAAGAAGACCTTTTTCTTCTACAACATGGAATGGCGTCGTCTTATTCAGGGTGGCGCGACTAACCAGACCGTACCTGGCGCGGACACTTATCCCACTGCCGCTGGTGCAGATTTCAGCTCCTTGCTGACACCTTCGAACCCCGCGGTGAATCCGACGATCATTTATGTCCCGACAGCCGCTCAGGTTGCGCCAAGCGTCTTGTTTGCAGGATGCGGAGGCACTGCACCGTTGGGAATCACGCAAGGCTCGCCGTTCCCAGGCAATGTCATCCCCGCTTGCATGATTAACCCCAATGCAGCAGCACTCGCAGGTGCCGGAATCTTCCCTGGAGCAAACGCGACTGACAGTAAAGGAAATCCTGAGTTCAAGGGCGGTTCCAACACCCCGACGAACTTGAAGGAAGAGATCGTTCGAATCGACCACAACTTTACGCCTAAGTTCTCGGTGTTTGGACATTTCATCGCCGAGCAGGTAACGCAGGGCTTCTCAATCAGCCAGTGGAGCGGAGACAACGTTCCGACGGTCGGAGACACCTTCGGCAACCCGTCGTACAGCGCGGTTATTCACACCACCTATGCGATTAGCCCGACGCTGCTAAACGAAGTAGCATTCAACTACAACGGCAATCGAATCAACATCGTTCCGTACGCAGCGACCGGATTGGCCAGCCTGGCACTTCCAACCGGATACGACTCGTCGGCTTCCAGGCTGTTCACTGGTGCCAACAACCTGTCGAGAATTCCGAACATCGACTTGAGCGGCGGCAGCGGCGCTAACTTTGAAATCTCCAGCTGGCCGTGGCACAACAAGGCTGATGACTATCAAATTCGCGACGACATCTCATGGACCCACGGCGCACACCAATTCAAGATGGGCGGAAGCTGGGCACTCTACAAGAAGGTGCAAGACCTGTTCGGCCAGACCCAAGGTGGTTTCGGCTTCAACGGCTCTTTCACCGGAACTCCAACTGTTGCGAATCCGCAGTGCACTACAAAACCTGCAACCGAAACTTGCGGAAACAGTTTCGCGGATTTCCTGCTTGGGACGCCTAACTCCTACCAGGAGCTGGCCGTGCAGGACAGCGGCAAGTGGAACAACGTTTCGTGGGCCGCATACATACAGGACAACTGGCGCGTAAACCGCCGGCTGACCCTGAACCTCGGCTTGCGCTGGGACGGCGTACCGCACACGTATGAAGCGAACAACCGGATGGGGAACTTCTATCCAAACCTTTACAACGCAGCCAACGCGGCTACCTTCGACTCGAACAATACAATTTGCAGCGGGCCGACAGATCCTGGTTGCACGGCGGCTAGCCCCGGATTGGGCACCAGCCCGAACCCGATCATCACCCAGCAACTGTACCTAAACGGAATCGGTATCCCCGGCCAGAACGGCGTTCCCAAGGGACTAGTGAACAATCACTGGGCGGCTTTTGGTCCGCGCCTGGGCTTCGGATACGACCTCATGGGCGACGGGAAGACCGTTGTTCGCGGCGGATTCGGCATCATGTACGAACGAATCCAAGGCAATGACATGTACAACGCTGGCCCCAACATTCCGTTTAGCCTCCAGGTCAACACAAACGCCGTGGAGATGACGAATCCGAGCCTGGCGCTTTCCAGCGGAGCATCGGCTGCTCTGCCGATCAACCCCGCCGGCATCACGGGACTTGATCTCGACAACTACAAATTACCGGTCAGCTATCAATATAGCGTCGGCGTGCAGCGGCAAATCAACGCCAAGTCGGTGCTATCCGTCAGCTATGTCGGCAATGTAGGCCGCCATCAGAACGATTACCGGAACGTCAACCTGCCCGCCGAGAGCGACCTGGCGAACATCCAGAACAACGCGCCTTATCAGATCGCCCCTGGCCTTCCGTACCTGGGCTACACGTCAATCAAGCAGTCCGAAAACGAGGCCAACACGCACTACAACGGTCTACAAGTGGACTTCAATTCGCAAGTTGGACGCGATTTGAACCTCCGCGCCTTGTATACCTTGTCGCGCGCTGAGGACCCAACCACCGCTGGCAACGGCGGTGGTGACCTCGGTTCCGTATCCAATCCCTACGCGGGCTGGAGATACGACGTCGGGCCGAGCGGATACGATCGTACCCACATTCTCGGGATTAACTTTATCTATGACATCCCGTTACTACGCCACAACGACAATAAGCTCGTTAGGACCGTACTGGGCGGTTGGCAGATTTCGGGCATCGTCACCGTAGAGTCCGGGCTCCCACTGAACATCACAACGGGAGGCGCGATAGGCTCCTTTAACACCGTCGGCGCCACCAACCGGCCGAACCTGACCGGAAGCGTGTCCTATCCACACTCCGTCGCGGAATGGTTCGATCCTGCAGGATTTACAGATCCTGCGGACGGAACATTTGGAACTCTGGGCCACAACGCATTGCGTGGACCGGGCCGTGACAACTGGAACATGTCGCTGTTCAAGAGCTTCGTATTCAACGAAGCACGCGGCAGCCGTTTCGAACTGCGTCTGGAGACGTTCAACACCTGGAACCACACCCAGTTTAACGCAGTTGACTCAACGTTGGCTGACGGCCGGTTCGGCCAAGTTACGTCAGCGTTTGACCCCAGAATCTTGCAGCTTGGCGGCAAGATTTACTTTTAACCCCCTACACCCCAGTAGAGGCTAAGCCAAACCCCGTTCGCACAAGAGATTGTGCGAGCGGGGTTTTGGTTTTTTGGCGGGCTGTTCTTAAACTCGAAGAGCGCGGCAGATCGGTTCGACGAGACGCCTCTCGAATGAGCTGCCGAGTGAATCCACGGTTGAGATTCTTTCCGACAGGTCGGAATCTTCGATCGCCCACCTGCGGTGGGCTCAGAATGACAATGCGTTTCTCGAATCAGATGACAATGGTTTGGCAAATTACCTGAACCGTGACCAGGGTCGCGATCGAATGAACGTTATGGACGTTTGATGGAGTGCAATCGAATGAAAGTCGGTTGGATACCCTGCTTGCTGGCTATCGCGCTGGTATGGCCGTCGCCGGGAATGGGACAGGCCGTATCTCCGGCGGAGGCGATGGCGCTGGAACAACAAGGGAAATTCGACGAGGCTGCGCAGGCCTGGCGAGCGATTACGCAGCGCAGTCCCAAAGATGCGGCGGCGTTCGCGAGCCTGGGGATCGATCTGGCGAGACTGCAGAAATACGACGAAGCGGCAGCCGCGTATAAGAAGGCTCTGGCTGTCGATCCGAAACTTCCAGGGATTCAGCTGAATCTGGGACTGGCGGAATTCAAGCGAGGCAACTTTGCCGCCGCGATTGCGCCGCTGAAAGCAGCCACCACGCAAAATCCGCAGAGCACGCAGCCGAGAGTATTGCTAGGAATGAGTTACTACGGAGCGAGGGAGTTCGCGGAAGCGGCAAAAGCTCTGGAAGCCTCGGTAAAGGTGGATCCGGAGAATATCGAATTGCGGCAACTGCTGGCGCACAGCTGCCTGTTTGTGAAGAATTATTCCTGCGCGCTCGAACAGTTCCAGTGGATCCAGCAGAAACAGCCGGATTCGGCGGCTTTTCACATGCTTACAGGCGAAGCTCTGGACGGGCTGGGACGAACTCCGGAAGCGATTGCCGAATTCCAGTCCGCTGCGAATGCGTCGGCGAAGGAGCCGGGAGTATATTTTGGGCTGGGCTACCTGCAGTGGAAACAGCGCCAATATGAAGATGCCAAGACGTCGCTGGAGGCGGAGCTGGCTGTGGATCCCACCAACCCGCAAGCGCTGGCGTATCTTGGCGATATCGCGATGAGGCAGAACGATACGGAAAAGGCGGTGACGCTGCTGCGGAAGTCGGTGCGACTGAAGGACGACATTCGAATCGCGCATGCGGATTTGGGTTCGATCTATCTGGAGCAGAAGAATTATCCGGAGGCGCTGGCCGCGCTACAGCGCGCGGTGAAGCTGGATCCCTCGCAGCCGGACACGCACTTCCGGTTGGGGCGGCTGTATCAGGCGATGGGGAATGTTACGACGGCGAACGAGGAGTTCGCCAAGGTCCGCGAGTTGCATCAGAAGGCGGAAGACGCGGTGCAGGAGAAGATGTCTGGGGCGCCGCCGCCGCTGCAGCCGTAGGGGAGGGTGGCGTTGGGTTTTGCGTTGAGATTCTTCGGTCCCGTTCGGGGCCCCCAGAAGGATAGGTTGGCTTTTTTGATTTGGTTCTAGAGGACAAACGAAGAGAGATTCCTTTCGACAGGGTCGGAACATTCGGTCGATCCGCAGACTCCGTGCCGTGGTCATTAACCGGGATCAGCGTTTACTTGGCGGACCGCCTCGGAAGGCGGTCCCTACAGAAATCCGGCTGGAAGCAACTAGTTCTTTTTGATTTTGCCGTCGGCGGCAAGGCGGTCGAGGTAGCGTTGAGCGGTCTTGGCTTCGGGGCGGTCGCCGTGGTTCTTCAGGAAGGCGCGGAGCGCTTGCGCAGAGTCCTCGTAGCGGCCAACCGCCGTGAGCGACTGCGCGACAAGCATCTCGATCTCCGGCGACTTGCCCTTCGATTCGCTGAGCGCCTGCTGCGACACTTTGAGCGCTTCCTCATATTGGCCGTTGTAGTAGTACGCCTTGCCAAGCGCCCAATGGGTTTCCCACGAAGCGGGATCGAGTTGCGCGGATTTTTCGAGCGGCGGGATGGCCGCGGCGTATTTGCCCTGGTCAGAAATCGCCATGCCCAGCGCGGCAAACGCGCGGGCGTGAGTCGGATCGAGCTCGGTGGCTTTTTCCAGCGTGGTTTGCGCCTGGGTCCAATTGCTCTGCCGGAGATAGAGCACTCCCTGCGCATAGAGGACATCCGGATGGCCGGGAGCGAGCTTCATGGCTTCGCCGATATACTTCTCGGCATCCTTCATCTTGTTTTCGCTGAGCGCCTGCAACCCCTTTTGAAAAGCCTCTTTGGCTTTTGGCGCGAGCAGAGCCTTGTTTGAAACGCCTGCAATTTCTTCGGTGCTGGACGCGCGTTGCAAAGTGATTTCGAGTTCCTCGCGATTGCCGACAGGAATAGAGACGTCGCGCTGGGCGCTTTTGTAGCCTGACGAATCCACGATCACGGTGTAGTCGCCGAGGCTACGCAGAATGAAAAAGGCGCGGCCCTGACTGGCCGCTTTCTGGTCGACCGGCAATCCTTCTTTGTAGAGCTTGACGTTGGTAGGTGCGCTGATCGGATTACCGGAGTTGTCACGAATGGTGACGGCAATTTCCGCCTTGTCGCCGCGCAGCATGGTGCCTTCAGCGCCGCTATCCTGAGCGATGGCGGGAGCCGGCGCGAAAAAGAAAAGCGCGAGCGCGAGCGGCAGAAAGCAACTTGAGCGGAACGGCGCGTGAGGCATGGAATTACCCACTTTGAGGGAGTGAATGGGGAAAGCGTAGTCCCTGGAAGCGGCTGCGTCAAGGCCGGGAATATGGATTTTGCAGGCCGAAAACGGGGGATTTGAGCGATTCTTGCGGGCAAAAAAGCCAAGCTCAATTGCCGAATCTGATCGCGGCTTTCGCTTTGGCCTTAGCTGCTTCCTCTTCCCGGTTGCGCGGTGGCGCGGTGGTTTCGAGGGAGTGGATCAGACGAGTTGAGATTTCGACAATTTCATCGACCGCGGCCTGGAAAGAGGCTTGGTTGGACTTGGAAGGTTTGTTGAAGCCGGTGATTTTTCTGACGAACTGGAGCGAAGCAGCGTGAATTTCGTCATCGGTGACCGGCGGATCGAAGTTGAAAAGGGTTCTGATATTTCGGCACATTTTGCAGGCCTCGATTTAGGAATTCCAAGGCTGGTGGCGAACCGTTAGTTCCTGCGCCCGCCAGCAGACTTTGCCGTCGGGACAGAAGCCAGGCGCTGGCGCGCGTAACTACACCAGGGCCCAAACGGCTCCAGCTTGATGTAAGCCTGCCAGTGTTCCCGCGCTTCGGCAAAATCGGAAAGTTTTTCGCACACGAACGCCAGATTGTAGTGGGCATCGGAGTAGTCGGGATCGAGTTGAACCGCGTGGCGAAGGTGCTGGCGCGATTCTCGCAACTTACCCAGTTCGTCCAAAACGCTGCCGAGATTGAAATGAGCCTGCGGATTTTCTGCATCTACGGCCAGAGCGCGCCGGAAATATTCGGAGGCCTTTTCGAGGTTCCCGCTTTCATAAATGAGCGTCCCGCAATTGATCAGCGCATCGATTCTATGCGGTTCAACCAGCAATGCCCGTTCATAGGCTTCGATTGCTTCGGTCTTTTGGTCTTCGCCAGCCTCATAGTGCAGAGCGGTCGCCAGCCAATCGTCGGCGGTGCGGCCGCCCATCACCCGGACTTTCTCGTCAAGTTCGCGAGTTTCAAAGTTCAGTACAAACTGGCCGGAGAGCGGTTCGAGGCGCGCGCCGCCGCGTTCGACAATGACGTCCTTTCCGTCGGAGAGGATGCGCAGCTCCGCCAGCGGAGCCTGAACCTGGGAAAGTTTTTCGCGAAGCGCGGCCAGAGCGCGCTGCAGACGGTTGGCCGGAACACCGTTTTCGGCTAACTGTTTTATTGTGCGGAGGCCAATCAGATCGCGGAAATCGTACGAGCGCATTCCCTTTTCCCGGCGCGGCGAAACGAGGCGCAGGCGTTCCCAATAATCCAGTTGCTTCCCGGTCAGACCCAGAATGCGCTGGACTTCGTCCGGGCTGAATCGGTCCGTAGGGCCCATGAGAGATTAGCCGGTGGCTTTCTTTCCTGGACGCTTCTGTACCGCTGGCTGAAGAGCGCGCGTGGGCGGCTTCTTACCGACTGACTCCACCAAAGCCGGCCCCGATGCCGCAACCGCCTCGGCAGCTGGAGCCGGAGCCTTCTTTTCCGCGAGGCTCTTCTTGAGCGCTTCCATCAAGTCAATGACCGGGGCCATGTGCGGCTGGGCCACTTCCATGACTTGCTGGCCCTTAAGCTTGGCGGCAATCATTCCACGAACGTTTTCCTGATATTCGTCGCGATACTTCTGCGGTTCGAAGGGAGCCGCGAGGCTTTCGATCAGCTGCAGCGCGAGCTTCTTTTCCTGATCCTTTACTTCCACTTTGTCGGTTGGAACAGATTCAGCCGCGCGAATTTCGTTGGTATAAAACATGGTGTGCAGCGTCATGCCCTTGGCGCTTGGCCGGATAATCACAATATGTTCGCGTTGATGCATGGTGAGCTTGGCGATGGCGCCGTAGCCAGACTCTTTCATGGCGTCGATCAAGAGCTTGTACGCTTTTACGCCGGCATCTTCCGGGCTGAGGTAGTAGGACGAGTCGAAATAAAGCGGATCCATCTCATCGAGCTTTACGAATTCGAGAATTTCCATTACGTGCGCCGAGGGTGGCTCGATCTTGTCGAGCTCTTCCTCGCTGAACAGGACGTACTGATCCTTCTCGTACTCGTGGCCCTTTACGATTTCGGAGCGCTCCACATTGCGATTGCAAACCGGGCAGAACAGCGGCTGCTTGAGCCGCGAATGGCAGACGTTGTGGAGCTGATTGAAGCTGACGCGCTCGCCGCGCGCCGCTGTAGACATGCGCATCGGCATGGAAATCAAGCCAAAGGTGAGGTGCCCTTTCCAGACAGTCGTAGCCATAGTGGCAACTCCTTAAAAAAGGTGGGCTGACCGCTCGCGATCACACCCTTGATTATGCTCGGATTATTAAGGTTAGTCTCGCAACTTTCGGGATGCAAGGGCATTTCATGCCCGAAAGCCTCAAAAAGACAAGTCCGCAGGCCAGGCAAAATTTGCCAGACGACCTGGGATAGAATCCGACCATGGGCAAGCTCGAAGAATACCAGCGCAAGCGGCGGTTCGACCGGACCCCCGAGCCAGCGGGCGAACCAATGCCCGCAGGAGAGAAGGTCTTACCCGCGCCCAAGCGGACCAGGCTGCCAAAGCCGAAACTGCCACAGCTGCAAATCCGTCCCGGGGCCGAGCACGGCGACACCTTCGTGGTTCAGAAGCACCGGGCATCGCGGCTGCACTACGATTTTCGGCTGGCGATTGATGGGACGCTGAAGTCGTGGGCGGTGCCTAAGGGGCCTTCGCAAAGCCATGCCGACAAGCGGCTCGCAGTCCAGACCGAAGATCATCCACTGGATTACGGCAACTTCGAAGGAAACATTCCCGAGGGCAATTACGGCGCGGGAACGGTTATGGTGTGGGACCGCGGGACTTTTCAATTAGAGGGCCAATTGGAGGGCGACCGCGACGCGCTGAAGCAACTGGAAAAGGGAGAGATCAAGTTCAGTCTGAATGGCGAAAAATTGCGCGGCAGCTTTGTTTTGGTGAAACTGAAGCACAGCGAAAAAGGCAACGAATGGCTGCTCATCAAGCATAAAGATGCGGCAGAGGATTCCGCATATAAAATTGACGAGCATGACGGCTCGGTTCTGACCGGGCGCACCATCGAAGAAATTAAGGAGGAGGCGCCGCCAAACAGAAGCCGGCGTGTCATTCAAGCGTCGGAGCTGAACGGTGCCCGCAAAAGCGCGATGCCGTTGCGCTTCGGACCGATGCTCGCAACGCTAGCGGAGCGTCCTTTTTCCGATCCCAGCTGGCTCTTCGAGATCAAATGGGATGGCGTGCGGGCGCTGGCATGGCTCAGTGACGGCGAGCTAACACTGCGTTCCCGCGCTGGCGTGGACATCACCAAGCGTTATCCGGAGCTTGCCTCTCTGCCGGAAGCTTTTTCTGCGCGGCAAGCGATTCTCGACGGAGAAATTGTCGCTCTCGATTCCACTGGCCACAGCGACTTCCAACTCTTGCAGGAACGCATGCACGTGCGAGCACCGGGCGAACGCTTGGTGTCGCAAGTGCCTGTGGTCTATTTCGTATTCGATCTGCTGTATTGCGATGGGTATGACCTTCGCAGCTCACCGCTCCTTGAGCGCAAACAACTCCTGCAAAACCTGCTGCACACGTCCGAACGGTTTCGCTACGCCGATCATCAGCTGGAACACGGGAAAGAACTATTCGAATTGGCAAGAGAGAATGGGCTGGAGGGAATCGTCGCGAAGCGTGCCGACAGCTTTTATGTCTCGGACCGCAGCGCCAACTGGATGAAGCTGAAGATCACCAGCACGGTTGACGCCGTGGTTGGCGGTTGGACCGCGGCGCGCACTCCGGCTATTCCGTTTGGTTCGTTGCTTTTGGGTTTGTATCAGGGCAAGAAGTTGCGTTTCATCGGGCATGTAGGCAGCGGTTTCGACGAGAGGAAATTAAAAGAAATAAGCGACAGATTGAAAGAGTTTGCTGCCCCGGCCTGCCCGTTCGAATCGGTGCCGGAAACCAATGAGAAGCCCTCGTGGGTCGCGCCTTCGTTGGTAGCGAGGGTGAAGTACGGCGGTTGGACGCAGGAGCGCGCGCTGCGGCATCCAGTTTTTGTGGGCTTGCGCGAAGACATTCAGCCAGCTGAATGCCAATGGGAAAACGAAGCTGCGCCGATCACAAGCGCTCCGGCCATAGTTCGTGCTCCTGAAATCGTCGGACGCGTGCTGAACACAACAGCTCAAATTGAAAACGAACTCTTCCAGGGCAGATCGGAAACGGTCACGGTTGAGCTTGACGGCAAACGGTTCCGGCTCAGCAACCTCAACAAAATTTATTTCCCGGAGTCCGGCTACACTAAGCGTGACCTACTGGCGCACTACTATCGCGTCGCGGACCTGGTCCTGCCATTTCTGCAGGGCCGGGCGCTGGTTCTGCGCCGCTATCCCGACGGAATCACCGGCCAGGCATTTTTCCAGAAAGACATGCGCGAAGGGCTGGGATTGCCGGAATGGTTCAAGACCGTTCCGATCGCTTCGGAAGGCCGCGGCAAGCAGCTTTTTTATGCGACCGCCGAGGACCGCGCTTCCCTGCTCTACCTCACCAGCCTCGGTTGCATTGATCACAATCCATGTTCCAGCCGCTACGACGACCTCGATCGCCCCGACTATTTCTTTTTTGACCTGGACCCATCGGATGGCACGGAGTTTTCGGTGGGCGTGACCATCGCCAAAGCTCTGCACGACAAGCTGCAGGAGCTGCGCGTGAAGTCCTTCCTGAAAACATCTGGAGCAACCGGAATTCACATCTTCGTGCCAGTGGAACCGTTGTATACCTACGAACAGCTGCGCACGTTCGCGGAGATCGTGGCGCGCAGCGTGAGCAACGAGCATCCGCAACTGGTGACCAATGAGCGCATTGTAGCCAAGCGTCCTGCTGGGCGAATTCTGATTGATGTGCAGCAGAACGCGCACGGCCGGCCGCTGGCTTGCGCCTACTCTGTCCGCGCTTTTGCGAAAGCGCCGGTGTCCGCACCGATTCTTCCGCGCGAACTGAAATCCACTCTTTTGCCGGAAAAGCTCAACATCAGGACTATCTCCACCCGCTTGGAGAAAAACGGAGACTTGTGGGCCGACTTCTGGAAGCAACGGCAAAAGTTGGACGAAGCGATCGAATTACTTAGCGCGCAAATGCCCGCTCGGGGGAAAAAGTCGGTGGGTTAGTCGGAGGAGACATGAGCAACACGGGAAAACTCTTCGTTGGCACGTCCGGTTACGCGTACAAGGAATGGAAAGGCAGTTTTTATCCGGAAAAACTTCCTGACAAAGAAATGCTGGCGTTCTACGCGAAACAGTTTTCGACTGTCGAGATCAATTACTCGTTCTATCGCATGCCGACCGAATCAGCGCTGCTGAAGTGGGCGGGCGAGGTGGGGGAGGGATTTCGCTTCGCGTTGAAGGCCAACCAGCGCATCACCCACATCCAACGCTTGCGCGGCTGCGAGAGTACGCTGAAACGATTTCTGGAAGTGGCCAGCGTCCTGATTGAAGGCGACCATCTCGGCCCGATCCTGGTGCAACTTCCACCCAACTTCAAATTCGACGCGCCGCTGCTGGAAGATTTTTTGGCGCTGCGCCCGCCGGCGTTTTCTTTTGCGTTCGAAGTGCGGCACGCCTCGTGGTACACCGAGGAAACGTACCAAGTGCTGCGTCGGCACCAGACCGCATTGTGCCTTTCCGAGACCGACAAGCTGGAACCTCCGGTGCTGGTGACCGCGCCATTCACTTATGCGCGCTTGCGCCTGGAGGAATATACAAAGAAGCAGTTGGGAGCGTGGCGGGCGCGGTTCGATGAATGGACCGGCCAGGGACTTGATGTGTACGCCTACTGCAAGCATGAAGACGCCGGCAAAGGCGCGAAATACGCAAAGCAGATTTTGGAAAAAGCTTAACAGTTGACTGTAAAACTGCGTGGCTTACACTTTTGCCATGGCAAACTCATATTTATTGAAAACCGAACCGAGCGAATATTCCTTTGCTAGCCTGCAACGCGATAAGAAGACCGTGTGGGACGGCGTCCATAATCCCGTCGCACTCCGGAATCTTGGAGAGATGAAATCTGGCGATCGCCTGGTGATTTACGAAACCGGCGAGCGGAAATCCGCAATCGGAACTGCTTCGGTGGTTTCAGTCAAACTAACCGACCCCAAGAACCCGCAAGTGGAACTGGCGGCAGGAAAAGAACTGGCCAAGCCCATCACGCTAGCCGAAATCAAAGCCAACAAACTTTTCGCAACTTCGCCGCTGGTGAGGATGGGCCGGCTCTCAGTGGTTCCGCTGACCGCCGAGCAGTACAAATTCCTCGTCGGGAGCTGAGCGGCTTAGCACTTATCTTTGGGAAGGCACCAGAGTTCGCGCCATGAAAAAATCCATGATCACAGTATCCGTAGTCGTGGCACTCGTCCTAGTGCTCCTCGCGGGCGGTTACAGCCAGCTTCGCGGCGGAGGAAATCCGCCGGCCATCGGCTCACCGGCGCCGGACTTCACGCTTACATCGCAGGATGGGCAGCCGGTCAAACTGTCCTCGCTGCGCGGCCAGTGGGTGGTCTTGTATTTTTATCCGAAAGATTTCACCAGCGGCTGCACCATTGAAGCCCACAACTTTCAACGCGACCTGGCTGAATATCAAAAGCGCAACGCGGTGATCCTCGGCGTAAGCGTGCAAGACGAAGCGTCGCACAAGCAGTTCTGCGCCAAGGAAGGTTTGAACTTTAAGTTGCTTGCCGACACAAAGAAGGACGTCTCAAAGACCTATGACTCCGTCATAAATCTGGGCGTCGCCAAACTCTCATCACGCCACACATTTCTGATTGATCCCCAAGGCGTGTTGCGAAAAGTGTGGCTCGAGGTAAACGTCCAGAAACACAGCCAAGAAGTTCTCGCCGCCATCGACGACCTGCAAAACCGGAACGCCGCCAAGCCTTAGAACTGCAACTAGCGGTTCGCCAGCACTTTCAATCCAGGTACGTTGATCAAGCGTTCGTCTGCCGTCACCAGCGTCAGGTCGAATGTCTTGGCCGTCGCTACCAGAAACCGGTCGCCCGTATCTCGATGTAGAAACCGGGTAAAAGGAAGTTCCGCCGCAACTTCCCAGGTGAGCGGCGCCTCTTTCAACGACAGCTCCTCGATGGAGCGCTTGCACTATTGCCCGAGGTCTAGCTTTAGAATCACCCGCTTTCGCTCTGAGAGCAGGGTCAACTCCCAGATGCTAACCGGCGATAGAAACAGTGGGTTTTCCGGCTGGGTGATCTCTCTCGCCACTTCGGAGCTCAACTTCCACGGCTCTGGCGCGCTCCAGATCCAGATGTGGGTATCCAGCAGCAGCTTCATTCGCCGGCAGCTTCCCACTCGGATTCGTCACCGATTGGCCCAACGATATCGCCGACGATTTCCATACTGCCGATCATCGCTCCAAGCTTCCGCGCTGGTACCAGACCAGTGTCTGGAGCACTTATTATAAACGCAATATTATGAATATTTTATGAAGAGTCTTGACGGTCTGGACTTCGAGGCTGCGGTTACGGCTCGTCGTCGCCGTCGACATCGTCCGAAGGCGCCTCTCCTGCCTTCCGTTGCGGGTCAATCTTTCCGGTTTTTTCGCGTTCGAGGACCTGATTCAACGCCGCTATATCCGTCTTTTTTATTTCTATCCAGCGAGCGCTGGTTTCCTTGAGTGCGTTCTTTAACTCCGTAGCCACCGCCTCGGTTTGCGTGGTCGGAGCAACATCGGCCGCACCCGCGATCGCCAGCACCTGTCCAAACCGCTGATTGAGCGTCGAGAAATTCTCGGGCTGCTTACCGGAAACCGGGACGCCAAAGAATCCGGGCACCGCTGCGCCTTCCAGCACCGCCGCTTTCTTGTCGAAGTCAGCGAGTTTCTGTTTGGCTTCGGCGGAGGTTGTTTTTTCCATCGCCGCCTTCACCTGCTCGCGTGCGGACTTCACTTCGACCAGCGCTTCGAAGCTCTCATTCATTCCAGCCGCGGCTTCGCTCTGCATGGCGAACTGCTTCGCCAATTCTGCCACGGGAGTTTTCACTCGCGGATCCATTTTCAGAACCAGTGGCTTTGAATAAGACTTCCCTTCCACCGTTAGTTTCACAGTGTAGCGTCCAGGGAACGCCAAAGCCCCGCGCGGTTCCAGCGGCGTGTCGTGCGCGATCGCCGAAATCGGAAATCCATGTCCCAGCGATTCCGGTGCCGTGTACCGCACATCCCAGACAAGGCGGTGCATCCCGGCTGCCGCCGACAAAATCTTTTCTTCACGCACCCAGTACATCGGTATCGGATGCTTCGGCGCGATTTTTTCCAGCGGCTCCGCCTTATCGGCGCTGGAATATTTCCGCACCAGTTTTCCGCCGGCATCCAGAATTTCCAGTGTCGCCGTGCCAGCCACATCCTTCGCTAAAAAGTAATCGATAATCGCGCCGTCCGGCGGGTTCTTCCCCGCGGGAATTTCCGGCGGCAGTGGCGTATCCGGATTCCGGTTCCATTTCACGCGCATCGCGGTTTGCGGTGCGTACAGATATGCTTCCGCACCAGCGATTTCCGCTTTCAGCTGTCGCAGCGGAGTAATATCGTCCAGAATCCAGAACGACCGCCCGTGGGTCCCGACCACCAAATCATCGCCATGAATCGTCAAATCGCGCATCGAAGTGTGCGGCAAATTCAACTGCAGCGGCTGCCAGCGATCGCCATCATCAAACGAAACGTATACGCTGGTCTCGGTGCCGGCGAACAGCAATCCTTTCCGCATCGGATCTTCGCGCACCACATTCACCGGCGCGTTTTCCGCCAAGCCGGAAACAATTTCCTGCCAGGTCTTGCCAAAATCCCGCGTGCGATAAATGTGCGGCTTCAAGTCGTCCAGGCGGAACCGATTCACCGCAGCGTAGACCGTCCCGGCCTCGGTGCGCGAAGCCTCCAGAATCGACACCTTGCTCCACGGAGTCAGCGCTGCCGGCGTGACGTTAGCCCAAGTCTTCCCCCCGTCGCGCGTCAATTGAATCAATCCATCATCGGTTCCCGCCCAGAGTGTTCCCTTCTCCAGGTACGACGGCGCAAGCGCGTACACAACTCCACGGTGCTTTCCTTTTTCGGGATCGGCCGCCGCAAACACGCCAAGATTCGCTGGCGTCTCGTACTTTTCCCGTGTCAAATCCGGACTAATCACCTTCCAGTTTTTTCCACCGTCAATCGTTTCGAACACCACATTCGCCGCAAAATATAATTTGTGCGGATCAGCCGGGGAAAAAACCAGCGGCAGCGTGCGGTCGTAGCGATATTCGCCGCGGCGCACCGGCTCCGGCGCAACGTCCTGCACTTCACCCAGTTCGAGATTGGTACGCGTGACCCGCGCGCCATAAACAAAATTTTCGTTCAACGGATCAATCGCAATCGTTCCGTATTCTTCAACTCCCAGCAACCGCCACTCGCGAAAGGTAATTTCGCCATAGTCGCTGCGGCTCATGGTTGCGGCCGACCCGCTTTCCTGCTGCGCTCCGTACACCCAGTAAGGAAAACGGTTGTCAGTCGTCAGGTGATAAAACTGCGCGGTCGGCTGGTTGTACCAACTGCTCCAGGTTGCGCCGCCGTTCACGCTGATCACCGCGCCCTGATCGCTCGACAGTGCAATAATCTGTGCGTTGTCGCGACTGATCCAAAGCCGCTGATAATCATCGCCGCCCGGCGCGCCTTTCCATCCGACAAATGTCTTTCCGCCGTCCACTGATTTCCAGGTCGTGGTATTCGCCACGTAAATCACATCGGGATTTTCCGGCGACACCGCAATTCCCATCGCGCCCGGCCCGCGTCCGCCAATCCGGCGATCGTCATTCACTTGCGTCCAGGTTTCTCCAGCGTCATCCGAGCGATACACGCCGGCTTTTTTGCTGGCCTCGACCGATGCGTAAATTCGTTTCGAATCGCTCGGCGCGATCGCCAAACCAATCCGCGCCACGCCCTCTTCCGCTCCGGGCAAGCCGCGCGTCAGCAATTTCCAGTTCGTTCCACCGTCCGTGGATTTGTAGACGCCGCTCCCAGCCATATCAATCGAGCCGCCGCTACGCACTTCCCACGGCGCCACACGCGCTGCCCACAGCGCGGCGTACAACACCTGTGAATTCGCCCGATCCATCACCAACTCCGCCGCGCCGGTGTTCTCATCCTTATAAAGCATCTTCTCGAAATTTTTCCCGCCATCCGTCGAACGAAACACTCCGCGCTCCGCATTCGGGCCGTAGGGATGTCCCTCCGCCGCCACATAAAGGCGCTCCGCGTCCTTGGGGTCCACCACAATCGCGGTAATCTGCTGCGCGTCGCGCAATCCCAGATGCGCCCAGGTTTTTCCTGCATCTGTGGACTTATACATCCCGTCGCCGACCGCCAGATCCGGCCGTTGCAATCCTTCGCCGCTGCCCACATAAATCACGTTCGAATCAGACGGCGCCACCGCAATCGCGCCCACCGACCCAGTACTTCCCGCATCATCAAAAATCGGCGTCCAGGTGTTCCCGGAATCGGTGGTCTTCCACACTCCGCCATTCACCGCCGCCATATAAAAAACGTTCGGCTGGCCTTGCACACCCGT
Source organism: uncultured Acidobacteriota bacterium (assembly GCA_963814635.1). Lineage (GTDB taxonomy): Bacteria > Acidobacteriota > Terriglobia > Acidiferrales > UBA7541 > Acidiferrum. The sequence goes on along the minus strand of CAWFDP010000001.1, from coordinate 933,420 downwards.
AATCGCCACCGTCCGCCCGCCGCGGAACGGCCCGATGCATCGCCACTGCATTTCCTGAAAAAGTTTCTGGTCATACGTCTGCGCGCTAGCCGAAACGCTTCCCATCCCCGCCACCGCCAACGCCAGCCACAGCTTCCCCACAGAACGTAGACTCATTGATTTCCTCCAAAATCCGAAACCGCACGCTGAACTTCGCGCCCGACGATAAAACGGCGCCACAGCTATTTCGCCCTCTTCGTTTTCTTGGCGCCCGGCCGGCGCGGCCGCTGCTTGGCCGAGACCGATTTGATTATAAACTGCCGTTTTTGCCCAGCTGGAATCGGCACCTTCGCGCGTTTCAGTGCCCCTGCAATCAAAGTTCGCACTCCGGGTTCGTCCAGCGTCACCGCTCCGCTTTTCATCTTGATGTGGCGTGCGACGCTCCCGCTTCCTTCCAGCCGCTTCTCCGGATCAGGCAATCCCTTCGCCTGCAAAAAACAAAGACTCACCCACCGCGGCGTCACCGCGATAGACACAATCGCTTCGCTGGGCCGGACGCCTGGACAAAAGCCAATCACCAGAAAATTATAGTTGTCGTACACCATTTCAATAGCGCTTGGGATGAGCTTGCGCAACTTCGCCAGTGATTTCTTGGCCTCAGCCGCAACCGCCGGATCGTACTTGCGCAGAAATTCCTCAAATTGTTGCTGAGCAGTCATCGCTGACCCCTCTCTTCTGAACGGTAACTCCAACTTCGACGGCTACTTGTCGCCCGCCTTCACCGTCGGCTCCGTCGTGTCCTGCGGAAGCGTCGCCGGCGCCGCATCACCTTTCACATAATGTCCGTACCACGCGAGATACCGCTTCAGCCGATCCTCGATATGCGACGGCACCGTAAATTCGTGATACTCGCCGGGATAAACAACCAGCTGCGTTTCGCGTCCCAGCGCCTTCAGCGCCTGATACATCTGCTCGCCGCCCAGAATCGGCACGTTCCAATCGGTGTTTCCGCCCATAAACATTGCCGGCGTCGTAATGTCTTTGACCCGATAAAACGGCGCGATCTTGCTCCACACTGCCTGGTTTTCCCACGGATAGCCCAGCTCAGTGAAGTAGTCCTTCTGGTATTGGTCGTGTCCGTAAAGGCTGGTGAATTCCGCCGCGCCCGCTCCGGAAATCGCCGCCTTAAATCGCTTGGTCTGCCCAATAATAAAGTCCGTTGAAATTCCGCCGTACGACCACCCGCCCACGCCAAGTTTGTCGGGATCGGCAATTCCCTGCGCCACGGCATAGTCCACCATCGCCATGTCGTCTTGAAAATCCTTGCTACCCCAGTCCGCCCAGATGGCTTTGCAATATTCCTCGCCATATCCGGTCGACCCGCGCGGATTCGGAAATAGCACTACGTATCCGTTCGCAGCCAACAGTTGCGCCAAATGCTCAAATTCCGCAAAGTACGCCCACACCGGTCCGCCATGCGGCCGCAGCAGCGTGGGATATTTCTTTCCCGCCGCGTAGTCCAGTGGCTTGTACATGTACCCCGAAACCGTCGTCCCATCCTTACTCTTGAACTTCACATACTCGCCCTGCGACAGCTTCAACTTCGCCAGCAATTCGTCGTTCGAATGGGTAATCCGTGTCAGATTCCCGGCAGGCAGCACAAAAATCTCGCTCGGCCGGTCCAGAGTTGTAATCTGCGCCGCAATTTCGCCCGCTTTCGAAAGCGAGTAGTCGTAAAGCATCAGCCGCCCGCCAATTGGCCGGGTGATTTTCTGCGAAGCGATCTCTACCTCGCAAAGATTTTGCGTCCCATCATCATCCGCGATGAAATAGACCGACTTCCCGTCCGGAGCGAACTTCGGCTCGGTCGCCATGCGGTCCAGCGCGCGGGTCAGCACCTTCGCTTCGCCCGCCTTCCCGCCCAGCTCCGGCACTGCAATCACCGCAATGTGCTTGGTCGAGTACTGAAAGAGTTTCGGGTCCAGCTGGCTCGAATACGCGATCCACTTCCCGTCCGGAGACCACGCTGCCTGGTGGTCCTCGCCGGGATTCGACGTCACCTGCGTTGGGTGAGCACCTTTGTCTTTGTTATCGGCGGCCACCATCCAAATGTCGGAGTTGTAGGTGCGGTCAGGGTCCGGCTGCGAGCGATTGCTGGTAAACGCGAGCCGCGAACCATCCGGCGACCACGCCGGCTCCTCATCGTCAAAATCGCCCGAAGTCACTGGCGTCAACGACTTCGCCGCTACATCAAACACATAAAGGTGCGTCCGCCTGTGGTCCAAATAACCAACCGTGTCGCGCTTGAACTGCAGCCGGTCCACCACCCACGGCTTTTGCGTTTTCGATTTCTTCTCGACTTCCACACCGTTCTTTTCCTTCTCTCGTACCTTTGCGTCTTCCACTTCCTCCGGCTTGGCGTCGCGCAGCACCAGCACCAGCCGCTTGCTCTCCGGCGCCCACTCAAAGTCCTCAACGTCCTGCGGCGCGTCGGTCAGCTTCTGCGCCTCGCCCCCCAACCGGTTCAGCAGCCAGACCTGCTTTTTCCCTTCGTTGCGCTCGGAGAGAAACGCCAGATACTTGCCGTCCGGGCTCCAGCGCGGATGCGACGAGGAAACTTCTTCCGCCGTTAAGGCAATCGCTTCCCCGCCCGCCGCCGCAACCATCCAGATTCGCTCTTCGGTCTTGTCTTCCTCGCGTTTCACCGCGCTCACGGTATACGCCACCCACTGGCCGTCCGGGCTGATCTGCGGCTCACTCAGTTCCTTGATCGCGAACAGATCCTGAATGGCGATCGGTCTGGGCGTGGCCACCAACTGCCCGTGAACCGGCGAAACTGAGAAAACTAGAACGAAGAATGCGATCAGCGCCAAACTACGCAACGAATTCATTAGAAAAGTCTCCAGAAGAGGAAAAGAGGATTGCTCAAACTCGCGAAGTTTAGCACAACGGCCGCACGATTCTCAGGTTCCGAGCTGGCTCAATTCCAAAGACGCGGTGGTTAGCTCGTTCTTCAGTCGGGTGGAAGACTTCCGGCCACCGCGTTATGCGTGTCGCTGTTCGGACTCCAAACAGCGGCGGCCCAGGCAACGCCTTGGCTGACCGATGAGCAGGCCCGTGAAGCTGCGGCGGCAGCAATTCACTCCGTACATCCTGCACCCCGCTACAGCACCGCATCGTAACGAGCGGCTCGAAAACTTTGTGGTCAGTCTTCGAAGGAATCCGCTAATCGGCAATCGCCTCAACTACTCCGTATATTTCTATCGCGTTGCAAGCGATGTGTGCGACTACGTCGTCGAGAAAGACGGCAAACCTGTTTGAATGACTCAAGTTTCGAACCACTGCTGCGAGTATGGAGTTGCCGCAGTAGATCGTGTGATCACTCGCCATAACACTCACAACTTCTGTCGGAATCGGCTCGCCACTGCGCTTGACTGTCTTGCACTTGGATGTTTAGTCGGCAAACCGAAAGTGATCCAACATCGAACCTGCCGACTTCCACCTGATTTGCTCCTGAAAAAATATTCAGCCAACTGCATTTTTTTGTTGCATGCAGGTGCAGACCTTGTATTCTTCAAAAGCGAACTCGTATAAATTCCCGCAACGCCGGCCCCGAGATTCGCTTAGGAGGACGAGAGTACAAATTGAGCAGCATATCGGTTCCCGCCCATTTTCCTTCCCGCGCAATCCCATCAATCAAAAAGAAATCGGCGAAGCTCACGCTTTGGCCGCTGGTGGCTGCCACTTTCTTCATGGTGTCTGGCGGCACTTATGGGACGGAAGAGATCATTCATGGCGCCGGCTACGGCCAGGGAATCCTGATCCTGCTCTTTCTGCCGCTGTTCTGGAGCCTGCCCACGGCCTTCATGATTGGCGAGCTTTCCAGCGCCTTGCCGCAAGAGGGAGGCTACTACGCCTGGGTGCGCCGCGGCCTCGGTAACTTCTGGGGCTTCCAGGAAGCGTGGCTCTCGCTTGCCGCCAGTATTTTTGACATGGCGATTTACCCCACGCTCTTCGTTTTTTATCTCAAGCAGATAGCACCATGGTTTGGCGTCGGCAATCACGGAATCGTGGCTGGACTTTTCGTCATCGCGGCCTGCGCGGCGCTGAACATCGCCGGTATTCGCGTCGTCGGCATCACTTCGCTCTGGCTTTTCTTCCTGCTTTCGCTTCCCTTCGCTCTGGTCGTGGTGATGAGCCCGCTGAAAGCCGGCACTTTCGCTGAGCCACACACCGCGGTTGCCGGAACCAGCCTTGGCCTGCTCGGCGGCGTAATGGTCGCCATGTGGAACTACATGGGCTGGGACAACGCCTCCACCATCGCGCAGGAAGTCGAGCGCCCGCAGCGCACGTACCCCAAGGCTATGATCGCCGCGGTGGTTCTGGTTTCTGCCACCTATATACTCCCGTTCGTGGCGGTCTACTTCACCGGTATCCCCGCCTCCACCTTCGCCGAAGACGGCTCCTGGGCTGCCATCGGCGGATTGGTCGGCGGGCAGATTCTGGGCTTTGAGTGGCTGCGCTTCCTGATCGTTCTTGGCGGCATGATGAGCGCTTTCGGCATGTTCAACGCGCTGGTGATGAGCTATTCGCGACTGCCGCTGGCCATGGCGCGCGAAGGTATGCTGCCCAAGATCTTTGCAAAAACCGGCAAGCGCACGGGTGCGCCCTGGGTCGCCATCATGGTCTGCGCCAGCGGCTGGGCTCTCTGCCTCGGCCTCGGATTTCAGCGCCTGATTACGCTGGACATCATGCTGTATGGCGCCAGCCTGATGCTGGAATTCGTTACGCTGGTGGTGCTGCGCATTCGCGAGCCGGAATTGAAGCGCGAATTCCGCGTTCCGGGTGGCCTGGCCGGAGCAGTGCTGGTAGGCGTGTTCCCGCTGGCTCTGCTGCTCTTGGCCGTCGTTAAGAGTGACTCCGAAACCGTGCTAGGCATGAATGGCCTGCTCTTTGGCGCGCTGATGATCTTCTCGGGCTTTGCGGTCTACGCCGCCACACGCAAGCTCCGTGCGCCGGTTCCCCGCGCCTCCGCCGACGCCATCGAATCAACCTAACCGAGAACCACCACTGCCCGTCATTCCGAGCGAAGCGAGGAATCTCTCTGGCGTTTCTTTTTCGCTGCGAATGGCAGCTTGCAATACACAACGTCACTGGCGATTTGGTATTCTGCCTATCGTGCATAATTCGAACCGCCGCCCCCGCTTTCGAATCAGCTTGATTTTGCCGGCGATCGCGTTGCTGGCGGCAATTCCCTTTCTGGTTTCGAACGCGCAAGCCCCGCAACAGGCCTCGCCCGCGGCGCAACAATCCAGCGCGCCGGTCACTTCACCGCCTTATCCCACCATCCCCGCTCCTGCTCCGCAGCGCACTGGACTCAACATCGTGGTCATCGATCCCGCCCACGGCGGCACCGATCCCGGAGCACGCGGCGCGCAAGGCGTCCGCGAAAGCGATCTGGTGATGGATTTGACGATGCAAGTTCGCCGCGCTCTCGAGGCCAACGGCTTTCAGGTTCTGCAAACCCGCAGCGGAAACGAAAATCCCTCTTTTGACGACCGTTCGACCATGGCCAACGCGCAGCGCGGCGCCGTGTTTGTGACCCTGCACATTTCCTCTACCGGCCTGCCGGGCACCGTGCGCGTTTACACCATGCCGGATTCGGCGGCAACGGTGGCCACGGGCGGCATCCTTAGCTGGGACCGCGCGCAGGCGCCATACATTACTTTGAGCCGCAAATTCGCCGACGCGGTGCAGGGCGAACTGGCGCAACGCTTCAAGGGTTCGCCGAATAATTCGCAAAGCGCTTCGATACGGCAGCTACGAACCACCGCCGCTCCGGCCATCGCCGTCGAACTTTCCAGCGTCAGCGTGCAGGACCGCACCGACCTTGACCGCATGATGCCCGGCGTAGCCGATGCCATCGCGCGCGGGTTGGCCGCGTTCCGGCCGTCGTACGTGCTCCCCGGCGAAGCGGGGGGCCAGCCATGAACGGAAACTGGCGCAATTGGGTGCTGGCAGGGCTCGCGGTCGCGGTAGTGCTGGCAGCGATTTACTTTCCCTTTTTGAAGCGCAAGGTAAAGACCACCGCAAAAATCGAGCAGCCATCCGAGGAACAAGTTCGCCGCGAGCTGCTAACGCAGCCTATCCTGCAGAATTCTTCCGACCCGGTGGTGAAAGCCCGGATGTTCTGGATTTCCGGTGACGACGAAAGCGCGCTGGCGGGAACCAGCGTTGAGCTGGCGCTTTCGAAAGATCCAGTGCTCCGTTCGAAACAGGTTTTGAATACGCTGCTGGCCGGCCCCGTTGATTCCGATTTGCGGACGCTGCCGGCGGACGCGGCGCTGTTGGCGTTCTACGTTCTGCCGGATGGCACCGGCGTCGCGGACTTCTCCGAAGCGTTGGCTACTTCCACACCTTCGGGAATTCAGAGCGAACAACTCGCAATCGATTCGATCGCGCGAACGCTCGAAGCCAACGTGCCGCAAGTGCGGCGATTGAAGATACTGATACACGGGCAGGAATTCGACACGCTGGCAGGTCACGTGGACCTGACGCAATACTTTATCGTGAACACCAAGGCCGCACAGCCTCCGCCCGGTTCGCTTGCTTCATTCGGCCCGCTCAGCTCGCCGGCCAAATCGCCAACCGCGGCAAGCCCCGCTCCCGCAGGCGCGGTTCCCGGCAAGTCACCGCGGCGTTGACACTCGTTCCATCCCACTGCACACTTGCGCTGCGATAATGAATAGGACAGGAAGTGGCACTGTGAGTTCGCATGGCCATTCGAAGGAGGCAACGTGAGACCCGACGGACGCGGCGCGGATCAGATGCGAGGGTTGAAGATTACTCCGGACTTTATCTCGACCGCCGAAGGCAGCGTGCTGATCGAGCTAGGCAAGACGCGGGTGATCTGCACCGCTTCGGTAAACGATGGCGTTCCAGGATTTCTGAAAGGCGCGGGCAAGGGATGGGTCACTGGCGAATACGGAATGTTGCCGCGGGCAACGGAAGAACGAACCGCGCGCGAAGCGGCGCGCGGAAAACAGTCTGGCCGCACCCAGGAAATTCAACGATTGATTGGCCGTTCGTTGCGGGCGATCACCGACCAGGAAGCGCTGGGCGAGCGAACGGTGTGGCTGGATTGCGATGTGATTGAAGCGGACGGCGGAACGCGCACAGCATCCATCACCGGAGCGTTCGTGGCGTTCGCACTGGCGATGGAACGGATGGTGGCCGCGGGAATCCTGAAGAGTTCGCCGCTAATTGATACCGTGGCCGCAACCAGCGTAGGCATCGTGGACGATCTGGCACTGCTGGACCTGATGTATGAAGAAGATGCGCGCGCGGAAGTGGACATGAACGTAGTGATGACCGGCAGCGGAGATTTTGTCGAGATTCAAGCGACGGCGGAAGGACGGCCATTCACCGGAAGCGAAATGCAGGATTTGCTGGCGCTGGCCGCGGCGGGAATTCGCCGGCTGTCGGATGCGCAGCGCACGATTTTGCCAGCAAAGTTTCTGGCGCGCGGCCGGTAGCGCGATTCTCCTCCAAGCAAAATGACTTCAGCGAAAAAACTGTATCTGGCCTCTTCTAATCCTGGAAAGTTGAAGGAATTTTCCGCGATCGCTGCGGAGATTCATTCGGCGATCGAACTGGCGCTGCTGCCGGGATTTTCCGAGCTTGCTACTTTTCCGGAAGACGCACCTACGTTCGCTGAAAACGCTGTTGGCAAAGCGTTGTACGCTTCGAGAATCAGCGGCGAAGCGGTTTGCGCGGATGATTCCGGACTGGTGGTTCCGGCGCTTGGCGGCGAACCGGGGGTTCGCTCTGCGCGTTACGCCGGGCCGAACGCAACCGGCCAACAAAATAACCAGAAGCTACTCAATGCGCTGCGAGGAAAAACCGGCAAAGAACGCGAAGCATATTTCGTGTGCGCACTGGCGGTCGCGCGAAAAGGAAATGTGCTTGCGGTGATTACCAATCGCGTGGACGGTGCGATTCTCGAAGCGCCGCGCGGCGCTGGCGGCTTTGGCTACGATCCTGTTTTCTTTTTTTCTCCATTGAATAGAGCGTTCGCGGAAATTTCCGGCGCGGAGAAAAATCTCTACAGCCATCGCGGAAAAGCGTTCCGGCGGCTGTTGGAGGTTTTGCCGGGCATGCTGTAGTCTGGCGAACATGGCCAAAACGAAAAAAAACAAAACACCACAACAAAAGAAGTCCAAGCCGAAATCGCATGCGAAGAACCGGCCTTCGGTTCGTGGCGGAACGTCTAATCCGACCAATCCGAAACGAGTGGCGGCAATCCTGGAAAAGCTCGATGAAGCTTATCCAAACGCAACGTGCGAGCTGAAACATGCGAATGCGTTTCAGCTGGTGATTTCAACCATCCTTTCCGCGCAATGTACCGACGTGCGCGTGAATCAAGTGACGGAAACTCTTTACAAAAAGTATCCCGACGCGAAATCTTTTGCCTATGCCAATCCGGCGGAATTGGAGCAAGAGATCCGGCCGACGGGATTTTTCCGCAACAAAACGAAATCGATCATGGGGGCCAGCAAGGCCATCGTGGAAACGTTCGGCGGCGCAGTGCCGCGCACGATGGAGGAGATGCTGACGCTGCCGGGGGTGGCGCGGAAGACGGCCAACGTGGTGCTGGGGGCGGCGTATGGAATCGCCAGCGGGGTGGTGGTGGACACGCATGTCCAGCGACTGGCGAACCGGCTGGAGCTGACCAAGAACGAAGACCCGAAAAAGATCGAGCAGGACCTGATGAAGATCCTGCCGCAGAACCGGTGGATCCAGTTTTCGCACCAGCTGATCTGGCATGGACGGAGGGTGTGTGTAGCGCGTAAGCCGCGGTGCGTGGAGTGCAATCTGGAGACGCTGTGCCGGGCGAGGGATAAGACGGTCTGAGGAGAGACGTTTAAGGGTTCAAAAGTTAAAGGGTTCAACAGTTGAGAAAAAGTGGAACCAGAAATGTAATGCGCTTTTAATTTGAAAAAGTGTGTGGCAAGGAAAGGACTTACGAACGCGATTTTTGTAAGTATGGCAGGGAAAGGAGTTACGGGAATTTTCGGTTGCAGCGAGAGTTGGGTGGGATGCCGGAAGACGTAGAGACAGCGGCGCATTCACCACGACGTTATAATCGAAAAATATTGGTTAGATTTCGATACATACTACTATACAGTACTGATGGATCTCGACCTTGGTCAGTTCGATCAGAAATGAACGATCCGTTTATGTGGGCCGTTTATATACTACGTACCCGGTTCGGCTGCGAGATTTTGGCAGATGCCTTAGACCGCAGCCTTGGAAAGAAGTGGGACTCCGGAGTGAATACCGGTCCGCAGCAAATGGGCGAACGGGGTGGCAGGCAGAGGCGGACTGAAGAGGTAGCCTTGACCCTCGGCACACTGCCGGGCCTGAAGGAACGTGAGCTGTTCCTGAGTTTCGATGCCTTCCGCAATAACGCGAAGCTCGAGGTTCTTACTCATGGCGATGATGGCGCTGACGATAGGGGAGTTCTCGGAGTCAGCGGTGATCTTTTGCACGAACGATTTGTCAATCTTCAGAATATCGATGGGAAACTGCTGGAGGTAACTGAGGCTGGAATAGCCGGTGCCAAAATCATCGAGAGCAATGTTAAGTCCTATGGACTTGAGGGCCTGGAGTATGACGGAAGACGATTCGGGGTGCTGCATCAGAACGCTTTCGGTGAGTTCGAGGTCCAAATAGCCCGGTTCGAGGCCAGTTTCTCTTAAGGCTTCACGAACGCCCGCGAGAAAGGTCTCCGCGCGAAATTCGGCACCGGAAACATTGATGGAGATCCTGCGGAACGGCAAACCCGAGTCTTGCCATTCGCGCGCCTGACGGCAGGCTTCGTAGAGCACCCAACTTCCGATGGGAAGTATGAGGCCACAATCCTCGGCGACCGGGATAAACCGTGAGGGAGGTACGGAGCCAAGGTCCGGGTGCTGCCAGCGGATCAGCGCCTCGACACCGGTGATTTCGAGGGTGTTGAGATTTACCTTGGGCTGGTAGTGCAAGACGAACTCTTTGCGTTCCAGCGCTCGGCGCAGGCTTCCTTCTAGCGATTGCCGCTCGACAGCCTTCAGATTCATTTCCGGTGTGAAGAACCGGAAATTATTGCGGCCGCCTTCCTTGGCATGGTACATCGCAGTGTCCGCATTCTTGATGAGCGCTTCGGCATCCACTCCATCTTCCGGGTAGATGCTGACACCGATGCTGGCGTCGATATTTAACTCGTGTCCGGCGATGGAGTGGGGAGCGCCGAGTGCAAGAAGGATTTTTCTGGCGCTGGTAGCCGCGTCTTCCGGATGAGCGATCTCGGGAAGCAGGATCAAGAATTCATCTCCGCCCTGACGGCTAACGGTATCGGAACCACGCACGGCGGAAAGCAAGCGCTGTGAAACCGACTGAATGAGCTGGTCGCCGACAGAGTGTCCCAAAGAATCGTTGATGCATTTGAAGCGATCCAAATCCAGGAAGAGCACCGCAAACGGCCGGTTCTGGCGGCGGGCCAAGGAAATGGTCTGCATGATCCGGTCGTTAAGGAGCATACGATTGGGGAGGTTGGTAAGAACATCGTGCTGCGCGGAGTGGGTCATTTGCAGGGACATGGCGCGGGCCGCGCTGACATCGTGGAAAACGATCACCGCTCCAATGATGCGGCCAACCCGGTCGTGGATGGGAGCGGCGGAATCTTCAATCGCGGACTCAAAACCGTCGCGGCGGATGAGCACGCAATTCACGGTGAGTCCTACCGTTCTATTTTGCTCGACCGCCATGTCCATGGGATCTCGAGCGGTCTTGTGGGTGGCGCCGTCGACAATTTGGAAGACTTCGGCCAGGGGTTTACCGATGGCTTCCTTGCGGCACCATCCGGTCATGGTCTCGGCAACGAGATTGAGATAGGTGATGTTGCCGGAAATGTCGGTACAGAGAACGGCGTCACCAATGGAGTTAAGGGTGACCACAGCTCGTTCCCGTTCCACGAACAGTGTGTCCTCGACAGCTTTGCGTTCAATGGCGTTATGCAGTGCGCGCGAAAGTGAATAGCTATCGAGATGACTCGGCAGAATATAGTCTTGCGCGCCGCGGCCCACGGCTTCTTTAGCGAGCGCCTCGTTGGTGTCGCCGCCGAGGATCAGGATAGGAAGGTCAGGCGCAGCAGTGAATAGGCTATCGAAGGTCGCAATGCCCTGACTGTCGGGCAGGTCCAACTCGATCAACGCGGCGGCGATACCCTTTGTTTTCAGGCGCTGCAAGCCTTCAGAAAGCTGCTGAACCCATTCCACCTCGAACGAGTCTTCGAAGCTCGCGGCGAGCGCCGCACGAATGGCATCGGCGGCGGCCAGATCGTTTTCGATGAGAAGGATCTTCACCGGCAGGATAGCCGCATTCATGTTTTGGCTCATCGCTGCACCATCGCGACCGGACTTAACTTGAACCATTCCTGCAGAGCTGCAACCACGCGAAAGGTCTTGGAATTTACGGTCCCGGGAGGAGCCATCCAATAAACGGTTACGCTGTTGGTCAGGCTATCGATGCACATGCGCTGATGGGTTTCGCTGACGGTATCCGGCGCGGTCTTCCTAAGCCACAGGACGTTACCTTCTCCGGATTCACTGACCTTGACGAAGCCACCCTCGCGGGCGGCAGTTTGAAATGCTTGTAGTCTCACCATAGATGCAACTTTCAATTCCAGCCTGCGGCTGAGCCGCTGGACCGCACTGTGAGAGGGTTCCGAGCGAATAGCATTGACGCCTTAGCGCGAACGTTCGCAGGGAAAGATGTCCGGCATGAACCCACATGGCCGAGTCATCAGGAGACAAGAATAGCGTTAGAAACTAAAAGAATCTGTCCGATATCGCACATCGAGTACTAACGTGGTACCAGCGATGGAGGTTTTCGGGCTGTTTCAAGATGAAACGGCGCGAGAAGCTGAGTTATTTCAAAAGAGAATATCGTCGCGACCTTTTTCGACGGACGGATTACAGACGAGTCATAAGAACGTTCGGAAGCTTTCACTTACTTTTGGTGCGCGGTAATCGGGATAGGGGAGACGGTTGCCCGTCCTCCCCTCCCACACGACCGGACATGCGGGTCCGCATCCGGCGGTTCGGCGGGGTGAGCTATCCATGAGCCGTGAGCTCGGGAAGCCCGAGCGAGGCAAAGAAAGCGTTCGACAGAGCGAGCTTCACCGCCGGGGAGTTGGCGAGGTGCCACGGACCATCAGAGCTACCCGCAGTTTGCGCGGCTTCCTGCGCAGCGATGCCGCGCTTGCGGAGCGCCCGATATCGCGTGGTTCCTCGTCTCCATTGCTGCCAGACCATCGACCGAAGTCGACGTCGGAGCCATTGCCCCAGTTCTTCGAGCACACTCGGGGTTTCGCATCGTCCGAAATAGCCGAGCCATCCACGGAGATATTCCGTTAGCTCATGGACCATTCGGGCGAGGCTTATCCCTCGCGTCCGCGACGCGAGTTCCCGGACTCGCTCTTTGAACCGCACCACCGCTTTCGGCGCAAGGCGCCTCTTCGGTTGCTTGTGATTCGTGAAGCTGAATCCCAGGAATTTCCGTTCCCATGGTCGTGCCACCGCACTCTTCTCGCTGTTCACCCGTAGCTTGAGCTTTGTCGTGAGGAGTCGTGTCACGCTGCTCATCACTCGTTCGCCAGCTCGCCGACTGCGGACGTAGATGTTGCAGTCATCCGCATATCTGGTGAACCGGTGTCCGCGCCGCTCTAGCTCTTGGTCCAGTTCGTTGAGTACGATGTTCGATAGCACGGGCGAGAGAGGACCGCCTTGCGGCGTTCCTTCCTCAGCCGGACTCACCAGCCCGTTCTCCATTACTCCAGCTCGCAAGAATGCACGAATCAGTCTCAGCAATCGCTTGTCGCTGACCCTGTCGGCGATCTTTGCGAGCAATCGGTCGTGATTGACCCGGTCGAAAAATTTCTCGAGATCCAGATCCACCACCCAGCGGTAGCCTTCGGCTTGATATTGCTGCGCCTGCTCCACCGCCTGGTGTGCCGATCGCTTGGGCCGAAACCCATAGCTGTGTTCAGAGAACGTTCCGTCCCAGCTCCTTTGCAGTACCTGCATCACCGCTTGCTGGATGAACCGATCCAGCACCGTCGGAATGCCCAGCTTGCGCACTCCACCGTCCGGCTTCGGGATTTCCACTCGTCTTACCGGTTGCGGCGTGTAAGTTCCACTGAAGAGTTGTTCACGAATTGCTGGCCAGTGCTCTTTCAGGTGTCCAGGCAACTGCTCGACGGTCATCCCGTCGATGCCCGGACTCCCCTTGTTGGCTTTTACTCGTCGTAACGCCTGCTTGCAGTTTTCCCGCTCGCAGACTTCTTCCATCCACTGCTCGCTAGCCGGACTTTCGGCTCTGCGCTCCGCCAATTCCGATTCGGTCCCTCCCTCGAAGGCCCTCGGGGCTGCACCCCTACTCTCCTCCGGGAAGGCCAGACGGTACTGGTTTTTCTGCCGCTTGTCGGTTGTTGAGTTGCGCCGCGTACTCATCGCTCCCTTTATCCCCTTGCGGGAACCGTTCGGGCCTTCGCTGCTTGTGCCGCTACTACGCCCTCTGCTGACTTCTGCCACCGGATCAGAAACGATTTCTCGTTCCTCAGTCTCGAATGCGAGACCAGTAGCAGATCTCCCGAGGTAAGTTCGACCGCCTTCGGCGCGCAACCGCTGGATTTACATTCAGTGCCCTTGATGGATGTGGGCTTCGCTGCCATTGGCCAGCTCGCCCGAACACTGCCTGCCTCGTATCCAGTTCTTGTTCATCGGCTCGCGTCTTTGCTCCGCGCTTCTTTCAGGCCCCGCCTCGCGGCGAGTGTTATTTCACCCTTGCGCTTCGCTATCACTTCACGTCCATCACGTTGTGAAGAGGACTTGCACCTCCAAGCTGTCGATCATGCTCGGCACACCAGAAAAAAAGGCTCCCGGCGGTTGGCCGGGAGCCTTTTTTGTACCCGCGAGAGTAGCGGGCGGAGATTGTGAGACGGCGGTTACTGGACGACGTTGGTGGCTGCGATGCCGCGGTTGCCGGTGCCGGTAGTGAAAGGCGAGCCGGCGACGGCGGTCAAAGAGCCGCCAGCACCGATTTTGTAGACGGCGATGGCGCCCAGTGGTGATCCTGGAAAGGTAGCGAATTGAGGATCGATTTGCGGCAGGGACGCCGGTTGGGTGTGGCGACGACCGTAGAAGGTGAAGTAAACTGGAAGAGCCGCAACAGTCGGGGCGCAGCGCAGCCTGGTAGCGCGCTTGCCTTGGGCGCACAACTCTCGATTCCAACAACTCCGTCCATTACTTCTAACTACTAACGTTTCCAACAAATCGGGGAATCTGCTTCTCGCTCAAAGATAACTCGAATGGATTGAAAACGCTGAATTCTTGCACCGTTCGTGCACTGTCTGTCTCACCCTAAGGGTTGATTGCATTTCCAGAACAAATTTCATGATCGCGAGAAACACACGGCGGACACGTGCCGGCGGTTTGCTAATTCACCCTGACCTGTTCGCACAGACCGACTTTCATTTCTTTGGTTAGCGTTACAACCTTCCTAGTCGGCGCTGGAAGCTCTCATTTGCAGTCTATTGTTCAGCAAATGTTCAGCAAAAAACTATCGGCTTTCCCTCATTCTGACAGGGCAGTACCAGCATTTATTTCCGGGTTGCCAACCAGCCAGGAGTTAGCCCGCCAGGAATTTGAACCTGCCGGACTACCTGAAAGCGATCGCTTAACTCTTAGAAGTTCGGTTGCCGAACCGAGAGATCTAGACTAGCTTCTGAGCAGCGTCGCCACATACGCGGGGGTCAGCGGAATTCTGCGAGCTTGGACCCCAGTTGCGTCGAAGAACGCCGCCGTAACCGCTGGAGGGCAGACGGCATTGGCACCTTCCGAACCGCCGCCGAAATCCTTGTCGTCTCGCGAGAGAGGGACAATTTTGATTTCGGGCATTTCTTCCATGGTGAGAATTTTGTAGCGATCCCAATTCGTGCTGGTCACTTTTGATTTATCGAAGGTGACTTCTTCTTTCAAGGCTTCGCTGAGGCCCATGACGACGCCGCTTTTCATGCAAAGGCCGAATTGCCGTGGGTTAATAATTTTTCCAGGTTCGCCACCGATGGTGAACCTGGATACTCGTACGGCACTGGTATCCGGGACAACGGTAATTTCGGCGATGCCTACCCAATACGCGTTTTCACGAAGCATGACGCACACCCCGCGACCATTCACGGGAGCACTTCCCGTTTTTCGTGCCTGCGAGTGAGGCGAAGATCGAGGTTCCCAGCCTGCGCCTTTTGCGGTGGCTTTGAGAATATTGATCAACCGCTCGTCGGTGGTGTGATCCAGGCGGAATTGAATGGGATCGGTATTTGCCGCAGCTGCCGCTTCATTGATCAATCCTTCCAGCGCAAAATTCTGCTGGCGCTGCCCAGGAGTGCGCATGATGTTGCCGCGCAGCCCGCCCGATGCCGATTCCCATCCAAGGTTGGGCATTCCATACGCATCTTCGAGGCGGTTCTGAATTTTGTCGTACGGCCATTCAGTCGCGACCCAGCTTCCTGGTTTCGACGCGCTACAAGGCATCTCAGCAAGCAAAGCGCCGATAGGGCGCGGATCCATCATGTGCGGTGAGTAAAAGGAGCTGTGCAACGCGATCACACGCCCATTCGCGTCGAAACCCGCCTGGATATCGGATACCCAGGCTGGAGAGACACTCGACCACATCATGTCCTCCTGCAAGGTCCATTGGACGCGCACAGGTTTGCCGGTCAATTGCGAAAGAACTACTGCATCGCTTTCTGCGCCATCACCGCCGAAGGTCGTGCGTCCGTATTGGCCAGAGTGATCTAGCCAGCGGACCACGACATGTTCCGGCGTGGTTCCCAGCATGTATGCGATCCGCGCGCGCAACCCTTGCGACTGCGCCGAATGCGTCCACACGGTCACACTGCCATCGCCGCGAACGTCAGCAACTGCGACGAACGGGCCGATCGGCGCGTGCCTGACATAAGGCTGTTCGTAGGACGCAGAAATTGTTTTCGTCGCTTTGGCCATCGCGGCGGTAACGTCGGCGGCTTTTCCGCGGCTCTCCGGGGGCGCATTCCATTGGTAGGCGCGAAGCGTTTTCGTGACATTCTCGCTGCCTGGCAGCCCGGCCCACTCGGTCCACTTCGTTCCAGCGACAACGGCGCGCGACGCGCTAATGGCTTCCCATTCGTTGGGAGAAACGACGGCGACGAGATTGCCCTTCTTCACAATTTCCGCGGTTGGAAACTGTTTCTTGTCCACTGCGCCAACGGAAATCAGGGTTGAACCTAGCGTAGCGGGACGAATCATGCGAGCGTGAAGCATCCCGGGCAATGTGACGTCGCAGCTCCATTGGGTTTTACCGGTCACTTTGTCAGGAATGCCGGGCACGGGAAAAGACGTGCCCATCACCTTGCACTGATTTAGCGGCTTCATCGGCGGGTTGCCGGTCACAGTAAGACCGCCCAGCCCAACTACGCCGACCCAATTCCCCGGAGCGGCCTTCGCAAATTCCCCAGTCACCGGAATTTTCAAATCAAGGTGCTGTCCTTCGACAAGTTTTCCGTAGCTGATGCTTTTTCCACCGCCAGAGATGACGCCGTCAACAACGCTAAGCGTTTCTACAGGAACACCGAGTTGCGCCGCCGCAAGCTTGAGCAGCGCTTGGTAGGTGTATGCGGCGACTTTGCGAACGTTAGCCATTCCGCTCAGGAAACCAGCAGAGTATCCGCCGTCCGGTGTCTTGTCCGTGTCGCCCATGATGAGCGAGATCGTTTCCGGCCGGACTCTCAACTCCTCGGCAATCACCTGCGTGTAATATCCGCTCATCCCGGTACCGGTCTCGGTGCGGCCGGTGCGCGCGAGACTCGTATTATCGCTTCGAATCTCCAGCCACGAAGCAAGCACGCCAGGATCAAGCGAGGTCGGGCTTTCCGCGCCAGCAGCGGAAAGCTCCGCCGGAATCGCGAACGACACAAAAAGCGCGCCGCCCAGTTTCACAAACCCGCGCCGCGTGATCGCCGTTGTGAGAGGAAAATTGACGGAGGTTTCTCTTTTCACATTCATGGCATTCACTCCTTTCAAGCCTTCATGGCGTCGGCGGCGCGTTGCACGGCATCGATGATCGCTGCGTAAGTGCCGCAGCGGCACAAATGCGGTGATGGCGGCTTGTTCGTGAACGCATCTTTGATTTGCGCCACGGTCGGATTCGGATTCTTGGCCAGCAGTTCCACGGCGGCAATCATCATCCCGCTTTGGCAGTAGCCGCACTGCGGCACCTGTTCGTCAATCCACGCCTGCTGAACGGGATGCAGTGTTTTTGCAGCTTCGTCTGCGCTTAAACTCTTCTTCGCAGCCCAAATCGCGGGCAGTCCTTCGATGGTCGTCAGTTGCTTGCCCACGGCGAACGAAACCGGTGTGATGCATGTACGGACTTCTTCTCCATCGAGAAGCACGGAACACGAGCCACACTGCGCCATCCCACAGCCCAGCCGGGGACCGCTCAATTTCAGTTCATTGCGAAGTACGAAAATCAGAGGTGTTTCCGGCGCCGCGGACACAACTTGCTTAGCGCCGTTCACAAATAAGGTGAGCTCGCTCGCCATCTTTTTTCCCTCCTTGGCCAAGATCTCACCAGACCATCAAGCGGGCTCCGATATCTTGGCCTCTACGACATTCTTGTTTGTTGTTCGAGCTGGCCGCTCCACATTCCGTCGCTGCCTGCCAGTCCAGCCTTTGGGCGCGCTCGCCGCGCCGTTGCGACCAGATACCACGCTGGCCAACACAAAACCCAATCCAGAGTCCACCGAGGCGGCGCCCACCAGTGATGATCGCCGCTGCTCCAGCCCGGAAGCATCAATACTGTGATGGATATTGCCAGCGCTATGGCCCAGCTCAACTTCATCCTTGAAATTCGCAGACCCTGGTGAACTCCCCAGATCGCGGGCAGCAAAAAGAGAAGCAGGCAAAACCTCGATAGGGACTCGATACGGAATCTCGACAAACAAAACAAACACGGCGAATAGCAAAGTAACGTGCTAGCCCAAAGAGTCCGCCGCGACAATGATCCGACTACAAAACCGCCCGTCCAGGACCAGCCGATCAGAAGGAGCGCCTGGCACAGCAACACCAGGGATCCGGAGCCCAGTGTCAGGGACGACTTCAGGAGAAGCTCGGGGCACCGCAGAGTCAGATAACTCCAAGTGACCGACACCGAGGCTCCCATTAACTGAAAGCTGCTTGGAAGCGCCACTCCGAATCCCGCCAGCCATGGCCGCCAGCTCTTCCAAAGAGCTGCTTCCCGGTGAAAGACCAGACCGAGCACACCGCATAACCCGCTCCATGTGCTCTCACGCGCCTCCACCAAATCGCCCAGCACGGCTTCGCGCTCGTCGCGCGACAGCAGCCGGGCAGCAGCCTCAACGAAGGACCACCCGGTGCTCGTCATGAGGCGCTCCCCGTTCGGTTCGCCACCCATGACGCTCTGCGGCTCACGCGCGTCACCGCATCGTAGAAGTCCTTCGCGGCTAACACACCCTTAGGCGTTACGCGAACCATGCGCTTGGCGCGCCCACCCCGTTGTGGGGTGGCATCGCCCATCCACGTTTTCAGCAGGCCTTTTGTTTCGAGACGATCGATGGTTGTATAGAGCGCGCCTATGGAGCACTTTCGTCCGGTGGTCGCTTCGATTTCTTCGCGAATCGCCGCGCCGTAGGCATTCTCTCCAAGCCCAGCAGCCGCCGTGATTAACAAGTATTCGAATTCGCCAAGCATGATTAGAACCACATTGTGATACTAATGCTGCATCACGTCAAGGCATTTGTGTACGGCTACGAGCGGAAGGACTCCCTCATTGGATATGGATGGCTACCCGGCAGTGGTTCCGGGCCAGAAGTTCTAGGAAGTTTCGGGGTTGGAGTCGAACTCCTCAGCGCGTTGAAGACGCACAAGTTGTTGATTCTACGATTCGGCAAAAACCACAAAACCCGTGATTTCGCTAGACCGGGGTACACCGGAGGTACACGGGTGTCGTCCAATTTAACAAATGCATCGGCCTATTTCCCAAAGAGCTGCATGTTGCGTGCACAGAATAGCCGAGCGTCATCCGACAGGCGCATATCCTCACTCCCTTGTGTCCAAAATTGCCGCGCTGCGTCGCGTGCGGACTCCCAAACATCCAACGTATTCGCAGCGGCGTGCGGCAACACGAATTCGCGCGGTGGCACCTGCCCGTCGCCCGTGGGTGCGTACAGCATTGACACTTGGTCGAATGCCGGAGCTAGACGCAAACGAGAACCCTCTGCGAAGAACAGTACGTTGTACTGATGTCGATCGGTGTTTGCGATAAGTGCTCCAAACGCGTCAAGCCAGCACAGCCGCCGGACATCTTCATCACTCAATCGCCTTGCCTCTTGGAGTGCCACGGCCGCGTGTGCCCACGAATCCGCGAGATCGTCATGAACAGCCGCAAGACTTATAACTGCAATCCTCCCGCGCGTCCCTAGGCGATCAAATCGCTCGCTCTCCAGAAACCAATAATCAGGCGTTTCGATCACCTTTGTATTCGCCGCGGGAACGGCATGTGACGCTACAACTTGCAACGCAATTCCCTCAAGGATCAGCAGATCGCTCCAGCGCCTGGCGGCCATGTCCCCTATTCCGCCGCGGCCAGCAAATTTGACAAGCATATGTTGGGTTCCAACCAGCACGCCGAATTTCGGTCGCTCTCCACCTGCTGAGGAACCTGGCGGATGCCCGGCGATGGTTGCCTCGGCAAGAGCAGGATAATCGTCGCGGCTTCTGGCAATTGGCTCAATCTCCTGCCATCGAGCGAATGATTCTTCGCCGACAACCAAATTGCCCGGTAAGTCTTCTCCGCGTCGAGACATCGCGAGCAAAATGTGATGATCAGACCAGTCCGATAATCGCGGCGGTAGTCTTAGGTCGGCATGAACGGCTGCGAAATGTCGGCCCAAGAAGCCTGAAAGGCGCGCATCAGCTAATTCGGCAGGAAGCCCCCTCACGACTCTGCCCATGGGCATCCAGGCCGTCTGATGAGCGGCGAGTGTGCTGAGTTCTCCCGCAGAGACTGCAGCGCCAGATTCGGTTATTCGGAACAGGGGAAACCGTGGGCTTTCCAGATTCGGCCATGCCTGACGCAAGGCGTATCCCGTCGCCCTGCCTCGACCAATGCGCAGGATCTCTGGTCCAGCCTCCCGTACCATGCGCATAAGCGTTGAGGCGGATACATCGAGTCGCTCCCGCAGGTCGGGAGCGGACAATACGCCACGGTTCAGTTCGCCAATAACGCCGCTAGCCATGAAACGATTATACACCAGATTTTTTGCGCGTTTCCCCTTTATTTTAAGGTGTTTAGATTGGCTAGCGAGACGATTAATGAAATGATTTGTGAAACGCTTAGTGCAACGATTCCGAGAGGTCTGCGCGACAAAGCGGCCATGAAGTGATGCTAACTGAGCTTAATTCCGCGTTCAGCGTACAGCCGTGGATGTCTTGCCCTTACAGACGCCGCATTTTCCGCCTTCTTTCGCACAGTGTTTGCAGTACTTACACTTCTTGCAAGCATTACACGGATCCGATCCAGTGCAAGTGGCGCCGAGAAGATTTCTCGCTCCTCCTAAAGCGAATGCAAGTACCAGCACTATAGAAACAGTCCATCCATGCCGGCAACTGGACGGTGCCCCGGCAGCTTCTGGTTAGATCGCCCAAAGCGCGCAACAAGGTCACGGACCTGCCGCACCACACATCACTGCTCGATGTTCGCGCCGCCCTGCCGGCGCGCGCAGACCGCGAGGAAAAAGAGGCCTGGCGGATTTTTTCGCTCGAATCGGCGCTGATCAAGTGCTCACCGGCTTATTTTTCAAACAGGCCGACGGATGTCCGCGCCGCGCTCGTGACCATCCGCGACGCCTCCGGCCTGCTGCGCCGCCTGCTGGACGGCGGGCACACGACAATTGCCGGCCGGCTGGCCGGCGCCTTCCGCAACGGCGGCCGCGACCGTATGGCCGACAAAATCGTGAAGACGATGTCCGCCGCCAGTTATGCCGTGCGTGAAAACGATCCGTTCGCGGACAAGCCTCCTCTGGCGTTGCCGGTCCGGCTCTTTACCCCGAGCGTCACCTCGGGCCTGCTGCACCCGGCCGATCTCGTCGGTTACCGCAATGGCCAGGTCTATATCCGGAAGTCGATGCACGTGCCGCTGAATCGCGACGCGGTGAGGGACGCTATGCCGGCTTTCTTCGATCTGCTGCGCGAAGAACCCGATGCCGGCGTCCGCGCCGTCCTCGGGCATTTCGTGTTCGTCTACATCCATCCTTATATCGACGGCAACGGCCGCATGGGACGGTTTCTGATGAACGCGATGATGGCCTCGGGCGGATACCCCTGGACGGTGATACCGGTCGGCGAGCGCACGGCCTATATGCATGCGCTGGAGAAGGCGAGCGTGGGTGAGGATATCGGGCCGTTCGCGGATTCCTCGCGGGCCTCGTCAGGAAGCGACTGGCCGGCGGGCCGCTGCCCGAGGTTCCGAAGAGTTGACCGTTACGTATTTAACGCTCCCGTTCCGATTGCGCCAACGTAGGCACCATACGAAGCATACCGTTGGCCGCTGTCGAAGCCGCGCGATAATATAAAAGCGGGTACATACTCACTCTTCAATAGACAAGTAATTCGTGCGCTCCTTGGTCTAGAAGGATGACAATGGCCAGAATTCAGGAAGAAATTCTCGACGCGTTTTCCGCTAAACTCTCTGCTTCGGAAAAACACTGGACCCGCAGTGGTCGAAGAACTTCGTAAGCTTTTTGCCTCCGGTGAAAAATTGAAAGCTGACGACTTCGTGACGATTCTCTCTAGAGAAAAGAAAAAGGACGCGCTGTCGGATCTATGATCTTCGTTGCACTTATGCCACACGGCTGAGTGCCGGAGGCGTAGCCGATGAATGGGTAACCCAGACGCTCCGCCAAAGCGACGCGCAAGTCTTCAAGAAGTATTCGCAAATGACGTTGCAGATGAAGCGCGAAGCACTGGTAAAGCTCAATCGTCGAGCCAACGAAATGGCACCGATAGCCGCTGACACTCTGATGGTAGCTCCAATGTTCACAGTCACAGTGCAATAACCTCATTCGTGCACAGTTCGTGCACAGTCGGGGCAAAAGTGATGGTACGGATTAGGAGCAAAGTTGGGAAGTGCTTTAGAATGAATAAAGCAGTCACAGTCGGGGCGTAGCGCAGCCTGGTAGCGCGCCTGCCTTGGGCGCAGGAGGTCCCGAGTTCAAATCTCGGCGCCCCGACCACTAACTTACTGAACCAACTGACTTTCTTTTTCCGAGATACTTCCGCAATTCTCCAACTTGGGAACATTTGGGAACAACTGCTCTTCGAGCTGGTTCACAGCGT
Source organism: uncultured Acidobacteriota bacterium (assembly GCA_963814635.1). Lineage (GTDB taxonomy): Bacteria > Acidobacteriota > Terriglobia > Acidiferrales > UBA7541 > Acidiferrum. The sequence goes on along the minus strand of CAWFDP010000001.1, from coordinate 910,948 downwards.
CTCGTTGTGCACTCCCACTGGCGTGCGTGTAGATATCCAAAGTTGTCGCCATATGTGAATGCCCAAGCTGAGCCTGTGCAACTTTCAAAGGATTTACGATGGCAACGGCCTCCGGGTCGCGAAAAAATCCAGCGCAAGCTCTTGCGCTTCCGGTACTGTCACTAAACTCTACTGGCGCTCCATCTCCGGCGACGCCCTCGCCGAAACCGATTCCAGCGGTGCTACCAATAACTCCGCCTACAACGAATACGTCTTCTTTGCAGGACGGCGCATCGCCTCCCGCATCGGCGCGGCCACCGGAACCGGACCCATTTTCTATTATTTCGCCGACCAGCTCGGCACTACCCGCACCATCACCACCGGAAATGGAACGGGCCAAACTCCCGGCCAGCTTTGCTATGACGCCGACTTCACTCCGTACGGCCAGGAAATTCAGTACACGGCAAGACTACAGACCACCGCCTGCCCGCCCAACTATCGTTTCACCGGCTACGAATATGATTCCGAAACCGGACTCAATTATGCTTTCGCGCGCTACTACTCCGCTCGCCTTGGCCGCTTCCTTTCCACCGACCCCCTCGGCGGTTCCGTAGGCTCTCTACAAACCCACAACGCCTACCGCACGCTCTATCAATTTGCGTCGATGCTTGAGTTCGTCAGTCTCCTTGGGCGTGGATTCCAACGATTGCCCGAGACACCAGCTAATCGTTTCGGCTAATCGAAGACTATAGTTGGTGGAATTTCTCATAGCTACGCCTGAAAAGCGAATTTCTGCCTCAAGGCAGCTGCGTATTCGCGCCCAGTCCATTCGGTCTCCTCGTCCCTTTCGCCCAACATTAGTTCGGCGGCCTCAATGGCTCTATCCGGGACCGATGGCTGCTCCAGCATCGCGATCAACGGAATAAGTACTCGCTGGTCCTTTCGCTTGCTTAACCCTATTGCCGCTTCCTCGCGTGCGTTTTCGTCGGTGTCGCCAATTCGAATAAGAAGAGCGTCACGAATTTCAGCAGAATCTGATTCGCCTAAGACGCATAAGCCGAAAGTTGCCCAATCGCGGACATCTGCGTCGGAGTCTTGCATCAATGCCAGGAGCGATTCGACTGCCACGGGGTCATTCGGGTAGACACTTCCACAGTGAAAGCTCTGTTTCATGGAAAGAGTCCGCGACTCAAGAGACCCATCCGTATAGAAGCAGAGGAAACACAGGCTATCACCCTCGCTGACCGTCGGAATCTGGCGGAACGAAAACTTGTCATGCGGCGAATTCTTCGGCCAAAAGCGTAGGTCAGACGGTCATCCAAGGTTTCTTCTCGTCCGGACCGCTAGAATCAGTTATGACTCTTGCCCTTCCCCACGATAGTTCATGTGACCCAAGCCTCAATTCTATCGTGGTTAGCCACCGCGAATGGCTCGTTTTGGGAGTTCGGTGCCCCGGTTGAGAATTTCCAGGTAACGGTGATACGTGAAGAGGCGATGGCGCTGTTTACCGGTCGTCTCGCGAACCATGCCGAGCTTCACCATGTGCTGCAAAGCCTTCGCCACAGTGGGCGCAGAGAGAGAGAGTTGTTCGGCTGTTGCGGGGATCGTGATGATCGGCTTGCGTTGAAGGTGTAGGTGAACGCGCAGAACCGATCCAGCAGGACGGCCAAGCTCCTCAATCTTCCGGCGGTCTTTTTCAATGAGCGTGAGTATCTCCCTAGATGTGTCGGCTGCCTGTTGAGCGGTCTCCTTCACCCCTGTTAGAAAGAATTCAAGCCAAGTCTCCCAATCTCCGTGGGTGCGGACGCGGTCAAGCAATTCATAGTATTTCTGTCGGTTCGTCTTGAAATAAAGGCTCAGATAAAGAATGGGCTCATGGATAGCGCCAGCTACGCACAGCAAGAACGTAATCAGTAATCGGCCCAGTCTTCCGTTCCCGTCCAAGAAGGGGTGGACGGTCTCGAATTGAACGTGTACCAAGGCCGTCTTTACCAGAATCGGCAGGTCTTCGTGCTCGCGATGAAGGAACTTTTCGAGCGCACCCATGCATTCCATGACCTTCTCAGGTGGGGGCGGAACAAATGCAGCATTGCCGGGCCGCGTACCCCCAATCCAGTTTTGGGTCTCGCGGAATTCGCCGGGACGTTTCTGGCTGCCGCGCCCTTTGGACAACAGAATCTTGTGAATTTCCCTTATCAGACGGAGAGACAGCGGGAAATCTTCTCGCAGTCGGTGAAGACCATGATTCATCGCTGCCACATAATTTGAAACGTCCTGAACGTCCTCCAGCGGGACGCCGGGGGCTTCGGCGCTTTCAAACAACATCAGGTCAGAAAACGACGACTGTGTTCCTTCGATCTGCGAAGAGAGCACCGCTTCCTTACGAACGTACAGGTAAATGAATAGCGAGGGGTCCGGCAGAATGGACGCGAGTCCGTCCAGGCGTCCGAGCGCCTGATTTGCCTGCTCAAGCAGGGGCAAAAGCCGCTGAAGGGCCAGCGGCGGGTCCGGCGGCAACGGCGGGGGCACGTAGGCCCGGAAGGACTCGTCCTTGAATGTCTTGAGGACGTAGGTCCCGAGGCGGCTATTGGGTTTGGTTGGTGTCGCCATCACAAAAGCATCGTTTCGTTAGAAATCTACTAACGAAACTATATGCCATTTTAGTTTCGTTATCCAGAGGAAGCACTAATCCGCTCGAAGAGGTCACGCCGGATCCCGAATTCCCGCTCCCTAAGAGGTTTTTGGGCCCTCGGCGACGAGGTAGCCAAGCGATGAGTAACCAGCTAACCGCTTCTTGTACATCCGAGCGAGCATGGGCACCAGCAAATCAGAGTAATCGTATACGAGCACTTCCTTCTTATTCTCGTGAAGACGATGCAGTCGGCCTACGTACTGCTGGAGTGTTCCTTTCCATGAGATCGGCATCGTAAGAAACAACGTGTCAAGACGGGCATCGTCGAAACCTTCGCCGAGATAGCTCCCTGTCGCCAGAATTATTCGTGGTTCATCTGGGGAGACGAGCGCGAGAGACTCGGCGACTTGCTTCATTTGCCTTGCCCTCATACCGCCCTTTAGGACAAAGATGTGCTGGCATATCCCGTGGAGGCGTCCAGCAAGGTAATCCAGATGTTCTTTCCGGCTCGTTCGAACATTGCTCCGCGCAACTTGATTTGCGCTCTTCGTAAGGCTAGGCGGTAATGCTCTCGTTGGTTTACTTTTTCAGATCGGCGATCACGGAGTTGGTCATTTCTCGGCTAAGTCTCCGTCCGCCCGTCGGGACCCAGCATGCCAACGGGGCGAAGAAACTGATGAGTTTTCTCCAATCCACATTGCGAACTCCGACTTGCGCAGCGGTGAGCCACGCAATGGCGCTTCTCGTGCATAAGCTTCAGTAAGGGGGCAACTCATGTGAGCACGCTAAACTTGCGTCAGGGGCCGCTTGGCTATCGGCGGCGCAGCCAACGAGTGCTGCTTACGGTGGCGGTGCAGATCACCGGCACAAATGCCAGCGGGACAGCGTTCTCGGAAGAGACAACCACGGCGGTGGTGAATGCACAAGGCGGGTTGCTGCTGTTGAAAGAGGCGGTGCGTCAGGGCCAGCGATTAAATGTCAGGAATCTGAATACGGGCGAAGAGACAGCATGCACCACGACTGATGCCACTGCTGGTTCGAACGAGCCGAGCGAGGTGGGAATAGAATTTGTGGAAGCTGCGCCCAGATTCTGGCGGGTAGCTTTTCCGCCTACTGACTGGAGCGCTCGCAGTGCAGAAGCAAAGCGATTTGCAAAAGGCGACGCGGCACACGAACCACCGTCGCAGGTAACCGCAAAAAAATAGAATGCCGCTACTGGACGCTTCGTCCGGGACGACAAGTTGTTTCCGAAATGCAGAGTTGGCGTTGGCTGTAGGGGAATCCCCGAAAAGGTTGGCGTCAGTAATCTTCTTGTGGCTTGCGGGCATACGGGCTTGGCGGAACTTTTGGCGCGCGCGCCACCCGAAACGTTTCCAACTCCGCGCTAGTGATTGCGAAATGCGAATCCGGCGGATGATTCGAATGGGCCAGCAACTCCGCGGTCAATCGCTGCGAGCAAATCGAAGGTGCGTCCTGATACGCAGCGCGGTGCGAAACAAAAGCCTCATTTTCGATGCTGAGTGTAAATTCCCGTTCGCTGCCCGCTTCGCGCACATTGAACGTATATTCGCGTACCTGCAACTTCACTTCGAACCCGCGGTACTGCACGATCGCTGCATCACCCATTCGGCACCCTTTAAGATTGTGGCAGAAACCATTGCGGCTATGGAGTCTTTTAGCCGCCAGCTTGCCTAACGCCGCGGAACTGTCATCTCTGGCTTGCGTCTACCGCTGCCCGGTTGCGGCCGGCATCAGCACGGCCATCCCGCGGCTCGTGGGGACCGCATGCTTGATCTGCAGCGCGCGGCCGGAAACGTCCAAACCATTTAATTCGCTGAGTGCGTTCTCCGCGGTTTCGCTGGTGTCGAATTCCACGAATCCGAATCCGCGGGACCGTCCACCTTCCCGGTCGCAGATTACTCTCGCCGCAAGCACCAGAAATCCCCTATCGGTGAAGAGCAGCCGTAAGGCGTCGTTGGTTACGTCGGCGGAGAGATTCCCTACATGCAATTTAGTCATTCACCTATCCTTTGACTGGTCATGGTCGAAAATCTTGCAATCGAAACTTTGTGCAAACCGAAGGCCGTGCGGCTCTACGAGTTACGAGCAATCGCCCGCCGCCCGCTGCCGCTAGAAACCGAATCTGCCAGCATGGCGACGCAGATCATCGCGACCACGGTCGGCAGCACCGTTCTTCCAGAACCGGAAATCCCGCTGACACATATAAAAACTCCACCGATAAAGGTTCCGGCCACTCCCATCACTCCGTCCAGAGCTGGCGCGCAATCAACATCGCCATTCAGGCGCTTGCCGCCCAGCCAACCGGACGCCAATCCAACGAAATTGCAAAACACCTGATACATAAAATCTCCTTGGCTTCGTCGAGCGGCGGCTACTCCGGGAAACTCGACTACACGACCGATGCACTGGGTAACAACGATGGCGACGGCTTCGCAAATGCCGAAAGGAAGGTCTTCGTAGGTCGCTGCGCGGCGGGATGCAGCGGTTTCGGGTGGCAAAGTTCTTGGCGGGACTTGGATGATGCGTCGTGCTCAAAAGACCTGACGACAGACTTAATCCATAAGCATGGTGCGCTGCTTTGCCGTTCCTGTCAAGGTACTTTTGCTTACGTCGAATTTACTTTACTTAGATATAATTACCGCCACGTGCGCTGACCGCTATCAAACGGAGTGCGAGCGCCCGCGGCATGAGGGCGGATCGCCGCTAATCCCGACAAATCCGCTGCAAAGCTATCCCTTGCCGTCGTCCTTGCCATGTTAACTATCGCGATGTCGTCGTTCTTTTTGCATGATGCGACGTACAATCCACCCAGATCTGTGCTATACTGATTTTGCGCTTAATACCTCGGTTGTGTTGTGCGGTCCCTCTGGTTTGGTAAGTCACTGAGAATACCCGCCCTACGTTTCCTCCGTACGTTTTACGCGTAATTCAAAACAAGACTGGCAATGCAGGCCATTGCGCCAGCACCGGATCGCTCCGTGTGTTTCCCGCAGGGCCTCAGCCAGCATGAAAGCTAAATGCAAAATTTCTCTGAACTATCTGTATCTCCAAGCCTTAAAGAACGCCTGGTCGCCGGCCGCTTTACCACGCCGACTCCAGTGCAAGCCGCGGCCATCCCGCAGGCACTTGAAGGCAAGGATGTGCTCGCTACCGCGCAAACCGGTACGGGCAAAACTCTGGCGTTCCTGATTCCGGTGATTGAAAAACTGCTCACGCAGAACAAACCCGGCATCAACGCGCTGGTGCTCGTTCCCACTCGCGAACTGGCAATGCAAGTCGCGGCGCAATATAACGCGCTGCGCGGCAAGCTCCCCGCAGCCGCTTTGGTCTGCGGCGGACTGCCAGAACGCGCACAGTTAATGGCCATCCGCAACGGCGCGCGCCTGGTGGTTGCCACTCCCGGTCGTCTGGAAGATTATCTCGACCGCCAGCAAGTGCAATTCAACTCTCTGAACACGCTGATTCTCGATGAAGCCGACCGCATGCTGGATATGGGATTCCTTCCCGCAATCCGCAGAATCGCTGGAACTCTTCCGAAAGATCGCCAAACGATGTGCTTCTCCGCAACCCTGGAAGGCGACATGCAGCGCCTGGTGAAGGATTTCACCAGGAATCCGGTCCGCCTCACCTTTGGCTCGACATTGAAGCCTCACGAAAACGTCCGGCTGCAAGCCTTCGAAGTTTCCGCAGACGGCAAACAGTCTATGCTGAACCACCTTCTCGGCAAAGAAACCGGTCGCTGCCTGGTATTTTCCCGCACCAAGCGCGGCACCGAACGCATCGCCAAGAGCCTGAATCGCGACGGTATCAACGCGACCATGATTCACGGCGATCGCTCGCAATCGCAGCGCACGGCGGCCCTTGAAGGCTTCCAGCGCGGGCGCTTCCGCGTGCTGGTCGCTACCGACCTTGCTTCCCGCGGCATCCATGTGCAGGACATCGTGCACGTCATTAACTACGATCTGCCCGAAGTGGCGGAAAACTTCATTCACCGCGTTGGCCGTACCGGCCGCGCCGGCGGTAGCGGAGTCGCCTCCACCCTTTTCGTGAAGGAACAGCGCACCGACCTCTTCCAACTGGAACGCGCGCTCGGCCTTAAAATGGAGCGGATCCGTCCGGACGGCACCGCGCACCAGCCGAAAGAGCACGTTCGGCCTAACTCAACCAATTCCGGCGATCGGCCAGCCTCAACCCGGCCAGCCGATATGCCCAGGCCCAGCTTGGTGTCCCTTCCAGGAGAATTCCTACAAGCGCAAATGGAAGCCTAAAGCTTCTTAGAACTGCGGCCGGGGCGCCTGGCGCCTCGGCCATTCCATCATCGACCCGCCGAAGATGCTTCGTCGGCGCCCAGATATCCACACTCGCACGAACTTTTTTTCATTGGCACGCGCGATCGACGTTCAGCGCGAGCAAACTAGTGATACAATAAGAGAGTCATCCAGACTACAAAGAGCAGCGGGGCGCACGTCAGGCTACGGCTGCAATCCGTCCATCATCTTCCGCATCTTTCATGCGGCGCACTACGGTGGTGCTTCAGCGTCGCGGCAGTTTAGAAGAAGACAGGGCAGTTCTGGCAGTGGCTTGAGGGGGAGATACCTTCGTGCTCGTGACTCAGGAAAAAAGCGACCAGATCCGGAACCTTATCACTATAGGTAAGGACCGCGGCTATCTGCTTAGCGATGAAGTGAATAGCGCGCTCGCGGCCGAAGAACATTCGACCGAGGAGCTGGATCATTTTTTCGCCACTCTGGAAACCGACGGCGTCGAAATCTTCGAAGATGCGACCGCAGCGAAACTTGCTCACACCGCGCTGGAAGTTACCGAAACACTCGAAATTGAGGCGCCGCACGAGGCGGCGCTGGGCGAGGAAGCGGACACCGAACGCAAGCCCGGCCTGCTGGACAAGAACAGTGACCCTGTTCGCACTTATCTGCGCGAAATGGGCGTGGTCCCGCTGCTGACTCGCGAACGCGAAGTCTCCATCGCCAAGCGCATGGAGCGCGGACAGCTTCTGGTATTGAAAACGATTTCGCGTTCTCCGATCGTTCTGAAAGCAATGATGGCCGTCGGAGTTGAACTTCGCAACGGCACTCGCCCCATCAAAGAAATCATTCACTTCGACGACGAAGATTTGACTCCCGAAAAGATTGAGAGCAAGACTCGCCACACGCTGAAAATCATCGACAGCATCGAAAAGCACTACGCGGTGGCGCTGAAGCAGGCGGCCAAGCTCGAAGCCACAGCCAGCTCGAATAAGCGCGGCGTCATCCGTGCTCGCCGCCACCTGGCACGTACCCGCATCGAGATGTCTCATCTGGTGCGCTCCATCCACTTCAAGGAACGCGAGCGGAAGCGGCTGATCGATCTGGTGCGCCACGCAGTCGAGCGGCTGCAAGCTCTCGAGCGCGAGACAATCCGTCTAGAACGCCGCGCCAACGCTTCTCGTGGTGAAGCTGCCATCGAAGCACGCAGAAAATTGCGCGCCGCCCGCGCACAGATCAAGGAAATTGAAGAAGCCAGCCAGACTGGCGCCACCACTTTGCGGCGCTCTCTCGTCGTGGTTTTGCGCGGCGAAGCCGACGCCGAACAGGCCAAAAAAGAGTTGACCGAAGCCAATCTTCGCTTGGTCGTTTCCATTGCCAAGAAATATACCAACCGCGGCCTACAGTTTCTGGACTTGATCCAGGAAGGCAACATCGGCCTGATGCGCGGCGCAGACAAATTCGAATGGCGTCGCGGCTACAAATTTTCCACCTACGCAACTTGGTGGATTCGCCAGGCCATCACTCGCGCCATCGCCGACCAGGCGCGCACCATCCGCGTCCCGGTGCACATGATCGAAACCATCAACAAACAGGTGCGTACCAGCGCGCAGCTCGTTCAGGAACTTGGCCGCGAACCTACCGCCGAAGAAATCGCCAAGCGCATGGACGTTTCCGTTGACTCCGTCCGCAAGACAAAAAAGATCGCGCAGCAGCCGGTATCCTTCGAAACGCCGATTGGCGAAGACGAAGAAACCCATTTGGGCGACCTGGTCGAAGATAAAGGCGTTGTCTCACCTTCCGACGCAGCGATTCATTTGAACTTGAAGGAACAGATGGCTTCGATGCTGCGCACGCTCACCCCGCGCGAAGAACGCATCATCAAAATGCGCTTCGGCCTGGATGACGGCAGCGAGCACACGCTGGAAGAAGTCGGCCAGGTGTTCGACGTCACCCGCGAACGCATTCGCCAGATAGAAGCCAAAGCATTAAGGAAGCTGCGCCACCCGTCCCGTTCGCGCCGTTTCCGGATTTTCGTCGAAAGCACCGTTTGAAATCAGCGCTAAGCGCAGTCCCGGCGTCAGCCTAAATTCGAGGAGGCACGTATGTCGATCACATTCCAGAAGCGCCAGAAAGAAATGAAGCGGCTTGAAAAGCAGAAAGAAAAAGCCGAACGCCGCGCGCAAAAGAAACTGGCCAAAGACAAAGAAGCCGAAAACCCGAACGCAGCGGCCCTTGATCCCGCGCTCGACCCGACTATCGACTGGTCTTTCAAAAACGAACTTGAACTGGATGGCCCTCGGTAACTCGCGATTCGCCGCCACCGCTGAGTGCTTTGCTCAGCGGCCAAATGATTTGTCTTTTGTGTTCCAGCGGCACGGTTGCCGTCATTCGGAGAATATCCCGCAAGTAAGCGATTACTTCGTGTCCGCGCGCCGTGTTACACTCGCCGCGTTTCGTTTCCGAGTCCGGCGATGGCCAAAAACAAGAAGCTAGACATCCATCAAGTCGCCAAGCGTGCCAAGGTTTCCACGGCCACCGTTTCCCGCGCCGTGAATCGCGTACCCACTGTCAGCCCAGTGCTCGCCCAGCGAGTCTGGAAGGCCATCAACGAGCTTGGCTACTATCCGAACACCCAGGCCCGCGCGCTAGTCTCCGGCCGCAGCCGCATTTTTGGGCTGGTGGTCTCCGAACTCACCAATCCGTTTTTTCCGGAAATCGTGCAGTTTTTCGAAACCATCGCGGTCAAGCACCACTACGAAATCCTGCTCGCTTCCACCATGAATGATTCCGAGCAGATGAAGAGTTCGGTGCGGCGCATGATCGAACGGCGCGTCGAAGGGGTGGCCATTATGACCTTCGGCATGGAGGATGTTCTGCTGGAGGATTTACGGTTGCGTGGCATTCCCCTGGTCTTTGTGGATGTCGGCCCGCACCGCCCGCGAATCAGCAACATTCGCATCGACTATCTTGCCGGAATCCGGCAGGCAGTTCAGCATCTCGCCGCACTTCACCACAAACAAATCGCGTTTATCTCCGGGCCGCACACCCTGAAATCCGCAACAGCCCGTAAAGCAGCATTTCTGCAATCAATGGAAGAGAGTGGGCTGGCGCCGGTTCCTGCGTTGATCGTCGAAGGCGATCACACCATGGAAGGCGGCCGCGCAGCGTGCGAGAAATTGCTGGCTATGCGCGACCGGGCGAGCGCGGTGATCTGCTCGAACGACATGACCGCGTTCGGCGTGATGCGCAAGAGCTACGAAGTCGGGGTCAGCATTCCGCGCGATCTTTCGGTGGTCGGATTCGACGACATCCGCTTCGCGCAATACATCCTGCCGCCGCTGACCACCGTGCAGATGTCTCAATCGGAGCTGGCACGTCTGGCATTTGAAGCGTTGCGTGCGGAAGTCGCTCGTGAAAAGCCGCTCCCCGAGGGTACCCAGTGCGAATTGAAAACCAGCCTGGTCGTCCGCGAATCCACCGCGGCCGCTAGACAAGGACGTAGCTAGCAGTTTAAATTCCTGAAGTTTTTCTTTGCCGGAAAAATTGGAGGCGCGGGGCGGAATCGAACCGCCGATAAAGGTTTTGCAGACCTTTGCCTTACCACTTGGCGACCGCGCCTTGGTGTTACAACCCTGTCCAGAAAACGCAAAACCCACCGGCCGGTGACTCTGGCGGTGGGCGCAAAACTCAATCGAAGCTGGACGACTAAAATCTAGATAGTCAGCTTCCCCTCGCCAGACGGTATACCGCAACGGCATCGACAACAGCTGCGCGGCGCCATGCTCATCCGGAAGTGAAAGCTCATCTCAGAAAGATTACATGCTCCTGGCATTTCGCGCAAGCCGCAGTTTGCTGTAAAAAATCAGTTCCGTCGCAGCGTTTGCAGGATCTCCTGGCCGTAACGTTCCAGCTTCAAGTCGCCGATTCCCGGTATCTGGCGCAACTCCGCCAGCGAGCGCGGCGGCGCCAGGCATAGATGTTCCAGAGTCGCGTCGTGCAAAATGACGAACGCCGGCACCTTATCCGCTCGCGAGCGTGCCACGCGCCATTTTTTCAAAGCCGCCAGCAGCTGTGCATCAATTTCGCGCGCGACCGCGGCCGCAGGCATCTTCTTTTTCTTATCTCGCAGTCCTGATTCCTTATCGCTGGTTTTCCATTCAACTGCCGGGAGACACACATCACAAGCTCCACAATTTTCCCATGCGACCTTTTCGCCAAAGTGATTACAGATGATTTTGTGGCGGCATTCCTTTGCCTCCGCGAATCCGCGCACTTCGTGATAGCGGTCCCACGAGCGGCGCTTCTCCGCGGCATCGGAAATCTGCTCGATAAAATATGCAAGCAGTCCGGCATCCTTCTTTTGCCATAACAAGAAGCAATCGGAAGGTTTACCGTCGCGACCGGCGCGGCCCGCTTCTTGATAATACTGCTCGATGGATTTTGGCAGCGAAAGATGGACGACGGCGCGTACCGCGCTCTTATTGATGCCGAGGCCGAAGGCAACGGTGCCGACCAACACGTTCACCTCATCGGCCATCCAGCGTTCCTGGTTCTTCTTGCGCTCCGCGCCATCCATATCCGCGTGATACCCGATGGCGGCGATGCCCTTTTCGCGCAGCATGGCAACAGTTGAACCTACTCTTTTGATGGTCGGTGAATAAACAATCATCGCGCTGCCCGCGTGTTTACGCAGAATGGCCAGTAGATTTGCGTCCTGGGTTTTCGAGTCGCAGGCGACCACCAGGTAGTTCAGATTCGGGCGGTGAAAACTGGCGATGAACTTTCCGGGGTCTTTCAATTTCAGTTGTTCGATAATGTCGTGGCGAACGCGCCGCGTGGCGCTGGCGGTAAATGCGGCGATTGGCTTGTCGGGAAATTCCTTGCGCAGCAATTTCATCCGCCGGTAGTCGGGCCGGAATTCGTGTCCCCATTCCGAAATGCAGTGTGCTTCATCAATCGCAAAGAACGAAACTGGAACTTTTCCCAGCCATTCGACCATTTCCTGTTTTGCCAGGCGTTCCGGCGAAAGATACAGCAGGCGAAATTCGCCAGCTTCGGCGCGGCGTTCTGACTCGCGTTGTTGATTCCAGGATTGACTGCTATTCAGGACGGCCGCCGGAATTCCCATCTGTGCGAGCTGCACCGCTTGATCTTGCATCAGCGCAATCAGCGGCGAAACCACAATTGCGGTTTTCCCGGATTGCAAGACTGCCGGCAACTGGTAACACAGCGATTTGCCGCCGCCGGTTGGCATCACCACGCAAACATCCCTGCCATCGAGAATGTTGCGCACAATCTCTTCCTGCTTGGGCCGAAACGCTTCGTAACCCCAATACCGCTTCAGTGCCTCTTTGATTTTTTCTGGAGAAAACATGCCCTGCTATTGTGACACGATGACGGTTTCGCAGTGGCCGGTCTTCAGACCGGTGTTTTTTCTGGACTTTTCTTTTCCCGAATCGAAGCGAAAGAACCAGCCTGAAGGCTGGCCACTACACAAAATAGTGCGCGTCAATTAAAGCGGACGTATTCGAAATCCACCGGCTGAGTGTTGATGCCGCGTTCGGGAGGCGCGATCCAGCCAGCCATTTTGCCGGGTTCGAAGACACCTTTCATCAAACTATGTACGTAGGCGCGGTCATCGGAAGTAGGCAGCCATTCGTCGCGGTGCGCGTTGAATTCTTCGCGGCTGATCGGAGTGCCGTCGGGTCTGGTCGGGATGTTGGCCCAACTTCCGACCGTGCGGCGAAATCTGGTGCTCGGCAACGTCATGCGCTGCGGATAACCGGCTTCCTCGAGGTGGCGGTTCCAGCGCGCCAACCCTTTCTCGCAATCGCGAACGTAGGCTTCACGAACCACTTCGTTGACCGCATTGCGCATCGGAATGCGTTCTTCGCGCACGCCGCCTTTGCCATCCGGCAATTCCAGCGTAAAGCTTGATTCCGCCTCAATGTGATCTTCGTACTTGTTTTCGTCCGGCCGCCCTTTTAGTCCATTGGCAAAATACGAAGCGGCGTTCGAGGACGAATCTCCGCCAAACAAATCGAGCGACGAGCTGAACCAGAAATTGAGATATTTTTGAATGGTGGGCAAGTCAACCACGCCAGCTTTTCGCAGCGCGATCGGATCATCGTTCCCCAGCTCCTTCATCACTTCAATCGTGCGTTTGATTACCCGTCCGATTCCAGTGTCGCCGACGAACATGTGATGCGCTTCCTCGGTCAGCATGAATTTGCAGGTGCGCGAAAGTGGGTCGAAGCTGGATTCGGCCAGCGACTTCAACTGGAATTTGCCGTCGCGGTCGGTGAAATACGTAAACATGTAGAAGCTCAGCCAATCGCTGATCGGCTCGTTGAACGTGGAGAGAATGCGCGGCTTGTCAGCATCGCCTGAATGGCGCTCCAGCAATTCTTCCGCTTCTTCGCGGCCATCACGCCCGAAATACGCATGCAGCAGATACACCATGGCCCAAAGATGGCGGCCTTCTTCCACATTCACTTGAAAAAGATTTCGTAAATCATAAAGCGAAGGTGCAGTGTGGCCGAGCAAACGTTGCTGCTCGACCGATGCCGGCTCAGTGTCGCCCTGCGTAACGATCAAGCGCCGCAGCGTCGAGCGATGCTCCCCCGGGACTTGCTGCCATACCGGCTGGCCGACGTGATCGCCAAAGCCAACGCGGCGATCATTTTCCTCCTGCGCCAGGAAAATTCCCCACCGGTAATCCGGCATTTTCACATAGTCAAACGTCGCCCAGCCTTTGGTGTCCACGCTGATCGCGGTGCGCAAATATACGCTGGAAGCGTTGAAGTCGCTGGGGCCGAGACCGTGCCACCAGTTCAAAAATTCCGGCTGCCAATGTTCCAACGCGCGTTGCAGCGTGCGATTCGCGCCGAGGCCAACATTGTTCGGTATGCGGTCCTGATAGTTCGATTCCATTACACACGCTCCCGATCGAATTTCGCCTTCGATCCTTTGCCGAAAAGTTTCAACGCACCTTGCTCGCCGGTAGCGTTGGGACGGATAAAAATCCAGTTTTGCCACGCCGAGAGCCGGCCAAAAATTTTCGTATCGGTGGTTTCCGCGCCGGGAAAACGCAGGCTCGCTTCCATTCCCGTAAGCGCATCGGGCGAAAGGCTGGCGCGCTCTTCGATGGCCATGCGGATCTCGTCTTCCCAGTCGAGATCGTCAGGCGCAACTGTAACCAGGCCAAGGGCGATGGCGTCCTCGGCGAGAAGCTCCTCGCCCACTTTCACTTTTAGCTTCGCCAACTTCTGCAGATCGCCGCGGAATCGCGTTTCCAGACGGCTGCGGCCATTGACGGAAGGAAAAATGCCGAAATTCACCTCGCTAAGCGTAATTTTTGGCGCAACCTCTTTCTCGCCACTGGTCGCGGCGGATTGCGCATCTGGAAGCGCCAGCATGTACGAGCGATCGGCGGCCAGCGCCAGTTCGAGTAAAGTCCCGGCAAAGCACGAGCCTTGGTCGATGATCGCGAACATGCTGCGCGAAGATACGTCAAGCCGCGCGAAAGTACGCCGGAGCAAACCAACCGTTTCGCGCACCAGCCAATCCACTCGGAATTTCTCCAGAAGAGCATCGGTTTGAAGCATTGTGGGAATTTCGCCGACGGTTCTAAGCAGGAGCAAGCCGAGCTCCGGTTCGTTGGCGCGCAACATCAAAATCGCGTCATCGAGTTCACGCGCCATCGCCAGCGGCCACCAGGAATCACCCGCGGCGTGAATTCCGCTCAATGTTTGCGGCTGCGTGCCACGCGGACCTCGAACCGTAATGGTTGCGGTTCGTGCGTCGCGATCGAAGTTCACGTCCACTTGCGAATAATGATAGCCAGCGCCGTCAATTTTTCTTGCCAGGGGATGAAGTTCGATTCCCTTCACTGCCGCGGGACGCGTGGAGCATGCGACCAGCTTGGCGGCGCGTTGCTGCACGGCTTTCGCAAAGTTTGCAGGCGCGGCGATTTCGTCCACCAGGCCCCAGGATTTCGCACGCTCGCCTTTCACGCCATCGGGATTGGTGCAGAACAGATCGGCCAAGTCGCGGCGGACCTTGCGTTTGTCCACGACCCGAGTGAGGCCGCCGGTGCCAGGGAGAACGCCGAGCAGTGGAGTCTCCGGCAAGCTGACCGCGCTGGAACGATCGTCGATCAGAATAATTTCATCGCAAGCCAGAGCGAGTTCGTAGCCGCCGCCTGCCGTGGTTCCATTCAATGCGGCAAGGAATTTCAATCCGTCGTGGCGGCCGGAATCTTCCATGCCGTTGCGGGTTTCGTTGGTGAATTTGCAGAAATTCACTTTCCAGGCGTGCGAAGACGCTCCCAGCATGTAAATGTTTGCGCCGGCGCAGAACATTCTTTCCTTGGCGCTAGTGATCACCACACAGGCGACTTCTGGATGCTCGAAGCGGATGCGCTGCAGCGCACTGTGTAGCTCAATGTCCACCCCGAGGTCGTAGGAGTTCAATTTCAATTTGTAGCCGGGGCGCAGGCCGCCGTCTTCGTCCACGTTCATCGCCAGCGTCGCAATGCGGCCGTCAATGCTCAGTTTCCAGTGACGCAGTTCGCGAGCCTCATCGCTGAAAAGCACCAATTCTTTTGTGTCGGTCTGTTCCATTACCAAGAACCTTGTCCTCAGCGGCATCCGGCGCCGCGGAGCTCCAAAGAAAAGTATAGCCCTGCGGCGAATTCGGCGCAGGAACTATAGTTCCCAGGCTGAGGCTATTGTAGCAGCGCAAAATTCCAGTGCGGCAACCGCCAAAGGACGCCGGGCGAACGTCTTGACTTCGCGCCATTTACGCGATATGAACACGGCCACCGGGCAGCTTAGAACGGTACTCGATCCAGGAGGATGCATGGCTAGCCAGACAAGCGCAATAGCAATGGACGGAACGAACGAGAAGGGCCTGTGGCGGGTCATTCTGGCCTCCGCCGTGGGCACCATGATCGAGTGGTACGACTTTTACATTTTCGGAAGTCTTGCTGTGGTTCTCTCTCCAAAGTTTTACCCCGCTGGGAATGACTTAATGGCGCTAGTCGCCTACCTCTCCACATTCGCCGTTGGCTTTTTGGTGCGGCCATTCGGGGCACTGTTTTTTGGACGCATTGGAGATCTCGTCGGCCGCAAGTATGCGTTCTTGGTAACGCTATCCATCATGGGTGGCGCAACGGCGCTGATCGGTTTTCTGCCAACATTCAAGACCGCAGGCTGGTTTGCGCCTATTACCCTGCTCGTAATTCGAGTGCTGCAAGGTCTGGCTCTCGGTGGCGAGTATGGCGGGGCAACTGTGTACGTGGCCGAACATGTGCCAGACCGGAAGCGCGGTTTCTATACTAGCTTTATCCAAATCACCGCGACCCTGGGCTTATTTGTTTCCTTAGTCGTGATTTTGATAACACAACAACTCATGAGCAAGGATGCATTCAGCGACTGGGGATGGCGTATTCCCTTCCTGGCCTCAATTATCCTGGTGACAATCTCGCTTTATATTCGCCTGAAAATGAAGGAATCGCCAATTTTCACGCAGATTAAGACCGCCGGAATGACCTCCACACAGCCGCTGAAAGACGCTTTCACTAAATGGGACAACGGGAAGCGCGTCTTGATTTCACTTTTCGGAGCAACGGCCGGTCAGGGCGTGGTTTGGTATACGGGCCAGTACTATGCGCTTTTCTATATGCAGACCATTTTGAAGGTTAACACCAAGACCGCAGCCATCATTGTGGCCACGGCAATGCTGTTGGCAATGCCTTTTTTTACGGTTTTCGGAGCTCTCTCTGACCGGATCGGGCGAAAGTGGATCATCATGGCCGGATGCCTGCTGGCAGTTGTCAGCTATATTCCGATCTATAAAGCAATGCAGCATGCGGCGGGAAATAACGTTGTGAGCGTAGCATCCTCAAAAAATAAGGTTACCGGGCAAATCAGTCTAAAGGCGATGACCGTAAACGAGGCCGGAGCACAGATAGACGCGAAAGAAGCTCCGTCTCCCAATATCCCGATGCTTGTGTTTCTGGTTTTCATTCAAGTGATTTACGTTTGCATGGTTTATGGGCCCATCGCCGCATACCTGGTTGAGGCGTTCCCCGCGAAAATACGCTACACCTCCTTGTCCCTGCCTTATCATATCGGGAATGGAGTCTTTGGCGGGATGGTCCCGCTCGTTGGGTTATGGACGTGCGCGGCAACCGGAAGCATCTACGCTGGTCTGTACTATCCGATGACTGTTGCCGCCATCACGTTCATTGTGGGCAGCCTGTTGCTGAAGGAAACGCATGGCACGCTCATCTGGGCGGAAGTGGTTGGCGCAAAACCGTCACCGACTGCGGCCGATTGACTCGATTCACTCCTGAGTAGCATTATTTTTAGCGAGACGGCGGCTGCGCGGACGCGGGCCGGCGGCGGCCTGTTGGCCGGATGCTTGGCTCAAAATCGGAAAGGAACTGGCTGACGTGGCGAAAACTGGCGTGAAGAAGGCGAAGAAACCGCAAATAAAATCAAACGCGAATGGCAAAGCCCCGGCCAAGCCTGATCGCGGCCCGAAACTGAACGAAGCGCAGATTGCCGTGCATTGGAAGGAAGAGGAACTGTTTCGCCCACCGGCGAGTTTTGTAGCGCAGGCCAATCTGGTTGATCCGGCGTTTGTGGAATCCTTCAGCGAAGAACATTTTCCGGAGTGTTTCCGGCACTACGCGAACCTGCTGCACTGGGACAAGTACTGGCACACCACTCTCGATACTGCAAATCCGCCATTCTGGAAATGGTTTGTCGGCGGGAAGTTGAACGTTTGCTACAACTGCGTCGACCGGCACCTCGCGGCGCACAAGAACAAAGCAGCGTTCATTTTTGTAGCGGAACCGGAAAGCGAAGCTGCACAAGTAATTACCTATCGCGAATTGTATGTTCGCGTGAATGAAACCGCGGCGATGCTGCGCGATTTTGCCGGCTTGAAAGCCGGCGACCGCGTGACGATTCACATGCCGATGATTCCGGAGCTGCCGATCACCATGCTGGCATGCGCGCGGCTGGGCGTGGTGCACTCGGTGGTATTCGGCGGATTCAGTGGAGAGGCTTGCGGAACACGGGCGGCGGATTCCGGCAGCCGCGTTCTGATTTACGCCGATGGCTACTGGCGCAACGGCAAATGGATCGATCACAAAGGCAACGCGGACATCGCAATCGAGCACGCGAAAAAAGAAGGTCAGGAAATCGATAAAGTGCTGGTGTGGCGGCGCTATCCCGGGAAAACCTCTTCGGAAGCGCCGATGGTGATTGGACGCGATTTTTTTGTGGAAGACGTCTTGAAGGATTACACCGGAAAAATTGTCGAGCCGGTTTCGCTGGACTCCGAAGCGCCGCTATTTTTGATGTACACCAGCGGCACCACTGGCAAACCGAAGGGCTGCCAGCATCGCACCGGCGGATACCTGGCGTACGCCGCGGGAACTTCGAAATATTACCAGGACGTTCATCCCGGCGATGTCTATTGGTGCATGGCTGACATCGGGTGGATTACCGGGCACTCGTACATCGTGTACGGGCCGTTGGCGCTCGCGGCAACCAGCGTTTTGTACGAAGGCGTGCCGCAATTCCCAGACGCGGGAAGACCATGGCGCATTGCAGAGCGGCTGGACGTCAATATTTTTCACACTTCGCCGACGGCGATTCGCATGTTACGCAAAGCAGGTGCGGAAGAGCCGGCGAAATACAACTATAAATTCAAGCACATGACTACGGTGGGCGAACCGATCGAGCCGGAAGTGTGGAAGTGGTACTTCGAAGTGGTTGGCAAAGGCAACGCGGCCATCGTGGATACCTGGTGGCAGACCGAGACTGGCGGATTTTTGTGCAGCACCAAACCAGCGCTGGATGCCATGAAGCCGGGCAGCGCGGGTCCGGCGGTGCTGGGAATTTATCCGGTGATCTGGGATGAAAATCGCAGCGAAGTGAAGCCGGGACAAAATGCTGCCGGAAATATCTGTATTCGCAATCCGTGGCCGGGAATCATGCAGACGATCTGGGGCGACCCGGAGCGCTTCACGAAGCAGTACTACGCAAAATATTGCAAGGACCCGAACAGCACCGACTGGCGCGACTGGCCGTACTTTGCCGGGGATGGCGCGATGGTTTCCGCTGACGGCTACTACCGGATCCTCGGGCGCGTGGATGACGTAATCAACGTCGCCGGACACCGCCTTGGCACCAAGGAAATTGAATCAGCGTGTTTGACCGTTCCTGAAATCGCGGAGGCTGCGGTGGTTCCGGTGGTTGACGAGATCAAGGGCCGCGTGCCCGAAGTCTACATTTCGATCAAGCCGGGACTCAAGCCAAACAAACTGATCATCGATAAAGTGATGCACGTAATCGAAACGATGATTGGCAAGATCGCGCGGCCGAAGAGAATTCACGTGGTGCCCGATATGCCGAAAACGCGTTCGGGAAAAATCATGCGACGGGTGTTGGCGGCGATTTCCAACCGCATGCACACCGGCGACATCACCACGCTGGCGAATCCGGACATCGTCGAGCAGATTCGCGAACTGGTGCAGGGGCGTGCAGCCACGCCGTTGAGCGATGGGCCCGCGGACATCAAGCTGTTCGGCGAAGAACAGTAAGCTTAAGCCTTGAACGGATTGACGACGTGGACGCTGCCGTAGGACTGTCCATGATTCAAATCTTCGGTGTAGAGAATCGTCGCGGACGAAGCTTGCGCAGCTTGCAAAATGAGTGAATCCCAAAAAGATATTTGGAAGCGATCTTCAATTTCCAACGCCCGCAGCACCGCCTCCGGTCCGTTAACAAATACTTCCCATTCCTGCTGAAGCTCCGCGATGACTTTTCGGATTTCCAGGGGACCCACCGGCCGAGCCACTCTGCGGCGGAGACAGACAGCCAATTCTTGAAGCACCTGGGTGCTGATCACACCAAGACCAGAATGAAAGATGCGGTGAAAGAGAGCGAGGACGGTGGCGCGCTTGGCAGCGCGCGAATCGTCATAGGCGTATACCAACAGATTGGTGTCGACAAAAACCCTATCGCTCATGGAGTTCGTCGCGAGATGCGGGAGGTTTAAAACCCAGGTGGTAGCCTTTGCGCATTCTGGCGAGCGACTTCATTTTGGTTACGTCTCTGCTCTTTTTGGCGTTAACCGCTTCGTCCAACTTTGCCGCCACTATGGCGCTAATGGAGGTGTCTTGTTCTGCGGCGAGAATGCGGGCTTCGCGCAGGAGGTCGCGATCCAGTTTCAAGGTGATGTTGGCTTTTTGCTTGGGTGCGGATTCCTTGGTTTTCATGGCGGCTCCGGCAATTGCACACGACTATGTGTTGCACATGACTATGTGCTGCATCATTTTACGTGCGTCAGGATGATCAAGCAAGGGAACAAATGCCGGCCATGAGGGGTCAGAAGGATGGACGAGCGGCGTCTCTGGTACTAGTCATCGATAAGCAATTTCTGCAGGGAGTCGATCGCGGTTTGTTTGTCGTCGACCGAGAGCGCAAAGATTTCAAGGGTGAGAAGGTAGTCTCCGGCAAGGGTCTGCACGTAGGTTTGCAGGATCCGCTGCCCGGCCATGCTGCGCTCAAAGTCGGCTCGCAGAAACGAATGCTCCTTCACCTGGTATTGGGCGGCTGGCATCGACAGTTTCGCTCCCGAAGCAGTCAGCATGGCATCGGTCATCTTCTGGAAGGTCTCGAGCTGCAACGCGCTGGCGCGCGAGGGCGTGGCGGTAATCCTGAGACACGGGAACGAAAGGCGCTGCCCATCGCCGTCGCCGCGACGCGAGGCGTAGAAAACTATTTTCGGCGTCATGATTCGCAAATTTTCGGCCAATTCGGGATGTTGCTGCAAGATGGAAGCTGTGGCCGCGGCTTCCATCTTTTTGTTCAACTGGTGAATCACTTCGGACTTGGCGGCGATCCAGTTGTGCGGAAATTCATAGGCCAGACTTAGCGCGTCGTTCTTGTAGAAATTTCCGGTAACGGTGCTGCGATCGATTCCCTGCCTGCTGTCGTCTTCCGCGGCGTTATCTGATTTTTCCGAAGCAATATCGGCGTGCCCCGATTCGCCGACTGCGAAGGCGGCCGGAACGGTGGTTGGTGGCGTTTCTCTTTGTACGCTGACGGCTGCCGTGAGATTGGGATCCGGTCCGCGTTTTAGCGCCTTGTTGATAGCGTCTTCCAATTCTCCCTGAGTCGTATCCCCGTAGCCAGACTGGCGGAAACGCATCACACCATCCTTATCCAGCACGATATAGGTCGGGAATGATTCGATGTTGAAGGAATGCAGAACTTCTCCGGACAAATCGATGTATTCCGTCCAATTCATTTTTTGCGCCTGGATAAACGTCTTCCAGACGTCTTCGTCATCGTCCGAACTCACCGAAACCAGCTGAAACCCTTTGTTGGCATATTTCTTCTGCAGATTCTGCAAGGCCGGTATGGATTCGCGGCAGGGCGGACACCAAGTGCCCCAGAAATCCATCAAGACAACTTTGCCGCGCAACGAAGCGTTGGAAATAGCCTGGCCCTCGTGAGAGGCAAAGGAGAAGTCGGGTGCGAATGGCTCTCGCGCGCGAATCGGACTGGCAATCATCCTTTGCGCCTTTTCGGAAATGTCGTGGCTGGCGGCCGGCGCATTCAGGTAAGACTGCAACTCGGTGATGCCCTCCGGGTCGCGCTCCTGTTTGAGGAGCACGAAGCCGAGACTGAAGTGCGCGATGATTTGCGAAGGGTCCAGTGTCAGTGCTTCACGCAGATCAGCCTCGGCTTCCTTGAGCTTCTTATCGGCCGGTTTCGAAGACATCTGCACCAGCAGGTTTGCGTGAACCAAGCGGGCTTGGGTCGCCCAGTTTTTGTCGCCATTGGCAACCTTAAGTGCTTTCTTGGCGTCATCGAGCGCCGAGGAGAAATCACCAAGTTTCCGTTCGACCATTGAAAGTTTGAGATAGACCTCGGGCGAGGCGTGATGGGCGGCTTTATCCGCTTTGTGGTAGGCGTCCTGAGCGAGTTCGTACTTGTGCCGGGACTGATAAAGATCACCCTGCGCCAGCGCGGTTTTGACGGGATCTGATGTTTGGGCGGAAGCGGCAGCGGAGAACAACAGACAGACGAGAAGAACCGAGACTGCAGAACGCATCGATTACCTCCGGAGCACGTAGCCAGAGCATATCATTGGTGGAGTGGTGCAGCACAACGGTGATGTGACCCACGAGCCTACTTGGAGGCGGCGCCTGAACCGCAGAGGGTCTGCACGGCTTGCAGGACGTCGGCGTCGAATTGGGCGGAGGACCAGTTCTGAGTGGAGCAGACCTGGGCGGCTGTGAGGCCGAGGGCGCCCCGGAAGTCCGCGCCGTCAAGCAGCGCGCCATTCATCGGCGCATCGCGCAACACGGCGCCGGAGAAAACTGCACCGCGCAGGCCGGTGTTACGTAAGTCCGCGCCAAGAAGAATAGTACCCTTGAATTGCGCGCCGGCAAACTGCGCGCCGGCAAGTTTCGCGCCAGAAAAATCGGCCAGCTCGAGATTGGCCAGCGAGAATTCGGAATCCTGCAGCTGGGTATCGCGCAGGTCGGTGCGCGTGAGGTCGGCACGCAGCCAGTGAGTGTGTTTCAAGTTCGCGCCGTAAAGCGAGGCGCTGCCAAGTTTCGCTCCGGCAAAACTGGCATTTTCAAAAACCGCATAAGTCATGTCGCTGTCGCGCAGATCGGCGCCGGTCAGATTGGCGTTGCTTCCGTCGGCGGAAATCAACAGAGCGTGATCGGCACGAACATGATCGAGCACTGAATCGCGAAGGTGAGCTTCACGCAAATTGGCGTTGCGCAGGTCCGCTTCGGTAAGGTATGCGCCAACGAGTTCCGCGCGCCACAGTCGGGCACCGCCAAGCACCGCGCGATAGGCGCGAGCATAGCGCAAACTGTTTTCGTTGAGCTTGGGGCCCGTACCATCTGCGGGCGCATCATTCGGGTTGATTGCCGGGTTGAGTGCACGCGCGTGAGGAGAAACCAGCGTGGCTTCGGTCAAATCCGCGTACGGGCGATAGCCGACAAGCCGAAAAACTTCGGAAGCCCAACGGCGCGGGCTGGCGCTGAAATATTTTTGCGTGCCGTCGGAATCCGCGGGAATACCGTGGATCACGCCAATCGACAGCGCGAGCAAAATCAAACCGAAGACGATGGGCGCACGGAAGGTCAGGAGTACGAGTCGCGCGACGCTGCGGGTGCTTGGCCGCCGCAGTTCACCAGAGCGGATGAGGCGGCTGACCACGGACGGCAAACCGGTCGCGACGCTAACGCTGAGCGCAAAGAAAAGAACGTGCAATGAAGTGCCGCGCAGATCCTGGCGGACCAGATATCGCATCCAGAGCAACGCGCAGGTTGCCGGTACCGCCCAGTAGGCAAGCAGCGTAGCAATTACGTTTTCCATCAACGATACTGGAGTTTTTGATTCACGCAGCCAGCGGAAATGGCGGCGCACCAGTCCCATCAGGTACCAGGGACCGCCCCGTTCGATGGTTTGGCCGTCCTGAAAAACCGCGGGCAACGCGGACATACTGCTCCACACACGCAGCAGCAGGAATTGAAAGCGGACGAACAACACCAGCAGAAGAATCGGCGCGATTAGATAAAAGCTGTTGATCGGCAAAATATTCCCGAAGCGCGCGATGGGAATCGTCTGTCCATCGAGAATCAAGCGGGTGTCGGTGGTGGTGGCAACGCAGAGCAAGCACAGCGCGCAGCCGATGAGCATCAGAAAATAAAAGCCGCGCGCGATGTGCGTCGCTTCCCAAACCGCTTTGGAGCCGTCGATCGAGGAAATGTTTTCCGGGAGAATGGCGTCGTGCAGATTGGCGCCGCCGAGGCGTCCTAGCCAAAGACCTTCCGCGCCGTACATTGTCGCGCCCATCAGGTTCGCGCCACGGAGTTCCGCTCCAAGCAGATTAGCGTTGCACAAATCGGCCTGTACCAGCGACGCGTTGCGCAAATTGGCCATCGAGAGATCGGCGCCGCGCAGATTCGCGCGCTGCAAAATCGCGCTTTGCAGATTGACGCCGGTCAGGTCGGCGTTCTCGAGGTCGGCGCCTGACAAATCGGCTTTAGTTCCCTCTTCGCCACCAGTCTCCACCCAGATTCGATGCTGATCGAGGATCGAGGCAAATTCCAGGAAAAAATCAGCGTGAGGAGAGGAAGGAGCAGCTTCCGATTCCGGTTCGGTTAGCGGTGCTATTTTTGCGGCCTCGGTCTGGGCCGGCTTGGCTACTGGCGCTTCTTCAGTGGACGCGCGGTCGGCAGTGGCGAGCGCCGCAATGGCGCGTTCGACTTCCGCGATGCGCTGCAGCGCGTGCAACTCTTCCGGAGTGGCCATGCGTTCGGTCTGCGTCGGAACAGAATTTTTCGGTAACAGCAGAGTTTCTTGAGCCGGCGAATCCGGCATGGAGTTCCCCTATCTGGTGACAGCCGGTCGGGCAGACCGGCGAATCCTTAAGCAGAGGTCATAATGGCCGACCGCAGGAGAAATGTCGCCTGACCTGAAGGTCAGGCGGCGCAAATGTAACATCGGTCTGGAAAAGGGAGCAGGCCGGACCAGAAAACGTAAGGCAGGTGCCTAACAAATAAGAATTGACGGCAAAGGGGCGGAAAGAAAAAACGCCGGGGCGCTTCGCTGAGGGGCCAAGGCACCCCGGCTTTATTCCTGCACGCCTCCGCAGTGAGCGAGCAAGAAATTCGTGGCGGTTTTGTAAGGACCGCTAAAGTTTAGAGAAACCAGTTTTTTCAACTCAGGGTTTGTATGTACAACCCTGACACCCGTTACTTCTCTTCGTCGCCGCGCAAAAATTCGTAGCGTTCGATGGCGGCAACCACTCCGACCGACTGTTCATCGCGTGATTCGGTGCGCTGGACGCGGCCAAGACAACGTACACGGACCGGACCTGCGAGAGTGATCTCGTTGGGAAGCGTGAGAAGGATTTCAACGGGCGAACCTTCCTTCACATCCTTGCCGAGGAAGAAGTAAACCCCGCGCGAACTGACGTCGCGGGATTCGGTGCTGGTTTCCCCAACCGCTGCTCCGGTGGTCCAACGGACCGTTAATGGGAGCCGCATGGTAAAGCGTTGGGTGGTGCGGCGTTCTGAGCCCGACAAGGCAAGACCTCCTCGAATCAAGGACGAGTGTAGCCGGGGTAGGTCTAGGGAACAATAGGACAACGGATACAAAAACGATTCAATAAAGGGCGGTACGAAGGTACTAGGCCGGCTTGCCTGTCAGGACTTAAGGAAAGGCGTCCAGACTTGCATGGGCGTGGGGGTGCGGTTGGCCCAGGCGTAGTAGGGGATGAAGGTAAGCGGAACCTTGGAGGATTTGTCGAGAGGCGCGGAGACCGGAAAATACAGGCTGCGGCGGGATTCGGACGGCTGGACGGCGGCACCTTCGTGGCGCAGGACGACTACGCCGTCGAGCAAATCTTTTTCATAGGATTCGGAGAAGCCATTTTGCGGCGAATTCTTGGCTGGTGTGGTGAGCGCCACTTCGCTGACCGCAACTCCCTGCTGCTGATCCAGTTGTTCGAGGCAATAAACGATGGGTCCGCGTTGTACGGCGACGCGGCCGTTGTCTTCGACGACGCGCGCGTTGGCTTGGAGAATTTGCGGGGCCATGTCGAGTTCGAGTTTCACGAGGTCGCCGGAGGACCAGCGGCGGCGGATGGGCAGGTATTTTCCAGGCGCCACGATGGAGACGGATTTGCCATTGACGGCGGCGGAAGAACGATCGCTCCAGTCTGGAATTCGAACATAGAGAGTGAATTCGGTGGCTGAGGAAGGACTGACTTCAATTTCGACCGTTCCCTTCCAAGGGTATTCGGTCTTTTGTGCGACTTTGATGGGCGTGCCATTTTCCAGGTGCCAGTTGAGTTCGGAGTTGTGGAACAGGTGGACGTAGAGGCCGTCGCTGCTGGTGCTGTAAAAATAGCCGGGGAGCGAGGCAAACGTGCGTTCGAGATTGGGCGGGCAGCAGGTAGTGTCGTACCACTCGTTGCGGATCTGTTCGTCGGCGGCAGGATCGAACGACAACGGATTGCGGTAGCAATAGAGCGTGCCGCTGAGAGACATTCCAGAGTTGATGCCATTGTAGAGTGCGCGTTCGATGACATCGGCGTGGCGTGCGTCGCCGGTGGCCGCGAGCATCCGCCAGTTCCACATCATGTTGCCGATAGCGGCGCAGCTTTCGCCATAGGCCTGCGAATTCGGGAGCTCAAAGGAATTGCCGAAGGCCTCGCCATCGCTGCGCGCGCCAACTCCGCCGGTGATATACATTTGCGATGAAACGAGATCGTTCCAGAGCGTGGTGAGAGTTTTCCAGTAGGCTTCATCGCCGGTTTCCAGATAGTAGTCGGTGGCGCCGCAGCAGGCGTACATGGCGCGGACCGCGTGGCCTTCGAGGTGAGTTCGCGAAGTGAACGCCTTGCCGCAGAAGTGATACACGTAGTCGTTGCGCTTGAGCGGAATGCGCGAATCGCCGTGCAGCAGATATTCGGCGAGGGTCAGATGGCGCTTGTCGCCGGTGATGCGGTACAGCTCGACCAGCGCGAGTTCCATTTCCGGGTGGCCGGACATCAAAGGCTTCTTGTCGGGAGCGGGGCCGTAGCTGGGCAGAAGAAAATCATCGACAAATCTAAGGCCGGCGTTAAGCAGAGTCTGATCGCCGGTGGCGCGGTAGTACGCGATAGAGCCCTGGATCATGTGACCGGCGTTGTAGAGTTCGTGGCCCCACTGCTGGGTTTTCGGCTCCATACGCTGCCCGAGATGATCGCGGACATAGTAGGTGTTGAAGTAGCCGCCGGGCTCCTGCGCGGCGACAACTTCCTTGATGGCCGCATCGGCGAGCGAGCGCAATGCCGGGCGATTTTCGGTTTGCAGAGCGAAACCGATCGCTTCCAGCCACTTGTAAATGTCGGAGTCGGAATAGACCGGGCCGCGTTGCGGGGCGTCGCTCTTGCCCGTGAGTCTGCGGAAGTTGTCCATGCGGCCGTTGACTTCGAGGAGCTTGCCCATCGACGGGATGCTGGTTTCGACGTTGGCTTTGCGGCGCGAGGACCAGAAACCCGGCTGGATGGTGACCGCGTGAACCGCAATATTTTTGAGTTTGGCGTAGGGAGAGCGCGCAAGATTGAGGATGCCTTGTTCGTTCCACGGAGGAGTGGACAGGGGCGCAGGCGAAGAAGATTGATTCGCTATGAGTGATGCGATGCCAGGCGGGAGAGTCGAAAGAAACGCGGCGGACGCGGCCGCAGTTGCAGCAGTGGACACGAATTGGCGGCGCGGGATGCGGGGAGACATGTCGGGCGCTCCTTTGCAGTTAGCGGGGAGATGATACCGAGGCGAGGGACGCCTGGGAAGGGCCCGCGAATCGAAGAACGGCCCAAGAGAAAAGAACCGGTCTAAAGACCGGCCACTACACGAGCAAGAATAAGAGAACGAGTTAGGTGTGGTCGATCAGGCGGTGATGGATGGCGTAGAGCGCGAGTTCCAGGCGGTCCGAGACCCCGAGTTTGTCGAAGATATTGTGCAGGTGATTTTTTACGGTTTGTTCGGAGATGAAGAGCTTTTCGCCGATTTCCTTGTTGCGGAAGCCCTGCGCGACCAGCTGAACGATTTCCTTTTCACGATCGGAGAGCAGCGGCTTTTCGCGGCGCGGGCCGGATTCGGAGGACTTCGAGAAAGCCTTCATCACTTCAGCGGTCATGCGATTATCCAGCCAGATTTCGCCGGCGGAAACGCGCTGAATGCTCTTGACCAGAAGATCGGTGGCGGACTGCTTTAGAACCACGCCGCGAGCGCCGAGGCGCATGGCGCGGACCACGTCGCGATCGTCTTCAGCAGCGGTGAGCACAATTACCCGCGTGGGCAACTGATCGAAATTCACTTCTTCCAGAACAGCCAGGCCGTCCTTATCGGGCATGCGCAGATCGAGGAGCAAGATATCGGGCTTAAGTTTGCTGAGCAGCTTGATGCACTCAGTGCCATTCTGCGCTTCGCCGACGATCACAATTTCATCATCGCCATCAAGAAGTTTGCGCAAGCCGTCGCGGAAAATCGCGTGATCGTCCGCCATTAAAACTCGGATCTGTTGTTTTGTCTTCGCCATAGTTATTTCAGTGCCTGTGAATCAACCCGTTAGCCTAACGGAATCTCGATTGTCAGACGTGCACCATGCCCAGGGTTCGACTCGACGGTCAAAACCCCGTTGACGGTACGCGTGCGCTCCTTGATGGAAATCGGTCCCAGCCGGAGACGGTCCAATTCGTCGCCAGTAAACTTGCCGGCAAAACTGAAGCCTTCGCCGTTGTCGTCTACCACCAAAAGCAGGCGGCTGTCGTCCTGAGAAAGTTTTACCACGACATGCGTGGCCTTAGCATGCTTTTTTATGTTGTTGAGTGCTTCACGGTAAATCTGGAAAAGCTCGCGGCAGACGCGGTCGGGAGCGCGTAATTCGGCGGAATCCAGCAATAAATCGAGGGCCAGCGTCGATTCGTTGCGGAATCGTTCGGCAAAACCGCGCATCAGGTCGGTCAGGTCGGCGGACTGGACACGCACCGGGCGCAAGTCGGTGACAAAGTGGCGGAGCTCGGCGGACTCGTTGCGAACGGTCTGCTGGAGTCCGGCCAGAGCCGCTTCGGCGTGGTCGGGGGAGGAAGCCACCCGCCGGCGCAGCACGTCCAGCTGGATTTCGATGCTGAGCAAGGTCTGCAGAATGCCATCGTGCAGATCGCGCGAAATGCGCGAGCGCTCTGCTTCAATGGCGCGGGCGCGCAAATGGCGCAAGAGAAAAACATTTTCCAGTGGGGACACGACATGATGGGCGACGCGTTCCAGCCAGGCCAAATCCTCTTTGTGGAACGGGCCATTCGCGCGCTTACCATTGACCAGGAACAGGCGCCCCGCCGGTTTGTCGTTCTGATCGAAAGCCACTGACATCAACGAGCGGACGGCAAATTCAGATTGCGTGGTACGCGGAAGGCGCGGCAGATTCTTGATGACGCGAGCGTTGCGACGGTCCCAGCCAAAGCCAGAGCCAGCGGCCTCGAGCGAATTCCAGCAAAGCGAGGCGTCCATATCGTCCAGCAAAAAGCCGTCCGCGCGGGCGAGCGGCAGGCTGTCTGGAACCAGGCGCTCACTTTTGCCGCTGATCAGGTTCCAGACAAAGATGCGCTCGAGGTCGATATCGCGAAACACGAGCATGGCTTGCTCGGCCTCAAAGGATTGAGCCAACTCTTCCAGGAACAGCCGGAGCGATTCGGCAAGGCCCTGTTCGACCTGCATGGTGGCGGTAATGGCAGAGAGAAAATGATTTTGTGCCGCGAATCGGCGGCTGCGATCGCCGAGAAACGCCAGGCCTGCGCCCGAGGCGAACATCGCCGCCACGATGGCGATCCAAGTGAGCAGATGGAAGCCACGACGGTCGCGCTCGTAAACATTGAGGAAGGTAATCAGCAGCGCGAACACCGCGGCGATAGGCACCGCGGTGCGCAATCCCCAGCGGCTGCCCGCGGCATACGATATGAACAGATACGGAAACCAGATAGGCACCGCAAAGGGGCTTAGATAAATCAGAATGACGAGGAGCGCCAGGTCGATGGCCAGCGGCGAATACCATTCGCGATTGCTCAGCAGCAGTTCGAGAACGATGACGGCGAGGCTATAGAAAAAATAGGCAAAGAGAAAATAGCGGCAACGATGGGCGTCGGCCGAGGCGGGCCATTCCAGCAATGCGAGGATCGACAGAACAATTATGATCGGCCGCGCATAGAGGATTTGCCGCTCGAAGTGGCGGCGATCGGTTTCCAGGGAACTCATCGGGGGCTCATGCGCGGGGACGCAATTCCTCCAGCGAGTCTAACAAGCGCATCGCTGCGAATGCAGACGAGGTGAAGGGCGCGTGGCTAGTTTGCAAAGGGCGGCGGTTGAGGAAAGCAGTGGGGGTAGAGGAGATGAACGCGATGCGGGCAAGTTTGCAACGATGTTTTGGGCGGCGAAATGTCGTGGTAAACTGGAGGTGAGTGGTGGGAGTAGCTCAGCTGGTAGAGCGTCGGTCTGTGGCACCGAATGTCGCGGGTTCAATCCCCGTCTCCCACCCCATCTCAAAAATATCCAACAAAAACGCACTGTTGAGATATATAGAAAGTATCGTCAATAAAGCTTGGCGATTGTCTCCATCGGTAAAAAGAGGCGATTTGGCGTGCCGGGAATTTCTATAAATCCATATTTCTTGTAAAAGGCAACGGCGCTCGCGTCTTTAGCGTCAACGATGACCGCCCATGACGCAACATTCTTGGAGTTTGCCAGGCTGCGCTTCAAAGCGTCCGCAAGCAAACTCTCTCCGATTCTCTGCCCAGGGAACGCAATGCTTCTAGCGAGGCGGCCAATTAGGGTTGCGGGCACTTCCGCCATTCGTGTCAGCTTTTTCGCAATTTCGTCTGGAATTTTGTCAAGCTCTACACAGTAGGCGGACAGCGTGTAAAACCCTGCGATGGTTTTTCCGTCAGGAGTAAGCACATAGACTGCGGCGAGACTTTTCTTCATGTCCTGACTCGCCTGCGTTTGAAGATATTTGTCTAACGGAGGAACACCACAGGAAAAAGCCGCTCGGTCATGCCTAGTTCCGAGCGGCTCGAAGTAAAATTTTGGCTTGGGCGACTGGTCTTCCAATTAGAGACCCATCTGCTTGTGCCGGGCGACTGCCGCCTTCAGTGCTTCATTCGGTTCTGGCGGATTGAGCAGAGCCTTAACAAAAATTTCCCGAG
The DNA here is from genome assembly GCA_963814635.1 of uncultured Acidobacteriota bacterium. Lineage (GTDB taxonomy): Bacteria > Acidobacteriota > Terriglobia > Acidiferrales > UBA7541 > Acidiferrum. Next base: position 880,249 of record CAWFDP010000001.1, on the reverse strand, counting down.
CTTCATCGCGCAGAGATAGAGATTCAAACTCCCTGATAGTCTCGGCAGCGGCTGCTTGAATGTTGGAAACAACGAAGTCAGTGACAGACGTGCCACGCAATTCGGCAGCCCGTTCGATTAGACGCTTTTGGTCTGCGGTAGTTCTTACCTCTAGTCGTTCCGACCTCTGTGCTAGTGCCATAGTGCCTCCTTTCGTTAGCAATGAATGTACGGCAGTTTACCGGTCCCGTCAAGAGAAAGCTGCGGCAAAATGCCGTACATATCAAACTATTGACTACAATGGGCTTATGTCTGCCCTATATTCGAGTATTTCTATGGGGAGGCATCGGGTCCATTCCGTTCCACGAAGCAGCCGTGTATCTGTTTGAGCACCCCTGCGGGCTCGTTTTTGCGCTGAGTGCAACAAAAAATTCGTTGCGGCTGAGTCAAAGAACAAGTTTTGCAGCGAATCATGCTTAAACTAGGCCCACAATCGCCAATAATTGAAGTCTTACCACAAGAACAAATGGCGACCGCCACGAGGGAATCGCCGTGCTACACGTGCTACAAAAAGGCGGGCAATTAAGGTTTGCGGAAACCGCATGTTTAGCGGCTATTTCGTAAATCCCTTGTTTTCAGCATTTGGAGTGTAGCGAACCAACGTATCCCAACAGGTCCGGTCCGTCACACTACGGCAAATCGAACCCCGTCTCCCACCCCATCTCAGAAATATCCAACAAAAACGCACTGTTTGTGAGATATAGAAAGTATCGTCAATAAAGCCTGGCGATTGTCGCCATCGGTAAAACGAGGCGATTTGGCGTGCCGGGAATTTCTATAAATCCATATTTCTTGTAAAAGGCAACGGCGTTCGCGTCTTTAGCGTCAACGATGACCGCCCATGACGCAACATTCTTGGAGTTTGCCAGGCGAGCCGCAGCGGATGGCTTCTACCTCATACCTCGCAAACCGTTTGTCAAGGGTGAGCACAATCAGACTTTCGGCTAAGTCTGTGGACTAAGTCCATTTTGATTTCCGTCAAGTGCGAATTCACGGTGAGTGGCCAGCAGCGCGGCCTTGACGGCAGTATCCGAAACCACGAAGGAAATGTTGGTTTCCGAAGAACCCTGCGCGATGGCAATGATGTTGACCCCTTCCCTGCCCAGACAATGAAAAGTTCGGCCCGCGACGCCCGGGGTGCCACGCATGTTCTCTCCAACGACCGCAACGATTGCGATGTTCGGGTCCATGGTGATGTGCTCGACCACTTCGTGAGCAAGATCCTGGGCGAATTCGCGGCGCAGAGCTTCGAGTGTGTCTTGCGCATGCGCTTTGGCGACGATAAAGCAAATATCGTTCTGCGAAGACGATTGCGAAATCAACAAAACCTCAGCGCGAAGCTGCGCGGTGGTCGAAAAAGTACGCCCCACGACATCCGGCACGCCCACAATTCCCGGGCCACCAACGCTGATCAGGGCAACATCGCGAATCGCGGTGAGCGCCTTGACGCCACCGCCGATGCTGCGCCCCTTCTGGGTAATTTTTGTGCCCAACTTCTCCGGCGCGAAACTGTTGCGAATCCAAACAGGAATGCCTGCCGGCAAGACTGGACGCAATGTCTTGGGATGCAAAACCTTAGCGCCGAAGTAGGCAAGCTCGGCTGCTTCGCGATAGGAAATTTCCGGGATGGTGCGCGCTTCGCTGACCAGCCGGGGGTCGGCGGTGAGTACACCTTCGACGTCGGTCCAGATGATGATTTCGTCGGCATCGAGCGCGGCGCCAAGAATCGTGGCCGAATAGTCGGAGCCTCCACGGCCCAATGTCGTGAGCACTCCGTCCAAGGTCGCGCCGATAAATCCAGTGATGATCGGGACCTGGTCGTCTTGCAATAATGGGCCGATGCGTGCCTGCGAGCGCTGGCGTGTCGGTTCGGCCTGCGGGTCGGCACCGCCGTGAAATGAATCGGTGACGATGAGCTCGGTCGCTTCGATGGGGCAACTGGCAACGCCCATTTGCGAAAGCGCGGCGGCAAAAACCGGAGCGCACAATCGTTCGCCAAGGCTGCAGATGGCGTCCAGCGTGCGCGACGTCAATTCGCGCAAAAGCGCCGTGCCTTCGTAGAGCCGCGCGCCTTCGGCCAGAATTTCGTCAATGCGGCGCTGCACGTCGGATCTGGCGGTGTCATTACTGACAAGCTGCGCGAGAGCTTCAGCGTGCTGCTGGCGCAAAGCGTCAGCGAGCGTTTTGCCGGCTTCGCGATCGCCGCGCTTGGCGTTGTGCGCGGCATCAATCAAGCGGTTGGTGACGCCGCTCATCGCCGAGACCACCACCGCCACGGAAAATTCGCGCGCGGCATTGGCGACTATCGTCGCGGATCGCCGGATACAGGAAGCGTCTCCGACCGAGGTGCCGCCAAATTTCATCACTTGCAGTTTAGGTTTCATCGTTCACATAAATCATAAAGGAAAATAATACTGCGTGCCGCGCACCGCTCAGACGATTTCTTGACGCGATGTGCGGTTGCGAGGGCCAGCCAGCCCGACTATGCAGAGGTACGCTATCTATTTTCGCGAATTCAGGGGTATAAGAGAAAGTATCGAGCGGAGAATGGCGGCGGCCTCAATTAAAAAGTGACCATTTGCGTGCTGGAGCATCCAAAGCGTGTTGCGCTGCAAATTGACTGAATTTTCCTTGGGACCTGAACTATGCCGAAACCCGTATTGCTGACCGTGGATGACGATCCAGAAGTACTGCGAGCGGTAGAGCGCGACCTGCGAAAAAAATATGCGGACCGCTACCGCATCGTGCGCGCGGATTCCGGTGCCACAGCGTTACAGTCTCTGGAGACGCTGAAGAAACGGAATGAGCCGGCAGCACTGCTACTGGTCGATCAACGCATGCCGGAAATGAGCGGCGTGGAATTTCTCAACCAGGCGATGGCGCTATACCCGAACGCGAAGCGCGTGTTGTTAACCGCCTACGCCGACACCGACGCCGCCATCCACGCAATCAACGACGCCCGCGTCAATCACTATCTCTTGAAGCCGTGGGATCCACCGGAAGAGCAGCTGTATCCAGTGCTGGACGACTTGCTGGAAGATTGGCAGGCGGACTATCGTCCAGTGTTTGACGGCGTGCGGGTGCTCGGCAACCGCTGGTCGCCGCGCTCGTACGCGGTGCGTGATTTCCTCGGCCGCAATCAGGTGCCCTACCGCTGGTTGGACGCGGAGTTGGCGGAGCGCGACAAAGAGGTTCGCGAGGCTCTGGCCGTCGCGCAGCGCGACTGCTTAAAACTTCCCGCTGCAATCTTCGCCGACAATTCCGCACTCTCTGATCCTACGACCTCCGAACTTGCCGCCAAGCTCGGTCTGCGCATGACGGCAACCACCTCCTTCTACGACCTGTTGATCGTTGGCGGCGGCCCGGCCGGGCTTGCTGCAGCGGTATACGGAGCGTCCGAAGGCCTGACGACAGTGATGATTGAACGCGAAGCTCCGGGCGGACAGGCGGGGATGAGTTCGCGCATTGAAAATTATCTTGGCTTCCCTTCCGGGCTTAGCGGAAGCGACCTGACGCGCCGTGCGGTCACGCAAGCGAGGCGCTTCGGGGTGGAAATACTCGCACCGCAACAAGTGGTAAGCGTGCGCGTTCAGGATGGTTCAAAGGTCGTGAAGCTTTCCGACGGCGTGGAAATTGGCGCCAAGGCATTGATCATTGCCACCGGCGTTTCCTACCGGAAGCTCGACATTCCCGGCATGGAGCGGCTGCAAGGCGCGGGAGTCTATTACGGCGCGGCGCTGACCGAAGCCGCTTCGTGTAAAGATGAAGATGTCTACGTAGTAGGCGGAGCCAATTCTGCCGGGCAGGCGGCAATGTATTTTTCCAAGTACGCGCGGCGGGTGGTCATGCTGGTGCGCGGAAGTTCGCTGGCGGTCAGCATGTCGCAATATCTTATTGAACAGATCAAGCAAACGCCAAATATCCACGTTGAAGTGAACTGCCAGGTGACCGAGGTCTTCGGCTCCGACCGGCTTGAGGCAATATCGATTCACTGCGCCACCAGTGGCGACACTCAGAAAGTGAACGCGGCTTCGCTGTTCATTTTCATCGGAGCAGCTCCTGGAACGGAATGGCTCGAGGGCATCATCGAACGCGATGACAAAGGATTCATTCTCACTGGAGCAGATCTGATGAAGGCGGGCAAGCCGCCGAAAAGCTGGTCACTGGAGCGCGAGCCGTGGTTGCTGGAGGCCAGTGTACCGGGAGTTTTTGCCGCGGGCGACGTCCGTTATCGTTCCATCAAACGCGTAGCGTCGGGCGTCGGCGAAGGCGCCAATGCGGTACAGTTCGTACATCAGTATTTGGGTTCGGTGTAACGATGGGCGACCAGCCAATTTCTCCACAACAAAAACACATCGTCGATGAACTGAAGACCAACGCCGTCTTTGCGGATCTCCCGGAAGACGATCTGGCCTGGCTTGCCGAGCGGATGCAAGAAAAGAGCATGAATCCTGGCGAAATCTACGGTCGCGCCGGCGATCCATTGGAATATCTGAATGTGATGCTGGAAGGCGAGATGCACGTGGAGAATCCGCAAGAACCGGGTACCCCGATGTTCATTGCCCGCGCGCCGATGGTCACTGGATTATTGCCTTTCTCGCGCTCCACCCAGTACAAGGGGAACGCCAGGATCGTGCAGTTCGCGCGTTCGCTGATTTTGCACAAGGATTACTTTCCGGAAATGCTGCATCGCATGCCGGTACTCGGCCAGCGCCTGGTTGGTTTAATGTCGGACCGCATCCGCGAATTCACCCGCCAGGAAACTCAGCGCGACAAACTGATGGCTCTCGGTAAACTTTCCGCAGGTCTGGCGCATGAATTAAATAATCCCGCCGCGGCCGCGCAACGCGCTGCCAAAAGTCTTCGTAGTACTATGGAGGATGTCCGCAGCGCGAGCCTGCGTTTGCTGCAACATCCGCTAAGCGCGGACCAACGGCAGGCAGTTGTGGATTTCGAACGCGAAGTGACCCAGCGGGTAGCCGAAAATGCTCCGAAGCACCTGGATCCCATGGAACTGAGCGACCGTGAAGCGGAGCTTACCGAATGCCTCGAAGAGCATAAGGTGACCGAACCCTGGAAAATTGCCGGGCCACTGGCCGAAGCGAACGCTGACCCGCAGAAAATGGAAGCGCTGCGCGCGATCGTGGGAGATGAAGTCATCGGCGACGCGCTGGCTCGTGTCGCCGCCGTGGTCACGATTTTTGGACTGATTCACGAAATCGACAACAGCACCAAACGCATCAGCGACCTGGTTGGCGCGATCAAGCGCTACTCTTACATGGATCAAGCTGCCATGCAGTACGTTGATTTGCGCGATGATCTGGACAACACCCTGAAAATCTTCGGGCACTGGCTGAAAAAAGGCATCACCGTTTCGCGCGATTATGATGCTGACTTGCCGCGCATTTGCGCGTATGGCAGCGAATTGAACCAGGTCTGGACCAACTTGATTGACAATGCCATTGACGCCATGGATGGAAAGGGCCAGCTGCTAATCCGCGCCTGCCGCCAGCTCGATTCGGTAGTGGTCGAGGTTGGAGACAACGGCCCGGGCGTGCCGCCGGAAATCCAGAACAGGATTTTCGATCCGTTCTTCACCACAAAGAATGTCGGCGACGGCACCGGCCTCGGATTGGATACCGCGGTTCGCATCGTGCAAAAGCATCATGGCCGCATCGACTTGAAATCAAAGCCTGGAGACACCCGATTTATCGTTCGCCTGCCAATCAAACAGCCTAGAGTTCATTCGCAAGCCGGGGATTTGCACGAGGCAGCGAAGGAGGAAGCATGAACTCTGTATGCTCGCATCTCAGCCACATCAAGAAAGTGCCGCCGCACAGCAAAGGTTGCGAGGAATGCCTGAAGATGGGCGATAGCTGGGTTCACTTGCGGCTCTGCCGCGAATGCGGCCACGTTGGCTGCTGCGATTCCTCCAAGAACAAGCATGCCACCAAGCATTTTCACTCCACCAAGCATCCCGTCATTCAGTCCATTGAGCCCGGCGAAGACTGGATGTGGTGTTATGTGGACGAGGTCATGTTCGGGCCATAGCCACAGCATTCGGAGACGTGGATTACACAAATTTCGATTAAAGTTGTGGCTCTCGCTGCTTGTCCGGCAATCCGCTGCTATTATTTCTCATGCAAAAAATTGACTGTAAAGGTGTGTTGTTCGATCTCGACGGCGTGCTAGTGGATTCGACTCCGGCGGTTGCACGTGTCTGGACCATTTGGGCAAAAAAACACGGATTCGACCCAGAGCGAACGGTGCACCAGGCGCACGGCCGGCCAAGCCTCGCCACCATTCGCGAACTGCTCCCCAACGCAGACTATCTGGCGGAAAATGCCATTGTCGAACGGATGGAGATCGAGGACATCGATGGCGTCGTGCCGCTGCCCGGAGCGATTGAATTGATGAACGCACTTCCGCCCGAAAAATGGACCATCGTGACATCATGTACCCGGCCGCTTGCATTCGTTCGATTGCGCACTGCGGGCCTTCCGATTCCGCGCAAACTCATTACTTCGGACGACATTACTTACGGAAAACCCAACCCGGAGCCGTACTTGAAAGGCGCGCAACTACTTGGGCTTGCAGCAAAAGATTGCGTCGTACTGGAAGACGCTCCGGCCGGAATCCGCGCTGGCAAGGCCGCCGGTGCGCGCGTGATCGCGTTGCAAACAACCGAGCGCGACGCGCTCTTGCGCGAAGCCAGCGCCGACTGGATCGTCAAGGATTGCAGCTCAGTTCACGTAAACCAGTCGACCTCGGGCAACGAACTTTCCCTGGTCCTTGCCAACCCGGCTTTTGACTGCTCTTCCGTCTGACAGTTAGAATCAGGCCCTTGTTCGCGCCTTCCAATAACAAAGTTTTGAGGAGCATTCGAATGAATCGTGCCTTCCGGTGTGGAATTTTTTCGCTGCTGATCGCAACCCTGTCGTCGTCACCAATCCTGCTGCCTGCGCAGGACAAAGATGACAAATCCGCCGACAAGGATAAGGACAAAAAGGCGCCGGACGCGGCTCCGCCTAAGGAAGAGTCTTCGGTAACCGACCACACCATCAAGCTGGGCGGGCAGACGATTCCGTACAAAGCGACCGCGCAAACCATTCAGTTGAAGGACGACAAGGGCGAGCCGACCGCGCTGGTCTATTCGACCGCCTATACACGCAGCGATGTCAAAGATCCCGGCACTCGCCCAGTCGCGTTTCTTTATAACGGTGGCCCAGGCTCGTCGTCGGTCTGGCTGCACATGGGTTCGTTCGGCCCGCGCCGCGTGGTGACTACGAATGCAGCGATCACTCCGCCCGCGCCTTACAAAGTCGAAGACAATCTCTATTCGCTGCTCGACAAAACGGATCTGGTTTTCATCGACCCGGTTGGCACCGGCTTCAGTCACGCCGTTGGCAAGGCCCAGAACAAGGATTTCTGGGGCGTCGATCCGGACGTAAAGTCCCTCGCGCAATTCATCGAAATTTATATCACCCGCACCAATCGCTGGAACTCGCCCAAATTTCTAATCGGCGAAAGTTACGGAACATTTCGCTCCGCCGCCCTCGCGAACTATTTACAGGATCACAACAACATCTATATCAACGGCATTGTGCTGGTCTCCTCGGTTCTCGATCTCGGCACCATCTCTTTCTACCCGGGTACCGACAACGCCTACATCTACTATTTGCCCAGCTACGCCGCGACGGCCTGGTATCACAAAATGTTGAAGGATCGCCCAGACGACGTTAACGCGTTTATCACCGAAGCGCGCAGGTTCGCGCAAAGCGAATATTCCTCTGCGATGATGAAAGGCGACGCGCTGACCGACGCCGAAAAAGCAGACATCGCAAAAAAGATGGCCCGCTTCACCGGACTCAGCGAAGACTATCTGGTGAAAGCCAATCTCCGCGTCAATCTTTTTCAATTCATGAAAGAGCTGCAGCGCAGCCGCGGCCTGACTACCGGCCGACTCGATGCTCGATTCAGCGGTCCGACCTACGATTTGCTGGGCGAGTTCGCCGAATACGATCCGCAGGAAACAGCCATCAGCGGCGCTTTTGTCGCAGCGTTTAATTCTTACGTCCGCGAAGACCTGAAATTCGGCGCCGACAAGAGTTATCACGTAGCCGCGGATTTTCAGGGCGCCCAGTGGGATTGGAAGCACCAGGGCGGCGACCAGTTCGGTTTTCCCGGCTCGCCGAACGTCGAAGGCGACCTGGTCAGCGCGATGATCTCCAATCCGCATCTGAAGATTGAAGTGGAAAACGGAATCTACGACCTCGCAACGCCGTTTTTCGCGACCGAACAGACCATGGATCATCTCGGCCTGGCGCCCAATCTGCGCAAGAACATCAAGTTGCAATACTACGAAGCCGGCCACATGATGTACGTCCACGACGAAGATCTGGCGAAACTGAAAGCCAACGTCGCGACTTTCATCGAGAACGCCTCCAAACCCTGAGCGCTCAGCGAACGAAAAACACTGGCAATTCGTAGAGGTCGTTAATCATCACGCCACCCTGGCCTGGACTTTCTCCAAGCGATCGCGTGCGTGCCTCTATACTGAACAGGTGAACGGCGCGTCTGCGATCCCGCTGCGTTCCACTTACATACGGACTGATAAATCATGGCCACCACTACCACTGTCACCACCGCACCTCCTGAAGTCGCCGCCGAAACAAAGCAAAAAACTGCCGGAATTCCGCAGCTCATCACTGCCATGCTTAAAAGTGGCGATCACATCAGCGATTTGATTTTTTCGCCGGGCCGCGCGCCGCAGGTGGAAGTCAGCGGCCAACTAGTCGAGCTGAAATTCAAGGGCCTGGAATGTCTGAAGCCCGATGACACCCGCGCGATTGCCTACGAGTTGATGGGCAAGAACGAGCATCCCATCCGCAAGCTGGAGCAGGACGGCTCCGCAGACTTGTCCTACGGTATCAGCGGCGTCGGCCGCTTTCGCGTAAACATTTTTCGGCAGCGCGGCACGTGCGCGATCGTTATGCGCGTCATCCCGGATAAGATTCCGGGCTTTGACGATCTCCGGCTTCCGCCCACGCTCCAAGAAATTGTCGAATTGCGAAACGGCATCGTGCTGGTGACCGGCCCGACCGGCTCCGGAAAATCCTCCACGTTGGCCGCTATCATTGACAAAATGAATCAGGAGAAGGCCTATCACATCCTGACCATTGAGGACCCCATCGAATTTCTCCATCGCCACAAGAAGGCCACTATTCATCAGCGCGAGTTGCACAGCGATACTCCAACATTTTCGCTAGCACTGCGCGCCGCTCTGCGCCAGGCTCCCAAGGTAATTCTGGTCGGCGAAATGCGCGACCGCGAAACCATCGAAATCGCGCTCGAAGCCTCCGAAACGGGTCACCTGGTGCTCTCCACTCTGCACACCATTGACGCCTCGAAAACCATCGAACGCATCGTCGGCGTTTTTCCTTTGGCCGACCAGCAGGCGATTCGCACCCGCTTTTCAAAGGCTTTCCGATTCATCGTTTCGCAGCGCCTGCTCCCCCGCAAAGAAGGCCCAGGACGCATCGCCGCTATCGAAATTCTAAAGTCTACAATGCGCACCCGCGACTACGTGGAAAAGGGTGAAAGCGAAGGAAAATCGCTGCTCGACGCGATGCGCGACGGCGACACCGAGGGTATGCAACATTTTGACGGCGTTCTTGACAGCTTCATCCGCCAGGGACTCGTCGATTTCGAGACCGCTCTCAGTTACTCCACCAACGCCGGCAACCTGCGTCTCGAATTGCAGGATTACCTCGACGATCCGAAAAATCGCAAAGCCTTGGCGCGCGGCGCGCAAGCTACGGAAATCGAAATCGAGCGTTAAGCCTCGAATCACTTTGGCGTGGGCTCGCTCGCCTGTATCATCTTCAGCGTGCTCTTGCTCAATTGCCCTGACCCGCCGGATCTGCAGCCGCTGATTCGCGCCTTTTACCAATTCCTGATTGGCGCGGCCGGCCTGATCGTTCTTCAACTAGTCTTCAGCCGTTGGAGCGACCGCATCACTCGCGTCGCGTGGCGCGCGATTCTTCCTCTTGCGCGTAAACCTCTGGTGTGCGGCTTCCTGCTCTTTCTATTGGCAATCGTGGTTCGTGTAGCACTGCTTTCGCGCTTGCCGGTTCCGGTTCCGGGCATTCACGATGAGTTCAGCTATCTGCTGATGGGCGACACCTTCGCACACGGCAGACTTTCCAATCCGCCGCACCCGATGTGGATCAGCCTGGAAGCGTTTCACATCAACTGGTTCCCTCGTTACGCCTCGATGTTTCCGCCCGCGCAGGGTTTGGTGCTGGCAATCGGCCAGCTGCTCGGCCTTCCGTGGATCGGCGTGCTGCTCAGTTCCGCCGCCATGTGCGCGGCGATTTATTGGATGTTGCTCGCCTGGTTGCCGCCGCGTTGGGCGCTGCTTGGCGGAATCTTTGTCTGGCTAAAGTTCTGTGTCGTCAGCTACTGGATCAACAGTTACTGGGGAGGCGCCGTCGCCGCTACCGGTGGCGCGCTTTTACTTGGAGCACTCGCGCGGCTTCTACGCCGCCCGGGTACTCGAGATGCTGGGCTCTTCGCACTCGGCCTCGCCATCCTCGCCAATAGCCGTCCCTATGAAGGACTGCTGTTTTCTGCGCCAGCGTTATTCGTCTTGCTTCGCTGGCTCTTTCGAAAAGTTTCCGCATCACTGCCGAAAAGAAATCGCTGGCGAACGGTCGCACTTCCGGTCGTAAGCATCCTGCTCCTCGCCGCCGCGTTCATGGCCCTCTACAACCGGAAGCTCACCGGAAACGTTTTGCTCTTTCCGCATTCGCTGAATGTACGGACCTATCACAGTGAATCAACCTATCTCTTCGAGCCCACCAGGTCGGCGCTGCAGTACCACAACCAGCAGTTTGAAGATTTTTACAATGGCTGGGCGCGCCAGGAATTCGATCACACTTGGAACGGCGTGTTGTGCGTCACCTGGCTGAAAACCGTGCGCTACTTTTCTGCGTTCGCCTGGTGGGGCCTGCTGCTTGTACTCCCGGGACTCTGGTTCGCAATGCGCGATCGGCGAATGACTCTTCCATGGATCATGCTCGCCTTTATCGGAGTTGCAACCTATCTTGTCGTTTGGTCCAATTCGCACTACGCCGCGCCGGCCACCTGTGTCGTCACCCTTCTCATTCTGCAATCTCTGCGCCATCTTCGCGTGATGCATTGGAAGCATTGGCGCGGGGGCGCAATCCTCGCCCGCACTTCGATCCTCTTGCTGCTTGTGGACACTGCAAGCGCCGTCATCCGCAAGGACTGCGACACGTTTCTCTGGACCTGCCAGGGTGACATCAGCCGCCAAATCATCCTGCGCAAGCTCGAAGTCCTTCCCGGTAAGCAGCTGGTCATGGTCCGCTACTCCGACGATCACAATATCCACGACGATTGGGTATTTAACGCCGCCGACATCGACTCCTCAAAAGTCGTTTGGGCGCGCGAAATCAGTCCGGGGCAGGACGCCAAGCTCTTCGCATATTTTCAGAACCGCAAAGTCTGGCTGGTCACACCCGACACCGACAACACTTATCTCGCACCGTACACACCGCCCCCTGATGACCAAAACTCCGAAAAATAACGCAACGCTCAACCTGTGGGCGCCAGCACAGTGACTTTGTGTCTTGCAATTTCCCACCGCGTCGCTATCATTGCGCCTTCCAAACATTCTCTGTGAACCCCTTTGTCCACCATTCCTGACTCATCACCCGGCGTCCCAGCGCCTCGCCCGCACGATCGCGGTCGTCTGCTTCAAGTGCTCGGCATGTGGTTCGGTATTGCGGCCGCCATCGGCAATGCCATCGGCGCGGGAATTGTTCGAACTCCCGGCGACATCGCCAGCGCGCTGCCAAACGCGTGGCTCTTTATCGGCGTATGGATCATCGGCGGTATCTACGCTCTGTCGGGCGGCTCTTCGCTGGCCGAACTTGGTGCCGCCATTCCTCGCAGTGGCGGCCAATACAATTTCTCCCGCCGCGGTCTCGGCGAATACCCCGGCTTCATCGTCGGCTGGAGCGATTGGCTCTCCACTTGTGGAACAGCCGCCGCTGTCGCCATCGTCATCAGCGATTATTCGAATCACTTGTTTGCGATTCTCGGCGGCCACATCAAGCTGCTCTCGTCCGCCATCATCATCGGCTTCGGCGTTTTGCAGTGGCGCGGAATACGCTGGGGCAGCGGCACTCAACTTCTTACCGCGGCCATGAAAACTGCCGCGTTTCTGATTCTCGTAATTGCCTGTGTTCTGAAAGGCGGCCAATCCCATCTCGCCGCTATCCACAACGCTCCATCAACGTTGCACTTGCCTTCCGGCTGGCCGTTCGCTGCCGCGCTCTTCGTTGCGCTGCAAGCCGTCGTCTATACCGTTGACGGCTGGGATGGCGTCATCTATTTCGGCGCGGAAGTCCGCAACCCCGGCCGCGATATTCCTCGCGCCATTTTCGGAAGTGTCTTTTCCATCCTCGGCATCTACCTGCTTCTCAATCTGGTTTCGCTTTACGTCCTGCCAATGAGCGAAATTGCCGGAAACAATTTTGTCCTCGGCACCGTCGCAGACCATATCTTTGGCCGATTCGGAGATCCGGTCATCCGCTCGATCATGCTGGTTTCTTTGCTCAGTTGCCTCAACGCCAACCAGCTTTTTTGCAGCCGCATCCTGTACGCCATGAGCAGCGATGGTCTGTTCTTCCGCAGCTTTACTAAAGTCAACAAGGGCGGAACACCAACTCTCTCGCTGCTCCTCAGCACTATCGTCGGCGTCGCATTCGTGCTCGGCTCGTTTGAACGCGTCATCGCCATGCTCTCGTTTTTCTTCGTCGCCAACTACACCCTCACCTACACCTCGCTCTTCGTTCTCCGCAAACGAGAACCGCAAATGGATCGCCCGTATCGCGCATGGGGATACCCCTACTCAACGGGAATAGCTCTAGCAGGCTCGGTAGCATTTCTGATTGGCTCAATCGTGACGGATCGCGATAACGCCCCGTGGGCGCTCGCCATCCTCGTTCTCAGCTATCCCGTTTATCTCGCTCTGAAACAGGTTTCCAGCCGCTCTGGGCCAACCCTCTCATCTTCCATCTAACCGCGCAAGGCGGTCATTCCGAGGAGCGAAGCGACGAGGAATCGCTCTTCGATTTGGGCCACCCTCGTAACTAAACCTTCTCCGCAATCGACTTCGCCTGTAAAAAATGCAACAAATAATCCTTCCCGCCCGTCTTCGAATCCGTTCCCGACATATTAAATCCGCCAAATGGATGCGCTCCCACCATCGCGCCAGTGCATTTCCGGTTCAAATACAAATTCCCAACGTGAAATACCTCTTCCGCCTTTTCCAATTTCGCTTTGTTCTTCGAATATACCGCGCCGGTCAATCCAAATTCCGTTCCGTTCGCAATCTCCAGCGCATGATCAAAATCCCGCGCCTTGATCACCGCCAGTACCGGTCCAAAAATCTCCTCCTGCGCCACTCGCGCGTTCGGCAGCACATCGGCAATCACCGTCGGCTGCACAAAGTAGCCATCGCCCGGCGCGCGCGCGCCGCCCGCAACCACCTTCCCTTCCTTCTTTCCGACTTCGATGTAATTCAAAATTCCATTTAGCGCGGTTTCGCTGACCACCGGCCCCATGTAATTACCCGGATCTTCAGCAGGCCCAACGGTAACTTTTTTCGCGCGCTCCACCAGTTTCTGCACAAACGTGTCGTACACTTTTTCCGAAACAATCGCGCGCGAACACGCCGAACACTTCTGCCCCTGATACCCGAACGCCGCCAGCGCCACCCCTTCGACCGCTGCGTCCACGTCCGCCTCTTCGTCAACAATCGTCGCGTCCTTGCCGCCCATTTCCAGCACCGCGCGCTTGATCCACAACTGTCCGGGCTGCCGCTTACCCGCGGCTTCGCTGATCAGCAATCCCACATCTTTCGATCCAGTAAACGCGATGAACCGCGTCTTCGGATGCTTCACCAGCGCATCCCCGGCCACCTCGCCGAGTCCAGTCACGAATTGCAGCGCCTGCTTCGGAATTCCCGCTTCGTACAGAATCTCCACCATCTTCGCCGCGATCACCGGTGACTCTTCCGACGGCTTCAGCACCACCGTATTTCCCGCCACTAGTGCCGCCGCGGTCATTCCAGTAGCAATCGCCGCCGGAAAATTCCACGGCGGAATCGCCGCCCCCGCCCCCAGCGGGATGTACACCATAAAATTTCGTTCGTTCTGGTACGGCGTAACCTTGTGCGGCCCGGCCAGCCGCAACATCTCGCGTCCGTAAAATTCCAGAAAATCAATGGTCTCCGCGGTATCCGCGTCCGCTTCGATCCACGATTTGCCTACTTCGTAGCAGATCAGCGCCGACAACTCGAATTTTCTCTGCCGGATAATTTCCGCCGCGCGAAACAGCATCCCCGCGCGCTTCTCCGCCGGCATTTTTTTCCAGGTATCAAAATACGCATGCGCCGATTCAATCGCCTGCCGCGCCTGTTCCGCGTTGGCGCTCTGCACCATCCCAATCACCTGCGACGGGTGCGACGGATTCGTCGACTTCATCTTCTCCGCCGTGCTCACTTCTTGCCCACCGATGTACATCGGATATTCGCGTCCAAACTCGCTCGCGACTTTCTTCAGCGCCGCTTCCATTGCCGCTTTATTCTCGGCCTTCGTAAAATCCACAAACGGCTCATTCACAAACTGCGGCTTCTGCAACTTAATCTCCGCCGTCGCCATGTCCACGTCCTCCTCGCATCTCTAAACGCCATAGTTTACCGCTTGCCGCTTGGCTGCGCCAACCACGCTCGTCTCACAACTTTGCCGCCATTTTGGTCTGATTTGTGGATACGCTTCAACTCGTGTTAAATCCAAGCGAGCTGATCTGCAGTCCGTACCTAAGTCAGGAGCGACTCATGCCGCCAGTTCTGATCTCAAACGTCTCTGACACGCCGCTGGCCGACGTCGGTCCGGTCTCGGTCCCCATCGGACCACTTGTGGCTTACCTAAAATGCTTCGAAGCCGTCGTTCTGACGGAAAATCAAGTCGAAGCAGGCGTTTGGGAATGTTCGCCGGGCGTGTGGCGCCGTCAAGTCCTGCTGGCCGAACTCTGCCACTTCGTCTCTGGCCATGCCTTCTTCACGCCAGAAGGCGGCGAAAAATTCGAGATCAAAGCCGGCGACGCAGTCTTCTTTCCGCCCAACTCGCGCGGAGTCTGGGACGTTAGAGAAACCATCCGCAAATCCTACGTCACGTTTAAGTACTGACTTTCAGCTTTTATTCGCCGCTCCCGATATCTGAGTGTCGCCTTCGGATTCGCATCGCACCCAGGAAAGCTAACCTGTCATTCCGGGTCCGCCGAAGGCGGGCGATCGAAGACTCCGACCTTGCCGGAAAGAATCTCAGCCACACACCAGCCAACGCTTCATCCAGCCAACTCCCGCGCCGCGTCCGCGAAAATCCCGGTATGCAAATCTACGTCCGCTGCCGTCGTCGCCGGACACATCAGCGCCATGTTGTGAAACGGAGTCAGCAGCACCCGGCGATTCAGCGCATACAAATGCAAGAAGCGCTCCAGCTCAAAATCTGCCGCAGCGGCGGATTCTCCGCCATTCCGCGGCGGCTTCCCGCAAAACGTGTACTCCGCCCGTGCCCCAAGCTGCTGCACGTTCCAAGGCAAGCCGTGCTTCTTGATTTCGCCGCTCACGCCGTCCGTAAACCTCGTCGCCAGCGGTATCATTGCTTCGAACGCCTTCGCCGTCAGCACATTTTCCAGCGTTGCGCGCATCGCCGCCAATGACAGCGCATTCCCCGCCAGGGTCCCGCCAATTCCGCCAACGTCGCAATCTTCCAGCTCGATTCGCGCCGAAATCCGCTCCGCCACCTCTTCCGTGCATCCGTACGTCGATCCCGGAATCCCGCTCCCAATCGGCTTGCCGAACACCACAAAGTCCGGCTCCAGCTTCCAGTCCCGGGTACAGCCGCCCGGCCCGACGCAGATCGTGTGCGTCTCGTCCGCAATCAGCAGCGTGCCGTACTTGCGCGTCAACTCCCGCGCCGCCTTCCAATAGCCTGCATCCGGCAAAATAATCCCGACGTTGGTCATCGCCGGCTCTGCCAGCACCACCGCCACGTCGTGATGCTTCAGCGCATCTTCCAACGCGTTCAAATCATTGAACTCAACCACTCGTGTAGTCTCGGCAGGATGGACCGGTGGCCCAATATTCCCCCTTCGCGGCCCCACCACCCCATCATTCAGCGACGCGAACGACTCATCCACCGTCCCGTGATAGCAGTAGTGGTAAACCAGGATCTTCGCCCGCTGCGTAATCTCCCGCGCGATTCGAATCGCAAACCGGTTCGCATCCGTCGCGGTCAGCGCAAATTGCCAGTACGGCATTCCAAATCGTCGCCTCAACTCATCCGCTACCCAGATCGAATCCTCGGTTGGCAGCATCAGCGTAATGCCTTCGCGCACCCGTTTGGCAATCGCGTCCGCCACTACCTCCGGCGAATGTCCAGTCATTGCGCCAGTATCACCCAAACACAAATCCACGTACTCGCGCCCGTCCACATCGGTAAAATGTGCGCCCTTCGCGTGCGCCACAAACACCGGAAACGCCCCCGCCCACTTCTTCATCCAGTTCATCGGCACGCCACCCAGCAGCGATTTTCGCGCCCGCGCGTACATCGCCGCCGATTTCGGATGCTCCGAAATAAATCTCAGCTCTTCCCGTTTTTGTAGTTCGTGAAGTCTCGCGCGATCGATGTTGGCCATAGAAGTAATTTCGCGTTCCCAATGAAACTTCTAACGCAGCTTCTTAAGCTACGAAGAATTCTTTTAACCCGGTCGGAAAGATTGGGACGTAATTGTTGTCGTCAAAGTGTCGATAGCCTGCCTTCAACTGCCCCAGCCCTGCACGGCCGGTCAGAAGCGATCTTGCCTTTTCAAGGGCAACAGCTGGTTCGTCGGTGTGAATGAAAATATTCATTTCACCCGTTCCGTAGTCATGGCCGTCCACAACGCCGATATCGCCCAAACCGTCCGTAATGACGTTCTCCAGTTCGATAAGGCGATCGTAGTCAGCCAAAGAACCAGATGGTAGTTGTAAAACAAGCTGGTATTTCATAATTCGCCGTTCTATCGCAATTCGTGAATGATTTCCTTCGCCGCGTTTGCGCCGCTCGCGCCCGTCAGTCCATTTCCCGGATGCGTTCCGTTGCTGCACATGAAGAGTCCCCGCACCGGCGTCTTGTACCGCGCCCAGTCCAACACCGGCCTCATGGTAAAAATCTGATCCAGCGCCAGCTCGCCGTGGAAAATATGTCCGCCGGTGAATCCGTAAATCGTTTCCAGATCCTCCGGCGTGATCACCTGCATTCCTTCCACCAGCCCAGGCAAAGTCGGCGAATACTGCGCCAGCGTTTTCACCACAACCTCGCCCAGCTCTTTGCGCCTCGCGCCCCAGCTACCCTCTTTCAATGCAAACGGCGCGAACTGCACATACGCCGAGACCACATGTTTCCCGTCCGGCGCCAGCGACGGATCCAAGATCGTCGGTATCGTCACATCCAGATAAGGCGCGCTCGGAAATTCGCCGTACTTCGAAACGTCATACGCCCGTTCCAGATAATCAATCTCCGGTCCAATGTGAATGCGCCCCGAAAGCGCGCGCAAATATCCATCCTTCCCAATCGCTCCCGCCAATGATGGAAATGACGGCAAATCGCCCAGCGCCAGATTTACTTTCGCCACCGTCCCCTTCCCGCGCAAATTCTTCATGCGCTGCGCGAACGAAGGCTCCAGTTGCGATGGGTCCAGCAATTTAAAAAATGTCCGCTTCGGATCAACTCCGGAAACCACCGCCTCTGTCGCAATCTCTTCGCCGTTCCGCAGCACCACTCCCACCACCGCGCCATTCTTCGTTCGAATCTGCTCCACTTCCGCATTGGTTCGAATCTCCGCACCGGCTGCTTTTGCGACCTCCGCCAGCGCGTTTGTAAATTTCCCCAATCCTCCACGTGAAAAAGTTGCCGTCCCCACCGGATTCGCATCCGCCGCCGCGCGCAACAACAGCACCGCCGTTGATCCCGCCGACCACGGCCCCAGCGCCGTCCCAAAAATCCCCCGCGCCGCAATCGTCGCGCGAATCAACTCCGTCTCAAAAAACTCCGCCACGTAGTCCGCCACCGCCATCGGACCCCAGCGCAGTAAATCAAAAATCCGCCTTTTCCCAAGCCCTCGCACCCCGTGCCCGGTCTTCAACAAATTCCACAAATCTTCCGGCGTCGGTTTGTCAATCGCCGGCGGCGTAATCATGCATAGTTGCGCAAAAATCCCGGCCACTTCTTCCAGCCCCGCCGCAAATTTCGCGTAGTTCTCGGCATCTTTCGCGGAAATCCGCGCGATCCCACCCGCCGTCTTCGCCACATCCGAATAAAACAGCAATGCTTTGCCATCCAACGAAGGTGAAAACACTCGCGGGTCTGGCTGAAATATCTGGCAGTCGAATTTCTCCACCGCCAAATCTCGCGCAATATCTGCTCGTAGCGGTCCCAGGGTGTGCGCCAGCGTTGAAGCAAAAAATCCCGGATGGAACTCTTCGGTCACTGCGCCGCCGCCGACCATCTCGCGGCTTTCCAGCACCACCGGCTTGAATCCACCCTTCGCCAGATAAAATGCGGTGATCAATCCGTTGTGCCCGCCGCCGACGATCACCACCTTTTGTCCCAGTGGCATCGTCAGCTCCCCGCCTGCGCGCGCGAACTCTTCGCGCCTTTCCACTCTTTCAAAATCACGGTACTCGCAATTCTCCCCGGCGCCGCCATGATTCCTCCGCCCGGATGCGTCGCCGACCCGCACATATACAAATTCTCAATCGGCGTTTTGTAATAAGCCCAGCCCGGCACCGGCCGCAAAAAGAAAAGTTGTTCCAGCGAAAGCTCGCCCTGAAAAATATTTCCCTGCGTCAACCCAAACTCCCGCTCCAGGTCCAGCGGCGTCAGCACCTGCCGCCCCACAATAATTTTCTTGATGTTCGGAATGTGCTCGCTGATCGTCTCGATGACGTTGTCCCCAAACGCCTCGCGTTTCCCGTCGTCCCACGTGCCGTTCGCCAGTTTGTACGGCGCATACTGCACAAAACACGACATCACATGCTTGCCCGGCGGCGCCACCGACGGATCCGTCAAGCTCGGAATCACCATGTCAATGTACGGCCGCCGCGAAAAATTACCGTACTTCGCGTCGTCGTACGCTCGCTCCATATACTCGATGCCCGGTGAAATCGAAAGCGCCCCGCGCAAATGCGCTCCATCCCCCGGCAAACATTTAAATTCCGGCAGTCCGTCCAGCGCCAGATTCACTTTTCCCGACGACCCGCGAAATTTATAGCGTTTCACATCTTCCAGAAATTCTCCTGGCAGCTCGCTCGCATCCAGAAATTTCTCAAACGTCAAATGCGGATCGACGCTCGACGACACCACATTCGCCGTCAACTCTTCTCCGCTAGTCAGCGCCACTCCGCACGCGCGCCCATTCTTAACAATGATTTTTCCAACGCTCGCCTTCGTTCGAATCTCTACGCCTGCTTCGCGCGCCGCCGCCGCAATCGCATTCGAAATCGCGCCCGTCCCTCCGCGGCTGAATCCCCACGACCGGAAGGCCCCATCAATCTCGCCCATATAATGATGCAGCAGCACATACGCGGTCCCCGGCGATCGAATCCCCAAAAACGTTCCGATAATCCCCGAAGCCGACATCGTCGCCTTCAACACATCCGTCTCAAACCACTGGTCCAGAAAATCCGCCGCCGACATCGTCATCAACTGCACCAGCGTATACCGCTCATCGCTCGATAAATCACGAAACCGCTGCATCAAAAAATGCAGCTGTCGCAAGTCGCGTGGCCGCAAAGTCGTCGGATCCGGCGGAATCATCGACAAAATCGGCTTCACGAACCGGCACATCGGCGTCATCATCTTCGAGAATTCTTCGTACGCCTCCGCATCCACCCGCGAATGCCGCCGAATCTCCCGTACCGTCCGCCCGTGATCATTCATCCGCCACAAATAATCGCCGCTGGGCATCGGCGTAAACGTTCCATCCAACGGCAAAATCTCCAGCCCATGCCGCGGCAAATCCAGATCGCGGATAATTTCCGGCCGCAGCAACGACACCACGTACGAGCATTCGCTGAACAGATATCCCGGAATAATTTCTTCCGTCACCGCGGCCCCGCCCAGCACGTGCCGCCGCTCCAACACCACCACCTTCTTCCCGGCCTTCGCCAGGTACGCGGCATTGGTCAGCCCGTTATGCCCGCCGCCAATCACAATCACGTCGTAGTGCTGCGCCATTCGCTCAAACTCCACTCAATCCAACTCAATTTCGTCTCAACAGTCGTGACAAAAGTCCGCTAATTCTACCCGCCGCCATCAACCCCACACAAGTCCGCCCAAGTTTCTTTCCTTATGCAACAGCGGCTTTACGCCGCTGCTCTTTCTTTTCTCTGCGGGTGCCCCATCCTCGGTTTTTGCGGGCGGGTCTTTCTTTTTTTCACTCTCGCTGCTTCTATCCCCTTTTTTCCGTCTTGCGCTTTGTGTTTTCTGGGACTCTGTGACAATTCCCGTCTTGCTTGCCCCTGTCCCTCGCCGTCTCTCTCCCTCTCCAGGCCAGTTCCCCTCATTTGCCCCTTCGTCCAGTAGCCCCCAACCTCCCCGCAACCTACGATTTTCACTTTCAGACACGATTCCCTCCTTTCGGAGGCCGTCTAAATGTATTGCGAACACTGCGGCTTACAGATTTTTCCCAAGCTGCCCGTCTGCACACGCTGCGGCGAAACGCCCACGTTTCAGCTCTTCCAACTGGCGAGCCTCGCCACGCTTTTCCTGGCCGTTTTGTGTAACTCGCTGGTCGCCTGGCTGCTCTTGCCGCACTTCGCTTCCGGCCATCACGCGGCCATCTATTTCCGCGGCTGGCTCTGGCTATCCGATAAAACCGCCATCTACGGTTGGGCCCCCATCGCCGTCGGCCTTCTCGCGTGGGACTATTTCGTGCGTCGTAAAACCCGTCAAAAAATCAAAAGCTGGCTCACCCGCAAACTGCTCAGCTTCGTCATCGTTGCTGGCGTAACTCCCATTCTTCCCTGGTGGGTTCCTGCGGGCCAGCCTCCGCAAAACTTCATGTCCATGATCAGCCGCTACCCCGGCCTGCCCTCCGGCCTCGCCTGGACCGCCATCACTCTGGTCATCGTCCTGCTCTGCTGCAACGCCGAGTCTCGCCTCGCCCTTCTCGGCCGAGGCCGCGTCCTCAGCGCCGTCAGCCTCTCCTCTCTCGTCCTCCTCCTAACCCTCACGGTTGTCGGCTGGTCCCTCGCTTTTTAGATTACCGACCACCACTCGTGACGTCTGGCGCGCGCGGAGAATTGCACTGGATGAACAGATCCCACCAGCGGACCTGTCCATCCGTTTTTGCGCTTTCCTAGAGGCGGCGTCGCGCGTCGTCCGCCGCTTCCATTGGTTCTCCTGTTTTCTAAGAGTCGGGGCTTCTCGTTGCTGGCTGTTCCAATGCAACCGCTCATCATCTCGGTCATTCGCCAACTGGGCGGAAACTGTCAGACTGTGGGCCCCCCACCATGAAGACAGAACCACAGTGGCTTCTGTTCCTCGGGTGACAAGCGTTGACAAAAAAACGACAAAGAAGTGCTTCCAGTTTCTCCGTACTTACGCATTCTCTCCGGTCGAGAGCAACACAGCGCCTGGCAAAAAATTCGTGCAGGCCTGGCGCGGAATAAACAGCACGCCCTTCCAGTCTTGAAAGGTGACAGACGTACCTCCACCCGCGGCGCGGGTTTCCTATCTCTCCTGATCCGCGCCGCCCTCCCCTGAAATAGGTACCGGGGGAGGGCCGGGTTGCGCACAGAGGAGCAATCTCCGGTGGAGGCGATAGGTGGAGTCGCGATGAGCGCTGTAAATGAATTCGGAAATTCGGAGCTGTTGGGAAAGGACCATAACAATGAAGAATAAAATTTTGCTTGTGTTGATTCCATTGGCCTACGCGCCGCTGGTTATGGCCCGCAATAAAGCAGCGTACCCCAGCGAAAACGTCGCTACGTTTGTCGTGGATAAGCTGGATATAACTTCGCTGCCGTCTCCGTTCCGGACGAAGAAAGAAAAGGGCAAGAAGACGTTTGCGGACTACGGATTCCAGTCGCAGGCCGTGGACGAAAATAATGCCTGTCTTTGGGCCGCCGGTGGAGTGAGCAGCCTGACGATCACCGTTCTCCAGCACAATTCCGATGGAATCTACGTTTGCCTGGCAGGATCAGGTCAAAACAGAGACGAGGGAAAGACGCAAAGTGTTATTCACCTGAAATGGAACGATCGCGCCGCCTCGTTAAAGGGCTCCACAGCCTTCCGCGAATTTGCCTCATGCCCCGCGATCGGCACAGAAGAAGCCGCCAGTTCTTACTAGCTTCCTCGCTCGTGTCGTGTCCGCCTTTAGCCCGGCTGTTCAGTAGCACTGCCAATCCTGGCTGTGCGCGGTGGTGCCCGCACCGTAATCAGGCGATAGGCAAAAACTATTCCCGCTCCACTCCAGCTTCGTTTTCCTTACTCCGGCGCTTGCCCCTCCAATATCTCCCGCACAATCTCCTTCGCCCGCTCCTCATCCTCCGGCAGCACATACAGCTGCGGCTTTCCGGGCTGCAGCTCCCACCGCATCCGAATGTCGTTCTCCCGTAACGACATTTCGATCATGTTTCGCCTATCGGCCGCGTCCCCGTCCCACACGAGAACCGTTGCGTCTTCGGGATACCATTCTCCAAACTTGGCATCCCGCTTAGTCTCAAGCTGGGAGCCGCCATCTCCCGCATCAGCAATCTCCATAATTGCCTGGTCCTCGGGCTCGTCCGAAAAATCCATCACGTTATCGTGGGTGATTACGTTCGCCTTCTCGAAATCTGCCTCCGGTACGCCGATTTCATATCGCGTTTCCACTCTGCGAACCATGGCCTGCCTTTGCTCATCAACTCGGTAATAAATCCCTGCCCTTCTCAACGCGGCACAACGGGCCGCGCATTCTTGCATGTCGTCTCCCACCCAAACGCTTCGCAATTCTCTGGTCCGCGGATCCTCTTCCGGCGGCGGCAACAACCGCACCGCATTCTCCCCCGTCTCTTCATCCGTTCCAAACGCTTCCTTAATCGCCATCTCCGCCTTCTCATACCACGACGCCGGCACCCCCACCTGATACCCAGACTGATTGTTCAAATTAAACAAATGATCTTGCCGCCGAATCGTCTTATGAGGAATCCCCGCCTCATCCAGCACCGTGCAAATCTCCGTGCACACCCGCAAATCCGTCCCCTTCCA
Organism: uncultured Acidobacteriota bacterium; assembly: GCA_963814635.1. Lineage (GTDB taxonomy): Bacteria > Acidobacteriota > Terriglobia > Acidiferrales > UBA7541 > Acidiferrum. The sequence goes on along the minus strand of CAWFDP010000001.1, from coordinate 856,823 downwards.
AAACGAACAAAACGGGTCCTCGTTCGGATCCCCCGGCGTGCCGGCAAAATGCTCGCCCCGCGCCTCGTCGTCCCCGGCGTCATCCGCCATTCTTCGACCCACCAACTCCGTCGGCTCCAGCAACGCCACTCCACAATCCGCGCACTCCTTGAAGCCCCGCCTATACTCCGCCTTGCAATTCGGACAAATCATCCCAGCAGTCTACTCCACTCACGCTCAGCTTTTCGAAGCTCCCAAACTGACGCGTTCAGCGCAGACCGCTCGGGTCCGTGCCGGTCCTAGCTATTTTTTGTCGACTTCCTACCGTAAACCGTCGCAGCGAGCTATCGGACTTTGCGGATAAGCGGATTTCCAAGAGTGAATCAGCAAGACTTGAACCGGATCGGTGCCTGGTATCAGACGGCGAACAGCGGGATTTGGGCTTCGACCAGCGTCCCAGGTTCAGCGTGCGAAATAGTCAGCTGACCGCCGAGTTGGCTCAAGCGCTCGCGCATACCACTGACACCTACGCCCAGCCGGTTCGGCGGTAGTTTGCCGGACAGATCTGGAGGGAAACCCTTGCCGTAATCTCGAACGCGGACGACCACGCATTCTGCCTCTTTCTCAACTTCCACACGGGCGCTTTCACTTTTGGAGTGGCGGTACACGTTGGTGAGGGACTCCTGAATCACCCGAAAAATGGTCGTTTCAATGTCTTGAGGAAGGCGCTGTAAGGTTTTTGGCTTCGTAGTCAATGAAATCTGAATTTTGCTCCTTTTCACGAAGCCGTCGATATACCAATGAAGCGCCGCAAGCAGGCCAACCTCATCGAGGAGCGGGGGGTGCAGAAGATAGGAGAGGTTGCGAACCGTAGCGATGGCCGTCTGCACAAGCTGCCTGGCCTCTTCTTTGCCAAGGTCCGCGTCCACTGCCATCTTAAGGCTGACGAGTTGTTGGCCGAGATCGTCATGAAGCTCGCGGGCGAGGTGGCGGCGTTCTTCGTCCTGAATACGTAACAACTGTCCGGAAAGTTTTTGTAGCTCCATGGTCCGCAGTTCGATGACGCGCTGGGATTCATGCAACTGCGCGACGTGGCGACGAAGCTCATTGTTCAAGTCTTGAGTGCGCTCCTCCCACTGCCGTCGCTCGGTCATGTCCCTGGTGACCTTGGCAAAACCGGCGAGCCGACCGTTGGCATCTCGCAGCGCGGTAATGATGACCGATGCCCAAAAGACTGTGCCGTCCTTTCTTACACGCCACCCTTCGTCTGCTAAGCGGCCTTCTTTTTCGGCGAGTGCCAATTCCCGCGCCGGCCAGCCGCTCTGCACGGCCTCCGGGGGATAAAACTTGGAAAAATGTTGCCCGACAATCTCCTCGGTCGTATACCCTTTGATCGCTTTTGCACCTTCATTCCAGGTGATGACGTGCCCTTCGGGGTCGAGCGCAAATATGGCGTAGTCTTGCACGCTTTCGACTAGGAGGCGAAAGAGTTCGCTGCCCTGGGTCGCGGAGCGTGCCGGCCGCGCACGTTCTGAAGCGATATTGCTGACAATTCTTAAACGAGGTTCCGCCAAAGAGTCCCCCGCCGGTCAATGATGTACGTCCTCGGACTGAATCACGGAGCATAGTGGCAACGCCGCTTTTCACAAATACCGTAATTACTTTACAAGCAAAGTAACCGCCGATAGCCGTAAACCGACCGCTCCTCTACTCTCTCCTGATAATTACCTGTCTATACATTATCATTTGCCAGGCCAGACGCGTCTCAACCACAGAATTCCCCGCCGTCCTTTCACTCCTTCACTCTTCTCCCAAGAACTCCGCAAGAAAGCGTTTTTCCCGCTCTTTGTTTTCAATCACTTCCACAATCTTCTTTCACTCTTTGTCACTTTTTTCCCCCCTTAAGTTCTTTATTCGCCATTCTTACGAAAAGTACCCCTACCCGCCACCCATCCTCAAGAACTACTTGAAGTGCCGTCCCAAAACGGAACGCCTCGATTTGCGTCTTTTCCCGGTCCGTCTCCGTATACGAGGTATCATGAGCGCCGTCTTTCAACTCTGGTCTGTTCACTCAGGAGCTTCGGGTGCCACTTCCGCGGCGCTATGCTATTCAGCCTTCATGACCGATGACGCCAAGGCCCTTGCCCGCGGTCTGCAACGCCGCGACCCCGAACTGCTCGACCGCCTGATCGAACAATACCAGTTCCGGCTGTTCCGCTACCTGCTGCACCTCACCGCCAACCGCGAGCGCGCCGAAGATTTTTTCCAGGAAACCTGGCTCCGAGTCCTCGAACGCGGCCACCAGTACGACGGCAAATGGAAATTTGAAGCCTGGCTTTTCGCCATCGCCAGAAATCTGGTTCTCGATTGGCACCGCCGCAAAAAACCGCAAAGCATCGATTCGCTCGCCGGCCCCGAAGACGCCACGTTCGACGTGAAAGACGAGCACAGCGAATCCCCGCTCGAACAAGTCTTGCATGCCGAACAAAAATCCGGCGTCCAGCAATCGCTCGAAAAAGTTCCTGCGATCTATCGCGAAGTCCTGGTCCTGCGTTTTCAGGAAGAGATGCAGCTCGACGAAATCGCCGGCGTCACCGGCGCGCCCATTTCTACCGTCAAATCGCGTCTGTATCGCGGCCTAGACGCGCTAAAGATCGCGATGACGCTGTCGTAGCTTTTGTCGTGGCCGGTCTTTAGACCGGTGCTCTTGACTGGTAGAGGCCGGGCTCCAGCCCGGCGGTTTTTCTGGCTGGTCGAACTTGAGGTTAACGATGAACAAACAAATTCACCAACGCGCACAAACACTAATCGCGCAACAACACCTCGAACCCGTCTCTCAGGATGACCAACGCTGGCTCAACACTCACCTCGCCGAATGCGAATCCTGTTCGACCGAACAACGTCAACTCCGCGAATCACTTTCCGCGCTCCGCACCATGCATTTGGATTTACCGCGCAACCTGGCCAGTCGCACTCAATTCCGGGTGCGCATGCGCGCCGAAGAACTTCGCGACAAAGAGCCCGCCAAAAAATTCATTTGGGCCATCGCCGCAGTTTCCTGGGTTCTCGGTATCGCCACTGCGCCGCTGGTCTGGCACGGCATCGAATGGCTCGGCCACACCACCGGCGCGCCGAAACTGGTTCTCGAAGCCGGGTTCGTTCTCTGGTGGAGTGTGCCTCCGATGATCGCGGCCTGGGCCGCGCTCTCCGATAGGTTCATAGCGCAGAAAGATCAGGCCAATTGATTTTTACAAGCGAGCGGAACGAACAAAAGATGACGCGAGAGGTTCTTAGAAAACGAGGAGCGCATGAGCGAAGCATTCGATGAACGCATGAAGCTGATCCGGTTCCGCAGAAAACGGGAACGGTTCATCTTCCGCGAGGAAATTAAAATCGTACCGAAGTGGGTGGTGTGGACCTGCGTAGTCTTGTGGCTCCTGGCCGTGGCCATCGGCACGCTGATCAATCTCTCCGGCGTCAACGGAGAAACGTTTCCACCGGAGATGGCTGGTCATCCGGTATGGGCGTCTCTCGCGCTGGGCGGAATCATCACTCTCTGCTCCGTGATGATCGCCATCTGGCTGATGGCGCTTGGCTACGTCTACCGTGATGCGCGGCGCCGCGGAATGAATGGCGGGCTCTGGCTGCTTCTCTGCATGTTGCTCTCCTGGCCGTTCTTCGCCATCGGTTTCATTCTTTATTTCCAGGTGCGCGAACCTCTGCCGTTTCCCTGCCCGCGCTGCTCCACCATGGTTGGCGCTCGCTTCAACTTCTGCCCCAACTGTAAATGCAACCTGCATCCCAGCTGCCCCAATTGCAAACGCGAAGTCGCCGAATCCGACAAGTTCTGCCCCAACTGCGCGCAAGATCTCGCCAATCGAGCAGAAGCGCCGAGCTTTTCGCAGCCGCCGCCAAGTGCATCGCTCGAGTAACGACCGGGAAAGGAATCGTTCATGGTCAATGGCAATCGCTTTCTGGTGATGTACTCCGGCGTCCTAACCGTTGTCTTCGCCATCACCGTTGTCAGTGGATTCGCGGCCGGCGACAAGAAAATCAAGCTCGACGAGATCGACGTTCATCGAATCAACATTGTCGAGCCCGACGGAACGTTGCGCATGATCATTTCCAATAAGGCCAGACTGCCCGGCGTCATCGTACGTGGCAAAGAAGAACACCAGGAGGATCGCCCATACGCGGGAATGCTTTTCTATAACAACGAGGGTTCGGAAAATGGAGGCTTGGTTTTCGGCGGACACAAGAATGCCAAAGGCGAAGTCGCGGAAAGCGGCGGCAGCTTGACCTTCGATAAGTACGATGCCAGTCAAATTGTGCAGTTTGCTGGAGTAGATGATCGTGAAGATCGTTTCGCCGGCATGGCCGTCAGTGATAGCGCGCCCGGAGGCAATTCGCAACGCCGCGTGTGGATTGGCCGTGGCGACTCCGGTGCTGCTGAACTTGACTTGATGGACGCTGCGGGTAAGAAACGCATCGTCTTGCAGGTTCCCGCCGCAGGCGCTCCGCGCATCGCGTTGCTGGACGCCGACGGTAAAACCATCAAGGAATTGGTCCCGGAGAAACCTTGAGTCAGAAGCGTTCAACGGCGAGGGCTACGGCGTTGCCGCCGCCAAGGCACAGAGCGGCGATGCCGCGCTTCAGGTTGCGGCGCTGCAATTCGTACAGCAGCGTCACCAGAATTCGCGCACCGCTGGCTCCGATCGGATGGCCGATCGCCACCGCGCCGCCGTTCACGTTTACTTTTTCGGGATTCAGTTTCAGTTGCCGCGTGACGGCGATGGCCGCAACCGCAAAAGCTTCATTCAGTTCGACGAGATCAACATCTTTGTCGCGGTCCCAGCCGGTTCTTGTCAAAAGTTTTTCGACCGCATCGACCGGAGCCATCATTACCCACTTCGGTTCGACGCCGCTCACCGCTTGCGCCACGATTCGCGCGATTGGAGTTTTTCCAAGACGCGAAGCATTTCTTTCGCCGGTCACAATCAGCGCAGCCGCGCCGTCGTTGGTTCCGGGAGCGTTTCCCGCGGTGACTGTTCCATCTTTTTTGAACGCCGGCTTCAATTTTGCCAGCGCTTCCAGTGAGGTATCTTCGCGCGGCGATTCATCGCATTTGATTACGATGGAATCGCCTTTTTTTTGCGGAACTTCAACTGGCAAAATTTGTGCTTCAAAAAAACACGACTTGCGCGCGCGCACTGCTTTCTGGTGGCTCTCAAACGCAAACTTGTCTTGCTCCTCGCGCGTGATTTTATATTTTTCCGCGACCAGTTCTCCGGTCATTCCCATGTGGAAGTTTTCGTACGCGTCCCACAATCCGTCATGCACCATCGAATCAACTACCACTCCGTCGCCGATACGATAACCGCTGCGCGCTTGCGGCAAAAGATACGGACAGTTGGTCATCGATTCCATTCCGCCGGCGACCACAATTTCGCTTTCGCCGAGCGTCACTGCTTGCGACGCCAGCGCCACCGCTTTCAATCCCGACCCGCAAACTTTGTTTATGGTGAGTGCGGCAACCCGCGGATCGCATCCGCCTTTCAGCGCCGCCTGGCGCGCGGGATTCTGTCCGAGTCCCGCTTGCACCACGTTGCCGAGAATTGCTTCGTCAATTTGTTTGGTGTCGAGTCCGGAGCGGCGCGCCGCTTCGGCGATGACCTTGCCACCGAGTTCCGGCGCGGAAAAGCTCGCGAGGCCGCCCTGAAATTTGCCAACGGCGGTTCGCACCGCGGAAAGGATTACAGGAGTTTCCATGGTCGTGTCTCCAACCATTCATTATAACTCGCCGCTGTTTTTGTTGCAGAGCGAGGAGAAAAACCGAAGAGAAGAAAAAAACTTATCACAGAGGACACAGAGCAAAGAGCTCGCGGAGAACTTTTTGGTAAGACGCATCGGTCGAGGTCCTTCGGTCCGGCGCCGGAGCGCCGGACCGAAGGCTGACAATTTCAGACTCAGGTTGCGTTGTAAGTGCAGCGCGGATTGAAATTACTGTTCGTCGGCGGAGGGCCCGTAGAGGCCGGGGACCGGAACATTGAGCAAGCGCAAATAGACAGTGAGCTGGGCGCGGTGGTGAATCAAATGATTCATGATCATGCCGCGGACGCATGCGACGCGCGGCATGGTGAAAATTTCTTTGCCACCGGCAAGCAAGGTCCAATTCTTCATGAGGTCCTGATCGCTGGCGGCGGCGAGCACGGTGCGCGCGTCCGCGGAGCATTTGTCGAACGCAGCGAGAGTCTGCGCGCGGTCGTCTGTCTTTGGCGGCGTATAGGTATTTTGGCCGTCCACCGGGGCGTAATCGAGGCTTTCGGTTTTCAGGGTGAACGTGAGCCAGTCTGGGATGGTGGCAACGTGGCCGGCGAGCCAGCCGGTGGTTCCGGACTTATCGTGGGGTTTCCAGTTCCACTTTTCGTCGGGGACTCGTTCGAGAACTTTGCGGGTATTAGCCATTTCCTGATCGAATTCGGGGAGCAGCGATTGTGCGATGGACATATTTCCTCCAGAGAGAAAGTTTGGAGAAAGAACTATAGGCGAATAAAAAGCGAATTGTCAAGGACCGTTGTGTGATTTTTTGTTAACACTGCCTTGAACCGAAAAAGTGGCGTCAAACCGCCGCACTCCACAAAAGGCAGGTAGCCACGCTTGAGGCAAAGAAAAATCATTTGATATCAAAGAGAGAATCTCCAAAGTAAAATGCGGGAATGGCACACGAACGGACGGACTCTTATTTGAAGGATTCGATTGGCATTTTTCGGTATTACAAGCAGCTTGGGGAGAATGCGATTGCGCAATGCCCGGACGCCGGTTTGGTGGAGGAGCTGGATGAGCAGTCGAATTCGATTGCGATTATTGTGAAGCATCTGGCGGGGAACATGATTTCGCGGTGGACGGATTTTTTGACGACGGACGGTGAAAAGCCTACGCGCAATCGGGATTCAGAATTTGAAGCCGCGCCGAAAACGCGTGCGGAACTTTTGGATCTGTGGGAGCGAGGCTGGAAATGTTTTTTCAATGCGCTGGAAGGGCTGAGCGACCAGGACATGAAGAGGACGGTTACGATTCGCGGTGAAGCACATTCGGTGATGCAGGCGATTAATCGGCAGGTGGCGCATTATTCTTATCACGTGGGGCAGATTGCTTTCATCGCGCGACACAATGCGGGAGCGAACTGGAAGTCGCTGACGATTCCGAAAAGGAAATCGCAGGAATTCAACGCGGACGTTGCATCCGGCAAGAAGTCACAGCGCTAAGAGCAAGAGAGGATTCACCACAGAGTCACAGAGCGAAAAACGAAAAAAATACTGGTGCAAGCAAGACTGGGATGGTGCAAATGGGACGAACGAGCTGGTATTTGACGTTACGGAAGAGGCCGAAGGCGGATCTTCCGCGGAATGCCTTACGGAAAGCATCTTCACGCAGGGCGACACCTGGGAAGAATTGCGGGCGATAGTGAAGGATGCCACTGAGGCCTACTACTACGACGGGCCAAAGCCCAAATTCGTCCGGCTGCGGCTTGTCCGAGACCAAATCATCGCGATGCAATGAATATTCCTGCCCTTGAACATCCGACGTTGGCGACCTGGATTCGATTGATGCTGGGAATTGGCTGCTGGGCAACGGTTGCGACTTGCGGCATGTGGAGCGGGCTGCTGCACATGGACCGAGTGGATGAGGTAAACAAGCTTCTGCCGAAGGATCGAAGATTCGAACTTCTCTGGTGGCACTATGGCAAGCGCCAGCGATTTGAAAATGAGTATCGTCGACTGTTCCCCGGCAGCAAGGCCCGGAATCGAGAAATCAAACTCTTCATAATCATGGTGACTGCCCTAGTCTTAGCGGGTCTCGATCTAGCGCTTCCATTCTGACGATTGATCTTACCTACGTGCCTCGCCTGTTTGTCGGCCTACTTCGCTTCCTGTTCGCCTGGTGAAAAGGTAGACTGGCAAAGCTATGGCTACGTTGTTTGATCTATTTGAGAATGAGCCGCGCTCGACAGCGGCGGCGGCTGCGCCTGCTTTGGCGATGAATGCGGCGCAGCGGCGGGCGATTGAGCATGGCGAAGGGCCGCTGCTGGTGATTGCAGGGGCGGGAACCGGGAAGACGCGGGTGATCACCGAGCGGATCCGGCATCTGTTCGAACGGGACAATTCCCTGCTGGGCGAAAACATTCTTGGGCTGACGTTCACAAAAAAAGCGGCGGGCGAGATGCTGCGGCGGGTACGGAAAACGTGTGGAGAGCGGGCGGAGGGAATCACGCTGACGACGTTTCATGCGTTTTGCGAAACCATTTTGAAAGAAGGCGCGCCGGGGCGGCTGCCGCTGGCGACAGTGGATCACTGGATTCTGCTGCGGCGGAACATGCGACGGCTGCAACTGGAGAAATACCGGAGACTGGCTGAGCCGGGGCAATTTTTGACGGATTTCATCCAGTTTTTTTCGCGCTGCCAGGACGAACTGGTTTCCAACGAGAAGTATCAGGAATACGCAAATGGATTGGCGATGAAGCTGGAAGCGGAGCGCGCGCAACTGGACGAGGAGACATACAAAGAGCGGCTGGAAGAGGTGGAGAAGCAGCAGGAGATTGCGCGGGCGTACCGCGCCAGCGAAGAACTACTGCGAGAAAAGAATGCGGTGGCGATCAATGGGTTGATGACGGAAGCAGTGAAACTGCTGGAACGCGATGCAGCGTTGCGGGAGAAGCTGCAGAAACGGTTCCGGCACATTCTGGTGGATGAATTCCAGGACACCAACATCGCGCAACTGAGATTGCTGGAGCTGGTTGCGGCGCCGCCGCGAAATATCGTGGTGGTGGGCGATAACGACCAGGCCATTTACCGGTTTCGCGGAGCCTCGTTTGGAAGCTTTAAATTATTTTTGCAGCGATTCGCGGGATGGAAAGAAGGAAAAGACTCGACGAAGTTTCGGGTGCTGCTACAGGAGAATTACCGTTCGACACCGAATATTTTGCGGGTGGCGACGCAGGCGATTTCGCACAACGAAACGAGCGCGGATTTTCCGAAGAAGGCTTTGAACGCGAGCAAGGCGGAGGGGGAGCGGGTTCGAATCGTTGAACTGGCGAACGCGGAGGATGAAGCGAGCTGGGTGGCGGGAGAGATTGAGCGAAGCCACCGAGCTGGACGCCACTGGAAGGACTTTGCGGTGCTGTACCGGCAGCACGCGCACCGGGATTTGCTGGTGGAAGAGTTGTCACGGCGCGCGATTCCATTTGTAATCAGCAACCTATCGATATTGGAGCATCCGCTGGTGCGCGATGTACTGGCTTACCTGCGGTTGATTGCGCATCCCTATGACCATGTGGCGTGCGCGCGGGTGCTGGCGGCTCCGGCGTGGGGGCTTGGAGCTCCCGATATTGTGCGGATGTCGGAGCGGGCCCGGAAAGAGCGCAAGGCGATTTATGACGTGCTGCAATTGCCGCAAGGGGAGTTGGCGTTCGATGCATCGCCCGCGGCTGTGGCTGCGCTGCTGGAGTTTCTCGGCGGGCAGCGGAAAACGATGCGGCGCCGGACGGCGCGGGAGATTCTGAGCGATGTGACGGAGTGGCTGGAGATTGCGCAGCGCGCGGGCGGGCAGGACAGAAAATATGTGCAGAGGCTGGCGGAATTCATGAAGGAATGGGAAGCGAAGAGCGAGACGCGGCAGCTTGGGGAATTTCTGGAGTACCTGGATTATTTCCAGCAGGCGAACGGAACGATTGCGCTGGATGACGATGTGCCGGGCGACGCGGTGCAGTTGATGACGGTGCATGGCGCGAAGGGGCTGGAGTTTCCGCAGGTGTTTGTGATTCGAGTGAATTCGCGGGCGTTTCCGGCGGGAGATCGTAAGCCGCTGTTTGAGTTTCCGCTGGAATTGATGAAGGAAGAGTTGCCGCAGGGCGATTACCACACGCAGGAGGAGCGACGGCTTTTTTATGTGGGGTTGACGCGCGCGGAGGATCGGCTGACGTTGACGACGATTGCGGAGCGGAAGGGTAAAGTTCCGCTGTTTATTGAAGACATCGTGATGGACCCGGCGATCAAGAGGCGAGACATCTTGCAGATTGCGCCAAAGGTGACGCCGGCAGAAAGGAACGACCAAACAGCCCGGCGCAAGGGCGGTGATGAAGGGCTATTCCCTGCTCTTTTTCCTGTGAAGGGGCCGGCGAAGATTTTTTCGCAGATTGCGGCCTGGGCGGAAAGTTACCGGCCGGAGATTCCGGAGCCACTGAAGTTGAGTCCATCGAGCGTGGCGGCGTACCGGAGTTGCCCGCAGCAATTCTTGTTCGAGAAGCTGTGGCTGATTGAGGGAGAGGCGAAGGCGACGCTGACGTTTGGGCGAGTGGTTCATTCAACGATCAAGCGGGCGATGCTGGAAATGAAGAAGGGGCGCGATTTGCCGTTTGAGGAAGTGCAGCGAATTTATGAAACGGAATGGTCGGCGATTGGATTTGAGGACGATTACCAGGAGCAGGAGTACAAGAAAGACGGGCTGGAGCAGTTGCGGACGTTTCATGCGGCGATGATGGAGTCGCTGCCGAAAATTCTGGAGCAGGAGAAGGGGTTCGAACTGGACCTGGAAAACAATGTGATCGTGAAGGGGCGGATCGATCAAATTAATTCACTGGGGCGGAAAGATGTGGAGATTGTGGACTACAAAACGGGGAAACCGCGAAAAGATTCCGAGGCTAAGAAGGATTTGCAGCTGAGCATTTATGCCATTGCGGTGAAAGAGATTCTGGAGCTGAATCCGGTGCGGCTCGTGTTCCATTATTTGCAAAATAATCAGCGGCAAGAGACGACGCGAGACGCGAAGCAACTGGATGAAGCGCAGAAGATGGTGCAGGAAGTGGCGGCGGAGATCCGTGCGGGAGAGTTTGCGGCGAGGCCGGGATTTCAGTGCAGAGGGTGCGCGTACAAGCCGATTTGCCCGGCGTTTGAGGAGGCGTTGGCGGGCCAGCTATGACAAATCCGACAACGATCGAGCAGACGAAGACCGGGAAGACATTATATTTCTTGTCGCTCGCTCGACTCCGCGAGTGGCCGTCGGAATTACGTCTGCGCTCCAAGTACATTCGTTTGTTCATAGCCTGCGACGCAAGGCGATTGCGAACTGCGTACGTGAAAGACTTTACCGCATTGGTCATTAAGCAGGTGCCGTTGATTTTTCGTGTAGGGGCCAAACTGCTGCAAGGGTCTTCACATTACTTATCTTCACATTGCGCTCGTTGACATGATTCCGGAATCAAAGTCCGATTGTTCGGACTTAATTACTGCAAACTGCAATCAAATTCCTCTCCGAACGTCGATTAAGTATTTCATCATGTTTGGAAGCGCATCCAAGAAATACAGACGACGTTGCAAGTCGCTGCTTTTCGTCTCGGTTGGCAACCTGGCCTGGGCTAAATCAATGTGGCAAAACCTTAGAACGTTTAAGAACACAATTATCGAAGATTGACCAATTTGGTTAAACAGAGTGCTATTCGGTCTCGGTTAACGCAGATGAAAAAGGCACACAGACTGAAATCTGTGCCACGGGTGGCGCTTGCACAGGTCGGCGTGGAAATACCAGTCGGAAAAGCGGCGGCAAGCCGCCGCCCTCCAAAGGGAGGCGCTCTGGATTAATGTTAGTTGCGTGAGAGGTGGGCTGCCAAGGCAGCGTGGAGAAGAAGCATGAAGATGGTTAAGACGATGATCGTGCTAGTGGCGGCGGTGGTGTGGCCAAGTTGCGTGCAGGCGGCGCCTGCGAAGGCGGCGTTGGAGGTAGTGGTGCTGGGGTCGGGCGGGCCGCGGGCGTTTGGGAGGGCGGGGTCGAGCTATATCGTGGTGGTGGACGGGGCGCCGCGGATTTTGCTGGATGCGGGGCCGGGAGCGTTTGTGCGGATTGGAGAGTTGGAGCTGGATCTGGAAAAAGTGGATACGGTGTTGTTGACGCACCTGCATATCGATCACAGCGCGGACCTGGCGGCGTTTTTCAATGCGCGAGGGCTGACCAGCGATGGGCCGATTGTTTACAGGGTGTTTGGGCCGGATGGGGCGGGCTTGTTTCCGAAGACTTCGCGGTTTGTGGAGCTGCTGGTGGGAGACAAGGGCGCGTTTGGGTATCAGAAAACGTTTGGCGCGGAAGAAAAGTTTACGGTGCGCGATTTGCCGATTGATTTGAATTCCGGGCGCAGCAAGATTTTGGATGAGGGTGGACTGGTGGTGGAAGAGATTGCGACGCATCATGGCGATTGTCCGTCGCTGGCATACCGGATTTCTTACAAGGGTGCGTCAGTGGTTTTCTCCGGGGACATGGACGCATCGGCCCTGGCGAATCTGGTGCAACTGGCGAAGGGCGCGGATTTGCTGATTTTTAATTGTGCGGTGCTGGATCCTCCGGGTTCGCCGGAGCAACTGTATGAGCTGCATACGCCGCCAAAGAAAATTGGCGAGGCGGCTCGGGTGAGTGGGGTGAAGAGATTGCTGCTGAGCCATATTGCGCCGGACGTGGAAGGGCAGCAGGAGGCGGTGAGGAAGTCGATTGGCGCGTCGTATGCTGGGCCGATGGCGTTTGCGACGGACCGGTTGCGGGTGGTGGTTGGGAAGTAAGCGAGGTTTTTGCTGGGAATTTTTGGAATGGCTAGACGCTCGTCGGAAAGGGAATTCTAAGACCCCGGTGTAAACCCGACACCTGGGGCACCCTCGGAAATTGCTGGCAGAATGGCTGCCGGAAAAGCGGCGGCAAGCCGCCGCCCTCCAAAAACATCTTAAGAAGTGTAATACCGACACCTGGCGATCCCTGAGATTTGGCGCCAAAGTGTGGCTAGTAAGACCAGGAATTAGACATGGCACGGTGTTCGCAGGGGCGAACGGTGCCGCGAGGAGCTTGTTGCGTGGCGAGGGCGAGAACATCCTCCAGGGTAACTCCGGCGTCTCCGAGTCCGATCACGGTGTCGCGCGAGTGGAAGGTGAGGAGCCGAACGCGGTTCTCACGCGGCGGCAAATTGCAGGTGACCAGGGTGATGGTGTTCCAAGGAATGAATTTTTGGCGATAGCGCGGTGGACCCGCACCGACGAGGAGTCCGTACTGCGAAACGATGGTTGGCTGGGTGGTAGTCAACGCCACAAAGAAAACGGTCGCGCCGACTGCCACCGCCAGGATCGCCAGATAAAAAACGAGGCCGAGCACGACGAACGGAGGACTACTGCGCGGCGGCAACGGTGACCTGCCTTGCAACATCGAGATGCACAGGCGGAGATTTTTGGTCCCCCAGTAGAAAGCGAGGGCGGCAAGAATCAGGAGCGGGATTCCGCAAACGATTTTGTAGCTGGTGGGAGCGTAGGGGACGCTGATGGGAGCCATGAATCGCTGCCTGCTTGAACCATTGGACGGGCTATCCGAGCTGGATGTTAGCGCATCGATTTGAACATGCGGGAGAAGAGAAGAGGGGCACAAGGGTCGCGCCCCTGCGAGATCCTGAGCGTCGCGGCAGGAGCCGCGCCGCTCAGGATGACGAGGTTTTGTAGTGGGGAACCGAACGGGGGAATGCCGAGATTTCGTAGTCTTGCCAGGAACTAGATGACGGCAGGAAAAATCCGAAGAGCCGGGCTGAAGCCCGGCACAACAAAGGCAAGCGCCCAGACAGGATTCATCCCGCAAGAACCGCGGGATGAGAACCGTTGCCTGCGCTAACAGTTGGGCAACACGAAGAAGAAGAAAAGGGTTAGCGGGGGCTGGTGACGGAGTAATAGCCTTCGCGGGTGAGGATGGAGAGGCCTTCGCGGCGGACGCGGACTTCGACGGTGTGGTAGTCCTTGGTTTTGTCGTTGCCTTTTGGATTGTAGCCGAGAGTGTACTGGTTGCGGGCCTGCTCGGTGACGCGGGAGTAGAGTTCCTCGAGGGAGTTGCGCTTGGCGGCGTAGAAAACATCACCACCGGAATCGTGGGCGTAAGACTGAAGGCGGGAGAATTTGCGTTCGAAGAAACCGCCGCCGACGCCGAGACTGTAGACGGAGATGCCGTAGCGCAGAAGCTCCTTGACGGTGTTCTCGTAGGTGTAGTGATTGGTCTTGCCGTTGTCGCCGTCGGAGATGAGGAAGATCATCTTGCGACGGTCGCGGCCGCGGTCTTTGAGGAGCTGGGCGGCTTCGTAGACGGCGTCGTCGAGAGCTTTGGTGGTTTTGTCGCCGATGACCATGGTGGACGGGGCGGTTGGGGGAGCGCCGACGCTGGTGACGGACTGGCCGTTGATGGTGGGGCCGGAGAAAGTGCCACCGGGTGCGGGAGGAGGAGCGTCCGACTTGGTGTCATCGAGGCGGGTGCGGTGGATTTCAGTGAGGAGCTTTTCCTGATCGCGGGTGAAACCTTTGCCGGGATGAAAATTCTGGTCAAAGCGGCAGACGAAGGCTTCGTCATTGGTGCTGAGGCCGGCGACGAGCGCCGACAGGCTGGATTCGAGCTGCTGAGCGTCCTTGGACTTGAGGTCGTTGTCGAGAAGAATGACGACGGAGAGCGGGAAAGCTTCGGCGGAAAAGAATTCGAGGCGCTGTTCGACGTTGTCGTCGATGATGCGAAATTCACCGCGGGTGAGGTCGGCGACGAGGCGGCCAGCGCCGTCTTTTACCGTGACCGGCAGAAAGACGTAGTTAACGTTGAATTTAAGGGTGGTTTGGCTGTCGGTGGGGTTTTGGGTACTCGCGGGCGATTGGATGTCCTGGGATTTTGCGGGAGCTTGGGCGGGTGGGTCGGGATTCACTTTGGGGACTGGGGCGGTAGGCGGATCCTGGGCGCGAAGAACTGTGGGCCAGACGAGAGGCGCGGCTGCGAGCAGAGCGACTGCGAGCGTTCGAATGGTTCTTTTCCGTGGACTTTTCATATTCTCCCAGCCAAACTTCTGAGCGTTCGGGGTGCGAGTACGACGCATCCTTCTTGAAGCGTCCTTGCATCTTAATGATGCAGAAATGACCCAGCCCGGTTGCGAGATGATCCGGGACTTCTCTGTGCAGCCGCTGGCCGGCTGGCAGCCATCAAGGAAAGTATACATGCCTTCTCTGAAGAATATGCTAAGGGTGCCGTTGGCGCTGGCGGTTGTGGCGAGCTTAGCGGTGCCCGCGGTGCCGCAAGAACCGTCGCAAGGGCCGGCGCTGAAGCGAACGGTAAACCTGGTGAACCTGTTTGCGACGGTGCGCGATAAGAACAAACGAATCGTTGGGGACCTGAAGCAGAGCGACTTCAAAGTGTTCGAAGACACTCAGGAACAGCAGATCGCGTTTTTTTCGAAAGAGGTGACGCTGCCGATCACACTGGGATTGTTGATTGATACCAGCGGAAGCGAACAAAACCGGCTGGGAGCGGAGCAGGAAGCGGCATCGCAGTTTATGGAACGGGTGATGAAAAAGGGCGACGAAGCGATGGTGATCAGCTTCGACACGGATGTGGATTTGCTGGCGGATTTTACCGACGATCGCGGAATGGTGCAGCGGGCAATTAACAAGGCGAGGATTGGAGCGGTGAACACCGGAGTGGTAACGCCGGGCACGATTCCAACGCGTTCGGGGGGAGGCACGGTTTTTTATGATGCGGTGTACCTGGCGTGCAACGACAAGCTGGCAACCGAGGCTGGGCGCAAAGCGCTGGTGATTATTACCGACGCGGAAGATGAAGGCAGCAAGCTACGGCTGGATGAAGCGATTGAAGCAGCGCAGCGCACGGACACGGTGATTCATGTATTGTGGGTGCACGAGCGAGGCTACGGCAGGCTGGACGTGGCGCGGAAACTGAGCGACGAAACGGGCGGGAGGACGATTGAAGTCTCGTCGGTGAAGAAATTGAACGAGGCGTTCGATCAAATTTCAGAAGAGCTGCGCAGCCAGTACACGCTGGGATACTATCCGACGAACACGTCGAAGGATGGAAGATTTCGGAAAGTAAGAGTGGAAACCGGCGATAAGGATTTCAGAATTTTGACGCGCAAGGGATATTACGCTCCAAAGAATTAAGGGTTATTTGAATAGCCAGGCAGTGTAACTTTCCTGACAGCGCGAACTGAGGAGCTTGGCGGACAAAGCCGGCACGGTATAATCAATAGCGCGGTACATTTCAAAAAAATCAAAAAATAATTTGACCCCAGGCCAGAAAGCGAAAGAGAAGTGTTTTCGATAATCCGGGATATTTCCATCCTTCAGAAAAACGCTGCGCCAGTGATTTTACTTTGTTTGGCGATGGCCTGGGCACCGCATGCTACGCGAGGGGAAGCGGCGGCGTTTGACCTGATCGGGCCGCGGGTGGAAATGAAGGTCTCGCGATCGGGGAAATCCCTGCCGATCGCGGAGGCGGCGAATTTCCAACCTGGTGATCGCATCTGGATTCACCCCGACCTTCCGGAGTCGCAGTCCGTACGATATCTGATGATCGTGGCATTTTTGCGCGGTTCGACGAATCCGCCGCCGGAGGATTGGTTCACCCGGGCAGAAACTTGGAATAAGAAAATCCGGCAAGAAGGGATTGTGGTGACGGTTCCGGCGGACGCGCAACAGGTGCTGGTATTCCTGGCGCCGGAGACCAACGGAGGATTCTCGACGCTGCGTACCGCGGTGCGGGCGGTCCCGGGCGTGTTCGTGCGCGCTTCGCAGGACTTGAATCAGGCAGGTTTGTACAGGTCGCGGCTAGAGAAGTATTTGAGCGAAGTGCGCGAGACCTCGGATAGCGATCCGAAAGAGTTGCGCGAGCGATCGGTGCAGATGGCAAAAACGCTGGGGATACGGCTCGACCAGCAATGCTTCGACCGTCCGGTAGAGCAGCAGGCAAGCTGCCTTACACAGAATACGGACCGGTTGGTGCTGGATGATGGGCATAGCCAATCGGTGGTTGCGGCACTTACGGCAGGGCCGTCTTCTGACTTAATCGGTGCGATCAGCACGACGCCGATGGCAGGCGGAGGATTCTACAGCGCGTATGTAGGCGCGGTGGTGGATCTGGCGCGCCTGCTGGGGAATATTCACACGGCAGAGTTTCAATATATACCGGCGCTGGCCATGCCTGAGGACGAGCAACTAAATCTGCATCTGAATAATCCGCCGTCGTTCCGCAATCCAAAATCGGTGATTGTGGTTGGGTTGCCGGCAGTGGAGGCGCCGCAAATGCCTCCGCTGCGGAACCCGTCTACCGATCAGGTGTTTTGCCTGCAGAATCCCACGCTGGTGCTGCCGGTGGAAGGCGCGCCTTTGGTTTTTTCGACGAAAATTGCGCATGACTTTGTACTGAGTTTGCAGACGAAAAGCGGCGCGCAGCTGGAACTGCCGGCGCAGGCAGATGCCGCGCGGGGCGGATTCGTGGTGGATACGCGCAAGGCTCAGACGGCAGAGTTCGAGATGCAAGTAGTCGGGACGCTGCGCGGAAGTTGGGGATTCGAATCGTTTGCAGGGCCGACCTTTCACATCCGGAACGCGCAACACGCAGAGTGGACGGTCCCCGCGAAAGATCAGGGCGCGTTGATCGTGGGGCGCGACGACACGCTGCATCTGCAATCAATCTGCGCGGTGTGCGCGGAAAAAATCTCGTTAAGAACACCTGATACCACGGAGACGAAACTGAACTGGAAGGCCAGTGGAACCAACGAACTGGAAATTCGCATTCCGATGAAAGACGTGCCGGTGGGCCAGGTAAAGCTCCTGGTGCAAAGATTCGGCCAGGCGCATCCGGACGAAGTGGGGTTGCAAGCGTTTTCCGAGGCGGCGAAGCTGGACGATTTCACGATCAGCGCGGGCGACCAACAAGGAGTTCTGGAGGGGACCCGGCTGGATGAAGTGACCAGCTTTGAACTGAATGGAATCAATTTTGCTCCGGCAAGGCTTGCCAGAGCGGAGCGCAGAGACGTCTTGTATTTGGCGGCACCGGAGACCGTGTTGACGGCATCGTTTCGGCCGGAACAAAGCATGGTTGCGCGGGTGGGGCTGAAGGACGGCAGGTTTCTCGATTTGCAGACCACGGTGCAGCCCGCGAGGCCGAGGGTGTCTCTGGTGAGCAAGTCGGTCCAAGCGGGATCAAGCGCTTCAGCAATTCGATTGGCGAATCAAGAAATGCTGCCGCAGGACGGAAAGATTTCGTTTTTTGTGAAGTCGGAACTACCGGAGAGATTTTCGCACAGCGAGAAGATTGAAGTTGCCAGCGAAGACGAGGCATTCCGCGTAACGCTTAGCGTCGGAGACGGAAGTCTGGTGATGCAAGACGCGGCGACCGTACTGGCAATTCTGGAGCCGCTGAAGAGTTTCGGTCCTTCAGCGTTTGGAGCACTGAGATTTCGCGCGATTTCCGAAGAGGGCCGCAAAGGAGACTGGATACCACTGGTGAAACTGGTGCGACTGCCAACGCTGAAGGAAATTCGTTGTCCCGACAGTCCCGACAAGCAGTGCCGACTGAGCGGGTCGAATCTGTTCCTGCTGGAATCGGTGGCGTCGGATTCGCAATTCGAGCACAACGTTCCGGTTCCCGCTGGTTTCGCCGGCACGTCGCTCAACGTTCCAAGGCCCAATGGAACGATTCTTTACGTAAAACTTCGCGACGAACCGGGCGCCGGGAGCATGGCGGTGTTACCAGTGCTGCCGGAAGATCGCTGAGTCCAGAAACGAGACTTATTCTTGGTAAGAGCGCGGCTCGACGCAATTGACCGGGCTGCGTCGAGCCGCTACCATTTCCCTTTCCAATGGATGGCGAACTCATAGGACATTACAAGATTCTCCGCAAACTTGGCGGCGGAGGCATGGGCGTTGTATACGAAGCCGAGGACAGCAAACTCGGGCGCAAGGTTGCGTTGAAGTTCCTGCCAGAAGATAAACGCCGCGATCCAGACACGGTGGAGCGTTTTTTGCGCGAAGCGCGCTCGGCATCCGCATTGAATCATCCCGGAATCTGCACGATGTACGCGATCGAGGAAGACCAGGGCAAGACGTTCCTGGCGATGGAGTTGTTGGAAGGACAGTCGCTCGACACGCTGCTGGTGAATTCGCCGCTGACTTTTGGACGCACGCTGGAAATCGGCATTCAACTGGCCGATGCGCTGGATGCCGCTCACAAGAAAGGAATCGTGCACCGCGACATCAAACCAGCCAACATTTTTGTGACGGATCGCGGGCAGGCGAAGATTCTGGACTTTGGGCTGGCCAAGCTGGTGCGAAGCGAGGCCGCGAACAATACAGAAGGCGCGACGATTGATCCTGACGAGACGCACTTAACAACGCCGGGGATGGCGGTAGGCACGATCGCGTATATGTCGCCGGAACAAGCGCGCGGCGAAGAGCTCGATTCGCGGACGGATCTGTTTTCGGTGGGAGCGGTGCTGTATCAGATGGTGACCGGGCAGAATCCGTTTCCGGGATCGACCAGCGCGGTAATTTTTAACAAGATTCTGAATAGCGAGCCGATTTCGCCGGTGACCTTGAACCCGAGCCTGCCGGCGGAGCTGGAGCGAATCCTCAATAAGGCATTGGAGAAAGATCGCGACGTACGCTACCAAGTAGCGGCGGAGCTACGCGCGGATTTGAAGCGGCTGCAGCGGGAGAGCGACTCGGGGAGGACGGCGGCCGCGGCTTCGAGCTCCGGCACGCGTCCGGTGAGTGCGACGGGGAGGTTACCGGCGGCTGCGACGGCTTCGGCAAGCGGAAACAAGTCGAGCGGCTCGGCGATTGTGGCGGCGGCAAAAGAGAACAAGCTGGGAACGGCGCTGGTGGGGTTATTTCTGGTATCGCTGATGGTTGCTGCGGGATTCGGAATCTACACGCTGTTGCAGGGTTCGAAGCATGTACCGTTTGAAAATTTTGCGATTACGAATTTGACCAACAGCGGCCACGTTTCGATTGCGTCGATCTCGCCAGACGGAAAATATTTGTTGCAAGTGCATTCCGAAAACGGGCTGGAATCGTTGTGGTTGCGGCACATCGCGACGGGAAGCAACACCCAAGTGGTCGCTCCGGCGGCAACGCGCTATCAGGCGTTGACGTTTTCTCCAGACGGAAGCTATTTGTATTTCGTGCGGCTAGACGAGGAAGAACACGTCGTCGGGATCTTGTACGCGGCGCCGGTGTTGGGGGGAACGCCGCATGTGGTGACTAAGGATGTGGATAGTCCGATCACATTCTCACCGGATGGGCAGCGATTTGCGTTCTTGCGGGCAAAGCACGATTCCCCGTATTGGGACCTCATCGTCATGAAGAACGACGGTAGCGACGAACACCAGATTTTCAAGGACCAGAACCTGCTGAGCGACAGCTTCACTCCAGCATGGTCGCCGGACGGGAAAAATATCCTGATTCCCGTAGTGCAACCAACGAAGGACGCACTGGGCGGTATGAAACAAGTGGACGTCGCAACCGGGCAGCTGAAAGATTTGGCGATTACGGCGTCCAGGATTTATTACGAGCCCGCGTGGATGCCGGACGGCCGAGGGCTGATTATCCCTTCCATGGATGTGAGTTCAGGATCCTTGCAGAACCAGCTGGGATATCTCTCTTACCCGGATGGCGCGTACCAACTGTTTACACACGACACCAACAACTATCGAAATCCCAGTATGGCTGCCGATGGAAAGACACTGGTGGCCAGCCAGACCAAGCTGACGTTCGACTTGGGCATTGCGCCGGCGTCGGCACCGTCCCAGCTGAAGCCGGTGCCGTTGGCGTCGCACGAGAATCTGTGGCGCTGGAGTTGGGGAGCGAACGGAATGCTGATCGTGCCGCAGGCCGGGCAAGTGAAGTTCGTGTCACCGACTGGGGATGAAACGATGTTGCTGAATGACACAGGACATATTTCAGACCAAACCAACGGTTGCGGTGACGGCCGATATATCGTGTTCCGGCGAGTGAACCGGACTGGGAGTGCGGCAGTCAACTTGTGGCGGATGGACGTGAACGGCAGCAACGTCACGCAGCTGACGTTCGGTCAGAACGACCGCGAGCCGTCCTGCACGCGCGACGGCAAGTGGGTTTACTACACGGACCAGTCCGATCGGCAAACGGTGAAGCGAGTCTCGATTGACGGCGGTAAACCAGAGACGGTGGTGAACGAGCCGGTGGGGCAGTTTAATGTATCGCCGGACGGGAAATGGATCGCATCGTCAGAGATCGGCGAAGCGGATCACAAGCTGAGCATCCGATTGGATCCAACCGGTGGAGGCAAGCCCACACTGAAAGATGCAGACCCACGAATGACCTCGCCGCCGATATTTGCGCCGGACGGCAGGTCTTTCGTTTACGTCGTCAAGGAAAAGGGCGTGGACAATTTGTGGGAGCAATCGCTGGACGGGAAGAGCCGCAAGGCACTCACTAACTTTACCAAGGACTTGATCTTCCGGTACGCCTACTCACTGGACGGCAAACAGATCGCCATCGAACGCGGAAATATTGAGTCGGACGCGTTTTTGTTTCACGACACTTCAAAGTAAGTCTCGGCGGGATTACGCCGCTCATAAAACAGGAAGTTGAGATTCTTCGGCGATCCCAATCGCATCGCTTCAGAATGACAACCTCATTCCACACAAAGATCGCGGATCAGGGTTTGGTAGCAGGCGGAGATTGCCCCGCTGGGGCTGGCGGCGCGGGATTTTGCGTGGGTTTGGCGGCGTTGGTGCGGGACTTGGCGAAATAGCCGCGGCGGGCGCGGACTTGATAGCCGCCGTGACTGGGGATTTCAATCTTGATGCGGTGATATTTTCCGTTGGCGATGAAATTGGAAGGGCTGTAGGTGATGGTGTACTGATTGCGGAGTTCGTCGCCGATGTCCTGAAACGACTGATTGAGATCATCCACATGATAGGGGAAAAAAGCGCGACCGCCGGTTTCGTCGGCGAGGTCTTTCAGAATGGCGTCACCTTCGGTGAGGTGCATTTTGCGGTCGGCAAGTTTACCAGGATCGGTTTGGGAAAGCTGGATCCACTGGGTGCTGGTGCTGATGGTATAGATGACGACGTTGGTGCGTTGGGCCATTTCAATGGCTTCGGCGCGGGTGTGATTGGAAAGATTGTCGTCGCCGTCGCTGATGAGGACCATGACCCGGCGCACGACGTCAGGCTGATCGCCGGGCGGACGCGGGGGATTGCTGAGTTGCTTGGAGCAGGCTTCATAGATGGCGTCGTAGACGGCGGTGCCGCCGCCGGCGCGGGTCTTGTTAATTTCGTCGCGAAGCAGGCTGCCATCGCCGGTGAACGGCTGAATAATTTGCGGTTCGTCATCGAAGGTCATGGCAAACGCCTGATCCTTGCCTCGGCGTAACACGCTGTAGAGGAAATCGACGGCGGCTTCCTGTTCGAACTTCAGGCGGTCGCGAATGCTGTTGGAAGTGTCGAGCAGCATGCCGATGCGGAGCGGGAGATCGGACTGTTTGCTGAAAAAACGGATCTCCTGCTGGACGTTCTCGTCGGAAATTTTAAAGTCGCCTTTTTCAAGTTCGGGGACCAACTTATTGCGACGGTCAAGGACGGTCAGCAAGACGTCGACCAGGTTGACTTCTCGGATGAAGGTTGGCGGCTGCTGCGCGCCCGCAGGAGGCGTGGCAGGAGCTTGAGTCTGCGGCGGAGGCGTTGGCTCCTGTGTGGGTTGCTGGGCGAAATTTGCGAACGGAAACGCGAGCAGAGTTGCGGCAGCGAGAAAGACTAAGGGTGGACGATTCATGATGAGAAAGTATAGGGAGCTAGCGAGCGAAGCGTCAATTTGAAGGCGATGGCTTGGATGGCTTGCCGCATCGCTTCAGAGATGTTCGTTGACTGGTTCGAGGTCCTTCCCTTCCAGTTCGGCAAGCTTGAGAAGGTAATCGCGCAAGTCCGCCGTAAGCGGAGCGCGGGCCTCAAGCCAATTTCCGGTGCGCGGATGAGGAAATCCGAGTTTGGCGGCGTGGAGAAACTGCCGGCCGAGGCCGGGAAGAATAATCTTGCCGGCCCGAATCTGCGATGCTGCGCCATAGAGCGTGTCTCCGATGAGCGGATGCTTGAGAGCTGAGAAGTGTACTCGGATTTGATGCGTTCTTCCGGTGTGGAGTTGGACTTCGACGACGGCAGCAGGGCCGAATTGCAGGAGTTTGCGCCAATCGGTAAGTGCTTCGCGGATCTGGCCAGCCGGAGCGTGCTTTCCTGGCTTTGACGGTGTGGTGAAGGCTTTCATCCGGGTACGATGAACGGGGTCGCGGCCGATCGGAAAATTGATTTTTCCGGCTGATTTTTCGAGCTTGCCTTCGGCGAGAGCGATATACGTTTTCTTGACGGCGCGGGTGCGAAACGACTCGGCGAGTCTGGCGTGAGCGAAATCGTTCTTGGCGATGACGATCAGGCCCGAGGTTTCCTTGTCGAGGCGGTGCACGATACCGGGACGGAACTGGCCTTCGGCCGCGGAACCGCCGCTGGACAGTGATTGGCCGCGGCCAAGGAGCGCATTGACCAGGGTGCCCTGCGAATTCCCTGCTCCAGCGTGGACGCTCATTCCAGCAGGTTTGTTGACGATGAGCAGGTCGTCGTCTTCGTAGAGCACGTCGAGCGGGATGGACTCGGCTTCGGCGCGCAGCGCGGGGCGCTGGCGGGCTTCGACAGAAATGCGTTCGTTACCTCGCAACTTTTGCGCGGGCTTGGCGGGATTGCCATTCACCAGAATAAGGTGAGCTGCGAGGAGTTCCTGAACGCGGGCGCGGGAAAGTTCGGGGGAATGCCTGACGACCCACTGATCGAGGCGGGTGCCTCGGTCGCTTTCGGAGACGAGCAATTCTTTGCGATTGGTTTCAGAGCTCATGTAGCTTTGCTGCATGGTCGCTTTTTGCGAGTGACGTTGGCCTGCGACCGATAATTACGAAAAATTCGCGAGAGTACATTTTCAGGCACCGTAACTGCCAGCCCGCCGAGTGAAGCGAGAT
The DNA here is from genome assembly GCA_963814635.1 of uncultured Acidobacteriota bacterium. Lineage (GTDB taxonomy): Bacteria > Acidobacteriota > Terriglobia > Acidiferrales > UBA7541 > Acidiferrum. Next base: position 832,970 of record CAWFDP010000001.1, on the reverse strand, counting down.
TCAGATGCTAGCATCAAATTGTCGAAAAAATTCTGCGCACGACATTTTGGGAGCCATCCACGGAATCGCCAAATCCAGTTCCAGCGACAAGCGCTGACGAGAACGCTGCTACTCCCGCTGAGACCCCCGGCAGAAGCCGGTTTTCTTTAGGCTGGGAATATGTCGCGATCATCGTCGTGATTCTGCTGTTTGCGGGGATTCGTTTTCGGCTGCGAGATTTTCCACTGGAGCGCGACGAAGGTGAATACGCGTACGCAGGCCAACTGATTCTGCAGGGCGTTCCGCCGTACCAACTCGCATACAACATGAAGTTGCCGGGGACGTATGCCGGGTATGCGGTGATCATGGCGGTGTTCGGACAAACTACGGCGGGAATTCATCTTGGCGTGATTCTCGTAAATGCGGCGTGCATTTTTCTGCTGTTCCTGATTGCGCGGCGGTTGATTGATCCTCTGGCGGGGGTGATCGCAGGCGCCGCGTTTGGACTATTTACGATTCGCCCGTTGCTGCTGGGATTGGCGGGCCACGCCACCCATTTTGTGGTACTCGCAGCTCTGCTTTCGCTGTACCTGCTGCTCAAGGCGCGCGGGACAAACCGCTATTGGATGTTTTTCGCGAGCGGGATTGCTGCAGGTCTGGCACTGGTGATGAAGCAGCCAGGAGTGTTTTTTGGAATTTTCGCGGGACTTTATCTGATCTGGAGTGAATGGCCGCGGCCCGAGCCGCGAGGAACATTTTGGAAGAAACTCGGTTGGTACTCGGTGGGAGCGATTCTTCCCTACGCGTTGACTTGTTTAATCCTGTTGCGCGCCGGTGTGTTTCAGAAATTCTGGTTCTGGACGGTTTCGTACGCGAGAGCTTACGGAGGGGAAATCAAACCGTTCGATGGAACTCGGCTGGATGGACTGCACCAGTTCGCGAATCGCATGGAGCTACAGAAGGAACATATCGGACTGATCTGGCTGCTCATTGCGTTCGGAATGGCGGCGTTTTTGTGGGACCAACGATTGCGGCCACATGCGATGTTTGTGGTGGGACTGTTGGCTTTTTCCTTTTTGGCGATCAGCGTCGGTTTCTACTACCGCGGGCACTACTTCATCATGGCGTATCCGGTGCTCGGGTTTCTTACAGGCGCTGGCGTGAGCGCGTTGCGGGAACTGCTGATGCGATTTCGATTGCGCGCGATGGCCGCCACAGCTGGCCCGGCCGTTTTGTTCGGGCTGGTATTAGCCAACGCTCTTTACGCGGACCGCGAAGTCTACTTTTACGACACGCCGCATCAGGCTTGCCGCTTCGCCTACGGGCCGAATCCGTTTCCGGAGGCGGTGGAGGTTGGAAAGTACATCGAAGCACACTCGGCGCCGAACGATCGCGTGGCAGTGCTGGGATCGGAACCGGAAATTTATTTTTACGCGCACCGGCTGAGCGCGACGGGGTATATCTACACCTACGCGCTGGTGGAGGAGCAGAAGTACGGAACAGTGATGCAGAAAGAAATGATTCGCGAAGTAGAGAGCGCCAAGCCGGAATTTCTGGTGTTTGTTCAGATGCACGAATCGTGGAACACGCGACAGCACGCCGACGAAGGGATTTTCGATTGGCTGGACGCATACATCAGAAATAACTACGTGCTTGAGGGAATTGCGGACGGCGGAAATCACGACATCTATGCCTGGGGACCGCAGGCAGCCGAATATCATCCGCGCAAACCGGAGTTCACTCTTCTTTTTCGCCGAAGGAAGTAGTTAGGAACTATCGCGCAAAGCCTTCTGTTAGAGAGCCTACCGGTTGCAGTCCTACTTTTTGGTCAGTTGCATCTGCCAGTCCGGATTGATGGGTATGATGACGGTGGTTCCCGGCGCGGCACGATCAAATTCTTCTACGTAGTGCTGAAAATTAAAATCGTCAAATGGTGTGTAAAACCAGTCGCGCACAATTCCGATGGGCATGATCAGCAGGATGAGCAAAGCCGCGTAGCGGAAAGCAATAGGCACCGGTGGCTCGCCGAGGGCGATCCACACCAACGAAGTTAGGAACGCGATTCCTGGGAAAAAATAGTAGCGTAAGCCGTTGCCAGCGGTGCGCAGGACTTCCCACTGAAACAGATTCCCATCGGTAGTGGCGATCGGCTTCGCAAGACATAGCGCAAAAACGCCAATGCAGAACAAGAGAAAGAGTCTCAGCTTGAGCGGCGCGTAAAGAAGCGCGTAGATCACGACCGCCAGACCAATCACGCACGCAATCGCTTCACAAATAAAAAGAGAGCGCACGTGCAGCACGAGTTGGATGAGTGTTCTGGTGCCGAGCAAGGAACCCATGAAGACTTGCCGGCCCAAAATGCTGATCAGCCGAAGGATGCTGGCGCCATTGGGAGCGGGGCGACGCGAATGCGAAAACAGTATGAAGAACGACTGAACGACAGCGCCGGAAAGCAATATCGCCAACCACTCAAGAATCCGGCGTTCTTTCCGTTTCCAATACAAAAATGCCGCAATAGGGATCAAAATGAACGACAACGGCCCGTCGAGAATCGCGAGCAGCAGGACCGGATAGTCAAAGTACCGCCAAGAGCTTGCGGAATTTGCCTGGGACAACACGATTAGCAGCGCAATCAGCGCGAGATGCCATTGAATGTTGGTGGTGTTGGCGTGGATTTCCGAGGAGTTCGGCAGCGCCAGGTACATGAAACTTCCCAGCACGCGGGTGTAGAAGGGAATGGCGTTGAAGCGGTCGGAGAGAAAAACGTTTACGGGAAGAATCTGAACGGTCATCGCGCATATGTTCATCACCAAGGGAGCGATGGCAAAAGGAAAGAGTTGGGCGAAAAGACCGATCAAGCGCAACAGGATGTGCAACGAGCCGCCATACGGAATGAACAGGCAACGCCAGCCAAACTGATAGGCATGTGCATAGAAATACTTGCCGTCTTCGGCGTAGAACTGAGCCCCGAAAATTGCGTCCGTGCGGTGGGAAACAAGCAGCGCGAATGCGGCGAAGAAAATGATTGCCTGCAATACAAGACTAGAGGGCGGGCTTGCCGCAGCGCCGGAGGTGGACTTGAGAGGCAAACTTTCTGAAGCCGCAGACATGGATGATTTACGTTATCGGCGGAAACTTGCGTCGTCAACGCAACGATAGGCGTGTTGCGGCCAAGTGGATACCGTCTGCGCGAACCGGGTGTGACGGATACGATTGGAAATGTGCCGCGCTGGCTTATACTTCTGGCGGATTTGACTGGAGGACTCGAGATGCTTTCTCTTTGCGGCGGGAGATATTTTCGTTTGCTCGGCGTGTTGGCGATTTTTCTTGCTTTGCAAGCGTCAGGCGCGCTGCGCCTGTCCGGGCAGGAAGTGGCGATCACCATTGACGATCTGCCGAACCACGGTCCTATGCCCACGGGCGTGACCCGTGTCGATTTGACAAAAAAAATGCTCGCGGCGCTGGCTGATGCCCAGCTCACCGGGGTCTACGGGTTCGTCAATGCCGGAAAGCTCGAGACCCATCCCGATGAGATCGAGGTGCTGAAACTTTGGCGGGAGGCTGGCCAGCCGCTCGGCAATCACACCTACACGCACATTAATTTCAGTGACAATCCGGTGCCGGCATTTGAAGAAAATGTCGAGAAAGACGAGCCGCTGTTGAAGCAATTGATGGAGGGACAGGACTGGCACTGGTTCCGGTATCCGTATCTGCACGAAGGCGACACGCTGGAGAAGCGGCACGCGGTGCGCGGGTACCTGAAGGAGCACGGCTACCGAATCGCGCAGGTGACGATGGATTTTGAGGACTACCTGTGGAACGGGGCGTACGCGCGATGTATGGACAAAAAAGACCAGAAGTCGATTGCCTGGCTGAAAGAGAGTTACCTGAAGACGGCACGGGAGTATCTGACGCTGGATCAGGAGATGTCGCGGCAGATTTTTGGGCGGAACATCAAACACGTTCTGCTGATGCATATCGGGGCGTTCGACGCGGTGATGCTGCCGGACCTGCTGGCGCAGATGAAGAAGGATGGCTTCAAGTTTATCTCGCTGCAAGAAGCTGAGTCGGATGCTGCTTATCAGAGCGACCCGGATGTCGGGCTGGTGGACGGTGGAACGCTGCTGGATCAGTTTTTCGACGCGAAAAAACTGAAGTATCCGCCGCACGCGGAAAAGCCGCGGGCAGAGCTGGCCGCGATTTGCAAGTGACGTGCCCGGCGCGAATCAGCGGGAAGTTTTTGCTGCGGGCGCAGTTTTGGCAGGCAATATTAAGTCCAGCAAGATCAGAATGGCGCCAATGGTGATGGCGGAGTCGGCTACGTTGAATGCCGGATAGCGATACGAGCCGAAGAGTACTTCGAAAAAGTCAGTGACGGCGCCGTGCAGGATGCGGTCGGTGAGATTGCCGGTCGCTCCGCCAAGAAGCAATGCCAGGCCAGCCGCGGCGCGCGAAGTGACGCCGTCCGCAGCGACGAGATACCACGCGAGAATCGCGATCACGACCAAAGAGCCTGCGACGAGCAAATAGCGGACCCAGTGCGAATCGTTGTCGGCGAAAATGCTGAAGGCAATGCCAGGATTTCTGCTGTGCACCAGATAGATGAAATTGTGAACCAGCTCGTGACGCCAACCTTCGGCGGTTTGGGCTTCGATGGCGGCTTTCGAGAAGCGGTCGAGAAAGACGACGATGAGAGTCAGGATGAGCCAGCGAAGGCGGGCCGTAAGCTTCATGCGAGACCCAGCAAACAGCGGGAGCGGTTCCTCGCTTCGCTCGGAATGACGGTAATGGGCTGGGCCTTCAATTTAGTTGTGCGCTGCCAGAGGATTCTCAATTTCGGCGATAGCTGCGGAGCAGCGTTCGCAGATGGTCGGATAGCGTGAATTTTCGCCGACGCGGGTGGAATAGTTCCAGCAGCGCACACATTTCGCGCCATCGGCTTTCTGGATCGAGACTTCGAGCGAGGGAATTGCTTCCGATTTATAGTCGGGCGAGACAGCGCTGAATAAACCGACTTGCGAGACAATGAAGAGGCCCGGGAGTTGAGCAATGTGGTTCTTAAGCTTTGCCATCAGTTCCGGGTTGGCGCCGAGCAAGACTTTCGCTTCCAGGCCGGAGTTAATTTTTTTCTCGTTGCGCGCGGCTTCCAGCGCCTTCAAGACTTCGGCGCGAACTTTGCCGAGCAAATCCCACGCCGCGGCTTGCGATGCCCTGATACCGGAGCGGATCTCGGACTCCTCTGGAAACAGCGCGATGTGAACGCTGGCCGGTGCGTCAGCGGTCTTTGGCAGGTGCTTCCAGATTTCCTCGGCGGTAAAAACAAGGATTGGCGCGGCGATTCGAATCAGCGCGCTGGTGATTTTGTAGACGGCGGTTTGCGCCGAGCGGCGCGCGCGATTGTTCGGCGCCTGCGTGTACAAACGGTCTTTCAGGACATCGTAGTAGAAGGCGCTGAGATCCACGACGCAATAATCGTGGATGGCGTGATACACGCGGTGGAATTCGTAAGCGGCGTACCACTCCCGGCATTTTTTGACGAGCTCCGCGGTACGCTCGAGCATCCAGCTGTCCATTTCTTCGAGCTGATCGTTGGGCAACAAATTGCGTGCAGGATCGAAATCACTGAGATTGCCGAGTGCGAACCGGAAAGTGTTGCGAATCTTGCGATAGGCTTCGCTGAGCTGGGTCATCACCCGTTCGCTCATTTTCACGTCGGCCTGATATTCGACCGAAGTAACCCATAGGCGAAGCAGATCAGCGCCCCACTTATTGGAAATTTCGGCAGGCTCGATGGAGTTGCCAAGCGACTTGGACATCGGACGGCCTTGCTCATCGAGCGTCCAGCCGTGGGTCACTACGCAGCGATACGGCGCCGCGTGGCGAACGCCAGTGGCGACCAGCAAGGAGCTATGAAACCAGCCGCGGTATTGGTCGGGCCCTTCGAGATAGACATCGGCTGGCCGCCAGTTTTGTCCCGGTTCGACCAGTTCATTCTTGGGCGTCAACACTGCGAGGTTTGACGAGCCGGAATCGAACCACACGTCGAGGATGTCGTGTTCCTTGCGCCATTTCGAAGCGCCGCAGGAACACTTGGTGCCCGCCGGTAAAAGCTCTTCCGGCGAATGTTGGTACCAGGCGTCAGCACCTTCCTTTTTGAACCATTCAATGACGTTGCGCAGCGCAGCGTAATCTTCAAACCGCTGGCCGCAGCCGTCGCAGAAAAACACAATGATCGGAACGCCCCAGAAGCGCTGGCGAGAGACGCACCAGTCGGGACGTTTTTCGATCATTTCGTAGATGCGTTCCTCGCCCCATCCGGGAATCCATTTCACATGTTGAATTTCACCGAGCGCTTCCGCGCGCAGTGATTTCGTGCTGTCGGTTGGCACCGCATCCATGCGAATGAACCACTGTTCGGTGGCACGGAAGATGACCGGGTTGTGGCACCGCCAACAGTGCGGGTAGCTGTGCTTGTACGAGTGATGACCAAGGAGCGCGCCGCGATCAGCGAGCAGCTTTACGATGATCGGATTCGCGGTGAAAACATCTTTGCCTTTGTATTCGGGCAAGCCCTCCAGGTACACACCTTTGTCGTCGATCGGCGCGTAGATTTCGAGGCCGTACTTTTGCCCCGAGTTAAAGTCATCCGCGCCATGGCCCGGCGCGGTATGCACAATGCCGCTACCCTGATCGAGCGTGACGTAGTCGGCGAGAATTCCGGGAACCTGAATTGCCAGAAACGGATGCTGGAACTTCATGCCTTCGAAATCGCGGCCCTTGTAGGTGGCGAGAACTTCCGCTTCTTTAATCTCACACTCGGATTGCAGCGCGGCAACGCGATCGGCGGCAAGCAGCAGCTTGCCCTTTTCGGTTTGCACGACTACGTATTCATAATCCGGATGGAACGCCAGCCCGCGATTGTGCGGAATGGTCCACGGAGTGGTGGTCCAGATGACGGCTGAAACGTCGCTGCCAGTCTTTGCAGCTTCGTTTTTTCCACCGCCGACTACTCCGAACTTTACCCAGATTGACGGGCTGACATGGTCTTCATACTCGACTTCAGCTTCGGCCAGCGCGGTGGAATCGACGAGACACCAATAGACCGGCTTGCGTCCGCGGTAGACGTAACCCTTCTCCATGAAGTCCAGGAACGCGTTGGCGATGGTAGCTTCGTAATCGAAGCTCATCGTGAGGTAGGGATCATTCCAGCGGCCGAAAATGCCCAGGCGCTTGAAATCGCGCTTGTGCTGCTCGACGTAACGCGTGGCGAATTCGCGGCACAGCTTGCGAAATTCGGCGGGCGCGACTTTGCCTTTGCCGCCCAACTCTTTTTCGACCTGGGTCTCGATCGGAAGGCCGTGACAATCCCATCCGGGAACATACGGGGCGTAGTGGCCAGCCATACTTTTCGTCTTGACGACCAGGTCCTTGAGAACTTTATTGAGGCCGGTGCCGAGGTGAATCGTACCCGTAGGATACGGCGGACCATCGTGCAATACAAAAAGCGGCTTGCCTTTGCGCGCATCGAGAATCTGTTGATAAAGATTGGCTTCCTGCCAGGCTTCGAGCTGCTTCGGCTCGTTGAGCGGGAGACTTGCCTTCATCGGAAAATCAGTTTTCGGCAGGTTCAGGGTCTTCTTAAGTTCGAGTGGTTCGGACATGGATTCGGCGAATCGCAATTCCCTTCTGAGCCCTAGTTTTCGCCTATTGAACGGCGGGAAACATCGGAAAGTGGTGTAAGCACGTATGTTACAATGAATGGAGTATGGTGTCAGCCGGAGCAGGCGTGCAACCTATCCGGCGTGGCAAGAATCGTATCGGTAGTGGTGCCAGACGCGGCTGAAGTGCGTCTAATTAGCTAGGCGAGGAAGCGTGCCAGCGACAATGCTCAACTTGGGACCACCGCAACGTCCGGACGTTGACGCGCGCGGAAATGCCGCTGCAGGCTCCAACGTAGTTCCTCGATTCGGCCGCCCGCCGATGCTGATGCCGGACAATTTTTGGTCCAACCTGAAGCAATTCCTATTCGAACGACCGGTAAAAATTCGCGGCGATGTGAAATCGAAGTTGATGCCTGCGCAGTATGAAGATGGGTTCTGGAGCAACGTCGGGGAATTCTTTACCAGCCGTCCGGTGCCCAAGGGTCAATCGGACAGCAGGCTTTCAACCGGCTGGGTCGAAGGGTTTGGCGGGTTTGGGCAACGTTTGAAAGAGCTATTTTCTCCGGCCAGAGTAGCCCCGCTACCGTTCGAAGTGAAACCGATCAGGGTCAAAGAGATTTGGTCTAAGGACGAGAATTTCGGGTGGACACAAGCGATCTCCATCGGGCTGCACGTGGTGCTGATCGGGTTGATTATCGTGCCGCTCTTTACGCGCGTTTTGCCTCCATCCACCCAAGCGAAAAACAAGACGGATATGACGCCGCTGGACATTTCGCCTTATATGGCAAAAATGCCGGCTGGCGCGAAGCCCGCGGGCGGTGGCGGCGGCGCGAACGATCATACTTTGGCGCCGGTGAACCGCGGCAAACTGCCGAAGTTCCAGTGGACACAATTTACGCCGCCGCAAGTGAAGATTCAGAATCCCGATCCCAAACTTCCAATGGATCCGTCACTGCTGGGGCCTCCTGATTTGCATGTGTCGAATATCAACGCGCCGACTTTTGGCGATCCGCTGGCAAACGGCGTAAGCGAATCCCTGGGGCATGGAAACGGCACCGGTATCGGCAGCGGTACGGGCGGCGGACTCGGTCCTGGTGAAGGTGGCGGCACTGGCGGCGGAGCGTTCCGCGCTGGGATTAATGGCGTCGGGATGCCGAGCTGCATCTACTGTCCGGACCCGCAATATTCCGACGAAGCGCGCAAGGCGAAATATCAGGGCGTAGTGGTGCTGATGGTCGTGATTACGCTGGATGGGCGCGCGACGAACATTCAGGTTGTAAAGAGCCCAGGCCTCGGTCTGGACGAAAAAGCGATTGAAGCTGTGCGGCAATGGAAGTTCCGCCCAGCACCGGGCAAAGACGGAAAGCTGGTTCCAACTCAAGTGCCGATTGAGGTGACGTTCCGGCTGTTCTAGCCACGAGCATTCTGCAGAACGGTTTGATTCACGAAGCAACCATTTAGGCTTAGAGCGGCTCCCATTGTGCATTGGAGCCGCTTTTGTTTTGGCCTGCGGATTGGCGCAAGCGGCGAACGAGGTGCTACGATGCCTGATCCTGCTCGCGGCTTCGAGTTTCTCCCATCCCGCCAGAGTTCCTACCTGAAGCGAATTCGCGAAAACTTCGACAGCGCATGGAAACTACGACTGGCGCCGCTGCCAGCGGGGCAAGCGCCGATTCATTTACTGGATGATCGGCGTGAGCGGAGCTATTCGAAGGCGCAGCTCGGGTCTACGTGCTTGCATGCGTTGGTTTTCGGCCTGCTGATCTTTGGAGCGCTACGCCCTCCGCACATCGATAAGACCGGCTTGTCGAATAAACCGCCAGGGATTGATTCGCTGCAATTCCTGGAACCTGACTTGTTGCGGCAGACCAATGACCGTTCGCTCGGCAAGCGCGGCAGTAGTGGCGGCCACGACGCGCTACCTCCCACCGCAGGCGAGCTTCTGCCGACTTCCCGCATGGCATTGCTTCCGCCGCACCTTCCAGATGGCCAGCAGCATGTTCTGGCCGTGCCACTCACCATTGCTGACGCCGAGGCGCCGGAGTTTGCTCGTCCGGTCAACGATCCGGGATTACCGTGGATGAGGGAGCGGAATAATTCCGAAGGATCGGGAAAGCATGGGATTGGCATCGGGGTTGATCGCGGAATGGGAGATGGTCCCGGGGATGGATCGGGAGTTGGCAACGAATCCGGCCCGTATGCAATTGCGGCGACGCAGGTAGTCTGCAAATATTGCCCAGATCCGTTGTACTCCGACGAAGCCAGAAAACAGAAGCTGCAGGGTCAGGTGACGATGCGCGTGTTGGTGGGCGCGGATGGGCGAGTGAGAGATGTGCAAGTGACGCGCGGCCTCGGGCTTGGATTGGATGAAAACGCGATGCGCGCGGTGCGCGGCTGGCAATTCGTCCCCGCTCGAGATGCAGCCCGGCGACCGGTGGCGACCTGGATTACGATTGAAACGGTCTTTCGGCTCTTCTAGCGACGGTGTTACCATCGCGCCGGTGCGACTTCTTGAGATGAGAATCAGTGCCCTTTTGCTGTTGTGCGCTGGCATAAGCAGTGTGCAGCTTGCCGCACCTTCTCATCTTTCGTTTCGCGAAGAACAATCGCGATTCCCAAGGGTCCGCACCGCCGCGAAAGAAAAAGACCAAATCTTACGCCAGCTCTTCACCAAAGAGAACTTGTCTTACCCTCCACGAAAGATTCTGTTGCGCGCGTTTAAGAAAGAAGCACAACTGGAATTATGAGCGGAGGAGTCACCTGGGAGCGCTTATTCGCTCGTCAAGACCTACCCGATTTGTGCTAGGTCAGGGAAGCTCGGCCCGAAAAGGCGTTTTGGGGACGAACAGGTGCCGGAAGGATTCTACGAGCTGGACTGGTTCAATCCGCAGAGCAACTTTTATCTGAGTTTGCATGTCAGCTATCCAAACGAGTCCGACCGCATTCTCGGCTCTCGCCAAAATCCCGGCGGCGATATTTTTCTGCACGGCAACTGCGTCACGATCGGCTGCCTGCCGATTACCGACGATGGAATCAAGGAAGTGTACTGGTTGGCGGTACTGGCCAAGACATCGGGCCAGGCGCATTTGCCCATCCAGATATTTCCGGCACGATTGACAGATCAGGCTTTGGACAAATTGGCCGGAGAAAACCGAGCGCAGCCTGAAATTGTGCAGCTCTGGACAAACCTGAAAGAAGGATACGACTATTTTGAAAAACATCGTCGCCCGGCGAGCGTCCACATTGCCAGGGGTGGAAAGTACGTATTCGCTGGCGAATGAAACGAAGATGTGTTTCACATTTCTGCTAGGATTGCCGCTATGAGAAAACTTTTTATATTGGCCGGGATCTTCTTGCTTGCGGCTGGGTGTCGCACCGACGCACAAGCGAGCGCAGGGGCGTTGGAATTCACAGCCAGGGTCACACCGACCGCGGCAAAAGCGGAACCGGCGCGGGACTTCACCTTCTACCTGCTCACGAAAAGTTATACCGATATCGTCAAAGCGCTGGATGACCGCGATGCTCCGCCTTCTCGCGAAAAGTTTATCGATGATCTTAAAATTTCGCCCGAACTGCGCGAATGGCTGCACAAACACGACGTCATGGACATCACGCTGCCGGGTTTCGACAAACTGGTGACGCCCGACGATGTGCTCAATGTGCCGGAATTCCTGCTGGCCTATCAACGTTCGAACAGCGGCGGCGTGACCAACGGCATCCCTGTTCCGAAATATCATGATTCCGATAAGACCGAGAATCCCGCGCGTTACGAAAAGCAAAAACAGGAGTACATGACCGCGCTGAAGAAATTCATTCAGGCCCACCCGCAGACCGTATCCGGCATGGAATTGGAGCTGGATGGCGTGAATCCTGCCCGAAAATGGGCGGCGCTGCAGAACGCGCAACGGCGCCGGGTGCAGCAAATGGCCCCCGTGGAAGCGCAGACCAAATACCTGGTGGCGAAAGCGGATACCGATTTGGACGGGCACGCGCGCATTTCCGGTGTACCCGCCGGCACTTATTGGATCAGCTCGCTGGGGCTTACCGCCGCAGCCGGCGATGCTCGGCTGCAGTGGGACGTTCCAGTGAAAATCGAAGCCGGCCAAACGATTCTAATCGAGTTGACGAACCTCAACGCAACCGACAATCTATCTCCCAAGACCAAGTAGACTGACTGCGCGAGTGAATCGCGGCGACTGGCCGTACGGCCTGCCGGCTAAGCGGGCAACAGAACTGGAAAAACAGACGGAAAGATGGACACACCGCTGCACTGGATTGCCTTCAATGTACTGGTTCTGATCGCCATCGCCCTGGACCTGGGCGTTTTCCATCGCAAAGCACACAAGATTGGAGTTCGCGAGGCGTTGGTGTGGAGTCTTGTCTGGATTGGACTGGCCCTCACCTTTGGTCTTTACATCCTGCATTTCTACGGAAAACAACCTTCGCTCGAATTCTACACGGGCTACGTCATCGAAAAAGCGATGAGCGTGGACAATCTGTTTCTATTCCTGGTGGTGTTCCGAGTGTTCGCGGTGAAAGACGAATTTCAACAGCGCGTGCTGGGATACGGAATCCTGGGCGCTTTGCTGATGCGCGGAGCCATGATCGCCGCGGGAGCCGCACTGATCGCCAGATTCAACTGGATCATGTACGTGTTCGGGGCATTCATTGTCTATGCCGGCTTGCATATGTTGCTGATGCGAAAGGCGGAAAGCCATCCGGAAAAGAATTTTTTCGTGCGGTACCTCAGCAAGCATCTTCGCTTAACGAAGGAATACCGAGGCGAAAAATTCTTCTCACGCGAGAATGGCCAGCTCTTTGCGACCCCACTGTTTCTGGTGCTACTGATCGTTGAGGTCACTGACGTGACTTTTGCGGTGGATTCCATTCCAGCGGTTTTCGGGATCACCCGTGATCCTTTTATCGTGTATACCTCGAATGTGTTTGCAATCCTCGGATTGCGAGCACTGTACTTCCTGCTGGCCGGAGTGCTTGATAAATTTGCATTCTTGAAGACGGGACTGGCGGTGGTGCTCATTTTTGTTGGCGCGAAGATGATCGCGGAGCCATGGCTGCACATTTCGGTGGGCGTTTCTCTGGCGGCGATTCTAGGGATTCTGATGGCGGCAGTTCTAGTATCGTTGGTCGCTCGAGAAAGAGGTGAGTAAAAGTCTGAGTGGTGAAGTGAGGTAACTGTTGCGCGATGAATTCAAAGCCGAATGGATCGAGGAACTCTCCTCGCAGGACGCGCAAGCGCGTACGCAGGCAGCGGGACAAATCTGTGCGGCTGGTCGTTCATTGGCGGAATATGCCGTTCACCAATGGCTTGCACATCGAGAACTCGCTGAATTGCTCGGCGGCGAACCTTCCGTTACCGTGGGGCTGGCAGTAACGCCTGATAAGTTTGCAAAAATTCGTGAAGCGAATGGCTGGCCGCGCCTGGCAGAAGTGCCCGCAGCGCAAGATGCGGTGGAATTTGAGCTGCATTTTGAGAGAAACATTGCGCTGGATGTGCTGACCTCGCGGCAGCCAGATGGCTCAGGCGCAATTGCAAAGTTCCTCTCGAAGATCGGTGAGGGTATACAGCAAGTGGAATTTCGCTGCAGCGACGTTGATCGCGCCACCGCCATTTTGCGCGAGCACTTTGCTGTGAACGCGGTGTATCCGGAAACGCAGCCGGGCGCGGACGGAACGCGGGTCAATTTTTTCCTGGTGGCGGGCAAGGACGGGAAAAAAGTCTTGGTTGAGCTGTACCAGGCGGCTGCTATTCGGTTCTAAGTCCAGCTACTGGCACTGCAGAGAGATTCATGGTCCGGACATCACCCGGGCGGCGCGTGTAGTTCCTTCCAGGCCCGCAGAATTTCGGCGACACTCCAAGCTTGCGCAATGCAACCACGCGGACGATGCGGCGGGTCGCCATCGAAGATTTCAGCAAGCGTTCCGACTCCGTACGAATCGATCGATTTTGCAAGCGGCTCAAGGAGCGCAATCGCTGCAGCACGGTCCTTATAGACCCGATAATGCGCCAGCGCATACGGGCCGAGCAGCCAGCCCCACACCGGTCCCTGATGGTAGGCCCGGTCCCGCTCACGCGGGCCTCCGGAGTAGACGCCGCTATAGCCCGGCTCGCCCGGCGCGAGACTGCGCAGACCAAATGGAGTCACCAGTTGGTTTCCGCATATATCCAGGACGGCTTTCTGTTGTTCGAAGGAAAGCGGGCTGACATTGAGCGATACGGCAAAAATCTGATTCGGCCGCAGAGCTGCATCGCTGCCGATGCGGGGTGAGTCCAATACGTCAAAGCAACAATTTCGTTCCGCATTCCAAAATTTCCCGAAGCTGGATTTTGCTTTGCCGGAAAGCTGCTCGTAAACCTCAGCAGCCGAGCCGATGGTCTTGGCAAACTGTGCCATGCTTTCAAGTGCGTTAATCCACAGCGCATTAATTTCGACCGGCTTGCCGGTTCGCGGCGTGACCACCCAGTCTCCGATTTTGGCGTCCATCCAGGTTAGTTGCACGCCAGGCCCGCCGCCGTAGAGAAGGCCATCTTCGGGATCTATATGAATGTTGTAGCGAGTGCCCTTCGCATGCGCGTCCACGATGCTCGCGAGGACCGGAAACAGTTCCTGCAACGTAGGCAGATCGCGAGTCGCAGCAAAATACCGGCGGATCGCTTCGAAATACCAGAGCGTCGCATCGATAGTGTTGTAGCCCGGCGCCTCGCCAGAGTCAGGAAAATTATTAGGGAGCATCCCCGCGTCCACCAGCCGGGAAAAAGCCAGCAGAATCTGGCGGGCAAGCTCGGTGCGGCCAGTGGCAAGCGCAAGCCCCGGCAACACGATCATCGTGTCGCGCCCCCAGTCACCAAACCAATGGTAGCCGGCAATTACAGTTTTTCCGTCCGGCTGGCCAGCCACCGACCGCTTGACGAGAAACTGATCGGCGGCGAGAACCAATTGCTGAAGCCACGAAGGCGGAGGTTCCGTCGCCGGGCCCCGCAGCAACGTGCCGGCAGCGGCCAGGATGTCACGCTCTCGCGCAGTTTCTTTTTTCAGGCCTGCTGCACCGTCGAGAATTACGTCTCTCTCTGTCGACAATACGATGGTGAGTGTTTGGTCATTCTCAATTCTGGCGAGAAACAGCGCGGCAAAAAGCTGGTCTTCGCGATCGTCAAGCCCGCGTTCCTGCTCGATGGAAAAATAAAAGTCGCGATACCAGATGTGCCGAGGTTCGCATGTTGCCTGCGCGCATCGAACGTAAAACGGGACCGCACCTTCGAAGGCGGCGACACCAACTCCGTTCTCGACGGGGTCGACGCGCATCCGCCAGTCGCCTGCATGGGTGGCGGAATGAAAGTCACGATAATTGACCAGCACTTTCAGTTCCAGGTCTACCGGCGAAGCCGATTCCAGTAGCGTGTACTGTACGAAAGTCGTGTTTTCGCCGTAGCTCATCCATATCCGCTTCTCGATCAGTGAAGAGCCCATGCGATACGT
This sequence comes from uncultured Acidobacteriota bacterium, assembly GCA_963814635.1. Taxonomy (GTDB): domain Bacteria; phylum Acidobacteriota; class Terriglobia; order Acidiferrales; family UBA7541; genus Acidiferrum. Next base: position 817,834 of record CAWFDP010000001.1, on the reverse strand, counting down.
CCAGACGGGGATCAAACCATCCAGCCGAAACGATTGGATTGCCAGATGGCCTTGCGGTGCGATCGCCCCGCTCGCCCAACGATGAGTGGCGAGTGCATATGAGCTGCCATCGACGCTGGCGGTTTCGTCGAGTCCCCCAACCAGCAACGTTCTTCCCGCGGGAGGTTTCAGCGCAGCGATCAGCAGCCCGTGATAGCGCCGGGTCGCGGAGCCGGCAATCGTACCGGAAGCGAATCCGCCAATGCCATTGGTGACCAGCCACTCTCGCTGCTCGGAGGCGGCAAGGTCATTGCAAACCTCCGGCCCAAACGAAATCGCTACACTTTTGTCAATCGCGGCAGGGCGGGCCCTCGTCACTGGTGAGGAACGTCTGCTCGGCTTGGAGCCAGGTGCGCGCGGTTTTCTCGGCGCAGGCATAGCGATCCCCTACTCTCCACTCTGTTCGAGCAATTTCGCCACCAGCCCAGTCCAGCCAGTCTGATGATTGGAGCCAATGCCCGCGCCATTGTCGCCGTGGAAATATTCGTGAAAAAGAATCAGATCGCGCCAGTAAGGATCGCTCTGAAAAGTTTCCAGCCCGCCGGCCACGGGACGACGGCCGTCTTTTCCGCGGATGAAAATGCGGCCAAGCCGCCGCGAAATCTCGCTGGCCACCTGCCACAAGTCGGAATTGGTCTTCGAACGAGAAGGACAAGGTACTTGAAAATCCTCACCGTAATAATGGTGAAACTTCTGCAGCGATTCGATCAGCAGATAGTTCATGGGCATCCAGATCGGGCCGCGCCAGTTCGAGTTCCCACCAAACAGGCCAGTCGAGGACTCGGCTGGTTCATAGCTCACGCGGCTGACATTACCGTTCACGACGACCTCGTACGGATGGTCCAGGTGATACCGCGATAGAGCGCGAATGCCATACGGTGAAAGAAATTCCGTCTCATCCAGCATCCGTGACAACACCCGCTTCATCTGTTTCCGATTGACCAGAGATAACAGCCGCCGCACCCCGCGCGCCGATCGCTGGGTCATTTCTATGTGTTCCGGCACATCCGGATGATTGTCAATGAACCATTGCATGCGCCGCTTAAATCCGGGAAGGCGATCGATAATCTCCGGCTCAAGTGTTTCCACCGCGAACAGCGGAATCAGTCCGACCAGCGAACGAATCTTTAGAAAGTGCTCTTCGCCGTTCGGCAGGTGGAGCACGTCGTAGTAAAAGCCGTCTTCCTCGTCCCACAACGAAATGCCGTCGGTCCCGATGTCATTCATCGCGCGTGCAATGTGGACAAAATGCTCAAAAAATTTACTGGCGACGTCTTCGTACGCGGGATCGTCCTTGGCCAGCTCCAGGGCAATGGCCATCATGTTCAGGCAGTACATTCCCATCCAACTGGTGCCGTCTGACTGTTCGAGGTGTCCGCCGGTAGGTAGCGGCGCGGAGCGGTCAAACACTCCGATATTATCCAGGCCCAGAAACCCGCCCTGGAAGATGTTCGCGCCGTCGGGATCTTTTCGATTGACCCACCATGTGAAGTTCAACAACAGTTTGTGAAACACTTTTTCCAGAAAGCCGCGGTCGGCGACGCCGCGGACGCGCCGCTCAATTTTATAAACGCGCCATGCGGCCCACGCGTGCACTGGAGGATTGACGTCGCCAAACGCCCATTCGTAAGCAGGTAATTGCCCATTGGGATGCATGTACCACTCGCGAAGAAGCAGAATGAGCTGTTCCTTCGCAAAATCCGGATCGACGATCGCCAGCGGAATACAGTGAAACGCCAAATCCCACGCGGCATACCACGGGTATTCCCATTTGTCGGGCATCGAGACGATGTCGTCGTTGTACAGATGCGTCCAATCCTTATTTCTTCCGCGCAGCCGTTCCTTTGGCGGAGGCGGTCCGGCCGGATCGCCCTCCAGCCACGTTTTTACGTCATAGTGATAAAACTGTTTCGACCACAGCATTCCGGCGTACGCCTGGCGCATGACATTTTTCGCGTCGTCGGAAAGCTGCTGCGGAATCCGCGAAGCATAAAATTCGTCGGCTTGTGTTTTTCGCAGTTCAAAAAGTTTGTCGAACCCCTCGGCGAAATCGTTGGTGCCCGGAACTTCCGCTGCGCGCTCAGAATGCGCGGGAGAGGAGATGGTGCCGATGACCGCGGCGTCGCTGTCCATGCTTCCCAGCGGTTCGAGATCTGTCAGGCGCAGTTTCAAGGTCGCGGATTGGCCAGGGGCCAGCTCCAGACAATAGTGCGCGGCCATTTTAGTGCCGGTCTGATCAGGATTGACCGCGGACTTATTCTGGCGAATCAAATATTCGTGGAATGCATCCTTCACGTACGGCGACCGATTGCGACCATTGAATAAGCGCGCGTTGTTGGTCTCATTCTCCGTGAACAGCATTTCCGGCTGGCCTGCTGCAAGCAGCCAGCGCTTGCCGTATTGCCAATGTTGCAGCTCGGCGGAAAGAATCCCGTCGATGGGCGTCGCGCGCCGGATGACCGGGCGCCGCAAGTCCGATCCCCACGACCAGGTGTTGCGGAACCAGAGTGTCGGTAGCAAATGCAGCGTTGCGGGGTCCGGCCCGCGATTAAAAGCGGTGAGCCGAATAAAAATGTCTTCGTCGCTGCCCTTGGCGTACTCGGCAAAAATATCGAAATAGCGGTTTTCGCGGAACACCCCGGTGTCCAACAGCTCAAATTCCGGATCGTTGCGGCCGCGGCGGCGATTCTCTTCTACCAGGGCTTTGTACGGAAATTCCGCCTGCGGATATTTGTAAAGCATCTTCATGTAACTGTGGGTCGGAGTGGAGTCCAGATAAAAATAGTATTCCTTTACGTCCTCTCCGTGATTACCTTCGTTCCCGGTCAGGCCGAAAAGGCGCTCTTTCAAGATCGGGTCGCGGCCGTTCCACATCGCCAGCGCGAAGCAGACCATCTGGTGGCGGTCGCTGATTCCGGCGATGCCGTCTTCACCCCACCGGTATGCCCGCGAACGCGCATGATCGTGCGGAAAAAATTCCCACGCTGTGCCGCCAGGGCTGTAATCTTCGCGAACGGTTCCCCACTGGCGTTCCGAAAGATACGGCCCCCAGCGCTTCCAGTATTCCTTGCGGGTGCGATTGTCTTCCAGGCGGATATCTTCGGTAGTCTGAAGTCTGGGCATGAATAAGATCCTTGGCGAGAAAACTGTTTCCTGGGTCTGCCGTCAACGGTACCAGCTTATCAGGAGCCCAATGCGGACTGTACCCTAACCTGCATCGGTCCGCTGCGGACGACTTTCGGTGATGCGATGCCCGAGTCATGAAAACGATGCAAAATTCGTTGAAAAATCCCTGCAACCGCAAGTCGGAGTGTATCCATTCCCGCCGCAACGATGTCAAACTAGAGTGTGGATAAACAGCTCGCAATCGCAAAAAGGCAGGACGGCATGAAGATACTTTCCAGATTCACAATGACCACGGCGGTGGCGGTGGCGCTAACGTTTGCTGCATCTGCCGCCATGGCTCAAGCCGAGGGTGATGCCCTGCGGCGATGGAACGAGTCCGCCGACGCTCTGCTTCGAAGAGTTTCGCCAAGCGTGGTGCAAATTACCGTGACTGGGTATGGCACCGTCTCCGAAGGCGATCGCGGAAACGCTGGTGTCGTCATCGGCAGGCAAAAGGCGATCGGTTCTGGATTTGTAGTCGACGCCAGTGGCTACATCCTGACCAACGCGCATGTGGTCAATGGCGCACAGCGTGTGCAAGTGGCTCTGCCCAGCACGGAAGGAGATGGCTCTGTCACCACTGCGCTGGCTTCCAGAGTGCGAGTCGTTCCGGCGCGCATCGTTGGGGTCTCCCGGGAAATTGATCTGGCATTACTGAAAGTGGATGACGTCAAGCTGACCGCTTTGCCGGTGGCAAACTACCGCAACATACGTCAGGGCGAAACGGTTTTCGCGTTTGGCAGCCCGCAAGGACTGCGCAACAGCGTCACTCACGGCATCATCTCCGCGGTTGCCCGCCAGACCGATCCGGACTCTCCGATGGTGTATATCCAAACCGATGCGCCGATCAATCCTGGCAATTCCGGCGGGCCGCTGGTGAACGTCAACGGTGAGGTCGTTGGCGTAAATACCTTCATTCTCTCGCAGTCTGGCGGAGCCGAAGGGCTGGGCTTCGCGATTCCTTGCGGAGTGGTTCACGTTGTCTACGAACAGTTGCGCAAGTATGGTCACCTGCACCGTCCGGAAATTGGCGTACAACTGCAGACAATTTCGCCTGAAATGGCGGAAGGGCTCAGCCTTCCGCGAAACTACGGCGTGATCATTTCCGATGTCGTGCCGGGCGGCCCCGCAGAAGCAGCTGGACTGCGCATTGGCGATATTTTGCTTACCGTCGACGGAAAGAATGCGGAGAGTTTGCCTTATGTAGCCTTTCACATGTTCTCGCGGGACGCCGGAGAAAAAATGCGCTTCGAAGTATTGCGCGGCGCCACTCAGCTGGCTCTCGATATCACGCTGAAGGAACGCCCGCACGAGATGGATCAGGTCTCGGCGCTTGCCGATCCGGAAAAGAATCTGGTGCCACAACTTGGAATCCTGGCGGTCGAGATCGACAAGAATATCTCCTCGATGATCGACGATCTGCGCGATCCGTACGGACTCATCGTCGCTGCCCGGGCGGCGGGTGGCGCCGGCGAAATTCCGCTGACCACGGGAGACGTAATCCGAAGCTTCAATGGCCAGCCAATGACCACCCTTGACCGCCTGCGCGCTGCGCTTAAGGCGTTGCCTCCGGGAGCACCAATCGTGCTGCAAATTCAACGCGAGGGAAAATTGCAGTTCGTCACATTTTCTCTGGAATGAAAATATTCGTTACGAGGCGAGCAGTTCGTTGACCGCGCGGTATGCCTGGTCGATTGCGACGTCGCTGTACGCCGTCGCGCCCGAATCGCTGTTGGCAATCGCAATTTTGCCTAATCGCTGTCGGCCAATGATGTGAGGCGCCTGCCCCTCCTGCCATTCCGGGTCGAACAGCGGATTGTATTCGTAGCCGTAGCCATGCGGCCAACGATTCACTGTGATCGCCATGATGTCTCGCGCCGGATCGAATCCGCCTCCAGCAAGCGTCCGCGCCAGTTGATCGCGGATCTTGTGTTCAAACGTCTCGAATGGCGTCACCAGAAGTTCCCTGCGGCCGGCTTTGTGCTGTTCGCGCGCGGGCAAGCCGGGCTTGCACGGTGTACGACTAAGATGAACGAGGATCGGCTCTTCCGGCGAGCGCGGGCTGCGATACTCGCCGATATTGACGGCCCAATTGAGGCTGACGGAATTCCAGTACGCGCCGGGAGCGTAAATGTTAGAAACACCAAGCTTTTGAAAGGCCGTCCAGTTGCGCAGCCCCACGCTGGTATAAACGAGCGGGACCTTCACTAGGTAGTGCAGCGCCTCCTTTTGCTTCTCCGGCAGTTCGGGACAGAGATACGGAATCGTCATATTCCAGCACGCTAGAACACATGCACCGGCGTGAACGGAAAAGACCTGCTTCCCCGTCGCATAGGTGATTTCCACTTCGCGAGCGCTGCCTGCGTCACCGACGTTGCGTGCGCGAACTACGGTACTGTTCAGGCGAATGCGTACTGGTGATTCAGCGGAGTCGAGACGCGCGTAATTCACCGGCGCGGTCACGCTGTCTTCAACGGAATTGCCCGGGATCGCTGCAGGAATCAGGCTGCGGACAAGCAACCTCGCTATCGACGCGTTACCATCCGGGAAGTGAAAACGTTCGGAGCCACCGCTGGCATATCCCGCCGCGGAGTAGCTCATGTGCGGAGCGGCGCCCGGTTCGAGTTTCATGCCTTGAAAACCCGGAAGTTCGTGAGCCCAGCAGTCCAAGGCGGATTCGGCGTCAATTCCCACGCCCCATTCGAAGTTGGTCCGCGATTGATAAAAGGGGAGGACGCCAGGATCGACTTTTGCAATTTGCAAAAGAAAATCTTGGTAGCTGATGCGCGCGAGATGCTCTTTCTTTTCCGGCGAAGTGAGCTCGGGCAGATAATCGATTTTCCCTGTTTCAAGGCGCAAAATGTCGCGGCGAACAGCCTCGGCAAGCGGAGCTTTGCTCAAAAACTCTTTCCACACCGTCTTGGATTGGGCGTCGTCGGACTCTCCGTCCGCGCCACGGGCACTCTTCAGCAGCCGATCATCGCCAAAGGTCTCCCGATCGAAGAAGACTCCGCTCTCCAGCCCAAGTGATTTGTAGAACCCGTGGTCGGTGTACTTCTTGTCGAGCGCGGAGGCGTCAATACCCAGCTTCTTAAGCAAGCCCGAGGCTTCCGCGCTGTACGGCGTCGGACTGTCAATCAGCATCGTGCCGCCGTTCAGCAGCTGCAGCTTTCCGCCAAGATGAAATTCGTTACGCTTGGCGTGTCCGCCAAAATCATCGTGATTTTCCAGGATCAGAATCTTGGCCCCAGACCCCGCACGCTCTCGGTAGAAGTACGCCGCTGCAAGCCCGCTGATACCCCCTCCGACGATGACCAGATCATATTTTTCCGGCAAGCTCTCGGGCGCCGCGGCGTTCTGCCAGAAGGTACCATCACGCAAACTGTGCGCAATCTCAAAAGATCCGGGATGGCTGCCGCGCAGCCCGGTGGAAACTGATGGATTGTAACCGGAATGATTTTGCGCTTCGTCCACTCCGGCGTCGTCCGTGAATCGAGCACCCGGCAAAAGCGCAGCTCCTACGGTCATCGCGGCGCCATTCAAAAAATCACGCCTCGGAATGGCACGGTCCATTCCAAGTTCACGATCGCTAAGTTCGCTGTGTTTTTCTGTTGGCATATCGTTTGCGCAATCTAATCCGCGGAGAATTCGGCGTTAATCCGAATGCAGCTCCTCAACTGCGCGCCAAGCCTGATCCATGGCCTGATCAGTGTACGCCGCAGCCCCCGCGTCGGAATTCGCAATCGCAATTCTGCCAAATCGCTTGCGGCCGATTTCGCACGGACTCTCGCCTATCGGCCATTCCGGGTCGAAAAGATAGTTGTATTCATACGCGTAACCATGCGGCCAGCGATTAACGGTGATCGCAGTAATTTCATCGGCCGGATCGAATCCGCCGTCAGCAAGAACTCGCGCAAACTGGTCGCGTATGTTTCGCTCAAATGTTTCGAACGGAGTGGACAACAAATCGCCGCGTCCCGCGCGATGTTGATCGCGCTCCGGCAATCCCGGCAGGCACGGCGTGCGCTCCATTCGAACCAGAATCGGCTCTTCCGGCTTCTTTGGAGATTCATAGCCGCCGATATCCACCGCAAGGTCCAGGCTCATCTGATAGTGATACATCCCCGGGCAGGCGATATTGTGCGCGCCAATTTTTTCAAACGCTTTCCAGTTTCGGATCGCAACCGCCGTATAAACCAGCGGAATTTTCACGCCATAGTGCAGCGCTTCTTTTTGCTTTTCCGGCAGTTCCGGGCACAGGTACGGAATCATCATGTTCCAGCAGGCCATGATGACGTTTTTGCCGTGCACCGTGGACAATGCGCCCGCCCTCACGTAGGTCACATCCGCCTGTTTCGCATCCGCAAAATTCCCGGCATGTTGTGCGGCAACCACAATAGTACTCAAACGAACTCGCACCCCCGAATCCGCCTTGTCCAATTGCGAGTAATCGAATTTTGCGGTCACCACATCTTCTACATCGTGGCCAGGCGCCGCGCTTGGAATCATTCTTCGCACCAGCATTCGCGCAATCGTCGCATTGCCGTCCGGGAAATGAAATTCGTATGGCTCCTTCGGCGATGCAAAGCCCATCGGCGTATAGCCCATGCGGCGATACGGTCCCGGCTCCAACTGCAGCCCGCTGAATCCTGGCTGTTGCAGTACCCAGCAATCCAGCGCCGGCACCGCGTCGATCCCCACTCCAAAAAGCCCATGGGTGCTCGTCTGGTAGAACGGAATGACTCCGGGATGCACCTTCGTGACGTTGAGCAAAAAGCTCTTGTAGCTCATGCGCGAAAGCTTGTCTTTTTTCTGGTCTGATGTCAGACCCGGCAGATAATCCACAGCTTCGGTTTGTAAGCGAAAAATATCCCGGCGAATTTCCGGTGCGACTGGAGTCTTTTCGAGAAACGTTTTCCAGTCGTCCGAATCGCCGCGTCCCATCCGGCTACTGGGCGCTTTTGTCACCAATTGATCGGCGCCGAACGTCTGTTTGTCAAAGAACATCGCATTGCCAAGATTCTTGTAAACGTCTTCGCGATAGCACTTTTTCGCAAGCTGCTCGGGATTAATTCCCAGCTCATCCATCAATCCGCGCGCCACTTTGCTGTACGGAAAAGGTGATTCGATGGCCCACGTTCCGCCGTTGGCCAACAGCATCCGTCCGTTGGCGCGCAACTCATTTCGTTTTGCATGTCCGCCAAAGTCGTCGTGATTATCGAGAATCAATATCCGCGCGTTGGGATTTTTTGCCCGCCAGAAATAAGCCGCAGCGAGCCCGCTAATGCCGCCTCCTACCACCACCAAATCGTAGGTCTCTTTGGTGTCGTTCGCCGCAGCGCCTCTTGCCGGAAATTTTCCGTCACGCACACCGTGCGCCGCTTCGAATGATCCTTCATGGCTTCCGCGAAGCCCAGTCAATGCCGGCGGATAATATCCGGGCTGGTCCTGCGCCGCGGTAGACCCGCCCAACGCCTCCAGCGCAAATCCCGGAAGCATCGATCCCGCCACCGCGCCGCTCGCGCCAACCGCAACTCCGTTCAGAAAATCGCGCCGGGTGATGTTCCGGTCCATCCCGAGTTTCCGGTCGCTGCGTTCGCTCATTTGGGGCCTCTGAAATTGCTAACTCTAGTTGGACGCACTCCGCAGCCTGCTAAGTTTCCCGCGGCGTCCACTCATTTCTTCGGTGCCGCCGAATAATGCAGAAACACCACCTTCCATTCGCCATTCCTCTTGAACAACACATCCGATTCCTGATTGTCCTCGTCGGTGATCTTTCCATCCTTCAGTTTGGTGCGCACATGCAGTAGGTAACTCGCCACCGCCGTGTCCTTGCTCGGCCCCACTTGGATGTGCATGTCGGATAGCTCCACTTTCTGCACGCGATTCCCTTCTCCGATGTACGCGCCCCAGTCTTTTCGATAAGCCGCAAGGTCACTCCGCCCTTCCGGCAGAAATTGCGAAAAATCATTCGCATAGAACGAAAAGTATTTCGGTAAATCGTTCGCCTCGTATGCCGCGTTGGCTCGCTGCTCGAAATCCCTGATTTCGTCTTCCACCGTGGCTGGCTGCGCTTTCGCCTGCAGCGCAACATAAGCGAGCGGCGCAATCAAAATCAGTGCGCAAATCACAATTCTTGCGGGCTTCATGGGTTCTCCTTGTGCCCGCTACCTTACTATAATTCTGCAATCTTGGGAAAGTCGGAAAAGCAAATCGGCAGGTACCGTCGCTGCCTCGCGGCGGCTAACGCCCTCGAATTTGCCCGCTCTATGCCTCGGGAATGATATTTCGCACTACGAAGATTTTGGCTGGGAGGCCTGGACTCAATGGAAGAGCAAATCAGAAATCCCACAAAAAATGGTAAAGGCTAACACTAATGCTGTCAATCGTGCGATTTTCGTGCGATTTCGTGCGATTTGTGTACGATTTGTGTAAAACCGAAAACCCCGCAACATTGGGAAATCCGAAACATCAAAAATCGGCCGATGTCTTAGGACGAAACTTAGGATGAAATGCGGGAGGGCACACGCCCTCCGCGCAAGTCTTCTCGTTGTGTCGCACCCATGCCCAGAGTCGGAATTGACAGGTAGCCGACCAAGTTGTCTCATCTGCATCGGGCGCTCCGGCGTTCGGACTCAAGAATCCAAAATATCGCTGACTCGGCACTGTGGATTTTGCGGCGGTTTCTTTGCCCAATAGCCGAGACCCAGTAGCGGTATCCGAAGCATCCTGCAAACTTTGCGTACGACGTGGCTCCGTACAAACCGAACGGCAGAAGATTCGTTTCTGGCTCGGCTACGGGACGAGACGGTGGAACAGACGGGTACTCGAAGCTTCGCGAGCACGCGTAGTACAGAAGAAAAGTAGCGGACAGAATCGGCTTGGGATTTGACCTCAGGTTTTAAGGCGTAACGTCCCCTGTGGGGTCTGGCCGGTCTTGTCCCCTGCGCCCTAGCCTCGATTCCCTGTCTATTCCCGATCCCCATTCCCTACCCTGTCCCCTTTTAGGGTACAATTGACACCGAAATGGGTACAACGAGCGTTCTTTCGAGCACCCTGTTCGGACGCACCCGCGGGGCGGTGCTTGCGGTCTTATACGGCCACCCGGACGAATCGTGCTATCTGCGCGAGTTAGCCCGGCGCACTGAGATTGCGCTCGGACCTGTACAACGCGAAATCCGGCAACTGGTTGATGCCGGCTTGGTCACCAGGAGGAGCGCGGGCGGGAGAACGCTTTACAGCGCTAACCAAGGAGGCCCGGTCTTCAAAGAGATGAAGAGTCTCGTGAAGAAAACCGTCGGAATGCACGATGTTCTCCATTCCGCTCTCGACACACTGGGAGACAAAATCAACCTCGCATTCGTCTATGGCTCTGTCGCAGGGTCACGAGAGACGGAACGCAGCGACGTCGATTTGATGGTTGTTGGCAAAGTCGGTTTCGACACCGTAGTCGAGAAGTTAGGCGACGCGGAGAAAATCCTGAATCGGGAAATCAATCCGACCGTATACTCCGTGAAGGAGTTCACGACCAAAGTGCGCGGGAATTTTCTGAAGACTGTGCTTGCCGACAAGAAGCTGTTTATCATCGGGGATGAGGATGTCCTTAGAGAACTAGGTCAAGAATAGCTGGCTCGAACGGCTCGCCTCGGATAGCGCGGAGATCGCGCGCCTGCTGGGAATCGCTGATGCGCGTCTCCAGGATTATCAGAAATCAATTGCTGGAAAGCTGTCTCCCGATGTGCAGTTGAATCTAGCTTACGATGCGATTCGAGCCTCTGCGACCGCGGCATTGCGCGCCGCGGGATATCGCGTGGTAAGAGGTGGCAGCGAACACTATCGGACCATCGAGGCCCTGGAGTTTTCCATTGACCCGCAGAAGAAGGCGATTCCCATGCTCGACAAGCTGCGGAAGAAGCGGAATGCAGGCGCGTACGATGACTGTGGGTTGGTGTCGCAGGGTGAGGCCGATCACTGCGGCAAATTGGCGGTTCGTGTTCGGAAGGAAGTCGCGGAGTGGATTCGCAAGAACCACGCGGACAAAATCGCCTGAGGCGACTCTGCAGAACTGCGTCGCCATAAAGCTTTGGTCGCTAACGGAGTGACAAATCTGGAAGACAAGAAGCTCAGTTGAGCTAAGCGGACGCGAGGAACCGCATCATTCTCAACCGATTGATTCCTGCGTGTCGAACCCGATGCTGGGCAAAACGCGCCTGCAAACACATTACCAGCAGCAATCCCTGTACTCCACAAACGCCAGCTTTCCCTTTTCCTTGAGTTTTTGAACGAATCTGGAATATACCTCCTTCTGGAGGAGTTTCCCTTTTTCCTCCCTCCCGCGCGGTGTCGAACAGACTCGGTTTTAGGAAGGAGCCTAAGCCATTGATTCTAAAGAGTTGGCTGGGAGGCCTGGACTCGAACCAGGATAGTCAGATTCAGAATCTGAAGTCCTGCCAATTGGACGACCTCCCAGCAGTGGTGCGTGACGGTTTCGCGGTCGCGCGGAGGGCACTCAAATCGATCAACAAAAACGAACCGCAGCACATTCCCGGGTTCGGGACAGCCACGATTCATCTCTTTCAGATTAAACGGCTTTCCCTGCTCAGTCAACCCGCCCGCAGCGCCTTTTTCCCACTTTTTTCCGCCGACTGCAAGCCCACAGCGACCATTTCACCGCTGCCCGTCAAACGAAACTCCGCTTCGCCCCAAGTAATCCGATTCGAGAAAAAACTCCCCACCCACACCGCAAAATGCAGCGCATCGCGCAACGGCACCAGCCACAATTTACGTCTTGTGGTCTCGTCGCGCAGTCCCCACACTCCGACCGTCCAGGCAAGCGCAAGCCGCAACCAGAGATACGCAACCAGTATCGCTGCCGCGCCAATCGCGGAACCGTTCGCCACAGCCCCCACCAACGCCCACGGCAATCCGTGCGTAAACAACAATCCGATGTACGACGCTGGCCGGCACAGCCGCACCGTCCTCGCCCACCGCGACTGGTGCTCCCAAAATTTCCCAAACGACAGCGCCGGATACATCGTGTCGACAACCTCGCGCGAAACCATCACTCGCCCGCCCTCTTTTGCCACGCGATTCCCAATCTCATGATCGTCCGCCAGCACATTCGCGAGCGCCTCGTACCCGCCAATCTTCGCCAGCCAGCTTTTTGTCGTGGCCACCGACGCGCCCAGCGCAAACGTCACGCCCTCCATCCAATCCGCCACAAGCACGCCTGCCGAAAAATCCGTGGCCGCTCCCAGCGCCTCAATTTCCGCCCAAACGTTCCGTTCCGTAACTCCGCGATAAAAGCAGCTCAGCACTCCGGTCTCGGCTCGTTCGAACGGAGCAGCCATTTCGCGCAGGTAGTCCGGCCCCACTCGCACATCGCCGTCGCTCTGTACCAACAATTCGTATTTCGCTTCGCGCGCCAGCAGCGCCAGATTGTTCACTTTGCGGTTCGAACCAATCTGCGGCGCATCCGAAAGCAACCGAATACTCCGGTTCGGATACTCCGCCATCAAGTTGCGGATCAGCGGAACTGCCGGATCATTCAGGTCATTCACGCAAAATAGAATTTCGTACTCGGGATAGTCCTGCTGGCAGAAACTTGCGTAATTTTCACGCGACGCAAAATCCGTGCCGCGCACTGGCTTCAAAACACTCACCGGCGGCTTGAACGCCCCGAGCGCCTTCTTTCGCTCCCTCGGAAAGAACCGCAGCGCCGCCACAATCGCGAAGAGGTAATACGCCAGCGGAATGCACGCCAGCAGCAATACCAGGTCACGCGGCAGATTTCCCCGCGAAATAAGAATCGCCAGGCTCACGAATGATTTTTCCCGCTTACCTTCACCGGTTCAAGCAATCCTCTTTTTACCCGGTAACTCACCCCGCGCCACTCTATCTTGTTGGAGAAAAATCCCGCCACCCACACCAGAAAATTTACCAAGTCTCGAAATGGAGTCAGCCACCAGCTTCTCCGGGTCACCGCGTCGTTTAATCCCCACACACCGGTAATCCACACCTGGCCCATTCGCAAGAGAAGGTACGCCGCAACGTAGCCTGCCGCGCATCCCGCCGTCGGCGCAATAACAACCGCCGCAACCGTCCACGGCAATCCAAAAGTGAACAGCAGCCCGATGTATCCCATGGGCCGGACGTTCCGCAATCCAATTGCCCAACGCAATTCATGTTGCAGAAACTGCCCGAACGTTTCCGGCGCAAACACCATCTCTACCGGAGTCGCCAGCAGCTCAATTTTCAATCCTCGCGCCGCAATCCTATTCCCCAACTCGAAATCGTCGGAGTGAACATTCACCATATCTTCAAACCCCCCGATCGCCTTCAAGTGCTCCTTGGTTGTAGCCATCGTCCAGCCAAACGCAAACTGCACCTTGCCTTCAATAAACCTTGCCACCAATGCATTCGGCACCGTCTCGGTCGCTAGCACTAGCGCTTCCATCTCGGCGCCCAGGCTTCCGCGCGTCACTCCTCGAAACAATGCCGTCACCGCGCCAACCTGCGGATCGGCAAACTTTGCCGCCACCTCTAGCAAATAATTCGGACCCACTCGCACATCACTGTCGCAAATCACCAGCACCTCATGGCGCGCTTCTCCGGCCAATTTCGCCAGATTGTTCAGTTTTCGATTTGCTCCAAGCTGCGGAATCTCGGTGATTACCCGCACGTTGCGCTCCGGAAACTCCGCCCGCAATTTCTCCAGCAGCGGCAGAACCGGATCGTCCGCGTCTGCCACCGCAAACAGAATTTCATAACAGGGGTAATCCAACCGGCAAAAACTGGAAAAGTTTGCGTACGCATCCTGATCCACGCCACGCACCGGCTTCAAAATGCTAACCGGCGGCGTGAAATCCTGGGATTGTTGAGCACGTTCGCGACGGAAAAAACGCAAGGCGGCGACCGTGCCCATTGCGTAATACACAAACGGGCCCGCGGCGAGGAGCAAGATCGCATCGCGCCATACGCTCGTAGGAAAACTGATATAAGCCCCCGCGATCAATCTTTCGGGTCCCTATTTGTAAGAATGAACTTTCCGCCGCTCTTCGCCAACGCAAAAAATGGTAAGCCCCCGAGTTCCTTCGGTCGCTCCTGATCCGTCCACAAGAACACTCGCTCCGAGCCCTTCCACAACACCGCCAGCGAATCGGCGGTATCAAAAATATGCGGTGCATCGGGAAATTTCGCGCCGTACCAGAGGTTCCCGCTCGGTTCGTGCAAGACGTGCACCTGCATCCCGGTATAAAAATTCAGCGTGGACGCTTCGTGGTACTCGCCGTCGATCACAATCACGTCACCCGGCCTAAATTCCTTTCGAATCGCCTCCGCCAGATCGTACGAGGAAAGTATCGGCGAAAACTGGATAAACGATTGATGCACGCATGCCGTGAGCACCACCATCATCACAACCAGCGCGATATTCCCCGCCAAAACTTTCCCACGTCGCCGTAGCAGCCAATTTAATCCAGTGCCCACAAACAGCCCGAGCGTTGCGCCCAGCAGCGGCCCGCGAAACGCACCCAACGCTTGCGGCGTGAGGTCCAGCACATGCCCCAGCGACAGATTATAGTCCTCTGGATTCTTCTTGAGCAGGTCCGCCAGGTCTGCTCCCGGCGCCGGGCGGTGTGAGATCGACAAAAGGTAGGTCCCAGCGATCAGCGCCAGCACTCCGACCGCAAACATCGCCGCCGAAGAAATCCTTCCCGCCCGGCGATCCCGCTCGCGCGCTTCCGGCCCTGACTCCCGCGCCAGCCAACCACCCACAAGGAGTGCCAACCCAGGCACCGCCGGGATCGTGTAATACTCCTGCCGCGTCGAAAAACTGAAGAATCCCAGCATGATCAGCGCCCAAACGAAGAACAACAGATTCGCGGACCGCTTTCGGTCCAACTTACTCTCCATCTCGCTGCGCAGTTCCTTCCACTTCAACGGGACCTCCCGCAGCGCTTGCGGCAGGAATACGCTCCACGGCAAAAGCCACGCCGCCGTCAGTCCCCAAAACAGCACCAGCGGCACCGTGTCGTAACCCGGAGGCACCCGCTTGTTCAGGAACCGCATTACGTGCTCATTGATGAAGTAGAACCACAAAAAGCCGCGCGCCTGCCCTTGCGAAGGATTGCGCAGCGCCGCCAGGACGTGCCACGGCGCTGCAATCACCAAAAACATCACCGCACTCGAAAACGCATGCATCTTCAGCAAACGCCGCAAATTTCCTGTCACCAATAGGAAAAATCCGATGGCTCCCGCCGGAAAGACCAGTCCGATCAGGCCTTTGGTCAAAACGTTCAACGCACAAACTGCCGCGAATCCCCAGCACATCAGCCGCGATGGCGTTTCATCTTCGAGCGACCGCAGAAAAAAGTAGTATCCGAGCGTCATCCACAGTGCCACCAGCACCTCGGGGATCTGAAAGCGCGTGTACAGGTACAAGCCGAGCGACGTGACCAGCGCTGCGCCGGCATACAAGCCACCCGTCTCTCCATAAACATATCGTCCCAACAGGTACGTCGCCAGCACCAATGCCAGCACCGCAATCATCAGCGGCAGCCGCGTGCTCCAGGCGCTCACGCCAAAAACTTTGTAGCTGGCCGCCAGGCTCCAATACATCAGCGGTGCTTTTTCAAGGTATCGAAAACCGTTGGTGTATAGGGTCACCCAGTCATGCCGCTGCACCATCTCACGCGCGGCCTCGGCGTGTACCGAGTCCACGTCATCGAGCAACGCCGGCCGCGACAGCCCGACCATGTATATGATGGCCCACAGCCCGATCAGCACCAGCACTGAAATCCGCCAGTCGGAAACCAGACGGTGCAAAAGTTGCACCGCCGGATGCTTCGCGTTCTCAGTTGTAGGTTTGGTTGGACTTGATGTGGTGCTCGAATTCATATCGGGAGTCTGCATACCACTGGCTAAGCGTTCTCTAGCCCAACGCAACTAGCGCCACGCCCGCGCATACCAGTATCACTCCCGCCCATCTCGCTGCGTTCACTTCTTCCTTCAAAATGTATTTCGCGCCCAGCGTACCCACCACATAACTCAGCGCCGAGGCCGGAATCACCAGCGTAATCGGCTGCCAGGACAATAGCACCAGCAATGCGTAAAACGACAGTGCCATCAGCGGAATCGCCACCCAGAACCATCCGTTGCACACCGCTCGCGCAAGAAAGATCAGCAGCGGCTTGGGCCGCAATCGCGCCGGCTCTCCCGTCGCCTTCATTCCGTAGGTCATCGCAATCTCGCCGAAGGTGCTGCCGCAGATCAGCACCACCAGCAATAAAATCGTGCTGCTCGTCATGCGGTCACCTTCTGCATCGCTGGACTGGTTGTGGTGCTCGGCTTGGTCTGCCCCACTAACAAAACCCCCACGCAAATCAGCAGCACGCCGGCCCACCGCTTCGGCGATACGCTTTCATGCAAAAACAGCATCGCCAGGAAGGTCAGCACCGCGTAGCCAAAAGCGCCCGCTGGCATCACGTAGCTGTAATCGGCCCAACTCAATACCGTCATGTAGCTGGTCATGAATCCGATTAAAAAAATAATCCCGATCCAGATCGTTCCGCTGGTCACCGTCATTCGAAAAGCGTGCGCCAGCCCGTTCGCGGTAATCTCCACCGCGCCGATCTGCGACATTCCGCGCTTCAGCATCAGGTCCCCGACGTTGGCGCACACCACCATCGAAAAGACCATGACCAGCGTCTTGATCCGCAGCCTTCTTTCGCTTGCCATAGATACCTGGTTCAGGGATTAAGGGCTGGCATTACAAACCCCTAGATAATCAGTTTGTACTGCAAACCCCGCTAATAAAGTTCAGTCGTTCGTCTTAATCGTTGCCAGA
Source organism: uncultured Acidobacteriota bacterium (assembly GCA_963814635.1). Lineage (GTDB taxonomy): Bacteria > Acidobacteriota > Terriglobia > Acidiferrales > UBA7541 > Acidiferrum. The sequence goes on along the minus strand of CAWFDP010000001.1, from coordinate 800,784 downwards.
AACCGTGGAAGTGTCCGGCACGGAAATCATCGGCTTCTCGATATCGCCGCCTTGCCGTACCCACTTCAGCCGCTCCGCGCGCAGCTTCAAAAAGCTCGTAGCCTCGTGGTACAGGCGCTTCCGTTCGTGGCTGTCCCACAGCGCTTCCCGCACAATCCGCCATGCAACCTTCGGCCGGAAATAATATTGATCGTAGAACCGGTTTACGCCATCCATCATCTCCGCCTTCGACAAATGCGGATATTCGATGTGCGGCAACTGGTGTCCGCCGGAATCCGCCAGCGCTTCCACCCGCAGGAAACCCTGCTGCGCCATGGTTTCGTGCAGTTCGGTTCCCGGCATGGCGTGCGCCAGCGAAACTTGGATCGTTTCGCAATCCAGTTCCTTCGCAAAATCAATCGTCTTGTTGATGGTCTCTTTGGTCTCGCCCGGCAAACCGATAATAAAGTCGCCGTGCACCTTGATCCCGACCTTCTTGCAGTTCTTCATGAACTCGCGTGCCATCTCGGTGGTCGCGCCCTTCTTGATGTTCTTCAGGATCTGCGCATCGCCCGATTCGAATCCCACGATGAACAGCCGCGCTCCGCCGTCCGCCATCGCCTTCAATTCTTCGTACTTGCTGTGGCAACGCGCCGTGCACGACCACTGAAACTTCAGCGGCTTGAACTTCTGACTCAACTCAATCGCCCGATCCCGCCGGATATTGAACGTGTCGTCGTCGAAGAAAATCTCTTTCATCTGCGGGAAGTATTCCAGCGTGTTCTTTACTTCCTGAACCACGTTGTCCACCGAACGCGTCCGCCACGCGTGCCCGGAAATTGTCTGCGGCCACATGCAGAATGTGCACATCGCCGGGCATCCGCGCGTCGTATAGAACGAAACATACGGATGCAGCAGGAACGGCACGTTGTACCGCTCAATCTGCAAATCCCGTTTGTAAACGTCGGTCGCGAACGGCAGCGCATCCAGCTCCGCGGTATGCAGTTGCGGCCGCGTCGTGTTCATCACTATCTTTCCGTCTTTGCGGAAGCATGCCCCCGCGATCGTCTCCAGCGGCTTGCCGTGCGCAAACTCCGTTACCGAGTGATCGAACTCGCCGCGCACCACGAAATCAATGTCTTCGCTCGTGTTCAGCGTCTCTTCGGGTTTGATGTGTCCGTGCGGGCCAACAAACGCAATCTTGATCCCCGGATTCAGTTCCTTGATTTCGCGGATCAGTTTGACGTCGCTGTGGAATCCTACCGTCGAGGTGTACAGCACCAAAAATTCGTACTCTTTGCAGATTTCAACCGTCTGCTTCCAGCCGATCTTGTGCGGCGAGGCGTCCAGCAGCCGGCTCCCGGGAATCAATCCCGCCGGATACGACAGCCACACCGGATACCAGTACGATTCAATCTCACGCGTCGCGGGCCACCGCGAACTTGCTCCGCCATCAAACTTCTCGAAACTCGGCGGATTTAACAGCACTGTCTTCATAACATCAGACATTCATCACCCTCAGAACCTAAAGATTTCTGCAATGCACAACACCGGAACTGGCCCCGAACTCTGCCCAGCTGACGCTAGATTGTCTGCGGTATTTCGCGCGCCAACCCTACTTATTCCAGTGTACCCGACTTGCCTATCCCACCCAACATCCAAATCTCGTTTGTTTTCCTACTGTTATACGATGCGCCGCACCCCTCACACGATGCATTTCTGTTTACCTCACTTCCTCCGCCATCCTGAGAATCGCCTACATGTACTCAAACAAACTCATAAACCCGAAATCCATGTGCAATTGCTGGTGGCAGTGAAAAAGCGTCAGCCCAGGATTATCCGCCACAAAATCCACGTCCACCTCCTGATACCCTCCCACCATAATCACGTCCTTTAAAACACCCGAGGTTAGCCGGCCCGCATACTTGGTCAGCTCAAAACTGTGCCGGTGCAAATGGATCGGATGAATATCGTCACTGGCATTGCTCATCCGCAAACGGTATCGTCGGCCTTGCCGCAATCGCACGGTCGCTTCCGGCTTCTCCATTGCGAACGCCTGGCCATTGATCGTCCACTGGTTAAATCCGTTCTCCGCCGCATTCCGCTTCTCAAAAAACATTTCGATTTTTTCATCCGGCTCCGGCACCTTTTCGGCCTTTCCAAACCGCAAATAGCTCCAATGGAACGGCTTCGGCGCGATCCACTGCGCCTTGCCAGCTTGCCCGGCGTACTCCACTACGATCCCCATTCCATGCCTGCGGTCATCGTCGGCGAGATCCCCCATCACCCACACCCCGGGATGCTTCATCTCCACAATCGCCGAAACCCGTTCCGCTGTCCCCAGCCACAACACTGGAACTTCCATCGGCGTCGCCACATTGTTTCCATCCAGCGCCACCACCTTGAACGTATGCCCTGGCAACGCCAGACTCCGGATCTCCGTCGCACTGCCATTCAGAACATGACACAGCACCCGCTCGCCATGTTTCACCCGTACCGGATCTCCATGCCCCAGCATTTTGCCGTTGATTGTGAAATATCGGTAGCCAACCTCGTATCCGTGCGGCATTCCCTTCCCCAGCGACGCCTTCATCGCCCACTCGCCCTTTTTCTTCAGCTCCTTCGCTTCGTCCACAGGCGTAAGAAAATCCATCGCCATGTCCCCGCCACGGCTCAGCGATGGTTCGAACTCCTTCAGCAGCAAAAAAACTTCACGATCATAGCCGCCCGGTGCGTTCTTCGGCTCGATGTACACCGCCCCGACCTGCCCGCTGTATTGCCCTGCATACAGGTCGGCTCCAGCACGATTGTGGGTGTGATAAAAACGCAATCCAGCCGGCCGCGGCGTGAACTCAATCCGTCGCATCCCATGCGCCGGAATATACGGAGTCCCCTCTTCCGCCGCTCCATCCACGTCCGTCGGTACAAACTGTCCGTGCCAGTGCAGTTGCTCCGGCGTGTCCGTATCGTTGTGAACGTCCACCACCGCCGGCTGCCCCTCTTTAAACCTCAGCAACGGGCCCGGAAACTGCCCGTTGTACGTCACCGCCGATACAATCTGTTTCCTCCCAATGTCCAGCGCCGCCGCCCCAATTCGCAGCGTGTAATCCGCCACCCGTTCCGGCAAAATCGCCCCCGGCGCAGACTCTTTCCCAATCACCGCATTCCTAAACATTCCAAACTTCGCGCTCGCCAACCCCGCGCTCGAAGCCATCACTGCCTTCGAAAGAAATTCTCGCCGCGACTTCTCTGTTGTTTTCACGCTCGCGACCTCTCTGGCGTTTTCATACTAAGCCCCTTGTCTCCATCCGCTTAGCCCCAGCGCCGGAGGCGCGGCAGAACTTAGCCCAGCGCGGCAGCGCTGGGGACGCCAACCCCACCCATTTTCCCAGCGCCGTTAGGCGCGGCACATCTCCGGCGGCCCTCGGCGCCGCCAGATTTTCTTGACATCTATTTACTACTATGCCATCCTTTTGAGTGTAAGCTGATCATAGTTCGAACCGATCCCGCCCGCTCCGGCGATTTCGCCGGACCGCCTCCTCAAAAACCTCTCGTCTCCCATAACTCGAGGCCAAAATCGGCCCCTTGGTTTGCCACACTTACGGCCTTTTCGCAAAAGAGTGAACAAAGCGATCGTCTAACTCTTTTGTTTTCATCAAGCCCTTCTCACGCTTTCGCGCTTTTCTTCATTCTTAAACAAATAAGTCCGGCATTTGCTACTGTTAGCAAAAGTACCCGGGGTACACCCCCCTCGCAATTCCCAAAATGGGAATCGTTCCGAAATGAGATTCTTATTCCTCACTCGCCTGCTCCAGCAATCCCACGATCCGGTCGACCCACTGCAGGTGCTCCGGCTTCATCAGCACCGACCGCAAACACGTCACGGTGGTCCGCTCGCCTTCTGCCCGCAGCTTCGGCCAGAACTTCACCCGCAACTCCGCCACCGCCAAGTGCAACCCGAGCTTCGCCGCCCTTTCAAAAATTCGCCGCGACTTCGCGCTGATCTCCGCAAGCGACTCGCCCTTCGCCACAAACACCAAAATATCCAGCTCCGGCTCAAACGCCACATCGAATTTTCCGCCGCTCTCGATCGCCTGGAAAAATCGCAGCGACGCTTCCCTGCCCAGCTCCAAACCTTTCGCAAATTCTCCGTCACGCGCCAGCGGCATCAATTTCTGCGTCGCCCACAGCGCTGCGGCCGCTGCTCCCGCCCGCGAACATTCCAGGCTGATTTCCCCTAAATGCAATTCCGCCGAACTGAAATACGTGTACGGCGAATCGTGCTGGTATCGCCGCCCCACTGCTGGATCACGAAAAATCACGCACCCGCATCCATACGGCTGCAACCCGTGCTTGTGCGGATCAATCACGATCGAATCCGCTTCGCCAATTCGCGCAAAACTTTTTCTGGCATTCTCCCCAAGATTCGACGCCAGCGCAAAATATCCTCCATACGCCGCGTCCACGTGCACGCGAAAGCCAAATTTTTGTCTCAATTCCAATATTTCCGGCAGCGAATCCACCGATCCAGTCGCCGTCGTTCCCAGCGTTGCCACCACCGTTCCCACATCTCCTTGTGCCGCACGCTTTGCAAGAATGTTCAAATCCATCCGCCCGCGCTCATCGCATTCCACTTTTTCAAACGGCAGTTGCAGGACTCCGGAAATTCTGCCATGCGTGTAGTGTGCCTGATCGCTCGCCAAAATCTTTTTCGTCGGATGAATTTGTCCCGCCACCCACAGTGCTTCCAGATTGGCGATGGTGCCGCCGCCGCACAAATGTCCAAGAAATACCTTCCATCCGAACATCGCGGCGATTTCCGCGACCGCTTCTTTCTCCAGAGCCGATGTCGCCCGCCCGCCGTCCAGCGCGTGATTGTTCGGATTGATGTACATCGCCAGCGAATACGCCAGCCGCGCCACCGGATGCGGCGGCTTCAACATTTGTCCCGCGTACAGCGGATGGAAATACGGATAGTTGTCCTGCAGTTTTCCCGCGAGCGAAAACAGAACTTCTTCCATTCGCGCGCCTTCCGGCGCGGGAAGAGCAAACTCCGGCAAATGCGAAAAGCCCGCGTCCAGTTTTTCCAGAGCGCGGGCCAATATTTCCAGCGATTTGTGATCGAGCGCCATAGACTTTCCTGGGAACGTCGAACTCTGATCGGCGAGGTTCACCGATCCTCGATCGTTTACTGCACAACTTTGTCCAGTTGCCCCGCGGTCTTCAGCAAATTCAATTGCGCCTGCTGCCGCTGGAACGTCGCGTCCAGCAGCGCCATCCACTTTTCGTTTTCATCCAGCCGCGCTTTTTCCACTTCCTGCAGGCTGGCTTTTCCTTCTTCAAATCGCGCCTGCAACTCCGCCAGGTTCTGTTGCACCAGTTGCAACTCCAGCCGCGCGACTTCCTTCCCCGCCTCGGCTTCGCGCACCCGGCGCGTCTGGTGACGCACATCCGCGCTCACTTGAGTTTGCTTGTTCGAGAATGCAGTTTTCGTGGCCAGCAAATTGGTTTTAGCCAGCTCTACGTTGGCCTTGATCTTCGGACTGAAAATCGGGACCTGCGCCTGAATTCCGATGTTGTAGTTGTTGCGCTGAAAATGGTTGAAATACTGATCGTAGTTATTGAATTTCGCCAGCAGGCTGTACACGCTCACCACTTCCAGCGTCGGCCAGTAGCCGCGCTTCTCACCAGTCAGCCGGAACTCTTTTGCCTGCACATCGGATTGCGCCAGCCGCACATCAGTATTGTTCTGCATCGCCAGCGCGATCAAATTCGCGCCTTCCTGCTCTGCCGCTCCCGGCAAATCTTCCACGGTCACTTCGATTTCCTGTTCCGAGGCAAGTCCACACTGACTACGCAAGAACATCAGCAGTTCGTCTTCGCGGCCTTGCAATTGCAGCAATCTCTGGGCGACCTGCGCTTTGGTCAACTGCGCTCGGGTTACTTCCACCGGCAACTCAAGTCCTTCGCCGGCACGTTGCTGCACCACGCCAAGTATTTTCTCCGCGCTGGCTGCTTCCTTCTGCAGCAATTCCGCCGAGTGGCGCACCTTCACCAGTTCCAGATACGCCGAAGCGGTCCGCGCGATCACCGAATTACGCGCGTCCTCCAGCAAAATCTTCTGTGCGCGCGCTTGTTCTTCCTGCTCTTTGCCCAGGCCGCGAAGCTGCTCATTAAACACCTGCTCGGTATAGGTGAAGTTGAAGAGCGCGGGCGCGCGTCCTCCGGGCGTCTCCGGGATCCCGTAGGTGTAGCCTGCTCCGGAACCCGCATAAACATTGGGGAGAAACTGCGCTTTGTTGATCAGCGCGGCGTGGTCGGCGATGCTGGATTGTATTTTCGCCACCTGAATGTCTTTGCTGTTTTGCAGCGCCAGTTCGATCGCGCGCTGCAACGTCAACGCGATCGGCTGCGGCGCGGCCGCTTCCTGGGAAACCGCCTGGCTCGCCAGAAAGATCGTGGCGATAAACGCCGCAGAAATTCGCAGGGCTGTGCGCATAGCGTCGCTCCTTGTGTGGCGGTTATCCCGCCGCAGCGGCGTAAAGCCGCTGCTACAAAAGTTATTCGTAGCGCAGCGATTCGATCGGCTGCAGCTTCGCCGCTTGACTCGCCGGCAAATATCCGAAAAACAGTCCAGTCGAGCACGACACCACGAATGCCAGGACCACGCTGGCGCTCGAAACCGGTACGCGAAGATTTCCCGGCAAAAAGAATTGCACGGTGACCGGAATTGCCAGGCCGATCAAGATCCCCAGCACCGCTCCGCCGCCGCTGATCAGGAATGCTTCAATCAAAAATTGATACATGATTTCTTTCCGCGCAGCTCCAATCGCTTTGCGGATTCCGATTTCCCGGGTGCGCTCTTTTACCGTCACCAGCATGATGTTCATGATCCCGACGCCGCTGATCAGCAACGCGATAAACGCAATCACGATCAGCACGATGGTCAGTGCCAAAGAGATCTTCCGGGCGGAGTCGAGAATTGCGGCCAGCGTGTGAACATCATATTCGGCATCAGCGGGATGGCGGCTCCGCAGAATTTGCGTCACTTGCCGCTGCACCGAGGGTACGTCCTCTGCGTTGGCGGCCTGCGCATCAAGCGAACGTATCACGTCAACTCCGGTGTAGTACTTCATCAGTCCGAACGGAACGAGCACGGACTCAGCTTGAATGTCGGAAAGTCCGAACGTCTCCACTCGCTCCACAAACATCCCTACTACCGTAAAAGTGAGTTCGCCCATGCGAACGGTGCGCCCGATCGGATCTTCCTGCCCGAACAGACGAGTCGCGAGTTGCTTGGTGATCAGGCAGACCTTGTCGCGAGTCTCCATGTCTGTGGCGTCGAAATATCTTCCCCGCAACACCAGAAGTCTCCGGATCTCCTGGAAGCCCTGGGTGACGCCGATCAGATTCACCGGCCGCTGCACTCCCTGCGCGATTACCGACATCGGCAACTCGCTAATTCCGGCCACCTGCACCACCTGTGGAACCGACGACCGAATCGCGTCCATATCGTCGAGCGTCAGTTCGTGGCTCAAAGGGTATCCCTTGTCCGGAGAGCGGATCATCTCTGCCCACACAAGATTGGACCCGATACTTTCAATCTGCTGCAGCACGAATTTCTTGCTGGTCAATGCGACCGTAACCACCAGCACGATCGAAGCGCTGCCGATGATTACGCCCAGCGAAGTAAGCATGGCGCGAAGTTTGTTGGCTCGGAGCGCGTCGAGCGCGACGCTGAAAGTTTCGTGAAGATCCATCATGGCGGTCAGTCGTGCTGAAGACGCTTCAGAGCTTCATTGGCGAACCGGTTCTTGGGTTCGAGATTCAAGGCTTCTTTGTATTCCTGCCGAGCCGCTGCAGCATCGTTCTGATTTTCCTGGATGCGCCCCAGCCAGTAATGCACGATAGCGCGATTCGGATAGTTGTTGCGCTTGGGCGCCTTGGCCAGATACTCGCGCAACAATTTCGTCGCATCAATCTGGTCTTTCTTTTCCATCGCGAAAAACGCCGCCCGGTAGAATTTCCCGCGTAGATCCTCGGGCGCAACCCGCTCGCCTTCCTCCACCACCAGTTGCAGGCCTTCCGGCTGGTTGTGTTTCATGTAGTGATCGCCGATATCGTAAATGAGGTCGATCGATTTCGGATGGAGAGCAAGGGCTTTGCGGAATTCGCGGTCCGCGGTTTCATTGTCTTTTTTTTGGCGCCGGCAATTTCCCGCGGCGTAGTGCCCTTGCCCCGGATCGAGCGCGCTGAGCCGCTCAATTTCCGGCCGTGCTTTATCTTCGCCGCCGCCGGCCATGCCCGGAGCGCTGCAATCAAATTCAATCAGCGACTGCATCGCGGAAAAATTGCGCTCGTCCAGCTGCACCGCAGTTTCAAATTCCTTGCGCGCTTTCTTGGCCAGCGACAGCGCACTGAACCATCCGGAGCGATCCGCTTTTTCTCCGAACAACCGGCCCAGCAATTCGTGGTACTTGGTATTTTTGGGATCGAGAGAAACTGCTTTTTCCGCGTAAGGAATCGCGCGGTCAAATTGCTCGTCTTCGTAGTAGCAACGCGCCAGAAGATGCTCGATGGCCGCATCGCGAGGGGCGGAAATCGCAGCGCGATTCAGAATATCAATCGCCCTGCCATAATCGCCGGCGGTAAACGCCGCCGTCGCATCGTCGGGAACTTTCGATTCGGCGCGGAGCGTTGCGGCGCTCACCACCACGATGCAGAGCAGCACGGCAATCTGGAATTTCCTACTCGCCATTCGGATGTCCCTGCGTGGAAGCCGATTCGGTATTCACAATTTTCACCCGCATGCCATCGCGCAAATCGATGTCGCCGGGCAAGGCAATCAGATCATTCAAGCCGATACCTCTCACCACTTCGTAATGCGCGGAATCCGCGATGCCTAATTGTATTTCGCGTTTCTCCAGCACTTTTTTGCCACCGACAAGCCCAGTGCTTTTCACCACAAACACGAAGCGCTTGCCGCCTTCCGAAGCGATGGTGCCGCGCGGCACCACCAGCACGTTGTCGCGCTCTTGAGAATTGATGCGCACATTGACGTTTACGTTAGGCAGAAGCTCCAGTTGATCGTTGTTCACCGAACACAGCAGTTCACCGACACTGCGGGTATTCCGCTGCACCACTTGTTTGGGAATAATTTCGGTGAAGCCCTGCCAGCTGCGATTGGGCAGCGCGTCCCAGAGAATGCGCACCGGCTGATTTGGCTGCAGCGAACCGATTTCCGGTTCGTCGACAAAAGCGCGCACCCGAACTTTATGCAGATCAGCCATAGCGGCAAGCAGATCGCCGGCTTTTACAAAATCTCCTTGCCGCACGGGAAAAGAGTAGAGCGTGCCGTCGGCCGGAGCGGTGATCCGTCCATCGCGAACTTTCACTTCGAGTGCCGCGACTTCGTTCTGTGCCTGCTGTACCTGCAGGCTGCTGCTGGCGCTGGCCAGATGAACGCCGCGATCAAATTCCTGTTTGGCGGCGGTGAGCCGGGCGACTTCAGCTTGGGCCTTGGTGAGTTCCAATTGATTTGTGGCAAGCTCGTCGGTGGTCGCGGCTTGTTGCGTGACCAGGCGTTGCAGCGCGTCGTGACTGCGTTGCAGGCGGTCGCGCTCGGCGGTGGCTTTGGCCAGATCGCCGATGACACGCGCGGCTTCATCGGCACGCCCGCCAGTGCTGGCCGCGTGAAAATCGTCCTGAGCCTTCAAAAGTCGCACGCGCGCTTGTGCAAGCAGCGCCGCGGCATCCTTCACATTCAATTCCAGCAGCAGCTGGCCCTTTTTGACTTGCTGGCCCTCCTGCACCGCAACTTTTTCCACGAAAGTATCGAGCTGCGCGCGAATGATATACGGAGAGATGGGTTCGACTTTGCCGTTGCTGCTGACCGAGGAGATGATATTTTCGCGGGTGGGGATGACCACCGAGAGCTTGGCAACCGGCTGACGTCCGCTCAAAAGCACCAGAACATAAGCCAAAATGCCGGCGCCGAGAAGAAAGAAAAGGATTCGATTGCGGAGTCTACGATCCATGATTCTAGAAGATTGTCTCCCGCCCGCGGCACACGGTCAGAACAGTCTAGTCCGGCCGAGCCAAATCTGATGCGCCTTTGTATCCGGGACTTTCCTGCCGTCACGAGCTCGCCAACAACAGATCGGCGAGCCAAAGGCTATCATCTTAACAAGAGCGGCGAAGCTTGCACCATCGGAAGCCACTGTGTGGCGCTAATAAAGAGATGCGGGAGAGGACGGCGAAGATGCTACTGCGGCGCGGGCATTGCTTCGTTGACGTTGCGAGGCGCGAATTAGGGTAATCTTCTTGGCGGCAAAAGAGCGTAGAGAGGTTCCACGTTTCGCTCCCCGCGAGGAGCTGGGCAGGCGGAATGACGGCCGGCTTCTGGCAGCTTGAATTTGCAAACGAGGATGGAACGGTGATCGAAGCATTAAATTTGAGCAAGCGGTTTCAGGATAAGAAGCGCGGTGAAGTGCGCGCGGTGGATGACGTGAGTTTCACCTGCAGGCCGGGAGAAATTTACGGATTGCTGGGAGCGAACGGCGCGGGAAAGACCACCACGCTGCGCATGCTGGCGACGATTCTGGAGCCGACCGACGGGACCGCACGGCTCTGCGGGCACGACATCGTGGAGCATCCGGAAAGGGTGCGCGCGAAGTGCGGATTTCTTTCCACCGCAACCGCTTTGTATCCGCGGTTGACGGCGCAGGAGATGGTGGAATATTTCGGAAAGCTGAACGGGCTCGATTCCGCAACATTGAAAAAACGCATCGACGATATTTTCGAGCGGCTAGACATGAACGAGTTTCGTGACCGGCGCTGCGACAAACTTTCCACCGGAATGAAGCAGAAGACTTCGATTGCGCGGACGCTGGTGCACGATCCGCCAGTGATGATTTTTGACGAGCCGACGCTGGGACTGGACATCATGACCGCACGGACCATTATTGAATTCATCCGGGAATGCCGGGAGCGCGGCAAGACGGTGATTTTTTCGACGCACGTGATGCGCGAAGTGGAAAAACTCTGCGACATCGTGGGAATTATCGACGGCGGGAAGATGCTGGCGGAGGGAACGCTGGAACAATTGCGGCAGCGGCACGGAGAGAACGATCTGGAAGAAATTTTTGTAAAGATTGTGACGCCGCACCACAAAGCGCAGGAGATCGGCTGAGATGAGTGTGCGAAACATTGGAATTGTGTACCGCAAAGAATTGACCGAGGCGCTGCGCGACCGGAGAACGCTGATCACCACGTTTTTGGTGCCACTGCTGATGATTCCGCTGTTGGGCTCGGGCTTTGTCGCGGTGATGTCCGCGGTGATGGGCAATGCCAAGAAGGAAATGCCCAAGGTGATGATCGTGGGCGGCACGGATTCGCCGGCGCTGCTGGAGGCTTTGCGCAAGTATCCAAAAATGACGATTGTGGCGACCCAGCCGGATTGGCGGAAGCAGATCATCGAAAAGGATATCCGCGCGGCAATCGAATTGCCGCCAGGCTTCGACGAAAATCTTAAAAAAGGAAAAGCCGGTACCATCACCATCAATATTTATGGCGGGGAGATCAAGGCCGAACTGGCGGCGGAATATCTGGAAAGCTATTTGAAAGAGTATCGCGACGGGATCAGCGTAAAGCGCCTGGAGGCGAATCATCTGCCGGGAGAGCTTTTGAAACCGTTCGACGTGAAGCGGCAAAGCATCGCGTCGCCGGAAAAAGAGGCGGCGGCTTTTGTGGGCGGCATCATCTCGTACATGCTGATCCTGATGTGCCTGCAGGGCGCGATGTCCCCGGCTATCGATTTGACGGCGGGCGAGAAGGAACGAGGTACGATGGAGACGATCCTCAGCAGCCCGATTTCGCGTACGCATCTGGTGCTCGGGAAATTCCTGCTGGTGCTAACCACCGCGCTGATCACCACGTTGCTGCTGCTGGTTTCGGTGAGCGTGTCTTCGAGCGCGCTGCAAAACTCGCGTGTGTTGGACCAACTGTCGGATGAGGGCCAGCCGCCACCGCACTTCAGCCTGGGGCCGAAGGCCATCGGGTCGGTGGTGATAATGGCCATTCCGCTGTCGGTACTTTTCGCTTCCGGCCTGATGACCATCGCGCTGTTTGCCAAGAGCCACAAGGAAGCGCAAAGCTACATCGCGCCGCTGATGTTCGTGGTGATCATTCCGGCGATCGCGGCGATGATTCCAGGAGTGGACCTGACGCCCAAGCTGGCGATCGTGCCGCTGCTGAACGTCAGCTTGTTGTGCAAGGAACTGGTGGCCGGGGACTATCACTGGAATTTTATTGCGATCATTTTTGTTTCGACCTGCGTGTACGCGGGGGCAGCGCTATATCTTGCGGTGAAAATGTTTCAGCGGGAGTCGGTGCTGTTTCGATCGTAGAAGGCGCGAGAACGTGCATGACGTTGCAAACGAAGAGAAATTCCTCACTTCGTTCGGAATGAAGGTTTCGTGTGCGCGGAATGACGGCATCGGACTGAGCCTCGGTTACGAAACTGGTTGCGTCTGCTTTCACAAACCCGACAATTTATTTAGAAACTTTGTACTTCTGGAAGTCGTATCTTTTGTATGAACAGACCGATTCGAATTCTGCTGATGCTGTTGCTGTTCCCGGCACTGCTTTCAGTGGCCGCCGGATGGATGGGCGCGCCGGGATTCCTGCATCCGCAAAAGCGCGAGTTCGCGCCGGACATGGTGCGCGATGCGGATGTAACGTTCGGACAGATCGGAGCGCACCGCGAGGAGCTCGATGTACGGGCGGTGGACGGCGCGATGCTGCGCGGATGGAAGGTGCGGGCGGCGACGGCAAACGGTTCGTGGGTGCTGGTGTTGCACGGAGTCGCCGACAATCGCTACGGGGTGACCGAACACGCACGGATTTTGCTGCAGCACGGTTACGGCGTGGCGATGATGGATTCGCGGGCACACGGCGCGAGCGGCGGAGAGATGGCGACTTACGGGTGGCTGGAGCGCAAGGATGCCAGCGCAGTGATCGATGATCTGGAACGCACGGAGCATCCAAAACACTTGTATGCGCTGGGAATTTCGATGGGAGCCGGGATCGCGCTGCAAGCGGCTGGAGCGGACCCGCGAATCGAGGCGGTGGCGGCGGAAGCGCCCTTTGCGAATTTGCAGGAGGCGGCATACGACTATGCGGGATTGCAGCGCTGGCCGCTGCTGGGGAAAACACTATTTGCGCCGGGAGCGTGGGTGCTGATTTATCGCGGAGAAAAACTGGCGGGATTTCCCGCGGGCGAAGTGTCGCCAGAAAAAGCGGTGGCGGGACGGGCGTTTCCGGTGCTGCTGATCTGCGATGGAGCGGACGTGGTGCTGCCCTGCCGGCACTCGGAGAAAATCCTGCGCGCGGCGGCGGGACCGAAAGAACTGTGGAGAGTGCCGGGAGCGCTGCACACCGGCGCGCTGGGAACGGCGACGGAAGAATTTCGGCGGCGGGTGATTCAGTTTTTTGAGGAGCAGCGGACGAAAGAGACGGGCAGCGCTACTCGCGCGATTCGAACGCCTGGCTGAGACCGCGGACGGTTCGCGCATTCGGCGATGGTTTCCGGGCTTTTGACACCTGATTCGAAAGGGAGCACGTAATGTCCCAAAAGCGAAAATTTAGCGAAACAGCCCTCTTCCGCGGCGAATCGCTCGCTTGCTTCTTGCGCTTCACGGTTATATTTACTACCATTATCTATAACATTACTACTTAAATATTACAATTGGGGATTTTATTGAGCGGTAAATTAAGTTGGCTGGACAGAGCGCACCAAATCGGGAATCCAGTGGCAATTTGCGATTCCCGGATGAATTGCAAAAAAACCACAGCGCAAAAAGAAAAACGGGCCCGACGGAAATATTCCTGACGGGCCCGCGGGACAGTCTGTCAATCAAACCGGCCACGCTCAGCACTTACAACACTGCGCATGACCCGGCTTCGTGGGTTAGTAGGTTGCGCCCTCCGGCACGACGACAAAGTCGACGCGGCGGTTGGCTTTCTCCTGGCCTTTTTCCTTGGAGGCTTCGCCAGTGCGAGTGGAGATGCGCGAAGCATCCACGCCCTTCTCGACAATGTATTTCTTGGCGAGGTCGGCGCGAGATAGCGCCAGCTTGGCAGCCTTGGGTTCTTTGCCGTCCGCGTAGCCGACGATGACCAGCTTGGCATTGGGATCGTTCTTCAGGCGGAGAGCGACGTCGTCACCCACGCGCTTGCAGGCATTGTCGAAGCGCGAAGCGCCTTCCTTGTTGTAGCCGCAATCGCCAGCCTTGGCGGCTTGTGGCGGAGGCGGCGGCTGTTGAACGTCAACGTTGGTTGAGGCATCGGCGGTGCCGCCGCGGCCATCACTGACCGAGCACTTCACGGTGTAGCTCCCCGCCGCAAGGCCTGTCGAATCAAACTGGGCTTTGGGGCCGTCGCCGGTAACCTGGCCGCCGGTGGCGGTGTAGCTGTAGGTCAAAGGATCGCCGTCGGGATCGCTGGCGGTGGCGGTGATGCCGGTGCGTTCGCCCGGCATAATCGGGCTGCGATCGGTCGCGCAGGAAATTGTCGGAGGCCGATTCGGGCGCTTGGCGACAGTAATATCGGTGGCGCAGGAAGCGCTGCCGCCTTTGCCGTCGTCCACTTTCACGTTCACCGTGTAGTTGCCTTCCGCCAGGCCGGTGGTGTTAAAGCGCGCATCCGGACCATTGCCTTCAACGGTGCCGCCGGTGGCGGTGTAAGCGTAAGTCAGAGGATCGTTGTCAGGGTCGCTGGCGTTGACGTGAACCGCGACCGGATCGTTTGAACCGGCAAAGACGGAGACCGGGTTAGCCGAGCAGGCCGCAACCGGAGGATGGTTGGGCGGAGGAGGAGGGTTGGGAAAGCCCCAACGAACGACCAAGCCAGAACCAAGACGAAGGTTGTTCTGGCGAGCGCTGGCCCCCAGACTCGGGCCGCTCCAATTGGTCATCAGATAGTCGATTTGCGCGAAGCGCCAGGCGATGTTCTTGTTCAGCACCACGTCAACGCCGCCGCCCGCGGCCAAAGCAAACGTGTTTTGTGAAGCGTCGCCAGTGAGGGTGCTGCCGCCGTAAGCGCCACCGAACAGGAATTCCGCAAAGGGTACGAAGTGGTCGAACCTACGGAGGTTCAGGCGAGGACCAAACAGGTATGTGGAAGGTCCGCCTTTGACCGAAACGCCGTTAACGTCGCGCTTGAAATGATAGGTGCCGAAATCCGCTGCGAGGCCGAGAACGCTGTTGGCGTTGTAAGTGAAACCGCCAGCCACTCCTTGATTATTGAAATTGCTGAAAGCATCGCCGGGACGAAGATCGATATAGCTGTAGCCAACGTTTACTTCATATTTAGGGACCAGGCGACCTGGGGCGTCGTTGTCTTTCTTAGACGACTTGGCTGTTTGCGGTCCGGGAAATGGCGTGGCTTTCGGAACGGCGGGTACCGCGAAGACGCCACGGGTTGAGGGAGCCAGGCTGGCCGGCGCTGCGGGAGCGTCGAGGGCTGCTGTTGCCGGAGTAGCGGCGGCTGCGGTCTCCGGTTTGGAAGCGTTTTCATCCTTCTGCTGCGCGAAGAGCGGAAGCGCCAAGAGCGCCCCGACAGCTGCTGCTGCATACCACGTACGCATATCAATCCTCCCCCAATTTCGTTATGAGAATTCTCGCTGAATTCCGCTGCGTCCCCTGCCGAAAAACGGCGCGCAACAGAGCCGCTCCGATGAGTCATCTGCTTTTCCGCGAACACAGGCGAAGCTGGCACTTTCCCCCACCCCAGCCCGGGTAAAACGTAGCTCAAAACATCGCGAAAAAGGCGCAATGCGGTGCGAATAGCCTATGTCAAGGGGCCAAGGTTCCGCAAGCAAATCCTAGAATCCAGCGAAGCGCGACGGCCAGCAAGCCGAGGGCAGAACTTGCTAAACTGCTGGCATCATGACTACGTTTACGACCATTGACTTGCATTGGACTGGAAGGCCACGTTCGATCGCCGCGTTACTGATCGAATCCGGCGGAAAGAGCGCGGTCGTGGATCCGGGACCGGAATCGACGCTGGAGACGCTCCGCGCCGGATTGCTTGAGCGCGGGCATAGCATTCAATCGCTCGACTCCCTCTTGCTGACGCACATTCATCTGGATCATGCGGGAGCCACAGGAGCGTTGCTGCGAGAAAATCCGAAGCTGAAAGTCTACGTTCACGAATTCGGCGCGGTTCACATGATAGATCCGTCGAAGCTATTGGCGAGTGCTGGGCGGCTGTATGGCGGAGATCTGAAAACGCTGTATGGCGAATGTTTGCCGGTAGCGAAAGAAAGTATGGTGCCGCTGGACGGCGGCGAGCAGATTCGAATCGGCGAAGTGGAATTGGACGTGTTTTACACACCGGGACATGCTTCGCATCACGTGACCTATTGGGACCGCGCTTCGCGAACGGCGCTGGTAGGAGACACCGCAGGAATTCGGGTGGAAGGAGACGCGTTTCTGCTGCCGGCAACGCCGCCGCCGGACATTGACGTGGAAATTTGGAATCAATCGCTGGACAAGATCGCGTTGTGGGGGCCGGAGCGGCTATTCCTGACGCACTTTGGATTTATCGAAAACCCAAGCGAGCATGTGCGGCGGTATAAAGAGCGACTTGCAGAGTGGTCGGCGCTGACCCGAAAATTAATGGCGAGCGGCATGGAAATGGCAGAGGCAGAGAAGGCGTTTGTGGATTCGATCGCTTCAGAAATCAAATCGACGCTGCCGGCGGATGCCGCGGATCACTATATTTTTAATGGCGGGTTGCGGCTTTCCTGGCTTGGGTTGATGAGGTATGTGAAGAAGAAAGAGCCGCAGGGGAAGTAAGAAGCGCAGGGTGTAAACGGGAGATCGGCGCTGCCGACCGCATCGGAAATACAGCAGCGGCATAAAGCCGCTGCTACCTCAAGACCTCAGGCAAAGAAAATCAGGAACTGGAGTCGTCGGGGGCTGGTTGAGTGTCGCTCGCGGCGGGTGTTTCCCTAGGAGGCACCAGTGCTTCTAAACGGGCGGCCAGTGCATCGACCAGAAGGTCCACGAGTTTTTGTGCGCCAGAGCCGTCGGGATCGCGGTCGGGATTGTACTGAGCCACATCGAGTCCGAGCAACGTTTTCTGGCCGAGGGCTTCGCGGAGAGATTGGCGCACATCCTCGAAATTCATGCCGCCACTCCCGGGAACGTTGACCGACGGAAATTCTTCCTGAGTGATGATGTCGGTATCAAGATGCAGAACAAATTCGCGTGAATCAGCGTGCAGATGAGCGAGAGCGTCGCGGGAGCTCGCGGCCGCGCCTTTTTTCTGAATGTCCGCTGCGTAAACGTAGCGGAGCGGAGACCTGGAGAGGAATTCCTGCTCGGGCGGATCGACTCGCGCCAAACCATAGAGAAGAACGTCGGGTTCGCGGACCAGCGGAGTTTCACCCCAGAAGCGGACGAGCTCGGGCGCGCCACGGCCGATAATGCTGGCGACCACCATTCCGTCGATTCGCCCCGAAGGTGTGGACGCGGGGGTATTCAGATCGGCGTCGCGGTCCATCCAGAGTAGATTGATGTGCTTGTAGTAGCGGCGAGCGCCGGTGAGCAATCCGATTACCTGGGCGCAATCACCGCCGAGCACCAGCACGAGTGCGCCGCTCTTGATGGCGACTTCGGCGTGGATCTTGAGGTCGTTGAGGCCGGCAACGATTGCCGGGAGGTTGCGAGCACGGCGGTGTTCTTCGTCGTCGGCAAATAGGCGGGTCGGGCAATCGCCATAGTCGGTAACTTCGAAGCCGGCGTTCTTAAGTTTTTCGACAAGCCCCGCGGCGCGCAGAGCCGCCGGAGCCTTTTCAGTACCAGCCAAAAATGCCGCAGCGCTCGAACACGCGCCAATCAAGGCAATCTTCTTCGGCTGACGGACAATTTTGACCGCCAAGGTCGTCTCCTGAAGTTTCTGAAAACCCGGCCCGCGTAAGTACCGCGTGCCGCCCCTACCACTGGCAAGAAAACGAAATACCCAACAACATGCTTAAGTTGCTTAACGCCTTGGCGCCGGCGCAATCGTCGCAAGTTCCGGCGGAAGCGTGAAGCGTACATCTTCGCGAATCAGGTCCAGATCGCGTTGGTCGGTGTAGCCGTGTTCCGCGAGCCGCTGGCTAACCTGCTCGACCAAAACTTCCGGCGCAGACGCACCCGCGGTCAAGCCAACGCTGTTGACGCCTTCCAGCCAGGCAGGATTGATGTCGGAAGCGGAGTCAATCAATTCGGCCTTGACGCCGCGACGCTGGGCGACTTCGACCAGCCGGTTGGAATTGGAACTGTTCTGCGAGCCGACTACCAGAATCAGGTCAACGTCCTGCGCGACTTGTTCGACCGCTTCCTGGCGATTCTGTGTGGCGTAGCAGATGTCGTCGCTCTTCGGTCCGACAATCTTCGGGAATTTCTGGCGAAGGCGGGCGACGATTTCCTGGGTGTCGTAGAGGCTGAGAGTGGTCTGGGTCAGAAAAGCGAGTTTGTCCGGATTGCTGACTTCGAGCTTGTCCACAGCGGTCACGGAATCCACGACAATAGTGCGATCCGGCGCTTCACCGGAAGTGCCGATAATTTCCTGATGGTCTTTATGGCCGATGAGGATGATGGTGCGGTCCTCGCGGGCAAATTTCAGAGCTTCGAAGTGAACTTTGGTGACCAGCGGGCAGGTGGCGTCGATCACTTTGAGCGAGCGGGCCTTGGCTTCGTCGCGAACGCCCGGAGGAACACCGTGGGCGCTGAAAACCAGCACCGCGCCGTACGGAACCTCATCAATGGATTCCACGAAAATGGCGCCGCGGCGGCGAAGTTGCTCGACAACGTAGGTGTTATGAACGATCTCGTGGTGCACGTAGACCGGATTGCCGTAAGCTTCCAGCGCGAGTTCAACAATATCTACCGCGCGGACCACGCCCGCGCAAAAACCGCGCGGCCTAACCCGCAGCAGTACCTTACCTTTTGGTTCCGTCGGCATCTTGCTCCCATGCTTCCTAAGGTGGTTATTTGTAAAACTCTATCATAACCCAGGCTCAGAAAAGCATGCAGCGGATTTCGTGGGTTCGTTCAGAGCGCGGCTGTCCGCGCGGTGCGGGCCGTGGCATACTCGTAAGCGAACAGGAAAATGGCCAGCCGAAGAAAGAATATATCGAAAGCAGGAACGCATTCGAAGGCGAATGCAGGCTCATTGGCATTGAGCTTGGCGAAAATCGGGCGCGAATTTCATGCGAGAGGCTGGGCGCTGGGCACCAGCGGAAACTACAGCGCCGTCTTACAACATGAACCGCTGCGACTGCTGATCACCTCCTCCGGGCTGGACAAATCGGCGTTGACCGAACGCGACTTCCTCGAAATAGATGAGAACGGCAAAGTGTTGGCGGGAAACGGAAAGCCTTCCGCGGAAACCTTTTTGCACTTGACGGTGGCTGGCTTGAAGCATACGGGATGCGTTTTACATACCCATTCGGTATGGAGCACTTTGCTCTCGGAACGATATGCGGAAAAGGATGGCCTGGCCATCGGCGGGTACGAAATGCTGAAAGGCCTGGAAGGTGTGAAGAACCACGAGCACCGGGAGTGGGTCCCGATTTTTGAGAATGCACAGAACATTGTTGGGCTAGCGGAGAAAGTAAAATCGCAGTTGCAGCGCGAGGGTGCGGCGCATGGATTCCTTCTGAGTGGCCACGGGTTATATACTTGGGGTGCAGACGTAGCGCAAGCGCGCCGGCACGTGGAGATTTTCGAGTTTTTGCTGGAAGTGGTAGGGCGGCGCGAGATTGGCGGAGCACCTGCTGCCTGAAATTGGTTGAATGATTCCAATGGCTACCGTTCACATATCGAGTGAGAGCCGGACGCTCACGGAAGAGTTGGCGGTCCGGGAGTATCTTGCAGGAATCGCAATTACTTACGAGCGATGGGAGCCAGCGCAGCAGATCGCGGAAGGCGCTTCGGCTGAGGAAGTTCTGGCCGCGTATGGCCCGGAAATTGAGCGGCTGAAAGCCGATGGCGGGTACGTAACAGCGGATGTGATCGACGTGATGCCGACAACTCCGGGGCTCGATGCCATGCTAAATCGCTTCAATTCCGAGCACTGGCACGACGAAGATGAAGTGCGATTCATAATTGAGGGGCGTGGGCTTTTCCACATTCATCCGCGCGAAGGAAGCGTTGTTTCGATCACGGTAGAAGCGGGAGATCTGCTGCGGGTGCCGCGTGGAACGTGGCATTGGTTTGATCTGTGCCCGGAGCGGCGGATTCGCGCGATTCGATTGTTTCAGGATACATCGGGCTGGACACCGCACTACACACAGAGCGGCGCGGATCGTGGATACGATCCGGTGTGTTTCGGGCCATCGTATATTGCACCGCGCAGAACCATCAGCTGAGCCGAGGATTGACCTTGGCGCTTCCATTCGATTCCGCTGAAATTCGAGCTATCCTCCTCGACATCGAGGGCACCACCTCTCCGATCGACTTCGTTCGTAAGAAACTGTTTCCGTTTGCCAGCGAGCGCACCGAAGATTTTCTGCGCCAGCATGTTAGCGAACCCGAGGTCGAGGATCTGGTCGGACAACTCGGCGTGGCAAACATTGAAGACCGCTCGGCTGGCGCGCCGGCGTGGCTGGATGGAACGGATGAACAGCGGCTGACATCGGCGACGGTATACGTGCAGTGGCTGGTTGAGCGGGACAGCAAAATCACGCCGCTGAAAACGCTGCAGGGGAAAATATGGGAAGAGGGATTCGCTCAAGGCGAATTGAAAGGTGAAGTTTACCCCGACGTGGCGCCGGCATTCGCTCGCTGGAAGTCGCAGAGCCGGTTGCTGGCAATTTTTTCTTCGGGCAGCATATTGGCGCAGCAATTGTTGTTCGAACATTCGACCGCAGGCAATCTGTCGAAGTTTCTGGACGGTTACTTCGACACCACCACCGGGCCGAAGCGTGATGAAATCAGTTACCGGATCATCGCCGAATCGCTGGGCATCGGTGCGAAAAAGTTTTTGTTTCTTTCTGACACTGGGGCGGAGCTCGATGCGGCGCGCGCGGCAGGAATGAAGACCGCGTTGTCGTTGCGACCAGGAATTCACCGGCCGAGAATATCAGTCCACCCGGAAATTCACGATTTCGAAGAAATCTTTGCGTCCGATTAGGTCCGTCGATTTTGGATTGTTAGTAGTGAAGCGAGTAGCAGTAGACAGAGTGCGTCACAGGGGAAATCATGCTGTTGAAGAAACAAGTTGCGTTAATTACCGGATCGGGGCGCGGGATCGGCCGGGCGATGGCGCAGCTTTTTGCGAAGGAAGGCGCCCAGGTGTTCTTGACGGCGCGAACCGAAAAGGAACTGTCGGCGACGGCGGCAGAGATTACTCAGGCGGGCGGACGTGCGGAATATTTTGCGGGCGATCTGGCAAACGAAGCGGATTGCCGGGCGACTTTCGAAAGGGCCGTCGCTTCGTTCGGCCGCGTGGACGTTTTGGTGAATAACGGCGGTCACTACGGTCCAGTGGTACCGGTGGAAGAGTATCCGATGGAGGAATTCGATCGAGTGGTGGCGGTGCACCTTCGGGCGGCGTTTTTGTTGAGCCAATTGGCGTTGCCCGGGATGTACGCACGGCAGCATGGAGTGATTCTGAATATTTCCAGCATCTCGGCGAAAGCCGCGTATACCTGGGGTTCGGCGTATGCGGCGGCGAAAGCGGGATTGCTGGGGCTCACTCGCTATAACGCGGCGGAAGCAGCGCGCAAAGGAGTGCGAGTGAATGCGATTTGCCCGGGACCCGTGACCGAAACCGAAATGAGCAAAGACTTAGGCGCTGAACTGGCGCGCAAGCTCAACATTGATAAAGATCAGCAGCTCGCGGGATTCCTGGAAGGAATTTTGCAAGGCCGCGGGCAGACGGCCAATGAAATTGCCGAAACGGCATTGTTCCTGTGCTCTGAAAAAGCCAGCGCCATCACGGGTCAGGCGATTAATGTGGATGGCGGGGCGGTGTTTTATTAGGCCGAAGATAATGGAACCTAAAGCGCCGTCGAGCCGCACGCCAAATGGCGATTCGTTGACTTGCCCTGCATGAGCACCTAGAATCGGCTCCCCAGCTGCCATGATTGGCGAAACCATTGCGCACTACCGGATTACCGAAAAGCTCGGTGCCGGCGGCATGGGCATCGTTTACAAAGCGCAGGACCTGCAGCTTGAACGGTTCGTTGCACTGAAATTCCTTCCACAAGATTTAGCGTTGAGTGAAACCGACCGTGAGCGTTTTTTGCGCGAGGCTCGTTCAGCGTCGGCGCTCGATCATCCCAACATCGGTGTCATCCACGGAATCGACAAGACTGACGATGGGCGAATGTTCATCGTCATGGCGTATTACGAAGGGCAGACGCTTTCGCAAAAATTAAGCGGCGGAGCGTTACCGTTGCGGCAGGCGATGGACTGGGCCTGCCAGATAGCGGCAGGGCTTGCAGCCGCGCATGCTCGAAACATCGTTCACCGCGACATCAAACCCGGCAACATCATCATCACCAAAGACAATACCGCACGAATTGTGGACTTCGGATTGGCGCGGGTGGTGGCCACGACCAGCGCGACCATGACCGGCGGCATCACCGGCACGCTGCCGTACATGTCGCCGGAGCAAATTCTGGGTGAAGCCGTGGACCAGCGGTGCGACGTGTGGGCGCTGGCAATACTTTTGGTGCAGATGGTTACCGGCAGCCACCCATTTGCGCGGGAAAGCTCGACCGCGATGACCTTCGCGATATTGAATCAGCCGCCGGCGGCAATTGATGTATTGCCGGTGCTGCTGCAGCCGATTGCGCTGCACGGTCTGGCGAAAGACCCGGCGCATCGCTATCCGAACGCCAAAGAGACGTTGACGGATCTGGAAGGGGCGCGTTCGCAGATCACTTCATCCGGCATTCCGCTGGATGAGCCGACGCTGACCCGAGCGGTTCCTTCGGATGCCTTGCGGGACGTGATTTCGCATGCTTCGACACCGCGTTGGCAAGCCGGCACCGCGGCGGCACAGGCTGTGGCAAATAAGCCAATCGGCAGGCGTGCGGCGCCATATTTTTTTGCGGCGCTGGCAGTGGTGGTGCTGGCTGCCGGTTCGCTAATGTTTTCTCCGGTGCGGCAACGAGCGGCCGCACTTCTCTCCGGCAGCGGCGGCGAAAAACACGTCGCAGTCTTGCCGTTCGACAATATCGGGAACGATCCATCCAACGAAGCGGTGGCGGAAGGTCTGATGGATTCGATGACCAGCAAGCTTTCGAATCTGGATGCAGGACAGCAGACTCTTTGGGTGGTACCATCCAGCGTAGTACGTAGCCGTAAAGTGACCGATCCTTCATCGGCGGGAAAAGATCTGGGAGCGAATCTGGTGGTGAAAGGCAGCATCCGGCGCGATGCGACGCATGTGCAGCTCACGGTGAATCTGATTGACGCAAAGGACTTGCGGCAAATCGGCTCGGCGGTGCTGGACGACGCCACCGGAGATCTATCAATTTTACAGGATGAAGCGGTGGCGCGGCTGGCGCGGCTGATGAATATCAATGTCACCGCAGAAATGTTGCGCGCGACGGGCGGCCGCGCTTCGCCTGTGGCGTATGAGCAGTACTTGAAGGCCCTGGGCTTGATGCAGCGCTACGACAAAGCCGGGAATCTGGATCAGGCGGTGTTGGCGCTGAACGACGCGGTGAAGACCGATTCGAAGTTCGCACTGGGATTTGCGTCGCTCGGCGAGGCTTATCGCCTGAAATATATTCTGGATCACAATCCCAAATGGATCGAGGCAGCAACGTCATACTGTACGCAGGCGGTTGCACTTGACGATCATCTTCCTTCCACCTACGTGACGCTGGGCCGTATTCACGACGCATCCGGAAAATACGACTTGGCCGTTCAGGAATTTCAACACGCGCTGCAGCTTGATGCGCGCAACGCGGATGCGATTGGCGGCCTTGCGCTGGCCCACGAAAAGGGAGGCCGCCTGGACGAGGCGGAGAAGGCACTGAAACGCGCTATCGCGCTTCGGCCGGACTACTGGGACGGATATAACTCGCTGGCGCTATTCTATGACCGGCAAAACAGATTCGACGATTCGATCGCACAGCTCACGCGCGCGGCGGAATTGACTCCCGACAATGCGCAAGTCTTTTTGAATCTTGGGGCAGTCTACTCAGACACCGGTGATTCCAAGAATTTTGCGCCAGCAGAAGCAGCGCTTAAGAAATCGCTGGCTCTGGGGCCATCCTATCCGGCGTACGCGAATCTCGGATATCTGTATTCTCTGACCGGGCGCTGGGCGGACGCCGCCTCGATGACCGAGAAGGCCTTGCAAATGAATGACAAGGACTACCAGGTCTGGAGAAATCTCGGCGAGGATTATTCCTGGGGGCAAATGCCGGAAAGGGCGGCAATCGCCAGGAAGAAGGAGTTGGAATTATTGGAATCGACTGCCGAGCTTCATCCTCAAGATGCGGAAGTATTATCGGAGATGGCGGCGCTGTACGCGGAATCAGGGTTACGTGAGAAGGCAATAACTGCGATCCAGAAGGCCCTGGCGCTGGCGCCTGAGAACTTAAAGGTTCTCTCGAGCGCGGCAGAAACCTGGGAAGCGCTGGGAAATCGCGAAGAGGCCATCCGGTACTCCGAGCAGTGCATCAACAAAGGTTGCGCGCTCGATGATCTGAAACGGACCTTTGCGCTGCAAAATGTCGTGAAAGACGAACATTTTCGGGCCCCTGTAAAGAAGTAAACTCAGTTCGAAAGGAAACCAACAAATGGCAACACCCAAAGAAGCACTCACCGGAGTAGTTCAACCGATTAGCATCAATAGTCAGGCAAAAGCTGCGCCACCGAATAAGTCGATGGCCAACACCGACACCGTTCAATTCACAAACAACGACCCGCACGACGACGCGATTGTAACTTTTGAAGGCGCGGGAGCAGGGGTGTTCACGCTGGACGGGCAACCCGTCACGACAGTGACCATTTCCGCGGGCGGCGGCGTGAGTGGAGAGTTGACTCCAGGCCAGAGCAATTTGACCGTGGACTTTGTCGTCAGTGCAGGGGCAAATGCCGGCGGACCGTTTTCCATCGAAGTCGGAACGGGTCCGCTGGAAATCGATATTGTAGACGACGACGGCGATACGAATCTTCTGAATGCGGCGATTCCGAATAACGGGACGTTATTTTTTAAGAATGAGACCGGTAAAACCGCCACGATCACTTTCGGTGGAGCCCAGGATGTTTTGTATGACTCCAACGGAAATGCGGTGACCTCGCAGACCGTTGACAATAATTCGTCGGGTGGAGTCTTGACCGGCAAAGGTTCCAACAAGCACGTCACGTACGGCGTAGCGATGTCAGTTATGGAACCCGGACGCGTAGGCACTGGCGGCGGATCCATCAAAGTTGGCCAGACGTAAATTTAATCGAGCTGATTGACCAGGTCCGACCGAGCGTACATGAAGTCAGGACAAGTGTTTCCCTAGACGCGAACCGCTGAATGAAGAAGACGGCTATTACCGTCACCGAAGCTTCGCGGAACTTCGCGGATTGCGTGAACCGCGCGCGCTATCAAAACGTTGCGTTTGAGTTGTTGAAGAACGGCCGAGCGGTTGCGCGATTGCTGCCAGCGAACGAGAAAGTTTGTTTCGGCCGTGACTTGGCCGACGCACTGGCGAGCGTCGAATTGCCGCAGAACGAGGCGAGAGCCTGGAACCGCGAACTGCGAGTCGCCCGCGATAAACTGAAATCCCCAACCAACAAATGGCGATAATGCTCGACGCCGATGTCGTAATCCGGGGAGAGAAGGGCACCTTCGACCTCCGGAGATGGCTCAAGTCCCGTTCGAACGATCAGTTTGAGATTGCCGCCATCACTGTCGCCCAGCTCTGGCATGGAGTGGAACGCGCGACCGGGAAGCGGAAGGTTACGCGGCAGCGTTACTTGAGTGCGCTGTTAGAGTCGTTGCCGGTTATCGGCTTTTTAGAGCAAACGGCGTTTGAACACGCTCGCCTCTGGGCCGAACTCGAGAAGTCGGGCAAGATGATCGGGTTTTACGATCTGATTGTGGGAGCGACGGCACTCGAGCGAGGGAGCCAGGTCGCGACGTTCAATAAGCGCCACTTCGAGCGAATTAAAGGATGAGTGGTAATCGAGCCGTTGTAGCAGTTCTAGAACTGCAAAATCCCGCCAATTCCGATCGCAAAGCGGAATATTGGAAAAAGAATCCGCAATTCAGTTAGAATCCATCCATCTTTGGGAATCTGGTCATTCGTTTGCGCGAGGAGGTCAGCCCATTCTCGGCCGTGATCGATCTATTGTGCCTGATGCAAGATGCCGATGTTTGATTTTATCTCTCCTTTTTCGCGGAGACCGCGCGTGAGCACCATACCTAGCGCGGACACCACCTTCGGTTTCGTTGGACCGGAAGGCCGCCGCAGCACGCGCGTCGAGCGGCCAGTGCCGCTGCTGATCACCGGGCATGACGGGATCGGCCAGCAATTTCTGGAGCGCACTTCCGCGGTCAGCCTGAATTTGCATGGCTGTAGGTATCCTTCACGCCACGACTGCCGTGTGGGTACGTGGATTACCTTGCAGATTGGCGAAGCACCGCTGAGCGAAGTGGTGACAACGGTTCGCGCGCAGGTGCGTTCGGTGCAGGTTCCACGCAATCCGCGCGATTTGTATCATGTGGGCGTGGAATTGGAAAAGCCGTCAAACGTGTGGCAGATTCCCGCACCGCCAGCGGACTGGCTGACCGCTGCGGAGCGCCTGGCCGCAGAATTGCCGCCGTCAAAGGAGCAAACCGCCGCGGCCACGGGTCCGGGAAGAGCGCCGACGGTAGAGGACATGCCGCCACCGCCGAATGGCGCGAGTGGCGCCAGCGCGGCTCAGACCGCGAACGCTTCGAACGGCGAGGCGACGACAAGTGACCGGATGCATCTTACCGAGGCACTGGCTGGACTTTCCCCTTCCATCACCAAAGCACCTCAAGTGATGCGAACGACTACGACCGAGAATGCCGCGGCGTACGCACATGCTCGCCCCAATCGCGTGAGCATTACCCCCGAACGGCTGCTGGCAGCGTTGCAACCAAGAATTGAAAAAGCCGCTGAAGCCGCAATCATTACCGCGGTATCAAAACACCTCGCACCCGCGCTGCACAGTGCAGTCAACTCGATTGACGCCGCGCGAGAAGCCTCGGTAATGCAAATCTCGAATTCGGTAACTCAGCAACGCAGCGCAATTGTGCATACCTCGCGCGAAGAGGTGCTCGCGCGGTTAGAGGATCGGCTCGACGAAGTGCGCACCCGCTGGGACGCGCAGTTGGAGGGCTACCGGATTCGCGCGGAAGAAATTGTGCAGCGCATCGATCGCCAGGCCGGCGCCGCACAGAAAAATCTTGGCGATGCGCGAGAGGCGAGCGAACGCGCGTTACGCGAAACCCAACAAGGAATTTCGAATTTAATGGCGGAGTCACTGGCCTCGGCTTTGGAGGAATTTAACCGCGGAGTGGCGCAGGCTTCGCACCGGCAACTAACCACTCTGTTGGAAGAGGCGCAGTCGCTCACTCGCGAAGCTACCGCGCAACTGGAATCTACGGTGGCGGAAGCGCGCGCTACGGTGCAGACCGAGTCTAGCGAGGCGCTCAGCGAGTTCCGCCGCCAGTCGGAGATTCATGCGACGGTAACCACCGCGGAAACCGCGCAACGGCTTACCTCCGCTCTAGGAGCGCTGGATGCCGAACATCGCGCGGCTTGCGATGCACGGCGCAAAAATATCGAATCAGAGGTCGCACGCTCGACCGAGCAGATCACTGAACAGTTCCGGCAAGGTCTGCGGGCGTTCTTTTACTCTTGCCTGGTCGCCGCGGTTGGCGCAGTGGAACAACATTCGCAAGCGACGCGTGAGGGCTTTTCGTTTGACCCGCGCGATTTTTTGCCGCCTCAGCAGAAGTGACCAGCGGTATCCTTCGGCCCACAATTGCGCTTCGGCGCACTCGATATAAATTAAAGCAAGCGGCAATGGTTAGCGGGTGGCGACTTCGTTTTTGAAGACCACGCCGCCCTTCATTACGAACTTCACGTGCTGCAATTCCTTGATGTCTCCTAGCGGGTCGCCGGAAACTGCCACCAGATCCGCCCACTTGCCGGGCTCGATCGTTCCCAGTCGGTCGCCCCAACCCAAAACTTCCGCGCCACGAATGGTCCCGGTCTGGATTGCCTCCATCGCCGACATTCCATAGTCGGCGTAATACTGAAATTCGCGAGCTTCGTTGAGTTCGCGCCAGTCGGAGCCGCCCGCGTCGGTTCCCAAAGCGATCTTCACATGATGTTTCAGCGCTTTCTGAAACGCGACTTTCTCAAGGTCCACCATCTTTACCCAATTGCCGCCGCGGCCGGGTGCAACGTATGCGCCGACCATGACCGTCGGAACCCATACCGTGCCCTTCTTGACCATTTCGTCCATCAGAGACTCGGTGAGCCCGTCGCCGTGTTCGATGGTGTCGACGCCAGCGCGTAGTGCCGCCGCGATACCGTCGCTCCCAATCGCATGCGCGGCCACTCTTCGGTTAAGGCGATGCGCTTCGTCAACAATCGCTTTGGCCTCTTCGTCGGTGAAATTCACCATGCTGTGCAGCACTCCGTCGGCCTCAAAGTGATAGCCGCGGTCGGAGTAATACTTGATCCAGTCCGCACCGTACATCACTTGCTCGCGGACTGCTTTGCGTGCACCTTCGACACCGTCCACATATTGAACGCCGGTTGGTAACTTAAGTTCCCAGGAATAGCCGAGCAGCGGATACATACCGGTTGGAGTCATCGCACGCGTCGCGACTTGCATGCGAGGTCCGGGGACTTCGCCGTTCCTGATCGCCTTTTTCACGTCAACGTCGGCATACATGGCACCTTCAGTTTCCAGGTCACGAATGGTGGTGAAGCCGTTTTCGAGTGCGATGCGCGCGTTGCGCGCGCCGAGAATCGCGCGATATGGAATGGACTCCTTCAGCAACTGCGCGTCGTAGTCTTCCGCGGTGATGTCGCCATTGAGCAGCACGTGGGTGTGTACGTCGACGAAGCCGGGCAGGACGGTCGCTTTCGAGAGGTCGATCAACTCAACGCCAGTGGGAGCTGCGCCGCCCGGAGTAACGGAGACGATCTTGTCGTCTTCAATCAGGATCAGCGCATTGTCCACCGACTTGTCGCCCTTGCCATCAATCAAGTGTCCGGCACGGATAGCCACGCGCTTCGGCGGAGTCTGCTTCTTTTCCTGCGCGCCTAACGTGAGTACCAAGCAGCCGAGCACTAACACCGATATCAACAAGGTTTTCCGGTTCATGCGAATGCCTCCCAAGCCCGCGAAGCTTACCAGTTCCCAATTGCGCGGTCGACTGCCGGCAGGCCGTGCAGGCCGTCAGGCCGTCCGGATTTCACCGCTTGGTAACCACGTTCTCCGGTGTCGCCGGGCACTTGCCGGTAGCTTCCATCCGTTCGCCGATTCGGGCCTGACCGGTCAAAATTCCACTGATATAAATGACAAAGATTTCGCGTATAGTTAGGGGGAGACGCACGAGCAACGGGTTTCCCCCCGGACTCTACCCGAATCTGAAAACTAACGAATTACCCGCTCGACGTTACATTTATCGAAGAGGAGCATCTCTCTACCCATGCCGGCCGCGGACCTAGCATCGCTGAAAATACATGACACGGCGCGCACGCGCCAAGGTGCCGGAAAGTTTTGGGGCTACTTCGCCGCGACGCTAGGGGTGCTGGTATTGGTGGCTGGCGGAGTGTTTGCGCTCAAGAATCGCGCGCCAGTGGTGGAGGTCGCAGTGGCCCGTCCGGCGGGCGACCCATCGCAACAGACGCTGCTGAATGCCAGCGGATACGTGACCCCACGGCGGCGGGCAACGGTAGCGGCGAAGATTACTGGGCGCGTAACCGGGGTGTATTTCGATGAAGGAAATAAAGTGAAAGAAGGTCAACTGCTCACCACACTGGATGATTCAGACGCCAAGCGCGCGCTGGACTCTGCAGTTGCCGACCGCAACTCCTCTCGCGCCGCGATCCAGGACTTTGAGGTGCAACTGCGCTACGCGGAAATCCAGCTGCACCGCGCGACAGAATTGAAAGCAGCGAACGTGCAGAGTCAAGATCAGTTGGACAACGCACAGACCGCCGCCGACAGTCTGCGCGCGAAAATCGCGTTGGCGAAGCAGCAAGTCGCTGCCTCCGAGGCGCGCATCCAGGAAGCGCAGCAAGCTGTGAATAACTGCACAATTCTGGCGCCGTTTGCCGGAATTATCGTGTCCAAGGACGCGCAGGTCGGCGAAATGGTTTCGCCGATTTCCGCAGGCGGAGGCTTCACCCGTACCGGCATTGCTACCATCGTGGACATGAACTCAAATGAAGTGGAAGTGGACGTAAACGAAGCTTATATCGCACGTGTGCAATCGGGACAGCGCGTGAATTCGACCCTTGATGCCTATCCCGATTGGCAGATTCCTTCGCACGTACGAACGGTGATCCCCACCGCCGATCGCCAGAAGGCGACGGTCAAGGTGCGCATTTCGTTCGACAAACTTGATCCGCGCATTTTGCCGGACATGGGCGTGAAGGTCGCGTTCTTAGGCGAAGACGAAGGCAAAAAAAAGGGCGCGGAGAAAGACAATACTCCCAAGCCAATTTCCGTGATTCCCAAATCAGCGGTGCGGACGGATGGCTCGAGCTCTTATGTTTTTCTGTTGCGCGACACGAAGATCGAACGGCGTGGCGTGAAGCTCGGCAGCGATCGCGGCTCCGACGTGGAGATTATGGCCGGCGTGAACTCCGGCGACTCGCTGATCGCGCATGGCCCGGAAAATTTGAAGGATGGCGACACGGTAAGAATCAATCAATGAAATCCAACGCGGGACTTGTAAATACATGCCCCGCAAACCCGAGGAGAGAAGCATGATTCGCGTGGACAACACCGGCAGTTCCTCAGCCTTGATTCAAGTGCGTGGCGTGAATAAGACCTACCGCCGCGGCAGCGAGAATATTCAGGTGCTGCAAGGCCTGAACCTCGACGTGGATAAGGGCGACTTCGTCGCGTTCATGGGGCCGAGCGGTTCCGGCAAAACGACGCTGCTGAATTTGCTCGGAGGACTCGATGTGCCCACTTCCGGACATATTGCTGTGGACGGCGACGAAATCACCCATATGTCCTCCAGCAAGCTGACCCAATGGCGCGCACGCCACGTCGGTTTTATCTTTCAGATGTACAACTTGATCCCGGTGCTCACCGCGTTCCAGAACGTGGAGCTTCCGCTACTTTTGACCAAGCTCTCGAAGGCGCAGCGTAAGCAACACGTCGAGACCGCACTCTCAGTGGTTGGGCTTTCCGATCGTATGCACCATTATCCGCGCCAGCTCTCTGGCGGACAGGAACAGCGCGTAACCATTGCCCGCGCCATCGTTTCCGACCCGACTTTCCTGCTATGCGACGAGCCTACCGGCGACCTGGACCGCAAAAGTGCCACTGAAATCATGGAGCTGATTGAAGCGCTGGTCGAAAAGCACGGCAAGACCGTGCTGATGGTCACCCACGACCCGGTTGTCGCCGATCGCGCGCACACCACGCTGCATTTGGAAAAAGGCGTGCTCGTTGAAGGGGGCAAGCTTCCACAGAACGCGATGGCTGGAGGTGTCGCATGAAATTCGCCAGATTGATCTTCGCAAATCTATTTCGCAAAAAAGTCCGTTTGATACTGACCATCGGCTCGTTCGCGGTTGCGTTGTTTCTTTTTGCTTTCCTTGCAGTGGTGAAGGACGCTTTCGGACGCGGTGCCGACGTCGCTGGCGCGGACCGGCTGGTGATCATCAACCGCACTTCGATCATCAATCCCATTCCGCTTGCCTATCGCGACAAGATTCTGCGCATTCCGGGCGTCAAAGTCGTAACGCACAACAACTGGTTTGGCGGAATCTATCAGGATGAGAAAAACTTCTTTCCGCAGTTTGTGATCGATCCGGAAAACCAGCGCCAGGTTTTCCCGGAGCTCGTCGTGTCCGATGATCAGTGGAATGCATTCCTGAAGGATCGCCAGGGCGCCATCGTGGGCGCGCGCACCGCGGAGCGTTTCCACTGGAAAGTTGGCGACCGGATCCCTATCAAGTCCATCATCACCGGAGGCACTGACGCCTGGGAATTCAATATTGACGGCATCTACCACGGCCGCGAGCCGAAAGACGATGAAACGCAGTTTTGGTTTCAGTGGGACTATTTTGAAGAGAAAGTTCCGGAGCGCTTCAAGGGCAACGTCGGCTGGTACGTGCTGAGGCTGAACAGTCCCGACGACGCGGTTCGCGTGGCAAAAACCATCGATGACGAATTTGCGAATTCGCCATACGAAACGCGGACCCAGACCGAGTCGGCGTTTGCGGCCAGTTGGGTGAAACAGTTTGGCAACATCAGCTTTCTGATTCTGGCTATCGGCACCGTGGTTTTCTTCACCCTGCTGCTGGTAACCGGAAACACCATGGCCATTTCTGTCCGCGAACGCACATCTGAGCTGGCAGTATTCAAAGCCATCGGTTACTCAGACCGCGCGATTCTGTTTTTTGTTCTGGCCGAATCGCTGGTGATCGCTTTGATCGGTGGGCTTCTAGGCTTGCTTTTGGCGGAGGCTGTGGTGCCCGCACTCGCCAAAGCGCTAAACGGCCTACTGCCTGCACTGATCCTCGCTCCGTCGATTCTGGCTCTGGGCTTGGCGGTGGCCATCGCGGTCGGGCTGATCAGCGGACTATTGCCGGGAATTATGGCGATGCAGTTGCGCGTCGTAAACGCGCTTCGGAGGGTCTGACCGTGGCCATACCACTGATCTACAACGTTCGAAGCGTCCGCGCCCGCTGGACTTCAACCATCGTTGCGGTTCTGGGAATCGCGGGTACCGTTGGCGTGTTTATTGCCATGCTGTCGCTGGCCCACGGCTTTAAAGCTACGCTGATCGCTTCCGGCTCCGCCGACAACGCGCTGGTGATGCGTGCGGGCTCCCCCACCGAAATGATGGGTGGCGTTACGCTCGATTCCGTGAAGGTGATCAAGGACGCGCCGGGAATCGCGCGGGATGCCAACGGTCCACTGGTCACACAAGAAGTGGTCGGCGTAATTCCCGTTCCGCTGATCAGCACCGGAACCGATGCCAACGTGCAGGTGCGCGGAGTCTCTCCGAATGTTCTGGAAATCCGCAAGTTCACAAAAGTCGTACAAGGACGCATGTTCGCACCCGGCGTTTCGGAGTTGATCGTCGGCAGAAATGCCACCAAGACTTACGCCGGCTTGACCTTGAACAACGTGGTGAATTTTGCCGGCGGACGTTGGACCGTGGTCGGTGTCTTCGATGCCGGAGGTTCGGCGTTTGATTCGGAAGTGTGGTGCGATTCGCACATCCTTAACGAAATCATGAAGCGGCCGCCGACGGTCTTTCAATCAGTGACTGTACATTTACAGTCGCCGGATTCCTTTCAGACACTGAAAGACTCGCTCACCACCGACCCGCGCCTCAACGTGGACGTAATCCGCGAAGTCGACTATTACGCAAAGCAGTCGCGCACCATGACTACGTTGATTACCGTGCTCGGCGGACTTGTCGCGGCGATCATGGCCATCGGCGCGGTCTTCGGCGCGCTCAACACCATGTACTCCGCAGTGTCCGAGCGTGGCCGCGAAATCGCCACCATGCGCGCCGTCGGTTTCGCCGGCTCCGCTGTCGTCTTCTCATTTCTAATTGAAGCCTTGCTGATTGCCTTTATCGGCGGTGTGCTGGGTTGCATCGCGGTGCTGCCGCTCAACGGATTCACCACCAGCACCATGAACTTCCAGACCTTTTCCAATCTGGCCTTCGCCTTCAAAATCACGCCGCAACTTTTGTTGCAGGGCGTTATCTTCGCCTTGGTGATGGGGGTTGTTGGCGGGTTGCTGCCGGCGATTCGAGCCGCTTCGCTCCCTGTTGCAACTGCTTTGCGTTCCTTGTAATTCTTCGCACGACACGGCACAGCCGGATCAAAAACAAAAAGAGCCAGTCGCTTGCTCAGAGCGACTGGCTCTTTTCTTGTTTCTTTGTACTTGTCACCGGCCGAGTCTGCAGGAGTACAGCCCGACCGGTGGTTTCTCCCTACTTACAAAATCCAGGTGTTACCGTGCTGCCGCCGAACCTGTCCGGCGAACCGCACGCTTGGCCAGCTCTTCCGCTCCGGCCATGGTCGCTACCGCTCCGCGCCGCGCAAGATCTTCAACCGAATTGGCGCTGCGCTTGGCGTAAACCACCGCCGGGTGCTCGCTTTCGGCTACCCGGTGCACGGCCACTGCCCAGCCTTGGTGCAACAGATAAAGTGCGCCAATCACGAAGGCCACTACCGCAAACCCCAGGGCAAACAAAGCAAACGCCGCCAGCAGTTCCCGCACGAAATACATCTGCATCGCCACCACGACTCCCAGGAACCACCACATCCACTTGCGGCTTTTGTCCTTGGTCTTCATTCTGTCCTCTATTCTTTGGCCTGGCTTGCCGAATTCCTGCTGCTTCGCATCCCTTAATTCTTTCGCTCGGAGCTCGCTTATTGGATGCACGAACTGTACAAACGGTCTGGCGTTCTCTGTACCTGTACCATTAGACAGTAGAAGGCTGCCCAGTGGCTATGGTACAGAGGTCACATTTTTGGGGTTAAACGATTCTACTAGTACCGATGTGTAGCATCCTGATACGGCGTAAGTATTTGATTCTAAGTATGTTATATGGTTCTATGCCAACCGACAACTTTTGTCAGGTTTTCGCTGTACCTCCTGTGGAAAACCCTGTCCGTTCGTACAGGTCTCGAACGGTCCAACGGAGTCCCTATCAAACCGTTTTGGCCGCCGCCGACCCGGTCAGGTCTAGCACAATCTCAGACTGAGACAACCTAGGAACAGCAAATTTCGGTTGTTCGCGGACTGTCCTCTATGCTCTAATCTCGCCAGCTTCCACCCCTATGGGCGCCCTTGTGGTCCTGGCCGTAGTCCTGTTCCTTGGTGGGCCCATTCTCGCCATTATGGCCCTGGTCGCGGTACGCCGCCTGGAGCGCGAGTCTTCGACTTTCAGCCTGCAGCAGTTGACTCCTCGAATCTTTGCTCTCGAACAGCGCTTAAGAACGCTTGAAGGAGCAGTTACAGAGACGCGAACCGCTCCGCCAACTCCGATAGTGGAGTCAACTCCTCCGGTTAGCGCGACCGAACCACTCCACACAGAGCTATCAGAAAAGTTTCGGATCCACCTCCCTTTAGAGCCCGGAGCCCCTCCACCGCCACCAATTCCGCCAGCCCCGCTGCCAAGCACTCCGGCATCGCTGAGCAGTGCCGCTGCGAGTTCCCCGCGCGGCGTCTACCAGCCGATCTCGTTCGAACAAAAACGGCCCGTTGACATGGAAAGTCTGATCGCCGGGCGATGGTTCAATCGAATCGGAATCGTCGCCTTGCTGATTGCCGTCTCCTACTTCCTCAAACTGGCTTTTGACAATAACTGGATCGGACCATCGGGCCGCATCGCGATCGGCGTGGTTCTGGGCGCCTTGATGCTCCCATGGAGCCACTGGCTGCTCGTCAAGGGCTACACCTACTTTTCCGAGGGCATCACTGCATTGGGCGAAGCGACACTTTTTCTTTCGGTCTGGGCTGGCTGCCAATACTACTCGCTGTATAGCCGCGACATTGGCTTTGCCGCGATGATCGCCATCACCGCGGTCATGGCAGTGGTCGCCATTGGGCGCGATTCGCAGCGTATCGCTGTGCTCTCGCTGCTTGGCGGGTTGTTGACCCCGA
This sequence comes from uncultured Acidobacteriota bacterium, assembly GCA_963814635.1. GTDB lineage: Bacteria > Acidobacteriota > Terriglobia > Acidiferrales > UBA7541 > Acidiferrum. Next base: position 764,926 of record CAWFDP010000001.1, on the reverse strand, counting down.
TCCTGGCCAGCAGCGGCAAGAATCAGCAGGTAGTCCTCTTTACCTACCTCATCGTATTAGTGGTCGGCACGCTGGTCATCGCCGCGAAAAAAGACTGGAAATCTCTGGTCCCAATCGCATTTATCGGAACGCAAATCTATTTCTGGGGATGGTACAGCGACTTCTATCACACTGACTCGCCGCTCGAGCGCACCGTGATCTTTGCCACGCTCTTCTATCTTCTCTATTCGGTATTGCCGATAGGCAAAGCATTGCGAGGGCAAGGCATCGGCGAACTGGACGTTTCGATCATTCTGCTGAACGAGTTTGCCTACGCTGGAACTCTCTTCATCCTGATGTGGCCTGACGACAAATGGCCGCTGACGCTGCTTTTCCTGGCGCTTGCGGGCGGCCACGTAGCACTTGCCCGCCTGTTGCCCGAACCCGCCAAAGATCAATCGCCATTGGCGCGATTGCTATTCGCGGGCCTCGCTTTGACTTATCTGACCCTGGCCATTCCTATTCGCCTCGAAGGCAAATGGATCACCCTCAGTTTCTCGGTCGAGGGCGCCATTCTGGTCTGGACCGGATTCCAGACCGTGAGCAATTACCTCCGCCAGGCGGGCTATCTGCTGTTGGCGATTTCCGCGTTTCGGATCTTGATCGAGCCACCTCCCGGCGGCGCGTTCCTCTTCAACGGGCGGTTCGCCGCCTACCTGGTATTAATCGCGTGTTTCGCTGTCGCGCTTTGGGCCGCGCAAACTCATCAAACCGAGGTAGTCGGACAAGAACGCGTCGAGGTCGGCATTTTTGCCGTGGCAATCAATGTCTACGCCTTGATCGCCTTATCGGCGGAGTTCTGGGAGCACTTTGGCAAAACGAATACCGGATTGGACGCCGCGCTTGCGCAACATCTTTCGCTTTCGATTTTGTGGACCGCCTACGCTTCGGGCCTGCTGTTCTTAGGCGTACAAAACAAATCGGCGCTGCTCCGCTGGCAGAGTCTGGTGCTGTTCGGCCTCGTTGTCGGCAAAGTTTTCCTTTACGACCTCTCTTTCCTCGAGCGCGTCTATCGCATTCTTTCCTTCTTTGTGCTTGGCGCGGTCCTCTTGGCTGTTTCGTTCATCTATACCCGCAAACTGGCGCGCGAGCGTGGAACCCCATGATCCGCAGCGCGATTGCAACTTTCATTCTGGCTGGCACTGTCTCGCTGCTGGCCGTTTCTGCAGACCTCCCGGATCAATGGCGCTCCTGGCATTATTCGCGCGCGTTGCAATTGCCCCAAACATCCGGCGATTCGCCTGCCGAGGTCGCGCTTCCCTGGGAAATCTACGTGCATTGCCAGCCGGGCTGCGCAGACGCGCGCATCGTTAACGTCCGCGGTGAAGAAGTACCCTTTGTTGTGGAATCGAAACACGTTGCGAGAAATATGGAAAGCCGAGCCGCTCGTATTCTCGAAAACAGTTTTGTCAGCAACGAATACACCCAGGTGATTGCCGATCTTGGTGAAGGTTTCCCGGCCTACGATCGGATAAGGGTCGAGACCAGTCGTCCTGATTTTATCGTTTGGGCCGAAGTTGCATTAAGCGACGACGCCAAGACCTGGCGGATCGTTGAAGCGCGCGCACCGATCGCGCGATTCCGCTCGCGCGCCGTCGAAGGCACGCAGTACATTCCGTTTCAGGGATTGAGTTCTCGTTATGTTCGCGTTCGCATCGCCGATGCGAACGGAAAATTCCCGGTCGACGGGATCAGCATATTGAACGATAAAGAAGTCCAGCAACAGACCGCGGATGTTTCGGCGTCGTTCACTGCGGAGAAGTCTACCGATCCAAGCGAAAGTGTCTGGCAAACAACGCTGGCCTCGCTGAATCAGCCGGTCTCGAGCGTGGCAGTTCAAACCGACAGTCCGGAGTTCTACCGTGCCGTTCGAATCAGCGCTAGCAGCGACGCCCAGGAATGGTCTTATTGGGGCTCCGGCGTTATATATCGTTACCGGCTGGGCGACAAAATTAGGGAATCGCTGCGCATCGAATTTCCGGAGGTCACGTCCAACCGTTTTCTGCGTGTGGAAATCATCAACGGAAACGACCAGTCTCTCGCAAACATACATTTAGCACCGGCTGCGGTTCCCCGCACGCTGGCTTTCAAATTGATCGCGGGACAGCAATATCGTTTGCTCTACGGCAACGAAAAGGCTGGCTGGCCGCGATACGATCTTGGCCATTACTTTGACTCTGGCCCGGCAAAACCGGTTTTCGCGCTTCTCTCTTTAGGCTCCGAGGAAGAAACCTCGAACTATCGCGATCCGCGCCCGTTCACCGAGCGCCATCCAGAAGTCCTTTGGGCCGCGCTGGGATTGGCGATTATTTTGATCGGATTGACCGCGCTGAAAACACTACGAACCCCAAACAAATCTGCGCCTTCGACCTAAATTTTGTTGTGCAGGCAATTCGAACGAACCAGGCGTAAAACGGTTCAATTACCTTTGAGTGCGTAGCCAACGTCAAATGGCAACTTGCCATCCACGCGTAACACTTTCACCGAGCTATTGATCGCATACACGTCAATAATTCCCACTGCTCCCGGCGTGATGTTCACTGTGTGCAACAAGTCTTCGTCGGTGTCAACGACCTTGACCACCATCCGCGACTCATTGAGTTTGGCGATCGCCGCTTTGGCTTCCGCACCTTCTCCCCCAAAAAGCTTCTGCAGCGCCACATGCATTTCCGGAGCATCCGGATTTTTCATCACAATTACGAAGTTTTTTCCGTCCGGCCACGCCTTCGCCGTGCCCTTGCAGTATTTCGTCAGATCGACGAGCGCAACATCCGCCAGTTTGCTGCCCGCTGAAACCACTACCGCCATATTCTTGGTTGCCGGCACCGCCGGCGTGCACACCAGTGCCAGCGCCATGACCGTGAGCGCACCGCGCAAAGTTTTTCCCCAGTTCATTCTCGTCATTCCCTCATAGCCTTCGGTTTGGAATATCTGGAGTATCTGCCCGCGCTTTCATCGCGACAAGTGTCGAATACGAACAAATCAAATCTGTGGCCAAAGTTGTACTCCGGGTAACTTCGCGGCACACCTGTCCATTCGTCCAGTTACGCCAACCGCCGTTCGAACGGTAGCGTTACTTTGCACAAAAACTTTGCACTTTCACTGCAAGCCGGCCTGGCCTGCCTCGGAGCTTATTGAAGATGAATCGTCTATCTCTGAAATCGTTGCTTCTGCTGCTTCCCGCACTTGTCGCGCCGCCCATATGGGCTCACCCGCAGCAGTCCGTAAGCGTCACCGACAACGAAGCAAAGGCTCCCGCCGCGGCAACGCGAGTGGCCTCACCAGTCATCGGTCATGTTTTTGCATTTCCGGTTGCGACGAAATCCGCGGAAGCTCAGAAGCTTGTCGAAACCGCAATCGACCAGTACGAAAACCACCTGCTCGATGATTCCGTTCGAACCGCGCAGTCCGCGGCCGCGAAAGACCCTCAGTTCGCGTTGGCTTACGCTGTCTGGTCTTATGCCACGCGCGGCAGCAGCCCAAATCCCGAAGCCGCGCAAAAAGCGGAACTCTTCGCGGCTCATGCAACCGCCGAAGAGCGCAAACTCGTGAATTTTCTCACCGCGGTGCAAAAAGCCGACCTGTTGCCGGCCATTTCCGCCATGAACGATCTGCTGGCGCGTCTTCCCAACGATCGCCACGTGCTCTATCTTACGGCGGAGTGGCTCTACTACCAGCAGGACTACGACCGTTCGGTGCCAATGCTCGAGCAGGTCATTAAGCTCGACCCGAATTTCGCGCCGGCCTACAACATGCTCGGCTACGCCAGAGTCGAAACCGGTACTCCTGATCCCGCCGAGGCCATCGCTTACTTGAAGCGCTACGCGGAGCTCGAGCCCGGCCAGCCCAATCCTGAAGACTCCCTCGGTGAAGTTTCCCGCTACGGCTGGGACGACCAAGGATCGCTTCTACATTACTCAACCGCCCTGAAGCTCGATCCCAAATACATCTATTCGCAGATCGGACTCGGCGATACTGCCGCGGTCATGGGCGATTTTTCCCGCGCTCGTGCGGAATACGGCAAAGCGCTGGCCATGGCTACCAACAATGGCGATCGCTTTCATATCGAGTATCAGAAAGGGTTATTGAATTTCCGCGAAGGCAAGTTCGCCGAGGGCCTGCAAGCGCTGACTGATCTTGAACACCAGGCTCATGCCGCTCACGAGCCCTACGCCGAATTTGAAATCCTGGAGGCCCACGCGCTGCTTCTCGCATCGCCTCAGGAACAGCTTCAGAAATTGCGGGAAATCGAACACGCTTTTGGCTCGCCGCTCGCCGGAATGAGCGAGTCTGACCGCAACGCCAACCTGGCATCCATCTGGCGCGACGAAGTCCGCGTGTTGGCATTGCACGACCAACTAAACGCCGCAAAGGAAACTGTGAGTAAACTTGAGACCCTGGCGGCAAAGTCTCGCGACTTGATCGTCGAGAATTGCTACGAATCCGCTCGCGGCTTCGTGCACTTTGCGCAGAAGGATTTCGCCAATGCGGCCGACGAATTGTCCGCCGATCCCCGTTCGCCGTTGACCCTGAAATGGCTCGCCGTCGCGCGGCAAAACGCCGGCGACAGCAAAAACGCCGAAGCGGCAAAGTTGCGCTTGAAGTATCTGCGTGCTCCAACCGCCGAATGGTTTCTGGCCGCCCGTCAGGAGAACACCGCGGCCAACTGAGTTTACCCCCCGACGCAAGCCGCGCTGGTCTGCCTACCCCCGGCAGGCCGGCGCGGTTTGCTTTTTGCGCCAGATAGACTGCAACTCTTAGCTACGCTTTTTTAATGAGCCGGGTAATCCAAACCAGGATCACCGCTCCCACGAATGCAACGATGATTCCGCCGATCAGTCCGCCGCCCATTGAAATATGCAGCATCCCAAACAACCACCCGCCCAGAAATCCTCCAAGGATCCCGAGAATGATATCGACGATGATGCCGTACCCGCCGCCCTTCATTACTTTGCCGGCCAGCCACCCGGCAATCAAACCCACTACCAGCCAATAAATCATTTCAGCCTCCTCCCACAAACAATCTGTGAATGACCCACACGGTTTTAGAAGATTCCCTTGCCAAACGTCAACCGCAATCCTGTCGACAGCAGAAAGTCGTTGGCCTTCAATCCCAGTGGCGGATCCGACAGGTACCGATCGCTGACCGTAATCTGCCATCCCAGCCACGACCTGAGCTTGGTGGTGGCGTTGGCGTCAAACGTCACCCGGTAATTCCCAGTCGTACTCAAATTCGGGAAGAACGTCAGTTGTTCGCTTACCGTAGTTCGCGGGCCGAGCTTGGTGCTCAGCGATTCGCCCGCCACGATTTCCCCGCTATGCCGGGTATTGGATGGTTCGAGCAACAGCACCGGAGGCGGCGTGGGATTCGCAATGGTGTATGCGGAAAAATATTCCTGATTGAAGCTGCCGCCGCCGAACACATCGAATTGCGTTTTCTTGCTGTTGATGAGGTGCCACCCCAGACCGCCGCCCAACACGTTCCGTAGATCCAGATGCTGCAGCGCGTCCTCATCAAAATCCGTAAACCCGAAGGCATACAATCGCGGATTCAAATTGAAATCATCCCGCACCCCGCCGTGAATCGCATTCGCTGTGGTCTTAGCCGGAGTTTGATTGCTGTCCTTCGAATACACCTCGGTGTAGTACAGCGTCAGCTTGTTTTTCGGCACGATCCGCGACGCCTTCCCGGCAATCGTTAGGGCGCTGGTCGAAGAATTTCCTTCCGTCAAGCTCAGCCCCATATCAAACATTCCGCTCCAAAAATCCAGCAGCCGCGGATGCTGCAGCCGGTCGACTTCGGCTTGTTGCGCGTCGTTGCGAATCGCTTTCACCGTATCGTGCGCCGCCTCCACCGTTCCGGCATCTTTCGTCGCCACTTCAATTTTTCCGTCCGAGCTGCTGATCGTACCCACCAGCACTCGTCCGTCGGAAAGCGTAAGGTGCAACGGCTGGCTCGAAACAATCGCCGTAATCGCGTCCCACGAAATCGTCACCTCTCCCGCCAACTCCGTCTTGATCTGTAAAGTCTTCGAATCATCGCTGGTTTTTATAATCGTGCCAGTCAGGCGGTCGCCATTTTTCAGCGTAACCTGGTCCGCGCGCACTGCCAGCGCCCACAGCGACAACAACAGCGACGTCAGAATGTACTTTCGACGCATTCGCAATCTCCTTGCAAGAAGTGTTGCTGGGATTTGGTTTTCGGCGCAGGCAGGCTGGTGGTGCCTTCGCAAACGAGTTTAAAGTTTACTTGAAGGTCGAACAACTTCCCACGAATTCCCTCGTCCGGAAAGACGAGTTTTCTACAGCCAATTGCTTATACTAGGTGTTCGAAAAAAGGAGAAGAATCTCAATGTCATTCGGTCTGCTAAGACGATCATTTCTTGCGCTGTCGTTCATATTTATTGCTTCATCTCTCGGTTGCGGAAATGCTCCCGCTCCAAAGGAAGCCACTCCAGCCCCAGCCCGCAAGCCCTCCATCGTTTTCATGACCGACTTCGGCACCGCCAACGACGCGGTGGCCATTTGCAAAGCGGTGATCCTCAGCATCTCGCCCGATGCCCGCATCATGGACATCACCCATCAGGTCACCCCGTTTCAAATTGAAGAAGCTTCGCGCTTCCTCTACGGCGTCACGCCTTACTATCCCTCCGGCACCGTTTTTCTCGCGGTAATCGATCCCGGCGTCGGAACTTCCCGCAAGGCCGTCATCGTCAAATCGAAAAAGGGCCAGTTCTTCGTTCTGCCGGACAACGGCGTCGTCAGCGCGGTCATCGAGCGAGACGGCCTTGAAGGCGCCCGCGAAATCTCCAACCAGAATTGGATGATTCAGGCCGCGGTCTCTTCCACTTTTCACGGCCGCGACATTTTCTCTCCCGCCGCCGCGCATCTCGCCGAAGGCTGGGACTACACCATCGCCGGCCCCGAAGTCCCGCAACTCGTTCGCCTCACTCCCAAAACCGCCAAGGTCGACGACAAGGGCGTCACCGGCGACATCATCGGCCTCGACGATCCCTTCGGCTCGTTGGTCACTGACATCACAAAAGAAGATTTTGCGTCGCTAGGCTATGTGCTCGACGATAAGGTCACAGTGCAAATAAACAAAAAGCCAGTCACAGTTCCCTACGTAAAGACCTTCATGAACGTCCCGGTCGGCGAATCCCTGCTCTACATCGATTCTCGCGGCAGAGTAGCCATCGCCGTCAATCAGGGAAACTATTCGAAAAAGTTTGCCGTCGATCCTCCGGGCACAATTTTTATTGCAAAGAAATCCGGCGCGGCTACACCGCCTCACAAAAAATAATCCGGACCTCGCGATTTGCGTTTTCGCTCGCTGCGGCGAACAATGAACAAGTGCTTTCAATGAGAGGCAAGCTATGCCGGAACCCGTAATCGTCTCCGCAGTTCGAACTCCCGTGGGCCGCGCCTACAAAGGTACTCTGCGCGCCACGCGCCCGGATGATCTCGCGGCACTCGTCATAACGGAAGCTATCGCCCGAGTGCCCGGACTAAACGCCAGCGAAGTAGACGACGTCATCCTCGGCTGCGCCATGCCCGAAGGCGAACAAGGCATGAACGTTGCTCGCATCGCAGCTCTCCGCGCAGGGCTCCCCGTCGAAACTTCCGCGATGACCATCAATCGCTTTTGCTCTTCGGGTTTGCAGGCCATCGCGCTTGCTGCCGACCGTATTCGCGGTGGCGGCGCGGAAGTCATCGTCGCCGGCGGCACTGAATCCATGTCCATGGTGCCCATGGGCGGAAATAAAATTTCTCCGAACCCCTGGCTTGTCGATCATTATCCCGACGCCTACATCAATATGGGCCTCGGCACTGAAAATATCGCGCGCAAATTCGGAATTTCCCGGGAAGCAGCAGACCAGTTCGCCATGGCTTCTCATCAAAAAGCAATCGCCGCCATCGTTGCCGGAAAATTCAAAGACGAAACTCTCCCGGTGGAAGTAAGAATCACTTCCCTTCCGGCCAACGGCAACGGCTCGTCGGCAAAAGCCAAGCCGCAAAAGCCTTCCACACAATCGTTGACTTTTGACACCGACGAATTGCCGCGTGCGGACACTTCGCTGGAAATCCTCGGCAAACTCAAGCCGGCTTTTCACGTCAAGGGTTCGGTCACTGCTGGAAATAGTTCGCCGATGAGCGACGGTGCCGCCGCTGTCGTAATCATGAGCGATTCGCGCGCCAAAGCTCTCGGCCTCAAGCCGCTAGCGCGCTTCGTGGCCTACGCCACCGCCGGTTGCCTGCCCGAAGAATTCGGTATCGGCCCGGTCAACGCCATTCCAAAAGCCCTCAAGCTGGCTGGTCTGAAACTTGAAGATATTTCCGTGATTGAATTGAACGAAGCTTTTGCCGCTCAGTCGCTCGCGGTCATACAGCAGTCCGGCCTCGACCCTTCCAAAGTAAATCCAAACGGCGGCGCCATCGCACTCGGTCATCCGCTTGGCTGCACCGGAGCCAAACTCACCGCCAGCATCGTCCGCGAACTGGAACGTCGCAACGCCCGCTACGGCATGGTCACCATGTGTATTGGCGGTGGTATGGGCGCCGCCGGAATCATCGAGCGGCTGTAACCCGAGAACGCTGAATTTGGCAGGCTGCTTGCTAACTGCTCCAGATGTTCAGGAGTACTTGCGAAAAATGAAGAGATTTAACGGTGTTCCGTTGCTTTTTGTTCGCCGCCGCCGTTTTTGGAGCACAGAAGACCACCAAACCCGCCACTCAAGAGCAGGAGTCCTTCATGTTCGGCAGGATTATCGGAGCGATCGAAGACCTCGGATGTGGATTCACGAAAGTAGCCTTGGGCAAGCTGTTTGGAATCAACAAAGATTTGAAAAAGCGTCAATATAGCCCCCGTACAAAACTGGCTCGGCCATCGCTACTATGGTGCGGCGCTGCTCAATGCAGGGAAAAACGGGAAGACGCGATTCGCATCCTTGAGGTCGCTGGCAGATGCAGCCGCTCTTACCCGCCAAGGAACAGACAGAGACCTCTGTCTTGTTAAAGCGAGCTAAGACTGCGAAATAATGCAGGCGCGCCTCTGCGCGAATTGGAACGCTTCGATGGCCGGTACTGAATAGTTATCATATATATCGGTATCGGCATGAACGCCGACAGAATCTTCGAACGTCTCTCGTAACATTTGCCCGCGATTTTCTACTGTCCCTTTGCCCGTCCGCGAGCGTCCGGCGGCGCGGCCGCATCGGCTTCGACCATCACCTTCAGTCGCTCCAGATCGTCCCGTACCTTTTGCCGCGTGGCATAGGTGAGTATCGGCTCAAAAATTTGATCGCCTAGACTGTAAAAATTGGTTTGCGAAGAAAAAGCCAGCCGCGTGTAGTCGCCGTCCGAAAAAAGCTTGAAATTTGCATCGCTGATGTAGCTGCTGCCGGATCCGTCCGGGGGTTTCACCAGAAGATCAAGCTCTTGATTCGGAATGGTTCGAACTGTTTTTACATCGAATGCCACCGGTTGGTTGGCGATATTTTCTTCCAGGCGGAAATCGGTGTTCGCTCCCGCCGTCCCGCTTCTTTCCAGCTTAGTCACATTGGATATCCACCGCCGCAGCAACTCGTCCGTCGTGATCCACCGGAACACTACCGGCGCCGCACGGTCGATCGTAATCTCTGCGTGGACATAACCACGATCCCCACGCCGCGCGGCGAACCATAGAACAACTGCGCCTACCAGGATCAATATGGCCAGGAACTTCAGGGTGCGAACTAGATGACCCATTCTTCCTTCTGAATTTTTGCGGGGGCTGCTGCACCAAAATACTAGTTCACTTCGCGCGATTTCGCCAGCAAAAGCGGTTCGAATGAAAGCCCGCTGTGGCGCATTTTTCGTTGCCAGCCAGCGCTGGTACTTCCGTCCAATTGCGGCATGTCCAGCCCGGGAGTACAATCCCCTCGTAACCTGTTTCCGCTTTTCGTCGTCTTTCATCCTCGCTTCGCCGCATCCTTCGGAGGCTTGCCAATGGCAACCAGTGTCGTCACCAAAACCGCCGCAAAGGGCGGGAGCTTTTTGCTCGAGTCCCCTGCCCCGCAGGATATTTTCACTCCCGCCGACCTGACTGACGACCAAAAACTCATCGGGCAAACCGCCGAAGAATTTGTAGTCAAAGAAGTCCTGCCGCACGTGAAGGATCTGGAAAACAAGAAGCCTGGCCTGATGGCCGAACTCGTCCGCAAGGGCGGCGAACTCGGCTTGATGGGCGGCGGCGTTCCCGAAGCCTACGGCGGCGCCGGTCTCGACAAAATTGCCGTCACCGTCCTCACCGAAAAACTCTCGATCTACGGCGGCTTCGCGGTCACCCACGGCGCCCACGCCGGTATTGGAACTCTTCCCATCGTTTTTTTTGGAACTGAAGCACAAAAACAAAAATATCTCCCCAAACTTGCCACCGCCGAGACCATCGGCGCCTATTGCCTCAGCGAACCGCAAGCCGGCTCCGACGCCCAGAATTCCCTGACCCGCGCGGAACTCAACGCAGAAGGCACCCACTACGTTCTCAATGGCCAGAAGATGTGGATCACCAACGGCGGTTTTGCCGACCTCTACATCGTCTTCGCCAAAATTGACGGAGAAAAATTCTCCGCGTTCATCGTCGAGCGCAACTACTCCGGCTGCAAACCCGGCAACGAAGAGCACAAAATGGGCATCCATGGCAGCTCCACCACTCCGGTCTTTCTTGAAAACTGCAAAGTGCCCAAGGAAAACCTGTTGCATGAAATCGGCCGCGGCCACATCGTTGCCTTCAACATTCTGAACTCCGGTCGTTTCACCCTCGGCGCCAGCTGCGTCGGCGGTTCGAAGCACGTTTTGATGACCGCTTCGAAATACACCAAGGAGCGCAAGGCCTTTGGCAAGCAGATCGGCGATTTCGGCCTGATGAAAGAAAAACTCGCGGAAATGGCTATTCAGATTTTTGCCGTCGAATCCATGGTCTATCGCAGCGCCGGAAATATCGAAGCCATGATGTCCGCCGCCACCGGCGACAAAGTCGCTCACTCCATGAAAGTTCTCGAGGAGTACGCCATCGAAAGCTCCATCGCAAAAGTCTACGGCAGCGAAATGCTCGACTACGTGGTCGACGAAGGCGTGCAGATTTTTGGCGGCTACGGCTTCCACGAAGAATATCCGGTCTGCCGCGCCTATCGCGATTCCCGCATCAACCGCATTTTCGAAGGCACCAACGAAATCAACCGCATGCTGATCGTGCAAATGTTGATGAAGCGCGCGATGGGCGGACAGCTCCCGCTGATTCCCGCCGCTATGAAACTCGCCGACGAAATTCTCGCCGGACCAACTTTCGAGGAAACACCGGAAGGCGTGCTCGCCGATGAAACTCGCGTCGTAGCCAACGCTAAGAAAATGTTTTTGCAGGCCGCCGGCGGCGCGGTACAAAAATTCCGCGAAAAACTTGCCGACGAACAGGAACTCGTCGCCGCTCTCGCCAATATCGTTATGGAAGTCTACGCCATGGAGTCCTGCTTGCTCCGCGCCCAAAAAGCCGCTGCCGCCAGGAGCGAAGCCGCCAGCAAAACCATGATCGACGCTGCGCAAGTCTTCATCAGTGACGCCATGGAACGCGTCGAACACGAAGCCAAGCGCGCCATCGCCGCTGTCAACGAAGGCGACATGCTCACCACCCAGCTTGCAGTCCTCAAGCGCTTCGGCAAACGGCCCGCTCTAGACACCATCGCCCTGCGCCGCAACGTCGCCGCTGCCGTTCAAGCGCAAGACCGCTATCCGTTCGAAGGCCGGTAAGCCGACCTCAACTCGCTTTGCCGCTCATTCCGGCCCACGGGGCCCTCACACGAAAGCGGTGTGCCTGTTTGGAACATCCTCGCATCGCTCCGATACGCTGCCGCGGCAATCTTCACTAAACTAGTATGTCCGGCACAGCTTTCCGCTGATTAGGCGAATTTTACCCTTGATGCCACGCAAACTGTCCATTCTGGCCCTGGCGATTGTTGCGCTGCACATCGTCGAGGCGCTTACCCTCGGAAATTCTCCTACTGGTTCCCTGCTCGCAAACTCGCTGCAAGACTTTGCGTGCTTCGTGGCGGTTGCTATGTGTGTCGGCGCCTCCCGGCGGGGTAATGGGTTCGCCCGCTCATTTTGGTTGCTGACAGCAGCCGGCATCAGTGTCTGGGGCGTCGCGAATATTGGCTGGAGCTACTACGAAGTGGTGCTGCTGCGTGAACCGCCCGAGCTATCCTTCGTCAGATTCCTGTTCAACACTCAGGAGGCCTTTTTCGCCATCGCGATCTTGCTGGACCAAAACCAGGATTCGAAACGCACCGATCTGGGATTTGTGCTGGACGCCGTTCAAATCGTTCTGGTCTCGCTGTTCGTTTATGTTGGGCTGTTCTATGTGCCTTCGCTCTCTTTGAATGCGCATGAAGCCCTGGTCCAGGAAAATACTATCGCCACGGCCGAAGTTATTGGCGTCTGTGTTCTCGCGCTTTTGCGGACGTTCCTGACTCATTCCACCGAAGCCCGCAAACTCTACGGGGGGCTGTCTGCGTACCTCGCGGTATACGCCGTCGGATCCGCGATTGCTAACTACGTGCAAACGGTTCGGGAGATTCCGACCGGTACGTTTTACGATCTCGCGTGGACCTTGCCAATGTTGTGGGCGGCTCTTTGGGCAGCAAGTTGGAAACCCGCTGCCGAACGCCCCGGCCTGGCCGCCATGCGCACCAAAACCCTGGGCGAAACCATTTTCACCAATGCGCTTTTCGGCATCGCGCCGGTTTTGATTTTTCTTCTTTCCGCCGGTCTCGGCCACGAATGGCGCACGCTCCGCTATTCGCTGCTGACCGTTTCCATCGGATGCTACGTGGCGCGCATGGCCATCAGCGATTACCGCAAATCGCGCAATGCCGAGATGGTCCGGCAACAGGCTACCGCCTTGGACATGGCAGTTGATGGCATGGCCATCATCGACGCCGATCGCAGATACACCTACGTCAATGCAGCGTATGCCCAGCTGTTTGGCCGCGCGAGCCGCGATGAAATGACCGGTAGCCGTTGGCACGATGTATCGCAGCAGGAGTCACAAACGAGTCGGGTCGACGAAATCAGGGCCGGAGTCCAGAAAGAGGGCCGTTGGTTGGGCGTGGTCGATGTCTCGCTCCGTGAGGGCTCCAGCGTCCCCATAGAACTGGCGGTAACCGCATTGCCCGGAGGTGGCGTCGTGCTGCTGAGCCGCGATTTGCGCGAGCGGCGCAAAGCGGAGCAGGCCCGCGCGGAAGCCGAAACCAAGTATCGAATGATTGTCGAGCAGGTTGCCGCGATCAGTTACATCGCCGAGCCCGGCGTGACGGGCCGCTGGCATTACGTCAGCCCGCAGATTGAATCCATCCTTGGCTATACCCCGGAAGAGTGGCTCGCCGATTCCGAAAACTGGCTCAAGTATGTGCATCCTGACGATCATGCCGCTGTGGAAGAGGCTGAAAGAGCCGGACTGCGGGGCAAATCTTTCCAGGCGGAGTACCGCCTGAATCGCAAGGACGGCACCACCGTCTGGATCAGCGACACCGCCACTATCAGCAAGGGCAGCGCGGATCATCCGCTGATGGAAGGTCTGCTGGTCGATATCAGCGAGCGCAAGCTGATGGAAATGCAGTCGCAGCAGGCTCGCCGTATGGAAGCGGTGGGAAGACTGGCCGGCGGAATCGCCCACGACTTCAACAATTTGCTGACCATCATTAAGGGTTACACCGAACTTGCTCGCCAGCGTGCCGAAGGCCAGCCCGCGCTGAGGAATGATATCGAGCGCATCGACGACGCCAGCGAACGCGCCGCGGCGCTGGTCCGCCAGCTTCTCGCATTCAGCCGCAAGCAGGTCTTGCAACCTAAAAATATCGACATCAACAGCATTGTGAACGGTCTCGAGCAGTTGCTGCGCCGGCTGATGGGCGAGGATATCCGGATTCAAACCAAGCTCGCCGCGGATGTGGGCACTATCAAGGCCGACCCATCCCAGATCGAACAGGTACTGATGAATCTGGTGGTCAACGCGCGAGACGCCATGCCGAAAGGCGGAAAGCTGATCATCGAAACTTCCAACTCTGATTTGGATCAGGCCTACGCCAGCGAACACGTCAGCGTCAGACCGGGACGATACGTTCTGCTGACGGTATCCGATTCCGGAACCGGTATGAGTTCCGAAACCGTAGCCCACATTTTCGAACCGTTCTTCACCACCAAGGGCGGCTCGCGGGGCACCGGCCTCGGACTCGCCACCAGCTACGGCATCGTCAAACAGAGCGGCGGCTACATCTGGGTCTATAGCGAGCCCGGCCACGGCACCACTTTCAAGGTTTATCTGCCGCGGGTGGATGAGTCCGTTGAAGCAGCGCCCGCTGCGCGCCTGAAAACTGAGCCGCAAAGAGGCACCGAAACAATCCTGCTGGTGGAAGACGAAGAAGCGGTGCGCGACCTGACCCAAACCGTTCTGAGTTCCTACGGCTACAAAGTGATCGTCACTCAGGATCCCGCGCACGCCCAGTCCATCGCCGAGACCGGCATTCCAATTAATTTGGTGCTGACCGACGTGGTCATGCCCTCCATGAGCGGCCGCGAGCTGGTGCAGAAACTCCTCGCAAAATACCCGCACCTGCGCGTCCTATATATGTCCGGCTACACCGACGACATCATCACCAGCGGCGGTGTCTTGGAGGCCGGGCTGGCGTTCTTGCAAAAGCCCTTTACGCCGGCCACCCTGGCCCAAAAAGTTCGCGACGTGCTCGACGCCAAAGCGCCGGTAGCGAAGTAGCAACGCCGGAAGTATCAGCGATCACGACCAGATCCTAATGAAGGACGTTGCAGTTAATTGCACTGGCGGCGGGAGATCCGCTAAGGCGAGTGGGCTGATGGGGGGCCATGATGGTCCGAAAAAACGTAGCGTTACCAGCGATGTACACGCTATGAGGAGCATGACGAAAAGTCAACCGCTGGCCGACGCCTGAGTCTAGCAAAAGCTTCGGTAAATCAATTTGAATATTGGGAATTCTAATTGTTACGGCTGTTTGTCGGGACGGTCGGCGGGTTCTTTGGGTTTGGCGATGATGGCGAGGGTTTCGACGTGAAAGCGCTGGTAGTCGGAGTAGCGGGTGACTTCGTTAACCTTGAAGCCTTTCACCAGAAGGACGCGGACGCCGACGTGGGCTTCTTCGTAGGCGGGGAGCCAGACTTCGTTGTTGATGAACGCTTGTTCGAAAATGAAGCTGGTGCCTTTTTGCAGATTGGCCAGCAGGCCTCCGGCGAAGCGGAAATCTCTTACGAAGTACGCTTCGAGGCGCGCGACTTCGTGCTGCTTTTCGTCGATCCAGATCACGCCTGCTAACTGCTGCACCACTTTTTCGGCGAGTTTTTTGGCTTTGTACTCGGGATTGCCTTCGAAATCGAAGACCAGAACGTCCTGGCCGCGGAAACGTTCGTGGCGCGGATTGACGAACTGGCAGGCGCGCAGAAAGATTTCGATGCCCGGTTCGTCGTCGTCCTTTTCGTCTTTTTTGTCTTTCGCTTCTTCGTGAGCTTTTTCTTCTTTCTGATCTTTCTTGGCCTGGCGTCTCTGGATTTCCTCGATGCGTTTTTTCGTTTTTTCGTTTTCCTTTGTTTGTTCGGTTTCGCTGAGTGGCTTGCCGTCCTTGCCGACCAGCGTGGAGATGTCGTCGCCGTTCAAATAGAAAAAAGTGTACTCGCTGCGTTCGAGTTTGCTGACTTTCCCGGAGCCGTCAAATTCCGTTTCCTCTTCGACGCGACGGCCGGTGTAATTTTCCCTGATCTTGTCGAGGGTTTTCTGGTTGGCGTCGATTTCCTCGAAAAGTTTTTTCAAATCGGGGAGCTGGACTTGCGATTTTCTCGGAAAATCGAAAACGCGTTCGCCGATGGTCTGGTTGACGGCGACGCGAGTGACGACGATGTTGTAAGTGTCGTTGCCGCGATGGAGTTCGAGTTTGTGGGCGACTTGAATGCCATCTTCGGGGCGATAGTCGTCGTAAAGAGTTTCTTGGGCGACGCCGCCGGTCAGGCCGGACTCTTTCAGGAGGACATGAGAGGAGGAGTCGAAATAATACTGGCGCTTGATGCCGGTGGGCATGGTGAATTCGATTTCGAACGCATCGTGCGAACCGATTTTTGCGGGACCGATGAATGCCGCGCCGATTTTGTTTTTCTTGAGATTGAGGAGATGGGAGCAGGCCAGCGTGGAGGCGGCCTCGAGTTGGAGTGCGTCCTGGCCGAGCAGGGTTGCGGGCTCGGCTTTGCCCGGCTCGCTGGGCGCGGAAAGATGCCAGGCGGATTTGCCATTATAGGCCAGGATTTCTGGCTGCTCGCCGGCGATAAGTTCCAAATAGTAGCGATTGGGGAATTTGGCATCGAAGGTGAAGGTGCCCGATTTGCCGTCCAAAGCCCGGGTCAAGGAGCCTTCGACGGTGAGGCTGAGGAGTTTGGAGAGCTTGCCGGTGCCGCCCGAGGCTTTGATGTATTGATCGATGATTTTGCCGGGGTCTTGGGCGTGGAGCGCGGTGCACGCGGCGAGTGAGCAGAGAACCAACAGGATTGACCGAAGGGGCAGACGAGTGCGCATGGTACCTCTGAGGGAGTAACGCAGGACGGGCAGAAAAGTTGCATGAGCGCGACCAAATAAAGGAAAACAAAGACGGTCACGATCTTATGGCAGGCTCCAAGTAGAGCCCGCGCCCGAGACCACAGGCTGAAGCCTGTGCCACTAGAGAGCCGGGCTGAAGCCTGGCTCTACCTACTCAAGAGAAGGAACCGGTCATTTGTCGTTGCGGGATCCAAGTTCGCGATTAGGGTTTGGGGCGGTTGAGATATTTTTCGTAGAGGCGCTTGTGGCGATTGTCGGTGGACGTGAGCTGGCCTTTGATGAAGAGATATTTCACATCGGTCGAGAGTTCGAGCGGATCGCCGTTGGTGACGATGACGTTGGCGATTTTGCCGGTTTCGATGGTGCCGACCTGATCAGAGAGGCCGAGAATCTGCGCCGGGTAGACGGTGACGGCTTTGAGGCCTTCTTCGTAGGGTAAACCGTAGGCTATGGCGGTGGCAGTATTTTGTGCGAGGCGGCGGGCGAAAGAGTTGTCGAAGCTGCCCATTGCGAATCGCACTCCGGACTTGGCGAGTTCGGCGGGCTGAGTCATCTGGCGATCGTAAGCATCATCCTCTTCATTCGGAAGAGAAAGTGCAGGCCGCAAAATGACCGCAATGTCCTTGGAGCGAAGCAGGTCTTTTACTTTGTAAGCTTCTCCGCCGCCAGCAAGAATCATTTTGAGTTTTTGCCGGTCGCAGAATTCGACGGCGTTTTTGATGTCGCGGGCGCGATCGGCAAAAACGAGAAGGGGAAGCTGGCCACGAACGACCGGAGCGAGGGCTTCGAGTTTGACGTCGCGTTCGAAATCGGAAGGGCCGCCGTGGCCAGCGGCTTGCGCGTAGTGGCGAGCGCGGTCGATCCACTCGGTTAATTCGGTAACCTGCTTTTCGTAGTCCGTCTTGGCGTCAGTGTAGGGCTTGTCTTTGCGCGAGAAGGTGGCGAAATCGAAGGTGCGGGTTTCAATCACCGGCCAGTTCACAACCATGGCGACGCTGCGCTTGATTTGCATGTCGTCCATGGTCCATCCGGCGAGACTAAATGCGGAAGCCTGGCCGCCGATTACACCGCGACCGCCGCCAGTATCGAAACCGCCGCTAGCTGGAACCGCGAGAACTTCGGTGATGCCCGAGGCGCGAGTGACGGGAATATGTTCGCTGGACGGGAAAACCGCGGTGGCCGCGACAACATCCGGATTGTAGTTGCCGGTTTCGGTGGAATCGACAGTAGAGCTGACCGCGCCGATTTCACTGAGGCCCATCTGAGTGACTGGATCAAAAAGGCCGGGATAAACTTGCAGGCCTTTTGCGTCGATGACTTGCGCGCCGGCGGGAACTTCGACTGCGGCACCGACCGCGGCGATTTTTCCGTCCTTAATTACCAGCGTGCCGTCTTCGATGGGAAGGCCGACAAGCGTGATGATTTTGGCGTGAGTGATGGCGTAGACGCCAGTATTCTGCTGGGCCACAGTACGGGGCACGGCGAAAAAAAGGCCGACAAGGAATGTGAGAGCAAGAAGCTTGGTGAACAAGGAAATATTCCTCACAGTGCACCGCCATCGGGAAGGGAGATCATGTCTTCACCGCGGTCGCGTTTTACGTCGTCGGAGGGTGGCTTTGACTTTTCTTCCGATTTCTTTCCTGCATCCGATTTTTTCTCTTCGGCTTTCTTTTCTTCTGCCTTCTTTTCGGCGGCTTTCTTTTCCTTGGCCAGGAGATCTTTTTTCTCTTTTTCGAGCACGGCGCGATCGGCGATGTCTTTTTCGCGATCGAAGAGCACGCGGCCATCCACGATGGTTTTTTGCGCGACGGCGTAGGCACTGAGCGGATCGTGATTGTAGATGACCAGGTCAGCGTCTTTGCCGACGTCGATGGTACCAACGCGCTTGTCGATGCCGAGCTGCAACGCGGGATTGAGCGTTACCAGCTTGAGAGCTTCATCGTGAGTCAGGCCGCCGAACTTCATGGACTTGGCGGCTTCCTGATTGAGGTGAGTGGCTTCTTCGGCGTCGTCGGAGTTGATGGAGACGACGACTCCGCGCTTGGTCATCAGCGCTGCGTTGTAAGGAATGGCGTCGTAGGCTTCGACTTTGTAGGCCCACCAGTCAGAGAAGGTGGAGGCGCCTGCACCGGCGGCGGCGAGTTCGTCGGCAACTTTGTAGCCTTCGAGAACGTGCTGGAAGGTGCGGACCTTGAAACCGAATTCCTTGGCTACGCGAAGCAGCATCAGAATTTCGTCTTCGCGATAGCAGTGGGAGTGAACGTAGCGTTTACCTTCGAGAATTTCAACCAGCGGCTCCAGGCGAAGATCGCGGCGCGGGGGGAGAAGATTTTTTTCACCAGCGGCGATTTTTTTGTTGTAGGCCTCCCAGGCGTTTTTGTAATCGCGGGCTTCGGTGAAGGCGCCGCGAATGGTTTCCTCAACACCCATGCGGGATGCGGGATAGCGTTTGGGCTGGCCGGGAATGCTGAAATTGGAGCGTTTGGGATTTTCGCCGAGGGCAAATTTAATGCCGGGCATCGCGCCTTCGAACGGCAATTTGGATGCAGGCTGGCCCCAGCGCAGCTTGATAACGATGGTCTGCCCGCCGATGGAGTTGGCGCTGCCGTGCAGAATGTTGGCGGTGGTGACGCCGCCGGCGAGATCGCGATAGATGTCGATGTCGTCGGAATCGATGACTTCGGCAATGTTGGCGATCGAAGAGACGGAGATGCTGCCTTCGTTGACGCCGCCTTGGATGGCGATGTGCGAGTGGCAATCGATAATGCCGGGCATGACGAATTGGCCAGCGGCATCGATCACTTTCGCGCCCTGGGGAGCTTTGACCGAGGTCCCGACATCGGCAATTTTGCCGTCCTTGATGAGGATCGAGCCGTGCTCGATGGTGCCGTGGGAAACGGTGAGGATGGTGGCGTTTTGAATGAGGATGACTGGGTTGGCGTCCGGCGCAGGCGTTGGCGCGGCCGGCAGGAATGGCGTGATGGCGAGCAGTGCGGCAAGCGATGCAGTCACAAAAATGTAGTTACGAATGTTCATCGCGCATCTCCTTGGCGCAGAGATGAGCGCTCCGCCAGCGAGGAATTATTTGTGGGCTTGGTGCCGGTGAAATCGATGGAGTAGCCTTGCACGCTGATGTTGCCTTTCAGCGCAGTGCCGTCGAAGGTGCCGGTGAAAGTGACGTCGGCGAAGGATTCGCCAATGTTGATGTTGAGGAGGAAATTGAATTTATCAACGCTGAGGTAGCCGCTGATGATGCTGGCGAGGCCGTGCTTGCTATCGAGCGTTCCGCTGAGTGCACCGTCGGAGGCCATGGAGATGTCGAGGGTGGCTTCCTCAGGACCCTCCGGCGTGTTGTAAGCCAATTTCCACTTGCCGGTCATGTCGCCTTTGGGCGGATCTTTGGGTTTTTCAGGAGCACGGATTTCAAAGCGGCGGCCATCGACGAAGACAAATTTGATTTTGGTTTTTTCGTTGAAGAGATCGCCGTCGGTCACCACGAGATTGGCGATTTTGCCTTTTTCGACGGAGCCGAGACGGTCGGCAACGCCGAAAATCTCCGCCGGAGTTAGAGTGAGCGCGCGCAACGCGGCGTCCGACGAGAGTCCGGCGTCGATGGATTTTTTGACGGCTTTCAAGAGTTCCTTGGGATCGGTAATTTCGCCAGAATAGAAGGCGAACTTCACATGAGCCCTGACGAATGCAGCGGGAGTGGAGGGAGCGCGATCGCGGAAGCGCAGGGTGCGCAGCGGAGGAGTGGCGTCGGGATCGGTATCCTTTTCGGCGGCGGGCCACTTGAGATCGACCAGCACGGGAATTTTCGATGCAGCGATTTCTTCGGCAATTTCGTAGCCTTGTTGGCCGCCGTAAATGACTTCGTCCACCTTCCAGCGATCCGAGAGCTGAATGGCGCGGCGAATGTCCAGGGCGGAATTGCCGGGGACCAATACGACCGCGTGATCTTCGAGGGCGTCGGCGAGAGCGGCAGAGGTTCGGTCGTAACGAGGCCGCGCGAATCCCTTGGGATTTTTTTCGTAGGCAGCTTCGGCTTTGGTGAGCCATGCGGTATCGAGCCAGACCTGATGTTCGTAGCCGAGCACACCCATCAGCGAATCGGGAAATCCGCTGGCGAAACCGCCGAGCGGCTTAAGGGTGACGGGAACTGCGACCGAGGTTTTGACCACGAGATCGCCGTTGCGTTCACCGGCAAGATCGAGAACCGCAGCCTGGCCGGGGAAGAAACCTGTTTTCGGCGAAGAGACCACGGTCGTGAACCCGGCGCTACGCCAGGTTTCGATGCGCTTATCGGAAAGGCTGGCTTCGTCGGCGGCACTACGCCACGGAGTGCTGGCCGGGCGATCTTCGGCGCCGCGTGCACCTTCGCCAGTGCGCCGAGGAGCGCCTTCGGCCGGCGCGGGAGCAGGCGGGACACCGACATCGGTGAAGGCATCGAACAGGCCGGGATAAACCGTGAGGCCCTTGCCTTCGATGACCCAGGCATCGGCCGGAATGGGGGCGTCCTTTGCGACGGCGATGATCACGCCGCGGGCCACGACGACCGTGGCGTCTTCAATGGGCGCGCCGGATGCCGGCGCAACTTTCGCGCCGCGAATGGCGAAATATTGCGGCTCGCCGCCTTGCGCGTTGGCGGAGGATGCTACTAAGGTTGCCAACGTCAAGAGAAGGATGGAGATACCGATGCGTCCGAACAAAGAGCGCATGTCAAACTCCTTTTGGAAAAACAACGAAAAAGCCACCGGCTGACCGTCAGCCATTCGAACGGTCGAGGCTACTGATAAGTCCGCTGTGAGTCAAGCGGCACACTGGTGTTGAGCCGAGATAATTCTGTGCTCATCAAACGAAAAATTCCTACGGTTTCTTTTTGCCGAACAGTCCGCCGAGTTGTTTTACGGCATCGGCAGGAGACTGCGAGCCGGTTTTGCCAACGTTGGCCAGCGAGCCGCCGGCGCAGCCAAGCTGGGACTTGAGCATGCTGGCAGCGACACCGCCGACGTCGGGCACAAACTTGGGGTCGGATGCTGTTCCTTGGATCATGAAAGGAATGGTGGTGCCGTTCTTGCAGCCACTGCCTTTGGAGCCGCCAAGCGCGCCCACCAGGCTGCCAACTCCAGCGCCGCTGGAACCCATCGAGCCGATGGCGCCACCGGTGAGGGTGGCGGCCATTTTGAAGTCGAGATTATTTTTGGAATCGAGAGTGCCTGCGCCGGTCAAGGTTCCGAGACTCGGGATCACCGCGTCAAAATTATCGGCGCGGAGGCCGGTGGGGGCCATGTGTACGTTGGTGGTCATTTTTTCGATTTCGAGATCTTTGCCGGTTTTCAGACCAGTGAGCGCGGAAATGGGGGCCATCTTTGAACCGAGGTCGAAACCGGACAGTATGCCTTTGAAGAGGCCGATGGTGCCATCGGTGACGAGCTTGTTCGTTGCGCCCTTAATGTTCAGATTCGTGCTTAGGGTGCCAGCAGTTAACGACGCGCCTTTTGGCAGATTGACGCCGATGGCCGGTAGAAATGCCTCGAGATCCTTTGCGGGCATGGATTCACTGTTCAATTTCAAATCTACTTCGGTTTCTTCACCCTTCGAAGCATAAGTGCCGTTCAGATGCGCGGTAGCTCCGCCGATTTTTACCGTAGAAGGATTGAGCACGCCGGTATTCTTGCGCAGGTCGTACTTGGTGCTGTACTCGACGTTGAGTGGAACGCCTGCGGGGCTGCCGCCTTGTACCAGCAGCGCTTTGGCTAACTTGATGGTGCCGTTGGTTTGTGCGAAGCCACCAGCATTGGCGAGCGCGGTGTCAACGTCGACGACGCCACCTAGACCGAGCGAAGGATCGAGGATTCCAGTGCTGGCAAGATTCAGAGCGCCGACGTGGAGCTTGGCGTCCACCGGGGTGAGCGTAGAGTCAGTCTTGTCCAGCGGACCGACGTTGCCATCGAGCTTGAAGTTGCCGCCTCCAGGGAGATCGGCGGAGACCGCCACTGGAAATTTGGTGTTGAGCGAAACATCGGAGGCGATGACGTTGACGTGATCGTAGGTGGAGCGTTTTTGGGAGCTGGTCACGCCAACCGTTATTTTTCCGTCTTTCAATTGGAGCTTCTTGACGGAGATGTCGGGGGTGGCGCTGGATGTGCTTGGCGTGGAGCCTGCCGCGGGCTTGGCTTCAGCTTTCGCAGTGGACGAGGAGCCGCCGATGGTGGAATAGTTCCATTCGCCGGCCGGATTTTTCAGCAGCGTGACTTGCGGCTCGACGATGGTGATGTCGGTGACGTTGAGTTGCTTGGAAAAAATCAGCGGCATGATCTCGACACCGACGCTGAGGGATTTGGCGGTCAGAAACGGCGACGGGCTGAACTTGGGATCGTCACCGATGGAAAGATCTTCGGCGGTGAGCGCTCCGTGAATGAGCGACAGGCTGAGATTTCCGAGTTGCACCTTGCGGCCCAGCGCGGCGGAAGCTTTTTCTTCAATGGTGGGCTTGAACTGGTTCACCGGAATGAAGAACGGAATTACCAAGAGCAGGACAATCAGGACACCAACGGCAATCAGGATGTTGCGAACGGCGTGGTTCATGATGACCTCCGAACGGCAGGACCCGCGGATGTGGTCGGGCGGTGACGGCGATAATAACACAGGGGAGTCGAAGGAAAAGATTAGGGACTGGGGCGCGGCCCGAGCGTCAACGCGATTACTTGGTCGCAACGCGATGCCAATGCAGGGATTGTCTATGGTAGTCTGAGGCTTGAAGCAAGTTGGGGCTGTAGCTCAGATGGATAGAGCGTCGGTTTCCTAAACCGTAGGTCGGGAGTTCGAGCCTCCCCAGCCCCACCATTTAACTCTTTGATTTGATTCAGGTTGTGCGTTTTCAGCTCACGACCTGTTCTCGATTTGTTGCAAGGTCGTTGCATGTTAGCTCAAATTCGCGCGAGTTTTCTTTCCGCTGAACAACCTGGACCTTGAATCCGTTAACCATTGAAGGGAAAAGGCGGAATTATAAACTCCAGCCTATGCAACAAGACTTTTTCGACCGCCTCAGAAAGCATCCAGCGGCACTATGGGTGTTCATCCCGCTTGTCGCCCTAAATATTTGGTTCGACTTTTACCATCCGCTCGGAATTATGTTCGATGCCATCATTTTGCTAGTTCTGTTCCTCCGTTATCCAACGTCTTAACAATGCGCTACCGCGCCAGGGCCTGACGTTGACCCTAAGAGCGTGCCTACCCAGCCCACTTGATGTGTGGAGGCACTGGCGCTCATTCCGGCGCGGGATACTAGAGAACCAGCCGATATGGCCCCATCGCGTGCGGTGTTCCACACTTTTGGCACGCTCGGGCCTTTGGCAGTAAAGTCGTTTCGCACGCGAGACAAACCCGCGAGAGCCAGCGAAGCACTTCAAAAGACTTCACTTGCATGTCTGCCGGAACTAACACGTAAAACTCATTACCGGGTGTGCAGGCCCAGTCCGGACGCTTACCGGTTTCCACGTCCTTGATAGCTACTATTCTGGCAGGAATTGCCTCTTCGCCGAGAGCCTGAACCACGACTTCTTGGTGTTCCTTCGAAGGACCTGCAAGCAGCACCTGTTCGTCGTCTCGCATTGAACGAGCCTAACACTTTTCGCGTCGCACCCAACTTGATAACCACCCATTGGCTGGCGCTAGGATTTCGCAATGAACCGAGAATCGCCTATTCAGTCTGGCGGTTTACGGATGGCGCGGTATGCCTGTTGCAAACCGAAGTAAATCGACAACCAACCTTTCAGGTACACTTTCCTGCGCTTTCAAATAGGTAAGATATGCCTACGTCAGCAAACTTAGCGATTCGGTTGCTTCTCCCGGCGACCGTTCTGCTCCTGCCTATCGCTATAACCCTTTGGTTGCGCTGGATTGTTTTCCGAGCCGACGAATCAAAACAAAAAATTGTCTGGGCCGGTTATCGCAGCTTCGGACGTTTGACTCTCGCCGTTACAGTGGCGGCTTGGTGGATAGTATGGGATTTAGCGGGCAGGTCGAGCTTTGTTTCTGTGGTCCTTCGAACGTGGCCAAGAGCTTTTGAAATATCTTCCGCAGAGAGCTGGCGTTTCTGGCTGCCGCCGACCGCGAGTTTAGGCATCTTTCTGATTTTGTGTTACAGAGGCGACAAGACCGCGCTTAGGCTGAAGTGGACAACCGCAGACACATTGAGGCAAGCATGGTGGAGGCTCGTGAGCTTTGTAATTCCATTGTTGATGGTCGCTGCTGGTTTCGGACTCATCCTAGACAAAAGGTTACGTGGAATCGCATGGCTTCTCGTCGCCGGAGTGGTCTCGAAAATCGGAACCATCTTTCTAAGACGGGCGGAAGGCATGAAATTCAATGCGCTGAGGTCGGGTGAATATCGTAACCGAGCCCTTAGAGTTGCCCGCGGGATGGAAGTAACTCTAGGTAAAGTCTTCGTTGTCCCTGCGGGAAAGGGACATTTGACCAATGCATATGGGATGTCAGACGCAATCGCTTTGACTGACAATCTCGGGAAATATCTAGACGAGAGGCAAATAGAGTTCGTGATTGCTCATGAGGTGGCACACGTCAAGCTGAAGCACTGGCGAATACACTTACTGGGGGCGGTCACGATTTTTTCAATTACGGCCATTTCGCTTTTCCTACTTCCGGTACGAGCGAAGGATTTTCGGCCTTTGTTCCAACTCGTCGCAATCATGGGGCCACTCATCGCGCTTTATTATTCTTCGCGTCGGGTCGAGTATTCTGCTGACCGCGAAGCGATTGAATTCACCGACGACTCAGAAATGGCCGTTCGGGCGCTCGCCAAGCTCCATCAAGTTCGAGAATTACCCGCCGCGTCCGGTGCTTTCACTGAATTGTTCATGACACATCCTACTTTTGCACACCGGGTTAGGGCCGTCGTGAATAACGGCCAAATATCGGCTGACCGCCTGACCTGCATTCTGGAAGAGGCCGGAATGACTGTCATCGCGGTTCAAAGCCGTGATGCGCTCCAGAATCGAAGGTGAGCATCGGCGAGTAGCTGACTTATCGCTTCTCGGTCCACTTCATCTGGAAGTGGCGAAGTCGCCTGAGCAGCTAGCGCTTCTGATTCAAGTTGCGCGCCGAGTTCTCGAATTTCGGTAAGAGAATACTTGCCCCTACGGATTTCGACCAGCTCTTCGCGGTTTGGTCGCGGTAGCGTGATGCGTCCGTGCTCCATCAACTCCTTTGCTTCTCCGTACAGACGGATTACATGCATGGCGTACTTGGTGTCGTATCCATGTTTCTCTTCGAGTTCAGCGCGGTGAACGTTCTTCTGCCCCTTCTGCCCGAGCAATCGTTTCATCTGGTCGTCTGCGAATCCGAGGAATGGTTTCACATGCCCCTTCGCGAGGAAAAGCTCAGGCCGGGAGGAAAAGTGGTCCCAGGTGTTGGTCGTAAACTCGAGCGGCGCGAACAAGAAATGTAGAGCCGATGGGTTGCCCTTGGCGGCGAGTCCTGCCCACTTCATCAGGGTATATAGGCAGACGTCCACATCTAGAGGCCCGTTGCCTCCGAGCTTGCCTCCTGTCGTGAAAACGAAATGTTCCTCGCGTTCGAGCCCAAGAAGTTTGTTCGATGGCGGAATGTAGAGTCCGTACCAGTCGGTATCGTCGGTCGCGCCCAGTTTTGCACCGTGCGCTTGCGAGCCGCCGATACACGCCATGATTAGGTTCTCTTGATGAATGAATCCGTATTGGGCGAAGTCGGGTTTCACTTTGTGGTTCTTAGTACCGTCAAATGTACCGCGCTGACGTTGTGAGAGCACAAATCCACATTATCCGATGGCGGCCGCTGGGCAATGCTTGTCGCCAAGTCCGAGACAACATCTCGGCAGGACCGTATCGTGGTCCAATTATTTTGCCATCTGCAGATACGCAGTCGCGCCCACCAGTTTTTCCATCTGCCTAATTTGCGACACGAAAGAATCTATTGCAGCGGCTTGGACGGGAATACGGAGGGCCACAGATTCGAGTTCGCCCAGACCTTTGCAGGCGTCGCCTCTGAGTTTCACCTCTACCACCGCATGACCCACCGAATCCGTGCGGCAGAAATGCATCCGAATTCCGCCGTCCGCATGGTCTGGATTAAAAGTGCCAAGCTCGAAGTCGCGAGAATCTTTTGTGTGCAATGGGAATCCGCTCAAACCTTCGGCCACCTCCGAGAGTTTATCGTGGCTGAGATAGATTTCGGCATGACCAGAGAAACGTCCATTTGAGCAACTGAACAGGAACTCCAATGCATCCTGGTGCAGCCAAATGACCTCGACCTCGATGCCGTTGTTCACATGTTCCTCCGCCCAAGAATTAAATCACATCTGAAGCACCCGGCGTGCACCGGCTAACCGGACACGGATTATCACGTGTTGCGCTTATCGTCTGTGTGGCCCCGGCCTCTGCCGAATTCAATGAGCGCTGCGAATGGCCGCACATCCGTTGCAAGGTCGTTGCAAGTTAGCTCAAATTCGCTTTAGCTCTCTTGTCAGCCGAACACAAACAGCGCCTTGAATCCATGATGTCCGATAACCACGTCCAGCGCAGTTAATCACAGTTTTGGCGCTGGTATGTTGAGCAATGGACTGCCAATCCAACGCTGTGTATTCACGACTTTATCTATCTCATCTTCAAGGTCCGTCAGACGTTTTGGTGCAAACGCGTAATCTCGCACTGATTTCTTCCTTCTTCCGATTCGCAGTGACGTATAGGCGGTCGGCAGGTCTGTGACATGCCAGAGGGTACCATCAGGGGCTCGGTAGGTTTCGTAGTTGTCCTTTAGGGCAAAATAATCGGCGTGAAGGAAAAGTGCCACGAGGTTTTCAACAGCATCCCGCCGGATGACCGCTCGACGTTCGCCTTTATATTCTACAAACTCCGTTCCAAAGTACCGAATGAAGCCATCCTCGAAGATTTCCAAAGAATAGACAGGGCAATAGCCGAGACATGCTGTTCTCCGCAGCGTGATGACAGGTTCGCGTTCTTGAGCGAAGGCCATGCAACCGCCTGCCAACACTAAGACTGTGAATATAGCGACCCGTAATACCAAAGAAGAAAATCCTCTCCGGATTAGACACCGACACCAAACCAAAAGTACCCGCCATTTGACGTGAACGAGCTTCTTTTGAGTGCGTTGGGAATTTGTCCTTGGTCGAGTTGTCTTCCTTGGCCGCACAATCCAACATTTTCGAGAAGGAGCTGAATACATCCTTCAGCTCCATTTGTTCGGATGGCACGAAGCTGATTTCGCCGCCGTCTCTTTTCCTGCTTGGCACTCTCAATCGCCGGCTGCTCGGATGTGTCCAGTTTTCCCTCGTGGACACTTAGCGATGTGCCCAAATCGGGCAGCATCCTTATTTACTCCCACTTCGTCCAGACGGTTCTCACCAGTCGCTTACTCTGAACCTCAATCTGGCTTGGCTGCTCTGCACCAGTTTCAGCGTTTACCAGAAGTTAGCCAAACCTTGTTGGCGGGACCTGCGTCGGTTTATTGTTCCAATTAAGGAACCAAAGATGGCCCAACCTGCGAAGTCTCCGATTCAATTCCGCGTCGCCTTCATAGTGCTCGCACTGGCTTATACGACCATCGCCGTCTCCTGCCACCAGAATGAAGCACAAGGCAACAGGATTTGCGACGCGGCCGGGAAGGGCGACTTGGCTACGGTGGAGTCCCTACTTAAAGAGAATCCTAAACTCGTTTTCAGCAAAGATGACAAGAGCGATACACCATTGCACTTGGCGGCGTCCCACGGCCACCGAGATGTGGCGGAATTACTGCTCGCCAGCAAAGCTGATATCAATGCTAGGACGAACAATGGCAACACTTCGCTAGAGTGGGCCGCCTATAACGGCCATAGGGACGTGATGGAATTGCTGCTCGCCAACAAGGCTGATGTAGACGCCAAGGACAACGCGGGTTGGACACCACTACACAGCGCAGCGTATCAGGGTCACAAGGAAGCAGTTGAATTGCTAATTGCGAACAAGGCGGACATCAACGCCAAGAACAATCTTCGGGAGACGCCGTTGTACTGGGCGTGTCTTGGCCACCACAAAGACATCGCGACGATACTGCTCGCCGACAAAGCAGAGGTCGATGCAAAAACTGACAAAGGGCGAACGCCATTGCAGTGGGCGGCTGATAATGGCGACCAGGATACGGTGAGCCTGCTACTTGCCAGCAAAGCTGATGTCAATGCGAAGGACAACGACGGGTGGACCCCATTGGAGCGTGCTGCATATCAGGGTCACGCCGATGTCGCTACATTACTGCTGGCTCACGGCGCAGACGTCCATGCAACGAGCGATGGTGGCTGGACGGCATTGCATTGTGCGGCTGACAAGGGCTTTACCGATGTTGTGCGGCTGCTGTTGGCGAATGGAGCCTACATCGATTCCAGAACTGATAAAGGCGATACACCTCTGCAGTCGGCTGCTGGCAAGGGCCATCGGGACGTGGCGGAACTACTCCTCGCTAGCAAGGCCGACGTAAATTCCAAGGATAACGACGGGTGGACTCCGTTGCACCATGCTGCGGACAAAGACCACAAGGATGTAGCAGAGTTATTGTTGGCCAACAAGGCCGACGTGAATGCCAAAAACAAGAGTGGAGTGACGCCTTTGCACTGTGCGGCAGATTACGGGTTCAAGGACATCGTGGAACTGCTGGTGGCCAACAAGGCTGATGTCAATGCCAAGACTCAACGGACTGTAGTGACCACAGACCCCGGGATGGATTTCCACGAAGTCAACGGCGACTCGACGCCTTATCACATGGCGGAAGCTAAGGGCCACAAGGATGTAGCGGAATTGCTTCGTCAGCATGGCGGCCACGAATAAACCGTTCAAATCGCAATAGCTCCGGATTAGTCGTGCCGGTTCGGATTACCGGACATCTGCCGTACCATTACTCCACTTCTCCGGTTTGCGCGTTTGAACGAAGCCGCTGGCGCGGCGGACGCTTCGCGTGCTATGCTCCGCACGTCATGCCTCAACGTAGCGCATCCCGTTGCGGTTCTCGCGCATGCTCATTTTCTAAGTACCGCAAAACCAATAGCTTACAGATGAGCGAAAAGATTGAATTCCCATAGCTGTTAGATCGGGTCCCTTAGCCCGCATCCACCGCAACCGCCAGCGGCCACCTTCAAACGGCTCTATCGAACGCGCGCAGAGCACCTCGCCCGGACTTCACGTTTTTGTGAAAACGCGCCTCCGATAGAGCACTAACGCTAATCGGGACTTGATGTCGTTGCTTTGGTGGACCGGGTTTTCGCAATGCGGTCGAAAATGTCGGCCAGATTCCCACCGGATAGGTCCGAGACATCCACTCCGTAGGCAAGCCGAATCTTCCGAATAAGGTCGTCGCTCGTTTCATCACCATGGAAATCCCGGTGGGTTGATTCGTCAGAAATCCAGGCCCACTCGACCTCAAGTATTCGACGAATGAAGTCCTTTGCAAGTTCTGCGTTTCCGTCAACACGAACAGTCGCGGCAAACTCAATCGGAACCTTCGTTCCCGGTCGAGGCAGTGCTTTCTTCGTGGCCTTGAAGCGTTCAAAACTCTTGCGAAGGTCTTCGAGTGCCTCTAGCCTCGTATGTCCTCGACCTGCCATCCCGGGCCAATTGATTGTTGTCGCTGTCCACCGTTCGGTATCGCTGTGGAATCGCGTGTTGACGGGGTAATCGTCAATCGTCCATTCAGACTTGAACGTCGAAATAAAACGCATCCAGAGCGCTCGCGTCTGAAATGCAATCTCTCGAAGATTCTGCACGATGTTCTTATATCATGCCCTATGTCAACTGGAGGAAGTCGGGAAACCGGACAAGCCCTTGTTGTGGCTTTCCACATCTCCGGTTTCGGCGTTTACCAGGACCTGGGAACTCAGGCGAGTTAGATTCAGCGGATTTCACTCAGAATCTTGTAAAATTCGCTCCGTTCTTTTTTATTCCCCCAAAAGCTCACCGTCCATCTGTCTTGAAAGACGAGGCACTCAATGTTTAATCCCTCGGAGGCATCTTTTGCTGTGGCCTCCATGCACACGCCTTCGTCGGGCCCCGGAAGTACTTTTACGGGTCCTGTAACCATTCTGTCGCCTGCCAGGTATGTCCAATAAACAGACTCGAAAGACTCGAAGGATTCTTTGGGCGTTTGGCTTCTAGCGGATACAACGCTCAGCAAGATGAATGCTTGGACAGGCTTGCCAGAGGAAAAAATGGTCAAGGGAAGCCTTTCAATACTGGCACCTTGCGGCTCTGATTTTGCCGTCCATCTCAACGGAACCGGAACCCTCTTGGTTTTGTAAATTATCGAATTCCCATGAACCACATGCCAAATAACCGCCCAGAATGCGGGGGCAAATGTAATGAGCAGGAAGAAAAGCACTGCAAGCAAACAAAACGCCCGTCGCACTTTGACAGGAACAACCACGAACGGGCGCGAGAGCCAGGACTGTTTCACGGGCAAAGTATATTTCAAGAGTGGATGTTGCGCGACAGCAGCGAGACCTTGCCACACTTTAGACCGCTGCACCCAAAGAATTCTCAACTCCTGGTTTGTCGCCTTACCGGTAAGGTTCCGTTGCGCCAAAATGAACTTCGGAGGTTAGTGCGTTAACCAGGACTTGACCAGCA
Source organism: uncultured Acidobacteriota bacterium (assembly GCA_963814635.1). Lineage (GTDB taxonomy): Bacteria > Acidobacteriota > Terriglobia > Acidiferrales > UBA7541 > Acidiferrum. The sequence goes on along the minus strand of CAWFDP010000001.1, from coordinate 733,588 downwards.
TCGTTGACGTCTATCCGACGCAATCGGCTTTTTTCATTGAAACAGCCAATATACAACAATGAATATAGACAGCAGCCCCGCGAGGTTTACGAGAAGGTCCGTCATCGTTATTTCGGAAAAAGACCCATCGAGTTCATCTCGAATCATGCGCCGAAATGATTTTGACTCGTGCAATCTGCCAAGCGTCCAAAGCACAGCCGTCCCTGTGACGTACATTGCGATGTCGATGCGCCAATCGGCAGGGCGCCGTAGACTGCCGACCATTCGAGACGCTAGAAACGCGACGACGCCAATTACTAGGGCCAATCGCCTCCTAGCTATCAGCAAAATAATCGCGGCTAGAGCGGCACATTTTGCACCTTTGACCCTGTCATCAGGTTGCTGAGAAAAGAGTAGTCCCCCCGCCATAAACGAAGAGACCAAAAGTGGCCACATCAAAAACAGGTCCCAGTAATAGCTAAAGATCTCCGACTTTTTTCGCTCATTATTCATTTGGTTACGCAGAATATCACTCTTGCGGAGGTTTACGGTAAGGGCCGACGATGACGTGTATTCGGAATTCTCGTAAGTGCCTGAGTAGTCGGATTACCGGAGAAGTCAAACCACTTGTACGATTTCGGCGTTTACCAGATGGGATGAGAAGGCCGGTCTCCAGCGGGATGCGATACGCTCCCAATGTTCGACGTGCTCAAGGCACAAAAAAGGAGACCGGCAATGCAGAAGATTAGCACTATGCAGGCATTTAGTAATGAAATTTTGCAGGAGCAAAAGCTAACGATCGGTTTGGATCTGGGAGATCGTTGGTCGTTTTACTGTGTTTTAGATGAAGCAGGCAAAATCATTCTGGAACAGAAAGTAGCGACAACACCGGAAGCGATGAAGCAGACATTTGGAAAGATACCGCGGAGTCTGATCGCCATGGAGACCGGAACACATTCGCCCTGGATAAGCCGGCTGTTAACGGAACTGGGACACCAAGTGATCGTGGCCCACGCACAAAAAGTGGAATTGATCACCAAGAGCAATCGAAAAGATGATCGACACGATGCGCGGACCCTAGCGCGGCTGGCGCGAATCGATCCCGAACTGTTGGGGCCGGTGCGGCATCGCAGTGCCAAGGCGCAAATCCATCTGACGGTGATCCGCGCGCGCTGAATTGGTGAGTGCTCGAACCGCCTTGGTGAACGCAGCCCGCGGGTTGGCCAAGTCCTTTGGCGAACGACTGCCCAAGTGTGGCACCCAACAGGTGAGCGGGAAGTTGGCCGAGGGATTGAGCGCGGAGTTGCGCGAGGTTCTGCAGCCGCTATTGCGAGAGGTCGAATCGCTGAACGAGCGCATCCAGGAATACGACCAGCGGATGGAGAAAATCGCCAAGGAAGTGTACCCGGAAGTGGCATTGCTCAAGCAAGTGAAGGGTGTAGGAACGCAGATCGCGCTGACCTATGTCCTGACGATAGAGGACCCGTATCGGTTCCCGAAGAGTCGCGCGGTAGGTTGTTTTCTGGGGTTGCGACCTGGCCGCAGAAACTCCGGGGAGAGCGAGCCACAGAAGAAAATCAGCAAAGAAGGAGACCGGTATCTGCGCACGATGATGGTGCAGGGAGCGCATTACATTCTGGGGCCGTTTGGAGCAGACAGTGATCTGCGGAGATGGGGACTGAAGCTTGCAGAGCGAGGAGGAAAAAATGCCAAGAAACGAGCGGTAGTTGCCGTGGCTCGAAAGCTGGCGGTACTGCTGCATCGGTTGTGGGTAAGCGGAGAGGTGTACGAACCATTGCGCAATAGTCAAAAAGCGATGCGCGCTGTGGCCTAGAGAGTTTTAATCCGAACAGCTGAGCTCGACCGCCGAAGTCCAGGTGACTGCGACTAAGTCCTGGGGCCCAACTCCCACCCGAAAAGGTAAGAGCAGAGGTCGATTATCAGGTAGCAGCACCTACTGAACGAGAACATCCACCTTGCACCGAGCGAAGATCGCTCACAAAGAGTGCGAATGGAAGGATGGCGACAGGGGCGGCTTAGCTGAATGGGAACAGACTGAAAAGAAGAAAGAACAAGTGTGCCTTGACATCAACCGGCCTTCTCATGGAAGGACTTACCCCGCAAGCTGTCCGAAGCTGTCCGAAGCTGTCCGAAGCTGTCCGAAGCTGTCCAGCTGTCCGTCTTCGTCCGTCTTCGTGTCCGTCTTCGTCCGTCTTCGTTGACTTGCCTTATTACGCGGCCTAAGATGAGCGTCAAATGGCGGACTCCCAATCACTCCTCGGGCAGACCGTCTCCCACTACCGCATTCTGGAAAAGCTTGGCGGCGGTGGCATGGGCGTTGTCTATAAAGCGGAGGACACTAAGCTTCACCGCTTCGTTGCTTTGAAGTTCCTCCCTGACGGGTTCGCGCCAGACTCACAAGCACTGAGCCGCTTCGACCGGGAGGCACAGGCTGCTTCCGCGCTGAACCATCCCAATATTTGTACGATCTACGAGATAGGCGAGCACGATGGCCAGCCTTTCATTGCCATGGAGTTTCTCGACGGGCAGACTCTCAAGCACCACATTTCCCGCAAGCCGCTTTCGCTTGAGGAAGTGCTGGAATGGGGGATTGAGATTGCGGATGCACTCGGTGCGGCGCACGCCAAAGGAATCGTTCACCGCGACGTCAAGCCTGCCAACATCTTTGTAACGGAGCGCGGGCACGCCAAGATTTTGGATTTCGGTTTAGCGAAAGTAGTCCCTGTTGGTCCGAGTGTCGGCGTTTCCAAGATGCCGACCGCCACGGCGGGGGAACTCTTGACCAGCCCCGGCACCACGATGGGCACGGTGGCTTACATGTCGCCGGAACAGACACGGGGCGAAGAACTGGATTCCCGAACGGACTTGTTCTCTTTCGGCGTGGTCCTCTACGAGATGGCCACGGGGCGAATGGCGTTTCCTGGCAACACAGCCGCGATCGTACACGAGGCGATTCTGAACCGAGCGCCGGTCCCTACGGCACGGTTGAGGCCGGAATTCCCGCCGAAGCTAGAAGAAATCATCGGCAAGGCCTTGGAAAAAGATCGCAAGCTGCGCTACCAGACGGCTGCAGACATTCGCAGTGATCTCCAGAGGATCGCGCAACAGGAAACGGCGACGAGGTACCGGCCACCGTCGGGGAGCGGGCTGAAAACAGTGGCGGCAAACGTGGCCGGAAAGAAAGTGTCGGTGGTGTCCGTAATGGCTGCATCGGTCGCGGTGCTGCTGCTTGGACTAGGGCTAACGTATGCATTGCGGCCAGAATGGTCCCGTGCGGGAAGCGCTGCTCGGCAGATCCGGTCGGTGGCGGTATTGCCACTGAAGAATGTTTCGGCCGAGTCCAATCAACAGTATTTTGCGGACGGAATGACAGACGAACTGATCTCTGAACTGAGCCAGATACGCTCCTTGCGAGTGATTTCCCCGGCGTCTGTGGCGAAATACCGCGACACGCAGAAGACGACGCCCGAGATTGCGCGAGAGTTGGGGGTCGATGCGCTGATTGAGGGCTCGGTTCTGCGAGCGGACGACCGGGTTCGGCTGACGGCACAACTGATTGATGGGAAGACGGATTCAAATGTCTGGTCGCATAGCTACGAGCGGAATTCAAATGATGTGATCAATCTACAGAAACAACTTGCATCGGATGTGTCACACGAAGTGGGGGCACGACTTGGGGCCTCGGAACTAGCGCATCTCTCGGCAGGAAGAACGGTTTTGCCGGAGGTTTATGACGCGCTGTTACAGGGCAGATTCCATCAGCAGCGCAGCACCCGGGTGGACATCAATCGCGCGATCGAATATTTCCAGAAAGCGATCTCACTGGATCCGGGGTTTGCGCCAGCATACGCATCTCTTTCCGGTGCATACACGGACTTGCGAAGTGTTTATGCGGCCCCTAGAGAAGTGATGCCGAAGGCGAAAGCCGCGGCATTGAAGGCCATTGAACTAGACGGAACGCTGCCAGAAGGGCATGCCGCGCTCGGGAACGCGATGATGTACTACGACTATGACTGGCAAGGAGCGGAGCGCGAGCTGAAGCGGGCTATCGAACTCAGACCCAGCTTCGCGGAGGCGCACGTTACCTACGGACAGCTGCTGAGCGCGACAAAGAGGAACGAGGAAGCGAAGGCTCAAATTCTCGAGGCCCGCAAGCTAGACCCTCTTTCGCCATTCCTGGCAGCGCTGGCCGCGGCTACTTTTTACAATTTGAGGGACTACGATAACTCCATCAAACAAGCGCGTGAAGCTGTAGAACTGGATCCTGATCTGTGGCTGGCAAATGCGTTTCTCGGCCTGGCGCTCCAGAAGAAGGGGGACCTAGACGGAGCGATCAAGGTGCTGGAACATGCCCGGACCGTAAACGACAGCCCCACAATTCTGGAAATGCTAGGCGGGGTGTACGCGGAGGCGGGCAGAACCGAAGACGCGAAAAAGATCGTAGATGCGATGATCCAACGAAATTCACAGAATTACATCTGCCCCTATGAGATTGCGACGACGTTAGTCGCGCTCCAGGAGAAGGAAGCAGCTCTGCATTGGCTGAAAAAATCGATTGAAGCACGTGCGGATTGCACACCGTGGATGGGGGTGGACGCGAAACTGGATCCCTTGCGGTCTGATCCAAGATTCCGGGAGATGGTCAAGGGTATAGGGCTCGATCCAGATATGCCGAAGACGCAATAGAGTGGAAGGGTAAGCGGGCGCATCGTACGTAGGAAACCTGGACTAGATCCTCGGGTCGGTCCGCAATGGCAGGCCAACTCCTGATTAGTCTTAGGGCTGTATCGGAAGCGCGAGCCGGCGAGCTGCGCACACGAGCACGGTGTTGGGCGCTTTCGATACAGCGACTTGAAGGAAGCCGCTCGGGGTTGCGGCGGACGCGGGTGTTATGCAAATTCAATTGAGCGGAAGTAGGTTTGGCGTTCGCTCCGGAGAGATGCGGGAAAGCAAAAACCCAACCGGGAGAGAAGAAGCGTTGCTGAAAGCTCAAGTGTTGTGCGGTGAGGATGACCTTGGGGAATAGGGAAAAGAGATTGGTCGGACCGGAAGACACAACGAGAGTTAGCGAGCGGAAGCAGGCAAAGATTTCGTGATGTTGGTAATCGTGTCATGCGGCGATCGCGTCCCGACTTGGCGGAGAACGGAGTTGGATCTCCGCAGCTGTAAGCCTTTCGATAACCAGCATTGGCCCACCACATTTAGGACAAAGCCAAGCATCGCTGGAACCGGCGGTGGATACCTCTGCCTTGGCTAGTGGCGCCGAGCCGAGCAACTGAAAGCAAAGTGGCAAGGTGGTGGCACGTCTGCGATTGGCCAGGAAGCCGAAGTTACGGATGCGCACGAAACCTTCGGGCAGCAGATGCAACAGGAAGCGGCGCAAGAACTCATCGACAGATAGAGGCAGCTCTTTCTGTTCGTTGTTGTGGGCGGAATCGCGCCAACGAAACGTGACCGTTCCGCCAGCGAAGGAAACCAGACGGTGGTTAGAAATGGCCACGCGATGGGTGTAACGGCCCAGATAGCGAAGCACATATTCTGGACCTCCGAATGGACCGTCCAGCGTTTTGCTGTTCGGCAGCGGCATATTGACCCTGATCGGAATGACCTTGCGCTCGAAGCGGCTCGCGTAGCCCAACCGTAGCACATCGCTTCCAGCATGTCGCCTGAGGAAGAAATGAAGACTGTTTTCCAACGCTCAATCATTCGTGGCCTTTAATTGTAGTTTCCTCCGCTTCCACTCCCGCCTAGCTTCCTCAAGTTGCCGCTGAAACGGATTCTCCGCAAGTCGCCGCACATCTCTCCCAAATTTAATAAGTTCTGCATCACTCATCTTGCGCAGCTTCTCCCGCAACTTCCGTAGAACTTCTTCGTCTGATTGGAAACTGATCGCCATTGTCGCTCCGGGCGGAGCAACGGGAGTCAAAAGTTTACTTCGACGTGGCCGACTCTTGATAGCGTTTTATGGCTGTCGAAGGCCCATATTTCCTATAGAGTCGGGAAAAGTATAAGAATTTAACATCCCGGAGCAGGTCCGGATAGAGTTTTGTCCGGATAGAGTTTCACGTCCGCCAAAGTCATGTTCATGTTGGTGACATTCGTGAAAATCGCGGGACAGATGGTTTCTAAAATCTCATCAGATGGAGTTACGTTCTCCACTGTTTGAAACGCGCTGACTATTTGGAGGTTGCCAGCGGCGAATAAGATTTCGTTCGCTGCACCTTTTATCTGAGTAGTGTTACGTACGGCTTTCCAGCCAATGACGCAGATAAATATAATTGCAATCAACCACAGAATTCCGTATATCTCCTCTCAATTCTTGAGAGAGCGTGGCTGTTCCCGATAGTAAGCGAGAATTTTCTCAGGTTCATCCAACCGGAGCCGACAAATTTGGCCCCCGGCAATCTTCATGCTGTTTTAGGCTTCTGTCGAGACCGGACCAACCAGAACGCCAATCCGAATGACAAAGCAATTAAGAGCCAGCAAATCGGGTCAAATACTGTAGATACGATAGCTTCTATCAGCCCACCAAAAACTGCGCTGAGTCCGGTCGCATGGTCCGTCTCGATGGGCCCGCGAGTGATGCTAACAAGAACGCGGAGAAACAGATATCCAACAATTCCGACGACAGAAAATAACGTGCCGAGTGCGACGATTTTAACTGTTTGCATTTTTACCTCGACGGGGCTCTTGCGGGTTCGGCAGATTGTACACCGGGGCGGAGGCACCCAAGATAGAAGTGTCAGATTTGAGGAGCGTCAGGTGGATTATTACGAAATTCTCCAGCGGAAACTTCAAACTTGCCGTCAGTCGGGCACACCAAGGTGATAACCGTTTCCGACGCAACTTCAATGACGTTTGTATCGGGCGGCTTTTCCTGCCCCTGCAAGAATGAAACGGGAAACCCACATTGTGGGCAATGTACGTAAGAATGCTCGCTAAGGGTTACGAAATCCATTCGCAGACACTATTCTCCAGCCGGTTCAAGCGCAAGCTAAATTCTGTTAGCACCAGACGGAAAGCGGAGCGCCAGCAACAAAACACAGTCGAATCGCGACCGTGATAGAATCCGCGCAATCTTCCGGCCTCAGGGGTCACCCAAATCCGGCCAATGAGGGTCACCTGAAAACCGGCCAACGATAGAGCCCGGGACATTGACTCCGAAGGGAGAGCTTATAGGCTCCCTCGGCATTGGCAATGTCTTGAGCGAAGAGAAAAAACAACAAGTCATCGCACTGGGGAAGCTCGGATGGCCTTTACGGCGCATCGAGCAAGCCACTGGTGTGCGTCGAGAAACAGCCAGCGCGTACCTGAAAGCGGCGGGCATCGTTGTACGGCTGCCGCGCTTCTGGGGAAAGCGAATCCCGGCAAAACCGGCCAACGAAGTGACCCCCGACCGTGAAGCAAAACCGGCCAAGGAGGTGACCCCCGACTTTATTGCGCCTTTTTCAGTAAAACCGGCCATCCCAAGTACCTGTGAAGCATACCGAGAACTGATCGAACAGGGCCTAGCCCTGGGACGTTCAGAAGCAGCAGGTATCATCCTCACCGCGCCAGGAGAAGAGGCGCAAGTCAACTACGGCAGCGGTCCGATGGTGCGCGATCCGCAAAGCGGCAAGTATCGCCGGACGCGGCTGTTCGTTCTGACGCTGGGTTACAGCCGCAAATCCGTGCGCTTGCTGACTTGGCGATCGAGCGTACGTACCTGGGCTGAACTGCATGAGCAAGCATTTCGGCGGCTTGGTGGTTGTCCAAGACTAGAAGATGAATCGCAGTCTGGTGTTTGATCTAGCTACAGCCGCATTCGTTGGCCGCCGTGAAGACGCGCTCTTCTTAGGTCCACCCGGCACCGGCAAAGGTCATCTGGCCCAAGCCATCGGACAGGCAGTCATCGGCCAGGGTTATCGGGTGATCTACCGCGAAGCGCACCTCCTGCTCGAGGAAATCGCCGATGCGGCCCTCGACGGAAAACGCAAAGAGCACATGGAGTTGCTGGCTACTGTGCCTTTGCTGATCATCGATGACTTGGGAATGCGTAAGTTAGGGCCCACTGCGGGAGAAGAGTTGCTGGAGATCGTCATGCGTCGCTACGAACGAGCCAGCACACTGCTCACGTCTAACCGCCCTGTGGAAGACTGGGGCAAACTGCTCGGCGACAGCGCCGCAGTCACTGCCATGCTGGATCGTCTTCTCCACCACGGCCACATCCTAAAATGCGGACCGCGCAGCTGGAGAACCAAAACAGACTTGCTTGATCAGGAGAAAGCAGGATAAATAAGGATCACGTCCTGGGCCACACCGTTGGCCGGTTTTGAAGTGACCCCAGTTGGCCGGTTTTCAACTGACCCCCGAGGCTTCCGGGAAGATTCGCATGAGCGACTATAAGGTCGGTGACCATATCACGGTGAAGCTATCGGGCGGCAGACTTGTTGAAGCAGAAATAAAAGCCATTGTCGAGACCGCAGAAGGCGGGCGCCTACAGGTGTCATTCGGGAACGACGAGACCGCCCGGATTTATCTTTGGCAGGTTGTTGAGAAGCTGTGATAGTGAGTGACGAGAACACCGATGCCCCGCCTGTATCAAGGACTTATTTGGTTCGGTATCGCAGGGCCTCCATTCGGCTTTGCTTGTGGCCATCTAGCTCAGGAATCGGGCGGAAGACAATGGTGATGGGGCATTCTGGGATACTTTTTCACCATCGTTGCAGTCATGGCTCTCATCACTTTGAATCCGCTTAACAGGCGGCTCCGCTAGGTTTTTCCTTTCTTGTTCTTCTCAGCTCTGAATTTTGCCCACCGCGCCTTCGTTGCCTTTGAAATCTTCGCCCTTGCAGCCGCCGACATCACGTGCTTTTTGACCTGAGCGATTTCTTGGCTCGCCTTGCTGCCGAGTGCCTTTGCTGCGCCGCGAACACTGTTCAATTTATGCTGCAACGTATTCAATTCTCTTTCGAGCTTACGTTCTTCACGCTTGATTGCCGCTAGTAGGTCCATGAATCCTCCGCATGGAATCTATCCTAGTCAGTAGGTGAAGTGCTAGACGTGATCTGAAAGGAAAGTGACGTGGGATGGACACGCTCGCTGCAAGAATGCTACTTCCGCAGCGCGGATGGGCCGAGCCGTCCTGTATAGTTCGCCACGAAGTCCACTTGTACGATTTGCGCTGCGTTTACCAGGCACTGGCACTTGCAGCTTCAAGGTTTACCTGCCGCTTGCGGAAGGTTGTCTTATATACTCACCAAATCTTGTCGTTTTAAGATTGATTCTGCGCGGGTACCTAAGGAGGTCTAATTGTCCAAGAAAGAACTCGTTCAGTTAGCAAGCCGTGCGATATCTCTGTATCTAATCTTCTGGTCTTTGGGGAATGTTGGCCCGTTGCAAGGTCGTTGCATGTTAGCTGAAAATTCGTGTCGGTTTCTGACCGCGGAATCCGACCAGCGTTTTTGAAAACTCTCCGGTTAGCGTTAATAGGCCCTTGACTCCGAACGTTGCGGCAAAACGCCGTTTCGGTGGTAAAAACTAGGGAAGGCAGCGCTCTCTTGCGGTCTAATGGAGACTCCGATGAAAATACTCGCTACGGCGTTTTGCGCCCTAAACGTCGGAATGCTTTTCTCTTCGGCAGTTTATGGACAACCACCGACTGAGCAACCCAGATTTCAAATTGAGATTCACGCCACAGGCGAAAGAGGACCCACATATACAGTTACAAATCTCAGCGGCAAGCGAGTGTCGGCCTGTGTTTTGGAAATATCCTCTTTATCGCAACGCGCAGGGAAATCAAAAACAGTCTGGGACGCGCTGATACAAGGTCAACCTCCAATCGAACCAGGAGCGAGCATTACACAGTATCTTCCTCACGTTGTGGGCGGCCCCCTGCCCAACAAAGTCGAAGTTATCGCAGTTGTCTGGGTTGACGGCGAAACTTTTGGCCAACCCATATGGGTGAACAATATCCTCAAAAACCGCGCGATGCGGGCCTCCGAGTACGAAGATGCAGCTGCGATATTACAGCAGGGACTGGACCAGAATTGGACCAGCAATCAGTATCTGCAGGCTTTCAGCGACAAGCCAGACTCGGGCCCTGTTTATACCGTCCGGACCGCGCTAACAGTAAACCAGCAAACGAATCACACGCCCCAAGCCTTTACTCATACAATGCAATTCTTGTTGCAGTCTTTCAGACAACAATCGGACCAACTTCGTAAGGCGAAGCCTATTCTGAGTCCTGCGATTTCTAATAACGACCAAGCCAAATGAGTGCTTTAGCCGATTCCAGTTGCCTGCCAATATTTAATCTGACAGGTTAGTAGAAAAACCGAACCTCAGTTGAGATTATCGCGGCGTTCTGAATATCAGGCGGCGAGGATGCCATTGAGTCTTAGGGTGGTTTGGTGGTTTCGAAGTGGGTCACTTTGTTTTTCCTGATTTTAGAATCGCTAGGCTTGATTGCAGCTTTGCTGAAAGTTACTTTGAAAATAGCCTACCCGCATGAAGTTCTTCGCCCCGCACTCTAGGCGCGTGGTCAATTCACCGTTAGGGAAATCGGTGCTGCCAATCTGTCCTGATTAGCGTTGCCTTGGCCCTTGCGAACCTTCGAGGCGGCATAAGCGTCCGCATGAAGGCTTCGAGCGCGACCTTCTTCACGACACCTGACTTCTCCTGCCGTGCAGCCCATCGCTCCGCCTTGGAGCGGTCTTTGAACACGCGATTGCCGGAGGTCTCTCCGTCGCTGTACGTGACGAACACTCGCCAGTAGTGGTGCTCGACTTTCTTCTTATCTTTGGTTGCGGTCATGCCGGAACTCTACCTAGAAATACTTCTTCCTCCGCTTCCACTCCGCTCTCGCCTCATCCAGTTGCCGCTGAAACGGATTCTCCGCAAGTCTTCGAACTTCTTTCCCGAACTTAATCAGTTCTGCATCCCTCATTTTGCGCAACTTCTCCCGTAATGTGCGCAGAGCACCTTCATCTGATTCGAAACTGATTGCCACTGTCGCTCCGGGCGGAGCAACGGGAAGGTAGATTCTAATTTGCCTTTCTGGTTTTTGTCCTGTCCGGCCCGTTAGACAGCCGCGAGCGAAGCCAATTTGGCGTTCTCTGCCTGAAGCATAACCACCTCGGATGAAACACCAAACGCGGAATGAATCACAAAACAAGGATTCTCGCAGGACGATTTTTGCGTCGCCAACGCTTCAGCTTCTACAAGTGTGTCGGTAGTTCCGATAAACCGGACTCGGTGGTTATCTAACTTCACGAACACATCGAATCGTGGGCGCATAATGCAATTTATAAGTGTCGCTGGCGCATAGTTCAATCGGGTGAAACCCTTAAAGCGCAGTCAGGCGAAATCATCACCGGGCAGGTCGTGCAGACGTGGGAAGAAAAATCTGTGCAAATGGTCCGAGTCGCGTCCGGAAACCTGGTGTATAACGTTCCGGCGAGCAATACGTCGTTGAACCGCTTCATGCACTCCTGAAACATCGGCCCATGGCCCTCGGATTTCACGGCCCGTCCTCGCGTTAAAATCGGTTCTCCTCCTTCTGCGACTCCATTCCATGGTGTCGCCATTACCGCAAATTTATCAGAACGCTTTCAGACGAAGAATTGATAAAAGCAGGGAAACGGCTCCGCATCTTGTGCGGTGATGTCGTTACCCCGACTCCGAGCGCGTTCGATAGACAGCTTAAAATATGCCGGGAAGAATGGCGTCCGAAATGATGTTGCCGAAAGACAGGTAGGCCAGTCGGCGGTAGAACTAAAAGTCGCTCCACGGTCGCCAGTACGGGACGCTCGTGTACTTCACTTCAATAAATCGGCGCAAGAATTGTCCAATTTTAGCGAGAAAGGATTTCAGCAAGATAACCCCCGTCAGCCGTGCGCAGACATAGCAAGTGTGTTCTCGTCGTCGGAATCGGCCTCCGACACTTTTTCCGCCATTAAGTACTCGACCCGAAGTTTTTCAGCTTCGTCGTGTGCTTTCTTTGAACCCGTAAAGTCGTCAGCTTTCTTCGCCTTCTTCATCACAACGGTGGCATGTTCCCAAGCCTGCTTTGCTTCGTCGCGTTTCTTTTTCAGTTCCTTCGCCATAAGGGTCTCCAGATTGGCCGCGACCTGAAGGATATACCATCGCAGAGTTTGACGATACGGCCAGAAGTCGCGCACCCTCTTTTGACGCGCCCAACAAGGGCAAAGTTCAAATCGGCAAGGACATCGTTGTCTCAGTGCGGAACCTTACGCCAGGGCATCCATTAAAGCGGGTTCAAGGCGGCGAGCGCAATGTATACTTTTCGCTGTTAGGTGTTGCTCGTTGCTACGGCAACAAATAGACTCTGTCACGCCTGCCTTTTACAAAATTGACAAGGAACGTACGCTGGTGCTGAGCACTGCGTCAGGCGTCATCACGATGGCCGAGTCATTGGCGCATCAAGAAAAACTTCTCAGAGACCCCGATTTTGACCCGAACTTCGGCCAGTTGGTGGATTTTACCCACGTTACCGAGGTGGAGTTGAGTGCGCCAGATGTGCGCAGGTTGGCTCTAACGACGGTATTCTCGGCAAACTCTCGCCGGGCCATTCTCGTCAAAAGTGACTTGCAATATGGGTTAGCTCGAATGTTTGGGATGGTTCGTGACGGTTTTGGTGAAAAGGGGATTCGAGTCTTCCGTAAACTCGAAGACGCCCTTGAATGGGTCCTTGCCAAAGACCGAGTCTAAACGTTTTCAGCTCTATCGGACGTTGGAGTAAGCATTTCGGACAGTCCCATTACTGTGCTCTGGTTAATCCAAGTGCTAAGAAGTTCTCCTGATTGACTGGGTCCGACTTGGCTCGAATACTTGGGCCAATCACGCCCCTATACTTCATCCGCAGGACGCACAGCGAGAAGGCTGGAGCGTCCTGCTCCTCAAAGAACTCCTGTAAGCTGAAAAACATTGCTATGAGCACTGACACCGGAACTATTACCTGTCCGACTTGTGGGCATAAAGCAATCGAACCGATTCCCACCGACAGGTGTCTGTTTTTCTATGAATGCTTGGGGTGCGGCGTGCTGCTTAGGCCAAAGCCCGGCGATTGTTGCGTGTTCTGTTCGTAGTCGGAAACTCGCTGTCCGTCAAAACGGGAGGAATGAAAGTACGGGCAACGCCTCGCTTTTTTGGGGTAGTGGTAGAAACGCTGCCCGTTGAAGTCGTATTCGTTAGTTAACCAGAGGCTAGGAACATTGACCGTCGGTGTCAAGGACACGGCGGACAGCCACCAACAATTGGATAACGGAACCAATCCGTGAAAATGATTCTCTCGCTATCTGCGTCTCTTGAGAGTACGTTTGAAAGGTCAATACACAACTTCTCGCCAAGCCGAAACAGGCGTGGCTCTTGTGCATAAGATGAATACCGCCAAGGGCCGAAAACCACATTTCTATTTTCCATCCCGAGCGTAAACAAAGAAACCGCTACGGAGAGCGTGTTGCCCGTCGGGCCGGGTTGGTTGGCCGAGAAGGAAACACCGTGCGCGACATAGTTCTGAAATATCCAATCTGGCAGGAGCCCTACCGAGCAGCCGTAATAGAGACAAATCCTAAACTGCTCAACAGAAAATAGCTGGCGCTCAGCAAGCCGTCATAATGCGACTCAAGCAACTAGAAAACAGCGCGGACCGTCATCATGAACTGACAGCACTAACAGACGCGCTGACAGCATTGAAAATGCTCGCAGAAACAACATGGGCCGAGTGAGAGGCAGGCACAACACAACACGTCTTAGCGAATATCAGGAGACAGGCCGTGGGTATATTCAGCAAATTCGGTAAAGCGTATCAAGATACCGGGAGCCAAACTTATAAAGATACCGTTTCGAGCGTCGAATACCTCGCTAGAACATCCTCCAGAATGCTCGCTGAAGAGCCAGCGGGTGAACAAACGAAAATCCTAGAGCGCGTCACCAGACTGCTCGGAAAGCTTCACGATGCACTCGACCATGAAGTCCCGCTCGTCGTGACACTCACCATATTGACGGCCCTACAAGGCCTCAACAAGACGCTGCAAAGAGTCGCTGACGACATCTCTCACGCGAGGTGATTTCCGCTGAAAATTACTACTAGAAATTGCGCTAAATCTGCGCTCGTTTTCGAATAGCGGAACAGATATGGGAATGAGCCGCAAGAAATCGAATCATCCCAGCGGTATATTGCTCGCGGTCGTCCTACTGCTGGCGATTGGGTTCCTTCTGCTTAAATCGGAGAAAAGTCACAGCCTACGGGTTCGGGAACAGAATCCGGCTGCGTCGGGAGGCGGAAAGAAGTAATGTATCCCGGTGTCGAAACTACTTCGACGCGCTAGTTTTGTCCTGTCGCTTTGTTCAGCGTGGTTGAATCCGCGCAATCCTCCGGGGGAGGGTTCACGTGAGCGGGACCGCCGGATTTACCTTTGCCAGGTTGTCGAGAAGCTGCGATAAATTCCCCGATGAAATCATCTGCGCGTTGGGTACTCTTCGAATACAAAGGCTGCCAGTTAGCAATCCTGTCAAAGCCATTCAACACCTACGAACTGGCGGATAAGGCGCGTCTCAAATATCCCGAGCCGGTCCGAAGGAAGATTGGAATTGGACGCGCATAACGATGCGTCCGATTATTGATTACTTCTGCTTCTTGTTCCACAACCGCCAGAATTAAACCCGCATGGCCAGTTCACCAGTTAGAACAAAGAACTTCAGCCCGACGGCGAATGTCCTGCCACTGAGAGGCTGCCCATAGGCTACTCGCGCTCTAGCCCACAGGTGCGGATTCCGGACGATGCCGATCAGCGTTCCGGGCTCATGCCGATCACTCATTCCGGGCGATGTCGATCAGTGATTCCGGGGGATGCCGATCACTCATTCCGGGGTGATCCCGATCAGTTTGATCAGGATCGTCGGAAGAGTGATCGCGATGCCCGGAAGGGTGATCGCGATCCCCCGGAACGTTTTCCACAGGGCGAAGTGACGCTGGACATCACAGAAGGCAAGCTGTTTCTCCATTTGATTTACGGGGAGACCGAGTGCCGACCAGGAGATTGTCCATGCGCAAGATCAAAGAAGTGCTCCGCCTTCGCTTCGAGCTAGGGTTGGGGCAGCGGGCCATTGCCCGTGCTTGTTCCATCAGCCAGAGCACCGTTCATGAATATCTAAAAAGAAGCGAGGTGGCCAAGGTCCCTTGGCCGCTGCCCGAAGGTTGGGACCAAGAGCGAGTTGAAAAAGCACTCTTTGGAGAGCAGCGATTCACCGAGCAGTTTCCCGAACGTGTCCGTCCTGACTTTCCTGCTTTGCATGCGCAGTTACAACAGCATCGCCATCTGACGCTGCAGTTGGCTTGGGAAGAATACCGACAAGTGCATCCGGAAGGATACGGCTACAGTCGTTTCTGCGAGCTCTACGGGCGGTGGCGCAGAAAACAGGATGTGGTTCTTCGCCAGGAACACCAGCCCGGGGAGAAGGGTTTCGTCAACTGGGCCGGAGCCACGATCCCGGTGCACGATCCAGTCAGCGGAGAGATCCGGCAAGCCCCGCTGTTCGTGATGGTGCTCGGTGCGAGTTCCTACACCTACGCCGAAGCCACCAGAGATCAGCAACTGACCGCCTGGCTCAGTGCACACATGCACTCCTTTGAATATTTCGGAGGAGTGCCGAGGCTACTGGTTCCAGATAACCCTCGTACCGGAG
Source organism: uncultured Acidobacteriota bacterium (assembly GCA_963814635.1). GTDB lineage: Bacteria > Acidobacteriota > Terriglobia > Acidiferrales > UBA7541 > Acidiferrum. Next base: position 717,901 of record CAWFDP010000001.1, on the reverse strand, counting down.
TGAGTCGTGCGTGCCGCTACGATCCGGATCTCAACCCCACCTACCAAGAGTTCGCGATGCACTACGGCGTGGGCGTGGTGCCGGCACGTCCCTATCGACCACGCGACAAGGCCAAGGTGGAAGTCGGTGTGCAGATCGTTGAGCGCTGGATTATTGCCGCCCTACGTCATCACAAGTTCTTCCGGCTGGAAGAGGTGAACCGCGCGATTCGGGAACTGCTCGAACGGTTGAACCAGCGACCGTTCCGGAAGCGCGATGGATCGCGCTCCAGTGTGTTTGCATCCCTCGAACGAAGTGCGCTGCGCTCGTTGCCGGCCGAACGGTTCGACATGAGCCAGTGGTCCCGCGCACGCGTGAACATCGATTACCACATCGCCTTCGACGCCAACTTCTACAGCGTGCCCTACACGTTGGTGCAGGAGTTGATGGAAGTGCGAGCCACACCGACCACTGTGGAGATCTTTCACCGGGGACAACGTGTGGCTTCGCATCTCCGCGGTCGTGGACGAGGTCAGGTGCTCACCGAGAAAGAGCATCGGCCGAAAAGCCATCAAGCGCATCTGGAGTGGACACCTTCGCGCATGGTGCACTGGGCCGAGCAGATCGGACCGAACACCGCGCAACTATTCGAGAGGATCCTGGCAGAAAAGCCGCATCCGGAGATGGGTTATCGATCGTGTCTGGGCATCATTCGACTCGCCGAAGAGTATTCGGCGGCCAGGATGGAAGCGGCTGCCGATCGCGCACTGCTGACCGGAGCGTGCCGCTACCAGAGCGTGAAATCGATTCTGAAAAACTCCCTGGACCAACAACCACTCAGCGCAGCGCCTTCACTTCCTCCTCCACCAGCGCACGACAACATTCGTGGCGCTGAGTATTTCGAGTAAGGAGGAGAGAAAACCATGCTGCAACAACCGATGATGGAAAAACTCCACGCTCTCAAGCTGCAAGGGTTGCTCGAAGCCCTGGAGCGACAGGAACAAGACGAGGCCGCGCGAGAACTGAGCTTTCTGGATCGCTTGGCACTGCTGGTCGATCAGCAGTGGAACTGGCGACAGAACCAGGCTCTGGCGCGGCGCGTTCGCGCCTCCCGTCTGAAGGGAGCCGCTTGTGTGGAAAATATCGACTACCGTGCCGAACGAGGACTCAGCAAGAGTGTGATCCGTGCGCTGGCCCAGGACTCTGCCTGGGTGAAAAACCACGAACACATTTTCATTCTCGGTCCAACGGGAGTGGGCAAAAGCTATGTCGCTTCGGCACTGGCACAGAAAGCCTGCCGGGATGGCTACGCGGTCTACTACACGCGAACTGCGGCGCTGTTCCGGGATCTGAACCTGGCACGGGCGGACGGGAGTCTTCGACAACTGCTGAAGCGTCTCAACCGCATCGATGTTCTGGTGATCGATGACTGGGCGATGGCTCCGATGTCGGAACCGGAACGCAGAGACTTCTGGGAGATCGCCGAAGATCGCTATCAGACGCGCTCAATGATTCTGACCTCGCAACTGCCGGTGTCCCGCTGGCATGAGCAGATCGGAGATCCCACGCTGGCCGACAGCATCCTCGACCGGTTGGTGCACAACGCTCATCGCATCGAGATGCGCGGCGAATCAATGCGCAAGCAACGCGGCGAGAAAGGAGAAAAGTGAACACCGATCGGCGGGCCAAAAGCTGTGGAAAAGACGGGCAAACAACGCCCTTGGAAATCGCTTCGCGATTCCCACTTTCCCACAGCTTCAACAACAACAAGCTTGACGATCCCGATCACTTTCTGGAAAATCCATCTGCCAGCGTCGCTTCGCTCCGACCACTGATCGGATCCACCCCGGAACAGTGATCGCGATCAGTTCGGAATGCCGATCGGCTTCATCGGAATCCCCACACAGGTCACCGATTAAGGATTTGATAACAACACGAGAATTGCCGCGCACCAAAAGAACTTAGGTTTTGTGTTGGACATGCCTCACTCACTAGTGGCTTCTCTTCAGAGAAGATTTGCACCAGGAGTCTCTCGGAATTGCGCGCCCATCTGCGGCCCACCGACATCTAGCCTCTCTTAGCCGGGCCGGTAACGAGGAATCCTTCGACTATCATGTGGCGGCTGAGCGCCATCAATCCGGTGATGACCCGACACTGAGGCTCAGCGAAAAGTTGGGGCAGAAGCTTGACCCGTTTTTGGAGCGTGGCGTGCTTCGCTTTTTAGCATGCGTATCCGTGCTCGCGCCTCGGAAATCGCTTCTTCTTCCACGAAATCTAGCCTGCACGAGACCGCCATGATTCGCCCGATGATGGCAACTTCTGCCTGCCGGATTTTTGGTCCCATTTCATCTGGGTTGTGTTCTTGGATTGCATCCTGTAACGCTGATTGCCACGTATAACATCCCTGCATAAACCACCCCACTGGCGTCACCTTCGGGCAGGGGACGTTGTTTCGCCGGGATTTGGCAACGCCCGGATACTGCTTACGAAGTCAGTCTGTCTCGCAGCTTAGTGATGCATCGGAAACGACAAGTTATCTGGCGAAATCAGTTCTTCGTGGCGCGAAAGCCGCTGCCAGTCGAGCGCCCTGAGGGCGTCGAGAGCTTCAAACAGAGCGTCTTCTTCCTGCCGGTCGATACTCGCCGGAGAAACGAATCGTTCGAGGATGGCAAGCCTCGCCAGCCCAATTTTTCCTTCGACCGAGGTCGGCTCGTTTTCGTGCATAACAGTTTTAAATGCCCGTTGCCACGAGAAGCCACATTCTTGCAGGTCTGCGACCATTGGTGTCTCCTCCTGCTGGAAGGAGTGCAGATTTGTGGCCACACTCGTAACATACTTGATCAAGAGGAGTTGGCGAGAAAAAGCTGATGGGTCTAGTACTCGAAGCCTGCTTACTTCTTTCCTCGTAGGCCGAACAATCTACACGGATACTCGTCAGGCCACGCGCTTGCGACCAGTTGAGAATTTATTCGGCGTCTTTCAATATGCGGTGTCGCAGCCTGCCGAGTTTACGATTCAAGAAATGCTCACGCCCAAAGAAGGGCAATACAGGAGCCGGCGTTTCGCCACCTTGCTGCGGGCCCGTTTTAATCGGGGGTCGTCGCCAAATAACCCCAGGGCGAAATCCAATTTGTGTAGGGACATCTCACGCCGCCCTGCCAGTGAATAGACTTCTGCGAGATTGAGATGGAACTAGATTTCTTTGGGATTTAACTGTACTGCCATGTCGCAAAGCTCAGTGGCTTTAGCCCAGTTTCGCTGGGCACGCGCAATCGACACGCCGAGAAATGAAATGTAGAACGTATTGTGCTTGTCAGATTCGAAAGCACTTTGCAGTTTTACTAAAGCCTTTTGGGGATAGTCGTTCTTGAGAAACTCGACTCCCTCTTTGAACTCGGTCAAAGAGTCGAGGCACTTGTCGTGGATGGGTCTGTTGACCATCAAACCGGATTGTCCAGCCGTGAAATTTGATGCAAGCACGCGGGCTGAGACACCTCAGGTTGGCGGTAGCAACGCATCGGCCCGTTCCAGCAGCTTCGAAACATCCGTCTTTAAAATGAAATCGACGCCCACAGCATGGCACGGATAAACAGGTAGGTCGGTCATCATAAATAAGATGACTGGCGTTTGCGGCATCTTATTCTTTAGGACCATGGCCGATTCTGCTCCGTTCAACCGAGGCATGACAAGGTCCAGAATTATCAAATCGGGTTTCGATTTTTTGGCCTTTTCGATAGCGTCCAGTCCGTCCATAGCTTCGCGCATTACAAGTTCCGCGTTCCGGTCTTCCAGTAAGAGCCGAACCGACAGACGCTATCGAGGCGTTGTCATCGGCAATCAGTACGGTTTTAGCCACGGACGGAGTTGACGCTCATTCTGGCGGCTGGAGCAATACAGAAGAGTCTGTACTGCCTCAGTCGCACGGAAGCCGCAGGTTCGAGTCCTGCCGGGAGTAAATTAATATGGACGTGACAGAAACCGTCCGGCGTCTCGGCTGAATCGAGTTCTCTCGCGGTTCACCAGCAATTCGTAATTGCCGTCCGGCAATCCATCCGTGATGTCAGATTCCGCAATCCTGTAGTCAGAAAACACTGGTGGGAATCCGTCGAGCGTGGTCTTCGTCGCTCGCACCTCACACTGCACTCGCTGGCCCTCGCCGATGATTGTTCCACTAAATATGATTGTTTCTTGCACGATGCCGCCTCCCGTGGCCCGGCCCGCTGCCAAGGTGTCGATTGTTCCCGCGCCGCAAGTCACATACGGCGACGCAACTGAACGTCCGCCCGTATTGCGTGAAACAGTCGAGGGCGGAGTTTAGGCGTCGCAACGAAGCAGGTTCAATGGGGGAAACGCAGCAAGATTCCGCCTGAGCCTTGAGCTTTGAGCGTTCTGTAGCTTGTCCAGTCGCGTGACAATCTCGTTGCGTTCGGCAACGTCCGTGATTGAACGAGCCTTCTCCCGCAAATGGGCGAATAGCTGTTCCTTAGATACGGAAGCAAACGTTTGAAGAGTCAGTGCTGCTTGCGTTGAGACGAAAATTGCCGCCGTGGAAACGTTTTGAGCCAATTCCGTGCTCCATTCCGGCTCCGAGTCCGTCATGAGTCTCGCCACCAGTTCGAGACTACATTCGAGGTCACCGAAGTGTTGTAGGAGAGACGCCTGCCTATGTCCTGCATTTCTGTCGCCAATAGAGACAATAAATAAGTGCAACAGCTACTGAGACTTACGCGAAGGCAGTCTTTGAGATATTCCGGGAAGTCAACGATTGGTGACGGGAACCATGCCGACTCCAATTTTCGTATTCATGCCGTCGGGATTTGAGAGGCGCCTTCTCTGCCAATTCTTTAGTCAGATTTCTTGTAGAGATGAATTTTCCCGTCGCTAACAACTGCCAGATAGCGACCGCCTTCCAAAAACTGCATGACCTTCTTCCCGACTCGCGCCATCGCGGCCCATCGTGATTTCGTGTCTGGATTTTGTTCCAGACCGCGCAGGGTCTTACCGTTGAACCGAAAATCAATTTGTTTCAAGCCACGCCGTGCGGTGCTTTTTACTGGATATGTCTCGCTATCGATTTTGACGGACACCGCATCTTCGACTAGTGCCTGACGCCAGACTGAAATGAGAATGTCTTCGAGAGATATCATCGCTGTTTCCACAGGGCGAATTCTGGTAGCGCGACTGAGCAGAACAAACGGAGTAGAATGTGCATTGCAGCCCACACATGATTCGCTCTCAAGCACAATCGGCAGGTATCGCTCGCAAAATTGTAGATTTTCATTTGGATGAGTCCTTCGACTGGGTTGCTGACCTCGAATGCGGGCATCAGCAGCACGTCCGGCACAATCCTCCGTGGACTAATCGCCATTGGGTAACAACCCCGCAAGGCCGGTATCAGCATATCGGTCACAAATTGCAGTGCTTGGTCTGCTCGGGCCCGTCGTCCTGAATGGATTCATTATAGGTGAACAATTAATCGGTCGGGAGGAAGGCCAAGCCGTGAGGCAAAACGCCTGCGACCAAGTACTATTTTGATTCCCGTTGTTCCGCCCGGAGCGACAATGAGCATTGGTTTTGATTCGGAAGAAGTTATCCTGGAAAAATTGCGGGAGCCGCTACGCCGCATGACGGACGAAGAACTGATTAAGTTCGGAAAAGATGTGCGTAAACTTGCCGAGAATCCATTCCAGCGGCAGTTGGATACAGCGAGAGCTGAGTGGAAGAGAAGGAAACTACAATCAAAGGCTACGCAGGGCTGAATGTTCTACCTATTTCCGCGCTCTGACCTTTGGGAATTTAGTGTCCTGCCATTTCTACTGGGATTATCTTCCCCCTTCTACTCCTTCACATGCATGGGAGTGTGAATTTTCGGCGCTGATTTCAAGTTATTTTTGCCAACCCAATGAATACTTCATGGTGTTCACTTTTCCTGAAGTCAGAACAGCTCTCGCCGCTGGAGCAGTGTCCAACGTTGATCATTCCCTATCACAAACTGTGGGAACTCAGACAGCCGCTCGGATAAACAACGCCTTCGCGAGGCTGCACACCCGAAAGATATTTTTAGCCGGTATGACCGAGGCTCAAAAAAGCTACATTCGCGCTAACATTCCGGACAGTTATCTAATTGAAATCGATTCCGTCGATGACGTCGCGAGGATAGTCGATACGATTCCAGGCGTCGATTCAGACGCATGATTCATTCGACCTCCCACCGACCGTCCATTATCAGGTAAAGGATTTCGCCGAGGTTCGGGTGGAGGCATCGTAGGATACGGATCAGCGGGAACGGGTTCGCGCTTCTCGGGATCCGGGTTTGAGGTATTCGGCCAATAATGAGGAGAATTTGGTTCCCAACTAGAAGATTCGGCATCTCTTTGGTGTTGGTCGTATGGCATAGCACATTCCTTTCAAACTGAGAGCCTAGAGGATGTCGAGGCTAGGCGATGTTCATTTCTATTCACTTTATGAAGATTTTTTGGCCAGACGGGGGTAAGTCCACTCGTAATCGCCAGACCCGGCTGAATTACACCGAGAGCAAACGTCCGAAAAATGACCGGTAACGGCGCAGAGCCAGACGCAGCTCCTCGGTGGAAACATTGTCGCCGCGATCCCATTGGCCTTCGAGCCTGGTTCTTTCCGCAGCGAACATTTCCGCCAAGCGCTTCATGGTCACCGCGACAAGGCTATCTGCCTGCTCGACGACCTGCCGTGGCTCGTCAACGAAATTTACCTGAATGGCATCCCAGCGGGCGCGAAAGTCTTTCGCTTCTTCCGGGGGAAAAAGCGGCGCCGCGGTGTCATCCAGCGCTGGAGCGGCTGCGGCTCCCAATGATCGGGCGGTTCCGGCGCCAACGGCTGAAGCAGCGACAGGTGGCAGCTCACGTTGCACGACCGATTGCACTTCTGGCCGCCCGCCAACACCGGCCAAAGCCGCTGTGGTCAGACCTTCATTCAATTCTTCTGCCCGGATCTTGATTGGTTCTTCCACTGGATTGCCTCCAATTGTGTGTTGCACTTCGTAAGACCAAAGACGACTTTTCGAAACGGAAACGCGGCTTATGCTCCTGCGGCCTTGGCGCGCGCGATCTCGGGCTCGCCGACAAGCTCATCAAAAAGAGTGCGGTAATGGATCATTGCCTGGCGCAAATCTTCGGTGGTGGCCTGGCCGCTGGCATGGCGAATTGCAATTCCGTGCGCAGCGCGGTAGTTCTCGACGAGCAATGGATGATTCACGGAGATATCCGCGGAACGCTGCTCAAAATCGCTGGCGGAATAGCCGCGGGTGGACATGACATCGGCGAGGAGTTTATCAGCGGCGGTTACGGAGCCTTTGGGGTCGTCGACAAACTGTGCCTGAACCTTGCGCCAGGAGGCGACATAGCGTTCGCGATCGGTTGGCGCCAGCGGCCGGAGATCGAAGGCCGCGACACGCTTTTCGCGCTGCTGAAGGCCTGCTTCGCCCTGCTTGCGGTTGCCGCTGTCCTGAAGAACGCGGGCGTATTCCGGGCCGAATCGAGTGCGCAGCCTGTTTGTTTTACGTTTTCTGAAAAATAGGACTGCCGCGATGGCAACCAGCGCGATAAGAATTACGCCGATAACAATCATTAGTGTGTTTGAAGCCATAAGGATCGTCCCCTGCTTCTTTCCTAAGTGGGTGAATAGAACTTGCAGATGTAAGTTGCGCCTCTCGAAATGAAAAGTCTGTTCACTTCGAGACACTACGAGTACGACGCGGGGAAAGGCATGGCGAGCGGGCTGCGATTACTAATCAGCCAGCTTCGCGTTTTCGAAAGGATGTAATAAGAAGCCCACAGCTGCTAGTCCGCACCGGCACCAGTGGGGCCTGGACCGCCGCCGTGGCAATTGGATTCAGGGATTAGTGAGGTTTTGTGCTAGTCGGAGGCTTGGTGTCAGAGGGATTCTCTTCTTGATTCTGACAGTTTGCCCTTTTACCGATGGCATCTATGAAATCTCCCGAGGTAGCTTCCTTCGGTTTCTGGTAGCTATCCGCCTAGCATCTTACGACGCTAGCCGCACGTCGAACTCAATCTTAACTTCGTCTTTCGCACGCACGCCCGCTTTGCCGGGAGGCTTGATCCCGAAGTCCGTCTGCTTCACGCTGGCGGTGCCAGTGTATCGGCCGTCCTTCAAGGTCACTTGCACTGTGACCGGTCGCGTTTGCCCCCGCAGCGTCAGGTTCCCGCGCAGAGTCCACCGCCCTTGCCCGGCAGGCTCCGCTTCTGTGGACTTAAACACAATCTCTTGATGCCGTTCGCTATCGAGCACTTCCGGCCCTAGCATCGTCTTCTGCACTTCAGCGCGATCTTTCTCGGGTTCGTCCTTGCCGATTACGCGCAGCGCCCGCGCATCCACGTGCACTTCCACCGCAAGATGCGAACCCGTGTCCGCCGTGCCGCTGTGAATCGGCGCGCGCACTTCGTGCTCGTGTCCCAGGCCTGAAAATATGCCCGTCTTGCCGACGTGGATCGTTAACGTGGACTTCTGGGTGTCGATATTATGCTGTTCAGCGCTCACGCCGAGCGCGCACACCAGGATCCCTGCCGCCAGGAACGCGGTTCGTCTCATCACTCACCTCGCAACCGGAATTTCCATGCAAAACGAACTTGCCCGTCTCAAAAGAAAGTATCTGTTCACTTAGGGACACCGCGAGCGTGACTTCCCCCTGTCCTCGCAGTAATGTAATACGGATGCTTCCTGATAATACTTGAATTTGCCCACCTAGCTTAGCTAGACGGGTTTGGCCGTGAGACATATCAAGTATGCCCAAAGCAACCGTCAGAAAGATCAAACAAACTCCCATGAAGAAGTCCGCTTTCGATTTGCAGGTTTTTCTGGATACGGCGGGTGTTGCACGTCAACTTAGGAAATTCCAGAAATTAGAGAAGATCTACGCCCAAGGTGATTCCGCAAAGGGTGTGAAGTACATCCAAGAAGGCGCTGTAAGGCTCTCCGTTATCAATGAAGGCGGGAAAGAGGTAGTCGTAGCGGTTCTCGGACCCGGTGATTTTTTTGGTGAGGGATGCCTGGCAGGTCAACCTGTGTGCATCGCGACGGCCACCGCGGTTGTGCCCACGTCCATCCTGTTCATTGAAAAAACTGAGATGATGCGCGTGCTCCGCACTGAACATGCGCTGTCTGACCGCTTTATCTCTCATATGCTAACCAGGAACATCCGAGTCGAGGAGGATCTCATCGATCAGCTTTTTAACTCCAGCGAGAAACGCTTGGCTCGGGCTCTTCTGTTGCTTGCGCGTTACGGTAAAGACGACCAGCCACAGGGAGTGCTGCCCAAAGTGTCGCAGGAAACTCTGGCGGAAATGATCGGCACGACGCGCTCGCGGGTCAATTTCTTCATGAACAAGTTCAGGAAGTTGGGTTTCATCAAATACAATGGCGGCATTCAGATCAACACTTCTCTCTTGAGCGTGGTCTTACACGACTGAATTAGCCTTCGCGGGTGCGGGTACGGTCAATTTTAGGCGTGAAGCACTCGACGAGTCGAATATCCGAACCAGGTTCTTCAGGGCTCCCAATCACGCTACTCTCGCGAACTGTGCAATTCATAACATCCAACGACAACAGGTATGTTGCGAGCCAACGAAATACTCTTCAATTAAGCACACCTGAACATTCCCTTTTGGCAATTGGCACTGAAGAGGGGAACTGAATAGACCGGCGGCCAGCGCGTGGAGCATCCACCTGAATGCAGCACACAACGCTCCCTCGCGGCGGCGCCACATGTAGGATAGGCGACTGATCGTACACCCGTCTGGCCTTTGTCGCATAAACGGAGAAGGACTTGAGCGGAAATTTGCCGCAATTGAGGCCACCGAGAAGGAATGAATTTGCGCTGGAAAGCGATGCTACCTTTTTGAAAGCTCGCCCTGGAAATGGCTCTCAACATCTTCATGACTCAGCGGGTTTTTAGCGTTGTCTAATACCACCGAATAGACAACCTCATTTCCCGCAATCTGCGCGGTGATAAACGCACCGTCCTTCGGTAGTTCTTGATAGATGAATATCACTTTTCTGCCGTCTTCGAGCGTTTTGATCCACTCTTCATCTGGCACGTTGGTAGCTCCTCCGTCAGCGCGCTGCATAGATGCAAACAAATAATTGAACGGATCAGCGAGCAGCGTTTGGTGTTACGCGCAGAGATACGCGTAGGTTTCATGCGAAGCAAAGGAGGCGGCCATAATACAACCCGTGCCCAGTTCGCTCGCCTGAGCAAATTGTATAAATCATTCAGAACGGATCCATCTCATCTTCAGTCGTATCCACTCGCGGGTTTTGTTCCTGTGATCGGAAGGGCTCATCCAGAAGCACGATGTACGACGTGACACCCTGTCCCGAAGAAGATCGTCTTTCATCCTCTATCGTGCCTGTCCAACCTCTCGGCGGCATAATTCGTGTGGTGTAAAAATCAGCACGAAAGCGAACAGGTCTTCCAATAAGACTTCTTTTCGAATCGAACATCTGCTGCTCCCCATTTGCGCTGCTAACCCAACATTGCGTCGTCTTGCGGTCAACTCCAAATTGCTGCATGAGCACTTCGGCAGAGTTTCCCACAAGCTGTTTCGTAAAGCGACTCAGGCATCTCTTGCCGTGCGGTACGCTTTTTGACCAGCTTCAACTACACCGGCGACGTTGGCCTTCACATCGTCTACAGTTTCCTGGGCGCGCCGCGACCATCGTTTGCCTGTCGATGCAGCATCATCTAATCCCTGCTTCGCGGTGCGCGTGATGTAGTTACGTGTTTTCTTTCCTGAGGCTGGCGCAAAAAGTAATCCAACAAGCGCGCCTATGCCAACTCCCACGACAAATGTTGTGAACTTGCCCGACAAATTAGGCTGATTAACCTGATCCGTCCTCGTCAGCGAGCCTGATCTTTCCTTGCACCTGCCCGTTACTTCGTGAACATTGCGTCCCGTCTCATTCTCAGTGTCTGACCTCATCATGGTGGTCTCCTTTGATAGGATTTGAGTTCCGGCGCAGAGTTTATATGCGTCATCTCGAATTAACTTGTACGGCCCCGAATTTGCTCTGAGAAAAAAGAGGAGGAAGCCGTACTGATTAGCTTTTCGTTCCCAATCGCGGATTCGGTCCTGCTGTGCTCCACTACCGCCGAGTGCATCATCCTTGGCGTCGGCGGCGGGGAGATGACCCGACAGCGAACGAACAACTGCTCATAACGGATCCTGAATGTACTACCCTCTCTTATGCGACGACGCTTCTCCCTCTCATGAAATGCAATGCGAGCAGAATGAGGCCGACCACAAGCAGAATATGGAATAAACCCGTGGATACGTGAAATGCGAAAAGCCCAAGCAACCAGCCAATGATCAAAATTGCTGCGATGATCCCCAACATGATTTCGTCTCCTTACATCTGGGCAAGAAACTGGGCCCTCTATAGTCGGTCACCGCACCCAGCTAAGTACGGTGGACCTTCTTACAGGTCTAGATTGTGCGTCTCGAAGAAAAATGTCTGTTCACTTAAGGACACCGCGAGTGCGGACGCCACACTCTGTACTTCTTCTTCGAACGGGCAACGTCGCACGATACCCCTCGAAGGGTGTTGCCCATCCAGTTGTTTGGGCTGGGCATGGTTGCGCCGAGTTCAAACGGAGTTAACTGACTCGCAACGATATCTTCGGCGTGTCGCTCCTCCAGGATTTTGGCCTTGAGAATGACGAAACTGTATTTGGCAGGCGGATTTTTCTCGCCATTAGTTGGTCGGAGTGAGACTCTGCGACACCGTGTCCATCGCGTTTGTGGGACCGAGCGGCCTTGAATTTTCTGATGGGAGAGAGCTACGTGCAAGAGTCGTGGCGGATTCTACCGCGCTGTTATCCCACTGGATCTTTCTGACGCGTCGTCTTCACACCCGTCAGAATCCCAACGCCCAGGAGCACGACGGCTCCCACTACGATCCAGTGTGCGGGCATATGCACCAGGTAGGCTCCATAAATCAGCCCACTTATCACGATCGCAAAACCCATCGCGTATAATCCGAACGACATGGCAACTCCTTCTCGACTCAGCCATAGACATTTCAATGGAACCTGGCGGCAAGGGCAGCTTCCAGGCGTTCAAACTGCAAAGGTCCGCCCGGACTGCCGTGTGCAGTCACTCCGCAAGGGACATGGCCGCCATGCGCTCCATCGAACTAAAGTGCAATCATAGCGATACTCAGGACGAAGGTCTGTCCAGTTCAGGACAGTCACGGAGAAGCGCGAAACGAACGCCCGTACGCCATGCTCTTGCCGGGCAGTTACGCTGCGGAGTTTGCTGTTCACACTTGCGTCAAACGCACCACCTCCACCGATCAAATGACCAAGTAGATTGGCAAAACTAACAAGAATCGACTACATTTTCGCATTGTGCGAAATTAGACTGCGTCGCTTCCATCTCGGTGTCACCATGAGTTCATGCCGCAAAAGAAAAGCAAGACAAAATCGGGCCGAGCGACATTTGCCAGCGCCAAAAAGGAAATGGCGAAGCCCCGCATAGCCAGGTCCGCAGCAATAGCAGAACAGAATCTAGATACAGCGCGAACCAGAGAACAGCCAAGTACCACCATATCCGGAACCGTTGACAACATCATCCAGTCTTCCCGTCCGAGCCAACCGGAAGAAGCACAGATAGCTGTAGACAGGGCCGACCGCCCGCATCGAGACTTCCGAATTGAAAATACGTTAGCCGACGAACATGGCGATGATGTAATGCTCAAAAAGGGCGCTCACGTGGAGGTTACCGTCACAGCCGAACCGGCTAACCGGAAGTCAACCAGGATTCAACCGGAAGGTCCGAGCAAAAATGGAAGGTCCAAGACATGCTGACGTTTATTCTTCCGGTATTTCTCATCATAGCCCTTGTGGCTACTCTTCCGATTTGGCGGCATAGCAAGAAGTGGGGTTTTTATCCAATAAGCGGCGTAAGCCTGATCATACTGATTGTACTGTTTCTATTTTGGACCGGCCGTTTGTAGGATAGAAGATAGACCCTTCAGAATAGCAGTCAACGCGAAATTCGCTCAGGTACGCTCCCAATCTAGTGTTGTGTCCCTTAAGTAGCTAATATAAGTCTTGCACGACGGTTTCCCCTGAGGCACCTGCTGTGGAGAATGGAGGTGCCTATGAAACTGGGACGACCCCTGCTCCCGTTGCAGCTGGACGTGGAGCAACGCCAACAACTCGAAGCCCTGGCCAGTTCTCGCTCGCTGCCCCATGGCCTGGTGACCCGTGTGCGAATCATTTTGCTCAGCGCCGACGGCTTGTCCAATAAGGACATCGCTGCCCGGTTGCGATTGAACCAAATGACGGTCGGTCTCTGGCGCCGACGGTTCGTGAAACAGGGGCTGACGGGATTGCCCGAGGAGCTGCGCCCCGGCCGCCCGAGTTCGATTCCCGATGAAAAGGTCGCCACGCTGATCCGCAGAACCCTGCGAACCAAACCGAAAGACGGCACGCATTGGAGTTGTCGCTCGCTGGCTGGGGAAACCCGTCTGTCCACCGGATCTGGCGCGCCTTCGGCTTGCAGCCGCACCGAGCGCGCCACTTCCAGCTTTCCAACGACCCGTTCTTCGTCGAGAAGGTACCTGACATTGTCGGGTTGTATCTGAACCCACCGGATAAGGCCTTGGTCCTGTGCGTGGACGAGAAGAGCCAGATTCAAGCGCTGGAGCGTAGCCAGCCGATGCTGCCTTTGGGACTCGGTTACGTCGAAGGCGTCACGCACCACTACGTCCGACACGGCACCACCACGTTGTTTGCGGCCTTCGACCCCGTCACCGGAACGGTCCTGAGTCAGTGCAAACGCCGTCATCGTCATCAGGAGTTCCTCGATTTTCTGCGGCATGTCGACGCCAGTGTGCCCCAGGCCTTTGACGTGCACCTGATTGTCGATAACTATGCCACCCACAAGCATCCTCGCGTCCAACGCTGGTTGGCAGCACGCCCCCGTTACCACGTGCACTTCACGCCTACCTACTCTTCCTGGCTCAACCAAGTGGAAATCTGGTTTAACATCATCACGCAGAAGGCCATCCGTCGGGGCACTTTCGGCAGCGTCAAAGAACTTGTTGCCAAAATCGAATCCTTCGTCCATCGCTACAATGCGGAGGCCCGACCCTTCTCCTGGACGGCAACGCCCGATTCGATCCTGGAAAAAATCCAGAGACTATGTGAACGCATTTCCGGGACACAACACTAGCCCAACTCCCGATAAACCCAGCGGTTCGCACAACCCGTAACTTTGCCGGAAAACCGAGTGTCATAAAAGTGTCATGGTTTTCGATTCAAAACGGGGCTAAACGAATCAGAACCAATTAATACGCAGTCCGCGTAAGAGGTTGACACTGCATATATAATCAGAAATTTTCAACTCCAATCAAAACAGCCTTCTGAATTCCTAAACCGTAGGTCGGGAGCTCGAACCTCCCCAGCCCCACCATTTCTAAAGAAATTCCAGTAGCTGAGGAGTCCTCATCAGATTCGTCTGACGAGACCCTGATCGGTGGCGCTGGTATTGCGGACGAGCAGCAGCACCAGGATCATGCCGATGAAGGGAATGAGTCCGGCGACAATCACAATGGGATCGAAAGAATGAGTGGCAGCGGCCACGCGCGCATCGGAAAAATGTCCGATCAATGCAAACGCGACGATCGTTCCGATGCCCGCGCCGGTTCCGCTCATGCCGCTGACCGTAGCGACAGCTTCACTGGAGTAAAGGTCCGCCGGTAAGACGTTGGCGATGGTGGAAAATGCGGCGTATGAAAATGTAGCGAGCGCGAAAAGAAGGGTGATCAGGTACAGCTTGACCGTGAAAATCGTTGGAATGAGAAGCAGTACGCCAAATCCACCAAAGACCACCAAAGCTTTTCGCGCGGCACCCAGCGACCATCCGCGGCGAATCAAGTAGCCGGAAACACCGCCGCCAAAGAAATTGCCGAGGTCCGCTGCCAAGAAGGGCAGCCAAACCGCGATCAAGCCGCTGCGAAGCGGAATGCCTTTGCCAACCAGGTAGATCGGGAACCAGTCGGCAATGAAGAACCAGACGGGATCGGTGAAGCCCTTGGACACGATGACTCCCCAGGTTTGCGGGAGCCTTAAAAGATCGCGCCAACGCGGCAGCGGCTTTCGAACGGTTTCAGCTTGCGGGCGGCCGGCGAGGATCAGTTGACGCTCGGTTTCGCTGAGGCGCGGATGGTCTTGCGGCAAAAAATACATTTTGCGCCAGACGATGAGCCACAAGAATCCGAGCATCCCAGGAATCACAAAGGCCACGCGCCATCCAAAGCGCAAGTACAACGGCAGAATGAGGAACGGCGCGATCGCACCGCCGATGGAGGATCCGCTGTCATATAACGCGGCTGCCAGTCCGCGTTCGCGAGCCGGAAACCACTCGGAGACGGCTTTGCAGGCGCCCGGCCAGTTAGCGGATTCGCCTGCTCCGAGCAGAAAGCGGAATGCCGCGAAGCTCTTGATGCCTACAGCCAAAGAGGTCAAGAGCGAGATGATTGAGTACCAGGTGACGCTGAGCGTTAGACCGAGCCTGGTGCCGAGGCGATCGAGTTGGCGGCCACATGCTATTTGTCCGATGGTGTATGCCACGCGAAAGGCGATGGCGATGTAGGCGTAGTCGGTGTTGGTCCAGTGATATTCATGCTTGAGGAACGGCGCGAGGATGGAAAGTGTCTGGCGGTCAACATAGTTGATTACCGTCGAAGCGAAAAGAATTCCACCAAGCCACCAGCGCAGAGAAGGAATGCTGCGCTTGCTGCGCGCGTTGATTGGGCCAGTCATCGCCATGTGGCGTTCTCGGCGGCAGAAGTGTTCTCACGGCTGATTCGAACGAGTGAGGCCACAAATTTATCCAGCGTCCGCGAGCGCGACGAGTGTTGATGCACTGAGCAGGCTTGCGGAATCCCAGTCGAGATAAATAGTTGCCGCGGGATGAGTACGCAAAATCGAAGCCGGCGCCAGCGGACTGATTTCTCCTTCGAAGCACCGCTGGACGGCTGCGGCTTTGCGTGCGTCGGGGACAATGGAGACGATCTCTTTCGCTTTTAGAATTTGGCATATCGACATGGAGATGGCTTGCGTGGGAACTTCGGAAACATTTGCGAACCATCCTTCGGCGACTTGCTGGCGGCGGCAGGCTTCATCCAAATTGACGATAAGATACGGATCTTGGGTTTGAAAGTCGGCGGGCGGATCGTTGAAGGCTAGATGGCCGTTTTCGCCGATACCAGCAAAGGTCACATCGACTGACGCGGACTGAAGGAGATCGCCGATACGGCGAGTGACTTCGCTGGGGTTGGCCGTGCCGTCGAGCAGATGGTACTGGGTGATGCCGGTCTTGCGAATCAGGCGCTCGAGAAGATATTTGCAAAAGCTGGCGGGATGGGTGATTGGCAGGCCGATATATTCGTCGAGATGAAACATTTCGACATGCTGCCAGTCGATATTTTCTGATTTGGTCAGGGCGCCGAGAAATTCCAACTGTGAAGCCCCAGTTGCCACAACGATTCGCGCAGTTCCGCGTTCACGGACGGCCCCGCGGATAACACTCGCCACGTGAGCCGCGGCTGCCGCGCTCAGAGAAAGCTTGTCTTCGAAGACTCGAACGATCACTTGGTCATTTCCCTCAATCTATTTGGCCGTGCGAAGGACTTGTTGCCCGTTGCGGCAGGCGGCGTAGATCGCTTCGACTAGAGCTAGACTTCGGCGGCCCTCGCGTCCGTCGCAGCGCGGGGTGGTGTTGGACTGGATTGCGTTCAGGAAATCCCCCAGCACCGCTTGGTGGCCGCGCGCGTCGCTGACGACTGGCGAATCTGCGCTGGGATTGCGGTCCGCTTCGCCGCCACGCAACAAAGCTTCGGGCGGATTTCGCAAATCGGCGGCGAGCAGGCGATCCTGCTCGATAATCAGAGTTCCTTCGGAGCCTGTGAGTTCGAGCCGGCGTGGATAGCCGGGAAAGACGGACGTTGTCGCTTGCAAAATGCCGAGTGCTCCGTTGGCAAACTGCAGGGACGCGACAAGAGTGTCCTCGACTTCGACTTTGTGTAGCGCCGCCTTGCTGGTGGCTTGCACGCTTACGACGTCTCCAAAAAGCCAAAGCAGCAAGTCAACCGTATGGATCGCCTGGTTGATCAGCGCGCCTCCGCCGTCAAATGCAAACGTTCCCCGCCAGCGTGATTTCGAATAATAGTCTGGCGGGCGGTACCACTTCACGCGGGCGTCGGCCAGAATCGGCTTGCCGAGGACACCTGCGTCGAGTGCCTCTTTGACGCGAACAATGTCTGGCTTGCAGCGGTCCTGAAAAAAGATTCCCAGTTTGACGCCGGCTTTATCGGTTTCGGAAATCAGCGCATCGGCGCGGTCAGTCGTGATATCGATCGGTTTTTCGGTGAGCACGTGAAGTCCGTGCCGTGCAGCCGCAATGCCCTGCTCGGCATGCAGCGATGATGGGCTGCCGATTGCGACCAGATTCATAGGACGGTGATCGAGAAACTGCGCGAAGTCGGAGTACGGCTTGCCGCCATACTCGCGCGCCAACCGACTAACCTTCTCCGCATTCATTCCATAAATGGCGGCGATCTCGATACCCTGTATGGCGCGCGCGGCGCGAGCATGGGTTTCGGAAATGTTCCCGCCGCCGATGAGTCCGATGTAAGTGGTCATTAGAATTTAGAAGATTAACGGCGTTTGTGAGGCTCCGCTATTATCAGTGAGGACTTTCTGTGTTTCAACCGGCTCCACCGAAATGGCATTGCTGGAATTGCGAGCTGCCATCTCTGGCGGACGAAATGATCGGCACAAGGGGAATTGCTATGAGTGAGACGCGCAGAAGTTTTTTCCGAAACGCGGCAATTTTTGGCGCCGGAATAATGACCTGGGCCGAGAGGTTGCGCGCGCAGAAAAGTTCGAGGAGTGACCGGCCGCCGCATGTTGATCAGGCGCAGGCAAAGGGAAAACCTGCCGAGCCACCACCGCAGATGCAGTCGCCGGACATCGCTGACTTGCCGTTCACGATGGACGGCGATACCAAAGTTTTTCACTTAATTGCCGAGCCGGTGGAACGCAAGATCGTGCCGTGGAAAACGCTCGATGTGTGGGGCTACAACGGCAGTTGTCCGGGCCCGACGATCCAGGTGCAGCAGGGCGACCGGGTCAGGATCCATGTGGAGAATCGCCTGCCGGAGAGCACTTCGATGCACTGGCACGGGCTAGAAGTTCCCATTGAACAGGACGGCGTGCCGTACGTCAGCCAGAAGCCGATCGCGCCGGGAGAAACCTACAGCTACGAATTTACTGTCCATCAGGAAGGGACATTCTTCTATCACGCGCACAGTGCGATGCAGGAAATGATTGGGTTGATCGGAATGTTCATCGCGCATTCGCGCGTGAGCCACACGCCGAAGGTGGATCACGACTACGGCATCGTTCTGCAGGAGTGGGCGGTGCTTCCGAACAGCACCGTGCCGAATACCTCGGGAATGGAATTCAATTGGTTGACTTTTAATGGCGTGGCGGCGCCGCTGACGACGCCTTTGATTGCGCGGCTCGGCAGCCGGGTGCGAATGCGTTTCGTTAATCTGGGAATGGATCATCACCCCATTCATTTGCATGGAAATCAGTTCGTGATTACTGGGACCGAAGGCGGACGGGCGCCAGAGTCAACATGGTATCCGGCGAACACTGTATTGGTCGGAGTGGCGCAGGCGAGGGTGGTGGAGTTCGAAGCGAAATATCCCGGCGCATGGATGATTCACTGCCACCTGCCGCACCACATGATGAATTCGATGATGGATCTGCTGAGCGAACGGCAAATCATGACAGCCGATCAAACAGACGCCGCCGCAATACAACAAATGCAGACACTCGCCACGAGGACTGGATTCGTGCACCGGCACCCCTCTCCGACTTCCGAGGATGCGGAAAAAGTTCCAGGGTTTCCGCAAGACGCGTTCATGGAGATGGGAATGGACGACCTGGTAAAAAAACCGGAAACGCACGGGCTGCCGGACAACTGGAGCGCCGGAATGATGGGAATGATGACCATGGTGCGGGTACTGCCAGACAAAGAGTTTGACGAAATTATGGCGATGAAGAAATCGCCAGCCAAGAGCGAGGAGCATTCCCATGAACACCACTGCTGATCGCGTGTGGCAATCGATTCGAACGGTGCTCTGTTTCAGCTTGCTCTCGACTGCTCTGGTGCGCAGCACCAGGGGACAAGAGGCTCCGGCGCAACATCAGCACACCCACGGTGCGGCGGAGTCCATTCAAGTGGAATACCCGCGACTGGGGCGCGCGCAGGCCGACGCCAAAAATCCGCTGTTTACGCTGGATGCTGCGTTGCAAGCGGCGCGACAGAATAATCCGACGTTTCGTCAAGCCGAGGCAGGAGTAAAGGCAACGCGTTCGCGTGTGCAGCAAGCCGGGCTGTATCCCAATCCGACAGTCGGCTATTCGGGAGATGAAATCCGCGGCGGCGAAATTCACGGCGGCAAGCAGGGGTTCTTTGTCGAGCAGACGGTTGTCACGGCTGGAAAACTATCGCGAGCGCGTGAAGTTATGAACAAAGAGCTAAGACTCGCGGAGATCGAATTGGAAGAACAGAAATTGCGAGTGGAGACCGCAGTAAAAATGGCGTTTTACCGCGTGCTGGCCGCACAAGAAATGGCCGCCTCGCGCGCGGATTTGGCGCACATTGCGGAGAAAATTGTCGAAACTCAGCGGCGGTTGCAAAACACGGGGCAGGCTGATGAGACTGAAATACTCGGGGCTGAGGTTGACGCGCAGCGTGCCAAGCTTGCCGCTCGCATGAAGGAAAACACCCTGCGGGAAGAGTGGCGCTCACTGGCCGCGGTCATAGGCCAGCCGGACTTACCTTTGCAGACTGTCGCGGGCGACCTGGAACAGGGCTGGCCTGCGCTCGATGAATTGCAGGCCGTTGACCTGGTCGCAACGCAGAGTCCTGCGGTTCGAATCGCGTCCGCTGCCGGAGAACGTGCCGAAGCCGAACTGGCGCGCGCCAAACGCGAAAAGATTCCAGACATCACTGCGCGCGCAGGAGTGGAGTACAACCACGAACTGCTTAATAACCTTGCGCTGGCGACAGGATGGCAGTGGAACGCCGAATTGGGCGTGGAGATTCCGATCTTCAACCGCAATCAGGGCAATGTGGCCGCAGCCGGAGCGGAGATCGAACGCGCCAATGCGGAAAAGCAGCGTGTTGCGCTGACCCTCCGCGAACGCGCGGCGACTGTAGTCGATCAATATGCCAACGCGCGGTTGATGGCCGAGCAATACCGCGACGATATTCTTCCCTTAGCCAAGAAATCCTACAGCCTGATGAACGACCGCTACGGCGAAATGCTGGCGGCGTATCCTCGGGTACTCGATTCGAAGCGCAAACTGTTCGAACTGCAAAGCGAATACATCACCGCACTCGAGGATGTCTGGACAACCGGGCTGGCGTTGCAAGGTTTTCTGCTGACCGACGGTCTGGAAGCGCCGACCCGCCCGGGCGAGATGGACCGGGCGATCCGAGAAACCAACGTGCCAATGCCTGAGCGCACCCGGTCGCCGGGCGAGTAGCCGGCCCTCGTGTCGAGTCCGATACAGTAGTACCGCGGGTGGATTGACCCCCGGAAAATGCGCTCGGTAACTTGAAAGTGGGCGCAGGGGTGTGGGCTGGCAGGGTTACCAGGCCGGCTGCACCGGACTGCACGTGGACGCAATACGACATGGATATAAGGAGCGGCGGGTTCCCTTCCCCCGCTCAACGAACGATGCTGACGCTGACCAAAGCTGGTCGCTACGAAATTTCCGGTGAACTGGGCCGGGGCGCCATGGGTGTGGTCTATCGAGCCACAGATCCGGTCATTGGGCGTACTGTCGCGGTAAAAACCCTGCAGCTTTCGGTCGAAGGCACAGGGCTGTCGCGCGAAGAGTTGCTGGCAAGATTTCAAACAGAAGCACGCGCCGCAGGATTGCTGGCCCACCCGAACATCGTGGTGATTTTTGACGCCGGCGCGGAAGACGGCGTTTTCTTCATCACTATGGAATTGGTCGAAGGCAAGAGCCTGCAAAGCCTGCTGGACTCCGGCCAGATGTTTCCGCTGCCGCGGGTGCTGCGCATCATGGAGCAGGCCTGCAATGCGTTGCAGTTCGCGCACGAGCGCAACGTCGTTCACCGTGACATCAAGCCGGCCAACCTGATGCTGACTCCGGACGATACGGTGAAGGTCACCGACTTCGGGACCGCCAAGATTCTGCAGTTCGGCACCGTGCAGCAAACGGCGCAGGTGATGGGCACTCCGAGTTACATGTCGCCCGAACAAGTGAAAGGTAAAATTGTCGACGGCCGCAGCGATATCTTTGCGCTTGGCGTGGTGCTGTATGAAATGGTGACCGGCGAAAAACCGTTCCCCGGCCAGAACATCACAACGGTCATCTACAAAATTGTGAACGAAGAGCCGGTGCAGCCGCGCGACATCGATCCGTCGGTTCATCCCGGCCTCAATGCAGTGATTATGAAGGCGCTGGCAAAAGAACCCGGTGCCCGCTACCAGAGCTGCCGCGAATTGTTGGAAGACTTGCGGAACTATCGCTCGCTCTCGGCGGCGCCCAATCCCAATGCGACCATGCCTCTTGGCAGCACACCGCACCATACCGGATCGCAAGGTGGCTCGCCAGACGAGACGCAGGTCACCATGACTTCGCGCGCACTGAATGCTCGCGCGAGTGGTCCGTCACAAACTCCTGTCGTTCGCCGCACGGGAGCAATCGCTGCAGCGCCCGAACCGAAAAAATCCGGCGTTTTGGGAACGGTTCTGGCGGCCATATTCCTATTGGCGGTGATCATCTTTGGTTTCCAGAAAATTCGGCCGGTGTTTCAAGCTGCGCGACAGCAGAATCGTGCCGCGGCCAGCAATCCCGACGTGAATCAAGGCCCTCAAGCCTCAGACCCGGTTGCTACGGAGAAGCCCGCCTCTGCTGATTCGCCTTCTGACACTCCACCGGAAGTAGCGCCCACTCTTCAACCGGCTACGATCCCCGTGAAAAACACTGAGACCCCGGCCACTGGCCCCGCAGCCAAACCGCTCAACAGCCTTTCTCTTGCCGCCGCGGAATACAAGGGTCGCATCGAGCAGGACGCTGCGGAAAGCCACATCGGAAACCGGCTTTCGATCAAAGGTTCGGGAAAGAGTTTGACGCTCTCCGGCAAATTGCGTCCGGCCGAGCACGGCGCGCTCTTGAAATTTCTGCGAAATGCTCCCGCCGGCGTGCAGGTGATCGACGACATTCAGTATGACGACAGCGTTGCAGCCGCTGGCGGCGATGATGCCTCAAAGCATCCCGCCGCTGTGCCCGGGCGTGCGGCAATTCACATTCTGACCAACGTGATCGGCGCGACCGCCTACCTGGGCGGCACTCAGGATCCGCAAGCACGGCAGTGCGAAACACCTTGCAGCTTCGCCGGACTGCCCCCCGGCAACTACAACCTCCAGGTGCTCAAGTCTGGATTTCAGCCGATGCGCACGGTGCTGCAATTGGAGGCGGGCAAGTCGGTGGATCAGAAAGTTCAGCTTGAACCGCTTGCTCACGGCCTCTTGGTGACTTCCGATCCGGCTGGCGCCGATGTTTTTATTAATGGCGACAAGCAATCTGGGCAAACTCCGGTGACCCTGCCGCTGGCCGCCGGTAAGTACAATCTAGTGCTGCGCATGAAGGGCTACGAAGCGTTCTCGTCCCAGGTACAGGTTCAGGACGACGGACAGTCCAAGGTCAGCGCCGAACTTCACCAGAAGAGCGGCCGCGTGGCATGGGCTCAAGTCGAATCAACACCGATTGGGGCGGAAATATGGGTTGACGGCGTTTCCACTGGTCAGCTCACGCCGGCACGAGTTGAGATTCCATCTGGCATCCATAACATAACAATGAAATTAGACGGTTATCGAGTTTTTCGCACGGGAGTTCAGGCTAGCGAGGGAGGAACCGTAAATGTCTCCCAAAATTTGGTAAAAATCAGGTAATCGCCAGCCGAAACCGTAACATTTTGTTTCAATTTCGCGTAACTAGTTTTAGTACTAGTCTGGAACTTTCTCTTTCTACGCCACTTATTCGCGTTTGGCTCAGGCCATTGACGTGCGGCTTGTCCCTCGGGCGTTTAGACCTACTGCCAAGCCGGACTCACTACGCCTTGGCTCTCGGTCGGTTGTTGGCGCGATAAACGAATACCTGATGACACTCTTTCAAAATCGCAAGCTCTTCGAGGCGCAGGCTGAAACTACGCCGCCAGCCAGAGCTATCGTCAGCCATCGAACGCACTCGGATTCTTCAGGCTCGCCACAAATTCTGTCTCTGCCGACTCCTCAGCCAGGCACGGAAATCCAGGAAGTGCACCAGTCGCTGCGAGATCTGCAAATCCTGCTGACCACCCGACGCTTGTATCACCACACGCACCCGAAAAGCCTGCAGGGTCTAGAGAGTTCGTACGATTCGCTGCAAAAGTTGGCTCAGAATTTGAACGGCCTGGAAATTCGCGTGGAGCGCGAGGCTTTGGTGGTGCCAAAGCTGAGCGAAGCACCAGTGCCTGATCCTAAAGGTGAATTAAAAAATCTGGCTGCTGATTTCCAGTTGGCTGGCATCCAAACCCTGGTCCTGCTTCGCCAATTTCATGTAGGCGAACTCGACACGCTCACCCAACTGATTCGCGCGGCGCTGCTAAAATCTCATGAGCCCTCCACCACCAAACGAAGCTCGTGGTGGACTGCAAAACTGCTGGAGTACGGTGTGGAAGGTATCCTGGTGAACGCCCAGACGGACCGCAAAGTGGACACGGTGTTGACCAGCTTGGTTGCCGCGCTGGTGGCGTTCGGCGGAAATTCCGCGCGCGAAGATGTGGACGCTCCCATCACCGCGCCCACCATCGAAAATCTTTCCGCGGTGTTGACATTGATCGCGCGGCTTACTCCGCCGCTCGAAAGCGCCCGCGGACTTTCCCCGGAAGAAGCGGCACGAGCGATTCACGGAGCGCTGGCCGAAGCGACGCAGGACACCGTTCATCTTTTGCTCAGCACGATCTCGCAGCATAGTCCGCAGGAAACCGAGAAGCCACAGCCCTATTTGTTGCGACTTTCTGAAACCATCATTCTGGAAACCCTGACTGCGGAGTTCTCCTGCGGAACACTCACTCCGCAAAATGTCAGCAATAGTGTCCACTCGCTTTCCGAAGTGCTGGTGTCCGCGGGAGCGTATTCCGGGCCGCACGCTTCGCATCATCTTTCGATGTTCGCGTCCGCTTGGGCTGCGGAAACGCATCATGAAAAATTGACGGAGCGCTTCTGGCTGGAGCTTTCGCCACGGGAGAAGTCGAGTGTTCTGCGCGGGCCAGACGTCTGGTGTGTTCCAGTTCCGGCAATTCGTGCCGCTTTGGTGCAGCTCGCCGACGCGGGTGCGGACGCCCCGCGACGTGAAGCACGCAATATTCTCTTGAACTACGCTCGCAGGCTCGATATGCCCGACGCTACCGCGCGTCGCAGCGTGGCGACCGGGCTAAAAGAACTTTCTTCGGTTATCGAGTCGCTTTGGCCCAATCAACTTCCCGAGGAACTCAACCGCTGCGCTCTCAAAGCTCTGGAGCAAGAGTCGGTCCCAGAGACTGCGGCCCTACTTTCGGCGTTTCTCGAAACGCTGGGACGGATCGCGGTAACGCGCGGCGACTATGCTGGCCTTGAAGGCATTCTTGCCGGGCTCGAAAAGCAACCACGCGAAGTTCCATTCGAACACATGCACGCGCTCGCGCATCGCTTGATCGCCCAGGATCGCTTTTTGCTTCTGGTGGATGCCGCGCTTGCCAATCGCGCACTCGATCCCTCGCTTCCGCGGTTGTTGGTGCGCGACCCGGAACGCCTGCTCGACCGTCTCACAAATCTGCTGGGCGAATCGCGCAGCCCCGAACTTTTGCCGCCCATGGCGCGCTTGCTTCGAACCATTGGAGTGCCGGCGTTAAATCTGCTGGAAACACGATTGTATGAAGCCCGCCGGCAGCGAGTGAGTGCTGCAATTAAATTGCTGGCGGCGGCTGATCCAGAGCGCCTTCTGCGCGCGCTCCCTCGTGCGTTAGCGAGTTGGGAATGGAATTTGCAGGATCTGGCGGTCAGCGAACTTTCTCGTCCCGCGAACGCGACATCCGCGCGGACGGCCGCTTTCATTTTCTCCGCACTCTTGGGCGAGGCGCACCCGCTGGTGGTGCCGATGATGATTGACCATCTCGGCCTGGCACAAGAAACTTCCGCGGTTCCCCTGCTCATGGAGATCGCCGCCGGAGCGCACGCGATACTTCGCGACCAGTTTGTACGCATTAAGGCCATCGAAGCTCTCGCTCGAATGCGAGTTCCAGAAGCTGCAGGACTATTCCGCGCACTCTGTGAGAAACGCGATGGACTTGCCTACGCCGAGCCCTCCGGCATTCGAACCGTCGCTGCAGATGCTTTGGCGCTTCTGGAAGATAGACCAGCATCCCCGCAAGTCCGCTCCGCTTATGAACATACCTCGCAGGCTGGAGCGACTTTTGTAGTGCCGCGCCGTTATGCGCGGGTTCCGCTAGAGTCGCCGCTGCGTGCGCAGATTGGCGGACAGGCGATGATGGCTCGGGTAAAATCCATCAGCCTCGGCGGCGCGTACCTCGAATCGGCCGGCAAGCTCAGCGTAGGCGATACCATCCAACTGGAAGTGCGGTCAGGACTCCGCAAAATCCATTTCACCGCGGTGGTGCGTAATGCCGGACCCGACGGCAATGGCATCGAAATCGTTCACATGAAGAGTGACGATCGCGACAAGCTCCGCAAGCTGGTTCAGCGCCACCTTTAAACCCCGAAGTTGCCCTTCGTCCGCCCCCAATCCTCATCGTTCACGTTCCAATACCTGCCGAGGCACCTTCCAATCACAACTTCGATAGCGACAAGCCGCGACATTCGTCTTTCCCAAGACTTTTACGCCCCTTTTCGCTTGTGTCTGGTCTTATGGGTATGTGATCGTGCGCTGGCCAGGGAGCGCAGGACGCGTTCGACGGGCAGACCCGACCGACATCGCCCGTGCCGCGTGGCCTTCCAGGTGCCCGTGGCGCTTTAAGTACCGGGCGTGCTCGAGGAGTTTTCTGTTGTATGCGCGGGTGTATTACAGTACAAGCCGTATATTCACTTGCGTTGTTTTCGTGTCGCGGGGAAACCTGCAGCCGCTAGGGGTAGCGGAGATTCAGAAGTCGACAACTTGGGAGGTACCGATGAAACGCAACAAATTTGTGTTGGCGTTGTTGATTCTGCTCGGGCTGATTCTCTCTGGCTCGTCCGCGTCGTTGGCCCAGGTCAACACCGCCACGTTGTCCGGCGTGGTCACTGATCCGCAGGGATTGGGAGTGAAGTCCGCGAAAGTTACTGTGGAGAATAAGACCACTGGAGCGGAACGCTCGATAGTCGCGGACGAGAGCGGGCGCTACGCCTTCGTCGGACTTCCGCCGGGCACCTACAAGATGACTGTAGACGGTGGCGCAGGATTCAACACCTACAGCGTCGAGAAACTGGTTGTCACCGTCGGCGAAGATGCCACCTTCAATCTGAAGCTCGAGCTTCACGGCATCTCGCAAACCGTTACCGTAACTTCGGAAACAGCGGCGGTCGAAACCACCAAGTCCGAAGTCTCGCAGACGGTTGACCAGCGACGCATCGACAACCTGCCCATCAACGGCCGCAACTACATCAATTTTACGCTGACCAATTCGCAGACCACCCGCGACGTTTCCCCGACTATCGGTCCGGCTCCCAATAGCGGCCTGAATGTCAGCGGCGCGCGGGCTCGTTCGAACATGGTCAGCGTGGATGGCGCGGATGCCGTCGATAACTCGGTCAACGGCATTCGGTCAACGGTTTCTCAGGAAGCGGTGCAGGAATTTCAGCTGATTCTGAGCAACTACAACGCGGAATATGGCCGCGCCACTGGCGGCGTTATCAACATCGTCACCAAGAATGGCGGCAATGAATTCCACGGAGATGCTTTCGGGTTCTTCCGTAACAAAGCCTTTCAGGCGCGCAACGCTTTTTCCGGCCAAGTTGATCCGGCTTCGGGAATTCTTGAACCGACTAAACAAGCTTACACGCGCACTCAGTCGGGCTTGACGATCGGCGGACCGCTGAAGAAAGACAAGACCTTCTTCTTCGGCTCCTACGAATACACCCAGCGCGAAGAAACCGGCTTTTCCAGCATTGGCATTGATAACTTCGGACTAGCTCCATTTAATTGCGGCGGCTGTGGACTGGATGGATTGCAGTTAACTTCGGATCAGTCTACGGCGGTGCTTCAGCTGCTTGGTCAGGGACCGGTCGGGCAAGCCATCGCGCAGAACTATGCCGTCTTGATGGGTTCTGCTTCGAGCGTTGCACTCAATGGTTTGGATCCCGGTGCGCTGGTTACCGCGTTGTCTGGCGGCACCATCACTCCGGTCAATCCGGTCAGCACTCCGGTCGGCACCTTCTTTCAGGAATTCCCCTTCCCGGTAACCTGTCCATCCGCTCAGACTGTGAATTCTATCTCCTGCTCCGATATTTCTACGGGTCATGGCGCCGCGGTCGGACCGAACGGATCGTTCGTTGCCGCAGGCGCGGTGCCTCTGCCTGCTTCCTACGTTCCTCTGAACGCAATCCGGGGCAACTATCCGGTCCAGGAAAAGACCAGCCTATGGTCGCTGCGCCTCGACCAGAACTGGAACGCCAATAATCACTCATTCCTGCGGGTAGGAATCTCGCCGTCGCTGGTTACCGGTCTGCCGTCCACGTCGCAAAACCAGGTGTTTGGCCAAAATTCCGGCTCTCGTGCCGGTTATAACCAGTCACGCGACATCAACATTACTTTTCAGCACGACACCATCACCAGCGATTCCGCCGTGAATCAATTCCGCTATCAGTTCGCCCGGCGTGGCCTGCATTTTGGTTTTTCTCAACAACCAGGTGGTGACCAAATCGGCGTGAATATTCCCGGCGTGGCCTATTTTGGCCGCGAGCCTTATTCCACCGTAGATCGCATCGAACGCCGCAACGAATTTACCGACACCATCGCAAAAACCGTCGGCCGCCACACCCTTAAGTTTGGCGTGGACGCCAATATCATCCAGCTGCGCTCGGCCAAGGCTCAGATCTTTGAGCTGGATTTCGGCGGCGACGTAAATTTTGGCGGAATCTCAGCTACAACTTTTAGCAGCGCTTTCGCCGGTTTGCCCGGCGCAACTGACTTGCAAGCCTACGGCCTCGGAATTCCAACCACCTACATCCAAGGCGTCGGAAACTCCAACCAGCCTTTTGACAATCTTCCCTTCGGTTTCTTTGCGCAGGATTCCTGGCGCGTGAATCGAAAACTGACTCTCAACTACGGCGTACGTTACGACGTGGAGATTTCCCCGCTCTTCGCTCCGGCCACCGCGGTGAACGCTGCTGCAGAGAAAGCGCTCGGTGTGGTCGAAGGCATTCCTCGTGACTACAATAATGTTGCGCCGCGCTTCGGGCTAGCCTGGGACCCAGCTGGAAATGGCAAGACGGTCATCCGTGCGGGCTATGGTCTGTTCTACGACCACCCGCTCCTGGCGGTGGCGTTTGACTCTGTGACTGCTGACGGTGGACGTTCGGTGCAACTTCTTTCTGCCGGTGGGACCGCCTCCGCTTGCGGATTGCTTCCTTCTTCCGTTTTGTCGGTTTGCGGACCCAGCTTGGATTCGCCCGGCAACCTGAACGGCTCTTCCATTTTTCAGGGCACGCTGAACGCCGGAGCGGCCGATCTCGTTTTCTCGCCGCTGAGCCTCGCTTATCTTCCGAACCAGCAGCGCTTCGATCCGCTGGCGGCGAATTCGCTGTTCGCCAATCAAAATTACCTGACTGCCGGGTTCCCGCTGCCGATTCTTCCCTTCACCTTGCCGGTGGGAGCCAACTTCAAATACGGCTACGCGCAGCAGGGAAACCTGACCGTCGAACGGGAAATTACCAAGACCTGGAAGATCAGCGTCGGATATCAATACACACGTGGCATCCATTTGAATCGTCCGGTTGACGTCAACTCCACCGACCCGGTTCTTCTGGCCAACAATCTGTTCAACGCCGATGTGGCCGGTCTTGGCTTCACAAACCCGGTCACCGTCCAGGTGCCAACAGCGAGCGTCGCAAACCCCGGCTTCTGCTCTTTGACGGTCATTCAGCCTTCAGTGCTCGGTGTCCTTGGCGGCTGCCCCGGTCCGCTCGCACCGCTAGACGGTTCGTATGTCGGCACGCCCGCGGTCTTCAACTTTTTCCGGCGCTCTGGACCCAATCCTTCGTTCGCTGGCCCAGGTGGCGCAGGTTATACCGGTCTGGTGCAGCTCGCCGGACTAGCTCACTATCCAACAGGCTTCGGCGTTCCGGTTCCGTTCAACAGCGTTGATGCGCAGCTCTCCGACGCCAGTTCCTGGTACCACGCTATGACCGTGAACTTGCAGAAGCGCTTCAGCCACGGATTCGAACTGCTCTCCAGCTACACCTGGTCGCACTCCATCGATAACGGCACCGACCTGCAATCCACACTCGAACCGCAGGACAGCCGTTTTCCAAATTTGGAGCGTTCGAATTCCGATAACGACCAGCGTCATCGTTGGGTAACCAGCGCGGTATTCCAGACCGCTTCGGCCAAGGGTGGCGACAGCGCTTGGAAACACTTCATCGGTGATTTCACCCTGGCGCCGATCATCGACGTTTCGTCGGGGCGCCCGTTCAACGTCATCTCAGGCGAGGATACCCGGCTGGACCTCGGAGCTTCCGAAGCCCGCCCGTCGCTGGTGAGCAGTGGTGGCACTACCTCGATATATATTCCCGGCGTGCATTTCGGCACGGCCGATGTCTGCCTCGCCAATGATCGCTCTACATTCACTGTCCCGGGCGTCTCGCCCTTCGCAGGTTGCGACGGCAATCTTGGCCGTAACCCATTCGTCGGCCCGGGCTTTTTCCAAATCGACCTGCGGCTCGCCAAGCGTATTCCACTCGGCGAGCGTTTGAAGCTAGACCTGATCGCCGACGGCTTTAACATGCTCAACCGCACCAACATTGCCGCCGTCCAACAGCTCTGCGACCCGACCACCGGTTCAACCTGCATCGCCGGCCAGCCCACAGCGGCCTACGACGCACGGCAATTCCAGTTCGCCCTCAAGCTGAACTGGTAACGCAAAACGTTCCACGGCCCTCTCGCATTTTGCGGGAGGGCCTTTTTCTTTTGTGGACTTGCCGAAATATTTCATCCGCGTAAAGTAGAAGCACCGTTTCCCGTTGGAACGGGTTTCAGGGTTTGTCTTACAAACCCTTCAAAAAAACAAGTTGTACTTACCAGCCCTGAGTTAAATACGGAGAACTCATGTCGGAAATTCTTGCCGTCGGTTTGCTGGTCGTCGCTGGGCTCGTAGTGTGGGTCGCACTACAGAGTCTGGGCACGCAGAAAAAGAGCCAGGCCATCGAAACGCAGATGAGCGAGCTGCGCCGCGATCTGCAATCCGTCGCACAGGCGCAAGCCCAGGCCGCCGGGCAGATCTCGACGCTCGCCAGCAACGTGACCCAGCGTCTCGATACCGTCGCCAAATCACTGACTGACGGCGTGGCGAAATCCGCTGACATTTCCGCGCAGGGTCAGACCGCGATGCGCGATGAGTTGAAAAACACCCAGGGCATGATGGAGCGCATCCACAAACAGCTTGGCGAATTCCAGGAAGTCAGCCGCGGCCTCAGCAGTGCGCAGCAATCGCTTGAATCGGTCCTCGGCGGAGCAAAAACCCGCGGCATCCTCGGCGAAGTCACGCTCGGTCGCCTGCTCGAAGATTCGCTGCCGCCTTCGCAGTACACCACACAATACCGCTTTGCGAGCGGCGAGGTTGTTGATGCCGCCATTTTTCTGCGCGACAAAAAAATCCTGGCCATCGATTCCAAGTTTCCGCTTGATGCTTTCCGCCGCATTCAAACCGACGGCGATGAAGCCCGCCGCGCGTTTGTCACCGCGGTCAAGACTCACACCGATTCCATCGCTAAAAAATATATTCTGCCCGCGGAAAATACCCTGGACCTCGCGTTGATGTTCGTTCCATCGGAAAGCGTGTATTACGAATTGCTGCAATCCGCCGACAGCAAGGGTCAACAACTGGACGCCTACTGCCGCGAAAAACGCATCGTCGCGGTTTCGCCCAATACGCTCTATGCGCATCTCTGCGTGATCGCTATGGGCCTGCGCGGAATGCAAATCGAAGAAAACGCACGCCGCCTGGCCAACGGTCTGGCCGGACTGCAGAAGCGTCTTGGCAGTTTTTCAGAGCTTTTCGAGAAGCTTGGCACTCACGTGAAAAATGTGCAGCAGAGTTATCAGGAAGCGGACCGCCGCCTGGACAAGACCCAAGCCGCGCTGGACGGGATGCTGGAAGCCGGGGATGCGCCCGCCGACCTGCCTGACACCCAACAGGTTCTGCCGCTGCCTGCGGTGTCTTCCGCAAGGTCCGGGAGTTAGTCTCGATTTTTAAGGCTCGGTTCGAACCGCACCCGGCAGCAATCGGATCGACACCAGGATATTTCCGTGCTGCTTGCCGGTCAGCGGAAACACCACAACATTTTGCAGGCCACCGCTCGAAATTGCCTTCGCCGGATTTCTGCCCGCCAGTTCCGCGATTTCTGGCGCCAGATTACGCGCCT
Organism: uncultured Acidobacteriota bacterium; assembly: GCA_963814635.1. Lineage (GTDB taxonomy): Bacteria > Acidobacteriota > Terriglobia > Acidiferrales > UBA7541 > Acidiferrum. The sequence continues at coordinate 686,152 of CAWFDP010000001.1, read as the reverse complement.
CTAATGCCACTTTTTCCTGGCTGCCGTTGATTCGAACCGTCAGCGTTCGCTTTTGCCCCGGCTGCAACGGCGAAGTATCCGCCTGCAGCGCCAGCGCCAAAAACGTAGTGTGCGTCACGCCTGCCTGGTTCTTGCCGCAGGAAACCGTCACATCCGCGGGACCCGCTTCCAATTCCTCCGGAGGAAGAATCGCCAGTGATTCGGAAGAGGCAGCCAGCACCAACGCCGCCTGACCATTTATCTGCACCACATTTTTGTCGGCGTCACCGCAAAACCCGTGCCCCTGCAATTCGAAGCGGTCGCTCAGCGAAGCAAAGTGCGGAGTCTGCGTGATCTCCGTCTCGGCCATCTTGCCCGCCGCGGCTGCAACCACCAGGGTCTGCACTCGCCCGGGCCGTCCTACAATCGTCGCGAAAAGAACGCCCGGGTTCAGCGGCGCAACAAACAATCCGCGCCCGGTCGCATCGGTCATCACGTGGTCGCCGTTCGAAAACGCTACCTTAGCTCCGGGAGTCAATCGGCCGTTGACATCCAGTACCGCCAGCGTCGCGCGATTGCCGGAGACCATAATCCGGGGCAGCACCAGAATTCGCGCATTTTTCGCCGCAGGCGTTTGCTGGGCCATGGCACTCGCTGCCGGCAAAATCGCCAGCAGCGCCACGGCAACCCGGATGCTTTGCGAATTCATTACTGGCATTGTAGGAGAGAACTCTGTTACACGGAAGGCTATCATCCCTGGCTGCTCAGCGCGCTGGCCGCTCATCTCCGTTCGGAACCTGTTGCGGCTCATAAACGATCACCGTTCGCCCCGGTACACCAGCCGCCAGTCGCTTCAGCCGATAAATGAACGGTCGCGGTAATTTACCGTTCACCGCCCCTTCTAAACGAAAGTAGGAATCTCCTAATCTCACGATTCGTGGAGGAATCCACTCCGCCTTGGCATGGGAAGCGTAGATCTCCAGAAATAAAACGCCGCCTTCAACGACCTCTTTGCATTCATCTGGCAGCCTCGGCAGCCGGAGCGCGACGATACCTTGTTTCACGCTGGCCACGAATTCCCGCAATTGCTCTTTCCCGCCAGGCGAGTGCTTAGCGTCGCCCTCCAGCGGCCGCCCGCTCAATTTGCCGTATCCCCAGTCCGCCACCACCAGAGGGAAAGTTGCAACAACCTGGTCGGTAGCCACTGCCGCAAGGATACGCACCAGTCCCTCCAAGAAGAAAAATCCGAGGCACCACGTCAACGGATGGAGCAACCACAAAACCAGCGCCGAAAACCCAATCGCCTGGCCGGGCACCTGCCGCTCGGGTCCATTCCGCAGCGCGGAATCCAACGCATTGGCGGCCCAGGTGGTCACAGAGTGCGAATACCAGTGAACCAGCGCTACCAAAGCCACCAAGCTCTCAGCAAGGCCACTTAATGTCGCTGCAGCGCCCCACGGGACTGCTTCGCCCAAGCCAAAACCAGTGCGCCACCGGCGCGGCAGCGGCGAAAGTATCACTCCTAAGGCAAGTCTCCACATGCGGTTGCAAACCCGCCTTTCGTCCGCCCTCCACCGCTCTGCGACTCTTCAAACTTATCCCAATCACCTGTCCCAGTCTCTCCCGCCCTGCATTGCCCGGCCACTTTGTATCGAATCAGAGAGTAATTAGTAGTACTCACCTCCTTTCCCCGCCTATTTGCCTCTGCTAACTTCAATTTAGAGAGCCCGTTTAGAGAGCCCGTTAGGGTGCGCGCCAATCTTTTTCTGCGCGCCTCCCGGGGGAGTGTCCTTGCAAATATCGAGCGGCGGCGCCACCCACGTGGGCATGGTGCGCACCAACAACGAAGACTGCTTTCGCATTGTGCCGTCGCTGAACCTGTTTGTGCTCGCGGACGGCATGGGCGGCGAAGCGCATGGCGAAATCGCCAGTTCGCTTGCGGTGGAAACCGTCGTCAAACACTGCCTCGAAGGCACGGAAAATCCTTCCGCACCGCTCGTTGGTGAAGCAAGACCCGGCTTGACTCCCAGAACCCGGCGCGTGCTCAGCGCGATTCATCTGGCTAACGCAAAAGTCTTTCAGTCCGCCGAAAATCATCCCGAGCAGCAAGGCATGGGCGCAACGTTGACCGTCGCCTGGATCGCCGACTCTCAACTGAGCATTGGCCACGTGGGCGACAGCCGGGTATACCTGCTGCGCAGCGGCGCGCTGCAGCAACTCACCAGCGATCATTCGCTGGTCGCCGAACAGGTTCGCCGCGGAATTCTGACCGCCAGCGAAGCCGAACAGAGCAATCTGCAAAGCGTTCTTCTCCGCGCGCTCGGCACGCAACCCGAAGTTGAAGTGGACTGCGAAGAAGTCGCTCTTTTTCCGCGCGATGTCCTGCTCCTCTGTTCCGACGGACTTACCCGCATGGTCACCGAACCGGAAATCGCCGGAGCCCTGCAATCCGAGCCGCAACCGCAACGCGCCGCGGAGAAATTGGTGTCGCTCGCCAACGAAAGCGGCGGCTTGGACAACGTCAGCGTCATCGTCGTTGCTCTTAAGCCCGAACCCAAGGGCTGGTTTTCCTGGCTGCGCCGTGGGGCGCATAAATCTGCAGGCGGGAATGGCTCCGCCGGAGGTCACTGATATGGCCAAACTGTCACTGATGTTCGATGAAAAGCTGGTAAAAGAGGTCCCCATCGGTTCGCGGCCGGTTCGTATCGGACGCTCGCCGGACAACGATCTCATCGTTGATAACCTTGCCGTCTCCAATGACCACGCGCGGGTCTTCTTCGACTCCGGCCGCCTGGTGGTGGAGGATCGCGGCAGCCTCAACGGCACTTTCGTCAACGATCTTCGCGTCGAGCGCGCCACACTCCACGACGGCGACTCCATCTGGATTGGCAAGCACCACATTAAGGTCGACGCCACCGGCGACGCCGCCATCCCTTACGGCTACGGCCGCAAATCCTCGACCGCCGCTCCAATGATCAACGAGACCATGGTGCTCGATACCAAAGTCCGCCGCGACATGCTGCAGCAAGCCGCCGCCATGGGGGAACGCACTCAATTCGCCGCTGGCCGCATTCAGGTGCCTACCGTCGTGGTGCTGTCCGGCAGGACCGACGCCAAGGAATACACTCTTACCAACAAGCTCACCACCATCGGCAAGTCCGCCATGGCCACCGTCAAGCTCCGCGGCTGGTTCAAGCCGCAGATGGCCGCGCAAATTAATCAGCGCGACGACGGCTTCTACATCGGCTCCGGCGACAAAAATCCTTTGGTCAACGGCGTGCCCATCTCCGGACCAACCAAGCTCAACGACGGCGACCTGATTGAAGTCTGCGGCGTTCGTTTGAACTTTATCGTTCGCGAGTAGCCATTCGCGCGCCCCAGTGTGTCGCGATACCGCGACCGCGGGTGCTCAACCGGTTCTGCGTAACTTTTCATGGCCAACACCTCTCCGAAATGGTCCCAAGGCCGCAGCGGTTTTGGCATCTATGAACTTCTGCTGTCCTGGTGGCAGCATCGCGTCTCGTTCCTGATAAGCCTCGCCGTCACGCTCACTGGCCTCGCGCTTTACTACTTCACCTTCGTCGGCGAAAGTCCGACACCACTTCTCAATTTCCTCCAGCGCTTCGAGTATTCGTCGCTGGACACCCGTTTTCGATATCGGTCGCTTGACGCGACTCCGATTGACCCGCGCATCGCAATCGTCGACATTGACCAACACTCGCAGGAAGTCCTCGGCAAATGGCCATTCTCGCGCGTCCATTTCGCGCACTTGCTCGATGCGCTGCACCAAGAGCACGCAAAAGTTGCTGCCTTCGACATCACCTTCAGCAAACCTGATCAATCTGACGCGCCACTGCGCGCGCTTTGGTCCGACTTCGAGGCCCGCCAGAAACGCGGCGAATCCGTCGATCCTCGCCTCATGATTGAACTTCAGAAGACCATCGCCATATACGACGCCGACAAGCAATTCGCCGCATCCATCAAGAATTTCGGCACCGTCGTTCTCGGCAATTTTTTCCTTCATACCGAAGCCGACCTTCGCGGACTCGATCCTAAGACCCTCGACGACTACGCAAACGAAATCGCCTTCTACTCGTTTCCCAGCGTTCGGCCTCTTAGCCCGGCCACCGGTAAACAGGACCGCATCTCGCTCATTCAAAAATTCAGCCCGGACCGCCTGCTGCCTCAGGGCACAGAGGCGAATCTGCCCGTGCTGACCAGTGCGTTGAGCGAAGAAACCTCCTCCACTGGATTTTTCAACGTTTATCCGGACATCGATGGAGTAGTCCGCCGCTCCAATCTCATCATCCCGTATGGCCGTGCAAAGGATTTCGCCGATTGGGACATCTATGCTTCGCTCGATGTGCAGACCGTCCGCTCGCTCCTAAGCCTTCCAAATGATCAAGTCGTTTTGGAGTTTGGTCCGGTTGGTGCATCGCGCGTCGTCTTTGGAGATAAAGCTCAAGCTCGCACCGACGACCTGGGCCGCGTTTATATCAACTATCACGGCCCAAGCTATACCTATCCCCACTACTCGATGGCTGATGTAATCGAACACAAAATCCCGCCGCAAGCATTCTCAGGCAAAATCGTTCTTGTCGGCGCCACTGCTACCGGTATCGGCGATCTTCGAACCACTCCGTTCGGCGGCCTGGACTATCCCGGCGTCGAAATTCACGCCAACATTATCGACAATATCCTGCACCAGAATTTTCTGCATCGCGGCGCCAAGCAGTCTCTCTGGGACCTGCTGCTGATCCTGTTCTTCGGCGTTCCGCTTGGCATCTGGATGGCGCTAGTCTCTCCGCGCTGGATGGGATTCGGGATGCTGTTGCTCGCGGTTCTTGTCGCCGTGGACTATCTGGCATTCCTGCAAGGCAGCTGGCTGAATTTTACAATTCCCGGTCTCACTCTAACCGCGAATGTGATTCTGGTTTCGCTCTACCGCGCGCTGGTCGAAGAAAAAGAAAAGCGCCGAGTGCGCGCTGCCTTCGGTCAGTACCTCAGCCCCGAAGTGGTTCGCAGGCTGCTCGTCAATCCGCAACTCGTCGAACCGCGCAAAACCGAAATCACCGTGATGTTCAGCGACATTCGCGGCTTCACCACCATCTCCGAAAAACTTGACGCACAGGAACTTGCGCTATTCCTCAACCAATATCTCTCGGACATGACCAAAATCGTCTTCGAGCGCAGCGGCACTCTCGATAAATATATCGGTGACGCGGTCATGGCCTTCTGGGGCGCGCCGTTCGAAGAAGAAAAGCACGCAACGTTGGCCTGCCAAACTGCACTGGACATGATGGCGCGAATCCGCGACATGCAAAAAAAATGGCAAGCCGAAGGCAAGCCGCCGCTCGATATCGGCATCGGCCTGAACACCGGCGTCGCCAGCGTCGGCAATATGGGTTCTTCGCTGCGCTACGGCTACACTGCTCTCGGCGATTCCGTGAATCTCTCGTCACGCCTCGAAGCATTGAACAAAGACTACGGCACACACATCCTCGTAAACGAAACCACCTATCTCGCCGTGAAAGACTCCGATTTCGTATTTCGCGAACTCGACCTCATTCGAGTCAAGGGCAAACTCCAGCCGGTCGTCATCTATGAACTCATTGGCACCACTGAAACCGTCTCGGCAGATACTCGTTCTCGCCTGGATCGATTTCGCGAAGCGCGCGCGCTCTTCCAGCAACGCCGCTGGCGCGATGCCCAATCCGCCTTTCAATCCATCCTCGATCAATGGCCCGAAGATGGCCCCGCCCGCGCCTACTGGAAACGCTGCCAGGAATATCTCTTCGACGAACCTCCCACCAATTGGGACGGCGTGTTCACCATGACCCACAAGTAGCTTCTGCAGCTGCACGTACACTTCGGCGAAGTTAGCGCTAACTGATCGCGAGTTTCTTAGTCCAATTTGGCCGCCACAGTCCTCACGTCACCTGGGTACTTCCCCCCGCATCGATATAAGTGAGATTTCACGCGTAACGATGTATCGTATTGAGCCAAAACAACTGGGCGGTCCGACGTAACCAAAGGCATAGCTGTCACGGTCTAATAGCAGGTATGTTTGTCTGCGCCATCGACGGCTAACCCAGGGACATCGCAGTTTTCCCGGTTAATCGACCGCTTCTCGGTCGTCGTTCAAAAGGAACTCGAAAACCTGTATGTGGATTGTTCGTTTAGCGCTGCAACGTCCGTACACCTTTATCGTAATGGCGCTCGTCATTATTTTGTTGACGCCGATCGTCTTGCTGCGCACCCCAACCGACATTTTTCCCGAGATCAACATTCCGGTGATCAGCCTGGTCTGGACTTTTACTGGCCTCGAACCGCAAGAGATGGAGCAGCGCATCACCGGAAACGTCGAGCGCGGCATCGCCACGCTGGTCAACGATGTCGAGCATACCGAGTCGCAGTCGCTCAACGGCATCGCCGTAATCAAAGTTTATTTCCAGCCGAACGCCAACATTCAGACTGCGCTGGCGCAGGCTGGCGCCATCTCGCAAACCTTTTTGCGATTCCTTCCGCCCGGAACCACTCCGCCGCTGGTCATCATCTACTCCGCGTCCACCGTACCGGTCATACAACTGGGGCTCACCAGCGACACCATGAGCGAGCAGCAGCTCTTTGACATTGGCAACAATTTTATTCGCACCCAACTGGCTACCATCCCCGGCGCTGCCACGCCGTTTCCTTATGGCGGCAAGCAGCGGCTGGTCTCCGTAGACACCGATCCTACCGCGCTGCAATCCAAAGGTCTTTCCGCGGTGGATATTGTGAACGCCGTGGGCCAGCAGAACCTGATTCTTCCGACTGGAACCGCGAAGATCGGCACCCTGGAATACACGGTGGAAATGAACGGCAGTCCGCGCACCGTGAATGAACTAAACGACTTGCCGGTCAAGACCTCCAACGGTGCAACAATTTACATGAAGGATGTCGCCCACGTCCGCGACGGTTTTTCCCCCCAGACCAACGCAGTTCTCGCCAATGGTAAACGCGGCGTGCTGATGAGCATTTATAAAACCGGAAACGCCTCCACCCTGAGCATCGTCGACAAGCTGAAGCAGCAACTGGCTTATAACGAATCCTCGTATCCACCGGGACTCAAGATCAGCCAATTTTTTGATCAATCGCTGTTCGTCCGCGCATCCATCGAAGGCGTGATTCGCGAAGCCCTGATCGCCGCCGTGCTCACCGCCTTCATGATTCTGCTGTTCCTCGGCAACTGGAAGAGCACCATCATCATCGCGGTTTCCATTCCTCTCTCGATTCTGGTCAGCATTCTGCTGCTCAGCGCGCTCGGCGAAACCATCAACATCATGACCCTCGGTGGCCTCGCTCTCGCTGTCGGCATCCTGGTCGACGACGCCACCGTCGAAATTGAAAACATCAACCGCAACCTGGCCATGGGCAAGGAAACAGTTCAAGCCATTCTCGACGGCGCACAGCAGATCGCCGTCCCCGCTTTCGTTTCCACACTCTGCATCTGCATCGTGTTCATTCCGATGTTCTTTCTCTCCGGCGTCGCCAAGTATCTGTTCGTCCCGCTCGCCGAAGCGGTGATTTTTGCCATGCTCGCTTCTTACATGTGGTCGCGCACCATCGTACCGACGCTGGCCATGTACTTGCTCAGCTCCGAAGACGAATACCACGGTGAGGAGCACGTCGGCGAAAAGCAGGGTTTCTTCCGGCGCTACCAGCAGGCATTCGAGCGCACTTTTGAAAATCTGCGCGAACACTATCGCCACGCTCTGAATTACGCGCTAAGCTCTCCGAAACTTTTCTCCGCCTGTTTTTTGGCGTTCTGCGCTCTCTCCACGTGCCTGGCGTTCGTCCTGGGCCGCGATTTCTTTCCTTCGGTGGACGCCGGACAAATCCGCCTGCACATGCGCGCGCGCACCGGCCTGCGCATCGAAGAGACTGCACGCCTGGCCGATCAGATCAACCAGACCATCGAGCAAACCATTCCGCAGAAAGATCTGGTCACCGTGCTGGACAACATCGGCCTGCCCTACAGCGGCATCAATCTGACCTACAGCAACTCCGGAACGTTTGGAAGCTCCGACGCCGAAATTCTCGTGCAACTTAAACAGGAACGCGGCAAGCCGACTTCCGCGTATATCGCGCAGCTGCGCGAAGAACTTCCACGCAGATTTCCCGGCGTGCAGTTTTTCTTTCAGCCCGCAGATATCGTTACCCAGATTCTAAATTTCGGCACGCCGGCTCCGATCGACGTGGCCTTTACCGGAGCGAACCAGCAAGGAAACTTCGCAATTGCGCAAAAACTCGCCGCTGAAATGCGCCATATTCCCGGCGCGGTGGACGTCCACGTACAGCAGGCGTTCGATGCGCCAACACTGTTCCTCAATATCGACCGTACCCGCGCGCAATCTATCGGACTGCAGGCCCGCGACGTCGCACAAAACGTGCTCGTTTCCTTGAGCTCCAGCTTTCAGACTTCGCCCACCTTCTGGCTGGATCCGCGCAATGGCATCAATTACAACGTCGCCGTGCAAACCCCGCAATATCGCGTGGACAGCTATCAGGCGCTGCAGAATACGCCGGTGACGAACACCGCCGGGGCCCCGCCGCAAATCCTGGCGAACCTGGTCACCACCAGCACCACCTCGCGCCCGGCGGTGGTCTCCCATTACAACTCGCAGCCTATGATTAATGTCTACGCCTCGGTGGACGGCCGCGACCTCGGCGGCGTCTCCGACGAAGTCTTCAAGCAAGTCGCCGCCATCGAAAAAGATTTGCCGCGCGGCAGCCACATCGTCGTTCGTGGCCAGGTGCAGACCATGCGCAACTCCTTCATCGGTCTGGGTGTCGGATTGGTTGGCGCCATCGTCCTGGCCTACCTGCTCATCGTCGTTAACTTTCAATCCTGGCTTGATCCGTTCATTATCATCACCGCTCTTCCTGGTGCTTTGGCCGGCATCTGCTGGATGCTTTTGATCACCCGCACCACGTTAAGCGTCCCCTCACTTACTGGCGCAATCATGTGCATGGGCGTAGCCACCGCCAACAGCATTTTGATGGTATCGTTCGCTCGCGAGCAGATGGCCGAAGGCAAAAGCCCAACCGATGCCGCCCTCGAAGCAGGTTTCGTCCGCATCCGTCCGGTGATCATGACCGCTCTCGCGATGATCATCGGCATGGTACCCATGGCCATCGGCCTCGGCGAAGGCGGTGAACAAAACGCCCCGCTCGGCCGTGCGGTCATCGGTGGATTAATCTTCGCGACCTTCGCAACACTCTTTTTCGTGCCATGCGTCTTCTCGATTATTCACTCACGGCGCGAACGCCGCCGCGGGCGCTCTTTGGCTTCCGCCTGACGTCTATTTGCGGCATTATTTGCTGTTAGGAAAGGTGCAGTCTTTATGGCAACGGAAATCGACAACCAGCCTCAACCCAGGAAGAGCCGGCTTTTCGCGTCCCTCTTTTTTGCGGTGATCGTGCTGGTTCTTCTCGGCGCATTTACCCTGCTCCAGCGCCGCTCGCAATATCAGGCTCTGGCCAAAGAGACGGAGACCCTGGCCATTCCGACCGTCGCAATCATTCATCCCACCACCGAACCGCCGGACGAAGGACTGGTCCTCCCCGGTTCCATGCAAGCTTATGTCGAATCGCCGATCTACGCCCGTACCAACGGCTATCTCAAAAAGTGGTATCGCGATATCGGCAGCCGCGTCCGCCAGAGCGAAATTCTCGCTGACATCGATACTCCGGAAGTCGATCAGCAGCTTTCCCAGGCTCGCGCGGACCTCGAAACCTCCAAGGCCAACGCCAATCTTTCTCGCATCACCGCTACTCGCTACGAGGAACTGATCAAGACTGACGGCGTCTCCAAGCAGGAAGTCGACAACGCACAAGGCGACTTCGCCGCCAAGCAGGCCACCGTCGCTTCGTCGCAAGCCAACGTTCGCCGCCTCGAGGAACTCGAATCCTTCAAGCACATCTACGCGCCGTTCAGCGGTGTCATCACTCGCCGCAATGTGGACACCGGCACGCTCATCAATGCCGGCAACGGCGGTACCTCGCAGCAGCTTTTTGCTCTTTCGCAAACCGATCCCATCCGCGTCTACATCAATGTTCCCGAGAGCGCCACTCCCGCCATCCACCCTGGCCTCGTCGCCAATCTTGAACTCACGCAATTTCCCGGCCGCAAATTTCAAGGCAAAGTCGTGCGCACTGCCGAAGCCATCGATCCGGTCTCTCGCACCCTCTTGACCGAAGTCGACGTCCCCAACAAATCCGGCGAACTGCTCCCTGGCGGCTACGCTCAAGTGCATCTGGACGTCAAAATCGTCGGCGATCGTCTGCAAGTTCCCGTCAACGCTTTGCTTTTCCGCTCCGAAGGCCTCCGCGCCGTCGTCGTCGATTCAAACCACCAGATTCATCTCCGGCCACTGACCATCGGCCGCGATTACGGAATCACCCTTGAAGTTCTGCAAGGCCTCAGTGCTTCCGATTGGATCGTACTCAATCCCGCCGACTCTCTCGACGACGGCCAAAAAGTTAACGTCAAGGAGTCCGCTGCTGCTCCGGCCGGCGCTCCAGCGCCCGCCAGCACGTCTGCACCTTCCGGGACCAAGAAGTGACCCCAAAGTCTTCCATCTCTGTTTTGGTTCTGACGGCCGTGCTCTGTGCGGCAGGCTGTACCGTCGGCCCCAAATATCAACGCGCCGACGCACCTGCCGCCACTCACTGGGACGTTGCTGAACCCTGGCGCGAAAGCGCCCCCAAGGACGCGCTGGGCAAAGGCGAGTGGTGGACCGTTTATCGCGACGACCAGCTCAACGTGCTCGAAAAAGAAACTCTCGACTCCAACCAGACCATTAAAGTTTCCGTCGCCCGCCTCGCGCAAGCTCGCGCCCTCGCTGCCGTTCAGGTCTCCACCCAATTCCCTCAACTAGCCACTGCTCCCGCTATCGAACGCCAGCGCCTTTCCGGCAATCGCCCTCCAAACGGTGCCGTCGGCCAGCTTGCACCCGTCAGCCAGAATTCGTTCACGCTGCCCTTCACCGTCAGCTACGAAGTCGATCTAGTCGGCCAGCGCCGCCGCAGTATCGAAGCAGCACAAGCCAGCTATCAAGCCAGCGCCGCCGATCTCGAAAACGTTCGCTTGATCATTACTTCCGAGCTTGCCGGAGATTACTTCTCACTTCGCCAGACAGACACCCAAATCAGCTTGCTGTCTCGCACTGTCGACTCCATCACCAAGGGCCTCGACCTCGTCAACTCTCGCTATCACGGCGGCGTGGCTTCCGGCCTCGATGTCGCTCAAGAAGAAACTCTGCTCAACACCGCGCGCACTCAGCTCACTCTTCTGAAGCAGCAGCGCAAACAGTTTGAAGACGCCATCGCCGTCCTTCTCGGCAAGCCTGCTCCCGATTTTCATCTCGCGGCCCATGAACTCAACGCCGAACCGCCCGCGCTCAACGCCGGCCTCCCCTCCGATCTTCTCGAGCGTCGCCCGGACATCGCCGAAGCCGAACGCCAAATGGCCATCGCCAACGCGCAAATCGGCATTGCCAAAGCCGCCTACTATCCCTCTCTCAATCTTTTCGGAAACGGTGGCTGGCAAGCCGCTGACATCGCCAAGCTCATCAACGTGCAAAGCACTTTCTGGGCGCTCGGCGCCAACGTTGCGCAAAGCATCTTCACCGGAGGCGCACGCCGCGCACAGTTGCAATTCGCGCAAGCCAATTACGACGCCACCGTCGCCGGCTATCGCGGTACCGTTCTCGGCGCCTTCCGGGAAGTTCAGGACGATCTCAGCGGCCTCACCATGCTCGATCAGGCTTTCCAATCTCAGCAGCAGGCCGTAAACGCTTCCCGCCGCACTCTCGACATCGCCACCAGCCGCTACACCGGCGGTCTGGTAAGCTATCTCGACGTCGTTAGCGCCCAGCAAAATCTCCTGAGTAACGAACAGGAACTTGCCATCCTCCAGGGCCAGAAACTCGTCACCAGTGTCCTGCTGGTCAAAGCCCTCGGCGGCGGCTGGGACGCTTCCAGCCTCGCCGCCATCCAAGTCAAGCCCCACGCCAAAGACATCCTCGCCCCGTAATGCTGTCGGAGTTCCAGCTCCAACGCCACGCCCCGGTCCTAACCCGTCATTCCGAGCGAAGCGAGGAATCTCTCTTCTCTTCCGTCTCGCGAATGCCCCACAACGCGCCCTGTTGATTGCATCTTTGCCAGCTTTGTCGTAGTTTCCTTTCGCGGTAATTCCGAGAGCGGAGTTTTGCGTCCGCGCGTCCATCGCGTTTTCCAAGGAGGAATCTTGTTTCAGCCGAGAATCTTGCGAGCAATTCTCATTACCTGTACCGTGATGGCGCTTATCCAGTGCCCGGCCCGCGCCCAGCAAACCTACGAAGTGATCGTGCAAAACGGCGTCGCCATGAAAACGCGGGACGGCGTAACCCTCCGCGCCGATATTTACCGCCCCAAGTCCGACGACAAGTTTCCGATCATCATGATGCGGACGCCCTACGACAAGAGTGTGGGCTGGGCGGCCTCCCCGGCATATCAGATTGCCACCCACGGCTACGTCGTCATCTTGCAAGATGTTCGCGGGCGCTACACCTCGGAAGGGGAATTTTACCCATTCCGCCACGAGTCAGCCGACGGCTACGACGCGATTGAATGGGCTGCTGCGCTGCCGTTCGCGAACGGCAAGGTCGGAATGATGGGTGGTTCCTATGTCGGCGCCACGCAAATGCTCGCCGCAATTGCCCATCCCCCGCATCTTGCGGGAATCTGCCCGGTGGTGACCGCCAGCAACTATCATGAAAACTGGACGTATCAAGGCGGAGCGCTTGAACAATGGTTCGATCAAAACTGGGCGACTCAACTGGCGACAAACACCCTCTGGCGATTCATCGAGAAAGACACCAATGCGCTGGTAGGCACACCAACACTGCCTCTCACCCAATACCCCGCGTTTAATTACGCTTCGCTTCCCGCAGGCGCCGCGGCCACCGCCCAAATCACTCCGTACTATCTCGATTGGCTCGCGCACCCGTCATATGACGCCTATTGGAAGCAGTGGTCCATCGAAGAACACTTCTCAGACATTCAGGTCCCGGCGCTGCACATCGGTGGCTGGTACGACATTTTTCTGGGCGGCACGCTCAGAAATTACGTGGGGATCAAGGCCCACGGCGGCACCGACGCTGCGCGCAACGGTCAGCGCCTGTTGATACAAATCGGCGGGCACGCCGGCTTTGGGCGGCGCATCGGCGACATTGAATTCGGCGACGAAGCCCTGAAGTTCCCTTCCACGGCTGTCGTCATTGACTGGTACGACTACCTGTTCAAAGGCGTGCAGAATGAGTTTGCTACCGAAGGATCTGCCGCGGAAAAGCCCGTCCACGTTTTTGTGATGGGCGAGAACAAATACCATCAGGAGACCGATTGGCCTCCGCCAGAAGCCAAGCTCACTCGGTACTTTCTGCACTCCGGTGGTTCGGCAAATTCTCTGCGTGGCGACGGCGTTCTCTCTATAGCGCCGCCAAAGAAGGAATCATCCGATAAATTCACCTACGATCCGGCAAATCCTGTCCCCACAATCGGAGGCTCGCTCTGCTGCGATGCCCCACATTACGAACCGGGACCGCGCGACCAACGGGCCGCTGAAAATCGCAACGACCTGCTTGTTTATTCGACCAAGCCGCTTGCCGAAGATATGGAAGTTACCGGACCGGTGACGCTTGAGTTGTGGGCCAAATCGTCGGTGGTAGATACCGACTTTACCGCAAAGCTCGTGGACGTTTCGCCGGACGGCTTCGCCACCAATCTCACGGACGGAATTCTCCGCATGCGCTATCGCGATTCTCAGGAAAAACCGGTGCTGATGAATCCAAATCAAATCTACAAAGTTTCAGTGGATTTGTGGGCTACCAGCAACCTGTTCAAGAAGGGCCACGTCCTGCGGCTGGAAGTTTCCAGCAGCAATTTCCCACGCTTTGATCGCAACCTGAACACCGGCGCTGAGCAAGCCACTAGCCGGGAGTTTGTCTCTGCCAGCAACACGATCCTTCACGACGATGAGCACCCTTCAGCGCTGATCATTCCAGTGATGCCCTTCGCAGCTACTCCAAAATGACACCCAGACATCAGGGTGCGGCCTTGCCCGGCGTAACGCTGCCCTGAACCGAGGCAAGACCTCGGTAGTAGAGTAGAATTCTTTGCATCCTATGGATAGAGCGCGCACGGTCGTACTGATCGTCTTGACAATCCTGTTTTTCCGTCTCTTAGTGGACCGTCTAAGCGCCCAAGATACCCATCCCGCAACCAAATCAGGCGATGCCGCGAAAGGGCAGACCGGCAAAGCGGACGCCGCGCCAGTCCCACCCATATTCTTCCGGGATGTTACGTCGCAAGTGGGCGTTACAACCGTGCCGAATACGAACATCGACCGGCGGTATGTGTTGGAGACAGCGGGTGGTGGCGGAATCGCCCTGTTCGACTGTGACAATGACGGCAAGCTGGACCTGGCGGTAGTCAATGACTCCACCATTGAGCAATACCGTAAGGGTGGAGACTTGATGATCACGCTGTACCACCAGGACTCGACCGGCCCCGCGTTGCATTTCACCGATGTGACCAAAACGGCGGGCCTGACCACGCGCGGATGGGGAATGGGGATCGCGGTGGGCGACTACGATAACGACGGCCTTCCCGACTTATATGTGACGGGGTACGGCCACAACGTGCTGTACCACAATCTCGGAAACTGCAAGTTCGAGGACGTGACCGCGAAGGCCGGGGTGCAAGGCGGAGGATTCAGCACGGGCGCGGCGTGGGCCGATTATGACCGCGACGGGAAACTGGATTTATTTGTCGCGCGATACGTGCAGACGGATGTGAATCATCTTCCAGACCCGGCGCGCAGTTTTCGGGGCTACAGAGGCGTGCCGTTCGAATTGCCCGACACGATGGAGGGAGAGACCGACCTGTTATTTCGGAATCGAGGGGATGGGACGTTTGAAGAGGTTTCCGAAAAAGCGGGAGTCAACAATCCCGGCAAACTTCATGGGATGGGGGTGACCTGGGGAGATTATGACGGAGACGGATGGCCGGACCTCTATGTAACCAACGATTTTGGGCGGACGTTTCTTTACCACAACCGGCACAACAGCACGTTTGAAGAAGTGGGAAGTGCCTCGGGAACGGGCCTGGGACCAGACGGACAGGGCTACGGAAACATGGCCGGCGATTTCGGGGATTTTGACCGGGATGGCAAGCTCGACCTGTTTGTTACCCGCGCGGACAATCAGCCCGCGAGTCTTTATTGGAATCAGGGCGATTATTTTGTTGACGTAGCGCGCAAGGCTGGAATTGCCAGCGTGACGAAGGCTCCGGTGAAATGGGGGACCGGCTTTGGAGATTTTGACAATGACGGCTGGCTGGACATCGTCGTGGCCAACGGCAACTTTTCGTCGTTACTGGACACGCTGCCGAAGGAGGGCAAGTTCGCCCAGCCGATTCAACTTTTTCGCAACCGGGGGGATCTCACCTTTGCGGAAATGGCCGATGAGGCCGGGCTGAATGCCGGGCGGCTCTACTCGCGAAGGGGAACGGCGTTCGGGGACATCAATAATGACGGCAAGCTGGATGTGGTGATCTTCAATGTTGGCGCTCCGCCTTCTGTGTTTCTGAACGAAACCACGAATGAAAACCATCGCGTGCTTCTTCGGCTGATCGGGACAAAGAGCAACCGCGCCGCCATCGGCGCTCGCGTGAGCGTGACCACTTCTAAAATGACTCAGATCGACGAGGTCCGCGCGGGCGGCAGCTACAATTCGACCAGCGACCCGCGGCTGCACTTCGGGCTGGGAAGCGAGGCGGTGATGAGTAAGATAGAAATTTCTTGGCCGAGCGGTTTGCGTCAGGAATTTCGCAAGGTTCAGGGGGACGCGATTTACGAGATTAAAGAGGGCGACGAGATTCGGATGACCGCACAGTTGGCTGCGCCATGAAAAGCACTGATACGCCAATTTGAGCCGGTGTCGCACCCCTATCATGCAGCAGCGCTGCAAATCTCTTGCATCAGTGGTTTTCTCTTGACCGCCTACACATTCCGCTATATAGCTATTCGGGTTGCTGGAAAGGAGCACCAAAGTGGCAGGAGCTGGACGCTCAGTCGCACGGTTCGCCGTTGTCTTGGTCGCAATATTCCCTCTCGCGCTGCAGTCCGGTTCGCAGGAACCCGCCGGTGCTCACCCAACATTTACCAGGGATGTCGCCCCCATTCTCCAGAAACATTGCCAGACCTGCCATCGCCCGGGCGAAGCGGCTCCGTTTTCCATGCTTACCTATGAAGACACGTTGCCTTGGGCCGCCGCGATGAAGATGGTGGTGACCGGGAAAATCATGCCGCCCTGGTTCGCCGACCCGCGCTACGGCCATTTTGCCAACGAGCGGTCGCTGTCTTCAGATGAAATTCGCACTCTGGTGGCGTGGGTCAACGGAGGAGCGCAAAAAGGCGCCCCGGAGGACATGCCGCCTCCCGTCAAGAATTTTGTGCAGGGCTGGGGCATCCCGACGCCAGACATCGTATTTCAACTCCCCAAGCCTTTCCCGGTCCCCGCCGCCGGAGTCATTGACTACCAGTATGTGATCGTTCCAACCGGCTTCACCGAAGACAAATGGGTGCAAGCACTTGAAGTACGCCCGACCGATCGCGCCGTAGTGCACCACATCATCGCGTATCTTCGCGAACCCGGTTCCAATTACTTCAAAGACCAGAAGCCCGGTATATTTTTTATCGCTCCTCCGAAAACCGATGGCAAGACCGATACCAGCGCGTTGCCCAGCGATTTCCTCGTCGGATACGCACCCGGCCAGCCCGCCGAAATTCTCGGCCCCGGCGAAGGCAAGCTCATCAAGGCAGGTTCTGACATCGTCTTTGAAGTTCACTACACGCCAAACGGAAAGCCCACGACAGACCAGACCAGGCTTGGCCTCGTGCTTTCGAAATTTGTGCCCAAAGATCGCATCTTGACGCTTTCCGCCTCGAACGGAACCTTCAAGATCCCTCCCGGCGACCCGGACTACAAAGTGGACGCGTCATTCGAGGTGCAGAAGCCCGTTACACTGGTCGCGCTGCACCCGCATATGCACGCGCGCGGCAAGTCCTTTGAATATCGGCTGACCTTTCCGGACGGCAAAACCGAAACCATTCTGAGCGTCCCGGCCTATAACTGGCATTGGCAGCTTTGGTACAACCTCGCCGATCCGATTGAACTGCCGCAAGGGACTAAAATTGAGTGCACCGCCCATTTTGACAATTCGCCCAACAATCCCGAAAACCCGGATCCCACCAAGGCCGTCATCTGGGGCCAGCAAAGCTGGGACGAAATGATGGTCGGCTTCTTCAATTTGAAGTTCGATGCGGCTATGCCTGCCAAAGAGATCTCTACGCCAGGAGCGGTCCACGTCCACTGATATGCTCCAACTCAGCGGAAACTCGCTTTCCAGGTTGCTTCGGCAATTCGTCGTGTTTGCTCTGGTGGCTTGCTTCGCGGCGCACCTCACGGCCGCGCCTCTTTCGGCTGCTCAAGAAAAGAAAGCTCGATTCCGGGTGCTCGCGCTCGCCGAACACGGTGGCATCCACAAACCATTCGTGGATGCGGCAAAGATTTGGCTCGACAAACTGTCGAGCCAAGACAATTTCACGGTGGACTACATCGAAGACACCGAAAAAATCGACGAAGCGTTTCTCGCGCAATATAGCCTGTTCATCCAGTTGAACTATCCTCCTTACAATTGGACCGACCGGGCACAGGCCGCTTTTATCAAGTACATCGAGCAAGGCAAAGGTGGCTGGATCGGTTTTCACCACGCTACTCTCTTGGGCGAGTTCGACGGTTTCCAGATGTGGCCCTGGTTTCACCAGTTTATGGGAGGCATCCGCTTCAAGGATTACATCGCAACCTTCGTCACCGGTGCAGTCACCGTCGAGGACAAGAATCACCCGGTAATGAAAGGCGTTGCATCACCTTTCTTGATCGAAAACGAAGAGTGGTACACCTACGACGCCACGCCGCGCCCGTATGTCCACGTCCTTGCCAGCGTGGATGAAAACAGCTATACGCCGGCTACCGACAAGAAGATGGGCGATCATCCAGTGATCTGGACTAACGATCACATGAAAGCGCGGAACGTTTACATTTTCATGGGTCATCGTCCTGAACATTTCAGCAATCCAGCGTTCACCCGGATTTTCAGCAATGCCATTTTTTGGGCTGCCGGTCAGCAGGAGCGTCACGAGAAATGAACCGATCTGGGATTCGAATCAATATTGCTAGAAGAACATTCCGGTTCGCCGCAGCTCGAGCCACGTTCGTGGCCGCTGTTGCTCTGATTTTCTCTGGCGCATTCGCTCAAGCGGCCGAGCCGACCTTCAAAGTCCTGGCTTTCTATTCCACTGACGTCGAGCCGGATCACGTCAAGACCGCCAACGACGCCCTCGCTTTCTACAAAGACCTGGCGGCAAAACATAACTTTCAACTCGATACCACGACTGACTGGAACCAGCTCAACGAAAATGATTTGAAGCCCTATCGCCTGATCCTGTGGCTCAACAACTTCCCCCAGACTCCCGCGCAACGAGCCGCGTTCGAAAACTACATGGAGCACGGCGGCGGATGGATTGGCTTCCACGTCGCTGGCTACAACGACAAAGATACCCATTGGCCGTGGTTCGTCCAGTTTCTCGGCGGCGCCGTGTTTTACTCCAACAATTGGCCGGTCCTGCCGGCGAAACTCACCATCGATGATCGCGATCATCCTGTTACCAAAGGACTTCCCGCGAATTATCAGTCCCCGGCAAACGAGTGGTATCTCTGGAAGCCCAGTCCCCGTCTCAATAAGGATGTCCGCGTTCTGGTAACGCTCGATCCTTCCAACTATCCGATTGGAATAAAGGACATCATCAGGGAAGGCGATCTTCCCGTCGTCTGGACCAATACAAAATACCGCATGCTGTACCTCAACATGGGCCACGGACCCATGGTCTATGGCGATCCTATCCAGAACAAACTTTTCGAAAATGCGATTCTCTGGGTCAGCAACAAGAAATAGCTGCGTCAGCGGCCAGTATCGCGGAGGCTTCGAGTGACCAAATTTCGTATCATTGCGATCCTTCTTCTATGCGTTGCGTTCACCGGACCGGGCCTCGCTCAAACTCAGGCAAGCGCTCAACCGATGAAGCATCTTCTGGTTCTCGGGGAAGAAAAAGGTTACCGCCATGAGTCGGTATCGCACGCCATGGCCACCATCGAACGCCTGGGCCGCGAGTCCGGCCTCTGGACCACCACCATTCGAACCGACACCGAAGTCCTCACCAAACAGAAGCTCGAATACAACGCCAAAACTCTGAATGACTTCGACGCCGTGCTCTTCTACACCGGCGGCGAGCTGGAGATGAACGCAGAACAAAAAGCAGCGTTGCTCAGCTTCGTTCACGACGATGGAAAAGGATTTATCGGCGTGCACAGCGCCACCATCACCTTCACCTCCTGGCCCGAATATGGAGAAATGATCGGCGGATATTTCGACGAGCATCCTTGGGTCACCTTCGACGCCCCCATCATCGTCGAGGACCCAAATTTTCCTGGCATGCAGCAGTGGCCGGCATCCTTTGTTCTGAAGGACGAGATCTATCAGATGAAAGATTATTCGCGCGACAAACTCCGCGTCCTGATGCGTCTCGACGCCGGCAAACTCGACCTGAATAATACTCACGTTCACCGCAAGGACCGCGATTTCGCCGTCACCTGGGCAAAAATGTATGGAAGGGGCCGGGTCTACTACTCAACGCTCGGCCACGTCGAGCAAAACTGGGACGATCCTCGCCTCCAGAAAATGTTCCTCGAAGCCATCAAGTGGGCCATGGGTCTCGTAAATGCCGATGTAACTTCACGGCCCCTCCCGGCTCAATCCGGAAACGCCAGCGGTCGGCCCGATATGAATTCCGGCGCTCTTGGACTTACATCGGAATCGCGAAAATGAGCGACGCGATTCCCATGAGATTGAATGCAAGATTGTCGAAACGGAGATTGAAGTTTATGTGGCCACTGCTCTTCGCGCTCTTGTTGGCGCTTCCAACCGCACTATCCGCTCAAGACATTTCGACAGCAGCGTCAGCAACTCCGACCGGTCATCCTATTCTCGCGCTGGGCTCCGCGGCTCCGGACTTTTCTCTGCCCGGCGTGGATGGCAAGACTCACACGCTCACCGACTACTCGGCCGCCCCTATTTTGGTCATCGTTTTCACCTGCAATCACTGCCCAATCGCGCAGATGTACGAGCAGCGCATTCAGCAGTTGCAGGCAGACTATGGCGATCGCGGCGTCGCCGTCGTAGCCATCCAGCCAAACGATCCCAAGGCCCTCCGCGTCGACGAACTCGATTCCTCCGACATCAGCGACACCCTGGACGAAATGAAAATTCGCTTCGAATACAAACATCTCCACTACCCCTATCTCTACGACGGCGAAACTCAATCGGTCACCCGCGCCTACGGCCCGCAAGCCACGCCCCACGTCTTCGTCTTCGATAAAGACCGCAAACTCCGCTACGAAGGCCGCATGGACAACAGCTACCGCACGGAACTCGTGAACACTCAGGACGCCCGCAACGCCATCGACGCTCTGCTGGCCAATCGCGAAGTTCTCGTTAAACACACTGGCGTCTTCGGTTGCTCCACCAAGTGGAAAGAAAAAACCGTGGCCAGCGAAGCGGCCTTGCGAAAAATTGCCGCCGAACCGGTCAAGTTGGAAATGGCCGGCGCCGAAGATTTGCACCATCTTCGTGAAAATCCCTCCAAGCACATGACCTTAATCAGTTTCTGGGCGACCTGGTGTGGCTCCTGCATCGACGAGTTCGCCGACTTCCAGGAAACTTTCCAGATGTACAAGGTTCGCGATTTCGATCTGGTCACCGTCTCCGCCAACATGCCCGACGAAAAAGACGGCGTCATGCGCATGCTCGAAAAAAAACATGCCACCAGCCGCAACCTCTTGTTCGCTTCGAATGACACCGTGGCCCTGCAAGCGGCGTTCGACCCATCCTGGGACTCCGCCGTTCCCTACACCGTCCTCCTCGCTCCCGACGGCAAAATTCTCTACAAAAATCTCGGAACCGTGGACATTCTCGACTTGCGCCGCACCATTCTCGCCAACCTCCCCTCCGACTACATCGGCTTCAATCAATACTGGCAAACCGCTTCCAGGCAAACTGACTCGGCAAAAAGTGCCAGCCAATAAGGTCAGATTCAGATTCCACCAGCGGTAGACACCGCGCCCTCGGAGGCTAGATGAGAAAGCACTTGCTCTTGCTGTTGGCCGCAACATCCTCGGTGTGCGTGTCGCTGCTCCCGCAGCCCAGTCTGGGCGACGAAATCCCGAAAATTGCCTGGCGCCGGCCACTCGGGCAACCACTCGAAAATCCTGGCGTCCGCAAAAACAAATCCGATATCGACGACGGCTATTGGCAGGGCGCACCCGTCGGCGGATTCGGCGCCGGCACATTCTCGCGCACCTATCGCGGCGATTTCGCGCGCTGGCATATCAAAAGCGGTGTCCACAAATACGTTTCTGTGCCGGCCAACCAATTCGCCATGTTTCAGCAAGTTGCCGGCGACCCCGCCGGAACTGCGCGCGTGCTCATGACCGATCATCCGAGCAACGGCGAGCTATCCAGCTGGCAGTGGGACTACCCTGTAGGCGCCGGCGAGTACGCCGCGCTCTTTCCAAAGTCCTGGAGCGATTACCAGTGGGACAAATTCCCCGCCCATGTCGTGCTGGAACAATTCTCCCCGGTGATTCCCGGCAATTACAAAGAATCAAGCTATCCGGTCGCCGTCTACCGCTGGCACGCGGAAAATCCCACCAACAAACCAGTTACCGTTTCCGTTCTGCTGTCCTGGACCAACATGGGCGGATGGTTTCGCGCATACACCCATGATTTTCAATCCGCCCTCAGCCAAGGCAATCAGAATCACTCCCACCGCGAGGAGCTGCGCGCTGCCGGAACTATGAAAGGCATCGTCTTCGATCGCAATCGGGCTGACGGCGTCGTAAACGAGTGGGACGGCGAATTCGCCATCGCCGCGCTTGAATCGCCGGGCGTGCAAGTTTTCTATCAAACGCAATTTCTCGCCGACGGTGACGGCAAAGCCGTTTGGGCTCCCTTCTCCAAGGACGGAACCCTGGCCAACAGCGACACCTCCTGGGTCAGCGCTAGCGAAAAAGTAGCTGGAGCCATTGTCGTCAAATTCACCCTGCAGCCCGGCGAGAAAAAAATCATTCCCATGGTCATTGCCTGGGATTTTCCCGTCGTGGAGTTTGGCCAAGGCCGCAAATGGAATCGCAAGTACACCGACTTCTACGGCACCAACGCTAGCAACTCCTGGGCAATTGCTCGCGATGGCTTGCTCCACGCCGCGGAGTGGAGCGACGCCATCGCCGACTGGCAGAAGCCCTACGTTGAGGACGACAGCAAACCTGCGTGGTATCGCGCAATGCTTTTCAACGAACTCTACACGCTCACGGACGGCGGAACTTTCTGGGGCCGTCCGCAGAATTCCGATCGCAATGCGCCTGCCACCTTCGCTTTGCTCGAATGTTTTGACTACGCTTATTACGGAACCCTGGATGTGAGCTTTTACGCTTCCGTGGCTCTCCTGAAATTTTGGCCGGACACCGACAAACAGGTGCTGCGCGAATTCGCCAAGACGGTCCCCCGCGAATACCCCGAACTGGGCTTGTGGGTCGCAAAAACACAAGAAACCGGCAGCCCGGTCTTGCATAAACGCAAGAAAATCGGCGCGGTGCCCCACGATTTAGGTGTTCCCGAAGGTGACCCGTTTATTTCCGTCAATGAACCCGGCTGGCAGGACACCAACGACTGGAAGGACTTGAATTCGAAATTTGTTCTGATGGTCTATCGCGATTATGTGCTGACCGGAAAAACCGATAAAGAATTCTTGCGTGAGATGTGGCCGGCGGTTCAGGCGGCCATGACCTATCTTAAGCAGTTCGATCGTGGCGGAGGCATACCCGAGAATAGCGGCTATCCCGATCAGACCTACGACTCGTGGATCGTTCGCGGCGTCAGCGCGTACTGCGGAGGGCTTTGGCTCGCGGCCTTGCGCGCCTCGGAAGAAACCGCGCTCGTTCTTGGCGATAATCAGGCCGCTCAGGACTACCACGCGTTGTTCCTGAGGGCCCAGAAGACCTATATCGACAAGCTCTGGAACGGCGAATACTTCCGCTACGACGCGCAGAGCGAGTATCGCGACAGCATTCAGGCCGATCAACTGGCCGGACAATGGTACGCAAACATGACCGGACTCGGCGATCTCGTACCGAAAGCGATGCAAGTTTCCGCGCTCAAGAAAATCTTCGCCAACAATGTCATGAAATTCGGCAACGGCCAAATGGGCGCCGCAAATGGTATGGCCGCGGGCGGCAGCATCATCCGCGACAACGAGCAGGCCCAGGAGGTTTGGGCCGGTACCAGCTTCGCGCTCGCCGCTCTTCTCTTGAGTGAAGGCCTAAAGGACCAGGCGTTCCGCGTCGCATGGGGCATTCATCACGTCGTTTACGAGACCAAAGGCTACTGGTTTCGCACTCCCGAAGCCTGGAACGACTCCGGAAATTTCCGCGCTCCGATGTACATGCGCCCCGCAGCGGTCTGGGCGATGGAGATGTCCAGCCCGTCCCAACACTAGGCCATGGAAGTTGCGTCCTACTTCGCTGAAGGCGCTCTGACGGCCGAGGCTGGAGCGCCTCCAGCCTCGCCGTCATCCAGGTCAAACCTCGTGCCAAAGATAACCTTGCCCCGTAAAACGGATTTGCGAGTCGCGTTTTCGTAGTGGCGGGTCTTCAGACCCGTTCTCTTGGTCGCATATTTCGATTTCCTTCGTCCCGGCGCGCTACAATTTAGCCCAGGGCGTCAGCGCTGGGTACGCTGCCAACAAATTAATTTCCCGAGCACCATAGGTACGGCACAATTATTCTGACCGTGGGTGCGAAATCTACAAAGATAGGACTCGATCCACCCGCCGGTAAAAAGATTTGCTCGACAATGGGCTGACGAAGAACCAAAGAAGGCTTGAACCTAAACGGCGAACGGCTAACTCCGTTTTTCACCGGCCACTCGTCTCTGGTCTCTGGTCACTTTCCCTTCACTGCCCCGCCCCCAGATTCTCCAGAAAAAACCGCGTCACCCGGTTCATCAGAAAAATCCTGGCCGGAGGATCCGACACCCCGTGCCCCCGCCCCGGGAACGGCAGCACTTCCACCGGCTTCCCGAGCTCGATCAGTTTGTCCACCACCGCAAGCGTGTTCGCGAAGTGCACATTGTCATCGCCCGTTCCATGCGCAATCAGCAGCTTCCCGCGCAATCCCCCCGCTCTCTCGACCGGCGAAGAGTCGCGGTAGCTCTGTTCGTTTTTCGGCAGCAGCCCGATGTACCGCTCGGTGTAAATCGTGTCGTAGTAATGCCAGTCGGAAACCGGCCCGCCCGCGAATCCAGCCTTAAAATCTTCCGGGTCCTCGAACATTGCGTGCAGCGTCATGTGCCCGCCGTAGCTCCAGCCCCAGATCCCCATTCGCGCCGAGTCCACCCACGGCTGTTGCTTCAGCCAGGCCGCTCCATCCCGCTGGTCCGACATTTCCTGCGCGCCAAATCGAAAATGGATCGGCTCTTCAAACAGATGTCCCCGTCCCGCCGAGCCGCGATTGTCCATTGCAAAAATCACAAATCCTTTTTGCGCCATCATCTGATGCCACAAAAAGGTCGGCCCGCCCCACTGATTCATCACCACCTGCGCGTGCGGCCCGCCATAGGTATAAACCAGCACCGGATATTTTTTCGCGACGTCAAAATTCGGCGGCTTGATCATCCAGGCATTCAATTCCATTCCGTCGTGCGTCGTAACTTTGATGAATTCCAGCGGCGACAACGAATATTCCGCCAGTTCCGCGACGCTATTTTCATTCAGCGCAATCGCCGCACTTCCGTCCGCTTTGCCCACCCACTGCTGCTGCGGCGTGGTCGCATTCGAGTAGGTATCCACAAACGCTGCGGCATCCGGCGAAAACTGGATCGCATGCACTCCGTCCGGTTTGGTGATTCGCTCGAAGTTTTTTCCATCCTGTCCGACCCGGTACAGGTGCCGCTCCAGCGGCGTTTTCTCCGTCGCGTTGAAATACACAATCCCTTTCTCTTCATCCACCGCTTGCACACCGGCAACTTCCCAATCGCCCTTCGTTAATTGCGCAATCTCTTTTCCATCCAGCCCGTACAAATACAAATGCCGGTAACCGCTGCGCTCGCTCGACCACAAAAATCTTTTCCCATCTTTCAGAAAATTCAAATCGTCGTGAACATTAATCCAGTACGCATCTTTTTCGGTCAGCAGTACGCTGGACTTTCCGGTCTCGGCATCCGCAACCAGCAAATCCAGTTGCGTTTGCGGACGGTTCAGTCGCTGAATCGCCACCCGCTTCGAATCGCGCAGCCAATCCACGCGTGGAATGTACTGATTGGTTTCTGCGCCGCTGTCCATTCGAACCGGTTTCCCGCCGCTCGCACCCACGGTGTAAACATTCACCACCGGATTGCTGCCACCCGGCACCGGATATCTTTCTTCGTCTGCATCGCCATCAAACGATTCGAAATCCACCAGCGGGTACTTCGTGACTTTGCGTTCATCCATCTCCAGAAACGCAATTCGCTTTGAATCAGGCGACCACCAGTAGGCGGTCTTCAAATCCAGCTCTTCCGGATACACCCAATCCAGTTCGCCTTTGCGAATTTCTTCGCTGCCTCCGCTGGTCAGCGCGTGCTCTTTGCCATCGGCGATGTTCACCGCGTACAAATTATGTTCGCGCACAAAACTCGCGAATTTTCCGTCGGGCGACAGTTTTACATCGGCGAGCGCTTCTTTTCCGTCAACTAAAGTGCGTGCGGTCTGAGTCTTCAGTTCGAACCAGCTCAGCGCTTTCGAACCGATAAATAGCAGCGCTTCGCCATTTGGCGCCCATTGGTATTGCGAAGCCGCGCGGCGCCCAAGTCCGGTGGCTTGCGATTGCTTGGACTTTTCCGCGGGCAGAGCGCTCGCCAATTTTTCCGCACTCACCAGAAGTCGGCGCCGCCCGGTGGCAACATCCAGCCCCCACAATTCGCTTTTTTCTTCCTTGCCTGGCCCCTTCGAATCGAGGAACGAAACGCTCTTTCCGTCGGGCGCCCACTGCACGCCTCTATATACTTTTCCAGAAAGGCTCGGCTGCGAGTAAATTCGCTTTACGGTCAGAATGCCTTTCTGCTCCTGCGCGCGCAGCAAAGCGCAAACAAACAGTAGTCCGCAAGCGGCCAGCGCCGCTCGCCTCACAGATTCAAGCGCAGTGCGTCTCATCAGTTCTCCAGTTAGCTGTGGCGATTTATCCGGGCGGCCAGTCAAATGCTCTTCCGCCCAGCAAGTGCATGTGCAGATGAAAAACCGTTTGTCCCGCGCCGCTTCCGGTGTTCACCACCGTGCGGTACCCGCTGCCCAGCTTTCTTTCCCGCGCGAGTTTCGCCGCCACCAGCGCAATTTTTCCGAGTACCGCCTGGTCCTCGGGAGTCGCTTTCTCCAGTGAAGCAAAATGCTTCTTGGGGCAGATCAAAATATGCGTCGGCGCTTGTGGATTTATGTCCTCGAACGCAAAAACTTCTTCATCGTCGTGCACCAGCTTCGCGGGAATCTGCTTGGCCGCGATCTTGCAGAACAGGCAATCGTCTCTCACTGCTCCCCTCCCGCGGGAACATCGTCCAGTCGAATCACCATGGTGTGAAACCCTTCCTTCCCGCGCAGATCGTCGGCAAATTTCTGCGCGGCCTGCTCTCCTGAAACTTTCCCGGCGCGGACTCGATAAAATGTGCCTTCGTCCAGATTGACCTGCTGAATCGTCGCAGGAGGATACAACTCGTTCAAGCGGGCCCGCAAACGCTCGGCGTTTGCCTGCTCCTTAAAAGCGCCGACCTGCACGGTAAAGAATCCGCCGAAGGGATCGGCGCCGGAAATCACTTCCAGCCGCACCGGAACTACGCCCGGGCCGATCGATTCGACCGCTTTGGCCGCGGCCATGGATAAATCGATGATGCGATTGTCCACAAACGGTCCGCGGTCGGTGATTCGAACCACCGCCGATTTTCCGTTGGTCAGGTTGGTCACTTTGACCATCGTGCCGAAAGCCATAGTACGGTGCGCGGCAGTCATCTTGTTCATGTCGTAGATTTCGCCGTTCGAAGCGCGCCGTCCGTGAAACGGCGCTCCATACCATGAAGCGTTTCCTTCCTCGATGTAAGCCGAAGCACCTGGCTGTTCGCCCGCCGGACGATCCGCGGTGTCGGTCGCGCGTTTTGCTCGCTCAGCGGTAGCAGGAGGAGTCGCCGTAGGCTGCAATGGAGGAGGCGCATTGGCTGCGACCGGCTTGCGGCCAGCGCACCCAGCGAAAATAAATAAAGCAATCGTCCCTGCACAAAAAACTGCAAGGTACTTTGAACAATTCTTTGGAAAACCTTTCACGATGGGCACAAGCTCACGCAGCCGGATCTTTCTCTTGTGGTGGTGTCTTTGCAGCGCGCCGCGCTTCCAGCCAGCCCGCCGCTTCGGTCAACTTTTCGGAAACTTCGCGCAGAAAAACTGCGGCGCGTTTTTCGGTCTCCGGCGCAAGGTCGTCTTCGACAAACTTCCGCAGCCGGGTCAACTCCTCATCCAGCTTCCGGCCCACTTCTTCGAACTTGTCCATGGCGTACCTCGGTTCTGCGACGGGTCTGCGAGGCTCGCAGACCAATTCCGGTATTATAGGAACGCCCTAAGCGGCTCGCAAGGAGGCCGATTGCCCGTCTCGTATCAATGGCAGCAACGCATCGATCGCTGGAAAAACGCCACCAGCGGATTTTTTGGCGACGGAGGCGATAATCAACCTCGGCCAAAACTTTGTCCGGCGTGCGGCACGCTGGTCGGAATTTCGGCCACCCGCTGCCACGAATGCGGCGCCAACCTGCGATTTTCCCTCGCCGCGCTGAGCAAAGGTCTCTCCGGATTTTTCGGCGGCCAAGCCCCGGCGACTACGGCAATTCTGATCGCAAATATCGCAATGTTCGCGGTCACCTTGCTGGTCGGATTCGCACGAGGGCAGGGTGCGGGCCTCGGCATTTTGTTCAACGTCAATGGCGAGGCGCTGTACCGGCTCGGCATGGGCATTCCTTTTCGCTACGCGGATTTCAATTGGTATCGCTTCATCACCGCGATGTATCTGCACGGCGGACTGATTCATATCGGTTTCAACATGATGGTGCTCTTGGATTTGGGTCCGGTGGTCGAAGAGATTTATGGCTCGGCACGCTACTTTTTCTTCTACACAGTGTGTGGACTTTGCGGATCGCTCCTGAGCGCTACATTCAGTGCAGCTCCATCGGTCGGCGCCAGCGGCGCGATTCTTGGGCTGGCAGGCGTACTGATTGCCATTACTTACCGGCGCAGCGGCGCGCAGATACAGCAGTTGCGCGGTCGACTAATCTCGTGGGTGGTCACGATTTTCGCCATCGGCTTATTTTTTAGGGGGCTGCGCACCGACAACTGGGGCCATCTGGGAGGCATTGCTGCCGGCTTTCTGCTGGGCCGCTTTCTTGCAGATCGTGAGCCGATGAACTCGCGCGAACGCAACCTCGCTTACTCGTTAGGTTGGTCGGCGTTTGCTGTGGTGATCGCGTGCTTCGTCCTGATGATTTTGCACTTTTCCAAGCCGATTGTTGAGTGATTCGAACCGCAGCGGGAGTCACTCTTCGCGCATGGAGAGTGCCTGGTATGCGATTGACGCCGCCGATTTGCGCTAGGCTTTAAGAGAGCAATTCATGGATCCGCACTCTATCGTCATCATCAGCTTGCACACGCCCAAGGAAAAACTTTGGGGCGAGTTGCTGTCCATTAATCAATCGGGTGTTACCATGCGCGGGGTTGACCTCAATTCGTTCGATCATTTTGTGAACCAGATCAACGGGCCAGATAGCGAACGCACCGGATTGCCGACCTTGTTTTTCCCCATGAATCGCGTTGAGCGCATCGCGCTCGATGAGTCTTCTGGCGCGATTCCATCGCTGTCGGAAGTTTTTGCGCGCAAAGTCGGCCGCCCGATTGCCGAGTATCTTTCGCAGTTCGCGTAACGTCCCTGCTTCGGGTTTACGCCCATCGACTTGATGCGACAATCCCCGCGAACTGAGTTATGCTTCTGTAAATGCAAGGGCGGATCTGGACGGTTCCCAATCAAATCACTTTGTTGCGGCTCGGCTTTCTGCCGCTGTTTCTGATTCTGATTGTTTACGAGCATTATCGTTGGGCGTTGCTGATTCTGGTTCTGGCCGGACTTTCCGATGGCATTGATGGACTCCTCGCGCGGCGGCTGAATCAAAAATCCTCACTTGGCGCTTACCTCGATCCGATTGCCGATAAACTTTTGCTTTCTTCTTCGTTTGTGATTTTGGCGATGGAGAAAATTATTCCGTGGTGGCTGACGATCATGGTCTTGAGCCGCGATATTTTGCTGTTGATCGTGGCCGCGGTGATTATTTTGATTTCCGGGTACCGGCCGTTTCCGCCGAGCCTGCTGGGAAAAGCGACGACCTTTTTTCAAATCGTGCTGGTATTTGCGGCAATTCTTGCCGCCGCTTATCCCTACCCTTCGTTGCCGGAAATAAATCGCATGCTGGCCTACTTCGTCGCGGGACTTACAACGATCTCCGGCTTTCACTACTCGTTCGTCACTGCGCGGCGGCTTAGTTCCTGAGTGCGACGAACGCCGGCGATAATCGGATCGTTGCTGCCAGTGATAACCTGATTTCTCAACACCGAGGACGCACAGAAGCGGGCGGTGCCGCTTAGAATCACGCGCGCATTGCGATTGGGCCTGCTGCGGGCAGGATAAGTCTTGCTTCGGTCAGTGATTGCACTTGGTCGACGGTCGTGTCTGGGGCGATCTCACGCAGCAGCAAACCTTCAGGCGTTACGTCGATTACTGCTAGCTCGGTGACGATGTGATCGACAACCTCTACGCCAGTCAGCGGTAACGAACACTGCTTCAGGATTTTTAGTTTGCCGTCTTTGGTGGCGTGTTCCATGGCTACGAAGACGCGCTTGGCTCCGGCGACCAGGTCCATGGCGCCGCCCATGCCTTTCAGCATTTTTCCTGGTACGGCCCAGTTGGCGAGAGTTCCCTGTTCGTCCACTTGCAGCGCGCCGAGAACCGTGAGATCGACGTGGCCGCCGCGAATCATGGCGAAGGAATCGGCCGAGGAAAAATAGCAGCAGCCTTTCAACTCGCTGATGGTTTCTTTTCCCGCATTGATCAAATCAGGGTCGACTTCCGAATCGAGCGGGTACGGGCCGACTCCGAGCATTCCGTTTTCAGACTGCAAAATCACTTCCATACCATGCGGAACATGATTCGCCACCAGCGTCGGAATGCCGATGCCGAGATTGACGTAGTAGCCGTCGCGTAATTCGCGCGCGATGCGCCGCACAATCCGTTCCCGTTTTTGTTCGTCAGTGAGGGGCATATTGCCTTCCAGAAAGGCGCTATTTCCTGTTTAGTTTCTCGGCCAAAACAAACAGCGGAAGATATAAGCAAACGACTGCGGAGCCCGCCGACACCGCAGCCGCCAGAAAAATGGCTCCGAGGGCAAGAAGACGGCGACGAGCGTCACGAACGAAAATCTCTTGCGCGACGAGCGCAGCCACGCTGGCGCCGAAGAAGAGAGGATAAATCCAAAAATAATTCGTCAGAAGAAACTTCGTCGGAAAAGGCAGCTCAACTTCGAGGCCTCTGAACAGAGTGGTAAAAATTGGCGTGACCTTAATCAGAACGAGCCATGCGATAAAGCAACCAAACGCAACGGATACCGACAACGTCGGGGTCAGAATTTTGGATGATACGCGATGGTCCTGGGTTGTCATTGCCGTCTTTTTCCTAACTAATCGTGCGGCGCTCGATGCGCTTTTCGTAGTTTTGACCCTGGAAGATTGCGTTTACGTAGATGCCCGGGGTGTGGATATTGTCGGCATCGAGGGAGCCGAGTTCGACCAATTCCTCGACTTCGGCAATTACGTACTCGGCTGCGGTGGCCATCATGGGATTAAAATTGCGCGCGGTTTTGCGGTAGATCAGATTGCCCCAGCGATCGCCTTTCCAGGCTTTGATGAATGCGAAGTCGCCGCGAATGCCACGCTCCATGACGAACTGGCGGCCATCGAATTCGCGAGTTTCTTTGCCTTCGGCGACCATGGTGCCGAATCCGGTAGGGGTATAGAAGGCGGGAATGCCTGCGCCGCCGGCGCGGATGCGCTCGGCGAAAGTTCCTTGCGGATTCAATTCCAGTTGCAACTCGCCGCTGGTGACCAACTGCTCGAACAATTTATTTTCGCCGACGTAAGTCGAGACCATTTTTCGTACTTGGCGCTTTTCCAGCAGAATTCCTATGCCGAAGCCGTCCACACCGGCGTTGTTCGAGACGACTGTTAAATCCTTGGTTCCCTTTCTGCGCACAGCGGCGATCAGATTCTCCGGAATCCCGCACAAGCCGAAGCCGCCCATCAGGATGGTCATGCCATCGCGCAGGTTTTCGATTGCGGCGTCCGCCGATGCAATTCGCTTGTCCATTCCTGACTCCCGACGGGTCGCGGCTGAACGGCGCGTCCGAGAGAAGAGTTTACGGGCCATCGCGGTGTGACGCAATCGCGGGCAATTCCCATTTTGGGAAAGTAAAGCGAAGGAAAATACGTATCACCCCGATCGTATCGGGACAGGCGCCGTACCCAGAGGGAAGAGGGACGGAGAGCACGGCGACGGCTGGGGTAGAGCACGGTCTATTTCCTGGGGAACTCCAAGCAAAGCCCGCACCCGATCGGAGCGGCGCAATCAAATTAGAAAATGTGTGGCAAGAAAAGGACTTACCGGCGCGTTTCTTGGATGTGTGGCGAGGAAAGGAGTTACGGGATTTTGGGTTGCGGCCGAGGGTGTGGTGGGATGCCGGAAGGCTTGCAGCAAGCGTCGCATCAAACGAAGTCAATATAGCATAGTAGTTACTCAATGTCAGGCGAAACCGAGCATCAAAAGTGTGTCAGATTTACAACGAACGGAGAAGTTTGTATAGCTCGTTGGCGGAGTCGAAGTCGGCTTCGAGTTCGCGGGAGCCGAGGCGTTCGCGAAGGTCGTCGAGGCGTCGAGCGAAGAGATCGAGCGAGGCAGAGAGCAGTTCCTTGTTGGTGAGGACGATGTCGCGCCAGGTGGAGTAGGGACTACCGGCGAGGCGCAGCGAATCGCGGAGGCCGGGCCCAGCCAAGGTGATCGGCAAACCGTTTTCGTCGAGGCGGTCGTAGAGAAAAGCGGCCAGCGCGACCGCGGCGAGCTGCGGCAAATGCGACGCGAGGCCGACGGCATAGTCGTGCTGCTGTGCGCCGATCCAGAGAGGGCGAGCGCCGATTTTTTCGAGAATTTTGACGAAGGCGGTGACGCGGTGATCTTTGACGGACGCGATGGTATTTCCGTCGCCGTCGGAAATCAGTGCGTAAGTGTGGCCACGAAAAAGTTCGGCGTCGGCAGCAGCGATGCCGGAAAGTTCTTTGCCAGCCATAGGGTGGCCGCCGAGAAAAACGGGTCCCGGAGTTTCGTCGGGCGAAACGCCCGGGAAAAGTTGTGTGGCGTCCTGAACGATGCGGAGTTTGGTGCTGCAGGCATCGGTGACAAGAGCTGATGGACGCACGTGGCTGGCAATCTCGGGGAGAAGGTCGAGAGTGACGCTGATGGGCAGTGCGATGTAAATGAGATCGGCGGCTACCAGAGCGGGTTGTAAATTGCCGGAGAACGTTTCGTCGAAGGCATTGCGGGTGGCTTTCTCGCGCACCACCTCGGGGCGATCCCAGCCGGAGATGTGGATGTCGGTGAGATTTTTTTTAAGGGCGAGAGCGAACGAGCCGCCGATGAGGCCGGTGCCAAGAACGGTGACGCGGCGGATGAGGTGAGCGGACATGAGAGAAGAAGTCTACAGTCAACAGTTCAGAGTTGGAAGGAGAAGAGAGATTCCTCGCTTCGCTCCGAATGATGAGTGTGAAGGGGCGTGCGTCCGCAAACGGTAGAGATTTGGGTGCTGCCGCAACCCTTGCACAACCCCCGCTAAGGCGGGGCAGGCAGGATTGGCTGTGCTACTTAAGAGATGCGGCGGCCGATGGCGGGAGCGATGATGCGCAGCTGGGCCATGAGTTGGGTGAAGGTTTCGGGTTCAAGCGATTGAGCGCCATCGGAAAGCGCGTGCTCGGGATCGTTGTGGACTTCGATGAGCAGGCCATCGGCTCCGGCGGCGACAGCGGCGCGGGCCATCGGCAGGACTTTGTCGCGGCGACCAGTGCCATGCGAAGGATCGGCCCACATCGGAAGGTGGGAAAGTTTTTGGATGACCGGAATTGCGGCGAGATCGAACGTGTTGCGGGTGTAAGTTTCAAAAGTGCGGATACCACGTTCGCAGAGAATCACGTTGTAATTTCCGCCAGCCAAAATATATTCGGCGCTGAGGAGAAGTTCTTCCATGGTGGCGGACATGCCGCGCTTGAGCAGCACGGGCGTGCGAACTTCGCCAAGCGCGCGAAGCAGGTGGTAATTCTGCATGTTGCGCGCGCCGACCTGGTAGATGTCAACGTACTGGCCCATCATTTCGACTTGCGAGGGGTCCATGACTTCACTGACGGTGAACAGGCCGAATTTGTCGGCGGCTTCGCGCATCAGTTGCAGGCCTTTTTCTCCCATGCCCTGGAATGCGTAGGGCGAGGTGCGCGGCTTGAAGGCTCCGGCACGGAGAATTTTTGCGCCAGCCTTGGCGACCGATTCGGCGATGGAGTGGATTTGTTCGCGCGATTCGACGGCGCAGGGTCCCGCGGCGACGACAACATCGGGGCCGCCGATTTTTACGCCGCGGCCAAGATCGATGACGGTACCTTCAGGTTTGAATTGGCGGCTGGCGAGTTTGAAGGGCTGCGTGATGCGCATAACTTCGCGCACGCCTTCCAGCAATTCGAAATCGCGATGATCGAAATCGCGGTGCACACCGACGGCGCCGAGGACGGTGTGCGACGCACCAGTGGAGCGATGTACGTCGAAGCCGTGGGCGACGAGTTTGTCGATGACGTTTTGAATCTGGGCGTCAGAAGCGCCCTCTTGCATGACGATGACCATGGGTGGTTCGTTTTACCTTTCGTGTTGTGCGAATCGTTTTCCGTTCGCCGTTTACCGTTTGCCGTAAGAGACCGAGTTATAAGTTGTAAGTCTTAAGTTCTCCGAAGAAAAAGAATCGCCCGGTTTCGTGCTTAGATTGCGGTTCGTCGTCGGGTGCATTTTGCGTTTATGAGCCCCAAGAGCCGGCAGGATGCCGGCGCTACAACATCGCGCTGTTGATTCGCTCGCATACTCAAGTGTCCTTTTCGCCGTCAGAGTGCATGGCGCTGCGTTCGGCGGAGCGGGCTTCGTCGATGATGCGTTCGAAGAGGCGGCGAATGGCGGCGTCTGAGAGCGGTCCCTGGTTATTGTGCTCGGCATTTTGCAGGACTTCCTTTTCGCGGTCGGGCTGGTAGAGCGGCAGATTCGCCTGTTGCTTGAGCTTGCCGATTTCGAGCGCGCACTTGGAGCGTTCGTTGAGAAGCTCGACCAGTTTGCGGTCGAGGTCGTCGATGCGGCGGCGCCAGTCGGCGAGGGTCATGGGCGTTGCTCCGGCACCGGACGAAAGCAGATCCCTCGCCCCGCTCGGGACGACAAACGCGAGAAAAACGGCCATCGGGGCGCTGTCGAGTCGGGTGCAGGGATATGCGTTGAGATCCTTCGGACATCCTTGTCGGATGTCCTCAGGATGACAACGAAATTCAATACGAGCCAACTGGAGAAGGTCATGTGGCGACCTCGCGGCGGGAGAGACCGGTGCGGGCGGCGGATTTGAGGGAGCGGATACGGTCGGCTAGAGCGATTGCGGCCGTGTCGATCGCGGCGGGGGAAGAATTTGTAGCGGTAGCTTTTTCGATTTCGGAGACTAGCGCGGAGCCGACAACTGCGGCGTCGACTAGTCCGCCTAAAACGGAAACGTGGCCGGGGAGCGAGATACCGAAACCGACCGCGATCGGGAGTTGGGTGACGCTGCGCGCGCGGCGAAGGAGTGCGGGCAGATCGTCGGGGAGCGCGTCTTTTGCTCCGGTGACTCCGGTGCGGGAGATGAGATAGAGAAAGCCGGAAGAGCAGGCGGCGATTCTTGCGAGACGCTCGTCGGTGGACGTTGGCGCGCCGAGGAAAACGGTGTCGAGATGATGCGCCTGAAGGATGCGGCGATAGTCTTCGGATTCTTCCGGAGTGATGTCGGTGACCAGGACGCCGTCGGCTCCGGCGGAGGAAGCGGCGGCTGCGAATTTCTCCAGACCCATCTGGAAAATCGGGTTGTAGTAACTGAAGAGAACCACGGCGATTTCGCAGACGGGAGATTTTGCCGCGCGGACCTGGCCGACCAGATCGATTACTTTTGCTAGCGTCGCTCCGTTTTTCAGTGCGCGTTCGGAAGCGCGCTGGATGGTGGGGCCGTCGGCGAGGGGATCGCTGAAGGGGACGCCGAGTTCGATGACGTCAACGCCGGCTTCGGCCATTGCTACGACGAATTTCAGCGTTGCGGCGAACGACGGATCGCCCGCGGTGATGTAGGCGACGATGCCCATTTCGCCGGAGGCGCGCAGTGCGGCGAAGCGCTGCGAAATGCGGGATTGGCTGTGGGCTGCGATGGTCATATTGGAAAGAAATAGATTAACACCGTCCCGAAGGTACCAGGTACCGGCGGATGCTTGGGACTGCTCGTATCGAACGACCTTGCCGAGATCGCTCCGCTCCGCAGCCCGGCGTTCGCTGCGCGAACGGAAGAAAAAGCCCGGCTGCTCCCGGTCGGGATGACAGTTCTCTGCTTATGCGCCGTGATGCTGCTAGAATGCGCGCCTGAGTGGGGCTGAACATTGAGCGATCTGACGGCGGTTGAATTGAAGCCGGAAACGTCTCGCACGCCGCAGCTGGCGGCGAAGCTGGGGCTGTTCGACGCGACGATGATTGCCATGGGTGGGGTGATCGGGTCTGGAATATTTGTGAATCCGGCGGTGGTGGCGCGGCATTTGCATTCGCCGGTTTTGATTCTTGGCGCGTGGCTGCTGGGCGGAGTTATGGCTCTGCTGGGCGCGATGATTTACGCGGAGCTCGGCGCGATTCTGCCGAAAGTTGGTGGCGAATATGCGTACCTTACTGCCGGATTTCACCCGATACTTGGATTTTTGTACGGATGGTTCGCGCTGCTGGTGATCAACGCCGGAGGCACGGCCGCGGTATCGCTGGTGTTTGCGAAATATCTTTCGCTGATTTTGCCGGTGGCGATTCCGGAGCGAGCGCTGGCGGCGGGGACGATACTGGTGTTGGCTGGAGTGAATTGCCTTGGTGTGCGATTTGGCAGCAATGTGCAGAGCGCGCTGATGGTTTTGCGCGCGGCGGCGATCGTGGTGCTGATTGCAGTTGGAGTTGGATGGTATTGGCACAGTTCGGCGGCGACGGCGTTGGTGTGGAGGCCGGTGCTGGATCGGCCAGTGTCATTCGATTTGGGGATGGCGTTTGGTTCGGGAATGATTCCGGTGCTGTTCGCGTATGGCGGCTGGCAGAGCGCAAGCTTTCTGGCGTCGGAGATTCGCGAGCCGCGAAACAATCTTCCGCGCGCGCTGGTGATGGGAACGATTGGAGTGATTGCGCTGTACTTGGGCGTAACGTTTGCATGCGTGGCGGTGCTTGGGCCGGCGGGGCTTGCCGCGACTTCCACACCGGCATCGGATGTGATGAGGCGAGTGCTGGGCAGCAAGGGCGCGGCGTTCATGGCGGTGGGGATTGGCATTTCGACGCTGGGATTTCTGAGCCAGTCGGTGTTGACGTACCCGCGGGTATTTTTTGCGATGGCCGCGGACGGACTTTTTCCGGCGGGGGTTTCGCGGGTGCATCCGCGAACCCAAGTGCCGGTGGTGGCGATTCTGCTGGCAAGCTTGTTGACGGTAGCGGTGCTGTTGGCCGGGCACTATGACGCGATATTGGTTTATGTGGAGTCGATGGACGGATTGTTTTTCGGATTGTCGGCGCTGACGCTGTTCGTTTTGCGGCGACGGCAAACGGCGGCTGGGGCGCGCACGGAATTTCGCGCGCCGGGCCATCCGTGGACGACGATTCTTTTTGTGGCGGTTAATTGGCTGGTGGTGGCGAACTCGTTTTATCGTTATCGTGCGAATGCCTTGCTGTTGCTGGGGATTTTGTTGGCGGGAGTTCCGCTGTATTTTTATTGGAGCAGAACCAAGAGAAAGATTGCCACAGAGTCACAGAGCACCCAGAGCTAGAGTCCAGAAGGAGATGCATGACTTATCGGCGGACGGAGGCGCGGACGGCGTATATCGAATGGGCGAAGCTGTGCGCGGCGGCGCGATTTAATCTGACGGCTAGCGGAGTGCAGGGTGTTCCGCTGAGCGAGTTGCCGGTGAAGCTTTCGGATTTGGAGTTGTCGGCACCGGGGAGTTACGGCTATCCGCCGCTGCTGGAGCGGCTGGCTGCGCGGTATGGGGTTTCGACCAAGAACGTGGCCGGCGCGATTGGGACTTCGATGGCGAACTATTTGGCGATGTCGGCAGTGCTGGAGCCGGGTGATGAAGTGATTGTCGAGCAGCCGACGTACGATCCGATGCTGGCGGCGGCGCGATATCTCGGCGCTGAGATTAAGAGATTGCCGCGGCGTCCGGAGAATGGATTTCAGGTGCGGGTCGAGGATTTGGAGAAAATTATTTCGCCGAAGACGCGGCTGATTGTGCTCACTAATCTTCACAACCCCAGCGGCGCATTGCTTGAAGAAAGCACGCTTCGCGAAATTGGCGAGGTTGCCCGGAGCGTTGCAGCGCGAGTTCTGGTGGATGAGGTGTACTTGGAATTGCTTTTTGACCGGCCGCAGCGTTCGGCGTTTCACTTGGGCGAACATTTTATGGTGACCAGCAGCTTGACGAAAGCTTATGGACTGTCGGGATTGCGATGCGGGTGGATTTTGGCGGCGCCGGAACTGGTGGAAAGAATGTGGCACCAGAACGATCTGTTTGGAAATATTCCGGCGCACATTACGGACCGGCTGAGTGTGATCGCGTTGGATCATCTGGATACAATTCGGGCGCGGGCCAAGAGTTTACTGGAAGCGAATTGGAAACTTCTGGATCGATTTCTCGCGGAGCATTCTGGACTGGATGTGGTTCGGCCGCTGGGTGGGACGATTATTTTCCCGCGGGTGCCGAGCCGTGATGGCGATGCGTTTTGCAAGCTTCTGCGCGGAAAGTATGAGACTTCGGCAGTGCCGGGAAAATTTTTTGAAATGCCGGACCGGATTCGGGTTGGAATTGGTATGGGCAGCGCTGAGGCAGAAGAAGGGCTCAGGCGCGTGAGCCAGGCGTTAGGAGAATTCTGAAATGCGGACTGTGTCCCAGGCGGTCCGGTTGGCCGCTTTCTTTGGCGTTTTGCTTGCCTGCAGGAATTTGCTCGCGCAGAACCCAGTCGCACCGCTGAAAGGAGATGTCGAACTATCGAAACCGGCGCCAATCGGATATCCATCGCTCGCGAGACAGTCTCGGATTTCGGGCGAGGTTCAGGTGGAGGTCGAAGTTCGCCGGGATGGCGCTGTTAATAGCGTGACAGTCATGAAAGGCCATCCACTTTTGGCCCCAGCGGCGCTCGAAAGCGCGAAAAACTCAAAATTTGAATGCAGGAACTGCTCTGAAGAGGGGCTGTCGTACCGACTCGTGTTTACGTTCGAGATCTCCTTCGAGCCAGAGCCATGCCCCGGCGAGAAAGCTCCGAACCCTGCCGAGCGGCCGTTCCCACGTGTAAGCCAATCGGGAAACCACGTCACGGCCACTGAGCGTTCGCGAACGACGTGCGATCCGACCGAAACGATTACCAAAACGAAGGTACGATCAGCGAAGTGTTGGTACCTGTGGCGCTGCGGATGGCGCGTCGAAACGCCCCTCTAACTGCTTGTTCTTATTCGCACCTTGAATTACGACTCGAAGACTCGAGAGTAGGTGGCCATGTCTTTGTCGCCGCGGCCGGAGACGTTGAGGATGACGAGGTCGTTGGTGGTGAGACGGGACGGGGCGGGCGACGTCGAAGACCCAGACGCAAGAACGGCACTTGGGGCACCCGAAGAATTGGAAGAGGAGACGCGTTCGATGAGGCCGGCGATGGCGTGGGCGGATTCTAGTGCGGGGATGATGCCTTCGGTGCGGGCCAGGAGCAGTGCGGCATCGAGGGCGGCGGCATCGGAGACGGCTGAATATTCTGCGCGGCGTTGATCGGCGAGCCAGGCGTGTTCGGGGCCGATAGCGGGATAGTCGAGGCCGGCGGAAATCGAGTGAGTAGTCGCGATCTGGCCGTCTTCGGTTTGCAGGACGTAGGTGTAGGTGCCTTGCAGGACGCCGGGGCGCGCTCCGCTGAAGCCCTGCGCGGCGGCCAGGCGTGCGGCGTGTTCGCCGAGTCCATTGCCGCGGCCGCCGGCTTCGATGCCGACCATCTTCACTGAATCATCCTTCATAAATTCGTGGAACAGGCCGATGGCGTTCGAACCGCCGCCGACGCACGCGAAAAGATGTGTGGGCAGACGTTTTTCCGCGGCGAGGATTTGTGCGCGGGCTTCGCGGCCGATACAGGAATGAAAATCGCGGACCATGGTGGGGTACGGGTGGGCGCCCAGCACCGAGCCGAGAAGATAATGGGTAGTGCGAACGTTGGTGACCCAGTCGCGCATGGCTTCGTTGATGGCGTCTTTTAACGTGCAACTGCCGGAACTTACGCCGACGACTTCGGCGCCGAGCATGCGCATCCGGGAAACGTTGAGCGCCTGGCGGGTCATGTCTTGGGTGCCCATGTAAACAACGCATTCGAGGCCAAGATGCGCGGCGGCAGCGGCGGTGGCGACGCCGTGCTGGCCTGCACCAGTTTCGGCGATGACGCGCGGCTTTTTCATTTGCACCGCGAGCAGGCCCTGGCCAATGGCGTTATTGATTTTGTGCGCGCCGGTGTGCAGGAGATCTTCGCGCTTGAGATAGATTTTCGGACCGCCGAGATGTTTTGTCAGACGTTCGGCGAATTGCAGCGGCGTTGGACGGCCTGCGAAATTTTTTAGCAGGTCCTGAAATTTTGCCTGGAAGACGGGGTCGGACTTGGCGAGTTCGTAGGAGCGCTCGAGTTCGAGCAGCGGGACCATCAGCGTTTCCGGGACGTAACGGCCGCCGTAGGGGCCAAAGCGTCCGGGAACGGAGGCGGGGATTATGAGCTGCGAAACCATGGTGTGGAATATTGTCGCACGGGTGGCGTTGCGGGCAGAAATGGCAAAGTCGCGGAAAAACCTCGGAAAAAGTTACACAGAGAACACAGACGCCGGAGCGCAGAGTTCACGGAGAATACGCGAGGACTCGGTTAGTCCTGCCGAAC
This sequence comes from uncultured Acidobacteriota bacterium, assembly GCA_963814635.1. GTDB lineage: Bacteria > Acidobacteriota > Terriglobia > Acidiferrales > UBA7541 > Acidiferrum. The sequence goes on along the minus strand of CAWFDP010000001.1, from coordinate 645,554 downwards.
AGCCGCTGCATGCTGCGACCCTACAAAGAACCTGCGAGGGCGCGGTTGGCGCGGCTGACTTCGGCGAAGAATTCGCGGAGCTTGCCAGGGTCTTTGATGCCGGGGCGGGATTCGACGCCGCTGGCGACGTCAACGGCGTAGGGGCGGACGGTAAGGATGGCTTCGGCGACGTTTTCCGGAGTGAGGCCGCCGGCCAGAATCACGCGATGTTTTGCCGCGGCGCGCTGGGCGATGGACCAGTCGAACGATTTGCCGGTGCCGCCGAATTGGCCGCGCTGGGCAGCGTCGAGCAGAAACGCGGTCGCGCGGCGGAACCTGCGAAACTCCGCCATCGAAAAACGTGGACCGACGCGAAAGGCCTTGAATACCGGCAAATCGTCCTCGCAGTAGGCAACTTGTTTGGGCGATTCGTTGCCATGCATCTGAACCGCGTCGAGTTCGAGGGCGTGTACCAGCGTAATGATGACTTCCGGCCTCCAGTTGACGAAAAGGCCGACGGCTCGTGTGGTTAGTTCAAGTTCGTGGCGGATTTTCCAGGCATCGGCGGGAGAAACTGCGCGTGGAGATTCCTTGTAGAAGTTGAAGCCGAGCGCCCATGCGCCGAGTTTTTCGGCGAGGCGTGCGTCCTGTGCGCGGGTGATGCCGCAGATTTTTACGCGGGTTGGTTCGGCGGTGCTCATCTGGTTCACATCTCAGGATACATCGAGTCGCGGGTGGCGCTGAGATCCTTCGCCCGCCGACGGCGGGCTCAGGACGACACGGTTTTGGAATAGCATCGCATTGCGGCGACGCGGTGCGCAGAGAGGCTTAACCTGCCTTGGGCGTGGCGCCGAGAATTTCAGCGAGGGCGGCGGCGGGATCGGCGGCAAGCATGAGCTGTTCGCCGATGAGGAAGGCGTCGAAGCCGGCGGCGCGAAGCTTTTGCAGGTTTTCGTTGGTGCGGAGGCCGGACTCGCTGACGGCGATGCAGTCGTCGGGAATCTGCGCGATCAATTCGAACGAAGTTTCGACGCGAACTTCAAGCGTTTTCAAATCGCGATTGTTGACGCCGATAATTTTTGCCCCGGCCGCGATGGCGCGCGCGAGTTCGTCGCCAGTGTGAACTTCGACCAGCGGCTCCATGCCGATTTCCCTGCCCAGGCCGATCAGCTCAACCAGTTGCGCATCACGAAGTGCAGCGACGATCAGCAAAAAACTGTCGGCGTCGTTGGCGCGGGTCTCCCAAACCTGCCAGGTGTCAAAAATAAAATCCTTGCGCAGTACCGGAAGTTGAATGCTCTTGCGGGCGTCGCGCAAGTTTTTCAGCGTGCCGCGGAAGAATTCGCCCTCGGTGAGCACCGAAAGCGCTGCTGCGCCCGCGGATTCGAGCGAAGTGGCGAGTTCAACCGGATCGAACGGATCGCGAATAATGCCGCGCGACGGAGAGGCGGGTTTCAGTTCGGCGATAACGTTCAGGCCTGGCTTCGACAAAGCCTTAGAGAAATCACGCAAAGGCGTTGCTGCTTTAGCGCCGTACTTGAGCGCGGTTTCGGGAAGAACCTTTTTTCGGTGCTCGACCTCGCGGAACCGCGCTTCCAGAATGCGATCGAGGACGGAATCGGTGCGGGATGGGGTCGTCATGAGAGCGAAATAGTATGCTAGGTGGTGTGGAAGATTGAGTCAAACGTTGCCAGCAGTGACTGGAAAGAGGGCTGAGCGAGCAATGGGTTATCGAGCGGAGTACGGAAAATTGCTAGAGGAGATCGCGCGAGAAGCTGACGAGATCGCGCTGCGATATTTTCGCGGAGTGGAACTGCGCGTGGAGCGAAAGAAGGATGGCAGCGCGGTGACGCAAGCGGATCGCGGGGTGGAGGAGATGGCGCGTGCGCGGGTCGCAGCGAGCGGTCTGGACCTGGATGTTTTGGGCGAAGAGATGGGCGGCGGGACGGAGGGAGCGCCGGAGCCCGGCGCCAGGCCGCGAATGATCATTGACCCGATTGATGGCACGGAGGAATTTTCGCGGGGGATTCCAACATTTGGGACGCTGATGGGAATTGAACGAAACGGCGAGATTGTGGCGGCGATGGCCAGCGCGCCGGGGCTTCATTCTCGGTGGCAGGCGTACAAGGGTGAGGGCGCGTATCGCGACGGACGGAAATTGCAGGTTTCGAGCGTCGAAAAATTGAAAGATGCGATGGTATTTTCCACTGGGACGGGGCCGAGCAAGGACTCTTCTGACCAGGTGCGCATTCGAAAATACCTGGACGCCGCGCGGAACAGCCGTTCGTTTGGCGGATTTTGGCAGCACATGCTGGTGGCGGAAGGCGCGATTGAAGCCGCGCTCGATTGGACGTCCAAGCCGTGGGATCTGGCGCCACTGATTTTGATTGTGCAGGAAGCTGGCGGAAAATCGACATCGTTGAGCGGGCGAGCGACCATCTATGAAAAAAGTTTGTTGAGTACGAATGGGAAGATACATGAGGAAACGCTGGCGGTATTAAAATGAGCAAGAAATTCGACGGAAGAGGATAACCCAGAGAACGCAGAGACACGCGAAGACCAGAAAGAGCAGCGGCGTAAAGCCGCTGCTCCACAAGGCACATCGCAGCGTCAATTCCGCGCCAACAATCGTTGGCCAAATTGGCGCTGTTCGATAACCCATCGTCGCGTAGTCTGAGCACAGCAAACATTTCGTTTCGGAGATTTCCATGGATATCGCTCAACAGGCAAAAAAAGCGGAAATATTGCGGAAGTTGCACTATGGGCCACGGATTCTGATTCTGCCAAATGCGTGGGACGCGATCAGCGCACTGATCATCGAAGATGCGGGCTTTCCGGCCGTAGCAACCACCAGCGCGGGAGTTGCCGCGGCGCTAGGGTATCCCGACGGCCAGCGCGTGCAACGCGATGAAATGCTGCAAGCGGTGGCGCGAATTGCGAAGACGGTGAAAGTGCCGGTGACCGCCGATCTTGAAGCCGGTTATGCCACTACACCAAGTGAAATCGCAGATTTCGCCAGGGCGACTGTCGCCAGCGGAGCCGTGGGATTGAACTTCGAAGATATCACCGGCGCTGATGAAGCTTCGTTCGTTGAACTGAACTTGCAGGTCGAAAAAATCGCCGCGCTGCGCGAAGCCGCAAACTCCGCCGGAGTACCGCTGGTGATCAACGCGCGCACCGACATTTATTTGATGCCGATCGGGCCGGAAGGGTCGCGGTTCGAACGTACGGTGGAACGGCTGCGTGCTTACCGCAAAGCCGGAGCGGATTGCGTGTTCGCACCAGGAATTCGCGATGCGGAAACGATTGCCAAAATGTTGCAGGCCGTCGACGCGCCGCTAAATATTCTTTTGCAGCCGGGCGGCGCGACGCTGCAGGAGCTGGAAAAGTTGGGAGTGGCGCGAGCCAGTGCAGGTTCCGGGCCACACCGCTCAGCTCTTACCCGGCTGCGCGAAGTAGCCTTGGCGCTGCGCGAGTATGGCGACCACACGCCGCTCTTCGAAAAAAATATCACGTGGAGCGAAACCAATCGATTGCTTGGCCGCGTCGAATAATTTCTTGGCGTGCGAACTCTCACCAATCTAAGACGGCCCGTGTACACTCGGAACGCGATGGCTGAAGGCAAAGATCCGCTGACAATTCTAGAACGCGAAATTATCGAATGCCGAAGATGTCCGCGGCTGGTGGAGTATCGCGAGCAAGTGGCACGCGATAAGCGGCGCGCGTATCGAGACTGCGAGTATTGGGGACGGCCGGTACCGGGCTTTGGCGATCCGCGCGCAAAACTATTCATCTTGGGGCTGGCGCCCGGCGCGCACGGTTCGAATCGCACCGGGCGAATGTTCACGGGCGATCGTTCGGGAGAATTTCTGTACACCGCACTACACATGGCGGGATTCGCCAACCAAGCGACTTGGCAGCGCACCGACGACGGACTAAAGCTGAAGAACGCTTACATCGCAGCTGCGGGGCGATGCGCACCACCTGGTAACAAACCGCTTCCCTCCGAGCTATGGAATTGCAGGGCTTATCTGGAACGCGAACTCGAGTTGCTGCGACCCAAAGTGGTTCTGGCACTCGGGAAAATTGCCTGGGATACTTACCTGGAAATCCTGAAAAGCCGAGCAGTGATCGAATCTCGCGCAAAATTTGTTTTTGCTCACGGCGCGGAAGCCAAACTACCGGGCGACGGGCCAACGTTAATCGGCGTTTATCATCCCAGCCAGCAGAATACCCAGACTGGCAAACTAACCGCAGCAATGTATGCGAAAGTGCTCAAGCGCATTCAACAGATTCTGCAGGGCGATCCGGCTAGGCTCGGCTGATTGCCTCGGCTGATTACCAGGTATAGCCAACGCGGCGCTCGAGGTCTTTGTAACGGGGATCGGAACGCAAGAAGTCATAACAGCGGCGGACGCGCAGGCTCGCCATTGCGTCCGATTTTTCCTGATAGGCCTTCTCCAGCCATTCGAACGCGTGATCCTTGTCCCCCAAGAATGCATATTCCTCCGCGATGAAGCCCGGGTCGATATAGGAGTGCTCTCTGCGCTTTTTGTATAGTTCAATAGTCCGGTTCACCGCCGCTTTATAGCCGGATTGTTTGAAAATGGGCTGAACCTCGGTGACCTCGGCTAGATCCTCTTGACTATCATTGAGCGTGGAGTTCTTTTTCAAGGCGTCGAGCCAGAGGTCATAGTGGCCCTGGTAGCGATACAAGTTAGAGAGATCGCCGTAAGTCCCCGCAAAGTTCGGATCCATCTCGATGGTTTTGTTTAATTGGGCGAGCGCTTCGTCGTCACGGCGGGCGTTCAGGAGAACCTGGCCAAGGTTGTCGTTGAATTTCAGGTTCAAAGGATCGAGTTCGACGGCGCGACGGAGATGCATAATCGCTTCATCGGAACGGCCGATCCAAGAAAGCTCCAGGCCGAACCAATGATGCGCATTAGCAAAGTTCGGATCGAGCTCCAGAGCGCGGCGGTGTTCGCGCTCCCAATCCGCCCATTTCCACTCCGCGATGTAGTACTGCGAGAGCGCCTCATGCACTTCAGGAAGTTTTTCGTTCAGACTCTGCGCCTTTTCCGCGGCTTCCTTCATTTTGGGCATGCACTCGCTCTTCGGGATGGGAACGTATTCACTCACCACTGCCCAGTAGTTCGCGAGACCGACATAAGCTTGTGCGTACTGAGGATCTCTCGCGGCCGCTTGCGTGAAATAGTCGCGGGCCTTGGTCAAAGCGTCCGGCGTACGCTTGGCAAAGTAGAACTGTCCTTTCAAGAAAAGCTGGTAGGCCTCGGGATCCGAAGTCCCGTTGTCATTAAGCTTGGCCTTCTGATCGCCGGAGATGCGTTCGCGGAGCCGCGAGGATATTTCCGCAGCTACCTCGCGCTGTACTGCGATGACATCGGAGAGCTTTCGGTCGTATTGCTCGCTCCAAAGGCTGCGGTTGTTGCGAGCGTCGATCAATTCGACGCTGACTAAAAGCGCGTCGTTGTGCTGGGTAACGCGTCCGGTAACGATAGCGGCTACCTTCAATTCGTTGGCGGCCGTCTGCGGGTCCACATCTTTCGCCTTGTAGCGGAAAACCGAGCTGCGCGGGCGTACCGTCAAATTCGGCAGCTGCGAAAGGCCGCCGATCAGGCTTTCCGTCAGTCCATCGCTGAGGTATTCAGTGTTTGGATCAGCCGTGACATTGGTGAACGGCAGCACCGCCAGCGAATCAATCGATGACCCGCCGTGGACCGCGAATCCCCGGAACGCAGCGATGCCAGCGACCGCCAGAGCCAGCAGCACGACGGCCGCGACACCAATAAACGCCTTCTTGTGACGAGAGAGCAGGCCAACGGCAATTTGCGAATCGGAAGCCTGGGCTACCGTGCCTGGAGCGGAAGCTGCACTTGAAGACGATGACTGGGAAGCCGCGCCGGAATCGCGTTGCGCAGGCGTTCCGGAAAATACCGCCGAGTGGCTGGTGTCGGTATCGCGTTTCAGTCGCTGAAAATCGGCGCGCATTTCCGCGGCGTGCTGGTAGCGAAGGCGTGGATCTTTATCCAAGGCCTTGTTGATGATGCGCTCGAGGTCGGCGGGTATCTGGCTATTGAGGCGCGCGAGTGCCATGGGCGGCCTGTGCAGTACCGCATCAAAAATTGAGCCGGAAGTATCGCCAGGAAACGGCAAAACGCCGGAAGCCATCTCGTAACAAACAATCCCAAACGAAAAGAGATCGGTGCGCGCGTCCAATTCCCTGCCGAGAACTTGCTCCGGAGACATATACGAAATGGTTCCGAGCGAGGTGCCGGGGCTGGTGAGATGTTCCTCGGCCAGGGTGTCGCCGGCGTCGGTTGCTCCGCCGGGGCTCCCGGAAATTTTCACTTTGGCCAAGCCGAAATCGAGAATCTTTGCGTGGCCGCGCTTGGTGACAAAAATATTCGCGGGCTTGATGTCGCGATGGATGATACCTTCGGCGTGCGCAGCGTCGAGAGCCTCGGCAACTTCGATGGAAATTTCCAAAATGCGATCGAGTTCCATCGGGCGCCCGTGGATTAAATGTTTCAACGTGTTGCCATCGAGGAACTCCATGGCGATGAACGCGCGCGACTCGTGTTCGCCGATATCATATATGGTGCAGATATTGGGATGGTTTAAAGCGGAGGCAGCTTGCGCTTCGCGTTGAAAGCGCGCCAGTGCCTGAGAGTCCTTGGCAACGTCGTCCGGCAAAAATTTTAGGGCGACAAAGCGCTTCAGACGGGTGTCTTCCGCTTTATAGACGACGCCCATTCCGCCGCCACCCAGCTTTTCCAGGATGCGATAGTGCGAGACGGTTTGTCCGAGGAGCGCCTGCGAATCCGCCATTGAAAGTGTGATCCCTAAAGGTGTAGCTGAATAGCGCACATCATATCAGTTGTTCCACGAAACTGTTACCGCTCGCCGGTGTTGGATGCAATGTGCGCGGAGTGTCGGCAAAGACTTGCGGCCGGGTGCTGGGAAGCGCTGACAGTCTCGCGAAGGCATCGAAGAACGTGCGGCGTGACGGCTCCAACTGACTGTATTTTCATTGAATTGCGGCCGACCGGGTGCGGATCGGGTGGCATCCCAATTGCCCTTCGTACTTGCCCGGCGCTTGATCGGAGGAAGCTATGACTTTCGTAAAGAACATTTCGTGTCTCGCTGGCGTTGCTACGCTGGCGCTAAACCTGGCGCTGGGAGCTAGCTGCCTGGCCCAGGATAAACCGATTTCGCGGGATGATGGCGGACCCGCCAAATCCCAATCAGAGATGGCCCAACCGGAGGCGCACCAGCCGGAAATGACCCAGCCGGCGGATGGAAACCGGCGTGGCGGATTGCCGGCGGAGGCCTATGCGGTAGTGCCCGGCACACGGGTGCTGGTGCGGCTTGAGGATGATTTAGGCACTGGCGACACAAAAGAGGGCCGGCACTTCAGTGTTCGAACGCTGGAGCCAATGCTGGCCGGAAGCGGGATCTATTTGCCGCCCGGCGCGGAAATTCGAGGGCATGTCAGCCGCGTACAGCCCGCCGCGGTGGTTGGCCGAGCCAAGATTTGGCTGGTCTTTGACGAGATTCGAACCAAGTTCGGTCCGCTGCCAATCGTGGCGGATGTAGTCGGCGTTCCCGGCGATCACAGCGTGCGATCTGGCGGGCCGCAGAAGGAAGGGCTCATCGAAGGCAAAACCAGCACCCAGCAAGCTGCGGGGCAAGCCGCCGCCGAAGGCGCTGGAATGGGCGCAATGCATGGAATCAAAGACAAGAACGCCAAGGAAGCAGCCGAAGGCGCGGCAGAGGCAGCGCTGGCAGCGTATCTGATGGAAGTCGGACGTGGCCACGAGTTAGAGCTGTCCAAAGGCTCGAAGATGGAGATTGAGCTTGAGCGGGCTCTGTATCTCTTGAAGGAATGATCCGCGATTTTGAACAGCGATCGCCAAGACCAACACAGGAAGTGACCGGGCCGCGTATATAGCTGGACTTCACTTATCGCCAAAAGTACTATTCCTCGTAATGGCCTCGTCGCCAAATGGATGTATTGAGTTCCAACCGGAATGACCACGGAAAAATCGTTGAGACGCCGCCTGGGCGAACATCTGCGCGCGCTGCCAATCTCTAGAAACCTGCAATTCGTAGTGCTCGTTTTCGTATGCATCTTTTTCGCGGTGCTCGGGCTGGTGTATTTCAGCTCGAGCTTCACTTCGGCTGCGCGCGCGTACGTGCAGGGCGAAGGAACCTGGTCGAAGAACGAGAAGCAGGCAGTCATACGACTCCAGGCGTACTCATCCTCACACGACGAAAAAGACTATCAAGAATTTCTCAATTCCCTGTCGGTTCAGCTTGGCGACCGCATCGCCAGAGAGCATATGGAAAAGTCCGAACCGGATTACGCGGCAATCTATGCTGGTTTCCGTCAGGGAAAGATTGCGGAAGCTGACGTACCCGGGATGATTATGCTGTTTCGGAGATTCAGAAAGACCGAAGAGATCAGCGCCGCCGTTGCGATCTGGGCCAAAGCCGATCAGTACATTGCCGAGTTGCAACAAGAAGGCGCCCAATTGCACGGAATGATCGCCGAAAAGCCAGCGAGCGATCGGGACATCGCTATGCTAGTGCGCCGGATTGAAGCTACGGATGCAAAACTCACTCCCCTTGAAAATGAATTCTCAATCAAGCTCTCGGCGGGCGCGCGACGCATCGAGAAACTGTTGAGTATTGGACTGCCGCTTGCCGGATGCTTGCTATTGGGTCTGGGAGTCACTGTGTCGTCGATCATCGTGCAGCAGGTCCAGGCCAGCGTGACGGAACGTGCCAAGGCGGAAGCGGCGGCGCGCAAGAGCGAGGAGCGCTACCGCGAACTGTTGGAGAACGCCAACGACATGGTCTACGTGCATGATCTAGTCGAGGGAAACTTCATTTCGTGGAACCGCAAAGCGGAGGAATTGACCGGCTACAAGATGAGCGAGACAGCGAAAATGCACGTGCGAGATATTGTGGCGCCTGAGGATTACCAGCTGGCAGAACAGATGCTGGCCATGAAGCTCACCGGGAAAATTTCTCCTCCGTATTCTCTTCGCCTGATTGCGAAAGATGGCAGCCGCCGCGACGTCGAAGTGAGCAGCCGGCTGCTCTATGAAAATGGCGAGGCCATCGGGGTGCAAGGGATCGCGCGGGACTTGACCGAGCGCCGGCGGCTGGAAGCGGAGCTGCTTCAAGCGCAGAAAATGGAAGCAGTCGGACGTCTGGCGGGCGGGATCGCGCACGACTTCAACAACATTCTGATGATTGTGCGCGGGTATGCAGAAATCCTGCTGGACCGCCTGCATCCGGACGATCCGCTGCACGCGCACGCCGCGCAAATCATGAAAGCTGGGAATCGAGCCGCCGAGTTGACGCAGCGGCTCTTGGGATTCAGCCGAAAACAAGTGTTCGAACCTAAGGTGCTGAATCTGAACGATGCGGTGATGGAAATTTCGAAGATGCTGCCGCGCCTGCTGGGCGCGCATATCGAGTTCCTGCTGGATTTGCATCCTGAAGCTGGCAATGTCAGCGTTGACCCGATTCAGCTGGAACAGGTGGTGATCAACCTCGCAGTGAATTCCCGCGACGCGATGCCCCAGGGCGGAAAACTAATCATCAGTACCAGTGCGCGCGAATTGGAACACGACGCGAGCGGCGCTCAGTTGGCCGTAGTGCCCGGACGTTATGCAGAAATTTGTGTTCAGGATTCAGGATGCGGCATCGACGACGAGACCGTTCGGCATATTTTCGAGCCATTTTTCACAACCAAAGACAAAGACAAGGGCACGGGCCTCGGGCTTTCCACCGTTTACGGCATCGTAAAGCGCAGCGGCGGCTATATTCTAGTCTCGAGCGAAGTGGGAATTGGCACGATCATGCGAATTTGCTTGCCGCAGGTGCAACAGGAGGCGGAGGCAAGCGCGTCTGTTGTAACCATCGACGGTCAGATGCAGGGAACCGGCACAGTTCTGCTCGCCGAGGACGAAGACTCGTTGCGCGAATTGATTGCCAACAGGATGCGCGCGGAAGGCTACCAGGTGCTGGAAGCGGCGAATGGAGAAGAAGCTATAGACATAGCCAATCGCCACCAAGGCGACATTCAATTGCTGCTCACGGACGTGATTATGCCAAAGTTGCGCGGGCCGGAGTTGGCATCGAGTTTGCGGCTCCGATATCCGGGGCTGAAGGTAGTCTACATGTCCGGATATACCGAGAGCGCGCTGGTGCAGGATGGAATCCTCGAGCGCAACACGGTGCTGCTGCAAAAGCCGTTCACGGTGCAAAAGATTCTGGAGGTACTGCGCCGGTTGAATGCCGGCGTGCGCAGCTAACCGGTTTCCATCTATCCCCCACACGGTTCTCAAGTGTTGAAGTCCCGTCCGCGCTTTGCAGCCGCACAGAATGATTGATAGATTGAAGTAGTCCAGCCGGCAGCAGATTCTGCGAACATTGAGTTCGCATCTGGAGCGAGGTTCGTCGAATGGCGGATGAGAGAAGAGCAGTGGCGACGGCAACGGAATTTGCCGAGCGCAGAGATCGCGTGCTGATCGTCGAGGACGAAGAGAACGCGCGCAAGGGTTACGAACAATTGTTGCAGCGCTGGGGCTACGAAGTTCTCGGCGTAGGTTCCGCGGAAGACGCGCTGGCGAGATTCGCCAGTTTCCAGCCGGATACGGTCATCGCCGACGTTGAGTTGCCCGGCATGAACGGGCTGGACCTGCTGAGCCAGCTTGGCGCGGAATTGACCGATGTGCCGGCAATTATCATCACCGGAAAAGGCAGCGAAGAACGCGCAGTGGCCGCGATCGAATCCGGCGCTTTTTGGTATATCGAAAAGCCGCTGAAGGGGCCGGTGTTGCGTGCGTTGCTGGACCGCGCGCTGAGTAAGGCCCGTGATACCCGGCAATTGGTGGTTCTGCAAAGGCAATTGCGCGAAGCGGGACGCCTGGGCGATCTGGTCGGCGCATCGAAGCCTATGCAGGACGTGATGCGCATCGTGGAAATGGCGGCGCCGAGTTCAGCGTCGGTGCTGATCACCGGAGAAACCGGCTCCGGCAAGGAAATCGTTGCGCGAACCTTGCACAAGCTATCGCCACGAGCCGGGGGGCCATTCGTGGCCATCAACTGTTCCGCAATTCCCGAATCACTGATGGAAAGCGAAATTTTTGGACACGAACGTGGCGCGTTCACCGGTGCCGCTGAGCGCCGCATCGGCTGCTTCGAATTGGCCGACGGCGGCACCCTGCTGCTGGATGAGATCGGCGAAATGCCCGCTCCCACGCAGGCGAAGCTTTTGCGCGTTCTGGAAGATCGCAAAGTGCGCCGGCTCGGCAGCAAGGTGGAGACACCGGTCGACGTCCGAGTGGTGGCGGCGACCAATAAAGATCCCGAGCAGGCTGTTTCCAGCGGACAGTTACGGCAAGATCTTTATTTTCGCCTGAACGTCTTCCATATCCAGCTGCCGGCGTTGCGCGAGCACAAAGACGATATTCCGTTGCTTACCGAACACATCCTGCGCGACATCAACATCAAGCACGGCAAAACCGTCAGAGGCGTCGGCGCCGAGGTGATGGACATTTTCATGAGCCACACCTGGCCGGGCAACATTCGCGAACTGCGCAACGTTCTGGAGCGCTCGGCGATCATGTCCGAAAAGGATTTGATTACCCGTTCGAGCCTGCCCGACGAATTCGGCAAGTCGGCTGGAAAGAGCCCCAGCGACCTGGGCGCCATCAAATTCCCGGTTGGCACCACGGTGGACGCAATGGAGCGCGAATTGATTCTGCAAACGCTCTCCGCAACCGGAAACAACAAAACGCGCGCGGCGGAGTTGCTGGGCATCAGCCTGAAAACGCTTCACAACAAATTGAAAGAGTATAGCGGCGAGCGAGCCGAAGGGGAGTAAACCGCGACGATGCAGCTCGGGCTTCGTACCAAGCTGACGCTGGTGATGACCGGATTGGTGTTTCTGGTCGTCGTCATTTTGTCCGCGGTGTTCGTGGCGCGCCTTGCCAGCCAGGTTATCGATGAAACCAACGCCCACGCCAACGAGTTGGCGCAGCAGATGTTTGTGCAGGCGAAACACTCGCTGGAAGACGCCAAGCAATTCGGTTTGCGGCCCAATTCCAACAGTCCGGAAGACCGCCATGAATACGTGCAACGCGCCTTCGGGACCAGCGACGGGCTGATGGCCGCGCTGCAGTCGCCGCTCGGTTCGAATCCCTGGATTTACGATGTCTCGATCGTCGATCACGATGGCCTGGTGCTGGTCTCCAGCGATCAGAAGATGATGGGCACAACCGCTCCGCTGCGTCCGCCATTCGCGCAACTTGATCGCAGCAATTTTCTGCGCCAGCTAAAAGTTTTGTACGGGCCACAGCGGGTGTTCGAATCGTCCTACGCGTTCACCATGTCGGGCGAACCCTTTGGCGAAGTGCGAGTGGGGATTTCGATTCCGCTGCTGCGCGATGCCATTTGGCCAAGCTTGCAGACCTCAGCGGCAATCGCGCTGGTTGCGTTGCTGGTGTCAACCGGCCTGGCCATGGTGGTTAGCGGCGCAACACTCGCTCCTCTGCGCGATATTTCTATACAATTGGACCGGATTTCCGCCGGTCAATACGACACACCTCCCGCCGCACCCAAAAGTTTTACCGTCTTTTCCGGATTCGGCGGCTTCGGCAGTGGTGGTGACGAACTCGGCCTGGTCAGCCGCAAAATTTCTCAAGTCGGACAGCAACTGCGCGGCGTGCACGAAATTTTCAGCACCATGCGGGAAAACTTGAATTCAGTCATGGCTGGACTCGAGGATGGACTCTTGCTCTTTACGCGGGACGCGCGTGCAGTGATGGTGAGTCCCGCCGCGGAAAAATTTCTGGGTGCGCCCGCCGGCCAGTTCCTCGGTCGCCGGGTGACGGAAATCTTCCCGCCGGGACATCCGCTTCGACAAGCTTTACGTTTGGAAGGAGACGCTCTTCGGGAAACCGCCTCCGAGACCGAACTGAAAACTCCGGCTGGTGTGCGCCGGGTCGGCGTGAGCGTGCAGTCAATTCAGGAAAATGGCGAACAGATGGGCGCCCTGGTGACGCTGCGCGATCTCGATTCGCTCGAAAGCATCAACACCCAACTCCAGGTCAGTGAGCGCCTCGCCGCGCTGGGCCGCATCACCGCGGGCGTTGCGCACGAAGTAAAAAATCCGCTGAACTCCATGCGGCTGTGGCTCGAAAATCTGAAAGAGTCGCTGCCCGCCGATCAGGCTGCTGAGGCCAAACAAGCGGTCCAGGTTCTCGATAAGGAAATCGACCGCCTGGACGCAGTGGTCAAACGCTTCCTCGATTTCACTCGTCCAGTCGAACTCAAACTCGAAGCCACCGATCTGGCCGAACTGCTGCGCGACGTAATGAGCGTTTCCCAACCACAGCTGCAGAAATCCGGTATCGAGATCGCGGAACTGCTCGGCAACGGAGTGCCGGAAGTGTGGGCCGACCGCGACTTGCTGAAACAGGCGGTGTTAAACCTGGTGCTTAACGCCGCGGATGCCATGCCCGCCGGCGGCGAGCTGCACGTCGAATTGACGCGGCGCGGTGAAAATGCCGAAATCAGCGTTTCCGATACCGGCAAAGGAATCCCCATCGAAAACCAGCAAAAAATCTTCCAGCTTTTTTTCACCACCCGTCCGGGCGGCAGCGGAATCGGACTGGCAACAACATTTCGAATCGTTCAGCTGCACAATGGCTCGATTGACTTTCACTCTGAGATAGGGCGCGGCACGACGTTTCGCATTGAATTGCCGCTGGCAGCATGAGACGCATCGCAAATGTAGTGCGCATCGCCCCACGACTGGCGGCGTTAGCCGTGGTACTGCTGCTCTTTCAGGGTTGCGCGGAACGCAAAACGCCGGCACATCCCTGGGCCACCGCTATCGCCGTGCGCCCGCGCATGCCGTTGCGTGCGCCCGGATATCAGCCTCCAGGGATCGATGACACCGCGCCGGATCTGCCGTGGGACTTTCCTCCACCGCCATCCCGGCTGACCGTCGTTCGCCAGCCAGTACGGCCTCGCGTTGCCACTCAGCCCGCTCCGGAACCTGCCGGAAATGCCAAAGGCGACGCGCCATTGCTTGCTCCGCAGCTCTCCGAACCGGAAATCGCCGCAGCTCAGCAACAAATGAACGAGAGCGCGGCCATCGCGCAAAAAAATCTAACTGCCGCCAAGGGGCATCGGCTGAACGCGGCTCAGTCCGATCTCGCTTCCAAAGTGAATTCCTTCCTGCAAGAGTCCAAAGACGCTGGACGGGAGGGCGACTGGACTCGCGCTCGGAATCTCGCCAAGAAGGCGCAGGTACTCTCCGAAGAATTGGCGGAGTCGCTCTAACCTTTGCTACCGCAGCGAACGCATACTCGCGCTGAACTCTGTCGCTTGGCCGTTTGCGTTAGAATGCAAACATGAAATCCTACGACGCGATCGTTGCCGGCGGAGGTTTGATCGGCTGCGCCATTGCCCTGGAGTTGGCGCGCAATGATTTTCGCGTGGCGCTTTTTGATTCGCGGGAACCGGGCCGCGAAGCTTCCTGGGCCAGCGCCGGCATTCTTTCTCCCGCTCCAGAAAGTCCCGCGATGATTTCTACCGTGGAAATCGGCAAGGCCAGCCTGTCCATGTACCCGGCATTTATCGAACAGGTTGAAGAGCTGAGCGGCCTTCCGACTGGCTTTCGCAAAAAAGGAACACTCACCGCACTTCTTTCCCGGCACGCGCGCGAGGAGTTGAGTACCATCATCGCGCTCAATCGCGGGCTGGGACTGAAAGCAGAAGCGCTCTCCGCGCAGGAAGCGCGCGAGCTAGAGCCGGCTTTGACCGAGGAAATCGAGGCCGCGGTGCTTCGTCCCGATGAAGCCTCGGTGGACAACCGCCTGCTTGCGAAGGCGTTGCTCGAAGCGGCCAGACGCAGTGGAGTAGAGATTCACGCGGGTGCGGCCGTTGAAGCCGTCTGGAGAGAAGGCTCGCAGTGTCACGGCGTTACTGTTCGCGGCGAAAAGATTGCCGCGAAACACACCATCGTGGCGGCGGGAGCTTTTTCTTCGGGCATTGCCGGCGCGGAAGATTACGCGCCGGTCCGCCCAGCAAAGGGTCAGATGATTTCCTTGCGGTGCGAAGCTGCGAAAATCGAACGGGTGCTGTGGGCGGAAAGAATCTATGTGGTGCCTCGTAACGATGAAAGAATTCTGTGCGGCGCGACCGTGGAACATGTGGGCTTTGACAAGACCGTGACCGCCGGCGGTGTCCACGCAAATTTGGATGCCGCTATCGAACTGGCTCCGGTGCTGGCCACCGCGCGCATCGAGGAATCCTGGGCTGGGTTGCGGCCCGATACCCCTGACCATCTGCCGATCCTCGGCACCACGGATATCGAAGGCCTGCTGATCGCGACTGGACATTACCGCAGCGGCGTTCTGCTTACACCGATCACCGCAAAGCTAATCGGTGAATTTATCGCGCAGAAAACTCCGACCGTCGATTGCGATAAGTTCAGCCCGTTGCGATTTCAGGCCGCAAAAGAATCGGCTAGAGTTTCTGGCGCGCCGCGGTAACCCAGTACTCCCCTGTTTCGACAAATCTTATTGCTGGCGAGCCGACGGTGCGGTGATCGGTTGCGCTTGGCCGGTATTCGAAAACTGAATGTAGCTGGAGTCGAGCGTAAGGTCGCGTTCGATCACGATGTCCAGCGTCGAACCGCGAGGCAATTCGGCGTCGGGGCCACGCGTGAACAGGATCGCGCCCAGCCCGATCAAACCTCCAATGCCCGCGCCGATTCCCGCGCCTTTGCCGCCGCCTGCGATCGCTCCGATGCCGGCTCCCGTGGCGGTCGTCGTTGCGACCGTGCCGACGTCCTTGCCCTTGCCGGCGCCGCCGGTGACTTTTCCTTCCTCATCGGTCGTTTCTTTGCCGCCAGTGTCTGCACTCCGCGGAACCGCCAGCAGGTCAACCGTATACCCGTTCGGGAAGATCAGTGACTCCAGGCGCAATCGAAATTCGCCGCGACCCTTGACGCGTCCCGGGCGCTGGCTCTCCAGCAGTGAGCCGCGCAAATACGAACCGACCGGTATCACCGTGCGATTATTCTGAGTGATCGGGAACACCGTATGAAAGTAAAGCGAGTCGCCGGCCTTGGCACTGCGCGTCGAGATGCCGTTCTCAAGCACTACCGCTAGCCGTGTTCCGGAAGGCACCGTAAGTTTTTGCCCAGGCGCGCGGGTCGGTGCTGGCGGCGCTGCGACTGGCGGAGGCGCATCGGTCTGCGGGCCTGCGGACTGTTGCGCGGGTGTAATCCCCGTAAGGAGCAATATCGTTGCGGCTCCCAACACGCCGCGTTTCAATGACCCTGACAATGGCATTTGCTTCCTCCGCGATAACACTTCCGATGCCCAGTGTGGATGGACGGATGCCCGAGTATATCCCGGGAATTCGTATGAGCGCGTTGCCAAAAATATGGCTTGGCGGATTTGACACGCCGCTCGCTCGACGGCAGTCTGGTAGCCATCGCTGCACAGGGAGATTCGCACCATGGCCAAATTGGCGCTGATTTACGGGATGCGGTTGCTACCGGAGGAAGATTTGGGAGAAGTGAAAGACGCAACCGTGGTGCTGAAAAATGGCCGGACCGCGCGCGTCACCATGCACCTGATCGAAGGCAGCAAGGAAGAAATCGAAGCGACCTTTCACGAATCAATTCAGGCGTTTTTCGAAATGTACCCGGAAATCTAATGGGCGGCGATTCTAGCGGTTGCCGAAATTTTCCGGATCGGCGTTGCGGTCGCCAAGATTGTCGTTGATCAGAATCGTGGACTGCCCTGTTAGCTCGATACGCTTCCGGCATTTGTGACACGCAACCATATCGTCCAGCCGGACCATATACGAACTCGCTTTGTTGAACTTGATGCGGTCTTCGCTGCCCGCGCCGCGTGGGAGTTCCTTGCGCTTGGTGCACACCTTCCACCGGACCGAGGCCGTAAATTCGCCGCGGCAACTGGGGCAGACCATCTTCTGCGCCTTGTTTTCTTCCCGTTCCGTATAAAATGCGCGCTCATCCATAATTAGTCGGCGGGATTACTCACCGCACCGGTGATTGTAACAAATTTCATGCCCAAATCGTGCCACCGGGGCAGCCAGTATTCCAGCGCCGCCAGTGTCCGTCTGCGATCGCCATTCAATTGGCGGTGTGCGCCATCATGCAGGCATAGCACGTCACCGGTCTTGCGCTGCCCCGGATTTTGCGCGTTGTTGGCAATTGGATGCATGCGCTGCGTAAGCCACTCCACTGGTTTTTCGCGCCAGTCGCCGGGTAGAAGCGTCCACATCACAGTTCGCATCCCCAGTTTGCGCGCTGCGCTCACCACCCAGGGATTGCGCAGGCCAAAAGGCGGGCGAAAATATTTTGCCGGAGCGCCGAGCGTGTCTTGTAACGCGTCTTGACACTGCTGTAGCTCGTTGCGAATTCCGCCTGGGCCCAGCCAGAAAAGATTTGGATGCGTTTGCGTGTGATTGCCGACCAAATGCCCGCGTGCCGCAATTTCCTTGGTAAGCTCCGGGCATTCACGCACGAATCGCCCAATCACGAAAAAAGCCGCTTTGGCTTCGTATTTGTCGAGTAAATCGAGCAGCCTTGGCGTGACTGCCGGATTCGGTCCATCGTCAAAGGTCAACGCGAATTGCAGCGGTGACGCGGTACGACAAATCGTTTTACCGAATAGTTGTGAACGTGGATGGACCGCAGCGAACGAAGTTACACCGGCGGCGAGCGCGGCAGCGGCGGGTACTCCGATCAACGCGGGATTCATCTGTCAGATTTATTCCGGCCGGCGCAGTGAATGCAAGTCAATTCCGAGTTGCTGGCATTTTTTGTAGAGGTGGCTGCGTTCCAGACCCAGCGCCCGCGCCACATTGGTCATGTGAAAATTATGGCGGCGAATTTCTCCGAGCAGTACTTCCTTTTCGAATGACTCGGTGCGCGCAGCCAGTGTTCCAGTTTCGCCCGAAACAGCAGAACTTGCGTTGGCATGCCCCGAAGACTGCGACGCGGGCAGCAGCAGTTGCACGTCTTCGCCGGTAACCTGCTGCCCTTCCGCTAGCAGCACCAGCCGCTCAACCACGTTGCGCAATTCGCGCACATTCCCCGGCCACGAATATCGCTGCAAATCTCGGATCGCTTCAGGCGCGAACTCTTTTTCTTTCCAGGCGTTCTGCGCAGCCACCTGTCGCGCGAAGTGCGCCACCAGCTCCGCAAAATCTTCCGGTCGCTCGCGAAGCGGCGGCAGCAGCAGCGGAAAAACATAAACCCGATGAAACAAATCTCGCCGAAAGGTATTCTGCGTGACCAGTTCTTCCAGGTTGCGGTGTGTCGCTACCACTACTCGCACATTCACCTTTACGGGCTTGTCGCCGCCAACGCGTTCTACTTCACCCTCTTCCAGCACGCGCAGCAGCTTGGCCTGCATGGCCACCGGCATGTCGCCAATCTCGTCCAGGAATAGTGTGCCGCCTTCGGCCTGTTCGAATTTGCCGATGTGCCGCCCGGCGGCTCCTGTGAACGCGCCCTTCTCGTGGCCGAACAGCTCCGACTCAATCAATTCCGCTGGCACCGCCGCACAGTTCAGGGTAATGAACGGCATCTCGCGTCGCGGCGACCGATCGTGGATCGCGCGCGCCACAAGCTCCTTGCCAGTGCCGGTTTCGCCAAGAATACAAACGCGTGTTTCACTACCGGCTACGCGATCAATCTGCGCCAACAGCTTTTTCATCGCCGGGCCCGAACCAACCAGCTGGTGCTTACCCAAGCGGCGCTTCAGTTCGCGATTTTCGTCTTCCAGCCGCGAAAGCCGCAGCGCATTTTCCACCGTCACCAGCAGTTTGTCGGTGGACAGCGGCTTCTCCAGAAAATCCATGGCCCCCAATTTGGTGGCGCGCACCGCCATCTCGATGTTTGCCTGCCCGGAAATCAATATCACCGGTGCTTTGACTCCCGCGTGCTTAATCTCTTCCAGAAATTCCAGCCCGTTCTTTCCAGGCATCACCACATCGGAAAAAATTAAATCAAATTTCTCTGTGCGCAGCAGGTCCACCGCTCGCGCCGCGTTGTCGCACACCGTCGCTTCGTGCCCCGCCAGCCGGAACGCCCGCGACAGCGAAGCCAGAGTGTTGGCGTCGTCGTCCACGAGCAGGAGATGGGCTTTTCGCGTCACGATAATTTAAGAGTGGACCGGCTCAATCGCTGGCCGCCGCTTTTTCCGGTGCGGCTGGCGCGGATTCCCCGCTGCCGGAATTGGCTGAAGTCTTCTTCACGCTCGCGCCCGGCTGGCGGCGCGGCAATTCAATTCGAAAGGTCGTGCCATGGCCTTCTTCGCTGGTCACCGAAATCGTGCCGCGATGATCGCTCACCACCGACTGCACAATCGCCAGCCCCAATCCAGTTCCCTGCTGCTTGGTGGTGTAATACGGCGTAAACAGCCGCGAACATTCTTCCGGCGTCAGTCCCTTGCCGGTATCCGACACTTCAATGCGAATTCCCGATTGCGTTTCCGCGGTGCGAAACATAAGCGTTCCCCCAGCCGGCATCGCGTCCAGCGCATTCAGCACCAGGTTTTGCAGCGCTTTGTGCAATAACTCCGGGTCGCCGTCAATTTCCGGCAGATTCTCTTTCAAGAAATATTCGGTGGCGATATTTGGTTTTCCGACTTCATGAAATTGCGGTTCGAACAACCTCACCGCGCTTCGAATCGCGTCGTTAACGTCCACTCGCGAAAATTCCGGCGTCGGCATTTTCGAGAAATCGCTGAAGCGGTTCACAATTGAATTCAGATTTGCCAGCTCGGCCCTCAGCGTCGCCGTCGATTCGTTGAACACTTCCTGAAATTGATCCTGGCTCAACTGTCGCGCGCGCTGCATATTTTCTACGGTGATTTGCAGCGGAAACAGCGGATTGCGCAACTCGTGCGCCAGCCGTCGCGCCAATTCGCGCCATGCCGCCACTCGTTCGGTCTGCACCAACCGTTCGCGTTGTGCCGAAAGCGTCTGGGTCATGTTGTTAAACGCGCTGGCCAGCTGACCCGTCTCGTCTCGGCCCGTCAAATTGATTCGCGTATCCCAATGCCCTGCGGCGACTTCACGCGCCCCTTCCGCCAACTCTTCAATCGGCTTGGTAATCCGCGCCGAGACCCACCAGGTCAGCAGCAAGCCCATCAGCATCGCAGCAGCGGCCACCACCGCCGAAATCCGCACAATGTGTCGCGTCAGCATCACCAAATCGCTGCGCGAACTTCCCACCAGCAGCGCGCCAAGCAATTCCCCGCTCCGCCCCGTCAACGGCAGCACGTGAAAAGCTTCCGCCGACGCGGCATCGTCGCTCCACTGAATCGTCTGCACCAGCGGCACTGGTTGCTTTTGTAACTTTTCGATAATCGGCGCGAACCGCTCCGGCTGATCAACCGCGCCGCTGGCGGTGGTGATGTTCGCTGGCACGAACGATTGATCCAGATTCAAGTAAAGCAACGTACGCATCCCGGCCGGCGCCACGAGTGAAGCTAGAAAGTTTTGATCCAGCCGCCGCCCTCCGATTGCGTAAAACGGCTGCGCCACGTTCGGCTGCGTTCGCACCGCGGTCAAAGCCACCGCCACTTCGTTCGGCAGCTCCTCCCGCCGCAAAAATGCTTCCGTGCCGTTCCAATCCTTTCCGTTCGTCACCCAGGTCTCTTTGTAGCCCACCCGCGCCGGATACTGCGCCGACGAAATCAGCGTCCCGTCCGCAATCACAAATTCCATGAAGTTCAGGCTGTGCTCTTGCGCCGCGCCCGCCGCATCGCGCACATACAGCGACTGATCCGCATTCGCGCGCTGCAGATCGATCGCCATCTTCAGCGTGAATTCCGAATTCGAAACATTCTCCACCTGCCGAACCACCTGCTCGCGTTGTTGTGCATACTCTTTTTGAAATTGCTCCACCAGCGCCTGGGTGCGCTGCGTGTCCGCTTCTTCGTACGCCGCCCGCGTGTAGTGCGTCACGCTATACGTAACCGCGGACACCGAGGCCAGCACCGTCGCCAAAAACAACAAAAATAATTTCGTTCGAAAGCTCATGGCCGCGCTCCCGCCGGCGTTTTCTTCGCAGCATCACGCGCCGCCCCGGCTGGCTCGGCCTGCTCCAGCCACACGTCCGCCAGCCGCCATTCTCCCCACGGCGCCGGCGACCAGTTCCGCACTCGCGGATCCACTGCCGCAAAATCCGGCACTGCCACCAGTGGCAATATATTTTTCTCGTCGATCATTCGCTTTTCCCAAGCATAGCGCGCATCGGCTTCCACAGACACGTCGCCCTCAGGAATTCCAGCCGGCAACTGCGTCGCCAGGCTCTGCAAGTCGGCCCGCGCCGACAAGGAAGTGTACCGCCAAGCCATCAACTGCGCCTCGCCATCCGGTTTCGCAGTACCGCCATCGCCCATCGCCCGTCCTGCCGTCCGCGAAACGATCTGCAGCGTAATCCCCGCCGCACGAGCATTCACCACCACGCGCTCCGCGATCAGCTTTGACAATTCACCGCCCGCATCCACCACAATCCGCAGCGGTTGCGCGGCTCCCACCGCGCTCGCCGGTAAACTTGCTCGCAATTCCTTCGCCCGCTCCAAATTGCTTTCCATATCGAAGAGAAAAGCATATCCCGAGAGCCACTGCGGCAAGAAGGACGCTGCCGGCTCGGCTTGCTTCTGCAGCAACACTCGCGCCATCGCGCCGCGGTCCAGCGACAAGCTCAGCGCCTCGCGCAGTATCCGCTCCTTCGCGGACTTGCCCGCCGAGGCAAATCGCAGCCCATATAATGTAAGCGGCGACGACGGCCACATCCTAATATTCGCTTGTTGCGCGTGCCTCGCGGTGTCTTCGGAAAGCTCTGCGACGTCCGCCTTCCCCAGTTGCAAATCCAGCAACGCCCGCAACGGCGGCACTCCCAGCGTCACCTCCACCGCATCCACAAACGGCCGGCCGCCCCAGCACGTCTCATTAAAACGAAACCGCAAATGCTGCGCCTGCCCGCTGGCCGCCGCAGTCTCCAACACAAACGCACCAGTCCCAATCAACGCTCCTTTCGCATCACCGCGATAAACAAAATACGGTCCGGACGCCAGCAGCTCCAGCAAATCGCCAGCGGGACTCGCCGATTGAATCGCCACTCCCGTCGCCGTCGCCGAAATCTGCATTTCGCGCGGCAACACGTTCTGCAACGCCGCGACCACATCGCTTGCCGCCAACGGCGTCCCATCCGAAAATTTCACGCCCGGCCGCAATGTAAAATGCCAGCGTTTCGCGCTGCTGTCGCTGCTCCATTCGATTGCCAGCTGCGGCTGAAATCTGCCGTAATTGTCGAGCGACACCAGCCGTTCGAACACCAGCTCCGCCAACCGCTCATTCCCCGCATAATCCGCCGAACCAGTTTTCCACTGGCTCGGATTCAGCGTCAGCGACGACGCGCGCAACTCCACGCGCAGCACTCCGCCGTACTGTGGCCGTGCGGCGCCGCACACGCTCGCCGCAAACACCAGCACCGCCGCGGCCACAAACGCGATCCGCCTAATTTGTGCACACCAACGCAACCCGATACACCTCAAAATTTCCCGTTGCAAGATTGCGCATCGCCACCGCCGCACTTGCCGCATTCGGTCCCGCTGCAATCGAAGACACTGTTCCCGGCATACTCATCTCCGCCACTGGCGCGCTCCCGCTTCCCGCTCCCGAATTGCGCAGCAACAATCGATCTTCACTCACCCAATCCGTCCCGTCGCTCTTGAGCCACCAGGTCTGCGCTCCGCATCCGGGATTCCCCAACAATCGTCCCGCGGGCCATTCCGTCCCTGTGGCAACACAAGTAACCGGTGAATCGTCCGCCCAACTCACGTCGCATCGCCGCCCTGGCAACAAAATTACCGCCGCATCCGGCTTTTCGTCCGCAACCATCAAATGCCCTCGAGCCTCGCGCGGCGGCTGTTTCGGTCCCGGAAGCGCCTTGCCGCTCCGCAATTTCCACGCTCCAGACTCTTCTCCGTAAACCAGGGCCGCATCTTCCGTGAGCAACTCCATCTTCTTTTCCGCGCCATCGGCAACACTTGGCAGCGCCGCGCTCAGGATTCGCGTCTCCTGCTGCCATACCAGCTCCTTCTCCAACCGCACTGCGTTCACCGCCCGCTTTTCGCCCTCCACCAATGCCCGCGCAACCTCTTCAATGGTTACGCTAGTCGTTCCTTCTCCGGGCACCACGGCGGTCAGCACAATTTTTGAGGGCGTCTGTTCGATGGAAACTCGCAGCGCCGGCGCGGCCTCTCCCTGCACGATCCGGATTTGCGCGGCTTCCAGTTGTGCCGCGAACAATTGCCGCAACTTCTCCGCCCGCTCCTCGCTCAACCCCGCGTGGTTCGTCCACAGCAGTTCCATTCGGCGCTCATGCGGCAGAGCAACCGCTTTCCGCGCCAATCGCTCCACACAATTTTCTAGCGCCTGTGGCTGCGCAACGTTCGAATAATTTGCGGAAAATAGAAATATGGAAAATATTCTTACTGAAGTGTTCGCGAGGAATGAAATTCGCCGGGCCAGGTGCTTGTTCACGGGAGTGAATCTAGTTTCACAGTTTGTACTTACAAACCTTGAGAAACAAAAAGAGTTTAGCATGTCCCTCCACAAAGATGCGGGGTTCGCCGCGCTTCAGCCCTGAACATGCCACGGCGGCCCCGCCCTTTTTCCCCGTGTTCGCGGCCCACTTGCTCGGGAGCCCCTTGCACCTGGAGAAGCCCATTGAAAAAACTCATTCTTGCCTAAGTATTTCCGTGCTCGTTGGCACCCACACGATCGAATCCACATCCTTCGCAATCGGCAGCAACCATTTGAATCGCTCCACCGTCACCCGATAAAACGCTCGCCCATCCAGCGGCGTCCACTCAAACGTCAGTCGATTCCCATCGTTCGAATCCGCGTCGCTCGCAACCACATTCAATTCGAATCCTTCGCCCGAATATTCCCAAGCCAACCTCTTCAACTCTTCCGCAGCCACCAGCCGCGCATCCTTGCACCAATCCGCATGTCCCGCCGAAACCCATCGCTGCAAATTTTCCAGTTCCCCGCGATCAATCGCCCGCTCGTCGCTCACCCGCTGTTCAACCTGCGAACCCGGTGCCGCAGCTGCCCCAACAATCGGCGCCATCGTCATCGTTCCCATCAAAATCCCCACCATCCCCATCCCAACCACTCTCGCCAATCCGATTCCGATCCACTCCCGCTCATTCCTGGAACTCATAATCACCTCCGTACTGCTCTTCGACTTTTGAACTCTTGAACCTTGTATTTTGTACTCTTGTACTTCTTCCGTCCCACCAGCCGAGTGGCGCGCGGCGCGGCTCTGGACTGGATGGTGACCGGCCGATCCGGCGAAGCGCGGCGGTGCTTGCCCTCGTTGCCATCTCTCTCATCCTTCCAGCTCCGCGCGACGCGCCACTCACAGGGGTTTTGGCTGGCGCATCTCTAACGCACTAGCTCAGGTTTTCACCCGCGCTAATCTCTTTTTTGCTCACAAACAATCTTGATCCGGCCATCCAAATCCTCGTCTCTGACATTTGTCATTCCGAGCGCGGCGAGGAATCTGTTTTTCTGGCTTTCACCCGCGCCGCTCTCGCCACTCGTATCCCAATCCTTCCGACCTCTGTGTCTCTGTGACGCTGAGGTGAAATCCCTTCTTGCTTTCACGGCTTACGCGCCCGCTTCTGCGCATTCAAATTCGCCGCCTGCGAATTCCCGTCCCCATCGTCATCGCCTCCACCCGCTGGCAACCCGCTGAACGCCGACCGGAACACATCGTTGGCAAAGAAATTCTTCCCATCCACCGGCACCATCATGATTTGCAATTTGTCCGAGAGCCGCTCCGCGATAATCTTTTGAATCAGCATCGGATTCTGCTTCAACACCGCTGCCTCGAATTTCATCCGCTCCGAATCAGCCGCAGCAGTGACTCGAATGCGATTTGCTTCAGCGTCCGCGGTCACCCGAATCCGGTTGGCCTCGGCGTCGGCAAGATTCCTCTGCCGCTCGATTTCTGCTTTGCTGTCAATAATTTTTGCCTGCGCCGCGGCTTCCGCGTTTTGCAGGGTCGATTCCTTGCGCGCTTCCGCTTCCAGCTTCGATTGCTCGATCTGCTTCTGCTTCAGCGGCAGTGTGTACTGCATCGCATCCGATTCGGCTTTGGCCTGTAGCACTCGCACCTGCGCCTGTGCTTCAGCCTGCTTCACGTCCCGCGCCTTTTGCGCTTCCGCTTCCAATTCCGCGATCTTCACTTCTTTCTGCTTGATATCAGTCTCCGTGCCCAGCCGTTCGCTCTCCTGCTCTTTCAGCAGCAATCCTTCGAGCCCCTTGGCATATTCTTCCGGCAGCTTGATGTCTCGCAGCACCACTTCCCGCACCAGGATTCCGTCCGATTCCAGCCGTGTCTTAATCGCATTGGCCGCGGTCGAGCGCAACTCTTCGCGCTTCACTGCAAAAATTTCCCGCGTCACATAGTTCGGAGCCAGCGAGCGGTACGTCGACGCCACCACCGGCGCCACGACTTCGTTCCCAATGTCCTCGGGCAAATTGGCGTGAATGTAGGCCAGCCGATGCGTATCCAGCCGGTACCGCACCGCAACCGCGATTCCGATATTCAATCCTTCGCGCGCCTGCACCGTTAACACTTCTTTCGCCTTGTTCGCTTCGCCGCTGGAATTCGCACCTGACTCCTCTTTTCCGGTCGTCGTTGGTATGCGCCACGCAGTAGGCTGCGCCGCCGCCGTCAGATACACCTGTTCTCGCGTGTCATACAGCACCACGCTGTCCACGAATGGCGTAACCAGATGCACGCCCGAGTACAGCGTTGCGGGTCGTGCGCCCCAGAACTGGCTGACCCGAACTCCCGCGAATCCGTCCGGCACCACTACGATGCTCTGCGAAACCAGCAGCGGCACAACCGCCAGCCCGGCCAACAGGAGTGCGCGCTGCCAGCGCACCGGTCCGAAAGGGCGCGCTGCCAACAGGGCTGCGCTGCCGGTCCCCTCTGCACTCCCCTCACTCGACCTCCGCAGCAATCTCCGCAGTTGCGCCGAAACATAAACGTCATAAACCACCAGCGCCCCGGCACTCCCAAACAACCCGATCCCCACAATCACCAGCAGCCACTTAAAAGCAATCATCGCCGTCTTCCTTTCCGCGGTCTCACTTCCGAACTTTTCTTCAGTAGCACAGCCAATCCTGGCTGTGCGCCCAACTCCTCCGCACTAAAAGCCGATCCGGCCCAGCTCAATCCCCCGCCAACGCATCCTCTTCCGATCTCCGTGTCCTCGTGCCCTCTGGGTTAAAAATCCCCTTCACAGAACCGCTGCCGTTGCCTGCCCCGCGCTCTCCCTTTCTTGCTGCGTTTCTTTCTCTCGTTTCTTCCTTCCCCGTCTCTGGGTCTCTGTGACTCTGTGGTAGATTTTTCTTTTTCTTCCGCCCTCAGCTCCTAACAAACCCCCGCGCCACGGCCCGCGTCCCCTCCACCAACTCCGGCCGAGCAACCCGCACCGGCCGTGCCGCCGGCTGCATCAACCGAAACGCCGACTGCAGCAAAACCCAGTTCAGCGCAATCGCCGCTCCCGCCGCTAAAACCGTCGCTCCCGCCAAAACTGTCACTTGAATCAAAGGTTCCATTTCCGCCTCCGGTGTGTCGCAAAGGCAGTTCGCACACCCAAAGCCAAATTCAATTTGTTGAAAGGATTAGACTTACTCAGACAATGCGTGAGGGAGTTGTGGCCCCCGATACACGCCGTCTACGCCCAGACGCAATCAAGCTTTTTGCTTTTGATCGGCGTTCTTTGTGACCAGTTGCAAATCCAGCATTTCGAGTCCTGAAACCCGACTTTTGTCTCGACTTTTTTAGTAACCTATTATATATTGTATTTAATATAACTAATCGAATGGGCCATTGGGCGAAGGATGATTGATCGTCCACAATCGTAAGTCCTTCAAAATCAGCACTTGGCGTGGTCCATCTCAGCTAAGTCCTATAGATTCTGTACTTACCGGGTGCCAGATCCTAAGTCCTTTAGAATCTGCGGTGACAAAAAAAGTGGGGGGGATAACAAACTTATAAACACCCGAAGTTCCAAAATGGGAAAAAGAACCGCCCGGACGCACAACTCTCTGGTCTTCTACCGCGCCTCCAGCACTACCCGGATCCCGTCCCGCGGCCTCAACGTAATCGAGGCCAAGGGCGTCACCCGGTGCCCCGGCACCAGCGCAAATCGGTACTTCCGCCCTACCGTCGCCAGCACCACGCTGGCTTCCATCAGCGCGAAAGTATTGCCGATGCACTGGCGGGGACCGCCGCCAAACGGGAAGTAAGCATAACGCGGCAGTTGCTTCGCCAGGCCGTTTTCCCAACGCTCCGGGCGAAACTCCAGCGGCGCGTCAAACCACCGCGCATCGCGATGCACCACCCACTGCGCGAACGCCACGCCGTAGCCGACGGGCACCGGGTAGCCAGCAATTTCGTGCTCTTCGGCCGCCAGCCGCGCCATACCCCAGGCCGTCGGATAAAGCCGCAGCGATTCGGTAAGCACATGACTCAGGTAAGTCAGTTTCGGAAGATCCTCCAGCGTCGGCACCCGGCCGCCAAGAACTCCGTCGAGTTCTTCGTGAAGCTTTTTTTCGACCGCCGGATTCTGCGCCAGCAGCCACCACGTCCACGAAAGCGTGTTGGCGGTGGTTTCGTGTCCGGCCAGAAAAAGCGTGATGGTCTCGTCGCGCAGTTGCCGGTCGCTCATGTGCGAGCCGTCTTCATCCTGTGCTTGCAGCAGAATCGAGAGTAGGTCGCCTGCATCGTGGCCG
Source organism: uncultured Acidobacteriota bacterium (assembly GCA_963814635.1). Classification (GTDB taxonomy): domain Bacteria; phylum Acidobacteriota; class Terriglobia; order Acidiferrales; family UBA7541; genus Acidiferrum. Next base: position 617,645 of record CAWFDP010000001.1, on the reverse strand, counting down.
CTGGCGCGGCGTTCGGCAATAATTCGGTAAATCACTTTTTCGAGGCGCTTGATCCCAAGTTTGGCGCGAATATTTCGCGGCGTAGGAACCCAGATCGGAACCAGAATGGTGCGGCCAAAATTCGCCGCGATTTGCAGCAGAATATCCAGCGTTTCGCCGACTTCTTTGGCGTCGCGTGTCACATCCGCATCGAAAAGCGTTTTGCCGACGATGCGCAAAGCCAGTTGCATCATCTCTTCGTGGATGTCGCGCTCTTCCCCGCTGTGCCACATTGCCAGCATCTGCTCCGCGTATTCCGCCATCGTTGCGGCGTACGCGCTGACCCGCGCGCGATGAAACGCCGGCTGCGACAATCGCCGTTGTCGCAACCAGAAATCCCCTTCGCTGGTCAGCAGGCCCTCGCCAAAAAGATATTTGTTGGCCTGCAGAATTCGCCCTTTGTGATATTTCTTGGCATTGTTCACCAGCACATCCTCGATCAAATCGGGATGATTGATGAACAGCGAACGAAAATTGCCGATGCGCATGCCGGAAACATCGCCGTATTTCCACGCCATGATGGTGAAGTATTCGAGAGGATTTTGTTGCATCGCGCCAAACAACACCGACAGCAGGCGGTTTGGCGGGCCGGGAGGAAACTTCGCCGCGGAAGATTCGCTCATACCAAGATGCTAGTGAACGCTGAGAATCCGGTCAACGCCGCGAATGTGCGAAATCTTTGCAGTTGTAGCGGCCGCCTTCTGCCTGTCCCGTTCATCACGGGGAGCCGGGCGTCTTTCGATTTACGCTTCCGCCGCACGAAGCGCAGCAACCCGAAACGCGGATCGCTCGATGTCCACCGCGATGCGCGAAAACCCAGCTACGGTCAGCCGTCCAAACGCCGAAGCCGGCGACACCGGAACAAACGTGCTGTGAAAATGCCCGGCGCGCTGCAACCAGCCATCGCGAATCTCAAACGCGAAAAACATTCCGCCCGGCCGCAGCACTCGGTGAAATTCCTGGAACGCGTTGTTCTGCTGCTCTTGCGAACGCAGGTGATGCAAGACCAGAACCGCAACCACCGAAGAAAATGTGTGATCGGGAAATGGCAGCGCCGCAGCGTCCCCTTGTACCACGGTCACGCGTGAGGATTTGTGCTGCTCGGCAAGTTTGGCTACGTAGGAATGATCGTACTCCAGGCTCGTCACCCGGCCCGCGCGCCGCAGCAATTCATTGGTCGTCGCGCCCGGCCCCGCGCCGACTTCCAGCACGTGGTCGCCCAGCGCGTATCCGGAAAAAATCCACGGAAGCAGCTTGCGCTCTGTCACGAAGCGCCAAATGGAGGATCCGCAAAACCAGTTTTCGAATTTGTTCATAGGATTCTCTGCAGGCGAGGTGCATCCATGCTAGACCCGAAGCAGCGGCGGGGGGAAGTAAATTAATTTAATGCAGCAAATCGTGTATTCGCCGCAGCGCAGAGGCAAATTGGTCGGCATTGTAAGCGGAAGGATTTTCCAGTTGCTGGAAAAGTCCGTTAATCGCGGCACGCACTTCGGCCGCATTCGGCGGATTGGCCTGTTTGCTATAGGCGATATATAACGAATCGAGAGCCATCGCGGCCTGCTCGGCAGCGCGTTCATCGCCCAGCGAAATCGCTTCCGAGTCCTGCGTGATTCCCTGCATCGCGCGCAAGGCGATCGCCGGATCGTACTCCATGGTCGCGAGGCGCTCGGCAAATTGTTGTGCCACCGGCGCAGCCGCACTGGCCGCTGTGCTGACGGCGCCGCGATCCGGATTCAGCTTGCTCATTTCGTCAGAAACGGCAGCGAGCCGTTTGTCCAATTCTTGTGCGGAAGCAGAATCAATTTGTTTCGCCAGAATTCGGAAAACCAGATAACGCGAAGCGTTCCACGCTGGATCACCGGGACGGCGTCCGGCGAAGCTGTGCTGCTGTCGCCAACTATCTTTCGCAGGCCCCAGGGAATGATGACACGCAATGCAACTGAGCTCTGAATATTCAGGCCAAACGTCTTTTTTGTCGAACCGCTCACTTTTCGCTCGCCAGGTCAGGCGTTCCATCGCGGCGCGCAGTTGTACCGCTTGCCCCGCGCTCCAGTCGCGTACGCCGACCCAGTTGGGATCTTCCGCCGGTTTTGCAGGCGCAGACTCGCGCGGCTCTTTCCAGTGCCGCGGCATCACCGCGGAAAAGGAGTCCAGCTCAAAATAAAGATCCGGATGACCCGCCGCGATCATCTCGTGATCCACGAACTTGTACTTCGTTCCGAGATGGCATTCCAGGCATTTTTCGCTGCGGTGAATTACGTTTCGGGTGTCGACCATTCCGAAATCACGAACGGACCGCGCATGCTTTTCCGAAGATTCCTTTTCCGTGTGCTGACCAAGCCATGCCTGCGCCGGACCATGGCAGTTTTCGCAGCTCACACCCTCGGAAATTTCGAACGCGCGCCCGCGCTGTTCTGGCGCAGTGTAAAGCGCGTGACAGCCGAGGCACTTCGGCGATTCCTCGGCTTTCGCGCCAAGCTTCAAAATGCGAGCCATGCGTTCGCCGATGTCGCCTGCGAGCGCTTGATACGCGCGACTGTGCTTGTCTTTCAAAATCCAGGTGGTGTATTCGGTCTGCAGAATTCGGCTGTCGGCGATGGGCTTGACGCTGCCGTGGCAGCTGGTGGCCGCACAGGAGCCCGGTCCGATGTATCGCTGCGGCTCGCTCCCGGATTTCGTCGTTTGGGCGACAACAAGAGAAAGCGAGGAAGCAAGAATCGCCGCGCAGAGCGCAGCGAAAAAACGTGAAGACAAGTGTGAAAAAAGAATCATTGAAGACGCAAGCCGAAAACGTCCGCCTCCCCGACCTGGCCGGGGCAAGCAGTAGGCGACCGCCATATCAAACAGAAATAATCCATTCGCTTATATCGTTCGGCGGCGGTAGAAGTCAACGATGGAACGCACATTTCTGACGCCGCAAGCAACTTGGTCTATTTACAGGCTGGCGCGGCGTGGATAGTATGCAGAGGACTTTTGTGATTCAGTCAGCAGTCTTTGCGCGAGACACTACCCTGTGATTTTCGACGACCTGCGAGCCATCCAGCTGCGTCACGGATTTCTGCCCAAGGCGGAGCTTGAATCGCTGTCGGCGCGAACACAGACGCCGCTTTATCAAATTCACTCCGTCGCGAGTTTCTATCCACATTTTCATTTAGTGCCGCCTGCACGCGCCGAAGTGCGCGTTTGTGCGGACCTGAGTTGCCACCTGAACGGGGCGTGCGAATTGCGCGCCGATCTGGAGCGGCGATTCGCGAATTCGCGAAAGACTGAAGTCGACATTCGCGATGTATCCTGCCTGGGACGTTGCGACCACGCTCCGGCGATTGCGGTAAACGATCACATTTTCACCGATGTGAGCTCGGAACGGGCGGAATCGCTGGTTCGAATGGCGCTGCGCGGAGACCAATTCGACGAGGGGCATCCGCAGCAGGCACGAGTGGCTTGCGCGTCCGATCCGTATCCGGACGCGGAGAAATATGGCGCGGTTCGAACGGCGATCGCGACGAAAAATTGCGACGGCGTGCTTGCGCAATTGAAAGAGGCGGAATTGCGCGGGATGGGCGGAGCGGGATTTCCGACTTCGCTGAAGTGGGACTTGGTTCGAAAGCAGCCTGGAAATGAAAAGTACATCGTTTGCAACGCGGACGAGAGCGAGCCGGGCACGATCAAAGACCGCTTCATCATGACTCACCTGCCGCACCTGCTGATCGAAGGAATGATTCTGGCGGGACTGGTGACCGGAGCGAAGCAAGGAATCTTGTACATCCGGCACGAATACCATTTGCAGGAAGAGATTCTGGGCGAGGAGATTCGCCGCTGCTATCGGGCGGGACTACTGGGAAAGAATGTTTTGGGTAGCGGGCTGGAATTCGAACTACGGGTTTTTGTGAGTCCCGGCGGATACATCTGCGGCGAAGAAAGCGCCCTGATTGAAGCGATCGAAGGGCACCGGGCCGAGCCGCGGAACAAGCCGCCGTTCCCGGGAGTGCTTGGCCTGTGGCAGAAGCCTACGGTCATCAACAACGTCGAAACATTTATCAATGTGCCGCAAATTCTTGTGCGGGGAGTGGAATGGTACAAGACTGCGGGACGCAACGGTTCGCGGGGACTGAAATTTGTCGGGGTGAGCGGGCACATTGCACAGCCGGGAATTTATGAAGTGCCGTTGGGCATTACGATGCGCGAAGTACTTTTTGATTTTGCAGGCGGCGTGCGCGGCGGCCGTTCACTGAAAGCGTTCGCGCCGTCGGGACCGTCGTCGGGATATTTGCCGGCATCAATGGCGGATGTACGACTGGACTTCAAGGCGCTAGCGGACGCGGGATCGATGCTGGGGTCCGGAGCGATCGTGGTTTGCGACGACTCGACTTGCATGTTGGATATGGCCTTGAATGCGGTGCGTTTTTATCGCAATGAATCGTGCGGGAAATGCGTTCCGTGCCGGGTGGGTTCGCAAAAAATGGTGGACTTGCTGGTGCGCTGGACGCAGGGCGGAGTGGCGGAGGCGCAGTACCGCGCGGATGTGGCACTACTGGATGAGCTTTCGCAGGCGATGAGTTTGGCTTCGATTTGCGGGCTGGGGCAGATCGTGCCGGCGCCAATTCAATCGGTGCGGAAACATTTTCGCGAGGAAGTGGACGCGCACGTGTTGCACGGGAAGTGTCCGAACGGGATTTGTTTTACGCCGGCGGCGCGGGCGGGGGAGGCGAATCGGGTGGGGATACGGCCGTAAAGGCGGTTTTAAGTGGTAAATGAAAGGCGTTTGTCGTTTGCCGTTCGCTGTCTGTCGTAAGAGTCGAAGCCGAAACGGCGGTCGGCAGGCGGAGATCGTTTTTCTTTGATGGCAGCGCGCGCGATGGGTTTGACGGTTTTTCTTAACACACAGGGCACAGAGTTCACGGAGAGGCATTCGCGACAAAACAGAGCATTGAATGGCCGACACCAACACAAATCCGGGAATGATTGAGCTGACGATTGATGGGGCGGTGGTGCGGGTGCCGGAGGGCACGACCGTGTTTGATGCGGCGCGGATGCAGGGGATTGCGATTCCGACACTGTGCCATTTGCAGAATGAAACCCCGGTGGGAGTGTGCCGGCTATGCGTGGTGGATACCGGAGCAAGGGTGCTGCCGGCGGCGTGCGTACGGCCAGTGGAATCCGGACTGAAAGTTGTGACCAATTCCGAGAAGGTGCTCGCGGCGCGCAAGACACTGCTTGAGCTGATGATGTCGGATCATCCTTCGCCTTGCGCGCGGCAGAAGAATTCCGGCGATTGCGAACTGGAGACGCTGGCCGCGGCTGCGGGCGTCAGCGAGCCGCGATACGCACGACGGACGGTGTCGCGCGGGCAGGATGATTCTTCCCTTTCCATTGCGGTAGATCACGATGCTTGCATTTTGTGCGACCGCTGCATCCGCGGGTGCGACGAAGTGCGCAACAATTTCGTACTGGGCCGCATGGGAAAAGGCTACGCGGCGGATATTGCGTTCGATTTGAATTCGCCGATGGGCGACTCGACTTGCATCTCCTGCGGCGAGTGCATGGTCTCGTGTCCTACCGGCGCACTGACGAATAAAAGTGTGGCCGGAACGGCGATTTCGACGGGACCGGGCGCGGAAGGATTCGAAGCGGAGGAACTGCTTCGGATTCCGGTATTTCAAGGCGTTTCCGGAACTTTTTTAGAATTGAATCGCGGGGCGATAGTTAAACACAGGTTTCGCAAAGGCGAATTGATCTGCAAGGAGGGCGATTTCGGCTCGACTGCTTTTTTTATTCTTGAGGGGACGGCGCGGGTTTCGATTTCCTCGCCGATGGCGCACGTGAAGACGCAAGGCGGAGCGCAGGGATTTTTCAAGCGTCTGACCAGCACGCTGGCACCACGCGAATCGGACAAACGCGACGAGGAAGCGCGTGACCGGACGATTCCGATTGATGCTTCGGTCGATTTGAGCTACGAAAATCCGGTGGCGGAGCTTGGGCCGGGGGATTTATTCGGTGAAATGACTTGCATGAACTTCTATCCGCGGTCGGCGACGGTGCGCGCGAAATCGGACGTTGTGGCTTACGAAATGTTGCGGAACGTTCTGGACATCATGCTGAAGAACAAGACCTTCCGCGCGCAGGTCGACCAGAACTACCGGAAACGCGCGCTGGAAAATCATTTGCGCGGCGTGCCAATGTTTGCGGATTTATCGCCTGATTTCATCGAACATTTGAAGGAAAGCGTGGAATTGGTGCGGTTTGCGCCGGGGCAGGTGATCGCGCAGCAGGGCGATGCGGCAGACAGTTTTTATCTGGTGCGCATCGGCTTTGTGAAGATTTCGGAAAATTATCCGGGCGGCGAACTGGTGCTGGCGTATTTGTCCCGCGGAGACTATTTCGGCGAAATCGGATTGCTAGGCGGCGGAGTTCGAACGGCGACGTGCACCGCGCTGGATCACGTGGAAGTGGTGCGGGTTTCCGGCGAGGATTTCCGGCAGATGGTGGAACGGTTTCCGAGCGTGCGGCGAGGGCTGGAAGCGGTTGCGGAAGAGCGCCGCTCGGCGAACGCGCAGCGCATGCAGATGGTACACAGTGTGCCGATCGATCAATTTCTGTCGCAAGGATTGATGGAGGCGCAGAGCTTGCTAGTGCTGGATTTGCAGAATTGCACGCGATGCGATGCTTGCGTGAACGCCTGCGCGGATGCGCACGATGGTGTAACGCGATTGGTGCGCGACGGGTTGCGCTTCGATCACTACTTGGTGGCGACCAGTTGCCGGCAATGCCGCGATCCTTTGTGCATGGTGGGCTGTCCGGTAGGCTCGATTCGGCGGCGCAATTCACTGGAAGTGATTATCGAGGATTGGTGCATCGGGTGCGGGTTGTGCGCGCGGAATTGCCCATACGGGAATATAAACCTGCACCCATTTGAAGTGATGGCGGAAGATCCGGAGCATGCGGGACGGCAGAAGGCGGCGATCAAGCAGAAGGCCACGTCGTGCGATTTGTGCACGCATTTGAAAGAGCCGAGTTGCGTGTATGCGTGTCCGCATGATGCGGCGCACCGGGTGGATCCGCGGAAATTTTTTGCCGAGATTATTGCGGCGGGGCGGGTGTAGCCCTGATGGGTACGGTTCGCCGTAGGGGAGCGGCGGTTTTTAACAAAGAGGACACCGAGGTCACAGAGAAGAGTTTCATCGCGATTGCGGACGAATGCTGATTGATCGAACACAACGCGGATGGGCGATGGCGTCGCTGGGAATATTTGCGGCGGCGCTCGTGCTTTACGTGTTTTATGCGTGGAGTGAACCGCAGGGACCGCGCGGCGGCAGCGCCATCGGACTTTTGTTCGGCATGGTGGGATTTGGATTCATGCTCTATGCGGCGGCGTTGGGGGCGCGCAAACGCGTACCGACGTGGCGGATCGGCCGCGCGAAAGCTTGGATGCGAGGGCATCTTTGGCTGGGATTGCTTTCGCTGCCGCTGATTTTGTTTCATGGCGGATTTCATTTTGGCGGGACGCTGACGCGGGTGCTGATGTGGCTGCTGATCATTACGGTGGCGAGCGGAGTTTACGGCGCGGTGCTGCAGAATTCGATTCCCAGGAAAATGACGGCGGATATTCCGCTGGAGACGATTTACGACGAAATCGGGCACGTGCGGAAATTGCTGGCAGCGGAGGCGGACCGCAGCGTGGAGGCACTGTGCGGAAAGTTTCTGTCGAAAAACGGAGGTTCCGCGACGCCGGACGGTTTGGACGAAATGCAACGGGCGGGAGGGTTCACGGCGCTGCGACCGATTGCGGCTAGCGCGGCCCCGCTGCGCACCTCGGCCGCTGTGAGCGCCGGAGCCAGCGCCGCCGTTGCTCCGGCGGCGGAAATCTTGTTGCTAAGCGAAAGCGAGAGCGGACCGCTGCGATCGTTTTATGTGTTGGAGGTGCAGCCGTTTCTAGAGCGGCCGAGAGAACGGGGGTTGCGATTATCGGACGCGGCACGGGCAGCGAGCGCGTTTACGGCGTTGCGAACGCTGCTGCCTGAGGCAGCGCACGTGACCGTGAGCGACCTGGAAGATATTTGCGATGAGGCGCGGCAATTGTTGAAGCAGGAGCGGTTGCACCGCTGGCTGCACGGATGGTTGTTGTTACACATTCCGCTTTCGCTGGCACTGATTTTGCTGGGCGTGGTGCATGCGGTGATGGCGTTGCGGTGGTGAGGGAAGTTGACCGTCAACAGTTGAGAGTCAAGAAAAGAAAGGAGGAAATTTGCCACCGAGTCATGGAGGCACAGAGACCTGAAAGAATCTTGAGAGCAGGAGCGGGGCACACAGATCGAAGGCTTGTGTAGGGAAGGCCGGTGGGTTTAGGAAGGCAAACGGGCGGCAAGCCGCGGCACTGCAAAAATGGCGAGGACACGGACAACCAAAGCGGTCGCGCAGCGGATTGACCTGAATTATTTCAAGAGGGCGACTCCGTTCAAACGCGCGAAATTGTGGCTGGCGATTGTTGCGCCGGTCGTGGCGTTGGTGTGGATCGGGTGGCATTTTTTTGGACATGACTCTCGGGTCTACTCCAGCGGGCGGTTGAACGCGGCGCACGCGGTGCTGGAAAAGCAATGCGCGGCTTGCCATGTGCAGCAGGCGGGTGGATTTTCGGCTACGGCGGCGGATTCGGCGTGCCTGGCTTGTCATGATGGGCCGGTGCATCACGAAACGGCGAAGAGCGAGAAGCTTGTTTGCGCGGAATGTCATGGGGAGCATCGCGGGCGGATGAATTTGGTGGTTACGCGGAACCAATCATGCGCGGAGTGTCATGGCGATCTCTCGGCGAGGAACGTCAACACGGAATTTGCAAAACACATTCGAAGTTTTGAGGATGGGCACCCGGAGTTTGGGGTGTTGCGTAGCGCGGCGGGCGTGGCGGCACGCGATCCGGGAACGATCAAGCTGAATCACGCGCTGCATATGAAGCTGATTCGGCGCGGGCCGACCGGGCCAATGGTGCAAATGGTGTGTGGCGACTGCCACCGGCCGTCGCAAACTTCCGAATCGCACTGGGAGTATGGCGACGAGAACTATGCGGCGGCGACGGTTTCCTATACGGCATCGGAGGAGTTTGAACCGGGCGGTTCGCGCGGCCTGCCGACGAAAAGGCCGTGGAGCGACCGGCAGCTTATGGCGCCAACGAAATTCGCGAATGCTTGCGCCGGCTGTCACTTGCTGACGTTCGACAAACGATTTGACGAAGGTGTGCCGCATGACAGGCCGGATGTGGTGCGCGCATTTTTGGTTAAGAAATTCGCTGACTACATTGTGAAACATCCTAACGAGTTGCGCGAGGTGCAGGACCCGCGACGGAATTTGACCGGGCGAGCGGCGGGGCCGGCGATCCGCATCATTTCCGCGGGGCAGTGGGTGAACGAGCAAGTTGCGGTTTCGGAAGAATTGTTGTGGCACAAAACTTGTTTGCAGTGCCACGCAATTTCGATGACTCCGTTGCAGGATGTGAAGATCGCGCGATGGGATGCGGCGGGCGGCCAGGACCGCTCGACGACCACGACGGGCGGGGGCGCGACTCGCACCGATGGGCCGCCGCCATTGATCGCAGCGGCACGCACGAAGCTGCAGTGGCTTCCACATTCGCGATTCGATCACGACGCCCATACGGGATTTTCGTGTACCAGTTGCCATCCGAATGCGTTGAAGAGTACGGAGACGTCGGACATTTTGATTCCAGGGATTGCGGTTTGCCAGACGTGCCATGCGCCGGGGACGGGTTATGCCGAGTCGCGGTGCTTTGAATGTCACACGTATCACGATTGGGCCAAACGGAAAGAAGTGAAGCCGACGTTTACGATGCCGGGGCTGGTTTCGCGCGGGAATTGAGGACTGGAACGGAGCCCGCCTCAGAAGGCGGCCTCTACAGAAGAAAGAATAGCGGCTTAAAGCCGCTGCTACCTAAAAACAATTCAGCCGTTGACCAGCTTCATCATGAGTTCGCTGTAGCGTTCGCCTGCGACCGCGCCGCGCGGAGCGACTTCCTCGATGCGGCGAAGATCGGCGGCGCTTAATTTTATTTCCAGCGCGCCGGCGTTTTCCTCGAGATATTTGCGGCGCTTGGTTCCGGGGATGGGCAGAATGTCGTTGCCTTGCGCGAGCAGCCAGGCGAGCGCAAGTTGGCTGGTGGTGCAGCGTTTTTCCTTGGCTAGATCTTCCGCGCGCTGCACAAGATCCAGATTCTTTTGAAAATTTTCTCCTTGAAAGCGCGGGGCAGTTCGGCGGTAGTCGTCCGGCGCGAAGTCTTCGAATTTTCGGATCTGTCCGGTGAGAAATCCGCGGCCGAGCGGACTATAGGCGACGAAAGCGATGCCGAGTTCGCGAGTGACGGCGAGCAGGCCGTCTTCGGGATCGCGGCTCCAAAGAGAGTATTCGGTTTGCAGCGCGGCGATGGGATGAACTTTTGCGGCGCGGCGAACGGTGTCGGGGCCGGCCTCGCTGAGTCCGATGTGACCAATCTTGCCTTGCTTGACGAGATCGGCCATCGCGCCAACGGTTTCTTCGATGGGCGTTTGCGGATCGACGCGGTGCTGGTAATAAAGATCGATGGTATCGACTCCGAGACGCTGCAGGCTCGCATCGCAGCATGCCTTTACATATTCGGGTTTGCCATTGACGCCGCGGGCGGCGGGATTATTGCGGTCCCGCACAATGCCGAATTTTGTCGCCAGAAACGCCTGATCGCGTTTGCCGCGCAACGCTTTGCCGACCAACACTTCGTTGTCGCCGTAGCCGTAGACGTCGGCGGTATCGAGAAAAGTGATACCGAGTTGGAGCGAGCGATGAATGGTGGCAATGGATTCGGCGTCGTCGCGGCCGCCGTAAAATTCGCTCATGCCCATGCAGCCGAGGCCGATGGCGGAAACTCCTGGGCCACGCTGGCCCAATTTTCTAAGTTCCATATTGCCTCCTCGCTTTGCGTTCATATTCTAGGATGAATCTAGGAAGTAGAGCGTTACAGCAAAAACGAAACGGCGGCGGCGTTCGAACGATTTTCGACTTACTGGAACACTTGCGTTAAATTCGTTGTTCGTATTTGTTGGCACAAGCTGCGAGGCAGCGGCAAACGCGAACTTAATTTCCGATGGCTTCCACTCCCACAACATCGCCGGCGCCTGAGAAAATCGCGCCGCCGGAAAATCAACATGTAAATCCGCTGATTGGATTATGGCGAATCATCACGCACGTGGACCGCTCGAAGATCAATGTTTGGCAGGCGCTGCGAAATACGGCAGGAGTAGTGGCGCCGCTGATTGTGGGCTACGCTCTGGGAATGCCGCGCGGCGGGCTGGCAATGGCCAGCGGCGCGCTCAACGTCTCGTATTCGGACGGCAGCGATCCCTACGAGCGGCGGGCGAAGAGAATGCTGGCTTCGACGGCGTGGTGCTCGGCGGCGGTGCTGCTGGGAGGATTGACGGCGCACAGCAACGTGGTTGCGGTGATCGTGGCAACGGTGTGGGCGTTTATCGCGGGAATGCTGGTGGCGCTGGGAACTACGGCCGCGGATGTGGGAGTGATCAGCACGGTGGTGCTGGTCGTGTATTCGGCGCAGGCGTTGACAGCGGTGCAGGCGCTGCAGGCAGCCGGACTGGCACTCTCCGGCGGATTGCTGCAGATCGCGCTATCAGTCGCGCTGTGGCCCGTGCGGCGGTATGAGCCGGAGCGGCGATCGCTGGCGGCACTGTATTTCGAACTGGCGAAAATCGCCACGCGTCCGAGCGAAGCGACCGTCGCGCCGCTTGGCACGCGGGAAATCGCGCAGGCCCATGATGCGCTTTCCAACCTGGCTACCGACATGTCGACCGCGGCGCTGCGTTACCGGTCACTGTTGTCGCAAGCCGAGCGCGTACGGCTCAGCTTGACCACGCTGGCGCGGCTGCGTTTTCGTTTGACGCGAGCCAATGCGTTTGATCCAGCGATTGCCACGCTCGATCAATATCGCGCGAACGCCGCGTATCTATTGAACGCGATTGGCAGCAGCCTGGAGTCCGGAAAAGAAATTAATCTGGAGGCGGATCGTTTGGTTCTGGGCATTGCGTTGGCGGAACAGCTGGGCCGCGCGCAAAGCGAGGGCGCGCAGAGCTTTTCGAATGCGGTGGCGCGCGATGTGAAGTTCCAGGCCGACGCGCTGGGAGGCCAGCTGCGCGCGGTGACCGATCTGGCGCGCAACACTACACCGACCGGCGAGGCGGAATTCGACAAGCGCGAATCGCAGCAACCGCTATGGATGCGATTCACGAGCCGGATTGCGACGCTTTTTGCCAATTTAAACCTGGGGTCGGTGGCTTTCCGGCATGCAATCCGGCTGACGATTTGTGTTGCGCTTGGCGATGCGGTGGGACGGATGCTGCATCCCTACCGTGCCTATTGGATTCCGATGACGATTATGCTGGTGCTGAAGCCGGAATTCGCGGTGACCTTCAGCCGGGGCGTGCTGCGGATTTTTGGGACGCTACTTGGGCTGCTGCTGGCCACGGCGTTATTTCATTTTCTACCGATTCACACCGCGACGGAGATCCTGCTGATCGCAATGTTCACGTTTCTAACCCGGTGGATTGGGCCGGCGAATTACGGAATTTTTGGCGTGGTGATCAGCGCGCTGATTGTGCTGCTGATATCGATCACCGGAATCGCCCCGAAGGACGTGATCGCCGCGCGTGGCATCAACACGATTGTTGGCGGAGCGTTCGCGTTGGTGGCTTACCTGGTGTGGCCGACGTGGGAGCGAAATCGGCTGCCGGACCTCTCGGCGGCGCTTCTCGATGCCTATCGCAATTCGTTTCGTTCGATTAGCGGCATGCTGCTCGATCCGGATTCGGCGTCGGCCAGAGAACGTGAGCGGACGAGGCAGGCGGCGCGAATCGCGCGCACCAACCTGGAGACTTCGATGGACCGGCTGGGAGCGGAGCCGGGAGTTACGGCGGAGCGACTGGCGCTTGCAAATGCCATGATTGCGTCTTCGCACCGGCTCGCGCACTCTATGATCGCCTTGGAAGCAGGAATCCCTGCAAAGGAGCATGGTGAGAAAGCACCTGAGCAATTTGAACAATTTGCCAAGGATGTCGATGAAACGCTCGAAATGCTTTCGGCAAAGCTGCGAGGCCAGCGAATCGCCGAGCGCGATTTCTCCGACTTGCGGGAGGCGTATTCACGTCTGGCGCGGGTACCTGGATTGCAGTCAGGGCCTTACGATTTTGTGAAAACGGAGGCGGACCGCGTCGCCAACAGCTTGAACACGTTGCGGGAACAGGTGTTTGCGTGGCAGGCGGTCGGTGCACAGAAACGTGAACCCGCGACGAAAGATTGACACTGCAGCGCCGCCGGGAAAGACTATAGCGATCCGTCTCCGTGCCAGGAGTGACGCGATGAAAACGCTACGTCGCCAGTTTGTGCGGACTGCAAGTGCCGCGGTTTCAGCTGCGTTATGGGGAGCGCTGGCGGTCCCGCAAGTGCCGAAGCACGGCATGCCGACTCCACCACCGCCCGCGGAGCCTAATCAGGGAGAACCGGACAATTCAAAGAGCAAGATTTCTCAGCGTGCGATTCTGCGCCAACATGAGAAAGAGTTCCGCGACTCGTTGACTGCCCTTTCCGCGCGTGTAAGCGAGCTGGTACGTGAAGTGGAACAACTGCCGTCGACCGATATTTTTTCCGTTAAGATATACAAGCAGACTGGCGAGATCGAACATCTTGCGAAGCAACTCAAGGCGCTGGCGAAAGGCTAAGATGGGGCGGTTATGGCAGAAACGCTTCCGAAGTGCGAGTTCGAGAGCAAAAAGCTGATCCTGAAACTGCAAAAGAAGATGGAAGCCCGGGTGGAATCGATTCCGCCTTTCGTCGAGGACATCATGAAAATCGTCCAATCGATGGGATGCGCCGTGGGAAAAGAGCGCGAAGTCGAGATCGCGCTGCTGGAAGCGCTGGCCAACGCAGTGGTACACGGCGCCAAGAACGATCCGAGCAAGGAAGTAGAGTGCTGTGTAGCTTGCGACGAATCGCGGGGGCTACTGTTGGTGGTTCGCGATCCCGGAGAAGGATTTGATCCGGCGTCGATTCCCAGTCCGATCGTGGGACAAAATCTCTTCTCGACTCACGGGCGTGGGATTTTCTTGATCAATCAGCTGATGGACGAAGTGCGCTACGAAAAAGGCGGCACCGAGATCCACATGAGGATTTCGTAGTGCACCGCCAGCCGTGAAATTCTCTAGAGTTCGATTTTAGTGCCCAGCACCGTCAGAAACTTGGACATGAAAGAATGTAGTGCCGGCCACGCAGGGCCGGAGACCAGGTTTCCGTCCACCACCGATTCATCCATCGGCACATCCACGTAGGTTCCGCCGGAAAGAGTCACATCGGGGCTGGTGGCGGGATAACAGCTCAACCTCCTGCCATTCAGGACACCCGCAGCGGCCAGAACCTGAGCCGCGTGACAGATCGCCGCGACCGGCTTATTTTCCTTCATGAAGTAACGAACAATTTGGATGACTCGCGGGTTCATCCGGATATATTCGGGGGCGCGCCCGCCGGGAATCATCAGAGCATCGTAGTCCTCGGCTTTGACCTCATCGAAAGTGGCGTTCAGCACAAAATTGTGGCCGCGCTTTTCGGTGTAGGTCTGGTCGCCTTCAAAATCGTGAATGGAAGTGGGAATCCATTCGCCGGATTTCTTTCCGGGGCAGACGATGTGCATGGTATGCCCGACCATCTGCAGCGCGTGAAACGGTACGAAGATTTCGTAATCTTCAACATAATCCCCGGCCAACATCAGAATCTTTTTCTTTGCCATTCAAACCTCCCAAGGCAGCAATTAGGAACTCAAGTTGTTGTCGCGCAGAACATTCTACCGCTACCGGCCGGCAGAAACACAGCGGGCACGGACACTTTCGATTTCGCAAAAATGTGCCGTGACCGTTGCGCTTGAGCTGTCTTGTTAGTGCGTGACGACTGGCGCCTGAACCGGCGCTGGATCCTCCGCGGGAATTTCCGCGGAATCCTCAATGGTGAGCAAATCCGTCCGCATTTTGCCCCACTCGCGCAGCATCAGGCCTTGGGTCGCAAAGTAGCGGCGGATCTTCGATGAATCCCAGCGCAAGAGTTCTTCGAGTACGGGGACCAGAACGCTCATGGCATTGTCGCTGAGCACGGTGCGGCGCGCGATGCGGGTGATGAACTCCGCTTCGCTGACGGCAATCGTCAGGCCATCATACTGGTTGACATGCATCATCACCGGCAAGTCGGAGCTGCCGTCTCCCATGTAAACAATGTGGTCATGGCTGATGCCGAGCTGTGCGCGAATCTCTTCGAGTACGGTCACTTTGCCCCAGCCGGCCGAAGCGCGAACGATAGCTTTTACCTCACCGTTGCCCGGCTCGTAGTAAAACTTGGTGCCGTGAATATTTTCCGGCGCCACGATGCCTTCGAGCGCGGACTGAATAATTTCCTGTGGCGCGGCCGAAATCACGTGGAAATCAAATTTGTAGCCCTCCGCCAGTGTTTCGAGTGTTTTTGCAAACAGCTTTACGTCGTGCTTCAACCGGATGAGCTTGCCTGCTTCCACCAGATGTTCGCGCCGGACGCGGCGGAACTCCGGATCGTGCAGAATCAAGTAGGAAAGTTCCGCGCCCTGCTGCACCAGGTTGATTTGCGCCAAGCCCCGGACCTTGTCGTGGAAGCCGTGCACACCAATCAGTTCGGCGAGCACGACTCCGGAATCGTTGAAACTGAGTGTCTGGTCAAAATCGCTAGCCAGAAGATACTGTTGCACCATTATTTACTACCCCTTTCTTGCTTTCTTGCGGACCGCCCGCGCGGACCCAATGCCGCTCGTTGCGGCCTCTTCGCCCCCACTGCTAATAGCGTACTTGTGTTCGCTGCGTGGAGGGTCACGAATTATTTTGATGGGTGCTATGCACAAAAACGTGAACACTTTGTTGAATGATGATTAGATGCGGCTCATCGGTAAAGGGTTTAAACGAAAGAATTTAAGTACTGTAACGATGACGGCTGAGCGAGCAGGAGCGACACCTGTACGAAGGTACGAAGCGAATACCAAGCGAATTATTTTTTGGGCGTCGGTTGGATCCCGAACCAACTTTCAGTTTTCGTCAGCCACACCTGCCAGGGACTGCGGCCTGCGGAGTCCGCGTTGCTTGTGGAGGGCTTTGCGACCGTTTCGTCTTCGACCGTATAAAGCTGGCCGTTTCGCAGATACAGAGCCTGCGTTTCCGCTTTATTTAGAGGGCGAGCGCCGCGTCTGCCGAAGACTGCGATCTGATTTCCAGATTCATCCACGGCCCGGTCGCGATCAATTCCCTTGGAAATTGCCAGCGCCGGGCCTTTGGTTTTTGCGGTGGCAATTAATTTTGGCGACGGACGAGGACTGAATCCGGAAAAGTGTGAAGGATCGTCCCACGGCGAAACGATTTGCAGAATGCGCAAGCCATTGTAGCCATCTGCGACGAATGCGAATGCACTGCCCGCCACCATTCCGATTTTCACGTCGTTCACTTCGTGCATTTGCTGGTTGGCATTGAAAAGCTGATCGAGCCGCGGAGCTTCCGGATTTTCTATGTCGACGATGCCCAGTCCGCTGCCGCCCGCGGCGACGTAGGCGTAGGTGCGAGCGACATATATATTGCGCGAATCCGGAAGCGTAACTTTTGCGGCTTCGATTGGTTTCGGATGCGCGAGATCGGTTACATCGAGCACTTTCATGCCGTAACGATCGACGACGAATGCGTAGCGGAATTGCACCGCGATGCCGCGAGGATCGTCGAGAGCTGGTGCGCCGATGGTCGCAGTGACTTTTGGCGAGAGAGGATTCTGAAGATCAACGACGACCAGATTTTTGTTGGTGAGGATGTAGGCACAATTTCCTGCGATGGAGATGCGCCGCGCGCCGGTAAGGATGCCGTCTGGATTGAAAGTCAGAGCACGCTGCAGAAAATTGTTAGCGGGATTTCCATCGAGCAGCGTGCCGACGCCGGGGCTCTTCGCTGTCAGATCGGGATTGCCGATGACCACGAGTCCTTCTTCCCGGTCGGCGACGTAAAGGAATCCGTAGAGCAGCGGAATCGGTTGCTCCTCGTTTTCGGGAAGTTGCGCACGCAACGGATCCACACCCAGCGTGGTGGGCGAAGCGATCGCGACGGCGTCTTTTGTTGGTACGAAGAATTTTTGTCCGAGCGGTGAAACCGGAGCCGTTGTCATTCGCTCGGAAAAACCTTTGTTGTCGATATTGGCGATATCAAAAACGCGAAAGCCGCCTTTGCCCTGCGCGGCGTAGGCGTATTCGCCACGCGCCTGAACGTCCAAGACATTTCCGGGATGTTCGTACGCCGTTTTCAATTCGCGCCCGTGCGACACAAATTTTTTGTAATTATCGGGATACGCGACTCGCTGCAGATCGCTGCCGTAAATGGCATTGGGCTCGTCATGCTCGGCGACGGCCACTGCTTCCAGTCCATGATTTCCGGTGGCGACATAAATATAACGGCCCATGAAGTTCATGAAGTTGGTGCCTTGCAGCAGCAACTGCGCCATCCAGGCATTGTTGTCGTTGGCGGCGGACACATGGCAATCGCTGCACTGCTTGGTTTCTTTCGCACGCACCGTGTGCGGAACGAAGGTGCTGAACGCCTGGCCGGAAAGACCCGGCGTGGAAATTGTTTGCTGCTGGTAGTACAGCCATTCACGATTCGCATTTTGCGAACTCACCAACACCGCGCAGGACGAGCGCGCCGGCGCGATGCGGTGGCCGGTGACGGTGCCATCCACGCCGAGCATGTAAATGTCGTCGCGCAGAACTTGAAAGTTGTAGCTGGTATAATTGCGCGTGGTCAGACCTTCGTTGTGCAACATGTCGCGTTTAACGTCGGCCGTCATTTGCAAATGACAGCCGAAACAGGTCGGCGTCCACGCAGTGTGGCAGGAATAGCAAGTCATGGAGCGATTCGCGTGGGCGAGCGCAGTTTCGTCATTCGGAAATGCGGTGAGGACTTCGCCGTTCTTGCCCATTAATTTTGCGCGATAAGATTTTGCGCTGAAGTGCACGTTGCCGGGCGTGACGGTGTCGCGGGTCTGCACCACTTCCCATTCTTTATTTTGATCGCTCATCGAGCGCTGAATCAACGCGTTGCCGCGCCATTCGAAACGCCGCAGTCCCCAGGGCGTGCGCAAAGTCTCCAGATTACGACCGCCGGCTGGCGCGGCCGGGCCAGAGGTGACTAAGTTTGCGCGAGCGCCGATGGAGCCATGGCAGTCGATACAATCGATTTCAATTGCGGCGCGAGGCTCGCCGTAAATTTTTCCGTTGCCGTGATTGTCCTGGCCGAAGTGGCAATCAGCGCACTGCATTCCCTTTTCAAGATGAATGTCGGCGAGGTGCACAGCTTTGCCGAAACGTTCGGGATCGTCAAATGCGATTTGCTTGCCATTCGAATCGAGCCAGTTGCCCTTGCGGTCGTGCGCGTACACGCCGCGATAAACCCAGCCGTGGCCATGAAAATCGGCGAACTGCGTCGTTTTCAGCTGCTTGTTGAATTCCGGGCTGCCGGTTTGCTCGAGAAATTTTCCGTCAGCCCACAACCCGCGCGCCGCGGCGGCTTCCGGATTTTTCAGTGCCGCCCGGTAACGATCTTCTTCGCTGGGATTTTTCTGCTTGGCCGGATACATTTTCTCGCCGTCAATTTCGTTGTCCCACCAGGTCAGTCCGAAGTACGTCGTGAGCATGTTTGTGCCGGGGTGCATATGGCACACCATGCACTGGCTCGACGGAATCGAACGCGTGAAGACGTGCTTGATGGGATGGCCCGATTGCGTTTTGTCGATCGTTGGATCAATCGTTGCGCTGGTGCCGGAGTGGCCGAACGTGGAGTACGCGCCGGAATGTAAAGGATCGCGATCGTTGGCGTAAATCACGTGGCACGCGGAGCAGCCGCTCGAGCGATAGTCGCCCGGATGGTCGTTGGTACCGGGCATCGACATCACTGGATCGACCAAGCGAGTCTTCTGGAGACCAAGGAAAACCGGATCAGTACGGAGTTCGGTGCCAAACCCGCGATCGCTCAATTTGTCGTCGGGTTTGCCGGGGTCTTCATTGCGCGAGGGATTTCCAAGCTCGGCCTTCTTCTCGCCGCCGCGTTCGAACACCCGCAGCACGTTACCCGGCTGAGAAACTTCCCAGCGATAGAGTGGAGTGAGTTCTGGCATCACGCCCTTGGTGCGAGTTTCGTCCGGAGTCGGCGGCGGAAACGTTTTCAGCAACTGCGGTTTGCCGTCACGATCGTAGTTTTCCCCGAAGCGCGTGTTCTTCGCCGGAATTGCGCCGTTGTTGTAGAGCGCCGCGCCCCACAGAAATCCGGTGTGGTTCATCATGCTGCTGGAGACGGCGCGAGTTTCGCTGGCGTGGCAACCCGCCGCGCCGCAGGTTTCTGCGGCAACGCGCAAGTCGCCGGGGTTGACGAACTTCACGTAATTGGCAGACTCGACCAGCCATTTCGTGAAGATATCTTGCGGTGACGCGCCGCGGGTTCGAAAAATCGGATCGCGCGGTTGCACATGCGCTCTTTGTTTCGCGGCAAGATATCCCGGAGAATTTGTCGGCGCACCAGCCGCGACGCCGGCGGATGGATCGCCGCCATGGCAATCGGTACATCCCAGTTGAACTGTTTTGGTGGCGTGCATGGTCGCTTCGTCCATCGGCCAATGGCAGGTGATGCAGCCGGCGGATTTTCTTTGCGCGGCTTCACTCGATTGGCCGCGCAATTCTCGTCCCGTGTCCTGTCGCGGAGCAGAATTTCCGCGCAGCCCTTCGACCAGAAATGCGATAGTGATCAAGGCGAGTAAAGCGGTGGGTGCTTCCCGCAGAATGACGCCCGACTTTTTGAGATTTGCGGTCATCTAGAAAGTGAATTTCACCGAGCTGAACAGTGAAAACAAAGTTTTGCCGCCGTAAATGTCGCGGAAGCCGGCACCGGGCGTCAACATCGCAGCTCCGCCGGTCAGCACGATATTTTCCGAGAGCGGCGGACGATAGGTGACACCGGCACCATAATCGACTCCAATGTCGTGGCGAATTGCCGCTTGAAACAAAATATTCTCCAGCGACTCTGTCCGTTCGAATCGTAAGTAATTGACGTTGGCAAATCCCTTGAGCTTGGGCGTGATGTCAAAATCCGCACCCGCGTTGACCAGAAAAATTCCGGGGTTCACGAAATTGGCCTGGCCTTCGTCCTTGCTGGCGCGCATTGAGGGAATCAAGCTGCCCGGAGTCGTTAGCAGCACTCCCGAACCAGTCAGCCGAAATCCTTCTCGATTCCAAAAGCTGAACAGCCCGCCGGCAAACGAATCGAGATCGAGGATGGAATCGAAGCCGCGCGCCCGGCCGTCGCGAGGGTTGGCATCGCCGCTGGTGTAGAAAGTGGATACGCGATAGCGAATCCAGTCGCGGTCGTAGGAAAATTCCGCGGCGGCCAGTTGTGCGTTCACGGTGACGCGGCGGCCGGCAATGGGATTAAACGTGTCTTCGCCAATCGCCTGATAAAACGCGTGCGTGAGATTGATTCGGCGAATGTGGCCGCTGCCCAGCCAGCCGAAATATCCGACGCGAATTCCGTGCGGGATTGGGCCAGCGCCGGGATTTTGATTGATGACGTTGCCAACCGGAGCTGGGCGCACCAGAAATCCGTTGTCGTCGTAATGAATCGTGGCGTCGTCCTTGTTCCAAGCGCCGACGAATTCCGCGGTGTACCCCGGAAAGAAAAAATCCTGCAAGTACACGTTTCCGAGAACCACCTGCTGGTGGCGGCGTTCGAACGAATTCAGTCCGCTGTTGGTGTTCTTCTCCAAAAACTGAAAATAGGCAGCGTTGTACTCGATTTTGTCCGAGTGCAAGTCGCCGAAGATTCGCACCGCGGGCTGCTCATCGACAAACAGAAACCCACGGAAATCTGCATTGAATTGTTGAATGCCGGCCCGCAGGCTCACGAAATCGTAATTGGGGCCGAGGTCGTGCAGTTTCACTTCGGCGAACGCTTCCTGCAAACCGATGTGCGAATCCAACCGGTTGCTGCCGCTGCGCACGTCCGGCCCCACAATCCCGAGTTCGCGAACATTCAAATCGTTGAGGCTGATCTCGGGCGTGATTCGAATGCGCCAGTCCACCGGCTTGAATGAAGTGTCGCCATGAAAAAGATCAAAGCTGAAACGAAATGTTTGATCGACAAATTCCTGTTCGCCGCGGCCGAAGAACGTCGAGCTGCCGGGATTGGCCGCGCTGACATTGCTCGGCGAAGGCACGCGCCGCGCATCGAACGAAGTGTCCGCAGTCGCTGTCAGATTAAAGAAAACCTGCTGACCCAAAACTTCCGGCCAGATCGGCTCGTCGCCTTTCAATTTGTTGCGATTGAAAGGATCGTACCAGCGCGGCTTGGTATAGACATATTCGCCCGGCGACGCGTAGCGCCGGTATTCAGGTTGCTGCAGTGCCCAGCGGTCGGGAACCGTCGCGAACACATCCGCGGCGGGCGGCAGACTTTCCGGCAGCGGATTCAGCACATAGGTCGGATCGGAATCCAGTCGATGGCGAAACTCGCGATAGCTTCCTGAGGAAGCCACGGTTTCAGCGGGAAGCGGTGCGCCAAGTTCCGGAAGACGCGGCAATCGCGATTGCATCGCGCTCGAAGGCTGCGCCAGAAGTGAAATCTCCAGCGTGAGTACTTCATTGGCATGCAGCGTAATTTTCTCGAGTACGAAAACCGCGTAACCGTCCGCCATTACACTCAGGGAATAGTCGCCGGGTGCCAGTGGAAAAATCCGAAAGATGCCTTCACCGTTCGAAGTGTATTCAGCCTGCACATTCGCCGTGAGATTTTCCAGCTTCAGCGTCGCGCCAGCCACCGGAACTTGCGTTCCCGGCGCGGCGGCCGAGCGCACCACGCCGTCGAGTGCCGCGTTGGTCTGCGCCTGCTGGCGTGGCAAACGAATCTGAGCACCCGGCTCGCGTGACTGCTGCGCGTCCTGCGCAATAACGATCGAACCTGTGACGAAATTTCCGGCCAACGCAAAAAAACACAGTGTCAGCCAGCGGCACAGACGACGAGACGGGCGCGAGTAGCACGGGCGAAGCGTATACATGCGTTATGCCGAGATTGTAGCAAGAGCACGGAAATCACAAGCTAGCTAACAACAAGCGCGGCGAACGAGCAATGGTTTTCGCTAAACATTGAGAACATTCGATAACGCCTGTGTTACTAAAGAAAAGTCGTTCACTGATTCGCACCATGTTCCCGTGCCGCGATTGTGGGCATCTAATGGGTGTGCGAATCTAAATAGCACGTTTTATGGCCAGAGACCGTTTCCTGAAAAAATCAGTGGGATCGCAGCGCGCCCTCAGCCAACGGCGCAAGGCGCTCGCGCTTGGCGCCGCCCTGGCGATTGGAATCGCGGGAACTCTGGCCCTGTTGCTGA
This sequence comes from uncultured Acidobacteriota bacterium, assembly GCA_963814635.1. Taxonomy (GTDB): domain Bacteria; phylum Acidobacteriota; class Terriglobia; order Acidiferrales; family UBA7541; genus Acidiferrum. Next base: position 595,103 of record CAWFDP010000001.1, on the reverse strand, counting down.
TTGGCTGCGGAGGCGGCAATCCAAGCGCGGTCGTGCCACCCCCGCCGACTCCCGCTGTTCAGCCGCTGCAAATTGCCGATGTACAAAAGATCGTGCAAGCCGCAGTGAATTCCGTAGCTGTGGACATGGTCGTCGCAGTCGTTGACCGGGCTGGCTTCGTGCTCGGCGTTTATAAAACGCAAAATGCTCCCGCCATGGCCATCGGAAATTTTAGTATGAGCGTGAACGCAGACGATCTGGCCGTCGCGCTCGCGCGCACCGGCGCGTTCTTCAGCAACGATCAGGCGCCGCTCTCCTCACGCACCGTGCGCTTCATCAGCGGAATCCATTTCCCCGCGGGAATCGCGAACCAGCCGAACGCCGATTTGTACGGCATCGAAAATACCAATCGCGGCTGCACGCTGGTGAATGATCCGGCTTTCGAAAGCAAAGTGCCGCCATCGCTCGCATTGGGCGGCGGCTTCGGCCCCGGCATCATCACCGGCAAGAAAGATGTGATGGATTCCGACCCCAACACGGCAAATCCCGGCGGCGTTCCAATTTTCTACCACAACGTGGTCCTTGGCGGAATCGGCGTGGTGACATCGTCCGCCAATCTTAACGTCGCGGAGTATGCCGCATTCACCGGAGCGACCTCGAGCCGCAGCGGTCCCGGCGACAACTTTGGGCCAACGCCTCCACCACCGGGCGTCGTATTCATGGCCGGAATCGCGCTGCCCTTCGTAAACCAGCAGACAATTCCAACGGGATTCTCAGCGGGGACGGTTGCGGGCACAGCATCGTTTTCGGTTGCACCTGCAAACAGCGCGGGACAGCCGCCAGACGGCGATCTGATCACTCCCGTCAACGGACAGCCCGGAGCCCTTAGCGCCGCGGACGTTACGCAAATCCTCGATAACGCCGAAGCCGAAGCAAAACTAACGCGCGCGGCCATTCGCTTGCCTCTTGGATCTCGAACGAGCATGGCCATTGCCGTCGCTGATCTCGACGGCACCATCATCGGACTGCGCCGCATGCCGGACTCCACCATCTTCAGCATTGACGTGGCCGCATCCAAAGCTCGCAATATGGTGTATTTCAATGGCAGCACTCGCCTCCCATCTGACTTGAATATGGTCCCAATGAGCACTGCCGTCACCAACCGCACCATCAGCTTCGGCGCCCAGCCATTGTTTCCTCCCGGCATTAACGGCTCGAGTCCCGGTCCCTTTTTCAATCTATACACCATGGACACTTTGAATCCATGCACCCAGGGCTTTCAAAGCGGTGCGCCTAACGATAAAAAAAGCGGCATCGTCTTTTTTCCTGGCAGCGCGGGTCTTTACAAAAATGGCGTACTGGCTGGCGGACTCGGTGTCAGCGGCGACGGCGTAGATCAAGACGACTTCGTAACCAGCGCTGGTACAAAAGGTTTCGAAGCGCCCGCCGCGATTCGCGCCGATCAATTCTTCATCAACGGAGTACGCCTCCCGTACTTTAAGTTTCCGCGCAACCCTAGTGACTAGGTCCAGGTTAGAAAATTCACAAGAATCTTCTCGTAATCCTCTATTTATCTATTGGCTACGAACATTATCGAGGAGCGAATTTGCGCGCTTTGGCAAGGCAAAATATGACTCGCAGCATGATTTTCCACAGGACGCCTTCACCACCAAGGAGACGGGCCGCGAGGAGGCGGTTCGAGCTTTCGAACTGAACGCTAATGCGATCGATCTGGTCTTCATGGACGCTGTCATGCCGAAAATGAACGGCACCGAAGCCTACTCGAGGATGGCTTCGTTAAAGCCCGGCATGCCCGTGATCTTCACCCCGGGATATGCAACCGAGACCAACCTCATCCCTATCCGGACTCGCGAGAAAGCGACTGTGCTTCAAAAGCCATATGGCTCACACTATCTGGCACAGAAGCTGCGCGAAAAGCTCGACCTGAAGAGCTAGGCTGAACAACGGAGGCCGCTAACATGGCTGCGCCGCATTGGGACGCCGCTTTATACGACTCCAAACATGCGTTCGTATCGCGGCAGGCCAAAGGTCTCGTGGACCTGCTGGCCGCGAAACCTGGCGAGCGAGTTTTGGATCTAGGCTGCGGTACGGGAACGCTCAGCGCGGAGATCGCCGCAAGCGGCGCGGAAGTCGTCGGGGTCGACCGCTCGCCCGAGATGATCAACGAAGCCCGCAAGAAATTTGCCGCCTTGCGATTTGAAGTTTGCGATGCGCGTTCGCTCGAATTTTCCACAGAGTTCGACGCCGTCTTTTCTAACGCTGCGCTGCACTGGATACCCGAAGCCGCGCGAGTGGTAGAAGGCGCGGCGCGCGCGCTCAAGCCCGGCGGAAGATTCGTCGCCGAATTCGGCGGCAAAGGCAATGTCCAAAAAGTTGTCGCCGCGCTAGAAACCGCTTTAAAGCAACTAGGCGTTCCAACCGACGGCACAAATCCCTGGTATTACCCAGGCATCGCAGAGTACTCGACGCTCCTCGAGACCCATGGACTCGAAGTAAACGAAGCCGTTTTGTTCGAACGACCCACCAAGCTCGAAGACGGCGAACGCGGCCTCGCGACATGGATTACCATGTTCTGCGCATCCTTTCTTCAGCGGGTTCCCGAAGGCCAGCGCGAGCACTTCCTGCAAACCGCAGAAAAAGCTGCCAGGTCCGCTTTGTGGAAGTCCGATCACTGGGAACTCGACTATCGCCGGCTACGCATCGCCGCCCATAAAATCGCTCCATAGTGCCCGTAAGAAAATCGCCACAATCTGTAGCGTAGGGCTTTACACAGCCTGCCCTCCATGCTACATTTTCCTCCCGTACCGCCATCCAAGCGCCAGGCGGCTGGGCCTCTGACTGAGAACCTGCCAAACGTGTGTCTTGTCAACGACTTAGCGGTGTTGACGGACCGCTCTCTTTGCTGGGCAACGAGAGCATCGCGAAAAGAATCCCTCCATCAGGGAACGATGAGTCGTCTCTCTTCGCGTGTAGTGTGCCCGTATGTGCAACACATCGCCGAACGCGCACTTGAATCAGGTTCTTCGCGCTACGCATCGATCGCGCGCAGAACAAGAGAGTTAAAGGGGACATCTTGTTAAAACTCCGTAAAGTGGAAATCACCGGGTTCAAGTCGTTCTACGAACGCACCGTGGTGACCTTCAGCGGCACCGGCACCACTTGCATCGTCGGCCCCAACGGCTGCGGCAAGTCCAACGTGGTTGACGCCATCAGCTGGGTGCTGGGCGAGCAGAGCCACAAATCCCTCCGCGCCGGCCGCATGAGCGATTGCATTTTCAACGGCACCGTCAAGCGTCCGCCGCTCGGCCTCGCCGAAGTCACCATCACCATGGAAGATCCTGAATTGGCCGAAGCTGCACGTTTCGTGATGGAAGCTACAGTGGAAGCAGCTGAAGAAGACGCCAACGCCGAAACGCAGAGCGCTCCGAATCTCGCCGAACCAAACGAATTTCTCGCGGATGTCCCCGCGCAGCCCCTAACCGATGCGGGAGCAACGCTCGACGCTCCCCTTTCGGAAGATCCCGCAGCAGCAAACGCCGACGACGCTAAGCCGGAATTTCTAAAAGGCAAGCGCAAGAAAAAATCCGAGAAGCCGGTACTGGTCACCAAGCCTGGCGAAGTCGTCGTCAGCCGCAGGCTCTATCGCAGTGGCCAAAGCGAATATCTCATCAACGGCCGTGTGGCTCGCCTGCGCGATGTGCAAGACATGTTCATGGGAGTCGGCCTCGGCCCCGATTCTTACGCCATCATCGAGCAGGGCCGCATCGGGCAAATCCTCTCCACCAAGCCCATGGAGCGCCGCGCGATCATAGAAGAAGCCGCTGGCGTCACCAAATTCAAAACCAAGAAGCGTCTCGCCGAAGCCAAGCTCGAATCCTCCAAAGTCAATCTTTCGCGCGTCAACGACATCGTGGTCGAAGTCGAAAAACAGCTTGGCTCCTTGAAGCGCCAAGCCGCCAAAGCGCGCCGCTACGCCGAAATTCGCGAACAGATGCGCGCCATCGTGCGCCAAATGCTGGCAGGCAAAGCGCGCGAGCTGGAATCCGAAGCCGAACGCATCGCCACGCAGCTAGCTGAATTTGCATCCGCCGAATCGCAGCACGCGCAGGCCATTCAGCAGCAGGAAGGCGAGCAGGACCGCCTCAGCCAGCGCAACTACGAACTCGACACCGAAATTCGCCAGAACCAAAATCAATTGAACCTGACCGCACTTGAGGTCGACCGCGCCGAAAACAAAATTTCTTTCAACGACCAGCGCTCCGGCGAGCTCGAGGGCCGTCGTGCGCAAATCAGCGCTGACCTGAGCGAACTCGGCGCGCACGCCACCGAATGGGAAACGCGCAGCGCTTCGCAGCGCCAAACCGTCACCATGTTGCGCGAAGAAGCCAGCGGACTCTCCGCACGCGTCGAAGAATTGCAATCCCGCGCCCAGTCTCGCCTGGCACAAATTTCCGAATCGGAAACGCGCATCGAAGCTCTCCGCAAAACCGCTTCCGATGCCGGCGAAAGCCTGCTGCGCCTGCATGGCGACCAGAAGCAAGCCGAAGAGGCGCTGGTCCATCAAGGCGAAGCGCTGCGCCGCCGCGAAGCCACCGAGCACGAACTGCTCGAAAGTTCCATCCATCTGCGCGGTGACGCCGAGGAAGCCGCCTACGCGCTTGACGCCGCAAACGGCCAGATGAGCACGCTGAAGCAGCAAGTCACCGAGCTCCACTCGAAAATGTCCGCTCTGCGCAGCGAACGCGAAGAGCGTTCGAAGCACGCCGAAGCCTTGCGCGATTCGCTCGCCACGGTCCGCGCGCGCCACGCCACGCTCACGCAAATCCTCAACGACCGCTCCTATACTGCCGACGCCGTGCAAAAACTTTTCGCGGCCAACGAACGCGGCACCAGCAACGATTTCCGCGCCGTTGGAGTGCTCGCCGATTACGCCGAAGTCCCGCAGGATCACGAAGCAGCCATCGAACAGTATCTCCGCGATGAACTCGAATACGTGGTGGTGGAAACTTTCGATCACGCGCGCGCCGGCGTTTCCTTGTTGCGCGATGAAGTCGGTGGCCGCGCCACTTTCTTCGTCGACTCCACCAAGAATCTCCAAATCAACGATTACGAGCCGATCATTCCCTTCCGCGCTGAAGATGGCGTCTACGCGCGTCTTGACAAACTCGTAGAATTTCGCGATCCGCTCGGCCCTGCTGCGAAACAATTCTTGCCAAGATTGCGCGGCGCCTATCTCACGGACAGCGTGCCCGCTGCGGAAAAACTCGCGCGCGAAAATCCGCAATACGCTTTCGTCACACCCGACGGCACCACTTATCAGGGCCGCATGGTCACCGGCGGCCGCGCCGACGAAGCCGGCCCGCTCGGCATGAAGCGTGAACTCCGGGCCCTCGACGCCGAAGTCGTGGCCCTCGAAGCGCGCATGTCTGACATGCAAGCCGACATCGATCGCGCCGCCGCCGAACTCCGCGAAACCGAAGCCGCTCACGAATCCACCACTGTCAAGCAGCATGAATCCGAGCGCGATGTCATCAGTGCTACCCACAGACACCAGCACACCCAAGCCGAACTCGCGCGCCTCGGCCTCGAGTTGACGGTTTGCCAGCACGATCTCGCGCGCCTCCGCACCGACGTTGCCGAAGCCCGCAGTCGCGCCGATCGCGCCATCGCCGAGCATGAAGCCGCCGCCATGAGCCGTGCCGAAGCCGAATCCGAACGCGCCCGCCTCGCTGAAACGCTGGTGCAACTACGCGGCTCGGTGCAATCGGAACAAGATGAACTCGCCGCTGGCCGCGCTGAAATGGCCGCTCGTCAAGAACGTCTCGCAGCCGCCGAAGCAATCGCTTCAAGACTCGCGGAAGAACGCGCCGAACTCGACCGCCGTGACCTCGTGCTCCGCCAACAGGAATTGTCGATCAAGGAAGAAACCGCATCGCTCAGCATTCAGAGCGAAGAACTCGGCCGCCACCTCGAAGCACTACGCGCGGAAAAACTTCGTCTCGACGCTAGACAACAAGAACTGGAGCAGGAATGGGAATCCGGTCGCACTCGTCTCACCCAGATGGAAGATCATCTCCGAATGGGCCGCCAGTCTTTGCAGGAGCTCCGCGAAAAGCGCGGCCACGCCGAAGTTGAACGCGCCAAAAACGAAAGCGATCGCCAGCACCTCCGCGAGACTTGCATGAGCGAAGTCAACGCGCAGCCCGAAGATCTGATCGCCAGCGAAGCCGTCTTCATGTCTGGCGAAGAACTCGCCGCCGCCGAAACCAGCTACCGAGAAATGAAGCAGCGCGTCGATTCCATGGGCGCGGTCAACATGATGGCCCTCGAAGAGTTCAATGAGTGCGAACAGCGCTTCACGTTCCTCACCCGTGAACGCGACGACCTGCTGCAATCCATCGCCGACACTCAACAAGCCATCGCCGAACTCGATCTAATTTCCAGGGAAAAATTCGAACAAGCCTTCAACGCCATCAACGCGAACTTCTCCACCGCCTTCCACGCCATCTTCGGCGGCGGCATGGCAGAAATGCGTTTGACCGAACCCGACAGCTCCGGCGACGCCGGCATCGACGTGGTCGCTTCGCCTCCAGGCAAGCGCCTGCAAAACGTCTTGCTCCTCAGCGGAGGCGAAAAGGCCATGACTGCGTTAGCACTTCTCATCGCCATCTTCCGCTATCAGCCGAGCCCGTTCTGTATTCTCGACGAAGTCGACGCGCCGCTCGACGAAGCCAACGTCGGCCGCTTCACTCGCCTCATCGGCGAAATGAGCGCGCAAACTCAATTCATCGTCGTCACTCACAATCGCAAAACGATGGAGACCGGTAGCGTCCTCTATGGGGTCACCATGCAGGAACCCGGCGTATCCAAAATCGTCAGCGTCCGCTGGGAAGGCGAAGAATCTCCCGCCCCCAAGCGCCGCGCTGCAGCCGCCACCGCCGCATAATTCGCAACCGCATCTTTTCCGCCTTGCCGTCCTGTTTTTTCCCGTAGGGGCGCGACATGTTTACCCCGGACCGCTCGGGACCGTGCCCGTTTCCAATCGCGCCTGGTGACCGCCCGTCATTCCGAGCGGAGTCTGCGGAGCGAGGAATCTCTCTTCGTCTTGTGTCGGCCGCGTCACCCAGCGCAAAAAAGTTTTGCAGAGAAATCCACCGCCGCTCCATTTGACTTCGCACCACCCTGCGCTAGAATCGTCGCTCGTTCTTTTGGAGATCCACTCGGTGTCTTCCGCGTCCGCGATGAGCGTCATTCAAGAAACCAATTTCCCGGGACTCGCACCCGCCGCGCGCGGCAAAGTGCGCGACATCTACGATCTCGGCGACCAACTCCTCATCGTCGCCACCGATCGCCTCTCCGCCTTCGATGTCGTCATGCCCACTCCAATCCCCGATAAGGGCAAAGTTCTCACTCAGCTTTCTCTCTTCTGGTTCGAATTGCTGAAAGACGTCATCCCCAATCACGTCCTGAGCGCCACCGACTTCCCTGCCCCGTTCGACGCATTTCGAGATCAACTCACCGGCCGCTCCATGCTGGTCAGCAAAACTCAGCCCCTTCCCATCGAGTGCGTGGTGCGCGGCTACCTCAGCGGCTCCGGCTGGAAGGAATACAAAGCCAACGGAAAAGTTTGCGGCATCGCTCTGCCTTCCGGCCTGCGCGAGTCCGACAAACTTCCCGAGCCGATCTTCACGCCCGCCACCAAAGCCACTACCGGCCACGACGAAAACATTTCGCTCGAACGCGCTGCCGAATTAATCGGCGCATCGCTCGCGGAAAAAGTCCGCGCCGTCAGTCTGGAAATCTACGCCCGCGCCTCGGCCTATGCCGCGCCGCGCGGCGTCATCCTCGCCGACACCAAATTCGAATTTGGCTTGCTCAACGACGAATTAATCTGGATCGACGAAGCGCTCACGCCCGACTCCTCGCGTTTCTGGCCCACCGCGCAATACCAACCAGGCGGCCCGCAGCCCTCTTTCGACAAACAGTTTGTTCGCGACTATCTGGAACGGATCCAGTGGCCCAAAACGCCACCCGGGCCTGACCTGCCCCCCGACGTGGTCGCGGCGACTCGTGCCAAATACCGGGAAGCTTATCGCCTCCTGGCTGGCCGCGAGTTGAACTAGCAAGCCGGCCCCTCAAGAGAACGAAATACAACCGTGGAGCGCTGAATCGTGAAGGATCAATTGGAAGGGCTTGTCAGTCAAATGGTGGAGCGCGGAATCTTGTTCGAAGAAGCTATCGGCGAATTCGAAAAGCGTTTTATCAAGCGTACTCTCGAACGCGCGCAGGGCAACCAGTGCCGCGCCGCCAAAATGCTGGGCATCCATCGCAACACCCTTAGCCGCAAACTTGGCGAATACAAACTCGACCACCAAAAGAACGGTCGCCGCTAACTCTTATCTTCCACCAACCCGTAAAATATCTTTTGTAGGGCACTGCTGCGCACTTTTCTTGGCATGATGTGCACACGCTGCTAGTCGCCTTCAGTTCGGCTCTCGGCCGCCGGCTCAACATAGCCACTCGCGCCGAAATTTAGCCCTACGCATATGACTCCTGTCCAGTTCAGTTTGGAGATGATGTGCACGATGCTCTGTGCAGCGCTATGCCTACGTTGTCATCCTGAGTGCCCGATTCCTTTCGGGGCGCGAAGGATCTCAGTGTCAGAAGCCGGCTCGATGTAAGTACCGCAGACCGCCACCCGACACTCCGCGCACTCACAAAAACAAAAACGGCCCGTCTAATTCCCGGCGGGCCGTCCCATTCTTAAACGATTAGAACCGATCAGGCTGCCGGCTTCTTCGCCGCTGGCCGCTTCACCGGCGGCTTCTTTACCGGCGCCTTTTCCTTCGGAAGGTCTTCCACATTCACCTTGGCCTTGTCCCAGTGCAGCATGAACGCCGGGTCCGGATCATAACTGCTCAGCGTGCCGGTGAACCGCACCGGATTGTCCTTTTCCAGCTTCGCCGCTGCCGGCTGGCCGATCACCTTTACGTCCATATTCGGCGTGGTGGCTGCCTGGAATTCCGCATCGCTGGTCACAAACGCCACCTTGAGCAAAATCGGGTCGGCTTCACTAGCGCCTGGCACCAATTCAATCAATTTGACCTGGACGTCTGGAAATTCCAGTCCGCAAGCGGCCAGCCAGATAACCTTGGCTTTATCCCCGCCAGCCTTCAAGTCGGTGGTCACGGTTAGGATCGTCATGTCCTTGCGCGCGTTGTCCAGATCCGTAGCACTGGGAACCTTGTAGGTGTCCGGGCGTTCGGTGGCGCTTCCAGCCAGCTGCAGCAATTCGTTCAACTGGGCATCCACCAGGTTGTCGCAGGCGGCTTGCTGGTAGTTGACGAAAAGTTTGCGCAGATAGGTCTTCAGTTGCGTGGATTGCTGCTGCGTCGCGCTCTTCGAAGTCACCGCCCTCGCGATGTACCAGAAGCCGTCCAGCGTTTGCGGCGGCGTCGATGCCATGTATGCCTGGCCCAGACGATAATTCGTAATCGCCTCGTCCGGATTCAGCGCCAGGACTGCCTTGTAAAACGAAATCGCGTTCGGGTAGTCCTTCAACACCATCGCCGCCTGGGCTCCGGTGCCGTTCAAATAAATCGCGGCCTGCTTCTTTTGTTCGTCGAACGCCTTGTCGTCCAGCGTGTCCGGCTTCTTCAAATCCGCAATCAGCTTCAGGCCTGCTGTCACCGCTGCCATCTCGGCCTTCGCCTGCGCCACCTGATCCGCCGCGCTCAAGCTGTTGAATGCGAATGCGCGGGCATAGAGTGCGCCGTACCTTTCATTCGGGCCGACTTTGTCGCCCAGCGCGACGAATTTGTCGGCGTACTCAATCACTTTCGCCCAGTTCTTCAACTGGCTGTACGCCGCGTAGTACATCGGGTACACGTAAATCAACAGATTGGAGGTGGGATATTGCTGCACGAACGCGTCGAGGCACTTGATTTGCGAGGTGGGATTCTTGTCGTTCCCGCAAGCCTGCTCGGCGTTATACTCCGGCATGGTGTAAGGCGGTTTGCCGCCTGCGGCATCCTGCCCCGCCGGTGCCTGGGCATTCGCGTTGCTTGCTATTCCCAGAACAATACAGAGCGAAGCGCTGATCGCCAGCCCTGCAACTCGTTTAAGTCGGTTCATTCCCATTCTCCTCACTGATTACCTCTTGCTCCTGAGATTTTGTTCCGGTGCACCCCGGATTGCCTGTTACCGGGAACTTTTTGCAAAAATGGAGCCGGCGAAAATTCAGCCGCACTCGAAATCCTTGGGATTATAGGTAAAGCCCCTTCCATATCGCAAGCCGTTCTGTCACCAGTAACTTGGCCGGTCGTGAATAAACTAATTGTCCGCGCCGATGATACGCCACGACCAAACTTTCTGCTCGGTGAAATCGTTTGCAGATTTTTATTCATCGGAAAGATGCTTGGCTGCCGGTTCGGTCTTGCCGGCTTTTGCCGCCCTTGGCTATGCAGACTATGATGAGCATGGCACAAAAAACGTGGCCCAGGGAAGGAAGAATTCGCATGAGCACAATTCACGGAAGTGATGCAAGTTCCAGCGCGCAGATGAACGGCCCGCTCGCTGGGAAAGTTTCCCTGGTTACCGGCGGAAATCGCGGCATCGGAAAAGCCATCGCTTTTCGTCTCGCCGCTCTGGGAGCTTCGATCGCCATTTGCGGCCGCGACCTCTCGACGCTCGAATCCACCGCCAACGAACTTCGCATAGCCGGTGTCCGGGTGCATTCGCAACGCGCCGATGTTACCAAATCCTGCGATGTGGAATCGCTCGTTCATCAGACCGAATCCGCTCTCGGCGGAATCTCCATTCTCGTCAACAACGCAGGCATGGGCCTGTTTGGTCCCACTCACGAAAAAACCGAACTCGAATGGGACACTCTTATGAACACCAATCTGAAGAGTTTGTTTCTGGTCTCGCGCTCGGTCATCCCCGGTATGATTCAGCGTAAATCTGGCGACATCATCAACATCAGTTCTTTGGCCGGCAAAAATACTTTCGCCGGCGGCGGAATTTATTGCGCTTCGAAATGGGCGGTGCAAGGACTCAGCGGCTGCATGGCCGAAGATCTGCGCGGCTACGGCATCCGCGTCAGCACCGTCTGCCCCGGCAGCGTCTACACCGAATTTTTCGGCCGCGGCCCGAAAGATTCCACCAAAGTCCTCACCGCAAACGACGTCGCCCACGCCGTCGCCATGATCGCCACCCAAGGCCCGCAAAGCTTCCTGAGCGAAATCCAACTCCGCCCCGTCGCCAAGCCGTAGCTCGTCCCTGATCGCTAGTCCTTGGTCCCGGACTTCCCATCCCGCCCACCACACTTTCCTCTTGACAACAGTCGTTATCACAACTATAGTCAACCCGTGACTCCCCCGAAACCTCACAAACGCGACCTCCCCTCCCTCGAAGCCAGGGTCTTCGTGGCTCTGCTCACTGCCGCCGACCACCTCAGCCAGGACGCCGAAAAGTTAGTCAAGAAACACGGCCTTACCGGCACCCAATACAATGTGCTGCGTATTCTGCGCGGCGCCGAACCCGCCGGCTTGCCCTGCAAAGGCATCGGCGATCGCATGATTTCCCACGATCCGGATATGACCCGCCTGCTCGACCGCATGGACAAGCATGGCCTGATTACCCGCGAGCGACAGACCGACGACCGACGCGTGATCAAAACCCGCATCACCGCTCAAGGATTGGATATCCTGAAAAAACTGGACGCCCCCATTCAAGAACTGCACAAAAAACAATTTCTTCACATGGGACCAGCGCGCCTCAAGGCCCTCGCGGCAGCTCTCGAAGAGGTCATTCCAAAAACACCCGAGTGTCCTTAGCACGCATCCAAACCATTTCCCGAGTTGAACAAGTTTCCACGTAACAAAAACTAGACGGAAGAAAAAAGGAGAATCGAATGGGCCAATTACTTTCCAGAATCACCCTTAGCATAACTCTCGCGGCGGCTCTCGCGCTTCCCGCGGCGGCAGCAACCACCACCTGGCAAATCGATCCGGCGCACACCGCGGCAAGCTTTGCCGTAAAGCACCTGATGATTTCCACCGTTCGCGGCGAATTCAAGGGCATCACCGGAACCGTCAACTGGGACGATCAGGACGTCACCAAGTCCACGGTCGACGTCACCATCGACGCAAAGACCGTCGATACCAGCGAACCCAATCGCGACAAAGACCTCAAAAGCGACAAGTTTTTCGACGTTGAAAAATATCCCACCATCACTTTCAAATCGAAGAAAGTGGAGCAGGTTTCCCTTGGCAAGCTGAAAGTCACCGGCGACCTGACCATTCACGGTGTCACCAAAGAAGTGCTGCTGGATGTCGAAGGTCCCAGCGCTTCGGTGAAAGATCCTTGGGGCAACACCCGCGTAGCGATCAGCGCAACCACCAAAGTGAATCGCCAGGACTACGGCGTGAAGTGGAACGCCACCATTGACGGCGGCGGTGTGGTTGTCGGCGACGACGTCAACATCACCATCGACCTCGAAATGATCAAGAAAGTCGCAAAGTAAATTCACATTCGACGCCATCAACTTTCGTAAATAGTCTTGGCAAGAAATTCATCGCCGGCGTTGTCATCCTGAGAGGCGCGTCCGTCGCGCCTCGAAGGATCTCAACGTAAGCGCCGCGCAAATTTTCGATTGGAGAGCTTTTCATGAAGAATCCCGCAGCAACCGAACATCCCGTACACGAACTGATTCGCGATCGCTGGAGCCCGCGAGCATTCTCTGAAAAAGAGATCGCCCCCGCGGACCTGCGCAGCCTTTTCGAAGCGGCACGCTGGGCTCCCTCCAGCAGCAACGAGCAACCGTGGGCGTTCATCGTGGCCACGCGTCACGACCACGAAAATTTCAAAAAGGCACTGCTGCCGCTGGTCGAGTTCAACGCCAACTGGGCCAGGCACGCCTACGTTCTCGGCTTCGCGGTTTCCAGACTGGCCTTCGCCAAAAACAACACTCCGAATCGTAACGCGCATTACGACACCGGCGCGGCCATGTCGCAACTTTCCACCGAAGCCACTTCGCGCGGCCTTCTCGTCCACCAGATGGCCGGATTCGATCCGGATACCGCGCGCGACGTCTTCGAAATTCCTGCCGGCTGGGAAGCGATTGCCGCGTTTGCCATTGGCTATCCCGGCGATCCCGCTTCCCTGCCCCAGCCGTACCGCGATCGCGAAACCGCTCCGCGTGTCCGCAAGCCCATCCATGAATTTGTCATGAGCGGCAAGTGGGGGCATACTGCTGACTTCATCTCGAAATAGTCTTTCCAGGTGAAGTTTGCGGTGAACCTTCGTTTCGTAAGGATCTGTCCCGCTCGATGCACAGCACGCTCGAATTCCTGATCAAGCATGGATACGTGGTGCTGCTGGCATGGGTCTTTGCCGAGCAGCTTGGGCTTCCCGTTCCGTCGCTGCCGGTGGTGTTGGCTGCGGGCGCTCTGGCTGGAACCGGTCACCTCAGTTTTTGGGCTTCGCTATTTTTCGTCACCCTTGCTGCCCTTTCCGCCGATTCTTTCTGGTACATGCTCGGCCGCAGAAAGGGCATCCGCATTCTGCAATTCCTTTGCAAGATTTCGCTCGAGCCGGATTCCTGCGTTCGCCGCACCGAAGGAATTTTTTCCAAGCAGGGCGCGCGTTCGCTACTGCTGGCGAAATTCATTCCAGGTCTCAGCACCGTCGCGCCTCCGCTGGCCGGAATTTTTCATATGCGGGCGCGAAAATTTTTGCTGTACGACGGCCTCGGCTCGATGATTTGGGGCGGCTCGATTCTCGGAACCGGCTATATTTTCAGCGAGCAGATCGAGCACATCGCGGAGCGCGCGGCAAAGCTGGGCGGCGGGCTGGCGGTTCTGATCATCGCGGCACTTGTTTCCTACATCGCGTGGAAATTTCTTGCGCGGCAGAAATTCCTCCGCGAATTGCGCATCGCCCGCATCACTCCCGAAGAATTGAAGGTGGAAATTGACTCCGGCGTGGAACTGGTCATCGTTGACCTGCGCCACTCGATGGATTTTGAAGCCGACCCGGAAACCATTCCCGGCGCGTTTCGCATGGACGCCGCCGAACTGGAAGAGAAAAACGATCGCTTGCCGCGCGACCGCGAAGTCATTCTCTACTGTACTTGACCAAACGAAGCCACCAGCGCCCGTGTGGCGCTGCTCCTCAGAAAGCAAGGCATCAAACGCATTCGCCCGCTGCAAGGCGGCCTCGACGCCTGGCGCAAACTCGGCTACCCTGTTCAGAACTGCGAAGCCGTCCCCGCCGAAAAATAATTTAGCGTTCTATGCCGTCGGGGTTTTCTTGCCGTTGGGATTTCTTGCCGTTGTAGGGCCCGCCTCCCGAGGCGGGCCCTCTCATTACTCTTGCAGAGGCAGGGCTCGGGTGCGGGCTGTACTTGCAGCCCGCAATAAAAAACGACCGGTGTATCTTTCCAAGTGCGGCGGCTCGACGCCGCTTTTCCGAAGTGCTGCGCCTCAACTATCTCGCGCCACTCAACCCGCTCACTTGGTTGCCGCGGCTGCCCCAAGTTCCGCGTTTGAACCTGGGTCTTGGGGTTTATTTTCTGTCTACTTCTGCGCGCTCACTTCACCTCTCCCACCGCCGTCGTAGAAAAATGCACCGCCGTCCAACACTGCGGCAAATGCGTGTCATACACTCCGTGCTTGTTCATCGCCCACCCAGGATGCGGCTGGACTTCCTCCCCCGCAATATGCAACAACTCGAATCGCCCAAAGAAAATCTTCCACACATCGCCATCTTTCGGCGGCAACGCGCGGTCCCCCGCCAGCCACTTCGCGCCCTTCCACGGAAACACCAACTCCACCGTCCAGCCCTTGTCGATGTCTGAATTGTCGTTCAGCGTGCCATCCACGTGCACCGCGCTCTGCATCCCTGGAAACTCCCATCCAAAATAGGTCCACCGCAGCCCGCGCGGATTCGTCCCTTTCCAGAATGTCGGCGCCTGCCGGTCATAATCCCCGCCAAACACCAGCGCATTATTTTTCACCGGATCCCACTCCGGTACGTCAAACCGCCCGCCTTTTTTGTAGGCGTCCCGCCAGATATAAAACATCTGGTAAGTCGTCCCGCGAGCGTTCGTCTCGAATTCATAATATGTATCGCCACCATCGATAAACACTTCCGCGTCGCTCTCATTGAAAATCAGCGAATTTTTTTCGGTAATCCTCGCCTGCACCAGCGGCTCTTCCACCCAGAACGCGATGTACAAATTCTGGTCGTCCCACATCGCCGCCGCACGCGTTCCAAGAAACGCCGGCTCTCCCGTCGCCATATCCACAAACCGCGGCGACTTCTCTGCTTTCTGCCAGTCCGGCTCATCCGGCAATCCATCAATCTTCACTGGCCCCGTCGCCCGCTTCGCCGTGTAATGAAAAACATCCTTCTCCGAACAAGCATTCCGCGTCGCCGCCAACTTCCCCTCCGCCCCCGGCGTCACCGGCACCGCCTGCCCCCAACTCCCGCCCGCCACCAACATCGCTGCCGCCACCCCGAACGCGATCGCCATAATCCTTTTCATCGAATCTCTCCTAGTCGTCGCTTCCCAGCCAGCCGCCGAGTATAAGCCCGCCAGCCTCCCGCACGCAGCTTGTTCTCCTCCAGCGTCGTAACGCTGCAGCCATCTTCACAGTACGCGACCTAGCGCAAAACTGGAACGGCAGCCGCTCACCCGCCCGATCGCGCCGCGGCCAACGCGATCTCGAAGGCCGACTTTTCGGACCAGCTTACGGGAAATCACGGCACAATCTTGGCCCGCCATCTGAAGCGGATGTTTTCGAACGAGGAGCAAGACAAGATACGATCAACCCATGCGCGAATGCCGCTGAGCTCCACAATCACGCGACTTTCTACCTTTAAGTTCTTTAACATCCTGCCGGTTGACGAGACGCTTACAATTGCGAAATTTAGCGGCAGTCTTCGCTAAACCCCGGATCGCAGTGCGCGTGAAAAATGTGGCGGCCAATGAAATAGCCGAGCGCCGTGCCAACCAAGGTGTCGGATGCAAAGTGGTCGTGTGCTGTGAAACGAGTGACGGACACAGTCGCAGCTGCGCCGTAAAGAAGTGCTTTCACCCACCAGCGCGGATATTCGTGAGCTATTACGGTCGCCATGGTCCAGCAAAACATGGCATGTCCGGCCGGGAACGAACCATCGATTGAATGTTTTTGCCAGAAGCGGCCGTTGCCGGTACCTTCGCCTGGACGTTCGCGCCCCGCAATGACCTGAAGAGCGGTATAAATAGGCATCGCATCCGACAACGCCTCCAGAGTCAGCAGCCCAGTTTCTTTCTGATGCGGATTGTCGCTGATCAAGCCGGCGATCCAGATGGAGCCAGCCGCAGTTCCCGTTCCATAGATCACGGCGTTGGAAATGTTTGAACTCACGTCGATGGTGTGCTGTGAAACGTCGGGCACGGTCTGGCGATCGGTTGCAATCAGCGCGCCGGCGCCAAGCAATACCACGGCATCCCACTTCAGACTGGATTTTTTGAACGGCCCGGCCCACAGTTCCTCTTGATCCTTCCAGATTCGTCTGGCGGCGCGGTGAAAAGTGCCAGCATCCTCCGAACCCTGTTGTGCGTCGTTGCCGGCGAGATTTTGCCCTGCCGGAAGCCCATCGCACATGGTTCTAGTCAGGAGCAAGCATTCACCGCGCGCGGAAAAAATGGGCGGATCTGGGGAAGCGAATAATGGCAGCGGAACCCCAGGGGACTGGGCGGCTGCCGTCATCGCGAACGCCAATGTCAACACAAGACCACACGAGAAGACGATCGTCACGTACCTGGGGCAGGCTCTCCTGTCCATTGAGAACTACTTTCTGGGCTGGCACCACAAGACTGGTAGGGCGGATTTATTCAGTTGCGCCTAAATCATACGAAAGAGAACGTCGGAAGGTCGTACAGCAGATTACGTATTTCGCAGGGGCAGCCGCGCTACTGGGTTTGAACCTGGGTGTCGCCGGCTCCAGACCGGTTCTTTCGGGTGCGGGCTGTACTTGCAGCCCGCATGGTAATCGACCGGCTGTACTTCGAGCCCCGCCAAAAGAATCACCACGCACCGCTGGCGGCCGCACCAGCTCACAATCGATGTATACTTCAAGCCAGATGACCACTGCACTCAGAGCGATGACCTCGATCGGACTGTGCGTCTGGATGTCCGCGTTAGCGTGCCTCGCGGGATGCGGCCAAATCCTTGCCAGTGCCCGCTTGAGCTCCGACGCTGACTCCGCTATCGCTCTGGCCGAAATGCCCAGCTGCCATCAGTCGCATTCTTCGCCGCCGTCTCCCCAGAAAAAGCAGGATTCCGTCTCTTGTTGCCTGCCGGACGCAATCTCGCAGAAGACCGCCGCAGACCTGACTATCAACGTAACGTATGCCCTCATCTCAGGCGCTGCTGCTGATATCGAAGCTCAGCCTCACCCGCCGTCAGAAAATCCCCTTCAGGTTCGCTTGCACCGCGGCAGACAAACCATCTTGCAAACCCATCTCCTGCGGATTTAGAGCCGCCGAAAGCCCCTCGAACGCCTGCTAGCAAAATCGCGCCGATAGAAAATCGGCTTCTATCAACTCTGCAAAATTCAAAGGAGAAACCATGAAACGCATCTTAGCAACCCTATTGTTGGCAGTGATCGCACTCAGTTTGGCAGGAGCGGCAAACGCCACCATGCAATGTTGTCCCTCCGCCGACTGTTGTTCGTCCTGCTCCGGCTGTCAGTAACCTCGCTTAACACCGGTGCGGGCTCTACCCGGAGCCCGCATTAAAATAACGACCGGGTTGTACTGGCAGCCCGCAGATATACGGGAGAGGCGTGCCGCTATGTGCCGCTGCTCATCATTTTGGTGACTGCAGGGTATTACCCTCGCTTCCTCTTCTTCGGCGAAACTTCCCCCTCGCCACGAGTGCGGGCTGTACCAGCAGCCTTGCGTTGAATCATGTCCTGGCTCAACTTGGAGTCCGCCATGAGAGCATGGCCACGAGAACCTGCCTTGTATGCACAACTAAAGAAAACATCTGGATACCTAAGGGTAGGCACGTATCAAAGTGAAGAAAGAGCGGCGTTAAGCCGCCGCACTGAAAAAAAACCGCACCCTTTTTTGAAAAAGGGTGCGGCAGACACGACGCTTCAGATCGTCTTGAGTCTTAGTCTAGTGTTAGCGGCCGAAGCGGTAGACGATGCCGGTTTGAATCCGGAAATTGTTCTGCGAAGCGCTGCTGAAGTGAGTGTAGAAATAGTCGACTTGGACGGCTCGCAGCGAAACGTGTTTGCTCAAGGTAACGTCGGCGCCGCCGCCCACTGCCGCTGCGAATGCGTTGCTAGACGCGGAGCCGGCACCCGAGACTCCACCCGAGAAGCGATCGCCGCCGAATAGCCCTTGGACGAACGGGAACACCCGCCCGCGAGACATCGGGAAATAGACTCTGGGACCGAAAAGGTAACTGAGTTCATGCGCGGTAACGCCGGAAGGAAGTCCGGTGACTTTGCAACCGCCGAACTCGCCGACTACGCCAATGCGCGCCGAGAAGTAGGCTCCCACAGAGCCGGAACCGCCCTGGCAATTTTCGCCGCTGGCCCCGTTGCCGGGATTGAAGCGGACGAACTGGTAGGTGCCAGAAACGTCAAATCCGCGGTCTTCCTGGGCGCTGGCTGCGGCTGCACCGATTAAGAGTAAACCAAATGCAATCAGTAACTTACGCATTCTTTCCTCCAGGATTCGCTTGGAATCCCTCAGCTAGACTTAATGCTTGGGACGAGAGTGGGCTACCTCCATGCTGACGGGCAGCAGCGCGGCCAGCAAGGTCTAATGGCTGACCCGGTTTCCTGTGGGGAACTTGGCCTAAGGGGCTGGTACGCAGAGCCAAATGGACAGGGTTGTCAGAACACAAGCTACGACGAGCATCCTGCGACAGAGCTTCTGGCTGCTTGCTGTTTGGCTGAGAATGAATAAGATAGGCGGCATGCAAAACCTACCGAGTCGTCGCAGTTTTATAATTGCCGGCGGAATGACTGCGCTGGCGGCAACACGAGTCTTGGGCGCGAACGATACGCTGCGGATCGGAGTGATCGGCGCTGGCGGGCGGATGGAAGATCTGCTGACCGCCGCGGACAAGGTCGGCGGCTACCAGATTGTTGCGGTGAGCGATGTGTATGAACCGCGGATCGATGAAGTGAAGAAACGTCCGAACGCAAGCGCGGCGACCGCTCACGCGAATTATCAGGACGTGCTTCGCCAGGACATTGATGCGGTGTTTATTGCGTCGCCGGATCACTGGCACGTGAAAATGGCGGTGGACGCGCTGGCGGCGGGCAAAGATGTGTACCTGGAAAAGCCGGTGACGCACACGGTGGAAGAAGGCGCGGCACTGGTGCAGGCGGTGCGCGCGAACAAACGGATTTTGCAATGCGGGATGCAGCAACGGAGTTGGAGCCACTTCCGCGATGCGGTGGACCTGATCCAAGGCGGAAGCCTGGGGCGAGTGCCGCAGGTGCGAACGTATTGGTGGCAGAACTACGGCGGCTCGCGCGGGCACAAAGCGGTGGACATGCAGAAGCTGGATTGGAAGCAGTGGCTGGGCAGCGCGCCGGAGCAGGCGTTCAGCCTGGAAAAATTTTACTGGTGGCGCTGGTTCTGGAATTTTGGCGGCGGCGCGATGACCGATTTGTTCACGCACTGGATTGACGTGGTGCACTGGGCGATGAAAGCGGATCAGCCGAAGGATGTGCACATGCTGGGTGACAAATATATTTTTGAGCATTGGGATTGTCCGGACACGGTGCAGGTGGCGTTGCGCTATCCGGGATTTGATGTGGTGTACGAGGGCATGATGGCTTCTTCGATTGACGATGGCGGGCTGGAATTTCGCGGGACCGAAGCGACGCTGAAAATCAATCGCAGCGGCTTTAGCGTGTATCACGAGAGCGCGAGTGGCAAGGCGAATCCGGTGGTGCGGGCGGAAAGTTTTCAGGACGGCACGATCGATCATATGCAGAACTTTTTTGATTGTGTGAAAGCCCGCAAGGAGCCGAACGCGCCGGTGGAGACGGGTGTGTCGGCTGCGCGCGCCGGGCAAATTGCGAATCTGGCGTACAACCGCGGCGGGCAGATTTCGTGGCCGGTGAAGGCGTAGGTTCGGGACAGAACAAGAATGTCAGAGGCGCGGGAGGACGATGCCGCTCTGCGCTTGGTATTTTCCTTTTTTGTCCTTGTAGCTGATTTCGCACACTTCGTCGGACTCAAAAAAGAGTACCTGGCAGAGACCTTCGTTGGCGTAAATTTTTGCGGGCAGCGGCGTGGTGTTGCTGATTTCGAGGGTGACGAAGCCTTCCCACTCCGGTTCGAACGGCGTGACGTTGACGATGATGCCGCAGCGGGCGTAAGTGGATTTGCCGAGGCAGATGGTCAGGACGTTGCGTGGGATGCGGAAATATTCGATGGAACGAGCCAGTGCGAAAGAGTTTGGCGGGACGATGCAGACATCGCCTTTGAATTCGACAAGCGAGCGAGCATCAAAATGTTTGGGATCGACGATGGTGGAATTCACGTTAGTGAAAATGCGGAATTCATCGGCGACCCGGATGTCGTAGCCGTAGGAAGAAACTCCGTAGCTGATGACTCCTTCGCGGACCTGGCGGTCAGTAAACGGCTCGATCATTTTGTGTTCCAGCGACATGCGGCGAATCCAATGATCCGGCTTGACGGACATCCACGTCTCCTTTAATAACCGCAGGCTGCAAGTACAGCCCGGCTTTTTAGTTGTGACGGCAAAAGCAATCGGGTGAAGAAAATCAGTTTAGACGAGGCGTCACGTCTTGACAACCCGGCTTGCAGCCTCTAGCATCTGCCGACAGAGCAGCGCGGGTGGCGTGGGGTTTCGTTGAAGCCAGCAAAAGTGGAGGAAGCGCTTGATAAAACTGGATATCGTAAATGCGGTGCTGGCCAAGCTCGATGGAGCCGGGGTGAGCCGCGTGAAGGCCGAGCAGGCTGTAGAGACCGTATTCGAATCGCTGAAGCTCGGAATGGGACGCAGCCAGCGGATTGAATTGCGGCGGTTCGGCGTGTTCACCGTAAAGCCGCGCAAGACCGGGATCGGCCGCAATCCTCGCACCGGCGAAGAAGTGAATATTCCGCCGGGCAAAGCAGTACGTTTCAAGCCGGGAAAAGAATTACAGGGCCTCGGGAGCTGACCGGCTGCGGGAAACTCAGGCACAGCGCCAAGATCACTTTGACCTTCCTCGAAGTTCCCGCATCATAGTTCTGTGAATCCTCAAAACGGATCTGCTCCGCCAACCATCGATTTAAACCTTCCGGCTTCGGAACGTCCGGCTGCGATTCCCGCCTGGATGGAAGCGCCGCTGCCAAAACCGAAAAAACTGTGGCTGGCGATTTTGCTTTTTGTGGTGACGTTTTTGACGTGCCTGGCGGCGGGGCGGCAGTTTGCGATTTCGTTTGCGAATGGACAGTCGGCTTCACTCGATGAACTTGGTGTGTCGATGAAGCTGCTATACAAGGATCCGACCGCTCTGACATCGGGATTTCCGTTCGCTATTTCGCTGATGTTTATTCTGCTGGCGCACGAGTTGGGACATTATTTTGCGTGCAAACATCACCGGATTCGCGCGAGCTATCCGTATTTCATTCCCGCGCCGACGCCGATTGGAACGCTGGGCGCGTTTATTTTGATCCGGTCGCCGATTCGCAGCCGTCGCGCGCTGTTCGATGTCGGCGCATCGGGGCCGCTGGTGGGATTTGTGGCGGCGATTCCGATTTTGATTTATGGCGTGCTGCATTCGCGCATCGTGCCAAGTCTGATTTCGCAAGACATAATCTTTGGAGTGCCGCTGGCACTTCGTTTAGTCGCGCTTCGGATTTTCCCGGGCGCCGATCCGCTGACAATTCTGTTGCACCCGGTGGCCCGCGCCGCGTGGGTCGGACTGTTTGCTACAGCGCTGAATCTTTTGCCGGCGGGGCAACTCGATGGCGGACACATTTTGCGTTCGCTGAGTCCTCGACTGCATCGCTGGATGGGTTGGCTCATTCCGGCGATTCTTGCGGCGCTGGGCGCATTATTTCATGCTGAAGTCTGGTGGATGTGGGCGGGAATTCTGTTGGTCCTGCGATTTCTGCGGATTCCGCCGGTGTATGACCAGCGGCCGCTGGATTTCGGCCGCACGGTGCTCGCAATCATTACATTACTGGTGATGATTTTGTGTTTTATGCCGGCGCCATTGTGGCAAACGGCGGGTTCGCGCTGACCCAACAAGATTGGGAAAAGAACCGGCCTAGAGGCCGGCCACGACAAATTCAAGATGGCCACCTGAAGGTGGCCGCTATAAAAGCTGCAGAGGATCCATGTCGACGAGGACCGCGGTTTGCGGAATTTCCTTGCCGTCGCAATAGGCGAGAGCGCCGGCCAGCAATTTTGTGAGTTGGGCTTTCCGTTTTGATTTCAATAAAAATTGGAAGCGGTATTCGGTTTTGAGGCGGGCCAGCGGAGCGCTGGCAGGACCGAGGATTCGAGTGGCGTCGCCGTTGTGTGGAGCGAAGTATTGCGAGAGTTCGCGGGACCAGGCGATGGCTTTGTCGAGGATGCTGCTGCGGACGATTACGTTGGCGAGTGAAGTGAAGGGCGGGTAGGCCATCACCTGACGGTAGTGTAGTTCACGCTCGTAGAATGCGGTGTAGTCCTGTTTGATGGCGTCCTGAATTGCGTAGTGCTCGGGGTAGTAAGTTTGGATGAGCACGCGGCCGGGGAGTTCGCCGCGGCCAGCGCGGCCGGCAACCTGAGTGAGCAATTGGAAGGTGCGCTCAGCGGCGCGAAAGTCCGGCATGGTGAGCGAGCTGTCCGCGCTGATTACGCCGACCAGCGTGACGCGATGAAAGTCGTGGCCTTTGGCGAGCATCTGCGTGCCGACGAGAATATCCAGAGCGCCATCGGCGAAAGCCCCGAGAGTTTCCTGATACTGGCGCTTAGTGCGCGCGGTGTCGCGATCCAGACGGGCGATTCGCGCTTTGGGAAATTCCTTGCGCAGGCGTTCTTCGAGCTGCTCGGAACCTTCTCCAAAAAAATAAACATACTGTGAATCGCACTTGGGACATTTCTTGGGAATGGATTGTACCGAACCGCAGTAATGACATTCGAGGCGGTTGCGATATTTGTGGTGAGTCATGGAGATGCTGCAGCTCACGCACTGCACGGTGGCGCCGCAACTGCGGCAGATGACGCTCCAGGAATAGCCGCGGCGGTTGATCAGAACCAGCGCTTGCGTCTGAAAATCGAGACATTCCTGCAACGCGGTGTGAAGCTTGGAGGAAATTGGGCTGGTCTGATGGGTTTGCTTGAATTCTTCGCGCAGATCGATAAGTTCGAGGGAAGGCAGCGAACGTTCGGCAACGCGCTGGGCAAGAGTGAGCAACTCGTATTTGCCGCCACGCGCGTGATGAAACGTTTCGAGTGATGGAGTAGCGGAACCAAGCAGCGCGAGCGCGCTTTCGAGTTTGGCGCGGACAATGGCCACGTCGCGGCCGTGATAGCGCGGCGTTTCTTCCTGCTTGTAGCTGGATTCCTGCTCTTCGTCGACGATGACCAGGCCGAGATTGGCAACGGGCGCGAAAATCGCGGAACGAGTTCCCACGATGACGCGGGCTTCGCCATTTCGAACGCGCCACCATTCGCGTGCGCGTTCGACGTCGCTCAACGCGGAATGCAAGACGGCTACACCTTCGAAGCGCGCGCCAAACCAGGCGCGGCATTGGCGGCCAATCCACAAAGTCAGCGCGATTTCCGGGACCAGAATGATGGCAGTCTTGCCGCGTGCCAGCGTGTCCTGGACAGCGCGAAGATAGACTTCGGTCTTTCCGCTGCCGGTGACGCCGTACAAGAGCTGCACGCCAAACTCGCCCAATTCGAACCGCGCGCGAATCGCGGCGAAAGCGCTTTCCTGTTCCGGGTTCAGCGCATGCGCCGGAGGAGAATAACCAACGTCGAAAGGATCTTCGGCGGGATCGAGCGCCTCCTCCCAGGATTCGAGCTTGCCTTCGCGCAGCAGCCGCTCGATGACGGTGCGCGAAACTCCGCCGAGCTTCAGCAATTGCGGAAGCGGCAGCGGGCCGCGTTCGATGGCCAATAGATTTTTGAGGCGCGCTATTTTGTCGGGGAGTACGACGGTTTCGTCCTGGCCCGTTTTCCAGGCAATGATTTTTTGCATGTGGCGCTTGCGGCTCTGAATCTGCTGGCGGATTTCGATGAGGCCGCGGCGCTGCAGCTTGAGAAGTTCTTCGAGCGGTACACCGGCGCGGATCGCGGCTTGCAGCGGCAGGCCTGTTGGTGCTGCCGCGAGTTTCTTCGATAGTTTTGCGCTGGCGTTATTTTCGTCGAAGAGTGAAGTGGTTGCGGCACGTCCGGACTCGGTCAGCACGACGATTTGCTGCGCGCGCAATTCGGTTACCGGCGGAAGCATGGCGCGATAGACTTCGCCGATGGGCGCGACGTAATACGAGGCGATCCACTGGCCGAGCTCGAGCAACCTGGCCGTTAATGCGGGAAGCAGGTCGAGGCACTTGTGAATTTCGCGCAGCCTGGTGCCAGGCGGGGCTTCGCGAGCGAACTCGGTCACCACGCCAACCAGCGAGTCTTTTCGGAAAGGGACGACCACGCGTGAGCCGGGCTGAATTTCCGCCGCCAGCCGTTCCGGAACTTTGTAGGTGAAGGTGGTCCGCAGCGGGACCGCGAGCGCCACGTTGCAAAGTTTTTCGTTCATTGCGTTCTGTAGTGTAGCAGGTGCGATTGGAGCGGCCGGAGTGGACCGAGAAGGTGGATTCGTCCGAGCACCGGAAGAGGCGGATTTTAGTGCAGGGATCGCAGAGGACACGGTGAGCGCGCGGCGCGGTGGGAAGGACTGGCGATGAAGTGGAACTTGGCAAAGAGCCCCCAGGATGCCGGCGGTACAACACGGCGGCGCTGTCCCCTGCAGAACGGGAGCGGTCGCAGTTATCAAGGTTGAGATTCTGAAGCGATCCGTCGGATCGCTTCAGAATGACAACTGTCTCTAAGGGTGGCACGGCAATGAAAAGGTGGCACGCTCACGTTGGCGCTAGCGACAAAGGGCGCGGCGGTGCTGCGCCCCTACTGGAAACTAAAGATTCATCAAGGTAACGCCGAGGAAGATGGAGGCGATGCCGGTCCATTGAAGAGGCGCGATGCGTTCTTTCAGGAAAATTGCCGCGAGGGCGACGGTGACGGCGCCGTAGAGCGAACCCAGGACACTGACGACCGCGACTTGCTCGATGCGCATTCCTAAATTGCTGAGCACGAACGCGCCAGTATCGAGGTAGCCCATTGCATAGAGTTGTGCTCTGCTGCGCTTATTTTTTATGCGCAGCGGAATTTTCTGCGCGAGTGCCACGAAAAAAGTGAGCGCGGTGCCGGTGACACGGATCAGCCAAACCGTGGCTAGCGCACCAGTACGCGGAATCATGCGAAGGCCCAGCAGCCAGAACAATAATGCGAAGCTCAGCGACGCAGCGATCGCCCAGCCGAGACCTGCAAGGCCTTCTGATTTCCCGGCTGAATTCGAGTCTGGCGGCGGCTTTTCGCCGGCCGCGACCAGCAAGACACCCAATAACGCGGCGAGAATTCCGAAAACGCGGTACAGCGTTAAACGCTCGCCGGAAAAAATTGAGAGCACGACGGTGAGCGCCGGATAGCTTGCGGAGATCGGGCCGACCAACGAAAGTTTGCCGACTTCGAAAGCGCGGTAGAGCGAGAGCATGGCGAAAGTGTTGATGGCACCGGCAAGCATTCCCCAGGCCCATGGCTGCCAGTCTGAGCCATCGAACAGATGCCCCCAGTCGTGCGCGAAAAAAAGAAGGATGGTGGCGAAAATCGCGCCCCAGAATTGCATTCCCAAGAGCGCGCGAACGCTGCCGACGGTGCGCGTCGCATAGCGCGCGAGAAAATCCGCGCTGCCCCACGACACAGCGGTGGCGACACCGAGGACAACTCCGCTGGACACTTACTTGGCCTTGTTCTTTTTTACTTCGAGGCCGAGCTCGGCCATGACTTTCTGCAGATCCTTCCAGACGTCGCTCTTGGCGGCGGGATTGCGCAGCAGATACGCGGGGTGATAGGTGGCGATCATTTTGTAGCCGCGATACTCGAGCCACTCGCCCCGGAAATGGGAAATGCCGCGATTGGTTTGCAGCAAAGTTTGCGCGGCGGTGGCTCCGAGGCAGACGATCACTTTCGGTCGCAGGGCATCGAGTTGCCGGAATAAAAATGGGGAGCAGGCATCGACTTCGTCTTTTTCGGGCTGACGATTGCCGGGCGGGCGGCACTTCACGACGTTGCAGATGTAAACCTGTTGACGCTGCAAGCCCATGGCTTCGATCATCTGGGTTAAAAGTTTTCCGGCGCGGCCGACGAACGGCAGGCCTTGCGCATCTTCGTCAGCGCCGGGTCCTTCGCCGATGAAAACCAGTTCGGCTTTGGAGCTTCCATCGCCAAAAACAATTTTGTTGCGCGTGGTGTGCAGTTTGCAGCGAGTGCATTCGCCAAGGTCGGTGCGAATGATAGGCAGCGTGTCGCCGGCGTTTTTGGTGGTGGCTTCGAAGAGTGATGGGACTGCCGCGGCTGCCGGAAGGCTCGGCAATTTTGTGGACTGCGCGGATGCGGCTGACTTCGGAGCGGCTTTTGGCAAAATGGGTTCCTCGATGGCGAT
Organism: uncultured Acidobacteriota bacterium; assembly: GCA_963814635.1. Taxonomy (GTDB): domain Bacteria; phylum Acidobacteriota; class Terriglobia; order Acidiferrales; family UBA7541; genus Acidiferrum. The sequence continues at coordinate 568,358 of CAWFDP010000001.1, read as the reverse complement.
AGCCGGAGTTTCAGCAATAGCTGGTGCAGCTTGAATTACGCTGGAGCGACGATCGCGGTAGAACGGGCCGAGACCGATGTCCTCGTAAAATCGCAGGCGTTGATTCAGTTTTTCTTGGCTGGCGATGTCGGCGCGATCGGGCATCGGTTCGTTCAGTCGGCGCTCTGGTGCTTGACGCTGGCGGAGAGCCGCACCACTTCGTCGAGAATGCGGTGGGCGACTTCGCGCTTGGTCATTTTCGGCAGCGGCAAGTCGCGGCCATCGCGCGCGAACAACGAAACGACATTGGTGTCGACATCAAAGCCCGCGCCTTCCGCGGTAACGTCGTTGGCGACGATCAAGTCAGCGTTCTTTTCTTTTAATTTCTTGCGAGCGTTCTCGGCGACGTTGTTGGTCTCGGCTGCAAATCCTACGATCAGGCGATGGACTTTCTTGCGCGCGATGGTAGCGAGAATATCGGGATTCGGTTCGAGACGCAGGGTGATCTCGGCGCCAGTCTTTTTCATTTTGTGAATGGCAGCTTCGGCGGGGCGGTAATCGGCAACGGCCGCGGCGAAAATTGCGATGGTAGCTTCGGCAACATTTTCTTCGACGGCACGCAGCATTTCGGAGGCGGTCCGAACGTCCAAGCGCGTGACGCCTTCAGGAGTTTCGAGCACGGTCGGGCCGCTGATCAAAATTACTTTTGCGCCGCGCTGCGCAGCGGCCTCGGCGACTGCATAGCCCATCCGCCCGGAAGATCGATTGGTCAAAAATCGCACCGGATCGAGAGCTTCCTGAGTTGGGCCAGCGGTGAGTAAAACAGTCTGCCCTGCGAGGTCGCGGCGTACTCGCAGCACTTCGCGGACGGTGGCGACGATCGCGTCTTGTCCGGCGAGGCGTCCGGCACCAATCATGCCGCAAGCCAGATAACCTTCGTCAGGACTTACGACCTGAACGCCGCGCTGCTGCAAGCGTTTCAGGTTTTCCTGGGTGGCCGGATGATTCCACATGTTGACGTTCATCGCGGGCGCGACAACGACCGGCGCGGTGGTCGCAAGATACAGCGTGCTGAGAAAATCGTCGCTGATGCCGCGGCTGAATTTGGCGAGGATGTCGGCCGTAGCGGGCGCGACGAGAAGCAAGTCGGTGCGCTGCGCGACGGCGATATGTTCGATGGCGCTTTCGAGATTGGCTTCGCCGCCGGATTCAGCAAACAGACCGGTGATGACTTTTTTTCCGGTAAGCGCGGCAAAGCTGAGAGGCCTGATGAATTCGCACGCCGCCCGAGTCATGACTACTTCAACCGAAAAACCTTCCTGCTGGAGCCGGCGCACCAGTTCAGCCGCTTTGTAAGCTGCCACTCCGCCGGTGACGCCAAGAGTGATGCGCATGGAGTTCTCGCTGCGCGTTACTTGCGCCGCTTGACGCCATCCTTGTCTTCATCCACGGATTTGCCGGGACTGAACTCGTATTCGATCAAGCCGCTGTTCACTTCTTCACAAGCCACGCGCGTGGGCTTCAAGGTGCGCGGATTTTCCAGCATTGGCGGCGCCCCCGCCATGATCTGGCGTGCCCGCCGCGCTGCAAGCACCACATACGCGAACTGGCTATCCGGAGCTTTTGTCTGCACGGTCATTTCAGTCTTTCCCCCCAAATGATGCCAGAAGTTCCACTACCCGGCCGCGCTGCCTGACTCTGCTGCAGCGAACCGCGGTGACGATCGATTCCACTTCGCGGCCGGCCTGATCGACGTCCCGATTCATCACGCAAAAATCGTAATACTGGCCGAAGGCTTCGATTTCGGAGCGAGCCCGCGCCAACCGCCGGGCAATCTCGTCGTCCGAATCCTGTCCGCGGCTGCGCAGCCGGCGTTCCAATTCCTCGCGCGACGGCGGCAAAATGAAGATAGCCACCGATTCCGGCAGCTTCTCTTTTACCTGTGCGGCTCCCTGTACGTCAATTTCCAGGACCAGGTCCAAACCCTTGGCGCGCGATTCGTCCAGCCATTTCTTCGGCGTGCCGTAGGAATGTTTGCCGAAGACTCGCGCGTACTCCAGAAATTCGCCGCGCTCGACCATCGCCTCGAACTCGGCTTCGGTGACAAAATCATAACACTTCCCGGTGGCCTCGGTCGCCCTACGCGCCCTGGTAGTACATGAACGAGAAGCCATGGTGCCCGGCATTTGCAACAATCTTTGCACCAGCGTGGACTTTCCCGACCCCGACGGCCCGGAAACAATCAATACCAGCGGCGCGAGAACTTTTTCCGGGCTCATTCGATGTTCTGTACCTGTTCCCGCAATTTTTCGATTTCGGCTTTGACTTCGAGGCCGATGCCAGTGATTTGCAGCGCTTCGGCTTCGACGCCGGGCGTCTTTGAGAGCATGGTGTTTGCTTCGCGGTGCATCTCCTGCAAAAGAAAATCGAGTTTCTTGCCGAGTTCGCCGGCGCCGTCCAGCAATTTCACGAATTGTTGCAAGTGACTGCGCAGGCGGTCGAGTTCTTCGCTGATGTCGCTGCGCTCGGCCAGCATGGCAGCTTCCTGCGCGATGCGGCCGGAATCGATCGCGGTGCCGCTCAGCAATTCTTTCAAGCGCGACTCCAGCCGCCGCGCGAATGCCGGCCGCAACTGCACCACCAGGCCGCGAATCTGCTCGGTCTGCTCGCCGATTAGCGCAAGGCGGGTACGAAGTTCATCCGTCAGGTGCCGTCCCTCGGCGCGCCGCATCTCGTCCAATTTCGTCAGAGCTTCGCGGAGGCAGCGTTCGAGTTCGCGGCCGAGTTTTTCCTGTTCTTCTTCAGAATCCGGCACCGCGGGAGCCAGCCCACCAATCACGCCCGGCAGCCGCAGCAGCGCCACCACGTCCAGCGCAGCGGATACCGATGTCTGGAACCGCAGTTCATCCGCGGCGCGCAAATAATTTGTTACGAGATCTTTGTTTACCTGAATCGGTGTGGCCGCGCCCGGTTCCACGATCACATGGACTTCGACGTGGCCGCGGTGGATGCGGTCGCGCACGATCTGCCGCAGCCGTAGCTCATACAGATCGAAACCTTCTGGCAAGCGCACTTTCAAATCCAGAAAGCGGTGATTGACGCTTTTCACGCTGACACGCAAATCCCAGCCCAGCGCCTCGCCTTTCGATTGGGCGTAGCCGGTCATGGACATGCATTCGGTTTTTTTGGTTTGCACTGCGCTCTTTTCACTCATCACTGATTCCTCGTAGAAGATGTTGAGGGCAGCGGGGGCAAACTGGTTTGAACGGGTGCGGCCATTTCATCGTCGGTGAACTGCAAATCATGCAGGCGGGCGTAAGTGCCGCCCTTAACCAACAGTTCCGCGTGGGTTCCCATCTCGCGGATCTGGCCGTCCTCCAGTACCAATATCTTATCCGCGCGGCGAATCGTCGCCAAGCGGTGCGCGATGACAAACGTGGTTCTTCCCACCATCAGGTTGGCCAGCGCTTTTTGCACGAACATTTCCGATTCGGCGTCGAGCTCGGATGTGGCTTCATCCAGAATGAGGATTGGCGAATCTTTCAAGATGGCACGCGCAATAGCGATGCGCTGCCGCTGGCCACCGCTGAGCCGCGTTCCGCGTTCGCCGATGACGGTATCGTAACCTGCCGGGAGTTCCTGAATGAAATCGTGGGCCAGTGCCGCCTGCGAGGCCGCAATCACGCGATCGCGTTGCACGCTGCCCAAGCCATAGGAAATGTTATTCCAAACCGTATCGTGAAACAAAATATTTTCCTGAGTGACCATGGCGATCTGTTCGCGCAACGAACGCAGCGTCACTTCGCGAGTGTCGGCGCCGTCGATCCGAATCGCGCCGGCAGTCGGCTCGTAAAAGCGCGGAATCAAGTTGACCAGCGTGGTCTTGCCGGCTCCGCTGGTTCCTACAAAAGCAACTACCGCACCTTTATGCGCGCGAAAGTTGATGCCGCGCAGCACCGGCGTGGAATCGTAGGAGAAACTGACGTGGTCGAATTCAATTTCGCGGCTGAACTCCGGCAACGGAACCGCCCCAACGGCGTCGCGTTCTTCTTCCGCTAAATCAAGATACGCGAATACTTGCGTGGTCGCGCCTTGCGCTTGCTGGAACTGCTGATACACCGAGCCCATTCTCTTGACTGGCTCGTAGGACTTGAAGAGTGAATAGACAAACGCGATGAACAGACCCTGGGTCATCATGTTCAACTTGATTCGGTCGCGCGCATACAGCAAGAGCAGCGAAATGATGATCGGTTGAAGCATATCCATCAGCGGCGACGTCAAGACCTGCGCGCGCACCCAGCGCATGGTCTCGCGCAGCAAACGGCGTGATGCATTCTGAAATTTTCCGATTTCAAAATCTTCCATGCCAAACGCTTTTACGATGCGGTTGCCGCCGATGGTTTCCTGAAGTATCTGGGTGAGTTCGCCGAGCCTGGTCTGGCTGCTCTCGACCGAGCGGCGAATACGACGGCCCAGATTCCCAATGGGCCAAACGATCAGCGGAAGAAAAATTCCACACACCAGCGTCATTTTCCAGTCGATATAAAGCAGAATGCCCACAAAAACCGGGAACAAGAATGCTTGGCGAAACAGGTCGGCCAAATATTCTGATATGGCCAGCCGCGCTCGTTCCACATCGTTGATAACGGTTGAAAACAGCTTTCCGGCCGGCTGGCTTTGAAAAAATTCAATCGGCTGGCGGATGATTCTGGAGTAAACCTTATTGCGCAAATCAGTGATGGCGCGATGCCCGACGTACTGAATCAAGCTAACGCCCGCGAATTCGCTCAAAGACTTGATGGCGAACAGAAGAAGCAGAGTGATGGATACGACCGTCCAAACGTTATGAATGCTGCGCGGAAAAAAATGATTTACGTAAATCGCATGTCCGCCTAAAGGCAGCTGGTCGGGAATCTTGAGAAGCAGGACGTTTGAATCGGCGCTGGTCGGAGCCAGCACCCGATCAAATATCGGAACGATCATCAGCGTTACGGCGCCTTCCGCCAGCGCCACAATCCCCAGAAACACGATCCCGACAATCAGGCTGATTTTGTACGGCCGCACGAAGGCTAGCAACCGCTTCATTTGAGGTGAGATGACCGAGGCCAAGCTCTTCGCTCCCGCTGAGATCGACCGCGCTAGAATACACCGCGCAGTGCAGTTGTTAACGCTATTCGCCCGTCAAGGGATGTGTCAAGTTTGGCCGGGCTGCCGAATACTCGCGCTACTTCTCGATATCGCGGTGGATGACCTTGGTTGCGTACTTACGCTTCTCCAGCGCTTTCTTGATCTCTTCCGCCAACATCACCGAGCGATGTTTCCCGCCGGTGCAACCAAACGCGACGGTCAGGTAACTCTTGCCTTCCTCGATGTAGTGCGGCATCAGATAGGCCAACAAGCTTTCCATGCGCCGCAAAAATTCTCCGGTCTGCGGAAACGAACGGATAAATTTGCGTACCTTGGCGTCACGTCCGGTATATTTCCTGAGCGCCGGAACAAAATGGGGGTTCGGCAGGAATCGCACGTCAAAGACCAGGTCGGCATCATTCGGCACGCCGTACTTGTAACCAAAGCTGACCACCGAAATCAGCATTGGGTGGCGGTCCGGATTCTTGAATCGCCTGGTAATAAAACTCCGAAGTTCATGCACGTTGAACTGCGTGGAATCAATCACCACGTCCGCCAGTTTGCGGATCGGCGCCATCAACTCGCGTTCGTTCTGCAGGCTTTCGCGAACCGAATGATCTTGGCCCAACGGGTGCGGCCGCCGGGTCTCGCTGTACCGCCTCAGCAGCGCGTCTTCATTCGCTTCGATGTACACCAGCGAAATCGGATGATCCTTCCGCAACTCCTTGAGCAAGCCGGGCAGTTTATGCAACTGCATTCCCTCGCGCGCATCGACCAGCAACGCCGCACGGCTGAAGTCTCCTTCGCCCGCCTCGTGCAAGTCCGCGAAAATGGGAATGAGTTCCACCGGCAGGTTGTCCACGCAGTAGAAGCCCATGTCTTCAAAGGCTTTCAAAACGGTACTTTTCCCGGAACCGGAGAGCCCGGTCAGGATCACCAGCTGACTCGATTCCCTTTTTGCTAAGGGTTTCACTTTGGATAAAGCGCTCAGGCTTTGACTCGGCGCTGGTGCGTACTCGGGATGCGCATATCTTCGCGGTATTTCGCCACGGTTCGCCGGGTTACGTGGATGCCGGCATCGTCCAGCTTTTGCGCGATGTGCTCGTCGGTCAGCGGTTTCGAACCGTCTTCTTCCTCAATCATCTTTTTCACCAGCCGTTTCAACGTCAGCAGGGACATTGCCCCGCCCTCCGGCCCGTTCACCGACTCGCTGAAGAACGACCGCAACTCCAAAACGCCCTGCGAAGTGTGCGCATACTTGCTGGCCACCGCACGACTGACGGTTGACGGATGTACGCCAACTTCTTCCGCCACCTCTTTAATCATCATCGGCTTCAGCGCATCCGGCCCGTGATCCAGAAACTCGCCCTGGCGCGCAATGATCGATTGGCACACCCGCAAAATCGTATGCTTTCTCTGTTCAATATTTTTCAGCAGCTGAATCGCCGCGGTGAAGCGTTCTTTCACGTAATTTCGCACTTCGCGGTCCGCCGCATCACGAGCCAGCAGCCTGCGGTAGGTCGGACTCAGACGCAGCTGCGGCATGTCGTCTTCGTTCAAGAAAACCTGCCACAAGCCGTCCACTTTACGAAAGTAGACATCCGGCTCGACCAATCGCGGTTCGGTTTTGTTGTAGCGAAGTCCCGGCCGTGGATCGAGTTTCTTGATGACATCCAGCGTGCGCTTGACCAGCTCTAACGGGCGATTCACCGCCCGCGCAATTTCTTTCAGTTGATTCGACTGCACCTGTTTCAAATGTTCGGAAACGATCTGCTGTGCCAAAGTATTGGTGGGATCAAATGCGTGCAGTTGCAGCAGCAAACATTCGCGCAAATCGCGCGCTCCGACGCCGATCGGATCGAAATCCTGCACCACCGCCAGCGCATCGTCGAGATCGTCCTGGGTATACTTGCCATCTTGCAACAACTCCTCATTCGAGGCGGTCAAATAGCCGTTTTCATCCAGATTGCCGATGATAGTGTCGGCAATCTCGCGCACCGCGTCCGAGCAAATGGTCACGCTCAATTGCCAGGTCAAATGTTCAGAGAGTCCCGCTGCAGAGGAGAGGAATTTTTCAAATGATGGCCGCTCGGAAATTTCGCGTTCTTGCGATTGCCCACCGTCGCCGCCGGTATCCAAATACTGATTGAAAAAGCTGCCGACATCAAACTCGTCAAAGGCATTCAGCTCTTTTTTCTCGGGAACTTTTTCGGTTTCATTCTTCAGGAAGGTTTCGTCGCTGTAGTTGTCGGTGGTGGTCGGCTCTTCGCTCAACTCTTCCAGCACCGGATTGGCCACCATCTCGGTGTTGATCATCTCACGCAACTCCAGGCGGTTCAGCGCCAGCACGCTGACCATCTGCACCAGGCCAGGCGTCAGTATCTGCTTCTGCGCCACCCGTAAGTTGAGTTTAAGTCCTTGCCAAGCCATGTTCGCGAACGACTATCCTTCCGGCTGCTTTCGACTTCGCATCAATTCAGGCGAAAATGATCGCCCAGATACACGCGACGCACCTCGGGATCGTTGCTTAAATCCTCCGGACGCCCCTTACGAAAAATCTTGCCACTTTTCAGGATGTACGCTCGATCCGTAACCGTCAAGGTCTCTCGCACATTATGGTCCGTGATCAGCACGCCTATCCCGGACTTGGCCAGTCCGCGAATGATCTCCTGCAGGTCCTTTACGGTCAGCGGATCGATGCCAGAGAACGGCTCATCGAGCAAAATGAAGGACGGCTCAAGTGTCAGCGAGCGGGCAATTTCCAGCCGCCGACGTTCTCCGCCCGAAAGCGTATACGCCTTGCTCGTTCGAACGGTCTCCAGTCCCATTTGCGCCAGCAACTCCTCCAAACGGTCGCGCTGTTGTTCTGGAGTGAGCGGCAGTGTTTCCAGAACCGCCAGCAGGTTCTCTTCGCTGGTCAGTTGGCGGAACACCGAGGGCTCTTGAGGCAGGTAGCTGATTCCGCTGCGGGCCCGGAGATACATCGGAAGGTCAGTGATTTCTTCGCCGTTCAACAAAACGCGGCCGGAATCGGGACGGGCAAGTCCCACCAAAATATAGAAAGTAGTGGTCTTACCGGCGCCGTTGGGTCCCAAAAGCCCAACGACCTCACCCTGTCCGATCTCCAGCTCGACGTCGTCTACGACCTTGCGGCCCCGGTACGACTTGTTTAATTCGACAGCCTGGAGCTTCAGCATTCCTCGTCACTAGTAACCGCGATACCCTTACGAGCCAAGGATGACGCGACGCGGTCACTATTTTTCGACTCGGTGCTTCGTCAGCGTGCGCGATCCATTTTCAGAATCGACGATGATCGTAGCATCCGCTAAAAAGAAGGTCAATTGACGGCCAGTGGTGGTGCCTTCGGTGGCGTCAAAAATGGTGGGGTTTCCTCCGGTCATCACGAACTTTCCGTCTGCCGCGGTGTATTCGCCGTGCTCGGCCGTCGCACGACGGTCACCTTGTTGCACCACCACAGCGCCGGTGCCCACGGCCCGGCTGATCTGCTTGGCTCCAACGGTCATCGCCGAACCATTCACCGCTGCTACCGGTGAGACTGCGTTTCCCGAGGCTACTGGGCTGGGTGGTTGCGTGAAGTACAGGTCGAGCGCTGCACTGTTGATCTTGTCATCCGGCGATTGCACCAGCACATCGCGTTCCAGCCGCGCCCGATTCTCCTGGTCCCAGTAGGTCATTTTGGCCGATTGCGCATGCCATAAGACTGGCGGCTTCGGAGGCGCATTAGCTGCCGTGCTGTCCTTCACGTTACCAGGAGCCTGCGGAAAAACCGCTCTTACATTTCCGACCGCGTTCATCATTTTCTCGTTCTTCAACAACTCGATCGAGTCGGCCTCCAGCACCGATTCGCCCTGCCACAATCGCGCGTGGCCGGTGTAAAGCGCCCGCCCGGTTTTCGAATTGCCCGCGACCCGGTCCGCGCTGATGTTTGAAGCCACCGGCGCAAGACGTATTGTTCCGCCGCGCGCCGACAAGTCCGAAGAATGCACGCCGCCCTCACCGCGCATCTCGCCAGTCGTCTGCCAGAAGGTCAATTTTTTTGCCGCGGTCAGGCTCGTGGCATCGCGAGCACTCGCGTGCCCGGTCAATGTTGCGGACTGGTCGGCCCGTTCAAACGCTGCGTGATCCGCCCGCGCCGCGCGCTGGCCTTCGTTCAAATGTACGTCCTCGCTCAGCTCCATGCGCGACCACCCGCCCCGCGGCTGGAGCTCCACGAATCCGTTTTTCGCGGTCGCGGTCTGCTTGTCGGCTCCCGCGAGATTTCTTTCCGTCTGCACATTTCCCTTGGCATCCAGACGCGAAGCTTTTCCCGCCGCATCGAACTTCAATCCCAGTTGGTTTGCCTGCACCACAGTCTGTGCCGCCTTGGCGGTGGCATTCGCTTCGTTCCACTCGATTCGGCCGGGGCCGGGCGTATCTGCTGCTACCAGTCGCGTTCCGCTGCCGCCCCTCTTTGGCGTGCCCATTTCTGGGCCCTTTTCCTCACCCTTTTCCGCAAACGTCAGCCTCAACTCCTCGGTCGTCACTCGCCGGCGATCGCCGTCGTTTCCTCCGCGAGGCCCGCCACCACGGGAATTGGTTCGCGCATCCACCGCACCCTTCAACACCAGCAGCTTCGGCGCATTTTGACCGGGCACCAGCTCCATCGATGCATCATGCGCCATCACGCTCTGCGTTTCTTCGCCGCGTACCGCTTCTCCGCTCACGTTCCCGGTAGCTTCGGCGCGCATAATCCAGCCTTGCGGAGCCAGCGTCGCGGTCATCTGATCCGCCGAAATTTGCTGCTTGCCGGTCCCCCTCTGTGCCGTAAATTCCGGCCGAACATTCTTGCCGTCGGATTTGGCGAGCATTTTCTTCGCGCGAAAATTTCCGTCCAGTTCCAGCAAGAACGCCGCCGCGGTCAGTCTCGCCGTCTGGGTCTTTGCTTCCGCCGGCCCTGGCAAATAAATCGTTCCCGCATCCCGCGAGAAGTCCATCCGTGTTCCGGAAACTTCCACCGGCTCGGCTTTCGCGGCGGACGCTTCGCCCTTTTTCTTCGGATTTGCGGGTGGATTCAGCTTCAGTTGCACATTTCGTTGCAGCCGCAGCGTTCCCTGATCCGAGCTGTACTCCGCGCCAACGGCTTGCCCGCTGCCGTTCGCGAACGTAAATCGGACATCTTGCTCGGTTCTCGCGGTTCCGCTGGCGCGGTTGAAAATCATCGCCCGGGTGTTCACTTTCATGGTTTCAGGCGAACCCGGCTTGCTTCCCGCCGCCTTCCATTGCTCGGCGCTCACCAGCGTAATATCCACGTCGCCCGCGCAGTTGATGTCCCCGCTGTCTTTCGCATAGCGGCAGGTGTGGGTTTCCATGGTGTCGTGGCGGCCGCCGTCTTTTCCGAAAATCGTAATCTTTACGCCCTCCAGATCGGTCGCATTCAATCCGCGGAAGTCCGTGGATTTCGAAGCCTCCACGGTAAAAATCGTGCGATTCTCCTCCACCTTCGAAAAGGTCAATACGGTCGACTGCCGTTCCACATTCACCGCCGTCGGCGGCGGCGCGTTCCTCCGTTCGATAAGCCGCGTCCAGCCGCGCTTTAAGTAAATCCCCACGGTCAGCGCGGCAAACACCAGTGCCACCGCCGCACTCCAGCGGGCATATCGCGCTGCTTCGCTTTTCCTCATCGTTCTCAGTTAATCAGAATTGACCACACCTGTACACTGCGCCCACCAAAATGCGGTCACATCACAACTCTCAGGGTCTTGCGTTCGGGGATTTTGCGAGGATGCGGTCCTGCACTCCAGGGGGCAGGTTCCGAATCTGGTGAATGAACGCCGCAATCGACCACAATTCTTTCTCCGAATAGAACGGGCCGTAATCCGACATTGCGGTCATGCGGATCCCGTGCTTCACGATCCAATAAATCTGCGGCTCGGTGTATTGCGTTCCTACGTGTGGCAATTGTGGAACCGGGGGATAGCTGCTCTGATCTTCCCGAAACGGCTTGCCGAGCCCGCCGTGACACCCTGCGCAGCCATTCATATAAAGTTTGCCGCCTGCAACAACCTGATCTTCGCTTCCGGACCCGGCGCTTTCCGGCTTCGTTCGTTCGGCGCGAAGCGCAACGGAAATGTGCACCGTCGTTGTCATCAAGTGACGCTCCCAGAAGGGCGGCGGTACGTTGGCCTGCATATCGGCAAGACCCAGCCAAAAACAGACAAGCACGCTCGTAGGCAAAATTACGACGGCGGCGGCGAAACCCAGCAAAAAGTTTTTCACTTCTTTGGCTCGGTGGGTTGCGTCATCGCCGGAATTTGCGCTTCCGCCTTTTGATGAATGGCGGAATCTACATTTGGCGGCAGCGTAGGCAAGCGGCTGATGAATCCCGCAAGCAATCGGAGTTTTTCGTCGGAGTAGGACGAGCCTTGCGCGGTCATGCCCGTCCGACGAATGCCGTTTTTCGCGACCCAGAAAATTTGTGTAGGCGTATAAGTAGTGCCAACCTGCGCCAGCTGCGGCGCGCGGGGATAAAACGTCGCGCCAAAGTCGCTGGGCGGCTTGCCCGGTTCGCCGTGGCAACCAACACAATCGTTCAAATAGAGCCTCCCGCCGGCAACTAACTCGGCGTCTGTCGCCGGAGCAAGCGAAGTTAGCGCCGAAGCCTGGCGCTTCACCGACCGGTGAATCGATGTAGAAAGCCAGTGCTCATACCAGGCAGGGATCGTCGCATCTGCACCCACATCCGCCAGGCCGAATCGCACAACAATTCCCACGGCCAACACCAAAACAATCATTCCAGTCAGGAATCCAGCCAGGAATCGCTTCACAAGACCACCTGATGAAGCTTAGACGTATCTCTGCCAAGACGTTAGCCCATTCGTTCGGGTATGCGCTTCTACGTTGCGGTTCGAACCGTGACGTTATCGTCAATAACACTTCCTGAAGCGCCATTCCCGCTTTGCCATACTTAATTTTTCGTGGATGGGCCGAACCAAGTGGCTCGTCGGCGATGCCGGGCGCATCGTCTGGAGCTCTTTGAAAACTGAATCTTCTTCCGGCGCGTAAATTGCGCATCGCAACCGCTCAGGCGTCGCGTCCATTCCTAACCTCTTTCTTTTCAATTACTTCTGATTTTCCTTCACTCTTGAAGAAATAAGTCCTTTACTTTTAGATACTTCTGGAAAGTGTGGGGATGGAGTAGCTCAGCAGCTTCGGCCTCCGCTAGCTGATCGACCCGCTTGCTAAGTTCTTTTATCATCGGCAGTTACAGAAAAAGGGTGGGGGGTGGGTAGCACCTCTCACAACCACATCACGAAGGTACGGTCGCTCAAACGAAGTAGGATTTTAGGGTTTGACTGAATACTGAAGACGGACTACTGAACACTTCCTTATCCCGCGCTCTCCGCGCTCGCCGACGGCAGGTGCGGCAATAACCCGACATTCGCCACGGCCACGCAGTCCCGGCTGGTATTCTTCGCCAGGTACATCGCTTCATCCGCCAGGTGCAGCAATCCCTCTTTGGTCCGCGAGTCCACCGGGTACGAGGCCACGCCCATGCTGGCCGTCAATTTGATGTTCAAGCCTTCGCCCGGCAGCCACGTCGCCTCGCGCAGCATTTTATGCAGGCGGCGCGCCACCAGCATCGCATTCTCTTTCGAAGTTTGCGGCAGCAGCAGCACAAATTCGTCGCCGCCATAGCGGAACGCGAAATCGATCAACCGCGAATGCGCCTTCAACGCGTTGCCAATTTCCCACAGCAGCCGCGAACCCACTAGATGTCCCTGGGTATCGTTCACCTGCTTGAAATGATCGAGGTCGATAAAAATGAGCGAAAATTCGTAGTTGTAACGCTGCGAACGGTAAATTTCCGTTTCCAGAATGAAGCCCATGTGCCGCGCGTTATAGAGCGTCGTGCAATCATCGGTAATCGTCAGCTCGTGAATTCTCTTGACGTGGCGCGCATTCTCCAACGCGATTGCCGCAAAGTCGGCCAGCGCTTCCAGCAGTTTCAAATCGCGGGCATCAAAACCATCGGGGCCGATGCAGTTGATCAATTCAATGACGCCCAAACAGGTATCGCGAAACTTTACCGGCACCGCAACAATCGATTGCGTCTCGGTTTTCGTCTTTTCATCGACCTGCGAGAAAAACCGCGTATCCTTCGCGGTATCCGGAACCACGACGGTCTCGCCGTGCGCGGCTACCCAGCCCGCGATTCCCTGCCCCATCTTTACGCGAACATCTTTCAGCGCCTGCGAAGCCGTTCCCACCGCCAGCTCAAAATATAATTCCTGCTTGGCTTCATCCAGCAGCAGCAAAGACCAGTTGTCCGGGCGCAGAAATTCGTCGATCTTTTCCATGATCGTCCGCAGCACCTGGTCGAGCTGCAGCGATGAGGTCAGCGCCTTTCCGAGTTCCTGGAAGACCGCGACTTCGCCTGCTTCGCGTCGTTCCGAAGGCAGCCCCGGATTGCGGCGGCGCTCAACTGTCGGAAACTGTTTTGTTTCCTCCACCCTGGACAGTCCTATCCCGTTCTCAGTTGGCGGCCGCGCAGACGTGCGAATACACGGCGCCGTTCGCAGATTTGGCTTATCTGCGTTTCACCGTCAGTATAGGCGCGCATTAAAATCGGAAGCAACCTGTCCGTGGTACAGGCGTTGCCATCTCGCCATCCACTCCCATCCGCTGCAAACCGGTTCGCAATCGGTATCCGCCGTGAGTGCCTCCATCTGTTTCTTTTTCATGGGTTTGACACCGCCTCGGCGCCGCACCTATAGTGCGTCGTGGCAAGTTTTCTTGCCAATTCCTGCCGGCGTCTTTCCGCTGCGCGGAACCGCGGCACCCGCTAAAATCGAGGATCGGTACGACCAAATGGCCAAGGGTACGTTCGGGGAGCGTCTGAAGCGCGAGCGCGAGCTGCGCGAAGTCTCACTCAACGAAATCGCCTCGGCCACACGCATCGCCGCAAAATTTCTGGAAGCGCTCGAAAACGAACAGTGGAACAAGCTGCCCGGCGGTGTTTTTGGCCACGGCTTTGTCCGCAGCATCGCCCGCTACCTGGGATTGAACGAAGAAGATTTGCTCTCTGAGTACGATATGGCGCGCGGAGAAGCCGCGACACCCGCAACGCCAAAACCCGAAGTTCGCATTCCTTCCCCGCCGAAATGGATTTCTGCCGGCGCCGTTCTTCTGCTTCTCGCCGCACTCGCAGGTCTGGTCATTGGCGGGCGCTATGCCTGGCGAATTTACGTTGCGCGCCGCGCTGCGAAAAAATCTTCGGCGGTGTTGAGCGTTCCTTCCTCGGCGGAGGCAAAAAATCTTGCCGCGGGCTCAAATGCAACTCCCCCGGCGCTAGCGAACCAGAAAGCAGCCAGTCTGGATCTTTCTATAGCAGCGTCCGCCGCGTCCCGAGTGCGCGTGGCTGCGGACGGCACTGTGGTGTACGACGCGGAACTCCCCTCCGGACAAAATTTGCAATTTACCGCGAACGAAAGATTTGACGTAACCGCCGTCGACTCTTCCGCGGTGTTGCTGGAGTTGAACGGGCAAACCGTTCGGCCCATCGGCGCCCCCGGCTCCTCCGGTACAATCTCATTGACGGCGAAAGATCTGAGGCAGGCCACCGGTGGAATCACTCAACCCTGAAATTCTGGCAAGTTTGCGGCAAGGCAGCGCCAACCGCGAAGAAAAGCTCGCGGTGTGCACCGGCGGAGTAAAACTCGCGGCCCCGGACCTGGCGGAAATTCTCGCGGTGCTGGCACTCGATTCTGATCAACTGGTTTCCAAGCATGCTCAGGAAGCGATTCTCGCTTTGCCCATCGAACATTTCGTCGAAGCGCTGCATCGCCAGGAGGCGCTGGAGCCGCTGTTTGCATTTGCCGCAAGGAATCTTGCCGGCAAACCGGGCGTTGCCGAGGCGCTGATCAAGAACAAAAGTTGCGGGCCGCAACATCTGGTTCCGGTGGTGCAGCATCTCTCGGCGCTCGGAATTCAGGCGCTGATGGAGGAGCTGGATCGCGTCAGCGATTCCAAGGAGCTGGCTTCCGCGCTGGAAAAATCGACTTCGGTCACCTTGGAACAAAAAGGCCAGCTAAACGAACTGCTCAGCGATGAAACCCCGGATGTAGCCGCGCTCGAGGAAGCTCTGGTGGACGCTGAGCCCGATAATGAAAGACGCAAAACGCTGCTGCAGCAGATTTCGAGCATGACCGTTGCCAAACGCGTGAAATTCGCGATGCTGGGCGGCGCCGATGCTCGCCGTGTTCTGATTCGCGATACCAACAAGGTGGTGCAACGCGCGGTGCTGCAGTCGCCTCGTTTGACCGACCAGGAAGTGGAAGCCTTCTCGGGAATGACCAGCCTGACCGATGAAATTTTGCGCATCATCGGCAAGAGTCGCACTTTCCGCAAGAACTACAACGTCGTTCGCAATCTTCTAAATAACGGCAAGGCGCCGCTGGACGTTACTCTGGGCCTGCTTCCGATGCTCAATCCCACCGACCTGAAAAGGCTCGGCATGAACAAAAATATTCCGGAGACGCTGCGCTCCAGCGCAGTAAAACTGGTCCGCCAGCGGAGCGTAAAGAAAGACGACTAACCCGGCCTGATACGATGAGACTCTCGCCCAAAATTGATAGCAGTTACCTGATGCTCCTCGGCTTGGTCGCGATGGCTTGCGCTTTCGCAGCGCGATTCGTCGTGGCTGCAGTAACAGATCCATGGACCGCGGAGCAAACCGTTCAACCTGCGCAATTCGTTGAAGAATTACGGCAGCAAAAGACCCCACACCCATTGGTGATCTATGTCGGAGTGCGCACGCTTTATAACGGCGGGCATATTCCTGGCGCGGTGTATTACGGTCCCGGATCGTCGGAGCAAGGCATCAGCGATTTGAAGAAATTTGCTGCGACGCTGCCGAAGGATTCTGATGTCGTGCTGTATTGCGGATGCTGCCCGCTGGAAAAATGTCCGAATTTGCGTCCAGCGTTTACTACCTTGAAGGAAATGGGATTTGCGCGACTGCGGGTGCTGTTGCTTCCGACCAGTTTCAACGTTGACTGGGTGGAAAAGGGATACTCGGTCGAAAAGAACAACTGATTTTCAGCGCACGTCAGACGTCGAGCTTTGGACGGAGTTTGTGAAAGCCCGTCGCTTCCTGGTAGGCGCGAGCGAGCGCCAGCAGTTTTGCCTCACCGTACAAATTCCCGAGAAAGGTGAGGCTCAATGGCGTCCCCGGACCGCCGACATTATCGTCGGAGCCATCCTCAAGCGATGCCGGCGGCGGAGCATCCGCACCGCGGAAACCGTTGGGCAGAATCAGCGCGGGATGGCCGGTAAGATTGGTGATGACCAATTGCTGACTAAAAGTTGCAGTAACGATTACATCGAAATCGGCGAAAACCTTGCCGACGACCTCCATGGCCAAACGGCGCGCGCGACTGGCTTGTATATATTCGACCGCGGGGAAAAAACGCGCGGAGCGAAAAGTGTTCGGCCAGTCGTCGGGTCCTTGTTCGGTTAGAAGTTTGTCGCGGCCAGTGCGGGTGAGTTCATCGAACGCGGCCGCGGCTTCCGATTCCAGCATCATGACCATGGCGTCGTAGGGAAATTTGGGCATCTCGACGGAAACGAGATTCACGCCCATCGCCCGAAGTTTTTCCAGCGAGGCGTCGTTGAATTTGCGGTCGTAGGCAATGCGCGCGCTTCGCGCTTCCCGGCGCTTGTTGGCTTGTTCGCGCTTTCTTATTTCTTCTGGCGTGGTAGCAGGTTTTTCCTCAGCCGCAGGTTGCTGTGGTTCTGCCGACGGTTCGAAATCTTTTTTCAAATAGCCTACGCGCAGGCGCCGCCAATCGAGTTCGGCGTTCCAGTTGAACTTTGCGTCACGCTCAACGGTGCGATCTCTTCCGTCGGGTCCATGGATGGCGTCGAGAACCAGCGCGCAGTCTTCCACGCTGCGGCAGATCGGCCCAAGTTTGTCCATGCTCCAGGAAAGCGCCATGGCGCCGGTGCGCGGCACGAAACCGAAGGTTGGCCGCAAGCCGGTGCAGCCGCAACGAGTGGAGGGCGAAGAAATCGAGCCGAGCGTTTCCGATCCGATGCTGAAGGCGACACAGCCTGCGGCGGTGGCCGAAGCCGGACCGGCGGACGATCCGCTCGAGCCTTGCTTCGGATTCCACGGATTGCGGGTGATGCCGCCAAACCAATGGTCGCCGTTGGCGAGCGCGCCGAGGGTAAGTTTGGCGACCAGCACTGCGCCTGCATGGTCCAGTCTTTTTACAACTGCGGCGTCTTCGTCGATGACTTGCTTTTCGAACCCGCCCGCGCCCCAGGTGGTCGGATAGCCTTTCACTGCCAGCAGATCCTTCGCGCCCCACGGCAGGCCGTGCAGCGGGCCGCGATATTTTCCCGCGGCAATTTCCCGATCAGCCTGTTTCGCCTGCTGCAACGCGCGCTCTTCGGTCAGGGTGACGACAAATTTCAATTTTGGGTCGTAGCGTTTCAGGCGTTCCAGGTACAGCTCGGTCAGTGCAATGGAAGAAATTCTTCGCGTTCGAACCAGTTCCGCCAGTTCGCGCACCGTGGCAAATGCCAGGTCTGGCTTCTTCGAAGCCGCGATGGCGGGTGCAGCCGACATTCGCAGCGGCGATTTCCGCGTATCGAATTTTACCCCAGAGGTTTCCGGCAGAAAGTACAGAGAAGGCTCTACCGAGTTCGCCATGTGAAGTTGGAAAATCTCGTCATAGTTTTTGGCATGATCGTTCAGACCTTCCAGCATCATTTCTTTGTATTCATCGGGGATCGCGACGCCGGCAATTGATGCGGCATTATCGATCATGTCCTTGGTGATGGCGGTCTTTCCTTGCGACTGCGCCCACAGCACGCCGGGCAAAAGCGTGCCGCCGAGTCCGGCCGCCGAGAACACCTTCATGAATTCACGCCGCTGTAGCATTGCTGAAACCTCCGCAAAGAAAACAAGCGGCGGTACATTAGCACAGGACGCGGAATGTTTCGCAGCCAAGCCGGTAACAAGGACTGCGAAACTCGGCGGGCGGTGACCAGTTGTTGTACTCTTTACAGCAAATGAGCAGTCGTTCAGGAGGCAAGATGCAAGCCGACAGTACTCGATTTTTCAGATTTGCACTGACGATATGCAGCGCGATCTTGTTGGCGGGAATGCCTTTGCTAATGAAGGGGCAATCGGCACTGCCCAAACCGGACAAAGACACGGTGTTGAAGGCTTCCGACATCAAGCCAAAGCTTTTTCCGGAATCAGTGTTCTTCCGCGGGCAAACCGCTCCTGCCCAGATGCGCAACACTGGCGGAATCCATTTCGCCGATGATTTCTACGTGCTGGCTGGGCTGGTCGACAACTCGGGGTATTCCACCAGCATTCGCCAAAAATATCAGGCGTATCTGATCACCGAAGTGGCGTTGCAATTCGCGGGACAGACCCTGAAGCCGGGCGCGTATGGAGTCGGTTTTATTGAGGGTGGCAAATTCGTAGTGCTCGATCTCGGCGCGAATGATCTGTTCCAGGTTGCTTCGCAGAAAGACGCCGAAATGAAGCGCCCGGTGCCATTGCAGATCACTGCGGCCGCGACTGACGGGAACTACCGATTGTACGCCGGGCGTGATTTTGTAGAATTCAGCCGAGCCAAGTCCTGAGGAGCGCCGATCCCATGCATAGAATAATTCTTCGTTCGCTTGCGCTGCTGGTTGCGATGGCTGCGGCAGCGCTGGCACCAGCGCAAACTCCGTCCAAGCTGCTCTTCGACGGCAAGACGTGGTGGGATCACGTGAAAGTGATCGCCGACGACAGCATGGAAGGGCGCGAAACCGGCAGCACAGGCTTGCGCAAAGCGGAAGCATACGCGGTGCAACAACTGAAGGGCGCGGGACTGGAACCCGCGGGGACCGACGGCTTCTACCAAAATATAAAATTCGTACAGCGGCAAATCGATGAGAAGAATTCGTACGCATTCCTTTCACTCAACGGACAAGCGAATCCGGTGGCGCTGGGCGACGACGGCTATTTTTCGACCCGGGTGGAAGGCACCGACGAGGAAATCGACGTGCCGCTGGTATTCGCAGGGAACGGCCTGCAAGTTCCTGAAAACAACGTGGACGATTTGGCGGGCCTGGATCTGAAGGGAAAAGTGGTGGTGTATCTGGCGGGTTCGCCATCCACCGTGCCGGGTTCATTGGCGGCGCATTACGGCGGACTCGGGCAACGGTGGAAGAGTTACGCGTCGCGCGGCGCAATCGGCACCATCACCATTCCGAATCCCGCTTCGATGGATATTCCATGGGGCCGGATGTCGCTGAACCGGGCGCACCCTTCAATGGATCTGGCCGATCCTGAATTCAACGAAGTGGCCGGTTTGAAAATCGGCCTGGTCTTCAATCCCGCTTCGGCGGAAGCGCTCTTTGCAAGTTCCGGGCACTCTTTTGCGGAAATTGCCGCCTTGGGAAAAGAGCGCAAGCCGCTGCCGCATTTCAATCTTGCGGTAACACTGAAAGCTCGCGCGGTGATTCAGAAGATTCCGCTGGAGTCGGCAAATCTGGTGGCGAAGCTGGCCGGAACCGATCCGACGCTGAAAAACGAGTACGTGGTGCTCTCCGCGCATATCGATCACGTGGGGATCGGCGAAGAGGTAAACGGAGACAAGATTTACAACGGAGCGATGGACGACGGCAGCGGCACCGCGGCGGTGCTGGATATCGCGGCTTCGCTCAAACAGCATCCGGAAAAACTGAAGCGTTCGGTGCTGTTCATTTTGGTAACCGCGGAAGAAAAAGGATTGCTGGGCTCAAAATATTTTGCGGCGCATCCCACGGTGGAGGCCAAGTCCATCGTGGGGGACATCAACATTGACATGTTTTTGCCAATCGCGCCGCTGAAAGTATTGCGCGTACAGGGTATCAATGATTCAACGCTGGGCGAGCGGGCGGCAGCCATCGCGCAATCGTTCGGAGTCAAGGCCGTGGCCGATCCCGAACCGCTGCGAAATCTGTTCGTGCGCAGCGACCAATATAATTTCATCCGGCACGGAATTCCGTCGGTGATTATGGACGTGTTTTACGAGCCGGATTCCCCGGAATCGAAAATTTTCAAGGAGTGGCTGACCCAGCGGTATCACGCGCCCAGCGATGACGTTAACCAGCCGGTGGATCTGCACACCGCGGCACTGTATGAAGAAATTGTCCGGCGTTTGCTGGCGGACACTGCCAACGGGAGCGAACGGCCGCAGTGGAAGCCAAATTCGTTTTTCCGCAGATATGCCGTGGCGCAGGCCAACTAATCCAAATACGCCAAGGAACCGGTAGCAGGAGTAAAGCCGATGATCGACGCCGAGTGGCTGCGCAAAATCTGTCTGGCATTCCCGTCCGCAACCGAACAAATGCAATGGGGCTATGACCTGGTGTTCAAAGTGGGCGGAAAAATGTTCGCGGTCGCGCCGCTGGAGCCGGCGCGGGTGTGCCTTTCGTTCAAGTGTTCAGATGAATCGTTTGCGGAGCTGAGCGAACGCCCACAGATCATTCCAGCGCCATACGTGGCGCGGGCGAAGTGGGTGGCGCTGGAAAGCCCGGAGGCAATTTCCCGCGCGGAATTAGCGGAGCTGCTCAGCGCTTCCTACCAGATGGTGTTTGCGAAGTTGCCGAAGCGGGTGCAAGCGGAATTAAGTGCAAAGCCGGCAGCAGCGAAAAAAGCGAAACGCCAGGCCGGCGGAAAAACAAAGCGATCGAAGAAAAATTAGGCGGTGACTTTGTTCCGGGTAACGTCAGGGATGGAGCGGCGCAACGGCTTGGCGCCAGGGACCGGGAAGGTCATGTTCCAGAAATTAATTTCGCCAGAGAGAAACTCGACGCCGAAATAGGTCTTGCCATCGCGCTTGCGCTGAACGGACACAATCCGCGCTTCCACTTTGCGGGCGTTGCTTTCGTTGGCGATGACAATCGATTGACCGAGCACCAGGGGATGTTCGGTTTCGATTTGCGCGCCGTGCTGGCTGACCGCGTTCGATTTTACGTGGATGCAGAACTTTTGCCCGTCTTCGTGGTGGCCGTGCACGGCAAGCGGCACGGTCAAGGAGACTCGTTGGGTTCGGCGGCGTTCTTTACAGCGAAAGTGTAGTAGGGACATACGTTGGCCAGGAACTCCTGCTGGCTTCGATCTTGAGGACGCTTCCGCCTTGAGACTAGGCCGTCGAAGCAGTTACGGAAGACTTCCCGCGTTCTTGCTACCGGCCATTGACGGAATTTTTGCGTCCCTCAATAGGCCATGTTCTCAGTTGCCCATAGGATGGGCAATAGGGAGTTAGTACCAGAACCCCTCACCCAGCACGGTAGTACCCTAGCCTCTTGCAATTGTGCAGTCAACGGCGAATTTTGAAGGTGAATGATTTTTTTTGTTAGCTGGTGACCTTGCAGGGTTGTGCCGGAGTTTCTACAGGAAACCGATGAGCAACACCCCAATCGCGCCGGGCGTCTAAATCACCGGAGCAGTCGTTCCCAGTCCACCCACCGCCCCGGCTCTCTTTGACAAAAATAAGCATTCAGGAGACGCGAATGAAGCGTATTGCTCTGTATTTGTTGTTTTGCGGCTTGGTGATCATTCCCGCGGCATCAGCCCAGGACCATATGGCGGTTGGGGCCTATGCCGACTATTTCCAGCTCTCCCAGACCAACACCAATTTCGGAGCGCTGGGCGGACGGTTCGGCTTTGGCGTTGGCTCTCACGTGATGCTGGAGGCGGAGATGAGCTACGACTTCAGCCAAGTCTTCACCGAGGAATTCTTCAGCGGCCCTACAATCACCATACAGCGAACAAATACGCGACTGCTGCACGGGCTTTTTGGGCCAAAGGTGGCACTAGGGCATTCGAATTTTCATCCGTTCGTGACACTGAAGGGTGGATTTCTGAATACCCGGTTTGATCCGGCGCCCGCGACGCTGGGGACGTTTACCAGCAGTGTGGCTGATTTACGGGCCAAAGACCTGATGGGCTCGCTGTACCCGGGCGGCGGTATCGAGGGGCATCTTGGCCCCATCGGGTTGAGGCTCGAGGCCGGCGACGAAATTTACTTCAACAACGGCGCGCATAATAATTTACGTATATCGGCTGGACCATACATTCGGTTCTAAGATGCAGCAGAAATCGGATTGCACGGCCGCTGCCCTGCTCGCAGTGAATTGCGAGCAGGGCATTTTATTTGGCTCTTGCGACCCACCTGACTGTTGATCAACCGCAGGTTTGACCCGCTGCAGGTTTGCATCCGGTCGAGCTTGCCAGCTGCGCCGCGAACTGGCCGGAGGTACAGCTGACCTTTCGGCGAGCCAACGGGCGGCCTGTGGAAATTGTAACCGGATCGCTATTTGCAGTTTGACTACGACCGCGCGCGCCGACATCCACGCGTCGCATCCGTGTGCTAAATTGCGAAATTGGCGCCGCATGAGTGCGCTCAATTGTGAATAGCCAACTGCCAAACAATCAGCAGCAGTACCAGGGACCCGAGCGCGTCAAACGGGTGGAAGTTTATTGGCATGCGGTTTCCTACAAACAACTGGTCAGCATTATTTTGTTGATCATCGCGGTGATATTCGGCGCGGTGTATTTTGTGACCCCGGGTTTTTACGCGGCAGTGATGAAAAAAGTTTCGAGCGCGGTGGTTGGCGGAGACACCGAAGCGGTTCCGCTGGCTATGACCCAGGCGAAATTCGTGAACCTGGACGGGCGGGTCCAGGTGAAAAAAGTGAATTCGGTGACGTGGGTGGACGCGGATTACCGGACCACGCTGGATAAAGGCGATTTGATTCAGACCGCGGTGGACGGAGCAGCGCGTATCACCTTCGCCGACTCCACCTCGTACACCATCAAGGCCGAGACGCTGGTGACGGTGGAGGAGAACAACATTACCCGCGACCAGGCGACTACCGCGGTGCGCGTCAACACTGGTGCGGTGGATCTTTCGACGCCCAACTGGACTTCGCCGAACTCCCATGCCGCGGTCAGCGTGGAAGATACGGTGGCGCAGATCCGGCCGAACAGCCGCGCGTCGGTAAAGTCTGACCCGCAATCCAAGGAAAGTGAAATCAGTGTGGCCAGCGGCAGCGCGGAAGTGCAGCGCGGCAGCGAAAAAGTGGAGTTGGGTCAGTTCCAGAAGGCCAATATTCGTTCGGGCGGGCCGATTACCAAGTCCGATGTTCTGGCGCCGCCGGAATTGTCGCAGCCGCTAAATCTTGCGCCGATTATCGTGGAAGTTCCCAAAGCCGCGACCCTTCATTTTGAATGGAAGCCAGTGAAGGACGCAGTGTCCTACACGCTACGTATTAGCACCACCGCGATGTTCACCAAACTGGTAAAGAAAGGGACGGTATCCGGCCCCAGCGCTGAAGTGAACGGCCTCGATGCGGGAGATTATTTCTGGAACGTGATTGCCACGGATGCCGGTAAGAAGACCAGCGACGTCAGCGAAACCTTTAAGTTTACGATTGTGGCTCAGGGCCGCACGCAGGAGATGGTGCTGGAGATTACCGGGACACAGGTGCACGGACGAATTGTGGAAATTTTCGGCAAGACCGAGCCGGGCGCGGCGCTGATCATCAATGGCCAGCCGGTGCCAAGTATCGGAGCCGACGGAAATTTCCGCTACTTTACCGAGCCGCTGGAACCCGGTGAACATACTATCGTGATTGTTGGGCAGAACCGGCGCGGCGGAACGGACAAACAGCAAGTGACGATCGTAGTGCCGAAATAAAATTTCGCAGTGCGGCGCGAATTTTGCACTCGTTGCGATATTCGGCGAGAATGAAGAGTTAGAGGTAGCACGGAAATTTGCCAAGCCCTCCGCAGGGGCCTTATCAAAAAGAAAGTTTTCGGTTTTGGTTTGAAAGGACTGGGGGAATGAACAAGAACGGTTACAACATGAGGTCGGTGTTCAGTCTGTTTTCGTCCGACCTCGCCATTGACCTGGGCACGGCGAATACCCTGGTCTTCTCGCACGGCAAAGGAATTGTCGTGAACGAGCCTTCCATCGTGGCCATCAACAAGAACACCGGCGAAGTGGTGGCGGTCGGCCGCGAAGCCAAAGAAATGCTGGGACGCACTCCGGGCAACGTGGTGGCCATCAAGCCGATGAAAGACGGCGTGATCGCGGACTTCAAAGTCACCGAAAAAATGCTGACGTATTTTATTCAGAAAGCGCACAACCGACGAGTGCTGGTGCATCCGCGCATTGTGATTGGAGTTCCAAGCGAAATTACTCCGGTGGAAAAGCGCGCGGTGCAGGACTCCGCTTATCGTGCGCGCGCCAGCGAAGTATATCTGGTGGAACAGGCCATGGCTGCGGCGATTGGCGCCGGACTTCCGATCGAAGAACCGAGCGGCAACATGGTGGTGGACATCGGCGGTGGAACTACCGACATCGCGGTGATCTCCATGAGCGGCATCGTCTATTCGCGTTCGGTGCGTGTTGCCGGAAACGAAATGGACGAAGCGGTGATGCAGTATCTGAAGCGGAAATATAACTTGCTGGTTGGCGAACGTACCGCGGAACAAATCAAGATGGAAATCGGTTCGGCGTATCCGCTGGAAAAGCCGCTGACCATGGAAGTGAAGGGCCGCAACCTGATTGAAGGCGTGCCGCGGACCGTAACGATTGACGACAGCGAAATTCGCGAGTCACTCAGCGAATGCGTGGCCACCATTGTGAACGCGGTGCGGGTGGCACTCGAACGCACTCCTCCGGAACTTTCCGCCGACATCAGCGATCGCGGCATTGTGCTTACTGGAGGCGGCGCGCTGCTGAAGAATCTCGACAAGCGCATCCGCGAAGAAACCGGCTTGCCGGTCTCGATTGCGGATGATCCGCTGGCATCGGTAGTGCTCGGCACCGGAAAGATGTTGAGTGATTTCAAATTGTTGCGCCAAGTCTGTATCGACTGATTGGATTTCACGAGTCACTAGGTGCGAGTCACCAGCCACTCCTCGCTAGTCGCTCCAGATGTTTTTTATTTGAACTTTAAACTTTGAACCTTTGACTGCCTTTATGGCCTCACTTCCTTCTCGACATCGCTCGCTGGTCCTGCTCGCCGGAGTGGTGTTGCTGCAGGTGCTGCTGCTGGCGATACAAATCAAGACGGTGGAATCGGCGGACGGCTCGCGCAGCCGGTTGATTCGGGTGTGGAGCGTCTCGGCGGTTTCTCCATTCGAACGGAGCGGCGCGTGGGGTATCGGAAAAATTCGCGATAGCTGGCGGCACTATTTTGCATTGAGCGATACCGCGCGCGAAAACGAAGCGCTGCGCAGGGAAAACGGTCAACTGAAACTGGACGTGATGCAACTGCAGGGCAAGTCGGCGGAAGCCGACCGCCTGGCGGCGCTGCTCAATTTCAAACAGAAACAGGCCAAGGTACCGATGGTGGTGGCGCGGGTGATCGGTTCGAACGCCGACGCCAACAGTGCAGTGATCTTTCTGGATCAGGGCCAGCACGAGGGCATTCGCAAAAACATGGGCGTGATTACGCCGGAAGGCGTGGTCGGGAAAGTGATTGAATCCTACCGCGATACTTCCCAGGTGCTGCTGCTGACCGATCGCGACAGCGGCGTTGGCGCAATGATCGCCAATTCCCGAGTGCAGAGTCCGGTCGGCGGAATGGGCGAGCCACTATTGAACATGAAGTACGTCGGCAACGATGACGAAGTAAAGGTTGGCGACCGCGTGGTCACCAGCGGCATGGACCGCATCTTTCCCAAGGATTTGCCGGTCGGCGTGGTCAGTGACGTGAAGCCGGGCAATTCGTTCAAGCAGATTCGAGTGCGGCCTTCGGCCAGTCTGGAAAAACTGGAAGAAGTGATTGTGCTGCTGACCACCGATCCGCTGTCACTGAAACAGGACACGCCGGTTGCCGGAGCCACGCCGGCTTCGCCCTCCCAGCCCGCAGTTCAACCGGTTTCCGGCTTGGCCAATCCCAAACCCGCGGAAAAACATCCATGAACGACACTTTCGACCTGCGCATCGGCGAATCGCACATCGAAGTCCACAAGTTCCTCGGTGGAACAATTCTGTTGAGCGTGATTATTGCGGTGATCGCGCAGTCGTTTTTCCCGGTGTACATCTCGAAAGCGGGAATTCTCGATCTGCCGCTGCTGATCACCATTTATTTCGGGTTGAGCCGCCGCAATCCTTCCACTGGATTGTTACTCGGCACGTTTGTCGGATTGTTGCAGGATAGCTTGAGCAAAACGCCGCTCGGCCTTTTCGGAATCGCCAAAACGATCATCGGCTACCTGGCTTCGTCCATCGGCGCGCGCCTCGACACCGAACATCCCTTGGCGCGGTTTGCGCTCACTGCTGGGTTTTTTGTGGTGCACCAGGCCATTGTCGTTCTGGTGCAAAAAGTGCTTCTAGCTCAGACCCAACCGCTCTTCACGATGAAACTGCTCGTCGCCACACTAGTCAACTCCATCCTCGCCGTGTTCCTCTATTTCCTGCTCGACCGCCTCCGGAAATCGTAATTCGTAGCAAAATCCCGTTGGTGGTCGGCTACCGCAAAGGATTGGCCGACCTAAGGCAGCATTCGGACCGGCCGCAAGATGGCCACTTAGATTCACACGACGGAATCTTGTGGCACTAGTAAATTTCTGCGTCTAATGTCCCAGCAAGAACTGCTTGAAGTCGTCGTAGCTGTTCGACATTGGCACCGAAAGCTTCGGACGCTTCAAATATGCCGCGAGACGGTCCGGCAGCGGTGGCGCGATTCCTATCGCCTTTTCTACCACTTCGGCAAACTTTGCCGCATGCGCCGTGGCCAGCACCAATCCTTGCGACGGCTCGGTATGTTCTTTTTTATAAGCTTCCCATCCAAGAATGCCGACTGCGGTGTGCGGATCGGAAATATAGCGGTACTTTTCCCAGACGGTCTTCATTTCGGCGAGGGTCTCTTCGTCGTTCGCGCCGTGGCCCCAGATTTCGCGCTGCACATATTCCAGGCGCCCGCGGCACAAATCGAGCAACCGCGGAAAATTATTGGGATTGCCGACGTCCATGGCGTTCGAATACGTGGCCTGCGCCGGGCGCGGCTCATATTTCCCGTTCAACAAATATTGCGGCACCACATCGTTGGCGTTGGTCGCGGCAATGAATCTCGCGACTGGCAAACCGATGCGCTTGGCAAAAAGTCCGGCGGTCAAGTTGCCAAAGTTTCCGCTCGGCACCGCCACCACCAACGGCGTAGAAGCCACCGGCAACTGCCGGTACGCCGCCACGTGATAAAACATTTGCGGCAGCAGCCGCCCGATATTGATCGAATTCGCCGAAGTCAGGAACGCGCGCTTGTTCAGCGCCTCATCGGTAAACGCCTGTTTCACCAAACGTTGACAATCATCGAACGTCCCGCTCACTTCGAGCGCGGTAATATTTTCGCCCAGCGTGGTGAACTGCTTTTCTTGCGCTTCACTGATGCGCTTCGAAGGATAAAGAATCACCACGCGAATTCCCGGCACGCTCAAAAATCCGTGCGCCACCGCGCTGCCAGTATCGCCTGAAGTCGCCACCAACACGGTCAACTGGCGATCCTCGTCGCGCACAAAATAGCCCATCAGCCGCGCCATAAATCGCGCGCCAAAATCCTTGAACGCCAGCGTTGGCCCGTGAAACAGCTCCAGAATGTGCAGCCCTGGAGAAAGCGAAACCAGCTTCACCGGAAAATTGATGGCCTCGCTGACGATCTGCCACAACAACTCTTCCGGAACATCCGGCGTGGCAAACGGCCGCACCACGCGAAAACAAACTTCGGTAAACGGCAGCGAACGGAACTCTTCCAACTCCTCGGGCGAGCGCCGCGCAATTTCCGCCGGCATGTACAAACCGCCGTCGGGCGCGAGCCCGCGCAACACCGCGCCGCGCAACGAAGTGAGCGGAGCCTTTCCGCCGGTGCTGCGATATCTCATTTCGAACCGCCGGTCGGACCCGGCTGAAATTGTTGCGGCAAGAGTCCGAGGAACGCCTCAGCCGTCTGCGGCAATTCGCGCAACGCCGCCACCGGCAAAGTGGCATGCGCAATCGCCGCATAACTCTGCCGCCGCGCGGTTATCAGATGCGGATAGCAACGCGCCACCGTCTCGCGCGGAGCTTCTCCCGCCCGCGGCTGAAACGCCCCGCGCCACAACACTGGCTTCGGATCGCTCAAATATCGTTCAATTAACAATTGTTGTTCCGTATCCGAAGCCGCCAGATAAACCACGGTCATCAACTTTCGCATCCGGTGCAGCAGATGATTACCCGCATAGATCACGCTGCCAGTGGTGTCGAGCACCAGCGATCGCTTGCGGTCGCGTTCCAACCCGCCGAGAACTTCGTCGAGCGCCGCAACTTCTTCCGCCAAATACTGCGCTTCCCTTTCCGCGTAGCTCGGCGAATCCGGCCAGCCCATCCACGCCGCCACTCCATTAATCCCGGAGTAGCCGCCGGCCGCCAACCGCGGCGCAAGTTTTTCTTCAATCATGTCGTCGCAGGAAATTGCCGGAACTCCGCTCGCGCCAAGGCAGCGCGTCCAAAACGTTTTTCCCGCTCCGGACATGCCGATCAAGGCAATCCGCAACGGCCGCGTTGCGTCAACTACTCCGGAATTCATCGAAAAGTTGCTCATGAAATGGCGACGACAACAAAAACCTGGCGATAATTATAATCGTGGATACTCGCCAGATGACATTAGAAATACTGATAGGCCGAAAACGGCCATCGAGTCCGAACTCACCGCGAAGTTGGAGAAATGCGTCCGGACCGTGTAGTGTAATTGGGCTTTCACGGCAAACGAAAACGAATTGACTAACGCGAGGAGCGGCACAATGGCAACAGAAGAATTGAGCGGGGCAGACTTCAAGACACAACTTCGAGCGGGCGAGCCCAAAATGGGTCTTTTCCTTAACGCCCACAGCCCCACGGTGGCCGAACAACTCGCCAACAGCGGCTACGACTGGCTGCTGGTGGACACTCAGCACGGGCCGATGGGCTTCGAAAAACTTTCTGCGATGCTCAGTGGAATCGCCAGCGGCGGCGCCAAATCGCTGGTTCGCGTCGAAGGCTACCACGATCGCGGCGGCATCCAGCAAGCGCTCGATCTCGGCGCCGATGGCGTGCTGATTCCTTACATCAACACCGCGGCCGAAGCACGGCAGGCAGTCAGTTGCGCGAGATATCCCACCGCCGGCACTCGCTCGGTATATTTTCCGCAACGCAGCATGAACAAGGCCGGACTGCTGGGCTACGCCGGAAATTGGAACGCCAACGGCATCGTGGCGCTGCAAGTCGAAACCGCCGATTGCATCAAAAACATCGCGGAGATCGCCGCCGTTCCGGGTGTAGACATTCTCTTCCTCGGCCAGAACGATCTGTGCATGTCCATGGGCCTCTACGAAAAATACGAATTCCCGCTCATGTACACTTCACCGGAATTAAATGCCGCCACCCAGAGCCTCGTCGAGCACGCCCGTAAGAACAACGTCGTCCTCGGCCTCTTCCTGTTTGGCACCTCGCGCGTCGGCGAATTTCTCGACAAAGGTTTCACGTTTATCAGTATTGGCAACGACTTGCATCACGTCCTGACTCAGGCAGGCGCACACGTCGGCGATCTGGAAAAAATTGCCAAGGAAAAAGGCAAAAGCTGGACCAAGCGCCCGACCGCACTGTTCTAGTCGTCCCGGTAACCACACCCTGTTCGGTTTACGCTGCGGAAACCTGTCCCTCAGGCCGGGTTGCGGCTCACATGCCCAAGTGTTAGTTTCTAAAAGGGTTCGCCGGATAAGCTCTAGCGAAGTTCTGGGTGAAGTTTTCGATTTTCCAATTGGAAAATTCGCGAACCACGGTTTGATTTTGAGGGGCGGATTTAGAGCACTTACCGCCGTCCATCAGGGTTCGTACTTACGAACCTTGAGAAAAAGAAGAAGAATTCGTGTCGTTTTCGCTTCGCAGTGACAATCGATTGCCGCAAACGCGGCTGGCCGTCGTCTCCTACATTATCGTGGGCATGATTGGCCTATTGCTGCTTGGCTTCTGGAAATTGCAGGTCATTGACAGCGACAAGTACGGCCAGTTGGCCGAGCAGAATCGCGTTCGCTCCATTCCTATCATCGCGCCGCGCGGTCGAATGCTCGATCGCGATGGCCGCGTCCTGGTTGATAATCGCCCGTCATTCTCCGTGCTGCTCCTGCGCGACGATCCCAAACTCGTCGAACAATATCTTCCGGTCATCTCCGACGGCCTGGGCATCTCGATGGAAGATTTGCACGAACAGTTGCAGAATACCCGCAACCTGCCCAAGTTTCAGCCCATCGTCATCAAGCCGGAAGCTTCCAGCGCCGATCTCGACTTCATCGAGTCGCATCGTTCGGATATTCCGGTGCTCGAAATGTTGTCGGTTTCACGACGCCGGTATATGCCGGGCGGCTTCCTGGGACACGCCACCGGGTACGTCGGTGAAGCCAGCGAACAACAAATCGAAGCCAGCAACGGCAAGCTTCGCCCCGGTGACGTGGTCGGCAAGTCCGGCCTGGAGCGGCAGTACAACGACATCCTGATGGGCACCGATGGCATGCGCCGTGTGGTCGTTAACAGCGTCGGCAAGGAAATGAAGGACATGCGCCTCACCGAGCAGGAGGCCATTCCCGGCAAGCAGATTCAGCTGACCATTGATTACGATTTGCAGCAAGTCGCGGAGCAATCGCTTGGCGTGCGGCCCGGCGCGGTCGTCGCGCTCGATCCGCGCACTGGCGAAGTGCTGGCCATGGTCAGCCGGCCTACTCCCGATCCCAATGATTTCGCGGTACGCATTCCAAAGGAAGAGTGGCGCCAGCTCAACGAAGATCCCCTGCACCCGCTTCTGAATCGCGCCATCCAGGCGCAACTCGCGCCCGGCTCCGTCTTCAAAATCGTGACTGCAACCGCCATGCTCGAGGACCACACCATCCCGGAAAGTTTCACCACGTATTGCCCGGGCTACGGCACGTTCTATGGCCGCCAATTCAAATGCTATATCTATTCCGCCAAGACCGGCCCCAGATCGCACGGCACTACTGACTTGCACGATGCCGTCCTGAAATCCTGTGACGTCTTTTTCTATACCGTTGGCATGAAACTCGGTATTGACCGTCTTTCTTATTACGGCGATTTGTTTGGCATCGGACACCGCACTGGCATCGACCTGCCCTCCGAGGAACCGGGCCTTATGCCTTCCGAACCGTGGGTCGAGCGCGTATTTCACCGCAAGTGGTACGCCGGTGAAACCATTTCCGTTGCCATCGGACAGGGCGCGGTAACCACCACTCCCCTCCAGCTCGCTCGCATGATCGGTGGTATCGCCTCCGGCGGTGTTTTCAAACAGCCACACATGATTAAGGACGCGCTCAACGTCGGTGAGCAACGGGTTTCGATTTCGGAGCCCACAGTGGAAAAAATAACCGACGCCATGTACGGCGTCGTCAACGAACCTGGTGGCACGGGTGGCCAACTTAAGCTCGCGGGCGTCGAACTGAGCGGTAAATCCGGCACCGCGCAGGTCATCGGCTACAACACCCGTGATCGTCTTGGCAAACAGAAAAAATTCGAGGATAACGCCTGGTTTGTCGGATACGCGCCCAGACGGAATCCGGAAATCGTCGTCGCCGTACTGGTTCAGGAAAGCGGCCAGCATGGAGGCACGGCGTCCGGCCCGGTCGTGCGTGACATCATCAAGGCTTATTACGACAAGAAAAATCGCAAGACTAATGGCACCATCACCGCCGACGAACACCCACCGATTCCTGCTAGCGGCGCCGCCTTCGTGGTACCCGCCGTTGCGCTTAAACCCAAAAATATCGCGCCCGCGCAAGCCAATTCCGCGGACGCCAACCCGGACCCCCAATGAAAGACGCTCCTGGCACACGCGATTACGATTGGTGGCTGATCGCCATTGTCGCTGCGATCTGCGCTCTGGGTGTAGTTGAAATCTATTCCGCCACTCACGCCAGCGGCCTGGCCGGCATGCACACGAAACAGGTCAAATGGTTGCTGGTTGGCTTCGTGATCATGTTCATTCTTTCCCGTATTGACTACCACCTGATTCTCGACCAGGCTCCTATCCTTTACGCGGTCTGCCTCGCCGCCCTGGCGGCAGTACTGGTACTAGGTAATTCCCGTTTCGGCGCCAAGCGCTGGATTCCTTTGTTGGGACAGCAGTTTCAGGTGTCGGAACTCGCAAAGTTGATTATAATCATCGTACTGGCCCGCTTCTTTGCGGAAGTGCGGTCAGACGAGCTGGACCTGCGCGATTTGCTAAAAGCTGGTATGCTCGTCGGCGTTCCACTGGCGTTGATTCTCAAGCAGCCAGACTTGGGCACCGCTCTCGTGCTCCTTCCCATGTTGGCTGTGGGCGCGTTTTTGGCGGGCTTGAAGTGGCTACACGCCGGAATTTTTACTTTAGCTGGGGTTCTGCTTGTTGGAGCGGTGTTTTATCCTCCCGTCAGCAAGCACCTCCTCAAGCCGTATCAGAGAGAAAGGATTACGTCTTTCCTCCACCCGGAAGACGATGCCAAGGGCTCAGGCTATCAACTCTTGCAATCGAAAATCGCCGTGGGTTCCGGCGGCTTCTGGGGAAAAGGTTTTGGCAACGGCAGTCAGAATCAACTGGGTTATATTCCCGTCCGGTATTCCGACTTCATCATGTCGGCTTGGGCGGAAGAACAGGGATTCAAAGGCGTGCTGCTTGCCTTAGGGCTGTACATGGCGCTTCTGTTACGACTCGTACAGAATGCACAACGCGCGAAAGACCGCGCAGGAATGTTTCTGGTGATGGGAGTTGCAGCAGCGTTAGGTTTCCACGTTTTGGTCAACGTGGCTATGGTCATCGGCGCGATGCCGGTTACTGGCATACCGTTGCCGTTAATGAGTTATGGTGGCTCGGCCACGTTGTTTGTGTTCATGGCGATCGGCTTGGTGATGAATGTCCGGTTGCGCCGCTTCGTCAATTAAGCCGTGAACCTTCGGCTTTCCGGTTTTCCGGACTGCCACTGAAGATCAGAAAGAAGTTTAGGTAATTTTAAGTGAGGACAGCATCGTCCGCCGTTCGCCCTGCTTTTAATTGGCGATCGACCAGCCTCGTAAGCTGCGCAGAGTTTAATCTCTCCTTCGGCTACGATCCACAAGCCGCTTCACTACTGGTGTCTCGGTTTGTATGTGTTCCAGCAGCTTTGGAACAGGCTCCGTTTTCCCGGACAATCCAATCGCCTGAACCTGCGGCGATGCGTCCTTTCCGTTCCGGCGATGCCGGACCGATGAAAGAGGAGTTTTCATGTCAAAAGAATTGGTTATCAGCGCGACCTCCCATGAGCGGAGAGTCGCGATTTTGGAAGAAGGCCAGCTAGTCGAAATCTATATCGAGCGCGAAAAAGAGTTCGCGCTGGTCGGCAGCATCTACAAAGGCAGAGTCACTCGCGTTCTTCCCGGTATGCAGTCGGCGTTCGTTGATATCGGCCTCGATGGCGATGCCTTCCTGTACGTCAGCGACGTTTTCGAAAATCTCGAGGATTACGATCACGGCCACGGGCACGAGCAAGCACCAGCGGTGGCTCCCGCCGAAAACGGCGGCGGTGCTCCGCCGGCCGAAGTTCTGCCCGGCGAAACGCTGGGCCGGGCTCACGAATCGCAGCCTGCGGAATATGTTGCCGAACCCGGCAACACCGACGTCGATCATCACGACGTTCACACCCACGTCGAGGAAGCCGAACCCGGCGCTCCCGGCGTTGATGAAGTGCATCCAGACGAGGAACGTCAACCTGATTCGAACGAATCGGCTCCGCAGAATTTCGCACCTCGCTACAACCCCACTCAATATCGCCCGGCGCCCAGCTTTGCTCCGCGCGGCGACCGTGGCCCCGATCGTGGAAATGACCGCGGCGGCAGTGACCGCGGTGGTGATCGGCCAGGTTTTGGCGGACGTGGCGGACGTGGCCGCTTCGGTCGCGGTGGCGGCGGACGCCGGCACGGCGGACGCAGCAGTAGCGGCGGCGGTTTCCGCCAGGGCGGACGTGATCTTCCGCCGTCGAAATACGCTTCACCTCAGGGCGAAAATCGCGGCGGTGACCGCGGCCCGGATCGTGGCCCGGATCGTGGCCCAGATCGTGGCAACGACCGCGGCGGAGATCGTGGCGGTCGCGGCTATTCGAATCGCGGAGGTTACGAAAACCGCGGCCCGCGGCGTGACTTCGAAAATCGTGGCTCGGACGCTCCGCGTCCTTCCGCTCCTGTCGATTCCACCGAAGAACCGTTTGTGTTGCCCGGCGAGTCGCTGGCAAAGTACCGCGAGCGTCCGCTGCCGGTAGTCGCCGCTCCCATCGTTGAAGCTGAGCGGTTCGAACCGCAGCCCGAACCGGAAGAGCCGCAACCGCGCGTCGCCGGACAACCCACTCCAGCAAACGCTCCGCGCCGTTCGCGCGGCAGTTTGCCCAGTTGGCTGCTCGCAGGCGCTCCCGCGGAGGGTGCCGAACAAGTCGGCGAAGAAATTGGCGGCGAGGAACCGGAAGAAGTACGCGCCGCGGCCGCGACTGAAAACGAAACCGAAGAGGAAAACTTCAATCGCGATTCGAACGAACGCGGAAATGGCCGCGAGGAACCCGAAATCAGCGACGAAGAAGCCACAGTGCTCTCTACTAGCGTGATCGAAGCA
The DNA here is from genome assembly GCA_963814635.1 of uncultured Acidobacteriota bacterium. Lineage (GTDB taxonomy): Bacteria > Acidobacteriota > Terriglobia > Acidiferrales > UBA7541 > Acidiferrum. The sequence goes on along the minus strand of CAWFDP010000001.1, from coordinate 533,558 downwards.
AAACAGGACCAGGTTCGCGAGGAAGTGCAAGCCGACGCTGCATCCGGCAGCGCGATTTTTGAAGATGAAGATGACGTCGAAGAAGACGAAGAGTCGGACCAAGAAGTACACGACGAGCGTTCCGCCGCGGAAATTGAGCAAGACGAACAAGACGATCAGGACGACGAACATATCCACCAGGAAAACGAACGCGCCGACGAAGCGGCCGATGAACACGAACACGAGCACGAGCACGCGATTCAGGAAACTGCCAGCTCACCGCAAGCGGTCGCCGAAGCCGAAGCTGACGCCGCGCACGAAAACGCTTTGCATGTTGCGGCGTTGGGCGAACACGTTGAAATCGATGCGGCTCACGAAACTCACGAAGAACATGGCGAACACGAAGAACACGCTCACGAAGTTGGCGAGGCCCCGGCGCTCGTTGATGATGGAGTGATTTTACTTCCTGGCGAAACTCGCGCGCGGGTACCGGGGCAAGCTCCGGAACCGCTCGCAGAATTTCCGCGCCAGTCTGCGCGGGTGGGCGGCGGCAATCCCCGCTCGCGCTTTCAGCGGCCATTTCGAAGCGGCGGACGGGATCGCGGCGGCCGTGGCGGACGTCCCGATCGCGGCGGAGACCGTGGCGGCGATCGCGGTGCCGATCGTGGTGGACGCAGCGACCGTGGCGGGCGTGGACGATTCGAACGGCGGCCCGGCGGCGGTGGCGGCGGTCATCAGCAGCATCGTGGCGGCCGTCCTGGCTATGGCCATTCCGGTCACGGGCATTCGCGCCGTCCTCAGCTGATTTCCGAAATGTTGAAGGCCGGCCAGGAAGTGGTGGTGCAAATCGCCAAGGAGCCGCTCGGCAAGAAGGGCGCGCGCATTACCAGCCACGTCGCTCTGCCGGGACGTTTCCTGGTGTACATGCCGACCATCGATCACATCGGTGTGTCGCGTAAGATCGAGAGCGCCGAGAATCGTTCGCGGTTGCGGCGTCTTGTTGGCGAAGCACGCGGCAGCTATCCGGGTGGATTCATCGTTCGAACCGCCGCGGGTGGAGCGACCGACGAGGAAATTCGCACCGACATCGAGTTCCTCGGCAAGACCTGGCTGGAAATCAAGCAGAAGCACGACGAGCGCAAAGCGCCGGCGATTCTGCATCGCGACTTGAATCTCGTGGAACGCATCCTGCGCGATTACGTCAGCGACGATTTCACCGCGATCTGGATCGACAACGAGGAAGAGTTCGCCAAGGTCACGGAATTCGTGAGCCGTTTTCAACCCAAACTGGTCAGCCGCGTGAAACTCTACGCCAAGGAACAGCCGATTTTTGAAGAGTTCGGCATTCAGCACGAACTCGACAAAGCGTTGCGCGCCAAGGTGTGGCTAAAGTCTGGCGGATACATCGTCATCAACCATACCGAAGCGCTGGTGGCGATTGACGTCAACACCGGCAAGTTCGTCGGCAAAGGATCGACGCGCCTCGAAGACACTATCGTCAAGACCAACCTCGAAGCCGTGAAAGAAATCGTGCGGCAGATTCGCTTGCGCGATCTTGGCGGCATCATCGTGGTCGACTTCATCGACATGGAAGAGCGCCGCAACCGCGAACGCGTCCTTTCCGCGCTCCAACAGGCTCTCGATCAGGATAAAGCGCCGTCGAAGGCACTTTCGTTCAACGAATTCGGCCTGGTTTGCATCACCCGTAAGCGCACCAAACAGGCGCTCGAGCGTGTGCTCTGCCAGCCTTGCCCGTCGTGCACCGGCTCCGGCATGGTCAAATCCATCCCGACGTTGTGCTACGAAATCCAGAACGAAGCGCGCAAGATGGCCGTGGCTGCTCCCGACAATCCGAATCTCACGCTGCGGGTACATCCGGAAATCGCCAAAGCGTTGAAAACCCGCGAGTCCATGCTGATCGACGAACTCGAGCAGACCGCGCACAAGCACATCATCATTCAGTCCGACGCCACGCTGCACTGGGAGCAGTACGACATCTATTAGTGACTGGTGGACAGTGGTCGGTTTTTAGTTCTCAATAATCAGTTTTCAGTTCTGCTTATCCAACGCCCGGGAGCGAAATTGCTTCCGGGCGTTTTGCTTTGTAAGCACGAGCAAAATAAATGTAACCTTCGCGGTTGGCGGGTAGTAAGGATAAGTAGAGGCGGCGCATGGAATTGCTGGAGCGATTCGTGGCGGGCGAACTCGACCCTTTTGAGACGCTGTTCCGGCAATATCAGGGTGAAGTTTACCGCTGGATTGCGCGGATCGTGCGGGATCCGGCTGCAGCGGAAGACTTGACGGTGGAAACGTTCTGGCGTGTGCACCGCTCGCATGCGCGGTTCCATCCGGATGGAAATTTCGGGGCGTGGCTGCGGCGGATCGCGACGAATGTGGCACTGGACCACTTGCGTCGCGCGCGGCCGGCGCTGGAATTGATTGAGGACGTTGCCGCTGAGGAAAAGCCGGATTGCGTTGCGCAATGGGAAGTACGCGGGAAGATTTTGCAGGCGTTCGCGGAATTGCCGGCGCGGCTGCGGATTGTGGTGCAGTTGGGATTGATCGAGGATGAGCCGTACAAAGAGATTGCGAAGTCATTGGGGATTTCACTGGCCTCGGTGAAATTGCGAATGTTTCGCGGAACCCGGCTGCTGCGCAAGAAATTGGAGAAACAAGGAGTGCGGCCGTGAACCATGACGATTTAAAAAAGAACGAAGCGGGCAAAGAGGAATTCGGCGAGCTGCGTGACAAATTGCGCGGCGCGATACCGGCGACTGGAGAGGCCGAACTCCGGCGCGATCTTTGGCCGGACATGCTGCGACGGTTGGAGCGGCCGCAAGTTCGCGTGCCGTGGTTTGACTGGGCTTTGCTGGCGTTTGCCGGGGCATCGCTGATTTTGTTTCCGGCGCTGATTCCGGCGCTGCTGTACCAACTGTGAAGAGGAGGCGTTATGAGCAAGCATCCGTTTCTTCGCGCGTATCTGGCGGGAATTTGTGTGCCGACGATTTTTCTGCTGGTGGTAGCCACCGGCTTCACGTTTCTGCGCTACGTCTATAACGTCGCGGTGCCGATCGAACGAGTGATTGTGTTTCCGATGGCGGTGGTGCCAAATCTCTGGGGCCTGTGGAACATTCTCTTCACGGCATTCCACGAACGGCTTCATCTTTCTCTTGGACTGCATGGTGCGCTGTTGCCACTGCTGCTGGCGCCGCTGGGAATCACCGCTGCGGGCCTTCTGAATTTCCCAATTCCGGCGTTCGCCGCGCACGTGTTCCCTTTTGCGGTGCCGATTGCGCTGATCCTCTACTACCTGGCCTGGAAATACCTGGTCGGCGCGCTAAACGCGGAACTGGGCATCGCATAGCGCCGACTTCACGCTCGAAATCTGGTCGAGCTCGGTTACTGGAAATATGATTTGCTGAAGCTATGCGGCGTGGACAGTGTTTCGGGCGATTTCGCGTTCCAGTTCGTGCTTTTCCCAACAACTCAGGTCTTGTCCGGTGAATGGTTGGATGTGGAAGCAGTGGTAACTTGGATCATGGCCATTGAGCACGGGGTCGTAAATCTTCTCCCGCACCCATCTTTCTCCCGAAGCGATTGACGATCGGCAATAGTCGCACTGCCTGGCGAAGTAAGCGATCATTTTCTTGCTCCCTAATTACGACGTTCACACCAGTTGGAAGGCAATTGCCGTGCCAATTGCGGCCGGAATCGTAATATCAAGAATCGCTGGGATTTGCCTTAGATCAGCGGTTTTGTATTCGGGAGTAACGGTACGTAGATCCGCCAGTTTTGCGCACGCTTAGTGGGAGTTTTTTTCTAAGCGGAAATCGAAGAAGAAATACCGAGTCTCATGTAAGCACAACTTGTTCTTCCAGGGCTTTGTAAGACCATCCTAGACTCATTGCAAGGGGTTCGCAGCCTTGGGCGCTTTTGTTGCCCGGTCGCGTTCCGCGAGGGTTTCCACGACTATTTCGGTTCGACCGTTTCTGCCAGGCTGTTCGATAATTGTGATGACATCCTGTTTGCCCATCCATTCAGCGCGGTGAGCGTCATATTTTATGCCATACACATCGAACACTGTTTCGGTGTAGCTTTTTGACGGCTCACCGTAGGTTTCCCGCAATCCCTCGAAGAGCTCAGCAAAGTACTTCGGGTGGTATCCGTCAACATCCGTGGTCGAGACCTCGAAAACCATATCTATCCTGACCAGGTGCCCCCCGTCCAAAGTAAATGTATCCGTCCTCATAGCTTTGTCGTCGCCGCCGCCGTACTCTTGACGTGCCCCGCTTGCGGCTTGTTGCTTGACGAGCGCCGCATTAGAACAAATATCTTGGGCGTTGGGTTTGGAGGCGCGGTTTACCGCCTTGGCCATCTGCTTCACAGCTTTCCAGTCCTTTGCCTGGCATGCGAGTAGGAGTTCTCCAACGGCATCTTCGGAGAAGAAACGCGCAGCAGTTTCACCAAGCAAATGTCCAGCACCCTTCACCTCGCGGGGCCGCTCCTGTGGTGATGGAGAGCTGAACAACACCAAGAATCCGAGAACACTGGTGAGCGTGTTTTGCATTTTTTCTCCGTCAGTTCATTGCAGGCACCAGCAATCACAATCAGGGAGCTGTCGCGAAACTTCTGCAGGTGTCACCTGGAACCAAAGCAATAAGCCAATGATCGGATGTGCCGAGCCACTGCTCCATGCACCTTCCATTCTGACATGAATGCAAGCTCGAACCTTCGCACATGCTGGCATGGTCAACTCCTGGTTGCATAACCGGTTTTGCGGGAATGGCAGCCGTCCGCGAAAATCTGTTCAAACCTCATCCATCGAGATCGTGGGCCGCTGCCAGGACGCACTTTTAGGGTGCGCGCGTGAATCGCTTGGCTCCCGAACCGATTCTATGGCCTCGCTGCGAGCGGGCATAAAATGACGGGAAAGTTGGGAAGACAAAGTAACGTGAATGTCTGGAAGGCATCCGAATAGGTACACCGGGCGGGTGTCAAATGAAAACTCCAAACAGACTCCTCTGGAACTGCGCTCTGATGGTATTGGTGTCGTTTAACGCCATTCAGACTGCGCAAGCGCAAGAGAAGCCAGGCGGACAGGCGAGCGCGAGTTTCGACGAGATTCCCATCGAGAAGTGCGACGTGTTACCGGTGGTGCGGCTAAGCGTCGACGGGGCCGAGATGCGATTCCTGCTTGACACCGGAGCAACGACCATTTTGAACCTGGGCAGCTTCAGCTCAGGGCGCTCGAAAGAGATTCAAGTGACGTCGTGGAGCGGGACGGCGGCGACCAGCGCACGGGAAGTGCGCCTACCAGAACTGAATCTAGGGAGCCACCGGTTGCGCGATTTAAAACTGCCGGCGATCGACTTGAGTCCCATCGGGAAGGCTTGTGGTATGCGCATTGACGGAATACTGGGCGTCGACCTGTTGGACAGAATGGGAGTGAAGATCGATTTGCGACGGCAGGTGGCTTCGCTGGGGCCAGAATCGACGGATGCGCGAGTGATGTACGCGCAGATGGAATCCGCAATGCACCAGTGCGCGGAGGCATTCGAGCAGGGGAAGGCGAAAGTGCTGGAAGAATGCTTCGATCCGGAAATCGTTCTGTACACCCCGGACGGGGAATATCACGGGCGGAAACAGGCGGTTGCCTATCTGCAAGGGCGGTACATGAAATACGCGCCGGATCTCTGCTACAAGATGAAGCTGCAGGACGTAAAGAGCTTTGGAGACGCGCTGTGGTACTCGTATGAGTATGAGATCGAAGCGCCGACAGAGCACGTGGTCGGGCATGGGATGTCCATGTGCAGGCGAGAACACGGGCAGTGGTACGTGCTGAACCTGCACAATTCACTGCGAGAAGTGGATGTCGCGGCAGCGAACGCCAGAAAAAACTGATTAACACCAGGTAGGCGGGAGAGTTCAGAAATCGAGCGAGGCTTGGCGAAGTTTGAAGCGCTGCAGCTTGCCGGTGGCGGTCTTCGGCAACTCGGAAACGAATTCAACGCGGCGCGGGCGCTTGTAAGCGGGAAGGCGAGAGACGACAAATTCCTGCAGAGCGCCGGCAAGCTGGGCATCGCCGCTAAATCCCGGTTTGACGACGACCCAGGCGACGGGCTTGGCCAGGCCGTCCTTGTCCTGGTTGGCGACGACCGCGACCTCCAAGACGGCTGGATGTCCGGTGAGGACGCTTTCGATTTCGGACGGGCTGACCCAGGCCCCGCTGACCTTGAGCATGTCGTCGGCGCGGCCGTCGAACCAGAAGTAGCCATCGCCATCCAGATGAAATTTGTCGCCAGTAGAAATCCAGTGGCCGTGAATGGTCTGTTTGCTTTTGTCGTGACGATTCCAATAGGCCGCGAAAGAGGCAGCGCTCTTCACCCAAAGGGCGCCGATTTCGCCGGCGGCCACTGGCTGGCCTTGATCGTCGAGGATTTTGAGTTCGCAGCCAGGAACGGCGCGACCGACGGAGCCAGGCCGCACCGCGCCGGGCGAATTGGAAATAAAAATGTGAAGAGCTTCGGTAGAGCCGATGCCATCGAGAATTTCGACGGCAAAGCGCTTGGTAAAACGTGCACCAAGCGGCGCAGGCAAAGCTTCACCCGCGGAGATCGCGAGGCGAAGGCTGGAGAGATCGAAGTCGCGGCCGCTGGCGGGAAAATCCACAAGCGCGGCGTAGTTGAAAGGCCCGGAAAAGAAAAGCGTTGGACGATGGCGTTCGATGACGGCAAAAACGTTTTGCGGCGAAGGTGGTCCGGGCCAGAGGATGGATGTTGCGCCAACCGCCAGCGGAAAATAGAGAGCATTCCCCAAACCATAGGCGAAAAAAAGTTTGGCCACGCTGAAGAACCGGTCGGATTCCTGAATCTGCAAAATGTTGCGGGCGTACTGATCGGTGGCGTCCAGCATATCGTGATGAAGATGGACGCAGGCTTTCGGGCGGCCGGTGCTGCCGGAGGAGTAAAGCCAGAAGCCGACGTCGTTCGCGCAGGTGGGCGCAGGGGCGAGAACCGCGGAATGCGCCGCCAGAAGATTCGAGAATGAGAGCGTGCCCTCGGGCGCCGCGCCGACGACGATGATGTGCTGGAGGAAGGCCAGGCGTTCGCGCGGGATTTGTTCGATGAGCGGCAGGAGAGATTCGGAGGCGACAGCAACGCGGGCGCGCGAGTCGTTTAAAAGGAATTCGTAGTCATCGGCACGAAGAAGCGTGTTGACAGGAACCGGGACGGCACCGATTTTGATGGCGCCGAAAAAAGAGTAAGCGAATTCGGGGACATCGGGAAGCAGCAGCAGCACCCGTTCTTCGATGCGAACGTCCAGTGCTGCACGCAGCGCTGTGCCGAGGCGATTGACGCGTTCGGAGAGCTGCCCATAAGTGACGCGCTGATCCTCACACTCGATGGCGATACGTTCGCCGCGGCCTTCGGCCAGATGGCGGTCAACAAAATATTCGGCAGCATTGAAAGAGTGCTGGGATTGTTCAGAAGGCATGGCCACGAGGGGAGAGTCTACCTCAGCGCCGAGAGGTTGAGATTTAATTCTGGGATTGCGGAGAGATGAATCGAGGGCTAGGCTAGCGAAATGCAGCCGGGGCGAAGGTTCTGGCGGGCGAATGGGCCGGGAGGTGCAAGTGCGCGCAAAAACTATTTCGATATTGAGTTTGATGGCTGGCGTGGCGCTGGTTGGCGGAGTTGGGTTGCGGGCCTCAACCAGGGCGGCGAAGGGAGCGGCGACGGTTGGCGAGCTCGACGTGAAGATTCATGAATGGAGCATTCCGTCGAAAGGGGGACATCCGCACGATCCGGCGGTGGGGCCGGACGGCGCGCTGTGGTTCACCGAACAGATGGTGAGCAAATTGGGGCGGCTCGATCCGGCGACGGGCGAGTTCAAGGAGTATCCGCTGAAGGGTGCGAACGACGGCCCGCATGGACTGGTGGCGGATCGCGAGGGAAACATTTGGTACACCGGAAATTTTGCGGCGTACATTGGGAAGCTGAATCCGCGAACCGGTGAGGTGACGCAGTACAAAATGCCGGACGCCAAGGCGGAGGATCCGCACTCGCTGGTGTTTGATGCGCAGGGAACGCTGTGGTTCACGGTGCAGGTGGGAAACATGGTGGGGCGGCTGGATCCGAAAACGGGAAAAGTTGAATTGAAGACGGCACCGAGCAAAGATGCGCGGCCATACGGAATTCAGATCAACCGCAAAGGCATGCCATTTTTCTGCGAATTTGGAACCAACAAACTGGCGAAGATCGATCCAAGAACGATGGAGATTACGGAGTTTCCGCTAGCGAAAGGCGTGTTACCGCGGAGGCTGGCGATTGATTCGAACGACAAAGTTTATTTCACGGACTACCAGGGCGGAAACCTTGGGCGGCTGGATCCAATGACAGGTACAGCGAAGATGTGGCCGTCACCGGGAGGAGCGGGAGCAAATCCATATGGAATTACGATTACCCCGGACGGAATGGTTTGGTACAGCGAATCCGGCGTGACGCCGAATACGCTGATTCGCTTTAATCCGAAGACGGAAGAGTTTGCCCGGGCGAAGATTCCATCCGGCGGCGGGACGGTGCGGAACATGGCGGCGACGTCGGACGGGCGAATCTATCTGGCGTGCAGCGGCGTGAACAAGGTTGGCGTGGTCGAACCGGTTCGCTGAGCAGGAAACAATGCAGACACAAATTTCTCCCATGCTGGCAGTGAGCGATGGAAACGCCGCGATCGCGTTTTATAAGGCGGCGTTTGCCGCGGAGCTCTTGTGGCATTTGGATGGCGGCGGGCACGTGGTGGCCGGGCTCGCGATTGACGGCGCGAAGTTTTTTCTGGCGCATGAGTCGCCGGAGTATGGAACACGCGCTCCGTCGGTGGCGAGATTTACTACGGTGAGGATCGAGCTGTTTGTGGACGACCCTATCGCGGTGCACAAGCGCGCGCTGGCGGCGGGAGCGATGGAGCACAGTGCGGTCAAAGAACACGCGTACGAGATGGACGGGCCGAGACCGATCAAGCGAATGTTGCAAGGCGCGGTGCTGGATCCTTTCGGGCATCAGTGGCTGATCGGGAAAATACTGGAGCAGCCTTGAAGGACCGAACATTGCGCTGAGCAGGAACCGAGCGCCACGAAGTGAGTCCGATACCAACAATCCGTGGCAAGAAATCCGTTGAACCGCCAGATGATGCGCTTTTTGACATAAAAAAGCGCAAGGTGGTGCCACATGAATTCGTGCTGGACGCGTTGACGGAAGTTTCTCCACGCACCAATCCGATGTTTGGGTGCCTGGCGGTGTATGTCGGAGAAAGGATTGTGCTGATCCTGCGGGACCGGCCAAAGTACCGCAAGGACAATGGCGTGTGGATTGCAACGACTGTCGAGCACCACGAGAGTCTGCGCGCAGAATTTCCGAATATGAAGTCGGTTGGATTACTGGGAAAAAAGATTACTGGCTGGCAGGTTCTTCCGGCCGATTCGCCGGACTTTGAGCAAGCGGCTTTACGGGCGTGCGATCTGGTCATCGCAGGGGATGCACGGATCGGAAAAGTGCCGGGAGCACGACGAAAGACCGCGACGCAAGAAACGAAGAAAGAAAAACGGAACGCGCGACGCGGCCGTTAATTTTGCCGTGGCAGAATTTTGATGGTGTGCAGCCAGGATTCCACCAGCGCCGGCCAGGTGGTTACCGGGAGCGCAGTGCGTCGCAGGCCATAGCCGTGGCCGCCTTCTGCGTAGATGTGAAGTTCGGCCGGAACCTTGGCGTTTTTCAATTGCAGAAAATAGAGTGTGGCATTTTCAACGTGAACGGAATCATCTTCCGCCTGGACGATGAAGGATGGCGGAGTCTGCGCGGTCACCTGAATTTCCGGATTGGCGGCAAAATTCTGTTCGGCGAGGGCAAGATAGCCGGGATAGACGATGACGGCGAAGTCCGGGCGGCAACTGAGTTTGTCGGCGGCGTCGACGGGATCGTATACGCGCTGCGCAAAATGGGTGCTTAGCGCGGCGGAGAGATGTGCTCCTGCTGAAAAACCAAGAACACCGATGCGCTGCGGATCGATGTGCCATTCTGCTGCGTGGGCACGGACCATCCCGAGAGCCCGCTGGGCATCCTGCAGCGCGGCGGAAGATTTCGGGAGCGGGCCGGAATCGGGCACGCGATATTTGACCAGGACGCAGGTGACGTGGATCGAGACCAGCCAGTCGCAAACTTCGGTTCCTTCAAGATCGATGGCCAAAATGCGGTATGCCCCACCCGGAAAAACGGCGATCGCCGCACCCGAGGGATGGTCGTTCGGGACGTACAGGGTGAGCGTCGGATTCGAAACGTTGCCAAGACGAATGAGCCGTTTGCCGGCGATCAGATTATCTTTCGCGGTGGTGGTGTCGACTTCATAGGGCGGATTGGGGATGGCCCCGGGCGCTCCGTGCGGCCAGAGATCGAGAGTTGGATGATCGGCCGGCGGTTGCCAGGCGGGTTGCTGCGCAAAACCTTGCGACGCAAAGACTAACGAGATCGAGAGTACTGCAATGACCGCAAAACAGAGTCTGCGCATGGCGGCTCCAGACGGCGATTCGGACGGGACACATCATCGCACACGAATCGAAGGCGGCACGCAAGTTAACTCAGGTTCCTGAATAACGCTGCTCTTTCCACGGGTCGCCGTAAGCGTGGTAGCCATTGCGCTCCCAGAAGCCCAGGCGATCTTCGTCCAGCAGGATGATTCCGCGCACCCACTTCACACTTTTCCAGGCGTAGAGATGAGGAACGATCAGGCGACAGGGACCACCGTGGTCCGCAATGAGCGGAATGCCGTCGTGATCGAACGCCAACAACACCTTGGGGCGCAGCAGGTCGGGCAACGGAATATTCGCAGTGTAGCCTTGCTCCGCGAGGACCAGGACGTGTTTCGCTTCGGGTTTCGGCTTGACCAGTTTAAGGACTTCGCTGAACAGCGGGCCTCGCCAGGTGTTGTCGAAGCGGCTCCAGCGGGTAACACCGTGAAAGTCGGAGGTGACTTCGACCTGCGGCAGCGCACGAAATTCTTTCCACGATAGATTCCGCGGAGCTTGCACCTCACCGGAAATCTTGAAGTCCCATTTGGTTTCATCGAAATGCGGCACGCTTCCATAGTGCAACACCGGCCATTTCAGCGTGAGCGATTGCCCTGACGGCAGGCGGCCTGCGGCGTTGGCTTCTCTCTCAAGTTCTCTGCGGTCGCCAGCCTGCAAGAATTGATCCATGGAGTCACTCGCTCTTTAGATTGCCAAACGCCGAACAAGTTGCAATTAATTTTCGCACGAAATTCGAGCCGAACCGTTCGCTGCTCGGCGATCGCTGCCCGCTTCTTCTGCTAAATTTGCGGACCGCCTCAGAAGGCGGTCCCTGCAGAGGCTATGCTATCCTTTTTTCATGACTGCTCGTATTTTGGATGGTTTGAAAATTCGCGACGAGATTTTCGCTGAGCTCACCAAAGAAGTTGCGCAGCTCGCGGCGCAAGGCGTGCGGCCTGGACTTGCAGCGGTGCTGGTCGGAGAAAATCCGGCGTCGCAGCTCTATGTAAAAAGCAAAGTCGCAGCCTGCGAGCAGCTCGGAATGGCCAGTTGGCTGCACACTCCGCGGGCAGACGTCAGCACCGACTATGTGCTGCAATTGGTGGCTGATTTAAACAACGACGACAACGTGGATGGAATTTTGGTGCAGCTCCCGCTGCCTGCGCAGATCGATTCGAAACGCGTGCTCGAAACAGTTTCGCCGGCGAAGGACGTAGACGGCTTTCATCCGGTCAGCATGGGCATGCTGGTCAGCAACCGGCCCGGACTGGTTGCGTGCACTCCCGCCGGCTGCATGGAAATTCTGCGCCGCAACAATATTCCGATCGAAGGCGCGAACGCAGTGGTGCTTGGCCGCAGCGATATTGTCGGCAAACCGATGGCGCTGCTGCTGCTCCATGCAAACGCAACGGTAACCATTTGCCATTCGAAGTCGCGGGATCTGCCGGAAATTATCCGCCGAGCGGATATTCTGGTTGCCGCCATCGGACGCGCGGGCTTTGTGCAATCCGACTGGATTCGCCCGGGCGCCGCGGTGATCGATGTCGGCACCAACAAAGTGACCGATGCCGCGGAAGCCGAGCGCCTGCTGGCCAATTTTCCGCAACGCCTGGAAAAATTCCGTGCCAAGGGCAGCGTGCTGATCGGAGACGTTCATCCCGATGCGGCGAACACCGCAGGCGCGCTGACTCCGGTTCCCGGCGGCGTTGGTCCAATGACCATCACCATGCTGATGAGCAACACCGTGAAGGCTGCGCGGCTGCGCCGGTTGTCCGGAAAATCCCAGCCGGCGTCCGTGGCGCACTGACGTCGCGATGCTGCGCTACGGCCTGACCGGAGGGATCGCCAGCGGCAAATCCACAGTCGCAAAAATGCTGCGGGAATTTTGGTTTGCGGTTCTTGAAGCGGATCGCATCGCGCATCAGGTGATTGAACCAGGGCAGCCCGGTTATGCGGAAGTCATCTCTAAATTTGGCGCAGAAATTCTCGATGCGGACAAGCGCATCAACCGCAGCCGGCTCGGCGCCATCGTTTTCAACGACCGCGACAAGTTGAACCAGCTGAACGCGATCATCCACCCGCGCGTCGAACAGGAAATGGTCAAACAATTCGCGGAGCTGGAGCGCAGCGGAAAGCAAACGGCCGCTTTCGTTGAAGCAGCGCTGGTTTTCGAAGCGAATTTACACCAAGGGCTCGACGGCGTGGTAGTGGCCTGGTGCCTGCCGGAACAGCAACTGGCGCGTCTAATCGAACGTGGGCTGAGCGAAGCCGAAGCGCGCAAACGCATCGCCCTGCAGATGCCGGTGCAGGAAAAGCTGGCGCTAGCCACCGATAAAATTGATTGCTCCGGTTCGCTGCAAGAAACGCGCAGCCAGGTGGAAGCGCTGGCCGCAAAGCTTCGCCAAGCATAACCACCGGATTAAGCCCGGCGCTCTCAATTGCGCTATCATCAGCAAAGACTAGAAAACTGGAAGGAACTTATGCCGTCTCGAAATCACACTTCGTTTCTGCGGCCGCTGGCCGTAATCGCCATGTTGATCCTGGCTGCCTACTGGGCGGGTGCCCGCTGGGGTTCACACGAACCAAACAATGTCGGAGCTGGCGCAAGCGACCCGGACGCGCCAGCGATGAAGAACGCCGGCTTCGCCGAACGCGACGCCGCGCTGACCAGCGACGAAGGGCTGAACGTCCGCATCTACCGCCAGGCATCGCCCGCAGTGGCAAATATCCTCACCAAGGCGACCGAATACGATTTCTGGATGGATCCGGTGCCGGTGGAGGGCGCTGGCTCCGGCTTTGTAATTGACGCCAAGGGCTACATCCTGACCAATTTCCACGTCGTGCAGGGCGCGCAGACCATCGAAGTCGTGCTGGGCGATCAGTCGCGGCACGCCGCAAAATTTATTGGCGCCGACCAGCGCAACGACGTCGCGTTGATCAAGATTGAGCCGGGTGCCAAGCCGCTAGCGGTGCTGGCTCTAGGCGATTCCGCCGCGCTGCAAGTCGGGCAGAAAGTTCTGGCGATCGGAAATCCATTCGGATTTCAGAGTACCTTGACGACCGGTGTGGTCAGCGCGCTGGGCCGCACGGTGCAAACCGGGCAAAATACGTTGATTGATGAAGCCATTCAGACCGACGCCGCGATCAATCGCGGAAATTCCGGCGGACCGCTGATCAACACTCACGGTGAAGTCATCGGCATCAACTCCGCGATTTACACTCCGAGCGGCACCACCGCGGGCATCGGCTTCGCTATTCCCATCAACACCGCCAAGCGCATCGCGCACGACTTGATCACCGACGGCCGCGTGCATCAAGCGTTTATCGGCGTCGAAACAATTCCCATCAACGAATCGTTTGCCGAGGCTCTGGGACTTCCCGCGCAGGAAGGCTTGCTGGTTCAGACCACCACACGCGGCGGACCCGCTGCGGAGGCCGGCATCAAGGGCGGCGATCGCGTGGCGCAAGCCGGCATGCGGCGCTTCTACATCGGTGGCGATGTGATCACCGCAATTGACGGCCAGAAAGTCACCACCCAGCTCGATGTCAATCTTGCGCTCAACAAAAAGCGGCCAGGAGACGAAGTAAAAGTCAGCCTGTTCCGCGGCGGCAAGAAAATGGATGTTCCGGTGAAACTCGGCGAGCGGCCAGGCAATTGAAGTAGAAAGTAGTGAGCAGAGAGTAGTGAGAAGCGGCCTTTTATCGCAGCCTATTTGTTAATCGCTTGGCGGTGCGCGTTTCGTTCTTCTTCACTGAATGCGAACCAGCCTTCGGCAATATCGCGCACTCGTTCCAGTTCTTTTTGCATTTCGGCGTGCTTGGATTCGAGCAAGGCGGCGTCCGCGTCTGGAGGCACTTCCACCGGCGGCGCAAAGATCATCACCGTTTTGCTGAACAGGTGCGGCAGCAAGAAATGGTCCCAGGTTTTTTCAAACGTCGTGCCACGTTCGACTCCGATGTGAAACACAACCACGGGTGCGCCGGTTCGACGAGCAAGCATCACCGGACCGGGCTTCGCGATGTAGCGAGGCCCGCGCGGGCCATCGATGGTGAACGCACAATCGAGACCTTGCTCGATGCGCTGCGCCATCACTGCCAGCCCGCGCAAGCCGCCGCGCGAAGAGCTGCCCTGCGCGGTGCCGTAGCCCATCCACTCGATCACTTTGCGCGTCCATTGCCCGTCGAACGCGGTGGTGTTCATCACCACTACCCCTTGATTGCGTCTCCACCAGACCACCGGAATAATCACCCGGTGCCAGAACGACCAGATGCAGCGCCTCCCCGAGGCGTAAACTTTTTCTGCGTTTTGCCAACCCAGCACTTCAAAGCGCAGCGTCGGCCCAAGGATTCGAATCACCGAGTAGACTAGCGCTGCGATAAACGGAATCTGAATGCGGCGTGACCACGGCAAGTTCGGCAGCTGAGTGTCATAATGCACGCCAACTTTACCGGCCGCTGGTTCCGGCTCGGTGCCAGCAATGCCTGCGCTGCCGGGTTGATTTGTTGGTTGGTCCGCGCTGGTCATCTTCAGTGGCGGCAATCTGCCAGACGTATAGTATAAGAAAGAGTGAGCCTCCGAGGCTCCCATCGAAGATCATGCACTTGCTGCAGCCACAACCGATCTATCTGGAACGCTGCGTTCGGAATTTCGCTCGCGGCGCAGTTCTCGCGGTATTCCTTTTTATCGCAGGTCGCGCGGTGGCCGCTCCACTTCCCCAGGAACCCCAAGGCGAAGTGATTGGCACGATTGAAGGCCAGGCAATTTCGGTTAAAGGGCCGATGA
Source organism: uncultured Acidobacteriota bacterium (assembly GCA_963814635.1). Classification (GTDB taxonomy): domain Bacteria; phylum Acidobacteriota; class Terriglobia; order Acidiferrales; family UBA7541; genus Acidiferrum. The sequence goes on along the minus strand of CAWFDP010000001.1, from coordinate 518,241 downwards.
GCGTGCAAGTCGTCGGCAATGAAGTGAAAACGCTATTGCGCAGCGGCGTGGACATCCGAGTCAAATCCGGTCGCGCGCGCATTAACCTCACTGACGGGGGAACCATCGCGGTCTGCGGACCCGCCCATATCTCGATGCTGAAGGCCGGAAACGCGATCACCGTCGCTCTCGACAGCGGCACCATCCACGCGCGCGTCGGGAGCAGCCTCACGTTGAACGTTTTCACCGCGCAAATCCTTGCGAAAACGGTGGCCATCGGCGACGGCGCGCAGGACATTCTGGCGGGCTTCGATGCTCCGGGTCTGATGTGTGTTCGCGCCGGACTTGGCGCGGTACATCTCGAAGAACAGTTTGGCGGGCAAAGCGTGATGGTCCCGCAAGGGGGCGACGTTGTAATTGCAAACGGCCAGCTGCAAGGCTTGCAGAGCAACTCCGGCCGGTGCGCGTGCGAGGGATTCGAACCGGCGGCAACGGCGGGGGCAAATGCGAACACACCAGAAATCAGCACCCTCGCCAGCCGCGAAGACTTCAGCAAGAGCGCCTCGCCGCGGATTCCTGCGCCGCGCGCTTCGACCACGCCGAAAGCTCCGGACCTTCCGAAACCGGCTGCAGCCGAGCCAACCTATCAGGTTTATATGCCGCCGCTTCGCTACGACGCCTCGGCGAAAGTTCAGGATGAGCCGGACCCGAAACTGATCGTACTGGTTCGCCGGGTGCGGGTGCGTCCTACGCTTATTTTCCAAAGCCGGGTAGAAGGCGATCCGCTGCCCACGCCAGCAAAATCGTTAAGTGTCGATGCGGCAGCCAAGGCGCCAAGCGCGGTCGCCAAGCCCGCAACCGCGGCAAACGCTTCCGTCGTCGATCGCGTGAAAAGTTTTTTCAAAAGCCTCTGGACGCCGAGTTCGTAGCCAACGGCCACGCCTCCGCAAATTGCGTTATTTCGAGTGCTCGGAAAGCGCACCTGGACCTGTCGGGAACACCGGATTTTGTGATACTTTACACATCCTGAAGGCGCAGTGTTCCCCGCGCTGCCGCCTGCCGTGTCCCGACGAAGAGCCGTAACGATTAGCGGAGAATCCATTGAGCGTTGTCGGGCTGCAGCGAAAGCTCCCTCCAATCGCGTTATTGTTCGTGCTGCCGCTGCTGCCAGCACTAATCTTGCAGGGCTGTGCCGGGAACTCATCAACCACGACCGTAGACACCACTCCTCCCACCGCTCCGACCGGCCTCACCGCGAGCGCCACCTCTGCAACCCAGATCAATCTTTCCTGGGGAGCTTCCACCGACAACGTCGGAGTAACCGGTTACCGGGTGGAACGCTGCTCAGGCGCGAGCTGTTCTTCATTTGTTCAGATTGCCAGCGCGAGCGGAACGACCTATTCTGACACCGGCCTAGCTGCCTCTATTTCTTACACTTATCGGGTGCGTGCCGCGGACGCCGCCGGAAATCTGAGCGGCTACTCGAGCACATCATCCGCTACCACCCAAACTGCTGCCGATACTCAGCCTCCGTCCGCACCCACCAACCTCGCTGCCGCTGGCATTACCAGCACTCAAGTCAACCTGACGTGGATAGCATCCACAAACAACGTCGCTGTAACCGGTTACCGCATCGAACGCTGCACTGGGTCAGGGTGTTCGTCATTCACGCAGATCGGCACGACCACCACGGCTACCGCCTATTCCGACACCACTGTAACCGTCGCCACCTCATATACTTACCGAGTTCGCGCTTCGGACGTTGCAGGAAATTTGAGCAGCTACTCCAATACCGCTACTGCGATTGCACCTGACACCACCGCTCCCGCACCTCCCTCCCGTCTGACCGCCGCCGGCATTTCGAGCACCCAGATCAATCTTTCATGGACTGCTTCGACCGACAACGTAGGTGTTGCTGGCTATCGTATCGAACGCTGCTCTGGCGTGGGTTGCTCCAATTTCGCCCAGATCTTCACCACCAACGGCACAACCAGTCTCGGGGATGCAACTGTCGTCGTGGGCACCTCTTACGCCTATCGCATACGCGCCACCGATGCCGCGGGAAATCTCAGCGGCTATTCCAATACCGCTTCCGCGACGCCCCTCGACACGACACCTCCTTCCGCTCCAACGAATTTGACCGCCACCGGCATTTCAAGCACGCAGATCAATCTTTCGTGGACTGCATCCACGGACAACGTTGGCGCCACAGGCTATCGCATTGAACGCTGTTCGGGCGCAAGTTGCTCCTCCTTCACGCAGATTGGCGCAACCTCCGGCGCAACCAGCTATGCCGACGGAACGCCGGTGGTCGGCACTTCCTACACCTATCGCGTGCGCGCCACAGACGCCGCGGGGAATCTCGGCGCGTACTCCAACACCGCTTCCGCCATCGCCCCAGACACGACGCCGCCAACAGCGCCGGGCAATCTGGCGGCAACGGCGTCCTCGGGTTCACAAATCGGCCTCACCTGGACGGCTTCTACTGACAATGTCAGCGTCAACGGCTATCGCGTCGAACGCTGCACCGGCGCTAGCTGCTCGTCGTTCGTGCAAATCGCCACACCTACGGCACTCAGTTATAATGACAGCGGCTTGAGCGCTTCGACCTCGTACAGCTACCGCGTGCGCGCCACTGACGCCGCCGGAAATCTCAGCAATTATTCGAACACCGCTTCGGCAACTACCTCCGGTTCGGGCTCCAGCATCGTGGTAAACGTCTCCCCCAGTCGTGGCGGACTCACCGGTTCGCAAACACTCCCAATCACGGCGACACTGACTAACGACACCACCGACGCCGGCGTTTCCTGGTCTTCGAACGGAGGCGGAACTTTCTCGGCTCCCAACAGCACCACTGGCCAAGCGGTCACTTTCACCGCGCCCACTTCGCCGGGCCTTCTGACCATCACTGCCACCAGCCTGGCAGACGGTTCCAAGACCGCAACAGCCACGATCGGCGTAACGGATTTAACAGCTGTAACAACCTATCTGAATGGGAATTCTCGCCAGGGTGGAAATCTGCAGGAATATGCGCTGGCCACTTCCGGCCCAACCGCCGTCAACTCTACAAACTTCGGCAAGCTCTTTTCCTGTTCGGTTGATGCGGCGGTTTATGCCCAGCCCTTGTGGGTAGCGAATGTCACGATTTCCGGCGCAAAGCACAACGTGGTTTATGTCGCCACCCAACACGACACGCTGTACGCCTTTGATGCCGATGCTAATCCCTGCACTACGCTTTGGCAGACCGGCGCAAGCGGCGTTAACAGTTTGCTTCCCTCCGGACAGACCTGGGTGAGCAGCTCCGATCTGACTTGCAGCGATCTGGCCCCAAGCGTCGGTATCGTCGGTACGCCGGTGATCGATCTTGGCACCAACACCATGTATATCGTAACCAAGACCAAGACCACCAGCGGAACGACTACTTTTCACCAACTGTTGCATGCGCTGGATATCGCCACCGGCGCCGAAAAATTTTCTGGGCCGGCGGAAATTTCAGCATCGGTCTCTGGCAACGGCAACGGCAGCAGCGGCGGCATCTTGAAGTTTGACCCGATGCTCAACAACCAGCGTTCCGCGCTGTTGCTGGAAAATGGACACGTGGTTATCGCCTGGGCGTCGCATTGCGACTACGGCCCCTATCACGGCTGGCTGATGGCCTACAGTGCCTCGGCGCTGGCACAAGAAGCGGTCTTAAATGTTTCCCCCAATGGTGCGCTGGACGGAATCTGGATGGCTGGCGGCGGCCCGGCGGCCGATTCCAGCGGAAATATCTATTTTGTTACCGGCAATGGAACTTTTGACGCCAGCTCGACTTCCAACAAAGATTACGGAGACAGCATAGTTAAAGTTGGGCCGCCAACCGCCGGCACCTTCCCGGTTCTCAGCTATTTCACTCCGGACGATCAGGCAAGTCTTGAATCCGGGGACGTCGACCAGGGTTCCGGTGGACTCGCCTTGCTGCCGGACATCACCATTAGTTCGGTGACCAAGAGCTACCTGACACAGGCTGGCAAGGACGGCAACATCTATCTCGCGGATCGCTCCACTCTCGGAGGATACAGCTCAAGCTCCAACAACGTCGTTCAAGAAGTATCAGCACAGATACCAGGCGGAATTTGGGGCTCGCCTACCTACTGGAACGGTTCAATCTATTATGGTGCGGGGCAAGACGGCAGCTCTTCGAGTGACCCGCTGCGCGCTTTTTCTTTCAATGTTGGATCGTCAGGGCAAATTTCCACAACTCCAACATCCCATAGCGCCAAACTTTTCGGCTTTTCCGGCCCGACATCACCGATCTCGGCAAGTGGCACGACCAACGGCATCGTTTGGGCGCTCGATAATTCGTCATCGAGCTCCACTTGCCCGTCATCGTGCCAGGTCGTCTATGCCTATGACGCCACGAACCTGGCGACGCTGCTTTATAACAGTACCCAGGCCAGCGGCAACCGCGATCAGGATGGTGGCGCCGTGAAATTCACGGTCCCAACCGTTGCCAACGGAAAGGTTTACGTCGGGGGAAAGAATACGTTGACGGTCTACGGCTTGCTGCCGTAACAATTTCATTGCGCTAGGAATCTGCCGGACTCTTAGAACGCGGCGCGTTTACATCCCTTCGTAATTTGGTCCGCCGCCGCCCTCCGGCACCACCCAATCGATGATCTGGTAGGGATCGGCGATGTCGCAGGTCTTGCAGTGCACGCAATTCGCGAAATTAACTTTGAGCTTCATCGCGCCGCTGGTTTCTTTTGCCATCTCGTAAACTGCCGCTGGGCAAAAATACTGGCAAGGGTTGCCATACTCTTCCACGCACTTGGTTGCACAAATATTGGTATCGGCAATGTGCAGATGGCTCGGCTGATCTTCATTGTGCCGGGTTCCGGAGTGATAGACATCGGTCAGCCGGTCAAATGTCAGCTTGCCGTCGCCCTTGAACCGTTCTTCCGCTTTCCCGGACGCCGCTGCGCCACCTAACTTTTTGTAATGCTTGTAGCCCGCCTCCGCGCGCATCGGATCCACCAGCCCGCGCCCGCCGGTAATCTGCTGAAACGCCGTGTGGATAAATCCGCCCAACATTCCATGCTGGAACGACTGGTGAAAATTCCGCACCTTCCACATCTCATCGCGCACATAACTCTTTTCCACGCGCTCCTGAAATTTGCCGAGGGTCTCTGTCGAAGTGTCCCCACTTTTCAGCGCTTCGAAAATCGTCTCGGCGGCCAGCATCCCGCTCTTCATCGCCAGGTGAATTCCCTTCAGCCGCTGCGAGTCCAGAAAGCTGCCGGCATCTCCGATGATCAGCGCGCCATCCACCGTATTGTGCGGCATCGCGTACCAACCGCCATACGGCAGCGATTTCGCGCCGTAGCGCACCAGCTTTCCGCCGTCCAGAATTTTGCTGACGAACGGATGGGTCTTCCATTTTTGAAACGCGGCGTGCGGATCGAATTGCGGGTCCGCGTATTCCAAGGCCAGCACCAGCCCGATCGAAACTCGATTATTCGATAGCCCGTAAATCCAGCCGCCGCCATACATGTCCGTCGAGACCGGCCAGCCCAGGGTGTGCGCCACATAGCCCGGCGCGATGCGGCCCGGCTGCACATCCCACAATTCCTTGATGCCGATGCCGTAGCTTTGCGGATTGATGTTGTCGAGCTTTTTTTCCGCCACCAATTTCTTGGTGAGCGAACCGCGCGGGCCCTCCGCCAGCACCGTTACTTTCGCGCGCAATTCGTAGCCCGGCGTGTAGTTGTCTTTCGGCTTGCCGTTTTTGTCCAGGCCCTTATCTTCCGTAAGGACGCCCGCGACTCCTCCGTTCGCGTACACAAGTTCCGCGCCGCCAAATTCTTTAAACACATTGACGCCGGCGGCTTCCACCAATCCGCCCAGCCACTTCACAATCCTGTTTAGCGAAACAACGTAGTTGCCCTTGTTCTGAAATGGCGACGGGGTGATCGGAAACCGGAACGAAGAGCCTTGCGTAAACAGCAGCGCCGCCGAATCGGTCACCGGCGTATCCAGCGGTGCGGACCTCTCAAAATCCGGTACCAGCTCTGCCAGCGCTTTCGGATTCATAATCGCGCCGGACAATTGGTGCGCCCCAATCTCGCGCCCCTTCTCCAGCACATAAATATTTTCGGAGGAAAGTTCTGGCTTCGCGCCCGATTCGTTGTGCTTCTTGACCAGATTCGCCAGATGCAGCGCGCAGCTCAACCCTGCCGGCCCCGCTCCGACAATCAGCACATCTGCTTCAAGTTGTTCGCGCGGTGCGCTCATATTGTTTTTATCTTATCAAACCGTGCCGGCAAGAACGGGACAGCAAGATCCTAAGGATAAGGTTGGGGACGGGGACGCCACGGTCACGGGGGTGAGACCGGAGGGCAGGACTTTAGTCGTGCCGACGGAGACCCTGCAGAGACTAGCTCTTGGCCTTTTGCAGCTCTTCTGTCAGCGCAGGCATGATCTCGAAAATGTCACCGACCACACCGTAATCGGCAATTTCGAAAATCGGCGCGTTCTGATCCTTGTTAATCGCCACGATGGTGCGTGCGCCTTTCATTCCCACCACGTGCTGAATCGCGCCGCTGATTCCCAGCGCCAAGTACAATTTCGGCGCAACCGTCTGGCCCGAACTGCCGATCTGCCTTTCCATCGGCAACCAGCCTTCATCGCAAATCGGCCGCGAAGCAGCAATCTCCGCGCCCATTGCCTTCGCCACTGCTTCCGCTTGCGGAATATTTTCCGGCGCTTTGATTCCCCGGCCGATCGCTACAATCAGCGGCGCCTGCGTCAAATCCACCGCCGACTTTGCTTCCTTAAAAAGTTCCAGCGGCTTAGTGCGAATCTGTTCCGCCTCCAATTGAATCGCCACGCGATTCACTGGCCGCGCGCCGCCGTCCGCTGCCGCAACCTGATCCGCGCGAAACGCACCCGATTGAAACGACGCGAACCATGGTCCAGCACCGAGAAAGGTCACGTCCGCCACGGTCTTGCCCTGAAACATCTGCCGCACAAACGTCAGTTTGCCGCCTTCATGGCGATAGCCAATGCAATCGCCAATCATTCCTTTGCCCAGCGATGCCGCCAGCTTCGGCGCAAAATCCCGCACCTGATAAGTATGCGGAAAAAGAACCAATTCCGGCTTCGCCGACGCAATCAGCTGCTGCAGCGCGATGCAATATCCATCCGCGGTGTACGATTGGAGCAGCTCATGTTCAACCTGCAAAACTTCCGCGACATTCTTCCCGGCAAGCTCTCCGGCAAACGCATCCAAGCTCTTGCCAATGACCACCGCGTGCACCATGCCGTTTAGCGCCGCCGCGATCTGCTGCGCCGCCGCCAGCGTCTCAAAACTGGCGTTGTTCCACTTCCCCTGTCGCTGCTCGGTCACCACGAGAATTTTCATGATCAAATCACCCGCGCTTCAAACCGCAACTTTTCCACCAGTTTTGCCGCCAGTTCTTTTGGCGTACCAGTCAGGAATTCCGTCTTCTTGGTCTTCACCGGCACATAAATCTTTTCCACTTTTTGCGTCGGCTCGCTCGACACGCCAAGCGACTCCCGCCTCAGAGCGGTAATTTCTTTCTTCTTCGCGGCCATGATTCCCTTCAACGTCGCGTAACGCACCTTATTAATTCCCGACTGAATTGAAAGCACCGCAGGCAACGGGCACTCAATCCACTGGAACCAGCCGGCCTCCAACTCGCGCTTCAATTTCAACTTTCCTTCGCTGGCTTCAATCGCCATGATGATGGTTGCGTGCGGCCGGTCCAGCAGCGCCGCCAGCAGCACACCGGTCTGCCCGAATCCCTGGTCGTCGCTCTGCAAGCCGGTCAAAATCAAATCCGCACTTTCGTTCTTTACCGCAGCGGCCAGAGCGTTCGCTGCGCCCAGCGGATCAAGCTGCGAAAAATTATCGTCAGCGATGTGAATCCCGCGGTCCGCGCCCTTCGCCAGCGCTTCCTTGATCGTCTGCTTCACGCGTTCCGGCCCCATCGACAGCGCAATCACTTCGCCGCCGTGTTTTTCCTTCAAGCGCAGCGCCTCTTCCAGCGCGAAGCTGTCCGGCTCGTTCATCTCGAAGCCGATGTCTGATTCCTTGATCCAGTTTCCGGTAATCGCCAGCGGCGCGTCTTTTGCCGGCACCTGTTTAATGCACACGATTATTTTCACGGGATTTTCCTTGCACTGACTAGCTTTCGGTCCGCCGGGACTACTTCCAATTGTCATCCTGAAGTCCGCGAAATCGCACCCAAGGATCTCAACGCATCCGCGACTCTGATCGGCTGAGATTCTTCGCGCTGCTTCGCACCGCTCAGAATGACAACAAACGGAGCGGCGTCAAGCCGAGAAGTGGACCTACTTGCCGTCCCAGCGTTTAAAGATCAGCGCGGCGTTGGTTCCACCGAATCCAAACGAATTGGACAGCGCGTAGTCCACTGTAGCTTTGCGCGCCACGTTTGGCACGTAGTCCAGATCGCATTTCGGATCGTTGTGAAATTGATTGATGGTCGGCGGCAAAATCTGATCGCGCAACGCCAGCACGCTGATGCCGGCTTCCAGTCCGCCTGCACCGCCCAGCAGGTGCCCAGTCATCGACTTGGTGGAGCTCACCGGCAATTTTTTGTTGATGGCTCGCTCGCCGAACAAGCGCTTCATGGCGGTCGTTTCAATAATGTCGCCAATCGGCGTCGAAGTTCCATGCGCGTTCACGTAGCTGATATCGTCAGGCGTAAGTTTTGCGTCCTTCAGCGCAGCGCGCATGACGCGAAACGCGCCATCGCCATTCTCCACCGGCTGCGTGATGTGATAGGCGTCGCCGGACATACCATAGCCCACAATTTCAGCCAGAATTGGCGCGTTGCGCCGCGTCGCATGTTCCAGCGACTCCAAAATCAAAATCCCCGCGCCTTCGCCAACGATAAATCCGTCGCGGTCCACGTCGAACGGACGGCTCGCCGTTCCTGGATCATCATTGCGCGTCGAGAGCGCCTTCATCGAAGCGAATCCGCCTACGCCCATGGGCGTAATGGTCGCTTCGGTGCCGCCGCAAATCATCATGTCCGCTGCGCCGCGCTCGATAATCTTGAACGAATCGCCAATCGCATGCGCCGAGGCCGAACACGCCGTCGCCGTCGCCGAATTCGGGCCTTTTGCTCCATAACGAATCGAAATATGTCCGGATGCCAGATTCACAATTGCCGACGGAATAAAAAATGGCGAGATCTTGTTTGGTCCGCCATGCAGCAGCTTGCTATGCTCGCGCTCGATGATGTCGAACCCGCCGATGCCAGAAGAAACGTAGACGCCCACCTCTTCCAGGTTGGACTGTTCCGGCTTCCATTGGGCGTGCTTCACCGCAAAGTCCGCGCCGGCCAGCGCAATCTGGATGAACCGCCCCATTTTTTTCAGTTCTTTTTTTTCAATCCACTGGAAGGGATCGAAGTTTTTCACTTCGCCGGCAATTCTGCAATCGAACGCCGAAGCATCGAAATGCGTGATTGGCCCAATGCCGCTTACTCCGGCAATCAGGTTTTTCCAGCTTTCGTCTGTGCCGATGCCCAGCGCACAGACCAGCCCAACGCCCGTAACCACCACCCGGCGAGTCACAGCTTCCCGGCTCCATTCAGGGATTCAGGGTTCGTACTTGCGAACCCTGAGGTGAAAGAGTCTTCAGGGTTTGTACTTGCAAACCCTGAGCGAAAGATGTCTGATTGCCGCGCGGAACGCGCCGGCTTACTTCGATTTGGCGTGCTTATCAATGTACTCGACCGCGTCTTTCACCGTGGTCATCTTTTCGGCGTCCTCGTCCGGCACTTCGATGCCAAACGCCTCTTCGAACGCCATCACCAGTTCCACCTGGTCCAGCGAGTCCGCGCCCAGGTCGTCCACAAACGATGCTGTCGGCGTCACTTCCGCCTCATCCACGCCGAGCTGCTCGACGATAATCTGCTTTACGCGTTCTTCTACGCTGGCCATTCGCATTCCTCCGCGATCCGGGATCGCTTGTTGTCGCTGCTAAAGTCGCCTTACACCAATCCAGACCACCACAAAATGTTAGTGCGCTCTTCGCTAGCACCGCCACTCTTGGCGGTGCACGGTGCAGCCCACGCCTTACACAAAACCGCACAGGCAAGATTGCCTGTGCTACTCAAGGCCCAAAAGCAACCTGCCCATTCTAAGCACGCCCCACCCTCAGGTCAACTTCTGGTGCTCCCATGCTCATCATATTTTCGCAATCCGCATTGGAGCGCACTTTGACGCCAAAATGATGCCTTTGTGATACCACCAAGTCGACGCAAATCTTTCGCTGCAACGCGGACAACGCGATTCCTGCGCCCGGGCCGACGTCAACAACACAATCAGAATCCAGACTCTACCGCATACTGAGGCAATATAGTCTGCGGCCCGAGAATTCCGAATGGCCTGCAAAGCCAAGCTGATCACAACCTTCCGGGCACAAAGCCAAGAAATGCTGTGAGGGCTTGGTTTCGGCGTCTGCGATACTCCGCCCAAGTTTCGGAGTATGGACCCTTCACGCCAGATGCATCCCGCCATTCACGTTCAATACGTGCCCCGTAATATATCCCGCCTCATCGCTGGCCAAGAAAACAATTGCCGCCGCCACATCCCGCGCCGAACCCATTCGCCCCAGTGGAATCTTGGTCTTCAACTCTTCCTTCACTTTGTCCGGCAGCACAACGGTCATCGGCGTCTCAATAAATCCCGGCGCCACCGCATTCACCGTAATCCCACGCGAAGCAATCTCAATCGCAATCGCTTTCGTCAACCCGATCAAACCCGCCTTCGCCGCCACGTAGTTCGCCTGCCCCGCGTTCCCCATCTGCGCCACGATCGACGAAATATTGATAATCCGCCCGGCCCGCGCCTTCATCATGGTCGGCAGCGCCTGCTGGATGCACAAGTGCGCGCCGGTCAGATTCGTCTGCAGCACCGCGTCCCAGTCTTCTTTCTTCATACGCATAGCCAGGCCGTCGCGGGTCACCGCTGCATTGTTTACCAGAATATCTAGCCGCCCGAATTTCTCGATCACCTGCTTGAATCCCGCCTTCACCTGCTCTGCATCCGCTACGTCCATCTTCACCGCAAACGCTTCGCCGCCCGCGGCCGTAATTTCCGCAACCAGCGCCGTCAACTTCTCTTCGTTCCGCGCAGCCACGACAACTCTTGCGCCCGCCAAAGCCAACGCCAGCGCCGTTTCGCGCCCAATACCCTGCGACGCCCCGGTCACCACCGCCACTTTGTCCTTCAAACTAAACATTCTCTGCGAACCCTCTGCGTCTCCTGCGTTATCTTTCTTCCTTTTCTCTTCTTGACTTACAACTGCCTTCCTCATGCCGCGTCGGACTTCGCTCCCGCAATCTTCTCCAGGGTCACCGCCAAACTCTTCTCGTCTTCAATGTTCAGCGCTGCCACCGACCGCTCAATCTGCCGCAGCAATCCCGTCAATACCCGCCCCGGCCCAACTTCCACAAACGTGTTCACGCCTTCATCAATCAACGCTCGCACTGACTCTTCCCACCGTACCGGCATGGAAACCTGTCGCACCAGCGCATCGCGCGCTTCGCTGCCTTTGGTCTCGGTGTCGGCGTCCACGTTGGTCACCAACGGCCAGCGCAAATCCGCAAACTCCGTCGCCGCCAAATCCTTCTTCAGCTTTTCCTGCGCCGGCATCATCAACGCCGAATGAAACGGCGCCGACACCGGCAGCATCACCGCGCGCTTCGCTCCCAACTGCGAAGCAATCTCCACGGCGCGTTTCACCGCTCCAGCACTGCCCGAAATCACCGTCTGCTCCGGCGAATTCAGATTTGCCGACGAGCAAACTTCATGGTCAGCGGCGCGCTTGCAAGTATCGGCCACCACCGCTGGCGACAGGCCCAAAATCGCGGCCATCGCTCCCACCCCCGCCGGAACCGCCTCCTGCATATACGTCCCGCGTTTCCGCACCAATTTCACGGCATCGGCAAATTTCAGCGAACCAGTCGCCACCAGCGCCGAATACTCGCCCAGGCTGTGCCCCGCAACAAAATCCGGGAGCAATCCTTGTTCCTCCGCCACTCGGAACACCGCCACCGAACACGTCAAAATCGCCGGCTGGGTGTTCGCCGTCTGCTTTAATTCCTCTTCCGTGCCTGCAAAACATATTTTCGAAATCGAAAATCCCAGCGCCGCGTCCGCTTCATCGAACACCGCCCGCGCCACCGCGTACTTCTCTGCCAGCTCTTTTCCCATTCCCGGGTATTGCGAAGCCTGTCCCGGAAAAACAAACGCCACTTTTCCCATAATCTCTTTCTACACCTCTGAAAGAACTGTCATTCCGAGCGAAGCGACCGCAGGTTCCGACCTGTCGGAAGGAATCTGTTTTTCTTCTACGCGCCCTCGGTGACCAGCGACAGCTCCTGTTCGATTTTTTCGTTCACACGTGCCTTGGCCAGTCCTGCCGCTACCCGAATCGCATTCTTAATCGCGTTCGCGTTCGAGCGGCCGTGCCCGATCACGCAGACGCCCCGCACTCCAAGCAGCGGCGCGCCTCCGTACTCTGTGTAATCAATCGTCTTCTTCAAGCCCTTGAACGCCCCCTGCGAAAGCAAGGCGCCGAGCTGGGACCAAGGGGAACTGTTCATCGATTTTTTCAGCAGGCCAAAAATCCCCATGGCCAGGCCTTCGCAGATTTTCAGCGCGATGTTGCCCACAAACCCATCGCAAACAATTACGTCCACGCTGCCGGAAAAAAGATCGCCGCCTTCAACATTTCCGATGTACTGCATGTGTGCGTTCTTCAAACGCTCATTCACTTCGCGCGTCAACTCGTTGCCTTTGCTCTCTTCTTCGCCGACCGAGAGCAATCCCACCCGCGGCTTGCGCGCCCCAAACGTCGCGCGGTAATAAATCTCGCCCATCACCGCGAACTGCACCAAATGCTCCGGTTTCGAATCCACATTTGCGCCAACGTCCAGCATCACGCTAACGCCGCCCTTGGCGTTCGGAAACGGTGCCGCCAGCGCCACCCGATCCACCGACTCCAGCGTACCCAGCAGAAACCGCGCCACGGTCATTACCGCGCCGGTGTTTCCCGCGCTGACCAGCCCGTCCGCCTTGGCCTCACGCACCAACCGCGCCGCCACATGCACCGAGCTGTCTTTCTTCCGCCGGAACGCCTGCGCCGGATGATCATCCATGGTGATCACTTCGCTTGCCGGCAAAATCTCGATCTTCAAGCCGCTGCGGTCGTGCCGGGAAAGTTCCGGCTTGATCGCCTGCGGCTGACCAACCAGAATCACGCGAATCCCTAGCTCGCGTGCAGCCAGCACACTTCCTTCAACCTCGGGTCGGGGCGCATGGTCCCCTCCCATCGCATCCACGGCAATTGTGATCATGGGAACCTACTGCCGTTCTCGATCAGGTAAGTGCGAACTCGCCGCGCGGTCGGGCGGTACTCAGCCGGTTTTTGTAGCGGCGGCCTGCCTGCCGCAGGCAACATCGACGCCGCCGTCCGACTTCGCCAAGCCTAAACGGAAGCTTCCTTCACTGCTTTGCCCTTGTAATACCCGCAGTGCGGACAAGCGTGGTGCGGCTGCTTCATCTCATGGCAATGCGGACACTTCCCCAGCGCAGGCTTCGACAAATGATCGTGCGCCCGCCGCGTGCTGGTTCGCCGCTTGGAATGGCGTCTCTTTGGATTCGGCATCGTACTACTCCTTATGATGTAGCGGCAGCCTTAAAGCCGTCATCTTTAGCTTTTGAACTCTTGTACCTTGTACTTTTGTACTTCTTTTCCGCGGCCGTTCACACACCAAACCGCTCAAAACGTCCGCGCACTGCACAAACTTTATTGTTTCTTAAGCCAGTCCTGCTTCAACCGCGCCAGGGGAGCCAACCGTGGGTCCGTCGCATGAGTTTCGCACCTGCACTCTTCGTGATTCAAATTCGCTCCGCACGCCGCGCACAGTCCGCGGCAATCGCTCCGGCAGATCGCCTTCATCGGCACCGCAAGCAGCACCTGTTCCACCAGCACATCCGTCAAAAACAGCCCTTCGCCCTTATAAAAGCCGATATCCGCGTCCAAATCTTTCAGCCGCTCTTCTTCCGGCTTGGCTACCTTCGGCATCGGACTATAAAACAGGTCAAACGGCCGCTGCACATCCTCCACCACTGGCTCCAGGCACCGCGCGCATTGCAGCTCGATTTTCGTCTCCAGCTGCCCGGTAATCCGGATCTGCAAGTCAATCAGCTCTGCCGTCGCCACCACTTCCAGCGGCTCAGTCTGCTTGATCTCCGCCGTATGGTAGTCGATCGTCCCCGGAGCGTAGGTCTTCCGGATATTCAGCTTGTGGACTGCCAGTTCCTTTACATCGAGGAACATCGACTCTGCACCTCTAGCGGTCGTACCCATGTCTATCCATTATTGGGTCGCTCCTCGCGCAAGTCAAGAAAACCGCCCCAAATTCAGCGAAGCTATGTGCAGGTACTATGACTCCTGTCCGCGCCCAGGCTCGATTTTTGGGCTGGGGCCGCGATCACAAAACAAAGCGGCCACCCGCGCCTCAACGGGTGACCGCTCCGCTCACTGCAATTCGTTGTCTATTGCTATCTGTTTACCAGCTGAGCTTTACGCCCAACTGCAGTTGCCGCGGATCAAACGCCGCCGTCGGCGTCCCGGCCTGAGTGAACAACGTATTCACCGCTTGCACGTTGAACTTGTTGATGGCATTGAACAAGTCCACGTTCGCGGTCAAACGAACCCGCTCGCCGATCCCAAAGTCTCGGCCAACGCGCAAGTCTGTGAACACGGTTGCCGGCAGGATCCCGGTGTTTCTACCGAGCGTCCCGTAAATCGCCACGGTTACGTTTCCGTCGTACCCTCCGTCATTGGTGCATACCGGAAGCAGGTAGCCGGTCGGTGAGTACTTCGAAGCGATCGCGGTATTTCCGCACAAGTCGGTTTGTCCCGCGCTCGCCACGTTGGGCCGTTGCGCCGTTGGGCCGGTTACGATGTTGAACGGCCTTCCCGATCCGATGGTGATCAGCGGGGCCACCGTCCAATTGCTCAGCAAGTGCGTAAGCGCTGTCGCGCCGGAGTAGTGTCCGACCTTGTACACTCCGCTCAGGACGAACAAATGGCGTTGGTCCAGAGCCGAGTTTCCGCGGTCCGCCGCCGCATTGAAATTATCCTGTGGTACGCCATAGATGTCACTCGCCAGATCAATCACGTGCGACCAGGTATAGGAAGCCTGGAATTCCAGGCGCTTCCCCATGCTCTTTTTCAGGTTTGCGGTAAACGCGTGGTACGAGGAAGTTCCATTTGAAACTTCCGCCGTCACTGATGCGAACGGCACCGTCGCGCCAACTCCCGGAAACGCTGCGGCAGCTGCCGCTACGCACGAACCCGGAAACACCGGAGCGAGTGAGGGATTAATTCCAGACGGCCGGAAGAAGCTCAGCAAAGCCGCCGGGTAGTAAGCCCCCGCCGGTCCTGTGCCGCAAGCATCTACCGCGATCGGCAAGCTATTCGACGTCGCTGCTCCTGCCGCGACCGCCCGTTCCCAGTTGGCAACGAGTGCGGTCTGATCCTCGGCGTTCACGTCCTGCTGATACGCAAGATGACGTCCGCCGTTGAAGTCATACGCCAACAACAAGGTCAGACCATGGCCGAGCTGATGTTCAACCTGAAGGTCTGCTTCCTGGGCGTACCCGAATTTGAAATTAGACGCTGTAGCCAGCCCAGCCGGCTGCGTCAGCAAGGGGAAAAATGTCGCGGGCTGCAAATACCCCTGATTCGAAACCGTTGCGATGATCGTGGGATTCGCGGCGTCGAAACGCTGCTGATTCGGGAAATACCCTGCAACGTTGCTCCCCAAACAATTCGCATTGCCCAGCGAACCCTGGAAAATATTCGCCGCATTCAAACGCGTCGGATCGAACTGCAAGGTGTCGGTCGTGGTGCAAGGTGCCCCGCCGACAAAGATCGTCGTCGGTGTTCTTGAACCGTCTTCCACCGCCGATTGGTATGCAATGCCCAGCGGCGGATGATCGTAGAAAATACCCGCCGATGCGCGCACCACCGTCTTGCCGTTCTTGAACGGATCCCAGGCCAGTCCAAGCCGCGGTGCGATGTTTTTCTTAGCTTCGGGAATTCCGATCGTCACTCCCAACGCCTGATCGGCTGCCGCCGCCACTGGCGTGGATGCCGGGAAGGTCGGCGTGAATTCGAAGTCGTACCGTACGCCGTAGTTCAGCATCAGGTTCGGACGAATCTTCCAGCTGTCTTGCAGGAATGCGCCCACCATCTTGTCCGAGAAGTTGGTGTTTGGCAGGCCCAGGCCCTGCAGGAACGATTCCGGCAGGCCCAATCCATACGATTGCACCGCGGAAAAACTCGGTGCGCCGAGAAACAACGATTCATCGCTGAACTGGTATTGCCCGCCAAAGTTGGTCTTCGCCGTAACCGAGAGTGGTATGTAGTTGGTGTCCACGCCGAACTTCACGCTGTGCGCTCCAACGTTCCACGTGAAGTTGTCCGCGATTTCCCAACGCTTTTCGATGCGGCGCAGATTCGAATTGGGATCGCCGCCAAAAAATGCGTAACCCGGAATATCAACTCCTACATTGAACGATCCCGGAGTATTCGCGGCATCAAATCCCAGGCCGCGTCGGCTGAATTGAAAACGCGCTTCGTTGAATTTCGAAGCGCCAATCAGCATCAGGTGCGAAGCCGCGATCGTGAAATCGCGATATTGCTGTTCGTCGGTCCGGCTGAACGCGTTTTGCCCCGGATTTTGTCCGGCGCCCTGATTCTGCAAGCCGGTAACCAGGCTGGGGCTAACGTTGATTCGCAGGAACAATTGCTGCATGTCGGTCAATTTATGATCAACACGAATTCCCCACAGGCTCGTGCCTTCCTTCACTGGATAGTTTCCAACCAAGCTGGTCAGCGGCACGTAGCTCAGCGGCAGCACTTCACCCGACGTCGCAAACGTATCGACTCCCGCAACGCCTTGCAGCGCCGTGGCCGAGCCTGCCCCTACCAGTTGGGCGTAGGCAACGGTATTGGAGTTCACCGGCGTCGACGCATTTTCCAGAAACGCTTTCTGCGCTGGCGTGCCCAGAATGGTTGTTCCAGCTCCCAAGTACGCCGCAGCGTCAATGTTCACCAGCCCGAAATTATTCGCGCCGATCGTCGAAAAACCAGTTTCTTCTCTCCGCGTCATTTCGTACGAGAAGAAAAAGAACGTCCGGTCCTTCTTGATCGGCCCGCCCAATGTGAATCCCGGCTGCACGCGGGTGTATGCGGGATTCGAAACGGTGCTAAATGGATTCACCGCTTGCAAGCTCCGGTTGCGGAAATATCCGAACACGTCGCCATGAAAGTCATTGCTTCCGCCGCGCGTCACGATATTGATCGCGCCGCCCGAGGAACGGCCGTACTCCGGGGCAAAGCTGTTGGTCAGAATCTGGAATTCCTGCACCGCTTCCTGCGAAACCGTCGATCGGATTCCGTTGATGATGCTGTCTTCCGCATCCGCTCCGTCCACGTTCACCAGGTTGGCGCGCGCCCGTGCTCCGCTGAAATTCAAGCCGGAAGTCGGCGCGTACGGAATCGCCGGCGCTCCGTCCCGCTTCACTTGCGCATCGGTCAGTGCGAATTGTACGTAGTTGCGCCCGTTGGTCGGCAGGTTATCAATGCGGTCGCGCGTAATTGTATTGGTCGTCGCGGTGCGCTGGGTCTCCAGCTGTTCGTTCGAATCGTGCCCCACCACCATGTGGATCACTTCTTCCGAAGCGGAAATTTCCACCACCAACACCGCGTCTTGTCCCACCGTCAGCACGATTCCGGAAAACGAAGCGCTCTGGTAACCCGCCGCTTCCGCTTTCAACGCATACCCGCCGCCCGGCGGCAGCAGCGCAAACAGGTACCCGCCGTCCGCTCCCGACTGCACGCTGCGCGAAAAATCGCGCCCGTCGTCGCTGATCGTCAACGTTGCCCTTGCCACTGGCGTCCCGTTTAGGTCTTTCACCGTTCCGCGCAGGTTCGCGCTCGTCACGTTCTGCGCCATTCCTTTGAGCGGCGAAATTGTCGCCAGCATCAACACACACACCAGCTTTATCCACTTCATTGAGGCACTCCATTCCTGTCGCGATTTCATTCGCGTCAGTTTCTATTTTTTTCAGGGTCGGCTTACTTGGGGCTTTGGAAGTGCAAGCAGCTATCTTGCGCCTTGCCTCTACACCGCTCGAAAAGCTTTCTTCCCTGTCACCGCTCGCTGCTTGGGGACCGTAGTTCGGGGACTCAACTAAAACTCTTTGCTTTGCTTCTGGCCGTTTGCTTAGAACTTAAACTCCATCTGCATCTTGCTCTCGGCGTTCGCCGGAGCGTACTTCCATTTCTTCAGCGTTTTTTCCACCGAGTCGGCCAGCACGGGATTCCCGCCTTGGATTTGCACGTCCTTCACGTTTCCATCCGCGGTAACCGTTACCAGCACCTTCACCACCCCGGTCATGTTCATCTTCTTCGCCAGCTCCGGATATTCCGGCGCTGGATTCACAACTGGTTTTCTTGCTTGCTGCGCGATCACCGGCGTACCCGCCAGGCTCAGCATCAGCCCAGCCGCCGCGATCCACCGCTTTCCTGACTGCACACTCTTCCGCATAGCTCCCTTCGCATTCCGAATCGAATTGAATTACTTTGGATTACTTCGTATTAGTTCGTATAAATGTGTTCCGTGCTGGAACGTTTGTTCCAGCTGACAAGATTAGCGACCTCTCATCCTCAATTCCTCGTTTTCAACGGCCAGCTGTGTTCTGCTGCGAAACTGTTCGCTTGGACATCCGCTCTTGGCAATTCGGACAGTCCCGCGAGATTCCGCTTTGTTGTAGTGGCCGGTTCTCCGCGGATTGTGCGGTCCGGTCCTAGCGGACAGACCGGTTCTTTTCGAGGGGATCCGCTGTCATCGCACCGGATGAAACACCCGATGCGCCAACAGCGCAGCTAACAGCAATATCAGCAGGACTGCCGTCAGGCATCCGAGAATTGCACTCTTTAGCCGCTTGGAATTCATAAAACGAACTCTACACGAATGGTGGATGACCGTCAGGCGATCCCGGGCGCCACAACCTTTGCAGGACGAGTCGGACGCTCGGGTCTCAATGAAGGCCCGCTAAAACTCGGGACGCGCCTGCGAAACACGACAGACATCCAATTCACAGCTTGTGAGACCGTTAGGTTTTGGGTTACGGCCTGCACCAACAAAAGTTATAACCTATTGTGCTGTTGAGCATCACATACTGCGTAGGAGAGGGCATGTCGGTAAAAAGCGTGCAATTTACGGTTGCAGCTCACATCATGGCTGCTCTTGATTTTCGTAACGGCGAGCAAACGCCTTCGGCAACCCTCGCTGAGAGCGTGAATGCAGACCACACATTTGTGAGGAAATCTCTCTCGAAACTCTCAAAGGCCGGCCTGATCGTCACCACGCGCGGCAAGAATGGCGCGAGCAGGCTCGCGCGTTCCCCTAAGCAAATAACGCTCTTGGACATTTATCGCGCCAGCGGGGCACCTCCGACGTTCGGGATTCATAGCTATCCAGTGGAGAAGAGATGCCCGATCAGCTGCAACATTAAGGGGTGCATGTCCTCGGTCCTACAAAAGGCTCAGAAGAGCTTCGAGAATACCCTTGCTGGAATAGCGCTCGCCGACGTAGTTGCGGAAATTCGCCACGCGAGGCGGTAAATTTTTGGCGTTTATATGTGCATATTAACATCACATATCAAGAAAAGGGAGAACCAAATATGAACAGCCTTAGAGACGAAGTCGCGGGTGTACCGGACGGCATGTATGTGATTTTAGGAGCGAGCGGAAACACCGGCTCGATCATCGCCAACTCCCTGCTATCGAAGGGCCAAAAGGTGCGCGTCGTGGGGCGCGACGTGGGGCGTCTACAGCACTTTGTGCGCAAAGGCGCCGAAGCATTCTCGGCCGACGTGAGTGATGCGGCTGCACTCACCAAAGCCTTCGGCGGTGCGCGCGCGGCGTACTTGATGTTGCCACCGATCACCTCCAGGGAAGACCAGGAGCGCGAGAGCGATGCGATCGCCAAGGCCGCGACCGAGTCCGGCCTGCGTTACGCGGTGAACTTGAGCAGCTACGGCGCGCATGTCCCGAAAGGCACCGGACCAGTCACGGGGCTCCATACTTCGGAGCAAAAACTCAATGCTATCGGCGGTTTGAACGTTCTGCACCTGCGGGCTGCGTATTTCATGGAGAACAATTTGGCGGCGATCGACATGATTCATGGGACGGGAATGTTCGGACATGCGCTGCTGCCCGACCTGAAGCTGCCCATGATCGCGACGCACGACGTTGGCGACTACGCCGCGCAGCGGCTCCTGGACCTGGAATTTTCCGGCAAACAAACTCGCGAACTGCTCGGCGAGCGTGACCTGTCGATGGTCGAAGCTACCGCGGCGATTGCGCGCGGCATTGGCAAGACGGATCTGCGTTACCAGCAATTTAGGTATGACCAGGTGCAACAGGCGTTGACGCAAACGGGTTTTTCGCCGAGGAAAGCCGCGGTGTACGTCGAGATGTTCCAAGCCATCAACGCGGGAGTCCTCGCTGCGCAGGAGCCGCGCTCGCCGCAGAACAGCACACCGACTTCGTTTGAAAAATTTGTGCAGGATGTGTTGGCGCCTGCATATCACACGAAGGCTCCTGTCGCTTAGGCTCTCGGAGCTGAGGAGTTTCCAGCTCGACAAAAAGGAGAAAAACAATGCCTAAAAGGCTCGAAGGCAAGGTGGCTCTGGTCACCGGCGGCACAGAAGGAATCGGGTTAGCTACGGCAAAACTTTTCGTTAAAGAGGGTGCGTATGTCTTCATCACGGGCCGCCGTCAGAAGGAACTCGACGAAGCCGTGAAGGCCATCGGCAGCAATGTTTCTGGTGTTCAAGGCGACGTTTCCAGACTCGCTGACCTTGATCGCCTTTATGAGACGGTCGCTAAGGTCAAGGGGCGAATCGATATCGTTTTCGCCAACGCTGGCATTGGCGAATTCGTTCCCTTTGGGTCCGTCAGCGAAGAGCATTTCGACAAACTGTTCAACATCAATGTGCGGGGAACGCTCTTCACGGTGCAAAAAGCCTTGCCGCTACTGAAGGATGGCGGCTCTATCATTCTCAATGGCTCTGTCGCGAGCGTTAAGGGTACTGCCGCCTTCGGCGTCTATGCAGCAAGTAAGGCCGCGATCCGATCTTTCGTACGAACCTGGACTACCGATCTGAAGGACCGTCGTATCCGCTCGAACGTTGTTAGTCCCGGTCCCATCAACACCCCGATGGTGAGCCGCCAATCCGCAGACGTGATTGGGCGGATTGTGTCCACCATCCCCATGGGACGCATGGGGGAACCCGAAGAGGTGGCTAAGGTAGCGTTGTTTCTTGCTTCGGATGACTCCAGTTTCGTCACCGGTATCGAACTGTTCGTTGATGGCGGCAGAGCCCAGATCTGATCGAAAGGGGCGGGTGGCTCGCTCAAACGACGCTTTAGAATTTCTGCTGAAAAATATCGCGCGATTGTGGCGACGCTCTTGCATCACTGGCAAACTCTAGGATTGCGCGTAGGGGTGCCCCACCCTCGGTTGGTGTTTACCCCGGCCCGCTAGGGGACGGTGGGTCTTGTAAACGGTGCACCGCTTTCAGGCTGTCTGGAGATACACAGGGGCAAAGACCTCTGTTACGAATGATTCGAGCGTAGTGGGTGTTGTATTTTTTGCCGAGCGCGCTTCCTCCGGCGCGATGAGGCCCGCATTCGCGCCGTCCCACATTTCGATCAGCAGTTCTGCGGTCTTTTTAGGTAATCCCATCTCAACAAATGCCTGCCCAAGTACCGTGCTCGGCACATGGACGTATGCGAGATTCGGATTGCCGATAGCGTTGCCAACAATTGAAGCCGCCTCCTGCATGGAGATGTCTCGCTGCCCGTGGAGTTCCTGCACCGAACCGCCGGAAAAATCGCGGGCCGCGAGACGAGAAGCGGCATATTCGCCGATGTCTTCTGTGGCTATCCACGGCATCGCCGCATCTGCCCGTAAACCGCCTGGCAGCGATCCCGTCGAGCGCATCGGCGCGATGCTCATGAAGAGATTTTCCATAAAATACGCGGCGCGCAAGTGCAGGACGTTGAGGCCAGCGACTCGATTGAGCTTTTGCTCCTGATTGTGCAAGCCGACAATTGGACCGGTCTTTTGCGCATGCTGAGCCCCGATACTGCTTAGATTAACGACGGACTGCACCTGGGCGTTGGTGATTGCTGCGGCGTAGCAATCAGAAACGCATTCTTGATGCGCGCGCAAGTCCTGTTGTGAAATGTCCTCGGGCAGAACCAGATAGACGGCTGCAGCGCCATCGAAAGCGCTTGTCATGGAATCGATATTTTCGACGTTACCGACAAAGGGCTCCGCGCCCAACTTCGCGAGCAGTGCGAGCTTTTTAGCGTCTCGCCCAATCACCCGAACCTTTTCGCCTTTTGCCAGCAACGCTTGCGCTGCTCGCCGCCCTGTGCGCCCCGTTGCACCTGTCACGACTATCGTTACGGGTGACATTTGATCTCAACCCGAAGGAGCGGAGGGCTATCGGGAACACTGGCTGCATTTCTGGGAAGGTCGACAACTTCGATGGCGTGCATTGGTTCCGGATTCATCCACTGAACGGTCCAGGTGCCGGAATGAACTGGCGCCTCCTTGCTCGGATCGTCACGAACGGTGCCGTCCGGGCGATGATATCGAATGTGTGGCGTCCCGCCGCCGCGATCCCAATCCAAAAAGAAACTGGGCCAACGGTGATGATGCATTGGCTCGGTCTTACCGGCAGGTGGAATAGTAACCTCGAGCACGCGCACCAATGCGTTTTCGAAGACGACTTTGTGGCTTTTGGGCGCGACCTGCACCGCGTCATAACCGTCGGGGAACTCGGATTTGTCCTGTCCGTAAAGGTAAAAATGACCGGCGAACAATACTAAAGAACCCACGACGGCGATAATTGCCAACTTTCCGGCTTTGAAGAGGATTCTTGGTTGCTTCATAGCGCAGAGTATATCGACTTGTGCTTGAAGCATGTCAACTCTGGTTAGTCGTAGCATCAACTCTTAGCTTCACTCTTACGGCACGTCTTCTAGCCTCCCCGCCAACCTCTCACCCAGATCACCCAGACCAAAAATCCCGTAAGCCCTTTTAGTTGCCACACATTCTCTAATTTTAAATGCGCCGTTCCGGACACCGGCGGACAGTGGCTTTCCGTCGGCATCAATTTGTCAAACCCATTCCCATCCTGATCCCGGCCGGAGACCCTCTGCTCTGTGACCTCTGTGCACCGTGCGTTAAGAAGACATAGTCAAACGCTCTCGCAGATTTCAATGTTCGCACGCACTCTTCAAGAAAGAGCGAGATTTTGGCCCTTTCTCTTCAATCGTAATA
The DNA here is from genome assembly GCA_963814635.1 of uncultured Acidobacteriota bacterium. Taxonomy (GTDB): domain Bacteria; phylum Acidobacteriota; class Terriglobia; order Acidiferrales; family UBA7541; genus Acidiferrum. Next base: position 494,779 of record CAWFDP010000001.1, on the reverse strand, counting down.
CAGACTCTTTTTCAACTTTCCGCACTCTTAAACAAATAAGTGCTTTTGTTTCAAACTCTTCCGAAGAATGGCTGGGGGTAAGGGGTCTCCAACGGTACTAGTTCCAGGATGGAACGCGCCCACACTTTTCTCTCTAACTTCTCCGCTCCCAACTTCATCGAAGCCTCAGCACCAGGGTCTAGGGTTGAGGGTCTGTCCTTGCAGACCCTTAGGTGGAGAAGTTGTACTTACAAACCCTGCAACAAAAAAAGTCCAGGACACTTTTCTCGTGCTGCCGACCATCTCCCGTTCGACATTCCCGGCGCTCTTAGCAGCCGCGCTTGGCCTTCTCCCCGCCATCGCCGCCGCCCACGAACCCAAGCCCGAAACCCTCGCCGCCTTCAACCGCTACCGCGAACAGACCGAAGCCCGCATGGACACCGACCTTCGCGCCGGCCACTTCCTCTATTTTGAGCGCTATCCCGAATCGCGCCGCCAGTCCATCGACCAGCAACTCCGCCGCGGCGAATTCTATCTCGAACCGTTACGCACTCTCGACGACGATCACAGGTTTCCCGTTCCCGGCGGCCTCATCCATCACTGGGTCGGCATCGCCTTTCTTCCCGGCGCGACGTTGCAGCAAGCCAAAGCCGTCCTCGAAGATTACGATCACCAGAAGGAAAACTATTTTCCCGACGTCCGGCAATCCAGGTTGCTCTCGCAAAGCGGCAACACCCGCGAAATCTTCCTGCAGTTCTACAGCAAGACTCTGATCACCACGGTCTTCAACGTGAACATGACTTCGGAAATCACCGATCACTCCGCAACCCGCACCGCCGTCCGCTCCTGCTCCACGCGCGTCGCCGACGTCGAAGACTTTGCTAAGCCGGACGAACACGAACTTCGTCCCGCCGATTCGCATGGTTATTTGTGGGAACTCTGCACCTGGTGGCACATCGAGGAAAAAAACGGCGGCACTTACATTCAAGTCGAAGCCATCGAACTCAGCCGCACCGTGCCGTTCGGTTTCGGCTGGCTCATCAATCCGCTCATTCACAATGTCCCGCGAACTTTTCTTTCCCACCTGCTCAACGCCACCAAAAAAGCGGTCGCCGCAAAATCCGCCGCACCCGAAAAACTCTCCGCTGCTCTTCCGCAGTTTCTGGAATTGCTAGATCGCGGCCAACTGCCGTCCGGCACTCTTCCTCTGCTCCTCTGCGCGAGTCACCCTCCCAGCTGATCGTTATGCAAAATGGCCAGCCGCTCAACCGGTTTATGATTATTAATGAATACTTATTACCTAGTACTGAGTACTTTCACTGGCAGCCCTGCTCGGCCATCTGCTCCAGATGTTGTCGCGCATCCGCGCTGCCCTTCTTCGATGCCGCCACCAGCAGCACCCGCGCCTGATCGCAACTCTTCTCCACGCCGTCGCCACGACGGTACAAATCTCCCAGCGTCACCTCCGCTGGAACATTTCCCTTCTTCACCGCCGACCACAACAGTTCCACCGCTCGCGACAATTCCACTGTGCGGTTCTTCCCGCGCAGAATTTCCCGCGCCGCATCGAATTCCTCCTGTCCCGTTCCGCTGTCCACTGGCGTTGTGGTTTTTGCCGCGCCATCCGTGGCGTATTGTGCCGCCGGATTTTCCTGCGTTTTTGTCGCCGCCGGAACCGTAGCGGAGCTTTCTTTCTGTGCGCCGTCGGCTGCCGTGCCGCCGGATTTCGTGCCGGTCGTTGCGTCGGTTTTCCTGCTGGCACTGTTACTGGTCGGGGTTGCACTCCCCTCATTCGCCTTTGGCGAAGCGGAAGAAGGTTTGCTGGCGTTCCCCGAATTCGCTGTTGCGTTCCGCGATTGCGATTCCGGCGGCGGAGATGTTTGCGTTGCGTTCTGCGCATCACCTGCTTGGTTCTCCGGCGTCGCACCCTGCGCCGGCGCGTCCGCGCGGTTGTCACCGGAAATTCTCTGGCCCATCTGGATGAAGATTGCCCCAATCTCCTGGCGGAAGTTGAATGTCAGCGCGCCCAAAATTACCGCGAGCGCGATGATGATAATTCCGCCGGCCGCGGCGCGGCTCAGGTGCGGGGGTTCTCCGGGCGAAGAAAGTTTCGCGTTTTCCCAGGCCACATCCAACGAAACATCCAGCGCGGGAACATACCTTCTGGGTTGTTCCTTTTCCGCGCTTTCGTCCAGGGGAACATTTGCGACCGATGCGGGCGGCGCAACCGGAATAAAAAGCTTGCTCGATGCCATTCGCGACGCGGGCGCTGCCGGCAACTTCGGTGTGACAGGCGCACCGGAAACGGGCGGACCGGCAGGAGCCATTGTTGTGGCGGCTGGCGATTTTGTTTCGCGCGCCAATTTCAAAAATGCGGAAGCCAGCGCCGCCGGTTTTTCTGTTTCCGGCACGCTCGGGCTGGGAAGCGGAAAAAGTCGGCTGGCGGCGTTCGGCGGCTCTTGCGGTTCCGGCAAGCGTTCGGAAAAAGGCGGAATGGGACTTGGTTCCGGAATGATCCGTTCGATCACCGGCCGTTCGAAAGAGGGTCGCCCTGCGACAGTCTTATTTGCAACCGGTTGATCTGTAACCGGCGTTTCCGCAACCGGCACTTCCGGAACAGGGTGCTCGGTGATGATTGGCTGCGGAATTTTTCGAGCGGGGGCACCCGGTCCGGATTTTTTCTCGGCAACTTGCCGCTTAAATGGAAGCGAAGTCGCGGCGGGTGTTGGCTCGGGAGTCTCGGTCCGCGGGTGGCGTGAGACGGAACTGCCAGCGCGAATCTCCTGGCGGATTTTCTCCATGGTATCGAGGGGAGTGGCCGCTGCTGGAGTCACTTCGCGCCCAGGAGCATCGGACGACGAATCCTCAGACAGCCACTTCTCGAGTTTCGCGCGGAAATCGTCGGAAACTTCGCTGAAGCGCAGGCCGCCGCTCTTGCCATCATCTTCGAGCGATTCGACTTCGCCACTGCCCTCGAGGCGATTTATGCCATCCAAGGAAAATGCGAATGGCATCGGCCCATCGGGGCGCACCGGACTCACCGCGCGAAAACGGAAACCCTCTTCGGAAATGCTGAGCAGCATTCCGCCGTTGCCTGAGCCCAGCTCCAGATACACCAGTTGCTGCGGCTTTTTTTGGGTGAACGGTTTTTGACCGACTTCCATGGTGGTTTGCGCGTTGCCCTCAATTCTAACGTGAATCAGAGGGCAAATTTATGGGTATAGCCAGGATTGATACTAATTGCCCGGCGGCGACCGGCTGGACGGGCAAGCTGGGTGACATTTTCATTATAGCGCTCCGAAAAGAGAGTGCAGCACCAGGAGTTCCCTACGCCTGTGATTTCGAGAATTGCGGATTAGGAACTGATTCGAAAGCGAACGGAAAGTCGCCGGCTACGGGCGGCACTACGATTCGGCGGTGATGGGCGTGGTTCGAGGCGCGGCACTTCATTACGCCGCACTCCAAAAAGCGGTCCTGGGCCGCTTGAAGAAGAGGATTCAAGATGGAATCAGTGAAGGCCTTCGACGACGTATTCGGTGGACATGCGCCGGGAGTAGGAATAAGCGAAATTCTTGCCGTCAAGTGAGACGGCAACCCCCAAGCCGGAGGTGATGGACGGAACTTCCGGAAGAGGAATGGTGCGAAACAAGGTGCGCTTCGAACCGGAGAGTTCGACGCGCCAAATCTCGGCCGCAGCCTGAGCATTGGTGCGGCGAACAAGAAGCGCAGAGTCGTCGAGAGTAAAGTCCAGCGGGCGATCACCTTTTTGCAGTTGCGGAATTGCTTGTGGCTGGCCGTCTGGGAGCGGAAACATCTGGTATTGCGAAGAGTCGGCGTTGGTGACCAGCAGCCGCTTGCCGTCCGAAGTTGCTGCAATGGCCCGCAATCCTTCCGGCGTGATCGGCGTCTCGTTGCCATTCGAATCGATGAGGAAAGTGCGTTCGGGGTGGCCAGACTCGTTGCCGGTGGCGAAAATGCGGCCATCGGGCAACCAGCGGGCAGTGACGTGACTTATTTTGGAGTGAGTAAGCTGGCGGGTTTCACCGGCCCCAACGGGCAAAAGCAAAATCTGGTTGGGCGCAACGGGCAGCCGACTGATGGCCAATTTGCCATCGGCAGAAAGATCGAGCGGGTCACCGTCGCCGAGACGAACCGCAGGTGAACCATCCAGATTGCGGAGAAAAGCCCCGTAGAGGTCGCCACTGTGCTGGTCGCCAAAGAGAATTTGCTTGCCGTCAACAGAAAAACGCTGCCCGTAAGCCCAGTCCATCCAGGTAAAATCACGAGGCTCCGGGTGGTCGGCGGTGGAGACCATCAGAATGCGACGATCGCTGCGGTCCGAGATCAGAACCCGGCCGTCAGACAAAGCATCCTGAATGTCGACATTTCCTGGAGCAGAGAGCAAGGTGCGAACCTTGCCGCCAAGAGTTGTTGCGTAGAGCACGCGAAAGACACCGCTCTTTACCGCGCTGAACCAGATTTCGTCACCGCGCGGGGACCAAGCCACGCCCTGTGCCGAGCCAAATTGCTCGCTGAGTTGTTTTCGATTCCCCTTTAGATCGGTGACCGCGGCCATGCCGATGTCGTCGCCAAAAATCGGATGGTCGAGGAAGGCGATCATTTTGCCGTCGCGGGAAAAACGTGGATCGCTGATCCAGCCTGGGGTTTCGTAAAGTACGTTGCCTGCGGGATATTCGAGCCGATAGACGTGGCGCTCGGGAACGAAGCGGACGACGGCAAAGTCTCTTCCCTCGGGCGCCCAATCGGCATATTGGACGGAATCCAAAACAGGCCGAGGCGCGCCTCCGCCCAGTGGCATGCGGGCTAGAGTCCCAACACGAGCATAGCCCGGTCCTACGTTCTGCATATTTTGCAAAACCAGCAACTCTCCGCCCGGCGAAACGGAAGCAATCGCATCGGCCAAAACTCCCATTGGGCGCAACCCCTGGCTATCGAGACGTCCAGTGGAAAGGTTCATCTTGGAATCAGAGCCCCAGCGGGAAGCGCAGACAATGCTTTGGCCGTCCGGCAAGAAACGCGCGGAGTCGACAAATCCCTGTTGAAAACTGAGCTGCACAAATTTTGGCGGCTGGACATGGGCGGTGGAACGAGCGATGAACCATGTCGCCGAGAGAAGCACTGCGAGTGCCAACGCCGCTATTCCCGACAGCATTTTGATCGCAGCGACTTTTGCCGGGGCGGTTTCGGCGATGGCAGGAATTCCGGTAGAAGTGCGAATGCCGCTGAGTTCGCTGAGTTGGAACGCCAGATCGCCTGCGGACTGGAAACGCTGTTGCGGCGTTTTTTCCATGCAGTGATGAACGATGCGGTCGAGGGCTGGCGAAATTTCGCGATTGGTGGCCGTGAGCTCGGGCGGTTCCTGATTGAGGATGGCGCTCATGACATCGGCGTTGCTTTCACCGTGGAAGGCTTTTTGCCCAGCAAGCATTTCGTAGAGAACGACGCCGAAGCTGAAAATGTCGCTGCGAGCGTCGGCGGATTTACCGCGAACCTGTTCGGGGGACATGTAGCCGATGGTGCCGAGTACCACGCCGGCCTGGGTGGCGGACTGCACAGTGATGTTGACGTCCGATGGTGTGGTTTGCGTGAGCTTAGCCAAACCGAAGTCCAGAATTTTGACGCGGCCATCTTCGGTGACAAAAACATTGTCGGGCTTGAGATCGCGGTGCACGATGCCGCGGTCGTGCGCAGCGGCGAGGCCGTGAGCGATTTGAATGGCGTAATCGAGTGCTTTGCGCTCGCGCAGCGCGCCGGTAGCGAGGCGCGTTCGAAGCGTGGAGCCTTCCAGCAATTCGGAAACGATGTAGGGAGAAGGGGCGGCGCCGTTCGCACCGGCGGATTCGGCTCCCGCGTGAGGCAACGGAGCGGTGCCAACGTCGAAGACGGTGAGCAGGTTGGGATGATTTAGGGCGGCAACGGCGCGGGCCTCCTGCTCGAAGCGGCGGAGGCGTTCCTGATCCTGAGTGAGCGAGCTGGGAAGAATTTTGACGGCGACGTCGCGCTGCAGGCGAGTATCGCGGGCGCGGTAGACTTCGCCCATGCCCCCAGCGCCGATGAGCGACTGAATTTCGTATGGGCCGAGTCTGGTGCCGGAAATAAGGGGCATGGGTAGGCGCGATTATAACGCGCTTTTCGCTGGAGTGACTATCGAGTCTGACGACGGTTACTGCGCGGCCTGCTCGTTTGCCATTCGGGAGAGCGCTTCGAACGGAAACGCTGTGCTGATTTGACCGTTGAGGTCCTTCGGCGCTCTGCGAGCGCCTCAGGATGACCAGCTTTCGAGCGGTTTGGGTTGATGCGCAACCCAGAAGGGTTACGAGGCGCCGGTTTCGGCCGACGAGTTTGCGAGGAGAGCGAAGCGGTTAATGGCGGGAGGCGGATCGCGTAACGAATCGTGGATCTGGCGCGTATCTGGCGTGGATTGGGCGACTTAGGCGCCGAAGGGATTCGTGTATAGAAGGCACGAGCGGGTGAACTTTTTGCACGGACAGGATAGTTCCAGTACTTGATGCCATATACAGGAAATACCTAGTATCCCGAACATTTCAGGGGTGTTACTAGAGATGGTACAAAACAGCACATGGTGGCACGGTTCCTGCCATCTAGAATACTGAGTCGAATGTCGAGACGGTATTTCAGGGGGCCCGCTAATGAAGTTAAGAACAATACTGACCGTCGGAACTGTGTTCATGGCGCTCTTCACCATTGCGGTATGGAGAACGCCACTGCGAGGCGAGAGCTAGACTGAGGACGAAGCGGACAGGAGAGCAACGAAAGCGGGAAGGCCACGAACGAGGAGGAATGGTCCTGAGCCGCGAAATGAAGCAGGATGAAAATAAGAATCTAGCCGCCGAGGCGGATTGCCGGTGCTACCGGCAAACAAGGACCTTCGCATTCGCAAAAGAGTGCTCAAGCACGGAACGAACCAGCCCGCGCTCCGCACCCGACACAAGAAGTAGTCTCCAGGTCGAAAAGAGGATAGAGATTGCGAACGACACTTAAACTCGTTCTGCCATTGATCATCAGCGTGGCACTGGTGTCCTTGCTATTTGCGGGCTACCAGGTGCGGACGCAGCGAAGAAATCTGCGGACGGATTTGTCGCGGCGTGGCGAAGTGCTTGCGGAAAGTTTACAGGAGACCATCGAGCCACTGTTCGCGAAGAACGAACGAAATTCGGAAAAAGCGATGCAGCGGGTGGTGGACCGATTCGCGCAACGCGAACACATGAAGGGCATCGCGGTGTACGAGGCAAGCGGAACGCCGAGCGCGATGACTGCGACGCTGGGCACGGCGTTCAAGCAGGCGCCTGAGGCAGCAAAAACCAGCATTGCGAGCGACAACGGGCGCGGGGAATTTACGCGTGTGGCGGAGACTCCGGTGTTTTTGTATGCGTTGCCGCTGGAACGCGACGGGAAAGTTGCCGGGGCGCTGGTGGTAATTTTCGATACCGGCTACATCGATTCGCGAGTGCTGTTGACGATGCGGGATGCGCTGGTGACGGCGCTTTTGGAGACGCTGCTGATCAGCGGGCTGGCGCTGTTGCTGGTGCGGTGGACATTTTTGGATCCGCTGAAGCGGACGGCCAAGTGGCTGCGCACATTGCGGGCGGGAGAAACGCAGATTCCGGCGTCGTTACCTCAGGGTGAAATATTTGATCAATTGAACAAGGAAATGACGCACCTGGCGCGCGATCTGGGAGCGGCGCGCGCGGCTGCGGCCGAAGAGGCGCAACTACGCGAGACCCATGCTTCGGTATGGACAGCGGAGCGTTTACGGATCAGCCTGCAGAGCAAACTGAAAGGCAAACCGCTTTTTGTCGTAGCGAATCGCGAACCTTACATGCACATTAAGGGCGAAAGGGGGCCAGAAGCGCTGGTGCCAGCGAGCGGGTTGGTGACGGCTCTGGAGCCGGTGCTGGTAGCGAGCGATGGAACATGGGTGGCGCATGGATCGGGAAGCGCGGATCGGGAAACAGTGGATGCGACGGACCGATTGCGAGTGCCGCCGGATTTGCCGAGTTATACGCTGCGGCGAGTTTGGCTGACCGACGAGGAAGTGAAAGGTTACTACGAAGGATTTGCCAACGAGGGATTGTGGCCGCTCTGCCACATCGCGCACACCCGGCCGACATTTCGTCCGGCGGATTGGTTGCAGTACCAGCAAGCGAACCGGCGATTTGCGGATGCGGTGTTGCAGGAGATGGAAGGAGTGGAAGCGCCGATCGTGCTGGTGCAGGATTATCACTTCGCGCTGCTGCCGCGGATGGTGAAAGAAGCGAGGCCGGACGCTCGGGTGGCGATTTTCTGGCACATTCCGTGGCCGAACCCGGAAGTTTTTGGAATTTGCCCGTGGCAGAAAGAATTAGTAGACGGATTGTTGGGCGCGGACCTGATTGGATTCCACACGCAGACCCACTGCAACAATTTTTTGGAGACGGTGGATCGCGCGGTGGAAGCGATTACCGAATGGGACAAGTTTGCAGTGAACCGGCAAGGGCACGTGACGCGAGTGCGGCCGTATCCGATCAGTGTGGCGTTCCCCAATGGAAAGCTAAAGCAGGAATGGCGAAACACCGGTGGAGAACGCGCGGCGCTGTGCGAAGAACTGGGAATCGAAGCGTCGCTGCTGGGAGTGGGCGTGGATCGCGTGGATTACACCAAGGGCATACTGGAACGGTTTCATGGGATCGAGAGATTTATTGAGATGAATCCGGCGTACCAGCGGCGATTTACTTTCGTGCAGATTGGAGCGCCGAGCCGCACCGATATTCCGCGATACAAGGCGTTTCTGGATGAGGTGACGGCGGAGGCGGATCGGATCAACGCGCGATTCCAAGCGGGGAAGTGGAAGCCGATCGTGTTGCTGAAGCGGCATCATTCACATCAGGAGATCGCGCGGTTTTATCACGCGGCTTCGCTGTGCATGGTGACGTCGTTGCACGACGGAATGAACCTGGTGGCGAAGGAGTTTGTGGCGTCGCGTGACGATGAGCACGGCGTGCTGATTCTGAGCACCTTTGCGGGGGCCGCGCTGGAATTGACGGATGCGCTGCAGGTGAATCCGTATGACGTGCGGCAAGTGGAAGGGGCGATTCTGCGTGCGCTGGAAATGCCGGACGAAGAGCAGGCAGCGCGAATGCACCGCATGCGGGCGAACGTGAAGGATCACAACGTATACCGCTGGGCGGCGAATCTGCTTTCTGATTTGACGGAGATTCGAATCGATATGCCGGAACGCCAGGAAAACACCGCGCCAGTTGGCGAAGAGCCGGAGGAAGTGCGGCACTAGATTTGCTTCGCCACATTCGCCAACAGATCGCACGCGACAGCGACCGTTTATTCACACGAAATGAAAATCAGCAGTGATACCATCGGGCGCAGATTTTGCCGGAGGAAAATTGCATGAGATGGACACCGGGCGGAGAGAGCCAGGACGTTGAAGATCGCCGCGACGAAGAGGGAGGCGGCGGAGGCGGATTTCAGTTTGGCGGGATGCATCTGGGGATTGGCGGAGCGCTAGTCCTGCTGGTGCTGAGCCTGGTTTTCAAGCAGAATTTTTTTGCATTACTTGGAAATGGCGGACCGACTCACAATGGCCCGGCGGTAAGCCGGCCAAACCCAGCGCGGGATCAGCAAGAGCGCCCGCTGGTGGAATTTGTGTCGTTCGTGCTGGATGACACGCAGAAAAACTGGGGACAGATTTTGCCGCAGCAAACGGGAAAGCAGTACCGGCACGCCAAACTGGTGTTGTTCAGAAATTACACGCAGTCAGGATGTGGCGGAGCAGAATCGGCCACCGGACCGTTTTATTGCCCGGCGGATGAAAAAGTTTATATTGACCTGGGATTTTACGACGAGTTGAAGCAGCGATTTGGAGCGCCCGGGCAGTTCGCGCAAGCGTACGTGCTGGCGCACGAGATCGGGCATCACGTACAGAAAATTGTTGGAATTGAGAGCCGGGTGCAGCAGATGGAGCAGCGCAATCCGCAAATGCAGAATGCGTTTTCGGTGAAAATGGAATTGCAGGCGGATTGCCTGGCCGGCGTGTGGGCGCACACCACGCAAGAGCGAGGATTGCTGGAGCAAGGCGATGTGCAGTCGGCGCTGGGAGCAGCGGCAGCAGTGGGCGACGATCGATTGCAGAAAATGTCGACGGGACACGTTACGCCGGATTCGTTTACGCACGGATCGTCGGCGCAGCGGATGCATTGGTTTCAGCAGGGATTTGACAGCGGCACGGTTGCCTCGTGCAACACCTTCGATTCGAACCGGTGAAACTACAGAATGATCCGGGCGCTTTGCAGCGCGAATCGCTCAGGTCGAAGCCGGCGTGGAAATCGGCGCGCTCCCGAAGTGATCGCGATATTGTTTGAGCAGGAACTGGTCGGTCATGCCCGCGATGTAATCGCAAACGACGATGTGACGCGGAACGGCGAGCGCAGCTTGCTCGTGATCCGGCGGCATGGAATCGTGTTTACCCAGGTAAAAGTGGAATAGCCTTGCGAGACATTCGATGGAACGATCGCGATCTTCGGTAATTACCGGATTGCGGTAAAGATTGGCGGTCAAGAACTGTTTCAAGCTGGCGTTTTCCGTCGCAATGCCATCGCTCATACCTGCTAGCCGTTGCGGATGGCGGCGAATTTCCTCGACAGAGTTCACGCCTGACGCCCTGGCGCGGACGGCGGTGGTTTCAATCAGATCGGACGCCAGCACGTTGAGAACGTCTTTCAGCGCCTCACTGAACTTGAGTTTTTCGTGGGCCGCGGGATGGGCGCGGTTGACGTTCGAATAAGCTTGCGCGAATAAGGGAACTTGTGCGCGCAAGCGATCGAGATCGAGGAGTTCGGCTTCGCGGGCGTCGTCGAGGTCTGCGGCGTTGTAAGCAATTTCGTCCACCCAATCAATCAGCTGCGATTCCAGCGGAGGGCGCAAATCGAGAAGATACTCGGCGAGGTCGGGACAAGCTCGCGGCGAATAATCGCGCGAGTGCTTGATGATGCCTTCGCGTACTTCGAAGGTGAGATTGAGGCCGGTAAATTCCAGATAACGGTGTTCGAACTGTTCGACAATCCTCAATGCATGAAGATTATGATCGAATGAAGCGCCGTGAGGCTGCATCAACTCGTTCAGTTTACGTTCGCCTGCATGGCCGAACGGCGGATGCCCGATGTCGTGGACGAGCGCCAGAGCCTCGGCAAGTTCACTATTGAGACCGAGCGCGGTGGAAACGGTGCGCGCGATTTGGGTCACTTCGAGAGTATGGGTGAGGCGGTTGCGGAAGTGATCGGAGTAACGAGCGGTGAACACCTGGGTCTTGGCTTCGAGACGGCGAAAGGCGCGCGCGTGGATGATGCGGTCGCGGTCGCGCGCGTATTCAGTGCGGTAGGGATGGTGCGATTCGCGAAAGCGGCGGCCCCGCGAAAGTTCTTCGCGCATCGCCAACTTCGTCAGTGAGGAGGGATTCGGGATGGTCCGCTCCACCGAGTAGCCGGTGTAAAGGAAATCTTAAGACTTAGGAGCCAGCAAATCGAGGCCGCGATCGGCGCGTTCAGAAACAGTCGAGCCCGGATAGTCCTTTTTGATCTGCTGATAAATAGTGGTAGCTTCAGCGGGCTTGGACTGGCTCAACAAGTCGGCAAGCTCGAGCAACACCAACGGGCGAGGAACCAGAACAGACTTCTGATCGGCGAGCGCGCGATAAGTTTTTACGGCGTCGTCGGTCTTCCCGGTACGTGCGTAGATAATGGCCATCTGGTATTGGGCCATCGCGGAAAGTTCCTTGTCGCTGCCGCCCACCACTTTTTTCAACTCTTCGAGCGCTTGATTTTGTTTTTCGAGATCCAGCAGCGTAACCGACTGGTAGTAACGGGCCAGCTTGCCGGGATTGGTGCTGGGATATTTGTCGGCGATGGCAGCGAATTTGGCAGATGCGGCTTGCCCGCGGCTTTGCAAATCGCTATACGTGACTTCAGAAGCGTCGGCGGGCTGCCCGGCCTGGCGAATCGGCGCGTAGTAAACCTTCATGGCTTCGTCGAGTGCAGCGGAAGCGTGCAGGGTCTGGCGGTCGTTGTAGAGCTTCCAGCCGCCGTAGACCAGTACCACAGCGATGATCACACTGACCACAATCGCCGCAGCCTGGCTATGCGAGAAGACCGCTTCGGCGCCATGTTCGATGGCGTCGTGGATTTTGTCCTGCTTGAGTTCCTTGCGCGAAAGATGCTCCGGCATGCCTGCTCCTCGATGGATTCTTGAATTTATAATCGTAACACAGGAAACAGGGCTGGAACGGGTCGGGCGTAATGCTTTCAGCATGGCGAGGGGCTTGGCGCCTGCGACTGGGTTCGGACAGTTATACTTATAGTGTATGAATGTCGCGTGCAGCCAATGCGGGGCGAAGTATGTCTTGAAGGATGCGGAAATCGTGGCGCATCCGAAAGTGCAATTTACCTGTCCGAAGTGCGGCAAGACCACGGTGGTAAAGATCGAACAACGGGTGGATGCGACGATCGCGATGCTGCCACTGCCGTCGTTCGCGCGGTCTGCCGGGTCTGGTGCAGAGCAGAAAGTGGACCTAGAGGAAAGGCAGCGGCTGCCAGAATCGGTCAGCGCATCGCTCAGCGTGATCGCCGGGCCCGATACCGGCATCAACTTCAAGCTGGCGTTTGCCAGCGTGATTGTGGGGAGACAGGGAGCTGACGTTTCGCTAAATGACCCAGAGATTTCGCGCCAGCATTGCCTGCTGGAAATCAAAGACAATTTTATACAACTGAAGGATCTGGATTCCACCAACGGCACGTACTATGAAGAAGAGCGCGTGCGCGCGGCAATGTTGCGGGATGGCACCGAGTTTCGCGTGGGCAGTACAATCCTGCGGGTGACGCTGACCTCGGGTTGAGCACAGCCAGCGCCGCGGCGGATTTCGAATCGGACTCGCCAGGATTCGAATCTAAGATAGACTGCTCCTTCAGCCCCCGTGCCTGACGACATGAACCGCCTCTCCGTGTGTTTGATTACGCTCAATGAAGAAGATAACCTGCCGCGTGCGCTGGATTCCCTGCAGGGAATCGCGGACGAAATTGTGATTGTGGATTCCGGGAGCACTGACCGGACCGAGGCCATCGCGAGGGAACATGGAGCGCGGTTCGAATTCCGCGAGTGGACGCACTACGGAGAACAGAAAAACCACGCGGCGGCAATGGCGACTTCGCAGTGGATACTTTCGCTGGATGCGGACGAAGAACTGAGCAGCACCCTGCAGAGTGCGATCTCGGACTGGAAGAAACGGGTGCCGCAATTCGATGTGTATGAGGTGGCGCGCAAGACCTGGTATTTGGGACAGTGGATCAAGCACTCCGGCTGGTATCCGGACTGGCAACGGCGGCTCTTTCGAAAGGACGCCGCGAAGTTCTCGGGGCTGGTTCACGAAGCGCTGCGATTCGAAGGGAAACCCGGGCGCATCGCGGGAGATTTGCTGCACTATACGGTGCGTACGTTCGCAGAGCACGAAGCAAAGGTTGAACGATATTCGACGCTGGCGGCGCAGCAATTGTTGGAGGAAGGCAAGCGCAACTGGCGGGCGGCGGTGTGGCTGGCAACGCCATGGAGCTTTTTCCAGAACTTCGTTTTGCGCGGCGGATTTCTGGATGGCTACCGAGGAGCGTTGATCTCGCAAATGGCCGCGCGAAGCGTTCGCTTGAAATACCAGAAGCTGGGCGGACTGCTTGCGAGTAAAAGCAATTCGGCCGAGGCTAGCCGGTGATTCCGCTGCTGGTGGATCTGGATCGCGAGTGGCGCGGCGGACAGAACCAGTTTTTGCTGCTGCTGAAGGGATTGTACGAGCGAGGGCATGCGGCGGAGTTGCTGACGGCGAAGGGATCATCGCTGGGTCATCGCGCTTCAAAGCTCGGTTTCTGCGTGCACTACACTTCGCGAGACACCTTGCGTCTGCCGGCGGCCGCAGCTATGCGCGGGTTGATGAGCGACGGGCGCTTTGACGTTGTGCATGTGAACGAATCGCACGCGCTGACCGCGGCGTGGATGTCGCGAGCGCACCGGCGAGCGCCATTGCTGATTTCTAGGCGGGTGGGATTTCCACCTAAACAAAACTATTTTTCGCGTGCCAGGTTTGCGGCTGCCTCACGTATCATTGCCAGCTCTAATTGGGTTGCGGAGCAATTAGCTGCATCTGGCGTGCAGCGAGATCGCGTGACGGTGATCTACGAAGGCGTGGAGATTCCCGTTCCAGTGACTGCTGAAATGCGGTGGGAAGCGCGGGCCCGTTGGAACGTGAGCGAAAACGAAAAACTTCTTGGGTGCGTGGGAGTTTTGTTGCCGGACAAAGGGCAGGAGTGGGTGATCCGGGCTTTGGCCCAGCTTCGCCGCGAATTTCCGGGATGCAAGCTGATCCTCGCCGGAAATGGCGTTTATCTAGCGGAACTGCAGCGCCTGGCGAACGAGCAGAATCTGCAAGACGCGGTGATTTTTGCCGGATTTGTGCGCGACATTGAAAAGGTCTATCGGGCGTTGGATGTTTTTGTGTTTCCGGCGCTATTCGAGGGGCTGGGAACATCATTGCTGGCCGCAATGGCCCACAGCATACCGTCGGTCACTTATTTCGGGTGCGCATTGGGCGAAATCGTGGAGAACGGCAACAGCGGTCTGCAAGTGGAGCCGCGAAATCCGGAAGCGCTGGCTACGGCGATTCGGAGCATCCTTGAGGACAATACGATCGCTGAGCGGATAGGTGCAGCTGGACGCGAGAGAATCGAGAAAGTTTTTTCCGCGGAGCGAATGATTGAAGAAACCCTGCACCTGTATCGTGAAGTTGCAAGTTGAACGCGCTTCTCGACAATTTAATCAAGACAAAGGCCGGCAAAAAAGAAAGCGCCGCGCGAATCCTTCTCAATCCGCACGGCGCTTCAAAATTTTTTACTACGCGCTAGTAATCTACATTCACCTTCGATGTTCCCTTAGTTCCCCTCCCATCCGCTTCGCCGTCTGGCCAAGCTATCTGGCATTTTGAACAACCCATCGTCCCCGCGGCTCGATGAACTCCACGCCGACGGCAAAGCCGTCGCCTTGCATCGGTTGGCAGTAAGCCACCCGGGCCGAGGAACGAAACTCTCCGGAACGCGAAACGAAGGTGAGCTGATCGTTCTGCTCCCAACGGCGCGAACTCACAACTCGCGCGCCACGTTCGCTGACATTTTCCGTAAATGTTGATTCGGCGCCCGGCGCTTGCCGGTTGCCTTCGAGATACACGCCAATTTCCATGGGAATGCGCCGTTCGGCGCGATTGAAGGGATGGACCTGCTTGCGGGGTGGGTTCATTTGGTCCATTCCTCAGAGGCACGCGGCAATGCGCGAGAGATTTTTGATGCTGCTGCTGCGATGCTTCATGCGATAAAGAGCACGGTCGGCGGCGGCCAGCAGTTTTTCCGGGGTGTCGCCGTCTTCAGGAAAAGTAGCGGTTCCGGCGCTGGCAGAAACCGCGGGGGCTTCACCGTCATTGGCCATTTTTTCGTGGATGCGGCTGACGATGCGCGAAGCGATATCCGAGCCGGCTTCCGGGAACACGATGGCGAATTCATCGCCGCCATAGCGCGCAGCAGTGTCAATTGCGCGGCAGTGATTGCGAAGAATTTTGCCGAGGCGCACCAGCGCGCGGCTGCCGGTAAGATGGCCGTACTGATCGTTGATGGTTTTCAGTCCGTCCATATCAAAAAGCACGACGCTGAACGGGCGCTCGGTACGGCGCGAACGATCCAGTTCGGCTTCGATGACGCTGAGCAGGCGGCGGTAGTTTGCCAAGCCAGTAAGAGGATCGCTGACCGCGAGGGTGCGAACCTGATCAAAAAGACGAGCCTGATCCAGTAGCGCTCCGCTGAGCATCACCACGTAACTGACAGTCTTGGTCAGCTCGGCCAGAACGAAGGGTCCATCCAGCAGGTGCCGCGAAAAAGCCGCAGCGATGTGGCAGACCACGTTCATGGAGGCCACAAGAAAGAGCGAATATTCAAAAACCGAAGCGGACTTCTCATCCCGCTTGATGCGAAGAAGGAAGGCGATGGCGGCGATTAGGAACAAGCCGGCAGGCAGCAAATCCCAAACGCGAGAAAGTACATGAGACGGATGCGCGATGGGTGCCGAAGGTGCGGCGAGGAATGCGGCGCTGGTGGCGTACGCGGCCAGGGCTACGACTAAAAGAGCGATGGCAATTTCTTTGCTCGGCTGGCGTGCGGTCGGCGTGTACTTTTCCACGCCGAGCGCTGCGAGCAGAAGTACGGCTAAGAGCGTGCGGCTGACCATCCAGCCCATCGGAATGTGTAGGCCCGCGCCACCGATGTGAAGAATCTCGTTAAAATGGAAATATCCGACCGTCTCAATCAGGCCGGACAGTACAAAGCCAAAGGAAAGAATCAGCGCAGTGCGGTCGTGGGTGCCGCGGAAACGAACCAGAGCGTTCGCGGCATAGCAGAAGCTCAGCAACGTGCCACCGACTTCCAGATAAAGGTAGGTCTGGTAGCTGCCGGTGACATCGGCGCTGCGAAGTATCGAAAGTCCGACCAGGAACAGGATCGCGGAGAGCGTAACTCCCGCGGCCCAGACCAAGGATGGCCTGTTCCGAAGACTTTCGACGATTTTGGACCAATGCCCCAAGAAAACCCTCAATCCCCCACAAAACCCTGCAACCCCCGGTGAATGCACGCGAACAACCGAACGAGGGAATAGACGGTGAAGACTAAGTGATTGATAAGGAAAGGCTTATTCTTGACCTGAGACGAGCTGAGAACCAGAAATCGCAGAAGCGAGACACGGGGAAGCGGCAAAATCTCAAAACCGGCGCGAACTAAGGCATTTGTTCCGTGAGAGTTACGTGGGGATTAGGCACTTTTCAACAGGGTGGAACACCCTGTCTCAGGCTGAGACTGTCTCAGCGGCGCTGTCGCACAGAATATCGCCTAGATTTTGGGCTTTGGCGGCGGCAAATCTCGAGCTACGACGGGGTCGGAGAAACCGGCGGCATTGTGGGAGCCATCGCAGAAAGGTTTGTTTTTGGAGTGGCCGCAGCGGCAAAGACCGATCGCAGTGCGACCCGCAAGCCCGAATAATTTGCCCTGTGGATCGACGATCTCGAAGTCGCCTTCCACTCGGATATTTCCGTTGTTGTTGATGATGATCTTGGTTCGAGGCATTCGGTCTCCGGGGCACGCGTAACCGCGCACTCCAAAATCATAGCTGAACATTCTGCAAAGAGCGAATTGCGGACTTTCGCCGGGCAAATGACGGAGCTAAGGCTAAGGAGCGACGACTTCCCTAAGCGCGCCAGTCGCTACATCATAGGCGTAGCCGCGCACTTGAATCTGCTTGGGCAGAAAAGGATGTTCGCGAATGCGCTGCACTTGTTCGGCGATGTTGTGGTCAATATCTTTGAACGCGTGGAATCTCAAGTGTGAAGCGTCGCGCCCGGTTTCGGTCGAGAGTCTCCAGCGAAACTCTTCATCGGTGATGGACATCAGTCCGCATTGAGTGTGTTGGATCACTGCGATGGCACGCGTTCCCAGCAGATGCGTGGAAAGAATCAGTGAACGGATTGCGTCGTCAGTGGCGATGCCACCGGCGTTTCGAATCATGTGGGCATCACCCACGCGAAGGCCAAGCAACTGCTCGAGATCCATGCGCGAGTCCATGCAAGTGAGAATGACCAGCTTTTTTACAGGCGGAGTTTGCAAGTGGCCAAGATCAAAACGCTTGGCGTACCCCTTGTTGTGCTCCATCAGTTCGTCGAAGATGTTCACGGCTGAGCGTGTTCCAGTCTGCGCCATGGTCAGTATTTTGGCACGCTCGGATCGACTTCATCCGACCAGGCTAGTATCCCACCTTTGAGATTGTGAATTTTGCGGAAGCCTGCTTTACGCAGGAAATCGACGGCTTCGGCCGAGCGCTTTCCGCTGCGGCAGTGCGCCACAATTTCGCGAGAAGAATCGAGTTCGTGCACCCGGCGCGGCAATTCGCCGAGCGGCAGTAAGTGACCCTTGATATTGCAAATCTGATATTCGTGCGGCTCGCGAACATCGAGAATGTAAAGATCATCGCCATGATCCAAGCGCGCTTTCAATTCACGCGGCGTCATCTCCGGCACTTTCAGGTCGGGCGCGGGAGCTTCTTCACCGCGCACGCCGCAGAATTCGAAGTAGTCAATCAACTGGTGAATGCTGCGATTCTTTCCGCACATCGGGCAATCGGGATTTTTGCGCAGCTTCAGCTCGCGGAACTTCATGCCCAGCGCATCGAAGAGCAACAAACGGCCAGCGAGACTGTCGCCAGTGCCAAGAATCAGCTTGATGGTCTCCATCGCCTGGATCGAGCCGACGATGCCCGGCAACACGCCGAGTACGCCGCCTTCCGCGCAGGAAGGAACCAGTCCCGGCGGTGGCGGTTCGGGATACAGGCAGCGGTAGCACGGACCATCGGGCATGCCGAAAACGGTGGCCTGCCCTTCGAACCGGAAAATCGAGCCGTATACATTAGGTTTGCCGAGCAGGATGCATGCATCATTTACAAGATAGCGTGTCGGGAAATTGTCGGTGCCATCGACGATGATGTCGAAGTCCTTGAATAGCTCGAGGGCGTTGCCGCTGGTCAGTTGCGTTTCGAAGCTCAGAATCTCGATATCGGGATTGAGATTGGAAAGCCGGGCGCGCGCCGCTTCGCTCTTGTGCTTGCCGACATCGCTGGTGCCGAACGTCACCTGGCGCTGCAAATTGGTGAAATCCACGACGTCAAAATCGACCAGGCCGAGTTTTCCGACTCCCGCCGCCGCGAGATACAAGCCAAGCGGGGCGCCGAGCCCGCCGGTGCCGATCAACAGCACTTTGGCGTTTTTCAGCTTAAGCTGACCATCCATGCCGACTTCCGGCATGATCAAGTGCCGGCTGTAACGCAGAATCTCTTCGTTGGACAAACTGGTGGCCGGCGCGTTCACGCCAAGCGTTGGTGTTTTCGTTGCCATGCTTCCCTGCCCCATTTCGTAGATAAAATTTTTGCGATTCGATTCGAACTAACGTGCGTCAATGCCGCCGGCAATCGACGGCACAATGCTCACCACGTCGCCGTCCTTCACCGGAGTGGCTTCCTTGGCCATGTAGCGAATGTCCTCGTCGTTTAGATAGACGTTCACGAAGCTGCGCAGCTTTCCGTCGTCGGTGAAGAGATGCTTGCGCAAGTCCGCAAATTGCGAGGTCAGGCCGCCGAGGGCCTCCCCGACCGTCAGCGCCGATACTTCGGCGAAATCTTTTTTCGCCGCGTAAACCCGCAGCGGCGTAGGAATAATCACCTTTACAGCCATCGTTTTCTCCGTCCTTCTTGTCTCAGCAAAAATTTGCGCATTCGAATCAGGCCATGGCGCGATTGCGAATCTCGATGCTCTCCGCCGAATATTCCTGCCGGTCGTCATTCAAGCGCCACGACGTCATTTCCGCGAGCGCTCCGCTCATCACGCTGACGATCACGTAGCTGTACCACGGCCATGCGTGTTCGCGGTCAAACGCGCTGGGCCGCGCCGGATGATCGGGATGAGAATGATACCAGCCCACCACTTCCAGGCCACGCTCACCCGCCGCCTTTTCAGCGTCGCGAACGTCCTGTGCCGTAACCGCAAAACGGTTACGCGGCGAATCATCGCGGCGATTTACCAGCGGAAACAAGCCCAATACTTCGCGCGGAGCCCCGTTCTGCTCGCCGACGGTGTCGCGTCCCAGCAGCGCCCCGCAACATTCATACGGAAAAGTCTCCGCTCCGTGACGGCGAATGCCCTCCGCGACGTCATGACTCATCACGAGCTGGAAATTGGCGTCCATATCTAGTCTTCGTCCCAGAATCGTTCACTCAAATATTTCGCCGCGGAATCGGCGAACACCGTCACGATCACCGCACCCTCACCTGAAGGAATCTTTCCCGCTACGGCGAGGCAGCCATTCAGCGCCGCAGCCGCGCTTGGACTCACCAGCAGCCCCTCTTCACGCGCCAGTCGCTTGACCATGCGATACGCTTCTTCGGTCGAAACCTCCAAGTTTTCGTCGGCAAGTGTCTCATCGTAAATCGCAGGACGCAGCGCCGTCGGCATATGCTTCCAGCCCTCGAGCCCGTTCCACGGTCCATCCGGCTGCAAACTAATACATTGAATCTCGGGGTTCAGCTCCTTCAATCGCCGCGTCGTGCCCACAAACGTTCCGCTGGTCCCAAGCGCGGTAACAAAATGCGTGATTCGCCCTTCGGTCTGCTGCCAGACCTCGTTTGCCGTCCCGCGATAGTGCGCCTGCCAGTTCGCCGGATTGCTGTACTGATCCGGATAGAAATATTTCTGCGGCTCGGCGGCGGCAAGTTCGCGCACCCGCCGAATTGCGCCATCGGTACCTTCATCGCCAGGAGTCATCACCAGCTCCGCGCCGTACGCCTGCAAAATGCGTT
Organism: uncultured Acidobacteriota bacterium; assembly: GCA_963814635.1. Taxonomy (GTDB): domain Bacteria; phylum Acidobacteriota; class Terriglobia; order Acidiferrales; family UBA7541; genus Acidiferrum. The sequence continues at coordinate 474,307 of CAWFDP010000001.1, read as the reverse complement.
TCCGTTCTTCCGAAGCGCTGTGAGGCAGGAACAATTTCACGCTATAACCCAGCGCTGCGCCAATCATCGCGTAGGCGATGCCGGTGTTGCCGCTGGTGGCGTCCAAAATTGTCTTTCCGGGACGCAAAGCTCCGCTCGCCAGCCCCGCCTCGATCATGCTCTTCGCCGGTCGGTCCTTCACCGAGCCGCCGGGATTGAACCACTCGGCCTTCGCGCAAATTTCGACGTTCGGCAGGTGCGCGGCGACCCGCCCAATCCGCAGCAGCGGCGTGTTGCCAATGCGCTCCAGCACACCCTCCCCGGCGCGCTCCCGGCTGGCGGGTGCAGGAACAATTCCGATTTGGCGCATCTGGGCCGTGGCTGTAACCCCTTGCAGCTATTAGACGTCCAGGATATCCGACCAGTTTACTCCCAATTGGATGCTTTTTGCCCCTGGAATGGTAAACAAGTGGGAGGGCTCGTCCGGGAAACGGGAGGCCGCCGCAGACCGGAGCCGCCATCATCGCCAAAAGAAAAAGGGCGGAAGCGCCACAGGTCGTCTCCGCCCTCCGCGCTGCTCTTTCAAGCGCGATGGTTAGAAGCTCAGGTGCAACGCCATCTGCAGGAACCGCGGGCTGCCAATGGTGTGCTGGATTCTGCCGAGCTCACCGTTCGGGGGGCAAAGATACCCGTTGTTAGCTGTGCAATTGCCCTGGGGAGCGGTGAACGGTGGGAAATACTGGGGCGGATCCGCGAAAAATGGATTGAATTCGACGTTGTTGTTTGGCGTGTCGAAGCTGGGATGATTAAAGATGTTAAATGCCTGCGCATCAAACTTCAGTCGGAAGCGCTCGCTGATCTTGAAGTTCTTAAAGATCGACATATCCACACGAGATTGGAACGGCCCGCGGAAAATATTGCGGCTTGCGGGGCCAAAACCGGTCTCTAGATTGTCGCCCATAGGGATTCCGTTCGTTGCCGGGTCTGGAGTCAGAAGCGGAATTCCGAAAGCCGCCGGATTCAAGACCGGTTTCGATGGATCGACGCCTAGGGTTCCTTGGAGCACCGCCCTTGTGGAGGTAGAACCCACGGCACCAATGGGAACTAGTGGATTGGTCACAAAGTCATTTCCGCCGCCAAAAAAGATGCTGGCGACTCCACCGCTGAAGTCAATGACGCTGTAAGGCTGTCCGCTTTCGGCAGATACCAATCCGCTGGTTCCCCAGCCATTGACAATCTGGTCGGTCCAGCCGTGCAGTTTGTTGATTCTTGGAAATTCGTACTGATAGCTCACGACAAAGACGTGGCGCCGGTCAAAATCGGAATTCCCGTAGCCGGTGCGCAGATTCAGCGGGTTGTCTCCGTTATAAAAGAGCTGCTCGCCGCTTTCCTCATCCATCGCGTGCGACCAGGTGTAAGATCCAGACAAGGTCAAACCATGACTGGCGCGTTTGGTGACGTTGAACTGCAGCGCGTCATAGTTCGATATGCCGGCGGCCTCGTTATACTGCGAGTTGGGATCGAAGCCAATATAGGGCACCCGGAGGTCGACGTTACCAGCGGGAAATCCTTCTGTTAGAGAAAAGATGTTCTCTGATGGAACTACGTTGTAACCATAGGTTGAAGTTTGGCCGTGGATCGGGTGGCTCGGTGTGGCCACGCCTGGCTGATTGAAAGGTACGGGGATAGTTTCGTGCTGGCCGTGATTACCCACATAGGACAGCGTAAACACTAGATCGTTCCTTGGCTGCCATTGCAGGTCGAGCATCCAGTTCTCTGAATACGGCAGTTTGTTGCCTGGGGCATAGGCCGCGAACTGTACCGGCGAGCAGAAGAAAAAACTGCTAGCCGTACTTAGGGAAGAACAGAGTGGTGTGGTCTCATTCACCAAGTCCGTTATGTTTGGTAGTAGCGAGGTGACGCCCGCAAGGCTGCTTGGCGCCGCGGGAGGTGTGTTGCCGTATGCCGCAAATGGTGCCGAGAACGTCGCGCCCGGCTGTGCCAGCAGCGGCACAACAAACGGAGCCTCGACTGTCACACCAAAGGGACCGTTATAATTTCCACCGGCACTCGGCGAGAGCTCCGACATGTATTCGCCGCGATCGTAATACAGCCCGTACCCTGCGCGAATGACGAGATTCTTTGTAAATCTAGGAGTCCAGGCTATACCGATTCTTGGAGCAAATCCCCATTGGCGGCCGTTGATGGTCGAATCGCTAACGCCTTTAGTTCCAAAGGTCTTGTTGTTTCCGGCAACTACGATTCCCGTGCCGGTTATGACGTCCGTGCCTGGATCGCATGGCGTTCCTAGGCTAGGATCGCCGGCAACCCCTCCGACGGTACACTGAGTGTAGCTATAGTCAGAAGGATAGAAGTTCGCCAGCAAACCATTCTTCTCGGTTAGCGCGCCATCCCAGTCCCATCGTAAACCTAAGGTGACTGTCAAATTCGTCTTGAGCCGGATGGTATCCTGAGCAAATGCTCCCACTTGGTTGGCGCGGTAATGCCGGCTCGTCGCTCCGCCTATAAACGTTGACGGGCCCGTTTCGCCGCAAAAAAACGATCCGGGCGTGCAGAGTGTACCGGTTAAGAAATCCGAAAAGGTCGAGAAGTTCAGCTCCGCGGTTTCATTATTTCTATTCTCCACATTCAGCTGCATGTGGTCCCACTGAAAACCAAACGCCAGGGTATGCCGGCCAACAGTCCAGGAGTACTTTGTGGATCCTTCAAAATCGTTCTGAAAGATACCGGCGTTAGCAAAGTTGCTGGCCGGGCCTATTCCCAGACCCTTGGGCGCATTCGTATACGGCGTGGTGATGGAGATTCCGGGAACCGTCGATAATCCGAAGATGGACATCCCATAGTCCGAATTGCTGTACCCGTCAGTAGTATTCGCGAAAGCCTTCTGGCGGATAAAGCCAAAGCGCTGCGTCCAGACCGCATTCGGAGAAATCGTGGTGGCATTCTCCAACGAAAAGGTCTGGGCGCCGGAGCTCAATTGCTGCGGAAAATTGCCGACCTGACTAATCGCGAATGGCGCGTAGGTCGGATCGTTCTGGAAATAATATTTTCCCGAGATGCGATCTTTAGTGTTGAAATTGTAGTCGATATTTCCAACCACTTGGTCGGCCTTGAAAGTCGTCTTGGGACCGATGACCAGTGAGTTGTAACCCAAATCCTCAATCTGTGTCGGGTGCTGAGAAGTGTCAAAGACGCTCTGCGAAGGAATGAAATACTGTCCGTTCGGTAGCTTCAGATTCATGATCTTTTGCGCTACCGGATCGATCGTCGGGCAAGCACTGGTGCATCCTGGATCGATCAGTTGTTGCAGGCTCGCCACATCCCGATTGTTGTCAGCCAGGCCCGGCAGCGTGTTCACTTCGGAAATAGAATTATCCTGATCCGTGGCCCGCTGGCCTTGATACGCTGCAAAAAAGAACAGCTTGTCCTTAATAATCGGTCCTCCAAGGGTGACTCCGAACGTATTCCGCTTGAGTTCCGGAACGGTCTTGCCCAACATCCGCAACGTGGGATCTTGATTGAAGAAAAAGGGCGCCGCGTTCCAGGCGCTGGTCTGATGATACTCGTACGCTTCCCCGTGCAAGTCGTTGGTCCCGCCTTTGGTCTGCAATGTGATATGCGCGCCGCTGTATGCACCTTCCGACGCGTCGTACATGGACGTGTTCACGCGGACCTCTTCCAGCATTTCCGGTGCAGGTGAGGGCAGGGATTGACCGATCGCGCTATAAACAGAAGTGCTGGTTTGGATTTCCCCTCCGACCGACTGTGATAGCGAAACTTCACCGGTGTTCAGAACTGCGCGATTGTCTGCCACGCCGCTCGACGATTTGCCATTAAAAATGTTGTTCGCCTGCACGCCGTTGATGATGAAACTGTTGCTGGTATCGCGCTGGCCGTTGGCGAAAATATTCTGGTTGCCCAGTCCGGCGTTGGTGCCAGAGCCGGTCAGAAAATCCGCGTTCACGCCTGGGCTCAACAACGCTAACTGTGTAAAGCTGCCCGTGCCGAGCGGAGTGCTCTCGATCAAATCCGAACCCAGCGTGTAGCCAATCGTGGTATCGGTCTGGTTTAGTAGCGGCGTGCCGGTCACCGTCACGGAGTCGCTCACCGAACCCGCCTTCAGCGTGCCGTTGACCGTAGCGGTCAGGCCGCCTTGCACCAAAATCTCTGAGTGCACTTCGTTGTTGAATCCCGCCAGCGAAAACGTTACTGAATATTTGCCGATCGGGAGCGCGGTGACCTGGAACGAGCCGTCGTCCTTGGTTGTCGTGCTAATTTCCAGGTTGGTCCCGGCGTTCTTCACCTTCACCGCGACTTTGCCGAGAACCGCGCCGCTGCTGTCGGTCACCGTTCCGTTGATGGCCCCCAACGTCTGTTGTGCTTTCGCTACGCCGGCGGAAACTACGAAAAGGAAGATTATTGCGGAAACGCGAATGATTCGAGACATAACCCACCCCGCTCTCCGGTTGAATCCGGAAGTTTCTGCGCTCCGTTTCGCAGAGATTAAATTCTTGACCCGCTGTAGCCTGGCGGCCCCTCGAAGGACCGCCTACCCTTTGCGCGGGAGTATATCCAATCTTCCAGCCGGAACAGATGAAAATTTTGCAACTATCCGATTCGTGGTTTGCCTGCTTGTGGATAACTCTGCCTGCCGGCGGTTGCTCCGGCGCGTCCCGCCAACCCCATCGAAACGCGGTTTTGCTACCTCGTGAGTTGCCGGATTAATTCCGTCTCTTCCTGGCGATACGGCTGCCCATCAGTTCGAAAGATTTCGTGGAACCAGATCGCTGGTTCACGGTCGGTGTAGGGATGCTCCCAAGAATCCCACGGCAGGTAGGTTTGCGATTTTCCGGCGACCAATCCCCAATTAATTGCCCCAACGTGCTCGTGCTTGGCAATCGGCAGCGTCCCCTCAAATGTGCTTCCGTTCCCGCGCGCCATGTACTCGGTGCAGATCACCGGGCGATGATATTTCTCAAGTTGTTTCACGCGCCGTTCGAATTCGTCCGGCTTGTCGTAATTGTGGAACGAAATAACGTCCGAGTTTTCCAGCTGAATTTTCTCCATCGGACTGAGTTTTTCGAATTCCGCCCAGTCTTCGCCCTTCCACACGCCGCTGGTCAACGGCTGCGTTGCACCAGCTTCGCGCGCCCAGAGAAAAACCTGCGGCAGCAAAAACAGCACTCGCTGCACTTTGTCTGGCCGTTCTCCCGCGGCATACGAGCCGCCGTTCCCGTTGTCCGGTTCATTCCAGACATCCCAGCCAAGCACGCGTTCATCTTTGCCGAACGCCTTCACCACTCCCTTCACGTACGCTTCGAGCCGCGGATACTGTGCAGGATCTTCCAGCGCCGCAGCTCCCGGACTTTGCACCCAGCGTGAATTGTGAATTCCCGGCCGCGGCGGCAATTGCGGCCCCAGGCGCGGAGCTGGATCCCAGCATGAATCAAACAACACGAACAGCGGCTTGATGTGATGTTTTTTCGAAATGCGCAGAAAACTGTCGAGACGCTTTCTGAAACCCTCGGGATCCTGCTGCCACAACAGATCGTGCAGAAAAACGCGCATGGTATTCAACCCGATGGACTCGGCCCAGCCAAGTTCCATATCGATTCGGTGCGGGTCAAACGTTTCCGCCTGCCACATTTCCAGCTCGTTCGAAGCCGTCGCTGGATTGTAGTTGCTCCCAACCAGCCAGCCTTGCTTCGCATACCATGCATTGGCTTGCTGCTCCGTCCAGCGGCCCGGCGCGTCGGCCTTCGCCGGCAGCGTGCAGCCAATCAAAAATAAGAAAGCGAAAACCGCAATCAGGCGCCTCATTCAGTAGTCTCCCACGGCCAAAGCATACAACGTAACGGCCAATTTCCGTCTGGAATCCATCCGCTCAGCCCGCGCCTCTTTACAGATTTCTCGCCTTTCTTTACTCTTGAAGAATCATGTGGAATGTTGAAGAACGGTTCGATCCGAAAGCCATCGAAAGCCTGGCCGCTCTGGGTTTTGCGGTCGGCAGCACCCGCGGCGTGGTCCGCGTGGAAAAATACGGCTCCGGCGCGGAGTTCCGTCAGGGCACCGATGGCAAATTCCAACTTACCGTGCTCCCTACGATCATGGTGAAGGGCCAGTTCGCGCGGCTATGGGACGCCGGCTACCAAAAATTCCTGCTTACGGATGAGGGCTTGAAGCTGCCTGCGCTGGCTTCGCACCTGCACAATCTTCGCATGTTCAACGAAGAGCTGCGCACCGCGCTGGGCATTCCAACCTTTTATAACGAAGCGCTTGGTTCGGTCAGTCAAGTGTCAGTCTACGACCGCGTAAAAGGCCGCGCCGGCGATGTGCCCGACGAAACCGTCGGCGCGCACAGTCCCGACTCGGGCCACTAGCTAACGCCGCAGCTTCGGCGGCAGCCACTTCACTGTTTTTCGCATCTATCTAACCGTCCTGGTTCGAACTGGAGAATTTTCATAATGCCGCGCGTTGTCGCCTACATGGACGATCTCTTCTTCCAGATGAAGCTGGCGGAAACCGCCAAGCATCTGGGTATCGAAGTGAAGGTCGCTTCGAACGCCGACTCCCTGCTGCAATTGATGGAGCCCGCGCCAAGCCTGGTGATTGTTGACCTGAACGCACGGTCCGAGCCGCTGGCCGCCGCGCAGAAATTGCGTGCAGCTCAGCCACACTTGCGCATCATCGGGTTTCTCTCTCACGTGCAGACCGGACTCGCTCAGCAAGCCAAATCCGCGGGCTTCGATGAAGTCATGCCCCGTTCGCAGTTTTCCATCAACCTTCCCGACATTCTCGCCGCGGCGTTGAAAATAGATGCTCAGTAAGCAATCCCTGCTCGTCGTGATGGCAATTTTCTGGGTGTTGAGCAGCGCCATTGTGGCTCATAGCCAGGAATCCAGCTCGCGTCCTGACGCGCATTCTGCGCCCGCAACTCCTGATCAACCTTCCGCAGCTCTACGCGATTTATTAGCCGCTGCCTGTGCTCACGACGAAACCAGCTTCCAAACTTATTTGACCTCGCGCAACGCCGAATCCTTCTCCCGCCTCACTCCCGCCGCACGCATCGAATTGATGAAGCGCTTCGTTCTTCTCGACGGCGCTGGCAAACCCACACTCTCCGCCAATCCTGCTGGCCGTCCGACGATCCGCTGCACCACTCCAGACGGCGCCGCCGAAATCCAATTGGGTGGTGTTGAACTCCGTGAAAATATCGCGCTCCTTCCGATCGATATCCGCGACGTCTCCGAGCTACAGAGCGGCGACCCGCACCACATCCTGATGGGCTTGGTCCGCGAAAATTCTTCCTGGAAGATTCTCTCCATCGGCATGTTGTTCCTCGATCTTCCCTCGCTCGAAGTCGAATGGGACCAGTCCGCCATCGGCGCCAACGAACACGACGCCCTCGCAAATCTCAAGCTGATCGCCGCTGCCGTCGAAATCTTTCGCAAAACCTACTCGCGCCTCCCCGACTCTCTCTTCAAACTCGGCCCCGCTCCCAAGCCTTCCGTAGACGCTGCGGGCTTGCTCGAATCCGGTTTGGTCACCGGAAAATCCAACGGCTACATTTTCCGTATGGTGATTGTCGGCGCCAACGACGTCGGTGCTCCCGCTCAGTACGAACTCTCCGCCACTCCCGCCATTTACGGCCGCACCGGCAAACTTTCTTTTTTCCGCGATTCGAACGGCAAGTTCCACGCCGCTGACCGTCAGGGTGCCGTCGGCCACTCGCTTGATCCCGCCGTCGAATAACCGGGCGCCGTCACGGCGTCACTTTTTCGAAATCTTCCGCTCTTCTTTCTTGTGTTCCCGGCTCTCCCAAAGCACAATCAGGCAGGGTCGTCTTTCCAGCTGCGGCTAAACCGCAGTATTCCCGGATCTCTCAGGCGAGAAATTGGAGATCTGGCCATGCTAGGTACAATGCAAGACAAACGCAGCGCTCTTCGCATCGCTTTTATCGCCGCCGTGGAAGTCACGGAAGTCGCAACCAACACTCGTCTTTCCGCGCGCACCAGCGACCTCAGCCGCACCGGCTGCTACATTGACACTCTAAATCCCACGCCTTCCAAAACCATGGTCCGCGTCCGCTTGACCCATCAAGGCGAAGAACTCGATGTGCCAGGCCGCGTCGTTTACGTCAGCCCCGGTCTTGGCATGGGCGTCCGCTTCAACGACGATCTCACTCCCGCCCAGCTCAACGTCCTCGACCGCTGGGTCTCCACCGTTAAGTAACCCCAGTTCTTTATTTTCTCGCCAGCATTTGCATCAAGCACGGCCAGGTTAAGATTCCGCCCGGTTTCCGCGGCCCGGTTCGTTTGCCGCACCCTGCAAATGGCGATACCATCTTGCTTCTTCTCATGCGCCCATTTGGTACTTACACCCGCCGTGCGTTCTGCAAATTGTTGTGCGCTCTGCCGTTTTTTTTCGCGCCAATCGCCCGCGCGCAGGAAGAGCTTCCCGCCGCACCTCTCCCGGTCTTCGAATTTCATAGCGGCTTTTGGCTGAACCTTCACCACACCCTCTACCGAATCGCTCGCTCGCAACGCCCGTCAAGTCCATCCGCAAATTCTGCTGCCAACCCAACCGGCATCCCCAATCTCTCGCCCGCCGAGCAGCGTGCCTGGTCCAATGCACTCGCCTTTTACACCAGGACCTACGCCGACAAAGATCTCACCGTCAGCCTGGAAATGATTCTCATCAAAAATCAGCTTGGTGATTTTGAAACTTGTGAAGATCTGGCTGGCCTCAAGAAGAAGACTTGCGACGCCGGCCTTCCCGCGAAACTCACGGAAACTCTCGACGCCGCGGCTCCCGTCTACCGTGCGCATCTGTGGCAGGACCACGATCGCGCCAATCGCCGTTGGATCGCCGCCGTCGCGCCCCTCGTTCGCCGTAACGGCCTCGACCTCGCTCATCGCCTCGCGGAAATCTATCAGACCAACTGGCCCAAGGAGCGTATCCGCGTCGACGTCACTTCCTACGCCAGCTCCACTGGCGCCTACACCACGCTCGATCCGCTCCGCGTCACCGTCTCAGCCGCCGACGTGCGCAATCAGGGCAGTCAAGCGCTCGAAGTTCTCTTCCACGAAGCGTCACACGGCATTGCCGACGGCGTGCAGGACGCCATCTACCGCGAATGTCGTCAGCGCGAAAAACCCATCCCGCGCGATCTCTGGCACGCTCTGCTCTTCTACACCACCGGCGAAGTCATTCGCCCGCTCGGCCTCAACAGCGCCGATTCCGGCAACACTACGTCCGGCTACGTGCCCTACGCCGTGCGCGAAGGCCTCTACAAACGCGGTTGGGAAAATTATCTACGCGTCCTCACCCAATACTGGCAGCCCTACCTCGACGGCAGCGTCTCCTACGACGACGCCATCGCCCACATGGTCTCCGCCCTATAAATTTTTCAAATCTTTTGTAGCAGCGGGTTTATCTCGCTGCTCTTTCTTTTTCTCTGCCTTTGTAGCGGCGGCCTACAGGCCACCATCTGGTCGATTTTTTCGTTTTCTCTTTCGCTTCGTTTCAAAACCACTTTCTGCGCCTACGAGATCGGCCCCTCAATCCGAAATGCGTACGCATATTTTCCGTTCAACGGTTTCGGCAAACCAATCTTCACGTCCGCCCCATCCTGCGACCACCCGAGCGGCTTCTCGTTGCCAAGCAAATAAATCTTCGATCCCGGCGGCGGCGAGATCCCCTTCACCGTCACCGAACCGTCGTTTACATCGCCCAACAATATCGCGTACAGAGACGCACCCTTCCGCGTAAATCGCACCGCCACGCCTTCGCTGGTCGTGCCCTCCGCGCGCTTCCACGGATGCGTTCCGTAAATCGCCTCTCCATTCGCCCGCATCCACTCGCCCAGCGCCACCAGCCGCTCCATCTGCACCGCCGGAATCGTTCCATCCGCTTCCGGGCCGACATCCAGCAGCAAATTCCCATTCTTGCTGACGATATCCACCAGCAAATGAATCAAGTCCGCCGCCGTAATCGTTTCCGCTTCGCCTTCCGCACGGTTATATCCAAACGATCGCCCCAGCCCGCGGCACTCTTCCCATTTTTTTGGATTAATCTTGTCCACCTTCTCGTATTCCGGCGTCCCGAAATCCGAATGTGGCACTCCAAAACGGTTATCAATCACGCCGTCCGGAATGGCGTTGTAATACTCCGCCATGATCTCCAGCGCATGCCCGGACTTCGGATAGTCAATGTCGTTCCATAGCACCGCGGGCTTGTAGCGCTCAATCAACTCCCGCACCTGCGCGTCCGCATACTTACCGTACGCTTCGCTCTGCGGTTTCACTTTGTCGTAGTCCGCCGCAACTCGAATCGGCCCCGGAACAAACGTCCAGTCATATCCGCCCGAATAATAAAGCCCCATGCGCATGTCCTGCTTGCGCACCGCCGCCGTCAGCTCGCCCACAATGTCCCGCGTAGCATGTTGCCGGTCCGCCGGAAGCGTCGGATTCTTGGTCGCGCTGGGCCACAACGTAAACCCATCATGATGCTTGGTCGTCAGCACCACATACTTCGCGCCCGCTTGACGAAACACCTTGGCCCACATTTCCGGATTCCACTTCTGAATCTCTTTATCGAAAATCGGCGCGAAATTGTAGTAGTCATAATCCGCGCCGTAATGTTCGCGGTGATATTTCTGCGTCGGCGATCCTTCGAGCCGCATCGTGTTCAAATACCATTCCGCGTACGGATTGAACAGGATGTAGTCCTGCGAAGAAAAATCGTGCTCCGGATGCTTCAGCGGCGCCCAACCCGGCACCGAATACAATCCAAAATGAATAAAAATTCCCAGCTTGGCGTCGTCATACCACTCCGGGAGCGGGTGGTGATCCAACGACTCAATCGTCGGCTCATATTTCTTCGGCGCCTGGGCCCACGCCGCAGCCACCATGATCGTCCCGCACAGCATCACGCCAAGAACGATTTTCTCAGGCACCCACCAAATTCCAGTTCTCATCACGCCCTCCCCACCTAACCGCACCGCCGAAGTGTAATCGCATTTCCTGGGAACGCCAATCTCCGATTGGCGTGATTGGCGTGGCAAGTTGTTATGTGACTGTCTAGCCGCTCTTTTCCGGTTCGCCCCTTGCGCTGATTTGGTAGACTTCCCGCGCATTCAAAGGTGAACAAAATGATCTCTGCCCTAAGCTCTTCGTTCCGAATCGCCACAACCTCCGCCAACGTGCTCGCGCTATTCCTCTTTTCGTCCACTTCGACCCACGCACAATCCGCACCCACCGAAAACTCCGCCGACCTTATCCTCATCAACGGCAAAATCATCACCGTTGACGCTAAAGATTCCATCGCTCAGGCTCTCGCTATTCACAACGGAAAAATCGTCGCCGTCGGCAGCAACGACCAAATCCGCAAACTCGCTCCCTCCAACGCCCGCGTCATCGATCTTCACGGCCGCACCGCCACCCCTGGCCTGATTGATTCCCATTGTCATTTCGACGAAACCGATCGCCTTTACGGCATCGAACTCAGCACCATCACCAAAATCAGCGAAGCCGTCGAACTCGTTCGCCAAAAAGTCGCCTCAGCCAAACCCGGCGAATGGATTCAGGGCTCCGGCTGGGACGAAGGCAAACTCTCCGATCATCGTTACATCACCGCCGCCGACCTCGACAAAGTCGCTCCCAACAATCCCGTTTGGCTAACGCACACCACCGGCCACTACGGTGTCGCAAATTCTGCGGCTCTGCGCCTCGGCAAAATTTCCAAAGAAACAAAAGACCCAACCGGCGGCACCATCGACCGCGATTCCACAGACCAGCCCACCGGCGTACTAAAAGAAACCGCGATGGAAGCGGTCACCGGCCTTATTCCTCCCTACACCAAGGAACAGCAACGCAATGGCCTGCTCAAAATGATGGCCGATTTCAACGCCGAAGGTATGACCGCCGCTAAAGATCCCGGCACCGAAGGCATCCGTTGGGATCTCTATCAGGAACTCCTGAAAGAAAATAAATCCACGGTTCGCATCTTCGCGCTGCTCTATGGCGGTCGCACCATGGAATCCGCCCGCAAGACTTTCGCGCGCCTTCAATCTCAACCCAAGCCGCCGCAATCTTTCGGCGACGGCATGTTGCTCTCCGGTGGCGTCAAACTCTATATGGACGGCAGCGGCGGCGGCCGCACCGCTTGGGTCTACGATCCCTGGTACAAAAATCCTACCGAACTCGACGGCCACAACACTGGCTATCCCAACATCGATCCGCCAACCTATCGCCAGATGGTCAAACTATTCCACGACGCCGGAATTCACGTCAGCACTCACGCCGTCGGCGATCGCGCCATCGACTGGGTTGTCGACACTTACGCCGATCTACTCAAAGAAAAGCCCAGCAAGGGACTGCGCCACGGCATCATTCACTGCAACATTCCCACCGATCACGCCATCGACACCATGGCCCGCCTGCAACGCGATTACGATTCCGGCTACCCCGAAACCCAAGCTCCATTTATGTGGTGGATCGGCGACATCTACGCCGCTTCCTTCGGTTCGAAACGCGAGCAGCGCCTGATGCCCTACAAGACCTACACCCAAAAAAATATTATCTGGGCCGGCGGCTCCGATTATTTCGTCACACCGTTCCCCGCGCGTTACGGATTGTGGTCTTCCATCGTTCGCCAGACCTCAAGCGGCTCGCAGCCTTTCGGCACCGCCGAATCCGTTGACATCCACGCCGCGCTAAAGTCCTACACCATCTGGGCCGCGCATCAACTTTTCCTCGAAGATCGCATCGGTTCCCTCGAACCCGGCAAAGACGCCGACATCGCTGTCTGGGATCGCGACCTCTACTCCATCCCCTCCGACGACATCAAAAACATCCACTGCGAACTAACCCTCCTCCGCGGCAAAGTCGTCTACACCGCCGCCGCTCAACCCGTTTCCAACTAGTGGCCGACGCCCTCGCCGTCGTCATTCCGAGCAACCCGAGGAATCTCTCTTAGATGTCTGCGAGCGCACCGGGTGCGGGCTCTACTGGCAGCCGGCCATCATAAGAGTCCGGGCTCTACTTGGAGCCCGCCGCTAGGAAAGAGCCGTCTGCGCTCCCGGGAAGGTCAACTCGATTGGCATGTCGTACCGCCGGCATCTTGCCGGCGCTTTTTTCGCGCGGTGCCGCGGTCGCACTCGGGTTCTTCGAATCTAAACCTCGAACTTTAAATCATGTACCTCGTACTTCCGTTGTTCACTCCGCCTTCGCCACAAACAATCCCGCAAAATTCGCTCGATACCGGTAAAACAAGAAAAACCACAGAACTGTAGCCACCGCACCTGGCGGAATCCCTTCAAGATTCATCAGTAAATGAAATGTTAGGATGTTCACAATCACCGGACCCAGCAGCGCCAGCGCCAGCGGCACATAGCGATTCACAAGCAATAGCAACCCCGCGATCACCTGCACAGCCGCCACAATCGTCACCCAGTGCGACTGAAAGAACACCACCATAAACTGCCCGGCCAGTCCCGACGGCATAGGCATCGGCAAGAAGGGATGCAACAAGTTCGCTCCGAAGAAAACAAACGTAAATCCCAACAACACTCGCGCAATAGTCACCGCAATCTTCATCTCGTCTCCTCCACTTCGTAGCTTCAGAAGTCGGCGAAAATCTATTCCACTCCTGCTTACAACGCAAGTCGCATCCAGCATCAGCGGCGCGGCAGAAGTTGGTTCGCATGTCGTACCGCCGGCATCCTGCCGGCTTTTTTTTCGCGCGCTGCCCCAGTTGCCGTTTTCGTGCCTGGGTTCTTCGGCTCTGAACTTTCAACTTTCAACTCTTGAATTTCAACTTTTGAATTTCCGGTGACCGTCACCAACCCCGCGCAATCACTCCCGCCACAATCCCCAGCGCCGCCACCGTCGCATACGCCGCCCCAGCCAATCTCCAAGAAATCGTCTTCCCAATCACCGCCAAAGAAAACACGCTGATAATCCCCAACGAACAGAGTATCGCCACCACATACGGCATGGGCGCTCCGTGCGTCATCGCGATATAAGCAATCGCCACGTCAAACGCCATCGGCACCGGCAAAAACGCTCCCGCCAGCGCCACCAGCACAATTCCCAGAATCGTCGCTTGCCCAACAATCGCTTGCGGCGGCAGCATCTCAATCACCAGCGCTCCCAGCACCGCTCCCAGAATCATCAGCGGAAACGCTACCCGAAACACGTACCAGAAACTTTTCGCGTACGACCGCGCCACACTCGCCAGCGCCTGCCACCAATTCTCCGCCACCGGAATCTCGATCGGGCACACATACCCTTTCTCTTCTTCCCGCAAAGCCGCTGCCGGCGCAAACACAAAAATTAAAAACAGCACCGTCGCCAGCTTCAATACCGCCACCTTCGCCGGAAACAACGCAAACGTCATCGCCAGCACCACCACATTCAGCGCCGGCGAAGCAAACATCGCCGCCAACACCGATTCCCTGCTCATTCCCGCCGCATAAAATCCTCGCGCAATCGGCGCCACGCAATTCGTGCACACCGCCATCGGCATTCCTGCCACCGCTCCAAACAAGGTATTCAGATATTTGTTAGCCGTTCTCCGCCGCGGCACCATCGCCAAAAACGTCAGCGCCGCCGGCCCGAACAAAAACGAAAACGTCATCCCAATCCGGTTCGCATCCAGCCAATTCATCGTCGTCCGCCACGCCCGCACCCGCAGCGGCATCGTCCGATCTACCGAATACACCGATCCAAACGTCAGCGCGCCCTTCGCAGTTACGCCGGTCCCCGCGTGATACCTCTTCATCAACGCCGGATATCGCGAATCCACCCAAAAAATCGTTCCAATCACCGCCATCAGCAGTATCGCCAGCGTCCGGCTCCGCCAAGCCCCCACACTCGTATTCCCCATCCCCAAACTCAACGCAGCATTTTGCACAACCACAACCACCTCCATAAAACTGTAAATGCCACATCCAATTTCTTTGGCAGGGTGCTCCAGAGCACCGGAAAACGAATCGCGTAACCTTATTCCCGTCCCTGCCAGCCCGAAATAGTACAAAACCATTACCCGCTACCACAAATAAGTCCTGTATTTGCCACTCTTAGCAAAAGTACCACCCCGCGGTACACCCCCTACCTTTCCTCACTCCTCAACCATTACTGGAACTTTGCCTATTCCTCGCCCGGCCATATTCGCCACTCCCTATATCTGACATCTCCGCTCCGGTGCCGGGTCGGCCACCGGTAGCTAATCACTGGTCTCTAATCACTGGTCTCTGGTCGCTGCCCCTCTCCTGTGCTACCCTTCTTTCCGCAAAGAATTCGACCCAGCACTGTGCCACGCACACCTTCGTCCTCTCACTTCCGTTTCTGGCGGCGCTCTCGGGAGAGGCATCTTTTTCGTCTGTGGCCAGCAGCCAAAAGGAAGCTCGACCCACATGTCTGCACGTACCGCAACCCTGAAATCCGGCGAGCAAGCCCTCGAGATTAAGCTCGCCCATTCCCCTGACTCCGATGACGCTTTCATGTTCTACGCGCTGGCCACCGGCAAGCTGCCCACGCCCGGCTACAAGTACACCCACGTTCTTTCCGACATTCAGACTTTGAACGAAGCCGCCCTCACCGAAACCTACGACGTCACCGCCGTCAGCTTTGCCGCTTACCCGTCCATCCGCGACAAATACATCCTGCTCGATTGCGGCGCCAGCTTCGGCGAAGGCTATGGCCCGATCGTCGTCGCCGCCAAGTCCATGAAAAAGGAAGACATCAAGGGCAAGCGCATCGCCGTCCCCGGATTGAAAACTTCCGCGTATCTTTCCCTCAAACTTTACGAACCCGATTTTGAAGCGGTGGTCATGCCCTTCGACAAGATTCTTGACGCGGTGCAGGACGAACTGGTCGACGCCGGCCTGCTGATCCATGAAGGCCAATTGATGTACGGCAAGCTGGGCCTGCACAAAGTTCTCGATCTCGGCATCTGGTGGCAGGAACAAACTGGAATGCCGCTTCCGCTCGGCGGCAACGCCGTCCGCAAATCGCTCGGCCCCGATATTGGCCGCCTCATTTCCAAAACCATTCGCGACAGCGTCTCTTACGGTCTAGATCACCGCGAAGACGCTCTGAAATACGCCATGCAATTCGCCCGCGACATGGAAACCGAGCTCGCCGATCAGTTCGTCGGCATGTACGTCAACAAATGGACCCTCGGCTACGGCGAAAAAGGCAAGCTGGCCGTGCAGGAATTGATCACACGCGGAACTCGCGCCGGCGTCATCCCCGGCCCGGACACCGTGGAATTCCTGTCCGAGAATTAGCCGACCGGGCCGCTGGATTTTTTTCCAAATATGAGCCGACGACTTCTTCTTTCAATCGCAGCCATCCTTTCTTTCTTGTCGATCAATTCCCTTCCGGTCACGCACGCGCAAAACGCTACCGAATACAAAGAACGCACCGAAACCGAAAGGGCCTGGCCGAAGGAAGCGGTACGCGGAGCGCACGGCATGGTCGCGACAGATGAAGAACTGGCGTCGCGCGCGGGCGTAGAGATTTTGCAGAAAGGCGGCAACGCGGTGGACGCCGCGGTGGCTACAGCGTTCGCGCTGGCAGTCGTTGAACCGGCCGCGGGAAATATCGGCGGCGGCGGATTCATGCTGGTACGCATGGCCGACGGCCGCACAAGTTTTCTGGATTACCGCGAAGTTGCGCCGGGCAAAGCGACGCGCGATATGTACATCAAGCCGGACGGAAAACTGGATGAAGTCGCTTCGGTGATTGGCTACAAAGCAGTGGCGGTTCCCGGAACGGTGGCCGGACTTGAGTTAGCGCAGAAACAATTTGGAACGATGAAAATTGCCGACGTGATGGCTCCGGCAATTCGCCTCGCGGAAAACGGATTTCCAGTCAGCGAGAAATTGGCTCAGGAATTTAAATATCAGCGCAAGGATTTGCAGAAATTTTCCGTGAGCAACCGGATTTTTTTGAAAAACGGGGAGATGTACAAACCCGGAGAGAATTTCCGGCAGCCGGAGTTGGCGGCTACGCTGAAACGAATCGCGAAAAACGGAGCTGCGGAATTTTATCGCGGCGAAACGGCAAGGATGATGGTGCAGGACATCTCGGCGCTCGGCGGCTTCATTACGATGGACGACCTGGCGCAATACCAACCGAAGGTGCGCGAAGTCCTTCGCGCGAAATATGCCCTCGATGGCCACAACTGGGAAGTGCTTTCGTCGCCGCCGCCGAGTTCCGGGGGCGTCGCAATCATTGAAGCGCTGAATATTTTGAAAAATGTGCCGCTGAAGGGCTGGGACGATATCGAAAGCGTGCATGTGGTTGCGGAAACCATGCGGCGGGTTTTTGCGGATCGCGCGGCGTATCTCGCTGATCCGGATTTCGCCAAAGTTCCGGTGGATGGACTGACCAGCGCATGTTACGGGAAAGAGCTGGCAGCGACAATTGATCCAAAGCGAGCGTCCACCAGCGCAACCGTTCATGCGGGCGAGCCGCATGTCTGCGGCGAAGAAGCGCGGATTCCGGCAGCGGTCGAACTCAGCTTGAATGACGGGCCACACACCACGCACTTTTCGGTGGTGGACGCGGCGGGGAACGCGGTGGCCAGCACCACAACGCTGAACGATAGCTACGGCTCGCACGTTACTTCGAGTGCGGGATTTTTGTTGAACGACGAGATGGACGACTTCACCACGCAGCCCGGTGTGCCGAATGCACTTTTCGGACTTATCCAATCGGAAGCCAATGCGATTGCGCCAGGGCACCGGCCGCTGAGTTCAATGTCGCCTACGATTTTGCTGAAGGACGGGAAGCTGAGTTTTGTTACCGGGTCGCCGGGCGGACCGACGATTATTTCGGCGGTGCTGCTGACAGTGATCAACTGGATGCGGCTGGGGATGGACGCGCAGGCAGCGATCAATGCGCCGAGATTTCATCATCAATGGATGCCGGACCGGGTCTTGATGGAGCAACAGTTTCCGGCCACCATGGAGCAGGGGTTGAACGCCATGGGCCACGCGACCAAGCGTCGCGGGCACATTGGGCTGGTAAATGCCATAGGTATTGATTCGCAAACCGGGGAAAGATTGGGCGCGGCAGACCCTCGCGATGAGGGCTCGGCCGTGGGATACTAGCGGCGCAATCCAGTCCCGCCGTAAAATTTCGCCTGCGAGCCGAACAAGACCATGCAGAAAGTCCTGTCCACCTATCTATTCGTATCGCGCAAATTAACAACCGAACTCGTGGCACAAATCAATGAAGCTGGGTTCACAGCGTTGGAAGTTTTCTGTTCGCGTGGGCACTTTGACTATGCGTCAAAGCAGGAGATAGCCGCGCTGAAGTCGGCGTTGGAAGCAAACCAAATGACGCTGCAGTCGCTACATGCGCCGACCAGCCGGGACTTGAGCGCGACGCGAGAGAGCGGAACGCCGCTATCGATCTGCGAAATTGAGCGAGTACGACGGATCGAGGCGATGGACGAATTGAAGCGGGCGATCGATGTTGCTGACGAGCTGCGCTTTTCCCGAATGGTGCTGCACATGGGCGGCTCGCGGGAGACCGCCGATCCGCGGAAGCGCGATGCGGCGTTCAGTTCGCTGGAGCATCTGGTGCTGCATGCGCATCATGCAGGCGTGACACTGGCGGTGGAAAATACCACCAGCGAAATGGGCGATCCAGCGTACTTGCGCGCATTCGTGGATCAAACGCGGTTGGCGGGATTGCGATTTAATTTCGATGTTGGGCATGCGCATCTCGCGGATGGTCCTGCGGAAGAACGGTTGGAAAAAAGTTTTGCGCCGATGCGGGATCTGGTGGCGTCAGTACACCTGCACGACAATCACGGGGAAAAAGATGAGCACCTGCCGCCGTACGACGGCACGATTGACTGGAGCGCAGGGATTCCATTGTTGAAGACTGCCCCGGTCGAAAATATTCCGATTGTACTGGAGTTGAAAGAAAAATTCGGGCCGGATGCACCGTCGGCCAACGAACAACTCGCCGCCGCGCGAGCCTCGTTTGAGAAATTCGAAAACGCTTGGTCCTCTTGAGAGCGATCAGACATGAAGCAATCGACGAACGCGAGAAAGCATTCAGTACTCAAGGTAATTGGCGTTGTGACGATACTCGTATTTTTGATCGGAATTGGCTCCTCCATGGGGTCCGTCTGCACGCTGTCGCCGAGGCATGTACGGGAGACGGTACTGAAGGAAGACCTGCAGGAGATGAGAAAAACGATTGACGAGTACAAGCTCAAGAACCGACGTCCTCCTCAAGGTCTGGGCGAGCTTGTGGTCGCGAATCTCCTGAGAACCATACCTGCAGACCCAATCACCCGAAAAGCGGACTGGGCGGTGGTATTCGATCATCAGTTGCTTATACCGGATCAAAAAGTGAACGGAATTACTGATGTGCGCTCAAATTCGAACAAAATAAGCAGTGAAGGTAGCCGGTATAACAGCTGGTGAGGCGAGAGTTGGCGATGAACAAATATTACAGAGCAATGAAGGTCGGGACGGCTGGGGCGCTGTTGGTACTTTGTGGTGCGATGAAATGCGCGCTGGCGCAGGAGGTGGCGGCGCGGGTGGGGGCGTTTGAGGCGCGGGGGGATGTGGGGACGGTGCTGCATGCGGGATCGGTGGAGTATGACATGGGGAAGAACAGTTACACGATTGCCGGCAGCGGCGAGAACATGTGGTTCAAGGCGGATGCGTTTCAGTTTGCTTGGAAGAAAATGTCGGGCGATGTGACGTTGAGCGCGGACATTTCGTTTATCGGGACCGGAGGAAATCCGCACCGCAAAGCGGTGTTGATGATCCGGCAGAGCCTGGACGCGGATTCGGTGTACGCGGACATTGCGCGGCATGGCAATGGAATGACCGCTTTGCAATTCCGGACGGAGAAAGGCGGACTCACCACGGAAGTGCAATCGCCGAATTGGAATCCAAAACGGGTGCGAATTGAAAAGCACGGTGGGTACTTCACAATGCGGCTGGTGGGCGCGGACGGCGAAATGCGCATGGCTGCAGCGTCGCCGAAGATCGAGCTGAAGGAGCCTTTTTACGTCGGGATCGGGGTATGCAGCCACGATGCGAACGTAAGTGAGAGCGCGGTTTTCACGAACGTGGAGATGGCCAGCCGCTCAGCAGCCGTACTGACGGCGGAAAACTCAACGCTATTCAGTTTTCTGGAGACGACGCCAGTCGATTCCGGCGACCGCACGGCGATTTATGTGTCGGAAGGACGATTTGAAGCGCCGAACTGGTCGCGGGACGGAAAGTCGTTGTTATACAACCGCGACGGCCGGCTGCTACGGCTGCAGCTTACCGGCGGAATGGCGGAGACCATCGACACCGGGTTCGCCAACCGGCTGAACAACGATCATGGCATTTCCCCGGAAGGTTCGCTGATCGCGTTCAGCGATCAATCGCAGGAGGAACACCGGTCGCTGATTTACGTGATGCCGGTTACCGGAAATCCGCCCAGAAGAGTGACCAGGAACTCTCCGTCGTACTGGCATGGATGGTCGCCGGACGGGAAAACCTTGGCGTTCGTGGGGCAACGCGACGGCAATTTTGATATTTATACGATTCCGGTGGAAGGCGGCGAAGAGACGAGATTGACGACCGCGCCAGGGCTCGATGATGGCCCGGAATATTCGCCGGATGGGCAGGATATTTATTTCAATTCGGAACGAACCGGACACATGCAGATTTGGCGGATGAAAGCGGATGGCAGCGAGCAGACGCAGGTTTTTTCCGACGAGTTCAACAATTGGTTCCCGCACATTTCGCCGGACGGCAAATACATGGTGTTTCTGAGTTTCGACAAGTCGGTGAGCGGGCATCCGGAAAACAAAGATGTGACGCTGCGGGTGATGACACTAGCGGACCAGAAAATCAAAGTGCTGGCCACGCTGTTTGGCGGGCAAGGGACGATCAATGTCCCGTCGTGGTCGCCAGACAGCACGAAGATTGCGTTCGTGAGTTATGCATTAGTGCCACAAAAGCCGAATTAACCACCGACCAAAGAAGAGCGGCGGGATAAACCCGCCGCTACACAGACAGCGAGACGAACTGCGCGCTAGGGCTATGAGTTAAGAGCCCATGTATTGGGCGTGGACGTAGACGCCAGTTTGGGAGTTGTAGACCAGATACCAACCGGGATGGTCGGGGTCGTCGTAGACCACGAAGTTATCGCCGGGGCAATCCCAGCACCAATCGGAGGCAAGAGACCAATCGAAATCGGCGATCTCAAAGGAAAAACCGCCCGGAAACCAGAAGCGGTGATGGTCGCGGTCGAAGCGCTCGACGTGGTAGCGGTACGAAGCGCCAAAATGTTCGAAGCGGCCATGTTCGTAGGGATGGGCGATAGCGTAGCGCTTGTCGTTGGGGGCGTCGTGGCCGTACCAGTGATCGTTATTGACGTGAGGAACGCTGTTGACGCGGCCACCGGGGTGCTTTTCGACTTCGGGTTTGGCGTGGTTGTCGCGCTTTTGCGGAGCGGCCTGGGGAATGCGGCCCTGGTTGGCGTGAACGTTGTCGTGACGTTCTTCGCCGCGTGGTTGGGCGCGCTCTTCCGGGCGCTGAGCGAGCGCGGGGAGCGAGATGAACAGGGTCACAGCAAGCGGAATTGTGAAACGAATCTTCATCGTCGTGATTCCTCCTGAGATTTCGTATGAACAGGTGCCGACGCAAGATATGAAATAGCGACCGTGCACCACCGGGTCCTGGTGGTGCGACGTCTGGAGTGGCCGGGCAGGGTACAGGGTGTTTGCTGTACTTAGTTTGCCGTACGGGGAAGGCGCGCGGCGAATCTGATAAACTGCTGGTTTGGCAACAGGCCGAAGAAGCGGACTATGACCACGATCACGATTGAACAGGCAGGAAAATACGACGGCCAGGAGGTGACGATCCAGGGCTGGCTGTATAACTTGCGGGAGTCGGGGAAATTATTGTTTCCGATTTTTCGCGATGGCACAGGTGTAATTCAAGGCGTGGTTTCGTTGAAGGAGAATCCCGAGGCGTTTGGAGCGCTGAAGGGGCTGACGCAGGAATCGAGTCTGGTGGTTACGGGAAAAATTCGCGCGGAGCAGCGGGCGCCGGGTGGATTTGAGATGGGTGTAACCGGCGTGCGAGTGCTGCAAAGAGTTTCCGAAGAGACGCCGTATCCGATTCAGTTGAAAGATCATGGCGTGGATTTTCTGCTGGACCAGCGGCATTTGTGGATTCGAACGCCGCGGCAGGCGGCAATTTTGCGGATTCGCGCGGAGGCGATTCGGGCGGCGCGCGAGTTCATGGATGGGCAGGGGTACACGTTGACGGATGCGCCGATGTTTACGCCGGCGGCGTGCGAGGGGACGTCAACGCTGTTCGAAGTGAATTACATTGACGAGCAGAAGGCGTATTTGACACAGAGTGGGCAGTTGTATGCGGAAGCGATTGCAATGGCGCTGGGTAAGGTGTACACGTTCGGGCCGACGTTTCGCGCGGAGAAATCGAAGACGCGGAGACATTTGACGGAATTCTGGATGCTGGAGCCGGAAGCGGCTTTTGTGGAGTTTGCAGAGGCGATGGAGCTGGCAGAAGGCCTTGTAAGCGCGATCGTGGCCGGGGTGTTGAAGAACAAGGCACGCGAACTGGAGACGCTGAAGCGGGATACTTCGAAGCTGGCCAATGTGCAGCCGCCGTTTCCGCGGATCAGCTATGAGGATGCGGTGGCGGTGCTGAACAAGGGCGGCAATCCCGCGAAGTTTGGCGACGATTTTGGCGGCGACGAGGAGACGATTATTTCGAGCTCGTTTGACCGGCCGGTGCTGATTCACCACTACCCGACGGCGATCAAGGCGTTTTATATGCAGCCCGATGTAGCACGACCGGAGTTGGCGCTGGCGTTTGACATGATTGCGCCCGAAGGCTACGGGGAAATTATTGGGGGTAGCCAGCGTATTCATGATTACGATTTGCTGGTTAAACGATTGAAAGAGCACAACTTACCGCAAGAAGCGTTTCAGTGGTATTTGGATTTGCGGCGGTATGGGAGCGTGCCTCATTCGGGATTTGGGATGGGGCTGGAGCGGACGGTGGCCTGGATTTGCGGGACCGAGCATATTCGCGAGGTCATTCCGTTTCCGCGGATGATTTATCGGGTGTATCCGTAGAGCGGAGAAATCGCGGCGTAGCTTACACCGGGCACAGACAGGATTGTCGGTGCTACCAAGAGAATTTATCGGGTGTAGCCGTAACCGAGATTGTTTTGCAGGCGCGGATGGACTCCAAACGGACGCACCTCGATATCGCTTACACCGCGCACAGCCAAGAGTGGCAGTGCTACCAAGAAGAATCTTCAGGGTGTATCCTTATTGTTCCTCGGAAGTTAGGAGTGGCTGGCCGCTGAACTGCGGGCGTCGGGTAGACGCTTGGAGTAGGCTTGGTTGGCCGCCGAATCTGGATAACGCAATGGCGCAAAAAGTGAGAATTATTGGTGTGCCCATGGACCTGGGGCAAAGCCGCCGCGGGGTGGATATGGGGCCGTCGGCGCTGCGTGGAGCAGGTCTGCAGGGCGCGATCAAGAAACTTGGCCTGACGGTCGAGGATATCGGCAACCTGGAAGTGAAGCAGCCGGAAGAGATGCCGGTCGGGGAAAAGCGCGCGAAGTATCTGCAGGAGATTGCCGAAACTTGCCAGGACATCGCAAAGAGCGTTGAGAAATCGCTGACCGACGGATTCTTGCCGCTGGTACTGGGCGGAGACCATTCGATTGCGGCGGGAGTTGCTGCGGGAGTGGCGGGGCACTTTCGCCAAGAGAAAAAACAAATTGGATATTTGTGGCTGGACGCGCATGGCGACATGAATACGCCGGACAGTTCGCCGTCGGGCAACGTGCATGGAATGCCGCTGGCGGCGATTATGGGCTACGGCGCTGATGAACTGGTGATGCTGGGAGGATTCAAGCCGAAGGCCGAGCCGGGAAACATCGTGATTGTTGGCGCGCGGGATTTGGATGCGCAGGAACGCAAGATCGTGAAGAAATCCGGCATTCGCGTTTTTACCATGCGCGATATCGACGAGCGCGGAATGCGCGAAGTGATGGCCGACGCGTTGAAGTACGCGATGGATGATACCGACGGAATCGCGGTTTCACTGGACATGGATTTTGTGGACCCCACGGACGCGCCGGGAGTGGGCACGCCGGTACGCGGCGGGGTCACCTACCGTGAAGCGCATCTGGCAATGGAGATGATCGCCGACTCGGAGGCGATGGTTTCGCTGGAAGTGGTCGAGATTAATCCGATTCTAGATGAGCACAACCGGACCGCGCTGCTGGGAGTGGAATTGGTGCTGTCGGGGTTGGGGCAGAAAATCCTCTAAGGTTTCGCAAAGCGCGGTTGCGAGTACAGAACAGCGGCTGCAAACACTTTCCTGCCGACGCAATTTTTGACTTATAACTGAAAACTGATGACGGAAAACTTGTGAAGCGCAAGTCTGCCGCATCCAAATCCGATTACGAGTTCTCATGACGAACGACAAGAAGAGATTGCGGGTGGGAGTATTGTTTGGCGGGCGCAGCGGCGAGCATGAGGTGTCGCTGGCGTCGGCGGCTTCGGTGATTCGCGGGCTTGATCCTGATAAATATGAAGCGGTGCCGATTGGAATTTCCAAGGAAGGCCACTGGCTGATTGGTGGAGCGGCGCAGAAACTGCTGCCGGACGTGCTGAAAAGCGGGCATCGCATCGTGTTGTCCGCAGACCCGACCGATGCGGCGCTGATTCCGCTAGGTGGAAGCGGGATTGGGCAGCGGCTGGATGTTGTTTTTCCGGTGATGCACGGAACTTATGGCGAAGATGGAACGATTCAGGGGCTGCTGGATCTGGCGGGATTGCCGTTTGTGGGAGCTGGAGTGCTGGGCTCGGCGATCGGCATGGACAAGGATGTTGCGAAGAAGCTTTTGCAGCACGCGAAAATTCCGGTAGTGCCGTGGGTGACTGTTTATCGGGCGGACTGGGAACGCGATCCAAAAGCGGTAGAGAAGCAAATCGAGAAGAAGTTCAGGTATCCGGTGTTTGTGAAGCCGGCGACGCTGGGATCGTCGGTAGGAATGACCAAGGTACATTCGCGCCTGGAACTGGGTCCGGCGCTGGATCTGGCTTCGGAATTCGCGATGAAGATTCTGGTGGAGCGGGCGGTGAGTGCGCGGGAAATTGAAGTGTCGGTACTGGGCAATCACGATCCAAAGGCGTCAGTGCCCGGCGAGATTGTGCCGCACCGCGAGTTTTACGATTACACCGCAAAATATCTGGAAGAGGGAACCGCGCTGATCATTCCGGCCAAATTGAAGCCTGCGCAAATCAAGAAAATACAGTCCATGGCGGTTGCGGCGTTTCGAACACTGGAGCTTTCCGGAATGGCGCGTGTGGATTTTTTCCTGGAGAAAAAGGGCGGCAAGCTTTATTTGAATGAAGTGAATACCATTCCCGGCTTCACTTCGATCAGCATGTACCCGAAATTGTGGGAAGCGACGGGGATTCCGTTCCGCGAACTGATCGACCAGTTGATCGCGCTGGCGCTGGAAGTGCATAAGGAAAAAGCACGGACCAAATATCAAATCGAGCTGCCAGAAGGCGCGGGCGGGGCACTGGAAGGCTGACGGCGGTGTCTAAGTAATGTCGCGATTTTCCGGTCCATTCGCGATTGATCAGGATGCGAAGAGAGATTCCTCACTTCGCAGTGCTCCGTTCGGAATGACGAATTTTGTTCTGCGCGGCGTGAGTTTGTTAGGATAAAGAAGCTGCGGAAAGCGCAGCGGAAAACTAATGTCGTCACTTCTATCACCGCCACCGGAACCCTCTAATAAATATAAAGCGCTGACGTTTACGGTAGCCGCGCTGACCGTCGCGCTGGCGATTCTGTTGTATTTCGTGTTCCGCTACTATCCGGAAAAAAAAGCGGCTGAACATTTTCTAGATGCGCTGGTTGCGGGCCACGAGAAGCAAGCATACGAACTGTGGAAGCCTTCGGGTAGCTACGCGATTACCGATTTTATGGCGGACTGGGGCCCGGAAGGCTATTACGGCCCGGTGAAAAGTTATGCGATGGTAAAGGCCCACGCGGAAAAAGGCGCGAATGGAGTGATTTTGACGATCGAGGTCAGTCCGTTTTCGCCGATGCCGGATAAGAGTGATGTCGAGAAGAACCGCCGGACGAAGCAGTTGAATTTGTGGGTGAGGTCGGACGATAAGTCGTTTAGTTTCCCGCCGTCGTTTTAGGCCAGGTCTGTCGCGCCTACGGCGCTCTCAATGGAACTTGAATCTCGACCGGCACCCAGCGCTCACGCGCTGGGCTAACTTGTGCCGGGCCTCCGGCGCTTGTACGCGAGCTGTCTTCGGGGTCTTCGAAATTGTAGAAGTTGAGATCCTGCAGCGAACCTTATCGGTGCGCTTCAGGATGACAAATTAAACCAAAGGCGCGGAGTCTAGCGGCGGAGGTCGTCTAGGGCGTGCGTGAGCTCTGCGACGGTGACGCTGGCGGTGCCGAGCTTTCCGACGACGACGCCTGCGGCGGTGTTGGCGAGGACGGCGGCGTCTGGAAGCGAAGCGCCCGCGGCCACGGCGAGCGACAACACGCTTAGCACAGTGTCGCCGGCACCGGTGACGTCGAAGACCTGACGGCCGCTGGTGCCGCGTTCGACGCCGGGCTGCCCGACACGGGCATAGGTTACTTCAAAACTGGTGGCGGGAATGGAAAGATGGCGCGGCGAGGATTCCTCGAAAACGCTCATGCCTTTTTCGCCGCGGGTTATGACCACCGCGCTACAGCCAAAGTGCGCGAGTAACTGACGTCCCGCCGTTTCGAATGATTTCTCGTCGTGCAGCGATTGCGTCACAAAAAAGCCCGCTTCCTTGGCGTTGCAGACGATGACGCGTGCGCCCCGGTAGGCATACAACCGCGACGTTTTCGGTTTAACGAACACTGGCACTCTTAACCGGTGGCAGGCACTTAGCACGCGATCGGCGAATGCGTCGGTGATCAGTCCTTTGTCGTAATCGGAAAGAACCAGGCCGTCGAGTTTTTTCAATGATGACAAGAGCTGGCGAAACACTTTTTCCTCGACTGGCGCGACGACAGGTTCGCGGCGCTCGTGATCGATGCGAACAATTTGCTGGTGGCGCGCGATCACCCGGGTCTTGACGGTGGTGACGCGCGATTTATCGGCAATGATTCCTTGATCGGCAATTTCCGCGGCGCGAACGCAGCGCCGCAGTGCGCTACCCGGTTCATCTTCGCCGATGACACCGAAGGCCTCTACTCGTGCGCCCAATGCCGCCAGGTTCGCGGCGACATTTCCTGCGCCGCCGAGACATTCGCTCTGCTCGACGAAATCCACAACCGGAACGGCTGCTTCGGGCGATAGCCGCGAAGCTGTTCCCCACAGATAGCGGTCGAGCATCAGATCGCCGAGCACCCCGATGCGATGGCCTTTAAGGCGGGGTAGCAGGCGTTTCAGGCGAGGCAAGGACTCGACAACTGGATTGGACATTCGAAGATTTCCTTTTGTGCGGTGCTATTCGTTGGCGATCGTAGCTTCTTCCACGAGCATAACGGGAATGTCGTCGCGCACCGGGTAGACGCGGCGGCAGGACGGGCACTTGAGGCCGGTCTGGTCGTCCAGCAATTTCACCGGCACCTTGCAAAGGGGACAGACCAGCATTTCCAGCAATTCCTGCGAAATAGCCATGAAATTCCCTTTCTGCGATTCTCTTTGGACTCTAGCAGAGGCCACGTGGGGCGGCAACCCGGCGCGAATCGCGATAGTGGGTCAATTTCCGATAATGCTTACCAGTTGACAGACCTAGTGTAGACTGCCGTATGGACTCCGTTGACGGGAAAAGCTTCGTGCAATCACTCAGAGGGACACATTTTCTGGGTGGGCTCTGTCTAAAATTCGTCGTGGCTGTCATGGGGTCGATGTTAATCGGATTCCTGCCCGAAGCGCTCATAGGTCGCTATTACTACAATTCCGGTTTTGAGGCTTATTCCCCGGCAATATTTGTCACGGCAATCATGCTCGGTTATCTGGTAGCGCGTAGTCTTGGACACTCGCCAGCCATGTGGGTTTGGATTATAGGGTTGCTCGGGTTAGCATACGGGGCATACAGCGAAAGCAGTCAATGGTATAAGGGCCTTGCGCACAGTCGACTCGATTATATTGCTGCTAATTTTTTCGGCCCAACGAGTAAGTGCAGCGACACCGAATGTTTGAACGAGTTAGTCTTCACTACGCCCTTTGCCGCCACGGTGGGTTACAGCGTGGGCGCCGCATTCGGAGTGCGTTCTTACCGAAAAACTCAGCGAACCACAACGAATCTTGGCAATCCATAGTGTCGGTGTCTGGTTAGCGCGTCCACCCTGACCAGCTACTCGAATCGCGTCGCTGAACATTCGGAGCGCAAGAGCGTTCGACTACAGCCCTCTGGCGACGCGGAATTCGCGGACAACGGTGGCGACGTCGCGCTGATCGGCGTCGACTTGGCGGTTGAGGCGGCGCATTTCTTCGGCGGAGATTTTTCCTGAGAGTTCGGCGAGAGAGGCGCGCAATTGTGGAAACTTCTCGAGGGCGGCGCGGCGAACGATGGGCACAGCGTCGTAGGGCGGAAAATAGCGGCGGTCGTCTTGTAAGGGAACCAGGCCAAGTGAGTCAATCAGGCCGTCGGTGGAATTGCCGGCGACGATGTCGACTTTCTTTTCGGCTAAGGCGCGGTAGAGGAGGCCCAAGTCGAGGACGCTGGGTTCTTTGGCAAATTTCAGGCCGTAGCGTTCGGTCCAGCCGCGATAGCCGTCGGGGCGTTCGAGGAATTCGTAGCCGACACCGGCGCGCCATTTCAGAGCGAGCGGAGCGATATCTGAAATTTTTGCGAGGTGCAGATTGCGTGCGTCTTCGCCACGTACCACCATCGCGAAGGTATTTTCAAATCCCAAAGGCTCGGTGACTTCGAAGCCAAAACGCCGTGCGTACCCTTCTTTCACGCGTTGGTAGACAGTGGCGGAGCCGCCTTCGGGATTCTCGCCAAGCACCGCGGTCAGCGCTGTGCCCGTGTACTCCACGTAGAGGTCGACGTCACCGCTGAGCATGGCTTTGTGAACCAGCAATGTTCCACCAAGGTTCGGCTTGCGCACGACTTCAATTCCGGTGCGGGCTTCGATGTGCTGCGCGAGCAATTCGGCGAGGACAACTTGTTCCGTGAAGAATTTGGACGTGATGACCAGCCGCGGCTTGGTTGGAGACTTGCACGCACTGGAAACTACGGAAGCGATCAGCAGTAGTGCGAAGAGGAGCCGCTTCATCCTAGGCCACACGCCGCCGGCGTTCGAGCAGTCCGAGCAGAAAATCGGCGGCCAACGCCAGCAGCGCGGCGGGAATCGCTCCAGCGAGAATGACCGCGTCGCTGACCATGGCAACACCGCGAAAAATAAAAGTGCCGAGGCCGCCGGCGCCGATTGCCGCCGCAATCGTTGCAATGCCGATGGTGATTACCGTCGCGGTGCGGATTCCAGCGAGAATCACGCTGGCCGCCAAAGGCAGGCGCACACGAAATAAGATTTGCAGCTCGGTCATGCCCATCGCTTCTGCGGCTTCAAGAATCGCCGGATCAACACTGCTGAGCCCGACATAAGTGTTGCGCAGGATGGGCAGGAGTGCGTAGAGCACCAGCGCGACGATCGCGGTGCGCATTCCGATGCCGCCGATGAATGGTAGCGGAATCAGGAAGCCGAAGAGCGCGAGGCTTGGAATCGTCTGGAAAATATTGGCGACGGTGAGCGACGCGGCTCGAAGACGAGGGCGCGAGACCAGCGCCATGCCGAGCGGCACGCCGATCGCCACCGCGATGGCCATTGAGATTACGACCAATGTGAGATGCTCGCGCGTGGCCGCAAGAATTTCGTCGCGGTGGCTGATGAAAAACCGCCAGACGCTCATTGCGCGGCTCCGGAGACCAGTTCCGAGGCTGCGATAAACTGGCGCGCGATGGGTTGTTCGAGTTGCAGAAACTCGCGCGGATTGGCTTGGGCGATGATCCGCCCGGCGTCGAGCAGCACTACCCGGGTACCGAGCAACAGCGC
This sequence comes from uncultured Acidobacteriota bacterium, assembly GCA_963814635.1. Lineage (GTDB taxonomy): Bacteria > Acidobacteriota > Terriglobia > Acidiferrales > UBA7541 > Acidiferrum. The sequence continues at coordinate 444,201 of CAWFDP010000001.1, read as the reverse complement.
TTCCCTAACGTCGTGGGTTACCAGCACAATGGTTTTGGACACGCGCCGTGCGAGGGCCAGAAATTCCTGCTGCAACTCGGCGCGGGTGACCGGATCGAGCGCGCCAAACGGTTCATCCATCAGGAGAATCGCTGGGTCAGCAGCCAGAGCGCGAGCCACTCCGACGCGTTGCCGCTGTCCGCCAGAGAGTTCACGTGGATAGCGAGCCGCATATTCCCCAGGATTAATTCCCACCAATTGCATCACCTCGGCGAAACGCTCCTTGATTCGTGCGGCCGGCCATTTCTCCAGTGCCGGGACCAGCGAAACATTTTCTTCCACGGTAAGATGCGGAAATAATCCCACTTCCTGAATCACATAGCCAATGCGGCGGCGCAGGCGTATTAGATTCCATTCATGAAGACTGCGACCTTCCACAAAAATGGAACCTGACGTGCACTCGCGTAACCGATTGATGAGCTTAAGCATCGTAGTTTTACCGCTACCACTGCGGCCGAGCAGCGCGATTGTTTCGCCTTGATGAATTTCCAGCGAAACGCCGGAAAGAATCGGCCGCGCGGAAATAGTACTAATGCGGTATTCCACATCGCGGAATTCAATGATAGCTTTATTCACCTTGGGGCTTTCGCATTCGTTTCGGTTGACAGCATCACTGCTCAGGGTCAACATCCTAACGTAGCCAGCCTTCCGGTGCCGCATTTTTGGTGCATCCTTCTCCCGGTGATCGCATCAAAAGGAAGGGAAAAAACCATGGGAGCTCTCGCAACCGCAGTCCGCACCCGCCACGATCATCACACCCGGCTCATTCGTTCTCGGCGAACCACCGATGAACTTTTCCAAATTCTACGCGACGACGCATTTTACGAGCGGCCGATCGCCGAACGCCACCGGGTAATTTTTTATCTGGGCCACGTCGAGGCGTTCGACTGGAATCTTTTGGGCCAGCGCGCTTTTGGCCTGCGCCGCTTTCATCGCACATTTGACCAGCTGTTTGCGTTTGGCATTGACCCGGTTGGCGGAGGCTTGCCTACCGATCAGCCGGCGGATTGGCCGTCGCGCGCGGAAATCGCGGGGTACAACCAGCGGATTCGCGCGGAGCTGGATTCCGCCATCGAGCAAGCACTCGATCACGCCAGCGAGGGCCATCCGCAATTGCTGGCGATGCTGGAAACCGCAATCGAGCATCGCCTGATGCACGCGGAAACGCTGGCGTACATGTTCCATCGGTTGCCGCTGGATAAAAAGAAACCGGGGCCGATAGAGAATCACTGGAAGACGGCGCGTATCGAACATCGGCTCGTGGACATTCCGGACGGGACGGCGACACTCGGCCTGCCCGCGGACGACGAACGCTTTGGCTGGGACAACGAGCGCGGGGCTTTGACGGTAAATGTTCCGGCATTCAGCACCGAAAATCACAACGTTTCGAACCGGCAGTTTATGCATTTTGTGCAGAGCGGCGGTTATCAACATCGCGCGCTGTGGACGGATGCGGACTGGAAGTGGCGCGAAGAAAACGGAATCGAGCATCCCGCTTTCTGGCAGCGCCGGGGAAATATCTGGACCTATCGGGGAATGTTTTCCGAGCAGCCGCTGCACATGGACCGCCCGGTTTACGTAAGCCATGCCGAAGCATCCGCTTATGCCAAATGGCTGGGGCGAAAATTGCCGACGGAAGAGCAGTTCCATCGGGCCGCGTTTGGCGAACTGCATTCGGAAAAGCAGCGCCGTTATCCATGGGGCGACGAACCGCCCCGTTCGAATCGCGGCAATTTCGATTTTGCATATTTTGAGCCGGCGCCGTGTGGCGCACACCCTGAAGGCGCCAGCGCTTTTGGAGTTCACGATCTGGTTGGGAACGGCTGGGAATGGACGCGCACGATTTTCGCGCCGCTGCCGGGATTCGCCGCGATGCCCTTCTATCCGGGCTATTCGGCAAATTTTTTTGACGGAAAGCACTATGTGATGAAGGGCGGCTCGCCGCGCACCGCGGCTTGCATGCTGCGCCGCTCGTTCCGCAACTGGTTCCAGCCACAATACCCGTATGTCTACGCGACATTTCGTTGCGTGGAAGAGTAGTCTCGAGAGGCCAGCCGGCCCGGGAGTCCAAATGCTCACGCAAGCCATTCCACAGATGGTGTCGTTGGAGTTTGCCGCCGACGTTCGCGCGGGCCTCACCAAAGCTGGCCAGCACGAACTGCCCAGCAAATATCTCTACGATGAAGTCGGCTCCGAGCTGTTCGAAGCGATTTGCTTGCTGCCGGAATACGGGCTGACCCGCGCCGATACCCGGCTGTTGCAGGAACATGTCGAGGAAATCATTTCGCGCATGCCGTTGCCGACGCATGTGGCGGAACTTGGCAGCGGAAGCGGCAAGAAGACCCGGCTGATCCTGGAAACACTGGCGAAGCGGCAGCGGACCTTCTATTACCCGATCGAAATTTCGCCGGCGGCGCTGGCGGCGTGCGAAAAAGAACTTGGCCAGCTGGATTTTGTAAGCCTGGTGGGCTACGAAAAACCGTATCTCGAGGGCTTGCGCGCGGTCGCGGCGCGGCGCGAGTCCGGCGAACATCTTTGCGTGCTTTTTCTCGGGAGCACCATTGGCAATTTCGACCGGCCCGCTGCGGACGATTTTCTGTTCCAGGTTCGTGCCGTACTAGAGCCCGGCGACTCCCTATTGCTCGGCACCGACCTGGAAAAAGACGTTGCTACGCAGATTCTTGCCTACGACGATCCGGTCGGCGTCACCGCCGCCTTCAATTTGAATTTGCTGGCGCGCATCAATCGCGAACTTGGCGCGGATTTCAGCCTGCGCGAGTTTCGTCATCTGGCTTTATGGAACGCGGAGGAGCGCCGCATCGAAATGCATCTGCAATCGCTTCGCAGCCAGCGCGTGAATATTCCCGGCGCGGGACTGCTGATTCGAATGGATGAAGGCGAAACAATCTGGACCGAAAGTTCACACAAATACAATCCGAATGAGCCGATGGAAATGGCGACTCGTGCGGGATTTGTCCAAGCCGCTCAATGGATTGACGCTGAATGGCCGTTCGCGCAGAACCTGTGGATCGTGGAATAGCCGATCAGATCGCCTCAATCCGCCAAACGATTCTTGCCGATAGAACTTTTTGCGTGCTCAAACGCCAGCGCGCCAAAATCTGCGATCCCTGATATACCCGTTCGAACCCTTCTTCCGACTCTGAAACCGTCTCGATCGGCGCAATCCAGAAATTGTCGGTCCCCGGCGCGTGCAGCGTGATGCGGACTTTTTGCCAGCCATCCTCCATGTGCAGAATCGGCCCCGGCAATTCGCCGCTGAAGCGCAAACCTTGCGGGCCGTCGGCAGTTTCAAAGAAACGGTCGCTCTGAGTCGGGGCCAGTAGATTAACGATGGTCTCAATGCCGACCATCACCGCGCGCTCCAACGGCTGCTTCAGCTTTAATCCGACTTCGCAGGAAATTTCGCAGCCGCCAGGCGCCGGTGCGAAGGAAAATACCTTGGTGACGGCAACCGGCACCGCTTCATTGCCCGAAACGTTCGTGCCAATCGTAGTTTCCCGATAGAGTTCGGACTGATGCGGCGCTGAGGACTGCACCGCAAATTCACCGCCCGCGAAACTCGCGTCTTCCATTAGCTGCAATGATTCGTAATCTGATTGTGTGCGTTTGGGATCGAATACCAGAATGCGGAAGGCGTGGCGTGCCCAACGGTCGTATTTCAAAAACCGCTCAAGGTTCGGTTCTTTCACGCGGGTCTGCTCGTGGATGGAAGCGACCGCGCCTTCCGCCCGCTGTGAAGCTTCGCGCAACCGTGTGTGGTACGCCTCCGGCCGGCGTTGCATCGAGTTCACCAGCGTCGCGGCCATCGGCCGAAAGTCGAGCGCCGCAAGAGTTCCACCGTCCGACGGCTTGAGCAGCGCCTGATACTCCGCTCCGGTGAACAGCAATTCGTTTTTGCCGTCGACGTCGTAGTCGAGTAATTCCACTCGCGCAATCTGTCCGCCCGGGGTGTGCTTGTCGGCGATGGCCTCCGCGCGGATCAGGCTGCGCCACAACCCGGTGCGAAGGTGCGGCGCGTAGAGCCCGCCGAAGACGCCATGCCAATACGCATCGTTGCACTGCGCGCGTAAAAGCAAGTCGCGAGCTTCGGCAAGTTCCTGCGCCGGTTTTGCTTCTGTGCGCCGTTGCGGCACCGCCGCCAGACGGGTTCCAGTGCGCAACATTTTTTTGTGCAGCAAATTCGATTCGGCGTACTTGCGAAAAAATCCCCGCCACGATCCGCCTCGCAAAAAGGCAGCAACTTCCGGGCGTTTCGTAAATTCCTGCTGCACTGCGTGAAATCTCTGCCGCACGCCAGTAGGCAGCGCCCACTCGGTCATTTCCGGGTACGAGGCGGTCGGCAAGTCCGCACGGCCCAGCGGTGCGTGGGTCTCGGCGTAAGCTCCAGGTGGCGTAATGCTCAGCCAGTCGGAATTTTCCTCGAGCGCGGTCAGAAAATCTTCCAGCCAGTGGTCGTCATAGCAGTGCTCGTGCGTGCCGGGCCACACGCCAAATTTTTCCATGTCGTCGCCAAAGACCGCGACCCCGCCGGGATGCGTCGCTGCCGCATCGCGTAAATGGAGAATTACGTCCTCGACTTTCCCAAATGGCACCAGATAGCGCAGCGCTTTTTGCCCGGCAAACAAGCGCACCGATTTCCCGCGATCTTCGGCTTGATACGCGCCGTAGAGCTCGCTCGCTTCGAATCCCGCGCAAAGAAAATGAAAATCGTCTACCAGCGTGTAGCTCACCTGCGCCGCAGCGAGCACCGACGGCAGTTGTGGCTCCCAGACGCGCTCGGCCAGCCACGCACCGGACGGCCGTTCGCCAAAATGTTGCTCAATATAAGCCGTCAGGCGCTCAATTTGTTCGCGCTGGTCCTCTGGCGGAATCACCGCAAGAATCGGCTCGTAAAATCCGCCGCCGATCATCTCCACTTGCTTGCTTTTCACCAGCGCCCGCAACTGTTCAAAATATTCCGGATGATTCTTCTCCATCCACACCAGCAGCGGCCCGGAATAGTGCAGTCCGGTACGGACTTTCTTATGCTTTTCAAGGTGCTCGACAAATGGCAGGTACGCCCGCTGGTAGCAGCGCTCGAGGACATCTTCAAAATTTCCTACCGGCTGATGAGCGTGGATCAGCAGAGACAGATGGAATTTTGGCGGCACGGGGACGTTTCTGGGCTCCATCCTTAATGATACCGCGACCGTTCGATTTTCAAGACGTCAGCGGCGTGCGCTGCGACCAGTTCACAACGATTCATGGCGCGGTGTGCGCCGCCACCCAGTTGCCAATCGAGGTCAGCACTTCCGGCGCCAGCGTTTCTTCAATCGCTCCATAAAGCGCCGGTGAACCGGACTGCGCTTTCTGAAACAGGTGATTAACACCCTCAATTTCGACCACCGTGAAATCCGAATTCCCGCTGGCCTCATACGCTTTGCGCAGCAACGGTACACTTTCCGACGCGTCCACCTGCAGATCGCGATCGCCGTTCAGCGCCAGTACTGGGCACTTTATTTTTTCGATCACCGGCTCCGGGTCGTAGTCCAGAAACTGCCGAAACCACGGTGTGCTCATGACTTTCAACTGTGCTTGCAGCGCCGCGGGCGGCATAGCCGCACCCAGCCCGCTCTGAGCAACCAGCGATTCGAGTCGTTTCTGCAGCGCGCCGGCGTCTTTCTCTTCGCGCACCGCAGCATACGCCTTGCGATCGATCTCCAGACTGCGCAAAATCTGTTCCTCGCCAAGCCCTCCCGCGCGGGCAATCAATTCCGACTGGCGCAAGAGCGTTCGCTCACCGGTCGTCGCCGGAGTCGCAAGTAGCACCAGCCAGCTCGCGTCATTCGAATGAGTCGCCACTTGTGAAGCAAGAATTCCGCCTTCGCTGTGACCGATAATGCCCAGACGCTTGCCGTCTACTTCCTTCCGTGATTTCAGATAGGTAAGCGCGGATTGCGCATCCTGAGCAAAATCGTTGATGGTGGCGTTGCTGTAATTGCCTGTAGACTGCGCAATTCCCCGCTGGTCGTACCGAAGTACCGCAATTCCCTTTCGGGTCAGGAAGTCTGCAATCACCAGAAATGGTTTGTGCCCTTCGATGGTCTCGTCGCGGTCGTTCGGCCCTGATCCACTCACCAGCACTGCCGCGGCAAACGGCGCGGCGCCTTGCGGCAGCGTCAGCGTCCCTGCCAGCGTCGCTTTTCCGTCGCCTGCGGCGAACGTTACTTCCTCTTCCTGGTATGGATACGGCTTCTCCGGAGTTTGCGGGCGAAGCAGCTCCAGCGCTTTGTCGGAACGCACGAAATCGAGCTCCTCGATATTCTCATTTTGGTTCCAACGTCCCTTGATTTCATTCTTGGCCGCACTCAAGGTTCCGGTGTACATCGCATTGAACACCGGCAATTCGAATTTCACGTCGCCGTCTTTTTCCGTAACTCTGGACGCCGGAATTCCCTGAATTCCTTGATCCAGGCTATCGAGCGCAGCGAGCAATTCACCTTTTTCGTCGTGCGATACATGCAACTGCAGCCTCATGCGCATATTGCCGGTTTCGATGGCGCCCTGCCATGTGCCTTCCGCTTTTGATACGGCATTCGCCGCGGCCCGCGCTTCCGTTCCGGCTGCGCGCTTTTCAAATTTCAGCGGCAGGCCAGTTCCGCCCTGCTCCCAGATGCCGCGGAGCGTCTTGTGATCCGGCAAAATCTTTCCTTGAAACTTCGCTCCGACTGACGCCAGTTCGAACTGCAGCGCCTCCGATTCGCGCGTCACCTTCGTCGCTTCGATTCCATAGACCGCCTGATCGAGGCTGTCCACCTTTACGTGCCACTCGCCTTTCGCGTCTTTGGAAAGATGCAGCACGAGGTGTAGCTGTGTTTCGCCTACTTGCAAAGCGCCGCTCCATTCGCCTTCCAGCGATACCGGCCGTGGCGTAGCCGTGCTCTTGCCCGCGGCCGCTTGCTGCCCTAAGACACCGATGCTCCCCAAGCATGCCAGCAGCACCACACATCCAGCCAACGAAATAATTCTCTTTAGATCCACTTCTTTCTCCGATTTCTAACTCCGCAACCTGGCTTTCCCATAGATGTCATCCGCGCATCAGAGGTTGGCGCGCCACTCGGGTTTCACCGCCGGCGTAATCCGGCAGTGAAAAGAAAAACGGCACGCAACCGCGTGCCGTCTCAAATTTCACTCATGCAATTCTTTCGCTTACTTCTTCGCGTACCAGTCCGAATTGGTCGCCGTAAATGCCTGCCACTTTTCCGGCAGGTCCTCGAGCGCGAAAATGGCGGTCACCGGGCACACTGGAACGCACGCTCCGCAATCGATGCACTCGGTCGGATTGATATAGAGCTGGGTCACGCCTTCATGCTCCGCTTCATCTTTTCGCGGGTGGATGCAATCCACCGGGCACACATCCACGCAGGCGGTGTCCTTGGTGCCGATACACGGCTCGGCAATCACATAAGCCATTCAGCTTCTCCTTTATTCCATTCCAGTCGCTATGGGCTTGTCGAATCGCCACAGCGAAATCTCGTTGGGCCTTCGGGTTGACCCGAAAACTCTCCAAATAAGTGTACCCGTCGCGCTTTCGTTTCTCAACTCTCGCCTAAAGTTCCCCACCGCCGCAAATTTGCACTGCTGATCGACCTTGTTCCGATACCTGACTCCGTTTAGCCTAGTGGAACAATTTAACTTCGAGAGGCTCCGCATGCTCGATCTCAAAGGCAACCGCATCACCTACTTCGGTCACAGCACCTTTTCGCTTACGACTCCCTCCGGTCAGGTTGCGCTGATCGATCCCTGGGTGATGACTAATCCTCGTTGTCCGGAGTCGCTAAAAAAGCTGGCGCGCCTGGACGCTATTTTCCTCACTCACGCCCATTCCGACCACCTGGGTGACCTGCTCGCGCTCGCCAAACAATTCCGCCCGAAAATCGCCGCCACTTTTGAAACCTGCCTGTGGCTGGCCAGCAAGGGCTTCGAGAAAGAGATCGCGCCGATGAATAAAGGCGGCGCGCAGCGACTCGGCGACTTCGACGTCACCATGACCCACGCCATGCACTCCAACTCCATCGACGAAAATGGCGTGCGTCTTTACGGTGGCGAGCCCGCTGGTTTCATTGTGCGGCTGCCCGGCGGCGCCACAATCTATCACGCAGGAGACACCGCGCTCTTTGGCGACATGAAACTCATCGCCGAACTCTACCAGCCGCAACTTGCCATGCTGCCAATCGGCGACGTCTTTACCATGGGCCCTCGCGAAGCCGCTTACGCCGCGCGCTTCCTTAACGTCAAACACGTCATTCCCATGCACTACGCAACGTTTTCCATGCTCACCGGCACTCCCGAAGCCCTCCGCCTTGAAACAAAAGACATTCCCGGCTTCACCGTTCACGCCCTCAATCCCGGCGAATCCCTCTGAGCTCGCCAAGCGCGCGCAACTCTTCGAGTAGCGTAGCCACTCTTGGCTGCGTACACTCACAACTACTCACTGCTCGCCATTCTCTATTCGCTTCCGACGAAACTACCGGAAAAAATTGCGCACTAGGAAACCAACGTTCGCCGGCCGTTCCGCCAGCCGCCTCATAAAATACGGAAACCAGTCCCGCCCGTAAGGAATATAAATCCGCACACCAAACCCGTCACGCACCAGCCTACGCTGCAAATCGGTCCGTACTCCATACAACATTTGAAACTCAAACTCGTCCTTCGAGACGGTTTTCTCCGCCGCGCATTTAATCGTTGCCGCAATCATCTTCGGATCGTGAGTTGCAATGCCGTGATAGATCCCGCTCGGCAGCAACATCCTCATCAGCTTCACGTAATTCGCGTCCACATCCTCTTTCTTCGGGAACGCCACTTCCGGCGGCTCCTTATACGCCCCTTTGCACAAGCGCATCCGGCAGCCGTACTCCAGCAGATCCTGTACGTCCTGCTCGCTGCGATACAGATAGGCCTGAATCACCGTGCCGATGGCCGGGCTCTTGGCGCGGACTTTCTTGACCACATCAATGGTCCGCTCCGTGTATATCGAGCCTTCCATGTCCACACGCAGGAAATTTTCGTTCGACGCCGCCCGCTCTACGATTGAGAGCACCTGGCCTTCGCAGAATTCCGCGCTCATATCCAGTCCCAGCTGGGTCAGCTTGCACGAAACATTTGCGTTCAGCTTTTCCGCAGCAATCCGGTCAAAGACTTCGAGGTACGCATCCCGCGCGCGCTGCGCATCCTCGGCCGTGGCAACGTTCTCGCCCAGATAATCCAGGCTGACCAGCATGCCCTGGTCATTGCATGCGCGCGCCGCGGCGATCGCTTCGTCCAGCTCTTCGCCCGCGACAAAACGGTGCGACATCCTGCGCGTCGTCCGGCTGGACGTCACCCAATGTGCAAACGATTTGCTTTCGGATAGTTTCAGCAGCGTCGAGCGGATCATGGCCTTTATGATTATGCGCCCACTCGCACGGCCCAGACGAGTGCCGTCAGCTCTGCTTGTGTGCTTCGAGGAACTTTTCCGCGTCAATGGCCGCCATGCAGCCCGAACCCGCCGCGGTCACCGCCTGGCGGTAGCGATGGTCCTGCACATCCCCGGCGATGAACACGCCGGGAACATTCGAAATTCCGCCGTGCTTGGCGACTAAGTAGCCGTTTTCGTCCATGTCCAGCTTGCCTTTAAACACGATGCTGTTGGGTACGTGCCCGATCGCCACAAAAACTCCGTCCAGCACGATTTCGCGCGTTGCCTTGGTCTCTGGATTGCCCAGCTTCACGCCCGATACCAGACCGTTTGCGCAGAGAATCTCCTCCACCACATATGGCGTGACGAACTCCACCTTGGTGTTCGCGCGCACCCGGTCAATCATAATTTTCGACGCTCGGAACTCATTGCGCCGGTGAATCAAGTACACCTGGCTGGCATACCGCGAAAGAAAATTCGCCTCTTCCATTGCCGAATCGCCGCCGCCCACCACCGCGATCGGCTTGCCTCGAAAAAAATATCCGTCGCACGTCGCGCAGGTGGAAAGCCCCCGGCCGATTAATTCTTTTTCGCCGGACAGCCCCAGCAGGCGCGCTGAAGCTCCCGCAGCCACGATCAACGTCTTGGTTTCGATGGTTTCGCCGCCCAATGTGACCTGGAACGGACGATTGCTCAAATCAACTTCGGTCACCGCTCCGTGCTTGTATTCAGCGCCAAAACGCGCCGCTTGCTTCTTCATGTTTTCGATGAGCTCCGGACCCATAATTCCGTCCGGAAAGCCCGGGAAGTTCTCCACATGCGTGGTCAACGAAAGCTGCCCGCCTGGCTCGTGCCCTTCTAGCACCAGCGGCTTCAGATTTGCCCGCGCCGCATAGATCGCCGCCGTCAGCCCTGCGCATCCGCTCCCGATAATTACTACATTCTCCATTTGCCACTTTCTCCCCTAGATTGGATTCACCGAGCGGCGCAAAGTTACAAGCGCGAATCGGCATTGTACCATTGCCCCCGCTCCGAGCCCGCTGAGCCGGGACGGTTCATCCATCCATTTTGGAATGGGCTTTCGTGCCGGTGGCGGCGTCGAACGGATGTCACCGATTGCTGCGATCCCGCGTCTAATGCCAGAATGCTTGCATTGCCACCGCTCGACTTTGTCTGAGGAGACCACCCAGTGAAGGACCCACGCTACCCGATTGGAAAGTTTGTCATGCCGCTGGAAGTAACGTCCGCATCGCGACAGCAAGCCATCGAAACCATCGCCGAGACTCCGGCCAAATTGCGCGCCGCGGTTAAAAGCCTTTCGCCAGCGCAGCTGGACACTCCCTATCGCGACGGCGGCTGGACGGTTCGCCAGGTGGCGCATCACGTCCCCGACAGCCATCTCAACGCCTACATCCGCCTGCGGCTCGCGCTCACGGAAGAAAATCCCACCATCAAACCCTACGACGAAAATCTCTGGGCGCAATTGCCTGACGCCAAAACCGCTCCGGTGGAGGTTTCGCTGGCGCTACTCGATGCGCTCCACGATCGCTGGGTTCGCCTGCTGCGCGCGCTGACTGCCGATCAGTACGACCGGGTGCTGGTGCATCCCGAACACGGCCCACGCACCGTGGACTGGCTGGTTTTTCTCTACGCCTGGCACGGCCGTCATCACACCGCGCATATCACCGAACTCCGCCAACAAAAATCCTGGTAGCTTCTTTATCCGCTGGCCGCCAATTCGAACAAATACTCCACATGCGAGAACGCCGCTCCGTCCATTCCCTGTACCTTCGCATTCTTTGATTCGATCAAATAATATTCGTCCGGCGCATGAGCGCCATTCCCGTGCCCGAGTCCGAAGTGACTCGCCGCCATCTTTAACGGCTCGCCCGTAAACACGAATCCCGGCCATGAACCCGCCAGCCTCGGCATTTCCACCGGATCGATTCCGTGCCTCTTGTAGACTGCGCCCTCGGCGATCACCAGCTTGGCGTCCATCGGCGTGCTGGTCGGGTCGTATCCACCGGTCATATTCACTTCGATATCGCCGAATCCCTTTCTCGCAAGATGCGCCTTCAATAATTGCAGCGATTCCTTCGCGGTCATATCCGGCACCAGTCGTAAGTCCAGCTTGGCCACTGCGCGACCCGGCAGAATCGTCTTCCCACCGGGCCCCGTATAGCCGCCCACCAGCCCTTCTATATTCACCGTGGGCTTTGATACCAGCAGCTCCAGCGATTCCTCAAAGCTGACGTCGTGCAGCCAATGCTGCACGCCCATTCCCTTTTTTACGGTGTCTTCATTCAAGCGTTTCGCTGCTGCTGCAATCATCTTTTTTTCTGCCGCGCTCAATGGCCGCGCTTTCGCGGTATATCCTTCAATGGCGGGATCGTTCCCGTCCGGCGTTACCAGCGTCGTCAACGCTTCCACCAGATGCCACGCCGGACTGTCCAGCCTCGCCTTGTTGCTCGAGTGCACATCCTTGCGCGGCCCGCGTCCCCACTTTTCTCCGCTCGAAACCAGTTCCAGCTCGATGACTCCCTTCGCTCCGAAGAACGTCGTCACCGAGCCATCCATGTCCTGCGATGCAAACGGCATGGTCACGCCAATGCATTTCCGTAATGCTTCCAACACTTCTGGCTGCCGCACCACTTGTGGAAAATGCGGCGAACCGATCTCTTCTTCTCCTTCCGCGACAAACACCAGATTCACTGGAAGCTTTTTCCCCGATCCTCGAATCGCATGTAGTGCCGCCAAAAATGTTGCTTCCGGCCCTTTTTGATTCACGGCGCCGCGGCCCATCACTACTTTGCCCAAACCCGGCTTATCCACCAGCGCCGCTTCGAATGGCGGCGAACTCCACTCCGCCGGGTCCGCCTGCTTTACGTCATACATAAAGTAGAGCCCCAACGTTTTCGGCGCGCCGGCGTCCAGCGTCGCGAAAATTCCGGGCTGGCCATCCGTCGGCATCTTCTTCACCTGTTGAAAACCAGCCTCGCGCAACATCTGCATCATCAGCTCGCAGCCTTCCGGCATCCCGCGGTTCTCGGCTGCAATGGATGGCTGCTTGATCCAGTTCTGCAGCCGCAGCACGGACTCCTCATGCCGCTTTTCAATCTCGGTTCGAATCGCGTCGCTGTCCGCTGCTCCCAATCCTGGAATCGCGCTGCTTATCATCTCCAGATTTCGCGCCACTGTTGCGCTGAACAAATTTGGCACCGTCATCGCCGTCACCGCCGTCGCTGCTGCTCCCTGTAAAAATTCCCGCCGCGCTGTGCCTTCCATTTTCTTCTCGCAAGCCATCAGCTTCCTCCTTAAGACTTTCTATGACCCGTGAGCCGCAGTTCGCAGTCTTACTTCTTACTATCCAAATCTTTCTTCAGCGCCTTCCCTTTGCGAAACCACGGCCGCGCCACTCGTTTCATATATCCTGGCAGCGTCCGCTTCTTGGCCATCAACTTCGCCACCCACTCTTGTGCTTCATCCGCTTTCCCCTGTGCTTTCAAAAACCACGCGTAGTTGTAAAGCGTCTCCGGTGTCGTGGAAAATTGCGTCGCAGGAGCAAACCACTGCGCCGATTTCTCCATTTCACCGGTGCGCGCGTACGCATCGCCCAGCAATCCAGCGGCGCGATAATAATCAAACTTCACGTCCGCCCCCGCCACCCGCTCCAGGTCCGGAATCGCCGCTGCGTAATCTCCCAGCCCCAGCGAACTCTTTGCCCGACCGTAATACGTATGCAAGGAATTGTTCTGCGCGCCGCCCGCTCGCCGCGCGCTGTATCCCTCAATGGCCTTGGCAAACGCTTCCCGCGCCTTGGCGTATTTCCCTTCTTCCAGATTCAACTCGCCCAGTTCTTCGTAATTCCCGGCCGACGGATTATCCAGTATCTCCGTCTGCAACTTCTGAATCCGCGACCGCCGCCCAAATCCCTGAAACACTCCGCCCAACAGCCGCGCATCCGGCCCCACCTCCACCAGCAAATACGCCCCGGCCCCAATCGGCCCGCCAATTAAAATAATCCAAAGCCAATAGGTCTCCGGCCGGCGCTTCACAAAGTGCACCAGCGCGAAAAGCTGCAGCAATATCCCCCACGGATAAAACAGATGACTCAAGCCAAACATTTCCGTCCTTCGGCGTCAGTCGCCGCAACACGCCCGCCAATTTGCCATTCACTATAAGTCACCTGTCAATCGTTTCCACGTCTTTCCTCAGCCTCCGCTCTTTCCTGGGTAGCGGCCGCCTTCTGCCTGCCCCGCTCATCGCGGGGAGGCGGGCGATTTTGGACTGCGGGGGCCTGCCGCCGCTTTTTTAGCTCGTGGTTGCCGCAGGCTCACTGATCGTTGCTCTCATCTAGTGCTATCATCCCTTCGTTTTCTGGAGCCACGCCGATGCCAACACGTTTCCTTCCCCTCGCCGCTCAGCTAGCACTCACACTCATCTTCACCACCACGCTAGTTGCCGACACCAAACCTCCACTCCGTGTCGCCATCGCCGGACTGGTCCACGGCCACGCCGACGGCTTCTTCGCCCACTCCCTCAACCGCTCTGACATCCAAATCGTCGCCATCGCCGAACCCGACCGTTCGCTGTTCGAACACTACGCCGCAAAATTTCATCTCGACGCCGCCCTGTACCACGCCGATCTCGATGAAGCTCTCCGCTCCACCCACCCGCAAGCCGTCCTCGGCTACACCTCCACCTACGATCACCGCAATGTCGTCGAACTCTGCGCGCACTACGCAATTCCCGTTATGCTGGAAAAACCGCTCGCCGTCTCTTACGAAGACGCCCAGGCCATCGCCAAAGCCTCTCGCGCCGCAAAAATACTAGTGCTCGTCAATTACGAAACCTCGTGGTACCCAAGCAATCAAGCCGCTTACAAACTCCTGCACGACGGCGCCATCGGCGAGCTCCGCAAAGTCGTGGTCCACGACGGTCACGAAGGCCCGTCCGAAATTCACGTCCCGCCGGAATTTTTCAAGTGGCTCACCGACCCCAAACTCGACGGCGGCGGTGCACTCTTCGATTTCGGCTGCTACGGCGCCGATCTTATGACCTGGCTCATGGACGGCCAACGCCCGCTCACCGTCACCGCCGTCACCCAGCAAATCAAACCGGACATCTACCCGCACGTGGACGACGAAGCCACCATCGTGCTCACCTACCCGCGCGCGCAAGCCATTCTGCAAGCCTCCTGGAATTGGCCCTATTCTCGCAAAGACCTGGAAGTTTACGGCCGCACCGGCTCCGTAATCACCATCGCCGCGAAAGATATCTCGGTCCGTCTCCCGAACGAACCACAATCCAACACGCGCACCGCTCCACCCATCCCCGCTCCCTACGACGACTCCCTCACCTATCTCCGCGCCGTCCTTCTCGATGGAGCCAAACCCGACGCCCTCTCTTCCCTCGAAACCAATCTTATCGTCGTCGAAATCCTCGACGCTGCCCGCCGCTCCGCCGCCTCCGGCCAAACCACCCGGCTCCCCGGCAAGCCGCGCTGATTCGGTTACTGCTGGCCGCGCACGGCAAGTAGTGGTATCAATTTCAGATGCGCTTCTTTAACCAAATGTCCCCGGCTGCTCAAATTGTTCTCTTACTTCTGTTCTTCGTTGTCCCCTCCACGACATTGGCGCAATCGCAAGCGGCCGCCGAGGATGGATGGGGCTACTACGGTGGCGATTCCGGCGGCATGCGATATTCCCGTGCTTCGCAGATTACCCGCAAGAACGTCGCGCAACTGCAGCTTGTGTGGACTTTTCACACCGGAGCGCTATTGCACGAAACCGATTTGATCCGCAAGGCGGCCTTCGAATCCACTCCCATTCTCTTTGCCAACAAACTCTTCCTCACCACGCCTTATAACGAAGTCTTTGCTCTCGATCCAGCCAGCGGCGAGAAACTCTGGGAATTTGATCCTCACGTCGATTTGACGCGCGGCTACTCCGAGGTTGCTTCCCGGGGCGTTTCCTCCTGGCGCGATGCAAGAGCCAAGCCGGGTGAACCGTGCGCGCTTCGCATTTTGTTTGGAACTCTCGATGCGCGCCTGATTGCGCTCGACGCAGAAACCGGAAAACTTTGTGCCGATTTCGGCTCCGCCGGTACCGTCGATCTTTCCGCCGATGCCTCCACCACTCCGGAATGGCGCGGCGGATATCAAGTCACTTCCGCGCCGGCCATCGCCAAGGATCTGGTCATCGTCGGTTCCTCAATCGCCGACAACTGGAAGGTCGACGTCGGGCGCGGCATCGTGCGCGCTTTCGACGCACGCAGCGGCAGAGTCCGTTGGACCTGGGATCCCATTCCCTGGGCCAACGATACCAAGCCGCGCACTGGCGCAGGCAACGCTTGGTCGACGCTGTCTGTCGATGCCAACCGCGATCTGGTTTTTATTCCGACCGGAAGCGCGAGCCCCGACTATTTTGGTGGAATTCGCGCAGGCGATAACAAGTGGGCCAATTCCGTCGTTGCTCTGCGCGCTTCCACCGGCGAATTCGTTTGGGGCTTCCAGGTCGTTCATCACGATTTGTGGGACTACGATGTTGCCTCCCAACCCACTCTGTTCACCTGGAAAGACGGCACTCCCGCCGTCGTCATCAACACCAAGATGGGACACGTCTTCGTTCTCAACCGACTGACTGGCGTTCCGCTGCTTCCCGTCGAGGAACGGCCCGTCCCACAAACCGATATCTCCGGCGAGAAGTCTTCCCCTACGCAGCCGTTTTCTTCGATCTCGCTGGTGCCGGAAAAAATTGCTCCCGATGACGCCTGGGGCAAATCTCCAGAAGACGTGAAATCGTGCCAGGAAAAACTCAAGGCGTCCCGCTCTGAGGGAATCTTTACCCCTCCCAGCCTGAAGGGGACTGTCGTTTATCCCGGCAACGTTGGCGGTGTCAATTGGGGCAGCGCTGCCTACGATCCTCAACGTCATCTGATGTTCGCAAATACCAATCGGCTGATCGCCTGGATAAAATTAATTCCTCGCGGCGACTACGATTCCGAAACAAAAGCCCCGCAGGACAACCGTATCTACGGCGAATTCGGGGACCAGAAAGGCGCTCCGTTCGGACTCTACCGCACTTTCCTTTTTTCTCCCGGAGGCGCTCCTTGCAATGCTCCGCCGTGGGGAACCACAGTCGCCGTCGATTTATTCACAGGAAAAATAATGTGGGATGTTCCGCTCGGTTCCATGGCCCCGGGCCAACACACCGGCTCCATCAATCTTGGAGGTCCAATGGCGACCGCCGGCGGTTTGGTCTTTACCAGCGCCACGATGGACAACGTCATCCGTGCTTTTGATTCCGAAACCGGAAAAGACCTTTGGAGTTATGAACTTCCCGCCGGCGGTCAGGCCACTCCGATGACTTACACCTTCAAAGGCAAGCAGTACGTCGTGATTGCTGCCGGCGGCCACGGCAAACTTGGCACCAAGCGCGGCGACTCGCTCGTAGCCTTTTCTCTGCCGTAGTGTGCCGACCAGAAAGTCACACGATTTTACAAGGTTAGGACATCAGCGTGACCTGCTTCTGGTCTCTGCCCGTCACGCCCTCTGTAACACCACCACATCAAATCCCTTCATCGCGACGCTCCCATCCACCGGCGCGCCACCCACCACCGCCGAAAACTTCCCGGGCACCGAAACCTTCTGCTCCCCCGCTGTGTGATTCAATAAAAACACCCACTCCTTGGCGCCCGCTCGACGTCGCGTCACTTCCACCCCACGGGGCGTATCAATCTCGGATCTACTCCCGGTCATCGCCAGCAAAGTTCGCAACACTCGCGCCAGACTCATTACATCCAGATCCGCGCCGATGTAAACCGCTTTGCCTTTGCCAAACGCGTTCACCGTGATCGCCGTTTCTCCGTCATATGCTCCGGTGTAAGTCGCCAGCACCCTCGCCGACTGCGGCGTCAACAAGTCCGCCCACAACGCGCACTCTCCATCCGCCCCCGCAAGTTCCCCGCTAAATTTCACGCCAGCCTTCTGGCTATAAACCGGCGCGTAGTCCTTCACCGTCACGCCCATCACATCGCGCAACAATCCCGGCAGCGGCATATCCACAATCCGGCTGTTCTCATCTTTCACTCCCAGCCGGAATCCGGTCACAAACGTGCCGCCATTCTTCACGTAATTCCGCACATTCTCCGCCTGCTTTTCGCCGACCACATACTGCACCGGAGCACAAACCGCCCTGTATTTCGACAAATCATTTTCCAACCGCACCAGGTCCGTTCCCACATTCGCGCTGGCCACCATCCCGTACCACGCCATCAACTGCGCCGTATAACTCAGCTTCCGGTTTCCCGGCTGAATTTGCAGCGCCCAATCCGAGTCCAGATCAAAACTGATCGCGGTTTCCGCAACGTAGCTCGACTCCAGTCCCTCGCGCCCCAGCGACTTCATCTCTTTCACCGTTCGCACAATCTCGTCAAACCCTGGACTCTTTGAACGGTCATGATTCAGCAAGCCGTGCCAATACTCCTCTGCACCGAATTTCGCCGAATCCCACCGAAAATAATTGATCCCCATTGCCCCATGCGCCACCGCTTGAAATGCCCACAGTCTCAACTGCCCCGGATGCGGCTGCGGCCCAAAAAAACTCTGTCCCGCTTTCCCGGACTGCTCTTCCATGATCATGAATGGCTTTCCATCCTTCACGCTGCGCATCGAGTCATGCCCCAGCGCCGCCACCGTCGCCAGCTGCTCCGGCGGCATCTTTCCGTCCGCCAAAAAAATCTCAATGAATCCCGGATAGTTATCGCTGCACACAAAATCCAGATTCTTGAAAAGCTCGCGCAGATCGATGGTGTCCAGCGGCGCTCCCACATTGTTGGTGGTCACAAAATGCCGCGGACAAATCCCCCGCAGCGCTGCCAACTGCTCTTGCGCCGACGACGCGTTCGCATACGATTGATACCGGTCATAATCCAGCGCCAGCCCAGGATTGGGATCCCCATTCGACGGCAGCGGCACCGGAATCTGCCTCCACTCCGTGTACACCTGGCTCCAGAACGCCGTCCCCCACTTCTCGTTCAAGCTGTCCAGCGTTCGGTATTTCTTTTTCGCCCAGTCCTGAAATCCTTCCCGGCAATACTTGCAGTAGCACCGGTTCCACAGCTGCAGCGTAAATTCATTGTCGATCTGCCAGCCAATCACGCCCGGCGTCTCCGCGAACGTCTTGGCCATCTCCGTGGCAATCGCCAGCGACAATTTCCGGTAGGTTCTATTCGTCGGGCAGGTAAACCGCCGCCCTCCCGGCTGCACCGTCACTCCATCCTTATTCACCAGCAAAATCTCCGGATACTTTTCCGAAAGCCACGGCGGAGGCGCCGCCGACGGCGTCCCCAGAATCACTTCAATCCCATGCTTGTGCAAAATCTCAACCGACTTCTTCAACCACCCAAACTCAAATTTCCCTTCTGACGGCTCCATCAGCGACCACGCAAACTCCGCCAACCGCACATTCGTCAGCCCCGCTTCCGCCATCATCCGCGCATCTTCTTCCCACAATTTCTCCGGCGTCTGGTCCGGGTAGTAATCCACCCCCAGCAACAATCCACGCTCCACAAATTCCGCGCCGACCGTGCTCGTCGCGCCCGCCTCTGCGGCATCCATTCTGTTCGCGCCACCCATGCCCACCAACCACACCGGCAACTTCATCCCCGCCGCCGTCACCATCACCGCCCCATTTGCCAGCAACCTTCTCCTCGTAATCATCGCCACCCTCTCAACTCTTACATTTCACAGTGCAGGACTTCGGTCCTGCCCCTTTTCGCTTTGTCTGGGCCAAGTAATCGTTTACTCCAAACGCCCGCCATCTTCCTCTGCTTCAATTGTCCCTGTCAATGTTTCCGGCCGGTCCGGCCGGTCCGGCCGGTCTCCGCATTTGTCGGTTTTCACTCGAAACTCTCTGCGTCCTCTGTGCCTCCTCTTCTCTTCCTCTGTGTTAAATCATTTTCCTTCCTCTTCCTTCCTCATTCGATCTTTTGTGCGGCGCAACTACCAACCCATTTGCCGCATCCGCTCCAGGATCAGTGCACTATAGCGATTCATATGATCGGGCCGTCGCTTCAGCGGCAACGGCAAAATTGCGGCCAGTTGCGCCGCTTCTTACCGCTCGAGACTCCGCGCCGAGCTTCCGTAATAGTGACGGCACGCCGCCTCCGCGCCATAAACACCAGGGCCCCATTCCACCACGTTGAGGTAAAGTTCCAGAATGCGCCGCTTGCCGAGCACCAATTCGGCCACCGGGACCAGTGTGAACTCGGCGCCCTTGCGCAGGATCGAGCGGCCAGTTCCGAAGAACAGGTTTTTTACCAGTTGCTGCGTTATGGTGGACCCGCCGCGAACGCGGCCGCCTTCCATATCGCCTTCAGCAGCGATTTCCATCGCGTGCCAATCGAATCCATGATGTTGGTAGAAGCGCTGGTCTTCCGCCGCGATCACCGCGTGCTGCAATTCGGGCGAGACTTGCCTCAGCGCAACGAATTCGTATCGTTCGTGATACGCCGTGTGGTGCATCCATGCCTGCAAGCGGCGCTGCATGTGCACCGCGGTGGTCGGTGGATCGATCCACCGCGCAGCCACCAGCGTCAGCACCGCAAGCGACCAGAGAAGCGCCGCTCCGATCAGAACCCATCGAACCAAGATTCGGAGAAAGCTTCTCCGCTGCGCGGTCTTCGGGGCTCCGTCTGGATTTTGCGCGATCTTCGGGATTGCGTCTGGATTTTCAGTCACACTTCAGAATAATCGTTTGCGCTGTATTGCCATAGCGCCACGAGCAGGCCACGAGCAGGCCGTACCAAATAGCCAGTTCGGCACTTTCGCAGGTTTTGAATTCCCTGACGACAGAGCTTCGGTCGTATATTGGAATGAATGGCACAAACGGCTGCTTCGCTTGCAGGTGAGGTAAGTGCCGGGTCGCGGCAAAGCGATTTTGCCTTTCTGTTGCAAGTTTGCCGTCCGGGATTGTGGACTACCACCGCGCTGTTTTATCTGATGCCGCTCGGACATTCCGTCAATTTCAGTTCCGCGAAGTTCTGGGTGGGGTTGGCTTACGTGCTGATTCCGCTGGGGTTCGTGCTTTACGGCGTGAATGATATTTTTGACGTGGAAGCGGACCGCCTGAACCCGCGCAAGGGCACATTTTTGTTCGGCTCACTCGGGCAGCGCGAACAACTGGCCGCGTTGCGATGGCAGATTGTGGTGTTGCAGATTCCGTTTTTGCTGGCATTTCTGGTGTGGATCGGCGCGCAAGCTTTGTTCTGGTTTGCAATGCTGCTGGTTGCCGTATCGCTCTACAATGCGCCGCGAATCGGATTCAAAGCGCGGCCGCCGTTTGACGTGTTGATGCAGGCGAGTTATTTACTGGTGTTCGTGCTGAGCAGTTGGGTGAATGGAATCCCGCAACTGCCATGGCAAACGTTCGTTTTCGGTGCCCTGTTTGCGATGCATTCGCACCTGTTTGGTGAAGTAATGGATATTGTGCCGGATCGTGAAGCGGGCAGGACCACCACCGCGGTGCGAATCGGGACGGTGCGAACGAAACTGCTGATGGCAGTATTTCTCAGTGTGGAAGTTGCGCTGGTCAACCTATATTTTCACGACCGCGTAATTGCTGGTTTCCTGGCGGCTGGTGCGCTGTGGTTTGTTGCTGATGCATTGTGGCTGTGGCGGAACAAGCCGTATAGCCGGAAGGTGATGACGCTGTTTATGTGGGCGTGGAATGTGGCGGCACTGTTGTTGATTGTCTGGGACTATACGCAGGCGACGCTTACACGGAGTGCTTGAGGTCATAACGAGACCGGCCTCGCAACAAGCCGAGTAGGCTGTTTCGATATTCGCCGAACAGCACTCGGATCGAAGGAGGCCGATGAGTGGTGCGCTTATCGCTGGGTAGCCGCGGCTCCCCTTCCTGCTGAGACTGAACCCACAGCCGCCTCTTCGATGAGAGAAGCGACCGCAGCAGGCTGCGAAACGTAAACTGAGTGGCTTCCTTTGGTCTCGACGACCTTGGAACCTGCACGTTTGGACATGGCCCGCTGAGCGTCGGGCGGAATCATTTTGTCTTCGGTAGACACCAGGTACCAACTGGGCTTGGACTTCCAAGCCGGTTGGCTGACTGCTCCGGCGAACGCCTGAACGCCCCAGGGAACCTGCGAATCGGCCATGAACGCACCCAAGTCAGGGTTCACATCAGCCGCGAAGGAAGCCGCAAACTTCGACCGATCGAGCAGAAGAAACCCGTCTTGCGGCGGCAGAATCGGAGGGACTGGCGCTCCCGGAGGCGGATTCTGGATCAGCGATTGGATGGACTCTCCCGCGTCTGGTGCAAATGCGGCAATGTAGACAAGTCCAGCCACTTTCGGGTCGTTGCCCGCTTCCGTCACCACCACGCCGCCATAGGAATGGCCGACCAGGACTACCGGACCAGTTTGAGCTGCGAGGACCCTTTTTGTTGCCGCCACGTCGTCTTCCAGCGAGATCGTGGGATTCTGCACAACGGCAACGTTGTAGCCTTTGTTCCTCAGAATCTGGTACACGCCTTCCCACCCGGAGCCGTCCACAAAACCGCCATGAATCAGCACGATATTCAGTTTTTCGTTCATAACCCTCCTTTGTTTATTTTTCGATTTGAACTGCAGGCTTATCGCCGAGCAGTTCTTGACCAACTACGTACAAGAGAGACCGGCACACTCCCCCTGCCCATGCGGACGATTTTGGCGCTAAGGGATATTTGTCGGTTGGGCTTTGGATGCAATGGGCGAGCAAAGGATGAAACAAATATATGAAGCAAGACTCGCCCATTCGAGGCAGGTGGGTGTATGTTTGCGCTACTCACCCGATGCTGCGTTTCATTTCACGGTTCGCCCTGGTACTTTTTTCCCTCGCTCCCAGTGTGTCTCCGCTCCACGCCCAATCCTGGAAGACCCTCAGCTCCGATGCCGACAGCAATCTCCGCGGTATCAGCGTTGCCAGAATTCCTTCCACCGGCCACCTCGCCATCTGGGCTTCCGGCTCGCATGGCGTCATCCTTCGCTCCCTCGATGACGGCGCCACCTGGACCCGCCTCTCCGTCCCCGGCCAGCCCGATCTCGATTTTCGCGGCGTCGTCGCCATCAGCGACACCATTGCCTATCTAATGTCCAGCGGTGAAGGCGATAAATCCCGCATCTACAAAACTAGCGACGGCGGCCAATCCTGGGAGCAGCTCTATACCGACATCAATAAATCTTTCTTCCTCGATTCCATCGCGTGCCTCTCCGAAACAATCTGTTTTGCTTTCGGCGATCCCACCAACGGAAAATTTCTTATTCTCCACACCGCCGACGGTCACCACTGGATTCCCATCCCTCGCAAAAATCTTCCCGACGCTCTCCCCAAAGAGGGCGCATTCGCCGCCAGTAATTCCAATCTTCTTGTCCTCTCGCAATCCGAGCTCTACGTCGTCACCGGCGGTTTCGCCGCCCGCGTTCTTCACACCACCGACGCCGGCCAATCCTGGACCGCTTCCGCCGTCCCTGTCGCCGCCGACAACGCCTCTTCCGGAATCTTCGCCATCACTCGCTCCTCCGAAAATCAACTCGTCGCGGTCGGCGGCGATTACGCAAATCCCGCCATCGCCTTCCGCACCTCCGCTTTTTCCTCCGACAACGCAAAATCTTGGCAGTCTCCCGCGCAACAACCTTCCGGCTACCGCTCCGCAGTGAAGGCACTCAACGCGAACGAATTTCTGGCCGTCGGCCCGACTGGCTCCGATCTCTCTACTGACAACGCCGCCCAATGGAAATCTTTCCCCGCTCCACCGCTGAACGCGCTCTTCACCCTCGACGCAAATCACATCTACGCCGCCGGCCCCAAAGGCCTCATAGCTCAATTCGTTCCCGCGAACTTCAAATGATCAATCCTTCTGCATCCTCTGTGTTCTCCGTGTCCGATCTCTGCGGCCTCTGTGTAACTCTTTTCTTTCTTTTCGCTTCCGTGCGCATCGTGTGCGATAATTTTCGCACTCAATCCAAGGAGACCGCATGACTCGTCCCGCTGGCACCTACGCCATTTTTGAAACCTCGCTCGGCAACATCGTCATCAAGCTTCTCGCCAACGAAGCCCCCAAGACCGTCGCTAATTTCGTGGGTCTCGCCGAAGGCACCAAGGAATTCACCAACGAAAAGACCGGCAAAAAAGAAACCCGCCCGTTCTATGACGGCCTGATCTTCCACCGCGTCATTCCCGATTTCATGATTCAGGGCGGCTGTCCGCACGGCTCCGGCATGGGCGGCCCCGGCTACAAATTCGCCGATGAATTTCATCCTTCGCTGAAACATTCCAAGGCCGGCAAGCTTTCCATGGCCAATTCCGGACCCAACACCAATGGCAGCCAGTTTTTCATCACCGTTGCTCCCACCTCCTGGCTCGATAACAAGCACACCATCTTCGGTGAAGTCATCGAGGGCCAGGACATCGCCAACAAAATTTCCGTGGTCGGCAAAGACCGCAACGACCGCCCCAATCCTCCGGTCACTATAAACCACGTAAAAATCGAGCGCGTCGCCTGAGTTCTGAGTATTAAGTTGTAAGTTTTAAGTTGGTCGGGACATTTCGCCGGATGGTTGCCGCAGTTCTCTTACTTAGGCCTTAATACTTACAACTTAGAACTTTGTTCATGCTGACGCCAGACAAAACACTCCGCCTATCGATCGAAATTATTTTCGTTCTGCTCGGCGGCTTGGTCATCTGGCTCGGCCTCACCGCGCACATTTTCTTCGATCGCCGCCGCCCCAGTTGGCTGCTGCTGAGCATCGCGCTGTTTCTGTGGGGAGCCCGTGCGCTCTACCAGCCGGGCGGCCGGGTTCGTACTGACGAACCCTCCGTTGAAAAAGACCAGGACTGGTCGCGCGCGGAAAACTATTCCCGCGGACTTTCGCTGCTGCTGCTCGGCATCGTCATGCTGGCAATTTCCCGCGTGCCCTTCGCATGGGTGGGTCCGCTACTCGCCACCGGCGGCGCGCTTCTGCTCTTGCGCGGCCTGGCCGGTTCCGTGTTAGTGTTTCGGCGAAACTAATCCACCCGCGCGCCATCAGGCGCGTTGTCACACACTCCACAGTGCCGGGTTCACGGGTTGGTACTTACGAACCTCGAATGAAAAAAGGAGACTGAAATGCTCAAGGAATTCAAAGAATTCGCGATGCGCGGCAACGTGCTGGATATGGCCGTCGGTATCATCATCGGCGCAGCCTTCGGCAAAATCGTATCGTCGCTGGTCGAGGATATCATCATGCCGCCGATCGGAGCTCTGGGCCACGTGGACTTTTCCAATCTCTTCATCAATCTTAGTCCGAATGCCTACGCCACCATTGCGCTGGCCAAAGCGGCTGGACAGCCCACTCTCAATTACGGTCTGTTTCTGAATGCTATCGTCAATTTTCTGATCATTGCGTTCGCGATTTTTCTGTTGCTGCGCATGGTCAATCGCTGGCTCATCAAGCCGGCGCCAGCCGCTGCGCCGACGACCAAAGATTGCCCGCAATGCCTGATGCCGATTCCGTTGGCGGCAAGAAAGTGCGGCCACTGCACTTCGGCAGTCTAGGTTTGGTGGAAAAAGACCCAGTGCCGGAGACGCCGGGCGAGGACTTACGCTCCCGGTGTTTTCTTTTTGCGGTTGGAAATAAGATGCGCGCGTAATCGTTCCACCAGCTGTTCTTCGCGGTGTTCGTCGAGTTCCCGCTGCAATTCCTCAAGTCCGAAGTGCACCACATCGTGGTGGTGCAATTCTTCCGGCGCCACCAGATCGCTGAACCGCAGCCACAAACGGTGAAGCTGGTTGACCTCATTGGCGGTCAGATTCGGCGCGTGCGGACCCAGTACCTTGTAAACTTTGTCGCCGTTCGGCAGATGCACTTCCAGATTGAATTGCGGCTTGGGGTCCGGCAGTTTTTCCCAGGCCTCGCCGATCTGCCGCGCTTGCTCTTCGCTCTGCCAGTGGCTCGATGTGCCTACGACGATGGTGGACGATTGCAAACTGTGCCCGGCGCGCAGAATACCGTCCCACAAATCGTTGGCCGCAACCACCGCCAGGCGGATCGATTTGCCGCGCTTTTCTGCCATGGAAAGCGCTTGCGAAAATAAATGTTGCTCGATACTTCCGAAAAGCTGGTCGGCGTCGAATTCCTGCTCGCCGGACGCGGAGCGGCGCAAAATGCGGACGTGAAGAATCACCACGTCACGCCGCCCGGGCTTTACGCGATCCAGAACATTTCCGAGGTGGTACATATTGAAGTGATTGCTGATGGGAACCAGAATATTGCCGGGCTTGGCCCCGACCGCTTCGGGAGTCAGCTCGCCTTCCAGTTCAAGATTGAACTGGTCCATTTCGACGTGCGCCACTCCGGTTCGCCGCGCGCGTTTTTCGGAAATGGTAAATACGATGTACAGCAGAACTGAAAAAGCGCCGCCGGCCATGGTGGCAACTGGCTTGGTGAATAAGTTGACGAACGCGATCAGAAACAGGGTCAGGGTGATTAACCCAAGGCCAACGGGGACCTGCTTCCCACGGATCGTAAAGTTGAAGGGAACCTGAAATTCTCGCTGGCCAGGATTGGTATAGCGCAGCACGAGGACCGCGAGCCCGTTCATCGCAAAACTCCAGATAACTCCAAAAGCATAGAGGTTTGCGAGGAAAGTCACGTCGCCGCGGCTGATAAAAATGGTGATGATCTGCAGAACCACGATGATATTAATGATGCGATAGCTGGTACCGAAGCGCGGATGGGGCTGGCGAAACCAGTCGCTCAAGACGCCATCTTCGGAAACGCGATTGAGCACGCCGTTCGAGCCGACGATCGCGGTATTGACCGCACCGGCGAGAATCACCGCGCCGACAACCACCACGAAAGCATGAAAGATCAAGCGGACCAGAAACGGCCCGGCGAGATTCATGGCCAGCCCGCCGATGAGGTTTTCCAGAAAACTCTGCCGCACGTCATCCGGAATGATCATCACCGCGAAAAAAGAGACCAGCGAGGTGAAGACCATGCTGTATACGAAAATCACCATACCGGCCTTTTTTAAGTTGACCAGTTTGGGGCTTTCAATTTCGCGATAGACCTGCGCCAGCGATTCTTCTCCGCTCATGGCCAGCACCGAATGGCCCAAGGCGATAAAAATCGCGATGACACCGAACATCTGAGGAAGCGAGCTGTGCGCCAGCCAGCCCAACGAGCTCGCGGTGAGATGCAGATTGCGCGGATACGGAAACGGTGGAAGCGGTGAGTGCCGTAAAACGATGGTGTAAACGCACCAGGTGATGAGGATGACCACCATCACCGTGACCAGCTTCATGATGTGCAGCGCTTTTTCGCTCGATTCGGGGATGCCTTTGGTGTTTTCCCACCAGAAATAAATGGTGACAATGACCGCAAAGCAGATGGCAATAATGTCGATAGCACCTGCCGAAAGCGGACTGGTGGTCAGGTGGGCGTAGGGAAGAAGTTCGCTGAGCAAACCGCCAAGATACTGTCCTGCGGAAACTCCGCTGATCGGCCCGGTCAAAATGTAGTCGAACATCAGGGCGGAAACGCTGAATTTGGCGAGCGTTCCACCCAGCGATTGTTTTACTGCGCGATAGACTCCGCCGCGCACGAACATGCTGCAGCTCTCGACGTACACCGCGCGGACGGCGTACGAAAAGAGCATGATCGCCAGGATGAACCAGGGAGCGGTCTTGCCGATGTAGCCCTCGGCTTCACCACCGGCGTAATACGCGGAGGAAGCGAGGTCGTTGAGAACGATTGCCGCGGCACGCCAAAAAGAAATAAAGGTGAGCAGCGCCGTGGTGGCGACGATGACGCGCGGAATCCCGTTGCCGCGGCGGCCGCCTGCCGCGGGATTGTTGGGGGTAGTACTCATGTAAGGGCTGTTAAGACCTGCAGGTTGGAATGCTCGCAAATTTGTTGTGCGAAGTCCAGTTTCGGGCCGGCTTTTAGTTCGGCGAAATAACTCTACTTAACTGGTTCGGGAGGGAGATTCGGATCGCTATCTGCCAGGGTGCTGGCGGCTACCCGGCGAAAGGTTAAGATCGCAGCATGCGCGCGGCGAACTTCTTCTTTAATTTTCGTTGCGGAACGTGCTTCCTCACTCGACAGCGTGCCATCTTCGTGCAGGAGATCAGCGTAACCCATGACGGCGGTCAATGGATTGTTGATTTCGTGTGTCGCGCCGGCAGCCACCCGGCCGAGAGCCACCATCTTCTGAGACTGCGCAATGCGGGCTTGTACTGACTTCAGCCTTTTCAGCGAGAGTTGCGCGGTACTGGCCAGCCGGGCAATTTCCCGCTCGGAAAAATACGACCTGACGAACACCAAGGAGCCGAGCACCAGAATCGCCAGGCAGATTAAACCCAACCTGAAATTCATAACGCTGGCGGGCACGCTTCCGCTGACGAAGCCGACTGCAGCGAGTACCGGCAAGGAAAGCATGGCCAGCATAGCCAGCCGCGCAGACCACAGTCCAGATGCGGAACGCTTTTGCAATTCCGCAGCAGGCTCTGGCGTCAATTCACCCGCGTTTTCGGCAAGAACCACAAACCACACAAAACCGATATTCAGAGGAAGGTCGTACCAGCTGCCTGAATGGTACAAGTCCAGAGAGCTAACGTAGTTTTGCAGATATCCGCCGGCCGCGAAAATCAAGAAGGCGGCGAAAAACTGCAAGTAAAAATGCTTCCAGGGTCCGGTGCTTTTCCTTGCGAAGATAGCAAGGATACATAGCACGACGGAATGCTCAGTCATCAAGAGCGCGTTATTGGTCGCGGTGAACTTCGCGATGTCGTACGTCACCAAGCTCCACGGCAAAGCGAAGTAGGAATAAAGGCACAACCACCATAAGAGCAAAAT
Organism: uncultured Acidobacteriota bacterium; assembly: GCA_963814635.1. GTDB lineage: Bacteria > Acidobacteriota > Terriglobia > Acidiferrales > UBA7541 > Acidiferrum. The sequence continues at coordinate 415,811 of CAWFDP010000001.1, read as the reverse complement.
CACCAGATCCAGATAGAGAAAACGCAACTTACCGGAAACACTTTCGGAGTGCGGGCGGATGCTGAGCGCGGCGAGAAGTGGAACCGCCAGCAGAAAGAAAAGACAATCACCCCATGGCCCGCTGACATCCCGCCGCATAACAACTTCGAAATATGCAAAGTACAACTGCGACATGATCTGCAAGATGAAGCCTGCGGCTACCAGCAACCAGAAGATGCGCACGGCGCGCCTCGCGGAGCGCCAATTCCGCCAACACTGGACGATCAGCAGCAGGCCACACAACAGCGGAAAGACATTTCCTACCAGCGTGAGCGGATAACTCCCTTCCGCCAGAACTGCGGTGGCGACGAGATGCGCCGCTAGCAGCAACAGCACAATCAGCGTGAGCGGGCGTGGTTTCTTCCAAGGCACGGCTAGCTCTCCGCTTCCCAGGCAGGAATTGAGAAAGCATCGAGTCCGGCAGGACTATCGAGTGCCGGCAAGGTGATGGCAAAAATGGCGCCGCCTTCGGGACGATTGCAGCAAGTAAGTTCACCGGAATGGCGGCGCACGATACCGTGGCATGCGCTCAGACCAAGCCCAATACCCTTGCCAACCGGCTTGGTGGTATAAAAGGGCTCGAAAACCTGATCGGGACTGGCAATACCACACCCATCGTCGGCAAACGAGATCTGGGCCTGACGCTTGTCCTGCCGAATGGTGATCACCAGGCTGCCGGAGCCCTTTTCCTCGATGGCATCGGTAGCATTGGCGATGACGTGCAGGAACACCTGCAGCAATTGGTTGGAATCCGCGGAGATCGGGACGCAACTTCCAGCCTCCATAATATCCACGAGTACCTTCCCGGACTTTTGCACCCGGCTCAGTCTCAGCGCGGTCTCCAGCAACTCTTTCAAATTCACCGGGGTCATTCGCAGCGGAGTTTCTTGCGCAAAACTCAACATATTTTCGGCCAGGGAATTTGTGCGGCCCGCGTACTGATTGATTTTGGCCGCGAGCTTGCGCGAAGATTCCTTGCCGGACACATCGGCCATGATGGATGAGGAGTAGTCGACGACCGAGGTCATGGACTTCTTGATTTCCTTGGCAACGTTTGCCACATCTTGCCCAAGCGATACCAGTTTCTCGTTCTGAATCAGACGGTCCTGAAACTGGAGTAGCTTCTGGTACGATTCGGTGGCCTCGTCCAGCGAATGAGCAAGAGACTTGTTGAGCAAATCCTGCTTGAAAAAAAGCAGCATGATCATCAGGAATATGGCGGTTAAAGTGCAAAAGACGCGAAAAACGCGCACTGGGCCAACTGAACCATCCTGGAATATCTGCCAAAGTCCAACCAGAGGAACCGAAAGCGTGGCGACCATCGCAAGCCTGGTCAACCAGAAGGCGCGGCGCGGCATAACCGGCAGACCGCCCGAGTCACTCGTAGTCGGCGGAAAATCTGCAACTGGAAGGCTGCGCCCGAGAATCGCCGTGGCACCGAATGCAGTGATCGCAATCAAATAGAAAGCATCCAATGCACCGCCGGCGAACAAATGGCCGACAAGGCCGGCCAGGTTCGAAAATGAAGACGCTACGCAGTAGAGAGTGGCTGCGGCGAAGTACCCAAGATAGAAACGGCGCCACGCACCCCTGGAAGTCAAAACCACCAGACCGAGCGTGGAAACCAGCAGCAGATTGCCCGCGAAATGCATTACCTGGAAGCGAAAGTCCGACGACCCTCCGCCCGCTGGCAGCAGCGACTGAGCAAATACAAACATCGCATACAGATAGAGCCAATACACCAAGCCCAGCAGATAATCGAGGAGTCCGATATTACGGCGTCCCGAGGGATGGGCGATGTGCGGTTCGATCGCCAGCGCGGCCATGAACAAGACGGTCTTAAAAAAGACCGCGGCGTCGGCCAAAGGTATGTCCACATTTTGAGCGCGGGTAATAACGTCGCTGATCAACCAGCAGGATGAGCTTAACGCCCACACGCTCATGGCAACGGTGGTCAAAATCCAGAAGACACGGACATGGCCATGGCTTGAGGTAGCGTTGCGCGCGAAGAAGCCGATCACCAGCACGGCTACGAAAACCTGGATGGCGTCGTTAAAAACAGTGCCGAAGAAAGTACTGGGGGCTAAGAGCGGCGCTGCGGTGACGATTACCGCGAGGCAAACAGCGAAAACCATCCACACCTTCATGAGCGCGGTCAGACTTTGCCGCGTCCCGGACAGAGCGATAGTGGGAACTTGATCCATGCCGTTTTTCCAGGGCCTGAGACGAGGAATACGCAAGCGCGCAAACCGGCGCCGACCAATCTTTCAATTCAAGGGCTGCCCGAACCATGGCCCAGCTGCCGGGCTTGGTTTGAGGGCATTCTAACGATGAATATACACTTCCAGCGCACTACCAATATGATGAAAAAGGAGTCCTACACGCGCAACAGTACTGGCGTTTGTAATCATGTGACCAAAGTTTAAGAGCGTCCCGCGGAACAGCGGAGGGGCGCAGCGAAAGTACGAGCCTCGCTTGATGGGAAACTTCGGTCTTTCGTGGCCGGGTGATTCAAGCCTGGCGTGGCGGCGGGGGAACGGCGGCTTCTGTCGTGGTAGGAAGGGAGACCGAGGAGTTGCGGGCGCGGTACGCGGGAGCGATCAGCAGGGCGAAAAGGAAGCACGCGGTGATGACAGCGTACCAGCCAGAGATGCTGAGGTAGGAGGTTTCTGGTTCGGCGTAAGAAAAAATCGGCGCGATGCCTTCGATTGGCAAGTGCAGAAAGCTGGCGATGGCGCCGGAGATGGATGCGACAAGAATCAAGAATCCCGGCAAGCGTTCCGGTTTGCCACCCTCGTTGAGCGAGGTTCCGGTGACCGCGCGAACTTCGGGTGGCGGAAGTTGCTCGCAGGCGGCGGAAGATGCGGAATGAAGATTCGAACCGGAGCGCCACGATTCGAATTGGTTTGCAAGCTCGCGTACGCGGCGATTCATGGCAAGGACCGAGCGCACCGCGAGCGGGCGCACATTGAAAATCACGCTGGAGCTAGTAGGCGAATCGCGCCAGACGATGTACAGGCCGCGCGCGCGAAACCATCCGGGCATGCCGGGACCGAGCTGTATCGCTACGATCTGATCGCGGCGCAGCGAGAATCGCGTTTCTTCGCCCAGGTAACACAAGCGGTCCCCGGAAAACAGTAAGAAGCCAGCGTCCCAGGAATAGTTTCCCTCGAAAATGCGCGGCGCCGGGCCGGGAGAGAGTCCCACGAAAGTCGAGGCGCCTTGAAGAATTTCGCGCGGAATGGTTCCTTCGGCTTCCGCGCGGGCCCTCATTTGGCGGGCCAATCGGGGGCAGGCGAAAAACGGCGCGAAATTCAGATAAAAGAGAAAAAGCGCGGCGCAAGTGAACAGCGCGATCGCAAACGCAACCAAGCCGGAACTGAATATCTCCAGTGAAGCGAGGCCACGAAGCAACAGCGCGGGAGCCACGGTGATCAGCAGAAGTGAGGAAAGATAGGAACCCAGTGTCACGGTCTGCTTGAACTCGGTGGAAAAAACTTTCTGCGCGATGCTGGCGGGAGCCGGAAGCGGATAGGACTGCGAAGCGTCAGCAGAACCAGCATTTTCAGAAGCGGACGAAGAGTGCACGGCCTCCTGTACCAGTTGCGCAATCCGCTCGCTGGAAATATTGGCCAAGCGGGCGATGGCATCGGCACGGCGAATGGTGGACGGGTGGGTGAGGAACTTTTCGTTCCACTTACCCCATTGCAGCGGCAGCAAGTTGAGGCGATGAAGCTTGACCAGAGCGGTGATCATGGCGGCAGGATCGCCGGTGAGGCGGACTGATGTGGCGTCAGCGGTGAATTCGAAGCGGCGCGCGATAACGTAATAGGTGAGCAGCGGTACGACGATAAAAAGAATGTCGAAGAGCGGTTTCCAGATCGGCTGCCAGGGGAAAACGAAATACGGGACCGCAACGGCGGCAAATCCTCCCAGCAAAGCAAATCCCAGGAAGCGTGGATGGTCATGCTTGATGTGCGCGAGTTCGTGGGCGACCACCGAATCAACTTCGCGCCGGGTGAGATGCGAAAGCAGGTAATGGGTGAGCAGAATGCTGCGCCCGGAGCGGGCGAACGCGTTGGCCATGCGGCTTTTGTTGGGCGGAAGAAGATAGATCTGCTCAAGCTTGATGCGCAGCTGGCCGGCCAGCTGGAAGGCGCGGTCGCGAAGCTCTCCGGTAGTGAGCGCGTTGGGAGCAAGCTGCATCTCCTTGCGCCGGCGGCGTCCAAAAAAAATGGCGAAGGCGACGGCGAGAAAATAAGAGAACAACAGGTAGCGGATGCCGCCGGACTGAAAAAGATTATTTGACCCAGAAATGACGAAGAGCAGCGGGAAGAAGGTGGCAGCCAAGCCATAAAAAGATTGACGGGCAAGCTCTGCGCGGGTCCATTGCACGTCGCGGACGCCAGAATAGACGGGCTGGAAAAGAGTTTGGCAAAACACGACGACGAACACCGGAGGAAGCCAGAAGGTCAGGATCGAAAAAAGCGCGGCGCCGGGAAGTCTTGCGAATCCGTGATGCAAGAGGAAATCATCGAAACTGGACTTCAAGCGCACGATGTCAGTGGAGACCCACCAGCACAGCAGGGTTCCAAGGGTCAGAAAACGAAGAAAACGCGCGCAGGAATACCAGACAGCGACGCGGTTTTCGTCGGAAACGTTTCGGGCATTGCGGCGCACCCGGAGCGTGACCGCGATCGGGAGAAGAAGCGCGGCGAGCGGGAGCAATGCGGATGGAAAGAGGGAGTTTGCCACCGACACGTTGACCTCACGCCGGACTGCGCTGGCCGCCGGTTGGAGAAACGCTCTGCGAGGGCGGCAGGCTCAAGAATAGCAGGCGCAAGAGTTGCAGAGTCGGCGCGATGAGGCTTAGGTGCTGTGCTAAGAAATTTGCGATGGCGGCAGGTGGGTTGCTGCCGCAGTGCTGATCGTGGTTGCCGCGTACTACATGCCGATTCACGAAATCGTGCATAGCCATGTCCCCGGCGCGGCGGGTTATCAACCGGACAGTCCGGTCGCGGTGTAAGCTCAGCACTAACCAGCGGGCGCTTGACGGCGACAGCGTCCCGTTTGTTCGATGCGGTGGTATTTCGTTCAGTGGTCTCGACGTAAACGCTTGCATCCTCGAACCGCCGATATCCGATTCTCAATGAGTACTCGTACTACAGGGCCGCTCACCGTTCGCTGCTCGCTTCGCTGGTTGTTCCGTTTCGGGCGCAATTCGATAAACCAAAATTAATTGCCCATTGAGCAACCAATTTTCCGTGCAAGAAATCACTGTTGATACGTTCTTCTTTTCAGTGAGGCAAACATCCATGGAAAAAACAAAGCGCTCGCGGCGGTTGGCAAAGTGTGTCGGCACGCTGTTGCTGTTTGCATTCGCAAGCTTCGGTCTGCTCCTGCGCAGCGGTTCGCTTTACGCGCAGGATGCTTCGCACTCACCAGGTTGGGTGGTGATTTCGGTTCCGGACTACCACACGCTGCGGGTAAAGGCGTTTCCCGCGGAACGGGAGCCCGAACCGCCGCCAGTGGACGCCACGCTGAGCCGAGTGGATTACGATTTGCGCGTGGACAGCGACGTGGCTGCCGGCCACGCCACGCTTACTGTGGATGTCTTGAAGAACGGCTGGGTGCACGTGCCGATTCCTGCTGGGCTGTTCGTACGCGAAGCAAAGCTCGATGGGAAGCCGCTGTCGCTGGCCTCGATGTCCGGCTCCAAGAGTGGCGGTCAGTTTTCCGCGCTGCTTTCGCACCCCGGCCGCTCGATCATCACGCTGGAGATCGCGCTGCCCATTACGGCATCGGCCAGCGAAGAGCGCGTTTCGATCCCTTCGACATTTTCGGGGGTAACAAAGGTCTCGTTGGAAATCCCACGTTCCGGAGTGGATCTGTCGCTTTCCGGTGGACTGTTTTCTGAAAGCAAGGAATTGGCGTCGGGTGGGAAGTGGACTGCCTACGGGAAAGGCGTTGAGCCGATCGTATTCGCGTGGCGGCGCAAGGCGGAAGAGCGGCACTCGACTCTGCCGCTTCGAATGCACGGAGCGCTAACCGAATTCGTGGGGCTGGGCGAGGACTCGACGTCGGTAAGCGCGAACGTCGCACTGGAGGTGACACAGGGCGCGGCGAAAGAAGCGCGCATCCAGTTACCGGAAAACGTCACCATCAATCAGGTGCAAGGCGCGATGGTGGCGGATTGGGAGATGAAGCCGGGCGAGCTGCTGGTTACATTTCTGGAGCCGGTCGAACAGTCGGCGAGTTTTGTGATCGCGGGCGAAGCTTCCCTTCCGCGCGAGGGTCAGGTTGACGTTCCGTTGCTGCGGGTAGCGGGCGTCGAACGGGAAACCGGCGGAATTGGTGTGGATGTACTCGGCGCGGGTGAGATCAAGGAAGACTCGATCAAAGCGCAGGGACTGCAGCGGGCTGACGGCAGCGATCTGGGAGAACCTATCTCGGGCCGGCAATCGCCCGCGTTGATTGCGTTCCGCACACATTCTATAGACGCCAAGTCAACGCGTTCGTTGCACCTGGAAGTTTCGCGCTACATTCAACAAACAGTGCTGCTGGCGAATGTGGAGGAAGCGCGCTATCGGGTGCTGATGACCAAGGACGGGAAGTCGCTGGTCGAAGCGCGCTACGCGATTCGCAATAACCAGCGCAGTTTCATCAAAATCACTTTGCCGCAGGGCGCGCTGCTGTGGAGCGCGTCGCTCGCCGGCAAACCGGTGCGGCCCGGCTCCGGGCCGGACGCCAGCCTGCTGCTGCCGCTGTCGAAAGCAAAGTCTGGCGAAGAAGCTCCGGAGTTCGCGGTGGAAATTGTGTACTTCGCAGCGGGGCCCAGCTGGACTGATAAAGGACGACTGAAAATTGCGCTACCGGCGCTGGATTTGCCGATTTCCCGTACCGGACTGCAAGTTTATTATCCGCCACAATTTCGATTTTCCGCCGAGTCTGGTTCGTTTCGTGTGGAGAATTATTCCAATCCGATTTCCACGGTGCTGACTGCAGGGATCGCTGAGCCTGCCGTGGACACTGTTCTTGGCACCTCCGGCGGAACATGCACCCGGCGCCGGCGCGGCTCCAGCCTCTCCCTCGAATGCAAGTGGCGCAGCTGATCAGAGAAAGCGCGATACCAGACAGTCTGCGCAAACCTTGGTCGAAAAATTCCATTCGGACGACCGCGGAGCACGCGCCACGGGAATCTTGCCGGTTCGAATCAACTTTCCGGCGTTCGGCTGGTCGTTGTATCTGGTTTCGCAACTCACCAGTGAAAATCAAGCACCGTCCGCTGAGTTCAACTATCAGCAGGACAAAAAGGCAGGTGGCAAGTGAAACGCTATCTGGTAGTTGTCGCAGTAACAATTATTTTCGCGCTGCCGTCGATCGCGCAAATCAGGTCGGATGCGCTGCTGCCCGCGGCTCCGGGCAACGTCACGCTGTCACTGGATGAATACAATCGTTTGCTGGCGCTGGCCAACCGCCCGGGCAAGAAGTCGGAAGCGCCACCGGTGCCGTACGTTTTGAAGCACGCGGAGCTGAAACTGCGCGTGGTCAACGACGATGTCCTCGGTTCAATTCAGTTCGATGGTGAAACGCTCGGCACCAACGCCTGCAAAGTTCCACTAGTGACCGGGATGACGATTCTCGATGCGCGGCACGGCGCGAAGCCTTTGCCGCTGCTCTTGGAGAACGGCACGCACACTGCGATCTTGCCGGGTGAATCCGAATTCGCGGTGAGCCTTGACGCGGGATTGCCGGTTGCGATCGAAGCAGGACGCGCGTCGTTTACGTTGCCGATTCCATCGGCGGGGAGCGTGCGGCTGACGCTGAGCGTTCCCGGAGAACGTACCAATGTTCAGCTGAATCACGGCATCATCACCCATCGAGCTTCGGTGGGCGGCAATACCGAAATCGAAGCGACGCTAGTGCCGGGCCAGAACGCGAGTGTGTGGTGGAATACACGTGAAGTCGTGGCGCCCGCCGTGCCTCGCGAAATCCGGTTTCTCTCTGACGTGAAGACGCTGGTGTCGGTCACCGAATCCGATTTGCAAATTGCGGCGCTGGTGGATCTAAACGTGGTTCAGGGTGAAGCCGAGCAGTTTTCGGTTGCAGTGCCGGAGGGCTTCGAAGTGACCGCAGTCAACGGTCCGACGCTGGAATCGAGTGAAGTCCAGAACGGCGTCTTGAATCTTAAAGTCGTTGGTCACGGGCCGGGCACGCATCAATTCCTGATCTCCTACGAACGGCCGATCAGCGATTCGAAAGCCGCTTCGCCGGTTCTTACTTTCAAGGATGCGCAACGCGAGACCGGCGAAATTCTGGTGGAAGGTCAAGGGACGCTGGAACTTACCGCCAAGGAGTCGGGTGGCTTGAAGCGCCTGGACATTAAGGAAGTAAATCCGTATTTGCGAGCGCTTTCGCGGTATTCGCTGCAAACCGCGTTTCGCTATCACCGCCAGCCCAACGAATCACCTGCGCTATCGCTGGATTGGACGCGCTTTCCGGATTCCAGCGTGCTCGCGGCAATTGCCGAACGCGCGACGGTAACCACGCTGGTGACTTCCGAAGGAAAATCACTGACCGAAGTGAAGCTGACCATCAAAAATCAGGCACAGCCTTTTCTGAAAGTCGAATTGCCAAAGGGAGCGAGCATTTTGACTGCGGAGGTTTCCGGCGAAAAAGTGAAACCGGTGCAGGGCGCCGACGGAAATCGCGTACCGCTGCTGCGCACGGGATTCCGGCCGGCGGGAGCGTACACCGTGTCTTTCGTGTTCCTCCATTCGGGCGCGCCGTTCGCCAAAAAAGGCGATTCGGACATTTCACTGCCGAAGATGGATGTACCGATCGGCGTTCTCGAGTGGGAACTTTTTCTTCCCGATCAATTCAAGGTGAAAGGTTTTTCCGGCGACGCCATCGCTGCTGCGCTAGTGCCGGGCGAATACGATCTAAAAGGAACGGGCGTGGGCGAAGGAGTCGGCTATGGCAATGGAGTTGGCAGTGGCGTCTCAGATGGCTCGTTTCAAGCTGGAGCTGGCGCTGGAACCATAACTAGCCAGAGTGTCACGAATCTTTCGCTGAACGGTCGAAGTTTTATGACCCTTACTGCTCTCGCTCCGGGCGTGGCACTTTCCCGTGGTCAGCTTGGCGGCTACGTTTTAGATTCGTCCGGAGCAGTAATCTCGAATGCGCATCTTGAAATCCAAAACGTCGCCACCCACACCACATGGAATGCCGAAACGACCGAGGAAGGTTCATGGCTAATTCTTGGCCTGCCGTCAGGCATGTACCAGATCACCGCGTCGGCCGCGGGTTTTCAATCCGCCCGCCAACACGTTTCGTATGACGAAGCAAATCCGAGTGCGTACCGCATTGCGCTGAACGTCGGGGCGGCGACCGAGACAGTCATGGTCGAGTCGTCGGCACCTATGCTGTACACACAATCGTCATCGATCTCGTCGAAAGACAAAAAACATAAAGCAGCGGCGACTCCGCCACCACCACCGAGCGCCTCTGCCAATGTTTTCAATTTGCAGCAGCGCGTAGCAGGCGTGCTGCCGATCGCTGTGGACGTGCCCCGCGCAGGAACGTCCTATCGATTCGTCCGGCCGCTGGTGGTCAACGAAGAGACCAAGCTGGCGTTCACCTACAAGACGAAATAATCCGCTGGCACGAGGGTCATAACGTGCAGGAAACTTCAGGCGTGGCGCGCTTCGGCTTTCGATCGCGCCAGCCACCTCTTCAGCACCGACGCGAACTGCGGCTCCATCCCGTTGAAGGTCAGCCCCATGCCGCGCTTCGGCATGTAGTAGACGACCGTGGCCGGGGTCTCCATAAAGTCCTGGTCTTTGTAAATTTCCACGGTGACCGGCGTGCCTTCCGGAAACGGATTGGGCAATTGAACGAAGCATCCGGACAAGCTGAGATCGCATACTTGCGAAGCGCTGCGGGTGTTATCCGCGCCGTCGATAATTTCGGCGGCGGCCTCAAACGGAATGCGCGAAGTGCGGCGGCGTTCAACAGACATAAGTGAAACCTTTCCGGGGGACAGGGTCAGCAAATCCTAGCGCGCCTGCCCGACAGCGGGGAGAAAAAATTGCGTCGCGACGCGGATCTATAATGTACTGGCATCGAGCGGGCCTGCCCCCGCCGCCTTATGAACGTGATCGTGAATATCGGCAAGTTTGTCGTCAAGCGCGTTGAGTCTGCGCGCCAGCCCTTGAATTTCCGATTCGGAGCGGCGATTCACGTCATAATCGAGTTCGCCGCGCAGCCGGTCTTTGGTGTCCTGGCGGTTCTGGCTCATCATAATGACCGGCGCCTGGATCGCAGCTAGCATCGAAAGAAAGAGATTCAACAGGATGAAGGGGTACGGGTCCCACGACTTATTGCCCATGCCGATGCTGAGCGCCGAGTAGACGACTAACGCCCCAAGAAACGTAAGAATGAAAGTCCACGAACCGCCGAACCCGGCAACGTGATCGGCGATCCGCTCGCCGAAGGTGGCATCCTTTTCGATGACTTCGTTGGGATTTCGCATCGCGCGTAGCCGCACCAGCTGTTGCGAGGCATGAAATTGCTTTCCGAGCACGGTCAGCATGTCCATGCCGGCCATAGGCTTGCGCTGCAGCAGCACGGCAATGTCGTTGCGATCCACTTCGATGCAAGTAGTTTCCTCGACGGCGACGGCGTTGGTTTGGTGCGGAGTTTGTTCGAGCATGCTGGCGAAACCGAAAAATTCGCCGTGGCTCGGTTCGTCAACAACCACTTCCTGGTGATCTTCATCCACCGTGGATACACGCACTTTTCCGCTGACCATGACGTAGGCGCGGTCTCCGGCGTCACCGGTCTTGTAGATGCGCTGGAGCGGAATGAATTTCTTCACTTCGACCTGCGAAGCCAGAACCGCGGCTTCTTCGGCATCGAGCAGCGCAAAGAGTGGTACGTGTTTCAGTTCCATTGCATCGCAAGCCATGGGCCACCTCGCGGGGTACGTAATTCAACCAGAAGCTGCAGAGAGAATTCCACAAAAGGTTTCGCGGAACAAGGCCGCGAGGCGGCATTCTTAATTAATTAATGGAAACAGCAGGAACTCGCGAGCCGCCGTACGGACTATTTTCGCTGCGCGATACATTCGGCGCACGGGCAGATCGACCGCAGATGATCGTAGGAGTAGATGCCAGTGGAGTGGCCGTCGGAAAAGGAAAGTTGAATCGCATATTGCCCGACCGGCGTGGCCGATTGCGCGCGGGCTTTGGGCTTGAACATCGGCAGCGCCGGAGATGATGCAAACGCCTGTGAAGTTTCCGCGAGCGATTCTTTTTTGATGCGTTCGTCGTTGCACGTCGCGCACGGACAATTCTCGCGAAGATAGGCGAAATCGAAATGGCTGGAGTGGCCGTCGGCCCAGGCGATATCCACACCCGCGCCGGTGCTGACGTGAATTTTCACGCTGGCGGGCTTGCGGCGCTGATCGAGGGGAATGGGCATGAAAGAGTTGTCAGTCGTCAGCGTTTAGTTCTTCGAATTTGTTCCGCAGCAAACGCCGGGTGGAATCGGGTTGCCATGCGGGCAGGTCTTCGGGTGGCCGAGGAACGTGCAGATGCGCTGGTCGAGGTCGGGCGTAATGATGTGCTCGAAGCGGCAGGCCTGCTGGTGAGCTTCGGCGTCTTCGACGGCGAAAGTGTCGGTGAAAAGCCGCTCGGCGAGGCGGTGGCGGCGGACCACATCACGCGCGCGGCGCGAGCCGGCTTCGGTCAGGTGGACTTCGCTGCCATTCGCCGCTTCCGCCTTTGCGCTCGCAACCTTGCCATTTTTGTTTCCATTGAATTCGACCAGCCGCGAGTCCGCCATGCGCGCCAGCAAACGAGTTGCAGGCTCGGCGCCGACGATCGGCAACTGCCCCGCCGGGCCTTCGACGCGCAGTAGTTCGGCCTGCGCGGGCTTCCCTTCCTCGCCGCAAATCCAAATCTGCTCCAGAAGGTGATCCACGCGGATCTCTTCGTCGGCGGGAATCGGCGTGCAGCAATCCGCGGTGTTGGCCAGCGGGCAGGCCATCGGATGATTCGGGCCGTGTTGCGCGGTGTCAAACGAAAGATGGCCATGCGCGAGCTCGATGCGGCGATCCGCCTGGCGGGCAATGTCCGGATCGTGGGTGACCATCAGAATCGTATGGCCGGATTTGTGCAAATCGCGGAAAAGGTCGATCACAATCTGCTCGTTGGCTTCGTCGAGATTTCCGGTGGGCTCGTCGGCCAGAATCAATTTTGGCTGATTGATCAGCGCGCGGGCGATGGCCACGCGTTGCTGTTCGCCACCGGAAAGCTGCGAAGGCAGGTGCGTGAGGCGCTCGCCGAGGCCGACGCGCTTCAACGCTTCGGCGGCTTGCGATTCGTCGGTAACCGAATGGAAATACTGCGCCAGCATTACGTTTTCGACGGCGTTCAGATACGGCACCAGATGAAATTGCTGAAACACGAAGCCGATTTTTTCCGCGCGGTAGCGGACCATGGCGTTTTCATTGAGCTTTGCGAGGGCAACGCCATCAACCACGACGCTGCCGGACGTGAGCGTGTCGAGTCCACCAAGAATATTGATGAGTGTGGTTTTGCCGGAGCCGGACGGGCCCATCAGCGCGACCCATTCGCCGGATGCGATGTCAAACGACACACCATTCAGCGCGCGCAGCGTGCCGTACTGCTTGACCAGCGCGTCAATAACCACCTGCGGCGAATTTGTTTTCGTTTCACTCATCTAAACTTTATCGATTCCAACTCGCTCCGCCATTTCAGTATCTGCCTTCTTCTCCGCGCCCTCTTTGTCCTCTGGGTTAAAATCCACATTCTCTTCCGAGCAACCAACGATCATTCTTCGCCACGAAACACCGCCGCCGGGCGAATATGCACCAGCCGCCGCAGCGGATAAGCCGCAAGTATCGCGACAACGACGGTGAGAGCGACAGAAATAGGATACACGATGAGTCGCGGCTGCGCGGCCACGCCAAACACCGCTTTACCCAGCCCAATCGAAATCACAATGCCGATTGCCGCACCAATCAGGCCGCCGGCAAGACCAAGCAGCGCAGCCTCCGCAAGGAACAGGCGCAACACACGCTGCACCGACCCGCCAATCGCTTTCATCAAGCCAACATCGTTCTTCCGCTCCATCGCCACGTTGGTCATCGCCGCCATCACGCACAGCGCGGTCAGAATCAGCACAACTGCAACGGTGGCAGAGAGGATGCCGGAGATTTTGTTATAAATGTTGATCTGTGCTTGTGAAAATTGCCGGAGCGGATGCACATCGAGATCCGGAAATTGCTGCTGTAACTGCCCAACGAGCGCGTTTTGTTCCTTTGTTGTGCCGTCAAGAACCAACTCAATGACGCTGACCTGTCCGGGCGTTCCGGCAAGCCGCTGCGCAACTCCGAGCGCCGGCCTAATTCGGTCATCATCGGCATCACCAGAGCCCCCTACGAAACTAACCTTACAGTTTTCCTCGCGGGTTTCGTTCTTCAGCGTAATTTCGTCGCCAACTTTGGCTAGGAGACGGTCGGCGACATGGCGCCCCACAATGCATACTTGCCGTTCTTTCGATGGTTCAGTTTCGCTAGAAGGAGCAACAATTCGGTGCGGCGCATCAGTGTTCTGTAAGCCTCGAATTCCGGCGATGACAACTGAGGCATCTGCACGAGCGGGCCCCTGAACCGACGCCTTTCCGATCAGAAAAAGCGAGGCCTGAGCCCCGAACAGAACGCCACCATTTGTCAATTGATCCAGAGTTGTCTCAGGGATTGTGTTGCCGTTTCGAGGAGCGATTAACGCTCTCGGGCCCAATATACTGAAATTGCTGTTGATCCTCTGCTTAGCGTCTACTTGCATGTTGAGGAGCGCGGCGGTGATGGCGGCGCCCGCTCCGAGGGCAAGCAGAATGACGAACAGCCGGCCGCGGTTGGCGAACAGCGAGCGCCGAAGCACGCGCCAGAACATACTGCGATTGACGGAGCGGGGGTCAGCCATGGCGGCACTCCGGAGAAAAGCAAAAACACCGACCTAAAGGTCGGCCACCACGAAAACTGGATTGAGTGCCTTGGTAGTGGCCGGTCTTTAGACCGGTTCTTTTTCTGCGAAGTGTTTGTGCCAGGCCCATCATTCGCCTCGCAGGATCGGCGCGGGATCAAGGCGCGCGGCGCGGTGCAGCGGCAGAGCGCTGCCCATAAGTGTTACGGTCGCGGCGAGAACGAGAATTACGCCAAGGACCAGCAACGACGGTTCAGGCGGCACGCCAAAAATCTTCGTGCCGAGAAAACGCGCCAGCAACAAACCCAGCGCGTAGCCTGCACAGCCTCCCACGAATGCTAGCAGAAGCTGCTCGGAGGCGAGCAGGAATCCGACGGTGCCGGAACCAGCGCCCAGCGCTTTCATCAAGCCAATTTCAGTGCGGCGTTCGATGACCGAAGCAGCGGAAGATGCGCCGACAGCCAGCGCAGCCGCCAGCAGCGAAGCGAATGTCACCAGCCACAACAGCGTCCGCACCCGCGTGAGAATTTTTCCTTCGCCATCGGCCACTCGTCGAATCACGCGCACATCGGAACCGGGCAGAACCTGCTTGATCGAATACGCGATCGAAGAAACGTACGGCGAGCACGACCAGCGTTCCAGTTCCTCTGGCTTCATGGTTCTCGGATCGCGCCGGGCAAAATCATCTTCCGGCTTGGTCAGCGCGGACACATACAGCTCGCGGTATTGCCCGGGCTTGTTGGCCAGCTGCTGGGCGATATCGATGGGCACGATCACTGCGTCATCTTCCGGGCCACCGGTTTCAACAGTCCCCACCACGGTCCATCTGTCTTTACCACGGACGAACCCTTCCACGACAACCGACGTGTGCTCTAAATTAATTTCGTCGGCGCCAGACGCTTCAAAGGTGCTCCCGACGGTCATGCCAAGACGCTTTGCCAAATTCTGACCAAGCACGCATTCCGAACTGCGATCTGTAAACCATCGACCTTCTATATGCCACCACGGGTTTGTCTTTTCAATGCCGGTGGTAAATTCCGATCCATCCAAAAGCTGAACCTTTCGCTGGACCCACGTCCCCAAAATCTGAAGTTTGGCGACCCTTTCGCGAGACGAATTCCTATGCTCGACAAGCTCAGAAATATCCGGACGTGGAGCACGCTCAACGACCGTAACGGCAGTCTCCAGAATTGGCGCGAAGGCGGTGATGTTGTTATGCCAGAAAACCGATTTTATTTTGGGGAGGTCGGATTCCGGCAAGTACGCACCAGAATTGGCCGGACGGAAATCCACGCCGCCGATTTCGAGCGGCAACGAATCGGCCTCGGGAGTGACCACCAGATTCGCGCCAAGCGATTTGAATTCCTCGGAAAGCCGGTCGCCAACATCCAGCGAAACGCTGAGCGCAGCAGTCGCTACCGCCATACCGAGCGACAGCGCGGCCGCGGTCAGCACCTTGCGCCGCGGCCGCCGCATAAAATTATCGGCGATCAGTCTGAAAAACATTTCCGTGTCGACCTTTGGAGTGCAGCGGCTTGACGCCGCTTTGCCTTTCGACCGTCAACCCTTCCATCTCTCCGCCACTGTGTGCTCTGTGACTCTGTGGCAATCCTTCTTTCTTCCTGCTACTTCGGCACTTCCTCAAATCCCTTCGCTAACGCGGCCAAATTCACCACAATCTCGCCGCCATCCACTCGGAACGGAACGCCAACCGGATTGCAGCCCCCAGATTCGCCGATGGTCGGAACATAAATCGCCGAGCCGCAATGCCGGCAAACCACATTCTGCCCATCTTGTCGGTAGCCTTCCGCTCCGCAAATACGGCAAGCATCGAGCGCCACGCCCCAGCCTTGCGGCTTTTTGATAATCAGAAAGCGGAACGATTGGTCGCCGCCATTTACATTCGAACGACGTGCCGTAAACAGATGCAGATTGCCGTCCTGCACTTCGCTGAGCGGAACCCGCAATTCGTCGCTCCCTGCCCCAGATGCGTCGATCGAGCGCGCCGACGGCGGCGCCGAATTTGCGCGGACGTAAATAAAATCGGCAGTGAGCACAAGAATCACCGCGAGGCACGCGGAGGCCGCAGCAATCATCCAGTTGCGCTGGCGGCGCTGCTGCGATGCAAGCAAACGCTTTTCCGCGTCATTCATCTCGACCGCCGCCGCAATTTTGTCATGCGAAGCGGTCAGCCATTCGCGCAAAATCAGCAAAACCGCCGCGCCAAAAATAAATACGAAGAAAAAAATCTCGTTGCGCACGATTGGCCCGATCATGGCCATTTCGAGTTTGCCGGAAGGGAGCCACTGCGCTTCGCTCAATTCGTGCAATCCGGTAAGCGCAAGCTGCGCGGTAACCAGCCACAAAATAGTGGTGGTAGCGCCAAAAAAGCGGTGCAAAGGAATTTTCAGTGTGCCCTTGAAAAAGAAAACTCCAACCGCGATTGCCGCAGCCAGACCAACAATCGTGCCGATCCAAGTTTGAATACCTTCACTGGAGAGTTCCACCGCGCGCAAAATCAGCGCCAGTTCGGCGCCCTCGCGCACCACCATCAGAAATACAAAAAGAAAAATCCCCCAGCCTGCCGCCGAACCGGCTCGCACCGCGTAATTCTCAATTTTTTGCTCGATGTCTTTTCGCAGATGCCGCGCAACGCGGTTCATCCAAATGATCATCGTAATGACGAACACCGCGGCCAGCAGCAGCATCAGCCCTTCGAAACCGTCTTCGCTGATTTGCCAGCGTTCCAGGGCGATGGCGACCGCCAAGCTGAGCGCTGCGGCCAGTGCCACGCCAGCCCAGACGAACCGAGAAAGATGCGAACGCCCCGTGCGGGCCAGATAAACGAGTATGATGCCAACGACCAGAGCGGCTTCGACGCCTTCACGGAGAGCGATGAGAAAAGCAGAAAGCAAGGCAGTTCCAGTTGGAGTTCCGAGGGAACTTCCAGTTGTAAGTGATTTGCAACTACAATTCCAAGTTTACCGCTAGAGGCGCGGAAGGTCAATCGGACTAATCTAGTCCTATTTCTTCGCGATAGAATACACGAGCCTTATGAGAATTGCCGAATCGCTCACAAAACAGCCGTCAAGCACCCACACCAGACTGAGTGCGGCGCTGGTTGCGGTGCTCTTTCTCGCCGGAACCTTCGCCTGGGCCCAGGCTCAGAGCGGCACGCCGAAGGACGATCTGAAAGCAGCGGAGAAGGCTGCCGAGCGCGGCGACAAAGCGGTCGCCGCCGGCAAGCTGCAGGAAGCGCTGGAGGATTACACGCGAGCAGTGAGGGCGGCGCCGGGGGATCTTGGAATCGCGCGAAGGGCGGCGGGGGTGCGCGCGCAAGTGGTGCAGAACATCGTGGATGAGGCAGAAGCTGCGGCGCTGGACGGCGAACTCGACAAGGCCACCGCGCTAATGCGGGAGGCTTTGCTGATCGATCCGGGCAACACCATCGTGGCGGAGCGAATGGCTCAGATAAAGCAAATGCCCAAGGAATATCTGCCGCGTGGAGACAAGGAAGATTACGCGCTAAAGGGCCCTCCAACGCTTAACCCGCAGCCGGGCAAAAAGCCGGTGAATGTGCGCGGAGACAGCAAGAGCGCGTACGAGCAAGTGGCGGGAATGTTTGGGATCAAGGTGGCGTTCGATCCGGACCTGACGGGGAAAAACATCAAACTACGTCTGGAAGGCGTGGATTTTTACACGGCGATGCAGTTATTGGGCGTGCAGTCGCAAACCTTTTACCGGATCGTAAATCCAACGTTGATTTTTGTGGCAGCAGAAAGCATTGAAAAGCGGAAAGAGTATGCCGAAGTCGTTGAGCAGACCTTCCGGCTGGATGACTCCGTGGCCACCGAAGACGTCACGGAAATCACGCGGGTGCTTAGAGAAATCACCAACTCGACGCACATCACGACCGATGGTAAGAACCACAGCCTGACCATTCGCGAGTCCGGCGACAAAGTGGCACTGGCGGCTGCGCTGATCAAGGAACTGGAACAAGCGCGGCGCGACGTGATGCTGGATATCGATATGCTGGAGGTGGACCGGAATTACGCGCGGACGCTGGGCGTGACGCCGCCAACCAGTGTGCAGGCGATTCCGTTGAATTCAAACGTGATTCAGCAACTGGAGACGGCGACCGATATCAACAACCTGCTGACCCTGGTGGCGCAGGTGTTCACTTCGCAAGGAATCACCGCGAGCCCGACAGATGTGTTTCCAGTCGGCGGGGGAAAGAGCACATTTTTGCTGACCATGCCGAACGCATCGGCGACGTTTTCGAACGGGTTATCAACGGTGAAAACCGGGCGAGAGATTTTGCTGCGCGCGCAAGATGGCAAGCCTGCCACATTTTTCCTGGGCCAGCGGTACCCGGTAACGCTGTCGCTGCTTTCAACCAGCTTGGGCGGAACGATCATTGGCGGCGCGGTGACTTCAACGGTATTCGCACAAACCAATTTTGCGGTGGGAAACAATCCAGTGGCGCTGGTGGCGGAAGATTTTAACAATGACTTGAAGAAAGACCTTGCCATAGTGAATCAAGCGGATAATTCCATCTCGATTTTGATCAACAATGACAACGGAAACTTTTCCCCGGCCACGGGATCGCCAATCAAATTGGGCGCGAACGAGCAGTCGCCTACGGCGATCGCCGCGGGAATTTTTCGCGTGACCGACGCGACGCACCTGGTGCAGCCGGGGGACCTGGTGATCGCGAACCAGGGATCGAACACCGTGAGTGTGTTGTTGGGCAGCCAGAATTTTGACGGCACGTTTACCGAGGCGACCGGATCGCCGTTCGTGGTCGGAGATCAGCCAAGTGCGGTAGTGGTGGCGGATTTTAACGGAGACGGATTTCTGGATTTTGCCGTGACCAACGAGGGCGACAGTTCCATTTCTGTTTTTCAAGGCGACGGTACCGGTGCTTTCACTGAGTTTGCTGGCTCGCCGTTCAGATTTGCCGGCCCGCTCAACATCGGGACGACTTCGCTGCCGAATGGAATGTTGAGCACGACTTATGCGACGACGCTGCGTGCTTCGGGCGGCACCGGAGCGCTGACGTGGAGCATTTCGAGCGGAGCGCTGCCAGCGGGCTTGACGTTGAATGCGGCCAACGGAGTGATTAGCGGAACGCCAACTGCGGGAGGCACCACAGTGTTTTCGGTGACAGTCACCGACTCCGCGATCCCGGCGGTAACGATCACCAAGAGCTTGAGCATCGAGGTTGATACGACTCCGGCTACACTGGCGATTACCACACCCGCGTTGCCGAACGGAATTACAGCTAGTGCGTATGGCCAGGCACTGACGGTAGCCGGAGGAAAGAGCCCGTACACGTGGAGTGTCCCTCCGGGTGCGTTGCCGCCTAGCATCACGCTGAGTGCGACGACCGGAGTGCTTTCCGGCACCATGACCGCGGGCACCTTCAACTTTACGGTGCAGGTGACGGATTCGAGTGCGCTCCCAATTACCGCAACAAAGCAATTCACGCTGTCGCCGGTGGCTGCGAGCACTGGCAGCGAACAACAGCCGATTGCGATGCAATTGGGAACTTTCGATAATTCGGGAGTACCGGAGATTGCGGTACTGAATTTCGCCACGGAGAACGTAGGAATTTTTAAAGCCAGTGGAGGTACAGCGTTTAACGGAGTATTTACTGAGTTGAGCGGATCGCCGGCGGATGTCGGAGTGGATCCGGTGGCGTTTGCCACCGGCGATTTGAACGCGGATGGTTTTTCCGATCTGGCGATTGTGAATCAGGCATCGAGTGAAGTGACGGTGCTGCTGAACGACGGCACCAGCTTTTTTACGGCGGCCGCGGGATCGCCGTTGGCTACCGCGGCGACACCGACGGGAGTGCTGATCGCGGATTTCACCAACGACGGCATCGGCGACATCGCAGTGACCAACAACGGAGCGGGCACGTTGGGCGTTTACGCAGGATTGGGATCGGGGCAATATTTGCCGCGAATCGAATTGAGTGTGCCCGCAGGACCGCTCGCGGTCTCCTCCGCGGTGCTGACTTCGAGCGGATTGCCGGATGCCATCGTCACTGCCAGCTCCGGAACAAATAATTTTGTCAGCGTGCTGCTGGATCCTTCGACCTTTGCAGCGGGCGGAAGTTCCAGCCCGGGTTCCGTGCAGACGCCTTATCCGGGATCGGAGTATATCGATCTCGGGGTGAAAGTGAAGGCGACGCCGTCGATACACGAAAACCATGAAGTGACGTTGCAACTGGAATTCGAGATTCGCGCGCTCTCGGGAGATAGCGTGAACGGGATTCCCATTATCACCAACCGGACCATTTCGCAGACGGTGCGGCTGCGCGAAGGCGAACCCTCGGTGATTGCGGGATTGCTGGACCAGGAAGAGACGAAATCGTTGAACGGGATTCCGGGATTCGCGAATTTGCCGGGAGTGGGATACGCATTTGGACAGCGCAGCACAACATCGGCGGACACCGAATTCCTGATTGTGGTGACGCCACGGCGGATGAGCGACCAAATCCGGAAGACTCGCGCAAAGTACGCGGGACGGGGCGGAGCGAATACACCGGGCGGACCGCCACTGACTGCTCCGCCGCCCGCGCCCGAACCTTAAATAACCATTCATTCCCGCCTTGAATCTTGCGTAGCCTGCGCAGAGAAAGCGCTTCCAGCGATAGCTGTTTGCAATTAAGGTTGAAAAGTAGAAAAAACGAACAGAGAGCAGAAAGAGTTTCCGGGGGAATGCGAAATGAAATTAGCGATTTTGCGGCGGATGGCATCGGGGTTGGTGTTGATCCTCGTGTGCGCGGGTGGATGGATTGGCGATGCGATGGCCGGCCAAGCCGGTAAGGCCGCAGGCTATGCGGAAGCGGAACGCGCGGTGACCAAACTGGAGCAAGAGTGGTTCGCGATTCAGCAGGTCAATGATTGGGCGAAGCTTTCCAAACTGATTTCCGATGATTTTGTAATCGTGGATTCGGACGGAAGTTTGGGGAATAAGGAATCGATGGTGGCGGGATACAAGGAAGAGGCGCCACGGGTGGTGAGTTTGAAGATGCAGGTACTGGTGGCGCATGCGGTGGCAGCCAACACGGTGATCGCGACGGGACTCGACGACATTGCGACGAAAAGCAGCGGCGGCGATACCGTGCACCGCTATGAGCGATTTATTGATACCTGGGTCTTACGCGACGGGCGGTGGCAATGCGTGGCGGAACAGATCACGCTGGCGAAGCCGGAGAAACGGTAACCCGCAACCAACTACCTTCGTCCATCTTGGATTTTGCGGCGCGCGGAATTCACCTTTCGAGTCATCCGAAAAATAAGTGGAAAAACTGAGGCGGACCAGTTTGCCGAATAAGTTGAGGCCGGCTGGTCCGCCTCCGTCAAATTGGATTGCCATTGCAGCGAGAAACTTTCAGTCTCGCAGTGACTGGATCACCCTTTATTTCTCTGGCGCGGTCGAGTCGCTGACCACCACTTTCACGCGCATCCAGGGATGGATGCAGCATTGAAAGTAGTGCTCGCCTTTGGCAAGTCCGGTGACCTGAAGTTGGCTGCCCTGCAGGATGCGCGTCCTGGCCACCGCAATATTCGAAAAACCATTTGAACATTCGGGAACGACGTCCTGGCCGCTATTGAGTGGAGGTATAAAGCCGCCACCAAAGCGGGCAACTTCGGTGAAGGTATGGGGCTCGCCTCCCTGGTCAACCACGATAATCGGAGTTCCCTTTTTGATGTTGACGGTATCCGGCTCGAAGTCCCAGTTCGGATCGGGAGTTCCGGCAGCGGCTTTTGCAAATAGGTCTGAAAGCGTGGTGAACGCTCCGAGAGTGACGTTGTGGCAGAAGGCGGGCCCGAGCACAGCGTTGAAGGTAGCCGGATCGCACTCGTCCAATGCGACTACCTGCGCCGGCGGAGTCTGTTGGGCGTAAGCGCTGGTAGCGCCAACGAACGTCAAAAAGCCGGCCAGTAAGACAAACCTGGTCATTGTAATTTTCATCTTAGTTCTCCTTTTTCCTGGTTCACTGATTCGCGCGGGCTCTGGAGGCGACCCGCAAGCGATGACGCATGGTGCGCGAACTGGTGGGTCCGTAACAATAGTCGCGGACTTAAAAAGGTCTTAAATCTCGATGAAAAGCGGGCAATCACGTGGAAGGAGCGGGTTATAATGCCGGACAGTCCCACAGGTTGTGGCAAATATGGCTCCGAACATCTTAAAACTTGCGGACGATCTTGAACTGGATCGCGGCGCATATGAGCTGCGCCGCTCCGGCAAAGCGTTGCGATTGTCGCGTATCCCCATGGAATTGCTGCTGTTGCTGGTGGAGCGGCGGGGAGAGCTGGTAACCCGTGATGAGATCGTGGAGCGGGTGTGGGGAAAAGATGTTTTCCTGGACACCGACAACAGCATCAACGCCGCCATTCGAAAGTTAAGGCAAGTTCTGGAAGACGATGCCGAGAAGCCGCGGTTTGTGAACACGGTGACCGGTAAGGGGTACCGGTTTGTAGCTTCAGTGCTCGAAGTGAGCGGTGTCGCACAAAGACCAGGCGATGAGCCGGACGCGAATTCGAAAGCTGCGACCGCCGGGGCTGGAGAGGTCACTTGGCCTTACCGCATCATGGAAAAACTGGAACGCGGCGGAATGGGAATCGTGTATAAGGCGAAGGATTTACGGCTGGAGCGGAACGTCGCGCTGAAATTTCTGCCTGACAATCTACTGCGCGATGCACAAGCGCTGGAGCGGTTTCGCCGGGAAGCGCTAGCTGCTTCGGCTCTGAATCATGCCAACATCTGCACGGTGTACGACGTCGGCGAACAGGATGGCCAGCCTTTTCTGGCGATGGAGTTCATCGAAGGTGAATCGCTGCGCCAGCGAATTAACGGAAAGCCTTTAGCGATCGAAGAGATCCTGAATCTAGGCGTGCAGATTGCCGATGCGCTGGACGCGGCGCACACCCAGGGCATCATCCATCGCGACATCAAACCGGCGAACATATTGGTCACCAAACGCGGACAGGCAAAAGTGCTGGATTTTGGGCTGGCCAAGCTGGCCAGCAACGGCGGGGAAGATGAAACCACGATGGACCTTGCGCGGCCTGCGGCCGATGCCGGACTTTCGGCTTCTGGCGTAATCTGCGGAACGCCTTCCTACATGTCACCTGAACAAATTCGCGGCGACGGTGTGGACAGCCGTGCGGACATATTTTCGATGGGACTCTTGCTGTACGAAATGGCTACGGGCCAAAGGGCGTTCACCGGAGTGACGGCCGGCGTAATCATCGAGCTAATTTTCAGCCGCACCCCGACGCCGGTACGCGGCATCAATCCGGAAATTCCGCCAGAGCTTGAAGCCATCATCAACAAGGCCATCGAAAAAAACCGCGAGCAGCGTTATCAGCGCGCGGCTGATGTCCGTGAAGATTTGCAACGGCTGAAGCACGACATAGAAACAGGGCGAATCGTCTCGGCCGCGGTCGAGGCTTTGGCCGAAATGCTACCCGATCAGCGTTATAGCGGCACGGGAGATATTGCAAAGGAACTGGCAGCCACACGGGATCGCTATTTGCAGAGGCCAGAGGCACAGGTGGGTTCTCACGCAAGCAATCTTCCCGTGCAGCGAACCGGATTGGTGGGGCGAGAGAAGGAAGTAGCGGCAGCTAAAGAACTGATAATGAGGCCCGGCGTGCGTTTAGTGACGGTCACGGGTCCGGGCGGAATCGGCAAGACCCGGCTAGCGGTGGAAGTAGCGAGTGGCCTTGCTGAGGAGTTCTCTGGAGGCGCCCATTTTGTCCCGCTGGCGCCGCTGAGCGATCCAGTCACGATCGCCTCGGCGATCGTGCAGAAGCTGGGAATACGAGAAATAGGGGGCCAGACGCCAGTTGAAATATTGAAAAAACATATGCAGGAATCGTTGCGCGCGCCAATGCTGCTGGTGCTTGATAATTTCGAGCACCTGATGCCGGGTGCGGCTACGGTGGCGGACCTAATGGTCGCCGGCGACAACCTTAAATTGCTGATTACCAGCCGGGCAGCGCTGCACGTGTATGGAGAGCATGAATTTCCGGTACCGCCGCTAGAGCTGCCGGATTCGAGGTCACCGGGAACGTTCGAAACGCTATCGCAGTACCCGGCTATCGAGCTGTTCTTGCAACGCGCGAAGGCCGCCAAGCCGGATTTTGATCTTAACCGTGACAATGCCATAGCCGTGTCGGAAATCTGCACCCGCCTGGACGGATTGCCACTGGCGATTGAGTTGGCGGCGGCGCGGATCAAGGTACTTTCGCCGGCTTCGATGTTGACGCGGCTGGCCAGCCGCTTGCAGCTACTGACCGGCGGCGCCCATGATCTGCCGCAGCGCCAGCAAACCATTCGCGCGGCGATGGATTGGAGCTACGACCTGCTGAACGAGGCCGAGCAAAAGCTTTTCCGGCGACTGTCCATTTTTGTCGGCGGTTGCGACCTGGAAGGCTCGGAAGCAGTGTGCGATACCAAAGGCGACCTGCAGTTGGAGCTGCTCGATGGCATGTCGTCCATGGTGGACAAGAGCTTGATGCAGCGCGCAGAGACTGCGGACGGAGAGACGCGATTCACGATGCTGGAAACCATTCGCGATTATGCGCTGGAAAAGCTGACGTCCAGCGGAGAGCTGGCCGCCACCAAACGCTCCCATGCCGCCTACTGCCTGGTGCTGGCGGAAGAAGAAGCACCGGAACAGAGTGGCGCGGACTGGCAGGAACGCTTTGCGCTCGAACATAATAATTTCCGGGCGGCTCTGGATGGTTTGATCGAGAGCGGCGATGCGGAGTGGGGGCTGCGCCTGGGCACGGCGTTATTTAAATTCTGGGAACTGCGGGAATATCTCGCCGAAGGACGAGCAAGTTTAGACCGCTTGCTGAATCTGGCAGGAGCGGCCGCCCCCTCCAAGGCGCGAATGCGAACGCTTTTTGCGGCTGGCGTGCTCGCTGGCGAACAGGGAGACTACACCGCGGGAGAAGCGTTGATCCGTGAGAGCCAAAACATCGCACGGCAGCTGGGCGACAGCACGGGCGTGGCCGTTTCGTTGAACGCTCTGGCAGTGCTTACTCTCGACCGGGGCAACATCGCATCAGCCAATGCGCTATTTGAAGAGAGCCTGTCGCTGTGGAGAGACTTGGGCGACCTGAAAGCGGTGGCCCGGGCTCTGAGTAACCTGGCGAACGTGGCGAAATTGCAGGGCAATTACGATCGCGCGCGAGCGCTCTACGGCGAGTGTATTGCGATATTTCGAGGACTCGGAGACCGAACCTGTGTGGCGTGGTCCATCGACTACCAGGGTGATGTTGCGCGGGAGCAAGGCGATTCCGCAGCGGCGCAGGCCCTGTACGAGCAAGGATTGGCAGTCTTTCGGGAACTTGGGGACCGCTGGGGAATCGCAGGCACCCTGGCCGATTTGGGAAGTCTGGCGCGAGAAGCGCGAGATTATCGCAAGGCGCACGCCCTGTATCGGGAAAGCATAAAAATTTTCCAGGAGCTGGGACATAAGCGGGGAATCGCGCGGTTACTGGAGTGTTTCGCTTGCTCTTCGGCGGCGCAACTCGATGCGACGCGGTCGTTGCGACTGGCTGGCGCGGCCGAGGCGCTGCGGCAAAGTATAGGGGCTCCGCTAACACCGGTGGAGCAGGCTCGGCTGGAAGTCAGCCTGGAGCTAGCGCGAGAGCAATTGAGCAAGACTGGTGGTGCTACTGCCTGGAACGAGGGAAGAGCGATGCCGTTAGAGAAGGCGGTCGACGAAGTTCTGGTGGACGAAGAGCCAGAATCCTCAGGGTAAGCAAGCTCGTTGGGCGGTGCGATGCGGGCAGTCTGGTGTTTATTCCGCGGTCGATGGGTCAATAAGCCGGCGGACGGCAGAAACGCGATTGGCCGGAATTCCGACGCGCTTGGCGTGCTCCTGAATAATTGCCTCGTCAGGAGCGAGGTAGACGCAATACACCTTGTCGCCGGTGACGTAGCTATGGAGCCATTGAATTTCCGGGCCAAGGCCCCGCAAAACGTTTACCGACTTTTGGGAAACCTCGCGCAACTGGGCATCGGTCAGACTGCCGGCACCCGGAATCTCGCGCTCGATAACGAACTTGGGCATTATCAATCTCCTGTCTTGCAGGGATGCTAGCATGCAAGTGTAGTCGCTTCAATCTGATCTGGCCGAAGCTACCTTTGCTGCTTGAAGCCGCTGTCGGTAAAAGAATGAGGTTCTCATGGATCTACGTTCGCTGCAAAAGCCGCTGAAAGAACAGTATCGCAATGATCCAAATGCTTCGCGAATTACGCTACGAGCGAAAGGCGGACAAACAGATGTTCCGATTTCGTGCTCGGTGGATATTGGGCGCGCAGTTTATAGCGCGGAGGCTCACAAAGGTGTGGGCGGCGCGGGGGCTGGTGCCTGTTCGGGCGATCTGTTGCTTGGTGCGCTGGCGGCCTGCGCCCAGATTACGTGTCAAATGGTGGCAGCGGCAATGGGAGTGCCGACCGAGCGAATCGAAGTGGTCGTCGAGGGAGATATGGACCTGCGAGGAACGCTTGGAATCGCGAAAGACGTTCCGGTCGGGTTTGAGGACATCCGGTTGAAATTTAATGTTGTGGCGCCGGGAGCGACGCCGGAACAACTTGCGGCATTGCGGGAAAAAACGGAACAGTATTGCGTGGTCATGCAGACGTTGATGAAGCCGCCGAGGCTGCAAACGGAGTGGACCGGGCAGGGCTGAATCAAGTTTAAGAGTTCAAACGTTCGAGAGTTTAATGACGGAACCGAACTGGGGCGTCCGCGGAAGTTTGTTGTGAGCTACGACCGGAAAAGCGGCTTCAAGCCGCCGCACTGCAAAGGCGCCCGCCTCAGAATGCGGCCGCTACAAGAGCAAAACCGGATGGCGGCCCCTACATAATCTAAGGACATTTCGGCTAGAATGCGGGCGCACCAAATTTGCTGGAGGGCGGCTATGAGGATGAGAGCTGGCGGAAGACGGATTGGGACGTTGGACTGGGCGGCGATATGTGTGGCGATGGCCATGTTGGGTGCCATGGCTGTCGGCGCCGGTGGGCAGGCGGCGAGCGGGCAAAGGATCGTGGGCCATGATCCGGCTGAGCCGTTGAGCGGGAAGCCGCCGGCAAAGATAGTGTTCCGGCCAGTGGGACGGATTGCGCGGCTGGCGGTGGACGATAAAGGGATGCGCTCGCTGATTTCGGAGCTGGTGGGGTGCGGGACGCGGCTGACGCTTTCGTCGTGGGATGATGCGAAGCGCGGACCGGGATGCGGGAGGGACCACATCAAGGCGCGGTTGGAGGCGATCAGCAACTCGACCGGAGGAAAGTTGAAAGTGGTGGTGGACAAGTTTGAGATGACCGCTGACCGGACCGGCGGAAAAGCGGTGCCGCTGGAAAACGTATACGGAATTCTGCCGGGAACGGACGAAAAACTTTCCAAGACCGTTTTTATTGTTTCCGGGCATTTTGATTCGATGCCCAGTTTCAAAGACATCATGGACCCCAGCAAGGATGCGCCGGGCGCGGATGATGATGCTTCGGGAGTGGCGGTAAGCGTGGAGTGCGCGCGGCTGCTGAGCAAGTACGCGCAGGCGCATGGCGGATTTCGCAGCACGCTGCTTTTTGCCGCGGTCTCCGGCGAAGAACAAGGCTTGCTGGGTTCCACGCACATGGTGGAATGGATCAAGCAGCAGGGCTACACGGTGGGCGGAATGTTGGACGACGACATTGTGGGAGCAGACATGGCGCCGGGCGGTCCACACCGGGTCCGCCTGTTTTCCGGCAACGGTGATCTGGACGACGCCGATTCGCCTTCGCGCGAATTGGCCCGGGCGGTGGAAGAAATTGACGGCCGCGCGAATGTGCGGATGGTCTTCCGCCAAGATCGTTACGGGCGGGGCGGCGATCACTATCCTTTCTATAGGGCTGGATTGCCGGCTGTACGGTTTACCGAGCCGCTGGAGGATTACAACCACGAACACCAGACGCCGCGGACGGAGAGTGGCATTGAGTACGGGGATTACGAAAAATATTTGAACTTTGCGTTTATGGGAAATGTGGCGATGGATAATGCGGAAGCGCTGCGGGAGCTGGCGATGGCGCCGGCGCCGCCGACGAAATCGCGGCTGGGAGGAGCAGTAAAGCCGGACGCCACGGTATCGTGGGAAGCCGAAGACGATGCGGAGCGAGCGGGATTCGAGATTTTGTGGCGGGAGACGACGGAGCCGCGGTGGCAGGTGTTTGAGTTTGTGGAGAAAGCGGGAGAGACGGTGCTAAAGAGCGTATCGACCGACAATCATTTTTTCGCGGTGCGTGCGGTGGGGAAAAATGGGGCGCGGTCGATCGCGGTGCCAACCGAGATGGAGCGGAGGCCGCCGCCGGGGCCGACGAAATAGGCGGACCAAAGGGCCACCCGGCAACAAAGAAAGATTCCTCGCTTTGCTCGGAATGACGAACCGCCAGTGCTACCAACTGATGCGGCGAAGAGCAGGAACAATGTTGACAGGATGGTCGCGGCTCAAGAGCGGAAGTGCGTGCTGGCGGCAGAGCACAGCGATCAACGACTATTGCTGGGACCAGAAGTCGATGACGGTGACTTTGTCGAGGTAGGGGCCGAGGAGCTTGCCGAAATCTTTGTGGGCGGGATGGACGAGGTAGGCGTCGCGGTCTTGGTCAGAAGTGAAGGTCAGAAAGAAGCAGTGGGTGTAGCCCTGCGCGAGATTTTCCGGGCTGACGTTGGTGCCCCATTCGAAGCCTTTGATCGGATTGATTTTTGAGGGCAGGGCGCGGAAGGCGTCTTCGACCTGCTTGATTTGGTCGGGCGTGGCTGTGTCTTTGAATTTGAAGAGGACAACGTGGCGGAGAGTTTTCTGATCGGCGGAGTGCAAGGGCCCGAGGACTGAAGCTAGTAGCAGTGCAAGCAAAGAAGGCACAACGAGAAGTGTGCTGGGGCGCGGAATTCCTGAAAGTGGCATGAGCATGATTCCTCCGGAGGGTTGATTTGCAGCGTTGTGAACACGGGAGAATGATAACGCAGAGAAGCGGAGTACTCCGACAAGCGCGGAGAAAGAGTCGCGGCAGCACTGGGCCGCCGCGTTGAGATTCAACTGCGCCCGCCTCCCCGCGATGAGCGAGGCAGGCAGAAGGCGACCGCTACAACTGCCAGAAGATTGCGATAACGCGCGCGACGAGAATCAGTGCTGAATGGCCCAGGCGAGGCCATCGGGATTGGGACCGGCGTCTATGTGCGCGGTGATTTGTAAGGATTTCAGATCGATCACCACTACGTAGTTGTCAGGAGTGCAAGCGACGAAGACGCGGGAGCCGTCCGGCTGCATCTGGATGCCCGCGGCGCCGTGGCCGATGGGAATGCGTTTGACTTCAGTGCGAGTGGCGGCGTTGAGGACTACAACGTCGGAGCTGCCGAGCATCGAGATAAAAACCAGCTTGCCGTCGGGCGTGAATTTAAGGCGATTGGCGCTGCGGACGTTGGCGTTGAGAGTTTGCGTCACTTTTTTCTGGGCAAAATCGATGATGGAGATGGTCCCGTCCTGAGAGTTGGCGG
Organism: uncultured Acidobacteriota bacterium; assembly: GCA_963814635.1. Lineage (GTDB taxonomy): Bacteria > Acidobacteriota > Terriglobia > Acidiferrales > UBA7541 > Acidiferrum. Next base: position 386,189 of record CAWFDP010000001.1, on the reverse strand, counting down.
TCCAAATCTCCTTGTTGTCGGGAGAGATGTCGAAGCCTTCGTCGCCGTGGCCGACAGAGATGATGGTTTGGTTCCAGTCGGTGCGTGGCGCGGGGGGAGGTGGTCCAGGCGGCGGGCCGCCGGGACCGGTGACCGCAATTTTTTCGATGATGCTGACGGTGGCGGAGCTAACGTTGGTGGTGACGATACGCTGCGCGTCGGGCATGACGTAAATCATGTGCGTACGGTTCTGGCCGGTGCCGAAAATCCAATCGATTTTTTTGCTGGTGGGGTCGTAGCTGCCGATGGCTTTGGCGGCTTCGGCGGTAAACCAGACTTTGCCTGCCGAGAAATCGAGGCCATGGGGGCCGCGAAGGCCGCCGAGATCGATTGAGGGAAGTGCCTTTTGTCCGACCAGATCAATGACGGCGAGAGTGTTGAAGGCGCCGGAGCCGTAGTTCGAGACGTAGGCGGTTTTGCCGTCGGAGGAGGCGATGACTTCGTGCGGATCGTCTCCGACCGGAGCTTTGGCGATGACCTTTAGGGTGGTGGGATCGACGATGGCGACAGTGTGGTCGTGTTTGGAGAGGATGAGCAGGGATTCTTTGGGAGTAGATTGGGCGCGAACAGCGGCGGAGACGACGAGTGGCGCAAGGAGGAACAGATAGAATCGAATTCGGATTTTTGCGGACATAAGTGAGCCTCGATTGCGGGTTGGCTAAGCGGTCACAATCTACCACGCAATTGAAAAACGAAGAAAAAGATAACGCTCCGACCGGGTCGGAGTAGACGCCGGCGCAGAGAACGCAGAGGAAGTTCGGAGCAGAACGAAGGAAGGAAAAGGCGAAGAGCCGGACTAAAGTCCGGCACAACGTTCGGAGACAGACCCTTCGGTCTACTGAGCTGACCTCAGGGTAAAGGATCGAAGACGACGATGGGCTGGTAGGTGCGGGGGACCACGGCTTCGGCGATGGCGATTAATTTTTGTTGCTGGTTGAAGACGCGGAGGCGCGGAGGCTTGGGTTCGCCGCCGTCGAGCTGAGCAGTGGAGCCGGGAGGCGGTTCGGTGCGGCCGGGCTGGAGTTGGGAAAGCATGATGGTGAATTTGGAGCCGTGGCGGACGCGTTTTTCGACGACCGGGAGAACGGTGACGCTGGGAAAATTGGGAAGGAGATGTTCGAGTTTGATGACACAGGATTCGAATTTGCCGTTGCGGGCGGCTTCGGCGAGTTCTTCGAGCTTGAGGGCTTGGTCCAGAGAAAATTCTCCGACCGCGGTGCGGGAGATTTCGGTGAGATGCGCGCCCACTCCGAGCTTTTCTCCCATTTCGTGGGCCAGGGAACGGACGTAAGTGCCGGAGGAACATTCGATGACGAAGCGAGCGATGGGGCCGTCGATTTCGAGGAGCCGGAATTCAAAGACTTCGACATCGACCGGTTTTAGTTCGACCGGCTGATTTTTTCTGGCGAGTTCGTAGGCCGGGCGGCCGCGAATTTTTTTGGCGGAGAAGGCCGGGGGCATTTGCGAGAAAAGGCCAACGCGCTCGTTGGCGAATTTTTCGAGCATGGCTTTGTCGAGGACCGGAGGATTGTCAGGACCTTGCGGCTGGCCTTCGGAGTCGTAAGTGTCGGTGGCAAAGCCGAAACGAAAGCCGGCGGTGTATCGTTTGCGGCGGCCAGAATAAAACTGGACAAAGCGAGTGGCGCGGCCGAGGAGGAGTACGAGGACGCCGGTGGCCAGAGGATCGAGCGTGCCGAGATGGCCGACCTGGCGGAATCCGGCGAGGTGGCGGACGGCGTCAACGACGTCGTGAGAAGTTTTGCCTTGCGGCTTGTCGACGACGAGGGCTCCGTCGAAGGGAGCGGGTTGTGGTTTGCGGGGCAAGGGTTAGTGACTGGTGACTCGTGAGTGGTAATTGGTGGCCGGAGGTTGAGAGTCGACAGTCGACAGTTTGAAGTTGAAAGAAAAACGGACTGAAACTACCAGGAGAACTTTCGAGAGAGTCATGTCGTAGGAGGAGAGTTCTTTTTCATTTCTTTGAGGAGCTGGTCGATGCGCTCGGTGTACTCCTGCGAGTTGTCGAGGGAGAAGTGCAGATCGGGGACACGGCGAAGCTGCAGGCGCTCGAGAATTTCGTGCCGGATATAGTTGGCGGCGTGTTCGAGTGCCTTGATGGCGCCTTTTTGTTCGGCTTCAGTGCCACGTGCGCCGACGTAGACGCGGGCGTTGCGACCGTCGGGCGCGAGGCGGACTTCGTTGACGACGACGGAAATTTCCAGGCGCGGGTCTTTGAGTTCGCCGGCCAGCATGGCGTTGATTTCGTGGGCGATTTCCTCGCCGATGCGTTCGCGACGGTGATTGACGGTGGTCATGTTCGGTCCGTGCAAAATATGAAAATCTTTTGTACAGCATTGCCGCGAGTAGCACAAGTGCGGCGCCAGAGCGCATACAAAAACACGAGAATATAGAAGTATAAGCGATACACCCGCGGTTAGAGAAAGTCTACGGAGTGGTCGACGAGGATGGGGCCGAGGATGCGCTGGGCTTCGCGCAAAACGCTCTGTAGGGATTCTTCGACGTGCTGTTCGGCGTTGGAGAGAGTGACGATGCCGATGGTGCTGGATTGCCAGACGTCGTGAAAGTCGAGTTCCGCAATGGCGATGTTGAATTTTCGGCGGAGACGGGCTTTTAGGCTGCGGAGTATTTGGCGCTTGTCCTTGAGGGAGTGGGCGTCGGGGAGCTGCAGTTCAAGGAGTAGGAGACCGACGGGCATAGCGGTTCAAGAATAGCGCAAACGCAGCGTGCCGCTTGAAGTTGGCAGGGGCGTGCAGCCAAGAATGGCTACGCTACCGAAGAAGAAACCGCCCGGCTCAGTAGGCGGCCGCTACAAATGCTCGGAGAAAGCGACAGCAGGGCTGCCGCTTTCCGCTTGATTATTTGCGGGCGGAGGAACCAGCTTGAGCGGCGGCTTCGGCGCCAGAGAGTTTCTGGACGTTAAAGGCTTCGAGCACGTCGCCGATCTTGACGTCGTTGAAATTGGCGATGCCTACGCCGCATTCAAAGCCGGTGCGTACTTCGCTGGCGTCGTCCTTGAAGCGCTTGAGCGAACTGAGCTTGGAGCTGTAGATGACAGCGCCATCGCGAACCACGCGAATTTGAGCGTCGCGCTTGAGAATGCCATCCACAACGTAGCAGCCGGCGATGGTCCCAGCGCCCTTGACGCGGAAAGTATTGCGAACTTCGGCGCGGCCGAGATAACTCTCCTGGAAGACCGGTTCAAGCAAGCCTTCCATGGCTTTCTTAATTTCGTCGGAAACTTCGTAAATGATGTTGTGGGTGCGGATGTCCACACCCTCCTGCTGGGCGAGGTCGGCGGCTTTGCGTTCGGGACGAACGCCGAAGGCGATAATGATGGCTCCTGAGGCGGAAGCGAGAAGGACATCGTTTTCGCTGACCGCGCCGACACCAGAGCCAAGAATCTTGAGCTTGACCTGATCGGTGGAAAGTTTCGGCAGCATTTCGCTGAGAACTTCGACCGAACCCTGAACGTCGGCCTTGATGACGATCGGAAGTTCCTTGACTTCTCCTGTCTTCAATTGCTCGTGCAATTGATCGAGGGTGATGCGTCCGCCGGAACTGGCGCGGAGTTGCGCGTCGCGCTGCTTGCCCTGGCGGTAGTCCACGATGTGGCGAGCCTTGGCTTCATCAGTAACCTGGAAGTGATCGCCGGCTTCCGGAACACCTTGCAGTCCGAGAACTTCGACCGGTGTTGACGGCCCGGCTTCTTTCATCGGACGGCCGTGATCGTCGAACATGGCGCGAACCTTGCCGAAAACCGCGCCGCAGATAAAGAAGTCGCTGGGCTTAAGTGTGCCGTTCTGGATAAGAATTGTGGCGACGGGGCCGCGGCCCTTGTCCACGCGGGATTCAAGAACAGTACCGGCACCGGGTGCGTCGGGATTGGCTTTGAGTTCGCGCAAATCGGCGACCAGCAAAATAATTTCGAGCAAACGCTCGAGGCCTTTTTTCTGCTTGGCAGAGACTTCAACGAATTCGGTGTCGCCGCCCCATTCGGCGGGCATCAGGCCGAGATCACTTAGTTGGCGCTTGACGCGTTCGACTTGCGCTTCGGGCTTATCAATTTTGTTGATGGCCACGATGATGGGAACGTTGGCGGCCTTGGCGTGGTCGATGGCTTCCTTGGTTTGCGGCATGACGCCGTCGTCGGCAGCGACGACCAGGACAACGATATCGGTAACTTTTGCGCCGCGTGCGCGCATCCGAGTGAAGGCTTCGTGGCCGGGAGTGTCGACGAAAACCACCGCGCGTTCGTTGACTTGAATTTTGTAGGCGCCGATGTGCTGAGTGATGCCGCCTGCTTCGCCTGCAGCAACGTCTTCGGAGCGAATGGCGTCGAGCAAGCTGGTTTTGCCGTGGTCGACGTGGCCCATGACGGTGACGACCGGCGGACGAGGCTTAAGATTCTCTTTGGTTTCTTCCTTGGCGACTTCCAACATCATTTCGTCTTCGAACGAGACGACGGAGACCACGCCGTTGAAAGATTCCGCAAGTTGGGTGGCGGTGGGCGAATCTAGCGCCTGGTTGATGCTGGCGAAAATTCCCTTGTCGAGAAGAACTTTCAAAAGTTCCTTGGCGCGAACGTCAAGCTTTTCGGCGAGTTCGCGAATGGTGATGCCTTCGGTGATCTGAATATCGCGCGGCGCACGAGGCTCAGGCGGAGCGATGACCGCCATGGAGCGGCGATCGCCTGCACCAGGACGCTGGCGCGTCGGGTGAAGCTTACGCTCACCTTCTTGCTCACGCTTGTCGGAACTTGGGCGCTGGCGTTGCGTTGGGCGGCGCGTGTAGAGCGGCTTGCCGGGCTCGGCCTTGGAAGGCATTTTGTCGAGCGGCGGCGCCGGAAGCATGCCGGGGCGGCCGGGTTGACGTGGGCCGGGACGGGTACCACTGGGAGGAGCGCCGGGACGTGGACCAAAAGAACGGCCTTGCGGGCCACCGGGACCACCAGGTCCAGTAGGACGCGGCGAATACGGACGACCTTGACCGCCCTGACCGCCTTGTTGCGGACGCATCGGCTGACCGGGGCGCGGTCCACTGGGACGATCCCCGGAAGGCAAAGGACCACGATTACCGCTGGGCATAGGCCCGCGGTTGCCAGTGGGAAGAGGGCCACGATTGCCAGTAGGCAAAGGACGTTGCGGCTGACTGCCGGGGCGAGCAGCTGCCGGCTGGCCCGGCCTTTGTTGGCCGGGGAGAGGCGGACGCTGAGCTGCTGAACTGCCGGGAATATTTTGCTGGGCCGGGCGCAACGGCTGGCCATGAGGTGCAGGTGGCGTTGGCCGTGGATGGGAAGGCGCAAGGGCATGCGGCGCAGCGGGAGCAGCAGCCTTGGCGGCTGCGGGAACAGCGGGCTTCGCAGCTGCGGGAGGCGGAGGCGCTTGAGAGGCCGAAGGTGGGGCCGCGGCGGGTGAACTTGGGCGCTGAGCAACCGGGGCTACTGCCGCTGGAGGCGCAGCAGTTGGCGCCGGAGCGTGCGGCGCGGAAACCGGAGCCGCTGGAGCAACCGGCTTTACAACCGCAGGCGCCGGTGTTGCGGCGACTGGAGCCGGAGCGGGGGCTGCGGAAACGACGGGTGGTGCAACAGGCGCGGCTGGAGGCGTGGCAGGCTTTAGACGAGCGGCGCGAGCGGCCGCGTCCTTGGCTTGCCGTTCGGCGACGGCCGCGGATTGCGCGGCGGCGTCGGCGTCAGCTTGTCCCTGAATGGTGCTACGAACTTTCTCAGCGACGTCCACCGGGATCGAGCTGGAATGAGTTTTTTTCTCCGCGACGCCGAAGCCGGGCAAAAGGTCGATGATGGCCTTTGCTTTGACTTCGAGCTCGCGGGCCAGCTCGTTAATTCGAACTTGATTGGCGTCGGTCATGCTTTCCGTTCGGGTCACCTGTTACTACACATTCTCTTCGTCGTGTTTTTCTGGAACTTTTTCAGATTCGGCGGCGGTCTCGGCTTCGACTACTGGTTCGGCCGGCGATTCAGCAGGCGCCGCTTCGGCGGAAGCTTCTTCCGTTTCCGGCGTGGGCGTTTCCGGCGTGGGCGTTTCCGGCGTGGGCGTTTCCGCAGCGGATGCGTCCGCGGTTTCAACCGGCGTCTCAGTCGCGGGCGGCTCAGTCTCCGCTGCTTCGGATTCAGTCGCAGCTTCAGCTTCGCCAGTTTCGGCAGACGCTTCACCTGTTTCCGCAATGCCTTCCGCCGCGGCCACAACGCCGCCACCCTCATAGAACTGATTTACCGCCTGGTAGATTTTGTCCACCATTTTTTCGCCGATGCCGGGAATTTCCATGAGCTGCTCGGGAGTCATTCCGGCCAACTGCTCGAGTGAAGTGATTCCCGCAGCTTCGATTTTCTCGATGGTCTTGGGGCCGACTCCGGCCAGCGCGGTAAGCGGAGTAGTCGGCGCGGTGAGAGCGGTCATCTGCTCTTCGATTTCGCGGCGCTTCTCTTCCTCGCTCTTGATGTCGATGTCCCAGCCGATAAGCTTGCTAGCCAGGCGGACGTTCTGTCCTTTTTTGCCGATGGCCAGGGAGAGCTGGGAATCTTCGACAATAACTTCGAGCTTGTGCGATTCCGGATCGGTGATCTGGACGCGGGTGACTTTGGCCGGGCTGAGCGCTTTTTGCGCGAATGCTACGGTCTCTTCGCTGTAGGGAATGATGTCGATTTTCTCACCGCGCAGTTCGCGGATGATGGACTGGACACGCATACCCTTCATGCCGACGCAAGCGCCGACCGGATCGACGTCCTTGTCGCGGCTGAAGACTGCGACCTTGGTGCGCTCGCCGGGTTCGCGAGCAGCAGCGCGGATTTGCACCGTGCCGTCGTAAATTTCCGGGACTTCCATTTCGAAGAGGCGCTGAACCAAAGCTGCATCGGCGCGAGAGACGATAACCTGCGGACCTTTGGCCGCGCGGTCGACCATGCGGATGACCACGCGCAGGCGTTCGCCGATATTGTAGGTTTCGAGTTTCGATTGCTCGCGCTTGGGCAGACGCGCTTCGGTGCGGCCCATGTCCACGATGAGGTCGGGGCCTTCGGCGCGCTTGACGATTACCGTGACCAGTTCGCCTACGCGGTTGTGATACTCGTTGAAAATGGTGTCGCGCTCGGCTTCGCGCACTTTTTGCAGGATGACCTGCTTGGCGGTCTGCGCGGCGATGCGGCCGAGGACGTCGGTCGGCTTATTGGTCAGGATCTCGGTGCCGACTTCGGCCGCAGGATTTTTCTTGCGAGCATCGCTAATACTGATTTCGCGCGTCGGATCCGCGACTTCTTCGACCACGGTGAGCACGGAGAAAACGTCCACCTGGCCGGTTTCAGAGTTGAACTTGCCGCGAAGATCTTCTTCGGTCTTGTAATACTTACGGGCCGCGACCACCATCGCATCTTCGATCGCAGACACCACGATCTCCGGCTCGATGTGCTTTTCGCGGCTGAGCATTTCGATCTGTTGATAGAGCAGATTCGCCATAACGCGTTCCCGAACTGCGAAATTCTCCTAAGTGCGCGGCCGGGCTAAAGCCCAGCAACACGAAACAAAATTGCCGTAACTCCCGCGCAAGCGCGCCGGAACAACCAGCGCCGCCACAGCCAGCCTCGAAGAGTGTGGACTAAAACTCGACGACGAGGTGCGCCTTGCGAATGAGGGCCAGAGGCACTTCCACCGTACGCGGAGTCTTGCCTTTCAACTCCAGCCGGACGTTATTTTCGGTAACGCCCGCGAGACGGCCCTCAAAAAACTTCATCTCTTCCACCGGCTCGTCGGTCCAGAGTTGCGCCGAGCGTCCGGTGAAACGAACATAGTCCGCGAGCTTCTTCAGAGCGCGATCCATGCCAGGCGAACTGACTTCCAGTACGTAGCCCGGACCCGGTATCAGTTCCTCGACATCGAGGATGACGCTCAACTGCTTGCTGACCCGCTCGCAATCCGCGTGAGAAATTTTCGGATAGGGGCTGGGTGCACCGTCGCCGTTTGATTCCGATTCCCCCGCGGGAGCCGGAAGGCGATCGATATACACCCTCAGGAAGCGTTGTTTGCCGATTTTCCACTCGACATCAACAACTTCCAGTCCTTCCGAGCGAGCAACTCTCTCGGCGGCTTCGCGAATTTTTTCCAACTGCAAGCAGAGACTCCCCGACCTAAGCCGGTCAGACGCCCACTGACTTCGCCGATCGGCCCAACAAAAAAGTGGGCTTGCGCCCACCCCGTCGTGCGACCCGTTACAGAGCGAAAGGAGAGTATATGCCCCAGCCAATACAAAAGCAAGACACCCCGACGGACTGGGGTGCGAGTGGCGGGGCAAAGAAAACCGCGTCAAGGCCGCTGAATGCGGCCTTGACGCGAAGAAACCAAAACCTGAAAGATCAGGGCTTAGGCGCGGGTGAAGTCGCAGCGGGCTTGGCTGCGGCGGGCTTTGCAGGCGCTGTGGCCGCCTTCGCCGGATAAGCCTGATCGTAGAGCTTAACGATGTCGGCGGTAACGTCAATGCCGTTCGAAACGTAGATGGGAGCGCCCTGCGCCGAGGAATCAAACACGGCGATATAGCCGTTTTCCCGGGAATAGCGGTCGAGAACGTCCATCATCTTGCGGCCGATGCGCTCAATCACGTCCTGCTGCGATGCGTTCACGTCTTCCTGATAGTCTTCCTGCTTACGTTGAATCTGCTTTTGCAGAGCGGTGCCCTGACGTTCCAAACGAGCTGCTTCTTCCGGGCTCAATTTGCCTTCGCCGGCCTGCAGCCGCTGGCGAATATCGTTGATCTGCTTGTTCATATTTTCCAGTTCGGTCTGACGAGACGCAAACTGGCCTTGCAGCTCGGCGGAAGCCTGCTTGCCTTCAGAGGTGGCGATGATGGCCTGACGGACATTCAATACGCCGACTTTGCCGGCAACCGCGGACCCAGGTGACGCCGCCGATTGCGCGCTGAGAGTTGCCGCACCGATAAGGCTAGCCGCTGCTAGCGCGGCCGAAACGAACATCTTGTTCACAATTATCTCCTTTTAGAGCTGACCGCTAGGCGGCCAATATTCTCAAGAAGCGCCAGGCGCTTCCGTTTACGCCAACCGGAATTGGCAGAAATTTTTCCTACAGAGCTGGTCCGCCGCGTTCCTGCGGGAAATAGCGGGGCCCGTACAAACCGAAAAGTATAGCCGAGGCAAAGCTCCCCAGGCAACGGCAAAGCGCAAGTTAAATCGATGCCAGGAGGCTGTGCTTATTGCGATGCGCAGCTCGCCTGTTGGCGTTGTACCGCTCCCCGTTCCCGACTTCGCCCTTGAGCGGGCGGCGCCGAAAATCAGTTCGGCACCGGGAAAATCAACACACGATTGTTGGCCTGGTCGGCGATGACCGCCAGGTTCGTGAACTGGTCGATGGCGACACCAAATTGCGGCGAACCCTCGAGGCCAAAGCTGCTCCGGGTCTTAAACGGATTCGAAAGAGTGTCGATGATCGAGATGGTATGGCTCGCTGAATTGACAGTCACGATGGCGCCGGTCTGCGGGTTGATGGCCAGCGAAGTCGGGTTAATACCGACACGGACGGAAGTGGTGGCACCGGTGTCCGGATCGAAAGTGGAAACAACGTTGCCGCCGCTGGAGGTCGCGTAGAACAGAGTCGGCGACACGGTTGGATTAAAAGCAACGCCGGTCGGGGTTGCGGTGACCGATCCCACTTGAGCGGTGGTGCTCTTTATAGGCGTAACGCCTCCGAGATCTACGGAGTCGAGCACCCCGATGGGAGCTGAGCCACTGACCAATTGCACGGCGGTGACTACCGCTAATCCACGGTTATTGGTGCCGCGATCCGGGTCAATAGCGACGGCGATGGGCGAAGTATCGACAGCAATGGTGGATGGAGAAAGTGTGGTGGCGGCGGTTGTTGCCGGAGTTTGTCCCGGTGGCGACGGGAAGAGTAAGGACAGGTTTAGTTCCGACACGGTGTTGTTGCCGGTGTTGGTAATGAGCGCAGTTCCGGTGCCGTCGTCGATGGCCACGCCGGTGGGAGTGGTGCCGATAGCGACGGCTGGAACCTGCTGAGTTCCGGTAAGCAGATTCAGAACCGACGCAGTGCCATCACTGGTGTTGGCGACAACCGCCAGACCGTAACGCGGACTGACCGCGACTCCAGCGGGACTGGTGCCGGTAGGGATACTGCCAAGAATCGTGCCGAATTTGGGATTCGAAGCGAACCCTGTGAGGAGCTTCGTCACCGGGTCGTAAACCGGAAGCTGCGGGGCGATGTCAATTCTTGAAATGTTATTGCAGCCGCTGTTGCTGACGACCGCGATGGGCGCAAAATTCTGTCCCGGCAATTGATCCGCGATAGCCACGGAATTTGGCTGAGGATTGCCGCCGGAGCATGCGGCCGTCATGTCCACCGACAAAATGACAAAGAAATCGGTGGCATTGGACTTGACACCACTGCCATTGATCGCGTCGACTGCGTAGCGGTGCGGACCGGACAGGAACGCCGCGGGAATGGTAACAGTAAGATTGCGGCTGTTGACGAATTGCACGTTGCCGGAAGGAATGGCCGTGCCGTCCAGCCGGACTTGAGTCGAAGAGTCGAATCCAGCGCCGAAAATCTGGACTGCCTTAAGGTCACAGGCCGACGGATTCGCGGTATTGACGCAAGCTAGCGTGCCCTGGGGCATCAGCGCTCCGGGAATACCGCCAATGAGCGGGGGCGTGGGAACACTGGGGAGAGGTACCTGGAGTTCGGTAATTTCGGCCGCCTTGAGGGAACCGAGGTTGACGATTTGGATAGTCCCACTGCCAGACTGAACGACGAACGCCTGGTTAGTTGCAGGGTCGACGGCCAGTCCGCCAAAAAGATTTAGCATGACGGGCGGATTGGCAGAGCATGACATGCCCACCGGAATGCTGACACATGCAGTGCCGGTCCCCGCCAGGGTGCTTTGATTTAGTAAGGTCGTCTGGTCGGCGGGAATTTGCGGATTGGTGAAATTGGCGAAACATCCAGCCGATGAATTACACGCGAAAGCATAACGCCGCTGGGTCACCGGGTTGGAGATCGAAACCTGGTTTTGTTGCGGATTGTAGGAAACCAGCAAATTCGAGTACGGCTGAAAAGCAACCGAGCTTGTGCCCAAAAACTCCGGCGCATTCGAACAGGGAATCGTAACGGTGTAAACGGTGCAACCCGCATTGAAGATGATGGAGGTCACCGACTGGTCGAGTGAGTTCAACAAATCGATCTGCGCACCGTTTTGCCCGGTGGCGTTGGCGTCGGCGATGGCGGCGGTACGGGTAATCGGATTGACCGCGATTCCCTGCGAGGTCTGCGAAACACCAATCAGGATATTGGGGCTGCTGAAATAAACCTGGCAGGGTTTGGCTGGTTCCGGATCACAAGAAGCCGAGTCATTTGACTTCGAGTTGAGAGCATAGGAGAAGCTATTCGTATTGAGAATGCTTTGCACCGTGAATGCGCCGTTGAAATTCGTGCCGCCGGCTCCAGGCGGAACATTTTCAATAAGCACGGTGCCCGGATTTCCGGGATTCAAGCCCAGGGTTTGACCGCTGGGAATATTCACGGTAACCGTCGCGAGACCTGAAGTGACTGAAATGTTTGTGATTTCTAATTGGGACGACGGTTTCGTAACGTCAATTCCGTTCAGGGCGCCAATGCCGCCCGGCGTGACTAACGCCAAGTGCGAATGTGGAACCATGGCGATCTGCGGATAGGTTCCGGTATTCAGCGTCACTTGCGCGAACACGCAGGGTGCAGTGGTCTGCGCCGCGGCGGCAAGACAAGTCTGCGAATCCTTGTTCAGATCGAGCAGGAAACCGACCTTGGCGGCGGTCGGGTTCGAACTGGACGAAAATGCAACCAGCGCATTATTGGTATCAGAGTCGAGGCCGATCGAATAGGGAATCGGCGGCGGCAGCACCTTGGTATTGTCGTTGGGGTCCGGGATGGGCGGGATCAATCCGGCTAGCGAGATCGTGAACGGATAGGCGACACCGGGAGCGCCAGAATTAGGAACGATGTTGCCAGTCGCGTCGGGAACCTGAAAAACTTTGACCGATTGATCCTGAAAGCTGACCACCGCAACGGTGTGATTCGATTGATTGATAGAGAGTCCAGAAGGAGCGTTCACCTGGACCGTGCCGATGGCACCGGGCACCAGAGTCAGCGACCCGCTGCCGATGCTGAAAAATTGCACCTGGTTCGAACCGGTTTCCGCCACAGCAAGCGTGCCGATCCTGGTGTCAATATCGACGGCGCTGGGGTCTGTTCCGGCGGGAGTCGCGCCGCCGACCACCTTAGGCGGAGTCGCGGAATAGTCGGGGAAGAGAGCAATATTCGTGACCGACGGATTGCTGGGGGTCGGATTCGGCAAAGTGGTGCGCGCAACGGAGAGCGGATACAAGCCGGGAGACAGGGAGTTGAATCCACCCGAGGACAACGGAATATTTAGCTGCCGGGAGGCAGAATTTAAAGGATCCGGAAGCAGGGAATTTCCGTTAAACGTTGCTTTCGCCAGGCTCCCGGCCGGGCCAAAGTAGCCGCCGTTGATCGCAAGGTTCACATCGTTCGAGGACCCCTGTAACAAGCTATCCGGAACGGAAGCGACGGTAGTCGGACGCACCGGAATCACATTGAAAACAAAAGGACCGGCGCCCTGGGTAATCGGCTGCGAAGAGTCGGAAACCAAGACGGTACAGGTCGCAGCGTCGCCGAGATTTTGCGCGGTTAAGCGCAGCCGCGCTCCAGTGGAGGCGGGACTGGTCACGGTGGAAGTAGGAATCGGGAAAAGCACTTTCAATTGTCCGGAAGAAGAATCAATGGTCGTGACGTGCGCCGGCGGTCCAGAGCTGTTAATACAGCTCAAGTTGACGGTTGAGGACGAGGAAATAAACGGGGCATCCATAAAAATGTCGTAAGAAGTGCCGCCCTGAGGAACGATGGTCGGGGAGATGCCGTTGAACGTAATCGGTCCGCCCTGAATGATGGTCACTGTGGCGATTGAAAAGCGTGTGCTATCGGCCTTGGACGTTGCTACGACGGTGAGCGTCGGGGTGGTAGGAACTGCGGTGGGCGCAGAAAAGGTAGCGGTGTACAGACCGGTGGAGGTGATTGAGCCGCAGGGTGGGGTCAACGTGCTGCAGGTCGGCTGCGAAGGATAAGGCAAGGCCGCAGTGGGAGTACCCTGTGTGACCAGCCAGGTAACGCCAAGACCTTGGAGGTCATTGGTCAGGTTCGCCGAGAACTGGAACTGCGACTGACCGGAAGTTCCGCTGGTTGGTACCGTCGCTGTCCCGGTATTCAAAGTCACCGAAATACCGGAATCCAGAAATATCGTTGCGGTGCCGGTCTTCTTGCTGTTGGCGACGGAGGTCGCGGTAATGGTGATGGTCAGCGCGCAATTCTGGGAGCTTGAGGTGCAATTGCTACCGGTGAGCTTGGTGAGGTCAGGAACCTGGTTCGGCGAGGTAAAAGTCACCGAAGTATTGGTGGAATTGGCTGGAATGTTGCCGGTGGAACTGTTGCACGTCTGGGCGGTACTGGTGTGTGAACTTCCGGAGGAGTCGATGCTGTTGGTGGTATAGGTGCAGGTCCAGGTGACATCGACGTCGGTCGATCCGGTGACCGTGGCCGTCAAGGTGATTGACTGCGAGACAATCACGCTATTGGCTGCTGGGCTAACCACCACAGTCACCACGTTGGTGCCGCTGCCGCCACCACAACCGGTGACCGCGAAAAGGAGCAGAGCGCAAAGGCTCAGCAAGAGTATTGCATTAAGATTGCGTGACTTCATCACCACGAGAACCCCCAAATTTCCTAACATTTCGCCGGCCAGCTGACCGGCACAACGGAATCCCAAGAAAAACGCAAACCCGTCAGAACGTCCGGCTCACCGTAAAACGGAACGTGGTCTTCGGCTCAAAATAGTTCAAGCGTCCGGGGTTGTTCTGGATCAAATTAATCTGCGGCGTAATCTGGTACTTGAAAATGTTGGGATCGATGGGATCCAGAGCGCCCTTCAAATACGCAATTTCGCTGGGCTCGATGAACGGTGGTTGCGCGACAATTCCCTGGTGCAGGCGGTGAACGTTATATGCGTAGTAGATGCGGAACGGCGCTTGCACGATGGGCAGACGGACCACAAATTCGATACCGGTCGAACCGCGGACGCGGAAATTGGTACCCGACTGAATCGGCAGGCCGGTACTGACCTTGGCGCTCGGAAATTCGCAGACCAGGCTGGGCGGAACCTGGGTACACCCCATCTGCGTGGATACGGCGGAAGGATCCAGCTGCAAGCCGTTGCGGTTCAGAATGCCGTTGGTGCCGCCGTCAAAGAACAGCACCGCCTGCACCGGACCAACAATCGGAATGCGGTACTCCACGTTGCCGAAGCCTTGAATGTCGCCACCGGGCAGCGTCGCCGTGTAGGTGAGAACCGGGATCGAAAGAACACGTAATGCGCCGCCGGCGCCTGGGTCGCTGTAATAAATGGGCTGCGCAGACGCGGTGGGAATAAAGGTCACCGGCGAAATAGAACGAATGTCGTAGCCGCGAATGTCATTTTCTCCGCCCATATAAAAGCGGTTGAACGGAGGAATTTCCTTGCCGCCGTATCCGGTGATGTAAGCAAATTGCGCATGCACGCCGAGAACGTTGCGGCGTTTGTTGATGGGCTTGAAGCGCTTTACTTCCAGAACGTTGGTGATGGTATTGACGTTGCCGCCGATCGGGCCGCCGGTAAATGCCAGCGAGTAGAAGAAGCTCTTGCCGGTAGTCGGCTCCTGCGGATTGTTGATGCTGTTGTAGCTGACGGTGGGAGTTACGGTGCTGGAGACGATGCCGTTCAGCGCGCTGGGCCCGGCAAAGCTGCGGTACTGAATGGACTGGAAAAGCAATTGCGATGCGGCGTTGAAGGCGGTGATGTTGGTACGAGTCAGGCCGTAGGTGAGGCCCACGCGCAAGAATGAGTAACGTTTTACGGGATAGCTTGCAAACGATGTGAAACCGGTACTGCTCTGGTTGTAATTCTGAATAAATTGCGGATTGATGCTCACCGACTGGCCAAGGAGCAAAGCTTCCTGCTTGGCCTGGTCAAAACTGTAGCGGCTGGAGAAAACCGTAAAGCCGGTGGAAATCGGGCGGTCGAATAGATAGGGCTCGGTGAAGCCAAACTGAAGTGTTCGCTGCAAGCTGCCGAACTGCGCGGAAAGCGTAAGCGTTTCGCCGAGGCCCAGGAAGTTGTTGGTCTGGTAGGTGAGGCCAATAAAGCCGCCGGCCAGGCCGCTGACACCGCCGTTCAGTCCGATGGACTGCTTTCCTTTTTCATGGACCTTGAGGTTCAGGTCCACAGTGCCCTCCTTGGTGTTGCGCTTGATTTCGACGGCCTTGTCTTCTTCAATGCGATCGAAGTAGTCGAGTTGGTTAAGCCGGAGGATGCTGACTTCCCAGGCGCGCTTGTTGAAGAGCTGGCCTTCATCGAGCAGCAGTTCGCGCCGAATAACTTTGTCGCGGGTGGTGGTATTGCCGCTGAAGTCGATGCGGCGCACGTAATACTGTTTTTGCTCGTCGAATTTTAGGGTCAGGCTAATGACTTTGGTGGCGTCGTCAATATCGAAGTCTGGCTCCGCGGTGAAATCGATGAAGCCGTATTCGCCGTAGATGCTGGTGTAATCCTTCAACGATTTGCGAAGCTTGGAAACGTTCAGGATGTCGCCCTGCTTGATCGGGAACGCGCCTTTCAAAGCATCGACCTTCAATGACAGCGCTTTGTCCGGGTCAGCGCTGACAATCTTCAGCGTGCCCATGTGATAGCGGTTGCCTTCTTCAATGGGAATGGTGATGTTGACGGCTTTGCCGTTGGACTTCGGCACAAGCGGCACCGGCACACCCAGCTTGTTGCTCTTGGTATCGAGATTTTCGAGGATCGGCTCTTTCACCAGCACGCGGAAATAGCCGTTGTCCTGGTACAGACCGCGCACGCCGACTTCGAGATCTTCGTTCAATTTGTCGCGGTCGTAGGTCTTGGAAAGAACGTTGATCTCCATGAAGTAAAGCGGGATAGAGTAAGGCCGATCGTGCTTCATGGCGCGAATCAGCTTGCGATCGCTGAATGCATGGTTACCTGTGAATTTGATTTTGCCGACCTTGACCTTCGGCCCTTCTTCCACCTTGAAAATCAGAATGACCGCATTGCTGGAAGCGATACGCTCGTATTGCGGAGTGACCTTAGCGAATTGCCGGCCGTGTTCGCCCAGCAGCTCCTTGATCACCACTTCCGCTTTTTTGATCCGGGTGGGATCGAACTGGCTCTCGACGGTGAGACCGACCTTGCGCTCCTTGAAGCGATCGAGAATGTCCGATTCGGAAATGGAATGAATGTTGTCGTAGCGGATGCGGCGAATGACCGGCCGCTCCTTAACTTCAAATACGATGATTTTGTAGTTCGGACCCTTCGAAGAGTCCTCCACGCGCAATTTCACGTCCTCGAAGAACTGGGTATTCCAGAGTGCCTGAAAATCGCGGCGAAGCGTTTCTTCGTTGTAAGCATCATTATCACGGCTGAAAATGCGCGCTTTCAAGGTGTCGTTGCGGACGCGGCGATTGCCGTTGAATTCAATGCGATCGATGATGAAGTTTTGCGGTTGCGGTTCTTGTGCCCTAGGGGAAACAGCGGCACGATTTTCCTTGGTGACGGTCTCACCGGTGAGCAAATCGATCGCGGACGAGATAAGGTAGCCGTTCGCAGACGCGGATGCAGTCGAACGGGAAGGTTCTTGCGCGGCAAGAGGCCGGGAGCCCGCGAAGCAACACAACATCGCGGCGGCTACCATGCCAAGAACCGGAAAAATCCCAAACGCAGAACAGAGTTTACTGTAAGCGGCCTTTGCAGTACTCAAGGCCGCGCCCCCAAACCCAAGTTGTTCTTCTCCCGCCGAACCCGGTGTTGACCGCTTCGCGGTCATCAATGAAATGGTCCGGCCGTGTGCGCAGTTGGAAAGCCGCGCGTGTTGGTGTCAGATTCGCTAGTGAATGACCGGGGTTGCCTCAACCACCGGGCGGAATGCAAGAGCTTCGCCCGCGACGTAGATTTGCAGCGTCGCTGGCCTTTGAATTCCCCCCTGGATCAGCGATTCGGAGAGCGGGTCTTCCACGTACTTCTGAAGCGCCCTGCGCAACGGCCGCGCCCCATAGCTGCGGTCCGCGCACGTCTTCTCCAAAATCCACTGACTTGCTTCCGGAGACAACACCACTTGCACCTGGCGGTGGATCAGCGTGTCGTTCAACTGTCCCACCAGCAGGTCGATGATGCGGAGCAAATCCTCATCACCAAGCGGGTTGAAGATAATCACTTCGTCCAGCCGGTTGAGAAACTCCGGATTGAACGCCCGCTTCACTTCGCCCATCACCATCTCTTCCATGGACTTGGCGCCGTTTTCATCAGTGCCGCCCTGGAAGCCCATCCCGGTGCGCTTTTGCAAATGACGCGCGCCGAGATTCGACGTCATGATAATGATTGTATTTCGGAAATCCACCGTGTTGCCCAAACCATCCGATAACTGTCCGTCTTCGAAGACTTGAAGCAGGATGTTGAAAACGTCTGGATGAGCCTTCTCGATTTCGTCCAAGAGGATAACTGAATATGGCGTTCGACGCACGCGTTCCGTGAGCTGGCCACCTTCTTCATAGCCGACGTAGCCCGGAGGCGCGCCGATCAGCTTGGAGACCGAATGCTTTTCCATAAATTCGGACATGTCGAAACGCACCAGGGACTTGTCCGAGCCAAACAGGAATTCCGCGAGGCGGCGAGCGACTTCGGTCTTGCCGACGCCAGTCGGACCAAGAAACACAAAGGAGCCGACGGGACGCGAAGGCGACTTCAAGCCGGCGCGACTGCGGCGAATGGCGCGAGCCAGCGCGGTGATTGCTTTGTCCTGGCTGATGACGCGCTTGTGGAGTTCCGGTTCGATGCGCAGCAATTTTTGCTGTTCGTCTTCTTTAATTGAAGTGACCGCGACGCCGGTCCAGCGCGACACGACTTCCTCGATGTCTTCGCGAGTGACCACGCCGGTGGTGGCATCGTCCAGTTTGAAGCGATCCCGCAGACCGCGCAGCGTTTCTTTTTCCTTGCGCTCTTCTTCCGAGTAGAACCGCGCTTTTTCAAATTCGTGCGCAGCGATCGCACTTTCCATGCGATGGGTGATGAACTTCACGCGCTTCTGCACTTCGCTCACTTCTTCCGGCACCGTAGCCTGGCGCAGCTTCACGCGCGCGCCGGCTTCGTCGACCAGGTCAATGGCCTTATCCGGAAGGAAGCGATCCGGAATGTAACGATTCGAAAGATACACTGCGTAGCGCAGCGCTTCTTCGGTGTAGCTAACCGCGTGAAACTTTTCATACCGCTCGCGCACGCCGTTGAGCACCAGCACCGCTTCGTCTTCATTCGGCGCGGGAACTTTCACCGCCTGGAACCGCCGTTCGAGCGAACGATCTTTTTCGACCGACTTGCGATATTCGCCCGGCGTGGTAGCGCCGATGCACTGAATCTCGCCGCGCGATAGCGCTGGCTTCAAAATATTGGCGGCGTCCAGCGAACCTTCGGCCGACCCTGCGCCCACCAGCGTGTGCAGCTCATCAATAAAGATGATGGAGTTCTGGCTCTCCATCAGTTCCTTCATGATGGTCTTGAGCCGCTCTTCAAATTGTCCGCGATATTTGGTTCCGGCGACGATCAGCGAAAGGTCCAGAGAAAGAATGCGCTTGTCGGCGAGGAATGGCGGAACATCGCCATCGGAAATGCGCTGCGCGAGCCCTTCAACGATGGCGGTCTTGCCAACGCCAGGTTCGCCGATCAGCACCGGATTGTTCTTGGTGCGCCGGCACAAAATCTGGATAACCCGATCAACTTCGGGTTCGCGCCCGACCAGCGGATCGAGCGAGCCTTCGGTAGCGGCGAGCGTGAGATCCCGGCTGAACTCCGCAAGCAACGAGGTTTCTTTGGGACGCGCCGCGGCGGGCTTTTCGCCGGAAGTTCTTGCAAGTTCTTCGCGCAAAGCGGTAAGCCGCAGCCCGCGCTCCATCAGGATTTCCGCGCCAAAACATTTCTCTTCGCGCAGTATTCCAAGCAGCAGGTGTTCGGTGGCGACGTGCTTCACCCCGAGCCGCTCCGCTTCTTCCGCGGCCATATTCAAAATGCGCTTGCATTCAGCGCTTAGTGGGACTTCCACTGAAGTGGAGATCCGTTCGCGAATGGTGATTCGCGCCTCGATCTCCTTGCGAATGGATTCGATCGAGCCTTGCTGCCGCAAAAACCGGTTGGCAAGGGCCTTATCTTCACGCATCAAGCCCAGCAACAGGTGCTCGGTCTCAATGTATGGACTTCCGTACTGGCTTGCCTCATACCGCGCAAAAAAGATTACGCGACGCGCCTTTTCCGTGTAGCGTTCGAACACGTTAGCTCGATTCTCCCTGTGGGTCCCCGCCCGCATAAGTCTTTCCCGGCAGAGTTCCGGTCAAGTCCCTGCGAGTCTGCAGAACGCCGTGTTCCAGTCCCAAAACTCGGTCGCATCGTGCGGCAAGCGCCAGGTTGTGTGTCGCAATCAACGACGTCAACCCATGCGCCCGGTGCAACCGTTCCAGTAACTCGAAAACGGCCCAAGCATTCCGCTCGTCCAAATCTCCGGTAGGTTCATCTGCCAGCAACACGCGCGGCCTGGTGACGAGGGCCCGGGCAATCGCCACGCGCTGCTGTTCCCCTCCGGAAAGCTCTCCTGCGAGGTGTCCGGCGCGCTCCGCCAGACCCACTTCCTTGAGCCAATTTCGCGCCTTTTCCAGGCCTCTCGAAATAGACTCGCCCCGCAGCAGCAGCGGCATCGCTACGTTTTCCGCCGCCGTAAAATCCGGCAGCAACTGATGCCTCTGCCACAAAAATCCCACGGCGCAATTGCGAAAATTGGACAGCGCCGCTTCATTATTTATTTCAATTTGTTTCGATTCGAAGTATATAGCACCGCTTGTTGGCGTGTCTAGCGTTGCCAGCAAATGCAAGAGCGTACTCTTGCCCGCTCCCGACGGTGCAACGATGGCCACCATCTCGCCTTCATGCAAGGTGAGATTGACCAGTTGAAAAACGGTTAAGCTGCGCTCACCAATTCCGTAAGTTTTCGAAAGTCCACGCGCTTCCAGCACAACTTTTTTATAGTCATCAGCGATCAGCTTCTGCTGTCCACCGCCTGCGTTCGAATTGGAAGTCCCGCCGATCATTGTGCGCTCTGAAAAAAATCCTTTTTGCGGCTCACCGCCCGCTTACTCATCGTCCCCTAGTTTAGATGCTGAAAACCTTTACAAACGTGGTGTCCCTTTGCCGTGACACCTGCGTCGCCACTTGTTTCCTATTGTCGTCCCGAAAAGCGGGCGTAGAGGTCAGTTTGACCGCGAACCAATTCAGGAATCCCGCAACAGACGCAAAATCAGTCACTTGCGCTGCCGCTTCCCAAGGCCTCTTCTGGGCTGGTGCCAAGCCAGCCGGGAGTCTCAATTCCGGTGAATCTAAAGTGCAAGCCTGGGGCCAAACTTCACCCGACCCGTTCTTTGCTAAGTTATTCAAAACGAAGGATTTCCACAGGAAGCAGCCGCGCGGCTGCCCTGGCCGGCACCACCGTTGCAAGAAGCGAAATTCCCATCGCAACTACTGAAATCCACACCCCGTCCATCGCGCTGGGGTGAAACGGGACATAGGCCACGGCGTAGACCTGCGGGTCCAGCGGGATTAGTTGATATCGTCCGGCGATTAAGGCCAAAGAATACCCAAACACTAGTCCCATGACCGTTCCTGCCGCACCAATGGCCAGGCCCTGCCACAGAAATATGTTTCGCAGCTGCCGCGACATCGTGCCCATCGATCGCAACACCGCTATATCTTTTGCGCGGTCAGTGACGGTCATCGTTAGCACCACCAGAATATTCAACCCCGCAACCAGCGTAATCAGCCCGATAAAAATCGCAGTGACCAGTCGCTCCAGCCTGAGCGCCCGGAAGAGCGCGCGTTGCGCTTCCATCCAGGTCGCCGCCGCATAGCCGGTTCCGGCCTGTTGTTCAATTTCGCGCGCGACACCCACCGCGTTTTCTGGATTTTGCAAACGAAACTCCAGCACGTTTACAACATCGGACGCTCCGGCCAGCGATTGCGCGGCATCCATTTTCAGGAAACACCAATTCGCGTCGTAGTCGTAGAAACCGGAATCGAAAATTCCGGCAACGCGGAATCGCCGGGTGCGCGGCAGCAGTCCAAACGGTGTGAGTCGCCCTTGCGGGCTGGTCAAGGTCAGGTAGTCGCCGGGTACCACTTTCCATTCATCAGCAAGCTGCTTGCCGACCAGCAATGCGTCAATTCCATCGGCGTCCTGCTGAAAATCGAGCTTGCCCGCCGAGAGTTTGCGCAATGCTTCGTCCGCAGCTTCTTCCCGCGCTGGATCGATGCCTTTGCCGACGACACCGCGCGATTCGCCACCGAAGGTCATTAAAACTGTTTGATAGACCGCGGGAGTAACGCTTCGAACTCCAGGAACCTTGGAGAGCTTGGTAGCCAGCGCTTCGTAATCGTGGATGCCGCCCGAGCCGGGCCGGGTCAGCGAGATGTGCGCGGTCACTCCAAGCAAGCGATCCTGCAGAGTTTCGCGGAATCCGGTGTTCATCGCCAGCGCGATGACCAGTGTGGCCACCCCCGCAGTGACACCAAGAACGCTGAACGCGGTAACCAGCCTCAGCACCACCGGGCGATTCGGCGAACGCAAATACCGCTTCGCGATAAACCATTCGAATCGCATCAGCGAAACACGCGGTTACCCGCCATGCCCTTCGGTTTCCGGCTTTGCCTGGGTTTGCGCTTCCGGCGCGGCGCCCGCTGGCGCCTCGGGACGAAGTTGCGGAAACAGGATGACGTCGCGGATCGAGTGGGAATCGGTGAGCAACATCGTCAAACGATCGATTCCAATTCCTTCACCAGCAGTGGGCGGCAATCCGTGACAAAGCGCGCGCAGATAGTCGACATCGAGTTGCTTGGGCACTTCATCGCCCCCTTGTGCGATTTGCGCCAAGAAGCGGCGCTCCTGCTCGGCGGGATCATTCAACTCGGAGAAGCCGTTGGCAATTTCCATTCCCGCAACGTAGATTTCGAACCGTTCGGTCAACGTCGGATCATCGGGTTTCTGTTTCGAAAGCGGCGAAATGTCGGTCGGGAAATCGTAGAGGATCGTCGGCTGAAGTAATTTGTCTTCGGCCATGGTTTCAAAAAGCAATCCGGTCCACTCCCCGTCGCTCAACGTTCCCTTGGCGGCTGCGTAAGGTGCCCCGGCGGTCTTGGCCCACGCGTTGTAACGATCTGTGGCGGCCTCGGCGCCGCGCGGCGCGGCGATTTCGGCCAAGGTCGGAGCCGCTCCGGCTCCCTCCGGCCAATATTTCACAATCGCTTCACGCATTGACAGCCTTTCGATTTTTCCGAAATCGAGTTCAACATCGCCATATTTCACGACCGTCGAGCCGGTGATTTTTGCGGCCAGCTGCGCCAGCAGCTTCTCGTTCATCTCCATCAGGTCCCGGTAGTTGCTGTACGCTTCATAAAACTCCAGCATCGTGAACTCGGGATTGTGCTGCGTGGAAATTCCTTCGTTGCGAAAATTTCGATTGATCTCATACACCCGATCCAGCCCGCCGACTACCAGCCGCTTCAAGTACAGCTCCGGCGCAATTCGCAGATAGAGATCGATGTCCAGTGTCTTGTGATGGGTCACGAAAGGCCGCGCAGCCGCTCCTCCAGCAATGGAATGCATCATCGGCGTTTCCACTTCGATGTAGCCGCGCGCATCGAAAAATCGCCGCAACTCGCTCACGATCTTGGCTCTCGTCAGAAAAACCCGCCGCGAATTTTCGTTGGCGATCAAATCCAGATACCGCTGGCGATAACGTAACTCAACGTCGGTCAGCCCATGCCATTTCTCGGGCAGCGGCAACAAAGCCTTCGAAAGAAGCGTAAGCTCTTGCACCCAAAGCGACAGCTCTCCGGTCTTGGTGCGAAACAGATGCCCGCGCGCGCCAATCAGGTCGCCCAAGTCGAGCAGATGAAATAGTTCGAACCCGCGCTCGCCCAATACATCCTTGCGAGCGTAAATTTGCAGCCTGCCACCAGCGCTTTGCAGGTGCGCGAACCCGGCCTTGCCCATCAGCCGGTAAGACACAATCCTGCCGGCGATGCTGGCTTCCACCTTATTTGCCGCCAACTCCTCGGTCGTTGCGTTTGCGTGTTTCGCCGCCAGCTCCGCCGGCGTGGCCGTCCAGCGAAATTCATGCGGATACGCCGGATGTCCGGCATCCACCAGCTTCTGCAGCTTCGCTTGCCGTTGCTCAAACTGATCCTTGGGCTCGAATTGCAATTCCTGCGACCTCAATTCTCTGGAGATAAACGGCGAGTATAGCGGCCCACATGAGCCTGCCGCAACCAAACTATATCCTTTACAGGTTATTGCGTTTTGTTATACTTGTCGCCTTTAGGAGAGCATTGTGAGTACCCGCGACCTTTCCCGCAGGTATGACTCTGTTCAGCAGGATTGGCGCGCCATTCTGCCCGGCGATAAAGCCTCGCTCTTCATTGCCCATACCGGCGAACTCGAAAATGTTTACATGATGTTCAGCGTGTCGCTGAACGAAGTCTTCGCCTTGCGCGACCGAGGTGAATTGACAAGAGCCAGCCAGGAAATCGGGGTGGTCGGGGAGTTGTGCTCGCGCTTGGCGGTGCGTATCAACGCCGTGATTCATGCCATGCGGCAACATGCTCGGCGTTTCGGCGTAGTCCCCAATCAAGCTCCGCTGGAGGCAGCAAACTTTCATAGTGAGCGCGGCCAGCGCGGCGCCCGCCACAGCAATATGGTCAGCCAAGTGCTCCTCTCAGAGCGCTCGCAATTTCTCAATAAGCTGAATACCTTGGAAGAAATTGTGGATGAATTGGGCGATGAGTTTATCGAACTTGCTAAGGCTATGGCCAACGGCGTCGCCGCAGAGCCCGCGGGCCTTCGGGAGACTCTGGATTTGGATCATTTTGACCTGAATACCTGCCTACGGGAAACCTACGTGCTGTTTAAGTCCTTTCTATTGGTCTTGCCCGCAGGTCAGCTCGACAGCTTTGATTTTACCGTTCGCGGGCTAGCCAGAGATCGCCGCCCTGCTCCTATTTGCCAGATTTGCCTTAATCCCCGCTAGACGAATCGCCCTTATACGCGGGACAATGAAAATGCCTTGCGGGCCGGTGCATCACAGGGGTGTTCTCCGCTTTCTTTGTCCCTGCTTGATTCAAAAACTTCCGCAGGCCAGGTTTTCAGGGTTCGTTCGCACTTGGAAACCCTGAGATGATAATCGGACAACTCTAAGGGGGATACCGTGCATCCGACGTTTTGGATGCGCCGTTATTGGACTGTTGGCCCAACGACGACCAACCGAGCCCAGGCAGTCGGCTTTGTCTAAGCCCGCTGCCGCGCTGACTGAAGCGGAAGCAATCCGCCTCGCTCAGGCAGGGAACGCCGCGGCTTTTGAGTTCTTGTACCACTTGCACGGCCGCCGCGTGTATGCCCTCTGCTTGCGCATGGTCGGGAATCCGGCGGATGCGGAAGACCTGATGCAGGAAGCGTTTCTGCAGCTGTTCCGCAAAATCGCCACCTTCCGTGGAGAATCAGCTTTTTCGACTTGGTTGCACCGGATGACGGTCAACGTAGTTCTAATGCGGTTGCGCAAGAAGTCCCTACCCGCCGCTTCACTAGAGGAAGTAACTGAGCCTGATGAAGAGACGGGTGGTCCGCGCAAGGACATCGGCGCGCCGGATCTTGGTCTGAGCGGCGCGGTGGACCGGGTGAACCTGCAACGTGCAGTCGAGCAGTTGCCTCCCGGCTATCGTACGGTCTTTGTGCTGCACGACGTGCAAGGCTACGAGCACAACGAAATTGCCGACATCATGGACTGTTCGGTCGGCAATTCGAAGTCGCAGTTGCATAAAGCTCGGACCCGTTTGCGGGAATTGCTGCAGGAAGATGCCCGCAGCCAGGCTCGCGACGAACGGCAGGAAGCAAAAGCGCAAGCACCGAACCGGGATTGAGATACACTAGCGGGCAACCGGGGATGTGCAAAGCGCAATTGCCGCAGAGTTAGCTCAAACAACTGAACACGTTGCGCGAGCGAAAGTTTCGAAATAGGCGAGAGCCCAGAGTGATTTCTCTCGTGGAGTAAACGGCTATGCAGTGTAAGGACCTCAGCACAAGTCATCGAAGAACAAGGTTTTTCCCCGCTGCCCGAAGCGGCTCGCGGTCATGTGTCTGGCTGCCAGTCCTGTTCATCGTTAGTCGCGGATTTTGAGCGTATCGTCGCCGCCGCACACGAAATTCCCGCCGAAGCCGAGGCTCCCTCGCGAATTTGGATCGCTTTGCGCGCCCAATTGCAAGCCGAAGGAATTATTCGCGAAACGAAAATTGATGTGGCCACGGAGTCTGCTGCGTGGTGGCAAGGCTTTGGTCAACTGATTGGTGGCCGTATGCTGGCGACCGCCGCTGTTGCAGTGCTAATCGTCGCGGTTGGAATTGTGCAGATGAGGCACAGAAATGAGCCTGGTACGGTCGCAAGTCGCGCTCTCGAAATCTCCGCTCCCGTCGTTGCCGAGCCCTTCGCCGATGCCGCTAGCAGTCTGGACCAGGAAGAACAGAGCTTGGGTCCGATCCAGACCGTCAGCACTTCCAGTACCTCGGCCATGGACAACTCCCTGCGCGAAAATCTCGTCACACTGAACGCCTTTATCAAGGAATGCCGCAAACGTCTGAAAGAAGATCCCAATGATCAGGTCGCGCGCGATTATCTTTCCGCCGCCTATCAACAGAAGGCAGAAATTTTGGCCGCAATGATGGAACGCGGCAGGAGCGTAAATTAAGATGACCCTCAGCCCGGTGTTCTATAAGAAAATCGCCCCTGCGCTCTTTCCCGTTCTCGGCGCCGGATTGTTGCTCCTGCCGCTCACTGCTTTTGCTGCCGGACAAAAAGTCGAACGGCATTTCAGCGTCAAGGGCCATCCGGTGGTGATGATTCAGAACGTCGCCAACGGCCGTATCGAAGTAAAGTCCTGGAAGAATTCGGAAGTGGTCGTTTCCGCAGAACAGCCCTCCAACAAAGTCGGCCTCGACATGGAACAAGCCGATGACCGCATCGAAGTCACCGCGAATATCCTCGACACTTCGGCCCAGGAATCCGACCTCTCTGAAAATATTCAACTTACCGTTCCGGAAGAGACCGAACTCCAGATCAAAACGCAAACCGGTCTGATCTATGTTGAACAAGTGACTGGCGACATGAAATTAGAAAGCGTGGCGGGCGAAGTTCATTTGAAGGAAGTCTCTGGCTATATCATCGTTCATACCACCGGAGGCTCGCTGGTTTGCACCCAGTGCGCGGGAAAGTTGGATTTCAATTCCATCAGTGGCAACGCGCAGATCCTGCAGCCGTCTTTGAAGAACGTAAACCTGATGACCATGACCGGAAGCATTTTGTTTGACGGTGATTTCATGCACACCGGCATTTACACCATGAAGAGCGGCCGCGGTCTGGTGGAAGTTCGCTTCGCGGGCACCGATTCCTTCGACCTTAACGCCCAGACCTCTTCCGGCACCGTGGATAACCGCGCCGAGGCTTTCCTCAAGCCCGATTCGCACGGCTTCCGCCACAGCGCCTCCAAGTATGCCAAGGGCCTTTTCGGCACCGTCGGCAATGGCCTCGCCAAAGTCGAACTCTCCTCCTTCAGCGGAACCGTCCGCATCCTCAAGCGCGACTAGTCCGCGCAAAGTTTTTTTTTCTTTTCCACCTTAGCCGCGCCGGGATTCGCTTTTGTGGCACCGGCTTCAGCCTGTGCCATAGGATCTTGGCCCATCCACTTTTTTATTGCTCTTCAACTATGAACTCTTCCACTTTGAACTCTTTAACTTTCACTTGTAAACTTCCCTCGTGACTCGCGCTCTCACCACTTCCGTCGTCACCCTTGCCGGCTTCATGGGCTCCGGCAAAACCACCGTCGGCACTCAACTCGCCCGCCAGCTAGCCTGGCGCTTTGTCGATCTGGACGACCGCATCGAAGATGCCGCCGGCCTCAAAATCAGCGAATTCTTCGAACGCCACGGTGAACCATCCTTCCGCCTGCTCGAAGCCGCGCAACTCCGCGCCGCTCTCGGCCGCGCTCTCGAACTTCGCGAACCAGCCGTGCTGGCTCTCGGCGGCGGTACTTACGCCCAACACGGAGCTCCGGAATTCCTGAAGGCGCAGGGCATTCCAGTCATCTGGCTCGATTCGCCAATTGAAACTCTGCTCGCCCGCTGCATGACCATGACCGGCAGGCCGCTCTTTCGCGACGAAGCCAGCTTTCGCGTGCTCTACGCCCAGCGCCTTCCCTCATACCAACTTGCTGACTTTCGCGTGGATAGTTCGCGTGACCCGGCCGCAGTCGTCGCCGACATTCTGCGTCTAGGTATCTTCCCCAGCGCCGATCCCAGCACCCATCTTCTCGTTGAAGAACCGCAGTCCTAAGCTGCCGCTTGGTAACGGCTTCCAGTCAAGCCGTTTGCTTCAGGCCACATTTCTTTTCTTTTGCATTTTCTCCGCACGCGCCGCGTGCAAATCTATTGGGGGGATCGCATGACTATCTTCACCGCGCGCAGGATGCGTTCGACATTACTTTCATCTCTTCTTCTGATCGTTCTGGGTTTCGCGGTTGCTCACGCGCAAAAAAAGGCCGCCAGTGTCCTGCAGCCGGACAAAGGCAAATTCTCTTTGCTGCTCGATGGCAAAAAGATCGGCCAGGAGGACTTCGAAATTGCTCCGTCTGGCGCAGGCTGGCTGGCCCGTGGATCCACCACCATAAAATCAGACAGTGCCGAAACCAAAGTAACCGGCAACCTGACCTTGCAGCCCGACGGCTCGCCCATCGCTTACGACTGGACTTCGCAAACCGACAAAACCAACAGCGCCCACATTATCTTCGCCAACGGCATCGCCAAAATCACGCTGGAAATGCAGGGAGCGCGCCCCTACGAGCAATCTCTAACCTTCGGCGCGCCACTGATCGCAGTGCTCGACAACAATCTCTATCACCAGTACGCCGTGTTGGCTCACGTCTATGACTGGAGCAAGGGCGGCCAGCAACAACTTCCAGTTTTAATCCCGCAGGATATGACTCCCGGCACCATCACCCTTGAAGCCACCGGCTCCGCATCCTCCAGCGGCAAAACCTACGAAGGCCTCCGCGTCACTACCAGCGACCTCGAAGTCGATCTGCTCCTCGACTCCAACCACAAGCTCATGCGCCTCGAAGTCCCGTCCGCCAAAGTCTCGGTCGTCCGCGATTAAAACTTAACCCATACAGGGAGTCTCGGCGGCGTAGCAGCACCGGAGGCCCGGCAGAAGTTGGCCCGGTGCGTAAGCACTTCTCAACACCAGCGCTGGAGGCGCGGCACATTTCCCCCCATACAAAAAAATCGGGGCATGCCAAGGCACGCCCCTGCTGGTCAATCTTGTTTTGCCCTGAGTCGTGCGCTTAGCGCGCGAGCGGCCGCTGGGTAGCGAACGTCAATCCAGGACGCCGCAGCGGATACCCTTGCGGATGCCCGTGCGCGTGCTGGTACGCCGTGCCATTCGCATGGGAGGGCGCGTGGGTGGCCACCGGACCCATATGGCCCGCGCCAGACACCGCCGCGGGCTGCGGCAGCCGCGACGGATTACCGATAGGGCGGAGGTTCACCGCCGCTACGCCAACGTGATCGCTGATCGCCTGCAACCTCTTCAGTATCGATTGCCACTGCTCCCAATCCAGTTGCTGCAAAAACGGACGCAGACCCTGGATGAACGGATCCTCGAGCAGCGCTTCGCCGTCCGATTCCGGTATGAAAAACCGGTTCAGCCCGACGTTCAGCGCCTCGCTGATCTTTTCCAGCGTGCCCAGGCTCGGCGTCATCTGCCCGCTCTCAATTCTCGAGAGATAGGACCGTGACACTTTGGACCTGGACTGCAACTGGCTTTGCGTCATGGAGCGCGATTCGCGCAACTGGCGGATGCGTTGCCCGATGTTCTCCACCGTCTTCTGGTTGGCGAACTTATCGGTGACCGCTTCCTCGCCCTGAACTTCCTCAGGCGGCGCCGGAGGAATCAGGAACTCCAGTCTCTGCGGCAATGCTCGCACACAACGGCGGCAGTTGCCCGTGCGCGTACGGTATTGCACCAGCCCGCACGTCTTGCAGCGGATCACTTCCCTGTCCATCTCAAGCGAATTCATAGACTCTTTTTCTGTGTTTGCAGACACCGGTACTCCTCGCTGACTTTGTCCGGCGTGCGGATATGAGAGAGGAACGTCGGAACGTTCTCGGGGGAAGGCAGATACTGGCGCGTCCAGGAGTCTCGCCGATACGCCATAAAGTGTCAAGAATATTTTTGCTGAATTAGAAAAATTTGGCGAGGACTAGAACCACACTTACGCCGGACTTTCGCCTTTTTTCTTCCGGTATAAGCCGCGCCCGGCGGAACATCGCTATAACTTGTGTCCTGCCAGGGCCACCACCACAATCCTCGTGGTGCCTCTTCTCGCCACAATTTTCCACAATTGTGTCGTATCGGTTAGCCCCGTGCTGGCCGGCATCTTCAGACAGACCCCAGAGTACCAGCGAACAGCAAGAAATAAGAGCCGGTTCGAATACCGGTTCTTCACAATTTGTTGAGGCCTCGAGCTTATGCCAGCTTGCGGCGAAGCTTTCCAGCCAAGGCAACCAACCCGACACCCAAAAGCGCGAGGCTAGTTGGTTCCGGCGTTGTCGCCGTAAATGTGCTACCTACGATATTCCCGTCGGTGGCGAAAATTGCGATTCCGCCAGAGTTTCCGTTGCCAAACGTCACTCCATTTAGCGAGTAGGTCGCGGTAACATTGGGAACGTCCTGGCTATCCGTGTAGTCTGAGCTCGATGATCCCGACGTGCACGCCAGTCCGGGCATGTTCGTCGGACCGCTATCCTGCGCCACGCTGCTGTCCGTGCCAAAACTTCCGCACATAAACACTCCGGTCGGCAGCGTCGTATTCAACAGGTTCAGCGACAGCGTCGAGTTGCCAGCCATCGTAATAATGTCCAGAATTCCGTACCCCGTGCCGCCTGGCTCCAGGAACGCAAACTGATCTCCGCTATAAGTGTTGCCCCCGATGGTGAACACCCCCGGCGTAAATCCTTCGCAGTTGGACGCGTTGCTCGTGTTCAAGAAATCGATGATGCTCGCCACACACGTGCCAAATCCCGCGTTGTCGCCATACGTTGACGCACCGCGAACATGGATTGTTGAGGCGTAACTTGGAACAGCGGCAGCGGCGAATAGTACGAGCAGTACGGCTACTGTCAACCTCAGGGCGGAAACGCGCATGGTTCTCCTTGGTATTACGGTGTTCACAAGCAAGCTTTCGGTACTCGCGTGCCGTTCAACCACTCAATATTTATGGAAACGCTTCAAATGCAGACAGGGGACTCCATCCGCGTTGCCTAACTCGGTGCAATCAGAGCGCCAAACTAGCGCAACAAACGCTCGCTCCTTGCACTTCATAAGTCCCGTAAGCAAAACCACTTAGCTACGTAAACCCAGCGCTTCCCCTTCACCCTACAGCGCAGTGTGCAATTCTCTGCACTCTCTGCGCAAGCTTGTTCTCGTATTTCCTCAGCTCCGCGATTTGCCGTATTCCGATTTACCCGCAATTCCCGCGATGAATGTTCGCTACGCCGCCCGATCTAGGCCGATTCGCTGCGCAACTTCTTTGGCCCTCGCCTCGAAGCGCTTGAATCCCTTCTGGGCCGCCTCCTTTTCCAACAGCGCAAGCCACGAAAGCGCGGCGCGCTTATCTCCTCCGAAAAGCGCCACTTCCCCCAGGGCCAGCCGCGCCTCAAACTGCAGACCGGGAACCCCTATTTTTTTCGCCTCCGCCACCGCCGCATCGAGCCTCTTCCTGCCAGCCACGCCTTTGCCGTTTCGCAGCTCCATTCGGCCGCCCGTAATCTCCACCGCAAGCTTCACGGTTGGGTCCTGGGGAGCCAGCTGCGCGATGAGCTCTATCTCCTTCTCTGCATCGCCTTGCCGGTTTAGATCGAGCAACGCCGCCGCAAGCAGATTCCGTGCCTCGGATTCCTGATCCTTCATTCCCTCCGCATGGAATTCGTCAGCCGCCTGCCGCGCCAAAGTTTCCGCCTCGCCCGGCTTTCCAGCCTGTAGCTTCAGGTCGCCCAGCGATGTCTGCCCTAACGCGATCGTCGATTTTTCCCCGATTTGCGTAGCCAGCTTTAGGCCTGCCTGGTAATCCTCTTCTGCAGCGCTTAAATCGCCCTGCGCCAACTTGGTCTGCCCGCGCGCGTACATGAATTGGGCCTGATCGCTCTTATTCCCAGTCTCGGACGCGCCCTTCACCGCTTCCTCGATGTTTTGCAGTGCTAGCGGAAAATTTCCCTGCAACGAATAGATCGACCCAATATTATTTTCCGCCCGAGCCACACTCCCCTTGTCTTGCACCGCCTTTGCCGCGTCTAATGACTGTTGATATAGCTTTAGCGCTGCGGAGAATTTGCCCAGCGTCTGATTCACATTCGCCAGATTGTTCAACAGCGTGATCGTTTGCCCCTGGTCGTCGATTTCCCGCGCTACTCCCAGCGCTTCCTCGTAACTCTTCTGCGCTCCGGTCTGATCTCCCTGGCTGGCCAGGCTGTCGCCAATATTGATCAGCGCGCCGGTCACATCGCGCCGCGAACCGATTTTCCGCGCGAACTCCAGGGCTCGCCGGTGTTGTTCCAGCCCACGTTTTGGGTCGCCTTGCGCTGCAGCGACGTTGCCGAGGATGCTGTAGCTGCGGGCAACTAACAGCAGGTCCCCCACCGGTTTGGCCAACTCGATCGATCTCTGGCAATCGGGTTGCGCTCCCGCCGCATCGCCGAGGATCGCTTTCGCGGCGCAGCTTCGCCATAGCGCCTCTGCTTCCAAGAGCCGTGCTCCTCTGGTTTGCGCTGTTGTCGCCGCTCGGCCCGCCGCTTCTTTCTCTTTCGGAAAGTCGGACATCGATTCCGCCGCTTCCGCCTCCTTCAAATCCAGCCGCGGATCCTTGCTGATCGGGCCAGCCTGTCTGCGCAGCATCTCGATGGTCTTCAGCGCGTCGTTCCCTCGTCCCGCTCGAATCAAAACCTCAGCCGCGCGCAGCGCGTACTCCGGATTCTCCGGATAGAACGTCCACAGCGACTGATAAATTCCCACCGCTTTATCCCACTCCGATGAAATTTCCCGAAACCGTGCCTCAACATTCAGCCGGTCATCCCGCGAAAGATGTGGCGACAAAACAAATGCCTGTCGGGCCGCATCTTTTGCCTTCTGGTCGTACCCAAGTTTTTCCCAGGCTTCCGCCAGCGCCGCATACGCCAGCGCAAAATTCGGATCGGCCTTGGTCGCCTGCTCCAGCACCTCTCGCGCGCCGAGACTGTCGAACTTTCTCAGCCGATCGACGCCGTCGTAATAAAGCCTTGTCGCTTCCGGCGTGGACGGAGTCGCCGCCTGAATTTCCGCCGATTCCGTCGGACTGATCCCCGGAATTCCGAGCCTGCCCCTCAATTTCACTCCGACTAACGTCGCAATTTCTCCCACCTTCATTTCCGTGCCGTTTTCCGTCAACGACTCCAGCGTCTCGCCGGACGCGGTGTCCTGCATCCGCAAATCCAGCCGCACCGTGCCGCCACCGGCCTTCCCGGGCGCATAAAACGATCCGTAAACCAGATAATCGCAATGCAATGCCTGATGAATTCGCTGCAGCGTTTCCGTTCCATACGTCGCGTCGTCGCGCAGTGCCAGATCGATTTTCGCCCGCGCCACATTTTCGCCGGGCGTTGTGATCAGGTGATTCCCGGCTTCCAGCTCCGAGGTCAGTTGCCCCAAAAGGGCTTCGGAGATCCACTCCGCATCGGCTCGTCGCGCCTGGTTCGTGAAGCCCAGCACCGCAACCGTCGGCCTCGCTTTTAGCGGCGGGGGCAGTGGAGGCCGTTTCGAAAAATAAAAACCCGCCGCAATCAACACCGCCGTAGCACCCGCGGCAACAGCCCATTTCCACATTCGCTCCGGCGCCATCCACTTTGCCGGCTCATTCTCTTTTCTCTGCGCCAGCACTTTCTGTGGAATAGCGGGATTCCCAGCGCCCCCGTACAACAAATTAAAGACCTGCACCTGCACGCCGTGCTTGACCTTCAGCAACCCCAAATCGTGCATCGCGCCGGCCCAGCCGGTCAGTTGCTTCAGCACGTCCGTCAGCACCTTCGAGACCAGAATGTGTCCCGCGTCTCCGCAGTCCATCACCCGCTGCGCGATGTTGATTCCTTCCCCCGCTACGTTCTGATTTCCATTGATGTCCGTGACCCGGTACACCGGCCCGGCATGCATTCCCATCCGAAGTTGAATTTCCGGATGCTCTTTCAACGCCCGGCTGATTGCCACCGCGCAACGCACCGCCGATTCCGGATCCACAAAAAACGCCAGCGCCATTCCGTCGCCGGTCGGCAGCCGGATTAAGCGGTTTTCTTTTTGCGCCCGCTGAAATTCTTCCGTCGCCCGCACAACACGCTGCAATTGCCGCAGCAGAGTCTGTTGGGTGTCCGTCGCCAGCCGCGAATACCCGACGATGTCCGTGAACAGCACGTAGGACATTTCGAGAACTGGCGCCTGGCTCTGCTCCAGCGCCGCTGCGCCGCCTCTCGATTGCAGCAGCGCCTTCACTCTTTCCAGTTCACCATGTAATGCCGACGCGCTCTGGTGGCGATCGGACGGCACCTTTTGCAACGCTTTCAACAGCAGCGCTTCGAACAACGGCGAAAGATTTGCACTCAATTGGCGGGCCGCGGGTGGCGTTTCGTGCAGAATTGAATCGATCAGCTCTGAGGTATCCGCGGTCGCAAACGGCGGTTTCCCGGTCGCCATTTCAAACAGCACCGCGCCCGCCGAATATAAATCGCTTCGCGCATCATTCTTTTCGCCCCGCAATTGCTCGGGGGGCATGTACGGCAGCGTGCCAGCCAGAATCTTCTGCTGATTTTCTTTTTCTTCCTGCGCGTCCCCGGCCGCAGCCCGCTGCGCGACCGCCAGTCCAAAATCCAGAATCTTCAGCCGCCCTTCCGGAGTGACAATCAAATTTCCGGGCTTCAGGTCGCGGTGCAGAATTCCTTTTTCATGTGCCGCTTCCAGCCCCGCGGCCAGCATGCTCCCCAGCCGCAGTACTTCTTCTTCCGCCAGCGGCCCTTCCGCCAACAGTTCGCGTACGGTTTTCCCGGGAACAAATTCCAGAACGATGTAATCTCGGCCCGCGTTCGAACCAATATCAAAAACCATCTCGATGAACGGATGGTTGAGCTTGGCCAGCAGTTGCGCTTCCGACCGGAACCGCGCCCGCGCCTCCTGGTCGCCCAAAATTCCCGGCGCCAGCACCTTGATCGCCACATCGCGATCCAGCTGCTCGTCGCGCGCAAGGTACACCACGCCCATTCCACCCGCACCTAGTTGCCGAGTAATTCGGTAGTGGGAAATGAGTTCGCCGATCATTCGATGCGCACCCGCGTCGTTCGCGGATGTTATGTCGGGCTAATGTGAGAGTCAACGGCCACGGCTCATCTCACGGCCGGCCACGGCTCATCTCCCGAATCACCGCTCACGCCTTTATCTTTCTCCACGTCCTATGCTCCAATATTCGTTCCAATCAGTTTGGAGGAACGATCCGTGCCAACCCGCGAAGATGCCTGGAAACTGGTCTGTGAATACACTCAATCTGAATCGCTGCGCAAACACATGCTGGCCGTGGAAACCTGTGTCCGCGCCTACGCCCGCAAATCCGGCGCCGATGAAGAAACCTGGGGCCTAGCCGCCCTGCTGCACGATTTCGATTACGAGCGCTGGCCCAACACCGAACATTCGCCCGATCACGGACATCCGTCGGAGGGCGCAAAAATCCTGCGTGAACATGGCTACTGCGAAGAAATCGTTCGCGCGATCATCACCCACGCCGATTATTGCGGCATTCCGCGCCAGACTCCGCTCGAACACACGCTTTTCGCCTGCGATGAAATCGCCGGCTTCATCACTGCCTGCTGCTACGTTCGCCCATCAAAAAGCGTTCTGGATCTCGAAATGGATTCGGTGAGAAAGAAATTGAAGGACAAAGCTTTCGCCAAAGGCGTTTCGCGCGACGATGTACGCAACGGCGCCACCGAACTTGGCATCCCTATCGAAGAGCACATCGCGTTCTGCATCGCCGCCATGCGCGAAAACGCCGACGCCCTCGGCCTGCGCGGAAATCTGCCCGCGCCATCCGCACCGGCTTCCGCTTAAGAAGCTATCTGGTTGTAACGATTGTCATCCTGAGGCGCTCGCAGAGCGCCGAAGGATCTCAATTGAGGAATCGCCGCAGATTCGCTTTTCATGGAGCGCGGCAGCCCAGCTGCCAGTTTCGCGCGATGAGCCGTTCTCGATCGTTAAGAAAGCCGGAGCCCGGCTCCCGCTCCGATTGGCGCTCGCGCGAAAACCTCTACGAAGCCCGATGCACGATCAGTACGATCCCCATTCCGAGCAGCACTCCGCACAGCAGAACCGCCGCAGCCCAGCCGCTCGCGCAAAATCCCTTCATTCGCGCCAGTACCATCGCGCTGGCCGTAGAAGTGGTCATCATGTCGTCTGGATTTTCGCCGCTCGAGCTTGGCGTCTCTCCCGCCACCGAAGCCACAGCCGGCTTCGCCAGTTCGTTGTTGCGCTCCACGGTTCCCACAAAACAGTATCCCTGGCGCGGAATAGTTTCCACATACTCCGGTTCGCCCGGCGATCCGCCCAGCGCCAGCCGCAATTTATTTACTGTCGTGTTGACGTTCGCATCAAAATTAACAAACGTACCCTTCGGCCACAGCCGCGCCCGCAGTTCCTCTCGCGTGACCACTTCGCCCGGCTTTTCCAGCAGCGCCAGCAACACCTGAAACACTTTCGCCGGCGCACGTAACCGGATTCCATCCCGAATGATTTCTTCGCGCTTTAGATCGACTTGATACCGTCCAAAACACAGGTAGCGGCTCGGCAAAACTCCGTCTTCGAACTCCCGGCTGCGCGCTCCTAAAGCTGAGCTTGTGGTGATTTGCATCGTCATGGGTCCCCTCCCAGATTCCCACCGACTATCGGGCAGCTGAAACCATCGGGGAGATTTCCCCGGGGATGTCCCCTACCCATACACCACTCGCTTGACACTGCTAATAAAGCAGTTATACTTGACTTGTATATGCAAGTCAAGAGTCCTTTTCGCGACTCACTCGATCTCTCCGGCACCGGCACCTGTGCCGCATTCAACTTCCGCCGTACTGCACGCGCTGTTACCCGCCTATATGACCTTGCTCTTGAGCCGAGCGGCATCCGATCCACCCAGTTCGCCATTCTTACGGCGGTGGCTAAGTTCCAGCCACTGTCCATTTCCCGCGTTGGCGAAATCCTGGTGCTAGACCAGACTACCCTCACCCGCAGCTTGCGCGTTTTGCAAAAACAAGGTTTCTTGCAGATATCGCCCCGCTCAACGCGGCGTCAGCGCTTTGTCAATTTGACGGATGAGGGAGCAAAAGCTCTCGCTCTGGCCGTTCCTTTGTGGCGAAAGGTACAAGCGGAGTTCCTGGCCATGATGGGAGGCGAATCCTGGAAGGGTTTCCGCGACGAGTTGGAGCGTCTTTCAGGGGTTGCGGTGGGACTGGAGGCTGCGGCTCTGAATGCCGCCAAAGACCTCGCCCCTCAGAAACCGGAGACAAGTTCGTAGCGTCGTCATTAGTCTATCTCGGTGGTCGGTGCGAGCCGTGACTCAGTTCAGCGGTTCCATCGCGGTTGCCTCAAGCGCTGGCGGCCGGCGAACGGAATTCATTCGCAAACTCCGCGAGGTACTGATCCATGGTAATTGGAGCGCGTCCGAGCAACTTCTGCACCAGGCCGTCAGTCTCGCCGCCTTTTCCGCTCAGGTAATATTCCTGCAATTCCAGCAGCGCGTTTACCTGCCATTCCGGCAGGTGCTCATCGAGCATCGCTTTTTTCTGCGCTTCCATCGGGATGTCCACATATCTCACTTCGCGCCCGGCAGCTTTGGAAATTCGCCGCGCGAGTTCCGCATATTCGAGTGCTTCCGGCCCGTTCAATTCATAGACTTTTCCAATATGTTCGCCTCCGGCCAAAGCCTTGGAAGCAATTGCCGCGATGTCCCGCACATCAATAAAACTGTTGCGGGCGTTTTGCATCGAGCCATAAAAAACGCCCTGGGCGCGAATGGTCGG
The DNA here is from genome assembly GCA_963814635.1 of uncultured Acidobacteriota bacterium. Lineage (GTDB taxonomy): Bacteria > Acidobacteriota > Terriglobia > Acidiferrales > UBA7541 > Acidiferrum. The sequence continues at coordinate 348,754 of CAWFDP010000001.1, read as the reverse complement.
CGCAAAAAATGCCACCACATTTTGCTGAAACGAGTTGGGCCGCAAAATGGTGCACGAAAGCCGGGTTGCTCTTAATTGGTCTTCCACTTTGCGATGCCAGCTGGGAAAAGATTTTTGGTAATCGCCGGCGCCCATCGCCGAATTCAGCACCACCTGTTTGACGCCCGCTGCCACGCAGGCATCAATCATGTTCGATTCCAGTTGCACCAATTCGGGAATGGGCGAACAAACCAGGTACACGCTCTCCACGTTTTTCAGTGCAGTGCCAAGGGTGGCCGGATTCGCAAAATCCGCAATCACCGTCTCGGTTCCTGCGGGAGCTTTCGCGGCTTCGCCCGGTGAGCGGTACATCGCGAGGTGTCTCGCGCCGCTCTTGTGAACTTCCCGCAAGACCGCCCTGCCTACGCTGCCACTGGCTCCGGTAATTAAAATCATGTCGATCTCCTGAATTGCCCGAACCGCTAGCGGGCCAACTTTTCAACAAAATGGTATAACTCTGGTGCGCCCTCAGGAAGTACCCACAATTTGGTAAGCCCGGAGCGGGTCATGAAAAATAATTTCGGCTGCCCGGTTCAGGGCACCATCAATGTGCTTAGCGGCAAGTGGAAAGTGCTGGTGGTGTGGCACCTCGGATTCCAGCCGCGACGGTTTGCTGAGCTTCGCGACCTGCTGCCCGGGGTCAGCGAAAAAGTTCTCGCGGCGCAACTGCGCGAGCTGGAAAAGGACGGCGTCATCCAGCGCAAAATCAAATCCTCCATTCCGCCGCAGGTTAGCTATCACCTCAGCAAAGCCGGCAATGAACTCATCCCGATGATGACCGAGCTTTGCCATTGGGGAACGCGGCATCTCGGCATTCCGCCGAATCTTCCGATGATTCGCCGCGCCGCCAGCCGCAATTTCAAGTCCCGCCCGCGCAAATCGATCGCTGCCTGAATTTCGCCTTCTTGGCTATAGACGAGAACGCTTTTCCGGGCTATGGTCTGCTCAACAAATCCTTCCCCGGTCAGGATCCCTTGATGTCTACTGCTTCTGTGGTTGCCGCTCCGGTGCAACGCGTTGCTTGGTTGCGTCCCAAGTATCTGCTGTTTGCCTTCATCGGCCTGATGGTTGCCTACGTTCTGCGCCACAACGAGAGCTTTCTGGTCAACGCCAAGGATCCTGTTTGGCAGCACTACCATCCTTTTCGGTGGTACCTGTTGCCACACGGAATGATGGGCGCGTGCGCCCTGCTGCTGGGGCCGCTGCAGTTCTCGGATCGGCTGCGCCAGCGTTTCGCGAAACTGCATCGGGTGCTCGGCCGTTTTTATGTGGCCGGCGTATTTGTTGGCGCGCCGATGGGTTTGTACATTCAGTATTACCAGGAACGTTTGGGCGGCACGCGTTCGTTCAGTTTTGCGGCAGGCACTGACGCTGCATTGTGGATACTGACGACGGCCGTGGCGATGTTTTTCATCCTGAACCGCAAGGTGCAGCAGCATCGCCAGTGGATGACCCGCAGCTACGCTGTAGCGATTGTTTTCCTGGAAGTTCGCGTGGTCGGTGGAATCTTCGGCTTCGACGGCAACGACACGGTAACCGAAACCATCGTATGGATGTGCGTGGCGTTTTCGCTGTTGTTCGCGGACCTGGTGTTGCAGTGGCAGGATTTCGCGCGGGCTCGTACGGTTCGTACGCAGGCGGCATCGCGATAAATCCGCGTTTCGTTTAAACTCAATTTGTTTCTCAGCATCCTGAAAGCCTTGGACCTAGAGAGGTCCGGAGAAATTATGACTACACTTGGAGAGTTGCCGGGAAAAGTCGCCCTCATCACTGGCGGAACTTCGGGCATTGGCCGCGATACCGCTGTCTTGTTTGCGAAGGAAGGCGCCAAGGTAGTGATTACCGGCCGCCGCGAAGCCGAAGGCAACGAGACCATTGCTCTGGTCCAAGCTGCGGGCGGAGAAGGAATTTTTGTAAAGGGCGACGTGTCCAAAGCCGCAAACGTTCAGGCTTTCGTGCAGAAGACCGTGGAAAAATTCGGGCGGCTGGATCTGGCGTTCAATAATGCGGGCATCGAAGGCAACTGGAAACCGATCATCGAACAGACCGAAGAAGACTGGGACACGGTCATCGACATCAATTTGAAGGGAACGTGGCTGTGCCTGAAACTGGAAATTCAGCAAATGCTCAAGCAAGGCATCGGCGGCGCGATCGTCAACATGTCTTCGGTGGCTGGACTGATCGGAGCGGGCGGGGCTGGAGTTTATGTCGCCAGCAAACACGGCGTGATTGGACTTACGCGGACCGCGGCGCTGGAGTATGCGACCAAAGGCATTCGGGTGAACGCGGTTTGCCCGGCGGTGATTGAAACTGCGATGGCCGACCGGGCGTTTGGCGATCCCGCGGTCGGCAAACGCATCCTCGCACAGCATCCGATCGGACGTTTTGGCAAGCCGATGGAAATTGCCGAAGCTGTGGTCTGGCTCTGCTCCGACAAATCTTCTTTTATGACCGGCCATTACGTTGTCCTCGACGGCGGAATGCTGGCTGGGCCGAATCCCAACGTCTAGCGCCGACAGCGCTCCGGATTTTCTGTTCTGCTTATCCGCCACCCAGCGCTTACGCGCTTTGGCTAACTCTTGCCGCACCTCCGGCGCTGGGTAGCGTCTTAATTTGCCAGTGGGATAGATGCAAATTAGAACCGCAGCAAACCGCGTTGCGGTGTGAGGAGCGAGACAATTTTGCTAAACTATTGGTGGATATGACTGCGATCACTCAAATTGCTGGATTTGACGCCACCGGGTCGAGGCACCCGCGGCGGAAGACTTATGCCGTAAATGTGGGACAGGTGCGAGTGGGTGGCGGCGCGCCGATTGTGGTGCAGTCGATGACCAACACCGACACGGCGGATGTTGAGTCTACGCTGAAGCAGACTCTGGAATTGGCCGAAGCGGGCTCGGAAATTGTGCGGTGGACGGTGAATGTGCCGGAAGCCGCGGCGGCGGTGCCAGAGATCAAGAAGCGGATGCTGGCGGCGGGCTGCAATGTGCCGATCATCGGGGACTTTCATTACAACGGGCACGTGCTGTTGACAAAGTATCCGGACTGCGCGAAGTCACTGGATAAATACCGCATCAATCCGGGCAATGTTGGGGCAGGCCAGCGGCGCGATGAACAGTTCTCCACGATATGTAAGGTCGCGCGCGATAACGGCAAGCCAGTGCGGATTGGGGTCAATGGCGGCTCGCTGAATCAAGAGCTGGTAATGCTGAAGATGCAGGAGAACACCGACAAGAATCTTGGGCTGGAATCGGAAGAGATCATCAACCAGTGCATGGTGCTTTCCGCGGTGCAGTCGACGGAGCTGGCGCTCGAAACCGGGCTGCGGCAGGACCAGATCATTATTTCCTGCAAGACTTCGCGGCCGCGGGATTTGATTACCGTGTATCGCGATCTGGCCAGCAAGACTGAGCAGCCGCTGCATTTGGGATTGACGGAAGCTGGTATGGGTACCAAGGGACTGGTGTGGTCCGCTGCTTCGCTGGGCGTGCTGCTCTATGACGGGATTGGTGACACCATTCGCATTTCGCTGACGCCACGGCCTGGTGGTGATCGGCGTGAAGAGGTCTATGCCGCTTGCGAACTGCTGCAGTCGCTGGGACTGCGTTCGTTTTCACCGAGTGTTACCGCTTGCCCCGGTTGTGGACGTACCACCAGTTCGACTTTTCAGGAGCTTGCTGAACGCACTCAGGACTACATCCGCGAAATGATGCCGACGTGGAAAACGCAGTACGATGGCGTCGAGACCATGACCCTTGCGGTGATGGGTTGCATCGTCAACGGCCCCGGCGAATCGAAAGCCGCCAATATTGGCATTTCGCTGCCCGGAACCGGCGAGGCTCCGCGCTGCCCGGTGTACATTGACGGCAAAAAAGACGTCACGCTTGAAGGGACGTACGACGAACTGGCCATCGCTTTCCAGCAACTCGTGGACAACTACATCGCCACCAAGTACCCGCGCAAACCCATGCCGATATCCGCAGACTCGCGGTAGGCCAAGGTGGCAGCTCGGCCATGAGAAAGAGAATCTTCTTGTACCCTGCAATCGTACTCGGGATGGTAGCCGCAATTCCTGTTTGTCTTCGGTTCGAGAGCTGGCGAATCAGGCAGGCAACTCTGAGAGAGTTAGAACCGTTTCTCTCGGACGAGCAAGAACAGACAACTAAAATGTCCGCGCTGGGCAAAGTCGACCTCAATCCCTCAGACCTGACGCTCGCCGGGCTGGAACAGCGCCTTAACAAGCCAAGTCGCAAACTTCCCGGAGACTTCAATACAACGAGGCTCGGATGGATTTGTGGCAAAGAACGTTGCGGCATTTGGGCCACTTTTCTGACGCCTCCAAGTCAAAATATTCCAACAGATGCGCGTCCCGCCGGCCTCATCGTCTCGAGCCCAGGGCTCGGAGAATTTCCAAACGTCACTATCGGAGAATTGCATCTCGGACAAGCTGCGGTGCAAGTTGAACAGTTTTCCCGAGGCGCTGCGTCAACGTCGAGGAAACCCTTCCGTCGAATTTCCTGGGATGCAGATTGGATTGCCGCATGGGCTGGTGTCGATGGCCAGGTTTTTATTCTAATTTTTGCCAATGAGACTCTTCAGCATACCCTTACGAATAGCGGTCGACCTGCTGCTGCGAAGCCTACGCAATAAACCTTAGGATAGGCTGTGCTAAACTTTCCAATTCCGAGCCGCCCTTCGTTCGGCGCAAATCATGAAAATTAGCCGTGAAGACGTTCTCCGTGTCGTCGACCTCGCCTATCTCGACCTAACCGAGACAGAGCTGGAGACTTATCGCGCGCAGATTGACGAAATTCTGGAATATATCGGGAAGCTGAATGAGCTGGATACGGCGGATGTGGAGCCGATGGCGCAGGTGTTGACGGACGATCAAACCGCGGATGCGACGCTGCGTGAGGATGTGGTGGTGCCGTGCGGAATTGCGGCGGAGGTTTTGCAGCAGGCGCCGGATCCGGAGCCGCCGTTTTTCCGGGTGCCGAAGGTGATTGAGCGGTGATTTTGTAACGCCGGCATCTTGCTGGCGTCTTTTTGGGATCAAAAGAAAAACCGCCGGCAGGATGCCGGCGCTACCACAAGCGCGACGAAGACGCTACTTAGGACGAAGGCACGGCATGCCGTGCCCCTACGGGAAAAAGGCAAGAGGCGAAAAGGCTAGAGGCGGACACGGGGGAACGTGGCGACGAAATGGACGATTGACGGGGTGAAGGCGGCGCTGGCGGCGAACAAGCTCTCGACGCGCGAGATCACCACCGATTTTTACAAAAACATCAATGCGCGGAACAAAGAGCTGAACGCGTATCTGGCACTTTCGCCGGAACGCGCGTATGCGCAGGCCGACAAGATTGATGCGTTAATTGCTGACGGCAAGCCGCTGCCGCCGCTGGCCGGAGTGCCGATCGCCATCAAGGACGTTCTGAGCACGCGCGGCGTGACCACCACCTGCGGATCGAAAATTCTGGAGCACTATGTTCCGCCGTACGACGCAACGGCAGTGGCGCGGCTGGAAGAAGCCGGCGCGGTGATTCTTGGCAAGACCAACTGCGATGAGTTTGCCATGGGCAGTTCGAATGAAAATTCGGCATATGGCGCGGTGAAGAATCCGGTGGCGCTGGACCGGGTGCCGGGAGGCTCGAGCGGCGGCTCGGCTGCGGTGGTTGCGGCGGGGCTTGCGGTGGCTTCACTTGGAACCGATACCGGCGGGTCGATTCGGCAGCCGGGTGCGCTGTGCGGGATTCCGGCAATGATGGGCAGCTACGGACGGGTTTCGCGCTACGGATTGATTGCGTTCGCGTCGTCGCTCGATCGCATCGGCCCATTCGCCAACAATGTGAAAGACGTTGCGGCAATCCTGCAGACCATTGCCGGGCGCGATCCGAACGATTCCACTTCGACGACCGAACCGGTTCCGAGTTATACCGACGAGATCACAAAGCCGGTGAAAGGGCTGCGGATCGGCGTTCCGCGCGACTACTTCGCCGAGGGCATGGACTCCGGTGTACGGGAAAAAGTCGAAAAAGGCATCGAACTGCTGAAGCAACTGGGCTGCGAACCGGTGGACATCCGCATGCCGCACACCGACTACGCGATCGCGACGTACTACATCATTGCAACCGCGGAAGCGAGCTCGAACCTGGCGCGGTACGATGGAGTGCGCTACGGGTTGCGAGTGGATGATCCGACGCTGATCGGGATGTACCGCAAGACGCGGGGCGCGGGATTTGGCGCGGAAGTGAAACGGCGGATTGTGCTGGGCACTTACGTCCTTTCGGCGGGCTACTACGACGCCTATTACTTGAAGGGGCAGAAAGTGCGGGCGCTGATTGCCAAGGATTTTGGCGACGCCTTTCAAAAAGTTGACGCGATTGTCACCCCGACGTCACCAATTCCGGCCTTCAAACTGGGCGAAAAGACCGACGACCCGCTGCAAATGTATCTGGCGGATATATACACGGTTACGGGGTCGCTGGCGGGAGTGCCGGGGATCTCGGTTCCGTGCGGTAAGATCTGCGGAATGCTGCCGGTGGGGCTGCAACTGTTCGGACCGGCGTTTGGCGAAGCGACGATTCTGCGGATTGCCCATGCATTTGAGCAGGCCGGCGGCGCACAGCTATAAAGAGCAGAACCCTTCAGTAAAACTTCTGTAATATCTTGCGTAATGTCCAGCCGGCAAGCTGCAGTCGAAAAACTAAGCCGCGCACAACAGGGTTTTCTCCCCGTTGCGGATTCCGTTCCACTCGAAAAATGGAATTCAGCGCCGGGTGCGCAGTCGTGGTCGGCGGCGCAATTGGTGGCGCATCTTTGCCAGGTCGAGCGCGGAGTTCTTAGCTACGCGGATCGCGTGGTACGCAAAACACCGCTGCCAGCAACATTTTTCAAGCGATGGCACCTGCCGATTGCGCTGGTGGAAAGCCGCCTTATCAAGAGAAAAAGTCCTGTTGCGCTGTTGCCAGGGCCGGAGTTGCTGGCCAACAAGGAAACCATGCTGGCGGAGTTGCGAGGTGTCCGCGAAAGGACACTAGCGTTCCTGGAAGAGACCCATGGACGTGACTGCAGCGTTTACTGCTGGCAGCATCCGTTTCTTGGTTCACTGAATTTTTACGATTGGTTCACGTTTGTCGGCGCGCATCAGATCCGGCATACCAAACAGATGGTAGAAATCTGGAAAAATCTTCCAAAACACGTAGCAACTTCGCAGAAGTAGATGATTTAGCCGCACTCGGTCGATGCGTTCGCACCAGGTACTAACTGGATGGCGCGGCTCCATTCGTAAAGCAATCCAAGTAAAAAGAGCTATTTTTTGTGCACTTCGAAAAAGTACTAGAGCGAAGGTTTCATCCAATAGAGAACGGAACGACTATTGCAAGGGAAATGTGCAGCGCTTAGTCTGCAACTAGCATCCTACTTTGGTGTTAGACAAAGTGGGAGCAGCAGAGGCAGCCGAGTGCGGTCCAGGAGCAAGGTCATGGTTACCGTAAAGTCGAGCCAGAAGATATTCACCGATTCGGAAGTCGCAAGCCTTACCGGGATTTGCGTCGATCACATCCACAATTTCGCCAAGAGCCGCCATCTGGGGTTCATCGCGCGAGCCGCGGAAGCTGCGGGCGCGCAGGCCGACCAGTGGCTGTTCAGCTTGTCGGATTTGATGGTGCTGGTGACGCTGTTCCCGAAGTGCACGCACTAACACTGTAGCTGCCGCGCTGCGGCGGGCGTATGTTGGGGCGGCGGCACGGGTTCGAGGCTTTTTGACGCCGGGCATTCGGGTTTAGCATTTGGGAATTACTCCATTTTGTTCCTCGCGCTTCCCGTCGATCGTCTTATTAAATCAAGATATACATCGCTAGCCAGATAATCGGCCGCGGTTCTCTGTTTATCTGCCGGGGCTGAACTTTTGGTCGGTGGCGATGACCTCAAACAACTTCCCTATTTTCAGTAACATCCGGACGGCAAACCTGCAATAATCCTCATTCGTGATTACCAGCGTGAAAACTCGATGAGTCGGCGTTTTGATGTGCTGGTATTGGGCGCGGGCGCTGCTGGCCTGTTTTGCGCGGCGGAGGCCGGCAAACGCGGGCGGCGGGTAGCGGTGCTCGAGCGGGTGGAGCGGACCGGGAAAAAGATCCTGATTTCCGGCGGCGGGCGCTGCAATTTCACCAACATTTATTGCCAGCCAGAGAATTTTCTATCGGCGAATCCGCATTTTGCGAAGTCCGCGCTGGCGCGGTATACGCCGGCGGATTTTATTGCGCTGGTGGAGAAGCACAAGATTCGGTATCACGAGAAGACGCTGGGGCAACTGTTTTGCGACGATTCAGCGCAGCAGATTACCGGATTGCTGGAAGCGGAGTGCCGCGATGCTGGAGTGAAGACGTTTCTGAACGAGCGAATCGTCGAACTAACCAGGACGACGGAGTTTGTGGTCAGGTCGGAAACGGAAGAATACCGGGCGGCGGCGCTGGTGGTGGCGACGGGAGGATTATCCATCCCCAAGATGGGTGCGACAGCGTTTGGATATGAATTGGCGCGGCAGTTTGGAGTGAAGATTCAGCCAACGCGGCCGGCGCTGGTGCCGCTGGTGTTGGGTCGACAAGCGCAAAAACAGTATTGCGATCTGGCGGGGGTGTCGGCGGAAGTGGTCGCGAGTTTCGACCGAGCGTCGTTTCGGGAAAAGATGCTGATTACGCACCGCGGGTTGAGCGGGCCGGCGATTTTGCAGATTTCGTCCTATTGGGAGCGCGGAAAGCCGATCGTTTTGGACCTGGCGCCGAAGCGCGAAGTGACTCCTGCCGTACACAGAGCGAAATATAGGAATTTGCCGGAAGTGGTTGCGGCGTTTCAAGGAATTATGCCTAAACGATTCGCGGAACGTTGGGTCGAGCTGCACGAACCTGAATCACTGACGAACCCCGGTCTGGAGAAGTTTGAGCGGGAAGTTCACGCCTGGAGCGTTGTGCCCGTGGACACCGAAGGGTACGAGAAAGCGGAAGTGACAGCCGGCGGGGTCGATACCGATGAGCTTTCCAGCAAAACGATGGAGAGCCGCAAGGTGCCGGGACTGTTTTTTATCGGAGAGGTTGTGGATGTCACCGGGCACCTTGGCGGGTTCAATTTTCAATGGGCTTGGGCCTCGGGCGCGGCGGCGGGTCGGGCGACGTGAGTGCTTCTAAGAGTTCGGAAAAAGATAACGCACGGGCGCAGAGTACAGAGAGAAATCGCGGAGAAGAAAAGACCCATAGGAATGATCCGCAGGCGCCAAGAAAAAAAATCAGCGGATGACGGTCTCAAGGTCGCGGCAACAACCATGTCAGAATGTTAGCGGGCTAAGCCAGCTTGGCTTCGAGTTCGGCCCAGCGGGCGTAGAGGGTGTCGACGATTTTTTGCGCTTGTTCCAGTTCGACGCTGGCGGCGTGGAGTTTTGTGGCGTCACTGGAAATTCCGGGATCGTGCAGGGCGGCTAGTTTCTCGTGCAGCTTGGCTTCGGCTCCGCGGATGTTTTTTTCCATCAATTCGAACTCGCGGGTTTCCTTGAAGGAGAGCTTCTTTTTCGCCGACGGTTGACCTGCGCTCACCGCCGGGGTTGCCGATGCGCGCGACGGCGAACTTCCGTTGCTGGCAGAGCCGGTTTTATTGCTACGGGCCCGCTCGTTCTGGGCTTTCCATTCTTCCCACTGAAAATAGTCAGCGAAACGTTCGGCGCCGCCCAGTCCGTCGAGTCCAAAGACCACATTGGAGACGCGGTCGAGCAGAAAACGGTCGTGGGTGACCAGAACCAGCGCGCCAGTAAATTCGAGCAGGCTTTCCTCGAGGATTTCCAGCGTTGGAATGTCGAGATCGTTGGTGGGCTCGTCGAGGAGCAGCACATCTGCTGGTTGCAGCATGAGTTGAGCGATCAGGACGCGGGCACGTTCGCCTCCGGAAAGGCGCCCGACAGGCCGGTTGAGATCCTCTCCGGTGAAAAGAAAACGCGCAGCCCACGATGCGACGTGGATCACGCGCTCCTGGTAGATGACGGAGTCGCTGTCTGGTGCGAGCGCGCGGCGCAGTAGGACATCCGGATCGAGGCGGCGGTTCTGATCGAAATAAACGATGCGCAGATTGTCGGCTTTCTTGATTTTGCCACTAGCTGGTTGCAGTTCACCGAGCAGGAGACGCAGTAGCGTGCTTTTGCCGCTTCCGTTGGGGCCAACGAGACCGACACGCATGCCGGAAGTGATAGCGAACTGGATGTTTTCGAAGAGCTGGCGACCACCAAACGAGAAGCTGACATCATCGAGTTGAATGAGCTGGCGGGTCTGGCGATTGGTGGCGGAAAAATTGATGTTGGCTGAAGTGCTGCGGGTGCGCGCGTTTAGGTCGGCGAGGTCGCCGATGAGCTCGTGGGCTTTGTCGATGCGGGCTTTGGCTTTGGTGGTACGGGCCTTGGGCCCGCGACGCAGCCATTCCAGTTCGTTATGCACACGGTTTTCGAGCGCGTCTTGATGCTTTTGCTGGGCGTGGAGGTAGTTTTCCTTGGCTTCCAGGAACTTGCTGTAATTTCCTGCCACCCGGAGGAATCCGTCCTCATAGGAGCGGCTCAGTTCGACCATGGCGTTGGACACATTTTCAAGGAAGTAGCGGTCGTGGCTGACGACCACGCAGGCGAATTGCGCGTATCGCAGAACGGATTCAAGCCATTCGATGCCTTCGAGGTCGAGGTGATTGGTGGGCTCGTCCAAAAGCAAGATGTCTGGCTGCTGGACCAGCGCCGCGGCAACCGCCAGGCGTTTGCGCCAGCCGCCAGAGAGCGAATTGGCGACGGCGTCGTGATCCTCGAATCCTGCGCGGCCGAGGACTTCCGCAAATCGCCCGGCGCGTTCGTGCTCGGGCACGCCGCCTTCGTGGAAAGCCTTTTCGATCACCGAGCGGACTGTTTCGATCGGCGCAAATTCGGAGACTTGAACGACGGAACTCAGCCGCGCGCGCTTACGAAGCGCAACATCACCAGTGTCCGGTTTGACCCGGCCAGCCAGAATTTCGATTAGCGTGGATTTGCCGGAGCCGTTGGGGCCGATCAGCCCGATACGTTCGCCTTCAGAGACGGTGAACGAGATATTCTGAAATAGAGGAGCGACGCCGTAGCGTTTGGAAAGGGATTGAGCACTGAGAATCGGTGGCAACTTTAAACACTCCGGAAAAACGTCTCCACCAGAATAACAGCATGCGGCCAAGTGCACCGGATGGACGACGGGTTGTTGCAGCGATGGCCCGAAGAACGTGGCGAATCGGTTGGCAGGTGAAGGCAAAACCCTTTACACCGAACAAAAAGAGAAGTACAACGCTGAGATAAGAATAATTCGTCGAGTTGACAGCCATTTCCGCAGATGCCAACTGGGACGCACGGAAAGTTAGCCTCTGGAGGGCAGAAATGTCGTACGAACTGGCATGGAAAGTATTGATTGGAATACTGGCTGGAGGACTGGCGCGATACGCGTTGCCCGGGAGGAATCCCGGAGGACTGGTGGTCTCGACGATGGTGGGGCTAGCGGGATCGTTCCTCGGGGCGTATCTCGGTGAGCGATACGGTTGGTTTCATCAGGGCGAATTCGAAGGGTTCCTGGGATGCGCGATAGGAGCAATGGTCTTGCTGGCGGTGTTTCGGTTCGTGACCGGAACGACAGCGGGAGCGGGCGGTCGCGAGAACTACGACTTGTAGGGATTTTCGTTCGGTTTAGATACCTGCGAACCAGGAGTAGCGGTAGGACGGCGAGATGGAGTCGCGACCGTCGTGAAGAGAATGGTCGGAATCTTAGTGCACGGAAACAATCATTATATTTTGAGCGGGCCGTGTCCTTCGCAGGCGGAAGCGTTGGCGCTGGCGCGAAATTGGTCGTTGGTGCAGATTGCTGGGGTGAAACCGCAGAAGTTTGGGCAGTGGGAGATCCGTAACAAGGAATTCAGGGAGAACTTGGAATGGGCGGTGATTGTGCCGGGAGATCGCGAGACTTCGCCGGCCGTTGCGGAATTGTTAGCGGAGCTTGCCGCAAGAGGGGTGGAGATCCAGCGACCCCTTGAATAAAGACACACAAGCATGGCACACTAGCGGAGCACACTTGATAGGTGATAAATGAAGACACGACGAGCTCACGTCTGGCTGCCGGACGATCTACTTCGCGAGATTGATGGGATTGTCGGCTTACGCGGCCGAAGCGCCTTTCTGGTGGAGACGGCGCGCGCGGCAGTGAAACGGCGGAAGCTGCTGGCGTTCCTGGAAAGCGACGAAACAGCTTGGAAGGATGAAGATCATCCGGAATTGGCTAAGGGCAGCGGCACATGGGTTCGCGCTCTGAGGCAGGAGAGTGAAACTCGTACCCGGGGCAATAAAAAGCGGCAACGGCAAGTGAAATGAAACTGCTGCTGGATACGACGGTGCTGATCGATGTGTTGCGTAACAGCAAGGGCCGGCGTGAACTGCTGGCAGATCTGGTTCGCGCGGGCCACACACTTTGCACGTCGGTGATGAATGTGGCGGAAGTCTATGGCGGGTTGCGAGCCGGCGAAGAGACGCACTCGGAGGCATTCCTCGAGGGACTAGAAGAGTTTGAAATAGGCAGCCAGGCCGCACGGGCAGCGGGCAAACTCAAGACGACGTGGGAAAAAAAGGGCCGCACGATCTCCCTAGCGGACGCGATTGTGGCTGCTATCGCGATTGAACAGAGTTGCGCGTTGCTTACCGACAACCGCAAAGATTTTCCGATGCCGGAGTTACGGTTGTACCCGTTGCCGTGAACGAGCCTGAATCATCGGAAGCTGTAGGAGCTAGCAGCCATGTGGAGCAGCAGCCGACATCTCTTCCTATTTGCGCAAAAATACTCAATAAATAAAAAGGCCGCCAAGATGATCGGCGGCCTTTAAAGTTGTTGGCGCTTTGATTGATACGATCTACCAGAATCCGTTCGCCGCGCTCGCAGCCGAAGCCAGGAGCGGGTAAAGAGTAACCTGAAGCAGAGCTTCAAGCTGAACTTCCAGAGCAAGCCCTGAAAGCAAAACATCGAACGTTGCAGCTAGAGCCCGTGAGAGCCTAGCTGCGGTGGCCAGCATTACCTGCACACCATAGCAGGTTGAGCTGGCTCTATCTTTAGAAAGGAGGTGATCCAGCCGCAGGTTCTCCTACGGCTACCTTGTTACGACTTCACCCCAATCATGAGTCATACCTTGGGCGCTTGCCTCCTTGCGGTCGGCTCGGCGACTTCTAGTACAACTCACTTTCGTGATGTGACGGGCGGTGTGTACAAGGCCCGGGAACGTATTCACGGCGTCGATCTGATACGCCATTACTAGCGATTCCGGCTTCATGCAGTCGAGTTGCAGACTGCAATCCGAACTGAGCAGAGTTTTTTCCGATTAGCTCCCCCTCGCGGGTTGGCAACGGTTTGTACCCTGCATTGTAACACGTGTGTAGCCCTGGACATAAAGGCCATGCGGACTTGACGTCATCCCCACCTTCCTCTCCGTTATCCGGAGCAGTCCACACAGAGTTCTCTCTTGCGAGTAGTAACTGTGTGCAGGGGTTGCGCTCGTTGCGGGACTTAACCCAACACCTCACGGCACGAGCTGACGACAGCCATGCAGCGCCTATACTAGTGTCCCTTGCGGGAAGGCCGTATTTCTACAGCTGGTCACTAGCATTTCGAGCCCAGGTAAGGTTCCTCGCGTAGCGTCGAATTGAACCACATGTTCCACCGCTTGTGCGGGCCCCCGTCAATTCCTTTGAGTTTCAGTCTTGCGACCGTACTCCCCAGGTGCAGGACTTAACGCGTTAGCTCCGGGACGTCACCCGAACGGGTGACACCCCAAGTCCTGATCGTTTAGGGCTAGGACTACCAGGGTATCTAATCCTGTTTGCTCCCCTAGCTTTCGTTCTTCAGCGTCAGTAGTGATCCAGCTCGCCGCTTTCGCCACGGGTGTTCCTGCAGATATCTACGCATTTCACCGCTACACCTGCAATTCCACGAGCCTCTCTCACACTCAAGCACAGCAGTTTTGGAAGCAGCCTCTGGGTTGAGCCCAGAGATTTCACTCCCAACTTGCCGCACCGCCTACGAACCCTTTACACCCAGTAATTCCGAACAACGCTGGCCCCCTACGTATTACCGCGGCTGCTGGCACGTAGTTAGCCGGGGCTTCTTATATCCGTACCGTCAATCCCTTGCGGGCATTCGTCCGGATCGAAAGGGGTTTACACTCCGAGAAGCTTCATCCCCCACGCGGCGTCGCTGCATCAGGCTTTCGCCCATTGTGCAAGATTCCCCACTGCTGCCTCCCGTAGGAGTCTGGACCGTGTCTCAGTTCCAGTGTGGCTGGCCATCCTCTCAGACCAGCTAACGATCAAAGCCTTGGTAGGCCATTACCCTACCAACTAGCTAATCGTGCGCGGGCCCCTCCATCGGCGCCTTTCGGCTTTCATCCTTGCGGATCTTATGCGGAATTAGCTTCGCTTTCGCGGAGTTATTCCCCACCAAAGGGCAGGTTACCCACGTGTTACGCACCCGTGCGCCGTGCGCCACCTGTATTGCTACAGGCGCGCACTCGACTTGCATGTGTTAAGCACGCCGCCAGCGTTCGTTCTGAGCCAGGATCAAACTCTCGTTTGAAGCCTGTCGCTTGGAGAAAAAAAAATGTCCCGATTTTATTCGGGACCAGCCTTCCAAGCAAATTGTTGATCGCTCGATGTTACTCAACCATTCGGGCTCGAATAAGGCCGAATGGTTTCGAACGGATTCTGGCACATCGTATCAATTGTCAAAGAGCTACGGCCTCCCTGTCCAGCAGAGTGGCATCCAAACAACTTTGCAAGGATAGACGTAGCGGCCCGAAATGTCAACACCCAGAAACAAAAATTTTGCTTTTTCCACAAGTATCCAGGGCGCGCCTGTAAGCAGCTTAAAGCATGGGGGTTACCGACGAGGTTTACGGGGACGCCCGACGGCAGTTGGACGAGCTATCGGAGCACTTTGCGGATTCTGGCTCCAAGAGTGAGCAAAACCACGACCGGGTGGTCCGTCGATTTGTTTCGAGTCATCCGCAAATTCATTCAGTCGCGGGTTGCCACTCGCGCGCGGTAGCGCGAAGAAATCACCGCCGGCGCGGGGTGCAGCTGACATAACAATTTTGCGATCCAATAGCTAGCTCTTCAAAAAATTCGTGAAACCAAATTTACAAAAACAGCGTCACACAATTTGCAGCAAGGATCAGCACGATTCCACGTTCACGTGGAATCGCCCTCCGTATCGCTCCATTCTTGAATCATCTCTATGATTACTCATAAGTATTAAAACAGATAAGCATACTTAACGGTAAGTATGGATTTTGGAAGAAATCTTTAATTTCGAGTAGGTGCCCAGCAGCAGCAACTTCGGCTTGATCACCAACACCGTGCAGCCCCCAACGTCGCCCTACGGCGCGTTCGCTGCGGCCGCAACCGACGCCCGCATCGTGCAGGTGATGGGCAAACTCACGTTCTGAGCCGGACTCAATTAACTCTGGCCAAGGAGGCAGCCGATTCAGGCTGCCTCCTTTTTTGTTCTTACAATTCTTCAGCGGTCGCTTCCAGATCGGCGCGCGTCGAGCGCATTTTGTGACATGATGCAAACGAATCGAGGAGCGGCCGTGCGGCGGACGACGTTTGCAGAAAAACTCGGGCTTCGATTGGCGGAGAGCCTAAAAGAGCTTTCATGGTTCCGCCCTGGATTGAAACTCGGAGTCGGCGTCTCTGGCGGTGGCGATTCGGTGGCGTTGCTTTTGCTGCTGGCGGAAATGCGTCCGCGTATGGGAATCGTGGTCAGCGCGGTGCATTTCAATCACAAGCTACGCGGGAAAGCATCCGACGGCGACGAGAAATTCGTCGCGGCGCTGGCGGAAAAACTTGGCGTGACGCTGCACATTGGCCGCGCGGACGTTAGAAGAAAAGCGGAGAGCGAAAAGGCCAATCTGGAGGACGCGGCGCGGCGGGCGCGTTATGGCTTCTTCGAGCGGCTGGCGGAACAAGGCTTGGCGGATGCGGTTGCCACGGCACACAGCATGGACGATCAGGCCGAGACGGTGCTAGCGCATATTTTGCGCGGGACTGGAATCGCGGGACTGGCGGGAATTCATCCGGTAGCCGGGCACGTGGTGCGCCCGCTGTTGGGATTTCGCCGCGAAGAATTACGCAAATATTTGCGCTCGAAGCGGCAGCCGTGGCGCGAAGACGCCACGAATCGCGACACCGCACGGACGCGGGCACGCATGCGGAAAAAGTTGTTGCCGCTGCTGGAAAAGCAGTTCAACCCCGCGGCCATCGAACATCTTGCGGCGTTGGCTGAGCGCGCACGGGAGCAAGCACCGTTCGTAGAACAGCTGGCCACACAAATTGTTCAAAGAAGCGTGGCGGTCGTTGACGGAGCAGCGCGAATCGGACTGGCTGAGATATTGGCTCCGCTTGGGCTGGCGCATGCGGAGTCATCGAACGTGCTGCGCGCCAAGTTGATTCAAAAAATTGCAGACCAGGTGCGGCAGCGCCGCGGGCAGATTTTGGCGGTGCACATTGAAGCAATCCTAGCGCTGGCGAAAACGGGCGAGCCGGGCAAGCGATTGCAAATCCCCGGTGGAATCGATGTGCTGCGCGAGCGTAATGCGCTGGTTTTCCAGGCACGCCGAGAATCGAACTAAGAAATCCAACGAGCGACCGCAAGTGATGTAAACGGCAGCAAAGCCGAATCCAAGTGGCTGTGAGCATTTTAAGAACACGACGCGCTTTCCGCTTTACAGTGATTGACTGCGATTCCCACAGGCGAGACACTATAAATAGAAGTAGGGGCGGAAGCGCCTGCGTGGGCACCCTAAAAACGTTTACGAACGCAATCAGGAGTGAACATCGTGAGCGCTAAGCGAGTTTCTGCATACTCGGCGAAGCGGATTTCGACCAGAGTTGCCGCGCTGGGCAAGCAGATTTCGCGCGCGTACAATGGCCGCCGGCTGGATGTGGTGGTCACGATGGATCGTGGCTTTGTTTTCGCTGCGGATCTTTTGCGCAATGTTTCGACGCCCACGGTCTGCCACTTTGTGCGCGAACAAGTCCGCGACGTGCAGCAGGGAAACAACGCGCGGCGCGAGGTTTTCTTCGGCAGCAGGCCGGATTTGAAAGGGCGCGACGTTCTGGTGCTGGACGCGGTGATGGATAGCGGCGTCACCCAGGAGTTTTTGTTGCGGCGCCTGGCAGAAACGCAGCCGCGCTCGCTGCGACTGACGGTTTTGCTGGACAAGCCATCGGGACGGCGCGTGGCGCTTGAGCCTGATTACTTTGGGTTCCAGACCGCATCTAAGTTAGTGTGGGTTGGATACGGGCTGGCGGACGCCGAGGGCCAGCGGCGAAACGAGCGTAATCTGTCGCCACAGGCGCGTTTGGCATCTAATAAGAAGAAGCGCGGCAAGTAGCGGCGCCGGCGAAATCTTACGAGCAGTTTTTTTGGCAATAACGGAGTGAGGCAATCGTGAATCCTAGTTCTACAGCAAAAACAATTCTATTCTGGCTCTCGATCGTGCTGCTGGGGGTGATGCTCTGGAGGCTCGTTTCGCAAAACGGGCAGGCGCAACGCGAGGATACACCGAGCTACAGTGAGTTCATGGCGCGCGTCGAGCAGGGCGATGTCAAGGAAGTCACGATGTATCTTGCGCCGAATAGCTACGAGCTGCAGGGCGAGTACGTGAAGCCAGCCAACAAGAAATTCCGCACTACCATTTTCAAGGAAGACGCGCCGAACCTGAGCAAAGTGCTGCGCGACAAATCAGTCCTGATCAATGTAAAGGAAGTGCGCAGCGGCGACTGGCTGATCATTTTGTTGAACGCGCTGCCGTTGTTGCTGCTGGTGGGATTCTGCCTGTTCCTGATGCGGCAGATGCAGGCCGGTGGAAACAAAGCGCTGAGCTTCGGCAAGTCGCGGGCGCGATTGCTTTCCGCGCAGCAGAAAAAGGTTACTTTCAAGGACGTTGCCGGTACTGACGAGGCCAAGGAAGAGTTGCAGGAAATTATTGAGTTCCTGAAAGATCCGCAGAAGTTCCAGAAGTTGGGCGGACGCATCCCCAAGGGCGTGCTGCTGGTCGGTCCTCCAGGCACGGGCAAAACCTTGCTGGCGCGTGCAATTGCTGGCGAAGCGAATGTGCCGTTCTTCTCGATTTCCGGTTCGGACTTCGTCGAAATGTTTGTTGGCGTAGGCGCAAGCCGGGTCCGCGACCTATTCGAACAGGGCAAGAAGAACGCGCCTTGCATCATTTTCATCGATGAAATTGACGCGGTCGGGCGCCATCGCGGCGCAGGATTGGGCGGCGGACACGACGAGCGCGAGCAGACACTGAACGCGCTGCTGGTCGAGATGGACGGCTTCGAATCAAATGAAGGCGTCATCCTGATTGCGGCGACCAACCGGCCGGATGTACTCGATCCAGCTTTGCTGCGTCCGGGACGCTTCGATCGTCGCGTCGTTGTAGCGAGGCCGGATGTGAAGGGCCGCGAAGAGATTCTTCGCGTGCACACTCGCAAAAAGCCGATCGCGGACGATGTGGATCTCTCGATCATCGCGCGCGGCACTCCGGGATTCTCGGGAGCGGATCTCGAAAGCCTGGCCAACGAAGCCGCTCTATGGGCCGCCCGGCAAAATCGCAAATTTGTCTTGATGGAAGATTTCGAAATGGCCAAGGACAAAGTGCTGATGGGCGTGGAGCGCAAGTCCTTGATCCTCTCCGACGAAGAAAAGAAAAACACCGCGTACCACGAGGCCGGCCACGCACTGGTGGCGGCGATGACCCCGGGCGCCGATCCGGTCCACAAAGTCACCATTATTCCGCGCGGTATGGCTCTCGGCCTGACCATGCAATTGCCGACCGACGACAAGCATTCCTACACCAAGGAGCACCTCGAAGGCATGCTCGCGGTGTTAATGGGCGGACGCACCGCGGAAGAAATCTTCCTCGGGCACATTACCACCGGTGCCGGCAATGACATCGAACGCGCCACCGACATCGCGCGCAACATGGTCTGCGAATGGGGCATGAGCGAACTCGGGCCGCTGGCCTACGGCAAAAAGGAAGAAGCGATTTTCCTGGGCCGCGAAATTGCCCAACATCGCGACTTCAGCGAAGCCACCGCGGTCGACATCGACAAGGAAGTGAAGCGTATCGTCAACGAGGCATACGAAAAGGCCAAGAACATTCAGAACTCGCACCGCGACATTCTGGAGACCATTGCGCAGGGACTGCTGGAACGCGAAGTGCTTGATGCCAACGAAGTTCGTTTGCTGATCGAAGGCAAGCCGCTTCCCGAGAAGGTGCGGACTCCTCCAACGCAGCCGCCGCAGCAGGGTGCTACTGCCGCGGACCCGAAGGTGGCGCGGCCGGAACTGCGGCCGGCACCAGGATTCACGCGGGGAGACTCGCCGGCAAAGGCCTAAAGCTTTGGGCCGCACGATCGGTTTAAGTACGGGCACGATGTATCGACGATACATCGTGCCCCTCTTTTTTTGCTGCGTGGGAGTACAATAGCCCCATGGGATTGAAAGACGGCAAAAATCTAGATATCACTTGCCCGTGCTGCCAGGCCAAGCTGGTAGTGGATCCGGTATTTGGCGCGGTGCTTTCACACGAGGCGCACGTAAAGCCCGGGCCGGATGTGGACCTTACTCAGGCTGCCAGCATTCTCGAAAAACAGAAGCAGCAGCGCGAAGACAAATTCGCGGATTCCTGGTTTCAGGAGACCAACAAAGAAGACATTCTGGCGAAAAAGTTCGAAGAACAGATGAAGAAAGCCAAGGATGCGCCCGCAGGGAAGCCGATTCGTGATTTTGATCTCGATTGAGTAGTGTCTCGTGACTGGTGACTCGTGGCTCCTCGCCAATGGCGTTTTTCCTCATAAATGACTGCAAGAAAAATGTTTGAGTTGCGCCTTTGCTCGCGGACGCTACGGCTTGGCGGGCGCACGCTGGTGATGGGCGTCTTGAACCTGACGCCGGACAGTTTCTCGGATGGCGGAAAGTTTTTCGATGTGAAGCGCGCGGTGCAGCAGGCGCTGGCAATGCAGCGCGACGGAGCGGACCTCATCGACATTGGCGCGGAGTCCACGCGGCCCGGTTCAGTGGAAATTTCCGCGGCGGAGGAGCTGCGCAGGCTGTTGCCGGTGCTGCAGGCGCTGCGCGGCAA
Source organism: uncultured Acidobacteriota bacterium (assembly GCA_963814635.1). Lineage (GTDB taxonomy): Bacteria > Acidobacteriota > Terriglobia > Acidiferrales > UBA7541 > Acidiferrum. The sequence continues at coordinate 328,495 of CAWFDP010000001.1, read as the reverse complement.
GCTCAAGATTCCCATCTCGGTGGATACCCAGAAGTCGGCGGTAGCAGAAATCGCTCTGGGCGCCGGCGCGGAAATCATCAACGACATTTCGGGTTTGCGCGGCGATCCGCAGCTGGCGCAGGTGGCCGCCAAGCACGGCGCGCCACTGATCCTGATGCACATGCGCGGAACGCCGCGCACCATGCAGAAAGGAGCGTTCGCGCGCAACGTGATGAAGGACGTTGCCGGCGGATTGCGGAAGTCGGTCGCGATCGCCACAAAACACGGTGTGCCACGCTCGCAGATTGTGATTGACCCGGGGATCGGCTTCGGCAAAAGCTACCCGCAGAATTTCGAACTGCTCGCCAAGCTGCCAGAACTTGCGAAACTCGGTTATCCCGTGATGGTGGGAACGTCGCGCAAAGGCTTCTTGGGCGCCACGCTTCGGAAGCACGGGAAACCAGCACCTGCTGAAGAGCGCATCTGGGGAACGGCAGCAACCGTGGCGGCCAGCATCCTCAACGGAGCGCATATCGTTCGGGTTCACGACGTCGCCGAGATGGCCCAAATCGCTCTTGTTACGGACGCCTTGCTGAAACGCGGCAAACCTTGAAACGCTCAAGTTTCGCTGTTCGCAGCACCGATTTCTTCCTCTGTGAACTCTGCGCCCTCTGCGCTAAACCAACACCATCCTTATCCAGACCGCGCCAGATCCGTCGCATCACGCTTTTCTTAACACCGAGGGCACCGAGGCCTAAGAGAAGAATTCCCGCCGCTGCAGCCAGCACGGCCAAAACAGTTATAATTCCGCCGCTTGGCAGTCGTGTTCGGAGGCCCCATGCTTCGTCGTTCCTCGGCGCTGTCGCTGTTCGTCGTTTGCATTAGCGTATCGTGCTCCCTCGCGCAACTCGCGCCATCCAAAACCGACGCCCTCAGCAAATTGCAAGCCTCGCAAAACGCCGAAGCATGTTCCGCGACCGAGGCCTCATCGTGCGCGCAGGCCGCGGCCAAGCTTATGCCGCTGATCCTCGGCGATTCGCCAATGATCGAAAATCTGCGGCGCTTGACCGATGAAATCGGTGGCCGAGTGAGCGGCACGTCCGAAATGGCCAAGGCGGTGCAGTGGGGCGTCGCGGGGTTTCGCGAGGCGGGTGTGACTGTACACACCGAAAAATACACGTTGCCAGTTGCCTGGAAAGAAGGCGCGACGCGGCTGACCATTTTGTCGGCGGGCGAGAATAGCGCTCAGTTGCATGCGGTCTCCGAAGGCTGGGGACCCGCGACGCCGCGCGAAGGAATTGAAGCCAGCGTAATCGATATCGGCGTCGGTAGCGACGCCGATTTTTCGCACGCCGGAAATATTAAAGGCGCGATTCTGCTGGCGCATAGCGAAATCGGATCCGCATGGTCAGATCTATTTGCCGAGTATCTGCGCCCACCGGGAATCATCGCTCGCGCTGTAAAAGAAGGAGCATCCGCCATTCTGTGGACTGCAGCGCGCGAGCGGCTGCTGCTTTATCGCCACACAAATTCCCTGGCGGGCGAGATCGACAAGATCCCGCAAGCGGTGGTAGCGCGCGAGGACGCTTTGAAGCTGGCGCGGATGGTGGAAGCGAATCCGGGAAAAGTCCGCGCGAAGCTTGTGCTACCCAACGAAATCGGCGGGCCCGTCGAACAGGAAAATGTCGTCGGCGAAATTCGCGGCTACCAAAAGCCCGACGAAGTGGTGATCCTCGGCGCACACCTGGATTCCTGGGAACTGGGCACTGGAGCGCTCGATAACGGCTGCAACGCCGCGCTGGTGATTGAAGCCGCTCGCGCCATCAAAGCGACTGGACTGCTTCCGAAGCGCTCTATCCGCTTCATTTTGTTCTCGGGCGAAGAGCAGGGCACGGTCGGCTCCTTCGCATACGTCAAATCACACTCAGCGGAGCTAGACAAAATTCGCGGCGTGGTGATTTTCGATTCCGGCAGCGGGCGGGTTCCCGGCTATTCGCTGGGCGGTCGACGAGACACGGAGCCAGGGCTTCGACAAATCTTGAAGCCGCTTGCTGCCTGGGGTGTAACGGAACACCCCGCCGACGCTTCCTTCGGCACCGACAATTTTGATTTCCTGCTCGAAGGCGTTCCTACGTTCGTTGCCAACAACGAAATTGCCAACTATCTGTCCAACTACCACGCCGCTTCGGACACTTTCGACAAAGTCGATCAACGCGAGCTGAAATTGAACACGGTTATCGCCGCTCTCACCGCGTGGGGCATCGCAGACCGCTCCGAGCCAATTGGCAAGCGGCTGTCCCGCGCAGAACTCGACACCCTGGTCAAAGAGACAGGTCTGGACGAACAGCTGCGGCTCTTGGGCTATTGGGAGCAATGGCAAAGCGGAGCGCGTGGCCGCAAGCCATAGGGCGATATAATGAAGATGTGAACCCCGCTTCCCCATCCGCCGGTGTTGCCGCATCCGGCGCGGCCGCTACCGGAAAAATTCTTGCCATTGACTACGGCCGTGCGCGCATCGGTCTGGCCATTGCTGAATCGCTTCAGGGAATCGCGCAGCCACTGGGCACTCTCGAACGCATCAATCGCAACGAAGACATGCGCCGCCTGCGCGAACTGGTGCGCGACAACGCGGTGAAGCTAGTGTTGGTTGGCCTGCCGCTGCGCCTCGACGGCACCCGCGGCGAAATGGCTGACGAAACCGAACGCTTTGCGCAACGCATGCGCAAACAAATCGGCGTTCCCGTCGAAATGGCCGACGAACGGCTGACCAGCTGGGAAGCCGAACGCCTGCTGGAAGAAGAGTTCGGCCGCAAATCCAAACAACTCGACGGCGCATCCAAGAAGAGGGACGCCGCAAAGTTCACCGTGGACTCCATCGCCGCCACCATTATTCTCCGCGAGTATCTGCAACGCGCCAGCCAAGCTCCGCAGGAGTCCCGCTGAGATGAGATTCCTGGCAATACTGTTGCTCCTGGTCTTGCTGGTTGGCGGCGCGGCGGCAGCGTTCGTGTGGTACTCGATTGAAAAGCCCTTCGGCACGTTTTCAAGCGACGGAGTTTTTGTGGATGTGCCTCACGGTGCGTCCAGCCGCGGCGTGGCGCGGATTCTGCAACAAAATGGCGTGATTCGCAGCGCCATCTCTTTCGAGATTTACGCGCGCCGTCATCCACGGCGAACTCTGCAGGCCGGCGAATACTTTTTCAGTCACCCCGCGAGCGGCAAGGACATTTATTGGACCATCGCGAACGGCAACATCTACGAGCGGCCGTTCACCGTGCGCGAAGGTGAAACCATGTTCGATATCGCGCGCGACCTGGAAGCAGCCAAATTCATGACTGCTGAAGATTTTCTGGCTGCCGCAAAAAATCCCGAAATCATTCGCGATCTTGCTCCGCCCGCGAAAACTCTGGAAGGTTTTCTGTTCCCCGCAACGTATCAGTTGCCGCGCCATCCGGTAGCAAATGAACTGACAGCGGAGATGACGCAAAAATTTCGCGAGCAGTGGGCCAAAATCGCGGCGGCCAATCCGGAGAAAGCGAGCGAAGCGCACGGTCACCCGACTCTTTCGACAGTCACGCTGGCCTCTCTGGTGGAACGCGAAACGCCCAAGCCCGACGAACGTCCGCTGGTCGCCGGTGTATTTGAAAACCGTCTGAAAAAGGGCATGCTCTTGCAATGCGACCCGACCGTGATTTACGCGCTGGAAGAAGAGGGCCGCTACAAAGGAACGTTGAGCGGCAAGGATTTGCATGAAGATTCGCCGTACAATACATATATGCATGGCGGGCTGCCTCCGGGGCCGATCGGAAATCCCGGGGAAATCGCGCTTCGTGCCGCGCTCAACCCGGCGGATACGCAATTTCTTTATTTTGTGGCGAACACCCAGGGCGGCCATTTTTTCGGCGCGACCCTGCAGCAGCACAATCAGAACGTGAACCGTTATCATCGTTTGCTTGCCGGGCTGCCGGCGGATCCACCACCCGCTTCACCGGTGCAGAAGAAATCGCCAGTGAAAAAGCGCAGAAGTTCGGGACGAGGTTCAGGTAGATGACGGAAATTCTGGAAACCAAGAAAGCGATGATTCTGCGCGCCGCCGCCGCTATCGGCGCGGAAAAATGGACGCCAGCGGAAATCGATCAGCTGCGCAGAAAGCTTCTGGCCGATCATGGCGCGGAAGGCAAAACCGGTTCGGATTACATCGCGGATGTTTTGCAATCGGCCGGATGGAAAGTTGTTCTTTCCCAACAGGAAGAAGCCGAGGATCAGTTCGAAGAGGAATTTGAAGACCTGCTGCATTTCAAGACGCTGGGCGACGCGGAAGTCAGCCTGATGCGGCTGGACGAATTGCTGCGGCGCTTCAAGGCTCACGGCGAAAACGCCGCGGCGGGGCGCGTGCTGGAAGTTGCCCGCCTCGGCAAGCGCCGCGCCGAAATGATTTCCCGCAATCACAAAGTGGAAGCCCACAAACGCGCGGAAAAAGAAGAAATTAGCAGCTGGTTCCGCATCTGGCTGGACAATCCCGACGCATTCTTCGATTGGCTCGAGGTGCGCAAGCTGGCCCCGGACTTCCGCGAAAAATTTCCCAAGCTGGAAGAAGAGGAATGACCGGCCCGGCAAACGGATCGACCGCAAAAGACGCGCTCGATCTTCCAGCCTTTTCGCTGGACGTGCAAGCGCTCGACCTCGGCGCGGATGTCAAAGCGGTCAGCCTGGAAATTCTGGAAACCGAGAGCCGCGAACCGGTGCTCGGCAAACGGGCCACCGAGTTTTGGGCCGCGATTTTTCCGCTGCTGGCCGCCGGCGAACCGTTCGTGCTCGATTTTTTCAGCCACCTCGACCGCGTGCGCGAATTTTGCGCGTCCAGACAAATTGCCTTTAGCGAGGCCGGACCGCGCTGCATCGTTATTCCCCAGCCTGCGCAAGAACAGCTGTTGCAACTGTTCGAGCGCTTCGAAGCGGAGACTTTCGGGCTCCGCGCCGGTGAACGTGTAAGAGACGAAGACGCGCCGATCACCAGCGAACTTTCCCAGCGCGGCCTCGATGGGTATCAATCCGGGTATCAGCGCTACGCCTTTTGCGCAGTTTGTGAATTTGACGATGGCTGGGTCACTTTGCTCAGCCAAACTCTCTGGAGCAGTGAAGTAATTCGCCGGGTGCGCCCCGCTGCCCAGTCGTTTGATGTCTATATCGCGCGACCGCAGTGATCTTGCCGCGTTTTGCAGCTCGATTGACGCGTCAGAATGTGGTTGTTAGATTGCTATATTTGGACTCAGGTGTGCCGAAATCACTGACAAAACGCGCAGATCTATGGATGACGTTGGCGACACTGGCGGTATTTTCCGGCGGCTGCGGCGGCTCTACTTCGCATATCGAGAAGCTTCCGCCAGCGCAACGTCCGGTGGCAAAGGACGCCACGCGCGAGGAACTGCTCGACAAATACGATGCGTTTGCGGCGAGCATTAAATCGATCAACGCCACCGTCGAGCTGAAAACCACCGCCGGTTCGAAATATTCCGGCTTGATTCAGGAGTATCACGAAGTAAAAGCGTTTTTGCTGGCGGCGCGGCCCGCGAATGTCCGCATGGTCGGGCAGGCTCCGGTGATCGGCAAAACAATTTTTGATATGGCCAGCGACGGCAAGGAATTTCACGTGTGGCTTCCCACCAAGAATAAATTTCTGGTCGGAGAAGTCGCGCTCGAACGCAACAGCGAAAAGCCGTTGGAGAATCTTCGTCCCCAACATTTGTTGGACGCGCTGCTGTGGCCGGAAATCCGCAAAGAGGAAACCGTTCTGTTCGAGGAATTCAACGACGACAGCGCTCGCTATTATGTGTTGACCGAATTGCGCGGCGGCTACCGCACCGAAATCTTCCGCAAAATCTGGTTTGATCGCGCGGACCTCAACGTCGCGCGTTTGCAATCCTACGGCCCCAGAGGAGTTTTGCTATCCGACGTGCGCTACTCTGACTGGCAGCCGATCTCCGACTCGGCTGCGGGCTCAACCGCCGCTACAGAGAATCCACGATCTTTTCCGCGCAGCCTGCACATCGATCGTCCGCACGACGATTACCGCCTCGATCTCCAAGTCGCAAAAATTGAGCTCAACATTGATCTTGGCGCCGACCGTTTTCAATTAACGCAACCCGCCAACTCAGAATTGGTCCGCGTCACCAATAACGATTCGAAATCGCCAGCCAAGGATTCCCAGCAATGATGGGCGAACTCATCTTCCGCAATCTATGGCACCGCCCGGTTCGAACCATGATCGGTATCCTCGCGATCTCGGTGGAAGTCGCACTCGTCGTGCTCATCGTCGGTCTGACCTCCGGACTGCTCACGGAAACCGCCAAGCGCATCGAAGGCATCGGCGCGGACATTATGCTGCAGCCTCCGGCCGCTTCCATTTTCTTGGGATTCAGCGGCTCGCCCATGCCCATCAAGATCGCCGACAAATTGAAGGAACTAAAATATGTGCAGTCGGTCGCGCCGGCGCTCCTGCAATTCAATTCCACCGGCGGCGTGGAAGTCGTCTACGGCATCGACCGCGATTCCTTCCGCGACGTCACCGGCGGATTTGTGTTTCTCTCCGGCCACGACATGGAAGCTCCCAACGACCTGCTGGTTGACGATTGGGCGGCTCGCGCAAAGCACTTAAAAGTCGGCGACACCTACAACCTCTTCAACAACGACTGGCACGTCGCAGGAATCGTCGAGCACGGCAAAGGCTCGCGGGTCTTCGTTCCCATCGCGACCCTGCAAGATCTGGTCGGCGCCCACGACAAAGCATCCATCTTTTTCATCAAATGCACGCGCCCTGAACACACCGAAGACGTGATGGAAGATATGCGCAAGCCGGACAATTTCCCCGGCTACACCATTCGCCCGCTGAAAGACTTGCTCTCCCTCATGACCTCCACCAATATCCCCGGCCTTCAGGTTTTCATTGACACCATGATCGCGCTGGCGGTCTCCATCGGCCTGTTGGTTATTTTTCTGACCATGTATACCACGGTGATTGAACGCACCCGCGATATTGGCGTGCTGAAATCTCTCGGCGCCAATCCCCCGTTCATTATCCGCGCGCTGCTGATGGAATCAGCGCTGCTCTGCTTGTGTGGAATTGCCGGCGGTGTTGCGCTCAGTTACGGTGTTCGGGCCGCATTCATCGCGGGATTTCCGACACTCACGATCCTCATCACGCCTGGCTGGATGGTTCGCGCCGGGCTGATCGCGCTGCTTGGCACCGTGGTCGGAGCTAGTTATCCCGCGTGGGTTGCCAGCCGAAAAGACGCGGTCGAGGCTTTGACCTTTGACTAGGAAGCTGCCGGCAATCCGTGTAATCCACCCGAGTAACAGTAAGTCTAGAGTTGCGGTTCGCTAGGCGCAGGTGCGAATCACAGCTACAATACCAGCGCCGCAAATCAACCTGCAGCGCATAGAGCGACAGGAGTCAGAACAACGAAGCGTGGAACCGATACTCAAAACCGAAGATCTCTGGAAGCTCTACCACGCCGGTAAAGTGGAAGTACCCGCGCTGCGCGGCGTCAATTTTGCGGTGCAGCCCGGCGAATCGGTGGCGGTGATGGGTCCGTCCGGTTGCGGCAAATCTTCTCTTCTTTACGTCATCGGCGGCCTGGCGCAAGCTTCCAAGGGCAAAGTTCTGGTAGACGGTAACGACCTGACTGAAATGCGCGACTCCGAGCGCACCAAGCTTCGCCGCAGCAAGATCGGCTTCGTTTTCCAGCGTTTCAATTTGCTTCCGACGCTTACCGCGAAGGGCAACATCGCCATCGCGCAATATATTCACGGCGACGGTTTCGATCCGCACCGCTTCGACGTTGTCACCAAAATGCTCGGCCTCGACGGCCGCCTCGCTCACAAGCCTTCTGAAATGTCCGGCGGTGAACAACAACGCGTCGCCATCGCACGCGCCATCATCAACGAGCCGAAAATCCTGCTCGCCGACGAACCCACAGGCAATCTCGACACCAAGAACTCCGATATCGTCCTCGAAATGCTTCGACGCTTGAACAAAGATCTTGGCCAGACCATCGTCATGATCACCCACAACCCCGAAGCCACCACTTACTTCGACCGCGTCGTTCACATGCGCGATGGTGTTATTGTGGACGGGATTCCGGCAGACTGATATGGCTTCTGCAGGTCAAATACTGTCGCGGATTTTATTCTGGTCCTACGAGCGCGGCTCTTGGCAGTACGACCTCGCGGTGATCGCCATTCTGGTGTTCGTGCTGCTCACCCCCGGCCGCTGGTTCCACGATCAACCCACGCGCGAAGTCCCGACACCCTCGGCACAAGTTGAACTGGTGAAGGAATCCGGCAATCTCCAGACCTACAAAGTGGACGCGAGCATCCTGACCCCGCCGGAACGCTTGCCGCAACTACAGAGCGAACTGCATCGCGCGCTGCAAAAAACCCAATCGTCGTTGCAAAACGGCCGCTTCGAAATCACCGACGTTGCAGCAGTGCGCGACGCGCAAGGCGCGGTCATCGCCTATCAAGTCACGCTACACAGGAAATAGCCGCTGGTAGAAACCCCCTCCGCCGGCCACGCATCTCACTATGTGTGCTACGATCAAATCAGCACGTTTTTCACGCAATATCGCATCGGATGGGACGCTCTTTGACCAGCAGGCCTGGCTTTTTCTCTGCGACAATCTTCGCCGCTCTACTTTTCCTGCCGTCGCTGACGACTGCCCAATCTTCTCCGAAATGGACCGCGGACGCGGTGCTCGGCATGATGGACGCCTCCGCGCGCGATTTTCATTCTCTCACCGCGAATATCGATCACATTAAATACACCGACGTGGTAAAAGACACTTCAACCGAATCCGGCCAGATGTGGCTGCAGCGAAAAGATGATCGCATGCGCATCGAATTCGCCAAGCCCGATGCCCGTACCATCTTGCGTGCCGGCGACTCTCTGTTCATTTACAACCCCAAGATCAATCGTGTCGAGGAATACAATCTCGGCAAAAACCGCGCTCTGGTGGATCAATACGTCCTGCTCGGCTTCGGTTCGCGCAGCGAAAGCATCAGAAAAAGTTACCTCGTCGCTTGCAACGGTGAACAGGATTTGGACGGGAAGAAAACCGTGCAATTGGAGTTGACTCCGAAGTCCGATGAAATCCGCGCACAGATCAGCAAGGTTCAGATCTGGATTGAAGAATCTTCCTGGCTGCCGGTACAACAGAAATTCTTCGAGGCTGGTTCGGCCGACTACCTGATTTTTCATTACAGCGACATCCGGAAAAATCTAAAAATCGACGAATCCCGGTTTCGGCAGGACTGGCCCAAAAACGCCACCAAGATCAAACCCCGCGGTTAGACCAATTCCCAAAATTTAGTGTTAGCCGTCATTCCGGGGAGCGAAGCGACGAGGAGTCGCTCTTCGATTGAGGCCGAAGAGAGATTCCTTGCTTACCTCGGCCTTACTCGGAATGGCAAACTTCCGCTAACCCTTAAGCTCGCTCCCGCTCCAGCAACTTCTCTTTCCGCGAAAGCCCCCACCGGTACCCCGCCAAATTTCCATCTGCGCGTACCACCCGGTGGCATGGCACCACGATCGAAACCGGATTGGTGGCACAGGCCCGCGCCACTGCCCGCACTGCGCGTGACTTACCCACCGCCCGAGCAATCTGGCTGTACGTTCTCGTCGAACCCCGCGGGATTCGCTGCAATTCCTGCCACACCTTTCTTTGAAATGCGGTCGCCTGCAAATCCAACGGCAATTCTTGCCGGGGAGCGCTGCCTTCGGTTCGCGCGACAATCTCCTCCACCCACTGCGAAAACGCGCCTTTCTCCGCCGCAATCTCCGCTTGCGGATACTCTTGGCGCAACTCGGTCACCAGCTTCGCCACCGCGTCTCCCAAATATACCGCTGACACCCCTCGCTCCGTCGCCGCCACCAGCACTTCTCCCAGCGATGATTTCGCCGTCGTATATCGAATCTTCATTCCCTTTCCTCCTTTTTGATATGTCGCGGGCGTCATGCCCAACTGCGCGTCGCTCCGCTCGTAAATTCTGCTTGCCGATCCATAACCCGTCGCATAAAGCGCATCGGTGATGCTGTTGCCCTCCCGCAGCAGCTTCTTGAATTTCTTCACCCGCAGCGCTGCCGCCAGTTCCTTCGGTGTCAGTCCCGCTTGTTGACGAAAGGCTCTCCGCAAGGCGTCGCCTTTGACTCCCACTTGCCGCGCCAGCATTGCAACATTCACCGGCTCGTCCACATCGCTTTCCAGCACTTGCGCAGCTCGCTGCACGATTCGAACCGCGGCGGGAATTTCATCTGGCTTGCACCGCCGGCAGGGACGAAAGCCCTCGCGCTCCGCCTCGCTGCTGGTTCGAAAGAACAAAGTATTCTTGCGCAGCGGCCGGCGCGCCGGGCAGCTTGGCCGGCAATAAATCTGGGTCGACTTCACGCCAAAATAAAATGCTCCGTCTGCGCGCGCATCGCGCGCCAGCGTGGCATTCCAATATCGCGCCGCCGTTTGCGGTGGGACGCCAGTCGTCACTGAAGTTGATTCAGCTCTCATGATGGGAAAACTTACCGCAGCGCGCGCCGCCTGGCTATCCGGAATCTGCGGTCAAATAAAATAGTTTGAGAAAACTACTACGCTTCGCCGGGGGCCGGCAATGCATCCTCCGCCTCACGCGGATCGCGATGCGGCGCGGTAATTACCAACACTACTGCGGTCAGGATCACCACACCAGCCAGCACCGTCCGTTGCGACAGGGTTTCCCCGCCCAGCAGCCATCCAATCCCCAAGGCCACGATCGGATTCACGAATGCGTACGTCCCTACCCGCGCCGCGGTGCTCTTTTTCAAAATATACAAATACGCGGTGAACCCAACGCACGACCCGAAAATGAATAGATAGCCAACCGCCAACCACGCGCGCATCGGCGCCGCCAGCGGATGGAACTTGGCCCACTCGCCGTTCAGCAGCGCCAAAATCCACACTGCCGTGCCCCCGCACAGCCCCTGCATCGCCACACCCAGCATCGGCGAACTTGGCAGTTCCCCATGCTTCGAATAGAGCGACCCACACGCCCACGCCAGCGAAGCCACAATCAGCACTCCGGCCCCAACCGGATCCACCCGTCCAGAAAGCCCCAGCCCCGCCGGGCCAACCAGAATCACCATTCCCGCGAAGCCCATTACAATCCCAAACAAAATCCGCCGCGACGGCTTATGCCCTCCCGGTCGCGCCCAGTCCACAATTACCATCCACAGCGTCACCGTCGCCACTAGCAGCGCCGCAACACCGGACGGCACCGTCTGCTCCGCCCAACAAACCCCGCCGTTTCCCACGCATAGCAACAGCACGCCCGAAATCGCTGCGGTCTTCCATTGCGCCATTGTTGGCCGAATGCCGGTCCGCCACCGCAATATCGGGTACAAAGCCAGCCCTACCGAAAAGTGCCGCATCCCCGCCAAAATCAACGGCGGAAACGAAGCGACTCCCAGCTTCATCGCGAAAAACGTGCCGCCCCACAAGAAATACACAGCGGCAAAGTTCAATACCAGAAATGGACTCCAAGTGGATTCTTTGCCGGGACGCGCTACGCCGTTTGCAGTCGCAGAGGTCTTAACCTGTTGGTTGTCAGTCGTCTGGATCACGTCTTCATGACTCTAAAGCCCGCCTTGCGGACCCGTCGAGCGCCAATTTGGGAGCCGCGATACCGTTCTCCCCTATCCTTCTGAGGTCTCCACAATCCACCACACAACGCCATTCTTCTCGGTACTAAAACTAAGTGTTTGAAGATAAGACACTTCTTACGATTTCCACAGGTTGACGACCGCACTACCAAAGTGGCATCCTCGCACTCCGATTTGAAACACCGTTTCCCGTAACATGCGAGTTCGCAGCTCGCACTTTTCAAGGCTGTGGGGCCAATCATCACGGCAACCAAGAAGTTGTGTCTGAGGGCGAGATGAACGCACATAATAACGCTTTGCGCAAAGAACCCGACAAGCTGGCGGCGCAACCCGCCCCGCTCGGTCCCGTCGCCGTCCCCAGTTTGGCCAACGCCGTTGCCGCTTCCGCGACGCTGGTTCCCCGCGTTCCATCGCTCCGTGTGATGCCGCTGCAGCCGCTCAATCCCATGCGCCGCTTCGCTCGCGTACCGACCCACGCCGTCGGCGTCTTTCCCGAGCAGCGCGAGTATCCCCGAGCCTCGCTCCGCCTTCCCTTGCGCCTTCGTTCTGTAAACGGCCACGCCGAAGATTTCCCGATTACCCTTGTCACTCGCGACATTAGCTCCACCGGTGTCTTTTTCCTCTGCCCCCGCAAACTCGATCCGAAAACTCTCATCGAACTCGAAGTCGTTCTGGTCAGCCGGCCCATGGGCCGCGGCAACGTAGTCATCGTCAGTCACGCCCGCGTCGCACGCATCGAACCTGCCGCCATGCCGGGCTGGTTCGGAATCGCCGCATCCTTCGACGACCTCGAATTCGATCGCGACGACAACGTTCCTGCTTATCAATTCTCGGTTTAACGCCCCACTATTGACGGGACGTTCGGCTTTCTCGTTATTTGCTTAGCCGAATCGCCGCTCTTCAAGCGATCGCAGCCGCAGACTTTCCACAGCCCCACTTGCGCTCCCTTCGACTGCACAGCTAAAATCCTGCCATACCAAAACTGCAGGCTACTCCGACCTCAAGGTTTTAGGATTCGCGATTGCGAATCTAGAACTAGCATCGGACCTTTCTTGCCTGTAGCGACGGGGTTTAAACTGGGGGGAAAGTGAAAAATATATTTCGTGGCGCCGTAGTGTTGGCGTTAGCTTTGTTTTTTTCTGCAAGCGGATTCGGTCAGGCACAATTTACCACTGGCAGCGTTTTGGGCGACGTCTCCGACGAAAAAGGCGGCACCGTACCTGGAGCCGCCGTCGAAGCCAAGAATCTCGATACCAACTATGTCCGCACCGAGGCCACCGATAGCAACGGCCATTTTCAGTTTCTGAGCTTGGCACCCGGTCGCTACACTCTCACCATCTCCAAAAGCGGTTTTGCCAGCATCGTCCAAAAAAATGTCAACCTCACCGTCGGCCAGGTTCTTTCTATCCCGGTCACCCTCAAAATTTCTTCGGTCGCACAACAGATCGTGGTCACCGACGTCCCGGTCGTCGAAGTCACCAAGACTGAATCGTCTTCCACCCTTGACGAATCGGCGGTCGCTACCACCCCGGTTCTCGGCCGCAAATTTGAAGACCTCCTCACCCTCACCCCCGGCGTCAGCATCTCCCAGGGTCCCGACGGCGACGAAATCAACATCAACGGCCAGCGCGGCATCTTCAACAACATCTCCCTCGACGGCGGCGATTACAACAATGGCTTCTTCGGCGAACAGGTCGGCGGCCAGCGCGCAGCAGTGGACATCACTCTTGAAGCCGTGAAGGAGTTCCAGATTGTTGCCAGCGGCGCTAATCCCGAATTTGGCCGTACCGCCGGCGGCGTGGTGAACGTGATCACCAAGTCCGGCACCAACGATTTTCACGGCAGCGCGTTTGAATATTTCCGCACCGAATCGTTGACTGCGGCCACTTCCGATGGTCAGCCACTCGACAATTTCCGCCGCAACCAGTTTGGTGGCAGCTTTGGCGGGCCACTCATCAAGGACAAGCTCTTCTTCTTCGGCGCCACTGAAGGGATTCGCGAAGACCTCACCCGCAAGAATCTTGGTAATTCTCTTGGCGCCGCCTGCTCCAATCCGACTCCGGTCATCACCGATCCCGCCGATGAGGCTCTAGTTGACGGCAGCGCCGAATGCCAGCGCGATGCACTTCTCAATTTTTTCCAAACCGCGCCTTTCCCCACGGGTTTCTCGAATACTAACGAAGGTCTTCCGGTTGATCATCAGGTCCGCAACGCTTCCGCTTTCGGCCGCGTTGACTACAACTTGAACGCCAAAAATCAAATCTTCGGCTCTTACAGTTTCGACTGGTCGAAAAATCCCAACCAGACTTTCGACGTGCCAACCTACGGAACCTCCGCAAACGGCATCGAGGGCCCCTCCAAGATTCAGGTCGTCAACACCAACTGGTTCAGCACCATTTCCAATAACATGCTGAACGAAGCGCATTTCACCTACGCTCGCGAAACTCGCCCTCGGGCCGCGATCAATTCTTCGAGCGTGCCTGACACCGCAATCGGCTTCGCTCCCAATTTCCGCTTCGGTCAGCCGTTTTTCCTGGAACCCGGCGTTGACGAACTCTTCTACCGCACCGACATTCGCGACAACTACTCCATCATCCATGGCAAGCATACCTTTAAATTCGGTGGTGAGTGGATTCACAGCCGCAACTCCCAGATCTTCCGCGGATTTTTCAGCGGCCGCTACATCTTCGACAGCGTCGCGGGTTTCCTCCGCTACGCCTCGCCCTCCTCTGATGGAGTCGGCTTCGGCCCCACCGCCGCTGAATGTGCAGACGGCACATTCACCGACATTTCTCTCGTCAGTGGTGGCGACTGCCCGGGTGGCAGCGCGTTTACTGGCGGCCCGCTGCTCCTTTACCTGCAACACGGTCCCACTACCTCCGGCGAGACCCTCGACCAATCCGGCAAAGCTGATATTGCCAACGAAGACTACTCGCTCTTTTTCCAGGATACGTGGAAAGTCAATCGCAATCTCACTCTGAACTATGGTCTGCGCTGGGACGCCCAGAAATTCCCTGACCCCACCATCGCACCTTCGCAAACCGCCTACGGCGCGGATCTCAGCAATCCTGCTTTCCCTTCCAACGGCAAGTTGCCCAATCAATACAAGGAATTCCAGCCGCGCGTTGGTTTCGCTTGGGACATCCGCGGCAATGGCAAGTCTGCTCTGCGCGCCAGCTGGGGCATCTTCAACGCTCGCCAGAACATGCTCACCCAGACCGGCCCCATCACCACCAACGGCGTACAGCAGCAGGAAATCGTAGCCGTAACCGGATTTGATTCTGCCGGCGGCAATCCACCTACCTACCCAAACACGGTTCCCATTCCGTTGCTGCCTCCGGGAACTTTCCCGATCCAGCCCGGCGTCACCGTGTTCAGCAAGGACTACGCCAATCCGCGCATCTACACCACCAACGTTGGCTACGAACAGCAAATTATCGGCGACTACGCTGCCTACGCCGACTTCACCATGTCCAAGGGAGTTCACCTTACTCGCTTTACCAATCCCAATGTCGGCCCGGTTTCCGTTCTTCCCACCAACGGCGACACTGTCAGTTACACCGGGGCGCCTCCGTTCTCGGATCTTGGCGCGATTACCGACACTGTCAGCTCCTCCAAATCGCTTTATCGCGGATTCACGGTCGGCCTGCGCAAGCGTATGAGCCACCGTTTCCTTTTTGACGCCAACTATACCTATTCCAAGGATTACGACGACGACTCCAACGAACGCGATCCTTTCACCTTCCGCTACGCCGATCTTCACAATTTGGCGGCGGAATATTCCTACTCGGACCGCGACGAGCGCCATAAATTCAACTTTTACACCGTCGCCAATCTGCCGTGGGGCTTTGATGCCAACGTTCGCATGCAGGCACATTCCGCACAGCCCATCACCGATAACGTCAACGGCAACGGCACTGGCGCGCCATGCAGCGAAGAGAACTCGCTCACCCGCTTCGTCAATGGCGTCGATTGCGGCCGCAATCACCTCCGCAAAGACAATGCTTTCTTTACCTTCGACTTCGGCGTATCTCGCCCCATCCGCTTCGGCGAACGCTATGCCCTGGTTCCGAAAATCGAAATGTTCAACACTTTCAACAACAAGAACAACATCAACCCGCTGTCCTCTCCGCAGCTCTTCGACTTCAACGGCTTCCTCCGCGTTGGCGTCGGCGACCCGCGCCAGGCCCAGCTCTCCGTCCGCTTCGAATTCTAACCGCGGTCCATCCGTGAACATGTAGGGGCACGATACATCGTGCCCTCAGTCTTCAAGAGAGGGGCGCTTCGGCGCCCCTCTCTTTTCGGAGTGCGGTTTACCCCGACCTATCGGGGCGGCTGGCCGCCGCTTTTTCGTCCGCGATGAATTGGCGACTCGGTAATTACCACTGTTACAAACTCGGCAGTAGTATTTCCGGATGGCCAACAATCGAGACCTTGCCGTTCCCCGTGAAGTGACGACCGACGCTAAAGCTGTCGAGGTTTTTCGCGCCTGGGTCACTAACGGAGTAAGATTTATTATTGCCTTGAGCTCATCGACCAAATCCACCCTCCGCGGCATCCTCTTCGACTGGGACGGCACGCTCCTCAATTCCTACGCCGCCGATACCGCCGCCTACCTCGCCATGTTCCAAGTCATGCAAATCCCCTGGGGCGTCGCTGAACTCAAACAGCACTATTCCCCCAACTGGTACCACGTCTATCGCACCGCAAATCTCCCGCGTAACAAGTGGGCCGCCGCAGACAGAGTCTGGCGCGAGCACTACGCTCACCACCGCCCCAAGCTGTTGCCCGGCGCCCGGCGTGTCCTCGCCTATCTCGCTCGCCGCCACGCGTTGGGCCTCGTCACCAGCGGCGACCGCGACCGCGTCCATCGCCAACTCCGCGAATTCGAGTTGTGGGAACGCTTCGCCGTGCGCGTCTGCAGCGGCGATACCCGCCTCCGCAAACCCCATCCCGCGCCACTCCGTCTCGCCCTTCGCCACATGGATCTTCGCCCCGCGGAAACCGTCTACGTCGGCGACTCCCCTGAAGACCTGCAAATGGCTCGCAGCGCCGGCGTCCGCGCCGCCATCGCCATCCTCGGCCCTTTCCCCACCGAAAAACGCCTCCGCGCCGCCAAACCTGATCTCCTCCTCGATTCCATCGACGAACTTCCCGCCGCCCTCCTCCGCTTCCGCGATTAAGCACTCGAATCCGCTTAAATGTAGCGGCGGGTTATCCCGCCGTCTTCGTCCAGATTCGCCGCGACTCTCAACGAAAAACCGAATCCGTCATTCTAAACGGGGCAAGCCGACTCTCTCTTCCCGTCCCGCTCCTGCGGGAAGGTCGGCTTGCGCAGTGAAGAATCTCTCTCCATCCGGTCGATCCCGCTGAACCAATTCACATTACTTCACAGAATCGGTATGCTCTCTGGGCCCGATAAACGCGCGCAGGTCCACAGGTGCCACAAAAAATGAAATCCCGTCTCGCTGCTCTCTTCGTCTTTGCTCTCGCAGCCGGCTTCTCCGTCAACGCCCAAACCACTCCCTCCGATCGCGTCGACGATTACCTCCGCTCGCAACTCGCTGAACAGCACATCCCCGGCATCGCCCTCGGAGTCTACCAGGACGGCAAAATCATCAAGGCCCAGGGCTACGGCCTCGCCAATGTCGAATTAAATGTCCCGGTCAAACCCGAAACCATTTTCCAGTCCGGTTCCGTCGGCAAACAGTTTGCCGCCACCGCCGTCATGATGCTGGTCGAGGAAGGCAAACTAAATCTCGAAGACCACGTCAGCAAATATTTTCCCGAAGCTCCCGCATCCTGGCAGAACATCCGCATTCGCCATCTTCTCAGCCACACCTCCGGCCTCGCCGAGTACGAATCCGAAGAAAAAACCAAGCCTGGCGGCCCTATCAACATGCGCGAGGACTACACCGAAGAGCAACTGGTCAAAATTATCGAGTCCTGGCCGCTCGACTTTCCCACCGCCGACAAATGGGCCTACCGCAACACCAATTACGTTTTATTGGGAGTCATCATCCGTAAAATCACCGGAAAGTTTTACGGCGACTATCTGCAGGAGCGGATTTTCCAGTCGCTTGGCATGACCAGCACCCGGATCATCAGCGATGCCGACATCATTCCCAACCGCTCCGCTGGCTACCAGTTGGTGAACGGCGCACTAAAAAATCAGGACTGGGTTTCGCCGTTCTTCAATTCCACCGCCGACGGCGCTCTCTATTTCAACGTCCTCGACCTCGCCAGGTGGGACGCCGCGCTCTACACCGAACGCCTCATCAAGAAGTCCAGCCTCGATCAGATGTGGACTATCGCCAAACTGAACGACGGTACCCCGAACGATTCGAACTACGGCTTCGCCTGGGACATCAACTCCATCAACGGTCACCGGCTCATCGAACACGGCGGAGCGTGGCAAGGTTTCACCACTCACATCGCGCGCTACGTTGACGACAAACTTACCGTAGTCGTGCTCACCAATCTCGATTCCGAGCATTCTTCCCCGGGCAGAATCGCTCACGAAGTGGCTGGCCTATACAACCCCAAACTCGCTCCTCCCGGCCCGATCGAAGACCAGGAACCGCAAGTCACCGCCCTTTTCCAATCGGTCATGCAGAAAATCGCCGCGGACAAAGCCGACCCCAATGATTTCGCACCGGAAGTTCGCGCCAAGTTGTTTCCCGACTTGGTGCAAGAATGGGCCAAGCGCATCGCTAACCTCGGCCCCATCAAGTCCGCCGAACTTCTCGAACGCAAACAAGATGCCGACCACCGCGAATATACCTACCGCGCCACCTTCGACAGCCGCAAAATCGTCTACTGCCTGACCCTCAATCCCAACAACCAGATTCTCTCCCTCCGCCCCTGCAAGAACTAACTCTTGTCATGATGGCACTGCACATACCGGCCGCCTCTGATAGCTCCGCGGCCAAATCATCCGATACTCCCTTTTCTGAAGACCTAGAGTTTTTCCGTCGCGTCCTCAATGAGGCCAATCCGTAATCGTCGTCCGCACCGATTCTTCTCAAATCGCTTCTACTGCTTCCAAGGTCCTCGACCAGTTCGCCCTCAGCATCGAAAGCTCGCCCACCCCGAGGAATTCCGTCACTCTGCGTCAACTGCCAGGCGCCGTCATCTCCGATATCGTCGGCAGAATCGCGCTCGCCGATGGCTTGCTCTCCTGCCCCTACCAGTTGCAATCGTTCAGCAACAATGCAATCGCCGCGCTATTTCTTCCTTAACCGTAGTAGCCAGATCAGTGGTCCCGTAATCGCCGACACTGGCAAAAGCAGGCTCACCAGACATGCCAGGATTCGTGTTGGCATCCCGCCGATGGCTCCGGTATGGACCTCTCGATTCCACATCTTTATCGCACGGTATCCCAATGGCGCGGTGTGCGAATCCACCAGATACACAATCTTTCCGGTGTACTGATCCAGGAAGACATTCGTTCGTCCGGAAGGTGTGTGGTCTTCCGGATACATCATCCAAACCCGCAACAGATTCCCCATGAACTGCACCGCCGTCGCACGCGCTCCTGGCGCAGCCGCTTCAGCAGTCGCCAGCAACTGGTCTGGCCTTATCTGTACCGCACCAGCGGGTGCGGGTTGCGGTTCCGGAAAGTCCGGCACCTCAGCTGAGCCAGCTACCCGGTTGAACAATTTCATGGCAGCGTCATCCCAATGGATCACCATCGCCGTCAGCGAAAACATCAGCAGGAAAACCGACAGGTAAATCCCAAGCGCCTGGTGCATCTCCCAATTGACCACCCTGGCAGGCTGCCGCCAGTTGACCCATAAAATCTTGCTCGGCCACCACAGCACCAGCCCGGTAAGCGCCAGGAAAAACAGGAATATTGCGGCCCAACTGACGATTGTCGCTCCGGTTTCGCCAGCCAACAGGCGCAAGTGAAGCTGATGCACTTTGCCCATGAAATCGTTTCGGTCTGACTGGTTACCAATCACAGCGCCAGTGTAAGGATTGAAAGCCAAGCCGATTTGTTTGTTCAGCAACTCGTTTGACAGGAATGTCGTCCACGCCATATTCGGCCGCGGAGCAATCCCAATTCCTAGAACCTTGTAACCCGCATGATCTTTCTCCATGCGCGTTTTCATCTCCGCCAGCGAAAGCCGCTGCACACCCGGATGGATCCACGTAAGCCGTGCATTCAGCGCACGATCAATTTCGTCGCCAAATGCCAGCAAGCTCCCCGTCAGCCCCAGCACCAGCAACAACACCGAAGCCAGCAAACCGGCACAAAGGTGAAAAATCAGAATCGCTTTGCGAATCCGCATTCTGCCTCCGATGAACAAGCAAACCGGAATTGTTAACTAGATTTTGGGGAAGCGGCGAGCGGGTCGGTTCTACGGCTTCTCGGAATCCGCACCAGCCGGGGCAGCCTTCGTCGGTGGCGCGCCAGCCGTCAACGGCTTGAACTCCGCCCACTTGATCACCAGCCGCACCGGAATGTTGCCGGTATCCTTGAAGTGCAGATACCCGTCCGACCGCGCGTAATCCGGGAACCAATACTTTCCATCCACGTTTTCCCGGTAGGTCTCGAAATTGACAAACGGCAACTCCGCAGCCTTCATGTCGCCCAGGTCCGTCACCCATTTCCCGTAAGTCTTCACCACTTCCAGGTATTGCTTATCCACCCAAACCACTCCCTGAAACAAGGCATTGGCCCGCTCCAGCAATTTCGGCTTGGCTTCAAAAATGTAGCAGTCAATTTCGTCTACTTTTTCCGAGCCCACGAACCGCAACTCGTATTTCGAGAGCTGGCCCCGTACCAGCGGGTACGCCGGGATCCGCGCAATCGCCTTCAAATCTCCCGGCGAGATATTGATCGCGCGCAGAGTCGGCGTCGGCTGGTCGATTACTTTTTCGAAAGCCCGGCCCTCGGAATCGACAACCGCAGCCACCGTCAGTTGGAATTCGCCGCTCGGCTGGCCGTCATTTCCGAACTCGGTCAGCTTGATGGTCTTTTTGTAGCCGTAATTCCCTCGCGCCTTCGCGTACTGTTCTTCTTTCTCCGCAAAGGCCTTGACGATTTCCGCGGGTGCCATCGCAGGCGGCGGCTCCACCGGCTGCGTGGTGGTCACCCGGTGCACGTCGTGCTCCGGCGGCGGAGTCAGCGGCCCGTTGGCATCCTGCGCACGGACCGCCGCAGCGCTGCATATCGAAATCGCAGCCAATAGCCCGGCTTTTTGCAGAGTTTTCACCTGCAACGCTTTCATCAAGCCGTTATATTTTCTTGCTTTCATCATTCGGTAAGATGCGCGCAACCCGGCAATGGCAGCTTGGCTAAACATCACGAATTGCCCGCGGAATAGGCGCATTTCAGTTTACTGCTCGCCGCGAGCCGGCGCAAAAAGCACGCTAGCAATTTCTGCTTTGCAAATGGAATCAGAAATGGAAATGTTACAATCTGGAATTCGATGAGCACCGCACAAATCGCCCGCCGCTATTTCGTTTCCGGAATCGTGCAAGGCGTCGGCTTCCGCTATTTCACCCAGAACGAAGCCGAACGACTGCATCTTTCCGGCTTCGCGCGCAATCTGCGCGACGGCCGCGTCGAAGTCTACGCCATCGGCTCGCAGGAAAATCTCGCGCGTCTCCGCACGCTGCTCGAACGCGGCCCGCGCGGCGCCATGGTTCAACATGTTGACCAGGAGTCCGCCGACATCGATCCCAAGTTCGCGCAGGACTTCAGCATCACGTACGATCATTGAACCGACACCATTGCAGTTAGTAGCGCAGACAATCTTGTGTCTGCGTTCTTCGATGTAAAGTGGCGAGTTCTATTTAACACGGAGCGTAAGAATGAATGATCTGAAGAAGTTGATCCGCGAAGTGCCCGACTACCCGAAACCGGGAATTCTGTTCTACGACCTCACCACGCTGCTGAAAGACCCGCAAGGTTTCCACACGCTGATCGACCGGCTCTGCGACCACTTCCGCGATCACACCATCGACATCGTCGCCGGCATCGAAGCGCGCGGCTTCATCTTCGCTCCCGCGCTGGCCTATCGCCTCGGCGCAGGCTTCGTGCCTGTGCGCAAACCGAAAAAGCTGCCCGCCAAAACCGCAGCGATTTCCTACGCGCTCGAATACGGCACCGACACCCTCGAAATCCACGAAGACGCCATCAAGCCCGGCCAGCGCGTGATCATCTGCGACGACCTGCTGGCCACTGGCGGAACCGCCGCCGCCACCGCCAAACTCATCCAAAAACTCGGCGGTAAAGTAGAAGGCACCGCCTTCGCCGTCGAACTTACTTTTCTAAACGGCCGCGCCAAACTCCCCGGCCTCGACGTCTTCTCCCTCATCCAATACGACAAATGACTTCTTGCACCGGGCGTTTTTATTGATTCTGAAGATTATTTCTTGAGGTGGCGCTGGCGGAGGGCTTCGAAGAGGACGACTCCGCTGGCTACGGAAACGTTTAGTGACTTTACCGGACCTGTCGTTGGAAGGGAGACAACGAAATCGCAGCGTTTGCGGGTGAGTTCGTGCAAGCCACCGCCTTCGCCGCCCAGCACGATTCCAGTTGGTGAAGTGTAGTCCACTTCGGTGTAGCTTTTGTCGGCGCGCTCATCGAGCCCGACCAGCCAGTAGCCTGCTTCCTTCATTTCCTCCATCGTTCGAACCAGATTCGTGACTTTTGCTACTGGCAAATGCGCGAGCGCACCTGCGGAGGCGCGGGCGACGGTGTCGGTAAGACCCGCTGCGCGGCGTTCTGGAATAATTACACCGTGAGCGCCGGCAGCCAGAGCAGTTCGAATGACGGCGCCGAGATTGTGCGGGTCTTCCACGCCATCGAGCAGAACAATTAGTCCTGGCTTGCCGTGTTCTTTGTTGGCGCTTTTCAGGATGTCTTCAAGGGTTGCGGCAGTGCGCGCGGCGCCGAGTGCGACGACTCCCTGGTGGTCGCGAGTGCCTGCACTGCGGTCGAGTTGCGCCCGCTCTTCGAATCGCACGGGAATTCCGTTGCGCCGCGCGAGTTGCACGATTTCTTCCGCGCGGGTGTCCTGGCGGCCTTTTGCGACCAGCACGTATTCGAGCGGGCGGCCCGCTTCGAGCGCTTCTTTTACCGCGTGAATGCCTGTCAGTTTGTCCATTGCGTTGGATGGTCCATGAGCATGACAGTTTAACGTCGGCGTTCGCAGGGTGCAAAATCGTGGCTAACCGGGTACGAAGGATTTCGTCTAAACTGGCGCATCGCTAGATGAATCGGGGGATTTCCATGCGTACATTCGTGTCGTTGCTGCTTCTCACGTCGTCACTATTTTTTTTCGGTGCGGTTGCGGCACAAGATTCTGCGAAGCCTGCACAGGCCACGAATTCCGGACTAACTGGGCGATGGATCGTCAGTTCGGATTTCTACGGGACCACGCTTTACTTTGCGCTGGAGTTGGAACAAAAAGAGAACAAGCTGACCGGAAATTTTGATGGTGACAAGCTGGAAGGCGCGCTGACCGGCAACAACATTCATTTTATTGCGAAAGATGAGCATGGTGGAACCGAGGAAGTTTCTGCGACCACCAGCAGCGCGGGATTTTCTGGGAACGCGATTTTTACGGACGGCAGCGATCCCAAGCGTCCGGAGACGCATACGTTCACGGCAATACGTGTTCCGGAAAAGCGCGCGGGCGGGCCGCAGCGGCATGAATTTGTGCCGACAACTTTCTACCGGCGATTCTCCGCTGAAAATAAACCGGTGCTGACAGTTTCGCCGGGCGACACGATTCACACCACCACCGTGGATGCGGGCGGCACAGACGAAAAAGGCGTAACGCGGGTGTTGGGCGGAAATCCGGAAACCGGGCCGTTTTATGTGCAGAGTGCAGTGCCGGGAGATACGCTGGCAATTCACTTTACACGAGTTCGGCTGAATCGCGATTGGGCGATCAGCGATGACGGAATCGTGGGCCGCGGGCTGGATGCCGATTGGGCCGAGAAAATGAAAGATACATTCAAGAATGTGCGCTGGCATCTGGATGTGGCGAATGGCGTGGCTTCTCCAGAAACGCCGGCGGAACACTTGACGCACTACTCGATTCCGCTACGGCCGATGCTTGGTTGTGTGGCGGTAGCGGCGGGATCGGCGCAGGCGCCTCCGGGATCCGGCGATTCCGGACGCTACGGCGGGAACATGGATTTCAACGAAATTATTGAAGGCTCGACGGTGTATTTGTCGGTGAACGTTCCCGGCGCGTTGTTGTATGTGGGCGACGGACATGCGGCGCAGGGCGACGGAGAGCTGAACGGCAACGCTCTCGAAACTTCGATGGATGTCGAGTTCACAGTGGAGGTGATCGCGCGGAAGCATATTCCAGGGCCGCGGGTGGAGTCGGCGACGCACTTGATGGCACTGGGATACGACGGATCGATCGATGACGCGTTTCGGGCGGCGACCGCGAACATGGCGTCGTGGCTGACCGACGTTTATAAATTGACCCCGTCGGAAGTGGCGCAGGTGCTGGGGAGCTCGGCGGAATATAAGGTGGCCGAAGTGGCGGATCGCAACGCGGGAATTGCGCTGAAAATCAACAAAGAACGGCTGAAGGGCCTGACGGCTGCGCCGAAGTAGCCGAACAGCAATTACCGGCATACCGTGCCCCTATGGGAAAAAATCGAACATCGGTTGTGGCTAGGCATGAGTGTCAGTCGAGGGCCGAGCAGAATTCGATGATGCGGGTGCGGGCGGATTTTACGGGAGTAGAGAAATTTGCGGCGGCGGCTTCGTCGAGTATGAGGATGACGCGGTCTAGATCGCCTTCGCCGGAACGGCCGGCGAGGGCCAGGCGAATGGTCTGGAAGAGTTCGCGGCCGCGGATGTCTAGATTGGTTTTCATGGCGTCGATGACCGCGTTGAAGCGGTTGGAGGTGAGCGGAGCGGGGTCGAGGAGTTGGGTGGCGAGTTCGCGGAGAGCGTCGCGAGCGGCGTAGCGGGAGAGAGTGGCGTGGGCGTCGACTTGGGCTAGGATTCCGCGAGCGTCATAATGAAAGATTAGAGTGAGGAGATTTTCGAGGGCGGCGCGATCGGGGGATTGTGGACCGAGGAGAGCGGCGGCGCGTTCACACCAGGCGGATTGCTCTTGCTTGAAGTCGGCGGTGTGCCAGGAGTGTTGGCGGAGGATGGCGGCGACGTCGTTGGCGGTGAAGTGGTTTTCAGTGGGAGCGGCGGGGTCGGGAGTGGTCATCGGAAAGATTTTGCCTGGGTTACAACCGCGCACAGCCCGGAGTGGCTGTGCTACTAAAAACTACTCGGAACTCAGAGTGGCGACAACGTGGGCGGCGATGGCTTCGCCGCGGCCAATGGCGTCTACGCCTTCGTTGGTTTTGGCTTTCAGGTGAATAGTTTCGGGCGAAACGCCTAGGGATTTTGCCAGCGCTGCGCGCATTTTTGGAAAGTGCGGGCCGAGTTTTGGTTTTTCGGTGATGACGACGGCGTCGACGTGCTGGATTTTGAGGCCCTTCTCGTCGAGGAGTTTGCGGGCGTGTTCGAGAAATATCAGGCTGTTGGCACCTTTCCATTTGGGATCGGTGTCGGGGAAATGAGTGCCGATGTCGCCGAGGGCAGCGGCGCCGAGAAGCGCGTCGCACATAGCGTGGGCGAGAACGTCGCCGTCGGAGTGGCCGACCGGACCTTTGTCAAAAGGAAGCGTGATACCGCCTACGATCATTGGGCGGCCTTCGGCGAGGCGGTGAAGATCGTAGCCGATGCCGCAGCGAACGCCACAGTAGGAACTCATGCCTGGTGAACCTTGGCGCGTTCGAGGTCGAGATAGAAGCGGGCGAGTTCCATGTCGGAGGGCTTGGTGATTTTGATGTTGCGTTCGGAGCCGTGGACGACGTGGACATCGTGGCCGAGGCGTTCGACGAGGCCGGCTTCGTCGGAGGCGTTAACTTCGTCGGCGGCAGCCCGGGCAAAAGCTTCTTTCAACAATTTGGTGCGAAAAACCTGAGGCGTTTGCGCGAGAACGACGCGTTCGCGGGGAATGGTGCCGGTGATGAGCGCGACGTCTTCGGGGAGGGTGGCGCGTTTCACTTCCTTGACGGTATCCATAGCGGGAATGCCAAGAATGGCGGCGCCGCATTTGCGGGCTTCTTCGATGACGCGGGAAACCTGTTGGCGGGTGACGAAAGGGCGGACGGCATCGTGAACGGCGACGAGTTCGGTGTCATCACTGACGTGAGCTAAAGCAGCAGCGACAGACTCCTGACGGGTGGCTCCGCCTTTGACGACGCGAATGGGCTGGCGGAATTTTTCCTGGCGGCAGCGCTCTTCCATACGCTGAATTTCGTCGGCGCGGGTGGCCAGAATGATTTCGGAGATGGCGTCGACGGAAGCGAGGCGGCGTAAGGTGTGCAGAAGGATGGGCGAGCCATCGAGTTCGAGGAACTGCTTGGGCGTTTCTCCGCCCATGCGCGTACCCATTCCAGCGGCGGGCAAGATGGCAATGATTTTGGTCATTGGAAATGGGCAGCGGAGTTCAACAGAGAGCTGTACGGCCGTTGCCCCAAGAGGATGAGTTTACCCTAAGCGGAGCAGCCGAGGGAAATGTAGTGACTGAAGTCAGTCGAAGGCCTAGAACTCGGGCGATCCCAATTCCCACCCGCTTTTACGGAAACTTTTGATGATGGCGTAGCTGATTGCCCAGTACCAAACGAAGTTGAAAATGACGATGAGCGCGGCATCGATGACAGGTTCCGTCTTGGGCGTCAGTTTGTAGACGAGATCCGAAAGGAACATCGCCGGAATCGTGCCGGGAAGCAGCGCAAATAGCCACGCACCCTGGCCTGCAAAACCACCCGGATGAATCACGAAAACGATGAATGCCGCCATGCTCAGCAGACAGGCTGCGGCGATACAAGCCCACTTCCGGTCGGAAATTTTCAGAGGCATGCGACTCCCCGAGATTGAGTTTACGCCAGTCCCTGCGGTGGTGGGAATTGCAGCAGGCCGGTTGCGCAGCGACAGCGCCGCGAAGCCGCAGGTTACTCGGAGGTGGTGTTTGGAAAGCCGGGGCGGGAGGAGCGGCCAGCCGCCGCTGAGGATTGTTTGCCGGGAGGGATCGGGGTTTCAGGGCGTTCTTCGATGCGGCCGAAAATCATTTTGCCGGCGGGGGTCTGATGGACGGAGGTGACCAGGATGTCCACGGTTTTGTTGATGAGGCGGCGAGCGCCGTCAACGACGACCATTGTGCCGTCCTCGAGGTAGGCGACGCCCTGGTTGACTTCCTTGCCTTCGCGCAGGATGAAAACGCGCATGGCTTCGCCTGGGAGGAAAGCGGGACGAACAGCGTTGGCCAGGAGATTGACGTTGAGGACGCTGATGCCCTGAACGCTAGCGACTTTATTGAGATTGAAATCGTTGGTGACGATTCTGGCGTGGAGGCGCTGCGCGAGTTCGACCAGTTTGCGATCGACTTCGTTCGAACTGTTTGGATTGTCGTCGATGATGCGGACTTCGAGGGTTTGCATTTTCTGAATGCGCTGGAGGACTTCAAGTCCGCGGCGGCCACGCTGGCGGCGGAGGCTGTCGGCGGAATCGGCGATCATCTGAAGTTCGTGCAAAACGAATTGCGGAACCAGCAGCGGGCCATCGAGGAAATGGGCTTCGCAGATGTCAGCGATGCGGCCGTCAATCAGGACGCTGGTGTCGAGGAGTTTGCCATCGTCGCGAGGCGCGGTGGCAACGGCGCGCGGTCCGAGAAGTCCATTCAGGACGTCGGGCTTGAGGAATGCGGCTTTCTGCGAGCCAAGCATGATGCCGACGTAGCCGAATCCTAGCAGACCCGCATATTCGAGAAGAGATTTTGTGGACTCGGGCTCTGAAGTGCCGGAGATGACGATGGAGACTAGCAAGGCGGCGACCGCTCCGAGAAGGCCGCCGACAGCTCCGCCGAGGAGCGTGGTGGCGCTGGAACCACGGAGTCGATGCTCAGTGATCAGAACAGCGACAGAGACGAGCGTTCCAAGACCGGCCGCTGGCAAGGGATGCAATCCGAAGGGCGAAAGGCTTACGGTCATTGCGCAGAAAGCAATGATGAGAAGCAGCCGGAAGAGCAAGAAGTTCCATTGTTTAGAAGAGGCCGATGAATTGGGAACGGGAGCGAGGCTCCGCGATTTGGGTTCGGGAGGAGAGAGTTGTGGAAGTTCGGGCAGAGCGCGCCTCATGCGACCTTTTCCTGAGCCTCTGAACACTGTTCAGTGCTGCGACGTGCCCCTGATATCTCATATACGCGAAAGTACATCATCCGTCAATACCGGAGCAGGTGTAGAAGATTGTAGCGAGGGCGGGGGAATCAGGCCAGATAAATTCGCGGGACGCGGGCGCTAACCGCACAGAGCAGATCGGAAGTGACGGTGCCAATGCTGCGAGCGACGCGATTTGCTGGGAGGACGTGTTCGCCGTCGGTGCCGTAGATGGTGGCGACATCGCCGAGGGCGACGTCAGGGACGTCGGTGACGTCAATCATGGTGACGTCCATGGAGACGATGCCGACGATGGGAGCGAGGATGCCGCGGACCAATACGTTGCCGGTGTTGCCGAGCGAGCGGTGAATGCCGTCGCCGTAACCCGCGGCGAGGACGGCGATTTTTGAATTACGCGTGGGCAGAAATGCTGAATCGTAGCCGACGCCGGCACCGGCAGGAACGTTGCGAATATTGATGATCCGCGCGCGGAGGCTCATAACCGGCCGAAGCGGGAGCTTTTTTTCCATTTGCGCACGAAGTTCGATGGGATCGTAGCCGGGATGGTAGCCGTAGAGAATTGCGCCGGGGCGAACCATGTCGGCCCAGGTTTCCGGGCGGGAGGCGATGGCGCCACTGTTGGCGAGGTGAATCAGGCCGGGATCGATGCCGATGGAGCGCAGGCGTTCGACGGCTTGGTGAAAGCTTTGTTCCTGGCGGCAGGTCTGTTCGCCGACCGGGCCTTCGAAAACGCCAGAGGAGGCAAAGTGGGTGAAGACGCCTTGGAGTTTGAGGCGCGAAGATTTCTCGTATTGGCGCGCGAAACAGTCGATATCGGTGGGCGCGATGCCAAGGCGGTTCATGCCGGTGTCGATTTTGAGATGGAACCCGACGGAGCGTTTTGCGGCTTTGTGGCGGGATGCGGCGGAATCGAGCGCGGAGAGTTGTTCGCAGCGAATAATCGCGGGAGAAATATTGTTGGCGAGGAGCTTGGCTTCTTCGCCGGGCCAGAAACTGGTGAGCGCGAGGATGGGTTTGCGTACGCCAGCTTTGCGCACCTGTTCGCCTTCGGCAGCGCCGGTGACGCCGAACCAGTCAGAGCCGGCTCTTTCCAGGGCTTTGGCGACTTGCGGGCCTCCGTGGCCGTAGCCATTGCCTTTGACGATGCTGAGAACTTTGCGCGGCGTGGCGCGTTTTTCGGATTTCGGATTTACGAAATCGCGGATGGCGTGGAGATTGTACGTGAGGGCGGAGAGAGAAATATCGGCCCAGACCGGGCGGCCAAGTGCGGGTGCAATTTTTTTGGTTGGGGACATTCTCGTTTCCGCTCGTTTTCCAGAATTACTATTTTACGGCATCTCTGCGCCGGCGTTCGAATGGAGAAAGGGCTGGCGCGAGAAAGACAACAGGCCAATACGCACGGCTGGCGCCAACCATTGCTGAGGCTTTTGCGTTGAAACGGAAGAGGTTAGGCGAAGGTTGGAAGCATGAATGTGTTCGAAGTGACGCGGGCGGGCCAAACGGCACACAGCAGAAATGGGGCGGCTTGAGCGGTGGCGGCGGCAGGGCGGCAGCGGGTTGAGAACGCGGATGGGCCTACTTCGCAAAAGCGGGAACAGAGCTCCCGCACTCCATATAAGACGGGAAAAAAGATTACATGTCGTCGGGGGCGAATTGGGAGAAGGCGTCGGGTGCAGCCTCTTCGAAGCGGGTGAGGCGGCTGCGGAAAACGAAGCGGACCTTGTCGGTAGGGCCGTTACGCTGCTTGGCGACCTGGATTTCGGCCTGATCGCGTTCTTCGGGCGCAGCATCCATTTTCGCCCAATGCGGGCGATAGATGAACATGACGACGTCGGCGTCCTGCTCAATGGCGCCGGATTCGCGGAGGTCGGAGAGTTGTGGGCCGCGTTCTTCGCGTTCCGGAGCGCGAGTGAGCTGGCTGAGGACCAGCACCGGGAGCTGCAATTCCTTGGCAAGGCCCTTGAGTCCGCGAGAGATGCTGGAAACTTCTTCCTGACGATTGTTGAAGCGGCCGCGGCCGGTGATCAGCTGGAGATAATCGACGACCACCATGGCCAGGCCTTTGTCGCGCTTGAGGCGACGGGCCTTGGCGCCGATTTCGAGGACGCTGGTCGAGCCGGCATCGTCGATCCACAGCGGCGCGGAGGAGATGGTGCCGAGAGCTTCGGTCATGCGACGCCAGTCTTCGCGGCTGAGATGGCCGGAGCGGAATTTGTGAGCGTCGATTTGCGCGACGGAGGCGACCAGACGTTGCAGGAGCGATTCCTTGGACATTTCCAAGCTGAAGAAGGCGACGGGCTTGCCGGCCCGGATAGCGATATTTTCGGCGAAGTTGAGAGCGAGCGCGGTTTTACCTTGCGAAGGGCGCGCGGCAAGGATTAATAATTCGGACGGCTGCAGGCCGGAGAGCAGTTTGTCGAGTTCGGTGTAGCCGGTGGAGACGCCGGTGATGCTCTTGCCTTCGCGAAAGATTTTTTCCAGCCGTTCGAAATTGTCGCGGACGATGTCCTTGACGGGGATGAGGCCAGCTTTGATGCGATCTTCGGCGATGGCGAAGATGGAAGATTCGGCGTTGTCGAGAATGGTATCGGCGCCATCTTCACCTTCGAGCGCGCGCTGCTGGATGTTGTGGGTGGCGTGGATAAGATTGCGGAGCAAGGCTTTTTCGCGGACGATGCGGGCGTAATGCTCGACGTTGCTGACCCGCGGCATGCCGTCGGCGAGCGCGGCAAGATACGGAGCGCCGCCGGAGGATTCGAGTTCGCCGACGCGGTGTAGGGATTCGGTCAGGGTGACCAGATCGATGGCTTGCTGGGCTTCACCAAGAGCGATCATTTGATTGAAAACGCGGCGGTGCTGTTCGAGGAAGAAATCTTCGGGCTTGATATTTTCAATGGCGGCATTAAGGGCGTGATTATCGAGCAAAATAGCGCCGAGAATGGAACGTTCGGCCTCGAGATTCTGCGGCAGCGGGCGTTCGAGAGTGGGTTGAGCGGACATAGAGATAGTTTACGTATTCGCCTTTTATTCGCTTTATAGCATTATAGCCCGCGGCAGGCAAGTCCGGAGTGCTTTGCAGGAAAACCGGCACCGATTGCTGTCCGAAGGATTGAGTGGATTGTGATGGCGCGCGGAGCGCGCGTCAATAACAAGCGCTGTGCAAAAGTTTAGCGGGCGTGGAAAAGTCTTGCGCGAGAAATTATTTTCTGTAGCGCCGGACAAACGGAAGAGAGATTCCTCGCTGCGTTCGGAATGACGTCGCTCGCCCGAGTCGCGGGCGCCTCTTGCGGAGTAATTGATTGGATGTGGGATGATATGGCGCTTGAAAGCGCATCGGTAATTTTGAGGAGGTCTTCATGAAAATAAATGCAAGCGAGGCTCTGGGAGCGCGACGAGTTATCGCAACGATTTTATTCCTGGCGGTGACGTGGTTTGTGAACCCGACCGTGCCGGTTGCGCGGGCGCAACAAGCTCCAGCGACCATTGCGAACGTGCAGGATTACGCAAAGGCCGAGGAGCATGCGCGAGCGGTGGCGAAAGAATGGCTAGCGCGGGGGATACCGGGTCTGTCGGTGGCGGTGGCAGTGGATGGACGGATCGTTTACTCGGAAGGTTTTGGATATGCCGATCTGGAGCAGCGCGCGGCGGCGTGGCCGACGACGAAATTTCGAATTGGAAGCGTGTCCAAGTCGCTGACTGCAGTAGGACTGGTGCAACTGGTGGAGCAGGGAAAACTCGATCTGGATGCGCCGATACAGAAATACGTGCCAGCGTTTCCAGATAAGGGAGCCCTGATTACAACGCGGATGCTGGCCGGGCATCTGGCCGGGATCCGGCACTACCAGGACGACGAATTCACGATTTCGAAGCACTACCAAAAGGTGGCCGAGGGTCTGAAGATTTTTGCGGATGATCCGCTGGTGTCGCTGCCGGGGAAAGAGTTTCACTATTCGAGTTACGGATTCAATCTGGTGAGCGCGGCGATGGAAGCGGCTTCCGGCCAGAATTTTTTGCCGTACATGCATGAACATGTTTTTGAGCCGCTGGGCTTGCGAAACACGGTTGAAGATCAGCCGGCGGAAATAATCGAGGAGCGCGCGCGATTCTACGACAAGCCGAAAGATCAGCCGGAGCAGAATGCGCCGTATGTGGATAACAGTTACAAGTGGGCGGGAGGCGGATTTCTTTCGACGTCGGAAGATCTGGCGCGATTCGGGTCGGCGCTGCTGCAACCGGGATTTCTGAAGCCGGAGTCGCTGCGGTTGTTGTTCACTTCGCAGAAGACGGCGGATGGAAAGGAGAGCGGATACGGAATGGGATGGTTTGTGGGCAAATCGAAATCAGGGCAGCGGATTTTTCAACATTCCGGAGGATCGGTGGGAGGCAGTTCGCAATTGATTTTGTATCCGGACACGCACCTAGTGGTGGCCATGATTTGCAATTTCGCCGGCGAATGGAAGATGGAGGAAGTGGAATCGATTGCGGAGGGTTTTGAGAACAAGTAGTGGGCCTCGGTAAGACGGAACAAAGAAAAGCGGCAAGCCGCCGCACTCTAAAAAAAGAAGGGCACGATATATCGTGCCCCTACGGGAACAAGATCAGGCTTCTTTGTCGACGGTGACTTTGATGGAAGCGGTGACGTCGCGGAAGACTTTGACGGTCAACGTCTGTTCGCCGATGACCTTGATGGGTTCGGCGAGCTGGATCTGGCGCTTGTCGACCTTGAAGCCCTGAGCGGCGAGAGCTTCGGAGATGTCGGCGCTGGTGACCGAGCCGAACATCTGCTCGTTTTCGCCGGTCTTGCGGGCGAACTTGACGGCAACGCCGTTCAAGAGTTCGGCCTGCTTGTGAGCGGCATCGAGTTCGGTGGCGGTTTTCTTGGCCAGCGAAGTGCGAATGCGCTCGAGGGCAGCCATGTTGCCGGGCGTGGCTTCAATGCCCAGCTTGCGCGGCAAAATATAATTGCGCGCGTAACCCGGCTTGACGGTAACCACTTCCCCGCGGTGTCCGAGTTTTTCAATGTCTTCCTGCAGAATGATTTGCATGATCGTAGTTCCCTTTTCTCTAATTCGAAATGTCAGCCGCCAGAAAATCGGCCGGGCAAAAAATTAAGCAGCGGGAGCCGGTTGCGGCGTAGCCGGCGGTGGCGTAGCCGGCGGTATTGACTGCGGCGGCACCACTGGCGGATGAGCCTGCGGCTTGTTTGGATCCACGGCGCGCGGAGCGGAACTGCCTGCGGCGCTGCCGGCAAACGGCAGCAACGCGATGTTGCGAGCGCGCTTGATGGCCACGCCGAGCCAACGCTGGTGACGGGCGCAAACGCCGGTCATGCGGCGCGGAAGAATCTTGCCGCGCTCCTGCACGAACTGGGAAAGAATGTCGGCGCGCTTGTAGTCGATCAGATCAATCTTTTCGACACAGAACTTGCAGACTTTCTTTTTGCGAAAGAATTGGCGCTTGCCGCGCGGCCTTCCTCCTGGACCACCACCCGGACCGCCAGGACCACCCGGACCGCCTTCGCGGCGTCCGCCACCACCACCAGGACCACCTTCGCGACGGCCACCGCCGCCACCGTGGCCACCATGACCGCCGTGGCCGCCGCTTGGGCCGCCTTCGCGTCGCGGCGATGGAGATGAAGGAGCTGCCGCTGCTGGTGCTGCTGGAGGTGCTGGAGGTGCTTGGTTTTGTTCGTCTGACATAACGTTTACCCTTTCTCTCTTAGTTCCTGTTGGCGCCGGTTAAGCCGGGCCGAAATTGTTGTTAGACAAATTGGCGAATTGCGAGCGAAGCCAGCTCAGCCAGCAGCAGGCTGCTCGGCAGCCGGCGGCGCGGCGGCGACAGGAGCGGGCGCAGAAGCCGGCGTCGGACGCTTGGGACGGCGTGCAGCGCGCTTATCGCGAATGGCAACGAGCTTCTTCTGGCGCTTGAGATCCTCGTCCAGACGGATGGTGAGGTATTTGATCACCGAGTCCTGCACCTTGAGGCGGCGTTCGATTTCGGAAATCAGCTCGCCATGAGTGGTGCGAATCTGGAAATAGATGTAGATGCCCTCGCGATGCTTGGCAACGCGGTAGGCCAGCTTGCGGGTGCCCCAGTGCTCGCTCTTTTCGATCTTGGCGCCCTTTTCGGTACAGGCGTGCTCGACCGTGTGCTCAACTTTCTTAATTTCCTCTTCCGGCGTGGCCGGACGGACGATATAAATCAGGTCGTACAGACGCTCTTCCATGGTTCCTCGTTTCTATCAGTTGACGGGCAAACGCTCCGCCAAAATTCATCCCAAGACGGCGGGATAAACCCGCCGCTATAAAACCTACACACCGAAACCAGCGCTACGAACGCGACCTCTATGTTGCGGCGGCGTCTTCGTCCTGCTGGCGTTCGCGCCGGTTGAACTTGCTCATGGCCGCTTCGACGCCCTTGGTAAGGAGCAACTCGACGGCGTCGGCGGCGTTGGCAATCATTTCCGCCGCAATTTCCAGCTCCGGCTTTTTCATCGGCCGCAGGACGAATTCTTTCCTGCTGCTGAGCGGATGATCAGGGCCGCATCCGAGCCGCAATCTTGCGAAAGCGGGCGTGCCGAGCGAACTGAGCAACGATCCGGCACCGTTGTGGCTGCCTGCGCTGCCCTCGGCGTGAATGCGAATCGCGCCCCAAGGCAACTGCACTTCATCCCACATGGCCAGCAGGTCTTGCGGACCAAGCTGGTACTTTTCGAGCAGCTCGCGAACCGAGATGCCGCTCAGGTTCATGAAGGTCTGCGGCTTGGCGAGTATGATTTCTTCCCCGGCCAATTTGCCCAGACCTACCAGAGCCTTCGCTTCCGGGCGCTCGACGCGAATGCCGGCGCGATTGGCCAATTCATCCACAGCGAGAAACCCGAGGTTATGCGGCGTCCACTGATACTCGGGGCCAGGATTGCCAAGACCGACAATGAGCCGCATACGCCTCTGTCCACTACCAACCAAGCTTGTGGACGGAACCATCTCCGCGCCACAAAACCTGCACAAGCAAGATTGCCTGTGCTGGGAAGAGCCTTATTTTTTCTTCTCCGGCTTTTCGGCACCAGCTTCGGCACCTTCTTCGCCTTCGACTTCCTTCTTGCCCTTCTTGATGACTTCGGGCTCGGCAGGCGTCGCAACTTCGGCGGCCACAGCGTCCGCAGGCTTTTCTTCTTCGACTCGGAGAGCAACCACGTGAGCGAGAACGCGTTCCGGCTCGGTGACCAGCTTCATCTTGTCCTTGTCGATCGGAATATCGGCGGCACGCAGCGCCTGGTTCATGGCCAGGTTGCTGATGTCCATCTTGAACTCGGTCGGAATTTCGCCGGGCAAGCATTCGATTTCGACTTCGCGGGTGACCACTTCAAATACGCCACCCTCGACCTTTACGCCGGAAGGTTCGCCGAAGGTGTGCACGGGAACCTTGACGCGCATGCGAACGTCCATGGCGATGCGCAAGAGATCCACGTGCAGAAGATTTCCGCTGACCGGATCGACCTGCCAATCCTTGACGATGGCGGGCTGCTCCTTGCCGTCCAAGGCAATCTGAAACAGGGTGTTGTGCCCGGATGCCGAGCGCAGAATCTGACTGAGCTTCTTGGCGTTGACGGTGAGCGATATGGCGGAATCTTTTCCGCCATACAGCGTCGCTGGAACATTGCCTACCACACGCTGGCGGCGGGCCTCATTTTTGCCGCGGGTTTCGCGGGCTGATGCTTCGACTACGATCTTGTCTGCCATTGCCTTCTTCCCTTTTTATTTCAGAACTTGTAAATGAAGCTCTGAAACCCTTTGCTTCAATATTTAAAAATCAAATAAACAGTTCGCTGATCGAGGATTCCTCGTGAATCGAGCGAATGCCGCGAGCCAGTAAATCCGCGACGCTAAGCACGCGAATTTTCTTGAGTGCGTGGCCAGCTTCGCTGAGCGGAATTGAATCGGTGGCCACGACCTCCTTGATTTGCGATTTAGCGATGCGTTCAATCGCCGGGCCGGAAAGCACTGCGTGGGTGCAAGCGGCGTAAACCTGGGTAGCGCCTTCTTTGAGCAGCGCTTCCGCGGTCTTTACCAGCGTGCCCGCAGTGTCAATGATATCGTCCACGATCAGGGTGCTGCGTCCGCGCACGTCACCGATCAGGTTCATCACTTCGCTGACGTCCACATCGACGCGGCGTTTGTCCACGATGGCCAGAGGGGCGCTGAGTTTTTTGGCGAAAAAGCGTGCGCGTTCGACGCCGCCGGCATCGGGCGAAACCACCGTCAAATCCGGCAAATTCAAATGACGGAAATACTCAACCAGCACCGGCGAAGCGAAAAGATGGTCCACCGGAACGTCGAAATAACCCTGAATCTGCGGGGCGTGAAGATCCAGGGTAAGCGCGCGACTGGCTCCGGCGGTTTCGAGCAAGTCGGCGACCAGCTTCGCGGAGATCGGAACGCGCGGCTTGTCTTTGCGGTCCTGACGCGCGTAGCAGTAATACGGCAGCACCGCGGTGATGCGCCAGGCCGAAGCCCGTTTGAAAGCGTCAATCATCAGCAAAAGTTCGAGTAAATGGTTGTCCACCGGATAGTGGCAAGGCTGAACGACAAAAACATCGGCGCCGCGGACATTTTCCAGAATCTGAAAATAGATTTCGCCATCGCTGAAGCGGCCGAGCATGGCTTTGCCCAAAGGAACATCCAGATGCTTGCAGATGGCTTCTGCCAGCACCGGGTTCGCAGTACCCGAAAAAATTTTAAAACGCTCGTCGTTCAAGACTTTTGCTCCGCAAAATCGCCTTCGACTGGCCGCTCAACCGGGGTTCACATTCGGGCGTTCATCGAGAGTCCTAAGTTGTAAGCAATAAGTCATAGGTCGGAAAAATGCCTCGAACCAACCTGCCAGCACGACGGCAAATCTCTGCCTTTGACTTAATACTTAGAACTGATTACTTATGACTGTTTTTCACCGCTGAGGATTAATCGCGAGACGTTCCCAGTACAGAACGACTGTGCATCAGACGACGATACGAATCGCGAGAAACGGTCTCGCAAACGAAAGTCTGATCCAGCGGAAACCCAACAGCGGCTCGGCGCGCCTTAGCTGGGCTCGGGAAAACTGCAAACACCGCCGAACCGCTACCCGCCAGCAAGGCTTCTGATGCTCCGTTTTGAAGCAAATCCCGTTTGATTTCAGCCAGACGGGGGTGCTGCTGGAAGACCGCTTCTTCGAAATCGTTGCGAAGAGGACCGCCCTGCAGGCTCCAAGCGAGAGCACAGAACCTTTCAAGTCTAGGGTTTTCGCCAAAATTTGTCAATTGAGAAGCGCTGAGCCAGCGATAAGCATCGGGCGTGGGGACGTGGATGGACCTGGGAGAAACGACCAGCAGGCTAAGTTTCGGGACGTCGGGAAGGCCGTAAATTTCCTCCCCTTTGGCAATGCCGAGGGCCCGGCCGCCTTCGAGGAAAAAGGGCACGTCGGCGCCAAGAGTGGCGGCGATTTCGAACAAATGGTCGCGATTGATCCGCTGCTTGCTGAGGCGAAGATAGCCGAGCAAGGCTGCCGCTGCGTCGCTAGAGCCGCCGCCGAGACCACGTCCAGCGGGAATCGCCTTGTGCAGTTCGATGGCCACGCCATCCTTCACTTTCAATTCGTGGCGCAGCGCGTCCACGGCGCGGTACACCAGATTCTTTTTCGTCGGCTCGCCGGAAAGGATCGCGTTGCCGGTAACGCGCAGGTCAATTCCAGGTTTGCGAGTAGACTTCAACCGCAATTCGTCTTGCAACGAAATGGTCTGAAAAATGGTGCGGAGTTCGTGGAAACCGTCAGGACGTTTGCCGAGGACTTCGAGACGCAGATTGATTTTCGCAAAAGCTGGGATGCGAACTTCGGGCATGGCTGGGTCAGTTTTTCACGGAATCGGGAGCGGACTTTTGCGCGACGCGACGCTTGGACTGGCTGACTTTTTTTTCGACTTCAGCAACGCGGTCGGGTTCGACGTCGGCGGGTAGAACGCGCTTCCATTCGGCCAGTGACTTTTCCCATTCGGCGGCGGCTAACTCCGGGCGGCCGGATTTGGCGTAGACATCGCCAAGGTGAGAATGCATTGTCGGATCGTGGGAATCGCGCTCGAGAGCTTTGCGCAGGGTGGCTTCGGCATCGGCGAGTTTATTCTGCTTGAAATAAATCCAGCCGAGGCTATCGAGATACGCGCCGTTGTAGGGATCTTCATCGAGCGCACGCTGCACCAGCGAATGTGCTTCGTCCAAACGAATGCCGAGATCGCCAAGCATGTAGCCGTAATAATTGAGAACCGCCGCGCTCTTGGGATTGACGGCGAGCGCTTTCTTGAATTCGGTTTCGGCTTTGTCGAAGAATTTCTGGCGTTCGTATATGGCGCCGAGAAGAAACCAGGTCATCTCGTTGTCGCGAGCAGCACCGGCAACGGCTTCGGCGGAATGGGCGGATTTTTCGGCATCGGCGTAGCGGCGACCACGTTCATAAATTTGCGCGATGTTCAGATACACTTCGCGATCGGATTCGGTGCCGTTGAGCTGGAGACGCAGCAGTTTCGCGGCTTCGTCGGTCTGACTGGTTTCGCCGAGCAACAGCGCGTAGCTGGATTTGATGGCGGGATCTTTCGGATATTTCGCTACCGCTTCTTTGCCAGCCTGCAGGGCCTTGGGCAGGTCCTTGCCCGTGCGGTAGGTGTCCATAATGAGGAGGCGCGCGCGGCGATCTTCCTCCTCGCCGAGGCGACCGAGCTCCTCGTAAGTATTCACAGCGGGTTGAAAATTCTGGGTGTCGCGATAGAGCTGGCCGAGTTGCTGATAGAGAACCGCCAGTGAGCGGCGGCGTGAAGGGACCGATGCGGATTGACCTTTGACGCCGGCGACGGCTTCGGAGAGCACGCGAATCGCATCTTCGTAGCGGCCCTGGGCTTCGTAGACCATCGCTTCGTTATACATGACGTCGA
The DNA here is from genome assembly GCA_963814635.1 of uncultured Acidobacteriota bacterium. Taxonomy (GTDB): domain Bacteria; phylum Acidobacteriota; class Terriglobia; order Acidiferrales; family UBA7541; genus Acidiferrum. The sequence goes on along the minus strand of CAWFDP010000001.1, from coordinate 289,655 downwards.
GACTGCCGGGAGAATACTGCCGCGCTTTGACCAGCGTCTCTTCGGCTTTGTCCATCTGATGGAGTTCGCGATAAATCTGGGCAAGGCGGAGATAGACGTCGGCGTCGTCGGGCATCAGATCGGAAAGCTTCTGATAGACCTTGAGGGCTTCGGGATATTTTTCTTCGGAGAGCAGGGTCTGACCGAGACCGCGCTGGTGGCTGGTCTCGCTGGGGTCGAGCTCCATGGCTTTGCGGTAAGCAGCTTCGGCCTTGGGCAAATCCTTGGTCTGGGTGTAGGCATCGCCGAGCAGATCGAGCAACGTCGGCAAAGAAGATTTCGAAGTGATGCCTTCGAGCAGCGCGATGGCGTCGGAAGATTTGCCTTCGTCGAGCAGCAACTGCGTCAACTGTTCGACGCCGGCTTCGTTTTCCGCATCGTTCTTGAGAATGCCGCGAAGAACTTCTTCGGCGTTGTCATGCTTATTCTGCAAGCGATAGAGGCGAGCCAGCCACAATGCGGATTCGGTGTCGGTGGGATCGAGGCGAACCACTTCCTTGAATTGTTCGATGGCGCGAGTAACGGTTTCCGATTGCCCGGCGGATTCGCCGGCGTTTCCGAGGCTTCGTAGATAAATGTGGCCGAGCAGGCGACGGGTCTGCGCGTCGTCGGGATTGCGCTTTAGGAGCGACTGCGCTTCGAGTTCGGCGTCATGAACGCGCTGGGCTTTCCAATACATTTCCGCGAGGCGTTCGCCGATCACCGGTGACTTGGGATCAAGCGCGTAGGCTTTCTTGTAGTACTCGATGGCCTGAGTGGCGTACTCGCTGTGGCTGGTGGCTTCATACTGCTGCTCGGCGAGATGGCCCATGGTGTAGTTGAAATAGGCTTCGGCGCGGCTGCTGGGAGGCGTAGGAGAATCCGGGTTGGCTGGCTCCAGGGATTGCTGCGATGCAGCCTGCGGTGATGTGGGGGCGGTCTGAGCAAGCGCGGCGCCGGCGGCGAAACCAGTAACGATGAAAAGTGCGTTGAGCTTCAGAAGTTTCATATTTGCCCTGAAAAGAAAGTATCCCATGCGAGCACGGGAGGGTCAAAAACAATTGCCAGACATTTCCAGAGCCAGTTGGAAGGGCCGACGAAAGTTGGATGCGGGGTGAGTGGCGGGAGTTGGAAGGAAAAGAAAAGGGGTTGACATTGCTTCCGTATTTCTGCAACTATCGAAATATGAAGAAGCCCGATCCGTTGCTGGTGACTCGTTCTGCGGACCGCTTTGCGGCTCTGGGCGCGGAGCCCCGGCTGGCCATTCTGCGTATGCTGCTCTCAGCGCATCCAACCGGGATGATTGCCGGTGAAGTGCAGGAAGAGCTGGAAATTCCCGCTTCGACGCTTTCGCACCATCTGGAAAAGCTTAAACAGGTGGGACTGGTGGACGTGCGGCGGTCCGGCACGTTCCTGTGGTACTCGGCGAACACCGATGCGCTGCGCGAGGTACTGGGATTCCTGTACGAAGAGTGCTGTACGCGAAGCCGAGCGGTGGCGCCGGAAACTTTCGTGCAAATTTCAAGGTAAGGAGCGGCGATGAGCGAAGCAAACATTCAGCCCAACATTCAAGAAGTGGTGAAGCAGAAATACCGAGCGGCGGCGGAGCGTGCTGCGGCGGGCGGAGTGTCTTGCTGCGGGGGCGGCGGCGAACTTTCCGGCTGCGACCCGATCACGCGTGACCTTTACGATTCCGCGCAAATTGCCGGACTGCCAGAGAAAGCGGTGGCGGCTTCGCTGGGCTGCGGGAATCCGACGGCATTGGCACAACTGGAAGCTGGAGAGACGGTTCTGGATCTCGGTTCGGGTGGCGGAATTGATGTATTGCTCTCGGCCAAGCGCGTTGCACCAACGGGAAAAGCGTACGGACTGGACATGACCGATGAAATGCTGGCACTGGCTCGCGAGAACCAGAAAAAAGCCGGCGTGAGCAACGTGGAGTTCCTAAAGGGAGCGATTGAGAACATTCCGCTGCCGGACAATTCGGTGGACGTGATTATTTCAAATTGCGTGATCAATCTTTCCGGCGACAAGGACCGTGTGTTGCGGGAAGCGTTTCGCGTGCTGAAGCCCGGCGGACGCTTTGCCATCTCGGATGTGGTGGTGCGCGGAGAAGTTCCCGCGGAGATTCGCAAGAGTATGGAGCTTTGGGTGGGCTGCATCGCCGGAGCACTGGAAGAGTATGAATATCGCGACAAGCTCTACAGCGCGGGGTTCGAATCGATTGATATTGAAGCGACCCGCGCGTACAACAGCGCGGAAGCCCGCGATTTTCTAATCGCTGCAGGGCTGGATCCGGACAAAGTCGGACCAATGATTGATGGAAAATTCATCAGCGCGTTTGTGAGAGCGGTAAAACCGGTACGGCAAAGTGCCACGGTGGGCCCATCTTGTTGTGCTCCGTCTTGTTGTCGGTAGACCGGCAGGAATTTCCGTGCAAAGGAGGATCGCGCAATGGAAAACCAACCGAAGGCCGACGAGGAAAATATTCCGACGAACTCAGGAATCAATCAGAGCAACACTTCGGCCACCCAGCAACCAGCGCGCCAGGAGCACGAACCAAAAACAAAGTGCGAGTGCCCTCCCGGCTGCGTGGGGCTTTCCTGCTGCAGCTGATTGCCAGGGGCGTAGAGACAATTTGCGCTAATTGCAGAAGGAAGCAGTGGATACGATGACTCGCAACGTGCTCTTTCTTTGTACCGGTAATTCCGCGCGCTCCATCCTCGCGGAAGCCATTTTAAATGAGAAGGGACGCCCGAATTTCAAAGCCTACAGTGCCGGAAGCCACCCGACAGGCCGCGTGAATCCAGGCGCGATCAAGCAGCTTGAAGTGGCGAAACTTCCGATCGCAAACTTGCGGAGCAAAAGCTGGGACGAATTCGCCAAGCCCGGCGCGCCAAAAATGGATTTCGTCTTTACGGTGTGCGACAACGCGGCCAACGAAATTTGTCCTCTGTGGCCGGGCCAGCCGGTTACTGCGCACTGGGGAATACCGGACCCTGCGGTTGTCACTGGAAGCGCGGAAATTGAGCGCGCATTTCGCGATACGTACGTGACCCTGGACCGCAGAATCGGATTGCTTTTGAGCCTGCCGCTCGGGAGTCTTGACAGTCTGGCCATCAAGAAAGAAGTCGATCGGATCGGCAAGCAATGAAGTTTTCGTTGTCGCGTCGCCTGGGCGCGGAGTTCCTAGGCACCGCCTTTTTGCTAACGGCCGTGGTGGGCTCCGGCATCATGGGTGAGCGGCTGTCCGGCGGCAATGTGGCCATCGCGCTGCTGGCCAACTCCATCGCCACCGGAGCAGCTCTGGTCACGCTAATCCTCATGTTCGGACCCGTCTCCGGCGCGCATTTCAATCCGGTGGTGACGATTATCGATGCCTTCTCGGGCCGGTTGGCACGCGGAGAAGTCGCAGCCTACTGCCTGGCGCAGTTGGCCGGTGCGGCGGCAGGAACCATCAACGCGAATATTATGTTCAGTCTGCCCGCCGTGACTCTCTCCGCCCACGCGCGAACGGGTGCGGCGCTGTTTTATTCCGAGATCGTTGCAACTTTCGGCCTGATCGCTGTCATTTCTTTGTGCTCACGGCTTCGTCCGGCGGGAATTCCGGTGGCTGTTGGCGCATACATCGCAAGCGCTTACTGGTTTACGTCGTCAACCTCGTTCGCCAATCCGGCTGTTACCGTGGCGCGATGCATCACCGACACGTTCGCAGGCATCAGGCCGCGCGACGTCCCGGGTTTTGTGTTGGCGCAAGTCCTGGGTACGGCTGCAGCGTTGCTGGTATTCCGATGGCTCGTGCCTTCGCCAATCAATGCAGAAAGTGGCGCATCCCGGTAAAGACCATAGCCATGCCGAGGCGGTCCGCGGCAGCGATCACATCGTTGTCGCGAACCGATCCTCCAGGCTGAATCACCGCGACGGCGCCGGCCTTGGCGGCTTCTTCCACGCCATCGGGAAACGGAAAAAACGCATCGGAGGCCACGATTGAACCTTGCAAAGAAGATTGCGCCTTCATTACCGCGATTTTGACGGAATCCACGCGGCTCATCTGGCCAGCACCCACGCCCAGCGTCGCTCCGTCCTTTGCGAACACGATGGCGTTGGACTTCACGTGTTTCGAAACCTTCCAGGCAAATTTCATGGTCGCGAGCTCTTCGGCGCTAGGAGCGCGTTGCGTGACAACTTTCAACTCAACTGACTTAAGTTCGCCGAGATCCGATTGTTGCACCAACATGCCGCCGAGAATCCGCTTTAGCTGGAGTTCACGTTCTGGTTCAAGGCCGCCCGCCGGGAGCTCGAGCAGGCGAAGATTTTTCTTGGCGGCGAAGATTTCCTTTGCACCGGCATCGAAGCCGGGAGCGGCGATGCACTCGACGAACAGCTTTGCCACTTGCTCGGCGGTCGCGGCGTCCACTTCGCGATTGAAGGCTAGCACTCCGCCAAACGCGGAAATTGGATCGCCGGCGTATGCCCGCAGGTAGGCATCGCGCAAGTTTTCCTGCTCGGCGGTACCGCAGGGATTGTTGTGCTTGATGATGACTGCGGCGGGCTTGTGAAATTCCGCGGCGATGCTTCGCGCAGCTTCCAAATCGACGAAATTATTGTAGGAAAGTTCTTTTCCCTGAAGCTGCTTCGCAGCGGCCAGACCTGAGGGCGGTTTTCCAGCTGCAATGTACAGCGCAGCAGCCTGATGGGGATTTTCGCCGTAGCGCAGCGGTTGCTGGCGTACCAGCGCGATGTGCACACGCTGGGGAAGAGTTTCTTTTGCGACCAGCACCGCGTGCCCTGAGGCCACCGAGAGTCGCTCGAGTTCGGTGGTAATCATTCCGTCGTAGCGCGATGTAACGGCGAAAACTTTGCGGGCAAGATCAAGCCGGGTGGCAAGAGTGGTCTCGCGATTGGCTTCGAGTTCGGCGGCAACGCGATGATAATCGGCGGGATCAGAGATTACCGTAACGCTCTCCCAATTCTTGGCGGCGGAGCGCAGCATCGTTGGCCCGCCAATATCAATATTTTCGATCAACTCTTCAGCGGTGAGTCCGGACTTGGCCGCGGTTGCTTCGAACGGATAGAGATTTACGACGACCAAGTCGATCGGCGCGATGCCGTGCTCGGCAGCCTGCTTTTGGTCCTCAGCAAGATTTCGGCGGTACAGCAGACCGCCATGCACTTTGGGATGCAGCGTCTTGACGCGGCCGCCAAGCATTTCCGGCCAGCCAGTAAATTCCGAAACGTCTTTTACAGTGACGCCGGATTCCCGCAGCAGCTTTGCCGTGCCGCCGGTGGAAAGAATCTCGATGTTCAAGGCCGCCAGTCGTTTGGCAAAGTGCAGGACACCGGTCTTATCGAATACGCTGATGAGTGCGCGCACCACCGCCATGTCGAATCCTCCGAGAAGCAAAACAGTTCAGTGTAAGCGGAAGAACGCAAATCGAAAAGCGGCGGGCTGTGGAAACTCAGGCCGGAAGTCTTGAAACCGAAGGATGCGAAAATGATCAGGCCTTGACCAGCGCCTTGAGCTTGACCTGATTATCAACCGTCTCCACGACGTACTCGACTTCGTGGCAGCCTTTTTGTCTTTGCAGGTCCTTGGTCTTTTTGCGGACAAATTCGGTGAAGCCCGCGTGTGTGAGCCTTTCGATATTTTCACCGGCGCTGCGTTTTGCCTCGACAAAAGCCTGGTACAACCTCTCCACCTTCTCGGTTTCACGTTCCGGCTCGGAGCAGGTCATGCGAAAAACTGACGGCTCGGCGACGGCGGTCGCATAGCGGGCGTTTGCTTCGGCCAGACGCTGCGCGCGCTCGGCTTCGATGGCTTTTGCCGCAGCGCCAAAGTGCCGCTGTACCGAACCTTCCTCTTTCTGTTTTAGCCGTTTGCGGAAAATGTCTTTGTACTTGGCGTAGGTTTGGGTGAGGTTGTTATAGCGAAAACGCTGGCCATATTTCATGTCGCCCGAGCGTTCGCCGTATTTCTTGACGATCACTTCGATGCGCCACTCAATTTCATTGGGCGGACGTTTGCGTCCTCCGCCAAAGAATTGATCGTATTCGATCTTCAGTTGGCGAATGTCACGTTCAAGTGTGCCGAGTTCTTCGTCGATCGTGGCCATTGGAGGCAGGTCGTCAGTTTCCATGGTAGGGGGCGGCTAAAGAGGCGTCAACGACTCGTCTGACCAGCGAAACGCAAGGTGAACTGTACCCGGGCAAAGCCCGCCTGTACCAAAGGACAGGTGGAGCGGGCAGCGATTGCGGCCTCGGCTGGCCTGTGCTCCAATACCCCAATGGAATACCGGGCAAAACGCTCGTTGGCGCCGGAGAAATCGGAGCTGCTGCGACAGATTCCGTCGGTGGATGAATTGCTGCGCCAGCCGCGCATGGCGAAACTTGCCGGGCGCATTCCGCGGGAATTGCTGGTGGAAGTGGCGCGCGAAGTACTGGCCAGCGTGCGCGCGGAAATTACCGCAGAAAAGGGCGTTTCAGTCATCCCGATTATTCCCGCCGATCTCGAGGATGTGATTGCGCGCGAGGTCGAACGCATCCTTTCCCGCACGCTGCAGCCGGTGATCAACGCTACCGGCGTGATATTGCATACCAATCTTGGCCGGGCGCCGCTTTCGCCGGGACTGCTCGAGGAATTTCGCCAGACCGCCATCCATTATTCGAATCTGGAATACGACCTAGAGGCAGGTGCGCGCGGCAAGCGCGACGTACACACCACCGAATTGCTTTCGCGATTAACCGGAGCCGAAGACGCCATCGTGGTGAACAATTGCGCGGCGGCGATTCTGCTGGTGCTGGCGGCCTTGGCGCGAAACGGTGAAGCAATTGTATCGCGCGGCGAGCTAATCGAAATTGGCGACGGATTCCGCATTCCCGAAGTGATGGAGCAAAGCGGGGCGGTGCTTCGTGAAGTTGGAACGACCAATCGCACGCACGTCGCGGATTACGAGAACGCGATCACCGATAAAACCAGGCTGTTGCTGCGAGTTCATCCCTCGAATTTTCAGATGACGGGCTTCACGGATAAGCCGTCGGTGGCCGAACTGGTCGCACTCAGCCGGCGCGCCAATCTGCCGCTGGTGGAAGATCTTGGCTCCGGCTGCCTGATGGACCTCTCCGCGTACGGCATCCATGAGCCAACCGTTCGGCAGAGCGTTGAGGCTGGAATTTCGCTGGTGACGTTCAGCGGAGATAAATTGCTGGGCGGGCCACAGGCAGGAATTATCGCCGGGAAGCAAGAGTTTGTGCAGAAAGTGCGGCGCCATCCGCTGTTTCGCGCGCTACGCGTGGACAAACTGACCATCGCGGCGCTCGAGGTCACGCTGGGCGCCTACCAGCGCGGTGCGCTGGACGAAGTTCCGGCGCTGGCGATGATTCGCATGAGCGCAGAGTCAATGGAACAACGCAGCCGCAACTTTGTTCGCGAGTTGACTCCGTTGTTGGATATGAACGAGCTCGATCTGGAGATCGCGGACGGCAAATCGCTGGCTGGAGGCGGCTCAACGCCGGCGGAATCGCTTGCAACCAAAGTTATTCGAATCAAGAGCCGGCGGCACTCACCGGCGCAACTGGAACAGCGCTTGCGGCGTGGACATGCCGGGCCGCCGGTGATTGCGCGCGTGGAAGACGACTACGTCATCCTCGATCTGCGTACGGTATTTGCGGAACAGGAAGCGGCGCTGGCAGAAACTTTGGCCGTGGCGCTTCGTTGATCGCGTTCCAAGTACAAAACGGAAAGCTGGTTGAAGTCCTTAAGCCGTTGCCGAAGTTGCGGAATGGTTGGGCGTTGGTGCGCGTTCGCCTGGCGGGCATCTGCAATACCGATGTGGAAATTCTGCGCGGCTATCATAATTTTCGCGGAACGCCCGGCCACGAGTTTGTGGGTGAAGTTGAAGAAGTTAGAGGACTCGGCGCAGCAACCAGAAAACGCTGGGTTGGAAAGCGGGCCGTCGGGGAAATCAATATTGGTTGCCGGGCGCTGGGCTTTCGCTCGATTTGCCGGTTTTGCCGGCGTGGTCTGTCAACGCACTGCGAGCGCCGCAAGGTGCTGGGCATTTTTGGCCATGATGGCGCGTTCGCGGAATATTTGACGCTGCCGATAGCAAACCTGCGAGTCATTCCCGATTCGATCAGCGATGACAGAGCGGTGTTCGTCGAGCCGCTGGCCGCGGCGTGCGAGATTCTTGACCAGGTGCAGGTGAAGCAATTTCGCGAAGCCGCGGTGCTGGGCGACGGCAAGCTGGCGCAGCTCATTGCACGCGTTTTGCGTTCGGCAGTGCCGCGAGTAGTGATGTACGGAAAATATCGCGGCAAGCTGACGCTGGCTCGGCGCGCAACAATTGCAACGAAATTAATCCATGGCGATGCGCGCGATCTGAAAGGTGTCAAGAAATCGTTTGGATTGCTGGTTGAAGCCACCGGTTCACCCACCGGGCTGGCACTGGCTCAGCACCTGACCGAGCCGCGGGGCACGCTGGTCCTGAAATCGACATTTCACGGCGCAGCGCCGGTGGAGACGTGGCCGATCGTGGTGAAGGAATTGAACGTGGTCGGCTCGCGCTGCGGACCATTCGACAAAGCGATTGCTTTGCTGCGTGCTGGCAAGGTCGATCCGCAACCGCTCATCAGTCGAACATTTCCGCTTTGCGACGCTTCGGCGGCGATTGCCTTGGCGCAAGAATCCGGCGTAATGAAAGTGCTGCTAAGCAACAAATAGAATTTGGTGTTGTCGGCCGAAGCAAAGACAGCTCATTCCTACTCTGGTTCTTAAACTCTTGCACTCTGGTACTTCCGGATTCCTACAACCGGTTGATACAGGACGCCACCCAGGCCGCGCCAAATCCGTTATCGATATTGACGACCGTCACGTTGGACGCGCAAGAATTCAGCATTCCCAGCAGTGCGGCGACACCGCCAAAGCTCGCGCCGTAGCCGACGCTGGTCGGCACCGCGATGACCGGCACGGCAACCAATCCGCCGACAACGCTGGGCAGCGCGCCTTCCATTCCTGCAACGCAAATAATCACGCGGGCGTTCGCGAGCGCGGAGCGATTCTCCAGTAAACGGTGAATCCCCGCCACGCCAACATCATAAAGATGTTCCGCGTGACTACCCATGATGCGAGCAGTTAACAAAGCTTCTTCGGCGATGGGAATGTCGCTGGTTCCCGCAGAAACGACCAAGATCGTTCCTTTGCCGACAATTTTCGATTCGCGCTCGATGGTAATCACGCCGGAGCGCGGATGAAATTTCGCGGCCTTCACATGCTTTCCGGCAACGCGCTTCACCGTTGCAAATATTTTGGTGTCGGCGCGAGTGATCAAAACGTTGTGCTTGCTGTCCTTTACTGCCAGCATCGCGCGCACAATCCCTGCGATTTGATCGGCAGACTTGCCCTGGCCGAAAATCACTTCCGCGAACCCCTGGCGCAAAGCGCGGTGATGGTCCACTTTCGCGAAATCAAGGTCTTCAAACGGAAGGTGCTTTAGTCGCTCGAGCGCGCTCGCAGGCACAAGCTTTCCGGCCCGCACTAATTCCAGAATTTTCAAAAGTTCCTGAGAGTTCATTTTTTTTTGCCGCCACAGAAGTCTATCACCGCTGCCGTCGTGCGCCTCGGCTTGACTTGCCCGCAAGCGGCTGCGAGACTGAAATTATCCGCGACGACAACATGCAGCAAAACAACAAAAAAATCACTGTGGGTGTGACCGGCGCGAGCGGCGCTGTGCTCGCGCAGAAAATGCTGGCGCTGCTGGACGGCGATGCGCGCGTCGAGCGTGTTCATCTGGTGATAAGTGACACCGGGCTGCGCTTGTTCGCCGAAGAGTTGGGGATCGCTGGCGGCACTTCGAGCCAACTGGTTCAGCGCGCGCTGGGCCACGCTTCGCAAAAAATCGAGCTCATTTCGAATAAGGATGTCGGCGCTTCAATTGCTTCCGGTAGCTACGCGGTCGATGCGATGGCGGTGATTCCCTGCTCCGTTGGAACTCTGGCGAAAATTGCCGCGGGAACCTGCGATGAATTGCTGGCGCGTTCGGCTGACGTCATGCTGAAAGAAGGGCGCAAGTTGATTCTTTGCGTGCGTGATACGCCATTTAGTCGTATTCATCTGGAGAACATGCTGCGCGCGCAGCAGGCCGGAGCAGTGATCATGCCGGCGATTCCTGCCTACTACCACGCTCCGAAAACGATTGACGATCTCGTGGCGCAGTACGTTTGCCGCGTGCTTCAGCAGATGGATTTACCGCAGGGCGCGATGTTTCGCTGGACCGGCTCAGTCGCCGCGAAAGAAGCCAAGGCATGACATTTACCCGACAAATCTTCGTGCCCATGTGCCTCTTCTCTGCGAACTCTGTATCCTCTGCGTTAAAGTCCACATGCCAATGCCATTTATAAACCGTCTGCGCACCGTGCTCGAAATGATCAAGTTCGAGCATTCCATCTTTGCGCTGCCGTTTGCGCTGACCGGAGCACTGTTGGCTGCTCGTTTCACTTCCCACGGCTGGCCGACCTGGAAACAATTGTTATGGATCGTGGTGGCGATGGTGGCGGCGCGCAGCGCGGCCATGACCATCAACCGCATCGCAGACCTGCGCTACGACAAAGAAAATCCGCGCACCGCGCAACGTGCTCTGGCAACCGGTGCACTCTCGATGGGTTTTGCTGGCGTTTTTACCATCGCCGCGATCGCGGTGCTTTTTGTCGCGGCATGGCAACTGAATCCGCTGGCGCTGAAGCTGGCACCGGTTGCACTCGCCATTTTGTTTTTTTATTCCTACACCAAGCGCTTCACCACCTGGTCGCACCTGTTTCTCGGATTTGCACTTGGCATTTCGCCCGCTGCGGCATGGATCGCCGTCACTGGGCACCTCGATCCCCGTATGTTGATGCTCTCGGCCGCAGTCACCCTCTGGGTGGGTGGATTCGATGTGCTCTACGCGTGCCAGGACGTCGACTTCGACCGTCGCGCCGGTCTTTTTTCGGTCCCGAAGAAGTTCGGTATTGCCACCGCACTGCTCATCGCACGAGTCATGCACATCGGCGTCATAGCACTGCTCGCCTGTCTGGCGATGAGTTTCTCGCTGCCATGGCCTGCGTGGGTTGGTATTGCGGTAGTCGCGGCGCTGCTGGCCTACGAACACTCTCTGGTCAAAGCCGACGATTTAAGCAAGCTGGACGCTGCGTTTTTCGCCATGAACGGTTATATTAGTATTTCGTTTCTGCTGTTCTGGGGAGCCGCCGCGGCCCTCTGGAAGGTTTGAAAATTACAAACGATTTATCTTATTCGAAACAGCGGTAACTCGGCGGAATTTGAGATAATCAACGTAGTGCAGGGCCGTAGCCCTGCGGTTTCAAAGAGAGCGCACTCTTTTGAGCGAACTGATTCTTACCGACACAAAGTTGCGGCCCATCGCGGACAAGGTCCTTGCAGCCGAGCGCTTGTCTTTTGAAGATGGCATCGAGCTCTACCGTTCGCCGGACTTGCTCGCCGTCGGATGGCTCGCCAACCACATTCGCGAGAAAAAGCACGGCAACGTCACCTATTTCAACGTCAACCGTCACATTAATCCGACCAACGTCTGCGTCGCCCACTGCAAACTGTGCGCCTTCGGCCGCGATCCCAATTCACCCGGCGCGTACACCTACGCTCTCGAAGAAATTTATCAGCGCGCCGAACAGGGCGTCCGCGAAGGCGCAACCGAATTCCACATCGTCGGCGGCCTGCATCCCGATTTGCCGTTCGAATATTTTCTGGAAATGATTCGCGGGCTGAAGCAGCGCTGCCCCAGCGTGCATCTCAAAGCCTTCACCATGGTCGAAGTGCACTATTTTTCGCGCATCGCGAAAATTTCCATCGAAGAAACTCTCCGCCGCATGAAAGAAGCCGGAGTGGACTCCTGCCCGGGCGGCGGCGCCGAGATTTTTCATCCGCGCGTTCGCCGGGTGATCTGCGATCACAAGGTGAGCGGACAGGTTTGGCTCAACACCGCGAAAAAAGCGCATGAAATCGGTTTGCCTTCAAATGCCACCATGCTCTACGGCCACGTCGAGACCGAAGAAGAGCGCGTCGATCATCTGGTGAAACTCCGCGAAGTGCAGGACCAGACCCACGGATTTGTGGCGTTTATTCCGCTGGCGTTTCATCCGGACAACACGCCGCTCTCGCACATTCCCAAAACCACCGGCTATCTGGACCTGCGCAACATCGCCGTTTCGCGCCTGATGCTCGACAATTTCGAGCACATCAAAGCGTACTGGATCATGCTCACGCCCAGCATCGCGCAGATCGCCTTGCGCTTCGGCGCAAACGACCTCGACGGCACCGTGGTCGAAGAAAAGATTTATCACGACGCCGGCGCAAAAACTTCTGAGTTCACCCCACGCGCCGAACTGGAACGCCTGATCCGCGCCGCGGGCCGCGTCCCCGTCGAACGCGACACTCTCTACCGCCCCGTAGACCGCTCCAAAATGCCCCCTATTGTTCCGCCCACTCCGCCAGGCCTGGTTTCGCTCACCCTGAACGTTTGAATTGCCTCACCGTCCCGCCCGGGGCAAAATTCTCCCGCCGCAACTTAGCCCGATAACCCTAGGTCTGAATTGGGTATTCGTTATTCATTCGTTTGCGTGGAGAGCCAAAAAATGCGCACCATCCTGCTGCTGACCATCTCAAATATCTTCATGACCTTCGCGTGGTACGGCCATCTGAAGTATCGCAGCGAGGGCCTGTGGAAAGTGATCCTCGCCAGTTGGGGCATCGCTTTTTTCGAATACTGTTTCCAGGTCCCGGCGAACCGCATCGGCTCGTATCAATTCAACACCGCGCAGCTCAAAACCATCCAGGAAGTCATCACCCTAACGGTCTTCGCGATATTTTCGCTCACCTACCTCGGCGAAAAGCTGAAGTGGAACTATGCCGCGGGCGCTGCTTGCCTGGTCCTCGGCGTTTTCTTCGTCTTTCACAAGTGGTGAGAGCCGTTTTGTGCGAATGTATCCGCTACACTCATTTCTGAATCGAATCCCTAGATTCAGGACTGATAAAGACTCGAATGGAGGATCACCCCATGCAGCGCAAAGCATCGGCAGTCTGGCAAGGCGACCTGAAGGCAGGCAAGGGCGCAATCTCAACGGACAGCGGCGTGCTCAAACAGACGCCCTATTCCTTCCACGCTCGTTTCGAAAACGGTATCGGCACTAATCCCGAAGAATTGCTCGCCGCGGCTCATGCGGGCTGCTTCACCATGGCACTTTCGGCGCAGCTTGGCGGAGCAGGCATGGTCGCGCAAAAGCTGGAAACCACGGCCACCATCACGCTCGATAAAGTCGGCGATGGCTTCTCCATCACCAAGAGCCATCTCGACCTGGTGGCCACCATTCCCGGAGCCGAGCAGGCAAAATTCGATGCTGCAGTGAAAGCCGCGGAAACCGGCTGCCCGGTCTCCAAACTTTTCAAAGCCGAAATCACCGTCAGCGCCAAGCTCAACAGCTGAGCGGCTTGGCAGAATCGCCGCTCAAACAGGTACAATTCCGCTCATGCACACGCATCCAGCCGCCTTTATCATCGGCGTCGCTATCCTGCTCATCGTGGTTTGGGACGCCTTCGAGGTGATCATTCTCCCGCGGCGGGTGACCCGGCGATTCCGGCTTTCGCGGCTGTTCTACAAGAATTCCTGGCGCATCTGGAAGTTCACGGTCGGACTGTTTCCGTCCAAGAAAATTCGCGAATCGGCGTTCGGAATTTTCGGTCCGCTCTCTCTTCTGGTCCTCGTCGCCATTTGGGCGGTCGGACTCGTGCTGGGCTTCGCCCTCATGCAATACGGCTCGGGCTCCGCCATCAACGTCACTGGTTTCAACAACGGTTTCTGGACCGACGCCTATCTTAGCGGGACAACCTTCTTCACACTCGGGCTCGGCGACGTCATTCCGCGCTCCGGCATGGCTCGCGCTCTCGTCGTTAGCGAAGCCGGACTCGGCTTCGGTTTTCTTGCCGGCGTCATCGGGTACTTGCCTTTCATCTACGGCTCGTTCTCCAAGCGCGAAGTAAATATCTCGCTGCTCGATTCGCGTGCCGGCACTCCGCCAACCGCGGGCGAACTTCTTCGCCGCCACAGCTACCCGCAGGGAAGCGAAGCGCTTCGGGTACTCCTCAAAGACTGGGAACTCTGGTGCGCGGAGTTGATGGAGAGCCATCTCAGTTATCCGGTGTTGGCGTATTTCCGCTCGCAGCACGACAACCAGTCCTGGGTCGCTTCACTCACCGCCATCCTTGACACCTGTTCCCTGGTGATGGTCGGCGTTGATGGCGCTTGCGAACGCCAGGCTGAACTTACCTTCGCCATTGCGAGGCATGCTGTGGTCGATCTCTCGCAGGTGTTTGGCACCTCGCCGCGGCCGTTGCCGGAGGATCGTCTTCCGCCCACCGAACTTAGCCACATCCGCGACGTGCTGGCTCAACACGGCTTAAAGCTCAACGACGGAGAAGCCGCCGATAACCGGCTGGTGGAACTTCGCCGGATGTACGAACCGTATATCTTCGCGCTGGCCGCGTACTTGAATCAGTCGCTGCCTCCCTGGATTCCGCTGAAAAGAGGCAAAGACAACTGGCAGACCACGGCATGGGGCCAGACAGCAGGCTTGCTCGAAAAACAGCACGCCCATGCCACCGACGACCACTTTTGAAGGCTCGGCTTTGCGGGTGACGTCGTTCTTGCTTTTGTATTGGCCGGTCTCGGGTGCGGGCTCTCTCTTGCAGCCCGCATTAGTAAAAGACCGGTGCCTTTTCTTCTGACGCCATCAGTTAGTAGCATTTACCCTGGCACACGACGGCACTAGACTTCCGACTTTTCCTGGAGCAACCAATGAAAGCCATTCTCGTTCACCAATTCGGCGGCCCTGAAGTGATGAAGTTCGACGAAACTCCCACGCCCAAGCCCGCAGCAGGCCAGGTGCTGGTGAAAATCCACGCGGCCGGCGTGAATCCCGCCGACACTTACGCGCGCAGCGGCAACTACGCTGTGCTGCCGGGGCTTCCCTACACCCCTGGCACCGACGGCGCTGGGGTGATCGACTCCGTCGGCGATGGCGTGAAAAAAGTGAAAACCGGCGATCGCGTCTACGTCGCGAAAAGCGTTTCCGGCACTTACGCCGAGTACGCGCTAGCACTCGAATCGCAAGTGTTTCGCCTACCCGAAAAAATCTCCTTCGCGCAAGGCGCAGGCGTCTTTATTCCCTATGGCACCGCGTACCACGCGATCCATCATCACGCGAAAGCACACGCCAGCGAAACCGTGCTGGTACACGGAGCCAGCGGCGGCGTTGGCATTGCCGCGGTGCAAATGGCGCGTGCGATGGGCCTCACCGTTTTCGGCACCGCCGGAACCGCGAAAGGGCTCGACCTTGTAAAACGCGAAGGCGCGCACCTGGCCTTCGATCATTCGAACTCCGCTTACAAAGATGAAATCATGAAAGCCACCGGCGGCCGCGGCGTTGACATCATTCTCGAAATGCTCGCCAACGTGAATCTCGGCGCCGATCTAAAACTTCTCGCGCCGTACGGCCGGGTCGTCGTCATCGGCAGCCGCGGCGATGTCACCATCACTCCGCGCGACATCATGTCTCGCCGCGCCGCGGTTTTAGCCTTCACTCTCTGGGCCATCACCGAAACCGAAGCCACCGACATTCACGCCGGCATCATCGCCGGCCTCGAAAATGGCACGCTGCGCCCGGTCGTCGGCTCCGAACTTCCACTGAAAGACGCCGCCCAATCGCACATCGACGTCATGAAACCCTCCGGTGCCTTCGGCAAAATCGTCCTGGTCCCGTAAGTCGCGAACCGTTCTATGCAGCGCAGACATCTCTTTCGCATCTCGCGCCTTTTGCGAGATGAATCTTGTCTGCGCTTTGCCGTCTCTGCGAGGAGTTGTCAAACTGAGTCGCTCGGAGAGCGCCGAGGGATCTCAACGTCGGAAGTACCACCCGCCGCAACTTGGAAACGCTTTCTTTCGAGCGGCGTGACGTTGTTCAGCTTGCTGCCACCATCTTCGCCACCAATCCAACCAGCGCCCCACCCAACACCAGCCACGCCGAATTCACCTTGAACCGAAACGCCAGTGCCGCGCTCACCACCGCAATCGCCCCCGCCAGCGGCGTCACTACCGCCGCGCGCGCAAACTGAAATCCCACAAACGCCATCAACGCCACCGCCGCCGCATTCACTCCATCCAGAAACAAGCTGGCCGTCGGCAATTTCCGCAATCGCGGCAACACGCCTGCCGTCACCGCCACATACGTAAACGCCGGAACAAACATTCCAAGCGTCGCCAGTCCCGCGCCCTGCCATCCCGCAAGTACATACCCCAAAAATGTGGCCACGGTAAAAAACGGCCCCGGCGTCGCCTGGCTCACCGCAACTCCATCAAGCAACTGCGTCTCGCTCAGCCAATGTAATTTCAATACCAAGTCCTCGCGCAGCACCGCCAGCAAAACGTATCCACTCCCAAACAACAGTGCGCCAATTTTCAAAAAGTAGAGAAACACTCCGGTCGTAGTGGCCGCCACAAACATCGTCGCCCCTCCGGCCGCAGTAGAAACTCCAAGCGCAGCGCCACTCACCGCAGGCTTAGCTCCAAACCGGTTCGCCGCAATCCACGCCACCCCGGTTCCAATCAACAACGGCAACGTCGAAACCTTCACCGCCGCCAGCCCCAGCACCATCGCCGCAATCACCATCAACTCCCGCGATTTCAGCACCGTCTTACCCAGTGACCACACCGCCTGCGCGATCAGCACCACCACCACCGGCTTCACTCCCCACAACACTCCCGCAATTTGCGGCAGCGTTCCGTATCGCACGTAGGCCCACGCCAGCCCGCACATCATCAGCGCCGAAGGCAAAATAAACGCCGCTCCCGCAACCAGCAGTCCCGGAAATCCTCCGCGCAACTGGCCAAGATAAATCGCCATCTCCGTCGAACTCGGCCCCGGCAGCAGATTCACCGCTCCCACCCGGTCCACAAAATCTTCCCGGCTCAACCACCCGCGCCGCCGTACAAACTCTTCCTCCATCATCGCGATGTGCGCCACCGCACCGCCAAACGCCACAAGCCCCAGCTTCAGAAACGCAACCGCAATCTCGCCCACCCGGTTCTCGCCGTGCACATTTTGCTTGTCACTCATCGCCGCGCGATTATCCCTCAACTCGGTTAAGAACCTGTACTGTCTTGTCAGCCAAGCTATGCACATGATTCCAGCGGGATATTTAGCAAAGCGTGTTGCGACAAGACCTGACTGGCTGAAGGCAGTCCGGGTCGTGGACGTGTGGTCTGTTGGCAACTGCGTCGGTGAAGATTTCGCTGACTACATTAAGTATTGGAAACATAATGGCAATTGGCTCTTGGACTCTGCAACCGCCATACGATCAGTCGCCAACGAGCATTCAATTTCCCTCAGTGGAATGCTTCTCTTCTATTACGAGGTGTACGAATTGGAATTCGACGGCAAAAATTGGGGGAGGTTCGAACCCGAGGCATCATTCCAGACAAACGTAATCGCGCCAGCTAAAAAGCAACTCGGGGGTTTCGACGTTGTGACATTTTGGTGCAAGAACGCCCCCGAACATTCGCCTCTCTCCTGCAACAGCCTGGCAGAAGAAATCGAGACAAACTCCCATTGCCTATTCGCTTCATTCGAGGGAGCCCAATCGCATCTTCAAAAAGGATCCTTCAAGGACGCCGAGCCTGGACCGTACCGGATATTTTCGGTCAGCTCTGTGGACTGGGACTGAGAGCTTTGCTTACGGTTGAAGCCCCCACGTTCCGTTCCCCTAGCGCACCCCGCCCAATCCCCGTAAACTACTTGTCTCCATGAATCTCGTCGCAATCACGTGGCTCCTTGCCCAGAGTCCGATCACCAACTACTGGCACAAGCTGACCGACAAGACCTTCTCCGGCATCTACCACGCCAACGCCTTCGACCTCGCGATGATGATTCCCTACTTCATCGTCCTCACCATCCTCGCGGTCTACGGCATGCACCGCTACTGGCTGGTCTACGATTACTACAAATATCGCAAAAACGTTCCCGGCCCTCCGCCCTCCGTTACCCAATGGCCGCGCGTCACCGTACAGCTTCCCATTTTCAACGAACGCTACGTCATCGAGCGCCTGGTCGAAGCCGTCTCCCGCTTCGATTACCCGCCCGAACTTCTCGACGTTCAAGTCCTCGACGACTCCACCGACGAAACCTGCGAAGTTGCGCGCGCCTGCGTCGAACGCCACGCCGCGCTGGGCATGCCGATCAGCTACATTCACCGCAGCAACCGCGAAGGCTTCAAAGCCGGCGCCCTTGAAAACGGACTGAAAACTTCGCGCGGCGAATTCGTCGCCGTCTTCGACGCCGACTTCATCCCCGAATCCGATTTCCTCCGCCGCACCGTTCCTTATTTCCAGGATCCCGCCATCGGCATGGCGCAAACCCGCTGGACATACCTCAATCGTGATTATTCGCTGCTCACCCAGGTCGAAACCATTCTTCTCGACGGTCACTTCGTCGTCGAGCACGGCGCGCGCTCCCGCCGCGGCACTTTTTTTAATTTCAATGGCACTGCGGGCGTCTGGCGCCGCTCGGCCATCGATTCCGCCGGCGGCTGGGAGCACGACACGCTCACCGAAGACACCGATCTCTCCTACCGCGCGCAGCTCAAAGGCTGGAAATTTCTCTATCTCCCCGAAGTCGAGTGCGCCAGCGAACTTCCGGTCGACATGAACGGCTTCAAAGCCCAGCAAGCGCGCTGGGCCAAGGGCCTGATGCAGACCGCAAAAAAAATCCTGCCGCAAGTCATGCGTTCGAACGCGCCATGGCACATCAAAGCTGAAGCCTTCTTCCACCTCACTGCCAACATCAGCTACCCGCTGATGGTTCTCTTCTCCGCGATGCTGCTTCCCGCGATGATCGTCCGCTTCTATCAAGGCTGGTTTCAGATGCTGCTGATCGACCTGCCGCTCTTCCTCGCCTCCACCTGCTCCATTTCCAGCTTCTATCTGGTCGCACAAAAAGAACTTCATCCCAAAACCTGGTATCGCACTTTTCTCTATATGCCGTTCGTCATGGCCACCGGTATCGGCATCTCCATTCGCAACGCCAAAGCCGTTCTCGAAGCCATTTTCGGCGTGAAAAGCGATTTCGCCCGCACGCCAAAATTCAAAATCGAAGGCAAAAAAGACACCTTCGTCGCCAAGACCTATCGCAACAAAGCCGGCTGGATGCCCTACGCCGAAATTCTCCTCGGCATCTACTTCGCCTTCACCGTCGTCTACGCCATCAGCAACCAGAATTTAGCCACCGTCCCGTTTCTGCTTCTCTTCGTCTGGGGATATCTTTACACCGGCTGCATGTCCCTCGGACAAACTTACTTCGCCCACCTCCGCTTCGGCGTCAACGCCCCAGAAATGCGCCCCGCCTCCACCGGCGCCCCCGGCTTCTAGCAAAAGACTCTCTGTGCTCCGATCGCTGTGCACTCTGTGTAACTCTTTCTCCTAAGCTTTGTCCGGTATACGATAGTCGCGCATCAGCCGTTTCCCAGGAGTCCGCGAATGAAATTCAGTCTAGTCTCGCTCTTAGTTCTGCCCGCGATGCTCCTCGCACAACAAACCTCCACCACCAGCGTCCCCGTCGAACAAGAACCGCTCCACAAAGTCGTCTTCCAGAACGAAGCGGTCACCGTCATGCACCTGATTCTCCCGCCCGGTCAGCGCACCCAATACCACACTCACACTCACGACCGCATCGCCGTCACTCTTTCCGCCACTTCCACCACCAATCAAAAAATGAACGAGCCAGAGGGCGATCCAGCTCCCACCAAGCCCGGCGACATCGGTGCCCTCACCCTGACCGAAGCCTCCTACACCCACCGCGTGCACAACGTCGGCAAAGTTGCGTACGACGTCCTCGACATCGAGCCGGTTATCCGTCCCGTCACTCCTTCGCCGGACGTAGCCGGACCAGTCGCCGCGGAAACTCCCAGCGCTCGCGTCTACAACTGGGTTCTCGCTCCCGGTGCCACTTCTCCCATGCACACTCACATGCGCCCATACATCATCATCTCCATCACCACCATGAACCTGCAGATGACTTCCCCCGACGGTCAGTCCGCCACCCACGGCGTCGGCCCCGGCGACTTCAAATACATCGACGCCAAAATCACCCACAACTTGACCAACGCCGGCACCACCGCCGGCCAAATCGTCGAAGTCGAATTGAAATGATCTTTAGCTGGTTGGTGTAGCACGGCGGTATATATCCCGATGCATCGGGATGCCGCTGCTGTTTCTTCCTGGATGCCGATGTATACTACGCGCTGGTTCGGTTCGGGTCCGCTCGAAACAAATTGATGGTGATCCGCAAATGACAGATTCCGTTTCCCGTCGCGATTTTGTCCGTGCCTCTACGCTTGCCGCCGCCGCTCTCATCCGTCCGACCTCGGCCCTGGCATTCTTCGGCAAACGTCCCGCCGCCGACAGCACCCCGCAGATTCACCTCGGCGTCGCCAGCTACACCTTCCGCAATTTCGAGCGAGCAAAACTCATCGCCTTCCTCAAGCAGATCAACGTTTCCACCGTAAATCTGAAAGACACAAAAGACCATCTCCCCTTCAACGCCCAGCCGGAATCCGCCGCGCTCGCGGACTATTCTGCCGCAGGCATCAAACTCCACGCCGCCGGAACAATTTACTTCGACAAAAATGAAGACGCCGACATCCGCGCCAAATTCGAATACTGCAAGCGCGCTGGCATTCCAGTCATCGTCGCTGGCGATCCCACGCCCGAAAATCTGCCGCGCATTGAAAAATTCGTCCGCGAATACGACATCCGCTTCGCCATCCACAACCACGGCCCCGAAGACAAACTCTGGCATTCGCCGCTCGACGTCCTGAAAGCCGTAAAAAATATGGACCCGCGCATCGGCTGCTGCATTGACGTCGGCCACACCGTTCGCGCCGGCACCGACGTCGTTCAAGCCATCCGCGAAGTCGGCCCGCGCCTCTTCAACGTCCACGTGAAAGACCTCACCGATTCGAACGACAAAGAAAGCCAGGTCGCCGTAGGCCAAGGCCAAATGCCTGTCCCTAAAATTTTCCAGGCCTTAGCCGCCATCAACTACCAGGGCTTTGTAGATCTCGAATACGAAATTTTCCCCGACAACCCCATGCCCGGCGTTCTCGCCAGCTTCGCCTACATGCGCGGCGTCCTCGCCGGCCTGGGCTATTCCAGTCCGCACATCTAATTCGCCGAGTTGTTGTACCAACGCAGGACTCGCAGCGCCCGCAGTGTATTCCAGCGGCTTGCGCTGCCGACTTCGGTCTCCATCTTCAATGGAATCGGTTCGGGATGAAGCAGGTTCAGCGGCCACCGCCCGTTCTGGTGGCGGCGCTCTATCACGATTTTGATGGCGTCACCGACGCGGCGGTCGGGCTTGATTCCCGCATTTCGCAGATAGTCCACTGCGCGCAAGACGTCGTAGTGCCAAAACGTCGGGTACGTGAAGCGCAGCCAGCGTTTGTCGATGACTTCGCCAGTTCGCAGCGAGCGCAACATGCCGCGCTCCAGCAGATACTTTTCGCCCCGCTTGCGGGCTTTAGCGACCGCCGCCAATTTGCCCCCTGCCCGTTCGTATTCCAGCAGTCCTTCGAGCACGCAGATGGTGGTATGGAATGAAGAGCGTTTGCTGGGAGGACGTTTCGGCGACAAGAAAGGCCACGCTTCGCAGTTCCAGCCGCCGTCTGCAAGCTGCTCGCCCAGAAGTTGCTTGGCCAGCGCTTCGTTCGGCTCCTTGAAATACGCACCGACGCCGAGGATTCTGCCGTTGATGCAGGGCTCCGTTTCGCCGTGAAAGTAAGGCCTGTTCTTGAGCCACTTAAACACCAGCCGCTTTTCGACGCGGTCGATCATTTTGCGAGCCGGGTTGCTGGCAGGGTCGAGACCGAGGTCCTTTAAGACCACGAGACTGAAGAGAGTAATAAGATCCCACTTCGGCCCGCCGCCCCAGTGTCCGGCAGAAGATTGCCGGGCAAGAAGTTGGGCTCCCCAGCCTTCAGTCGCGACGCGTGACCGCTCGGCTGCAATTGCGTCAGGGCCTTCGCCGGTGAGGTCCCTCATCACCTGCCAACGGATGCCCGGGTCAGAATCGAGCAGCCATTTAATGTGCGCGGGTCGGGGTCGGTAATCGTGTCGGCGCATTCGTCTCTTATAGCACGTGGCCTGTAGATTTTGACCGGTGCGCCAAACAGCGGTGGCCTTATCCACAAACCGTTCTGGGTCCAGCGGTACGCACTCTGCTCGGTGAAGGTGCGACAGCCTTGGCTCGTAGCAGTATTCTGAACGTCAATCCATGGGTTATGAGAAGCAGCGGTACGTAGGCCGTCAAGATGAAATAACCAGCGCCTAACAAGCCTTGGGTATCTGGAAGCGAAATACGGCTTCCTTGATAAAAGGCGAAGAGCAGGTCGGCGGTTCCGAAGATATTGAAAAACCAGGTCAGCACGGTCCCCGTGCGGGTTCCCAGGGTAGCCAGCGCGAGAAAGGCCAGAAGGGCGGTTATGAGATCGCCGTAAGCTACCGGTTGAGCAAATGTGGTTGGTAACTCTGGAGATACGACACCTGGCACCAAAAATGCCAATCCGAGGAACCTGAACCCATGCAGCAGTAGGATGGGCTTCAGATTCTCGGGGCTGGCGCGTTCCCTTAGCTCGGGCCAAATATACTGCCGAGCTACTGCTCCCCAAGCAGCCATGCCGAACGCAACACTGATTCCGAACAAAACTGGAGATGGCATGATCGATCCTTTCCGGTGCAATTCGCGCTACCACTTCTTGAAATGTGCCGAGTTCCTGAAATTGATTGGGTTCCTTCCTAAATGCGAGGAAATGTCCAGGCTGTCTCGAGGCCAAGGTCCGCCGGACAGGCGAATGCTGCATCGAAGAATTCACTTATTTTCTGAGTTATCCCGCAATAATATCCCGAGCGGCAACAGTGGCCCGACCGGAATGAACTGCTCGTCCATGAGGTTTTCCTTCGCGAGAGGCAGGCTTTCCAGGAGGGCCCGAGCCTCGGCCACGTCCTTGCAGTTCAGCAGGAAGATAACGCCCTTGCCGTCGCCGCGCGTGAACCACTGCTGAATCTTGCCGTCGAGATATAGGGCAACGGTCGCACGAATTTCGGCGGGCATGATTTTCATGACTTGTTCGACCGTAACCCCCGTTTTTGGCGTGAGGATCGTCAGCACGCCGGTAATCTTGGGCTGCGGTGGTGGGGACGGACCTGGCGCCAGGGGCGCCAGGACCGTCGCGAACGCCAGCAGCAGGTAGAACATTTCCATCTTCATTGTTCAGCTCCTTTGATTCCTCGCGGAATTTGCATGGTGCGTGGTACCAACGGGTACCACGCGCTAGTTTAGACGCTCGCCGGGGAAAATGGTTACGCCCGGCACAAAAAACTCGCGAAAAAGCGCACAGCTCACGAAACCAAAAGATCGTGGTACTATAGGGTACCAGAACCACCGGGGAGCGCATGATGGCTACGGCATCGCGGTCAAAACGCCGCCAGAAAGGCGGCGATGAACTTGCGGTGCGCGCGCGCATCCTCGAAGCGGCCTTTGCCGCGTTCATGAAGAGCGGCTACGCAACCGCCAGCATGCTTGAGATCGCGACGCGCGCGCGCGTTTCGAAGCGAGAGCTTTACGCTTTAGTTGGCAACAAACAAGAAATGCTGATCGCTTGCATAAGCGAACGCGCCAAGCGATTTGATGTGCCCACTGACCTGCCCGTGCTGCGCGATCGCCAGACCCTAGAGCAGGTGCTGGCTTCTTTCGGGGCAAAGCTTGTCCGTGAGGTAGGCAATCCCACGGTCATAGCGGTATTCCGACTGGCGATCGCCGAGGCAGTGCGGGCCCCCGAGGTGGCGCGTGCGCTCAACTCTTTGGGACGCGAGGCAAGCCGCGCCGCCTTGCGTAACATCATGGCCCAGGCCCAGGTATCCGGACTGCTCGCGGGTGATCCCGCCGAACTGGCCGAGCAATTCTCCGGGCTGCTGTGGGGCCAGCTGATGGTCAGCCTGCTGCTCGGCGTCGCCAGGCGACCGAATGCCCACGAAATCGCGGGACGTGCTCGCGACGCAGCCGCCGCCTTTCTGCAACTTCATCCGCTACCCAAGGGAGGTGTGCCTGCATAGACGTCCGAGCGCCCGATCCAAAACCTGCAAGTAGAAAGTTTCGCGGTAATTCGAGAGCTGCCATTAATTCTCGATTACCGCAATCCGTGCGTGCTAGCCGTTTTCGACGCGCGCCTTTATATCCGAGTACGCCGTATCGATCAGCCTGCTGAGTGCAGCGTCGTTTGTGGCCGTTCCCGGTCTCACCTGGACATGACGCATGAACTTGCCGGTGCCCTGCAACAAGCGGGCCGGATCCGGCAGCGCCGCTCCGTGAAAGAACCCCACGTTTAGGTGCGAGCCGAACACATTCACATAGCCGAAAGGCGCATCTCCCAGACACGCCGTCGGGCAGCCGTCATGCAAAAGCTCCCGGACTTCGTCCCCGCACTTTCGCATCACCTCAAACCACTGATAGGCGATAGCTCCCAATTCGCCTGCACGCTTTTTCATCCACGCATCGATGGCGGGATCCCGCTCGACCGCGCCGTTGAATCGCAGCAATTCCGTTTTCATCGGCTCTTCCAGGAAAAACGCTCAACGGTGGCAGGATAGCAGAGCTGTTCCGCATGACCCCACTCTTTGCTAGAAATAGGGGGTGCCCGCTCCACGCATTTCCGCAATCCCCTTCCTTCGGATACAATCTCCCGCCGTGGTCCGGTTGCCGTCCGTGTTTTGGAATTGCGCGTCCAGCTTCGCCCTAAGCCTGCATGCGCCATCACGTTCAACGAGGTCCCTGGATGAAACTTGCTCTGAGGTTTAGGCGTTGCGCCAAACACTGCGCCGCCCTCGCACTTTTGCTGGTGCTCGCATCTTCTGCCGCGTTTGCCCAGCAGCGCCGCGAACGCGAACCAAACGACGTCTACGCCGCGCGCCGCGCCCGCATCGCCGCCCAGATCGACGGACCCGTCGTCCTGCAGGGCTACACCGGCCGCGAAGAAATCTCTGAAGCCTATATCTTCGCTCAGGAAGATAATTTTTATTACCTTACGGGCCACAACGAAGAGGAAGCCGGACTCATTATTCTTCCTGCATTGAAACCGGGCGAATCGCATGACGCCCACTCTCATGGCGGCAATTTCCGTGACGATTGGACCGGCCCGCGCGAAATTCTTTTTCTCCCCGCAAAAAACCCCGGCAAGGAGAAATGGAACGGCGTTCGTCTCTCTCCCACCGACCCTGACATTTCCGCTCGCACTGGCTTCGCTTCGGTACTGCCTTTCGCGGAAATGCGCGCCACCGTCGAAAGGCTCGTGAAGCTCTATCCGCAGCTTTACGCCATCCTTCCTTACGAAAAGGAAATGGGCGGCTATCCTCACGAAAAGGCAGTCGCGGACTGGCTGCAACTCATCGCGCCGCAGGAAAAACTGAAAGACATTCGCGCCGCCATCGAAACGCTGCGCATGACCAAATCACCCGGCGAAATTGCGTTTCTCAAAAAAGCCATCGATCTTTCGCTCGACTCGCATCTCGAAGCCATGAAAATGATGCGCCCAGGCCTGATGGAGTATCAGCTCGCGGCAAAAATGGTCGAAATTCACGCCGTGGGCGGCTCCGAAGCCGAAGGCTACGCCCCAATTGTCGGCGCCGGCCCCAATTCCACCGCCCTCCATTACGACAAACTCGATCGCAAGATCGCCGATGGCGACATCGTGGTCCTCGACGTCGGCGCGCAATTTTCCGGCTATTCCGCCGACATTACCCGCACCATTCCCGCCAACGGCAAATTCACCCCGCGCCAGCGGGAAATCTATGACGTGGTCCTCGGCGCGCAAAATGCGGTCTTCGCCGCTATCAAGCCGGGCATGAATTTCTGCAAGACCGGCGACAATAGCATTTACAAAATCTCTTACGAGTACATCAATTCTCACGGTAAGGATCTGCACGGCAAAAAGCTCGGCCAATATTACATTCACGGCCTGGGACATGATATTGGTCTGGATGTTCACGATCCCGGCGAGTATTGCAAGCCACTCACTCCCGGCATGGTCGTCACCATCGAACCAGGAATTTACATTCCCGAAGAAAATCTCGGGGTGCGCATCGAAGACGACGTCCTGATCACCGACTCCGGCTTTGAATTGTTAAGCAAGCGTTTGCCCCGCGATCCCGACGAAATCGAAAAAATCATGGCCGCCGCCGCGCTGGCTCGCAAAGGAGAATCATCCAAGTCCGATTGACCGCATTGAATCGGGCCATTTATACTATTGATTCGCGCTGAGCACCTTTTTCCGTTCTGCGCGCCTCGTGTCATTCCAATTGCGCCGCCCCGCTGTGCGGTCTGTTATCTGGAATCTACGAAATCAAACTGAAGGCTTTGAACGAATATGAGCAGTCTTAAAGCGACACAAATCCGCCCCGGCATGGTTCTGCTGCACGAAAACGAGCTGTACACGGTGTTCAGCACCGACCATCGCACTCCGGGCAACAAGCGCGGCTCCATGCAGACCCGCCTGAAAAGTCTGCGCACCGGCATCATGATTGACTACCGGTTCCGCGCCGAGGAATTCGTCGAACGCGCTATCCTCGATGAAATCGAATTCGAATATCTCTACAGCGAAGGCGACAGTTTCCATTTCATGAACACCAAAACTTACGAGCAGATGGAAATGTCGCGCGATGAACTCGGCGAAACCACCTACTACCTCGTGCCCAATACCATCGTGAAAGTCGAATTCCACGACGAAAAAGCCATTGGCATAAATCTGCCGGACACCATGGATCTGAAAGTTGTCGAGACCGAGCCGACCATTCAGAAGGCTACCGCCAGCTCGGTCATGAAGCCCGCCACTCTGGAAACCGGCTTGGTCGTTCCTGTTCCCCCTTTCGTCAACGAAGGTGATAAGATTCGCGTGGACACTTCCGAAGCCCGCTACGTCCAACGCGTCGAGTAACGGTCGTAAGTTGTAAGTATTAAGTAATAAGTTCAGGAAAGCCGGAGCGGCGTAGCAAGTGGCTTGACGTTGGTTTTACTTGGTACTTAAAACTTATTGCCTAATACTGACTTCAAGTTTCCGCCTCCGCAGCTGAGTCGGGCGCAAGCCGGATTCAGAAGAGGTGAAAAAAGCGAGCCGCCCTAACCGGTCGGCTCGTTTCTGTTTTCCGTTCGAAAATTTTGCCGGGATAATTTCAGGCTTTGCTAGCTGATGTTTTTTTCTCGCTAAACACGCGCGCGAATATCGCGTCCACATAGCGCAGGTGGCGCTGCAGATCGAAAGTGTGTTCGAGGGATTTGGCGTCCAGGAATTTTGTGATGCGCGGATCTTTGGCGACGCGTTCGCGGAAACTGCTGTCCGATTCCCAGGCGGCCATGGCGCTTTCCTGCACCGCTTTGTAGGCGTCGTCGCGCGGCATTCCTTTTTCCACCAGGTCCTGCAGCAACTGGCCGGAGAAAACCAGGCCTTGCGTGGCATCCAGATTTTTCATCATGCGTTCCGGGAAAACGCGCATGTCGGCAATTACCGCGGTCATTTTCGCCAGCATGTAATCGATCAGAATTGTGGAATCGGGAAGAATGATGCGCTCCACCGAGCTGTGCGAAATATCGCGCTCGTGCCACAAGCCGACATTTTCAAACGCCGCGATCATGTTCGAACGCACCAGGCGCGCCAGGCCGCTGATCTGCTCGCACACTACCGGATTGCGCTTGTGCGGCATCGCCGAGCTTCCCCGCTGCTCGCCGCCAAACGGCTCTTCCGCCTCGCGCACTTCGGTGCGCTGCAGGTGGCGAATTTCAATGGCAATTTTTTCCAGTGTCGCGGCAATAATCGCCAGCGTGCTCAGGTAATGCGCGTGGCGGTCGCGCTGAATCACTTGCGAAGCCACTGGCGCGACATTCAATCCCAGCCGCTGGCAAATCCGCTCTTCAATTTCCGGGCCCAGATGGGAAGCATTTCCCACAGCACCGGAAATTTTCCCGATGCGCATTTGCGCCGAAGCGTCCTCGAAGCGTTGGATGTTGCGCTGATTTTCTGCGTACCAGTTGGCAATCTTCAATCCAAAGGTAATCGGTTCGGCATGAATTCCGTGGGTGCGCCCGATCTGCGGCGTGTGGCGAAACTCCTGCGCGCGCCGCGCCAGCACTTCGCTGAATTTCGCCAGAGCCGCTTGAATCAGTCGCGAAGCATCGCGCAGTAGCAGTGCCTGCGCGGTATCCACCACGTCATTCGAAGTCATTCCATAATGCAGCCAGCGCGCCGCAGCGGGATCGCCGATCGATTCGCCCACATTCATGGTGAACGCGATGACGTCGTGCTTCACGCGAGCTTCGATTTCGTTGATTCGAACCGCGTCGACTTTGGCCTTCGCGCAGATAATCGCGGCGGCCTCTTTCGGCACTTCGCCGGACTCCGCCAGCGTCTCGGTCGCCGCCAGCTCCACTTCCAGCCATTTCGAATACTTGTTGGCGTCGCTCCAGACCCGGCCCATCTCTTCGCGGATATAGCGTGGAATCAAGGTGCGCTCCCTGTGTCCATGTGGGGAATAAGTCCTTTGTAATGATACGGTATTTCGGCGTGGCGGGGCGAGGGTGGACGCATACTGGCTGGCTATCGAAAAAGCACCGTTCTGAAGACCAGCCACTACCAAGGCAAGATGCGCCCGGCCAGGCGGTGCACGCTATGGGGGATTGGCCGACCTAAC
Source organism: uncultured Acidobacteriota bacterium (assembly GCA_963814635.1). Classification (GTDB taxonomy): domain Bacteria; phylum Acidobacteriota; class Terriglobia; order Acidiferrales; family UBA7541; genus Acidiferrum. The sequence goes on along the minus strand of CAWFDP010000001.1, from coordinate 260,799 downwards.
CACGAGGGGCAAAACCTGTCTAATCCTGAGAATGCGAGAGAGTGGCGAAATGGCTGAGGCGTTTGGCGGCTACGACGCGGGCGGCATCACTGACGCTGCCGCGGTTGCGCGGACGCTTGCCGGCGAGCGCGAAGCCTATCGCGTGCTGGTCGAACGGCACAGCAATTACGTTTATCGCCTCGCCTATCGCATGACCGGCAATCCACACGACGCCGAAGAAATTGTGCAGGAGGCTTTCTTGCGCGGGTATCAAAAATTGCAGCAGTTTGCCGGCAACGCCAATTTCGGGACTTGGGTCTACAGGATTGCCGCGAATTACGCGATCGACCGGCTGCGGCAACGGAAGAATGACGAGTCGCGGCGCGAAACTCCAAAGCGCGAAGCGGATGGCGAACAGGAAGTGGATCCGCTGAGCCGGGTGAAAGATCCCGCGCCGTCGCCTGAGCGGCTGGCGACCAGCGCGCAACTGGCGGAAAAAATGAAAGAAGCTTTGCAGGCACTGACACCGGCGGAGCGCACCGCAATCGTGATGCGGCACTGGGACGGCTGCGCGATTGAAGAAATCGCCGCGGTGCTCAAGTCGAATTCCAGCGCGGCGAAAAACACGGTCTTTCGCGCCGTACAAAAATTGCGGCTGGCGCTGAAGCCTTTTGCGGAGAGTCGCGGCGCGGCCAGAGCGGCGGGAACGGAGTCATGAAACACACATCGGCAGAACAGCTGTTTGCATACCGGGAAGGCGAAATGAACGGACGCGAAGCAATCGCCGCACATTTGCACCAGTGTCCGGAATGCCGTGCCGAACTCCAGCGTCTCGAAGAAGTCTTCACAACGCTGAACGCGCTGGCGGTGCCCGATCCCGGCGAAGAATACGGCAGGAAAGTTTGGCGGCAGATTGCGAACCGGCTTCCGGAGAGACGCAGGAGTTGGTGGCAAGGATGGTTCATGCCTAGGCGGTTGCTGGCGCTGGGCGCAGCGGCGGCGGTGCTAGCACTCACGTTTTATGCCGGTTGGGTTTCCAAATCCAAAACGGGCGGCGGAGATGTTGCTGACGCCGGCAAGGTCCGCGAACGAATTCTGGTGGTCGCCGTCGGAGAACATCTCGGCAAGTCCGAGATGGTGCTGATGGAGCTTTCCAATACGCAGCCGCCGGCGGGTAGCGGAAAGAAACTGATCAACATCTCCGCCGAACAGAAGCGCGCGGAGAATCTGGTCGAGGAAAACCGTTTGTACCGGCAGACCGCGCTCAGCAGCGGAGACACCGCGATGGCCAGCACCCTCGATGAGCTGGAACGGGTGCTGCTCGACGTCGCGAACAGTCCGGATGAAGTTACTGCTGCGCAGTTCGAATCGATACAGAAACGAATTGCCGAGCAAGGAATTCTTTTGAAAGTACGAGTGGTGCAGCAGGAATTGCGCGCGGAATCCGAAGGAAGAAAAACCGCGCCAGCGCAAGACAATTCAACACCAAAAGCGAGGAACAAAGCATGAGTATTAATGGCATGAGAATCGAGAACGGGCTACAAAAAGCGATGATCGCCGCCCTGATTGCAGGTTTGCTAGCGGCACCAGCGCCGGCGCACCGGCGCCCATCGCTGCCCGCGCCATCCGTGCAGCATGCGCAGGAGCCGGATCACACCACCGCGCAAGAAAGCGATCAGGATCGCCAGGAGGCCGAACAGGACGCCCGCGACCGGGCGGAAGAGAAGCGCCAGCGCGAACAAGAGAAGAAAGAACAGGAACAGGAACGCATCGAACAGCTGCAGGAGATCTACGACCAAGGCCGCGAAGCGCTGGACGACGACAAATATCAAGAAGCCGAGAAGAAATTTGCCGAGTTGGCTCAATTGAACGGATCACAAACCGACGCAGCGCTCTACTGGAAAGCCTACGCGGAAAATCGCCAGGGCAAGCGCGACACCGCGCTGGCCACCATCGGCGAACTGAAGCGCCGCTATCCGCAGAGCCGCTGGAAGAAAGATGGCGAAGCGTTGGAGATCGAAGTAAGGCAATCTTCCGGGCACCCGGTAAATCCGGAATCACAGAACGACGAGGAGCTAAAGACGCTCGCGCTGCAAGGCTTGATGAACAGCGATCCCGATCGCGGAATCGAGATTATCGAAAAGCGCCTCAACGGGACCGCTTCGCCGAAAGACAAAGCAAAAATGCTGTTCGTGCTGGCGCAGAGCGGCTCGCCGAAAGCGCAAGAGGTGCTGGGGAAGATCGCGCTGGGGCAAAATAATCCAGACCTGCAGCGAAAAGCAGTCGAGTATATCGGTATTTTCGGCGTGAGCGGTGGAGTCGAGGGCGGAGTCGAAGGCGGGGTAAAGGGCGGAGTTCAGGGAGGTGTTAAGGGCGGGGTGAATGGGCCTCGGCATGCTAACGGCAGCAATCACATTCTCGCTCAGGTTTATGCTTCGTCCGCCGATGAGTCGGTGAAACGCGCGGTCATCCGCAGCTACATGATCTCCGGAAACAAGGAAGGCCTGTTTCAGCTGGCCAAAGGCGAAAAGAACGAGACTTTGAAGCGCGATGCGATTCGCAATCTGGCCCTGGTTGGTGGCCAGGACGAATTACAACAGCTCTACCAGTCCGAACCTGCGACCGATATCCGACGGGAAATCCTGCAGGGATTTTTTCTCTCCGGACAATCCGACAAGCTGGTTCAAGTGGCGCAGACCGACAAAGATCCGGAGCTGCGCCGCGCCGCGGTTCGCAATCTCGGCCTGATGGGCAAGAGCGATGTGCTGCAATCGATCTACGCAAAAGAAGCCGATCGCGGAATGAAAGAGGAAGTCTTGAACGCCTACTTCATCAGCGGAAATGCCAAGGGACTGGTGGCCATCGCCAAGTCTGAAAAAGATCCTGAGCTGAAAAAGCGCGCGGTAGAGAAGCTGTCGCTGATGGGTTCGAAAGAAGGCAGCGAATATTTGATGGAGTTGTTGAATAAGTGAGGAGTGATCAGAATTCAGTGGCTCGTTACTGGTGGCTAGTGGAAGTCAGAGCGAGCTTTGCTGGAGGAGGCGCAATGAAGATCAACAGGAGCGCGATAGCTAAAACATTTGCTGTGGTCACATTCACTGCAACGATGTTCGCATCGGCGAGCGGTCTAAACGCGGGGCAAGCTGCGGGCAAGCCGCAATTCACAAACGCGAAAGTGGAAGAGCGCGCAGCGCAGGGTGGCCTCGCCCAGGAAGTCAGTGCATGGGAAAAGGCTGCGCAGCAGGCGCGGTGGCTCGGTTACCAAGTCCCCGCGGTAAATGGCGACCGCAGAACGTGTTGCGGAAATTCCGGCGACGACTGGAACGGTGGTAAGTGCGGTCCGTGCCGATTGGAAGATGGCAAGAACGGAACAAGCTACGACCTGAAGGGCGGCGACGTAAAGCTCGAAGGGCCGACCAGCCTGGTGGTATTGCTGCGCGCGGAAAACGGCAAAATCGGTAAAATACGCGCGGTCTCTGACGATTGCACGCTGGATGCCGGTGGGCTGCAGGTGACCTGGCTTACCGGCGCGAAAGCTGCGGAAAGCGTTGCGTTCCTCGAACGATTTGTGAACAGCAAAGAACTCGACGAACACGGCGGCGAGCGTCTGAGCCGCAGCGCACTGATGGCGATTGCCATGCACGGTGACGCATCCGCCGATCAGGCATTCGCCAAATTTACCGCGCCCGACAAGCCGGAAGGCATGCGCAAGGAAGCGGCGTTCTGGGCCGGCGAAGCGCGCGGCGCAGCTGGCTTCCAACTCTTAAAGCGTATGGCGAAGGATGATCCCAGTCCCGAGGTTCGCGCCCATGTGACCTTTGCGCTTTCCATTAGTCATGAAAACAATGCCATCGACGAAATGATTCGCATGGCGCATGAAGATTCCAGCAGCCACGTGCGCGGGCAAGCGCTTTTCTGGCTGGCGCAAAAAGCCGGTAAAAAGGCTTCCAGCGCAATCTCCGGTGCAATTGAAAATGATCCCGATACCGAAGTGAAAAAGAAAGCGGTGTTTGCGTTGAGCCAGATGCCAAAAGATGAGGGCGTGCCTAAGCTCATCCAGGTAGCCGAAACCAATCGCAATTCCGAAGTGCGCAAGCAGGCGATGTTCTGGCTGGGACAATCAAACGATCCGCGGGCGCTGGAATTTTTTGAGAAGGTGCTTTCGAAGTAAGGCCAAACGCCAAGGCTGAGGGCGACCGCCTCAGAAGGCGGCCGCTACAACTGCAATGGCTTTAGTGGAACGTGCTGCGAGGCGAGGAGCAATTCGCCGCTAAAAGCACACTCAGAGGGACGACAGCCAAGCGCCTGCTCGGCGCAGATGCGCACCACGTCGGGATTATTGTTTTCCTGGGAAATGTGCGCGAGCACCAGGTAGCGCGCGCGGCCGTCAAAACTTTCCGGGTCTGCAAGATACTGGCTGACCGCGTCATTCGAAAGATGTCCGGTGCGCGAAAGCACGCGCTGCTTCACCACCCACGGATACGGGCCTACCTTCAGCATTTCCAGATCGTGATTCGATTCCAGCACCAGGCAGTCCGCATGGCGCAAATGCACTTTCACCAATTCCGGCATATAGCCGAGATCGGTGACGATGGCCATCTTCACGCCGTTGGCGCGAAAGGTGAAGCCCACCGGGTCCGCCGCGTCATGCGGAATCGCGAAGGCGTGTACATCGATATCGCCGATGGTGAAATGCTGCCCGGCGTGAATGGTTTCGACGCCGCGCAAGCGCTTTTCCAACCGATCGGGCAGCACCCGCTTCAACGCGTCGAAAGTCAGCTCGGTTACGTACAGCGGCGCTTTATACATGCCCAGCATTTGCGGGAGGCCGTTGCAGTGATCGGTATGTTCGTGGGTGATGAGGATTCCGTCGAGATTATCGACAGATTTTTCGACGACGGCGAGGCGCGCCAGCGTTTCGCGCTTGCCGAGGCCGCAGTCCACCAGCAGCCGGGTACGCTCGGTTTCGAGCAAAGTGATGTTGCCCGAACTGCCGGACGCCAAAATGGAAACGCGCAGGCCTATCGAAGTTTCTCCCGTGTTCGTGCGGTAGCATTTTGTCTGCGATGCCACGGACGAATTTTTATGATGATGGCAGAGCGCAGCAGACGCGTCAACGGCGAAGAATCAACCTCGGCACCGCAGGCGCGAAAATTGCCGCAAAGAGTTAGAATCCGCCGTTATGGACGAGCGTGACGAGAAACCCGAAAGTCTGGACCGGCATTGGGACGCCGAGCTGCAAGTGCTGGAAGAAATTCTCGACCAGCTCGAAGAAGACGGTGCGATGTCCCTGGAGGAGCTGGACGGGTTCCTTGCAGCATTACACTGTTCGCCAACTCTGGTTCCTGCAAGCGAGTACCTGACCGAGATCGTAGCCGACGGCTTCGAAAATGCGGAAATATTTCCGAACGAAGATACGGTCCAGCTTTTTCTGAATCTGGTGCTGCATCACTGGAAGGAGATAGCAGCGGCGTTTTCCTCAGGCGATTTCTTCGTCCCCCTGCTTTTGGAAGATGAAGAAGGAAAAGCTTACGGCAACAACTGGGCGCTTGGATTCATGCGCGGAGTGGACCTGCGGAAAGACGACTGGCGCGAACTGTTTGAGGATGAGGACAGGTTTGCGAGATTCGTTCCCATTCTGGCTCTGGTTCACGAATTGGATCCCGACCCGGAAATGCGCTCCTACGAGGAACCCGTCAGCGACGAGCAACGAGAGCAGCTTCTTGCGGGAATGGCTGAATCAGTGACGGAAATCTACCGGTATTTTGCGCCACATCGCCAGCGCGGCGCTGCGTCTCTTGCGGAACGTGGAACTCAGAAGAGTGCTGGGCCCAAAATCGGCCGGAATGATCGGTGCTATTGCGGCTCCGGGAAGAAGCATAAGAAATGCTGTGGCGGCCTGGCGGTGAACTAGAGAATTGCCTTCACGGAATGCGCCAAGCGGCGCGCGAGCGCCGAAACTTACTGCTCAGCAGGCCAAACGGGAGCGTTCGAGAGAGAAACCGTTGACGGGGCCGAGCACGGTGGCGGAAATCTGCTCGGGGCGGAAGAATTCCTGGGCCAGAGCCTGCACTTCTTCGCGGGTAACGGCTTCGATAGAAGCGAGAATTTCGTCGAGTGAATAAAAGCGCCCAAAATAAAGTTCCTGGCGCGCCAGATTCGACATCCGCGAACTGGTGGATTCAAGCGACAGCATTAGCGAGCCCTTGAGATGGTTCTTGGCGCGCAAAAGCTCTTCTTCGCTGACCGGCGATTCTTTCATCGCGCGAAATTCGGCGAGGGTAAGATCGAGCACTTGGTCGACAGTTTCTTTGGCGGTTCCGGCATAGACCGTGAACATTCCCGCGTCGGAGTATGGCGTAATTTCGCTGAACACCGCATAGGCCAAACCGCGCTTTTCCCGAATATTCTGAAACAGGCGCGAAGACATTCCGCCGCCCAGAAGATTGTTTAGAACTGCAATTCCGAAACGGCGTTCGTGGGCGATTGGGAGGGACGGCACTCCGATACAGAGATGAACCTGTTCGAGATCCTTCTTTCGTTCGACATGAAGGGGTGCTTCAGTTTTTGGTGGGGCGTGTTGTTCCAGGCCGCCGTTGGACTTCAAATGGCCGAATTCGCGCTGCACCAGCTCCAGTACTTTTTCGTGCGGAACGTGGCCGGCCGCGGTGACCAGCAAGTGATCCGGCGCAAACCATTCGCGGAAGCGGGTCTGCAGCGCTTCACGCGAAAACTGCCGGACGGTATCGGGAGTGCCCAGAATCGGACGGCCCAGTGGATGCTCGGGCCAAAAACCTCGCGTAAAAATTTCGTGCAGCAGCGATTCCGGATTGTCAAGATCCATCTTGATTTCTTCGAGCACCACCTGGCGCTCCTTGTCAACGTCGTCGGAATCGAAACGGGGGCGCAGGCAAAGATCGGAAATAATATCGAACGCGATGGGGAGATGATCGTCGAGAACCTTGGCGTTGAAACAAATCTGTTCTTTGGAAGTGAACGCGTCCAGCATGCCGCCGATGGAATCCATTTCGCGGGCGATGGATTCGGCGGAGCGGCGCTCGGTGCCCTTGAAAACCATGTGCTCCATGAAGTGGGCGAGTCCGTTTTGTTCGGTGGCTTCGCGGCGGGAGCCATTGCGGACCCACACGCCGACGGAAACCGAGCGGACATGGCTCATGGTCTCGGTCACCACGACCAGACCGTTAGGCAAAACGTGGCGTTGAATGTCGCGCGTTTCAGCAACCATATTTGCTCGGGCAGCAAAGTGTCCGACAGCTAGATTGTGACACAGCGGATGCGGAGAGGCGAGCGAAAGCGCAAATCTTTACTTTTCAGCAATTTAGAGCTGAGCGCGGGTGCTAAATTTAGAACTAACTTCTGCCTGCTAGAGAAGTTTTTCGTCGGGATGCAGCCTGCCGTATTCGCTGGTGTAGTGCAGCGGGACGTCAGCGTAGGTGCCTTTGTCGCGGTAGTACACTTCGCACATGTCGAACGGTTTGGAGTAGACGTGGATGCTGACGGCGCGCTGGTTGTATTCCGGGAGATTCAAAACTTGGTGCACGGGCTCGAGCGGATTGACGTAGGCGGGGTGGGCGGCGTCCATGACGTATACATCGGTCGGCGTGAGGTTGCAGGTGAGGTTGGCGGCGTTGTGGTCTTCGACGCGAAAGTTCTGCACTTTGAGGCGGCCGATGGGCGCGGACATCCAGCAGTTCTGGTCGCGGTGATTGTGGATGCGGCTGAACTGGCCGACTTCCCAGCAGATGGTCATGCACTCAAACATTTCGTTCTTGAAAATCAGGTTGCGGGTGTAGCTGCCCTTGGAGAAGAACAGATATTTTTCCAGAGTATCTGGGCGTACGGCGTGGCGCTGGATGTAGTCCTGAACATTTTCGAGCGTGAAATCGGGATCGGGGATGGCGGCAAGGTTTTTGACCCAGTCGGAGATGGCCAGTTGCTCGACAGCGAGTTGTTTGGACATAAAAGCGCCTCCGAACACCAAGTATATCGCGAAGTGCGATAATGGAGGAGGAAAGGCAAGAGCAATCGAGAGCGATGGAGCTGCTAGGAAAATCACGCGAAGAGTTGCGGGCGCTGTGCGTCGCAATGGACGAGCTGGCGTATCGCGGGGATCAGCTTTATCGCGCGCTGTATGCGGAGCGGATTTTTGACCTGGGGAAAGTGACCAATCTTCCTGCGACCTTCCGGGAAAAGCTGGCTGCGGAAACTTCGATGACACTTCCGACAGTTCGTCAGCGGTATCAATCGAGCGATGGGTCGGTGCGGTATTTGCTTGGGCTTGGCGAAGAAAACACTTTTGCCGCAAAGAGCACTGAGGACACCGAGAAGAAAAAGACAAAGAGCATGAAGCCAGCTTCGGTCGAAGCGGTATTCATGCCCAGTGAAAGCCGGCAGACGATTTGTATTTCGACGCAGGCCGGATGTGCGGTGGATTGCCAGTTCTGTATGACCGCGCAACTTGGATTGATTCGCAATTTGAGCGCCGGTGAAATTCTGGCGCAGGTCTTGTTGCCGCTGGAAGAGCACAAGGAAACTTTAACGCCGCAAACCAATGTGGTGCTGATGGGTCAGGGCGAGCCGCTGCTAAATTACGAGAACGTGATGGCCGCGATGCGGATTTTGCTGGATCAATCGGGAATCGGGCTGGCGCCGAAGCATGTGACGCTTTCGACCAGCGGAATTGTGCCGGGAATCGAAAAACTGGCGCAAGAAAAAGTGCGGCCAAAGCTGGCGATTTCGTTGAATGCATCAAACGATGCGCAGCGCGATGTGTTGATGCCGATCAACAAGAAATATTCTTTGAGCAAACTGCTGGCCGCTTGCCGGAATTTTCCGCGCGGGTCACGCGAGTACATCACGTTTGAATATGTGCTGCTGGGGGGCGTGAACGATACCGCGGACGATGCCCGCCGGGTCGCGCGATTGATGGCCGATCTGGGCCGCGTGAAAGTGAATCTGATTCCGTGGAATCCTGGTTCCCTGCCCTACAAGGAACCAGGTGAAGCCAGCATCGAGCGCTTCCACAAGGTCTTGTTGGAAAAAGGAATTCCGGCGTTTACCCGCTACTCGCGCGGCCGCGATGTGATGGCGGCTTGCGGCCAGTTGTCTCTGGCAGAAGCGAGTCAAAATCCGCTTACCGTTATTGCCTAGGACTCGGCGTTAGTAGCTCTTGTTCAGCGGGATAGAGCTTCGAAAACCAGAACGAATACGGCGTCGGGCCGTGCGTCTGGTAATGTTCCAACCGCTCACGGCCTTGGGCTACGCTCGGAATATGGCCCTCAGGAATCCACCACAAACAGTAGTGCGGCTTGTCCATTTTCTCGAACCACTTGGCGCGATCGCGAAACACCGGCAGGTGATTTGATTTGTACACGTAGTCGCGCAGCGTTTCCACCGATTCCCAAACGGACAGGTTCACGTTGATGGTGGGATCGTCGCTATACGCGATATCCATGGCATTTCCATAAGCGGATTGCAAGCGCCAGACGAATCCGGGCGCGGCGTCGGCAAGTGCGTTGATCGGAGCAAGCTGCGCAACGAAGTCCGCGATTCGCGGGTCGTCCATCGGCGCGATCAACCGGCCAATATTGATTTGTGCGAGATGAAAAGGCACGACCAGATTCTACACAAAGCAAGTGTTCAACTGCTGGCGAAAGGATTCTGCACTTTCAAGTTGCCGAAAGATTGCCCATTTTGCATGTCTTCGCTGTACAGAATCCTGCATTCGCTCGCGATGGCAGACGCGACGATTAGGGCGTCATACCAGGAAAGCGAGTACCTCCGGCTCAACATGAGTGCTTCCATGTACAACGAATACGAGGAATGTGCCACCAGGAGCGGCTGCAAGGTGGTCACAAGATATTGTTCGGCTTCCGTGAAAGTCATTCTCGGGGTGAAACGGCGAAAAGCGACGCTGAACAATTCCTGGACAACCTGATAGCTGATCACGCCTTTTCCCGAGCCGATGGCGTGATCTACCAACTCCGCCGCGCGTTCCTGCTTGCCGGAGGGATTCGCCGGCAGGGAATACACAAGAATGTTTGTGTCGAGAAAAAATCTATCGCTCATTCATCTCTTCGCGAGTGTACGGACCGCCAGGATTAATGTGCTTAAGGCGCTCCATCAATGCGCGATGTTGCTGAACATTGCCCTTTCGTGCGGCGTAGCCAGCAAGCCACTCGCGAAAGGCAACATTCAGGGTCTTACGCTCAGACTTGGCGACTTCGCGAGCCCGCTCGATTAGATCCTCATCGGCGCTGAAGGTGATATTTTTCACGAATTCAGTGTACACGGTGGCCGTGCGTTCGTCAACGCGACCATTGCTGCCCAAGGCCGAATCACTAACCATTCACGCCAATCACTGAGAGCAGGCGGCCGGACTGAGCGGCTTCTTTGCGGTAGCTGAAGAGGAGGTCGGTGTGGCAGGCGGTGCAAAGGCTGCTCACGAAAATGTTGGCGTCGCGAAGGTCCGCGGCAAGAAGTTGCGAGCGATTGGCGTTGCGCAGATCTAGGCGGACATTTTTGGGTGGAGGCTGGTGACCGGGGGGCATCATGTTTAGCCATTGCAGCGGATTGGGCTCTTCGCCGGTGCGCAGTTCGTCGAAATACTCTTCGGCGTCGGCAAACTGCGAGGTGAATTCAGTAACCAGTTCGGTGCCTACTTCGTAACAACATCCGCCGATTGCCGGGCCGAGCGCGGCGAGAATGTCGGCTGGCTTTGAGCCAAAATGCAGGCGCATTTCGCCGACAGTTTTTTGCGCGATGCGAGCGAGGGTTCCGCGCCAGCCAGCGTGAATGGCGGCGACGGCACGTTTCTTGGGATCGACCAGTACGATGGGAACGCAGTCGGCGGTTTGCACTCCAAGCAGCAAGCCAGGTGCGTTCGTGCACGAGGCGTCGCCTTTGCAGGATTCGCCGGGTGGCAAGGCGAAGTGGCGAACAATCGACGAATGAATTTGCCTGAGCGGAACGAGCGTAAAATCATATGCGCCGATTGCGGATTGGAAGGTTTGCCGGTTCTTGAGAACGGCTTCGCGATTGTCCCAATCCGTGAAACCGAGATTCAGAACATGCTGGCCGGAAGCGAGGACGCTGGCGCCGCCGGCGCGGGTGCTGAAGCCGTGAACCAGCCACGGAAATTTCTTGAATGGGGCGAGTTCCAGAACTTGTGTGCCTCGCACCGTCCGCAGCGACCACGGCGCGGAAATCGTCGGACCCGGCTTCGGTCGTGGGGCGGGTTTGCGGGGAATTCGGCGGACCCGCGAGGATTTGGCGGTGCTTGGCATCATGTCAGTATAATCGCAAGAGTGTTCGAGTGAAGGCCGTGAGAGTTGGAGTTGAAGCAAAACCACCGGCCTGAAGGCCGGCCACTACCACGGAACCGAGCAGCGGGCTAAACCCGCCGTTACAGGATCGCAATGATTATTGGGCTGGGAATTGATATGGAAGAAGTAGAGCGGGTGAAGGGTGCGATCGAGCGCCAAGGCGAACGCTTCTTAAAACGGATTTTTACGGAGAAAGAGCGGGCGTATTGCGAGCAGTTCAAGGATAAATACGAGCGGTATGCGGGGCGGTTCGCGGTGAAAGAGGCGGCGATGAAGGCCCTGGGAACAGGCTGGAGCCGCGGGGTGCGCTGGGTGGACATTGAAGTGTTGCGGCTGAAGGGCAGGCGGCCAACGCTGGAGTTGAAAGGTGAAGCGCGAAAGATTGCGGACAAACTCGGCGTGAAAAATATTGCCATCAGCATGACGCATACGCCAAAGCAGGCCATGGCGCAGGTGATTTTCGAAGGCTAAGAATTAGTGCTCAGTCTGTTGAAATTCGATGCCGGTATCGCTATCGGGATCGCCCACAGTTAAGTAGAGTCGGTAAGGTGGTTTCTGCCCCAAAAGCAGAACTGGCCAGGTGCCATCTTCCTGGCCGCATGCAGCTGACGCCGTTGACGGGCGGTAATTTTTGAAGGCAATTTGCCAGCCAAAACCGGTACCCAAATCCTCGAGCGACCACTCAGCAGTGCCAGACCGATTGCAGTCAATTCGATCTCCGAAACCGTCGAAGCGCGGGAAATTAGCAAAACCTGCGGTGTTGTCCGCTTTGATTGTGACCGAAGGCTCTCGCTCCTCGAGCGATTTAGCTAGTTCGGCGGATAGCCGAACCTGAAATATCTTGTATCTTCCTGAAAGATCGCGTTCTTTCGGCCTTGCTCTCGGGTAATCCCAAAACCGTGGATACGACATTAGCGGCGGCGGTCTGCAACTTGCGAGTATGCAAGCAAGAAGTATCAGAAATGGCAGGACAAGCAACCGCAGTTTACTGGACGTCACGTCTTATTTGACTACCAGAAAGGGGCCGATGGCCAGGGCGTCGATGCCCGAGCAGTAGAAGCTGCGGACGGCGGAGCGCGGGTCGGTGACCAGAGGTTCGCCGAAGAGGTTGAAGCTGGTGTTGACGAGGATCGGAGCGGGAGCGGATTCGCCAAATTTGTGGAGCAGGCGCCAGAAGAGTGGATTGGATTGCTTTTCGACGCTGTGGACGCGGACGGCGGTGCCGTTGAAGGTAAACTGATCGAGGCCGGCGACGGGATTTTTTAAGTCGCCGAGCGAAGCCATGAAACGGCAGTTGAGGCCGCAATCGAAATACTCGTGAGCGCGTTCGGCGGGAACCGAAAGCGCGAAGGGATGAAACTCTTCGCGGTGCTTGATGAACTGGTTGACGTTGTCGAGCACGTATTCGTTGAAGGGTGAAGCGAGTAGGCTTCGTTGGCCGAGCGCGCGATGGCCGAATTCGCTACGTCCCTGGCACCAGGCAACGATTTTGCCGCGATCGAGGAGATGAATGGTGTCGTCGAGCAACTGGTCTTCACCGGACGGATATTTGTAAACAATTTTGCAGTTGTCGAGGACGGTTTTGATTTCCTGCGAAGTGGGTTCAGGGCCGAGCGCGAGCGAAGAAAGCGGCGCGCGACCGGAACGGCCGGTGGATTTTTTGCGCGCCAGGAAAGCCGCGCCGAGCGAGGTGCCCGCGTTACCTGCGACCGGCTGGACGTAAACATTCAGAAAGCTGCTGCGCTGTTCGAGGGCCCGGACCAGCAGGACATTTTGAAAAACGCCCCCGGCGAGGCACAGCGAGTCGGCGGCAGTCGATTCGCGGAAATGTTCGGCGAGTTGCAAGACGATTTCTTCCAGAAGATCTTGGGCACTGCGAGCGAGCGCGGCGCGTACCGCTCGATCGGTGGGCGGAATGGAGCGCGATAGCCCGAGTTCGCGGTAGAGGCGCGGGGAAAAAATGCCGCTGCCATCGGGTCCGGCCGAGAAATATTTGCGATCGAGTGCGGGCACTCCTTTGATATTCCAGAGAAACAATTTTCGAAAGACTTCCAGATATTCCGGCTGGCCGTCTTTGCTGAGCCATTGCAGTTTGTGTTCATCGCGGCGGGGACGCAGGCCGACGAGCTGGGTGACGCGGGAATAGAACCAGCCGAGCGAACTTGGAAACGCGAGCGACTGCAGCGATTTGATGTGGTCATCTTCACCGAGCGCGACGAGGCCGGCGTTGCCGCTTGCCGCGTGATCAAGAGTCAGAATCAGCGAGCGGGAAAAATCCGAGGTGTAGAAGGCGCTGGCCGCGTGGCAGAGGTGATGGTCGAAGCGCGAGAAGCGGCGTCCTGAGAGCAACTGGCGGAGATTCGCGAGGGCTGCCTGGCGATTGGAATTTTTGCGTTGATTCTTTTTTGCAGCCGCGCCGCGCTCAGCTAAAGCGATGGCGCCGATATCGGTGAGTCGCAGGCCGGAAGAGGCCAGAACACTTCTTAATGCCAGTTGCGGAAGGGCCTGCGGATCGTTGCTGCGGCTGAGTTTTTCTTCTTCGATGGCCGAAAGAATGTTGTGGCTATCGAAGAGGGCGACGGACGCGCCGGGACCGGGCGTGGCGATGCCGAGAGTGTTCATGGGCGCTGGCAGTTCACGCGGCTGCAAGTCGGTTGGATGAGCATGTTCAATGTTTGTTTTAACACAGAGGGCACAGAGTTCACGGAGAATCTCGAGACGCCGACGATCGAATCAAGACTTCGCGACGGTTTCGGCTTGCTGAGACGGTGTTAGGGGATCGGGAGTTTCCGGACAGATCGCGGTCACAAATTCATTGGGCGGGAATTGCCCGGAAAGGCGGAGCTTTAAGTAGTTGGAGGAGAGACCGGGAGTCCATTGGTTCGATTCGGTGGAGTCGGTGTGGCGAAGGGTCAGGACCGAGAGCGTGCGGCCGGATTGTGTGCGATGAAATTCTTGAGACTTTTTTTCGCTGAGGGCGCGGAGTTCGCGTGCGCGGCGCTTGATGGTGGCGGAAGGCACGTGGTTTGGGAGTGCGGCGGCGCGGGTGGCGGGGCGGACGGAGTAGGAAAAAACGTGGAGATAGCTGAAAGGGCGGGAATCGATGAAATTCATGGTGGCGGCGTGGTCGGCTTCGGTTTCGCCGGGGAAGCCAGTGACGACATCGGCGCCGATGGCGGCGTGCGGCAGTTGTTCCCGGATGAAGTCGATGCGGCGAGCGTAGTGCTCGGAGCGATACCAGCGATGCATGGCGGCGAGAATTTTGTCGGAAGCGGATTGCAGTGGCATGTGGAAGTGCTCGGCGAGGCGCGGTGAGGATGTGAAGAGCGCGACCAGGTCGCTGGTGACATCGAGTGGTTCGATGGAGCTGATGCGGAGGCGCTCGACGGAAGTTTCGTCGAGGATTTGCCGGAGCAGATCGAGAAAATCATGGCGCGGAGAGAGGTCGCGGCCCCAGGCGCCGAGATTGATACCGCTGAGGACGATCTCTTTGTAGCCGGCGCTAGAAAGATTACCGATTTCGGTGATGACGGTTTCGGGAGGGAGGCTGCGGCTTTTTCCGCGTACGAACGGGATGACGCAGAAGGCGCAGCGGTTGTTGCAGCCATCCTGGATTTTCAAGGTGGGGCGGGTGTGATTGGACTCGCCGCCGAGGACCGGGGCGACGAGGACGTGGTGTTGATCGAAGATGTCGCCGACGAGGATTGGAGCGGGTTGCGTTGATCCAAATGGGTCCGCGGCGATTTTCGTGACGGTCGCGGCCGCGATCAGAGCGGGCACCGCCCCGAGCGGTCCGGGGTAAACATGCCGTGCCCCTACGGGCAAAGAATGGCGCGACTTGAGTAGTGTTTCGCTCGCGACGAAATTTGGAATCGCGGCTGGCAGCGATGGGGAGATGAGACTTGGAATTAGGGGTTTGTGGGAGTTGCCGACGACCAAGGAGACGCCGGGGAGGGCGGCGAGTTCTTCGGGGGCCCGCTGAGCGTAGCAGCCGGTGACGATAATTCTTGTCGAGGGGTTGGCGGCGTGGAGTTTGCGAATGGCGTCGCGAGCCTGAGCGTCGGCGGCGGAGGTGACGGTGCAGGTGTTAAGGACGACGACGTCGGCGTCGGATGCGGAAGGGGTCCGGGTACAGCCGCGGTTGAGGAGCTGGCGCTCGATGGCGGCGCCGTCGGCCTGCGTAGCGCGGCAGCCGAATTGTTGGATGTGGAAGGTGGGCATGACGAATCGGAGGTTAGTCAGGGAAGCGGTAGCGGATGATGCACCAGAGGGCCTGGACGCCGTCTTTCCAGGTGATCTTTTTGCCTTCTTCGTAGGTGCGGCCGGCGTAGGAGATAGGGACTTCGTAGATGCGCCAATTCCCTTTTGCGACTTTAGCCGTGATTTCCGGTTCGAAGCCGAAGCGATTGGACTTCAGCTGGATGCCTTGCAGCACTTCGCGCCGGAAGACTTTGTAGCAGGTTTCCATGTCGGTGAGTTTGAGGTTGGTGAAAATGTCAGAAAGAAGGGTGAGCATTTTGTTGGCGACGTAATGCCAGAAATAGTGGACTCGCTGAGGGCCGCCGAGGAAGCGGGAGCCGAAGACCACGTCGGCGCGGCCATCCCAGATGGGTTCGAGGAGTTTGCCGTAGTCGCGGGGATCGTATTCGAGGTCGGCGTCCTGAACGAGAATGACGTCGCCGGTAGTCTCGGCAAAGCCGCGACGGAGAGCGGCACCCTTGCCTTGGTTTTTTGTCTGGAAAAAGATGCGCACATCGCGAAGTGGGATGGAGTCCGCGGCGTCTTGAGCGGGAGCGAAGGATTCGCCGGAGGATTGCAGTTGGGCCATTTTTTCGAGGATTTGGCGGGTGCCGTCGGTGGAGCAGTCGTCGACGAGAATAATTTCCTTGCGGAATTCGGTTTCGATGACGCGGCGGAGGATTTCGTCGATGGTGGCTTTTTCGTTGTAGACGGGAATGACGACGGAGAGTTTGGGATCGACGAGGGCGAGTGGATTGTGGCGTGGATGGGGCATAGATAGTTGAGAAGAAAGTGTAATGGGGGAACGGATGGGGAGTAAAGGAGGGAGAGGACGGGAGGATCAGAAGACCAGAGGATCAGAAAAGATAACGCTGAGACCCAGAGTACGCGGGCCTAGCAGCAGGCGGCGCGTACAGAAAAGTGTGGGAGAGAGCTGGCAGGATGCCGGCGCTG
Organism: uncultured Acidobacteriota bacterium; assembly: GCA_963814635.1. Classification (GTDB taxonomy): domain Bacteria; phylum Acidobacteriota; class Terriglobia; order Acidiferrales; family UBA7541; genus Acidiferrum. The sequence goes on along the minus strand of CAWFDP010000001.1, from coordinate 244,282 downwards.
CGAAGAGAAAAGAAAGAGCAGCGGGCTAAATCCGCTGCTACACAAAGAACGAGGGCCGGTTAAACGTGGCCGCTAGGAAATTCAGAAACAAATACGACACACAGATACAAAAGAGATGGCTGGGTGCGGGGGACTAGGCGTCAGGGGCCATACGGCGCTGGAAGGTTAGAAGGATGAGATCGGCACGGCGGCGGACTCCGAATTTGTTAAGGAGGTTGGAGACGTGGAATTTTACGGTGCGCTCGGCAATGTTGAGTTTGCTGGCGATTTCCTTGTTGGAAAGATTCTCGAGGAGCGAATCGAGAACTTCCTGTTCGCGGCGGCTGAGATTGGCGACGGAATCGGATTTGAGGCGGCGCGTTTGCCCGGAAAGTATCGAATCAACGAATCCGGAGAGAACGGTGCGCGGCACCCAGAAACCGCCGGTGGCGACGAGCGGTAGAGCGCGGATGAGCTGGTCGCGGGCTTCGGTGTATGTGAGGATGCCTTTTACGCCAAGACGGAGAAGCGAAAAACTGTTGGCGTCGTTGTGGGCTTCGCCGACGACGATCAGCCGGGCGTCGGGATGGCGTTCGAGAATATTGGAGAGCAGCGCTCCGGTGGCCTGGCGCGCGGCGTGGGCGTCGATGACGTAAACCTGAGCCTTGGGCGGTTCGAAGGAGCGAAGATCGGGAGCGAGAGTGGACTCAAGCTGCTTGGAGATGACTTTGAAATCGGGCTTGGACAAAATGCGTTCGAACTCGCTCAGCACCAGAGGGTGCGGCGAGAGCAGGCAGATAGAGAGCTTAGGCGCGGATGAACGTTTCGTAGCCACTGGCGTCAGAGTAGTGGAATATAGCACGGACGGGCAAGTGGGTTAGAGAGGTTTGTTCACGAATTGATACTGACGAGTTGGGCGTTTTTGCTGGTGCGGTTTAGGTGCCAGGCCGGCGGGTGAGAACCAAGAAAGATTCCTCGACTGCGCAGGCCGATCCTTGGCCTTCGTTCAGGACAGGCGGGTTCCGAGGAGCGAGCGCGGGGAAAAAAGCGTCGGCCTGTTCCGCTCGGAGTGACGGATTTAGCCTCGTAGACGGGAAATAAACGGGTATGGCAATGGGCTGGGAATGGCATTCGATTCTCAGGGGAAAGCTGGGTAAAATAGGGGTGTCGGCTGTCATCCCGGGAAAGGTGCGGGAGATGGACTGGCGGCAGGGCCTCAAGGAGCAACGACCTTCGAAACACCTACGCAGAGAAGAAGCGCGGACGAAATAGTCGGCGCTACAAAATCCGGTATGCGAAATTTCACAGAAACAGGCAAAAGCTTGCGGGAGCTTATGGGGCAGCGTGTCCTCGTGCTCGATGGGGCGATGGGGACGATGCTGCAGCAGTGTGACCTGACGGCTGCGGATTTTGGCGGAGCGGCGCTGGAGGGCTGCAACGAGGTACTGGTGCGGACGCGGCCGGATGTGGTGCTGGATATTCACCGGAAATATTTTGCGGCGGGCTCGGACATCGTCGAGACCAATACCTTTGGCGCGACGCCGTTGGTGTTGGGGGAATACGGGCTGCAGGCGGAAGCGTTCGAATTGAACAAGAAGGCGGCGGAATTGGCGCGCGCGGCGGCGGCGGAATTCAGCACGGCGGCGCGGCCGAGGTTTGTGGCGGGGTCGATGGGGCCGACGACCAAGGCGATTACGGTGACCGGGGGAGTGACGTTCGAAGGGCTGCGGGGAAATTACTACGTGCAGGCGAAGGGATTGGTGGAGGGCGGCGCGGATCTGCTGCTGGTGGAGACTTGCCAGGACACTCGGAACATCAAGGCGGCGCTGCTGGCGATTGAGAAGCTGTCGAAAGAAATTGGCGGACAGATACCGACGATCGTTTCGGTGACGATTGAGCCGATGGGGACGATGCTGGCGGGGCAGACGGTGGAGGCGATGTGGGCATCGCTGCGGCATGCGAAGCCGCTGGCGTTTGGGATGAACTGCGCGACGGGGCCAGAGTTCATGACGGATCATATCCGGACGCTGAGCGCTTCGACCGGGGAGTTTGTTTCGTGCTACCCAAATGCCGGACTGCCTGATGAAGAGGGCAAGTATCTGGAGACGCCGACTTCGCTGGCGGCGCAGCTGGAAAAATTTGTCGACCATGGATGGCTGAACATCGTGGGCGGGTGCTGCGGAACGACCGAGAAGCACATCCTAGCGATTGCGCAGATGGTGGAAGGGAAAAAGCCGAGAGCACTGCCGAAGGAATCGCACCGGGCTGTGTATTCGGGAATCGAAACGGTGGAGGCGGACGACAGTACGCGACCGCTGCTGGTGGGCGAGCGGACGAACGTGATTGGGTCGCGATTGTTTAAGAATTTAGTGGCGGAAGAAAAATGGGAGGAGGCCAGCGAAATTGCGCGGAGACAAGTGAAAGGCGGCGCGCACATTGTGGACGTGTGTTTGCAGAGCACCGAGCGCGATGAGAAGAAAGACATTCCGGTGTTCTACGAAAAGCTGATTCAAAAAGTGAAAGCGCCGGTGATGGTGGATACCACCGATGCAACGGCGATTGAGCTGGCGCTGACGTACTGCCAGGGGAAAGCGATCATCAACTCGATCAATCTGGAGGATGGCGAGGAAAAGTTCGAGAAGGTGGTGCCGATCGCCCACGATTATGGCGCGGCGGTGGTGGTGGGCTGCATTGACGAGGACAAGCTGCAGGCGCAGGCGTTTACGCGAGAACGAAAGCTGGAAATTGCGCAGCGGTCCTATGAATTGTTGACGAAGAAATATGGGATTGCGCCGGAGGACATTATTTTTGATCCGCTGGTGTTTCCGTGCGCGACGGGCGACGAGAATTACATTGGCGGCGCGGTGGAGACGGTTGAAGGGATTCGAATCATCAAGCAGGCATTGCCGGATGTGCGGACGATACTGGGGATTTCGAATGTGTCGTTCGGATTGCCAGCGGGCGCGCGGGAAGTGGTGAACTCGGTTTTTCTTTATTACTGCACGAAGGCCGGGCTGGACCTGGCGATTGTGAATACCGAGAAGCTGGAACGGTTTGCGTCGATTCCGGAGCACGAACGGGAGTTGGCGGAGAATCTGCTGTTTCAGCACCCGCCGAAGAAGGTGGACGATTCGAATCCGCGCGCGGGACTTTTGCAGAGCGCGCCGGCGGATTGGCGGGCGCAGAACAAAGAGCAGCGGGCGGCGATCAATCAATTTCACATTGCGGCGATTACCGAACATTTCCGGACAACGAAGAAGAAGGAAAAATTACGGGCGGAGGATATTCCGCTCGATCAGAGGCTTGCGAATTACATCATCGAGGGCACGCGCGACGGATTGGTCGAGGATCTGGAGAAGAAGAGGGCCGAGGGCACGGCGCCGTTGGACATCATCAACGGACCGCTGATGACCGGGATGGCGGAGGTCGGCCGTCTGTTTAATGCCAACGAATTGATTGTGGCGGAGGTGCTGCAGTCGGCGGAAGCGATGAAAGCTTCGGTGAACCATCTCGAACAGTTCATGGAAAAAGCGGACACCGCGAAGCGCGGGAAGATTGTGCTGGCGACAGTGAAGGGCGACGTGCATGACATCGGGAAAAATCTCGTTGAAATTATTCTGAAAAACAACGGCTATGACGTGGTGAATCTGGGGATCAAGGTGCCGCCGGAAGAGTTGATCAAGGCTTATCAGCAGCATCATCCGGACGCGATCGGGCTGTCGGGATTGCTGGTGAAAAGCGCGCAGCAGATGGTGATCACCGCGAACGATTTGAAGGACGCAGGAATTGTGATTCCACTGCTAGTGGGCGGAGCAGCGCTCTCCGGGAAATTTACGCAGACAAAAATCGCGCCGAGTTACGGGAATGCGGTGTGCTACGCCAAGGATGCGATGACCGGATTGCGTTTGATGAATGAGCTGATGGATCCGGCGACTCGAGAGACAGTGCTGCGGGCGAATGGAGAACTGGCGAGCGGAGTGAGCGTCACGACGACGGTAAGAGTTGAAGAACTGCCGGCGGTGACCCGTTCGCCGAAGGTGCGCGCGGATTTGCCGATTCAGCCAGTGGGGTATCTCGATAGAAAAATACGGCTGGTGCCTGATTTGCGCGAAGTGTGGAGCTATATCAACCCGTATATGTTGTTTGGGCGGCATTTGGGATACAAGGGCGATTTCGAAAAGCGGCTGGCGGAGCGCGAACCGAAGGCGGTGGAACTGTTTGCGGCGATGGAAGAGGTGAAAGAAGAAGCCGCGAAGTTCATGAAGGTTCGGGCGGTATGGCAGTTTTTTGAGGCGGAAGCCGAAGGCGAAAAGCTGCACGTGTTTCGACCGGGCGAGAGCGCGCCGGCACTTACGTGGAAGCTGAAACGGCAAAAGATTGGGGATCGGCTTTGCTTGAGCGATTATATTTTGCCGACGCAAGATGGAAAGCGCGACCATGTGGCGGTATTTGTAGTAAGTGCGGGAGAAGGGGTGAGGGAGCGGTCGGAAGCGGCGAAGAACGCGGGATATTATTTCCGTTCGCACGGACTGCAATCGCTGGCCATTGAGACGGCAGAGGCATGCGCGGAGTGGCTGCACCGGCGAATACGCGAGGACTGGGGATTTCCGGATGCACCGGAGTTGACGATGGCACAGCGGTTTACATCGCGATATCGTGGAAAGCGATACAGCTTTGGGTATCCGGCGTGTCCGGACCTGGAGGATCAGGCGGGGATCTGGAAGCTGCTGAAACCAGAGGAGATTGGCGTGGAGCTGACGGAAGGGTTCATGATGGACCCGGAAGCAAGCGTGAGCGCGCTGGCGTTCATCCATCCGGATTGCACGTATTTTAGTGTAGGCGAAGAATAGAAGTCATTTCCATATAACTTACTGATTGCAAAAGACATAACTGCAGACTTCCAGGACTCTCGTCGCGCGGGTGGCCCAAAAGGGATAAACTTTTGCCACTTCGTGGAATGGCTATTGGAACCAGGTGTGGGTACATGGAAAGCCTGACAGACGGATAGGCTTTGTAAATATGTGAAATGATTGGCCTTACCAGACTTTCTGAGTTGTGGCTGCCGATCTTGCTTGGCGAGACAGTTGCTGAATAGTTGTTGGATCCTTATGGCAACCGGCCTAATTCGAACGTTTGAGCTAGAGAGCGAAGCTGGATTTGTATATGGGCAGTCGGAGACCATACTCCCGGTCAATGCGATTATCGGCGAGATAGCCCGGACCGACATCCCAGTGCTGCTGCATGGGGAGAGCGGAACCGGCAAAGAGGTGTATGCAAGGCTGATTCACCAGCTTTCGGCGCTACGGGAGCGGCCAATGGTGACGTTGAGCTGCACATCACTGGAGCCGGGGGAGTTGCTGGGCAAAGTGAAAGGTTTGCTGGGAGGCTGGAGCGGAGAGCCGAACGAGAATTTGGGGACGCTGTGTCTCGATGGGATTGACGAGCTAGATCTGGATTGTCAGCGAGTGCTGCTGGCGATGGTACAAGAGCGGGAGATGGCGTCCGGTGGACGGATGGGGTTCCGGCTAATCTCAACGACCACGCGAAATCTGGACAAAGAAATTGGCTTAGGGCGGTTCAGACGCGAGTTATATTTTCGAATTAACGGAGCTTGCGTGAAGCTGCCGGCGCTGCGCGAACGGAGAGAAGACATCGGAATGTTGATGGAGTACTTCCTGGAAAAGCACGCCGTGGAAACCGGCAAGAGGCCGCCGGTATTAAGCCAGGAGGACGAGGAGATCCTGCGTTCGCACGACTGGCCCGGCAATATCCGGGAGTTGGCAAACCTGGCGCGAAAAGTGGTGGCGCTGGGAACGTCGCGGTCGGCGATGGGTGAACTGAAACGAAGCGGTCCGGCGCTGCAAAATCCGATGGATAGTCCGCGGGGTGCGCCGCTGAAAATGGTGGCGCGCGAGGCATCGCGGGTGGCGGAGCGCGAGTTGATCCAGAAAGCTTTGCAAAGAACTCATTGGAATCGCAAGCAAGCAGCGCGAGAATTGCAGATCAGCTACAAGGCATTGCTGTACAAGATCAAACAGATGGATGTCGGCGGGTACGAAGTCAAGCGAGCGCGGGGAGAAGAGTGATGAAAGCGTTGCTATGGATTGGGCTTGGGACCATGCTGGCAATCGGAGTGGCGCAGGCTCAGGACACCACCAAGAGCTCTAGTGCGCCCGCGACAACACAGGCGGCAACGGCAGCGGTGGCAGCGACTACCGATACCAGCTACCGAATTGGGCCGCAGGACGTATTGAAGGTGGACGTATGGAAGGAACTGGAACTGACCCGGTCGGTGCCGGTGCGGCCGGACGGCAAGATTTCACTGCCGCTATTGAATGACGTGCAAGCAGCCGGGCTGACGTCCATGGAACTGGCGAATAACATCACCGAAGGCCTGAAGAAATTCATCAACAATCCGCAAGTGACGGTGACGGTCAGTGAAATCAACAGCCGAAGAGTGTACGTAAACGGCGAGGTGACGAGGCCCGGAGCTTTCCCGCTGCTGCCGAACATGACGGTGCTGCAAGCGTTGACCAGCGCGGGAGGATTCACGCAGTTTGCGCGCACCAACAAGATTTATGTTTTGCGGACCGAAGGCGGCAAACAGGTGAAACATTCGTTCAACTACAAGGACGTAGTGAACGGGAAACGACCGGAAGACAACATTGCGCTCCAGCCCGGCGATACAATTGTGGTGCCGTAGAGAGGGCTTATGAATATTCACCGAACAATCGTGACGATTTCCGCGCTGACCTGCGTGGCGCTTTGTTATGCAACGACGGGACTGGCGCAAGACCCGCAGCCGCAGGGCGAGGAAAAACCCAAGCCCGCGGCAAAAGCATATGGCCCGATCGGAGCAGAAGATCAGGATGCGAATCAGGCGCCGGACACGATCCAGCCCGACAACCGGCCACTAACCGGGATTCAGGATCCAACGATTGGAACGCAAATGGAGCGGCATAGTTACTGGGTGCCGGGAGTGGCGTACTACAACTTTGTGCAGTCGAATCAGCAATCGCAAGGCGGGTCGAATAATTGGAATTCGACGAGCTACCTGTCCGGAAATGTGAGCTTGCTCGAGAACTGGAGCCGGTCAAAGCTGGCGGTGAACTATTCCGGAGGCGGAGATTTTTCCACGGATTCGACGCTGGGAAACGGATGGTTTCAACAGCTCGATGCGACACAGACGTTCAACTGGGAGCGTTGGCAACTGACATTGTTGGATGAGTTTGCCTATCTTCCAGAAGCGCAATTTGGCTTTGGGGCGGGAACCGGCTTGGCGGCACCGGGAATCGGCGGATCGTTGGGACCTGGTTCGACAGGTTTGAGCGGAGGATTGAGTCCTGGACAGTCGATTTTTACGGCAATTGGCCCGCGGTACATGAACACCGCGGGGACCCAGATCAACTACAACCTGAGTGCGCGCAGCTCGGTGACGGTAGGAGGGGTGTACAGCATTCTGCGGTTCACCGACAAAGGGAATATTGAGAGCAACGATTACATCGGAAACGCAGGCTACAACTACCAGGTCTCGCGGCTGGACACGATCGGCGTGTCGTACCGATTCAGCTCTTACCACTATCTGGGGACTGCACAGGCGATCGGCGACAACACAATTCGCGCAGTGTACGGACGAAAGATAACGGGCCGGCTGGCTTTGGAACTGGCAGGTGGTCCGGAGATTACGAATTTTCGAGTGGCGCAAGGTGTGGGCGCCAAGACTCAATACGTTGAATTCTCCGGAAACGCGATGCTGAACTATGCATTCGCGCGAGGAAGTATCGGGCTCGACTATCTGCACGGACTGACGTCGGGAAGCGGTGTGTTCCTGGGAGCAACCACCGACCAGGTAACGGGCTCGGCGTCCAGAAGGATTACTCGGCTGTGGACCGGCAACGCGCATCTAGGATATGCGCGGAACCGCAACGCACAGACCGGGCAGGGCGTGACAGACTTGTCCTACGACACGATCTATGTGGGAGGGTCGTTGGCGCGGCCGCTAGGACGAAATGCAAGTTTTTCGCTGGGGTATACGGGGTACATCGAGAATTCGAACAGCACCGTGTGCGCCGGACTTAATTGTAGTTCGAGTTTTACCACACACCAGTTTTCGGTCGGACTCAGCTGGCACACGCGGCCGCTGGTATTGCGCTAAAGGTCGCGGGAAGGATTCGAAAGGGACCATAGAGTAGTCGACGGAGACGACCACAAGATCATGTACAAAAGCTTCTTTGGTTTGAAAGAAAACCCGTTCAACGTTAACCCGGACCCACGGTATCTGTTTCTGACGAAACAGATCGAGGAAGCGCTGTCCGGGTTGATGTATGGAATTCAGACCCGCAAGGGATTTATCACCTTGACCGGAGAAGTGGGAACCGGGAAGACCACGCTGGTAAACCGGCTGTTGGACTGGCTGCACTTGCGGCGGACAAAAACCGCGTTTTTGTTCAATTCCCGGATGAACTCGAGCCAGTTGTTTGATTTTATCCTGGCGGAATTTGATATTGCGTGCGAAACCCGATCGAAAAGCCAACAGTTGCTGAAATTGAATCACTGGCTGCTGGAAAGATACCGCGCGGGCGAGACCGCGGTGCTGATCGTTGACGAAGCGCAGAATCTGACTTTTCCGGTACTGGAAGAGATTCGTCTGCTGACCAATCTGGAGACTTCGACCGAGAAACTGCTGCAGATCGTATTGTCCGGCCAGCCCGAGCTGGAGGATAAGTTGAAGCTGCCGCAACTGCGGCAACTCCGGCAGCGCATCACACTACGTTGCAAGACCATGCCGATGAGCCAAGAGCAGACGCACGACTACGTGCAGGAACGGCTGAGGATTGCGGGAGCCGCAGCGGAGACCGAGATTTTCTCGCCGGCTGCAATGGACGCGATTCATCTGTATTCGATGGGGATCCCCCGGGTGATTAATTTGCTGTGCGAACACTCGCTGATTAATTCGTTCGTGGACCAGCAGAAAATCATTGAGGCAAAAGTGATCGCGGACGTGGCGCGGGAATTTCAACTAGACGAACTGGACCCGATCGCTCCGCCAGCGAGCATGCGGCAGGACGCAGAGGTTTTCCAGTCGGAGGCGTTCATCCAAAACCTGGGTGAAGCACTGTCGCGATTCCGGATGAGCCCGCAGGTACCGTCGTCGACGCGGGAGCGGAAGTAAGCCGTAAACAGGCATTCAGAAGGTTGATATTTCAATCGTGGGTTTGCTGATGGTTCTTTCGCACTTCCCCGCCAAACCGGTCCGGATGTGCGAAAAACTCCAAGACCAAACGAATCGGTTACCGTGACACCTTGCGGGAGGAATCTGAGCGAAGGCGGAAAAGGCCGACCGTTTCAGCGATAATAGCCGAGCGGAATGATTTTGACGGACTGGTGGCGCCAAGAAACGGAGAACCCATGAAAGGCGTAGTGTTGGCAGGCGGAACGGGAAGCCGACTGAACCCGTTGACGCGAGTGACGAACAAGCATTTATTGCCAGTGTATGACAAGCCGATGGTGTATTACCCGATCCAGACGCTAGTGAATGCGGGAATCGAGCAGATCCTGCTGGTCACGGGAGGACGGAATTCGGGAGACTTTTTGCGGCTGCTGGGGAATGGGCGGGATTTTGGATTGAAGCATTTGAATTACACCTACCAAGAAGGCGAAGGAGGGATCGCGGAGGCACTGGGCCTGGCCGAACACTTCGCGAATGGCGAACCAATCTGCGTGATTCTGGGCGACAACATCATTGAAAACAACATCGCGCACGCAGTGAAGAATTTCCAAAAGCAAGACCAGGGCGCGAAAATTCTGCTCAAAAAAGTAGAGGACGCGAACCGGTTTGGGGTGGCCGAACTGCGCGGTGAAAAAGTGATCGGAATCGAAGAGAAGCCGAAGAATCCGAAATCGAGCTACGCGGTGATCGGAATTTATCTCTACGACGCCACGGTATTCGAGAAAATCAAGAGGTTGAAGCCATCGGGGCGCGGCGAGCTGGAAATTACCGACGTGAACAATTTCTACGTCGAGGAAGGCACGCTGACCTACGAATTCCTGGAAGGCTGGTGGACTGACGCCGGACAGTTTGAGTCGCTACTGAAGGCCAACAATCTGGTGGCGGAGACTGGCGCGAATAAGATGAATGTGGCTGGCGCGCAGGGTGAGGGGAAGCAAGGGGCGACGCGATGAAGATATTCGTTACGGGAGGGGCGGGCTTCATTGGATCGAATTTTATCCGGCATGTACTGGGATTGGGAACGAAGAATGAAATCGTCAATTACGACAAGCTGACCTACGCCGGAAATCTGGAGAACCTGGAATCGGTTTCAAATAACCCGGGCTATCGATTTGTGAAGGGCGATATCTGCGACCCGGTGCAGGTGGAAGAAGCGATGAAGGGGTGTCAGGCCGTGGTGCACTTCGCTGCGGAATCGCACGTGGATCGCAGTATTTATGAGCCGGCTCCGGTGATCGAGACCAACGTTACCGGAACATTCATACTGATGCAGGTAGCGCGAAAAACGGGGATTGAGAAGTTCGTGCACGTTTCGACCGATGAAGTGTACGGGGACATGGAAGCGGATCAGTTTGCGACGGAAGAATTCCCACTGAAGCCGAGCAGCCCATATTCGGCGTCAAAGGCAAGTTCGGATCTGCTGGTTAGATCGTACGTGAGGACGTTCGGATTCCCAGCGGTGCTTACCAGGGCTTCGAACAATTATGGCCCGTTTCAATTTCCCGAGAAGTTTCTGCCACTGATGATTACGAACGCGATGGACGACAAGGCGCTGCCGATTTACGGAGACGGAAAGCAGCAGCGGGACTGGCTGCACGTGGAAGATCATTGCCGGGGAATTTTCCGGGTACTGGAAGCGGGGAAAATCGGCGAGGCATACAACATTGGCGGGCTGGATGTGGAAGAAAATCTGACGATGGTGAAGCGGGTGCTGCGCGCTTTGGGAAAACCGGATTCGCTGATGACTTCAGTGAAGGACCGACCAGGCCACGATCGGCGATACGCCCTGGATTGCACAAAGATCGAACGAGAGCTGGGATGGAAAGCCGAAGTGAAGCTGGAAGATGGGTTACGGCAAACGATCGATTGGTACAAGAATAATTCGGCTTGGCTGGCAAGGGTGCGCGGCGGCGATTACCGGTCTTACTATGCGAAGTATTACGAAAATCGCGACTCTTCGCTGCATGCGCTGGCTCCCACGAGCCAGGAAAAGTAATCAAGACATCCGCGACTCGCTGAGGGCGATCAAGAGCGGATGGCGGAACCGAATTCCGAATAAACAGCAAAACAATCGTGAGTGACAATCCACAAGTGCGAAAAGGTGTGTACCGGGTAGTTGGATGGTGCATGCCGATTTTACGAGTCGCAGTGCTGGTGATCATTCTCATCGCCGGACTGTGGCCGTTCAATCCCTTTCCGCGCAACGACGTTAGGTGGTCAAGCGGAGAAAATAGCTTGCAATTCGGGCTACACGGAATTGTGTTGACCGATACAGCACTGCCAATTCAGCAAGCAGGGAGCGGCAACGGTTGCACGGTGGAATTATGGCTGGTGCCAGAAAGCGCAGACGACAACAATACGTTTCTGGCCATCGCGACGCCGGAACAGGCGGAACGATTCCGCATGGCGCAGTACGGAGATGAGGTGCTGTTCCAAAGGGAAATCCTGAGGAAGGGGCAGGCCGCAAGGGTTGCGGAGATTGAAGTAGCGCATGCGTTTCATGCGAACCAGCCGGTGTACCTTGCGATTGCGGCGGATGAGACCGGCACTACAGCCTACGTCGATGGGCGAATAGCGGGCAAGTCAACACGGTTTGGAATGACACGGGCGGATTTGGAAGGAAGAATATATTTCGGGACGGCAACGACGCGGTTTGCGACGTGGCAAGGAAAGTTGAAAGGAATCAGAATTACCGGCCGCAAGCTGGATGAACGCGCGATCCAAGCGAACTTTGTGGCGGGAATCGCGCGCGGGGCCTCAGCTATTCCTGGAGAGGTTGGCGCGTACTGGTTCCGGGAGGGACAGGGAAGTGTTGCGAAGGCTGACTTGCCGGAGAGTCCCGAACTGAAAATTCCGAAATATTTCACGATTCCCTGGAAGCCACTGCTGACGCCGCCGTGGAAGGAATTCCGAGCGAGCCGTGGTTATGTCGCAGACATTGTGCTGAACGTGACTGGATTCATGCCGCTCGGGTTTGTTTTTCTTCCCTTATTTTCGAAGCGGTTCGGGGAACGCGGCAGTATTTCGAAAATAATACTGTTGGGATTTGCGGTGAGCCTGCTCATTGAACTTTTGCAGGCGTGGATTCCCTCCCGGACGTCGGGGATGACAGATTTGATTACCAATACCGCTGGAACGTATCTCGGCGCGCTGGCTTGCGCATGGGGGCCGGTTCAGGAAGTGTTGCGGAAGTCCGGCGAAGTAGGGTCAAGTCCTCCGAAATAGTCGGCAAGAGCGCGCTCTGGTTTCACAACAGAAAACGTACCCAGCCATGGTCGTCCTACGAAGGATAATCTGTTTTTTGGAAATAGAATCCGGAATAGTGCTCTGAAGAGCGGTCTGGGAAAAGCGGAACCCAAAGTTTGCGTTCATGGACAGGCCAAGAAGCGCAGAGGGAATATCCGATCTTGCGCATGGAAGCGACGAGTTTGTCTGAATTGTGGATGATGCAGGGTACGAGATAGGCTTTGTTGTCCTGAACGGTGATCAGGTCATCGGTAAAAGGAAGACTGGAGTCCTTAGACGGATCAGGTTGCCGGAAGCATGGTGTACGGTTGACGATGACGTGGGGCGGGAGCTGATCGAGCGACAGCAGCATCTGGTCGAGTGGCTGTTCGAAGTAGTGCAACGAGCCGGAAGCGATAAATAAATCGCAGCCGGAAGCGTCCGCGAGCGAATCGGAGAAACGGATGCGCGATTCGTTGCGTTGCCGGGCAAGCGCCTGGCCAGCCGGTTTCTTTGCCGGAAGATCAAAAACATACCAAACGAGACCAGCCGGAAAGTTCAACTCTTTTTGATAGGCATAGAAAAGATTGCCGACATTGCCGCCGAGATCAAAGACCTTCGAAAAATCGGAAACTTTAGGAGCAAGGTAGAAGAGTACGGGAAAATCGCTTTCGCGAATGGTGTCCGCAATCGAGGAGTGAAAAGCGACATCATCCGGATGTTCATGGCCAGCAGGGATGAATCGCCGCGCAGATGCGGCTGCCCGTTCGAATGACGAATAGTCCCGCCGGTAGCCGACCAGGAAACCTAAAATAGGACTGAAGAATGAGTTCCCGCGAAGCGTGACAATCAGCGCGGCGCCACGGCGAGACAGCCCAAGCAACTCCAGAAATTTGGCCAGGACGCGAATCTGAAGCAGTCGTACTCGAAGGTAAATGGAAGATTGGCTCATCAAACAAGGATTTTACGGCGGCCCGCCGAGGAGTTGAAACGCGAGAAGCAATTGCACAAGAGCGGCAAGCCCCGGGTGAAGGGGTCGAGAAATCGGGACTGCTGCTGCAAACAGGCGAACCGCATTAAACGTCAACCGGCTTAGACGGAGGTTTTTGCGAGCGCGCATGCTTGATGCGGCGGAGGAAACGGACCGTATCGCGAGCAAGATTGCGCGCTGGAACGAAACTCGATCCGATGACGACGCCTTTCAAGCGGTCCTTGAATCTGGAATTACCGGGCGGCTGAGGAGTAAGGCCGGCGCGGCGCAGAAAATAGTTCGCGCGGTATACGTTGGCCAGCTTCTCATCGAGCCATTCGAAATTGATGCTGATGGAAACGGAAACGTTCCGGTCGTTCCTGACCCAGTGCGGTGCGTTCACCGGAATGTGTACGGCGCGGCCGGGAGCGAGGCGGAAACAATGCGAACGTTCCTGGCAACGCGCCTTGTATTCGCCGGCGTTCCAGTCGCCGACCCAGAATCGCTCAAGTTCACCTTCGGTAAGAACTTCACGATCGGACTGGTCGAAAACAAAAAGATCCTTTTCGCCACGGATCTGCAGGAGGAAATTGCATTCGTTGTCGAGATGATAGGGAGTGACGCGATTCGGAGAGGTGAGCATGATCTGGGCTTCGAGATTTTTCATCAGCGCAGTGAGGTTACGCCCGCCGAGTCTTTCCACCTCGGAAATGATGGACAACATCAACTGGCGGTATTCGGGATCGGATTCGGTATGCTTCAGGATGACCCAGGCTCCCACATTGTCGATCCGTTCCAGAGCCTGCTCGAGAGAGTAGGAGTGGCCAGGGCGTTTGTTCCAGCGTTCTTCTACGCCGACTTCCCCGACATCGAATGAAGTATTGTGAGGATCATTCTTAAGGAAGCGGGCGAGAGTGATCAGGCGAGGGACTTCAAGCAGAGGATGATCAGAAACGGAGTGAGTCAATTGAAAAGGGTGGCGGTCAAAATTCTGGTGGAATTGATCCGGGTCGCACTGGAGAAGCGAAGCTTGCCGGGCGAGTTTTGTTGGGGTGCTTGCCATTTTCGAACTCCCAATCTCTGCTGAACCAAACAGCTCAAAATCGAGTCAGCGGCGCAAATACTTCATGTTCGGCGGACTTCCGGGCGCCGCTACGCAGGAAGGCCAGGCAACGGAATGGAATCCACGCGCAAGTCCGGAGTTACGACCACAGCACGAAGAATACGTTCCCAGTCGCCGAGGACCCGGCGAATAGTTTCCGGATTATATAACGAGGCATTGTATTCCAGCTGGGCGCGGATTCCCTCTTCGCGCTCGATGATGCCGAGCTGCATTTCGAATGGCGTTCCAGTGCTAAATGTTGGCATTGGAGTAACGGTGAGTGGGCCGACGTGACGTGGTTTGAGAAAAGCGGACTGGTAGAAAAAATAAAACTGAAACAGAGGCTTGCGACCACGTTCGAGCGGCGCCTTAAGGTGATCGATCAGGACTTCGAATGGCAAATCGGCGTGACCGAGAGCATCGAGAGTGACGTCGCGGACTCGATTCAGCAATTCCTGGAAGGTGGGCCGGCCGGAGAGATCAAGACGCAGGCAAAGCGGGCCGGAAAAAGGCCCGATGAGAGGTTCGGTCTCGGTGCGGCGATTCGCTACCGGAGAACCGACGAGAATGTCGGTCTGGCCAGAGTAGCGGGCGAGAAGCGCGCCAAACGCGGATAACATCAGCATGAACATGGTGACGTTGTGCGACTGGCTGAAAGACTTGAGCGCGGCGGCGAGCTCCGCAGGAAAGAGATACGTTTCAATAGCGCCGTGCGGCGCGGACCTACTGGACGGCGGGCGGTCGAGCGGAAAATTCGTGACCGGCAGAGTTCCGTGCAGTTGCTTGAGCCAAAAATCGGTGTGCTGCTGAGCTTGAGGAGAGGCCAGCCAATCCTTCTGCCAGGTCGAGAAGTCGCTGTATTGCAATGGCAGCGGCGCAAGTTGAGGGCGCCTGCCTTCAGAAAAAGCCGCATAGCTTGCCCACAGGTCATCTTGGGCAACCTTGTTGGACCAACCGTCGGTCAGGATGTGATGGGTGACGGTAACCAGAACATGGTGATCGGCGTCGAGCCGGAAAAGGTGTGCGCGGAACAGCGGGCCTTTTTCCAGATTGAACGGGAGTTCGGCAGCCTCTAGCACTTTGGACTGCAGCGAGGCTTCGCGTTCGCTGGAAGAAACGGGGGAAAGATCGGTGAACGAAAGCTGGAAGGGCCGTGGCGGAGAAACGATTTGCACGATTTCGTCGTCGATCTCTTCAAATGTTGTGCGCAACGTTTCGTGACGGTCGATCAAGAACTGAAAACTTTTTTCAAGAGCCTCCCGAGACAGGAGTCCGGCAATGCGAACACATGCCGGCATGTTGAACGAGGCGCTACGTGGATCGAGCGAAGCCAGAAGAAAAAAACGCTGCTGCACAATACTGGCAGGCATGGCAAAGACTTCGCCGGGTGCCAAGAAAGGGGCCTCCGATGATTTGCTGGCGGCAATTTTTTCATTGGCAGCCTGTACCCGGGGCGAATCGCCGGAAAGAGAAAATTCAGACAGTCTGGATTCCTGATTGGCGAGGATCTGTTCGAGCAATTCGCGGAAATGATCGAGCAGGACTTTGGCCGTTTCTTCTTTAAAAAGGCCGGTTTTATATTCGACCGAAAGACGCCAGCCAACTTCCCTTTCGACCAGAAAGAAATTCAAATCGTAAAGAGCGCCCTGCGATTTGGAGGGCATGGTGGACATGCGGACACCGGCGAAATCGAAGTTAAAAGTGGAAGCGCGGCCGTATTCGCGCTGGCAGATGAAATTGATTACGTATGCGGGATCATGGGCCGGATCCGGGACCGGCCGAACGGCTTGCAAGACCGATTCGAATGGAACGTCCTGATTGGCCAACGCTTCCCAAACAGAATCGCGAACACTCGTGAGAAACTGCGAAAAAAGCGGGTCGCCCGAAGCATCGGCACGGAAAATCACGTGATTAACAAACTGGCCGACCAGCGATTCGAGTTCGGTGGTATTTCTGCCGGCGAGCGGCGAACCGGCGCTGAGATCGTATTCGCCGGTGTAACGGTAAAGCAGCGTGAGACCGGCAGCCAGGGTGGTAATGAAAAACGTCGCGCCTTGCTGAGTGGAAAAATCACGGAGCTTGTCAGTAAGTTCGCGGGGCAGGAGTTGCGAGACGATCGCCGCGGAAGTTGCGTTGCGATCTGCTTGGGGAAAATCAAATGCCAATTCATTGCGGCGATAGCCGCGCAGCTTATTTTTCCAATAATTCAACTGTTGCGCGCACTTCGGGCTATCGGCAAGATCTTTTTGCCAGACTACGAAATCCCCAAACTGCAGAGAGAGCGGCGGAAGCAGCGGTTCGCGACCATCGGCCAGAGCTGCGTAAATTTTCTGCAACTCCTCCATGACCAGGCCGATGGACCAGCCATCGCAGATCATCTGGTGGATGGTGAGCATGAGAATGTAGCGCTGATCCTCCATGCGAATAAGCCCATAGCGAATGAGCGGGCCGTTCGTCAGATCGAAAGGACGTTGGGCCTCGTCCATACAGAGACGGTCCATATGGGTTTCGCGGTGCTGGCCGGGAAATTCACGAAGGTCGAAAGTTTGCAGCCGCAGCTGAAGAGACGGGGCGATGATCTGGGTGGGCTCGCGATCCAAAAGCTCTACGGAAGCCCTTAGGATTTCGTGGCGGTCAGCAATTTCCTGGAGGCTGCGCTCGAGAAGTACGGCATCAACGGGACCAGCCAGATTCATGCGGAACGAACCGTTATAGGTGGTATCGCGACGGTTGGTCCGCGTGGTTTCCCAAATTTTTCGCTGCGCAGGAGAAAGGGGAAAAGCCGTGACTTCGTCCGATTCTTCGGGCGAGGAGCCGGAGGGATAAGAGCTTTCTCGGTTGGAATCGAAATCCATGATCGGCATTAGGCTCCTGGGGCCAAACAAACCTGAAACATTTAGCTAGTCTGACGCAGCAATCGGTACTTGGCGCGAGAGACTGGGGCAAGCGTTGGCGCGCTTGGAGTGGATGCCGGAGCGTTCGCGAGCTGAGCCAGCACTGCCGAGATCGTACGGAATTGCAGCAGCTGACGAGGCGAGACGTCAAGACCAGCTTTGTTTGCGCGCGCCACGATCTGGAAGACATGCAGAGAGTCCGCGCCGAGTTCGAAGAGGTTGTCGTGAACGCCGACTTTTTCGAGACGGAGAACTTCAGCCCATATGGCGGCCATGTTTTTTTCTTCAGCGGTAGAGGGCTCGACGAAGGAAGTTCCCCGAGGCTGCTTGGCCCAGTCCGGTGCCGGCAGTGCGCGGCGATCGACTTTGCCGTTGGGAGTCAATGGGAATGATGGGATGGTGATAAATGCCGCGGGCACCATATAGTCCGGAAGCTTGTCGAGAAGAAACGCGCGAAGTTCACCGGACGCCGGAATGCCTCCGGGATTAGGAATCATATAGGCCACGAGGCGTTTCTCATTTGGTGTGTCTTCACGGAGTGCGACCATGGCAGCCTTCACCGCGGTATGCGAAGCGATGGCAGCTTCGATTTCGCCGAGTTCGATACGGAAACCGCGCAGCTTGATTTGACTGTCCAACCGTCCGAGAAAGTCGCAGCCGCCGTCTTGGCGCAGGCGAACCAGGTCGCCAGTGCGAAAGAGCCGCGAGTTCGGTTCGCTACCAAATGGATCTGGAATAAATTTCTCGGAGGTCAGCTCTGGGCGCTTGAAGTAGCCGCGGGCAACACCTTCGCCACCGATAAAAAGTTCGCCGGGCACGCCGAGAGGGAGCGGCTGCAGATTGGCGTCGAGAACATGAAACTGGGTGTTGTCGATGGGTGGGCCGACAGGGACGGGGCCGTCATCGTAGCTAACTTGAGATACCGCTGACCAAACGGTGGTTTCCGTGGGTCCATACATATTCCAGAGAGGAACGCCACATTCGAGAATCCGATTAGCGAGTTCACGCGGGAGGGCCTCACCGCCGCAAAGGGCGGTGAACTTGGGATTACCCGTCCAGCCGGCTTCCAGGAGCATACGGTAGGTAACCGGAGTAGCCTGCATGATGGTGGCGCCACTGCGCGTGAGTAGCGAAAGCAGCTGCGCGCCATCGCTGGCCACGGTCTGACTGGCTAGAACCAGCGTGGCACCTGTAATGAGTGGAAGATAAATTTCTAGAGCTGCGATGTCGAATGAAATGGTGGTCACAGCGACCAGGACATCGCTGGAGTCGAGGCCCGGCTTTTTGCACATCGAGTTCAAGAGGTTGACCAAGTTGCGGTGGGTGACCTCAACGCCCTTGGGTTTTCCGGTGGAGCCGGAGGTATAGATGTTGTACGCGACCGCGTTCGAACCGGCGGCAGGGTCTAAATTGAGTTCGGATTCACGTTTGATCAA
The DNA here is from genome assembly GCA_963814635.1 of uncultured Acidobacteriota bacterium. Lineage (GTDB taxonomy): Bacteria > Acidobacteriota > Terriglobia > Acidiferrales > UBA7541 > Acidiferrum. The sequence goes on along the minus strand of CAWFDP010000001.1, from coordinate 225,447 downwards.
AATCGCATCGCGATCGACGCAGACCAAGCGAGCCGACGTCTCCAGCATTTCGGGCAGAAGGCTCTTTTGCGTGATGATCACCGGTACAGATGTGTCTTGCAGAATGTGCGCGAGGCGCTCGCGAGGAAAGGCTGGATCAAGCGGGACGTAGGCGGCCCCGGCTTTCCAAACTGCCAGTAGCGAGACGACCATTTCCGCCGAGCGGTCCAGAAAAATTCCAACGAGGCTGCCGGAGCGGACGCCAATCTTTACGAGATGATTCGCCAGGCGATTGGCACGGGCATTGAGTTGCGCGTAGGTGAGAGTTTCATCTTCGAATCGAAGAGCGGTCGCCTCGGGCGAGCGAGAAACCTGTTCCTCGAAAAGTTGATGCGCGGATTTATTCCGAGGGAAGTCGGCTGCGGTTTGATTGTGGCTAGCCAAGGCGCGGCGCTGAGTTTCGTTGAGGAGAGGAAGCTCAGAGATTTTGCTGCTTGGATTGGCGACGAAGCCAAACAGTAGAGATTCGTAGGCATCGAGCCAACGAGCGACCGTGGACTCGTCCAGGAGATGAGAGTTGTAGTCGAGATCGATGGAGAGGCCGTCTTCGCCCTCAATGATATTGAGAAAGAGATCGAAGTTGACGAAGGCCTTGGGATTGGGATCGATCGTGGATTCGAGGCCGGCAAAATGGAGGTTGGTGCCGACTTTCTCCAGATTGAACTGGACTTCTATCAGCGGCAGACGGCTGGGGTCACGCGGAATGGAAAGTTTACGGACCAGGCGGCCGTATGTGTAGTTCTGATGATCGTAAGCGTCGAACAGAGTCTTGCGCATCTGGTCGAGAAACTGTGACATGGAAAGGTCAGCGCCGAGCCGGCCGCGCAGAGGAATGAAATTGACGCAATGGCCGACCAGTGTGCGGTCTTCAATGAGCGATTGGCCGGCCGCGGGTATGCCAACAACGATGTCGTCCTGGCCACCAAGACGAGACAGGAGAACGTGAAATCCGGACAGTAACGTAATGAAGAGAGTGCATTTCTGCTGGGTGCCGGCGCGCTTGATCGCTTTGTAAGCTTCGGCTCCAATTCTCCTGCGATAGGTCGCGCCCGCAAAACTTTTCATCGAAGGACGAGGACGGTCCAGAGGCAGGTTGAGTAGCGGAGGAAGCTCGGCGAATTGCTTTGTCCAAAAGGTTTCGTTTTCCACGCCTTCGGCGCCTCTGAAATGGAGCTGCTGCGCGGTGGCATACTCACTGAAGGCCATCGTCGGATCCAACTGGCAGGAACCTGAGGCGACGCTTGCGTTATAAAGCTTGCTGAGTTCGTCGAGCAGAACGTTTGTGGACCAGCCATCGCAAACGATGTGATGAGAGGTAACGACCAGGGCATGACGTTTTGGTTCGAAGCGCGCCAGCCGCGCACGAATCAGCGGGCCAGCGATCAGGTCGAATGGCGTGTGCGCATCGTCCGCGAGGAGCGCTTCGAATTCCGCGCTGGCCTGGACCGGGGAAAGGCTGGAGAAATCCACAAGCGGAATTTCGAGCGCGAGCGAAGGAATAAAACGCTGCGCATCCCCGTCGGTATTAAAGGTTGCTCGGAGAGCGTCATGGCGGGCAATCAGCGCATTAAATGAATCACGAAGGGCTTCTTCGTTCAAATCACCGCGAAGGACGAGCGAGAACGATTCGTTGTAGCTGCAATTGGCCTCAGGCGAAAGGCGCGCCGAAAGGAAAATCTCCATCTGCGACTCGGTGACCGGAGCTTCGTAGGCGGCTTTCGCTTTGACCAATACTTCCTGTGGAACTTGAACCGCAACTGGCGTTTTATCCGCCGGAATAGGCAATGCACCGCCAGCCTGCATCTCAGCGATGGTTTCTTCAAACGCTCGGAAGATGCGGTCGAGGTCGGCGTCAGAATGCTCAGTAGTGAGGAAGCACGGGAAGCTTTCGAGGAGATGAATTCCCTTTTCGCGCAAATGGTAATAGAAAAGGCTCCCGAATCGAGAGTCCGACGGGAAACTGAAATAGAAAACGCTGGCGAAATGTTCGATGCGCGTCGGAACTTGATTTTGTTCAAGCAAGGCGTTCAGGCGAAGCACCAGGCCGGCGGTGCGCTCGGAGAGCTTCCGCTGCAATGCCGGACCCTGCTCTTTGAGATGCTTGAGCACCGCGGCGCAAGCGGCCATAGCGAGGGGATGGCGGACAAAGGTTCCGGCGAAGAACGTGACGCCGACCGAGGGAAAGGAGTCATCGCCGAACTGCCACATGCCACCGTCGAGCGCGTCCATGTACTGCGCCTTGCCGGCAAGCACGCCAATCGGCATGCCACCGGCGAGAACTTTTCCGTAGGTTGCGAGGTCGGCGCGGATATCGAAGAGCGCCTGGCAGCCGCCGGGATGAACGCGGAAGCCGGTAACCACTTCGTCGAAAATCAAGCAGCTGCCGGAGTTTTCGGTGATTTTGCGCAACTCTTTGAGGAATGCCACGGGCTGAAGATCGGGATGACGGCTTTGCACCGGCTCCACCATCACAGCGGCCAGGTCGCCGGCGTTTTTGCGAATCCATTCGAGAGATTCGCTGGTTCCGTATTCAAGAACGATGACGTTGGCGGCTTTTTCGCGCGGGATGCCGGGAGCGACCGGCATGGCCTGAGGCTGGCCACCTTTCTTAAAACCTTTCACCAGAACTTCATCGAACATGCCGTGATAATCGCCGGCAAAGAAAACGATCTTGTTACGAGCGGTAACGGTTCGGGCGACGCGCATGGCGGCGATCACTGCTTCCGAGCCGGTGTTGCAGAACGTCGCGCGTTCGTTGCCGGTCATTTCGCACAGAGCTTTGGCAACTTCTCCGGCAAGCAGCGTCTGCGGACCGATTTCGAATCCTTCATGCAGCTGTTTTTCGATCGCTGCTTCGACGAAGTCAGGGCGGTGTCCCAACATGATGGGACCAAAACCGTTCAGGATGTCGATGTATTCGTTGCCGTCCAGATCCCAGAGGCGCGAGCCTTTCGAGCGCGAGGTGATGATGGGGTACACCATCTCCTTCCACTGGGCACGAAATCCGCTGACCACTCGAGGATCGGCTAGGACGCCGCGATATTCCTGAGTCTTTTGTTTGGAGGTTTTTGTTTTGCTGGTGTAACGCTCGACCAGATCTTTGATGTACTTCTCTTGGGTTGTGGTCAACTCGCCGGAGACGCTTTTCTGGAGCGGTTTGAACGGCGTGTAGCCTTTCAGTTCTTTCGTGGCTTCAGATTGCGCCACTGCGGACGGTGAAGTGGACGGACTTGGCGCAACGATCGCAGATGAAGCGGAAGTTGGCGAGGATGGTGCGGAGGGCAACGTCTGAAGTGATGCCAACTGCTGTGCAAACAGTTGGTTCATCGCGTGGAGCTGATCGCGAAGAAGCTGCTCGATGGCACTGGCAGCGCCGGTGGAAGAAGTGGCCGGTAGTGGCACAAAGAGATTCGCAGAAATTTCTGGCATTGCCGGTTGCGAGGGTTCCGATGAGGGCGCAGCTTCCTCGAAAGCGCCGGCGGGAAGCTTTTCATCAAGAAAAGCAGCCAGAGCGTCCGCCGTAGATTGTTGATCAAGCAGCTGCCGGAAAGTGACCTTCACGGCAAACTTGCTCTGGATGGCTTGGGTAACCTGGGTCAAAAACAACGAGTCGAAACCCAGTTCTAGAAATGTTGCATTGCTGTCCGCTTGTTCCAGATCCACTCCAGAAAGATCCTGGAAGATTTCGACCAGCATCTTGCGCAGCGTGACTTTTCGCGGAGCGCGGGGTACATGAGTGACTGTGGGCTGAGTCATAAAATCTTTGCGGGCCAACTCGGCTGGTCGGGAGACGGGGGCGACCACAGCCGGGATTGGCGATGCAGTTTGTTCGGGCGAGAATGCCGGGGACGCTGCGCCGGTTTCGTCGGATGGCGAAGTCTCGATCCAGAATCTTTGCCGTTCGAAAGGATAGGTGGGCAGAGAAACCCGCAAACGGCGTTCGCCAGCGTGGAATGCCTGCCAGTCGGGCTGAATGCCGCCAAGCCACATCCAACCTAGCGCTTGCTGTATGGCGTCAGCCTCAGAAAGTTGTGAAGTACCGTTGGTAAGAGACGAAACGACGATTTGCTCGGAAGCGGCGGGATGCTGGCGCGCAAGCGTAGCCAAGACGTTGCCCGGACCGACTTCAAGCAGCAGGCAGTCTTCTTTAGCGCGAAGCCGAGAAATGCCGGATGAGAAACGAACGCACTCGCGGAAGTGAGTGGCCCAATAGCGTGGATTTACTGCATCTTCCGAAGCGATCCAATCGCCAGTCACGCCTGAGATGTAAGGAATCGCGGGAGCATGCAGAGATGACTTTTTCACTTCGGCGACGAATGGTTCCAGAATCGGATCCATCATCGAAGAATGGAACGCATGCGAAGTGTGCAAGCGGCGATGGACAACATCACGGCGGTTCAACTCTTCTTCTAGGCGCGCAATAGAATCCATCGGGCCTGAAACTGCACAAAGTGACGGAGCGTTGACGGCAGCGAGCGAAAGATCTGGCCCGAGAAATGGTCGCAGCTCAGATTCGCTGAGCCGGACAGAAAGCATGGCTCCGTGGGGCAGAGCCTGCATCAGCCGTCCACGCACTGCGATCAGACGAAGAGCATCTTCGAGAGAAAATACGCCGCCCAGACAGGCGGCAACAAACTCTCCGACGCTATGCCCGATCATATAGCTGGGCTTAATGCCCCAGCTCATCCACAATTTGGCCAGCGCATACTCGACCGTAAAGATTGCGGGCTGCGCAAGAATGGTTTCGGTCACAGCATCACGCAGCTCGTCGGTTACCGCCTGTGCGGGATAGAGAAGTTCGCGTAAATCCCGGCCGAGATAGGGCTTAAGAATCGCGGCGCAATGGTCGACTTCCTTGCGGAAGACAGGCTCCGATTCATAGATAGCGCGGCCCATATTAGGCTGCTGAGAGCCTTGGCCCGGAAAAAGAAAGCAGCACTTGGGTGCAGTGGAGGTTACTTTTCGGGAGAAGATGCGCTTGGGGTCGTTGCCCGAAAGCGCTAGTTGAGCGTCGCCAGGATTGTTACTCACCAGCATGCGACGATTATCGAAATGACGCCGACCAACTTGCAGGGTGGACGCGGCGTCAGCGAGATTGATTTCCGGATGTTCCCGCAAATGAGTGGCAAGACGCTGCGCGCTGGCACTCAAGGCGTTCTCAGAACGCGCGGAAAGCAGCAACAGCTGGCTGGAACGCTTCCCGGGGGACGCTTTCTGTTCCGGAGCCTGCTCCAGAATCACGTGAGCGTTGGTCCCACCAACGCCGAAAGAGCTGACGCCGGCGCGCCGCGGGCCGTCATTTACTTCCCACGGCCGAAGCTTGGTATTCACGAAGAACGGACTGTCCTGCATATTGAAGTTAGGATTTGGCTTCTGGAAGTGAAGCGTAGGAGTCAGTTCGCCGTTTTTAATTGAAAGCGCGGCATGAATAAGTCCGGCGGCGCCAGAAGCAACGTCGATGTGACCGATGTTGGCTTTAACAGTTCCGACAGCGCAGAATCCACGGCGGCTGGTTTTGTTTTCGAAAGCCTTGGAGAGTGCTGCCAGCTCAATAGGGTCGCCAAGCGGAGTAGCGGTTCCGTGAGCTTCGATGTAACCGATGGTGTTTGCATCGATTCCCGCCGATTCCTGAGCCATGACAATGGCGCGCGATTGGCCTTCCACGCTGGGCGCCGTGTAACCGACACGAGCAGAACCGTCGTTGTTCATTCCAAAGCCGCGCACCACAGCGTAAATATGATCGCCGTCTTTCACGGCGTCTTCGAGGCGCTTCAGCAAGACAACGGCGCAACCACTTCCGAAAACCGTGCCGCTGGCGGCGGCGTCGAACGGCCGGCAATGGCCGTCGGAGGAAACCATGCCACCTTCCTGATACAGGTAGCCACGCTTCTGTGGGAAAGAAATCGAGACGGCACCGGCAAGGGCCATGTCCGCCTGATAAGTAAGCAACCCTTGGCACGCCTGACAGATGGCGAGGAGCGAAGTGGAACAACCGGCGACCATCGTGAATGCCGGTCCGCGCAAATCCAATTTGTAGGAAACCCGCGTTGCCAGAAAGTCGGGCGAACTGCCAAGCATTGCCGGATAGTTTCCGACTTGATACGCGGAAGTATATTCGCGTACAAATTTCGGGTTCGAGCAAAGCCTGGAAAGGAAATAGGTGCTGGGGCTTGAACCGCCATAGACAGAGACGGCACCGGTGTAGGCGAACGGATTGTACGCGGCGTCTTCCAATGCTTCCCAGCAACACTCGAGGAATACCCGCTGCTGCGGGTCGATGAACTCGGCTTCGCGAGGGTAAATGCCGAAGAAGGCGGCATCAAAATACTCGGGATCGCTCAGGATTGAGCGGGCGCGAATATATTCCGGGCGCTTAACGAGCGACGCAGCGTCTGCTATCTCCAGCTCATCCTCGCGGAAATGGGAGATGGACTCCACGGCATTGCGCTGGTTCTGCCAGAACTCGCTGACATTCTTTGCGCCAGGCAGACGTGCCGCTACGCCGATAATCGCGACGCCATCGAGTTGGGGATTCCAGTCTTTCATCAGATCCTTGCCGTGTGCGCTTGTTTGAACCGTGCGATCGCGGCTTTTTGATTTTGCGCTTGCTCCTCGACGGCGGAGAAAGATTCTTTTTCCGGATGTACTCTGGCCAGGTGTCCGGCAAGCGCGCGAACGGTGGTTTGGTCGAACAAGTCGGTCACCGGGAATTCGGTGTCGAGAATTTTTTGCAACTGTGAATGAACTGAGACCAGAAGGAGCGAATCTCCTCCGAGGTCGAAAAAGTTCCCGTCCAGCCCGACGTTTTCGACCCGTAATATTTTCTTCCACAGTGCGGCGATGATCTGCTCGAGGTCCGATTGCGGTTGTGAAGGCGCGGATCCTCCAGAAACGGAGTCTGGAGCGGGCAGAGCGGTGCGATCGATCTTGCCGTTGGGATTGAGCGGCAAAGAGGTCAGTGGCATGAAAACGGCTGGAACCATGAAACCCGGAAGGCGAGCAGCCAAGTACTCTCGAATCTCGGTCGTGGAGCCGGCTCCGTTACGCCCAGCGACGTAGTAGGCGACCAGGCGTTTATTACCGGTACCATCGGAATTGACAACCACACATGATTGCTGAATTCCGGGGTGTTGATTCAATACGGTTTCGATTTCGCCTGGTTCAATTCGATGGCCGAGGATCTTTACTTGATTGTCTTTACGTCCGAGGAATTCAATCGTGCCGTCTTCCTGACGGCGGGCTAAATCGCCGGTGCGGTAGAGCCTGCCATTTTCCGATTCGAGAAATGGGTCTGGGACGAACTTTTCTGCTGTCAGTTCTGGCGCGTTCAAATAGCCACGGGCAACTCCGAGCCCTGCGGCGCAAAGCTCGCCAACCTGGCCTTCGGAAACAGGGCGCAAATCATCATCCAGGATGTAAACGCGCGTGTGCGCGATGGGCTTGCCGATGGGAACGGAATCGGGGATCGGAGTGCCGGACCTTATCACGTGACAGCATGTAAAGGTGGTGCCTTCGGTAGGTCCGTATCCGTTGATCAGGGTGGTGTTCGGCAATCTGTCCAAAACCTTGCGAACATGAGAAGCGGATAAAACATCTCCGCCGGCAAGAAGCTGCCTGATCGGACGCAGGTCTTCCAGGCGTTCGTCGACAAAGAGGTGAAAAAGACCGGCGGTTAACCACATGGTGGTAACGCCATGGTCGCGAATTGTGCGGCCCAGGTCCTCGAGTGAGGAAAACTTTGCCGGCATAATCACCAGCTTGGCGCCGTGCAGCAAAGCTCCCCAAATTTCCAGAGTTGATGCGTCGAAGGAAATCGGTGCAAATTGCAAGAAAACTTCTTCTGGCCCGAAATGGCAATAGTCGGCTTGAAAAACCAGGCGGACCACCGAACAGTTTTCAATGAGCACGCCTTTGGGCCGGCCAGTGGAACCGGAGGTATACATCACGTACGCCAGCGAAGAGGGAGTGGCGGTGGACGGCGGATTCTCGCAATCGGCGAGCGAATCTTCAGGCTCTGGAGCGTCAATCAGGATGAGTGGAACAGAACGGTCCGCCGGAATGACCGAGGCGAGCGACTGTTGCGTGATCACCAGCGGAGTACCGGTGTCCTGCAACATGAATGCTAGGCGTTCGCGTGGATATTCGGGGTCAAACGGCACATAGGCGCCGCCCGTTTTCAGGATCGCAAGGATCGCCAAAACCATCTCTGGGGAACGTTCGATGCAGACTCCGACCATTGTTTCGGGGCCGACGTGGTAGTCGCGTAGCCGCCGAGCAAGCCGTTTGGCACGCTGGTCCAACTCACGGTACGTCCACTCGGTTCCGCCGCAAGCCACAGCGACGCGGTCGGGAAACCTGGCCGCGGCCGCTTCGAATAGTTGGATGATGGTCTGTTCGAGCGGACGAGCTACGGCGTCCACTGCAACCGAGCGAGACAACTGTGCCGATGGGATTTGGGTGGCTGGTTCCATGCGTTCTTGTTTTAGCAAAAGGTCTTGACCTCTAGCCGTTTCGGAATCCGATCAGGGTAACAAAATCTCCTTTTCTCCAAAGAGCCTTGCGGCCTCGATGCCGCGGCTTTGGCAATAGGAAACGAGCTGGTTGGAATGAACGATGGGCTTGGACGTTTCGGTGTACTTTACGCTCATTACGTAATTCAACCAAGGCTCCTGCCCCATCGCGTAGACATAAACTTCCTTGCAACCGAATTGGTCGACCATGGCCTTGGCACGTTCGTAGTCGGAGCCGGCCAAACGGCGGGAGTGGTCCTTGCTGCGCTCCACCGGGCGGGTCAAAAGCGAGCCATACAACCAGCTCATCGGAGCGCCGTTGCATTCCATGCCAATGAACAACACTTCGGCGTCGCCGACCTGCTGATGGACGTGGCGATAAATTTTCGGATCGATATTGCAGGAGTCGGCCGCAAATAGCAGCACATGACCGTTGACGCTCAGCCGCCAAGCGGCCTTGGAATGAATGTTGAGGTCGCCGTGCTCACCGAGAAACGGCAAGGCCATGATCGAACCGCCAGCAAATTCAATTTGATCCATTTCGTCCAACTCAATCACATTCCGGAAACCGCATTGCTGAAGCAGGAGCCGCAGCGACGGATCTTGCAGCGATCCAGAATTGTTGCGAGGCACCACGATATTTCGAATCCGCGGACGCAACTGTAGCAGCGTCTCGAAAAGAATATGATCCTGGTGATCGTGGGTAATGAGAACGTAATCGATGACGGGAGGAAGGTCTTCGTAGGTGTAACGAGAGATTTCCGACTCATAGGTGTAGCTCAACACTGGATCGAGCAAGACATTTACGGTAGGGGTCTCGAGAAGAATGCAAGCATGGCCAAAATACCGCCAGCGTGCGCCCGGGCCGTTGTATTTCTCATACGGCTTAGGAGCTTCCGTCGTCAGGAAAGACCGAAAAACTCTTTCGTCTTCCGGGGACAAACGCAACTTTTCGCACAACTCGTTGCCGTCCACCGGGGCGTTCTTTGCGCGAAAGAGAAGGTCAAGTTCAGGGCTCTTAAATGGCAGACGAATCTCTGCAGATTCTTTGCGACTTAGTCTCGGAGTGCTTAGCGCGAACGGTCGGTCGTCGTGTCCAATCTTTGCGAGCAGTAGACTCTGCATGGAATCGTCGTAATACTCACTGTGATAAAGGAGAGGCTCAATAAGTCGAAACGATGGCTGATTGTTAAGGTCGTACACTAGCTCGACGTAGCCTTGCAACTCTTCGGGAATTTCGGCGTACAGCGGCTCCATGCTGTAGCCCTTGGCTTTTTCTTGCAGCATGCAATCAAGTTTTTCGATGGCCCGGGAAAGTCGAATGAGCGCAGTGCGCTGTTGCAAAGTTTGCTCGCGCAGCCGCGACACGTCCTCGACGCGATTACGGTCAAAATCCATGAATGGCCCGCCCAAGAGTGCGGGATTCCTGACGGCGGACGCGTGGGTTTCCGGGGATTCAATGTAAGAATCCATGATCTTCAGATATCGCTGGGTAAGATTACGCGCGGCCGTTGCCGGGGGAATGAGATGGGCCCAGGCGTACCAACCGTCAACCAATGGTTCGACCATTGTGTTAGCGCGAAGATAAGACTTCGGTGCCACCATTTGCCGACCTTTGCCTGAGAAGATCCAACTGTCTCTAGCCGCAGAATCGTCGCTGAATCTCAGAAATTCTTGCGTTTCAGACGTGCTTCTTTGCACTAAAGAGAAAGTGCAAGTCTTTGGCCAATCGTCGCGCCACGAAATAGCTTCATTTTCAATAACTTACAAGACGGGACAGGTGCGAAAAACGCGGCAATTGAGAGAGTTGAAGTGGAAATAGTTTTCCTACATTTGCTCTATCGTCCGATGCCGTTCACTCGGGCGGTGCGACTAGACCGCCTGAAGGATTGTGGAAATCTCGCCCAAATCCACAGCCACCTGGGTTGTGCTGACTGTGAGCCGATCGATTTCTATGATAAGTCTATTTATATCATGTAGTTAGAATGCTTGTCGACTTCACCATAGAGTCATTTGCCGAATGATTGCGGGCGCGACCAAGCGTCGGGAACCATCGGCGAGAGAAGCAACTTCTGCGAGGTTGGATACCAGATTGCTGTTATCTTAAAATCGATCCACGAACGAAGAATTTCACTATCTCTTTTTATTTGTTTATCTTACGCGAAAAGTCGAATTCTAATGGACGCCCGGAGAGAGTTGAAGCCAGACCAAGAACAGTCCGTGATGCCGTCAAACGACACCCTCGGTGAGAGTTTTTCGGCGGGTCCGTCTAAGTCGCGAGAGACGACAACGCGAACCGGCGGCTCCAGGTCCCCGTTCGTCCTTCGAGTTCGCTTGGCGGGTGGCTTGGACCCAGAAAGTATCCGAAAGGCGTGGGACCGGTTGGCGCACGAAGAAGCGCGACTCCGAACCCTGTACCATAGCCTTTCCGGTCACCGCGCTCGCCCGGATGACCTCGAAGCTTCCTCAGCGATTCTTACCTGGGAAGAACACGACTGCCGTGGACTTACCGCTGACCAATTCGCTCAGTGGCGACAAGAGTTTTTGCGAACGGAAGTTGCGCGTGCGGGGCGGCAGGACAAATTCCCGCTTCTTGGATTCTTCGTACTGTTATTGGACGACGAGAGTCAACTGGTTTGGGTCCTAGACCCAACGCTTATCGAAAGCGAAGACGCTCGACTGATTGTTGAGCGTCTGATTTCTAGGTACTGTGAAATGGCAGCGGTTTCGAAGGAATTAACGCCGCCAAGTGCAGGCGCTACTCGGACGCCCCGTTACTACCATGAAGTCCTTACAGAAATGGGGAATTCGGGATCCTGGACGTTAACTGAAACGCCCGTAGCCCACGAATGGTGCTATAGGGTCTTTGCGGATCGCTCGATGATAGGCAAGAATTCCGGTGAGAATAGTCGCGGATCGAATAACGGCACTCCAACGCCTGCCAACAGCCCGGGATATACAAGTGCTGAAGCAGAGGACTTGACCAATCCCGTTGTAGAAGTCCTGCGCCTGCGGGCGCAGCTCCGAACCATATGGCAGGGAGTGTTTAAGAAAGAAAATATAGGCCTCCACGATGACTTTTTCGCGCTTGGGGGTCATTCTTTACTCGCGGCAAAGCTGCTTACACGAATTCATCGGGTTCTTGGCAAGGAATTGTCTCTTGCTTCCCTTGTGGACTTCCCCACAATCGAGGGGCAAGCGCAATTCTTGGGCGGTACAACTGTTGATTTGGACTCCAGAGGACCAGGGACCTCAGTAGAATCTCCCACAGAATCGGCGTTTATACTGCTTGGAGCTGATCCAACCTTTCAACCGCTCATGGAAGAGTTGAAAAAGCATTACATGGTGCGCAGTATCGGGCTCAGCGCCGAATTGCTGAGTGGATTACATCATTCAGACACGCTGGAGCAAATCGCTGGTCGTTGTAAAGACGAACTGAAAAGAATTGTCCCGGGGAAGCGCTATGTACTGGCTGGCTGGTGCAACCACGGCGTACTGGCTTTAGAAATGGCCAAGCAGTTACGCGACGAAGGGATCCAAGTGCCGTTGGTTGTGATGTTGCAAACATCGAATCCCACGGCTCTACAATGCTATTCGGCCTGGAAGCGATTTGTTTCTCGCACTCAACTGGATTGGCATTTAACAAAATTCGAGATTCTGTATTTGCGCCATCTTGGCATAAAGCGAGGAGGGCACTACCTGTATAACCGCCTGACGTGGCCTGGCAAGCGCGGTGCTAACGGAAGAGGAGTGCCTAGAGATTCAGAAAATGAATCGCAATTTGAGCGAGACTACTTCGACTTTCTTCACTGGGCTGCTGAGCGCTACCAATGCGTAGGATACGATGCCCCGGTGGTGCTGTTCCGCGGGAGGCAGAAGACTTACGGCTTCGCATCGGTGCTCGACTTGGGCTGGGGCGATTTACTCGGCAAGAGGTTTGAAGTGTGCGAAGTGGACGGCAATCATTTTACGATGTTTATCCCGCCATATGCCAAGGGACTCGCGGCAAAAATGGAGGAGTACATTCGCAAGGCTGAACTTGAGCAGAATTGAAGCTATTGGTTGCGTCCGTTCCGGTGGGATTCATGAATGAGCTTATCCACTGGCGTGCACCGACAGAACCCTTAGAGCTCTCAGATGGACAAGTCCATGTATGGCGCGCCAGTTTGCAACTGGACTCTAGTTGCTTAGCGGAGTTGCGGACTTCACTGGCACCGGCAGAGATTGAACGGGCAAATCGCTACGTTTTCGAGTCCGATCGACTGCGATATGAGGCGGGCAGAGGAATCCTGCGACGATTGCTGTCTAGGTATCGTAACTGTCCACCGTCCTCATTCGAGATTCTGACCAACCCATTCGGAAAACCGGCCATTGATGGCGATATCTGCTTCAACCTTTCTCATTCCGGTCCGCTGGCGGTGTATGTGTTTACCAGGAACGCCAATGTTGGCATAGATCTTGAGCAAATTCGAACCGATGTGGAGTGCGTCGAGATCGCGCGTCGGTATTTTACCGGCGCTGAGCTCGAGGAACTTGAGGCAACTCCAAAAGAAACACAGAACGAAGTGTTTTTCCGCGGCTGGACGAGGAAAGAAGCGTATGTAAAAGCTCAGGGGCAAGGCCTATCGACGTCGCTCGATAGTTTCGAGATCGGGCTTACAGACCAGGACACTCGACTAAGGTCTGACTCTGATAACGGAACATGGGCCGTAAAATCGTTCGTTCCGCAGGAAAACTTTGTAGGATCAGTTGTTACCAGTAGTCAAGACAGCCAATACGCGTGGTGGGAGTTCTCACCTTAGAACCGGAGCCTGGAAGGCCTCCTGAATTCGCGTAAGTCACTTATTCAATTCGCTTTACCGATGTTCGAGGGAGGGAGTCCTCCATGAGACAGTCTGTGCTATACTGCATTTCGGATGGCTGCCGGAAGGGTTTTCAAACGGACACCTTTACTTAACCTCAGCAAAATGAGCAATTTAAGCTGGACCCATCGTATAGGGAATAAATTTCTCTTAAGTGCCGGAATGAGTTTGCATTAAACCGGCAGCCAATTTCTCTTACTGACTGCGGGCCAGCATTGCGGTCAGCGGATTGCTACTGGCAGATTCTATAAACCGCTCATTCTAAATGGTTTAAATTGATTCTCGAAATGCGACTCACCGCTGGAACGGTTCGACAACTGGCAGGGTAATTGCACTTCAGATGTGAGCTGGGATGTGTCGCGTGAGTTTTATGGCGGTAGCCTATCCTAGGCTTGTTGGTGGCGTAATAGGGTTTGATCTCAGCAGAGGGTGTGCTTTTGAAGATCCTGCCGCATGAGCTAGCCAATTCGATGAAGAACCCGGCATGGTACGCGGTTCAAGTGCGCGCGCGAAAAGAGAGTTCTATCGCGTCTCAGCTTGAGAATCGCGGAATAGAGTGCTTTCTCCCAAAGTTCAAAAGCGTGAGGCGCTGGTCGGACCGAATTAAGGAGTTAGATCAGCCGCTGTTCCCTGGATATCTCTTTTGCAGCTTTCATCTTGACGATCGGCGGCCGTTGCTGCTGACGCCTGGTGTCATGCAAATCGTGGGAACTGCAAGAACTCCGACGGCAGTCGCGCCAAGCGAGATTTTGGCGCTGCAACAGGCGGTGGCGGCGGGTGTGCCGCGTCAGCCTTGGCCATTTATTGAAGTTGGAGAGCAAGTCCGAGTGGTTTATGGAAGCCTGAGCGGGCTCGAAGGCATCCTCTTGAATTTCAAAGGAAGTCACCGGGTAGTGCTGTCTGTGACGCTGTTGCAGCGTTCGGTCGCTTTTGAAGTGGACTTGGCCTGGGTAAGACCGGTAAGCGTAACTGCCGCGGCGCGCCACACGAGTACAGTTGGCGTGAACAGTGCCGGACTAGCACCAGTCGCCGAACGATAGTGAGTTGCAAGGGTTGGTACAGGAACACAAGGACCACGGGACCATGGGAATAATGAAGCCGGAGTTGCACGGAGCGCTGAGGACGGAGCAGGAATCCGAACTGATGAACCACTCTTCCAAGTCGCGTCAGAACGCCGTGGCAACCAGGTTAGTACTCGACGAAGACGCGTTCGTTTCGATGCTGTATCTGGAGCGGAGACGGGCGGAGCGCGCACAAAAGCGGTTTGTCCTGATGCTGGTGGACGTCAAGAAGGCAATCCTCGAAAATCCGCGGAAGCGGACGCTATCGCAAATTACTTCGGCGTTGACCGGCGTAACCCGCGAGACCGACATTATTGGCTGGTACCTGGAAGAGAGTTTAATCGGCGTGATCGGAACTGAGATCGGCCGGGCCAAGCCGAAGGTTGTTCAAGAAAAAATGTTGAACAAGGTGCGGCTGGCATTTAAAGAATCGTTGGGCGAAGAGCGCAGCGCCAAAATCTGCGTGTCCTTCCACTTCTTCCCGAAAGAGTGGGAAGAAGGCGACTCCGACCACACCGCAAGCATTGCGCTGTATCCCGATCTTTCCCGAACGGAAGAGACTCGTAGATTCGCGCTCGGAGTAAAGCGGGCCATGGACATCGCGGGAAGCGCTGCGGCATTACTGCTGTTCTCGCCACTATACGCAGCGATCGCGCTGGCAATCAGGCTGGGATCGCAGGGACCGGTTCTGTTCAAGCAGGAGCGTCTCGGGCAATATGGCAAGACATTCACAGTATTGAAATTCCGCTCGATGCGTACGGATTGCGACTCGACAATCCACCAGGAATATGTAAATAAGTTTATCGCCGGCGACGTCGAAAACGAGGGCGAGGCCGGGCCAGCGAAGGTTTACAAGCTTCAGAGAGATCCGCGAATCACCGCAGTCGGACAATTCTTGCGCAAGACCAGTCTTGACGAATTACCGCAATTTTGGAACGTGTTGCGGGGAGACATGTCACTGGTTGGACCGCGGCCACCAATCGCCTACGAATTTCGCGCCTATGATGTCTGGCACCGCCGCCGCGTTTTGGAAATTAAACCTGGTATCACTGGGCTGTGGCAGGTGAACGGCCGCAGCAGAACGCGCTTCGATGACATGGTCAGGCTGGACTTGAAGTACGCGCGCGGCTGGTCTCTGTGGCTGGATGTAAAGATTATTCTGCAAACGCCGGCGGCGGTATTTACTGGTGATGGCGCACACTGAAGCGAAAAAACTTCCGCCAAAGCAGCGATTGGCGAGACTTTCAGCAAAGCGATTTCCGCAGTAGTCGTTCCGCATAAAAACCCGGCGGTGCCAACCCAGATGGCACGTTGGAAATGCCAGAGTTCAACGAGAACGCTGGTATCAATCAGCGCCTGCAGCATCACCGCAAGGAATATTCCTGCCAAGGAGCTTTATGATCAGAGTTGGTGTGATCGGATATGGCTATTGGGGCCCGAACATCGTGCGAAATTTTCACACAAACGATGGTTCCGAAGTTGCCATGGTCTGCGACAAGAACCCCAAGTCGCTCGAACGGCTGCAGAAAGCTTTCCCTTCGATACCCGCAACGACCGACCCAAACGAAGTTCTTAAGTCAACCAAGATCGATATGATCGCGGTGGTCACTCCGGTTTGGACCCATTACGAATTGGCAAAAGCTGCCCTCGAAAACGGAAAACATGTGTTCGTCGAAAAACCGTTTACCTGCAGCTCCATGCAGGCGCAAGAACTGATCGAAATCGCCGATCGCAAGAACCTGATGATCATGGTGGATCACACGTTCTTGTTCACGGGCGCGGTGAAAAAAATCAAAGAACTCGTGGATGGGGGGGCTCTGGGCGATCTGTACTATTACGATTCTCTGCGGGTGAACCTGGGGCTGTTTCAACATGATGTCAACGTAATCTGGGACCTGGCGCCGCACGATCTTTCGATTATTGACCACGTCATCAAAGAGCGGCCAGAAGCGGTGGTGGCAACGGGTGAGATGCACCTGAATGGCGTCGAAGATGTGGCGTTTATCACCGTGTACTTTCCAAAACGAATCATCGCTCATGTCAACGTGAATTGGCTCTCTCCGGTAAAGGTGCGAACGACTCTTATCGGTGGAGAGAAAAAAATGCTGGTATGGAACGACCTGGAAGCGGACGAAAAAATTAAGGTTTATGACAAGGGCGTGAGCATGTCAACGAACCCCAGCAATTTGCATCAGTTGCTGGTCAGCTACCGGTCAGGAGATATGTGGTCACCACAATTGGAACAAATTGAGGCGCTGCGCGCTGAAACCTCCTATTTCGTGAAATGCATTGAAGAGAATAAGAGTCCGTTCAACGACGGTCATGCGGGGCTTAGGGTAGTCAGGATCCTTGAAGCGGCCGAAAAATCCGTGCGCGGCCGCGGCGAGGCGGTAGTCCTGTGAACGAGTTTGTCTGCATAGCCCCCAGCGTAAAGCTTGGAAAAGACGTCAAGTTTTCAAAATTCATCAATCTCTACGGCTGCGAGATCGGAGACGAAACCAAGATTGGGGCGTTCGTTGAGATTCAAAAGAACGCCAAGGTTGGCCGGCGCTGCAAAATCTCCAGTCATACCTTCATCTGCGAGGGAGTGGAGATCGAAGACAACGTGTTCATTGGCCACAGCGTGACGTTCATCAACGACTCCTATCCGCGCGCGGCAAATCTGGATGGGTCGCTGCAGACTGAGGCCGATTGGAAGGTCGAAGCCACCCTTGTAAAAAAAGGAGCTTCGATCGGTTCGGGCTCAACGATTTTGAGCAAGGTGACGATCGGTGAAAATGCCATCGTCGGCGCCGGAAGCGTGGTCACGAAAGATGTACCGGCGAACGCGATTGTGGCTGGAAATCCGGCAAAATTTTTGCGACACATTCCACAGGAGAAAAAATAGCAATTATGACTGCTACTAAAATCCCGTTTCTGGATCTGGTCACCCCACACCAGGAGTTGAAGACTGAGCTGTTGCAAGTTGTCGAGAAGGCCCTGCAGACGGCGGGTTTCATTGGCGGCCCGATGGTAGAGGATTTCGAACGGGAATTTGCCCACTTTTCAGGCGCGAAATACTGTGTTGGCGTCAATAGCGGAACCGACGCGCTGCGCTTTGCATTCATGGCGGCAGGCGTGCAGCCGGGAGAAATCATCGTCACCGTCCCGCACACCTTCATCGCGACCACCGAGGCGATTTCCCAGGCAGGCGCGCACATCGCCTTTGTGGACATCAACGAATCCACATACACCATGGACCCGGAAAAGCTCCGGGAATATCTCCAATCGCAGTGCGAATTTGACCGCGCCACTGGCAAGCTTGTGGAAAAGAGTTCGCGGCGAGTGGTCTCGGCGATCGTGCCGGTGCACCTGTACGGGCAAACAGCTGACATGGACCCCATCGAGGACCTGGCCGCGAAGTACAAGCTGATCGTTATCGAAGACGCGTGCCAGGCACACGGAGCTGAATATTTTTCCAAACGGGACAACGTTTGGAAGAAAGCCGGATCAATGGGGCTGGCGGCGGCGTTCAGTTTTTATCCGGGGAAAAATCTCGGGGCATGCGGTGAAGCTGGCGCGATTACTACAAATGACGAGGCCATGGCCAAACGGATGAAGATGATCCGCGACCACGGGCAAGCGAAGAAGTATTATCACGATATCGAAGGCTACAATGGCCGCCTGGATTCGATACAAGCAGGCTGGCTATCCGTGAAATTGCGCCATCTGGCGAATTGGAATGCGCGGCGGAGAGAGATTGCACATCGCTATCATTCGATGCTCTCGGGCACAGAAGATGGCTTGGTGATTCCGCAGGAGGCTGGGTGGAGCAAGGGCGTCTATCATTTGTACGTGGTTCGCGTTCGTGACCGCGAGGCGTTCCAGGCCCACTTGACGGAAGCCGGAATCGGCAGCGGAATTCATTATCCGATTCCACTGCACTTGCAAAAGGCATATCAGCACCTTGGCTACAAGCACGGCGCATTCCCGGTAACCGAACGCGTCGCCTCGGAAATTGTTTCGCTGCCAATGTTCCCGCAACTTACCAATTCCCAGCAAGACGAAGTTGTAGCACAGGTGAAAGAGTTCGTCGCGGGCAAGGTCGGCGCATCGCGCTAGACTCGTGCCGCGAACCATCCAAAATCTAAAAGATGTGGTGGATTGGGGTCTGTGCACCGGTTGCGGCGCGTGTGCGTACGCTTGCAGCAAGAATGGCGTGCGGCTCGTCAACGTGGAAAACGTGGGAATTCGGCCCACGTTTCTGAACGACGAATGCGCCGCGTGCGGCGAGTGCTTAAAAGTTTGTCCCGGTTATAGTGTGGACAGCGCGCTTGCGGCCGGTGCTCTTTCTAAGACAACGGAAGCGGATCACGAATTCGGACCGGCATTGGAGATATGGGAGGGATTCGCCAGCGATCCCGAACTCCGTATGCGCGCTTCTTCCGGTGGATTGCTTACGGCACTCTCTCTCTACTGCCTCGAGCGGGACGGCATGTCATCAGTCCTTCATACCGGTCAAGATCCTGAAAAGCCGTGGCTTAATAAGACGGTCGAGAGTCACGGTCGATCGGAGTTGCTACAGCGAACCGGCTCGCGATACGCACCCGCTTCCCCTTGTGACGGTCTGAAGGAAATTGAAAACAGCAGCGAGCCGTGTGTGTTCGTGGGAAAGCCCTGCGACACGACGGGCGCCATGCTTGCGAGGCAAGGCCGGCCAGCGCTTGATCAAAAACTCGGGCTAGTTCTAGCATTCTTTTGCGCTGGTACACCAAGCACAAAAGGTGTGCGCGATTTGGTCAGCAAAATTGATGTGCCGCTAGAGAGTCTCAGCGGTCTGCGCTATCGTGGTGACGGTTGGCCAGGGCGGTTTCGCGCGTGGGTTGGCGGTAGAGAGGTTTCGCGCTCCTTCAGCTATCAGGAATCGTGGGGACATCTTCAAGCGTACCGTCCGATGCGGTGCCAGATTTGTCCCGATGGCCTCGGACGAGTGGCTGATATCTCCTGTGGAGATGCGTGGGAACAGTTTGAGGGCGGCAACGATCCCGGGCGGTCGATCGTGCTGGTGCGAACCGAACGGGGAAGACAAGTCTTGCAGCGGGCAATGGACGCTGGGTACGTCACGCTGACCCGGGTGGGCACCGAAGCCGTGATGGCTGCCCAAGTGCACCTGCTTACCCGCAGACGCGAGATTTTTGGCCGGCTACTCGCCAGAAAATTGCTGATGATTCCAATTCCAAATTACATCGGATTTTCGCTCTTTCGTAGCTGGGCGCAACTGCCACTGCGAGAGAAGCTGCGGACAGTGTTTGGTTCGCTTACCCGACTGGTGCAGCGAAATCTCTGGCGCCGGCAACCCCTCAAGGTGAACGGATGAGAGTCTGCGTCCTGGCATACTCGTTCTACGAAGTGGATACCCGTATTCTGCAATACACCAAGAGTCTGCTGGAGCGCGGCGACGAGGTGGATGTAATTGCCCTGCGGCGCCCGGAGCAGTCGCGGTTTGAAGTAGTTGGCGGTGCCAGAGTCTATCGGATTCAGGAACGCACGGTGAACGAACGCGGCCCGCTTTCCTACCTCTGGAGGACGCTGCGTTTCTTCATTCATTCATTTTTCGCGATCAGCAAGCTGCATTGGCAGAAGCGATATGACATTGCGCACGTGCATTCGGTTCCGGACTTTCTGGTTTTTTCAGCGGCCAGTCTCCGGCTGACCGGGGTACCGGTCATTCTGGACATTCACGACATCCTGCCGGAGTTTTATGCCAGCAAATTCAAGGTGTCACAGCAATCGCTGATGTTCCGCGCTCTTGTTTTCGTAGAACAGGTTTCCGCAAAATTTTCTAGCCACGTGATCATTGCCAACGATTTGTGGAAAGAGCGATTGTTGAAACGTTCGGTTACGCCGGAAAAGTGCAGCGCTTTTTGTAATTACCCCGACGCCGATCGATTTTATCCGAGAGCACGGACGCGCAATGACGGAAAGTTTCAAATCCTGTACCCGGGCTCATTGAACTGGCACCAGGGTTTAGACGTTGCGATTCGCGCCTTCGCCCGGATTAAGGATGAGATTCCCAATGCGGAGTTTCATATTTACGGAGAGGGCGCCGCAAAACCGGATTTAATTACATTGGTCAATTCCCTTCATCTTCAGAACCGCGTGATTTTTCACGAATGGACCCCTCTAGATGAGGTAGTGCAGGTCATGTGCAACGCCGATCTGGCGGTCGTTCCCAAAAGAGCGTCTTCTGCTTTTGGCACCGAAGCGGCCAGCACCAAGATCATGGAGTTCATGTCGGTCGGAGTACCGGTAATCGTTTCGCGAACCAAGATTGATGAGTTTTATCACAATGATTCGCGAGTCGAATTCTTTGCGTCGGAAAATGAACCTGCCCTGGCCGCAGCGATGCTGCGGCTGAGCGCCGATTCCAATCGCAGGCAGGAACTGGTTCGAAACGCTGCGAAGCACGCGAAAGAGAGTAGTTGGACGGCGAAGAAGGTTGAATATCTGGCATTGGTTGACCGTTTGGCCGGCCGCGAAGCGGCGGCCGTAACGCCGCCCGAGAGTTTCCCGCCAGTTGTTGAGAACAGCGCTTCCGAGAGCAATTCCCCGGTTCATTCCTGAAACGAAAAGACTAAATAGAGGAAATGAGCATCATGATTCGCCCCGATCGCTTGGCTAGTGTCTTCTTTTTCTGGCCGCTGACGCGCTTGATGAACGTCGGCACCGAACCCAAGGTGCCGATTCTGATGTATCACAGCGTTTCGAATAATCTTTTTGGAAAATCGCATCCCTACTATCAGATCAACACTTCGCCGAAGCTTTTCGAACAACAGATGCGCGCCCTGCGTGATGCAGGCTACCGGACGGTCGATCCCGGGGATTGCTCTGGCGAGGCGCTCCGGAAACAGGCTGGTCAGAAAATCGTGTCCATCACCTTCGATGACGGATATCGAGATTTTTACACCGACGCATTCTCGATACTGAGGAAATTCGGGTTCACCGCCACCATTTATCTGGCCACCAGTCGTATCAAGAACTCCGCGGAAGTATACGAAGGCGTGGAATATTTGAGCTGGAATGAAGTTCGTGAGATGCGTACAGCGGGAATTCAATTTGGCTCGCACACCGTCACCCATCCCGACATGCGCTCCCTTTCGCCTGAGCAGATAGAATACGAATTGGGTTGCTCAAAAGAAACAATGGAGAGCCGGCTTGGCGAGCGGGTCACTTCGTTCGCTTATCCCTATGCGTTCCCTGAAGAAGACCAGAATTTTGTGCGTTACCTTCGCGATGCATTGCA
The DNA here is from genome assembly GCA_963814635.1 of uncultured Acidobacteriota bacterium. Taxonomy (GTDB): domain Bacteria; phylum Acidobacteriota; class Terriglobia; order Acidiferrales; family UBA7541; genus Acidiferrum. The sequence continues at coordinate 203,693 of CAWFDP010000001.1, read as the reverse complement.
AAACCAGGGGTATGAAAACGGTGTTACCACGATTCTGGGACGAGCATCGACCCACAGCGACCCGCTCTTCCTCCCGAGGTTGCCGGCGAATTCCTGGGATGATCCCAGCTTTTTCAGAGCCAAACTCGAAGGTGGCTACGACTGGCTGCACTGGCCGCAACGGCTTTACAAGACAATGCATCACCACATGACCCAGATGCAACAAGCCAGTCAAGTTGAGCATCGAGAAACTTAATGAAACACCGGTGATGGCGTGAAGTTCAGATCGACTCTGGCCTACCGAGAGGCTTGAAAGCAGACTGATGCAGAGAAAGCGTTACGTGGTCATCTCTCCCGCCCGGGATGAGCAAGACTTCCTAGAAATTACCGCAGCGTCGGTAATTGCTCAGACCATTCGCCCGCAGCGCTGGATAATTGTGGATGATGGATCAAAGGACCGAACGCCAGAGATACTGAAGAACTTCAGCCAAAGGTACGATTGGATTCGTATCGTCACGCTGCCGCGCCGGGAAGATCGAAATCCCGGACCGGCGGGCGTCTATGCATTTAATGCAGGGCTCTCCGAACTGAAAGATGTAGAGTTCGAATTTATTGTAAAACTGGATGCAGATTTGAGACTTCCGGAAGATTATTTTGAGAATCTTCTGAACGAGTTTCAGCGAGATGCGAAGCTAGGCATCGCATCTGGAATTTACTTGGAGGATGATGGCAAACGCTGGATGCCAGTTCACATGCCCTGGTACCACTCAGCGGGCGCGTCCAAGTGTATGCGCAAAGAATGCTACAGCGACTTCGGAGGTTACTCGCCAACCTTCGGCTGGGACACCATCGACGAAATCAGGGCGCAGATGAGGGGCTGGAAGACGCGTCATATTCCAGAGCTGACGTTCTGGCACTTACGGCACGAGGGCGAAAGCCTTGGGCGGCTGAACACCTTTCGAAAGAACGGCGAAACCTATTATCTGGTGGGCGGGAGCTTTTTCTTCCTTCTTTTTAAGTGCCTTCGACAGCTGACGCTGCGTCCATATGTGATTGTGAGCCTATCGACACTCGTGGGCTTTTTGCGGCATTGGCTGGTACACACGCCGAGGTTGGTCACCGAAGCAGAGGCAAAGCACTACCGGCGAATGCTGAATGCCCGGCTTACGGCCTTGTTTAGTTCGTCCCATCCTTCGAAATTTCAGGAGACAGGGCACTCGTAGGAACTAGAATCGATACGTTGTACCTGATGGGCTCCGACTCTGGAACGGAGAGATGGATCAGTCGAAGATCTTCAAGATCGCCCCAATACACCGCTGAAACCCTGCCTCAGCGAAGGAGGATACCTGAGTTTCGCCTTTCAGGGAAAAATGATGCACAAGCGAACAACTCTGGTAAGCGCACCACCGGAAAAGTCACCCGAGCCCAGGAGGGTTTTGCCGCGATACGTGGTCATCTCGCCTGCACGCGATGAAGAACAGTTCATCGAAAGAGTGTTGTATTCAATGGTTAACCAAAGGGTGCGTCCGCTGCGCTGGGTGCTGGTGGACGACGGCTCGCAAGATCGAACGCCCGAAATCATTGAAGCATTCGCAAGAAAATATGATTGGATCACTCTTGTTCGTAGATCAGCTAGCCCTGCTCGGAATCCTCGCCCTGCGGTCGTTCACGCTTTCAACAAGGGCTTCGATCTCCTCAAAGACCTGGATTTTGAGATCGTCGTGAAACTGGATACGGATCTGGAATTACCTGAAGACTATTTCGAACAATTATTAACACGATTTGAAAACAACAATCGCCTCGGAATTGCTTCCGGCGTTTATTACGAGGAATCCGAGGATGGGCCGCACATGATCCCGATGCCCTACTACCACGCGGCAGGCGCTTCGAAAGTTATCAGGCGTGATTGTTACCAGCAAATTGGGGGATTCGCGGCCACTGCAGGATGGGACACGCTCGATGAAATCCGGGCACAGATGAACGGCTGGGAAACCCGCCATTTTGAAGACATCCCATTTCGACATTTGCGGGTTGAAGGTTCAGCGATAGGTCTGCTCCGGACCATAAACACCAACGGAAGCATCTACTATTTGCTTGGCGGCGGAAAGTTTTTCTTCCTGCTCAAGTGCCTGCGATCTGTTTTTGTTGACAAACCGTTTTTTTGGGCCGGCCTGGAGATGATGAAAGGGTACGCCCGTTGCTGGTTGTCCGGTCAAGGTCGCGCAGTCAGTGCGGAAGAAGCGCGCTGCTACCGTATGATGCTTAACTCCAGACTTACAGGGCGCTTACGTCTTCCGTCAAATGATTAAGAGGTCTTTCTAAGGAGCCTGATTCGATGTGCGGGATCTGTGGAATCTATCATCGCGATCAGCGGCCGGTAGGGCGCGAGGCGCTCGAAAGGATGATGTCGGTCATTTCCCATCGCGGCCCCGATGGATTTGGATCGTACATCAAAGGGGAAATTGGCCTGGGACATCGGCGCCTGAGCATTATTGATTTGGGCGGCGGCGCGCAGCCAATGAGCAACGAGGATGACTCTCTACAGATTATTTTTAACGGAGAAATATACAACTACGTTGAGCTTCGGGATGAACTGAAACAGAGCGGGCACCGGTTCAAAACCCAATCCGACACCGAAGTAATCCTGCACGCCTACGAACAGTGGGGTCATGATTGCGTTAGTAAATTCAACGGAATCTTCGCGTTTGCGCTGTGGGACATCCCAAAGCGACAGCTGTTTTTAGCGCGCGATCATCTTGGAGTGAAACCGCTCTACTACACGATGCTGGGGGACCGTTTCCTCTTCGGCTCAGAAATCAAATGTCTCTTGACAGATTCAGAATGTCCGCGCGAGGTGGATCTGCGCTCACTCGCGAAGTTTTTTGCCCTTCGCTATGTGCCATCGCCGGACACCATGTTTGAGGGGATTTATAAACTTCCGCCCGGCCACTATATGACGGTCAGCAGTTCGGCTGTCCAGATTCAACGCTATTGGATGTGGACTCCCAAACTGCGCACGCGCATCAACGAAGGCGAGTTGGTTGAGGAGTATCGCTCGCTGGTCGAGGATGCCGTACGCCTGCAAATGCGCAGCGATGTTCCCGTCGGGCTCTTTCTGAGTTCTGGCATTGATTCTGGAGCACTGCTCGCACTCATGAGCCGGTTGTCAGACAAGCCTATCAGAACCTTCACCATCGGCTTTGAGCAGGGTGAACAACAAAACGAGACTGCCGACGCCCGCGACTTGGCTCAGCAATTCGGAGCGGACCACGACGAGATGATGGTCCGCCCTGAAGACTATACCGGCTATTTTGAACGATACATGTGGGACTTGGAGGAACCGGTCGGGAATGAAACGTCGGTCGCCTTTTATTTCGTGAGCCTTATTGCCAGTCGAAAAGTAAAAGTGGTGCTCTCGGGCCAAGGTGCCGACGAACCATGGGCGGGATATCACCGCTATATGGGCGTCAAACTTTCGACGCTTTATAGCAAATTACCTTCGCTGATCACCAAAGGATTGTTCGCGGGAGTAAACCGCTATGCCACCAATGAGCGCCTGCGGCGAGGTGTAGTTTCCCTGCAAGAAACCGATGTGCTGACCCGTTTCATAAAAATATATTCGTTCTTCAATGCGGAGATGAAGACTCAGCTATTCAAGCCATGGGTCAAAGAGCGTATTTCAGCGGACGGTGAAGAATCCAGGCAAGCGCTCAGCAGACTGTACTCGGACGTCCAAGACCTTGATCCTCTGACCCAGATGCTGTACATCGACACCCGGGCAAGTCTCCCTGACGATCTTTTGATGGTCGGCGACAAAACGTCCATGGCGAACTCGCTCGAAGCGCGCGTTCCCTTCCTTGACTATCGGCTCGTTGAGTTCATCGAAACTTTGCCGCCGAGCATGAAATTGCGTGGTTTCCAGGGCAAGTATTTACACAAGAAAGCAATCGAAAAATGGCTGCCGCGATCGGTAGTGCATAGAAAAAAGAAAGGCTTCGAAAATCCCATCGATCAATGGCTCCGCGGAAGCATGAAGCACTATGTCAATGAATGTCTTCTCAGTGACTCATCCGGCGTGAGCCAATTCTTTGAAAAGAGTTACCTGCGCAAGTTAATCGAGGACCACGAAGCTGGCCGCCAGAACTATCTGCGCCACATCTATCTACTCATTGCGTTTGAGTTGTGGCATCAGCGATTCATCGCCAGTCCGGTCGCGGCACTGGCATAAGAACGTTCGACCGCGGCAAACACTGTGGAACTATCGATAATCATCATTAATTGGAATTCGCGAGATTTCCTGCGCGATTGCCTAAAGAGCATCGAGGAAAACCCGCCGCATTTCAGTTACGAAACTATTGTCATTGATAACGCCTCTTTTGATGGCTCCGCGGAAATGGTGCAGCGTGAGTTCGCTAAGGTTAAGTACCTTCAGAGCCCGGACAATCTCGGCTTTTCTCGAGGCAATAATGCTGCGGCCGCATCTGCGACCGGACGCAATCTGCTGTTCCTGAACCCTGATACAAAACTCGCGGCTAACGCTCTAGAGGTCATGAAGGATTGCCTGGAAGCCCACCAGGATGCTGGAATCGTCGGCTGCCGCATTCTCAATTCGGACGGGTCTGTGCAGACCACGGCCGTTCAGGCTTTCCCGACTCTTTTAAACCAAACCCTCGATGCCGATGTACTTCATCGATGGTTTCCGAAATCACGCTTGTGGGGAACGGCGGCGCTCTTCAGCGGAAGCAATTCGCCAACGCGCGTGGACATGATTTCCGGCGCTTGTCTCATGATTCGGCGGTCGGTATTCGAGCAAATAGGCGGATTTAGCCCGGACTACTTCATGTATTCTGAGGATGTGGACATTTGCCAGAAAGCGCATCGAACCGGATGGAACGCGTACTACGTTCCCTCGGTGAGCGTTATCCATTACAACGGACAAAGCACGAATAAGAGACCGAGCAATTTCGCGCACATCATGCAACAGGAATCCAGATTGATTTATTTCAACAAAATGCGCGGCTCACTCTATGCGCGCAGTTTTCGCGTTTCGCGAATACCCATTGCCGTCATTCGAATGACCATGATCGCGGCTCTCCTGATTTTGCCGTTCGGAGCGGAGAGACGGCAGGAATTAAGATCCTCGATGAGCAAGTGGCTGGCTATCCTGCGCTGGTCCTTGGGACTTCAACAACCTTTAGCGACGAACACAGCCGCGGTCGGTTCTGCCGCAATCTCGTAGCAATAGCTAACGTATTCGCCATAAACAATGATCCTTGTCATCCTCATCGACCTGCTGCTCGTTGCGACGCTTCTTTACAAATCGTCGCAAAAGGGCGTCGAAAACGCGCTTCCCGCTTTTGCATTTTTCACGGTCTTGCTGCCTGAAAATTGCATGATTCCTATCCCCGGCGTTTTTGGCTTGTCCGCACAGCGGTTAGCGGTCATAGTCTTGCTCATTTGCTTTTTCCTGTTTAGGCGAAAACCCGAAGGTACTGCCTCCTCGAGTTCGACTCCCCTGCTGATCCTTATTTTTCTGCAGCTCGGTTGGTCCTTGCTGTCGACGGCAAATTCGATTGTTCCCTTAATGAGTTTCAAAAAGCTGTTCAGCGTGGTATTGGAGTATTACGCCGTCTATTTCATTTTTTTCAAGGTGATCTCGAACACCGAAACGGTTCGAAAGATAGTAACGGCAATGGTTGCCGCAATGGCGATAACCACCGTTCCCGGTGCCATCGAATCGTATACCGGGTGGAGTATCACTTCGTGGTTTCCGGCTTTAGGACTGCGCTTCGATCTCGGATTAGATCAGGCTCGAGGAATCCGGACTCAGTCTACGTTCCAACACTCGATTCTGTACGGCGGCGCTCTGGCGATGATCCTTCCGCTGACTTTTTATTTGATCGCCACCGCCAATTCCAAATTCAAGCGTGTATTGCTCTGGCTCTCGGTGTTCTTGATGTTCCTGTGCTTGTATAAAACGAGCAGTCGAGGCCCATGGATCGCGGCGATGATCGGCTTTGTATTGGTCTTCTTTTATACCCTGAGGCCTATCCAGAAATACATGTTTGCGGTCATCGTGTTGTGTGTTCTGGTGATGGTTGTGAGGCCAGGCGTTTACGACACCATTGCGGGCTTCTATGACGAAACCGTCTCCCCTGATAATCCGATGGCCAGCTCGTATCAGTATCGCTATTCGCTGCGGGATGTCTCGGTTAAAGCGATTTCCAAAAGTACGGCGACGGAACTCTGGGGATATGGGATGGAGTCTTTTTACTATCTCCACCTTGAAGGGCCATTCATGGGAAAGGAAGGCCACCTTTTCGAGAGTTGCGACAGTGCATGGATTGAAGCCATGGTCGAAACCGGCTTTGTGGGGCTGGGGATATTCTTTCTGCTTCTCGCAAGCGCCGCCGTTCGAGGGGTCCGCAGTTTGCCGTTACTTCCAAAGCAGGATCGATATTTACAGTGGATTCTCGTCGTGAATATGCTTCAGTACTATTTTCTTATGCTCAGTGTGGCGATCTACGGCTGGGGACAAAACGGTTTTATGCTCTGGATGACGATTGCGGTATCGCTCGCGTACCCGCGAGTCTTGCCGAAGACCGAAGCCACTTCTGAAGCAGTCGCACCCGCGACGCCGAGCCTGTACCCGGCGCGATCTCTGGTGTCCAATCGATCGTAACCCGTTCGTTGCGATTCGCTTTGCACTGCTGTGGAACTATGGTTCGGCTAGGTTCACAAAATAGGTGGGGCCAAGGAGTTAATGCAACCAAACTTCAGAAACATTGTTTTTGCGCTTATCCTAATCGCATTTTTTTGGGTGCCTGATGTTAGCGCAAGCCAAATCGTCCTGATTACCAAGAACGGGAATTCTGATGAATTGAGGCAACAGGTTCAGAATGCAACTCGGTTTTATGGTCTTGAGCTAGTCGAATTGAATCTGGCCAACGGCGCTAAGGACATCCCTCGGACTCTTGCCCAGCCGCAGGTTGCGGGAGTTGTGCTCTCCCCGGACGCAATTTCGCTAATTCATCGTCGTGACCTGCTGCTATGGCTTTCCCGACCGAATGCTAAACCAGTTTCGGTCCTCATTGCCGGGCTGGCTCCCAACAGCAACGCCGACACACTGCGGGAATGGTCTGGCGGGCGAGTCGAGAGTGCCTACACGTGTCCGAGTCTTTCCCAGGGCGCCGTCCTTCACGTTGATAACGTCGAGCGCGTCAGCGCGGAGCTCAGCGACCAAGATCTGCCGCTATTCTCAAGCGATCGTACATGCTTAAAAGCCAAGAGCAGCTCGACTCTTCGACCAGTCACGGAAATCGTTGACGGTCCGAATCACTTTCCGATCTTTGTTGAGGATGTATCCGATAAAATTACTGTGTTTTTCCTTGCGCAAACGCCACGGGCCACGCTTCCTCAGTCCAAGTCGATCTCTTATCTTCCGGCGGTGTTTTCGCAGTGGGCAGCGCCATATCTGATGTTCACCCGGGCCGCTGCTGGGGACACCGCTTGGCATTTTTCGGGGAAATACGCGAACTTCACTGTCGATGATCCGTGGCTTATCGAGCCTTATGGGCGGATGAGCTACGCGAGTTTGCAGGTCGAGATGGAGAAACACCATTTCCATACTACGGTAGCGTTCATCCCCTGGAATTTCGACCGCAGCCGGACCGATGTGGTGTCGCTGATCCTCAACCACCCCAAACAGTTTTCGATCTGCCCCCATGGCGACGATCACAGTCACACTGAATTTGCTTTGTCTGGCCCCAATTACGATTACTCCGAGCAGACCCGGCAAAAGGACACATTCAGGATTCGACAGGCGCTGGCACGCATGAATGAGTTCTCGCGCCTGACGAAAATCCCCTACGATCGAGTATGGATATTTCCCCACGTCATCGGCCCCGAACCAGTCTTGGGACTCTTGAAGGAACACGGTTTTCTCGCGACGACCAATTCTGAAGCGGTGCCGCAGGGAGTGACTCCCCCTGCTGATCCTCTCTTTCGTTTCAATAATGTGACGCTGGAATACGAGAATTTTCCCAGCATTCGGAGATATGCCGCAGACGGAGGATTGACCAGCACATTTTTGGCGATTCAATCGTTTCTTGGCAATCCCATTCTTCTTTACGCTCATCAGGATTTTTTTGCGTCCGGTATTGGCGCGTTTGATCCGCTGGCAGATCAAATCAATGAGCTAAATCCTAGTGTCACCTGGACCAGCCTCGGTGAGGTCGTTCGACGCAATTATTTGATCAAGCGGCGTGACGACGGGCAATTTGACCTGCGTGCCTTGTCAAATGAACTCGCGATTTCGAATCCCGATTCCCAAGATCGCGTTTTCAATGTGGTGAAACAAGAGTCGTTCCATCCGGCCGTCCGGGCCGTGATCGTTGATGGACAGCCGGTCGCTTACGAGAGGCAGGGCGACTTCTTAACAATTCATTTAGTAGTCCCGGCTGGCGGGACTCGTCTGCTGACGATCAACTACGATATTCCACAGGACCTGGGACAAGTGAGTGTTTCGAGATCTAATCTTCGAAGCGACCTGCTTCGAGGAATCTCCGATTTCCGCGACCTGGTGATCGCACGGAGCCGGCTCGGAATCCGGCTTACAACTTTCTATTACCAGGAAATTGACCCGGAAAAAGTAGGTGGATACGCTCGGCTGTACGCTCTCATTTTCGTTCTAGTGGCCGTGGCGCTGGGTTTTGCAATTTCGACCTGGAAGATTCGCAAAATCATGACTCGCAAAGAACGGCCGAGCCACTAGGAATCGGAGTCCTCTACTGCACCGTTGCTGTTAGCGAGCTCGGCGGAGCAGTGGTGGCGGAAGTCCCCGAAACGTATTGGAAGGCGCCACGGCTAGAATTGCGGCCCACACCGTCCATGTCCATGTTGAAGGGCGAACTAAGTGAATACCAGGCGCTCTGATCGGTAGTTAGATGGAAGTTGCCAACCGCCAGGTTAACGAAAGGATTTGCAGTCGTCGTTACGTCATGTGCGCCGGGCGTGTTCTGCGTCGTTCCGGAATAAGAGTTGTAGTCGTATACGCAAGAACCGGTCCAATGCGCGCACTGGTTGTTGGCTCCAGCGGAGTTGTAGAAAAGATTGTTATACACGGCGATGGAGCTCCCTGCGCCTACCGGATTGCCACCGTTTAGAGAGTTGTTTGTGCTTATACTTTCATTCACGATCGTATTGTTGTAGACCTTCCAGCCCGTACAAACTTGGCCGTTGGTGCATGACACGATTCCGTTGTCATAGCCACCTACCAGACCGTTCGGGTTCCCAGGGGTCATCCAAAAGACGTTTCCGAAGACCATTACGCCGCTGGAAGAAGTAAGACCGCTGCTGAGTTCGCTGATGCACGCGGTACCTTGAGAGTCCTGGACGGCGTTAAATGCAAAACTCAGGTTGGTATTCCCGCTCATCTCAACGCAGCTGCCGTGGACCGCTGGCGAGGTCACATGGCTATAGTTCTTATACATGTAGTTATAGCTGATCACCGTACCGTTAGAGCCATAGATCTGAAAATACGCCTGGCTGGAATCGTGCAAGTAGTTGTGCGTAAAGAGCATGCCGCTACCGCCGCTGGGCGTGCGAATAAAATCTGTTCCGATACCCAAGTTTCCTGCGGCAGACCAAGCTCCGGCAAACTCGATAGAGCGCACCGTCACGTTTGTAACATTCGCATCGATATATACGCCGTACGTGGACAAACTTGAAGCCGAGACCGGACTGATAACGCGCTGGTTGGACAGGATGCCGCATTGAGTTCCAGCGCAAGCGTGACCTGGATTGCCCCAAGCGCTGCTGGTATCCGATGCGCTGAAATTCCCGTCGAACACCACATAGCTTGTGGCCGCTTCGAAGACACCGTTTCCAGCCGTTACGAAGTCAGCCTGTCCTGCGCCTCCGTCCACCGCATGGACGCTCTGAACGAATCCAGTCGAGGTGCAGTGGTCGGCAATGGTTGCGGCTTTGATTGTGATCGGAGTCGTTCCAGAAACGGCGGTAGTTACTCTTAGAACGGGCGCATTAGCTGAGTTCGTATACGAACCACCGGCTCCTCCCGCGACATAATAGACATCGCCGCGCTTCATCGCGCTGCCAGCGCAATTCCCGGTGAAACCGTTGCAGGGATTATTCCAATCCGCGCCGCTGTTGGTTCCTCCGCCGGTATGTGTGATGACATGGCACGCGGCGCGGCTGGTGCCTGGAACGGCAAAGGAAAGCACCGCTAGGAATGTGGAAATGGCTGAAATCGGCTTTAACTTTAATTGCATCATGGTCTTCCTTTTCATTCGAGGCCGTCACATCTTAACCGATGTGCCCTGTTCCGACGGGTGCGGTCGGTCTATCTCGGAGAGTTACGGGCTGAAAACCGCTCTACGCTCTACCACCCAAGTTTAAGCCAGTGTGGCATGGTGAATGCTACTGCCCGAGGGTACAGTTTTCGGGCAAGTCACCCGCTGCCCACCGTAGCGTATCCTATTCTGTATCGAACCGTATGATGGGAGCAAAGAGGAAACCGGGAATGAAGGTCTTGGTGGCAATTGCGAACTATGGCAGCAAGAACGATGGCTACCTGCAACAGTTGCTTACGGCCTACCGCGCCATTCCTTACGAGGTGCACGTCGCCGTTCTAACCAATCTTCCTAAAGACCTCGGCCCTGACGTTGAAGTAATCGTCGGACTGCCGGGCAAGGACCCATGGTCATTGCCCTTCGCCCACAAAAAGCTGTTCGCAGAGCGCCAGAACGAATTCGACCTGTTCATCTACTCGGAAGATGACACGCCGCTTCACAAAGAGAATATCGACGCCTTCTTGCACGCCACTTCGCTGCTGCCTGAGAGCGAGATCGCTGGCTTTCTGCGCTATGAAAAGGACGAGCAAGGAAAGCGATACTTTTCCACTGTCCATAGCCACTTTCATTGGGATCCTGGCTCGGTACGCCAGTGTGGCGGAGAAACCTTCGCCTACTTTACGAACGAGCACGCGGCGTGCTTTGTACTGACGGCTAACCAGCTAAAAAAGGCGATTCAGTCGGGCGGTTTTCTAGTGGAGCCTCATTCGAGTCGGTATGACTTGCTTTGTTCCGCGGCAACCGATCCCTACACCCAGTGCGGGTTTCGAAAGATGATCTGCATCTCTACGCTGAACGACTTCGTGATCCCACATCTACCCAACAAATATATCGGCAAAATGGGGCTTCCCGAGGAGTTGATGACGGTGCAAGTCCGGAAGTTGCTGCATCCGGAAACGATCCGCCAAGAGGTTGGATTTGGCTATCCGCTCAGCACCAAGCTGCCACAAGCCATGTGGTCAAAGAGCTATTACGAACCTGCCTCAAAAGCGCTGCTGGACCTTGTGCCCAGCTCGGCAACACGTATTCTTTCAATTGGGAGCGGATCGGGAGAATTAGAGTCGGTTCTGGTGAACGGCGGAAAGCGGGTCAGTTCGCTTCCACTAGACGATGTGATCGGGGAGTGCACAAAGTCCCGCGGAGTACAGGTGATCGGGACCGACTTCTCGCATCTTGTCTCGTCCCTTGGTGATACCCGGTTCGACTGTGTGGTCGCCTCAAATATATTGCACCTGGTTCCCGATCCGGCAGCGTTTCTGAAGGTTCTGTCGAATCTTATGGCAAAGGATGGAAGCGTGATCGTTCGAGTGCCGAATACCGAGAAATTCTCCGCTCGAATGTTGCGCTGGCGCCAGGGCAATGGGCATCGAAATCTTGGTGACTTTGACAAAACCGGCGTGCAAAAAACCGGCCCGGCCAGACTTCGTCGTTGGCTACGGGAAGCGGGACTTCGAGTAGCAACCCTTCGTACCACCTCGAGCGAGCGCATGGAACTTCCGCGCAAACTCACGCTCGGACTTGCCGACGGACTGCTCGGGACGGAATTGCTTGCCGTAGCGAAAATCAGTCGTACCTAGAGAGGACCGCTCGACACTTTTCATGTCTGAAAATCGCAATTTCGGTAAGGCCATCAAATGGGCCTATTTGATGAACTGGGGAGAACAGGGGCTGTCCGCGCTTCTGTCATTCGTCCTCGCGGCAATCATTGGACCTGGCGATTTTGGCATCGTCGCAATCGCGCTCGTTTATATCCTCTTTCTGCAGATGTTCCTGGATCAAGGGCTGGTGGCAGCTCTGATTCAAAGGAAGGATCTCGATCCTGAACATCTCGATTCCGTTTTTTGGATGGTGCTGGCTATCAGCACCATCCTTGTTGGCCTGAGCCTGGGCTTTAGTCCGTGGTGGAGTGCGGCAAATCACCTGCCGAAACTTGCCACGATCATTTCCCTACTCTCCATCACCATCCCTCTCGAGGCTCTCACCGTTGTTCAGAAAGCACTTTTTCAACGGAATATGGACTTCAAGAGTCTCTCGATTCGCTCCAATATTTCGTTCCTTGTGGGCGGTTTGGTGGGTGTGGGGATGGCACTAAAGGGCTTCGGCCCCTATTCGCTGGTTGGACAGCGCATTACCCAGGATGTTTGTGCGCTCACCCTTCTGTGGGGACTGAGTCACTGGCGACCGCGGTTCCGGTTTTCCCTTCAGTGCATCAAAGATCTGCTAAGTTTTTCGCTCGCTAATTTCGCTGCGAAAATCGGTGTATTCGCCAACGTCCAGTCGGAAGCATTTTTCATGGGCATTTTCTTCGGACCGGTCGCAGTTGGACTGTACCGATTCGCCCAGCGTCTGGTTTCCCTGGTGCTTCAGGTACTGACAAGTTCGCTGCAAGTTGCCTCCTTTCCTCAGTTTTCCCGGCTGCAGGACAAACCTGAAGAATTGCGCAAGAGTGTTCAGTTTTGCATACGAATGAGCACAATATTGACGCTGCCGATTTTGGCCGGAATTGCAGGATCAAGCAGAATCATCATCAGTGTTGTGGGAACGAAATGGATGCCGGCCGTTCCCGTCCTGGCCTTACTGGCGCTAGGTGGAATTGTCTCTTCGTTTATTCAGTTCACCGGACCTTTGCTGCAGGCTCGCTCGAAACCGCACCTTTTGGCTTTCTTGTGTTGGATCGATGCGATTCTGGTTACGATCGCATTGGTCAGCGTGGCAATGCTGCTTCGCAATGCCCCGATTTCGAAGCAGATTTTGGGAATTGCCCTCGCCCGTTTGCTGGTTTCTTTGCTCATCGATGCGCCCTTGCATCTAGTGCTCTTGTTTCGAGTCTCGCAAATTACAATTCGCCAATTCCTTTCCGCCATCATGCCGGCATTTGTCGCTGCGACCGGTGTTGGTGGATTGAATTTCCTTATTACTGCGCGCCATTTAGATCAAAACTATCCGCCAATACTCAGTCTCGCAATCTGTGTCGCGCTCTCTGCGGTTGTTGCAGGCAGTCTCCTCTATCTGACCGATGGCGAACTGCGCAAATGGGCACATAACCCCACAACCTGGAAGTTTGTTCTAGGTGACTCCGTGGAGGAATCGAAGTCTCTGAAATCCGGAGAGGACAGCAGGCTGGCAGACGGCTCGATACCCGAGAAAGCGGAATTCGAATCGCTATGAGCACCTACAGCAAATTTTGCCTTTTGGGTTCTGCTCTCGGAACCAACAATTTTGGCGTAAATGTGCTTACTGTCGGCACGGCGCAGTGCCTGCTTCAGGCCTATCCACAAGCGGAAATCTCCATACTGGATTATGGCCGCGAGCCAAATAGCTGGAAGCTCAAGTTTGGCGAACGAACCATTGAAGTTCCGCTGTGGAACATTCGCTTTTCAAAGAAGTTTTGGCAACACAACCATATCGCATATTTAATACTTCGGGGCCTGGTCGCAAAATGCATTCCGTTTCGAGGACTCAGGGAAAGATTCCTGTCTAGAAATCCTATATTGAAGCACCTCCGTGAGATGGACGTAATCACCGCAATCTCGGGCGGCGATAGCTTCAGCGACATTTATGGCCTGGAGCGATTCTTTTACGTTTCCCTGCCTCAGATTTTGATCATATTGTTGAATAAACGACTGATCCTCTTGCCGCAGACCTACGGACCTTTCACATCATCCATCGCCAAATCAGTAGCCCGTTTCATCATTCAAAGCTCGGATCGAGCATATTCGCGAGACTTGAAGGGTGTAGCGGATGTTGAGAAGTTGCTCGGAACTGCGGTTGGGCGTGGCAAGGTCCGGTTCAGCCATGATGTCGGATTCGTGGTTGACCCCATTCGCCCTGCCGATTGCCCACTGCTCTCCCGTCTTTCAACTTTCAAACAGCAGGGGCCTGTCGTCGGCATCAATGTGAGTGGCTTGCTGTTCAAAGGGGGCTACAACCAGAACAATGCGTTCGGACTCAAGTTCTCCTATCCGGAATTCACACGCAGCCTCATCCGTTTCTTCCTTCAAGATCCTAATGTGACTTTGCTTTTGATTCCGCACGTATTTGGAAATTCCAATTTCGAAAGCGACGTAGCCGTCTGCGAGGGTCTGTATAACGAACTCGGTGCCGAGTATGGGGATCGTTTGCAAGTCGTACGACAAGGCCTGGACGAACGCGAAATCAAATATGTCATCGGCCAATGCGATTTCTTCGTCGGTGCGCGCATGCACGCCTGCATCGCCGCGCTTTCCCAATGTGTTCCGTCCGTTCCGATTGCCTATAGCGACAAATTTATCGGCGTAATGCGCACGATCGGAGCGGAAACACTGGTCGCGGACCCGCGTTATAGCACCGCGCAAGAAATCCTCGCTCAGGTGCGCCTTAACTACGGCAATCGGCAGGCGATTCGCAGTAGCCTGGAAGCAGCGATGCCTCAAGCCAAGACTAACGCACTCAAGCTTTTCAAAAGTATCGGCGAAAATCCTTTAGGATACTCGGGGACGTCCGATGTTGCATCGCTGGGTTCCAACGCGCCGCCGAAATTAGCGGAACCGGCAGAACCACTTCGGCGCTAAGTGGCAGCCGTCGTAATTGGGGACTGATTTAGAAAATCTAATGGAGCCAATGAACGTCTATCAAATCGATCCTTTGAAGGACAGCCGCTGGGCCGAGTTCGTCGAAACTCATCCCCAGTCCTCTATTTTCCACACCAGCGGCTGGCTGCAAGCGCTTCAATCCACCTATGGGTATGAACCGATTGCATTCACCAGCAGCGAGCCCAGCGAGCCGCTACAAAACGCGCTGCTGTTTGCGAAAATTTCGAGCTGGCTGACCGGCAATCGAATCGTTTCCTTGCCGTTTTCGGATCACTGCGCGCCGCTGGTCGATCGTGACGCGACTTATTCGGCGCTCATGGACTTTGCGATAGCACAAATGAAGCTCCAGAAATGGAAATACGTCGAGATTCGCCCCCTCTCCAGTTCGGGAGAAGCGGAACGGAGCGCCGCCTTCGGTCCAGCCGAGACTTTTGCATTTCATATGGTGGACCTGCGGCCGGAGTTGGACGTCTTACTAAAGACCTTTCACAAAAGCTGTGTGCAACGCAAGCTCACCAAGGCCGAAAAAGAAGGCCTGCAATACAGCGTGGGACGCTCCGAGGAGTTGATCGAAAATTTCTACCGGCTCTTGCTGGTCACGCGGCGGCGTCACCAGCTTCCTCCGCAGCCTCGGGTGTGGTTCCGAAATCTTGTCAGAACACTCGGAGATAATCTTCAAATCCACCTGGTTGCAAAGGATTCCCAGCCAATCGCGACCATTCTGACGCTCCGCAACAAAAAAACACTGGTCTACAAATACGGTTGTTCCGACAGCCAGTACAACAAGTATGGGGGAACGATTCTTCTGTTTTGGCGGGCAATCCAGGAAGCCAAGTCTTGGGGCGCGGAATCCTTTGATCTGGGCCGCTCGGAAACTTCGAACTCCGGTCTTATCGAATTTAAGGGGCACTGGGGCGCACCGCTTCAGCAAATCCACTATTACCGTTATCCGGCGAAAGCCTGGGTCACCGACGGGTCGGGCTGGAAAATGCGCCTCGTTCACAACGCGTGTTCACGTCTCCCCGATCCTGTTTTGCAGTCCATCGGAAACGTTCTTTATCGGCACGTCGGCTAGCAGCCAACTCCTGCAATGAACAGCCCACATCCCACAACCGACTATTACCGCTGCCCCGAGTCGCTCGTTACTCTCCCTCGAACCCGCGATCTCCGAGACCGGGCCGGCTACTTTCGCATCGAGCCTGAGATTATCGCGTTTGGTCATGCCGCCGAGGGAACTGAGGTTTCCGACGCCCCCACAAAACCATCCTCGACTTGGAATCCGGAAATTGCGACCGGAAACAGCTTGCCATTCGATCCATCGGAAGTCATTTCGAACCTGCTTTTTGAGCAATATGCTTCTTCGAATGGCGCGAGTAAAGCCTCGGCCAGTTGGAAAAAGAAAGCGATTCGAAATACTTACTATCTTGTCCGTCCGCTGCTGCCGGTAAGTGTCCGCAAGCACTTCCAGAGAATTTCCCTTCGCGGCTGGCAGCAGATTCCTTTCCCACACTGGCCGGTCGATACCACCGTGGATCGTTTGCAACGCCTGTTTCTGCGAATCGCGCTCGATCAATCCAATCTCGACGAGATCCCATTCATTTGGTTCTGGCCGGAAGGACTACCAGCCTGCGCGATCATGACCCACGACGTGGAAGCACCAGCAGGCAGAGACTTTTGTAAGACGCTGATGGACTTGAACGATTCTTTTGGAATTAAGTCCTCGTTCCAGGTTGTTCCGGAAGAACGTTACGACGTGCCATCCGATTGGCTGCAACTCATCGCAAGCCGTGGGTTCGAAGTCAACGTTCATGACCTGAACCATGACGGGCATCTCTTCGACAACCGTGATGAATTTCTTAGCCGCGTGGCCAAGATTAATTCATACGGAAAGCAATTTGGCGCCCTCGGATTCCGTTCTGGCGTCTTGTACCGCAATCAGTCCTGGATGAATGCGCTTGCGTTTGAATACGACATGTCAGTTCCAAACGTGGCGCACCTTGATCCCCAGCGAGGCGGATGCTGCAGCGTCATGCCGTACTTCAACGGAAATCTGGTGGAATTGCCGGTCACCTGCACTCAGGACTACTCACTCTTTAACATCCTCGAGGACTTCTCCATCGACCTCTGGAAAACCCAAATCGCATCAATTGCGAAAATCAATGGTATGGCCAGCTTCATTGTGCACCCCGATTACATAATTGATAACAGGGCACGCGACACATATTCCCAATTACTTACCCACCTGAGTCAGCTTCGGAGAGAAAATAAAATATGGCTTCCACTGCCCAGGGATGTTGCGCGGTGGTGGCGCGACCGCTCCCAAATGCGATTGGTACACTCTCCACATGGTTGGACAATCGAGGGGCATGCGTCGCATCGGGCGCGATTGGCCTTCGCTCGTAAGGTTGGTAGCGAGATCGTTTATCACTTAGCCGGAGCTCAGGAATTATGCTGACGCTTCGATCATTGGAGTTCCATGTCTACGCTTGAGGTAGCCATCATCGGTGCCGGGCCGTACGGTTTGTCGGCGGCCGCGCATTTACGAAAGATTTCAGGCCTGGATTTTCAGGTTTTTGGCGAGGCCATGGAGTTCTGGCAGCGGCAAATGCCGCGCGGCATGTTCCTGCGCTCCGGCTGGGATGCCACTCATATTTCAGATCCGGATCGGGCTTTTAAGCTGGAAGCTTATGAATCGACAGTGTCGCGAAAAATTTCTAAACCCGTGCCGATTGAAGACTTTGTCGCTTACGGGCAATGGTTTCAGCGACAAACGGTTCCGAATCTGGACCAACGAAGGGTCAGCCTCGTCGAACGTAATTCCAAGGGCTTCCACGTGCATCTCTCGACCGGCGAACATTTCAAAGCCTCGCGAGTGGTTGTCGCCACCGGAATCGCCAAGTTCGCTTGGACGCCGCCAGCTTTTCGGGACGCTCCGCAAGAACTGGTTTCACACACGTCTACTCACTCCGATTTCAGCGGATTTCGTGGAAAAGAAGTGATCGTCGTCGGAGGCGGCCAAAGCGCGCTCGAATCCGCCGCCTTGCTGCAAGAGGCGGGAGCTTCGGTTCGCATGCTGGTTCGCGAGCCCGGCCTACACTGGCTGGCGTGGCGGCATCGCATCGCCAATCTGGGATTCTTGGGACGGCTCCTTTACGCACCGTCTGACGTCGGGCCTGCGGGCTTGAGCCAGCTTGTCGCACGACCAAATGCGTTCCGCCTGCTGCCGCGTTTTCTTCAGACACCACTCGCAAAGCGCTGCATTCGTCCAGCCGGTGCTGGTTGGCTCAAGCGCCGGGTTGAAGGCGTCGAGGGTATTCAATGTTCGTTTGGTCGCTCGGTGAGTTCCCTACGACCTGCCGGCGAACGCGTTTGTCTTCGCTTGGACGACGGCAACGAGGTGTCCGCCGATCATGTTTTTCTCGGCACGGGCTACCGCGTTGACGTCTCTCAGAGTCCGTTCCTTTCGGATGGGCTCCGCGCAGAAATCAAGCAGGTCAATGGCTATCCTGTACTGCAACAAGGGTTTGAATCGGCCGCATCTGGCCTGCATTTCGTCGGAGCTCCCGCGGCGTGGAGTTTTGGCCCGTTAATGCGGTTCGTTTCCGGAACTCATTTTGTTTCGCGCTCACTTGCGCAGTACTTAGAACGAAAAAGGGGCCATTAATTAGCACCTTTATAGTGTGAATCCAACTTGTCGAATCCAGCCAAAGAACTCGTAGAAACCGCTCCGCATCCGGGCGCTGAAGCCATGCCCACGGAAAATGCAGGGGCGTTAATCGTTGGTGGCGATTACCAGGGCCTTGGCATCGTCAGGAGCCTCGGCGCGTACGGGGTTCCTATTTGTATCGTGGACGACGAGCGCTCTATTTCCTCTTATTCCCGGTTCGTGCGCCATTCCTGCTTCTATTCTGGTCTGCGCGACCAGGAGCGCGTCGTCGAAGCAGTTCTCGAAACTGGCCACCGTCTGAATTTGAAAGGCTGGGTGCTCTACCCGACGCGGGACGAAACCGTCGCGGCCTTCTCTCATTATCGTAAGGAGCTCGCCGCGTTCTTTCGCGTTCCGACGCCGGACTGGTCCTCCGTCAAATGGGCCTGGGACAAGCGTAATCTCTACGAGATGGTTTCGCGGCTCGGCTTGCCGACTCCAAAGACCTGGAACCCCCAATCCGTCGAAGATCTCGATCAGATCGACGTCGAACCTCCCTACGCTGTCAAGCCTGCAATCAAGGAACATTTCTTTTACAAAACCAAAGCCAAAGCGTGGCGCGCGAATAGCCGTCAGCAACTCAAGGAATTATTCCTTCTCGCTTCCGAGAAGGGCGCTCCAGGGGAAGTGCTAATCCAGGAATTTATTCCCGGCAGCAGTACCCAGCAGTTCGCTTACTGTGCCTTCTGGAAAAATCGCCAGGCGTTGGGAAGCATGGTCGTTCGCAGGCGCCGCCAGCACCCGCACGAATTTGGCCGTGCCAGCACTTTTGTCGAAACTTTGGACCTCCCGGAGCTGGAAGCAGCTAGCGAGAAGTTCTTGCGGGCCATCGACTACTATGGTCTGGTGGAAGTTGAATTCAAGCTGGACCCGCGCGACTCGACATACAAGCTACACGACGTGAACTTGCGAACCTGGGGTTACCACTCTCTCGGTCGTGCGGCCGGAGTTGATTTTCCAGCCATGTTGTTTGCAGATCAGATCGGTAAACCGGTAGAAGTTTGCCGGGCTCGTCCGGGACATAAGTGGATTCGCTTGGTAACCGACACACCATCGAGCATTCTCGATATTTTTAAGGGCCGGCTCGATACCCGCGACTACCTTCGGTCGCTCAGCGGCCCGGTCACCGAAGCGGTGTTCAGTTGGCGCGATCCGCTTCCCGGGTTGGCTGAGATTGCATTGATCCCATATCTGTACTACAAACGCGGTTTTTGACTCCGGACTTGAGGCGATCAGGGCGTTTCGCGCTTTCCGAGCGGTTGTCAGATGAGCTAGGATTCAGCGGTCGAGAAAACCGCAGGCAACAAAAGGAATCGTGAACCCCGAAGAACCTAATTTCGCTCGCCGAATCTATATTTTGCTAGCTTGGATCGGCGTGGCCGTAATCCTCTTCTGGCCGGCCCTGGCCTCGGTCTGGCATCTTGCCATTACCGATGAGAATTACTCTCACCTTCCGATCATCCCCCTAATCTCGCTGGTGTTGCTCGTGCAGGATCGAAAGAAGGTCCGCGCGTCACTGGGGAGTGACCCCACCGTCGGAACTTTCTTTTGCATTGCCGCGTTGGCTCTTTGGTTCTTCGTTCGGTATTTCTCTTCAGGCTGGGATCCCACCGACCGCATCACGGCGCTTACGCTCGCTCTTCTGTTCCTGATCGTCGGCGGCTTCGCATTGTTCCTGGGTCGCAGTCCGTTGCTCGCGGCAAGGTTTCCTTTACTGTTTCTCTTGTTCGCTGTTCCGCCGCCTCAATTCCTTCTCGACCGGGTCATTTCGTTCCTGCAGTACGGCACCGCCAATCTCTCGGCCCTCTTTTTTGAATTGACCGGCGTTCCCGTGCTTCGCGAGGGGATCGTCTTCCACCTGACCACCGTGAATATTGAGGTCGCTCGCGAGTGCAGCGGAATCCGTTCGAGTATTGCCCTGCTAATCCTGGCTGTATTGGCGGGACACTTCGTTTTGGATGGTGTCTGGCGCAAACTGGTCTTTATCCTGACCGGAATAGCCGTAATGATCGTCAAGAACGCGATTCGAATCGTTACGCTGACTCTGCTGGCAAATTATGTCAACCCGGGATTCCTCTTTGGCAAGTTGCATCGTGAGGGCGGCGTCGTCTTTTTCCTGATCGGACTTCTCCTGCTCTGGCCGGTCTTGTGGCTGCTGCAGAGGCCGGGGACGAAAAAGGTTCAGGTCGCGGGCTCGATTCCAGCTCAATGACAATAACCAAGAGGAAATAGTCGTAACCATGTTAAAGCGAGTAAAACGCAAGGTCGAAGAATATGCCAAGAACGCGTTGTATGGCAGCAGCTTCTATGAGCCCGTCCGATCCGGATATCAGCGGCTCTTCGACCGTGAGAAATGGGAGTTCCGTAATCGAACGCATCGATTCTTTTCTCCATTTGTCAAACAGGGCTCGCTAGTGTTCGACGTTGGAGCTTATGTGGGCGAATATTCGGAACTCTTCGCGGAAATGGGCGCTCGCGTGGTAGCGGTTGAACCGAATCCACTAAACTGTGACGCGTTGCGACGAGTCACTGCGGCTTACAATGTTCAGCTCGAAAATTGCGCAGTCGGAAACGCTCCCGGCAGCTTGAAGCTGCATATTTGCAAAGAGAATCCGACGATCACGACCCTATCCGAAGAATGGTTCGAAGCCGCCCAACATTCACCAGCCCACAGCAAGAATACCTGGCTCCCGCCGATCGAGATGAGAGTCGTGACGCTCGACGATCTCGCCGCGAAATACGGCCAGCCAGACTTTGTAAAGATTGACGTTGAGGGATTCGATGACCGTGTAATCGAGGGGATGTCTTTTGAGCCGGCTGCACTCAGTTTCGAGTTCAATCTCGAAATTCCAAATGTCGCTCTAGGCTGTATTGGAAAGCTTTCCGCGAGTTATGAGTTTAACTTTGTGCGCGGAATGGGTATGGAGCTTCAAAGTGACCGCTGGCTTCCAGCCGAAGAGCTAATTGCTCGATTGCAGCTTCGCTGTCCCCCGCCCGGAGCCGTATACGGAGACGTGCTAGCGCGCAAATGCGAGAGAGCATAAGTTACCTAGATGCTCTCTCATTTAAGCTTAGGCACCCAGCAAAAACCTTGTCAGTGTACTACTCTCCAGTTCAGGGTTGCTGCTGGCGGTATCAGGCTCCCGGCAGTTGGGTTGCACACCCTTATATTAAAACTCCCGGCTGCTACGTCCGGAGGGAGGATGGTCAACCCAGTCAGGTAAGCTCCAGACGGAGCAGCGTTAAACGAAACGATGACCACATCCGTGGACAGAAGTCCCGTAGCCGGGGTATTCACCGCCGCCGCGCAGTGCAAGCTGGAAATCGCCGCCGTGCCTAGCGCCACTACCGCTCCTGCCACAAACTGAAACGCTCCGCGGTCAGTCGTGCGCGTCACCCCGTCCGGATCGACGTTGTATGGCGAGCTGAGCGAAGTCCAGCTATTCCAGTCAGCACCCTCACTTCCCAAGTGAAAATTGAGCGACGTCCAACCCGGAAATGGATTCGGTGGGGTGGCATCAACCACGTCCCCGGTACCGGGAAGACTCGGCGAACTGGAATTTAGAAAAGAGTTATGGTCTTCGCTGATGGTGTTTCCAGCCGACATTGAAAATATGGCTTGCGGGCCAGAGCTGATGTACCAAAGGTTGTTTTTCGCCGTAATTGATGAACCTGAGACAGTTGCCGTTATCCCGATTCCCACGGAACCACTTCCGGTCAGATTCACAGCGGTATTGTTGTAGACAAGCCAGCCAGTGCAAGTTTCGGTGTTGATACAGCCGACGATTCCAGCGTTGTCGTAACCTGAGACGCCGTTTGGATTGCCACTCTGCGTGATGAAGACGTTTCCGTAGATAGCCGTGCCGGAAACCGTGTTTCCCGTTGTATCGGTCAGCGCGACATAGGCTCCCGTACCCTCCACATCCTCAATTACGTTGAACGCGACAACATCGTTGGTATCGCCGCTGATGTCGAATGCTTCGCCGTGAAGCGAAGGGTTTGCGCTGGTGCTGTGATTCCGGTACAAGAGATTATACTCAACGTCGAGTCCGGTCACCACGCGAGCCTGAACGAAGGCTCGAGAGGTTTCGTGCAAAAAGCTATGCTTGAGATGTATACCATTGTAAGTACCGCCCGAAGCTGGACGGAATTGGTCCTCATCAATGTCTTGATTGTGGCCAGCAAGCTGAATTCCTTCAAATTGCACTGCAACGCACCATACGTCGGTTAGCCCCGCGCTGATGTAGAATCCGTAAGCCGTTTTTACTCCCGTTGTGTTTTCGTATGAGTTATACGGAAAATTGTTCAGTAAGAATCCGCATTGTGTTCCGGAGCAGCTATGTCCTGGACCGCCCCAAGTATTGCTAGTATCAGAAAGTCCGGCGTGCAGGCCATCGACAAACACATTAGACGCCTTTGCCTGCATCAATCCATTACAGCCTGTACATTGAAGATTGACCTGCCCCGCTCCGCCATCCACCGCCATCGTCGCGGCGTTCCAATTTGAAGCCGCTATTGTTGCAGCGTTCGCACAAACTGAACTAAGCTGTCCGTGGTCAGCAACTGTTGCGGCATAAACGTTGATTCTATTAGACGTCGAACCTACGCCACTTGTCGAGGAACCGATGACGAATGGATAAGTGGTCGTGGCCGATGTATAGCTTCCTCCGCTGCCGCCGCCGACATAGTAAATATCTCCATACACCCAAGTTCCCACAGATGCGCTTCCGTTGTAGGGATTCGTCCAACTAGTCCCGGCGTTCGTACCGCCATTCGTACTGTTCCAGATGACGTGGCACGTCGGCAGAGCGAAAGCCGATGGCGCAAGAAAAAGCGCGAAGACTAGAAATTGCGCTACCACCCAAAATCCGCGTGGAAGTTCATATGATTTTCGCATTTTGACCTCGGCAATTGTTTACGGAGATGATGGCATAGTTTGTATTGGCGTGCGGTTGGTGTCAAGAATCCGCGGACTTCTCAATTCGTTCGCGTCACCCCGTCCGGATCGACGTTGTACGGCGAGCTGAGCGAAGTCCAGCTATTCCAGTCAACATTCTCGCTCGCCAGGTGGAAGTTTGCAGAGGAATAGCCAACGAAAGGATTCGGTAGCGAAGAGCCCGTTACATCATGCGCCCCGGACATTCCGGAGGTGCTCGAGCACGCAAGGCAACTAGTGTAATCCTCCGTCGGCGTACTGCAACTGGCGCAATTCCTGGCGAAGAAATGGTTAGGTTCTTCGGAACCACCGCGTTCCAGAGCAAGAAAACCTACGGCGACATTCTAATCCGGACAGACGCCTGAGTCCGTACTCACCGTCCGAGGCGGACCAGGGATCTACTTCTGACTCTTCATTTCGGGAATGCGTCTGCGCTTCGATTTTTGGTTTTTCTCTACGTTCGCTGCGACTGTCTCCAGTTAACGAAAGCTGCAAAAACAGCGAGGAGACCAACAAGGAGTAGCGGCATCGTTGACGGCTCTGGCGCCTGCGTGACCGTCGAGGTGAAGTAACCGGTCGTGCCGTAATACACCTCAGACCATTGCTGGCCAAAGAAATTCAGGCAGGCCGGATCGCTACACACAAAGGCTTGGTCGGTCCCGGTGCCAGATTGGGGAAAGAAGTTATTGGAATAAGACCCTAACAGGTCAAGCTCAAATGTCGGGCTATAGATCGTAAAAAACTGGTCACCGCTCGGATTTCCGCGATTAACCATCCATGGGCCGCTGATCGGCCCGATCGCCGCCGTAACACCCGGTCCTCCGATGATTTCCGGTACGTAACACGGTCCATTGCACAAGTCTGATCCGTCATCGAAGACTCGCATCACGACGGAGAATTGTAATGTCTCTACGCAAGATGATGAACCGCAACCCGTCGCCACACTTCCGACGAGAGTCGCAGAGCCAAAGATCAGGTAGGTTCCACTTGCGCCAATCGAGTCGGCACGAGAAATAGAACACAAACAAAGGGTTACCACTAAAAAGGAAGAGCGCCTAACTGCAGCACCCAGGGACTTTGCACAGGATTGAGGCAGTCATATCGAGCAAGCGTGAGATACTGCGCCAATAACGCGTAACAAAGTAAAATGGGCAAGTCAAGAACGTCTGCGCTGTGGAATAGTGGACAGGCCAGACATGATTTCCTCGTTGGGCTTCCAGTGAGGATATGGCGCACTTCTTGGGAACTGCCGAGTTCCAGAAGCGGAAGACGTACGGGGACATACTGGTCCGGACCGACGCCTGATTCGACCTGCAGAGATCGTCTCGTCTAATTAGCCGCGGACGTCGGCGTCACTTTTGCCCCGTAATTTTGTAGGTCGCACTTCCGACGGCGCTCTGCGTGTATCCCGGAGCTACCGCGATCGCCTCGATCGTCTCCATCTTATTCACCGTAATCGGCCCTGTGTACACCGCCGAGGAAGTCGTCGGCCGTACGCCGTTCGTCGTGTAATAGATCGTCGCTCCGATCGTTGCATCACTGATGGTCACCTGCTGCCCTGCCGAATACGTCCCCTGCGCTGGTGTCAGCTTCGGCGTCGCTGCTGGAGTCGCGGTGCTGATCGTGTACGTAGCGCTGCCAATCGCGCTCTGCGTATATCCTGTCGCCACCGCGATCGCCTGTATCGTCTCCGTCGCATTCACCGTGATCGGACCGGTATACAACGTCGAAGAGGTCGTCGGCCCTACCCCATTTGTCGTGTAATAAATCGTCGCTCCGCTGGTCGCATCACTGATCGTCACCTGTTGTCCTGCCGCGTACGTTCCCTGCCCCGGACTTAATATCGGCGTCGCTGCCTGACTCCCTGTAGTTATCGTGTATGCCGCGCTCCCCACACCGCTCTGTGTATATCCCGTCGCCACCGCGATCGCTTCGATCGTCTCGGTTGCGCTTACCGTAATCGGCCCGGAATACACTGCTGACGCTGTCGTCGGCGTCGTCCCATTCGTCGTGTAGTAAATCGTCGCCCCGCTCGTCGTATCACTGATCGTCACCGTCTGCGCCGTTGTGTAGGTTCCGCCCGATGGGCTGAACGTCGGCGTTGCCGCCACTGACGTGGTGATCGTATACGTCGCACTGCCAATCGCGCTCTGCGTATATCCTGTCGCCACCGCGATCGCCTGTATCGTCTCCGTCGCGTTCACCGTGATCGGACCGGTGTACAGCGTCGAAGACGTCGTTGGCCCTACCCCATTTGTCGTGTAATAAATGGTCGCTCCGGTCGTTGTATCACTGATCGTCACCTGCTGCCCTGCAGCGTACGTTCCCTGCCCCGGTGTCAGCCTCGGCGTCGCTGCTGCCCCCCCCGTCGATATGGTGTATGCCGCGCTCCCTACCGCGCTCTGCGTGTGTCCTGACGCCACCGCAATCGCTTCGATCGTCTCGGTTGCGCTTACCGTAATGGGCACGCTGTACTGCGTCGAAGACGTCGTTGGCGTCGTCCCATTCGTCGTGTAATAGATCGTCGCTCCGCTCGTCGCGTCGCTGATCGTGACTGTCTGCGCCGTTGCGTACGTTCCGCCCGACGGACTGAACGTCGGCGTCGCCGCTGCCGATGTGCTGATCGTGTACGTCGCACTGCCAATCGCGCTCTGGGTAAATCCCGTCGCCACCGCGATCGCTTCGATCGTCTCCGAAGAATTCACGGTGATCGGACCCGTATACACCGCCGACGTCGTTGTCGGCCCTACGCCGTTCGTCGTGTAGTAAAGCGTCGCTCCAGGCGTCGCATCAGTGATCGTCACCTGCTGCCCGGCTGCGTACGTCCCCTGCCCTGGTGTCAACTTCGGCGTCGCCGCTGGACCGCCCGTCGCTATGGTGTATGCCGCGCTCCCTACCGCGCTCTGCGTGTGTCCTGACGCCACCGCAATCGCTTCAATCGTCTCCGTCGCACTCACCGTAATCGGGCTGCTGTACGGTGTCGAAGACGTCGTTGGCGTCGTCCCATTCGTCGTGTAATAAATCGTCGCCCCGCTCGTCGTATCGCTGATCGTCACCGTCTGCGCCGTCGAGTACGTCCCGCCCGACGGACTGAACGTCGGTGTCGCCGTCGCCGAAGTGCTGATCGTGTACGTGGCAATCCCTATCGGGCTCTGCGCGTACCCCGTCGCTAGCGCGATCGCTTCGATCGTCTCCGTCGCACTAACCGTGATCGGCCCTGTGTAAACTGCTGAACCCGTCGTCGGTGTCGTCCCATTCGTCGTGTAGTAGATCGTCGCTCCACTGGTCGTATCGCTAATTGTCACCGTCTGCGCCGTGGTGTACGTTCCGCCCGACGGACTGAACGTCGGCGTCGCCGCTGCCGATGTGCTAATCGTGTACGTCGCACTGCCAATCGCGCTTTGCGTAAATCCTGTCGCCACCGCGATCGCCTGTATCGTCTCCGAAGAATTCACTGTGATCGGACCCGTATACACCGCCGACGACGTCGTCGGCCCTACGCCGTTCGTCGTGTAGTAAAGCGTCGCTCCAGGCGTGGCATCACTGATCGCCACCTGCTGCCCCGCTGCGTACGTCCCCTGCCCCGGTGTCAACTTCGGCGTCGCCGCTGGGCCACCGGCCCCTATGTTGTATGCCGCACTCCCAACCGCGCTCTGCGTATGCCCTGACGCTACCGCGATCGCTTCGATCGTCTCGGTTGCGCTCACCGTGATCGGGCCCGCATACACTGTTGACCCCGTCGTCGGCGTCGTTCCATTCGTCGTGTAATAGATCGTTGCCCCGCTCGTCGCATCGCTGATCGTCACCGTCTGCGTCGTTGTGTACGACCCTCCCGCCGGACTAAACGTCGGCGTCGCCGTCGCTGACGTGGTGATCGTATACGTAGCACTCCCAATCGCGCTCTGCGAAAACTCCGCCGCCACCGCAATCGCTTGGATCGTCTCCGAAGAATTCACGGTGATCGGGCCGGTATACAACGTCGACGACGTGGTCGGCCCTACACCATTCGTCGTGTAATAAATCGTCGCTCCGTCTGTCGCATCACTGATCGTCACCTGCTGCCCCGCTGCGTACGTCCCCTGCCCCGGACTTAACACTGGCGTGGCCGCCGGAGAAGTAAGGTTGTACACCCCCCTCGCTACTGGGCTATTACTCAATCCGCTCGCCGCCGCAATCGCCGATAACGTCACTGAAGTGTCCAGCGCAATCACCACTGGTCCGGTGTAGCGGGTGCTCGACGTCGTCGGAGTGCTGCCGTCGGTCGTATAGTAAATGGTCGAGTTTGGTGTCGTGGAGCTTATCGAAACCGATTGCTCCGAACTATAAGATCCCGGAGGAGGATTGAATACCGGCATAACTGCCTGGGTACTCAGCGTATACGTCGCCGTAGCAACGGGACTCGCCAGAAATCCGCTGGCAATTGCGATGACGTTCACGGTTGTCGTCGAATTCAGCGTGAACGGCCCGCTGTAAGCCGTCGAACTGGTGCTCGGCGTACTTCCGTCCGTCGTGTAATAGATCGCCGCTCCGGACGTACCGTCGGTCATTGTTATCTGGATGCTAGGTGCGAAGGACTGTGAGGACGGGCTAAAGACCGGCGTTGCGGTTTGTGTCGCGCCATTTAATAGGCCATAGGCGCTCACCTCAGCCGCAGTTCCCACATACACTTTGCCTTGAACTACCGTGGGCACCGCAAACTTGACGGCATTGCCCGGTGTGTCTCGAGATGCATTTTGGTCGCTCGAATACAACTTGGTCGCAATATTGGTCGCGTCGAACGCGTACAGGATCGAAGGCCCCGGGACGTTATAGAATTCTGTGCGAACCCCCCAAAGTATGCCGTTGCTTGTCCCGTTCGCCGAGATCGTCGGGATGACGCCTGGAAAGTAGGTCGTCCCGATATGTATGTCCTGATAGCTGGTGGTATTAAGCCGCCCGCTCACTAACGGAAAAGCGAAAATATTGCTGCCGGCGTCGCTCACATAAACTTTGCCGTTCCAATACGCCGGCGCACTCCACACACCGCTCATCAACCCAAAAACCTCTTGCACGATCTGTGGATTGCTGCTGCCTCCGCTGTTGTACCCGCCCATATTGTCGCGGTCGACCAAGCGCAGCTTCGCTTCCTTCGAAACGTGGAAGAGCAGATGAGTATGTCCGCCGCTAGTCTGGTCCGGCAGGATCAGCACTCCGCCCGATGCCAGGTCGGTATCGGCAGTTTCCAGGGTGGCTTGGTTATACGGAGTGAAATCGTCTCCAACGACCGTTCCGCCGGAATTCATCGTTGGTACGCCGTTTGCCAAATCCAGCTTGATCAGCGAATCTCCAAAATCCTGGCTGTTCGAATACGGCGGCACAGCATCGAACGTACCGTTTCCGGTTGCGGTATACATGCGGCCGTATGGGTGGTTCACGGGATCGATCACCTCTGCCGCCAGCCCTCCTCCCGACAGCCAGATTCCCCCATTACTTCCGTTCGGTGAAGCACACCACGCACCGGTCTGCTGCATGGTTGCGGCGTTGTAGGCGAAGATCCACCCATGCCATGGCCCGTTGTCGTTGTGCGATGCAAACGACATATACACGATGCCGTTCAACAGCAGCAGGCCTGCCCGGCTAAGGTGCCACTTCGAGTCGAACTTCAGAATGCCGCCAGAGCTTCCTGTCCCGAGCCCCGCCACCGATCCGGACAGCGTCGTTGGTCCGCCGAATTTCTCCGCTCCAGTCGAAATATCCAGCGCATGCAGCCTATGCACGTAGCAGTAGGAGCTAGAGGAACAGCCGGTCCCGACCGATTCCCTGGTTACTCCGAGAACGTAAATCGTGTGAGTCGTGGTGTCGATGACCGGCGTCGAGGTGATCCCGATCTCCGGAAGCAAAGCCGCATTGCCGACATCGTCGCTCGGTAATGTGGTCGCGCCGGAGGTTGCGCCGTGCGCCGAATCGAGCAGCGAAATCGCCCACAGCGGATTGGCGTTCGCGCCTGTAATGTTGTCCGCGTCAAACGCGTAAACGCTGTCGTGTTCAGTGGCCACGAAGACGACATTATGTGTAGTTCCGGATTGCGGTGTCCCGGCTCCCATGGTCACGCCCGCCACATAAAGGGGCTGCGCGTAAACCTGGCCGTTGACAGGGTGAGAAAAGAGCTTCCCGAATTGCGTGGTGTTTACATTTTGCGGGGTAAGAACCGTCTCGGCGGTATTCGCGCCAGTTCTGGCGATATCGTTATGATGAGTAGTTACATTTACTTGCGACTTCGCTGTTGAGGAGAGCGTACAAAAGATCGCGCAGCCAAGAATATACCTACCCAGTTTTCTCCGCCGAAAACTCATGAAAAACACCCCTTGAGTGACCTAATTTTTTGTACAACTAGAAAGAGCGGGCGATTGCTTATTGAGTGGAACCAATCACCGCGCCCCTGCGGAACTGACTGGGCAACGTGCAGTGAGTATAGCGATTTCGAGGATTTTCTGGCAACAAATTCCAGCCAGATTCTTCAAAAAAATTTTCACAGTACCTCTAGTACAAGTGGGCTACGGGCGCAGTAGGACCCCTCTCAGTTTCGCTGTGAAACTGTCTCTTTGCAGCCGCAGGGCCTAAAAGGCCATAATTATTATTAGTCTGAAGTTGAATTATATCCGTAGTAATAGTCGTTGGGTGCATCGGCAAGGTCTACTCGATTGAGGACGACTCCCAGCAGCTTTTTATCGTGGAATTCGGTGGCGGCTTTTTCCGCCAGTTCGACCTCGGTTGAGCCCGCCCGTACTACGAAAAGTACACCGTCGCAGCTGTCGGCAATACTACTGGCGTCATGCACCGGCAGAGCGGGAGGCGAATCGATAATGATCCAGTCAAAAACTGGAGTGACCCTGTCCAACAGCTGTTGCCACCGGGGGCTAAACAACAGTTCGCTGGGGTTCGAAACCGACTGTCCGCCAGCGATGAGGCATAAGTTAAAATCTGATCCCTTTTGGATCACGCCGTATTCGTCCACATCGCCGCGAAGGTAGTCGGTGAGACCTGGCTTATTGGGAGCACCCAGTGCCAAATGCAATCGGGATGCTCTCAAGTCCGCGTCAATCAACAGTACCCGACGGTCGGGCTGGCGTACCATGGATTGCGCGAGATTTGCTGCAATGAACGTCTTGCCTTCCGCCGCTACACTGCTTGTGATTAGTATTCGTCGCAAGGGCCTGGTGGCCGCAATCTGATAGAGACGCGAGCGCAAGGTCCGGAATCTTTCCGCGCCCATCGCGTTTGGCACCGCTCCGTCAAAAACGCTCGATCTGGAATCAATGCGCCATTTAGGATGGGCACAATGTTCGACCAGCTGCTCGTACCGCAAGAACTCGGAAGTCTGCGGCGCCGACAGGTCCGCCAACGAATTCCTGCTCGCTTCCCTGTTCGACGGCAATCCCGCCCCAATTTCAACAGCGATATCTGGCTGGATTCCCGCGGCCAGCTGGGCCGATCGTTCCTGCGCCGCCTTCTTGAGTGCCTCGTGGATACGGCTCATCTTTTCCTCGATTCAATCCGTTTCGTCAATTTCGCAGACTCATCTGGGAGGCCCCGTTTCCATTTGTGGCGCCGCCCTGCGATAGATCAGCGTTCGCGGCAATCACAAATGACGGTACCGTCGTTAACACCGGAAGCTTCAAGCTGATTTCCACATCTCGCTCGGTGTACAGACTTCGATCGGTCGCAATGAGAACGTACAGAATTCCAAGTGCCGCCACCAACCCAAAACCCAGTCCTCCGCCGCCAAAATACGCCTTTTTCGGAAACGAAGGCTTAATCGGCAGACTCGGTGGGTCCAATACTCGGAATTGTTCGCCTTCCTGCTGATGGGCAAGGTCCGTAGCCATTGCTGAGTTTTCCCGCTTCTTCAACAACTCGTTGTAGAAGTCCTGCGCGCTTTGGTAGCTCCGGCTCAGCTCCTTGACCTGCTCTTCCACCATCGGGCTGGCTTGGATTTTGCCCTGTAGTTGGCGGATTTGCTCCTGAATTTGCGATTGCCGCTTCGTAAGGTCCGCAATTCCCAGTTCGTCCTGTTTCAGCTTCGCGCGCAACTGCTGTATTTGTGGCGGTTCCGGAGAATTCGCTGCTGCCGCCGGAGTCTCGGTTGCTTTCGAACCTGTCGAAGCCATCCGGCGCTTCAGCTCTGCGATTTGGTTCTTGGTTTTGATTACGTCCGGATGCTCCTCGGTGTAACGCGATTCCAGATTCGTGAGCTGATCCTGCAAAGCTCCTAATTGTTGCTCCAGAGTTTCGGTGTTCGTGCCGGGCGACGATTGCATGGATCGCCAGCTTGAAAGCTGTTGGGTAAGAATGGATTCATTTAACACTTTATCCTGCTGGGCCCGGCTCAACGTCTGGGTCGTCGCCTCTAGTTGCGAATTCATGGTCATCAGCAGGCTAAGGTTGCTCTGGGCCTCTTCGGGCAGCGAACCCATGTACTGCTTCTTTAGTTTTGCCAGTTTCGCGTCCTGCTCATCGAGGGCTGCTTTGGCCTGATCGAGCTGTTGACTCAAGAACGAGGTAGTTCCCTCGGCCTGTTTGGTCGTGGCCAGAGCGTTCTGGGAAAGGAACATCGATGTGACTTCCGCACAAATCTGCTGGGCTAGCTGCGGGTCATTGAAACTGACGTTGATGTAAAAGCCCGGCAGCGTGCGATCCTCGGTACCTCTCATCGCTTCCAGCGCCGAAACCGAAATGGTATTTCTTAAACGTTCCACCAAATCTTCAATGTGTGCCTTGCCTACTTCATCCTTGTACAACCCGAATTTTTGGATTACCGGCTCCAGCCGGCTGCGGCTCAGGATCTGTTCCTGCATTGTGGAAAGCCGGTGATTCAAATCTTCGGTGCTCACTGGATCAACATACTTTGGACCGACCGTCGGCCGCGTTACCAACACTACCGTCTGCGACGTATACCGCTTCGGCAAAGCCATCGCCAGCAGCACCCCGATTGCACCAAAAACAATAACCGACACTGGGATAACCCACCAGTGCCTGCGCATAGCGCGCTTTACATCTGGACCGTTAATTTCGCCATTCCTGACCATCGTGCCCTCTAGTCATGCCCTTAAACCGCTTGCCGCCATCACGCTGTGACATCATGCCACTTCTCTTCACCAGCAGTCGAAAAACACATCAACCCATGTCCTTAGATAGCAAACTGGGTTCCATGCACCCGATCTCGGTTATGTCTTAACAGAAATATAAGCCATTTTAATTCAATAACTTACGGCTTGCGGTGGGAAAATCGTCTCAAATCTGCTAATCCGCACCAAAACAGTAATCCACAGCGAGGAAAAGTTCTATCCACATTATCCCAAAATTCACCATCTTCGGGTCTCCTGGCCCTCCCAAGGTATAACCAGAATGAACTTGGGTCGGCCAACCAAGAGCCGGGAATATTGGTAACCTCCGGTTTATCAATAGCTTACCAAAGTCGCAACAGGCTCTGGACTCGGCGTTCGCGGGCCTGTAAATTGCATCTCACAACTCTCAACCTATGATATCTCGACTCGCTTACTCTTCACGCAGTTCGCAATTACCAGCAGTCAAGGCGTTTGTGCGCGCCGTCTGCGCGCTACTTCTTATCGTGGGCCTCAATGGATGCTCGCGCGATCCGGCGGTCCGTAAGCAAAAATTTCTAAAAGATGCCGGCGCTTACTTCGACCAGGGCAAATGCCGTGAAGCAATTTTGACCTATGGTCGTGCACTGCAAATCGATCCCAATATCGCGTCCGCGCATTACAACGTCGCCCGATGCCAAATAAGATTGTCGAATTGGAGTGCGGCCTACCAGGAACTGCGCCGCACCGTGGAAATCGAGCCTGAAAATTGGCCGGCGCAAGTGGACCTTGGCAAGCTATATCTTGGCGGAGGCCGAGGCAAAGACGCCGAAGACATCGCTCTTCTGGTATTGCACAGTGATCCCAAGAACGCGGACGCCGAAATGCTCCTTGCGAATGCCAACGCGGTTCTCGGCAAGCAAAAAGAAGCCCTCAGCACGGCGCGCGACGCAATAACTTTTGCCCCGGAACGCTCCGCCGTCTATCTGAATCTCGCCCTCTTACAGGAAAAGTACACGGCCTATGGTGAAGCAGAAGGCAATTTTAAAAAGGCTCAATCGCTCGATCCGTCTTCTATCACTTCGCAAATGTTCCTGGCGGCGCTTTACCAAAAGCTGAAACGTCCGGAAGAGGCTCGCAAGCAACTGGAATCCGCAGTTCAGCTTGAACCAAAAAATCCTGCGCCGCGCGCCGCTCTCGCCAACTGGTATTTCTCGCAAGGCCAATCCGAACAAGCGGAAAAGATTCTCAGTGATGCCAAAAATCAAATCTCCGATGTTCCCGCCGCTTACCGGATGTTGGGTGACTTCTACATCGCGCGTGGCGACTCCGCAAAAGCGCTTTCTGAATTTTCTTCGTTGCTCTCTTCGCACCCGAGCGATCTAAGTGTCAAAAAGACCTACGTCGAACTTCTGATCCAAGCTCACAAACTCGATGAAGCCGTCCCGTTAAACGATTCGATTCTGAAGTCCACTCCCGGCGACGTCGAAGCGCTGGTTCTTCGTGGAGAAATTCAACTTCAACAAAAGAAGGTTGACGAAGCCATATTCACGTTGCAACAAGCGCTGAAGGCTTCGCCAGACTATTCACCCGGCCATGTGCAACTCGGTTTTGCTTACCAGGCGAAGGGCAACTCAAATCAGGCCGAAAACGAGTGGCGGCAAGCCGTCAAATTGCAACCGAACTCCGCGGAGGCTTGGCGCGCGCTTGCCGCGCTTGCCGCCCAACGCAAGGACTGGAAGGAACTCGACTCCATCGGCCAACAGCTCGTCAGGCTGGTGCCGAACTCCGCCGATGGCTATATCTTTCATGCCACCGCGCGCGGCAACCAAGGAGATGCTGCTGGCGCCGAGGCCGATCTGAACCGTCTCGTCCTGTACGCCCCGCAAAATCCTATCGGCTATATCCAATTGGGACTTTTGCGCACTCAGCAAAAGCGCTTTCCAGAAGCTGACGCGTACTTTAAGCAAGCTCTCGCTCGTAACCCTGATTCGTTGCCGGCCCAGGAAGGCCTGGCGAACCTGGACTTCCTGCGCGCTCAGCCAGGCGTAGCGGTTGCCCGCTTGCAAGAGCAACTGCAGAAATCGCCCAATAGCGCCGAGCTTGCTTATCTCCTGGGCCAAGCCCAGCTTCGTGATTCGAAGCCAGCTGATGCCGAACAGTCGTTTTCCCGCTCCGTCGAACTTGCTCCTTCCAATGCCGTGCCGCTAATGGCCCTGGCCGGATTGCAAGCAGGTCGCGGAGAAACCGACGCAGCCATCGCCAGTTACAAACGGGCCTTTGTGCTGCTCCCGACAAATGCCCAGCTCGCGGTATCGCTCGGCACTCTTTATGAAACCAAGGGCGACTGGCAGCAGGCTCAAGCCGCCTATCAGCAGGCTCTTTCCATTCAAGCTGACAATCCCTACGCAGCCAACAATCTTGCTTATCTGTTGCTCGAACACGGCGGTGATCCGAATGTCGCTCTCACCCTCGCGCAAACCGCTCGCCGCGGTTTGGGTCAGTCACCCAACTCCGCCGATACCTTGGCCTGGGCCTATTTCCATACTGGTGCCTTTTCCGTCGCCGCTCCCCTCCTCGAAGACGCCGTGAAGAAGGCTCCGGCTAATCCCACCTATCGTTATCACCTGGGAATGGTCTATCAAAAGTTGAATGATCCGGTTCGCGCGCGGAAAGCCTTCGAAGGGGCTATTAAGGCGAAACCCGACAGCAGCGTTGCAGAGTCTGCGCGCAAAGCGCTAAGTGAGCTTGCCGGCACCTGAACACTTCCCGGCTCTTTACAGACAAGCCATTCCGGCTTTCAATTGAAGATAGAGGGCAACACCATGGCGGCTGATATGACCGCAACACAAGAAACGCAATCGGAAATCGTTCCGCTGGGCACTCGTAACGGCATCGAAATGGCTATCGCCAGGCGTGAAGCTAAGACCCTCGGCAAAATCATCGCCAAGCCGAACTCACCTGACCTCATCGACGGTGTGCAAATCGAGCCGCTGCAAATTTATCCCGACGATCGCGGCTTTTTCACCGAACTCGCCCGGCTCGGCAAGGGCCTCGCCACCAACATGGTCCCTGACGCCGTTCATAAAATTCAAGTCTCGCTGACCCTCACCTATCCGGGCACTATTAAGGCCATTCACTACCATTCCGAGCAAACCGATCTGTGGGCGCCAATTTCCGGCATGGTTCAGGTCTTTCTCTACGATCTGCGCCGCCGTTCCAGGACCTTCGGCGCCATCAACACCATTTTTGCCGGCCGCTTTCAACCCTGGGAAATCTTGATTCCCCCCGGCGTCGCCCACGGCTACAAAGCACTGGGAGTTGAACCTATCCAGCTCGTCTATTTCACCGATCGCCATTACAATCCGGCCGACGAACTCCGCATCCCCTACAATCATCCCGATATCGCCTACGACTGGGAAACTCAGTACAAATAATCCATGCGCATCCTCGTATTGGGTGCTCGAGGCATGCTCGGCACCGACCTGCTCAAAGAATGGCAGTCCGACGAATTGATTCCTGCCGGCTCCGCGGAAGCCGATTTGCGCGATTTCTTGCAAGTGGAAAAACTCGTGCAAAAAGTTCGCCCCGACTGGATCATTCTTTCCGCGGCCTACACCGATGTGGACGGCTGCGAAAAAAATCCTGAACTCGCTTTCGCGGTAAATTCCACTGGCGTTGAAAACGTCGCTCGCGCCGCCCACTCCACTGCCGCTCGCGTTTTTCTGGTCAGCACTGATTATGTTTTCGATGGCAACGGTGTT
Source organism: uncultured Acidobacteriota bacterium (assembly GCA_963814635.1). Taxonomy (GTDB): domain Bacteria; phylum Acidobacteriota; class Terriglobia; order Acidiferrales; family UBA7541; genus Acidiferrum. The sequence continues at coordinate 167,287 of CAWFDP010000001.1, read as the reverse complement.
CGCCCTTACGAAACTTCCGACCCCATCGCGCCGCTCAATGTTTATGGAGCTTCGAAAGCTGCTGGCGAACAAGCACTCCAGAAAAACAGCTCTTCCTGGTGCATCGGCCGCACTTCATGGCTTTTCGGAGTTCACGGCCCATCTTTTCCGGATAAAATTCTGCGTGCCGCGGAAACTCGTCCGGAGTTATCGGTAGTCAACGACCAAATCGGTTCGCCTACCTACACTCGCGATCTTGCAGCCGCCATCCGTGATTTGGTTCAGAAAGATGCGCGCGGAATCGTGCACATCACCAACGAGGGCATCTGTTCCTGGTTTGATTTCGCTCGCGAGATTCTTGCTCAGTCCGGCCGCGGCTCCCTGTCGGTTCGTCCCATTACTACCGATCAATCAGCCCGACCCGCTCGCCGTCCGCACTATTCCGTACTCTCGCCGGCAAGTCTGCACGCTTGCGGATTAAAGCTGCGCCCCTGGCAGGATGCCCTCAGGGCTTTCCTAGAAGAGCGCAGCAGTCGTACCGCGGTTTAAGGAACCACCGCCGCCACTTCGTTCGAGTACACGCTTTCGTTGCCGCTGCCATCTACCGCCGTCGCCACATAATAGTAAGTCTGTCCGCTCTGCACGGCAGCGTCGGAGTAGCCCATTCCCGCCACCAGCGCAGCGTTGACCTTCGCATACGAGCTACCACTCACCGTGCTGCGATAAACGTTGTAGCCCGCCACGGTTGAAGTGCTTGCTCCCCAATTCAGACCCACCGTGTGCGGAACGTTCGGCGCAACTCCGCTGCCGCTCAGCGACACATTGGAAGTCGAACCCGTCGCGTTGCTCACGATGTTCACGCCGCCGTTCGCGGCTCCTGCCGCGGCTGGCGCGAACTGCACGCCGACCGAGGCGCTCTGGTTCGGTGAAAGTGTTACTGCCCCGGCTCCGCTTTGCAGCGAGTAGCCAGTGCCGGTCAGAGTCATTGCAGAGATCGCCACATTAGAATTTCCGGTGTTTGTGACCGTAAACCCTTGCGCTGCCGTAGTGCCATCGGTCACCGTCCCGAAGCTCAAGCTTGTTGGGTTCACGCTGATGGTGTACGTCGCGGCGATGCCCGTGCCGCTCAACGCCACCGACGCCGGAGAGTTCGGCGCGTTGCTCACGATGGATACCGATCCGCTGACATTCCCTGATCCCTGCGGCTTGTACTGCACGTTAAAGTTTCCACTCTGGCCCGGTGCCAAGGTCAGTGGCAGCGACAGTCCGGCCAGGCTGAGCCCGCTCCCGGTCACCGTCGCTTGCGAAATCGTCAGGTTCGCCGTTCCGCTGTTCTTCAATTGCACTGTTTGAGAATTCGTGTTTCCGCTGACCACAGATCCAAAGCTCACACTGGTCGGCATAATGTTCAGACCTGCCTGCACTCCCGTTCCGGTTACCGCGTCCGTCGTGCTGACGCCGCCGTTGTTGGTTACCGTGATGCTGCCTGCCGTCGCTCCGTTCGCCGCTGGAGCATAGTTCACGCTCAACGCAACGGTCTGTGATGGTGCAAGCGTCAGCGGCGTTGTCACTCCGCTAACCGTAATCCCGGTCCCAGTTGCCGCCACTTGCGTTACGGTCACACTCGAGTTTCCGGTATTCGTCAGCTGCACGTTTTGCGTGGCGCTGCTTCCCAGGTTCACATTGCCAAAACTCACGCTCGCCGGTGAAAGTGTCATGGTGCTGGTCGCTGTCGTGCCCGTCCCGCTCAGCGCAACGGTCGAGGGAGAATTCGGCGCATTGCTCGAAATCGACACCGTGCCGCTCGAGCTCCCCGCCGCCTGTGGCGCGTACTGCACGGTCAGGTTTCCGCTTTGCCCTGGCGTCAAGGTCATCGGCAGAGTCATTCCGCTCACGCTGAATCCCGCGCCGGTCGCCGCTGCCTGCGATATTGTTAAGTTCGCATTTCCGCTGTTCTTGATTTGTATCGTCTGCGAACCGGTGTTCCCGGTCAGCACCGAGCCAAAACTCGCGCTCCCCGGTGTCACACTAATTCCAGCCTGGACACCCGTTCCGGTCACCGCATCCATTGCGTTCACACCATCACTGTTGGTCACCACGATGCTACCGGTCGAAGCTCCGCTCGTCGTCGGAGCATAGGTAACCGTCAACACTGCGTTCTGCAAAGGCTGGAGCGTCACGGGAGTCGCAATTCCACCGACCGAGATACCGGTACCACTCGCCGCAACCTGAGTCACCGTCACGCTGCTGTTTCCGGTGTTCGACAACTGGATGTTTTGCGTCGTTCTGCTTCCTACATTGACATTCCCAAAGCTCACGCTCGCTGGCGCCAGCAACATCGTATAGGTTGCTCCCACCCCGGTTCCGCTCAAGGTCACGTTGGCTGTCGGATTTGTGGCATCGCTGGTCACAGTAATCGCGCCAGTCGCTGCCCCGGCGCTGGTCGGCGCGAACGTCGTCTGTAACGCCATCGACTGCCCCACGGGCACCGTCACCGGTGTGGCCACTCCACTTACGCTGAATCCCGCGCCGCTTACCGCAATCTGCGAAATTTGCATATCCGATTGGCCCGAGTTCTGAATTGTTATCGCTTGAGTGCTGTGTCCATTCACTAGAACGCTTCCAAAATTTTCGTTGCTGGTGCTGAGCGCCAGTTGCGCTGCTGCTTTTGCCGCCGAACCGTTTAGCTTGGTCTTTGAGGAGGACTGACCATGTGAGGTCATCGCCATGAGTGTGCCGGAAGCCGTTCCTGACGTGGAACCCGTAAACACCACTTGAAACTTCGCCGACTGTCCCGGTCCTAATTTCAATGGTGTTGCGATTCCTGACGCCACGAATTCCGACGATGACGCGGCAAGTTGGGTAATGGTCACCGCTTCATTCCCGGTATTGGTGAGGGTGGCTGCCTGCGTCACCTTCTGCCCAACCGGTGTTTTTGCAAATGTGATGTTCGCTGGGCTGATTTGTACTGCGGCCTGCGGCGCCGGATTTGCATTCGAGGGTTCCGCCAATCCCGCGCAGCCTCCGAGTCCAATCCCGGTGCATGAAACTAAGGCCAGCACTCCAGTGATTACCCATCCGCTTGTCGCGTTCCCCCTGAAGCTCTTCCCCGCACTTCTCCGCGCCGCATTCGATCTCGCCATGTCTTCCCCTCCGGCCTTTCGGTCCGTGAGGGCAGACTACGGCTTCGACTCGTGTAAAAAATACTGGTTAGACGTTCAATTAAGGGACAGGCGTTCCCCTGTCCCGCTGAACATCATTTACACCCGTACCTCCGTGGCGTTTTCTGTGCGAAATTTTTCCGAGCGATTCGCCGTTTGTGGACTGTTCGAATGGACGGGTGCCTGATCCGCCGGTCAGTATCGGCTTGTTTTATTATCGTTCGTTTAGCTAGGGAGTTAGGATTTAAAACGTTAGTCGCCCGACAATTGCGTTCCACTCGATACGTTCGTGGTTCGCGCTTGCACCGCTGGACGCTTCACAATCAGCCCGGCGTCGCGAATCTTGTAGATCAGCGCTCGGTAGCTGATCTTTAGTTCTTGCGCCGCTTTACGCCGATTCCAGTGGTTCGCTCGCAACGCCTCTATGATGGCGTTTCGCTCCATCTCTCGAATCGCTTCCTTGGTAATCGTCTTTAACGGTAGCGGTCCCCGCTCGTCGCTCCGGCTGGTTCGGCCCGTCGTCCTCGAACGGTTCGGATCACGGTCCATCAGCGCCTCAGGTCCCACCACGATATAACGCGCAATGCAGTTCGACAGCTCTCGCAGATTTCCCTGCCACGGCACATTCTGAAGATAAACCAGAATCTCCGGCCCGAACGGCTCGCACTCTTTTTCAAATGTTTGTGAATGCAAATTCCGGAAATACTCAGCAAGTTGTGGAATGTCGCCCCGTCGGTCCGCAAGCTTGGGCATCACGATCTTGAGCACGTTGATCCGGTAATAGAAGTCTGCGCGAAACCGGCCCGCCGCGATTTCGTTTTCAATGCTTCGGCTGGTTGCGCAAATGATTCGGGTATCCACGGTGCGCTCAATCTCGTCCCCAAGCCGGGAAAAATAGCCATCCTGGAGAAAATGCAGCAACTTGCTCTGTAGGCCAAAATCCAGATCGCCTACTTCATCCAGAAACAGCGTGCCCAGGTGTGCCCTCTCGACCCGCCCCGGCTTCGCAGCTTGCGCTCCCGTGAATGCCCCGCGTTCGTGCCCGAAAAGTTCGCTTTCGAGCAGGCTCCCTGGAATCGCCGCGCAATTGACCTTCACGAACTCTCCGCCGGCGAAAGGCGAGTTCGCGTGTATCCACCGCGCCAGCACTTCCTTGCCGGTTCCGCCATCTCCCAATAACAGCACCGGTACATTCGTCCGGCAGATCTTCAACGCCTTCTGCCGCACCTCTTCCATCGCCGGCGAAGTGCCAAACAGTACCTCGTCCGGCGGGAGCACTCCCACCCCTTCGGTCCGGACCATTTTTGTGGCTGCTCGACTGGACATATCTCTTGGCGCTACAACCTCACGCCAAGCCACAGGTTGCATTCGGACAACCACGGCTAACAACCACAACTGCGAGCAGTTGATCGCCGCTTAACCACTTAACTCTTTTAATTTGTACAGATTAGGTCGCTACAAAATGGATAGGTAATGGTACCTATAGCCCATGGTGCCAATACCAAAGTTTGCTTCTTTCGGAAACAATCTGCCGACTGCAAGAATTCCACTTCCCTTGCTGAACGACTCGAAATCTGCCTATTGGTCCTTAAGCGCTTGCTGCCCCTCGCATTATGTCGTATCTCTCAATGACCGCAGCCACACCCTGCCGGGCGCTTCCATCCTCAATACGCTGTTCCACCCGCACCACTTTACCTAACGCCTTGACTAGTACCTCGTCTCCGTTGGTCATTTCGCTCGGCAACGTAAGCATGATATCCAGCGCCGAGCCGGCGTTTACGTCTCGATCGATTACAAAATACAGCCCCCGGGTGGAGATGTCCCGGGTCTTTCCATTTTGGGTTTCCGCAAATCCTTGCGCCGGAACCCTGACCATAATTGGCAACGACAGATCGTACCGCCGCGCTGCCCTACGTTCAGACATTGCACCCATTCACCACCAACGTTCGCGGTTTTCTATGCTTCCGCCCGCGATCCTTTCGCTCAGAGTTTGTTAGCGAATCGTCTTAATACTATTTCTGAATATTTTCTAATGCAGAGTTCACACTCTTAGATTCAACAACCGTCTAGCCCCTAAAATATCGTTCTTGCCGGCTGTTCCTACACCAGTGCTACTTCTCCCTAGCTCATTGCTTGCATCACAAATTACACTGTTCTGCCAAGCTGGCCTAGTCGATTTTTCCTCCGGTGTGTCTTCGAAGCACCGGTACAAATATCCGTTTATTCGCTGGTGGCTATTGGAACCGGCACCTTCTCCGTGGCCGGTGTTGCACTCGCCGAACGCCGGGTGCGCGGGGTATCCAGATTGAACTGCCGCATCTTGTATAACAGCGCCTTGTAGCTGATGCCCAGCATTTTCGCCGCGTCTTTCCGGCACCAGCGCGTTTTCTCCAACGCGTCGGCGATTGCTTCCATCTCCGCTTCGTCCTTCAAACCGCGCACTAGCGCCTTCAGTCCTTGCTCCTTGGGCACCATCACTTCTTCGCGAGGCGAGGTTCTATGCCGCGTCGCAGACATCTCCACCAGTTCCCGCAGGCTGCCTTCGTCGTCTTCCAGGATCACATAGCGCTTCACGAAATTTTCCAGTTCGCGCAAATTTCCGGGCCAGGGATAATTGAGCGCCGCATCCAGCAAGTGTTTCGAGGGCTCCATCTGCGTCTTCCCGAATTTTTCGCTGTACTTCTGGAGAAAGTGCCGGAACAACAGCGGAATCTCGGCCGTCCGTTCTCTTAGCGGTGGGACCACAATCGACAGCACATTCAACCGGTAGTACAGATCCTCACGAAACTTTCCGGTTTTCATGGCTTCGTGCACGTCGACGTTGGTCGCTGCCAGCACCCGCACATCGGTATCGATCAGATGCCGTCCGCCCAATCGTGAATATTGATGATCCTGCAGCACGTGCAGCAATTTCGCCTGCAAGTGGGTGCTCATCTCCGCGATCTCATCCAGAAAGATCGTCCCCTTGTTCGCCAGCTCGAATTTTCCCGGCTTCGATCGCACCGCCCCGGTGAACGCTCCCTGTTCGAATCCGAATAACTCCGACTCCAGGAGTTCTCCCGGCAACGCGGCGCAGTTCACCTTTATAAACGGCTGATTTCTCCTCTTCGATCGCAGGTGAATCATCCGCGCCACCACTTCTTTTCCTACGCCGCTCTCTCCGCAAACGAATACCGGAACATCCACCGGCGCGATTTGCAGGATCTGCTGGCGAATCCGCACCATTTGCGGGCTTGCCGCCAGAAAGCTCAAGTCTTCCGTTACCTGATCGCAATAATCGCGCAGCACCTGATTCTCAGTGACCAATTCCTTCTTTTGCCGCGACTTCAATATCGCTGCATCCAGCTCCGATTTCTCGAATGGCTTGGTTAGATAGTCATGCGCGCCGATTCGAATCGCCTCTACGACCGTGCCCACTTCGTTCGAACAGGACAGCATAATCACGTTCAGCGAGCGGTCCAACTGCATCAACTCCGTCAGCGTATCGATGCCGTTCAGTTCCGGCATCAGAACATCCAGAATGATTAGATCGGGCCTCTGGCCGTCGCTGATGCGCTTGACCGCTTCTCGTCCGCTGCTCAGCGTCTCTACATCGAACCCATCCACCTCCAGCAGCGTTTGCAGATACTTCCGGATGCTCGGTTCGTCATCCACTACCAATACTTTTTCTCGAACGGCCATTGCAGGGGTCCTTTCTGAAACTTCCTAAGTCCTGTCAGCTTTGCTCAATCGGCAGTAAAAACCGGAACGTGCTTCCCTTTTTCGCTTCGCTCTCGACCCAGATCTTTCCGCGATGTGCCTGCACCAGCCGCTTTGCAATCGCCAGCCCCAGTCCCATCCCGGAGGTGTTTCGGTCTACGCGGACAAAATCCTCAAAAATCTCTTGATGGTGCTCGGCGGGAATCCCTGCTCCCGAATCCGCCACGCTCACTTCCACGCTATTCGGACGTGGCAACCTAAATCTTCTCCGTTCCTGGCTCGGCGCCGCTTCCGCCACCCGCCGTTCCCAGAAATGCGGTTTGGCCACCAGCATTACACAGCCGCCCGCGGGGGTGTGTTTCAGTGAATTGTCCAGAAGATTGGCTGCGGCCTGCTGCACTTTTTGATAGTCAAATCGAAATGTCGGGATCGACGGATCCAACTGCACTTCCAGCTTTACGCCTTTCCTCTGAAACGCCTCCGCCCATCGCTTGGCCATTTCATCCAGACAGTCCCGTAAATCATTATCGCGCAACTGCAGGACTAGCTTTCCGCTCTCCAGCGCCGAATAATTGAGAAACATCGATACCAGCCGCACCAGCCGCTCGCAACTCTCCTTCGATTCTTCCAGGATATCCCGCTGTTTTTCTGTCAGCCGCCCAAGCGAACCCGCCAGCAACAGGTCGTAGTATCCCTTGATTACCGCCAACGGTGTTTTCAACTCGTGCGCCGCCGAAGCCAGGAATACTGTTTTTTGCCGGTTCACTTCCTGCAGTTTCAAGTACGCCGCCAGAAGATTCCGATAGGTTATTTCTCGCTCTTGCAGTAACTCTTGCACCGTGAGTTGCGTTGCCGCACTTCCCACACTCGCGGTATTTTTTTCCTGAATTTGTATCAACAGCCAGTCGGCGTCCGGCGTCAACTTTACCCGGACTATCTTGCGCCCCTCGCCCCGAACAACTTCGCGTTCTGCCCAGGCCTTGCCTTCCGCCAATTCAGCCAGTATTGCCGCCCCATCCGTGTCGAATAACTTCTCAAATATATTGATCTTATGATTAGCGTCGTTCTCGCTGATTCCCAGCTGATGTTTGGCCGCTCCATTGGCCGCGAACAGCCGCCCGCCACGATCTGCCACCATCACTGGCGTGTCCAAACCCGCTAGAATTCCACAAAAAGAATCAAGAGAAAGCACTGTGGGAAGCAGGCCGTCCGCTGTCGCCGAGGTTGCCACTCGTCCGCTCATCCTATTAATATCACCCTACACCTTCCAGAGTGGCAAAAGTTTTCCCATTGCTCAGCGCCATGGTCCCACCGAGGTATAGGACTGTCAATGGTAAATGCGTTCCATTTGCACAATTGGGGAAACTCCGTGGACATTTTCGAATCGCAGCTGCGTGTAGACCATTTCCGACCATTCACAAGTACAGTTAAGTGTATTAATTACAATAACTTACGTTTCATTCGCTGGCTCCAACTATGGCACCCCATATGCTCCACGCCGTACTAGTTCATCGGTACTAAAGAGAGCCAAGTGTCTAGTCAACTTTTGAATCCACGAAAATCTGTGTCCTTCACACACCAGCGTCACAGCCCGCGCATTCGCATCCAAGTACCAATCTTCTTGCGCGGTACCGACGCTCTAGGCGTCGAATTTATCGAATTGACGAAGACCCTCAATATCAGCTCCACCGGCGCCTGCATCGCCTGCTCTCATCTCCTTCAAATGGAACAGCTTATACAGTTGACGATACCCACTCCATCCCCGTCCACCTCGGGTCTGGTTCCCTACGAGACTCCGCCAATTTCCGCACGTGTCCGGCGCCAGGATTCGGCGGGTGATCTTCGCCTCTTCGGCTTGGAATTTGTCACTCCTCTGACTTAATCGGCCTTCGACCCTAGTACTAGAGCAAGCCGCTACCCTCACTCCTCTCGTCCACACCTTTTCCTGAATCTTTTCTTCTGAACTCTCTTGTTGTTTGTGTTATCTTTACCCACTTTCGACCGCGAGACGCGAAAGATTGCTTCGGTTCGCCGTGCCTTTGCTTGGCCCTCCGCTTGCTCCCTTTGCTCTCGTCCGAGTATCGTTTCGCCCCATTCCCCGCGGGGACTAGTGAGGTTAGGTCCACTCCGGTAGCTACCCAGCTCCGGCGTTCCGGAATCCGCGCGCATGCGTCCAAATGACGCCTACATTGATCTTATCGTGGACACACTCGAAGGCCTCGAATCGGGTGCGCGGGCGCTATTTCTTCAGCGTCTTTTTCTGACTCTGGCCCACGTCGACATCCCGGAAAATCAAGCAGCCGCTCTCTGGGATGACGTGCTGCTCCGCAGGACTCATCTCTCCGCCCTCGGTGAGTCTCCGGTATCGTTTCAAACCGCTCTGGTCGACGTTCTCGCTTCTAAAGGAATGTTCCGCGTTCCGGTCGTTCTCGAATACGACGATCTCAAAAATCTGCACCGCAACGCAGTCACCGATCCGCTCACGGGCTTATACAATCGCCGCCTTTTCACGGAAACTTTTGACAAGGAAATTAACCGCGCACGCCGCTACGCACACCCCTTGAGCCTGGTCATCCTCGATCTTCACCGCTTCAAGGAAGTCAACGACAAGCATGGCCATCCGCGCGGCGACGAAGTCTTGCAGGCTGCCGCCAGCACCTTAAGAAAAACCCTTCGTACCTCCGACTCCGCATTTCGAATCGGCGGCGACGAATTCGCTCTTCTCCTCCCGCAAACCGACTCAGCGCAAGCTTCTGCATTGAGCCGCCGCATTGGCGTCGCGTTCGCCGAAATTCTTCGCCCTCTCGACCTTTCCATCAGCGTGACGATGGACCACGGCCTCGCTACCTATCCCCAAGACGGCGAACAGCGCGACACGCTCATCCGCATCGCGGACGAACGTCTCTATCGCAGCAAAAACGCGACGCATCAGAAATCCGCTCCTGAGCCCACCGCTACAACTCCGCCTCCCGCTGAAGTACCTTTGCCTACGCCACGAGTTCCAGCCAAGCCGATCGTCGATGTCCCTCCGGCTCCAGCTGTCCTTGAGCCGGAACCTCCTCCCGCTCCAGAAGCCACCGCTCCTCGAGTTGTTCAGCCGCCTGCAGTCTCACCGCTAGAAATCTCGCCGCCTTCCTTTCAGGTTGTTCCAGCAGAGCCTCGCCTGTATGCCGTTGCTCGCAAGGCGGAACGTGTCTCCATGGTCGGCACCAATGCTTACGCCGTCCTCGGCGACCAATCCTCGGAGCGCGCTCGCGTCGTCGATCTTGGCTTTGGCGGCGTCGCTCTGGACTTTCCCACCGCCAAGGGCCTTCCCGAGACGCTTCTCGCTGTCCTCCATGTCCCCATCCTTCCTCCGGTCCGCGTCAATCTCAAGAGACTCTGGACCAAGCAAATCAATGCGGACACCGTTCGCGTTGGTTGCTGCTTCATTTCCTAGCTGCTCTCACTAGACTCCCTTCTGCCAATCTCCTGCAACTCCCGCCCGCTAGTACAGGTACACACCCTGAACTAAAGCTGTCCTCTGACCTTGTTGCCAGCACGCGTAGCTCACTCTATGTTGGCAACATGCGTGGACTGCCCTCTTTCGTGCCTTCTCACTTTCTTGTGTCTCGCGGTTGCACCCCATACCTTCTCCTCGCACTGTGCTCCGTTTTTTCCACGTTCATCTTTTCCGGTTGCGCAACCGTCTCCGCGGGAAATTCCGCTGCCGGCCCCGCAGCAGCCCTTTCGATAATTCCAGCCGAAATCAATTTCAAGTCGGTCGTGGTCGGACAGAAAAATTCCCAGACCATTCAAATCACCAATACCAGCAACAAAAATGTTGATCTAAACTCGCTTCGCATTACCGGCGCCGGTTTCTCCCTGCTCTCAGCAAAGGTTCCGGTCATCCTCGCGCCGGGCAGCAATCTCAGCATGAACATTGCTTTCAAGCCCACCAGTACTGCATCGGAAAACGGCGCGCTAACAATCTCCAGTCCCGACCTGAAATCTCCGGTAAGCGTTCCTCTTCTCGGCGCCGGCGAGAAAGCCGCCCCAGCGTTGCAAGCAATTCCCTCCACGGTCAACTTTGGCAGTCACGCCGTCAACTCCTCGGCCTTTCAATCCGTCACGCTCGCCAACACCGGCAATGTTCCGCTGACTCTTAACTCCGTGGGCATTGCTGGCGCCGGATACTCCATTACCGGTTTGGCCTTAGGCGTCTCGCTCTCGCCTGAACAAAAAGTCGAATTCCAGGTTTGGTTCCATCCGACTGCGGCCGGAAACTCCGTAGCCACACTCGTCGCCGGTGCCTCCGCTCTTCCGGCGCCTCTGAAGCTCGCTGTCTCCGGTTCGGCAAGCGCCACCTCGACCGGCTCCCCAGCTCCCGCCTCTTCTCACGCTGTTACTTTGGATTGGAATCCCAGCTCCAGCTCCGTGGCCGGTTATCACGTCTATCGTGGCGGCGCTCCTGGTGGGCCTTACAGTCGCATCACCGGTTCAATGGTCTCCGCACTGAATTTTAAGGACATCGAAGTCCAATCCGGTGGCCGCTATTTTTACGTTGTCACCGCCCTCGGTGCCGACGGCATCGAAAGTCCCTTCTCCAACGAAGTCGACGCCGACATCCCCAACCCCTGATTCTCCGCGTTCTTCTTTCCGCTCTTTTGCTAGCGATGGGTCAGCTTGCAGCTCCAGCCATCGCTCGCGCTTCAGGGCGGAGTTTGTTTCCGACTCATCTGATTGAGGATGGCCCAGCAAACCCACTTAGGAACGGGCAACACTTTTTCTCCGCGCCGAGCCAATACCGCAAAAACTGCTTCGCCGGTATTATAGTGGCCGACTACGACAATATCGCGCTTCTTAAACTCTGGAAGGTTTACAACTTCGCTAAGACGCATGCGCGGCCCGCGCAAGGATCGGCAAGGTGCTATCCGAAACCGGAACGATCTGAACCGACTCTGGAATTTTTATTTGCAGGGTCTTGGGTTCCAGCTCAATTGTCTTGCCCGTCGCAAACTCGTTCCAAAAATTCTGCGGTGCTTTTGTGGCAAGATTTGCAAACTGTTGAGTTGCCAAAGCTAGTTCGATCGTAGCCTTCGTGGTCTGAGATACCAGCCTCCATGGCGGGAGTGACACGCAATGTCTGGTGGATTCGACAGAAATTGTAGTGCATGAGGTAGAGAGCCACCGCCCAACCGTGATTCGCTACCTTCATAGAGAAAGCGTTGGTCAAACGGTAAAGCGGCGCATCCTCATCTGCATCGTAAGGTTCTGCCGCTCTACATAGCTCGTCGAAATATATTTTGGATTCGGCTGGCCGATGATCGGTATTACCCGCGTGTCGATGCACTCCGCTGGGCTATAGCGCACTTCTGATTCCGCGTCGTTGCCGTACATCTTCACCAACATGCTGTAGTCAATTCCGCTGCCAAATGCGCTCTCTATCGCGTCGAGATACATACGATGACCGTCTGTCGTGAGTTGCGTCCGGTTGCGGAGACGGGGTTCCAAATCATGCATAAGGGCATAGGAGGTGGAAGTGCCGATCTTCCATGAGCAAATCAGTTTGGTGTCCGCACAGAGCGCCGTCCAAGTCCAAACGTCGCCATAGCCGAATCGCCATTGCTTCCGGAACGTTCTTTTGCTTGGCGTAGCAAAAGGACCAAATTTCGTCGCATTGAATTTTCCTGCAAGGCAGGTTGCGGAGTGCGCGATTCTGGTATGCCTCACACAGGCCCGATTGCGGCTAAGAGGCGCTGTATGGCGTTCTTGGAAGCACCTGTCATGCGAACAGTGGCGCGGATAGAGTTCCCTTCTACCAGTGCTGCAATTACGGATGTTCTTTGTTTTGCGCTTAAGCGATTCATGGTGGTTGTCAATTCCCTCTCTATAGTTGACAATACTATAGACTAAGGTTGTCAATGTCAAGAACAAAGTTGACAATGTTTTGCGTTAAGGTTTACAATCCAAAGCATGAGAGTACGGGCACGCGGCGAAGATATTCGAAGATTTATTCTGGAGCACGTCGAGAAGCACCCGAACGACGTTGCTAGGCTGACATCTGAACATTTCAAGATCACACGGCAGGCGGCCAATAAGCATTTGCGCCGACTTATCTTCGAGAAATCCCTAACGGAAACCGGTGAAACGCGAAAGCGTGCTTATAAGTTAGCGGCACTGGTTGAGTGGCGGAAACTCTATACAATCGCGCCGGACCTTGAGGAACATGTGTTGTGGGATCAGGATATTTCTCCCGTTTTACAGCCCTTGCCGGAGAACGTAATCGATATTTGGCACTATGGCTTCACGGAGATGCTCAATAATGCCAAAGACCACTCAGGGGGAGCTTCCATTTTCGTGAAAATTGCCAAGACGGCAGTAACAACCGAGATGATGATTGCCGACAACGGGATTGGAATCTTCAAGAAGATTCAGGAAGCATTCAATCTGCCTGACCAACGATATGCCATCCTTGAACTAGCAAAAGGCAAACTCACGACCGACCCGACACGCCACACTGGAGAAGGAATATTTTTCTCGTCTAGGATGTTTGATCGTTTCTCGGTAGGTGCTGATAAGACCTATTATGGCCACAAATTTGGAGCTGATGAGGACTGGGTCTTGGACTGGGGTACTGCTGGTACGACGGTGTTCATGGAGCTGAGTAATCGTACGGCCAGAACTTCTAAAAAGATTTTCGATCAGTACGCTAGCCCCGATGGAGATTATGGATTTAACAAGACTGTCGTACCTGTGAATCTCGCGCAGTACGGAAATGACAAACTGATCTCACGATCACAAGCCAAGAGGGTAGTTGCTAGACTAGATCTGTTTAAGACGATACTCTTTGACTTTACCGGCGTTCCCTCAATCGGACAGGCTTTCGCGGACGAAATATTTCGAGTATTTGCGAATGAACACCCAACAATTGAACTACTTCCCATACACGCTAACTCAGAGGTACGGCGGATGATAGTGAGGGTAAAGCAAGGCACGGTTGGAACACCGATCACGCTTCCCACTGAAGAGAATGACCCTAATCAGTAGATTGTTTTAGAATTCTATAGGCAAGTTGATTGGCATCTTCGAGCTTTGGGCGTGCCTTATTGGGCCGTTTAGTTCGCTTGATCTTTTTCTTTTTCGCCATGCTGGCATAGTAGCACTGGCCGCCAAACAGTCAATCCGGCCCGAATTTCAAACGGACCCACTACCGCCTTTCCCCCGCTTTTGCAGAATCTCACCACCTCCGCTATAATCGGGAGTTACTTCGCGACCTAGCGACGCCTCTGTACTCCCTGCCTCCGCAGGTTTGGCGCAGACCGGCCGCGACAGAATGGAGATTCATGAAGCCCGGTATTCATCCCGACTATCACGCTGTAACCGTCCACTGCGCTTGCGGCAACAACTTCCAGACCCGCTCCACCATCAAAGGTGACCGGCTGAACGTTGAAATCTGCTCCAATTGCCACCCGTTCTTCACCGGCAAGCAGAAGCTTCTGGACACCGCCGGCCGCGTCGAACGCTTCACCAAGAAATACGCCGACGCCGCCGCAAAAACCGCAGCCGCAAAAAAGTAACGCAACACAAGCGGCAGCCGCACCACAATCAGTCGTCGCAGCACAAGCGGTCAGCAACGAAAAGCATTCTGGCCTCAGGGAAGGACAGCCCCAACCGGCTGTCCTTCTTTTTTCCTCACCTCACCTCTCTTCTCTCGCTCGCCTCCGCTTGTCGCCCTTCTCTGTGTCCTCTGCGTGCTCTGTGCAAAGTTTTTTCTGTCTTTCCCCCGCGCATCACCTCCCGCTTCCATGTAAAATGCTTCTCCAACGTGGCCACTCAATCGCGCATGTTCCATTCCGGAGATCCCGCTGAACTCGTCGAGTCCGCTCCACCTCGCGTCACTCTCCGCAACGCTTTCGCTCATCCCTTCGACTCTGCCATCGCCGCCGCCCGCACCTGTTACTCTTCCCGCCTCATCAACCCTGAAGAAGTCAACGACAAGCAGCGCCTCAACATCGGTGCCGCCACATTCTTCAGCGGCCATCACACCGTCTACCAGCACGCGCACTTCGAATTCGGACTCGAGAACATCAGCCGCCAGTTCGTCTGGTCTTTCCTTCACGCCCATCCTTTCTATAATTCCGAGCAACAATCCCAGCGTTACGTTCGCATGGACCGCACTCACGCCTACGTCCCAGAACTTTCTCTTTTCTTCGACGCCGAATCCCGCGTCATCTACGAACGCGCCATCGCCCGCGCCTGGTCCTACTATCGCGAACTCTCTTCGCTTCTCCTCCCGCAATCCCGTGAAATTCTTCTCGATATCTGGCATGTCGGCCCGATGTCTCACCCCAAGCGTCTTCAGAAAATCGAACGCTCCGCCGAAAAGCGCGCCATCGAAATTGCCCGCTACGTTCTCCCCGTCGCCGCCTTCACCACCATGGTGCATACCGTATCTGGCATCGTGCTTCACCGCCTCTGGCGCATGTGTGCCGCCTCCGATACCCCCAGCGAAGCGCGCGCCATCATCGGCGATATGGTCGCCCTCGTAAAAAATATCGACCCGCAATTTTTTGATCGTTTTGGAATTGAACCGCTAGACGAACTTCCCGAGTGGAAAACAAATCCAGCTGGTGCGACTCAAGGCGACCAGTTCGCAAAAGAGTTCGACGCCCAACTCAACGGCCGCACCGCCGCTTTGCTCGACTACTCCGCCAACGCCCCCAAAGTAATTGCCGGCGCCTATCGCGGAGTTCTCGGCCTCTCCGCCGCCGATTGCCCAGACGACGAAGCGCTCGACCGACTGCTCAATCCCGCCCGCAATCTCTATCGCCTGGAAACTCTCAACATCGGTGTCCACGCGCCCATGATGCGCGCCTTGCAGCATGCCAGTTACACCTTCGCCAAGAAAATCAGCCACACCGCCGACAGCCAGGACCAGCGCCACCGCATGATTCCCGGCTCGCGCCCTCTACTTACTCTCGCCGACACTCGCGAACCCGACTACATCACGCCCGCGCTGCTCAAAGACAATCCCCGCGCCAAGGAAGTCTACGACCGCGCCATGCACGACGCCTGGTACGCCAAGAACCAGCTCCTCGATCGCGGCGTCCCCAACGAAATCGCCCTCTACCTTCTCCCCAATGCCAAGTCCATTCGCCTGGTCGAATCCGGCTCGCTCCTCCATCTCCTCCACAAATGGACCATGCGCACCTGCTTCAACGCTCAGGAAGAGATCTACCAGTCCTCGCTCGATGAAATTGCCCAACTCCGCCAGGTCCATCCCCAACTCGCCAAATACATCGGCCCGCCCTGCTATCTCCGCGCCGGTGTCACCACCCCCATCTGCACCGAAGGCTCCCACTTCTGCGGCGTAAAAGTCTGGCTGGACTTCCCCAACGTCACCCGCCGCATCTAGTCCCGTTTCCGGAGCGAAGCCACGTTCCGCCCTCTACGCCCTTTGCATCTCCTCTTCTCATCCTCTGCGTCAATCGTTTTCTTTCTTCGCCCTTAACTGGTAACCAAATCCCGCGCAACTTCGTCCTATTTGCAGGGTTTTTCTTCCTCAACGAAACGAATTACAGGCGCCTCGCGGTCTAGGAGCCAACATGAAAACTTTCCTGGCTTTTCTGGTCCTCGCCTTCGCAAGCTCATGCTTCGCGCAATCTGGTCCAACCGCACAGGCCACCGCTCCCGGCTGCGGCTCCGGGAACACCAAGTTCGACGTGCAGTCCAGCAAGTCACAACATCCTTTCCTCAAGCCCGACCCTGGCAAAGCTCTCATCTACTTTCTTCAGGACGATACTTACTTCCTCAGCCGCCCCAGACCCACCACGCGCTTTGGCCTGGACGGCACCTGGGTCGGCGCCACTCAATCCAACGCCTATTTCTATGTCTCCGTCGAACCCGGCGAACATCACCTCTGCGCCGGTTGGCAATCCTTCGTGGCGGTTGATACCGGGCAAAAATCCGCGGCTTCGCATTTCACCGCTGAGCCGGGCGGCACCTATTTTTTTATCGTTCGCAACCACTGGAACGAAAAACTTGGCCCCGCAGGCATGAGATTCGAACCTCTCGATAGCGATGAGGCACAACTCCTTATGAGCAAGTTTGCTTTCAGCACCTCTCGCACTAGAAAATAACCGATCCCGCCTTCGGCGCTCTTTGGAGGCACGATGCCGACATCACTTCGCCGCCACGTTTCGCTTGCGGTCTCGGCGATGCTTCTTTGTCAGCCGTTACTGGCCATCCAGACTCCGCTGTCAGAGACTGCCGTGCGCGAAGCGTATTTCCTCGGCCAGCGTCACGATCAATCGGTCTCCGATTTCTTCGCCAAGTACGCAAAAAATCTGCCGGCTCCTGCTACTGGCCCGGACATCGCGGTCATTCGTTTACTTACCCCTTATGCCCAGGCGGTCTCCCTCTCCGCCAACCACACCGGTAACTACAGTGCGCAACAGGCTGAGCGCGAGCACAATCCCGATTCCGAAACTGTGCTGATCCAGGTGGACATCTACTTCACCGACTCTTACGGGCCATTCGTTGCTGACCCAAACAACTCACACTCTCCCTCCGGTCTCGCCCTGCGTTCTTCTGACTTCTGGCGTGACTTCGACGTCTCGGTGATGTCGGAGGCTCAAGCTCCCCTTCTTCCCAAGGAAACATCTGGCCAGCCGATTTACAGTTGCTCCGAGGGTGGCTGCACGCTCGTCGGCGCCACCATCTCCCTCGCCTTCGTAGCCGCAAAGTTTCCCGCTGACTCCATAACAGTAGACGTCGTTCCCCCGGAAGGCGACGAGGTCAACGTGGACTTCAATCTGCCTTCATTCCGCTAGCCTGCCTCCGCCCTTTTCACACCCGCCGAGTTCGACCCGCGATAGCCGCGAGATACTTGTCGTCTCTACCTCGGAGTCGGCTTCATGTACTCACGAATGATGTTGTAGTTCCCGCTTCGCCAATCGCTGAGGTCGGCTCCCACGACGAACATGTCGCAGCCATAGCGGAGACAAAAGCTCGTCTTGTCAGTGAAGCGGACGGTGAAATACAGCGTTCCGTCATCGATGGTGTGAGTGATGAAATCCACGACCTTGCCGTGAACTTCGGGATATCGCTCGCGTAGCTCGTCCTGACGCTGCTTGGCGCGTTTGGCGATCGCTTTGCGTTCCTTGGCGGTGATCATGAGCGTCCTCCCACACGGCGCTCAGGCTTCGAAGGGCACTTGCCGGCGCGCTTTTTCTTCCGCTCCTGTTGAGCTCCCCAGCGTTGTTCGTTTTCGGCAACGGCGGAGTGAGGGACAACGCCGACTCGCGTCGGCAAACCCTGCTTCTTGCGTTCTTCCTCGCGGCGCTCGACATCGATATACACGTCGTCGGGGTCGCGCCACTTCTTTTCAAAAGCGCGCCTCTGCTTCGAGAAGCGGCCTTCGTCGAAGCGTTCGCTGTCAACCAGGTGCTCGACGAAATCAGCGTTCACGCTGCAGCGAACTCCTTCGATCTCCACTTGGCCGGACTGCAACGACTCCTTGTCAGCAAATGAAAACTTCTCCATGCCGCGCAAGAGCGCGACGACGTGATCGACGCACTGGTTCAGAAGGAACAGGCTTTCGTAGATGCGCAGCTTCGGGGAACGTGCGGAAGGTTGCTTGAGAAACGGGGAACCGATACCTTCATTAGCAGCCATCGTTGCCTCCAATCAGGTTATGGTGGTCAGGGGCGCGTTGGTGTTATCGCATCAGCGCGTCCCGCTTGCTCACTACGAGTACCTCGCGGCTCGAACTTATACGAGAAGCGGTTCTCGTATACGAACTATCGCAAGTACACTTGACCATGTCAAGAGGCAAGTAGCAGCAAACAAGATGTTTATTCTAGGATAGGTGCATGAAACGCGATCTAATTTCGGAAGTCATGCGCGAGATGGGGAAAAAGGGTGGAAAGGCAGGGGGCAAGAAAGGCGGAAAGGCTCGTATGGCTGCCTTGACGCCGGACGAGAGAAAAGAACTTGCACGAAAGGCAGTGCAAACCAGATGGGCTAGGGCTAAGAAGAAAAGCAAGAAGCTCCGAAGTTAGGGGAATAAGTGAAAGCGGTTTCTTGAATCAGCCCCAACTCTTCAGCGGCTCAGGTCCCGATGCCAGGGCTTGCTTCTGCAGAAGAAAACGGCCTTCTAATTTCGATGCTAGGCAAGAAAAAGACGCCTCGACGGTCTTCACTCATTCATTTATAGAACCCGTATAGAATCCGGCGAGAAATCCTAGATACTATTCAATTAAAGCCTATAATTATAGGCTTTAATTGTGTTAGTTTGTTTAAAGCCTTAAAATCGAGGCTTTATCGAATAATATTTTAAAGCCCTTAAATCTAGGCTTTATTGTATTTATTGGCGATAAAGCCTATAATTATAGGCTATGAACGATATGCAATTTAAGTCTCCGCGGGAGCTGCAATCCGAGCTTGGTCGGCGCATCCGACAGCTCCGTTTGTCCCGCAACACCGATCAGCGAGCCGCCGCAGAGAAGGCAGGTGTTGCGCGAGCGGCATTGCAAAACCTTGAAGCGGGCCGTGGCTCATCGGTGCAGACGCTGCTTCGTATCTTGAAGGCACTGAACTATCTCGAAGGTATCGAGATGCTGGCGCCGCAACCAACCGTTAATCCGCTGGCACTTCTGAAAACGAAGACTCCCCCGCAGCGAGCGCGTCACCGCCGACTCGGTCGAAAGAAGGCAAATCCTTGAACATCCCGGTCATCGAAGTTCGCGCTTGGGGAAAGCTGGTCGGAGCTATAGCGCCGGACCCAAAGCTAGGCTACTACGCATTTGGCTATGATCCGTCATGGCGTCGCCTGGGAATTGAACTCGCACCCATCATGATGCCGGTGACAGATTCCCGAGAAATATTCATCTTCCCGAGCCTACCGGAGGCCACATTTCGACGACTGCCCTCAATGTTTGCGGACGCGCTCCCCGACGATTTCGGCAACGCATTGATCGATGCCTGGATGGCGGAACACGGAACCACGAAATCAGAAGTAAGCACGCTTGACCGTTTGGCCTACATGGGAAAGCGCGGCATGGGAGCTCTCGAATTCAAGCCAGCACTGGGTTCGCACCGCGAAAGCTCCGCGCCGCTCAAGATGAAATCCCTTGTCGAAGAGGCCAGGAAGGCGGTAGAGGGTGACCTCTCTGCGGACACCCATGCCAGGGCGGCTTTGGCGAACATCATTCGAGTTGGCACATCGGCGGGAGGCGCGCGCGCTAAAGCGGTCGTCGCCTGGAATCCGGCGACAAATCAAATCCGGAGCGGTCAGTTCGATATCGCCTCCGAGTTCGAACCCTGGATTGTCAAGTTTGATGGAATCGGAAAAGATTTCGAGCTTGGAACGGGTGGAGATTACGGCCGTACGGAATATGCGTACCACCGGATGGCGACCCAGGCAGGAATTGTGATGTCACCGTGCCGGCTGCTTGAAGAGAACGATCGCGCCCACTTCATGACGCGCCGCTTCGACCGGGATGTGGTGCGGGGCAAGACAATCAAGCACCACGTGCAAACACTCTGCGCGATGAATCACCTGGATTACAAGCAGCGCGGCACGCACGCCTATTCCCAGCTTTTCATGACCGTGTCGGAGCTGGGGCTCGGCGACGATGCATTACAGCAGACATTCCTGCGTATGACTTTCAATGTTATGTCCAGGAACTGCGACGACCACACGAAGAATTTTAGCTTTCTCCTCAAGCAGGGCCAGAGTTGGGAACTGGCCCCCGCGTACGACGTAACGCACGCGCACAACCCAAGAGGGGAATGGACCTACCAGCATTTGATGAGCGTCAACGGGAAGTTTGCTGAAATTACTAGGGCGGACTTGCTGGCGGAAGCTGATCGATTTAGCGTGCCGCGGAGGCAAGAATTGCTTCGAGATGTTCGTTCGGCGCTCGACAACTGGACAGAACACGGAAAGGCAGCAGGTTTGCGCCCGGCCAAGACTGACGAGCTTCGTGGAGACTTCTTGCTGTTATAAAGATAGTTGGCGAGCGGTCCACAACTGGTTTGCCTCACGAATATCATGACCCGCCAAAAAGATTCAGTTGGACGGGACCTGTCTGCACCAAGACCTTCGGCGGAGCCTGGCGAGGCTGCATACACGGTAAAAGGACTGCCTCGGTATCTAGGCTGCGGCCAGCGGATGCACCGCAATACAATGCTCGTACGCTCTTCCTTAGGGGATTATTGTTAACTAACTTAGGCCGCGCTTACGACCGCCACCTTAAGGTCACCGGCCCGTCCATCGGATGCACCATCTCCGCACCCGTCCGACGCGCCTCAATCAAATTCGCCTTCAGGGCGAAATACCATTTCGCTGGGCGGTCTGCATCATCAATCAGCATCAGCCGCGGATTATGCTTCAATCCCTCTGCCTGCTGGATCATCGTCTGCTGATCCTGCCGCAAAAACGTCTTCGCAAACGAACGAAACACGGTCACCGGCAGTGGCACATTCCACGCCGCCACAAAATCAATCCGGCTCAAATCCCGCCGCACCGGAGTCACCGTCGTCAAACTGGAAAACCACAGCTTCCCGCTGCGAATTTCTTCGGTCCGCATATTCGGCAAAATAAAATCAATAGTCGTAGTTACCGGCGCGCCAGTCATCTTCTTCAGCAGTTGATACGGTGCGCTGTTGGTGCTCGGCGAATGCGTGCTCATTCGGAACCCATAAGGAATCGGCTCAAACTGCTTCGCCTTCTCGTGAATGCTTTTCTTGCTCCGCCAGAACCACGATTGGTGCACAAACGGCCCGTGCGCCGGATCCATCAGCCCGATAATTCCGTGGTCAATGTGCGAAGGCAGGTCGCAAGCCAGATGCGTGCTCTTGTATTTCTCGCTGAATGTAGCGAGCTTCGGCGCCGTGGGCACCGCATCCGAAGTACGTGCCGATCCTTCACGCATGTAAACCCAAATGTATCCATCATTCTCAACGCAGGGGTGATGCCCCGCAAAAATCCGCTCCACCTTCAGTTTGTCTTGCGATGTCAGCGAAGGAATCTCCACGCACTGCCCGCTGCATCCATCAAATTTCCACCCGTGATAGCAGCACTCCAGATTCTTCCCGTCAAATCGTCCATACGAAAGCGGAATCCCCCGATGAGGACAACTATCTCGCATCGCAAACGCTTTCCCCTCATCGGTCCGACCCAGCACCAGCGGGACCTCCAGCAGCATCGCCTTCACCAGCCCCCGCCCCCGCACCTCAACACTCCGCGCTGCCGGATACCAAAAATCCCACAAAAATCCCGCATCTCCAGCGCGCTCAATCTTTTGCGCCAGCTGCAATTCATCCACGAGATTTTCTTCCGTTGCCATTCTGGAAGCCTTCATACCTCTTGCCTTTGTTGCTTTTGATTCTGTAGCGGCCGCTTTCTGAGGCGGTCTTTCGGTCGCTTCATCTTACAGCAATCGCGCAAATGTTGATTTGCACGAAACAAGACTTGGCGATATTCTTAGAGAAGCAGCGATGAGATTCACGACCTTCTATTAGCACTGCCTTCCTTCAGCGGCCAATCACGCCGCCGCGCCTTACTATTCCCTTCTCACTATTCACTACTCGCTACCCACGCGAACTGTAACGCGCCACCGAAAGGACTCAAGCAATGGCAGCACTTACGCTCTCTGAAAAACTCGATCAGCTTGGCAATCGTTACGAGGAAATGACCCAGCAGCTTTCGACGCCGGAAGCCGTTGCCGATTCCGCGCGCTTCCAGAAGCTTGCAAAGCAGCATTCCGAGCTCGCCGAAATCGTCCACAAACATCGCGAGTTCAAACAGATCGAAAAAGACCTGGCCGGCGCACACCAGATGGTCCTCGAAAACGAAGACCCGGAAATGAAGCAGATGGCCCATGACGAGGAAAAGCAGCTCATCGAGCGCAGGGAAATTGTCGAACGCGAACTGAAGCTGTTGCTGCTGCCCAAAGATCCCAACGACGACAAAAACGTCATTGTCGAAATCCGCGCCGGAACCGGCGGCGACGAAGCGGCTCTGTTCGCTGGCGAACTTTTCCGCATGTATTCGCGCTACGCGGAGACGCAAAACTGGAAAGTCGAAATCCTGGACAGTTCGCCGTCATCTCTCGGCGGCCTCAAAGAAGTCGTGGTGTCCATTGCTGGTAACAAGGTTTACTCCAAACTGAAATACGAAAGCGGAGTGCATCGCGTGCAGCGCGTCCCGGCAACCGAAACTCAGGGCCGCATTCACACTTCCGCCGCCACGGTCGCGGTGCTTCCCGAAGCCGACGAAATCGACATCAAAATCGAAGCCAAGGATCTGCGCATCGACACCTTCTGCTCCTCCGGACCCGGCGGCCAGTCCGTCAACACCACCTACTCCGCCGTCCGCATCACTCACCTTCCCAGCGGACTGGTCGTCTCTCAACAGGATGAAAAATCACAGATCAAAAATCGCGCCAAAGCCATGCGCGTTCTGCGTTCACGCCTGTACGAAATGGAATTGGAAAAACAACAAGCCGCGCTCGGAGCCGAACGCCGTGGCCAGATCAAGACCGGCGACCGCTCCGAAAAAATCCGTACCTACAACTTCCCGCAAAACCGCGTCACCGATCACCGCATCGGCCTCACACTTCATCAGCTCACCGACGTCATGGAAGGCAAACTCAACGCCTTGGTTGATGGCCTTTCCGGCCACTACGAAGCCGAGCGCCTCAAACAAGAACTCGCCGAAGTTTGATGGACGTTCGCACTGCACTCAGACTAGGAATCGCGCAACTGCGTGCGGCGAACGTTTCTTCGTACACTCTCGCGGCCGAACTCCTGCTTCTGCACGCAACCGGCCGCACCCGCACGTCGCTGTACTCCCATCCTGAAGACCAACTCACCGAATCCGAATCGCACAATTATTTTTCGCTGATCGAGCGCCGAGCCTCTGGCGTCCCCGTTCAGCACCTCACAGGAAAACAGGAATTCTGGGGACTCGAATTCGAGGTCACGCCAGACGTCCTCATCCCGCGGCCCGAAACCGAACACCTCATCGAAGTCGCGCTCGACCGCCTCGCGCTGCGCGATCTTCGCACAACAAAAACGCAAAACATGTCCGGCGAAGGCCTGCTCATCGCCGACATCGGCACCGGCTCCGGCTGCATCGCCATCGCACTCGCCAAAGAACTCCCCGCTGCACAAATCTGCGCGCTCGATATCTGCTCCGCCGCACTGGCTGTAGCCGAACGCAATGCGACCCGTCTCGGCTTTTCCGATCGCATCGCCTTCCTCGAATCCAATCTGCTCTCCGCTATTTCCGAAAACTCGCCGCTCTTCGACCTGATCGTCAGCAATCCTCCCTACATCGGCCAGAACGAAGCGGACACCCTCGCCCGCGAAGTCCGCGACCACGAACCCGCCATCGCCCTTTTCGGCGGCGAAGAAGGCTACGAACTCTATGCCGACCTCATCACTCAATCCGCCACGCACCTCAGGCCCGGTGGCATCCTGGTCCTCGAACTCGGCCACAATTCCCTCCCCGCCGTCCAGCCCCTCGTTGATACTCCGGCTTGGGTCAACGTCGGCGTCACTAACGACCTCTCCTCCATCCCTCGCGTCATCGCCGCGGAAAAGGCTTGAGCCGCTGTGGCGGCGTCGTTGATCTTCAGATTGGCCCTCTCCCGACATTTTCGGTGTTTTTTCTCTGAAGAACTTTTCGAAGAATTCTCCGAAGTCCTGCTCCGAAGAAAATTCCAGCTCGACGCCAAGGAAGTGGCCCAATCGCTCCGCAGTTTTCGTGCGTCAGGCATTCTGGTCACTCCCCGCAGTCGAATCGCGGTTGCGCGAGATTCCGACGACGATAAAGTTCTGGAGTGCGCAGTGGAGGCGCAAGCCGACTACACCGTGACCGGAAATATTCGCGACTTTCCACAGCAGTACCGGGGAATCTCCGTGGTTCTTCCGCGCGCTTTTCTGAACATACTCGCGTCGCGAGCCCCCTAACCCACAGAGTTTCACCTGTTTCGCCTGTTGTTCGCTGCGGGACACAAGAGTACGCTGTAGCTACGCGGGAGAAGCGCAGGTTGAAGCCTGCGCCACAAAGCAGGCGCGATGCCGGAGCTGGCGCGATTTCGGGCGAAGCACGAGGGCGCGGAAGTCACCACGCCAGCGGAAACTACGATTCTGCATGTGGATATGGACGCGTTTTTTGTTTCGGTGGAGTTGCTGGAACGGCCAGAGTTGCGCGGGAAACCGGTTGTAGTTGGCGGAAGGCCGGACCAGCGCGGGGTGGTTTCCGCGGCCAGCTACGAAGCGCGGAAATTTGGAATTCAGTCGGCGATGCCGCTGCGAACGGCGGCGAAACTTTGCCCGCAGGCGATTTTTCTCGACGGGAATCACGCAAAATACGGAGAGTGGAGCGATCGCGTCGCCACGATTCTGGCCAAATTTTCACCAATCGTGGAAATGGTTTCGATTGACGAAGCATATCTCGATCTGGCGGGAACGGAACGGCTGCACGGACCGCCTCTTGCCGCAGCGGACAAGCTGCTTCGAACCATCACAAAATCCACGGGACTTCCCTGCTCCGCCGGACTGGCATCCACTCGACTGGTTGCAAAAGTTGCCAGCGAGCAGGCCAAGCCGCGCGGGCTGCTTTGGGTTGTGGCCGGGCAGGAGGCACGGTTTCTTTCCCAGTTGCCGGTGCGCAAAATTCCTGGCATTGGCGAAGTGACGGAGCGGGCGCTGCGCGCTCTCGGAATTGAATTCGTGCATCAGCTGGCTGATTCGCCGCAGGAAAAACTCGAGAGCATTTTCGGCCAATGGGGCACGGCGCTGTATCGCAAAGCGCGCGGCGGCGATTCCTACGAATTTGTTCTGGATGCCGAGCCAAAATCCATTTCGCACAATCACACCTTTGGCGAAGACAGCGACGATGTAGCGGTTCTGGAATCGATGCTCAGCCATCTATCGCAAAAAGCATGCAAGCGGCTGCGCGAAGCGGGGCTTTCCGCGCGCACCCTGACGCTGACCATTCGATACGCCGGATTCGATACTTACACGCGATCGAAGACACCGGCGGAGCCGCTGCAATTTGACGCCGATGCTTTTGCGCAATTTCTGGCGCTGTTTCGTGAGCACCGCAACCCGCAGCGCAAGATTCGCTTGCTGGGCGTGGCGTTCAGCGGACTTATACACGAAAACGCGCAATTGGATCTGCTGGACCCGCAGCGCCGCAGCAAGCTGGAAAAATTGAGCAAGGCGGCGGATACGTTGCGCGACCGTTTCGGTTTCGGCAAAGTGCAGTTCGGAGGATCGCTCCGGGCCGAGCCACCGGAACGTGAAAATGAAAAGGGAGAGATTCCCCGCTTCCCGCGCCAGAAGGAATAGCATCGAAGCGCAAACACAATGAGCCCGCCTACTCTATACTTCCTTCATGCCAGCCACCGCGCCATCACCTAAAAACACCCAAGACACTCGCCGCGTTCCGGGCAACGGCCTGTGGGCACGCATCAGTGAGGGCCGCGCCTTGGGCGATCTGTGGTCACAATTTTCCGCGGACGCGCACGCGAGCTACGGCTTCTACGGCAAAGACCTGGATTGGGAAAAAATCAACGAACTCTCCCGTTGGAAGCGGCCGTTCCACGTAGCCAAGCATTTTTTTTGGGCGCTAGTGATGAAGATGACGCCGGCGCGGCGGGTGCTGCTGTTTGTGGCGCTGGTGCTGCTGATCCTTTCCAGCCCGAAGTTCTATGTTGGCCACAGTTTTACGTTCGACATAAACGCGGACGGATTGGCGGCGGTCTGTTTTCTGCTGCTGCTGTCGCTGGAGCTTGCGGACAAGGTGACCATGAAGCGCGATCTGGAGATTGCGCGAGAAATTCAGAGCTGGCTGGTGCCTTCGAAGCCTCCAGTGGTGGCTGGCGCAAATATTGGATTTCACACCCGGCCGCAGAACTCGGTAGCAGGCGATTATTACGACGCGTTTTACCCGATGGACGACGCTACTCAGGGCGGGAAATTGTTCCTGGTGATCGCCGACGTGGCCGGGAAAAGCGTGCCTGCGGCATTGCTGATGGCCACGTTTCAGGCCAGCCTGCGCACGATTGCTGGAGAAAATATGCCGTTGAATGAATTGGTGTCGCGATTGAACCGTTTTGCTTGCGAGCACAGCCTGGATGGACAGCGCTTCACCACCGCCGTGCTGGCTGAATATGATCCAGCAACGCGGCGCCTGGTTTATGTGAATGCCGGGCACAATGCTCCGGTGATCCGGCGGCACGCGGGCACTGGAATCGAGCGGCTCGAAGTGGGCGGCATACCGCTCGGAATTTCTCCAGAGGCACAGTTTGAAACAGGGTTCGCTGAACTGGCTCCGCAGGATGCGCTGATTCTTTTTACCGACGGAGTGGTTGAAGCATTCAATCAGCGGGGCGAAGAGTTCGGAGATCCCCGGTGGATCGCGGCAGTTCGTAATCTGCCGGACTGGGATGGGCCGCAGTCATTGCAATTTCTGATGCAGCGAGTGGACGCATTTGTCGGCGCCACCCGGCAATCGGATGATATTACCTGCCTGGTTCTGCGCTGCGAATAGCGGCTTCTTTCAATCCCAAGCAAAGCGCATAATCTGCTGATGCAGCCAAGAGAGCTGGCCAATTCCATTTGCGGAGTGCTGCAGAGCGCCGGGTTTCAGGCGTTCCTGGTGGGCGGATGTGTGCGCGATATCTTTCTACAGCGTGAACCTGCGGATTACGACGTCTCGACAAATGCAACTCCCGATCAGGTGTTGGAACTGTTTCCCGATGGGGTCGGAGTCGGCGCGCAATTTGGCGTGATCCTGGTTCCGCGCGAGGGAATCAAAGTGGAAGTGGCGACATTCCGTTCGGATATTGGCTATGCCGACGGGCGCCACCCGGATCGCGTGGTTTATGCGAGCTCACCCGAAGAAGACGTCCAGCGGCGGGACTTTACGATCAATGGGCTGGTAATGCGGCATGATACCGGCGAAATATTGGATTTCGTCGATGGACAGGCGGACCTGCGGGCGGGAATCATACGAGCGATCGGCGAGCCGGACCGGCGATTTGCGGAAGACAAGCTGCGCATGCTGCGCGCGGTGCGGTTTGCAGCACGGTTCGGGTATGAAATTGCGCCAGAGACATTTAGGGCGATCCGCAAACATGCGCGGGAAATTCGACTGGTATCGGCGGAGCGGATTCGCGACGAGCTAAGCAAAATCCTGACGGAGGGTGCGGCCCGGGCCGGGTTTGAGTTATTGGACTTGTGCTGGCTTCTGCCGATAGTGCTGCCAGAGATTACCGCGCTGAAGGGAGTTGAGCAGCCGCCGCAATATCATCCAGAAGGAGATGTGTGGATTCACACCTTGATAATGCTGGAGGGGCTGCCGGCCGGGTGTCCGGCAACGCTGGCTTGGGGAGTACTCTTGCACGATGTCGGGAAGCCTGCGACATTCAGGTCCGCCTCAGAGACCGGTGACCGCATCCGGTTTGACGGACATGTTGATGTTGGAATCGCCATCGGAAAAGAGATTCTGGGGAGGCTGCGCTTTTCTAGTGACGACACAGAACAGATACTTTCGCTTGTCGAACACCATATGAAGTTCAAAGATGTAGAGAAGATGCGGCCGGCGACGTTGAAGCGTTTTGTGAGGCTGCCGCGATTTGACGAGCACTTGGCGCTGCACCGGCTGGATTGCCTGTCTAGCCATCGAAATCTGGAGGCCTACGAGTTCGTACGGGAGTTCCTGGAGAAAACCCCGCCGGAGGTCGTCCGGCCGACCAGACTGGTCAGTGGGGAGGACATTTTGCAGCTTGGGTATGCGCCGGGACCTATTATTGGGGCGATTCTGGCGGCGGTCGAAGAGGCCCAACTGAACGGAGAGATTACTACCACCGGCGAGGCTATCTCCTTTATTAAGAATAAGTTCGCAGCGGACGGGCAGCAACTGAAAAAGTCCAGCGCCTAGCGAGTGGATTTTGTTGATTTCGGCAGAATCTCATAAGTAACAGAAACTAATGACGTTATTGTCGGATTCGCAAACGATTTAGCGGCCGTGGTAAGATA
Organism: uncultured Acidobacteriota bacterium; assembly: GCA_963814635.1. GTDB lineage: Bacteria > Acidobacteriota > Terriglobia > Acidiferrales > UBA7541 > Acidiferrum. The sequence continues at coordinate 138,404 of CAWFDP010000001.1, read as the reverse complement.
TTAGCGTCATACACTAAGATTTTATGATTTGAGTCACTGCATTTGCGGTATCCTTTTTATTAGGGCTGCATCTAAGTTTTCTACAGGCAGCTTTTGTTTGTTGGCGCTGCCTCGGAACTGAGGAACCCATGGCTGAGAAGATTGCTATACCCAATCAGTTGCCGATTTTGCCGGTGCGGGACACGGTGCTGTTTCCGGGGGCGGTGCTTCCGCTGACGGTTGGCCGGGAGAGTTCGCTGGCGCTGATTAATTCGCTGCAAGGGGAAGAGAAGGTTTTGGGGGTGGTAGCCCAGCATGATCCCCGAGTTGAAGATCCGGCGGCGGCGGACCTACATAAGGTTGGCACGTTCGCCAAAGTACACAAGACCGTGAAAATGCCGAACGGCAACGTGGTGATTTTTCTGGAAGGCTTACAGCGGTTCCAGATTACCGACTTGCTGGGGCTAAAGCCGTACTTGCAGGCACAGGTCGAAGCGATGCCGGACATTCTGGGTGAACAGGATAACGAACTGGAAGCGCTGCACCGCAATGCGTCGGACTTGTTCCGCGATGTAGTTGGACATTCGCCGCAACTATCTGACGACCTGCAGCAAGTCTCGGCGGGTATCGATGATCCGGGACGGCTGGCTGACTTTATCGCCGGAACGCTGCCTTCGCTATCCACGCTGGTGCGCCAGGAGTTGCTGGAAACCGCGAGCGTTCGCAAGCGTCTGGAATCACTGATCCGCGAACTCTCGAAAGAGCTGGAAGTGCTGGAGCTGCGCTCGAAGATTCACGAGCAAGTGCAAGAACAGGTGAGCCAGAACCAGCGCGAATACCTGCTGCGCGAGCAGATGAAGGCGATCCAGAAGGAACTTGGCGAACACGACGACAGCCAAGCGGAAATCGACGAACTGCGCAAAAAGGTTGAAGAAGCCGCCATGACCGCGGAAGCCAAGAAAGAGTGCGACCGCGAACTAAAGCGGCTGGCGAAAATGACGCCGGCATCCGCGGAGTACATGGTTTCGCGCACTTATCTGGAATGGATGACGTCGCTGCCGTGGTCGAAATCTACCGGCACGCAGTCGGAAGAGATCGACATCAAAAAGGCGCACGAAATTCTGAACGAGGATCACTACGACCTGGAAAAAGTGAAGGAGCGCATCCTGGATTACCTGGCGGTGAAAAAACTGCAGCCAGGGATGAAGGGACCGATCCTCTGCTTCGTCGGACCTCCAGGCGTGGGCAAAACTTCGCTGGGAAAATCGATCGCTCGCGCGATGGGACGCAAGTTTCTCCGCATCTCGCTTGGCGGCATGCACGATGAAGCGGAAATTCGCGGGCACCGCCGGACGTACATCGGCGCGTTGCCGGGACAAATCATACAAGGGCTGAAGCGCGCGGAATCGAACGATCCGGTCTGCATGCTGGACGAGGTCGATAAACTCGGACGCGATTTCCGCGGCGATCCTTCGGCGGCGCTGATGGAAGTGCTGGATCCGGAGCAGAACTCAACGTTCCGTGACCACTATCTGGACGTGCCGTTCGATTTGTCCAAGGTGATTTTTATCGCCACGGCGAACTGGATGGATCCCATTCCGGAACCGCTGCGCGACCGCATGGAGATCATCGAATTGCCCGGTTACACCGGCGAAGAGAAGATCCACATCGCGAACAAATACCTGATCCCCAAGCAGGCGACCGAACACGGGATAAAACTCGGCGAACAGATTGAGTTCACCGAGGCCGGCTTGCAGGAGATCATTCACAACTTCACGCGGGAAGCCGGCGTACGCAACCTGGAACGCGAGATTGGAACGATCACGCGGAAACAGGCGCGGCGACTTGCAGAAGGCCAAACCGAAAAAATGATCGTGACTCCGGAAGTGGTGCGGGAATTTTTGGGCGTGCCAAAGTACCGCACGGAGCGCGAAATCGACGAACGCGTGAAGCAGCCGGGAGTTGCAGTGGGCCTAGTGTGGACGCCGGTGGGCGGCGACATCGTATTCATCGAAGCCAGCCGGATGCGCGGCGGGAAACAGTTCACGACAACTGGACACCTGGGCGAAGTGATGCAGGAGTCCATGACCGCGGCGCTGACCTGGGTGCGATCCAATGCGGAGAAATACGGAATTGATCCGGACTTTTTCCGCAAGCAGGACATTCACATCCACGTGCCGTCGGGCGCGGTGCCGAAGGATGGACCGTCGGCGGGAGCCGCGATGGTGACATCGCTGGTGAGCTTACTGACTGGCCGGCCAATCCGCAATCGGTTGGCGATGACCGGCGAGATGACGCTCTCCGGAGTGGTCCTTCCGGTTGGTGGCATCAAGGAAAAAGTGCTGGGCGCAAAACGCGCGGGCGTGAAGGAAGTTCTCCTTCCGGCTGACAACGAGCCGAACGCGAAGGCCGATCTTCCCCCGGAGTTGTTGGGTGACCTGAAGATCACCTACGTGCGCACGCTGGACGACGTGCTGCAGAACGCGCTCGAAAAAGAACCGATTGCGCCGCCGGTGGTTCCGTCGGCGGGGCCGAAATCGAAGCCGGCAGGCCCGGCGGATTCACCTCGAGCGGTTCACTGAAAGTCGCTTAAATTGCGGTAATTGTTAAGGCGAAGCGGGGCGCGATCGAAATCGCTCCCCGCTTTTTTTGTTTTGTGGCGGACAAATTGGGCTCGAACTAGTGACGGTTCGGCACGAGCGGCGGGAACGCGACAATTTTCGCGATAAGCTTTAGACATGCAGCGGAAAATATTTTGGCTCACGTTTGCCGGGCTTGGGCTGATCGCGGATTTCGCGCTCCCATTCTGGTGGGCGGTGGCTGCGACGTTCCCCATTCTTGCGGTCTCGTGGTGGATCGCGTACCGTTCGGATTGGTTTTGAGCGTGTTACCAGAGCGCGGTACTGATGGAATGACCGGGCGATATCAAATGAAGTGTGTGCCCGTGGTAAACGAGGTTGACGCTGACATCGCCGAGATTGCTGTTCAAGATTTGCGCGGCAATTCCACCTTCGGGCGTCTGAAACGACATGACGCGCACACCTTTGAATTTGCCGATAGTTTGCACCCGTGCCGCGCCGGGCCGGACAAATTTGCTGAAATGCGCGAGGTAGTAGTACACGCCGGTATAGGTAATCTCATGGGTGGTTTTGTTGATGATCACCACAGGATGCTGAATGTTCGGGTCGGGATTGCCGTGCACCGGTGAAACAGCCCAGGGACCGCCGGTTTCGTCGAGAATGGCGTTCCAATAGAGCCAAGCCGAGGTGCCGGCCTCGAGATCGTTGAAGATAATGTTTCCCCAAACGTCGCCGTCGTCGAAATCGTAGATCGGCAGTTTCTTGTTCTTGGGATAGCCGGCTTCATACGCGTAGCACAGTTCATCCATCCAAAATGGTAGAGCAGCATACTTGGCTTCGAGAGCCGCTATTTTGTCGAAGTTCTTGAAGTCGTAGCCGTGATAGCCGACGACCGAAACATATTTCCGCGCCTGGGGATCGTCGAGAACTTCGTGATAGCGCGCGTAAGCCACCCCGCGTTCGGGGGCTTCGCTCATCATTAGCTTGGTGCTCAGGCCGGATTGCTGAAGGCCCGGGCCAACGAAATCCCGCAGCAGAACTCTGATTTCCGGATATTTGATCTTGGTGTAGACCTCTTCCGGTTCGTTGAAGAGACTCAGATAGTCCACGACAATTCCACGTTTCTGGTATTCCTCAAGGTAGCGGATGAAATACTTTGCGAGGACTGGATAGTATTTTGGCTGGATATCCTGATGCTTCTTGAGGTCGTAAAGCATCCAGTCCGGCGGATAATCCATCGGCGCCTGCAGCGCAAAACTGCCGTATTTCTGCGCGCGAAGGATGTAAGTGCCAACGCCGTTCGGCTCGAAGTCGCGGTCCACTGAAAAACGCTTCAGTTCAACGTCGCCAGGAGTGTCGTCATAGGTGAACCACGGCCCCGCCGACTGAAAATCAGTGCCTGCCAGCGGCGTTTTCATTGCAGTGAAAGCTGCACCGTCTTTGCGATCAAACAGGGCGCGCAGAACTTCTTCTTGCTTCTCCGGAGGCAAAGTATTCAGAGTGATTATCCCGGCTTCCATGATCGAAGCACCAAAGCCGTGAATCTTCTGGAATTTGGTGGAGTCGTCGATCCGGAAAGTAGCAGCGGCGGCTGGTGCTACGTCGGTCATCACGATGTCCGCTTGTCGAGAGACCCGCGAGCCGGCCTTGGACGAGACATAAAGTTTCGCCTTTTGCGCGCTTAGCGGTGGAGTGCTGCAAGTGATGCACACGAGGAGCACCGGCAACGACTTTACAAGTAGTCTGTGCATCGAATCACTCCTCAAGTGGCGCCGGAATTGAGCTGGGTAGTTCAACCAGTCTTGTCTGCACAGCTTCTGGCAGGGACAATTGAACTGCATTGAATCGAGTTAATATTGCAGATAGAGTCGCACGTCAAGCAAGAATTGTCGCCGCTTGTTTGCGAATTGTGGTGAGCCTGCAAAATCTCTAAGGAGTGGTGTATGACGCAACTGGCAATAAACGGCGGCAAGCGAAGCAAGCAGAAGGCGTTTCCGGTTTGGCCGCAATTCGACGAAAAAGAGAAACGCGCACTGCAGGAAGTGCTGGAGAGCCGGATCTGGTGGCGAACGCCGGGAACGAAAACTTTGGAGTTCGAGAAAACGTTCGCCGAATTTCACGGAGCGAAGCACGGCATCGCGGTAACCAACGGCACCGCGGCGCTGGAAGTGACGATGGCTGCGCTGGGCGTCGGTCCTGGCGACGAGGTGATCGTTCCGGATTTCACGTTCGTGGCCACAGCGAGCGCGGTGTTGTATACCGGAGCGATGCCGGTGATGGTGGACGTCTCGCCACAGACTCAGTGTATCGACCCGGATTTGGTTGAAGCGGCGGTAACATCGCGCACCAAGGCGATTATCGCGGTTCACATGGGAGGGAATCCGGCGGACCTGGACGAGCTGCGGGTGATCGCGGAGCGCAAGGGGCTGGCGTTGGTCGAAGACAGTGCGCACGCGCACGCGACGGAGTGGAAGGGCAAACGAATCGGTTCGCACGGAATTGCCGGCACGTTCAGCTTTCAAGCAAGCAAACTGATGACCGCAGGAGAAGGCGGAATCATCGTTTCGAACGACGATGAATTTGAACGAAAAGCGCGCAGCGTTCACGATTGCGGGCGGATGCCGGGCGAATGGTTTTACAGCCACTTCATCAACGGATCGAATTACCGGCTGAGCGAATGGCAAGGAGCGGTGCTGACCGCGCAGTTGAGCAGACTCGACGAACAGACCCAGCGGCGCCATCGGAACGCGCGCTTGTTGGACGAATTATTTTCGAAGATTCCCGGCATAACGCCGCAGAAGATTGATCCTCGTTGCACACGTAACGGCCACTATGCGTATATCTTTCATGCGGACCGGAAAGAATTCGCCGGAGCGACGGTGGAAAGATTGATCGCAGCGATGAACGCGGAAGGAATTCCGAATCAAGCCAGCTATCCGCCGGTTCATGCGTTGGATGTGTTCCAGAACGGCGAGTACCGGAAGCGGCTCTGCGGTTCGCATGCAACCGAGAACCATCCATTCCTGCAGGCGCAATATCCGAACACCCATCGGGCGGCTTTTGAGTCGATCTGGATTCCGCAGCCGGCTCTGCTGGGCGATCAGGAAGATATGCACGAAATTGCAGCGGCGTGGCAGAAGATTCAAAGATTCGCAAACGAGTTGGTGTGATCAGGACTCGAATGAGTGCGGCGAAGCGGCTATTGTTGCTTCTTCGTTAAGGCAATAGTGGCCGGAAGAACGTTAAAGCCGTCGAGCACCAATGTCGGCTGCGCTCCGGCAAAATCAGTCTTGCGAACGCGAACGGTCAGGTCACGCTTTTCGCCCGGCAACAATGAAATGTAATTATCTTCCCAAAAGACCGGCAGAATTTCGAATTGTTCCCTGCCGCTAACGAGGCGGAGCCGGGTGAGGAAAGCGACGTTCTTGCTGGTGTTCTCGACCACAACGCGAAATGCAGCGTCATGTTCGCTTCCAACAATGGGAAGAAGCGTGGCACGAACGGCAGCTTTCGGCAGATCCTGCAGTGAAGAAAAGTCCGCGAAGCTGGTTTGCGGCGTGTAATACCACTCGGTCTTGGAAAAATCCAATTCGTCGGGCTTGTTCGAAAGCCAGTAGAAATTGCGGCTTAACGGTTCGCCGCTGGCCGAGAAAAGCTGCAAATTCAGAAAATATGCGGTGGAAATCTCCGCAGGCTCAGGGATGGCAATGGATTTCGCGACGCCGTCGGCTGCGACGTCCACGCTGGCTTCGCGGGAAAATTTCTCGGTGCCGGAAATATCGTAGAGCTTTGCTACCACTTTCAATCCGCTTTGCGGTTTCTGGGTGCCATTGACAATCGCGACGGTGCGATCGTCATAGGAAAATTGCACGTGGACTTGTTCGAGCGCAATTTTTGAACCGAAATAACCGCCCGCGGGCTGCAAGTCGTAGCTGTAAAGATGCCAGATCAGTCCAGGCCAGGCGTTATTCAACATCCATTGAACGACGCCGGTGGACTTGTACTTGTTGCGGCCGTAGGCTTCGAACATTGCGCGCTGGCCTTCGTAAGTCATAGCCTGCGATTTCCAGGCATAATCCGCTGCGTCTTTGGCCTTGCCGTAGCGCATTTCGAGCGCGTGGGTGAAAAGGTCGATGTTCTTGAATTTGCCGCCGCCAGTGTGGAAATTCCAGACATCGCCAATCGGCCACAGACTTTCTTCTGGAATAAATGTTTTTAGTTCCTCGAGAGGCGGAACTGCTGGCCCCGGACTGGTCTCGGTGTTGAATCCGTAAGCGCCGCCGGCTTTGGTGTCGAGCAACCAATAATCGGGTGGGACGTAATCGTAAGGGCCGCTCATTTTTACGCCAGTGTCGCCGGGGAGTTCGGATTTCTTGGCGGAGGCGGAAGAAATAACGGGCTTGGGCCAGTGCGTTTCTTTTTCGATGTCGAGATAAGCTTGTTCGCGGTCGGCCGGTGGCGGATTGTCGCTGCCATTGAGCCACATCAAGAGGCTGGGATGCTGGCGCAAGCGAAGCAACTGGTCGCGCAGCGAACCGACTGACACCCGCTTGTTTTCTTCGTTCCACTTGCCCCATTTTTCCCAGGCATCGCAGCAGCACCAGCCGGCCATGATCAAGATGCCGTCGCGGTCGGCGCGCTCCAGGAAGGATTCGTCCTCGAGTTTTCCTTCGAGGCGAATGGTGTTAAGCCCCATTTCCTTTACATAGCGAAATTCCGCTTCGCGGCGCGATTCGTCAACCCGCAGCGTCATGTCCGGCGCCCAGCCGCCGCCGCGAATCAGGACGGGCTTGCCGTTTACTTTAAGCAAACGATAGCCATCGGGAGTGAGTTCGGAATCGGTCTGCACGATTCCGAATGAAATTGATTGGGTGTCGGAAACAATTTTTTGTTCCGTGATGAATTCAAGCGTCAGCTGGTGGAGAAACGGCTCGCCCATCTGATAGGGCCACCAAAGTCTTGGGCGAAGTAAATTGAGCGCAGGGACAGAGTCTGGGGAAAATGTGATTTCCCTGGACTCGTTTGGCGCGAATGCGACCTCCTGCGAAAAACTGATCGAAAGCCCGCCACCGTTGATTGTTCCGCGCAGCGTGCCCCTCACCGCCTCGGTTGTCGCGTTCGAAGCGAAAGCACGAACGGTGAGGTGCGCGAGTTCAGCTTTCGGCAAATCCAATTTCGTTTCGACCAACGGATGACGCAGCGCGACAGGGCCGCTCTTGGACAGCACCACCTCCTGCCACAAGCCCATGTCCTTATCGGGCGGAGCGGGATTCCAGTCCACCCAGGCGATTCCGAGCTCACCTGCTTTCGGCGCGGAAACGGAAACGGCCACGGCATTTTTTGCGCCGATTCGAATGAATTGCGTCACGTTGAAATCGTACCGGCGGAACGCGCCAACGATTTCATCAGGGCCGGCGACTTTTTTCCCGTTGATCCAGATTTCCGCGCGATAGTTGATACCGCGAAACTCCATCCAGATTTGCCGTCCTTTTTCGCTGACGGGAACTTCGAATTCCTTGCGATACCACCACGGAACCGCGAACGGGCTGTTATCCGGCATTTCGATATTCGCGAATTGGCCGCTAATTTTGTATTCGACGCCTGGAACAGCGCGCAGATTCATTCCGTAGTAGGGATTTTTGTACACTCCGTTTTCGACGAGAACGGCAAATACCGTTTTGGGCGCCGAAGTGGCGTACCAGCCATTTGTGGAAAAATCGGAATCGGAAACTTTGTCGCCGGTGGCGGCTACCTGCGCGGAACTCTGAACTCTCCAGCCTTCGCGAAGGACGGTTTGGGCGGAAAGCGAACCGACAAGTGCGAACAACAAAAGTATGGCTGAAGCAACAAGCGCTTGCCAGCAAGGTCCGCTGGAAACCGTTCGCTGAGAGCAAAAGCGGGCAATCCGCCACACCCTGCGCATCGAGGATACTCCGCTATTAAATCGGTTCAATATTAATGCTTTCGCTCGCCCGATTTTACCGGAGGTAGTGTAGTCCGGTACCTACCCGGAGGCAAGACGGCAAAAAGAGACGGCACACAGAGAAACGCCCTCCGCGAAGCAAGGAGGGCGTTCAAGTTAGACCGCGACTCGCGAAATCAGGAGCGTTTATCGAGCCGGAGGCAGATACGCATTATTCGCATGAGAAAACTCTACGTTCGGCAGTTCGGTTTTGATCTGCAGCCGAGCCAGCTTGCCCTTTGATCCGCCATCGCCCGCGAACGTGAGCAGATATTGATTGTTCAAATGCATCTGAATCTCGTCCAGATACGGTCTGAACGAGACCGGAGCAGAAAGGCCCAGGTAGTAGGTTTCGCCGCCAGTCTCGTCGGTCATTTTGCTGAGGTTATTCTGCGCCAGGTTGACGAGCCCGAACGAACGGCTGCGGTGGCCGGAGCCGGGCGAGTAAATGCTCCAGAGATTGACGTTCTCACGCTGGGCGCGATCGATCACCGTGTCCAAGTCCGGATAGTATGGCGCCCAGGCGCCGCGGAAATAATCAATACCGGAAGAGATGAGCAATAGAGACCGGCGCGTGCCGGTGTCCGGCCAGCGCTTCAACCAATCGATTACCGCCAGATAGGGACTGGAGCCAATGCCCAGTTGTCCGCGCGGGATGCGCAGAGCTTTCGCGGCAAGCGCATGATCCGTCGTAAAGTCTTGCGCGATCACCGCCGAGGAGTTCGATGCGTAGGCCACAGCGATGGCGGTATTCGGCGACTGCGCCATGATGAAATCCCTGAGGTCATTCCACTGACCGGCTACGGTGGAGTCAAGCGAATCGTCGATCAGGATGGCCAGACCCAGCGCATCCGCCTTTTCCCAACCGGCAACTTGCTTTCTTTCCTTGTTCACAGACAGTTGAATATCATCCTTGGAGGCCGCCGGCGGAGGCATATCCTTCTTTCCAATGGCGGTAATGGTAATCGTGGTTTTCCCCGCGACGGTGGTGCCAGGCGTTTTCGCCAGCAGTGTCGCGGAGCAGGACAAAAACACGAGCGCCAGTAACGATGCTATTGCGCGAGATTTGCGGTACATGATTCTTTCACTCCCTTTCTTTACTGCTTTATGGTTAGATGCGGCGCGGGCATTCCGGTTGATGTTTATTTTGCGCGTGAACATCCTCCGCAGAGCTAACTAATGGACTGCATAACATGAAACCCCGGCTGCAGGAGAAAAGTTCCGCGCAATCGGCAGGATTTGATCTTTGCGTGATTGGGGGCGGCGCAACAGGAGCGGGCTGCGCGCTAGATGCGCAGTTGCGTGGATTGCATACCATTCTGTTAGATGCAGGAGACTTTGCTTCGGCTGCTTCCAGCGCCTCGACAAAGTTGGTGCACGGCGGAGTGCGCTACCTTGAACAGGCAGTCAAGGGCTTCAACCTCGAAGAATACCGGATGGTGAAACACGCGCTGCGCGAGCGCCAGTATATGTTGGCTAACGCACCGCACCTGGCGCACGCCGCACATTTTCTGGTGCCGGTCTACTCATGGCCTCGCGCGGGCTACTACATGATTGGCATGAAGATGTATGACGCGGTGGCCGGCAAGAGCAATCTGTTTCCCAGCACATTCCTATCTCGAGAAGAAACGCTGCGGCGAATGCCGGGACTGAAGTCCGACGGCTTGCGCGGTGCAGTGTGCTATTCAGATGGGCAATTTGACGATGCGCGGTATGACCTGGCGCTAGTCGAAACGTTCACTGAGGCTGGTGGGGTAGCAATGAACTACGCGCGTGTCACCAGCTTAGCCCACGACCAAACCGGAAAACTCCTTTTGGCCTCGGTGCGCGATGAAATCTCCGGAGAGGAATTCGCTGTAAACGCAAAGAAATTCGTGAACGCAACCGGAACGGGCGCCGACAAAGTGCGCGCTCTCGCGAATCCACTGCTGGCCAGCCGGATGCGCCCCAGCAAAGGTGTGCACCTGCTCTTTTCCGCGGAACAATTTCCAGGCGGCGATGCACTGCTGGTTCCACACACCGAAGACGGACGAGTGATTTTCGCGGTTCCCTGGCAGGAACGTTTGCTGGTGGGAACCACCGACGACGAAGTAACTCCGGCAACTCGAATGGTGGTGCAGCGAAATGAAGCAGAGTACTTATTACGGCAGCTGAACCCGTACCTGCAAACGCCTCTGCAGCTGGAGCAGGTCTTGAGCGGAATGGCTGGCCTGCGCCCGTTGGTGGCCGCGCACGGCCATGCACAAACCAGCAAACTAATCCGCGATCATGAAGTGGAGCTCGACAGCACCAGCGGTTTGATCAGCATTCTGGGCGGCAAGTGGACGACGCATCGCCTGATGGCTGAAGACACCATTGACGCGGTGCAGCGCGAAATGGGAGTGCCGGTAGGCCCTTGCAAAACCAAGCAGTATCCATTGGCGGGAGCGGCAGGTTTTGACCAGGAATTTTCAAAGCGCATCGAGACGGAGTATTCTCTTGCGGCTGATACAGCGCGGCATCTGACGGGGAAATTCGGATCCCGAGCGTTGAAAATTCTGGAGCTGCTAAAAGAGAATCCGTCTTCTAACGAGCGGGTCGCTGCGGGATCGCCGGCAATTCAGGCTGAACTGGTGTTCTGCATCCGACAGGAGATGGCGGAAACGATCGAGGATCTGCTGGCGCGCCGGACCGGCACACAGTTGCAAGGCTGGCGGCAGGCGCTAAAAGCGGCGCCAGCAGCCGGGGCGCTGTTGGCAAAAGAAAAGAATTGGGATTCGGCAAAAACCGAAGCTGCGGTATCCGAATACTCGGGAAAAATCCGTGGATTCATGAAAGAGCTTGCACTCAGCGAGGGTTAGACACGTGAAGCGATATATCGGGGCGATAGATCAAGGAACCACCAGCACACGGTTCATGGTGTTCGATGGCGACGGGCGAATCGTAAGCGTGGCCCAGACGGAACATCGGCAAATTTATGCAAAGCCCGGCTGGGTGGAGCACGATCCGGCGGAAATCATCGCGAATACCATTGAAGTTGCGGGAGAGGCATTGAAGCGGGGCGGAATTTCCGTAAGCGACTTGGCAGCGGTGGGAATTACCAATCAGCGGGAAACAACGGTAATTTGGGACAAGCAAACGGGAAAAGCAATCGCCAACGCTATCGTCTGGCAGGATACGCGCGTGGCGGACGAGGTTGCGCGCTACGCAGCAGACGGCGGGCAGAATCGATTCCGCGAGCAAACCGGGCTGCCACTAAGCACATACTTCAGCAGCTTGAAGGTTCGCTGGCTTCTGGAGAACGTCGCCGGAGCGAAGCAGAAGGCTGCTGGCGGCGACCTTCTTTTTGGAACGATCGACGCATTCATGGTCTGGCACCTGACTGGCGGCCCCAACGGCGGCGTGCATGTTACCGATGTCACCAACGCGAGCCGCACGCAATTCTTGAATCTCAAAACGCTGCAGTGGGATCCCAAGCTGTTGGCTGCATTCGAAATTCCGTCCAGCTTGCTCCCCACAGTGAGGTCGAGTAGTGAAATCTATGGCGAGGCGGTGATTTCTGCGCTGAAGGGAGTACCCATCGCAGGAATACTTGGCGACCAACAGGCAGCACTCGCCGGACAGGCGTGTTTTGATCCGGGTGAAGTGAAGAATACCTACGGCACCGGTTGTTTTTTGCTGATGAATACTGGCGAGCGCATCGTGCCGTCAACCTTCGGACTATTGACCACAGTGGCCTACAAATTCGGAAAGCAGCCGGCACACTACGCGCTCGAAGGTAGCGTGGCCATCACCGGCGCGTTGGTGCAATGGCTGCGGGACAATTTGGGCATGATTCAAAAGAGCAGCGACGTGGAGACGCTTGCCCGCACGGTTGACGACAATGGCGGAGTTTATTTTGTGCCTGCGTTCAGCGGACTCTACGCGCCGTACTGGAAGGATTCCGCGCGCGGAGTCGTCGCGGGGCTTACCCGTTACGCGAACAAAGGCCATCTGGCGCGGGCGGTGCTCGAGGCCACCGCATACCAGACCCGCGACGTAGTGGAAGCAATGGAGAAAGACGCGGGGATCAAGTTGAAAGGAGTGCGGGTGGACGGCGGAATGGTCGTTAATGAATTGCTGATGCAATTCCAGGCGGATATCTTGAATCGCGATGTCGTCCGCCCGGTGGTGCAAGAGACTACCGCACTGGGAGCCGCGTACGCAGCGGGCCTTGCAGTCGGCTTTTATTCCGGGGTTGATGAGTTGCGCGCAAAATGGAAGTCCGATCGTGTGTGGAAACCGAGTATGCCGCAAGAAGACCGGGAGCGGTTGTATCGTGACTGGAAGAAAGCCGTGACGCGATCGTTCGATTGGACGGAGAACTGAAACGGGGAGAATCGAATGAATCCAGCCTGGGTCGGGGAGTTCTTCGGCACCATGATTTTGATTCTGCTTGGCGACGGCGTGGTGGCGGGAGTACTGCTGAAAAAATCGAAGGCCGAAGGCAGCGGCTGGATGGTGATCACCGCTGGCTGGGCATTCGCAGTGATGGCTGGCGTATTCGTGGCGATCGCATGCGGCAGCAGCGATGCGCATTTAAATCCAGCCGTGACTCTTGGCATGGCGGTGCGGGCGGGGAGCTTCGCGAAGTTTCTGCCTTATTTAGTTGCGCAGATACTTGGCGCAATGGCGGGTGCGACGCTGGTTTGGCTGCAGTACCTTCCACATTGGAAGGAAACTACCGACCAGGGAGCAAAGCTAGCGTGTTTCTGTACGGGCCCTGCTATCCGCAGTGCTCTGCCGAATCTAGTGAGTGAAATCATCGCAACGTTCGTTCTGGTGTTTGTGGTTGGCGCAATCTTCTCGAAAGCAGTCGCTGCGGGAGGATTGGCCGGCGGACTTGGACCATACCTGGTGGGAAGTCTGGTATGGGGCGTCGGACTCTCTCTCGGCGGAACGACCGGCTACGCGATTAATCCGGCTCGTGATTTTGGCCCTCGCTTGACTCACGCAATTCTGCCAATCGCCGGCAAAGGCGGCTCCGACTGGAGCTATGCGCCGATTCCGATTCTCGGACCATTAATGGGCGGCGCGCTTGCGGGTCTGGCAATGCGAGCATTGGGAATTTGACGCTAACAAAAGGGAGATTTTTCCGTGAGCGCGACACGTGCGTTGCTTCTGGCGGCTTCACAAAACCGTTTTCTGCGTGAACGCGCAAGCCGCTATGCGTTTGTGAAGAGAAGCGTCTCGCGATTCATGCCGGGAGAAACTCTCGACGATGCCATCGCCGCGGCACGCAAACTGAAGGAACAAAATATCGCAACAGTGTTAACCCATCTGGGCGAAAACATAGCCGACGCGCAGGAAGCGGAAAACGTAACGACCCACTACCTGCAAGTTCTGGAGAAACTCCGTACCGAAAATCTGGAAACCGAGATCTCAGTGAAGCTGACGCAATTGGGGCTCGATCTTTCGCCTGAGCTGTGTCAGCAAAATGTGCGGCGATTGCTCGACGCCGAAGACCCTGCAAAAACGCTCTGGATCGACATGGAAGCAAGCGGCTACGTGGACGCGACACTTGCAGTCTACCGGCAGCTACTTTCGACGCACGCCAATACCGGGATTTGTCTGCAGGCATACCTGCATCGAACGGCAGCAGATTTGGAAGATTTGATCGCGATGAAACCTTCGATTCGCCTGGTGAAGGGAGCATACGCCGAACCCGCAAGCGTCGCGATACTAAGCAAGAACGTTGTGGACGCCAACTATTTCACGCTCGCACAGAAACTGCTGCGCGCGCAGATTCGTGGCGACGTGCGAAGAGCTGCGTTCGCCACGCATGACGCCAGGCTGATTGGTAAAATTACGGATTTCGCGGCCTCGGAAAATATCTCCAAACGTAAAGTCGAAATTCAGATGCTTTACGGAATCCAGCGAGCGGAGCAAATCCGTTTAGCAACCGGAGGATGGCAATCGGGCGTGCTTATCGCCTACGGAGACTACTGGTATCCGTGGTTCATGCGCAGACTTGCGGAGCGTCCGGCGAATCTGTGGTTCGTGGTTCGGAACTTGGCCGGCAACTGAAATTAGCAAAACTGCGCCGTCCCATTTGCGGAGTTATCGGAATTTTAGTTGACAAAAGCCCCGCCCGGAATAGACTCTCACTCAAATAGGTACGGTCGTTGCACCGGGGTCACGTTCTTCCAAAGGGTGGGTCCTATGCTTAAGTCTTGTTCACTGTGGTTTTCCTGTGCACTCATTCTGACTCTTGGCTGTGTACTTAGTCTGCCCGCGCAAATCACGACCGGTGAAATTACCGGAACGGTGACGGATCAGAGCGGCGCCGCGGTGGCTGGGGCCAGCGTCACCGCCGTCTGTCCCGCCACCAACCAAATGCGCTCGGTGACCTCCGGCGGCTCCGGCGAATACCAGCTGTCCGACATGGCTATCTGCGTTTATAAGGTCTCGGTTTTCTCTCAGGGTTTCAAGACGACAGTGCGCAATGTGACGGTTAGCGTCGCCCAAGTGACCAAGGCGGATTTCCGGATTGAGGTCGGCGAGCGCGCAGAAACCGTTACGGTAGAAGCAGTTAGCCCGCTGGTGGAGTTCTCCCCGGGCGTAAACAACGAGGTGGACACGAAATCGATCGTGGAGCTACCGACGGAGGGCCGTGATTTCAAGTCCATCCTGGCCCTGACACCCGGAGTGCAGCGCTCGCCGGGTGGCGGGTTTCTGGACGTCAGCATCAGCGGGCAGCGCACCACCACCAACAATTACATGATCGACGGCATGCCCAACAACGACCGCTTCTACGGCAGCGAGGTCGTCGGGCAGCCCGGCGTATTAGGAGTTCCGGCTTCCGTTCTGGGCAACGATTCCATCGCCGAGTACACCGTTCAGCAGCTTCCGTCGGCGGAAAACGGCGTTAAGGGTGGCGCTGCAGTCAACGTCACGCTCAAGAGCGGGACCAACCAGTTCCACGGAACGGGGTTCTACTTCGGAGACTACGACTGGCTTAATGCTAAGAACTTCTTCTCCCCAACCACGCTCCCCTATCACAATCACAATTATGGAGGCACGCTGGGCGGGCCAATCATCAAGGACCGCACGTTCTTCTTCTTCGCGTTCGAAGGCCAGCGGAACAAAGCGCTCGAGCCTTACAGCGTGAAGATCCCCACACTAGATGATCTGGCCACGTCGCTCGCAGACTTCACCAATACCAACCCGAATAACCCGAATTCGAACCCGAATAACCTGCCCATGAATACCGCAGGCCTAAACCTGCTGAAGTATTACCCGTGTTCGGACGGTGCGGGCGGGATAGTTTCCTGCACGCCAGCCGCAGCTAACGGCATCGCGGCGCCCGTCGGCGGCCCTCCCAATGGGATTTCGCATACCATCTCCAGCCCTAATACGGACAAGATGAGCAGCTACATCCTTAGGGTTGACCATAAGATGAACGACAAGATGCAGCTGTCGGGCAGGTATACGTTCGCTGACAGCGTCCAGTCTGCGCCGCTCGGCGGATATACGCTTCCTCCGGCGCCTGGTAGCGGTCTGGGACCCGACGCGTTCAACTCCGTCGCTCCGACACGCGTGCAATTGGCCGGTGCCACCTGGACCTACAGCATCTCTCCCAACAAAATTCTCGACGTGCGCTTCAACTGGTCGCGTTACGCACAGATCCTGGCGCCGAATAATAAGGTCAATCCTTTGGACCTGGGCATTGATACCGGACCCCTGAATCCGGCCGATTTTGGCGTGCCGCCGGTCTACGCCAGTTCGGTGACCTATGGGAACCCGGGTGGCATACAAGGCTACCCATTAAGCACCCGCCCCACGCAGACTTACGACGCATCGGCCCGCCTCAACTGGATCAAGGGCAAACATAGCTTTAAGTTTGGCGGCAACTATGAGTACGCGTTAACGTACAGCCTCCGGAATCGGGCGAGGACTGGCTTGGTCAGTTTCCAGGGCGATTTTGAGACGCTGATTGACCAATTGCTGCTCGGCCGCGTGGACGAGGCTGGCCGCTCGTTTGGCGATACTTCACGCCACCTCTTCCAGCCATCCATGGGTTTGTTTTTCCAGGACGAGTGGAAAGTCACCCCGCGCGTGACCATCAGCTATGGCTTGCGCTGGGACGTCAATGGTGCGTTGGGCGACGCCGACAAAAATGCCTCCAATTTCTTCCCCTGCGCTCCGCCTGAGCCAACCGTTTGCGCGCCCAAAGGGTTCCCGAACGGCTTGGTCCAGATTCAGCAGGGTTTCCCCCGACTGTATAACCTGGACCTCAAGGATTTCGGGCCACGCGCCGGACTGGCTTGGGACATCTTCGGGAACGGCAAGACCGCTCTGCGAATCGGTTATTCCATGGCCTACGACGTGGCGAATTTTTCCGCCATCAGTGCACCTTATGTTTTCCAAGGTGCCCGAGCCGGAGCGTTCACGAACTCAAACTTGGGAGTGTTTTCGGTCACAGCCGACGGTAATGCCTGCCCATCGGGCAATTTTGACCCAGTCACCGGTGCGTGTTTACCTGGCCTCACAAATTTGTTCGAAGCGTTCGGGCCTAACACGTGCTATAACCCCGCCACCAATACCGCCTCCCCAGACTGGGTATGCATTGGTCCGCAAGCGGGAAGCCCGAACCCGACCGTGCCTTTCCAAACCTATGGCGCGAATCCCACAAGTACACCGCCATTTAACATTTTCGGAACGGTTCCGGATTTGAAAACGCCAAGAATCCAGTATTACAGCGCCACGATACAGCACGAGCTATTCAGGAATAACGCAATTACGGTGAGTTACCTCGGCGCTCACGGAACAGATAGTTTGCTAAACAGGAGCTTAAATAATCGTCCTATTGGCTGCGTGGGACTAACTACCGGCAATTGTGCACGGCCGTTTGACTCGGTGTTCCAGGACAGCGCTGGTAACCCGTTGTATAAGTACGTCATTCAATTGACCAACGACGGATACTCGCGCTACAACGCATTGCAGGCGACTTACCGCCAACGCGATTGGCATGGGCTTAACACCATGTTCAACTTCACCTGGTCGAACTGTATTGATACTAATTCTGTGAACCGCGGCGGTGGTTCTACGCTTCCGATTGAGGAGAATCCCTACAATCCCAAGAGCAACCAGGGCCCGTGCGATACCGATGTCCGGTTGAATTTTAATACCGGGGTAGTTTATGACTTTCCCAAGGTTCATGGCCTTGGACGCGTAGGGGAGGGCTGGCAGGTCGGCTCTATCTTTACGGCCCTAACTGGACGTCCCTGGACGCCATTGATTTCTTCCAACGCCAACCTTTCCGGCCAGGACAAGGTCTACGAAAGGTCAAACTGTTCGGGTATAAAACCCATTTATCAGTTCAGTGACCCCGGTATTGCCACCATTACGAATGCAACTGCGATATTTTCCGATCCGGCCGACAACACGATCGGGAGCTGTGGTCGCAACTCTTTCCGCGGACCCGGATTCAGGCAGTGGGATTTTAACGTCGTAAAAAATACCAAGATCAACGAGAAGATGAGCCTTCAGCTCCGCTTCGAGATCTTCAACCTCTTGAACCATCCTAACTTCAATCCGTTCCCGAGCAGCACGAACCCCAATAGCAGTAGCTTCTCCCAGTATTCCCAGACGCCGGATATCGCCGCTGGCAACCCGTTCCTGTCGCAAGGCGGCGCGCGCGCTGGGCAAATCGGGGCCAAGATCATTTTCTGATCTTCGTCTCCAGCTTTTTGGTACCGAAAAGGGAGTCTGCTACAATGCAGGCTCCTTTTTCTTTTATGCGGCGCGCTTGCATCCTTTGCCTCTTCGTTCTGTTTCCCGCGCTTGCCGCGGCAGCTAACGATCCGCCTAACGTTATCCTGATCACGCTCGATACGGTCCGAGCCGACCGCATGGGTTTTCTCGGCTCAAGGCTAGGTTTAACGCCGAACCTGGACGCGTTGGCCTGTCAGAGCGTGGTGTTCGAGCATGCCTACTCCCAGGCGCCGATAACGCCGGTCTCCCATGCGACCATACTCACCGGGACTTTTCCGCAGTATCACGGCATCCGCAACTTCGGCGACCGCCTGCCTCCGAGCGTCCCCTTTCTACCCGATATTCTGCACGCCGAGGGCTACCAGACAGGAGCCTTCGTCGGCAGCATCATCCTGGATCCTAAAAACGGTTTTGCGTCCGGATTCGAGCGCGGCTTCGACGTTTATAATGCGGGCTTTCACCGGCAGAAAACCGGAGAGCGCCGTGAGGCTTCCATGCAGCGCCGAGGCGAGGTGACCCTGGGATTCGTGCTCGAATGGCTTGGCCAGCGAAAGAAAGGTCCGTTTTTCCTCTGGTTTCACTTGTGGGACGCACACGACCCCTATAATCCACCGGAGCCCTTCCGCAGTCGGTTTCCGAGCCAGCCTTACAACGGAGGCATCGCCTACGTGGATGCCACCGTCGGGAAGCTGCTTGACTACTTGCGAGCCCAGGGGTTGTACGATAATTCGTTGATTGCCATCGCGGCGGATCACGGCGAATCCCTGGGCGACCATGGCGAATTGACCCATAGTATTTTCCTTTACGACGCTACGATCCATGTGCCACTACTCGTAAAACTTCCCGGTAATCGTCTTGCCAACCAGCGAGTCAAGGCGACAGCGAGCTTGGTGGATCTGGCGCCAACCGTCCTCGAAGCGGTGGGTCAGACTGTGCCTCCGACGATGCAGGGCCATTCACTCCTCCCTTTGATTGGGGATCCACACCCTGCAAACCGTCCTTCGTTTGCCACCGGCGACCACTCTGAACGGTCGTTCGGGTGGAGTGCGCTTGTTTCCCTGAGAGTCGGCAAGCAGCTCTACGTCCGAGCGCCTACTCCCGAGCTCTACGATCTGGCGGTAGACCCTGACGCTAAGTCAAACCTGTATCCGAGTAACCACACCTCTGCAGTGCGCCTCGCAATCCAAATCGAGAATTTCGTGAAGCGCATGAGCACAGGTGCGCCCCAGGCATTGCAGGACGGACTCGACGATAAGAGCAGAGAAAAGCTTGCTGCTTTGGGTTACGTGGCCTCTGGGGCGACCGGCCCGCCCAAAGGAATTGACCCAAAGGATCGCATCGACGTGGCCAACGATATGCACGATGCCAGCCTGGCCATAGAAGAGGGCAAGGAAGCAAGCGTCATCCCGCTGCTGCTCCGCGTAGTCGGCAAAGACCCGCAAGTCCAGGCCGCGCAGTATTACCTGGGGATCGCCTACTCACGCAAGGGCAACTTTGCCAAAGCCATTCCTCCTCTGCGCAAAGCTGTCGAATTGCGGCCGGATGCGCTGATGGCGCAGTACGAGCTGGCCATCTGCCTCTACGAAACCGGCGATTTGAATACCGCTGCCGCGCATTTCGAGATCTTGGTGGAAAACCGGCCCGAATGGATCGATGCCCGCTATTCTTTGGCTTCCATTTATGCCCGTACTGGACGGCCTGAGGACGCAGCCAAGGACCTGGTGGTCGTTCTCCAGGGGGAGCCGGACCATTATCGCGCCAACCTGCTTTTGGGGCGCATGTTATTCCTGAACGGTACTTTCGCCGAAGCCTTGCCCTACCTGGAAAAGGCTGCGTCGGTGCAAAAGGATTCCGGCGAGGCGCATTCCTTCCTGGCGGACGAATATGAGAAATTGGACCGCGCCGACGATGCCGCGCGCGAGCGCGCCGAGGCCGCCCAGCTGAAGGCGAAGAGTAAGCCCTGAATAGCGTTATTTTTGCTGTCGTGTGCTGTACATCCAGATTACGCGCTCATATAATTCGGTTTGATTCGAAGGGGTGTCCCATGTTTTCCCGAATTTGTTCTGCCTTTGTGTTGTCCATATTCCTCTTTGGATCCTTTGCTTCTGGGCAAGACACCAAGCCCGCCAAAGCAAAACCCCGTGTAATCGTCCTCGGCGTGAACGGCATGGAACTGGACATCATTCGCCCGCTGCTGCTGAAGGGCCAAATGCCGAATTTGTCGAAGGTGATCGAGAAGGGCGCCTACGGAAAGCTGCGCACGGTTTCCGCGCCGAATTGTCCCCGGGTATACAGCACGCTGTTCACTAGCACCAATCCGGAGGAGCATGGCGTCACGGGATTTATTGTCGGCGGGATCACTGCCAACACCAATATGCTGAAGGAAGAACCTGTCTGGTCGATGCTATCGAAAGGCGGGATTACTGTGGGCATGGCCAACGTCCCGGCTACGTTTCCGGTCATGCCGGTGAACGGATACATGATCAGCGGGATGCTGACGCGCGGCAAGAACTGCGAAGATGGCGTGCTTTGCGCACCCAAGCTGAGCGAAGTGATGGGCGGCGACGCAGTCTACCCCAGGAGCCTGCAGGCCGAACTGCTGAAAAATGTCGGCGACTTTTATATTGATTGCGAACGGATGCCGGGCGCGGCGGATCTAAAGGGCCACGAGGCGGAATTTATCGACAAGTGGCTTACTAAGGTGCAGGTCATCCGCGACCAGCAGACCAAGCTGTTCGATTATCTGTTGACGACGCACCCGACTGAGTTCACCTTCCTGGCGCAATCGTGCGAAGACCGCACCGGACACTGGCTCTACCCCATTTCTCCGTTCAATGTTGGCTACAATGCGAGCATCAATAACGTGCGGCAGAGTGCCTTTCCGGACCAATATGTGGCTTTCGACAAAGTGCTGGGATCGATCCTGCAGCATATGGATGAAAACACCTACCTAATTATTTTCTCCGACCACGGCATCAAGCCGCTGCGCGAGTTCGAAGACAAAGATCCGCACGCGCACATGGATCACGAGAAAACTACTCCGGTGATCGCCAAGCATGATTTTGCCGACGGTGATGACGTCCCCGGCTCGTTCTTCGCCATGGGGCCGGGAATCAAGCATGATTTACGGCTGATGGGTTTGGCGGCCAGTGTGTATGACGTAGCGCCGACGCTCCTGCACATTTACGGTATCGAACAGCCAAAACAGATGCGGGGACGGGTCTTGACGGAAATCTTCGAGAGCTCCGACGATAAAGTGGCGGTGAAGAAGTAACTGGTTCGAATCTTGCTGCAAGATAGAGGAACCAGGTTTGGTCCCTCGACCGGCGCTCATTGCGGCGGTTTCGATTTTCCTAGTGCTGCAGCGTGCGATTGGGCACGCAGCGCGTCTTGCCGCCGGCCCAGCCCAGTGTAAGCTTTCGCCAGTGCCGCAAACATTTCTGCATCGTTGCTCGAAGAACCAGCAATCGGCTCCAACAGTTCCACCGCATCGGCAAACCTTTTCTGGCGAATCAGCGCGTTCGCAAGATCGACTTGTGCTTCTGAGCTCCCAGGCTGCAAAAGTACCGCCGCCTCAAATTGATCCTCCGCCGCCTTCGAATCGTTCAAACCGAGATAAATTCGCCCGAGTGAGAGCAGCACTCGAAATTGGTCAGGGTTCAACTTCAAACTGGCTAGCAGCGCTTCCCGCGCGCCTGACAGATCGCCGCTCAACTCCAGCGCCCGTCCGTATTCGAGCGCATCCGTGGCGTCATTCGGGTGCGCGTCGCGCGCGCGTCGCAGATAGCCGGCCGCTTTGCCGTAATTCCCTGAAGCTATTTCCATCCGGCCCAGTTGCGTCAGCGCGAGCGCGGAGCTTCCATCCAATTGCAGTACTGCCTCAAGAGCCGCTCGAGCTTTCTCCGTTTCTCCGTCCTCAGACGCCATCATCGCCGAGTGCAATAGATTCTGCTCCTCAATTTTGTCCTTGGGATCGGGCAACAAAGAGGGTTCGGGAACATCCGTAGCGCTTCGAGCGTCGGCGGAGCCCAGATACCCGAGCGCGTGTAGTTCATCGATGGTGCTCGCGGATACCGCTGCGGGCGAAGTCTTTCCAAGCGCCGGTGATTTGACGCTCAACTCCGCAAGCGACTGACGCAATTTTTGAACTGTGCCATCCCAAGGCTCGTATTGGTTGCGCGATTCGCCGGGGTCGGCGCGGAGATCGTAGAGCTCCGGCTTGGGCGCTTCGATAAACTTGAAGCCTCCTCTTCGAATCGATCGCAGCGGGGCCCATCCAAACTGCAGCGGATATTTCGTCTCACCGAAAACAGTACGGGGGGCCGTCTCGACGCCGGTAAGGAACGGCTCCAGAGAATCGCCATCTAGACGCGCCGGAGCCGCAAGGCTGAGCAAGCCCAGAATCGTGGGCATGATGTCCGTTGTGCGGACCTGCGCGTCAACCGACCTGCCCGCCTCGCGTTCTTCCGGCAGCTTCACGATTAGCGGAACATGGGTCGTCGAATCGTAGAGGAAAATACCGTGAGTGTCTTCGCGATGCTCGCCGAGTCCTTCTCCGTGATCTCCCACGACAACGATCATTGCTTGCTCATACCAGCCCTGTTTCTTGAGGTAAGCAAGGAAGTGACCCAACGCCGAATCCGCGTAGGCAATCTCTCCGTCGTAGAGCCGGTCCTTGTAAACTTCGGAATACGGCGAAGGCGGCTCGTACGGATCGTGTGGATCGTAGAAGTGCACCCAAACAAAGTGCGCACCGGCCGGGTGCGCGTTGAGCCACGATTCTGCGCGTTGCTCTACTTCCATGCCTCGGCGCTCGAGGCGTCCCCACCGGGACTTAGTTGTCGTGAGCTCTGGGAAGTTATCGTAGAACTCGAATCCGCGATCGAGACCAGGTGCGAGATTCTTGCTGTCGAGGATTACGGAGCCTATGAATGCCGCAGTGCGGTAGCCCCCCTTCGTGAGCAATTCTGCCAGGGTAGGATATTTAGCTGGCAACGGAACGCCGAAGTCGCTGACTCCATGCGAACTCGGCAAAAGCCCAGTCATGATGCTTGTGTGCGAGCTATTCGTGATAGGGCTTGGTGTGAATGCCAGGGTGAAGCGGATTCCTTGCGCTGCTAACAGGTCTAGCGCGGGAGTTCGGATTCGGTCGTACCCATAGCAGTGGACGTGGTCGGCACGCAGAGTATCGATGGTAATGAGAAAAACGTCGGGACGGGATATCTTGTCCGGTTCTGGCTCGTGGGCGGCGCTGGCACCAGCAGCTAAATGGCAGCAGAGGAGGACAAAAAAGATCCGCATAGCATCGAGCGTATCACGGTCTGTGTGTTCGACAACTTCTCTGCTTCTCAATCGCTGCGATTAATTCTGCGCTCCCGTACCCCTACTTATCCTTATAACGCGTGAACCTTACCGACGGCCCAATCACCGGAAGCGAACGCCACAGCCCCAAAAAACTAACAACTACTTTTTTCCACTTCACCTTTGAAGCCTGACGCTTTGCTTGCCTGCCGACTGCCCGTGATACACTGCGCTCGCTTACGGCGAATCAAATACTCTCAAACGGAGACGGACGATGATTCGATGGCTAGTGGGAATCGCGGCATTGCTCAGCACTCTTGCGGCCGCGGCGCTTTCCACCGACACAACAGCCCCCGACACTCCTGAACCCGGTTCCGTCGAAGCAATTGCGAAAGCCACCGGCGATCCGCGTTTCCTTTCCCCTTGGGTCTCTTATCTTCCCCAAGCGCACGGTGTTCCCTCGCCACTTGCCTTTTTTGGCCGCATCCCCGGCGCCCCCGGTGAATTCGTTGACACTGCGAAAGCGCACGCCTACTGCCGTTCCCTGGCCGCAGCGTCACCACGTGTTCGAGTTTTCTCAATCGGTCGAAGCGAAGAGGGCCGTGATATCTTGATGGTCGCCATCGCCGATGAAGCCGGCATCCGTGACCTGGACCGCTTGAAGGCCGCCACCGCATCCCTTGCTGACCCTCGTGCCCTCTCGCCCGCCGCCGCTGAAGCGCTCATCGCCACCTCACGCCCGATCTACTATTTCAACGCAGGCTTGCACGCTGATGAAACCGGTTCCGCGGAGGCGGTCCTCGAGCTGGCTTATCGCCTGGCTGTCTCCGACCAGCCAAACATCCGTCAAATTCGCGAAAAACTCATCGTTCTCATTAATCCCGTTTCGAATCCCGATGGTCGCGACAAAATGGTGGAGTGGTTCTATCGCTACCTTAAGGGTAAGGCCAATCGTGCCACCTCGCCTCGCCAGTCTCCGCCGTACTGGTCCAAATATGCCTTCGTCGACATAAATCGCGACACCCACCAGCAAACTCACGAAACCACCAAGGCCGTTCACCGCATGTTTCACGAATGGCATCCCACCGTTGTCCACGATCTTCACGAAGGTTCTCCCCTGATGATGACCTGGAACGGCACCGGGCCATACAACCCAAACATCGATCCCATCACCTACACGGAATTTCTCGAACTCAGCTTTCATGAAGTCCAAACCATGACCGCCTTCGGCATGCCCGGCGTTTCCACCTGGAATTTCGGCGAAGCCTTCAGTCATCTCTATCTTGATTCTGTGGCCATGAATCACAATAGTATCGGCCGCGGTTATGAAACTCTGGGTAACGGCACCGCAGAAACCTTGCATTACTCTCTGCGACCCTCACAAACCTCCATGGAATGGTACCGCCCCACTCCTCCTCCCGCTGAATTTGACTGGTCCGCGCGCGACAACCTCAATTACACGGAAACCGGCGCGCTTGCCGCTCTTGACTTTGCCGCTCGCAACTCCAAAGAGATGCTGCGAAATTTCTATAAGAAAGGCTGGGACTCGTGGCGCAAGGGACTCGACGAACCTCCCTACGCCTATCTCATCCCGGAAGATCAGGGAGATCGCAAACGCGTTGCCGACATGGTGGGCCGTCTCCTCGCGCAACGCATCGAAGTGACCCGCGCACAAAACGCCATCATTCTCAAAGAGGGCAATTTCCCTGCAGGCACCTACGTCATACGGCTCGATCAGCCCTATCGTAATTACGCTGTCGATCTTCTCTCACCTCAGGTATTTCCCAAGGACAAAGGCGAACCCTACGATGATGTCTCCTGGGAGTTTCCCGCGAATTTCCATCTTGCCGCCATCCCTACCGCGGATGCCTCCATTCGATCCGCGGCACTCACACCTCTGAACGAGACGCCGCGGCCGGCGGGCGCCGTTTCTGGGGATGGTCCCGTATTCCTGCTGAAAGATACCGGCCAGGAGAGTCTTTTCGCAGCCCGTTATCGGCTGGCTGCCTTCGATGTGGAAATCGCCGAGCAGCCATTCAAAGTGGGCGGCGTTGACTTTCCTGCCGGCTCCTGGTTTTTGCCCGCCAAAAACGGACTGGCTGGCGCAATTCGCTCGGTTGCCACCGAGCTTGGCCTGGACTTCGTCAGCGCTCCTGCTTCTCCTGGAGTTTCGCATCACGCTGCGGTCGTTCCGCGAATCGGCATTTGGGTGCCTTGGGCTGATACCGACTCCATCGGCTGGATCCGTTACATTCTCGATCAGCGTCGCGTTCCCTATGTGTATGTTCGCGACGAAGACATTCGCGCCGGCAAGCTTCGGGACCACCTTGATGTGCTTCTTTACGGCCACGTAGATCTCGAACTCGCTGAGCAAATTGAAGGCCTACCCAAACGTTGGAGCCCTATGCCCTTCAAGAAAACGCCGCAGACCCCCAGTTTCGGCACGCCGGCCGAGTCCGACGACATCACCGGCGGTATCGGTTATGCGGGTCTCGCGGAAATACAACGCTTCGTGGACCACGGCGGTTTGCTGGTAACCCTTGGTAGCGGTTCGATGCTCGCTCTCAATGGTGGCATCGTGCGCGGCGTGCGCTCTGTCGCTGGTGGTGTCCCACGCAGTATCGCGGGCGGTGGTTCGGCTTCTGCCGCAGCCGCGCAGAATTCCGTCACACGCACTCCCGGCGCGCACGTGCGTGTCACTTTCACTCGGCCAGATCACCCCATTGCCTATGGTTACCCGGCGCACACCCATGTCTTCCGCCAGAATTATCCGCTCTACAGCGCGCCTCGCGCCTGGCTGCGCATGGCCTATTGCACTACCTGCCTCGATGGTCCCGAAGACCGCTCTGGGATCGTCCTCGAATGGGGCGACTCCGCTGGCGCTCCATTTGTCATCAGCGGCCAGGCCTGGGGCGAAGAAAATATTCTGCGCCGCCCGGCAATTCTCGACATGCCAGTTGGCCGCGGTCACGTCATCTCGTTCAACTTCAATCCCTTTCACCGCGACATGAATCGCGGAGATCATCGGTTCGTTTGGAATGCCATTTTAAATTGGCAAACAATTCTTTCAGCCCCCGCACCATCCTCCATTTCCAAGTCAAGCGAACTGGATGAATCGAATCGATAAACTATTTGGGCCTGAAATTATATTAATTCCTGGGCCTCTGAAGAGGCATTGCATCAGGTGTTGCACCTGGTGCCGATCGCGTCGGCGGCAGGGCATAAAATGCTCCTATCCTGGCTGAAGTTTGTCGCCCTCGGACTGATCGCCCGTTTCGCGCGGCCGTTCTGGTGGGCGGTAGCTGCGACGTTCCCGATTCTGGTTGTTTCTGGCGGATCACACACCGCTCCGGCTGGTTCTGAAGCCGGTTCGAGCTGTGCGGGTATTTGCCCGGTCGGTTTCATATGTTCACAACGTTCACTACGTTCACATTTCGTAAGGCGTTTTGTAGCCCATTCACTGTTTCGGCTAGTCGCGTCCGCGGCTTTCGCACAGTGGTCAGGCCCGGCCGAGGACCCGTCAGCGCTTCGACGACTTGAGCCCCGATTTCCCCGCGCGCTCTGAACGCGTGCGTTTCTGGCACTTAGCTTCTGCAGGAGCGTGACGCTCACCACGTTCACGCTCTGAAAGATATTCTCCGTCGCTCGCGCGCATAGCTGCAACGACTGGATCGGGCTTGGACATCGTCGGACCATGGAACGACTTCCGATTCTTCCCGGCTTGTGCGGAACGCGGACTCACTTGGCTGCGTTGTTTTTCAGGTGCACGAAGTTCAATAAGTTCACGGAATGTAGCATCTGAAACAGCTTGGTCGTAGAGTCTCGCGCTGTAATGATTTGTCGAATTCGCTCTCGCTTCTTGGCAATCTTCACATTTGATAGCCGCTTCTGGGGAGGATCCGTTTTTCATATTGTGCTTCCGTGCCAACGAATGAATTTCTTCTCGAACCATTCGGTTGAGCGATAGCACGTAGCCGCGGTTCGTGCGCAGCCGGTTTGTCAAATTCAATGACGTTAAGACACGGCCCAATTTCCTCTCCGTAATCGCCCCAGGTTCCCCGGCGTTGTCAGATCTGCGGTTCCTCGTCGAACTTGCAAGTCCACCATCTACAATTCCGAAGTAGACTGGGCGACGATGAACTGTCTAACTTGATCGCGTTATGTGTTCGCTATCATCGTTGCCAGCACTATGAGCCCGCAGAAGATTAACAAATCACAGCGTCGGAACCCAGACTCGTACGCTGAAGCAGCATCGCACAAGAAGATTCAAGGGAGCCGGATGAGCAAGCCGGAATAACCTACCGAATCGAAGTGATCTCGAGTACGTCGCCGACTTGGGTCCCAGTCCGATAGATCGTATGGGGAGGCAGCTCAAGGACGCTAGACGCTTTCAACGAAACCTTGGAGATGCGAAACGGCCGGAAATGCTCTTCCACATGCACGACCTTCCTCTCTTTGTTGAGAAAGACGAGATCGATCGGAAATAGCATTCCAATGGAGTGCACGCCCCGGGAAGGGATAATCCAAAGGCCGCGGCCAAGCTTCGCCCAGCGTTTGGTTTTTCCCAAAAGGCCGATAAGGCGACGGAAATAATTGTCCGCTACCGCCGCCTCTGTGGCCACAAAGGTCTCCCGGGTTTTGTTATAGACGTACACGTATCTGCTGTAATTGCCGTTACTGCCCGCCATTTTCTCTCCATCGAGACTGCCGGCTACCGCCGGCAGGACCTGCTACTTCCCCTGAAACGAGTTAATCGATCGACTGACGCTTGCGACGCCAGATGATGATGCCGAGAATGACGAGAGCAAGTGCCCCGGCAACGATCCGTACTAGTGTTGTACTGTCCATGTTTCTCTCCTTTTGCAAATAACCGGCGACCCTACGTGCGGGCGTCCGGGAAAATTAGAATCACTTGATCATGCCCAATTGGTGTATCAACGTGATGATCGCAGGACCCAAAATCACAACCATTAGCGCAGGAAAGATGAAGAAAACCAGGGGAGGAACCATTTTCACGCTGGTCTTGGCGCTCATCTCCTCCGCTCGCTGCCGGCGCTTGAGCCGCATGTCATCGGAATAAACGCGCAGCGATTGGGCAATGCTGGTGCCAAAGCGCTCGGTTTGAATCAACATCGCGACCAGCGCCTTGATGTCGTCGAGGCCTGTGCGCCGAGCCAACTCGCGAAGCGCGTCGATTCGGGTCTTGCCGATGCGCATTTCCAAGTTAACAAACTGCAGTTCTTCGCTGAGTTCGGGATGCGCGATCTTCATATCCTGCGAAACCTTCATCAGCGCCTGATCAAGTCCGAGACCCGCTTCCACGCAAATCACCAGGAGATCGAGTGCATCAGGAAGAGCCCGGCGGAGGCGGCGTTGCCGCGCACTAACCCGCCAAGTAAGCCACATATCGGGCAAGAGATAGCCGAGAGCAAACGCGATAATAGGCAGCATGAACACGTTGATTCGGTAAAGTCCGGAAAAGTAAACGCCGGCGAGAGTGGCGACCGGAAAGATTAGCTTCACGCCTCGCATGGCCAGCAACGCTTCCGGACTACGATAGCCGGCGCGCATCATCAAGAGTTGTGTTCGCGAGGCCTTTTCGGTGCTCGCAACCGGCAGCATTTTTCCGACGTTCGCCAGCGTATCGCGCACACGTTCCTTTTGCCGATCGGCAAAGCTGGGCTCTTCTTCGACAGGCGCAGAGATACCAGCGAGGCGCGCGAGGCGGGTTGCAATGCTCACCTCACCTGGAGAGAAGGCATAAACTAGCGCAACAACCACTCCCGCGGTTGCAATAAAAGTCAGTATTGTCAGGGCCCAGATCATCTGTCGCCTCCTTTCTCCTTAAACTTCAAAGTGAATAATCTTCCATAAAATCGCTGAGCCGATCACCTGCAGCCCTGCCGCAATGGCAAGAACAACGGGTCCTATCGGATCGGTGAAGAGCACACCGATATAGTGGGGATTCAGCGAACCAAGGATCAGCATCATCATGATCGGAAGAGCGATCAGTATGCCCGCGGTCAGGCGGCCTTGCGCTGTGCGCACCCGAACTTCCCGGTAAATACGGAACCGGTCGCGGATCACACGCGCTAGACCATCCAAAATTTCGGCGAGGTTGCCGCCTGTCTCTTTCTGAATGAGCAGGGCGGTAACAAAAAAACGCGTGTCCATGATCGGCACTCGTTCTGTTAGGTTGAGCAAAGCATCGCGAAGTGGAAGACCGAAATTCTGCTCCTCGAATGCCGTACGGAATTCGCCGGCCAGCGGCTCAGGGCATTCTTTCGAGATCATTTCCAGACCAGTGGTGAAGGCATGTCCAGCGCGGACGGCGCGGCCAAGCAGGTCTAAAGCCTCTGGGAAATGTTCTTCAAATTTATGCAGACGGCGATTACGGATAAATGCGACAACGCCGAACGGAATGAACATGGCGGCGATGCCGATCGGGATGGTCATATAAAAGTGTGGAAGAAAGTAACCGGCGACCAGATAGGAGCCAATGCCCAGGATTCCACTGAACATCAGTAGCTTTGCCGGTTTGAGAGTCAGGCCGGCTTGAGTGAGAAAGTCCTGTAGTTTGGTTGACCAGGACCAGCGCAGCATTAATTGGTGCAGCCAGGGAACTCCGCTCATCATTTCGTCGCGAACCAGCTTCAAGCCGAGTCCGACATCGCCGCGACGCTCCGCCTTGTGTACCGCGCTCATCCTTTTGCGAACCTGTTCCTGGCTGCCTTCGGCACCCGTGAATATCCAGAAGCCGAGAAAAACCACGACCACGAACAAGAAGGTCAGGATGGCAATTAATGTACCCATTGCAATACTCCTCAGCGAACCGGCACTGCTTCAAACATATTCGTCGGAAAATGGATACCAGAGACCAACAACCGTTCGGCGAATTTTGGCCGGACACCCGTCGGAAGAAACTCTCCAAGGACTTCACCGTTCTCTTTAATACCGCGCTTCCGGAAAACGAAGATATCTTGCATGGTTACCACGTTGCCTTCCATGCCGGTGATTTCAGCGATGCTGATTACTTTTCGAGTGCCGTCACTGTGGCGGCTGACCTGAACCACAACGTCAATGGCCGAAGAAATCTGCCGACGAATGGCGCTCTCGGGAATGTTCAAATTAGCCATCGCCACCATAGTTTCCAGGCGGCCCAGTGCGTCACGCGGCGTGTTTGCGTGAACTGTGGTCAACGACCCATCATGACCGGTATTCATCGCTTGCAACATGTCTAGCGCTTCTTCGCCGCGAACCTCACCAACGATGATGCGATCCGGACGCATACGCAGGCAGTTGATCACCAATTGCCGTTGAGCAACTTGGCCTTTACCTTCAATGTTGGGCGGACGGGTCTCCAGTCGCACCACGTGTTCCTGACTGAGCTGCAATTCCGCGGCATCTTCGACGGTGATAATGCGCTCTTTGTTCGAAATGTGAGAAGAGAGAACGTTCAGGAACGTGGTCTTACCGGCGCCGGTTCCTCCGGAAATCAGGATGTTAAGGCGTGCCTTTACACAGCCGCGCAACAAGTCAAGCATCGGCTGTGTCAGCGAACGATTGGTGATCAGATCTTCAGCAGTGAGCCGCTCGCGTCCAAAACGGCGAATGGAGAGGACGGGCCCGTCCACCGACAACGGAGGAATAATGGCGTTTACGCGTGAGCCGTCCGCCAAGCGCGCATCCACCATTGGTGAAGATTCATCAATGCGGCGGCCGATTGCGGACACGATCCGGTCAATAATGCTCATCAGGTGAGCGTCGTCGCGAAACTGAACGCTGGTTTGCTCCAACAGGCCTTTGCGCTCCACATAAACGCGCTTGTAAGTGTTAACCAGAATATCGGAGACGCTTGGATCGGCCAGCAAAGGCTCCAACGGTCCGAGCCCGAACACTTCGTCCAGTACTTCCTGAACCAGGCGCTCACGCTCTTGCAGGTTCATTGGCGCGGATTCGCCATGAACGATCCCTTCCAGAATCAGACTGACTTCACGGCGCACATCTTCGCGGCTCACATCGGTCAGCTTGTCCAGGTTCAATTTCTGAATCAGCTTTCGGTGAATCGCAGCCTTGACGGAGCCAAAGTCCGTCCGCGGCGAGCTTGTCACAATTGGCGACATGTCTTACCTCATTTCTTTGTCGGGAACGAGAACAAGCCGGACAGGGGGCTCTTTTTCTCATCCACCGGAACGTCAATTCCGACGAGTTGGCCAGCGATCTGGCGATAGCGGCCACTCAGAATATTGTTGTGGTTTTCCATCAGCGGAGTGCCCAGATTCACAGACTGGCTAGCCTTACGGAAATCATTCGGGAGGCTGGCAAAAATTGGACGGTTAATGTCCTTCTGAATGCTCTTCAGAACTTCGTCGTCACCCTTGTGCCAGCGATTGATAATGATCCGGGCGCGATCCTGAGGAATGCCAAACCCTTTCAATGCTAAAAGCCGCCGCTCCAGTGTCCACAGCGACGGAACATTTGATTCGGCGACGATCAATATCATTCGCGCACTCTGCAGAATCGGTGCCCACTCGGAAGAAAACTGTGAACCGATGTCCAGCAACACGACGTCAAACGCGTTCTGGGCGACGTTCACAACCCGATCGAGTTGCCGCACGTCGATCTTTTCCCATTCTTCAGGCTGGGTAGTGCCAGCAAGAACTTCTAGCTTGGTCTTATGCTTGGTAAGCAACCCCGCGAGGAAGTGGCTGTCCAACCGGTCCAGTCCCTCCACCGCGTCCCGCACGCCGAACTTGGGATGAAGATCCAGCAGCAAATGAACATTTCCAAGTGGGCGCGCGAAATCGAGGAGTACCGTGCGTTTCTTGCCGAATGTGGTCAGCTGAACGCCGAGGTTTACGGCCACGGTTGTCGCGCCAACGCCGCCCTTGGCGCCCATAATGACGATGAGCTTGTCCTGCGAGGGGAATTCCTTAGCGTTCAGATCCTTTGAAACGCGAACTAACAGATCCTTAAGTGAATCGGTTTGTACTGGTTTGCCGAGAAAGTCTTGCACCCCGCTGCGCATAGCTTCCAGCAATAGACTAGGCTGCGGAGGAACCGCCGCGGAACATGCAATCAATTTGATTGTCGGCTTAATCCGCCGGATCTGGTTTGCGAACACAAAAAAGGGATCCGGATCCCGAGCCAGGTCAAGAAACACGATATCTGGCATATTGTCCGCAGAGTCTGGCAATCGATCGGTTGGCACAACCCACTGCACCACCGATGTGACCAGACCTGTCTGTTCGAGGCCGGCAAGCAACTGTGCCGAACTCGTCAGGTCACTGCTGGCGATGGCTGCCGTCAACATGTCGTGAAGGGCCCACTTCCTCTTTCGCTGAAATTACCGTTCACAATATCAGATTCCCGTTCGTGCTTGCTCAATTGGAAGCAGGCGCTTTCTGCTGCGCGGGAGTAATCTGGTCCAAAAAGGGCTGTGGATAGTTCGGTCCATGCGGCACCTGATCCGGGTTCAACGGCCGGACAATATGAGGTGTCACGATGACCAGGAGTTCATTCTTGCTCTTACTCAAGGACTTGCTCTGAAAGAGCTTGCCAAGAATCGGAATGTCCCCAATACCCGGAACTTTCGAAAGAATCTCGGTGACGCGATTGTCCACAAGTCCCGCAATTGCAAAAGTCTGACCATCAGCCAGACTCATCTCCGATTCCACTCGGCGGGTCGAGAGCGCGGGTAGGACGAAGCCGCTCAGCGTAACCGACTGTGAAAAATCGAGGGTGCTGACTTCTGGTTTCACTTTCAGGTGAATCATGCCGTCCGCGGTGAGAACGGGCGTAAAACTCAAACGAATCCCAAATTCCTTGAACTGGACGGAAACCGTGGGACTACCGCTGCCGACGCTCGTCACAACCGGATAGGGAAATTCGCCACCAGCCAGGAAATTCGCTTCTTTTCCGGACTCGGTCATTAGGTTCGGCTCGGCGAGGATCTGAAACAGGTTTTGCGACTGCAACGCTTGGATTACGGTTCCAAGGTGAATATTGGGATTAAACAGAAAAATGTTCAGCGCATTGTTAACAGTCTGGGTCACGGTGGACTCTACAGGTGAGCTCCCGCCAGCTTTTAGCGGAAATGAGTCTGTGAGCTGCCAAGGGCTCGTGCCACCGAATTGTCCCGTCGTGATCGATCCAATCGTTTTACCCACACCAGTGGAAAGGATGTTAAACCCAAGCTGAGACAACGCTGTACGGTCGACTTCCGCAAAACGCACCTGAAGTAGAATCTCACCGGTCGGTATCGCCGGAACTTCCATCATGCTGGTGACTTTGGGTGCGGCGCCTTTCACCACTTCTAGAATCTTGTCGGCAACCACCGCGGAAGAAATCTTGCCGGTGATAATCACAACATCTTTCGACGTGTCTATGTGAACGTTTTCGGCCGGGAACACTTCGTGGATCTTTTGGCTCAATCCGAGAACGTCGATGTCCACGGAAACTTCGAACGCCTGGCTTTGGTCCGCCTCGTCCCACAGAAGCAGCGAGACTCCACCCGGTTTCTTGCCATTTACCAGCACCTGGGTTGGGCTGACAACGATTGCCTCCGCGATCTCCGGATCCGCCAATGAAACGCGCTTGATGCGCGCCGGCGATGTAATGACTAGTGATCTTCCCACTAACAAGTGCAGGGTTTGCGGCTCCGACGAGTCCTGCCCTTGACTGGCAGGCGGCTGCTGGGCCGGCACACCGGAAGTCGCGGCTGGTGCCGGCGCCGAATCCTGTG
Organism: uncultured Acidobacteriota bacterium; assembly: GCA_963814635.1. Classification (GTDB taxonomy): domain Bacteria; phylum Acidobacteriota; class Terriglobia; order Acidiferrales; family UBA7541; genus Acidiferrum. The sequence goes on along the minus strand of CAWFDP010000001.1, from coordinate 104,104 downwards.
CCTGCACGGTTGTTGTACCCAGGCACAACGCCCCGAAAAGAATTGTTTGCGACAAAAGCAATTTATTGGTCATGTGAAATTGTCCTGGCATGATTTCCTCTTAGTGCTCCGTCGGATTCGCGGAACCAGTTGGAAACGTCTTGTTCTCGCGCTTGTTTCCGGTAATGACTTCAATCACGTAGGGCGGCGGCGCAGAGGGCCGGACAACAGCCTTATTGCCAGTAGTTTTGGCCGGCTTGACAATGGCTCCCTCGCCGGAAAACAGGCTTGCATCCATTACTGGCGGTGGATTGTTCTTTTTGGTGTCGATGGTGTTGCGCAGCGCCAACTGGATTCGCCCTTGCGTGGCGGCCATGGTCAACTTGGTCGCATCGTCTGGGCTTACCAATAGCGTGATCACCGCCACAGTCTGCGGTTTGCCTTCGCGGTCTTGTTCGATCTTTTGCCCGGCGGCAAGAACACGAACATTTTCGAGAATCGTTCGGGTAATGTTGTCCCCGCCTCCATGAGCGCCGCCTATCACTCTTCCGGTAACCAGCACATCCACGTCCGTACCCGGAATTACGAATCCGGCAACGCCAACAACTTCATTTACTGCGACTGAAAGTGCGCGCATACCTTCCGGAATCGTGGACGACAGTCCTGCGCCAGCTTCCTTCGGCGACAGTTTCGCTTCCAGCACCGGCTCGTTCTCAGCCAGCGGCGTAATGATCGCTCGATTCGCAACGTCCTCAACGCGGGAAAACATTCCGGCCATTTGCTGGCCAGCCGGCCATTGAATGATGCGGACATTGGAAGCATCCAAACGAGTACCAAGTTGCAGCGGGACCGCGGCGACTACGATCGGCTGAGTGGTAGTCGGTTTTACGATCGATGCTTTCTGGAACTGCTTATACACGAAGCTGCTGAGCAGGAACGCTACTACCAGCGCTATAACTAGCCCAATCAGCAGGCGATTCGTATTCATGGGTAATCTCTCCCTAATTCAAAAAAACCTGGTAACTAACGGTTCAGATCTCAGGTTGCGTTTCTAGGCTCGCCAGTGAGCCGCACAAAAACAAACCAAAGTAGCAGCGGCCACCGCAACTCCAAACGGCAACTTCAGCAGGCGCGGGTTGTCCAACGAAATCTGCGGGTTCTTCTTCAGGCCGAATGCAAAGAATCCCTTTACGAGCGTCACCATATTACGAAGCGTTTCCATAACCCGTCCGACGCGGTACGTCTGAACGATTGCCATAATCCCTGAGGCGAAAATACTGCCAACCAGAACGAAAAGAAACAGCTTCCAGCCGAGAAATGCACCAACCGCTCCCATCAATTTCCAGTCGCCCGCTCCAAGTGCTCGTAGCACGACGAGCGGCAGCAAGATGACCAGTGCCAGAGCTGCTCCTTCCAGGGCAAAACGCATACCTTGCCAGCCGTTAAGCACGGTATGCAAGGTTACCCCGGAAAGCAGCCCTGGCACGGTCAGCCAATTCGGAATACGCCGCGAACGCCAATCCAGCAAAGCCGCGGAGATGGTCAATGCTAAGGTAAGAGGCCAGATAATTTGCGCTGCAGGCATCAAGATTTGTTCTTCTCCAAGTTGGATCGAAATCAATCGCCTTCGCCGGAATTCCCGTTCCACTAGAATTAGGTGGAGGAGAGGTTGCTTGCGGCTTGGTTGAAAACACTGTTGATTGCGCTTGCCAGTGTCCCCAACGTTGCGATCGCTGCCAGGGAGAGCAGGACCAACAGCAGGGCGTACTCTGTCAGGTCTTGGCCTTCCTGTTCTTTCCACAAACGGATCATGAGGTTCTTCATTTTTTTTTCCTCTCAAGTGGTTTACTGCTGGTTTACCGCTTTTTTCGGGCTTAGGACAGTAGCAGCCGCTAGCGCTGGGCTTGAGCGGCTGCTACCGAATCCTATCTCAAAAAATGAGTGTTCGAAACGGGCCCAATTACGTGGAGAGGTTCTTGGAAGCCTGGTTGAACACAGAGTTGATGGCGCTGGCCAAGGTGCCCAGGGTCGCGATCGCAGCCAAAGAGAGCAGAACGAGCAGCAACGCGTACTCGGTCAAATCCTGGCCTTCCTCTTCTTTCCACAGACGAATCATGAGGTTCTTCATTAGTCTTTCCTCTCAGTCGATTTGAATTCTAAGCGGCGCAGGGAGGTACCGCTTTGACTCAGATAGAAGCATCTCAGGAGCCAATCGGAAGGTCGCGTCGAAATATTCTAAGATATTGAAAATGAAGGGCATACCTAAAGACCGTTTGGCCATCGAAACCCGCCAATCTCCCCGAGGCCAAATTCGTATCCGTTTGTTGACGTAGCCTTCAGCCTTTAAGGACCTTTGGTGACGTTGTTTCCCCATTCCAAAGCCCAAATAGGCCTGCGACCGGCAAGACTAATAGGTAAAACCGCGTATTCGCAAACAGAAGGAAAGTTGGTGCAACGATCGCGACACAAGCAAGTACTAGTACTAAATAGCCTTTCCGTGTACTAATCTCCCGTACGCTTCCAGCCACTATCAGGCCGACCGGCAGTGCCAACAGACTGCTGTCGGCTATGACCTGATGGTAGCTCACCAGCATCGCGGCAAGCAGCGCTCCCGGCAATGAAGGCCGCTTCAGCGCCCCCCAAATCATCACCACCGCGGAGCCCACGAGCACAATCCAATGGGTCGCGGCAACCGATCCGCTGGTCAGCATGTACGCGATCCCACGCAGGTTTGGCATTCCGTCGGGGTGGATCCCATACAACACCCCATTCGCCGACGAATATTTCGCGCTCATCGCAATCAAGGACTTTACGTAAGCGACGAATCCGGCCACCCCGGTGAGCCAGACCGAAATGCCGACCACGGCCGAGCCTGATATCGCGAAGCCAGCGAGAAACCGCCAGCGTCTCCATATCAAGAATAAGAGCACGATCGGGACAGCGTACTGAAACTTAAACAGCGTGAACCCCACCAGGCTTCCCGCCATGAGGTCTTCCTCGGCATACCAGGCCGCGATCGCCGCTGCGAATAGCGCCAGCAATATCAGTGAGTCTTGTCCCTCAATCAGCGCTATCGCCACCGGCAGGAAACACACAACGATTGCTGTTGGGAGGTGCGGCCATACCAGCGCCAACGCAGAAAGTCGCGGCCGGATCATTCGAATCGCAGCAATGAGGACAAACAAGTTGACGGCAAAAAATGCGAAGTACGCATACCGGTAGCTCAGAAGCGAAAATGGTGTGTAAACTAGCGCCTCGTATGCAAGGTGGTTGAACGGCAGTGCGCCTTCGGCGGGTCCTACCACATCGCTTTGGAACTTCGCGTATAACGCGTAGTCATAAACGTCCGCAGCATGTCCGGTACGAACCATGTACCCGGCGGTATAGAGGTGGCGGAAGTCGACGTAACCACTCCTGCCCAGCGGTACCGTCAGCAACACTCCTGCGACCGAAACAAACAGCATCAGGAAAGCGACCGTGATCACCAGCGGCCGCACCTTGGCGCGCACGGCAGCGTCGGATAAGTCCAGCAGCACTCTCGATTCGCTCGAATTACGTTCCAATCTGGGCTCCCGTCCTCGGCAACATGCTCTCTACAAATGCACTTCTAGATCGTCGGCTGGCCATCCGAATCTAGTTTGTAGATTCGAACGCCACCGTGCTCGCTGCGAAATACCGGGCGAAGCGTCTTTTCCAACTCTTGTTCTGTGGCAAGCGCGCGAGAACTCGCCGGCTCCCACTCGGAGTTGAAGTCGTCGTCGCTCGCCAGCCAGTAACCCGCACCGATATAAGCTGCGTTCGAATTGATACATGCAAGCTCGGTATTCAATACTTCCGGCCGATATACGCCAGAAGCCGAAAATATTACCGGCCGCAAACTTTGTCTGCTGGAATACAAAAATAGGCTCGCATCCTCATAAGCCAAAATTCTGGAACTTGGAGCAGTATTCTGTTGCACCCAGTGATATGCCGCGCGTTTTTCATTTAGCAAAGTGGCCCGCACTTCGCTCGCGTGCGCAAGCGCATGTACCTCTCCCCGCCAGGAAATAATCATGCCCCATAACAATACGGCGGCAGAAAGGCCTAAGAAACCTGCTGCAATTTTTCGTTCAGTGGGGCGATTTTTGCTGGGGGACTGGTGAACCAGAAACACAATATGCCGAATTTCCGTAAAGATCGCCGCGCAGATCAACGGAAGGAACGGAATCATAAAGCGGTCCACTACCGCGTAATCCCAGATCAACATCGGCAGCAGTGAAAATCCCAGCGCAAACTGAATCGGCTGCCATCCAGAGATACCAGCTAGTCTGATTGTTCCGCGAACCGCCATCGCAGTTAGCGCCAATAACAGCACCAGCGCCAACACTTCAGGATGAATAAAAGTCCACTGCAGGAAATACATCGCCGGCTGAACCAGCACCGATCTCAGGTTACTCGCCACCGTTTGCCAAAAGGCGCCGTGCGACAGCACGTCCGCCCGCCAAAATCCCGCATAACTTGTGTAGTACAGCCACGTCGTTCGCCACGACTGCGCGCAACTCGACGCAGTTACTGGCGGCATAAGAGGAGTCAAGAACATCGAACGCCACACGAGCCCGAGAACAAACGGCAGAACGGACGCCGCATACAGCATGGCTTTTCGCCATCCGCTGCGCAGCAGAATTGCCAAACACAAACCAGCCGCCACCGGGAGGCCCATCGCGCGAATCAGAATAGAAAGGCCTGACAGGATTCCGCAGAACACGGTCGTTTTCGGCCCTGCCTCTTTTTCTGTTGCCTTGGCGGCGACCACGCACGCACCGAGCGCGCACGCTGCGAATGGGATGTCTGACATCAAATTCGCAGATAAGAACAAAACTCTTGGATTCACTGCACAGATCGCCGTCAGCAGTAACGCTCCGGCCTCTCCAAGCGCAGGCAGTCTGCGCAGAAAAATGAATGCCGCCACAAGATAAGCCACTCCAAAAATCAAATTCAGCGCAACCGCAATAAAAAGGTTAGCCGGAAAAGACGGATTCAGTCGCCAGACCAACGACAATAACCACGGATAAAGAATCGGATATTTCGTTGCGACTGGCGTGCCTGGCACGCTCGGCAAAACATAGCCGTGCCCTTCGGCGATGGACTTGGCCGAAGAAAAATACAGTGTATCGTCCTGCGAATAGCCGAAGAAGCTGGTGGGATGCAGATGAACTACGAGAAAAAGATAAACCGAGACAATCGCCGCGAGCGCAATCCACGACAGCAATCGCGGCCCTCGCGTTTGCGCTGCAGATTGCCCGGCGGTTTCGCTCATTGACTCGCGGGCTGCCGCACGAAGATCACGCTGGTGTCGTCGCTATACACTCGCCGCCATTCCGGAGTCGCCAAAAGCACCGCAGCCAGCGATTGCTTCGCTCCCAAAAGGCACGCATCAATTCCATAGTTACGCAACATTCCCATCGACCCCGGCTGAAATTCATTCAGGTGAACGTAGTCCCCAAACACGCCGCTGCGTTCGTACAAATCTCCGCGGCCATCAATAAACACCGGCCGCCCAGCAAACACCAGGTAACCGCCAAATCCGTAGTAGTCCAGCATTTTCCCTGGAATTGGATGAGCGTCCAGATAAGCCAGCGCCGCCACCGGGTAGGTCTCCGCAACTTTCTTATCGAGAGACGCTCGCGTCGGAAAATAGTGAATCATCGCCGCCACCACGCCCGCCATCAGCACCGCGTTGGCGATGTACTTGTCCTTCTGCCGCATATAAGCAGGAATCCACCGCGCCAGCATCGTCGCAAACAACGGCGCGCTGAACGGCACAAACAATAAAATGAATCGAACGTGCAGGCACGCCATCGCGGTGCCACCGGCAACCAGCAGCACTTCTTCCAGCCGCCACTTATATTTGAAAAACATTTGCAGCAGGAAGAAAATCACCACCATGCCCAAAAATATTTTCCCGCCTATCAGTTCGAACGGCATCGGGCGCCATTCATTTACATTCGCCACGTTAATCGGCTGCGAAAACGCCATGTCAAAGGGATACACGGCCAGTTGCGTTCCATACGGCGTAATCGGCAGCACCGCCAGGCACAGCAGCAGCGCCGTCTCCAGCCATATTCGCTGTTTTTCGGTCCACGCGACGGCTTGCACGCTGCCTGCCTCGAACGAAAACAGTCCCGCAACCAAGTACAATCCCACTACCCCGATCCCGATGATGAACGATCCGTGCGTATTTACCCACGCCAGAAAAATCAGCGGCAATGTCCACAGCGGCCACGAGACTCCTTGCCGGTATTTCTCCATCACCAGTAGCGTCAAAACCAAAAACAAATAGCCAAACATCTGCGGCCGCAGCGTAAACGATGCAAATGCCAGCGAAGCCAAGAACAGCGTCGAGATAAATCCCGCTTTCGAATTTCCCGAGCGCACCGTCGCCAGCCAATACAGCGTCAGCAGAATCACGCTGCCGAAAATCATCAAAAACACGCACAGCGAAACCACTCCGCCCGCGCGGTACACAAGCGCCAGCGGAATTTCTCCCAGCCATTCATACGCAATCCACGGCGTCCCCGCCGCCGTAAACGAATATACATCCACCGTAGGAAAGTGATGCGTTCGCAGAATGTCCTGCCCGACCTTGATGTGCCACCAGATATCCGGGTCCACCACAAACCCGCGTCCCTCATAGAAAACGCGCCCGATCAAAAACATTCCCAGCATCGCCGGAAACGAGATCGCCCACTTCAATCCCTCGACCAGCTTCGACGAAGAATTCTCGATTAGCCGCTTAACATCACTCGCGGATTTTCCAACAGGATCAACGTCGGCAGGCACTTCTATGCTCGAGCGGTTCATCGGAATCGCTGGCTGCTGTTCACTCATTGGACAGAGTTAGCTCCACCTAATCCGCAGCATCTTGCACGCCACTCTCACCACCCACATTTCGCTCTTATCTTACTGATTTTGTTTTGCTTACATGCGTTCTAATTTCGCGCACACCCGTGAGAGTTAACGGCCCAACCTTTGGTCACTTTTTGTGGACGATTCTCGATACGAAAACGAATAGCCGAGATTCTTTCAATCCCTAGTGAACGATTACCATTTCGGACGTACTTGACATGCAATAACCCGCTATCGTGCAAGGCGCGGTCGTAGAAGCGGTCGCTGGGATCAGCGGAAAGATGAAATTATATGCGTATGCCACCTGAACCGATACGGTACATCCGGGGTAATCAGCCTCTTTTGCCTGAATGACGTTCCCGCCGCTGTCCGTGATGTCTGTAGTGCAAACGGCAGGACCGCTGGCGGCACATGCGCTCGCGCCAGAGACCCCGCAAACCGTTATGGTAAGTTTCGTGGAGTCGATACTGACTGGCGTGATGCTCTGCACGTAAGCTTGAACATCCGCTGTCGTCGTCGGGCCAGCGATTCCCGAGGCAGAATTGCTCGCCACGCAACTACTGTCATTTGAACATGCGTAACCGCGAACAGCGGCATATCTTGTCCCTTCTTTTGCCGCGTTATTGAGATGGTGGTACACGAATAGTGCGTGACCAAAACCACTGATTCCGAATATCAGAGTGAGAAACAAAATCACTACGAACGCATACTCGACCAGGCTGGCACCGCGCTGGCCTCCGTAATTACGCCGTAAGGCGCCACGAATTGGCAAGTGTGAAATGTTTGTGGGCATGGGCTAACTTGTCATCTTGCTAGGCGACCGGGATAATTGCTGTTCTCGATACAGTAAGACTGCTTGGAATACCGGGATAATTAAACAATGCGTTAAACGTTCCTGACGCAGTAACCGATACATAAACAACCCAATTTCCAGTTGTACATGACCCTGCGTTCGCGTTGGTAACCGTTGTGCACCCATATGAAGTTATGGTTCCGGTGTTGTCGCATCCACAGGACACGACGGAAGAAACCGTGAGAGTGCTCTGGCTCAGGCCGTTAGACGAATTGGTACTGGCTGTGCCACCCGCAAAATCGTAATAGGCCGCATTCTGAATACCAACCGTGTCGGCTGATTGCGCGTTACTCTGCGCGCCGTAGTCAGCACCAGCACGCGCGGCGTTACCAACCAGGATGGCGATGTATGCGTAGCGCCCAACTTCTATCACTCCCAGCGCCAAGATTATTAACAGAGGCAGAACAAACGCCATTTCAAGCAGGGCCTGGCCAGATTGCTGACGCACTTTGCCTGCGTTCGGCCCCGCTGCTTGGCGGCCATTCATTCGGAACCTGTTCGATTTTTCCCTTAAGACTTGCATGGCTATTCCACCAAAACGGGCTGTGTCAGCCACGCTGGTATGGGGACGCCCGGGGCGGACTTATTGAAGTTCACGGTAGGATTGCCCGTGGTCGCAAAGGAATAACTAATAACATTACCGTTAAAAGTCTCTGTACCATTCCCGTAAACCGTTATCGTGGCTCCCGGCATGTAAATTGTTCCGTTGTATGTGCTGTTATTGTCACCGCCAAAGTAAGGAGTAGTCGTATCAGCGGGATCCTGATAGAAAAGTAGCCCGGCGTAGGTCGCGCTCTGATCGGCAGCCAGCGGATATAAGTTCAGGTCAGGGTTGTTGCCTCCGCCAACCGCCTTGTTTATCGACGAGCCGTTCGTGAAATAGAACATCACACCGTCGGCCCCCGCGCTTCCACCAGTAAGCGTCCCGCCGCCGTTAAAGTTCAATCCCCCGGTCGCGGCGTTTCCATTGATGTAGTAGATTCCGGGCGCCAGCGTAATATTCGAGTTCTTCCCGATGTTAATTGAGTTGTACGTCCCAGGTTGAATCGTAGCGGTGCTGCCCGAAGCGGAAGTGTAGTCACAAACACCAGTCGCTGGACAGCTCGTTGACGCTGGCGGCTGGTTCGGCGGCACGATTCCCTTCATTGGATCTTGCGATGCGGGCGCGCCCCCGATCGTAGGGCAAGTGTAGGGACTGGGTTGAGAGTAGCACTGCACGTCCGGACTGCCACAATGACTTCCAATACATGCTCCCGAAACGGAGATCGTCCTAGCTTGGATCGTATAAGAGTTTCCGGTCGTATCCAGATTGCCGTTATCCGAAATTCCGCAAGCCTTTGCGTATATGTGCGCGTTACCAGTCGCATCGATGCCCGTGATGGCGTTTGTGGGTGGACCCAATGTCCACCAGCAACTGCTGTTCGTACCGCCTTGCACGTTCGTCGCAACCGCTCGCGCGGTTACGGGTTGGCTGGCGACCCCAAAAATCTGCATGAAATACGTAGGCTGAACCATTGAGACCAACACTTCCACGTATTTTGGATCGCCACCATGTGCCGTATCGGTTGTCGTATTCGGTGGATTGTTGACCTGCACGCATACTGTTCCGACCGCCGCGCCAGCGGCAGTGCAGGTGCTGACTGAGGTTCCACCGCCAGCATCGGTAAAGCCATTCTGACTCGCGGCGTTCACTGCGCCCGCTTGAACTCCCGAACCGAAGTCAAGATTCTGTGCGCCGGCGATCGCTGCCGCGTCAGCCGCAGTCTGTTGCAACCGCTTCTGATACCGTAGCGTCCCCATGTCGATCGCCAATCCGGCAACACCGCACAGCACCACCATGGCTACCGCGGTTCCGACCAATGCTTGGCCTGACTGCTTGTTAAATTTCATAGCGGCCTCCACCTAGATTCCAATGTTTACTGTTCGTTGACTAATTCGGCTTAATATCCGGCACGGGGGACGTCGCACGGAGCAAATTCCTCTGTAAGAGTGCGCCCATTTTACTCCCGCCAGACAACACCGGCAACGAAAAACTGCACAAACACGCGCTTTTTCAGGGCTTTGAGAGTACTGGGAGAAGATTCCCCTTACTCGACCCATTTATTCGCAACCAGCCCGCGCGTTTCCGCCTCGCGGCGTCCACATTGAGATACACCTCGCAAATCTCGAGGCTCCCTTATCAGGTATGAAGGCACTTGCCGTTCCAAACGCGCCCTCACCCGGCCACCAGCCTTCGAAACTCCGGCAGCACCGCAAAAGGCGTCGTGACGCTCTCTACATTCTCGCCAAGTTGCTGAATCTTCGAGGCTTCCACGTGCCCCAGCATTGTCCCTGCCCTGGCCAGATATTCCACCTTCTCCGGCAGCAGCCCCATCACCCGGCAAGCCGTGGCATCTACCGCCACCGGATCGTCACCAAACAGGAGAACTCCTGCACTTTTTGGCGAACCTTGTATCGGCCCGTTCCCTTCCATCCCCAAAATCCCGTCCACGATCGCGAAGTCCGGCCGCGCCGCCGCATTGATGTCCAGAATGGAACGATCGATTCCCGCCCAGTGCAGCACATTCTTCGGCCAGCCGTAACAGCTCCCCGGCACAATGCCGAACATGTTTTTCAGCGAAAGCGTCACGCCCGCCCAGTGATGCGTTTTCAGCTTGGGCATCGAAACCAGAAAATCCACGCCCAGCACCGTCTTCGGCAAAAATAATTCTTTCAACCGCGTAGCCCGCGTCTCCAGTTCCACCCGCTCCACGTCATCGATATTCAAATCGCAAAAATCCTTGCCCAGCTTGCCGGTAAACTCTTTCAATCGCACCGATTCCAGAATGGCCTGGGTATCGCGATCCAGCGCCGGTCCGTCGCCGATCATCACCCGCGCAGCGCCTAGCTTCAAAAAACTTTCCCGCGTCGCCGCGATCACCGCCGGATGCGTGTTCATCACCCCTTGCGGATCGAGTCCCACCAGATTCGGCTTCAGCAAAATCGTCTTGTCTTTCACCGGAAGTTGAAACTCGCGCAAGCTCTCATAAATCAGCGCGAGCAGTTCCTCTTCGTACCGCGCGACTTTCCGAATCATCACACGCGAAGCAGGCCGCGAAAACGATGGAATCAACTGGCGATTGCGCTGGTTCATCACAGCGCTCCAGCTACTGTCTCTTGCGAAGCGCTGAACCAACTGCGCGCTGGGTTTAGCGCCATGCACGCCCACGCCAGAACGTGCGTTCCATCTTCGGCGAACTCTTCCGCGCTCCAATCCTGCAAATTCTGTTTCGTCAACGGCGCCAGCATCCCGTAGATTTCCAGCGTCATCCGCGCCACCGCCAGCGATCCCGCGCTTTCAATTTTCGAAAATTGTTTTTGCAGCCAAGCCAAGCTCAACGCCCGGCCCGGTTTTTCCGGCGCGTCGCGCAGCGCCAGCAGCGCCCAGCAAGTCGGCAGCACCAGCGCATCGCCGTCCACTCCGTACACCCGCGGATTTCCGCAATTCCAGCCGCCGCCCGGACACATGCGATCGTAAAGCAGCGCGATGGCCAGTTCGCGTCGTTCCCCGGCGTTCTTCGGCAACTGTTCCGCCTTCGCCGCGCGCAGCGCCAGCAGCGCAAAAGCAGTCGGCTCAACCCAACTGCTCGTCCTGGGTGTCCAGCCCCATCCGCGATACGAATCATTTTGCGAATTGATGTGTGATTGCGGCCGCAGCTTTCGTATAAATCGCTGCAAGGGACTGCTATCGCGCGGAAAATCTTCGCAAAGCCATTGCAACCCCTCGCGCAAATACTTGTCAGACTCGCCGCAGCCCGCCAACGCCGAACACCCCAGCGAAGTCACCCATCCGCCGCTGCTCATCTCTGGCGTAGCTGCCCACGATCCATCCGCAAGTTGTTTCGAATGAAGATATCCGGTCAGTTTACGGAAAGCGTCTTGGTGTTCCTGTTTATTGGAAGAAAGTGCCAGAGCCGCCCAACTCGTCGGTTCGACTCGGCTCTCTCCGCCCGAGTGAAATCCCCAGCCGCCATCGGCGTTCTGCATGCTCCTTAACAGCGATAAGCATTCACTTCGTTGAATTGTCGCCGATTCTGTTGGTGGCATCTGTTGGTTGCAAATGATCCGGCATTTCGAGGGCGTTCATGGCAACGCGGCTGGCTGCTCCGCGATTCCGCTACATGACCGGGCCAAGAGGAGAGCTATCCGCATCCTTCTCGGCAATATCCGTTTGTTCTTCGGTTATTTCAAGCTGGTGAATCAAACGGTGGAGATATCCGCGAGCCACGCCCAGGGCGCGCGCGCTTTCCGCTTTGCGCCAGCCATATTCGCGAAGCGTGCGCAAAATCAGGCTGCGCTTGAACCGCTTGATCTCATCTTCGTAAGACATCACCCCCGCAGTCTCGGCTTCAGGCTCAACTGCCACTGGCTGTGCCACCGGCTCTTCAACCGGCGCGATCGAACGCAACGCGACCGGCAACTGCGCAACTTCCAGCGTCGTGCCTTCCGACAGAACCACCGCCCGCTGCACCACGTTTTCCAGCTCGCGCACATTTCCCGGCCAGTTGTATTGCTCGAGCGCCTGCATCATCGCTGGAGAAAACCGCCGCGCCTTCTTGTGAAACATCTCTACCGACCGTTGCAGGAAATGATGCGCCAGCAGCGAAATATCATCGCGCCGTTCCCGCAGTGGCGGCAGATGCAGTTCCACCACATTCAAGCGGTAATACAAATCTTCTCTGAATTTTCCTTCTTTCACCATTTCCTGCAGATTGCGATTGGTCGCCGAAATCAAACGAATGTCCACGTTGATTGTTTTGTTGCTGCCCAGCCTCTCGAAACTTTTTTCCTGCAGCACCCGCAAGAGTTTCGGCTGCAATCCAAGGCCAAGATCCCCAATCTCATCCAGAAACAGCGTGCCGTGATTCGCCGATTCCACGCGTCCCTGCCGGGCTAGAAACGCTCCGGTAAACGCGCCTTTTTCATGGCCGAACAGTTCGTCTTCCACTAGCGTTTCCGGCAGGTTCGCACAGGAAAACGCCACCAACGGACCATTCACTCGCGAACCTTTGTGATGAATCGCTCGTGCCAACAGCTCTTTTCCCGTTCCCGTTTCACCGGTAATCATGACGTTCACGTCGCATGAAGCGATTCGCTCAGCCAGCCCGAACAATTCCTGCATCGCCGGCGAACTGCCTAGCAGCCCGTGCAACATCCTTCCGCCGGTCTCCAGCGCGCGCAGATGCCGCAATTCGCGCTCTGCCGCCGACATCCGGTACGCCCGCCGGAACAATAACCGCAATTCCAATATGTTTGGAGGATTTGGAACGCTGTCCGACGCGCCCTTTTCGATCGTCTGCAACAACAGTCTGGTGTTTTCCGCGTCGCACAGCACCAGCACCGGCGGGTGACACGGCTGCGCGTTTAAATCATCCAGCAGCCGCAATCCAATTTCTTCTGATTGTTTGTTCGAGTTCCGCAGGTCCAGCAGCACCACGTCTGACCAGGAAAGTATTTCCTGCAACTGGTCAACTCGGTTGGCGCCGTTGGTACGAAGTGCGAAGCCGTCGCCCAATGCCCGAGCAATCGCTTCACCTAATCCGCTGTCATAACTTAGGAAGGATACCTGTAAGAGTTCTTTGTCCACGAGTACTATCTCCCGGCGACAACACGTTATGCCCTTCAAAGGCGCCAGAAGCCTTGGAAGCTAGACTCTCTGAATTTGGGACTGGGCCCATAATTTAGCGGCTGCGCTAGCGAGGACGACATACGCGCACCGCATACCAAAACACACCGAAACTGTCTGTCCAAGACAGGACTACGGGAAAGAGCATCTATTACTTGAAGATTAGGGAGCATGTCACCTTCCGTTCATGCGAAAGGTAACCTGCAGAGGACGGGCTTTAAGTAGCAGATAAGTAAAGACTTATAATCTCAAGCCAATTGGACTGTGAAGACTGCGATTTTGCCTCCGGCCAGAATGGTGAAAAAATTTTCCACCACTGGTGAAGGTACTACCTCACTCTTCCACAAGCCTCTCGTTCTACAGGACTTAGCTCAGCGGAACGAATGGTACTTTTTTCGTCAGTTCGTTGCACTCACCTTCGGCGGATCGGACGGAATTCCGACAAGAATATCGACGCTGACCGCCTTGCCCGCCTTCATCGCTGGTCGAAACGTCCACTTTTGGAAAGCCAATTTTGCCGCAGCGTCCATCTCATCCGAAAGCCCTTGGAATACCTTTAGATCAGCCACAGTTCCATCCTCGGTAATCCGACCCTTTAGAATCACAGACTTATGGAGCTTCTCTGCCGGCAGCGCGGTCCGCTTAAAATCAAAGCGCGTCTCTGCTTCGGGCGGCACCAACGCCGCTTCCATGTGGACAACGCTCGAATGTACCTGTGAAGGTGCCACCGCTGCCCCCGGAACCGGACTCTGGCAAAACTGCAGCGTCCAGTTTTTACCCGATGCAGGTAAAAATACCGTGAAAATCTTTCCGCAGTGCAGTGCGCCGTAAACGTCCAGTCCGCCGCCGCCCATTGGCCCTGCCGCAACCATCAGAGCCGCGTGACGCGGCCCCGTAATTTTCGGCATTGCGAAAACCATGCTGGCCACGCGCTCTGGCTCCAGCATGCCGAGGCTTTCGTTGTTTCCGCCTGTTCCGCGCATGCTGATAATTCCGGGCATTCCAGAATTTCCGCCGCCACCGCCAGATTTACCGGCCCCGACTCCGCTGCTTTCGTTCCCTCCGCCGACACCCCCATCGCTGCCACCGGTCACTGCGCCGTCAGGCTGTCCGCCCGGCGATCCGATTCCAGTGCCTCCGGGCGCAATCGAGAATTGTCCGTAACGGTTCCCCTGCGGCAGCGCCACCAGATCCGCCGCGGTTCCCGGATTTGTTCCTAAAATCAGCAGCCCCTGGCCCGGAGCACCGTTTGCCTGAAATTCCGGGGCCGAAACATTTCCGCTGCTCGCGTTCGAACTGGTCGGCAGATTCGGTGCGGACGGCGCTCCCACCGGCACCGCAAGTTTTGGCCGCTCGGTGCTCGAGACCAATGCATCGGTCAACGATTGCTGCAGCATCGTCGGCGTCAATGTTGGAGCCACCGTTTTGATTTCGGTATTTTCACGCTTCAGCGGCTTCGCGGCGTTCGGGTTGAGCTGCAGCGGCGCCTTCGGCACGTTCGGCGGATTCAGCACCAGATTTGGCAGCCTCAGTTCTGCCTTTATCTTCAAGTCCGGCGGACTCAGCGGCTGCAAAATTGTTTGATGATTGTTGTCGGGAACTCGCGGCCGCGATGCCGCAAACAAGCCAGCCAGTGACGCCGTTGCGCCTTTCACCGGCTGCAATTCCGGCCAGGTTCCACTTCCCGGCGCTGCGCCAGGTCCTGGCGGCAAAATCGTTGGCGCCTTCGCACGACGTTCGGGATCTGCCAAATGGTAGTAAATCACTTGCTGATCGTTCGTTCGAACGATCGAAGCTTGCGTAGTTTGGAACGGCAGGTACTGCAGCATTAATGGCAGCAGCAGGAATAGACATGCGTGGAACGCTACAGAAATCGCCAGTTGTTTGCCCGCGAATCGCCGCGGTCGCACCGGAAAGTCCCGAAAATACTTGCTGGAAATGAGCGTGAGATGGGTTGGATATCGCGAAAGAATTGTTCCCAGCCGGGCCCACCACGACGTGCGGAAAAAATCCGCCGGCGTCAAAAACTCAGGCTGCCGCGAAGGAATAATTACCCGAGCTTCTGTTCGCGATGCGCGAATCGGGTCCAGCAGATTCTTCGCTTCGAATAACCCTGCTGAACCACCTTTGCCGTCGAAAATCACTGGACCTTTCCGGAGAGCAAATCCGTTCGTCAACGAGTTCTCGGTGCCGCCTGTAGGTGCCATCAGGTGATCTCGGTGAGGGTACACCCAGCCTCACAGGCAATAGAAGCACGAATCCTTCCAAAGAGGAACCCTCGAAAACCGCTGCTCGCCTAGCCTTCCGCGTTGAAATCCCACGCTAAAGTCTCTGAATGAGTACAGAACAGCAAGAACTTTGTCAGGTTTTAGATACCAAAGTCTTGCACACCCAAACTCGTACTCCAGCCCCGCAACTCGTAACACAAGCAAAACAAAAGAGTAAGCGCAATTCGCTTGTTGCCGAACTTTGGTAGCACTCCTGCTACATCTTCTCTGGCAATCTAGCCATGTCGTTCTATCCCGAGGTGTATCTCCCTATGTCTGCTTCACAGACGCCGACTTCTAGCAAACTCGTGGTACTCGTTGCCTTCGCCACTTTTCTTACTCTCTCGTTCGTTCTTGCGAATTCGACTTCCGCTCAGGCTGTCGCGGAAACGGCTGCTACCACCTCGGTTTCCGCTTCGGTTGCCGCTGCTGGTGCCGCAAACGCCAATGCTATCGGCACCGTAAAATTCCCGTCCGCGGGTGCAGCGGGCTCCGCTTCAAGTGGTTCGGGTGTCTCGCCCCACCTGGTTGCTTCTTCTGGTCCGCCGCCAGAAGAAACCAATCGCAAAATTCTCGAAGCTTCCGCCGGGAAAGATGCCGGCAAACTGCTTCTCCGCGCTACTCCGGTTGAAGCGCAAATCTGGGTCGACGGCAAAATCGTTGGCAAGACCCCGATGCTTCTGGTTCTGGCTCCCGGCAAATATCAGATTGAAATGCGCGGCTCACGGGGCCAAACTGGCAAGAGTTCCGTCGCTCTTCTACCCCGTGAAACGCGTGAACTGGCGGTAAAACTTGATTCGCTTTATCCAGCACGGGTAATTTCGATCAAGCCGTAAACGCTTTTGAAATTGCGCGCAGTGAAAATTGTTGAAGTCTTGGGAGGAATCATGGCAGGGATTGAATTCGATCGGCAGATTTTTTCTCCGGCAGCGGAGACCGATAAAAAGACTCAGGTGCCGAAGGCCATGGGCGGAATTCTGCTCATCTTGGCGCTCGGACTCGCCGGCTTTGTCGGCTACAAACTCTTTACCCAGGTTAGCCAGAACTACGCAATCTCTGCCGCCAAGGCTCAAGTCGAGCAGCTTCAGCAACAACTCGCCGATTCCCAAAAGCAAGTCGAAGAACTGGAAAAACATCGCAAGGCCGTGAAGCCGGAACCTGCTGCCCCGGTCGTCCAGCCGGTCGCGGTTGAGAAAAAACCCGCGCCAGCCAAACCCGTTTACAAAATTGCCGCGGCCAGCGCTCTTCCGCCTCAACCCAAACCGGTCGTCTACACCCAGCCGTCTCAATCCGCCGTGGTGGCCAATCAAAATACCGCCGCAATCCAATCCGAGCTGACTGCTAACCATCAGGCATGGCAGGCCACTACGGATCGCCTTGCCGACGTCGTCGGCGTCGTCGACCAGCAGCAGAACGAACTCGCCGAAACCCGCGAGGCCGTCAATCGCTTGCTGTCGCAGACCCGCCGCCAAGCTCTCGCTTTCGAACTGCTCCGCGGCAATAACCGCATGCCGGTTGGCCCCGTTACCCTGCAATTGCGCTCCGTGGACATGAAGGGCCAGCGCTATTCCGTCTGCGTCTACTTTGAGGACAAATGCATCGAGCTCAAAGATCGCGTGCTCAATGAAGTCGTGGTCTTCGTCGTTTCCAAAAATACGCCTCCGCTCGAACTGGTCGCGACCAAAGTTCTTCGCGACCAGATCGTTGGCTATCTCGAAGTCCCTGCCGATCGGCAACAGTAAAATATCGGCGCAAAAATTAAACGCGTTGAGTGACGGTATCAAGCCATCAGTCCACGCGTTTTTTATTCGTTAAGCTTCGATCGATTGTTTCTACTGCGCCGGCGGAGTGTGGGTATTGCTCATTCCCGAAAAGAAATAATTGCTGCACGCCCACTTCGCCAGTTCCTGATTGAACTCCGGCTTGGCATTCAAATAACGCGCCGCCCAGAAGATCTGGTCCAGCAAATCGCGCGCGTAGCAATGGGAAAGCTCAACTTTCAAATGGTTGGTCAGGTAATCAACCAGAAAGTTCAAATCCTCTTCGCGAACCGTCAGCCCGCGCACCTCTTCCGCTTCTCTGCGGAAAATTTTCATGAACTGTTCCGGCGAAGCAAAATCCACCTTGATCTTGTTCGGAATGCGCCGCACAAACGCTTGATCTCCCAGCTGCATCGGTTCAATGTTCGTCGAGAAAACCACCAGCGTGTCGAACGGAATCTGGAATTTCCGCCCGCCCGGCAGCCCCAAAAACTCAATTCGCTGATCCAGCGCGGTCATCCAGCGATTCAGCAACTCCTGCGGACGCATCCGCTGCCGCCCAAAATCATCAATCACGAATATCCCGTTATTGGCCTTCATCTGCAGCGGCGCCGAGTAATACCGCGCAACCGGGTTGTACTGCAGCTCCAGCATTTCCGCCGTCAATTCGCCACCGGTCACCACGCACGGCCGGTGGCACAGCACCCACCGCCGGTCTGAATCCTCGATCTCCGAGTCCACCTTCCGCTGGTGTACTCCCGGGTCAAACACCGTGATGATCTGGTTGTCCACTTCCACCGCGTAAGGAATCCACACATAGTCGTGATAAATCGCCCGCACCCGGCTCGCAATACTCGTCTTGCCGGTGCCCGGCGGCCCGTACAGGAACATCGAAGTCCCTGATACCACGGCAGTTCCCACTCTCAGCAGCATGTCGTCCCCAAGCACCAGGTCCTTGAAAGCCACCGCCAACTGGTCCGGCCGCACCGTCGACGACGCCACGCTCTGCTGCTTGATGCGCGTCACATAATCGTTCAACGAAACCGGCGCCGCCCCGGTGTACTGATTCAGTGACAGCAGGTCCGCCGCCCGCTGCCTGCCTTCCTGGCTCGCCGCAATCCGGTGCGTACCACCGGTCATACCCTTCACTTCGCATAGCCGCTCTTTGCGGAAAAACTGGAAAATCTCGTCCACTACCCCTAAACTCAAGCAAAGATAATTACTTAGCTCCAACAGCGACATCTCACCATTGAGATAAAGCACCTTCAGCGTCAGGTCTTCCAGCATTCCCCGCCGAATCCCGGTATCTTCCACCGTGTGCGGCATCACCAACGGGCCCTGATTGATTTCGGTCAAAAAGTCAGTCATAACCATCCAGTCGTGCACAGCGGGATACACTTCCCCCACCGGCAGGCTTCTTCCCTAGCTGTAAAGGCACATTCCATGCCATTTCCTTCATTCCTGCGACTAGCTCGCTTATTTCTTCAGAGCAGCGATGCAGGCCGTTCATAACCTTCTTTATGCCCTATCCGGACTAGCGGTTTTTCAAACCATTCCCACGATACTCTGGCGATCGCAACAGTCAAAATCAGGGCGACCATTGCCGCAATTACACCACGATTTGAACGCTTTCCTAGCAGAATGAGAACTACCCAGAAAACTAATAGGTTGAGCAGGTACACCCCGTAAGCAATGTTGCCCAAACCCCTTAACCATCTCGTTCGCAGCACCGCGACTAGTTTTTCATCAACTAGACTCATCAGGAGGATGCAAACAAAGAGGAGGTCCAGACAATCGAATTCCAGAACCCGGGCGAAAAACGTCGGCGGATCTCCTGGAGATACCCAAACTGACACCACGACACAGACCAGCGTCAAAAGCTCGATGACTGTCCATAATGCGCGGCGATGTGCGCACAGTATTTTCCATACTCTCTGTTGCCGCAGATAATAAGCGGCCGCCACACCCAGTAGCAACGCGTCCATCCTGCACGGCAGCAATGCGAAGATGGCGATCTTAAGCTGTGGATTCACCAGGAATAGCGTCAGCCGGATTAATGGTGCCAAAACGATTCCGCTCGCCAAAATCAGAACAAGACGCTGAGGTTTTACGAAGTAGATTAGCGCGGGAATGACTAGATAGAACTGCTCCTCCACGGCCAGCGTCCACGTCGGATTTAGGATGCCCATCGACTCGACGCTGTGGATCGCCATCCAAAAATTCTGAGAAAATGTTACACAAACCTGCCAAGGGATTCTCGGTTCGAACATTAATTGAAGAGACGAAAAGCGAGCGAGAACAAATACCATCGCGAGGAAGGCAAAGTATAGCGGAAATATCCTGCACGTACGGCGCTTGTAAAATACTCGAAAGTAGTTATGTGAACCACGGGCATCTAGCAATATTCCGCCAATCAGAAATCCGGAGAGAACAAAGAAAAGGTCTACGCCGGACCACCCGAGGCCGGTAACCCGGGCCAGTGCGTTCACGAACCGAGGGGCCCCATTTTCGGCCGCCAAGTACACGTAGTGAAAGACCACTACCATGGCGACCGCTACGCCTCGCAAGCCATCAAGCTGAGGAATCCGGCGTGTAAAATCAGGCAGCGGTTGCAAAGGACTTTCTATTCTCTCGGCGGAGGAATCGGGAAAAACCTATAGCCGTATTCTGATTTTGTCAACCGCACCCAGGGCTGGGTATCTTATCTCCATCATTCTGTAGTCCCTGACGGCAGCGTGAAGATGTCAACTTCAAATAAACTATAACCGAACGCCGATTCCAAAAACGTATTCGTGGTAAACGGCGAATTTATCCCAATGAATGACTTTGAATCTGTCCTCAAGTCTCTTGCGCAAATCTTCTTCGGCACGTGGAAAGGACCCGCGATCGAGCTTCCACAGAATCCGTCCTGCGACTCTCTGCTTATTGAGAACCGCGTCAAGCAATATCATGTGTCCGCCTAACCGAAGCACTCTCCGGCTTTCGTCGAGTGCCCGATCCAACATTGGATCTGTCAGATGGTGTGTCAGCGATTTGCAAATCACCATATCGGTGCCGCCGTCGACAATCGGCATTGACGTTGCGTCTCCTAGGACGGCCATACCTGTCGGAGTTTTTAACCGAAAGCCCTTTAGCTTCGGCAACTCCAGATCAAGGCAAACGTACCGACAATCCGCTGCAAATAGACTCCGAACCGTTCCAGTTCCTCCTCCGATATCCACTACTACCTTCGGACAGAGAGGTGTTAACTCGTGGGACATCCGATCGAGGACGAGCTCCAAACCGGCTATCGTCTGAATTTGGTCGTATACCCACGGACGCGCAGCCAGACGATGCAAAAGCTTCGTCAGCATTTCACCGCAACCGCCTAGCAGCGACTATAAGAGATGATCCAAACGGCAACGCAAAGCGTGATTTAATCAGCCTCGCTTCTTGTGCCAGCACGAAGGTGAGCAGTCCGTTCAACACCGGCACAATCCGCAGCTCTTCCAACGAAAGAACCCGGTCCGCCTCCTCGTGCTTCGAACTCCCCGCTTTGCGGCGAACTGACCTAATCCGCCGCACTAACCAAAGTAACGGATAAATGCTCGCCATGAACTGAGAAAGGAACTCTATCTCAAACCCTGTCTGGTTCAGTTTGCTGCGTAACTCATCTGGCTCGTAACGCCGGCAATGATGCGCCGCTTCGTCAAAATAGCTCCAAAGCGATCGGTGAGCAGGCACCGTCAGCAAAAGCACACCACTGGGCTTTAACATCGAATGGATAGAGCGAAAAGTTTGCAGATCGTCTGAAAGATGCTCGACCACATCGAACGCACCGATTAAATCGAATGGCACACCAAAACCTGGCTGATCGACATTCCCGCGCACCAAAGGACAGGATGTCCTTTTCCGCGCAAATGCCAGGCCTTCCGCAAACAAATCCATTCCCACAACAGTTCCCCGAGTGCAAGTCTGCCCCAATGCGCGGAGCACATTGCCCGTTCCGCAGCCAACTTCAAGCACTCGGTAACCATCCGGCAAGTCCTTCGTCAGTTGCTCCACCAGCGACGCGATCACCAGATTTCGGGTTCGGAACCAGAAGTGCTCTTTTTCGATCCTGGCAAGATGATCGAAAAAATCTGGATCGTAAGACTCGCGGGCTGTCGCATCGGCAGGCTTTCTCGCATTGTCAGAATCACCCACAAGCGAACTCACGCACTGCGGAGACGACGCGCTCCTGATCGCCCGTACTCAGTTCGTTATAGAACGGCAAACGAATCACACAGTCGCTCACCTTCTCCGTCACTGGGCAATCGCCTTCTTTTCCGCCCCACCGCTGACCCATCTCGGACAAATGCAGCGGCAAATAATGAAACACGCTGAGAATTTCGCGCGCCTTTAAATGCGCAATAAGACCCTGACGAGCTTCCAGCGACGGCATCAGCATATAAAACATATGCCACGGCTGCTCGCAATATTCCGGCACAAATGGCAGCTTCACTCTGTTCTGCCCGGCCCATTCCTCAAGGTTCTTCCGATAGTATTCCCATATCCTCCTGCGGCTCGCTTGTATCTGCACCCAGTGCTCAAATTGCGCGAACAAAAATGCCGCCAGCACATCCGATGGAAGATAGCTCGACCCCACATCCACCCACGTATACTTGTCAACCTGTCCGCGAAAGAACCGGTTCCGGTTCGTGCCTTTCTCTCGAATGATTTCTGCGCGCTCGATGTACCGTGAATTATTGATCAGCAGCGCGCCGCCCTCTCCGCACGTAAAATTTTTCGTTTCGTGAAAACTTTGCGTGGCTAGGCATCCAAACGTTCCGAGATTCTTTCCTCTGAATTTTCCAAAAAGCCCATGTGCATTGTCCTCGACCACAGCTATCCCATGCTTCTCGCCGAGCGCAAGGATGGAATCCATCTCGCATCCGACTCCCGCATAATGCACAGCCACGACCCCTTTCGTGCGGCCTGTGATCAGCCCCTCGATTTTTCCTTCATCGATGTTCAGCGTATCCGCGCGAATATCGCAGAAAACCGGGTGCGCTCCGCGCAGCACAAAAGCATTTACTGTGGATACGAACGTAAACGATGGCACGATAATTTCGTCCCCAGGCTGAAGATCGAGCAGCAGCGCCGCCATCTCCAGCGCATGGGTGCACAACGTCGTCAGTAAGGCTTTGCCGACGCCAAGTTCCCTTTCCAATAATTCGTGGCATCTCGCCGTGAACCCGCCATCGCCCGAGATATGACCGATTTCAAGGGCCTGGAAAATATATCTAAATTCGTTACCGGCGAGACTCGCTCTATTGAATGGAATGGGGTTCACACGCGCGCCTGAATAACGCGATACTACTGGAGTATGAGTTCCTAGACAAGCATTCGGACGTAGCCGTTCAAAGGCGATTGCCGCTGGAGTCAACCGCGCGCAGACGCGCCCCAAGCGCGGCCATCGCAAAGCATGAATTGCGATACGTATGATAACGTGTCCGCTATGCTGTGCAGGAGAGGATTGATGCAGTCTGGTTTGAATAACCTTCGGCAGGGACCGGAAATGTCCAGCGAACCCATCCACGTCCTGGTGCTTGGCGTGGGAGGAAATGTCAGCCAAGGCATCCTAAAAGCGTTAGCCGCGAGCAAACTCCCTTGCCGCGTGATCGGCGCTTGCGTTAGTTCTTTATCGTTCGGGCTCTATACGGTTGACAAGTCCTATGTCTCGCCTGCTGCGGCCGATCCGACTTTCCTGAGTTGGCTAATCGGCGTATGTCGCGCGGACCACATTCATGTAGTTCTGTCTGGCGTCGAACCGATTCTGGCTGTCCTCTCCCGCGAGGCAGAGCGAATTCGCAGTGAAACGGGGGCGATCTGCATCGTGAGCTCTCCCGAATGCCTGGCGATTGCAGACGACAAACTCCTTACGTGTCAATGGTTAAAAAATTCCGGATTTGCATTTCCGCAATATGCAGCCGCACAGGATTCTGGTGGTATCGAGGCGCTGGTGAGCAGATGTGGCTTTCCACTGATAGCCAAGCCCAGATCCGGCAAGGGCGCCCGTGGCATCATTGCGGTTAATAATGTTGAAGACTTGCGTTCGGTGACCGGAAAAGAACCCTACGTCATACAGGAGTACATCGGAGACCCTAATCAGGAATACACCGTTGGCTGCTTCAGTGATTGCGACGCGAAAGTCCGCGGGGCAATCGTGTTCCGGCGGGATTTGTTGGAAGGGACTACCTATCGCGCGGAAGCCGGACTTTTTCCGACCGTCCGAGCGGAGGCGATTCGGATCGCTGAGGCGTTACGCCCGATGGGCCCGTGCAACATCCAGATGCGCATGCATCGCGATGTAGCAGTATGCTTTGAAATCAACGTTCGTTTTTCAGGAACTACTCCGGTCCGTGCTCGCCTCGGTTTCAACGATGTGGAGGCTGCTCTCGAGCATTTTATCTTAGGCCGGCCCGCCGTTGACCTGCCATTGATCACTGGCGGGATTGCGCTGCGCTATTGGAATGAAGCGTACGTGGATCCCACTGCCGTGGCTGAGCTGGATCAACTTTCACGGCTCGACGAACCAAAGAAATATCACACGGCCATCGAAGACTACGGGATGCGGAAATGAGGGTATTCCTCACTGGAGCTACTGGCCAGGTTGGAAGCGCAATAGCCGCCCGGCTAGACAGTGAAGGTTACGTGGTAATCGGCATGAGTCGCAAGCGCCGCGACGTGCAAGGGTTATCAGAACACTTCGAAGCGAACCTGGGATCAGAAGAAGCTGTAGACTTGATTAAGCGCGCAGTGCTGCCATGCGAGATGATCGTTCACGCAGCAGCTTCATTGTCCCATGACCTCTGCGACCCCACAATTTCCCTGACCAATTGTTTAGGCACACAACTCATTCTTAGACTTGCTGAGCTCTGGGGAACCCGTCAGATGGTGTATCTCTCTAGCGTTCCAGTCATTGGCCGCCCACAGTCTGATCCGATAACCGAAGAACATCCGGTAAACCCGCCGTCTGCGTATCATGCTTCCAAGCTTTACGGGGAATATCTGATGCAAATTGCAAATCGCGACGGCTTTCGCGCCGTGAGCCTTCGGCTTTCATCCCCCGCCGGTCCGGGAACGCCCGCCAATCGGATCCTGGCTACTTTCGTGCGGCGCGCGCGGACTAATGAGCCCCTAAAGATTCTTGGTCGCGGCAGTCGAAAGCAGAACTATGTAGACGTGCGCGACATTGCGGCAGCGGTGAACGCCTCTCTGAACCTGAACGCCTCCGGCCTATACAACGTGGCAGCCGCGCAGAGCGTCAGCAATCACGAACTCGCGCTTACCTGTATCGACGAGCTCTCGTCGTCTTCGCCTATCGAGTTTTCAGGAAAGTCTGATCCGGAAGAAGGCGTCATGTGGAACGTTTCCATTGCGAAGGCTCAGCGGGATCTGGCCTTTTACCCACGGTTCAGCATTCGGGATTCGATCCGGGCAATTTCCGAGGAGTCTACTACATCGGAGTCACGTCCCCGCCAATCGAGGCCTGGCTAGATACCTCCCCTGAAACCACATACGGCGGCCTGTCCATCAGCCGGAAATGCATACGTGCCAGGTATTCCCCAATGATCCCCAATGCAAACAACTGCGCCCCTGAAAAAATTGCGATGATCGATGCAAGGAACGGAAACCCCGGAACCGGACTCCCGTTGACCAAATACCTGCTGATCACAAACGCCAGAGTCAGCAGCCCAAATATGGTGAACGTAAAACCGATGAGACTTGCAATTTGAAGCGGCAGCACACTGAACCCCGTCATCATGTTAATCGCATGTACGACGAGCGCGCGCAGGGTGTAACCAGAAACTCCTTCGCGCCGAGAGTCGTGGCGCACGGTCATCGCGCCGAAACGAGTTGTCCCCCAGGTAAGTAGCACATCGATGGACACAAACGGGCCGCGGTACTGCTGGAAAGCATCACGTACCTGGGTTCTGAAGACTCGGAACGAGCTAATCTTCTGCGCAATCTCCGCACCCATCGCATTTTGCAGAACGAGCTTCGTGATTTTCGACGCGAAATCGCGAAGCAAACCGTGCTGCTCATGCTCGGGGACTCCGTAAACGACATCGAAACCCTCCTGCAATTTCGCTAGAAGTCTGGGAATTTCGCCCGGCGGGTTCTGCAAGTCGTCGTCCATCGTCACCACGATTTGATATTTCGCCGCTCGAATTCCGCATAGCAGCGCATTATGCTGTCCAACGTTCCGCATCAGATTGATTCCGCGAATCCACGCTCGTTCCTGTGCCAGCGCCGTGATCAGCTGCCAGCTCTCGTCCGGACTCGCATCGTTCACCAGAATCAATTCGAATTCCTGCGCACAATTCAGCAATGCCTGTTCGAGTTCTGTCACCAGCTGCGGCAGCACCAGCGCGCTGTTGTAGACAGGCACTATCACCGAGATTCGTCGCGGTCCCGTAGCGTCCTTCATTCTTTCCATTTCACCCGGAATGAATCAGCAATCTTTCCTCAAGTCTAGGTGAATTTCATGCGTTGCCAGTTTTGAAATTCCCGCTCGGTTGTTCTTTTCGTACCCGCTCCTGCCGTGCAATACTCATTCTCGGTTCGCTCAACTCGTGAAATATTAATCCCCAACGCATGCCCGAAACCGCACCCACAAACCGCCGGAGCATGCTGATTTTCCTGCTGGTCTGGCTGCTTTCCGCTTCTTATCTAGGCTTTAACCTTGATAAGGGCTGGGTTCCTCACGACGAAGGCACTCTCGGCCAAAGTGCCGAGCGGGTTTTCAACGGCGAAATTCCTCACCGCGATTTCCATACCGGATATACCGGTGGCCTGACCTATATCGACGCCGCCATCTTCAAACTCTTTGGCGTCAACTTGCTCTGGCTTCGCGTTTTTCTCTTCGCTGTTTTCCTCGTCTGGATACCCGCAGTCTACGCGATCGCACGGCAATTCCTCTCTCCGTGGCCCGCCGCTGGCGTCACCCTTGTTGCCGCCGCTTGGAGTGTTCCCAACTATCCCGCCACTCTGCCCTCATGGTTCAACTTGTTCTTCGCCACCTTCGGCACCCTCGCCTTGGCAAAGTACATCCGCAAGCCCGCCATGCATTGGTTGCTTCTCGCAGGTTTGGCTGGCGGAGTCTCCTTCTTGTTCAAGAGCGTCGCCATCTACTACCTCGCAGGGGCTCTGCTCTTCTTCGTCTACCGAGAACAATTGCTCTCGCGAAGCGAAAATGCCCCGCGCCAACGCACTCCGCTCTATATAGCTTTCTTGATCTTGTCCCTCTCCGTGTTTATCGCTGCGCTCTTAAAGTTGATATCTGCCAACGGCGAAGTCCCTTACTACCTCCATTTTGTTTTTCCAAGTGTCGCGCTCGCGCTCCTGCTGGCGTACGGTGAATGGACTCCACCCACCGTGTCCGACCTCTTTCGCTTCAAAACTCTCTTCGCGATGGCCATCCCTTTCCTGCTGGCCTCCGCCCTCCCCGTGGCTTTTTTCGCCTTCTATTTTTGGTATCACGGCGCGCTGGATGCGCTAATAAATGGATTGTTTGGCGTAACGCTTCGTCAACTCTTCACGGTGCGACGCTCTCCCACGGGGCTTGTCTATGAATACCCAGCAGTAATTGCCGCTTTGTTTGTAATTGAAGTGGCTAAGTTGCGCGGTCAGCCGCGCCGTTTCCTCTCAGTTTTTCTGACCATCTTCGCCGCGCTCGTTCTGTTCTTCTCCCGCCGCGTGGACATCGCTCTTACCGTCAGCCTCGCATCTGTTCTGGGGATCATCCCGGTGCTCGTTGTAGCGGCTCTACTGGTCCTAGTCGCGCGGCCGAAGGACGCGACGCCTCGCCCCGAAGCCGATCAGCTGACTGTGCTGTTCCTCTCAATGACGGTGCTTCTTAGCTTGATCCAATTCCCGTATTCAAACGTCACTTATTTCTGTTACGTCGCCACCCTCGTCGCCCTTCTGGCGGCAAGCCTGATTTCCAGGCTCGAACGTCCTCCTCGCTTGATTCTGGTCGCGGTCGTGGCCTTCTACGTCCTCTTTGCCGCCACCGTCACCAACCTCCATTTCATGGGCGATCTGAGCGATGGTGATTTCGCCAGTACCCCCCTCGCCCTGCCTCGCGCCGGCGGAATCCTTGTTCCCAAATACGACGCAATCAAATACATGGAATTGATTCCCTTCATCCAGGGCCTCGCAGGTGGCAATCCAATTTTCGCAGGGCCGGATTGCCCTGAAGTCTATTTCCTCTCCGGCCTCAAGAATCCGACTCCCTTCTTCTTCGATGACCATGAGCCGCCTCAGGAGTACGAAAAACTCATGCGCGCTCTATTGGAACAATCGGATTCCATTAAGATCGTGGTCATCAACGAATCACCTCAATTCTCGCTACCGCAATTGAAATTGCTGCACGAACTCGTCTCCCCAAGATTCCCGCGGTCTCGCCAGATCGGCACCTTCACCGTCTACTGGCGCAACTAGTTGAATATGCCAAACCAGCCCACACCCGGAACCGCTCCTTCAATTCGCTGGAGCATGCTGATCTTCCTATTTGTCTGGCTCGTATCCGGTCTCTACGTGGGCCTGAATCTCAACCACGGTTGGGATCCTGACGACGAAGGCACGCTTGGCCAGAGCGCCGAGCGCGCCCTTCACGGCGAGATGCCTCATCGAGACTTTGACGATCCCTATACCGGCGGCCTCGCGTACGTCAACGCTTTCGTCTTCAGACTATTTGGAATAAACCTTTTTAGGCTTCGCGTTTTCCTGTTTGTCTGCTTCCTTGCATGGGTGCCCGCCGTTTGTGCACTCGCCAGGGAATTTTTATCACCCTGGCCTGCTGCCGCAGTTACGCTCGTCGCCGTCGCCTGGAGCGTTCCTAACTACACTGCCGCCATGCCATCTTGGTTCTGCCTCTTCCTCGCTACTTTCGGCACCCTCGCCTTAGCAAAGTACATTCGGACCCCAGCAATATATTGGCTGCTTCTCGCCGGATTGTGCGGTGGATTCTCTTTCCTGATCAAAAGCGTCGCGCTTTATTACATTGCTGGTGCTCTGCTCTTTTTTGTTTACCGTGAACAAGCGCTCTCAAGGATTGACGACGCACCCCAACGCCGCACTGCGCTCTACCTCGCGTTCCTGGCCTTCTGTCTCTCGTTGTTTGTCTCAGTGCTTATAAAACTGGTGTTCACCATCGGAGACTCTGCGGAATACCTGCACTTTGTTTTTCCGGGCACAGCCGTCGCCATTCTGCTAGTTTATCGCGAACGCCCTTCGCCAACCCGATCGGACTTGTCTCGTCTTCGCGGCTTGCTTGCAATGGCCATCCCGTTCTTGGCATCGGCCGTCGCTCCAATAGCACTCTTTGTCCTGTATTACTGGCGCCACAATGCACTGGCCCCTCTAGTGATTGGCCTTTTCGTCGCGCCGTTTCGTCGCCTGTTCACCACTCAACTCGCTCCATACGGCCTTTTATTCGAATACCCATGCGTTCTGGCCACACTCTTGACCGTAGAAACTGCCAAGTTGCGTGGCCAACCACGTCGCGTTCTTTCCATCTTTCTAGCTTTGCTGGCTGCGATCGTTTTATTCGCATCGCGCAGCAACGATCTTGCTTACATTGTTAGCCTCACCTCCGCTGTTGGAATCATCCCAGTACTTGTTCTGGCGGGAGTTGTAGTCCTGTCCGCAAACCGGGAACCAGAGGCTTCTGCATCGCAAGGTAAGCAGTTGCTGGCCCTGCTTGTTACCATGACCGCTCTCTTCAGTCTCGTCCAATTTCCATACTCTTCCGTCGGATATTTTTTTTATACCGCTCCCTTGGCAATCCTTTTGGCGGCAGCGCTGCTCTCAAGATTCACGCAGCCTCCACGCATTATTCTCGGTACCGCAATCGCGTTCTATATACTTTTCCCGGTCCTTGACCTGCGTCTTCACATTCGAGGAGCTCACGAGCGCCCCGATCGTGACGATACCGTCCTTGCACTGCCCCGCGCCGGCGGCCTCCGAATTCCTGGGAAAGCGGCAGCTGAATACATGGAATTGATTACATTTGTACAGAATGTTGCTGGAGACGATCCGATATTTTGCGGCCCGGACTGTCCGGAAGTCTACTTTCTGTCGGGCAGCAAGAACTTTACGCCTACTATTTTCGATTTCCTTTTAGACCCGCACGATTATCAACAAAACATGCGCGCGCTTTTTGATCGCCCACATTTTCTCAAAGTAGTGGTCACGCACGATACCGATATGTCCGTCACGCACCAAGTGGATTTCCTGAGGTCCCTCGCCGTTTCCCGCTTTCCAAACTCTCGCAAAATCGGCTCCTTCACCGTTTATTGGCGCGACTGACGTTGCGTCCACTTGGGTCCTTCCTCGCCGCTCCACACACAAAATAGTGGCCAGAAGTTCCCGCAAATTGCCGTATCCTTTGGAAAGACAAATTCTCGAACCCCATGTTGGCTAAAGCCGCCCCCACAACTCGCTGGAGCCTGCTCATTTTCCTTCTCGTTTGGTCGCTTTCAGCCGTCTATATGGGCGTTAACCTAAGACGCGGCTGGGTCCCTCACGACGAGGGAATTCTGGCTCAGGCCGCCGAACGAATCTTGCATGGCGAAATGCCTCATCGCGATTTTAATGACCCTTATACAGGTGGCCTCGCCTACTTAGACGCCTCGGCCTTTTCGGTCTTCGGCGCCAAACTGCTTGTTCTTCGCTACGTTCTCTTCGCGTTCTTTCTGGCCTGGGTTCCGGCCCTCTTTGCAGCGGCCCGCGAGTTTTGCAGGCCCTGGCCTGCAGCCGGAATTACCCTCTTGGCCGTAACCTGGAGTGTCCCAAATTACTCCGCCGCGATGCCTTCATGGTTCTGCCTGTTCTTCGCAACATTTGGAACCCTTGCGCTCCTGAAATACATTCGCCAGCCTCGCACCTACTTGCTGGTTCTCGCCGGTCTCTGTGGCGGCTTTTCATTCTTGATAAAAAGTCCAGGACTGTTCTTCGTCGCAGGAGCCCTGCTATTCCTCGTCTACCGTGAGCAATCGCTTGCGCGAGATAGTCTACCTGCGCCCGGGCCAACGCCCTATTACTCTGCCTTTGTCCTCGTCTGCCTTGCCGTATTTTGCGTAGCACTGGCGAAGATGGTGCTGCCCGGCGGCGGCATTCCAGACTTCCTTCACTTCGTGCTTCCAGCGCTCGCCATCTCTATATTGCTCGCGTTTAGGGAATTTCGACCCGCAACTAGCAACGATTCAGCTCGTTTCAAATCCCTCCTCGGGATGGTAATCCCCTTTCTCTTTTCCTTTTGCATTCCACTCCTTATCTTGCTCGTGGTTTACTGGCTCCGCCATGCAACGCACGAGTTGATCACCGGCCTGTTTGTTTTTCACCTCAAGCGGCTTAGCTTCGCTCGCAAGTATCCGCCACACCCGATTATCTTCATACCTTCGATAGTCCTGGCATTCATGCTGACCGAAGCCGAGCCGCGCGGCGGATTTCGGCGGTTCGTCCCTGGCCTGAAAATTGTTTTCGCGGCGCTTTTTCTGGCTAGCTGTTTTTTCTTTCGCCGAACCTACCTGCTGGCTCTCGACGCCGCATGGGGCGCAGTTCCAGTTCTCACTGTGGCGACGGTCGCACTCCTATGGCGCCTTTTCAGAGAGAACGAATCCCGGGCAACAGCCGATCAACAGATTTTCCTTCTGCTCTCGGTAACCGCACTGTGCAGCCTCATTCAATTCCCATTCTCGATCCCCATCTATTTCTGTTACGTCGCGCCTTTGACCGTACTGGCTGTGGCCGCTGTGCTTTCAAATTTCCCTCAGGCGTTGCGCGCAAACATTTGCACCGCAGCGGTTTTCTTCGGCCTCTTTGCAGTGTTTGCCTTCAGGCCTGGATTTCTGACTCATCAGAGTGACCGCTACAGCCCGGATGAGCAGATGGTGCCCCTTGCCCTGCCTCGTGCAGGCGGTCTTCGCATAACCGAGTCAGACGCTGCCCTTTACGGTGAGTTGATACCGTTTGTTCAGCAGCACGCATCCGGCCAGCCTATTTTGGCCGGTCCAGACTGTCCCGAAGTCTACTTTCTCGCGGGTCTAAGAAATCCGACCCGCGCGTTCTTCGACTCATTTCAAGACTTCGCCGCGTACCAGGCTGAGCTGAAAAACGCCATCGACCGGCCCGACTTTATTAAAGTCGCCGTAATCAACCGCGAGCCGGAATTTTCCCTTGACCAGTTTTATTTTATCGAGTCACTGGTCATTTCTCGATTCCCCGAATCAAAACAAATCGGAACATTCACTGTCTATTGGCGGCCCTAAAGCGTTATTCGATCACTAGGTCGAGCCCCAGCAAGTCGGACGGTTTGAGAAACTCCGTAAAGAAATAGGACCACCGGCACCGCCAGCATATACATAAAATTGTGCGCGAACAGCACCACAAATTGTGGCGCCAGATAAAACGCGATCGCCGACCAGGAAATATACGAATTCTTGTTCCCTGCCATTAGGCCCAGCGGAATTTGCATTGCCGTCAGATCGTGAATGTGCAGATAGAAGCTCACCAACACCGCGCACGTCGTCGCCAGCGCAAACGATCCGTCGAAATCGCTCCGCCTGATCACCCGGATTCCCCACACCACCGCGCACGCCGTAACCGCAATCGTCAACGCGAAGATTCCCTTCCCGGGCAAAATCCAACCGGTAAGGCCCAGGATCAGCCCTCTGAGGTTTGGCATGATGAATGGAAAAACTCCCAACGAGCCGGTTGGCGCGTTCTGCGCAACGCTGACCGATCCGGTCACCAGCAGCGCCCGCCCCAGCGCAAGAAATCCGTGCCAGCCTACGACTGCCACCGACGCAATGGAAACAATCGCTCCCCCCGCCGCGAATCCCGCCAACAGTGAAATCCCGAATCGCGCCATCAAAAACACCGCCACCGGAATCGCCACCTGCAGCTTGAACAGCAGCAATCCCAGGACCACCCCGGCAAGGCCAGCTTTCCCTGCCTTCAGTACCCGATACACCACGCACAATCCCAGCAGGAACAGAATCGAATCCTGCCCTTGCAGCATCGCCACCGTCATCGGGAAGAACGCAAACAATTGCAGCCCTGGTCTCGGCTGCGCGATGATTCCTTTGCGTGAAAATATCTCCCTGCCAACAAAGAAGCTCGCCAGCAGCAGCAGCAAGTTGACGCAAAGAAAGCAGGTGTACGCAGTCCGGTAGGAGAATCGCGAAAGTGGCGCGATCAGCCACGCCTCATACGAGGGCCGAATAAACGGCAACAGCCCTTCCGCCTTGCTGACCAGCGCATCCTGCACTTCCTTCTGTCGCCCATAGTCATAGAGATGCGTGGGATCCGTTCGCGCCAGGTATCCGCCCGCATATAGCTGCCGAAAATCCGTGCGTTCGGTCAAGCCGGAAGGAAATAGAAGAAAATGAACGCCCAGCAGAATTCCGACCGAATAAATCGCCCAAACCAGCAGAAAGGGACGGCTAGACTGCGGTTCGGGCAGCGTCATGTTTCCTCCGCCAGCCCGCTCCGCCTATAGACTTGCCGCCCGTAGAAGTACCACCCGAACCACAGCAGGCTGCTCCAGAAATAGATCCCCGTTTGCAGTGGAATGTGCGAAGCGATCAGCAGTAGCATCAGCCAGTTCATCAGTCCAAAAACCGCTAGCACCAGCCGCGTCGTCACCCGCAGCCTTTGCTTCCCGGCAAAAATGCCCATCGCCGCAAACAGCATCGCCGGCAACAGCACCACCTCATCCGTCAGCCAGCCATAAGGAGTCGTCAGGATCGAGACCACCATCACCGTCAATCCATGGTCCCGCCAAGACCATTTCGCCATGTTCTTCCAGCAGTACCACAAGCTCCACAGGA
This sequence comes from uncultured Acidobacteriota bacterium, assembly GCA_963814635.1. Classification (GTDB taxonomy): domain Bacteria; phylum Acidobacteriota; class Terriglobia; order Acidiferrales; family UBA7541; genus Acidiferrum. The sequence goes on along the minus strand of CAWFDP010000001.1, from coordinate 70,832 downwards.
GGGCCAGCAGCGTCGGAATGAATTGCGCCCTGAAGTACGGCCGGAAAAACAGCAGCCGCAGCACTCCGCTCACCGTTGGAATGAATTCGCCTTCGATCGCCGCGCTCCGCAAAAACTCCCGGTAATGCTGAAACGCGGACGGATCGAAAATCAGCGCCACAATCGTCACCGCGATCACCGCGCTAATGAATCCTGCCGCCACCGCGAATTTCCTGCGCCACAAAATCCACAAAAAGAACGCCAGCCAGAAAAACACCAGTAGGTGCGGTTTGGCAAATGGCAGCACCAGCGCCGCGCCCGCCAGGAGCGGCTTCCTTTCCTCCAACTCCAGAAACAGCACAATCCCGATCAGCAGCACAAATCCGATTTGCGCCGCTTCCAGGCACGCCAGCACCGGAGCAAAAAGATATCCCACCATCAGAAAAACGGGGCGCAACTTCTGGTCCTTCCCGAACATCTTCCAGCTCAATCGCATCGCCGCGATCAGCGCCGCTACCGACACCGCCATCCACAGCAGCCAGCCCCAAAATGCGTTCGTCAGTCCTAGCGGCAAAAACAAAAACAGCGACCACGGCGGAGTCCGCACCAGCACCGGCCTGCTTTGTGTGTACCCTTCGTTCCATTCCAATTCGACAGTCTTCTGCACGTCGTATGGATTTTGCCGGTGAAGCAAAAGCTGCCCCGCCGCCCAGTATTGGATCGAGTCGCGCTGGCTCACGTTCGCCCGCACTTTATCCATGTGCGTTGCCACCAGGTACACCACCGCCGCGGTCAACAGCCCGCCGACCAGCAATCGAATCAATCTTTTTCTTTGCAAAGGCCGAGTCTCCTTTTTCACTTTCTCACCGGCTCCTGGGAAACAGCACCGCCTGGGCCTTCCTGCAGTCTTCCCGCGTCACGTCTTGCAAACAACTGCTGTCGTACAATTTCGCCATTCCTTCGGAACTTTGAAACACCCGCGGCAGCACGCTCACGATCTCGTTCTGTCTGGCCAAGGTCTTGGCCGGCTCCGCGTCCAGCGCAAAATCATCCACTGTCACCAGCCAGTATCTTGCCCCGGCATCCCGCGGCACTTCGGCCATCTGCGCCAGATCCTTCGACAAATCCGGAGAATCGGTGCCGGGAATTTTCGGATACGCTACCGCCGGCAGCAGCACGATCGGCCGCAGCGCTTGTCGCCCGCTGTACAAGAAAACCAGCACGTCGTCATACGCCACAATCTTCGCGTCGGCTGGAGTGTGTTCGCGAATCCAGGAATACACTTCTCTTCGCTGCTGCAAAGTTTTTGCCTGCGCGCTCTCCGCTTCCAGCAGTTGCAGGCGGTCCCGGACAAAATAATTCCATGCCGCAAATCCGGTATACCCGATCAGCACCGCGCAAATTCCGACCGCCAGAATCCGATTCGTCCACGAAGCGGGCGCGCGCAAATTACTCATCACCACTGACAGCAGTCTCTTCGATTCCAGCACCAGTGCCAGCAACAAAATCGGCAAGAACGGAAAACACAAATATCGTTCCATCACCGGATACGGCCACACGAGAAAGATCAGCGCAAATGGAACGCTGATAAACGCCAGCGCCCGCCACTCCGGACGGCGCAGTTGCCGCACCAATCCGCTCAAAACGATTGCGGACATTCCCGCCGTCATCAGCCACGATCTCCGGTCAAATGCTCCCGCCAAAAATGGTCCTGGCGAGCTCACCAGCTGCAGGCAATTCTCCCGCAGCACTGAGAAAAACGCCGAAACCGTGGGAATTCCCAGAATCCAATGAAAGCGAATGTACTGCGTCTGGAAAATAACCAGTCGCGCCCACTGCGCGCTTGTGCTGTTCGAAACGGCGCCGCTGGCCGCCTCCATGTGAGGGGCGTAATGCGCGGTCAACAAAAATAGCACTGCGATAGTTCCGCCTGACGCCAGTAAAAAAACACATGCGCGGCGGAATTCACGGCGATAGAGGAAGTACGCCAATAGTCCCATCATCACGGTGTAACCAACCGTCCGCAGTGATGCATTCAACGCAACCACCACACCGAGCACCGCGGCGAGTGCGTACGAATTCTCCGGCGACAGCGCAAATTTGGCGAGCAGTATCGTCAGCAAAAACAACGCCGCGAACGGAACGTCGCTCAGGGTGAGCCCGCTCAGCCGCAATAGCACCGGATGAAACGCGCACAACAAAGTCAGTATCAGCGACGGAATTTTTCCCAGCCCGGCAATGCATCGCAATAGGAAAAATATGCAGAGCAGCATCACGCATCCGAAACCTTCGGTAATGCGAGTGGCCCAAACCAGATTTTCCGGAAAGTTGGAATCCAGCTTCCAGACGCTCGAGAGCAGCAGCGGATACAGGATCGGAAACCGCGGCCGCAACGGGGGCCCTGGAAAACTAGGCAAGATGTATTGCTGATGCTGCGCGAGAGCTTGCGCGGACGAAAAATAAACCGCGTCGTCCTGGTAACGTCCGAAAAATGTTGGCGGCTTCCATACTTCGACGTTCGAAATGAACAACACCAGAATGAAGAGCAATGCCACGGCAGCGCCAAGCGACGGCGTCAACCGCAAAACGAGCAACCGAATCAAGCCCACATTTTCGATTGGCAAACGCAGAGTCCGCACCTGCCTCCCGGCAAGTACTACGCACAGAAATTTGAGTCTACTCTCTATCACTTCCGCGATGTGAGACTTATCTGCTCAATATCTGAAGCAGGTTGCTATAGTCGTCGGTCCATGGACGGATCAAGCGAGACCGTGGAATCTGTTCCCCATTCGCGCTCCCGGTGTTATCAAATTCCAGGATTTTGCTATCCTGCGACAGCAGCATCCAATCAGCGCTTTCCGCCGCACGCCCGTCTCCGGATGAATGCACCGAAACTGTTTTAAGCCCGAAATGATTTGCTGCTGCAAGAACGATCGGCCGCAAGTCCACATAGCTATTCGTCACATGGATGGCGAGAATGCCGGATGGCTTTCGTAATTGACGCAGGTAAATTTCAAATGCCTCTAAAGTAAGAAGATGAACTGGAATTGCATCGCCGCTGAAGGCATCAATGGCCAGGACATCATAATTCTGGCGCTCATTTCGCTCGACTTCGCGTTCCATTGCGAGGCGAGCGTCGCCAACGATCACTTCGACTTTGGCGGGGCAATCGCTCAGAAAAGTGAAGTACCTTCGATCGCTCGCGATTCGAACTACCTCTGGATTAATTTCATAAAACCGTATGGTGTCTCCCGGCTGGCCATAGGCAGCAATGGTGCCGACCCCCAAGCCGACTACGCCGATACGCAATTGCCGATGGCCAACCGTCGATTCTGCAGCGCTGCCAAGTATGGCTCTACCTACGCCGCTATCGGCGGCGTAATACGCAGTTGGTGTTCTACGTTCGGCCGGCGCCCGCAGTTGAAACCCATGCAGGACACGACCATGCGCCAAGCTAAAAGCGGCGCGCTGTGGGTCGTTGAAATCTCGCGGCCTGACAGCCAGCATCCCGTAAAAGTTTCGCGAGACGCTGGCCGCGTCCCGCACCTGTGCCATTGCCGTGGCGACAAGAATGCCGGCAACTACAAGCAAAGCCACAGCGCAAAACAACGGCGCTGCTTGCTCCCTGGCCTTGTTGGAGCCTGTCCGGTTCCGGTTGACCAACAGATAGACCATCAGCAGAAGTGCAACCGAAGCGGAAACGTAGCTGGTCAATGAATTCACGTTTCCTCCCGCGAGTACGACGCTTTCAGGCAGGAGGACTGCCATCCCGAGGACGGTGACTGGGGTTCCGATTTTGCTTTGGTACAGCCAAGACTGCTTGTCTCCGACCAGGAGGATCAACAGAACCAAGGTCGAGATCCAAAGACCAGCCTGATATTCCCAAAATCCTCGGAAGATTTTGGGTGCCACCAAGGCAACAAAAACGCCTCCGCAGGCGCCGCCAACACTCACGGAAAGATAAAAAGATGTCAGGTAGCGCGGGGCGGGCTTGGATCGAGTCAACTCTCCATTGCACACCATGCAAACGATGAACAGGACTGCGCTGTAGATTGCGATCTGCGTGAACAGGCTGGTAATTGCGCCGTTCGACAACACGAAACAACTGGCAAAGATTGCCAAAGCAAACAGCGGGTGAAACCAGCTTCGCGAATACCACCGTTCGTGCTCGAAGCAAATAACAAAACTGAGAAGGTAAAGGCCCAGCGGCAGTATCCAAAGCAACGGGACGACACCAACGTTTTGGCAAATCTGGTTGGTGGTGGCCAGAAACATGATCGAAGCACATGCCGACAAACTTACCCAGAGTAAATAGTTCCATCCGGTTGGCGCGAGCGTTTCGCCCAGTTCCGTTGCAGATATTTCTGGCTCCGCGCCTTTTGCTGCCTGCTGTGTTTCGGGAACGTTCGTTTTTGTACTTCGCAAAGCGCAATAGGCACAACTCAAAGCAAAGACAAGAAAACCAAACGACCACAGCCAGGCTTGCGACTTCAGTTTCAGCCCCGGCTCCAGCAGGAAGGGATAAGACAACAGAGCGAGGAACGAACCCAGATTGGAGAGGGCATACAAACGATATGGCGAACTATTTCCGTCAACCCGCCTATACCACGCTTGCAGGAGCGGGCCGGTGGACGAAAGAACGAAATACGGCAGGCCGGCGCTAATGCTCAATAGCAAGAGAATGTGCCACACCGGATGATCGGAGCCGTTCGGCTTCCAGTCATTTCCGGGAGTAAGTGGTGAGCTCCACGCCCAGGCAGTCCCCGCCAGCAGCAGCAGCGAACCGAAAAGAAAAACGCAATGCAGCACTCCCTTTGTTCGCGGCTCAAGCCGACTGCTGTTCAGTAGGTGCGCGTAGAGATAGCCTCCCAGCAGAAGAGACTGAAAGAAAAGCATGCAAGTGGTCCAAACGGCGGGCGTGCCACCAAACCAGGGCAGGATGTACTTGCCAAGAAGGAGCTGCACCCAGAAAAGCAGAAAGGCGCTGAGAAAGATGGTAAGTCCGAACGGAGCTCGACGGTGGTTCGGACGTAAGTTCACAGTCATTCTTTAGGAAAAGATGATGCGTTTCGCTTTTTTATTACTCTTCACTTAATGTCCGAGACCAGATAGAGGTCGGAAAGCGTTCGACCGTATTCGTAAACGTAGCCTTTGCCGTCCGGGGTAATAAAAATTGCCGAAATGTCGGTGACTCCGGAAAGATCCGGGGGCATCAGCTGCCGGACAAACAGTTTTTTGCCGGTGGTGATATTCAAGCGATAGATTTTGGCCGGCAATTCACCCAGATGGTAAATAAAAAGAGATTGGCTGTCGTCGCACCAGCCAATCGGACCTTCATACGGCTCGAGGCCAGCAATCACTTTGGGCTGGCCGCCGTCGATCGGATAGATGTATCCCTTTTGATCCGGGCCGATCGCCGCGACGCTTTTTCCGTCCGGCGAAATCGAGAACAAACTTGGATTTACGCCTTCCGGTGAGATCGGACGCGCATCGCTTCCGTCTATGTTTTGCACGAACAATCGTTCGCCGTGGCCCGGCGCACTGCCGGCGAAGACGAAGCGCTTTCCGTCCGGATCCCAATGCGCAATCGAACGATTGATGTTGTCGTGGGTGAGTGCCTTTGATTCTCCGGCTCCGGTGGGAAGAAGTGAAAACTGCACAGGTGGTTTTGGAACGCCGCCCAAAACAAATTTCTTGTCGGGCGAAAGTGCGAATCCAAATCCGTCGCCGAGACGAACCGCAGGAGATCCGTCGGTGTCGCGCAAATACGCACTGTAATTCTCGCCGCCCGCTTCTCCGGATTCGGTAAACAAAAGCGTCTTGCCATCCGCGGAAAGATCTTTGGGAGCCGACCAATCAAGCCAAGAAAGATCGCGTTCCTTGGTCTCGCCGGGAGCAACTCCAACCATTCCGACGCGCGGAACATCTCGAGTGAGAATGACATGGCCGTCCCGGGCAACATCCTGCAGTGTGAGCGTGCCCGGCTCGCGCGCGAGCAGCCGTTCTTTTCCAGTGAGGCTGACTCCTGCCAGATATCTCCCGTAGCCTACTTTAGTGCCAGTGAACCAAATTTCGTCACCGGAGGGAGACCAGGCCAATCCCCAAACTGTTTCCCAGCCGGTGGAAAGAACGCGTGATTTTCCAGCTAGATCGACTACCACAACATTTCCCTCGTCATCGCGGCGCAAAGGGTGATCGAGAAAAGCTACCAGATCGCCCTTTGGCGAGACTCGTGGATGACTGATCCAACCGCCGGTCTGGTAGAGAAGTTTGCCGATCGGATATTCAATGCGGCTCTGGCCCGCTTCCTCGCGCACCACGGCGAGCGACGAACCGTCGGGCGACCAGTCCGCCCACTGCACTTTTTCCAGAACTTCGCGCGGCGCGCCGCCGCCCAGCGGAAGTCTTCCGAGAGTTCCTTCATTGATATAAGGATCGACGTTGTGGCTGCCGAGCAAGACGGCCATCTCTCCCGCGGAGGAAACAGCCAACACTTCCGCGCCTTTCAAACCGAAGGGACGTGATTCCGGACTCTCCGAACGCTTGAGAAATAATTCGTAAGGATTCCCTTCCCAGGCCGCGCTGTAAACGATGGACTTACCTTCGGGCGCGAAACGGGCCATTCGAATGGTGCCACCACGAAAAGTTAACTGGCGATAAGAGGGCGGCGAAATCGAATTCGCCAATCCTGACATTTTGCCGACGTAGTAGGCGCCGGCGAGCAAGAGCAAAGCGGCAGCCGCAATGCCAATTAGCAAGGGCTTGTTCATCGAGGCAGCTTGTCCAGGAACAAACGACGTCGCTGCACTGGAAACGCGGCCGCCGGAGTCCGACGAACTGGACGCGGAGCTGCGCGGCTGGGCCTCATAGTCGCGTTTGACACGCTGCAAATCGGCACGAAGATCCGCAGCGGTCTGGTAGCGAAGCGAACGATCTTTTTCGATGGCCTTCTGAATAATTCCAAGCAGCGGCGTCGGCAGCCGCGGATTGATAGTGAGCGGCTCAATCGGCGTGCGATTGAGGATGGCGTCAAAGATCGCGGCGGAGGTGGAGCCTGGAAACGCTGGCCGCCCAGTGGACATTTCGTAAATCACGATGCCCAAAGAAAACAGATCGGTGCGGCGATCGATCTCTTCGCCAAGAGCTTGTTCTGGCGACATGTAGGCGACAGTGCCAACTGCCGCGCCCGGACTAGTGAGAAATGGATTGACGGTCGCGGTGGCACCGTTGCCGCCGAATTCGCCGGTTTCTTCAGCAGCTGCGCGTTCGGCAATTAATTTTGCGAGTCCAAAGTCGAGGACTTTTACCGCACCGGATTTGCTGACAAAAATATTGGCGGGCTTGATGTCGCGATGAATTACGCCCTTGGCGTGCGCGGTTTCCAGCGCTTCGGCCAATTGAATGGAGTAGTTCAAGAGATCAGCGGTTCGAAGCGGCTTGCCCTCGATGAGATGCTTCAGCGTTTTGCCTTCGAGGTACTCCATGGCAATGAAGGCGCGGCCATTCTCTTCGCCGATGTCGTAGAGGGTGCAAATGTTGGGATGATTCAGCGAGGAAGCGGCTTCGGCCTCGCGCCGGAAGCGTTCGAGTGCAACGGGATCGCGGGAAGTGTCTTCGGGAAGAAATTTCAGTGCGACGGTTCGATGCAGCCGGGTGTCTTCGGCTTTGTACACCACGCCCATGCCACCACCGCCGAGCTTTTCCAAAATGCGGTAGTGCGAAATGACCTGATTTTGCGAGGGTTGGGAATCCGCCACGCGCAGAATCCTATTGGGTTTACGTGGAGGTGTCAACGAGGCCGGAGACGATGTCGCTGCAAAATGAGAATGTCCGGTTTGTGCAAAGTAGAAATGTCCGCTTTCATAGGTGGCCGAGGGCCTCATGGAAACGGAGCGAATCGCTTTGAGCCAACGGGAACGGGACCGATTGCGCGTGCTACACGAGGTCCAGCAGAAGCAGATCACGCAGATCGCAGCCGCCAAGCGGCTGAAGATCAGTGACCGTCACATCCGTCGGCTGCTGTTTCGTCTGGGGGAACACGGCGACCGAGCGGTGATGCATGGATTACGCGGACGAAGATCCAACCGCAGGTTAACCACGGGGTTGGAGCAGAAGATTTTGCGCCGGGTGCGACAACGCTACGCGGACTTCGGACCCACGCTGGCCGCCGAGCACTTAGCCCAGGAGGGATTGCCGGTGAGCCGCGAGACGCTGCGCAAGTGGATGATAAAGGCCAGTTTGTGGCGTCCACGCGCACAACGCGTAAAGACCATCCATGTGTGGCGGGAGCGGCGCGCCTGTTTCGGGGAGCTGGTGATGCAGGATAGCTCACCGTTTCGCTGGTTGGAGGAGCGTGGGCCGGCTTGTCAGCTGATCGCGGTGATCGATGACGCCACCAGCCGTTTCTATGCACGATTCACCGAGCATGACACCACCGAAGAAAACTTGCGGACTTTTGCAGAATGGGTGCGGCGCTACGGACGTCCTTTAGCGCATTACACCGATAAAAACAGCATCTTCCGGACGTCTGCTGCGGCGCCGCTGGGGGCACAGTTGCGGGGAGAAAAAGCCCGCTCGCAGTTCGGACGAGCCCTCAGAGAGTTAGGAATCGAATGGATCGCAGCACACAGCCCGCAAGCCAAAGGACGGATCGAGCGGCTGTTCGAAACGCTGCAGGACCGCCTGGTAAAGGAAATGCGCCTGGCGGGGATCGACAGCATCGCTGCTGCCAATCATTTTTTAGCGATGCGCTTTCTTCCGGCGTGGGAAGAGCGTTTCACGGTGGCGCCACGCAAGCCGCGCAATGCACATCGACGGCTGGATCCAGACCAGCGGCTGGAGGAAATTCTCAGCGTGCGCGTGGGTCGCCAGGTCGCCGACGATCACACGGTCAGCTGGGATGGAACCCGCTGGGGGGTGCCACGTGAAGAAGTCTGCGCCGGTCTTCGTAGAGCGCAGGTGGAAATCGAACGACGTCTGGATGGCTCGCACTGGCTACGCTTCCGTGGCCGCTACCTGCGCCTGCGCCATTGCCCAGCACCCCTGCGACCGTCCGCAAGTCCTTCCGGCCTACGGCCTCCAGAACTTGCGGAACGAACACCAACACCCAAAAACCAAATCAAACCCAAATACCATGTGCCTGCGCATCACCCCTGGAGGAAACCGTGGAACCGGACATTTCTATCTTGCGAAAAACCGGACATTTCTACTTTGCGTTGACACGAGGCCGGAGACGAGGCCGGAGACGACCGGAGACGAGGCCGGAGAATTCGAGGCCGGAGAATTCGGAGAATTTGTCGCTGTAAAATGAGAATATCCGGTTAGTGCAAAGTAGAAATGTCCGCTTTCATAGGTGGCCGAGGGCCTCGAGGCCGGAGAATTCCTCACTTCACTCCCGGACTCATGCCTTGGCGTCTACCAGATAAGCTGTACGTTCCTGGAGTTTATGTTGGCACCTCGACAGGCAGCTGCGACGTCTAACCTAGATGGAGGTATCTATGGTCTTTACCAAACGCAGTTATCTCCTGATGGGGGGAGCCGTTGTCCTGGCCGCTGCTCTCGTCACAGGTGCCGCAGTGCATTCCGACAGGCCGGAGTCCATGACCGTTCCGGAGCAGACGCCGATTCATATCACCCTGGACCAGGCAATCTCCAGCGACCGAAACATTTCTGGAGATCACTTTCAGGCTACGGTGACCGAACCGGTGGACGTAGACGGCAAGACGGTCATCCCGCAAGGCGCTCACGTCGAGGGCCTTGTTGTGGATGCGCGCAAATCAGGACGCTTGATGGGCAGGGCGCAACTTCGCCTGGTTCTTGACGCGGTCCAAATTGATGGAAAGAGTTACGACCTGCGAACAACGGCCGCTCAGCGTACTGGTCGCGACCACAAAAAGCGCAACTTCGCGTGGATCGCTGGCGGCGCTGGCGGTGGCGCCTTAATTGGTGCAGTAGCGGGGGCAGGCGAAGGAGCCCTCATCGGTGGGCCAATTGGCGCCGGAGCCGGAACTGCCGTGGCCTACTTTACGGGTAAAAGGAATATCCATCTGCGGCCGGAAACTCCTCTTACTTTCCGACTCGAGCAGCCCTTCACCATCGACGTGACCAAGGGCTAATCGTCGAGAACACGCCCGACTAGCTGCCAAACGCGGGCCCCCACTTTGTCAGTTTGAAGCAGGCGAAGCTAAGCTTACTGACGTTGGGGCCCGCGAAACTCACAATCGCGGGATGCACGGCACAGCATGGTCTACGACCCGCTCACCGGACTCTGGGTACTACTCTCCACTTGCTCGGCCATCCGACTTTTCAGGCACAAACACAACTACCCCAAGCTACCTGTTCCAGCGTACAGCGTACATGTTCCGGCACGCCGCCCCAGGACCGCTCTGCATTCAGGGCACGCCTTCGCTAGAATCAACGTGTGCCGAAACAGAATTGCACAAGCCGAGCAGAGTGGCAGCTACAGACTGGCAAGCCTGCAAAGGCTCTTTCTCCCCATTACCGGCTCGACTGTGACTACGGAACCGAAGTCATTGTTTGCTGGGAAAAGGGCGGCAATGAGCCCATTTACGTGTGCGAGAATCACGTGAAGCAACTTGGGCCCTCTCGCGACCACGGCCCGGAAGCCCGCGTCCTAACGGCTGAATTCGAACCAAATGACAATCCGATCAAGCGCGAGGATCGAAGTCCAACCCCGATTGTCACCGACACAATTGTCACCGAAACAAAGGTAAACGCCTCTGCTTCCCCGGAAGCTGCGGGCAGTCTCCCAGAAACCAAGATCGGTGGAGCAGTTACCGGTGCATCCGCCAGATCCCGTCTCCGCGACCTCACATTCGGAGATTCAGCGAAGGCTATGGTGGACGAAGCCATTTGGAATTTGGCGGCAGGAGACTTCGAGGTTTACCGAACGACACTGCAGCAAGGGAAATCATCGAGAGAGGCAGCGCGAGCTGCTGGCGGGCAGTTGGCCGTGATTCATCAAAAGATCGACGACTATGCGCTCAAACTGGATGCTGTCCTTTCAGGATCAAAAGCAAAAATCAACGTGGCAGAGACCATAGACAAGCCACTCGAACAAGCGATGCTTGAAATCATCAGCAATGGCGCGATGAGCGACTCGGAAAAGGACGCGGCCATTCAGCAACTCGGCGCAGTTCAGGAATGGGTCAAACACGGTCTGCAGGGAGACATGACACCGCTGCAAACGAACCAAATCATACTGGCAGTTGGTGAGCGCCTAAACTGGGGAGGAAGTACAGAAGTATCGGAGGAAATCAAGCCGGTCTATCGGGCGATATACGGTAGTCTGAAAACTGCGATTCGTGCAGCCGTTCCTGAGACACAAAATCTACATGATCGGCTGACCAACCTGTCCGCGGCCAAGGCCGATCTTGATAAAGAGCTGCTGACCACAAAAGAGCTGACCCAGTCTTTTCGCTAGCCGCCCCGCCTTAAAAGTTTTGAAACGAACCAAAGCCCTGACGTGCATATGCCCAGTAAGCACCTACTTCTTTGCAAGCTCGGCTTTGAAATGACTCTCAACATCTTCACGAGTCAGCGGGTTTTTAGCTTTGGCTAACAGGACTGAATATACGACCTCGTTACCTGCAAGCTGAGCAGTCATAAATGCTCCGTCTCGCGGAAGTTCTTGGTAAATGAACTTCACGGTTCTGCCGTCAGCAAGTGTTTTGACCCATTCCTCGTCTGGCATGTTCGCATCTCGTCAGGAGACGTCAGTGTGTGTCGCAAGTACACGTCGTTAGGCCTGAGCCAAGAGGAACTCGTGTACCACCCGCGCTTAACGATAATCCTTGCTGGCGACCTCAGCAAGTCGTCCATGCGGTTTTTTCTGATCACTAATTCTGGTGCGGCTCCGGGCCTGCATGCTATCTCCTAGGAATAGGATCGATGGCTGAGCGGCTTCCTCGTTTCCGAGATGTGAGAGAAGCCTGATTCATCAAGGGTCGATTTTTATGTTCACCCAGCCTGGGCTTTTGCAAGTCCTTCGATAAGGGTACTGACATCACTTGCGTCGTTGTAAGGGGCGAGCGAGATCCGAATGCGTCCGCCACGTATACCGCACACAATTTTATGACCACGAAGACTTTCTACAACTGCTTGTATGTTTTCGTGAGGATGCCGCAGTGAAATGATGTGTGGAGACGCAGCAGGATCGCCAAGACTACGAAACGGTTGCCAACCATAATTGCTGGCGTCGCTAACCAACATTGCGGCCAACGTCCTTGCATGTTCCTCAATTCGAGCTTCACCCAGGGACAACAACTGCTCAACTGCCACCGTGAGACCGGCCATGGAGGCATACGACATTGTTGATTGCGTATAGCGCCGGGCATCGTTGGCCAGCGACACTGAGGTCGCATCAAAATCAAAAGGGTCTGATGCGCCCATCCAACCCGGCAAAGGGGGTATTTGCTGAAGCAAACGTGGCGACATCACCGCGAGAGCAACGCCGCCGGGTCCACCAAGCCATTTGTAGCCACTGGCAACGACGGCATCAGCATCCCATGCAGCCGTGTCCACCCGCATTGCACCTGCCGCTTGCGTAGCGTCGACAATTAAACGTGCCCCAACCTGGGCAGTCCTTTGGCGCAGGCGTGCAATATCCACGACCGTACCGGTGGCGTATTGCACGCTACTCACCGCGACTACAGCAGTATTCTCGTCGATCGCATCGATAAGTGTATCGGTCAGATCGCAAGTAGGCTGGTCATCAACAAAGCGCACCTTATGGTCTTTTAGGGCAGCCAGACGAAGCCACGGCCGAGTTATCGCGGGAAAATCTGAAGAAACAGCCAGAATTGTGCTATGCAATTTTGCCTGAAGTAACCACGGAAGCTGCCCTAATATCTCACTCGCGCCCGCGACGATGGCGACTTGCGCCGTATCGCAATGAAGTAATCTGGCTGCGCGTTCGCGGAGCGTTTCACAAAACCCCACCTCATCACTATCGGACATGTAGAGGTTGCCATGCCTGGCAACATCGTCGATGAAAGCGTGCATTGCGGTCACTGCTGGTTGACCGATCAATCCGAGCGATGCCTGATTCAAGTAGACACTGTGACCGAGGCTAGGATACTCCGAGCGATTGAAGAGAGACGGGATCATTAGGATGATGACCTGCTTGTGAGCGAGCAGATTCTAGACTTTACTGCTTTGGTTGAAAATGGGGAAAATTGTTGAGGCGACCAGTGCTAGCGTTTGATAGGTGAACTATCCTTCGCCGTTGAAGCCCTCACACGACTTTGGCTTAGTGCTGCATCGACCCATTGAATCCACCGAACTTATCCGGACTTGGCATCTTAGGTTTTTGCGAACGCCAATAGCCACCGCTGTTATACCCTTTTCCCCTGGTTCGCCGTTGAAACTCGTGATGTCACTGTCAGTAGAGAAACTCCGCAACAAGACCGCACGCAGTGCCATCACATCCACAGTGCCAAAGATTCGAAGCGTCCCTTTCGAGAGCTTGATCTCCAGGGTTCCCGATCGCGGAAGAAAATCGTCCTCGTTCACTCCCTCTACAGATCGATCTTTCGCGACCTTCACCGGCACCAGCCGCGTGTCCGTGCTGCTTCCAAGCTGCCCTTCGCGATACAACTTACGCCAGTAGAACACCTGGTTCGCGTTCACGTCGTGTCGTCTCGCCACTCTCGACACCGACGCTCCCGGCAGCATCGTCTCTTCCACGATCGCCCGTCGCTCCTGGATCGTTCGACGCCGATGCTTTGTTCGCTGCACTCTGACTTGGGGTATTTGATCCGATGTGTCCACGATCCCTCTTCGTGGACACAATCAAACTGTCCACGAAGGCCATCATCCTCACTCACACACTCGGAGTACACACGGTTAGAACCGTACGCTTACCCCTGAAAACCGTGTTAGAAGTCTGCAGGAGCTGCGATCTCCGACCCAGCCGTGGTTTCCCCTAACAGCTCAAACAAAACGTCCCCGCATTTGATCGTTAGCGTTTTTTTCCGGTACCCCATCCACGGGTACAAACAGAGGGACTAACACAGCTATCTCGGTCTCTCGCTGACCTTCAAAAAACACTGTTTTTATTGGGAAAAGTGGTGCGCCCGGAGGGACTCGAACTCTCGACCTTCTGGTTCGTAGCAGGACAAGGTGATAATCTAAGTGCTTGTTCTGGTGTCGCTTACGGACCAACGGACGACGCTCTGACCCGCACAATGAGACCGAGATGAGACCTAGCTATTGCGATGGGAATCGAACCCAAGTCTAGGCGTCGTCCTTGAGGGTTCCAAAATTCGGGAAAAGGTTTTTTGAACCAAGCCTCGATGGAGCGATGACGAGAGCCAGGAGGCGCGGAACTGCCCGAACCACTTCCTTCTCGCCGCAGCCACCAAGCCCACTAAGCCGGAACCCAACAGAGTGATGGTGCCGGGTTCCGGCATGAAGACCCCAGGGTCTGCACCCCACAGAGAGAATCCAACCAGGCTCTTCCCCGATGCCAAGTTGCTAGTTTTATCGAAATAGGTCCAGTTCAGGCCGGGGAATCCTTCTTCTGAACCTCCGGACTGAAAACTCGTGCCATCCGAATAAAAAAAGTTGTAATTGACCGGAAACCCAACGTCCAAGGTGCCAGGGCTCTTTTCCCAAAAGGAAAGAAGGACGATGTCGCGTACCGGCACGGGGTTGAAGTCCACTCGGAGTTCGCAACTGCCTACCACAGTCGCACTGAACGAACCAGAATGAGAATCGGCAGAGGTAACATGCCAGTTCTGTACAAATGGAGAACCAAGGGCGCAGTCGCCAGTCGCTCGGTCTTGGAACCAAGGCGCGAGAGAACCTGTCTCGAAGCCGCCGTTCGTTAGGACGTTTCCACTTACCGTCATAATCTGTACGTCATCCACAAAGAGCTGATTAGACTGCAAAAGGGAGTCAGCCTTGGTTAAAGTAGTTACTGTGAGAAGGAGAAAGAGAATAGGAACCGTTTTCAGCATGGGAACATCCTTGCATCCGACCAGATTGTAGCAGCGATGCTGTGAAGAGTTTAGCACGCGAAAGCGTCCGCCGCGCCAACGGCGAATCCCTTACCGTAGAAGTGAAATCGCCAAAAAACCAGATGTCCGGTTTTCCGACAAACCAGGAGTTGACTCTCTCGCGGAACCCAATGACGGCATCCCTCCGACCGACCCTCATGTGGTTCTAAACTGATGCTGACGCAAGGTAGAAGTAATTTCTCGACTGGCCGAGGAATATGAAAAAGATTTGGTTCGTTATAAACGCTGCGCTAGTCACGCTTGCTTTGCTGGGCGGCTATAAGTCTCTATCGCCGGAAAAGTTGCGAAATACGAATCCAGACGCGATTCTGTGTTGCTTGATACTTTTGGGCACACCTTTGTTTGCGCTGCTGGCAGTTGGTTTTTCGATTCAGGGCTGGAAGCAGAATAACCTTGCTCGACCCTCATTCGACAGAAACCCGTTGAATTGGTGGGGCGACCCTTTGCAGTCATTGTTTATTTCTACATGCAACATGACAGCAATGGCAATCGGTAGTGCGGCGCGGCGTCCCACAATTGGCTCCATAGGGTTCTGGACGGTCGCGGTCTACACTTGCTTCGCTCTCGGACTCGTAATCGGTCAGATTCTGGTTTAACGGATATATCGTGAAAATATCATCGCGGCCTGATGCTGGACACTCTGACGCCCGCCGTAGCTCCTGGTCTAACGCCGAAACCGTCCAAGTAGTTTTTGGCGCGGTGAACATTACCAGTTTCCTGGGTAACCGGTAAGGTGGCCCTGGAACAATCACCGGTACTCGCTCTCGACCCGTTTGCGCATAGCAAGGCAATCTGAGACCAATCCTTGTTCGCTGTACCAAATCTCTCCGCTTTGGTCGGCGCACAACGCATACTGGCCCGTAACTCTTGGATTCACAGGCACAGCAGTGATGGTAAATTTTTCAGCTTTTTGAGCGCCGCGCTGGGGACACTGAATTTCAAAAAAGTATCCAGCTTTTGTTCCAGATGCCAAGACTCTGTCCACTGCGCCTTGTTCGGCAAGGTCGCTCAGAGCACATGCATAGCCGGTGCGCGGATGCCGCGCCGAATAGCTCTCTTGAGCCAGGTTCACTTCTCGGATGCTCATTGTTGCGCTGCGCTGATTTAAAACGATTCGGGGAGTGCTTAACGGACGAAGAGCTCCCCAAATCGCCGCCGAAATGAGAACTATGAGCCCGACTAGGAGTGAGCGCCTTGTGAGCGACATAATGTATTTTCTTGTGCCAGCAGTCTACATCACAGCGCCTGATAACGCGGTAACCTCCCAAGTTCATTTTGGAGCAACGGAACCTTACCGGTTTTCCGACTTACCAAGCACTTAGCGACACTTGAAGTGCAAATTATAAATTTCAGTTTGCTCTGAGCTGTCCGGGATAAGCTGGCGTCCGACTGCTGAGCCAGGTACTGGCTTCTTTTTGGCACTAACTATTTGTTCGGCGGTCAAGCGAGTCTGCATCGTTTTCAGCAAGACATTTGCTTTTGATTTGTTCTCTGCATCGCCTCGCTCGGCCGCAATCAAAAACCATTTGTACGCTTGAACTTCATTCTTTGGCAGGCCTGTTCCCTCTCGAAGCATGGCTCCATACTCCAATTGGGCGGGCACAAGACCCCATTCTGCTGATTTGGAAATCCATTTTACAGATTCAGCCACGTCCGACTTAGTGCCTAAGCCTGATTTATACATCTTTCCGACTAGCAACTGTGACAGTGCATCACCGTTTGAAGCCGCCGGGAGCAGTAACTGCATAGCCTTACCGTAATCCTGAGGGACGCCTTGCCCCTTGTAATACAGTTCTCCTAACGCTGCATTGGCTGGACCGAACCCCTGAATTACACACTTTTCGAACAGCCTTACTGCTTCGGGCAAGTCCTGCCGTACTCCGTCTCCTTGCTTGTAGATTTGAGCAAGCATGAACTCCGCAATAATGTCACCTTGCTTAGCCGGTGCCTGATACCACTTCGCTGCTTGAGCGTCATCTTTAGCAACACCAAGGCCGAGATGGTACATGGCGCCGAGGTTAGTTTGGGCGGCAGTATTGCCTTGCGCGGCCGCGAGCCGGTACCATTTCACGGCTTCCTCGAAATCCTGCGGTAAACCTTGCCCGGTCCGGAAGGCATCACCGAGTTGCAACTGGGCGGCCGCATCGCCTTTCTGAGCAGCTTGCGTCAAAGCATCGAGAGTGCCTTGCCCCATCAGATTTAGTGCTGTCAGGCCAATCAGAAAGACAAGAAGCCATCCCTGTTTTATTCTCATGATTTTGTGTTTAGGTCCGAGTAGAGAATTGTAGCATTTCGGAATTAGCTCTCTCGATGTTCGGCACTGTAAGTCTACCTACAACCAAGTTCAAGCGACTTCTACTGCCCGGACCTCCTTCTGCTGAATGCGCGACGGATTAAGACGTTCTTTCAGCAACAAGATTTCTTGATAGCCTTTGATGCGTCGGAACTTCTTCTCGGCTTCCAAAAGCCCTGTGGCGGTCCAGCGCAGCGGCTGATTTCCTTCGCGCCAACGTTTTACGTTCCGCGCCACGCGCTGAACGGTCGACAAGCACGATTCGATCGGGTTGGTAGTGGCCAGTTTCCGCCGCAACACCGCTCCTACTCCCAAGCGATGTACCGTCAGCGTTTCTTCCAGCCCTTCCTCCAAGCTCCGGGCAGCGCTCGGATTGATTCTTTCCAGTTGCCGAAAGATTTTCTGTAGCGCCTCTTTGGCCTCGGCGTAGTTATTCGTCGCGTAGGCATTGCGCATTCGCCGATCGTAGTCTTTCTGGCAGTTCTCTGGCAGGTACTCCTTCACATTTCGTCGCTTATGAATCTGGCAACGCTGCACTTCCACTTGTTCTCCGAAAACACGTTCTACACCGGCTCGCAGCGCTTTCGATCCATCCATCACCACCAGATACCGCCGCTGCAGATCCAGTCCGCGGTCCACCAGATCTTCCAACAGCCCTTTGACTACCGTGCTGTTCTCACTGGCTCCTTGCCACACGCCCAAAACGTGCTTTTCTCCGCTTTCCGCGATGCCCAGCGCTACCACCAGTACCTGGCCGCCAAAGTGAATGCCATCGATCATCAGCACCACCAGGTTCAGATCCTCCAATCGTCGCTCGCATAGCACTCGCAACTGATTGCTACTGGCCTCTACGAACTGCCGGCTCACGCTGCTTTTCGCGATCCCGTAGCCTTCCACAACACTCTCCACTGCTCGTCGATAGTTCCGTGTGGACAACCCGGCCACCATGCGCTCCCGCACCGCTCGTTGCAGTTTTCCGTCTTGCTGCAACTGACCATAGCTCTCCAGCTCTACTTCCTGGCCCTCGCGGGTTCGTACGCGCGGTCGTTCCAGCGGGATCTTCTGTCCACCAAAGACTACGTAACCCGACTGCTTTCCCCAGCGCACACAACCCGCTGTTGGATTTGGCCGATGCGGAGGTCCTACCCGGCGAGTGACTTCATTTTCCAGGATGGCTCTTAGAATCTGCAGTCCGGCGTGCCCGGTCAGCTCTTCTACCTGTGCTTGCATCTCCGCCCACACCTCAGCCAATGGCAAAGGTACCCGCACCAGCAACTCCTGCCCACCGACAACCTCGAACTTGTGATTGGACTTGCGCTCTTTCCTCTGGTATTTCTTTCTCACGGCGGCTCTCTCCTCTCAAAGGGATTCGCAACCCGAACTCTATCCGAGTTCGGGCGAGAGCCGCTGCTTCTTCCACCGGAGTTACCCGGCTTCATCGGTACAACGAGCCTCTCCGCCATCCCATACGGCCCGGCCTGTCTCTCGCGAGTTGCCACTTGATCCAAACTGCGATCACCGCTGGGACTTCTCGTGTTGCGTATGGTCCCCTTTGCTTGCATGCCGTCGCCAATACCCCGGCAGGTCTGATGGAATTTATTCGCTCGTACGATTCCACTCGCTTCGGCCTTCCCACGAACCGGGGCGGGTCGGCTCCTGCATGGTCGGTTTCGGGGCCTGCTCAGCGTTTACTCACGTTACGGCCAGCACGCTCGCCAAGTCGCTAGCGACTCTCTGCACCAGAGGCTTCAGCAGTCTCGTTGCCTCCACTGCTGCTCTGATTGCTACCGGGTGGAGCGAACCAGTTCCCGGGCGGGTTTAACCGCTGTGGACCACCGCCTTCTCACGACGCACCCGGTAATCCGACTGAATAGGACTTAGCGAATTAGCCTCTACATCGCGCTAAGATGGAAATTCCCAATGCAAATTTCAATCATTGGAATTGCGCTCGTGATGGCTTTCGGATGCGTGCCCTTCCTGGCGCGAACCAAAGGCAAAGGAAAGGCCTTATTGGGACTGAGCATCCTAGACCTTGCCGTAGTGGCGGGATACGAAATGTATATGCATTTTATTTGGGAGAAGACGGTTCACGCGGCGATACGAATCGATATTTTTCTGATTGATTTGCCGCTACTTGTACTCGGCATTGCGACTGGGATTGCCGGAATCTACGGAGCAAAGCGTAGGGTCGGTAAGACCGAGTGCGAGCACTAAGAAAGATGCAGTTCGGTGTATATTCCCCGATATGAATTTCGGTTCATTCCTCAAGACTCCGTGGCTTATAGGACTGGGCCTGGCAGTTATCGCCGCCATCATCGCTCGGGGATTCTGGCTGTGTTGGGCCTCGATTACATGGCCTACCGCAGATGGCGTAATTACAAGAATAGACATCGAGAGGAAATATAGCGGTGGCTCAACGAGTGGACACTATTTTTCTGCGACGTTTACGTACGACTTTCGCGATGCTCGGGGGCACCGCGTATCCGGCAGTTGGTACAAAAACTTTTCGAGTGAATCGGAAGCCAGAGAGTTCGCCGAGCGGGAACTGCCGGTGGATAAGAAAGTCGTCGTCAGGTTCAATCCGAAAAGTCCTATTCAGAACAATCTTGAACTCGACTCGTGGACTTATACAGGTGACAGGCCAACCAGTCTTAACATTTAACGTCGCGGAAGTCGCCGCCGATACTCTTGCCCGGCAATCTTTAGCCTCTGCTGGTCGAACACGCTCTGATTAACGCACGAATCGCCGAAGTTGATTTTGGCGCTGGGAACTTTACCGGTTTGCCGACAAATCAGAGTTGGCTCAATTTGGCTACGGTCTGCGAGGCCAAAACTCACGTTGAACCGAACAAACGAGACGTAGTGGAATAGCAGAGTAAACCGAACGCCAATTACACTTCCCAGCGCGAGGACGACGAGCACGACGAGTCTATTTCGTGCGGTAAAACCGAAACTTGCGGAGGTGCACTTGGCTCGTGTGAGTTTTCGCTTCTTTCGAATCGCTGGGAACTGCAATCAGAACAGGATGGAGGGCAAATAGGCGCCGGCAGGTTCGTTGTACAGTCCTATCGTCATCAACGTCATCGGCTGGACAACTCGAAGTCCGTTCTCAAGACACCATCGGAATAGCGCGGCGTTGCGAGTAGGGACAAGAATCCCCGGCCCCAGAAACGCCGAAGCTGCGGCAATCAATGCCTTCAAATCTTCGTTCGTTTCGCCAACGGCATGACCGAAGAAGGCTACCGAAGAAGCGTAGGCTGTGATACGGCCATCCGATTCGGCGACCATGGCTGAGCCTTGCTCGATTCCATCGTTTAGTTCGCCACCGCGTTCGTGGCCATGGACTCTCAGGCACAGGTCGTTGCAGGCCGCCAGGTCTTCAGCCTGAGCCAACCGAACACGATACCCCGGCGGGGTCTTGTGAATCGCCGCCCCTTGCATGCAAGAAAGTGGTTCACGCACAACGAAACCGAGCTTTGCATATAGCGAGAGCGAACGATTGTGATACGCGGCCTGCACCAGTCGGATTCCCGCAGACTTGCGCTCGGCAGCGCGCGCCATAACGGCCTGCATCAGTTGACGGCCTGCCGCCCGATTTTGTGCTGCCGGGTCAATCGTAATTGGACCAACGCCCGCAAGAGGAGTTCGTTCGTCCAAACAGTTGCTTCCGACTACTTTTCCGTCCTGTTCGGCCACTACACAGAAAAACCCAGGATGCGAAAACATCATCGAGAGGATGCCGATGGGAATCTCGGGGTTGGGGAAATCCTGGTCAAATTTGTGGTGATTGGCGAGCGCGGTGAAGGCTTGAAAACATATTCTTCCACATATTTCGGCGTCGGCCGGAGTTGCGCGTCGAATGACAAGGGGCTGCTCGCTGGTGTTAAGGGCTTGCGATTTTCCTGCCATAAGGTGTACCTCGCTGTTGAATTCGCGGCTGGAGGATGATAAAGAACAACTCTGTCGTTGACTAACTGAATCGACCCCGCGAGTGAAATCAACGAGCGGATTCTAGCAAAAAATCAGGCGTTTCTAGCAGGTAATGGCGCGCCCGTGGAGGCTCGAACTCCCTGCCCGCTGTGAAGCGCGTGAAGTAACACACTTCAAGCCTCGATTCGACCAAGCGCCCAAACCGGAGAAGTGAAATCACCCAAAACCACATGATTCCATAACAATGTCGGCTCCTTGACCCGAGTAGACTTCAGCGAACAGGGGCGAGCGCAGTTAGAAAAGCTGGCGTTAGCTCCCTGGGCCAGTCGACGCCGGCAAGAGCTGCTGGAGTTGCTGGACCGCATGAATCCGACGATTAAGGAACTAACCGCAGCCGTCGAACGGGAAGCCAGGAAGCGACCCGAGGTGCTGCGACTGATGACCCATCCCGGTGTGGGCCCGCTTACGGCCCTGGCCTATGTGTTGATCATCGGAACACCGACGCGGTTTCCACGCGGCAAGCAAATCGGTACTTACGTGGGGATGATTCCGTGTGAAGAGTCCAGTGCTCACATGCAGCGACTAGGACACATCAACAAGCAGGGCAATTCCCTGTTGCGCTTCTTGTTGGTGGAGGCGGCACAAGCGGCGGCGCGTATCCATCCGGACTGGAGACGTCGCTACAAGCGCCTGGCGATGCGTCGGCACAAGAGCATTGCCAAGGTGGCCCTGGGGCGCCGGATGGCGATTAAGTTGTATTGGATGTGGCGGAATGGCTGCGAGTATTCGCAGTCCGTTAAGTGCGGTTCGTACGTGGGACAGCTCGGAATCGTACATGGCGCGAAGTAGAACGCCGTGCACTTGATTGGGCATCCCGCTCCCTGTAAAGGGAGTTTGAAGAAGTAATCATGGTCGAAGTTGTGATCGAAGAGATGTTTGGGTCGGACTGAAGCCGATCGCTAGATTACAAACGAGCCGTGGTCGTCGATGCAGAGAAGAAAGAAAAATAAAGAAAACGAAAGAGAAAAACTCTTTTAGGTGAAAAGAAAGAAGTGTCTTTAAAAATAGTTTGACAGGGCCGACATTGTTAGAGATGTCCGATTTTCCGACTCTCCAGGACTTGAACACTGGAAACTTTCCGCCGATGGATGGCATGATTGTCCGGACAGTCGATGAAGCAGTTTGACAACGATATAAAATCAGCCAAGCAAATGCGCCTACCGCGGTGGGGCGTGCTGTGTGTGATTGTTGGCTCTATACCTATTGCTTGGCTATTCGACCATTTTGGAAGATTTGACCTTGCGCGGCCAGCACTGTGCACCATCGGGATGCTTGGCATCGCCATTGCAATAAAGTGGAAACTGAGGCGACATCTGTGGTTTTGGGTCACCATGACTGTTATTGTGGCCCTTCATGCCGCATTGATTTTACTTGTTCCCTGGGGCACGAAGTGGGTTCCTGCCATCGTCATTATCCCCATCGGCATCGCGGATTTGTATGCAATCCTAGCGATTCTTTCTACTATCGGGAAATTCGTGGAAAGGCCAAGAACATCTGAAAGATGAGCGTGACCCTTCCTGGCAGCGACGTCCAAACGCGGTTACCTTCCATTTAAGTATTATGATTTGCGACTCCGGGTGGCATGACCCTTGCTACTTTGGGCGTTGCAATTAGGAGGCCTATGAATCATCGCACTTTCTTCCATCTGCTCTCTGCGGCGGTCATCGCGGCGATCTTGATCGGCCCGGCGCTCGCGCATCAGGGTACTAAGATGGATCCCCACGCGAAGACGCTGACTGTGGAGGGACTCGTTCGCGACCTCGCTTGTCCCGCGCAAAATCCGTCTGGGACCGCCACCCGCCTAAGTTTGAAGTGCACCATGGATTGCGTTAATCACGGCTCGCCGATCATCATCCTCTCCAAGGACGGCTTCATCTATTTCCCGATCTCCGCGGACATGCCGGATTCCGGCCAGCGTGACAAGATGATGCCTTTCGTCGGCAAGTATGTGCAGGCCACCGGGGCTGTATTCGACCGAAAGGGGACTCGCGCGATTGCGATCACGGAGATTAAGGAACTGAAAAACGTTCACCTGGACACCAGCGATGAATGAGTTAAGGAGCTCGCGCCACCAAGCTTCAAGTCCTGATTAACGTTGCCGGAGAAGTGGAATCACCCAAAAGCACATGTACGACAATCCGTTACCGGAGATGTGGGTTCGCGCATGAGAGATTCTGAGTAAGCAGGATGGCGATACACAAGTCAGGTCCGCTATTTCTGCCACATGCAAAAGCCACCTAGGAAGGCGTTTTCGTTGCTGCCGAGCCGCGTGCCAGGAGGCAGGTTCTTCAATTTCTTACTATTTCCGCCACCTAACACCACATAATCGGCTTCTAGCGCGGTCTTAAGTTCCTTCGCAATTGCGGCCACATGCTTGCGCCACTTTTTCTTGCCGGATCGTTCTAGCCCGCGCAAGCCAAGGTAGTCTTCGTAGGTTTTACCGTTTTTATAGATAAGGTGTGCCAACTCCATAGGCTGGAGCATCCCGTCCACGATCATGGCCGACCCGAGGCCGGTGCCCAATCCGAGAAACAACATGCGGCCGCCTTTATAACTGCCAAGCGCTTGCATGGCGGCATCGTTGATGATCCTGACTGGACAACCGAAAGCTTTGCGGAAGTTAAATCCCATCCAGCCGCTGCCCAGGTTGTGGGGCTCGCGAAGTGGGTGCTGATTAATGACAGGGCCGGGAAAGCCTAAAGATACACAATCGAACTTCCAGTCCCGAACCGACTTCTTGACTAGGCGGACCATTTTGCGCGGGGTCATGGTGGGGCCAGATGGATATTTTCGAGGCTCCTTTTGCCCGGTAGCCAGCATCTTGACGTTTGTACCGCCGACGTCGATGACAAGGACCCTTGGAGATTTTGCCGCTTGTACAGCGTTCATCGCTGCTCCTTCGATGCGTGGCTGAATCCACTGCGGTGTCGCTCATGAGAACAATGTAATTCTAGGATGAACTGGCCGTGCAGCAGAGCAAATTCGAGGCGTTTGCCGTGAGTGGTGATGGCAGATTCAGGGCTCGCCGCCGCTCCTGGATCAACCAGTAGCGTGCGAGGGTCCGAGAAAATGCGGATTCCGGACGATGCCGATCAGCGTTCCGGGCTCATGCCGATCACTCATTCCGGGCGATGTCGATCAGTGATTCCGGGGGATGCCGATCACTCATTCCGGGGTGATCCCGATCAGTTTGATCAGGATCGTCGGAAGAGTGATCGCGATGCCCGGAAGGGTGATCGCGATCCCCCGGAACGTTTTCCACAGGGCGAAGTGACGCTGGACATCACAGAAGGCAAGCTGTTTCTCCATTTGATTTACGGGGAGACCGAGTGCCGACCAGGAGATTGTCCATGCGCAAGATCAAAGAAGTGCTCCGCCTTCGCTTCGAGCTAGGGTTGGGGCAGCGGGCCATTGCCCGTGCTTGTTCCATCAGCCAGAGCACCGTTCATGAATATCTAAAAAGAAGCGAGGTGGCCAAGGTCCCTTGGCCGCTGCCCGAAGGTTGGGACCAAGAGCGAGTTGAAAAAGCACTCTTTGGAGAGCAGCGATTCACCGAGCAGTTTCCCGAACGTGTCCGTCCTGACTTTCCTGCTTTGCATGCGCAGTTACAACAGCATCGCCATCTGACGCTGCAGTTGGCTTGGGAAGAATACCGACAAGTGCATCCGGAAGGATACGGCTACAGTCGTTTCTGCGAGCTCTACGGGCGGTGGCGCAGAAAACAGGATGTGGTTCTTCGCCAGGAACACCAGCCCGGGGAGAAGGGTTTCGTCGACTGGGCCGGAGCCACGATCCCGGTGCACGATCCAGTCAGCGGAGAGATCCGGCAAGCCCCGCTGTTCGTGATGGTGCTCGGTGCGAGTTCCTACACCTACGCCGAAGCCACCAGAGATCAGCAACTGACCGCCTGGCTCAGTGCACACATGCACTCCTTTGAATATTTCGGAGGAGTGCCGAGGCTACTGGTTCCAGATAACCCTCGTACCGGAGTGAGTCGTGCGTGCCGCTACGATCCGGATCTCAACCCCACCTACCAAGAGTTCGCGATGCACTACGGCGTGGGCGTGGTGCCGGCACGTCCCTATCGACCACGCGACAAGGCCAAGGTGGAAGTCGGTGTGCAGATCGTTGAGCGCTGGATTATTGCCGCCCTACGTCATCACAAGTTCTTCCGGCTGGAAGAGGTGAACCGCGCGATTCGGGAACTGCTCGAACGGTTGAACCAGCGACCGTTCCGGAAGCGCGATGGATCGCGCTCCAGTGTGTTTGCATCCCTCGAACGAAGTGCGCTGCGCTCGTTGCCGGCCGAACGGTTCGACATGAGCCAGTGGTCCCGCGCACGCGTGAACATCGATTACCACATCGCCTTCGACGCCAACTTCTACAGCGTGCCCTACACGTTGGTGCAGGAGTTGATGGAAGTGCGAGCCACACCGACCACTGTGGAGATCTTTCACCGGGGACAACGTGTGGCTTCGCATCTCCGCGGTCGTGGACGAGGTCAGGTGCTCACCGAGAAAGAGCATCGGCCGAAAAGCCATCAAGCGCATCTGGAGTGGACACCTTCGCGCATGGTGCACTGGGCCGAGCAGATCGGACCGAACACCGCGCAACTATTCGAGAGGATCCTGGCAGAAAAGCCGCATCCGGAGATGGGTTATCGATCGTGTCTGGGCATCATTCGACTCGCCGAAGAGTATTCGGCGGCCAGGATGGAAGCGGCTGCCGATCGCGCACTGCTGACCGGAGCGTGCCGCTACCAGAGCGTGAAATCGATTCTGAAAAACTCCCTGGACCAACAACCACTCAGCGCAGCGCCTTCACTTCCTCCTCCACCAGCGCACGACAACATTCGTGGCGCTGAGTATTTCGAGTAAGGAGGAGAGAAAACCATGCTGCAACAACCGATGATGGAAAAACTCCACGCTCTCAAGCTGCAAGGGTTGCTCGAAGCCCTGGAGCGACAGGAACAAGACGAGGCCGCGCGAGAACTGAGCTTTCTGGATCGCTTGGCACTGCTGGTCGATCAGCAGTGGAACTGGCGACAGAACCAGGCTCTGGCGCGGCGCGTTCGCGCCTCCCGTCTGAAGGGAGCCGCTTGTGTGGAAAATATCGACTACCGTGCCGAACGAGGACTCAGCAAGAGTGTGATCCGTGCGCTGGCCCAGGACTCTGCCTGGGTGAAAAACCACGAACACATTTTCATTCTCGGTCCAACGGGAGTGGGCAAAAGCTATGTCGCTTCGGCACTGGCACAGAAAGCCTGCCGGGATGGCTACGCGGTCTACTACACGCGAACTGCGGCGCTGTTCCGGGATCTGAACCTGGCACGGGCGGACGGGAGTCTTCGACAACTGCTGAAGCGTCTCAACCGCATCGATGTTCTGGTGATCGATGACTGGGCGATGGCTCCGATGTCGGAACCGGAACGCAGAGACTTCTGGGAGATCGCCGAAGATCGCTATCAGACGCGCTCAATGATTCTGACCTCGCAACTGCCGGTGTCCCGCTGGCATGAGCAGATCGGAGATCCCACGCTGGCCGACAGCATCCTCGACCGGTTGGTGCACAACGCTCATCGCATCGAGATGCGCGGCGAATCAATGCGCAAGCAACGCGGCGAGAAAGGAGAAAAGTGAACACCGATCGGCGGGCCAAAAGCTGTGGAAAAGACGGGCAAACAACGCCCTTGGAAATCGCTTCGCGATTCCCACTTTCCCACAGCTTCAACAACAACAAGCTTGACGATCCCGATCACTTTCTGGAAAATCCATCTGCCAGCGTCGCTTCGCTCCGACCACTGATCGGATCCACCCCGGAACAGTGATCGCGATCAGTTCGGAATGCCGATCGGCTTCATCGGAATCCCCAAGAAAATCTGCAATCGGGCGAGTCTTCTTTTGAAGATGCCTGATTAACGCGTTATCGTACATGTGGCGAAGAATCACTTTCCAACTGTTCTTATGATGTGAACCACCATTTTCATTCCCAACGGGCCGCCTCGGGTTTCGTATGATCAGTGCGCGGAGCTAGGGGCAGGTCACTAGCCACCCACTGTCTTCCGGTTCGAAACGGCCGCGTTTGAGCTTGCCCATCGTCTATACCAAGCGAATCCGACCCAGTAGAAGGCCATCGTGACAAGCGTTCGAGTCGTGTCCCAAAGTGGGTGGCGCGATGCGACGAATGCTTTAATCGGCAGGAATGTGGTAGCTGCTAGGTCAATTGAGAGCAGGATGGTGCAAGCAAGGGCGAAAGGTAACGCCCATCGGTGATTTCTCAATACGAAAATGCTGGCAATAATGGTGACAACTGAACCCACAGCGTAATAGGGGCGCGTTGCATCATGCCCAGGGTAAAAGAGACAGCCGAGGAGCACTAGCACCCCGTTGACGAGGAGGAGGACGCACAGTACAAAGGCGGCCGTGGGGAGGGCCGTCTTTTGCGAACTAGCTTGATTTCCGGTCATCTATTTGCAGCTCCAACTGAGTTTATAAACCTTCACACCAGCTTTAGCCCATTTTTCGCCGGGAATTTGGATTTTCACGGGGGTAGGGAGGTACCCGGATAGTTCGCGTACCTTGTCTACGGCATCAATCGTATCCCCCACGATGTATGCAGGATTACATGTCGATAGGGTTATATCGTCTACGATTTCGTTGGACAGCTCCCAGAGGTCACGTTCTTCCGGACTCAGCCCTATACGACCGAACAACAACCAACTTGCTTTGCGACATGTCCTCAATATACGCCTCGGACGCCAGCTTGCGAAGATTGGCGGAATATCCTCAAGTCCTGATTAACGCTTCTGCTTTCTTCAATAGTCGAACGATTTCCGAGTTAGCCCGGCGAGAAATTAATTGACGGTTAGCTTTGGGTTCGCCGTCCTGGCAATCTTCGAGGCGCCGGTGGCGGACACAATGATGGAGTAGGTGCCAGAAGGAGTGCCGTTGGGATTCTGCTGAGTTCCACTTGACCCGCCTCCACTGCAACTCGCGCCCAGCAACGAGCTAATTACGAGAAATACTAGAAACATTATGGGTCTGCTTTTAGGGCGCTTGTTGGGGACGACGAAGAGCGGAACTAAGACCAGGCCGCCTGCGCCGAACCACGTGGCCAAGAGGAAACTTGGAGAAATGGAAGGCGGTCTAGCCTGCGCGAGAGTGCGTGAGGTTGTGGAGATGGAGAGGTTGACGAAACTTGTGCTGGCCACGCCGGGCGTTACGGACGAAGGATTGAAATTACAAGACGCCCCATTGGGCAAACCTGTGCACGTAAAACTAGTTATCGCGGTTGTGTAGGGCAACTCGTTAGGAGTGATTGTGAGGGCGTAGATGGCGGGAGAACCAGCGGCTACAGTTTGAGGAGAACTTGGTCCAATACAAAAATCCGAGCAAAGGAGCACGCTGGTGTTCCTGGGGTCATGCCGGACAAGTGGCCAGTCATTCAGACCCGGATTGAACTTCGCCCCAGTGCTGAGAATGGTGACAACACCCGATGAGGCAGTCGGGCAAGCACCTGCGCCAACTTGAAATGCGACAGCTATATCCGTAATTCCGTCTTCGTCGAAATCGCCTATTGCAGGCGTAGGCCAGAACTGCAGCCAGCAGCCGTTGCCGGCATTGAGCTGCCAGAATTTGGAAATGGTGGCGTCCCTCCGGATAGCCAGAAGTTTTTGGTCCGCGTAGCTTCCTAGGGCAAAAAAGGGATCCGAATTGGAGGCGAGCGTATTCAGAACGGTCACTATTTCCGGGAAGCCGTCTCCATCCACATCGCCGATAGCGACCGCGTTGTAGCCAAAACTCTCACTGGCAGGGGACGCCTGAAGGGGCCAGGCTGCAGAAAAGTTCGACCCGTCACCTTTCAGGACGTAGAGGAAGGACTCGTGCGCATAAACGATCAGCTTATTACCATCTTGATTAAGGTCTCCAACAGCGAGATAGGATTGGCTGGCTATATTGGAATTGAACAGCGTGAGTGGCCAGCCCGGGCGCTCGGTTCCGTCAGGCTGAAAGACATGGAGAAAAGTCTGAGTATCAGTGTTGGCAGCGAGAATAGTCTCAAGCTTGCCATTGTTGTCGAGGTCCGCCGCTGCCATCACGACGGGTGTGCCGGCAAGCGTGGGAACTTGCCATGTCAAAGGGGAACCATCGTTGGCAAATAGGGCCAAGGAGAACGTTGTGGGGGACAGGACTTCCATGGCAACGACTTCCTTTTTGCCGTTACCATTGAGGTCGCCCACGAGAAGCGGATTACGGTTGAGGCGCCCGTCATTGGCGTTTAAGAAGGGCACTGTGACAGGGAAAGTGCCGTTGAGCTGCGTGCCGTCCGCCCGCCACGCGGAAATGTCGGCCACCTGATTGGTGTAGTCAATGCCATAACCAACTGTCTCCCAGTTGGAATCTCCAGCCAAGTCTTCGACAACGAGTTGACTTCCCACGTTCCACAGGTTCGGACTACTGGCTAGCGCGCTGAATGTGCCGTCCTTCTGAAACAGCTCAAGATTGCTGAAGACTGACGGGCCAGCGATGAAATCAATCACCATGGCATCGTCGCCTGGCCCGCCGTTGAAATCGGCCACCGACGGTTGCATAAAACTTCCATTGCTCTTGTGGACCGTGGGCTGTGCCGTGCCGTTCAGAGGAAGAGTCCAAAACTGTCCGCCCGTGGTAGAAGGTCCTGCAGGAGTTTCCATGACCAGCCGGAAGGTCCCATCGACGTTCCTTGCGGGAACTACTCCTGCCCCGAGCGCCGGGCCGAGGTTGAAGAATTGCGGCCAATTGGCGGATAGCAGATCGGGCTCGAGGTAGACTATCGTGAGAGCCTGGAAGGACGAATTGGAAATAGTTACGGTCAGGCGAATGGTGTAGTAGCCGACATTCGTAACGGAAGAAGTGTCCCAAGTTGCCAGTAGGCCATTCGCGACAGGAGATAATCCTCCGCCAGCGAGCGTCACACCGATAGCTTGCCAGCCTGACGTCGCATCCAGACCTGGAGCCCATTCGACCAAAAAGCTTTGGAAACCAGTGCCGGTGGCAGTTCCCGTGATAGGGATGGAGACGCCTTTTTTGAACATTGCCGGAGATGTAGGCGAGGGCGGAAGCACAGGGTTGACGATGGCAGCATTTGGGGAACTACTTAGCGTCGTAGGAAGAGCGGATCGTCCGGTCCCCATGGCCGCTGGCGCATGGATGGGGCTGGAAGCGCGCCATTGGGTCAGTACTTGCGTGCCAGGTTTGGGATGGTCGGTGCCGAGCGCAGACGGAAGCAGACTGAGTAAAACAGCAAAAATCGGAGCCAGAATGAGGAGCCGGGCTCGAAGCATGAAGGAAAGTCTCCTTGTGTAGGTAACTTCGCGCGAAACTATAGCAGATAGCACTAAGTCTATAGGGGACTTGCCTTGCTGTCTCCAAATTGTGGCCAAACTCCTGAAGCTTCCTACAGTTTCATGCGGCTGGATGCGTATGCACAGAACTTATGTCAGCATTACCGGAAAGGTTCGCTTCAGTAGCTACCTGTCCGGTTTCGGCTGACCAGGATTTATAAGAACCCGAGCGCAACCTTGTTCTGCTATGTGGGTTCATTTCTGACTCAGAAGATAGAGGTCCGCATGACCGCCGGGGCGCGCATAAACTATGGTGGAAAGGTCTCTGGAAAAATCGTAAGCGCTACCGCCGTAATTCATTGGAAAAGCAAACGGAACCTTCAACGCGACCTGGGGAGTCCCGATGGTTTTACCGTCTTTCCAAGGTTGACGGTAAATCGTGACTTCGGCGCGTGAAGCCACGGCAAACAAGAAGGACTTGCCATCGCGAGCAAACATTGCACCGAAAGTTGCCACGCCGGGAAGCAATGAGATGCATTTCCTTTCGGAAGTGGACAGTTCGTAGATTCCAGTCTTTTCTCCGTACCTTCCGAAGCCAAGCAAGTACTCGCCGCCGGGGTCGATGTCCGAAATCAAGGCACAGTTTTCCACGATCTTTTCGGGATTTGAACCTTCCATGGTCCATTTCCAAACAGTCGGTGTAGAAGTCGCCTTCTCCTCGACACTGACGTAAAGGGATTTCTGGTCAGGACTCCATACCGGGTTGTCGGGGATACCACCCAATGAGGGCAGCTGGCGTAGTCCGCTGCTATCGGTCCCAACGATGTAGGCTTTGGCTTCGGCGCTGGCTCCTGATTCACTAAACGTCACGTGAAAATTGTCTGGCGCCCAGGACCCAGTCCACAGGCCCTCTCCCGTCGCGATCTTGAATTTGTTGCCACCATCGAGGTCCGACACCCAGAGTTGGGACCCGTGGGTTGAGGGAAACGTGACGTACATCACGCGCTTGCCATCTGGCGAGATGCTCGGCCCAGTTGCGTCCTCCGCAATGTCCGTGGACTCCTTCGAATGAACGTGGTACGCGGTCAGGGACCCGGAGGATTTGCCATTCACAAAATAAATGCCTCTTCCTTCCGGATCCGGCATGGGAGCGTAGTCCGGTCCCGTTCCGAAAGTAATCTGGGTCAAACTCCGGTCGCTCAAGTTGTAACTCCAGATATTCATCAGTCCACTTACCACGCGGCCGAATAGCACGGTCTTCCCTGGTTCGGCCCACACGGCGTCAAACGGATTCGCGGAAACCTCACCTAAATCAACCGCTCTATGGCTGGTCAGGTTTATTTTGTAAAAGCGGAATTTAGATTCAAAGGCTACTTGAAAACCAGCTGCGAGCAGATCGTCGCCGCCGGGAAACGGCAGTACCGGGATGAAGAACAGACCAGTACCCTTGGCGTTGTAGATCAATTCTTCGTTTAGCCCTGATTTCCCTGCGCGAAATATTCCGGAGCCTTCCGACTTCGCGTAAAAAATGGAAGCGCCATCTTGAGCGGGAACCATCCATCGCGCAGCTACCAATCGCCGGGCACTGCCCCCTAGTGCTGGCACCGCCCAAGTTTCGTCGCGGCCGAGATTCTTTTGGTAGTAGATTTCTTTCCCGTCAGGCGAAAAATTGTCAATATCCTTGTCGCCTTCGTCATTCGTGAGCTGAAGAGGTTCTCCTCCAGATGTGAGGATTAGGAACACTTGCGCGACGCCGCTTACCGGGGAAACAAATGCTACCGCGTGGCCATCGGGAGAAAGCCTCGCGTCATCCAGCGGCTTGTTCCACTGGCTGATTTGCATAATCTTTGCGGGACCACTGGGAATGTTGGTTCGCGGCCAACGGTAATACGCCACAAAACATGCTACAAGTAGTGCGCCGCAAGCGGCCAAAGCAATGTAGAGCTTCCGAGCATGCCGCTCAGATGGCTGAGTCGCTGCCCGTGTTGAGGCAGCCGCAGGTCCTGCATCAGAATCGCGAACCACCTTGCTCCCTGAATATAATCCCCGATCCGAATCCGAATCCCGCTTCAGCCGCATGAGTTCGGAACGCATTTCCGACGCATGCTGATAGCGTAGTTCTCGGTCTTTCTCGAGTGCCCGATTGATAATGTCTTCCAGCTTCGGGGGCAGGTCGGGGTTCAGGCGCACCGTCGGAACGGGTTGTCGTTCCAGGATGGCATTGAATATCGTCCCAGGACTCTCTCCGCGAAAAGGCAAAGTACCTGTTGCCATTTCGTATAAGACAACTCCGAACGAGAACAAATCCGTGCGCATATCCAGCTCTTTGCCGCGTACCTGCTCTGGCGACATGTAAGCGACCGTGCCGAGCGTAGTGCCGGGGCTCGTCAGATGTTCCGCACTCACGCCCTGAGTCATCTCGCTCGTAACCGTCGCTCCGGAAGCTCCAACTACCCCGAACTTGACCTTCGCCAGACCGAAGTCGAGAATCTTCGCGTGTCCACGCTGGGTTACAAAAATGTTGGCAGGTTTGATGTCGCGGTGAATGATTTCCTTGGCATGAGCAGCATCCAGAGCGTCGGCGAGCTCAATCGCCAAAGGAAGTAAGACTTCGATGTCGATGGGATTTCCGTTAATGCGGTGCTTCAGCGTCTGGCCATCGAGATATTCCATCACGATGAAGCGCTTGCCGTCGTGCTCGCCGATGTCGTAGATAGTGCAGATGTTGGGATGATTCAGAGTAGAAGCGGCGCGAGCTTCCCTCCGAAACCTCTCCAACGCTTGAGCATCCTTCGCCAGATCGTCAGGCAAAAACTTCAGGGCGACGAAGCGTCCAAGCTCCGTGTCCTCCGCCTTATAGACCACTCCCATTCCACCGCCGCCGAGCTTTTCGACTATTCGGTAGTGCGAAATCGTTTGGCCAATCAGAGATAAGGAGTCGGCCATCAGGCGCTCATCTTAAGTTGCGCGTCT
Organism: uncultured Acidobacteriota bacterium; assembly: GCA_963814635.1. GTDB lineage: Bacteria > Acidobacteriota > Terriglobia > Acidiferrales > UBA7541 > Acidiferrum. The sequence goes on along the minus strand of CAWFDP010000001.1, from coordinate 37,234 downwards.
GAGTTACGTCAATGAATGGGGACACGAATGGGGACACGAACCGAAAGCTCTTGTTATCGAATCCACCGACTGATCGGTCTCAAGTCCCGATTAGCGTTAGTGCTCTATCGGAGGCGCGTTTTCACAAAAGCGTGAAGTCCGGGCGAGGTGCTCTGCGCGCGTTCGATAGAGCCGTTTGAAGGTGGCCGCTGGCGGTTGCGGTGGATGCGGGCTAAGGGACCCGATCTAACAGCTATGGGAATTCAATCTTTTCGCTCATCTGTAAGCTATTGGTTTTGCGGTACTTAGAAAATGAGCATGCGCGAGAACCGCAACGGGATGCGCTACGTTGAGGCATGACGTGCGGAGCATAGCACGCGAAGCGTCCGCCGCGCCAGCGGCTTCGTTCAAGCGCGCAAACCGTCCAAATGGATTTTCACTTATCGGAAGTTAGCGTGCTGTTTACATCGACTGCTCTCTCTTCGTTTAGACCGCAGGGACTTTTCGTCTAATCAAGTTGCTCTGGTAGAATTCGGCGCGACAGAACCAGCATCTTTGCGTGAGGACGCGCTGTGGACCGACGGGCATTCGTAAAGCGGAGTTGTTTGGGTGGCGTGGCGCTGTTTCTCGACCACTGGGCAACGTCGCCCGCATATAGCCAGGATTTAATCCCACCGACGCCGCCGATTCATGTCAACGAGCCGGCAGTGACGGCGGTTTCACCGCTGCGCATGCCGGGCCTTTACCCTGGCCGCGTGGTGGAGATTTCGGACGAGCGGTCTATCGTAGCGAACCGCGTCTCGCAATCCATTGTCCGGCAAATGATCGAGCAGGGGATGCGCGAATTGACGGGAGAGAAAAATCCCCGCCTGGCTTGGGGCAAGTTCATTCAGCCGCAGGATACGGTCGGCATCAAGATCAATCCCTCGGGTGCGCCGGCTTGTTGTTCATCGCCGGAAATTGTGCGGGAAATCGTCGCCGGAGTTCAGTCCGCCGGCGTGCCGGCCCGCAATATTTTTGTGTATGACCGTTACGCTTATGAGATGGACATCGGCAGCTATCAAGCGCTGGTGCCGGTGGGAGTTCGGGTCACCGGCGTCCAGGAACATAAGCTGGATGTATCGGGCTACGACCCCAACGTTTTTTGCGAAGCGAATTTCTTTGGAGAATGGGAAACCCGCTCGTACATGGCTAGCATTGTTTCTACAACACTAACTAAAATTATTAACGTGCCGACGATGAAAGATCATTCCGCGGCAGGTGTCACCGGTTGTTTGAAGAACCTGGGCTATGGAACATTTAACAATGTGGATCGCTCGCATCGCCGGCCGTTTTCGTTCACCGACCCGTTGATCGGCATCATGTGCTCGGTAGAACCGCTGCGGTCCAAAGCGGTACTGCACATCATGGATGGGACACGAATGCTCTGGCACGCCGGTCCGCTTAGCCAAAACCCCGACTTTATTTTTCCCGCCGGCTTGATCATGGTTGGCACCGATCCGGTGGCAATGGATACGATCGAGCTGGAAAAAATTGAAGCGAAACGGCGTGAAGAAGGCGCGCCAAGCGTGTGGTCCCGCGATCCCAAGAGCCTCACCAATGATGGCGGAGCGTTTTACCAGGACGCCTCGAAAAATCTTTTTTACCGCCAACCACATCACATCGCGGCCGCAGGCAAACTCGGGCTAGGAATATCCGATCGCAAACAGATCGAACATCAGGTGATCCATATCGCCTGAGGGAACGCTTTCGAATTGAAAGGCTTCTTTGACGCAAACGGCACACGACTGGCCAACCTTGCTTTGCGACAATGCCCGCAGCGGTGGGCAGGCTCCGCAACCGTGGCGTGCGCCCGGCAAGTCGCGTTGGCAAACCAACGTGGAAGGTGTAGTACGCGGCTCGCCGGTGCTCCTGGGTGATCTTCTTTACGTCCCGTCTCAAGCGGGATTTCTGAATGCAATTAACATTCGCAGTGGGCGGTTGCAGTGGAGATTTAAGGCGTCTGCAGCCATTCCTTCCACTCCTTCTATTAGTTCTGGCCGGGTACTGTTCGGCTGCAGTGACGGCAAGGTGATCGCGATTGACGCTGTCACCGGTACGAAGTCTTGGGAGGCTGCGACGGAAGACGAGGTTTGGACCTCGCCCGCCGTGCAAAATGAAGCCGTGTTTTTCGGGAGCGCTGACGGCGCGATGTACTCCGTGCAAGTGGAAACTGGCGCGCCGAAATGGAAACAGGCGTTGGGCGGAAGAATTTACTCGACAGCGCACGTTGCGGAAAAACGTGTCTATGTAGGATGCGGAGACGGCAACATCTACGCCCTAGACGCGCAAACGGGCCACGTTTCTTGGAAGACAGCGACCGGGAATGGCATCGATTGCTCACCGGCTCTCGCCAACGACACGCTTCTGATTGGCTCGCAAGATTTCTTCTTTTATGCGCTCGATGCCGGCAGTGGAGCGATCCGCTGGAAATATGAAGCGGAACTGGGTATCACCTCCGCACCCGCGATATCAGGCGACCTGGTCATTTTTGGGTGCAAAGCTGGAACTTTGCATGCGTTGGACATTCGAACGGGAAAGCTCATTTGGGAAATCCAAATCGGTGAAGTGATTACCTCGCCTCCCGTTGTCAGCGGAACTGTGATTTGGCTTCAAGCGGGAATCACTTTTGCGATTAACCTGTCCGACGGAAAAGTTTTGTGGAGAGCCGGCATGGGAAATTCCTTGCATTCGGCGCCGGTGGTGACGAACCACGCCGTATATCTTGCCGGTATGGAAGGAGAAGTCTATGCGCTGGAATAGATTTCTGCTTGCTGCATCGCTGACTTCGTCGGTTTTTCTTCACGTGCCGGCAGTATCCAGCCAGACCGCACCTTTCGTTCACAAGAAGCGTTACGCCATGGGTACGGTGTTCGAGATTGTCGCCTACAGCGATTCCGCAGGACGCGCCTCGTCAGCCACTGATCAGGCGCTCGACGAGATTGTTCGGCTCGACAATGTGATGAGCAACTTCAAGCCCGAAAGCGATTTGAGCCGGATGAATCGTCAAGCTCACTTTCATGCGGTAAAAATTCCGGCGGATTTGTACCAGGTGATCGAAACCTCGCTCGCTTACTCACGTCTGTCTGAAGGGGAGTTCGACGTCAGCGTAGGGCCGGTGGTGGATCTGTGGAAGGCGGCACTTGCAGGCAGCGCGATTCCCACCGCTGCGGAGCAAGCACAGGCGCGCTCTTGCGTCGGCTACCAAAAAATCGAATTGATAGCGCCGGATCAAATCGAGTTCCACTCGGACTGCATGCGCCTCGACCTGGGATCGATTGGAAAAGGGTATGCGGTGGATCGAGCGGTGGCGATCCTGCGGGCCAACGGCATTGAGCGAGCATACATTGACGCGGGCGGCAGCACGATTTATGGCATGGGCCATGGCATGGGCACTCCGCTGGATCGCGACGGCTGGCTGGTGCATCTGCGCGACCCTTCGAATCGGCTGGATCCGCAAGTGAAGCTGATCGGCAGCAGTGTTTCAACATCCGAGCAGACAGCCGCAAGCACACTTACCGGCGACGCACCCGGGCACATCGTTGTTCCAGGTAGCGGCAAACCTCTGCGTACTCGTTATGCGGTAAGCGTGACCGCAAAATCAGCGACCGACTCCGATGCGCTTTCGACCACGCTGCTTCTGCTTGGACCGGAGAAAGGAACGGCGCTGGTTTCTAAGTTGAAAGATGTCGCGGCGATATGGGTTTCGGCTGACGGCCAGAAAACAATCGCGGGTTCCGAAGCGAACATCACAGTGCGGGAATCTGGTGCGCAGGCAACTGCGGCAAGCGTTGATCACGTCGTGCTTCCCAAGGAGAAGAAGAACTAGCTTATGCTTCTTCGTTTTTGCGCGTGTCTATTGTCGGTCATTGCCTGGCTCAACGTTGCGCCTGCGGCAGGAAAAGTGCTCCTGCGGGTTGCGGCGGGCCCGTTGCCGCCTGCCAAGGCCATGGGCGTCAGCGAGATCGTGCTGCAGTGGCCGGTTCGCGACACGGCTAGCTTGGCGAAATTGCGTGTCCTCGGCTTTCGGGTATTTCTGGAGGCCGGTTCGAACGACCTTGCGGCCGCCGCCATCGCCGCGGAACGCGCGAATCTCTCCGGCGTCATCGTTGCTCTCGCAGGCTCAGAAACTGCCGCCAGCAACGAAACGATTCGCTCAACCAAGGCTGCTCACGCTAAGCTGATTTTTCGTTTCTTGACCCCTGGCGGTAAGCAACCGCAAATGCGCGGGCGAATCGTAATTGATCGCAATGGAATCCTGCAGGTTTCGAGCCCTTCCTCGCAACCTTGGCTTGATACCAACCTCGCCGCGGTCCGGCTGGCGGAGACGTTTCATCCGGATGCAGTTCCCGTGCTCTACGATTTCCATTGGGATCTTTCGGATGCCGTTCACAAAGAGCTTGGCCCTAGCGCCGACGAGTACGCTCTGGCGATTAGCGAAGCAGAAGCAATTCGCGCCGATGTGATCGTTGATGTTCCCGAGCCATTGCAAAAAGCTCTCGTCGCCAATCAACCGGCTGCATGGACGCTTTGGAATCAGGTGAAGCAATACCTTGCGTTCTCGTCCGCCATTGCGCCGGATCGAATGCGCCCCGTCGCGAACCTGGGAATTGCCACTTGCGACGAGCGAACGAACTATGAAGCGGTGAATCTTTTGGCTCGGCATAACTTGACTCTAGAGACAGTTCGCTCACAGCAGCTGAACGCGGAGCGATTGAATCGATGGAACGCGTTGGTCGTTTTTTGCGTGCCCGGAAATCCGGAGATCGGCCTGTTCAACGATTTTGCGAAGCACGGCGGAATCGTCGTCCTGGTAGATCAACGCGGCGACTATCCCTGGCATTCGAACCCGCCAGCGCGTCAGGACCAACACTCGGCAACGTTTGCCGTCGGATCGGGCGAAATCGTCGAACTCGGAGAACCGGTCATTGATCCCGAAGTGTTTGCGCGCGACCTGCGGCGGTTGATCGGAGCGGAACGCTCCGCGCTGACTCTGTGGAATTCTCTCACCAGCTTGGTGACCGGTTATCGGCAGGAATCCACCGGCGAAACGATTCTCAGCGTGATCAATTACGCCGACGTGCCTGACAACCTACAAGTTCAGATCAAAGGGCGGTTTGCTTCGGTTCAGCTGGAAACACCGGAGGCTGGCTGCTGCACAACTCTAGAGTCCTTTGCACGCGGTGGTTTCACTGAATTTACGATCCCGCGGCTGGTGGTAGCAGCCCGGGTGCGCTTGAAATCTGCTGACATCGGCCCGGCAACGCGTTAACGTCTTGCGTGCTTCCGGTTCACGCAATGGGAAAGGGAACAAACATGCGTTCGTTTTGCCGCTACTATTTGCACCTCGCGCTGATTGCCTTCGCATTCCTCGTGAGCGCATTGCAATTGAGTGCGCAGGCTCCAACTTATGACCTGCTACTGAAAGGCGGACATGTCATCGATCCCGCCAACAATGTTGACGCGGTGCTCGATGTTGCGATCGCTGGCGGCAAAATCGCCGCCGTGGGCAGAGATATTTCGGCGGCCCAGGCAAAGAAAGTGGTCGATGTGACTGGGCTTTACGTCACGCCCGGACTGATCGACATTCACTACCACGTTGGCCACGGCGGCGCCCCGCTCGACTGGTTCACTCCTGAAGGCCGCGTTCATACTCAGCCTCTCGGCATCCCTGCCGACTGGGCGTTAACTTCCGGAGTCACTACGATCGTCGACGCGGGGACATCTGGTGCCGAGACATTTCTTCTGGAAAAAGAAGAAGTCATCGATCGCGCTCAGGTTCGCGTCCTTGCTTTCCTCAACATCGTCGCCAACGGAATGGACGGCGGACTGGAACAGTCGGTCGATGAGATGGACGTCAAGCACTGCGCGGAAACTCTGAAGAAATATTCCGACATCATCGTTGGAGTGAAGACCGCGCACTACTGGACCGAAGGCCCGTGGGATGGCGAACACACTCCCTGGGCCGCGGTCGACCGTGCGATCGCCTGCGCGGAGACCGCCAAGCTCCCGGTGATGTATGACTTCTGGCCGCGGCCTGATCGCTCCTACGCCGATTTAATTCTGAAGAAAGCCCGCCCCGGCGACATTCACACCCATGTTTTTGCGCAGCAATTTCCGATTCTGTTGAAAGACGGGAAACTCAATCCCATTCTGACCGAAGCGCGGCAACGTGGAGTGATTTTCGATGTTGGCCACGGCCAGGGAAGTTTCTGGTTCCGCAATGCAGTTCCTGCTGCCAAGCAGGGCTTCTTGCCCGACTCGATTTCTACCGACCTGCATACCGGCAACTATCGAACCATCAGTATGGCGAATGTGATTTCCAAGTTTCGCGCTATGGGTGTTCCGCTCCCCGAACTTATTCGGCGTTCCACGGTGAATCCTGCTCGTGAGATTCATCGCACAGAACTCGGGACGCTTTCCGCGGGCAAAGAAGCAGACGTTGCGGTGCTCGAAGAGCTGCACGGAAAGTTCGGTTACATCGACTGCGGTCTCGCCAAAATGAACGGCGACGTTCAGGTGATTGCCCGCATGACCGTCCGCTCCGGTCGCGTCGCATATGATCCCTCAGGCTTGAGCATGGTCGAATGGGAAAAGGCGCGCCCGCAATATTTCAATAATCCTTCTGAGGGCAATCCTGCTTCGGCCACTGCCGAAGACGTGCCTCAGCACTGATTACGCAGAGCTCAATTGGGAGAATCCGATGCCTGAAAAAATGAGTCGCCGCAAGTTGCTTCGCAAGGGTTCTGAAGCCATCGTTGCGGGAAGCGTTGGCGCATACGCGGCCGCCGCAGCCGGCGCTATTCCGGCAACCGCCGCGTTCGTCGCCCCGGCCGCAGCGAAAGGTGTGGACTATTACGACAAACTCGGAATCACTTCCTTCATCAACGCAGCGGGAACTTACACCATTCTGACGGCGTCCATCATGCCCGATGAAGTTCAGGCGGCCGTCGCGCTGGCAGCGAAAAAGCCGGTTCACCTTCTCGAACTGCAGGAAGCAGCGGGAGATTATCTCGCCAAAAAACTTCGTTGTGGCGGGGCGCTGGTTACTTCGGGTGCCTCGGCCGGGCTCACTCTTGGAACGGCTGCCTGCATCACCATGGGCAACAAAGAAGCCATCGTCAATATTCCCACCGATTTAAACGGTTTGAAAAACGAAGTCATTGTCCAGAAAGCTCATCGCTATGAATACGATCACGCGATGCGGAATTGCGGCGTGAAAGTCGTTGAAGTCGAAACCGTCGAGCAATATCAAAATGCTTTCACCGAAAAGACGGTGATGACCAATTTTTTCAACGCCGAGGACGCGCCAATCAGCCGCGAAGAATGGATCCGCGTCGCTCATCAGCACGGCGTTCCTTGTTTCAACGACGCCGCAGCCGATGTGCCGCCCATCTCCAATCTCTGGAACTACACCCAGATGGGTTTCGATCTGGTCGCGTTCTCCGGCGGCAAGGGCATGCGCGGGCCGCAATGCGCCGGCTTGCTTCTCGGGCGAAAAGATCTCATTGAAGCTGCCCGCCTCAACAATTCTCCCAATTCGAACACGGTCGGTCGCGGCCTGAAGGTCGCCAAGGAAGACATCATCGGCATGGTCGCCGCGGTCGATTGGTTTTTGAGCCAGGACGACGCTGCAATGGAGGCGGAGTTTCGCAAACGCGCCGATCGCATTGCCGAGCAGGTAAAAAAAGTGCCGACCGTGGAGACCAAAGTTTTCATCCCGCCCGTCGCCAACCACGTCCCGCATTTGCTCGTGAGCTACGATCCCGCTCGCGTCCATACCACCGGTCGGGAAGTCATGCAGAAGATGCGCGAGGGCACACCGCGAATCGAACTCAACCCCGGCACCGGAGGCGCCCCAGCCAGTGCCGGACTGCCCGGTGGAGAAAACACCATCATCGTCGGCGTCTGGATGCTGCAGCCGGGCGAAGATGTGATCGTTGGCCGCCGGCTGCGCGAAGTTCTGCAAAACGCCGCTCGTTCCTGAGTTTCTAGGGTTGTCGATCAGAACTGATTGAGTCGCGGCATCATATTAATTGCGTAATAAGAGGTCAAACCATGAGCCTTTCAACACGCCTTCTCGTTCGTTCTACGCGCGCTGCTCTTGTTTTCTGCGCTCTCGCGACGGCTGCCGGCCCCGCGCGCGCTCAGCTTGTCACTTTTTCCAAACAGGATCTGGTCGACTACTCCGCGCAAAGTCCGTTCGAACGGTTCCCGGATGGCCGTCCCAAAGTGCCCGACAATTTACTCCAGCAAGCGCGCGAGCTCTCCTCCGAAGAAGTCTGGGCGGTCCTTCAGGATAAAGGTTTCAACAATCAGTACGCCGACGGCTTCCGCATCCTCCATCCTGATAAACCCATGGTCGGCCGCGCTTTTACAGTTCAGTTCATGCCGCAGCGGCCGGACCTCGAACACATCGCCAACTCCAAGGCCAAGGAGCACGGCCTTCCTAACCTCACCAACCAGACCGCTATTGACATGCTCCAGCCCGGCGATGTCCTGGTTGTCGATATCTTCGGCAAGAAAGTCGGTGGAACGGTCGTCGGCGACAATCTCTTTTTCTATGTGATGACCGCGACAAAAGGAGGCGGCCTGGTCGTCGACGGCAGCATTCGCGATCTCAACGGCATTTCTGAAATCGATATGCCCGCATATTTCAAGGACGTTGATCCCACTCCCATTGACAATGTCATGCTTACCGGCATCAACGTGCCCATCCGCATCGGGGACGTCACCGTAATGCCCGGCGATCTCGTGGTCGGCGATCGTGAAGGCGTTTATTTCATCCCGCCGCAGTTCGTCAAGGAAGTCCTCGACCGCGCTGACGAAATCCGCATTCATGATGAGTGGACCAAAAAGAAATTTGCCGAAGGAAAGTACAAATCCAGCGAAATCTACAGCACTCCCAAAGATCCCAAACTGCTGCAGGAGTATCAGGAATACCTCAAGCGTCGCTTGCAAGAAGTTCGTGGCCAGCGTCGCAATCCCCAATAGGCGCGCGAACCCATAACAACGGGCATGAGGATGCGGGCCCGCGCCATTCGTTTTTCCCTACAATGGAACGCAGCTAGAAATGTCTACTCTTTCGCGACCGGCAAGCCACTCCTTTCGCCAATCTAGATAGCCCTCCGTCAAGCTGTGGCTATACTTCGGGTTATGGGCGCACTTCGTCACTTACTCACCGGCATTGTTCTCGCCATGGTCTTGGGTTGGCTTTGGAACTCATCCGCCATCGAGCGAGCCAAGCTTGTGGCCGGCCGCCAGCTCTTCCCGGCAACACGCGCCATGCGCATTGTGCTCTTATTTTGTGGTGTCGCATTTGCCATTTTGTTTGTCTGGTCTCAGCTTACGTTGCGCCAGCCGGACGAGTGGTGGGTACCCTATTTATTTCTTGGATTTCTCGCTTTAATTTTGTTTGCCTACCCGCCGCTTTTGTCCATCGAGGTGGACGGAATAGCATCGCGTTCCTGGTATGGCCGCGAAAAAAAGATTCGTTGGGAAGATGTCGCTAGCTTGCACTTTAACTCCGGGAACCGGCAATTCACAGTAGGTGCAAGCGACGGTCGCAAGATCTCCCACGCCGGCTTCAACGTTGACCTGGGCCGGTTTCAGGCCGAGGTCCTTGAACGTACCCGCCTGCCCCTGAAAATCACCAAGCCCGGAACCTGGAAATCCGAAAGCTTTGAAGTTCCCTACGAGGAATTCGAAGCCGAAGAAGAATAAGTATCACCCGATCCGTCCTGACTTGGCCTTACCCAGGCGCTTCGGCGAAGCCGGCGTAGGTCTGGGCGGATTCGAGGCTTTTCGCCGGGGCGCACTCGGCAAGCATGCGGGAGGCGAACGGCCTTCGCCCTGTCGGGGTGCCACCCCCTTGAGGGCCTCTTCAACCAGTTCTATTTCCTCAACCTCCCGTCCTTTGCTATACTTATCGCTCTCGCGAACTCAATTTTTTAAAGCTGATAGGAAGAATTATGGCAATGAAGTGTGAATACTGCGGCAAGGGCCCGAGCTACGGCAACGTAGTCAGCCACGCCAACAATACCCGGCGACGCCGCTGGAACCCGAATCTGAAGTCGGTGCGCGCCCTGATTTCCGGCGCACGTAAGCGCGTCAAGGTCTGCACCGCGTGTATTCGCGCGGGTAAAGTTAAAAAAGCCGCCTAAGCGGGACCATATTCCTTTGCAAACTCTGCGCCCGATTGTAATCCGCAAGCGCAACTCTGCCGCAAACCTCGTTCCGTTTGCGGCGCTGCTGTTCCTTTCTGCCCCGCTCTTTTTGGTCGGGTGCAAAAGCAACGTCGCGCCCGCCGCCGACGTGTGGGCGGTGGTGAACGGCAAGGAAATCAAGCGGGACGAAGTTGAGAAATATTACCGTACGCGGATCAGCGCGGAAGGCCAGGAGCCTTCGCAAGAAGAAGCGCTCTCGCTGAAGCTTAACGTGATCGATGAGCTGCTCAACAACGAGATTCTATTAGAACGCGCCAAGAAGCTGAATCTTGAAGCGAGCGACGGCGAAGTCGAAGACAAATTCACCGAGTTCAAGAGTCCGTATACCGAAGATGAATTTCAACGCCAGCTGAAGGAACGCGGCGTGACCGTGGAAGATCTGAAGAATACCGTTCGCCGTGAACTCTCTATCCAGAAATTGATCAACCGCGAGGTGGTGTCGAAGGTCACCATCAGCGATCAGGACATCGAGGAGTTTTACAACGCCAACCGCCCGCAATTTAACGTGGCCGAGCCGCAATTCCGCATCGCGCAGATTGTGGTCACTCCGCGCAAGGAACCGCAAATCCGCAATCGCAAAAATGATGACGCTACCAACGAGGCCGAAGCGCAGCGCAAAGTCAAAATGCTTGTGGATCGGCTGAACAGCGGCGCTGATTTTTCGCAACTGGCAATGGACTATTCCGAGGACATGAATTCGTCGGCTACCGGCGGGGATCTGGGTTACGTTCCTGAATCATCGTTAAATCAGTCCGATCCCACGCTCAAGAAGATAGTGATGTCGCTGAAGCCGGGGCAGGTCAGCCAGCCGATCGTGCTGAAGGACAGCATCCGTATTTTGAAGCTGGTGACTCGCGAGGCGCCCGGACTTCGCGGCCTTTCCGAACCGCAAGTGCAGCAAACCATCCGCGACACCCTGCGTAACCGCAAAGAGCAATTGCTGCGCGCCGCGTATCTCGCGGTAGCTCGCGATGATGCGCGGGTCACAAATTATTTGGCGCAACAGGTTCTCGAAGCGAACGGTAAACTGCCGAGTGCCGCCAAGTCGTCGTTGCCGCCAAAGCCTGTCACTCCACAAAACTAGCGGTACTTGAATTCAAACGTTGAGATTCAAGCTGCGTTGCCGAGCGGCTATTCGACCCAGGCGAGAACGTCTCCGGCGTTTACGGCTTGATTTTCCCTGGCCAGGAGTTTTTCCACTTTGCCGGCCTTGGGGGAGCGGATTTCGTTCTGCATTTTCATCGCTTCGACTACCAGCAAACCTTGCCCTGTTTCGACCGCGTCGCCTTCACTCACCAGAACGCGCACGACTTTTCCCGGCATGGGCGCGGTGACTTGCTGACGTCCTTCCGCCGCGATCGCGCCATGTTTTCTGCCGCGCCACAGACGCGGATCCGTGACTTCGACCTGATATTCGGCGAAGCCGGCGTGCAGCGTCAGCGTGCCGTCGGTTCGCGGCACGATGCGAATCTGATGCGATTCTCCGTTCAACAAAATGCTGAAGGTGTTTGGCGTGACTTCGGCGACGCTGGCGTTCAATTCGGCTCCGTCAAGCGAGATTTTCCAGGCGTCGTTCGAACGAGACAGTTCCACCACGCGTGTTTTGCCGGCGAGCAAAACCTCGTATTTCACGAAAGCGGCTCCCGTTGCTGTCTGCGGCCTTCGCGCTTCCAGGCGGATTCGGGCTGCGAGGCTGGAGCGGCGGAATGATTACCGTTGTGCGTGGCCTGCCAGACGGCCGCGGCAATAGCTGCAGCGTCGGCGCCATTCGAATCATTGTGAGTTGAGTGATACCGCCGCTGCAGCAGCGCGTCCAGCCATTTGGTATGAATCTCGGCTTTCAGAAAATCCGGTTCGGACAAAATGCGACGGAACAGCGCGGTGTTGGTCTTGATTCCGGTGATGGAATATTCCTCGAGCGCGCGGCGCAATCGTGCAATGGTTTCTTCGCGGCTGTTGCCCCAGGCAATTAGTTTGCTGAGCAGCGGGTCGTAATCCATTGGCACGGTCCAGCCTTCGTACACGCCTTCATCCACGCGGATTCCAGGGCCGCTCGGCTGGTGCTGGGAGAGAATTTTTCCGGGTGACGGAAAGAAATTGTTTTCAGGATCTTCGGCATAAAGGCGGACTTCCATGGCGTGACCGCGCGGGGTGATGGTTTCCCAAGCGAATGGCAAGCGATGTCCGGCGGCAATGGCGATCTGCAACTTCACCAAGTCCAGCCCGGTCACTTGCTCGGTGACAGCATGCTCGACCTGCAGACGCGTGTTTACTTCCAGAAAATAAAAATTGTAATGTTCGTCGACGAGAAATTCGACGGTACCCGCGTTGGTATAACCGCCGGCGCGTGCGAGGCGGACCGCGGCATCGCCCATGCGCTTTCGCAATTCCGGGGTCATGATCGGCGAAGGAGCTTCTTCGATAACTTTCTGGTGGCGTCGCTGCACGGAACATTCGCGTTCGCCAAGAGAAACCACGCGGCCGTGAGCGTCAGCCAGTATTTGAATTTCGATGTGGCGCGGTTTCTCCAGATATTTTTCGAGGTACACGCTAGCGTTGCCGAAGGCGTTCAGCGCTTCAGAAGAAGCGTCGCGAAAGCCCGCGGCGAATTCGCCGTCGTTCGAAACGAGACGCATGCCTTTGCCGCCGCCGCCGGCAACGGCTTTGAGCAAGACCGGATAGCCCATGCTGCGGGCGAGTTCCTGCGCATGTTGCGGATCTTCGATCGGATCATTGGTACCGGGAACGGTGGGAACTTCGGCGCGACGGGCGAGCTGGCGTCCGGCGGTTTTTGCACCGAGAGCTTCCATAGCTTCGGCACTGGGACCGATAAAGGTGATTTCGGATTCGGCGCAGGCGCGAGGCAACGCGGCGTTTTCCGCAAGAAAGCCGTACCCGGGATGAATGGCATCGCAGGCAGCGTGCTTGGCGACGTCCATGATTTTGTCGATGCGCAGATAGCTTTCGCGAGACGGCGCAGGGCCGATGGGATAGGCTTCGTCGGCGAGGCGCACGTGCAAGGAGTTGCGGTCGGCTTCGCTGAAAACGACTGCGGTTCGAATGCCGAGTTCGCGGCAAGCGCGAAGGATACGCACGGCGATTTCGCCGCGATTGGCGATGAGGATCTTACGGAACATGGTTGATTCGGAATGCAGCGAAATTCTAGCACGCGTGGCGCGGAGCGATTCCCTGGCCTTTTGCTGGCGTGTCCAATTGTTTCGTTGGAAAGGACGAGAAGAAAAGATTTTCCACAGAGTCAAGGAGCACACAGAGATCAGTAAAGGGCTTTGAGTTGTTGACTGAATTGCTTCGCCTTGGCGGAATCGCCGGAGCGCTCGGCAGCGCTAACCGCACCGGAAAGGGCGTTGCGGCGGCCGGGAGAATTTTTCAGAACGCGTTCGTATTCGCGCAGGGCTTCGGCGGGCTGATCGATTTCGAGGAGAAGGTCGGCCAGCTGCTCGCGAGCGGGAATGACTGGTCCGGGAGTGATAGGGCGCTTGGCAAGCGCGTCTTCCTGCAGCGCTGCAGCACGCAACGAAGATATGGCCTGACGATCGTCTCCTCGCAGATGCCAGAGCCAAGCTTCGCCTTGCAACAACTGAATTTGCACCTGACTGGTCCAATAGTCGTCGCCGGTGTTGCGTACCGTAGCCAGCAAGTCCTGCAGATTGTGCAAATGAAGTTCGGCTTCCGGAACTTTGCCGAGATGCGACGCGGCCACGGAATTGGCCCATTCGGAGATGGCACGGAACTGCGGTGCGGCGAGGGGATCCGCGGAATTTCTTAGAGCGTCGTCCCACTGGCGGCGTTCGGCAGCGACGCGAACGCGCATGATGGCGGCGGCGTACGCGATTTTGTATTCGGCGACGTGCAGGTCGGGGATGGCGGGTAAGTCCGCGAGCAACTTTGTTACGTCATCGAAGCGTCCGGCTTGCAGGTAGGCGTACATCAGGTAATCCATGGAATGGAGTTCTTCGCCGATGTCTCCTTGCTGATGAGCCGCGACGCGCGCGGCGCGATTGGACCGGATGGAGTCCGGCCAGAGGCCGAGCAGCGTAAAAATGTGCGACGGCATGTGCAGAGCGTGCGGAGCCGACGGCGCGATTTTGGAGTAGGCGCGCGCGGCGGGCAAGCCTTGACTCGCCATTTCTGGATTGTCGTAAGCATGAATGAGGTAATGAGCGAGGCCTGGATGGCTGGGATAATGTTGGAACAGCGGTTCGAGAATTTGCGCGGCCCATTTTTGGTTGGTGTGGGCCGGATCCGTTGGCGAGGCAATCGCGAGGAACGCCAGCGCATAAAAAATTTGCGATTCGATGTCGTCCTCATTTTGATTGGCGGCGTCGCGCATGGCATTGGTGTAGGCTAGCGCGGCGCCGCGGACTGAAGAATGGGCCGCGGTCTGGTAAAACACCGAGAGCGCCTGGATGAATGCCTGCTCGCGATCGCTCGAATGAGGCGAGAGTTCCTCAGCTTTTTGAATTTCCGGAGCGCCGGATTGCAAGTCAGCGGAAGTGATGGGTGGATCCCAGAGCTGATGGTAGTAGGCGATGGCGACGCCCCAATGAGCCATGGCACATTGGGGATCGCGCTGAGCGATGGCGGCAAACTCCTGGCGGGCGGAAGAGTAGGCAAAGGAGTGCAGGAGGGCTACGGCGTGGTTGAAGGCGGGCTGGACGGCCCGCACGCAGGAGACCGGAAAATTGACCTTGCCGAGTTTTTCGGGGACGGGGTGATCGTGCTGAGCGCGGGCCGGTGCCACGGCCCACAAGGCCGATGCGACCAAAATCACAATGGCGAAAATTTGCTTCATTTCGAGCACGGAAGTTTGCGTTGCTAATTTAAGAGAGCTACCAAGCATGAGTCAATGAATTGGAAAGCTAAGAGAAAAGAACCGGTCTAAAAACCGGCCACTACATAAGCCGGACCGCGGAGGAAAGCTGCGGCTGCAAGAATAGAGTATTCTCGCGCGGTGGTGTCTGTGGGAAGATTGGCGGCGCTGCCGGAGCGAAAGAGGGCACGATATATCGCCGATATATCGTGCCACTACAAAAGCCTTTGCAGATGGTTGGGGGAATCATGAAAAAGCAAGTGTTGCTTGCCGGAATGTTCGCAAGTGCGTTGGCCTGCGCTGCGGTGGTGGTGGCGCAAGAGGCGACGATCATGCCGCCAGAAAGTATTGTGGCCGACGGCGTTCCGCAGATTCCGGCTTCGCTGGCGGAAACGGCGGGGCGCTACGGGGCTTATCGCAGCGCGAGTCTGGCGGACTGGAATCCAGTGAAACGGGAAATGCTGATTGCCACGCGATTTGGCGACACGCCACAGCTGCATTTGGTAAGAATGCCGGGCGGAGAGCGGCACCAGCTGACTTTTTACCCCGACGCGGTGACCAATGGGCGGTTCCATCCGAATGGCGGCGACTACATTGTGTTCAGCAAGGATATTGGCGGCGGCGAATGGTACCAACTGTATCGCTACGATTTGAAAACTGGCGACGTGACTCTGCTGACGGATGGCACGGCGCGGAATCTGATGGGGCCGTGGTCGTCGAAGGGCGACGCGCTGGCGTATATGTCCACGCGGAGAACGGGAAAGGACACGGATTTGTGGGTGATGAATCCGGCGGATCCGAAGGGCGATCATTTACTGACGAAGCTGGAGGGCGGCGGGTGGGAGCCGCTCGATTGGTCGCCGGACGACAAACAGATATTGCTCAAAGAGGAGTTGTCCATCAACGAATCGTATTTGTGGCTGGTGGATACAACTACTGGAGAGAAAACGGCGCTTACGCCGCGGGATGCCAAGGAAAAGATTTCCTATGGTGACGGCGAGTTCGGCAAAGACGGGAAAGGCATTTACGTTACGACCGATAAAGATTCTGAATTTCACCGGCTGGCTTATTTGGATTTTGCGACGAGGCAACTGAAGTATCTGACGACACAAATTCAGTGGGATGTTGAAGTCTTGATGCTGTCGCATGACGGACGGCGAATCGCGTTTGTGACCAACGAGGCCGGGTTGAGCGTACTGCATGTTCGCAATGCGAGCAGCGAGACGGATTCGCCACTGCCGAAATTGCCTTCTGGGGTGATCGGTGCAGTTCGCTGGAACAAAAATAATCGTGACCTGGGATTTATGGTGATAAACGCACGCGGGCCGGGCGATGTGTATTCAGTTGATGTTACGACGGGAAGAGTTGAACGCTGGACCGAGAGCGAGACGGCGGTAAGGACCGATACATTTCCGGAAGCCGAATTGGTGAAGTGGAAGAGTTTCGACGGGAAAGAGATTTCGGGATTTTTGTACCGGCCGCCCGCGGCGAAGTTTCCCGGGAAGCGTCCGGTGCTGGTGGTGATTCACGGCGGGCCGGAGGGACAATCTCAGCCGGTGTTTTTGGGCCGCGGCAACTATTACTTGAACGAATTGGGAGTCGCGCTGATCTATCCGAACGTTCGCGGCTCGACAGGTTATGGGAAGACGTTTTCACTGCTGGATAACGGATTCAAACGCGAGGACACCTACAAGGACATCAATGCGTTGTTCGACTGGATTGGCGGGCAGGCCGATTTGGATGCGGGCCGGATTGGCGTGACCGGCGGCAGCTACGGCGGGCACATGACGCTGGCGGTTGCTACTTTTTATAGCGACCGGATCAAATGCTCGGTGGACATTGTGGGCATGTCGAACCTGGTGACGTTTCTCGAGCACACTGAAGCCTACCGGCGCGATTTGCGGCGGGTAGAATACGGCGACGAGCGCGATTCGAAGATGCACGAGTTTCTGGAACGAATTGCGCCTATGAATCACGTGGACATGATCAAAAAACCGATGCTGGTGGTGGCGGGGAAAAACGATCCGCGGGTTCCGGTCAGCGAGAGCGAACAGATTGCCGCCGCATTAAAAAAGGAGGGGACGCCGGTATGGTTCCTGATTGGCAAGGATGAGGGCCACGGATACCGGAAGAAGGTCAATCAGGATTATCAGTTTTATGCTACGGTCGAGTTTTTGAAGGGATATTTGCTGAAATGAGCCAGAAGAAATTGGTCCCCCCAAAATGAGCGCGGAAGAAGCGCTACAGGACAGGCCGGCTCAAGGGGCTTGACGCGGAGTTTCCGGCGGCGCAGCATTATTTTTGAAAGGTTTTCGACATCCTAGCCCGAGTTATTGCCGGGCAGATAGTCCGGCGGAAGAGGCTAGTGCCATGATTCGAGTACCGAAAAACGATACACGCATTCCACTCGGAATTTTCGATAGCGACTTGACCGTCTCCGGAAGCCGTACCGGCGCTTTTGTTTCGGGAGTTCTCGTGCTCATTGCGTTCATTGCTATCCCTCTCGCACGGCCGTTTCTTCTCGGTACGGTTGGAGTAGGACTGCTCGTGGGTCTAGCGCTGGTTCGGAGACACAGTCAGCGGCTGGGCGGAGGCATCGGTAGCAGCGACAGCACCATGTTGAAGCTCTAGCTAGACCACGTTTATTCGGGGTTCGGTCACCACAATCAATCTGTCGCGCCTATAGCTGGCGGGTCCGGGCGACGCTTACGTACGAGAGTATTTATTGCTTCCACCAGATGTACGAGATGTACGCTAAGCTGACTGCGGCCACTATCGCGAGAATCACGAGGCAAGCGCCGAAAAGAGCATGCCCATACGTTCCAATCGCAATTCCTAAAGTTAACATTCCCAATTTAAAAAGACCGGTCTGCCACCATTTCAACGTGAAGGTCTTGAAGATATTCATGCGGCGCGCCTTTCCTCGGACAAAAAACCTTAACGAATTCTATTCAATCCTATTACAGACAGACTAACTCCCGAGTTGGGTCACCGGACATATGCTTTTGGTCGATTCAGCAATCCTGTGTTTCGAGGAACCGGGCTTATTAGCTTGCGCGAGCTAGAAAACTACATTACGCTGGCCAAGCTGCTGCGGCATCTTCCCTCCTCGCCCGCTATCGGCTGTTTTGATTTCAATTCAAATTCTTGTCAGTGAAGGATGACGTATGACGCGCAAAAACAATTGGGCGATATTCGCCGTGGCAGTAATGCTGAGCTTGCCCTTCACAGCCTGCAAGGACACAAAGACTCTTCAAGAGAACGAGCATTTGAATGCTCAGGTGGCGGAACTTCAGAAAGAGAACGGCCAAATGAGAAACGATCTAGAAACCATGACCGCTGCCCGTGATGCGCTGACGAAAGAGAACGAGAAGCTTAAGGCAGAACTGAAAACCAAGCATTCCGGGAAAAAAGCTCCGAGTCGAAAACGTCGTCGGGCCTAAAAGCCACCGTATTCCAAGCACCGCAAGGGGATGGGAGTGCACGAACCGGTTTCTATTTTAGTGGTCAGATAAGGGGAGGCTAATAAGATGAAAACGTTTGAAATGCAATTTCGCTATCGAGATCGGAATGAAGAAACCGTGGAATCCACGGTTACCGTGAATGCATCGAGTCTTTCGGGAGCCGTCGGCAAGGCGGCACGTGAATTTGTCAAGAGCTTGGACCGGAAGCAAAGATTCGATATGAACAAGAATGGACTCGAGATTACGGCTAAGTCTGGCGGCACGACCACAACGGCGGCGATAGAGACATCCGCGAAGGCCGCAGCCGACTGAGAGGTCAGCAGAACCGGAGCAGGGCCGAGATACTTGTACTTGGAACCATCGCCCAGTGAATTGGCTTACGGGAAGTGCAGTTTCACTCTCCGGTAAATGCGTTTGCAGTCTTGCGCTCACGCGGGTTATCAGCTGATTAAGCGCAAGCGGTAACTCGCCCAGTTTGCAGAATCCGCTCTAAGAAGAAGATGTCCCTGGGAACGCTTGACAGCGGAGATTTGCGGCAGTAGGTTGCAGACAAGTTAAGAGCGGCAGTCCTTCAGTTGGCTGTAGAATCGGACACTCTTTCAGGGCGGTCTCAGTATTTTTTTGCCCTCAGCAGGATGTTGCGGTGGAAAACCAGCCTAGCGTTTTATCGCTCATAGACGCCGTCGAGCGCGGAGATACTTCCGCAGCGGACGCGCTCTTTAGTGCTCTGTACTCCGAGTTGCGTCACCTCGCTGCACGCGAACTCGGCCGCCAGGGCGTTCCTCTTAGCCTTAGCCCGACAACCCTTTTGCATCAGGCTTATATTGAAATCGCGCCGCGCGAAGGTGCATCCTTTCCGGATCGCGCCAGATTCATGGGCTACGCCGCTCGCGTCATGCGCGGCCTGATTATTGACCACGTCCGCAATCGCCAGGCGCAAAAGCGTGGTGGTCAGTTTGAAATTACCTCGGCCCCCACTGAGCTGGAGCAGCCGATCAACGATCGCGAACTGACACGCATCAGCGACGCTCTCGACGAGCTCGCACAGGTTGAACCGCCGCTTGCGCAAATCGTAGATCTGAAATTCTTTTGCGGTTTTACTTTCACCGAAATTGCCGCCATGAAGGGAATTTCAGAACGCACTGTCCAGCGCTCTTGGGAAAAGGCCCGAATCTATTTGCATCGCAAGATCCGTGCGGATCTGGAGGTTTAGACGCCCCCGTGTCAACCTTGAAGCCGGAACAATGGCGGGAAGTCAGCCGATACCTGGATGACGTCCTCGCTCTGCCGGAATCGGAACGCTCATCATGGCTGGACTCCTTCCGCCTGCAGCATCCGGAAATGAGCGACCTTCTGCAACAGTTTCTCGCCGATCACCGAGCCCTGGCGGAAGAACATTTTCTCGAACACTTGCCTGACCATCCGCTTGCCGCGTCTTCGCTGGCCGGCCAGACCGTCGGCGCGTACACGCTGTTGAACCTCATCGGGCAAGGCGGCATGGGAGATGTTTGGCTCGCGGAGCGCAGCGACGGCCGCTTCGAGAAGCGCGTAGCCGTCAAGCTGTTGCGCTTTGCCGTGGCATCCAGCGGCGGCGCCGCGCGATTCAAACGTGAAGGGCGAATTTTGTCTCAGCTCGCCCACCCGAACATCGCTGAGCTTCTCGATGCTGGCGTTACTTCCACGGGCCAGCCGTATCTCGTTCTCGAGTATGTGCAAGGCCAGCCCATCCCTGAACACTGCGACCAGCATAAACTTTCCATTGAAGACCGAATTCGCCTGTTCTTGGATGTGCTGGGCGCGGTAGCTCGTGCGCACGCCAATCTGGTCGTGCACCGCGACATCAAGCCTTCGAACGTTTTGGTCAGCCAACAAGGACAGGTCAAACTGCTGGATTTTGGCATCGCCAAACTGCTCGTGGAGAAAAGCGACACTGTTGTGGTAACTCAGTTGACCAAAGAAGGTGCCGGCGCCCTGACCCCGCAGTTCGCTGCTCCTGAGCAAATCACCGGCGGCGCGATCACCACCGCCACTGACGTCTATGCGCTCGGCGTGCTGCTCTACATCCTTCTTACCGGACAGCATCCCTCTGGTCCGGGCGTTCTCTCACCCGCGGATTTGGTCAAAGCCGTCGTGGACACCGATTCCGCTCGTCCTTCCGACGCAATTCTGTCCGGTGACTCTAAGGCTGTCGCCGACCCGCGTGGCACCACACCTGAAAAGCTTAGACGTCAATTACGGGGAGACCTGGATACGATTCTTGGCAAGATGCTGAAAAAAAATCCTGCAGAACGCTACTTGACTGTTACCGCGGCGGCTGACGATCTGCAGCGCTTTCTCAATCTCCTGCCCATCGGTGCACGGCCGGACACGTTCGCATATCGTTTTACTAAATTTGCGCGTCGGAACAAGCTGGGTATTGCGCTTGCAGGTTTAGCGGTTATTGCGACGGCGACCGCAATCGTTGCGGTGAATCGCGAAGCCCGCCGCGCCGAAGCTCGCTTTCAACAGGTGCGAAAACTCGCGCACACCGTGCTTTTCGATCTGAATCCAGAAATCGAAAATCTTAGCGGATCCACCAAAGCTCGCGAGTTGCTGGTGAAAACTTCCCTCGACTATCTCGACAACCTGGCGAAGGAAGGCGGCAACGATCCCAGCTTGCTACTGGAACTCGCAACAGCCTACGAGAAGATTGGAGATGTGCAAGGGAATCCAAAATATCCCAATCTTGGACACCCGGAGGCCGCGCTGCAGAGCTACCGCAAAGCCGTCACCCTTTCCCGTAAAGTCGGCGCTTCTCCTGAAGCGTTGGAGGTACTTGCCAGCACTTATTCAGACATTGGCACAATCCAGGTGATGCAGTTGGGCCTGCGTGCCGAGGGTAGGGAAAATCTGCGACTGGCAACGACTATCGCGGATTCCATCCCGAAGTTAACTGGAAAGCCGGACTATAAGTTGCGACTGCTGGCGTACGGGTTCTTGGGCGACGTGGATGAGATCTACGATCCGGTGCGTGCTGCCGAGCCTCTCCGGCATGCTTTGGACCTCTCACTCGAATGGTCACACGCTGATCCGGGCCCCGAACCCAGGTTTTTCGTCGCTATCCTCACTCGGGAAAAGGCAGACATCTTGTGGGGGACTGGCGATCTGAACGCAGCGCGCGAAAATTTGCTGATAAGTCTCGCGATATTTAAGGAAGTGCTGGCGCAGGATCCGACAAATGCAATCTGGGATCGAGAGCGATCGGTCACACTCGAGCGGCTGGGTCTTGTGAGCGGCGAACCGGATTACTTCAACCTTGGCGATCGCGCCGCCGCTTCGGCTTTGCTGCAACAGCTCGTGAATGAGGGCGAGACGCAGGCGACTGCTGACCCAGGTAATGTGCGTGCACGTTTTGACCTCAGCGAATCTCTTTCAGAGCTTGCCGCGGTTTACCGCGACACCGATCCTCAACGCGCCGAGAAGCTATATGAGCGATCCCTGGCTTCGAGTGTCGCAGCGTTGCAGACGGATCCCGACGACGCCGACATCCTGAACTGGCAATCTCTCGCGCGGATCGGTTCTGCCAAAGTCTTACAACGCCTAGGCAAACAAGAGCAGGCTATGGCTGAATTGAATTCCGCGGTTGACACCGCCGGGCGCCTGGTCGGTCGTGACGTAGAGAACATTTCTGCTCGCCAACTCCTGGGCGTCTCTCTTAACACAAGGGCACACTACCTGCTACAACAGGGCAATGCGACTGCAGCGGGAAACGATCTTCAGGAATCGCAGAAGACTCTTGCCCGTCTTTATCAGGAGAATCCGAACAATCTCATGTTTTTGCGCGACTTGGCGGATTGCTACCGTGGAATGGGCGACCTCGCCGCACAGCGCTCCGATTGGGACGGAGCCAAGCTCCAGTATCAAAGGAGCCTCCAATTATGGGAGCACTGGACCGAGATCGGTACATCTTCGGCCTACGACCAGCAGCAGCGCCAGCAAGCCTCAACCCGAGCGCGGATTGCCACAGATCATCTCCACCAACACGCTCCTTCGCTCCGCTAAGACTTCTCGAGTTGACGCTCGCGCCTCTGGCCATGGCCGAATGCGAACAGCGCTTCCCGAGTGTCAATTCTCTTCCATCCTGTCGTCTTTTGCCGGTCCTTTCCGATTATCTAGATGAAAGCGTGGGTTCGCCCTACCTCGTTCATGTTGTTGCGCGAACCCCAGAAGGAGAACAGCGATGGCACATAAGAAGACCGCAGAAAAAACTGCATTGGCCGCACAGAAGAAGATTGATCTAAAGAAGCCGGTGCGAAAGAGTTTGACGACCGTCATGCCGAGGCTAGCGGCCAACCATAACGAAACCCTGCTGTTGAAATAGTGTTTCGTGGATCTTTGAAACCGGCCATGGCCAGACCGCAAAACCGGGGCTACGCGGGTATTGGTGTCAATGATCTGCACCAACGAGCCGCGGGGCACTCCGTGCAAGGCCAATATCGCGAAGCGGAGGGTTGTCTCCGCAGAGCACTAAGGCTGATTGCTGTCCGACATGCCTCTCCCACACTCGACCATCTGCATTTGTGGAACGAGTTGGGGATGATCTGCAAGTACTCTGGAAAGTTCGCCGCGCCAAGCCTAACTATCGGTCGGCGCTGGAGATGAAATGCATTGAGCTCGGGCGCGTCCCACCCTGACGTGGCGGTCACTCTGAACAACCTCGCCCTGTGTTACCAATCGCGGGGTGACGCGAAGGCCGCCAGGCGATGTTTCCGCCGAGCGCTGCGCATTCTCGGCGCAACTCTCGGTGACTCACAACCCAATACGCGGACCGTGCGAAGCAATTGACCTCTCTGTGGAGTCCAATCCGCGCGCCAGCTCGCCGTGACGGAGCCTCTTCGCGAGATTTTTTGTTCAGGCCTGTCCGGTTTTGCCTGCCATTTCCGATTATCTAAGTAAGAAGCCCAGAACTCGATTCTCGTCCCGGGATCAAATCCCTTCTGTGGCTGCCGCTCCTGCTTTACGGAGTCTTTGCGGAAAGGACACCACTGCCATGCGCCACACCTCGACGAGCCGACGTGCTCTCGGACTCACATGCGTATTCTTTCTGGGTATCGGCACTCTGCTTTTTATCGCGTCCCTAAGCGGCCAGCAGTTTTCCTTTACTCCCAACGGTGCTCTTTTCTCAAATCCTAACGGCGCCTCGCAAACCATCAGCGTCAACGGCAAAGGCGTCGACATGACCGGGCCGTTCTTTCAGAGTCTCGGCAGCAACGGCCGTTCCTGCGCCAGCTGCCACCAGCCCAGCGATGGTATGTCGGTCTCGGCCGCCAGCGTTCAGGCCAGATTTACCGCAACACAAGGCCTGGACCCGATCTTCCGCACCGTCGATGGCTCCAATTGCAATCACAACATTGACGTTTCAACTCTGGCTGGCCGCAACGATGCCTATAGCCTGCTGCGTACCCGCGGCTTGATCCGCATTGCTCTCGCTGTGCCGGCCACCGCCGACTACCAGGTAATGAGTGTGTCCAATCACTACGGCTGTAACGAGACGAATATCGTTTCGATGTATCGCCGTCCTTTGCCATCCACCAACTTGCGATTCTTGAGCAGCGTTATGTTTGATGGCCGCGAATCCTCGCCGGCAACTGGTACGACCAAGATCGTTTTTTCAAATTATCCGGCATCTCTGGAGAGCAACCTGGCACACCAGTCCGTCGATGCAACTACAGGACATGCCGAAGGGGACGGAACGCACCCAACGCCAGACGAGCAAAAGCAGATCGTGGACTTCGAAATGGGCTTGTATACGGCCCAGGCCGCGAGTGCGACTGCCGGCAAACTCGACGCGCAAGGTGCCACCGGCGGTCCATCTGCTCTCGTCAACCAGCCGTTCTTCATCAGTTCCAATTCCAGCGTGCACTTTCTGCTTCCGCAATTTGAGCAGCCCGGCGGTCTGGTCACTCCCGGTGACGGCAAATTCACTCCTGCTATCTTCGACACGTTCTCTGCCTGGTCATCATTTCCTTATGGCAGCCCTCGCGCCGCCATTGCCCGCGGCCAAGCCATCTTCAATTCCAAACAGATCAACATCACCGGCGTCGCAGGAATCAACGATGACGTCGCTGCCGGGGGGCTCGTTTCCGGAGGTCTGCAGACACTTCCGGGTACTTGTGGAACCTGTCACGATACTTCCAATATCGGCAACCACTCCTTTCCCACCCCGCTCGACATCGGCACCGGCGATCCCAGCCAGACCAGCGTTCTTCGCAATCTGGGCGGCCTCGATATCGGCTACTTGCCGGTGATTTTTGTTTGCAAGAAGGATCCGGCAACCGGTTTGCCCACCGATAACTGCAAGACCACGACGGATCTCGGGCAGGCGTTAGTTGACGGGAAATTTGACCACGTTGGAAAAATTAAGGGACCCATCCTTCGCGGTCTTTCTGCTCGCGCGCCGTACTTCCACAATGGCTCGGCGCAAACACTCCTGGACGCCGTTCACTTCTATGAAACTCGTTTCGGTCTGCTACTCACCCCACAGGAAGAGTCCGACCTCGTTGCTTTCTTAAACGCGCTCTAAGCAAGGCTGAGCTCCGAGAGCTACAGGGCCTTCATTCGGTTACCACCATCTGAAAGGGCCTAACTTACCAGGCAAGTGGAATTGGATTGTTGGAGGGATTACCAGAGAGGCGCTCGGTCAACTCACAAGCGTCTCCTCTACTGCAAGGACCTATCATGGAAGTCGGGTAATCGGAACTTGAAATCCACCTCTCTGGTAAGCGTTAATAAATCAAGAGTTGACAGACTTTTCGCCTCATCATCCAGACGAATCCACTCCTCAGTTCCAGTCCATCCTCGCCGCAATCCGCCTGCATTACCTCAGTGCTTTCGTTCCTTCGGACTACACATCATTTTGCTTGACTCACTTCCAGCGGCAGGGTTAACTTCCGTCGGTCCCCAGCCGTGTCCCGAGAACGTGAACCTGCAGCTTGATTGACCTCAGGCCGGCACATGCTGCAGCGCTCGACGCTCTCAAAAAAAACTAGCATGCACAAAAGGAGTCATATGATTTGGTCCAGGTTCGCTCCAATATGTTTTGTCGCTGTTCTCGGGCTTCTGGCATCCAGTCCGTCGTCGCGCGCACAGGAGCCAAACCGGCCGCAACAGCCGATGGTTTATGAAGATACGGTTGGCGGGTTGCGGGTGATTGAAGAGGGCCAACCTCCGGTCATGATCCACGCTACCCTCGATGAAATGAAACGATTCCGCGAGACCCACCCGAATGCGCGGCCTGGCCAAGTGCAGGAGGCCAGCACCGCGAATGACCTTTCTTACCACGGCGGGGTCGGCGGAATCGGCGTTGAAACGGCTCCCAAGGTCTATTTGGTTCTTTGGGGCTCGCAGTGGAACAACAATGATCCCAGCGGCGAAGCAGCCATCCTTGAGAACTTCTATCGCGGCGCTGGCGGCAGTTCCTGGCTGAATAGCGTCACCCAGTATTGCCAGGGCGTGGCCAGCGGCACGGTCACCTGCGGCAGTTCCGGCGCGCACGCCGGCAACCAGACCGCTATTTATGCCGGAGTGTGGGCGGACAACGCAAGCTCTGCGCCTTCGAAGCCGCGCCAGTCGCAGATTGCCGCAGAGGCCGTTCGGGCTGCGGCACACTTCAACAACACCACAGCGGCCAGCAACGCCAGCGTGCAATACGTGATCGCCACCT
This sequence comes from uncultured Acidobacteriota bacterium, assembly GCA_963814635.1. GTDB lineage: Bacteria > Acidobacteriota > Terriglobia > Acidiferrales > UBA7541 > Acidiferrum. Next base: position 10,993 of record CAWFDP010000001.1, on the reverse strand, counting down.
CCACGGGACACAGCTCCAACGGATTTAAGACCCAATACTGTGCCTACCATAGCTCGACCAGCTCAACCTACGGCAACGTCGCCTACACCAATCTGCCGTATATCACCGACGCAGGCGCGAGCTGCGGCGCCAACTTCAACGGACTCGGCTCCAAGGCCGGCATCACCATTGTCTCCGGCCACGAAATGGCCGAGACCATCACCGACCAGTTCCCCAACGGCGGCTGGCTAGACTCCAGCGGCGCGGAGAACGGCGACAAGTGCGCCTGGATTTCTTCAGGCCAGGGCGCTTCCGCGGACATCAGTCTGACCACCGGCACATTCGCGGTTCAGTCTCTTTGGAGCAATGCCTTCAACAGCGGCTCGGGCGGCTGCGTACTCTCGTATTGATGAGGCCATGAACGCGCTGAGCGTCGAAATACCGGAGATGCTATCGGGCATCTCCGGTATTTTCGTCTTCGGCAGCCGCTGACATGTTATTCGCCGCGCTCGAAAAAAAGAGCGCGAGCACGTCGTGGTATCGGTGACGCCACGATTTGGACATGTCTCGGTGCAAACCACAGAAAAATACCTGGGCTGCAAGCAACGACTGCGCGAGGCCGTAAATGATCGGATCGGAATCGAACCTAATTTTCAGCAAAAAAACTTGCTGCGTGTTTAGTCTTGGCAATCTTCTCTGGTCGGAGACCGTTAAGGTCGCCCTCCCTTAACCATCCATCCGATAGCAGTCTCCCGAAAACCCCCAAAAGCCGTGAATACCTGTAGTCATAGAGTCGATCTACAATGCCTCTTTGCCCGTAAGATATTCTTGAACTCGAAAGATGTCAGAGGGAGCAGTCGTTGTCTCCAGCATTCGTCTCGCTTCTTGAGCGATCGCCGTGCACTGTCTCTCGAATGCCTTGTCAAAAACGATCCTCGCTAACTTCTTTTCGGTCGGTGCCCACGTTTCGTCGCGCTTGTATTGTGTAGTTAATTCCATCGACGATATTCCTTTCTGTTTAAGATTTCTGTGTCGAGGACAGCCCCATAGTAATCTTCTGAATTTCTGACTTCAACGGAGACTGTCAGACTCTTTGAATTGGGGGGGGGAGATACTAGCAGGGACTTGATTTCACTAATCAGACTTAGGTCCAAATTTATGATATTCATTCTCTGGTGGTAGGGCAGGAAGCTGAGAGTATGACAAATTTCCTCGAGTGATGACGGAATGCAACCTAGCGCATCAAGTATTTGATCTTGCAGCGTAGACCCTTGTCCCGGTCCGCCATATGTTGACACGGCGTACCCATAGAAGTGTCGAACCGCTTCGGTTTACGTACTTGTAACTTTTATGCCTTGGAAACGGTAGGGAGTCAGGACATCTTCGTCTGACGCATCAGTGATCAAGCGTGTCAGGCGGGAAGCAGGACCGACCAGGTAAGGCAGAGATGTCCCCAGTTTCCCAAGTGAAATCAGGCCAACCACTTCCGTTGAAGCCCCTATCATCGCTTGCTTCACGTACGCTTCTTCTCGGTCGCCGACGGTTATTCCGACCTCCGGGTGCAAACTGCACATTCCGAGAAAACATAGATCAGCGCGAATGGATTCGACTCGACGAATGGTCTCGATGCCTGTCGTGACCCGCGCCTCTTTAACAAAATCTCCTCCGAGCATCAGCAAGTTCAACTTTGGATGATCCGCCAACGCCAGCGCAAGCGGTGGGCTGTTGGTAACAATCGTCGCCGAACGCTCTCTTGAAAGGTAGGAAGCAATTTTTAGATTAGTGGTACCTCCATCAATCAGCACCACCTGACCGTCGCGGATCATGTCAGCCGCCGCTCGAGCAATTCCGATCTTGCTCTCCGTGTCGATTTGTTGGCGAGACACGAAAGGAACGGCCTCGGCGCGGCGAGGCAGGGCGCCGCCGTGTACTCGATAAATCTTTCCCGAACTCGCCAATTCGCGCAGATCTCGACGAATCGTGTCTTCAGAGACCCGGTATCGACTGCTAAGGTCCGCTGCGAGGACTCGGCCCTCACTGCCAAGCAGCTCCAGGATGTACTGGTGGCGCTCTTCCTTTAGGGCGATTTGGCCTGCTTCCGATTCTGGTTTCATTCCTGCCCATCTTACACGAATACACTTGGGTATGCCCGTATATGCGTGTATCATGCGATTTATGCACGATACTGCCAAATATTGCTCCATACAAGGTCTTTCGAAAAAACGTTCGGTTCGGGGCTGTCGCCAATCAAGTTCACAGTGCAGCTCAGCGCATCGGCCCCCGGATCGGATGGAATCCGATTGATGCAGCAGCGCAGCCTCCAACAGGCACGCGTGAGCGTGTCCTTAATCTTTCTGATCCACGGACTGGTCATCGCAACCTGGGCTTCGAGGATTCCTGCCTTTCAGGCGCACCTCCATCTTTCTCCCGCCGTTTTGGGCAGGTCGTTGATGATGGCGGCAATCGGTTCCGTTCTCGCCATGCCTGCCGCTGGATGGCTCATTAACAAGTTCGGCAGTCTGAAAATCGTGATTGGGTTGACATTGGGGTTTGGCCTCGCACTGCCCTTTATTGCCGAATCCAATACGGTCCTAGCACTGTCGGTCGCTCTTCTTTTCTATGGGGCGATGGGTGGTTCTATGGATGTGGCGATGAATACTCACGCCGTGATGCTCGAGAAGCGATACCAGCGTCACGTCATGTCGTCATTCCACGCCCTCTTCAGCTTGGGTGGAATGGCCGGGTCTGCGTTAGGGGGATTGGTTGCTTCACGCGCGGTTCCGGCCGGGATTCACTTTTGGGTCAGCGGTATAGCACTTGCCGCAATGTCCATACTCGCATTCAGGTGGCTTGCGCTTCCGTCAGCACCTGAGGACGCCGAGAAAGTGGCATCCGGAGGCACGATTACATGGTCTGTACCCTTAGGCGCGCTCGCTCTTCTTGCATTTTCGATTATGCTCGTTGAAGGTGCGATCGCCGATTGGAGCGCGATTTATCTTCGTACTTCGGTTCTGACCGGGCCAGGGCTGGCCGCTCTCGGATATGCGGTGTTCTCGGGCGCCATGGCTGGAGGTCGCCTAACGGGCGACTATCTCACTGGGAAGCTTGGGCGCGGACACCTCGTATGCTACGGGGCTCTTTTGGCCGCGGCAGGGCTTGTTTTTGTCTTGTTGTTCGGCAGTGCCGGTTGGGCGTTGGTGGGATTTGCGTGCGCTGGAGCGGGCCTAGCCACGATTATTCCCAATACGTTTGCCGCCGCAGGGAACATTGAAGGCAGTGCACCCGGTCCAAGCCTCGCCGTAGTCACGACGGCTGGCTATGTTGGCTTCCTTGCCGGTCCGCCCTTGATCGGGTTTGTCGCGCAGCTTTCGACCATTCGCGCTGCGTTATGGATCCTTGTGGTCTTGAGCGGGTTGAGCGCTTTCGCATCAACCTCAATAAAAAGAACTTCGCCTCTCAGAAGAATACCCTGACATCCAGTCTTCCCCAAAGATGCCGAGCCGATGGCGCCTACGGCAGCGGCAACGATACGCTTGTCGATGTATCCCGCCTCCGTGCTGCTGCGAAAAGGGCATCGAATTCGGGTGACACTGGCCGAGCCGACGGAAGCTTGTTTGAGCGGTACCGGGCGCAAGGAAGTTGACGGTATATCGCGAGGCAGCGGGCGTCCGATCTGCCGGTGAAGACCCATGACCCGTGAAGCCCCGGCTCTGAGGCATATCTCAGGAGAGTGTCGAAAACTATGAAGGTATCCACGAACACGCTTCGAGGAAATTGTCCAGATTGGTAACAGGAAGTCCGTGGATTCAGGGTCTGGGCTGCTCAGCGTCTCGAAAATCAAATCGAAATTGAGCTAACTTGCAATGACCTTGCAACGAATCGAGAATCGGTCGTGAATCGAAAACGTGAAACTCAAATTAAATCAAAGAGTCGAATGATGGGACTGGGGAGGTTCGAACTCCCGACCTACGGTTTAGGAATTCAGAGGGCTGTTTCGATTGGAGTTGAAAATTTCTGATTATATATGCAGTTTCAACCTCTTACCCGGACCGCGTGTTGATTGGTTCTGATTTGATCTGCCGGGTTCTGAACCGAAAACCATGACACTTTTATGACACTCGTTTTATAAACTCAGGTTAGCCGTGGAAATTCGACTGGCTTGCTGTTGGCGTGCGACGGCTCAACGCCGCTTTTCCGGTTCCAACCAGTTGCGCAAGTTGCCCAGCGCCTTCCGACCTGCATCCTGTCTCAATCTGAACAGTATGGCCAGCGCACTTCCGGTAAGGTCAAAGCTGGAAATCCGGCGCTCTCCCACCTTGGCTTCAAACCGGGTCTCGACGAATTGTGAGCAAGGAGAAACGGGGATTCAAAATCTTACGAAGAAATCACTTTGGGAAAGAACAGCGTTTGCGGCCGCAATGTTGACGGGGGCTCCTCTTTTCATGGGCGCACCGGCGCTTCGGGCCGATGCAAGCGGATGCCAACGACAACTGGCTAATCGCTCTTGTCAAACATTTCCATAGTTCCATAGGAAGGATAGAAGTGAACCGAAATCCTCTCAACTTACAGCGATTCCTCCTGCCTTTGGGCTCGCTGGCTCTCGGCTTGTCACTGATGGCCTCACTGGTCCCGCGCCATGTAGATGCTCAGCATTCCTCGCCAGACAACACCTCAATAAACAAAGATCGGATAGGCCCTACCGCGGATCAGCAGAAGATGAATATCTCGGACCGCACGATTACGCAGCAAATCCGAAAAATGATCCATCACGACAGGAGCCTCTCCACCTACGGGCGCAACATCGATATCTTCATTCAGGACGGCAAAGTTACGCTCCGCGGTTTAGTGCGGTCTGAAGAGGAGAGGGGCAACTTGGAAGCCAAAGCTGCAAGCGTGGCCGGACAAGAAAACGTGACCAACCAACTCGAAGTCGCACCGTCGAAATAACTGCGCAGAGATTCTCTCAGTGGAGGCAACTAGATGAAGCCAAATACTGAGAATGAGTTCGCATGCAAGGTTCACGTCAATTCATTCGGCTTGGAGGCTAACAGCACGTTCCCGGCAAGCAGAATCACGATCACGAGGGCCAAGATATGACGAAGCATTGGCGGTCAGGGCACGCAAACAAACATGGAATTTAAACGCGGAGATTACGTGAAATTGACCGAAGGCGCCGCACAAGAGGTTGGGTGCGGATTCCGGACGATGCCGATCAGCGTTCCGGGCTCATGCCGATCACTCATTCCGGGCGATGTCGATCAGTGATTCCGGGGGATGCCGATCACTCATTCCGGGGTGATCCCGATCAGTTTGATCAGGATCGTCGGAAGAGTGATCGCGATGCCCGGAAGGGTGATCGCGATCCCCCGGAACGTTTTCCACAGGGCGAAGTGACGCTGGACATCACAGAAGGCAAGCTGTTTCTCCATTTGATTTACGGGGAGACCGAGTGCCGACCAGGAGATTGTCCATGCGCAAGATCAAAGAAGTGCTCCGCCTTCGCTTCGAGCTAGGGTTGGGGCAGCGGGCCATTGCCCGTGCTTGTTCCATCAGCCAGAGCACCGTTCATGAATATCTAAAAAGAAGCGAGGTGGCCAAGGTCCCTTGGCCGCTGCCCGAAGGTTGGGACCAAGAGCGAGTTGAAAAAGCACTCTTTGGAGAGCAGCGATTCACCGAGCAGTTTCCCGAACGTGTCCGTCCTGACTTTCCTGCTTTGCATGCGCAGTTACAACAGCATCGCCATCTGACGCTGCAGTTGGCTTGGGAAGAATACCGACAAGTGCATCCGGAAGGATACGGCTACAGTCGTTTCTGCGAGCTCTACGGGCGGTGGCGCAGAAAACAGGATGTGGTTCTTCGCCAGGAACACCAGCCCGGGGAGAAGGGTTTCGTCAACTGGGCCGGAGCCACGATCCCGGTGCACGATCCAGTCAGCGGAGAGATCCGGCAAGCCCCGCTGTTCGTGATGGTGCTCGGTGCGAGTTCCTACACCTACGCCGAAGCCACCAGAGATCAGCAACTGACCGCCTGGCTCAGTGCACACATGCACTCCTTTGAATATTTCGGAGGAGTGCCGAGGCTACTGGTTCCAGATAACCCTCGTACCGGAGTGAGTCGTGCGTGCCGCTACGATCCGGATCTCAACCCCACCTACCAAGAGTTCGCGATGCACTACGGCGTGGGCGTGGTGCCGGCACGTCCCTATCGACCACGCGACAAGGCCAAGGTGGAAGTCGGTGTGCAGATCGTTGAGCGCTGGATTATTGCCGCCCTACGTCATCACAAGTTCTTCCGGCTGGAAGAGGTGAACCGCGCGATTCGGGAACTGCTCGAACGGTTGAACCAGCGACCGTTCCGGAAGCGCGATGGATCGCGCTCCAGTGTGTTTGCATCCCTCGAACGAAGTGCGCTGCGCTCGTTGCCGGCCGAACGGTTCGACATGAGCCAGTGGTCCCGCGCACGCGTGAACATCGATTACCACATCGCCTTCGACGCCAACTTCTACAGCGTGCCCTACACGTTGGTGCAGGAGTTGATGGAAGTGCGAGCCACACCGACCACTGTGGAGATCTTTCACCGGGGACAACGTGTGGCTTCGCATCTCCGCGGTCGTGGACGAGGTCAGGTGCTCACCGAGAAAGAGCATCGGCCGAAAAGCCATCAAGCGCATCTGGAGTGGACACCTTCGCGCATGGTGCACTGGGCCGAGCAGATCGGACCGAACACCGCGCAACTATTCGAGAGGATCCTGGCAGAAAAGCCGCATCCGGAGATGGGTTATCGATCGTGTCTGGGCATCATTCGACTCGCCGAAGAGTATTCGGCGGCCAGGATGGAAGCGGCTGCCGATCGCGCACTGCTGACCGGAGCGTGCCGCTACCAGAGCGTGAAATCGATTCTGAAAAACTCCCTGGACCAACAACCACTCAGCGCAGCGCCTTCACTTCCTCCTCCACCAGCGCACGACAACATTCGTGGCGCTGAGTATTTCGAGTAAGGAGGAGAGAAAACCATGCTGCAACAACCGATGATGGAAAAACTCCACGCTCTCAAGCTGCAAGGGTTGCTCGAAGCCCTGGAGCGACAGGAACAAGACGAGGCCGCGCGAGAACTGAGCTTTCTGGATCGCTTGGCACTGCTGGTCGATCAGCAGTGGAACTGGCGACAGAACCAGGCTCTGGCGCGGCGCGTTCGCGCCTCCCGTCTGAAGGGAGCCGCTTGTGTGGAAAATATCGACTACCGTGCCGAACGAGGACTCAGCAAGAGTGTGATCCGTGCGCTGGCCCAGGACTCTGCCTGGGTGAAAAACCACGAACACATTTTCATTCTCGGTCCAACGGGAGTGGGCAAAAGCTATGTCGCTTCGGCACTGGCACAGAAAGCCTGCCGGGATGGCTACGCGGTCTACTACACGCGAACTGCGGCGCTGTTCCGGGATCTGAACCTGGCACGGGCGGACGGGAGTCTTCGACAACTGCTGAAGCGTCTCAACCGCATCGATGTTCTGGTGATCGATGACTGGGCGATGGCTCCGATGTCGGAACCGGAACGCAGAGACTTCTGGGAGATCGCCGAAGATCGCTATCAGACGCGCTCAATGATTCTGACCTCGCAACTGCCGGTGTCCCGCTGGCATGAGCAGATCGGAGATCCCACGCTGGCCGACAGCATCCTCGACCGGTTGGTGCACAACGCTCATCGCATCGAGATGCGCGGCGAATCAATGCGCAAGCAACGCGGCGAGAAAGGAGAAAAGTGAACACCGATCGGCGGGCCAAAAGCTGTGGAAAAGACGGGCAAACAACGCCCTTGGAAATCGCTTCGCGATTCCCACTTTCCCACAGCTTCAACAACAACAAGCTTGACGATCCCGATCACTTTCTGGAAAATCCATCTGCCAGCGTCGCTTCGCTCCGACCACTGATCGGATCCACCCCGGAACAGTGATCGCGATCAGTTCGGAATGCCGATCGGCTTCATCGGAATCCCCAGTTGGGGTTGTGTGGGAAATTCATCCTACAGAAATTGCGTCACTTCAGGTGTACTGGTGGGATGGCGGCAATAGGTGGTCAAAGTACTACGAGCCCAAGAATTTGACTCTCGTGCCGCCAACCGAACTTCCGGACTACGCTATCGAACTCAGGGGTAGTTTAGGGCTTTGATCGCGCTAACCTGGACTTCGGCGAAATACGCGCCAAAGTCGATAGCAGGCCACCATCCGCCAGCGTTTGCACAGCATTCAAGCCCAACACCGCGATCTTTCTCTGATCTTGGAAGTGAAAGGACCGAAGAGTGTCGGCGGAAGGACCCTACAAAACGCGAAAAATCCGGCAGAGCAATGCCGCAACTACCCAGCGGATGACATTGTCCCGCTGCCACCGAAATGGAGTGTAAACATCATTCGGCGTCAGTCTTACCTCAACAGTCACTTCTGGTCCGGGGTCCATGAGCGCTTAAATCTAGCATGGCTGGAGTTACATCGATGTGAACGCACTCGGAGTCGGTGTAACGAGGGAGGAGACCCGATTTTAACACGAAGACGGGCCGTGAAATCCGAGGAGCGTGGGCCGATGTTTCAGGAGTGCATGAAGAGAAGAAAGAAGAACAGAAGGCCCGATTTCCCAAATCGGGCCTTCCGGTTTTTGACTGAATGGAGTCGGTTATCTCACAGCGGCGACGGCTTTGGACTTGGCGAGTTCGGGGACGACGCCGAGTTGCTGCATCATGCCGAGCGCATCCCAGTTGACATAGCCTTCAATCATCTTGCCGTTGGTAAAGCGGGCAACGCTGATTCCGGAAATGGTGAATTGGCGACCGGTCGGAGCGATTCCGTTGAGTTCGCCCTTATGGGTGCCGTGGCAAGACCAGCGGGCGGTGACGGATTCGCCTTCGGCAATGAGATCCTCGACGGTGAAACGGATGTCGGGGAAAGCATTGCGATAGAGAGTCACACGCTTCTTCTCACTGTCTGGACCGCGCCCAAGATCAGGCGTGGAAGAGTCGTGATGATTGTAGTTCTGTGCGAAGAGCTCATCGGCTACCTGTTGATGACCTTTGTTCCAAACTTCATCGAATAAACGGCGGACCAATGTTTTGTTTGCGTCAGACATAGTAAATCTCCCTTTTTAGAAAATGCGGATTCCTACTCGCGCGAAGCGAGTCGGGCTTGAGTGGTGTGGCTTGTGACCGCTGGCGTCTTGGGTGTGTTGAACCTGTACGTCGGACAGGAAGTCGGGCTCCACGAGAGGGAACAAAAAGGAACCGAGGGGGTTCTGCCCTCTAAGCGCCTGATGCGGAGCTTGGCCTTTATAGAAACTGCGTTTGAACTGCGAAGCGGGAGTCTCGCCTCAAACGGCGAAACAACAAGATGAGCTTGTTCTTATCGAGTGGGGGTGTCAAGGACAATCGAGAGATTCTTTTGTGCAAAAAGAGGAATCATTTGGCCTTCTCAGTGGCTGCAGACTCGCCGAGGACCGTTTCAGCGGTTTCAGCGGCAGTTGGAAGAGGTGAGAGCAGAGTGGAGGAGCCGAAAGTCGGATCGAACAGTGCGCAACGGGCAACGGGCAACGGGCAACGGTCCTGCACAATGAAAACATTCGGTTCGGCTTCGTTCATCGAGCCGATGGAGTGTCGGCACTCCCAGACGGTTCGCAATCGTCCCTACCAGACGATTCCAGCCGTCGCTGCACAACGGGTGCAGAGGTCATACGTGCAGTCTTGAATTTCGATAATAACGATGGGGCCGTATTCGAGACACACGGCGCATTCTAAATCGTCGTTTTGCCGAGAGCCCACAACTTGGAAAGGAAATTTCGAAAGAAAATCAGAAACCGCTCCAGCCGACGAGGCGGCGTCTTTAGGTATTGTCGCGACTGTCCAGGGTGTCCGCTTCAAGCAGCAATGCGTAAGCAAGCTTTCGCGCGTCTGGTGTCGTCAGAATCGCTGAAAATGAACGCGTGCCTTCACCAATACGGAGCTTCAAATGTCTGGACATGCTTTCATCTTCGATGAAGACCCAGTACGTACCATAGTCAATGATTTTTCGTGGTTCCATTCTTACCTCTTCAACAGCTTTATTTGCTTTTCAACAGTTCCGAATATGGCCGTGCGGTCTTTAAACTCGCCATGAGATCGGCAGCTTGTTCGAGCTTGCCGATCTCGAACAAGGTTGGCGAACTAATCGGTTGGACTTTCGGGCGCTTCACCGGTTGAGATTATTATCGACAGCGGAATCAGCGCGAACAGCATCCAGGCGCCACGGGCGTGATAGAATCTCGCAAGAGGAGTACCCTATGAAGTTAAGCGATGGCGAGCGGCTGATTCTGCTAATGTTGAGTGAAGTCCACGAACACCTAAAAATCCAAAACGGTGTTGATACAAAACTTGTGAAGTCGGCGATTTACGACGGAAACCTATGGGCATTGGAAAGAAAATTCACAGGTGTATTCCACGGCTACGAGGCCCCGCCCGAAATTGTAAAGGAAACGGCCGATATTTTGGACATGTGGAGGTTCATCGAAACGTCGTACAAAAACCTTTCTGCCGAGGACAAGGCTCGCATAAAAACTGAAGCCGAGCCATTCGGGGAGCACGTTCAATTCAGAGGTTTCGACGGCAACGGTGAATCCACATACATTGGCGTTGCCAGATGTTATGTGGATGAATTCGACAGCTTCTCGTTATTCAAAGGACGTGATTTTGACTCACATCTTCCCTCGATGGATAGGTACAGGCGAATGTATGCTGTCTTCGAGCCGATACGTACTTCGGCAGATTTAACGGCAACGCAACTCATCGAAATTCTGAAGGAACAAATCCATCCTGAACGGCGAGCAGCAGGGAGCGCTAACTAGCCGCGAAGTTGTCTTCGGAAGACGGCGCTATAATCGGGTTAATGGAAAATCCAACCAGACTCGCGGGACTCGATCCGCGAGAGCATCCGAAAGATGTCGGACGTAGAATTATTGCGTTACGGTCAATGTGCAAAATATAGGTGCTCGCCGGAAACCAATTG